>NZ_CP180578.1:0-4285000 GCF_056847745.1 Anabaena sp. TISTR 8404
CCGTTCGAGGTTTTGCATTCCCCTTTACTGTGGGCAGTTACACAGTCAGTCGTTGGCTCACTGTACGCATTGAGGGCATTTTAACGCCGACCACACTTAGCTTCTAGCAGTGGTTGCCTTGCTGAAGGTATTTTACAACGAACCGCTTCAGCGCGATCGCTCCTCACTTCCTGGTTGCGTCCACACCTTCAAATGTGGGCTGACTCCCACCTGTGGACGTAAAACCCTATTTTCGCCCGTAATAGTAGCCCTGCCTGACTTCTGGCTGCGTCCACACACTACTGTTCTTATATAAATTAGATTGTCTGTGGACGTAACGGAAATCTCTGACTGACCTTTTGGCTATTCACTAATTATTGAAACTTCACCCAATCCTACCACCGAAGATCGCCACGTCCATACCCTCCAAAAAGGGGCTAACTTCTGTGTGTGGACGCAAAACTGCATTTTCGTGCGTATCGATTACCCTGACTGCCTTCTGGCTGCGTCCACACAGTACTGTTCTTATATAAATTAGATTGTCTGTGGACGTAAACTAATTCTCGCTCATGCCCCTTTGGCTATTAAATAAATTATTGAAAGTTCACCTCACTGCTGCCACTGCCACAACACCCGACATCACATTTCGGAAATTCATGACCTCCTAATTTCAGTCTCACAAGTTGCTGACCCCAGTAAGTCAAAAATTAGGTATCAAACCATATCAGTAAGCAACGGCAGTTTTATGGTAAATCTCTGGCAGTTTCATGGCAGTTTTATGTGAAATCTATGGCTCTTTTATGGCAAGCAGAGGTTTACCAAGGCTGAAGCAACGGCAATTTTATGGCAGTTCTATGGCAGTTTGATGGTAAATCTCTGGTAATTTTATGGCAGTTAACAGCGGCGACTGGCCGCACAGTACGCCTAAATTTTTTTGCAAGTTTTTCACCTTACAAAAAAGATGAATAGCGATCTTTGTCCCAAAATACTACTCAAATACTACATCTGTAACATAATACCCCACTCAGACTATCTGCTGGTGGGGTGATGGGGCGACGAGAGGCAGCAGGAGCGATCGCTCTACTCGATTTTTTCTCCTAACAGTAGTGACTACTGCCAATTTTGTAACTGCATCTGCTAAATTTCCAGTCAGTATTAGCGCATAAAGGAATAATAGGGTTTTTGACTTTTTCACAAATAATTTGCGAAAATTGCTGAATCCGGCATGATTTATTTCATAGCCGAATCTACAAGCTTGTGAGTTGAGTGTGAAAAAGTTATTCAGCGCGATGAATACTGCGAGTATGTGTCTTACACCTTGGATAGTAGCAGGTGCGATGACAACCGGGTTAGTTTTCAGTATGCCAGTCACAGGAATAGCCCAACAGCAAACCCCTACATATTCACCAGCGCAACAAGCAGCTTTAAAGGAAGCCCAAGAACTGAATGAACAGGTAATAAAGTTATATCAAGAAGGGAAATACAGTAACGCTATTCCTTTAGCTGAACGTGCATTGGCTATCCGAGAGAAGGTGCTGGGCCAAGAACACCCTGGTGTTGCCCAAAGCTTGAATAGTTTGGCACTACTGTATGAAAAACAGGGAAAATATCAACAAGCCGAACCATTGTATCTCCGCTCCCTGGCTATCCGAGAGAAAGTGCTGGGAAATTTTCATCCCGATGTCGCTACTAGCTTAAATAATTTGGCGCTATTGTACAATTCACAGGGGAAATATCAACAGGCAGAACCACTGTATCTCCGTTCTCTGGCTATTTTAGAGAAAGTGTTGGGCAACTCACATCCCTCGGTTGCCACTAGCTTAAATAATTTGGCGCTATTGTATAATTCACAGGGGAAATATCAACAGGCAGAACCACTGTATCTCCGTTCTCTGGCTATTACAGAGAAGGTGCTGGGGAAAGAACATCCTGATGTCGCCAGTAACTTGAATAATTTAGCTGCACTGTATCAGTTACAAGGGAAATATCAACAGGCGGAACCTTTGTATCTCCGCGCTCTGGCTATTTTAGAGAAAGTGTTGGGCAACTCACATCCCTCTGTCGCCTCTAGCTTGAGTAATTTGGCAGGACTGTATCAATTACAAGGAAATTATCAACAGGCGGAAGGGCTGCATCTCCGTTCTTTGGCTATCCGAGAAAAAGTGCTGGGGAAAGAACATCCCGATGTCGCCACTAGCTTGAATAATTTAGCTGTACTGTATCAGTTACAAAGGAAATATCAACAAGCAGAACCTTTGTATCTTCGTTCTCTGGCTATTACAGAGAAGGTGCTGGGGAAAGAACATCCCGATTTCGCTAATAGTTTAAATAATTTGGCACAACTGTATTGGTTACAGGGAAAGTATCAACAGGCGGAACCACTGTATCTTCGTTCTCTGGCTATCTTTAAGAAAGTGCTGGGGAAAGAACATCCATTAGTTGCCACTAACTTGAATAATTTAGCTGTACTGTATCAGTTACAGGGGAAATATCAACAAGCGGAACCTTTATATCTTCGTTCTCTGGCTATCCGAAAGAAAGTGTTGGGGAATGTTCATCCCGATGTCGCCCAAAGCTGGAAGAATTTGGCTGCACTGTATCAGGTACAAGCTGATATTAATCGTTCTACCGATGTCTTACGACGTGGGCTAGAAGTTCAAGCACAAAATCTCAATCTAATTTTTGCTGTCGGCTCAGAACAAAGAAAACAGAACTACGCAAGAACTTTTAGCAAAACAACTGATTTTACAGTTTCCCTATCACTTCAAGAAACCCACAATCAAAAAACAACCGCATCTCTTGCCCTAACCAGTGTACTCCGTCACAAAGGACTAGTGTTAGATGCTGTAGCTGACAGCATCCAAATACTACGTTCTCAACTGAACAAAGACCCAGAAACACAAAAGTTATTCGCTCAATGGTTGCAAGTACAACAGCAACTCTCAGCTTTAGTATTTTCTCAACCAGAAAAACAAGCTGCTAACCTGAAAACTCAACTAGAACAACTCGAAGCAGAAAGAGCAAAGTTGGAAGCAGTTATCAGTACAAAAAGTGCTGAATTCCGTCAGCAAACTCAACCAGTAGAGTTATCCACGATTCAATCTAAAATACCTAAAGATGCAGCATTGGTAGAAATTGTACAGTATCGACCATACAAGGCCAAAGCCAAATCTGAGGCTCAAAGGTTTGGTAAACCCCGTTATGCTGCGGTGGTGTTGCGTTCCACTGGTGAACCGAAGTGGGTTGATTTGGGTGAAGCCGTAGAAATTGATAAATTAGCCATTGATTTCCGTGCAGCATTAGCAACAGGAAGACCATTCAAAAAACTTGCGCGTACTTTAGACGAAAAATTAATCGCACCCATCCGTCCTTTATTGGGTAATGCGCGTCATATTTTAATTTCTCCCGATGGGCAATTAACATTAATTCCCTTTGAAGCTTTAAAAGATAAAGAAGATAAATTTTTAATTGAAAGTTACGCTTTTTCTTATCTCACCAGTGGCCGGGATTTATTACGTTTTCAGTCAAATGTTAACAACGCTTCTGCACCTGTGGTGCTGGCAGATATTGATTACAACAACCAAACACAGACTATAGCCTCTGCTAAAACAAGTAGTTCACGAGGTTCTCAAAATCGTCGTTCTGGTGATTTGGCAAACTTGCAATTTGAAGCGTTAGCTGCTACTAAAGATGAAGCAGTTACTATTAAAAAGGTTTTGCCTAATGCCAAATTACTGTTAGGTAAAGATGCCACAGAAACGGCAGTTAAACAACTACAAAGTCCAAGTATTTTACACTTGGCTACTCACGGTTTCTTCATCGCTGATACCAAACAAAATATCAACGCCTCTCCAGATTTGGAATTCACACCGCGTCAACCGAAAATTCTCAATGTGGAAAATCCATTATTACGGTCTGGTTTAGCTTTGGCTGGGTTTAACAAACGCAAGCAAGCAACAAATAATAACGATGATGGTGTGTTGACAGCGTTGGAAGTGGCTGGGTTAGATTTACGTTCCAATCAATTAGTTGTGCTGTCAGCTTGTGAAACTGGTAAGGGTGATGTGAAAGTTGGCGATGGTGTTTATGGTTTGCGCCGTGCTTTGGTGATTGCTGGTTCGCAAACTCAGGTACTAAGTCTTTGGCTGGTGGATGATACAGCGACAAAAGAATTAATGGTGAAATATTACCAGAATTTGCAAGCGGGTCAGGGAAGACATGAAGCTTTGCGTTCTGCACAGTTAAATTTGCTTAGTAGTCAAGAGTATCAGCATCCGCAATTTTGGGCGGCGTTTGTTCCTTCTGGTAATTGGACTCCTTTGAGTGCCAAGTAAGCAAAATTCTGCCAAAAATTATGATGTTATCAACAGTACTACATAATCTCTATGATTGTATAAATTTCAGCAATATTTAAATCATTGTTTTCTTGGCTTGGCGATCGCCACCTCTACCCAAATCAGAAAATTTCTGTAAATGTATAAGCACGATTCTCTTTATTTACAGAAATGATTATTTCAGTACAAAACCAGAAAGGGGGCGTGGGCAAGACAACACTGGCAATTCATATTAGTCATGGGCTGGTGTTAAAAGGTCACAACGTTTTGTTAGTCGATGCAGACCCGCAAGGGTCGTCACGAGATTGGGCAGCAGCACGCGGAGAAAAGCCGCCATTTCCAGTAATAGGATTAGACCGTCCTACTATTCACCGTGACTTACCAACCCTTGCAAAAGACTATGATGATGTAGTGATAGACGGGCCGCCACGAGTCTCAGACTTAGCAAGAAGTGCAATTATTGCAGCTGATTTAGTCGTAATTCCCATTCAGCCTAGCCCTTATGACATTTGGGCAGCAGATGAAGTTGTTAAACTTATCAAGGAAGCTTCTGTATTTAAAGAAAACATTAAAGCCGTATTTGTAATTAATCGCAAAATAGTAAATACAGCGATTGGCAGGGATGCAGTCGAAGCACTTGAACAGTATCCCTATCCAGTATTGAAGTCAGCGATTAGCCAAAGAGTAGTGTTTGCAGAATCGGCAGCATCAGGCAATACAGTGCTTGAAACTGATAAAAGTGGTTCGGCTGCCAAGGAAGTAAAAGCATTAGTCAGTGAGTTGTTAAAACTAGGGGTTAAATAATGTCACCGAAAAAGGTCAATTTTGGCAAAAAACCTGAAACTCAAGAACCCGTAGATTTAGAAAAATGGGTTAGCGAGCGCTCTGCTGTTGGGGAGCAACCACAGCAAGAACAACCCGAAAAGATGAAACGCTTAACCCTTGATATTCCTGAGTCATTACATAAAGCAATTAAACGCCAAGCAGTAGATGCAGGCGTAACAATGGCTGACCTACTGCGAGAATTGCTAGAACAGCACTATGGAGCTAAACAGTAAAATCGTATTTACTGAAATACTGAAATGTAAAAGTACGATTATTGGTTCTGAGAGTTGCTAAACAATATCAAGCCCATTGGGAACTAACTCAACCAAATTAATTGCCTCATCAATTTTTATCCCTGGCTTGCGATTATCGTATGGGTTTAACTCATGCTTGGCATTATGATCATCAAGTCGAGTTTGGTAATTCTCTAAAATTTTCTTGATGGTCGCTGGCTTGCTTCCTGTGAGCGTTTGTATTGCAGTTTGGTTAATATGCCATTTTTGGTTTCTTTCAGTGCAGTTATTGTTATGTACTTCTAAAGCATAAATAGCGCGGCGTGTAAGCTCATCTGCTCTACCAGGATGGGTTTTATATTTTTCACTCATCAGTTCTGCTGTAGGCACTGGGGTTAAATCCTCATCAGCCATTTTGACTTTACCTGTCACAGTCTTGGCGTAGACTTGGCAAGCTTTTCTTACAAACTCAGCCAGTGACATACCAGAGTAGGCGATCGCGTCTTCCACTACTTTTTGAGTATCCGCGTCTAATTCTAGTTGTGCAATATTCATAGTTTCTAATGAGGGTACTGTAGTTGTAGCTTCTGGTTGTAAAGTAATTTGCTGAGTCTGCTCTGGTTGTGTTGCTTGCTGAGTCTGTTCTGTCTGTGTCGGCTGTTCTGGTTGTGTTGGTTGCTCAAAACTGGCTTTATAAGTTTCTCTTGCTTCATCTCCTATCACATCCCATCGGTCACGGTTACTTGTGGCATACCATAGGGCTAAATGCTCCCAGTGGGGAGCTTTACCGCGTGGCTTAGTGTGGTAATACCCTGGCTTTCGCTTTTGAGAATTAGGAAATTTTTCAGTAATAGCTTTTGCAAACGCTGTTCTAGGTCTTTTCAGGCTGTTATCACTGGTAATAGCTGTTCTGATTGGTTCCCAGTATTTGAGCGTGATTTCTCTAATCGCTTGTTCATCCTTGATACCTTTTAACTGGTGCGCGGCAATGCTACCTAACCTAGATGCCCAAACTTCATTGCTCTCTCTCTCTAATCGCTCGATTTCACTCATAATATTGGCAATACTACTACTTATCTACATCCCTATACTATCCCTCTTGTTTTAATAAATCAAGACGATTTGTATAGGGATTTCTTTAGATACGTGTCAGAGTTCCAGGTTTGATTACAAATCGCTGATAAGTTTTGATTGTGTTTTCGTCGTCATCTCCTAGAATGCTACTTGCATAAGAAATGTAATCAAATGGGTCAATCCCAGAATTAACGATATTGGCTCTTAAATATGCTCCTCTAAACTTGTGGTAAGTCATATCTGGGATAATTGCCCAATCCTTAGCCGCTTCGCTCAAAACTTTAGACCAGCGGCGGTTAACTCGTTCTGTATCTTCATAAGGTGCAAATCTTTTGTCTTTATTACCAAGCCAATTTAGAGCAAAGCAGACAAGTTTGGCAGGTAACAAAGTCGGAATTTTAAACACTACATTTCTTAAATTTGTGCCATCAATGCGGCGATTTTTCCCCTTTAATTGACCAGTGAAAGCAATCTCATATTCTCCCATGAGTTCAAATGTTGCTGATAAATGAACCTCTGCCATACGGCGGCCAGTAGCCAAGGCGATCGCGCAGCTAACATCACGCCAGTCAATTCCCTCTTCATCTCCTGAAGCAATCCTAGTAAGTAAGTTATTGGCTCTTTGCAGGTACGGGGTAAGGTCTAACTCAATTCTGGCTTCTGGCTCACTTCGCTCTTTTACCTGTTGACGATAGGCTGTATTTTGACGCTCTTTGTAACTGGCAAATTGATAAGAGAGTGCTTCCCCAAAGTGAGTAATGATCGTCAAAACTGGATGATAGAGGGCTTTATCATTTAGGTCTGTTTTTGCAGATGTTTTGAGTGCTTTTTTTAATGCCGTAATCTGCCTCAAACAAGTGCCATAAGTTTTTTCTTCCTCTGGTCTGTCATCTGGGTAAGTAACTTTAAGATTCTTAGCTTCAATTGCTGCTAATTTTTCCCATCCTAATAAATCTCCAGTTCCCTTTTTACGCTGATTGATTTTGTATGGTGCTAGAGCTTCAAACTGGGGCAGTAAGTAAGCTACACGCTCATCTATGTAACTATTCTCTAGCTCCTGGGCATTTTTAACTTCTCTGCTCATTCCTTATTTACTTGTACATTTAGCAAATTTAACTATTTACACTGTAAGCAAGGAATAAATAGAGGTCAACATTTTATCTATCAACATTTACTCTTATATAGGGATGAACTCATCAATTATCCCTATACTAAAGCTCTTGTAATACTTAAACAAACCGTCTAGTATAGAGATACAAAAGAGGGACGCGCCAACGTCCCCACAACATAAAAGGAATTTCATTTCATGACTACTCTAACAATTTCTCAAGTCTCAACCGCAGTTAACAATCAAAATGACCGTCATTCTGGAGAATTTGACGCGGCTATCGGTCTACCACCCAAAACAACCGAGGGTGAATACTGGCAAGGTTATCTAGGCTACACACTCAAGACAGGTAACGCACCATTCTAAAAGCAAAGGGCAGACTCAAAACCTGCCCTTTCGGTTTTATTACCTATTAAAAATCTACTTATGAGAACCACATTTCTCATAAGTAAACTGCCTTCAGTCATTTTTCTTCCAAATCTTCGAGCTTATTTACTAACACCATTTGTGAAGCTTTAGGATCAAATCCTATTGGAAATGTTGTAGGGCATGGATGCACTAAGTACATTTGCTCGCAAACCTCTAGTTTAGTACTTTTGTCTGTATATTTAGCCCCTTGCAGGTAAGCCCTTTCCAGGTCAGCCCCTTCCAGTTTAGCCCCTTTCAGGTCAGCCCCTTTCAGGTTAGCCCTTTTCAGGTTAGCTACTTCCAGATTAGCCTCTAGCAGGTAAGCCCCTTCCAGGTTAGCTCCTGGCAGGTTAGCCCCTTTCAGGTTAGCTCCTGGCAGGTTAGCTTCTTCCAGTTTAGCCCCTTGCAGGTAAACCCCTTTCAGGTTAGCTCCTGGCAGGTTAGCGTCTTTCAGGTCAGCCCCTTGCAAGTAAGCCCTTTCCAGGTTAGCTCCTGGCAGGTTAGCGTCTTTCAGGTCAGCCCCTTGCAAATTAGCGTCCTCTAGGTCAGATCCTTGCAGGTCAGATCCTTGCAGGTAAGACCCTTGTAAGTTAGCTTCACTGAGAGAAATAATAGGAAGCTTTAATTCATTTTCTGTTTTTAATGTTTGAATCAATTTTGTTTCTGATAAATATTTAATAACTTGTCCTTTGCGATCTATCCTATTCTCCTCTTTCTCTTTTAGATCAATTTGTAAATCTGGATTCTCAAATAATGCTAATGTACTATCCCTCTTCTGTCACTTTCCGGGTATTCTGAATAAAAGAATCAAAAGAAAAACCTCTGGAAGGTAAGCAGAGCAATGGATGTAGAACTACAAATCCTAAAGCATTTGGCGAGAGATGCTCACCCAACAGTTGCCATCATAGATGAATATTGTGCAGAGTATAAAAACTTATTTAAAGAAGTAAGGAATTATGAGTGCTTCAAATGTTTACACATGGGGATAATATCAACGATAAAAAGAAAATCATTACCGGAAATAGCAAAGGTAGTAAGTATAAATTCAGCACAGTCATTACACCATTTTTTAGCAAATTCAGATTGGTCAGTAAATAACTTAAAACAACGAAGATTAAATAAATTGAAGAAACAATTAGATGGTCGGGCAATTACATTAGTAATAGATGAAACCGGAGATAGAAAAAAAGGTAAAAAGACAGATTATGTCGCTAGACAATATTTAGGAAGCGTGGGAAAGGTAGATAATGGAATAGTTTCAGTCAACGCCTATGGAGTTTACGCTAACATAACTTTTCCCTTAATTTTCAAAGTATTTAAACCAAAAGGAACACTAAAAGAGTCAGATAAATATAAAACTAAAATAGAGTTAGCATCAGAGATAATTACAGAATTAATGGAATCAGGCTTCAATATTGAATTAGTATTGGCTGATAGTTTGTATGGTGAAAGTAGCCAATTTATTAGAAAGGTAGCTGAATACAACTTAGGTTATGTAGTATCAATCAGAAGTAATCATGGAGTCTGGTTGCCTTCAGGACAAAGCGTTAGAGCGAATACGTGGTGTAAATTTAAAAGAACATTTAGCAATCATAAATCGGAGACTAGATACATTAGGGAAATAATTTATGGAAAAAAAAGAGCCATAACTTACTGGGAAATAACTACTGATCCAGAAACCATGCCGGAAAATTCTACCTCCTTTGTGATGACGAATCTGCAAGGGAATTTGAAAAAGATTTTAGGCGACTTATATGGATTAAGAACCTGGGTAGAATATGGGTTTCGACAGTGTAAACAGGAATTAGGCTGGACAGATTACCGTTTCACTAATTTCCAACACATTGAGAGATGGTGGGAGGTTATTTTTAGCGTTTATACGATGATTAGTTTAAATTCTCCAGTCTTCTTAGGCTTTAATCAATCTCGTCAACTTGAGACTGAAGCACAAGAAAATAGTGATGTTGATTTTTCTAATCATCCGCAATGGAACCATGAATCTGGATGGAAGAATACTTTAAATAATCTGCGTCTCATTATCCAACCACTTTTACTATTTTGGTTAATTTATCCCTGGTTAAGTATTTTCCCTAATTCACATTTGTTACTGGGATTCAATCATTTAATTGCCGCAATGAATCAATTTAAACCCTGTTATACTTCTGGATGATTTAGCTTCTTTACTACTTGCTTATTCCGGAAAGTGACAGAAGAGGGATATCTAGTTTTTACTACAAAACGTAGTTAATTTGTTACAAAATATTTTTATTTTCTAGTGCTAATTGAGAATCAGTCTTAACAGTTAAAAATCAACGAGTTTTTAACTGTTTTAGCTGGCAAAAATTTTGATTATTTATGATATTAGAATAATTAATAAGTTTTATTTTTGGATAAGCCTTTCTAGTTTGAATTTTTTAGCCAATATCTGCCATTTTTTTGAATAACTTGCCTACTAGTGGCAGATATCGGCAGATATCGGGCAATTTTTAAAGTTCTGAAACTTGACTATTGTATTTAATTTTCAATAAGCTAAATCGTTGAGAAATTTGTCCCACTTTCTGCCGATATCTGCCGTAAATTAGCATTTACTGGCAGATATCGGGACAAAAATAATTTCCCAATTTCTGCCGCACATTACGCTTAATTTTGGAAAAAGTTTTTATTACAATCACGACATTGCAAACGCTGTCTACCTTGAGAGTGTCCATTCTTTTTAATACTTTCACTTCCACAGTGAGGACAAACCAAAGCAGTATGAGTAAGTTTGGCTTGACGTAGGTTTTGAATATGGGCTAGTGATTCTTGGTAACTAGTTAAGTCAATATCTACCTGTAGCGAACTGCAAACATCCGAGGCTAAAACTGCAAACAAGGCGATTTTGAAACCACATTAATTTGCAAATAAAGACGCTTCAAAACGACATTATTTGCAAATGAAACTGCAAACATAATTTTCAAACTGCAAACAAGCGGTTTGAAACCACATTCTCTGCAAATAAGCTGGAATGCTTACTGGGATTGGGATACAGCTATTTTAGCTTTGAGGGCTGTCCAAAAAATAAGAACTTTTACACTGAACATATATGTTCATTTATTTAGATATAAACTGAACACCAATAAAACAAAAAAATTCTATATAGGGTATTTCTCGTCTTGATTTAATTTCCCTCTGACGCAAACAAAGGAATTCCCATTTTTAACATCTGGTCTCTCAAATCTTGGGAACGACTAGGAGGTAACTGAGCATGAAAAAAAGATTTTACTTCACTTACACGTATATTTAATAACTCAGCCAGCACTTTAGCATTGTAACCATGCCGTACTAGGCGAGGTTCTAAATCGTTCAGCCCAACAGCCAAGACAGCTTCAGCTATTTCAACTGTGACAGGTTTAGTCGCGGCTTTATAAGCGTCTTCAAAAGCTCTGTGCAAATAATGTTCGATTTGTAATGGAGTTGTTAATCGTTGAGCCAAAAATGCAATTGCCTCATCCGTAATCAAATCTTCAGGCAAGTAATCATCGTGAATACACTCACCCAAAAGCCATTTTATATACTCAGCTTGATATCCTCGGATACCTTCTAAACTAAACGCATTGGTTCTAGCACCAATTTCTTCCAAGCGGGGATGGCGCAAATCGTTTTTCAATTTGGGATGTCCCACTAGTACAACAGATAAAATGCAACCGCTCTGACGTACTAATTCGATTAAACGCTTAATTTTGACTAACGTACTGTGATGAATGTCATGAGCTTCATCAACAAACAGCACTACAGACTTACGGCATTTTTGAATCAAGGCTAGTAATTTTCGTTCTCTGAGTTCTGGTTGGGTTGGTGGTTTAGCATCCTTTTCTGTACTTAAATCGCAGAACAAAGCACTCATCAACACACCTAAATTGACCTTATCTTTGTCAACTGCCAGACTACGAGAAGTAATGATGTCTTTTTCGGAGGCTAATTCCGATTGCAGTCGTTGTAAAGTTGTGGTTTTACCGCAGCCAACAACACCTGTTAAGGCAATCAAGCGACCTTGCCTAATTTGGGGCTTGAGTTCTTTAAATAGTAAGGTCTGCTCTTGTGTCTCAAAATACCCCGCATGGTCTAAGGTACGTTTCAGACCAAAATAATTCATGACATCACTCAACATAGCTCGTACCTGATAACGGGTGGAAGAAATCTCGAATTTGTTTCATGACCTCCTGCTGATTGAGGGTAGACGACAACACCGCATCAATATAAGCCATCTGTTCAGGAGTGAGTTTGGCTAATGGACGTGCCAAATAATCGGCGATCGCCAATTTAGCTGCAATCACCGTGCTAAATGTTACTTCCTGAAATGGGTTAGGTTCTACAAAAGGTTGCACTTTCAGTTGGGTCGGATTACTGACCAAATCCGGCTCATTGTCTTGACCAACGACAGAGTTCGGCAAAGACAACTTTTTGGCTAAAGATTCAATCCGCTCTGCCCGTTTCTGCGTTCGTGTTTTCTTAAAACTACGGTAGCGATGCAGGGGGATGGGGCCATCCACAGGCAGAAACGGCCCATAGCGACGTTCACCATGTTCAACGTACAGTTCGTTGTCAAACAAGCCCCACCACAGAACTACGGTTTCTCCAGCCAAATCAGGCTCAACCTCATAAGCCACGCCCTCAACCGTAACGCGAGCATCGATGCCGACTTTGCGACGTGAGGGTTCACGTGCAAATGTACAAAAACGCTCCCAAGTACACATCTGTCGAATTCCCGCCTTGGGTAAGTGTAAGAGCCAATCGTCCAGCCGGGAATGGGGTTCGCTGCGATGGGGTCGGCTATTGTAATGGAGCAAAAACTTCATTAACCAAGCGTTCGCTTCAGCTTCCGTTTCCGGTTCATGCAGGTGGTAGAGGGTTTCGTGCATTTCTTTGACTGTGCGGAAGGGTCGTTCCACTTTCCCCTTAGAACGAGCCGTTACTCGCTGCCCATCCTTGCCAGCAGGTAAATGAGTACGTATTTCAATCCCCAAATAACCCATCACTTTTTGAAACACTAAGCTCTTGGCGATGGGGCCATTGTCCATATACAGCATTTGGGGAATCCCTTGGAAGGGAAAGTCGCTCCCCGGTTTGGGTGACATGGCAGCAAACATAAACCGCAGTGCTGCTTCTACATCCTCGCCGTAAACACCGTGATATTCTTGGTATGCCACACCACTACGGTCATCGACGACACTATAAAGCATCAACAAGGGATGTCCGCGTCCTGGTTCTATCCAGGCTGGTGTTTTTACGTGCTTGAGGTCGGATGGACTGAGGTCAAAATGCCAACATTGATTGCTATATTCTGCTTGGAAGCGAACAGCAGGTGGTTGTCGCAACAGGGTATCGCGGTCATAACCCCATTTTTTCAGGTAACAGTTGACGGTGGTTACTTTTAACAAACCTGCCTTAACTGTGACATGACCATCTGGAGTATTAATTCCCTGCTCTTCCAATAAACGGATTGCTTGTACTGTGGATAAATGGCGACCTTTGCGATTAGAAGTACGTATTTTAATGGCAGCAATGATTTCGCAGTATCGCTCCAAAGTAGCTTTCTCTATCACACGCGGTACATCACAATCTACTCGGCGTGCTGAACGGACAAAATTTCTTTCTCGTAGTCTTCGATACACCGTATCTTCGGAGATACCATACAGTTGTGCTATTTCCTGGACTAATACTCGACGTTCCGGACTGCGTTGTGGAAGTTGGTCTAGGCGGCGGCGAAGGTCTACTATGGCATCGATTGGTATTTGTTTCTTCGGCATCTATGATTTCTCCACCAATTTGTTGTGGCGTGGGTGGAGATGTTTGCGTTCTAACCAATCATAAAGAGTGGAAGGTGAACAATCGACCAGTTTGGCAATTGAGCGTTTGCTAATGCCTTTGGCTAAATAGCTGCGAATTTCCGCTTCTCTTGTGTCCAGTTTTAAATGTGTAGATTGCCTTCCTTTGGGTCGCCCTAACGTTTTTCCCTCAGCTTTGCGTTTAGCTAGTGCTTCGGTTGTTCTAAGTACAATTAATTCCCGCTCAATTTCTGCCGCCAAGCCCAAAACTGTTGCTGTGATTCGGCTTTGCATTGAGTCATCTAGCACCATACCCTGTTTAGCGATATGGACATTGATTCCCCGGCGCACACAGCACTCCAGCATCTCTAATACTTGTAGGGTAGAGCGTGCCATGCGACTCACTTCTGAGAAAATTACTACATCTTTTGCTTGGGCTGTTTGAGTCAGTAGTAGTCCTACTCCTCGCTCTGACCATTTCTCTCTTCCAGAAATGCTGTCTTCTACAAACTGGACGGGACTCAAAGCATGGTTGTTGGCATATTCTAAAATGCCATGTCGTTGGTTGTGTACGTCTTGCTTGTCGCTGGAAACCCTCAGATAAGCATAAATGGCCATAGCCAAACGGGCTGTCGGTTTAAACAGCTTTCTATATTTAATTGAACGGTATTAGTTCAAATTAAACCATGAAAAGTGTACATATATGTCCAGTATAAAAGTTCTTATTTTTTGGACAGCCCTCAAAGCTAAAATAGCTGTATCCCAATCCCAGTAAGCATTCCAGCTTATTTGCAGAGAATGTGGTTTCAAACCGCTTGTTTGCAGTTTGAAAATTATGTTTGCAGTTTCATTTGCAAATAATGTCGTTTTGAAGCGTCTTTATTTGCAAATTAATGTGGTTTCAAAATCGCCTTGTTTGCAGTTTTAGCCTCGGATGTTTGCAGT
The DNA here is from genome assembly GCF_056847745.1 of Anabaena sp. TISTR 8404. Lineage (NCBI taxonomy): Bacteria > Bacillati > Cyanobacteriota > Cyanophyceae > Nostocales > Nostocaceae > Anabaena > Anabaena sp. TISTR 8404. The sequence continues at coordinate 14,711 of NZ_CP180578.1, forward strand.
TCGCTACAGATAGGCTTTCATCCCCTTGTCAAACTGAGCTTCTGTTGCCTGTGGGAGTGATTCAGGGGGATTAAGTGGATCATTGATTCTGTATTGCTCTGGATGGAATGGGGGCATCAGCACAGGAATAGTTTCCGGTGTGACGGTCAGTAAGCCAGGGATGCGACTATCTACGGGATTGGTAGTAGCGGTAGTGGTAGGACTAGCAGTGGTTGAGGTGGTCGCGCCTTTACCTCTAGCCAGTTTTTCAGCTACAGCTTGGGCGGCGGCTTTTGTGGTGTCGATTTTAGCCATTGTTCAAAAACTTACGAGCGTTAACCAAGGATTGATATCGAATTTCTAGTTGGCGGAATGCTTTGTCTATGTCGCTAAATTCCTGCGCTAATTGCTCATCTAAGTCGTATTTTTCTAGGACTTCATTAAGTTCTGTTTCGTCAGTTTTGGCTTGTTCAATTTGGCGGTTTAGGTTGTTGTCCATCTTGGTAGCATTGAAGAATCCTGCCTGATACCTGATGCTGTTAAAGCCCTCAAGCTATCTGAGGGCTTAAATCTTGGCTTTATCTGTTACTACCCCTATGCGGTGGTTGTTGTAGCTGCTGTGGTGTCGCTGGTTGTGGTGTAGTTACAGCGGCAATAGTGGTTTGAACTGTAGCCAAGGTGATGGCAACGGTTAAAAGTGCGGTTAGAATTTTCATTGAAACAATCCTTATATGGGTTGTGGTTGATATGCGGTCGCACTAACTTTGGCGAGATGGGGCGATCGCTTATTCGTTAAATCCTTCGAGTCTGGATACATCTAAGTCAGTGGTTGAGTATTGGAGAGTGTTGAAAAACTGGGCCACATCTCCAGCAGTCACGTCACAGTCAAAGCGCAAAATTTTAAACTGTGGATGCTTTCTGATTTGAGTTAGTAACTGTTGGGATTGTTCAACTAGCTCTGATAGTGGTTGCATGGTTATTGCTCCTGAAATACCTTGAAAAGCCTTTCTAGTAGTTGGTTGATGAAGTCGAAAGGTATCAGCAAGAAATTGGTTAGGCGGCTAGGTTCTTCCCCAATTCGTCGATAATTGCGTCAATTTCTTGCTGTAAGTTGATTTCATCCGGAGTAACTTGTACTGGCTGTTTACCCAAGCTGGCTAAATCTCTAATCGCTCCCAGGTACTCTTGCTTTTGAGACTGCCAGCGTTGGTTAATCCCCTCTACCAGTTCGGCATCCCTTACAGCCAAGTTATTGAGTATGAGCGTGTTTCTTACCTGCGCTATAGCATCGACGGCGGCGATTTCTTCACTGGCCTGTTTTGCTAACTGCTCAACTAGAGATAAGCCAGTATTGGGCGTTGAGGACTGGGCAGGATTGGTTAAATGTTGCTGTGAGGGCTGGGATACTATAGGGGCATTTTGTGGTTTTTCTGTGGTTGTTTGAGATGCTTGCAGTGTAGGCGTTTCAGATGTTTCTAAATTTTCGCTGTGTGCTGGCAACTGTGGCTGTTTTGTGGCTTCAATTTTTTTGGCAACTGCTTCAAAATCTAGCAATGGCAAGGCTTTTACTGTGTCAAAGTCATCTGGCCTAATGTCTATCAATGCCAGTCTCAAGGCTTGCTCATTGGTTCCTAGTTGCTCGACAGCAGCGGCGATACTAATCTCTGTTGCTGGTGTGGGCGTGGGCTTGGCTTTGGCTGTGCGTGGCATGATTTACGCTCCCTTTTTTATCTGTAATTGCTGGAATGCTTGCTGATAGCGATATCGGCTGAAATCAGGCTGATTTTTCAGGATGTACCCCTTGACCCGTTCACTGCGTCGTAGTTGAGCCATGAGGCGACCGACACGACTTAAAACCCAAGCTTGGTAAGGACTTAAGGGTGATTCTCTGTCAATAGTTCCGTCGTAGGCTTTGGGGTAGGCATTGCGGAATGATTCAATACGCCAAAATGCTATGTTTTCCCAAGCGCAAAGGGTAGAACGAGCTACACCCAACAAATCGGCTAAATGTGTTTTGGTGGTAGGAAACTCAAGAAATAAATCTAAATCGGTGGAATGCTTACAACGTCTAGGTTTCATTGGTCATACAGCAATAAATATGAATTAGTAGTTAATTAGCCAAGCACCGATAAACTAAGCAGCATAACATAGCGTCAAATCGCTAAACCCCATGCAATGCTTTTCTTTGGGGTACTCGTAAGACACTAATTAGTAGCTAGTTGTTGATCGATTGCTTATAGTGCTAATATAGCATCTATATAGATGTTTTATAGAGCTAAATAAAAATCTTTTTAGATGTAAATTAGTTTTGAGCTAAAAAGCCGCTAAATAGGGCGTTTCGAGAATCGTAATAGTATCATTAGGGTATACTAATGACTCAAAATATATGTAATTCCGTGAGTAAACGATTTTCAATAACAGTTCCCGACTATGTTTTTAAAGACCTGGAACGATTAGCGAGTATTCAAGGTAGACCTACTGCCACCTTAGTAGCTTTTGTTGTTGAAGCTTTTGTTAGAGAAGCAAAAGAAAGAGGTGAATTGCCTCCAGAAGAAAATACACAGGAGAAGTCAGCATGACAGAAGCGCAAATTGAAGATATAAACTCGCGCCTGGATGCCTTAACTCAAAGGGTCAGCAGCCTGGAATTACTTACAGGCACAATCGGCACTAGCCAAGTGGCAATTGCCCAAATTCTCAACACTCAGGCAGAACATACCCAAATTCTCAACGCTCACACCCAATTACTTAATGAGATTTTGCGGATACTGCGAGATCGCAATGGTGGCAGTGGGTTATGAGGTTCGACGCGAAACGACTACTGAAGGCAATAAATTATGATTCAAGCCTTACGTAAACTAGTAACCTTTGAAGATTTTGCAGCGTGGCGGCCCGAAGGCGGAAGATACGAATTACATGATGGCGTAATTGTTGAAATGGCACAACCGGCGGGAGACCATGAAGACGTTGTTGGTTTTATAGCAAGAAAACTAACAGTAGAATTTGACCGATTAAATTTACCTTATATAATCCCCAAAACTGCGCTTGTTAAACCAACTCAGTCGGAATCTGCCTACTCCCCAGATATCCTATTACTCAATCGCCCTAATTTAGTGAATGAGCCGCTATGGAAAAAAGAATCAACGGTAAGCCAAGCAGCATCAATTCCCTTAGTAGTTGAGGTAGTTAGTACCAACTGGGATGATGACTACTATACAAAACAGGGTAAGTATGAAAGTATTGGAATTCCTGAATACTGGGTTGTAGATTATCTCGGTCTAGGCGCTAAAAAGTTCACTGGCAACCCCAAACAGCCTACTATATCTATTTATCTATTAATCGATGCTGAATACCAAGTTACTCAATTTAGAGGCAGCGATCACATTGTCTCGCCTGCTTTCCCGGAATTGAATTTAACCGCCGAGCAGATTTTTCAAGCCCCCAGTCTCACATCATAACAATGCAACGACTACTGATTGAAGGTTCCTTAAGATATTGGGTAGCAAAAGAAATCTTAGGCGATCGCTGGTCTATTCCTGCTGCCAGAGATATTAACCACTGGCTTGTAGACAACGCGGAATTGCTACCTATGCCTTTTCCTTCCAGAGCTAAAGCTACTGGGTTTCCAATCTCCCGGAGGTTTTTAAATGATTCAAGCCTTACGTAAACCAGTAACCTTTGAAGATTTTGCAGCGTGGCGGCCTGAAGGCGGAAGATATGAATTACATGATGGCGTGATTGTTGAAATGGCACAACCAACGGGCGACCATGAAGATGTTGTGGGTTTTTTGGCACTAGAAATATCTGCTGATATTAAGCGATTACATTTACCTTATTACATTCCAAAAACTGTATTAGTCAAACCACTTGAAGGTGAATCAGCTTATTCACCAGACATATTAGTAATCAATCGACCAAATTTAGTGAATGAGCCTTTATGGAAAAAGGAATCGACTGTATCTCAGTCTGCATCTATTCCATTGGTTATTGAAGTTGTTAGTACTAATTGGCGAGATGATTACTACAAAAAATTAGCTGATTACGAAGGTATAGGTATTCCTGAATATTGGATTATAGATTACGCGGCTTGTGGCGCTAGAAAGTTCATTGGCAATCCTAAAGTGCCTACTATATCTATTTATCAACTAATCGATGGTGAGTACCAAGTTGCTCAATTTAGAGGCAGCGATCGCATCGAATCACTAACTTTCCCCGAATTGGCTCTGACTGCTGAACAGATTTTTCAATCTGCCATTCCACTAATGTAGGTCAGACCGCGCATCTAGGGTAAATCGCACTTCTTAATCCCAAGGGGCGATCGCAATTCTTAATGTTGCAAAGTTTAAAAACTTAACTAGATATAAACAAGTCCTGAGCAACTAATCCCGTAAAATGCAAACAGCCAAGTATAACGACATACAAATATGGCACAAAATAGTGTTTTGATAGCTTACAAGCTGGATCACCTTATCAAAAAAAATTAAGTCAAACATTCAAACCCTTGAATATTTACCGCTCAGATATGATGCTTTCCTATATTTCAGTAAGTTGACGAAAAATTGACAAAAAAAAGGGTGATTCCTCGACTTTCTGGTGTGACTGCCAGTTATTGCGAAGCCACAGAGCGTTTCTCAGGCGCTCCCAAAAAGCGGATTCTCACCGCTCACAAACTAATATTTATTTCTTTGACTTCAACGTAACACATAAGGCATCTTCCACCAAATACTCAACGAGGGATTACTCCAAATTTTTAAAGGAGTGATTCAGGATGCCAATAACTAAGAACGTCACCTGTGCATCGGTGGCGATCGCTCATAACAAATCGAAAAATTTTCTAGCTCAAAGAATATATACCTATAAATATTTTTTAATTGATCAGCATGAGCCTCGGCTGACAAATGGGCTAAAAATCCAGGAGCAGCAGGGATTTAAAGAAAATTCAGTAATTCTGATGCTGGGCTACTTCCAACAGGAGGTGGCAAATGCTTAATATTCGCCCCATTCCTACTAACAGAAATAATCCTTGCCCTATCTGCTTCAACATCAAGGGGGACTGCCGGGTTTTAGCGGATGATACAGTCTTTTGTCACGGACTAGTAGATGCCCAAAAGGGAGAAAAGGCTAATGGCTATGTATGTGTAAAACCCAGCAATGGGCATACAGCCACATTCAAACTCGACAACAGCACCGAATGGACTCAAGAACAACGCCAACAATGGATCAATGAACAAAGACGACGGCGTGAGCAATCCGAGAGGGAAGAACAGCAAAAATTAGCGCGACTGCTACCAATAGCTGACCGAGATGAACAATACCGCCGTATTGTTGCCGCCTTACCAGTGAATCAAAAACATCGCTGTGAGCTATCAAAACGCGGTTTAACCGACGATGAAATTGATTTTGCGCTTGCTCAAGGTTGGATTTGTAGTTGGCATCCTGGGACTCTTGTTAACGTTTCATCCGCACTAGCTGGGACTATTCTGGCTGATGGAGGTATACAGTTAACGGGTGTTTTTGGGATTGGAATTGCAGCTGTAAATAACAGCGGTAAAATCACAGGATTTCAGTTAGCTAGTGACAACCGTGTAAAGTATGGCAAGTACATTTGGTTGTCATCTGCTGCCAGAGGTGGCAATGGGCCACACCTGCCGGGCGGTGAATTACCTGTATTTGTTTGGCGGCATCCACAAGCAAACAACATAACTGAAACTTGGTTAGTGGAAGGCTGTTTAAAATCGCTAATTACTGCTCTGAAATTGTGGTTTAGGCATGGACGGAAAGACATTCAAATCATCGGTGCTGCTGGGGCAAACTGGCTAGGTTCAATTAATGCTGTCACAGAATCATTAGCCGAAGTGAGCAAGGTGGTTTTGTGTCCAGATGCCGGGAGTTTAAACAACTCTCTGATTTTAAGAAATTACAAAAAAATTATTGAGGAGTTGACCAGCATTGCTTATTCGGTTAGTGTGGCTTGGTGGGGCCAATTGGCAGAAGCTGACAGCGATATCGATGAACTGGAAAATATATTAGATTTTGAATTAATCACCCCAGGGGAGTTTCGTTTATTAGGACAAGAATATCAGTATGGACAATCAATCAATGTCACTGAAAGAATTATTGGATGCCAGACCGGAGATAGTGGAAGCCATCAATCAATATTACAAACAGGTGACGATGGAACAGTTCAAAGCAATGTCACCAGAAGCACCGACAGCAGCAGCGCAAGAATGGGCGGACAAGTATGCACCGCAAATAACCCTATCGGAGCTACTGGAAACAATCGATGGTGGTGGGATTGGCTGAAAAGCCGCCGTTATACACCTGATATAGTGCTAAATCAACCTAAGTTTAGGTTTACGAAAATTCCTGAGCGTAATGCCGTTATTTCTGTTAAATCAGGTCTAGGAACTGAGAAAACCAAAGCATTGATTGAGCTAATTAGAATATCTCCTAATCGTGCTTTTTTGATTGGTTATCGAAATAATTTATTACTGCAAACTGGTAATAGAGGTAGTGAAGTAGGGCTGAATATTTACCATTTACAACATGATGATGGTATCAGCTTAGTCGCTGATACTAATACTCATTTAGCTCTATGTTTAGACAGTATTCACCACATCGACGGTTATTTTAAAGGTGTCGATATTTATTTAGACGAGACTGTTTCTGTATTGCTTCATGCCACTAACGGGGGAACTCTCAAAGAAGAACAAGGCAGAGCAATAGCTATACTCTCTAAGGCTTTACAGGAGTGCAATAGAGTTATATTGCTTGATGGGAACATGGCTGATATTTATGCTAATTTCATAGCCAAGATAGCAGGTAAAAAGCTAATAAAAATCGAAAATAAAGCTCACATCCCACCACACAATTTTAAATTTATTGTTGGCATTGATGAAGAGGGAGAAATTAAAAAACGGGATAAGTCTCCGCTAATTAAAGCTTTGTTAGCTGATGATGTAATCCCCTGGATTGCTAGTGATTCCAAAGACTTAACAGATAGGCTGCATGAAATTCTCAAGCAAGCTCTTAAGCGTGGTTATGTTTTGAATAAGGATACATCAGGAGAAGATTGGGCTAAAGAGTTCTTAGTTAACCCAGATGTTTTTATCCAAAAGTACAAGCCAGAATACTTTATAATTTCGCCTACGGCTGAATCTGGTGTAAGTGTTACAGTCAAGAATTATTTTACAGATAAATTTACTTTCTTCACTGGGGTTCAAGGAACTAACAGCCAGCATCAAATGTTATTTAGACTGAGAGATAACAGTATCCCTCACTATGTTTTCTGTCCCGAAAAATCAACTATAAGGGATAGAAATAATCCGAAAAATTATTCAGTAAAAGCATTTGCTAAATTATTGGAGGAGAAAATTCTCCTATCAGCCATACTGGCGGCTGAGGACAATACTAGCAATATGTTAGAGATAATTGGTCAAGCGATTAGTCGTAGTAATAATGATTGGTGGGCTTTATCTTGCCAGCTAGGTGCGCTCGATAATTTTGAGATGAACAACCTCAGAGAATGTCTAATTTATGCTCTCAAAGAATCAGGGCATAGTGTTGAGGTTTGTGAGTGGAATAGCGCTCCTGAAGCTCAAGCTATAGAAAAGACAGCCAAAGAAGTTATCACCATGCGCTACGCTTTAGAACTTTATCAGGCGGTTGAGTTTTCTTCATTAGAAGAAGCTAATCAAGTCGCCAAAAGTAATCCTACTAAGTCAGTTCAACGCCGAATTGAAAAGACACGTCTACTAGACAGAATTCCGGGAATTAAAGAATCATCTGTATGGGATGTTAACTTTATTGCTGACTACTACTTGAAAGATAAAGAATTTATCAGTAAGCAACAGAGATTTTATTTGTTGAATAACTTTGAAATTTCCAAAAAACGTAGTGAGGTTAACTGGTATTATTTAGCGACTAACCAAAATTTCTTTTTATCTCAAGCCAAGGGTGATAGCCATTTAAAAGTTTGGGCATTACAACAGCTAAATATTGTTCAGTTTTTAGATGGGGAGTTTCACAAAAATTCTCCAGCAGTAGTCAATCTTATTAATACAGTCAGAAACAGAGATGATATTGCCTTAGCTCTCAACACTGTACCGAAACCAGAAACCGCATCAAAAAAAGAGAACATCGAGTTTTTGCGCTCCTTACTCGATAGCATAGGCATTAAGTTAGCCAAACCCACCAGAAAACTAGTTGATGGAATACGTGAGCGTGTTTACTGTGTCGATAAACAAGCAATGCAATTGCCTGTCAGGTTACAAGTCTTGCAAGCTCTAGCGCGAAAATTTGATAATTATTTAGAATCATCAGCAGTGGCTAAGGTTGATTGGGAGCAAGTGCCGATAATTGAGGTCGCAGAAGTTACTGTGACTGATACGGCGGCGACAATAGAAGACAAAACTCAACAGCAGCCAGCAGTAATAACTCAAAACTCAACACTCAGTAGTCAGCAGTGCGACATAGCACAAGAAAAAGCAGCGGCCCTGGTGGCAGTGGATGAGGAAATAAGCACACTGCCCACACTGCAAGATGGGTTAACCGCAGCACCAACAGTTATTAGTCATCAGTCAACAGTTAACACTCAACAGTTAACAACAGCTGAATCATCGCCACAAGTCAAAAGGGATGAGATTAACATTCATGGTAAGTGCCATGATCTAGAGTCAACTGAACAAGCTCAAACACAATCACACTGGACTGGGTTAAAACTGCGATTGCGGCAAGGGCTAGAAGTGACGGGCTTAATCTGGGGTAACTTATATCGAGAATTTTCCGAGAAATTTGGACAGGCGGTTGGCATAGCAGAGGGTGAACCAATTTTCAATCAGTACCATGATTGCTGGCATATCCCGATGATGTTTTCTACTGGATTCAGGTCGGTTCCCCATGAATGGCTAGAGATGGTCACTTAAATTCATCATGACTTATCTCGAAGCATCAGTTTGAATCCCCGCTTTTTAAAGCGGGGTGAGTCAATCATGCTAAGTGCCATTACTAACAACTTCAAATCCCTGTCTAACTAAGTCCATCAATCCGGTAGACTTAACGGTATTTTAAGTATGAATTTTGTAGCTTTTGAGACTATGCAGCAGAGGTAGCTATAGTGGTAGCTGTAGTGGTAGCTCTGTAGCTACCAGTGATGACATTCAAAAAATCAATTGTTATCGTTTCTTGACTTTTCTCCTGGTAGCTATAGTGATAGCTGTATAGCTACCAGTGGCGCAGTGAGTTTTGGGCAAATAAATGCCCTCAAACCCTTACAAACCCTATTTCCTAGCCATTTCTTGACCTGGATTTCATTCTCAATAAGCTGGGGTCTTATTGAGAATACATAATACCGCAATGTTACACGCATACTGCAAAAAAACCTTTTTAGTTTATTTATTGTCAGTAATTGAGGCTTATTGATAATAAATCAGATCAAAATCCTTGATTTTACGTACTTTTTTCGCTCAATTACCTAAAAACAGCAATTTTTGTACTTAATTAACTTTTGTGCTAACAAATACTGCCCAGGAGCGTATAATTGGGGTAATGCTGAAAGTGAGCTTCAAAAATGCTGTCGGATGACTTAAAATAACCGTACCTACTACGGTTATTTTGCCTTTTTTGCATTTGGGCGATTTGACTTTCAAGCCAGAAATACAGGGATTGAGAGCATTATATTGATAAGGTGGCAATTATTACCGAGCTAAAACTGAATTTCGCCTTAATTTCAGTTTTTGTCTTTTTTGAAAAAGATAGCATGGGTGGCGATCGCTTATGGCCCCACATTGATGTTTATGTTGTTGGCCAGACCCCAACAGGAAATTTAGCAGGAGTTTCTACTAAGGTTGTAGAAACTTGAGTTGTTTACTGCTGATCTACTTTGCTCTCAATAACTTCTTGAATATTTGGCGAAACTAAGGAGAGAAAATCGTAGCCAGTGAGTTGTTCTAATTCATCAATGCTGACTTTATAAGCTCTCCAGTCATTATTTAATTCTTCCTGGTTAGGGATATTAACCGCAATGACGCGAGTATTAGCAGTAATACCATTAAGCCCGGAGCCGGGCGTGTCTAAAACTACAACAATCTTCCAAGTGGTTTGAGGAACCGTTACCTTACCTTTGAGGGGTTCACCTTGACTACCACTAGGCCCTGCAATGATGTAAAGTTCTTTGCCCTGGCTCACTAATTCTCGACAATAATCTTCTAAATTGCCCCAAGTGTTCCGGTTGTTGTCCGGCGTTTGGGGCATCATGTTGGTCATTAAAAAAGTGGACGCATTATCCTCTTGTGTTAGGGTGCGGTCTGCTGATGGCACAATATGCCCCCGGTCATAACCACTCCCAGAGTACATAGAAGGAGTCACTCGCATCCAACCCGCAGGCAATGTGTTGTCCGGGCGGAAGTTATCCTGTCGTTTTGCTTCCCCTAGCCATGAGGAGTTAAGCTGCCAGCTTGCCCAATTCGCAGTTCCTTTACTGTTGTTGTAGGATAGTGCATATTGATTCTTTACCATCAGGTAATTATCAGGCGTAAGCTTTGTTGGAGTTGCACCGCTGGGATTTCCCAAGAGCAAATGCACACTTATTGATGGCGAAAGTTCGGTGTTAGGTGGCACTTGGGATTGGGCAGGCGTACACCCAACAACCAGTGCAAGTAAAGCTGCTACACCCCAAAAACGACGGCTTACCATAAATTTTTGTTTTCCTAATCACTGATCTGGTTTCAGCATTTCTGATTGTATTTTCAGACTGCGACTTCTGAGTTTTGTCTTATGGGAGCGTGTTAACTCTGAGAAAGAGCGTTCGCCGCAGTTTCCTCTTTGAAAATGCTTGTCGGCGATCGCTTTCACTCTACAATCAGGTTATTGCTATCAAAACTGATATCAAATGGCTGACCACAAGATCCCTCCTAGCGAAATGATTCGTGTCCCTACTGCCCTAATTCCAGCAGTAAAAGAACTATCGCGGCTGCACCGTCAAGGTCATACAATTGCCTTACTGCAAGCTTTAGAGGAATTGGTCAACCAGTTTGATAGCAATCTTGATATCGATATTGCCCCTAGCAGTAAATCAATTAAGCAGTTAGAAAAGAAGCTAGAAACAAAACTAGAGGCTATCTCTGTGCAGTTGGAAAAATTGCAAGGAGCGATCGCTTCCAGTAGACACAACACCAGATCGCGCAGACAAGCGCACCCGTACTACCAACAACCCCAAGTTGAATACCAACCCAGAACCAATGAAAGTTTAGCCCCAAGACTTGTTGTTAGTCCCCAAAGCCTGATTGTACAAAGAGAAAAATTAAGTGCCAAAGAATTTATCAGTTGGTCACGCAATCGTGACCCGATGAGTGTGGGGTGGGAATGGGATGCTAGAACTGAACTCTACCATCCAGTGAAATAGCTGCAAGCAAGTGCAGGGGCGAATAGATGTAGCTGAACTTTTCTACTTGTTGACCAGAGCGTTCGCCCCAGTCCCGGCAACTGGACTGGAGTGCTAACAAACACTGATTTGTTTGCGCTAAATATTACTCTCTTATCATGAATTAGTAAAATTCTAGTTGTATCACCGCCGCAACAACTACTTTGAGTATCTCTCTTGCTATCAAGGGTTTTTGATGTTTAGCAGAAGTTAATTTATTGCAGCGATAGTACAACTATTTTGAGTATTTCTATTCGCGCTCCCAAGATTGGGAATTCTGTTTACGGTGAGTTGAAAGTTTTCTGCTCTTGTTGAATCACAGCCCCAGTAATCGGCAGTGGCTTCTGAACTTCTTGTGGGGCAATCTGAAATCTCTGTGATATCAAAAGCGCAAAGATTCCAAAAAATCCAGCCGCTAAAAAACCGAGCAAGCTTAAATATGCAATAATTAACCCTGTATTCTCGCTGCTATTACGACTGATTTGAGATAGCTGACGGAATAACTGGCTGAGTTGATTATCTGTAGTTTTTGGATATTGTTGTTGCTTGTAGCGTGGCATAGTTTGTAAGTGAGATGTAAAAAAATTTGGCTGGACTGAACACAGATATTTATCTGTAGTTTTTTCTCACACTTAACGTTTACTCAATGCCTTCTTAAGTAAACTAAAGAGATTTTCAAGTTTAATATGTACTTGAAAAGCCCACAGAGATCCGCAAATATTCCACAGCATGATGCCTCGAATTAGCCAAATAGACTTCGGTTTTTCAGACTTCTGCAACTGTTGATGTAAACCTATTAGATCCGCTACGCAATCTTCTGGAAGCATTGACAAAATAATTTGATTTCTCTGCTTCAATAACAGCACCAGCGTTAAAATCAAGGCAGATACTGCTAATCCTAGAAATATCGATTTCAGCATCCACTCTCTATTTAACGCCTGTGTCTGCTCCCGTGATAGCAGCGTCCAAACTAACATAAACGGATTCCGCATCTCTTTGTTCAGATTGTAGGCTACTGGTGTTTTTATAGCTATAAAGGCCACTGCGACTGCAACTATACCTACAATTAGCCTCTTACACCACATTGAGTTTCCCCTCACTATTCCTAGTATTCTTATCCACTTTCCTTAGCTACTCGCCATTACTGTTTATCCTTAAGCAGGCTCTATTAACCCAGAACGATATATTTGCCAATCATTGAAAACACTTTCACCTAGCCCAGTCACTTGGTAGTATTTCCGTCTTGCTCCGCCAGTTTTTTCTTCTTCTTCACCCCAGCGCCATTCGATAAATCCCTTCTTCTCCAATCGATTTAGAGTCGGATATAGACTTCCGAAGCTCAAAGGGATGGGTCGGCCTGAGTTGAGATTATTCAGGATTTCTAATCCATATAATTCTTTTCTGCCGATTAGAACGGCAAGAATATCCCCTTCCAGAGCCGAGATATTTAGTATTTCGCCATCTTTTTTGTTCATAACTCCACAAATCGGATGTTTTATATATTCTATAGTATTAGACAAATCTATAAGGCTCCTATGTCTTTTGGAGTATTTTTTGCTCAACACTCCAGAAGCCCTGTAAACGCTCAGAACATACCAAGCGATAATTCGCCTGTTCAACAATGCTTGCTATGGTTGAACAACTTCAGATTGATTGTGTAGATGAATACTGAGCAAAATAAACGCAACTTTAGTCTGCGGCGTGTTGCGATACTGGTGGCCATTGGTGTAGTGGCTGTGATGCTTACAGGAATAGCTATTCCCGCTAAAAGCAGACACTCGCTTCAAACTTTGACAGCCGTCACCCAGTCCCGGCACGGGACGAAGGACTCATAAAACAGAGATAGCCAGATGACTGCTTTCTTGGTGAGGTCGATATATTTAAAGACTGGGGAAGGCAGTAGAAATATTGAAATGATGGTTGTGGTAATTGAAAAGCGGGGTGTTGAGATTGATATCGCCCAGTAGGTAAAGAAATGATGCTAAAGGGTTTTGGGGGGGCGAAACAGCTGTATGGGTAAGAAAAAGACAAAAGTAGCCTTTTGTCTGTTTGAGATATCGGTTGATTATGACACCAGTAGTAGCAGTAAAGGTCAGAGGTAAGCAACTATCCAAGTTAGCTCCGGTTAATGCCCAGCAGCGGTTAATTCAACTGTGGCTGCACGACAAGCCCGACTCGACCCAAAAATGTTATCTGCGTTATGCGGCGCAGTTCACTGCATTTTTGGCAGGGGTGAACAAAGCGATCGCCCACACAACTTTTGAGGATCTGGTTGAGTTTTCAGAACATTTGCATAACCGGGGATTAGCTGCACCTACGATTCAAACCTATATGGCAACGGTCAAAAGTTTGCTGTCTTTTGCTTACAAAACTGGCTACATCAAACAAAACCCCGGTGCTGCTATCTCTTTAAAGAAGGTTGACCAGCGTTTGCATTCTAAGGTGCTAACCGAAACTGATATCGCGCTGATGATTCGGCTGACCGAACGGGCCAAGTATCGTTATAAAGCTCAACAAGTTAGGGATGTGTTGATATTGAAGCTTTTATATGTGGCTGGTTTACGGGTGTCGGAGTTGGTAAGGCTGAGGTGGAAGGATTTCACTCAACGCGATTTCTCTGGGCAAGTGACGGTGGTAGGTAAGGGGGACAAGTCGCGTCACATTTTACTACCAGAATATCTGTGGCAGGAGTTGATGAGCTACCGGGGTGATGCTCCCAAAGATGCCTATGTCTTCCCTAGTCGCAAGGGTAAAGGCATGAAGCCACTGCAACGCCAAAATGTTGACCCCATTATTAAGGATGCAGCCCAACGAGCAGGACTAACAGAAAAAGTTAGTTGTCACTGGCTTAGGCATAGCCACGCTACCCATAATGCTGAGAGAGGTACACCTGTGCCGTTGCTCCAGCAAACAATGGGACACGCTGATATTGCAACGACATCGGGTTACATTCACATTCGCCCTGGTGATAGTAGTGCTTTGCATTTGCCAAGGGTTTAACATCACTATTGAAATTTAGCCACGCAGTCATTTCATCCTTATTAGATAATCAGCCAGCCCAAGATATAGAAGAAATTATCCTAGCTAGTCCGGCTGGATGGACTCATGATGAAGCTAAAGCATTAGTGCTAATCGCTCAAAATAAACTGGCAGATAAACAATCTCAATCAGAACAAAAACTCGACGATAAACAGCACTTTGAGTCAGAATATTTAGCTATAGCTGTGCCTGTTGCTGTGAAATTAATCAACTGGCAGTTACAAGAAAAAGGTGAACATAGCTTTAGATTTAAACGTGCAACACTGTCAAAACAAGGAAAAGAATTAGTATTTACCCATGATGAACGAGGTGAGATTTTTCGAGTGGCAGTCAACCGAAACCAGTCAGGTGAGCTTGAGTATTCAGCTATTTATCTGGGGGAAGTACACTCTGAAGACCTGAGCTTTTGGCAAAAAGCAGAGCGCATATTGCAACAAATAATAGAATCAGAACAGCAACAAGAACTCAGACAAAATAAAGGATTTTCCCTCTAGGTGTAGCGAACTGCAAACATCGGGAGATAAAACTGCAAACAAGCCGATTTTGAAACCACATTAAGATTCTTGGCAACTTTTGGTGATGATGAAAGGTTACTCAGATCTTGCACCTCTACGTATAACCCCAGGTAAAGTAAAGAGATGCGCTATAAAACTACCTCATTTTTATGAGCTTTTAACGCTAAATAAAGGGTTTGGCTTTTTTACTGAGTAATAAAATTGCATCAATTTTTCTTGGTGCAAGATGTGAGGTTACGCGCTTTAAGGCAGAAGACAGAGGGCAGAAGGGCTTTATTTATAAGAATTACCAATCATTACTTTGCCTGCATTTCTTTGGAGATGATTTATTGAGGACTTTATCATTTTAGTGTTGCCCATGACAAAGGCAATGCTGATGACCCGATTAAATACTTTGCTGCCAAGGAGAATCAAGATTTGGGTGTAGTCAAAACTGGCATCACCGTGCCAAACTCTGCGAAAGCCAATCCCAAAGCTGAATCTGTCCCTTTTTTTCGTACCCACTTGACAAACGTGCAATTCTCTTAACCTGTCATGGGTGATACCTTTATCTAACTTTTGACTCAATCTTCTCTAACTTTTGTTAGAGGGTTATGTTTTAGGGATCAGAACAATAGAGATAGTTATTCTTGGCTTAGCGCAGCTTTTTGATGTGTCAGTCACTGAAGGTCTGCTCACTACTATTCTTGGTTTAGGCGGTGGAGCAATTGTAGGAATAACTGGAGCCAAATGGGTAGCAAGCTGGCTTCCAATTGCTGGAAGTGCAATATGTGCTGGCATTTCTGCGCTTCACACTGAAGGCTTTGGTTGGCTCGCATACAATTATTTTGAAGAAAATTGCTAATGGAGAAGCATTTTATTTCTCGAAAAAACGAGAAGGTAAGAGAAATCGACAGGTATGCGAGATACGAACAACTGAAACGATACTGAACATTATACGTGAGATGGTGAAACTCTAAAACGTAAAAATTATCAGAAAGCTACCTGATACGAAAACGGTCATGTGTAGTTTAGGGTGGGGTTGCAAAAGTGTTAATACGAGTAAGTTGAATACTTGTTAATAGGTGATTTTATTGAAGATTTTATGGAAACTTTAAGATCAGAAATTATCGAAACTGAAAAAGCCCGATCGGACTTTTTGAAATGGAAATTAATTACCAGTGCTGCTCTTGGTTCTGTATCCATTGGGATAATTAGTACGAATAATGAAAGGAGTAATATTCAAGATTTAGCTATTTTTTTCATTCCATTTGCCTGTGCATATATTGATTTGCTATGCTATCATTTAAATCTGCGAATATTTGTAATTAGCCATTTTTTTAGAAAAATCATTAAATATAATAATATTTTAAAAAATGATTTACAACAAAATTTTTTAGGGGAAAAAAATCGTGATTTACTGAATATTTTATGTGTTTATGAGGAAACATGTGCAAATGTTCGCTTCGTTTATGAGATAGAGAATTGGGCACTGAAATGGTCTAGTATATTTTTATCCCTAATAGTAATTGCAACTGTTTACTATGCACATGATAAATCAGATGCTTATTTGTATCTCACCGCTGGTATTTTAGGCATATTAATGGCATGGCTAACTGAGACTGTCTACTCTAGTAAGAGTAATGAATTAAATGAAAAATTAAAATTAGGAGATGAAGAAAATATCAATATGCCAGACAACTTAGAAAAATTAATAAAAATACTAAAAACTATAAACTTATTATTCTCATTTTTATTATTTGTATTTGGCACTTTTCTTATCATTGAATACATCATTCATGGCAATTACAACGAAGACTATCGAAATAGAGACTATGCAAAAGGACTGCTACTTGTTCTCCCTGGTATCTTATGCCTTTTGATGGCAACGTTAATTGAACACACTTATAAAAGGACTATAAAACTAGAAAAAGATATTTTTATACAAAAACACCAACCTCCATCTTCGTCATTTAGAGAATGGATTTTTTTCTTTCTTTATTCAGCATTTGTGCCTTTAATTGGTTTTTACTTACGAAGCCAAGACAAAATATTATACAAGTTATACAAGGAAATTGACGATAAATTTTTAGATTTATTAAATTTAGTTAAATATTTGGCAGCATTCTTGATTCATATAGGAATTATTTTACCTATCATATTATTATTTATTACATGGTTATCTTTTTATTTAGAAACAAAAAAACAAAAAGCAATAACAATAATAATAACTCCACCTGATTAAAGCATCTAAAGTATTAAGATTAAGATATCTGGCTTATCAATACTTAATATGCCAAATTACAGGAATCATATTTAATTTTTTAAATACAAATTACAGGAATCATATTTAATTTTTTAAATAACAGATGCAGTCAGATATAGACCATTTAGAATAGAGTATTTATGGAAGTTGTACCTTTTATACATAATAGTCAAGTTGCTCAGTTAGTGGAAACTAATTATAACTTAAAGAAGTTGCAAGATATCACCTTCCTACTACAGGAAAAAGGAACATTTAATTTTCCTGCTCTAGAGAATGGTCTTTTCTCAGCTGCAATTGTAACAGCTTCTACAGAATATAGCGGATATACCGCCGTATGGCTGCGAGACAATGTTTACGTTGCATACTCTCATTATATTCTTGGGAATAATGATATAGCCCTCAAGAACGCTAAGTGTTTGATGCAATATTTTCAGAAACATAAAAATCGTTTTGAAAATATTATTAATGCTCAAGTTGATCCAAAATGTGTGATGGCTCGTCCTCATGTTCGATTTAATGGAGAGAATCTAGCAGAAATTAATCAACCTTGGGAACATGCACAGAATGATGCATTGGGGTATTTCTTATGGTTCTATTGCAAGTTAATAAGTGACAAAATTTTGGAGCCAAATCAACAGGATGTTGAGACATTGGCACTATTTGCTTTATATTTTGAAGCTATTTCTTACTGGAAAGACGAGGATAGCGGTC
This sequence comes from Anabaena sp. TISTR 8404, assembly GCF_056847745.1. NCBI lineage: Bacteria > Bacillati > Cyanobacteriota > Cyanophyceae > Nostocales > Nostocaceae > Anabaena > Anabaena sp. TISTR 8404. Next base: position 32,618 of record NZ_CP180578.1, read on the forward strand.
ATTGGGAAGAAGATCGTAAGGTAAAAGCTTCTAGTATTGGTGCTGTTGTTGCTGGACTAAAAGCTTTGAAAGAGCTAAATATGCAGCTTTCCTTCATATCACACTGTTGTCAATATAAAGGTAAGCTCATTACGATTGAGCTTTTAAATACATTGATTCAGAAAGGACTAAATGCACTTGAAGAAATTCTTCCTTGGGAGTCTAAACCGAAGAGACGCTACGATTCTGCTCTACTCTTCTTAATTTATCCCTTGCAAGTTATCAATGATGAAAAATCTAATGAGATTATTGCAGATGTAATTAATAATTTGCAAGGTAAGTACGGTATTCGGAGGTATTTAGGCGATTCATTCTGGTGTCATGACTATGAAGATATTCCGGAAAACATACGCACAAGCATATTTACAGAACGTGAACAGTGGCTGAAAGAAAATGGACGTGTTCTGAAGGATGATGAAGAAGCCCAGTGGTGCATTTTTGACCCCATCATCTCGGCAATATTTGGGATGAAATTTCAGAATACTCGGCAAGCAAAATTTTTAGAAAAACAGGTATTTTATCTAAATCGTTCGCTGGGACAACTAACTGCAACGGATTTCAAACTAGGTGGTTTCAAATGCCCTGAATTATATTATTTGAAAGGGGAAAATTATATACCTAACGACGCGACCCCGCTGTTGTGGACACAAGCAAATCTTCGTATAGCATTGGAGTTAATGAAGCAAAGTTTGGTTCTTGGCAACTTTTGATACTAGTGGCGAAATATTGCTTAATAAATAAGTTGGCTCCATCAAGAGTTATTTAGGATCTAAAAGCAGTTACCAACAATTCGGCATCTAGATATCCCGTATCAACGATATGCTTACTGGGAAGCAAATCCTTGTTAGCAAGTGAAGTATGGATTGCTTCAGTCACATCACCATCGGCGATGGGTGCTGCCGTCGTTTCAACATTTGTAATCAGATGTAAGGAATTTGGTTCGCAAGTCTCACTCAAATGAACTTTGTATCCTACCCATGATGTTGTATTCTTTTTTGAATAATGAGCATCTAAATCATAGGGTGAACTAATCATTAATGTAGCTGGCGGTATTCCTTGCTCTGTTCGCCAATAAATGTCGTTATTACATACATAGTATTGCTGTACCCATACTCGTCGTAGTGTTTCGACTGCTGGAACCTGTCGTAACCATTCTGGACTATGACCATCAAAGATAGCATCGAGCAGTTGTTTTCCATCTTCGCCATACACATGGGCTTGTTCCTCTTGCGCTGCTTTTGAAGTCGGTAGATGATAGTCTTCCATGCGCTCGCTATAACGTTCTATCCATTCTGGCTGGCTTTGAGCTTGCAACCAAGCAGGTGCAACAACGGCCAGCGCATTCAATGCAGCCCGCAGGACGTGAAGCCGAGATACGTGTAAAAAGCTGCAAGATGCTCTAAAAAGCCCTGCTATATATAGGTTTGAGCGTTTTTGAGGCTTATGTAGTATTTTGAGAGAACATACTTGCAGTGTAAGGGTCAATAATTGCTTTTTGTCTACCACAGAGAATTATAAATACTGTGTGGTTGAAATGAATCTAATATTTACCCTGTAAGAGTTTCAGACAATTAACTACGAAAGATGCTTATTGTCTAAGTTGTAAAACCTGTAAATAAAGTTAATAGATACTCCGGTTTTTGTAGCGATAGATACCCAAGATTTGTCCCCTTGTGTCAATTTCACTTGAAAATGGCTGAAACCTATATATAGTAGGAGTTTCCAGACCATCTTGCAGGTTTTTACACATATCTCGGCTTCACGTCCGCAGCGTTTCTCCAGCACACTCCAGTCGTGTCACTGCCCGAATGGTCGCGACAACATGGGTGGAGTCTGTCCGTTGGCGACCTCTTGCTTGCAGCCAGCCTTGTTGTTGACACCAGCTAAGGAGTTGATCAAACACTAAACTTTCAGCTTGTTGAGCGATCAAGCGAGTGCGAAATTCGCTCAAAACAGTGTGGTCAAACCCCTTATCTGTTAGTTCTAAACACAGGAGGTACTTCCAATCAATTCGGCTTCGGACAGCATCAGCGGCTTGACGATCTGTGAGTCCTTCAATGTACTGCAATATTGTCACCAGAGCTAATCGCATCGGTGATACTCCAGGTTGTCCCTGGTTAGAAAACAATGTACTAAAATCTTGGTCACTCACAAAGGAGTCAAGGCGATCTGCCATTGTGATGCAGAGGTTACCCTTCGGAAAAATAGCTTTGGCAACTTTAGCAGTTTCTGCTGGTACAGTATAGCCCGGTTGTGGATTCAGTGACATCGAACGATACCTCAAGCGATCGCTTTTTAGATCCTAAATAACTCTTGATGGAGCCAACTTATTTGTTAAGCAATATTTCGCCACCAGTATCAAAAGTTGCCAAGAACCATTTAATGGTTCAAATCACAATCTCGCATACCTGTCGATTTCTCTTACCTTCTCGTTTTTTCGAGAAATAAAATGCTTCTCCATTAGCAATTTTCTTCAAAATAATTGTATGCGAGCCAACCAAAGCCTTCAGTGTGAAGCGCAGAAATGCCAGCACATATTGCACCTCCAGCAATTGGAAGCCAGCTTGCTACCCATTTGGCTCCAGTTATTCCTACAATTGCTCCACCGCCTAAACCAAGAATAGTAGTGAGCAGACCTTCAGTGACTGACACATTAAAAAGCTGCGCTAAGTCATATATCATTTGGGTATGTATTGCTATCAAGACTGAGGTATCAGTTCCACCCGCCCCAGTTAAAATACCACTGGCAGCCGCAGCAGATGCTGCTTTTATAGTGGCATCATTGATTATTTTTGCTGCCTGATCATGTCTAGACATAAAAACCCATTCCCCTTAAGAACTCTATGCTATTAAGATAAGTAAAGCTAGGACAAACGCATCTAAAGTCTAAAAATTCTTTGATAGCAAGGGTTTGAGCGTTGTATAATTTAGCCTATTTTTCATTAATATCTTTATCCAGTAAGGGTTTTAGAAATCCTGTGCGTTCGTAGCCAACAATAACTATCTCTATTGTTCTGATCCCTAAAACATAACCCTCTAACAAAAGTTAGAGAAGATTGAGTCAAAAGTTAGAGGGGGTAAATGAGCAACGGTACAGATAGTTACGCTAAAGCTGTAAACCTTGCTGTATAGGTATTCTGCCAATCGATATTTGCAGCGGCGTGGTATTCGCTTAACCATTCCACGTAGGTCGAACGAACGCAGACGCGGTAAGTTTGATAAATCCATTTATCGCCAAAGAAATCGGGTCGAGCGATGTTTCAACCGTTTGAAACAATTTCGTCGGATTGCTACACGCTATGAGAAGAAAGCTGATAACTACCTTGCAATGCTGACACTTGCTTCCATCATTATGTGGCTATAGTTTTAAAACACGCCCTAGAAAAAAACTTTACTTTTTACTCAAGCCATTACCGGGCAAGGAAGTTGAGCGACATTGGCGGCGGTCAGCTTTATAAATACCTCTTTCTAACTGTAGCGAACTGCAAACATCCAGGGCTAAAACTGCAAAAAAGGCGATTTTGAAACGACATTAATTTGCAAATAAAGACGCTTCAAAACGACATTATTTGCAAATAAAACTGCAAACATAATTTTCAAACTGCAAACAACGAGTTTGAAACAACATTCTCTGCAAATAAGCTGTAATGCTTACTGGTAATGAGTTACAGAACTTATCGCCTAAAAAATGTCCAGAAAAAAAAAGAATCAATTAACAAAACACTTAGAACCCCAATTTTAAGCAAGTTAGTAACTTCCATTAGTCTCTATCTAGCTCAAACTTACTTATCAGAGATTAGGAATTGCTACTGTTGCTCCCACTTCTCAATTTCCCAATGGAGAAAGTAACCAAACAAGACTCGTATAATAGCAGTCACTACAAGTTTTATTAATGCTTGTGATGCCTCAATAACATAAATTGTCTCTAAAATATCTGCTGCTAGTTGAAAGTCTAGTGCTACAGCCAGCCATAATCCTATTTTTAACCGAATTTTTGAAGTTAAGACTATTAGACAAGAATTTAAATTGAACCAAGCTACCCGCTTGAAGACAGGATTAGATATTTTTTGGAAATCATGTTTAGCACTTTGAATTGAAAGGAATGAAAAAAACAGCCCTATAACAACACAGATAGAAAAAACCAGTCCTATAAAAACACAGAGAGCGGAAATAAGCTCCATAATAAAATGGAGGGGGCTGATTATTAACCGGAGCCGCTCCTCAAAAGAGTCTATACTTCTTATTGAAGTACTTAAGGTAATATCTGGTAAGGTTACTATCAGTTTGACACCAGACATATCAAGCAGCATGAACATCAACACCCATGATTCTTAATCTCCTTATAAGCCTATAAGCCTACTTAATTACCTAACAGTAAACACTATTTATCAGAAATTACTAAATCCAAGGGTGTAATTTATATTCCACTTTTTGATTGCCACAAGAAACAAATTACTCCTACTGGGGGTAGATGATTATTATTTTGCCTAAGAAATTTACTGTAAAAAGGTTTTAAGGGTGAATTTACTTCTTTAGCTATTTTTTCCGCCTACTGTAAGGCACATTCAGCAAATCAATCGCCCGTTTCTTAGCCGCTTCCCCACGCCTATCGTACTTACTTGTCGTATTTGGCGACGCATGACCTGCAAGTTTCGCTACCGTGACGATATCTACACCTGCATCCAATAGATTACCGGGCATTGCATAAATGCGGGATGAATTAAGCCTTTTTAGCAAATTGAACTATCGATTTTTCGAGCCTTTGCGCCTTTGTGCGAAACAAAAAACATCCCACTAATCAGCAACGCCGATTACCGATAAAAGTTCTTCTAAAATCATGGGGTGTAAACGCATCCACCTCGGCTTTTTCCCCGCGTCGTTGCAAAGCTCGTAACACCCCCTGCTCACTCATCCGTTTTGGAATGATTTTATTTGCCTTATTTAAAGGATAAAATAGCGGCCCTGGTGCTTTACCCTGAATCAGCAGCCAGTCAGTAACGGCTTGTACACCAGCTTCGGGTAAGTAGACAATTCGATTTTTCTCCTCACTTATTTGATTTGTAAGCCTTGCTGTGTCTGACACGTGAACGTCTTTGACTAACTGAACTGGCATTTGTCGCCAATTTACCCAGACGTTTCAATATGTCCCTGCACAGATTTTGGTGGCTCTTGGTCTTTATTTTGAAGGATTAGTCAGCATTGTGATTAACCGTTTAATTTGCCCAACCCGCTTGCGTTGGTCGTAGCGGCGTTTGGCTTCCGTAGTAATTTTTTCTACAAGTTCGTTATCGGCACTTGCAACAGTCCAGGCAGCTTCTAAAAATACCTCAACTGTGATTCCTTTGTCCTTACAAAGCTGTGTTAATTTTTGGTCGAGGTCTTTTTCTAAAACGATTGCTGAATGTCGCCGAGTTTGAGGGTATTTTTCAAGTTCGGCTTTCAGTTCGGCGATTGTGTCAGCTGAAGAAGCAGTTGGGTTCACTTGTTCTGTAACTGGGGTAGGTTGTTGTGGTAAGTTTTGCTCAAGAGCTTGGGGTTGAGGCTGTTCTTGAACCAGAAGTGCATCTTGGCGTGGTGTAACTGTCGGGCGATTGCGTTTGTTGCGTAGTTGGTTGAGTATGTTGTCTGACATTATTATTGGCTCCCAACAGATGTACGGATTTTCTCAATTAAGATTTCAAACGGATATTCTAGGTCGGTGTAACCCAACTGTGAGAGGGTTGTACGTTTGTTGATGGCTTGTTTATAGCGTTCTGATTCGCGGATTGAGGGTAGAACTAACTTTTCGCCTACTTCATCGCGCATTCCATCTACCGCCGCCCGACTTTCTTGCGCTTGGGTGTTACCAAACCAACGGTCGCGGAAGGGGAGTACACCTAAAATTGAGGCATTCGTCGCCCCGACATCGCGTAATCCGCTTAGTAAGTCGAGCGTCCGCACGAGGGAACCATAGCCTTTAACCGATGCTTCTGCGGGGATGATGAGAAAATCTGCTGCGCCGATCACTGTTAAACAAATTTGCGATCTCTGGGGCGGGGCATCGATAATGCACACTTTGAAGATTTGACTGACGGCTTCCAATCGCCGCTTGAGCAAGGTTGCACCAACTCCACTGTTAGATAAATAATCTTGCACGGTATCGAGTTGGTCATCGGCAGGGATGAGAAACAGATTGTCGTTATCTTTAGTCGGGTAAATGCAGTCCTCTGGTGCAACTGTTTTTTTAAGAAACTCCAATAGGGTTGGTTGGTTAGGTGACAACTCAAACCCCAGATAGGTAGTGAGATTATGTTGGGGGTCGGAGTCGAGCATCAAGGTAGTGAACCCCTGGCGTGATAGCAGCCGACCAAGGAACAGGGCAGTTGTCGTCTTGCCCTGACCGCCACTCAACGAGCTTACGGTAATTGTCAGCATCTCTATTTTTAGTAATTTATTAAATTAGCCAATTAACTTAAGCTGATTTAATAATTTTGTCAATTAATAAATTTAGCTAATTAGCTTTTTATATTTTTGGCTTTTTAGCTTTTATTAAAAAGCTAATTTTTTAAAATTAGCTTTCTGTTAAATTAGCTTTTTGAATAAAGCTAGTGACCTTCCCGCGTATGTTGAAGGATTCCGAGTCGGAAACTTACTTCAATGGTTCAAGCAATAACACTAGCAATTTTTTGGGCAACATCAGAATTGTCCCAATAACCAGTATGGGAATCGAAAATCAGAAATCCTGTTTCAACCGGGATGTCCACTAAAATTTGATTTCGGTTTTGTGGATTTCGTTTAAACAGTTCTGCTAAAGGATAAGCAATTGCATCTTCACTATCCCAAAAGTTATACCAAGACCGACCTTCACCTTGTACTGGATTGTGGAGTTTAGTAAATGGCTCTCCTTCAATCCATAGCGATCCTTTACGCATCATAAACAAACCGATAGGAGACCCCATTGTGAAGAAGTGGCGGAATTGTTGTCTCAAAAGTTTGATTTCTTCAGGCTTTATCGTTATTGGCTCTAAGTTTCTGTCTTCAGGTCTAGCAACGGGGTCTGGCTTTGGAATGAATGAAAAATCATCTTCCTTTTGAGGATGGAACAAGTGGAATAGATAATCGAAAGCAATCACTGAGCCGAGAGAATGGGCAATAATACTGTAGGTTGCGCCCTGGGATAATGGTTGCTTGAGGTCTTTCCAGATTTGTGACCAAACAGTGCGGCGGATAAAATTTACGTCTTCAGACACGTAGGCAATTACATCACCTAGAAAAAAGCTGATAAAGCCACGAATGCCGCGCATAGGGTTAAGGACTTGCTTTTCTATCTGAGGAAATGCTGCATCAAAGATAGTATGGGCTGCCTTCTGAAGCGGATCTACGTGCCAGTTTGTATAGATTCGCTCAAAGGAATCTTCAAACTTCTCTTTGCTAATTCCCGATTTTTTGATCAACCGCTCCCATAGGTCATCGTAGCTGGAATTGGGATTTTCATCGGGCTGATGCTCACCCATTCCATGAATGAAAATCAAATAGTGCTTTTCCATAAAAACTCTTCAGGAAGATGATTTTTTGATTATGCAAAACACTAAGTTTTGCACGGAAGCTAAATACGATAAAATTTACCTAGTGTAGTGTTGATGTAGTGTTTAAGTAATGTTTTGGGAGAGTGATCGCTAATAAAGTCAATAACCAAAGGGCCATCACCAGGGTTTAAGTTAAGTCCACAAACATCCTAGGCAATCTCGATGTCTTGAGTAATTACTGATTTTTCAAACTCGCTTCAGTGCAATTTATCATCACTACTCAACACCAAAAAATTTGTGAACTTCCTTCATTTCTTCTGACGGTTCAAAATTCAGCAAACCGTCGTCCTCTTCATCCTCTTCATCCCCGGAAGGGTCATCACCAGTAGAAATGGGTTTGACTTCATCTGCACTGTTGGTCACAACAGCGTCGTTCACAACAGCAGATTCTAGAAACACTTCCCGAATCAAAGCAGCTTGCGCTTCTAATTGCTTGATTGACCAAATCGCCCTTTGTCTGAGTACCTCTTTATCTACTCCATCAGCCGCAATGGCGAACGGCGACCAGTGTTGTTTAAGGGTCAGCATCACTATCTCTGGTAACTTCCCTAACCCAAACGGTTCTGTTCCCAGATAATTAATTATCTGTCCGTCAATGCTATCTGCTGTTCGCTTAATTGAAAAAAATACTTGTTGTGTCTGTTCCATTTTTATTCTCATAGAAAGTTTTCTGCACGTTAATACGCGCCTTTTTTCCATTTTCACTTTGCATAACAAGACGGACGACTCAATTAACGAAAATTTCAAACAATTCCTTCCGCTTGAAAAGCTCAGTTATAAACTCCTCTAAGTCTATGTAATTAGTAGAGTTTTCATCACTAAATTGTATAGTCAACTACAGTTTCTCTAGAATATGCCAGTACTATGCTTAAGCTATGTCTAGGATATGCTTAGACTAATTCTAGGGTATCAAAAATTTTTGCAAGTCTTTCAAAACCATTTCCAAAAACTATGTCTACGCTATGTTTAAGCATAGTGTAAGCATAGTTTACAGTAGTGGCATTTTGCGGTGTTCAACAATTCTTCGGTGAGTTAATAAAATAACCGTACTTACTACGGTTATTTTTGCTGTTCCCTTTTTCAGCCATTTTTGCAGCGCATTTTGGGCTAAAAATTGGATTTTTTGAGGATAAGTTATTTTAACAGAGTGAGAGTGAAATGGCTGACGCTATAGCGCCATTAAAGAAGTTAAAGCGGAGTAAGCTGACAGGCAGTGCAGTAAATGAGTTGATTGAGGCTGAATGCTACTCTGATGTTGCAAACATACTTCAAAAAACTAATTTCAATATAGAACTGCTTGAGCAAAGAAATTTTTAGTTCCAAGGTGCAGTAACAGGAGAAAGAATTATCCTTCAACAAAGCTACTTCCTCCCCTGCCTCAAGAGCTTTCTTCAAAGGTGGCAGTGCGATTGACTTGGTGATGTAAGTTAACAGTTGCAATTTCCCACTCTGCGATCGCTTGGCTTACTGACCGCTTTGGTGAAGCTGGGGCGATCGCTGCCCCTCATCGCCCCACCAGTAGATAGTCTGAGTGGGGGAAGTTTTATGTTACAGGCGTAGTGTTTAGGTAGTATTTGTTGTGAGCGATCGCCCCCAACCCATGAGAGAGTCAAAAAAACTTGCTTCAAAATTTAGGCATACTGTGCGGCCAGTCGCCGCTGTTAACTGCCATAAAATTACCAGAGATTTACCATCAAACTGCCATAGAACTGCCATAAAATTGCCGTTGCTTCAGCCTTGGTAAACCTCTGCTTGCCATAAAAGAGCCATAGATTTCACATAAAACTGCCATGAAACTGCCAGAGATTTACCATAAAACTGCCGTTGCTTACTGATATGGTTTGATACCTAATTTTTGACTTACTGGGGTCAGCAACTTGTGAGACTGAAATTAGGAGGTCATGAATTTCCGAAATGTGATGTCGGGTGTTGTGGCAGTGGCAGCAGTGGGGTGACCTTTAATCATCAGTAAATAGCCAAAGGGGCATGAGCGAGAATTAGTTTACGTCCACAGACAATCTAATTTATATAAGAACAGTACTGTGTGGACGCAGCCAGAAGGCAGTCAGGGTAATCGATACGCACGAAAATGCAGTTTTGCGTCCACACACAGAAGTTAGCCCCTTTTTGGAGGGTATGGACGTGGCGATCTTCGGTGGTAGGATTGGGTGAAATTTAAATAATTTATTAAATAGCCAAAAGGTCAGTCAGAGATTTCCGTTACGTCCACAGACAATCTAATTTATATAAGAACAGTAGTGTGTGGACGCAGCCAGAAGTCAGGCAGGGCTACTATTACGGGCGAAAATAGGGTTTTACGTCCACAGGTGGGAGTCAGCCCACATTTGAAGGTGTGGACGCAACCAGGAAGTGAGGAGCGATCGCGCTGAAGCGGTTCGTTGTAAAATACCTTCAGCAAGGCAACCACTGCTAGAAGCTAAGTGTGGTCGGCGTTAAAATGCCCTCAATGCGTACAGTGAGCCAACGACTGACTGTGTAACTGCCCACAGTAAAGGGGAATGCAAAACCTCGAACGGTCTAGTAACCATCAAGGCGGTTGAGATTAGCCGAAAGCGTCGTCAACAAACTGTAAAGGCCTCAACTCTGGATGTCGCATATCTGAGTTTTTCTCAGTGTTGGTAGGCAGGCTAGATCGACTTGGGAGTAACGGCTAACAGAAAAATAAATTTTTTAAAAGTGCTAAAAATGCGCTACTTTTTTGCTGTCAATAAAAACAGTCAAAAATGAGTAAGTTAATAAGCACTATTTTGTGCTGTTTAGGTAAAATTTGAAGTAAGCAAGAGGGAAAGACGCGCGATCGCCTGCTCCATTATCCATGTCCAAGAGGGTTAAGCTAAGATTGACTAACTACTTGTTATGCTGCTCATCTATGTACAAAAGGGTATAGCAGAAAGATAGCGATCGCCTACTTTGAACACAGCGGATGTTCCTGTGTGGGGCATTGTAGATGCCCCAATAGTGCTACTTATCTTTGCTTTCAGGTTTAGTGGATGTGTCTTGACTTCTATTGAGCAAATAAGCGATTGCTGGAGGTGCAACAGCTTGCGCTAAAGGGATATAGTCACTGTTGTAACCAGCCCAGGCGATAGTTGAAACAGCGAAGCAAGCAACAGCTTTTTTAAGGGAGAAACTATGAATCATAGTTTTGGATGAGTAAATGGACATCCAGATTTAGTCAACCTGGATGTTTCTTTATTTGTGGGAAATTAGTTGGGAAAATACGCTGGAGATAGTTATAAGAATTTAAGGCGAGGAATTGGAGAACATAACTATACAAGAGGGTCAGGTTATTGGAGGCGCTTGTCTGCTCCGCATTACTGTACTAAGGGGAATGTATAGCCATACAAGTGATGAACCTAAGTATGGGTGTACAAGAGGGTAAAGAGAATGAACGCGATCGCCCGTTATGCCATAGCTGTACTAGAAGAAATGTATATGGATGCCAGATATTAGCCTGAGCATGGGTGTACAAGAAGGTAAGAGAAGTAAGAGCGATCGCCTGTCAAGCCAGACGGTAAAGCCATGCCTGTACATTAGGGTAAGTACGCAGATATGCTTAAACAAGAGGGTATGAATGCAAGCATCCCTGTACAAGAGGATATGGGAAGACACGAGAGAATAGCCGACAACATCCATATACAAAAGGGTATAAACGCAGATATCACTGTACAAAAAGGTCGAGCTATGCCTACACATTAGGGTAAATATAGGGATATGCCTAGACAAGAGGGATAAAGCATAGGTATACAACAGGGTATAAGTAGAGATATCCATATACAAGAGTATTAATATAGTCCTTACTAACATTTCCTTGTTTAAGAGTGAGTATTTGCTGTGAATTATATTGAGTGTTACAAAATCAGCCTTTAGTTATATAAAACTTTTATTGGATTTTGGGAAAAACTGAAGTATCTGTAAGGTGGGCATTCAATAATAAATCCTCAGTTGATTGAAAATGCTCAGCCTATGCTTAGTCTACTCAGCACTTTATTTAGGCGATCGCTTGGTTTAAATTACAAAATGTTAAGCTAAAGAAATCGACAACATCTAAAAAACAAATATGTTTTGGCAGCTAGGATTAACATTACTTTTAGGAATTTTCTTATTTTGCCTGATTCGCCTGAGCAAAAATAACTACACAGTAATAACAAATACTAAGGCTCTGACTCTAAGTATTTTTACTCTCTTCCTCCTACCTCATCCAGCCCTAGCCGTAGACTGGACTCATCCACTGTCATTTAGTAATGCACAGTTAGCTAGACGCGATTTTTCTGGACAAACTTTGCAAGCTGCGGAATTTTCTAACGCCAACATGGAAATGGCTAACTTTGAAGGTGCAGACTTGCGTGGCGCAGTCATGAGTGCTTCCGTGATGACAAAAGCGAATCTTCACCAAGCAGATTTAACAAATGCGATGGTCGATCAGGTAAACTTAACAGGGGCTGATTTGAGCGATGCCGTTTTTAAAGAAGCGTTGTTACTTCGCGCCCTGTTTACGGATGTGAATATTCAAGGTGCAGACTTCACTGATGCAGTTTTGGATAAAGCGCAAATCAAAGAACTGTGCAGTAAAGCCAGTGGAGTAAATTCCAAAACTGGCGTAGAAACTCGTGAATCTTTAGGATGTCGATGAAGCGTGTTGGTGTAATTGGTGGTGGGCAACTAGCCTGGATGATGGGGGATGCAGCGAACAAATTAGGAGTAGAATTAGTAGTGCAGACTCCTAGTGCATCTGATCCCGCAGTTAGTATTGCCCAGGATACAGTTTTTGCAGCAATTGATGATGCGAAAGCAACAGAAACTTTAGCTCAGAAAAGTGATGTCATCACCTTTGAAAATGAATTTGTTGACCTTGATGCTTTATCGTTATTAGCAAATCAAGGTGTGTGTTTTCGTCCTAGGTTAGCAGCTTTATCACCGCTATTAGATAAATATCATCAACGTTGCTATTTAAGGGATATAGGCTTACCTGTACCGCAATTTTTTGCTGTCGATGATGTAGAGAATTTAGCATCGAAGCTAGAGCATTTAGATTTTCCTGTTGTTTTAAAATCCCGTCGTCATGGATATGACGGTCAAGGAACATTTATTATTCAAGATTTAGCTAGTTTACAGGAGAAACTATCTCAAACAGCAAATCAATCACAATATTTAATTGAAGAATTCGTTTTATTTGAACGAGAACTAGCCGTAATAGCAGCCCGTTCTGTCAATGGTGAAATTGTCATCTATCCAGTGGTAGAAACTCAACAAGAACAACAGGTATGTCGGCGAGTTATAGCACCTGCGGATATTACACCTAATCAAGTAGAACAAAGTCAAGCGATCGCTCACACTCTATTAAATAGTCTGGAAGTTGTCGGCGTTTTTGGCATTGAGCTATTTCTCACCACAGATGGCAAAGTCTTAGTCAATGAAATTGCTCCTCGCACCCACAATTCGGGACATTTCTCCATCGATGCTTGCGAGACTTCCCAATTTGAACAACACCTCAGAGCCGTGTGTGGTCTACCTTTGGGCAATCCTGCTTTACACTGTAAAATGGCGATTATGGTTAACCTGCTAGGATATGAAAATTCCGAGAGTGACTATCAAAACCAACGCCAACAACTAGCCGCAATTTCTCAAGCAACTGTTCACTGGTACGGTAAAACCGAATCGCGTCCGGGGCGGAAGTTGGGACACGTCACTGTTTTATTAGATGAACATAACCCAGAAACAGCAAATTATCTAGCCCAAACCCTAGAATCTATTTGGTATCCCAGTTAAATTCGTCAGAAAATTTTTATATTAGACACACAAGTCGTTTTAGAAAGTTATAATGAGTTAGTTGCACTGCGACGTTGGTGACTGCCATCAAGTTTTTTGATCTATGTCTTTAAAGAAAAGGGAATTAAATAGTTCTTGTGGCAGTAGACCGGGCATGTACCCGGAAACTTTAAACGAGCAACATCGGTTCCCACCTGGTTTAACCAGGTCATAAACTTAGGTAAAACGGCGTTGTGGTGAACTTAAAATTTAAAGCTCCCAAGTTTTAATTAAAACTTGGGAGCTTTAATTATGGGCATTGGCACAACAGTTTTTCTTGAGTGTTAACCGTCAACAGTCAAAAAAATAAATTGAAAACTGGGTACACACAGTTTTTAGTTGAAACTTTACAAGATGTAGCAATTATTTTAGAAGTTGTAACTAAATTTCTGTGCTACTTCTGGCGGTAGTTTATCAATTAAATATGATTACTATATCTAGGATTAAACCTTTACTCAGAGATTTGATGAATTTTAACTCATAGCAGAGATGATTCACTCCTGCTTTCTCAGCCCCAGAACTTAAGAGTATATTCAAGTAAATTGATTTACATTATTAATAAAAATAAATCTGTATCAAATGATTCTAATTTAGGTTTCGTTAAGGGTTAAGATGACAAAATTACGTTAAATTGTGGTTAAATCTACAAAAAATTGTCACAACAATTAATTCATCCGGTTTTTCCAGCTTCGATTTTCCGACTCGACAATGGTTTAACGTTTATTCATCAAGAGATTCCGACTACCCCTGTAGTTGTGGCAGATGTATGGGTGCGTGCTGGAGCAGCCAGAGAGCCAGAACCGTGGTTTGGGATGGCTCATTTTTTAGAACACATGATTTTTAAAGGGACAGCAACACTAGCCCCAGGAGCATTTGATCACAAAATTGAGAACCGTGGTGGTGTGAGTAATGCTGCGACTAGTCACGACTATGCTCATTACTGCGTGACGACGGCTGCACCTTATTTAGAAGATACATTGCCTTATTTGGCAGAACTACTCGTAAATGCCGCAATTCCTGAGGATGAATTTGTCCGCGAACGGGATGTGGTGTTAGAAGAAATTCGCTCTTGCTATGATGATCCTGACTGGCTAGGAATTCAGTCTCTGATTAAAAATGTATATCAACACCATCCTTATGGACGTTCGGTGCTGGGTACAGAGATGGAACTCATGCAGCAGTCACCCGACGATATGCGCTGTTTTCATCGCGCTCACTACCAACCAGAAAACATGACAGTGGTAATAGTCGGCGGAATTGAGCAAGAAAAAGCTTGGGAATTAGTAAATAAATCATTTGCTAAATTTGCCGAACCTGTTGACTGTCCACAGTCAATCAAGGTAACACAACCAATTATCAAAGGTATACAACGTCAAGAACTGTGTTTACCACGCATGGAGCAAGCACGGTTACTAATGGCTTGGACTGCACCCGGAGTTGAGCAACTCCGCACAGGTTACGGTTTAGATGTGTTATCTGTATTCTTAACAGAAGGACGGACTTCACGCTTAGTACGTGATTTGCGCGAAGAACAACAATTAGTACAAGGAGTTTGTAGTAATTTTTCTCTACAAAGAGAATCAAGTTTATTTACAATTACTGTTTGGTTAGAGCCAGAAAACTTAGAAAAAGTTGAGTACTTAATTCGCAATCATTTGTATGATTTGCAAACCGAAGGAATGAGCGCACAAGAATTAGCTAGAATGCGTAGGCTGCTATGTAATGAGTATGCCTTTTCGACGGAAACACCAAATCAACTCACAGGACTGTATGGTTACTACAACACCATTGCCCAAGCCGAAGTGGCGATAACTTATCCCCAGCAAATTCAGTCATTTACTACCCAAGAACTGCAACAATTTGCTAAACAGTATCTTTCACCAGAGAATTATGCAGTTACTATCATGAAACCATGTTAAGTAGAAGGCAGTGGTTCGGCTGCGCCCTTCTCCTGTCGGAGACGCTGCGCGAACGGCTATGCTCTAGGATAAGCTCATCAACCGAAGGCAGGGAGCAGGGGAGAAAAATCAATCACTATTGACTATTGACCATTGACCATTGACTATTGACTATTGACAAATGACTCCAACTGTAAAACCCTCCCTTTCTCACTCCCTTATCCATCGGACTGTACTCAACAATGGCATTGTAGTGTTGGTAGCAGAAAATCCAGCTGCGGACATTATTGCTGGGCGAATTTTTCTGCGTGCTGGTAGTTGTTACGAAAAACCAGAACAGGCGGGGTTAGCACATTTACTTTCCGCCGTGATGACAAAAGGATGTGACGGACTGTCGAGCTTGGAAATTGCCGAACAAGTTGAGTCTGTCGGCGCAAGTTTGAGTGCAGATACCTCTACAGATTATTTCTTGTTGTCGTTGAAGACAGTCACCTCAGACTTTCCTGAGATATTAGCACTGACCGGGAAAATTTTGCGATCGCCTACCTTTCCCGAAGCACAAGTAGAATTAGAACGGCGTTTAGCACTACAAGATATTCGCTCTCAAAAAGAACAGCCTTTTACTCTGGCTTTTGAGCAAATGCGGCAAGCAATATACCAAAACCATCCCTACGCCAAGTCATTGCTAGGAGATGAAACCACAATGAGCCGCATTACCCGCCAAGACTTAGTGCAATATCACCAAACTCATTTTCGTCCAGACAATTTGGTAGTAAGTATTGCCGGACGAATTACTTTAACAGAAGCAGTAACACTAGTCGAGCAAGTGTTTGGTGACTGGCAAGTACCTGCACAACCACTACCCGTCCTGAATTTACCAGAAATTCAAGTACAACCCAAACATCTACTAAAACCACTACAAACACAACAATCAATTGTGATGTTGGGTTATTTAGGTACAGCAGTCAGTTCTCCAGACTATGCCTCGCTGAAACTGCTTTCTACCTACTTAGGCAATGGCTTATCGAGCCGTTTATTTGTAGAATTGCGCGAAAAGCGCGGCTTGGCTTACGAAGTTTCAGCATTTTATCCAACTAGGTTGTATCCTGGTTCCTTCGTAGTCTATATGGGTACAGCCCCAGAAAATACCACCATTGCTTTAGAAGGACTGCGGACAGAAGTAGATTTACTTTGTACTACAGAAGTATCAGCTAACGCATTCCAAGCTGCTAAAAATAAAATTCTCGGACAGTATGCTTTAGGTAAACAAACTAACGGGCAAATTGCGCAGATTTACGGTTGGTATGAAATTTTAGGCTTGGGTATCGATTTTGATAGCCAATTTCAAGAGCTAATTGCTGCTGTAAGCGTTGAGGATGCCAAGGCAGCTGCTAGTAAGTTTTTACAAGAACCTTACTTATCTTTAGTTGGCCCAGAAGAGGCAATTAATCGTGCATTAGCCTAAAACGAGTGATAAAAAATACGTCATTTATTAGGTGTTTGTGCTGTACATCTGCACTGGTGGTACTGCACCTGCTATGAATTGATTGAGAAATTGGTATAACTTTGCGATCGCATCACTGTGTTGACCAAATAAGTCCTATCCATATATGCAATGCTCTGTTTTAAAAGTGCTGCTGTCAAGAGATGACTAATTTGAGAGCAATGCTGCCTTGTAGCAGGATACATCATCCTGAGCTACTCAGTAGCTTATTAGTTTGTAATACTTAATATTCGATAAACTAACAATTAGCCATTCATGATATTGTGTTGCACAGCACATATTTTTTGTATCTATCTGTGTAAACTGTATATGCTAAGTCAGATTGCTACATAAATGTGTGGTAAATCGAGCGCCAAGCAGCAGCATTACTAGTTCTGCTGTGGTCTTAACCTTACTTCCAGTTTGGTTATTTCATTTCTTGTAGAGCAATTATTCAGCTTCTGCAAACAAGTTTTGTTGTTGAAAGAGCATTTCATTAATACATTTAGTGTCTAGCAAAAGGTGAATAAGCCATATCGCATCTAAACTTGCACATTTTTTCGGGTTGATTGTTGACTATTGACTGTTAACGAACCTCATTCCTTGATTGTGTAATTTAAAGGCGTAATAGCTTACCTGAATGCCAGATACAAACCTTTGAAAGCTTTACAAGAAAAGAATTTTATCGCTCTGCCATTTGAGTAGTTTTTGGGCAGATGTTAGTCGTTAAGAGCCTAATCTTGTCAACTTCTCATAAATCTCTCGGCGCAGCAGTCGAATAAATGACGTTGCACGAAAAATTATTAGCTAGACGCATAGAAAAGAAAAAAGCAGATGAGCAAAACACGCAAGTTTCGTTTAGGTGCATTTATTCAAGCCACTGGACATCATGTTTCCGCATGGCGGCATCCCGATGCACAAGCAGATGCTGGGTTCAATTTTGAGCATTACAAAGAAATTACCCAAACCGCCGAACGTGGCTTGTTTGATGCAGTTTTTCTAGCAGATAGCCCAGGAGTCTGGGGTGGCGCTCCCGAAACTCAGAAACGCAATGGTAAACTTGTGTATTTCGAGCCAGTCACCCTCTTCTCAGCCTTGTCTGCTGTAACCCAAAATATTGGGTTTATTGCCACCGCTTCAACTACATACGAAGAACCCTATACCCTCGCACGTAAGTTCGCCTCTCTAGATTACTTGAGTAACGGCCGGGCAGGCTGGAATGTAGTCACCACAGGCAATGAAAATGCTGCTGCTAATTTCGGTCTTGAGCATCATCCAGAACATAGCCAGCGTTATGAACGTGCTGAAGAATTTGTGGAAGTGGTAAAAGGACTTTGGGATAGTTGGGAAGATGATGCCTTCATCCGAGACAAAGAATCTGGTATTTATTTCGATCCCAACAAACTGCATACACTCAACCACAAAGGCAAACATTTTTCTGTGAGAGGGCCTTTGAACGTAGGTCGTCCGCCGCAAGGTTATCCGGTGATTGTGCAAGCTGGAGCCTCAGAAGCTGGTCGGGAACTGGCAGCACAGACAGCCGAAGTTATATTCACAGCCAATCAAACCCTAGCCGATGCTCAGGAATTTTACGCCGATATCAAAGGTAGGTTAGCGAAATACGGACGTTCTCCAGAAGATCTAAAAATCATGCCTGGGGCTTTCCCCATCATTGGCCGTACTGAAGAAGAAGCGCAAGAAAAGTACGAATTCCTACAATCTTTGATTCATCCTGATGTAGCCTGGGGTATTTTAAAGACGTATTACAAAGGTGTGGATTTGTCGAAGTATTCTTTAGATGATCTAGCCCCCGAACTACCCAGCGACACCAACAACAACAAGAGTCGTCTGAAACTAGTCAAAGATTTAGCTACGCGTAGCACTTTGACACTACGCCAGTTGTATCTTGCTCTTGCTACAGCAAGAGGTCATCGCACCATAATTGGTACTCCTGAAACTATTGCCGACCAACTAGAAGAATGGTTCAACAATGGTGCAGCCGATGGCTTTAATATTATGCCACCAATTCTTCCCACAGGGTTGGATGACTTCGTGAACTTAGTCGTTCCTGTCCTCCAGAAACGCGGCCTATTCCGTACCGAATACGAAGGTCGTACCTTGCGAGAAAACCTCGGTCTGCGTCGTCCAGAGAATCGTTTTGCGGTTAAACAACGGGATGAAAGATTGGTGTTGGCATAAATCGGTATTGGATAATTTCGGGATGATTTACCTCACGCAGAGTCGCAGAGAGTAAGAAGTTTGAGATTTCAAGACATCAAATGTCATCCCATGATTCATTAACACCACATAAATCAATGTTTTACAGATGGATAAGCCACATCTTTTAAAGCCTTCCTTCTGTAGATCTCCGCCCTACAGAAGTTGAAAAGTTTGTCATTGAACAATCCTACGCTCCATTGGATGCTCGGAAAAACCTGTGATTTTTTGAAGGAAAAAAATATGGTTGAATATAGCAGATTGAAAACTTCTCCCTCTGCCGCAATCAGAGCAACCCTTGATTATCCGGTAATCGACACCGACGTTCACACTAATGATTTCACCCCAGCTTTGGAAGATTACATCTCTAATTACGGTGGTTCAAAGCTAGTAGACGAATTACGCAAGGCAGAATCTTCTCGTCTTAACTCCAAGAGCAACGGTAAAGACTGGTATCAACAAACTCCAGAAGAACGCCAATACAATCGCACAATTCGATCGCCTTGGTGGGCGAGAGTAACACGTAATACTCTAGATCTCGCTACTTACACCCTCCCTGCACTGCTCTATGAACGTCAGGCAGAACAAGGTTCAGACTATTCTGTATTGTTCCCCAACAATGTGCTTGCGCCAGCAGGAGCCAGACCAGAACACCGTCAGGCACTACAACGTGCAGTCAATCACTACCACGCTGATATCTATCGCAAATATAGCGATCGCTTGACGGTGGTAGCTGGTATCCCGATGACTACTCCTCAAGAAGCTATTGAAGAGTTAGAGTTTGCTGTAAAAACCCTAGGATTAAAAGTAGCAAATATTCCTGGTGGTGTGAAACGTCCAATTAAGGCGATCGCAGATAAATATCCCGCAGATCAATTTCCTGAAATCGCCAAGTATGCTTCTTACATTGACTTTTACGGCTTGGATAGCGAATACGACTACGATCCTTTCTGGGCAAAAGCTGTTGAATTAGGTGTACCTATTACCACCCACTACGGTAGCCAAGGTTGGACTGGACGCTCTTCCATCAGTAACTATATGAACAACCATATTGGTCACTTCGCCGATGGTTCTCAAGCATTTGCGAAGGCGTTGTTCTTTGGTGGCGTTACCAGACGTTTTCCCCTGTTGCGCGTCGGTATGCTCGAAGGTGGTGCAGATTGGGGCGCTCACGTTTACATCCATTTGGTGGATCGCTTCTCTAAGCGCAATATCAAGGCACTGCAAAACTATAATCCAGAATTGACCAATGCAGATGAGTTGTTTGAGTTGTTTGAGCGTTTCGGCGGCGAAATTACTCAAGGATATTCCCTTAGTAAAGAAGAATTAACCAAGACTGTACTGGGTTCTTCTTTTAGCCGTCATAGCCGTTCGCCAATTGGTAGCGAACTTGAAGATTTTGCCGCCGCCGGGATTGAAACCATTGAAGACATTCGCGATCGCTGGGTGAACAGTTTCTTCTTTGGTTCCGAGTCTGATGACCGCACCATCGCCGCAGCATTCAACGACAAAGCCAATCCATTGAGTGTGAAAATCAACGCCATCTATTCCTCAGACGTTGGTCACTGGGATGTGCCTGATCTCACCTCTCCATTGGCTGAAAGCTGGGAACTTGTGAAAGAAGGCATAATTTCGGAAGAAGACTTCAAAGCCTATGTATTTGGTAATCCCTACAAGTTCTATACCGAAGCTAACCCTGATTTCTTCAAGGGTACAGCGATTGAATCGAAAGTAGGTAACATCGAATCCCCACAAGCAGATAAGAGTTTGGTAGTGGCTTAAATTCTATAGAAAGGCTGCGAGATCCCCGACTTCTTTAAGAAGTCGGGGATCTGACCACCGCTAATTTCTTAAACATACACTTCAGGAGTCACAATTTTTGATTAACTGAACCGTATTGAATCTATATCCATACCCAATTTCAGCAACAACTATGACATTACCAACAACTAAGCTCGGTCAAACCGGATTGACTGTTTCGCGCCTGTGTTTAGGTACAATGACCTTCGGTTTGCAGACAGACGAAGAAACCTCCAGGCAGATTCTCGATACCGCCGCCGATGCAGGAATTAACTTTTTGGATACAGCCGATGTTTATCCCTTAGGTGGTGGACTGACTACTGCTGGACGTACCGAAGAAATTATTGGACGCTGGCTGAAAGGTAAACGTGAACATTTTATACTGGCTACCAAGTGCGTAGGGCGAGTTGGCCCTGCGCCTTGGGATCAAGGTGCTTCACGCAAACATATATTAGATGCGATCGATGCTTCTTTAAGAAGATTGGGAACAGATTATGTTGACTTGTATCAATTGCACTCAGATGATGCTTCAACTCCTCTGGATGAAACCCTAGAAGCACTAGATACAGTAGTTCGTGCTGGTAAAGTACATTATATCGGGGTTTCTAATTTCCTCGCTTATCGACTAGCCCGTGCTTTGGGTCGCGCCGATGTGCGAAATTTGACTCGCTTCGTATCGATTCAACCACGCTACAATCTGTTATTCCGCGAAATTGAGCGAGAACTATTACCCCTAGCAAAAGAAGAAGGACTGGGTGTAATTCCTTACAATCCTTTGGCGGGTGGTTTGCTGACAGGAAAACACAATTTCGCTCAAGGCCCTACCTCTGGTACTCGTTTCACCTTGGGTACTGCTGCGGAACGTTATCAAGAACGCTACTGGCGCGATCGCGAATTCAATACTGTCGAGGAATTACGCACAGTAGCAGATCATGCTGGCTTATCTTTGACAACCTTAGCCTTAGCTTGGGTTCTGGCTAATCCAATTATTACTGCTCCCATTATTGGTGCTAGTCGTCCAGAACAACTGAATGACACTCTTAAAGCTGTGGAAGTAAAACTTGACGACAATTTAAAACAAAAACTCGACGATATTACCGCCGAATACCGCAGGGGAGATTCTCTTCGTTAGGAATTCCAATTTAAGAAATCTTGCATAATCCAAAATTTAAAATCCCAAATCCAAAATGGAATTAACTATGATTAAACGCCGTCGTTTTCTCAATGTTGCTACATCAGGTATATGTGGTTTTTCTATGGCATATCTGTTGGGAAGTTGTAGCCAACAAAGCCAACAGAAAGTAATTAATAGTTCCAATTTTTTGGATATTAAAACTAAGGTTCTCCGTATGGGATATCAAAGTGCGGGGGATCTGGTGCGAAATCGGAAAGTTTTAGAGAAACGCTTAGAGCCACTGGGAATTAAGGTAGAGTGGGCGCAATTTGTCCAAGGGCCGCAACTTATGGAAGGGATGCGTGCGGGCAAAGTTGATGTGGGATCAGTAGGAGAAACGCCACCAATTTTTGCTCAAGTTGCGGGAACAGATCTTGTTTATGTTGTCGGTACACAAAGAAACCAAAGGACAGGAACAAGTAGTGTGATTGCTGTTCCACCTGAGTCTTCGCTAACAAAGTTTGAAGAGATTAAAGGGCAAGAAGTATATTTTCAAAAAGGTTCGGCTTCGCACTATTTTATCTTGAGAGCTTTGCAGTCAATTGGCTTGACCATCAAAGATATTAAAATCAAGAGTCTGCCAACTATCGAAGCGCGGGCTGCTTTTCTCGAAGGGAGAATTCCAGTTTGGATGACAGGAGATCCGCACTATGCGATCGCCGAAAAAATGGGTCGAATTCGCGTTCTTAGAGATTCTGTTGGGCTAGATTCTCCTGGTAGTTACTACATTGCTGACAGAAAGTTTGCCCAAGAAAATCCCGGCTTACTCAAAATTCTGATTGAAGAGCTTCATGCTCTTGATCAATGGGCAGAACAGAATCGAGATGCAGTCGCAAAATTAATGATCACCGAGCAAAAACTCGATGAGGATGTGGTAGCCAGAGTCATGTCTCGTCGCACTTTCGTAGGACGCAGAGGTCTCAGTCCAGCACTAATCGCAGAACAACAACGTGTAGCAGATTTGTTCTTTGAGGCGGGTGTCATACCGAAGAAAATCAACATTCAAGAAGCCTTACTACCATCTGATGTATATGCTGCAATCACACCCCAAGAAATCATGGTCTAGTCCTCATCACCGAAAGGCACGCTTGGAAGCGCAAATCTTGACGATAGAAGAGTGGGTGTAAGGGAAGAGTTAAGAACCAGATAATACTACTTACGAATCTACCCTATATTTCTAGACTCATCCCTGGCAAAGGTTTCACCTTCGGACGGCGCATTTAGTCGTCCATTTTTATGCTGCCCAGTAAGATATCAACTTTCATGACGAAAAAGATCAGAAAATCCCAATCTTTTCAACGTGCTGCTAATGCACCAAATTTGCCTAATACTCCATTCAGGTTCATTTGCTATTTCGTTAACCAGTTCCGTTGGTGGTATTTAGCAATGGTGGTTTTGGAGACACTGCACGCAACTTGTGGCATTATGTTGCCTTATGCTATTGGCGAAATTATCCGTAGCGTAACGCGATCGCCTGACAATAGTAAACCGATTTTTGATGCTGTGGGTCAACCCCTGATGCTGTTCGCCGCTTTGAGTGTGGGTGAAGTGGTATTCGGGCGATCTGCTGGACTTTTGCAAACTATTCTCCATCCCATCCATCGACAGCACATTGTCAGATCTCTATATGCATACTTGCAACATCATTCCCATCGTTACCTAAGTAGTAGTTTTGCTGGGGCATTAGCTCATCGCATCGGTGAAACTTCTTTGGGCGTGACGCAGACGATGCAAATGCTAATTACAGAATTTATGGCTGTAATTATTGTGTATATTGTCTCCACGATTTTACTGTATCGCGCTTATCCGCCACTGGCTGCATTTGTTGGCGTGTGGGCAGTTTTATTTATTAGTATTTCCTTCTGGCTGGCAACTCGGTGTCGAATTTACTCTCGCAAAGCCGCAGCCGCCAGAAGTGAGACAACTGGCATCATTGTAGATGCGGTGACAAATCTCAGCAGTAGCCGACTGTTTGCTCGTCTGGGTTTTGAACGACGTTATTTGAATGAGCAATTAAGGCAAGAACTCAAACAGGTCAGAAAATCAAACTGGTACTCGGAGCGAATTCGTTGGTTTCAGTACATTTCCTCAGCCGTTTTGAAAATTGGTACTCTGTATTACTCGCTTTCTCTCTGGAGTCAAGGAATAATCGCTACTGCTGACTTTGTTGTGGCAACTAGTTTGTCACTGTTAATTATCAGTGAGGCGCGTAATTTAAGCCGACGGTTTCTGGAATTTTTTGAACATATCGGCAATGTCGCTAATGGTGTGTTCACAATTGTGCAACCCCATGAGTTGATTGATCGGGAACAAGCGATCGCTCATCCGATCACTCAAGGTAAAATCGAGTTTCGCCAAGTGTATTTCAACTACACAGAAGGTAAAAAAGTATTTGAAAATCTCTCGATTACTATTCAACCAGGTGAGCGTCTGGGCTTGGTGGGCTTTTCCGGTTCGGGAAAATCTACCTTTGTAAATTTGATTTTGCGTTTGTTTGACCCCCAATCTGGACAAATTCTCATTGATGGGGTCGATATTCGCGATATGACTCAGGATGCTCTACACGCGCAGATTAGCTTAATTCCCCAAGATCCATCTTTGTTTCATCGCACGTTGATGGAAAATATTCGTTATGGGCGGCTGGATGCAACTGACGAGGAAGTGATGGAGGCAGCACGCAAAGCTTATGCTCACGATTTCATCAGCCAAATCAAGGAAGGCTATGATTCACTGGTGGGTGAACGCGGTGTGAAACTATCGGGAGGACAGAGACAAAGAATTGCGATCGCACGAGTCATTCTCAAAGATGCACCGATTCTGATTTTAGATGAAGCCACTTCCAGCCTTGATTCAATCACCGAAAAAGCCATTCAAGATACTCTAGACTTAGCGATGAATGGCAAAACTGTTATCGTCGTCGCTCATCGGCTATCGACAATTGCCCATCTCGACCGCATTTTAGTATTTGATCACGGTCGAATTGTAGAAGATGGTACTCACGCCAAACTTTTGGCACGCGGTGGTGCTTACCACAGGTTATGGAAAATGCAGGCTGGTGGATTCCTGCCTGTAGAAGCCAGTAATAAGAATGGAGCGGACTTACAAGTAAAACGCATCTAAACTTGTACATTTTTTGTGTTTATATTGACAGTTGATGGTTAACAGTCAACTGTCAACCATCAACAAACCTCTTGAGTAATTGTGTAATTTAAAAAAGTAATAGCTTACTAATACCAATTTTGTATGAAGTTGCATAGAATAAAATGGCTAAAAACCTTGCATAGTAAGCATTCCGGTTTTTTAAAGTTTTATGCAGCTTCACAATAATTTGGTATAAGTTGCAACCTTATAAATATCTGTATATCTGTTGAAGCCAACTCAAAACTGCTATAGAATATCTGCATTTGTATTTAGTGCAAATGCAAATATTTTTGTTCAATAGAGAATATATATGCAGTTGAGGTTATTTGCTCACAAATTAACAGTCGTGGCAAAAGCTTCAGTAATTTTAGCTCTAGCTTTAGCCTCCACAATTGCTGATAATCGCCCAAGTTACGCTGGTGGAGAAAAATTCTTCTGTACACAAGAAAAAGGTGTACCAGTTACGAAGGTACGCACCTCACGCGGCCCAGAAACATTTTTGCGCTGGGTGAACAAACGCTTTGCCAGTTCTGGGTTCAATCCTAAAAAGCGCTGTCAGGCTGTTTCAGCACGTCTGCAACGTTACTATGATAATGGCAATCTCTTTTTTACCAGTCGTGAAAAAGTTAATGGCTACCCAGTAATTTGTATTGCCAATTACAAAGGTATTCCTTGCACATCAGACAACATTCTTGTAACCCTCCAGCCAGGAACAAATGCACAAGCAATGTTGAAACAAATCCATGATTTTCGTCGTGGTGTAAATGTTGGTGATCAACCAATTAATTTAGGTGGTAATCAACCTCTCTCTTATTTTAATGGCGAGTTATATCTTGATATCAAAGAATTGGTAGACTCTGCTGATAGTGGCAGTGCTGATCAGCCTCTAAGAACTAATAGTAACCAGAGTTCACCCACTGTAGAACCTCGGTTTTAATCCTCATCCACTGTGGAGTTAGTTCAGATGAAAGGGTTATGGCTAAGGTATCAGCTTGGTCAATTAATTTGTGTTGTAGTATGTCTTGGTGGACTGTTTCTTATACTACCAAGACAACAATTTATTTTAGGTAATGATACATATACTAAATCATCTGCACTTTCACCAAAACAAATACAAACAATTGCTAAAAATGTTACGGTCAAAGTCTTGTCTCAAGAATTCATTGGTTCAGGAACTTTGATAGCACGTAATGGTCAAATTTATACTGTTATGACCAATGCTCACGTACTGCGTGCTGCGTCTTTTCCTTATAAAATTCAAACTCCAGATGGACAGATTTATCAAGCAACTGTCAGCAAAACTCAGCAATTAGAAAATGATGATTTAGCGGTTTTGCAGTTTCACAGTCAGAATGCAGAGTATGCAGTAGCAACATTAGGTAACTCATCAACCTTGCAAATTCAGGAAAAGGTATTTGTTGGAGGATTTATACAATACCCCAATAGTCAAGCAAAACAAGATAAATTCATTTTTACTGAAGGTCACGTTTCACTATTGCTGGATAAAGCTCTAGAGGGAGGATATCAAATTGCTTATACCAATGATGTGCGTAAAGGGATGAGTGGCGCACCATTATTGAATGTTCGGGGTGAAGTTGTGGGAATTAACGGCTGGCGTAAAGATCCTGTGTGGGAAAGTCTAGAATACTATCAAGACGGAACTCAACCAAGTAAAGCACTACAGGATATGATTAATCAATCTAGTATGGCAGTGCCGATTAAAAAATTAACTTAATTCTCCGTTACTTTTCGCAGTTGCGAGTATCTGTTAGGCAAGGATCAGGTTATTATTTGATATCAGGTTAATATTTAATCTTGAGATAAGATGAGCAAGTTTTCTGTTGGGCTTTTCGCGGTTGTAACTGGTGCAGTAATTGTTGTTATTCAGCCGCAAATCGCAACAGGATTAACAGCAACACAAATCAGTGCGATCGCCTCAGAAATTACTGTGCGAATTGATGGAGCAAATACTGGTTCGGGAACTATTATTGAGCGTCAAGGAAACACGTATACTGTTATTACTAACTGGCACGTAGTACAAAAACCAGGAAATTACACACTTCAGACAAGTGACGGTCAAAAATACACATTTAACTCTAGCCAAGTTCAACGATTTTCAGGTGTTGATTTAGCAACGGTAAAATTTACCAGTAACCGTAACCATAGAGTTGCTGAACAAGGAAATTCTGATCAAATTACAACAGGTCAAACAATTTATGTATTTGGTTGGGCAGATCCAGGCCCGCAGATTACAGAACGTAGTCCACAATTTTTAACTGGACAGGTAACTAGTAGTCGGTTACCAAAACCTAAAGATGGCTATGCTTTTTCTTATTCTGTAAATGCTTTAGTGGGAATGAGTGGCGGCCCGGTGCTAAATGAAGAGGGAAAAGTTGTTGGTATAAATGGCCGTGCAGAAGTTAATGAGATAACTAAAACTGCCAATTTAGTATTAGGAATTCCATTAAAAACTTACCTAAATGTAGCAATAACAACAACTATTGAACAGCAAATTAGTGAACAAATAGAATTGTTGATACAGGCTATTAATAACTCTACTGAATCTAGTAAACCAGCAAATAGAATTGGACAACCTCTACCAAACGCACAGGCTTATTTAGCAAGAGGTGTAGAACGTTGGTTAAATAAAGATGAACAAGGAGCGATCGCAGATATTAGCCAAGCTCAAAAGCTCGATTCTAGTGCTACTGAAAAAGCAGGTTTAACTGTAGCCCAACAAGCAGCGCAATTAGCACAAAAACAGCAGTTTGATTTAGCTTTACCACGCGCTCGTTTAGCGACTCAATTAGCACCTAAAAATGACAAAGTATGGTTTCTGTTAGGTGGTTTATACCTGCAAAAAAAAGAAATTGGTACAGCTATTATTGCTTTAGATAAAGCAAGTGAAATCAATCCTCGAAATGCAGATGTTTACTTTGCTTTAGGTTCAGCTTATTTCCAAATTCAACAATACTTAAGATCGGCTGAATTATATGAACTGGGTTTAGCATTCAAACCGAATGACGCAGAAGCATTATTTGATTTAGGTAATGCTTACTATAAACAGAGTAAACTAACAGATGCGATCGCCCAATACAATAAAGCCTTATCCCAAAACCCAAAATTCTGGCCAGCCGTCAACAATATTGGTTTAATTAAATACGAGCAAGGTGACACTACAAGTGCAATTAAGCAATGGCAAACTGCTGTCTCTCTCGATAAGCAAGCCGCAGAACCTTTGTTAACCTTAGCAGTGGCATTATACGCTAAAGGCGATCGCCAACAAAGCCGCACAATGGGAGAAGCCGCACTCCGCATGGATAAACGTTTAGCTGATGTAGCTTTTTTGAAAGAAAATCTCTGGGGTGATCGCTTACTTGCAGACACTAAAAAATTTCTACAATCTTTAAATAAGAAATAATTAAATTAATTCTTTAAAAGATGATACCTTCTGATTTATAACTATTTTTAACTATCAATTAACAATACTACTTTCTGCAACCTGCTATTTAAATATATGAATTTACCATCTCGTTTGTATGTGCTTGTTGGTTTGATGGGTGCAGTTGTGATGCCATTAGTACAAACACAAATCACAATTGCTTTACCAGCAACAGTAATTAATATAGCCCAGCAGGTAACTGTACGTATTGATGGGCCTAATACTGGTTCTGGGGTGATTATTCGCCGTGAAGGTAATACTTATACTGTATTAACTAGTTGGCACGTCGTTGCCAAGGCGAAAGATTATTATCTTCAGACTTATGATAGTAGAACTCACCAAGTTAATAATATTAAACGTATTGGTAATATCGACATAGCAGAAGTTCAATTCACCAGTACGGAAAATTATCGGCAAGCTGATTTATCGACTGAACAATTAGTTGCAGGAACAACAGTCTATACTGTTGGCTGGGCTGACCCGGATGCTGTCAGTGTTAGTCGCGAGTATGTGATTTTACAGCAGTTGCTTACCAGAGTAGTTCAAAAACCGAGAGACGAGTATGCTTTGGTGTTTAGCAATGCCACTAAACCGGGAATGAGTGGTGGCCCTGTGTTAGATGAACAGGGGCGCTTGGTGGGAATTCATGGACAAGCCAGGAGAGACGAGAGAACCGAGACAACAGATTTTTTAGGAATTCCGATTAATACTTATAGAAAACTGGCAGCAGTGCAACCAGTTAAACAATCACAGTCGGTAGTGGTACAGCCATCAAAATCTGTATCATCAGTTGCTGGTGACACAGTTAGAACTTTATCTGGTCATTCTGATGTGGTTAATTCCATAGTATATAGCCCGGATGGCAAAACCTTAGCTAGTGGCAGTTTCGACAAAACTATCAAAATTTGGAATCTGTCTACTGGGCAAGTAATTCACACTTTGTCTGGTCATTCTAAAAGGGTTAATTCCATAGCATATAGCCCGGATGGCAAAACCTTAGCTAGTGGCAGTTTCGACAAAACTATCAAAATCTGGAATTTATCTACTGGGCAAGTAATTCGTACTTTATCTGGCCATTCTGACGGGGTTTATGCTGTGGCATATAGCCCGGATGGTAAAACCTTAGCTAGTGGTAGTACGGACAAAACTATCAAAATTTGGAATCTGTCTACTGGTGAAGTGATTCGTACTTTATCTGGTAATACTAACAGGGTTGATGTTGTAGTATATAGCCCAGATGGCAAAACTTTAGCTAGTAATGGTGATGAGATCACTATCAAAATATGGAATTTATCTACAGGCAAAGTAATTCGCACTTTGTCTGGTCATTCTTTGTCTGTTAATTGTGTGGCATATAGTCCTGATGGCAAAACTTTAGCTAGTGGAAGTTCCGACAAAACTATCAAAATTTGGAATCTATCTACAGGCGAAGTGATTCGTACTTTACTTGGAAATTTTTATGGTGTTTCAAGTATCGTATACAGCCCAAATGCTAAAACATTGGCTAGTGATAATCTCGACAACACTGCCCAAGTTTGGAACTTGTCTACTGGCGAAGTAATTCGCACTTTATCTGGAGTTCTGTCTGTCGCATATAGCCCAGATTCTAAGAATCTAGCTAGTGGTAACTTAGATAACACTATCAAAATTTGGAATCTATCTACCAACAATTAATTAGTAATAGTAATTGCTAATTGGTAATCTTTAATTAAGAAATAAAGAAGCTAGGTTAAACTACATCAAAAATCTCAAACTAAGATTTCATGATTATTATTGTAGTTCTGTAATTTCAAAGGAATTAATTATTGATTGTGCAACTGGTAAAGATTGTGAATATTGCTCAACTGGGGCGGTATAAGTAATATAATAAGCTTTGCCGTTGCGGACTGTGCCAATTTCCATTACTTGATATTTACAGGCTTCTTCTTGGCGAGTGTAAGTTAATTTATAAGCTGCTTGTTTTGATAAGGTTGTTTGTGGTTGTGTTTCGTCGATGATTTGTTGATTTACATCGTTATTTTTCAGTCTTTTTAAAACTATATTTTTATATTCATCACGTGATAAGAGTTGCGGGCTTAAATCGCTGACGTTGACAATGAGATTTATCAAGCAAGAATTATTTTGTTTGTTATCATTAGGCACAATTTTAATTTCGTCGCCTTCAAAACCACCTTGTTCTTGTAAATTCCAGTCTTGGGGATATTGAATTTTGATAGTTTTACTGCGATTTGCGTAACTAACAAAATTTGGTTTAAAATTAAGAGCCTGAGAGAAAATCCAGAATATCAAAGGAGTAATGGCTAAGACTATTCCCACACTCAGCCAAATTTTCCAAGGTGGAGATTTGGGAGTTAATGCTTTGATAGCTTGTAATGCTTCTGCGGCTGAGGCGTAACGTTGACGGTAGTCGTAGCGCACCATTTTATCGATGATATTTGCTAGTTTAGAACTAACTTGAGCGCGATCGCGCCAAACAAGTTCTCCAGTTTGGGGGTTTGTGGGTATACCGCCTGCACAAGGATTGATCCCCGTTAAAGCTTGAATGGCAATAATTCCCACTGCATAAATATCACTGTGAAATGTTGGTTGTCCTTTTGCCTGTTCACTAGGCATATAACCAGGAGTTCCTATTGCCACAGTCAGACTCGTTATTCCCCCAGGACTTACAACCTGCGTGGTAACTTCTTTAACTGCACCAAAATCAATTAACACAATTTTGCCATCAGACCGACGACGAATATTTGAGGGTTTAAGATCCCGATGAATTAATTTCTGTTGATGAACAAAAGTTAAAACTTCTAAAATAGCCTCTAAAAGTTTAATTAATTCACGTTCTTTCAGTTTTTCTCCTGGAATCAATTCTTGAGATAAATCGTGACCTTCTATATATTCTTGTACTAAATAAAATTCTTGATTTTCTTGAAAGAATGCCAGCAAACGAGGTATTTGGTCATGATGTCCTAACCGTTCTAACTTTTCGGCTTCGGTATCAAACAACCTTTTGCCAACTGCTAAAGTATTTGGGTCGGTGGATATGGGCTTAAATTGCTTAACAATACATAGAGGGTTTCCAGGTCGTCTTAGGTCAATGGCTGTAAAAGTAATGCCAAATCCTCCTTTGCCAAGTTGTGCCTGAATTTGGTAGTTTCCACCGAGAATTTGACCTATCATCCCAGTCACCAATTTACCCTGCAATTTTTATACCATTTATCTCAGGGAATCTGTTCGACTTCCATCTGAACAGATCTCATTGATGGAGAGTGCATAATGCTGCTAGAGTACACCTCAGTGATGCAAATTGCCGGGAACTGTTGATATACAGACACTTTAAAAGTCTGCTTTACTAAAAAACCTGCTAATCTTACATCAAGATTAGCAGGCTAGGGATTTTATCAATCGGAGCGGCGGGATTCGAACCCACGACCTCCACTACCCCAAAGTGGCGCGCTACCAAGCTGCGCTACGCCCCGGTCAGAATTCTTATTGTATCGCAAAGCTCTAGGAGAATCAAGGGGCAAGTTTAAAAAACTTTGAGTGTCCCAGCAGCTTGCAACAAACCAGGTATAGCAGAAGCATTCCATTTACCTTCTGCACAGCGCCCTGTATTCAGGATGAAGCGCAGACTATACTCATGGGGATAACCTTCCACTTCCATCCATAATAAATCGCTTTCGGCCTCACAAGCAATCTTTTCTTCATCCATTAATTCGGCAGTGAGTTGTTTCATGGTGTCTGCTAACTGTGCTAACAGACGGCAAAATTCATTCAACTCAGCTTCAGTTAACTCAATAGCCCAATCATCCGTACCCACTAAACCTTTATATTCAGGTGCATTAGGATTCCAGCCAATACGCCAACCAGAACCACTTTTAATTAAACGTTCCATCTTCAAATTTTAGATTTTGGATTTTAGATTTTGGATTGTAAATTCAAAATCACTTTAGGAGGTCAGCACCGCCTGTTTGGGGTTTCTGGGGGGTAGTGGAAGTGCCAGGGCTAGGTTGGTTGCGAGTATTTTGGGAATTGGGATTAAAGATGTTAACTAAAGTTTGGACTAAAGCATCTCGTTGACGACGACTGAGGCTGGCAATAGCTTTGCGATCGCCCTCTATCGGATTCTGCCGTAATGTATCATTACCTGGATAGGTGCTGTCATACATAATCTCATTCGCTCCCAGGTAATCAGCCATTGTTAGTTTCCAGTCGAAGCGATAAATTGGCGATCGCTCTTTCACATAAACGTGATAGCGAATGAGACGATTAGCTAAAGTGTTACTTTCCGCAACTTTGCCAGATTCTTTGCTAACGTACTGGTTTTCTTTGGGCAGGTCGGGTAATTGCTGATATACTAACTGCCAAACATCAGATGGACTGATTCTTTGAGCGACAGCAGGCTGAATGCCAAGTAAACTAGAGTGGGATAATTGACTTGTGCCTAAACTCACAACAAGTCCACTC
This sequence comes from Anabaena sp. TISTR 8404, assembly GCF_056847745.1. Classification (NCBI taxonomy): domain Bacteria; kingdom Bacillati; phylum Cyanobacteriota; class Cyanophyceae; order Nostocales; family Nostocaceae; genus Anabaena; species Anabaena sp. TISTR 8404. The sequence goes on from NZ_CP180578.1 coordinate 65,664, forward strand.
ACAACCAAAGCAATGATTAATGCTGAATTAAACTTCACAACCATCAGCGGGATAATAGAGCAACGCAGAATTATTCTCTTTTTTAATCAGCAAAGAATTTAAGATAAAGGTGCAATCTTACGAGTACTTAACGTAAGATTGCACCTTTACCGTATGACTAGTTTTACATTTCACCAATAATTTCTGGCTGAGTCAGTTCATCAGACATTTCGATGATTGCTCTTAATACAGGCTTCATCATTGCATCTTCGGAACTTTCAAAATCTTCATAACGCCGACGCTTGGCACGATTTGCCACCTGAACCGTAATGCGGTAGCGATTCGAGGCTGCACTAATTAAATCCTCGGCACGGTGCATAATTTGAGTTTGGGTTGTCTCGAACTTGGAACGCTTGAGCATAATTAATGGTTCTTGGGGACATTCCCCAGTTTAGCAGTACTGGACTAGATACGGCTCTGTATATAATTATCAGCAATAGTAATTTCTAAATGGTAGAACTCCCCAAATTCTATAAGTGAAATCAATTCAAAATCCAAAATCTAAAATCTAAAATGTTTTGACCTTTCCGTTGATAGAGGTTGATAGCTTTGTATCAATTTATAACTAAGTTTGTAAGACTACATTTATATCACATGGCTAATCTTTTAGAAACTGCTGTTAATGCAGGCAATTTTAACACTCTCATTAAAGCTGCTAAGGCTGCACAAATCACAGATACTCTTCAAAGTCCTAATTTTTTTACACTCTTTGCACCTACTGATGAAGCTTTTGCCCAACTACCAGAGGGAACCTTAGATGAACTCCTGCAAGATACTGACAAACTAAAGAAAATTGTTGGCTATCATGTTACTTTTGGCGATGTCCGGTCTGATGACTTGGTGCAAATTGGAGAAGCACAGACCCTAGAAGGATCTGTTTTAGCAATTGAGTCTGCTAACGGGGATATTAAAGTGAATGATGCCCATGTCCTAAAAACAGATATTCTGGCAGACAATGGTGTGATTCATGTAATTGATGCAGTCCTCATACCTGCAATGGTTGCTGGACATTAGAAAATAAGGGAGTGGGGAATTGGGAGTAGGGAATACACCCTACAACCACTACTAATATCAAGTGGCGTAGGTTGAGTGGAGGAACGGAACCCAACATCCAAAAGATTTTGTTGGGTTTCGCTATCGCTTCACCCAACCTACTTTTTTCTACACCTTGTTTGGATAATGATTTATTCTCAAGCGAAAATGCAACCAGTGCGTGGAGGAACTGTTAGAGAAAGTTGTTTTTCTCCGGCGTTATTCCACTCAAATTCTGCATAGCCAAATAAAAGCTTGCTGGGTTGAGTTTGCAAACTAGCAATGTCGATGTTGGCTTTGGCTGATGCTGTACCAGTATTCACAGCAATCATTAATTCTTCTGTGCCTAAAGTGCGGGCAAAAACGTAAAGTGTTCCTTGGGCATAGAGAACTTGATAATTTCCTATCCGCAAAGCTTGGTAAGCATGGCGAATGTCAATTAATTGGCGGTGAGTTTGCAGAATTTCTTGATCCCAATTAGCTTCTAAAGGAAAACCACGTCGGGAGTCGGGATCTATTGCACCAGGTAAACCCACTTCATCACCATAATAGATGCTGGGCGCACCAGGAAAGGTAAGTAATAGTAAGGTTGATAATTCTATGCTGGCTTTATCGCCACCAGCAATAGTCATCAAACGTGCTGTATCGTGACTAGCCAGTAAGTTGAGTTGCGTTAGCTGAATTTCCCAAGGATATAGTTGCAATAGTTCTTGGATTTTAGTGGCGTACTCAGCCGCAAACAAAGGTGGATAAGGTTGATAGTCTCGACTCTGGACTTGTTCTAAGACTACGCGATCGCCTGCGGTAAAGGCAATTGTCGGCCCGGCGAATAAATAATTCATCACGCCATCAAATTGTTTACCATCCAACCACTGACGCGAATCTCCCCACACTTCGCCCACAATATAAGCTTCGGGGTTAATAGCTTTAACTCGTTCTCGAAATTCTTGCCAAAAGCCAGGAGTTTTAATTTCAAATGGCACATCCAACCGCCAGCCATCAATGCCGAATTTAATCCAATATTCGGCAATTTCCATAATATATTCTTTCACTTCTGGGTTGTCGTGGTTAAACACTGGCAAAGCTCGATTATCCGCCCAACCTTCGTAATTAGCTGGAAACTCCCCATTATAAGGAGAAAGTGGCCAGCCGTGAATTTTGAACCAATTCACCCAAGGGGAATGAGGGCCATTTTCTAAAACATCATGGAAAAAGAAAAATCCGCGACTCGAATGATTAAATACCCCATCCAAAACTACTTTAATATTCCGTTGGTGGGCTGCATCTAGCAATTCTTTGAACGCTTCATTCCCCCCCAACAAAGGATCAACTTGGTAATAATCGTGAGTGTGATATCGGTGATTACTAGCCGACTGAAAAATGGGCGTGAAATAAATAGCGTTAATTCCTAAACCTTGGATGTAGTCTAATTCCTCCATAATGCCCCACAAATCACCCCCCTTATAACCTTGGAGTGTGGGCATAGCTTCCCAATCTTCCCAACGGGCTTCGTGTAGCAACCGTTTACGGGGCTGTTTGCTTCTAGCAAAACGGTCTGGAAAGATTTGGTAAAAAACAGCGTGCTTAACCCAGTTTGGTGTTTGAATTTGCATAGGTAATTATTTGTACCTTCAGCAAAGATTGTTGCAAATAGTTCTACAGTTATGACTCTCACCTATGATGGAAAAATGCCAAAGAGGTTTATTGGGAATTTTAGATTTTTGATTTTAGAGTTTTCTCATCTGCATTCATCTGCGGCTAATTAATTTTTCCTCTACTTACCTAGATGAGAACCGCTATAGAAGATTATTCAATTCAAAATTCAAAGTAAGTTGATATGTGTATTACTTTTTTGGCAATATTTATCAATGACATACCAGTGAATTTTCAATATCCGTAGTGAATATTACAGAATTAGTCAAGATTTCAATTATTCTTTTGCTAGTTGCCACTGGTGTAGCCTTGATATCCCGGCGGTTTCGCGTCCCTTATGTGACGGGCTTAGTTTTAGCAGGATTGCCGATAACTGAATTATTATCGCGTCCCATTGGTTTAGAACCTGCTTTAGTTTTAAATCTGTTTCTGCCAATTCTCATTTTTGAAGCTGGTATCAATACAGATGTTAGTCGGCTACGCAGCACATTTAAACCAATTGCCCTTTTAGCTTTGCCTGGGGCTGTACTTTCTAGCGCGATTATTGCGATCGTGTTAAAACTAGGGCTGGGATTAAGTTGGATACCAGCTTTACTTGTCGGCGTAATTCTGGCAAACACGGACACAGTTTCCATGATTGCCGTATTCAAGGAAATACCAGTACCTTCTCGACTTTCTACAATCGTTGAAGGAGAAACTTTATTCAACGATGCAGCGGCTTTAGTTTCATTCAACTTGATTGTGCAAGTATATTCAACAGGTTCACTCACAATCATCGAGGGAATCCAACAACTGCTATTTATCTCTCTAGGTGGTTGCGTTGTGGGCTTAGTATTAGGTTATTTGAGCATACCTGTATTTGCTCGTTTAGATGATCCTTTGAGTAGTCTGTTACTAACAGTTGCAGTTGCCCTAGGGACTTTTCAGGCTGGGCAATTTATCGGTGTTTCTGGTGCTGTGGCGGTAGTGGTAGCTGGTTTAATTTTTGGCAATCTTGGCATTTCGCGCAATACTTCTGCTTCTAGTCGCATCACATTATTTAGTTTCTGGGAATATGCCAGTTTTACCGTAAATACCTTTATTTTTCTGCTAATTGGTCTAGAAATAGATTTAGTAACATTCTGGAAAACTTTGCCTGCTGTGCTACTGGCAGTTTTAGCTTATCAAGCCGGACGAGTACTGACAGTTTATCCACTGCTGGCAACGGTTCGTTGGTTTGACCGCCCTATTCCGCTGCGTTGGCAACATTTACTGTTTTTAGGCAATATCAAAGGCTCACTGTCGATGGCTCTGGCTTTGAGCTTACCAACTACTTTACCAGGTCGAGATGTTTTAATTGCTTTAGTTTTTGGTAGTGTGTTGGTGTCATTAGTTGGACAGGGTTTAAGCTTGCCTTGGCTAGTCAAACGCCTAAAATTATCTAAATTTTCACAGACTCAGCAGCAAATTGAAGAATTGCAAGCTCAACTGATGGCAGGTAAAGCGGCACAGGATGAATTAGATAGCTTGTTAAAGTCAGGAGTATTACCAAAATCAGTTTACGAAGAAATGCGATCGACTTATCAAGTACGAGTGGCTGGGGCGGAAAAGGCTTTAAGAGACTTGTATAATCGCCGTCTTGACAAATTAGATGCCAAAAATAGTGATTTGAGCAAATTGGATGCTATTCGTCGCCGCTTGCTGTTAGCAGAAAAAGGAGTTCTTAACGAAGCATTGCGTAAGCGAATTCTCTCAGAAGAAATTGTACGTGGACGGATACAATCTCTTGATGAACAATTGCTCCAACTTGATGATGATTGATTTACAGCAGGGAACAGGCTTGAAAGTTTTTTTTACATAACTTTTTGATTAAAACTTGTACCTTATTCACCTGCAATCTGCTGTATTTTTAAGACTGCTTATTTTTTGTAATTTTTGATCACTTTGCCAGGACTAATAAAAGAAATTCCTTGCTGAAAGTCAGTACCAATCATTACTGCTTCTACTATTGGCTCAGATATTTCTGTTTGTGACACCCACTCTACAATAAAATTTGCCCCGACACCGCCTCTACTATCATTGCGATTTACAAAAAATTCTGTAGAAGCCAGCGCATCAATTTGAATTGGTTGCTTTAAATATTGCTCAATTAATTTGCCATTGGAGTCAAAATAACGCACAGAAGTAATAATTATCGAATTAACCAAATCTGTGTTCCGAATACTGAGTGTTGCTGCTAAATTAAAAATTTCCTGTCGATTGTGATGGTATATCTCGGAATAAATGGGAACATAAATAGTCTGACCCATTGCTATCTTAAAATTCTTATCCAAAGTTACTATTTTGTGCGCCTGAGTAATTTGAGTCGGCTTGGGTTGCGATTTTAGAGAAGTTTCCGATGATTGACAAGCAGCCAACAAAATAACTGCAATTGCTAAATAGATATGTGGATAAAGCTTCATGAAAACTATTTACAACCTTCGATAAAATCAATGACTTGATGTAAAGATCCTGGTTTAGTCACAATCAAGACAGTCGAACCTGGTTCTAGGACTGTACTACCATTAGGAATCGTCAAATCTTCGTGAGGGTGAGGTTGATAGCCAATAATGAGAGAACCAGTAGGAAATCGAGAATCTTGAGCAATTTCGGCAACGCTACGATTCACTACATAGCAATTGTTAGGAATAGCAAGTTTTAAAACTTCAATCTGTCCTTGCTCAAAATGCATCATTGATTCTACCTGCGGATATTCAATGGCATTTACCATTGTGGAAACTGCTAGGTCAACGGTGCTAATAACATGGTTAGCTCCTGCTAAACGCAGTGGTTCAGCAAAATCAGAATGGCGCATCCGGCTCAAAATATGCGGCACACCGTAGTGCTTGGACAAAGTCACCATCGCTAAGTTCAAGGCATCACTTCTAAGAACAGCTACTAAGGAATCTGCTTTGCGAATTCCTGCTTCTAACAATACTTCTGTACTTACGGCGCTACCTTCAAAAGCCATTGCCCCTACTTGTTCACGGGCATAGCGGCAAGCATTAGGATCAATATCAATAACGGCAACCGTATGCCCTAGTTCTACCAATTTTTGAGCTAAAGAAAGTCCTACTAAGCCTGCTCCACCAACTAGCACGTACATAGCCGCTCCTGATACTCAAAAACTTTCTCCTTTACTTTACAGGGTAACAAGGTAGTGATAGCAAGTTTTGCTCAAAGATAGTCACTTGGGATGGGAGTTGAAAGTAAAAATATTATTTTTGTGTGCAACTTAGTCTGAATGAGACATCCAACAATTTTAATTCTGAGGAATGTTGACAACACGCCATTCCTGAATACCCCAACGTTGAAGAATTGGTTCAGCAAGAAGGATATCTTCTTCTGTACCTTCTATCGCTACTAAATAATTGCCTTGAAATACTTGGTCATGATAAATTTGCGCTGCTTCTTCTGGAAGAAACCAACCTCGTAGCGCACCAATCATTCCCCCCGCAGCTGCACTAGCACCACTTCCTAATAGTGTGGCTAAAGCAGACTCTACAGCCAGTGCAGGGCCAAACCCAGGAATGAGCAAAATGCCAAAACCAGCGACTAAGGTAAGTAAACCTGCTGTTTTAGCACTTGCTAATGCAGCGATCGCTGCACCTTCAGATTGAGTAATATGACTTTCTGTTGTATTGGTATGGTCAAGTTCCAGCTTGCGAGTAATTACAGAAATCTTATTCATCGAAAAGCCAGTATTTTTTAATTCGTCGAGTGCCTGTAGTGCAATTTGGCGATCGCGAAATATGCCAATAGCGTGTTGGTGTTGATCTGAAGCCATTTTGTCCCCCAAACTTTTTCTCTTTGCTGGATTTGTTTTTACTATTAGCCACAAATATGACGAGAAAATGACTATCTATGGGTAAATTATTGGCACTTGATAGTTGGAAAAGCAGTCTTTACACTACTTTTTAGATTATTAGTGGCAGGTATGAATCCCCCCTGCTCTTGATTCTGAATTCGGCTTCATCTCGTTTCTGATAAAAAACTTGTCATATAGACCGCAAGGGGGCTGGGAGCAGGGGGATAAACAGTTTTTATCTTTCTGCACAAATGGGCTGAATCATAACTGATTCGCCGGATATGATATCAATTAAATTTTCTAACTTCATAATTCTTGATTTTTATTTATAACAATTACAAGTTACAAGAGGTAACTTCTAGCCACTGATCTCAACAAGAGGTACCTCATTTTCCGTAATCATTGGCACTGGTGCTGAATCAATAAAAAGTATTTCTGAAAAAACAGTGAATTGAAATGTTCATTACTAATGACTCCGGCTAAAAATCTCTACTAAATTTCTTGACATCAGGATATTTCAGCAGCTACAACAACTCAGATGAAAAGAGAAATAATTCATAAAAATTAGTTGTCATCAAAAAAATTAGCCTTAAAATTTATGAGTTATTGACTCACTCATAAACTGATTACGGCTATCTATAAAAACTATAGATAACCATAAAATCCTCAAGAAGTAAAGTAGCAAAAATCGTTGAGCTATTACTAATTGAGAGTGAATTAACTTGTTAACAAAATTACTTTTATTGTTCACTAAGAATAGAGGTAGAAACTAAAATGAGACACGAAAAACTTTCACCGGGGCTGCTGTTGGCAGTGGAAGATTATCAACATGAAGGGCTACAAGCTTTAATGACACACAAGCGATCGCTTGGTATCATGGCCCCCAAAAGTATTGTTAAGCCTACCAAGAGTCTGGTTTTTATCTACTGTGACGCTGACGCAGACTTAAGCCACTTAGCACAATATGGCATAGAAGTTAATCAAAATGCAGGCCATGTACGTACAGCTTTCCTCCCAATTGAAAGTTTAGATCCTTTATCAGAAGAACCTGCCATTCAGCGGATTAAACCATCACGCAAACTCAAACTGCGGATGGATGTTGCACCCCAAGCAGTGAAGTTACCTGAATTTAAAAATAAAACTGGATTAACTGGCAAAGGTGTAATCATCGGTGTGATTGACAGTGGTATTGACCCGAAACATCCTGCCTTTGCTGGGCGGATTTTGAGTATTTGGGATCAAACCCTGCCAGGGCCAGGAGTCAAAGAAGGTGCTTATGGGGCTGAATTAAAAGATTCCCTGTTAACCGTTTCCCAAGATACTGACGGTCATGGTACTCACGTTGCTGGTATCGCCTCTGGTGCTGATGCTACATACTGTGGTGTTGCACCAGAGGCAGAATTAGTAATTGTCAAATCTGACTTACAGGATGCCCATATTGCCGATGCTGTCTGTTATGTTTTTCGGGTAGCTGGTGAGTTAGGAAAGCCAGCCGTAGTTAATCTCAGCTTGGGTGGACACGCCGATGCCCACGATGGTAGCGACTCCCTTTCCAAAATAATTGACTCAGAAACTGGCCCTGGCAGAATTGTTTGTTGTGCAGCAGGTAACGAAGGCAACGACAATATTCATGGTCAAGCCAAGATAGCCAGTGGACGGATGAAGGGAATGCGTTTTAATGTGCCTTTAAATCAAGTAGGCATTGTCTGGTTAAATGCTTGGTATTCCAAAGATAGCCAACTAGAAGTTTCCTTACGCAGTCCTAATGGGTTTGTAACTCCCTTCCAAAAAATTATTACTGACGGAAACCCCGCAGTAGATCATCAACTCCCCGATGCCCGCGTACAAATTGTTACGCCCGGCCCAGACCCTGCCAACGGTGACTATAATTTCTTCGTGCAGATTCGGGGTAATGGCCCCTCGCCAGTGATGGGTGGTGTTTGGCAACTACGAGTCCGCAACACATCTTCTAAGGATGCCCGCTTAGATGTATGGACGTTAGACGATACCTCATCAGTGTTTTTTACAGGTACTAGTATGAAAGATGCGGTGAAAATTGGTGCGCCAGGATGTGCTAACAGTGCAGTCACAGTTGCTGCTTATACTACCAAATGTAAGTACACAGATATTGATAACCAAGTGCGAGAAATGGGCATGGAATTGAACACTATTTCTGAGTTCAGTAGTGAAGGGCCGCTACGCAATGATGCCCAAAAGCCGGATGTGGCTGCACCAGGGGCGATGATTGTTTCGGCACTTTCTGCTAATGCCAATTTTGACCGTTCGATGACAGTTAATTCTAAATTTGTAGCGATGGCTGGCACTAGTATGGCGACTCCCTTTGTTACAGGGTTAGTAGCGTTATTATTGCAGCGCGATCGCAATTTAGATCCCGATGCCGTCAAAGAGTTACTCCGCAAAAACAGTTCTATTCCTGGCAAACCAGCCGGAACCTTTGATAATAAATGGGGTTATGGACTAATTAATACTGAGAATCTGTAATCAGACGTAGAGACTAGTGTATTACGTCTGTATAAGGGTAGGTAAGCAAAACTGAAAAATTTGATAGGTTAATCATAGGATAGTTTCCAACTTGCCTACCCTTATACCAAGGAAATAGTTATGAACTATGAGAAGCTAGGCGCAGCCTTGGCGATGGCACTCAATGATATTCAAGACCCAGCAACACCGAGTTTAACTGTATTCATCCATACTGAAACAATTTCGGATGCTGCGATCGCAGTTTTACAAAGTTGCGGTGTTAGTGGTGTTACTCAGGATAAAGATACCTTTACCGCTACATTATCAGCAAATGCAATTTCCCAGTTGTCTGAACAACCTTGGGTGAAATCTTTGCAACTATCACAACAGTTACGGCTGCTGAATGGCGGAAAAAGAATGCAGAGTTTTAAAATTTGAAAAGTTCATCAAAGCTATATCAAACTTATATTTGAGTCCAGCTTGGTGTAAAGTCAAAGCTTTTTTAAACGCAAAGGTAAGCAAAGTCAGCGCAAAGTAACGCAGGGTAGTTACTACGCTGATGTACTTTTTTGGGTTAACAAGAGATTAATATCTGAGAATGCTGGTATTACTGGGTGCATCAGTAGCGATACTCAAAACTTTTTACTGATCTAGACAAGCATTATCTATTATCACTACTAGGATTTGAGAAAATTCATCCCTGAGAAAATTCGATCCCCCCTTATCAGAGGCTACATACAGTCATAAACTGAAAGTGAGAGTTGAAAGGCAGTCGGGAGAAATTTTGTGAAAAAAGTTTTAGCAATCATTCTCGGTGGTGGCGCAGGCACCCGCCTTTACCCTTTAACCAAACTCCGTGCAAAACCAGCAGTACCCGTGGCAGGCAAATACCGTTTAATCGATATTCCTGTCAGTAACTGTATTAATTCGGAAATTTTTAAAATCTACGTCCTGACACAATTCAACTCAGCTTCTCTGAACCGTCACATTGCCCGTACCTACAACTTTAGTGGATTCAGTGAAGGGTTTGTGGAAGTGTTAGCTGCACAACAAACTCCAGAAAACCCGAACTGGTTCCAAGGTACAGCCGATGCTGTGCGTCAGTACATATGGCTGTTGGAAGAATGGGATGTAGATGAGTACCTGATTCTCTCAGGGGATCATCTCTACCGGATGGATTACCGTCAATTCATCCAGCGCCATAGAGATACCAATGCTGATATTACTCTCTCAGTAATTCCCATTGACGATCGGCGGGCTTCTGACTTTGGCTTAATGAAAATTAATGACTCCGGTAGGGTGATTGATTTTAGTGAAAAGCCCAAAGGTGAAGCTTTAGCTAACATGCGGGTTGATACCACAATATTGGGTTTAACCAAAGAACAAGCCCAACAACAACCCTACATCGCCTCAATGGGGATTTATGTTTTCAAAAGAGAAGTTTTAATCAAGTTGTTGCGGGAAAAATTAGAAAGAACCGATTTTGGTAAAGAAATTATTCCCGATGCAGCCAAAGATTATAACATTCAAGCTTATTTATTTGATGACTACTGGGAAGATATCGGAACAATTGAGGCATTTTATAATGCTAATTTAGCCCTGACCCAGCAACCACAACCACCTTTTAGCTTCTACGATGAAGAAGCACCAATCTACACTCGGCCGCGTTATCTACCACCTACCAAGCTGTTAGATTGCCACGTCACCGAATCAATTATTGGTGAAGGCTGTATTTTGAAAAACTGCCGCATTCAACATTCAGTTTTGGGCGTGCGATCGCGGATTGAATCTGGCTGTATCATCGAAGAATCCTTGCTCATGGGGGCAGATTTTTATCAAGCTTCAGTTGAACGGCAATGCAGCATCGATAAAGGTGACATCCCCGTAGGTATTGGCACAGATACGATCATTCGTCGGGCAATTATTGATAAAAATGCTCGTATCGGTCACGATGTCAAAATCATCAACAAAGATAACGTGCAAGAAGCTGAGCGCGAAAATCAAGGTTTCTACATCCGTAGCGGTATTGTAGTCGTCCTCAAAGGCGCTGTGATTCCCGATGGAACGATAATTTAGTTATTAGTCAATAGTCAATAGTCAATAGTTATTGGCTATTGACTATTGACCAAGGACAATGGACAAATGACTAAATTACTATTACTCATCGGTCTTCCGGGTAGCGGTAAGTCAACTTTGGCAAAACAATTAATCACTGAATGCCCCCAGATGCAGCTAATTTCTACAGATGCTATCCGGGGGCAATTATTTGGTGATGAAATAATTCAAGGGCCGTGGTTCCTGATTTGGCAGGAAGTTGAACGGCAACTCCAGCAAACAGTGACGACAAATAAATCAGCTATTTTTGATGCTACCAATGTGCGAAGACGCGATCGCCGCGAAGTCATCGCCCTTGCCCGTGACTTAGGCTTTACTCAAGTTGCCGGAATTTGGCTGACTACACCAGTTTGGCTATGTCTAGCACGCAATAAACAACGCATCCGTCGAGTTCCCGAAGAAGTCATCTTCCGGATGCACCGCCAACTCCGAGATGCTCCCCCCAGTTTAGAAGAAGGATTAGACGACTTGATGAAGATAGGGTGTGGGGGTGTAGGGGTGTAAGGGCGTAGGGAAATTATTACCCCACTCCCCTTTTCCCAGAGTACGGAAATTGCGCTGGTACAGTGAGCAAGAACCCCACTTGATTTTGTGTATTGTTTGTTAATTTAAAATCAGAATCTAATTGCTTGGCATTATACCTAGCAAAATATAAATCTCCCATCTTACAAAAAAACTTAAAGTAAATTTTTACAGGAGGCTGGTAGATGGCTGCAACCGACTTCAAAGACTATTATTCACTTTTGGGAGTTAGTAAAACTGCCAGTCCAGAGGAAATTAAACAAGCCTTTCGTAAATTAGCCCGAAAGTATCACCCTGATGTTAATCCAGGCAACAAGCAAGCAGAAGCACGCTTCAAAGAAGTAAACGAAGCTTACGAAGTATTATCTGACCCAGATAAACGTAAAAAGTACGACCAATTTGGTCAATATTGGAAACAAGTTGGCGAAGGCTTCCCTGGCGGCGGTGCTGGCGTTGATATGGGCGGCTTCGACTTCAGTCAATACGGCAGTTTTGATGAATTTATTAATGAGTTGTTAGGCCGCTTCGGTGGTGCAGCTGGCCCTCGGACTGGCAGACAAAGCTACTCTTATCGCACAGCCACAGGTAGACCAGGCAGCGGTTTTGGCGGTGGCTTTAACGATTTTGGCTTCCAAGATATGGGTGCAGGCGCGGGTGCTGCTCAAGATACGGAAGCGACAATTACCTTGACTTTTTCTGAAGCATTTGCTGGTGTGCAAAAGCGCTTTAGTTTGGGTAACGAAACAATTGACGTTCGCATTCCTGCTGGTGCTAAACCCGGTACTCGCCTGCGGGTGCGGGGCAAAGGTCAAGTTAATCCAATGACACAACAACGGGGAGATTTGTATTTAAAAGTTGAACTGCAACCTCACTCGTTCTTCCAAATTGAAGGCGATAATTTGGTTTGCGAAGTGCCAATTACACCGGATGAAGCAACTTTAGGTGCTTCTATTGATGTGCCTACTCCCGATGGCAATGTGAATGTGAAGCTACCTGCGGGAGTACGTTCTGGTCAATCATTGCGTTTGAGAGGCAAAGGCTGGCCTTTACCTAAAGGTGGACGTGGTGATCAGTTGGTGAAAGTGGCGATCGCACCACCAAAAGACCTCAGCCAACAAGAGCGGGAGTATTATGAAAAAATTAGGGCGATACGTACATATAATCCCCGCAGTCATTTACAACAAGTTAAGTTGTGATTTCTAATTCGTAATTCGTAATGTTTAGTTCCAAATTTAATTACGAATTACGAGTTAAGTTAAGTGGCTGAGAGAAATTCAATGTATATAAAATATCAATTGTTTGTAAGCTATGTTATGCCGTAGGCTAACGCACCTTGAATTCTTGACAGTGCGTTGCGCTGTGCGACAACACACCCTACTTTTTTTATTGACATAGCTTGAAAGATCAGTGCCGACTTACTTAGTAATGATGTGTAAGATTAACGTTGTGCCATCAAAGATTGCATTCGAGATTTAAAAGCTTCGATTAATTCTGGGGTGGCTTGGGTAGTTTGCCAAGATGAACGCTGTGTTAACCTTTCAGCCCAAGCATTTAATTTTTGGTAGTCAGTTAAAGGAAAATTCATCATAGGTAATAAAGGTACTGCACATCCAGCCACAATATCGGCTAGGGTTAACTCGTGACTACCAAAATATGGCTTATCTCCTAATAATTTTTCTAAAAATTCTAGCCCTGTAGATATTTTGTGCTTTGCCTGTTCTAATTTCTGCTCATCTTCACCGCCAGGAAAACCCATCATCCGATAAATTAACGGGTTCATTGCAGCTACTAATTCATTGACTGTTGTCATTTCTACCATCCGCACAATTGCTAAATCTTGAGCATTGGTCGGTAGTAAGCTAGGGCTAGGATGTTTCGCTTCTAAATAATCCAAAATAGCCAATGATTCGATTACATTCAAGCCATCATCAACTAAAACTGGAATGTGGTGGAAAGGATTCATCGCTAAAAATTCTGGTTGCAGTTGGTCGCCATCCAGTTTTATATCTACTAGGTTAAACTCTAGTTTTTTTTCTAGTAGCGCAATCCACACTCTCCGAGAATTCATTGAGAGGTGATTGTGATATAGCGTCAGCATGAAACAACCTCAAACTTTATGAGTAGGGTAGCATTTTAAGTGCTGAGTGCTGGCATTAAGTATTGTGTCAATGTAAAGGCATCTACACCCAGTTCTGTACGTTTATGGGCTGCTAGAATGCCTGCTTGCGAATGCCACCAAGCAGCAGTAGCTACAATGTCTTCTACAGGAATTTGTTTTGTAGCGGCTTGTGCTAATAATCCACCAATTAACCCAGTTAACACATCACCGCTACCACCACGGGCTAAAGCTGGAGTGCTTTCAGGAGTAATCCAAACTGTACCTTGAGAATTGGCAATAGCAGTTCTAGCTCCTTTTAACAATACTACTGCGTCACTGATGGCTGCTGCTTCCTTGACAGCTTTGATTCTGTCATGTTTGGCATCAGACACATCCGGAAATAATCTTTGGAATTCACCTGTATGGGGTGTAAGTACAGTGGCGGCTTGCCGTTGTTGTAAAGTGGGGATAGTTCCTAGCTGTGCCAAAATATTTAAACCATCTGCATCAAGAATTAAGGTGCGATCGCTCTCAATCACTTCTCTGACAATCGGAGTAGCTTCGCGGGTTAAACCGGGTCCACAAGCGATCGCACTAAAAGAACTTAAATCAGCGTTCTCAGGTAATTTTAGTTGAGAAATCGCGCCTGTCTCTGTTTCCGGACAGCCAATAATGAGTGCTTCTGGTAAATGCGACACTAAAGTCAATTTCAATGATTCAGGAACCGCCATAGAAAGCATTCCCACACCACTAGCCCGCGCCCCTAAACCTGTTAAAATTGCACCGCCAGCATAACGCCGCGAACCACAAATTAGTAATAAATGTCCTTCTTTATACTTGTGGGTTACTGCTGGACGCGGCAAAGGTAGAGTAGAAAGTGATGTTTTTCTAGTCATCCGTTTAATTCTCGGTGTATCTACTAATACAGCTTCCACACTTACCCAAGGAATATCAAAATCAATTAACTCCGCCTTGCCAACATACTCTAAAGCATGATCCTGCAATAGACCCAGCTTCCACAAACCTAGACATAAAGTGCAAGTAGCGCGAATCGCCGTTCCCAAAACCTCGCCTGTATCGGTGTGCAACCCTGAAGGTATATCAATACTAATAATTGGCTGATTCCATTCATTAAACTGATTAATTGCTGAAGCGATGGGATCAGTCAGTGGTCTTTCTAACCCAAATCCGAACAACCCATCGATTAAAAAATCACAATTCGGTAATTGTTCAATATTGTCATAGCAAGAAACACCCAAACTTTGGGCGTACAGCAAATGTTGTGCAGTTAATTCCTTTAACTTAGAAAAAGGCGAATATATCCAAACTTTATAGCCGCGAAAGTGTAATTCACGGGCTACAACCAAAGCATCGCCACCATTATGACCGGGGCCGACTAAAATTCCCACACAGCATGAGTTCCCCGACAATGGAAACATCCCTTGGATACGAAGGGCTATTAGTCCCGCCACCTTTTCCATTAAAGCTGCTACAGGCATTCCGGCAGCAAAGATACGCCCTTCAATATCTCGCATTTGCCCAGCAGTGACTACGATTTGTGAAATGTGTTCTTGCCTGTATTGCGAGTGCTGAGTTGAAAGTGCTGAGTGCTGAGTAATTAGATTGGATGTGCTGATGTTAATTGGTGGTAGATTTTGCATGAGTCTGAATTCCCAAAGCTATGGAATGATAGGATTTGAGCTAAAAGTTATGAGATTTGAATAAACTCTTCAATTGATATTGCTCATTCTTTACTTTTAACTCCTTACTCAGCACTCAGCACTTATCTGTTGTAGTAAACTCTAGAATTACCAAATCCCAACTCTTGCATATATTTATTCCATCTGTCTGCTTCACCACGTTCAGCAAAAGGCCCTACGGCTACATGAGGGCCAAGCGGTTTTTGTCTTTCTTGGATTAAGTTAGAATTTCCCACATTGCGGATAATTTTGTCTGTGATTGCAGGTAAATCTTGTACTTTACCAGGAATGACAACATAGTATTTATTATTTGTGTTTTCAGAATATCCTCGACTATTAAAAGTCTGTATTTCTTGCCCGTTAGCAAAGGTGACAATCCGTGCGCCACGAATACCATAAGATTCTAATTGCCTCACACGCTGTTGGGCATTAGATTGTCTGTTAAAAACTCCTGACTGGATAATAGAACGTCCTTGATATTGACGGATGTAAGCCCCTGGTTCAACTTGGCGGACTTGTTGTAGCGTTTGGTAATTATCGCTATCAACATATACAAAGTAACGTTCAAAGTTCTGGCTATATTGATTTGGCTGGCTTGGTTGAAAAATTACAGGATTTTGCTGAGATTGATTTTCTGTTGATGGATAAACCAGAGGATTAGGGTCATATTGCTCAATTTGCCCTGGTTGTATTTGAGGTAAAGGTTGTTGATTATCTGGAATTACTGAAGTATCTGGCGGTGGTGGTAATGTCTCAATTACTGTTTGTTGCGATAACAAAATATGATTTCTGTTGATTTGCGCTTGGACTGGCTGATGATGGGAAATAAATGCTAAGCAACTTCCCAAAAATAAGGGTATTATTGGCGATGAAATAAACTGACCTGATAACTGCATGGACATAGTAGTTACAAGATTTTTCAAACTATATAGTCTAAGCATAAAATCAGCAGAGCTAGGTGGCAATGGATACATATTAGGGAACGGGGAACAGGGGACAAAGAACAGGGGACAAAGAACAGGGGACAGGGAATGGGGAACGGGTAACGGGTAACGGGTTTGAAAGATTTTTAGTTAGGAACTCAAGTGCTTGACCAGCAAGGGTTTGAGATATATATGCTACAATTGAGCAGTCGCGCAGCTGCCGTGTTGTGCTTGTATGAACAGCCTCTACTTGCACCTTGAGTAATGGAATTATTAGTTTTAATCTCTGTCGCCAGTAGCTGCTAGTCTAAAAACAATTAGAGATATGAAAAAAGTTGTCGTTGGTCTTTCCGGTGGTGTTGACAGTTCCACTGCTGCTGCTATTTTGCACAATCAGGGCTATGAAGTGATTGGTTTAACCCTTTGGCTAATGAAAGGCAAAGGGCAATGTTGCTCTGAGGGAATGATCGACGCGGCTTATATTTGCGAACAACTGGGAATTCCCCATGAAGTTGTAGATATTCGTGATGTCTTTCAGACAAATATTGTTGATTATTTAGTATCTGGTTACAGTGCGGGAATTACACCGTTGCCTTGTTCGCAGTGTAATAAAACGGTAAAGTTTGGGCCAATGGTGGAGTATGCCCATGAAAAATTGGGATGCGATCGCATTGCTACTGGTCATTATGCCCGGATTAATTATGACGCAGCAACTGGGCGTTATCAATTAGTAAGAGCAGTTGACCGCAACAAAGACCAGTCTTACTTTTTGTATGATTTGTCTCAAGATTTACTCGCAGCTTCCGTATTTCCTTTAGGAGAACTGGAAAAAGCAGATACGCGTCGGATTGCTGCTGAATATGGTTTGAAAACCGCAGACAAGCCAGAAAGTCAAGACCTGTGCTTAGTCGAAAGCAACGGTTCCATGCGGGCATTTTTGGATAAGTATCTTGCTCCCAAAAAAGGCGATATTGTGGATACCACAGGCAAAGTGTTGGGACAGCATGATGGTGTCCATCATTACACCATTGGTCAACGTAAAGGTTTGGGAATTGCGGCGGCGGAACCGTTGTATGTCGTGGAATTAGATGCTGTGAATAATCGTGTAGTGGTAGGCGATCGCACCAAGGTAACTCAACCAGAATGTACAGTCGGGCGAGTAAACTGGGTTTCCATCGCTGAACCAGCCACCCCAATTCACGCCGAAGTGCAAGTCCGCTATCGTTCTCACCCTGTACCAGTTACGGTAATTCCTCTGGAAAATTCCCGCGTCCGTTTGGTGTTTGATGAACCACAGTTCAGCGTCACCCCTGGACAAGCGGCAGTTTGGTACGATGGGGAAAAAGTCTTAGGCGGCGGCATAATTGAGCAGTTTAGTTAAATAAACTTTTCAGTTTCTGAACGCGACATTTGAGCCTCAGAACTTGGCCTTTCGAGTTCTAAGGCTCTAGTTTTTCAATAATTTTTGGGAAAATGCGATCACCTCCGACTGGGAATTACAACATCGCAGAGTTCAAGAACTCTCCCAAAGTCTCATTTGGCAAAAAAGTGTAATACAGATCATCGTCGCTTTTGTGTCACTGAAGAAGATATGCTTCTTAGTAGGTGTAATTATACATCTTAAGCTTCAGTATAATCCCCCCGGCGTAGAAAAATGGAAGCGATGATGTCTGTCAAGCAACCTTTGGTGATTGACTGTGTTGATTGGCTAAAGTTTTTTCCACAACAGCCCCTGCTGACAAGTTTTCAATCGGGTTGGAGTAGCATTCAGCTTATTCATTTCCGCCAACCCTTGATCTATGTGCCTGAAGTATTCAACTCTCAACACCTCATCATGATTCCCATAGGGCATCATGCAGTTGATTTTGAAGTTATCTGTGAGGATCGGGAGTATGCGGTTTCGTATCAAGAAAAAGACTATGCCAGTGGTTGTATTGAAGTCTTTCCCTCTAGTTTATCTTATGGATTCTGTTCTCATTCAACTTTTAAAACAATGGAATGGATTCAGTGCTATCTAGAGCCGACATTTGTAGCTCAGATTGCTTATGAATCAGTGAATCCTGATCGCGTTGAACTTTTACTGACACCTAAAAAACCTGACTTATTGATTCACCAGATTGGTCTAGCACTCAAGTCAAGTTTAGAACAAGATGGGGCTGGCAGTCATTTCTACGCAGATTCAATGGCTAAGGCACTTGCGGCTCATCTATTACGCTATTACTCCACGCACAACCATCAATTTCGAGAATATGAGGATGGGTTATCTAAACAAAAGCTCAAACAAGCTACTGAGTATATCCAAGAACATTTAGGTAAGAACTTATCCTTGAATGAAATTGCCAATGAACTCGACATGAGCCAGTATTACTTCTGTCGCTTGTTCAAGCAATCAACGGGAATATCACCTCATAAATACTTAATTCGCCAGCGATTAGAAAAAGCAAAACATTTGCTCAGACAGCCAGAAAGAACAGTGACATCAATCGCCCTAGATTGCGGCTTTGCCAATCCCAGTCATCTTGCTAAGTATTTTCACAAATATACAGGTATGAGTCCGAAACAGTTCCGTAGAACATAGCACATCCCAAAACTTCATTCGACTTTAATACAAATCATCTTCGCTTTGATGTCACCCAAGAAGTTATGCTACTTACTAGGTGTAATTATACATCTTAAAATTCAGTATAATCCCCCAGGCGTAGAAAAATGGAAGCGGCGATGTCTATCCAGCAACCTTTGGTGATTGACTATCTTGATTGGCCGAAGTTTCTCATAAATCCGCCCCTCTTAACCAGTTTTCAATCAGGCTGGAATAGCATTCAGCTTGCTCATTACTGTCACCCTTCGCTTGATGTACCTGAAATATCCAATTATCAACACGTTGTCCTTATTCCCATCGGGAATCACAAAATTGATTTGGAATTTGTCGCTGAAGGACATCCACAGACAGTTTCGTATCGAGAACAAGACTATGCTAATTACTGCATTGAAATCTATCCTGCTGACTTACCGATAAGTCTCCATTCTCTTCCGACTGTTAAATCAATGGAGTTGATTAAGCTATATTTAGAGCCGATATTTGTAGCTCAAATTGCTTATGAATCGGTGAATCCTGATCAAGTCTAACTGTTGCTGACACTGAAAAAACCCGATTTATTTATCCACCAGATTGGTATAGCACTTCAATCAAGTTTAGCTGATAGGATTGGTAGTCGTTTTTACGCCGATGCGATGGCTAAGGCACTTGCGGCTCATTTGTTACGCTATTACTCCACGCGCAATCATCAGTTTCGAGAATATGAAGATGGTTTGTCTAAACCAAAGCTCAAGCAAGCTACTGAGTATATCCAAGAACATTTAGGTAAGAACTTATCCCTGAGTGAAATTGCCAATGAACTCGATATGAGCCAGTATTACTTCTGTCGCCTGTTCAAGCAATCAACAGGAATATCACCGCATCAATACTTGATTCGCCAGCGAATAGAAAAAGCCAAGCATTTACTCAGACAGCCAGGGCGAACCATTACATCAATCGCCCTAGATTGCGGTTTTGCCAATCAAAGCCATTTGGCTAAGTGTTTTCAGAAATACATAGGTATGAGTCCGACAGAATTTCGCAAGTTATAGCAAGATTTTATTCTAAGGTACTGTTTTTTCAGGGTGCGATCGCTCAAACCTTCACAGTAGGCCAAAGAATCTATCTTTAGCTCTCTGCAAAAGTCTTAATTCATGCTGTAACTAGGCAATGCCAGGAAGTTTTCACACAAGAATGTTATCCAAATAGCTCGCTATCACTTTCGTGGCACCCAAGAAGATATACTGCTTATTAAGTGTAATTTTACATCTTAAAAGCCCGTATAATCCCCCAGGCGTAGAAAAAAGAAAGCCATGATGTCTGTCAGACAACCTTTGGTGATTGACTATCTTGAATGGCCGAAGTTTCTGCTGAGTCCAGCAATTCTAACCAGTTTTCAGTCGGGTTGGAGTAGTATTCAGCTTGCTCATTATCGCCAACCATCGATCGATTTGCCTGAAGTATCCAGCCCTCGGCACATGATCTTTATTGCAACTAGGACATCAGGCAATCGACTTGGAATACGTCTATGAGGGTCGTTTGCAGACGATTTCATATCGAGAAAAAGATTATGCAAGTGGCTGTATTGAAGTCGTTCCTGCTGATTTACCTTTTAGCGCCCGTTCTATTTCCACTTTTCTAATAATAGAGTGGATTAACTGCTATCTAGAGCCAAAATTTGTAGCTCAAATTGCTTATGAGTCGGTGAACCCCGATCACGTTGAACTTTTACTTACTCGGAAAACAGCTGATCCATTGATTGCACAGATTGGTTTAGCACTCAAGTCAAGTTTAGAACAAGATAAAGTTGGTAGTTGTTTTTACGCCGATTCAATGGCTACCGCATTGTCCGCGCATCTATTACGTTATTACTCTACGCGCAATCATCAGTTTCGAGAATATGAAGATGGCTTGTCTAAACCAAAGCTCAAGCAAGCTACTGAGTATATCCAAGAACATTTAGGTAAGAACTTATCCTTGAATGAAATTGCCAATGAACTCGACATGAGCCAGTATTACTTCTGTCGCCTGTTCAAGCAATCAACGGGAATATCACCTCATAAATACTTAATTCGCCAGCGAATAGAAAAAGCCAAACATTTGCTTAGACAGTCAGAAAGAACAGTGACATCAATAGCACTAGATTGCGGTTTTGCCAATCAAAGTCATTTGGCTAAGTATTTTCACAAATACATAGGTATGAGTCCGACAGAATTTCGCAAGTTATAGCAAGATTTTGTTCTAAGTCGCAAGAATATGTGCGACTTAACTGCGGAAATCCCTTAGATTAGTGTCAAAAGTACACGTAACTACGCACTACAACATTAAGTGGAGCGCAACTATGAAACCAATTCAAATTGCAGCAACTATAATCACTACCGCAACCTGTTTTATTCCTTTAGTCCCCGCCTTTGCAGGGCCTTTAGATACATATAGTGGCTCAATTCTAGATCCCAATAGTAGCACTTTATCTTCCGATCCACGTTTGTTATGTGATGACATAGTGGAAAAGGCCGAGGCTGAACATCGGAGTGCATCAGCAAGGGATAGCGCATATCAATCCGGTTCGAGCGATGCTTGGAAGATAACCGAGAATCAATCTAGTACGAATGGCAAAAAAATCTCTGGTGGAGCGAGTTACATGGGCATAGGCTTAAATGGAGCTTATGAAGGAACTTCATCACGTAATTCTGCAAGTTCGGATGAAGGCAAACGCGATCGCTCAAACTCATCCCACAACAGTAGTCGAGATGACGAGTATTCCAAAATCTCTACACCCACCACAGCTGGGCAAAAATGTAGCGAATTAGTCAAAGCTGCTGCTGCAAGAGACCAAGCTGCTTTTCAAGCCGATGCACAAGTTCAATCCGTCAGAATTATCACGGAAGGCAAAATAGAAGGCTTGAAAATCGAATCAAACAATAAGTTTATAGAAAACCTGTTGAAATGGTAAGCCTCTTTTAAAATCAGCAAAAAATTTATATGTAGAGTAAATGTCATGAATACTCAGTTCCTTGTTGCATCTGCACTGTCTCTACTGTTTTTTCCAACGATCAGTTTTTCTGCTAAAGCGAACGAAGCAACCGGTAGCGAAGAAAATGCGCTTTTTGAAAAAGGCTGTTTCCGAGAAAATTTTTCTGGAGTTTATGACACTAAAAGAGATTACGGTTTGAATCGTATTGGTTGGACGCTGATCCATAATGGTGCTTGTATTCAATGCGAAGACAAAACTGTAACACCACCTGACAATTGCGTTGAACCAGGCGATTATGAGAACGAAACGAAAGCTATAGACTCGCAAGACTTATTCCCAAAATTCTGAGCAAATTGCTAAATCTCATAGCTTCAATACTACTGTGAAATTGTCAGGGCAGACGCATCTTGTCAACAAAGAAATTCTATTCTTAACAAAGCTCAGATTAATCGCATTCAGTCAAGTTTATTGAGCAAGATTTTAGGCGATAGCTTTGAGGTTTGAAAAATCAATCAAACGAGAAATACCGATTTTTTCTTTGGTTCTTAATCTTGGTTGCGATCAAGAGTACTTTAGATACGTTTGCCCTGCATTTCCAAGACTATAGGAAACAACTATGAAATTAACGGACTTACCAGTAATCTTAATTGCAGCTTTAACTTGCATAACTCCTTATATTCCTGTTTATGCTGAAACCTCTGATCAAGGAACGAAGCACTCTGAAGATCAAACCCAATCAGTTCAACCCGCGCCTTCTGCTGAACTTCCACCTGCTTCACGTAAAATTCCTGAATCGACTGCGATCGCCATTGCTTTTCCTTCCGATCTCATCATCAATGCCAACACCGAACAAATAACCACACTTTCCCTAGCCGAACCGATTTTTGACGACGCAGGTAATGAAGTCGCACCCAAGAACTCCCTGATTAGCGTCCGTCTCAAACCTGGTAAAAAGGGTATGACACTAGAGGCAGATTTCCTAGTTGTCCGTGGCAAAACCATCCCCATACAAGCATCGAACATCTTCATTCCTGGAGAAACGGTGACGCTGCAATCGGGTATTGATCAGGCGCGTGAAGCCAGCCTACTGGGACAAACAGTCGCTGGAACTGTCATCGGTGCAACTAATGTAAACAATGTCGATGCAATCAAACAAGGCGCACTCGCCGGAAATGGATTAGGTATTGTAGTCGGGCTACTTTCTCCTAAAAAAGCAACAGTTGTAAAAATTCCACAAGGAAGAGTTTATATATTAACCCTGCAATCTGCTGCTTATCTGCCGTGAACAATATCTATCTACAACATTGCTAAATTTCAGTGGCGATCGCATCACCCAAAACAGCTAGAAAAAAGGAAGCGATGATGTCTGTCAAGCAATCTTTGGTGATTGATAATGTTGATTGGCCAAAATTCCTGCCCAATCCGCCTCTTGTAGCAAGTTTCCAATCGGGTTGGAGTAGCATTCAGCTTGCCCATTACCGCCAAACATCGATCAATTTACCTGAAGCATCTAACTTTCAACACATCATCATTGTTCCACTAGGGCATCAGGCAATTGATTTAGAAGTGGTCTCAGAAGGTCACTTGCAAAAAGTTTCTTATCAAGAAAAAGAATATACAAGTGGCTGTATTGAAGTTTTTCCAGCTGATTTACCTTATGAACTCCGTTCTAACTCCAGTACTCAAACAATGGAGTGGATTCAATGTTGCCTAGAGCCAAAATTTGTGGCTCAGATTGCTTATGAATCGGTGAACCCCGATCACATCGAACTTTTACTAATACCAAAAAAAGTTGATTTATTAATTCACCAAATTGCTCTAGCACTCAAATCAAGTTTAGAAGAAGATGGGATTGGCAGTTGTTGGTATGCCGATTCATTAGCTACGGCACTTGCGGCTCATCTGTTACGCTATTACTCCACCCGCAACCATCAGTTTCGAGAATATGAGGATGGCTTGTCTAAACGAAAGCTCAAGCAAGCCATTGAGTATATCCAGGAACATTTAAGTGAAAATATTTCCCTGAGTGAAATTGCCAGTGAACTTGACATGAGCCAGTATTATTTCTGTTGCCTGTTCAAGCAATCAACAGGAATGTCACCCCATAAATACTTAATTCACCAACGAGTAGAACAGGCAAAAAATTTGCTCAGGCAGTCAAAACTAACAGTGACATCAATAGCATTAGATTGCGGTTTTGCTAATCCGAGCCATTTTGCTAGGTGTTTTCGCCAATACACTGGCATGAGTCCGACACAATTTCGCAAGTCATAGCAAGATTTTGTTCAAAGTCGCAAGAATATGTGCGACTTAACTGCGGAAATCCCTTAGAGTACTATCAACGCTTATATGAGCTTGGTAATGGTTCTGTGTTGTTAAAACCACATCATAATTATTTGGAAGGGAATAAACATGGCTAATGTGAGTATTAGTCAACAAATACAGAATGGACATAACCGTATCGACAACCATCAAGTTTACACTGCTCCACTGCCCATAAAAAGTCACAGATATGGGCAAAAAGCTTTGAAAATAGCTGCGGGTGTCTTCCTAACATCAGGATTTATTGGCATTAATTCCGGTTTTGCTTTGGCAGGTGGATACACTTTCACAGCAGTAGCAACTCAAGGTGAACAATCTCCTGATTCACAAAATTGTGGCAGCTACACTGGTGATTTTGAAACCTCTGCACTCAATAATCGTGGTGAAGTAGCTTTTGTTGCTGATTTATCAGTGCAAGGTCAAGGAGTGTTTATCGGTCGTCCTGGAAATCTCAAAGCACTTGCTTGTTCAGGCCAAACTGCTCCTGGTGGTAGCACATTTACACTGGGAATATTGGGTCGTGTGGGCTTGAATGACAGTGGTGATGCGGTGTTCACTTCTTTACTTGAGCCTTTTATAGAACCTTATGCACCTGATGGTTTTGACTCTAACTCTGGTGTCTATCGCTTTTTAAATAGCGAACGTAAAGTGCAGCCATTATTAGTACCTGGTACAACTCCCGCGCCTGAAGGGGGAAAATTTTTAGGGACTTTTTTTCATACCAGCATCAATAACCAAGGTGAAGCTTTATTCACTGGTTTGGTGAATACTAACTCCGGTCGAACAGGTAATGGTGGAATTGGTGCAGGCCTTTACTTAGCCAACAAAAAAGGCAAAATTTCTGCTGTGGTGAAACCCGGTGACTTCGCTCCTGATGGTGGCACATTTGATGCAGCAACCAATGGCTGGATAAATGATCGGGGTGATGTCGCTTTTGGTGGTCACATCAAGGGCGAAGAATGTATCACTATTAGTCAGAGTCCTTATATCTGTGGTGAGAGTGTGTATTGGAAAAATGCTGCAACTGGCAGAATCCAATCAATTGCTTACCAAGGCGAAAATACTAATACTCGCTGTGATGGTAAGTACCGCCTTGCCTTTGGAGGAGTCATAAATAATCGCCGAGATATCGTCTTTATCGGTGATTTGACACCAGCAACTGATGATATTTTGCAAAGCACTGGTGTTTTCCTTTATTCAAAAGGCACAACCACCGCAGTAGCTTGTCCTGGCGATCGCCTGCCCGGTGGTGGAACATTAGTCACAGCAGCCAACAGTGATTCCACTTATCACCTCAACAACTCAGGAGATGTCGCTTTTAGCGCCCAGATTGAGAACAATGGTGTCAATGAGACTGGAGTGTATATCTGGTCAAAAGGAAGGTTAAGCCTCGTCGCCAAAACTGGAACTGTTATTCCTGGTGTAGATGAGTACAAAGCCACAAAAAGTAGAAATTTATGAAAAAGGAATACTCAAGTTACAGCTTACTGATTCAGATGCAGGTAGCTTGAATGGTAGGCTAGGCCCTAATGGTAATTATGAAGGTGAAGCAACATCAGTAAAAATTTTCGGTTCAGCAGGATCAGGGGTAACATTTTATGATGATAAACAGTTTAGGACAACTGAAAATAGCGTTTACATAGAGAAACTTACAGATGCGCCAATAGAAGTTTTCATCAGTCAAAACTTTGTGCAAAGTGATGAAGAAGTAGGAAGCGGAGTTTTCTTTGGTGAAAATTCTGGTAAATATAAGTGGATACTTTTTAAAAGTCCTAAAGCTCGGCTAGATTGGGATGCAATTTTAGAACTTATCATAGGAGGTAGAATCTCAGGAGATGGAGTAAGCAAGATTTTTGAGGGGAAAAGAAAATCAAATAATTATCGTGTTGATAACTGTTCTAGCGTAAAATTTGGCGATCCACCTACAGCCTAGTAGATAGTAGTTTGGGTGAAACGGAGTAGAACCCAACATCATCCTGTAGGTAATTTACCTCTTGAAATTTCTCGACAATAATTTCTCTTTGCCCAAAATTATTAATGTTGGGTTACGACACAAAATAGAATTGTCTGTTTAGTATCAAATATTTTTCATGCGTCTAACCCAACTTACACAATACTAAAAAATTCAAAATCTAAGGTATTAGACAGAACAGATATAAAGTATTGAAAAGGAACGAATATTATGTACGATGAGTTTTCCCGTCGCCAATTTTTAAAGGCAGGCGTTGGTTTCATTGGAGCAGCAACAGGTGCAGTTGTGTTTAATGATTTTGCTACTGTTTTAGCTGAATCTAGTGGAGTACAAGATAGGTGGCGCTTTTGTCGTAAGTGTCAGGCAATGTTTTTCAACGGTTATGACAATAAGGGAGCCTGTGCTGGCGGTGGTGTTCATGAACCAGCAGGCTATGAGTTTACTCTTCCCTATGGTGGCGCAGAAACAGCAAATGCACAGCGTGATTGGCGTTTCTGCCATAAGTGTCAAGCAATGTTTTTCAATAGAGAAGCCGCTAAAGGAGCTTGTCCTGCGGGCGGTACTCATAAAGCTGCCGGATTTAATTTTGTTCTCCCACATGATGTTCCACCAACATCAACAGCACAGGAGGAATGGCGCTACTGTCAGAAGTGTAAGGTAATGTTTTACAACGGTTATGACAATAAAGGAGCTTGTGCTGCGAGTGGTACTCATGAAGGCGCAGGATATAACTTCGTCCTCTCACACTACTCGTGAAGAATTAGCTATCTTTTGTAGTTATATCAAGCAAGCAATTCTAGGAAAGCAGCAGCTTTGAGAATATGAATGTCTTGATACTTGTTGAATGCCAGTAGATGCTTATCACCTGTGATAATATGTGTTGCTTTTCCCACAACTGCACATTCAATTACCATATCGTCATCAGGATCATCCACAACAACTTTCAAGCTATTAGGAATTTCTACCAAGCGGGAAAAAGCAAGAATTTGCTCAATATCAATGGCTGCATCCATCGGAGAGCGATTTTGCTTTGTTTGTAACTTTTCGCGTAATTCTAATAAAATCTCTCGACAAGTTACAGATTCTATCTGCCCATTTCTTGCAAGTTCTAAACAGCGATAGGGACTACCTCGCCAACCTAAACCTGAAAAGAGTGTATTTGTATCGAACACAACGACATAAGATATCATTACTTTTCGTGCAAGATACTGTCTATGAATTCTTCTCGCTCTTGTTCAGTCATAATATCCCAGTTGAGTCCACGTGTTGTACTCAAAGAGCGCATCTGTAATTCTCCTTGATCAAGCCTATTTTGCCACCAAATATCTTGCTCTGCTTTGATGGCTTGCAAGATCATACGCTGCTCTGAAATTGCTAGTTGCTTGACTAGTGTGATGACTTGCTCAGTATTGAGATGAAGGGTTGCCATCTTTGTTTGTAGCACCTCTGTTGAGATTTGCAGATATTGTAACTCAGTTAATTTTATGCTGTAAAAATGAAAATTGCGATGTTTTATTAGTAAGATACACCCAGTCTACCAAGATACTAATTTAATGTTGGGTTCCGTTTTGAATCTTACTCTGATGTTCAACGTAAGTTCGTAATACCGCATTCATTAAAGACTGATAGCCTTTACCTTGATTTTTAAACCATTGCAAAACGTCACTATCAATTCTTAATGAGATTGCTTGTTTAGTAATAGGTTGAACAAGTTGGACATTTTCCCAAAAATGAGAATCTAATTCAGGGATATCAGAAGTATCGATATCTTCATCGGGAATATTCTGAATTTCTTCAAGTCGTTTGGCTGAGATATTCATAGTATGTTTTCCTTTCTTTTAGAGTTGCTTTTCTAGCTGAAATAATGCGGATAACTCCGGCTCTGTCGGTATGAGCAACAGTAATAATCACCACATTTTGTATTGCTCCTATACTAATTTCTCTGATTTCTCCGTAATCAAAACGGTCATCAATGTTGGTGAATACAATGCCATCAAATATTTCTATAGCTTCCTCAAAGCTGATGCCATGTTTTTTTAAATTTTGCTGATTTTTATTTTTATCCCATTCAAATTGCATTTTAGCTCATATATACAATTTGTATCTACAATTCGGGATACCATGATGAGCTAGTGATTGTCCAAACTGTTCCACGCACTATCCCAAAGCTTTTTTAATCAGGAAATTTTATGAACATCAAAAAACTCGGTTTTGAATTATCAACAATTACAGCCCTGTCAATCACTCCGCTTTCAGTTATGCTGTGCCTGACTCCTTCGGCTCGTGCAGATGTGGAAGTTCTGCATACCTATGGCAATTCACTAGGACAAGAAATTGTCAATGTGATTGCGGTTGATAAGTCTAAACTGCTTCCTCTTTTGCCCCCCGGATACAACATCGTACCTGCATCACAACTCGGATTTGGCAACGATAGCCAAGGAATTATAGCGATCGCCAACTTTCGAGGCATTGCTCCGGTTGTGGACAACCGAGAGCCACTGGAGCAGAATCAAGTAGCGATTGATATAGCTATCCTTGTGTCTGAACCAAGCGATGCGCTGCAAGCTGGAGTGAACATCCCTGGAGCCTTTCATCTTTATACACTGGCTATTTATACAAATGATGCCCGATACGCCGCCAGCCTACGCCGTGCTGATATCCCGGTGGAGTTTGTCAACAAAATCAACTATCAACGCAATATCAATGATGAGACTGGGGTAGGTGATTTGAGTGTGAGCGTTCCATTCAGAAATTCGCCGTTTCGCACGTTTAGCTCGGCTCAGGGTTATATGCCTGTACCTGGTGCTTTTAACGCTGTCTTCTGGTACGATGGTCGAAAAGGTAGAGCAGTGCTGAATTTCATCGATCAGCCATTCCGACAAGGCAACGCCATCAGCCGCATCTATACACAGCCGTATAGTATTTGGGACAACCTATTTCGTGGTGGCGGACTTGGTTCTTGTGATCCAGATCCCAAGACTGGCTATAGGTGTATAATTGCACCTGCGCTAAACTTGCGATACGACCAAGGTACAGTCGGGAAGCTCCAACTAATCAAATAAATGAGCATCAACACTTTTATAAAAATAATGCCTTGCTGTTAGAAAAGTATGAAGCCGCATTTGCGAAAACTCAGGATGATTGGCAGAGAGTTGAATGAGTCCAATCAATTCATAGGAGATCAACAATGACCGGAATCTTTAGCTTATTAGCTGAATGTGGGGCAGAACAGGCGATCTCATCATCCAAATTGTTCACGCTGTTGTTCACTTTCGTAACTTTGGATTGATAGCGATCGCTGCTTCTTATTCTGTAGAGACGTTGCAATGCAACGTCTCTACAAAAAAATCTGTTTCACCTTTAAAGGAAATTGATATGAGTAGGGGCGAACGGCGGTTCGCCCTTAAATTTAGGGAACATAGGGTGAGATTGCCTACCACTCTAGTTCAAAAATCAAATATGAGTCCAATCTGGCTTTAAACTTAGCTGTTTAACTTTGAGTTCTTATTGGCAATTCACAGAACTATTTTTTCTCTCTGTACCAGCATTTGATAAGTTAGTTAGTACATAGTTTGCAACAATTACATTAACTCGAAGAGGGGATTACGTTGAGTCACCATCAAGATGCTATTGCGCCGCACGGTGGAGAGTTAGTTAATCGCATCGCTACGCCGGAACAAAGAGAAGAATTTCTTTCTAAGGCGGAATTTTTGCCTCGCGTGCAATTAGATGAGCGTGCGGTTTCGGATGTCGAAATGATTGCGATCGGTGCTTTTAGTCCACTCACTGGTTTTATGAATCAGTCAGACTACGATCGCGTGGTTACAGAAATGCGTCTCGCTAACGGTCTGGTATGGTCTATCCCAGTTACACTTTCGGTAACCGAGGAAGTCGCTGCTCCCCTGAAGGAAGGCGATTACATCCGTCTGGATAACCCCCAAGGTGAGTATATTGGTGTTTTGCAACTCACGCAAAAATATCACTACGACAAAACCCGTGAAGCGATTAATGTTTACCGCACCGATGAAGCAAAACATCCAGGGGTAAAGGTACTTTATAACCAAGGTTCAGTTCATCTTGCTGGTGATATCTGGTTACTACAACGTGAAGAACACCCCCACTTCCCCAAATATCAAATTGATCCTGCCGCATCACGCCAGTTATTTAAAGAAAAAGGCTGGAAAACAATTGTAGGTTTTCAAACTCGTAACCCCATCCACCGCGCTCATGAATATATTCAAAAGTGCGCTTTAGAAACTGTGGATGGTCTATTTTTACATCCGCTAGTTGGCGCAACCAAAGAAGATGATATCCCAGCTGATGTGCGGATGCGTTGCTATGAAATCTTGCTAGAACATTATTACCCCTTAGACCGGGTGATTTTAGCCATCAACCCAGCCGCCATGCGTTATGCTGGCCCCCGTGAAGCAATTTTCCATGCTTTAGTTCGTAAAAACTACGGCTGTACTCACTTCATTGTCGGACGTGATCATGCTGGTGTTGGTGATTACTACGGTACTTATGATGCTCAATATATCTTTGATGAATTTGAGCCAAATGAAATCGGTATTGTACCAATGAAGTTTGAACACGCGTTCTACTGCACACGCACCAAGCAAATGGCGACGACTAAAACTAGTCCTAGCAAACCTGAAGAACGCATTCACTTATCAGGAACTAAGGTGAGAGAAATGCTGCGTCGTGGTGAGTTACCACCACCAGAATTCTCCCGTCCAGAAGTTGCAGCAGAATTGGCTCGTGCAATGCGAGTTCCAATTCCAGCATTAACATAGTCATGAGACAAGGGGAATTATTTCCCCACGTCTGGTAATTAACTCAGAGATTTTGGCTGAATTAACTACTGGTGTAGTTTGTCAAGGGGTAAATAGTAAAAACTTTAACTTTACAGTCAAGACTTCAGCCCTTTAAGCTGTTAGCTGACAGGTTGAGGACTGATAGCTAATTTATGAAGCGTCGGACTTTTTTACAAAGGATTGGCTCAATACTCGCGGTGTTGGGTGTAACTGAAGCTGAATTGCTAACTTGGAGCGATCGCTATTCCCAAGCTTTAGCACAACCCACTCCCCGGAAATTAGCATTATTAATCGGCATTAATCAATACC
Source organism: Anabaena sp. TISTR 8404 (assembly GCF_056847745.1). Classification (NCBI taxonomy): domain Bacteria; kingdom Bacillati; phylum Cyanobacteriota; class Cyanophyceae; order Nostocales; family Nostocaceae; genus Anabaena; species Anabaena sp. TISTR 8404. The sequence continues at coordinate 97,019 of NZ_CP180578.1, forward strand.
GCAAAAGTCCCTCGCTCAGTGGTTGTCTCACTGATGTTGAACTGCAAAAAGAATTGTTGATTCATCGGTTTGGCTTTTTACCTACAAATATTTTGACGTTAACTGATGAACAAGCCAGCCGTGAATTTATTGAGGCAGCTTTTTTAGATCATCTTGGTAAACAAGTTAAATCTGATGATGTAGTCGTCTTTCACTTTAGCGGTTATGGCACTCGCATCAAATTAAATGATTCCGCAGATACGCTACAAAACGCTTTAGTGCCAACGAACGAAAATTTAGAAATTCAAGATGAAAAGATAGCCACTTATCTGTTAGAAGAAACTCTGTTTTTATTATTGCGATCGCTGCCTACAGAACGCGTCACAGCAGTATTAGATACTAGTTATGATGCTCCTAGTACAATTCAACCAACAGGACTGCGAATTCGCGCTCGTCAAGAGTTAGCCGCAAAGTTAGCAACCGCAGAAATCGAATTTCTCCAGCAACTCAAAACTAAAACTTCTCTCAGCACCGCTGTCATCTTATCTGCAACTTCTGATGCCAAACAGGTAGCAAAGGAAGGACTGTTTTCTGGTTTTAGTGCTGGCTTATTTACTTATGCTTTAACCCAGTATCTCTGGGAAACTACTCCAGCCACAACGCTGCAATTCAGCCTCTCCCATGTGGATAGCGCAATGTACAAATGGGGTAGTAAACAGCAGCCCAATTTAGTTACTGATAAAAAAGTACTGACTAACGAGAATTTGCTGTTAGACCAAAATATCGGTGCAGAAGGAGCAATTATTGCTACAGAAGAAGACGGTAAAACTGTTCAATTGTGGTTAGGAGGAATACCACCACAAGTACTGGAATACTACAGTGCGAATTCTCAATTAACATCTGGGAATGGAGAATCGCTAATATTGCGATCGCGTACAGGGTTAACGGCAAAAGCGCAAATCTCTAGTTTAGAATCAGCAAATCCCCCACAAGTTGGGCAACTTATCCAAGAAGCAGTCCGGGTTTTACCCCGAAATATTAGTTTAAATATAGCCTTAGATTCTGGGCTGGAAAGAATTGAACGAGTAGATGCTACCAGCGCCTTTGCTGCAATGGCATCTATGGTTACTATTGTCACTGGAGAACAACCAGCAGATTACGTGTTTGGTAAACTTTCGCAAACTCCTAGCCGCTACGGTTTATTTGCTGCTGGTGGACAGTTAATTACCAACAGTGCTGGCGAAGTTGGAGAAGCAGTGAAAGTAGCAGTAACGCGACTAGCAGCCAAAATACCCCATCTATTAGCAGCAAAGTTATGGCGACTCACAGAAAATGAAGGTTCTTCCCGTCTATCAATCAAGGGCAGTTTAGAGATAGTTAATGGAATCTCGCCCAAGATAATTGTACAACGCGAAACCTTACGCATTCTTGACACAAAAACGCTAACTAAAAAATCACTCAGCACTCAGCACTCAGCACTCAGCACTCCAGTTATACCGATTGGTAGTCGCATTCAATACCGAATACAAAATAAAAGCGATCGCCCAGTATATTTAATGCTATTAGGTTTGAAAAACTATAGAACTGCGATCGCTTTTTATCCTTGGCAAACCTCGGAAGAACCAAACTCTTCGGAAACTAAACCTCTACTGCAACAAGTGGTGATCCCTGCTGGTGAAACTATCACCTTGCCAAAAAGTGCTGCTACATCTGGATGGACGATTTCAGGGCCAGCTTACGAGTGCGAACACCAATTAATTCTTAGTACTGCACCCTTCAGCGCCACTCTCAAAACTTTAGAAACTGCTAAATATCCCACCGGTGACCAACAACCCATTGGTGCATTGGTAAATCCTGGGGAAATAGCCCAAGCTGTATTGAAAGATTTACATAACGCCACTATCTCTACAGCCGAAATGAATGGTACAGCTACCGATTCCTACATCTTAGATGTGAAGAATTGGGCTAGTTTTAATTTTAATTTTCAAGTCAGCTAATAAAGTGTGAAAGGTGAAGTATGAAATTAATTTCCTGTAAAAAAAATTAAGCTGATAGCATAGCCAAAACTCATCAATCAATCCAAAATCTAAAATCCAAAATCTAAAATTGTATGATTCAAACTGTGGGTGCTGCCAGTCTGAACACCTACGTTCAAGGTCAAGGATTTCCTATTTTAGCGATACATGGTCATCCTGGTTCTGCTCGTAGTCTTTCAGTATTTACCAATCACTTATCAAAACGCTTTCAAACTTTTGCCCCTGATTTGCGTGGCTACGGCAAAAGTCGCTATCAAGGTAATTTTGTCATGCCAGATCATTTAACTGACCTAGAGGCGCTTTTAGACCACTTTCAAATTGAAAAATGCCTGGTATTGGGTTGGTCACTCGGAGGCATTTTAGCAATGGAGTTAGCCTTAAGAATGCCACAGCGCATCACTGGGCTAATTTTGGTAGCCACAGCTGCTAGACCTTATGGCAACCATCCCCCAGTAACTTGGCAGGATAACCTATATACAGGAATTGCCGCTATATTGAATTTAATTAAGCCTAGTTGGCAGTGGAATATTGATACATTTGGCAAGCGATCGCTATTTCGTTACCTGATTCAGCAACATAACGCTACTGCCTATAAATACATCGCCAAAGAAGCTGTACCAGCTTATTGGCAAACCTCGGCTGCTGCGACTCGTGCCTTATCCACTGCCCTACGGTCTAAATACAACCGCTTAACAGAACTAGAGCAGATAAATTGCCCTAGCCTAGTACTAGCAGGCGCTCAAGACCGCCACATCACAGCCGAATCTAGCTTAGAAACTGCCAAACATCTCAAGAATAGTCAGTGGCAATGTTATCCCAATACAGCGCATCTTTTCCCCTGGGAAATTCCGCATCAAGTACTGAGCGACATTGACCAATGGCTAGAAGCCCATCCCCAAATAGTTAGGAGTCAATAGTTTCTAGTTCACAGTTTGTGGTCTTTTAACCCATGACCTAAAAAGAATGAAGAATGAAGCGAAGAATTTTTATTTGCCAGCCCCATCACCTGATAGTTAAGGTAATTTCATACTTCATCCTTCATACTTCATACTTCAATTGAGCCTAAATTACATCTGACCGCTAAAGGCAGGCTTTACTTTGCGGTCAATCCGTTCCCCCAGGTCTTCGGCAATTGTCAAATTATTTGGTTTGCAGCGTTTCACATTCACTTGTATTCCTTGTGCGCCTTCAAGCTCTAAATCTTCTACGTAGCCTTTCAGAGCTAATTTGGCATCAGCAGAAGTGAGAAATGGCCCAAAATAGTAAGTGCAACGGGGGCTTTGTGTGACAATCTCTACCCACCAAGCTAATCCGAGACTATTAAATGTGTTGATTAAAGCTTCTTTCATGTTGTACCCGATGGTTTTCATGGTAGTTGCTGGTTGATCAAACTGGTAGTGGTTGTTAGATACTACGCTGCTATTTTGTTTGATTTACATTTCTTTATACTCTTTTGCTCTTTTTTTTCAAAGAGGTTTTTGTAACTTATCTAGATACAAAGTGTTCAAAGAACGTTGGCGATAAACCTCATAAAGTGCCATCCCAGCGGCAACTGAGGCATTTAGACTAGGGGTTTTTCCTTGTAAGGGAATTGACACCAAAACATCACATGCACGTTGAGTTAGCAAGCTTAAACCTTCACCTTCTGAACCGATAACTAAAACTACAGGCCCGGTTAATCGCACTGTATGTATAGGTTCGCTACCTGTAGCAGCGGTACCATAAATCCAAAAACCAGCTTCTTTAAGCTCTTCCAAAGCACGGCTCAGGTTAATTACTCTAGCTACGGCAAAGTTTTCTAAAGCTCCTGCTGCTACTTTTACCACTGTTGAGGTGATACCAACAGCCCTCCTTTGGGGGATGACTAAACCCTGAGCGCCAATTGCTTCAGCTGTACGGATAATAGCTCCCAAGTTGTGGGGGTCAGTGATCCCTTCAGCTACGACAATCACGGGATCGTTGGCGACAGATTTTGCTTTGGCTATTAAGTCTGGTAGTTCCAGGTAAGAGTAAGGTGCAATTTGGGCTGCAATACCTTGGTGATTAGCGCCTTCGGTAATTTGGTCTAAGCGCTTAGGGTCTACTTCATCGATAACTGTGCCATGCTCTTTTGCTTGGAGCAGCAAATTGTGAAATCGGGGATCGTAGCGTAACCGAGGTGTCACCCAAATGCGATTCAGTTCCCGTTGATTTTCTAAAGCACTTAAGACTGGATGACGACCGTAGATGAGATCGCTATCTTCTGTATTTTTAACAATAGGAGATGGCAAAGAGAAGTGAGGCTTTGAGTGCGAATTCTTCGGAGTAGGATGATTATCCCGCTCTTCCAGTTTGGCTTTGCGGATGGGACTACCAACAAGATTATTTTCTCGATCTCCTGGTTTGGCTTTCCGAATAGGATTACCAATAAAACGCTTGCTTTTAATTTTCACAGTTCGCCCACGATTGGGTTCACCAGAGGTCTGGAGTTTTTTTGGTTTACTAGTCATAATGAGTTTCAATTTATTAACTTAAAAGTAGGCATCCTGAAATTCTTAAAGGTGCTAACCCGAACACACCAATTTTTTTTACTCACCAGGTTAGATTTCTCACTCTTGTTCGAGATAAAGTTTCTGCAACAATTCGGTTAAGCGTGGGATATCGGTAAGATACAAATAACCAATCAAAGTTTCTAAGCTGGTTGCCTGTTGATAAATTTCGGGAGCAAGGCGCTTAGGTCGTCCTGTAGAAGCATTACGCCCCCTGCGGACAATTTCTAGTTCGGCTTCCCTCAGATGAGGAATCAGCGATCGCAAATGTAGGGCTTGTGTCTCCGCTCTCACCTGGGCCACTACCAAACGGTGGTAAGTTTCTAGCCGCTGTAATGGCAATAGATAGAATATCCTAGCATAAAGCTCGTAAATTGCGTCTCCTACATATGCTAAAGCAGCAGGAGAAATTTGCTGCACTTGTGTTGGGGAAATTTCTTGGTGTAGTTGCACTGTGTTTGCTAAACAGGCTTGAATCCAAGATGAATCAGATGTCGGAGGTTCATCTTGTCTATCTGTTGGCTCTGCCGCCTGGGAGTTCACAAATTCATCATTCCTTAACAGAATACTCTTGGATGTTTGATTTTTCTTTAAAATGCTGAGAATATCTTACGTAGCACAATATATACTATCAGGATTGCCCAATTAATTCTATCTTTTCCGTTGCTAGTTTGCATATTTAGGAAACAGGGAACAGGGAACAGGGAACAGTAAGAGTTCTTTGGACTGATCCTAAACCGAAGGGGGATGTTAACTAACTTTTCGGTTTTCCTTGTTATTCTCCGTTCTTTGTTCTCTATTTCCTATCTCGAAGAAATTTATTAATTATTTAAATATTGGTATATCAAGATGGCTGGTTTTTATACCTCTCTCACAAGGAGAGAGGTTAGCGTCCAGCTTTTATAAAAATTAAGCTATCCAGATAAACATCGGATAGCTGAATTTCACCCTCAGGTCAAACTATCAAGACTCCTTGATGTTTTCTAGAGCCGCGTCCACTGTGGTTTGCAGAGAGAGAAACTTCTCTAAGCGAACAAGTTTGACCGTTTGGGTGACACGGGCATTAGTGACAATTTGCAAGGTGCCTTCAGCGTTTTGAGCCTGCTTGGCCAGCTGTACCAAGGCTCCCAAGCCAGAGCTATCAACAAAGTCAATTTGTGAGAGATCCAGAATAATGTGCTTTGGCCCCTCGTCAATTTTACTACCTAGTACCTTGCGAAATGTCGGTTCAGAAAAGGCATCTAACAAACCTGTGAGGCGGAAGAGCTGATAGTTATCCCGGGCTTCACGAGTGCCTCTCAGGCTTACGGTTAGATTAAGTGGCTCAGCAATAATTCCCTCCTCAATCATTAAAGTGAACGCTCAAGTATAGATGGTTTTTATGCACGTTGTCTACAACCTGCTGAGATAGCAGAGTATAGGCAAAGTAAAAAGTAAAAAGTAAAAAGTAAAAAATCTTTTGACTTTTGCCTTTTAACTTTTGAGTTTGGCAGTCTCCCATCTAGCACTTTTTATATTTTTACTTAACCTCAGCGTTAGTAACTGTGCGTAGTGATCGCATTGCTTGTACAAATTGCTCAAATAAGTAATCAGCATCATGGGGGCCGGGGCTGGCTTCAGGGTGATACTGTACCGAGAATATGGGCAAAGTCTTATGACGGACACCAGCGACGGTGCGATCGTTCAAGTTCAGGTGGCTGATTTCAACAACGGTCTCAGGTAAAGTATCTGGGTTAATTGCAAAACTGTGGTTTTGACTGGTAATTTCTATCCGGCGTTGTAAACCCGCAGGCTGATTTAAACCCCGATGGCCGAATTTGAGTTTAAAAGTTTCTGCGCCTAGGGCGTGTCCCAAAATTTGGTGTCCCATACAAATACCAAACATGGGTTTTTGGCTGTCTAACAGTGCTTTGACGGTTTCAATACCTTCTGTGACGGCGGCTGGATCGCCAGGGCCGTTGGAAAGAAAGATGCCATCTGGGTTATAGCTGAGAATTTCTTCTGGTGGGGTATTTACCGGAACAACTATCACGCGACAACCATAACTAGCCAAACGGCGCAAAATATTGCGCTTCACGCCAAAGTCAATGGCAACAACGGTGAAGGTTTCTTCGCCATTGGTAATGTTTTCTGGGTTGAATTCCCAATCAGGGATTGTTGGTTCTGACCATTCATACACTTGGGAAGTGGTGACTTCCTTGGCTAGATTTAAGCCAGCCATATTCGGAAATGCTTGGACTTGTTCTAGTAATTCGGCTTCATCGAGAATTTCTGTAGAAATCCCACCGTTCATTGCGCCGAACATCCGAATTTTGCGGGTAAGGGCGCGGGTATCAATGCCGTAGATACCGGGAATTTGGTGTTGTTTGAGATAGTCAGGTAAAGATTGTGTCGATCGCCAGTTACTCGGTTTATGACAAATATTGCGAGCGATCGCTCCCCGCACTTGCGGCCGCAGCGATTCTTCATCTTCAGGATTAACGCCTGTGTTCCCTAATTCAGGATAGGTAAAAATCACAATTTGACCGCAGTAACTAGGGTCGGTTAATACTTCTTGATATCCGGTCATGCCAGTGTTAAACACCACTTCCCCGATGGTGGTTCCCGTCGCACCGAAAGACCAACCACGGTAAGCAGTGCCATCTGCCAAGACAAGTAAAGCAGGTATTGCGTCAGACAGGGACATAGGCGATAGATTAGGGATGGGGTAAGCATGAAGTCTGAAGTGTGAAGTTTGAAATATGAGATTTTTACTTCGGCACTGCGTCTTCATCCTAAAAAAGTGTAAATCATCAAATGCAAAGTCTTACACTTCATACTTCATAATTCATACTTCATAATTTTTTCAGGGTAATCGTTGGCAGAAGTGGTTTTGCAGTTGTTTGGGTAGGTAAAATAGATATCAATTATGCGTCAGTCTTTTTTATCTCGTGCAGCCCTGATTTTTCTCTCAAGCGCTTTAGCCGTTTTGGGTGTTGCCTGTAGTGAAGACAAACAAACTACTGAGACTGTTGGTAATCAACAATCTGTGGTTACTGACAATTTATCAGTACAGCCACCTGTCGAATCAGCAGCCCCATTAACCAGCCCAAAACCTGAAGCACTGCCGCCGTCGGAACTTGAGCCAAGTTCTTTTGAGTTGGGATTAGACAAAGCCGCAGGAGCCGTGAGTATTAGCCAATCGGCTCAATCGGTTCAAGATTGGAATTTGGTGGCACATCAGTTTCAGGAGGCGATCGCCCTTATGGAGCAAGTCAGTCGCCAAAGTCCTGATTTTGTTACTGCTCAAGGAAAAATTGTCGAATACCAGCGCAAGGTTAAGTACGCATTGCAAAAGGCAAATCCTAATTTGCAGCCGCCATCAGCCGACAATCAAAAGATAGTAGTGGCGGTTCCTCAGCCAAAAACTGCGGCCAAATTTGTGCCACAACCGATCCCAACCAGACAACCACCACAACAGCGCGTTTTTTCCTCAGCAGAAATTATACCTCCAGAAAAAGATGTGTTTGTTGTGCCAATTAAACGGCGAGTTGGTGGGACACCGATTGTTGAAGTCACTTTCAACGGTCAGCAGAAATTCGACATGATTGTGGATACAGGAGCCAGTGGTACTGTCATTACTCAGCAAATGGCTAACGACTTGGGGATCATTCCTGTAGGTAAAGCCAAAGCTAATACTGCCAGTTCCAGAGCCGTAGAATTTCCTGTGGGTTATGTGGATTCAATGGCAATTAGTGGGGTAAAAGTGAATCGAGTGCCAGTTGCGATCGCAGGGACAGAATTAGAAACTGGTTTGTTAGGACATGACTTTTTTGGTAACTACGATGTCACCATTAAACGTAATGTTGTTGAGTTCCGTCCCCAATCGCATTCAGAAGTCAATTCGATAGAAATTGAACCAGTTCCTCCAACTTCGCCCAAGAACTCCCGCTCTGTAGAATTTCCTTAGCGACACTCACACCTTGCGCATGATCTAGCAATGGGATCGCACCTGCAACTTGTAGCGCTAACGAAGCATTTAACGCTACGGCATCTTGTTGTGCTGTTGTTCCTTTACCTTGCAGCACAGCCTTGAGAATTTCGGCATTTTCCTGCACATCTCCACCTTTCAACGCGTCTATAGAGACAGGTGTTACACCGACTTCTTGGGGATTGATCGTAGTTAACTGCACTTTACCATCAGATAACACAGCTAAGTCAGTTAAATCTCCTAAACTTACTTCATCAATTCTTTCGCGCCCATGCAAAACGATCGCTTTTTGTTTGCCCAGATTATGTAATGCTTGAGCGACAGTTTCTAAAAGTTTGGGTGTGAATAACCCCACTACTTGCCCAGTCGGACGCAAGGGATTGACTAACGGCCCCAGTAAGTTGAAAACAGTCCGAATTCTGAGATTCCGGCGCAATTGCGCTACTGATTTCAAAGCTGGATGCCAACCAGGGGCAAACAAAAAGGTGATCCCGACTTCTTGTAATGCTGCTTGGACTTTTTCGCTAGGAGCGCTTAAGTTGACACCCAATGCTTCTAACACATCCGCGCTACCTGTCAAACTAGAAGCGGAACGATTACCATGTTTAGCTACGGGTACACCGTAAGCCGCCACCACAAAAGCTACCGCCGTAGAAATATTAAAAGTCGATGAACCGTCGCCACCAGTACCGCAGGTGTCTATGACAGTGCTGAGTGCTGAGGATTGAGTGCTGAGTGGTCTACTCTGAGATTGTAGGACTTCAGCCATACCAGTTAATTCTTCGGCGGAAACGCCTTTAAAATTGAGGGCTGTTAAAATTGCTCCTGATAACTCTGGAGGAACGGCTTCACTCAGCCACCCTTGCATTAATTCCGCTGCTTGGGGGCGAGTCAAAGATTGACCATCTATTAATTGCTGTAGCAGAATATACCAACTTGTAGAAAGTTCTGGGGAAGTTGTCATAGCTAGGGTTTTAAGTGATGAAATGCGATCGCCGAAGCTGACTGAAAAGGATACATGGCAGCTATCGTACCGGAAAATGAGCAGCTATAGCAGGTGAAAGGTTATGGGTTACAGGAATGCAAGCTTGGTGGTGTCTAAGTTTTATCGGAGGAGTTACATAAATTTTGTTTCTCAATTCTTGAGAAGTTCATAGTTAGTAATAAATAATTCTTTTCCTTTAGCTGCACCATTCTGCTTATAGTTATTCATGCCATACTGCAATTCCCACTCAAAAATATTTGCCCATTTAAAATTATTCCGTATTTGCGAAGAATCATCGTAAGTAATGAGCCAACGATGATGACATTGTTTTAAACTTTCAGCAAATCTTTGATGATCAAAAGATGTGTGCAAGTCACCGTCTTTACCATATAGCTTAGATTTGGTAGCACTAAAATAAGGTGGATCTAAAAATAAAAATACATTTTCACCTTTTTCATTCAGCAGGTAACTATAGTCTAAGTTGGTAATTTTGATATCTGCTGTTAAGATTGACTCTAGTTTTTCTAGTCGTTCTATTGATGAATATGTAAATCTTTTAGCAAAAGCTTCTTGAGAAAAACCACCAGATTCTATGGTGCCTGAAAAAGTGATTCTGTTGAGGACAAAAAAGCGCACTGCCCTTTCTAAATCAGATAAGCTTTTTACGTCCACATTATTTAATTCTGTAAATAATAATTTACCATTTGTATATTGAGTTTTAATTTGGTGTATTTCTTGAACTAACAAAGATATATCAGATTGAGCTATTTTCCAAAATAAGAATAGCTCAGTATTTAAATCATTAATCCAAATTTTTAAATTTGGATATTTTTGTTTTAAGTAAATAAATACAGAACCACCGCCGACAAAAGGTTCTCGAAATTCTGAGAAATTATCTGGTAAGTATTCAGAAATTTGTTTTATCGCTTTGGATTTACCTCCGGGGTAACGTAGCGGACTTTTGAGCATGATCAATGATTTAGGCGATCGCACTTTCTCTTAAAATATCTTTATAGTTTTTGTTTAGCATAGCTACTTTTATGCCTCGTTCTGTTCCCTATCAACCGTTATTGTTGCGAATGCTGCATGGCGTGAGTGGAATTTTAGCGATCGCAGCAATCATTACCGGATTCCTAGTTTACAATACCTACGATGGGCGATTTGGTAAAATCCCATTTCCACAACTGGGCGATATTCAAGGGATTCATGGCACTTTTGCCTTATTTTTCTTGATTGTGCTACCAGCATTTGCACTTTACAGCTTTCATGCTGGGAATAAGCGACTCATTCAACAAAATTCCTGGAAACAACTCAGCCAAGTTGGTAAACCAATTTGGTGGGTGAGTTTGCAAAGACTAGCTAACACTCTCATGCTAGTTGCTTCAGTTTTTTCCGTAGTTTCTGGCAGGATGATGAAAGAAGAATGGCTTCCTGCTGGAAAAATTGATCATATTTGGTATGAGTTACATCTTATCGCTTGGTGTGTGATAGTTGGCTGTTTAGCTATTCATCTTTTAATGTCTATTAAAGTGGGTGGTGTGCCATTATTATTGTCTATTTTTTCTTTGCAAGTTCGCTCAGAAGATAGTCCTAGTCAATGGGTTAATCGTTACCGTATTTGGTGGAGTAGCTTGCAAACTAACTTTGGGGAAGGAATTAATCAATTGTTAGATAATAATTTAACCCTGAGAATTATTGAGGCGTTTGTATTGATTGGAGTTATTGTTGCATTTCTCTTACCTCTATTTTTCTCGGAATAGTAAGATTTACTTAATAGATTGTGAATAATAAAACTGTTAAATCTCACGCAAAGGCAAGGCAGCGCGTTGGGTGGGTTTCCCGACTTGTAGCGACTGCCGCGCAAAGGCGCAAAGAGTGTTTATTTCTTTACTCTCTATGTTCTCTGTGCCTCTGTGGTGCGTTGAAATAATTCTATTAACGTAGTGAACGAAATATTACACGCCCGGGAAATTCTTCTTGATTAATGCGTGCATACACTCGCAGACAAGTTAACACTTCTCCAGGAATACCGCCACAATTTAGTTGCAAATCATCTTTGGAAAAAGCACATATATCAGCATAGAGTCCTGAGAGTTGGCGAATTCTCACATTGTGACCTGACTTATTGGCTTTGTCAGCAATTTTTTTGAGGGTTCGTCGTGATTCTTGCTGTAATTTTCCCCACCATGAATAACGTTCAACGGGTGGGATAAATACTAATGAATGTATTGCTTCATCCATATCAATCCATGCACGTACAATAGCTAATATTTCGTTATTTTCTTCTACTTTTTGGGTACGGTTGAAGCGGGCTGTTAAAGCTTCTATATATTGTTGTTGCTGTTCTGGTTTGGAGTTTAAAGAAATAATATCAAAACTAAAAACACTTTTTAAGGCGTGATGTAAATCTGGTTCTATTTCGATAAATTTTAGATATAAACTTACGAAACTAGCTAGTAAGTATAAATCTTCTGAACCACTAGTTGGAGTAAATTTTGACTTTAAAAATTCTTTTGGAGATAAACATAAACCCTGAACACTAACACTACCTTTGAGTCCAGGATAAATTATTTCATCTCTGATGAAGGGAAGTTGATAGAGGTTATAATTATCTTCTATTGCACCAATTTCTTGAGCTAAATCTAAAGCACGTTGTTGCCAAAAGGCAGCTAAATCATCGGGAATTCGCAGCACTTTCCGGTGAATTTCATTCCATAAATCAGCATCAGTTTGGCTTTGTAATTGTGAATCTCCTAAATATAAACTTAGTTCTGAGTCAGCATTCCAAGCATCCCGGAGATGATTTAGTTTTAACTCATCTGAAGATTGGATAATAAGCGTTTTTTCTTGTTCAATTTCTGGCGGTACAGGTTGCAACAAACTTTCGATTTCTTGCAGCAGTTCTGCGCATACTTCAGCGCCGGGATCTTGGGGTAATTCTGTACGCGCTTGATTTAATGCAGCCTCTAGTCCATGCAAGCTATACCGCAGTAACTTGGCTATCTCGGAGTTTTCTATTTGTAATAGCTGACGTAGATGCTGCATGAATATCACCTTTTTTTATCTCGCGCAGAGACGCAGAGTTTCGTTAGCGTCTTTGCGCCTTTGCGCGAAACAATTAATTATTAATGTATGCCACAGAAGGGATCGCGTTCTTTATCTACTTCGTTAGGTTGTAACTCTAACTCAGCACGGTAAACACAGCCTTCTTGTTTTAAACATTCTTGACTTGTGGATGTCCAGTAGGGAACTTCGCCAGGGTGCATCCGCAGGATACCTTTGTTGTCAAGGGTGACGCGATATTGGCAAGGGTAGTCTGTGGTGACAGATGGTTTACTGAGTGAACCGATACGTATCCATTTTTTTCTGTTAGTTTCTGTGTCTGTTTGATAAACGTAAAATGTATGTTGACCAGTGTAAGGAAATGGAGGTAAGGGATTACTAATTAAACCTTTTCCTGGTTGCGGCGAACCATCGCGGAGATAATGAAATTCGTGCAGAGATTTGTGATCGTTTTGGTCTATTTCAAAGACTAAATGATAGGCATTGGGTTGATCAACGGTTGCTGACTCGATGACATTGACTGCTATATCACCATCGGTTAAGTCTTTATTTGGTCGTTCTACGGCGATGTTCCATTTTAATTTACCATCAGCAAATAGTGTTGTTTCAGAGGCTGCTGATATTGCTGAACCAACATCAATACCGGGAACATCTATTAAATAATGTGGATTACCTTGACACAGTAAGACGCTAAATTGTAGTGTCTGGTCAATTTCAAATTGAACTTTGATTTTTTTGAGGAACTCTGCTTCATCCATTCCCAATTTTTCCATGAGATGTTTACCGTCGAAGCTTCCCCAAAGCCGTAAATCACCGTCTTCGTAGTCTTGGCGATAAATGATATTGGTTAACTGTATTCCTTGCCAAGTTGTGCGCACTTTTGCAACGGTTTCCCAAGATGCAAGTTGATAGAGTTCTTGTCCGGCTTTGAATATTGGTAAGAGTTCGTTGCTTTGGGTTTTACGTTTGAAGTTGCAAGGTAAATAATAAAATAGGTTTTTTACATCAATTTCTAATTGATTCGCGCCTTTTTGTAGCAGTGCTTTTGATTCTTCTGGGTCGAATCTTAACCTGCGTAGCTTTTCGGCATAACACGCGCCTGCTGAGGTAGCTAGTTTGGTAAATTCTAAAACAAAGGTAATTCTTTCTGGGTTCCAAACGAAGTAGGGAGACTTGCTAAATTCTTGATAAATATGACGTTGTACTAAGTCGAGATTGCAAGTTTTTCCTGACAGAATTAGCCAGTCAACTTTGTGTGTGTTCCAAGAATCTATGGTGTTATCTTCTGAACGCAAGCGGCTTTCCATTAAGCCTTTAGCAATACCAATTGCTTCTTTAATTGCGGATGTGGCGACGCGTTCAAATTGTTGATTATCTAAGGTGACAGAAATAGTATCTGGGTTGTGGATTTGATATTTGATTGCGCTTTGGGTGAGAAGTTCGGCAATTTGTTGTTCAGAGATTGTAAAGGTTAAAAGTGAATTATCGGCTGGTGGTTTTTGTCCGAGTTTGAGTTTGGCTGCTTCTGCATGTTCCCAAAGAGTATAGAAAGTTTGTAGGCGTTGGGGTGCTTGCTGCCAACGGGTCGGTAATACTTTTTCGGCTGTATCTAAGGCATCTTTATAAGCTGCATCACCTTCGGGATTTTCTCTATCTAAGCATTTTAATAAGCTGCCTGTTTTGAATTTACCTTGTTCTAAAAAACGCTCGTTTAATTCAGAACTAATAAAGTCTTCTAGTTTTTCGCTGTCGATATCACCTCTGGTAACTGCTGTTAAGAGAAAATCTGCGATCGCAACTTTTAATAACCGAAATACTCGCAGGGTAATTAATTCACCACCCAATTGCAAATGTCCCGATGAACCTAATAGTTTCGGAGTCAATTTATAGTAACGTCCACCTAAACCTCGGTCTTCGTTACTGGCAAAGAAAGGTGTTTTATCTTCTAAGGTTAATTCAATTAATGCTAAGTCTGTTGTGCCGCCACCAATATCTAAAACTAATACATTTTGTGACCATTTATTGCCATCGCGGCGACAACGAGTTTTGAAAGATTCAATACCAATGTTGAGATTCCCACCAAATTCTCGCCACAGGAAAAATATTGCTACAGAAACAGCTTCATCATAAGCAGTTTGAACATCATCAATTCCTAATTGTTCAACTAATTGCTTAACTTCTTTGCGAACAACTGGCGGTGCAACAGTAGGATAGGTAACAACTGCGCTTAAAAATTCACCTTCAGAAAATCTACGTCTAGCGCGTTGGCGATAGTCTTCAGTTAATTCAATTAAATGCGCCCAAGCTGCTTGAATTAATTGATTAACATTAATACTTGCTTCTGTATCTTCTAAGATTACGGGGAATGTTCTATTCTGTCCAAAATAACGCTTGGGTGAATGGTGAAAACGGCTGATAATTTCTTTTAAAGAACTGCTTGTTCCTTGTGCGATCGCTCTTTTTCTATTATCTCTGGCTTCTCGTCCCATTCTCAGTTTTAATACTTCTAAATTAGAAATTTCTAACTCGCTAGGAATTTCTGTATCGCGGCGGTCAATATCGAGAACTACTGGAATTAAATTTTGTGATTCTAATGTCGGAACGCGAAAGACTTCATGATAAATTTGATATAATTTCTTACTAGCTGCTCGTTGAAATTTTTCGCTATTACCTAAAGATAATTCGATTTGGCGAATTGCTTCTAAAAATTTTTCTTTGTTATCACTTTCAAAAATTTCGCTTAAGCGGCTAGGGTCAATTTCTAAATTTTTACTAATATCAATAATAAATTTCTCCCACTCAGCTTCGCTGATATCTGGAAGCGCTTCGGAAGCAGGAGAATTAAGCCATTGTGCCAGGCGATCGCGCAGTCTTAATTCTTGTTCTCGTGGTAAAATTTCAGCAATTGGTACTTCTATAGGGTCGAAAAGTGTCACGGTAGAATTCGACGTACCAAAATCTAAAGCAAACCATCCTGGAAATCTTTTTTGTGGTTGATGATGAACTGGTTGTTCAGCAGAGTTTGGTAGTGACACAGAATTCATAATTTGTGCTTCAGAAGTTGATGGTGTCCATAAATAGCAAACAGCTTGAACTTGTCTAGGTTCAGATAATAGCGGTTCTCCCGAAAAGTCGGAATCAAAATACTCAACAATTACCTGCAATGTACAGTTGATAGGTTCTGTTAAAGGTTTTTCTAATTTACAAGGATATTGTTCTAATTGCCCGATTTGTGAAATTTTTGGTGTGACAGCATCAAATGGTTTATATGCTTTTTGAATTTGGTTTGTTAGTTCACTGGGAGTACCTTTTACGGAGAAATTGATGCGGGCAATGTGCGGTACATTGTTTCCAATAGCAACTAGTTGAATGCTGGGAAGTTCTAAATATTCGTTTTCGTTTATTTGGACTTGAAAGCGTGGTGGGAGACGAATTTCTACTGGCATTTTTATTTTCCTTTTTTATCTCACGCATAGACGCAAAGCGGCTTCTCGAAGAGTAGGCGCAAAGGCGCAAAGAAGACTGCAAGTATACTCAGCTATTAAATAGCAATATCTGAATAAGAAATGGTGGCGATTTCAGAGAGGATATTTAGCCAGGTGGGAATAGCAAGTTTTGGCGGCGAGTCCCCAGCAGCTAGATATCTCAACAATGCTTCTTTTTTAGAAATATTTTGCAGTGTGGGAATAATTTGATCTAAAATTCCTTCTATTTCTGAATTTACTTGTTGATTTACTTCACTGACATACTGCACCAGATGGAGACTAGCACTAGCGGTAATTTCATCGCGCAGACGCAAGACTAACATTTGATGATGGCTGGCTTTGGGTGAATTTTGGCTTCTTTCTGGTGACCAATCAAATATTTGACCAATGTTGTGTTTTTCGTCTTGACGTGCCAAGGGAAACATCATTTCAGACGCAATTTCTTTGTCTTTACTGTCAATTTCTGCGAGAATCGCTTCTTTCCATTGATTAGGATCGCAGCCTAACAGTAATTTATAAAATAAATCGGCTTCTTCACTACCAAAACCTATCTCAATTTCTTGTTCCATTTCGGTGGTGAGAAGTGTTTTGAGATAGTCTCTTGCTTCGGCTACTTGATTGGATAGTTTGTTTAATAAATCTACCACTGCTTGACGAATGCGATCGCGGGCAAATATCTCGACTTCTTGGACAGTTTTTTCAAAGGTTGGATAAAAGTCATCACTCTTAGTTGGTAAAGCATTATTAACTTTACTTCCTCTGTCAAATAACTTCCCGGCTGCACCTTTGGTTTCTGCTATAGTGATAGCGCCATTGTTGGCTTTGTTAAATAACAAAGTCCATTGGTTCCAGTTGAGAATTTTAAATGTGAGTTCGTCTTTTACTACTTCGCTGACAACTATTCCCCGGCGGTCTTTGAGTGGTTCTTTGCCTAATTCTTTTTGAAAATTGCGGTAAGTTTTATCTAAACTATCAATGGCATTTCTTAACTCAATTAATGTGGGACTATCAAGAGTTGGTATGCCTTGTTCATGAATTTCTGCGATGATATTTTTCAGGTTTTCTTGTTGTTGACGCACATTCTCCGCCGCGCGGCGAGTATCTTCATACAGTTGCTTTAGTCCATGCGCTGCAACGTGATTTTGAATTAATTCTCGCAGTTTGGCAATACCGCCATCTTGAGCAAAGTAACCTAGTTTTCTACCAAGGTGGCTACGTGCGTCAGATTCTAGCAGTCTTTCGCTGAGGCGTGTCCATTTTTGTTGCAAACGTTTTGAGCGCTCCAGGTAATCAGGGTAATCTAAGTTAGATAAAAATTCTGGTGAACCTGCTTTCACACTACTCGAACGTTTGGCTAATTCCGCTAGTCCTAATAAGGGTGATAACAAAACGATGCGGTCTTTTTGAGTGGTGAATGCACTTGCGCCATCAATAGTTGTTTGCAGAACTTTCAGTTTTTTGACAACAGTTTCCTCATACAAAGGAGTGTTAGCTGTACTGTCTTCAATGAGTTGGTCGAGTTCTCTTTCGCCACCTTCACTTTCTAGGGGTAGCTGGTCAAAACGACCGACACCGACAAGAATTAAATCTTTGAGGTCTTGTCCGGGTCGCTGTTGCTGCATCATGGTAAATATTTTGTTAGCGCGATCGCTCCCTGGCGATTTACCATTGAGCAAGATTAATATTGTTTGGACTTCCGCTAATTCTCGCAGCGATAAAAAGGTATCCCTCGCGCCGGAGTTAGCCGCACCCAACCCAGGAAAATCTAAAAGAATAAATTCGGAAGCGTCTGTCACATCCCAAATTTCCCGCGAGATTTTCACTTCAATATCAACGCGGCGAATTAATGGAAAGCTGTTTTGCAATAACTTTGTGGGTAGTCTTTGGGGTGGACTGGGTAAGCGGATATGTGCTGGCGGTAAATCTTCAAACCTCAGAGTTTGAATAGCCATTGGTTGTTCTGCCAGCTGTAAACCTTCACGCGCTGTGGCATGATCAATTTGATAGCGTCCGCCACACATCGCTTCGCCGTAAGAAGTATAAGCACGCACGAACAACACCAATTCACGCAGCAGATAGCGTAACTCTAAATTATTACTTTGATTCCATGCTTGCTCACACCAAGCAATAATATCTTTGCCAGAGTTTAACTGCGAAAGTTGTACAGGCACAAGCCCGGCGGCAGCTGATCTGCGGCTGGCTTCTGCTAACATAAAACGCAAGCATTCTTTCACTCCTTCGTGCGAAAGATACTCGACAGTAAAATTCCCTACTTGGGTAGTAGCAAATTCATCTTGTGCTACGAGGTGAATGGCTGTAACATTACCAGTAGTTGGGTTTTCGTTGACTGGTAATGCATCGGCATATCCAATTAAGCTGCCTAAGAGTAGAGTTTTTCCACTACTGAATTCTCCCATCACTCCGATTTTGACAGGTGAAGTGGCAAGTTCTACGGTTTTCTCAGCAGTTTCTCGCAAGCGTTCCAGACATTCATCCAGACTGGCTGGTACCCAATCTTCTTGTTTAGAAGGATACTGTGGTACAGAGTTGATTTTTTGAAGTATAAATTCGCCGTACTCTTTAAAATATGCTAACTTTTCAGACTCCATACAATAGTTACCGTTAAAAATAAAATTTATGTGAGTTTTATAACATAAAAGTTGCAAACAGCAGCCGTTAGCTCAAAGTTTTGATTTTATGGTGTTTCCCATTTTAGTGAGTCAAAATCCTTACACCCAGTTTCAACAGAATATTTTGCTGGGTTGGTTTTAATTTATTTGTTGAACATTGTGCCGCATCTAGTCATATCCGCCGTTTTCTAAAGTAAATAGATATTTATTCAGTATAAAAACTTAATTACAGTCATTTTTAATCA
This sequence comes from Anabaena sp. TISTR 8404, assembly GCF_056847745.1. Taxonomy (NCBI): domain Bacteria; kingdom Bacillati; phylum Cyanobacteriota; class Cyanophyceae; order Nostocales; family Nostocaceae; genus Anabaena; species Anabaena sp. TISTR 8404. The sequence goes on from NZ_CP180578.1 coordinate 115,940, forward strand.
AAATTTAACTTTATTTAGCTGTTTCAGATTTGATTTGCATATTTAATATAGTGTTGACAGTTAACGGTGAACGACCCATGAAGTGATGATGCAATCGATATGTGGTTTAGCTGACAAAGATTCTCATACTCATGAGTAGGGATACACAAATGTCTGATCCTCAGCAATGATTTTTTGACGGTTTTTATTTTTTCTAAAAAATAAAATATATCTTTGAAGATTAATTACAAATTTCAACCTTGAAATTAAAATTACTTAATAAAGTCAAGGGTTATGCTACAAATTTTTTCATAGCATCAGGGAATATTTTAATTTACAAAAAATTCAATATTAATAATTCAAAGTTTAAGCACAATTGATTTTGAGAATCTAAAAATTGTGTTAAATTCTTTTTTATTCAAAAGAATATTTGCAAATTTATGAAACTCTCTTAAGATAGATGTACTTACTGGATGATCGTAATAACATCACAGTATGATGTTTTGAGTTTTTCTTTGAGTTATTGGGTAAATTTAAGACAAGTGAAAAATAAATATTATTTGAGAAATTTCAGCATAATTTTTCAGATTTTATATAATACTAGTCTCCGCAGGATAGGCAGGTAAAAGTGTTTTCTGAAAGGGTGCAAAATTTAACTCACAAAATTGATGAAAGCATAAAACTAGTGCAGAAGCGCGGTAAAAAAAATACTAGCGATCGCAAGATAAGAAATATGGCACTAGCAGCTGCCAATCATGAATTAGAAACAGAAATTGAGAACCAAACAACAGAATTAAATAATGCACTCCAGCAACTGCAAGCAACAGAAGCCAAGTTAGTTCAGACAACCTCCCAAATGCAAGCAATGTGGCAGCTGCTGGCAGATACATACTTTCGTATTGATCCCAATGGGATTATCTTAGAATACCAATCAAGCAAAACATATAATTTAACTAACCAATCAAAAGCAGTTCCAGGTCAGCAATTACTAGAGTGCTTACCAACATCTATCGTTATCCGCTTTCATCAAGCCATCAATCAAGTTCTGCAAACTCAATCTTTAGTTAGTTTTGAATATACTTTAACCTTAGAAGAAGGTAAGGCACATTTTGAAGTCCGATTATTACCATTAGCATCACAAGAAATTATCGTGCTAGTGCGTGATATCACTCACATAGTACAAGGAGCTTTTATCGAAGGTGGTGATCAGTTTCGGACGATTGTTGAAAAAGCTAACAATATTATTTTTGCACTCACCCCTGATGGTTTATTTTCTTATGTGTCTTCTAACTGGAGTGAGATTTTAGGGCATGATGTCACAGAAGTTGAAGGGAAATCCTTTGTTTCCTTTTTACATCACGAAGATTTATCGACCTATACAAATTACTTCACTAAAATTTTAATTACAGGACAACAGCAAGACGCGATCGAATATCGCATTAAACACAAAAATGGCAATTGGCGATGGCATAGTTGCTACTCATCCGCCATCAAAGATGCTAGTGGCAATGTTGTCTACTTTGTTGGTATTTGCCAAGATATTACAGTTCGTAAACGCGAAGAACTACGACGACAGCGTATAGAAACAGCTTTAAGAAAATCAGAAGCCAAGTTTCGCGCTAAAACTCAGCAACTAGAAGAAGCGCTGCGAAAACTGCAACAAACCCAAGCTCAGCTCATCCAATCAGAAAAAATGTCCAGTTTGGGACAGTTAGTCGCAGGTATTGCTCACGAAATTAACAACCCGGTGAATTTTATCTATGGCAATGTGAAATATGCCACCGATTATGTACAAGATTTGTTGCACTTGATTGAACTTTATCAGCAACACTTTTACCCGCCAGCACCAGAAATTCACCAGCAAATTTATGCAATTGATTTAGATTTTATCCGGCAAGATTTGCCAAAAGTCTTAGATTCGATGAATACAGGCGCAGAACGCATTCGCCAAATCGTTTTATCTTTACGCAATTTCTCACGGGTTGACGAAGATGGCATGAAGTTGGTGAATATCCACGAAGGCATTGATAATGCTTTGTTACTCTTGCAAAATCGCCTGAAAGCTCAAAAAGATGCTCCAGAAATCGAGGTGATTAAAGATTATGGCGATTTACCAAGGGTAATGTGTCATCCTGGACAAATGAATCAGGTATTTATGAATTTGTTGACAAATGCCATTGATGCTCTTGAAGAAGTGGCTATTCCCAACCCGCAAATTCAGATTCGCACCCAACTACAAGCAGACGATCGCATCACAATTAGTATTACAGACAATGGGACAGGAATCGACGAAAAAATCCGCGATCGCATCTTTGACCCTTTCTTTACTACCAAACCTGTAGGCAAAGGTACAGGAATGGGATTATCAATTAGCTATCAAGTTGTTGTCAAAAAACACCGGGGGGAATTAGATTGTATTTCCACACCTGGAGAAGGAACTGAGTTTGTGATTAGCATACCTACACAACTCGACCCAGCCTAAATTCAAAGCAAAACAAAAATAGCATCGCTTTGAATTTAAACGAAAATCAGTCAATTCTCAATTTTAAAGTTTTATTATTCGTCTGTAAACAAAGCTTCTAAATCTCGATAACCACTCACAACATGAGTAATAGTAATTCCATCTTCTTTGGGATACTAAAATACAACATAATCTAATCATCGACAGCAAACCCGCGTAAATTTGGTACAAGCCTTCCATAACTTTTACCCATATTAGGAAAACTAGCTACCAATTTACATTTTGGCGAATGTCATCAAAAAGCTTGCTGGCTGCTTTTGGGTTATGATGAGCAATATATTCACAAATTTCATCTAAGTCCTGAATTGCTGCATCTGCAAATGAATAATTACTCATTCAGATGACTCCTCAGCAATTTGACGAATTTTTTCTTGTAACTTAGTAAACACAACTTCGCCATCAGTTACTTTTCCTTGAGCAACTTCTTCAGTTCCTATAGCAATTTTTTGCCTTAATTTTTCAATTCGCTGTTCTCTTTCTTGTAGCAGTTTAAAGGCTTCATTTATCACATCATCTGCACTAGCGAATCTACCACTAGCAAGCTGTGCTTGAATAAATTGCTCTAGTTCTGGTTTGATTTGGATGTACCTACTTTCTAACTTTATATAATTAATAATTTTACCTTGATGCAGTGAAAACTCATGGGTGTAGGTGTCCAAAATTCTGACATCTCTACACCCTCCACAATAAAGAGTCTTGTTGTACAATTAGCGACTTTTAAAACTTATCCTTCACCATCAAACGCACACCGCCAGCAGGTGTAAATACTATGCCACGCCGTACAGGTTTAAGTGGAGCTTTTTCTAACAATTCTAGTGAGTAGTGCGAAAGGATAGTCGCTAGAACTAATTTCATTTCAAATAAAGCAAACGCCATTCCTAAACAACGACGATTTCCACCGCCAAAAGGTAAAAATTCATAAGGCGAAAATTGGCGTTCGAGAAAACGTTCTGGTCGAAAACGCTGGGGTTCTGGATAAATATCTGGACGTTGGTGAGTTAAATAAATACAAGCAGATATTGTCATACCTTTGGGTAAATCGTAACCCATTAATTGCATAGGAGCTTGTAAAATTCGCGGCAAACTAAAGAAAACAACTGGATAAATTCGCAGTGTTTCAGAACAAACAGCATTTAGATATGGTAGTTGAGCAATTGTTATAGGGTCTGCACTGGCTATATCAATGGAGTTGAGTTCTTGCAGTAATTTTTCGCGGACTTCTGGTTGATAATGAATCCAATATAAAGCCCAAGCTAAGGCGATCGCAGTAGTTTCATGACCTGCAAACAACATAGTCATCAACTCATCGCGCAACTCCTCATCACTCATGGGTTGACCATTTTCATCGCGTGCAGATAGTAGCAAACTCAAGATATCTTCACCTTGAGATGCGCTTTGATGGCGACGTTCCCGAATTTCTTGGTAAATTAATTCATCAAGCTGCTGTCTGCTACGGAGAAATTTACCCCAAGGACTCCAAGCACCTAAATCCTTTTGTAATATTTTGAAAAATAAGAAGACAGCACTCAAAGGTGCATTAAAAGTATCCAACATCTCAACTAAGATTTGTTGAATTTGTTGGTAACGTTCTCCTTCTTGCAGTCCAAAAACAGCACGTAAAATCACTTTCAGGGAAATTTCCTGCATCCAGGGACGCGCGATAAATGGTTGTCCTACCTTCCACTGACTAGTGACTTGATTGGCAATTTCACAAATCAAATTACCATAAGCTTTCATGCGTTCTCCATGAAAAGGAGGCATTAACAGTTTACGTTGTTGTAAGTGGCGATCGCCATCAAGTAATATTAATGAATTTGTTCCTACCAAAGGTTGAATAATGTTGTTCCCTGAACCTGATTCAAACAACTTAGCATCAGCAGTAAAAAGTTCTTGAATTGCTTGTGGATGACTAATAAGTACCTGTGTGGGCAACCCAGCCAATGTAGAGATAAAAATATCTCCGTATTTTTTTTGATGCCAATCTAAGTTTTCGATTGGTTGTAGAATTGCTCGCAATGTCTGAAACCATTTAGGCTCGGTCGTTTTATTTGGAAGATTATGACTGGTTTGGGAATTTTTTTGGAGAGTAATCATTAGTTATGCTCCTATTTAGGAAGTTTGGAACGCAGAGGAATAGGGAGGTAAGCGCAAAATTACGCAGAGTTTTATTGGCAAGTGCTGAGTGGTGAGTAGGCAACTATTTCTTTTAATTATTTGAGTTTGTTATCGATTTTGCTAGTAATCCTAAGCTTTTTTTCAATTCATTAATGGGTTCTAACCAGTTTTCTTCAAAGCGATATGCAAGCAGAAAATCTGCTTTTTTTCCTAATTCTTTTCCTTGTTTTACGTTAGCAAAAATTTCTTTAATTTGGTGCGGTGCGAAGATTGGATAGAGGAATTTAGCTAACCATAAGCTGATTTTGAGGGAATTGCTATAATTTTGGGCAGCGGCAAAGGCTAATACACCAATTTCTCCGGCGTAGGTCGTATCAAAGCCCAGTAACACATGAAAAATATCGTGGGTAACAATGTAGCGCAAAGCAAATACATTGCGTTGAGCGACATCATCTAGTTCAGGGCTGATATTGAGTGGTTTGAGGTGATTGGCTTGCATGTGGTCGGCATATTCTCTACCAAAAGAACCTGGAGGATATTGGCTTAATTTTTCTAGATTAATTGGGGGATAATAGCCGATTACTGGTTGTAATTTAGTGGCTAATTCTGGGTTAACTTTTGCACCAAAAAAATCAGACTTAAGAATAGCAAAATCACCAAAATTACCTGAGTTTTTATAGTTCCAAATCGCTTTAAGTTGTTGTAATTTATTGAGCATAGGAAACTAAAGGTTGGGTGAGGCGATCGCTAATCATTAAAATTCTCTATAATAGCGATCGCACTTAATCTATGAGATACTTCTCTGTTGTTGTGCTTGGGCGATTGTGAAATTAACCTCCTGACCATAGGCAACCTCAAGTTGATAACCATCAGGATCATGGATAAAAGCCCAGTAACCAACAGGAGAACCATAATCGTTAGGCCCTGATACCGACAAACCCTCTAACTGCGCTTCATTACAGAGATGGTCTACTTCTTCGCGGCTTTTACAGGCTACGCCAAGATGAAAACCAGATGAAGGTTGGCATTGTGCTTTATCTAATTGCAGTAGCACAATTACAAATGGTCGAGTTAAATCACTGATCCAAGCAACTTCAAATTTATTAGTTTCATCGGTGCGACGATGCACTACTTTCATTCCAGCATACTTCTCATAAAACGAGATGCTTTTATTGATGTCGGTTACTCCCAATGCAATATGAGTTAAACCAATATCTGCCATAAGCGGTTTCCTGAATGCAATCAAAAATATCTTTCAAATTATGATATTGCGAGTTTTGAGTGCTGAGGTAAACGCAAAGGTACGCTGAGTTCTAAATTATTTCTGTAGGGAAACAAACCTCAATTGCTTTTTCTATTAAATCAAGACCTTGGGACACTACAGTATTCCGCCAAGTAATATCTGCGGGTGCAAAAACTTCTTCTAGTCGTTGGCGTGTCCATGTTCTGGAGGGGTGTTCGGGTGGAGAATAGAAATAAGCGCGATTTTCTGCCCGTAAAGCTTCTACCACTTGGATAACTGGGTAAGTACCAAATTCAGCCGTGAGAAATTTGTAATCACACTGAGGAAACATCGCTTGACACCAAGTTCCTAAACCCCCACGAATTTTATAAATTTTTCCCTCTGGTTGGTAGGGTTCTACGACATCAGCACCAAACTTTTCGATTAACCACTGGGCTGATGCTGAATCTGGGGGATCATCAATAAACAATTTATAAGTCCCTTTTTTACCTAAACCAGTGTGTAAATCAATATGCAGAACGTTTTTGGCATCACCAATCCATCGCGGAAGATTAGCGGCTAAGATTTCATAAGTTTTAGATGGCCTATGTCCACCAAAAAATAATCCTTGGGGATAGTCGTATTGTCCTACAGGTAAGGTATTGATTAAAGAAGTAATTCCGTGACGGAAAATAGTAGCGATCGCTTTGATAAAAAACGGTTCAAAAGCCGATGGTGGTGAAGTAGGGTTAAAGAACTCATTCAACTCCCCGTACTTTTCAGGACTACCTGTATATTCCTCATTTGGTAGCAGGAAATTACGGTTAAGGTCGATATTATCCTCATTCCAACGCCGCCCCCAAGCAAAACCATAGGGATTTAAAGCATGTAACAGTACCAAGGCTGTTCCTGGGCTGGGACACCAACCAATCAAACGTTCTTCTAACAAAGCACATTGAACAGCCGAACCAAAAAAACCCTCAACCCCATGCAAGCCACTAGAAACAACTAAAATTTGCTCAGGTTGCGAGGTTCCTAATATCCCCACATCAATAGTTAAGTCCTCGTCATCCGGGCCAATTTGGTCAATAGAATATGTGTCTAATTGGCAACCCAACGCTTGCGCCGCCGCACAAAAACGATATCGTGCAGCAGCATAGTTTGGACTAAAAGCAGAAACGTAAGACATGAGTGGGGGAAAGCAGGGGGGCAGGGGGCAAGGGTGCAGGGGTGAATAACTATGGACTATTGACCATTGACTAAAATCTATCTTTCATTCCCCGAATGCGGGCGAATGTTTGCACTGCATCGTTACTTTTAGCAGCTAGTTGTAGGGATGGTTGTTCCCAACGCAAAAATGGATTGGTACGTTTTTCTACTCCTAGCAAGGAAGGGACAGTAGCTTTGCCTTGAGTGCGAAAAGTTTTTGCTTCTGCATAGCGCTGTTGTAAGTCAGTATTCTCACTATCTACGGTGAGGGCAAATTGTAAATTTTTTAAGGTATATTCGTGGGCGCACCAGACACGGGTATTATCTGGGAGCGAACGGAGTTTTTCTAAGGATGACACCATTTGTGTAGGTGTGCCTTCAAATAAGCGACCACAACCACCAGCAAAAAGAGTATCCCCACAGAACAATTCTCCAGGTTCATCGGCTGCGTTGGGTGGAAAGTAGTAGGCGATATGGGCGCGGGTATGTCCAGGAACGAAGATAACTTCAGCAGTGCGATCGCCAAAAAAAACGCGATCGCCTTGTTGCAGAAACACCTGTTGTCCGGGAATTCTTCCTTTATCCTCAGCCCCACCATACACTGTTAGCTTGGGGAAGCGCTGCATTAGTTGTTGATTGCCGCCTACATGATCATGATGATGATGGGTGTTGAAAATTGCTACTAACTCGGCGTTGAGTTCTGCCAGTTTGCTGAACACTGGTTCAGCTTCCGCTGGATCGACGACAGCGGCGATATTTTCTTGGCTATTGTGCAGTAAGAATATGTAGTTATCTGAGAGTGCCTCAAGACGGAATACCCGCATTTCCTCTGAACTCCCTTACAAATGAATTATTGGTATTTTCTGAGATACCGGAAAATTTTGATTTTATTTATTCTAGCTGGTAAACCGCATGAACCATGCTAATCTACAACCGTGCTTACACTGAAAACATCGTAAAAACTCCTAAAAATCTACTTATTTTATCAGTAAAAATCCTCTGGGAGTATCAGTAAATACGAAGTTAGATTTATTCTGTTCTTTTTAGTTCTAAAAATGGCTAAAAAGGCGGTTATTAACAGTTGTAATTATTTGCTATTGACCATCCAAATTTTAGATTTTAAATTTTGGATTTTGGATTAATGATTTTGGATTAGGTAATTTTTCAATCTAAAATCAAAAATCTCTGCAAGCTGTATCCCCTTGTGGCGTATTAAATCTAAAATCTAAAATCCAAAACCTAAAATTGGTTGACTACCAAAATTAATATTGATTAGGGTTGCGTTTGCCTATGAGTCAGTGAGCAAATATTGCCATGATTCTTTGCATTTTCAGGAGAAATAATGAGCGATCGCCCGTCTATCTACATTAGTGTTGATAGTCAATCAGAAATTGCTATTAAAAAAATTGTAGACAAAATAATTTCATCGGGAAAGTTGAGTCGTAACGATCATAATTTACTGCTTTCGCACATATTTGCCAATGGTAACATCAGCGATAGAGTCCGCCGCCAAATTAACCGCATACTAGATCAAATTCAAACAGGGCAGTTAAAATTGATCGACTGGTAGCGCCTAATCAACCTAGAAACTCTCTGCAAGCATCACCTAAAAATCCGTCGCTACTTTCACCCTGAAAAATTGCAACCAAATATGGCTGGCTTCATCTCTAAAAAATTTACTCTGTATATGATAAGAGATGTAACTAAGACTTGAGCTTAGCAATATTTTGTATATTTTTACCAATAGTATGGATTTTTTATAGCCAAAAATACCAGAGTATTCTTTATTAAGATATAGATTAATTAAATTTATGAAAGAAACTAGAGGATTCATCACTATATTAACTGGATTGTATTCTTTTCAAGATTGTATTCATTTTTTAGCAGCAATCCGAAAGTTCCATGAAGAACCAATTATTGTTTTAATTGATCAGGTTCCGCCGATTTTATATCCTTTTCTCAAAGCATTTAAAAATGTAATTCTCAAGCCAGCACCAAAACATGAAAATACGGTGTTAGCATCAAGGCTTGCCAAAATCTCTTTATACGACGCTTCTGAATTTGATAAAACGATTTTTTTAGATTCAGATATTTGCTTACTAACCGATATTAACGATGTATTTGAGGCGTTGGATGAATTTGATTTATTGTTAACTGAAGATGTCCAACCAGATATCTCTAAAGCTACCAATTTACTGCGAGGCAGTCAACAAGAAAACTTAGATAAAGTTTTGCTAACCCTCCAATCTGTAGGCTTACCACTCCAGGAAAATGATATTCAGTATAATAGCGGCTTAATCGCGTTTCGGAAAACAGAAGACAGTAAGAAACTATTTACTGAATTTCAAATAAATTTTGCAATTATTACGGAAAATCAAGATAAATTGTTATTGCGAGATCAAGGAGCTTTTGCTGCGGCGATCGCTACTGTTAAACCTAACATGAAAGTCCTACCACCTACCTATAATTTCTTGAGTAAGTGGAAAGATGCTTACAACATTAGTCAGGAAATTAAAGTACTACATTGTACTTATCCTTACAGACCGCAGTATGCTAAAAATATTACCCGTTCTTTATATACAAGACTGTTTGACAAGTTCGCTCAGTTCTTTTTGCCTAACCAAGTCACAAATCCCTGGCGGATAAAATAATTTATATAGCACTTGATTTCTGAATCATTCGTAGAGACAGGGAACAGGAAACGGGGAATAGCAAAGAAGGAATTAAGGTCTACTGTTTTTTAAATCAAATATGAGTCCTATACATAGGAATATATTAAATAATGAAAGATAAACCAAAAATATCTATAATTGTTTGGAACTTATCAACTAACGATGGTTTTATTCGAGCTTCCCTTTTAGAAAAAGCCTTGCACAAATTAGGCTGGGAAGTAGAAATTATCGGCTTCTTATTTGACAAAGAATTGTATCGTGCTATCCCACCAGAAGCAAAATTAAAAACTGTAGAAGGTGGCAATTATCCAGATTTTTTTAAATCAGTTGGTAAACTTTTAAAATTGATTGATGGCGATATTATTTATGCAATTAAACCACAGCCAGCCAGCTATGGTGTAGCACTAATAAAAAAATTAGCTAGTAAAAAACCAGTAATTGTTGACATTGATGACTGGGAACTTAGCTGGTATGGTGGCGATGCTTGGCATTATAAACCAACAATAAAACAGTTAGTCAAAGACATCTTTAAAAAAGACGGTGTTTTAAGAATTCCGCATCATCCTTTATATATTAAATGGATGGAAAATTGGGTCAATCGTGCCGATGTGGTAACAACACATACGAGCTTCTTGCAAAAGCGTTTTGGTGGTATCTCTGTTCCTAACGGCAAAGATACTACTTTATTTGATCCGGATCGATATCATCCCGAAGAAAGTAGAAACCGTTATGGTTTATCGGAATATCGTATTTTAATGTTTCCTGGTGCGCCCAGACCTTATAAAGGTTTAGAAGATGTTTTAATTGCCTTAGATAAACTTAATCAACCAGACCTGAGATTAGTGATTGTTGGTGGCAGTCCCTACGACAATTATGATGAAGAACTACGACAAAAATGGGGACGCTGGATAATTAAATTGCCAAATTATCCCGCAGATGTCATGCCTGATGTGGTTGCAGCGGCGCATGTTGTGGTTGTTCCCCAAAGAGACACTCCCGAAACTCGCGCCCAATTCCCACTGAAATTAACAGATGGGATGGCAATGGCCAAACCTGTATTATCCACAAGAGTTGGCGATATTCCTGAAATTTTAGGTGACACAGGCTATTTAGTTGAACCTGCTTGTCCAGACCAAATTGCCGAGCAAATTCAATTGATTTTTCAAGATTTAGATGTAGCCAATGAACGCGGCAGAAAATCAAGAGAAAGATGTGTGGAAAAATATAGCATTGAAGCGATGGCAGCCACGCTCAAGTCAGTAATTGCGCGGTTGTAAGCATGAGTTTTAAATGATAGGCTAATGCCCGTCGCATCCTAATTTGTAATTACAAAAAGCAAATTTAAAAATAAATATTTATTTGAGGATTAGCTGGTTTGTTAATTAATTGATGAATAATAATGTATTGAGGTAAATTTTGATAAATCAGCAATGTCTACCAAGCAGCTACTAGTAAGATTTGCCAAACCCTATCCAGGTTTAATTCTACTGACTATAATCTTGGGATTTTCTGGAGCTTTATTTAATGGTGTCAGCACAGCTTTAATTGTGCCAGTAATTTTAAAAATTGTCGGGCAGGATGTTGATTTAACCAAAGCTCCAGTAATTTTGAAAAAAATCATGACTCCTTTTGACGGTGTACCAGAGAATTACCGCATAGTAGTCATGGCTGGGGCAATTATATTAGTAATTGTTTTCAAGAACGTAGCTACCTATTTAAGCTCACTAGTATCAAATTCTTTGACGCGTATGTTGATGTCAGATATGCGCGAAGCTGGATTAAAGTTATTACTAGAAATTGATATAGATTATTACGCCAAGATGAAAGTTGGTGATTTAATTAACCGTCTTGGCGGCGAAATTGGGCGCTCTGCAACTGCTATTGGGAATACATTCAAATTAGTTATTTTAGGAATTACGATTTTAGTCTTTATTGGTTTACTGCTGTCAATTTCTTGGCAGTTAACCTTAGCTTCTACAGTTTTGCTGTCTTTAGTTACCTTGGTAAATCAGTATGCCATTGCCCGTGCCAAAAAATTTGGTAAGCAGCTAACTGAAATGTCGAAAGCTTATTCGATTTCTATGCTGGAGACACTGAACGGCATTCGGTTAGTGAAATCAACAGGTAATGAAGGCAGAGAATATCAAAGAATTCAAAAATTAATTCGGGAACGGGAAAAAGCAGATTTCCAATCTCAGGCTAATTCAGAAGTGATTGCACCTTTGAGTGAAGTCATGGGAATTACAGCCTTAATTTTAATTGTATTTTTAAGTAAAACTTTCTTTGCTCACCAAGTTGCTTCTCTTTCCGCAGTATTGCTGACATATTTATTAATATTGTTGCGATTATTACCCTTAATTTCCCAATTAAATGGCCTGCGGAGTAGTTTTGCCAGCACCAGCGCCAGTGTAGAAGCAGTCACAGACTTTTTAAGGTTAGATAATAAGCCGTTTATGCCCGAAGGCGAAGTTATCTATACAGAGTTAAAAGAAGGAATCCATTTTAATTGCATTTCCTTTGCTTACCCTGGTCACGAAAAGTTAGTTCTCAGGGATGTGGATTTATATTTACCACGTGGTACAACTTTGGCGTTAGTCGGTGGTTCTGGTGCGGGTAAATCAACCGTAGCCGACCTCTTACCCAGATTTTATGACCCGATCGCCGGCTGTATTACCCTGGATGGTAAAGATTTGCGGGAATTTGATATTACAACTGTACGTAAGAGAATGGGAATTGTCAGTCAAGATACCTTTCTCTTTAATAATTCTGTCGCAAATAACATTGCCTACGGACGACCAGAAGCAACTCAAGACGAAATTATCAGTGCTGCCAAGCGGGCGAATGCCTACGAGTTTATCAGCAAATTACCCCAAGGATTTGACACTTTAATTGGCGATCGCGGCGTAATGTTATCGGGGGGACAAAGACAAAGATTAGCCATCGCCCGCGCCTTGCTACAAAATCCCGAAATTCTGATTTTAGATGAAGCCACCAGCGCCTTAGATACAGTTTCTGAACGCTTAGTCCAAGAAGCGCTAGACGATTTAAGCCGCGATCGCACCACCTTAGTCATCGCCCACCGCTTATCCACAGTCCAAAAAGCCGACCAAATCGCCGTCCTCGATCAAGGACGAGTGATGGAAGTCGGAACCCACGACGAACTTTTACAAAAAGGTGGTTACTATTCTCGCCTGTATGCAATGCAATTTGGCGATCGCACCGAAGCTACTACAAAACAGCATCAAAGTTTAACTCGCATTTCTCACGAAATTCGCACCCGTCTCAACTCAATGATTGGGGTTTTGGGTTTACTCATAGATGATTTAATCGATAATTCTCAAGAACAGCAAGAATTAATCGAAGAATCATATAAATCCGCCTTAAGAATTATCACCACAATAGATATCTTTCAAGATATTTTAAAACTGCAAATTCAAGAGCGATTTTTGCCTTCCACAGAAGCAAATCAAAACCTGAATCATCAATATCAACACTTTAATTTGATGTTTTCTGAGTTTCGTGATTGCTTAGATATCATCTTTAATAGTCTTCGCTCTTTAGCAGACAATGCAATTTACACTCCTGAAGAACAACATCAATATATTATAGATGCTTATAATTCTGCTATTGACTTACTAGATAAACTAGAAAAATTTGAAGATAAAATTACAGCAGTATGAAAAAACATAGTTTGCAAAAAAACTATAACTTCTTTCTCACAGAAGAATTACCCAAGCCAGAAGCTTATTATGTGCAGGCTGCTAACGCCGCCAACGGAGCCGCAAACTTAGGTTGTCCCACAGTTTTGATTTATCCGCAGAGGGGATGGGCAGCAATGAATCCAGTGCATTTATTGCATCCTTTCCAACCAGAAAAGCCGCCAGAAAGTGTGATTAAATATTACAACCTCCAAGATAATTTAAAAGTAGCAAGGCTACCAATGCCTTGGCCTATCGATTATTTTAAAAATAAATTTACTAACTCTAAAACCATCGCTACAAAGTATTATTTTCCTTTTCATATTCGGGCAACGACAAAAATTGTTCATGCTTGGAATTGGAATTTTGTCAAAGCAGCAATCAAAAATGGCATCCCCGCAATTTATGAGCATCACCACCACGAAGATAAGCAATTTGAACCCGAAATAGTTAATCACCCATTGTTTCAACTGGCGGTGACAGTTGTAGATACAGTCAAAGAAAGCATGATTGAACATGGGATGCCACCAGAAAAACTGATTAAAATCCATAATGGATTCAATCGCTTATTCATGCAAAGACAGCCAGAAAAAGCAGCAGAATGGCGAGAAAAACTTTTGCAAAATCAGCGATCGCAATTAGTGGTTTATGCTGGAGCGTTACAACAATTTAAAGGAATAGATATCTTAATTGATGTAGCTAAAGAAATGCCTTATGTGCAATTTGTTTGTGCAGGTGGTAAACCAACAGAAGTAGAACATTATCAACAACTAGCCCAAGCAAAACAAGTCGATAATATTACTTTTTTAGGGTTTGTTTTACAAAATGAACTGGCATCTTTGTTACAAGCTGCCGATATTTTGGCTCATCCCCATTGTTCTGGAAAGGCAGCTACTTTTACTTCTCCGTTGAAATTATTTGACTATTTAGCTTCAGGAACTCCCATTGTTGCAACTGAAATTCCCTCATTAATGGAATTTAAAAATACTGTAGCGATCGCAGCTTGGTGCGAACCAGATAACCCCATCAAATTTGCCGCCGCCCTTCAACAAGCTTTAGAAACTCATCCGAAAAAAATTGATGGTTACTCAGAAACTATCGAATTTGTCAAACAATTTTCTTGGGAAAATCGCGCTGCCAAAATTCTCAGTTACGTTGATGAATCTTACCGTCCCCAACTTGTAGCTTAATTCAAAAATAAATCAAATGCAGATAACAACCGTTGGCATGATTAGCAGCTATAAAGCTTTAAAAACGCAAGGTGATTGGATGTGGCAACAAACACCACATCCTTTTGGAGTTTGGCAAAACATTCAAATGCAGGCACTAGCTTCTAAGCCTGATTTTTTATTAATGTATCAGTTTGATTTTCCGCATATACTCAAAAAGCCAAAGCAAACTTGGTTAAGTCGTCTGCAAAAAAAACAGCCATCACCAGATTTAAATATTGACTCTGTACTTAGGGGAGTCAGCAAAGAAAAAATCATCTACCTCATGCGCGAACCGCCCTTAGATGAGGTAGTAGAAAAACATAAAAAAGTTTATCAAGTAGCCCAACAATATTGTGGCTATGTATCTGGTCCCGATGACTTTGCACTAGTGCCAGAATATATGCCAGCGATTTGGTATCACAGCAACTCATTTAAAGAATTAAATGAAATGCCACCTCCAGAAAAAGTTGCGCCTTGTAGTTGGATTACTTCTGGAATTAGCCGCACAGCAAATCATCGTCAGCGGTTGAGTTTTTTGCAATTGATGCAGAATAGTGAAATTAAATTTGATTTGTATGGCCGCGACTTACCAGCAACCGCGAAATCCCAGGGTGAGCTTGGTAATAAATGGTATGGCATGGCTCCGTATTATTACAATCTGGCAATTGAAAACTATGCAGATAATAATTGGTATGTAAGTGAAAAACTTTGGGATGCTCTACTTGCATGGTGTTTGCCAATTTATTATGGCGGGCCTGCTGCGGATAAATTATTACCACCTGGGAGTTTTTTAAGATTACCCAGTATGGATGAAAAAGGCATCGCTTACATTCAAGAAGTGACTGCAACTCCTGATGCTTGGTATGCAGCCAAAGATGCGATCGCAGAAGCTCGTCAGATAATTTTACATGAATTAAATCTGCTCAATTGGCTGGCAAATTTTGTGAAAAATAACGGATAAAACTTATGTCAAATGGCATCTATACGTTGGCTAATGATTATGTTTATAACCAACTGGTAGCCTTACTCAATAGTATTGAAGTGAATGCTGGCGATGTGCCAGTATGTGTAATTGCTTACAACGATCAAATAGATTTAGTTCGTGCCGAAGTTACATCTAGAAAAA
Source organism: Anabaena sp. TISTR 8404 (assembly GCF_056847745.1). Classification (NCBI taxonomy): domain Bacteria; kingdom Bacillati; phylum Cyanobacteriota; class Cyanophyceae; order Nostocales; family Nostocaceae; genus Anabaena; species Anabaena sp. TISTR 8404. Next base: position 131,693 of record NZ_CP180578.1, read on the forward strand.
ATGTCACTCTTTTAGAAGATCCAGAAATTTTTGCTCGCTGGGAAGAATTTTCTCATCGCGTTTGGCAATCTCATCCTACAGCTATTGAAACTTGGCAAGCTAAAGGAATTAAGAAATTTTATCGAGTTGGTGAAAATCGCCGTTACTGTGCTTTTGATCCAGATAGTTATTTTGAAAAGTTTATCTATTTGGATGCTGACACATTAGTAATGCAGCCATTAGATTTTGTGTTTGACAAGTTGGATGAGTATGACTTTGTAGCATACGATTTTCAATATAAAGACCCTGCTCATATTTTTAAAGTCTCATCTCCCAAGCTGTATGAAGTATTTAGCAAAGAGAGAATTGAGTCAGAAATTTTCTGCTCTGGTTTTTATGCTTCTAAGCGCGGTGTATTTCCGCCAGAACAAAGAGAGTGGTTGCTCACTCAGTTAAATAATGGCGACTCAGAAATTCTGTATATGGGCGCTCCTAACCAGTCCGTATTGAATTATATGAGAATGAAAAGCAATGTCTCTTATTACAACTTTTCTCTCAATTTACCAGAAAATCAATTAACTGGTTGTTGTGCCAATTCACCACATTTTGTAAATCAGGGTAACGTGCTTTACGACAAAGGGAATAAATTAACTTTTCTGCATTATATCGGCTTATCTTCTAAACTATTTAATCGCCTTTGTGCTGGTGAAAATATTGATTTTCCTTACAGAGATATTTTCTTGCATTATCGCTACTTAAAAGAACCAGAAAAACGCCCAGTATTTACAACTAAACCCAAAGCTTATAATGCGCCTCCGAGTTTAGGTAAACGAATTCTCAAAAAATTAGGCTTGGCAGTAGGAGGTAAATAAGATGAGTCAGGGAATTTATATTTTTGCCAATGATAAGGTAACAGATCATGCGATCGCTCTTTTGAATAGTATCCGCTTAACAGACCCCGATATCCCGATTGTCATGATTCCTTATGATGAAAACTATCACAACATAGCTGCACTGTTGAACCAACACTATGGCGTGCAGGTATATGAAGATTTAGATTTTATCAATCACCTTTCTCAAAAACTATTCGACATTTTTGGCGGACAGTTTTTTGCAAGTCCCAATAAACTGCGGAAACCAGCTTGTTGGTTTGGCCCCTTTGATGAATTTTTGTACATCGATACCGATGTTGTTGTATTTGAAAAACTCAGCAATAACTTCAAGTATTTAGCTGAACACGACTTTATTTGTTGCGATTATCAACATTTAGGTGGGATTAAAAATGTTTTTAGCCCCCATGTTGTAGAAGCAAAAGTTTTTACTGAAGCTGACACTAAAGATATTTTCAACAGTGGTTTTTGGGGTTCCAAGAAAAATATCTTTTCCGAACAAGATTTGTACGATACCTTCGCGGAGTGTGCCGCCCATCCAGAGTATTTTGACTTTAGCGAAAAGGTTTCTGATCAACCAATTCTCAACTATATACTGCTGAAGCGAATTCCGCGTCGCTTTAACATTGTGCGTCGCGCCGAGAAAGCCCCAGGAAATTGGGCAGGTAGCCCCCAGTTCCAGCAACAAGGCCATATTCTCATTGACCCGACAGTTAATCAACCTCTGCAATTTCTGCACTGGGCTGGAATTCACATTCAACCAGGCTGTCCCTACTGGGAAATTTGGGAACATTACCGCAATTTAAATTCAGCAATACCACCAGCCGCAATTCCCGCACCGCCGAAACCAAATCAATGGGAAACAACATTACGGACAGTCAAAAAACAAGTTCGCAAAATCTTTAATTAAACTGTGAAATGAAACCACTGACCATTGACTTTTGACAATTGACCATTGACTTTTGACTAAACAGTTGCGATCGCCCCCTGCCTTTCGCTAGGATCTGTAAGCTTTAGGGTATAGACAAAGCTGCTTGGGATACAGCTACACTCATGTAGGCTATCCGGCTGCAACCCAAGTTATTGAGATTTTACAGGAAAAACAAAAAACAATGGCGAAACGCGTTCAGTTAGTTTTAACTCAAGATGTCAGCAAGTTAGGCAAATTAGGCGACTTAGTAGAAGTAGCTCCTGGCTATGCTCGAAATTACCTCATTCCCAAGAGTTTGGCAACCCATGCAACTCCTGGTATTCTCAAGCAAGTAGAACGCCGTCGTGAACAAGAGCGTCAACGGCAATTAGAACTCAAACAACAAGCCTTAGAACAAAAAGCCGCTTTAGAAAAAGTTGGCAGCTTAAAAATTGCCAAGCAAGTTGGTGAAAACGAAGCCATCTTCGGTACTGTCACCACCCAAGACGTGGCAGATGCAATTCAAGCAGCTGCTAACCTAGAAGTTGACCGTCGTGGTATCACAATTCCTGATATTGGCAAACTGGGTACTTACAAAGCTGAAATTAAGCTGCACTCTGAAGTAACAGCGCAAATCGACGTTGAAGTTGTCGCCAGCTAACAATTGGTTAAGATTCTGCCACAGATGAACACAGATGTTTTATCGGTGTTAAATCTGTGGTTGCTCATTTCTTCGGTAAGTTGTTGGTAATCAGTGAACCATCACAGTGTTCTCTCGCAGATTTTGGACTATAAGGGTAATAGAGACATCCTCATTACTCATCCAAAATCGCATTATGGCGGAAGAATTAAGTTTTCAAGGCGATGGTAGCGATCGCCTACCACCCCAAAATATCGAAGCAGAAGAAGCGATTCTGGGTGGAATTTTACTAGATCCAGAAGCGATTGGTCGAGTTAGCGATCGCTTAGTTCCTGAAGCATTTTACATTAGCGCCCATAAAGATATTTATCAAGCAGCCTTGCGCCTCCACGCCCAAGGTAAACCCACAGATTTACTTTCTATTACCAGTTGGTTAGCAGATAATGATTTATTAGCGCGGATTGGTGGGAGAAATAAACTAGCCACCCTTGTAGACCGAACAGTTTCTGCTGTTAACATCGACGCTTTAGCAGGCTTAGTCATGGAAAAATACCTGCGGCGACAGTTAATTAAAGCTGGCAACGAAATTGTCCATTTAGGCTACGAAACAGAAACCGAGTTACCACTAGTTTTAGACAAAGCAGAACAAAAAGTATTCGGTGTCACTCAAGAACGCCCCCAATCAGGTTTAGTGCATATTTCTGATACTTTAGTCAATACTTTTCAAGATATTGAAACGCGCCATCAAGGCATCGCTTTACCTGGGATTCCTTGCGGGTTTTATGATTTAGATGCCATGACCAGCGGTTTCCAGCGTTCTGATTTAATTATTGTCGCTGGCAGGCCGTCAATGGGGAAATGCCTCAGCTTTGATTCTGAAATAGTCTTGGCAGATGGACAAATTACGACAATTGAAGAATTGTATAAACAACGTCACGGCTCGTTATTGACGTTAAATGATAACTGGAAATTTAGCTTTACCCAACCATCAGCATTTGTAGATGATGGCATAAAACCTGTTTTTCGGGTGATAACTCGATTAGGAAGAACCATTGAAACTACAATTACCCATCCATTCCTAACTATTCAAGGTTGGCAAAGATTAGCAAATCTCCAAGTCGGTGATCAGATTGCTGTACCCCGTAAAATAGACGTATTCGGTAGAAAAACTCTACGTGAGTGTGAGGTGAAATTACTAGCCTATTTAATAGGTGATGGTGGTTTAACTAATAGCAATCCAAGATTTACAAATAGTAATCCGTTACTGCAAGCAGAGTTTTCTCAAGCAGTAGCGGATTTTGGTGGTTTAGCTATCCGGTGGGAAACTTCTCAAGGACAACGCACACCATCGCTTAGTGTGAGAAGCGATTTAGAATTTATTGCTATTCAGAGACAGTTGTTTGCTCAACGCTTAAAAACTTTAGTTCAGGCTCACAATTTAACTGCTAGACAATTGAGTTGTGAGTTAAATGTTAGTCCATCTTTGTTAAGTATTTGGCAGCAAGGGCAGTGTGTACCAAATGCTAATAAATTTAAACAACTGTGTACACTTCTTGAAACTGAATCAGAAGAATTTGCACCGCATGGATTTACTAGCATTAGCAAGGTTAGCCGAAATTCTCTCACAAATTGGTTAGAAAAGTTAGGGTTATGGGGTAAAGATGCTCATGCTAAAACAGTACCAGCAATTGTATTTCAATTAGAGCGATCGCAAATAGCTATATTTCTCAATCGTCTGTTTGCTACAGATGGATGGGCGACTTTACTTACAAGCGGTCAATCGCAATTAGGTTACTGTACTGTCAGCGAAAAACTAGCGAGACAAATACAACATTTGTTATTACGATTTGGGATTATTGCTAGACTGAAAAAACGTTCTGTGAAATATAAAGACACTGACAGGCAAGCTTGGCAATTAGATATTACTGATGCTCAAAGTATCAAAATATTCATCTCAGAAATTGGGATTTTTGGCAAAGAAGCAGCCTTAGAAAAAGTTGCAGAAGCAATATCACAAAAGCGATATCAAACTAATTGTGACCTCATTCCTATAGAGATTTGGGAACAGATAGCAGTAGCTAAAGGCAGTGAATCTTGGAATAGTTTAGCCAAGCGTGCTGGGATTCAAAGCTATACAAATATACACGTCGGTAAACGTGCTTTAAAAAGAGAACGGCTCTGGATTTTAGCTACAGCTTTAGAAAATGTACAACTACAACAGTTGGCTACTAGCGATATATACTGGGATGAAATTGTTTCTATTGAGTCAGTAGGTTATAAACAAGTCTATGACTTAACAATTCCTGAAACACACAATTTTGTTGCTAATGATATCTGTGTTCACAATACAGCCTTTTGCTTGAATCTAGCCCACAATATTGCTGCTTTATATAAATTACCAGTCGCCGTGTTTAGCTTAGAAATGTCCAAAGAACAGCTAGTACAGCGACTATTGGCAAGTGAAGCAGGAATTGAATCTGGTTATTTGCGGAGTGGACGCATCAGCCAAACCCAGTGGGAACCGTTAAGTCGGGCAATTGGTATGCTTTCCGAGATACCAATTTATATCGACGATACGCCGAATATGACAGTCAACGAAATGCGGAGTCAAGCCAGACGACTACAAGCAGAACAAGGCGCAGATTTAGGGTTGATTGTGATAGATTACTTGCAACTCATGGAAGGAGCAGGTGATAACCGCGTACAAGAATTATCTCGTATTACGCGAAGTCTCAAAGGTTTAGCCCGTGAATTATCTGTGCCTGTAATTGCTTTATCACAGTTAAGTCGCGGCGTAGAAGCCCGGACAAACAAGCGCCCTATGTTATCTGACTTGAGAGAAAGCGGCAGTATTGAACAAGACGCGGATTTAGTAATTATGTTATACCGCGATGAATATTATTCACCAGATACCCCTGATCGCGGCATCGCCGAAGTCATAGTAGCAAAACACCGCAACGGCCCAACAGGTACAGTCAAACTTTTATTCGACCCGCAATATACAAAGTTTAAAAATCTAGCAAGACCAAATTATTAGGTGTGAAGTATGAAGTCTGAAAATTTTATACTTCATACTTCACACTTTATACTTTATTTAACATCCAACAGTTCCACATCAAAAATTAGGGTAGCGTTAGGTGGAATCACACCACCTGCACCACGGGAACCATAGCCTAACTCTGAAGGGATAATCAACTCACGCTGACCGCCAACTTTCATTGTGCTAAGTCCTTCGTCCCAACCTTTGATCACTTGTCCTACGCCGATGGTAAAGCTAAAAGGACGATTGCGATCACGAGAACTATCAAACTTAGTACCATTTTCTAAAGTGCCAGTGTAGTGAACTACAACAGTTTGGCCAGGCTGAGGAGTTGCCCCAGTTCCCTCTTTGATTTCAACATATTTCAGTCCAGAGGGAGTAGTGACAACATTTTTATCAGACATAGTTTTGTTCGCTATCAGAGTATTGTTTTCGGTAATGGTGGTGGGTGATGATTGCGATTGGCTCAAATTAGCAGCAATGGCAGTATCTGGTTTACCGCCGACTTGGGCTAACACTAAAACCACAACACAAACCAGCATGACACCCACGCTGAGTAAAATTGCTTTCAAAATTAGTCCTCCCTACTGAGGTCGTTTGGCAAAAGCAATACCAACAGGACACATTTAGTTTAAATCAGAAAGGCCAGATTAACGCCAAAGCTTGTTTTCTAAATCGCGTACTTGACGTTCTAAACGGTCAATTCTACCTCGTAGTTCATCTACCTCAGACTGACGCGCCACTCCCAAATCCTGCATCATATTCCGCATTTGTCGTTGCATTTGAGCGTCCCAGTTTCCTTGCTCCGACTTTAACTGCTGTACAATATCATCCATTACCGCTTTAGCTTGCTCAGGATTCAACTTGCCGTCTTTGACTAATTCATCACTGACTTGCCGTAACTTTTCTGCTACCAAAGACGTTGTACCAATACCGACCATCATTAGCTGTTGCAACCAGTTGTTGCTATCCATACTGCCATCCTGTTATTTATTTCAAACCAGCCTCCTTGCTCTTGAGTGTATGCAATCAAGCTATGCTGGAAGCGTGTTATTCTAGCCTACATCTCTATTTTGGCAAATTGGCAAACACAAGGAATGAATAGGTGTGGTTATAGAACTGCTGAAATTTCAGGTTGACCCAAATCTGCGAGAAAGTTTTATCCAGAAGGATGCTGAAATTTGGACAGCAGCATTGGCTGAGTATCCAGGATTTCTCGGTAAAGAAGTCTGGATTAATCCCAATAACCATTCAGAAGTAACTTTAATTATTCGTTGGGCAACACAAGAGCAGTGGAAAGCTATTTCCCAAGTAGATTTAGCAGCTATTGATAGTAAATTCGCCCAAGCATTGGGAAATACTTATCAGTTGATAGAATCAGGAGAATATCAAGTACGAAAATTCCCTCATACGTGAGATTGAGAACTTGTATAGTAATCCGGTTTGATTTTTGGTTATTCCCAAATTTTCAGCATAATTTCTCATTGACAAAAAAAGATTATCTTAATCTCTCACCGATGATGTTGCTTTTTTACAAATGAAATAGGACTGTATAGACACAATTTCTTGTGTCTACACAATCTATAAATCAAGTAATTACAGTTACTTTGCCAGTATCGATATCGTAACAAGCACCAACAATTTTCAGTTTGTCTGTTTGTATCAACTGGGCTAACATTGTCGAAGTTTGTTGCAATTGTTTTACTTGATATTGCACATTAGCAATAACTGCATCTGTGGAATTTAACTGAGTTAATGCGGGTTTTATGCTTTCAGCAACATAGCTAATTCTACCGGGAAGCGGTTGGTTTTTAACTGCTGCTGTTACCGCACCACAGTTTTTATGACCCAACACGACTATTAGTTGTGTTCCTAATACAGATGTAGTATATTCCAAGCTACCGATCGCCATATCACTAGCAACATTACCAGCAACTCGCACAACGAATAAATCTCCTAGTCCTTGGTCGAAAATAATTTCCGCAGGTACTCTAGAGTCTGCACAACCTAAAATGGCGGCAAAAGGATATTGTGCTTTCGCTACTAATTGCAAACGTGCCAATGATTGATGAGGATATTGACGTTTTTGTTGGCTAAACCTTTGATTACCATCCAACAAAAGTTTTAAAGCTTGGTTTGCGCCAATTGGATGAAAATTAGCTGGACTAACATCAGCGATCGAGGTTTTAGGCGTACCTGCTATCAGACTACCACCAAAAGTTGTAGCGGCGATCGCTAAACCACCCGTACCTGCTAACTTAAAAAAATCACGACGACCGATAAATCCATTAATTCGACTCATTCATCTCCCTGACAACATTTTCGTTGTTGGCAGGAGGATAGCAAATTTTAATTAGATGTAAGAGTACCTTGTTACACGGTTTTAGAGTGATTTAACCTGAAAATGAAAATACACCTATGAAAGGTGAAATCTGCAATTTATCTGATTAATATCCTAACTAATAAGAAATAGCTCAAATAATTGATTGAGTAATATTCTACAGAATCACTTAATGTTTAAAATTTAGTCAAAATACTTAATTTACTCGTAAATACCAATAAGCACTACATATTAGGTAGAAATAACCGTACTTGATTTAAAAAAATAATTTTATAGGATGTTGAGTTTTAACTAAAAGCTTTGCTTTGAATTTTGAACAAGTAAGAACAGATTTAAAAATTCTATCAAGTAATAATCGGTGAAAATGCACTTACTCCGCAATTATATTAATAGGTGTGCAAAACCCTACCAGCAAAGTTGTGTTCTCTGTATTTTCAGGTTCTTGAGGATTAAGGCAATATTACAAGTGTCAGCAGCAAACAGATTCTGCTGACACTAAAAAAACAGCAATTTAATTAGTTATCAATGCAGAGGTAAAATACTATGATGATTCGCTACTTGCAACCAATCCGCGAACTCGAAAGCTTACGACGGCAAATGGATTTAGTATTTGATGAACTATCTGTACAAACTACTCAAGCAACTGAAACATCAGCAGCTTGGAGTCCTGCTATAGAGTTAATTGATGCAGGTGATAGTTTGATTCTCCACACACAATTGCCTGGTGTTGCTGCTCAAAATTTGGATGTGCAAGTAACTCGTGATGCTGTTGCAATTATAGGCGATCGCCAGCGCCAAAATCAAAATGCCAACTATCTACATTCCGAATTCCGCTACGGTAAATTCCAAAGAGTCGTTAACTTACCTGTTGCAGTGCAAAATGACAAAGTAAAAGCTGATTTTAACGATGGTATTCTGACATTAACTCTGCCCAAAGTTGAAGAAGTTCGTAATCGAGTTATCAAAATTAACTTAGGCAAAGTTACAGATAATTCTAATAAAAGTGTAGATGCTTCTGAAACACTGAACTCTTGATATCAGACACAATATCGATATATAGTGTAAAGCAGGTGGAAATCTTAGATTTCCACCTGCTTGATTGAGCATTAGAGATAGTTTTGATTCAGGAAATAAAAGGTACTAAAACCTTTAACTCACAGGAATAGGCTGACCACTAGACAAAACTAAGGGGAAATTATGCACATTAGGAGCGTGCATTGCAGTAATACCCAGGTTGGCACGGTTGAGAATATCTGCGTCAGTTTTAATCACGTTACCTCGGCTATCTAAAATTGAATGATTAAAGTTAAATCCATTCAAGTTGAAAGCCATTGAACAAATTCCCATCGCTGCAAACCAAATACCTACTGTTGGTAATGCTGCTAATAAGAAATGAAAAGAGCGATGATTTTTACTCCCAAAGGTAGGAATCAATAACCGTCCTAAAAAACCATAATGTCCTGCCAAATAATTGTAGGTACGTTTATGCTGACCTAACTTATATTTAACATTGATTGATTCATTTTCATCAGTATTCCGAAGTAAGGTTGAAGTCACCAAAGACCCATGTAAAGAACTCAAGAATGCACCACCAAAAACACCCGCTACACCCAACATATGGAACGGATGCATCAGAATATTATGGTCGCCTTGGAAAGCCAACATAAAGTGGAAAGTGCCAGCAATTCCTAAAGGTAAACCATCAGAAAAACTACCTTGACCGATGGGATAAACGAGCAAAACTGAAGTAGCTGCAATCACAGGTGCAGAATAAGCAATTGCTATCCAAGGACGCATACCTAAGCGATAGCTAAGTTCCCACAGTAGCCCTAAATAGCACCAAATCCCAATCAGAAAATGCAACACAATTAATTGATAAGGCCCGCCATTATATAACCACTCATCAATTGATGCAGCTTCCCAAATAGGGTAAAAGTGCAAACCAATAGCAGCTGAGGTCGGCACAACTGCGGCTGTAATTAAGTTATTACCATCCATTAGTGAACCCATAATTGGTTCACGAATGCCATCCATATCTACAGATGGAGCAGCAATAAAAGCCAAAATAAAACAGGTGGTGGCTGCTAAAAGAGTGGGAATCATTAACACACCAAACCAACCAATGTAAATCCGATTATTTGTACTAGTAATCCAAGCACAAAACCTATCCCATAAATCGAAGAAATTAAACTCTTTTTGCCGTTGAACAATGGTACTCATGGTCTGTAGCTCCTAAGCAATTCCAAGTTCAAAATTTTCTAACTACTTTTGTAAAAGCATCCTAATTATTGTTTAGGTTATAAAAAATATTCCAATAAGTTGCCAATAAAAATCCTTGCTTTACTTGTATGACCCAAGTTGGCGAATTGACAGAAATAGATAGACATTAATTACAAAAATATTCTTCTTAATGCTTGAACAATTAAATCTGTTAATTGAATTTGTAAAATGCCTATCTTAGCTAGGGATTAATGATATTAAACAGTCAACTTTTTTGCTACTTTAATTTTAGAAAAAATCTGAGCAACTGTGAGGCAGTTAGTTAAAGATCTTTGCAATACTTGATGTTGATAAAACTGGAGTATGGAAACTAAAAATCAACAGTTGGGAGAAGGGTATATGGGTCTATGGTATGAGTAGTCAAAACCCATATATCCTGAACCCTTTCATCCAATCATAACAATCAACTTTTGTGCCTAAATTCTGCTTAATTAGCAACTGTTGAGGTTGTTATTGGGGTATCTGTAGTTGCAGTAATTACACCTTGAACTGTCAGAACTGAACAAGGTGCATGATGCAATACGTAATTACTAACGCTACCGAGGAATAACTCACTAATTCCACTCAAACCACGACGACCGATAACTATTACATCAGCGTTCCAATTCCTAGCTACTTCACAAATCACGCGACCAGGGTCGCCTAATTCTTGGGTAAATTCTGCTGCTATACCCTTAGCGATCGCCTCATTAGTAAGTAATGTTAAAAATTCAACTCCTTTTTGCTTCAGTGCTTCCCATTGCTTTAAATAATATTCCACATTATGAATTTGAGAAGTAGCATAGCGACTATGTGTTTCCATCTCGGACGCATTCAAATAGTCGTCATTGAAAGGTGAGATAACTTGTAGCAACATCAATTCAGCATTAGTTAATGTTGCTAAAGATAGAGCTTGTTCAAAAACATGGCGACCAATTTCTGTATCATTAACTGCTACTAATATTTTCCTAAACATAAGTACAAATCCTGAATCATTTGTTATTTATCACAAGGTAGGAGACAGAAGGCTAAAGCATGAAATTTCAGACTTCACACTTCTCCTAACGCTTACTTTCTTCAGCAGCGGCAATTTCTAACAGTGTCTTGAGTACTGAGTCGGGGTTGAGACTAATAGAATCAATTCCCTGTTCGACTAAAAAGCGAGCAAATTCTGGATAATCACTAGGTGCTTGTCCACAAATCCCAATTTTGCGTCCATACTGTTTAACAGTAGCGATCGCATTAGCTATGGTTCTTGTTACTGCTTCATCACGTTCATCAAATAAATGAGCGACTAACTCTGAATCTCGGTCGAGTCCTAATGTCAATTGGGTTAAATCATTCGAGCCAATGGAGAAACCGTCAAAGATTTCACTAAATTTATCTGCAAGTTGCACATTACTCGGCAATTCACACATCACATAAACTTGCAATCCGTTGACTCCTCGTACTAAACCATGTTGCGCCATTTCTGCTAACACGCGCCGACCTTCTTGAGGAGTACGGCAGAATGGAATCATGAGAATTACATTGGTTAAACCCATTTCATCCCGTACCCGCTTCATGGCTTGACACTCTAGGGCAAAACCTTCACTGTAGCGGGGGTCATAATAGCGAGAAGCACCACGCCAACCAATCATCGGGTTTTCTTCTTTGGGTTCAAACTGCTTACCACCCAAGAGATTGGCATATTCATTACTCTTGAAATCCGATAGCCGGACAATTACTGGTTTAGGATAAAAAGCAGCTGCGATCGTGCCAATGCCTTGCGCTAGTTTATCAACGAAGAACTTTGCTTTATCTTCGTACTGGGCAGTTAATTCGGCGATTTTGTATCTCGCTAGTTCGTCTTCTAACTGATCAAAGTGAATTAAAGCTAGTGGATGGGCTTTGATGTGGTTGTTAATAATAAATTCCATCCTGGCTAATCCCACACCATCATTAGGAATGGCAGTTAAACCCAAAGCTTCTTCAGGATTAGCCAAATTCATCATGATTTGAGTGCGGGTACGGGGCAATTTTTCTAAAGGCAATTCTTGCACTTCATAAGGTAATAAACCTTGATATACTTTCCCCGTTTCACCTTCAGCACAACTAACGGTAATTTCTTCGCCAGTTTTTAATACAGTCGTCGCATTACCGCTACCAACAATCGCCGGAATTCCTAGTTCTCTGGCAATAATCGCTGCGTGACAAGTTCGTCCACCAGAATTGGTGACAATTGCACTTGCCTGTTTCATAATCGGTTCCCAATCAGGGTCAGTGCGGTTGGTAATCAGTACTTCGCCCGGTTGAAACTGGTGAATTTGGCGCACGTCAAGAATTACTCTGGCTTTACCTTGGCCAATCATTTCGCCGACGCTGCGACCTGTTAGCAGTACCTCACCCTTTTCTTTTAATTGGTACTGTTTCAGAACATTTTTAATTTTTTGGGACTGGACTGTTTCTGGACGTGCTTGCACAATAAATAATTCATTAGTCAAACCATCTTTCGCCCATTCAATATCCATCGGCGTGTAAGTTCCACGCACTTGGGAATAATGTTCTTCAATGATGCAAGCCCAGTTTGCTAGTTGTAAAATTTCGTCATCGTTGAGGGCGTATTGATTCCGTTCGGCTGGCGGGACAGAGATATTTTTGGTTAATTTCAAGCCTTCTAGGTCATAAACCATCTTAATTTCTTTTGTACCTAGGCGCTTTTGAATAATCGGGCGATATCCTTGTTTTAAAGTCGGTTTGAAAACTAAATATTCATCAGGATTCACTGCACCTTGAACAACGTTTTCACCTAAACCATAAGCTGCGTTAATCAAGGCCGCATCTTTAAAACCTGTTTCTGTATCGATAGAAAACATCACGCCAGAAACAGCTAAATCAGAACGTACCATTTTCTGCACACCGACAGATAAGGCAATATTGAAGTGGTCAAAGCCTTTGATTTGGCGGTAGGAAATAGCACGGTCAGTAAAAATTGAAGCGAAACACTTATGACAAGCTTCTAGAACTGCTTGTAGTCCGTGGACATTTAAGTAAGTTTCTTGTTGACCAGCAAAGCTGGCATCCGGTAAATCTTCGGCAGTAGCGCTAGAACGAACAGCAACATCAGTATCAGCACCATATTCTTGGCAAAGATTTTGGTAAGATTGAGCGATCGCAGCTTGTAATTCTGGCGGAAAGGGAGTTTGTAGCATCAGCATTCGCGCTTTTTTACCGCATTGCCGCAAATTCTGCACATCCTCCACATTTAAATCTGCAAATATCTCTCGCAGTTGTGTTTCTATTCCTGCCGCAGAAATAAAGTAGCGATAAGCAAACGCAGTTGTAGCAAAGCCTGTAGGGACTTTTACTCCTTTGCGGCGCAGTTGCTGAATCATCTCTCCTAAAGATGCGTTTTTGCCACCGACTAAGGAGATATCTGCAATTCCGACATTATTTAAAGGTAAAACTACAGCTTGTTCTTTAGAAGTTGGGTTAGAGGTTTCTGAATATAACAATGTATCTAGCATAGTAGAGTTTTCCATAATAGATGGAGATATTTCAGAGCCTCCAAGTATTGGCACAGTAGCAGTGTTTGTGTAAATTTAACAAACACTCAAAACTAACTAGTAAGTGCTTCTGCAAAAATTTGTAGTCACTTGTTTGGCTCTTAGGTCTCACACTTTTGTTTATAGAAAGATAATTTGAGGAACTTGTGAGGATACAGCAACTAATTTTGGGATTTCTGTTGCCAGTATAGTTTTAATTTATACCAATTTTTTAAATCAGTTTACATATAATTTGCATATTCTTAGTTAGTAATTTTACAGAGGCGACACTGAGAACTTCAAAGTACTTTTGAATAACAATCTCGCAGATAGAAGTGTTCCCTGTAATGAAAAAGAGCTTGAGTTTCAGTGCTTTTTTCGTACTGCCTACAGTGCTATGCAGTTTAATGGATGTACAAAGTCTTACAGCCGCCATAGCCAAACAAGTCAGTCCTTCATCGGCTGTTCAAGAAGTCGCCATCCCAAATCGTTATTTACTTAGCCAAACAACAAGTCCGAAAACATATTATGTCAGTGGCAGTGGTAGCGACACCAATAATGGACTTTCTACAGCATCTCCCTTTAGAACGATTCAAAAAGCGGCAGATCTTACCAAACCCGGAGATACAGTACTCATCATGAATGGTTTGTACACCAATCCACACTCTGGATATGCACTAGGCATTATGCGCTCAGGTACTGCCAGTGCCTGGATTACCTACAAAGCTTATCCAGGACACCAACCAAAAATTAAGCACAATGCCTGGAATGGCATTTTAATCAGAGATGGAGCGTCGTATATTGAGGTTAATGGTTTGGAAATAGAAGGCAACAATGCCAATATTACTCTTGATTATGCTTTAAGCCAGAAGACCAACACATCAAATCAATTAACTAACGGCAACTGCATTACTATTGATGGACGTAAAAATGGTCATACCCATCACATCCGAATTCTCAACAACAAAATACATGGATGTGGAGGTGGAGGCATTGCTGTTATTCAATCTGACTATATAAAAATAGACCGCAATGAAGTGTTCAATAATGCTTGGTACTCGGTTTACGGCAATAGTGGTATTTCCTTGTATCAAAATTGGAATTTTGACACCAACCAGGGATACAAGATGTATGTGACAAATAACAAAGTCTATAACAATCGGCAATATATTCCTTGGATTGCTACGGGGAAAGTTGACGACGGTAATGGTATCATCGTGGATGATTCAAAAAATACTCAGAATAACTCAACGTTAGGAGCATATAAAGGACGAACTTTTATTGCTAATAATATTTCCTATAAGAATGGAGGTTCTGGCATTCATGCTTATAGGAGTGAACATGTTGATATGATCAACAACACAGCTTATATGAATAACCAAAGCCCCGAAATTGATGATGGGCAAATATTTGCTAATGAGGCATCTGATGTCAAAATTTTTAATAACATTCTTTATGCCTTTCCTAACAAGCGGGTAAATAGTAACACCCTAAATGCCAATGTTTTTTATAACAATAATGTTTACGCTAATGGTTCTCTTATAGCTGCACAGGGAGGTAAAGATATTATAGCTAATCCCCAGTTTGTTAATCCGGAAAATGCTGATTTTCGACTTCAGTCAACAAGTCCAGCTATTGATAAAGGTTTAGTGTGGAGTATGCTAACAATAGATTTTGTCGGTAAAGCTCGCCCAACAGGTGCAGGTTATGATATTGGGGTGTATGAGTACTAGCCTTGCTCAGCGGCAGATGTTATAGAAGATACCGCACAACTTTATAAAATCAGGAACCCTTTTTTCTTCTTTGGAAAAAGGGTTGATTGTTAGATTTTTTTGCAACAAATAACCACAAGTAAAAGCCATAAGAAATTATAAATTTCAGTTATTCAAATGATATTTGATAGAGTGTTTATAATAATTAAAATTTTAAAAATTAAGAAAACAAAGGATTTATTAACTATTACATAAACTATTTTTAATAGTTATATATTAAGTTTTGCTTATAAAAGATCTATAAAATCTGAATTTTATATTTAAAATTTTAAAACAGGCTAAGTTTATGAAAAGAACATGCTTATACTTTGAGATGCTTTTTTGCTTCTCAAAAATTGTTTTATACTCATTTTACTCCTTTAGATATCATATTTTTGATATTTAATAAAGACTTTTTACCATCAAAAAATATTTACTTTGGTAAGTTTAATATATTTGACAATTTCTCCAACACTCTGGATACTAGATGGGTTACTTGAATTTATCAGTCAAGTATCAGTTAAGTTGGATTGATTGTCAATAAATTTGCCAATCTGAGTTGATTTACCAAAAATCAACAAAGCACAGCTTGCTTGTTACGTTAGCAGATATCTTTCAGTAACAGTATCGAAGATCAAAGTGTTTCCTTTAATGATGAAGAGTTCAAGTTTCAGTGCTTTGTTGGTACTGCCTTCAGTGCTATGTACGCTTGTGGATGTACAAAGTATTACAGCAGCTTTAGTAAAAGATGCTCGTGTTTTATCTACTGTTCCAGAAGTTTCAATTCCCCGTCGTCAAGTTATTAGCCAAACAACGAGTCCGAAAACATACTATGTCAGTGGCAGTGGTAGCGATACTAATAATGGACTATCCACAGCATCTCCATTTAGAACGATTCAGAAAGCCTCAGACCTGACTAACCCTGGCGATAGAGTATTCATTATGAATGGGGTGTACACTAATCCGCATTCTGGATTCGCACTTGGTATTAGACGATCTGGTGCGCCTAATGCTTGGATTACCTACAAAGCTTATCCAGGACATAAACCAAAAATTAAGCACAATGCCTGGAATGGCATTTTGATTAGAGATGGAGTGTCTTATATCGAGATAGATGGGTTGGAAATAGAAGGCAACAATGCCAATATCACTCTTGAGTATGCGTTAAGCCAAAAGACAAACACATCAACCCCATTGACTAACGGTAATTGCATTACTGTTGATGGAAGTAAAAATGGGTATACCCATCACATTCGGATTCTGAATAATAAAATACATGGGTGTGGAGGAGCAGGCATTGCCATTATGAAATCTGATTATATAAAGATAGATGGCAATGAAGTGTTTAATAATTGTTGGTACTCTGCTTTAGGTAACAGTGGTATTTCCTTGTATCAGAGTTGGAATTCTGACAACAACCAAGGATACAAAATCTTCATAACTAACAATAAAATCTACAACAATCGACAGTACATTCCCTGGTATTTAAAAGGGTCTATCCAAGATGGTCATGGATTGATTATTGACGATTTTGACCATTTTCAAAGTGGCTTAACTTCAGCAGCCTATAAAGGGCGTACTTTTATTGCCAACAATATTACATATAAAAATGGTGGCTCAGGCATTATTGCACATCGAAGTGACCATGTTGATATTGTGAACAATGTTTCTTATCTCAATAACCAAAGTCCAGAAATTACACATGGGCAAATCATTGCTAACATTTCAGAAGATGTGAACATTGTTAATAATATTTTGTATGCATTCCCTGACAAGAAGGTGAACAACAACTACCAAAACATTAATGTCACTTATGACTATAATATCTATGCCAACAGTTCTAATATAGCTGTGAAGGGGCCTAACGATATTGTTGCTGATCCACAGTTTGTCAATCCAGCAAGTGGTGACTTTCGGCTTCAAGCAGACAGTCCAGGAATTGACAAGGGTTTGAAGTGGAATATGTTAACAACTGATTTTGCTGGTAACCCTCGTCCATCTGGTACGAGGTTTGATATCGGGGCTTACGAATACCAGTTCTAGTAAGAGCGATCGCTCTTAGGTTGTGTTACCAAAACTTTGATTTCCACAGAATCTTATTCTCTAATACGTTTTTGTAACACAACTTCTTTTGTTGATTCTGGAGGCGTAAAATATTTCTGAGCATGATAAAAGTAGTGGCTTGATTCATTTTGATCGATAATGCCATTCACTACTAAACCTAAGACATTGTGACTGGATCTTGATAACATTTCTTGAGCAGCAGCAGCACTGCTGGAGTCGATTACACCAGGACGACTAACTAACAAAATTCCATCCGACATTTGACTTAAAGTTAAAGCATCGGCAGCCAGAAGCAAGGGAGGAGCATCGATAATTACAAAGTCATATTGCTCGGAAAAATCTTTAATTAATGAGGCCATCCGCTTTGAATCTAGCAAAGCTAATGGGTTGGGAGGTCGAACTCCTGCTGTTAAAACATCAAGATTATCCATGACTGGACATGCAGCGGTGTGAAATTCTGCCTGACCAACAAGAACCTCACTCAAACCTGCGGCATTGGTAAGTTGCCAAAGATGATGCTGCGAAGGGACTCGCATATCTGCATCAATGAGTAAAACTGTACGTCCTAGTTGGGCGATCGCAGCTGCCAAATTTGCTGAAACTGTAGATTTACCTTCTTTAGGTACGGCACTAGTAACTACTATGGTTTTCAGCACTTTATCAGAACTGAGAAATTTTAAATTTGCTTGAATCATCCGATACATTTCACTGGTTAGAGAGTGTGGCAAATCTCTCACAGCTATTTCCGTAGGGGTTGATTCGATATTGCGATCGCGAGAGCGTGCTTTGGTGGAAGTTAAAGGAATTGTACCCAATAATGTGTAATCAAATGCTTCCCTAACTTCTTTGAGGGTTTTTAGCGATTTATCTTTTATTTCTAGCAAGAGAATCGCGGTTGTGGCTAAAAAAGTACCGAATATTACTCCTAATGCCACCAAAATCAATTTTTTCCCGGATTCTGGTTTGTCCGGAACTATAGCTTGAGCAACGATGCGAGCATTAGGCGCACTTCTGTTTTCTGCAACTTGTAGTTCTTGAACTTTCCTTAAGAGACTTTGGTAAGTAGATTCGGCAACTTCAACATTTCGCTCTAACTGGCGCTGAGTTTGTACTAACTGGGGAATAATTTTCGTCCGCCGTTCGTAGGTGGAGCGGGAGTTGTACAAAGAGGTAAGCCTATTTATCAAGCCAATACGTTGCAATTCTAATTGCAGAAAGTTTGCGATTAGTGTTTGTCTTAGCTCTCCAATCTGCAATAGCCGCTGCGGTACTTGTGCTGGTGTACCCAAAGTGTTGCCAATTTCCTGTTGGAGGAGAGCCGTTAAACTCGCTTTCCTAGCTTCTAGGTTAACAATTATAGGGTTTTCATCTTGGAAACGGCTGCGTTCGTTGGCTAACTGTCGTTCTACGTCTTGAAGTTGTGTTAGTACTCCTTGTACAGCGGGTGATTGACTGAGAGAACTGACTGCGAGCGCCTGTTGGGAGTTGAGGTTAAGTTTTTGCCGCAGTTGATTTGTTTGCGCGTTGACATCTTCTAGTTGCGATCGCACAGTATTGATTTGGTTATTTAAGTCGCCGATAATCGCAACGGCTGACCTTGTTTCTTCTGTTAAATCAGCAATATTATTCTTTTGTCTAAATATCCGTAGCGCTACTTCTGTTTTTTGAACAGCAGCTTCACTTTGCGGTAACTGTTTGGCGATAAATTTCCTTGTCGCTTCTGCTTCTGCGCGATTTGTCAGAACATCATTTTCTAAATACAAATTCATGACAGTATTAACTACTGCCGCTGCTTCTTCAGGATTACGACTTTTATAAGTAATATTCAGTATATCTGTACCACCAACAATCTTTAATGTCAGGTTCTTTTGTAAGTCTTCGACTTTTAATGGTTCACCTTCTGCATTTTTGAGTTGTAGTTTATCGATAGTACGTTGTAACAAAGGATGGGAAGATATAACTTCTATTTGAGTGGTGATCGGATTTTGAGTTGCTACCAATGATCTTAAATCACTTGGTTCTTCTCCGTCAGAATTACTAGGTAAGAGACTAGAGCCTACGACCTTAAAAGAGGGAATTCTAAATAATAATTTCCCTTCTGCTTGGTAGGAGGGCTTGATATAGATTGTTGCTAATGCACTCAGTGCGATCGTGCCTACCAATATACTAGTTGCTGGTATCCATCGTCTTTTTAAGGCAGATAAGTAACGACGCAGGTCTAGGTCAATAGATTCTCTAGCTTCCATAGAAGTTTCTGACACCAACTGTCAAAGGTAAAATATTAAATAATTTTGCTGCTCAAACGCTAATTTACGTACAGCAGATTAAACTATAGTATAAACTAGCCAAGTCATATCATAGTAGGTATATAGTTTGCAGATATAACATGGCAATAGACGAAGCTCTTGAATAATTTTTTGGTAAGAAATTATCAAGCACAAAGTATATACTTCCTAAAAACTATAAAAAAATGCTCATATGCGATCGCTGATTTTTTAACCGCATATGGTTTTTTATTGTAACCATACAGCAATCCCAATTTAGATTTATTCATATTCTATTTTAGGATTGCTGTATTACCTTGGTTATCACAGCAGAGTGATTAGCCAAAAGATTCGATATGCTCTTTACCATCAGGCATAGCGGGATTAAACCTTCTCCATCCTACATACTGTAGAAATATATTCCACACATAAATAGGGTTAAGGATCAAATAACGTCGCCACAAACGTTGAGGTTCTTGAATCAAGCGATAGAGCCATTCGAGGCTATAATCCTGTAATAGTTTTGGTGCTTGAGGTAAGTTGCCTGCAATGAAATCGAAAGCTGCACCAACAGCCAAAATCGGCATATTTAGCAAGTCTCGATATTCATAAGCCCAAACTTCTTGTCTTGGACAACCCAAGCCTAAAAAAACAGCATCAGCACCCGATGACTTGATTCGGTTTGCTACTTCTAGACGTTCTGCTTCACTCAACCTGCGGAATTTTGAAGGTTCTTGTCCTACTATCAACAGCTTAGGAAAACGCCGCTTTAAGTTGACAACAAGTCTCTCTAAAACTTCTTGTTTGCTGCCATACAAATAAAGCTTTAATCCCCGCTCGGCAAAAGCTTCAGCAACTTTTAAAGTTAGGTTAGGGCCATAGACACGATCTGGTAGCTTCTTGTTGTGAAGTACTTTTAAAGCCATACGCACAGGTTGTCCGTCAGGAACTACAAGATCCAAACCATTTAATCTTCTTAAATGCGTAGAATCCATAAATCCTGTCATCACCCCATGAACAGCCAACGCACTCACAGAACAAGGCTGTTTTTGTTCTGCTGCTGCAACAATTTTAGCAACAGCAAACTCATAATCTACCGCATGAATATTGACTCCTAAAATGGAGTGCTTGCCATAATTAATCATGATTATAACCACCTATCAACATTCTTATCGTAAATTTCTTGGAGTATTTGGTTAACGTTATATTTTATTGACCAATTTGGGTATTTATTTTTGAATTTAGATAGGTCACTGATATACCAAATATGGTCTCCGATTCTATTATCTTCTTTGTAAGAATATTGTAATTCTCGCCCTGATATTTCTTGGCAGATTTCAATAGCTTCTAACATTGAGCAGTTACTTTCACGACCACCACCGATGTTATATATTTCTGCACTTCCAGGATTTTTATAAAATTCATAAAAGGCAGCAATTAAGTCAGAAGAATGAATGTTGTCCCGTACTTGCTTACCTTTATAACCAAAAACACTGTATGGATTACCTGTTACAGTGCATTTCATTAAATAAGCTAAAAAACCATGCAGTTGAGTTCCAGAGTGGCTTGGCCCTGTCAGACATCCACCACGAAACGAGACTGTTTTCATATCAAAATAACGGCCGTATTCTTGGACAAGTACATCAGCAGCAACTTTAGATGCGCCAAAAAGAGAATGTTTGCTGTTATCAATACTCATATCTTCAGAAATACCGGCATAATAACGATGAGAGGAGTCTATTTCCCAACGTTTTTCTAATTCTACTAAAGGCAAATAATTAGGTAAGTCACCATATACCTTATTAGTAGATGTAAAAATAAACGGGCTATCAGGGCAGTTTTCTCGTGTTGCTTGCAATAAGTTCAAAGTACCGTTAGCATTCACTGAGAAATCAGAAAATGGATCTCTAGCTGCCCAGTCGTGAGAAGGTTGAGCCGCTGTGTGAATAACTAATGATATTGACTTACCGAAGCGTTCAAAAATTTCTTTGATTTTGGGAAAATCTCTAATATCAACGTCGTAGTGTTCGTATTTTTCTACTTCTGCTTCTAAGCGTTTGCGGTTCCAGTCAGTTGAAGCTTCTTCACCAAAAAAGAACTTCCGCATATCATTATCAATACCGACGACATGCATTCCTAAATTGCCGAAAAAACGCACTGCTTCAGACCCAATTAAACCAGCCGAACCAGTAATAATGACGACACTCATTTTGTATTGACCTCTTGATAATTTTTGGATATTAACTGATAGATATTCAACAGATTATCACAATAAACTTTGACATCAAAACTTAAAATACTGCTTCTCGCATTATTTCCTAGTTTCTTTCTTAAATTGTGATTTTCAATTAAAGATTGAATAGCTTCTGTTAATTGTTGAATATCACCTGGAGTTACTAACAAACCATTTTGATAAGAAGTAACAATTTCAGGGATACCTCCTACTGGTGATGTAACTACTGGTAATCCCCAAGCCATAGCTTCTAATAATGCCATTGGCAAAGCTTCGTTATAAGATGGCAAAACAAAGATGTGAGAATTCGCTAGTAATTCATCTCTTTTATCGGAACTAAGCCATCCCATAAAAGTAACATAACCTGCTAAATTTAAATTTTTGACTAAATCTAGCCCTTGCTCTATTTCTCCATCTCCAGCGAAAATTAATTCTGCTCGCTCTTTTAGCTCAGCAGGCAAATTAGCAAATGCTTTAATTAAGTCAAATGCACCTTTACGCTGACCAATACGCCCTGAAAATACTATTCTTACTTTACTAATATCTAGGTGTTCTGGAATTTTATCTGGAATAGATACAGGGTTAGGCAATACAAAAACTCGCTCTGTTTTTAAACATAAGTTAGGTATATAAAAATCTTTCCAGCTATTAGATAGAACAATAAATCCTTGACATTTACTAAATATCAAACTTAATAACTTTTGTACCCATTTAGGCAATGAATTAAAAGTTAAATGAAATTCAGGGCCATGAGCATGAATTAATACTGGCTTACGAAATACTAAACTAATAGTAGTAATCACTGCTTTGCGGAAAACACTTCCCCAATCAGCCATGTGAATATGTACAACATCTGTTTTTTTAGTCAATAATCTCAACAAAAGAGTAAATAAACCTTTAACAAAAACACTTATTTTATGTATTGCTGAGCCATCTTCTCGAGTAGTAATGTGTTGAATTTTAACATTAGTGGATATGTTTTTCAGAATCAGTTTTTCAACTGTAACTATACCTCCATGATGTTCTAAGCTATCTCCTAGCATGACAATTTCTGTTTGATTCATAATATCCACATTTCTCCTACTCAATAAAATCAGCAATTGATATGAGATATTTATTTTTATTAAATATCTAATAGTTGATTGTTATCAGTTTTGCAAATTTATAACTCAAGCAAAAACCTTGTTTTGGTTTTTAGAGACTGCACTTAACGAAAAAATTACACTTAAATAAAATATAAAAAATATATTATTTTGAATTAGCATTGTACTTTCAGTAAGATTTGCTAAGACTATATATGTTAGATAAGTTATTGGCCAAAGATTTAGTGAATCGTGATTTAAACGTAAATAAATTAATGCTTTAAAAAAATTTATACAAAATGCCAATAAATAAATTGTTACTCCGACAATACCTAAATCAAGAAATAAATCTAACAAACCGTTATGTGCATTAGGTGGAGACCAGCCAGTTGCATACCAAATAGAAGCAGCCTCACTCTCCCATCCATACCAAAAACTACCAAATCCATAACCCAACAAAGGTCTTTCCCAGATCTTATCCAGCACAAGTGGCCATAAGTCTGTACGACCTGTTAATGTTGCATCTTTACCAACTGAAGCTAGAAGTTTATCTGCATTAGCTGTTAACCATATCTTGATTCCAAAGCCGATAGTTGCTAGACCAGTAATTCCAGGAATCATGAAATTTAATTGCCATCTAAAAACTTGATAAATTACTAATGCGACTAAAAGCAATGCAAAATTTAATAAAGCACTTTTTGAGGTTGAAAGTATTAATAAAATTATCGATAATATACAGCCGCACCACAAAAGTAAACTATTTTTTTTCTGATTAAAAGCAAGACATAAAAATACAAATATACTTGGCACCATAATTTTCCCCAGAACATTTTTATGGCTGTAGATTCCACGCCAAGATCCTGCATGTAATCCTGCCATAATTCCATATTTGGGTAAAGCTACAGCAAATAAACAACTAGAGATAATTGCTATACCAAACATCCAAGCAAATAGCTGTAGCTGTTCTTTTAATGTGTAACGTGTAGCTAAATAAAGACCAAAAATTGTTGTTCCAAATAAAGCTATACTTCTGGATCTGGTTAACTCAGGAATAGAAGACCAAAAGACTGAGATGGCAGCCAGTACTACTAATAACCAAATGAATTTATCTTTGCTGAGTACATAAATAACTTTTTTCCACCGTAAAACAAGTAAACAAAAGGTAATTATGTAGATCACCATAAAGATCAACTGAATTAAGGGATAGTTTGGTAAACCTTCTGCACCATCTCCTTCACTTACCCCTCCCGAAAGGATCACAACTAATGGGCCTCCTGAATAGTGTAGTAAAGACACTACTGTAAAGGCATATTCTGCAAATGCTAGTAGTTTTCTCATCAAAGCACCCATATAGCTTCATCAAAATTGTTAATAGTAATACCAAGCTAGAAAAATAGTGAGATACTAACTTAACTTTACAGAAGTGCGATCGCCTGATAATCAAGATGACTTGAATTTCCCAGAAATAACAGCACGAATTTGCTGTCTAAGTTGTTGTGGTATTAGCCACATTGTTAAATATAAAAATAAATCTATCGGTCTCATATGACCCCAACGTAGAGCTTCCCACAATAGAGGCCAAAAAGCTTTCCAATCTCTCATTAAAGATGCAGAAGGTGTAATAACCGTCACTATAAAGCCAGCATAAGCTTTGGGTGTCACTAAATTGCGGATATAATGCAGCCAATCTAGAGAATATTGCCAATCTTTAATGTTACTTAAGCGTTTTCTCCCGATTTCTGAATACCAAATTGCCATAGGTTCAAGGACAAATTCTACCCCCACACCTTCGGTTGCACTAACTCGCAGTAACCATTCCCAATCTTCATGGCGATAAAATTTTTCATCCAAAGGCATTTTTTGTAATAATTCTTTTTTAGTAAAAAAAGTAGAGGTTTGCATAAATCCCTCTCCTTGAAAAAAAGAATTACGCACAAATAAGTACTCACTTAAAGGTTCTGAGGGTTTAGGTAATCTTCTAGGCCAAATGAATTTGCCCTTGGGAGTTAGAGAAATAAAACGACTAGCAACCACCGGATAATCATAACTAGAATTTTTGGCTAATTCTAGTTGACGTTCTAATTTTTGTGGTAGCCATTCATCATCATCATCAAGAAAGGCTATCCAATAACCTTTAGCTTCTTTAACTCCCGCATTTCTGGCTCCTGATGGGCCAATATTGTTGACTAATTCCAGAATTTTTAGTCTGGAGTCTCCTATTTCAGAGAGCGCTTTGACTGTTTCGCCATCAGGCCCATCTACCACTACAATCACTTCAATGGTTGCTAAGGTTTGGGCTAATGCGCTTTTCACCGCCCTGCTAACAACTTGTGGTCTGTTTCTGGTAGGAATAACGACACTAACCATTTCTTGGTTATTGTCGTTACTTATTATTTCTTCTGATTGTAATAATGCTGTTTTCATCTCTCTAATTTGTTTGATACTTTAAATTTAGCTTGATCATTTTTTGATTTAATCTGTTTACGCCTTTTTTAAAAGTTTTAACCATACAGCACGTGGCCCGCCCAAAGTATAGACACCTAAACATCCAATAATCAATACATAATAAGAAGTTGAGATAATCAGCGTTAGCAGGAAATTGAAATTAACTTTTTGTAAGACTATTAATACAGGTAGCATCAAAGTACTAACCAGTAGAGGACGACGCAGAATCTGCCACAAATTTAATGAAAATAAACGGCTATATGTGTAGTAAACATACTGACCAAAGGCAAACAGCTTGATGAATAAATCTGTGGTTGCTGCACCCATTAATTGAAATTGGGATACTAATACGACACCTGCAAAACTTCCTAATGTTGTGGTAACTACTACTTCGCGCAAATTAAATCTCTCAAAACCATTAGCAACCAGAAGATAAGATAATGCGCGATTGAATGGTAAAAACAGCAAAGTTAGGGTAATAATATTCAGGGCTAGGCTACCTTGGGCAAAACTAGGGTTATATAAAAAAATCAATAAATCTTTGCTAAGAAATAAACAGCTAATTAATAAAGGTAAAGCAATAGCCAAGAGTATTTCAATAAAATTTTCTGTGATTTGACGCTGATTTTCTTGTCCTTGAGTTACTGCTTTAGATAAACTCGGAAATATGGCTGTTGCCATACTATTAGCAATAATAACAAATGGCTGCATTAATTGAACAATTCCACCATAAATTCCGACTAAAAACTCATTTCCTAAAAGTGAAAGAATTAAAATTTGCAGTCTGCTATTAACTACAGCTATTCCTTCAATTGCAAAAAATGTACGTGCAGCTTTGATACTATTCCAAATAAAATCTCGATCAATTTGCCATTTAAGTTGAACTGTACCTATAAGTAATAGCCATTGAATAACTAAAATTATTGCTTCTGAAACTAATAGAAGTTCTGCTAAAGTAGCTACTCCGTACTTCATTTGCATTGCCCATATCATCACCAATAAGCGAACAATATAAACAGGTACTGTAGAAAGAGCAATCAAATGCATCCTTTCTTGAGCCTGAAAAATTGCTTCAGTGATATTGGACAACGAGAATGGAATAATGGTTAAACCCATGATGTAGCAAATTTTCGAGGTTTCAGTGCTATAAGGCAATAAAAACACGACAATACACAATGCTACATAACCAATAAGACCAAAAACGAATTGTAACAAGGTACCATTCGTGAGAAAAATTGGTGTTTTTTCTGGCTCACGAGCTAGTTCTCTTGTGAACAAAACTTTTAACCCTTGTGAGGCAATATTGACAAAGATAAAGTAATAACTAAATGCTAGTAGATATTGACCTAAAGCTTCAGCACCTAAAATCCGAGCTATAGCGGCGGTTAATACAAATGTTGCAATGCTTTGTGTTAACCGATTAATGAGCATTGCGAGAGAATTACTGATTAACTTGCGTTTTTCTACCATTAGGAATTAGAGGCAATATTAGTGCTGAACAAATGAAAGACTTAAAAAAACTTATATATTAATTATTTCTACGATATGCTACTTCGTAGACTAATTTATCTCCAAGAATGTAATATCTAAAACGGCGCAGCAATATTACTTTAAGTTTGCTCAGGAAATGTACAAAGAAATAAGGATTACGTATTAGCTCCAATAAAGCTGTTAATAACTTTTGTTGTTTGATAGGTTCGACAACACTATAATAGGCTTTATTTTTTTGTAAAATTGCCAAGCTTTGAGATAGCACCTCAACTAAGTTTGGATTATTTTGCACCTTTTCTTGTTGTAAAAAGTTTTGGATGGCTTTGCTAGTCTGATTAATTTGTCTGAGTTTGTTTTGGGTAACGAGAGAGCCTGGACGAAAGTAATAAAAATAGTAGGGGTGTGGGACAAATACACAGTAAGCACCATCAATTAAACATTGCAGAGTCAACTGGAAATCTTCAGCAACTTGCATTGTTTCGTTATAGGTAATGCCATGCTCTAGTAAAAAGGTTCTTTTAAAGAAAGGTTTGGCAAAACCGAGATGTAATCCTACTTGCCCGTATAAATCTGTTTTGACAAAATATACTGGGTCAATTTGTTTAATAGTTTGAATTTGCTCGCCACTTTCTCGCAGTAAGGTACTCCAAGGCTGCTGTTCACTGCTTTGAATAAAGTTTAAGTCATCAATCACGATATCTGCGTTTTGGGCGATCGCTACTTGCAAAAGTTTTTCTAACCTGTCTGGTGCATACCAGTCATCAGAGTCTAAGACGGCAATCCATTTTCCCTTAGCTTCTTTCAGCGCCCGGTTACGTGCGCCACCCACACCCAAATTTTGTTGGTTAACAAAGACTCTGAGGCGTGAATCCGCAAAGCTGTTAATGATTTCTAAAGTAGAATCAGTAGATGCGTCATCGACTACAATCACTTCCACATTGGTAAGGGTTTGCCCTAAAGCTGATTCTATAGCCCGCGCTATATATTTTTCTGTGTTATGAGCCGGAATGATGATTGATACTTCGGGATTCATGTCAGTAGTCTTTTGTTACCAGCTAAATCTTGGTTAGTTCATGAATATATAGCTCAGCGTGGCAGGGGTAGCCTTTCTAATTGCCGCTTCACCCAGTTCAACCCTTTGCGAGCTATGCTGGTTGTGGAAGAAACAGAGTTATCAATTTGTTTAACTTCTGTATCTGATAGTTGCACAGCTACTGAGTTCGCCGAGTCTTCAATACTGGCAGGCTTTCTCGCTCCCACAACAGGCACGACAACAGGTGATTTTGCTCGCAGCCAAGCCAGAAGAATACAGTAAATTGATACACCTTTAGCTGCGGCTAGTTCAGTTACGACTGGGATGGCATCTAAATTACTAGTCCGACGTTTACCGCCAACTCCACCTAGAGGACTCCAGGCGAGAAAAGTGAGTGCTTCTTGTTCGCAGTATTCCAGTACCCCATCAAATTCAGGGTTGCGATGCCAGAGATGGTACTGGTTCTCAACTGCTACAATATCAACGACTTCACGAGCTTGCTTGATTTGGTTGACGGAAAAATTGGAAACACCAACAAACCGAATTAGTCCTGCGGCTACGGCTTCTTTTGCAGGTGTCAAGGATTCTTTGATGGAGTAGTTAGGATCGGGGCTGTGGTACAGCCACAAATCAATGGGTTTTTCTCCACCCAATGCTGTAAAACTTTCCTGAATGGTCTGCCGCAAATGATTAGGATTACCGTTAGGAACCCACTCACCATTAGGTCGCATCAACCCACCCTTGGTAATTGTGAAGATTTGGCTAGTATCGCCATCATACTGTTGCAAAGCTTTGCAGATGAGTCGTTCGTTGTGATGTTTGTCTGACTCATCCAAACAGTAGGAATCGGCAGTATCAAGGAGTGTAATACCAAGCTTTAAGGCATGATGGATTGTTTCAATTGCTTGCGATTCAGGAGGCCTACCACTCAAGGACATTGGCATTGTACCAAGTCCAATTCCACTAATCGGCACTTCTTTATTACTCAGTTGTTTGGTTTCCATATATCTCAAATTAGTTTGTGTGTTTCTTGAAATATAAATCTTGCAAGTATTTCAGGCTAACTTTCACTGGTATTAACTAATCTGAGAAACTGAGGCGGTAACTAGGGGCTTGCCATCAAAGTGTGCAGGAATTGGCGCACCCATTAAACCCAAAATTGTTGGCGGTAGATCTACAACTTCAGCGTTTGTCAACTCGGAGTTAGGGTTAATGCCAGGGCCTTTGGCTAGTAAAAATCCTCGTTCCCAATGTGAACCTGCTCGGAAGTAGGGGATGGGGCCGATTCTACCTAAGTCAGGGCTGTCAACAACATCTGTGATTTGTTCGTTCCACAAAACAACGAGATCGGAATCTGGGAGTGTGGGATCGTTGTCGGTAGCTGATCTACGGGTACGGATAACTTTTTTAACAAGATGCTTGCCTGTACGAGCATCTTTGAGGCGATAAAGAATTTGTGAGATTTCATCGCAAACTGTTGTGTATTCATCAGCAGTGACGATGCCATCTCGTTCTCTGCCTTTGAGATTAATGCGGATGTGTCCGTCAGCAAAGCCAGGGAGGGCAAAGGCTTTCATTTGTGGCCAAAGGGGTTGGAACCACATGACTGGCATCCAGCCCATTGCGATGTTTTGCGCTTCATCTGAGTAAGGAGAACGTAAACCAAACTGACTAGATTTGAGAAATGTTTTATGAGTCCAGGTTTTGAATAATTTAACGATGGGATTAGGCTCAGATAAATTAACCCAAACATTTCCAGCCCAAGTATTTCTGACAGGATTAGTAATTACTGGTGGTGGGGTAGTTCCTACTTGACCTGGAGCGATCGCCACTTTTCCTGGGAAACTATAACGATAGAGTATTTCTGGTAGAAAAGTTTGACTTAACAAATCGCTAAAGTTAAGTCCCATACCATGCGGTGAGAAACATAAGACGTAAGCATTATCGGCAACTTCAGTTAAAATTTCGCCTATGGCTCGGTCAATGTCTTTGTAAGTTTCTAAGAGTGGGTCGGGATCATTGTTGCCCTTGGTTAGATGCTCATACAATGGATGTTCAGGGTCACTGAAGGCATAAAGGTCGTGACCTGCTGTGTGTGTTTCGTTGAAATTTGTTAAAAACAAGTCCCAAGATTCACGACGCAATAAATCACGGCAGATTGCAGAACGGCCTGCAATACTTTGCTTTAGTGCTTGCTTTTCCCAGTCAATGTAAGCTTTATCCCACCAAATTCCATTGTCATTGTAAAGAATGGGATTTTTGCCATGCTTTTGAATAATTTCTGGAAGGATCGCGGAAGGTTGAGAAGCATTAGGGGTATAAGGGTAAGTTCCTCCCCAGCCCAAAATTTGCACGCCATTAACGCGATCGCTAATATTTGTGTAAGGTTGATCGAAGACTGCTACCTTGTATTTATCTCCCAAGGCATAGAAGGGCGGATGTTTTTCATAGTCATACCCGCTATCGCAAAGTTCACAGGAGATTTCGTAACGATGGGGATAGTATTTCACGATATCCCAGTATCCTGTTTTATCGGCTTTGCGGCCAGTAATGAATGCAGGCCATAATGCTTCTGTTGAGGTCAGTTCTTCTTGTTTACCACAATATTCAACTGTATTATTTAAGCGGCCGTATATTCCCTGTTCACGTAAGTAACTGAACGTTTTCAGGTGTCCTTGATTCATCCATTTTTCTAATAACCAAGGATCGCCAGCGTCCAGACCAATAACAATTACTTGATTTTTCATTACAATTTCCTATCTATTACCCTGATGAAAATTGGTCAAATCTTGAATTTAAGCAGTTAAATTTTCTAGTAAAAATGAATGTAATTTTGCTTTTAGTACGCGCCCTCTTTTTTCAAAACAACTTTAACTGTTCTAAATAGAATTTCAAAATCTAATTTTAGTGACCAATTTTCAATGTAGTTCATATCCAGATTGATTACTTGTTCAAAATCTAAGATGTTTGACCGTCCTGAGACTTGCCAAAGACCTGTAACACCAGGTAATACTTCTTGACGCAAAAAATGATGGTCTAAAAATTTTTCTACATCTCTAGTCGGCAGTGGACGAGGGCCAACAAGACTCATTTCTCCTAACAAAACGTTAAACAGTTGTGGTAACTCATCCAAGCTGTAACGGCGGAGAAATTTTCCTATTCTGGTAATGCGAGGATCATCTTTGATTTTGAAAATTATGCCATCTTTGGTTTCGTTTAAAGCTTCTAATTCTTTTTGAAGTTTATCAGCATCAGGTCTCATTGTCCGAAATTTCCATACCTGGAATGGCCGTCCACGTAGACCAATACGGGTTTGCTTATAAAATACTGGCCCTGGAGAATCTAGTTTGATGGCAATGGCGATCGCTAGATAAATTGGGGAGGTAAGTATTAAAAACAAAGCAGTAAAACAGAAGTCAAAAATCCGCTTTAACCAGAAGTCTCTACCAATAATTGTTGGACAACTAACACTTAAACAGGGCATTCCGCCAACTTTTTGAATGTACACTTGTCTGTGTATTGGTTTTAATTGCATGGGCAGAATGTTTACTGTTATGCCCGATGCTTGAAATAGCCAGCATAAAAACATTCTATTTTTTATAGCATCCCAAGCTATAAAAACTTCTGTTATTCCCAGTCGGTTTAGTCTTTCCAAAGTTGCTTCACGATTATATCTGTCTAATGATTTAGCTGTATCATTACCACGAATTATGTAACGTTTTTCGTTTTTGATAAATTTACTAACTTGTTCATAATGCTCAGGTTCGCAAATTATAAAAACGGAGTTACAACCTAGTATTTTTCGCTGACGCAAATATTTAAGAGATAATTCAATGAGTGATCTACCAGTGATTACTAAAGTTGTACTCAGCAACCAAGATATAATTAATGTCTGCTTAGCAGATTCTATAATTGGTTGATATAAAACACTAACCAGTAATATTAATCCGTGGGCAAAAGTTAGGCTTTTAATAATATTAAAATAATCACAACGTTGCCGCCCTGATTGATATGTACCTTGGAGAACTAATACTCCTATTTGTATCAAAATTACCTGAGGTATGTAATAGTTTTTTGCGTAGCCAGCAGCATTTACAGGTAAAATATGATATTGTGCTAATGTCCATGATAAAAACAAAGCAAAGCAATCTACTAGTACTAATGTTAGTATCCGCAGCCACCAAGACCCTTTGCTAAGCTTCAAGAATGCAGAAGCACGTAAATCTAAGGCAGAATTACGCAAATTATTGTAATAAGTTACATGCTTGGTAGTAGTACTTTGATGACTCATAATACGACCTGATTTTTTTATGTTAAATAAATTTTGTTAAAAACGCATGTATAATTTAGCAAGTAAATACGTAATTCTTACAGTTTTGTTTACTTAGACGGTATCGTATCTTTATAATCACAGAGTTGCTTTGCTCAGTAAAAATAGTAGTTTTTGAAACATAGAAGTTTTTCTATTTACTTGGTAAATCTTAGTGTCAGTAGAAAAAAAAATTGCTAATTTCTAAGTATCTTTATTGAAGTTTTACATTTTTTGGATTTATTTGATATTTATGCCTCTGTAACTTGTGTTCTGCTTTATATAATGTTATGTTCTTATACTATGTCAAATAGTACTCATAAGTAATATATATAATACAGTAATATTACTTAAGTCTAAATTTAATGTGAAGTGATTTAAGAACATCAAATGATTGCAGAGATACAGGCGCTCGCATTCAATAATTTTCTATGAGCAAAACCATTACACGTCTGTACCCTCATCACTATTAAGGGACTTCTAGAAAATAAAATATACAGTGTATAAGAATAATAATCATTCCGATGGGAAAAGAGTAAGGGAGAGGCGGACTGCGGCCGCCTCTCCCTTACTCTTTTTGTAGTAAATGGCTTGAAGAGAATTAATTATTCACGAAAAAGTAAGCTTTTGAAGCCTCTACGCCACTTGCTACAACACGGTTTTCCCGACTTGAGGCGGCTGGAGTGAGGAACATAGTCAAAACGCTGACCACGGACTTCAATAGTCGCAATTCGCAATTATGCTCCGATCCAGGTCTTTGGTGGAGCTTGGGCTAAGTCTCATCCCTATAATTTGCTTACTACAGGTGAGGTATGGTCTTGTAGTAATCAACTACATCCGTAATTAGATTTTCGCAACGATGCGCGTCTCCCCACTAATTGAAGGCTTTTCTCAAGACGTCTAAGAGCGTAGTGGTTGATTACAATTTCTGTAAATCAGTTTTAAAAGTCATTAAGCTGGGCAAGCAAAGGGATAAAACTTTATATCTTGGTCAATTAAAGTCTGTAGACCTGATTTTAGCGACCACTGAGGCGTAAAACCTAACATTAAAAACGCATTTGAGATATCAGCATGTGAATGCTGAATATCTCCTGGACGGGCAGGCATAAAATTAGTTACTGATGAGTGCTGAGGAAAACAAGTTTTGAGAATATCAACTAACTCAATCAGAGATATATTTTTTCCATTACCCAAATTACAAATTAAAGAAGAACCTGGTTTTAGAGGAGTAGTTAAAGCTTTTGCAAATCCATTTGCCACATCTTTAACATATATAAAATCTCGTGTTTGAGTCCCATCTCCATAAATAGTTAAAGGTAGACCTTGCTGCATAGCATCTACAAAAATTGAAATTACACCAGAGTATGGAGAATTAGGTTGCTGTCTAGGGCCAAATACATTAAAAAGGCGTAATCCTACAAATGAAAAACCTAATTGTTTGGCAAATAATTTGGCATATTGTTCGCACACCAGTTTTTGTAAGCCATAAGGAGAAATGGGATAAGTTAGTTGATTTTCGGAAATTGGTAGTTGCGTTGGATTGCCATATACAGCTGCTGAACTGGCAAAAACTAGTCTGGGAATGTTTAAGGCTTGGCAAAGTTGAAATACAGCGATGGTTGCAGAAAGATTATTGTGATGTGCCTTTAATGGTTGCAGCCAAGATTGCGTCACCGACGGAGTAGCTGCTAGATGGGCAATTCCATCAATCGGCTCAGTAAAATCCTGTGGTTGGCATTTGGATATATCTTTTATTAGTAGTTTGAGTTGAGGATGCTTAGGTAAGTTTTGCAAATTACCTGTCGATAGGTTATCAACTACTGTGACATCATGACCATCTGACAAAAGCTGTTCTGTCAGATGAGAGCCGATAAAGCCGGCTCCACCAGTGACAATAAAATGCATAATTTTTTGCAAGTTGTTAGTTTAAAAACAAATATTTTCATCAAGATTGGAGATAAACCTAAGTCCATCTCTGCATTACTCCTATTTTCTATGAGTGCAAGCAGAGGTATTGATTAAGTCCGTACTTACTGACGGGCGAGAAAGGGCAGAATTTTCCGCTCTATACGATATAATCTAGATTTAATTCGTTGGAAGGG
The DNA here is from genome assembly GCF_056847745.1 of Anabaena sp. TISTR 8404. Classification (NCBI taxonomy): domain Bacteria; kingdom Bacillati; phylum Cyanobacteriota; class Cyanophyceae; order Nostocales; family Nostocaceae; genus Anabaena; species Anabaena sp. TISTR 8404. The sequence goes on from NZ_CP180578.1 coordinate 166,050, forward strand.
GTATAAAAGGAAGTATAGTCTCGGATGATGATATGGCCACAACCCTTTCTGTAGAGCCTGCCAAACTTCAGCATTCTTGACATTTTCTTGAGATAAATACTCCGCTACCCAGTTTAAGAATGCTAGGTGTGAGGGATTTGTCTTAATAGGATGGTATTGCCCTATTGTTTTAGCAATAGAACAACTAGAACCAGGATGTTGTCGATATCTATCCCAATAATTAGTCTCTACAAATATAGATGCTTTGAGATAAACCTTAGCAAAAAAGGCTTGATCTTCATACATACCTCGAAAGCGCTCTTCAAATCCCCCAATCTCTTGAAATAATTCACGTCGGATCAATACACTACAAGTAGCCGGTGTTTTAACTTTTTTTTGCAATAAAAGTACTAGCAGTTTTGGTGGATGGAACAAACCATTGCTCGGAATACCAAGTTCTCTAATGCAGTCACGTTTGCTATCTTTAGGATTCCCCGTCCAACTGTACCAAAACTGAGTTGAGCCAAAAACTACTTTTGCTTGAGGATTAGATTCCATGATTGCTAGTTGCCGTTTTAGTTTCTGCGGTAACCAAACATCATCAGCATCTAAGAAGGCTATATATTCACCTTTAGCATTACGGATGCCCACATTGCGCGTTGCACTCATACCAAGGTTTTGATGGTGCTTATGTTCTAGATAGCGGACTTTTTCTGGATACTTTTCGGCATATTGCAAGGCGATCGCTGTGCTACCATCAGTAGAACCGTCATCTACTAGCAACAGTTCCCATTTGTCATAAGTTTGAGCAAATACGCTTTCTATCGCTTCTTCAATAAACTTCTCAGCATTCAAAAAAATAATAATGGCAGAGACTAAGGATTTTTTATTTATCTGTTCAGTCATTAAACCACCTCAGAAGTCGCTTGACAAACTCTTCTCCATCCCAGTTTTCGACTTGAAAGCGAGGAAACTGAAAACAGTCGCTACCTTGCCAGACTGTACCGGGTATCGTAGAGCAGCCGCAAGTAAACCCAGCTTCTTGAATTAGGCGAACTGTTTGGGCTGTATAGTTTCCAAATGGATAGGAAAAACTCGTTACTGGGTAGTTTAAAAGCTCTTCTAAATAAGCTTTGCTGCGCTGAATTTCCTCTTGCTGAAAGGCGATTGAGTGGGCAGAAAGAAATGGGTGTGTAACTGTGTGAGCGCCAATTTTCACAAGTTCTCCTTGCCCTAAAACACATACTTCTTCTGGCAAAAGGGAGCGATAATTCGAGCGAATTTCTAGTTTGGTATTACTCCAAGTGAGTATTTGATCTAGTGCCTTTAGTTGCTCTTGTTCTGGTAAAGGTTGCAATCTCTGCCAAACTGAGTAATAGAAAAACAGTCTAGAGTTTGGCTTACCTTCCCAAGCTTTAACTTGGCGATCGCGTTGATATTCTTTTTCACTGTAATAGACTGCTTCACCTAACTCCCACTGCTGGTTAGTATTTTTAACACTCAGGGAAAGTTTCTCAGGTAGACTTCCCGGTTGTAACAATAACCGCTCTAGTTCGTCCCACCAAAACTCTCGTTTCCGTCCCAAATGACCAGTAGTGATAAAAACTGTTGCTGGAATGTTGTATTGCTCCAGCAGTGGTTTAGCAAGATGAAGATTATCAGCATAACCATCGTCAAAGGTGATAGCTACTGATTTATGTGGAATATTTCCATCCCGATGTACTTGGGCTAATTCCTGTAATCCAATAGGCTGGAAGTATTTTTGCAACACTTCTAGATGTTCAGCGAAGTTGTGCTGTGTTACACATAACGACCAAGGATCTGTATCTACCTCAGCTATCCGGTGGTACATCAATATCAATCCCTTGGGTTTAAACAGTTTCCTCACTCGCTGAATAGCTCGCTGCAATTTCCTATTTGCAAGCATAGTTATCGCGTTACTGAGGTTTAACAGATCTGACTGTGATTAAAACTTGATACTGAGGATCACTATAATTCAGTTCTTCTGGAGTTAATTCTTCTGTGGCTACCCCATGCAAAAAAGCGATCGCAGCCAGCACATTTCCAAAACTTTCAACTTCAAGATGTGTTTTTGGGAAAACTTCTTCAAACAATCGCTGCATTGATAGAGTTGTGAAACTCCAGCACCAGTAATCAGCCCATACGTCAGCACTCCTCTGGCTAATACCAGGAACGGTTGCTAGTAATACTCCACCAGGTTTGAGAATACGGTAAATAGTTTGTAAGGCAGTTCGCAGATCGTAGATTAGATGAATTGTCTGAGTGAGAATAAAACAATCGAAGGCATCTGAAGGAATATTATGGGCGTTAGTTAAGTCACCTATAATAGTTGCCTCTGGGTTTCCTTCTACTATATGTAGTACATCACGTTGAGTAACGCGATCACCACCAAATCGGCGTGTATATGATGCGTCACCAATCTCTAATACTCGTCCTTGCACATCCTTAGCCTGACGCTCAAGAAAATTCTCTATATAGTAGCGATCGATGGGAAGACCTCTGTCATAACCAAACCCCCTACTGATAGGAGTTAACCGTCGCAGAGAGCCAAAATCTAGCATTCCCGTTGGTGGACGATATTTCTCTCCAAGGAATTGAGAACCTAACCAACGGTGGAGAGGTGATGGTAATGTTTGTTGTGCGATTTGTTTCAATTGTTTGTTATTCATGAGAATTAGGTTTATCAAATTAAAATTTATCTGCTCTACAAAATGTTGGACACGCTTTGTTAGTTTTGACAAAATTGGATAGTGATAAGCCCATAACTGTCTTTGAAGAGCCTGCCAGACTTCTGTATCTTCGACTTTCTGTTCAGTCAAATACTTCTCTAACCAGTTAAGAAAAATTAAGTGTGCCTTTTCATCTTCGCCTGTGTACATTGAAAGATACCAGCTAGAATCATAACGTTGCCGATACTTTTCCCAGGATCCATCCTCAACAAATACAGGGACTGTAAGAAAGATTTTGGCTAAAAAGACTTGATCTTCATAGAGGTTCTGAATACTTTCTTCAAATCCACCAATCTTTTCGACAAACTTACGCTTCACTAAAAAACTACAGATGCAAGGAACAGCTCCCCCATGTCCGAGCAAAAGTTTTAGCAATGATGGAGGCTGAACCAACCTATTGGACTGAATACCTAGTTCTGGCATATAGTCTCGTTGACGAGCTTCAGGATTGCCTGTCCAGCTATGCCAATACAAGGTACTACCATAAACCATAGCAGCCTCTGGATAAGCCGCTAAAATTGCTAACTGTTTTTCTAGCTTGAGTGGCAAGAAAACATCATCAGCATCTAGAAAACAAATATATTCTCCTTTAGCATAATTTATGCCTAGGTTACGTGAAGTACTTTTACCTCTATTCTGATGCTTATCGTGTTCTAAATAGCGAATTTTATCAGGATATTTTGCGACATATTCTTGAGCAACTGTAGTACTGTTATCAGTAGAGCCATCATCTATTAATAAAAGCTCCCAATTTTCATAAGTTTGATAAATTACGCTCTCTATTGCTTCTTGTAAGAAATTTTCGGTATTGAAGAATGGGGTAATAATGGAAATCAATAACTTATTACTCATTTGATTTCAAGCTTTATTGAGATAATAAATAATTGGAATATTTTTCATACACATTCAAATTTTTAACATTTATTATTCCAATATAAATTTTAAGAAATCTATTTTTTATGCTTGCTAAAATAAAAATTTGCAAGTTTACAGCATTTCAAAAAGGTAATAGGATGTAGGACTTAAACCATATTTTTGCACATTTACATCTCTATATTTTAGTGACTTTGCAATTAATTTATATCCTTGCATTTCAAGTATCTGAAGGAAGTCTTGACCATCATTTGTCAATAGTTCACGACCTCCATCTTTTATAACATTAGGAACTATCATAATATATCTAACCTGTATTTTTCTTAAAATATTTATCCACCATTTAATAGCTGAAATAGTACATTCTGAGAAGCTATGAACATTTATAGCTAAATCGATAGGCTGAGTTAAGAGAGTATTTTCTACTTCATAAAGAGGAATAACTTTCGCTTTTTCTTGAAGACTGCGAAAACGAATATAGTATTCACAAATAAAAGTTGATACTGGTACAGCATCTGTACAAAAATAATTATTTATATTTGGCAAAGCTTTTGTCATACGGTGTGCTAATCTGCCATAACCTGCACCTATATCCAATATATTTAAATTAGGGAATTTTGAAATATTTAATTCCTTTTCTAGGAAATATATTTCAAGGATAGAATCTAAGAGATCACGGCTGACTATTTTGTCATCTACTGAATAAGTCAAAACACCAAATTGGTTATCTTCTTCCAGCTTATCTAAAAGATGCAAGCAGTCTATTGTTTTAATATAATATGTAGTTAAAACATAATTAATTTCTAAATTACCATCTAAAATTTGCCAAATGTAGCCATTATCGCCTCGGAAATATTTTATTTCCTCAGGCTTTATATAATCATCTGTCCAAATTAGAGATTTTACAACAGCAGAATCTACTTGCGAATATTTCCTCTTTAAATCTTTAAGCCTTTCGTTGTTTGGCTGTAAGTAACTCTCAGCACAACTGGGTAAAGATGTATGATAGTTAACTTTTTCTATTTCTGGATTGTGTTGATGATTCAGAAATAAATTTTTTAATAATTGCAAATTATAATGTTTATGGATAGATTTTAACAAATCTTTGTATTTTTTTTGAAAATTCATAGTTATCTTATTATTTAGCAAAATGAATAATTTCAGACTACAAGCTCTATTAAAAAGCTGCAAAGCGGTGTATTTATTTTTTTTAAAAAAGTAGTAATTTAGCTTTAATAGCTGATAGCTAAAATGGCGCAAAACTTTATTAAAATGTTTTTTAGATTCTGCCCGATCAAGTTTGTAGTAATTGCAAAAAGCATGATGTAAATGAAATATTTGTTTTATAACTTGATTAATTTGTTGTATATTCAGATTCTTTAGCTCCTCTAACTCACCAAGGCATAACGAAGTCATTTCTTGAAGGAATACACTATCATTCCATGTATCATATGCTTCCCATTCAAGTAAATATCCTATATTAGTAGCCTTGATTTGCAGTGGTTCATCATCTACTATATTTCCATAAGTAGCTGTCATCGATGAAGGATTTATCCGCAAATTCACTAGATATTCATCTAGGTTTGCCACTTTTAAGCTGCGGACGATTCTCCACCACAAATCATAATCTTGAGCATAAGAATAAGCTTCATTATATAACCCTATCTGCTCCGTAATAGTGTATTTACGAAACATTACAGCACTGTGTACAAAAGGACAATAAAACAAAATTTCCCAACGAATTTGTGTGCTGTTACAGGGTAAACTGCGCTTTCCAATTAAGTTTCCTTGTGGATCAATATCTTTATACCATGTACCTACTAATGCTACGTCGGGGTGTGTTTCCAGAAAAGCAACTTGCTTGGTTAACCTTTCAGGTTCTGAAATGTCATCTGCATCTTGACGAGCAATAAATTCACCTTCAGCTAATTTCAGTCCCTTATTTAGGCTTCGCGTTAAGCCAAGGTTGTACTCGTTATCTATCAACCGGATACGTAGATCGTTATAGGAACAAATAATTTCTCGCGTGCTATCTGTAGAGCCGTCATTAATAATTAATAACTCAAAGTCTTGGAAGGTTTGGCCAAGAATACTATCTATCGATTCCCGAAGGTAGAATTCTCCATTATAAACTGGCATTAAAACTGTAATTTTAGGCATTGATTATTACCTCATAAAATTTAAGCATATTTAATCTTTTTAATCACATTTTCATAGTATCTTAAGAGTTCTTGTACTGTATTTTCAATAGCCAATTCTTGAACTTTCCACTTTGCTGCTTGACCAATTTCATTCAAACTAGGGTGCATCCATACTTCATTTATTTTGGTAGCTAGTGCATTTACTTCACCCGCAGGTACGAGAAAGCCTGTCTCTCCCTCAGTTAGCAGTTCGTCAAAACTAGCGCCAATTGTCCCAATAATAGGTTTACCCAATGCCATAGCTTCTAAACAAGCATTAGGTAAGTTATCAATCAAAGAGGGTAAAACAACGAGCTTAGCTCCAGCGATGACAGGATATAACTGGGTATGACGTATCTGATCTATAAATGTGAGGCGGTCTGTATACTGGTTACACAATGAAAAAGCATATTTCTTCATGGAAGGTGCCAGAGAAGATGATACATCTTTCCCTACAAACACAGCATGACAGTCTGGATACTTCTTAAAGACTTGAGGTAGCGCTTGAGCTAATATATGAAATCCTTTATGGAGTTGAAATCGACCGAAGAATAGTAGATATATTTTGCCTTGTAAGTAGTTATTAAAAACAGATAAATCCCAATCCGTCGTTTCTAAATAAAAAGGTGTACGAATGACCCGAACATGATTTATTTTTGCTTTTTCGGCTAATATTTGTTTAAGAGTATAACTTGGTGCATATATATGCTTTACCTGGCGCATCTGTAGCCACTCTAAGTATTCTACAATTCTATCATCGTGACTGCGCTGCTCCTTAAAGCTTTCATACCAGACCGGACGATATGCAGAAATACGTGTTACTTGTGGAATAGGCAAAAGAAGGCTTGATACAAAACCACACGCATCCCAATCAGGGAATTGAACAATATCGAAAGGCTGTTGCTTGTGTAATTCTAAAAGCTTGCGATAAACCTGAAAGCTAAAGTCCAAACATTGTGCTGTTTGGGGAAGGCGGTATCGAGTTACTTTATTTAGCCTTTGTCGTATTTTTCCTGAAGTTAGGCGATGAATTTGAATACCTTCATATTCAAATTCACCTTGAGCAATTTCTGAAAGAACTACAATATGAACCTCATGACCTAAAGAAACTAATGCTTTAGCTACTCGATGTAAATAGTTCGCCAAACCACCACTAAAATATTTTTCAGTGACATATTCTGTCGTAGCAAATCCAATACGCATATTTATTGTTATTAGAAACGTATAAATATTATTTTTTACAAATTTTATGTAAATATAAAATTCACCTTATACAAATGCGATTAAATTCATGTATGTGTGAAATATTAAAGCTACTAACGAAATGCAAAAACATCAATACGCAGATCTTTAGCATTATAAACAGGACGATGGATAAACGGTTGTTCTGCTGGATTTTCACCTTGAATGTGTATTCTAAATCCTGCATTTTCCAAGACAGCAAAAAAATCACTTAGTCTTTGTGGTTGGTCAATAAATGAATGATGTTCAACAAAAATGTTTTCAACATTGTGCAATAAGTCTGCACAATCTTGAAGAACATTTGTCTCAGCGCCTTCAATATCAAGTTTTAACATACTGCAAGGCTCATGTAGATAATTGCGAAGACGCTTGACAGGAACAACAATTTTCACTTTTTCATTTGTTACTTCATCAGCAAATTCAGCAATATGACCACCATCAGCGCCATTAGCTAAGAACTCAAGCTCACCATCAAAAGTCCATAAGCCAGCTTGAATAAGCTTCACAGAGGACAAGTTTTTGCAATTAATAGTTAGCAGCTTAAATATTTCTGGATCAGGTTCAAATGCAACAATTTCTGAATCAGGATAAATGTTTTTCCAATACAAAACAGTTGCTCCAACATTAGCTCCACAGTCTATAATTCTGGGCTTTTTTAATGAAGTAATAAAATCGCAACTTCTCTTTTGAAAATAGTAATTATAAACCTGAAGTACTGTCGCAGCATCAACTGTTAGAAGCTCATGTCCAAAAATTGAAGTCTTAGTTGGAACTCTGCGAGGTAATACTGAAAGTCGTTGTAATTCATTAGTCAGATAAGTATTGGATAACATTCCTGAATTATTTATTTTAACTTTCTCCCTATTTCTTAACTTATTTAAAGCTTGGCGAAATACTGGAGGTGTCAAGTCACGTATAACTGATTTCACTATACTGTGATTCATTGTAATAACCTCAGTTAATTTAAAAGTATATAAACACATTTCATCATTTTTTTTCAAAGGGAATCAATGGATAAAAAGTATTAAAATATGATTTTTATTAAAATCTATGAATGACTGATGTTCCCTTTGGCAATATCTGTTGGATGTCTGTCAGCTTTAAAGGCGTATACTTGAACTTTCATAATGCCAACTTCTAGGTTGATAAAATGAACATTCACTCATATCTACAATTCCATCAACTTTAAAGTGAAAGGCTTCAACCATGTCAAGCATAAAAAGTAAAGGCAATGTTACGTAAATTTTAGCCACATATGATCCAGGTTTCAAACAAAGAAACGGCATTTTAAGTTTTATTTCATGCTGCCCAGGAGAAAAGTCAAACAAATTTCTATCACTAGAACTACTTAAACGAAGAATGCGTTCTCCGTCTCTTGCTTTGTCATGCACCAATATAACAATATCAACCTTCTTAAAATTCATTTTTGCTTTAATACCGATACATAAATAAATGCTGCTGCTACTGAAAGGAGTTTCAAGAATTTTATTACTTTCATCTTTAAAATAGACATAGATTATGTCTAATCCTGTACTCTTATCTATATTTTTTTCAGTTAGAAATAGCGATCCTGTTTGGGAGCTAACATCGTTCGAGAAAAGTCCTTCCTCATACTTACGCATCACCTCATGAATTTCACCTGTTGAAGTTATGTCGCCCTGAGACAGATAAATAGCTGATTCACAAACAGCTAGAATCGCATTAGGATCATGAGAAACTAAAATAAATGAGGTTTTCTTTTCCCTTAGTTTTGCAAGCTGACGATAGCATTTGGCTCGAAATCGCATATCTCCAACAGCCAGAACTTCATCAATTAACAAAATATCGGGTTCAGTATGAATTGCACTCGCAAAACCTAACCGTGCTGCCATCCCAGAACTGTAAGTCTGCACAGGTGCATCAATTGCATCTCCAATTTCTGCAAACTCTATAACTTCATCAAATCTCTCATTAATTTCTTTTTTAGACAATCCTAAAATAGCCATATTGGCATAAATATTTTCTCGCCCTGTCAAAATCGGATTAAACCCTGCTCCCAAAGCAATTAATGGTGCTACTCGACCATTAACTTCTACACAACCGCTATCAGGTTTAATTAAACCAGCAATAATCCTTAGTAGTGTTGATTTTCCACTACCATTTTTACCAACTAAGCCTAATGCTTCTCCTCGACGCAATTCAAAACTGACATTATTTAGCGCCCAAAATTCTTGTTCTCGCAGTTTATCACTCTTTTCCCGTAGCCCTAATAATTCCGAGGTTATATCCTGAACACCATACATCAAAGACCGCTTTAAATCTCGACAAAACTTTTTAGAAACTCCCTTGACTGAAAGGACAATATCACTTTCTTTATTATGAGACTTTGTAGCTATTTCTTCTTGATTAATAATTGTCATAATTATGAACTAATCCTCTCAATTACAAAGGGCATTGCTAGACGATAGATAATCCACGCTAATAGCAATCCTAAAATTGCCATTAAACTCGCTAACCAAAAACCCTGCGGATCTGATATAACGCCTGTTGTTGCTAATTCTCTCGTTGTTACCAATAAAGGTGTAACTGGATTTAGCTTCACAATACTGCCAAATACTCCATTACTAGGAACTGGATAAACTACTGGGGTAAGAAACAACCAAAATCCAGTAATTAAGGTTAATGCCCTAGAAAAATCTTGATATAAAGCACCCATTGGGGCTAACAATAAACCGATAAATGTTCCTAGTAACACTAAATGAATTAATGCAACTGGTGCTAAAATTATGCTCCAAGTTACGGGTATTTGAAACCAGATAAATAATCCTAAAATTAATATGAGCTTGATGCCAAAGTTAAAAAATACTTCTCCTAATTTGGCAAGAATTAGTGCTTCACGAGGAAAGTTAATTCTTGCCAGCATTGACTTGGCATTTGTGATTGCTTGGGGTGGGCCGTTTAGTGCTTCTGTGAAGGTTTGCCAAAGTGTCATACTGAACATGACATAGGCGGGATACGGTAACTCTGTATTACCAATATTGACAACGCCATTACTTTTAGCAAAAGTGAAACCTGCTGCCGTAATTATTGGCGGAATAAATGCCCAAAAAATACCTAAAAATGATTGACGGTATTGAGCGCTAATATCTCTGACTAAAAGCCGCCAAGCTAATTCTCGCGAGGCTAATAAATCTCGCCACATTTCTTTGAATAATTTAAAGGGATGCCTTATCCGGCTCTCAGATGTGTATACAGATCTAGTTGTTCCTAATTCTGCTTGTTGTATTTGATGAGGTAGTTTACTTATCGATCTACTCATAACTACATACTGTAATATTACTCATAATTTTTCTAGATTTCAATACATTTTAAAAAGTAGAGAGAATACAACAAAAATCATCGTGAAAAATTTAAAATTTGCCCGTGCAAAAAACGGGTTACACTTCGCACTCCATCGTAGCCATTTGGCCCAAAAAAACGTATTAATAAGATTGCTAGACTGAGCCGTATATAGTTATTAGTAAGGCATATTTGTGGATAATTACTGTAAGCTTGCTGGCGGAAAGATATTGCTTCTTCAATATTTCCTTCATCTATTGAGTTCCATGCTTGGTAGAGGTTCATGTAGCTATAACTTCGGTTTTGCAAGTACAACAAATCTAAAGAAACTGATTGGAAGTTTTTATCTATGGTTCGGCGTAAATCTTTTACCATCTCCTGGCGCTTTTTAGACATACTATTTGTGTGCTGTCGCCATAAAGTTAATGGTTCTTTGACCACTGCAAATGGGTAATGAACTGCAATCCGAATCCACATATCTCGATCAGCTGCACCTGAGAGTTCTGGGTCAAACAGTCCAACTGTTTCAAAGCAACTCCGACGAACCATCGCTGAACTACCATTGCCAATCATGTTAGCCACGAGAATTTGCTTCCAGACATTTCCTTCGAGTCGGGATGCAAGTACTCTATTTATAGGCTTACCAAAAGCATCAACCAGATGTGTCCAAGTATAGACCAGACCTGCTTCTGGATATTCCTCAAAACGACGTATTTGTTTTTCCAGTTTAGTTGGTTTCCACAAATCGTCTGCATCTAAGAACGCTAAATACTCTCCGTTTGACTGCATGATACCTGTATTCCGTGCAGCAGAAACCCCCTGATTTTCCTGTGAAATCAGTTTGACTCGCTCATCTGTAATATTATTAGCCCATTGCACAATATTGTCTGAACTGCCATCATTGACAATTAGCAATTCCAAATCAGAAAAGGTTTGCGCTAAAACACTTTCTACCGTTTCTGGAAGGAATTGCATAGCATTGTATGCGGGAATAACTACAGTAACTTTTGGCATATTCAACTCTTTAAAGCAAGTTGTTGAGATTGGTTAATCATTTGCATGATTAAATCGCGATAGCGTAGGGCAACAATATCCCAGCTAAAACGCATAGCATTCTGTCTAGGCTGCATTTTCCAATTTCTACTCAAAGCTTCTGCAATGGTGGCAGCATAAGCATCTACATCAGTTACATCGCATAAGATGCCACCATCAGCAACAATGTAACGCCGCATCTCATCATTAGTTGCTACTACTGGTAAACCACAAGCCATTGCTTGTATGTAGGCTTGTCCGAATGGTTCATCTATGGAAGGAAGGGTAAATATATCTGCACATCGATAGACATCAGGCATTTGATGGAAAGGAAATTTCTTGATTACAAAGCGCTTAATTCCCAGTAATTCTTCACCTAGCATTTGAAAATAATTGTGATCAGGGCCATCTCCACAAAGTAAAAGACTAACTTCAGGCAAACGGGCGATCGCGCGAATTGCCAATTCAACTCGTTTGTGATCACTACGATTCAAACTAGCAACACACAAAGCTATAGGCTTTTTCAGCCCCACATCAATATAAGTACCTTCTGGCTTAAACCATCCCATATCTACACCGTTGGGAATGATTGTGACAGCCTGATTTGGATGTAAACCTGTAACAAATTCCGCCATCTTTTGAGAGAAAACAACCAGATGATTTGGACGAAATCTTAGACTTCGCGCTAGTGAGCTTCCACCATTAGTCAAGCCAGTATGTGCTTTGAATAGAATTGGTGTACCAGTCAGTCTCCTGACAAAAGCAGCCATTGCCAAACCGCCATAGTCATTGCAGGGAAAAATCAAATCAGCTGGCTGCTTTAAAAGTCGCAAAGCACAGGGTAAAAAACTAGTTAAATGCTCAATGACTATATCAGGATGGGTACAAAATTTACTCATTGCTGAGTTAATCAAAGGATTTTGTAATATCTGACGAGCCTTTACACGCGTAATACCACCAGCCGGGTAGTAAAAAGGACTGCAAGGAGATCCTGCGAGTAGTTCTATCTCAAAATCCGAACCAAGGCGATGAGCAATCTCAATCGCAAAGTTTTCTGTACCACCACTCCAATTAACTCCTGCACTGGGATGAACTATGGCAACTTTGTAAGTCTTTTGAGACTTCCTGCTCTCTTTTTGATTATTCTTCCAGCCGACAAATTGTTGTGTCATCATATTTTTACTTTATTGCTTATTTTCTTTTATATATTCCTTTTTATCTTCAATTAAACTATTCTATTTTAGCTACTATTAGTTTTGTAATTACTACTAAAGGCTTTTCCAAATATTTATAAATAAAACAACCACAGACTAAAGATATACTAATAATTATTAAACCCAAAAAGTTTATTTCCATAATATTTTCAATAATATCAGGTTTTACTGAATAAACAAATTTAGTTATATTGTTTATAAAAAAGCCGTGAGTTAAATAAATAGAATAGGAAGCATTACCTAAATAAATAAAGGCATTGTGTATATTAATTTGATTTTTAAATTCTAAATTAACCAAACCTATAATTAATAATGCTGATACTATTCCGAAAACTATTACTCGTAATTCTTGATATTTCAAAAGGTAGGAAAAATTTCCTATTGATAAACCATACAATAATAATGCACTTAAAATTATTTTCTTTTCATTTTTTATGACGCTTTTCAAAAATATATAAGCTGTCAAACAACCTAAAAAAAACTGTAGATTGTGTAAATTAAAAACAAAATCTAAAATCAAGTTATTTGAGATATCAGTTATAGCTAGAAAATTGAGAATTATTCCACACAACCAAAACATGATAATCAGAAAATAAAACTTTGGTTTAAACCATATGGATAACCCAAATAAAATATAAAAAAGCATCTCAAAGCTTAATGTCCAACTTACTCCTAAAAAACTACTAGAAAGTATATTTCTATCTTGAGGAAATAAAAGAAAAGCTTTAACAATTTCGACAAAATTACGCTGACTAGTATCGACATCGTAATTAAATAAAAAAGAAGAAATTAATTTTGTGGATAAAATTATCCAGTAAAGGGGATAAATACGTATAATTCGTTTGATAAAAAATAATTTAGTTTTAGATTTATCACCAATATCATGATGATGATTATAAAAGATAATGAAACCGCTGATTACAAAAAACAAATCTACACCTGAACCACCAAAATTGAATAGAGAAAACAAAAAATCTTGATGGAAATTCTGATTAAATATTAAATCCGTATGTGCCAAAACTACAAGAAGTGCTGCCACTCCGCGCAAAGCTTGGATGAGAGTGATTTTTTTCTTAAATTTTAAAGAATTAGTCATTGAAGTTTATTTATCTAGCTATGCTATTTTTCAGAATTATTGGTCTTAACAATGCTTGTTTTTTAGAAAAGGCAAATAAATTTTGATGGATAAAAGAGTTAAAACATTCGACAAGATTTTAACTCAATTAACCTGTAATAAAAAAGTTTGATGAAATAAAATCATTTACCTTGCTAATATCATTAGAGAATAACCACCAAGGACACGGACAGCTAAATCCTGATGAATAGAATAAAAAACTTTCCTTGGTATTCTGGCGATATGATTTCTGATTGATTTAGCTGGTAGTTCAACGTATCCAGCAGTATAGAAGTAATCTAGCAATTCATAACCAGAATCTTTCAAGAATTCTAAAGCAGTTTCTTTTGTAAAATAATGGATATGTCCTACGGATTTTCTTAATTCAATAATTGGATGTTGGCGCAAGACTGATTGTACTGAAATATCTAAGGGTATGTGAAAAATTTTATATTGACTCTTAGATTTGATATTTCTCAAAAAACTGAAGTAGTCTTCTAAATGCTCTAGTAAATCAATTACTAAAATCATATCAAAAAAAACAGCATTTTTTTGTGTAATATCTGCTATTTCAAATTGAAGATTTTCATTAGAGTGAATTTTACAAAACTCAATTGCTTGTGGAGAAATATCATATCCCCAAAACTTGCACTCATTACTCATGTTTTTTTGTAATTGCTGAAGTATTCCTCCAGCACCACATCCTACTTCGCATATTGTGTTTGGTGAAAGTTTATTCTGCGTGATAATTTTGATAATTTGCTGTGATTTCCAAGGTGAATCTTCGACGTGCCAATTTGGATTGTTCTGTAGATATTCGCCATCTGTATAAATTTGCTGTGAAATCATTGATTAACTCCTCAAACAGTGAACCTATTAAGTTACAAGATAAATGGCATTAAAGTAGACCTTCTTCAGGCTGTCGTTCATTCCAGTTCCAACCAGCTACTGCCAATAAAAGCCACCAATAGAAGAAGAGAGTGGTGTGAGTCAATATGTTGTCTGTACACATTCCCACGAGTAGTCCAGACAAAATAGCCATCAGGGTTAAGCAGAGATCTCGCTGAGAGCTTTTGGGAGGTGAAGACCGCATTAACTGAGCAAGACGAACAAACTGCGCCCCAAGAAATGTGATAAAAGCTCCTAAACCAACTATTCCTCCTTCAGCTAAGGCACGAATATAATCGTTGTGTGCATAATAGCCAGTAAATACAGTTAAGTAAGGAGTAGTACCCAAACCGTAACCAAAAATTGGTGAATTTTGCCAAGCTTGCAGTAAGAAAGTCCATTGAGCAATCCGCCAATTAAAACTGTTTCCATCTGAATTTGACAATAAAATAGCCCGTGATATATCAATGTCTGGATTCAAAAGTGGAGTTGCTAAGATAGAATTTAAACGCTCTTGTCCAAATTCAGTACTAGTGAATAAGCTGATTATTACTACAAAGAGTAATATGCCGGTGAGTAAATTGAGTAAGTTCAATTTAGGAATAATTAACACTAGTAAAAAAACCAATAGCATGAATAAAATAGTTAGAGCCTTAGTGCTAACTATGAAAAAAGCAAGTGTAGCCAGCAGTAGTATCCACGGCAAACGTTGGTATGTCCGTCCTATTTGCCAACAAGTTAAGCCAATAAATAGCAATAAGAATGATGCAAAGGTAGCTGGATGACCGAGAGTACCATTAATCCGAGAACCCACTTCAAATTGCCCATGAGTGTCAAACACAAGAAAAGGGGGAAGAAGCGAAGGAGGTATCAATACCTGGATTAATGCTATTGTCAGTGGTATGACCAGACTGAAGAACAAAGTTGCAATCATTTTTTCAGGAGGAATCCGCTCCTGAAGTTGCATTACTAATAGATAAGCCATCAGCCAGGAGAATAGGCGTACCCACTCACGCATACCAACTAATAATGCGTTTGATGTAAGTGAAGGCTCTAACGCTAACCCACCTAAAGGTAATAGTATTAGCCATAGCCCTTGTAATGTGACCCAGCCAGCAAAGAACCACCAAAATTTATCTGTGCGGACAATGCGTCCTGTCAACAACGAAACTATTACATACAACAAAGTCAGAGCATCTAGCCCAATAGCAAAGGCGGCTGGTATCTGTTGATCTGAGAAGACATCCAAAGAACTACGCAATATTAGTAGTCCCAATACGGTTTGCTCAAACTTGGTAAAGAAGTAGTAAATCATCCCGACTGCAACTATGGCTAAACCCAATAGCTTGGGGCTAGTTCCTGCCAAGAATCCTGCAAATATAGCAGCCCCTATACCTGCCAACCCAAACAAGATTGCTAAAGCCACAGAGCGATTTGTGCTTTGATTATTTAACATCTTCCGACTCCAAGCGATCGCTAGAAGTGTGAGACACTTTTTGAGTGGTCAAACGTCTTTCAGATTGGTATGTATAAACGGAATGGCGGTAATATTTTTCCACATCAGTAGTCATGTCATTCACCACGCCTCCCAATATGGGTATGCCATTTTCAGTTAATTCTGATACTGTCTTTTGCAGAACCTCCTTACGAGTCAAGTTGGGACGGGTGACCAAAACCATTCCGTGGCTTTGCTGAGTCAATGTAGCAGCATCAATGCTTGCACATAAAGGTGCAGTATCTATAATTACTAAATCAAAATGTGCGGCGGCTTCTGCCATTAAGGATTTCATGGCTGTAGACTCTAGCAACTGAGAAGGATGTTGGTGTAATTCACCACAAGTTAAAATTGAAAGATTTTCAATTGCTGTTGGGCGTATCACTTCCAGTAGAGATTGATTTTTTTCTAGAACCTCGCTGATTCCTGGTGTTGCAGTTAAATCAAATAATTGATGTTGTATTGGTTTATGCAAGTCGGCATCAATAATCAATGTGCGGCGTGACAACATAGCAGAGACAGTAGCTAGGTGTGAAACGACAATTGATTTACCTTCACCAGAGAGGGCGCTACTAACAACTATCAGTCGCAAGTTCTCACGGCAGCGAAATTCTAGGGTCTTGAGAAGCATTCGATAAGGCTCAACCAAACCCGCATCATTTAAGAAACTGTCTACGGAATCTAGCTTCAGGGTGGTAGCTGTCAGACGTGGCAATACTCCTAGCAATGGCAACTTGAGTAACTCTTCTGCCTGCGACGCATCTCTCAAGGTGTTATCCAACACCTCCAATAACAACACAACCCCAACGGCTAAAATCATCCCAAAGAAACTAGCAATTACTAGTACTACTGACTGCTTGGGTGATGCAGGTGTATCAGGTACTGTCGCTTTAGCAATAATACGGATATTACTGACTAGTTGAGCCTCAGCGATCCGTGCTTCTTCCAATTTGCTTTGTAGTAATTTCAGAGAATCTGCCGCTTCTTGTCGTTGGCGAACTAGAGTGTTGAGAGTTTCTTGTCTAATTGGCAGTTGTACTAGATTAGCCTGGAGTTTAGCACGCTGGACTTGAACAGTCTTGAGTTTATTTTCCAAGGCCGATCGCTCGATTTTTTGGGTAATCAGTTGAGATGTCAAGTTCTGGGAAAGCTGATCATTAGCGACTTTTTCTGGTGCGATCGCCCTATTATTAGGTGAAACCAGAGCCAGTTTTTGTAGATACAACTGACGTAAGACATCCCGTCGTTCGATCAAGTTGAGCAAGCTAGGATGATTCTCGGTAAAACGCACACGAGCTTCAACTACCTGTGCTTCTAAATCTGCCAATTTAGCCCGTAAATTTCTCAGTTCTTCATCCCCACCACCACGTACTGCTGAATAAGCATTGTTGAGATTGCCAGCTTTGGTAATTTGTTCTAAGTTAGCAATACGAGACAAAGTTTGTTGCAGTTCACCTACAAGAGTCCGCTCTTGATTTTCGACTGTTGCTAGGCTTTCTACTAAAGTTTTTGTTTGTTCTTCTATAGAGACAATACCACTTTTTTTTCTGTAGATATTTTCAGATGCTTCTGCTATTTTCAGCCGCGATCGCTGTTTGGGAACTTCAACTTCTAAAAATTGCCTCACAGAACGAGCTTCGGAACTAATTGTATCCGCACTTTCCTTGACCATTGTTTCTGACACAGCATTCAGAACCTTGGCAGCTAAAACAGGATCTGGCGAGCGGTAGCTTAGTTCCAGAATGTTGGTTGCTGGAATAATTTTGACTTTCAAATTCGCACTCAGTTCGCCGGTTGAGATGCTTTCTGGAGGAGAAATTTGTGCGATCGCTTTTTGCAAAACCTGTTGCGACTTAATTAATTCTGCTTGCGTAGCTAGTGGGTTAGAACCTCCAGGTGTAGTTAAAGGCACTTGGCTAAGGTCACGTCCTAATTGAGAGACGCTTACTTGTTTTTCGTCTAGTATTAGCCGCCCGGAAGTTTCATACAATCTTGGGGCAACAGCCAAGTAGACAACTGACCCACCAATGACTGAAGTAAATGTAGTTATGGCAGGTATACTACGCCGTTTCAACACCTTTGCTAAAGATGAAATTTCTTTTCCCATTAGCTTTTGCTACCTCAACTACTTTGTAGGAAATAACAGGCTGATACATCCTGGAATTCAACTTGATTTTCTCTGTGCAGAAATCTAGATATTTTTGAATTTAATTACACAAAATAATTATTTTTCTGAGACTGTGGCATGTTCAGAAATTACAGCTTTATGTGCAATAACTGCACTTGGAGTTTGTGGTATTGAGTTAACTCCACCTATTCTCATAGCATGAGATTCGGATGTATTGATAGTTGCAGGGGAATTCAACAGTGTTCTATATAATTTCAAATTTTCAGTGGTAATTTGTTCCCAACTATAATTGAGTTCTACATACTTTTGGGCATTATGAGCCATGATTGCTAATTCCTGGGGATGATTAATCGCCCAGTTTAAGCAACTAATACAAGAGTCTTGGTTTCCCGCTTGAAAGAGGATGCCACGTTGCTCACTTAACAACTGCTGATGGGGCGGAATATCACTTGCCATTACCGCAATACCTTCTCGCATTGCCTCTAGCATCGCTAAAGGTAATCCTTCCACATCAGAGGGTAAGACGAATAACCCGGCTCCCCGAACAATCTCTGCTAGACGTTCTCCGCGCAGTTCGCCGACAAATATGACTTCTCGATGCTCGGCAATAGTATTTAATAACTTGGAGACATAAGGCTTAGTATCGCTAATGCCACCAGCTAAAACCAGTTTCCATCCTGGCGGTTTGAGTTTACAGAAAGCTTCGATCAGTAAGTCAGGGCGCTTTTCTGGTACAAGTCTGCCTAAAAATAGAATATAGCGCCCTTGGATTAAATTGAGAGAAGTGCCATAAGAAAAATTAGGATCTGATTCAGCATAGTTGGCAGCTGCGTTAGGGATGTAGACTGTCTGCCGACCGTAAGTTTGCAAAAAATAAGATTGTAAAGCTTTTGAAACTACTATTAGCCCGTGAGCAAAGCGCACGGCTGTCTTTTCTCCTGTGAGAATTAGGCGACTAGAAAAGTGACCCCACTTAGCCCGTTGCCAATCTAAACCTTGACAGGTAACAACAATTTTTGCCTTTTTGGCGGTCAGTCTTGGTAACCAAGTAAAAAGAGATGGGCCAAGGGCATGAAAATGAATGATATCGTACTGCGTACCAGAAGCAGCGATCGCTCCCAAAGCAGAGCTAATAAAAGCATCTATACCTCTAAAATCAAAACCAGGCAAAGAAATAACTTGAACACCCTGAAAGTCATAATGATCAAACCAACGGCAATCAGTGTAGGAAGACCGGGCAAATAAATCAACACTATGACCCTGCTGTACCATCCGAGGATACACTTCTGCACAGTAATGTTCAATGCCTCCCTGTCTGGGTGGTAGACCTTTGACACCAATAACAGCAATCTTCATGAATTTTTCCCAAAAATATTAGTTTTATTTATGAACTCACTGCTGAGAAAGTACGTAATTCCCAGCGATTTAGCATTTCACTATAGATATCCCTGATCACATTGCAAGCAGCATAGGGACGTGCAGTTTGCGCACAAGAAACACTAGGATAATCTTCTGGATGTAATAGTACTTGGCGTATGCTGTCTGCTATGGATTCTGGAGTACGTTGAGAACACACAATTCCACTATCATCTGTCAGCAATTTTGGAGTTTCACCAGTGCGAGTTGTAACTACTGGAGTCCCACTAGCAAGTGCTTCTAGAACCACCAAAGGTAAACCTTCGTAGGCACTAGTAAGAACAAAGACATTGCAAATCCGATGCAACTTTGATAGTTCTGTTTGGTTAACTGCTCCCAGCATTGTCACTCGTTCAGTTAAACCAAGACGACCAATTTCAGCACGAATTTTTGTGGCTAATTCTCCATCTCCAGCTATGAGTAGATGAGTATGAGATTCATTTAAAGCCGCAAATGCACGTACTAACAAAAGTGGATCTTTTTGTGGATGCAAGCGACCAGCAAAAAGAATAAAACGTGTTTCGGGAACCAAACCCAATCTCAAAGCTAGTTCGCACCTTTTTGCTTCCCTTTCTTGATGACTCAACGGATAGAAAATTTCGTTGTCAAATGAATTTTTGATGTAAGAAATGCGATCGCTCAAAGTAGGATAACGTTGACTATAGAATTTAACAGAATCACTATTACACGATAAAATCTGGTTAAACTGACGAATTAACAAACTTTCCAAAGCAAAATATGCAGCCGGAAATCTACGCCATAGAATTGATTTTTTGTCACCCTTAGGTTGCATTTGTTGATGAATGTCATTGTGAATAAACAGGGTTTTCTCTCCCTGCCAATTCAATGCAGCTAAAGTTGGTTCCAACCGATGAAAATGCATAAAATCTGAAGCAAAGCAACGCCCTAAAAGTCCATTCGTATACTTAACCGTGGTTGGTATTAAACTCCGAACATTATCATTTTCTAAAGTAAATAAAGGCAGAAAACTAATTTCTCTACCAGCAAATTCTGCTTTTTGCCACTTCAGATTTGGCTGACATCTATCATGTCCTGTTCCTACCAGCCGCAGATCAAATTCACTAGGTGCATACTTGATAAACAAGCTAACTAGCGTTTGAATTCCGCCAATAGTACTATGCCAAGGATTGAACTGGTAAAAAATCGTTAGTACAGGTTTATACATTTAGTAAAAGTAGGAAAAGGATTTAGCTGCGAATAATTGATATTTAGTAGAAAAAGAAGAATCTGATAGTTTTTCTGTATGCAGAAAATGAGTAATTTATTTGAATAGAATTCAAGAATCAAAAGCCACAATTCATACTTAATTCTGTGGGAATGGTAGATGAATCAATCCTGAAATACTACACCAAATTAGAAATTTGGTGATCAACAAGAAAGCAAAAATTTGCGTGGGTAGCTTTGCCAAGGCACTTGTTACAACGGAGAGAACCTCGGCAAGGCAGTGGCCCGACTGGAGCAAACTCTTCCAGACAATGGTTGGTGTTTTACTCCAACTTATAGATTCTGAATTCTAGCTTCTGAATTCTTCTTATTTCAGAGTGGTGGAAGATGGCTAATGAAGCAAAACTCTGAAAAGTTGAGAATTTACTGTTAACAGATAATTGTAGTGGCAGTAGTCACAATGACGTTCAGTTAAGACTTATCTTCGCCTGGCAGCAGAGGAAAAATCTTACAGCAAGTTCTCTTCCCTGAATTTGTGCATTCTTTTAGCACTGCTTGCCTTCGCTAGGAAATTTATTATCCGAATCGTATTGAGAATGTGCTATTTAGAATACAAACATACAGGTATTATGTCTAGTTCTTATGCAACACTAATTAGGGACTTCCAGAAATTAAAATATACAGTGTATAAGAATAATAATCATTCCGATGGTAAGAAGGGAGAGGCTGCCGCAGGCAGCCTCTCCCTTCCCCAGGGCAAACGCATCTAAATATTGATGCACAGAACGAAAGAAGAGGCTTGGAAGTACAACCGTAAGCCATCAGTAACAATAAGAACTGATCGGTTGAGAAGAGAGTAGGGATACAGAACATAAACTCGGTATGGTATTGTCAAAAAGTATCCTCAAGAAAAAAAGCACGCTACACTGACGTTTGGATGAAGCTCAAGCCCAAAATCACAATAGCTGACCATTTTGCACAGATGTCAGATCCAAGAGTAGACCGCACAAGATTACATAAGCTAATTGATATTTTGACAATTGCGATTTGTGCAGTAATCTGTGGAGCAGATAGTTGGGTGGCAATAGAATTGTATGGCTGCACAAAGTATGAGTGGTTAAAAACATTTTTGGAGTTACCAAACGGAATACCATCACACGATACATTTGCAAGAGTGTTTGCACAATTGAATCCACAGCAATTTCAGTCATGTTTCTTAAACTGGATAAAATCAACTCAGAAGATAACAAATGGTGAAGTTGTAGCAATTGACGGTAAAACTTTATGTGGTTCTTATGATAAAAGTAGTGGTCAGAGTGCGATTCAAATGGTAAGTGCATGGGCAACTACGAATAAATTAGTGTTGGGACAGGTAAAAGTAAACGAAGCATCTAATGAAATTACAGCTATCCCAGAACTACTGAATGTTTTAGAGTTGAATGGTTGTATCGTGACAATTGATGCAATCGGTTGCCAAAAAGAAATTGTGAAGTTAATTACGCAACAAAACGCAGATTATGTAATCACCTTAAAAAAGAATCAGGGTAATCTATATGAGTTAGTAGAAGAACTATTAAGAACAGGAATAAGCACAGGGTTTGAAGGGCTTCACCATAGCACATATAAAACAGAAGAAACGGGGCATGGTCGTGATGAAATCCGCAATTATGTGATGTTATCTGGAATTGAATCTCAGCTTGACCCAGATTCAGTTTGGTCAAACTTAAAAAGTGTTGGGATGGTAGAGTCTGTTCGACAAATAGATGGTAAAACAACAGTGGAGACTCGTTATTATATTAGCAGTCTTGAGAATGATGCGAAAAAATTTGCTAATTGTGTTCGCAGTCATTGGGGCATAGAAAATTCGTTACATTGGGTATTAGATGTAGCTTTAAAAGAAGATGACTGCCGGATTAGGAAAGATAATGCTCCACAAAATTTTGCAGTGATGCGGCAGATAGCAGTAAATCTTTTAGGTAAAGAGAAACGTGTGAAGCGGGGAATCAAAAATAAACAGTTTTTGGCAGCAATGGATAATAACTATTTAGAAAGAGTTTTAGCTTTAGCGTAAACTAGCTTGTCAATAATTTGGTTAAGATTGTTGCTTATTTTTAAGGGTAAGCTTACTTATTTATAGCTGAATAGTTAGCTAATTTATCTTTAAACAAGAGTTATTTCATTAGCGATAAGCTAATTTACTTGTTAGCAAAAAAATCGATTTGTTCTATTTATATTTTGGTCAAGTTTTGCACTTATGAAAATGATTTTGAAATCCTTATTAGTTTTTGTTAGGAAATAAGGTGCGTTTTCCCTGCTCCCTTCCCCTTTTTGTAGTAAATTCAAGAATAATTCGATTTTTCGGTAGATAAAGGTGTCTATACAATTAACGGATTCACTAAAACACTTGTTGAAGGAAACCTGGCATCAGGGATGCTGACAAAGATCGCCTGCTTTGATACTCTCCCTTATTTCATCTGTTTCACCAAACTCATCCTCCATTGCGCGAAGGGTGAGATTTAATTACACACTTCAGGTATGATTGCATCCTGAAGATTTGCGCCAATGAGATTAGCACCGCGAAGTTTAGCACCAGTCAAGTTAGCGCCAGTCAGGTTAGTTCCTGCCAAGTTTGCTCCTTGGAGGTGAGCATAACTCAAGTTAGCGCCTGTTAAATCAGCTTCACTGAGATTAGCTTGTAACATATATGCACTACTTAGGTAAGCATGACTGAGATTGGCATTGCACAAATCTGTTTTGTAAAGGTAAGCTCCAATTAAGTCAGCTTTGTAGAGATTGGCTTTACTGAGGTCGGCTGTAATTAAGTTAGCTTCAATCAGGTTTGCGTAGGCAAGGTTAGCACGAATAAGTTTGGCTGCACCTAAATCAGCATCTCTGAGGTTAGCATCTTTCAAATCTGTACCTATGAGGATAGCATTTGCGATCGCCGCTTGTTTCAAATTTGCTTCACTCAAATCAGCACCAATGAAGTTAGCCCCTGTTAAATCTGCTTGTATAAGAGATGCACCTCTCAAGTTAGCCACACTAAAATTAGCTGTACTTAAATTTGCTTCAATTAGCTTGGCTTGGTAAAGATTTGCGCCACTAAAGTCTGTACCGTTGAGATTAGCACGCACGAGTAAAGCCTGGCTTAAATCTGCTTTGGCCAAGTTGACTTTTTGGAGATTCGCACCTCTGAGGTTATCTCCTTGCAAATTTGCAGCGCTGAGGTCTGGTTGAAGGTCAGGATTTTTCTGTCTCCATTCACTCCAGGTAACTGCACCTGCTTTCAGTAAAACCAGATGCTCTTGATTTGCCATTTTCTCTCCTTTACTCCTGGCGGCCACTATTGGGATTTGTCCGACCAGCTACACTTTCAATTGCGGTTAAGGCTCCCCTTGCACCTGCTAGAATATCTCGTTCTTGCCCACCTAAATAGAGTCTGCCAAAACTACCTACAGCTTGTACCTCAAGAATATTGATTGCAGCAGCTTTTTCTGCTTCATTAGCTGCGAGTGCAGCGTAAGCAGCTGGTTCAACTTCTAATACGTACAAGGTTTGTCCTGCTAGTAACAGCTGTCCTCGCCGGGTGCGATTTATTAGTTGTGTTTGGTAAGCATCAATGTTACGAATAATTTGGCTAGAAACAACACGCGGTTTGAGACATTCTTCTCGCTTGACTCCCAGCATATCCAAAATAGCTTGACCAGCTGTGCGTGTTTCCCCTTGAGAACCAGAATGAACTTCTAATAAACCATATAATCGCTCAACTACTTGCACTCCCGGACGAACAGAGGCGGCTTTCAATGCTACGTCAGTAATTTTATTGATTTCAATACCAGGAGAGATTTCAATCCACAGTGATGTATCTCCTGGTAATGGCAAGAAACCTTGAGCTACTGTTCCCATATATGCTGCGTGTTGCGGTTGCAAGCTGTCAAGAAATACGAAACTGCGTAGTTCTATACCCAAGGTTTTGCTCTCCAGTCATAAGGTAAAGTTCACATATTGTAATATATGGACGTAACTTTAAACTACCATAAGCCAGGCTAAATACTTATAACGGCAATTTTGGATTTTAAATTAAAAATCTTGGCTTCCAAGCGGTTCTTACAGTTTAAAAGTATACTTCCTTGTCCAATTTAGATATAGGAATCCGGTTTGATTTCTGAAACGATCTACGTAGTCAGGGAACAGGGAACAGGGAACAGGGAACAGGAAAGAAGGCTCTCTAAGGTATACTGAGTTTTTTCATTAATCAAATATGAGTCCTATAATTGCTGGCAAAATTAACACAAAGAAACCCCAGTTTCTCAAAAGAGACTGAGGTTTTGAACTCTTGCAATGTTCATCTAATATATGGAAATTAGGGTTATCTCGACCAGCACTTTATGTGCTTAACTCCCTAAATCTAACTGCACTTCTAACCCATCATTACCATTTGTAGACAAAGCTGGCTGTAAAAAAATGGGAGTACTGGGTAATAGTATTGATTGATTAAAGCGCAGTCTATCAGATGATAGTTGATTTCTTTGATTATTGTTGGAGGTGACGTTTATATTTCCTCCTTCAAAGAATTTCATGAAGTCATCTTCTGCTGTTCTATTACCAATTCCTTCTAGAGAATCACTAGTTGTTTTGTAGCTTGTATCGTTGGCGCTGAGAGTATCTAGTGACTGAGCGTGAACCGGGCTTTTTAAGCTGACAATAGCTGCCACAATTGTTAAAGCAGCGATGATTTGAGCTTTCATAAATTTTATCCCAATTCTTTTGTGTTGCTTGTTATTATTCTTTCAGCAAAGAATTTACTTAAATTTTGCTATTAGATATAATCTAATTCTGGCTGTATTTTATTTAATACATAAATTTACTGTCAATCATTTTTATATGATTTTTAAAAAACAGATTCATATAAGTAGAAGGACTAAATTAAACCTAACTTGAGATTACTGGGTTTCGACTACGCTCAACCCTCTTCTAGCCAGCTTATTGAGCATTGAGCGTAGTCGAAATGCGTCTTGTAAATAATTGCGTCCACCTACTTATCATCAAATTTATAACTATTACCTCAAATTTATAAAAATTATTAAGTTTAAATTACATAGCTAAAGTTTAGTTAAATTTGACTCTATTCTGGCAGATATAAATTTTTTAGAATAAAAATATCCCTGACTTCTCAAAGAAGTCAGGGATCTAAGCCTTTGGAGGAGAAGAAAAAGCGTTATTAAGATTGCTTGGTAAAGCTATAAATTTTCTGCTTTTCGAGACTATCGCTAATAGATGAAGGCAAAGTATCTAAAGATAATATTTGGCGGTCAAGTTGAATTTGCAAATTAGTTAAGGGATCGCTACCAGAAGAAATTAGAAATTCTAGTTTCTGAATGTAAGGTAAGGTTGCTAGATTATCTAGAATTTGGAAGACCGCTTGCAAATAAGGATGACTTGTTTGCTTGTACCAATCACAGCTGGCTACTTTTGGTTGGTCAAAACCTAAGTGTACTGTCAAAGATGGCTCGTCAAATAAAGCGATCGCCAAAGGACGGGCTTCTTCCTGCAATAATAAATCATTAGTTCTGGCTAAATGCCGCAATTTTTCTAAACGTTCATAACGTTTTGTGATTGATTGGGGGTCATCTTGCCAGTGAATTGCGATCGTTACTAGGTAGGTCTGCAACAGCATATGACCTAGCTTTTTCGCCTTGGTTGCTAAGTAATAAGAATTGTAGTCATTTGCCTCAATTAATAACGGCACACGATCTACAACTTCCAAGCCATAGCCTTTAACGCCAGCAATTTTCCGAGGATTATTGGTAATCAGGCGGATTTTTTTAACGCCTAAATCCATGAGCATTTGCGCTCCCATACCGTAGTCGCGCAGGTCAGCGGGAAATCCTAAACGCTCGTTGGCTTCTACTGTATCAAGTCCCATGTCCTGTAGCGAGTAGGCTTTGAGCTTATTAATCAAGCCGATACCCCGACCTTCTTGACGCAGGTAAACAACGATACCTTGGCCAGCAGATTCAATCATTTTCAAAGCAGCTTGCAACTGCATCCGACAGTCGCAACGCAAAGACCCCAAAGCGTCGCCAGTTAAACATTCTGAGTGCATCCGCACCATAACTGGCTCATCTTTAAAAGTAGTGGGATCACCTTTGACAATGGCAACGTGTTCACAATTATCTAGGGTGTGGCGATAAGCGTAGATTTTGAAATGACCGAACTGAGTTGGTAAATCGGCAATACTTTCGCGGACAACGAGGCGATCGTGTTGCAAGCGATAACTGATTAAGTCCGCAATACTGATAATTTTTAAATTGTGGTTTCTCGCGTACTCAATTAACTGGGGTAGCCGCGCCATTGAACCATCAGAGTTTTGAATTTCACAAATCACCCCAGCCGGGTAAAGTCCTGCTAATCGAGACAAATCCACTGCGGCTTCTGTATGTCCTGCTCGTTTGAGGACACCGCCTGCTTTGGCACGAATTGGGAAAATATGTCCAGGACGGCGTAAATCTGAAGGTTTTGTCGCTGGGTTGAGAGCAACTTGAATAGTCCGGGCGCGGTCTTCGGCAGAAATACCTGTAGTCACACCTAAATGGGAACCAGCGTCAATACTAACAGTAAAAGCAGTTTGGTTAGTATCTGTAATGTTAGTCACCATCAACGGCAAGTCTAGCTCGTCTAGGCGATCGCCTGTCATCGCTAGACATATCAACCCTCTTGCTTCCACTGCCATGAAATTGATCATGTCCGGTGTGGCAAATTGGGCAGCACAAATTAAATCACCTTCATTTTCCCGATTTTCGTCATCTACCACAACAATGACGCGGCCTGCTTTGAGATCGGCCAAAGCAGCATCAATCGAATCAAATTTAAAAGCTTGGTGAGAGGCAGCAGTATGATCAGTGGTTTCACCTGCTTGAGGAGCTACACTCATTTGAGAGTTTCCGCTCTCAGCAGGAGTGTCATAAGACTGCCGTGTAGGTTTAGGCGTTGACACAAAAGACTTCCAGTTAGTGATAGTAAATTTTTTTTAACAATTTCTATATTTTGATTGTAACTCGTTTATACGACAGAGAATACACTAGCAATGATTCGATAACATGGCCTAGTCTCTGCCGTTAAAATTGGGGTTTAGTACAAAAGTGCAATCATAGTGAAACAGTCATAGTAATGGAAACGTAAAGCGTAACAAAGGACAAATGACCATTGACTCTTGACCAATGACCATTGACTGATAAATTAATCAAAAGCGGATAAGGATTTCAAAATCATGGGCAATTTTAGACGCGTACCCGTTGGGATTGTTGGCGCGTCAGGCTATGGTGGAGTGCAGCTAGTTCGATTACTCATGGAACATCCAGAAGTTGAACTAGTTTATTTAGGCGGTGAGAGCAGTGCGGGGAAATCTTTTGGGGATCTTTACCCACATCTAGCTCATACAGTTAACTTGCCAATAGAGGCGGTAGAGCCAGAAATTATTGCTCACCGCTGTGAAGTTGTGTTTTTGTCTCTCCCAAATGGTCTGGCTTGCCAAATTGCACCGCAATTATTAGAAAAAGGCTGTAAAGTACTTGATCTCAGCGCAGATTATCGGTTTAGCGATCTGGCAACTTACACCAGTTGGTATGGACAAGAAAGAAGCGATCGCACTGCTGCGGCTACAGCAGTTTATGGCTTACCGGAACTGTACCGCGATCGCATTGCCGAAGCCCAATTAATTGGTTGTCCTGGGTGCTATCCCACTGCCAGTTTGTTAGCGTTGTCACCACTTTTAAAGCAAGGCTTAATTGTCCCAGAAACCGCCATTATCGATGCCAAGTCTGGCACATCTGGCGGTGGACGGCAAGCTAAAATCAACTTGTTACTGGCTGAGGCTGATAATTCCTTAGCTGCATACGGAGTAGTCCGTCACCGTCATACCCCAGAAATTGAGCAAATTTGTAGCGAATTAGCGGGTCATGAAGTGACTGTACAATTTACACCCCACCTCATACCAATGGTGCGCGGCATTTTGGCGACTGTATATGCCACACTGCGCGATCCTGGCTTGGCTAGAGATGATTTAATTACAATTTACAACGCGTTCTACCGCAATTCTCCCTGGGTGAAAGTCTGCGAAAGTGGTGTTTATCCACAAACTAAGTGGGCTTGTGGTAGCAATCTTTGTTACATCGGTGTAGAAGCTGACCCGCGTACAGGCCGTGTAATTGTGATGTCAGCAATTGACAACCTGATTAAAGGACAAGCGGGTCAAGCAATTCAATGTTTGAACTTAATGATGGGCTGGGATGAAACCTTGGGGTTGCCGAAGTTGGGATTTTATCCTTGAAGTGTAAAGTCAGAAGTGTGAAGTATGAAGTTATAAATTTCATACTTCATACTTCACACTTCATACTTTATCGATAAGTACCAGCATAAATGGCGCGATCGCCTAATTCATCCTCAATCCTCAGCAAGCGGTTGTATTTAGCTACTCGTTCGCTGCGACACAGCGAACCTGTTTTGATTTGACCTGCACGGGTAGCTACTGCTAGGTCGGCAATTGTAGTGTCTTCAGTTTCACCAGAACGATGGCTAATTACTGAGCGGAAACTGTTACGAGTTGCCATATCGATGGTTTCTAAGGTTTCGGTCAGAGAACCAATTTGATTGAGTTTAATCAAAATGGCATTACCAGCTTTTTCCAGAATCCCTTTACGCAAGCGGGTAGGATTAGTTACAAACAAGTCATCCCCCACCAATTGCACCCGTGAACCTAATTTTTCGGTGAGCAATTGCCAATTTTGCCAATCTTCTTCGTGCAAGCCATCTTCAATTGATATAATAGGATACCTATCAACCAGTTGTCCTAAATAATCAATGAACTCGGCGGGAGAGTGAGGTTTACCATCATAAACATACTGTCCATCTTTGTAAAACTCACTAGCTGCCACATCTAAAGCTAGACCAACTTGTTCCCCTGGCTTGTAACCAGCCTTTTCAATAGCGGCTACCAACAATTCCAATGCTACTTGGTTAGACTCTAGGTTAGGAGCAAAACCGCCTTCATCACCCACGCCAGTCAACAAACCCTTCTCATCCAAAACCTGACTCAGAGTTGCAAATACCTCTGCACCCCAACGTAAAGCTTCCCGGAAGGAAGATGCACCAAAGGGGACAATCATAAATTCTTGAAAATCCACGTTGTTGGCTGCGTGTGCGCCACCATTAATCACATTCATCAACGGGACTGGTAACAAATTCGCCAAAGGCCCGCCCAAATAGCGATATAGAGGAATACCCAAAGATTCAGCCCCTGCTTTTGCAGTTGCTAGGGAAACAGCCAAAATCGCATTTGCGCCTAAGTTCGATTTGTTTGCGGAACCATCCACCGCAATCATGGTTCGGTCGATGAGTTCTTGGTTGAGAGCATCCAAGTTTAACAATTTTGGGGCTAAGACTTCTTTGATGTTCTGCACCGCCTTCAGAACCCCTTTACCTCCGTAGCGACTTTTATCATCGTCCCGCAGTTCGTGGGCTTCAAAAGTGCCTGTAGAGGCTCCACTAGGAACCTGCGCCACTCCCACAGCCCCATTTAGCAAATGCACTTCGGCTTCAACTGTGGGTTTACCTCTGGAATCGAGAATTTCTCGTGCCACGATCGCTTCTATGGCAGTATCTACAATGTTACTCATCTGTGCTTTGTCCTTTGTTCGAGTGCGTTCTTACTGTTGAGTGCCTAAAGTCCAGTGGATTAACCTAACCGTTAGCATAGGCTTTTCAGCGACTTGATCGGCTGAGATTAAAGAAGATTTCCAGATATTTGGTAAATCCCTTTAGGATATGCGGACTTTGGATTTTGGATTATTTCTGAGTCAAAAGTCAACAGTAAGCCAGACTGTGCCAAGTACAGTGCTGAGTGCTGAGTTGAAAGTGCTGAGTATAAATCTAGTCGCCTCAAAGTTTTGCGCTTACGCACGAATGCAAAGATTCGTAACAGGGACAAGAATAAGCCACTGTTTCCTGTTCCTTTTTCCGCAGGAAGTTGATTTTTCTCCTCAAAGCGATCGCTCTTGCTGCCAACAATGATAATTTTAAGGATTGGGAACCCTTAAAAATCGAAGTTTATGAACGCAGCCGACGATAAAACGATTGTTCGTGAGTATTTCAATTCCACAGGGTTTGACCGCTGGAAGCGAATTTATGGTGATGGCGAAGTCAATAAAGTTCAGCTAGACATCCGCTATGGCCATCAACAAACTGTGGATAAAGTTATCGGCTGGCTGAAAAGTGATGGCAATTTATCCCAGCTATCAATCTGCGATGCTGGCTGCGGTGTAGGTAGTCTCAGCATTCCCTTAGCAACAGAAGGTGCTAAGGTTTATGCCAGCGATATTTCCGAAAAAATGGTGGAAGAAGGCAAACAACGAGCCTTAGAAGCTTTGGGAAATTCCACCAATCCTAGTTTTGCAGTGCAAGATTTAGAATCTTTGAGTGGAAGTTACCACACCGTGATTTGTTTGGATGTTCTTATCCACTACCCCCAAGACAAAGCCGATGAAATGATTTCTCACCTTTGTTCTTTGGCAGAATCACGGATAATTATCAGTTTTGCACCCAAAACTTGCGCCCTCAGCCTACTCAAGAAAATTGGCAGTTTCTTCCCTGGTGCAAGCAAGACAACTCGTGCATATCTGCACCGAGAAGCTGATGTGGTAAAGATTATCGAAAAAAATGGCTTTGCAGTCCAGCGTCAAGAAATGACTAAAACTCGCTTCTATTTCTCCCGTTTACTCGAAGCTACACGGAAGTAATGAGTGCTGAGTACTGAGTGCTGAGTAAAGAACAGTAGGTTGGGTGGAGCGACAGCGAAACCCAACAAAGTATGCATTCAATAACCGTCATCAAAAGCAGACTGATAGACTGGAACGTTGATGAAAGTGAAGTTAAAATCACAAGCAAAGTCTAAATTTTAAAATCGAGTTATGAAGACTGCTGAAAAATTGGCGGCGGGTTGGCTACTGACACTCGGATTCATGTTTTTAACACTATCAGTCTCGGCGGTAATTCAGAGAAATACTATGCTTAAGCCAATTCCATCAGGGGATGAGGCAGATTCAAGCAAGGATTTTGTCAATAAAGAAGCTCTTTATGTACTTGATAATACGGCAAGCCAAGGTTTGATGTATGGTGTGCCAACAATAATTTTGGGTGGTTGGTTAAGTTTATCTTTATACCGTCGCAGTAAAACTGAACGAAAAGCACTTCAGCAACAAGCAAGCGATCGCCTACAATCAGTTTTCTATCAAATGTTACAAGAAAATCATGGCAGAGTTACTGTCTTAGGCTTTGCTATGCAGTCACAGCTACCTGCATCGATTGCGCGGGAATATTTAGACGAAAAAGCTAAAGAATTCAATGCGAATTTTAAGGTGAATGAAGAAGGGGCTGTATCATATCATTTTGATGTCTAAATCTGTTGACAAGTAAGTCTCATGACGCAGATTTTTTTGAGTATAGCTGCCGTTTTAGGTGGTTTGTCAGTTGCGGCTGGGGCTTTTGCTTCCCATGCTTTGCGAGATCATATTAGCGAGCGATCACTTACAATTTTTGAAACTGGCGCTCGCTACCAAATGTATCATGCCCTTGCACTTTTAGTAGTTGCTCTCCTCATCAGTCGCCTCGAATCACCTCCAACTACTTTAATTGCTAGTGGATGGCTATTTATTATCGGCATTGCGATTTTCTCTGGCAGTTTATACGCTTTGAGTTTAACTGGTGTGAAATATTTAGGTGCTATTACACCATTTGGCGGTGCAGCTTTTATTGCTGGCTGGGCTGCTTTAGCTATTGCTGCTTGGAATTTGAAGTTCTGAAATTTTTCAACGCAAAGTAACGCAAAGGTTGACGCAGAGAACCGCAGAGTGTCGTTATCGAAAATTTTAGGCGAGCCTCTGTGAATGAAAAAGCGCTGGTCACAAGTCTGGGAACGGTTGCGTCAATCTTTTACTTTTGAGGAAAGTCTTAATATTAACTCAACAACAAAAACCTCGGCGAAACTCACCGAGGTCAAAGGAGAAATCCAAATGTTGATGGGAGATACCGATACCGAAGTCAAAAAATCTTAGCTAACTACAAAAGCAAACAAAACTAAAGCGGTCACAAGTGCAGTTGCAACTGCACCTTGGACAACGTAGCGGCGCTGTTCCCAAATTGCTGGGTACTCAGCGTAGTACATCTGGGGTTCAGTTGCGTAGTTGTTCAGAACGCCATCTTCATTAACAGTGGTATACATAGTTTTTTTCCTTATTTGTTAACTTATGTAACTAAATTTAACAATATTGTTACAAATAGTCAACAGGGCTTGACAAAAAAAGTTTGATGGCTTTTATAAAGTTGACTTATCAACGATGGACTTTAGACAAAGCCGGAGTAGGGAAAAATGCGATCGCACTTTTTAGCCTAATTGCCAAAAAAATAACCCCCAGTAAGTTGGAGGTATCAGTTGCGCTTTCGTCACAAAATAGAGTCAGAAGCATTTTAGATAGATACTTAAGCATCTAATCGTCTTGATACTTGTTTTAGAGCAGAATACTTTGGGAAGATGTGCATCTTGGCCATAAAATTCTACACGGGGAACTAAACAGAGTGCATCCCCAATTCACTGTTAGCCAAGGAGTTTTGTTGTGGACTTATCCCGTATTCCTGCTCAACCAAAACCGGGTATTCTTAACGTTCTGATTGAAATCCCAGGCGGGAGCAAGAATAAATACGAGTATGACAAAGAACTGGAAGCTTTTGCCTTAGACCGAGTGCTTTATTCTTCGGTAAGATATCCCTACGACTACGGTTTTGTGCCGAATACTTTGGCTGATGATGGCGACCCACTAGATGGAATGGTAATTATTGATGAGCCAACTTTCCCAGGTTGTATCATTGCTGCGCGACCAATAGGTATGCTGGAGATGATCGATGGTGGCGATCGCGATGAAAAAATTCTTTGTGTACCAGACAAAGACCCACGCTATTCCCATGTCAAATCCCTCAACGACGTAGCGCCGCACCGTTTAGACGAAATTGCTGAATTTTTCCGCACTTACAAAAACTTGGAAAAGAAAGTCACAGAAATTCTCGGTTGGCAAGATGTCGGTACAGTCTCAGCCTTAGTAGAGAAATGCGTCAAAGCTGCTAAATAATCATCGCTGAGTTAGGAGTGTTTATTTTCAACTCCTAACTCTTGATTAAAAAAAG
The DNA here is from genome assembly GCF_056847745.1 of Anabaena sp. TISTR 8404. Lineage (NCBI taxonomy): Bacteria > Bacillati > Cyanobacteriota > Cyanophyceae > Nostocales > Nostocaceae > Anabaena > Anabaena sp. TISTR 8404. The sequence goes on from NZ_CP180578.1 coordinate 200,094, forward strand.
TACTTGCACCCCTACACCCCTGCACCTCTACACCCTTGCCTTCTTATACTAGACTCAGGCAATCACAAAACTTAAAAACCAAATGCAGCGTACAGTCCTTTTGGCAAAAATACACAACTGCACCCTCACAGGGGCGAATATCAACTATGTAGGAAGTATCAGCATTGATGAAATGTTGTTAGAAAAAGCTGGGATTTTACCCTACGAGCAAGTGCAAGTAGTAAACGTTGCCAATGGTGAGCGCTTCATTACTTATGCAATCACGGCTCCAGCTAATTCGGGAATCATTGAGTTAAATGGGGCAGCGGCACGTCTAGGCATTGTAGGCGATCGCTTGATTATAATGGCTTACGGGCAGTTCTCTTTGGAAGAGTTAAAAAATTACTCTCCTACGGTAGTCATTGTGGACGAAAAAAACCGACTATTAGAAGTGCGGCACTACGATGACCTGCTCAGTAAGGTCTAATTTTCAAAAAAATGTCAAATTTTGCGCCGTCGGATTCCCAAAGCTCCGTAACTGAAACCGCAACTACATCCCCTAGTAGTTCAGCGGGTGAATTTTTTGTGCAATTTTGGGGGGTTAGGGGTTTGATTGCTACCCCAGCTAGTAATGCTAATCGTTATGGCGGTAACACTGCTTGTGTAGAAATACAAGTAGCAGGTAAACGCTTGATTTTTGATGGTGGAACTGGCTTACGCACACTCGGTAAATTTTTACGACAACTGCAACAGCCTATAGAAGCGTATTTATTTTTTACCAATTCCCAATCCAATCGCATTCAAGGCTTTCCTTTTTTTGCACCAGCATTTGTCCCAGAAAACCGCTTTCATATTTACGGTTCGGCTGCTTCTAATAGTGCTTCTATTAAACAATGCCTGTGCGATCAAATGCTACAGCCGCACTTTCCCTATCCGCTCCAAGTGATGCAGTCTGAATTGCAGTTCTATAATTTAATTCCAGGTAACGAGGTGCAGCTAGATGATGTGGCGATCGCTACAGCATTGATCAATCAAACTCAGCGTTCTGTTGGCTACCGCGTTTCTTGGCAGAACAAAAGCATTGCCTATGTTACCGATTTAACTAAAAATGCTGATCCTGTTGATCAAGAACAGATTTTACAACTGGTAAAAGGTGTTGATCTGCTGATTGCTAATGCTACTTACATTCCACCGACAGCGAACAACCACGAATCATCTGATTTACACTGGCAAGCGGCTGTAGAATTAGCTCAAAGTGCAGCAGTGCAGAAGTTAGTCATCTCCCATCATCATCCAGACGACGATGATGATTTTTTAGATAAAGTGCAAACAGATGTGCAATCTGTCTATCCTCAAGCTTTACTAGCCTGTGAAGGTTTAGTGTTATCGGTTGGACATTGATTTACTTAATACAACGGATAGTTGCATATACTCCGTGAGTTTCTACCTGAACACAGTCTGGAGCAAAACCTGCGGCGATCGCAATCTGTTGCAATTCATCTGGAGTGAAAAAGCGAAAGACTATACTAGGTAATGGTTGCAAGAATGTAGTTGCAAACAGCTTACCGCCACTACGCAATGCTTGATAAATATTGCGTAGTCCTTGTGTAGCATCAGGCCAGCAGTGCATAGCAGCGCCACTATAAACCGCATCTAGAGAATTTGGTGCGAAAGGTAACGTTCCTACATCGCCACGAATAATGGTTATTTGGGATGGTGATATCCCATCTAGTTGCATTTGTTGTTGTAATTGCCCTAGCATTGCTTCTGAGTAATCTAGTGCGATAATTTGCTCATATTGCTGCAATAATGCTAAGCGTCGGGCAATAATTCCTGTACCGCAACTAATATCTGCTACAACTTTTAAGTTTTGACCAAAAAATTCGACACACTGCTGAAATTCAATATCAATACCACCAAAATTACGTAACCCCATCGCCCAAACTGGCGGTAAGATGCGCTCGTATAAAAAGGAAATGATTGGTAAGCGAAATAACTCTGTGCGTAAAGGTTTTGCATCAACAGCATCATCAATCTCACCTTTGACTCGCGCAGGAGTTAAATCTACCAAACAAGAGGGCATTTTTGCTACTTCATTACGAAAGTAATTGTGGCACTGATTGCAATCTTGTGGTGCAGAGGTGAGAGTTTTATAACAAACAGGACAAGCGATCGCTTCTTCTAAACTGGACATAGCTTTTTAATTCCAACTGATCACTTCTAATTCATATAGCAATCCTAGAATGAGATACAAACAAATCTACTCCTTATTCCTTATTTCCTGTCTTCACAAGTAGTTGATAAATCAAACAGGATTGCTATAAATGTTTAATATCAAAACCTTTAGCGATGAAATATTGTCAGTTTAAGATAATTTTTTACTAACTGTCTTAACTGTCTACAATTATTTTCTTAACTGTCTTAACTGTCCTTGCATTTTTGCTTTGAGGTTGAGAATATTTTCATACAAAAAATACTTAAATGTTTACGCACTTCATACATAGAGATTAGTGCGTTAGTCATCAGTTGACTATTACCATGAGTTTTAAGTAAAAATTATGACGACCCAGCAAATTCCACAGGTAGAAATTACCAATCTTATCTACAAGAATCAGGTCAAGAGAACTCAATCTGACGAATACGTTGAGATTACCAATCAGGAAAAGACTCCCATTGATGTATCGGGTTGGCAACTTGCTTCCGGGGTAGGACGCAATAAAGCGTTCACTTTTCCCGAAGGAACAACATTAGCTCCTGGACAAAGCGTGCGCGTTTACACCAACGAAATACATCCAGAGTCCGGCGGTTTTAGTTGCGGTAGCGGTGTATCCCTTTGGAAAGATTCAGGAGATGAGGCCAGACTATTAGATGCTCAAGGCAATGTAGTATCGGGTTTAGCATACGACAGCCAAGGCAATTTCACAAAAACAACCACTGCTAACGGCAAGGCATCAGCTGTGGACACAGTTACCACAGTTACAAATCAAAGCACAGATGCAAGTATCAATGACTTACTAAACAAACCTGTTTTTATTGAAAGTCAAGAAACAAAACGATATCTGTTTGCCACTGGAGAGCCAATCAAAGGACAGCGAGGTGATGAAGGCGGCTGGTTAGCATCCAGCGGCTTTGAAAGTCCGAAAGTCGTTGGTGCTGATGCTAATTACTACAACCGTGCTATATGGAAGATCATCCCCAGTGGTGATAGTTTTCTGATTGAAAATCAAGAAACAAAACGGTATCTGTTTGCCACTGGAGAGCCAATCAAAGGACAGCGAGGTGATGAAGGCGGCTGGTTAGCATCCAGCGGCTTTGAAAGTCCGAAAGTCGTTGGTGCTGATGCTAATTACTACAACCGTGCTATATGGAAGATCATCCCCAGTGGTGATAGTTTTCTGATTGAAAATCAAGAGACAAAACGATATCTGTTTGCCACTGGAGAGCCAATCAAAGGACAGCGAGGTGATGAAGGTGGCTGGTTAGCATCCAGCGGTTTTGAAAGTCCGAATGTTGTTGGTGCTGATGCCAATTACTACAACCTTGCTTTGTGGAAGATTACAAAGATATAGTGAAAAATCACGTTAGCTGAAAGAGACGTTGCATTGCAACGTCTCTACATGATTTATAGGTTGTTATTGTTCGGTAGAAATAGCCTGACCCATACGCTTGAGAATTTGCAAAATTTCCGATGTTTCTTTTTTGGATGTTAACAAAGCAAAAACTCGTGATATGTCATATTGAGGTATGCCTGCTTGGGTCAATTTGATAAACAAAATATCGTCGCCATTAGTTACCATCCCAAAGACAGTTTGAGCAGGGTGTGGGTTAGCTATCAAATAAGTCAATGCTTGGGGTAAAGCTGACCAAACCGAAAGTGTAGTTTTTTTAGACTCTAGCACTACTACCCAAAACTGATTTTGCAGCACTAATACGTCAATTCGTACCCGCAGAACTTCTTCTCCATCATTTAAAATCAGTTCAACTGAAGGTTCAGCCTTAATTTTAAAAGGCGGATCATAAAATCCTGCCAGCGCTAGTAAGGGAGACACAACTAGCAACATTACTGTCCCTTCTAACAAATCTCCTTCGCCACGATGGTAAAGGTATCTCCGCCGCAAAACATCCAATGATGCTTTTTCGGATTCGGTAATTTCTGGTAATTTTTCGTACCACTCTGTAAAAAACGGCTCATCCTCAATCCTGACTAAACCAAATCGAGTTTGGACATCTTTTAAAGTAGTGATTACTTCTGTAATTGCCGTTTGTATCATTTCTCTACCGTCTCATCTTTTTTTATGTCGCGCAAAGACGCAAAGAGTTGGCGATCGCATCCAAACTAAATATGCTGAAAGGTATTCTTGGAAGAGGAATTGACTATTTGGCTTAGTTCTTGAAGTTTGGCGGCGACTGCACCATTAGTTAGTAGTTCTTCTGCTTTGGCTATACCCGATCGCATATCTGAACAAATACCACTCCGCCACAGATACAATCCCCCATTCCACAAGGCTGATTGCATTAATTCCCCTGGTTTTCCTGCTAGAACGTCTTGAATTTGGTTAATGAGTTCTTCTGTAGTTCCCAAAAGTACATTTTTGCTAGTGAAGCCGTAATCATGATGAGATAACAGCAACCTTTCTAAATTCGGAGTTGCTGATAAACCGATAATTGCAGTGCGATCGCGTGGTAAATCACAACTACCTTCTAAACCTTTAACTAAGGTATAATTTTTTTCCCCTCTTAGTTCTAATGCAGATTGAAACATGGCTTCTGTGGGTGGATGCACAAACCCAGCAATCAAGTGAGTGTCACCTGCATAAGGACACCAAATTAATTCCATTGTGGCAAAGGGTGGACGCTTACCGAGTTGGTCGCGGTATTCCCAAATACTTTGTGTTAACGGAAAATGATTGGGTGTGTAAATAAAACCAATTTTTGTTTGTTCAAATACTTCCTGGGTTTTAGGCAACGATAAACCAGTCCAATCTACACCTAAACTTTGCCAAACTTCTATTAAAGGTAAACCATATTTTGTGGGCAAGCGATCGCCACCGTGCATCACCACAGGTTGTCCAGCAGCAGCGAGGAGTAAAGCTGTAACGGGGCTAATGGGAGCGGTGCGTGTTCTGCCATCATAAGGTATTCCCAGGACTATGACTGGACGTGCAGTGGTAATTGGTTGGAGTTTTGGCCCTAGTTCATCATAAGCATCTAACATTCCTGCCAACTCTTCGCCTGTTGGGCGTTTGATGCGGTGGGCAATTAAAAATGCGCCAATTTGGGCTGGTGTTGCTTCTTGTAGCAGCATCATTTTAGTCGCGATCGCAGCTTCACCACGAGTTAAATTTTCTCCTGTGTGGTTGCCACTGCCTACCTTTTTTAGTAGTTCCCTGAAGATATTGCTCATATTAGTCATTGGTCATTTGTCATTGGTCATTTGTCATTGGTGCAGACTATTGACCATTGACTATGGACATTTGACTAATCATACTTTAGGAAGCTGATCGCTGTTCTTGCGATTGCAGGGGAATATTTTCTAATACAAGTTCCCAAAAGTGCTTAATCGGGGGAATTTGCAGGCGGTCTTGAGTTGTCACCATGACTACACGCCGAGTTAATCCAGAATTATCTAAAGGATTATTCGCTAAGGAACGCACTGCTAAGGTGGGGTCGTGACGTGATTCTACTAATGCAGAAGTAGGCAATAAGGCAATTAATTCGCCTTGACGCACCACTCCACGAAACGCATCTAAGGTATTGACTTCTAAAGCAGCATTAAGTGTAGCTTCTAAGCGCTCAAATTTATCTTGTACTAATCGCTGCATTCCATAACCATCTTTAAACACAACTTGGGGATAACGCACCAATTCTGACCAAGGGATGCGCTCATATTGTGCTAGAGGATGATTAGCTGCGGTGAGGACTTCTATTGGTTCATCGTATAAAACTTCCACCACCATTTCTCTGCCGGTGGTTAAAAAGCGATTATTCATCACGATCGCTAAATCTACTAAACCATCTTTGAGAACTTTGAGGGCGCGATCGCTTCCCAAGGATGTTACCCGCAATTGCACTTCGGGATAATCATGACAGAACTTTTGTAATACTGGTGGTAGGTAAGAAGCGCAGAGTGAATGAATTGAGGCAATGCACAGTTCTGGCTGCTTTCCTGCCATTAAATCTGCTAATTCTTGTGTGGCAATTTGCCACTCTTGGCAAATCTTGCGGACACGTGGTAATAAACGTTCACCGCCCAAAGTTAATTTAGCATGGCTGTTTCTGTGAAACAGTTCCACACCCAAATCAGCTTCTAAAGCTTGAATTTGGCGACTGATAGTTGATTGAGTGACACCACATTGTCGGGCTGCTTGTTGGAAGCTGCCAGTATCCGCGATCGCTAAAAAAGCTTGCAACTGCTCTAGTCGCATGTCAATGTAGCCTGAATTACATTTATGGCTCTCATTAAGTTAACGGTTTTTCCTCCAAAATTTAGTAGAGTTTGTTACATCTGCTAGTAATTGACACATTTTAATAGAAATTTAATTTTATAGAATTCAGGAGGAGGCATTGCGGTGGACGGGGTTCCCCAAGACCAGACTGCCGCGCATGGTCTCCCGACAGTCGCGCAACTGTCGTTCAGGATTTAGAATTCATACTAAGTTGCGTTCAGAAGTAGTATTCTTATTCCCCACTCCCTACTCCCTGTCTACACAAGTAAATTCGGAAATCAAACCGGATTCCTATATGACAATATCAATTATTACTGCTACGTATAATAGACCAGACAAACTCTATACAGTTGCACTTCATAGTTTAATCAACCAAACTGATCATAATTTTGAGTGGGTAGTAATTAACGATGGGGGCAACCAACAAACTAGAGAAATTATTGCTGCGCTGCAAGTGCCGTTTCCCGTCGTTTATGAGGAAATAGAACATTCATCCATTGGTTTTGGATTATGCCATGCACGTAACGCTGGACGAAATCTAGCCACAGGAAATTTAATTACATACTTAGATGACGATAATAGCTTCGAGCCAGAGTTTATTGCGGCAACAAAGCATTTCTTTAAACAACACAAGTTTGTCCAATACAGTATGGCTGTACAGAAGCGCCGCCGTGATGTTATTCATCAAGACAAAACTATGCGCACGAGTAAAGTTTTTCTTTCTCCTAGTGACCCAAACTGTACACTTGATCAATTAATTACTCAACAAGAGATTTTTGATAGTAATGGCTTTACTCATTATGATGATGACACTCTGAAATGGAATCCTAACTACCGAATATTTGCTGACTATGAATTTTTACTTCAATGCACTAAAAGATATGGAAGTAGTAAATTTCAACTCAACCCTCAAGTTTTAGTGAATTATATCCAATCATCCCAAGGAACTATTGGCTGTTCTTATTATGGTCAGTGGGCAGAAGAATTAAAACAGATTATTCATAACGCTTGTTTTTACTCGCTAAAATCACATCACATTGAGCGTATTGAGCAACTTGCACAGATGTATCATCACAAAGCTAATAAACGCGCACCAGCATTTATCTAATCTGTTATCGCTTGATTTTAACCTGTAAGCTTAACCGCCCTTGCCTCACTACTGCGATCGCTCGGCTCATACGGTAGTAGAACTAAAAATTATACAAGCATCCCAGCCAGGACAAATCATGAAATTCCTAACGTCTGTACTTCTGTTTGTTCTATGCTTTACCTTGGTAAGCGTGCATTCATTTGGGCAAACCACTATGACCGCAGCACCTCAACTGTTGACAGATCCATTTTTGCAACTGCCAACTGCAAACTCAGTCAGAGTAGTGTGGTTTACTGAGTTTGTGGGTACTAAACATACAGTTGCCTACGGTGAAGATTTGCAGCAAACTGTGAAAGCGACTACTACTAAACTCAGCCGCACGCGAGAAGACCAAAAATCCAGAGTTGGTAACCAAACCGAAGACGGACAAGTTTATCAACAACCGACAAAACGTAATATCTGGCGACACGAAGCTGAGGTGACAGGGTTAACCCCAAGAGTGCGGGTGAATTATCGAGTTACGAGTGAAAGAGAAGACGGTGCAACTGTCAGCAGTGATGTTTTTACCCTTGCGGCCAAACCTGAACCAGGTACACCACTAAAAATTTTGTTAACTTCCGACCATCAACTCAAACCAATGACCGCCGCAAATCTGCAAAAGGTAGTGGAGACAGTAGGACGAGTGGATGCGGTGTGGTTTGCTGGTGATTTGATTAATGTGAGCGATCGCGCCTCGGAATGGTTTGATGATAATCGGGGAAATGCTTTATTTCCTGGTTTGCAAGGTCGTGCTAAATACGAAATGCAGCATGATGGCGTTAAAGTCACTTACACTGGCGGGCAAATTATTCAACACGCACCCATGTATAGTTGCATTGGCAATCATGAAGTTATGGGACGCTTTGCCAGAAAGAATAATTTAAACGATGAATTTGATGATACATTTCCCCGTGCTGTCGCTCAAAAACTGTATAGCGGCAAATCTCTAATTGATAATTCTTTTAATACGATTACCTACGAAGAAATTTTAAGTTTACCTCAAAGTAAAGAAGGCGGAAAAAAGTATTATGCAGTTAGTTTTGGTGATGTGCGTTTGGTAGTTTTGTACATTACAAATATGTGGCGTACTCCCAAATTAGATGGAAAATATATAGGTAGATATCGAGAAGCAGAAAAAGATTTAAATAATCCTGAAAATTGGGGCTATGGACAACTTATTTATGAGCCACTTGCCAAAGGTAGTACACAGTACAATTGGTTAGCAGCAGAACTCAACAGTCCCGAATTTCAACAAGCAAAATATAAAGTGGTGATGTTTCATCATCCGCCCCACACTTTGGGTGATAACATTGTTCCCGCCTACACTGACCCAGTGCAAATCATCGAACGCAATCAGCAAGACAAAATTACATCTGTGCGTTACGAATATCCTAAAAATGCCGACTATATTATTCGTGATGTTGTCCCCTTACTAGAAGCAGCTAATGTGCAATTAGTATTTTATGGACACTCTCATTTATGGAATCGCTTTGTTAGTTCCAGTGGAATGCACTTTTTAGAAACATCAAATGTTGGTAATACTTATGGTGCAGCTTGGGGTGAAAGAAAGCGAGAAATCCCCACAGGTTATCAAGAGAAATATGTTGCCCTTGGCGACCCCAATGATTTAGAACCAGTAGTGCCAAGCATTGCGCCTATATTAGGTGAAGATGGTAAACCAATGCCTTATATAGCTAGTAATAAGATTACTGTGTTTAGTATCTTCGATACAGGCACAGGTAAGGTCAGCAGCTACCGTTTTGATACCCGCAAACCTGATGCAGAAGTTTTGAAATTTGATGAATTCCCACTATCCCGCTTCAGAATAAATAGGGTAGGGGAGGGGTGACACAAGAACTTGAATGAGAACTAATTGATATTAAGTCTCCTCTGTTCACGACTACAACAATGCACTCCCCTAATTTTTCAGAATTTCACTAGTTTGAAAACATCCCCTAGACCCTAGAGACAAAACGATGAAATTTCACACTTCATACTTCACACTTCATACTTCATACTTTTCTCTCCCTTCTGGCAAAATTAGCATGGCATCACCAAAAGAGTAAAAACGATACCGAGAGGCGATCGCTTCTTGGTATATTTTCAATAATCTTTGTCTGCCAATTAATGCACTGACTAGCATCAGCAAACTAGAACGCGGCAAGTGAAAATTAGTAATCAACCCATCTACCACCCGCCATTGATAGCCAGGATAAATAAATAAGTTGGTCTTACCACAAAAAGGTTGCAATTCTCCAGATTGTGCTGCACCTTCTAAGGATCGTACTACTGTTGTGCCAACAGCAATAACTCGACCACCAGCGGCTTTAGTAGCGCGGATTTGTTCTACTGTAGCAGCAGGAACTTCAATCCATTCTTCGTGCATTTCGTGGGTGGTGACATCTTCTACTTCTACAGGACGAAATGTGCCGACACCAACATGCAGTGTTACAAATGCTTGATAGATATTGCGATCGCGCAACTTTTCCAGTAACTCTGGAGTAAAGTGTAACCCAGCTGTGGGTGCTGCGATCGCACCTGGTTGCTCGGCATACACTGTCTGATACTGTTCATCAGCCGCTGCTGTTGTGGTGATGTAAGGCGGTAAAGGAATTTCACCAAATTTATCTAACAGTTCTACCAAAGATTTTCCTGGCGGCACATCAAATTGCAACAAACGCCCGCCAGTCGCCGCATCGGTTTCTAAAACTGTAGCTGTGAGTTGGGGCGTGGGGGAATCATTTCCTAATCCTTTACCAGAAAAAATAATCTTGGAGCCTGATTTAAACCGCTTTCCTGGCTTGACTAAAGCTAACCAACAGTTATGTTGCCGTTCTTCTAACAGCAATACCTCAATTTCCGCTCCGGTAGATTTAGAACCGTAAAGTCGTGCGGGGATAACTTTTGTATTATTCATCACCAACAAATCACCAGGGCGCAGGAGTTCGGGTAAATCGCGGAAGATGTGGTGTAGTGGTGCGGAATCGTTACCTGTGCTAGGAGAATTAACGACTAATAAGCGCGAACTATCTCTCGGAACTACCGGATTTTGGGCAATCAGTTCTGGAGGAAGTACGTAATCATACCCAGCTAATGAACCATCTAACTGTGCGTTTTCTACACTTGTAACAGTCACTTTATTAAAATTTCCTTTTGTTCTTGCTGACTCCATTGAAAGTTATGCTAAGTTTTACGCGTTTATTTGATATTTTCTAAAGAAAACCACAATTTCATACATAAAGTTTTCCAATTAGTATCATTAGGTATTACCTAATGATGCCCTATCAATATGGGTAAAACTCCCCATATAAAGACGGGGGCTTCTACCCTACCGGGAAAGTAATAATTTGAGGATTATAGAGATGTAGGATTGGCTTTGATCCCAAGCACCAACATGGAATATTTGTATTACCTGGCAAATGCCAGTCTAACTTTGAGGGTCGTTCAACATCTCCACGCAACACCCCAGATCCCCGTCTCATTCGTTACCGTGATTCATCAAATTGATGGCTGGGTGGTTAGGATCAAACTTAAAGGTCAAGTCTCAGCCCAACAGGATGGAGACTTTCGGGCTTTCCTAAATGAACTAGGAATTTGCTATGAGCCACCTATGCGGGTACAAATGGCACTTTGGAGTTTGGAAGCAGGTCAGTGTCCTGTAGACGTAATGCGCCGCTATCAAGTAGCGATCGTTTCTCATGGTAGCCCAGAGAAAGAAGAAATTGAAGCATTTCGCCAACAGTTTGTTCGGGGATTAGGTTACTGTCCAGAAACTCTAGCGTGAAACTGTTCACTGTGAGGGCGGCTGCAAAGAGCTTGTAATTGGTAATTGCTGACAAAAATATTGGAGTTGTTATCAATTGCTATTCGCCCTCGCTTTAATTAATCAATTTAAGCATCGAAAGCTGCCGGGATATATTCTTGAAGATGAAATTCGTATCCAGCAACTGATGAACTAAATACAGCATCTGGGACTGATGTAAGTTTAGTTTGTAACTTTGAGATTTGCTGACAACAGACAATAGCCACATCAAAGCGACAGGGATAATCAGCTTTTTCGGGATATTGAGCTAAAAACATTTCTGCTGTTCGCCAGAGTTTGGCCTGTTTTTGTGGGGTGATAGCGCTTCTTCCGCCTGCATCCCAATTACCTGGACTACGGGTTTTCACCTCGACAAAAGCTAGTACTGAGTGCTGAGTTTTGGGTAACATATTTTTCCCTTGCACCCCTGCACCCCTGCACCCTTGCACCCCTGTCTCATCTCCTTGATATTCAGCAATAATATCAATCTCTCCCCAACGGCAAGAAAAGCGCCGATGTAGAATCAACCAACCGATGGACTGTAACCATTGGGCAACTAGATCTTCACCTATTTGACCAATATCGGGATAATGAGATGGAGGATGATTCGCCATTGGTTAAAAGTACCATGAATTCTAGGTTAAGCGATCGCATTTGGGCAAGCATACTCAGTTTATTGCTGTGGGCAGTTTTTAGCATCACAGCAACTTTTAGCTATACTCCAACAGCTTTAGCACTCGAATACAACAAAGAAATATTAGTAGAAGCTGATTTTTCAGGACGTGATTTAACAGATTCTAGCTTTACTAAAGCTAATCTTCGTCAAAGTAACTTTAGCAATAGTAACTTGCGTGGTGTCAGCTTCTTTGCTGCTAATTTGGAGTCAGCAAATTTACAGGGATCTGACCTGACAAATGCCACTTTAGACTCAGCGCGTCTGATTAAAGCAGATTTGACTAATGCTGTTTTAGAAGGTGCGTTTGCTGCTAACGCCAAGTTTGATGGCGCAATTATTGACGGCGCAGATTTTACGGATGTACTGCTGCGTCCAGATGAACAAAAAAAGTTGTGCAAGGTGGCTAAAGGTACTAATCCCACTACAGGAAGAGACACCCGTGATACTTTGTTTTGTCCTTAACAAGACTTACACACAAAGGTTTTTGGTTGAGAATGGGTGTAAGGGTGTGGGGGTGTAAGGGTTTTGAACACCTACACCCTTGCAGGGAAGTCAAAATTCAAAAATCAAAATTCAAAAGTAAGATAATTTTTGACTTTTAACTTTTAACTTTTGACTTGATTCTGCCCCTTCACCCTCCCCCAAGCGTAATTCTTGTTCAATTTAGTATTAGTTATTTTCCAGGAGTTGGCTGTGGCGCGTAAACGTTTAGTGATTGAGATGGGGATGGGTGTAGATCAGCATGGACAGGAACCAACTGTAGCAGCTGCAAGAGCAGTACGAAATGCGATCGCTCATAATGCTTTACCAGGAGTCTGGGAAGTTGCTGGTTTAAATGACCCGAATGAGATGATTGTAGAAGTGCAAGTAGCAGTACCCTATCCTGAACAAGTGAGAACCGACGAGGTTCTAGCAGTACTACCTTTTGGACGCAAAAGTATCACTGTCGAGTCTGGGGGAATGGTGGTTCAAGGACGGGCGATTCCCTCTCTCAATGATAAAAACGATGAAATGTTAATTGCGATCGCAGCTGTAACAGTCCTCATCGAAACTGACTAAGCCTGTGTTTCCGATTTCTGCACATCCTCAACAGCATGAGAAATCGAGGCTAGGGGTTGATTTGGCACATCTAGCTGTGGCGTTTCCAGTGATGCAGCGATTGATGTGTCACTGAAGTAAGAACCCACAATCTTGTCATAGTTAGAAGCAACGGCTAAAAACGCCCCACCTAAAATATAAATCGGCAATGGCAGAGAAAATTCTTGTAACCAGTCAAATAGTTCTGCCAAAGCGAACAGTACTACAAAGCAAGCCAGCCAAATTCTCATTTTTCCTTCCCTTGCAATCAAACAACTCTACTAATGTACTAATAGGGTAGACGGATTATATGATAACTGAGGTTGACTGATACACATATTCATGGCTCTTGCTGTTGCGATCGCAGATATCCTCTAAAAAGAAGTCAGATGTACTGGCCTTGGCTTGTTTCGCAGACACGGCTATGGCATACTTTTGTTCAGCCATTATTAATAACTATTCTCCTATCAATTTACCGTATTTATTAATTAGCCACTAGTTGGCAGCACAGAAAACCTGTTTTCATGCAAAAAAAGAGCCTTTTAACTCTAATCCAGATTAGTGGATTTGAAAGAAGACAATGAAAAACAATAAAGCTTTTAATAGTGCTGGTAAATTGACTGCACTTTTATTTTTAATTACTCTCTTTCTCACACCTTGTGTAATAGTGAACGCAGGTGAGCGTGGTGTATTAATGAAGTTTGGCGAGGTGCAAGAGCAAATACTAGGCGAAGGACTTCATTTAATTATCCCGATTGTGAATACAGTTGAAAAGTTAAGTGTTCGTGTGCAGAAACAGGAAATATACACTGAAGCTTCTTCTAAAGATTTACAAGACGTGTTCACTGATCTTGCTCTGAATTGGCATATAATTCCTGAAGAAGTTAACATTCTATTTCAACAAATTGGCAACAAAGAAAATGTAATCTCTCGAATTATTAATCCAGCAGTTGAAGAAGCACTCAAAGCAATTATTGCCCAATATACTGCGGAAGAAATTATTACTAAACGAGGAGCAGTAAAATTAGGCTTGGACGAAGCATTAACGACTCGGTTGCTTAGTTATCACATTGCTGTAGATGATATTTCTTTAGTTCATGTTCATTTTTCTGTGCGTTTTGGTGAGGCGGTAGAAGCCAAGCAAATTGCTGAACAAGAAGCAAAAAAAGCAGAATTTGTAGCTTTAAAAGCTGCGAAAGAAGCCGAGGCTAAAGTGAATTTGGCTAGAGGAGAAGCTGAAACTTATAGATTACTACGCGATGGTTTAACAACTGAATTATTGCAAAAGCAAGCAATTGAAAAGTGGAATGGTAAGCTACCATTAGTTATGGGTAAAGACAATCCTAAATTTTGGGATTTTAGTGAACTTCTTAAAGCTTATAAGTAGAAAGTCAGAAGTTAGAATTCAGAATTTTGAATTTGATTCCTGAGTGTTAAAGTGTAACCAAAAGTGAGTTTGATGAACCTCTCCCCAACCCCTCTCCGAAGCGGAGAGGGGCTTAAATATCGACGAAAATTGAGCTTTTCAAGCCTCCCTCCTTTGAGGGGCTACGGTGTATACACAAATCTTGGTGTAGTGCATCTGTCCCGTCTCGGAATAAATTCCCAGTCTCATAGTGCAAGTCCTCTCAAGAGGACTCAAAGAAAAATTCAGTCCACTTAAGTGGACTTTCGCTATTAGCCTAGAACTAAAGTTCTAGGCGGGATATGGTTTTAACGTGAGAATTCTCGACTTGCTTGTATACGGTAGCCTTTTATGGGAGAGGGGTTTTTTTACATTCATCGAATTTACGTTAACCAACTATTAACTCTTGGCAAATAATACAGGCGCGTCAAGAATTTTCAACTGAATCAATAAAATAATCACTAGAGTATAAATTGTTGAAGAAACTAAACCTGATAAAAGTTCTTTTTTGAGGTTACGTTCTTGGGAATCTTTTTGAAAAATATCTTTAGAACCATATTGCATCAAGAGAATTCCCACAACATTGGAAAGCCAATAACCTACAATGGAACAAGGTATTAGCAATTTTGGCGAAAGTAAACTACATAAGTACCCAAAAAAGTAAGCAATGGGTAGATTGAATAAAAGGTCATTCCACCAACATAACGGGGATAGTAAGTATCCCAGAACTAGCAAGAATCCGCCTCTGAGCTTTTTGAAAATATTTTTTGAGGATTCCTGAGGAACAGTCTGTAGCGATCGCTCTGGGGCTATGTTTACTGCTAAACTCATCTCTTGACTAACTTTTTGGGCGCTTTCCATACAAACACACTATTCCTATCGGCTTGGCGTATTTTAAACTCAAATTGGGCATAAAGTCTAGTAAAATCCTGATATCGTCGAAATATTAATGTGCTAGACGCTTGATAAGCGGTTAATAAATGGTTAGCATACAACTTATTTATGTCCGTAGAAAAATGTTTTAGTGTTGCGATCGCTTCCCAATGGAAATCTTTAGGTGTAAGTATGAAGCAGATTAATTTCTAACTTTTGCAAGTATTCATAACAGCAACTTACATTAATAATTGACTATAATAAAAGTATTTATTAAACAGTAATTAGCCTAATTAAAATGATAAACTTTCCTTTAACAAATATCTTTTTAACTCTAGGTATTGTTTTCCTAGTGATTGCTGTCTTAGGACAATCAAAGTTGGGATTTATTGAAATTAATCCAGGTTGTTTTGGAAGATTATTAGCATTATTTATTGGGGTTGCTAGTTTAGCTTTCGTCTTTTTAGGAGGAAATTTTCCTGTAGAAACTGTTGACTTAATTAGAAACTACTTAGCTAAAGCAATTCAACAAAATCTCCCACCACTTAACGAACTATTCAATTCTTGATGCTAACTAAATTATAAAATTTTCAATAGTAGAGTATATTAAGACAAATTGTGCCAATTATCAGCCATGTATAAGACTGACAGTTGACACAATTATTCTGGAAATATTTACTCAGTTTAACCGAAGATACCAGCAAAGAAATCAAGGGTTTCCTTTAATGCTTTGATGAATACGTCAATTTCTTCACGGGTATTGTAGAAAGATAAACTTACCCGTGCGGTTGCTGGCAAACCTAAATAGCGGTGTAATGGTTGGGTGCAGTGGTGTCCAGAACGGACGGCAACGCCTTCTTGATCTAATAATGTAGATAAGTCGTTAGCGTGAACTTCTGTGGCTGTAAATGCAGCTAACGCGGCTCTCCCTTCTCCATTAGCATCCGGTTTGGGGCCGTAAATCCGAATTTGGGGAATTTTCTCTAATTCGTGGAACAAATAAGCAGTTAACTCGGCTTCGTAGGCATGAATTTTATCCATACCAATACTTGATAGATAGTCTACCGCAGCACCAAGAGCGATCGCTTCCCCAATTGCAGGTGTCCCGGCTTCAAATTTATGGGGTAATTCAGCATAAGTAGAATGATCTAAATACACCTCGGCAATCATCTCGCCACCGCCAAAAAATGGCGGCATGGCTTCTAATAATTCCAGCCTGCCATATAAAAAGCCTATGCCAGTGGGAGCGCACATTTTGTGTCCCGAAGCTACTAACCAATCACAGCCTATTTCTTGCACATCTACAGGCATATGAGGAACGCTTTGGCAAGCATCAACTAAGAATTTCGCACCGTATCTGTGAGCAATATCAGCGATTTCTTTCACTGGGTTAATACAACCCAAAGTGTTAGAAACATGAACAATTGACACCAGTTTTGTTTTCTCAGAAATCAGTTTTTTAAACTGTTCCAAATCAAAAGTTTCTTCTGGTGTGAGTCCAACAAATTTCAAAACAGCACCCGTTTTTTGCGCCACAAATTGCCAAGGCACAATATTACTGTGGTGTTCCATTACCGACAGAATAATTTCATCACCTGGCTGCAAATTGTTCATGCCCCAGCTATAAGCTACTAAGTTAATCGCTTCGCTGGCGTTGCGGGTGTAGACAATTTCCTGACGAGATGCAGCATTAATAAATTTAGCAACTTTATCTCGTGCTGCTTCATAAGCATCAGTAGCTTTTGCACTGAGGGTATGAGCGCCACGATGGACGTTAGAATTGTATTGCTCGTAATAATCCCGCAGGGTGTTTAATACAAGCAAAGGTTTTTGCGATGTCGCCGCATTATCCAGATAAACCAAGGGTTTACCGTTGACTTCTTGATGTAATATCGGGAAGTCAGCACGGACTTTATCGGCAAGAGTTTTGGTAGCTGTAAAAGTCATTGTTATTAGTCAATAGTCATTAGTCAATAGTCATTAGTCAATAGTCAAAGACTTAAAGCTAGTGACTGTGTTTAGCAATATGTCTCTAAGGGAAGCAACTGGAACTTTGTTGATGATTTCGGCGGCGAAGGCGTTAATTAATAAATTCCGCGCAGCGTTTTCATCAATTCCTCGACTTTGTAAATAGAAGATTTCATCATCTTCTAACTGACTCACAGTTGCACCGTGAGCGCATTTGACGTTATCGGCGGTAATTTCTAATTGGGGCTTAGTATCGACTCGTGCCTTTGAAGATAGTAGCAAATTGCGATTTAGCTGGGCGGCATCAGTTAACTGTGCTGGTTTAGGTACAAAAACTTTACCATTGAACACAGCATGAGCGCGATCGCCAACAATACATTTGTGCAATTGCTTACTTGTACCATAAGGATGATTGAGAGCGATCGCACTATGAGTATCCGCCACTTGCTTCCCAGCTATCATCGCCAAACCGTTGAGCGTAGTTTCAGTTTGCTCACCAGTTTGCAAAATCTCTAAATTGTGCCGCGATAACTTTGCGCCTAAAGTAAAAGCATTACAGGTATAACGACTATAACGAGCTTGGTTAACCGCAGTCTTACCAATGTGAAACGCCTCTGCGCCTTCTCGCTCCACCCTAGTATGATTTACCGCTGCATTGTCAGCAATCCAAATTTCTGTTACTGCATTAGTAAAGTAAACCTTGTCTGCTTGTGGATTAGCCACATATTCCTCTACCAAAGTTACCTGCGCACCACTTTCCGCCACCACCAAACAACGTGGTTGGGAAATTGTCGCTGTCTCGCCAGCAACCGAAATAAACAGCAGATGAATAGGTGTATCAACTACGACATTTTTCCCCACCCATACAACTGCTGCATCCGTCAACCCAGCAGTGTTGAGAGCCGTGAATACTTCCAAAGCTCCCTCAGCTTGAGCGAGATGTTTAGTAATCCCCTCACGGTTCGCTACAGGTAAACCAGTTAAATTACCAACTACAATACCATCCGGTAAATTTACAGCAGATAACTCCGGCGCATAAACACCGTTAACAAACACCAGTCGATTATCAGTTAGAGACGTTAAATTTAACACCTCTACATTATTAACTGGCTGCGCCTTGCGGAATTCCACACCCCGCAAATCTGACAAATCAGTAAACCGCCATTCTTCCTCGCGGGCGGTGGGGATAGTTGAGTGACATACCCAATTTGCAGCTTTTTGGCGTAATTCTTCTAACCCATCAGCTTGAGATACAGTTACTTGATTTAACAACTGGCTTAAGTAAGCATCTCTATCCAGCAAAGAAGAAGCCAAATTGACTGCATCCGAGTTAGGAATAGCACTAGGAGAAACTTGAATAGACATTACACACCCACCTCAACAGCAGTTTCCTCCAAAATCCAGTCATAACCGCGAGACTCTAACTCTAGAGCCAGTTCCTTACCACCACTGGTGAGAATTCTGCCTCGTGCCATCACATGGACGAAATCCGGGACAATATAGTCGAGTAACCGTTGATAATGCGTAATCATAATCGTCGCATTGTCTGGGCTAGTCAACTGATTCACCCCATGAGCGACAATCTTTAGCGCGTCAATATCCAAACCAGAGTCTGTCTCATCCAGAATTGCCAACTTTGGCTCTAATAACGCCATTTGCAGAATTTCATTCCGCTTTTTCTCACCACCAGAGAAACCTTCATTTACACTCCGGCTGAGGAAAGCTGCATCCATCTTCACAACTTCCAGCTTTTCCTCAATCAAATCATCAAAATCAAACGCGTCTACCTCTTCCAACCCTTGCGCCTTACGCCGAGAATTGTAAGCTACCCGCAAGAAATCCAAATTGCTTACACCAGGAATCTCTAACGGATACTGAAACGCCAAAAACACCCCAGCCCTAGCGCGTTCCTCAGGCTCCATTTCCAACAAATTTTGCCCTTGGAAAATCACCTCACCGCCAGTCACTGTATACGCCGGATGTCCTGACAACACCTTAGAAAAAGTACTTTTACCAGAACCATTCGGCCCCATAATTGCATGGATTTCACCAGCGCGAACTTCCAAATTCACACCCTTCAGAATCGGTGTACCATCAACCTCAGCAGTCAAATCTCTCACCGACAAAATAACATCACTATTTTCAATAATCATGTTCTCTCTCTTCTCTTTCTTCTTCGCGTGTCTTTCTACTCAGCACTCAGCACTCAGCACTCAGCACTCAGCACTTTTAACCCACACTACCTTCCAACTTCAGACTCAACAACTTATCAGCCTCCACCGCAAACTCCATTGGTAGCTGATTAAACACATCCTTACAGAAGCCGCTAATCATCATTGAAATCGCATCTTCTGAAGAAATGCCACGTTGAGCAAAGAAGAATAGCTGATCTTCCCCAATTTTAGAAGTCGAAGCTTCATGCTCCACTTTCGCCGCTTTATTTTGGACTTGAATATAAGGGAAAGTATTAGCGTGGGCATTATCCCCAATTAACATCGAGTCGCACTGAGAATAATTTCTTGCGCCTTCAGCCTTTGGGCTAATTTTCACCAAACCGCGATAACTATTACTAGAATTACCTGCGGAAATACCCTTAGAAATAATCGTACTGCGAGTATTTTTGCCGATGTGAATCATCTTCGTCCCGGTGTCGGCTTGCTGCATATTGTTGGTTAACGCCACCGAGTAAAATTCACCTACGGAATTATCACCAACCAACACACAGCTAGGATACTTCCAAGTAATAGCTGAACCAGTTTCTACCTGTGTCCAGGAAATTTTGGAATTAACACCTTGACACAAGCCGCGCTTGGTAACGAAGTTGTAAATACCGCCTTTACCGTTAGCATCGCCAGCGTACCAGTTCTGCACGGTAGAGTATTTGATTTCAGCGTTATCCAAAGCCACAAGTTCGACTACTGCGGCGTGGAGTTGGTTGCTGTCATACATCGGCGCAGTGCAACCTTCCAAGTAGGAAACGTAGCTACCTTCTTCAGCGACAATCAAAGTCCGCTCGAATTGTCCCGTATCGCCAGAGTTGATGCGGAAGTAGGTAGACAGTTCCATTGGGCATTTTACGCCTTTGGGAATGTAGACAAAGGAACCATCACTGAAGACAGCAGAGTTTAACGCTGCAAAGTAGTTGTCAGCGATGGGGACAACGCTACCCAGATATTTTTTCACTAATTCTGGATGTTCGCGTAGTGCTTCGGAAATTGAGCAGAAGATAACGCCATCTTTAGCTAGTTTTTCTTTGAAGGTTGTAGCTACAGAAACGCTATCGAAAATTGCATCTACCGCGACGTTAGCCAGCCGCTTTTGTTCTGACAGGGGAATACCCAATTTCTCGAAGGTTTCAAGGAGTGTAGGATCTACTTCTTCTAAGCTGTTGAGTTTTTCTTTCTTTTGCTTCGGCGCAGAGTAGTAAATGATATCCTGATAGTTAATTGGCGGATACTTAACGCTAGGCCAGGTTGGTTCTGTCATTTTTTGCCACTGGCGATAGGCTCTCAGACGAAACTCCAGCATGAATTCCGGCTCGTTCTTCTTCGCAGAAATTAAGCGGACAACGTCTTCACTTAGTCCACGCGGGATTGTATCGGCTTCGATTTCAGTAACGAAGCCGTACTTATATGGTTGGTTGACTAGGGATTTGACAGTGGCACTCATCTGTAATAATCTCTCGTGTTCCGAAATGGTTTCTCTTTAAGGATGGGAGACGGGCTGGGTTAACCAATATCGGTCTTGTTTTACCGAGCGGTTCACACGCCTGTTAGAATAAGGATAGAGATTAAAACAACATCTATGTTGTTTAATGTATCTTCATTTTACGCTAAATTAACAACAACAATGTTGTTAAAGTCAAATTTTCAAAAAAAATTTGGGACGACGATGGCGACTACCCACCAGTCCTCAACGAAGCAAGAGATACTCGAATATCTGCTGAAACACTCTCAAGCAACGGCTTTTGAGCTTTCTGAAGTTTTAAATGTTAGCCCCCAAGCGATTCGTCGTCATCTCAAAGATTTGGAGGCGGAAGAATTGATTATCTATTCCTCCACTGCACAGGCGGGAATGGGACGACCGCAGCATATCTATCAACTTAGTCGTCAAGGACGCGATCGCCTGCATCGAACAGTGAGTGATCGCTTCGGTGATGGTTACGAAGAATTTGCAGTTTCGCTGCTGGATACCTTAGCCGAAACCGTCGGCCACGACAAAGTGAAAACGATTTTACAAAAGCAATGGGAACGCAAAGCCCAAGAGTACCGCGATCGCTTAGGTAACGGTTCCTTAAAAGAACGGGTGGAAACTTTAGTCGAACTGCGAAAAGCCGAAGGTTTTATGGCAGAATATCACTCTGTGGAACCAGATGATTCTTTAAAAAAAGAAAGTTCTGCGGATAAGTTAAGTGATCGCTTTGTTTTAATAGAGCATAATTGTGCTATTTCCAACGTTGCGGAGTCTTTTCCTAGCATCTGCGGCCATGAATTGGAAATGTTTGCGGCTGTCTTGCCAGACTGTACAGTAGAACGTACCCATTGGATTATCAACGGTGAACATCGCTGTGGCTATTTAGTTCAAGCTCGTAAACCAGAGCGAAATTAATTTATAAAGTATGAAGTCTGAAGTCTGAAATATTCAGAAAAATATTTACTTAGCACCAATGACTCAAGAATTCTAAAGGCTAAAAGATAAAAAACAGTACGTAAACTATCTGTTGATGGTTAAATTAAGATAATTCCATACTTCATACTTCACACTTCACACTTTTTATGGATTTACCATCACAGCAACCATCAACACAGTTTTTAACCTTAGAAGAGTCAGCAAAAGTTGACGCTGCTTTGCTATCCTCACCAGAAAAGTTTTTAACAAGATTGACTATTTCATCACATAAACTCTTGAAGCAAATTGCTCAAGATTACAACGTTACTATTGAAGATTTAACAACACAGCAAATAATTAGTTGGTTTGAAAAAGATAGCAAAATTAGACGCGAACAAGGAATAGAAGCTTCATTTTTGAAGTGGTAAATATTTAATGAAAAAGAGACTAGGGACTAGAAGCTAGAAATTAAGATTTTACTTTTGGGAGCGATCGCACCTTCTATCTTTTCACTGCTACACTACAAAACAACCCTCACTCCTGCAAAGGTGTTTTATGACCTCTGCAACCAATCCAACTACTGAAGAACTCACGCCTTTTCCAGACCATACGCAGCTACCTGAGTCTGATGGTACTTTCGTGAAAAACTTCCAGGAACATCCCCAAAGCATTCTACTAACAGACTCAATTAAACCAATATTGCAAAAACGTCATCCTGATGGGCAGTACTGTATTGGTCAAGATAGCGGTATTTACTGGCGGATGACTGAACCACCAGAAAAAGGTGCAGAAGCACCGGATTGGTTTTATGTTCCGAATGTACCGCCCTTGCTGGATGGACAAACGCGACTGTCTTATGTACTGTGGCGAGAGTATATTTCCCCATTAATTGCTTTAGAATTTGTGTCTGGAGATGGTAGTGAGGAGCGCGACAAAACTCCTTTGAAAGGTAAATTTTGGATTTATGAACAAGTAATTCATCCGGCTTTTTATGGCATTTATGAAGTCAATAAAGCTAGTGTGGAAGTGTATGAATTAATTGGTGGACAGTACCAATTATTGCCAGCCAATGAACGAGGACATTATGCAATTACTCCCTTGGCAGTTGAGTTAGGTATCTGGCAGGGAGAATATCAGAATATGGAATTACCCTGGCTACGCTGGTGGGATTCGCAAGGTAATTTGTTGTTGACGGGTGAAGAAAGAGCCGAACAGGAACGCCAAAGAAATGAACGCCTGATTGCCCAATTGCGATCGCTCGGCGTTGAACCAGAAGTTTAGTTCATCTCAGCGTGTAGCTAAAGTAACATCTGGTGTTAGCCTCTGTAAAACCTGCTTCAACACCATTGCAGTCCAATCAATATCTGCTTCGGTGGTGTCACGCCCTAATGTCATCCGAATTCCGCCCAAGGCTGCTTTTTGGGAATAGCCCATTGCTAAAAGTATCGGACTAGGGCTGAGTTTACCACTATGACAGGCTGCACCAGCACTAATACCAATACCAGCTAAATTCAATTGCCGTACTAAAGTTTTACCACTGAGTTTTTCGCCGTCGGCGTATTCTAGGCAGAAACTAACATGATGTGGTAGACGATGGATGCGATCGCCTGTAGGAATTAAACCAGGAACATCTGCTAACAAGGCAAACAAGCGATCGCGCAAATCAATTAATCTTGGTGTTTCCGTTGCTAGTTCTTGCGCTGCTAATTCTGCGGCGACACCAAACCCAGCAATTATTGGTACAGCTTGCGTTCCAGAACGCATCCCCATTTCTTGCCCACCGCCAGTTAACAGAGGCATAATTTTTACACCAGGACGAATATATAATGCTCCTGCACCTTGTGGCCCGTAGATTTTGTGGCTGGAAATGCTGAGTAAATCGACTGGTAATGTCTGCACATCTATTGATAAACGTCCAGCCACTTGCACTGCATCGGTATGGAAGATAGCACCGTGCGATCGCGCAATATTGCCCAATTCGGTAATCGGTTGAATTGTGCCTACTTCACTTTGTCCGTAAATTATTGATACTAAAACGGTGTTATGTCGCAATGCAGCTTTTAAAGCTAAGGGGCTAACTCTGCCTTTGTCATCCACTCCCAAGCGTGTGACTTCCCAACCCCACATTTCTAGCATTCGCACCGTTTCCGAAATTGCGGAATGTTCCACACTAGAAATAATGATGTGTTGAGGCACAGCAAACAATCGGGCGACACCAACAATTGCCAAATTATTTGCTTCTGTACCACCAGCCGTAAAAATAATTGATTCTGGATTAGCAGCATTAATTAAGTCTGCAACTTGAACTCTGGCTTGTTCGAGAACTATTGCAGCCCGTTGTCCCCACTCATGCAAACTAGAAGGATTACCCCACTGTTGAGTGAGGACTGCTTGCATCGCTGCGATCGCTTCTGGGCGAGTTGGAGTAGTAGCACTGTAATCTAAGTATATTTGCATATCACAACACTTGAGCGGAAAGACTCGGACAATGGGCTACCCACTATTTTCACCATAGACAGTTCTCTCATTAAATCTTGAGAAAACGTGAATTAATGTGCATCAATAGAGGGATTTTTGGTCTGCTGATTAAGCTGTTTAACTCTTTAAATTGGCGTAGTTCATTTTGGGAACTATAACTATGTTCACTACCAATCCACTTTTAGCAGATTACCGTGCAAATTTTTCGTAAACAAAAGCATTTTTTGATATTTTTCTTAATATTTTTTATCACTGCTTGTCAACAAGCTAAATCATCCAATAAGCGTTTATCACCTTTACCTCAAGATCCATTAGTCCAAGTTTATTTTAATCAGTCTGAATCTTCAGAATATCAAGAATCTTACCGTCAGCAAACCCGACTGGGCGATGACTTAGAAAAAATTATTGCCGATGTTATTTATCAAGCTAAATCTACAGTGGATGTAGCTGTGCAAGAATTACGCTTACCCAAGGTTGCCCAAGCATTAGTAGACAGACAAAAAGCCGGGGTGAAAGTTCGAGTAATTATAGAAAATACATACAGTCGCCCTTGGAGTAGCTTTACACCAGATGAAGTCAAAAAACTAGCCCCTAGAGAACGAGAAAGATACAATGAATTTCATCAATTTATCGATTTAAATAAAGATAAAAAACTCAGTTCAGAAGAAATTAATCAAAGAGACGCATTAGTAATTTTACAAAATGCTAAAATTCCTTTAATTGATGATCAAGCTGATGGTTCCGCAGGCAGTAGTTTGATGCATCACAAATTTGTAATTGTAGATAATCGGATTGTAATTGTCACTTCGGCAAACTTCACCTTAAGCGATACTTCAGGCGATTTTACCAATCGGAGTAGTTTAGGTAATGCCAATAATTTGCTAAAAATTGACAGTCCAGAATTAGCATCTGTGTTTAACCAAGAGTTTAACATTATGTGGGGTGATGGCCCAGGAGGTAAGCCAGATAGTCAATTTGGCTTGAAAAAACCACTGCGTTCTCCGAAAAAAATCACTTTAGGTGAAAGTACAATTACAGTTCAGTTTTCTCCGACTTCTCCCACTCAACCTTGGAGTAAAACTAGTAATGGCTTAATTGGTGAAATATTAAATTCCGCCACTAAATCTATTGATTTAGCATTATTTGTATTTTCTGAACAGCAGCTTGCCAAAATTTTAGAACAGCGTCATCAACAAAATGTTGCTATTCGCGCTTTAATTGATTCTCAATTTGCCTATCGGTCTTACAGTGAAGCCTTGGATATGATGGGAGTAGCTTTGAGTAATCAATGTAAATATGAAATTGATAATCAACCTTGGTCAAATTCAATTAGTAGTGTTGGTGTACCTGTTTTAGGAAAAGGCGATTTATTACACCATAAATTTGCTGTTGTTGATAACGCAAGAGTTATCACAGGTTCGCATAATTGGTCAGATGCTGCTAACAATGGTAACGATGAAACATTGATAATTATTGAAAATCCTAAAGTAGCTGCTCACTATGTCCGGGAATTTGCCCGTCTTTATGCTAAAGCTCAACTTGGTTTACCTTCAGAAATTCAAGCCAAAATCCAAGCAGAAACGAAAAAATGTCCTAAGATAAGCACGCCAACATCTATTCAAAATCAAATCATTCAAAAAGTCAATCTCAATACAGCCAGTTTGGAAGAATTAGCAACTCTTCCTGGGGTGGGGAAGAAGTTAGCACAGAAGATAATTATTGCTCGTCAACAACAAAAGTTTACATCTCTACAAGATTTAGAACGAGTTTCGGGTGTGAGTACAAAGATGCTGGATAAATGGCGTGATTATGTCACTTTGTAGTAGTTTGATTTTACATTTCATCTATTATTGGTATTTACATCATTTCCCAAGAGAAGCTAAATATCTTAATTAGTTCGATTATCAATAGTGGCGTAATTAATGGCGATGGACAACTAGCGATCGCTATTACTCGAACTGTACGCAGCGTTACAGTTCATGACAGAGGCTCAATTAATGGAGATATTCCACTCAGTAACTCTAACGATACAATACATATAACGCTCAAGGCGGCAGAGTTAACGGCACTGTCCATGCTTTGTGCTTTATTAGTGGCTTAAGTTTTGCAGTACAGCGATCGCTATTTGATGAAAGGTAAATATTTCTGTTGACTTATTTATATTTATTATCTATTTCTGCTGAAAGTAAGAGGAAGTTTTATTCATAAATTTTTTAGTATGTACCCAGGTCAAGGTTACTGGAGTTAGTTTATGCCTTATAACAAAATAGAAGAATTACCTCAAGATATTCAAGAAAAACTTCCTCAACACGCTCAGCAAATTTTCTTTGCAGCTTTCAATGCTTCGCAACGCGATGGCTTGAGCGAAGAAGGTGCTACTAATGTTGCTTGGAATAGTGTAAGAAACGAATACGAACAAGGCAAAGATGGTGCATGGTACAGAAAGTCTGAAGACACAGCTGTACACAATAAAGCAGTGACTTCTGGTGGTAACTAAGCCATTATAATCAGGCAGTGATGTCTGAAAATATCAATCATATTCAGTTAGTCGATGAAAAAATTGTTGGTTTGGGCAATGCTCAAACCAACAATCGTAAGTTATTAGCTAAAAAATATATTCATTGCATAATCAATACATAGGGTAGTTGATAGTTGACAGTGAACTTTATAAAACTAGTTCGTCAAATTAAAGCACAGAAATTATGTATACTTGATGAACTTTTATTATAGATTTTAGTGTTGAGTTTTTGCCATAACAGTCCTGAATCATTCATATCATACTTCTTAAATATTTTGGAGAGATGAATATTCATCATTTACAACTAAATACTACTTTTGATAGATGCAGATTTTATTAATTGTAAAGCTCATACAGTTTTAGCCATCAGTATTTGTATCTTTTGGTATATTACTAATTCGCCAAACAAATATAATATTACTTTATCGGCTAGAATCCTACTTAAGTTATTACAACTCACGGGTAAACACCGATATTTTATCTGTGTTTATCTGGTTACTTAAAGTAAATTTTCTTCAAATAAATATAAACATTATTTAATAGAAGTATAAAATAAGTTTTTGCTGAGATAGTAAGTCGTCTGAAAGATAAAATGTCAGAATGCTATCGTAAAGGCAAATTTATTTTCTCAAGTTTGAGGAAAGTACTATGACTACTACTTTGATAGAGGCGAATTCTATCGAGTCATGGTTGGGTAAAGAAGCGGAAGACCTGCTGAATTACAAAGCCAAGGTTTCTCAAGATTTATTGCATTTACCAGGGCCAGACTTTGTAGATCGAGTCTGGCTTAATAGCGATCGCAATCCTCAAGTTTTGCGTAATCTTCAACAACTTTATTCTACGGGTCGTTTGGCAAATACTGGCTATCTCTCGATTCTTCCTGTAGACCAAGGTATTGAACACTCGGCTGGTGCATCTTTTGCACCAAATCCCATATACTTTGACCCAGAAAATATCGTCAAATTAGCAATAGCAGGTGGTTGTAATGCTGTTGCGACAACTTTAGGAGTTTTAGGTATTGTCTCACGCAAATATGCTCACAAAATTCCTTTTATTGTCAAAATCAACCATAACGAACTCTTAACCTTTCCCAATCAATTTGATCAAGTATTATTTGCAAGTGTCGAGCAAGCTTGGAATTTAGGTGCAGTAGCAATAGGTGCAACAATTTACTTTGGTTCAGAACAATCAACCAGACAAATCCAAGAAATTAGTCATGCTTTTGAACGCGCCCATGAATTAGGAATGGTCACAATTCTGTGGTGCTATTTGCGGAATAATGCGTTCAAACAAGACAAAGATTATCATCTTGCGGCTGACCTAACTGGACAGGCTAATCATTTGGGCGTGACCATTGAAGCTGACATTATTAAACAAAAATTACCTGAATGTAACAATGGTTATGGTGCAGTTGCCAAAGCCGCAGGTAAAAGTTACGGTAAAACAGATGAGCGAGTTTATACAGAATTAACAACTGATCACCCAATCGATTTAACTCGTTATCAAGTACTAAATTGCTACGCTGGAAGGGCAGGATTAATTAATTCTGGTGGCGCATCTGGTAAAAATGATTTTGCTGAAGCAGTACGCACCGCTGTCATTAATAAACGGGCTGGTGGTACAGGATTAATTTCTGGACGTAAAGCTTTTCAACGTCCGTTTGAAGAAGGAGTGAAACTATTTCATGCCATTCAAGATGTTTATTTATCAGCAGATGTCACCATAGCTTAAACTTGGACAATTAAATAATCAATAAAGGAAGGTGATCAATATTCACCTTCCTTTTTATATATACATAACTAGCCTAGAGGAAGACGTTAGCCTAATGAGTATTTTTTAGCATTTAGGCATTTGTTTCAAACATAGGAGAAAATTTTCCCATGTTAAACATTCAAAGCGTTCTTCATCAATTAAGTCGCAAAATTGCTGTATTCATCCTAGCTGGGTTAGTCATACTAATTAGCTTACCTACTAATTCTGTTATGGCTGATGGTTATTATTCTGATAAAAGTCACAGAGTAGAAAAAGTACCACCTTATTACACCGCTAAAGACCGTAGAATAATCAGAACTGAGCCTAGCAAACCTTATTACACCACTAAAGAACGCCAACAGCCACAAGCTACCAGAAAATACGAAGATTCCATCAAAACTGGTAAGGATGAAAATGAAGTGCGCTCTAGAGACTTAGAAACAAGAAATCGGTAAACAAAACTGTCAACAACTTCAAGATTATAGAGGCGTGAATATTCACGTCTCTTGTAAAGATACGAATTATATAACATTAATATATTCAAAACCCAAAATCAAAAACATATTTAAATTTTCTTAATTACAAGTTACGAATTAGTATAAATGCGTACAGCTATTAGTTGACTGATTACCCTGTGCATCCAGTTGACTGTATCAAAAATGCTTTAATTTCCTTAATTACCATATCTTTGGATGGATTGTCTCTAAAAAAAATATGAATATGATGAATGGCAGCTTCTAAATTCTTAAGATATTTTCACTGGACAAGCTATATATGCAGATACTTTTGTATGGAAATTAGAACACCAATTCAGTAATCTTGAAAGAACCTCTCTCCTTACCACTCTCCTCGTAAGAGAGGGGAGCTTGGCTCTCCCTTCCCTTGTAGGGAAGGGAGCTGGGTGGTTAGGTTTTTGATTACTGAATCGATGCTCTAGTTAGTTACATAAATTGTGGCGCAGCAAAAAAGTCTTGTATGAAAAAGATGTTTTATTCGTAGCTTTTTCATAATATTTAGACATAATTGGAGACAAGAACATGGCAAGAAAATTAAACATTGCCGACAGAAGAAAAAACAGAATTACAAGGCTTTTGATTATAATAATGTTCAGATAGTTTCGATAAGGAACTTACTTACTTATTAGGGTTCGCAAATGAGGTAATCTTTGGTTTAGATTAAATAAAGATGAAATTGAATCACCAAATTTAACCTCTTAAAAGCTAGAAATAGAAAGCATTCTGAGAGCCAATACTGTTCGCTGCATCTACACAGTCATGGCTCTGAAATTTCCTGAGTATACAGCAATATTTTTGGGACAGTAACCTTTTCTATGACTAAATATTGTCGTGACCAAGCCAGAGATGAACTTTGGTTAATGATGGGAGCAGGAGCAACAGCAGGAGTTGCAGGTGGAGTTTCTATGATTGGTGCGTTAACTTTTCAAACTGGTTTAGCTAGTGTACAGGCAGTTGTAATAACTCGGATTGCTCAAGTTTATGATATTAATTTAATACCTGCTAGTGGTGCAGGAGCAACAGCCGCAGCAATAATTGCAATGGGTGGGGGACAATTACTTTTCAGAATGGGCAGTCTCATAGCAGGATGTATTCCTGGTATTGGACTAGTGGTTCAACCTGCAATTGGCGCTGCTGCGGTTAAGGCATTGGGCGAAGTTGCTATTAATTATTTTGAAAGTATGTATCCTAATAAAATCTACAGTCCAAAAGTACTTTAGGTTTATCAAACATCTGCTCAAATTAGCTTTAGCTGTACTTTTCATTGTGATCAAAAAATATGTGATCATCACATGAAAAAGTTCAGTTATATCTTTTTGCCGAAGAAAACAGTAAGTGCATCTGCCAAACGAACCAAAAATTGACTAAATATTTGCAGAAATTGTTAACTCAAAGATGAATGCCTAGTAAGCTGAATAAGTAAGCGATCGCTTTTAGACTAAGAGGATGTCTAAGAAGTATTCTTGTTAACATCAAAGTTGTAAAAACCTAACCCCCCTAGCCCCCCTTCCCTACAAGGGAATGGGGGTTTCAAAGCCTCTCTCCGTTTCGGGGAGAGGTTTGGAGAGGGGTTATTAGTATAATTTTCGACTTTTTAGACATCCTCTAAGTATTCTTCAGATAAATGACATTAATCCTAGCCTTAGATTTTGGTGGCACTAAGTTAGCAGCAGCAATAACTAAACTTGGTTCTCGTGAATGGTTGCGTTATGAACGTCGTCTATCACCAATAGATGGTAATGCTACCACTGATTTAGAAATTATGCGATCGCTCATCCATAATTTACTTCAAGATGAAACCCCAGATGCCATTGGTGTCAGTTTTGGAGGCCCTGTAGACTTTACTACCGGAACAGTCCGACTCTCCCATCACGTCCCTGGCTGGGAAAATATTCCTCTCAAAGACTTACTAGAGAAAGAATATGGTGTATCTGCCAGTATAGATAACGATGCTAACGTTGCTGCTTTAGGTGAACATCGCTTCGGTGCTGGTCAAGGATATGATAGCTTGTTTTACATTACCATCAGCACTGGTGTAGGGGGTGGCTGGATACTCAATGGTCAACCTTGGCGTGGGAACGCAGGTATAGCTGGTGAAATTGGACACATGGTTGTTAATCCTGCGGGGGCAGTGTGTTTATGTGGTAAGCGAGGATGCGTAGAACGGTTGGCATCAGGCCCTTACATGGCGCAAGATGCAAAAGAGTATTTATTAAAACCAGCAAATCAATTTCTAGGACAAAAATTGCGCACCTTAGTTAATGACAATTTAGATTTGATTACGGGAAAAATCATCAGTGAAGCTGCGGCGCAAGGAGACGATTTAGCAATCAATATTTTGCAAAATGGTGCTTGGGCTTTAGGTGTAGGTATTGGTAATGTAGCGAATTTAATTAACCCACAACGATTTATTTTAGGTGGCAGTGTGACGAAAGCTGGAGAAAATTGGTGGAATACTGTACAAAAAACAGCGCGTGAGACAGCGTTACCAGAAATCGATTTTGAAATTGTCCCTGCGGCTTTGGGTGATGATGCACCACTGTGGGGCGCTGTGGCTTTGGCAGAATCAGTTTTATGATCTAAATGTTTTAACGTCTAAATAATGTTCTGAAAATCTGCCAAGGATAACCTAATAAAGAAAAAACATCACAAAAGCTAGAAAATAATACTGGCTCAATTTCTACATCTAACATAATTCTTTCGAGTTCAAAATCACTCAGTGGTTCTTCCCAAAGCCCTTCTTCCACAAGATTATTAGCATGAAAAATTATGCGATCGCGCAAAAAATTTAACTGCTCTTCCCGTGGTGCTGCGGGTAATTTAATCGTTAAAGGGAAATTGCCAAAGAAAACCACTACTTTGCCTAAGTGATATTTCTGCATATTCTTTATATTTTTTAACTAGTTTAGAATAGATTTTGAATAACTACTCTTTTTCTTATAACTTTGTTGCATTTTTTCAGCCTCATCATAAATACTGTCAAAACTGAAATAATTCAGATCCCCGACTTCTTGAAGCAGTCGGGGATCTTTTGATTCACGAATGATTTAGAAATGTTACAGTTCTACATTCAACCAGAATATTTGTTTGCTTTCTGCTAATTTTTGACACATCAAACGCTGATGGTGTTGAATCATTTTACAAGACAGATGATTTATTTTCTGTTTCTTGAATAAATGATTCAAACTGATTATTCGGTGTCCATTGAATTGCACCATCTCGTCCTGTTAAAAACACTTGTGTTGTGTTTTTACTGAGTTCATTAGTGATTTTTAGATCAAGGTTAGTAGAAGTTGCGATCGCAACTTTTGGTTGAAACAATTTAATCAAGTCTTTCAAAGATTCTGGACTACACCATAAAACTTGCGGACTTGGTAAACTTCCCGCTTTAGCTAATCTTGCTATTTCTTGAGGTTCAACATCACCTACTAATAACCAAGTTTGATTTTGAATTTGTAAGTATAACAGAGGTAATTGCTCTTTAATTAATTGGGCAACTGTTAACCCTGTAACAATTTGTTGTCCTGGGACAACAGGTTGGTAGATACCTTTATGCTTTTGGATTTCTTGTTGAATTTCCTGACTAGCAATGCTAGTTTCTGGTTTGAGAGAATATTTAAAGAAATTTTTGATAGGTAAGCTTTGCATCACTTCCAGCCAAGCATTACTTTCACTATTGTCAAAATCACTAGCGATCGCCCATTCAATTTTATTCACACCTTGCTGTTGTAAAAACGGTACAATTGTGTAGCGTCCTGTACCTTCATCGCCACTGTTAATTAAGGTGACATTGCCTTTGTCTTGAATCACTACAACTGGTTCTGCACCAGCTTCTAAGACGGTTACCCGAAATAATGTATTTGCCGAATGCCAAGCGGGTACAAGTACTAAACCAAATGCTATTAAACCAGCAAACCACCAACGTTGCTGCCACCATTTAACTAAGCAAATCAACAGAATTAAAGCATAAACTGCTAACATCTGCCAAGTTGAAATACTCCCGACAACTAATGAGTTTCCTGGCAAATTACTAAAAAATTCGACTAATTGAATTAGCCAATCACTAGGATAATGCAGTAAACCAGCTATTGTACTGCCAATAGTGGGGGATGCTAATGTGGCGATCGCACTAATAATTCCCCCAATACTAATAACTGAAATAAATGGTGTAGTAATCATATTCAGCAGTAAACTGTAAGCAGGTACAACTCCAAACACCGAAAGTTGCACAGGTAAAGTCCAAATTGTGGCCGCTAAAGGTACAGCAATTAAAGAAGCGATCGCAGGCGGCAACCAATTCAGTTTTTCAGTTATAGCTGGTACAGTTACAATTAATCCCAATGTTGCTAAAAAACTCAGTTGAAATCCTAAATCCCAAATCCACAAAGGGTTAAATAATAATATTAATGTTGCTGCTAATAATAGTGAACCAAATTGTTTTACCTTTCTATCTAATAACAAACCAATTAATGCAGCACTACCCATAATTACTGCTCGCAGTACCGCAGGTTGGAATCCTGACAAGCTGAGGAAAATAATTAAACCTAAAAAACCGAGAGTGAATTGAATAGCCTTATTTGTACGTTTTGTTAGCTGTAAGATTACGCCCAAAATTAACGAAGTTTGAAACCCAGATGCAGCCAAAGCATGAGCCATACCAGCTTTGACAAACAAATCACGAATATCGTAGGGTAAATCAACAGCTTTACTACCCAAAACCATTGCACTTACCAGCGGCCCTTCAGGAATTCCTAAACTCCGAACTTGCGATTTTAAAATTCGCTCCCGAATTTGCCACCATCCCCATTTATTTTCATCATTAATAATATTTATCTGCCTTCCTATCAAACCAGCAAATGCTCCTTCCTGCTTGAGATACTTTTGAAAATCAAAAGCACCAGGGTTAGAAGCTGCTTTTGGTTTATATAAAATTCCTGTGACAGCAATTTCTTGACCAGGATGTAACCCAGTAGCTTGAAGTAAAGGTAAAGTCACATATAACTTACCCGTGACACCTTTTGATACACTTGCGGGGCCTTTGCCATTTTTAACTTCATCTAATTGAGTTGCTGTTAACCAAAATTGTCCGCGTTGACTGCGAGTTAACCGAGGATTACTTTCTACTACGCCGCGAACAATAACGAGTTGTTCTTGATTCGCAACATTTTCTGCTGGAATGAATTGACTAATATCTTTTACACTTGGTTGAGGCGATCGCAATTGAAAATACATAGTTGCCAGCAATCCTACCAAACCAGCAGCCAGCCAAACTCGCGGATGCGGAAATGATTGCCAAATATTTGCTGTAACTTTATTTTTGCTTCCAGTGCTTTCTTTTGGCTGAGGTGGAGTTTTGCGTTGTCTCAAAAAGACTGCTCCCAGTATCGCCAAAATTAAAATCCATACCCCACCCCAAGGAACGGCTGTAAACAACAACCCGAAAATATAACCTAAGCAAATAATCACGCCGCTCGTCTGAATCATAAGACAACTACAATACTCAACTGGGAAGCATTCAAGAAAAATATTGATGCTTTTGGTGAAGTATATAGCAAAGTGCTGAGTACTGAGTTGAAAACAGGGAGTAGAAAAGAGGGTGTATGGGTGTAGGTATTCACAAACCTTACACCCTATACCCAGTCTCAATAGACAAATTATATGCGTAATTCAGATTACAAAGATATACCCAGGTTAAACCCTAATACAGCATGGAGAAGCATAAGACCAAGTGCCACAGTGCCTAAATAAGCATGAGTAGCACGTAAAGCAGTTTTACCACCAGCAAAGCCAGTGAAAGAAATCACACTGTTAATCAATAGCAATATCAGTAACACAGAACCTGTCCAAAAATGAGGACTTTCAAAAATTGGCTGACGCTGCATCACCAAAGACAAAACTCCACCTGTGTAACCAGCCGCCATAAAGAAAAACATCCAAGGTGCAAGTAAACGATGCCCCATCCGGTTTTTAACCGACACATCTTTATCTTCAGCCAGCCTACCTCGCCAGCCAGTCCAGCCAACATAACTACCCATCACAAAAATTACGATCCCCATCATCAAGGGATGTCCCCAATGCACAATAGGTTCAGGTATTCCCAACGAACGAAACCAAGCCGCAAGGGGTTCTAGCACTTCGCTAAAGTTAACCATATATACTCACACTCTTTTAAGGATTACAGTAACTTTTTTACCATAATCTTAAGTATTGTAAATAATAATTAATTTTTTACAAGAAGGAGAGCGATCGCACACTCATCTCAATTTCTGTTGTGCTTGAAATTGTTGATAAGCTTCGTTAATCATTTGCATCGACACTTTAGCATTTGCAGACCTATTAATATCAGGATGATATTGTCTAGCTAGTTGCAGGTAGGCAAACTTGACATCTTGAGAATGTGCAGTTGGATCTACACCTAAAACTTCCCACCATTCCTGATGCAGTAAAGAATCGAGATTCAACTCATTCAGACCTTGCAGGCTCCAAATTTTAATAGTACCGCCGTTACCACCACTTACCAACATCTTGCCATCAGGAGTAAAGGCGACAGGGCTACAACCAACAAGAGTATGTAATAAATTCCTAGTCGGGATATGCCAAAGTTTGATAGTGCTGCGACTGCTACCAGCTAAGATTGTTCCATCAGGACTGATAGCAACAGATGAAACTGCTTCTGAATGACCAGTCAAAGTGCAAATTAATTCTTTTGTATAGAGATTCCAAAGTTTAATGGTAGTGTCTGTACTACCACTAATCAGAGTATGACCATCAGGACTAATAACAACTGTATTGATTGCAGCTAAATGTTGAGTAAAAATCTCAAGAGGTTTCCAAGTTGTGCAGTCCCACAGCCTGATAGTTCTATCAACACTCCCACTAGCCAAAATTTTACTATCAGGACTAATAGCAACAGATAAAACTGCATCTGTATGCCCAATCAAAGCAAGTTTTAAATTGCCTGTATAGCCTCCCCAAATTTTGATAGTTTTATCAGCACTACCACTTGCAAGAAATCTGCCATCAGGACTAAATGCAACTGAATTTACAAATCCATTATGGCTGTAGGGAGAGTTTGAATAAAAAAATGTCCGCAGAAATTGTTTTTTATCTAATTTCCAAGTGCTAATTTTACGGTCAACACAGCCACTAGCAATTTGTTTTCCATCAGGACTGATAGCAAGAGATAGAACAGCCTCTGCTTGACCAGAGAAAGTATGAAACCATTTTCCTGTTTTCAGATTCCACAGATTAATTTGTGTGTCATTACTGCCACTAACTAAAGTATTACCATCAGGAGTGATTGCGATCGCATTAACTTTTGCAGTATGTCCCATAAGAGTTTTGACACATTTCCAAGTTTCAGGAAGCTGAAGATTAGAAGTTGCAGTTTCAGATTCAGTCTTCTCACTAGAAAATTCAGCCTTAAGTGCTTGTAACTCCTCCTCAACTTCCAAAGCAGCAAATTTTTGGTTGAGGTCATCACCAGATAAAAATAAACCTAACTCTATAACGGCAGCGTTATAGTAATCCATCTGCAAAACTTTTTCTTCCATCCGTTCAAAAAGCTGTGCAGGAGTTTCCTTAACCTCAGACTCATCTAATAACTTAGCAAAACCATAAGCCGCCAGTCCTAAAACTGCACCCACACCCGCCATTGGTACAATACCAATACCAAACGCCAGGCCAATTTTAGGTGCAACTATTCCCATACCACCAACAACACTAGAAAAGCCAGCACCACCAACAGCACCAATTCCCATTGCACCAAAAGCCGCCGCATCTCCCGCAGCTACGGCTTGAAAAGTACCATAAACAGCCGCACCCGCCAAAGCACCAGCACCAACAACAGGCGCAGTTCCAATACCCACTGCACCAAATCCGCCTGCTAACCCCATTCCGCCAACTGTTGCGGAAACACCCGCACCTGCTAGGCTTCCTCCAGCGATGAATGCTGCACCCGTTTTAGAGTTTTGTGTCATTGGCTTTAAGTTAACTTAGAAATTGCTGATTATATTTCTAAGTTTTCCCAGTAATTGTAGAGATTTGAACAAAAAACCACAGAGCGCCAAGTTAAAGATTATGCTGTGAGGAAAGTATTAATACTTAACTAATCAGGTAAAAAATCTTCATCTAAACATTCATCAGTAGTAAATGGAGAGTCTACGGGAAAAGTATCAACAGATAAACCAGTTTCATCACTGGCTTGCTTTCTGGCATCTTGATAACAATCAGTAAAAACTTCCTGAAAATAGGGTTGTAAACTAGGACTGTCCTTAAAAGTCCTTGTCAATCTGCGGCGATGTTCTCTGATAGTACCTTTCCAGCTATTAGAACGTTTTTCTGTCTGATATTTGTATTTTAATAGGTGCATTAATAGAATACAGCAGATTTGAGGTTCATGAGGTACAGTAGCAGCAATTAGTAAACCAATTTTTTAGATGCTTTGGATCAACTAGTTTCAGCGCAATTTTAATTAAACCATCAACGACAGATGCACTCTTGGGAGAAAATTGTTTCAGAAAAGCTTTTAATTGTGACCACCAATGTTCAATTGGATTGAATTCAGGAGAATAAGGAGATAGATAAAGAACACTTGCTCCCACTCCTTCAATCAAAAGCTGAATCTCTTCGACTTTATGAGCAGGTAGATTATCCATTACAACGACTGCACCAACCCATAATTGCGGAAGTAAAAAATGTTCTACAAAAACTTTATATGCATCTCCATCCATTGAGCCGTTTAAAGTCATCACCGCTAAAACTTTCTTTAAGCTAATTCCTCCGATTACACTTATTTTTGCTCCCCGGTAATATGGTTTAAAATTATACGCTCTAGTGCCGCGCTCGCTTCTTTGATGAGTCCTAGTTAAGCCAAGTAAAACACCCATTTCATCTATAAATACAAGGTTTTCTGGGTCTACTTGCTTTACTTTCTCCCAATACTCTATTCTCAGTTTTTGGACTCTTTCTGTTTTTCCTTGGCTGCTACGCAAAGTCTTTTTTTTCGAGTTAATTTTTGTTTTTGTAATGCACAACACATCACACTTGCACACACCCAAACGTTGTATTTTTCTCCAAAATATTCGCAATATTCCAATAAAGTTGCATCTGGGTAAATTTGAACCATTTCGGCTAATTCGCTCGCGAAATCATCTAGCCTACCCTTCATGGCTCCACCTTGCTTTTTGGGTTCTAGATGTCCTTGCACTCTATGAAGTTGGATTAGCTTTTGCACATAGCTTTTTGCTACACCAAATTGCACAGCAACCTTTCTTATTGAAGTACCACCCTTTTCGTAAGTATTTACTATTTTTTCTCGTAAATCGATTGAGTATGCTTTCATTTTAAGTCTTGATGCACCAATACTATGTGTACCTCATTTACCTCGAAAGTGCTGTAACTAAATTACTCTCAAGTGCGCGTTTTTCATTTCTCCCTATGCTTTCAATCTCTTCGATAAGATTTTCTAAATCAATCTCAGAAAATCTGCCTTCTTTTAGTTGTTTAGCAGTTGTCTCTATCCACAAATAAAAATCTTGGTCATAAAGACGCAAGTTGGTAAAAACTTTTGATTGAGGCGCAGTCATCAGATTTTTCAACCTATATAGTTTAAGTTCATAAGCTGTAAAGGTATTGTAGTAAAAGGATTCCTGGATAAAACAAACATTTATATGACCTCTGTTGATTCTAGCAAGCATACAAAAGCCAAAGCCTTAAAACCCGGTAGCCGTCGCCCTGCCAAAGAACTGTGCAGCGAATGCGGACTATGTGATACATACTATATTCACTATGTCAAGGAAGCCTGTGCTTTTATCAACCAGCAGATAGACACCCTCGAAGCACAAGCCCACAGCCGTTCTCGGAATCTCGACGACCCCGATGAACTTTACTTTGGTGTGCATCAAGACATGATGGCAGCGCGGAAACAACAGCCCATCGAAGGCGCACAATGGACAGGTATAGTCAGCACCATTGCCATCGAAATGTTAAATCGCGGCATAGTTGAAGGCGTTGTCTGCGTCCAAAATACCAAAGAAGACCGCTTCCAACCCATGCCTGTGATTGCTCGCACCCCAGAAGAAATACTGGCAGCACGGGTAAATAAACCAACACTCTCCCCTAACCTTTCCATCTTGGAACAGGTAGAAAAATCGGGAATGAAGCGACTATTGGTAATTGGTGTTGGTTGCCAAATTCAGGCACTTAGGGCGGTAGAAAAGAAACTCGGTCTAGAAAAGTTATACGTTTTAGGCACACCTTGCGTAGATAACGTTACCCGCGACGGATTGCAAAAATTCTTAGAAACCACCAGCCGATCGCCTGAGACAGTAGTACACTACGAATTCATGCAAGACTTCCGTATTCACTTCAAGCATGAAGACGGCTCAATCGAGAAAGTACCATTCTTTGGCTTAAAAACCAACCAACTTAAAGATGTCTTTGCTCCCTCCTGTATGAGTTGCTTTGATTACGTCAACTCCCTAGCCGATTTAGTCGTCGGCTACATGGGCGCACCCTTCGGCTGGCAGTGGATAGTAGTCAGAAATGATACAGGCAAAGAAATGCTGGACTTGGTGAAAGACCAGATAGACACGCAACCTGTAATGTCCCAAGGAAACCGCAAAGAAGCTGTACAGCAGGGGATTCCGGCTTATGACAAAGGCGTAACCTTACCGATGTGGGTGGCGAAAATGATGGGCGTAGTCATTGATAAAATCGGCCCCAAAGGTTTGGAATATGCGCGGTTCTCGATTGATTCGCACTTTACAAGGAATTATTTGTATGTGAAGCGGAATCATAGGGAGAAGTTGGAGGCGCATGTGCCGGATTATGCTAAACGGATTGTTGGGCAGTATAAGTTACCGGATTGATTTTTCGCGCAAAGGCGCAAAGGCGCAAAGAAAGATGAATGAGAACGAGATTGCTAAGGTGATTGTTGATGCTGCTTACAAGATTCACACAAGGTTGGGGCCTGGGTTATTTGAATCTGTATATGAGACGGTTCTAGCTTACGAGTTAGGAAGTCAGGGTCTTTGGATAGCAAGGCAACAAGCTATTCCTGTTGTTTACGAAGGTGTACGCTTGGAAGAAGGGTTTCGGGCTGACCTAATTGTCGAAGACAAAGTGATTATCGAAATCAAGTCTTTGGAAACATTACATCCAGTACACAAGAAACAACTACTTACCTACCTTCGCCTCACGAGCAAACGTCTCGGACTACTTATCAACTTTGGTGAAGAACTGATTAAAAACGGTATTACACGTCTCGTAAACGGACTGTAAAAAAACTTCGCGCAAGGACGCAAAAACCTCTTTGCGCCTTTGCGCCTTTGCGCGAAACAATTCTAAGCCTGGCCTACAGCATCAATCGCCGCCTCTAATGCGATCGCCACATGAGTCCAATGAGTCCCCCCTTGGCAATAAACTATATAAGGCTCACGCAAAGGCCCATCCGCCGAGAATTCCAACGTACTCCCCTCAATAAACGTTCCACCAGCCATCACCACTTGGCTTTCATACCCCGGCATAGCATCAGGAACCGGGTCAAGATAAGAACCCACCGGAGAGTTCTGTTGTACAGCCTTACAAAAAGCAATTAACTTTTTCGCAGAACCGAGTTTAATTGCCTGAATTACATCACCACGCGGCGCAAGGGGCGCAGGATTAACTGGATAACCAAGCTTGTCAAAAACATAACCAGTAAGGAAAGTTCCCTTCATCGCCTCACCCACCATCTGCGGCGATAAAAATAAGCCTTGGAATAACAAGCGATTTTGGTCAAAGGTCGCACCACCATAGCTACCAATACCAGGCGCAGTTAGGCGACAGGCAGCTGCTTCTACCAAGTCAGCGCGACCAGCTACGTAACCGCCAGCAGTAACGATAGTACCGCCAGGGTTTTTAATTAAGGAACCCGCCATCAAATCAGCACCGACGTGGGTGGGTTCTTGAGTTTCGATAAATTCGCCGTAGCAGTTATCAACGAAGCAAACAGTATCGGGATTTTGCTGTTTGACTAGATGCACAATCTTTTCGATATCCGCAATTGATAAGCTAGGCCGCCAAGAATAGCCGCAGGAACGCTGAATTAACACTAAACGCGTTTTGTCATCTACAGCATGACTTAGAGCTTGCCAATCTACAGTTCCTTCATGAGTTAGCTCCAATTGGCGGTATTTTATGCCAAACTCAATAAGGGAGCCTTGGCCTTGTCCCCGCAAACCAATAACTTCTTCGAGCGTATCGTAGGGAGAGCCGACTACTGCTAACATCTCATCACCAGGACGGAGTACACCAAAAAGGGCGCAAGCGATCGCGTGAGTTCCCGACACAAACTGCACTCGCACGGCCGCCGCTTCCGCACCCATTACTTCCGCAAAAACTTTGTCTAAAGTTTCTCGTCCTAAATCATCGTGACCGTAACCACTCACACCAGCAAAGTGGTGCGCTCCAACACGCTGATTACGAAAGGCATCTAGCACTCTTTTTAGATTATGCTTGACCTGAGCGTCAATTCCAGAAAAAATCTCTAACAGTGCCTGTTCTGCTTGCCGCAGCTGTTCCAAGCTGTTCATTACTTCCTCATTAATAAAAAATTATAAATGTGCGGATTTTGCGATCGCGCAGATTAGGCTGAACAATTTCAATACAGGTTACTGCATGACAATTGCTACTTCAACTAAACCTCAAATCAATTGGGTCAATACCCTCTTTTTCGTTGGTCTACACATCGGCGCTCTATTTGCCTTTGTTCCTAGCAACTTTAGCTGGACGGCAGTTGGCGTGGCGTTATTCCTATACTGGGTAACTGGTGGTTTAGGCATTACTTTAGGCTTTCACCGCCTGGTGACTCACCGCAGTTTCCAAACGCCCAAGTGGTTGGAATATATCTTAGTTTTCTTCGGAACCCTAGCCTGTCAAGGAGGGCCAATCGAGTGGGTAGGGACACACCGCATTCATCATTTACATTCCGATACTGATCCCGATCCCCATGATTCCAATAAAGGTTTCTGGTGGAGCCATATTGGTTGGCTGATTTATAAGTGTCCTGCTCACGCTGACATTCCTCGTTTCACCAAAGATATTGCCGAAGACCCAGTTTATCAGTTTTTACAAAAATATTTCATTTTAATCCAGGTAGCTCTAGGCTTATTGTTACTCTTTTTGGGTGGCTGGCCTTTTGTTATTTGGGGAATTTTTGTGCGTATTGTTTGGGTTTATCACTGCACTTGGTTAGTGAACAGTGCTACCCACAAATTTGGTTATCGCAGCTATGAATCTGGTGATAAATCAACTAACTGCTGGTGGGTAGCTTTATTAGTGTTTGGCGAAGGCTGGCACAACAACCACCATGCTTTTCAGTACTCTGCTCGTCATGGACTGGAATGGTGGGAAATTGATTTAACTTGGATGACTATTCAATTTTTGCAAGCACTTGGTTTAGCCACTAATGTGAAACTTGCAGACAAAAAACACTAAGTCGTTTATCATTTGTCATTAATCATTGGACGACCAATGATTAATGACAAAGGAATTACTGAGTAATCAAAATATCCATTCGTCAGTTTTCAAATAGCCACAAAAACTACTTTCAGGTATGCTGAGGTAGCCAAAGTTGCTATAATCCAGAGCGTTAATGTAAAGAAATTTTGCAGCAAGTTACTTTTGGGTGACTTGGTGGA
This sequence comes from Anabaena sp. TISTR 8404, assembly GCF_056847745.1. Classification (NCBI taxonomy): domain Bacteria; kingdom Bacillati; phylum Cyanobacteriota; class Cyanophyceae; order Nostocales; family Nostocaceae; genus Anabaena; species Anabaena sp. TISTR 8404. The sequence continues at coordinate 243,002 of NZ_CP180578.1, forward strand.
GGAGTTTGTTGTTTTTCGGTTTTTCATGACTACATCAATAATCAAGACGCAAGAAATAAGCACAGACCTTAGTACTTCCCAACTGAGGCTCAAAGATATTATCAAAACGTTGCCAAAAGAATGTTTTCAAAAAAATCGTCGCAAAGCTTGGACACAAGTTTTCATCAATGTTTTGATGGTGGGTTTAGGCTACTATAGTTTGGCAATTTCTCCCTGGTTTTTATTGCCTATTGCTTGGATTTTTACAGGGACTGCTTTAACAGGTTTTTTTGTTATTGGTCATGACTGCGGTCATCGTTCATTTGCCAATCGGCGGTGGGTTAATGATTTAGTTGGGCATATCTTTATGATGCCGCTAATTTACCCTTTTCATAGTTGGCGAATTAAGCATAATCATCATCACAAACATACCAACAAGTTGGATGAGGATAATGCTTGGCATCCCATCCGACCAGAAGTTTTTGCCAGTTGGGATAAAACTCGTCAATCTGCTTTTGAATTGTTCATGAAAAAGCGTCTTTGGTGGGTAGGTTCCATTGGACATTGGGCAGTTGTGCATTTTGATTGGCGCAAATTTAAAACTAAAGAGCAAGGAAGTATTAAACTTTCTGTGGCTGTAGTTGTCATTTTTGCCGCAGTTGTTTTCCCCACTCTACTCGCTACAACTGGTATTTGGGGATTTGTTAAATTCTGGCTTGTGCCTTGGTTGGTTTATCATTTCTGGATGAGTACCTTCACCATTGTTCACCACACATTCCCAGATGTTCCGTTTGAAGAAAAAAGCAAGTGGAACGAAGCAATGGCGCAGCTATTCGGCACTATTCATTGCGATTATCCACGTTGGATAGAATTCCTTTGCCACGATATTAACGTCCACGTACCTCATCACCTTTCTACTGCTATCCCCTCTTATAATTTACGTCTGGCTTACAGCAGCATTAAAGACAATTGGGGAAATTATTTGCATGATGAAGCCAAGTTCTCTTGGTCTTTAATGAAGCAAATTACAGACCAATGTCAACTGTATGTCACTGATGTTGGGTATCAAACTTTTAACGAATATTACGCAGGTAAATAAGTCAAAATCTGAGTAAACTCGCTATGAGCAAAATTAAGCTCATATATTAGAGCGATGAGATTATTCGTCTGCAAATTCAATTATGATCTGGCAATTCTTAACTGATTAATTATTGCTACGTGAATTGCCAGATATTTTTATCTTGCGTGTATACAAGCATCGCAGGTATTGCAGAGGTGAATTTAACCTCAAACAAAGTCCGATTTATATTTCATCAAAGAATCAAGTGCAATCAACTACCATCCCTTTTGACAGTTCTCGTGTCAGTGAAGCTTCTGAGGATACAACTAAACTGCCATTTACTCTTCAGGATTTAAAAACTGCTATCCCAGATGAATGTTTTCAACCGAATGTCAGCAAATCACTGTTTTATTATTTTCGTGACATTCTGATTATTGGTGCGCTATATGCAGTAGCTCATTACCTTGATTCTTGGTATTTCTGGCCTGTTTTTTGGTTAATGCAAGGTACAATGTTTTGGGCTTTGTTTGTCGTCGGACATGACTGCGGTCACCAATCTTTTTCTAAGCATAAATGGCTGAATGACTTGATTGGACATTTATCTCATACACCGATATTAGTGCCTTATCACGGTTGGCGCATCAGCCATAGGACACATCATAAAAATACTGGCAATATCGATAATGATGAAAGCTGGTATCCTGTGACGGAATCGCAATACAAGGAAATGCCTCTGGTACAAAAAATAGGCCGATATTATTTATTTTTATTGGCTTATCCAGTGTATTTATTTAAGCGTTCTCCTAATAAAGAAGGCTCTCACTTTTCACCTAATAGCCCACTCTTCAAACCATCAGAGAAATGGGATGTAATTACTAGTACCGTACTCTGGATTGGTATGGTAGGGTTGTTGGGTTTCCTTACTTATCAGTGGGGTTGGATGTGGTTGTTGAAATACTATGCTGCACCCTACATCGTGTTTGTGATTTGGTTAGATTTGGTGACATTTCTGCATCACACCGACACTGATATTCCTTGGTATCGTGGTGAAGATTGGACTTTCCTTAAAGGTGCAATTTCTAGTATTGATCGCAATTATGGGTTGTTCAATCACATCCATCACGATATTGGGACTCACGTTGCACACCACATCTTCTTAAATATTCCTCACTACAATTTGTTGAAGGCGACTGAGTCGATAAAACCTGTTATGGGTGAGTACTACCGCAAGTCTGAGGAACCAATTTGGCAAGCTTTATGGCGTTCTTGCGTTAGCTGCCATTTTGTCCCTGATACTGGCGGGAAGGTGTATTACACATCTAACAATAAATAATCCCTAGATTTAAAATTCTGAGATTATACAAAAAAGTCCGCCTAGGCGGACTTTTTTTAGCCTTACGAATAGGCCCAGCAATTTTCTAAAACCTGCCATTGCCTTGTACGATATGCTTGACCGTAGTCAAGGTTTCTAGGCTAATAAATCCGCGTCGGTGGCCTTTTTGGTTAGACATCCCTAAAAAAACTGAGTCTCCGCGCGAAGGGTTACGGGAGAAACGCGGGGTAGTGTTGATGTAGGTAGAAGCGCTGTTGACCCCTAAAGCAAACTGCCGACTTTCTTGATAAGATTCAGTCACGATACAGTCAGCATGACCGCTACTGTGTTGATTAATCCAAGCGATCGCAACTTCTAAGCTATCCACTAGTTTAAAGGCTACTGTCTTAGTTAAGTAGGGACTGCTCCATTCGCTTTCTTTGGCTAGTTGTAATTGGGGGAAGGCTTCAACTAACTCTGCATCACCTTTGATTTCAAAGCCTTTCTCTTTCAAACTATTCCACAGTACAGACAAAGATGATGGCATAGCTTGACGGTGAATTAATACCTTTTCGATAGCATTCACCGGGTCTGGTTCGCTTTGATGGCTGTCGAGAATCATCCAGCGTACCATCTCTAAGCTGCCATTCAGCGACCAGTAAAGGTAACAGTTGCCCATTGCGGACTTTAACACTGGACAAGTTGCTTGTCGCATCACCTGTTGCGCCAGACTGGAACGTCCGTAGGGAATGACTAAATTTATGTATTGGTCTTGGGTAACTAAATCTCGGAGAGAAGCCCCATGTTCGGCAGTCACTAGTTCGACACAACCTGTTGGTAGTCCGACTTCTTCAATGGCATTTTGCAGTACCTCTGCGATCGCCGCGTTAGAATGACTGGCTTCTGCACTACCTTTAAGAATGATACTATTGCCAGTTTTAATACACAAACCTGCGGCGATCGCCCCTAAATCAGGAAACGCCTCATAAATGAAAGCAATAACACCCAAAGCCATTAATTGAGTGTAACTTTGAGAGTCTTCTGGTTGATAGTCAGCGTTCCGCACTCGCCGCAGGGGATCTGAAAGTTCACCCAAGCGTCGGAGAATTTCTACTGTATTTTCTAGTCGTTTCGGGGTGAGTTTCAGCCAGTCTAAAATTAACTCTGGCACTGCCATTTCTTTACTGGCTTCTAAATCCAGAGTATTTGCTTCTAAAATATCATCAAAAGATTGTTCCAGAGCCTGTGCCATTGCCAACACAGCACGACTGCGGTCTACTCCCTTGGTCAACCCCAACTTCAGGGAAGCCTGATAAGCGCGTTTAGCGCTTTTCATTGGTTCGGGGTAATCATACAAAACTTCAACAGTCATGGGGTTAACGTCGGTAGGTAAGCCAGACCATAAGTGCTGGCAGGATAGCTAATAGCACTGCCACCATTGCCCAAGCAATAATGCTGGAACCCTTGGCTAATTTCAATGCTAATGGTAGCCAAATAATCACTAGCACAAAAATAATGCCCAGGGCTATTGGCAGATAGCTTTCTCCTAGGCGTGGATGGACAACATTCCAACCATTACCTGTCCAGCGCCAAGCTCGCTTGTAGGGATAAGTAGTTGAAAGTTGTTCTAGGACATGCCCATTATCTTGGACAACAAAGATTTGCTGACAGCGATCGCAGCCAAATGCTTCTGTAAGGGTAATCGGAACTAACCGTCCCCGACGGCGACAGGGACAGGGATATTCCTGGTTAAAGTCAATTTTTTCGGGTTTTTGAGGATGCACAAGCGTTCTACTAACTTGAGCGTGTTTTTCATAAGTTGGAGATTTCCCTCCTCTGCTGAATGCGTTGGGTGTTGGGTCATCTCAGAATCAATCAACTGTTTATATAAATAGCGAAGTTAGGCAAATACTGCCATCATTAACAACAGCATTAATCACCAAGTTTCAGAAAATTGGTATATCTGTCTGTTGTCTTGTTCTGTAGCTGGCAATCTTGTTTAAAGATTTCCGGCGCTGCTTCTGTAGCTTTTAAGGTAATGTAGTTTAGTTTTTTAGGCATTTATTTGCTTACATATCTAATACAATTCTAAGCTTACGCCGCAACTACTCCGAAAACAAACGATTTGGGAAGGCTGCTTTCACAAGCCTGTGATTTTTTGCCAACACTTCCTAATTTCTACCTACCGAGCATTAGACAAAAAGCCGGAGACTTTTTCACCTGATTTTCATTCATCTAATTATTACCTGGAAGTCAACAAGCAAGGCTAACTTCATTACCAACAGGTGCGATTTACCTAATCACGCTGCTATTCAACCAGCTAATTCTGAATCTAGTGTAATCTACCCAAAAAATAGTGTGCTAAAGTCAAACGCTAACTGCTTGGGTGGCAAATGTACTTGCTTTAGTCATCAGAACTGAACTCTTTTTTGAAGAGCGGGTAACGCGATTCGAACGCGCGACATCAACCTTGGCAAGGTTGCGCTCTACCACTGAGCTATACCCGCAAACCTGACATTATTTATATTGTCAGATATTTTTTGATTTGTCAACCCCTAATTTTTAGTCAATAGTCATTTGTCTTTTGCCCTTGTTCATTAGACCATTGACCCCTTCGGGGTTCGCCAGTCGCTCATGAGGGAAACCCCCAAGACCGCGCTGGCTCACTATTGACCATTGACTCTTGACTCTTGACTACTGACTGTTGATGATTGACTCTTGACCGTGAGCAGCAGGCAAAGATTGGGGATTTAAAGTGTACGGTTCTGCGAGGTTAGAGCGTAATTTCCGCATGAGACTTGCCATTTCTAAGGCGTTCATAGCATAATCCCAACCATGATTAGCTTTAATCCCTGCCCGTTCTAGGGCTTGCTGCATTGTGTCTACTGTCAAAATACCAAAAATCACCGGAACTCCGGTTTGAAAGCTGGCGGCGGCAATGCCTTTGGCTACTTCCGAAGATACGTAATCAAAATGGGGCGTTTGTCCTCGGATAACTGCACCTAAACAAATGATCGCATCATAACGCTGGGAAAGTGCTAGTTGACGTGCAACAATTGGCACTTCAAAACTTCCCGGAACCCAAACATAATCTACTTGATTACCGTGGGGGTTGGGGTCTACACCATGACGTTTTAAGCAATCTTGACATCCTTCCAGCAGCTTTGCAGTAACAAGGTCATTAAATCGACCAATAACCAATGCGAAACGCAAGGGTTCAGTTTGAGTAAAAGTTCCCTCAAAAACTGCCATGACTGCCTCTTAATCAACTATACTCTTGCCAATATACATTCCTTCTTTGCAGATGGCTGAGATGAAGCACACAATTATGGGAAAGTGCTGAGTGCTGAGTATTGAGTATAGAGCTAGTTTATTTAAGATTTTGAGCCATCAATGCTGTCCTAACATATTTCACGGCAGCTACAACCACAAAAAATAAGAAAAAAGGTAAATTGATCAATTTACCTTTTTCTTTTGCCATCAGGTTTATGCTATTTTCTTAGACTATTGTCAAGCGCTTAGACCACAAAAAAGTTTAATATACCAACCAAAAGTACTAAGGCAATCCAGACTCCAGAACCTAGCCATAATAATCTTTTAGATTCAACCCAGTTTTGAGGGGTAGCATAGGCAACGGGAACGCCAACAACCAATACAAAGGACATCAAAACGAGAGCTACTAAAGCGAACTGGAATACTATGGTCATTTTTACTTCTCCCAAGACAGCGTAATACTAAAGATAGAATATCCTAAAGGGCGACACTGACAGTTTTTCCTTATTTGTTAACCTAGCAGAAATTGCTACACTTTGGTCAATAGTCCAAGGTCAATAGTCCATAGTCCAAATGTTGACTTTTGATTCTTGACTCTTGACTTTTGACTTTTAACTATGGACTTAATTCTTTGCCACACAACAGCTGATTTTGATGCCCTAGGGGCGGCGGTAGGTTTAACGTGCTTGCTACCGGGAAGTAAGATTGTATTGACAGGCGGCGCACATCCACCTGTAAGAGATTTTTTAGCGTTACATCGGGATGAGTATCCGTTAATTGAACGACGTTCAGTGAATCCGCAAACAATTCGTTCAATTACTGTGGTGGATACACAACATCGCGATCGCCTGGGTAAGGCCGCTGAGTGGTTAGATTTACCCAGTGTGAAAGAAATTGTAGTTTATGACCATCATTTAGGGCAAGAGGGTGATATTCCGGCGACGCAAGTGCATATTGCCCCGGTGGGAGCTTGCACAACTTTAATGGTGGAGCAGTTGCAACAACAGCAAATTTCTCTCACACCAGCCCAAGCTACAGTTATGGCTTTGGGTATCCATGTTGATACAGGTTCTTTAACTTACGATTTATCAACAGCCAGGGATGCTTTAGCTTTGGCTTGGTTGATGGAACAAGGCGCAAGTTTACCAGTAATTTCTACTTACCGCGACCCTGGTTTATCGCCGCAGTTGCAACAGTTATTAACGACAGCGCTGCAAAACTTAGAATATCTTTGTTTACGCGGTTATACCATTGCTTGGGTAACTTTAAAAACTGTTGAATTTGTCCCAGGGTTATCAAGTTTAGCATCACAACTGGTAGAGTTAAGCGAAATTGATGCTTTATTGTTAGCCAATGTATATCCATTAGGGGACGATGATTCACGATTGACAGTGATTGGGCGATCGCAAATTCCTGGTGTCAATCTTAACTTGTTATTTCAACCTTACGGCGGTGGTGGACATTCTCAAGCTGCATCGCTGAACATGCGGGGAGTCGATATACAAGCAACCTTAGAACAACTTTTAGATAATTTAAAAGCCTCTATTCCCCATCCTCTCACCGCCAGAGATTTAATGTCCTCCCCAGTCCGCACCATTCGCCCCGAAACTACTATTGAAGAAGCACAGCGGATTTTATTACGTTACGGACATTCTGGTTTATCTGTAGTCGATGCCCAAGGACAGTTAGTAGGTATTATTTCGCGGCGAGATTTGGATATTGCCTTTCATCACGGCTTTAGTCATGCACCCGTCAAAGGTTACATGACTATCAATCTTAAAACCATCACCCCAGATACTACCCTGCCACAAATCGAGTCGCTGATGGTGACTTATGATATCGGACGCTTACCAGTATTAGAAGACGGGCAATTAGTTGGTATCGTCACCCGTACCGATGTCTTACGCGAGTTACATCAAAACAGTGAGGAGTTTCAAAGTTTAACTCCTCAAAACTCAGCACTCAGCACTCAGCACTCAGCACTTAACATCGCGTCACGTCTTGCACCTCAACTGTGGCAATTACTAACCAAAGCATCCCAAGCAGCAGAAAAACGCGGTTGGCATCTTTATCTTGTTGGTGGCGCTGTGCGGGACTTGCTGTTAGCCCAAACAGCCGACAAATTAATGATTAAGGATATTGATTTAGTCGTAGATGGCTTCCACAAATCAGCAGATGTTGGTGCTGGGGTGGAACTTGCGAAAGCCTTACAAGATATTTACCCAGATGCACGTTTAGAAATTCACGGTGCTTTTCAAACAGCGGCTTTATTGTGGCACAAAGACCCAGAATTAGATTCATTGTGGGTGGATATTGCCACTGCTAGAACAGAATTTTATCCTTACCCGGCAGCTAACCCAGAAGTTGAGGCGAGTTCTATTCGCCAAGACTTGTATCGTCGAGATTTTACCATCAACGCAATGGCACTGCGGCTGACTTCCCCCCGCGCTGGGGAATTACTCGATTTCTTTGGTGGTTTACTGGATTTACAAGCAAAGCAAATTCGGGTTTTACACGCCAACAGTTTTATTGAAGATCCTACCCGAATTTATCGCGGTGTGCGCTTTGCCGTCCGCTTCGGATTTGATTTTGAACCACAAACAGAACAATATATCCGCTATGCCATTAACAGTGGTGTTTACGATCGCACTTCTCAAAACAATAGCAGAACTCCAGCTTTGCAAACGCGGCTGAAAACAGAATTAAAACATATCTTAGAAGCACCTTATTGGAAATCGGCTTTGCAATTACTCGATAACTTGCAAGCTTTGCAGTGCATTCATCCTACCCTTACCTTAGATGCAGAACTCCTGCGTCAACTGCGGTTATTAGAACGGTGTTTGCAAAGATTTGACCCACAACTAACACTTGTCCATTGGCAAATGCGCCTAGAAGCTTTAATTGCTCATTTAGCACCAAAATATAGGACAAAAGTAGCAAAAAATTTGCAATTACAAGAAGATAGCATTCATCGCTTGCAAAATTTAGCCCCAGCCCAAGCAGAGGTTATGGAATTGTTGCCTCAGTTGCAGCGTCCCAGTCAAGTTGTGCAGTTGCTGAAAAAGTATGACTTGCCAATGCTAATTTTAATTGCTTTGCAAAGTCCGCGATCGCTCAGAAGAAAAATCTGGCATTACTTAACAGTACTGTCTCACATCCAACCAATTTTAAACGGTAATGACCTGAAGAAATTAGGCTACAAACCAGGCCCCCAATATCGCCAAATCCTTGATGCTATCCTTGCAGCTACATTAGATAGGGTAATTACAAATAAAACAGAAGCAGAAGAATTTTTAACTACAAATTATCCCAAATAACCAGTTATTTTCCATATCAAATTATGCAAATCCAAACACCAAAAAAACACTTCACTCCAGAAGAATACCTCCAACTAGAAGAAACCTCTGAAATTAAAAATGAATACTACGATGGAGAAATTGTACCAATGGCAGGCGGGACTACTAACCATAACGAAATAGCAGGTAATTTTTACGCCAATTTTAAACTGAAGATGCGAGGAAAAAATTACAAAATCTACATGGGTGATGTTAGATTGTGGATACCTCGTTACCGAATATATACTTATCCCGATGTCATGATCATTGAAGGAGAACCAATATATGAAGGAACTGGCACGACTACAGTTACCAACCCTTCAATAATTATAGAAGTATTATCTAAATCAACAGAGAATCATGACAGAACCAATAAATTTAGATTTTATCGTTCTATTCCCACATTCAAAGAATATATTATTGTTGACCAATATGAATACTTGGTTGAGCAGTATGCTAAAAATGCTAATAGTCAATGGGTATTAACAGAACACGAATCACGAGATGCGATGTTATTACTCCAGACAATAGAGTTTGAAATTTCTATAAATGATATTTATGAAGGCGTAAATTTGCCAGCAGTAGGAGAACAAGTTTAAGCTTGGCTGAGGTTTGCCGCATTGACTATTGTATTGGTGAAAATATAACTTAACTAATCGTTATCTTTCCGAAATCATTTTGTGCTACACTGTAGTCTATATTAAACCGCATCACGTCATTATCGAGATAGCTGAAATGAAGTAGTACCATACAAGAATTGTCAAAAAAATAGATACGCCAAGTTTGACAGGGTTACTTCACAATAGTCATGAGCTAAAAATATTGTTTTTATCCTAGATAATTTGAATTTATCCGCATCCATCTGCGGTTAATTCTTCATGCAGATGCGTAGTGATTTACTACGTCTGAATTTTTTGTTTATATCGGTTATTGGTTGGGTAAAGTACATTTTTTACCTCTCTCCAAACCTCTCTCCTACAAGGAGAGAGGCTTTGAGTCTGACTCCCCTTCCCTTGTAGGGAAGGGGTTGGGGGTTAGGTTTGTATTAGACTCAACTGCAAACGGCTGTATTTATTTCACCCGTAATCTTCGTGCCTAAACGGGTGAAAGCTGATGTATTGAGGTTTGGTAAGAATGCAGAAAAAATCAATATTAATCGCTGAGAATTTAAGTTATGAATTCAGCGAGATGCAGCCCTTGTTTCAAGGAATTCAAGGAAGTATTGCAGTAGGAGATCATATTGCCCTTGTTGGTCGAAATGGTATTGGAAAATCAACACTTTTAAAAATACTGACAGGACAAATTCATCCTAATGCTGGTTCTGTATTGCGGCATGGTGCTGTTTACTATTTACCGCAAATTAGCACTATTCAACAAACAATTAATGCAGATACAGTGTTGAATTATTTAATTTCTATCTCTGATGAGTGGTGGCAGATTGAAGAAATTTTACAAACACAATTCAACACAAACATTGATTTATCATTGCCAATAGCTAATTTAAGTGGCGGAGAACTGACAAAATTATTTTTGGCAATTGGTTTATTGCAACAACCAAATTTGCTGTTACTCGATGAACCAACAAATCATCTAGATTTACCAGCATTAGAAAGCTTGAGACAGTTTCTTTTAGAATTTTCTGGGGCTTATGTAATTGTTTCTCACAAACCTTTTTTCTTAGATCAGGTAACTTCTGTTACCTGGGAACTGACTCCTAATAAATTAAAGGTATATGGAGGAAATTTCTCTGACTATCGCCAACAAAAAGAACTAGAATTAGAAGCAGCAATGCGATCGCACGAAGTTGCTAGAAAGGAACTCAAGCGCACCCAAACAGCGGCGATGCAAGAACAGCAACGCGCCGCCCAAACTCAACGCAACGGTCGAGCGAAGTTTCTCAATGGTAGTATTGACAGAATGGCTGCGGGATTAATTAAAACCAAAGCCGAAGCTTCATCTGGAACAGCTAAAAAAAAGCATGAAGCATCTGTTGCTAAAGCTACTCAAAAAGTTACCGAGACAAAGATTAAAACTACCAAAGTCACGAGTATTAATTTAGAGGAAAGAAATCACAAACACCGGAATTTGATTGATATTCAAGGTGCAAATCTTTGGGTAGCTAATCACTTACTAGTTAAAAACATTCAGCTGCATATTTCTTCAGGTGAACGTATTGCCATTGTTGGGGCAAATGGTTCTGGTAAATCGACTTTAGCCAAAGCCATTCTGGGGATGGATAAGGAAACAGTAGTTTTAGAGTCGGGTGAGATTTTGATTGCACCAGCGATGAAAGCTGTATATCTCGACCAAACTTATCAACTGATCAATCGCCAGCAGACAATTCTGGAAAATATGCAATCTGCCAATCCTAATCTTAGCTATCAGTTATTGCGGCAACAATTAGGACACTTCTTATTTAAATATGATGACGTTCACAAATCGGCATCGGTGTTAAGTGGCGGTGAATTGGCTAGACTTGCGATCGCAATTATTAGTATCTCAGAAATTGATTTGCTAATTCTCGATGAGCCGACGAATAATTTAGATATTGAAACTGTAGAACAAATGGTCATCGGCATCAATGAATATCAAAGCGCTTTATTGGTAATTTCCCATGATATTGATTTCCTTAGTCGCATCAATATTAACCAAAGTATGCAAGTGAAACAGCAAGGTTTACAAAGGTTTACAAATGACTAGCTATTTACCACATCAACTTGAGGAATATTATCAAGAGGTTTTGGGATGATTAGTTATTGTGCATCTATACTTTTCGTTTAGAATACCAATTCAGTAATAGTGGAAGAACCTCTCCCCCAACCCCTCTCCGAGGCGGAGAGGGGAGTAAGACTCAAAGCCTCTCTCCTACAAGGAGAGAGGTTTGGAGAGAGGTCAAAAATTTACTGCATCCAACCGAGAACTGCTATATTCTTATCTAAAGCTTATTGCCGCATAAGTAGATTTCAGAAGTTGACAAATAACACAGACAAGCTGGAAATTAAAGCAGAATAGAGATATAGCGTGTTATTTGTTCAACCTTTAATCAAGCTAACTTTGTGCGTAATCTGGAAGAAACACATTTAAACCGCGCCCGCGCCAGTCTCCGACAGGCGTTATCTTGGTATGGATATCTTCGCAAGTCAGGGCAGTTATCATCCAACCCAGAATTGGCAGGTTTGGTGAAGCCGGAATTAGAGACGCTGAATGCCACACTCAATAAACTTGATTCTAATTTAATTAACATTGCTGCCTTTGGTTTAGTCAGTCGTGGCAAATCAGCAGTATTGAATGCTTTGCTGGGAGAGAAGATTTTACAAACTGGGCCTTTAAATGGGGTAACTCAATGGCCGCGTTCTGTGAGATGGCAACCACCAGGCGGCAAGATAGTCGTAGAGTTAATTGATACTCCCGGATTGGATGAAATTGCTGGGGAATCACGGGCGCAAATGGCGCGAGAGGTGGCGCGTCAGGCAGATTTAATTTTATTTGTTGTGTCTGGTGATATTACTCGAACTGAATATCAAGCATTACTGGAATTACGCCAAGCACAAAAACCTTTGATTTTGGTATTTAACAAAATTGACCTTTACCCAGATACAGACCGCGCCACAATTTATCAAAATTTAAAACAACTTGGTGCAGGACATCATCAAGCAAAGCCTTTGTTACCTGATGAAATTGTGATGGTAGCGGCGGAACCTGCACCGATGGAAGTGCGGGTGGAATGGCCGGATGGGCGTGTTAGTTATGAATGGGAAACACCACCACCACAAATTGAAGAACTTCAGCAGACAATTTTGAATATTCTTAATCGTGAAGGTCGATCGCTTTTGGCTTTAAATGCACTTGTGCAAGCACGGGAAGCTGAAGCTACTATCGCCCAAAAAACTCTTGATATACGCGAACAAGAAGCAGAAGCAATTATTTGGCAATTTACTAAGTATAAAGCTTTAGCTGTCGCCCTCAACCCGATCGCTTTTTTAGATATTCTTGGTGGAACTTTTGCCGATTTAGCATTGATTCGGGCTTTGGCGCGGTTGTATGGTTTACCAATGACTAGCTATGAAGCAGGAAAAATTTTCAAAACTATTTTGTTGAGTTCTGGTGGTTTATTACTAGGAGAATTAGGCAGTAGTTTTGTATTAGGATTAGGTAAAAGTACTGCGGCGATCGCAAGTGGTGATAACCCAGCTAATATTACTGGCTTTGCTGGTAGTGCGATCGCTCAAGCTGGAATTGCTGGTTATGGTGCTTACGCTGTGGGAAAAGCCGCGCAGGTTTATCTTGAAAAAGGCTGCACTTGGGGACAATTAGGCGCTAGTACTGTGATTCAAGAAATTCTTTCGGAAGTTGACCAAAATACAATTCTGTATCGTTTGCAACAAGAATTAGGACTGAAATATTGAGAATTTCTAAGAATTATTTACCTAATTGTTGCTGTTCATAAGCCTTCGTCAACTTGTATCAAATTCTGCTGATAATTCCGTTTGATTGCCAATTTAGACGGCAACATTAAAGTATGAAGTGTAAAGTCTGAAGTATGAAGTGTGTAGACGCTTTTAGAGGATGTTTGGAAAGTCATGAAAGATACTAAAAACCCCTCTCCAAACCTCTCACGCCAGTTGCTACAACGGGGGGAACCCCCGCAACGCACTGGCTCCCTTGCAAGGAGAGAGGCTTTAAAACCCCCCTTCCCTTGTAGGGAAGGGGGGCTTGGGGGGTTAGGTTTTTCAGATTTTGATGTTAACAATAATACTTTTCAAACAACCTCTTAGCGGCTTGCCGCAAGCTAGTATGAAATTTATAGTTGGGTGCAGCTATGTTGAAGCTAGAAAAATAATTGTTTCTAACATTCAGCCTCGTACACAGCTATAGGTTTTACACTTTCAGCCTTCAGACTTCACACTTCAGATTGCTTACCTTTTTGCATCAAAAGTGACAAGAGGGAAATCCCAATCAATTTAGTTTATTAAAAGCGGTTTTCACCACCGCAATCTTTTTTTAGCTTATCTAAACTAGAAGTGTTAGCTTCTGTATGAATCAGCAGCGCACACTAATCTCTATCTCAGTAAACAAAGGTAAATTTTTCATGACAGCAACCTACGACAGATTCGACACTGTAAATCACTCTGAGCAAAATGGAACTAAAACCATTGAGCAAGCAATTTTAGAAGCGATCGCAGACGCTCGCTCAACTTGTGAAATGAACGGCGATGGTTCTCCTAACTGTGCTGTAGCTTGGGATATCGTTGAAGAATTACAAGCCGAAAAGTCTCATCAACAACAAGCAAAACAACGCAAAACTTCTCTAGAATCCTTCTGTGACAGCCACCCAGACGCGCTAGAGTGTCTCATCTACGATGTTTAATTCTCGCGGAAATCAGCAATGGCTGATTTCGTCAATTGCTTAATAGCATCTAAATTTGGCGGTGGTGTTTCACTTTCCATTCCTAACCATAAAAGATATTCGACATTCCCAGCCGGGCCTGTAATTGGCGACCAAGTTAAGCCTTTGTATTTCCAGCCTAATTGATTTGCGGCTTGTAATACCTGAAAGATAGCATCTGCTTGGTCGTCAGGATCACGTACAACGCCTTTTTTGCCAACACGGGATTTTCCCACTTCAAATTGTGGCTTTACTAGCAACACCGCTTCACGTAGAGGTTGAGTTAATTGCCACAGTGCAGGCAAAATCTTGGTTAAGGAAATAAACGATACATCCACCACCGCCAAATCAGGAATGCGATCGCCTTCACTATACAATTGTTCGGGTTGTAGTTGTCGCAGATTTGTACGCTCTCGCAAAATTACTCTAGAATCATTCCGCAACCGCCAATCAACTTGCCCATAACCGACATCAATACCATAAACTAAACTGGCTCCAGCTTGTAGCAAACAATCAGTAAAGCCGCCTGTAGAAATTCCGCCATCTAAACAAACCCGTCCAACGGTAGGAATGGCAAATATTTCTAATGCTTTTGCTAGTTTATCGCCACCACGAGAAACAAAGCGCGATCGCTCTTTAACTTTGATTTGCGCTGCAATATCTACTTCTGTACCTGGCTTATCAATTATCTGTTCATTAACAGTCACTTCTCCCGCTTGAATTAGTCTTTGGGCTAAAGCGCGAGAAGCACATAAATTTAACTCTACTAATAATGTATCGAGTCTTTGTTTAACCAACGCACTCCGCTTGCTAGATTTAATGAATGAAACGCCCTAGTAAACGTTCTACTATATTATCTGAGCGATCGCCCTTATTATTCAATAAGCTATTTAAACAGTCCAATCTTCAATTAACAATCCTGGTACTTTGCTAAAATCCCGGTGATTGCGAGTTAATAAAATTAATTTACGAGATAGAGCGATCGCTGCAATCCGTGCATCCATGCTTGCAAGTTGAATACGTTGAGCTTGTAATTGACTCAATGCAGTAGCCGCCCCAGCATCAAATGTTAACAGCGGTAAAATTTTAAAATCGTTTACCAGACGTACCATCATTTCATAACCCTTAACAAGTTCATTTTTGTTCCGGGCGCGACTAATATATGTATGACTGCCAAGAAGCTGCTCATGAAATGTCACAATTGAAATTGCAAAATCAGATAGCGGATATTGAGCTATCCGAGTTGAAAGATTGAGGTAAGCTGGTGCTGTTTGTCGCTGGATAATGCTGAGATGATCTGTATCCAACAAATATTTCATAGCTAATCTTCAATTTCTATTATTGGCTCGTTGGCTTGACGAATCTCGCGTCCATAAATGAGTATTTCTTCAAACGCAGGCTCATCTTTGAATGAACCTGTAATTTGTTGCAGCCAATTTGTTGATTGAGAAGTTGCTATTTGTTTTTGCAATTCTTTAATTGTCGCTTCCACTCTTGCGAGGCGTTCTTCTAAAGAAGCATTCGTTGACATTTGATATTTTTCCTATTTAAATTACTATACCATTTTGGATTTTAGTACAAAAATAGTAAGGTGCGTTAAGAGTGTAGTCCTAACGCACCGAAAATCTTGTATGGTGTAGAGTTATATATTTTGAGTCTTAGTAGAAATTTATTCTGTGCTTCCTTTCAAGCGAGTGGCTGAACTTTTGCGGATGCGATCGCTTTTGCGAACACCACCAGCCATCTCATATTCAGGACTGTCGTTACCATATTTAAAAGCAACGCCAATTAGCATTTTTTCATTGAGAGCGCCTAATTTTTTTTCTAACTCTTTCATTGCCATTTTGGAAGAGTCAATCACAGCTAGAGCAGTATTATAAGCCTCAATTTTGCTACGATACTGCTCAATTAGTTGTGTCATATTTTGCAAATTGCGCTCGTCACCAAAATCCATATTTGGATCAATTGCTTTCAGTCCAGAGACTCTTAATTCAGCTTTTTCTAAAACGCGGGGTGTGCGTTTTTTCAAAGACATAGCTATTCTCCTAATAATACTTCTATCGGAATCCGGTTTGATTTCTGAAACGATCTACGTAGTCAGGGAACAGGGAACAGGGAACAGGGAAGAAGAAATAAGGCTCTCTAAGGTATACTCAGTTTTTTCTTCAATCAAATATGAGTCATATATAGCTAGTTTGTCTTAAGCTAACGGCATTCCGCGTCAGCAAAATTCACCAATATGTAATATTTATTATCTGATTTTTTAGCTGAAAACTGGTGTTTTTGCTTAAATTTAAAAGACGTTGCATTGCAACGTCTCTACATTTTGCTTACTGCATCAAAATTTGCCTAGTTAAAATAATCATCACCTCGGCTGGATTAGCGGTTGGGAGTAGTGGACTCCAATCTCCGACATTAGCGTAGCCAATTACTTGCAAATAGTGAATTGTACTGGTGACGGCTTTGGGTGAACCAATTAATAAATGTTTGATTGGTTCTCGGTGGGGAAATGGCTGTTGAGAAATTTGATTGAGGATGGAGGAATTGCAATCTTCGCCTAAGAACTGCGCTAATTTTGATTGGGCGAAATTTGGTAATTGTGCCATCATGATATTTATACTCCGTTGTTGGGGTTTGTATAAAGGCGATCGCTTTCTTCTTCGCGGGATTGGGCGATCGCTTTTATCGATGTTAGGGTTTTGATTAGGGCGATCGCTTTCTTCTTCGCGGGATTGGGCGATCGCTTTTATCATGTCTTTCAATATAATGTATAATTTTATACCTGTCAACCAATAAAGCAAAGATTTTTGTTAACAATTTGCTAGTTTTTACAGAGAAAAATTATGTTGCATCAGAGTAATCCTAGTAAGACTACCTAACAGAATTACTGCAATTATGAACAGTTATTTAATTTAGAAAAAATTGAGAATTTGGCTAAGTACAACTACTAAGTGAATATAGAATTTTGGATTGATTACTAACGACAAGGTTCTGTGTTGTGACGACAAGGTTCTGATTACTAACGACAGAGTTCCGTGTCGTGACGACAAGGTTCTGATTACTAACGACAAGGTTTCGTGTCGTGACGACAGGGTTCTGATTACTAACGACAGGGTTTTGTGTTCTGGAAAAATTTAGATCTCAGACTTATCTAATAATTTAAGGAGCTTTTTGTGTACGAGCGATCGCACTTTATAGTAGGGTGTGTTACGGCTACGTCAAAATTTGAGTGTTTAAGAAAATCAAAATTAGCCGTAACGCACCGCCTTTACAGATTTACTGCTATAAAATCTAAATTATTGGCTTGGCTTTAAACAATTTTTGATTATGGACTGGCGACAATATATTCATTCTGACCCCAAAGTATTATTAGGCAAACCTACAGTAAAAGGTACGCGATTATCTGTAGAATTTATACTTGGTTTACTTGCTAATGGTTGGACGGTACAGCAAGTTTTAGAGAACTATCCAACTTTGACACCACAAGCGGTGCAGGCTGTGTTTGTCTTTGTAGCTGAGTGTATGCGAGAGGAATCTTTGTATATGCTACCTTTTGTATCTGAGTCAGCATGATGCGATTTTTAGCCAATGAAAATATCCCAATGATGAGTGTGGTAAGGTTGCGGGATGGTGGTTATGATGTAGCTTATGGTAGCGAAGATGCTCCTGGCGCTGAAGACTTGCTAGTTTTAGAACGGGCTGTACGTGAAGAAAGAATTATCCTAACTTTTGATAGAGATTATGGCGAATTAATTTATAGCAATTCTTGGTTGGGTGCAGTACAGTTTTGACCTCTCTCCAAACCTCTCTCCTACAAGGAGGAGCCACTGCGTTGCGGAGGTTCCCTCCGTTGTAGCAAGTGGCGTAGAGGCTTTAAGTCTTACTCCCCTTCCCTTGTAGAGAAGGGGTTGGGGGTTAGGTCTATATTCTACTCAACTGCAAACCGTTATATAGGTTGCGGATGCCTGTACCAAAAGGTGTGGTTTATTTTCGTTTCTTTCCTGCAACACCAGAAGAGCCAGCACAACTTTTATTAGATTTATTGAATGTTACAGGATTAGTTTTAGAAGGGTATTTTACAGTTTTTGAGCGTACACAATTGCGTCAGCGTCCATTGCCTTAAGAGTAAATTATTCTGAGGATGCTGTAGGTTTATTTGTCTGAATCTAAATTATTTAAGTTAAATTGCGTAATTTAACGCTAAAACACTGTATTCCTAAATAGGATGCACCTAAACAAAGTAGCACATGGAACCGTTAACTACTGCTGCCATATCTGACGACAAGCCGCCTTGCGTCTACGCTCTTGGCTCTGTAGTCAGCACTAAAACCTTACAAAAAACGGGTAAGAAAACAGTTAAAAGATTATTAGCTGTAGGTGCAGTTTCTTTCTCTTGCCTGTGGTTGTCGCTAGTGCCAATGGGTGAAGGATGGGCGCAGACTAACAAAGATGCAGAGATTTCTACTTATATTCAACAGTTAAAAGATAAGGATGTAGAAATTCGCAAAGTTGCTGCTAATGCTTTGGGAAATATGGGACAAGAAGCAAAAGCGGCAATTCCTGCTTTGATTACTGCTTTGCAGTCTGATAAAAATGCAACTGTTCGCTATTATGCAGCTAATGCACTAGTGAATATAGGAGAGGAAACAAAGGCAGCAATTCCTGTGTTGATTAAGGCTTTGCAGTCTGATAAAGATGCAAAGATTCGCTCTTCTGCTGCTGCTGTCTTGGGAAGCATGAGAGGAAAAGCAAAGGCGGCAATTCCCGCTTTGATTAAGGCTTTGCAGTCCGACAAAAATGCTAGTGTTCGCTCCTATGCAGCTAATGCACTAGTGAATATAGGAGAGGAAACAAAGGCGATAATTCCTGTGTTAATTAAGACTTTGCAGTTCGACAAAGATCCAAATGTTCGTGTCAATACTGCTTATGCTTTAGGGCGCATAGGTGAAAGCTTTCAAGACAAAACAGGTACTATGTCTTTTGCCGATTTAGACAAAGCTATAGCAGACTTAGAAACAATACTCAAAACTTTAAAGGATAGCAAAGATAAAAATTTAGATGGCAGCATCACTTATGTCAATCGTTCCCTTGATGCCTTAAAAACCAAAAGACAAACTCGCCTTCTCGATAGAACTTTAGAATGGATGGTGAAACATCCTTGGGTAACAGGAGGATTAATTTACATTATCTTCTTCCCTTCCCTCTGGCTCATCTTATTACGAGTGCGTCCTTTGTGGATATTACACGTCAACAACGCCCTCAAACCTTTATCTAACTTCAAATTACCCGATGTTTTTGGCGGTTTAACTTTCCCTATCCGCACATTATTATTTATCGAATTTTTTAACTATCACCCCAGAGTGCTGGATGCTTGGGTAGAAAAACGCCTCGACTCTGCCAAGCAAGGATTTAACAAAAAGAAAACAGTTACAGAACGTTCTGTTTATGTCCCCATTCCCGTAATTTTAGATAATAACAATCTCGCGCAACTGACAGCCACAGATTTACAACCAATATTTAACCAAAAACGCGCAACATTGTTAATTTGGGGAGAAGGTGGCGCAGGTAAAACGAGTCTGGCTTGTACTTTGGCGCAATGGGCAATGAATGACAATGAAACTCATCGCCTTGCTAAACACCGGATGTTACCAGTATTAATTGAACAAGAATTAGATCATCCCTTAAAAGAAACTATCGGCGGACAATTGCAAGCACTAATTAGTGAAGCTCAAGCAATCGACAATGAATTATTAACCAACTTACTCCGCCAACGCCGGATTTTAGTCATAATAGATCACTTTTCAGAAATGGGTGAAGCGACACGTAACAAAATTCATCCAGCCGAAACAGATTTCCCGGTAAACGCCCTCATTGTCACTTCTCGCTTAGAAGAAAAACTAGACGAAGTACCCAAAACCACAATTCAACCGTTGCGTGTTGCAGGTGATAAACTCTCATCTTTTATGGAAGCGTATTTAACCCAACGTTGCAAACGTGATTTGTTTACCGATGTGGAATATTTTGATGCTTGTCGTCGTCTTTCATTGATGGTAGGACAACGCAATATTACCGTATTGCTGGCGAAACTTTATGCTGAACAAATGATTGCCACAAAAGAAGGAACAGCGATTGATTTACCAGACAATATTCCTGATTTAATGTTGGCATATCTCAACGAACTAAATCGAGATAAATTAGAAACTGAACCAAATAATCGCACTGTACAAAGAGACGCTAAGGTAATTGCTTGGCAATGTTTAAAAACAACTTTTCGTCCTACATCTGCTAAATTAGAAGATATTTTAACAGCCCTTGATGACAGCGACACAGCACCAGAACGTTTACAATATTTAGAAAAACGTTTGCAATTAATTCAAACAATCGGTGCAGCACAAGATAAAATTCGCTTGGCATTAGATCCATTAGCAGAATATCTCGCTGGTTTATATTTAATAGATACCTACGCTTCAGATACAACATCTTGGCAAGATTTTCTTACACAAGTTAACGCTATATCAGATGTGGAATTAATTAAAGGTTTTCTGTTAGCTGTGCGAGATTGTTGTTTAGCAAAAGGTAAAGAAGCCGGAGTTCCAGACTTTGTAGCGGATGAATTAGCGTTGAAGACTAATTTAACTACGCCAGCACCTGTGGTATTAATTAATTCTTAATTTGTACTTTGTAATTATGTGATGTTTACAACGTGAGAAATTCAGATCTCTGACTTCTTAAAGAAGTCGGGGATCTAGTTTCATCAATAATCAAGGTGCGATGGTTTTGCAGTAGGCGATCGCTATGATGATAATTTCATCTTAAATAACTGTAGTATGCTTACATGAAGCGTGTAAATCATACTAATGAGTTTGGTAAACCTGACTACTGCTAAAGTTTCAATTATTATTCCCACTCTCAACGAAGCCGGGAATATAAAAGGAGCGATCGCCAGCACTCAATCTAGTACAAATATAGAAGTGATTATAGTTGATGGTGGCTCTAGTGATGACACAATAGCAATTGCTCAATCATTAGGTGCTAAAGTTATTTCATCATCTCCCGGTCGTGCGGTGCAAATGAATGCGGGTGGGGCGGTGGCGAGTGGCGAGATATTGTTGTTTCTTCATGCAGATACTCGTTTACCAGTTGGGTTTGATGCTTTGATACGCACAGCACTGCAACAGCCTGGAAGTATAGCTGGTGCGTTTGATTTGCAGATTGATGCTTCAGCTTTTGGTTTAAGATTGGTGGAATTGGGGGTAAAATGGCGATCGCGCTTTTGGCAAATGCCCTACGGTGATCAAGCAATATTTGTAACTCAAGAAATATTCCAGCAAATTGGTGGTTTTCCTGAATTACCCATCATGGAAGACTTTGAATTAATTCAGCGGTTAAAATCTACTGGTTGCATTACAATTATCAACACACCAGTAGTTACTTCTGCACGGCGATGGTTGCAGAAAGGAATTTTGAAAACTACAATACTGAATCAAATTATTGTTTTTGCTTACTTATTTGGAGTTTCACCAACGCGAATTCGTAATTGGTATCGCCGGGAAAAATTTACCAGGATTTAAGCTATTTCTCATTTAAAGAGTATTGATTCATGCAAGATTATGTGTAGGATAATAGAACGCGAATGAATTGATAACTTATCTAGAGAATACACAATATAGTTCTATAGGACGCATATTTGATTAGTGAAAAAAATCAGTACATAAATAAATTTCCTATTATCTGTTCCCCGTTCCCTGTTCCCTACCTACACAAGGATTTTCAGTAATCAAATCGGATTCCTATAGGATTTACTGAGTAAATATCATGATGACAAAATCAAAGTCAAGATTTGATGGTAAACTCAAATTTTTACTATTAAGTGTGTTTGTCGCTGCATTAATCATTGCTGGTAGATTCTTCAACTTTCAAACAATTTTTCATGCTTTGGTTACCCAAGTCAACAGTCTTGGAGTTTGGGGTGCTGTTGCTTACATAGGTATTTATAATTTAGCAACATTACTATTTATTCCAGGTTCGGTTTTAACTTTAAAAGCTGGTTGTTTATTTGGCTTAGTTTGGGGTTCAATTTACGTACTCATTGCGGCGATTATCGGTGCAACGTTAGCATTTCTCATTGGACGTTATTTATCACGAGATTGGGTATCACGGCAAATTGAGAAGCATCCTAAATTAAAAGCCATTGATTTAGCAGTTGCCAAAGAAGGATGGAAAATTGTTTTGTTAACGCGGTTATGTCCGCTGTTTCCATTCAACTTATTAAATTATGCTTTTGGTGTAACGCAAGTTTCTCTCAAAGATTATATACTAGGTTCTTTCGGGATTATTCCAGGGACAGTCATGTATGTCTATACTGGGACACTCGCTAAAAATTTAGCCATGACGAATATGCCAAGTCAAGCACTCACACCAGAAGCCCGAACTTATCAACTAATTATGCAAGGAATTGGATTAATCGCTACTGTGGCTGTAACTATTTATATTACTAAAGTAGCGCAAAAAGCTTTAGCTCAAAGTATGGCAGTGGCAGAAACAGTTCAAGAACAAAACAAAAAACATTAAATGATTAATTATCGGCAGTTTATTTAAACTATAAAATGAACAACATATTTTTATTAAAATTTGGAAATTTGCCAACATTAATTAAATTGTGCCAGTTACCAATATTAGCTCTGATAGCTGTGGCGATCGCCATATCATTTCACCCAGAATCTGCCCTAGCACAAACAGCAGCACCAACAACTTCCTTCAACCCGCAAGCAATATTACGTAATGCTTTGCAATGGATTGATAACCTAGGAACAGTAGGCGCATTAGCCTTTATTGGACTTTATATTATTGCTACCGTTGCTTTCTTACCTGGTTCAATTCTTACCTTGGGTGCTGGTGTTGTTTTTGGTGTAGTTTGGGGGTCTTTGTATGTGTTTGTTGGTGCAACTATTGGCGCTACAGCAGCATTTTTAGTCGGACGTTATTTAGCCAGAGGTTGGGTTGCTAGTAAAATAGCAGATAATCAAAACTTCGCAGCAATTGACCGAGCCGTAGGTAGAGAAGGATTAAAAATTGTTTTATTAACTAGGCTTTCTCCTGTATTTCCGTTCAATTTATTAAACTATGCCTTTGGTGTCACAGGAGTTTCATTAAAAGATTACTTTATTGGTTCTGTAGGCATGATTCCTGGCACAATTATGTATGTTTATATTGGTTCCTTAGCTGGGAATTTGGCACTAATTGGTACTGAAGGTCAACCAAGTAACCCAACTCTACAATGGGCAATTCGCATAATTGGTTTTATTGCCACAGTTGCAGTTACAGTTTATGTTACCCGCATAGCCCGGAAAGCTTTAGCAGAAGAAAGTACAAAGTATGAAGTATGAAGTCTGAAGTCTAAAGTCTGAAAGATAAACTTTAGTACTTAACATTCTATAATTCATAATTTACATTTCACATTTCATACTTCACACTTCATACTTCATAATTCACACTTCACACTTCATTATGGAATTAGAAAGAGTCATCGTTCGCCCAGTCGATGAATACAACCAAAAATTAGTATCTTATGTACATCCGCCAAATTGGGTAAATCCACAGCCTGCTGATTGTTATGACTTGGTAGTTATTGGTGCAGGAACAGCAGGGTTAGTAGTAGCCGCAGGTGCAGCTGGTTTAGATTTAGGTTTGAAAGTCGCCTTAATTGAAAAGCATCTCATGGGTGGAGATTGCTTGAATGTAGGTTGTATACCATCAAAGTGTATTATTCGGTCTTCGCGGGTAATTGGTGAAATTTGGCACGCCAAAAATTTGGGAATTAATGTTCCTAAACAACAAGTTGAAGTTGATTTTCCCGCAGTTATGGAACGGATGCGGCGAGTGCGGGCGGGTATTAGCCATCATGATTCAGCAGAACGTTTTAAAAATATTGGTGTTGATGTTTTTTTAGGTAGTGGTCGATTTGCCAGCAATAATACTGTAGAAGTTGCAGGCAAAACTCTGCGGTTCAAAAAAGCTGTAATTGCTACAGGTGCAAAGGCTGTGCGTCCGTCCATTCCTGGCATTGAACAAGCTGGTTATTTAACCAATGAAACAGTTTTTTCTTTAATTCAGCGCCCAGATAAGTTAGCTGTAATTGGTGGAGGGCCAATTGGGTGTGAATTAGCACAAACATTTAGGCGTTTGGGTTGTGAAGTGACGCTGTTTCATAACGGTTCTCACCTGTTAAATAAAGAAGATGCTGATGCAGCGGAAATTGTGCAGAATGTTTTAATTCAAGAAGGCATTCGCGTTGTATTAAATTGCCAGTTAGAAGAAGTTGTTTCTGTTACCGAAGGTAAGCGGCTTTACTTTTCTGTTAACGGTTACCGAGATTCCGTGACAGTCGATGAAATTTTAGCAGGTGCAGGGCGATCGCCCAACGTAGAAGGTTTAAATTTAGAAGGTGTCGGCGTAGAATACGACACGCGGCGCGGTGTCAAGGTAAATGATTATCTGCAAACAACAAATCCTAAGATATATGCAGCTGGCGATATCTGCATGGACTGGAAATTTACTCATGCTGCTGATGCGGCGGCGCGAATTGTGATTAAGAATACGCTGTTTTCGCCTTTTGGGTTAGGGCGTTCTAAACTTAGTAGTTTAATCATGCCGTGGGTAACGTACACATCCCCAGAAATTGCCCATGTGGGGATGTATGAACATGAAGCGCGGACAAAAGGTATTGAAATAGCGACAATTAAGATTCCTTTTAGTAGTGTAGACCGAGCGATCGCCGATGGTGAAGAAGATGGATTTCTCAAAATCCTGCACAAAAAAGGCTCAGATGAAATTCTTGGTGCTACCATTGTTGCCAGTCATGCAGGTGAGATGATTTCGGAAGTTACAACTGCGATCGTTAACAAGATAGGTTTGAGTAAATTAAGCAGTGTCATTCATCCCTACCCCACCCAAGCCGAAGCAATTAAAAAAGCCGCCGATGCTTACCGTCGCACACTCTTGACTGCGAATACCAAACGCATTCTCGGATTTTTGACCAAGCTGTCATGAAAGTAAGCAAGTAGGTTGGGTGCAGCGATAGCGAAACCCAACATCCAAAATCCTATGTTTTGTATCTCCAAAGTAATTTACAAGTTCTGAAGCTCAAGTTTGCTGTTCAAAGACCGAAACTTCGAGTTCTGAAGGTGAAGTTTCAGCCTTTTTACTTGAACGTTAAAGTTCAAAGGGTGAACACTCAAGTTCTGAAGGTGAAATTTCAGCCTTTTTGCTTGAACGTTGAGGTTCAGAGGGTGAAAGTTGAGCCTTTGAGGTGGAAGTGTCAGGAAATTTTCTGCGTTGGGTGTTGTGGGATGGGGTTTTATCTCACGCAGAGGAGCCAGCGCTGTGCGGGGGTTCCCCCCGTTGAGGCGACTGGCGTGCGCAGAGGCGCGGAGAGAAAGAAGAGAGTTTTTGATTTTTATCACAAGTGCTTTGCGGAAAGTGCTGAAGACGGCATGATTTACTTCATAGCCAAACCTACAAGCTTGTGAGTTGACTGTGAAAAAGCTATTCAGTGCAATTAATGCTGCGGGTATGTGTTTAGCACCTTGGATGATGGCTGGTGCAATGACAACAGGGTTAGTTTTAAGTACGCCAGTCACAGGAATAGCGCAACAGCGGCCACCTAAATATTCAGCAGAGCAAAAAGCAGCTTTAAAGGAAGCAGCAGAACTGTATCAACAGGCATTACAGTTGTATCAAGAAGGGAAATACAGTATCGCTCTCCCCTTAGCAGAACGCGCACTAGCTATCAAAGAGAAAATTTTAGGGAAAGAAGATCCACTTG
The DNA here is from genome assembly GCF_056847745.1 of Anabaena sp. TISTR 8404. Taxonomy (NCBI): domain Bacteria; kingdom Bacillati; phylum Cyanobacteriota; class Cyanophyceae; order Nostocales; family Nostocaceae; genus Anabaena; species Anabaena sp. TISTR 8404. The sequence goes on from NZ_CP180578.1 coordinate 269,171, forward strand.
TCGCTAATAGCTTGAATAATTTGGCAGAAATTTATCGCGCACAGGGTAATTATCAACAAGCAGAACCATTATTTGTCCGCTCCCTAGCTATTAAAGAAAAGGTGTTGGGTAAAGAACATCCTGCCGTCGCCACTAGCTTGAACAATTTAGCACAACTTTATCGAGAACAGGGAAAATATCAACAAGCAGAATTATTATTTGTCCGCTCCCTAGCTATTAGAGAAAAAGCACTGGGTCAAGAAGATCCCTTTGTTGCGACTAGCTTAAACAATTTAGCAGAACTTTATCGCGCACAGGGTAATTATCAAAAGGCGGAACCATTATTTGCCCGTTCCTTGGCTATTTTAGAAAAGGCGCTGGGTCAAGAAGATCCCTTTGTTGCGACTAGCTTGAATAATTTAGCAGAACTTTATCGCGCACAGGGTAATTATCAAAAGGCGGAACCATTATTTGCCCGTTCCTTGGCTATTTTAGAAAAGGCGCTGGGTAATTTTCATCCCAATGTCGCTACTAGCTTAAACAATTTAGCTTTACTGTATCGGCAACAGGGAAAATATCAACAAGCGGAACCATTGTATCTCCGTTCTCTGACTATTAGAGAGAAAGTGCTGGGTAATTTTCATCCTGCTGTTGCCCAAAGCTTGAACAATTTGGCTTTGCTGTACCATGCACAGGGGAAATATCAACAGGCGGAACCACTATATCAACGCTCTTTAATTATTGGAGAGAAAGTGTTGGGTAATTTTCATCCTGATGTCGCCCAAAGCTTGAACAATTTGGCTTTGCTGTACCATGCACAGGGGAAATATCAACAGGCGGAACCACTATATCAACGCTCTCTGGCTATCAGAGAAAAAGTGCTGGGTAATTTTCATCCTGATGTCGCTCAAAGCTTGAATAATTTAGCTGCATTTTACCAAACTCAGGGAAATATCACTCGTGCTACCGATATCTTACGTCGTGGGTTAGAAGTTGAAGCACAAAACCTCAATCTGATTTTTGCTGTTGGCTCAGAACAAAGAAAACAGAACTACGTTAAAACTTTTACAGGGAGAACTAACGCTGTTATTTCCCTTTCTCTGCAAGAAGCCCGCAATCAAAAAATAGCCGCATCTCTAGCTCTAACTACCGTAGTTCGCCGCAAAGGGCTGGTGTTAGATGCCGTAGCCGACAGCATCCAAATACTACGCGCTCAACTAGACAAAAACCCTGAAACTCAAGAGTTATTTACTCAATGGCTACAAGTACAACAGCAACTTTCAGCATTAATATACTCTCAGTCAGAAAAACAAACTGCTAATCTAAAAACTCAACTTGAGCAACTCGAAGCAGAAAAAGAAAAATTAGAAGCAGCTATTAGTGCTAAAAGTGCCGAATTCCGTCAGCAAACTCAACCAGTAGAGTTAGCAGCTATTCAAGCCAAAATACCCACAGATGCAGCCTTGGTAGAAATTGTCCAGTATCAACCATTCAACGCCAAAGTCAAAACGGATGCTCAAAAATGGGGTAACCCCCGTTATGCGGCGGCGGTGTTGCGCTCATCTGGCGAACCGAAGTGGCTTGATTTAGGTGAAACGGCAGAAATTGATAAGTTAGCCATAGATTTTAGAGCAGAGTTAGCCACAGGAAGACCATTTAAAAAACTCGCCCGCACTTTAGACGAAAAATTAATTGCACCCATCCGTCCTTTATTGGGCGATGCGCGTCATATTTTAATTTCTCCCGATGGGCAATTAACATTAATTCCCTTTGAAGCTCTAAAAGATGAACAAGATAAATTTCTGATTCAGCGTTATGCTTTTTCTTACCTCACCAGTGGACGGGATTTATTGCGTTTTCAGTCAAATGTTAACAATGCTTCTGCACCTGTGGTACTGGCAGATATTGACTATAACAACCAAACACAAACTGTAGCTTCTGCTAAAGCATCTGGTGTGCGAGGTTTTCAAAATCGCCGTTCTGGTGATTTGGCTAACCTAGAATTTGACTCACTACCTACTACCAAAGATGAAGCCGCAGGGATTAAAAAGGTTTTACCCAATGCCAAATTACTTTTAAGTAAAGATGCTACAGAAACAGCAGTTAAACAACTACAAAGTCCGAGTATTTTACACTTAGCTACTCACGGTTTCTTCATTGCTGATGTGGAACAAAATCTCAACGCTTCACCAGATTTAGAATTAACATCGCGTCAACCCAAGATTTTACAAGTTGAACATCCTTTGTTACGTTCTGGGTTGGCGTTGGCTGGGTTTAATAAACGCAAACAAGCGACAAACAATAATGATGATGGTGTGTTGACGGCTTTGGAAGTTGCTGGCTTAGATTTGCGTTCTAATCAATTAGTTGTGCTGTCGGCTTGTGAAACTGGTAAGGGCGATGTAAAAGTCGGTGATGGTGTTTATGGTTTACGCCGTGCTTTGGTAATTGCTGGTTCGCAAACTCAAGTTTTAAGTCTGTGGCTAGTGGATGATGCGGCGACGAAAGAATTAATGGTGAAGTATTACCAAAATTTGCAGGCGGGTAAAGGCAGACATGAAGCTTTGCGTACTGCACAGTTAGAAATGCTCAATTCTCAGGAGTACCAGCATCCGCAATATTGGGCGGCGTTTGTTCCTTCTGGTAATTGGACACCGTTGAGTAAAAAGTAGGCAAGAAATGAGAGGCTCAGATCCCCGACTTTTCAAAAAAGTCGGGGATCTTGTTGTTCATAGATAATTTAACGTCGTGTGCCACTTTCCCTTAAACCTAACCCCCAACCCCTTCCCTACGAGGGAAGGGGAGCAAGAATCAAAGTCTCTAACGCCACTTGCTACAACGCGGGGAACCCGCGCAACGCAGTGGCTCCTCCTTGCAGGGGAGAGGTTTGGAGAGGGATTTCCATAACTTAGAACTTAAAATTAACACTCTATTCGCTGCATTTATAGCGCGGGATCAATTAGAACTTAACTTTATGTCAAAAAAATTACATTATTTAAGGTTTCATATTCCCGCATTGTCTCATAGACTAGGGGCAGCAACTTTATTCAAACTGGCAGAGGAACGTGGAAATTGACTGAGACGAACAACTTTAACTCTTCCTTTTCGGATGTGTCCCGTAGAGAATTGCGCGATTTAGTCAGGACTCAACTACAAATGCTGCTAGAAGCAGCCGATTTACAAGCAGCAAAATCAATTCTTGTACCTGTACAGCCTGCGGACATTGCCGAAGCAATTGAAGGGTTGCCAGAAGCAATGCACGCTTTGGCTTTTCGCTTGCTTTCTAAGGATGAGGCGATAGAAGTTTATGAATATCTTGACTACAGTGTACAAGAACGGCTGATTGAGGAATTAAGAAGTCAGGAAGTCCGTGATATTGTCGATCAAATGTCGTCGGATGACAGAGCTAGGTTATTTGATGAGTTACCTGCAAAAGTTGTCAACCGCCTGCTAGAACAATTAAGTCCTGTAGAACGTCAAGCTACGGCTTTGCTGTTGGGTTATGAGCCGAATACAGCAGGGCGAATTATGACCCTAGAGTTTATTTCCTTGAAGGAGAATATTACTGTTACTCAAGCTCTAGAGCGGATTCGTCGCTTGGCTAATGCTAGTGAAATAATTTACTACCTCTACGTCACGGATGCGGAAAGGCGGTTAACAGGGATTGTATCTTTGCGAGATTTGGTAACATCTCAGCCGGAACAAATCATTGGCGATATTATGACTCGTGATGTTGTGTTTGTCCGCACAGATACAGATCAAGAAGAAGTGGCTAGGGTAATTCAAAGATACGACTTTTTGGCTGTGCCTGTAGTAGATAAACAACAGCTTTTAGTTGGTATTGTAACGGTTGATGATGTAATTGATATTTTGCAAGAAGAAACCACCAAAGATATTTACGCTTTGGGTGGTGGTGTACAGTCGAGTGGCGACAATTATTTCCAGATGAATTTAATGGATGTAGCCCGCAAACGAGTGGTGTGGTTATTTGTTTTATTAATAACTAATACTGTTACAGGCACAATTATTAAATCCCAAGAAGATATTTTAACTAGAGTGGTGACGCTGACGGCTTTTATTCCTTTATTGACAGGTACGGGAGGTAACGTCGGCGCTCAATCTTCTACGGTTGTGATTCGCGGGATGAATACAGAAGAAATCCGATCGCTCGGCCCTTTGCAAGTAATTGGCAGAGAAGCGATCGCTGGTTTATTGTTAGGCGGTATGCTGGGGATCATCGCTACTATCTGGGCTTACTTTTTGCAAGGACGCATCGAAGTTGCGATCGCTGTTGGTACTAGTTTGATTGCTATTTCGCTTTTAGCTTCAGTCTCTGGTTCAGCACTACCGTTTTTATTTCGTTTGTTGCGTTTAGACCCTGCTTTGATGTCTGCACCATTTATTACTACCGCAGTCGATGTTTTAGGTGTTTTAATTTATTTCAATTTAGCTCGGATAATCTTAAAACTATAAGTCAATAGTCAATCGACTATTGACTATTTAAATCATCAGCATTTCCTACAATTCTGAAGCTGTATCCGGAGCAATAATTTCTCCAGTACCTATTTCTAACATCATATCTTGCTCAGTAATTAATTCACTAAGTTCCTTTACTTGTAAATTCATTTTTTCACAAGCTTCGCGGAGTTGTTGTGCAAATGTGTTGAGATCATCACCATAGCCACATTGATAAGCAGCAGTTTCAATTCCTTGCTTGGCATTTGCTCTGGCACAATCTACTAAATCTGTGCCATACAATGGTTTTGGAGATGGCATAATTCTAATGTTTATGAATCAAATGTTAATTTTAGATTATTCATTTTGAATTAATAAAACATCCCTCTGATGGAAGAATCAGACTATTTCGTAATTAGTAATTACGCAAATCTGATAACATCTGAGCTTTTATGCTTGAGCCAGAAAAACTCATCTTAATAAAATTTCTGTGGTCTGTTGTAATTCCTCAAATGTGCAGGTATTTGAATATCAGGTTGTAAATGGGAATCATTGAATGGTTATTAACCCATCAATTAAAGTTACGGTTACGCAGACATCAACACCTTGCTGGAGCGTTTTCAACATTCGACTAGCAGGTGAACCGTGAATATATACCGAAGGGCATTTAGAACGGCATATTAGAAAGATGCGATCGCTCTACGATAAACGCAGACAAACTTTAGTGCAGTCCTTGTTGTCTTATTTCGGTAATAAAGTTGAAATTCTAGGGGAAAACGCTGGAATGCACGTTATGGTAAGATTCCATACTCAACTCAGTGATGATGAAATAGTCCGGCGTGCAGATCTTGCAGGCGTAAGTATTGGAGCAGCATATCCTCAATATTTAAAACATAGCCCTGGTAGTGAATTTATCTTAGGATATGCTGAACTCAGCGAAGAGAAAATTCAAGAAGGAGTACGCCGACTAGCGCAAGTCATCTTAAGATGAATCACGAGAAATTTATTCCAGTCCACTTGAGTGGACTTTGACTATGAGCCTTGAACTTCAGTTCAAGGCAGGATATGGCTTCTTTAAACCTCAAATGTATTACTTTTTTGTCAAGATGTTGATAAAGCAATAAATAAACAAATAAGTAATAAACAAAGTAATAATAGCCAAGCCTGATTGTGTTTTACCCAACTTTGAAAAGTTGTCCCAAAACTTTTGTCTTGACGCTGTTGTTCTTGCCGTAACTTGTATTCGGCAATATTTTGATAAAGGGTACAATCTTTGGCGTAGGGACGCTGCGGAAAGTTGCAAGTGTCGTCTGCGTGGTAGGTGCAGCTATCACACAAATACTCTTTCCCGGTAGCACGATGCAATGGAATACCGGGATGACCGAAAGCTTTAAGTGTTGTTCGGCAATAAGGACAGGTAATAGCCTGACTCTCAACGAGTTGATGGCAACGAGGACAAGATACAGTAGCCACAACTTGACCACAATAAGTAGACACCCTGATTTTAGCGAAACTTTCGTTTATCGTAACAACAAGGCAACAGGGAACAGGCAACGGGCAAAAGAAAAATTTCTATTAGGAAGCCAGCAAATCTCGTTTTGTAGGGTGTATTATCGCGCCAGCGTAACGCACCGTAAACCTCTAGCTAAAAATTCTTCCTTTTGCCTTTTGACTTTTGCCTTTTAACTTTTGCCTTGTAGCACTATCCCAAGAACAGTTTGTAAGCAAGATTCTGGCTTTCATCCCAATAACGATAACCAAGGGTATCCAGAAAGGCTTGCCATTCCTGCATTTCATGAGGAGGTACTTGCATACCTACAACAATGCGCCCGTAGTCTGCGCCATTATTACGATAGTGGAACATACTGATGTTCCAGTTAGGACTCATGGAACCGACAAACTTCATCAACGCACCGGGACGTTCGGGAAACTCAAACCGATAAAGCAATTCATTGCCGGCGAGAGGCGAGTGTCCGCCAACCATGTGGCGTAAATGTAATTTTGTGAGTTCATCATCGGTTAAATCGATGGTTTTAAACCCGCAATTTTCAAAGGTTTCTACCATCTTGGCTCGGTCGGCGCGGTTTTGAATTTGCACACCAACAAAAATGTGGGCTTCTTGTTCATCGGCGATGCGATAGTTAAACTCAGTTAAGTTGCGTTGACCAATACATTCGCAAAACTTCCGCAAACTACCGCGTTCTTCGGGAATTGCTACTGCAAATATTGCTTCTCGGCGTTCACCTAACTCGGCGCGTTCAGCTACAAACCGCAGACGGTCAAAATTCATATTAGCGCCGCAAGCAACGGCAACTAAAGTTTGCCCTTGAATTTGTTCGCGTTCGACATAAGCTTTGGCAGCTGCGATCGCCAATGCCCCCGCAGGTTCTAAAATAGAACGCGTATCTTCAAACACATCTTTAATTGCGGCACAGGTATCATCTGTATCCACCAAAATGATTTCATCCACATATTCTTGACACAGGCGGAAGGTTTCTTCTCCCACTTCGCGCACCGCTACCCCATCCGCAAACAAGCCTACTTGCGATAAACGCACCCGATGTCCAGCTTTTAAAGATTGGTGCATGGCATCCGCATCTACAGGTTCCACACCAATAATCTTAATTTCTGGACGCAACCGTTTCACATACGCCCCAATTCCCGAAATTAAACCACCGCCACCAATAGCAACAAAAATTGCATGAATGGGTTGCTGATATTGTCGCAAAATTTCCATGCCGATGGTTCCCTGGCCAGCAATTACATCGGGGTCATCAAAAGGATGAATAAAAGTTAAACCTTTTTCTGCTTCTAATTGTCGGGCATAAGCATAGGCATCATCGTAGGTATTGCCATGCAATACAACTTGCCCACCCCTAGCTTTAACTGCATCTACTTTCACCTGGGGTGTAGTTACAGGCATAACAATAATGGCAGTTGTTCCCAAGCGACTAGCTGCTAAAGCCACACCTTGGGCATGATTACCCGCAGAAGCAGCAATGACACCCTGCGCTAACAAATCTGGTGGTAAGTTTGCCATTTTGTTGTACGCACCCCGCAGTTTGAAAGAAAACACCGACTGCATATCTTCCCGCTTTAATAGCAGCTTATTATTCAGTCTGGTGGAAAGATTTGGGGCATACTCCAGAGGGGTTTCTTGGGCAACATCGTACACACGGGCGGTCAGAATTTGTACTAGATAGTCACAAAGCATGGGTGTCAAAGGGTAGCAGATGCCAGATAAATGATAATTTTACGTCACTTTTGTACTCTTTATTTCTGTCAAGATTTAATGTCTTGTTTGGCAATGGTTGTTGTAGAGATGCTACAGATAATTGGATTACTATATCTGACAGAATTAATTACACATTTTTTTCTTGTTAGCTGTTCCCTATCGTCACCAATGAATTTATGCCCAATTATTTATTAGATATATCTGCTAATACTATCCTTTTTGACCTAGATGGAACACTAACAGACCCTAAACTTGGAATTACGCGCTGTTTTCAGTATGCGCTGTCTGAACTCGGTCATATACCACCGGAGGCTGATGAATTAGATTGGTGTATTGGCCCTCCCATCAAAGACAGTTTTTCTCAGCTACTGAAAACATCAGATGACATAATACTGGGACAAGCAATTTCACTGTATCGTAGTCGTTTTTCCACGATTGGATTATTTGAGAATACTCTTTATCCGCAGATTAAAGAAACTCTGAAAGCTATTCGTTTTGCTGGTTATAAAACTTTTGTGGCAACTTCCAAGCCTTATATTTACGCAACGCGGATTATTGAATATTTTGGCTTATCACCGCTATTCGATGGTGTGTATGGGAGTGAACTTGATGGAACGCTGAGTATTAAAGCAGACTTAATTCATCATATTTTAGTAACAGAAAATCTTTTACCTGCAACTATGATTATGGTAGGCGATCGCCTACACGATATGATTGGAGCCAAGCATAATCATATTACGACAATTGGTGTAACTTATGGCTATGGAACTGAGCAAGAGTTAAAAACTCACGGTGCAGATTTTATTGCTCATTCTCCAGATGAAATTGTTACCTTGATTTCTGTCAATCAATTTTAGATTGACCCCGACCACGAGAGTTCGGGGCTTAGGGATTGTAGATTTTAGATTTGTTCCACCCACCCTTCGATAAGCCCCCCAACACTCACGAGGGAATAGGGGTTTCAAAGCCTCTCTCCTCGAAGGGGAGAGGTTTGGAGAGGGGTTTTTAGTATCTTTCACGAGACTTTCCAAACATCCTCTTAGGACAGTGTTGATTTCTCAAAGCCTTATAGATCTGCGGAATGTGGCTTACATAAGATAATATTATAATAAATAAAATAATATTATTATTTTATTATCAAAAATTTTAACTGTCTTAACTGTCTTAACTGTCCTTGCATTGTTATTAAAAGTCTGAGATTTTTAAAAAACTAAAGTGTTATACATTCCAAGCAATTTGGAGTAAAAACGACAACAATAAGCAAAAGAGATTCTATCTCTAAATGGCAATCAGCACTAGGAGAAATTAAGGAAGCTTTTGTTACTTCGGCTTCCTGCAATTTCAGTATGAACAGTTTTGTCCTATCAATAATTTGCTCGAATCAAGAAATTCTATGATTTTTGGCAGTCCATATCCTGACATTCATATTTCTGAACAGCCGTTGACAGAATTTGTACTACAACGAGCAGTAGAGCTAGGTGAAAAACCAGCTTTTATTGAAGGACTAACTAACAGTATAATAACATATAAACAACTAGCAGATTACATTTATAGAGCTGCTATCGGTTTAGCGGCGCGTGGCTGCTCCAAAGGTGATGTTTTAGCTATTTACAGCCCTAATCTTCCTGAGTATGCGATCGCTTTTCATGCTGTAGCAACTTTGGGTGGGATTGTTACTACAGTCAACCCATCCTACACAACAGAAGAACTTGCATATCAACTCAATGATGCTGGTGCAAAGTATCTCATCACCATCCCTGAGCTTTTAGGACAAGCATTAGAAGCCGTTGGTCAGTCAAAGGTAGAGGAAGTATTTGTATTTGGTGAAGCAGCTGGAACTACCCCATTTTCTGTGCTTTTGGAAAGTGCAGGAGAGACATCAAAAGTACAGATTAATCCACAAGCAGATTTGGTAGCCTTGCTCTACTCCAGCGGCACTACTGGTATGCCTAAAGGCGTAATGCACACCCATCATTCATTTGTAGCGAACTTTCACCAATTCCAGAACTGCGAACCAGTCAGCGAGGCTGATGCAATCTTGGGAGTTTTACCTTTTTTTCATGCCTACGGCCTGGTCATGCTGAATTACAGCTTGGCTTGTGGTGCTACTGTTGTGACAATGCCACGCTTCGATTTAGAGGCCTTTCTGAGTCTGATTGAAAAGCATAAAATCACCCGTATCCACGTCGTTCCACCTATTTTACTGGCCTTAGCAAAGCAACCAATAGTAGATAAGTACAATCTTTCAAGCTTGCGGGTGCTGACTTCTGGTGCAGCACCACTCAGCCATCAATTAATCGAAGAGTTTGAACAGCGTCTTCCTAATTGCGTTATCAAGCAAGCCTATGGAACGTCAGAAACCTTTGTAACTACCTACACGCCAGATGAACGAGACAAAATCAAGCCGGGTTCAGTAGGTCAATGTCTACCTTATGTGGAATGTCAAATCGTAGATGTTGATACCCAAGAACCATTAGGTTTGAATCAGCCAGGGGAGTTGTGGGTACGTGGGACGCAGATGATGAAAGGCTATTTGCATAATCCTGACGCAACTATCAGAGCAATTGATCAAGATGGTTGGTATCACACTGGTGATATTGTCTATATGGACGAAGACGGCTACTTTTATATCGTCGATCGCATCAAAGAATTGATTAAGTGCAATGGCTACTCCATCGCACCAGCCGAACTAGAAGCAGTATTGTTGAGTCATCCGGCTATTGCCGATGCTTGTGTAGTCAAGAGTCCTCATCCCAGTAGCGGCGAAGTTCCTAAAGCTTTTATTGTGCTGAAAACTGCTGTTACTGCACAGCAAATTATGGAGTTTGTCGCTGAAAAAGTTGCACCGCAGAAAATGATCCGCAGACTTGAATTTGTGGACAAAATTCCCAAATCACCTTCTGGCAAAATTTTGCGCCGCATACTAGCACAACAAGAACTGACAAATATCAAAGAAGCATCTTCTGATAAGCAGCCATTGCAGCAACGATTGGAGTTTCTACAACAGTTAGATAATGCTTCTTCGGATCAACGTCAAGAGCTATTAATAGCTGACGTTAGAGAGCAATTTGTCAAGGTTTTAGGTATCGATTCATCTCAAAATCTGGATATAGAGAAGCCTTTGCAGGAATTGAGGCTTGATTCTCTCATGAATATTGATTTAAAGAATCGTATTGATACTGAATTAGGGGTAGACATACCCATAGAAATGTTTCTTGGTAATGCCAATATCAAGCAATTGGTAAATTTATTGCTTCAGCAAATAACAGCCAAGAAAACAACCATCTTACAAAAATCATCGGCTGAGTTAGCAACAGATTTAAATTCAGAGGTTGTTTTAGACTCTACTATATTTCCCGAATATCCAAGTGAGACATTTATAACTGAGCCTACTGCCGTTTTTTTGACTGGATCTACAGGCTTTTTAGGAGCTTTCTTACTGCAAGAATTGCTGTTAAAAACCCAGGCAAATATTTATTGCTTAGTACGTTCTACTGATATTAATTCAGGAAAAATCAGGATTAAAAATAACTTAGAATTATATAATATTTGGCATGATGATTTTGCTGAGAGAATTTTTACTGTGTTGGGTGATTTATCTCAACCACTGTTAGGTTTATCATCTGAAGAATTTCATAAAATGAGCAGCATTATCGATGTGATTTATCACAATGCTGCTTGGATTAACTATGTTTATCCCTATTCAGCATTAAAGCCAACTAATATTTTAGGGACTCAGGAAATTTTAAGATTAGCGAGTCGTGTAAAAGTCAAGCCTGTACATTACATTTCTACGATCGCAGTTTTTGAGTCATCAGCTTATTGGGGAAAAGTAGTAACTGAATCCGATCCACTTGCTCATAGTGAGGGGATGAAACTTGCTTACTCTCAGAGTAAATGGGTAGCAGAAAAGTTAGTAATGTTAGCACGCGATCGCGGTCTTCCAGTTACGATTTATAGACCACCATTTATTTCCGGTCATAGTCAAACAGGTGCTTGGTATAAAGATGATGTAATTTGTCGCACCATCAAAGGCTGCATACAAATGGGGAGCATGACAGATATCACTGACAGGTTAGATTTAGCTCCCGTAGATTACCTCAGCCAAAGTATTGTGTATTTATCACAACAAAAAGATTCTCTAGGTAAGGCTTTTCATTTAAATAATCCTCACTCTATTTCTTGGAGAGAACTCACTGATTTTATCTCCTCTATCGGCTATCAGATAGAGCATATTACTTATCAAGATTGGCAAGCACAACTAAATAATGCTGTCCAGTCTAGGGAAAATCCTTTGTATCATCTCTTGCCTTTTTATCAAAGACAATATCAGCAATCAAAGGAACCTAGAATTACTTGTTTGACAACACAAAATGCTCTTATAGGAAGTTCAATTAGGTGTCCTCCAGTGAATACTCAATTACTTAATACTTATTTTTCCTATTTTCTTAGTAGTAGTTGGCTGGATATACCACCACCCTCTAACAAATAGGCTTGACTGTTACCAATCAAGCAATTTGAAATAGGATTCACACGTCACATTTAAACAAACCTACAGCAAATTAACGTGAATTCGACAGACTTCTCCCTCCTAGCCTCCCTCTCCTACAAAGAGAGGGACTAGGGGTGAGGACAAAAAAGCACTCATCGAACTCACGCCAAATTAGTAAACAGGAGTAAACCTCATGTCTGACATCAGAAAAATTGGCTCATCTTGGATCATGAATTGGTTTTTTGGTTTTAACCAGATTCCTACAAACGAAGACAGTAACATTTATATGAAAGCTGTTTTAAATTGCGCTAAAGCCGATGGAGTTCTTTCACCAGAAGAGAAGGAATGGGCGCTGGGATTTTGTGCATCGTGGGGAGTAGAAGATTGGGTGATTGAAGATTTAAAAACCTATGAAGCTAATGAACCCATAGAAGAAGTAATTTCTCGCTCTCCTCAAGTATCTATGGCACAGAGAGACATAATTTTCTCTGCAATTTGGGTTTCTGCTGCTGATGGAGAATATCATGAACAGGAAAAAGCAAAAATCCGAAAAATGGCTTCTATTTTAGGAGTAACAGAAGACGTAGTAGAGCAGTTAGAGCAGCTATATCAAGAAGAATCAGCAATACGACAAAAACGCCTCAAGCTCTTATATCCTCAAGAAAGCCCATACTAACAATCTGGTGTTGCTGATTGGAATCTGAATATAGATATGCTTGAAATAGCATATCTATATAAGAGCTTGAAAATCACATAAAAAGTTTTTCATGTCTGAATTTAGCAATGCTATTTTTCTTTGATAAATAGTTGATAGGAGATAATTGCAGAGATTCAATTGAAAGAGAAAATGTTAGCTTTAAAGATATATCCAAAACTATACGATAGCCTTAAAAAAGGCTGGGAAGATTTTAATAGCAGTGAAGAACAAAAGTTATTTCAAGATTTTTTTGAATTTCTTGTACAAGTGGGATTTGATGAAAGTCGCTACAGAAAATATATTCCGAATCCAGCTTATGATAATGCTGCTAAACTAATTGGCAAATATTTTCTAGCAACAGCAAGAGAGTTTGAAGTTTACTTTGACGAGATTTTTCCTGGTAATTTCTCTATGTCAGAGGAAGGTGAAGGAGAAAATTGTGCAATTCGATTATTTCATTTAACTGCCTTTTATCGAAATCAACCTTTATGCCTTTTCTTAATTAAGTTTCCTCATTATCATGAAAAATTTGGCTTTCCACAACCACCAGAGTTAGAGATAGTAAAATTATACGAATAATGAAATGACAAATAAATAAAAAGTATTTTTTAATATGTCAGATTTGCCCATTTGTAGACTATAGATAACGCTTTTATGCTGCAAACAAAATTACAAAAACCTACAAGTCAAAACAAGATGCAGACGACAAAAACATTAAAGCAAATGATCGCTGGTGCTTGGATTACCCAAGGTATTTATGTAATTGCTCAATTGGGTATTGCAGATTTACTCAAGGATGGTTCTAAAAGTTACGATGAATTAGCAACAACAACTGGTGTAGATGCGCGATCGCTCTATCGACTACTACGCGCCTTAGCCAGTGTTGGTATATTTGCTGAAGGTAGTCCAGGTTACTTTGAATTGACTCCACTTGCGGAAGGGTTGCAAAGTGATCGCACCGATTCCCTACGTGGTTATGCGATCAAGTCTGGTCAACCTTGGGAATGGCAACCTTGGGGAAACTTACTTGAAAGTATTAAAACTGGAAAGCCTGTATTTAAAGACATCTTCGGGGTGGAGAGATTTGATTACCTAGCTACTGATCCTGATGCTTCTAAAATATACACTCAAGCCATAAGTAGTATATCTGGCGAACAAGATGCAGCGATCGCATCTGGTTATGACTTTTCATCCATCCAGAACTTAGTTGAGGTTGGAGGTGGAAATGGTACTTTAATGACCTCGATTCTCAAAGAAAATTTGACAATGCAGGGGATTTTATTTGATTTACCCCACGTAGTTGTACAAGCCAAGCCTTTGATAGAAGACTTGGGACTACAAGATCGTTGTCAACTAGTCGGCGGGAACTTCTTTGAGTCAGTACCCAAAGGTGGAGATGCTTACTTGCTGCGGTATATTATCCACGATTGGAATGATGAAAGAGCGATCGCCATCCTCAAAAATTGCTATCAAGCGATGCAGCCTAACAGCAAATTGCTGCTAGTTGAAATGGTTATCCCTCCAGGCAACGAAGCATTCTTTGGCAAACTCCTCGACTTGCAGATGCTCGTCAATTATGGCGGATGTGAACGGACTGAAGCTGAGTATCAAGTCCTACTAGAAACAGCAGGCTTCTCATTGACAAAAATTTATCCCGTAGCACCTCCAATCAGTGTGATTGAAGCTATTCGTTTATAAAAGGGAACGGGGAACAGGGAATGGGGAACAGAAAAGTAAGAAATGTCTAAATGTCTGTTCTTACTACTAAGAGGCTTGGTAAATCATTTTTTGGCACAACATTCATAGTTTTCAGGTAAATAAAATGAAGCAAAATTTGATTGAAACTTTACTAGACATTTCAGAACAGGAAAAAGAGCGGCTTTTAGCAGCCATCCAAATTGATGCTATTACTGAAAGCCCATATCGAGAAAATGAATCAAGAGAATCCCAAGAATACAGACAATTTTTTCAATCAACCTTCCAAGAAGTACTTCATTTTGAAGACAACGATCAGCAACTACTTTTTGAAATAGCAAACTCTGTGCGTCAGAAGTATTTTGGCAATAAAGGAATTTTAAGAGGTGTAATCGAGATTACAAATGCTTGTGAAAGAAGTTGTAATTATTGTCCAATGAGAATTGAAAATGAAGAATTAGGAGAGCGTTATAACTTTACAAGTGAAAAAATCTTAGAAACCGCCGCAGAAATCAAAGAATCGAGAGTTCCTATTGTATTTATTCAAGCTGGTGAAATTAGAGCAACGACTAGAACTGTATCTAAAGCTATATCTCAAATTAAACAACTTTTTGATAATAACGTCATCATCCTGTTAAATCTTGGTGATAAACCCAAAGAAGATTACAAAATACTCAAAGAAGCTGGCGCAAATCAATACATTATTAAATTTGAAACTAGCGATTGGAATTTACACCAACAAGCTAGAGGATATAGTTTAGGCGATCGCCTAGATAGAATCGATGATTTGTTAAGTTTAGGGTATGAAGTAGGAAGCGGAACAATTGTTGGTTTAAAAGCAGTAAATGCTGATGGAAAAATCGAAATTGAACAAACTCCAAAGATGCTGGCGAACGATCTCCTACTTGCCATGAAGAAGAAAATTCATATGTGTAGTGCATCTCCTTTTATCCCTGGTAAAGGTACTCCACTAGCTCAAATGAGTCCTGGTAACGCCAATATGACTTTAAATTGGATGGCTTTAGCTAGAATTATGATGCCAAAAGTTTTAATACCTAGTGTAAGTGCTTTTAATGTTTTATTAGGTCAAGATGGTCAGTTAAAAGGACTGAAAGCAGGGGCAAATACAATTACCGTGAATTTTACGCCTTCCAACTATCAAGACCAGTATGCTATTTACAGTAAACAAAAACGTTACAAAGTTAAATATGAGTATGCTTTAGACATAATGGAAAAAGCTGGTATTGAGGCAACTTTATTGCCTAATGTGCCTAGCCAAAGCTTTTTATTTTCTCAAAATTAGAATTTTATTTATCTCAAAAAATAAATATCTAGTTAGTTGGATAGTAGCTTTTAAAGATTGAAAGCTACTATTTGTAGCGCTGTTTTTTAAAATAGTTAAATAAGAAAAACAATGGTTTTTTAATAATTAAAAATAGTTGCTTATGCAATAATAAAAATGTCAACAATAAATCAAACCAAGTAATTTTAGGTGAAAATAATGGCAACAAATATCACAGCAAAAGAAACAGATTTAGGCATTAAATGGTTGTTCAACGAACAGTTTGGTTTCTCGCAAATTCCATTAAATGCATCTTATGAAGCTTACTTTAAATCGATGCTTATTTGTGCTAATGGTGATGGCACATTGGCAGATGCAGAAAGAGATTGGGTGATTGGATATGCCTCTGCCTATAACCGCGATTCTGAAGTTATTGAAAAACTCAAAGTTTACAAAGCTGACGAAGATTTAGAGACAGTATTTAAAGGAGATCCTGTCATCACTGAAACAAGACGTTCCTTACTTCTTGATGCTATACAAACTTGTGCTGCTGATGGCGAATATAGCGAAAAAGAACGGGCTATTGTCCTCAAAGCAGCCAAGATACTCAAGATTTCTGAAGACGAGTTGAAAAAGATTGAAGAAATCTATTTTGAGACAGTTAAACTTCGTGAAAAACGTCTAGCAGTTCTATTTCCTAACGGGTTACCTTACTAAATCAATACTTATCTTACGAAAGTTAGTAAATTGATTGCAGTTTTTTCCGTTAGTATCCTGTGTCATTAATTTTTTGACTACTTACTATATCCCTGATTTATTCAATAAATCGGGGATATAACTGCATATCAAAGAGCAATTTCAGGACTTATACACTGATAGATATGGCGGGGATGAAGTGATCTGGGTATGTGTCTAGTGTAGTTAATTTGATGGTTAATAGTGTGGTGCGATCGCTATACTAACTAGCAATGGCATAGCATCATACAAAATCAATGGGTGCAACAATTATTATTTTTCTCATTCTGGGGCTAATTGTAACTGCGATTCTCATCAGTCCTATTCTGGCTAAAAAACGGCGCGATCGCATTAAAAAGTGTCCTTTTCCGCCACTGTGGAGTGCTGTTATTGAAAATAATCTACCGATTTACTTATGTCTAACTCCCGAAGAACGCCGACGACTTCAAGGACATATTCAAGTATTTTTAGCAGAGAAACAATTCATTGGCTGTCAAGGATTGCAAGTAACAGAAGAAATGAAACTAACTATTGCTGCTGTTGCTTGTTTACTTTTGCTAAATGAACGCGGTGAATACTTTCCAAAACTGCGTTCAATTTTGATTTATCCTAGCACTTATTTTGTGAATCAAACTGTGGCAGTGAGTGATTATGTTGTGGAAGAAAGACGCGATGCCAGACTGGGATAATCATGGGTGAAAGACCAAGTAATATTATCCTGGGAACATGTGCAACGAGATACAAAAAATTGGCGCGATGGACATAATGTTGTGCTGCATGAATTTGCCCATCAATTAGACCAAGAAGATGGTAAGGCTGAAGGTGTACCTATTTTACCCAAAAAATCAGATTATTTCGTTTGGGCGCAGGTTATGACAGCAGAATATCAACAACTCTGCAATGATATTCAACAAGATATCACGACTGTAATTGATAGTTACGGGGCAACTAGTCCCGCAGAATTTTTTGCGGTGGTGACTGAAACTTTTTTTGAAAAGCCACAGCAATTGTTAGATAAGCATTCAAAACTTTATGAGTTATTGCAACGCTATTATCAAATAGACCCTGTGCAATGGGTTAATATAAGGTAATATAAGGAGCTTATAAAGGTAAAATATCTTACCTAGCTTTGAGACTTAAATAGTGTACTTCACTTACTTGAAATATAATGTATCTAGGTAAGCAAAAGAGAACAGAAAAAACTGTATCAACTGAACATTATTACTAACGACTTTCTTCTCTAAGCCAGCGATCGCTACCCTTGATTACGATACCTGAAAATTGATCGATAGAATACTGTTCCCAGAAATTAAACACTATATATTGAGCATGTCTAGCACAGTAGGAAGCACCAAGGGAGAGAATAGGCAAAAAAATCGGTTATTTCCTAAACTTTTGCTTCATCTTTAATCTTTGAAGCATAAACTTTTCGCTTGTGCTTTACCTTGGTGTTTCAATTTCTTCATTCTCTGTCGCAGTAGGCGCAAATTAGCTGCGATAGAGTTTTGCTTTTTGTTAACTAATTACTGGCTAGAAAACCGTGTTTTTATTTATAGCATACTTAAGTAAATACAGTAGATTTTAACTTTTGTCAATCTAGGTAGTTAATTTTTGTGTTCAATTCTACCAAAGCGAGTTTAAAAGTATTTACCTACGTTTAAATTTTAAAATCAAAATAATCACTTCATCAATTAATTAATTTTCCAGTAGTTATCGCAATAGCATTCAGGAGTCAGTTGGCAGAATTCATTATGTAGACGCGGATATAGTATTCAGACAAATTATCCAAAAGCAGTACCAGCAAGGTTTGTGTGCATAGTGATAAATGAGTAAACGGGTTTAAAACTTCCTCCAAATTGAAAATTTAGAGGTCTACCCTTTGGGAAGGCTACACCTACAATTAGTGGCTGGTCTGAATTTCCCACTATATTGATTGTGGATGCTGAATTTTGACTTCTGTATTTTTCTTCAATGTAACTTTAAGTTTAAATTTTGAATTTAATCAATAAAAACTTGTATAGTTTTTATATAAGTAACCTTAACTACCCTGCAAGTTGTGTCCAAGTTCTACCTTTTTAGTCAATATAGTTCAGATAAGCGTTCTGTTACCCGTTCTCTATTATCTGTTCCCTTATCTCTACAGAGTAACTTTCTTAACTGAACCGTATTGTCTTTTAACTGATAGCTTGGTGCAGGATTGTGTTAGGCTGTTCTGGAAAAATTAAAAGTACCTTTGTGGTTTTTTTACAAAGGTAAAAATATTAGCATACCTATTCCTATATATTTTGCCAAAGGTATTTGCAAGTTAACCCGATGTAGCTCTATCGGCGAACTTGCAACGATACCGCATACTTTGTTTTTTGTTAAGGAATCCTGATGAAATTTTTGAATTATAAAAAAGCGAAAAGCTGGAAAAATCGGGTTTTTTACCTGTTAGCGATCGCACTTACTGCCATTATCACCGTCGTTGTGATGGTTGGTGGTTTTCTCGACATGCAAGCGAAAGCACAGTTTGTTGATCGGACTCTGCCCGGTAAATTCGGACGCATGTTTAATAATTTGCCACCCTTTGCGCCACCCAGCTCTAACGTTAGAGCTGCTCTCATGGAAATGGGTAAACCTGGGGGTATTTTAGATGCTAAAGACAATTTAGCCGCAGGGCCAATAGCTCTTATTGCTGATCCTGCCCTCAACGTTAACAATCCCAATAATCCTACCCATACAGCTGGTACGACGTTTATGTCCCAGTTTATGGATCTTGACATCACCCACGATACTACCTCTCGACTAGGCGAGGTCACACCCCCAATCACTGCACCAAATTCTCGCACAGCAGCTTTTGACCTTGATAATGTCTACGGTGATGGGCCAATCGGATCGCCAAACCTATACGACCTTAAAGACCCAATCAAACTGAGACTTGAAACTGGCGGCTTATTCGAGGATCTGCCGCGCGACGCGAACAATCGAGCGATAATTGCTGACCCACGTTGCGATCAACATTTGATTATCGCTGGACTGTTATCTGCGTTCTATCGTTTCCACAACCATGCGGTGGATTTAGTTAGATCCAACTCTCCTGGTATCTCCAACGATGAGGCTTTTCGCAAGGCTCGCCAATTGACTACCTGGCACTACCAGTGGACAATCCTCCATGAATTTCTACCACTTCTTGTCGGGCAGGATATGGTGAACGACATTTTAAAGAATGGGCGTAGGTTTTATAATCCATTGCCAGACAGAGCGTTCATCCCAGTTGAGTTCCAAATCGGTTTTCGTATTGGTCACAGTATGATCCGGCCTTCCTACCGGGCAAACTTGGCAGGTGACAATGGCCAGCCCTTCTTTGCGTTCATTTTCGATCCTTCTCAAGAGGGAAAACCTGATCCGAATGACCTGCGCGGTCGAGCTAGAGCGCCACGACGCTTTATTGGATGGCAGACATTCTTCGACTTTGGAGATACTCAAGTCAGACCAAATAAGTTAATCGATACAAAAATTTCTAGCCCACTGTTTAACTTGCCGCTCCAAACTATCGGTTCGGGTACTCCTCCGACTTCACTCATCCAACGCAACCTGCTCCGACACCTGACTTGGCTACTACCATCCGGCCAAGACATCGCCCAACAGATGGGTGTACCAGTACTGAGTAGGTACGACTTGGCCGAGCTTCGGAGTATTTACTCGACCTTTGACAGATCTACACCACTCTGGTACTACATTCTCAAAGAAGCTGAACTTCGGGAAAAAGGCTTGCATCTAGGTCAAGTAGGCGGTCGCATTGTGGGTGAGGTAATTATCGGTCTGCTTCAGCTAGACTCAAATTCCTACCTGAATGTGAATCCTAATTGGGTACCAACCGTACCTACCAAGACAGGCAAAGCTAAAGATTTCCGCATGATCGATTTCCTGACCTTTGCTGGTGTAGACCCAGCTAGTCGTGGTCAGTAATTAAGAGCAGTTTTGACCTCTCCCCCTACCCCTCTCCTACGAGGAGAGGGGAGTAAAAACCCTATTTTGCCGTTGCTCCTCACTCGCCTTTTAGGAAAGGGAACCTGGGAGGGAGAGGTTTATCGAACTCACGTTACACGAAAAGGATAGAGGGGTGGTGAATTAGGGTTTTGAAAAGTTTCAGGTAGCTAATTCAACTCCTCTTTTTTTCATCACAAACAATGGCTATGTGGGGAATTTTATTGATTAGGTGATGACGATTCTATAATGACAGGTTCATATCCTGCATCGTAAGGTGTGACTACGGAGATAAACATCAAAGGTTCATCACCATGATTGAAAACCCCATGAACAGATTTGATTGGTGCGACAACGACATCGCCTGCTGTAATTGTTTGGCGATTACCAACTGTATCTAAATAATATTCACCACTACCCGATAAGATTGTCCAAGTATCCTGGCCATTGGGATGGATGTGGGCGGCAATTTCTTGTCCAGGTTTGATGTACCAAGCAACAACAACAGCATTAGATGAATCCGTCACTACGGAACGAATCGGTTCACCATCTGTTGGTTGAAAAAAATCAGAACTTTTGAAAATTCTATCTATACTCATCTTATTTTCAATTCATACTGAACAATATTTAAAACAGGCTACATAACTAACGCACTTTACTACTATTTGGTAGTGCCGGTAGCTTGGGTTTTTGTTGTTCTTGTTGTGCTTGTAATCTTTGTTGAGCAATAGTTTGATTAGTCAATGCTAATGAGTTTTTTGGATCAAGTTGTAAGGTGGCGGCAAAAGTAGTTACAGCTTCTTCTAATTTACCTAATTGCAATAAAGCAACTCCTTTACCAGCTAAAATATTAGCATCGGTAGGAGCAAGAATATTTGCTTGATTGTAAGCATTAATTGCTTCATCATATCTGGCTAAATTAAATAGTACTACGCCTCGGTTATACCATCCTTGTGATAATTGAGGATTGAGACCAATGGCTCTATCTGCTGAAACTAAAGCTTCTTGATTTCTTGATAAATGCCACAATACAACACTACGGTTAGCCCAAATATTTGCTAAGAGTGATTTATCAGCAAATTTGCCCACATTTTCTAATGCTTTATTATACGCTGCCAGTGATTCTGAATAGCGTTCTAATGTTTTGAGAATTCTGCCTTTATTAAACCAAGCTTGAGCATATTTAGGATTAATTTCTGTGGCGCGATCGCTACTAGTTATTGCATCAGAATATCTGCCTAAATACCACTGAGTTACTGCACGATTATTCCAAGCTTCAGCATAGTTGGGATTAAGGGCGATCGCTCTTTCTATAGAGGCTAATCCTTCTTCGTAATTTCCTAAACCAGCTAAGGCAATTCCTCTCTCTTCCCAAGCTAAGGCGGGACTTGCATCACCCCAGCGATTATCGCCTTGGAGTGCTTGTTCGGCGGCTGTTTGTGCTTCTTTAAATTTACCTAATTTGTTGAAGCTGGCACTTTGACTTGCTAAAGCTAAAGCATAATTAGGACTCAGTTTCACAGCAAATTCATAAGAAACTGCGGCTTGTTCTGGTTTGCCAATTGCCGCTAATGATCTACCATGTTCTAACCAAATATCTGCATCTTTGGGATTCATCGCTACAGCTTGATCAAATGAGGCGATCGCTGCTTCTAATTGTCTGTTTTTTTTCTGTGCTAAACCTTTAGTGTACCAAGCGATCGCAGGGTTACTATCACCCCAATTACTATTAATTTTAATTGCTGAGTCACAGGCAGCGATCGCTTCTCCGAACCTGCTTAAATTTGATAATGCTTGACAATTACCGACTAATGCTAAAGAATTCTCCGGATTAATTTCTAAGGCGCGATTAAATGAAGCGATCGCTGCTTCTATTTGTCCTAATTTACTTTGTCCTAAACCACGATTGTACCATGCCACCACTGCTGTACTATTGCCCCAGTTGCTATCAGAACGCAAAGCTAAATCACAAGCAGCGATCGCTTCGGCATATTTGTTTAAACTTAATAATGCTTCACATCTTTGCGCTAAAGCTAAAGAATATTTTGGCTGGAGGCGTAAGGTGCGATCAGCTGACACTAACGCTTCACTATACTTTGTTTGTTTGAGTAAAATTTCTGTGCGTGTTACCCAAATTTCTGATTCATCTGGCTTAATAGCTATTCCTTGATTACAAGCAGCGATCGCTTCTTCATATTTCTTTTCCTCTCCCAACAATTTACAAAAATTTGCCCAGTAGTCAAAATCTTTAATTTCTAACTTTTCTTGAGCAAACAAAGTTGGAGGAACTAACGAATTTGCTAATAAAAAAATTGCTGTTAGTCCTGAGATGATAGTACTTGATGTGATTGCTTTACCAAACCAGCTATTAACAGCTAGTTGTCGTGGCTTGGCATGGAAATATCGCATAATTTTTAAAATTTGTCAATAATATTTAACTTGGCGATCGCGATGAACTTCAGCCCGAATCAAATTTAGCAAAATCATCTCAACCGAGTTAATTTTGCAAACATTCGCAAAAATTAACATCTTGAGCAAGAACAAAATTCAGATTTGTATAATTGTAGAAAAACTCATAAGTTAATGTATATTCTATTGATACAACGATAACTAAAAGCTTTAAGCTCTATAAAATTAAAAAAATCTAATTTTTATGCTGCCAGTGATTTCATTAATCATCACAGTTTACAATCGTAAAAATTATCTTAAATCTGCGATAGAAAGTGTTTTGTTACAAACAAGGCAAGACTTTGAACTGCTGATTTGGGATGATGGTTCGACAGATAATTCCCTAGAAATTGCCCGTGAGTATGAAAAACGCGATCGCCGTGTGCGGGTAATAGCAAGCAAAGATAATATGGGAGTAGCAAAAGCCTTAAAAGCTGCGATCGCGCAAACTCGTGGTAAATATATCGGTTGGGTAGATAGTGATGATTTGCTGGCACCAACAGCATTGGCAGAAACAACAGCAGTGTTAGATGCTAAACCCCATATTGGCTGGGTTTACACCGACTATTTAGATATTGACGAGAACGATACAATCCTCAGTTATGGCTATCGTTGTCTTGTACCCTATAGCCGTGAAGAACTGTTAAATAGATTTATAACATTTCAATTCCGGCTAATTAGACGGGAAGTATTGGACTTAGCAGCGGGAATTGATGATTCACTTGCAACCGCAGAAGATTACGATTTATGTCTACGACTTTCAGAAGTTGCAGAAGTAGAGCATATATATAAGCCGTTATACTACTACCGCACCCATCCAGAAACAATATCGCGGCAACGGCAACATGAGCAAATCAGAAACTCGCATAAAGCAATTATCAAAGCACGACAACGCAGACAGCATCATAAACCAGACTTACAAAATAAAACCCTGATTCCTGGCAGTAAGGTAAACTTTACCGCTATCTCTAGCGCCAAGAAGCAAACTTTCCCGAAGTCTACTAGTCTAATACAGCACATCAAAACATTAGCAGTTAGCAATATCGCGTTGCTATTATACCTCATACCCACAACAGTACAAGCGCAAAACATCACCCCCGCCAACGATGGCACAGGCACAGTAATTAACACTCAAGGCAACAATATCAATATTAGTGGCGGTAGCCTCAGTAGCGATCAGACCAACCTGTTTCATAGCTTCAGCAAATTTGGTCTTGATGCCAACCAAACAGCCAACTTCTTATCGCAACCATCCATTCAAAACATCTTAGGCAGAGTCACAGGTGGGGAAGCATCCATCATCAACGGCTTAATACGTGTCAGTGGCGGCAATTCCAACTTATATTTAATCAACCCCGCAGGTATTATCTTTGGATCTCATGCCAGTTTAAATGTGCCAGCATCTTTTAGTGCTACTACTGCTACGCGCCTTGGTTTTGGCAATGGTAACTGGTTAAATGCTGTTGGTACAAACGACTACAGCCAACTTATCGGCACACCTCATAGTTTTGCCTTTGATAGCAGTGTTGCTAGTGCTATCTTTAATCAAGGTAATCTAGTATCAGGCAAGGATTTAAATTTATTTGCAGGCACAGTAGTCAGTACTGGGAGTTTGTCAGCACCAGAAGGCAATGTCACGGTGGCGACTGTGCCTGGTAGTAGCTTACTGCGGTTGAGTATGCCGCATAATCCTTTGAGTTTGGAAATTCAACCTTTAAGTTCAACTAATAGTAATTTGCCAGCGAATACCCTAGCATCACTACTAACTGGTGGTGGTGGTGGTAATGCTACTGGTGTGGTGGTGAATGATGGTGTGGTGCAGTTAACTGGTTCTGGTTTGGCTGTTAAAGAAGGTGATATTGTCGTCACTCAAGCATCTGGTAAAAATGTTACCCTTGCAGCTAATAACAATTTGACACTACCAGAAAGTCAACTTTCAGCCACTAATAACTTAAATTTACTTGCCAAAGATACAGTCAGAGTTCGTGATAGCGCTGCAAAAGATTTTTCTGCTGTTGCAGGGAACAAACTCACTATTCAAGGCAATCAAGGCATTGATATTTTTGCGATTAATCATTCAGATAAAACACCTTTTGTGAGTGGTGGTGACTTCAAGTTAGTTAGTGATGGACAGATTTCTTTAGATGCTCACTTTATCAGTGGTGGTAAGTTTTCAATTCTCAATATTCAAGGAAACAGAAGTAACTTTAGCAGTTTAGTTGACCCAATTATTAGTTCTACTCAAGACGTTAGCTTTGGTGATTATACAGGGCCATCTTTAAAAGTAGAATCTCTTGGTAGTATTACCACTGGCAATATCACAATTAACAATAGAGATAATACACTTGCTAGTTTTTGTAGTGCGAATACTTGTTCTACAGACCAGCAAACATTAGCTAATGGAGCATCTTTGATTTTAAGAGCAGGCGTGACTAGCTTGCAAGAAATAGGAACTTCTAGTGACCCTCTACCAATCACTTTCAGTCAAACAGGTGGGCCATCTTCACTTGCAAATGTCATTACAGGCAATATATCCATAGTTCCCACATTCACCGGATATGGAACTCCGGTAGTTAATGGCCCAGTAATTATCAGCGCTACAGGTAATATTACTACTCAAGACATTCAAACAGCCTCTAATGTTTTCGGCGACAGTAGCCAAGTTCAATTGACTGCGGGAGGAAACGTCAGCACTAATAATATTGATACTTCCATTGTTGATAATTCTGGTACAGGAGGTCAAGTTCAAATAACAGCAGGAGGTAACATCAGCACCAATAATATTAATACATCAGTTTCTGGTGATAGTAACGGCAATGCTGGTGCAGTACAATTAAGCGCTGGAGGTGGCATTACTACAAATAATATTAATACCTCTAGTGAATCAGGTAATGGTGGTCAAGTAGAGTTAAATACAGGAGGCAGTATTATAACCAATGATATTGACACATCAGCAACAAATTTTGGTGATGCTGCAATAGCAGGTGCAGTTACACTCAATGCTACTCGTACCACCTTTGGGAGCAATATTACTTTTAACAGTATCAATACTCAAGCTATTAGTTTTGCTGGAGAAGGTGGAGGGATAGGCCAAGGTGGTAATGTCAGCGTTTTAGCAAATGGTCTTGTTAGAGGATTAGGACAAATATTTATAAATGGTGACGGTGTTTTAACACCCACTGGCAATACAATTTCTACTGAGGGAAATACCCAATCAGGTACTATTACAATTCAACATGATGGTGGGCCGAATAATGTGCCATTTATTGTGGGTAATGCCAGTACAAATGGTACATTTGGAGCAATTACTACTGGCACTACATCTATCACAGCCGCTTCACCGATTAATTCTTTTCCCGTCCTGCCAAATGGCGGTACTGCATCTGGGACTCCGGCTGGAATTACAATTAATTCGATTAACACACCACCCACTTTAACGGTTACAAATGCACTTTTTTCAACAATACCAAATCAACCTATAACTTTTACCTTTGGGTCTCTAAATCCGAGCGCCACTGATGTTAACAATGACAATCTCACCTTTATTTTTGATGCGATTTCATCCGGTAGTTTAACTTTCCAAGATGGTACACCAGTCACTTCAGGCAGTGTTCTAACTGCTAGTACAGTATTATTATATACACCACCATCAGGAGCAGGTGGTCAAATTCCGGCCTTTACTGTCAGATCTAGTGATGGTGTTTCTGTTTCAGCACCTCAACAGGTAAATGTCACCATCGTTCCACAAACCAATGTTGATGATCCACTACCATCAGGCCCACCGATAATCACTGATCCAACACCACCAATTGTAAAAGATCCCACATCTAAAATTGATGAAAAGTTTACAGATCAGGTTGGAACATACTTAGGAGAAGGCAAACAGCCAATTAAAGGTATCAAAGAAGCGCAGGAGATTCTGACTAACATCGAATCTTCCACAGGTGCTAAACCAGCTTTGATTTACGTTTCTTTTGTACCTGCAACTATCAAACCAACGGCTCAACTACCGATCATTGCGCAAGATAACGACGTTCTAGAATTGGTAGTGGTGACGGCTAAGGGTGAACCCATTCGGAAAGTATTACCAAATGTGACGCGATCGCAAGTTCTCACAGCTAACCGCCAATTCACCAGTTCCATAACTGACCCAGCACTACGACGCACCTATATTAATCCTGCCAAACAACTCTACAGTTGGCTGATTGCACCCATTGAATCTAACCTAAAAGCCAGAGAAATTAATAATCTAGTTTTTCTGATGGACACAGGATTACGAGCTATGCCTGTAGCCGCATTGTATGATGGTCAACAATTTCTGGTTGAACGCTATAGCGTCGGTTTAATGCCCAGTCTCAGCCTGACAGATACCAAATATGTTGACATTAAAACAGCCAAAGTTTTGGGTATGGGTGCATCTCAATTTATGAATCAAGACCCACTACCAGCAGTTCCCACAGAACTCAACACCATCACTCAGAAACTTTGGCAAGGTAGAGCCTTTTTAAATGAAGCCTTCACTTTGAAAAATCTCAAAGGACAACGACAAGAAACACCCTACGGTATTGTTCACCTCGCTACCCACGGCGAATTTAGAAAAGGTGCGCCCAGTAATTCTTATATTCAATTGTGGGATACTCAGCTGAGAATGGATCAGATGCGCCAACTCGGTTGGAATAACCCACCTGTGGAACTAGTGGTGCTGAGTGCGTGTCGCACAGCCTTGGGTGACGAAGATGCAGAATTAGGTTTTGCTGGCTTTGCGGTGCAAGCTGGTGCTAAATCTGCATTAGCAAGTTTGTGGTATGTCTCCGATGAAGGCACCTTTGGCTTGATGACCGAATTTTACGAAAAGTTAAAACAAGCGCCCATAAAAGCCGAAGCCCTCCGACGAGCGCAAGTAGCAATGCTCAAAGGAGAGGTACGTCTTGAAAACGGTAAACTAAAAACTACTCATGGTGATTTACCTCTGCCAGAAGTTTTAGTAGAACTCGGTGATAAAAATCTCACTCATCCCTATTTTTGGTCTGCTTTCACCATGATTGGCAATCCTTGGTAGATCAGCTAAAACACATATTCATTGCCTAATCACTTCATGGGATCGTTGACTGTCAACAGTTGACAGTCAACACAATTAAATATGCCTTTATTGCAATCTTTACTTCCGCAATTTTAGACCTGAATCTTTACTATTTACAATACTTAAAAATGGGGATTATCTGCTAATTTACAATATAACTATAAACTAATTGTTATTTTAAGTAAAAATGGAAATATATCAAAGTTTACAAAATTGGTCACAAGAAAGTTATATCAAAGCCTATAGATTTGCGGCACACGCACATCAAGGTCAGAAAATGCCAGGGTCAAATATACCTTACATCATGCACTTGAGTTTTGTGAGCATGGAAATCATTGCAGATCTCAGTGTAGAAAAAGAACATGATGGAGACTTAGCAATTCAATGTGCTATTTTACATGACACAATCGAAGATACTGATACAACTTTTGAGCAAATCAAAACAGAATTTGGTGAATCAGTAGCTCATGGTGTACTGGCATTGACTAAAGATAATTCTCTAGAAAAACATCTCCAAATGACAGATAGTTTACGAAGGATAAAAGCGCAACCACGAGAAATATGGATGGTAAAACTAGCAGATAGAATTAGCAATCTACAAGTACCTCCACATTATTGGAATCAAGACAAAATTGTTCGATATCGAGAAGAAGGTATGGAAATTTATGAAGCCTTGAAGGAAGCAAGCCCATTTCTATCATCTCGCTTGGCTACTAAAATTGAAGATTACATAATGTTTATTAAATAGTAGTGAGCGTTTTCAGTTGCCCTCGCGCATTTGGTAGTTTTTCATAGGGTATATGTCATATCGTGTCCGGTAAAAGACTTATCATAAAGACCGCAGGGGGCAGGGTGCAGGTGAGACCAGCCCCCGTCTTGGCGGTCTCCGTCACGATGGGGGACTTGCGAACCCGAAGGGGTGCAGGGCGAGGAAGGGTTTTGTCTTTCTGCTCAGATATGCTGAATCATAACTGATTTGCCGGACATGATATCAATAGAGTTTAGATAAGTTTTTTTGCCTTTTACTGTTCCCTGTTCCCTTGTCTCTACAAAGAAACTTTCTTAACTGAACCGTATTGGGTTATATGTGCATAATTATTTGCCCATCCTAAATCTTGTCCTAGGATGATATTTTCTAGCCACTGTGCTGCTTATAAATTGCCACAACACTCACACACGCACGTATGGCGTTGATACTTCACCGATTAATCTAATTCATAATAGGAAAGCTTAACAATTTTATTTGATTTGTTGGCTTACTTGTGGATGCAGGGAACAGAGATGAAATAATAGATTTGTTTACAATTCCTTTATAAAAACTATACATTTTCATATTTAAAAGATTTTTAATGGCTGACTAACTCATGTATACTCTAGATGATAAAAAGTGAAGCTGACATTGAGTTTTTAGTATAAAGTATTATGCCATCAGTTTTTTTTTGAATATTAAATTTGGCAAAATAAAATCTTACTTTCCTATACTTCTCCAACATAACAAGCAAGTATTTCAACTCTCTGCATCTCAAGTCAAAATATTAACAGCTACTAACATCATTTTAGGATTATACCTCATACCCACAACAGTACAAGCGCAAAACATCACCCCCGCCAACGATGGCACAGGCACAGTTGTTAACACTCAAGGCAACAATATCAATATTAGTGGCGGTAGCCTCAGTAGCGATCAGACCAACCTGTTTCATAGCTTCAGCAAATTTGGTCTTGATGCCAACCAAACAGCCAACTTTTTATCGCAACCATCCATTCAAAACATCTTAGGCAGAGTCACAGGTGGGGAAGCATCCATCATCAACGGCTTAATTCGTGTCAGTGGCGGCAATTCCAACTTATATTTAATCAACCCCGCAGGTATTATCTTTGGCTCTCATGCCAGTTTGAATGTGCCAGCATCTTTTAGTGCTACTACTGCTACGCGCCTTGGTTTTGGCAATGACAATTGGTTGAATGCCTTTGGTACAAACAACTACAGTCAACTTATCGGCACACCCAATAGTTTTGCCTTTGATAGCAGTGTTGCTAGTGCTATCTTTAATCAAGGTAATCTAGTATCAGGCAAGGATTTAAGTTTATTTGCAGGCACAGTAGTCAGTACTGGGAGTTTGTCAGCACCAGAAGGCAATGTCACGGTGGCGACTGTGCCTGGTAGTAGCTTACTGCGGTTGAGTATGCCGCATAATCCTTTGAGTTTGGAAATTCAACCTTTAAGTTCAACTAATAGTAATTTGCCAGCTAATACCTTAGCATCGCTACTAACTGGTGGTGGTGGCGGTAATGCGACTGGTGTGGTGGTGAATGATGGTGTGGTGCAGTTAACTGGTTCTGGTTTGAAGATTGAAAATGGTGATGTTGTTAGCACAGGTAATATTGTTGCTCATGATGCTGTCACTATTAATGCGACAGGTAATATCACAACTCAAAATATCACCACTGCTGATAGATTTAATGGTGCTGCTGGCTCGGTTTCTTTAACAGCAGGCGGTAATATTACAACTAATAATATTGATGCTTCAGCTTTCAATCGTTTTGGAACTGCTACAGCAGGTGCGATCGCTTTAACAGCAGGCGGTAATATTACAACTAATAATATTGATACTTCAGCAGCTTTAATCTGGGGAACTGCTACAGCAGGTGCAGTCACTTTAACCGCTGATGGCAATATTACTGTTGGAAGTATCAACACCAGAGGTATAAGTTTTGATTTTGATCAACTTAGGTTAATCAGTCAATCTCGTCTAGGTAATCAAGGTAAGTGGTGGCAAAATATTCCACTGTTTGGTCAAGGCGGTGATGTTAATATTTCGGCAAATGGAACTGTTAGGGTAGTAGGAGAAATTTTTGAGCATAATCAGCCTACAGGCAATTCTATTTTTACTAGTGCATTTAATCAACCTGGTGCTGTAAATATTCAACATAATGGAGGAGTAGATAACTTACCATTTATTGTTGGCAATGCAAATTTTAACGGTACAGCAGCGGCAATTAATGTCAGTCAGATTCGGATTGTTAGTTATGATCCAATTAAGAAAGAACTAGTTCTAGATAGTACAAATTCCCAAATTTCTTCTACATCAACAGTTAATACTTTCCCAGTCAGAACATTAGGGGGACGTGCAGATGATACTCCCAGCCTCATCTCTCTAATTTCTGTTAACACACCACCTACTTTTTCAGGTAATTCTAATTTACTTAATACTCGACAAAATCAGTCTTTTACATTTAATTTTGGCTCATTAAATCTTAATACAAATGATGTTAATAATGATGTTCGCTACATCAAGTTTGATGGCATATTGTCTGGTTCTCTTCATTTTCAAGATGGGACACCAGTTACCCAAGGGACAATTCTGGATGCAAATACAGTTTTAGTTTATACTCCACCACAAGGCGCGGTTGGTCAAATACCAGCTTTTACTGTTAGAGCTAATGATGGTGTTTCTGATTCTGTAGCGCAATCAATCAAAATCAACATTACGCCACAGCCAAGAGTTACGGATAATTCTCCTAACATAAACCCTAATAATCCCCCGAATAGAGAAACAAATAATTTTTTCAATCCAGAAACAAATAATCTGCTAAATATAGACCTCAATAACTTTGATAATTTAGTAGAAAAAAAGAAAATTGCTAGTTTACCAATATTGGAAAAAGATAAATCTTTCTTAGATGTAGAACTAGATAAAGAAATATCTAGACTTGAGGCAAATTTTACTAACCAATTTGTACACTATTTGGGTACAGGTGTACCTGAAATTAAAAGTATTAAAGAAGCTAGTGATATTTTAGTAAACATTGAAAATGCTACAGGTGTTAAACCTGCTTTAATTTACGTTTCTTTTATACCTAAAACACTTAAACGTAACATATTACCAGAACAAAAAATCACGCCTCAAGACGATGATGTTTTAGAGTTGGTAGTAGTAACAGGTAAAGGTGAGCCAATTCGACAAGTATTAACAAATGTGACGCGATCGCAAGTGTTAGCAGTTAATCAACAGTTTACCGAGCGTGTAACCAAACCAGTATTGGGGGACAACTATATTACTCCAGCTAAAGAACTATACAACTGGTTAATTACACCAATTAAATCTAACCTGCAAGCACGAGAAATTAATAATTTAGTTTTTATCATGGATGCAGGCTTGCGATCGATGCCCATAGCTGCCCTTTATGATGGTCAACAGTATTTAATTGAAAACTATAGTGTTGGCTTAATGCCCAGTCTCAGCCTCACAGATACTACCTATGTTGATATAAAAAAAGCTGAAGTTTTGGGTATGGGTGCATCTCAATTCATGAACCTAGAACCCCTACCATCTGTACCGTCGGAGTTAACTACCATCACTCAGCAGCTTTGGCCTGGTCGAGCCTTTTTAAATGAAGCCTTTACTTTAAATAATCTCAAAGCCCAACGACAACAAAGAGCTTTCGGGATTGTTCACCTAGCCACTCACGGAGAATTCAACTCAGGTGCGCCGAATAACTCTTTCATTCAATTGTGGGACACCCAACTGAGAATGGATCAGATACGCCAACTCGGCTGGAATCACCCCCCAGTAGAACTAGTGGTGCTGAGTGCGTGTCGTACAGCCTTGGGTAATCAAGATGCAGAATTAGGTTTTGCTGGCTTTGCGGTACAAGCAGGGACAAAATCTGCTTTGGCGAGTTTATGGTCTGTTTCTGATGAAGGTACTCTCGGATTGATGACTCAGTTTTATGAAAAGTTGAAAATATCTCCGATCAAAGCCGAAGCCCTCCGACGAGCGCAAGTAGCAATGCTCAAAGGTCAAGTGCGGCTGGAAATGGGTAGACTCAGAACTGCTCGTGGTGATGTACCTCTACCACCTGTGCTACTAGAACTTGGTGACAGAAAGTTGAGTCATCCCTTTTTCTGGTCGGCTTTTACTATGATTGGTAATCCTTGGTAACAAAAAAGAAAGTGGGGAAAATCAGAGTTACGTTGGTTATTGCATAATCATTCGAGCAACTTTATCCATAATTTGACTAAAAGGATGTTCTGGATGGCGTAAGCAGAATAAATCGCTACTAGCTAGTTGAATTAATTCTTCTGTTAGGGGCAGAATTCCGGCTACAGGTGCATTGTATGTTTTTTCTACTTGTTGCTTGAGAGCATCAAAATCTAGAGCTGTTAGTGCTTTATTAATTAACAGTAACATCTTTGGAACTTCAAGTTTGCGGGCTACTTCGACTGTGACAGCTGTACCTTGAAAATCTTGGCGATCGGGGCGTAAAATGAGAACCAAGATATCAGAAATGGCAATTGAAAGTAAGGTTTCTTCGTTCAGTCCTGGGTGAGTATCAATAAATAAGTAATCTAATTTCAACGCACTCAGCAGTTTTTGAAAGCCTTCATTGAGTAAATTAAAATCAAATCCTTCCCGCAAAACTTTAGTAATATCTCTGGCTTTAATACTAGAAGGAATTAGATAAATACGTCCTTTAGCTGCTGGTTGACCTAATGTTGAGCTAACGTCATAAGCAGATTCTTCAATATTGCAACGTCCCCAAAGATAATCATTGAGGGAATATTTCATTTTTTGCTCATCAAAACCAAACAAAACATGAATACCAGGAGATTGGATATCTGTATCAACAATACCAACCCGATAACCGTAACGTGCAACTATTCCTGCTAGGTTAGCGGTAGAATTGGATTTGCCTGTACCGCCGCGAAATGAGTGGATAGATACAATTTTTGACATGGGAAAAGTTTTGATAATTAACCAGACACAGAAAAAGCAGAATAATCGTTCTAGAGTTTATCCCATATATTTTGAGTCAGCTTACTTTTCTTTTGAGTGGCAAAGAGCGGTTGATAGTAAATTGATTCACTATCATCTAATTTTTGAATAAATCCTTGGGTGATTAAATTTTGTAGCTGTTGTTGCGCCAGTTCTTCAGAAAGATGGAAATAAATTGCTACTTCAGATAATGTAACTTTTTGCTGGTGAATTATCCAGTTAACAATTTGTCGCGCCTCGTCAGGCAAGTTCATAACATCTATGAGACTTTTTTGGTGGGGTAATTCGGGAGATTCTTGGGGATTCATATTATTACTATTTATTTTCTTTCAATTTTTTACTGCGACGTTGTAAATCTGCTAAGTATTCTAATTCGTCTGGTTCTTCAATTGTTGCTGGTGTTGTAGTTATTTCTAAGTTATTAGTTTGAGCTTGGGCAAGCTCATTTTCCTGAGAATTAATTTTGTTTCGTCTGTCACGTACTTGTTGTAAATAATCTACTTCTGTAGTTTCGCTATATTTGAAATCTGTGATTATTGTTTCAGGTACAAGACTATTGGGATCTAAGCTATTGGCAATAGGCTCAGGTATGATGGTTGAGATTTCTTGATTATCTCGCACTCGCAAATCTTTAGCTTTTTGCTGTAATTCTAAAAAGTAATCACTTTCGGTAATTGCAGCTACTTCTTGATTTTTTTTGTCTTCGTCAATGTCAATGTTGATTTTGAGAAAACCTTTGACGGTTTTGACAATTGTGGCGGCATATCTATCTATTAATACAACAGCAACAGCGCTGCCTAAAAGTCCTAAAACTGGCGGTACTAAAGGTATCCATCCAGCTTGGAGAAATATTATATAAGTACTACCTAATAATATGGCGATCGCCACTCCTCCACCTAATATCAATAGCCAAGGTTTGCGAATTTGCCAAGCTAAAAATCCGCCTACTAGTGACCAAGCAAAAACCCACAAACCTTCTTGCCATTCATTCCAGAACCAAAATAGCGGTCGTTTATCCAAAACTGCACTTAATATTTGACTAGCATTTTGGGCGTGAACTACTACCCCTGGCATTTTTTGGCTATCGGCTGACCCCGCACTATAAGGCGTGTAAAAGGTATCTTTGACAATTTGTGCGGTGTAGCCAATCATGACAATTTTGTCTTTGATTAATGCTGGGTCAACTTTATCTGCAAGGACATCACTCAGGGATACTTGTTTGACGGCATTTTTAGCAGAACGATAATTCAACAGTATTTGATAATCTGCTGTATCGACTTTGTGATATCCACCCGATTTTGGGGTTAAGCGTTTGAGAACTGTGGAACCTAATTGCAATTCACCAGATTTTGTCAGTTGTGGTTCAATTCCCTGTGCTGCTAAGTAACGCACTACCATTTGAAAACTCAGAGATGGTAGTTGATTTTCTGGGTCGGCGATATTGCAGATATGTTCGTTAGGCTTTGGCAATTTTGAGGTTTTGGGAACAGAAATCAGCATTCCTTGGCGGACTGTACCACCTGCATCTACGGGAAAGTCGGCTACTCCGACTCTATCTTCGGGAATACCGGGTGCGGCGGCGATACCGGGAGAATCAGCTTTACTCAAGGCGCAAACTGCTACGATATTCTCGTTTTCTGATAATGTTTGAATTAATTCTTCACGACCTGCGGCTGCACCTTGCTTCACATCTCGCAAAATATCTATACCAATCACTCGCGGTTCATGTTGTTCTAGTTTTGTTAATAACTGCGCCATTGTGCCGTCTTCAATGGGATATTCTTTGCGTGTTTGAATATCTGTATCATCGACACCGACGACTAGAAAGCGATTATCTGCACCTTCATCGGGACGCGATCGCATTAACCAATCAAATGCAGCCAATTCCATTCCCTGCAAGCTACCTAGTTCTCGCAATCCTACAACTAATCCAGCGATCGCTACACTGGTAACAACTACCGTACCTCCAATGGTTAACACTGTTTGACGGAAATTGCGGAGTCTGGAATCTTGACCGACCATTGACGTTACCTCTTTATCGATTAGCTAAAGTGTAAATGTTAAAAAATAGCCTGCTTACCCAAGGAATTCAGATTTGATAAATTTCTTTGCTGTAAATAGTTAATGTGCGTCCAAATTACCTGTTTTTCTCAAGTCTGTCATTGGGTATTTAATATATCTAAATGAAATGGATGTAATAAAATCGAGAGACTCATACCGTTTGACTTTAAGTTTGATACAAATAGGCCGCAGGGAAGCAGGGTGCAGGGGGAAAAAGTAAACAACCAATGAATTTGTATTAGGATTTTCGTGAAATCGTATCTGATTATTGAACTGATTTAAGAGTGCTATAGTGATTTCACTGAGGCTAGAGCTATGCAAAACTCACTAAATTGAGGCAGATGAGATTCACAAAATGAAACTTTAAATACTATGAGATAGTCATTAATAAAAACATACATATTGTAAAAAATATGCTCAAAAAAACATTACTATTAATAACACTAGGCTTAACTGTAATTCCAGATTTGCTGCTGACTCCTCCAACAATAGCAGCACCCACTAATAGTATTTCTCAGCTAACTATTCCGCGTTCAACACCAAGATTGTTTCCACGTCGTCGTTCCCTATTAAGATTTAAAGTCCCTGGAATTCGTGGTTCTCGCAATCTTGAAGCAGGCGCAGCACGGGGAAAATGCAGTCCGCAAGATATCAGTGGAGTTTTACCACCAAAATCTGCGGAGATTGCAACCAATCAAATTCCTGTAGAATTAACAATTAGCGATCGCCCGACATTTTTTGTGAATGTTCCGCGCACCTCTGCACAGCAAGCCGAATTTTTACTCAGGGATGAAGCGGGAGAAGAGATACTTGATAAAACTTTGCCCTTAACAGCCAGCACCGGAATTATGAGCTACACCTTACCTGCGGATTTTCCGGGGTTAGAAGTAGGGAAAAAATACAGATGGCGCTTTTCTCTACTGTGCGATTCCACAGGAGGCGATCGCAGTGGTGATCCAATTGCTAGTGGCTGGATAGAACGTGTAGAACTACCAACAACAGTCGCTAACAAGTTACAAACAGCAACTAATAAACAGCGTGTCCTCATCTATGCAGAAAATGGTTATTGGCATGATACCCTAAAAACTCTCGCTGATTTACGAGCTGCCAATCCCAATGATTTGACATTAGTACGTGATTGGGATGATATTTTGCGATCGGTGGGATTAGAAGCAATTTCTAAACAACCTTTGATTGAGCTAAATACCACTACCGCTTCTAGTCGTTGAAGAAAAATTCAAGGGTCAAAATGATATGGAGACGTAGCAATGCTACGTCTCTACTTACCATTCGCTAGTCTACATACAAGTACAATATCTAAATACAAAAAATATCAGAATTGCAAAGCTTACTCCTGCATAAAACACACTATTAATTCCCCCAAAACCAAAAGCTATACCCATCAACAACGGCCCCAGTGTTTGCCCAAGTCCAAAAAATGTGCCGTTGACTGATAAAATCGTTGCTAAATATTCTCTAGGAGCTAAATCTGCTAACAGTGTTTGAATACTAGGGAAACCAAGACCTAAACCTATGCCAAAAATTGTGGTAGGAATTAACAAAAACCAAATACTTGGCATAAAAGGAACAATAAATAAAGCCACAGCATACAAAATAAATGATGTTTTAATTAAAGTCGTGGGTTTATATTTTCTAGCTAACTTACCTAACTGAGACGATGTAATTGTAATGGCTACAGAAACACTAGAAAGTAATATGCCAATGGTTGCGGGTGGGGCTTTAAATACATCATTAATTAGTTGTGGTAAGTAAGTGACATAAGCGCCATACAGAAGCACAAAGTTAGCAGCACTGGCAATAAATAGTCCAAATAATCGACGATTTCTGATGACTTTCCCAGCATTGATTAAATATTCTTTGAGGTTGCGATCGCCTTTAGGTTCTGGATTATTTAAGCCAAACAATACAACTAAACCAATGGGAATAGCTATTATAGGCAGCATAAAGGGATAATACCAACCCAATGTTGCCAAAGCACCGCCAATCGTCGGATAACTAGCTGTACCAATACTACTGATACTGGCATTTAAACCCATCGCCTCAGTCCGTCGATCTCCGGTATATAAATCTCCAATTAAAGTAATGCTGAGAGATAGCAAAGAAGCTGCACCAATCCCTTGCAGCAACCGCAACCAAAGTAATAAATTAAAATCACGCACCAAACCACAAGCTGTACCAGCAATTCCGAATAATAATAGTGACGGAACAATAATTTTCTTTCTGCCCAATCTATCAGCAAGGACACCAATCACAGGCCCTAATATCACAGCAGGTAATGTAAATACTGTCACCAACAAGCCAAGATTTTTTGGGTCTACTTCTAAGGTTTTAGCTAACAGAGGAAAAGCTGGAGTTACACTAGAAACTCCAATAACAGCAATTAATGTAACTGCACAAACAATTTGAAAATTTAATTCTTGAAATACTGGTTTACTTCGTTCAAATTTTTCTGGTTCCTTGGCTGAATTCATAAATTTTACCATTTCATTGGATAATGCAAAACACGAAATGAGTAAATTGTGCTTTTGACTTATTAATTGCTCAATTAGTTATGAGTTTTGGATAAGTGTTCTGCTGTCACCAAGGTAAATAGTGCTGTACAACCTTTCCAGACCATACAACTTACTTTTAGTGTAGAGAATCTTAACTTAAGCAAATTTTGAAAACTATACAACAAAATTTTTAAAATTTAAATGTCTGATATTTCTTTATTAGTGCTAATATCTCAGCCACAATGAGTATTTTTGGCTACCTTACTTAGCTGTTAATAGCTTGGCAATGCTGTCACCAGTCACCTTGCCATGAGGAGATAATTTTTAGTTAACCATTATATAACCTAACAATAATTCTTGATAATTAGGTTAATTAAAATCTGGAATATGCTGTGGCACTTTAACGGCAAATGTCAGTATTAGCCTGCACGTTGAAGTAGGTTAACTGAAGTATGAAATTAAAAAAACTCACATAGATTGAGTTGTTTTTCAGCTTTGAAAAGAGTTGATTACGTTATGACTTTGCCAAGCAGTAAAGCCAATAGTAATTTGCGGGAACGAGGTACTTTATAAGTAGCTCGTTACAATCCCGATGGTACGGGTGCATGGATACCGTTACTTTTAAATACTCCCACAAACCCGATTCCTGCTTTTGTAATTTCTTCCGTAGAATTTGCAGCGTTGGGTGCAGGTTATCCTGGTTCCCGGATTTTCCAAGTAGCAAAGTTTTTGGTTATTTTCATCAGATCAAGCTCCAACGCTCAAAAGTAGATATTTTGGCAATATCACTGACATGAAATTTGAAGTTGTTTCTCAAGGTTAAGAAAAATAGAACAACTGGTTAAGCAGATTTTTGGTAGTACAAAAATTGAGATTCAACTTTTGAAGATTTTTTCTACTAATGGTAGTTGATAATTTTCTTCATGGGATTTTGTTTCTTTACCATGAGGATAAGCGTTTACCTCTGAGATTTTCTTGTCTTCAGAGGCAACTTTCAAATTATCCACATTTTCACTATCTAGAGCAGCATTCAAACTTGAACTATCAATGATCGGCAAAGTAATTTTTACAGTTGTCCCTTGATTTATCCCTGCACTTTCTAGGGAAATAGTACCACCCATGAGTTCAATTAAATTGCGAGAAATTGCTAGTCCTAATCCTGTACCATCAAACTTACGTGTAGAACTACCATCTACTCGCACAAAGGGACGAAATAATTTGTGTTGTTGGGCAGGGTCAATACCTAAACCTGTGTCTTTTACAGAAACAATTACTTGAGAATTGTGATTGTAATGTTCAATTTTGGTAGCGATCGCAATGCTGCCTTCATCGGTAAACTTAGTAGCATTACCAATAATATTAATTAGTACTTGCCGCAGTTTTGCTGCATCTGCCTTCACCGGAATCGGCTCATCCCCCAAAATTGTTTTTAACTGTAAACCTTTTTGTTGCACCGTTACTGACTGTATATTAATTACCTCCAGCAGCGTTTGTCGTAGATCCATTGGTACGGAAACAACGGAAAGTTTACCTGCTTCAATTTTGGAAATATCAAGTAAATCGTTAATAATGCCTAGCAAGTGGATGGCGGTTTCGTCAGCGCGTTTGAGAAACTCTATTTCCTCTTCGCGGTTATCACACATATCCTCTCTGACGAGGCGCACACAATTAATAATGATATTGAGTGGGTTCCGCAACTCATGGGAAGTTGTCGCCAAAAACTGACTTTTGATTTGGTTGGCAGTTTTGGCTTCTTTCCAAGCTAGTTCTAGTTCGTCAGCCCAAGCTTTGAGCCTTTCAAACATTTGGTCGATGGCTTGCGCCAGTTGGTTAAACTCGCGGATTTTAAAATTCTGCGGTACTGTTTGGGCAACATGATGACTATGAATATTCAGCACATAGTCGCGCAATTCTTCTACAGGGCCTGCCAAGTAAGGAGCTAGGTACAGCGATGCTAATAAACTTGCACCAATCAAGCCAACTGTCAATACAATTAAGAT
The DNA here is from genome assembly GCF_056847745.1 of Anabaena sp. TISTR 8404. NCBI lineage: Bacteria > Bacillati > Cyanobacteriota > Cyanophyceae > Nostocales > Nostocaceae > Anabaena > Anabaena sp. TISTR 8404. The sequence continues at coordinate 309,592 of NZ_CP180578.1, forward strand.
TAGTTTAATTTCCTCTAAACCAAACAGCGCATTATCTACACTAGTCACAGCTAAAATAATCCATTTTTGTGGCTGTTTGGTAATTGGATTGTTAATGACACTATAGCCAGCGACTAATTCTTCGCTTTCTTGAAAAGATAAGTTGACAGAATTACTTTGCCCAGCCATTGCATTGTTGATAATGCTTTGCAGTCGCCCAGCATCAAGGTATTCTTGAATATTACTGCTGACGCGCTCTGGGATTGGGTGTGCCAGTATTGTTCCATCTTCGGCAATCACTAGCGTGGAACCTGTGAGTGAGCCGGGATGATTTTTGGTTTGCTTGTACAGTGCCGACTGCATACTTAAAACATACTTTAATTGACCTCTGTTAGTGTAGACAGGGGCAGAAAGTATAATTTGCAGTTGATTTACTGTATCTCTTTGACCAGTTTTACCTACTTTTGGCGGTAATATTGCATTGATTTCAACTTCATTTTCAGCTAACAAAGGCAATTTCGGTTCTCTAATTGCTTTGTCACCACAACTACTAGCAATGATGTCGCCGGTTTGCAGATTGCTTAATTGTAAACACTCAATGTAGGTTGGTAGTTCTTGTGCTACCTGATTGAGAAATTCTTGTACTTCAGTCTCAGAACCCGATCGCAACACCGATGTTTGACTGGCAATTAATAAACTGCTTTTGAGGGTAGCGATCGCATTAACTATTTTTTCACCTTTGAGAACAGCACTTTCTGTCAGGTTTTGCCGCGCAGTATTCAGCAAGCTAGAACGCGCTTTATTGAGGGCTACGAGTTCTCCCAGCAATAAAACTGGGACAAACAGCAGCAAAATTCTTGTTACTAAAATACGTCTAAATGACGATTGACGGAACTTAGCCATCGCGTGTCTCACTTCACATCTGCAAACCACAACAGCAATCGATATGCAATTAGATTAGCTAAATGAGACATTTTGTTACGTGATGAGAGTTTTATTAACAATCCCTAACAGTATCAAACATTGAAAGCACAAAAAGAAATACGGTATACCAAAACTCTTATGGGCTAGATGTAATTGCGACTTATGTTGCATAAAGATCAAGTTACGAAATTGGTAAACAGTAGCTTGCTGGACAGAGATTTTTTACAATCAACACACTAGCAAGGAAAACATTTAGACTATCAAACCAACCCAATGGCGCAACATCGTCCTCATACCACAGTAGTTTTGGCAATGAGTGCAGATGGCAAAATAGCAGATTTTAGGCGATCGCCTGCTCGATTTGGCTCAGGGGCTGATCAAGCACACCTAGAAAAACAAATCGCTGCCTCTGATGCCGTTCTCTTTGGTGCTGGCACTCTCCGTGCTTACGGTACAACACTTACCGTATCACATCCAACACTGCTGCAACATCGAATCAAAGAGGGTAAGCCCCCCCAGCCGGTTCATATAGTCATTACACACTCTGCGGATTTTAATCCGGAAATCAAGTTTTTTAAACAGCCTATCCCACGTTGGTTGTTAACAACAACAGCGGGAGCAAATATTTGGCAAGGACGCTCGGAATTTGATCAGATTTTAGTTTTTGAAACCTCAACAAAAAAAATTGACACTGTTGCTGCTTTGCAACAACTAGCATCTCTAGATATAACACGCCTAGCAGTCTTAGGTGGGGGTCAATTAGTAGCTTCTATGGTGACCTCAGATTTAATAGACGAATTTTGGCTTACCGTCTGCCCATTAATTTTAGGCGGTGCTACAGCACCCACACCAGTAGAAGGACAGGGATTTTTGGCGAAATTGGCTCCTCGGCTCAAACTTCTGGAAGTTGAACAAGTCGAGCAGGAAGTCTTTTTACACTATCAGGTACAACGACATTAAACTAAAAAAAGTGTGAAGTGTGAAGTATAAAGTATGAAATTAATTTTTCCTCAGACTTGTGCATTGACAAAAATAATTAAATATGGGTATGAGTTTTCAGGCATTCAAGTTTGATTTTTTACCATTAGCCAGCGATCGCGCTTGGATCTAAAACTAACAACCCATAGCCTGACATAACTTATTTTTGAGCGCGTAATTTCTATTTTTCATCTTTCATACTTCATCCTTCACACTTCATACTTCATCCTTGAAAAAGATGGTGGAACAAATTAAGCCGCGCTATTCTGTTGCTTGGATTAATAAAATTGCCGAAGTCCCCGAAAGTGCCTGGGATGCTTTAGCACTGCCCTTGAAGACTCCCTTTTTTGAGTGGCAATGGTTAAAAAATTTGGAAACTTCCCACAGTGCTACTGACAAAACTGGCTGGTTGCCAAATCACTTAACGCTGTGGCGAGACAGAACCTTGATTGCAGCTGCGCCTTTCTATTTGAAAGGACATAGTTATGGCGAATTTGTCTTCGATCATCAATGGGCAGAATTAGCCGATCGCATCGGTGTACAATACTATCCCAAACTACTGGGTATGGCTCCATTTACTCCGGCTGAAGGTTATCGATTCTTAATCGCTCCTGGCGAAGATGAAGATGAAATTACAGCCATGATGGTGCATGAAATTGACAGTTTCTGCAATAAGTATCGAATTTCTGGGTGTCACTTTCTCTACGTTGATCCCGAATGGCGGCCAATTCTCGAACGCAACGGGTTTAGTGCTTGGTTGCACCACAGCTACATCTGGGAAAATCTCGGATTTAATACTTTTGATGATTACTTAGCTGTATTTAATGCCAATCAGCGCCGGAACATCAAGCGGGAACGCAAAGCTGTAGAGAAAGCAGGTTTACGACTTCAACCACTAACTGGTGATGAAATTCCCAAATATTTGTTTCCCTTGATGTATCAATTCTACGCCGATACTTGTGATAAGTTTGGCTGGTGGGGCAGCAAATACTTAACAAAACAATTTTTTGAACAGCTTCATACTGACTATCGCCATCGCGTGGTATTTTTTGCAGCTTATAGCGAACACGACAATTGCCAACCTGTGGGTATGTCTTTTTGCCTCTACAAAGGTGATAGATTATACGGACGCTATTGGGGAAGCTTTCAAGAAATCGATTGCCTGCATTTTGATGCTTGCTATTACACACCAATTGAGTGGGCGATCGCTAATAATATCCAATTATTCGATCCCGGTGCTGGTGGACGACACAAAAAACGGCGTGGGTTTCCTGCTGCACCTAATCACAGCTTGCATCGCTTTTACAACCACCGTCTGGCACAAATTTTACTTCCTTATATTAGAGAAGTAAATCAACTAGAACAGCAAGAAATTGAGGAGATTAATGAGGAAATACCGTTTAGTTCAGAAAAAAGTGTGAAGTATGAAGTATGAAGTATGAAATATCAGCCAGATTTAGGTTTAGTAGGTTGGGGAGCCACTTGCTTGGGCGGGTTTCCCGACTTGAGCAAAGTGGCGTTGAATGCAGTGAAACCCAACAAATACACGTTTTTTAGAAGTTTGGTTGAGAAACCACACCCAACCTATATCTGTAGCAATTCGTAATTATAAATATTTACGCGTACATAATCTGACTTTTCACGTCATGTGGAAAAGTTAACGCCAGACCTAACCCCCCAGCCCCCTTCCCTTCAAGGGAAGGGGGAGCAATTAAAGCCTCTCTCCTTGTAGGGGAGAGGTTTGGAGAGGGGTTTTCCAGATCCCGTGAAAAGTCAGGTACATAATCAGTATGAAGAATAAAGTATGAAAGCTGAAATTTATATTTCATAATTCATACTTCACACTTCATACTTTTATTTAGTTGGTTGTCCCAAAGAAACTGGCACATCTCCTGGTTTTGCTGGCGTTTCTTCTGGAGTGGCTGGTTGTTCTGGTGTCGCCACATTCTCAGCAGGTGCGGGGGTTTTGCCAGCTTGACGTTGTTGTTGTTCTTGTAATTTCTGTTGAGCAATTTGCTGAGTAATTTGCTGCATTAATTGTTCAACTTTCGCAGTTTGCTCGGTATTACCTTGGTCGCGGTAGTTATTACGCGCACGTTTCAAGGCTTCGTTAGCTTTTTTGAGGTCGCCTTGATTGTATAAAGTGATGCCTAAGTTATGGTAGGCTGTGGCATCTTTAGAGTTTTGGCGAACTGCTTGCTTGTATACAGAAATTGCCTCTGCTGTCTGACCTTGGACTACCAGCAAACCAGCCATGTTATTGTAGGCGACGGTATTTTTTGGATCTAATTGTATAACTTGACGGTAAGCTGCGATCGCTTCTTCTAATTTTCCTTGTTCTTGGAGGGCGATCGCTAAATTAAAGAAAGTACTAACATTACTGCTATCAAGATTAGCAGCTTGCTGATATGCTGCGATCGCTTCTTGCGGTTGTCCTAGTTCATATAATGCTACACCCAAGTTATACTGAGCATCTGGCATTTTAGGATCTATAACTAAAGCTTGGCGATAAGCAGTAACAGCAGCTTCTTTCTGTCCTTGTCGATGTAACGCCAACCCTAAGTTGTAGTAAACCTCACTCTGATTCGGGTTCATTCTAATCGCCTCGCCATATTCTTGAACGGCTGCATCTAGGCGATTCTCTCTTAAAAGAATATTCCCCAAATAATTTCTGGCCATGCCAATATTAGGGTCATGCTCTAATGCTTGACGAAAGGCAGATTCCGCACCTGCTAAATCTTTGCGGTTATAGAGTGTAACTCCTTTTTGGTAAAGAATAGCTGCGTCTAAATCCTGAGAGATGACATTCTCTGCCAATAACCTGCTTCCTGGTAAATCCATTACTGATGGTGCAGCCAACACCAAAAACGCCGAGGCAGCTGAGATCATTCTCAGCTGCGACTTCTGCCAATTAATCACTTGGTGAAAAGCCACCCTAGAAAAGCAGCAATACCACTGACGAAGTCGATGCTGTTTATACATAAATGGCCGCCTGTATTTGTAGTGAGATCCTATAAGTCAGAGTACCCACTACGGCACAGAAAATTAAAGGGGTAGAGGTGAGAGGCTAAGACGTGTTTTCCAACTACAACCACAAGCGTAAATAATTACCTGTGCGATGACCAGTATCAACTTAGCCTTGTTTGTATTTGAGTTAATAATAAAGGTACGATCGATAAATAGAAAGATTCACTCTTTAGTAGCTAACTTTTCTTGTTCTTCGGGTAGCAAAGTAGTTTCAGCCGCAGGTTCAAAACCTGAGACGGGTACAACTTTTACTAGATAAGGTTTAATAATCATACTCACACCAGTTCCCCAAGCGATCGCCACCATCCAACCTGCGAGAATATCACTGGGAAAATGTACCCCCAAATACAGGCGTGTCCAGCCAATAGCTAATACATACAAGCTGCAAAAAGTCAAGACAAGCCAACGCCAAGAACTTTGCCAAGCTAAAATCAGCAAAATGATAGCCAGGGTTGTACTTGTCATTGCATGGCCACTAGGAAAAGAAAAATCCAACTCTGGGGCGAGGGATGTCCACAAATCTGGGCGGATACGATGCCATAATTCTTTAGCTGTGCGGTTGATAAAGGCGCTTCCCAAGGCAGTAATGAGCAAGTAAACTAGCGATCGCCAGCGTTTTTGCCAAAGTAGAATTAGTGCGATCGTCGTTAAAATTGGCAACACAGTCCAAAATGACCCGAACTTAGTCAGTACCACTGCCAGAGTATCTAACTGTGGGTTAGCTGTAGAATGCACCGCCAAAAGAACTGGTACATCCCAAGGAAAACCCGCTTGATATTGCCAAACTTGGACAGCCAGAATTTGAAATATCTGCAATGGTAAATATACTCCCAGAAAAAGGAGTAATAGCGATCGCCAACGAGCTACCAGCAGATTTTTGATAAAAGAAACAGGTTTCCGACTTTGATTTTCAGACCTTTTCTCTGCATCCATACCAACTTTTGCGATTTTGCGCCTACTCTTCTCCTGACGGAGACGCTACGCGAACGAGAAGCCACTACCGCGTCTATGCGCGAAATTTTTCTAATTATGATTGCAAACGTACAGCCACACTACCCGCATGGGCAGGTAAACCTTCCGCCTCAGCTAAAGTCACTGCTGCTTTACCAATTTCTTGCAATGCTGCTTGATTGCACTCTAAATAAGTAATTCGTTTGAGAAAATCATAAACACTCAAGCCAGAAGCAAAACGGGCAGAACGGGAAGTAGGTAAGACATGGTTGGGGCCGCCCAAATAATCACCGATAGCTTCTGGGGTGTAGCGTCCTAAAAACAAACTACCAGCGCATTTAATTTGACTAGCGAGTAATTGCGGGTTATCGACACACAACTCTACGTGTTCAGGAGCCAGTTGATTCAGCAGTGGCATACTTTCTGTTAAATCACTAACTACAATAATTGCACCATGATTTTGCCAACTCGCGCTGGCCACCTCTTTAGTAGATAGCTTGGTGAGAACTTGTTCAACTGCTGTGACAATTTGTTGTGCGAAAACTTCCGAATCAGTAATTAAAATTGATTGAGCGCTGGGATCATGTTCTGCTTGCGATAATAAATCCCAAGCTATCCATTCTGGGTTGTTTTTATCGTCAGCTACCACCAAAATTTCGGAAGGCCCAGCAATACTATCAATTCCCACCGTCCCGAATACCTGACGCTTGGCTTCTGCAACATAAGCATTACCAGGGCCAACAATTTTATCTACAGGAGTAATAGTTTCTGTACCGTAGGCAAGGGCGGCTACTGCTTGCGCCCCACCAATACTATATATTTCCGTCACGCCAGCAACTTGCGCCGCCGCTAAAACAGCGGGGTTAATTTCACCGCGTGGCATGGGTACTGTCATGACAATACGTTCCACCCCCGCAATTTTGGCGGGTAAAGCATTCATCAGCACAGAACTGGGATAGCTGGCACGTCCACCGGGAACATAAATCCCGACTTGCGCTAATGAAACCCAATTTAAACCAAGTTTTACGCCTGTTGCGTCAGTGTAGCCAATATCTTGGGGCAGTTGTTTTTGATGAAAGCTGCCAATGCGTTCTGCTGCTAATTCTAGGGCGGCTTTCACATCAGCAGGACATTTGGCTGCTTGTGCAGCAATAAAGTCGGCACCCAGATGCAAAGATTCCGGGCTGAAATGGTCGAAACGACTAGTATACTCCTTGACTGCGGCATCACCCCGCACCTTGACATCAGCCAAAATACCGCGTACTGTACCACTAACATCAACCGTGGCTTCCCGGCGATTATTGACGAGTGCTTGGAATGCGGTATAAAAATCTTTATCGGTTGTTTTAAGTAGCTGCATGGACAGTATCTTTCAAACTAGTGCAGGTTTGCAGTAAGGATATTAATTAGTGTAGAGTATGAGGCTCTCTCAAGGTGGGCATTGCTTGTGAATATGTAAATACTACAATAATTGAAAAAGTCAAAGTAGTGTGATTGTGATGCAATCTATTTTTTGGAGTGTAGAAGAAGTAGCCTCACACGCTCAACAATTTTACGAAAATGGTATTCGTCAAAATGTCGAGCATGGTGATAACATCGGTAAAATAATTTTGATTGATGCCGAAACTGGTGAATATGGCATCGATCCAACGAGTGTAGAGACAGCATTAAAGTTAAAACAAAAAAATCCGAATACTAGATTGTTTACTATCCGGATTGGTTATGATGTTGCAGTAAGTTTTGGTGGTGCAATAGAGCGTACTGCTGAATGATTTATGGCAAAGTAATTGATGGTAAAGCCATAATTCCAGTAGTTTTTCGTTTACCTTTGCAGCCAAATTTCTCTTTAGATTTTGTGATTGATACTGGATTTAATGACCATCTTACTGTTCTATTCCCCTATTTTAGCTGAAACAGTCCACTACGCTGCTTCTCTCATAGGCGACGGCACAGATACCTCTGGAAAAGAAAGTGAAAGTTGTTCGGCTTGTGGTACGGCTGCTTGTTCTAATACCTGTATTTCAATATTTACACTGATTAAATAACTTCCTGTATCTGCACCAACTGCTTCGGCAATTAATCTGGAGAAGTCTGGACGTTTTGCCGTCAGTGGGTCACGTAAAATACAGCGATCCCATTCGTGCTTGGCAGTTGGATTGAGATTGAGAATGTAATGCTTGATCATAGTTGCACTGCACTAGGAGTTGTGGACGCTATATCTATTATAGTACATTTGTACTGTATTGCCCAGAGGTTGTCTCTCCTACCATTTAATTTAGGCGGGCAAGATGCCCACCCTATCAGATATTAGCTATTGACTATGGACTAATTACCTTTACCATTCATCTGTGCATTCAATAGCTGTACATCATTCACCCAAATTGCTTGTTGTGGTACAGGGATATTAATTCCTGCTTGGTCGAGGGTAATTTTGAGGCGGCGGCGGTATTCGCGTGCGACATCCCATTGTTTGAGTGGTTGGGTTTTAATCCAAACACGGATGATTAAACCGCGATCGCCAAAATTATCAATACCCAAAACTTGCGGGGTTTCAATAATTTGATGTTTCCATTGCAGATCTTGATTCATTTCTAAAGCTACCTTTTTAATCAAGTTCAAAGCATGGTCAACATCAGCTTCGTAGGCAATGGGAATAGTTAAATCGGCTCGTGACCAACGGCTGGAAAGATTGGCTACAACTTTAATCTCACTATTGGGAATTGTGATTAACCGTCCTTCAGAATCTCGCAACTGGGTCATTCGCAAGTTGAGATTTTCGACTAAACCGCCAACATTGCCGACATTAATCACATCACCCAAAGCATACTGGTCTTCTAAGATAATCAAAAAGCCGTTAATTGCATCTTTAATCAGGTTTTGAGAAGCCAAGGATACAGCAACACCAACTAAACCTGCACCTGCTAGTAGAGGAACGATATCAATACCCAAGGAAACTAAGGCGAGTAAAACACCAACTCCCACCCAAATAACAGTGACAATACTTTTAGTAACACCAGAAAAAGTCGATACTCGCAAACGCAGACGTTCAGAAGTATCTGAAGTTAATAAAGCACCACTGCTGATGAGTGTAGAAGTGAAGCGATCTATAAGAGCATAGCTGAAACGGATAGCTACATAAGTCCCCAATACCACAACAGCTAGTTTCACAGGAATTTGAGCAGCTGAGAGAATGGCGATTTGAAACGGTCGTGTGTAGGGAAATAGACCCAAAATAATAAAATTTCCACCTCCCCAAATCCCTACTTGGGTTAGTTGAAACAAGCGTTTCTTGACTTCTTGAAAATGACGATGTTGCTGTTGATTTAGCTGAGTAGTAATTGGTTGTGCTGTCGGCGAGATTGGTGGAACTGATTGTGCAGGTTCTTTGCGAGACCGACGCTGCCAATAATATACCCCCCAACTTGTGACCACCATCAATAGTCCAATACCAGCAGCAATTTTACCTTGATTGATTAGATATTGAGTTTGTCTTTCTTGCTTTGCCCGTTGTAAGTCTTCTTGCAAAGCATCGGCAATTTGATTTGCAGATATCAGCTGATCTTCTTGTCGTAGTCGGGCATCCTCCGAGGTGACGGTCATCAAGTATTCGCCATTGACCTGAATAACAGGGATCTCGTTAACTTTGCTCACCTCTACATTGACTTCTTTTTCAGGTGATTGAAAATAACTTTGACTAATTTGGTTCAAATTCCGTTGTATATTTTGTAAACGCTCTGGCAAATTAGTTTTTGTTGCGCTTATCTGAAATAAACGACGACCATCTAGATAAATCCAGCCAGAAACATTTCTATTATCTGAGTCATTATTGGGACTGCTGGGAGTTTGCAACAGTGGTAACAACGGAATCTGGGCTGTCACTGGTAGTACAGCAACCACAGAAACCGTTATTGAGCCAAAAATTGCTAAAAAATGCAAACGCACTCCAACACCTCCTTGAGGGAAATCTATTTTTGATTACTTCCTTAGCCATGCTCCAAAATTGGCTTTGGTAAATGTACCTATCTAAAGTTCAGTTTTCTGCTTAAATGTTGAGAATTATGACATTTAGCTATTTTCAAACTTTAGATAGATGACACACCAATTCATCAGCTTTGGGTAATAACTAAGAAGAATATGTGATTATACTCTTACCAGAGATAAATTAAACCATTTATTTGAGGACTTACGCACAAAGGTTATTTGTCAAGATTGGGTAAAAGGGTGCAAGGGTGTAGGATGTAATGCTTTTAACTCTGTAAAAACTTTTATTTCCGGCAATCCTGAAACTCTTGGGAAAGGTTCCGATATACTACTACAGCTAATTGCGCTCCTAAAATTGGTGCTATCCAATAAACCCAATGATGTTGCCAAATTCCTCCTACCAAAGCTGGTGCAAAGGAACGCGCTGGGTTCATACTTGCACCAGTAATTGGCCCCATAAATGCAGCTTCTACCGCTACAGTTAACCCAATTGCTAACCCAGCAAAACCAATGTGTGCGCGTCTATCTAGTCCAGAACCAAAAATAATCAGCATCAAAATAAAAGTGAGAACGAACTCTAACACTAAAGACTGCAACCAATTACCATTCAGGGGTAAAGTTGCACCTAAATTGCCGACTTTTCCTAAGCTAATTACTAGTAAAGCGGAGGCTGCGATCGCTCCTCCCAACTGTGCCAAAATATACGGCAATACTCGGCGTTTGGGAAAAAAACCACTCGTCCAAAAAGCTAGTGTCACCGCTGGGTTGAAATGTGCGCCGCTTAAATGTCCTAAAGCATAAATTAACGCCGTTACCACAGCACCAAACACAAAACTGATCCCTAAATGTGACACAGCATTTTGACTGACGCTGTTTACCATCACTGCACCAGTACCTGCAAACACCAAAATAAAGGTTCCTATTGCTTCAGCTAAAGCTTCTCGCCAGCAATGCGCCAGCAATTTTGGTAAACCTGAGTTCATTCTCTTACTCAGAACTTTTGTGCCTAACATTTCAAAAAAAATTGATTTGTTGGCAATACTATTTCAAAAAAACTTGATATGTCAATAAAGAACGCAGGAAACGATAATCTAAATTTTTGTACAACATTCCCAAGCTAACTTTGCCGCACCTACCATTCCCGCAGAGTTGCCCAATTCAGCTGGCAAAATTTGTAAACCAAAACGCGAAGTAGGCATAACTCGCCGTTCAATTTCTGCCTTAGCGGCTGGTAAGAAAAATTCAAAACTAGCACTAACACCCCCACCAATCACGATCGCTTCTGGCGTTAAAACATAAATTAAACTAGCTAAACCTGTTCCTAAATCTCGACCATATTCTTGCCAAAAAGCTAAAGCATTACTATCTCCCGCCTGAGCAAGAGCGCCCAATTCCGCAGGTTCCTTACCAGTGCGGCGACGAATTGCAATCACCGAAGCATACTGTTCTAAAGAACCTTGATTGCCACTGTTACACATTGGGCCGTTAGGGTTAAAGGTGATTAAACCTAGTTCTCCACCTGCGCCGCGATATCCCACAAACAATTTGCCATCGAGAATAATTGCGCCACCAACCCCTGTCCCCAACGTCAACAGAATGAAATTTTGAAAGCGACGACCGGCTCCCAACCAAGCTTCTGCGACTCCCGCACAATTTGCATCATTAGCAATTACAGTCGGTTTGCCTGTTTTGGCTTCTAACCAGTCAGCTAAAGGGACATTGTGCCATTGGGGTAAGTTAATGGCGATTTGGGCAATGCGTCCTGTAGCATCCGCCGGGCCAGGAGTACCGACACCAATAGCAATAGTTTGATTATCTGGGTCAACTTGAGCGATCGCATCTATCATCACACTCAAAACAGCTTCTGGAGTGGCTGGTTGGGGAGTTTCCACCGTTAAAGATTGTAAGCAAGTACCATCTTGGCTGAACCGCCCCAGTTTAATTGCTGTTCCCCCGACATCAATCCCAATTACTTCTGGTTTAACCACAACTGCATATCCCACATTTAAGGTGCGATACAGAAATGTATCACATAGCTTTTGATATACATTCAACAGAAATATTTTTACTTGTGTTTTTCTAAGATGTAATCGGTTGACTCATCAGAACGTACAGAAGCAAGTTGCAAATTAGTTGATGGGTAATAATTAACACCTGATTTACCCTGCAAAGCTGTAACTGGTGTACCGCGTAAAATTCCAGCCAAGGCTATAGAAAGCATAAATCCACCAGCAGCGGCAGCAATTAAAGAAAGGTTATCTTTCACACGAATCTCTCAGTAAAATTTACAAACTTAGTCAATAGTCAATGGTCAAAAGTCAAAAGTAACGTCGTGTGCAACTTGCTCTTAAACCTAACCCCCAACCCCTTCCCTCGTAGGGAAGGGGAGCAAGAATTAAAGCCTCTCTCCTTTCAGGGGAGAGGTTTGGAGAGGGGTTTGAGAAATAAGTCGCACATCACGTTAAGTATCTAAAAAAAATCAATATTTCATACTTCATACTTCACACTTCATACTTCAGTTGACTACTTTCGGATTCCATTTTCTCCCCGCAAACGAGGATTGACAAATTCATTTAACCCCTCACCAAGTAGGGATAACCCTACCACCATTAATGTCATGGCTAAACCAGGAAACAGTGTAGTCCACCAAACACCTGTAGGTAGTGCTTCGAGGGCTTGTTTTAAGTCGTGTCCCCATTCTGGCACTTCTTCTGGCAGACCCAGCCCCAAAAAGCCTAAACCGCCCAATACTAAAATTGCATCGGCGGCGTTGAGGGTAAATAATACAGGCACGCTTTGAATAACGTTGAAAAATAAATAGCGAGACAGCACAATCCAAGTAGAAGCGCCCATTGCTTGGGCTGCTTCGATAAATACTTCGGTTTTTACACTTACGGTGTGGTTGCGAACGACTCGATAATATTGAGGTATGTAAGCAATACTAATAGCGATCGCAGCGTTTAATATCCCCCTACCCACAACAAATGCCAGCGTTACAGAAAGCAGTAGTCCTGGTAAGGTGTAGATGCTATCCATGAGAAACAGCAGCACTTTATCTAACCTACCGCCAAGATAACCACTTACCATTCCCAGAGGCACACCAATAATCATACTCAGCGCCGTGGCTAAAATCACCACTTGCAATGCGGCTTGAGCGCCAAACAAAGTACGAGAGAAGACATCATGGCCTAAGCGACTAGTTCCAAACCAATGTTTGGCGGATGGTGCTTCTTGAATTGGGTTAGAAAGAAAATCTTTAGGGTTTTGTAGCCATCCCCAAGCCTGCAATACCGGGGTAAAGAATGCTAGGAAGATAAAAAACAGGGTGATGGCTAACCCAATGATCATTAACTTCTGGGAAAGGTTAGGACTTTTAGCAAAACGAAAAAATGTTGGTAGCTGACGTTTAGTTATGGTCATGAGCGATCGCCTGCATCAAGCAAGATACGCTGACCATTATAGAAGTGTGAAGTGTGAAGTATGAAATAAACTGTGAAGTCTGAAGTGTGATGTATGAAAGGAAGTTAGGACTTACGCATAAAATCTCTCAAACTCTTATTTAAATGGGTTTATGTAGTGCGCTTGGTAAGTCTCAGAACGATGAAAGATGAAATCTTTCTTGCATTTCAGACTTCATCCTACCCTTCGGGAAGCCGCGCAAAGCGCGTCTACAGACTTCAGACTTTTAAAGATTGCTTTCAATGAACTGGCGGTATTCGCTTTTTTGCTTCACACCTTTTACTTCCTTCAACAGTTCTTTGTCCTTGAAAAACTGTACAGTTGGTGTACCTGTTACCCCAGCATTTTCGGCAATCTCGCGGTCTTTATCGATGTCAATTTCGACAAAGTGGATTTTGCCATCGAATTCGTCAACCACTTTATTGAGTATGGGTTTGAGGGTATGGCATGGGCCACAACCAGGAGCGACGTATTTGACGACGAGTAAGCGATCGCTTTCATGGAATAATTTGCGTAAAGCATAACCACCTTCATGGCGTGTCGCCTGCAAATTAAATCCTGCTGCTTCCTCAGCTTCCGTTTTCTTTTGTGCTGGCTGAGTTTCTAACTCATTATTAATTGTTGGTTCTTGATGAAACTCTTGAATTAAATTATTAGAAGATAACCAACGTTCTGCTAACAATGCTGCCATACAACCTGTACCCGCAGCTGTAATTGCTTGGCGATACTCATGGTCTTGCACGTCACCAGCCGCATACACACCTTCAACACTGGTTTCTGTTGAACCGTCTTTGGTGACAATGTAGCCCACTTCATCTAATTCTAGTTGCCCCTTGAATAAAGAAGTATTGGGAGTGTGACCGATCGCATAAAATAAACCCTTGGCATGAATTTTGCTTTCTTCACCAGTTTTATTATTGCGAACTTTCACCCCATCCATGTGACCATTGCCGAACACATCCACAACTTCTGTGTTCCAATGCACTTGAATTTTCGGGTTACTCAAAACTCGGTCTTGCATAGCTTTAGAAGCCCGCATCTTATCAGACCGCACCAACAGATTAACCTTAGAACCGTATTTAGTCAGGTAAATCGACTCTTCCGCCGCAGAGTCACCTGCACCAATTACCGCCAACTCTGCACCGTGAAAAATTGGGGTCGCACCATCACAAATCGCACAAGCAGAAATTCCTCGACTCCAAAATAGATTTTCGCTTTCTAAACCCAAACGCTTTGCGGTTGCGCCAGTTGCAATAATTAAGCTGTGAGCTTTAACTTCCCTTTCCTCAGAGCGCACAGTAAATGGACGCTGACTTAAATCTACAGATATCACATCTTCAGTATATAACTCAGCCCCCCAACGCTCTGCCTGTGCCTTCATCCGATCCATCAGTTCCGGCCCTGTAATCCCTTGAGGAAAGCCAGGAAAGTTTTCTACTTCTGTCGTTGTCATCAGTTGCCCACCAGGCAACCCTCCTGCTTGGAAACCTTCAAAAACAACTGGCTTCAGGTTAGCTCGTCCCGCATAGATGGCAGCGGTGTATCCTGCTGGCCCAGAACCGATAATCACCACATTTTCTACAGTCGGGTTAGTCATAAACTTAACTAAACTCATAACGACTACGTTTAATATAGCATAGCAAACCCAGAGAGTGGAATCAAACCCTTATTTAAGAAATACTTTTCCTCATCCTGTAAAGTCTAGCTGACGTTCATCGAATAACTAGCTAATTATCAACCCCGTAATTTAACGGGGATACAACCAGAAGAAGAAAGATTTTTTACCAGAGATGATAGATCGGAGATTACAAGTGGGTAAGTTACAACTAGAACTCACCAATCAACGTTCGCATCCCGAACTTTCAGGAGAAACCCCATGCTCAAGCCAGAATTACAAGCTAAATATCTACACTACCTCAGCAACCGCAAGAACAAGCAAGAAGAAGAAGGTTTTACCTTAATTGAACTGCTAGTTGTAGTAATTATTATCGGTGTATTGGCTGCGATCGCGCTACCTTCGCTACTTGGTCAAGTTAACAAAGCTAAACAAGCTGAAGCTAAAAACTACGTAGGTACAGCTAACCGTTCTCAGCAAGCTTTCTTCCTAGAATACCAAAAGTTTGCAACCTCCATCGACGAATTACAAGTAGGTATTAAAACTCAAAGTGATAACTACAAGTATGTTATTGCTGGTAACACTGCCGTCTCTCAATTTAAGGGAGAAAATATTAAAGCTGGTTTAAAAACATACTATGGTTTAGTAGGTACACAACTATCTACTTCGGCTACTGCTGAAGCTCTAACACTAGCAATAGCGTGTGAGTCAAAAATACCTCAAGCTACAAACGGTACTGTCGTGAACGTTACCACATTTAGTACAGCTTGTGACACTAACTTCACCTCTTTGGCTAGATAGAAAAATAAACAAGTTTTTCTGGGTAATGCTTTTGACTAGTGTTACATAAAGACTTTGTGAAATTGGGTAATGTGCAAATACATTACCCAATTTCTGCTTATTCCCTATCTAATTATTTCTTCCATATCGAGTATTTCGTCTCAGCAATTTTATATAAATCCTATGATTACTTTTACGACTTCCAACGAATTGCTTTCCCAAGCAGAGAATTACTTCCTATCTAGTAATTATGCTCAAGCTGCTAATTGCTATGAACAAGCAATAGAAGCAGAACCAGATCTTAAATCTCACTATTGGTATTTAGGGTTAATGTTACTGCTGCAAGGGCAAGAAGTAGAAGCCCAAACAACTTGGTTTATGGCAATGATGGAAGGTGAAGCTGAGGAATTAGAAGCTTGGAATGCAGAATTAGTTGAAATTTTAGAAACAGAAGCACAACACCGAGAAAAACTGAAAGAATATTCATCTGCTGCAAAAATTCGTCAAAATATTAGAGAATTCTCACCTCAAAACATTAATAATATTTTACATTTAATTCATTTAAATCTAGAACTACATACTTTCAATATAGAAGATTTACAAGAATATGGATTAATTGAAATCCTTCAACTACAAACAGAAGTAGAAGTTCAAGAAGAATTATTAATATTAGTACTCAGCAGTATTTTAAACGAGGCTTATTTATATTCAGCATCCATATGGGATTTTTTAGAAGCTTGTTTAGGGTATTTTCAAGAAAATACTCAAGAGTTTCTCATACTGTTACTGCCAGTAGCTTTTGAAATGGGCTACTCTAAACAACAATATGCAGTAGCAGCAAAATTATGCGAACTATGTTTACGATTAACTCCAAAAAACCCAGAAGTTCTAGGACATTTAGCTAGTTTCTATCAAAATATAAATGAATTTGAGAAAGGTATAGAAACAGCCAAGCTATTATATTCTTTAGTAGAGAATCTGCCAGATAAAGTTTTTGCCAGCCGCCAGATTCTGCGAGGTTTAATGACTCCAGGAGGGTATTGGGAAGAATCTTGCTTTATAAATCAGAAACATCAACAATTATTGTTAGAACTCATCGCCGAGAATAATGTAGAACTAGGCGAAGGTAAAACAGCCAAATTATTTAACGCTAACTTTTTTGCACCATATATTGAAGATAATCCTAGAAAAATCAGAAAGATTCAAAATCAAATATTGCAGTTTTGTCAAACAAATGTAAATAATTATGCTTCTGAACAAATAGCAAAGTACTCCCAAGGAAATTTAGAAAGAAAAAAATCAGCACAAGCTGACAAAAAATTAAAGGTAGGATACCTTTCTTACTGTTTAAGAAGTCATTCTGTCGGCTGGCTTTCACGGTGGTTATTTCAATATCATGACAGAGATAAATTCCAAATAAATGGATATTTTATTAATACTAATCCGCCAAGTGATGCTTTACATGAATGGTTTTTTAGAAAATTTGACCAATCTTATAAAGCTGATTCTACTTGGGAAATAGCTGAAAAAATATACCAAGATGAAATTGATATTTTAATTGATTTAGATAGCATCACTCTAGATATTACCTGTGAAGTTATAGCTTTAAAACCAGCACCTATTCAAGTTTCTTGGTTGGGTTGGGATGCTTCTGGTAGCCCCTCAGTAGATTATTTTATTGCTGACCCTTATGTTCTGCCAAAATCAGCACAAGAATATTACAGAGAAAAAATTTGGCGTTTACCGCAAACCTACGTGGCTGTAGATGGTTTTGAGGTGAGTGTACCTACTGTAAGTCGTGAGCAATTAGATATTCCTAGTGATGCAATAGTATATTTTTGTGGACAGCGAGGCTATAAGCGACATAGAGATATTGCGCAACTACAATTAAGGATTCTCAAAGAAGTTCCTAATAGCTACTTTTTAATTAAGGGATTAGGTAATGAAGAAACTACGAAAACCTTCTTTTACGAAATTGCTGAAAAAGAAGGAGTAGATCCCTCCAAATTACGATTTTTGCCTATAGTTCCTTCAGAAGCAATTCATCGAGCTAATTTAGATATTGCTGATGTAGTTTTAGATACTTACCCTTACAACGGTGCTACAACTACCTTAGAAACACTGTGGATGTGCATCCCGATGGTAACGCGAGTGGGTGAGCAATTTGCAGCACGTAACAGCTACACCATGATGATGAATGCAGGCATTACAGAAGGTATAGCCTGGACTGATGAAGAATATGTAGAATGGGGTGTGCGTTTAGGGAAAGATGAGACTTTGCGGCAACAAATTGCTTGGAAACTGAGACAATCAAGAAAAACAGCACCTTTGTGGAATGGTAAGCAGTTTACCCGTGAGATGGAAAAAGCTTACGAGCAAATGTGGCAGAAGTATATCAGTGGCAGTGAAGTTGATTCTGAGTAAGTTAGTATAAATTTTCCAGAAAACTTTTGCTTAACAATTAGTCATAAATTATCCACAGTTAGTCCTATCCACTAACTGTGGATAATTTATTTGGCAGATATTTTGTAGAGACTAATTTTAAAAACTAATTTAGATTTAAATTTTCTTTAAAAAATACTAATTACAATTTTAACAACCTGTAAAAATGCCAGAAGTATACGAAAAAACTTAATAAAGTATTTAGGAAATATATAGTAAAAACTCTCTGAAAAATAGCATAATTTTTCTTAACTGGAACTATTATGAAAACTCGTTAGCTCTATGAAGGAGTTTTGATTGATTGATGCAAATACTACGCCTAAAATTACGGGGTTAAAGCTTTTTTGATTCAATATTATATATACTGAATCAACATATCCAAAAAGAACTAGTAGAAAAGTCAATCAAAATGTAGATAGAGGATATGTTATTTGCATTAGTTAGTCTATTTCTTTTCACCGTGGAGTTGATGCCAACATTGACCATCACTTAGTTTTTAAGGAGAAGATATCAGATGGCTCGTAAGAAAAAATCATCTGGTTCTAAATTTCAAGATTTACTGCATACTAGATGCCCTATCTGTTGTATTATCCCGCCGCATATGTTGGAACATGTGGCGGTGAATGGTAATCCTCAGCAACGTGCATGGGCGTTTCATACATTAAATGTTTCGGCACAGTTACGAGGACGGCGTGATGTTATAGGGAGTATTTTCTTCTCTCCTTCTCCTGGTGAGAAGCGGCGTACTATCTACGATGCCAAAAATGGACAACAACTTCCAGGTACTCTGGTACGTGGTGAGGGAGATCCTCCTAGCACTGATGAAGCGGTGAATGAAGCTTATGATGCTGCTGGTGCGACTTATGACTTGTATTATGAGGTGTTTGAACGAAACTCTATTGATGACAAGGGTTTACGTCTAGATTCTACCGTACATTATGGCGTGAAGTATGATAACGCCTTTTGGAACGGTGACCAAATGGTCTATGGAGATGGTGATGGAGAACTGTTTCAGCGATTTACTAAGTGTATTGATATTATTGGGCATGAGTTAACTCATGGGGTGACTCAATATGAAGCTGGTTTGCAATATTATGGGGAACCAGGGGCGCTAAATGAGTCATTTTCGGATGTTTTTGGTTCTTTGGTGAAGCAGAAGGTAAAAAACCAAACAGCAGATCAGGCAGACTGGATTATTGGTGAAGGTCTTTTAGCACCTGATGTTAAGGGCATTGGTATTCGTTCAATGAAAGCACCAGGAACAGCATATGATGATCCTGTTTTGGGCAAAGATCCCCAACCAGCACATATGCGTGATAAGTATACTGGTTGGGAAGATAATGCTGGTGTGCATATTAATTCAGGTATCCCTAACTATGCTTTTTATTTAGCAGCTGTTGAGATTGGGGGTTATGCTTGGGAAAAAGCAGGTAAAATCTGGTATATTGCTTTGCGCGATCGCTTGCGTAACCAAGCACAATTTAAAACAGCAGCTAACATCACTATCCAAGTGGCGGGAGAACTCTACGATACTGATAGTCTAGAACAAAAAGCTGTGCAGAATGCTTGGCAAAAGGTAGGAGTAATTTAGCTGGTAGTAATGATCAATTATGAATCAACAATAGCTGGATGATTCCTGATTGATCATTGGGAATTTTTACTGTGTTTTTCATTGTTGCTAAACTGGGAGATGATAGTTATGTCTCCCAGTTTTTGTATATAACAAAGAGCAAAACAATGCGAATCACATTTGAACGCACAGGCGGCTTTGCTGGGATAACAAGAAAAACAACCGTTGATACTAATACTCTTCCAGCAAAGGAAGCTAAAGAACTACCATTATTAGTTCAAGCTGCTGATTTATTTCAGTTACCTGCACAAATTCCTTCTCCTAATCCCCAAAGCGATCGCTTTCAGTATAGGTTAACTGTAGAAGACAACGATAAACAGCACACCGTGACTGTTAGTGAAGCAGCCTTACCAGGAACTTTAAGACCTTTAATTGAATGGTTAAATAACGCAGCCAAGCAAAGATAACCAGAGGGACTAAAACTAGTATTTTTTTACAAAGGTTCCCAGCCTGTGCCTTTGTAACCATAGTCAAAGATTTCTGGATGCAAAATTTCTGCCAAAATTTCCAAAGAATCTACCAGTCGTGGCCCTGGACGGTTGAAGTAAGAATTGCCATCAGTTATGTACACTCTACCAGATTGGCTGGCATGGAGTTTTTGCCATTCTGAACGTTGAGTTAATAACTCAGCCTCTTGGCGAGTGCGAGTTAAATCAAAGCCACAAGGCATAAACACAATCACATCGGGATTTCTCGCTATGAGTGCATCCCATTCCAAGGGTACCGAAGGTTTGCCTGGAACACTAAACAATGATTGTCCACCCGCCAAGTTGACTAATTCTGGAATCCAGTTTGCGCCTGTCATCAAAGGATCTGTCCACTCGATACAAGCAACTGTGGGTAATTCTGTGAGTGAAAGTCCCTGAATTCTTTGCTGAGGAATTTTAACTCGCGCTTCTAAATTTTCCAGTATTTTTACTGAGTCTACATCAAAAACATGAGCTACTCGTTCAATATCAGCCCAGACATTCTCAAGATGATTAGGTTGTAAAGAAATAATTTTTGGTGAAGTTGGGACAAAATTAGCAACTGCTTTTTCCACTTCTTGTAAGCTAACCGCACAGACATCACACTGGTCTTGAGTAAGAATGTGGGTAGGTTGTAACTGCTCTAATATATCGGTTTTGATGTGATAAATACTAAGTGCTGATTGCAACAAATTATTGACTTTATTGTGAATGTCGCTGCTAGGCACATCAGTTTTAAAACGGGCTTCTGTGCAGACAGGACGATTTTGGATATCTGGAGGATAGTCACACTCGTGCGATCGCCCTACAATAGCATCAGCTAAACCTAGTGTTGCTAAAATTTCCGTTGCGCTTGGTATCAAAGAAACAATTCTAATATTGTTGTTGGTCATTGCTGCATCTCCACAACAGCTGCTTCCAGTTCAATTTTTACAAACTTTAAATAATTAGGTATCTTTCTGTAGGAGAATGCCTAAAGTTATTACAGTCATGATTCAATTAGTAAATTGACATTTATGAAATTTACATAAATCAATATAGTCTCGCAGTTTATTATCTATCCCTTAATAAAATATAGAACTCATATTCAATTTAAAAAAAATAAGTAGACCTTGATTATTTCTTTCCTGTTGCCTGTTGCCCGTTCTCTGTTCCTTGCCTCTACAAGTAATTCAGGAATAAAATCGGATGACTATATCTTCTTTAGGATTGATGCTATTTTCGTGCCTTTTGTGCTATTGGGTTGTAAGCATAAATAATATTTCCTGAAAAAGGTGCAATTTAAAAGTGTATGAGCTTATCAATAGCATAGTAGCTATATGGAAGTTATCTCTGCAAATTCTTAAATTTTTAACAAACAGCCATTACGCGCCTACTTACATACTAGATGATTGGCAAACGTGGATAATTTATCAGGATGTAATTTTAGTGATAGGTATTTCACGTATACCAAAAATTTTGATGAAAAAAAATATACTATCCGGGTATGAAAAATCCTGTGGAGTAATTGTATTTATGAAAGACGGTTATGTTTCTATAATAGCTCCGCTGGACATGGTAATTACTTAACAGGTGTAACAGATGCAGTTGGCAGTAGTGAATGATAGTAAACCAGAAATTGTGCAAATTATACACAACGAGCAGCGCAAACAAATTCAATCCCTAGTGCAGTTGGCAAGGAGTAAGACATTCCAAAAAGGTAATCTTCAGGAAACATTACAAGAAATTACCGAAGTAGCAGCAAAAACCCTTGCTGTTGAGCGAGTTGGAATCTGGTTATACACTCAAGATTGCACCGCAATTGAATGTATTAATTTGTATGATTTTAGTAATCACACCCACACATCAGGTCAGACTTTATTAAAAGCAAGTTATCCTAATTATTTCCAAAGTTTGGAAATGGAGCGCAGTCTGGCAGTAAATGATGCAATTCATGACCAGAGAACCCAAGAATTATTGTCATCTTATTTAAAAGTATTTGGCATCACATCATTATTAGATGCACCAATTTGGCTGGGAGGGCGTGTGGTAGGAGTAGTATGCCATGAACACTTTGGTGAAATGCGCCAGTGGACTGTAGAAGAAGAAAATTTTGCAAGTTCAATTGCCGATTTTGTAGCACTAGCAATCGAAGCCAGCGATCGCCACATTGTACAAGAAGCTCTCCGAAAAAGTGAAGCACAATTTCGAGCAATTTTTGAGCGTTCTTCTATCGGTATCGGACTTGCAGATATGAAAGCCCAGATAGTAGATATTAATCCGGCGCTGTGTCAAATGCTGGGATACACCAGAGAAGAACTATACGGTAAGTGCTTCACCGATTATGTCTCCCACCAGAGAGAAGATTTAGAAGTTTATAAACAACTAGTATCAGGAATGTGCGATCGCATTGAAATCGAAAGACATTTCCGCCACAAAAATGGTCAGTTAGTTTGGACTAACCTCTCGATTTCGATGATTCCTGGGAGTAATGGTACACCAGAGTTATTACTGGCAATTATTGAAGATATTACTAACCGCAAACAAGCAGAGTTACAACTGCGTACATCTCAAGCCGCCGCAGAAGCAGGTAACAGAGCAAAAAGCGAATTTTTAGCCACCATGAGCCATGAATTGCGAACTCCTTTGAATGCAATTATGGGCTTATCACAGTTATTGCAACAAGGTATGGTTGGTTCTTTGAATGAGAAACAACAAGAATATATTAGTTGTATATATAGTAGTGGAGAACACCTACTAGCAATTATTAACGATATTCTTGACTTATCGAAAGTAGAAACAGGCAAAGAAGAATTAAATTTATCGCCTGTGTCAGTAGTAGATTTATGTAATTATGCTCTTTCAACAGTGCGTGATCAGGCTACAGAAAAAGGATTAAAACTTATCAGTGAAATTGATCCACAGGCTGATACCTGTATTGGAGATACACGGCGGATCAAACAAATGCTAATTAACTTGCTGACTAATGCTATTAAATTTACACCAGCCGGTCAGGTGAGTTTAGAAATTAAAAAAGTACCTGAAGGTATTACTTTTACTGTTGCAGATACTGGGATTGGTATAGATAGTAATCAATTTCAATTTCTCTTTGAACCATTTCAACAGTTAGACAGCCAATTAAATCGTCAGTATGAAGGTACGGGATTAGGCTTAGCATTAACACGAAAATTAGCACGCCTGCATGGTGGAGATGTGACAGTTGAATCAAAATTGGGCGAAGGAAGTCGTTTTATTCTATTCCTACCAGATCAAATAGATTTAATAACAGAGATAAATGTGAGAGATGAAGATGCCAATAAATTAGCTTCATCACCAATTCACTTACATAAAAAACGTATTCTTTTGGCTGAGCCTGAAGAAAACACAGCTATATTTTTGCAAGATTATCTGCAAATAGTTGGCTACAAAGTTGAGTGGATAGATAATGTAGATAAAATATTGGAAAGAGTCAAAAACTTTCAGCCAAATTTAATTTTGCTAGATGCATACTTTTTACTGAGTAGCGGGTTAGGTTTGCTGCAAACTTTGAGGCAAGAATCTGAATTAGCAAATACTTCTGTAGTGTTTATTGGTGTTAAAAAAGATGACTTGTCAGAATTTAAAAAGCTAACAGCAGATAAATATGACTATATTTTGCAGCCAATTCGGATAGTTCAGTTAGAAACAATTGTAATGCGATATTTAAGCTAGTAATATCGCTCTTGCATCACTTCCATAAGAACATACAAAAGTTTTCTTGTGTATGAAGTACATAGCTCGTTGGCTTAGCCTGTTGCGGAGAAGGCATTATCCACCCTACAATCATACCGCTATTCACAGGATTGACGCTGTAATACGAAAAATTCAGTGTTTATACTCAGGATGTAGAGTATAATTGAATAAAATCCTTACGCCTCATCATCCTCACAGCCTGATATCTAATTTCCATAAATAATCTTTGTGCATAAGTCATATAAATGAAAAATTGCTACTGACGATCCACTGATCTAGCGAAGTAAACTAGAAGGAATCTTATGACTCTTTTGGTGCAAAACCGACCTATGTCGCTAAAGATAGATCGTGGATTGTTTAAATATGATTTTATAGATCATCACGCAGTTTTATGCGTTTCAGTGGATGCGGATGTGAAAGATATCCGTAAGCGTTATCTGCAAATTGCTCGTCGCCTGCATCCTGACAGCAACGCTTCTGCCACTCCTGCGGAGAAAAAGCTGGCTAGTGAATTATTATCTAAGTTGGTTAACCCAGCTTATGAAGCGCTATCTAACGATCGCAGCCGCACAGAATACATGATAATTTTGTCGCAGATGGGTAAGCGTTTGGTACAAGATTCAGCTTCGATAGAACTTACCACAGATTTAGCCAGACAGCTGGCAGCTGCTCCTAATATTGATCATTCCTATAAAAGTGCGATCGCTAAAATTGCTGAAACTCAATTCAATTCCTTACAGCAAGTAATACCTATCATTGCTCACATTAGCGAGTTGAACTTAGTTTATTTAATGCGGAGTGCGGGTAAAGCTTTCTCTAGCCCACCGCCTGCACCTAAACCTGCTCCAACTGCTAACACACCCTCAACTACAGCCACTGCACCGCCACCACCGCCAGCAGCAAAAGAAGACTCAGCAGCAGAACAATATATTCGGCGGGCGCAAACTTTAATTGATAAAAACCAATTTGCTCAAGCCAAAGTCGAGTTACAGGATGCGCTGAAACTCGCACCCAAGAGTGGCCGCTGTCATAGCTTGATTGGTTTAGTCTACTTAAAGCAAAATCAGCTGAAAATGGCCAAGATTCATTTTGACAATGCTTTAAAATTAGACCCAAATGACCAAATAGCGTTGTCATGGAAACCTAAAATAGATAAAGCTTTGGGACAACAATCCAGTGGTGCTAAAGCGACTCCATCTGCCAAAACTGGGAATAAACAACCAGATAAATCTGGGGGTGGAGGTTTATTTGGTGGTTTGTTTGGTGGGAATAAAAAATAATGGTGTATCAACCAGCAGCGGGAGCAAGGGATTTATTACCTTTAGATGTAGCTCAAAAACGCTGGATTGAAGACAGGTTACAGCAAGTGTTCCATCGTTGGGGATATCACAAGATTATTACCTCAACGCTGGAACGTATGGACACCTTGATGGCGGGAGAAGCAATTCAACGCCAGATGGTGATTCAACTGCAAAATTCTGAAGATGAAGAATTAGGGCTGCGTCCAGAACTAACCGCTTCCATTGCGCGTGCTGTAGTGACGCGTATGGCAGGTGTCACCTATCCGCAACGACTTTACTATAATGCCAACGTCTTCCGGCGCATTTGGGAAAATCGCCACAATCATCAGCAAGAATTTTATCAAGCTGGTGTAGAACTTTTAGGCGTGGGTGGATTGCGGGCAAATGCTGAAGTTCTGCTGTTGGTGGGTGATTGTTTAGATGCGCTGGGTTTGCGGGACTGGTGTCTAGTCTTAGGCGAAGCGGGAATCACTCGCTCGCTGTTGCAGGCTTTTCCGGCTAATTTACAAACCAAAGTGCGTCAGGCGATCGCTCACCTTGACCGCGTGACTATTGATACTTTGCCTTTGACTGAAGACCTACGCGATCGCGCCAGAATCATGCTCGACCTGCGCGGCAAAAGTCAAGATGTATTACAAAAAGTCAGTAGTCTAGGTTTAGATGCTCAACAGCAAGAGGCAGTTAATAACCTCAAATCTCTGGTAGATTTGCTGGAAGTAGAAAGAAATGTTCCTGTAATTTTGGATCTCAGTTTGATCCAAACCATCGATTACTACACTGGTATTGTCTTTGAAATTGTGAGTAATAACGATTACCCAGCCAGAGTTTTAGGGCGGGGTGGTCGTTACGACAAACTTTTAGGACTTTATCATCCTCAAGGCGAAAACATCCCTGGAATTGGTTTTGTCCTCAACATTGAAGATTTATACCAAATTCTTTTACCTAGCCAGCAATTACCGCAAGATATCCCAGCCAGCAATTGGTTAGTAGTACCAGAAGCAGAAGACGCTGAGGCAGCTGCTTTTGCCTATGCACAAAAACTCCGTGATTCTACTCATCTAGTAATAGTAGAAATGGAACTAGGAGGCAGAGATGCACAAGCCATTCGCCAATATGCCCGCGATCGCCGGATTGCCCAAATTGCTTGGATTAAAGCCGACGGCTCACCCACAATAGAAAGTGTTAGTCAATAGTTCAGAGTTAATGGTCAAAAGTAAAAACCATTGACTATTGACTATTGACTCTATTGACTATTGATAATTAAAGAGAGGGAATCTATCAAATGCCACACACAATTGTTACTGATGTCTGTGAAGGTGTTGCCGACTGCGTAGATGCTTGTCCTGTAGCTTGTATCCATGACGGGCCTGGCAAAAATGTTAAAGGAACCGATTGGTACTGGATTGACTTTGCTACCTGCATTGATTGTGGGATATGTATTCAAGTATGTCCGGTAGAAGGTGCGATCGTTCCAGAAGAACGACCTGATTTGCAAAAAACACCTTGAAGAATTCAGAAGCTATAGCAGGGAACAGGCAACAGGGAACAGGCAACAGGGAACAGACTTTAAAGTCGCTCAGTAGGCCTCTTGCAAAAGCAACTTTTGCACTCTTGCAGGGAACAGGCAATAGGCGACAGGAAGAACTTGGAGCTGTTCCCCGTTCCCCGTTCCCTGTTCCCGACTTCTGCAATAAGTCTAATCTTTCTACTTAACATCATTTAACAAACAGGCATTGGAGAATTTTATCCAATGCCTGTTTTTGAATTCAAGCATAAAACTGCAATCAGTATCGCATCAAAAATTTATATAATCTTGACAAATTTTTTGCAAAAATTGGTAGGCTATCTAGTTGATTACCTCAGGTAGCACCTAGGCTAAATCTGAAAAATAAATAATATTTACCTTTACCTAGAACAACATCTCAAAATTCATGAAAGAACTAAGTAGTTTTCCTAGTGTTAAGTTTTTAACGTCTAGTATAGCTACGTTAACCATCAGTTTGATCTCAAGTCAAAGTGCTACAGCAGCAACAATAGCTCTTGGCTTTACTAAGCTAACAGGTGTGACTGGTGGTTCTCCCACAACTACTGCTGTTTTCCGTGCCGAAATTCCTGCTGCAAATTCCGGTGATATTACTTCCATTGTGATTACAGATAACAGTAATGGCACTGGTGGGTCTGCTGGCAACGTAAGTGGCTTTGATTTAGATGCAATCAAACTAAGTTACGTTTCTGTCAACCGTGCAGCAGATGTTAATGCCATCTCATCATTAGATGTGTTTGATTTTAGTTCCGCAGGCACAAGTTTCACGCCTGGAACCCAGCGCCCGCCTACGGCTCCAGCATTGTTTGGGACTACAGGGAGTAACATCAATAATGCTGTAGCTACCCTGGGAAGTTTTGATGGTAATTCCACTACTAACCCTAGGACAATGTTCGGGTTTGTCAGCTTAGGAGACCGTGGTCAGGTAACATTTAATCTGTTACGTCCTGTTGCTTTAGATAATCCACTATACCTTTACATTGGTGAAGTCGGTGATAATGGTGAGGTTGTAACTGGCGAAGTTATTGTTTCACAGCCACTCAGCCCAGTTCCAGAACCTAGTAATCTCGCAGCTTTATCTTTGGCAGGAATATACTTGGCAGTTCGTTACAAAAGAAAAAACAAGTCTAAATAATTTTCAATAGAGTTATATCTGGTATTTGTGAGTGAACATAGGTAAAAGACCTATGTTTTTTTCTTTCCAGGGGTTATGGTAAATAAAATTTACGCGTAGACGGTCTGCGGCTTGTCGTACTCCTTACGGAAAAGCAAGCTACGCGCAGCGTCCCGCACAGAAGACATCGCATTATAAAATTTGATTAATTTAAGGATTGTATGTCAGGTTCAGTTAATAACTCTGCCCCATTACTAGAAGTCAAAAATGTCCATGCTGGTTACATCAAAGATGTCGATATTTTGCAAGGTGTCAACTTTCGGGTAGAACCTGGAGAATTAGTGACAGTGATTGGCCCCAACGGTGCGGGGAAATCTACCTTGGCAAAGACAATTTTTGGGCTTTTAACACCGCATACAGGCACAATTACCTTTAAGGGCGAGAATATTGCTGGACTGAAGTCAAATCAAATCGTCAAGAAAGGTATGTGCTATGTACCACAAATTGCCAATGTTTTCCCTTCTTTGAGTGTGGAAGAAAATTTAGAAATGGGGGCGTTTGTAAGTAATGCGCCGCTCAAACCCATCAAAGATAAAATATTTGCCATGTTTCCGAAGTTGAGCGATCGCCGTCGTCAACGGGCGGGTACACTCTCAGGTGGGGAACGACAAATGCTGGCAATGGGCAAAGCATTAATGTTAGAACCCAGTTTATTACTGTTAGACGAACCGTCTGCGGCTTTATCCCCAATTCTTGTCACCCAAGTATTTGAGCAGATTAAACAAATTAATCAGAGTGGTACTGCGATCGTACTTGTAGAACAAAATGCTCGTAAAGCCCTAGAAATGGCTCATCGTGGTTATGTCCTAGAGTCGGGACGCGATGCGATTTCTGGCCCTGGTCAACAATTATTAACAGACCCAAAAGTGGGTGAATTGTATTTGGGTGCAGGTAAAGGTCATTAAAAAAGAACTTAGAATTCAGAATTCTGAAGTCAGAATCAATGATTGAGTAGTTTTTTAAGAGATTCTTGGAATTTGGTATTTATTTAAGCAAACTGGAGTTTATGATTTGGGGTGCATACTTAAAAACAAAATATAAATAAATGCACATAGCTCAAAAGTGGTTGACTAGAAAACCTCATCAATCAGTACTTTTTTTGTTAGTCGGAGGATTGTTGTTTCGAGCCACAATTGCTTTTTGGCTTTACCCTACCTTTGATGAAGCATACTATTACCTTTACAGTTTGCATCTTAACTGGAGCTATTTTGATCATCCAGCGATGGTTGCTCTCACTACTGGCTTTGGGCCTTGGTTAACTGGAGAAGTATCACAATTTACCATTCGTCTAGGAGCGATACTTTGCTATACAGGCAGTTTGGTATTCTTATATCTGACTAGTAAGAAAATATTTTCTGCCAAGGCTGCTGCTTTTACTTTGGCAATTGCCACCATCAGCCCAATTTTTCAAATTGGCTTTGGTATTCTGAGTTTACCCGATAGTCCATTAATCTTTTTCTGGTCGGCTAGTTTATATTGTGCCGTAGCTGAATTTCTCCGTCAGCCATTAAAAGGTGAATCTTGTCACTCTAATTCATATATTCCTAGTTACCGTTTAGCCATTTTAGGTATTTTGGTCGGTTTAGCCTGCAATAGCAAGTATCATGGGTTTATTTTGGGGCTAGGGTTAGTTGGTTTTTGTTTAAGCAGCCCACAGCATCGGGTTATTGTGCGATCGCCTTGGGCATGGCTAAGTTTAGGATTATTTATGATCACCATCTCCCCAATTGTGTTGTGGAATATGCAGCATGATTGGGTATCGTTTAGTTTTCAATCAGAACGAGCCGTACCTAAAACTGGCTACAATTTCCTGAATGTATTATTAGTTTATTTAACTCAGGTAGCCTACTTATTCCCAAGCATAGGATTTCCTCTGTGGCATATAAGTTTGCAACCAGTGCTAAGAAAAATTAATCAAATTTTTTCTAAGAAAATACTTTCTTACAAAGATGATTCAAATACAGCAAAACTGTTAATTCTATGGGTTTCCCTACCCTTAATTTTAGGATTCACCTTTATTGGAGGATATAGGCAAATTCTGCCAGCTTGGGCAATGCCAGGATTTTGGGGAATCACATTATTACTAGGACAACAAGCTGTTATTTGGGAGCAGAAATCCCGGCGTTGGGTAAAGCGATGGCTCTTCGGTTCGGGAATTATGGTGGCTAGTATCGTTCTAATTTTACTGCTGCAATTGACACTTGGAATTTTACAAAAACCTAGTCAATATGCTTTGATGGGCGGATTCTTGCCTGTTAATAATGATCCTTCTACAGAATTAATTGATATTCAGCAACTACGACGTAGTTTTAATGAATCTGCAATTTTGAAAACTGCGCTACAAAATTCTAGTTTTATCTTCACCAATCGCTATTATTTAGCTGGCCCAATTGCCATGTCTTTACAACCTTTAGCGCAAATTCCCATCACTTGCTTTGATATTGGTAACGATATACGTGGCTTTGCTTTTTGGTCTAAGGCTGAACAATGGGTAGGAAAAGACGCATTGTATATTACTACTGCGCCTTTTAATTTGAGACAAGACTTAATGGCTAGTTATCGCAATCATTTTCGCAGCTTGGATGAGATTGAAAAAATTGTCATTCGACGCGGTGGTGTGGCTGTTAACGTTGTTTATGTTTACAAGGCCAAGACACTTCTCAAACCCTATCCCCGTTCTTACGGGATATAAAACAATACGGTTCAGTTAAGAAATTTTCCTGTAGAAACAAGGGAACAGGGAACAGGGAATAGTAAAAGACAAAAAAACTTATCTGAACTGTATTGGGATATAAAAATAAGGCATTGCTAAATTAGGGGATGAAATTTCCAGTACTCAACTATTCAACTCTTTATTCTCTCTGCGCCTCTGCGTGAGAAAATTCATCCCACATTTATGCAACGCCAAAAATAAAAATGGGAAGTAACATAAATTACTTCCCTCATCTTCTCTGTCTTCTCTACGGTGAATTGTTAATATTCAGGAACTGAAGGATCGACTTCCCGACTCCATGCGGTAATACCGCCTTTGACATTTGTACCAGTAATACCTGCTTCCTTCAGAATGCTGAGGGCTTTAGCAGAGCGACCGCCCATCTTACAATGAGCAATCAAACGATGACCGTTGAGGATTTCTTTTACCTTAGCTACGCCATCGCCATTTTCGATATCTGGTAATGGTACTAAAACCGAACCAGGAATCTTAGCAATGTCGTATTCGTGAGGGTTACGCACATCCAACAATACAAAATCTTTTGCACCGCTATCTAGCAATGCTTTCAACTCTGTAACGGTCATTTCCGCAATTTCTTGCTGCTGTTTTGCTTCCTCTGCCTTAGCTTGGGGAATACCGCAGAATTGTTCGTAGTCTATCAGCTTTTCAATAACTGGGCGAATGGGGTTAGGACGCAGTTTCAATTCCCGGAATTTCATATCCAAGGCGTTGTACAGCAACAGTCGTCCACTTAAAGTATTGCCATTTCCGAGAATGATTTTGACAGTTTCCGTGGCTTGGATAACACCTATAATTCCCGGCAAAATTCCCAACACGCCGCCTTCTGCACAGGAGGGAACCATTCCTGGTGGTGGTGGTTCTGGATACAAGTCGCGGTAGTTTGGCCCGCCTTCGTAGTTAAACACCGTTGCTTGGCCTTCAAAACGGAAAATTGAACCGTAAACATTGGGCTTGTTCAGCAACACACAAGCATCATTAACTAGATATCTGGTGGGGAAGTTATCAGTACCATCCACCACGATATCGTAAGGCCGAATAATATCGAGGGCGTTTTCGGAACTCAGGCGAGTTTCGTATAAATCAACCTGACAATGAGGGTTAATTTCGTGAATGCGGTTTTTTGCTGATTCAATTTTGGGTTTACCTACCCAAGAAGTACCGTGAATAACTTGACGTTGCAGGTTAGAAGTATCAACAACATCAAAATCCACAATACCGATGCGTCCAACACCTGCGGCTGCTAAATATAACAGCAGTGGCGCACCGAGACCGCCTGTACCGATACACAGTACACTAGCCGCTTTCAGGCGTTTTTGTCCCTCTACCCCGACTTCTGGCAAAATCAGGTGGCGGGAATAACGTTCGTAGTCGTCTTTAGTCAGCTGGATTTCTTCCAGATTGGGATTTAACATAGCAGTTTTGCTGTGGACGAGCGGATCATTAATCCTATCGAAAAACGATGTCTTTATTTAACTTAAGTAGTTAAATTTATGGTATCAATTGCTTCTGGTTGAAACTGATGATTGTCGTCAAGACTCCAACTTAGGAGTTCACCAGCTTTGCCATTTTGAACGGAAACTATTATATACGAGTATGCTGGCCAAGCATACTGGCGATCGCATTCTGAAGGAATCGCAGGGTGGTCAGGATGGGAGTGATAAATACCGATAATATTTAAAGCCTTATCCCGCGCTGTTTTTTGTACTTGTAACATAACTTGGGGTGCGATCGCATATCGTTGTGTTTCGCTGTATTGGGTTTCGTTGCTGGCGAAGTTTTCCGACTCAGCACTCCAAGCGTTTTCTGCGGGGATGATTTCTACGACCGTTTTGGTTTGGTTGTCTAGATAACCAAGGATAATACCGCAGCATTCGTCAGGGTAGGCGCTTTCGGCGTGGCTGCGGATAATTGAGATGTGTTCTGGGAGGAGATGAATAACTGCTTTATTCAAAAATTTCGACTCTGCTTGTCAATAAACGACACTAAAAGTTGCTTGACTTCGACTACACTGCTAATCAGGCGATCGTAATCAGATGAATTGAGCATATCTAACTCATAACAGAGCAGCAGATAATATTCGACTTCAATGGCTGCATCCTTTGCCAACTGAAGCAAGTTTATTTGTTCGGTCTTATCTTCGCGATCGCATCCTTGGGCTATTTTAATCGGAATAGCTGCACAGGCTAAACGAATTTGCTGTGTTATTCCTAATAATTCTGTTTCTGGAAAGGTTCTCGTAATTTCATAGATAGCGACTGTGAGTTCATGGGCTTTTTCCCACTCTGGTAATTCTCTAAACTCTGTCATTTTCTAGTTAATCTCATCTAAATGAATAGGGTGAGCCATAGTCGTACCCATCCTAAATAATATCTACTCTTCTTTTTGTAATTATGTCCACTCAGCAACTCAAATTGACTATAATCTGAAGCTGTTAAAATTTTGCAATCTTTATTGACAAGCAGAGGAACAAATCAAGCTACCAATGTGACTTTTCCTGTTGCTATCTCATAACGACCACCAGCAATTTTTAGTTTCTTTTCTTTGATCAGGCCTTTTAAGATTGTTGAGCTTTCTTCTAACCTTTTTACCTGATATTGAACATTAGCGATTACAGAATTCTCTTCTAAATTACCTGGTTTATTTCTCACCATTTCTACGGCTGGTTTTATTTCTTCCACAAAAGCACCAATTCTCCCAGGAAGAGGATCACCTTTAACAGCAGCTGTGACTGCACCACATTTTGTATGTCCTAAAACTACTATTAATGGCGCACCTAATACAGCTGTGGCAAATTCTAAGCTGCCAATAGCTTCTGGGCTAACAATATTACCAGCAACCCGTACAATAAATAAGTCTCCAAATCCCTGATCAAAAACAATTTCGGCTGGAACTCTAGAATCTCCACAGCCTAGTATTGCTGCAAACGGATACTGTCCCTGGGCAATTTCTTGTAAACGCAATTTTGATTGATTTGGATTCATGCGTTTATCTTCTACAAATCTTTGATTACCTTCTATTAATCTTTTTAAAGCGGCTTGGGGATCTACTTCTTGAGGCTTTAGCTCAGGATTAGATGGTTTTTGGGCAATAGCTTGTTCTTCTGGCCAAACTACACTACTAGCGGCACTCGCACCAATAGCAACACTACTTACACCTGCTAATTTCAAAAAATTACGCCGCCCCACAAATCCATTAATTCTGCTCATGAATCTACCTCACTCCCAACAATAAACTTAGACTAAGTTGCTGTGTTTCAAATCAAGTTAAATTCCATTACCTTAGGGCGCGATCGCTCAATAGCATATCGTGTCTTTAAGGTAAAGATAAATTAATTGATGTAACTTAGTAATTTTCAATCTTTGGTATTTACTGAAATATATCAGAGTGATGTATGGCAGTTAAACTCAAGTTCCATATAAGAATAATATGGATATGTGTGGGTTTAGTCTATGGTTAGTATTCAGCTAGTAACTTAATCACAACGGCAGTAATTGCAACTATGTATTTTACGCAAATCTTAATATACAGATGATGGAGCTTGAAGCCGCACAAGCCCAACAAACAGGACGTATCCGAGTAATTTTACAGGACAGGACAACGTCCTGATATATCTGTCTAAAGAGGTACAGCAATTATGGCCAAAGTGAGAAGACATGAGGTTATATATCTTCTTTCTACCTCAATATTGTTCCGAAATGAAGCCGATTGAACTTAGGTAAGGTCATTACTTTTATTTTTAAGCAAACACCATGATGTTTGGCTAAAAAAGCTCCCTGTTGTTGAAATAAAGTCACAGACTAGAATGATTGATAAGTGTTTACATATCCTAAATCTAACTTATAAATTTAGAAGAATTGTATCATATATAAATTTATATATTAATATTAAATACTAAATGTTTACTTTTATTAAACAAGCGGTTTTTTAGTTAATTAAAAATTTATGGTTATTGCCAGTCTTAAGATTTTTTTTATGAAAAAAATCAGGAAAATGCTGGTAGAATTTTTCTGCGCTTAATAAGCGTATGAGTGCTGCTTCTTTAAGATTTCTACTGTTCTGTCAATAGAGATAAGCATATACAACGATATTTACGCAAAATCTATTTGCGTAAACTCTTGCAATTGCCGTAAATGCTTATTTAATGAGTTTAGAAGAAACTCTGAATAATTGCTATGCAAATAAAGCTTGATAATTAAAATCTCTATCAAGTGAACATACTATTTTTCCACTACTCTATTTGCCAGTATCTATCGGGACTGAAAACTTAAAGGTGTTCTAGAAATGTTGAACAATTTTTGTCAAACGCCCAATCCATAATCTGGATTTAAACCAGAGTTAACACCATATCTAAAACACCTCTTGCCGATAATTAATTAGGAGAAATTCATGATGCCCGTTCAAAGCACTCGCCTAGCTAAACACTGGCTTCGCATAATTTGCTTTATCACTGGTTTCACAGCTGCCTTACTTGTAGGTGCATTTCTCAGTTACTCTGCCCACGCATACCACATATATCGGCCTCCTCAGACTAGTATTGTCTATACAGAAAGCAACATTCCAACCGAAAATGGTAATTCTATTCTTGGCTTTCTGCGTGATGTCAATGGCAACCTAAAACCATTACCCACTTCCCCCTTTCCTACTGGGGGCGCGGGTATCGCTCCTGATCCTGCATTTACAACTCTGCAAATCTTTAGCTCAGATCAGAATATTATCGTCAATCCTGAACATACCCGTCTTTTTGCTGTCAACTCCGGATCGAACACCATCGCTGTTTTTGACATTGATCCCGATGGCAGTCTTTCTCCAGTGCCTGGTTCTCCATTCCCTTCAGGTGGAACAAACCCAGTCAGCGTGGGTCTGGCAAATGATTTGCTTTTTGTGGTCAATAAGAATCGAGATCCTCAGAACCCATCTCAAGAAGCAAGTTCTTCCCTGCCTAACTATACTGTCTTCCGTGTCACTCCCAGAGGCAGGCTCATTCCAGTTCCTTGGTCTACTGTCTCACTTCCACTAGGCTCTGACCCAACTCAAGCACTGGTTTCAACAAACAAACAGCTGCTATTTGGTGCAGACCAATTTGCTGGTGTGCTTCGGTCTTTTAGGATTTTGCCGCAGGGTCGCTTGTTAGAAAGCCCGAATTCACCACTACCGCTTCCTGCATCAGAATTTGTTGGAACTGGCAGACCGCCTGTACCACTGGGACTTCAAGTTCACCCCAGACTGCCAATTTTGTATGTTGGTTTTGTGACAATCAATAGATTAGGAGTCTACAGCTACAATCCAACTACAGGGGCGCTAAACTTTCTCAAGACCGTACCGAATTCTGGCCAGGCACCCTGCTGGATCATTACTAACAAAGCTGGAACCCGTCTTTACACAACAAACAGTGTTGACAACAGTGTGACTGTTTATAATCTTGCAGATCCAACCACACCAGTACAGATTCAAAGAGTGAGACTTAACGGAGTTGGTAGTGCAGTCCAACTAGCTCTAGACGAAACAGAATCATTTCTGCAAGTTGTTGACCGCCGCAACTCACCCAATACAGTTGAGGGCAATGGACTACATATACTCAAGGTGAATCAGGATGGCACTTTAAATGAGGTAGATTCCTCGCCGCTCCCACTCCCATCAGTTGAGAATAGCTTCTCACAAGGCATTGCTGTGCTGACAAATAGAAAACTTACTTTACCAGTGTGGATATGGAAACCTGTGAAATTTTGGTGGCAATGGTGACTACTAAACTAATCAGAACTAACGCACAAAGATTGTCTGTGGAGATTGGGTTTAGGGGTGAAAGGGTTCTGGATACATACACCCCTCCACCCTTACACCCTTGCTCAAACCCTTGATTTTTCGTCTCCAGAGTTAATCCTACTAATACTGTGGGCGATCGCACAGTACTGCCTAACTTACCAGAGGAGATTGATCAGCATAATTTGGTTGCTCAGGTATTATCAGGAGTATCTATGCAGCAAAGGTAAAACCTTCACCCCTGTACCAAGGCGACTTAATCATAAGTCTTTCACCGAACACGATAACGAGGTGTGAACGCTATAATTCCACCTCCTAGCCACAAATTCAACAACATCCAAACAATAAAACAATAGTCCTATCCCAAAAATGAAAATCTGCGTCGGGTGACCCAAGTTGGACGCATTTCTAATTTCATATTGAATTGGTGTGTCATTTTTTTCATTCATGCAACAAAGCCTATCTTACCTGTACTTCTAGAATGCAACAGGAGATCAGGCAGGGAATGTAATTGAGAACCAATGTCTACATAAGTGTTGAAATTGTCAGACTAGATAGCTCCAAAAACAATTCTTAACAGGATGTTAATTATGTTGAATCAAATATTTGCCAATTCTGAGGAAATAGTTAAATTTTTTGTTGAAATATTGTTTATTTCTTTTATTGTTTTAAGCGCTATCTTGATAAATTATGTGATGAGTAAACAACAAGCAAAAACTACAATACAAAAAATCGAAGTGCCGCTAGTAGTGGCTGCAAGATTCAAGATAAAACCTGATAAAAGAGAAGAATTTATCGAGCATTCGCTTTCTGTTGTAGAGCCGACGATTGCAGAGACAGGGGTGATTAGCTACAGTTTCTATGAAGATTTAAATCTCAAAAATCACTTTATATTTTTTGAAGAATGGAAGAGCCGAGAAGCACTTGAGTTTCACCTTAAAACTCCTTATTTAGAAAGACTGATGCAAAAATTTCCTGAGTTTATTAATGGAGAGCCAAACATTAGAGTATATGAAGTTAACAAAGTAGATTATGCACTGCCATCTACTACAAATTAATGTAATATTTTGAGGATATTATGGTTGACAAAAATGCAGTTCTAGACGATAAAGAACTTCAGAAGGCCTTAAAAAACATCAATCCAAAATTTGGTGATTTTTGCACTCGTGTAGCAGGTGAAGCGTGGGGTCTGCCGTTAATTGACCAAAAAACCAAAGCTTTGATCACGATCGCAGTTGATGTTGTGAATCAGGATCAAGTAGGGCCGGGTAGCCCTTTTGCCGCTCATGTCAATATGGCGATTAAGCAAGGGGCGACTCGCGAGGAAATCGAGGAAATCCTGCTATTCATGTGTGTTTATGCAGGCTTCAATAAAGCTGCTGGTTGTTTTGGCACCCTCAATGAGATTTTTGGTTAACCCGCATAGTATGTGGTACGGAGGCCTTTGTGATTGACCAAAATCAGCAGATTGTGTTGGCTTATATATACTTTGGAGAATTGCCACAATGATGACTTTAACTCAAACTCAACCCGCTTATTTCAGCAAATACGAAAACCTACACTTCTACCGTGATGAAAATGGAATTCTGGAAGTCAGAATGCACACCAATAATGGGCCTTTTGTCTTTACTGGACAAACTCACAGAGAATTTCCCGATGCTTTCTATGACATCAGCCGCGATCGCGACAATCGAGTCGTCATTTTGACTGGTACAGGAGATTCCTGGATGGCTCAAATTGACTTCAACAGTCTAGGCGATGTCACCAATCCGCGTGAGTGGGACAAGACTTATTGGGAAGGCAAGAAAGTATTGCAAAACCTACTCGATATTGAAGTTCCCATGATCTCAGCAGTCAATGGCCCTGCCCTCCTGCACAGCGAATACATCCTCACGACAGATATTATTCTCGCGTCGGAGAATGCAACCTTTCAGGATATGCCGCACCTGAATGCAGGGATAGTTCCAGGTGATGGCGTACATGTGCTGTGGCCATTGGTATTAGGCCCCTCTCGCGGACGTTACTTCTTGCTGACTCAAGAAACGCTAACTGCCCAAAAAGCCTATGAATTAGGAGTTGTCAATGAGGTTCTGCCGTCTTCTAGACTTATGGAACGTGCGTGGGAGTTGGCTAGACAATTAGCAAAACAACCAACCCTGACTTTGCGCTACACCCGTGTTGCCCTAACCCAACGACTGAAGCGCCTAGTCAACGAAGGCATAGGATATGGTCTAGCAATGGAAGGAATTACTGCAACTGACCTCCGCTACGCTCAACAATAAAGAGTGCTGAGTGCTGAGTTAACGTGAATTCGACAGACCTCTCCCTACCAGCCTCTCTCTCTCCTAAAAGGCGTTTGCATAGGGTCTCCGTCAGGAGAGGAAGGAGCAATGAACAATGAGGTTTTACTCCCCTCTCTTTGTAGGAAAGGGGCTGGGGGTGAGGTCAAAAAAGCCCTCATCGGACTCACGTTGAGTTAAAAGAACTCAGTACTTTTTTCCTTACTCAGCAATGCAACCCTAAAAGCCTGTCAAAAAACAACTTTTAGTATTTCCTATCTAGGAAGCTGAATGAGAAAACATTTCTCATGCAATCAAGCCAAGGTTGTTTTTTAACAAGGTCTAAGTTGAATTTGTGAGCGGACAACTATGAATAACTCTTTTGCACAGACATTACGCGATCGCTGGACACTACAGGGAAAAAAAGCTTTGATTACCGGAGCAACCAAGGGGATTGGACTGGCGATCGCAGTTGAGTTTCTCGGACTGGGTGCGGAGGTGATGATTGTTGCCCGTAATTCGGAAGCAGTTGAGGAATTGCTGAAGTCCTGGCAATCTCAAGGATGGTTAGCACATGGCATTGCTGCTGATGTGGCAACACCCACTGGTCGTCAGATGATTATTGACCAAGTTGGCGAGAAGTTGTCCGGACTGGATATTCTCATCAATAATGTGGGGACGAATATCCGGAAGAAAGTGGTGGAATACACATCTGATGAGTATGACTACATCTTTGAGACTAATTTGACCTCTGTGTTTGAAATGTGCCGACTGGTTCATCCATTGCTGAAAGCTGGCGAAAACAGCAGCATTGTGAATGTGGGTTCCGTCGCTGGATTAACCTCAATTCGCACCGGCACACCTTATGGAATGACTAAAGCAGCACTTGTACAACTAACTAAATCCTTAGCTGTAGAATGGGCAGGCGATCGCATCCGAGTCAATACCGTTGCACCCTGGTTTATTCGTACACCACTCACTGAACCCTTATTGAACAACCCAGAAGTTTTGACTTCAGTTCTAGCTAATACTCCCTTAAAGCGAGTTGGTGAACCAGAGGAAGTTGCAGGTTTAGTAGCATTTCTGTGTATGCCCATCGCAACTTACATCACCGGGCAGTGCATTGCAGTAGATGGAGGATTTCTCTCATTTGGCTTTTAAATCAATACTGAACCATTTTGTTGTTTGATGGTTCTCGCCACTTTGTAAAAACTACAAAGGTGAGTAACATTCGTAACGCTTCGGACTCTGGAGACTGAGGAAGTTATAGAAATTTCTTGACACCATGTCTGGCTAATCAGTTGTTATTCGATGTATCTGTGTAGGAACAACAAAACTCTCTATCTTTCATCCTTGCACCCTGCGGTCGGACACGATATTCAACCTTCCAAAAATCGTCAGGATAGATATCATGATTAATGCTCGCACTTCGACGAATGACCGATTTTACTCATTGTACAAAGATGCCTTGTTGCCACATTGGAAAGGTTGTTTAGGTTGGGTAAGTTGTTTAGCAACAACGATTTTTCTGAATACACTACCAGCACATGCAGCTGTACTCCGGTCAGACTTAGTGGTTACTAGTGCTGCTAACAATGGGAATAATCAAGTACTGCGATTTGATGGGCAGACTGGCAGATTACTAGGGCAATTTACCGTTGGCGGTGGGGTAACTGACCCTAGAGATATTCTCTTAAGAGAACCAGGAGGAGAGGTTGTTTATGTTAACAGCGGAGATAACAGAGTTCTGACCTACAACTCCACAACAGGAGCTTTCTTAGGAACATTCGCTTCTTTCCCTAATCTCAATCCTGGTGGTTCCGTATTTGGCCCGGACGGTAATTATTATGTAGGCGCTCGTTCCCTGCGTACTATCGTGCGCTTCAATGGACAAACAGGGGAATTCATTGATAACTTTATCCCACCAAATCTAGTAGCATTTCCCAGAGGATTCACATTTGGGCTAAATGGTAACCTTTATTTGGGAAATGGAGCCGACCCCACTACCGGCACTGGTGGAGGTACGATTTTACAATTCAACGGTCAAACTGGAGAGCTACTAAACGCTAATTTTGTTAACGACCCTGAGCTTAGTCCACTAGATCTCATAACTGGCCCAGATGGCGACATCTATGTCAGTAGTGAATTCCCATTTGGCAATAATAACTCTGTTGGTACTGTTCGCCGTTATGACAGCCAAACCGGAGACTTGTTAGCTGTCCTCGATGCTGGCGTAGACGAACAAGGAAGACCGAGGCTAAGTCGTCCCAGAGGTATAGGCTTTGGGCCAGATAATAACCTCTACGTTAGTAGCACTGGTACAGGAAGTGTTGTCCGCTTCAATGGAACTACAGGAGAATTTATTGATGTCTTCGCTCAATATCCGAATTTGAATGGTCAGGCTCTAGCTTTCGTCCCCAGCCAAGCTACGGCTACTGTTGATGAACCCAAGAATTTAGTGGGTTTGTTAGTTTTAGCAGCATTCGGTGTTCCAGCAGTATTGAAACATAAGCGTTCAATGGAATTGCTCTAATTATTTGTCGTAATTCCTAGCTACTCCAGGCATCCTCAAAACTGCTACCAGCAAAAACCTTTGAGGACTTTTATTAAAGCTGATAAAAGTCAATATCAATTTCCATCAATATTGCTTGGATAACTTGCATAAATAAATTCCAATTATTCTCAAGGAGAAAAAGCATGATTAAGCGGATTAACTACTACAAAGAACTAGCTGCCGACTATTCACGTCCTGGGTTAGTTGCGGATGACATCAAGCAAAAACTGATTCAGCTAGGTGAAAAGTTTGCGCAGATGAAAGAAGCTGTAGTACCACAGATTGGTATTGATTATCCACTAGAACAAATAGAACAAGAAAATAAAGAATGGTGGCCTACTCATTGTGAAGCACTACGACAAGGTAGAGGTGATATTTTGACCGACGAATATCGCCAAGACTTGGTATACTTCTGTCAAGATGGCCCATTTTATGGACTAGAAGAACAAAAAGAACGAGAACAACATTGGTGGGCTTTAATCGCACAACCTAATGTCACAATGTGTTGGCCAATAGTCCAGTTTTGGGGTGAATTCGTTCACTTTGAATGGAAATGTGAAGACGATGAAACTAATGAAACTCTTGCCAAAGGTATGGTTTGTTGGGTAAGACGAGGACATCGTGGTGGTTGTTATTTTAAGAGTGAACAATTAACTTTCTACCGAGATGTATTTGCTGCACCTGAGTTAGTAAAACTGATTACTCTTTGAAGAAGAATTCAGAAGTCAGACATCAGAATCCAGAATCAATATAGTAGTGGATTCATCCCCGATACTAATTAAAGACATCCAAATTTTCAATTTGGAGGAAGTTTTAACCTCGTTTATTCATTCACCGTCGCAAAGTCATAAATTCTGAGTTCTGGTTTCTGATTCCTGAATTCTATTCCAACAACAATAATATTCAAGGTAATTGATATGACATCTCAACCTTTTCAAGGTGTAGTAAATAGTAAAATTGGGCAACCAATCAAAGGCAAAATTGCTGTTTTAATTGAAGAGCATTTTGACCAAACTGAATTTCGTAAATTCAATGAATATTTTCCTCAAGAAGGCTATCAAGTAGAGTATGCTTCTCATCTTTGGGGTAATCCGCAGTTAACTTTTGGTAGTAACCCAGATACGGGTATAGTTGAAGATCACGTAATAGTCACAACAGAAATAAATGATATCCATCCAGGGGATTACAAAGGCGTAATTTGTATTGGTGCTTATGCTATGGATCGCTTAAGATATCAAGTTTCTGTAAAAAAAGGACAGAAAAATCAAGCGCCTGCTGTCGTCTTTTTGAGAAAAGCTATGGCTACAGAAAATTTAAAAATAGGCACGATTTGCCATAGTTTATGGCTTTTATGTGCTGATTCTAGTTTGTTGAAAAATCGGCAAGTAACCTGTGCGCATAACATTATATGTGATGTCGAAAATGCAGGTGCTGAAATTATCTATGAAGGTGATGCAACGGCGGAATTAGTTATAGATGGCCATTTAATTACAGGCAAACATCCGGGAATGGTTGATAAGTTTATGGAGGTATTTATCGCAGAGATTGAAAAACATACGCCTAGACAAGCAGTTGCTTCTAAAGCATAACCATACTCGCTATAGAAACTACAACTAGTATGAGTTTCTACGTTTTTATCCAATTATGTTGGGATAAATTATGGAACGCATGAGTTTTTCTTTTTCTGATGCGATCGCAGGCTATGTCACTCATTTTAATCGCAGTGAAAAAAGCTTTGGCATCAAAACATCAGATGGACGGGAGTATCAAGCATATCTCACCCCTACCACTTGGGGTCGGATTACACAAAATTTAGCAGAATCTTATATCGACGCTACCCAAAGGCTGGCCGAAATTCTCACTTCTGGTCAGCATATCTTTGCTTATGGCATTTTTTACCCACAAAATGATAGTCATAAATTTGAAGTTAAATCCTTGGTTTTTCCAGGTGATGCGCCTGGTAAATATCGTCATGAAGAACCAGATTGGTGGATTAAGCAAGTCCGTTCAATTGCTGACAGTTACTTGTATTGGCAGTTTAATTATCCTCAAGATGAAATCGATTATCGAGATTATCGCACCTTCTTGAGAGTCACTGGGGTGAAAAAGCGTGCTGACGACTACTTACAAGAAACTGATACCATTTCCCGTTTAGTATATGGTTTTGCCTCTGCTTACCTGATGACCGGAGAAGACCGCTTTCTCGAAGGTGCAGAAAAAGGTACAGAATATCTGCGTGAACACATGCGG
Organism: Anabaena sp. TISTR 8404; assembly: GCF_056847745.1. Lineage (NCBI taxonomy): Bacteria > Bacillati > Cyanobacteriota > Cyanophyceae > Nostocales > Nostocaceae > Anabaena > Anabaena sp. TISTR 8404. The sequence continues at coordinate 353,128 of NZ_CP180578.1, forward strand.
TTTTACGATCCCGATGAAGATTTAATTTACTGGTATCACGGCATCAAAGTTACAGGCAATCGAGAGCAAAAACTCCTCACCTCAGAATTTAACGACGACTACGATGCTATTCCTGCTTACGAACAAATCTATGCCTTGGCTGGGCCAATTCAAACTTACCGCATCACTGGTGATCCGCGCATTCTCAAAGATGCAGACATGACCATAGATTTGTTTGACAGATTCTTCTTAGATCCTAAATTTGGGGGCTATTTCTCTCATATCGACCCCATCACCTTAGATCCGCGAGCCGAATCTCTAGGTCATAATCGTGGGCGCAAAAATTGGAACTCTGTTGGAGATCACGCTCCCGCCTATTTGATTAACTTGTGGTTAGCAACCGGCAAACAAAAATATGCCGATATGCTGGAGTACACCTTTGATACCATCGAAAAATACTTTCCAGACTACGACAATAGCCCCTTTGTTCAAGAGAAGTTTTATGAAGATTGGAGTCATGATACAACCTGGGGTTGGCAGCAAAACCGAGCCGTAATTGGGCATAACTTAAAAATTGCCTGGAACTTGATGCGGATGCAAAGCCTCAAACCTAAAGAACAATACCTGAATTTGGCAGAAAAAATTGCCCAAATTATGCCCACAGTTGGTAGCGATACTCAACGAGGTGGCTGGTATGATGTTGTTGAACGGATTTTAGCTAAAGGAGAAGAACAACATCGCTTAGTCTGGCACGATCGCAAAGCTTGGTGGCAGCAAGAACAAGCTATTTTGGCCTATCTCATCCTGCACGGCATTACTAAAAATTCTGAATATCTGCGTCATGCCCATGAAGCAGCAGCATTCTACAATGCCCATTTCCTCGACCACGATGACGGCGGAATTTACTTCAATACCCTAGCCAGTGGTTTACCATTTTTGATGGGTACTGAAAGATTTAAAGGTAGCCACTCTATGAGTGGTTATCACTCAACCGAACTGTGCTATCTATCGGCAGTTTACACAAATTTGTTAATAGCTAAACAGCCAATGGATTTTTACTTCCAGCCTTTACCAGGTGGTTTTCGGGATAATATCTTGCGAGTTTCGCCAGATATTTTACCCCCAGGAAGCATCAAGATTAGTCAATGCGAAATCGATGGCGAACCTTACTTAAACTTTGATGCTGAGGCCTTGACAGTCACACTGCCAGACACACAAACCAGAGTAAAAGTTAAAGTGCAAATTAGCCCTCAATAGGTAATTTAATTTGAGATTTTAGATTTTGGATTGGCTAAGTTCTTAAGTCGGGATAAGTAATTCATGGACATAAATATCAATACAGTTAAAGATGTGACAGTGATCGATATAACGGGTGAAGTAGATGCCAGTACAGCACCAACTGTACAAACAAAAATTATTCCCTTAGCTCAACCTGGAACTAAGCTTCTCCTGAATATGGCCAAAGTTCCTTATATGTCTAGTGCAGGCTTTAGATTGCTGCTGTGTTTGTATCGACAGGTAACTGCTAAAGACGGACGGCTAGTATTAGTAGGACTTTCTGAAGAGATTCGGGATACTATGATTGTGACCGGATTTCTCAATTTTTTTGCAACTTGCGAAAATTTAGAGTCAGGACTAGCGGCTCTGAGCTAACCGTGGCAATTTTAGCAAAATATATTTCGATATCATTAGGTATTTTGCGAATTTACATAGTAGCTGAGTGTATTACTACAGAAGAGAGTCATTTACTAAAAAGACTTTCTCTATGAAGTTGATTGTCAAGATCAGTCTTCAGCATCTGAATTGACAATTAAAAAATTCCTACCTGATGACTATCAACTAAAATAGCTATGCAAGTTCAACATGAATCAACAGAAGAATTAATCAGCAAAATAGCACTGATGCAGCAAGAAATCAGCGAACTGAGAATCGCCAAAATAGCACTTGATGCCCAAACACAAATGCTAGAAAAGCTCATCGAAATGGCTGAAACTCCAGAACTAGAACATGTTCTTAAAGTAACTTTAGAGCAAGTTGTAGATATTTCTATTCAGGCGACCGGTGCTGAGTGCAGTTACCTTGTATTGCTCAATGAAAATGGGGTCATTAAAGATAAAATTTTCAAACACCTTTATTTAGATTCATTAGAGCAACAACATTTGATTCATTGTGTGCTTGAGCAAGTATATTTTAGCTGGGTCGTTAGCAACCGTGTAGTAACAGCAATTTCAGATACTCTTCAAGATCAACGCTTAAAAATCTGTCCTGATTGTCCTCCGTTTGCTCGCTCAATACTCAGCGTACCAATCTTTAAACAAGGACAATTACTCGGTATTCTGACCTTGATGCACTCCCAACCAGAGTTCTTCAATGCCGCATCAGTCAGTATGATGCAAATGATGGCTAAACAAATCGCTTTAGCCATAGAGTATGCTCGATTTTACGGTCAACTAGAAACTTATTCCTACGCTCTCAAACTTGATTTAGAACAAGGTCGGCAGATACAGCAAAATTTTCTCCCCCAACCATTACCGGGTTTGACAGGATGGGAATTCGCCTCCTTTTTCCAACCTGCCCGTCAACTGGGTGGCGATTTCTACGATACTTTTCTACTACCCAATGGCAGTATTGGGTTAGTAATTGGCGATGTCTGCGATAAAGGAGTTGGAGCCGCGCTGTTTATGGGTTTGTTCCGCAGTTTACTGAGAATTTTTTCTGAGCAAACCTATAGTAATGCCAACATCAGTCCTACTCAAGCTGTGATGTTAACTAACAATTACATAGCCCAAAACCACAGCGAGTTATGTATGTTTGCCACCATCTTTTTTGGAGTGCTTGACCCAACCACAGGTTTATTAACCTACGTGAATGCTGGGCATGAACCACCAATTATTCTGGGTTCATCTGGTGTCAAAGAGCGACTCAAACCAACAGGGCCTTGTGTGGGGCCAATATACAACGTCAATTTTCAAGAAAAGCAAGTCCAACTCAAACCAGGCGACATCATTCTTGGTTATTCAGATGGGGTTCCCGATGCGCGGTCTCCCCAAGGTGATTTCTTCACCGAGCGACGATTATTATCCTTACTAGAAGAACCTGCTCCTAATGCCATTGCCCTTGTAGACCGGATTAAAAAGCAACTAGAGTCTCACGTATCAGAAGCAGATCCGTTTGATGACATCACGATTTTAGCTGTTCAACAACTAGCTCCTCCAGGTTAACGTGAATACGACGTAAATAAAAAACCCCTCTCCAAACCTCTCCCCCACAGAGAGAGGCTTTGAAACCCTAATTTTTTCGTAAAAAATCAAAATATTTCTTCCCCTCTCCGCCTCGGAGAGGGGTTGGGGAGAGGTTCATCGAACTCACGTCAGGTTATTAATTATTAGCCATTACAAAAAAACTTCATTCCTGCTGTTTATCTCTCCTCGCTTTCTCATTTTCCCAGCCCCAAAATCCACCATGTACTTCTATGGAACTGCGAATCGATACACATCCAACCCATACTTACAGCAATTTTAAGCTGCGGCGTGGGCGACCGTTTCCTTTTGGTGCGACTTTAGTACCAGGAGGCGTTAACTTTTCGATTTTTTCTAGTCATGCCAAATCTTGTACGTTAGTGCTATTTAAAAAGCACGCACTTGAACCAATGATAGAAATTCCCTTTGCAGAGGAATTTCGCATAGGTTTCGTCTACAGTATGGTGGTATTTGATTTAGATTATGAAAATATCGAATACGGTTACAGGATGGATGGTTTATTCAATCCCCAAGAAGGTCACTGGTTTGACAAAACTAAAATCCTGGTAGATCCTTACGCCAAGGTCATCGGCGGTCGAGATATTTGGGGAAAAGCACCAAATAAAGATGATAATTACCAGCATCGCGCCCGTCTTGCTGTTGACGATTTTGATTGGGAAGATGACCATCCTCTAGAAATTCCACCAGAGGATCAGATTATCTATGAAATGCATGTTCGTGGTTTTACCCATGATTCTTCTTCTGGAGTCAAGCATCCAGGAACCTTTGCAGGTATCCGCGAAAAAATTACTTACCTGAAACAACTGGGTATCAACGCTATTGAATTGATGCCTATTTATGAATTTGATGAGTTTGAAAACAGCCGCCTCAATCCCCAAACGGGAGAGATGTTGTTAAATTATTGGGGTTACAGTACTGTTGGCTTTTTTGCGCCCAAGGCTGGTTATGCAGCTACAGGTAAATTCGGGATGCAAGTAGATGAACTCAAAGCTTTAATTAAGGAATTGCACAAAAATGGCATTGAAGTAATTCTAGATGTTGTTTTTAACCATACTGCGGAAGGAAACGAGTATGGCCCTTACATTTCGTTTCGTGGGATTGACAACAAAACTTACTATATGCTGACTCCAGATGGGTATTATTTGAACTTTTCTGGTTGTGGTAATACCTTGAATTGTAACAACCCTATTGTTCGCAGTATTGTTTTAGATTGTCTGCGGTACTGGGCGGCAGAATATCACATTGATGGCTTCCGTTTTGATTTGGCATCAATTTTAGGGCGAGATCCATCAGGTGCGCCGCTACAAAATCCACCATTGTTGGAAACTCTAGCATTTGACCCGATTTTAGGTAAGTGTAAACTTATTGCTGAGGCTTGGGATGCAGGCGGACTTTATCAGGTAGGTTCTTTCCCGGCTTTTGGTCGTTGGGCAGAATGGAATGGCAAATATCGTGACTGTATTCGCAAATTCCTCAAAGGTGATGCGGGACAAGTAGGGGAGATGGCGCAAAGACTGCAAGGTTCACCTGATCTTTATGCTTGGGAAGGTCGCGGCCCAGCAACATCGATTAACTTTGTTACTTGCCATGATGGCTTTACTTTGATGGATTTGGTTTCGTATAACAGTAAGCACAACGAAGCCAATGGTGAGAATAATAACGACGGTAGCAACGATAACTACAGTTGGAACTGTGGTTGGGAAGGTTCTACTGATGATTTAGATATTAATGCTTTGCGAAAGCGGCAAATTAAAAATGCTGTGGCGATGTTAATGGTTAGCCAAGGTGTGCCGATGATTTTGATGGGGGATGAAATGGGACGCACACAGAATGGTAACAACAATACTTATTGCCACGACAATGAATTAAATTGGTTGGATTGGAGATTGTCAGAAATTAATAGCGATTTGTTGCGTTTTTTTCAAAATTGCATTGCTTTTCGTAAACTTCATCCTGTGCTGCGAAATCGTTACTATTTCCAAAACCAAGATTATGTAGGTAGTGGCTACGCTGACATTACTTGGCATGGAACGCAAGCTTGGAATGCTGATTGGTCTGATGATAGTCGGATTCTCGCATTTATGCTGTGCGGCAAACATGCTCAGCACGAAAAGGTTGTTGATAACTATATTTATGTCGCTATTAATATGAGTTGGCAGACACACTGGTTTGAAATCCCAGAATTGCCAACAGGAATGAAGTGGTATGTCTTTGCTAATACTAATGCCATTCCACCAGAGGATAGTTGGGAACCTGGTACAGAGCAGATTTTGGCTAATCAGCAAGGATTACTTATCGGCGATCGCTCCGTAGTTATTCTAGTAGGCAAGTGATTTGGAATCAAGAATTCAAATTTTAATTCTCAAAAAGTAGGAAAAGATCATGTCATTCAACACAACATTAAAAATCAAAGAACCTACGGCTATAATCACTGTTTCTGGAGAATTGGATGCTAGTTCTGCACCACTTTTCCAGACGGAAGTGGAGAAAGCTGCGGCGGTACATCCTGAAAAACTGATTCTGATGACGCAGAAGTTGGATTATATGTCCAGTGCTGGTTTACGAGTGCTGCTTTTTGCTAAGCAAAAAATGGGAGCTAATGTTGATATATATATGGTAGGACTACAAGAGCAGGTAGTCGAAACTTTGAAGAAAACAGGATTTGATCAAGCAGTGATTCTTGTAGATGAATATATTGATGAACAAGTATTCTCAAACTAAGAATCACTGATCAATAAAGTTTGTAACATACTGACAAAGTACAACGGTATTAGTAGTCCCTACTCATCATTTGGGCTGTATTAAGGATTACACAGCCCAATGTATTTTTTAGTATACTAACTACACACTATGGAACCTTTAATTGTATCTGGGACTTTAGAATCATTAAAAGCGATCGCAGAATATGTTATGACAGCAGCATCTGTCGCAGGGTTGGATAAAAAAACTGCTTACAACTTACGTTTGGCAGTAGATGAAATTGCGACCAATGCTATTGTCTATGGTTATCAAAAAGCAACACTCCCAGGTTTCTTAACTGTGCAAGCACATCTTGACGAGCAATGTTTAAAAATTTCTTTGGAAGATACTGGTGAACTCTACGATCCCACTCAAAAACCAGCCCCAAAAAATTTGTATCAGCCTTTAGAACAAAGGTCAGAAGGAGGCTTGGGAATTTACTTGACTATGCAAAGTGTTGATCAATTTATTTATGAACGAGTTGGAGAGCGCAATCGTAACATCTTTATCGTGCATCGAAATCATGCTAAATGTTGATTGATAATGAGTTGCACTCAGAAATAGTAGTTTGGGCTAAGGGTAGAAAGTAAGAAATTATGTCTGAATGCAACTTAGTGGCGTGGCAAGATTAGTATAGTACAATAATAGAAATATATCCGCGTTTATCTGCATTTATTTGCAGTTAATTTTTTAATTCTATTGTATTGTTTTAATCCGGTCACGCCAGTAAAAAATATCAAGCTGTTGGTGGAGCAAATTCAGCAAAAACTTCTGCTCCTGTCAGATTTTTTGTCTCATTTGCAAAGCAATAATAGGCAGGCTTTTCATCAATAAATATTTGATGATCAAACACAAAATCTTGCGGTTGATCAAATAACCCAATAGGCATAAAGTACTGCTTATTTTGTTTCAATCTATAAAATAGGTGAGTGCCGCATTGATTGCAAAAGCCGCGTTCAGCCCACGCAGATGAACTAAATACACTAATATTCTCATTACCTTCAAACAAAACTTCACTACCGCAATCTACCGCTAATAAGGGGCCACCTCCCCATTTTCTACACATTTGACAATGGCATCCGCCAATGTTGTGATTCATTGTCTTGACAAAGATACGAGTTGCTCCACACAAGCAGCTTCCTTTTCCTTCATATTTATCAGACATATTTCTCTCCATTCATGTTTTAATTTTTTGCTAAAGATGGATTAGATAGTCATGTTCTCATTTTTAAATTGTTGAGTAAATTGTACAAAATTCTCAACAACAGGTGTTAAATTGTCTTGATGCCAAATGACAGCAGTTTCGATTACAGGTACTTCTTCTACAATAGGACGATAAACTACACCAGACCTTTGAAGATTTTGTAGAGAAGATGGGATAACAGCCACACCCATTCCAGCCGATACTAATCCAATAATTGTTTGCATTTGAATCGCTTCTTGAGTAATGTTAGGTTGGAAATCTGCCTGCTGAAAAAGACTTATGATGCGCTCATAAAGTCCTGGTGCTAGATAACGGGGAAACATGATTAAAGGTTCACTGAGAAGCGATCGCACCTGAATGCGTTCTTTTTGAGTTAATGTATGAGTTGAAGGCAAAGCTACAACTAAGGTTTCAAAGTAAATACATTGATAAGACAGTGTGTGATCTTCTAAAGGTGGATGAGCAAAACCCACTTGAATTCGAGAATCTCTGAGTGCTTGTTCCTGTTGACTTGTCGTTAATTCCAGTAAGACTAGTTCTACTTCCCAAAATTGTTGGCGAAATTCTCGCAAAATTAAGGGTAATAAATGGTAAATTACTAAACTAGTAAATCCTATTCTTAATTGACCTGTTTGCCCTCTGCCAATTTTTTGAGTCAGTGCTACTGCTGTTTCTAGTTGCTTTAGTAGTCCATAAGCTTCTTGCAAAAAAACTTTACCTGCTTCTGTTAGCTGTACTTGTCGCTTAGTTTTACGATGAAAAAGTTGTACTCCTAGTTCGGCTTCTAGCTGCTGAAGTTGTTGACTCAAAGGCGGTTGAGCTATGTGCAGTCTTGCGGCGGCTTTACTGAAATGTAATTCCTCGGCTACAGCAATAAAGTAGCGCAGGTGTCGCAGTTCCATTTTTTTTGATACTTTATAAGTCTCAATTTTAAAGAAATATATATTGGACATCTCAAAAAAGTCTACATATGATACTCATACAGAGATTTGAGCAAGGTGCAAGTAATGAGTGAAAATACAATGCCAGCAAATTTGAGAAGTCGGGTTGTGACACAAGGGGTGCAGCGATCGCCTAATCGCGCTATGCTGCGGGCAGTAGGTTTTCAAGACGAAGACTTTAGCAAACCTATTGTGGGGATTTCCAATGCCTACAGTACTATCACTCCCTGTAACATGGGGATAAATAAACTGGCACAAAGAGCCGAAGCGGGAATTAAACTAGCCGGAGCAATGCCGCAAATGTTCGGCACAATTACTATCAGTGATGGGATTTCGATGGGAACTGAAGGGATGAAATATTCCCTCGTATCACGGGAAGTCATTGCTGACTCTATTGAAACAGCCTGTAACGGTCAGAGTATGGATGGTGTGATTGCCATCGGTGGCTGTGATAAAAATATGCCTGGGGCAATGCTGGCGATCGCTCGGATGAATATTCCGGCTATCTTTGTGTATGGTGGCACAATTAAACCCGGACATTACAACGGCAAAGATTTGACAGTAGTCAGTTCCTTTGAAGCTGTCGGTGAATACAGTGCCGGCAAAATTGGCCAAGAAGAACTATTAGCAGTTGAACGTCAAGCTTGTCCTGGTGCTGGTTCCTGCGGTGGGATGTACACAGCAAATACCATGTCTTCAGCATTTGAAGCAATGGGGATGAGTTTACCTTATTCTTCTACAATGTCAGCAGAAGATGACGAAAAAGCCGACAGTACAGAAGAATCAGCCAAAGTATTAGTAGAAGCGATTCGGAATCAAATTCTGCCGCGCCAGATTATCACCCGCAAATCTATCGAAAACGCTATTTCCGTAATTATGGCGGTGGGTGGTTCCACAAATGCGGTGTTGCATTTTCTTGCGATCGCAAATGCAGCTGGTGTAGAACTAACATTAGATGACTTTGAAACTATTCGCGGACGTGTGCCAGTTCTGTGTGATTTAAAACCCAGCGGACGCTACGTTGCTACAGATTTGCACAGAGTTGGTGGTATTCCCCAAGTCATGAAAATGTTATTAGTGCATAATTTACTGCACGGTGACTGTCTCACCATCACAGGTAAAACCATTGCCGAAGTTTTAGCAGACATCCCAGACGAACCACCTGCAAACCAAGATGTGATTCGTCCTTGGAACAACCCCATGTATGCGCAAGGTCACTTAGCCATCCTCAAAGGTAACTTAGCAACCGAAGGTGCTGTTGCTAAAATTACTGGTGTGAAAAAGCCCATAATTACAGGCCCAGCAAGAGTATTTGATTCTGAAGAAGAATCTTTAGATGCGATTTTAGCTGGCAAAATCAAAGCTGGTGATGTTCTTGTCATTCGTTACGAAGGGCCAAAAGGCGGCCCAGGGATGCGCGAAATGTTAGCGCCTACCTCAGCAATTATTGGTGCTGGTTTAGGTGATGCTGTGGGGTTAATTACCGATGGACGTTTCTCTGGCGGTACTTACGGAATGGTAGTTGGTCACGTTGCGCCAGAAGCCGCAGTTGGGGGAGCGATCGCACTAGTCGAGGAAGGTGATAGCATCACCATTGATGCCCATGCTCGTTTGTTGCAGTTAAACGTATCTGACGAAGAATTAGCCCGTCGCCGTGCCAACTGGAAACCTCGTCCACCACGTTATACCAAGGGCATTTTAGCAAAATACGCTAAATTGGTTTCCTCTAGCAGTGTTGGTGCTGTCACAGACCTGGATTTATTTAATCAATAAAGAGTAAAGTGACCGCCGAACAGAACCGATAGCACTAGCGTATTGGAAAAAATTCAATACAATCCCCGCAGATTTTTCTTTTGTAAAAATCTGCATTCGGGTCTAATACCCCATCCTCTACAGATTGCTAGTTTGGGTTGGGATCTAAATCCCCATCCCAAACCCTCTGTTCCCTGTTCCCTTTTAACTCTATATACAGAGATATCTTTTCTCCTGAATTAGCTAAAGTTGACTTATTGAGCAGTGTGGCTGAAACCAAAATCCCAGGTATGTCATGGTAATGGTTGCTGCTACCCCGGTTAATAAATTCCAGATGGAGGGGATAGAGATGACTGGAAAAACGAACCATCAATATTTATTTGAGTGGAATCAACAGCGTTATGCGATCGCTTACGACACGATAGGTCAGGGTAAAACTGTCCTGCTGCTACCTCCATTTAGTACGGTTTCCAGCCGTTCTGAAATGAAGGGGATTGCAGAGCGAATTGCCAATCGCTACCAAGCAGTGACACTCGACTGGCTAGGATTTGGTGAATCTGATCGCCCTGCTTTAGACTATCAACCTGCACTGTTGCATGAGATGCTTCAGGCATTTGTCAAACAGACATTCTCAGAACCCGTGGCGGTGATTGCAGCAGGTCATACCGCTGGCTATGTTTTACAACTAGCTCAACAACAACCCCAGGCTATTTCTGCAATTGTTTTAGTCGCTCCGACTTGGCGTGGCCCTTTACCAACAATGGGCGTACCTCAACCACTAGCAGCAGCAGTACGACAATTGGTGCGATTTCCGGTTGTGGGTCAAGCGCTTTATCAAGCAAATACGACAAAGGGATTTCTGCGTCTGATGTATGGGCGGCATGTTTATGCAGATCAGTCACGCCTAACTCCAGAGTTTATTGAGCAAAAGCAGCAAATTACTCGACAGCCTGGTGCGCGATTTGCACCAGCGGCGTTTGTCACAGGTGGACTCGATCCTGTGCGCGATCGCCAACAATTTCTCCAATTGCTGCAATCTTCACCTGTTCCTGTTCTGGTCATTATGGCAGAGCAAGCGCCGCCCTATTCCAAACAAGAAATGGCAGCGATGGCAGCACTGCCGGGAATTGAATCACTGACCCTTCCTGGCACATTAGGAATGTATGAAGAATATGCGACTGAAGTTGCAGAAGCAGCATTGCCATTTCTAGATGCCAAAACAAGTACGACAAATGTACGTTAATCTGCGTAATGTTATGCCATCTGCCGAGCCATCAACTGGGCAAATAATCCTTCAGTAGTTGCCAACTCTTGAAAAGTTCCTTGTTGCACAACTCGGCCTGCTTGAAGTACATAAATGCGGTGAGCGTTGCGGATAGTACTCAGCCGATGAGCAATAACGATTCTAGTGACTTGTAGTTTATTCAAGCTTTGACTAACTATGGCTTGGGTTGTGTTATCGAGCGCACTAGTGGCTTCATCAAACAGTAAAATTTTAGGTTTTAATGCTAAAGCTCGTGCAATCAATAGCCGTTGTCTTTGTCCACCGGAAAGATTACTACCGCCTTCACTCACGACTGTGTGCATCCCCATCGGCATAGCAGCGATATCATCTGCTAAACCTGCCATGCAAGCCGCTTCCCAAGCTTGGTCAATTGTGAGGGCTGCACCACTGGTAATATTATTCAAAATAGAAGCTGACATCAACCGACTATTTTGCAGTACAACACCTAATTGACGGCGTACAGCATGAATATCAACAGAGGCTAAATCTTGTCCATCATAGTAAACTTTGCCTAATTTAGGAGTTTCAAAACCTAAAAGTAGCCTGAATAAAGTTGATTTACCACTACCGGAAGGGCCGACAATCGCAATGAATTCTCCAGCTTGAGCGTGAATACTAACGTTATCTAATACCAACGGGCAATCATCACAGTAGCGAAAACTGACACGCTCTAGCGCTAATCTACCTGAAAGTTTTCCGGGATCTGCTTGGTTGAAGGTAATTTCTGGTTCTGCTTGCAGAATTGGTTTAGCCCGTTCCCACAAAGGCAGAACTTGCAAAACTTCTATAACTGTACTGCTGAGGCTAGTTACTCCATTGATAAAAGTACCAAAAGCAACATTAAATGCTAAGAAAATGCCAGTAGATAAGTGAATTTCTGCGGTTGTATGGTATTAGACTTCTTGCACGAATGTTATAAAACACTAATTTTAAATCTCACGCAAAGGCGCAAAGACGCAAAGAGTTACAGAAAGTTCGCTTGTTTAATAGGCAGAATCTGATTCATGCAAGAGGTATAACGTCTCTACAACAACAATTAATTGCATATTCATCGAGAAATAGTATTAGTAACTATTCTGCATTGCTATACGTTAAATTACACATAATCAAACATGGATTTATAGATTTTTAATTTATATTTTTATTCAACTAATGCTGCTAAATTCTGCATTCTTATTCAAGAGTTATTGTTACCTAAATATTTCGCTTTTAATTCTTCTAGTTCTTTTTCTATTTCGCTTTTACTAGTAGGCTGAGATGTGGGATTTGTTGGCTGGACTTGATTTGGTTGAGATTTTTTACCCATAAATTGAGTTTTTAATTCTTCTAGTTCTAAATCAATTTGGCTAGGTGTGTTACCGACAACTGTAGGAGGTAATGTCGGTGATGATTGAATATGAGGTTTTGTAGGGATTTGTGGCTGATGAGGTACTGGCGACTGTGTATTTAAGTCATGTAAAACTTCATCTACTGTTTGGTAGCGTCTAGCGGGGATACTTTCGAGCATTTTATTCAGAATGCGGCTCAGATGATTACTGACGGGAGTTGTTAAATATTGCTGCCAAACCCAAGTATCATTATTTGTATCATAAGAGTCGAAAGGCGATCGCCCAGTTAATAAGTTAATACAAGTAGCTCCCAAACTATAGATATCACTAGCAAATGTTGCTCTTCCTCTAATTTGTTCAGGAGCAACATATTCAGGACTGCCAATACTAGTACCGGTTTGATTTAAGGCTGCGCCAGTTGCAGATTTAGCCGCCCCAAAATCGACTAAAACAAGTTTGCGATCGCTCTCACGTAAAATAATATTTTCTGGTTTAATATCACGGTGGATAACTTGTCTGGCATGACAAAATTGTAAGACTAATAATAAATCATTTAATAACTGATAAATCTGCGTTTCACTAAAAGCCCCATTCTTTGCTAATTCCTGCGCTAAATTTAGCCCATTGATAAATTCTTGTACTAAATACTGCCGATCATCTTGCGTAAAATATGCCAATAGTTCGGGAATTTGCGGATGTTTACCTAATTCATCCAACTGCACTGCTTCTTGGTTAAATAACTCCACAGCTTTTTTGACTGTGTTTGTACCTTGGGCTTGGGGGTAAAATTGCTTAATTACACAGCTTGGTTTTGAGGGTTTATCTTCATCTACAGCCAAAAAGGTTCTGCCAAAACCTCCTTGTCCTAGTGGCCTAATGGCGCGATAGCGTTCTTTAAGCAGCAACTTAGAACCACAAGTCGTGCAGAACTTAACATCAGTAGGATTTTCTGGCCTGGGACAACGGGGATTAAGGCAATAGCTCATGCGTTGCAGACTAAGGGATATGTGTCTTTATTGTCTCTTGTCCTTGGCAGAAGAGTGTTGATGTTTGCTAAATGTAATTTAGATTTTTGCTTGTAGAAATTTCATGTAATGTAAATGTTGACATCTGCAATTAGTCAGTTTTGATTTCTGATAATGGCGAGAAGCGATCGCTTTTCCTCTTCTCAGAATTCTATGCAGCTTTCTGCTCTTTATTCAACACCTGCAACCAATTAACAATTCTTTGCCGTTGCGCCTCACATACCTTAATGCTTGCTGAGCGTAGCGCCGCCTTGGGAAATATTTTCCGTAAGTCAGCCAGCATTTCTAGAGTTTTACAAGCCTCTAAACATTCGACAATGTAATCAATTGATTCAATTGTCAGCCATTCTGGAGTCGCTTCCAAGTCGCAAATGTGATAGTTCATAGTTTTAGTTTTGGACTAAGCGAGCGCTTGATATCTTAAAAATCAACTTAATTTGTGTAAATTAATACCGCAAACTTTCTGAGACAAACTTAATCACACACTTTCTTATAAGGATAAACCAAACAGTCTTTAGTGTCTTCCCTTTTTCTCAAAATACTGTTGATGTTCTTCACTTGCTAAGTAATATTCACCCGCAGGCTGAATCTGTGTCACTATATCCCGTTCAAACCTACCGGATATTTGAAGCTTTGCCTTTGACTGTTTCGCAGTTGCTGCCTGCTGGGCATTGTGGAAAAATATCACAGACCTGTATTGTTCTCCTTTATCTGGCCCCTGGCGGTTGAGTGTTGTTGGGTCATGAATATCCCAGAAAACTGCTAACAAGTCTTCATAACTAACAACTTGAGGGTCATATTCTACCTGCACTACCTCAGCATGACCAGTTACCCTTGATAATACATCAAGGTAACAAGGGTTAGGAAAATGCCCGCCCATGTAACCAACCGAAGTTGATACTACTCCTTTTACTTTGCGAAACGCCGCCTCCACGCCCCAAAAACAGCCAGCCCCAAAAGTTGCTTTTTCCATTGGTGTTCTGCACTCTAAGTGTTAATTATTAATTTATGCAAAAATCTTAACGTGTAGATTTCTTACTGAGAAGAGATGAGAGTGATGGTAAAAGTAGCAGCTTTTAGCGATCGCTGCTTGATCACACAAACATCATTTTAATTTTGTATTCAAGTCACAACTTTTTTAGTGATATTTTTAGCACCTTATTTGCGTAAACATGATATATTTACCCATATTTGATGCTGTTCTGTTAAGTTAAAATTTTTACATCTCATCAAGACTTTTACCCCAAAGTGGATAAAAGCAAAGCTTGCTGTAAAACAATATCATGATTAATTTAATGATGCTATGACTAGACAGAATCAACCGTCTGAACGTTTTCGCTCTGCTACAGAGTTTCCCAAGACAATTGAAAGCCTAAGCAATACTGAGGCAGATAGATTGTATAAAGAAATGCGAGACTGTCTAATTTTTACAAATCGTAGTCGCTCACAACTGCTCCGCAGAAATGAAGAACATAAACAATCTGCGTTGCGGTTAAAAACAGATGTAGAACGCCTACAAGTTATGATTAGCCAACTCAAATTAGAAAAAGAACAGCTTGCTTCTAATAATCGGCAGATTGTCACAGATCTAGAGCGCGAAATTAGTTCAATGGCTGGATATTTAGACCAACTTTCAGCAGCATTTGATTCTGTTTCAGATGTTGATAATCCAGAAAAAGCTCACTGGGGTTACTTATCGGCTCCTAATCGGTTTTTCAAGTTCCTACGAGCAATCAAAGCAATTGTGCTATGGTGGCGTGAAGATAAAGGTGAAGAAACAGAAACGCTAAAACTTACACCTGTCTCCCAGTCTTATCTTCCTGGTGAAGTTGATGCTGATCAGGAGCGTATAGAAAAACCACAAATGTATACAGATTCTGCTTCACAAGGACGCTCTCTTTTAGATAAATAAAACTCATGGGGAAAAAACGAATTACTCAACTGCTAAAAGAGCTAAAAGAAAATCAGCTTTATGAGTTGCATAATTCCGCAGCCATATACACAGTTGCACAGGTTGCTGTTAATGAACTGCAACAGCAAAGCTTGCAGATGGAAGAACAGCCTATTGCAGCGTTACCTTCTACGCCAAAGATAATTGATAAAGCTCAATTACTCAAACAGTATGGTTCTTACCGTGCTTGTCGTAAAGCAGCTAAAGAACGAGGAATCAAATTTTCTCGTACTCCTAGTTGGGAACAGTTAGCGGCAGCATTAAGTTATGCAGATATATTTCAACAAATCATCAAATCTTATGTTGAAACTTATCCTCATCCAAAACTTAAAGGCACTACATTTGAAATAAATATCAAATAGCTAGGGTCTTTTGTCATATAGAAAAATTAACGCCCAGTACGTAAAACTCCATACTCACGATGTATTCAGCATTAGTACCAACGTTTACTACAAAGCCAAATGTATAACAACAATCAGCCTTTTTTTCCTATCCCTGGTTCACTGGAAATCCGACGTGGAAATTACTTTAACTATGTAGTACCAAGTGGTTGGCGAGTAGTTGAGGATGGCCAGTTTGCTGTTGTCCTTGTTTCTCCAGACAATGCTGCTTTGACAATCATGGTAGGAAATTCTGGACTGCCTGTAAACTACAACCCCTGGCAATTCGTCTACGAGAAGCTCTTGGCAATGCAGCCATATAACCTGCAAATGATTCAGCCCCGCCAAGCTCAACCAATTGCTGGATGTTCAGTGGCTTATGAATTTGATTACACATACATTTCCAATGGTATCTTCTGTCAAGGGATAGCCAAGTGCAGTGTGGCATATAGCTACAATATATGTACGATGGTGATGACTTGTGCAGCATCCCACCAATTGCAGTGGCCTAATTATGTTTCATGGTTGCCACAGGTAGCATCTCAAATTGCAGCAACCAATGGAGCGGCTTTCGGAATGCAAGGAATTATGGCGCAGAACATTGAAATCTCGCAAGTTGAAGGGCAGAGGTACAGAGAATACCGCGAATGGTCTCAACATACCTGGGATGAAGTAACCCGCCAACGCAATGAATCTATAGAGCGTCAAAATTTCCAGTTTCGTGAAAACCTGGGCAATGTCACAACTTGGACAAATCCTTACGGCTATCCAAGCGTCGAGTTACCAACAAACTACAACTACTATTGGATAAATCGTCAAGGACAAATATATGGTACGAATGACTATGGTGAAAATCCAAATGTCGGCTCGACTCAAGATTGGGTAAGAATGAATCGGTATCAACCCTAAATGACTTTTGAATTCTTCCCTATTTTACATATCTTGCTGATATGCCGTTAATAATTCTGGTATGTGATCATAGCCATCAACACCAATAATCGCCATAATTTTAGAACGGTGTTGTTGTAACATATTTTGGAATGCTTCTTGTCCTATTTGCCCTTGTAAAATTGTTAGTAAACCTGCTGGTTGTCGCCATTCAATAGAAGCAATTTGCTCTAAAAGATACATTCCTAAACTGCCAGTATAAATGGCTTTTTCGGCATTTTGCAGATAATAATAAGCTTCGGCTAAAGATGCTAAATTTTTGCCTTGGAGATATAAGTCGCCGCAAATTTGGGCTGTTTTAAAACCATCTTCTAAATATTTAATCGCGGTTTGTGCTTCGCCAATTACAAGATAGGCAAGGCCTAAACTACTCAAACACAAGGCTTTACTTTGGATATCGCCTAATCTGTCTAATAACTTTAAACCTTGCTCTAAATAATTAATTGGCATTTCATAAGTTTCAGGTTCAACTTGTTCTAGTTGTTGCGCCTGCATAACTTCGCTGTAACCTAAATTCACTAAAGCGTTGGCTTCGCCTGTCCGATCGCCTGCTTGCCGACTCAAAATTAATGCCCGTTGGCTATAATTAATCGCCTCACCATAATCTTTTTCTTGGACATAAGTCCGGCTGAGGTGGTTAAGATTGGCAATTTCACAGGGGCGATCGCCTGCATTTCTGGCTATTTCTAATGCTTGCAGATGAAAATTAATCGAACGCTGATATTGCCCTAAAGCACGTTGCGAATAACCTAAAAGTGTCAAAATCCTCGCTTTTTCTTGAGTTCCTTCCACTTGTCGCAACGGTTCATCTAAATAATCTAGGGCATTTCTTAAATAACTGCCCGAAAACGAAGCAAATATCCCGCCATAAAGGGGAAAATATGGTCGTTGAGCAAAGTTTCGCAAAATTTGCAGCATGATTTGCGAACCAGCATCACCATATACCGCCGCAGTATTACCAAAACCACTAGCTAACTGACTCCAAATGACGGCAAAGGTCAAAAATGTCGAAATTGATAATTTTGAGCCTGCTTGCACATTATATGGTTGTTGGTCAAACCAATTAACTAATCCGCGTTGCAAATACTGTAAAATCAACGCTATTTCTACCCAGTCGCTCAGGGTAATGCTACGTTGCTGTTCGGCAAATTCAATGGGAGATTGTTCTAACGCTAGACTCCGAAAGAATGCTTGGGGGAACTCGCTGTTAACTTTCTTGGCCCAAGTTGCCCAAGGGCCGTTTTCTCCAGGTACGCCGCCAAATCCTAGTTCGCGATTTTGCTCGTACATCCAACTGATCAAATGATCTTGGAGTTTTTGCCAACCAGCTAAACCGCGAGTAATTCCTTGTGATATTTGTTCTATATCTGCATCTACTTGGGCAAATTGTTGTAAACCTTTGGCTAACTGCTGCAATTGTGAGGAATTGAGCGGTTGCTTTTGATTGGGATCAGTGAAGCGTAAGAATGTAGCGAGGCGTTCATCGGCTGAGGCTGTGGTAATTTCTCGCACTGCCAAAGCGATCGCTTCTATAGCTTTATTTTGTTCCCAATAACGTTGCCATTGACTTTGAATTGTTTTAATTGCTCTGAGACTGCGGTTAGCTTTCGCTTTTTTGAGTTCATCTGTTTCGCTGTCTACTTGGCTTTGGATGGTACTCAAGCGATCGCTCAACGCTAACTCAAAAATTTCCCCAGTTCCCGATGTTACACTTTTTTGCAACATTTGGTACACCATCTCCACAGAGCTAATTTTGCCCTGGAGGGTGAGTTGGACAATTTCGTCAATTAAAGCAAGGTAGCGATCACGCAATGGCAGAGAGTCAGACACTTTGGCTATTAGAGAACGTCACATTAATTTCTATTCTAGTGTTAATACCATTTCCGTATAAAAAGACAGAGAAAAAACCCCACCGCTTGTCGCAACGCTTTCAAGGGCGGGTTTTTATTTTTTAAGAGAAAAAACTTTCTAATTATGCTTGCGTGCTAAAGTCAGTCCCTCTGCAATGGCTATCAAACTCAAATCTATGCGATCGTCTTGAGCTAGTTTGCCATTAAACTCACGAATAGCTAAGGCAGGGAGAACACTGTAGCAATTTTTCATTCTGTAATTCGTTGAAAAAGATAGCCTGCGCCTCTAGCAGTGAGAATTAGCTCTGGATTGTTTGGATCATCTTCTAACTTGCCCCGTAATCGGGAGATATGCACATCCACCACACGCGTATCTACATGTTGTTCAGACGCATAACCCCAAACTTGCTGCAATAGTTCTCCACGAGAAAAAGGTTTCCCTGAGTGACTCACCAATAACTCTAACAAGCCGAATTCAACACCTGTTAATCGAATTCGCTCATCACCTTTGTAGACTTGTCGTTTATTCGTATCGATTTTGAGATTGCCTACAGAAACAATTCCTGAACTGGGAATTCCAGCAGCAGTTGTTTTGCTGGCCCGTCGCCGCAGTACGCAACGAATCCGCGACTCTAGCTCTTTTGGCGAAAATGGTTTAGTTAAGTAATCATCTGCGCCTAATTCCAAACCAGTGATTCGGTCTGCTACATCTGCCAAGGCTGTGAGCATGATGATTGGCACATCTGATTGTTTGCGTAATTCTTGGCAGACACCATAACCATCTAGTTTTGGCATCATCACATCCAAAACAATTAAATCCGGGTTATGGGAGCGAAACGCTTCTAATGCTTCTTCGCCATCGCCAGCAGTAACCACATCGTAGCCAATCATAGAAAGGCGCGTCTCTAAAATCCGGCGAATGCTTGCTTCGTCGTCTACCACCAAGATTTTTTCTTTATGGCTATCCACTTTGTTCAATGATTGTATGCGGTCTAGGAAATTATGATATTCGAGTCAGTCATTGTTACAGTTCTGACTGCAACATAATTTTATTCAAGTTTTAAAAAGTGACTAAATTAGTTTACAAATCTCAGCACTTCCTAAAACTTAAACCCCAGGATAGATGCAAAAGGTCACGGTATTTAGCAGTTTATTCACCCACCATACGTTCTCAAGGAGAAACTTACCAAATTGCGGAACGCTTACATCGGGGCGATCGCCTCTTTTCAAACATCCTCTTAGAGTGAGAGAAAATCGTAAAAAAATGCCAAGGTTCAACAAGAACCTTGGCATAAAATTTGGTAATTTGCATGAAGAACACGGAAAGATGGGTAAGTTTAGGCGAGATGAGAGTAACTACTAAAGGGTAAGCCAGTGCGTTGAGTAACTTCAATCATTGATTTGTACTCACCTCGGAGTTCTCTTTCAGCTACAATTTTTTGAGCGATCGCTAAATCTAATCCACAAGCAACTAATTCTGAAGTTGAATATCTATTTAAGCGTCTCCAAGAAAAATCAGCTTCTTTTTTATAGTCGTAGTTAAATGTAATTAACAAGGCAATCCGATTTATATGTTTTTCTGGAATCCCGGCAATTTCTATTAACTCTTCTGCATGGGTAAAAATGTATCCTTCGTTGAGGAGCGATTCAATATTATTTGCATAAACTATCGGTAGTCCCAAATAGTTGACTAGTTGATGTTTAGAGCATTGGTTAATATCTATCTTCTCTCGATTAATAGCAATTGATTTAGCCAGTTCGTTATCCTCAGGCAAAAGCCAATTTTTGGGGTAAGTTTTAACTAAAAAACTTTTTTTGATATAGATAGCAGTAGCAATTTGAAATAGCCATGTCAAAGAAACTATCACGCTATTGCCAGAAAGAACAAAAGCTATCCCAGTTATACTTATACCCAGTATCATCCAAATCTTAGTTTTGGATTTGTAGCCTGCATAAGTAATAGCCAAACCCCCAAATGTAGGAATTATTGTAAACCATAACCAAGTTGGAGTTTTTTGAAACCAAGAATTAGCTTGTATCACAATCTTAAATAAAATTTATCTTTAATTACAGATTTTTTAAAAGTTTCTGGCGTTTTTCTTCATATTCTTCTACGGTAATTACACCAGAATCATACAGATTTTTCAAATCAGCTAATGCAGTAGTTGTATCTTTTACTGAACCGACTGTAATTGATCTGCCTTGATTATATTTGGCATCAAAGTCTGCATCTGTCATAAAAACTAGCAGGAAAAACTCAATAAAAGCTATGAATGAAGGAATTAAAGTCCAACAAAAGAGCAAATACAATATACCTGCTACATTTTCTCCTAAATAAAATTTATGAACTCCTAACCAACCAAAGAAAAAACAAAGTAAAATTGCTGTAGGTTTACTTTTCATATCGTCTCCTAAATTGTTGACTTGAGTAATTAGATAAAATTGTAATGATTTTATTTATTTGAAATATTTAGAATTTAGTAAATAAAATATAAGTATACATACTTGAGATTCCATTAATGCTAAATAACATTTAACTAGATAATTAAATTCTAAATTAGAGTTAACATAAAAAATTAGTCCACCAATTGCTATGTATGACAGGAAGCGCAACCGATTTAGCTTGAAGTTTAATTTTGCACTTTTTAAAATACTCATCCGTTGATTGATGATTTTGAATAACAGGTTACAATGTTTGATAATTCAACTAAAAGTTAATAGCAAGCATTGACTGTATTTAATCGCAATTTTATTTTGTATCTCTTTAATATGCCATGATAAAATCACGGAAGTAATGGCTGAAGTTTCAATATACATCCGTAGTCTTTCTGAAGACTCATCTTGAACCTAGTGGAAATTGTCAAACCACTGAATTTTCTAATTTTTAAGGTAAGACCAAAGAATAAATAACAAATTTAACTTAATTATTAGAGTGCAGTATAAATAAGGTCATCATCCAAAAATAGGAAATAACCTAACAAAATACCAATGATTTTTTGGCATTTTGACTTTTAGCTTTTGCTTTCTTGGGCTAGTTATTTTTATGTGGAACAGCCTACCGACTACAAGAAAGTCTATGAATTTCTGCTTGCAGATTAGCTCTAGCAGATGTTTCCGCCACTTCAATCATCAGAGGTGTAAAATATATATGATGTCTTTGCAAAAAATTTTCTAGGACTTGTTTGCGACCTTGAATATAGTCAGTTTCTTTCACCCAAGCATATTCTCGACGGATAGCATTAGCATATTCTTGATAATCAACTGGAGCAGCAGCTAAAATTGCTAAATCAGCATCTAATAAAATTTGACTATCAATATCATCAGCAGTAGCTTGGTGATGTTTGGTATTCAAAATCAGATGTTCAACAGTTATGATATCTTTAGTAGGAATTGCCAAACTATTTAACAATTGGCAAGCATATTCTGCACTTCTTTCTTCGTTATCTTGAGCTTGAGTATCATAAACCACATCATGTAACCAAGCTGCAAGTTGTACAGCAGGGAAATTTTTGGCATAAGCTTGCAAACTCTGAATTTTATTTAAAACATAATGAATATGTTTTAATGTATGATAATGACGACCAGCCGCAGAATATGCCTCAACTAATTGTGCAAAAGTGGCTTTAATATTGCATTGGTCAACTCCAAATTTTTGGAGTGTGTGCTGCCAGTGTTTAAATAAGATATCTGTAGGCATATTTATTTAACCCCGCTCATACCAGCGATTTTTTTATGCCGTTTTGCGATCGCTCTTACTATATACTCTGTATAGTTACCTAGTTCTTGAAATTTTAGTTTGATATTGAGGAATTTCAAAATGTCTACCGAAACCGATATAGTTACTTATATTGAAGAAAGTGAATTTGATGCTCTGTTAAGTCAAGAAAAAGTGCTAGTTGTTGATTTTACTGCTACTTGGTGCGGCCCCTGTCGCCTTGTCAGTCCATTAATGGAGCAACTTGCAGAGGAATACAAAGGACGCGTCAAGGTTGTTAAAGTAGATGTAGATAATAATAAGCCACTGTTTAAAAAATTTGGTCTTCGCAGCATTCCCGCAGTTTTAATATTCAAAGATGGCGAGTTAGCAGAAAAAATTGTGGGAGTTACACCCTACGAGCAGTTTAGTGGTGCTGTTGACAAGCTTCTTTAACTCAATATCTAGTTTTGACTTTTGACTTATTGATTATCTCTGCGCTCGATAAACAGGGCTGATTTCACGATAGGTATTTAGTAAAGTCAAGAATTGCTCAAAATTAAAACTTACTGGATCAATTTTTTGACTAGAACGGTCAACTTCTTGATGGGTAGTAATGCGATCCTCTGGAATTTGACTTTGAGCAATTAACCAAGCTAGAGAATGATATTGCTCTTGCGTATAGCCACTATGAGCTTGGATATAATTATCACCACGTCCATCGGGCGGTGTTTCTAAAGAAACGTGATAAGCAAAATTATTTACAGATGGTGGCAAACTAGGATTAGTCTGTACAGTTTCAACGCCATTAATACTTTCAAATACTGAGTTAGCAGCCCCAAAAGCTCGCTTTTCTGGTGGTACTAAATAAACAACAGTTCCATCTAATTTAATTATTGTATGATAGCTGGCTTGCACACTTTCATCTTCATGCGGTGTCTGAAAGAAATTAATTGCACTGGCGGCAGAATAACCAGTTTCATGTAGTACTATGATTGGTTGATTGGTAACTGGTACACCATTAATATCTTTAGCATAGCGATCGCCATAATTACTTGGATCTACCGCAGCAATTTCATATCTCGGCTTATATCTAGCAAAAGCCTCTGTAGTTCTATACCTTCCAGGATTTTGGTTCGTCTTGATTGAAGAATTAGGTAAATCTTGAGATTTTGCTGGTTGGTTTTTTGATAATTGCAATTGTGCGTGGGGGTATTCACTCCAATCTGTAGTAATTTCTTGATTTGATGGCGTTATGACATTAGTCTGTGATTGGTTTATTTTGCCGATCAAGAGTGCCACACTCAAAGCAGTAAACATTAGAGAAATTAATAGCACCCTAGTTGCCCAGTCTCTAAAACTCATTTTTTAAGATTTGAGAATACAGCTAAAAATAATCTTAATAGAAAGCTGAGTTTAACAAAATCCACCTTTCCTAACCTCTATCTCCTCATAGAGAAGGAAGTTTTATTTGAATTTTTTTCCAAGTAACAAAGAAGTTTTACTCCGTAGCTATGAAAGGAATTAATCTGAAGTTGGTGCTTGGTTATTGAGCCAGTTTCAGCAACAAGAGGGTTAAGAATTTAGGGCTTATGTGTGATCAATATCACTCAAAAACTAGATCTGAATCATTGAGCCTCAAGCAAGTCTGACTTAGCCTTTGGGGTAAATATAAATTATACTTAATATTAGTATAAGTTGCGATTATTGCTTGGCGGACGTGGGGTGAGGACGATGCTAGAAAAACTCTTACTTGCAACGATTTTAACATTAGTCTTACGCTTAATTGCAGAGATAGGATGGTCTTATCCAACCAAGACAAGTCAACAAACCGATTTTTATCAGCCGAGAGAGTTTGCTGTCACGCAAATTCATTAAGTAATCTAGGCATATACTGAGGGCAAACTGCTCAAACTCTTCATATCATAGGCTGAAGTATAAATTTATAGCCTAATTTTGAGTTTTGAGCAGTAAATATTACAAAATCGAGTATGAAAAGCCCTATTTTAGCCACAATCATATTTGTCAGCGCCCTCAGTCTGAACACAACTGCCCAAGCAGCTAATTCCGAACATCTCAGACAGTTATTAGCTACCAAACAATGCCAAAACTGCGATTTAACAGGTGCAGGTTTAGTTTTAGCTGATTTATCTGGGGCTAATTTGAGTGGTGCTAATCTCACAGGTGCAAACCTCAGCCGTGCTAATTTAACTGGTGCTGATTTACGAGGTGCAAATTTAAGCGGTGCGGGATTATTTGGTGCTAACTTAACAGAAGCTAAATTCAATGGGGCAAATCTTGCAGGTGCAGATTTAAGAAATGCTTATTTAGGAAATGCCGAATTTACTAGTGCTTACCTTCAGGGAGCTAACTTTCAAGGAGCAATTGGTATCCCGTTACAAGTCGCGACACCAGAAGAGTTTTATGCTTGGGGAATAGCCGAAGGGCAAAAAGGCAACCACCAACAAGCAATTAAGTATTTCAGTCAGGCGATCGCAGCTAAACCAGAATACGCAGGTGCTTACTTAGCTCGTGGTGTTGCCAAATACCAACTATTTGATCGTCAAGGTGCGTTTGAAGATGCCCAAATAGCCGAAAAACTATTTAGTACCCAACAAAATGGCACTGGAACCCAAACAGCACAGGCTTTTATCAAAGAATTACAAACACCTTACAAAGAAAATGTTACTACAGGCAAAGCAAGTTTCTTTGACTTTGTCAGTGGTCTTGGCTCAGTTCTACTTCAGTTCTTACCCTTCTAAGCTGTTAAGAATTTAATTTGCACATTGAGGCCGCAAGGGGGCAGGAAGCAGGGGAGAGGTTTGCAGCTTTTTACCATGAAAATGGTGCATTCTAAATGACGATTAGCTTAAAATCAAACAACTTTGCAATATTTCAGTTGATTTTATCAACTAATAACCAATTACCAGAGAAATTCAGTCTTCCCCAAACAGTAATCAATTGTTCATTTAAAGCAATTTGTAGCTGATCATCTACGTGCGATCGCAAAGTTACTAGTTGCCAAGTTTGACCTTGATACGCAGATGGTTCAGTCACTATAAGTTGGTAATTCTGCTGATCTATGCGTTGGAAAATACCTGTTAAACAGTCACAATTTTGGGTTGATACTTCCTCAACCAATGAGATTTTAGGGCAATTACCGCTGATAGGATAATCTTCAGGATGGTTTAAATAATCTAGTTGCGTCGATAACCATTGTGGATGATTGGGAGAAAAATCTAGATTAAATAAAGGTGCGATCGCAGCAGGTGCTTGCTTATCTTGTAATAATGCTTTCTGTAAAGCCCTAACTGATAAATCTCTCGGTTGTAAACCCAACTCAACGCACATAGCAGCAGCCATACCAGCAGCTTGACCGATACCCATCACCACAGGTTGCAATCTTGTTGCACCATTAGCTATGTGCGATACAGAAATATTTTTTTCACACACTAATAAACCGTCTGTAGTCGCCGGAACCAAACAACGGTAAGGAATAGTAAACGGCGTTCCCGTCCAGCGTCCCCCCCAGCGAATTGATTTTGGTTGTAGTGGTAAATCAAACCCTGGATAATGATGGTCGTTGGCGTAGTTACCAATAGCAACTGCATCTGGAAACAAAGATGCAACTCTACCTCCAGCTACAGGTAAAATATCTTGTTCTCGAATTGTTGTAAGTCCTACTAAACGGCGACTTTCACGGTAATAAGGATGTAATGCAACAGCAGTATCAGTCCCAGGGAACACCTTCTCTGCTAAACCGTAGCGACGACCTAACTGATTTTGGATAAAATGAGCAAAATTTTGACTGTGCCAACGGCATTCTTGGAGAAACTCAGTTTTAGATGCTTCTGACTCTAGCAAACGTGCGACATCTTCACCGTAATCATTACCTTTAATGGGCCAGTTAATCATAAAGCGATCGCCTGGCAAGCGTCCATAATTCAAAAATTTCTCTGCACCATAGTTTTCCCAAGCACCAGCAAACAGCGCCGGATTATAATTAGGCGCAGCCGGAATTTCAGGTGCAACAGCATCACCAAAGTCTTGCATAACTACTACCCAAGTTGGTGACTGCACTGGATATCTCTCCGTCAGAGCATTATAACTAGTTGGGGCGCTGGGTTCTTCCCATTCACTTTGCAACTCCCAACCCCAACAGTAAGGTATTTCCGCCAACGCCAATAAATCACCCAATTCTGTACCGTCGAGAATTACCTTGGCTTGCACAGTAAAATCAGCAAACCGCACCCCAGTAATACAATTTTCCTGCTGTAAAACTTCCAATGGTACGTATCCAGAAATCCATTGCAGATTTGGTAATTCTTGCACCCAATGGGCAAAAATCTCCGCCCCCACAGCAGGATCGTAACTAAAAAAACTTACCCAACTGTTATCTAAACCTCCTGGTTGGCGTTGTCGTAATTCTTGTAAAAACGCGTCCCATAACCCCGTTTGCCAAGCAATTAATTCATTTCCATCCGGTGCAGACACTCCAGCGGAAGTCAGCATTCCTCCCAACCAAGAAAACTCACTTACCAAAATAGTATTAACTCCCATTCTCGCTGCTTGGATAGCCGCAGCAGTTCCACCAGTTCCCCCGCCGACAACTAAGATATCAGCTGTATATATTTGATGAGTCATAGTTTGTATCTTTATGTTGTTAATCCTCTAATTGTCCAGCCAGTTTTCTAACTGTAAATTAGGAATATTAATAAAATCTTTGATGTTATTAGTCACGAGAATATCGTTGCAAGAACGAGCAACAGCAGCAATTAAAGCATCTACTTCGCCAGTTGGTTTGCCAATTGTTTTGAGTTCACTTTGAATTTTACCAAATTCACAAGCTGTGTTTAGAGAAAATGGTTCTATTAGTAATAAATCAAGAAACTGCTGCAAAGTTTCTTGATTTTTGGCTAATTGTTG
The DNA here is from genome assembly GCF_056847745.1 of Anabaena sp. TISTR 8404. Classification (NCBI taxonomy): domain Bacteria; kingdom Bacillati; phylum Cyanobacteriota; class Cyanophyceae; order Nostocales; family Nostocaceae; genus Anabaena; species Anabaena sp. TISTR 8404. The sequence goes on from NZ_CP180578.1 coordinate 380,390, forward strand.
AGAATAGTAAACACCTTTATAAAGTTCTGCAACTACAATTGTGGATAGATAACATTGACTAAAGTAGAGATTAAATTTCTTTACTACTTGGGGGTCTGCTTTGAGCAACGCAATGCAAATGTTAGTGTCTAACAGATACATTAGTCTTTATCCCGATTATCAATTAAGTCTATGATTCTACCTTGATAGGTATGGCGTTGCTGGTCAACTTCTGCAAATATTTCTGTTAAATCTGGTTGATTTTTCCACGCCCCAAATAATTTATTTAATTTAGCTAATTTCTCTTCTTCTGTTAAATCTAATTGTGGTTTAGTTATTAGCTTTTCAACATTCTGTAATTGAGGTAAACGTTTTTGCTTCCACTCGCGCAGTGCTTCACGAATTACCTCACTGCTACTAGCATATTCCCCTGACTCTACAGCATTACGAACCAAAGCTGCCATTTCTGGGGTCAGGGCAACACTGATTTTTTCGACGTTAGGCATAGTAATACTAACTTTTTGCTCTATAGTAGCAATTTTTCCTACCATAGAGCATACTGCAACGATGTCTCTCGACAAGCCGCAAAGCGTCTACGCATCACAGCAAGAAATAGTCAAGGCGAAGCTAAAATAGTAATTTACGTGTAAATTGGTCGAACTTTTAATTTTATGACTTCTGCTACTCCGGTCAAAACTGAGTACGAAGCGATTATTGGTCTAGAAACCCATTGTCAGCTCAGTACGAATACCAAAATTTTCTCTAGTAGCTCTACGGCATTCGGTGCTGATCCAAATACTAACATTGACCCTGTGTGTATGGGATTACCAGGGGTTTTACCCGTACTCAACCAAAAAGTTCTAGAGTACGCGGTGAAGGCAGGTTTAGCATTGAATTGCCAAATCGCTAAATATAGCAAATTTGACCGTAAACAGTATTTTTATCCTGATTTACCGAAAAATTACCAAATTTCTCAATATGACCTCCCCATTGCTGAACATGGTTGGTTAGAAATTGAGTTGGTAGATGCTGAAGGAAATCCTGTGCGGAAACGCATTGGTATTACCCGCCTGCACATGGAAGAAGACGCGGGTAAGTTAGTTCATGCGGGAAGCGATCGCCTGTCTGGTTCGAGCTATTCTTTGGTAGACTACAACCGTGCAGGTGTGCCGTTAGTCGAAATTGTCTCAGAACCACATATTCGTTCGGGACAAGAAGCGGCAGAATACGCCCAAGAATTACGCCGGATTTTGCGTTATCTCGGTGTGAGTGACGGGAATATGCAGGAAGGATCGTTGCGTTGTGATGTTAACATCTCCGTGCGCCCCGTCGGACAAGAAAAATTCGGCACGAAGGTAGAAATTAAAAATATGAACTCCTTCAACGCCATTCAACGCGCGATTGAATACGAAATTGAACGCCAAATTGCCGCTGTGGAAGCCGGAGAACGCATCATTCAAGAAACGCGGTTATGGGAAGAAGGTTCACAACGCACAATTAGTATGCGGACGAAGGAAGGTTCCAGCGATTATCGCTACTTCCCCGAACCTGATTTAGCACCTATTGAGGTGTCTGATAGTCAATTAGAAGCATGGCGTAGCGAACTACCAGAACTCCCCGCCCAAAAGCGTCATCGTTACGAAACTGAATTAGGGCTTTCGGCTTATGATGCACGAGTCTTGACAGAAGAGCGTTACGTATCCGAATATTTTGAAGCAGCGATCGCCGCAGGTGCAAATCCCAAAGCAGCAGCTAACTGGATTACTCAAGATATCGCCGCATATCTCAACAAGCAAAAACTCAGTATTACTGATATTGCTTTAACTCCGGCTAACTTGGCTGAAGTCATCACCCGCATTGAGAAGGGCAAAATTAGCAACGCCCAAGCTAAAGAAAAATTGCCAGATTTACTCCAAGGTGTGACTCCAGAAAAAGCTTTTGCAGGTCAAGAACTAATTACCGACCCCAGTATCCTAGAACCGATTGTCGATGAAGTGATTGCTGCTAACCCCAAAGAACTAGAGAAATATCGTAACGGTAACATTAATCTCAAAGGCTTCTTTGTTGGGCAAGTGCTGAAAAAGACCAGCAAACGTGCTGATCCGAAGTTAACTAACGAACTGGTAGAGAAAAAGCTGAATGGCTAAATTGATTGACAGTAAATTCTTGGCAATCAAGCATTTTATGCTGTGTTCGCTCAGTAATTTCTTTACAGTATATTTACTAAAATCACAGTCTGCTAAGTAATACCCCTCACAAATAACAAGTTATCCTGTGCTTAGTAGATGCACCCTAATGATCCGGAGAGTAGCCCCAGCTTCTCTCCTTATTTTTTAGCTAGGAAGTTATGTTTCTATCACATTTAAAATCTTGATTTGGTAAGCAGAACAGTTAACTTACTGGATTCATATTCAGGAGATAGTCACACATTCCATAAAACAAATTAAAAATAATCAAACATAACCATCAAAGCTCAATGTGCATTTTTGAATGTGACACAGGCTAGTAATGAAATTTACCGTTTTCATTTAAAATTTTATATCTAAGTAATCTACGGTTAAATTCTTAACAATATTTATACAAAAAAACAAATAATGGGTGATACTCCTCATGGCAAAAATGATATGCTGTGTTAAGTAGATGCACCCTGATGATCTGGAGAGCTGCTCAAGTAGCTCTCCTTTTTCAATAGATATAGGGAGTGGGGAATGTACAAATGACAATTGACTATTGACTATTGACTATTGGTATAATCGCCAGTCAAGCCGCTAATTTTGTGGGGGAACGTAGAAATGGCAGACTGGCAAGAAATTACTGGTGGTGTGACTGCTCCTAAAGGATATCGAGCCGCAGGAATCACCGCAGGATTAAAACCGTCGGGATTGCCAGATTTAGCTTTGATAGTATCGGATGTAGAGGCGATCGCAGCTGGTGTATTTACCACATCTCAAGTCAAAGCTGCCTGTGTAGATTATTGTCGCCAACGCTTACAAGCCAAACCTAGCATTCGTGCTATTCTCTGCAACGCCGGACAAGCCAATGCCGCTACAGGTAGTCAAGGTGTACGTGATGCCCAAGAAAGTGCCGAGTTGTTAGCGAAGGAATTAAATATTTCCCCAGAATTGATTTTGCTCGCTTCTACTGGTGTAATTGGTCAACGCATCAAGATGGATGCTTTACGCAGTGGGATTCCCAAACTAGTAGCCAGCCTCTCGGAGACAGGTTCTGATGCGGCGGCTGGGGCAATTATCACCACAGATTTAGTGACAAAATCAATTGCTCTAGAAACAACATTACATGACCGCCCAGTCAGAATTGGTGGTATCGCCAAGGGTTCCGGCATGATTCACCCCAACATGGCAACTATGCTGGCATTTGTCACCTGTGATGCGGCTGTTTCTCCCCATCTTTGGCAGCAAATGTTGAGTAGAGTCGCAGATAAAAGCTTTAATTCCATTACCGTAGATGGCGATACTAGCACCAACGACAGCTTAATAGCTTTGGCAAATGGTCAATCTCGCACCCCAGCAATTACCGAGATGGGTGCAGAAGCCGAGAAATTAGAGGCGATGCTAACAGCAGTATGCCAGCATTTAGCTAAAGCGATCGCACGAGATGGTGAAGGTGCAACCTGTCTTATAGAAGTGCAAGTTACCGGAACTCATGATGACCTCGCAGCACGACAAATCGCCAAAACTATTGCAGGTTCATCTTTAGTTAAATCTGCAATCTTTGGGCGTGACCCCAACTGGGGACGCATCGCCGCCGCCGCCGGACGTGCAGGTGTACCCTTTGAACAAGATAACTTGCAAATTAAGTTAGGAGATTTCTTACTATTAGAAAATGGTCAACCTCTGCAATTTGACCGCACCGCCGCCAGCGCATATTTAAAACAAGCAGCCACCGATTATCCTAGCAATATCAAAACTCAACGCTTAGATAATCCTGTAATTATTGCCGTCAGCGTTGGTAATGGTCATGGTACAGGTAAAGCTTGGGGTTGTGATTTAAGTTACGACTACGTGAAAATCAACGCCGACTACACAACTTAACCAAATCAACAGCGATTCGCAGACAGAACTTCATCAGCCTAGGAATGTAGTGGCGATCGCTTTCAACTATGAGCGATCGCTCCTTATCAGTTAATTATTCTCCATTTTCTCATCGGTAAATTACTGTTGCGTTTGTCTAGCCATCAATTAGCTGCGTGATGTAAAATTTTTGATGTAAAAATTCGGAACCAAAATTAAAGCGATCGCACTGACCACCCATCAATGCGATCGCTTCTTAGTTTGTAAGTGCTGAGTAGGGAGTCGTGAAACTGCTCAATAAATGCTATACAAGTTGATGCATTAACAATGCAAGTCAATGCATTAACAATGCAAGGCGATGCATTAACAGTGCAAGTCGATGCATTAACAGTGCAAGGCGATGCATTAACAATGCAAGTCGATGCATTAACAATGCAAGTCGATGCATTAACAGTGCAAGTCGATGCATTAACAGTGCAGATGATAAAACTTGTGTGTACAGCGTAGCTTTAGAAAGGTAGGGCTTTATAGATTTTAGTTTTAGTCTAGATTTTTACTTAGCGATTCAATATAAGATGTAAGATTTACAATTCCAAAATCAAAATGGCAGACCTCACTCCTAATTCTAGTTTTAGTTTGACTTTACGTTTGCAGATTCCCAACCGCATCGGGATGTTGGCATCGGTAACTCAAGCGATCGCCACAACTGGTGGTAATCTTGGTCAAATAGATTTAATTGAGCAAACCCGTCAAGAATCTACACGCGATATTACTGTTGATGCTGCTAGTACAGAACACGCTGAGACAATTGTGCAAGCTATCAAAGCCCTACCGCACATCAAGGTTGTAGATGTTTACGATCGCACTTTCAATTTACACCGAGGTGGCAAAATTAGCATTGCCAGCAGGATTGCCCTAAAGAGTGTTTCTGATTTAGCAATGGCTTACACTCCTGGCGTGGGAAGGATTTGTAAAGCGATCGCCGCCAACCCAGAAGAAGTTTACAATCTAACTATTAAACAAAACACTGTTGCTATTGTTACTGACGGTAGTGCTGTTTTAGGATTGGGCAACCTTGGGCCGGCGGCGGCTTTACCTGTGATGGAAGGTAAAGCAATGCTATTTAAAGAATTTGCAGGAATAGATGCTTTCCCCATTTGCTTAGCTACGCAAAACACTGATGAGATTGTTCAGGCTGTGAAGCAAATCGCACCTGTGTTTGGCGGTGTGAATTTAGAAGATATTGCTGCGCCACGCTGCTTTGAAATTGAACAGCGATTGCGTCAGGAATTAGATATTCCCGTATTCCATGATGACCAACACGGTACAGCAATTGTCACATTAGCAGCGTTATACAATGCTCTAAAATTAGTTCACAAATCAATGGCTGACATCCGCATTGTAATAAATGGTGCGGGTGCAGCGGGAGTTGCCATTGCCAGGTTACTGCGGAAAGCTGGGGCGCAAACAATTTTAATGTGTGACTCCAAAGGTATTCTTTCAACTAGCCGCACTGACTTGACAGAAGAAAAGCTAGAATTTGCGGTTAAAGCCCAAGGTACTTTAGCAGGCGCAATGCAAGGCGCAGATGTATTTATTGGTGTTAGCGCCCCCGGAGTATTAACGCCGGAAATGGTACAAGCAATGGCTAAAGACCCGATTGTGTTTGCAATGGCCAATCCGATTCCCGAAATTCAGCCAGAATTAGTTAGTAAAACTGTAGCAGTGATGGCTACTGGACGTAGTGATTACCCAAATCAAATCAATAATGTTTTGGCTTTTCCGGGAGTGTTTCGGGGTGCTTTAGATTGTCGCGCTCAAGAAATTACTACCACGATGTATCTAGAAGCAGCAAGTGCGATCGCTTCTTTAGTCAACCCAGCCGACTTAAATCCAGAACATATTATTCCTTCTGTGTTTGATGTACGTGTCGCCCCAGCGGTAGCGGCAGCAGTACAAAGGGCAGCCCGTGAAGAAGGTATCGCCAAGAGTTGATTATAATTCTTCTGGGATGGGCATCTGTAACATTTTGGATTTTAGATTTTGGATTTTGGATTGTTAAATAAACGTGAATTTGACAGACCTCTCTCTCACTTCTTCCCTCTCCTAAAAGGTGAGGGAGGAAAAATGAAAAATGAGGGTTTTACACCCCTCTCCTCGTAGGAGAGGGGCTGGGGGTGAGGTCAAACAAGCAATCAATCTTTCACAATCATGTTTCAATTTGGTATTGCCCGTCCCAGAGAAAAAGCAAGAGGGGGATAAATTAACTGCCGATGCACGCTAATAAAAGTTACCCATGAATTACCCCTTTGAAAGTGAGTTTATTGAAGAACTGCCGCTAATTTTGGCAGGGCCAATGCTACAACGTACTGAACCAACAGCAGTGACGGTATGGATAGCATTAAAGCAGTCTTGTCAAGTAGAACTGAAGGTTTATGAAACAACAAATAATGGTGCAACGTTAGGCAATTGTTTGTTAGCAGGGCAACGTTCTACATTTGCTTTGGGACAATATCTGCATGTTGTAGCTGTCACGGCGCGGTGTGAAGATGTCAATCATTTGGTAAGCGATCGCATCTATGCTTATGACTTACAATTTTTCTGTGGTGCAGAACAGCAAACTCTATCACAAGCATTAAGTTCTTCTAGTTTTGCAGCAGATAGTATCAGTTATTTTGACCATCAAAAGCCAACGTTTGCTTTACCTCCTAGTCGTCTGCAAGATTTAAAAATTGTCCACGCGTCTTGTCGTAAACCGCATGGTCATGGGTTAGATGCGTTGCCAATTCTTGATGCTTTAATTGCAACTACAGCTAATCAACCCGAACACCGTCCCCATCAATTGTTTCTCACAGGAGATCAAATTTACGGCGATGATGTTGCAGATCCGGCGTTATGGGTGGCGACTCAATTGGGTGATATCTTACTGGGATGGGAAGAACAGTTACCCGTAAGTCCGATTTATTGCACTCCCAAGCAATTACTTCCTGGACAACGTGCGGAAGTTGCAACCGAACAAGCTGGTTTTACTGCCGTATTACACAATAAACTTTCTAAGGTAAACAGTCATCTTCTCAGCTTGGGAGAATATTACGCTGCTTATTTATTAACTTGGTCGCCTGTATGCTGGCCGAAGAAATTTCCCCAAGGAAAAGAAGTAACTAGCAACCGCCGCGCCATCAAAACTTGGAATAAAGAAGTTAAAGATTTACAGCAATTCATTTACACCTTGGGGAAAGTCCGTCGCGCTTTGGCAAATATTCCCACATACACCATTTTTGATGATCACGATGTCAGCGATGACTGGAATCTCAACCAAGCTTGGTGTTTGCGAGTTCTGGAAAAACCTTTAGGGCGGCGAGTCGTGCAGAATGCTTTGTTAGCTTACGCCGTGTTTCAAGCATGGGGAAATACACCTGAACAATTTACATCTGGTCAATCTGGTGAAAAACTGTTGAAGGCAGCGGAAATTTGGTCAGCTTTTCACGGAACAAATACTGATGCAGAAGAAGCGATCGCACTTTATGTTGGTCTACCAGCTAAAGATTCTCTCACAGGCTTACCTACTTTTGCCGAAGATAATTCAACATTAATCTTGGCACGACATCCCGAAGCCCTGCATTGGCATTACACAATTCGCAGCCCAATTCATGAAGTGATTGTTCTTGATACCCGGACTTGGCGGGGTTATCCTGCTGAGGAAAAACCCATCGCACCACCAAGATTATTATCGCCGCAAGCTTTAAAACAACAACTCCTGACTCCTTTACAAGCAAAAATAAATATTCCCGCCACATTTGTCATCGCACCCACCAATGTATTCGGCTTAAAAGTCATTGATTGGGTTCACCATTGGCATTTACAAAACGACAAAGTTTTTTCTACCGATGTTGGTGATGCGTGGAACATTCATAAACAAGCATTGGCAGAGTTTCTCACCACATTATTTGCCCAACGTCAACAAGTAATTGTTTTATCTGGGGATATCCACTATAGTTCTGTGGTGCGTTTATCTCATCAAGATATTAATTCGCCATCATCATCTGTTTTAGTGCAGTTAACTTGTAGTGCTTTAAAAAATGAAGAATTCCTCACGCGGTTAATTCACACCAAATTGAAAAATTGGCTGTTACCAGAAAAAGTGCGATATTGGCTAGGTTGGAGTCATCCTGCTGATATGGTAGAAGTTTCCGCCAAACAATGGCAACGCCAACAGTTGCGTCAACCTGATTGGCGTTGTGCGCTAGAGTTAGTTCCTCGCCAAAAAACTCGGCCTGCTAACTTGAAAACAGATGTGTTAAGTTTTATCGCACCTTGGAACCGACCAGAAAAAGCAAAATGGCGATCGCTACAATTTTTAATGTTTTGGAAAGCCAGATGGTTTCAAGATGGAAAAGAAGTAGTAGGCGTGAATAATTTAGCATTAGTGCAGTTTGAACCGACAGATGAACGCCTTGCCAGTAAAGTCATTCAAGATTTATACTGGTTTTCTTCCTGGTATACAACAGAACTTGTTTACAGTCGGTTTGAGTGTCAGCTGCTACCCAATCGTGATTTGTTCAATTAGGAATTTCATCAGTTGTTGGTGTAGCTAATGTCAACAAACAAAACCCAATTACCTAGAAATTTTGTAGCCTTACGATTTGGAGCTTTAGCAATATGATTACCTACACCAACGCTCAATTCCGCTCTATCTTACATGGATTAGGATATCTGGCTCAAGATTTTGCTGCTGTATCGAAGGGGTTTCCGGTTAGTAAAGATAATGCTCCGTTAACCACGATTAAAACTATACAAGCAATCAAAAACTTTCAGGCAGATTATGGACTTCAAGCGGATGGTGTAGTTGGGCCAAAAACAATGGCGAAAGCCGAAGAAGTCATGAGAATTCTGCAATATGAATTGAATGTTGTCGTCAAAGCAGACATACCAAAAGATCATCCCTTTTATGGGCCAAAAACAGTAGCAGCCGTTAAAAAGTTTGCAGAGCAATATTCTTCTGAAGATGAAGGAGCGATAACTGGTGTAGCCACTTTAGAAATCCGCAAAAATCTTGATAGAGTAGCAAAACAATTAATATAGCAAAGTGCTGAGTGCTGAGTGCTGAGTACTGAGTGCTGAGTGCTGAGTGCTGAGTAAAAATCCAGCATTTACCCTACGGGAAGCCACTCCGCTTCTACAGGAGTTTCAGTAATCACAATAATCCCGATCTATGCTTCGACTGTTATATAGTTTTTCTGTCCCTGTTAAGAAATTAAATTTGCGATCGCCTCGATTAATTCTTCGGGATCTACTGGTTTGGATAAGTGTGTTTGAAAACCTGCTGCGAGTGCTTGTTTTTGATCAGATTCTCCAGCATAAGCTGTAAGTGCGATCGCTTTTATTTGTCCACCTTCTTTTGACCAAGTTCTTACCTGACGGATGAGTGTATATCCGTCCATTTCTGGCATGGCAATATCACATACCAAAATATCTGGCGGAGATTGTTTTAATATCTTTAATGCTTCATGAGCAGATGCAGCGGCTGTCACTTCTGCCCCATACTGCTCAATTGTGAACACCAGCAGTTCTCGTGTATCTTGTTCATCGTCAACTGTCAGCACCCGCAAGCCACGCAAATCAAAGGATTTTTTAGCTGAGGTTTGATTGTGCTGTGATTGTATAACTGTCGTGATCAGTGGTAATTTAACTGTAAAGGTGGCTCCTTTGTCTTCTCCAAGACTTTCGGCGTGAACTGTACCGCCATGCATTTCGACAATGTGACACACAATTGCTAATCCTAATCCTAGTCCGCCAAATTTTCTGGTTGTAGCACTATCAGCTTGGCGGAAGCTTTCAAATACGTAAGGTAAAAATTCTGGTGTAATGCCTTTACCTGTATCGCTGACTTGAATCTGTGCATAATTAGGAGTAGACTCAAGCTTAATTTTAATCTCGCCGCCCGTTGGGGTAAACTTCACCCCATTAGAAAGCAAATTCCACACCACCTGTTGCAGACGACTAGCATCACCCATACAAGGCGGGATATCTGGTGTTATCTCACTATGAATCTGGATTGATTTAGCTTCTGCTGCTAACCTGACGGTTTCTTTAGCAGCTGCAATTATTACAGCTAAGTCAACCTGAGAAGTATTCAGCGTTAATTTGCCTTGCAGAATGCGAGAAATATCTAACAAATCACCAATTAGTTGAGTTTGTAATTTAGCATTGCGTTCGATTGTTTCCAAAGCCAGCGCTTTTTTCTCTTCATCTAATTGGCGAGTCCGCAGCAATTTTATCCAGCCAAGTATGGGATTTAGCGGCGTTCGCAATTCATGAGACAACACTGCCAAAAATTCATCTTTAATGCGGTTAGCAGTTTCGGCTGCTTCTCGTGCAGCTTGTGCGCGTTGTAATAATTCTTCCCGTTCTGCTTCGACTTGCTTGCGATCACTAATATCACGGGATACTGCAATAACACCTGCGATCGCTTGCTCTGGACTATACAGAGGAGCCAAAATATATTCGTAACAATGTCGCCCATCAGCAGCATTATACTCAGCCTCTGCCCTCAAAGGTTGTCTTGTTTTCATTACTGTTTCTCGTTGGCTGTCTACCCGCCCCATAGTCGCAAACATTTCTGGGGCAAAATGCAGTTCTTGCCAAGTCTTACCGATTATTTCCTCTGGCTTCCAACCTAAAACAGCAGCACCACCTTCACTGACATACAGATAACGACCATGCCGATCAAAAATATAAATATGATCTACCGAGGCAGAAAGAATCGCATTTAAGATATTGGCTTGATGTTGCACCTGTCTCATCAATTGATGTGTGCGTTCTTCTGTCTGCTTGCGTTCAGTAATATTCAAAAATGCAGCTACCGCTCCTCTAGGATTACCCTGCTCATTAAGGAGGGGAGCAGCGTAACCAAATAAATTAAAGATACTGCCATCACCACGAACAATATCAACTTCTGTACCTTTAAGTTCTGTATTATGAATAGCTGCATAGCGTAGGGGATATTCTTCTGGTGACAGTTCTTTTCCCTCACGCAAAATCTTGTAAGCTGGACGCAGCGCATTTACGCAAGTCGCTGAAACATTAACTCCAGGGGAAATACCTAAAATCTCAGCAAATGCAGGATTAGATTTTACCTCCTGAAATTCCATATCTTCGGTAATCAGAATTCCAATGGGAATTAACTCAAATAAAGTTTGCATATTTTGACTCAAAGAAGCGATCGCCTCCTCCCGTGCTTGGAGTGCTGCGGCCATTTCGTCAATTGCTTGCGCCAGTTCGCCAAATTCTCCCGATATATGAGAAAGTCCTGTACGGGTGTTGAGTTCACCACTACCCAAAATCTTGGCTGTTTGCACTAAAGATTTTATCTGCTGAAGAAAAAAGATATCTCCACCTATCCAAGCAGCTGCGATCGCTAAAAAAGTAACTGCACCTAAACTAATTAAATTTCTCAGTAATAATCTATTAGCATCAGCCAAAACTTCCGACTTGGGCATACCAACTCTGATATATCCATCAGGGTTGAGTGGATTATCGCCCAAAGCAACAAAAGCGAAGATACGTGATATGCCATCAAGACTAGTTAATTCATCAATACCTTCACCCTGAGCATTTTTCATTCTTGTGAAAGCATCTGGTAGTAAAGATTTGCCTACCCAAATTGGCGAATCAGGATAGCGGACTAAAACTGTTCCTGTTTGGTCAATCACGCTTAGCACTGAGCCTTGTGGCATTTTGACTTGCGCCGCCAACTGATTTAACTGCGCTAAATCAAGTGCAGCGATCACCACAGTTTTCACTTGTCCTATCTTGTTTAAAATTGGGTAAGCGAAATTTATCGTGGCTTTTTTTGTGACGCGTCCTATTTGATACTCACCAACGGCAAATTTCTTGGTTTGCACAGCACGTTGAAAATAACTGCGGTCTGTTGCATTTGCTGAGCCAGAGTAGGGAATCCCAGTACAAATCGTGTTTCCTTGAGCATCAACTACAGCAAAATTAGCGTAATTTGAATGTTGTTTGAGAATATCGGCCAGTAATTGATTACACTCTGCTGAATTCCCCTGCTGGACAACTGGCAGCTGTGCCAATATCATCAGCATTTGATGACTTGCTTCTACAACTTGCTTTTGGTTATTAGCCGCCAATCTCGCCAGTCGTAGTGTCTGTTCTTTTGCCTCTACTGTAGCGGTACGCCGTTGTTCAGAAGCAGTGTAAAGAATTAATCCCAGTGCCGGAACAACAGCTAACAGGACGAGAAGTATTAGGCGAATGCGAAGTGTGCTATTTAACCAAGAGCGCATTAGATTTAGTTTGGCTTGCTACTCATAATTTTGAACCAAAATTTCAAATCTAGAATTGTTAAGACTTGATACCCTGTTTCCACAGACAATTTTTTGTGTGAGTTCTGATGATGAGCATTGAGCGATCGCAGGCATCTTTTTTATGCAAGATTGGAGCATAGCACACCATATATGCAGAATAACTCTATCTAGCGATACAAAAACATGTTATCTCATAACACTAAAGTAGGGTGGGCATTGTAATGACCACCCTACAAAACTTGTTCTGCTTCCTGAATTTTTCTTCAAGTCAAAGCAACTGCTGGTTGCGGCCAGCGTCCCATAGCTTTGCCAACCACAGATAATTCTTGCATTAATTGGTCAAAACGCTCTGGTGTCAAAGATTGCGGCCCGTCTGATAAAGCTTTTTTAGGGTTGGGATGAACCTCAATCATCAGGGAATCAGTACCAACTGCGATCGCAGCCATTGCCATTGCTGGCACAAATTCCGCCCAACCAACACCATGACTGGGATCAATCATAATTGGTAGGTGTGTGAGTTTCCGCAATACTGGTACTACCGATAAATCTAAAGTGTTGCGAGTGTACTGGCGATCGAAGGTGCGAATTCCTCGCTCACACAAAATCACATTTGGATTTCCCGCTGCCAAAATATATTCAGCCGCCATCAACCACTCTTCAATTGTGGATGACATTCCCCGCTTCAACAATACAGGCTTTGGTTGTGCGCCTACTTTTTTCAGCAGGGAGAAGTTTTGCATATTTCTCGCACCTACTTGGACAACATCTGCAACTTCGGCAATTTTATCCAGTTCAGCCGCATCCATAACTTCTGTAATCACGCCCAACCCGCTAACTTCTCGCGCCTTTGCGAGTAAATCCAATGCACTTTCACCGTGTCCTTGAAAAGCGTAGGGAGAAGTCCGGGGTTTGTATGCACCACCGCGCAAAAACCTAGCACCCGCAGCTTTGACGCGTTGTGCTGTTTCCACAATCATTTCTTCATTTTCTACAGAGCAGGGGCCAGCCACAACCACCAAGGGATAATGTTCACCAAATGTAACTGCACCATCTGGGGTATTTACTACTACTTCCGAAGCTTCGCCATGACGAAATTGACGACTAGCTCGTTTGTAAGGTTGTTCTACCCGTAATACTTGCTCAATCCACGGGCTAATTTCTTGAATTTGTAAGGGATCTAAATCGGCAGTCTCACCTACTAAACCAATTACGACTTTGTGTTTACCAATGATTTTTTCTGGTGTCAGTCCCCAGCTAGTTAGTTCCTCGTCAATGCGGTTGATTTCCGCTTCTGGGGAACCAATCTTCATGACTACGATCATTTTAAATTACCTGATGAGTTGAATGAAATCTCAAATGAATAAGCCGGACTATATTTGGTACTTTTAATTATTTAGCGTAATTTTCAAAAATGTGAAATTAATATTTATCAGTATAAGAAAATAGAGCGCTCAGCAACTTATCTACTGAATATTGGGTTTAATTAAATACTGTATTTTTTAATTAGCAATGTTGAAGTTATATAACTTTAACTTCAACATTTACTGTCAAATTACCCAATACCAAAGTTATCTGAAAACCTGAGCGCTAATTATTAGACGTTCTTTTGCCGAGTTTCACGCCAAACCGCTACCATACGCCCAAAATTAGTGGTAAACTCGCTCATTCCTAGTAAACCTCCCGGTCGTTCTTCATCCCATGAGGCTGAAAGAACACCGTAAGTAATGCCTAGCACCCCTAAACCAAATAACCCCATATTGACCAGCAAGACCGCAATGGGAGCTAATTTGATATGGGCTTGGGTAGCTAGTAGATAGCTAACTACTAATGTAGTAATTCCCAAGGCTGTGGGGACACCACAAAAAAATGCTACCCGCCGAATCATCCGCTGACTCACCACTTGAGGGATAGCCATTTCTTCTTTGGTAAATGGCGGCTTCTGGCTGGCTGATTTTTCTGGCGGATTAGACTTGATGGGAGTTTTTTGAACTTTTACAGGTTTTTGGCGTTTTTTGTTCGGTTCAAAAGGCAAGCGACTACGTTCAGATTCTTCAGCAGACATAAGCGGTAGTTCCTATCCACGAATACCAAGGCGAGCAATCAAAGCTTGATACTTTTCCCGGTTTTCCTGTTGGAGATAAGCCAGCAGGCGCTTACGATGACCAATTAGCTTTAACAAGCCGCGCCGGGAAGAATGGTCTTTTTGATTAGCTTGGAGGTGTTGGCTAAGGCGGTTAATCCGCTCGGTCAGCATTGCAATTTGCACATCAGCGGAACCAGTGTCGGTTTCGTGAACTTGGAAATTGGAAATTATTTCTTGTTTGCGCTGTTGCGTCAGTGCCATGATCGATTAAGTTCTAGTTTTTCTAAATATATGCAGCAGTCTCCCATAATATCACAGCCATTAAGCTGTATGTAGAATCGGATGGAAGTGATTATTAGTTATGAGTATTTTTGCTAAATTTTTATATTTATTTTAATTAAGCTAAGCCGATCGCCTGATTGGTTGTGCTTGATGCCGCTGTTGTAAGTTATACATATGATTAAACAAGTGCCAGCAGTATTCCTCTGGCAAACCACAAGTAACAGCACCCCGCAAGACCACGTTAAAATACCAGTCATTGGGTGCGGCTTCTTCTGGTAATTTGCTGACAACTACATAAGTACGCACATCTTTATATATGGAATTGTGGCTGTGAATCTCGACTGTTTCGTGTTGATATAGTCCTTGACCAACACCTTCACGTATATCTAAATATTCACTTAATCGCCAGGGTAGCTGATAAAGTACACCTTTGACATTGGCATTAGGGTCTTTAACTACATCTAAAACACCACATTTCCGACTGGGCGAGTAGAGATAAAACCCCAGACGATATCCTTTTAATACTCCAGGGCCGATGACGTAAGGGTGGGTATTTTCCCCAAGCGATCGCTTTAAATCCACCGGACACATGCACGAGCCATAAGCAAAATAATAGAATGTTGGCTCTTTTTGTAACTCTTGTTGCAGTTTCAAATCTAACTTTGCAGGATTATGAGATTGCACCCAATTGTAGCCTGAGTGTCCAATTTGATTACTCATCTATCCCTAGATATATTAACTACAGGTAAAATTCTAACATCAAACGATTAAATAATACAGCCATAAATCGATAAAGTAACCGTAGTTTTATCTTAATTTTTTATAAAAATTACCAATTTTGGGTAGCGATCGCAGATGTCTAAAAACTTAAATGGGGATAATTAGATTCTGCAAATAGCATCTGATATTGTGTTGTATTGAATAGTTAAATTAGACATTCTTTGCGCCTTTGCGTGAAACAAAAATAAAAAAGGCGAACTAACGTCCGCCTCAAATATAAACTTACTAACAACACAAATCTTAAATCTTCGCTTCTTCTCGCACCAACTTATCCCAACCTAAATCTTTCAAATTGTTATTGCGACGCAATGGGCGAGTTACCAATTCTAAAATGTCACGGGCATTGCTAAAGCCGTGAATTTGAGCAAAGGTAAACTCTACCGACCACTTGGTATTAATACCCCGCGCTTCTAATGGATTAGCATGAGCCATACCAGTAATTACCAAGTCTGGTTTTAACTCATAAATACGCTGCACTTGGTTGTAATTATCTGGCTTCTCGACAATCTTCGGTAAAGGTACACCCATTTCTTGGCAAGCTTTCTCTAACATTGCCAATTCCGCAGCTTGATAGCGCTTATCCATGTAAGGAATGCCAACTTCATGCACAGTCATTCCACAGCGCACCAAAAACCGCGCTAAAGAGACTTCTAGCAAGTTGTCGCCCATGAAGAATACAGACTTGCCACGAATAAGTTTTACGTAGTCTTCCAAGCCCGCCCAGATTTGTGCTTCTCGTTCTTCTAAACCTTTGGGTGTAATGCCAAACACCGAGCAAATTTTCTCTATCCAGGCGCGAGTACCATCAGGGCCAATGGGGAAGGGTGCGCCAATTAATTTGCACTTACGGCGACGCATTAAAGTAGTTGCAGTGCGGCTGAGGAAGGGGTTAACACCAGCAACGTAATATCCTTCTTCTAGCACTGGTAATTCAGTGAAGCGTTTCGCAGGTAGCCAGCCAGACACTTTGATGCCTTGTTTCTTCAATTCTAAGGTTAACTGCGTCACCACAGGGTCGGGGAGAGAGCCAAAGAGAACTAAAGGCGGATGATCTACGTATTCTGATTCTTCTTGGACTACTTCTTCTTTTTTCTTACCAAAGTTGAGCAGCTTTTGAATGGCATTACGATCGCTCTTTTCATTTTCTGTCACCGGCGCTTGGCTGGGACAGCGATTTGCCATTGCAGCTAAAACGGTGTCTTCACCTTGGGTAAAAGCGTAATCTAAACCGTTGGCACGGGCTACAACAATCGGAATGCCAATTTCACCTTCTAACTTGGGTGCTAAACCTTCCAAGTCCATTTTGATGATTTCAGTGGTGCAAGTGCCAATCCAGACAATGACACTGGGATTGCGATCGCGTTTTATTTGTTCACACAATCGCTTTAATTCTTCGTAGTCATTTAACTGTGCTGAAATATCACCTTCTTCTAACTCTGCCATTGCATAACGGGGTTCTGCAAAAATCATTACCCCCATTGCATTTTGGAGAAAGTAGCCACAGGTTTTTGTCCCAATCACCAAAAAGAAGCTATCTTCAATTTTTTGGTATAACCACGCCACGCAGCTAATCGGGCAGAAAGTGTGGTAATTCCCAGTTTCGCACTCAAAGTTTAAAGCTTCTGGTTGTTGAGCGACAGTCATTTTGGTTTTCTCCCCCATATTATTGAATGGCAAAAGTTAAAAGTATAAAGGCAAAAGTCAAAACTTCTTTTACTGAAGGTTTGAGGGGGTGAAGGTTGAAAATTTTCACTTCATACTTCACCCTTCATACTTCATACTTTTTCAACTTAAACTATTTAAGCGTTGGGGAAGAGACGGGCAATTTCTGAGTCATCAAAAACACCTGTTGGTAATTCTTCCCCTAAAAAGTCATTATTTTCTTCACCCTTTTGCAATCCGGTTTCATCACCCCAGACATCAGACAAAACATCACTAAAAGCGTTTTCGTCTGGTGTATCCAAATCACCGAGAATTTCTTCATCCAGCTTGGTTGCTGATGTAGTATCGCCATCAAAGGAAACATCGCCAAAATCATCGATTTCTGGTGGTGCGTTCGTTGAAGACGTTGCCAAAGGCATCGCTACTGGAGACTCATGTTTGCCATTCTGGCCATTGGACAAGGAAATGTCACCATTACCATTGGCGTTTTCCTGTGATTCACTAGCATCTAACGGAAAACCGCTGGTGTGCGAAATTGCTAAAGTTTCATCGTCAACATTGTCATCTGCAATCACATCATCTGCAACAACTGTTGACTCGTATTGGCTTGTCTCTGGTTCTGTTAGTGGATGACTTGAGCGATTACCAAGGGCGATGTCTGGGTCAAAATGCAATTCCAACACTTCAATTAAAGTGTCAGCATCAGCATTCAATTTAGAAAAGGGCATCATCAACTGCGCTAATTTTGGTTCCAGCGCATTCACGACTCCCAGGATGAGGTAAGAAGGTGGTCGCTTCCCGCCATCAGGGGTGTACACCGATTCTACTTCCATGTGCAAGGTGATCCAGTCACGATTAGCCTGGAAGAACTGCAACCACTTTTGTCTTATTGAATCTGTAAAGCTATTAAAGAAAGCCATATTTGTTCCTCATCCTGAGAACTTGGTGATTTATACAATCATCAAGTCTAATTCCTCTTCTGAATTAGGAACCTGTGGTTTACGCGGATTTAGATAAAAATCGGACAACAAAGAGAACAATTCGCGATCGGGGGAGTCATTCGGCACTACTCCCTCTGGTCTGGCTAAAATTTGGTCAGCAATGTTGAGATAATAGTCGCAAACGTAGTTCAGGGAAGGATCTGACTCTGCCATTTCAAATAATGTCTTACCCTTAACGCGAGATACGCGAATATCTTCAATTAAAGGTAAAACCTCTAGAACTGGCATGGGAACTGCTTCTACGTATTTCTCGATCAAGTCGCGCTTAGATGTGCGATTGCCAATTAACCCAGCTAAACGCAATGGGTGAGTTCTGGCTTTTTCTCTGACGGAAGCAGCAATCCGATTCGCAGCAAATAAAGCATCAAAACCATTATCTGTAACGATCATGCAGTAATCTGCATAGTTCAAAGGAGCCGCAAAACCACCGCAAACTACGTCACCCAAGACATCAAATAAAATAACGTCGTATTCATCAAAGGCGTTGAGTTCTTTCAGTAATTTTACGGTTTCGCCAACTACGTAGCCACCACACCCAGCACCCGCAGGTGGGCCGCCAGCTTCTACGCAATCAACACCGCCATAGCCTTTGTAAATTACATCCTCTGGCCAAACATCTTCGTAGTGATAATCCTTGGACTGGAGGGTGTCGATAATTGTAGGAATCAAAAACCCTGTGAGGGTAAAAGTGCTGTCGTGTTTGGGGTCACAACCAATTTGCAGCACCTTTTTGCCCCGTTTGGCTAAAGCGACAGAGATGTTACAGCTAGTTGTTGACTTGCCAATACCGCCTTTTCCGTAGACTGCTAGTTTCACTGTTATTTGCCTCTTATAGTTTTTTGTCAAACTTTTGGCTCAAACATTGGCCTTCACCTAGCCGCCGATGGCAATGTGTGAGGTAGTTGAGTGTCATTATTGTCGAAATTACATAGAAAAGAAAGGGGAGTAAAATATGAAAAACAAAGATAATAAGGTTATAAAATATTAAATTTGTTTTTATGTATCTAAATACCTTGCAAAAAGCATTTATAGCTTTAAAAATCTTTTTTTATAAATTTTATACATTTATTTATATAAAAAAAGTAACAATAAACAAAAATATCAAAACTGGCTTTGTATATAGTTTCTATAGAATCTGCTGATTCTGATGCCTAATCAGGATGGGTATAGGGTTGGCAGTGAAGAGAGAAATCCCTAACCCGATGCTAAAAGTAGCAATGCAAGTTTTTTAAAGCACAAATTAGGCTTTGTTAGCTACTAACCAGACTGTCTCAGTACTGATTTTTAAAGCTCAATAATTCATTTGTGAAAAATTATAAAATTCAAGCTTTTGCTTAAAATTTACTATTTTTAAGTACTTATACTCAATTCAGCATATAACCTTCCTAGCCCCTAGTCTCTAGTCTCTAGCCTCAACAAAATCAGAAGCGCTATAAATTGCTTCCATTTCTTGTAATGATTGCCAACCAGCCAGCCATTGAGAACGGTCTTGTAGAAGTTTGGCGTTAATCCAGAAACGAACATTGGGGTCACAGGAAGCAACCATTTCGGCATAAACCCACTTGCCTTGATTTTTGCGGTTAACAACTTGGAAGTGTCGCCAACCGTCTACTTTTTTCTGTGCTGTCCACTTGGAACCTACTAGGTAAGGAAATTTTTGCTTTTTGGTCATTTGAAGTATGAAGTCTAAAGTATGAAGTGTGAAATTGGCTCAGTTTGAATCTCTGATTATGTTAAGAAACGCTACATATACTTAATATATTAAGCGTGTATGGGAGTCAAAATTTGAGCGATCGCTCGTCAAGGGAAAATAAATGCGATCGCCTAAATCAAAAAATAGCTAAAACAGCGATCGCTACAAAGCAATGGTATAGAATTTTGCCCTTATCCGCTAAAATCATCTTCAACAGTCTTATTTCCTTTTACCCTTGTGCTTGGAATTATGACGCAGGATGAGTTGTTGGCAGTGATAAAGCGCACGACGGCTGAGGGTTGGCGACAACTTCCCTTTGGGAAATAATGCCGTGCATTAATTAATATTTGCAGCCGTTTTCGTATATTTAAGCCATTATCAAGTCAATGTATTCATTAACGCCGTGTGCAAATTTATCTCAAACCTAACCCCCAACCCCTTCCCTACGAGGGAAGGGGAGTAAGAATCAAAGCCTCTGTCCTTCCAGGGGAGAAGTTTGGAGAGGGGTTTTAAAAATAAGTTACACATTGGGTTAATTAGGAATTATTGTGAAGTCTTCAAAACTTGAGCGATCGCACTTAATAATTGCTCTTGTTGGACTGGTTTAACTAAATGGATTTGAAACCCTGCTTCTAAAGCCTGTTTTTGATTTATTTCACCTGCGTAGGCTGTTAGTGCGATCGCTGGGATTTTTCCGCCTTGTTCGGGTGGTAAGGCGCGAATTAAACGCATCAACATATAACCGTCAATTCCTGGCATTCCAATATCACTTAACAGTAAATCTACTTTGGTGGTTGCCATAACTTCTAAAGCTTCGCCGCCAGATGCGATCACTGTCACCTTTGTGCCGAACTGTTCTAATACCACAGTCAAAAAATCTCCGGTATCTAGATCATCGTCTACTACCAAAATGTGTAAACCTGCCAAATTTAGCTTTTCATCAACGGTTAAATTGTCTTGAATTTTTGGTAAGAAATCAGGCATTAATGGCAATCTGACACTAAACCTTGCACCCATTCCTTCCCCAGTACTTTCGGCTTGTACAGTGCCACCATGCAGTTCTGTGAGATGACGTACAATTGCTAGTCCTAATCCCAATCCACCAAATTGACGAGTAATTGTGCCATCAGCTTGCCGGAAATAATCAAATACATAAGGCAAAAACTCTGGACTAATACCTTTACCATTGTCTTGAACTTGAATTTGAGCAAAGGTATCAACTCGCTCCAGACGAATTTCTACTTTACCTGCGGACGGAGTAAATTTAACAGCGTTGGAAAGTAAATTACAAACTATTTGCTGTAGGCGATCAATATCACCTGAAACCCATGCGCTATCGACATTAATTATTTTTTGAATTTGAATATTTTTGGCTTCAGCAGCTAGATAGACAGTATCGAGCGATGCTTTCAAAATCTCAATTAAATTTACAGGCTGAAGATGTAAAGTTACTTTTTTTTGTTGAATCCGAGAAACATCTAATAAATCTTCAATTAGTTGAATTTGTAATTTAGCGTTGCGTTCAATGGTTTCTAATCCATGATTCAGTTTTTCATCTTCATAACTGCGCCTTCTGAGTAGTGTTACCCAACCTAAAATAGGATTGAGTGGAGTTCGTAATTCATGAGAAAGAACTGCGAGAAATTCGTCTTTAATTTTATTAGCCTTTTCAGCTTCACTGCGGGCAGACTGCTCTCTTGATAAAAGATTTTCTTTTTCTACTTCTGCTTGTTTGCGTTCAGTCACATCCCGAAAAAAGATACCTAGACCATCTTCAAAAGGGTAAGCATGAATTTCTAACCAGATATTTTTCGGGACATATAAGGCTTCAAAATGAACAGGTATTAATTCTGCGATCGCCCGACAATATTCTTGTTCAAATTTTGTCCCCTTCATACCTGGCCACTGTTCCCAATAATTTTGAGCCACTATAGTTTCTGGCTTTAAACCTGTGATTTTAGCTGCTTGTTGATTAACATAAGTTATTAACCAATTTTGATTAACTGCAATAAAAGCATCAGTCATGCTTTCTAAAATATTGCTGAGGCGATTACGCAAAGCTTTTTCTGCTTTCAGCAATCTATCTTTATCTTGATTAGATTCTTCCAAACGCAAGTTTGTTTCTACCAGAGAATCATTGAGTTGAATGAGTTTTTCTGATAATTCAGCACGAGCTTGATACTCTCCGATGCGGAATTTTTCTACAGCCAATTCTACTTGGATTTTGGCTCTTTCGGTAATAGCAACTCCTACTAATAAAGTAACAATAGATTGCACTAGTAAACTTAATTTGTGAACGTGTAAAATTTCTGGTGGAACTGGGAAACGAGGCAATAATATAGCATTAGGATAAGCTACCAAATAAGAAAAGAGCGTGACTAAAATTGAAAATGTAGCGACAAGCATACCTGTATTCACACCGAAGCGAGTAGCAGCCCACATTACAGGAACAAAACTCAAAAAAGATAACTGTTGAAACCTAAAATCTGTGTCGCTATTTGCCGAAACTTCCGAAACAGTCACCGAGGCAATACTAATACACAAAAATAAGATAGTACTAACTTCTAGTAAGAGAGGACGACAAGCTGGAAATCTGAAAGTCTGTGAAGCAGAATCTGATGTTTGAGAATGAGATAACCAACCCCAAGATTGCAGATAAGGGGTGAACACTAACAAAGCGGTAGGCGTAATACCCATAACACCGATCGCATTTCCTAACCACCAGTGAGTAATACTGTCAGTTAGGTTAGTAATGGGCATTTTGCCTATGGCTACCCAAGAAAAACTGCCTAACACAGCTAAACTAGCGCTGGCGACTAAAGGCACACTTAAGGTAAAAATAGCAGCATCTTTGAGACTATTAAATGTGAGGGAACCTTTCCAGAGACGACGGTAGAGTAACCAAGCAATTAAGGGTTCTACAAAATCCACTAAACCAACAACTTTCTCCCAACCATGCAATCCCCAAAACGGAGACATGAGGAAAGATGCAATACTTGTGAGGATAATACCATCAATGCCAAACCAAAAACTGAGGGCGATCGCTACCCCAGATGGCGGAAACCACAAAGAAACTCCTGGCTGAATGCGGTAGATGAGTGCCATCCCATGTGCGGCCACCAAGGCCAATAGCCCTAATGATAAAATCAAAAGCCGTCGATGTATGGGAGCAACCCTAGCAAATTGCAACAAACGTGGCATAATTGCAAAGAAATTGAGATTGACCAACCTACAAATCTTGCTGCTACTAGTCACACCACTACAGCTTGACTCATAGCACCAGACGCTCTTTAAGTTTGGCTGAGCGCAATGGTAGACATTTCTGGTGTACCAAATATTGTTTTAATTAAGTCAGTTAGCACTGAATCTTAAGATTTAATTTCTTTTTATAAGTTAATACGATTCAGTTTACAACTATAGCAATAGCCAAGGTAGTTAGAACATCGGTTAATGATAAAACTTGGGCAGCAAAAGACTTTTAACTCTGTCACCTGTCACTTGTACCCTGTCCCCTACTATATCTTTAGGCTTTAGTTCAATGAAGCGATCGCCTAATGTAACTTAATCCTATAGTTTCAGCTAAAAATCTATTTTGCAAATCAATCAAAATATAGATATAAACCGGGTTTTTTCAAGATTTGAGCTATCAAACCTCGGCATATTAGCCAATTAAAACCCGGTTTATCATTTTTTTGAATATCACAGCAATATTCCCAGCCTAAAAAAGCTCTGGAATGTTGCTGTCATAACTTGAGCTTAATCTCTATGCTCTTGTCCAAGGGCCCCAGATGGCAAAAGTAATACCAGGCGTTTGAATGTTAACGAACATTGTTCTACCATCAGGGGAGAAGCAAGCCCCACAAAATTCACTATCATTCAACGCATTACGGGCAAAATTATAAATTTCACCGTTGGGAGTCACACCTCTTAAGAAATTGTCGCCGCCTCCGTCTTCACAGAGAATAAGATCACCAAAAGGTGCCACAACTATATTGTCAGGCATATCGAGTACATCTCTGGATTGAGACTCAACAAACAATTCAATTGTCTCATCAGCCGGAATATAGCGCCAAACCTGACCACCGCCTACAGGGCCACCACTGGTAGCACAAAAATAAAATTCGCTCTTACCACCTTTGTCTGTGTACCAGATGCCTTCTCCACGGTTAAATCTGGCTGCACCTAAGGTACGGCCTTGCACTCTAACATTATCTACAGTGGTGGGGTTTGGCTCAGGAATTGTCACCCAGTCTACTCTCAATTTCTGTCCCCGTACAAAGCCAGTAGTGGTGTTAACTTCAGGTTGGTCGATGATTCTCAAAGCTTGTAAAACACCGCCTGCTTGCAACTGGCCAGGAACTGTTGGGATAAAACGATAGAAAAGGCTACTTCCTGAATCTTCAGTCTGATAGACAATTCCGGTTTTAGGGTCTACAGCTACAGCTTCATGGTTAAATCTTCCCATAGCAACTAGAGGTACTGGCTCTACAGGAGAGGTAGCACTAGCTGGAACCTCAAAGTTATAACCGTGTGGTTTAGTAACTCCATTAGTTGCGGTTGGGATGGTGACATCTTCTTCACAGCTAATCCAGGAACCCCAAGGAGTTGGGCCACCTGCACAGTTACGAATGGTTCCACTGAGAGAAACGAAGTGTTTGATTAGCTGGCGATTAGGGCCAATCACTAATGTTGTTGTACCACCTCTAGCAATAGGATCGTAAGGTCTTGGCCCTTGTGCGCGTGAACCACCTAAACCAGGGCTAAGTTCGTGGTTGCGAACCAAGATAACCGTATTTCTAGGGCCAGGAAAAGCTGCCATTCCGTCATGAGCGCCTGGTACTAAACTACCATCGGTCATTAGTTCCCCTGTACGAGAGAAAGTACGGTATTGAAATCCAGGTGGTAAATCTAGTAAGCCATTAGGATCTGGAACCAACGCACCATAACCTGTACCAAACACCGATTGACCATTAGCTTGTCTGGCATAAAGAGCTTCTAAAGGAGATGCTAATAAAGTGCCAGCTGCGCTTGCGCCGGCTAATGTAAAGAATTTCCGTCTTGATAATTGCATTTGGTTACTATGTTGAAATACCTAGGAAAAGCTATTAGCAGTAGATTAAGCATAGGTAATGCTTTATTTAAAACAGAGTTATAAAAACTCATCAGCAGATGTCTAAAAACACTGCAAATGATGCTCTAAAAGAGCATACATAAAAGCAAAATGTTTATATAAAATATCTATATAAGTTAGATATAAAAGTTTTGAAATAATTACACCAAATTCTCATTTACCAGAAATAGTACAAATAAAACAACAGTTATAAATAATTTATTGATTAAACATTAATACGCTGTATATGCCTGCAATACAAGGGTTTTAGCTAATATTGCTTACATCTAATCAATTCATCTGTAGACAGACAAAATATGGTTAAGGTAAGATTAATTCTTGATTAAAAAATAGAAATATTATATTTTTTTCAAAAAATAGCAATTGTTATTGATTATTTTAAAAAAATAATTTTCAGATACCTGGATGAAATTAAATCTAATGATAAAATTCCACAAAGAATGTTTTAGGGCTTAATAAAAAGCAAAAATTGCCAACTATTCTCCTAATACACAGATATCAATCAGTCTGTTTGTAGTGGAAACTGAATTTTTGGTGTAAGTTTTGCTTGACTTTTATGCACCTACATTCCACTCATGAACTAAGTGATTAGATTTCATGTTTTTCAGGAACAATAAATTTTCCTGGAATGCTGAAAAAGCAATTACTGATCAAGTCCAAAATCACAACATCTGACGACTATCAAGAAGATGAACAAGTTTTTTACCCAAATGAAAGCTACGGTAGCTGTGGCTGCTGTCACATCTATGGCTACTTTGATGAACATTCCCCAAGCTGATGCTGCTTCTTATGATCTATCTTGGTTAGGAGGACAAGGTTATTCAGCTAGAGGTAACTTCTCTTTTGATGACAGTTTTTTAGGCAGCGTTGTCACCAGAGATCAGCTAAGTGATTTCAGAATTGCCTTTTTCGACCCGACTGGCACTTTATTGCAAAGTTTCAACTACGATTTTCCCAATCCCAACAGCAGCTTTAATTTTAATTTTGATACTGTTTCTCGAACTGTTCTGCAAACAGGTAATTTCGATACACCCAATGGCTTCGATTTAGGCATTGATTTTGCCACAGAAACTACTGGTTTATCTTTTTATACTTTCGTAGATCCTGACCAAGGATTGCCAAACGCTACGATATTTTTGAAAGATGACCTTTCACCAGAAGTCTGTTCTACATTTCCCAACTGTCGTTTAGATGTTGGTGGTCAGTTAACAGCAACAGCAGTACCTGAACCTAGTGCAGTTTTAGGCTTGTTAGTAGCTGGTTATTTGGGGCGATTGTTCAAGAAAAAGCAAGCATCTATCTAAACAGCAAACCTGAATAGTTGATGCCAGCTTGATTAAAATCGTAATTGACCAATATTCTACCTTTCATTCCCCAGGTATTGTCTAACCAAAAAGCCGGAAGCTCTCTTTGCAAGAGAGCTTCGGAATTTTAGGATAGGAATTTTCCGGGCGATCGCACTTTTGCCTAGAAGATAGACAATAGCAAGGCTGCTAAACAACAGCAGTATGTTGTTGTTCTAACCATTGCAAAATCCGATTCCAAGCCCACCAAGGGTCAGGATCTTTTGCTTGATACTGGCACTCTTTGCTACTTAAATAGCCGACATGGCCACCGTAATGGGTGAGTAGCAAATCTATGGCTGAATTTTGGTCGCAGGCGGCTTGTAAATCGGGGATGATATCTGGATGAAATAACGGATCATCAGCAGCGTAGACAATCAAGGTTGGTTTGCTCAGTTCTGGTAATAATTGCAGAGCGCTGCTGGCTTTGTAGTATGCCTCTACACTCGGAAAGCCTAGCCTTTCAATTACCAGTTCGTGGTCAAAATCCCAGATGGTGTTTGTTCTTTTTATGGCTTCAGGGTCAATAGTTCCCGGATGGGTATCGTGAATTCGCCAAGCGAGTTTTTTTAATTCACGGACAATACTGGCTTCTATTAATCTACCAAAGCGGTCTTTTGTGAGATAAGTGAGCGATCGCAACGAATCCAAACTTGGACAAATAACTGCACCACCACCAATATCACTGTATTTGATACCTAAATTTTCATTGTTCTGAGTTAATTCCGCAGCTGCTTTTACTCCCCAAAGCGCTAATTGTCCCCCTAAAGAAAACCCGATAAACCAAAATTTACTGGGACATCCCATTGCCGAAGCAGCCGCTGCTAAACGGACAAAATCTTCACCCTCATACAATCCATCAGAGGTTAAAGTAGGTGACAATTGGGCTGTTTTACCATGAGCGCGCCAATCAAATAAAACTACAGCGTAACCTTGAGCATAAGCTTTGCGTCCTAGCAATCTCAAAGACCATTCTTGCTCTAACTCGCCCGTAATTCCGTATGTTGCAATAATCGTGCTGTGAGCATTTGGCGGAATTGCCACCCAACTAAAAATTGGTACACCTTGCCCACCCATCAATATTTTCTTATGATAGGGCGGTTCTGGATGAGAAATTGTACTTTCCCAGTAACGTTTTCCCCAATAAGCGGTGTAAACTGTCATAGCTACACCATTTTTTAAGAATTTAGCTGGATTGTAGGGCGGATAACACATCATTTTGCAAATTTCGTGTATCTTAAGTTTTGTTTTTCATGAATTAGTTTTAATATTTATGTTAGATTTAAAATCTTTTTTATAATCAAGACAGAAATCTTTGTATCGACCAAAGGTTCTTATTTTTCCTTAATAAGTAGCAATAATTTTTTTAAGAATGCCAAGGATTCTTGTCATAGACGATGACCCAGCAATTTCCGAGCTTGTTGCCGTCAATTTAGAAATGGCTGGATATGATGTCAGCCAAGCTGAAGATGGTATCAAAGGTCAAGCGTTAGCGCTCCAGCTACAACCAGACTTGATCATGCTTGACTTAATGCTGCCACGAGTAGATGGATTTACAGTTTGCCAACGCCTCCGCCGGGATGAACGTACTGCGGAAATTCCTGTTTTGATGTTGACCGCCTTAAGTCAGACTCAAGATAAAGTGGAAGGCTTTAACGCCGGCGCAGACGACTACCTTACCAAGCCTTTTGAAGTAGAAGAGATGCTGGCGCGGGTACGGGCTTTATTGCGGCGGACTGACCGCATTCCTCAAGCCGCCAAACACAGTGAAATTCTCAACTACGGCCCATTAACCCTTGTTCCCGAACGGTTTGAGGCGATATGGTTTAGTGAGACGGTGAAACTGACCCACTTGGAGTTTGAGTTGCTGCACTGTTTGCTGCAACGCCACGGACAGACAGTTTCTCCCAGTGAAATCTTACGGGAAGTTTGGGGTTACGATCCTGATGATGACATCGAGACTATTCGAGTCCACATTCGTCATTTAAGAACTAAACTCGAACCCGATCCCCGCCACCCTCGCTACATCAAAACAGTATACGGTGCAGGATATTGTCTAGAATTGCCCAGTCTGCCTGCCTCTGCTGAAGGGGCTTCTGCATAAGCAGTTGAGTGACTTACTACATTCCTTGACCTCAGCCCTAAATTTACTCCATACATCATGTTGTGTGTCCTGCTGAGGGGAATGGGGTTTAGTGGTTTTATAGCAGGGGACAGGTAACAGGTGACAGCTGACAGAGTTAAAAGTCTTTTGCTGTCTAAGTTGTATCATTTACCAATGTCCTAACTACCTTGACTATTGCAATACCAAGGAAAGCTATAATTTTGCCTACTTGACTCTACAAAAAGCTACCCTCCAGTAGACATCCTTTTGTGGAGGGAGACGCTTAGTAGGCGATGCAATTCTGTCAGCAGTACTGCGCTGATACCGCCACAAGTCAAAATAGCGCTGTACTCAGCGAAAAGTTGGCATTCTCTTGAGAAAATTTTGAGAGAGTGCCAATTAGTATTATTTGTACAAATTGAAAAACTTAGATTTTTGACTTCTCAAATAAGATTTCCATCTTATTTACCAAAAAATTACAGAGGAGTTGAGGCACAAATTAATTCATAATGCACTAATTGCCATTTGAATTATCTGTACCTCACCTCCTCTGCTGTATTGATGAGTCTATCGCTGCTTTTAGGGAGCGAGGGCGTTACCGCGAATTAAACTACCAATGGTTTTGGCAGTGATTTTCAGTTGGGTAATGGGGTTGGCGGGGACAACTGTTTTGTACAGGTAGCTATCGAATGTGAGGCGCTGTACATCCATGTCAGCACACATTTCGACAAATGCTTCACGGGTAGCATCGGAACGATAGAACACAGTCTGCAAAATGTCTAACACTTTGTAGGTGAGTCCGTATTTCTTATCCCAACGCTTAATGTAGAGTTTGAGGTCGTTTTCTGTGGGAATGCGGCTACCGTTGTTGGAGGTTTCGACAATGGTTTCAGCACACATCCGCCCAGATTTAGCTGCAAAGTAAATCCCTTCACCAGAAGATTTGGTAACGTAGCCAGCAGCATCTCCTACTAGGGCGATGCGACCAACAACGCGACGAGGACGGGGATGTTCGGGAATGGGGTGCGCTTCGACTTTGATAATTTGACCGCCTTCGAGTTTTTTGGCAGCACGAGCGCGGATACCTGCTTGCAACTGTTTGATACTGGCTTTGTTGACGTGCATTGTGCCAGTACCAACGGCTACGTGGTCGTATTTGGGGAATACCCAAGCATAAAAGTCGGTGGAAACGTCATCGCCGACGTACATTTCGGCTAAGTCGTTGTAGAACGCCATTTTGTCTTCGGGTAAGCGAATTCGCTCTTGGAATGCGATCGCATAATTATAATCCCCTGCATCCATTTCTTTGGCAATGCGGGAATTGGCCCCATCCGCCCCAATAATTAAATCTACTTTCAGGGTTTTAGCAACTCCCTGTACGCTGCCATCAGCATGGTCAACGTAATGAATTGTATAAGGGTCGGTATTGTTTGTAGGTATATCGACTTTATGAACAGTGGCGTTAATTAAATTTGCACCTAATTTTGCCGCGCGATTCCGCAAAAAGCCATCTAAAACTTCGCGGCGGCACATTCCTATATATTCTTCTTCATTTACCAGATTAATATCAACTTCACGATTGGAAGGTGAAATCATTTTCATCTTCCGCACCCGGCGATCGATAATCTCTGGTGGTAGGTCAAATTCACCCACCATACATAGGGGAATAGCGCCCCCGCAGGGCTTGGCATTATCTAGCTTCCGCTCAAACAGGTAGGTTTCAATCCCAGCTTTTGCCAGTGTTTCGGCGGCAGATGAACCAGCAGGGCCTGACCCCACAACAGCAACCCGTAGTGTCAAAGGTCTTCTCCCAATCTTGACATTTACCGAAAGCATCCTACCACGGTCTTTTGGCTGATTTTGCGCTCTCCCTCTCAGTTTTGACAGAACTGCAATATTCCTTAACATTCCGATACAAATGGAAAGTGTGAAGTATGAAGTGTGAAGTGTGTAATAAAGAATAGCGAATCAGGATTGGGAATACTTATCTAATATTTCATCCCTAGCCTCTAGTCCTTCATCATGCAGATTTCTTTACTAGACTCTCTAACTAGACGAGTCAGCGTTACTGCTATTACTGGGTATCAAAAGCATATTTCCCCTCACAAAGGCTTTGTTTGCGCCCATAGGATTTTATATGGGGGTGAGTCATGTTCCCAGTACATCAAGCAAGTAATTGCTCAAGAAGGTTTCAGGGTAGCGTTAATTAAGTCACGCATACGATTTCAAGCTTGCAAACAAGCTAATTTAATTTTGCAATCACAATCTCATAATTCAGAACCCACCGAATCAGGAGATGAAGCAAATATACAGCGACCAAAAAAACAAAATGGCAGTAATAATTGTCAGTGTTTTAATACAAGTTGTAGTGTTGGAGATAGTACTGATTGTTCAGATTGTGCAGATTTAAGTTGCAATTGTGTTGAGGTGGTTAATGTATTGCCTGATTGTGATTTCTCCCATTGTCACGCTATGGATTGCAGCGTCTTAGATTGTAGTTCTCTCGATTGTAGTGGTGCTGATTGTAGCTTTCTTGATTGTGGTAGTTGTGGTAGCTAATAATAACTAAAATATCTTGGTTTTAAATCAGCCTGAAAGTATTTGTCTAAAACATTAATTAATTTCAATCATTAAGATGAAAAGTTAGCTCAAAAGTATTTGAGTAAAAAATTTGTGTATGGTATATATATAACACGGTAAATCTAGCAAAAAGCCGTAGTTTTTATAGCAGAGGTATGGGTCGGTGGGCATAGTAGTTGAGAATGTATCCAAAAACTTTGGAAGTTTCAAAGCGGTTGATCAGGTTGATCTCACAGTCAAGAGTGGATCATTAGTGGCGTTATTAGGGCCATCAGGATCTGGCAAATCTACTTTGCTACGGCTAATTGCCGGGTTAGAAATGCCAGATAGTGGCAAAATTTTTCTCACAGGTAAAGATTCTACTTATCAAAGCGTACAAGAGCGAAATATTGGGTTTGTCTTTCAGCACTATGCGTTGTTTAAGCATATGACTGTGCGGCAAAACATTGCTTTTGGCTTAGAAATTCGCAAAGCGCCAGCCAAGAAGATTAAAGGACGGGTAGAACAATTACTTGAGCTAGTACAATTGAGTGGGCTAGGCGATCGCTATCCTTCACAATTGTCTGGTGGTCAAAGACAACGGGTTGCTTTAGCTAGGGCGTTAGCTGTAGAACCGGAAGTATTGTTATTGGATGAACCTTTTGGCGCATTAGATGCCAAAGTTCGTAAAGATTTACGGGCATGGTTACGCCGCCTCCATGATGAAGTTCATGTTACCACTGTTTTCGTTACTCACGACCAAGAAGAAGCAATGGAAGTGTCGGATGAAGTTGTAGTCATGAATAAAGGACGAGTGGAACAAATAGGTACACCAGCTGATATTTACGACAATCCCGCCTCAGCATTTGTCATGAGTTTTATCGGCCCGGTGAATGTCTTACCTAGCACCTCCAGAATTTTTCAAAGTGCTGGGTTCGATGCACCACACCCAGAAGTATTTTTGCGTCCCCAAGATGTGCTGATTGAAAAGCAAGCCAACGGCGCGACTACATCTGCTAAAGTCAGTCGCTTGATCCATTTAGGTTGGGAAATTCAAGTAGAATTAACTTTAGACGATGGACAAGTGGTAACAGCCCATCTCACACGCGATCGCTTCAACGAATTGCAGTTAGAACCACAACAACGGGTTTACGTAAAACCCAAAGATGCGAAATCTTTTCCCGTGTATTACTCAATCTAGGGTTAATCAGAGCAGCTATTCTACATCAAACTTGCATATTTACTAGTGTTGAGCGTTGATTGTTAACAGTCAACGCTCAACACTTAACTGCCAACCCAAAAAACTAGAACCTATCATTTATATTTCTTTATATTTGTATACGTATATACTTATTATTCTTAATAAGTGTCTAAAATTCTGAGGCACAAAGCCGCTAAACTTCAAGCTACAGTGTTCAATTTCTTAAACTTGCCTACAATAAAGTCGTAATGACCTCTACCCAATG
Organism: Anabaena sp. TISTR 8404; assembly: GCF_056847745.1. NCBI lineage: Bacteria > Bacillati > Cyanobacteriota > Cyanophyceae > Nostocales > Nostocaceae > Anabaena > Anabaena sp. TISTR 8404. Next base: position 412,831 of record NZ_CP180578.1, read on the forward strand.
GTAGAATTTTTTATCGAAAAATACAGGCATAACTATTGAATACTGAAATAAAAACATGAATAAAAAAATACACATAAAATTAGGTAATCATGAAAACAGAGCGAATCTTTACTAGCTATAAGTAAATATACTGCTAACTTGATATTAAGCAGTTAACAAGCTGTCAATGCAGTGGCATCAACTTAATAATACAAAAAGTTAAATTGTAACTATTAAAACTTTTTGTTGACTAAAATCACATAAATATGTAACATCTATAACCTTTTCTTAAATTACAAAAAACTAAAGAGAGTCAAATCTCGAACATTGTCGCTCAAATACCAACTTCCTTGTTTTGTAAGCAAAGTTTTTGTACAGATGTTGTCAGCAAAACTGACCTGAAATCAGCCGTTGATGGATGTGAGCATATTTGTGAGTTATTAGTTAAGTCCGACAACTACAGAACATAAAGAAATTATTATCGCTGTTTGGCTTCATGAAATCTTATCAATTGCTACAAGCAAACCTAGTAAAAACCGATAAAACTTCAAAGAAATAAAAGTTACTTTGGTTCTATGATTTAAGATCTCAACCTATATCTATTCAAAAGCTCTATTAATTACACCCTAAGCAAAAATAAAAGGTAAAAAGATGAAGATAATTGCATGTTTGTCTAGGTCATTTGCTCTGCAATTTCTAGCGTTGGCTGCAATATCTAGTGTGACAGCATTAAACAACAATTCCCTCCGCGCCTACGCACAAGAAACTCCTACAAATACCCAAACAACAACACAGCGGATTTGCTCTTTAGATCCTGTTGAAGATTTATTACCACCACCACAAGCAAAAACTAGTAATTCTCTATTGTCATACCTGGCACAGGAAGGTTTTACTCAAAGCAAAGATGGTTCGTGGGTATGCTATGTGAACGACCCTAAAAAAGAAGGGCGTTACTATACTTTGTTTAAAGTTCAAGAGCTAAATGGCAAGCTGATTGGCAGTTCTTTTTTAGACGGTGGAACCTTGATTGAAGGTCAAGAAAACCGCACCCTAGACTTTTTTATGAAACTCGTAGAGCATCATCTAGATGGAGATCAAGAAAATCGCCAAAGCATACGTAGATATTTAGAATCTTTTATATCTTTAGTCAAACAAGGAAAAATCAAAGCTTCCCGTCGTGGGTTTCTCTTCGACCAACCCCAACGTGCTTTAGTTATATACCATACCCTCGGTGCAGGAGAACTCAAAGGGACAGCAATTACTCTCAATATTCAAATACCTAATAAAGTCAATTTCAACTCCACAAAGAGTGGAATCCTAACTTCTGTGAGGGAGAATATCTAACCCAATCAAAAATGATACCCATTGTTTAATTGCGTGTGAGTAGTGTTTATTTTATTGACCAGGAGATGTATCTTGCTAAAATCAACTGTCAAAAGCATTGCGGTTTTGTTAACGTCTTTGGCAGTAGTAGTATCTGTTTGCCAGTCTGCTAACGCACAACTAAACGTAGGACAGCGCAAAGTACAAAGAGGGCTGGAGCGCGAGTATCTCCAGTATCAACTTGAAAACCGTAATCTGAGCGATGCACTAGTTATTCCTGGATGTATTGTAGGTAGTGGTACTGGCTGTAATAAAACTGGAACAGTCCTACAAAAATTACTGGAAATTAATGGTGGCCCTAGTTACTACGACTTAGCAATTCGAGCAGCAGGGGGGCAACAAAATTTCAAAGCTTTTTCTACTTTTTACGGTAATAATGACAAACTTTTAGAAATACCTTTCGCCTCGTTTTGGAAAAAGCAATCTCCATCAATTGTCGATGGTTATCAATACGTACTAGGTCAGTCTGTAAGCCGCAGTCCTGTTCCTGGTTTGGGAGCAGTTACTAAGAACTTTACTTGGTCGCCAATCTCCAGAGGTGATAACTCCCTCAGTCCTCGCCAAGGGTTACTGGATTTTAAGTACGCTTTCGGTCATGAACTCTTAGTTGAGGTTTCCAAAATCCCCAATTTAGAACAGCAAATTCGTGGGTTAGATCTGCCACCTGACATGACGCAGTTTTATTTGAATAACCTCTCGCGTGGGTTAAATGCGTTGAAGGCAGGAAATGATCAGGCTCTACAAGAGAGCATCTTAAGAATAGTTTCCTTTCCATACTCATCGGCATCTACAACCGAGGGCGACTACGGAAGGGTGCCTCTGGGCGTACCACAAGAGTTCAACAATATCGAAGGTATACCAATAGCTGGAGAAGAACTAAGTCCAGATATAGCTCTGTTAGATGGAGAGTCATTACTTCTAGAGCCGGATACTGCCATTGCTTTAGATGTTGGCACTGTAGGTGGAGCTGCTTTTAACCCTTTGTATTTAACTCCCTCGCTTTTACTCCTATTACTACTACTAGGCGGGGATGGTGGTAGTTCCTCTCGTGCAGTGACAATTCCTCCGGTTGCTCCACCAGTTCAAGTTTCTCCAGGTGTAACCCCAACCCCAACACCAACACCAACCCCAACACCAACCCCAACACCAACCCCAACCCCGCCACAAAGAATAGATGAACCGTCAACACTGATTGGCATACTATTACTAACACCTGTATTGTGTATACTCATCTATAAAAAACGCTCGGCCAAAATCAGCAGTTATGTTAAATAGCTGCTTGTATAGTCTGTGATAATGTTCCTTTTCGTTTTAATAAAAAATCCCTCGGTAGCTTGCCGAGGGATAATATTGATTTAGTACTTTTCACCTAAAAATATCCCACTTCCATAGAATACCTATTCGTTTTAATATGAGTGTGCCAAAATGCCAAATTTTGAAATTTGGACGAGGCAAGAACTCAAAATACTTAAATTATTATGACCAAGCTAATTGAATACGAAGAAGCAAGCGACGAAGTACGAGCAGTCTATGATGATATTCGTGCTACACGCCAAACAGATTACATTAACAACTTTTGGAAAGCTTTAGCTAATCATCCTCCCACTCTGCAACGCACTTGGCAGACACTTAAGGAAGTGATGACTGGCCCTGGTGAACTCGACCCACTGGTACGCGAGTTGATTTACATTGCTGTGAGCGTGACAAATAACTGTGATTACTGCATATCTTCTCATACAGCTGCTGCCCGCGCTAAGGGTATGAACGAAGCTATGTTTGGTGAACTGATAGCAATTATTGGCACGGCAAATATGACTAATCGCTTGGCTAATGGTTACAAAATTCCGGTAGATGAGCAATTTAAGTCATAACTAGGCTCATGTTATGCTTTCTCTAGGTCTAGGAAAAAAACTATGACTGCTATAGTAAAAGAACTTCTAAATACATTTGACCGCTTGACAGATTCAGAGCGGTTGGAGTTGGTATTAGAAATTTTAAAGCGGACAGTTGATTTGGAATTTCCGCCATTATCTGATGAAGATTTAGTTGTGAATGCTGAAGAACTTTTTCTAGAATTAGACGAACAAGAAGCCATGTATGAGTATTCCTGAGCGTGGTGAAGTTTGGCTAGTCGATTTGGGCTATGTAGCAAAAGTCAGACCATGCCTAGTCATCAGTATTCCTCCTCTAAATCAAGAGCGTGCGTTAGTAACTAGTAACGATAATTCCTCACACTACTAGTCGGCGCAGTTCCAGATTTGAAGTAGAAATTCAAGTTAACTTTCTTAGATCTGGGGTATTTGATGTACAAAACATCATTACAATTCCTCATGCAAAGCTATTACGAAAATTAGGGGAATTAAACGCAGAACAGTTAGTGGAAGTAGAAGAAGTATTACTTTTTTGGTTGGGACTTAAGGAGGAAACTGCTGAGAATGAAGAGTGATAGTACTTTTTCGGTGATGTAACTTAAATGACTGGCAAAAATCATTTATGGCTACCTGCACCAACAGATTTAACTTTATTACCGAATGAAGTTCATGTCTGGCGAATTACTCTGGATATACCTAAGTCACAGCTAGAAAATCTAGCCGCAACTCTTTCTAGTGATGAACTCGCTCGTGCTAACCGATTTCGTTTTCAGGAACATTGCGATCGCTTTATTGCAGGTCGTGGTAGTTTGAGAAATATTTTAGGTCTTTACTTGGGTATTGAGCCGCGACAAGTACGATTTGATTATGAACCTCGCGGTAAACCGTTTTTAGCAGATACTTTAGCTAACAGTGGTTTATTGTTTAACTTGTCGCATTCTCAGGATTTGGCTTTGTGTGCAGTGAATTACACACGCAAAATTGGTATTGATTTGGAATATATACGATCGCTCTCTGATTTAGAAGCTCTTGCCGAAAGGTTCTTTTTACCGCGAGAATATGATTTAGTGCGATCGCTCCCTCGTGATCAACAACAAGAAGTATTTTTCCGCTATTGGACTTGCAAGGAAGCTTATCTAAAAGCTACAGGTGACGGAATATCGCAGTTAGAGCAAGCAGAAATAGCCCTCACACCTACACAAGGTGCTAAATTGCTCACATCTGAAGACTGGAGTCTTGTGGAATTTACACCTGCTGAGAATTATCGTGCGGCTGTGGCTGTAGGGGGTTCTGGCTGGGATATGAAGTGTTGGCAATTCACAGGAATTTTTTGAGGAATTATTATTTATTTTCCTGCATACTTCTGACAATTTTTGGTAATACCTTTCTCGGTACAAACCTGACAATTTTAGCTAAGAATTTATTCATCAAACCAGGAATCACAAGGGTTTTACCTTCTATTAAAGCATCGTAACCAATTTGAGCTACAGTTTTTGCATCCATCATTTTCTTACGCTTCACCAGATGGGAATCTGCCATACCAGTTCTTTCGTGAAAAGCTGAGGCTGTTGTACCTGGACAAAGTACTGTAACAGTAACACCTGTACCTTCTAATTCATTAGCGATCGCCAAGGACAAAGATAATACATAAGCTTTGGTAGCAAAGTAAACAGCCATTAAAGGCCCTGGTTGAAAAGCAGCCGTTGATGCTACATTCAATATTTTGCCTTCACCTTGTTTGAGCATATCTTTCAGGAATAATTTAGTTAAATGAGTGAGACATACTAAATTAACCTGGAGCATTTCTAGTTCAGCATTCAAGCTTGTTTCGCTGAATAATCCATAAGTACCAAATCCAGCATTATTGACTAGCACATCAACTTGAATACTTGCTTGTTGCAATTCTCTAAAAATTTCCTCTGGCGCTGTTGATATGGCTAAATCTTTGACAATATTTTTAACGGTAATCGGTGATTCTTGTTGAAATTTTTCTGAAACTTCTGTAAGTCTGACTGCATTTCTATCTACTAATACCAGATTATAATTGTTATGAGCAAAAATACAGGCTAACTCATAACCAATTCCACTGGCAGCCCCAGTAATTAGAGCAGTTTTTTTGCTCTTTGTTTGGTTTGTTGTGTTCATATTAGAAAATTCGTGAATTCAAGTTGACTATTTTGTCATGGAGTTACAAAGGTTTTTATTTAATAACAATTCAATAATTTTGACAAATGAAACTCTAGGAATACTTTAGATATTGCTTTAAAGAATCAAAGCAATACAGTTATCTCAACTTAAGAAATAAATATCCTAAAGCTTGGTCAAAATTAGTTGCAATTAAATTTTATAACTGATAAATAAGTGAGCAATTACTCACATAATATAAATGAAATTTTACGCCGAACAATTACTATCTTATATACAACTAACTAATTGATATGTCAGATATGAACGTTTATCAATAAAACCTGACCTTATCAAGCACATTGTTATACTAGAAATGATGGGCTTTTTTGTATAGAATATATTGTGCGATCGCTCTGCTTCTAGCGATCAGTTACAATTTAATAAATTATTATCAATAATTACAGTATTTATAAATGTCAGATTTAACCGATGCTTTAGAACGCCTTACTTATTATTTCTATAGCTCTTTTGAACAAAGCGATGTAATTTTGAATCCAGGAATAACCATAACCCAAATAGAAGAAATTACTAACTGTTTACCCTTTTATCTACCTCAAGAAATATACGAATTGTACTCTTGGAGTAATGGGGCTTATTTTGCTGGCTATAAAGCATTTGGTGGATTGTATTTTCTATCTTTAGAAGAAGCAATTGAAAGCTATTGCAAAACCATAGAAGCAGCGAAAAAGCAAGCAATAACATCAGGGAGAGATAGTTCTGACACTTGGTGGAATAAATTTTGGTTTCCTATATTTAATATTGAAGAAGGATGTTATTTTATTAGATGCAGTGAAGAACAGAAACAATCTTCTCCTGTATTTTTATATGATTACAAAGATTGGGATGATATTAGACCTAAGTATAAATATACTAATTTGGCTAACATGATTAAAACAATTGTCGAGTGTTATCAAGAAGGTGCTTATCAATTTTGTGAAGGCGAATATGGACAATATATAGAGAAAGATTATGAAAAAGAAGAATCTATTCGTCTGAAATATAACCCAGACGCACGTGGCACTTATTACGATGTGGTATTAGGAGAAACTTTCTACCTACCTGGCTATTAAATAAAAAATCATTTTAGAGATGTTGCAATTTAATACCTTGAAAAACGAGATCCCCGACTTATTTAAGAAGTCGGGGATCTGAACCTCTAGATTCTCATGAATTTACAAAGCGATGCTTAAAAAACCGCTTTCGATTAGATAAGCTGTGTAGGTCATAAACAACTTAGAATCGATTGGTGGACAGGAAATAGAACTACCAGCTAACGCTTTTACGGTTGCTTCACAGCTAATTGTTGGTCTTCTAGCTTGCAGATACAAATCGGGAATTGTTACTTGTTCTTCAGACCAACGTTCTAACAAGAATGGGCGCAGAGTATATAAAGGATTATCTGGTGAAGCAGCATTTTTAATTAACTCTGCTTGCCATTCATCGTAGGGTAGCATTTGCACGGGATAACCAAAAGAACTAACCCAATCAACTAATACTTTTAAAGAAACAGGGTTGGGATGTTGTAAGTGGAAAGCTTTACCTATCGATTCTGGCTGCATTGACAGATAGACGATCGCTTTACTTACATAGTCTACAGGAGACATATCCAACATATACTCTACATCTGGGAAGCTACCCATTTGTAGACAACCCTTCACCATTAAGTTGATGAAGTCGTGGGTGTTACCAATACCTGTATTGCTGTCTCCAGCAATTAATGGTGGTCTGTGGATTGTAACAGGTAAACCGCGATCGCTGGCAATTTTCACCAACTTCTCAGCCACCCATTTGGTTTGGGAGTAACCGAGGAAAATACCTTCCCAGTGGCTAAAATCATCATCTTCTTTCACCACCTTACCCGCGTAATAAGGTGATTCAAATACAGCCACACTGGAAACGTAATGTACAGGCTTGACTTTGATTTGACAAGCCAAGCGCAATATTTCTTGAGTACCTAAAACATTCGCTGCTTTCAGTGCTGAGTAGGGATAAACGTAGTTCAACAAAGCACCACTGTGATAAATGGTGTCAATGTTGGTCGCTAACGCTTGGAATAGTTCTGCACCAAGTCCTAACATTGGTTGCGACAAATCACCAATGACAGGAATAATGCGAGGATCTAACTCATCCTGACCAATTCCATACTGTTCCAGATTCTTTTGTAGCTTGTTTTTACCTTCCTGGAGGCTGCTGGCGCGTACCAAGCAATACAATTCTGCGTCGGTTTGTTCTAGCAATTCCCGGATGATGAACGCGCCTAAAAAGCCAGTGGAACCTGTCAAGAAGATTTTCTTGGGTTTGTCTATAGAGGTGTAAACAGCACCACCAGGATGAATTGTGGGGTCAAGGACTACTTCAGCTTGTAAATCGAGAGTGGGGATATCAGCGATCGCATTACTACTTGTTTGCTTTACAATCCCTGTATCTTGCACATCAGATTGTTCTGCTAATTCCTCAGCTAATCGCTCTGATAAAGATGCAATATTGGGATAATGCCACAACAACAAAGGAGATGGTTGAAAACCCAGCAATTCCTCTAATTTACTTACCAGAGTCATCGCTTGCGCTGAGTCTAAACCGTAGTTTTCTAAATTTTCGTGGATGTCAACTTCGTCAGTTTCTACACCCAGTAACTCAGCCAGGTGAGACACCATCCACGCTTGAATATCTGCTGCGCTATAAGACATTGTTACCTCTTGAATTATTGACAAACTTCTGGACGATACTGAGTGTAGTAATCGGGTATTTGCACACCTTGAATTTTTAAATTTTGGATACGATATAAAAATGCTGCGCCCTTCATAATCTGGTCAGCAACATCTACAACTCGGCGATTTTGAGGTTCAGCTAAATAAGAACCACGCACCCAGTCATTAAAACCACCCATCGCCGGGCCGCACCAAATTTGATAATCAACTTCTCGACCTTTTTCACCAGCAGTAGACCAACGAGAAGATAAGCCTAAATACCAACGGAAAATCAAAGCCATCTTCAACTTAGGATTATTCACAGCTTTACCCAATTTTTCAGGATTTTTCTGTGATAAATAAGCAGCCGTTCCTTCCCAAGCTTCAGCAATAGTTTTCCGAAAAACTTGTTTTTCTAACTTCTCTCTTTCTGCCGCAGGGATTTCTTCAATTGAGTTATAAGTGCGGTACAATTCATACAATTTTTGCGCTCGCATCGGGAACATCGTACCCCGTTTCAGTACTTGTACCTTCACACCCATTTCAAACATATCGCCTGCGGGAGCCATAGTAACATCAGCCATTTCCGCCTGAGCTAATAGTTTTTTAGTATGCTCACAAGCACCAGATTCAACACAAGCTTGATTAACTGAACCTGTAACTACATAAGCAGCACCCATCATAAAAGCTGCTAAAGCTGATTCTGGGGTAGCAATTCCACCTGCTGCACCAACTCTAATTGGTTGAGGATAATGATATTGAGCTTGAATTTCATCCTTTAAAGCAATTAGTGAAGGAAGCAAACAAATCAATGGACGATTATCAGTATGTCCGCCAGAATCAGCTTCCACAGTAATATCATCAGCCATTGGCACTTTTTCAGCCAATCTTGCTTGTAATTCAGTAATTAATCCTTGTTCAACTAATTCTTTTACAAGTTTAGCTGGTGCTGGCTGCATAAATTTACTCGCAACTTCGCGGCGAGAAATTTTAGCGATGACCTTATTTTTGATTTCAATTTGATTAGCAGCATTTAAACTTAATCCAGCAACACGGTAATAAACAATGTTGGGTGTTAAATCTAAAAATGCTGAAGCTTCTACAACTTTCACCCCATATTTTAAATATAAATCCACAGCCCGACGTTCAATCGCCATATCATTAGGGCTGTGAATTAAATTAAAAGAATAAGGGCCATTGGGTAAAGCTTGTTGAATTTGTTGAATTGCTGATTCTATTCTTTCTGGGGGTAAACCACCTGCACCAAATGAACCTAAAATTTTCTCTTTTCCTAAAGCAATGACCAGTTCTTCGGAAGCGATACCACCAGCCATTGCGCCAGTCATATAGGCATATTTCACGCCATAATAAGAAAGAAAATTAGGGTCGCCTAACTGTTGTAGAGAAATTGGTGCAATTGAACTTATTAATTCTACTTGCAAAGTTGTGCCATTTTCAACAGGATATAAATATCCTTCATTAGTGACACCAACCTTACCTGCAATTCTGACAATATAGCAAGGTTTATCTAATAGCAGTAATTTATGTTTGATAGCTTGCTGTTCAAAAGATATTGTTTCTAAATTACCTTTCCAAACAAGATTATGATTGTAGGTATAGGCGGGAAATCTTAAGCCATTATCTTGAGTGCTGAGTGGCATATCGAAGGTAGTCACAGTAGTTATCCCTCGGATCGTTAACTATTTGATTACTAACTGTTCATTTAGCAAAAGTCTGATATCTTGTGAATCTTAAAATAGACTTGTTGCAAATCTTTGCGCCTTTGCGTGAGAATTAAAAATCTAGGAAAGGTCTAAGAATAAAGTGTTAAATCTTTATCCTTAAACCATGAGGTAACGTGCATTCAAGCTTATTCTTTGAGCAAATCTTCAGCGCAAACTAATTGCAATTGAATAATTTCACGCATCTGCTTGCTAAAATCTTGCCGCGCTTGTAAGAAAGCTGTATGTGCTTGAGTTATCCGAGCATTATTAGCGTTCAGTTTTTGACAGTGAGAGGTATTTAACTCCAGCATTCTGATTAGGGTATCTAAATCTTGATTGGTAGCAGATGCTTGTGTCTGTGTGGCGATTAACTCAGAAGATTCTACTTTTTCTTCTGCTGCAAAACCGTGTTCAATGATATTTTTCATTGAAACTTCGGTATTTTGAGTCAAAATATCATTGCCTAAGATTTTATGAGTATCTTGCAGCGATTTGATGATATCAATTTCATCTGGCAATGGTATATTTGAATGCAGATTTTCTGCTTGAATACCTTTCGCTTTCCCTGGCAAATATTGGAAAAGTTTGCGGTTTTCTTCTGTCAAAATACTGGCGGTGATTGATTTACCACCAACGGTCACAGTGCGTAAGGTGGCTTTATTTTGTTTAGGTGCAGGTGTGAGATTATAGAGTGGTGATAAATCTACAGCTACGCGATGGCTGAGAAGTTTTGCTAGTGCTTTGACAATAGTAGTGTGGTCATCCATACCCCGACGATTGAGGGATACGGTGATGTGGTCTTTATCTTCGAGAATTTTATCAATCCAACGAGAACAGACACCACCAGCACCAGCTTCGATAAAGATTCTCGCGCCATCGTCGTGGAGGCGGTTAACTAGGCGAGGGAAGTCTAATTGTTGGCAAAGTCCGGTGGCGATGCTGCGAGCGATCGCACCACTCTCTAGTACAATAGGCTGATATTCAGCCGCAGAATAGAAGGTGACACCTGCTAAATTCTGGGATGGTAGAGTATTTAATTTAACTAACTCCCCATACTCCGATCGCATCGTTTCACAGTGGATAACGTGATCGAAAGGAGCCACGAAAGAATTACAACCCAAAGCGGCAATAACTCGCTTACACGCGGCTGGCTCACCAGCAATTAAGACTTCTTCCGGTGTATTAATTTGTGTGAGATAAACTTGTGGCTCGTTCTTGATAGCTTCTTGTACCTGTTCAGGACTCGCCATCAAAACGAAGTTACCCCAAAAGTTCTTGTCTGAATTATCTGCGTTTGGTAAACCCCAAAATTCGCGCACCGCATTTTTTGGGCCAGATAACCTATTCCCAAACAACGCCGAGGAGTTGAAAGAGTTACTACCTTGGAAGAAATCATTCCAAATACCTTGCGCTACCATCATGCTTGTTTCACCCAAGCTGTAACCGAATACATACTTCGGCTTGAGTTGAAAGTCATCACAAATAACTGTGGTGAGCAGTCTGGTAAAGAACATTTCCGCTTCAAACATTGCTAGGGAATCATCTAGCAATTGCTTTTCTAGAGTCTCTAGCTGTCTGAGGGATAACTTACTCAAACTTCTGGGAAAAACTCGTAGTTCTACATCCGCTACCCGCTTGTTTAGACTCTTCACCATGTAGTCGTTGAAGATTCTAGGGAATAGGCGGAAGAGATTTCTACCCATACCGACGTATGAATTCACTGCCGCCGGATACACATAGGCAATTTCGCCATGCTTTCCAAGAGGTTTCGGTGTGAAATAACTACCTATAGGTGTTTGCCAGTCTGTACCTTTTTCAAACGCTGTTTTAACACCTTTACGCGCTGACTCTATTTCTTTGAGGAGTTCTTTTTTGTTCCGTCCGTTAATGGCTATGGCGTATTGCGCCTGGGAGTTGGCTTTGTATACAGCAAAGGCTTGACTCGCACATTCTGATAAAGAAGAACTAGCTTCAATGCTCTTTTGCAAACTATTTAGAGCCGCAAAAATACTCTCCCTGTCGTTAGCAGTTATCGGGAACAGATGATATGGCATTTGTTCTAGATATCGGCTAGGGCGTTCTTCTTGGGTGGGGTCTTCTGAAATAATCACATGAGCAAAAGTCCCATCACAACCAAGACCGTTAATTGCTGCTATCCGACGGTCAGAGTCTTTACCCAAGAACCAAGGACGAGATTCTGTAGCGACATAAAAAGGACTACCTTCCCATTGTTGTGGTGCTTTCACACCAGACCAGTTAGGCGTACCAGGAATGTAGCGGTAGTAAAGACACAACGCTGTTTTGATTAAGCTGGCAATTCCCGATGCTACTTGAGTGTGTCCGATATTGGCTTTGACGCTACCAATAGCACAGTGCAAACCATGACCTACTGATGGGTATGCTTGCAATAAACCTGTAATTTCGGTTTCGTCTTCTTGGGGAATACCACTGGCGCAAACCTCTACATATTTCACCTGAGAAGGTTGTACACCTGCACTATGGAAGGCTTCGTTAGCTGAATTGACAAGAGATTGTCCGATACTGATAGCATCAATGGTGGCATAAACGCGATCGCCATTCTCTTGTGCCACATCATAGCGTTTGAGAACAACTACACCAGCACCTTCACCCACATTCCAACCGTTGGCTTTTTGGTCATAACTCAAAGTATTGACACCAGTATTTATTTTGGCTGTTTGATTGCGTAACAACACATTCTCTACACCACCAGCTAAATCAACAGCACCAACAATGGCTGCGTCTGCTTCGCCAGTCATCAATAGCATTTGCGCTACTTCCAAAGCTTTGAACGCCGAAGTCTCTACAGCCGTGAGGGTGAAAGCAGGCCCGGTAAAGTTCCACAGCGAAGAAATACGACTCGCCATGATGTTGGCGATATAGCTTAAATACTCACCAATTTCTACTTGTTGGTGAACGCTATCTTTAACGATGGTTTCTAATTGAGCAATCTTTTCCGATGGTAAGGTGATTTCCGCCGCGTTCAGACCATCTTTGACTTGCCAAGACAAATCCCATCTTTGTTGTAGCTGGTGGACAGATAACTCTGTTTCAGCTGCAATAATTACCGCGACATTACCACCTTCGGGTAGGTTTGCATCTTTGATGGCGCGTTCTGCAACCTTCAGCAGTAATAGTTGTTGGGGGTTGAGTTTTTCGACTTCGTTGGGAGGAATTTTATAGGCTAAAGTGTCAATTTCAAAGTCTTTGATATATGCTCCGACGGGGGGTTTGCCTTCAGTTAAACCGTAGTCTTGGAGTAAGTCTTTTTCGGTGTCAATGCCATACCATCTTTTTTCGGGTAGAGGTATGAAATGTTGTTTGCCGTCATAAATACTGCGTTCAAAAGCGTCTAAGTTATGGCATTCGCCAAAGAAGGCATCCATGCCAATAATGGCAATCTTGTTTTTATTATCTTGTGTCATTACTGAGTACCTAAACAGATATTTTTTTGTCTCGCGCAAAGGCGCAAAGCGCGCAAAGAGAAGAGAAATAACTTTGTAGACTCATGCAAAAATCTCTTTACTTTGTGTCCTTTGCGTCCTTCGCGGTTTTTTCCAAAATAATGTGTGAGTTAGTTCCACCAAACCCAAAGGCACTTAAGGCTACACGTTTAGTTGAATTATTGTTAGGCCAAAGTATTGTTGTTTTGACTATGTTTTTGGGTGAAATGACTGTATTTTCTGTACCTATGGGTTCGTCAACATTAATAGTGGGTGGAATCACACCATGATTCATGCTGTAAATTGCTTTGGTTAAGCCAACCATTCCAGCACCTACTAATAAATGTCCGACGTTTGATTTAGCAGAACCAACTAATGGTGATGCTTGATGTTCACCAAAAAAGCTTTCTACAGAATTACATTCGGTGGTATCACCTAAGAGTGTGCCTGTGGCGTGACACTCTAGATAATCAATGTCTTTGGGGCTGAGTTGGGCTTCTTGATAAGCTCGTTCGTAAGCTAGGATTTGTCCTTTAGCGTTGGGGCTGAGTAGGTGTTTGCCTCTACCATCGTTGGAGAGTCCATTACCGCAAACAGTAGCGAGGATATTATCGCCATCTTTGACAGCATCACTGTAGCGTTTAAGAACTACCATACCGATGCCTTCGGAGGTAATTAAGCCGCGTGATGCTTTATCTAGAGGGCGGCTAATACCGTTTTCTGGATATCCTTGAATACCAGAAAAGAGCATTCTTAAAAATAGAGGGTCAGAACAACTAATTGCACCAGCCAGCATTAAGTCGGCTTTGCGTGTCTGTAGGTAATGCGATGCTAGTTTGATGGAGTAAAAGGCTGAGGAACAAGCAGCATCTATACAGAAATGAGTGCCTGATAGTGAGAGAGATTGAGCGATGAGGGCGGCTGGTAAACCAGAGATCATCGCGTTGTAGGGTGATGGTTTGCTGGTTGGGGGGATGGCTGCTAAATGGAAATCTTGGTCTTGGAGAAGTTGCGCGATCGCACCATCAATTGTGCGGCGATAAATGGGGGATAATAATTGATTGGAAAGTTTTGTTGGTAGAGATAAAGTTCCTAAAATTACGCCGCATTTGGCGAGGGCTTGTTGATTACCTAAATAGCCACTATGTTGTACTGCTTGTTTAGCTGCGTAGAGTGACCATTTAAAGGTGTTATCTAAGCTATTGACTAAGGTTGGTGGTAAATTATATTCGCTGGAATCGAATTGAAAGTTGCGAATAAATCCACCTTTGAGGAAGTAAATTTTTTCCGGTTTGCCTTTAGCAGAGTCGTAAAATATTGTGGGATCAACGCCAATTTCGGCGAGTGTAACTTCTGAGGTTGAGTTTTTTTGTTCGGTGATATTCTGCCAAAATTGTTCGGGATTATTCGCGTCAGGAAATAGGCAGGATATACCGATGATGGCTATTTTTTCCACTGTTGTTGTCCTCGTTGGGGTGGGCTTTTGGATTTACGGTGTTCCCCGGAGTGGAAATTTGTTTCGCGCAAAGGCGCAAAGACGCAAAGAAAGAGTATTACTATTGCTATTTTAAACGCAGAGTTACGCGGAGGATGGTCGGCGTTGGTCTGCGTTTATCTGCTGTTATTTATTCATCATTCTCATAGGCCAAATGACTGCTTTGGCTCCAAGGATGCGGGAGTATATTTTACCTTCGCGGTCGTGGATGTAATAGTCGGCGGTTACGCCTGTCGCTGTTTTTGCTTTAACTTCGCAGGAAACGTAGAAGATTTCATCGCAAGGTAAGGCGCGGAATTGTTCGGAGTGGGTTAGTTGTCCTGGTAAGCAAATTTCTTGATGGAAATGGTTGAGCCAAATCCATAGGGGTTGTGTGCTTAAATCGTTGCAGTATGGGTTATGCCAATTGATAGGAAATTGTCCTTGTTTTTGAGCAGAAATTGAAGCCCAATAGCATTCGGTGGTGATTTTTTCAGGAGTAATGTTGATGACTCTGGTAATTTTTTGAAATGCTGGGCCGTGGAATAATGAGGAGCTATCTTTTTGATAAAAGTCTGTGCCAGTGGCGGTGATGATGTTATCTTCTGTGAGGTTTACTGATTCGTAAACTGGGGCTTCTGGCATTTTCCGCACAATTTTGATTTGGGCGCGGAAGTGATAATGGGTTTTGCCTTCGGGTGTTTTACTTAAGATTGTGGTTTGTAATTCGACAAATTCTGATTCTTTTTTGGCGAGTTCTTGGATTTCGAGAATGTGTTCGCTGACGTTGGAGTTAGCAAAGGTAATTCCTTTGAGAACTTTGAATTCTTTACAACTTAAATAGCGATAACCTGGATGTAATTCTTCACAAGCATTAATCATCCAAGACATGGCGCAGGTTGCTGGTAATACGGGGGAACCAGCGATGACATGATCATATAAGAAGGGATTTGCTTCTAATACAATGCGGCGACGAATGCGGTAGCTTTTGAGTTCTGCATCTAAGGGTGCGGGTGGGCGAATTGTGGGGCTACCAATGACAACTTGTGTAGAGTCATGGTGTGCAGGATGCAGTTCATTAACTAACATTTGTGCGCCGATATCTACGGGGATAATATCAATTCCCCGCTCAGCAAAGGCTTTTTTGAGTTCTGGTGTCACCATCCCGCTATCCCAACCGCCCCAGTTGATTGCAACTACGTGACAATTGGGATGATTTTGTTTGAATAGATGCGCTGATTTATTGAGAATTTCGTTAGCGATCGCATAATCCGATTGCCCAATATTCCCATAAAATCCAGTTACGGAGGAGAACAATACTAACTGTTCTAGTTGGTTGGGGTTAACGCAATTCAGTAGATTTTCTAAACCTTGAACTTTAGCTGTATAAACTTTTTCAAAGTCTTGGTCTGTTTTCTTTTCAATTAATTTATCGGCTAAGTTACCAGCACCATGAATAATGCCAGTAATTGCGCCAGTACGTGCAACTGTGGCTGCTAGTTTTTGTTGTAATTCAGCAACATTTGTCACATCAGCACTCAGATATTCAACTTTTGCGCCTGTGGCTCTAATTTCTGCTATTGTCTGTTTAATTTCTCGGCTGGAAGCAATTTTGTTATATATTTTCTGCACACTCATGGGTGTAGGTTTCTCACCTTGAGTGAGAAGATTTTCCATGATGCGTTTTTTTAATGCAGCATCTTCAAAACAATCTTTGGCGAAGTCTGGTTCGTTTTCTAAAATTTCGGAACGACCGAGAAGAATAAATGTACAAGGTTGTTGTTGTGCAAGTTTTTTAACACAGAGGGAGGTGATTCCTTTCGCACCACCACTGACGAGAAATACTGATGAGGAACGAACCTGAGTTGCTGTTGTCATATTTATTTTGAAGTTGAGAATTTATTTAAACGAACCGCAAAGGGCGCGAAGGACACAAAGAGATAAGAGTTTGAGAGAATTATTCTGCGTTCTTATTTGCGCCTTTGCGCCTTTGCGCGAAACTTTACTTAACTACGGAAGCCTTCAAAGTAACTCGCCCTTGCGAACCATAAGCGACTTCATTGATATAAAGATTCGAGTCGCACAATTCCGCAATAATATGTTCAGCCGATTTTTGCGGATCTATTGCTGGACTCAAGTCAATTGAGCGAGCAAATACTTTTGGCCATTCCCATCTCAGGGTTTTGGTAAGTCCGCATAAACCACCTGCGATCGCTCCATAATTGGTGTTATGCTCTAACCCAAAGGCTCCATCTAAGCGCGCTACTGTTAGGAAGGAACTGCGGGTGTAATTGGCGGTTTCGGTGAGGGATTTCTTCAGGTGTTTAGCTACAAAGAAGATGTGCTTAACTATCGCTTTGTCCTGTTCTACACTCTGGGGATGGATGTGAATGAAGCTACCAATTGTACCAATATTAGTTGCGATCGCGGATAATTTGTGTTGGAGTAATTCTTCACTCATATCTGCAAGGGTGATACGTTCTACACCAGCAGGTAAGGGTGCTTGTTGAGCGATGATAGCTTGGGGGAAGCTTAATACTATTACTTTCCAACCGCGATCGTACAGTGTTTGGACTACGTGGGAGGTGGTGAGGGAGCCATCATCTGTAATTAAGCAGATGTGTCCCTCTGGTAAACTGAACTCTAAGCTGTCGGGTAGTGGGAGGATTTTCAGTTGCGCGGGACGACGCGCAACATTTTCGATTATTTGGACTGGCTGGAAGTCCCAGTTAGAATCAGGCTTTTTTTTTTCACCCGCAACTAGGCGTTGCAGATACTCAACTATTTGACCGATGGTTCGTAAGTCGCCTAAGTCTTCGACGTTTGGCTTGGGTAGGTTGGGATAGGCTTCTTGCATTGCTCCCAGAATTTCTACCCGTTTGATGGAGTCGATACCTAAGTCGGCTTCCATGTCCATTTCCAGTTCCAGCATCTCGACTGGGTAGCCAGTTTTATCGCTGGTAATATTTAGCAGTGTTTGAGCGATGTCTGCGTAATCGGTGGTATCTTCTACAGTTTCTACAACTGGAGTTTCAGCAATTACTACTGGTTCAGGTGCAGTTACTACAGGAACTACAGGCGCAACTGGCATTTCTGGTACGACTGGTGCGGGTAACACTGCAACTCCGACACTAGGATTTCCCGAAGCATTAGATTGCAGATATGTAATAATGTCGCCTATGCTGCGTTTTTCTGCTAGTTCTTCTAAGTTGGGCTTGGGTAAGTTAGGATACATTTCTTGTAAGCCACCCAAGATTTCAACTCGTTTGATGGAGTCAATACCCAAGTCGGCTTCCATGTCCATCTCTAATTCGAGCATTTCGACTGGGTAGCCAGTTTTATCGCTGATAATAGCCAGCAGATTTTTGTCTAAGTCGGAGACATCAACCGCAGGCGCAGCTACAACAGATGCGCTAACTACAGCTACAGGCTGGGGTGCTGGTGCGACTGGTGTTTCAATTACGGGTGCGGGTGCAACCGCTACAGGTTGAGGTGCTGGTGCTTCAATTACAGGTGCAGGCGCAACCACTACAGGCTGAGGTGCTGGTGCTTCAATTACAGGTGCAGGCGCAACCACTACAGGCTGAGGTGCTGGTGCGACTGGTGTTTCAACAGGTTTAGCATGACCGTTACCATTACCGTTTTTCGCTACAGGCTCAACTACTGGAGTTGGTGCAACAATTTTGGTAGTTGTAGGTACGTGTGTATCGCTGACTGGGATATTGGTTGGTTCAACTGCAACACCACCAGCAATTAACTGTGAATATTGTTGCTGAATGAGGTTGAAAAAGTTTTTGGCGTATTCTACCTGTTCCAGAAGATATTGTTCATGGATGCGTAATGTTTCACCTTGTTGAGCGTGAAACTGCATCATGCTGCGTTCTACACCTTCCATCACAACTAGCTTCAGTTGCGCTGCTTCTTGGGAAGACTTGGCATTGGCGAACAAAGCGTTTTGCTGCTGCATCAGTTGGAAGAATGCTTTCGTGTATTCCATCTGATGGTTGAGATACTGACCGTGAGTTTGTAAATTATCAGATTGATTCTTTTGGAATTGGGTCAGCAGGTACTCTAAGCTTTCTAGCATCCGCTGGTAATTTACCAAGTTTTCAGGTGTTGGCATATCAGTTTCCTGGGCTAGTTGATTAGAAAGGATCGCAGGATTCATTTCTGGTTCTGGTTCAGTAATACTTGTTATGGAAGTAACTTCAGGTGCTGGTTCCGGTTTGATTATTTCTTGAAGACTTACACCTGAATTCTCCGAAACTCTTATTTCTTGGCGTTCTTGGAGGTTCGTTTCAGAAAATTCTGGAATAGCACTAACCACTGGTGCAGGTGCAGCAGGTAACGAAACCTTATGTCCACTCTCCAACGCTTCCTTGAAGCCGTTTCTAGTTTTCTCCGAAACGTAGTTAATACCATTGAGACGCACACTCAAGGTTTTCTTCTTCTCAGCAGGTAGTGCAGGTTGAACTTGATAGGGGTCAAGGTTCTTCAACTGCATCCCAATGACTCGCATTTGTACTGCTGCTTCCCGCAAAGAACGATCGCTGTTCTTCTGAGTGCTAGGATTCAATGCGATGGTAATATGAGGGCGATCGCCTAAAATATCCTTAACTAAATTAGTCAGAATTCTTTTCGGCCCAAATTCCACAAAGCAAGAACCACCAGCCGCGTAAATATTTTCAATTTCCTGTTTAAACAACACCGAACTTGCGAGGTGAGTTTCCAAGATGCGCTGCATTCCGGTGGGGTCTTGGGGATAAGGCTTACCAGTAACATTGCTGAAAACTGGAGTTTGAGCAGTATTGAATTTGACTGACTTTGTAGCGATCGCAAAAGATTTCTGAGCAAAAGCAATCAGTGAAGTGTGGAAGGCTGCGGAAACAGGCAACTGTACAGCAGCGTATCCCTGTTCTTGCAAAGTCTGGCGAACTTTAGCGATTTCTGCGGTCGGCCCTGCCAACACTACCTGAGTCGGGGAATTAAAGTTAGCAATTGATACTTGCGGATAATGCTTCAGTATTGGTTCAATTTTGTTGATGTCTTCTTTGACAGCCAACATTGTACCTGCGTCGTGGTCTGGGTCTTCTGGTGCAGCCATTGCTTGACCCCTAGCTTTTACCAAGAACAAGTAATCTTGCTCACTTAACACACCCGCAGCCCACAATGCTGTTAATTCACCAAAGCTGTGTCCGGCTACGAAATCAGATTTGAAGCCAGCTTTTTGCAGGATGGAATACAACCCAGCACTGAATACACCAATTGCAGGTTGAGCGTATTCTGTACGTTGTAATGCTGCAACTTGAGCATTTTTCTCTGCTTCTTCAAATGTCGGGCGGGGGAAGACGATTTCTGAGAGAGGCTGCAAGTTATCTTTGAGTAACAAGCTATCCATGTAGCCATGTAACCGTTGCATCTCAGGGAAGTTCATCACCAATTCCCGACCCATTTCTAGGTATTGGGAACCTTGTCCAGAGAACAGGGCGACAACTTTACCGCCTAATTCCATACCAGAGGCGCGGTAGTAAATACCTTGGGGATGTTCCCAGGATGCTGCTGTACCTTTGAGTTTCAACCAGTCGATGCTGATTTGCAGCAACTTGCAAGCTTCTTGTAAATTCTCCGCGACAAAGCCAACTCTCGCCGCAGTTTGAGGAATTTCTAATGATTGACTATCTTGCACCAACTGAGAAAAGTGTCTGTCGCCGCCTTCTGATTGCAACTTCCATAAATCTGCTTCACACTTGCTGAGTAGTTGTGCTGGGTTATCAGCAAACAGCAGGATTTCCTGGGGTGTGCTGTGTATCCGGTAGGGTTGATTTTGTCCCGCTTCGTATTCTTCTAGAACGACGTGGTAGTTTGTCCCACCAAACCCGAAGGAACTTACACCTGCACGTCTTGGTGCTTCGCCTTCTGGACGAATCCAAGGTCTGGTTTCAGTATTGAGATAAAATGCCGAGTTGTTAATGTCGAGTTTGGGGTTCGGCTCGGTAATGTTAATGGTTGGCGGTAAAATTTTGTGATGCAGTGCCAAAGCAGTTTTAATTAAACTTGCCGCACCCGCAGCTGCTTTAGTGTGTCCGATTTGGGATTTCACACTACCCAAAGCGATGTGCTGCTTTTTGTTGTCGTATTCGCCAAAGAAGTCTCTTAAAGAACCGAACTCTGTGGGATCGCCAGCCATTGTCCCAGTACCGTGGGCTTCCATCAGACCAACGGTAGCAGGAGAGAAACCAGCATCTTCGTAAGCGCGACGCAAAGCAGTTACTTGCCCTTCTTTGCGAGGTGCATAAATACTCTTGTAGCGTCCATCGCTAGAAGTACCGATACCTTTGATGACAGCATAAATTTTATCGTTATCTCTTTCAGCATCTTCCAGACGCTTCAGAACAATCATCCCGATACCTTCACCCAGCATCATCCCGTCAGATTTAGCATCGAATGGTTTGACATTCTCACTAGGAGAAACCGCAGGGGTTTTGCTGAAGGAGATGTAAGCCATGATGGTGTTATCTGTATCCACACCACCAGTCAGCATCATGTCGGCGCGATGTTCGACTAGTTCGCTGATAGCTAATTTCAACGCACCGAAGGAACTAGCACAAGCCGCATCAACTACACAGTTAATCCCGCCAAAGTTCAAGCGGTTGGCAATGCGTCCAGCCACGACGTTAGCCAGCATACCAGGGAAGGCGTTTTCATCCCACTTGACGTAGGCAGCTTTGATTTTGTCAACAATCTTTTTGGTGTCTTCGTCAGATAAACCACTGCTTTTGAGAACCTTTTCCCAAATCGGATATTCTAACCGTGCAGCCAGTGGCATTCCCAATTGTTTAGCCATCGCCACACCGAGAACTACCCCAGTTGTTTCGCGGCTAAACTCACGAGATTCACTATAACCAGCATCTTCCATTGCTTCTTTTGCAACTACTAAACTTAGTAATTGCGAAACATCAGTTACTTCTAAAATGCTGGGTGGAATACCAAATTCCATCGGGTTAAAATCAACCTCTGGAATAAAGCCACCGCGTTTACAATAAGTTTTATCTTCTGGGGTTCTGGGGTTGGGGTCGTAATAATCTTCTACGCTCCAGTGAGTAGGAGGTACATCAGTAATACAATCGATTTTGTTAATGATATTTTGCCAATATTCCCGCAAATTTCTGGCTTTCGCAAATAGCGAAGCCATACCAACGATAGCTATAGGATTTTGTTGCAATTGTCTGTTAAGTTTGTTAATCGACATTGGTTTGTCTGTCGTCATCTTTTTTTCCTCTATATACCGAATCAAAGTTTTTTCACAACTGTTGATCTGGGCTTCTAACTCTGCCAAAGCAGCATCAATTGAATAAGCAGACATAGGACATAGACAGTTTTTAATTACTGTGGATTGTGAAGCTACAGTAGTCTTTGTTACCCATCAAAAATCATCTGTCTGTTGTGACAAGCAACTAGCTATCCTATGTATGAAGGCTAAATGCTTTTTTCCTAACAAACACCACACAATTCAAAATAAATGCAAGATGAAAGATTAAGAATGAAGCCTTTCATACTTCATAATTCAGACTTCATACTTCACACTTCACACTTCTCTTGATATTGCGGTAGCAGGTCAATAACGTTGTTGAAACTGGTAAAATAATCTTGAAGCGCGTTAGCAGCTTGACCAGTGAATTCAAGCCATTCGTAATGGTAGAAGTTTTGTGTGATTGTATCCTGCTGGAACAATGGAAACTTAGGAGTAGCCATGAGGACAGAAACGCTTTTTTCTCCCAAGCTCGTTTGATTATCTAGCTTAACAGCAGCAACGTAGCTGGTATTAATGACAACGTTCTGTATCTTGATAAATGCCATAGCCAGTTTCAACGTCCAGGATAATATATTGTACGGAATTCGACCCAGAAAAGCTGACAAGTTCGTTACTGAAAGAACATCACCTCTACTTTAAACTTCACAGCAATTTGAAGAAATTAACCAACATTTACAAGGTGATAGTGATGCGACTTTGTATAGTATGTTTCTCATCTTCAAGCGCAATAAATGTGTTTTGTTTCCGTTGGGCTTTGAAGAGTTGAATTAATAAAAAGAATAGCACACTTCACATAAACTAAATCATTTCTTCAAGGGATTTTAAGAAAAAAATCTGGCTTTTAGCAGATGGCAATGTTAAACACAATATAGCAATCAGGTATATTTGCGAACTCATGTTTGGTGATTGTGAATTTACGCGATCGCCTTCTCTATACAAACTACAGCTTAATTTTCTAGCCATTAGCGAAATTAGCATATTCAGTAGGAAAATCATGAACAAATACATGGGTATATATCTGGTATTTTCAACAGAGCAGCATAATTTGATTCGACTTTTTGATGAATTTTTAAAATAAGGCAAAAAACAACACCAAGAAGTTAGCAATCAGCAAATATTAAAATTTTAGGAAGTACAGCATAAACAATATTTTGATGACATTTCATAAATTACAAACATTTAAAGGCTTGAAATTAATATCTGCCAAAAACGTTACAGAAGCAGATGTGTTCCAGATCCCCGACTTCTTTAAGAAGTCGGGGATCTAACTTCTCACTAGTATTTCATGCTCAGTAATAGACAGAATTAAGTGTAAGGTAAATCAAAGAAAACTGTTTAATATCAAAAGTCTCCTCCTGCCTTCTACTTATCAAACAGTCACCATTTTTTTTGCTAACTTGCCAGTTAATTGCTGCCAACGCATCACGCCGCGATTAACTAATTGCTGGTTTTCATCGCCGATAAAACAGATGCGTCCCAACCTTTCACAAGCAGCCAATATTTCCCCATTCCCCATAAATGGCGCAATGACAAAATTATTGGGACTGGTGTAGAAATTTATTAAATAATTGACAACACCTTCTATACTCTCTATATGAATAGGTGATTGGGGTTTAACAATTGCATGATGTGAAAAAATGCCTATATAAAGGTTACTTACTAACAATTCATATTGAAATGGCATTTTGTTATGTTTGTAAAAATCGTAAATTTGTCCTTCAGAACGGAGGACAGCCACAACTCTAGCTTCGTCTACTAAATAATTATGTTGCCATGTAGAGGAGACAGTAGCGATCGCCAGTGCTGCATCTGAAGGTAACAAATTCCGAAATTGTGAAGTGTAAGTATCGCCACAATAAACCAAATGTCTCCCCAGCATCCATTCTTCACCAACTTTTACTGCTGGTTCTGCATTGGCTTTTGGTTGCTCAATTGCTTGTTCTACTTGGCGTTGCACTTTTTTGATGGCTAATTTCGCTTCTTTCTCCGCCATAGCACTTTTAAAAGCTGATATCTGTAACTCTTTTTGCTTTTTCTTAGCTTCTGCAATTAATTGAGTTTGCTGCGCGACGGCTTGTTCATCTCCCTGTTTTTGGGCTAATTCCAAAGCTTTTTGTGCAGCTTCGGCTAAATTGCGTTCTTCGCTACCAGCCCTGGCAATTTTCAGTAGTATTGTAGGACTGTCAGCTAGAGATGTACCTTTAATCATTTGTTTCACATCTGGATGGATACTTTTAGCAATTTGCTTTCCATGTTGAAAAGTACGCTCAGAATATCCAACTTCCTTTGCCAACTCGATAGTCCTTTTAGGTGGTGAAATGGTTGCACCACCTTTAAGAGTATGTTGGTTATCCCCTGGTTTCGCCCGCAGCCCCATCCGCTCTAAAATCTGGTCACGCTCTAACCAAAGTTCTGAACGTTCCAAGGGTTCTAATTCATTGCGAATCAGGTTTTCGTCGATTTCTGCCAGCCGTGCTTGGTCAGCATCTTGATAGTTAACAACATTACATTCGATGGTTTCTAACCCCAAAAGCTGACAAGCTGTGAGGCGATGTAAACCAGCAACCAAAGTCAAATTCTGATCTACCGTGATGGGGTTGAGTAAACCATTAGCCTTAATTGACTCTTTTAACTCATTAACTTTATGAGCATTCACAGGACGGCGGTTAGCACCTATATGAATTTGATTGATAGCAATAACAGGCATAATTACTGTTTTTATATAAGTTCAGTTAAAACAACCAAGATAACACGCAAAGTCAATTTGAAACATTTTATTTAGTGAGTTTAAATCTAGATTTTTGTTCCTGAAATAGATGAAAAGTGATGAAGATTACATAATTGAGGTGATAGGTTATAGGTTACAGGTTACAAAATAATTGTTGCGTTTATATATTGACTTTACGAGTGAGGTTAAATATGAATGTTTGTTTATCTAATAAATCAAAAGTATTTTACATTACACATTCTTGGTAATAAAAAAATAATGCCTATGCCCATAACCAATCACTTGTCACCTGTCACCTATCACCTCTCCCAATAGTCATTAAAAGCTCACTTAATCACTGTCAATTGGTTGACAATAGTAAATCGCTTTGCAATAATTGGACACAGTTTATCCAGATTTTCTAAACGCTTCATTTTCGCAAATTTAAATTTTTTGGTTAGCGCTATCGTATTTTAAACTACTGGATTTGATCCGAAATTAGGATAAAACTGAGAAAGATTTAGAGTAAAGCCTTCTGTTATTTCTCCGCAAAATTAGTAATAAATCGTTGTGTAAAGGCGTACAACAATTCCCATAGAACTGTACAAAAATTATGAAGTGTGAAGTATGAATTATGAAGTAAAAGGTAATTTTTAAGACTTCATTCTTCACCTTAATTATCAGTCATTTCGGCTGTTTCCTGGCATAGCACAATTGGAATAAAAATATGGCACTAAAAAAATACAGCCAGTTATTTACAAAACCCTTAAGTCGGTGGCAAATAATTTTGGCAGCGTCTCTCACTGTAGCTGCTGCTGGGTTAGGAACTTTCTACAGTTTTGCACCAAAATTGAACCGTGTCGCAGTTCAAACCACTCAGGCGACTACACCAAAACCCGCACCTGTGAAAGTTGCAATCACTGCTTTGGGACGTTTGCAACCGGAAGGTAAAGTTACTTATTTGTCTGCGCCTAATTCCATCAACGGTGTACGTGTCGAGAAATTGTTCGTGAAAGAAGGTGATGAAGTCAAAGCCGGGCAAGTATTGGCATATTTAGAAGATTATGCACGTGCGACAGCAGCTTTACAACAGTCTTTAGATAAACTGCAAGTTGCCAAAGCTAAATTAGCACAGGTCAAAGCTGGTGCGAAATCAGGAGATATCGACGCACAAAAAGCTACCATTGCACAATTAGAATCTCAACTAAAAGGAGAAGTTGCTGCACAACAAGCAACAATTAACCGTATTCAAGCTGAAGTTGATAATGCTCAAACCGAAAACGATCGCTATCAGCAATTATACAAACAAGGTGCGATCGCGGCTTCTGTTGCCGACAGCAAAGCTTTACAACTTAAGACAGCACAACAACAACTCACAGAAGCTCAAGCTGGGCTTACTCGTACCCAAAACACCCTGCAAGACCAACTTAAAGAAGCTAAAGCCAGACTCAACAGTATCAGTGAAGTACGCGCTGTAGATGTTGAAGCAGCACAAACTGAAGTTAAAAGTGCTGTCACCGCAATTAAACAAGCCAAAGCCGACCAAGACTTAACTTACATTAAAGCTCCGATTGACGGCAGAATTCTCAAAATTCACGCCAAAACAGGCGAAGTCATCAACACTTCTGGTTTTGCAGAAATCGGTAAGATATCGCAAATGTATGTAATTGCAGAAGTATATCAAACCGATATCCAAAAAGTGCGGGTAGGCCAAAAAGCGACAATTACTAGTGCTGCATTTGCTGGAAAATTGCAAGGAACTGTGAAAGAAATTGGTTGGCAAATTGACAAACAAAGCATCTTTAGCCTTAATCCCAGATCTGATACAGACCGGAGAATTGTTGAAGTAAAAATATCTATCGATAACCCCGCAGATAGCCAAAAAGTAGCTCGGATGACTAACTTGCAAGTGGATGTATCTATTCAAATTTAGTCAATGGTCAATAGTTACAAGCAAAAATAACTAATGGCGAATGACTAATGGCAAATAACAAATGAAAAATAACAAGTGAATCCATGAATTTCAAGATTCCTTTAGCATGGCTACAGTTAGCCCAACAAAAGATTCGTTTTGTCGTAGCTGTAGCTGGCATTGCCTTTATTGTGCTGCTAATGTTTGTGCAGCTAGGCTTTCAAGATGCACTATATTCTAGCGCTACCGCAGTGCATCAAAGCTTACGCGGAGATTTATTTTTAGTTAGTTCGCAATATAAATCTTTGACATCCAATCAAAGCTTTTCTCGAACTCGTTTATATCAATCTTTGGGGTTTGAAGGTGTTGAATCTGTTAGCCCCATGTACTTGCAATTTGCCAAGTTAAAAAATCCTGTGACTGGCGAGAAGTATTCAATATATGTAATTGGCTTCGACCCAGGAAATCCTGTGATGAATATTCCCGAAGTTGAGCAAAACTTGGACAAACTTAAAATTCCTGATGTCATGCTTTTTGACCGGAATTCTCGTCCAGAGTTTGGGCCAATTGCTGCCAAATTTGACCAAGGAGATACTGAACAAACAATTGAAATCTTTCCTTTTGATGGCCCAATTGGCTATAACGTGCGAGTAGGAGGATTATTTAGCTTAGGCCCTTCCTTTGGTGTAGATGGTAACTTAATTGTCAGCGACTCAACTTTTCTGCGGATAAATCCGAATACTCGTCCAGCCGAAAAAATTGATATTGGTGTAATTACCCTCAAACCTGGCGCTGATAAAGAAAAAGTTTTAAAAAATTTGCAAGCCAATTTACCTAATGATGTCCTAGTTTTTAATCGCCAAGGCTTTATCAATTTTGAGAAACAATATTGGGCTGATAGAACACCAATTGGTTTTATTCTTAACCTGATGTTGACAATGGCTTCTGTTGTAGGTGTAGTAATTGTTTATCAAATTCTCTACAGTAACATTGCTACTCAATTTATAGCCTATGCAACTTTAAAAGCCATTGGCTATCCCAATTCTTATCTGTTAAATGTGGTATTTCAGCAAGCTTTAATCTTAGCAGTTTTTGCTTATATTCCCGGATTTTTGACTTCCATAATTTTGTACGACTTTGCAATGGAAGCCACAAAATTACCCATCATGATGAATGCCAATAATGCCTTGATTGTGTTTATCTCAGCAGTTTTAATGTGTATTACCTCTGGCGCACTTGCTATTAACAAATTACGCTCTGCTGACCCAGCAGATATTTTCTAAGAAGTATGAAGTATGAAGGGTGAAGTATGAAAATTAATTCATACTTTAGGCTTTATATTTCTATATCAAATTCAAACTTTAGTAAGATAATAACCCCTGATGAACCTAGAAAACAAAACTCTCCTCATTACTGGGATTGATGATTTTATCGGGTTGCGTGCAGCCGAGTTAGCCATAGCCCAGGGAATGAAGGTGCGCGGACTGCAAAGTTCTAGCGATCGCAAAATACCACAAAATCTCAATGTAGAAGCGATCGTTGGTAACATTACTGACCCGAAAATTGCTCAAAAAGCTTGTCAGGGAGTAGACATCGTTCTCCACACAGCACAACTTACCCAAGAAGCTGGCCCCATCAAAGAATTTCGGGAAATCAATGTCAACGGTACTCTCAACATGGCGAAAGCCGCCAAAAGTGCTGGTGTCAAAACTTTCGTCCACCTCTCTAGCGCGATGGTATACGGCTTTGATTATCCGAATAATGTAACCGAATCTGGCCCTTTATCTGGCGATAATAATCCTTACTGTCAGACTAAAATCGAAGCAGAAGCAGAACTATTACCCCTAAATTCTTCAGACTTCGGCGTTATTGTGATTCGTGCTGGTGATGTCTACGGGCCTGGATGTATCCCTTGGATAATTAGACCGCTTTTGATGATGCGGCAAAAGCTATTTGCTTATGCTAACGATGGTAAAGGAGTCATCAATCATTTATACATAGATAATCTGATTGATGCCATCTTTTTAGCAATTAAAAAAGAAGCTTACGGCGAAGTTTTTAATATCACCGACGGTCAAGAAACTTCCTGGAAAGAGTATTTTATGCGCTTGGCTGCAACTGAAGGTTTACAGGCTCCGATGTCTGTACCAAAAGATGAAATCAAGCTATTTCTCAAAATCCGCAGTCAAGGACAAAAACTGTTCCGGAAAAAAGCTGATATTCTGCCAGAATCAGTTGATTTTATGACTCGTCCCTACGCCTATTCTATTGCTAAAGCTCAAACTTTGTTAGATTACAAACCCAAAATTGACCTCGAAGAAGGCTTACGCCGGACACACGAATGGGTGCAAAAAACCGACATTCAGAAATTAGCCAAATAGTTAATCAACAAAACTCAGAAGTACAGCAAAAAATAATTAACCGCCGATGAAAGAGGATAAACGCAGATAAATTTCAACCAAAACTCTGCGTTAACCTCAGCGATACTCCGCGTTTAAAAACAACGAACATTACCCCTTAATGAATCATCATGCGTAAAATTGCACGTTGGTCTTACTTTGTGCTTTCTTCTTTAGTCAGCATTTATTGTATTAAACCCGTAACCGCAGAACAAACTGCAACGCTCACTGTTGTAGTCAAAAATATTCGTCATCAAAAAGGTGATGTGTGCTTCCGGATTTACGCTGGAGAAAAAGGTTTTCCTATGAGCGATAAAAGTGAAGTACAAAGTGGCTGCGCTAAAATTACAGGCTCTACTGTAGTTAAGAAATTTGCTGGATTAAAACATGGCACTTATGCAGTAGCTATTGTTGATGATCAAAATGGCGATCGCAAATTAAATACAGACTTCTTTGGTATCCCTAAAGAAGGCTTTGGAATTTCTAAAAATCCTACTGTTTCTGTTCAAACAGGTACACCAAAGTTTCGTGATGCCAGCTTTGTAGTCAATAAAAACACCAGCATCAATATCGTAATGAAATACTCTCTTGATCCGTAAGAAAAACTGGGGAGACAAATTATAATTCTCCCCTACACCCCTAGACCTTTTACACTCCCATACCCCTTCCCTCTAATTTCATGGAAGAGTTGACGATATTCCTGTCTAAGTCTTTGCTGAGTTGGCTGGCTATTCAGGTGTGTCTAGGACTTGTCTTTTTGTTCTACTTGCACTTCAGCCGAAAAAGCTCATTAGCAGATGAGCAGCTACCCAAAACAGCCGTAATTCTTTGTCTACGTGGAGCCGACCCGTTTTTGCCTGAATGTTTGCGATCGCTTCTCACGCAAAATTATCCACAATACAATTTAAAATTAGTTGTTGATAGTCAAACAGATCCAGCGTGGCAAATTGCCCACAATACTATTAATCAGCTAGGCGCAACTAACGTTGAAATCAACTATTTAAAGGTAATTCGCCACAATTGCAGCCTGAAGTGCAGCGCCCTTTTGCAAGTTTTTGCAGAATTAGATGATGCTTACGAAGTTGTAGCCTTTGTCGATGCTGATACGGTAGTTCATCCCAACTGGTTGCGAGAATTAGTCAGTCCTTTATCAAACCCCAAAGTAGGCGCGACAACTGGAAATCGTTGGTATGTACCAACAGGTAGGTATTGGGGTTCTTTAGTGCGCTATGCAGGTAATGTATCTACAGTTGTGCAGATGTTTTTATTTAGCATTCCTTGGGGTGGAACTTTAGCAGTAAAAACAGAAGTACTGCGCCACACAGGAATGCTAGATATGTGGGGTAAAGCCTTAAATGAAGACTTGATAATGCACAAAGTTCTGAAAAAACATGGAATGCAAATCAAGTTTGTGCCTTCTTTAATTATGCTCAATCATGAAGAATGCGATTTATTAGGCTTAATAGATCATCTCAAGCGACTGTTTTTATATTCTCGACTTTATCATCCCCAATGGATAGCTGTAGTTGGTGATTTGGTTTCTAGCATTTTATTTCCGACTACAGCTGTTGTGTTGTTGCTGGTGTCGTTGTGGGATGAAAGATGGGAAACAGCAGCTTTATTGTTTCGCTCTTATAGCATCTATACACTGGGACTACTCTTGCTCATGCTTATCTTAGAGTTAGGAGTCAGACCAGTGATTTTAGCTCAAGGTCAAACAGCAACAAAATTATCAGGTGGCGCAATATTAAAAATGTTGATTGCCATCCCATTGACACAATGGGTATATGGTTCAGCTATGCTTGCTTCTTTGTTGAGATCAACAGTGAAATGGCGAGGTGCCATTTATCGCGTACAAGGCCCTTGGAATATCCGATTAGTTGAATATCAAGCATACGATTTTTTGGATCAACCAGTAGATAGCAAAATATCTTTGTAAGCCCATAGAGACTAGGACAATATCCCCGAATTCTTAGAAAAGTCGAGGATTTGAAACCCTAAAATTGTCTGACAAACTCTGTGTAAATCCTGCGTTATTTGACTGTTTATTTTGCTCAGTCAAAAGAAGCTTTTGTGGCTTATTTTTCAGATTCAATTATGTAGAATTTATCAAACATGAATGAGTTGATAATCTTCCTGTCTAGATGTTTGTTGAGTTGGTTAGGTATTCAGGTATGTTCAGTGCTGGCGTTGTTGTGGTGTCTGTCTTCACGACCACAAAACCCATTATCAGATGAAGAACTGCCAAAAACGGCAGTTATTCTTTGCCTTCGTGGTGCTGATCCGTTTTTACCTAATTGCTTGCGATCGCTACTTCATCAGAATTACCCTCAGTATGATTTGAAGTTGGTTGTTGATAGTATCGAAGACCCTGCATGGCAGATAGCTCATGATACTGTCAACGAAGTAGGCGCAACTAACGTTGAAATTAAGCCACTCAAAATAGTCCGCAATAGTTGCAGTCTCAAATGTAGTTCCCTTATCCAAGCTGTTTTAGAACTAGATGAGTCCTATGAGGTGGTAGCTTTAGTTGATGCCGACACAGTGGTGCATCCCAATTGGTTGCGGGAATTAGTGTCGCCTCTCAATAACCCTAAGATAGGTGCAACAACAGGTAATCGTTGGTATGTCCCAACAGGTAGGTATTGGGGTACTTTAGTGCGGTACATCTGGAATGTCTCTGCACTCGTACAAATGTTTTTATATGGCATTCCTTGGGGTGGAACTTTAGCTATCAAAACTTCTGTATTACATCAAACAGGACTACTAGATAAATGGGGTAAAGCTTTTGGCGAAGATACGATGATTCGTAGCGTCTTGGGTAAGCATAAACTTAAAGTTAAGTTTGTGCCTTCTTTGATTATGTTGAATCGGGAAGAGTGTGATTTACCGAGTTTAAGATACTGGTTTCAGCGTCAATTGTTATCTTCTCGTCTTTACCATCCTTTGTGGTTAGCTGTAGCTACTGATGTAATTTTCACTATCTTGCTGCCGAATACCTTGCTAGTAGTGTTTTTAGCAGCTTTATTGATTGGGGATGGAGATAGTGCAAATTTAGCTCTCAGTTGGTATGTCATTTATATGTTGGCCTTAGTTATGCTGATCCTCTTTTTAGAGTTGGGGGTACAGCCAGAAATTCGCGCTCAAGGTCAACAAGTAACAAGACTATCAACAGCTGTGATTGGCAAAATAGCGATCGCTCTTCCCTTCACACAATGGATTTATGGGTTAGCTATGTTAGCATCGTTTCAAATGCCCACAGTCCATTGGCGTGGTGTGACTTATCAAGTTCAAGGCCCTTGGAATATCCGGCTTGTAGAATATCGTCCTTATCAGTTACTAGATCAACCAAGCGATCGCAAAGTTTCACTCTAAAATTCTCAATTCTGGCTTCTGAATTCTTCTTCCAGGAATCTCTATAGCAGTGCGTAAATCCTCAAATTAAAGTTTTTCGGTGTGAGCAAGTAGTTCATTTTTGCAAGTTGGCTCTCAGAAAAAATTAACAAACTAACTAAAATCATGCACAAGCAACAGCTACGCATTGCGCTGTTTACAGGATTGTACCCTCCGTTCCTGACAGGAGTTTCCGTTGCAGTCCATCAAAGAGTTCGCTGGTTGCTACAACAGGGACATCAAGTTTTACTTGTCCATCCAGAAATCAATGATCAGTATCCCAAAAATGTTAGCGATCGCCCTATGCCAGGGCTAGATGAATTAAAAGCTTTTCCGACTTTTTCTTCGTACACATTTCCCACAGAACCTTTAATATTTTATAAGTCTCTACCCCAACCATTAAACTATCGCCATTGGAGCGATACTAAACTACTTGCACAATTCCAACCTGACATCATTGTGGTTGAAGAAGCCGCACAAATGAGAGGAGTTTATTCAGCCTTTTTACAAGGTTATGGTCGTCCTGTGGGTGTGGAATATGCAAAACAAACTAAGACACCTATCATTTCGGTTTTTCATACTGATATTGTTGCCTACATTAAATATTATTTAGGCAATCAATTCTTTAACCTGATTAGTATGATCATTCCATTGATCGTTAAGCAATTTAGTGAAGCTTATGATGTCAATCTCTTCCCATCTAGGGAACTGATGGCTAAATATAATCAGATGAAATGTCAACGTAGTGACTACGTTCCGTATCAAGGGATTGATAGCGAAAAATTTAACTCTCAAAACATCATCCATAACCCCATTCCTGAAGATAATCGACCAACATTGTTGTTTGTCGGACGCATTACCGCTGAAAAGAATGTTACTCAACTTATCGATGCTTTTCCTCTGATTGCGGCTAAAGTTCCTGATGTGCATTTAGTAATTATTGGTAGCGGCCCCTTAGATCAAGAAATCCGTAAACGTGCTGCAAAGTTTCCTAGTGGAATTACTGTGTGGGGAGAATCTCACGGGACAGAACTGTTAGGTTGGTTTGCACGAGCCGATATATTTGTCAATCCCTCTGTTACGGAGAACTTCTGTACAACCAATATGGAAGCTTTAGCATCGGGAACTCCTGTAGTAGCAGCCAATGCTGGTGGAAACCCAGAACAGGTTTTTCCAGGAATTAATGGTTTCTTAAGTGAAGCGAACAACCCTGTAGATTTGGCGAACAAAGTAATTGCTATCCTGGAAAATCCTGAACTCAAAGCCGAAATGACTCGCCAAGCCCGTTCCTCAATTGCGGAATTTGATTGGTCAGCAGGGATGAGAAAATTTGAAACCAAACTGTATGAATTGGTACAACCATCACAACCAGTAGAACCAACAATCATGCGATAAATTGACCAGTAGACTTCTTACAGAAGTCGGGAACAGGGAATATCCCAAGTTCTTCCTGTTCCCTGCCTCTTGCAAAAGCGACTTTTGCAAGAGGTCTAGTGATGATGAGCGATCGCCCAAGTTAGCTAAAACTACAGCAATCCCAAATAATCTGGGATTGCTATATTTTTCATAGTTCGTGAACTTTATTTAGTGGCAAACTGTCGTAATTGTTTAGCATCTTCAATGCTGAAAAGCCACAATGTTTCCATTTTTCTCGCAAAACTCTCGACAGTGTGAAAATTTTGATAAATTTGCTGAATTTCTTGAATTTTGGCTTTTAATTCTAATGAATTAGCGAATTTAATAATTTGACTAATAATAATGTCAGATTGACTCCAGTCATCTATAATTAATTCTTGAAGATGAAATTTTGCTAGTTCTTCAGCCATCCAAGTACCTGCGGTGACAACAGGAATTTTGCCTGCCATAATACATTCAGCAAAGATGCCAGAAGTCCTCTCTTTATACGCATTAGCATCATAAGGTAGTAATATAATATCTGATTGTTTGAAGCAATTTAAATATTCTGGCTGACTCAAATTATCTGCAACTAGTTTAATCTTAACATTACCGACAATAGACATAATTTGAGAACTTTTAGCAGCTACAATACATACTTTTTTTGCTTCTTCAGTAGTGCAATTAACCAAAGATTTAATAATATTCCATCCTTTTTCTAATCTTGGCGTACCAGCCCACCAGCAAACAATTTCATCATTTTGCTGAGGAATCGCTTTCTGATCAATAAGTTCTGTGTGCGGTATTGGCATGACAGTTACAGATTCCTGAAAATAATAGGATATAGAATTACCTAAAATTTCACTATCTGTTAGTATTTTAAATTTTCCAGGTTTTAATTTCTTCTTAATCGCTTGATTTAAAATTTTATAGAGCCAAGCAGTTTTATCTTTATGTGTATCTCTGCGGTAAAGTAGCCATACTGATAGATTATGTGTAGGAATTAAATATATAGCTATCAGCAACGCCAAAAGTTGTACATGAATAAACCTTTCTAGAAATATAATAGAAGGCTTTGCATTTATTGAAGCATATTTTCGTAATTTCTTAGCAAGAGAATAACTTAATTTCAAAATATCGGTAAATTTTAATATTCTTATAAAAGGATTGATTTTTGCTTCTAAGTCTTTGCTGCTAAGACAAGGATACCAATTGGTTGGTAAATTGCTAATTTTTTGGTCTGGTGCAAGTATGACTATATGCTGCCAACCTAGAATCTGAGCTGCTTTACTCACCGATATATGGTATGGAATGATATGTCCTTCTCCTCCCATCAAATTAGGGATTAAGGAAATCAATATTAGACTTTTTTCCATATCATTATGATTCATAAGTAGCTTATCAAAAGCTCAATATTGGATAAATTTAATTGTTTCGATTAATTCATTAACAATCTCAATAGATTCTGGTCTGTGAGATAAAGTTTGAGCATCAGCCAAAGTTCTACTTGAGAGTAAAAAAATGGGATGACAACCAGCATTAATGGCACACTCAACATCACTAATGGCATCACCAATAAAATAAGATTGCGAAAGGTCTATAGAGTACTTTTCTGAGGCTTGTAGTAACATATAGGGCGATGGTTTACGACATTTGCAGTTATCAGAGGGTTGGTGAGAACAGATGAAAATATCTTGAAAAGTCACGCCAAATTTTTCATATTCTTGAAGCATCTTGGCATGAACTGACTCAACATTATGTGTGGTAAAATATCCTCTGGCAATACCAGATTGATTGGTAATGACTATTAATAAATATCCTGAATCTTGCCATTTCTTGAAAACTTCACCTGCGTCTGATAGAAGTTTCACCTGCTCTGGGTATCTCAAGTAGGGAATATAATTTATTAAAACACCATCTCTATCGAGAAATAAAGCTTTGTTAGGTGTAATAATATGAGGATATTTATCATGATTATCATTAGCATCCATATAAAATTCGTTTCATAAGTAAAAAGCCTATATATAAATATAATTTTGATAAAAATTATGGTGAATAATGGTAATTTAATGAATTTTTTTTAGTAAATAATTGCAGTTCTACCTGTTCACATATACGATGGTAGGTCATGACATGAATTTCTTGTACTAACGGAGTATGTTGTTCTTTAACAAATAAGCGATAGTCGGTAATCTCTTTGAACATACCTCCGTTATTGCCTGCCATACCAATAGTGACAATTCCCATTTGTCGCGCTTTCGTTAAAGCTTGAATAACATTTTGGGATTTCCCAGATGTAGAAATTCCCCAGAGAATATCTCCTGACTTACCTAGAGATTCAACCTGTCTGGAAAAGACGGTGGCAAATTCGTGATCATTTGTCCAAGCTGTGAGGGTGGCGGAATTAGTAGAGAGTGCGATCGCTGGTAATCCTTTACGATTGATCAAGAAGCGTCCAATAAACTCAGCAGCTATATGCTCTGCATCAGAAGCCGAACCACCATTACCACAAATTAACAAGGTGTTCCCTTTTTGAAAACCTTGCACAATTAAATTAACTACTTTATCTATCGCTTGGCAATACTCTGCCGTGAAAGCAGCTTCCAAGCTTTTGAGTTTATCCTGCACCCAATAATCCAAGGTTATGCCTGCCTCACTTGTTGTTTGGTAATAGTTTATCTTGTTCTGTTACAAACCAATCAATTGTTTTACTTAATCCAATTTCTAAGGAAGTCAAACTTACATCAGGCACATATTGTTTCAGTTTTCTGATATCTAAACACTTAGATTTGGCTCCAACATAACGTTCCGTATCAAACTGAATTAAATTGAAGTCATAATCTACTTTTTCGCAAATTAACTTAGCAAAGTATCGAATTGTAAATTCCTCACCTGCACCGATATTGATCAATTGGTTATCCACACTCAAAGCCAATTGCATCATAATTTTGACAAAATCTTCCACAAAAACCAGTTCGCGGGATTGATAACCATCACCCCAAAGAATTACTGATTCTTCATAGATTTTACCCCGAATAATTTTGCGAATCAAATCAAAAATAAAGTGCATTTGTCGCCCATCTGTATGGTAGTCTGGGCCATAAAGAGTAGAGGGAACTAAACAAAGATACTTTAAACCATACTGTTTATGTAATGCTAATTGACCCGCATATAACATCCGCTTAGTCATTGCATAGGTAAACAAGCTATCTATTGGACTTCCTGTCAAATAGTTTTCTTCTACTAATGCTAAATCAGGAGCATAAGCACAACTAGTTCCCATACTAATTAACTTAGCTTGCGGTTGATATTTTTGCCACCAAGCCAACACATTTGTATTAATTTGCTGATTGATAATCCACTGCTCACCAGGATGATATAGACAAAAATCTCCTGCTTGTGTCCAAGCTGCTAAATGATAAATCTGGTCGTAGCTTTCATGGTTATATTTCCACAAGGAATCAGTCCGTGTCAGATCACAATTTTTGGAATTCAAGCGAATTAATTCATGTCCCTGAGATTCTAGTTGCGAACAAAGGATTGTTCCTAAAAAGCCTGTAGCACCAGTGACTAGAATTTTCATAGTTAAGTATCCTTGGGATTCACAGGAAAGTAAAATTCAACTCCTTGATCAATGAGGTGTTGGTTATTCGACAAAATCTCTTTTTTAAAGTTCCAAGCCAAAACGTAATAAATATCTGGTAATTCGTGAAGTTCTTTCTCAATCACAATTGGAATATGTCTTCCTGGCGAATAAAGTCCACGCCGCAATTCATTTTTTTCTACCAAACAATCTATATAATTAGTCCCAACTCCAAAGTAATTCAACATGGTATTTCCTTTGACGGGTGCGCCAAAACCGAAAATCTTCTTACCTTGTTGTTTTGCTGTTGCTAAATAGGTAAGATTTTCTGTTTTCATTTGTTGAATTCTTTGGGCAAACTTTAAATAAGTCGATAGTTCGTTGCTTTTTTCATCGACTTCTGATTGTTGGAGAGATTGCAGGCGATCGCTTGGTTTTTTTTGACCTTTATGTGTTACAAATCCAATAATAGAACCACCATGAATTGGCGACAGATAAGCATCAAACATCGATAAACCATGTCTGTTTAACAAGACCTCAATCGTATTGAGATTATAGTAAAGTAAATGTTCATGGTAAATCTGGTCA
This sequence comes from Anabaena sp. TISTR 8404, assembly GCF_056847745.1. Classification (NCBI taxonomy): domain Bacteria; kingdom Bacillati; phylum Cyanobacteriota; class Cyanophyceae; order Nostocales; family Nostocaceae; genus Anabaena; species Anabaena sp. TISTR 8404. The sequence continues at coordinate 450,886 of NZ_CP180578.1, forward strand.
AAGGCTAAATTCTCAACAATGCGTTTCATGTAGAGAAACTGCACAACAAATACCCCATCTTCCCGTAAAGCTTCCCGAATTCCTTCAGTTACAGAATGTAGTTCTTCCAGATGAAAAAAAACTCCCGCCGCGTTAATGACATGAAACTTTCGATTTAATCGCTCTACTACATCTAAATTAAAAAAATTGTTGAGAGTTGTAATTCCAGCATCGTTAGCTATTTTCGCCGTTGTTTTAGAAGATTCCACACCTAAAACATCATATCCTAAGTTTTTAAAATACTTGAGTTGAGTTCCATCATTAGAACCAATATCCAGCACAGATTTATTTTGAGTATCCTGAAAAAAGCGACCATCAACTTCCTCAGCTACATTGCAGAAATGTTCACTTAAAGAGCGAGTCACACCTGATAAATATGTGTGATCTCCAAACATAATTTCTTTTTTTACTGTGTAATCTAGCTGCACAGTCCCACAATCATGGCAGTAGAGTACACGCAGAGGATAAAAAGGTTCTTGACCAATTTCTTCTGCTTTCAAAAAGTGGTTGCACCAAGGCTGATAACCAAGATCAATTGCAAGTTCTAAGTTAACTGAATCACACACACGACATTGCATAATAGACACACCTGTTTATTACACATAAATAAGATTTTTTGATTTTTTTGAATAATACCAATTTGAAAAAAGAATGCGACAGATGGTAGATATATACAGAAGTAGCGTTCAGGGTATGTGATGGCAGGAGTAACGCAGATCGAGATTGAAGAAAGTGTCGAAGAACTAGAGAATTTGCTGAGACATCAAAAGCAGTCTCGGCTTAAAGAACGTATACAAGCCCTATATCTGATTAAAGGGCAGGGAATGAGTGTGAGTGCGATCGCCAAAATATTAGGAAAACATCGAAGTACAGTACAGAGATGGTTAGCTTCTTACCGAGAAGGAAAAATTAAAGCGTTATACCATTTTGGATTTTGGATTTTGGATTGAGAATTGCTGTCTGCGTATAGCTTCTATCAATTCATCTATCGCAAACATTTTTCAAATTGGTATTACTTGAATTTGGCACGAGTTCAGGTCGCACAAGAGTAATACCAGATTGGGCAGTATCAAGTCTAAGCAAACAACTTGAACAACCAGAAGCAAAATTTCAAAGGTATACGCAAATACAACAGTGGTTAGATAAAACTTTGGGAGTTCAAGCCGAGTATGCAACTGTACATCATTTGCTCCGCTACAGGCTCAAAGCCAAGCTCAAAGTGCCACGTCCACAAAACCTCAAGCAGGATGAAGAAAAACTAGAGGCTTTTAAAAAAACCTCGGTGATGACCTGCAACTAATTAGCCAATATGCCAGTGTCATGTTACCTCAATACGAAGATATTCGTTACTTTGTACAAGATGAAAGTAGATTTGGGCTAAAAACAATTGAGGGACGCAAGATTACTTTACCCGGAGTTAAGCCTATTGGTAAGTGGCAATGGCAATTTCAAGCTTTTTGGCTATACGGAGCAGTTGAACCATTGACTGGTGAAAGCTTATTTTGGCAATTCTCTCATGTTGATAGCGAGTGCTACCAACAATTTTTGAACGAGTTCGCTGCTTGTTACCCTCACTCACTGAACATACTACAAGTGGACAATGGACTGTTTCATAAAGCCAAACGTTTACAAATTCCAGAGAATATCATTCTTTTGTTCCAGCCTCCTCATTCTCCAGAAATCAACCCCATAGAGCGAGTTTGGAAACACCTCAAGCAAGACTTGAAATGGGAGCTATTTGAGAATCTGGAAAATTTGCGCTCTCAAGTTACTCAACTTCTGGCTCAATTGACCCCTGAAATTGCTGCTTCTTTAACTGGCTATGACTTTATCTTGGATGCCCTATCTGTTGCAAACATTTTTTGAATTAGCATAACATCTACTTGACTCATAAATTGAGTAAATATCACTTGAATATTCTCAAACGGTAACTTTGATTAATTTCCTGATTTTGTCAACTGTTCCACACAAACGGCAACTCACATCATGAGTTTGTTACATATTTGTAAAGAATAGTTACATTGACTTAACAAAGGGAAATATTAATTATGGTTGCCTCACTTGAGAATCATCGACAGCATCAAGTTGTTATTGTTGGTGGTGGCTTTGGTGGACTGTATGCAGCAAAAGCTCTGAAAAACGCCAATGTCAATGTTACTCTCATTGATAAACGAAACTTTCATTTATTTCAGCCGCTTTTATATCAAGTTGCGACAGGGGCGCTTTCACCTTCCGATATTTCCTCTCCACTGCGCTCAATTCTCAGCAAAAGCAAAAATACTCAGGTAGTGCTGGGAGAAGTCAATGATATTAATCCACAAGCACAACAAGTAATTCTCGGTGATAAGGTTATCCCCTACGATACCTTGATTGTGGCTACGGGTGCGAAGCATTCTTATTTTGGGAAAGATAATTGGCAAGAATTTGCCCCTGGCTTGAAAACGGTGGAAGATGCGATTGAAATGCGTCGCCGCATCTTTAAAGCTTTTGAAGCGGCAGAACACGAAACTGACCCGCAAAAACGTCGTGCTTTGTTGACTTTTGTGATTGTAGGGGCAGGGCCGACTGGTGTAGAGTTAGCGGGGGCGCTGGCGGAGTTGGCATACAAAACTCTCCAAGAAGATTTCCGCAATATCGATACTTCTGAAACCAGAATTATCTTGTTGCAAGGCGGAGAGCGGATTCTGCCGACGCTGGCTCCAGAGTTATCACAAGAGGCGGAAGCGTCTTTAAAACAGTTGGGTGTGATTGTACATACCAAAACGCGGGTAACAAATATTGAAAATGATATTGTGACGCTCAAGCAAGGCGATGAATTTAAGGAAATCGCGGCGAAGACGGTTTTATGGGCAGCAGGTGTTCAAGGTTCTCCAATGGGCAAGGTGTTAGCCGAACGTACTGGTGTGGAATGCGATCGCTCTTTGCGGGTGGTTGTGGAACCTGATTTAAGTATTAAGGGTTACAACAATATTTTTGTGGTGGGCGATTTAGCGCATTTTGCCGATCAAAATGGTCAACCGCTGCCGGGTGTGGCTCCTGTGGCTAAACAAGAAGGTGAATATGTTGCGGCTTTGATTAAGCGACGCTTGCGTGGTCAAACTCTGCCGGCATTTAAATATACTGATCACGGTAGTTTGGCGATGATTGGTCAAAATGCGGCGGTTGTGGATATGGGCTTGCTGAAGTTGAAGGGCTTTTTTGCTTGGTTGTTCTGGCTGTTTATTCACATCTATTTCTTGATTGAGTTTAATCAAAAAATGTTGGTGATGATTCAGTGGGCTTGGAATTATCTGACTTGCAAGCGCGGGGCCAGATTGATTACTGGCGATGATTCTTTGTCTTTGGCTGCTGTTGATGATGCTGGGGCTACTAGCCATTATCCGCCTGCTCACCATCGTCAGCCTGTTAATGCCTAAAAGTTTCATATCGTGTCCAGGCGATCGCTTATGATTTGAGGCAAGGGTGCAGAAACCGCAAAACCTTCTTTTCTGCACCCTTGTAGCCTGTTTCACCGACACGATACTATTCTCTGTTTTTGCGTGTGCTACAAATTTGTATATTCGCAACATTCCAAAAACTAGTTAATATTTTCTCTCCTGTGGTTCAAACATATTAATTACAACTGGGCGATATTGAATATCAATCCCTGCGGGTGAATAATATGCCATTGTATGTTGGAGAAATTTCACATCATCTCGCTGAGGGAAATCTTCGCGGAAGTGTGCGCCGCGACTTTCTTGGCGATTTAGGGCTGATGCTAAAATAGTTTGCCCAACTACCATTAAACTCCGCAGTTCTAAAGCTTCTACAAGTTCGGTATTCCAGCAACTACCTTTATCATCTAAGTAAACCTGAGAGTATTTTTGTTGGATTTCTGTAATTTTTTCCCAACCTTGACTCATTAATTCTTGAGTACGGAAAACGCCGCAGAACTCGGTCATGGTATCTTGAAAAGCTTGGCGGACTTGGTTAATGCGATATTGTCCTGGCTGTTCTAGTAAGGCTTGAATTTCTGTTTGGGCTTCTGTGATGTAACGTTGTTCATCTATGGAAGGTAACTTACGTTTTTGGACATATTGAGCGATCGCCGCCCCAGTTCGTTTACCATAAACTACACATTCTAATAGGGAATTACTACCTAAACGATTTGCCCCGTGAACAGAAACACAAGCGGTTTCTCCTGCGGCAAAAAAGCTTTCAACTAAATTATCGCCACTACTGCGGACTTGACCATTAGTATTAACAGGTATACCACCCATACAATAATGAATTGTCGGGCGGACTGGCATTGGTTGAGTCACCGCATCAACACCGACCAAGCGATGGGCTTCTTCCCAGCAGAAGGGGACGCGACTCATGATTTTTTCTTTGCCCATGTGGCGCAAGTCCAGATAGACAAAAGGCCCGCCAGCACTACCATCGGGATGAACACCACGCCCCGCACGAATTTCGTAAGCGATCGCCCGTGAGGTAATATCACGAGGGGCTAGTTCCATGCGACTGGGTGCATAGTTTGCCATGAAGCGATCGCCTTCACTATTAATTAAATACGCTCCTTCTCCCCGCACGGCTTCGGAAATTAGCACCCCGACTGGATATAAGCCTGTGGGATGGAATTGCACAAACTCCATATCTTCCAGGGGTAAACCTGCAAGTGCAGTCATCGCTAAACCATCGCCAGTGGAAGCGTAATCGTTGGAGGTGGTGTTATAAACGCGACCATAACCACCAGTGGCAAACATCACAGCCTTTGCCCTGACTACCTCGATATGCCCATCTAACAGGTGATACATCACCACACCTTTAGCCTGACCTTCTTCTAAAATCAGACGCATTACGTACCACTCTTGATAAATATGCACACCGTAACGCCGTAAATTATTGACCAATTCATGCAGAATTGCATGACCAGTTTTATCTGCTGCGTAGCAAGTGCGGTTGTGAGAATGTCCCCCAAAAGCCCGCTGGGCAATACGTCCGTCGGGTAAACGCGAGAACAAAACACCCATGTGTTCTAAGTCAATCACCACATCCGGTGCTTCTTGGGCAAGAATTGCTACTGCATCTTGGTCTGCTAAGTAGTCAGAACCTTTGACAGTATCAAAAGCGTGTGCTTCCCAAGAGTCTTCCGAATCAACGTTTTTCAGGGACGCAGCCATCCCTCCTTGGGCTGCAACCGAGTGAGAACGGATAGGGTGAGTTTTAGCGACTACAGCAACATTTAAACTGGGGTCAGTGCGGGCAATTTCCACAGCCGCCCGACATCCTGCCAATCCGCCCCCGACAATAATTACATCATGTTCCAGCATAAACTAGTCCCCAACTGCAAAAAGCTGCTGTTCTATTGTAAAGATGCGATTCACTGCGTAGTTTCTTATCTTTACAAAAAAATTCCCCGTCTGCTGACAGGGAAATTAATTGATGCAAAATTAAGCATTATTAAAATTCACTATTCCCTACTAATCAACTCGTAGCTTGTACAGGTCTTTGCTGAGAGACATTACCAGGAATAGGTTCAGTCTTTGTTTTCGGTTCTATAGCAATTAGTTCAATATGATTTAACAATGTAGTCACAAAAGCAAACAGCAAGAAAGGCAGCGATAGCAGAACAATTAGACCTACTGTTGCTAAAGCATAGACTGGCCGTCTAGCACCCATCAGTGCCAAGGCCGATGCCAAACTGACTGCAATTGTAATTAGCCAAACAATGATTTGACCATAGATATCACCAAAGGTCAGGGTACAGACAAACCGATAGTTTTTTATATCGCCCATTTTCATCACAGTTGCCTCAAGTCTCTCCTATAGGTTCTACGTTAGAGCCATGTTTGCCTATAAAACAATTTCTAAATATTTTTGCAATCTTTGTAATATCACTTTACAATTAGATTGTTTTATTACAAAAAAGGTTGATTATACATACGTCCGTTTCAAAAGTTAATTAAAAGTTTTAAACTCAACTCTAATTATTTTGAAAATAATAAGACAAGTTTTTCATCCAAAATTAAATTTAATTTATTTTTTATGTTTAGCAGAACACATATTTTTCTTAACAAAGAGGTGGAGTCAGAAAAATATGGTTAAATTTTTAATGACTTTTAAATGAGAGTGGTGCGATCGCATTGACTGGATTTAGTTACAGAGCTTTTACTGTAGTATGACTTACCAGCGAGTTTTAGCCTGTGGTATCTCCTCCAACCATGCAAAAACTCGGACTAGAACACAGATTCAGTAATCAGAATTAAGTAGCAGCCTTCTCAGTAGCGAGAGTAAAAATTTTGGCAAAGATATGAGGATTATGAACAATAGCAGTACGGCGAAGGTCAAATAGATTTTTGCCCATAAAACTCAGTTACATGGGTAAATTTGGCTTGATTGTAGTCAGCATCGCCAATACTGTATAGTGTGTCGCCTTCACCTTTGTGGTTTTTCGCTTGTCGATCAGGATTGCTATATGCTAACTCTTTTGAAATTTTCTCAGAATCACCTAGAATTATTTTCAAGTAAAGATGTTGATACTGTACTAAAAAAAATTGATGGTTCTCATAATATCTGGTTGCGCTGTATTCACTTCCGCGATCGCACTGGAACCGCAAGAATTATTAAACACTTTAAACTCGATCCATCTCGGATTGAAATGATTTTCAATCATTCCATTACGGGAATTGATGAAGACATGGAAGATTGTTTATTTGATGGCTATGAAATCTTAACTCATCAAATCAAAAATCGAGAGTTTCAAGTAGCTAGAGGCAGTATTATATTAGGTAGTAATTTTATTATTACTTTTGAAATCACAGAAATCAAAGTTTTAACTGTATTAATCAATAATATTCACAAGCGAAATATAGATATTCAAGCATGGGGAGTTGATTATATTTTATATTTAATCTTTAAAGATATTTTGAACAACTACCATAGTGTATTTGATTATATTTCCAGACAACTTGATGATTTAGAAGATGAAGTTTTAGCGAATTCTGGTAATGAAACAACATACCATAAAATTGCTGCAATGAGGCAATCTACTCGCTCCGGTAGGCGTAATTTTCAAAATATCAAGACACTGCTAGCTCTCATGAACTATGAAGATTTTCAATGGATTACTCAGCCAGTTAAAGTATTATTCAATCAAGAATTAATTCATCAAGTTGATAATCTCTGGCAAGAATATCAAGCATTACGAGCTTGGATGTCAGAATTAATGGAAATTCAACGCGATAACATTGCTAGTAAAACCAGTGAAAGAATTAATCGTTTAACTATCCTGTCTACTATATTTTTACCACTTACTTTCATTACTGGTTTTTATGGAATGAACTTTAAATATATGCCAGAATTAGAACAACCTTGGGCTTATCCGGCTGTGATTGGCGTAATAGTATTAATTGTGATTTGTAGTATTGCATTTGCTAAACAACAACGTTGGTTGTAATACCTATCACGTGTTGACTTTTGACGAACAGGTGATTTTACCCTCTGTTCCCGGTTCCTGCTGGTGCGATTAATCAAAAAAGAATTCAAACGGTATTACCTCCTGTCTCCTGCTATATCAAGACAATTCGCTCTAGTCATCAATGCACCAAGTTAACCTATGATAGAGAAATCATTTTTCAATGATTTCTGACAACAAACTGCTGCTGTTTTTTGAGAGAGAAGCTAACACCAATCGGTCTGTATATATTTGGTCTGATTTGGTAATTAACCCACAAGTATTTCTGGAACTTGGTAATGAAGAAATTAATTAAAGGTCTGCGTGAATTTAAATCTAGCTATTTTTCCACGCATCAACAATTGTTTGAGCAACTTTCACAAGGTCAAAAACCCAGGGTATTATTTATCACTTGTTCCGATTCGCGTCTTGACCCAAATCTAATTACACAAGCCCAGGTAGGCGAATTATTTGTCATCCGTAACGCGGGTAATATTATACCACCATACGGGGCAACTAATGGCGGTGAAGGTGCCACTATTGAATATGCAGTGCAAGCTTTAGATATTGAGCAAATTATTATCTGCGGTCACTCTCATTGCGGCGCAATGAAAGGATTAATGAAATTACAAACTCTCAGAGAAGATTTGCCCCTGGTTTATGATTGGCTCAAATATGCAGAAGCAACTCGTAGGCTCGTTTTAGACCACTACAGCCACTATCAGTCTGAAGAACTGTTAGAAATTATGATTGCGGAAAATGTTCTGACGCAAATTGAGAATTTACGGACGTATCCAGTAATTCACTCCAAACTCTACCAAGGTCAACTCAAAATTTATGCTTGGATTTATCACATTGAGTCAGGAGAAGTTCTAGCATACGATCCTCATAAACACGCCTATGTGTTACCTCAAAGCCAACTTACAGAATCAGACACAGAAGATACGATTCTCAATCCGTTTCCAAATTGCGATATGGCAATTCGTTCTCATCAAACCCAGCCAGTAGACATTACACATGCAGCACATGAAAGGGTTCCTATGACACGCCTTTCTCCAGAGCAAATGGAGCGGATTTATCGAGGTTCAAGGCAGTCAAATTAATTAAGGGTAGTGTTGATTGTTGATTGTTGACTGTTAACTGTTGACGGTTAACAGTCAGCCAATTTTAGATTTTAGATTGACTGCGCCCACCAGGAGAAACAGCTTGAAGATTTTGGATTAATGATTGTGGGAATCATAACAATTAACCGGACATGATATTAAACAAAAGTTAAAAGAAATCACAGCCCGCCTAGAACTAAAGTTCCAAGCTGATAGCAGAAGTCCACTCAAGTGGACTGAAATCAATTTCTCTTTGAGTCCTCTTGAGAGGACTTTCGCTATTGACTCGGAATTCATTCCGAGGCGGGATAGGTATTGCAACTTAGCAACGCCGGATTTTTGTGTACCAATGTGTCGGCAATAGTTGAAAAATTTTACTAATAAGTATAAAGTATGATCTTGAAACTTACGGCTGACATTGGGCTGTAAGTTTCAATGTTATGAAAATACATTTTGCTGAAATACAGGATAAATTTAGAAAAATTCTCAATTAAGCTGTTGAAATTGCAAATATCCAAGAAGTTTTAACTAATGACTATATTTTTCAATTAACTAGAAGATAATGACAAGAGCGACCACAGCATCACCCAGAAACGGGAACAAACTAAAGATATCGCCATTAATGGGTCTGATTCTGGGCATAGTGATTCTGCTAACTTGCTTGGTATATAGCGTTACCTTGGGTGCAGCAGAAATCCCGTTAAACAAGATTCTGGAATCCTTGATCACCTTTGATGGTTCTTATGAACATTTAGTTATTCAGACAGTGAGATTACCGCGATCGCTCGTCGCCATTTTAGTAGGATCAGCCTTGGCAGTCTCTGGGGCTTTAATGCAAGGTTTGACGCGCAACCCCTTAGCAGACCCAGGAATTTTAGGGATTGAATCAGGCGCAGCATTGGCTGTAGTAGCCACAATTTTTATGTTTGGCACTTCCTCTTTGGATGTTTTAAGCATTGCGGCCTTTTTAGGTGCAGGAACCACAGCGATATTAGTTTACTTCCTGGCTTCTTTAGGGCGAGGAGGTGCTACACCATTAAATCTCACCATAGCAGGCGCGGCGCTCACAGCGCTGATTTCTTCCTTCACCACAGGTATTCTCATCGTTAGTCAACGCACACTAGAAGAAATTCGCTTTTGGTTAGCAGGTTCCCTGACTGGGCGTGATTTCAACATATTATTATCAGCCTTACCATTCGTCATGATTGGTTTAGTGCTGGCCTTTGCCCTTGGTAGACAAATTACCACCATGAATCTGGGTGAAGATGTAGCTAAAGGTTTGGGTCAACAAACAGCTTGGGTAAAAATTACGACAGCAATCAGTATTGTTTTACTGGCGGGAAGTTCAGTATCTTTGGCTGGGCCAATTGGGTTTATTGGCTTAGTTGTTCCCCATATAGTGAGATTTTTCATCAAAGCTGATTACCGTTGGATTTTGCCTTACTCCGCCGTAGTGGGGGCAACTTTACTTTTAGTTGCAGATATTAGCGCCCGGACATTATTGAAACCCCAGGAATTACCTGTAGGTGTGATGACAGCACTGGTTGGCGCACCCTTTTTTGTCTACTTGGCTAAATCAAAGGTAAAAAAATGAAGTTGGATTGGCTGGTCATCCGTTCCGAGGTGATATCTTTTCGTATAGACAGACGTGTACCACCAATGCTGCTATGTTTGGCAATTTTGATTGTGGTAGCGATGGTGATGAATTTAGGGCGGGGTGAATATCCCATCTCACCCTTAGATATCTTCAAAACTGTATTGGGAATAAATACAGGCAACCCAGACCATGCATTCGTGATTTACAATCTGCGTCTACCTCGTACCCTTGTTGCTTTGATGGTGGGGATAGCACTGGCAATTTCTGGGACTATCTTTCAAGGCCTCACACGTAACCCACTAGCTGACCCTGGTATTATTGGCATCAATGCTGGGGCAAGTCTGGCCGCAGTTACAGTAATTGTGCTATTTCCATCAGCACCCATCTACACTTTGCCTTTATCAGCCTTTGTCGGTGCTTTATTAATGGCTGGTTTAATTTACTCCTTGGCTTGGAACAATGGTAGTTCCCCAGTTTTGTTTATTTTAATGGGTGTGGGGTTGTCTGCGATCGCCAGTGCTTTCACCAGCTTATTAATTACCTTTGGCGAAATTTATAATGTTAGTGATGCTCTTGTCTGGTTAGCTGGTAGTGTCTACGGACGCACCTGGAAACAAGTCTTTTCCTTGTTACCTTGGTTAATAATTTTCGTACCGATGGCGTTGACATTAGCAAGACATTTGAACGCCTTAAATTTGGGAGATGATGTCGCTAAAGGTTTAGGTACTCGTGTGGAATGGCAACGAGGTTTGCTGGTGCTAGTGGGTGTCGCCTTAGCAGGTGCAGGAGTTGCTACGGCGGGAATGATTGGTTTTGTGGGATTAATTGCACCTCATTTAGGACGACAGTTAGTAGGTACAAATCATGAAGGTTTGCTTCCGATCTCTGCATTGTTAGGAGGAATGCTGGTTGTAGTGGCAGACTTACTTGGCAGAACTTTGTTTGCACCCATCGAAATTCCTTGTGGGGTGGTGACGGCTGCTGTCGGCGCACCTTATTTTCTTTATTTGTTAATTCGTAATCGCCAAAAATAACAGATTTTTCCGATAATTTAGCTTAAAAATCAGACAGTCATGAACACTAAATTTACTCAAAGCCAGACTGCTGAACTTGAACTATCTCCCAATCATCCAATCCTCTGTGTACAAAACTTAGGTCGTAAAATTGAGCAACAGTGGATTTGGAATAATCTCAATTTTCAAATATTTCCAGGGGAGCGAGTAGCAGTAGTTGGTGCTTCTGGAACTGGCAAAAGCTTACTACTACGAGCATTAGCAGGTTTAGATGCAGTACAAGCAGGACAAATCACTTTTCAAGGAAAACCAATAAAGTCCTGGTTTATGCCTAACTATCGTTCCCAAATCATTTACTTGCACCAACGCCCAGCCCTTTGGGAAGGAACTGTAGAACAAAACCTCCAGCGAGTTTATCAATTAGCAGTTCACCGCCATCAAATTTACAACCGCCAGTTAATTCTTGATTATCTGCATATTTTGCAGAAACCAATCGATTTTTTGCAGCGTCCCATTAGAGCTATTTCGGGAGGAGAAGGGCAAATTGTCGCTTTTTTACGAGCTTTGCAACTTTCGCCCTCTATCCTGCTACTAGATGAACCCACCGCTTCATTAGATGCAGAAACAGCCCACAATTTAGAGGCTTTAGTCGCAGTTTGGCAAAATGCAGATTCACGCCGCGCTTATCTTTGGACAAGCCATGATCCCAAGCAATTGCAACGTATTACCAACCGTCAAATTACTTTGAAGGAAAAAGATTGATGAATAGCAGCTATATCCAAATTGGTTACGGACAAGTAGCTTTAGCAAGTTTATTTATTTTAATTAATATGGGGCTGTCCTTTGGTTTGCGGTTGGGATTAGAGCAAAGCCTGGGACTAGCTGCTTTGAGGATGATTGTACAGCTGTTGTTGGTAGGGTACATATTACAGTGGGTATTTACTCTCAGTAACCCTATATTAGTAATATTGCTGGCTTTGGGGATGACAGTTATAGCTGGTGTATCGAGTGTTAACCGCACTCGCAGAAGATTTGCCAGTATTTATTGGAGTAATTTTATTTCGCTGTTGAGTGGTTCTTTTTTAGTCACAGGAATTGTAGTTAGTGGGATTTTAGGTGTTCAGCCTTGGTACGAACCGCAATATCTGATTCCTTTGTTAGGTATGGTTTTAGGTAATGCCCTCACCGGTACATCCTTGTGTTTAGATCGGTTTATGGAAGACTTAACTAATCGTCGGGAAGAAATAGAAGCATTATTGACTCTGGGTGCTTCGCGTTGGGAAGCTGCACATCAACCAATTCGCGAAGCTTTGAGAACAGGAATGATTCCGACGATTAATTCCATGATGGTGATGGGAGTAGTTAGCCTACCCGGAATGATGACTGGTCAAATTCTAGCAGGGGCAAATCCTAGTGATGCGATTCGCTACCAGATTGTGATTATTTTTGCACAAGCAGCCGGCACAGCGATCGCCACAATGGGCGTAGTTATTTTGGCTTTTCTAGTTCTATTTAATCGAGAGCATCAGCTGGCTGATTTGTTACGTAAGCTTGATTAGCTATAGTAATTTAGTTGTTGAGATTAATTTTGATAATTAATTCAAAAGTAATTGTAATCGACATTACACAAACTCTTGTGCGATAAATAATTATTCATAGAAATATAGTTATGACTCTAACTAAATATTGATGTTGTCGATTGAAAGTTTGGAGTTTTTTATCAAGGTTTGTAGTGTATGTTGAAAAACATGAAATTTTGTGGCTCTGCGATCGCAGGAGTTATTTTGACAAGTTTAATGGGAGCAATTACCAGTGGTTGTACAAGTTTTGCAACTCCAAATGTGCAGCCAGATAACAGTGGAAATCTTAACGCTCCCAGTCAAACTTTTAGAAGTGAACGCCAAGAAAACTCCTCAACAAAAGCAAATCAAGCCCAGAAAATTGAGTTTAGGACGAAAAATTCTGCTAATTCAGTTGCAAAGCTCGATATCAAAGAAGGTATGCCATATCAACAAGCGCGAGAATTGGTGATTCAACAAGGTTGGCAACCTAATTTACAAGGCGATTCTCCCAACCTCCGGGATACCTCTGTGAAAGAATTATATGATTTGGGGTATGAAGAGGTTAAAGATTGTTCGGGGACGGGAATCGGGGCTTGTCTGTTTGAGTTTACCAACCAAGCTGGAGAATTATTGTGGATTTCGGCAACAATGGCTGACCGCAGTAATAAAGAACGAGTTGTTTGGCGTTGGTCGATTGAGAAAAAGACAAATAATCAACAAACCTTGGGTTCTACTCAGTCAGAGAAACCACCATTTATTGGCACTCGATTTTTTAATTTTCTCGGTGGAAATGGCACTGGTCAATCGATTGCGATCGCACCCAACGGAAGTACTATAGTTAAGCTTCACGGTAAATTTGAAACTTCGGTTTTATATAATGGTAAATTCTCTAATCCCATCATCTTCCAAGATGGCAGTGGCTTAGGATTACTTTTCAAAGATGGAAAAATTTACAGCTTATCAGCTGATGGACAAATAGCAACAGGTTGTAAAGGTGAAGGAACACTTTGTGAGTCATCTTTGAGCGAACCATCATCTGTGCCAATTGCAGACGGGTTTTATATACTTGGAGGAACAGATCAAGGTTTGGAAGTCAAAGGAGAACAATATCGATATTATGATGAGGAAGGAAATCAAGAATGGAGACCAATTTCTGAGTTAAAGTCCATTCAAGCAGGTTTAGTATTTGATGGACAGAATTATTGGTGTATTCCTCCCAGAAGTGAAGTAGGAGTATGTTCTGAAAAAGGCTGGATACCAGCAAGATAATTTTTGGCTTCGTCTTTGAGAAAAGCAAAAAGCTTCATCATTAATTATCTGTACATGATAACTTGAGGAAATAGAAATTTATGGTAAAAAAAGCGCAAACACCTGTAAAAAAAATCTGGCTGAGAGATATATTTAGATTTCGAGGTTCTGTGATTCCAGGAGTTTTGGAACGTTCTTTCTTCTGTGGTGCATTTGCTATACTTATTGCTTTTCTTTACTCCCAGCAATTACCTGTTTCTCAACCCATTCTAGGTAGTGTAATTCCCAGTATTGTTTTAGGTTTACTGTTAGTTTTTCGTACTAATACAGCTTATGAGCGATTTTGGGAAGGAAGAAAACTTTGGGGAAGTACAGTTAACACAATCCGCAATTTAGCTTGGAAAATTTGGGTTGCAGTTGATGAAGTTGAACCAGGAGATAGAGAACGTAAAATTACCGCATTACGTTTATTACCAGCGTTTGCGATCGCCAAAAAGCTATATCTGCGTTATGAACCAGCTAATGAAGAATTAAAACCTTGGGTTTCTCCCGCTCAATATAGCAGTTTGCAAAATATTCAAAATATGCCGTTAGAAATTTCTCGGTTGTTAGGAAATTACTTACAGCAGGAATACAAGCGAGGTATTTTAACTAATTATCAATTGGCTAGTATTCACACTTTGATGAATAATTTGATGGATAATGTTGGCGGTTGCGAACGCATTTTGAAAACTCCACTTCCCCCAGCTTACGTAATTCATCTCAACCAATTGGTACTCATTTACTGTTTAATTCTGCCTTTTCAATTTGTTAAAGATTTAGGTTGGTGGACAGGTTTATTTGTAGCACTTGTTAGTTTTGCTTTGTTTGGGATTGAAGAAATTGGGGTGGAAATCGAAAATCCCTTTGGCTACGATCATAATGATTTACCACTAGATAAAATTTGCCAAACTATTCAAAATAATATTGAAGAATTTATTGCTTTTCAAACAAATCAAGATGGCAGAGAAACACAAATTAATTTTTTATCTACAAATAACAGTTGATTGCGCCACTCTCAAAAGTGGGGATGAGTAGCAGCGAATAAAGTGCTGGTGAAATGGAATCAGTAGCGATCGCCTATTATAGAAAGGAATCGCCTAGTAAGCGAGTTATGCCTTATGTCGCTGACAATCAAAGACTTAGAAAAATTACAAGCACAAAATCCTGATTTGCGGATGGAGCTAGTAGAGGGAAATATTATTGTTATGGGGCCATCCGATTATGAATCAGACGAAATAGGTTCTCGTTTGGTAACATTTTTGAATATTTGGGTTATGCCGCGCAAGTTAGGCAGAGTTACTGGTTCTAGTGCTGGCTTTATCTTGCCCAGCATTGAAACTGATGAAACGACAGGTGATCCTGAGAAAAGAAACTTACGCGCTCCTGATGTTTCCTTTGTTCGAGCAGAACGACTCAAAAAGACTCCGCGTGACTTTGTGGAGTTAGTACCTGATCTCACGGTTGAAATCAAATCTAAAAGTGACCGCATCAAACCATTGGAAGAAAAAATTAAACTATTCCTCGAACTTGGTTCTATAGTTGGTATTCTCATCGACCCTGACAAACTTTTGGTAACAGTTTATCGCCATAACCAGGAACCAGTCATTTTAAGAGATGACGACCAATTAACACTACCAGAGTTACTTCCCGGCTGGGAATTAGCGATCGCGCAACTGTGGCCACCAGAATTTGAATAACTTACCATGAAACTGACTCGAAAATTAGATTTTGTCAGTGGCTGCAAGAACCTATGATATTCAATCATCAGTATGTTGAATCACTTCTGATAAAGCAGTCAATAAGTCTATTACCGTGTAAGGCTTAGACAGAAATTTGTCTGCACCAGATGAAAGAGCCTTTTGTTGGTTAGCGGGTAAACCACTCATCGCAATAATCTTCACGTTGGGGTTGAGATTTCGCAGGATATAGATGGCTGTTAATCCATCTACGTTGGGCATAGACATATCTAGCAAAACAGCGCTAATTTCCGATTGATGTTCTAGGTATAGAGCGATCGCCTCCACACCATCTTTAGCCACAAGAATTTTATAATTATGATCTGCTAGGGTTGCTTGAGTAGTTTGCCGGAAGGCTGCTTCATCATCAACAACTAAAATTAACTCACCATTACTCCTCGATAACTGTAACTCTGTGATTACCTGGGCTGGTGCGCCTTCTGTTCTGGGTAAAAAGACCTGAAATTGTGTACCTTGGCCTATTTGAGTTGATACTTGCACAAAGCCACCGTGATTCTTGACGATACCTAAAACTGTTGACAGTCCTAAACCTGAACCTTTACCGACTTCTTTCGTAGTAAAAAATGGATCGAATATGAGATCTAAAAATTCTGGAGGAATTCCCGTCCCTGTATCTGCAACACTGACAACAATATATTCTCCCGCCTTCGCCTCTAAGTAAGTTAGGGCAGAATTTTCGTTAATCGTGCGATTTTCGGCGCTGATGATCAGCTTACCACCATCAGGCATAGCATCACGGGCATTCACTACCAAGTTCATGAACACCTGTTCCAATTGGGTAGGATCGGCTTGCAACATCCATAGGGGATTTTGAGGAAAATTGGCAATAATTTCAATTGATTTAGGAAATGTTTGTTTGATGACTTTGACTAATCCTTGAAATAAATTTTCAGGTTGTAGCAGTATACGTTGACCTTCTGTACCACGAGCAAAGGTGAGAATTTGTTTGACTAAATTTGCTCCACGCTGACAACTGATTTCTAGTGTGTGGAACAGTTCTTGAGTCTGTGCATCGACATTGTTGCATTTTGAAGGCAGCAATTGAGCAATCATCATCATGGGCGCAAAGACGTTATTCAGGTCGTGGGCAATACCACTTGCCAGAGTTCCTACACTTTCCAGGCGTTGAGCGCGATAAAATTGTTGCTCTAGTTGTTTTTTCTCAGTGATATCGGTGTTGACGACAAGAATTGATTGAGTATTTCCGAATAGATTTCTTAATAGTGTCCAGCGACTATTAACAATAATTTTTCTACTAGCTTTGGTAATTTGCTCTAACTCACCTTGCCAACAACCATGTTCGATAGTAGCTGCAATACCTAGTTCAAGTTGAGATAATGCTTCTCTAGAGAATATTTCATCGGCTGTTTTTCCCAACCTTTCCTCTGCTGTCCAAGCATACAAGTTCTCAGCCCCTTGGTTCCAAAACAGAATATGGTTGTTCAAATCGCAGACAAAAATAGCGTCGGTAGAAACATCAATTAAGGCAGCCTGTTCACGAATCTTTTCTTGTGCTTGCTTGCGCTCAGTAATATCCATCTCTACCCCCATCATCCGCAGGGGTTGACCAGCTTCATCGTAGAAAACGCTGCCAATGCTTTCTAGCCAACGTATTGCACCATCAGCTCTCACTACCCGAAACTCAAGCCAAAATTGGGGTATCTGTGAATTAATTGCTTGCTGAACTACATTTGCAACTAATTCGCGGTCTTCAGGATCAACAAGATTTAAAAAAGATTCATACTTGCCATCAAATGTATCGCAAGTTAGACCAAATAAATTAAATAGACTCTCAGACCAAGTGATTTCATTAGTTGGGATCTTCCAGTCCCAAGTCCCAACATTACCAGCCAAAAGTGCCAGTTGTAGCCGTTGTTCGCTTTCTCGCAAAGCAATCTCAGCCTGTTTGCGTTCGGTAATTTCCTTGCACACGGCACTGATGCCAATAATGCGTTCCCCATCAAATAACGGCAAAAAGCTTTCTAACCAAGTTCGTTGCACACCAGGTTGAGCCGGAGTTTCCCCAGATATTTCTATATTGAGAACAGGTATACCCGTTGCCAATATAGGACACAACAGTTGTTCGGCTGTGTCGCCAAAATTGGGTAGCAACTCCCGCACTGTACGACCGATATGTGCCTCGACGGAAAAACCGTTCATTTGGGCTAGGCGCTCGTTAATGCGGACAAAGCGCAGATCTGTATCCAAAACGGCCAAACCAATTGGGGCTGACTGGTAGATAGTTTCAATTTCTGCTAGTTGGCGCTGAAGTTGGATTTGACTTTCCTTGAGTGCTGCTTGGGCTTGTTGGCGTTGGGCAATTTCTAGACGCAGAGATTCATTGATATCAGTCAACTCCTGAGTTCTTGCGGTAACTCTCGCTTCCAGTTCCTCGTTTAGCAAACGTAATGCTTCTTCGGCCTGCTTGCGTTCAGTAGTATCTCTGCCAGTATTGACGATTCCCTCAATTTCTCCATCATTTCCCCAGATGGGGGCAACCACGTATTCGTAGTACCTGATACCATTAACTGTCGGGAAACTCATTTCACTTCTCAAAGAATTTCCCGTCTGAAATACCCATTGGCGCTGAGTATCATATACTTCCATAATGTCAGCAGGGAATCCTAATTCTTGCCAAGTTTTACCCAGTATTTGCTCTTGTTGTAAACCTAAAGCTGCCAAGGCTGCTGGACTGGCATAAAGATAACGTTGCTGGCGATCGCTAATATATATATGATCTGTGGAAGCTGCCAGAACTTTATTGATCAGTTCTATCTGTTCTGAGGAAATAGAGTTCTCTTTGCTTCCCATAACATTATCCCCAAAAGTACCCCTCAAAAAATCGTTTTTGAGCAATTTAACCTCACCCAAATACTACCAGTTAGTGATCTTTGGGCTGAGTTAGTGGGGCAATTTTTAAACTTAATACATCTGAATTAATTAGGTTTAGTCAAGCTCAATAAACCAACACCTTCGTTATCACAAAAGTCTGAAGAGATAAAGCTGCCATAGTAGAGTTATAGTCTTTTAAGTTCCTTTAAACCATCTGGCTGAGTCCGACGTAGGTAATTGACAAAACGATACACCAGCAACGGTTGATTACCTACGGGTTGCAAAGCATACTCTTCTAAACTGGCAAACAATAGTGTATCTCGCAGTTGCCTGTCGGTAGTCAATTCGGCGATCCCAGCCATTTGCTGTTGCATGTAAGTATCGTTTTGTAGTAATTCTTGGATAACTTCTTGTAATAAATCTATAACAATACGCTGGCGATCGCGGCTGGAAGCTACCCAAGTTTGCATCTGGCTGCGTAAAACAACTACACTCCCCAATCGTGTGATTAAGTTGCGATAAGCTTGTTCTCTATCTAACCCTAAGTAGCGTTGACGTAAAATTTTCCAGCGATATTCCATCGCTTGTTTGACCATCCCCAGTTCTAATGGTTCCAGTAGTTCCAACCGTTGTAAGTTATCTCCCAAAAGCCAACGAACAATACTTTCTCTGGTAGTTGTACTTTGTTCTGGACATTCTTGTGCTAGGCGTTTGTGCCAACATTGGTTCAGTTTTACTGAATTTTTGACTATAACAACATTACACTCCTCAAAATTCAATGGTACAGTTTGCATCATGACTCCTTTGCTGTCTCAATAGTGAGTGATATTCGTCTGGGAAAAGTTATCCTCCTGAAATCAAAAACTCAACTTCAGTAGGAACCGCAGAATCAAGCATAGATTTCAGCAAAAACTTAATATTTCTCCAGTAAGTTTACGTTGAGGTAATTTAATAGATACAAAAAAATCGGGAAGAACTAGGGTAGACCCCCATGAAAAAACGAAAAGTCTGGTTATTTCCGATGCTATTTACCGCAATGCTGATCATCAGCATGATGGCAGGTCATAGCAATTCGCTACAAGTAACTTCATCTTTGGGTAAAGAAACGCTGACGATGATTACTTCACCCGATTACCCGCCTTATGAGTTTTATGATACTCAAGGTGGAGAACGTAAAATCGTTGGCTTTGATATTGATATCGCCAATACTATCGCGCAACAACTAGGGTTTAAACTCCAAATTATGGAGTCTGATTTTAATGGTTTAATTCCTGCACTGCAAGCAAATCGGGCTGACTTTGTGATGGCGGGGATGACTCCTACCCCAGAACGACGGAAAAATGTTGATTTTTCGATTATTTATTACGAAGCTAAAGATACTATCGTTGCACCTAAAACTAGTAATCTCAAAAAAATTCAAGATTTGGCAGGTAAGAAAATTGGCGTACAATTAGGAACTATTCAAGAGCAAAATGCCAAAAAAATTAGCGAAAAAGTTCCAGGAATTGAACTCAAACAACTGAATAGAGTCCCAGAAATTATCCAGGAAATTAAATCAGGGCGAATTGATGGGGCTATTGTTGAGGATACTGTGGCGAAGGGATTTGCCCAAGCTAACCCAGAATTAGAATTTAACGTAATTCCGCCACAACAGACAAGTGGATCAGCCATCGCATTTCCGAAAAATTCTCAGTTGGTAGAACCATTTAACAAAGTTCTCCAACAAATGAAGGACAAAGGCGAACTGCAAAAATTAGCCACTAAATGGTTTTCCCAAACTACCGCTACTCCAACTACATCCACTCCTGCTAAAAGCGGACTCAATCTCGACTTTACAAGAATTTTGCCAGAAATCCCCTTTATCCTCAAAGGCATTCCTCTAACATTGTTGTTTACCCTATTGTCAGTATTTCTCGGATTAATTTGGGGAACAATTCTGTCGTTATGCAAAATTACCGGAATCAAACCTCTAGTCTGGGTTGCTAATGCTTACACTTCTATATTTCGCGGAACACCGTTGTTGTTACAGTTGGCTTTAGTTTACTACGCCACACCGCAACTCACAGGCTATGACATCTCAGCTTTAGAAGCTGGAGTACTCACATTTACCCTCAACTCTGGTGCATATATGTCAGAAACTATCCGGGGTGGAATTCAAGCAGTCGATAAAGGACAAACTGAAGCGGCGATGTCGATGGGTGTACCTTACAGATTGATGATGTGGGATATTATTTTACCGCAAGCATTGAAAAACATTTTGCCTGCATTGGTGAATGAAACAATTGGATTGCTGAAAGATTCAGCTTTAGTTTCCACAATTGGGGTAGTAGAAATTTTACGTAGCGCTCAAATTGTCGGTGCAAATAAATACATTTACTTTGAACCGCTGCTGTTTGCTGGCTTAATTTACTATGTTTTAGTTATGGGTCTGACTAAGAGTGCATCAGTTTTAGAAAGGAGGTTGAGACAAAGTGAGTGAAGTTGTCATTCGTACAGAGTCTTTGTATAAATCCTTTGGGAATTTGGATGTACTCAAAAATATTTCGACAACTATTCATCAAGGGGAAGTAGTGGCGATTCTTGGCCCTTCTGGTAGTGGTAAATCTACATTTCTGCGATGTCTAAACTTACTAGAAAAGCCGAGTAGAGGCAAAATCTATTTCCACACAGAAGAAATTACCAATCCCAAGGTGAATATTGCGAAAGTGCGACAAAAATTAGTGATGGTGTTTCAGCATTTTAATTTGTTTCCGCACATGACGGTGATGGAAAATGTGACTTATGCACCGATAAAAGTTAAAGGAGTGAATCATCGGTTAGCCCAACAAAAAGGTTTAGAGTTATTAACAAAAGTCGGGTTAGAAGAAAAAGCCGATGTTTACCCATCCAAATTATCCGGCGGACAGAAACAACGTGTAGCGATCGCTCGCGCTTTGGCGATGGAACCAGAGATGATTTTATTTGATGAACCCACCTCAGCTTTAGATCCAGAAATGGTCAAAGATGTATTGTTGGTGATGCAAGCTTTAGCCCAAACCGGAATTACAATGGCGATTGTCACCCACGAAATGGGATTTGCGAGAGAAGTCGCTAGTCGAATTATGTTTCTCGATCAAGGTACTTTAGCAGAAGATACCACGCCATCTGAGTTTTTTCAAAATCCGCAGTGCGATCGCGCCCAGAAATTCTTAGAAAAAATGCTTTAAACTGATTTTTCCTAGTCAAATCTTTTTTTCTTATTTATAGTGTTTTTACTATAATAAAATGCAATTTTTAATGCACAATAAAGCATATACTATCCGGATGCCATAAATTTGCATTCGGTATTTTTATAAGTCATAAGTATTATCTAACCAAAAAATTTTTTTTAACATCTATCTTTAGGTTATTTATACTGAACTCTTTATCGGCAAACGGCTATTCGTCCCTACAAAGCCTGAATTCTATTTGATCAACGCAGCATTTCTCCTACTTTTAGCTATACATAAATCTGCCTTTTGGTTGTAGTAAATTGCCTGAGAAACAGACCATGATTCTATGTGGCACATGATTCAAAAGTGTGTAATCGATGACATTTGTCGTTAGCAAACTTTTATTTAAAAAATTATTTAACGGGAGGATACTGCGTGAAAATTGGCGCTCACTACTTGGGTAACGGAGAGTGTGAGTTTACTGTTTGGTCTCCAACATTAAACAGTTTGGCAGTGCAAATTCTCAAGCCAGAAAAGCAGTTAATTCCTCTCAAACCTCTAACAGACGGATATTGGCAAGTAAAAGTTAATGATGTTTATCCTGGTACGCTTTATCGTTATCAATTAAATGACCAAGAAGCTTTTGCTGACCCAGCTTCGCAATTTCAACCCGAAGGTGTTCACGGGCCTTCTCAAGTTGTCGATCATCAGTTTGAATGGACAGATGCAGCTTGGACTGGTGTTCCTCTCGAATCAATGATTTTCTATGAACTGCATGTAGGGACATTCACACCCG
The DNA here is from genome assembly GCF_056847745.1 of Anabaena sp. TISTR 8404. Classification (NCBI taxonomy): domain Bacteria; kingdom Bacillati; phylum Cyanobacteriota; class Cyanophyceae; order Nostocales; family Nostocaceae; genus Anabaena; species Anabaena sp. TISTR 8404. The sequence goes on from NZ_CP180578.1 coordinate 473,498, forward strand.
AAGGAACTTTCACTGCGATTATTCCCCGTTTACCAGAACTGCGGGAATTAGGAATTAATGCCATTGAACTCATGCCCATTGCCCAATTTCCAGGCGATGATCATATTCAGCCTGATTTGGCACATCGCAACTGGGGATATGATGGCGTTTATCCTTATGCAGTCCAAAATTCCTACGGAAGCCCATCAGATTTAAAGCAATTTGTCAATGCTTGCCACGAAAATGGTATTGCTGTGGTGTTGGATGTGGTTTATAACCACTTTGGCCCAGAAGGTAATTATATGGGTCAGTTCGCACCTTATTTTACTAAAACTTATAAAACACCTTGGGGCAACGCGATGAATTTCGATGATGCTTATAGCCAAGGTGTACGCAATTATTTTATTCAAAATGCTTTGTATTGGTTGGGAGAATTTCACATAGATGCGTTGCGACTAGATGCAATTCAAGCAATTTATGATTTGGGTGCAAAGCATTTTTTACGGGAATTGGCGGAAAACGTGCATAACTTCTCTGGTGGAGGAACATGGAAACGTTATTTAATTGCGGAAAGTGACTTGAATAACCCGCAAGTTGTGCGTCCGCCAGAATTAGGTGGCTATGGAATTGATGCACAGTGGAGTGATGACTTTCACCACGCACTGCATACATTGTTAACAGGCGATCGCTTGGGTTATTATCAAGACTTCGGTAAGTGTGCCGATTTAGCCAAAGCTTACCAAGATACTTTTGTTTACGATTGGCGCTATGCACCTCATCGTAACCGATTTCATGGGATATCTTGCCGCGATCGCCCATTATCTCGGTTTTCAGTATGTATTCAAAATCATGACCAAATCGGCAATCAAATGAAAGGGGAACGCTTATCTGAGCGAATTTCATTTGCAGGTTTGAAATTAGCGGCTGGTGCGGTGTTGTTGTCACCTTATTTACCGCTGCTGTTCATGGGTGAAGAATATGGCGAAACTTCACCTTTTATCTACTTTGTTAGCCACTCCGACCCCGATTTGATTCAAGCTGTACGTGCTGGACGCAAAAAAGAATTTGAACCATTCCACTATGCAGAAGACCCACCAGACCCGGAATCTGCGGAGACATTTTTGCGGTGTAAACTGAACTGGGAATTACGTCACGAAGGTCAGCATAAGGTTTTATGGAATTGGTATCGTCAGTTAATTCATCTACGCAAAACTCATCCGGCGTTGTTGAATTTTGACCGCGACAGTATTGAAGCGACGAGTGATGAAGAGAAAAAGGTTGTTGTGGTGCGGCGTTGGTGTGAGTCGAAAGAAGTGATATTTGCAATGAATTTTAATTCTGCGGCTGTGAGGGTGAGTTTACCAATTCAGCAGCAGGCGCGGAAGTTATTAGATTCTGGTTCTGACGCTGCGGAATTTTTGTCTGCGGGGGATGAGGTTGTGTTGGAGGCGATGAGTTTGGTTTTGTATGAGGTTTGAGAGTTTTTTAACGCAGAGGTGCGCTGAGGTTAACGCTGAGGTGCGCGGAGAGTTTTTTGAGGTTTATTAATATTAAGTGAAAGGTTATGCGAATTCCTAAAGTTACTTATAGAATTCAGTTTACACCCCAGTTTGGTTTTGATGATGCTAGAGCGATCGCATCTTATTTATCAGATTTAGGTATTTCTGATTTGTATGCTTCGCCGATTTTTAAGGCGAGAACTGGTAGTACACATGGTTATGATGTTGTAGATGCTTCACAGTTAAATCCGCAATTAGGAACTACGGAGAATTTTGAGGCTTTAGTGGCGGAATTACAATCTCTGGGTATGGGTTGGCTACAAGATATTGTGCCGAATCATATGGCTTATAGTAGCGAAAATCCATACTTAATGGATGTGTTAGAACACGGTGCAGATTCTAGTTACACCGATTATTTTGATGTTTGTTGGAATTCACCTTTTGCTAATAGTCAAGAGCGAATTCTTGCGCCTTTGTTGGGAGATTTTTATGGTGAAGCTCTGGAAAAAGGAGATATTCAACTGCAATATGAGCAGAGTGGTTTAACTGTTAACTATTACAGCTTAAAATTACCATTGCGCTTGGAGTCTTATAGCAAATTTCTGACTTACAATTTAGGTAAACTCACCCGCACTCTAGGCAGAAATCATCCTGATTTTATTAAACTTTTAGGTATTCTCTACATTCTAAAAAATGTACCTTCGGAAGTTGCTGGCAAACAGCGTCAAGACCAAATTGCTTTTATCAAAGGTTTAATTTGGGAACTCTACAGCAATAATGATGATATTCGGGAATTCATTAGCGAAAATCTCAAAATCTTTAATGGAGAACCCGGTAATGCTGAAAGTTTTAACTTACTAGATGATTTACTCAAAGACCAATTTTACCGTCTTGCTTTCTGGAAAGTTGGCGCGGAGGAAATGAACTATCGCCGTTTCTTTACTGTGAACGAACTTATCTCAGTGAAAGTGGAAGAAATGCGCGTGTTTAACAATACTCATAGTTTAATTTCTAAGTTAGTAGAAGAGGGTGTATTCACTGGCTTAAGAATTGATCATATTGATGGGTTATATAACCCTACGCAGTATTTAGAAAGGCTGCGGGAAAAAATGGGTGATGTTTATATCACCGTCGAGAAGATTTTAGAACTAACGGAAGAGCTACCAAATAATTGGCAGATTCAAGGTACTTCGGGATATGATTTTCTAAATTATGTCAATGGAGTATTTTGTCAATCTGAAAATCACACATCATGTGATAAAATCTACCATTCATTTATTGGCTCACGGGTTGATTATTCATCACTAGTAAGAGAGAAAAAACATCTCATCCTAGAAAAGAATTTAGCGGGTGATGTGGATAATTTAGCCAGCTTGCTGAAGAATATTGCCAGCAAATATCGCTATGGTAATGATTTTACATTGAACGGATTGAAACGAGCGATCGCAGAAGTTCTCACCCTCTTCCCCATCTACCGGACTTATATCACTCCCGATGGAATTCAAGATAGTGATCAAGCCTGCATTCAAGAAGTAATAAAGACCGCGAGAAAACAAGTACCTCTGTTGCAGCATGAAATGAACTTTATCGAAAAAGTCATGCTGTTGCAGTTTGATGAATCTCTCACCCAAACAGAAAGAGAACAGTGGATATATTTTGTCTTGCGAATGCAGCAATACACTGGCCCCCTCATGGCTAAAGGTGTGGAAGATACTACTTTATATGTTTATAACCGTCTAGTTTCACTCAATGAAGTTGGCGGAAATCCTAGCCATTTTGGGATTACTATTAACCAATTTCATACCTTTAACCAACAACACCAAAAGAACTGGCCTCACACCATGAACGCCACCGCCACCCATGATACCAAGCGCGGCGAAGATGTTAGAGCTAGGTTAAATGTATTATCAGAAATTCCCCAAGAATGGGAACAACAGGTAAATAACTGGAGTGAACTTAATCAAGAACATCGTAGCCTAGTCGATCGCAACGATGAATATTTTCTCTATCAAACTTTAGTCGGCGCATTTCCTTTTGCAGAACACGAACAAGCGTCCTTTGTCGAACGGGTGCAAGAATACATGATTAAAGCCATCCGAGAAGCCAAGGTTCATACTGCATGGTTGCGTCCTGATAACGAATACGAAGCCGCTTGTACCGCCTTTATTCAAAAAGTACTTGACCCCAACTTATCACGACAATTTTTAGATAACTTCCGCCCCTTTCAACAAAAAATATCCGAATATGGCATATTTAATTCCCTTTCCCAAACTCTACTCAAGATTACCGCTCCTGGTGTCCCCGACTTCTACCAAGGAACAGAACTTTGGGATTTAAGCTTAGTTGACCCCGATAATCGCCGTCCTGTAGATTTTGAATTACGACGTGCGTACCTAAGCTCTATTCAAGAAAACATCAAAACAGATATTCTCAGCTTAATTCCCGAACTCCTAACGCACAAAACCGACGGTAGAATCAAACTGTTTTTAACTCTGCAAGCACTCAAAGCCAGAACCAAATATCTTTCATTATTCCAAAACGGCGAATATTTACCTTTAGAAGTTCACGGAACTCACGCCAACCATATTATCGCCTTTGCCAGACAACATCACAATCAAACCGCGATCGCCATTGTCCCCCGTTTCCTCACCACCCTCACCCAACCCGGACAACCCCCACTAGGCGAGTCAATATGGCAAGATACACACCTACAACTCCCCGCCAAAACTTGGCAAAACCTCCTCACCCACCAAACCCTACAAACTGAAAACACTCTACCCATCGCCACCGCCCTCTCTCACTTCCCCGTAGCCCTATTAATTGCTGAGTAACTCTAACTCTCTAGTCCCTCCTCTCTGCGCCTCTGCGTCTCTGCGTGAAACAAAACTCATGACTATCCAACTCACCACACAAACACAAGCCATCCGCACCTACATCAAACAAACCTGGAAAACCCTCACCCGTTCCCACCAACACTTATTAGAATCCGCCCAAGACACCAAACTAGAACACCAACCCAACACCCCCTGGCTAGTTTATATATCCCCCCAAGAAGACTGTAATACAGTCAAGTCTGTATTAGAGCGATCGCTATCTGCCAAAGAAATGCAGCAGATAGAAATTCGCACCTTACCTAACGAAGTTGCAGATATCCAAGAACACGGCTTGTTATACCTTCCAGGCGCTTATGTTGTCCCTGGTGGACGTTTCAACGAGATGTATGGCTGGGACAGCTATTTTATTTTGCTGGGCTTACTGCAAGATGAAGAATGGGAACTAGCCCAAAGTCAAGTTGATCAGTTACTTTATCAAGTGCAGCATTACGGGACTATTCTCAATGCTAACCGTACATATATGCTGACGCGATCGCAACCCCCTGTCCTCAGTATGATGGTGTTGGCGTTGTTCCAACACACCCAAGATAAAGAATGGCTGAAATCAACTTTGCCATTGCTAGAACAATTTTATTACTACTGGGTAGTACCACCACATTTGAATCCCGCAACAGGCTTATCCCGATATTATGCTTTAGGCGAAGGCCCAGCACCAGAAGTCTTATTCTCCGAACTGGATGAAGAAGGACGCAGCCATTATGAACGTGTCAAAGAATATTACAAAGCATTTGAGATTGATGATTATGATGTCAGTCTGTTTTACGACCAAGAAAAAGACGAACTCACAGACTTATTTTACAAAGGCGATCGCTCCATGCGCGAGTCTGGTTTTGATATCAGCAACCGCTTTGGCCCCTTCAGTGTTGATATCATTCACTATGCGCCTGTTTGCTTAAATAGTCTGTTGTATCAAATGGAACAAGACTTGGCGCAAATTCACGATATTTTAGGTAATCCAGAATTTGGACAACAATGGAGCGATCGCGCCAGCATCCGCCGTGAACGTATCAATCAATACCTTTGGGATGAAGAAAAAGGGCTGTATCTAGATTATCACTTCCACAGTGGCAAACGTCGTCATTATGAGTTTGCCACTACCTTTTATCCTCTATGGACAGGACTTGCTTCTCCTGTACAAGCCAAACAAGTTGTGCAGAATCTTGACTTATTTACAGCACCAGGAGGAATCTTAACCAGTACCCGCGTTACCGGAAATCAGTGGGACGCTCCTTTTGGATGGGCCCCACTAACATTAATTGCAGTTCAGGGACTCCACCGCTATGGATATCATACAGAAGCAAATGAAATTGCTCGCAAGTTCCTAACTATGGCTATTCAGGAATTTACGAAATATGGCTTTTTCGTAGAAAAGTACGACGTAGAACGCTGTTCTGCTCAAGTTTCCGACGAAATTTGCTTCGGCTATAGTTCTAACGAAATAGGTTTTGGTTGGACTAATGGAGTTATTTTGGAACTTTTAGCTTTGCAAACCTGAGTTTGGGATAAGCTGAATTGTGATACATACGTTGACTGATAGTAATGCTATGCTCTTGGCTAATCGTACAACCCCAGCCAACGGTAGCAAAAGCAACTCACCACTCCCATTCCTATTGCAATTTCACTGCTGCACGTTGCAGAGGTAAAACTTCCTCTAAAGTTAGTTCGTGGTCAGAAGTAATATGGCTTTTACAACAAATTGTGCTAAAGAAAATTGGCTGACCAACTAATTGCGAAAAATGCTTTTCTAAAAGTAGCCGCGAAGTAATATCTCCTAATAAATCAGCTAAGTCTTGTGTGAGTTGGTCGTCTTGGCGGTGAACCATTCTAAATTTAAACTTGGGTTCCCCAACTAAATTTCTGACTGCTGAATCGAAATCATCTTTTTTACCCTGAACATAAGCAAAAGTTTGCTCTTCTAAAAACTTCCAAGCTTCTGGGAAAATTTCTTGCATTTTCTCCAGGTGGTTTTCGTTTAGGTAGACCAAAGTAGCAGTTTTACAATCCATAATAAACAAGTCAAAAGTTAAAAGTTAAAAGTCAAAACAAGACAACTCAACGTTACTAAGAAATCTCTCCTAGTTTTTTCTTAGGTCATGAAATAAACTTTTTATCTCTGTAATATTACGGTTAAGTAGAAACGAGAAACTGATTATGAAATATTTATTTAAGCTTTTCTACGTTTCCTTTGGGATTATGGAGAAATTGCTACCGAAAAACTGTTACATAAAATACGAAAAATCCTATGAGTCCAATAAATATTACAGCCTTCTGCCACAAAATAAGATATGCTTACGCAGAAAGAAACTGTCGATACACCTGATTGTGTAAACACAGCCAGAAAAAATTATGAGTTATCAGTTATTAGAGAGGGTTTATGAGTTCTCAACAATTAGAATTAACAATTGGTTGGCTGTATCCGACTTTGATGAGTACCTATGGCGATCGCGGTAATGTTATCACTATAGAACGCCGCGCCCAATGGCGAGGATACAGTGTCAAGGTATTACCTTTAGACCAAAACTCCACCGCAGAAGATATTAAATCTGTAGATGTGATTGTTGGTGGAGGCGCACAAGACCGTCAGCAAGAAATTGTCATGCGTGACTTGCAAGGCGCAAAAGCCGACGCAATGCGCGAAAAAATCGAAAATGGTACACCAGGAGTCTTTACCTGCGGTTCACCCCAACTGTTAGGACATTATTACGAACCAGGATTTGGACAGCGGATAGAGGGTTTAGGTATCCTCGATTTAGTTTCTATCCATCCTGGGGAAAATACCAAACGTTGCATCGGTAACTTGGTAATTGAAGTGACAGCTTCACGCCTAGCAAAAGATTTAGAAGCGATGACAGGTAGCAAACCTTATCTAGTCGGGTTTGAAAATCATGGCGGACGCACCAAGTTAGGAAAAGTGGAAACTTTGGGGCGTGTGGTGTACGGTTTAGGCAATAATGGCGAAGATGGTACAGAAGGCGCATTTTATCAAAATGCGATCGCAACTTACTCTCACGGCCCTTTGTTACCCAAAAATCCCTTTGTCGCTGACTGGTTAATTCAAACAGCATTGCGGCTGAAGTATCAACAACCTATCACCCTCAAACCACTAGATGATGACCTCGCAATGCAAGCACGAGAAGCCATGTTTAAACGGTTAAAAGTGAATTTACCAACTCCGGTTACTGCCAAAATTTAAAAAATAATTCAGGAGTCAGAATACAAAATACTGGCTCCTTATTTTTTGACTTTTATCGAAAAAACCTGCGGAATGCTAGGCAAATAATATATGAGACCAAATAAACAAGCAATTTGAATTGCACTTAAACCAAGTAAGAGATGAAAATCTGGCTTGATGAAATCAATGAAAAACCGAAAACTTAAATAAGAAATTAAATAAAACTTAAATAAATCACCATTGTGATATTGATAACGGCTGCGAAGTTTTAATAAAAATATTAAACTAATGCAAAATATTATTTCATATAATTGCGTCGGATGACGCGGAATGCCATCGCCAAAATCAACACCCCAAGGTAAATTAGTAGCAATTCCGTAAGTGCGATCGCTCAATCCTGTGAGAAAGCAACCTATCCTGCCAATGGCTGTACCGATAATTAAAGGATAGACAAAAACATCGCCAGTAGATTGATGAACGCCAATAATTTTTTTGGTGATTTCTACACCAATTAATCCACCTAAAAGTGCGCCGACGACAGTTTTGCCTTGTAACAGCAGTAAGCCGAATTGCTGGGGATTTTGCCAAATTAAATCTATATGTTGTAAAGCGACTAATGCCTTAGCACCAATTAATGCCCCAAGCATCCCGCCAAGCATTACAGCACTACGTTGACTAGGAGCGATCGCATCTTTACGGACATTGCGCAATAATAGACGAAAGGCGATCGTATAAGCTAAAGATTCAAATAAAATATGCGGATGAATTCGTAATGAACCTAACCAAAAATACACGGGGAAAGTAAAAAATTGCAATGTTTGTGTCATTTGTTATTGGTCATTTGTTATTTGTCCTGAGTGTTAAATTTTAATAAAAAATATAAATATTATGCCTTCCCCAATTGTTGGTTGGGAAAGGCAAGACAGAAATGATGGAATTATTAGTGCTTAATTTCTAGATTGAGGATGTAGCACCCTAGTTGAACTTTTTCTGCCCACAATTCATACTCCAGGCGCAAGCGCTCTGGGAATTGTTTACCAGAGAGAGTTAATGTTTTCGTAAAATTACGTAAGCGAATGGGATTATTCGGTTGTATTGATTCCGTTGGTAACCAATAACGGCTAACACCGTATACGCCTTGTTCCCAGAAGTGGCGGTAACTTACTTGACCATTACCTTGCATAGTCATAATTACCCGATATGGAGAAATTTCCAGCCACAAAATTCTAGGACTACTGGGAGCGTAAGCAGTGTTTGTCCTGTGGGGCAAAATTTCCTCTGTATTTGGAGAAGTTTCTACTTCACAGGTAATCAGAGGTGGTGCAGTTAACAGTAAATGAAATCGTTCAGTATCTTTCTGATACAGTGTTCCAGCAGTTTCTACCACTGACCAGAACGGCAGGTCAGTGGAAATTAGTGATAAGCACACAGGCTTGCGATGATAGGTCAGCATGGGAGCGATAGGGGCTAACAGCTATTGAATAACAAGATGAAATTAATCCAAGGAGTCTAGAAATCCAAAACCAGCAACTAAATAGTAAAACATGCTTAATCTTAACTGAATATGCTGATTTAGTAAGCCAAATTATATAAACATAAAAATAAGTTAAACCTAAATTGAAATATTGAAAACAACATTTTTTTTCTTAAGAGGTAACTTTCAACACAGTGAATAAATACTTATATAAGACTCACATTTGATTTGGGAAAAAAACTCAGTATTCTTTTATTCCTGCTTTCCTGTTGCCTGTTGCCTGTTGCCTCCCCATGCAATCCAGTTATGTGGAAGCTTCCTAACCTGAGTCAGAACAGATTCACCGTAGAAAACAGGTAAATACCAACTGAAAAAATGTTGGCGACAGATAGATTACAGAAACTAGACACAGACAGCAGTTGCCAATCCAAAGATAGAATCCTTTTAATTCGCACTTACAAAAACACCAGATATAGTTTGAGTATCTCCTAAAAAGGTAACCTTGCCGTAAATGAATATTGAAATTTATTATGCAAGTATCTAAGTAAATTTAATATGCCAAAATAACGATAAGATACAACGGAAGAAGTACTTTGTAGCAACAAGCTCAGTTGCAGAGAAACTTCCAGTATATTGAAAAGCCAGTTTATTATAATGTTGGCTTCAGTTATCACCCGAAAAACTCCAGAAAACTTATCAAATAAGTTAATTATTCAATCACCAGCTATGGGACTGTCTGTACAAGGTTGTATTCGAGTCTCAGGAGAACAATCTCGATTTCTCTCCTGTTTTGTAGCCAGTGGTGTAACAATCGGTTGCAGAACCAAGATTTAGAACAGATCATCCAAAATAGCGATCGCTAGAAAGAGTGTTGCCTTATGTTTATGGAATTTGGGCGGGAAATCTGCGGCAATCTCGACACCGCAGAAACACGAGAATGGTTAGTCACCAATGGCATAGGTGGTTATGCTTCTGGGACTGTGGCAGGTTTGCTCACCCGTCGCTATCACGGCCTACTAGTAGCAGCATTACATCCACCTTTAGGTCGTACTTTATTGCTGACAAAACTAGATGAAACAGTTTTGTATGGCGATCGCTCTTATCCGCTACACACAAATCGTTGGGCAGATAAAATTGTTAGTCCCCACGGTTATCGACATATCGAACATTTTGCTTTAGAAGGTACAGTTCCCATCTGGCGTTTTGCTGTAGCTGATGCTTTGTTAGAAAAGCGAATTTGGATGCAGCAAGGAGCTAACACAACATATATCCAATATACGGTGCGTCGTGCCACCCAACCTTTGCAACTAACCCTGAAAGCAATAGTCAACTACCGCGATTATCACAGCGATACCCACAGCAACGGTTGGCAGATGTCTATTGAGCAGGTAGAACAGGGAATTTGTGTAACTGCTGATCTAAGTGCTACACCATTTTATTTGTTGACTGACAAGGGTAGTGTGTCACCAGTTCATAATTGGTACTATAACTTTGACTTAGCAGTTGAGCGTTATCGCGGCTTAAACGACAAAGAAGATCATCTTCATGCTGCCACGTTTACTGTGACACTTCATCCAGGGGAAGCACTCACCTTTGTCGCCAGCACAGAAAAATCGGCAGATTTGCATGGTGAAAGCGCCCTCAAGTTACGCCAAACTCATGAGCAGAAACTCATAGGACTTTGGCTGAGTAATCGACCCCTGAACGCGCCCGAATCTCCTACCTGGATTAACCATCTGTTATTAGCAGCTGAGCAGTTTATTGTAGATCGCCCAGTGCCAGAAGAACCTCATGGCAAAACTATCATCGCTGGTTATCCCTGGTTTAGTGATTGGGGACGAGACACAATGATTAGTTTACCTGGGTTGACAATTGCCACTGGCCGCCCAGAGTTAGCACGTTCAATTATCCGCACCTTTGCTAGGTATGTAGACCAAGGAATGCTGCCCAATCGCTTTCCTGATGCTGGGGAGCAACCAGAATACAATACAGTTGATGCCACACTGTGGTACTTTGAAGCAATTCGTGCTTATTACAATGCCACAGAAGACGATCATTTGCTGAGTGAACTGTTTCCTGTTTTGGGAGACATTATTTATTGGCACTGTCGCGGCACACGTTATAACATCCACCTCGATCCCACCGATGGTTTATTGTACGCAGGCATTGCAGGTGTCCAACTGACTTGGATGGATGCCAAAGTTGGAGATTGGGTAGTAACACCGCGAATTGGCAAACCAATTGAAGTTAATGCACTTTGGTATAATGCGTTACGCACAATGGCAAAGTTTGCCCGACAACTGGGTAAACCACATCAAGAATATGAGGCAATGGCAGACCGGGCTTTAGCTAGATTTTCTCGCTTCTGGAATGAAGGGCTAGGTTACTGCTATGACGTGATAGATAGCCCTGATGGGGATGATGCAGCGTTGCGTCCTAATCAAATTTTTACTGTATCAATGCCAGAAAGCCCCCTCACACCTAGTCAACAAAAGAGTGTAGTAGACACTTGTGGAAGAATGCTGTTGACTTCTTATGGATTGCGATCGCTCACTCCCGACCATCCCCAATACCAGGGAATATACGGTGGTAATCAGTATCAACGCGATGGAGCTTATCACCAAGGCACTGTCTGGGGTTGGTTGTTAGGGCCATTCGTTTTTGCTCATCTGCGCGTTTACAAAAATCCTGAACAGGCGCGGCAATTTCTCGAACCAATGGCCAATCATCTCACAGCACATGGTGTTGGCAGTCTCAGCGAAATTTTTGATGGAGATGCGCCGATGACTCCACGCGGATGTATTGCCCAAGCCTGGACAGTAGCAGAAGTTTTACGCGCTTGGTTAGCAACAGAGAGTTGAGCAAATATTATACCGTTGTCTCCTCAATTAAGATTTTTCGCTGAGCAAAACTAACTGATCTAACTGATACTGCATTTTACTAACAACTAAGTCGTAGCATTCATCAACATAATCGCGATCGCTTGCAGCTTCTCTTCCATAACGTTCAAATACAATTGGCGGACAAACCTGTGTGTGAATAGATACAGGAAACGGAATATTAGGCAGTGGCCCAATAGATAATCCCCAAGGCCAACCTAAGTAAATCGGAAATACCACCGGATCAATATCTAACAGCCAAGGCATTCCCCATTCATGGAATTGACGAACAATTTTATAAATGTCAGCCAAGACAATTAAGGTATCATGCGCCCCCGTCGAAATTACAGGCACAATCGGCACATTTTCTCGTAACGCCAGCTTAATAAATCCTTGTCTGCCAGCAAAATAAATTTTATTTCTTAAATAATAAGGTCGAAAGACATCTTCTGCGCCACCTGGATAAACCAACACACTCGCACCAGAACGCAAAGCCGCATAAGCCATTTTGGGATGAGCCATGATAGCTCCCATTTTGGCAGCCAGTTGTGCCAGTGGTGGAACAACTTCCCAAACTCTGGGATGCATCAAACCATATACTGGTTGTTCCACGCCAAAACGCTGAAACCAGTCGTACATCATCATCAGCATATCGGGAGCCGAAAGTCCACCATTATGAGAACCCACAAACAAAACTTTTTGCTGAGGTGAGACATGATGCCAACCACTAGTTTGCACGCGAAAATAATAACGATATAAAAAGCCCAATAAAGGCATCATCGATTTAATAAAATTTGGATCTCGCTCATCCAAAGACCAACCGAGTTTTTTTTCCAATTTTTGTGGCTTTTGTAACATTCAAAAATCTTAACAGTATTTATAAAAGTCTGACTAAGCCCTTTTAATAGACTTTTTTTGTAGTTATAAAACAAACATACCTAAATATGGGGCATTTTTGGCTCATCCTTAATCGCGGAAAATTCTGAGTAAAGGAAAATATAGCAACTTCAGCAGGTTGTGATAGGCTATCTGCGATAGGAATGTAGAGGAACCGAAAATGACTAAGGTAAGGGTGGGATTGTTATTTGGCGGACGTTCTGGGGAACATGAAGTGTCAATTAGTTCGGCAAGGGCGATCGCTAAAGCTTTAAGTGCAGAGCAAAATACTAGTAAGTACGAAATCCTGCCTTTCTACATTCAAAAAGACGGACGTTGGTTAGCCGGAGACACACCCCAAAAAGTATTAATTTCTGGTAAGCCTTTACTAGAATCCGAAACTTCCCCAAACTCCGAGGAAACACAACTCACCAATTCCCGAAGCCAAACACTAGAACGTTGGCAATCTCCTTCCCAAGTTGCAGAAGTGGATGTTTGGTTTCCCATTCTCCACGGCCCCAACGGGGAAGATGGCACAATTCAAGGTTTACTGACGTTGATGCAAGTCCCCTTTGTCGGTTCTGGGGTACTAGGTTCAGCCCTGGGGATGGATAAAATAGCCATGAAAATGGCATTTGAGCAAGCAGGATTACCCCAAGTTAAATATAAAGCGTTAACAAGAGCGCAAATTTGGTCAAATCCTTGTGTATTTCCGAAATTGTGCGATGAGATAGAAGCGACATTAGGCTATCCTTGTTTTGTCAAACCTGCTAACTTGGGTTCATCAGTAGGGATTGCCAAAGTGCGATCGCGCTCAGAATTAGAAACTGCACTCGACCAAGCCGCCAGTTATGACCGCCGCATCATTGTTGAGGCAGGAGTAGTTGCCAGAGAAGTAGAATGTGCCGTGTTGGGTAACGACCAACCCCAAGCTTCTGTTATTGGTGAAATTACCTTCGACAGTGATTTTTACGATTACGAAACTAAATACACCGAAGGTAGAGCAGATTTACTTATTCCAGCGCCACTACCAGATGATATCAGCCGTAAAATTCAGGATATGGCGTTGCAAGCCTTTGCAGCAGTTGATGCGGCAGGATTAGCCAGAGTCGATTTCTTTTATGTAGAAGCCACAGGGGAAATATTAATTAACGAAATCAATACCTTACCTGGCTTTACTGCTACTAGTATGTATCCCCAACTTTGGTCTCATAGCGGCGTATCTTTTCCCGAATTAGTGGATAGATTGGTACAACTAGCTTTAGAAAGGCATTCTGGTTAAAGTGCTGAGTGCTGAGTAAGTTGTGAATACTAGCTTTTTGATAGATTTGCCAACAAAATTGATTTTTGAAGAAAAGATGAGATTTAGTGACTAATGATCTAAACAAGTGGCTCTTTATGCCAAAATCTGGCTATTGATACTTGATAACTTACTCCTTAAGTACAATCATGGAACTGAAGGGGTACAAATCTAAAAGTGATCATGGAAAATAGTCAAAATTTCAACCATGAGCCAACCCAACTGATAGAACCCAATCGGGAATCGAAAAATCCTAAATTGGGTTCAAAAGGTCGCTCAAACATTCTTCTTTCTCTACTGGTGCAGCACCCTCTGGTGTTGTTAAGTGGAGTTTTTACAATGATTCTCGGTGCAGCTGCTGTAGCATTTTACAGCCTCAGTCATATTGATGGTGCAAAACAGGCAGAACAAGAGCCAATACCAGTAATAGTTGAACAGCCAATTACCACTGAACGTAGCAATCCTACACCTTTATGGATGGTAATGGCGATCGCACTCAGTTGTGGTAGTGGTTGCTACGTAATTTTTCGGTTGCTGAACCGTTCAAGCAAGTCTCACAACATCCCCAAACCTGTTCGCAGTCGTCAGAAAGCTTTAAAACCAATTCCGCAACCCAGATGGCAACCACAAACATCTCAGAATCTGCCAAGGTTTGCAACTTTCCAACCACTGCCAATTAAAAGCAAACCTTTAGTTGAAGTTCTACCGCCAGCACAGCACTACCGCCTAGATAAAGGCAAAGAATCACTAGCAGACTTGATGGATATCCGCAAAGACAATTCTTTGTCTACACTTTTACAAAAGTATTAATGTTGCCCTAAGACAAAAACTTTTGAAATACAACTTTAGATTGTGGGGGTACAGCATTGCTGTACCCTTATTAGTGTCAAAATTATATTTATAACTATATCGGTGTGAATATTTGTCATGAGGATATAGCAGCCAGATAAAACAAGTTTCACAACCAATGATGAAAGAATTTTACACTACTCCCTCTTCCCAACTCCCCGTTCCACCTTCAAGTTAAGAATTATCAGGGTATTGAAGAATTCAGAAGTCAGAATTCAGGGTATCGCTTCTGAATTTTGTTTGATAACACAATCTTAAAAACCTGCCAAAATGGCAACCCAACTCAAATTAGCTGAGTTAAATTTATGAAAGATAAACGACTTCAAGGGTTTTGTTATCAGGGTCTACCTAGAAAATCAAATGACGAAATACGAGTTTATTACAATAGAAATTTAATTTCAAATTTTAGCTAATTAATTGGGAAAAATGCATTAATTAATCAGGCTTTACATTTGCTGCAACAGGAAAATTCAATATGTATAGACGTTGCCATTTTCGCACAGCTTAGCCCCCTAAATAAAAGGGCAATGTTAGTACATATTCCTGGACGCTACAGCAGCAAATGTTGAGTGGGAGAACTAGGCGATTGGTATGCCTACTCCCACTCTTTTTTTATGCATTTGTATTGTGTTGATAGTTCACTTTTGACTATTGACTGTTAACAGTTAACAACTCCATAAAAGTGTGTTTTCGCTTCATAATCTTTGCCAGGTTAATTCTTTGGTTGCTTCATCCCAATGCCACCGTAATAAATTAGCTGTTTGCCCTGGGTAAATTACAGGTAAATTTATTGCCTGTCTTGGTGCATTTGTCGCTAAAGCGATCGCTTTTTCTATGTCACAAATTCCCCACTTTACCAAGTTTTGCACTCCCATCAATAGCGACAAAGTTGTGCCTGATAATGTGCCATCTCGCAGCCTGGCTGTACCGTTTTTTACTTCAATTTGTCGGCTATCCCAAGGATACACACCATCAGGTAGCCCTAATGGTGCAAGGGCATCACTGACAAGGAAAAGTTCTTGCTTAGCCCGCAGCAGAATTTGCAGCATTGTCGGTGCAACGTGCTGTCCATCAGCAATCAAACCACACATTACATTTGGATTGGTAATAGCTGCGCCTAGTAATCCAGGTTCACGGTGATGTAAAGGCGGCATGGCATTAAAGGCATGAGTAACCATTGTGGCACCCAACTCAAAAGCTTGTTGTGCTTGGTCAGCTGTTGCCTGAGAATGCCCTAAACTGACGATAATACCCAAAGAACACAAATATTTTATGACTTCCCCTGTGGGGTCTAATTCTGGTGCTAGGGTAATAATTTTGACAACAGAGGCATAATTTCCCAACACCCGTTTAACTTCCTCAATTGTCAGAGGTAAGAGATATTCAGCCGGATGTGCGCCGCGCTTTCCGTAATTCAAAAATGGGCCTTCGAGATGTACACCTAAAATTTTTGCCCCTGCTGTTTGACTAGAAGCAAAATCAGCAATAATGGCAAGCGATCGCCCTAAATTTTCTACTGAAGTGGTGACTAATGTTGGTAAATAAGCATCAACCCCTAAATCCCACAAATATTGGGAAATTTTCGGTAGCATCGAGGCATTTTTCTGGGTTAATTCGGGAAACGCCAACCCTAACGCGCCGTTAATCTGTAAATCAACGCCACCCAGGGAAATCCAGTCACCAGCTACATCCCATACTTGTAAATCAGGTGGTGGAACCCGCTTAAATACCGTACCCATTGGCAAGATTTGCTCAATTACACCTTTATGGTTCACTAAGAGCATTTGTAAATCTTGATAACCAGGTACACGCGCATTGATAATATCTACGTTTGAAGCGATGGGGTTTTGTCTTGCTTGGGTCATCACTTTGGACTGAAAGTAGCTAAGTCTAAGTCTGACACGATTGTAAATCTAGCAATCAGCCTCTAATCCAAAATCCAAAATTCAAAATCTAAAATTCTATGTCTTTTCTTGTCGGTATTATCATGGGCAGCGATTCTGATTTGCCCACTATGAAAGATGCGATCGCAGTTTGTGCAGAGTTTGGTGTAGAAACAGAAGTAGCGATCGTTTCTGCCCACCGTACCCCAGAACGCATGGTGCAATATGCCCAAACAGCCCATCAACGTGGCATTAAGGTGATTATCGCTGGTGCAGGTGGTGCGGCTCATCTCCCTGGAATGGTAGCCTCCCTCACACCCTTACCAGTAATTGGCGTACCTGTAGCTACCCGGAATTTACAAGGTGTTGATTCTTTATATTCTATTGTTCAGATGCCAGCAGGTATTCCAGTAGCAACAGTAGCGATTGGTAATGCTAAAAATGCTGGGCTGTTAGCAGTGCAAATTCTGGCCACTCACCAACCAGAGTTACTCCAAAAAGTGCAGCAATACCGCCAGTCTCTCTCGGAAATGGTAATGGCAAAGCAAACAAAACTAGAACAGCTAGGCTATGAACAATATTTAAAAGAGGAACTTTAACCGCAGTGACTTGGGGGTAGGTGTGCGTAATCAAAACCCTTACACCCAGTCTCTACAACTAAACTTTGTGTAAAAGTCATGATTTGGTGTTTCTCGCAACCTTTACGCTTCTGTGTTTAAGTAACTATTGTTACCGAATTTATCCAGTAAAAATCAATTAACTTTTTTTATAAAAATTTAATAATATTTTTTATTCTTCTTTACGGATGAGGATAAATCCATTCCCTGTAAAGGATGTAGTTTCGTGAGCTAATCACTTTCAGGGTAGTAAAAGAAACAAACTTTAAAAAACCGTATCTAAAGATACAGAATTGCAGTTTTGATAAATAGAAAATCAGTCAAATTTATGTATGAGTTGCTTAATGTTTACAACAGGAAGCTGTTTAATAATTCCTGTCATGTAATTGTTGGTAACTTCACAGTAGTAAATTTGCGGTAATCCTAATGTATTGTGCAAATGATTTGCTGCTTTATCCGTAATTTTTTGTCGGCTTTGTATTGACAATTGCCAGCAATTAAGCAACTGAAGCTAAATATTTCAAGATTAAAGATTAGGTGAAGGAGACTTGACTGTTGCGGATAATACATAATAATTTCTTAAGGATAACAGTAAAAAATATTTACAGGAGCGCATTTAGTTTTCTAAACTCCTATCTGGGTGATTTGGCTTTCTGGCGTGGCAACAAGTGGTTTTAAGACAAATATCAAAAACCACTGCATTTAACTTCGAGCATGAGTTTTTTTTTGCTCGATATGTTTTTCCTTTTAGGATGGTTTGGAGGATGAAGTTCAAACTCATGCAAAGAAATAAAACGAGAACAAAAATTAGGCGATTATCCGCCAGAAATTCCGCTAAAAACACACAATTTATCTCAAAAGTCAAGCGATTTACTTTAGCAATTAAGCAACTTTCTCCAAGTTGGCGAGCTTGCTTACCTTTGGCGTGTCTAATTGTATTAGGCTGGAGTTATGTAGCTGTTGCTCAAACACCAACACCCGCAGGCCCAACAACAGCAGAGCTAAAAGTTGCACTTGATACTTTGTGGGTGGCGATCGCTGCTTTTTTAGTATTCTTCATGAACGCCGGTTTTGGTATGTTAGAAACCGGGTTTTGCCGTCAGAAAAACGCCGTTAACGTTCTCGCCAAAAACTTAATTGTATTTGCCTTATCGACCGTAGCATTTTGGGCGATCGGCTTTGGCTTAATGTTTGGCGATGGCAATGACTTCATCGGATTCAGTGGCTTGTTCCTATCAGGCGCAGATAACAGTCCTGCTACCGGAGATGCTTATCAAGGAGTATTTAGCGCAATTAGTTGGGCAGGTGTTCCCTTAGCTGCCAAGTTCTTATTCCAACTAGTATTTGCTGGAACCGCAGCCACAATTGTGTCGGGTGCAGTTGCTGAACGGATTAAGTTTATTGACTTCTTAATTTTCAGCCTGTTACTTGTAGGTATTGCTTACCCCATTACCGGACACTGGATTTGGGGTGCTGGTTGGCTGGCAGATCGAGGTTTTTGGGATTTTGCTGGTTCTACCGTAGTTCACTCAGTTGGTGGCTGGGCTGCATTGATGGGAGCCGCATTTCTTGGGCCACGCATTGGAAAATATCAAGACAAGCAAGTGGTGGCGCTACCAGGCCACAACATGAGCATTGCCACTTTAGGTTGCTTGATTTTGTGGTTGGGTTGGTTTGGTTTCAATCCTGGTTCTGTAATGGCTGCTGACCCAAATGCAATTACTCACATTGCTTTAACAACCAACATGGCTGGTGCAGTTGGTGGTATTGCAGCCACAATTACCGCTTGGTTGTACTTGGGTAAGCCAGACTTGTCCATGATTATTAACGGTATTTTGGCTGGTTTGGTTGGTATCACAGCACCTTGTGCTTATGTCAGCATTCCTAGTTCCATAGTTATTGGCTTGATTGCTGGTATTTTAGTAGTTTTCGCTGTGCCATTTTTTGACAAAATCGGTATTGATGACCCAGTAGGTGCTACTTCAGTTCACCTAGTTTGCGGTGTGTGGGGTACTTTGGCTGTTGGTCTATTTGCTGTTGGCCCTGGCGTTTACTCTTGGTATGGTGAAGGACTTGGCCCTGCTAAGGGTTTATTCTTAGGTGGTGGCTTAGGACAGTTGATTACTCAATTTTTAGGTGCGGCCGCAGTCGGGGGAATGACAGTTCTGCTCAGCAGCATCTTCTGGTTAGTGCTGAAAGCGACTTTAGGAATTAGAGTTACCAGACAAGAAGAATTAGAAGGCTTAGATATCGGCGAACACGGTATGGAAGCTTACAGTGGATTCATGAAAGAAGCTAGTCCTAGTGGATTTTCAGAAGGGACAAGTTCTGGAGGAATTTCATCAGGTGGTGATGTACCGAGTACCTTGTAAGCTGGTAAATCTCTAGTTTTATTGCTGACTAATAGCCGCCCCTACAAATTTTGATTTTTATGTAGAGGGTGGTTTTCTTAATTAAATAAATCAACTTTCTAGAGACGTTGTAAGCTCAGGTTTTTTAAATGCTCAAGTCCCTAATTTATTTTGTGTTGACTGGTTTATTTGAACTGGGAGGCTGTTATCTAATCTGGTTATGGTTGCGTCAAGGGCAGTCAGTCTGGTTAGGAATTTTTGGTGGAATCACTTTAGCGCTTTATGGCATAGTTGCTACTTTTCAACCTGCAAATTTTGGTAGAGTCTATGCGGCTTATGGTGGCGTGTTTATTGCAATGGCAATGCTTTGGGGTTGGCAAGTAGATAAAGTTACTCCAGATAATTACGACTTGATTGGTACTTTCTTAGCATTGCTTAGTGTCTTAGTAATCATGTTTGCACCGCGAAATTAAGTATATTTTCTCTTGTGATTTTTTTGGTTATTTGGATACAGAATAAACCTTTTATATGGGTTTGCAAAATAACTCAAATACAGAAAATTTTTCTTACCTAAATAAAATGTGATTACTCGAACAAAAAATGCGAAAATTGCATAACACATATTCATTAATGTCTTGGCAACTGTCATAAGGATTATATTTTTGTTAATCTTTTGAAAAAAGATCCAGTTGAGTAACTTTCAAGACAATAATGAATAGCAAAAAAGAATGAAATGTATTTTAGAATACAAAAATTTTGACTTGTGGGAGAAGGGGGCAGAAACAAGTGTTGAAGAAGGTTTTCACGATCGCGACCATGACGCTATTACTTCTGGGAGGGCCGCTGGTGGGCAATGCTTTTGCCCAAACATCAGCAGCGGCTCCACCTGCTGCTGATACAGGCGATACAGCATTTATGCTAGTTTCAGCAGCACTAGTTTTGCTGATGACACCGGGCTTAGCATTCTTTTACGGTGGATTTGTGCGATCGCGCAACATCCTCAACACCTTGATGATGAGCTTTGTGTTGATGGCAATTGTCGGCGTTACCTGGATTTTGTGGGGTTATAGCTTGGCTTTTGCCCCAGGGAATGCGATTATTGGCGGCTTACAGTGGCTGGGTTTAAACGGTGTTGGGTTAGAAACAACTAATTATCTCCAAGGTTCAGAACCAAAAGAAGTTGTTTCTTATGCCGCAACAATTCCTCATCAGGCATACATGATTTATCAAGCCATGTTTGCCATTATCACTCCAGCTTTGATTTCTGGAGCGATCGCAGAACGTATGAGTTTCCGCGCCTACAGTCTGTTTGTTTTACTGTGGTCAACTCTTATTTATAGCCCTTTAGCTCACATGGTCTGGGCCAAAGGTGGATTCCTCGGCTTATATGGCGGTTTAGGCGCTCTCGACTTTGCTGGTGGTACAGTCGTTCATATTAGTTCTGGTGTTTCTGCGTTAGTAGCAGCAATCGTTCTCGGCCCGCGCAAAACTCATCCCGACCGCCTCAGCCCTCCACATAACGTACCTTTTATCTTGTTAGGTGCTGGCTTGCTGTGGTTTGGATGGTTTGGCTTCAATGCTGGTAGTGCTTTATCTGTTGCTAGTGGAACTTCTGGTGATGTAGCAACCAACATTGCTACCACTGCCTTTGTTGCTACCAACACCGCTGCTGCTGCTGCTGCTTTGATGTGGCTCATTTTAGAAGCAACGCTACGGGGTAAACCCACTGCCGTAGGTGCAGCTACAGGCGCAGTTGCAGGTTTGGTGGGCATTACCCCAGCCGCAGGATTTGTTACTCCTTTGGCAGCGATTTTAATTGGTTTCATTACCTCCTTTGTCTGCTTTTATGCTGTGAGTTACAAGCATAAGCTACAAATTGACGATGCCTTAGATACCTATCCCGTGCATGGTGTTGGCGGTACCGTTGGGGCAATCTTAACTGCCATCTTTGCTACTACCCAAGTTAACGGCGGCGGTAAAGATGGAGTCTTGCGTGGTAATTTTGGGGAATTAGGAGTAGAACTAGCAGCAATTTTGGTTGCCTATGCGATCGCCGCAGTTGGTACTTTTATTATTCTCAAAGTTATCGATGCTACAGTTGGTCTGCGGGTTAAAGAAGAAGCCGAGGTACAAGGGTTGGATATCAACGAACACGGCGAAGAAGGCTACAATTCAGAATTTGGCGGCGATCGGCCGATTACTTAATTTGCCAGCAACTTAACAAGCTACTCCGAGAGTAGGGAGTGTCAAAGTAATTACTTAAGATAGTGTGACTTTTGCGAACTAGCGGATAAAATTTGAGTCAAATTATTGGCAAATTTCGCTAGTCGTGACCACTTCTGTAAAAACCTTCCCTATTTGGGCATTGTTATCGTTGGCAACCAACTGCATACTCATGTTGGCGGTCATCCTGCTGATTTTACAACGGCAGAGATTGACCGCTGTTTTTGGTAGTTCGCCTCCGCAACAAACAGTCAGTGTATCCCAAGCTGTCACTCCTGAGTTAGGCCGCCGCCATCAACTCAATTACCAGCAGTGGTTAGATATTCTCAAACAAGAAGCTAAAGCCGCCACTGAACAAAATGCTGAGCATTTAAGCATCCTAGCGGGAGATTCTATCAGTTTATGGTTTCCTGTAGAGTTATTACCGGAAGACAGACATTGGCTAAATCAAGGTATTTCCGGCGAAACCAGCACTGGGCTTTTAAAAAGATTAGATATATTTGATAGAACCAAACCAGATGTAATTTTCGTCATGATTGGCATTAATGACCTCATCCGTGGAGAAAGCGATGGGGTCATTCTTGATAATCAGCGGCAAATTATCCGATACCTCCGCAAAGCTCATCCTACAGCACAAGTTGTTGTCCAGTCGATTTTGCCACATGGTGCAGAAGAAGCCTCTTGGGAAGGGCGAGATAAACTTTTAGCTATTCCCAATAGTCGAATTCGCCAATTGAATCAACAACTGCAAAGCATAGCTGCCAAACGTGGTGCAAAATATTTGGATTTATATCCCTTGTTTGCGAATCAACAAGGCAATCTCCGCCCCGAACTTTCTACCGATGGCTTACATCTCAACCCCACTGGCTATCTGGTTTGGCGCACAGCATTGCAGATTTATACTCAATCAAGGAGTAGGGAGTAGGGGTACAGAGGTGTAAGGGTTTTGGATATATACACCCTTACACACGCCAGTACTTTATAAATGGTCTCTGAGTGCTGATGAATTTGTTTTTAAAGTAGCTGCCGCTTTTTTTCAATTTATTGGATTAGGTTCATCGCCATAAATATTAAATTTTATCAGTATCTAAATATGCAATCCGGAAGCTTTTTGCTGTTTTAGGTTGTTTTTTATATTTTTCTTGCCAATGTTAAGATTTATGTGATATTGTAAAAGTTAATTTTAGACTTGTTTTCAACAAATATTTTCAGCATTTTAATACTTGGTAAAATTAAGTCAGATGTTAAGACCAAATAAGGTTCTAGTCACTATTACACAAAGAAACTGTCCACCCTAAAGATTTAGCTAAATATCTCAGGATGGAATTCAACGCATCAAGCTTCTGGTGTGCTTTGAAGTGATTAGTTTGGTCTAACTTTGCTTACCTGACATTGTTAAGTAGTTTATGTAAAGCAGGAATTTTTTAGACAAACTGAATTCAACCATTACTGGTGATAAAAGATAGCTCGATTGTAAAAATTTAGATTACTTTTCTTTAAAAGCTATAGAAACCAGGTAAAAGAACTAGAAGCTTTTGACAACCTCAAATAAAAACCATCTTGGGTTATTTTGTCCTTGATTTATTACTAGAGACCAAGATATAAATCTGACTTGTGAGTTAGAAGTTGTGTGTGTGGTAATTGAAATTTAAGCCATGCAAACATTGCTCAGAGTGTAAAACTTTTACTAGACAAACAATGGAATAAAAAAGTGTTCTCTGTGTAGTTGCCTATGTCCTAAATTGAACCAAAGCGGAGGATGATTTGAATACAACAGTTTTGCAGCGAGAGTGGTTATCCAATGTCAAAACAGACATATTAGCAGGAACACTAGTTGCTTTAGCACTCATTCCAGAAGCGATCGCCTTTTCTATCATCGCAGGTGTAGATCCCAAAGTTGGGCTATATGCCTCATTCATTATTGCTGTAGTCACAGCTTTTGTAGGTGGACGACCTGGTTTAATCTCGGCTGCTACAGGTGCAATGGCACTACTGATGATTACTTTGGTGAAAAAACACGGACTTGATTATCTTTTCGCAGCCACGATTTTGACGGGCATCATTCAAATTATCTGTGGCTGGCTGAAGTTAGGTAGTAAACTAAAGTACGTCCCGCGTGCCGTGATGATTGGCTTTGTGAATGCCCTAGCCATTCTCATATTCATGGCACAGTTACCGCAGTTAATGAATGTTCCTTGGCAAGTATACCCGATGGTAGCTGGCGGTCTGGCTATCATTTATATTCTGCCTAGATTTACCAAAGCCGTACCGTCTCCATTAGTGGCCATTATTGTACTGACAGCCATTTCCATTATTGGTGGTATTGATGTGCCAACTGTGGGTGATATGGGTGAATTACCCACAACTTTACCCTTTTTCAAAATTCCCCAAGTACCACTAAACCTAGAGACACTCCAGATTATCTTTCCCTATGCAGTTACTCTATCAATTGTAGGTTTGTTAGAGTCATTATTAACAGCATCATTAGTTGACGAACTCACAGATACATCCAGTAATAAAAACACAGAAGCTCAAGGTCAAGGAATTGCCAATATCATTACTGGTTTCTTTGGTGGCATGGCGGGATGTGCCATGATTGGACAGTCAGTAATTAACATTAAGTCTGGTGGACGCACTCGCCTTTCTACCTTGGTTGCAGGCGTATTCTTACTGTTTTTTATTCTGGCTTTAGGCACTTGGGTGAAGCAAATCCCAATGGCATCCCTAGTTGCAGTTATGATTATGGTTTCTATCGGCACTTTTAGCTGGACATCGCTAAAAACTTTACATCTAGTGCCTAGAAGTGAAACAGCTGTGATGGTGACAACAGTTTTCATCACCGTACTTAGCCACAACTTGGCACTGGGAGTTGTTGTGGGCGTAGTAATGAGTACAGTCTTCTTTTCACGGAAAATTGCCAAAGTTGTCTTTGTAGACAAAGTTCCGAATTCTGGTCAAAACTACCGCATATATAATGTAGCCGGACAATTGTTCTTTTTATCAGTAGAAGACTTTCTAGCAGCATTCGATTTTAAAGAAGACTTGGAGCGTGTGAAGATTGATTTAACCAATGCCCATATTTGGGATCAGGCAGCAGTTACAGCCATCGATAAGGTCGTGATTAAGTTTCGGCGCAATGGCACAGAAGTAGACCTAGTAGGACTCAATGAAGCCAGTGCTACCTTACTAAAAAAATTAGCTCTTCATGATAAATCAGCAGGCTTGGACGACTTAGCTGGCCACTAAATTCTTCATACAGGGCATTACCAATGAAAAAAATTCTTCTGTGTACAGATGGTTCCATATTCTCTCAAAGCAGCTATCAATATGCAGCTTGGTTAGCACCGCGTTTAGAAGCTTCTATCGAAGTCCTTCATGTCAGCGATATTCGCGCCCAAAAAGCTGTTTCTACTGGAGATTTTAGTGGCAGTATAGGCATAGATGCTTCCCGTGAACTTCTCAACCGATTAGTAGAGTTAGAACACGAAAAAGCCAAAATCAGCCACCACAAAGCCCAACTAATCCTACAATCCGCAGAACAGTTTTTTGCACAACAAGGTGTAAGGGAAGTACAACTAAATCATCATACTGGCTTTTTGGTGGATAGTTTCCATGAATTTGAAGCACAGGCTGATTTGGTAATCTTAGGTAAACGCGGTGAAAATGCTGAGTTCGCTTCAGGACATTTAGGTGCAAATTTAGAACGGGTTTTGCGTTCTAGTAGTAAACCTTGTTTTGTGACATCACGCAATTATCAACCAATTAATCGCATTCTTTTAGCTGATGATGGTGGTAAGAGTTGTCAAAAAGCACTGGAGTTTTTAGCTACCTCACCCGCTTTTAAAGGACTAGAGTTACATTTGCTGACTGTAGCGAAGAAACCCCAGGATGAAGCAGCACAAGCCTACTTAAAAACTGCCCAACACCAAGTAGAAGCAGATGGTTTTACGCCAATTTGTCAAATTAGACAAGGGAATCCAGAACAGGAAATAGCCAGTTACGTAGAAGCCCAAAACATCAATTTACTAATTATGGGTGCTTACGGACACAGCCGGATTCGTCATTTAGTTATTGGTAGCACAACAGCACAAGTATTGCGAAGTAGTCATATTCCTGTCTTGCTATTCCGGTAAATTTCACAATTTAGCTTGTCTTACTAATATATAGTCATTAGTAATCGCGGTAAGATAAATTATCAGCCGCGATTACACTATTTATGCTGTTAAAACTTGCGTAGCTATATCTTCTACCACAAGAGAAATATTGTTCATGCTGTAGTGATCTCTCAAGTTGTTACGACATCACTGCATCTTTTACCTTGCGCTTCTTTAAGAAATTCGACATAAATGGTCGCTCAAAGAATAAGTAAAACCAATAAGCAATGATGAGAGACAAGACTGTGCCTAGTAAATAGGATGCAGCAGCAAACATATCTGGTGAGATTGGCAGATAATACAGGAAATAACGCACGAAGACTAAGACTGGCCCATGAGTTAGATAGAGGCTATATGAAAATGTCCCAAGTGCGATCGCCCAAGGATGTTGTAATATCCTTAATGCTAATGGTGGCTCTTTTCCGTCAATGATTGACTTGGTTAAACCAATAAATAGACAAGCAAAGGCAAGTCCAGCAAAACTTTGATTAATCCATATATGCAATCCTAGTGGTCGCCATTCCGTAATAAAGGCAATACAAGTAAAGATAATCGCCAACCGACTCCAAGGTAGAGAATTTCTCATAGCTACTAGCTGAGGTTTTTGCGAAAATCCAATATCTGCGGCTGCTATTCCTAAACAGAATATACCTAACAACCACGGATTAGCTTGTTCCAGAAATCCATTGAAAAAGTATATAGGTGTTAGACCAATAGCAAAAGCGATGATGACAAGCATCCATAATCCAAAACGTCGCCATATAGGCAACAATAATAGCGGAAACAAAAAGTAAATTTGCCATTCTATGGCTATACTCCACATAGGTGGATTTATAGTCATGTATGTACTCTCACTTAGATTGTGGACTAATAGCAAATGAGATATGACATCAATCAAAGAGAATTTAGGATCAAATGGGCCTAAACCTGCTACTTTATTCCATTGAAAACTGGAACATCTCTCTAAGATGAAGACAACTGCTCCTATTAGCAAGCAAACGAATAAAGCCATGTAGTATGGTGGTAGAATTCGCCGCGATCGCCTATTGATATAATTAATTAAACTTCCTGATAAATGACCATTTTCAGAACGGACTACTGACAGCATTAAAACATAGCCAGAAATTACAATAAAGCCAATGACACTAAATGGGCCATATTTCATAGCTCTTAAAAACAATAACCAATGTATAGGTAATTGTTCTTCGATGCCTGGGTCAACGTGAACAAGTACAACATATAGAGATGCTAATCCCCTTAATCCATCCAAATAGGAAAGATGGAGTCTTTTCTCAGAGGATGTTGATGTGATTTCCGTCATAAAATTCATCTCCTATTATCTTTTTACTGATAGATACTTTCACTCCAGATTATTAGAAAAATAATT
Organism: Anabaena sp. TISTR 8404; assembly: GCF_056847745.1. Classification (NCBI taxonomy): domain Bacteria; kingdom Bacillati; phylum Cyanobacteriota; class Cyanophyceae; order Nostocales; family Nostocaceae; genus Anabaena; species Anabaena sp. TISTR 8404. The sequence continues at coordinate 501,035 of NZ_CP180578.1, forward strand.
ATTTAATTAATAAAAATATTCATTATTAAATATATTTCATTATAAAAATAAAATATATTTAATAATTCTGTTTGGTACGCTTAACCTTAAGAAGAACATTGTAAGAATGACTTAGCCAAGATGGCTATTTTCTGCTAAAAAGCTGGGTGTTTTAGTCATAGCAAATTATATAAATTCATTTTTCCCATAATTGTTGGAATATCTCCTAAAAAAATACTAAAAAATTTTTTGAAACCGCTTTTTTTTGAAAAATATTTTCAATTATTCATGGCTATATTATTCCCAGCTAAATTGTGAATTTAGAAATTTGTAGAAGTATGCCTAAAAAAAGACATATTGTATTTCAGCTTGATATTTACTAGCTATATTTTTATATCTGCATTTTGAGATTGCAAATTAATGAAAATAAGATAGCTAATATAGGCTTTTCAAATCTTTGAAAAACCAAGGCAGCTTTTAGGACTACAAGCTATTAAATACAAGTATTATTTAATTATTAGACATAGCTATACAAAAAATACTGTATCTGTTTACAAGCAAATTTTGTAGTTACAGTAGTTCGCAAAAGTTGAATTATACTGTATTTATTATTTGGTATGCGTACTAGTTGAAAATTAGAGAAAATACTTTTTTATATTTGGAAATGATGAATATTGAAGCTTAATGCTTTACCACAGCATCAAATACCTAACTCTCTATATATACTAGTTAGCAATTTGGCAAGCTCATATAATTTAGATATTCAATCATCAAATATCAAAGTAGTTATTTCAATTCAATTACATCTGTTTACGCTGTTCCGCAGTCGGAATCGAATTTACTCACTGCAATCAAGATGTAATTGTCAAATTCCTCGTATAATTTTCAAGCAAGTACAAGCACGTTAAATTAGGGGGGAGTATCTCCAACTTCAGCCATCACATTGAAGTTAACCATTGGAGCAAATAAATAAATATTTCCTCGATTACTATAACGGCTTCCTTGCAGCCAGTTTTTTGAGTCTGCTGCTATTTTCATCATTACGTACACAGAGAATTTACATCTTCGCTAAAACGCCTTTATAGTGACACAGTGGATGTGCTTTCACCATCCTAAAAGAGACTTACAAAATTATCATCAAGAAACAGTAAAGTTTAAACAAAAAATATAAATATTTCAAAATAAACATGAATCTATAATCAGTATTTTTCTTAATAAAGACATCAATTATACCAAGTAGGTAGGTACGAATAAACTCAACTATGTAACAGGATGTAAATTTTTCAAAACCCTTATGATTGCTTCACTCCACTTCGCGACCTTCGCAATGACGTAGTTATAAATTTTCGCGTCCACCTACTTATCTATCACCCTCTACCAATTAAATGGTGTAAATAATTATTATTGGAATCAGGTAGGGAGTAGGGCGTTACTGAGGTAGTCGAAGGGCTTGTCAAAGGGTGGGTGGAACAAATCTAAAATCTAAAATCCCTAAGCCCCGAACCCTCGTGGTCGGGGTCAATCCAAAATCGCAAACTTGTACTGAGCTTGTTGAAGTATCTAAAATCCAGAATTGGTTGACTGTTGACTATTGATTCAACACTTCATACTTCATACTTCTAAATTGCGTCTCCAGGGGCGAAAATCAGATAGAGGCGACACTACAGAATTAAACATGGATACAAAAGCTTTTAAACGTACACTCCAACATTCAGAAAATTACAATCGCAAAGGGTTTGGTCATCAAGCCGAAGTCACAACCCAGTTGCAATCTGAGTATCAAAGCAGTTTGATTCAAGAAATCCGCGATCGCAATTACATTCTCCAACGCGGTGATGTCACCATCCGACTAGCCCAAGCCTTTGGTTTTTGCTGGGGTGTAGAACGTGCTGTCGCAATGGCTTATGAAACTCGCCAGCACTTCCCCACAGAACGCATTTGGATTACTAACGAAATTATCCACAATCCTTCTGTCAACCAGCGAATGCAAGAGATGGAAGTCAAATTCATTCCTGTGGAAACAGGCAAAAAAGATTTTTCTGTGGTAGAAACCAATGATGTAGTTATCTTACCTGCATTTGGAGCCAGTGTTCAGGAAATGCAGATATTGCATGAGAAAAGCTGCAAAATTGTTGATACAACTTGTCCTTGGGTTTCTAAAGTTTGGAATACCGTTGAAAAGCACAAAAAAATCGATTACACCTCAATTATTCACGGTAAATATAAACACGAAGAAACCGTTGCTACGAGTTCTTTTGCAGGCAAATATTTAATTGTTCTGAATTTAAAAGAAGCACAGTATGTTGCCGACTACATACTTAACGGTGGTAATCGAGAAGAATTTTTACAGAAATTTGCCAAAGCTTGTTCCGCAGGATTTGATCCAGATAAAGATTTAGAACGAGTGGGTATTGCTAACCAAACCACCATGCTGAAAGGTGAAACCGAGCAAATTGGTAAGCTGTTTGAGCGAACAATGATGCAGAAGTACGGACCCGACCAGTTGAATCAGCATTTTCAAAGCTTTAATACTATCTGTGATGCTACGCAAGAACGCCAAGATGCCATGTTGGAATTAGTACAGCATGATTTAGATTTAATGGTGGTAATTGGTGGGTTTAACTCATCGAATACCACACAATTGCAACAAATTGCCTTTGAAAGGGGAATTCCTTCTTATCATATTGATTCTGTAGAACGGATTAAATCTGGTGATGCGATCGAACATCGACAGTTGAATGGGGAATTAGCGATCGCCGAAAATTGGCTACCAGCAGGTAAAATCGTCGTCGGCGTAACTTCTGGTGCATCGACACCAGATAAAGTCGTCGAAGACGTGATTGAAAAGATTTTTGCCCTCAAAGCTTAATGAAGAGTGCTGAGTTGAAAGTGCTGAGTGCTGAGTTAAAAGATCACCCACATTTGGGTGGGGTATCGATTTTCTCCCGATAAGAAGATTCTGCCCACGCTTGGGCGGGGCATTTACCATAGTGCCAAAGTGCTGAGTATTTTTTTCTTACTCAGCACTTTGCTATAACTAAATCTTCTATTGACTCAGGATCATTTGGTAATGCTGCTGTTAAAACTTCGCTACCATCTGGGGTAACTAAAACGTCATCTTCAATGCGGATACCTCGGACATCAGTAAATTGTGATAAACGCTCCCAATTCACTAAATTTTGGTATTTTGAGCGATTTTGCCAATCATTTAAAATAGCTGGGACTTGATAAAATCCTGGCTCAATTGTGACTAACATTCCAGGACGTAGGGGACGATTGAGACGTAGGTAACTTAAGCCAAAGCGATCGCTTCTTTTTCTTTCTCCCTCATATCCCGCTAAATCTCCCAAGTCTTCCATATCATGAACATCTAAACCAAGTAAATGCCCAATGCCGTGGGGGAAAAATAGTGCATAAGCATCTATTTCGACTAAATCTTGGGGATCGCCTTGTAAAATACCTAAATCTACTAAACCTTCAGCAATAATTGTCGCCGCTAATAAATGAATATCTCTGTACTCTACGCCTGGGCGAATTTTGGCAATGCAAGCATCATGAGCCGCTAATACAACATCATAAATATCTCGTTGCGTGGCCGAAAATTTACCAGAAACAGGCCAAGTACGAGTAATATCAGCCGCCCAACCAGTTTCTGTTTCTGCACCCACATCAGCAAGTAATAAATCTCCTGGTTGCAGTGGGTGATGATATTGCTCATTATGCAAAACTTCGCCGTGAACAGTGACAATACTGTTGTAAGAAGTTGTCATATTTTGGGCAATAATTACTCCTTCCATTGCCGCCCGGACTTCTGCCTCCTGTTTTGCTTTTGGGGTAGCTGCCATACCAGCTATGTGTGCAGCAATACTTACAGCCGCAGCTTTGCGTAATTCAGCTAACGCCCCAGCATCGTGGGTGAGGCGTAAGGTGACAATTGCTTTGGCTAACTTTAAATCTAGTCCATAAAGGTCATTAAGTGGAGCTATCGGTCTTTTTAGTATTTGTGATTGTACAAGGTTAATCCCATAATTCAACACCGGAATTGAGGCTGCACCACTTCCCCGATGTTTCAACTCAGACATGGTTCTGGCAACATCTGCGCCTATCTTTTCGGCAATTTCTGCTCGTTTGGGTGTTTCACCATGCCATAGGGCGCTACCTGGTTGGGGATCATCGATAAATAACTCAAGTTTGCCTGCTTCTAGACGAATGGCGGCGTTGTGTAGAGGTAAGCCAGCAAAGTAAAGGAAATGACTGCTGGCGCGGAATGGATATGGATTAGCAGGAAAGTTGCGGGGGCTACTACTTCCTGACCAGAGAATTACAGGGAAATCAATTAACTGAGCTAGTTTTTCTCGTCTGTAACGTAGGGTATCGGCGAGAGAACTAGGGATATTGTGTATAACCATAGAGAAGAAGACATTCGCGCTTAATTCAGAATTTAGAACCAGAAAGCGAGGGAAAAAGTTTCAGCGTTTATTTATCCACCCGTCGCACAGAATTTCTACTGAATTCTGACTGCTAAATTCTATTGTAATAATCCGTAAATATCTCATGCACTTTTGATAAACATAATATAGCTCCAACTTCTAGAGTAACTCTATGAGACAAGTCATTACTCAGGTCGATGCTTTTACCGATAAACGCTTTGGCGGTAATCCTGCTGCTGTCTGTGTTTTGCCTGCACCACAAAACGATCGCTGGATGCAGCAGGTTGCACAGGAAATGAATTTGTCTGAAACGGCTTTTTTGGTCAAACAGGATGATGGTTTCCATCTACGTTGGTTTACGCCAGCAGTGGAAGTACCACTTTGCGGTCATGCAACTCTAGCCAGCGCCCATGTGCTGTGGTCGGAGGGGCATTTATCAAGCTACGAAGTGGCACGATTTCATACCAAAAGCGGGTTACTGATTGCCAAGCTGCGAGATGAATGGATTGAGCTAGATTTTCCGGCAAATCACTCGCAACCAGCGATCGCACCTCCTGAATTCAGTATTGCTTTAGGTGTAAATTACAAAGCTGTCTACCAAAATTCCCTCGGTTATCTCGTAGAGGTAGAATCGGAAGATGTAGTACGACAAATGCAGCCGAATTTTCCAATTCTCAAAACATTCCCTGTGGATGGCGTAATTGTCACCAGCAAAACTGCTCCAGGCTCGGAATATGATTTTATTTCTCGCTTTTTTGCACCAGCCCTCGGCATTGATGAAGACCCAGTGACAGGAGCCGCCCATTGTTGTTTAGCTCCTTTTTGGCGCGATCGCTTGGGTAAAAATACCTTCTTGGCTTATCAAGCATCTAGTCGCGGCGGTGTAGTGAAGTTGTATTATGATGGCGGCGATCGCGTTCTCCTATCTGGTCAAGCAGTTACCATCCTGCAAGGCGAACTAATTTATTAATTGATACAAAAAGTAAAATTTGGTAGCAAGATTGTAGTGATTTACACTTAAAAAACCTGTATAATACAACCTTAAGTATCATCTAGCACGCAAACTTCAACTTAGTTAATGCCCACTTCAAGAATTGTGAGTCAGTGTATATGTGCAAATACCTGTTTAAAAATTATACAAAGCTGAGAGTTAAAGGGTCAGAGTCAATTATTAGAGGTTTTCAACACAACTAATTTATCAAGCGGACTCCCATCTTTGCGGAAATTTGATGGCTAACTACTGGATTCTGTTTTGAAAAATTTTACTTCTATTACCTTGTAAAAAGCAGTTTCTAACCAAATACATACAGCAGATTGCGGGTAAATGAGGTACAAGTCTTTACCAAAAAGGTATGTAACACAAGACTTTCAAGCCTGTTCCCTGCTGCAAGACTTACACAACAATATGCGTCATGTTGGAGTGTGGTTTGTACCGTAACCGCCTCAGATATTGATGTTTCTTTTTTATGTGTCCGTTCCGCAGAAATTCCAGTAACACCAATGTTGCAGCAACTTTTGGTATCAAAGTTGGCAATCAAAATACCCTCAGCCTGAACTTGCTATTCATCCCAGTAATTTTTAAACATGGATTACAATCAACAACTTATTCATTTAACAGAAATCTCCGCCACCGATTTCCCCGCAGGTAGAGATTTTAAATATAAATGTCGTGTACAGATACTGTCTGAGCATGGACAGTCTATTTTGTCCAAGGATCTGTTTTCGCGGATGCAGCCAAGTTGGTTGTTGAATGTCACCAATTATAAGGACTGCGCGATCGCCATTACTCTATGTTACCGTCAAGGCGACATGACACAACCTTGGCACGATGCCGGGACAGTTACCTTTGCAGCTCAAGATTTTCTGCATGGACACAACTCAATTGAACTAGAATTTCCGATTACCACCTGGAGTTTGGCACCCCACTTAACCCTGAAAGCACGTATCACCCAGACTATCGGTGAAGCCAGTAGCAGTACTATCAAACTGTTAGCAAATCAGCACAGTCATTCACGCTTTCAGATCAAACCAACTGCAACAACAGATAAAGAAGTCGAACTTCCCGAAGCTATTCCCCTCACCCCTACCGAAGAAGTCATTGTCAAAGATGTTTGGAATAAGCTGCGGGCTTGGAAAGAACTGCAAATGGAAAAGTTCTTTAAGCGACTGTTGCTAGAAGAACCAGAACTAGAGCATATTTTTGGGGAAGCGATCGACAGTATGCCCGATTACTTTTATGAGTTATTTGATTACTGTATTCACCAACTCCAGCCCCACACCCAAACTATCATTTCCGAACCACTGACAGGTGTACCTTACGAAAAAGGCGATGATTTCGATACTGTAGAAGACTACGGGGCTTTATTTGCAGATATTGGGATGCGTCCGCACCACTGGGTTAAGGCGCGACAAGTATGGATGTGGATGTTACCCTCAATTCCATATTTAGAAGAATATGATCGCCAAGATTTAGCTAAAGGTGTCAACTCTGCACTCTACAAGTTTTTCAATACTAATATTATTGTGCCAATGGTAGAGGCTGTTCACTGCTACGAAGATGCCTTACCACCAGAATTACTCAAGCAGATGGCAGATACTTGGCAAGTATTTAGCCAAAACAAGCAAGAAATGGGGATGGTCTTTTATCAAACTTTGTTTGAAAAATATCCCTTTGTGTTGCCAATTTTTGGCAGGGCAGATATTGATTACTTGTCGCTGCACCTATTTCAATCATTAGATTTTCTCATGCGTTGCTTGAGAAGTGAAAGTACAGACGAACTGTTGCTGGAATTGCGGTTATTAGGACAAATTCACGGCAGTGTGGGAGTGCCATCTTGTGCCTATCCTGCGATTTCGGACACCATGTTTACCTTATTTGAAAAATACTTGCCGAATTTTACCCCAGAATTACGGCTGGCATGGCAGACATTGTTCGATCGCGTTACCAATGTCATGAAACTGCCCAAGTTGAATGAAGAACGGTTACTGAAAAAAGCACGGCAATTTTTAGAAGTAATTGCCAGTGAACAAGGTTGGGAACCAGAACATCAAGCGCGACGTTGGGCAGAAATTCAAGCAGAAGTTATAGCTACAGGTACTTATCATCATACCTACGAAGAACTGGCTTATGGCGCACAGTTAGCTTGGCGGAATGCTTCCAAATGTATTGGTCGGATTCAGTGGAATAATATGGTAGTGCGCGATTGCCGCCATATCACCGACCCCGATGAAATGTTCAAAGAATTACTCGAACATTTGCGTTTGGGAACAAATGACGGCAATATTCAAGTGACCATGACCGCATTCCGTCCCAAACTACCAAAAGAACGCTGGGGGCCGCGACTGTGGAATTCCCAATTACTGCGTTATGCCGCCTACGAACAACCAGATGGCAGTGTTATGGGCGATCCTGCTAACTTAGATTTGACCAACGCTATCATCAAACTTGGTTGGCAACCACCCCAACCGCGTACACCCTACGATATTTTACCGATAGTCATTGAAGTGCCGGGAATGGAGCCAAAGCTTTATGAATTCCCCAAAGAAGATATTTTAGAAGTCGAAATTGAACATCCCACCATTGCCGAATTTAAATCTTTAGGTTTGCGTTGGTATGCCATCCCTGCTATCAGTAATTTCCGCATGGATATTGGTGGGATTACATACGGTTGCGTTCCCTTCAATGGCTGGTACATGGGTACAGAAATCATGCGCGATTTCTTAGAAGAAGGGCGTTACAACAAACTCGAAGAAATCGCCAAAGTTCTGCAATTAGATACTAGTTCCGAGCATACCTTATGGCGCGATCGCGTCTCCTTAGAACTGAATATTGCCGTTCTGCACTCCTTCCAAAAAGCCAAGGTGACAATGGTAGATCACCAATCTGCCTCGCGCCAATACCTTGCCCACGATTTGCGAGAAAAGAAAGCAGGCAGAGAATGTCCAGCGGAGTGGGGTTGGGTTGTACCACCGGCTGGCGGTAGTGTTTGTCCAGTTTGGCATCACCAAACCCGCGACTTTTATTTAGAACCTGCCTATCATCATGCCGCCGATCGCTGGGCAGTGGAAGATGGTATTGATTTAGAAAAATTCACAACATTTGTGGAGGAAGACGACAACAAAGAAGACCGCATCTTGATTTTGTACGCCTCAGAAACCGGGACAGCCGAAGGTTTTGCTAGGAATGCGGCGCGGCGCTTAAGTCGTTATCGTCCCAAGGTGATGGCACTAGATGAGTACGACACAAACCATTTAGGCTCAGAGAAACTCTTACTAATTGTCACCTCCACTTTTGGTAGAGGCGAAATGCCTGGGAACGGCAAACAATTCTTGCAGTGGTTGAAAAAGCAACCACCTGGTTCTTTGATGAGTTTAAATTATTCTGTGTTGGGTCTGGGCAGTACTGTTTATGAACAATTCTGTGCTGCGGCAATTGCAGTGGATAAAGCCTTAGCTCGCGCCGGTGCAAACTGTATCGTCCCCTTACATAAAGCTGACGAAATCAAAGGCCAAGCTGATACCTTCAAGCAATGGCAGAGATTAATTAGCCGTGTCTTGGGCGAAGATGCGACTGCGGCTGATGCAACTGCTGCCCATGCTCCGCAATTGCAAGTAAAATTCTTGAGTGATAGCGACGTAGAGAACTTGGCTGTAGCGGTAAGTAGTGGTGAGCGGGGTATAGAAGTGCCTGTAGTCGCCAACCAAGAACTACTGCAACAAGTAATTCCTGGTAGCCGTTCCACCCGGTTTATGAGCTTCGACATTGCCAATACTCACCTGAATTATGAAACAGGCGATCATGTAGCAGTGTATCCGAATAATCCTCCAGAATTAGTCCAGCGAATTTGCGATCGCCTAAATCTCACACCAGACACCTACTTTAGTGCAAGTTACATCAACGCCGATGGTACGGAAACCGAAGACCAACCCCCGATAGCTGTACCCACAACAGTCGGTCATCTGCTGTATGAGGAACTAGATTTAGCTTTGCGGGAACCACTCAATGATTTGTTGGCATATTTACATTCCGCTACGCAAAACTTGGCAGAAAAACAGCGCCTAGAAACTTGGTTAGAAATTCGCCGCCAAGGGGAAGATCATCCCGACAGCATTGCGCTCACCAAAAACATCACCGACAATTTCATGAGTGTGGCTGATTTATTCGATGAATTTCCTGAAGCGAAAATTACCCTCGCCGCCTTACTAGAGTTGCTTCCAAAACAAAAACCACGTCTGTACTCAATTTCCTCTTGTCCGGTGCTGCATCCTCAAGAAATTCAAATCACAGTTGGGGTATTGCAAATTACCACCGATGCGGGTAAAGTCCGTCAAGGACTGTGTTCTAACTACCTAGCTGGACTGCAACCAGGCGCAAAAGTCCGAATAGATGTTCGCACTTCTACCTTCCGTCCACCCAGTGACCCAGAGGCAGTTATGCTGATGGTAGGGCCTGGTACTGGGGTTTCGCCTTTGATTGGCTTTTTGCAACACCGACAAGTTCTGTTGCAGCAAGGACAATCCTTAGCAGATGCAATTTTATACTTTGGTTGTCGCAACCACCATGACTTCCTTTATCAAGAGCAATTGCAGACATGGCACAATCAGGGCGTGCTTTCGGAATTAAACGTGGCATTTTCTCGCCTCAGCAACGAAAAAGTTTACGTGCAACATTTAATGCAGCAACGACCAAAAGAAATTTGGCAACTGCTGAGTCATCCGAAATGCCACTATTATGTTTGTGGTGATGCCAAAATGGCGGATGATGTTTATGAAGTCATGTTAGCGATCGCCAACAATGAAGGTGGTTTATCCCACTTAGAAGCTGTCCAGTTCTTTGAAAAAATGAAACATGAAAAACGCTTCACTTCTGATGTTTGGGGTGTAACGCTGAATTACAAACAAGCCATCAAACAAGTGCAGAAAGATAACTACTCAAAAGCCGAAAAATGGCTACATCGAGTCAATCAATCAGCAGATGATCATGCACCACATCAAGAGGTAGCACAACCTTCAATTGCCTATAATATTTGAGACATCAAGTAAAAATTAGTGGGCTTTAGATCCCCGACTTCTTTGAGAAGTCGGGGATCTTGTTATTCACGAATGAATTATTGAGATTTTATTTATTTTTTGGGTTTAACTTTTATTTTGCTGATAAAGTAAATTCAATCAAACCATAATAATATCATTCGCTTGAGTTATCTATTGACTGTTTGTTGTTGATTGCCGCAGTAATATCTAAACGTTCCAAATAACAACTGAGGCATGGAACAGACTATATTTTTAGACTTTTTAGCCAGCCTGCAAAAACTGTTTGTAGGTTACATTCCGGCCGCTATTTTCGGTAGCTTCATTGGATATTTCATTGGGATAAATGGCACACTGTATCAAATTTTTAGAAGGATATTTCAGATACCTCATAGCATTCCGCCTTTAGCCCTACTACCAGTTGCCCTCATCCTGTTTCAAGATAGTGAACCTGCTTCTGTAATTGTGATATTTATTGCCACTCTCTGGACAATTATCATTAACGTGGCAATAGGTTTACAACATTTTCGTAGGCAAAATAATAACTTTCGCGCTGCCATATTTCATGTATTTCATGCGCTGAAAGTTGGGATTTGGGTAGCATGGTTTACAGTTATTGCCATAGAAATGTTAATCGGCCCCAGAGGTTTAGGTTTTATTCTTTGGGACGCTTATAAAGCTGGCAATACTAATAACATCATTCAGGTTTTACTTTACATCGGGATTATTGGCACTTTATTGGATCAGTTTTTAGATTTCATGGGGGCTTTATTAGCACAGATGGTTTCTGAGAGTAAAAAATCTAGTTAAAAGTAAGAATTCATACCGAGTTGCTATCAAAGATAGTAATTTGGGCTGGGAGTGGTGAGTAGGGAGTAAAAATATTATGTCTGAACGCAACTTAGTATGAATTCTGTGTTGTTAAACTTTTATCTGGGCTTACGAATTGCACTCTGCCAGTTAATAGTTTGCTTTGCCGAACGTTCTCCTAATGAGCGCGTTACTATCACTTCAATGTCAACATTCACACCAGGACGTAAGGCATCGTCTGGTATTTTTAGCTTGCCTAAAGCTAAAGTAAAACGATTATAGTCACGGGTGACAAATTCAGGAGGAATATCGCCTTCGTAAAAAGTTTGATAGTCAGAAAAACCGCCAAAGTTATCTCGCGCCCGAAATTTGACGCGAAATTTAGTCTGAAGCACGTCAGATTTTGCTGCTAAATCAACTATTTTTAAATTGAGATTTTCTCCCGCATCCGCAAATTCGGCTACTGCTAAGCGGGTAACATCTTGTTTGAGAATTGCATTGTTAACAGTATAGGTGGTCAAATTATTCTCATTTTTACTGCTACCAGCAACCCACAAATCTTCAGGAAAAGTAACTTCTACTTGCTTGCTGTCATTTAAGGTTACTGTCACAGGTTGGTTACCAAAACTATCACTAGATTGTTTCTCCTGCCAAACAATTTGAAAAGATTCTTCCAAACGCTGGGCGAATTCGCGGTACTCATCGGCAATGATAGAACCAGGCGCAAGTAACGAAGTTGCACCTGTGCGAAGATTCCATTGATTTTTCGAGAGAGTGAACTGTTTACCAGTTAGTTCAGCAACTGATAACTTGACACTAGGAGTCTCAGCAGCCAAGGGTTCTTTACTTTTTACAATACTCAAAACTCCTAAGCGCCCGGTACTACCATCTCTACCATCGCTACCATCCCGCCCATTCCTGCCGTTGTAACATCTGTAACGCTTCTTAGTACATTTGTAATTAGAACTTCCGGGAGTACCTGTACAGCTTTCCACTTCCCAACTGCGCCGGCGACAATTGCAACCAGTCGCACCATAACCACCACGGCCACCGCGTCCGCCTTCGCCTGGGGTAGCACACACAAGAATTTTTCGTAGGTCTTCTAAATTCGTGTAATAAGCCGTGAGAGAACCGCCATTTCCCCCATCTCCGCCTTTACCACCATTGCCACCAGCGCCGCCATCGGGGGCTTGAATATCATGATTTACGTACTCTGGTTGATAACCGCAGTTAGGTCGATAACCGCGTCCGCCGTCTTCGCCATCCTCACCGTCTTGACCTGATAAATCAAGGTTGGCTGATGAACCATTGACAAAAATAATTTGGTTTTGACCGTCGCGACCATCTCTACCCGATCGCCCACTTGTCCCAGCACTACCATCTCTGCCATAATCCCGATTAGCTAGGTATTTATTATTAGCGATCGCTGGACATAATATAGAACCAGAAGCAGGTAACAAGCTAGTAAATAAACAAAATGTCAGCAGGAGTGGCAGCTTACCCCTAAGACTGTTGTGCATCGGGCAAAACCTAAACTTTAGTGATATTTACCCAATATGACGTTGTATTACAGAAATTTGCTCCATATACAGTGCTGAGTGAATCAATTTTGGATTTTAAATTTTGGATTTTAGATTAGGACAATCTTTAATCAAATCGGATTCCGATATTAGACCTTTTCTTGAGGTGGTGTAGCAATACCGCGCTTCAATAGATTTGCTTCTAGTTCCTTGATAAATTTACAGTCTTCTTCTAACAAAGGCTGACTTTCTGCACTTACTGATGGCTGCTTTTCTAAGAAACTAAATGCTTGCCGGAATTGACTTGGACTAGTGGTAATAGGCGCATCAAAATGACAGGAAATAATTTGTTGAAAATCCCAAGTTGCAACTTTGTCTGCCCAGTCGAGGACTGATTTTGGTGCTTGGGGAAGAATCAGGGTTTGCAAAATTGGGGCGACAAATGGACGACCGTTACCACTGAGGGCGTGAAAAGACTGTTGCCAATTTGGTTGCCAACGAAATGGATATAAACCAAGGTATGCTTTTTGAGAATGGTCTGGTGCTTGAATTGCATCGCGCAAACTTTCGCCCAGGTTAGTTACTTCTAGCGTACTGGGACGAAAATATATAGCAAACAAGCAAATACGCTGCCATCCCTTGTTGCGGTTTGCTACGTTATCTTCAATACCCTGGAGTGCATTTTCCCTGGCGTGAAATAGTAAGGGGTATGGGTCTAATTGAAAGATAGCGGGTGGGTTTTCGGGTACAGATATGATCGTATCGGTTAAGAGTAGAGTGTGCGATCGCTTGTGAAAAAATGCCACTTCCACAAAAGCACCCCTTCCTAAATTGATATCTAACACCTCATACTCAAAATCATCAGCAAAAGGTGCAAGACTCGAATCTTCAGGTAATTCCTGAGTCCGTTTTTGGGGAAAACCTAGCCAACTCAGCGGTAAGTTGAACGGAAAACTCCATTGATGGGGCGCAACAAAAACCTGGGCTTGGGGAAAACATCGAGCGAAGGGGCCGACGAAAACTTTGTGTTCTAGACCAGAACTGGTTGGTAGGATGATATACTTCACCTCACCATGCGTTGCTACCAACTCGTTAACCATACGGACACATTCAACTGTTGGTGCAACTGGTGCATAAACAAGCAAACCACCACCTGTCAGCTTGATGACAGTCATCCGAATCGGCACAATGGTGTAGAGAATGCCGTGAAACTGCTCAAATGTCCAGATGGTATCTTTAACTATTTCTTGGCAAAGTGTCCGCCGTTTGTTGTAGGGATACAACGGGACAACAGGCCAGAACGGCCATGACCAATCTTTTGGGTTGTTACTGGAATGCATAGATGAATTTACCTAATGCTCATCTCTTTTTGCTCAACAATCTCTCAGTAGATTCTTAGCTGCATCTGTACAGCAATCAAGTGTAATTTACACTTAGACAAATATAATGATTTGATATAGAGCAAGTTAACTTTACTGGTTTTTACTTAGAGTTTCTATAAATATTTTATGTAATTTGTGTGTTTGAGCTTCATTATCACCAAGAATGTGATTATGATTACACCAAGTTAAATATTTCAATCTATCAAAAATCTAGATCATTTAGCAGGCAATTGCTTTCTATGAAGAAACTTGTTCTGTCCGTATTTTCGTCCGCTTTGTTGGCAGGTATCAATTTTAATCATCTTCAACCAGCAAGTGCAAATCAACAATTATCATCAATTAATTTGTCCAAAAATTTAACTGCCAACCTCAAAGATAACAATAAAGAAAAGCCCCGTATCGCTGTCCTTGACTTTGACTATAGCAACGTTTCTAATAATTGGATTTGGTGGTGGAACACGAGTGCTAAAGGTGTCAGCGATATTTTAGTAAATAAACTATTTGAAAGCGGTAATTTTCGGGTTATTGAACGCAGTAAACTTGAAGCTATTCTGGCTGAACAAAATTTAGGTGCTTCTGGCAGAATTGATGCCAGCACCGCAGCTAAAATAGGGCGCATTTTAGGTGTAGATACAATCTTGATTGGCTCAATTACTGAATTTAATATTGAACGTGGTGGCGCAGGTGTGAGTATTTTTGGAGTAGCTGTAGGAGGTGGCAAAACTAGCGCCAATGTTAAATTAAATGTGCGTTTGGTAAATACTTCTAGTGCCGAAATTCTGGCCATTGCTGAAGGAAATGGTAAATCTAGCGATGGTGAAGGTGCTGTTCGTATACGCGGTGTTAGTGTAGATACAAGTTCTAGTAAAGAAGCAAAATTATTAACGAATGCTACAGTTGCCGCTATTGACCAAGTAGTACAAGAAATTAGCAGTAAATCGCTAAATCTCGCAACTGCACTGACAACAGCACCAACTGTAAACGCAGTAGTTGCTGATGTTGCTGGAGGTACAATTATTTTAAATAAAGGTACAAGTGATGGCTATCGTCAAGGATTAAAACTATCGATTCAAAGAGTGACCAGAACAGTTAAAGACCCCACTACAGGTAAAGTTATTCGTCAAATTACCCAAGATATTGGCACAATTGAAATTACAGAAGCCGATGCTCAATCGAGTGTAGCCAAGATTATTTCTGGTACAGGACTGAAAGTTGGTGATATTGCTAAACCTGTCAAGTAGAAAAATTAAATGGGCATTTTTAGTTAGTCAAAGACGTGGCGGAGAGGTAGGGAGCGCTTAGCAGGTGAGAAGACCCCATCCATGAATGGATGTGCTTGGTGGGGGATAGGGAGAAAAGGGGCGATTCCACGAATAAATTCGGGGGCTTGTGACCAGATTGCAGGCATACAGGGGACAATCATTTTCGAGTTTTTGCTTTTCCCCTTTGCCCCCTGCGCCCCTACTTGGTTCGGTCAGTAAAACTAGATATGAACCAGGTTATTGGTTCATATCTAGCAGCCTTAAGTTACCTGGAGCAAAACTTAGAAATCTTTACCTACCACGTATCAATATAGGTTGGGGAATGGTTGTAAATTTATCAATTGAACCTAAGGAATAATCATCTAATTTGAAATCTGCAAATGGCTGATTTATTAACCTATCGCGCAGAGCTTCATCTAAAATTACGCCTTTGGATTTTTTTCTCACACCAATAATCATAATACTGCTTTGATAATCAGTTATATCTTGATTAGGTTGACATTTATCATGCTGAAACTTACCAAGATTTAATAAGCGATAACCTTTAACACTAGATGCATTTTTAAATAGTTTTTTAGCTAAGATTTGAACTTGCTTGGCACGTTCTAAAGCACGACGTTGGGCAACTGCTAAATCGCCGTTACACGCGGTTGTGCCTACAGATATTATTTCTGTAGGGTATTCCATGATTTTTTGGATTCCATCTTGTTCGAGATTTAATTTTAAAAAATCGATACTCACAATTTTATCTTTGTGTTTAATTTGAAAGTTACTATTCAAAAGCCATTTATATTCTGTTGATAAAATAGCAATGCTAAACTCTGCTGTTTTACCTCGACTATCTTTGCCTTCTTGATAATAAAAAAAGTCTATTTTACCTTTTTTTACAGGAGCTTGTGTTTGGGTGATGAAGGAAGAAAGTTGAGGCGATCGCATTCCCAAAGCCATGAATCCAACTAAGCCCAATGACACTAATAATGCGACTAATAATGCTATTAAAGGCAACTTTTCTCCGATTTCGGTTTTGGCAATAGTCGGAGAAAACTGCTGTTGTTGAAAATTATTTACTATATTAAACTTAACTTGCTGTTGTTCAATTTCTCCCAAACGCTGCAATATTTCTTGGGCATTATTTGGTCTTTGTTCTACCTTTGTTGCCATCAACCAGTCAATTAAATTCAATAATTCAGGTGAAATATGAGACGCAAAATTATGCCATTGCAGTAAATTTTTGCGGGCATCACACATATCTAAAGGATGCCGCCCTGTTAACAAAAATACTAAGGTACGTCCCAAAGCAAAAAAATCTGATTGCGGTACGGCTTGACCTTGCATTTGTTCCAACGCACTGTAGCCCGATGAAATAATTGATGTCATTTCACCACTATTACTAAATTGTGCAAGATACTGCCTAGCAACTTCTTTTAATGTCCCAAAATCAACTAATACTAATTGCCCATTAGCACGCAGTCTAATATTTGCTGGTTTAATATTTTGATGAAGATACTGCTTGCTATGGATTAAGTTTAAAATTTCTGTTATTTGTTGTAACCAAGCAATAGCTTGGGTCTGGGAAATCGGATGATATTGCTGCTGGTTCATCCACTGTTCTAAATCCAACCCATCGATTTTTTCCATTGCAGTGCAGTGTAATATCAAATTATTTCGTGTTTGATATTGAAAATAACCATCGACTTTGGGAATACCTGGATGATGCAATTGTCCTAACACAGCTGCTTCTCGTTGAAAAATTGCCACTGCATCTGCGTTGGCTGACAGATCCTCTCGCAGCACCTTGAGAATTTTTGGTATATCTTTTGTGTGTGCTTCATAAACTTTGCCAAAGCCAGTTTTATCACTCAACAAGCGAATGACGCGGTAACGCCCCGGTAATTCTAACGGAGAACCACAACTTTGACAGAAGCGGTGTTTTTCGTTGTTTTGATTGTCGGGTTTGGGACAAACTGGATTTATACAAAAGCTCATGGGAAGTCAGAAGTCAGAAGGCAGAAGTCAGAAGTCAAAAGGTTTTTGACAAATGACTAATGACAATTGACCATTGACTACTGACTCATTTACACTCTGCTAAAAAAGTAGCCACAGTCCGGTTAAATGTCTCAGGTTCGGTCAGGAAAGGCCAATGGTTTCCAGGAACTTGACACAGGCTTAAGTTTTTCAGGTTAGTTTTGTAGGGTTTGAGTTGCCATTCTTGGCGGTTTAGGCCTTTATCTGACTTGACAAACAAGGCGGGAGTATCGATGGGGCTGATAAAACCAGGGACACGCATTACATCTTCAAAAATGCCATCACGGGCGGCTATAGTGAACTTGCTACCCCAGCTACTATCAGGTTTTTGTTCAATTCCCGCTTGAAAAACTTGCTGTTGTAGTTCGTTCCAGCCTTGATATTGGTTTAATTGTTTGGCTATTTGTTGTGCTTCTTCATAACTAGCAAATGGCCCCATACCTTTAAGAAAAGATAAAAAGCGGTACAAAAAGGGAAACGTCGCTTTGAAGAATTCTGGCATTTTCCAAATAAAAATGGGGTCAACCAACACCATACTTCGCACCCGTTTGGGGTTTTGTCTAGCCCAGATAACAGCTAATTTACCTGTCCAAGAATGACTAACAACATGGGCAGAAGCCCATCCTAATTTATCCATCAGGGCTTCGAGGTCTGCGATCGCACTTTCAAAGCTATAATCTTTCTCTGGCTTACTGCTTTCACCGTGACCCCGCATATCTGGTGCAACTATATGGTAATCTGCTGCTAAATGGTCTCCCAAGCTAGACCACACAAGGGCATGGTCGCCTAAACCATGTAATAACAGCAAAGGTTCTTGACCTTGATTCCACTCTAAATAAGACAGTTGAATATCAGATTTAACTAAGGTTTGCCGTACAGGGATCATTGTATATCTACCTTTGGAGATATAGCTTTGCGCTTATATAGTACTGCGAAAGGCTAGACCTACTAAAGGTAAGTATTAAACTTTTGATAGTTACAATAATTAATAGTTGAATGCGATCGTACCTGATCACCTATACTTAGCTATGAATTGCTTACATGACTTTATATAACGCTTTTGGCAACTACCTCCTGATAATTGCTTGCTATGTCATACTAGGAAGTGAGAGTTAATTCGGCGACAGCGTTTGTTTTTATTATTGACAGGCCTTTTCCTTTTGGTATTTACAGACTTTTCTCCGAAACCTAAATCTCTACACACCTATGATTTCGGAGACAATCTATGTCAGTTTATGTAGGCAATCTTTCTTACGAAGTTACAGAAGATAGTCTGAATGCAGTTTTTGCAGAATATGGTTCTGTAAAACGGATTCAGCTACCTACTGACCGTGAAACAGGTCGTTTACGGGGCTTTGGTTTTGTGGAAATGGGTACAGATGCTGAAGAAACAGCTGCCATTGAAGCTCTTGATGGTGCTGAATGGATGGGACGTGACCTCAAAGTGAATAAGGCTAAACCAAAAGAAGACAGAGGTTCATTTGGTGGTAACCGGGGAGGCTACGGCGGACGGAACCGCTACTAAGCTTGATGTAATTAGCTCTTTAAGCTAATTCATTAATCCAGCACATTAATTGCATTTATTATCGGCTCAGACAGAAATGCTTGAGCCTTTTTAATAAAAAATCTGGACTGGACAATAAGCTAAAATCTCATCTCTGGAGTTCTTCATGTCCAACTCAACCACTCCCGTCGAACCTGCTGTTTTAATTACCATCATTGGTGAAACGGTTTTGAAAGACCGTATTGTTAAGCTGTTAAAAAGCCATAATGTTAGCGGTTACACTATTAGTCAAGTGCAAGGAGAAGGCGGCCACGGAAGACGTTTGGCAGACATAGCAGGCTACAACACTAATATTGAAATCAAGACAATAGTTTCATTAGAAGTATCTGATGCGATCCTTTATGCGCTAAAAGAAGAGCAGGGTAAGCATGCTTTGATTGCTTTTCGACACAATATAGAAGCTTTCTATTAATTAACTTTTTATAAGTAAGATTTTATAGATAAGTTGTCTTCGCAAATCTCATAAGGTGTCACGTAATTGAAAAGTTTGATATGACTCTAGCTGTAATATCATATAGCTGAAATGTCATACTAAATGACATCGCACAATCATGTTTGTTCTAATAACACATTGCCAGGTGTATCAAGTATGGAAACTGCTTCAAATATAATTCCAGAATTTGAAAAATTATTGAGACAAAAATTACAACTAAATAATTGTAAGTTTAGAAGGAAAAGGCAAGAGAACAATTATGAAATTACTACTCCTGCTAAAGACATTTTTTTGATGTATTGGTGCGAATTTCCAGAAATTAAGTTAATATATCAGCCTGTAGGAATACGCACGCAACAAACTGTAGTTTACGAACGAGCTATCCGCGCTCATATTAATTTTTGTGTGACTAGTATCCAAGAAAGTATCATGATTACTGCCCAATGAGCTAAAAATTAGCGACTTCAGATTTTCCCACTTTTTTATCAGTTTTTCTTGCTAAATCTGAAATAGTTATCTATTCGGCACAGCTATGCTACATAAAACAACTTCAGGATTTTTCTCTTTCCTAGAGTAAAGATACTCACTTTATGTGAGTAGTTAGCGCTCTATGCAAAGTATAGAGCGCTAAAAATATTTTATGCAGGCATAATTTGAACAATCAGCGATCTTTTATCAAGCGACTGGACTTTACCTACCTGACCCAGATCATTCACAATACGGTCTAGCATTTCTCCAGCTTGCTGGCGATATTGATTTTCTCGCCCTCGTAAACGAATAGCAAATTTCACTGAATCGCCTTTACTCAACCACTGAAGCGCTTGATTAATGCGTAAATTATAATCACTAGCACCCACATTGGGACGGAACCTAACTTCTTTTACAGTAGGTCTAGCACTTGTACCCTGACGTTTTTTCTTTTGATACTGAAGCTTGCCATAGTTAAGAATCTTCGCTACTGGAATATCTTCGCTTTGGGATACTATAACTAGGTCAAGCTCTAAACTCTCCGCTAACTGTAGAGCTTCATAGGTGTCTATCAAACCACGATTATTATTCTCATGGTCAATCAAGAAAACCTGAGGAGACTTAATTTGTGAGTTAATTAGTTGCTTTTGGGCTACGATAATTTTTTCCTCTCAATTATTCAACACTTTGCCTTGCGAGTATTACTAAGGTAACACAGTACAATCTATTCTTCTTCAGCCATCTGGCATAAAATGCTGATTTTTCGTTACTTGACCTAAAAGGCTAAAATTAACTTAAATATTTTAAGTATTGCCTAATATAAGTCTAATTTTTTCTGAAAAATCTTGTGCATCGGTTCGGCAGCTATTTATTAACTATCAATTACTACTTTATTACTGCCTTTGCAACCTTTATCAAAAGGTGGATCTTTTTTAATATTTATCTTCAAATTGAGTCTTGATTAATATTTACAATTATTGTTTCTCTCTTGTGATTGTTAAAATATAGGTTAAGACAATGCACCGAGTAAAATTATGATGACAAATAAATTTGAGAATACATTAGCTGCCATCGAGTTAAATGCAGCTAGACAATTAAACTGGGATTATCAGCAATTCAAAGACTGTTTCAAGTTTAAAGTAAACAAGGAAGCTATTGAAATAGAATGCAACAATAGGACACTCAAAGAATCGGAGTCACAAGCTTTAAAGCAAGCTCTCTTAGATTATGGTTTTCAGTATAAAAAAACTGTCAATGAGCTTACATTAGTTTTTGAACAAGATGTTGAATTAAGATAGAGAAAAATCAAGATAGCAATATTTTTAGCATAGTCTCTGGTGCATAACCGTAACAAGCTCTAGAATGCTTTGCCAAAATAGTACCTTATTGCTGTAAATTATCTACAACTTGATCTAATTGTTGATGTTTGATTTTTTGTAACAACTAGCTCACCGCTTCATTCGCCAGATTTTGATACTTTTGTCACTACTACCACTTACTAAACTTTGCGAGTTAGGACTAAAAACTACAGAATAAACAGTGGTCGTATGACCTGTGAGTGTCCGAATTAATTGACCATTATTCAAACTCCATAGTTTAATTGTTGTATCGCCGCTACCACTAGCTAAAGTTCTACCATCTGGACTAATAGCTACAGAAAATACCTCTGCATTGTGACTTGTAAGTGTCCGAATTAATTCACCTGTTGCTAAATTCCAAATTTTAATCGTTTTATCATTGCTACTACTAGCTAATGTCTTACCATCTAAACTAATAGCCAGAGAAATCACTGCATCATCATGACCTGTAAGTGTCCGAATTAATTCACCTGTTGCTAAATTCCAAATTTTAATTGTTTTATCATTACTACCACTGACTAAAGTTTTGCCATCTGGACTAATTGCTAATGACATCACAGAACTTAAATGCTCCGTGAGAGTATTAACTAACTGACCAGTTTGCAAATTCCAAATTTTGATAGTTTTATCTCCACTAGCACTAACTAAAGTTTGTCCATCAGGTGTAATAGCAATTGACCAAACTGCACCTTCATGTCCAGTAAGAGTACGAATTAACTCACCAGTTGCTAAATTCCAAATTTTGATAGTTTGGTCATTACTACTACTAACTAATTTCTGATCGTCTGGGCTAATCGCTACAGCAATAACTCCACTTTTATGACCAGATAATGTCCGAATTAAACTACCATCTGCTAAGTTCCAAATTTTGATGGTTTTGTCACTACTACCACTAGCTAAAGTTTTGCCATCCTTAGTAATAGCCAGAGTTTTCACATAGTTTAAATGACCTAATATGGTTTTAGCTAGTTGGAGATGTTCTAATTGATTGTGAGATATAATTGGCGATTTAGGTAATTGAAATAAGCCATAACTTAACACTCCAACGATAAATAGCATTATTCCGACAGCTACGCCTTTAGGAAATTTATGAGAAATTAAGGTAGTTGGAGGTGCTGCTATGGTCTGTTCGACTTGTAGAAGTTTTTGTAAAAACATTTCAGAATTTTGTGGTCTATTTGAGGCTGTTCTTGCCATCAAATTATCTAAAAAATCGGCAAATTTTGGCGAGACATTTGCGGCTTCTCGCCAGTTTAAAACATCATCACGCGCATTGTAAAATCGTAGAGGATACTGTGCAGTTAGTAGATAAACAAAAGTTCTCCCTATTGAGAAAAAATCTGATTGTGGTACTGCTTGACCACTTGCTTGTTCTGGTGCAGTATACCCGGCTGAAAATACGGCTGTAATTTGGTTTCCTTCACCTAACTTGGCTAGATAGGTGTGGGTTGCATCTCTAGCAGTGCCAAAATCAATTAAAACTAATTGTCCATTATTTCGTAGCATAATGTTTGCTGGTTTAATATCTCGATGAAACCAGCCTTGACTATGGACTATGTTCAAGATTTCTGCTAATTGTTTTAACCAGGCGATCGCTTGTTGTTCTGAAATAGGTTGATAACTTTGTTGTTGTAACCACTGCTCTAAATTGACCCCATCAATTTTTTCCATTACTAAACAATGTAGTTTGACTTGATTGCTAGTTTGATATTGAAAATAGCAATCAACTTGCGGAATTCCGGGATGATTTAATTGGCTTAAAACATTTGCTTCTTTCTGAAAGAGTTCCACCGCTTTAGAGTGGTTGTTGAGGTGTTCTTTCAGCACTTTGAGAATTTTTGGCGTACTTCTTGTGTAAACTTCATAGATTTTGCCAAAGCTGGTTTTGTCACTTAATAGGCGCATTACCCGATAGCGGTCTTCTAGAAGTAGTTGGGAACCACAACTTTGACAAAAGCGGTAATTATCATTCTCCGGGTTTTCTGGACTAGGGCAGAAGGGGTTGATGCACAGGCTCATATCAAGCTACAGGCAGAATGTATCAGTAGTATACGTTTGTCTTTGGTCATTTGTCCTTGATCAATGGTCAATAGTCATTTGTCCTTTTTCAAAAGTCCTAAATTTCAATCTTATTTCACACTTCATACTTCATACTTCACACTTCATTAGTGTTTTTACGCTATAAATAAAAATAATGGGGATAAAAAAAACACGGAACACTCTGCGACAATCACTGTCCGTATTCCGCTACAGTGGACGGGCGATAAATTTAGTATGGACTACCAGCCGTAGTTTAACGATTAGTTTGGCGACGTTAACTTTAGTAGCAGGACTTTTACCAGCTGCGATCGCCTACATTGGTAAACTGATTGTGGATGCTGTGTTATCGGCTTCTCAAAGTAATGTAGTTACTGGTTATCACCCTTTATTGTATGTTGGCTTAGAAGCGATCGCAGTTGCTTTATTAGCCGGGAGTCAGCGCGGTTTAATTGTTTGTCAATCTTTACTGCGAGTTCTACTTGGTCAACGGGTGAATGTTCTCATCTTAGAAAAAGCCCTCACCTTGGAACTGCGCCAGTTTGAAGACTCAGAATTTTATGACAAACTCACAAATGCTAGGCGCGAAGCCTCAGTACGTCCCCTTTCTCTTGTTAACCGCACATTTGGGTTAGTGCAGAACGCCCTTTCTCTTGTTACTTACGGCGTTTTGTTAGTGAAATTTTCAGTTTGGGCAGTCATAGTTTTAATCGTAGCAGCTATGCCTGCGTTCATTGCCGAAACTAAATTTGCTGGTGAAGCCTTTCGCTTGTTTAGCTGGCGTGCGCCGGAAACTCGTCAACAACACTACATCGAAAATCTCTTAGCACGAGAAGACTTTGCCACAGAAGTCAAACTCTACCAGCTAGGAGATATGCTGTTAGGACGTTACCGTGATATTTTTCATCAACTCTACGACGAAGACCGAAACTTAACACTGCGGCGAGGGCTGTGGGGATATTTTTTGAGTTTAGTCAGTACAGGTGCTTTTTACATCGCCTACGCTTGGATAGTCCTAGAAGCAGTGGCGGGTAAGATTTCTTTAGGAGATATGACCATGTATCTCACCGTGTTTCGTCAAGGACAGTCTACGTTCTCTAACGCCTTGACTTCCATTGGTGGGATGTACGAGGACAACTTATACTTATCCAACCTCTACGACTTCCTCGAAGAGAAAGTTATCAAGCCTTGGGGTTACGCTACCAAAGGTTTATCTCCCGAAGATGGTATTCGCTTTGAGAATGTGTCGTTTACTTATCCAGGTAGTAATAAACCAGCTTTAAAAAATATCTCCCTACATTTAAAACCTGGGGAAAAACTAGCAATTGTTGGGGAAAATGGTTCTGGTAAAACTACGTTAATTAAACTTCTGACCAGACTTTATACTCCCGACTCCGGGAGAATTTTATTAGATGGTTTGGACTTACAAGAATGGGATATTGAAGTATTGCGGCGACGCATTGGCGTAATTTTTCAAAACTTTGTGCGTTACCAATTCACTGTAGGCGAGAATATTGGCGTTGGCGATGTTAAAAATCTTGAAGATAAACATCGTTGGCAAATTGCAGCCCAAAAAGGTTTAGCGCAATCTTTTATTGAAAAATTACCCCAAAGCTTTCAAACACAACTTGGTCGGTGGTTTAAAGGTGGACAGGAACTATCTGGTGGACAGTGGCAAAAAATTGCCCTCGCCCGTGCTTTTATGCGTACTCAGGCAGATATTTTAGTTCTAGATGAGCCAACATCTGCGATTGATGCGCAAGCTGAGTTTGAAATTTTTAATCATTTTCGTATCTTGACTCAAAATCAAATGGTGTTCTTGATTTCTCACCGTTTTTCTACTGTCAGAATGGCGGACAACATTGTTGTAATTGAACATGGCGAAGTTAAGGAACAAGGAACTCATGAAGAGTTACTCGCAGCTGGGGGAATTTACGCCAAATTATTTTTGTTGCAAGCAGCAGGTTATCAGTAGAGTAATAACAGTTTAGGTAAATACTAATTTAGTTATAAAGACAAATATTTACGTCTATCTACTGAGATTAAATGTGTAGATTTCATAAAGCAAATACAAAGAAATACTAAAATATATATCGTAGATTTGCTGATTTATGCTTAAATCACAATAATTAAATACTGTTTTCCATACAGCAATAATAGAGTTAATACTGACTTAAATAAAGTTTGGTATGCGTCTTTAATTAGGGTTTTTCCAAAGTTTTATCTTAGCAATTGATTGCAGATATTAGTTCAGTAATGAAATGAGTTATTCTATGATTAACAATGTTTTTAAGAAAGTTGTAGGAGCAGCCACATTAATTACTCTTACGGCTACTATTATGCCAGATGTTGCTCAAGCACAAAGGGCGCGTTATTCTGGTGCTTCCATTAACGGCCCAATTATTGATTTTGATATAAACACTACTGTTACTGAAGACTCCTCTAGTGTAGGCGATGAGAATTTAGGATATTTTCTAGGAGCAATTCAAAATTTTAATATTACACAGCCTAATTTTTCTTTAAATAATTTCTCTATTTGTGGTCAAGACCCTTGTCCATTAGGAGATTTAACTGTTAGAAGATTAACAACTGAAGCTGATGGTATGACTATCAGCGATCTCTTTGTTGATGGTGGATCTACGATTACAGTAGAGAGTTTAGGGTTTTTGTTACCTGCTAATAATGGAATTAATTTTTCAAATATAAGTAATATATTGAGGTATGATGTTAGCTTTTCGGGAGGAGAAGATAGAGATAGACCTGATGTAGTTTGGTTGGTTCAGTCTGATAACTCTAATCTGATTAATAATTTAACAGGGTTAGAAGAAGTTAATAGAATTGCCGGATTCTTTCCTCGTCAAGCTAGTAGCGGCGGAACATTTGCTATTGACCTGCAAAGTAGTCAACCAGTACCCGAACCATCTACTGTTGCCGCTAGTTTACTGACTATAGGCGGTTTGGGTATGCGATCGCTACTGCAATACCGCAAGCGCCAGAAACAACAGTCCTAACTTTTAACTATTCATGAACAACCAGATTCCCGACTGTTTGAAAAAATCGGGGATATGAGGCTCTCGATTTTTATGTAATTAAAAGGTGCGATCGCCGTGGTAAAGGTAAACTGGTATTGCAGTGCGATATTGTGGTTGTTAGCTTGTAACCCCGCTGTTGCAGACATCGTTGCAGATACCACCCTCCCGACAAATACGACTGTCACCAACTCTGCTAACCTCAGAGTCATTGAGGGCGGTACGTTGAGAGGTACAAACCTATTCCACAGCTTTCAAGAATTTTCCTTTTCTGTCAATACAGCTGCTACTACAGGAGATACTGCCTTTTTCAACAATAATTCGGCAGTCAGAAACATCTTTGCACGGATAACAGGCGGCTCCATTTCTAACATCGATGGTATTATCAGAACCAACGGCACAGCTAATTTATTTTTAATTAATCCTAGTGGCATAATTTTTGGCCCTAATGCCAGCTTGGATGTTGGCGGTTCCTTTGTAGCTAGTACAGCCAATAGTATTAAGTTTGCGGATGGTAGAGAATTTAGCGCGACAAATCATACTCCTGACCCGTTGTTAACAGTCAGCACTCCTATAGGTTTATACTTTGGCTCTAATATGGGTAGGATTGTTAATCAGTCCCAAGCCAGCCCGAATGGAGAACTTACGGATGCTGATCCTCCTAACCCCATCGGTTTAAAAGCTCCTATTGGTAAAACCTTGGCATTGATAGGAGGTGATGTTGCTATAGAAGGGGGAAACCTAACCACAACCGCAGGCAGAATTGAACTGGGTAGCGTTGGTACAGGTTTAGTCAAATTAACAGAAGTTGAGAAAGGTTACGCCTTTGACTATTCAGGTGTACAAGACTTTCGGGATATCCAAGTTTCCCAATTTTCGATTATTTATGGTAGTGGTAATGATGGTAGCAACATCCACTTTCAAGGTAAAAATGTCAACCTTACGGACAGTTCTTTAGTATTTATTAATAGCTTTGAGAAAGGTAGACAAGATAATTTGTCAGTTAATGCTAGAAATTTGACTATTGATGAAGGTGCGTTTCTAGGAACTTTTGCTTTGGGTGAAGGTGACGCTGGCAATATACAAGTTAAAGCTTCAGATATTGTGGAATTGGCAGGTACAACTTCAGATGGTTTTTTTCCTAGCAGTATAGTGTCTCAAGTTATAGAGTCAGCTACAGGTAACGCTGGTAATATCTCAATTGAAGCTAAAAAACTACTGGTAAGAGATGGTGCAACTATAGATTCTTCCACTTTTGGGTCTGGTCAAGCAGGAAATATTAGTATTAAAGTTTCAAACTCTGTAGAACTGCGTGGTAGAAATCTCATCGATAGTCAGCAGCCTAGTGGGATTTTTGCTCAAATTGCTCAAGAATCTACACAACAACCAACTAATGCCGGAACCTTAGATATTGAAACACAAAAGTTAATTGTTACAGATGGCGCACAAATAGCTACAACTGTTCGCAATAGGGGAAACGGCGGCAACATTAAGATTACAGCTTCAGAGGCAATTCTTGTTAGTGGTGCGTCTTCCCAAGCTACTGCTTCACCCTTCGATATTTATCGTAGTGGAATTTTTGTTGGTGCTGACCCAGGTGCTACAGGTAATCTCGGCAACTTAAATATTACAACAGGACTACTCACAGTAGAAAATGGAGCCAGAATCTCTGCTGCTAACTTTGGTTCAAGTCAAACAGGTGGTAACGCAACTTTCCATCTCAGACAGCTGGTAGTGCAGAATGGTGGAGAGATTCGTGCGGCTTCTTTTGCAGAAGGTGCTGGTGGAACTTTAAATATCAAAGCTACAGATTCGATAGAGGTTGTCGGTGTTGGGAATATTGGTGGTGAAAGTGTTATCAGTACACTGTTTACTGAAGCTCAAGCTGCTGGAAACGCTGGTAACTTGATTATTCAGAGCGATCGCTTGTCGGTACGAGATAGAGCAGAATTAACAGTAAGTAGTGATGGCTCTGGACAAGCTGGCAATTTAGATATCACAGCGCGTATTGTCACATTAGATAACCAAGGCAAACTCATCGCTGAAACTGCCTCTGGTGATGGTGGAAATATCACACTTACTTTAAATGAGGTACTACTACTGCGCCGCAACAGTTTAATCTCCACTACAGCAGGTAACAACTCTGCGGGTGGTAATGGTGGCATTATCAATATCAAAGCTCCATTGATTGTGGCTATCCCCTCCGAAAATAGTGATATCAAAGCCAATGCTTTTACAGGTAATGGCGGTCAAGTTAATATCACCACACGAGGCCTCTTTGGCATTCAACCCCAACTATTGGAAACATCCCAAAGTGATATTACTGCTAGTTCGCGTTTTGGTGTGAATGGCGTTGTCAACATCAATAACCCAGATGTTGACCCTACTCAAGGTTTAACGACTTTACCTCAAAGTGTAGTGGATGTTTCCCGACTAATAGCCCAAGGTTGTGACACAAAACCAGGACAAGTAACAAGCCAATTCACCGTAGCTGGCCGCGGCGGAATGCCTCCTACTCCCAATGACCAACTCAGTATTGATGCAGTATGGTCAGATACGCGCCCCACAGTAGTTTCAGAGGCAAAGAATTTCTCAGCAACTACTACCGTTCAACCATCTCAGAAACCAAATAGTATATCTATAACCCCGGCATCTGGTTGGGTATTTAACAACAAAGGCGAAGTTACCTTGCTTTCTCATGTATCTAATACTACTTCCTGGAATGTCGGATTTACCTCCACTGCTTGCCGTAGCCACTAAATATTGTGACAGCTTCTCCCCCAAAAACTTTGCGTAACTCTGCGTTTACCTCAGTGAGTCTCTGCGTTTAAAAACTGTTGTAAATAATCCCCACGAGATATTTTTGCCAACTACCCAACAGTGGTAATGTTTTCACAAGTCATACGACTGAGATGTGTATAAGAGGTGCTTACTGATGACTCTCATCCGTTGGCAGTTACATCTGGGAATAGTTTTAGCGATGAGTGGAGCTTTAGCTACCACCTCAATACAGAGTTGCATAGCCCAGAGTATCACCTTGGATGGCACTTTAGGCACTACACAGACTATCAATGGCCCCAACTACACAATTCCTGAGTCAGTCGGACAAACAGTTGGTAATAACTTGTTTCACAGTTTTGGTCGTTTTAGTTTAAATACAGGTGAAAGTGCGGTTTTTCAAAGTGGCGCAGCAATCAGAAATATTCTCTCGCGTGTTACCGGAGGCTTGCCATCTAGAATTGATGGTCTAATCAGCACACAAAGTAATAATGTCACTTTTTTCTTCATCAACCCCAGCGGCATTGTGTTTGGCCCGAATGCCCGACTGAATGTAGGCGGAAGTACCAGAGGCTCTTTTATTGCCACTACAGCAGATGCCATAGTGTGGTCTAATGGTAGCCGATTCAGTGCTACTAATCCTAATGGAGTTGATAGCTTACTTACCATTGTCGGCGATCCGAGTGGGTTTTTATTCAACCTTAGACCACCACAAGCAATAGAGGTAAATAGTAGTGAACTGCGGGTTGCTCAAGGTCAAAGCTTGTTGTTAGTGGGCGGTAATATTAACTTAAATAACAGCTTATTGGTGGTTGATTCACCAATTGGTGGCAGAATTGAACTTGGAGCAGTTGGCGCACTAGGAACGGTAGGACTCACTACGAATGGCAATACTCTCAGTCTAAATTTTCCGCAAAATTTGGCACGGGCAGATATATCTCTCTGGAATAACGCTCAGGTAAATGTTTTCGCAGAAGTTGGCGGTAGTATTAACGTTTATGCCCAAAACTTAAATCTACAAAATGGCAGTCAGATACAAGCTGCAATACCTCAAGGAACCGGAGATATAAATACCCGTGCCGGAGATATTAAAGTCAACACAACAGGTAATATCCAACTGCAACAGGAAAGCAATATTTCAACGGCCGTAGAAAGGAATGCTACTGGCACTGCTGGCAATATTAATATCGTTACTAAATCTCTACTAGCAACTGATGGTTCACAAGTGAATGCTAGTTCCTTTGGACAAGGCAATGGCGGAAATATCACAATTACAGCAAATGAAGCTGTCGCCTTGGATGGTGTAGCTAATAATGGCTCAATTAGTTCGGTAATTAGTTATATTGATGCGGGTGCAGTGGGTAATGGTGGTCAAGTTAATATTAACGCGCGATCGCTCAGTTTAACCAATGGCGCACAAGTCAGTGCCAGTGTACGTTCCGCTGAGGAAAATCTTCCAGGCGGTCGGGGTAATGCTGGTAATGTCAATGTTAATGTGCGTGATGCCGTCAATATCAAAAATGCTAATAGTAGTGTACTTAGCCTCATTGGTGTTGGTGCAGAAGGCAGAGGTGGCAATATCACCATCAATGCAGCCTCATTAACAGCAACCAATGGCGGACAAGTAAACACTAGTTCTTTTGGGCGAGGTGATGCAGGTATCATCACAATTAAAGCCAGTGACGCTGTCGCCTTTGATGGTGTAGCTAATAATGGCTTAATTAGCTCGGCAATTAGTTATATTGATGCGGGCGCAGAAGGTAACGGCGGTAATGTTAATATTAAAGCGCGATCGCTCACCTTAACCAATGGCGCACAAATAAGTGCCAGTGTACGTTCCGCTGAGGAAAATCTTCCAGGCGGTCGGGGTAATGCTGGTAATGTTAATATCAATGTGCATGATACAATTACTGTCTCTGGTAGAAGCGCCAATGCTACTCGTAGCGGAATTTTAAGCCTTGTTGGCGCAGGCGCAGTAGGTAGTGGTGGTAATTTAAGCATAGCCACCTCAAATTTAGCAGTCAGAGATGGCGCGGAAGTGACTGTCAGTAATCGTGCTATAGGTAATGCTGGCAGTATTAGGGCTAATGCTCGGATCATCTCGCTAGATAATCAAGGACAAATCACTGCAACTTCACAATCAGGGCAAGGTGGAAATATTTCCTTACAAGTCAGTGATATTTTATTACTACGCCGCAATAGCTTAATTTCTCATGTCTCTGGTACGCCAGAAGCTGGAGGAACCGGAGGCAACTTTTTTGCTGATGCTAGTTTTATCGTCGCTGTACCCTCAGAAAATAGCGACATTATTACTAATGCTTTTAACGGTAGCGGCGGAAATATTGTCATCAATGCACAAAACATTTTTGGTTTGCAGTTTCAGCCCCAAATCACCCAGGGTAGCGACATTGTAGCAACGGGAACTATCACCTTAAACACACCTAATATTGACCCAGTTCAAGGTTTAGCGTCTCTACCTACAACTGTAGATATTCCAGAACCAATTGCGCAAAGTTGTAGTACCTATGCTAATCAAACAGGTAGTCAATTTACTGTTACCGGACGCGGTGGTTTACCTCCTAATCCCAATGAACCCCTCAGTAGTGATGTAGTCTGGTCAGATACTCGCTTAACTTTAGCTACCAAACCCCAACCTAATTCCCTAACTCCAGTAACTCAACAACAGCCAACTACTGTTGATCATGTGGCAATTGTACCTGCCTCTGGTTGGGTGCGCGATCGCCTGGGCAAAGTTACTCTCGTGTCTCACTCAGCCAATCTTTCTACCTCTAGCGTGGGGTATCGTGGTACTTCCTGCCAAGTACCCTAATTGGAAAAACGACTAGCAGAACTAGTCGTTGTTTCTTTTTTACTGAGGTGTACTAACCTCAGAAGTCTGATTGATTGGTTGCAGCACATTTTGTTCTTTAACTAATGGTGCTTGAGCAACTTGCGCATCTAATTTTACGCCTTCTGTCGTTAACAAACCTTCCCAGTCAGCTTTGAGAGCTGAATCTAGAGGGCGAGAATAGCGCAACTGTGCCAAGGTATATAAAGTATCTTGCCAAATGCCAGCTTCTGCATACAGCTTCAAGCGTTCTTGGGGAGATGCCTTTTCTAACTTACTCATCAATTGGGGATCGTCAATGCGTTGGATAGCACCTTGAACTAACTTATCCAAAGAACGGTCTTGAGTATTGCAAATGATTGAGAAATTCCATCTATACTTTTGGCCTTTGGCTAATGTATTAGCTGGTAGACTAACTCCAACTACGCCAGCATTCCCACTAGGTTTGTACTTTTGCTTGTAAATCTCTTGGTCATTTTCATCTTGAAGCACTAACTCTACTTCTGGTGCTTTATTTTCAGGAATATAAAAATATAAGGTGGGGTTGGCTACAGTTGTTAACCCAATATTCGACATTGGAACAATCGCAGTCAGATACTGATTCTTGGCTACACAATTTATTCCTCGTGAACCACCAGGAACTCTTCTACCAGGTACGCCTAGCTTTGGTAAATTGATGTTAATTTGTGCTTGTACTGGCACTAAGGAACCTAAAATTGCCAATCCAACAATTGCAGAGATGGCTTTGGAACAAAGTTTTGATGCTAATGAGTTGTTCATATAATGTAATCCTAGGTTGGAGTTTAAAGTTAATGCTTATTTTGGGGTTGTAATGCTTCTGGCGGAGGAATTAAAGGCTGCTGTGCGATTTCTCGATTCAAGCGAACACCTGTTGCTGTTAACAATTCTTGCCAATCAGATGCTAGTGTTTGGTTATTAGGAAGCAAGTAGCGCATTTGTGCGATCGTAGCCAGAGCATCATGCCAAATACCTGCTGCTGCATACAAAATTGCACGCTCTTGTCCAGTTGCTTGTTGTAATTTTTTCACCAGTTGTGGGTCTGGTAGCCTACGTTCTACTAAACCAGCTACAACCTTATTTTGAGACTTGTCTGTAGGATTACATATTACAGATAACTTCCATTTATATTGTTTATTTACTGCTAAAGAATTAACAGGCAGACGTATGCTAATTATGCCAGCTTTGTTGCTTGGTTTATATTTTTGTGTGTAAATCTCTTGCTCATTTTCATTTTGAACAACTAGTTCTAATTCTGGTGCAGAAGTTTGAGGAACATAGAAAAACAAAGTGGGGTTGGAAACTGTTGTTAATCCCAATTGAGATTCGGGAATTAAAGCTGTTAAAGGCAGTTTTCCTTGTAAACACTGATTAGGAACTGTTCTAGATGGTATATTCCTGTCTTCATTTCGAGGGGCTGTGATTGGTGGACGTGGATTTAAAATTCCCCTAATACCATTTAAGGTATCTGCGGGGAAAGTTTGTTTAGGGTTTCCTGGGGGTACTGGTGATGCTCGTTCTAATTCAGCATTTCTACCTGTATTTCCCCCAGACGGTGGTTCATATACCCGTGTTCCTGCGGGTATCAATCTTTGTGGACTACCAACTGGAGGTAGAAATATAATTTTTTGTCTTGCTACTGCTGTATTTACTGATAAGAGGCTAGTAACACCAATAGTAGTGGCTAAGACTGTTATCCCGATTTTTTGTAGTTGTGGGGAGATCATCTGCTGGACTCCTGCTATTGGGAAATTTTGCTCGATGGTTTAACAACAGAATCTTTGAGTCCTAGCTTGTGATTTTTCAATGGTTGAGGAGCTTGTTGTTCTGGAATTAACGGTTTTTGTGTCAGTGGTTGAGGAGCTTGTTGTTCTGGAATTAACGGTTTTTGTGTCAATTGTTGATCCAATTCTACTCCTGGTGCTGTTAACAAAGCTTCCCAATCAGCTTTGAGTTTTGGATCATTAGGACGAGAGTACCTTAGCCTTGCTACGGTATCAAGTGCATCATGCCAAATACCTGCTTCTGCGTAAAGTAGTACACGCTCTTCAGGAGTAGCTGATGCTAGTTTTTTCATCAGTGAAGGATTTTCAAAACGTTGGATAGTACCTTGAATTAGTTTGTCTAAAGAACGGTCTTGGGGATTGCAAACTATTGAAAAATTCCATGTGTACCTTTTACTTACAGCTAAAGAATTTGGTGGCAGATGTATGCCTACTATTCCGGCTTTGGTATTTGGTTTGTACTTCTGCTGGTAAATGATTTGCTCATTTTCATCTAGAACAACTAGTTCCATAAAAGAAGCAGAAGTTTGGGGAATAAAGAAATACAAAGTCGGGTTTCCTAATGTCGTTAATCCCAGGTTGGATTTAGGAATTAAGGCTGTTAGGCGTTGATTTTTGGCTACACAACTGACTCCGCGTGTAGCGCCTGGGATGATTCTACCAGGTGCGCCTAAAGGTGGCAGATTTAATCTAATGCGAGTTCCAGATTGGATTGTTCTAATAGGCCGCCCTAAACTATTTGGCACAGTTGGTTTTTCTGCCTGAGCGATCGCAATCTTAGTAGGAGAGAGAACAGTAAACCCAAAAATTGCTGTGAGAAATATCAGCCAAATTTTTTTTGGCATCGTGGCGAGCATCCGGTTACTCCTACTATTCAGGAATTTTTATCAATTTTTAACTATATCCCACCAAACCACTCATAACCTTGATCAATCCAATAACCTTTTTTACTGCTGAGATTACTAGTTAATGTAACGCGAGTTACCCATTTAGATTGTTTATAACCAAGCTTGATAGGAGCAGCCAAACGCAGTGGCGCACCGTTCTCTGCTGGTAATGGCTGACCATTTTTTTGATAAGCCAGTAGAGTTTGGGGATGCAGTACAGAGGCAATATCCCAGCTTTCGTAGTAATTATCAGCCGACTGAAAGTAGGCGTAACGGACTTGAGATTTTGGTTGTGCCAAATTCAGTAAATCTCGTAAACGCACACCTCCCCACTGCACGATCGCCGCCCAACCTTCGACGCACACATGCCGGATTACCATAGAGGTTAGGGGTAATTTTTGGATGTCTGCCATGCTTAATGCCAATGGCTGGTTTACTTCTCCATCTATGATTAGGCGAAATTTGGTGAGATCAATTTGGGGAGTACCTTCATAGCTATTAATTAGCAGTGCGTTTGGTTCGATCGCACTCATCGAAAATTCTGGTACAGGTATCTGCGGTTTGAGTAATAATTCTCCGACTTTGAGGTTGAGTGGTTCAGTCAGACTCCCAACTGATTCTGACAGTAGGCTTGTACCACAACTGCTAAGGAGCAATCCCATACTCGACATTCCCGATAGTTGCAGCAATCTGCGGCGTGTCAACAGATGGCGCGGTGCTGTGAATTTTTCCATACCACCTCTAAGTAAACATTGATTTAATCAGACGATAACCACCGACTTTCTGAGATAACAGAAAATGAGCGATCGCAAATATGACAACCATTGGCACGGTAACAAAATGAACGACTCTCAGAATTTGCCAACTGCCAAATAACCCAGACAACCAATGCAGTTGTGCGGGTTTGTACATTGCTAATCCAGAGGCGATCGCTAGTATTAATACTGGTACAATTCCGGTGTAAATTAACCGATGCCAAGCATAGTTTTTCCGTTTCGGATTCTGCCCTTTTTGTAAAACTTGCAAGTCACTTTGAGAAACAAATCGCTTTTCCCATCGCCGCGTCAAGAATATATAAATACCATAGGCTAACAAGTTCAACGAAAAAATCCACATTGCAGCAAAGTGCCAATTTCGTCCCCCGCCTAACCATCCTCCCAGTAAAAATGTCCGGGGAAATGTCCAGCCTCCCCGTCCACCAAACACAGGGTTAGCGTTGTAAATTTGCAATCCACTGCCAATCATGATGATTAAACTAATGATATTGACTGCATGAAATATTTTGGCAAGGAACTCTTGTTTCGGCCCCGCAGAAGGTTTGCCACGTTTACCAGCTTTAGAAGAAGCCATAGAAAGTCCTAATTTTTATATTTTCAACCCTAAAATGTCTCAGATATTCTACTGCTCTACTGCTACAAAAATTTACTAAATTACGTACTTACTTATATCAGGTGGATTTCTCGGTTTTATGCATTTATTTCTATAAATGATAGTCATCAAAACTATTTACAGCAGGGAACAGGCAACAGGGAACGCTTAACAGCTTTGAAAGCCTAGTAATATATAGGTTTGTTCTTTAAATTTGTACCTCATTCACTTGCAATCTGCTGTATTTCTTACCAATTAATATTGCTCACCAAGAATTAACCAGCCCAGAGATTATTTGCTGAAGGTAGCATAACCAAAAGTAGCGTTAAATGGACGACACCAAATTGCTGCACTGGCGAAATCTGCAATCTTGATATTATTTGGGATCGCATAGCGTTGCATACCGGAAGTTTTTCGTAAGCGCCCTAAACTGACATAATCTTTTTCAGTCAGTCCATAAATTTTGGGTTTTGCTTGACGATGTAAGATCACGTGCAATTCTGGGCCACTGTCTGTCTTAAAGTCTTGATCTAATTCCAAAAAGTTTTTCCCATTTTCTGTAATGATACGGGCATTTCCTTTGGTTACGTGTTCTCCTTTGACAAAACTACCAGATTTGATAACTGTTGATGTTGGAGATTCAGTCGGTTGTGGTGAGGTTGTTGGAGTTGCAGTCTCAGTAACTTGTACGGTTTTAACACCTTGGCTAGAAGAATTTTCTTGAGGTTGTGTAGCGGCTTGTTTTGCACAACCAACGATCGCCAAAGTGGTTAAACTCAAAATTAGTAATTTGCCTTGCATGGCTCAAAAGCCTCCTATTTAGATATTTCTATTGATTTACCAACATTTGTGTTTGCAGATTTCGCCCGCTACTAATTGATTCTGGTTCCTGAAGTCTTTTTTGTTACTGTTATGATTGCAACTTACCATGAACTTACTATGTAACTACACATTCAGTAGCGGAAAACCCTGAAAATTTAGCAAGAATTTATAAATTAGCCCAAAAATTTAATACTGTTGTTAGAGAATTTACAGTGGTAAGCGAGGAAACATCGGGGCCAACCACAGTTGAATTTGCACATCCCAACCCAGGAGAATTGCGATCGCCGATGCGGCTACTAAAACACCGCCAACTCTGTGTAAAATTTCACTACGAGAACGCAAACCCAGCAAAGATTTGCTTGTATAACGCCCAGCATAAGCGATCGCTAATAGTGGTAACGCTGCACCCACACCATAAGCCAATAACAGCACAAACGCTTCTATAACTTGATGTTTGGCAGCAGCCAAAATTAAGATGCTCCCCAGTACAGGGCCAGCACAAGGAGTCCACAATAAACCAAGCTGAGTCCCTAACCAAAATTCTCCTGTTAATCCTACCCCGCTGGTTCTTTTGATTTTGCCCAACTGCAAATAACTCAGCAGCAGATAATTCCATTTGGGAAAGATAGCTAACAAACCCATGAGCAATAAAATAAATATGCCCACATATCGCAAAGTACTGGCGAGTTCTGCCAACCAACTGCTGGCAATTCCGAGTAAACTACCTGCTATAGCAAATCCGCCCACTAAACCAGTTACTAAAGCTACAGGCCCATAACGATGTGTCGAAAGCGATCGCCCCACTAAAACAGGCAAAACAGGTAAAACACAAGGCGACAGTACAGTTAAAGACCCTGCCAAAACTGCTAATCCCGCTGATAGGGAAGTGA
Organism: Anabaena sp. TISTR 8404; assembly: GCF_056847745.1. NCBI lineage: Bacteria > Bacillati > Cyanobacteriota > Cyanophyceae > Nostocales > Nostocaceae > Anabaena > Anabaena sp. TISTR 8404. The sequence continues at coordinate 538,754 of NZ_CP180578.1, forward strand.
TTGCCATCTTGATTTATCCTAAAAGTTGCCGAATCATCTGTTCTGTCTCGGAATAAGCACCTTCTCCAATATGGTCGTAACGAATCACGCCTTGGCGGTCTGCTAAAAACAAATGCGGCCAATATTCGTTTTTATAAGCGTTCCAAGTTTTGAAATCGTTATCTATTGGTACTGCGTAGGTAATTTTGTGTTTTTGTAAGGCTTGCTTCACATTGCTGAGAACTTTCTCATAAGCAAACTCTGGCGTATGGACACCTACAACTTTGAGTCCTTTGTCTGCATATTCTCGATGCCAACGCGTAACGTATGGTAGGGTGCGCTGACAGTTGATACAAGCAAATGTCCAAAATTGAATTAACACCACGCTACCTTTGAGGTCAGCAGTCGTTAAAGCAGGAGAATTGAGCCACTGAGATATTCCTTGGAATTCTGGGAGGAGTTGCGTGTTAGCAGCTGGGGCTGCGGTGGCATTTTGAATGGGAGTGCTATTAGGATGAGGAGTAATCGCTGTGGGAACTGTAATTTTTTGAGAACATCCAGAAGCGATCGCCGCGCCACCTGCTCCTATAGCTCCTAACCCCAGATACGTAAGCAGTCGGCGGCGCTTGATGAAATATTTATCCATAAAGCTATTGTTGTGGTTATGAAGATAAATTTAAATACTTTCTAGTTTCGGATGATTACGGAGATATCGAAACATTTTTTGGAGAAATGGGTGCGTAAATAACGCACCCATAAATTGCTTTGGTAATTTTTACCTGTATTGAAAAAGAGTTCTAAAACTCAAGTTTTACAGTATAAAAATACACCCAATTACTACTTCAACAGTTTTTAAGAATGGTTACAAAAAGTTTTTTTGAGGCAATTCTTGTATGTACAAGTGGCTACAGGATACAAACTTTTTCTTATTTAGGTTAAAAACTGTTTTTTGACAAATGTATCCTCAGCAACACATATTAGGGTGTGCTAGTTGGTTTTGGTGGTGTAGTTTCTTTCTTCATCGCGTCGCCTTCTTTTTTCATTGCGTCGCCATCTTTCTTCATCGCGCCTTCATTCTTCATTGCGCCGCCTTCATTCTTCATCGCGCCGCCTTCATTTTTCATCGCGCCGCCTTCATTTTTCATTGCATCGCCGGCAGTCGGACTAGCACTAGGAGCAGCTTGATTATCAGAAGGGCTTGAGCAAGCAACTAAGCTTCCCATCAAAGCAAGACTTGCCATCATCACACCAACGAATTTTAACTTCATCATCTTTTGGAACCCCTTAAAAGTCTTACTAAAGGAATAGACAAGGATCATCCTGTATAATCATACGGATGAAGCCAGATTTTGATAACAAATTAATTTTTTTTTTAAATTCCTTCGCAAAAATTAATTCTGCTTAACTATCTGACTACATCGGCTATTGGAAGAATGTCTATTAATTTAGTACAGTGCTGTGTCTGGGGATTACGCAAAAAGTCAGGACTTCAGCACATATCGTTTACCGGGGAAAACAGATAACCGCGCAAATTTTCCAAGGGTCTGAGTCTGCTATTAACTGAAGAATCGCGTTTTTTTCCTTTGATGAACTTGATTAACCGGGTTTCTGGGAAATTCTGCACTTTTATGCTCTCCAGTTTCCCGCAAAAACCCGATTATTTAGGGTTATAGCAATAAAATTTATAAATCAGTCTTAATTTTGATTTTACCGACGGCTCTACCAACTTTCTCCCATGTTCTAGCTGTCTCCAAGTCTTGCCAATTAGTTCTCAAATGTTCAGCTTTCTCATAACAGACCTGCGAAAGTATACTAAGCACACCAGATAAACTCATATTCTCTATCATTATCTCTATGTCGCTTTTGTCGTACATTTTTACAACTCCGTAGCAAAAATTTTTTAACCAGCTTTGATATGAGTCATCATCTACCAAATTTGGTAGTGATAATACCTAGAATTGTCGCATCTTGTCATGCTGCAATGGAATGACTTCTACATTAGCTGTAGATTAGTTCGATATATATCTCATGGTTCATCCATAAGTTACAGGCAATGGTGTTGAAGAGAGGATATTTTTCTTTTTCCCCCTACACCCTGCACCCTGCCTACACAGTGATAGTGTATCTTTTTGGATGGAAGTCCCTTAGTGTCCTTGACTAGCTTGCAATAGTTGATACTGTCGCCATTTTTCTTGTTGACGGACGCGTTTCTCTTCAGTAAGTTGATCAAAACAGTAGGGGCAAGAAATGCCTTCTTCATATTGGGGATAAACTTTATCTGATGCAGAAATCGGATGTCCACAACAAAAGCACAACTCGTGGCTACCAGCTTTTAAGCCATGACGAACAGCTACCCGTTCATCAAAGACAAAACATTCTCCCTTCCACAAACTTTCTGCGGCAGGAATTTCCTCTAAATATTTTAAAATGCCGCCTTTAAGGTGATAAACTTCAGTAAATCCTTGGGCAAGCATAAAAGATGAGGCTTTTTCGCAGCGAATCCCCCCAGTACAAAATAAAGCAACTTTTTTGTGTTGATTAGGGTTGAGGTATTGCTGAACATATTCGGGAAACTCTCGAAATGATTGCGTGTGAGGATTCTCCGCTCCTTTAAAAGTACCAATTCTTACTTCATACTCATTGCGAGTGTCAATCACGGTAACTTCAGGGTCAGAAATTAAATCATTCCATTCCTCTGGGCTGACATAAATACCTACTTGCTGATTTGGGTCAATTTCTGGCAACCCCAAAGTAACAATTTCTAACTTCAATCGCACCTTCATACGTTCAAAGGGCGGGGTCTGAGTATAAGATTCTTTATATTCTAAATCTGCTAAACGGCGATCGCTACGTAGATAGGCAAAAACAGCGTCAATCTCCTGACGCGAACCTGCAATTGTGCCGTTCATACCTTCTGCTGCCAGCAGAATTGTTCCCTTAATGCCTTGTGCTAAACAAAAAGACAGCAAGGGTTCTTGTTTCTCAGCAAAGTCGGGCAAACTGACAAATTTATAAAATGTTGCCACAATTTGGGTATTTTTTTGGTTCATCCCTTTAGCAATCGAACAATTTTCAGGTAATATATCTAAGGTAGTGAAATTTAACTACCTATTTAATTTTACGGGGGTTTAGCTCAGTTGGTAGAGCGCCTGCTTTGCAAGCAGGATGTCAGCGGTTCGAGTCCGCTAACCTCCACTGGTTATTGTTTTATGTTCCAGAAGCAGAGGTCTAACATAACTAGCACTTCTGGCAATTTTGGCTGACCTATTTCTTGATTGATAGTCCTTGCTTGAATTCTCAAGAATGCATTAACTGTATAAACATACAGCAGGGAACAGGTAACACTTCAATAAGCCCTTCTCCTGTCGGAGACGCTGCGCGTAGCTTGCTTCTCCGAAGGGGTACGGCTACGCTCAAGACAAGCGAGCGTGCATCGCAGGGGACAGGGAACAGGCTTGAAAGTCTTTTGTTACATAACTTTTTGATTAAAACTTGTACCTCATTCACCTGCAATCTGCTGTAAATGGAATTGTTGTTAAATCTGGATGGTTTTGTCGTGCTTAATCAGTTTAAAAACTTGATTATAGCGCCTGAAAATTGTCCATACTTTCTTCATAATTTTGCCACAACTTTGTCAATAGAAAGTGTGATCCTTAAGTACTGAGTTAAGTAATACTATCGTCTAGAAGTAATAGTCTCGACAGGAATTATCTTTAGGCAATAACTATTACAATAAAACTCCTTAACTGAAAATCTCTACATTATTGGGAGAAGAAATATGAATTGGAAATTACTTGCCTTGATCCCATTTTTAACTTTAGCTACTGCTTTACCTGGTTATTCTCAGAATAATCCTAAAACTCATAATACTACTAGTTCTAGCCAACTAGCTCAAAATCATCGAACAGGCGATGCAATGAAAAAGCCGAATGGCGACGCAATGGCAAAGCCGAATGGCGACGCAATGGCAAAGCCGAATGGCGACGCAATGAAAAAGCCGACTACAGAGAAAAAGCTGAATGTAGTACAAAAGCCTAAAGTAGTGAAAAAGCCCAATGCTGTAGTGAAGCATAGCTCTGTACTTACTATAGGTAGTAAAGGAGAAGCAGTTAAAAATGCACAGAGTTTTTTAAAGCAGCAAGGCTTCTATACTGGAACTGTAAATGGTGTTTTTGATAAACAAACACGTTTAGCAGTAATTAAATTCCAAAAGTCTAAAGGGCTAAAAGCAGATGGAATTATTGGCAGTCGTACTTTGACTGCTATGAAGTAAAGTAATTTACTAGTGGGAAACAGGGATGTTTTATTTATTTTGGCTAAACCGTACAAATTTAAGCCAACAACTAGAACTTTCCCTGTCCCAGCCTCTTTTTTTGATTAGTCTTTACTAATTTATATTTAATAATTATTTCAGATTTAGAAATGAGGCTAAGAAAATTAGCCGTTGTTAGTAGGTAAGTTTTACTCTCTCAACTCTAGCTACTAGCCTCAATCATATGTACTTTAATTCAATGGCTCAATAATGGTTCGCAAACCATTGCTTGTGAGTGTTTTTAAAATTTCATCAGCGTTAGACTTATTGCTAAATACTCCGGCTTGCATAACTTTGCGCCCTTGCCAGATTGTAGAAAATGCACCAGGGGCCACAAATCGTACTAATTCCTGTTCTCTTTCGTTTGCGACTTCGACGATGACGCGGTAACGTGTGCCTCTGGCAGGCTGTAAATAGCTTTGATTGTAAGCAGTTGTATTAGTTTGTGGAACTGGTACTTTTCGCAAATTGCGCGTATCACCAAGGGGAACATTACCGTTGGGAACTGGTAAAAGGGCTGCATTAGTTGGAGAATTAACTTCTCTGCTAGGTATAGTTAAGGCTGATGCTTGGCCTCGACTGGGTAATGTTGCAGCTGGTTGGATAACAGCATCAGGTGCGGCAAATTCAATGGTATTAGTATCAATATGCACATAATTTAACTGTGGCGATGCTGGTTGCAGAACTGGCAGTGATGTTGTTTTAGCTGTGGGAGTAGCTGGAGTATTTGTTGGTGCTTGTGTTCCTACTAAGCTGCTGGGTACAGGAAAGCCACCAGGGGGAGGAGTAAGTTGTTGAGAAGATTTTTTGGGTGCAATGGGTTTGGCGGGTAATGTTGTGACTGGATTAGGAGTTTTCGGAACTTCGGTGGCAGAAAAGGTGATTTCTTGATTAACAGGAATTGCCGAGACGGTTGTATTAGGTGTAGTTGGTTGAGAATTATCTGCAACAGAAGTAGTTTGAGCGCTAAGATCTACTTTGCCCGCCAGTCTGTTGCTACTTAAAGTATTTCCGGTGGCGACGATCGCTTGTTGGGCTGTACTGGCATTTATATCATAGCGAGTATTATTCCGAAATTCGTTACCTCCAGGTTCCGTAGCATTACCTAAGTCTGGCATTGCTTGGGCGATCGCAACTAAACCATCTTCTTTACTACCCTCAATTAAATTATTGCGGACAATCGGACGTGCTTTTCCTTGGACTAAAATTCCAGCACGATTATTTTGAATTTGATTAGCTGTAACTATAGGAGTCGCATTTTGGGTAATATTTACCCCAAAACCTGTTTCTTGAAAAATATTTTCCTGTACCTTGGCCTGAGAAGTGCCACTCAGGGTGATACCATTCGCTCCATTCCGATAAAAATAATTTTTACTAATTGTGGGTGCGCCATTACCACTAACAGCCACACCATCTTGAGTATTTCCAGTAAAAGTATTTTCTGAAATCACAGGATTGCTTGATTCAATCCACAAACCATAACCACGGGGATTGGCATTAGTGACAGTCACCCCTTTTAACTCAGCTTGATTTGCACCAACAATCGTCACATTTTGCCCACCAAAGCTGCGACTTAGGTATACGCCACCTCCCTGAATTGTGATTCCACTACCCTTGTTAGTTGTATCTCCTTGGATAGAAATTCCAGAGCGTAGTATTAAGGGAAACATTTCTCCGGTTTCTGTACTGTAATTACCAGGAGCCAGCATAATTACTGTATTACCTTTAGCAATTTGTAAAGCTTGGGTAATAGTTTTAAAGGGTGTGCGATCGCTACCATTGCCTGTAGTGTCATCTCCGATACTTGGGTTGACAAACAGTACATTAACCTGAGAAAGTGTTCTTTCACCCAGGGGCATTTGATCTGGTATAGATGGCACCTGAGCAACGGCACTACCGTTAATCGCCATCAAAGTTAAGCCTGCCACTCCCATACCAAGCGTACAAAGCAACAGTGAGTAACCAAAAGCTACAGGTAGAACTAAGCCCAAAAATGGATGTGGTTGATCAAGGGTTATTAGCTTGAGCGCCAGTCTACGATGTTGACCAGACACATTGGGGGAAACCATTTTTACAAAACTCCTGAGAAATAACAATAAAGTCTTATACCCTGAGACAGTAATATGTCGATAATGTTACCCACAATATTGACCTATTGGCTATTTTGAAGACAAAGTAATTAATGAAGGAAGTAGGGACTGTCAAGGATGAAGGCTAGAAGCTGAATGAAGGATGAAATTACCCTCCGGGAAGCCACCCAAATGGTGTCAACATCTTTCATACTTCATACTTCATACTTCACACTTTCCTCTTCTTAATACCTCTTGCTTAGTAAATTAACGATGCTAAACACATTGCACATATGAAAGAGGCTGACTATTATGAAAGCACTAATGGAGTTGTGGTAATGGTCGAGCCGTATAGCCAAAAAGAGCAAATACAGCAAGTTGTTTACCGCATATTAGATGCTAATTTAGACCGCGCTCGTGAAGGTCTACGAATCATCGAGGAGTGGTGTCGTTTTGGTTTGAATAATGCCCAGTTAGCAGGGGAATGCAAATACCTGCGACAAGAGTTAGCTAAATGGCACACAGCAGAAATCCGGGCGGCACGAGATACACTAGGAGATGCTGGCACTGATTTGTCGCACCCTCAAGAAGAACAACGCTCTGGGATTAAGTCGTTGTTGCAAGCTAACTTTTGCCGTGTTGAAGAAGCATTGCGAGTGCTGGAAGAATACGGCAAGCTATATAGCGCAAATATGGGGAAAGCTTTTAAGCAAATGCGCTATCGGGTTTACACCCTAGAAAGTAATTTGATGGGTTATCAGCGCCATCAGTTATTGTGGCGATCGCATTTATATTTAGTGACATCTCCGTCAGAAACTTTGTTAGCAACGGTAGAATCTGCCCTCAAAGGCGGATTGACTTTGGTACAGTACCGCGATAAAAATTCTGATGATACTGTGCGGCTAGAACAAGCAACAAAACTGCGGCAGCTATGTCATGCTTATGGCGCACTGTTTATGATGAACGATCGCGTAGACTTGGCCTTAGCAGTAGATGCCGATGGTGTACATCTGGGACAACAAGATATGCCCATTGCTATGGCTCGGCAATTATTGGGGCCACAACGGATAATTGGTCGTTCCACCACTAATTCGGAAGAAATGCAAAGAGCAATTACCGAAGGTGCAGATTATATCGGTGTCGGCCCGGTTTACGAAACTCCGACAAAAGCAGGTAAAGCAGCAGCAGGCTTAGAATATGTCAGGTACGCTGCCCAAAATAGCCCTATACCCTGGTTTGCCATTGGCGGCATTGATGCCAATAATATCAATGATGTCATTGATGCAGGTGCAGAAAGGGTGGCGGTAGTGCGATCGCTCATGCAAGCAGAACAGCCTACTTTAGTCACTCAATACTTGCTGTCTCAGTTAAAGCGTGTCAAACCACAACCAGAAGTCATTCAAAATTAAACTTACTCAGCACTCAGCACTCAGCACTCAGCACTTATGTCCGAGCAAATTACCCTTCAGGTGAATGGGGAAACCCGCAGCTGTCCATCTCCATCGTTCTTACCCGATGTATTGCAACAATTGGGTTTCAATCCGCGCTTAGTAGCGGTGGAGTATAACGGGGAAATTTTACATCGCCAATTTTGGTCACAAACTATCTTACAGCCAGGCGATCGCTTGGAAGTAGTTACCATTGTCGGCGGTGGTTAATTTTCTTGATAAAGCATCCGGTGAAGAGTTTTGCGTCTAGCTAATTCTTTACCTTTGCGACCGAGTTGTTCACGCAATTGTTGATCTTGACACAAGCGCTTAAAGGCTTGGAAAACTTCGTGTCCAGATTTCGGGTTAACCAATATCCCATTTTCTTCGTGACTTACTACCTCAATCACAGAACCTAAACGAGAAGCAATTACAGGCTTACCAAAGTAACTTGCTTCTAGATATGCAACACCAAAACCATCAATAAATCTAGCTTTGGGATCATTCAAAGTCAGCATGGCAAAAATATCACAAGCCGCATAGTAGCCTGCTAACTCGCTATCAGGTACTTGACCAGCAAAGTGTACCCTCTGGTCTACCCGCAAGCGCTGCGCTAGAGTTTTCAGTTCTCCTTCACAAGCACCTTGACCACAGAGTATGTAGTGAACATCTACCCCAATAGTCAGCAATAATGGTAGATTCTCAATCACCCGCTCAAAGCTTTTATGTTTGACCAGTCGTCCAACAGAAAGAATGACAACTGCTGTTTCGGGAATGTTGTAAGTCTGACGCACCCGCACTCGTAAGTCATCAAGATTGTTGTGATTTGCACCAACACTATATTTCTCTGGTCTGACCACAGGATGAATTACGTGGGTAGGAGTTTGGAGGCGGAAAGTGTTTCTGAGATAATCTCTTGTAAAGGCGCTGTTACAAACAATGCCTGTGGCGCGTGACAATGTTAATTTAAAGAGCGATCGCCCTACTGGGTTGCCTAATACAGTGCGAATATCATGACCATGCAGATAAATAAAAAAGCGGATAGGTAACAAATAGCTCAATAATAACAGCGAAGGAAAATCGTAGCTGTGTCCCCATTCTATATAACGATAGTGATAGCGAAAATAAAGTTTGATTGCCAGTACAAACGACCAAACTAAATTAATCAACGGCTTGAGGAGATTTCCCAAAAATCCTCCTAGCCAATATTGAGAAGTAGGCCAGCGATAGATAGGGAACTGTTGAGTTTCATCAAATTTTTTATCACCTGCACAACTAGCCGCTAAAACAATAATCCGCTCTGGATCTTGAAGACAACGATTATAAATATATTCACCAATAACCGCTTCTTTTGGTAAAAATAGACGTGATATTACTAAAATATCTGGACATGAGGTTTTTTCTCTAATATTTGTTGCTAGTTGAGAAATATGTTCCATGTTAACTTTGGTAACTTCAAATGAAAAAAAAATTTAATTGTGCATACTAAATTTAAGCCAAACCGCTGCTAGTAAGTTAGCTGTAACCAATGATAGTTAGCCACTGATTATCGCTCTTGTTTGTTAATGTTGTTGTCAGCCAAAATTTACCCTCAGTCTGAATATTCCAACAAAGTTAAATCATCGCTTAATAGTAGTTTTGTGTACCAATAACTTACTGAAGTTGGACAAAGCAAACTCCACTAATCTACATTGTTTTGGTAACAAATTTGCTCTGCATCGAGTGCTATTTCCACTATAAGTGGAATCGCAATTTATTTCTATCTTGTCATGGTGGGATAAAATGTCAGGTATGCGCTTAATTTTCACCCTGAGAACATTTTAGCCAATCGAAATTGTCAAAAAGCGAAGCGGAATTTACTTGTAGCAGTTTGTACTTTGTAATAGGTAGAACAATTTTGGCATTCTGTTACAGAAGTTTTGCGCATTTGTCGGTTAGCCAAATTCCAAATTTGGATTGTATTCAGCGCCAAATAGCTATATTTTTTGTCAAATTTGTTTACAAATTGTAATTATTGTAGACTGATGAACAATATTGACATTCTGTAAGAATTCAGGAGTCAGAATAGTTAAATAATCAGCAGAATATTTGAGAATGAAGAAGAAATAAATCAGTAACCGCAGATTCAATCTCTTACCCATTCTGACCCTTCGACTAAGCTCAGCGACCACCTGGATGCTGAATTCTTACGACATTCTTCATGTCCACTTTGTAGTAACAGGCTGAGATAAACCTCATTCTCAATTCCTCTTTGTTGAGTGAATGTATTACCAAGCTTTAACAAATATTTTAAAACAATCAGTATAGAGATTTGATTGTCATTTATGTGAAGTGTTTGTTAATTATATATTTTGGTAACAATTGACGCAATTTCGGAAATTTAGATTAAAAAATCCTTAGTGAAAGACCGATAATTATAGCTGAACAAACTGCAAGTGAAAGCTACAGAAAATACTAAAAATACCTAGACACGTTAGTTTAACTTATATGATGCGGTATGGGCAGCCAAAATGCCAAAGAGTTTTTCAATAGAAACTATAGATGTTTAGATAGGGAAATGCTCGGTTGTGAGGAATAGGCATAACCTGATTTAGGTCTCAAAGCTATATAGAAAGACAGTTCTGATTCAGAATTCAAAATTCTGCTGCAACAACATCTGGCCTTCTACCTTTCGCCTGATTTTACGGCAAATATTAATTGATCCCAAAGTTCCTACTATCCAGCATAAGTTCCAAGGTACGGTAATCTACTACAGAAATCCCCCCTGCGTCTGCTGTGTACCTAGGATAAGACGCGGTAAATTGAAGATGTAGCAACAATTAATGATGTTACAAAAAGCTACTGCCAATTAAATACTCGCTTACTAGTCGCGGGCTGGCATCAGCTATATACCGCAGAAATCCTACTAGCATAGGATGCAATCATCAGCAATAAAATTTTTCAAGCGACTGTGTTATGCGTAAAAAACTACAACAAACCATCAAACCACTGTTAAAAACTTTTTTTGTCCTCAGTCTGGTGTTAGCTTTAGCGCTAGGTCATGCTGATGGAGCATTAGCTGCCCGCAGTGGTGGTCGTATTGGCGGCGGTTCTTTTAGAGTACCTTCAAGCCGCACCTACACACCGCGTACCTACGCGCCTCCTGGTGGCGGTGGATATTATGCTCCTTATCCTGGCGGTGGTTTTGGCTTTCCTTTCCTCATTCCTTTTTGGGGTATTGGCGGCGGATTTGGCGGTCTGTTTACGATTTTAATTTTTATTGCGATCGCTAATTTCTTAGTTCAAAGTTTCCGCCGTGCAGGTAGTGGTGAAGTTGAAGAAGTCGGTTACGGTAGCAACCCCAATGTTTCTGTAACTCGTTTGCAAGTTGGTTTGTTAGCTCAAGCTCGTGATTTGCAACCGGAACTCAACAAAATTGCCGAACTTGCTGATACCAACTCTCCTGAAGGTAGAGCGGCCGTGATGCAAGAAACTAGTCTTGCTTTACTCCGCCATCCAGAATACTGGGTATATGCAGGCGGTGGCACACAACAAGCTAAATTGAGTTCTGCTGAGGGTCAATTTAACCGGTTAGCATTAGCAGAACGCAGCAAATTTAGCGAAGAAACACTTTCTAACGTTAATAACCAACTAAAAGCGGCTCTTGCTAAAGAAGCTTTACCTTCTAGTGGTGAACTCGACAATCCAACTCGTCTAATTAGCGAAGGCCCTGGGGAATATATTATCGTTACCTTGTTGGCAGCAACCCTAGGCAAGTTTGAAATTCCAGCTATCAATACCACAGAAGATTTACGTCAAGCTTTGCGTCAAATTGGTGGCATTCCCGGTGAGCAACTGTTAGCAATTGAAGTTTTATGGACTCCCCAAGCTGAAGGTGATACCCTCACATCCGATGATTTGTTAGCAGAATATCCTGATTTGAAACTGGTGTAATAGAATCACAATAATTGCATTAAAAAACCCGCCCATGATGCTTAATCCATTCGTGTAGGCGGGTTTTTTAATTGGTATTAGCTCTTGCTTTTGAAAGAATCCAACCACTCTTTGACTTGTTCGCGGGCAATATCCCGGCCGCCAAGACCAAAAGCTAGGGCAATAGCAACAGCGATCGCACCGAGTAACAATCCAAATGCTAAATTGACAATATCGCTGGCAACACCAATTTGTTGTAATGCCATAGCCGAAACTAAAGTAATAATAGAAATTCTGGCTACTTGAGCTAAAATTTTAGCTTGGCGATCGCCGGAACTGCTAATCAAACTAAAAGCCAAATTTGCCAAGAACAAACCTACAGCAAACACAATTAATCCTGCCAAAATCCGCCCCAAAATAATTAAAATGCCAGTGACTAATGTTGTCAGGGCAGGAATATTTAGAATATTAACTGCTGCCACTGTGGCGAATAACATAATGCCGACTAAAGTAATAATGCCAGCAATTTCTGATGGTGTGCGGAGTGGTGTTAGGGGTTCGGTTTCTGCATACATTTCATGTCTAGCAGGTGATGGTAAACCGAGTGCCACAAAAATATTATTAAAGCCTAAACTAGTCAAAATGCTAGTGACTAAATCTGCAACAAAGCGTCCGATAAAAAAGGCAACAATTAAGATGGCTGCGGCTGTAAAAACAGCAGGTAAAGTATTTAGAATCTGTTGCAGCATGGTAATTGCTGGCACAGATATAGCTTCAATTTTTAAAGCATTAAGAGCAGCGATCGCTACAGGAATCAAAATTAAAACATAAACAATTGTGCCGATAATTGTCGATAACGGCTGCACACCCGCAGCCGAAGATAGTCCAAACCGACTACCTAAATAATCGATGCCAGTTGTTGCTAAAAGGTTAGTAACAATCCGACGGACAATATTAGCTAAAAACCAGCCCAACACCGCAATTAAAATTGCCGCCAAAATATTGGGTAAGATTGAGAGAATTTCGGTAATCAGTGCTTGTACTGGTAAAAGAGCCTGCCTGAGTCCGAGAGTATCAAGAACTGGGACGAGAAACAGTAAAAAGATAAACCAATATAAAGCATTAGCGATCGTCTCACTTAAAGAAATGCGATCGAGGCTAATGTTATCTTCAGGAGATGCTTGATTTAAACGCTCATCTAGCTTGAGTGCCTGTAATCCTCGCAAAGTTACAATTTTGACAATACTTGCTAAAACCCAAGCAACTCCTAACAGAACTCCCGCACCCACCACTTTTGGCAAAAAGCCAATCAGTTGGTCAAGAAAACTATTGAGTGGACGAGAAGCCACCTCTAGTCCTAGCGCTTGTAAGACAGCCACTACAGTCAGTAAAATGATGCTCCAAAACACCAAACTAGAGATTAACTTCTCTACTTGGGGAACATCCCTGCGTCCCGTCACTCCTGCGGCAATGCGATTATCTATGTTTGTCCGATTCAAGATGCTTCGAGTAACTGCGGCAACGCTGGCAGCAATCAGTATACCTACCAACAAAATTGCGGCTGCTCCTAGCAATCGTGGTGTATACAGAATCACTTGTTGCCCAATTCCTTGCAGTTCCGCAAGCCCTTGGTTTACGCTCGGTTGATTTAGTGGCAGGTTAGGTGATTGCCCTAAAAATTGCTGCCTTTTCATCGACAAACCCATGTCTATCAACCGGATTATTCCTGGCCAAGTTGTGTTCATGGTTTTCTGGAATTAAGGTTATGTGTTCGCTAAAAATACTTGTCAACTCAGTAGAGTAAATTTGATGGTGCAAAATTAGACTCTAGTAAGTTCACGCGGATTTTGCGTATCAATTTACCAGTAAATATGTATAGCTAACTGATTGATAGGCTAATTTGTTACAAATAAAAAAATAATTTGAATTTTCTCTATGGATTTTTTTGAGTGAAAATACAGTTAAGCTATGAGGCTTTTAAATTACACGCTCACTCATCAGGTTCGGTAAATGCTGACGGTTAACAGTCAACAGCCAATGGGAAAAAATATGCAAGTTTAGATGGGTAATAGCTTATCTGTCACATAAATGTAGCTTGCAGACGACAGCAAATTTTGGGTTAATCTAAGGGCAGCGACAGGATGAACCATTTGGCATGACACAAATATTTGAACAATCAATTCAAATTAACGCCACAGCTGCGGTTGTAGAGCGCTGTATTACCGATTTAGCGCTGATGCACCGCTGGCTGAATCCTGCGCTACGTTGCGAACCTGTGAGTGAAGTTTGGAGTACAGAGATCGGTAGTCAAAGTCGCTTTGTCATTCAAATTCCGCTGGTTCAGCCAACTTTGAAGAGTGTTGTAGTAGAACGACAACCAGGTTTAGTTGTTTGGGAATTTCAGGGATTTTTTCAAGGACGCGATCGCTGGGAATGTCAGCCAGTAGAAAAGGGAACGCGTTTATTAAATCGCTTTGAATTCGATATTCCTAACCCCATAGTAAGTTGGGGATTCAACAATTTTGCAGCTTCTTGGACAAAGGAAGATATGCAAGCTCAACTGCGTCGCCTCAAACGTGTTGCGGAAGAAGTACAAATTAGTCAATAGTCAATTGTCTTGTGTCATTTGTTATTGTTTCTTATATTCAAATACTTAAACCAAATAACTTAAATCCAAGTAAATACTCTCAGTAATTACGTAATATTGAGTTTTTATGTCTTTGTTTATCCTTCCTTAACTCCGTACTCTCTCATCTGTTGATTACGCAAATGCGCTGATGATCAAATTGCCCATCTTCATAAATTCAGCAGAATCACGGTTACATTGAATTGGGGTTCTGATCAAAACTGCCAATATCCAGTTTATGAGGGTGCAACTATGACAAGCCCTGCGATGAGATTTATTAGAGTCAATCTGGAAATGGCAAAAGAAGTTGCCCACAAATGGGAACAAGCTTCATATAGTCAAACCAGCGCTTACTGTTTGGATATTTTAAAAGAACTAGGATTTCCTAGTGCTGAACTTCCGGTGAACTTACAAACTCGTGAAGAACAGTTAAACTTCATCGCAGGCTTTGCTTCTTATGCTTTTGGGGAGGTACAAAATGTCCAAGGCGCTAGTTGATAACATTTTTAATGAGCCGGAATGGGCAGAAGAGACTGCTGTACCAGCAACAGACGGAGAATTATTGCTGTTAACCGAAAAAATTTCTAGTTTTGATATTCCCATTCAGGTTTTTTTACAAGCTGTGGCGATCGCTGCTTACGATTGTGCCTCAGCTTTCCGTTACGCTGATAATTATTTAACAAATCACAAGAAGAATAAACGTAAAAAACTACG
Organism: Anabaena sp. TISTR 8404; assembly: GCF_056847745.1. Lineage (NCBI taxonomy): Bacteria > Bacillati > Cyanobacteriota > Cyanophyceae > Nostocales > Nostocaceae > Anabaena > Anabaena sp. TISTR 8404. The sequence goes on from NZ_CP180578.1 coordinate 553,793, forward strand.
CCTGTTCCAGCCTTTGCATGATTTTGATAACAATTGAAGTAAATTTCTTCCCACTCTTTGCCCCTTCACGATGCTCGTGCAAGGGGTTTTGTTTTTTAAGCAAACAATAATACAACAGAAGTTAGGAGTCTGAATTCAGAATCAAAATTCTAGAGAAAACCAAGTTGCAGTCAAAGATAGCCAATTAAGGTGGGAGTGGAGAGTAAGCAGTAATACCGTTTCATTTTAAGTTTGATACAAATAGACTGCAAGGGAGCAGGGCGCAGGGATAAAGAGTAAACAACCAATGAATTTGTATCAGGATTTTCGTGAAATGGTGTAAGAAGACTATTTCTGATTGCAACTTAGTACAAAAATATATATTCCTGTTTTATTAGTCTGAAATTACCCAATTCTTGAAAGCCTTTTTGAGCTTTAGTTTTCACTTTTTAATGGAGCGCAATAAATTTGTCTGACAGTATCGCTTTTAAGCATCAAGCAATTACTGCTAAACGCATCTATGTTTAATCCGCTTTGATTTAGCTGGTTATTACTAACTCTCAGGAACACTTTTATTAATAAACCTGACCAGACAATAACAAATATTATCAATAGAATATTTGTTAATTTTATCCCAAGGGAATTATCTTCAGAGTTTACTGGCTTTGACTGAACACATACCAGCTTTGGTGACCAGAAATGGTCATCAAAATCATAATAACTCATTTGCTAGTTCCTCTCAATATCAAGGTTTTACTTTTGGAGAAAAATACTTTAGTTATCCAGCAAAATTTTCCAATAGATTAGAATTCAAAGCACACTGATAAATAGTAAAATATCCTGATGAATTATTGATTAATAGCAATTTTTATCCAGATTGAATTATTCTGAATTTTGAATTCAGATTTTTGACTATTATCCTGTGCCTTGGTAATCAGCTAAATTTGAAAATGCTGTTTGCTCACTTATGAAATTGATTTTGCCCAGCACTTAAGTAAGCCATAATCTTACTTAAGTAATAGCCTAAGCACATCAGTAATAATCAGTATTTTGCCTATTTTGCTTAAAAATCAGTGAATTTAACAGATGAACATTAAATTCATCGTGCAACTCAATAGGCAAACAGGATAACTTAATATTTCATAACAATTAATAATTTGCTCAAGATTTAGGATGTGTTTGTGAGCTTTGACAACTACATCTCTAGAATTATTGCTGATTTGTGGACATAAGTTTTTCAATGATGATTTTCGGAATTATAAATATGTTGAATAGCTAATATGAGTGCATCTAGCATTGCTTCATAACTAGCATCTGTTGAACGATTGAGCGTCATCAATTCTGATTGTTCTCGGATAATAAAGCCGTAAATCGCTGCATTGACCATTCGCATGACATCAATGAAAGCATCATTGTCTAATGTGTACAATTGCAGTGATTTTTTTAATATCCTCAGAGAATCCTGAATAATTGCAGCTTCTTCAGGGTCGGATGGCTGCATCTGATACTCCATCATAACTTTATAAAGTGCGGGATGCCCTTTGGCAAAATTACGAGTTGCTCGTGCGCCTGTACGGAGTAGTAGGTGAGGCTCAGTAATTCCTTCCATTCGTTGTTGGCAATCTCTGAGATACTTTCGCCAAATTGTCAAGGCTACGGCTCGTCGCAGTCCGGTATTACCATCAAGATGTTTGTATATGGCAGGGGGCTTAATACCTAACTCCCGTGCTACTCGATTTACTCCTAAGGCTGATTCTCCTTCTTGATCGATACAGGCGATCGCAGTATCAATTACATCTTGTCGTGTTAGAGATTTTTCTTTCGGAGGACGACCCATAAACTAATTTAGTTAATACAATTAACTTTATGCAAAACTACCAGTTTACTATCTATGAGTAGCCTAACGTTTGCCCCAGCGTCTGCTCTGGCACAAATGATTCGGAATCGGGAAGTGTCAGTTGTTGAAGTTATCAATGCTTACTTAAATCAAATTGCTCAACACAACAGTAAGCTGAATGCAGTTTGTACACTCAATGAAGATAATGCTCTGATCAGAGCAAAGCTGGCTGACGAAGCTTTAAGCCGAGGCGAAAACTGGGGAGTTTTACATGGAGTACCCATCACTATTAAAGATATTTTTGAAACAGAAGGATTACTGACAACCGCAGGCTACATTCCCCTCAAAGATTATGTGCCGCAACAAGATGCCACTGTTGTAGCCAGGCTACGGCAAGCAGGAGCAATCATCTTGGGAAAAACAAATATGGCAGAACTAGCTGGTGATTATCAAAGCACTAATTCCCTTTTCCCACGAGTCAACAATCCTTGGAATCTAGACTACACTGCTGGCGGAAGTTCTGGAGGTAGTGCAGCAGCTGTAGCAGCAGGGCTGTCAGCATTAGATTTAGGCAACGATTTTGCAGGTTCAGTGCGTCAGCCTGCTCATTTCTGTGGCGTATATGGTTTGAAACCTACTGATCGGCGGATTTCTACAGCCGGTCAAATTCCGGAAGTGCCTGGAATGCCAATATGTCTGCGGCAAATGATGACGGTGGGTTGTTTTGGGCGATCGCTCGCAGATATCCGTTTGTGTTTAGAGTTAATTGCAGGTGCTGATATTCGCCGTCCGGATGTGCCACCAATTCCTTTCGTTACCCCTTGTGCTAAGTCTTGGCAGAATCTGAAAATTGCCTGGATTGATGAATGGATAGAGGTTCCCGTCGCATCCGAAATTAGAAATGCCATGAGAGCGATCGCCCACAAGCTTTCTCAAGCAGGTGTGCAAATAGAACACTGGTTGCCGAAAAATTTTGACTTATCAAAAATACTCAACCTGTATGGGCGGATGGCTGCATACATTAACATCTACGCTCAACCAGTAGATCGATACAATTTGCGTCGGAGTTGGCAGCAGATTTTTCGCACTGCTACCCAAGGCGATAAAGAACTGCGGAAGTTAGGAGATTTCAGCCGTGTCCTTCCAGAACTATTAAACCCCCGCCTGAAAGGATATTTTGCAGCACTTACCGAACGCGATCGCTTTACTGCCGAAATCGATGAGGCATTAGAACCTTGGGATGTATGGCTAACACCAGTTGCAGCTACTCCAGCTTTTACTCATCGTCCTGCCTGGAGTGCTATTGACATTGATGGTAGATCCTACCCTCATGCAGTAGCAAACGGAGCTTACACCATGCCATTTAATCTGAGTGGACATCCCGCTGTGGTAATTCCAATTGGACAAACTGCAAATAATTTACCGATTGGAATGCAAATTGTGGGCAAGCGGTGGCGTGAAATAGAATTGTTAGCGATCGCCCAGCAGCTTGATCAACTAATCAATGCTTTCCAACACCCATCTGGTTATGGCTTATTGACTGTTGACTGTTAAAAGTCAATCCGAAAAAATTTTATTATCTATAACTAAACTATCTAGCTTGCCGACTGCTATTTGATTACTCTTTGATAAAACCATTGTAAATAGCACCCCAAAATTAGGTAAAATGTAGTGCCACTGCGCCAGCCTTTCTCATGACCTCATCTGCCTCGTTTGACACATTAGAGTCTCTGCAAGCCGATATCATTGAATTAATTGATCGCCTACCGACGTTAAAACATCGGCAATATATCCAGCAAGCACTTGCTACTATAATTCGCCTAGCTGATAGTGACATTGATCGTCTGGATTGGAAGATATTATCGGCTGCTTTAGCGGATATGGAGCGAGGTTTCGAGTTATTTTACAACTACCGCCATGTACGTAAAGTAACTATTTTTGGTTCTGCTCGCCTGTCACCAGAAACGCCAGAGTATCAAATGGCGCTGGAGTTTGGTCGCGCTGTTACTCAGTTAGGGTTCATGGTGATGACAGGTGGTGGCGGTGGTATTATGCAAGCGGGTCACGAAGGCGCTGGGAGAGAAAATTCCTTCGGTTTAAATATTCAGTTACCCTTTGAACAGCAAGCAAACCCAATTATTGAAGGTGATCCCAAGCTAATTCACTTTAAGTATTTCTTCACCCGCAAGCTGTTCCTGCTCAAAGAAAGTGATGCAGTTGCTTTATTTCCCGGTGGATTTGGCACTCAAGATGAGGCTTTTGAATGCATGACCTTGAGTCAAACGGGAAAATTTGGCCCTGTACCTTTAGTTTTAATTGACCATCCTGGTGGGGATTATTGGCGGTCTTGGAGCGATTATATCGATCAACAATTAGTACAGAAAGGACTGGTGAGTCCCGAAGATCCTAGCCTTTATACTGTGACAGATAACCTGGAAGTAGCTTGTAATGCCATCACCCGTTTTTACAAGGTTTATCACTCCAGCCGCTACGTTAGTAATCAATTGGTAATTCGTCTCAGTTGTGATTTATTAGATGCTGAGGTAGAACGACTGAACGCTGAGTTTAGCGACATCCTGGTCAAAGGAAAAATTGAAAAAAGTCAGGCATTGCCTCAAGAAGCTCAAGATGAAACTTCGGATTTACCTCGTTTAATTTTGCACTTTAATCAACGAGATTTAGGGCGTTTATATCAGATGATTGCCATGATTAATCAAATGGGTAGCCCTTCAGAAGAGGAAATAGCACATCCAGAAAGAAAGTAGTATCAAGATTGAATGATTAAAATTTGCGTCGCTTGCTATCCTTCGGAAAGTTGTGCAGAGGTTGTTTGCAAGTCTGCTGATTGTGAGGATGGCTAAAGAAATTAACGAAATACATAAATAAATTAAATTTCTGGCAATTAAGGCGATTTAAATATCATGCTAATAGGGATAGGGCAAAGTCTTATCCCTATACTAAAAACGAATATATTGCCAATCATGCAAGCTTATTTAAGGCTTGTTGAACTATTTTCCGAACAATTGAACTTTCATCTTTTAAGGATTGATTAAGTGGTTCCAATGCTAGTAAATTTCCTAAATTGCCTACAGCCAATGCTGCTGCACTGCGAACATTAGGATTTTCATCTTTGAGCATCTCAATTAGAGCATTTACAACCCTAGCATCGTCAATTTTTTCTAGAGCCTGAACCGCCTTTAAACGCACATCCGCATTTGTATCTTGCAAAATACTGATGAGAGGCTCAACTGCTTTTATATCGCCTCGTTCGCCAAGGGAGCCGATAGCAGCTGTGCGTAACAAGACATCTTCATCTGCTAATCCTAAAATTAACAAATCGACCATCAGCGGATCTGCGATATGAGTTATTGCTAGAAGTGTGTTGGCTCGAATTGGTCTTTCAGAATCTTGAAGCAACTGCGCTAGTATATCTATCAAATTTGGATGTTGACGTGTGAGGAGTGCTTCGATCACCATCTGTGTTGCTTGCAAGGATTCTCGCCAATCTGTCCTGCGTGCTTGTAAGATGCTTTCTTTATCCCTGAGAATTTCTAGAAAAATGTCTGTTGTTCTGGAATCATCCATTAGCTGTAAAGCATGAATTAGGGATAATTTGACGTGAGAGAAACTAAAATAATCTCTGAGATGATTACCATTGCTACGTAACACTTCAATCAGAGGTTCTATGGTTCTGATATCGGCAAACTTACCTAATGCTGAGGCGATCGCACCACAAGCAGTAGACTGATTCTCATCTCTCAATGCTTGAATGAGCGGTTCGATAGCTTTCGGATCTCCTAATTCTGCCAGCGCCCATGCGGCTTTGGCTCGCACAAAAAAGTCTGAGTCTTGCAAGCACTGAATTAGTGGTTCAAATGCTCTGGAATCTCCTAACTTTGCTAGTGATTCAATTGCATTTGTCCTGACTTCACTGGAGCGATCGCTTAAAGCTTGTAAAAGTGGCTCAACTGCTCTAATATCACCTAATTCACCTAACTTTTTCGCCGCTAGAGCATGACCAGCATTATCGTAAATTAGATTTTGTAAACCAATTACCAAAGGTTCAGCACCTACTTGTTCCGTCAAACCGAGATTCGCCAAATTATCTAACGTATTAGCAGCCATTCCTTGCAAGATACTAGCATCAGGACTCAACGGTACAGCCTGCAAAGCCTGAGTTAATTCTTCCAGCGCATTAGGATTGGACAAATCAACTTGGCTGGCGACTGTTGGCGGATAAGGATTGTAGGGTTCATTCGTAGTTGATTTTTCGACTCCACGATAGTTATACTTACGTTGAGTTTCCGCAACTCTTTGTTTGTCTTCCTCTATGTATCCTTCAGTATCAATATAATAAGCACCAGTTTCGTAACACTCTGCTGTCGTCAGCATCAAGTCTGTCAAACTATCCCAGCGAATTTCTTCAATACAACATTCTGGATCGATGAACCAAACAGGAGCAGTTTCTTCTCCCACAACAACAGCGTATCTATAATCACCATTAAAATCTAATATTGGTAGCCAGTGCGGATTCCACTCTGAATCCCAACTTAAAAAATTTGTATACCATTCTAAAGCCTCTTGTAAAGAAAGATAATTGTCATATTTAGGAATTACATAGCCATAACTCAAATTTCTGCAACCGTTATGCCACCCGTAGAACTCATATAATTCTTCTGGCAAGGAATAAGGAAAATTCTGGAGAATTGCGTCTATTTCTGCACGAGTTAGTCCTGGCGCTAAACTTAAGGCAAATTCTGGTTGATTTTTGACTAACCAAGTCTCAATCCGATCCAGCGCATCTGTTAAAAGTGACATAAAATCTCTAGTGACTTTATATATATAATTCCCCAACTAAAAAGACTACAACCTTTAATAAGAGAAACTGAATTATGGAGAATTAATTTGGAAATTTTTTAGCCTAAACTATGTAGGCGTTGCTATAAATATTAGTATTTGTTATTTACAGGAACACTAAAGTGAGAAATTAATTGTCAAGTCAAATAAGTAACAAACAAAAATTTATTCTACCTACTACCAGATTAGAAACAGACCAGTTATGATTACCCAATGCTGATTAGCATAAACAAAGTCTGTATAGTAGCACAGTAAATCAAACATCATATTTTAGAAATTGGGGAGTGAGAAATGCTGGAATTATTGAGTTCGGGTTTGGTTTCTCTGTGGCTGGAAATGGCTGGGGTGGAAATCAAGCCCTCTGATGCTTTGGAAGCATTGGCTGGGCAAGTAAACCCTGGCTTGGTTCTGGCTTCTGATCCGAATCCCACTGGGGTGAATACAGTACAACAATACTTACAAGAACTCATCAAATCTAAGTTAGTCACCCAAAATTTAGCCGAGAGTCAGGGAATTTGGTTACAGTCGGGGCCAATACTCATGGCTAATCATCAAGGTACGACACCGCTACCGGCGGCTTCTTTAACTAAGATTGCAACTTCTCTGGTTTCTTTGAAAACTTGGGGGCCAGATCACCAATTTGAAACTTTGATTGGGACTACAGGGCCAGTAGTCAACGGTGTATTGCAAGGTGATTTGGTAATAGCTGGTGGTGGCGACCCAATGTTTGTATGGGAAGAAGCGATCGCTCTTGGCAATACACTCAATAAAATGGGCATTAAGCAAGTCAAAGGCAATTTGCTAATTACAGGACATTTTGCCATGAATTTTCAGCGTCACCCGCTACTGGCTGGTCAAATGCTCAAGCAAGCGCTAAATCATAAAAGTTGGACTCGTCCAGCAAATTATATCTACTCCATCATGCCCAAAGGCACACCTAAGCCGGAAGTTGTGATTACAGGTACTGTCAAAGTTGCCGCCCAGCCGCCGCAACAAACTTTGCTGATACGTCACAAATCTTTGCCCTTGCGTCAATTGCTGAAGGAAATGAATGTTTACAGCAATAATGAAATGGCAGAAATGCTGGCAGAATCGGTAGGCGGTGCAGGTGTAGTGCAATCAACAGCAGCTTATCTGGCGAGAGTACCTGAGTCAGAAATTCAATTAATTAATGGTTCTGGACTTGGCCCGGAAAATCGCATTTCTCCCAGGGCTATTTGTGCAATGTTAATGGCAATTCAACAGCAAGCAGCAGCACACGACCTGAATTTGGCAGATTTGTTTCCGATGTCTGGATTTGATCATCGAGGAACAGTACACAGCAGACATATGCCAGTGGGTACTGTAATTAAAACTGGCACTCTCCGCGATGTGAGTTCTTTAGCTGGTGTTATGCCAACACGCGATCGCGGTTTAGTTTGGTTTGCTATCCTCAACCGTGGCCCCTTCGTTTCAAATTACCGCATAGAACAAGATAAATTCTTGCAAAGTCTAGTCAAACAATTAGATGTAGCTCCCGCAGTTCCTACCGCTATTACTCCGCACTCACCTGCTAATTCTTTACCTGAATTAGGCGCTACTAGTAGGAATGAAATTTTGTTTAGAGGTTAAGCTCTAGAAAACCGTAGAGCATCTTTTTTGCCTAATTACCTGTTATCTTCAACCAAGCAAAAATTTGCTCTACGGATAACTCTAAGTCAATTTCCTTTAGGCTGGGTAAGCGATCGCTCCTATTTGTCACATACCCAGCTAGTAAGATGGCATGTTTCCTTACAATCTATTAATAGTGGCGATCGCCCTATTAAATTACCAGAGACAAACCAGCTATCCTTCTTGACTCAGAAATGTTCATTTATTTTCAGTAACAGCCCATTCCACAAGTTTTTTGCCAAAAAGATAATTTTTGAACCATTGCTGTTGATTTGTTATTGCTGTTTTCAGATTTTTCAGTTTTTGTTGCTGAGCTTGGTCATTAATGTCTGCGGCTTTTTCTAAAGATAATGCTTTGGTATAGACTTGCTGAATTGTAGGTTCCATCGGATCGTGTGTACCACTTATGTAACCATCTTCTTGGTCTAGCTTCTCCCAAGCATGACCACCCTTCATCTGAGGCAAAGCAGTCACTTGTTGGATGAGTCCATCTACATTTTTGTTTCCAGATCCTCTATGAAGTTGATCAACATTTTCGCCACTTCTAACAAGATCTCCATGCTTGGAATTACCTCCTATTCTAATTTGCTGTAGTTGGCTGGCAAACTGAAGAGCTACATTTTTTTTCTTGAGATAATCAACAACCTCTTTGGGAGTATGTTCTAAACCACCTTGCGACCCGATTCCCCCGGAAGCAATGTAAGCATTAACTGTTCCAGAAATACCTTTAAGCTGGGTTTCCATATCGTTCAACATCCCATCAATTATCTTAGGAATGTCATTGTCCCCATCTATATGTGTGAGAGCATATATAGTTTCGCCGTCCTCGTTACTAGCAGACATCGCTAAGCCAGTGCAAGTTGCGGCTCCTGTTGTTACCAAGCCATTGATTTGATTAAAGCTTTTTGTCACATGATAATAACTTTGAGGCACGACTATATCATTAGCCATTGCATTTTTATCTTTTTCGCTTAAAGTGCTTTCCGTTTTGGCAGCTAGTTCACAGGCTTCTGCAAAATCTTCTTTGTTTGTAGCTGCTTTATATGCCTCATAGTCCTCATGTCCTTTAATTTTTGCCACCCTATTCAGAGCGGTTTTGATCATGTGCCACTTCAATTTATACTTCTTTTGAAACTCAGTTTCTTCCTCATCTGTAATTCTTTGAATTTGTTTTTCGGCTCTGCCAATAGATACTACTTCTCTGTTAATTCTTTGGCTATCTTCTGATTTTTGGACTTTTCCTGAGCCAGTTTGTTGCACTACATGAGTCAATTCATGAGCAATTAATTCCTGTCCACCTTTACTTCCAGGATCGTAGGTTCCTTGGCGAAAGAAAATATCTTGTCCTGTTGTAAATGCTTTTGCCTGAATTGATTGATTCATTTGGTCAGACTGAGTATCTGTATGAATTTTCACTTTACTAAAATCAGCCCCAAATGCCTGTTCCATCGGCTCTTTGATATTCTCTGCTAGTGTTTGCCCACCGCCTCTTGACCTTTGGATAGATGCTTCCAAATTTGGTGTTGCACTCGTTTCATCTGCATCTGAGAGAGGTTGTATTAAAGGTTTTTTTCTCAATGCCTCTTCTGGTTGCTGTTGCTGTGGCTGTACAGGTGGAGTTTGCGGTGCATTGATTCGCTGCACTATATCTGCTGCTTGTTTGTTAGCTTCTTGCTCATACTTATCACCTGGCTGACCAATGGTGAGCTTCATCTGTACTCTTGGTGGTGGTGGTGGTTGATAGCCAGGGGGAAAAATTGAGATATTAGCTAAGTTGTTACTAGATATTTCTGTTGTTTGTGATTGAGCTTGTAAATCGGGTATTTGCTCTGATTCTTCGGTTTGGGACTGGATGACAAAGCGACGGGGTGCGAATTGATTTACTGGTACATCAGAGTGATTTGCAGATGCTTTACCTGTATTGTGATGTCGCTTATACATTTTTCTCCTCCAGATATTTTTTGCCAGCACAGAAGCTACCGTAATTTTGCGTCAGAGGTATTGTAAAAATTTGGCACTATCTTACTGAAGAAAAATCGCGATCGCCACAATCGATATTATTGTTCATATAACAAGCAATTACTTTCAAAAACCCAAAGGATTTTTTCATTAACTATTTGTCATTTTTAGCCAACTAAAAATTTGTTCCACTGATATATTTAGATCAATGTCCTGTAGACTTTGTAAGCGATCGCCACTATTGATACTCTTGTTTACATAGATAGCGATCGCTCTGAAAATCGGAAAAATCTGTACTGCGGAACTAATGAAGTTTAGTTATTTCTCAAAAATATATTTTACATCGAATAGATACTCGTGTTTGTTGAAGTTGTGAGCGCGATCGCTATGAAATTCAAAGTAGTCAGTAACGTTTTCGCCGCTAGGAACTCCTGTTGCAGGCAAATCTTCATTCATCGTGACGTAAACGATATGACCTTCAATTGCAAATATATACTGTTTACCTTTTTTCAATGGAACTCTTAAATCTTTAAAAGCTTTTTTGCCTGAGAAAATTAGCTTAAATCCCCATTCATTCAAAAGTGCTGGACTAGTAACTGGTTCATCGTACTGAATCCCATGATTTATATAATAATAGTTGTGTAAAGCTTTATAGTAATCTAAATCATTTTTGAGACTTTGTTTCAACCCTAATTTGTTATCTAAATTAGTCCGATTTTGACCTTCACTCTTCACAATTGCAATTAAAGCACAAGCTTTGGTCGCATCGAATCCTGACGCTAAGTCATCAGGAGCTTTGACTAATTCTTCCGGGTTGATTATTAGTTTTTCTCTCTTATTACTAATCTTACCAGTCTGATTGCTAAGGGTTAATATAGTTATTGTATTTAATACTGATAATGAAGTTTCTAAACTACTTTTCCATTTATTACAGGTTTCTTGGTTTTCTGGTTTTTGTAAACCTTCCGGTACTATACCTTCGTCTACTAAAGTTTGAAATATTTCACTATTAGGGTTAACTTCTTTAATTCCATTGATATCAATGCCGCTAAGACTATTTAAATTATCTATTAGTTCTTTGTACAAGGGACTTTTGACATCACTAATCACATCTTTGAGTGTCTGTGTTCTTTCTTCTAGTGTTGTATTAAGCCAAGCATTAGGGACAAAAAGTTGACCGCTGTATTCATTAGCAACTAACCGTTGAATAATTGGGTGAGTGTCTGGCTTTTTTTCTGGACTTTGAGTGACAGAGTTTGGTGTTGCTATTTCATTGTTTAAATTTCGCTGCACGGCATTACCATTTTGCTGCACCACATGGGTTAATTCATGAGCAAGTAATTCTTGTCCCCCACGATTTCCTGGCTGATATTCTCCTTGACGAAAGAAAATATCTTGCCCTGTGGTGAAGGCTTTCGCTTGAATTGATTGATTTAACTGATCCGATTGAGCATCAGTGTGAACTTTCACTCCACTAAAATCAGCCCCAAATGCTTGTTCCATTGGGTGGCGGATATTTTCTGCTAGTGGCTGTCCGCTACTCCTAGCTTGTTGTATCGATTCTTCTAAATCTGGCGTTGCAGCCATACCACCCGCAATAGACAGACGCTGCACTATTGGTTTGGTTTGCAGTTTGTCTTCATCTTCTGTTGATTCCTGACGCTGAACTTTTGCGATTTCAGGTGCATTAATTCGCTGTACGATATCTGCTGCTAATTTGTCTGCTTCTTGCTCGTATTTGTCACCTGGCTGACCAATTGTCAGCTTCATTTGAATTCGAGTTGGTTGTGGCTGAGTGATACTTTTGGCAGATACGGATACTTTTGGCAAACTATTGCTAGATAGCTTTTTCTTATCTGATTTAGTTTGCACATCTGGCGTTTGGGTGTTGGTGATTTCCTCAACTTGGGGTTGGACGACAAAACGGCGTGGTGCGAATTGATTGGAGGTTGTTGTATCAGCAGAATTTCCGGCAGTCTTTTTTGTTTTATATTGTCTTGTGTACATTTATCCAACTCTCCAATCTTTTAAAGTGGTGGTTTGTCATCCAGACATATTCAGTATCAATATTGGAACTACCTTGAGAGATTAGTTAGCGATCGCCACTATTGATATTATTGTTCATAGTGTTTTGTACACTAGAGAAGAATTTGCTGGTGACATTTCGTAGAATCTCTTTCTATTTCTCTTTCTCTTTCTTTTTGTAGCTTTTTTTCTCTAACTCTTCTTCTAACTCTTCTTCTAACTCTTCCTCTAGCTCTTCTTCTAGTTTTAGCTCTAGCTCTTCCTCTTCCTCTTCTAGTTCTTCCTCTTCTTCTAGCTCTTCCTCTAGCTCTAGATCTTCATCTTCATCTTTCTTCTTCACTTTCTCTTTCTCTTTCTCTTTCTTAGCTTGTAGTGTTTTAGCCTTTTCTGAAGAAAGACTCTGCACCATTGGTTTGGTTTGCAGTTTTTCTTCATCGCCTGTTAATTCTTGACGTTGAACTTTGTCACTCTCAGGTGCATTAATTCGCTGCACCATATCTGCTGCTAGTTTGTCCGCTTCTTGTTCGTATTTGTCACCTGGCTGGCCGATGGTGAGCTTCCTCTGAATTCCGGGTGGCTGGGATTGAGTAACATTGCTGGCAAATACGGATATATTTTTCAGGTTATTGCCAAATTGCTTTTTCTTGTCTAATTGAGTCTGCAAATCAGGCGTTCGGTTGTTTGTTATTTCCTCATCTGGCTGGGCGACAAAGCGGCGTGGTGCGAATTGATTGGAGGTTGCTGTATCAGCAGAATTTCCAGCAGTCTTTTTTGTTTTATATTTTCTTGTGTACATTTACTCAACTCTCCCATCTTTTAAAGTAGTGGTTAATCACTGAAACATAGTTAGTATCGATTTTGGCACTATTTTTAAGATATGGTTAGCGATCGCCACTATTGATACTCTTGTTTACATAGATAGCGATCGCTCTTTTTTGCCGTCAACAAAATCTACAGATAAAAGAGAGCCAATAAATAAAGAAAATCTATCATAAAATCAAAAAGTGGGGTTTTCTGGTTAAAATGCTCAAAAATATAGGCGGAATTGCTTAGTAGTTAATAATGCTGGGTTTTAGAGAACGTTTTGGTTCTTGTGCATTATTTGTTGAGTAAAAATATCTAGTAGCGTGCTGCTGTATTGAATTAGGCATTTCTGCAAATTTGCAACATTTTGAGGATAGTTTAATGTATTCCAGACGCACAAGAGCATTCACAAATTCTTCTTCAGATACACCAGCACCAAACCAGTTTGCACCGCCAAAGTTTAAAGTACAACCTTTACCTGAGCAAGTATTACCCCAATCTTCAACAGCAGATGTGCAAACACAACAGGAAGAAGTAAGCAAGTATCAATCAAGTGTTCCTGATGTGTCAATGTTAATGAGGCACTTAGAGCCAAAAAAACCTATTTATCCTGAGCAGAATCTAAAAATAAATCCGAATTATCAAGGAAATGTTCTTGGTGAGACAGTTCAGCGAGACGTGGACAAACGCCAGTCGCAAGAAATGCCAGATTTGCCAGAGCAAACTGCAACAAAGCCTTCATGGTATCCCAAATTTACAGCATATCCAAAAGAATATCAGACGCCCCCAGCACCACGGTTACAGATGAAACTGACCATAGGACAGCCTGGAGATAAGTACGAGCAAGAGGCGAATAAGGTAGCAGCTGATGTGGTGCAAAACATTAATGCCCCTGAGAATCCATCTGTGCAGCGAGAGAAAATGCAAGATGAAGAAGAACTGCAACTGAAGTCAGATAATAGTCTAATTCAGCGCCAGGAAATGATTGAGGATGAAGAAGAATTGCAAATGAAACCGCTGGTGCAGTGTATATCTGAGGAGGCTATGGATGCAACACCAGATTTGGAAGCGTCAATTCAACAAGCGAAAGGGAGTGGACAGCCGTTGCATGAGTCGGTGCAGGAACCAATGGAACTGGAGTTTGGTGCAGATTTTAGTGGGGTAAGAGTACATACGGATGCAAAGTCGCATGAGTTAAATAAGTCGATACAGGCGAAGGCTTTTACCACAGGGAGCGATATTTTCTTTCGCCAGGGGGCGTATGAACCTTCTAGTCGGGATGGACAGGAGTTGTTAGCGCATGAGTTGACTCATGTGGTGCAGCAGAATCAGGGGATGGTGCAGCGCTCATCACAACCACAAGCCAGGGGAAAAGCACTCCAGCCAGATACCTCATTGGCTCAAGCTGAAGTACTTCAGCGGATGTATCAGCCAAGACACAAGGATAATATGCATGGCTTGGCGCAGCAAATCACACAAATCAGCGGAGGTCGAATCCAAAGAGAAGGATTAACGATTCAGGTGCTATCCGGAAACGATACGCCAATGAAAGTGACTGAGGTAAAGATTGTCGGTCGTCCCCCCAAGCTTTTTACTAGCGAAGAAGGAGACCATACAACAGCTTGGGCTGTTATTAGCCATGTTGTCAAACGAGAACTTATGGGTTTAACACTCAGCGAAGCCTGGGATGTTGTGAAAGATTTGTACAGTGAAGCGCAGAATTTACCTGGGGCAACCCGCATAGGCTATCTAGCTGAGAATTCAAACCAAAAAGCTATTTTCAACCTGGATACTGCGAAAGAGAAAGCGGATGCTTACGAAAAAATTGATACAAGTTCTATGTCGGAATCAGATATAGCGCTTAATTTGCAAGGATTTATTAACGCTTATTTACTGTACCGCAATGCACTCCCCTTTTCCGCAGTCTCTGGAGAGGGTACTGGTCACAGAGAGTCTGACTATATGGAGTGGATGCGTGTTGCCAATGGCGATGAGACGCTTGATCAGGCCAAAAAATGGGTACCTAATCCCCTTGACAAAATGCGAATCCGTGAAGCGGCATGGGGATTGCTAGATATTGGTAAAGTCGAAAAGATTCTTGAACAAATCCGGCGCTATGAAGTGCCAGGCATTAAAACGTTTAACAATAAGCTAATGACTGAATTATTACCGAGTGAAGACAGCCAGAGTTATGAAGATATGGAGCTAGTGATAACTGAAGAAGAATACTATGCACGCTTGTTAGATGTACTCACCCAGCATCTCCTCACAATTAAAGCAGCATTTCCGAAGGCTTACAAAGATGGAGATTTAGATGCAGATGATTCTTTCACATATCTCTTTAAGGAGAAAAAACGCACTTATAAAGATAAACAGCCAGAAATAGATAATCTTGCTGAAAAAGGAATAGAATTACCAACAAATATTGGTAAAGACTATCGAAGTAAAAAAGAAGAGTTTGAGAAAAAAGAACGAGCCAAGCGAGATCAGATTCCAAATGATTTTAAGAAGCGTGAGCTATTTACCCAAAAAAGTGAGGTAGGGGTACAAATTACACTGGAGGATGATAATACTCATATCGAAGAGATAACGCTTGTAGGTCGCCCACCAAAGACATACGGAAAGGCTGAGGGCGATCATGTGACGGCATTTGCAGTGCTTGAGCAATTAATTAAATATAATTTGGAGGGTCGTCCCTTACTCTTTGCCTGGAAATGGATAAAGCAACGCATTGCATTTGATAAAGTTGAACTGCCAGGTTACGACCGAATTAAAAATCTAAAAAATACTGTTGGTTCTCAAGCCAAAACTAATTTCGATAATGCTGAAAAAGCAATTAACAATCTTACTACTACTGACCCGGATGCTGGGACAGTCTTTCCGAAACTACAGCAATTGATTCAAGCCTATTTGCACTTCCGCAACGCGTTTCCGTTGTCCATAGTCTTCAACGAAAATAGAAGTGTAAATCATGGTGAACGTGTTGCTCAAGTCAAAAAGTTTGAAAATGATCTCAATACAGATAAAAAACAAGCTTTAGTAAACTACAATATTGACGACATACGCAAATATATGTGGGGGTTTTTTGATGCAGAAGCCGTCAAGCGTATGATGGATGAAACCGATTCTAGTAAAGCAGCTGGGATTGGTAGAGATACTAAGATTGATCCGCCAAGCAACCGCCTTGTTGATGCAATCCAACAGCATTTGGTCACTGTCGAAACTGCCTTTCCGACTGCTTTTCGGGTAGTTAATTTCGATAGTCAGAAATCGATAGAGGATTTTTTGAAAGAAAAACCTCTTTCTCTTGATTCTTCAGTTGCGGAAACAATTTACAAAAACCTTGCTAGTTTTGAGGTTAAGCGCAATTCTGTTTATTGGCACAAGGCAGAGTTGTTGGTTGAAGACAAGATTGATGAAATCAGGGTAGCTGCCGCCGAATGTGACATTAATTACCCTGTTGATGTGGTGCGGAAGTACTTGCAAGAGCAACTTGCTGAGCATGGTTACGCTTCGATCGATAGTACCTCTATCCCAAACCATACCGAATATCAAAACTTTCTTGATAAAATGGACGAAATTCGCCCAAATATTTATGCCCCGATAATAGCAAAAGATATATATTTCAAAAAAATAGAAGAGATAATGGATTTTGCCGATGGCCAAGGGCTAGATATCGATGAAGATGATGACAATTATGTTCTATCCCTTCTTAATGAAGTCGGAGTAACTATTGATGATCCGGATGATGTTACTGATGCAGGTTCTCTGGAAAGTTACTATATAGAGATAACAGATATTACCGAAGATGTATATAAACCTGCGATTGACAATGAACTTGAACGACTTCGTGCTGAAAATAAACGATCATTTGATGATGAATCAGATGACGATGATTCAAAATCGAAGTCACCTGCAACCAAAAAGCCGCGATCGCCAATTTTTTTAGGGTGAAGCATCGCTATTATTTCTAGAAAATCTGTTGAAATTTTAGTGCAATGCTCACAAATTGGTGATTAACCTGTTTTATATCCAGCCTTTAACCTCCGCATCGGTTAACGGTCGTTCTAATTTGGCATACTCACTTTTAGCCGCTTGTAAAATATGTTTCATCTCTACGGCTTCCCCAGCATCGGCTGCTAAAAAAGCGGCATTTAAGGCAATGTTGCGAATGTTACCGCCAGAAACATTTAACTTGGCTAACTTACTTGCATCTAAATCTTGAGTAGGGGTTTGCAGTGGGAAGATGCGTTGCCAAATCTCGGTGCGCTGAGTGACATCGGGGAAAGGAAATTGAACGATAAACCGAATCCGACGCAGAAATGCCTGATCTAAGGAAGTTTTTAAGTTAGTGGTGAGAATTGCCAAACCCCGGTAAGATTCCATACGTTGCAGTAAGTAACCTACCTCAATGTTGGCATGACGATCATGGCTATCTTTAACTTCGCTGCGCTTGCCAAATAAAGCATCGGCTTCATCAAATAATAAAATTGCACCTCCAGCTTCGGCGGCATCAAATACACGTCGCAGATTTTTTTCGGTTTCGCCAATGTATTTACTGACAACTTGGCTTAAATCTATGCGGTATAAATCTAAACGCAATTCATGGGCAATGACTTCTGCTGCCATTGTCTTACCAGTACCACTAGCACCAGCAAATAAGGCGCTAATCCCTAAACCTCGTCCGCCCTTATTGCCAAAGCCCCATTTTTCATAGACTTTTGCCCGTTGGCGCACATGGGCTGCTATATCTCGTAAAACTTGCCTTTGTGCTTCTGGCAAGATTAAATCATCCCAAGTTGCACTAGGTTCAAGTGGTTGGGCTAATTCATCAAGACGAGTTCGCGCTTGAGAACGGCAAGTATCCCAGAGGAGAGTGCTGAGTGAGGAGTGCTGAGTGCTGAGTGCTGAGTGCTGAGTACTGCTTTGACTATTGACTATTGACTCTTGACTCTTGACTTTTAACTTGCCTTTGGCTTCTGCACAAACTGTTTGAATAGTAAAGGCGCTGAGGTTGAAGTGGGAAACTAAGGTGTCTACGTGGCCGTTGAGGCTGGTGGCTGCTTCGCCTAAAACATTTTGCCAGATTATACGTTGTTCGGCGGTATTGGGTTTTTGGACTTCAATTGCAATCAGAGGACGTTGGGGCGATCGCTTTTTTTCCCGACAGGTGATAATCAAAGGACTGGAAATATTGGCAATTAAATGGGCGATCGCATTTTCTTTGGCTGGGTCTGTATGATCTAGTTCATCACAATCTAATAACAAAGCGCTATTGGTGAGCATAGATTCTCTTTCCCAGAGGCGCAACAAGTCGTTCATCTCGTTCTGCCGTAAGTTAGTAATTGCCCCAGCGGACATTACGTGTAAATTAAGGTTAAGCAACTTGCAAGCTGTGGATGCGATCGCTCTTTTACTAGCGATTTCATCGCCACATAACTGAATGATGGGCAGTGCTGTTTGCGTTTCTATCCAAGTTGTGGCTAATTGTTCGGCTAACTGCTGATGAGATAAGACATTTGCCACACTTTGTATTTTCAAAGGTTGCACAATGCCTTGTAACCTTTCATCTAAATGATTCATCCCCAGCAAGTAATGCAAAATCCGTTCGTCAATTCGTAGCGGACTCAGATTCAAAGCAGAACCTTCACCAATTTGGATTAATTGCCATTTTCTTAACGGTGCAGCAGGCGCAAAGGCATTCCAATGTGGTTGCGGTAACACTGCTGTCGCCAACAAAAAGGTGGGATAAGGTTTTCCTAAACTGCCTTGGGCGTTAGCACACAAAACACTCCAATTAGGATCTAATTCCATGCCAACGCACAATAACAATACATCACGTTCAAATTCAGATAAACCGAAAAGTTGACACAGAGTATTTAGGGCTGGCGGTGGAAGGTCAGGAAAATCTGGACTAACTGTTTCTGGTTGATTTTCTGGAATTAAGGCATGGCGAACTATATCTAGTGTGCTGATTAAATAATCATAATTAGCTGCTTGCCATTCATAGTTTTGAGTTAATAGTTTATCTATCATTAATTTAAAATCTCATATAGCTATAGGAATCCGAATTGATTACCGAAAATCCTTGTGTAGCTAGGGAACAGGGAACAGGAAACAGGGAACGGAGAAAAGATAAGAGGAAATTTAAATGTGTACTGATTTTTTTCACTAATCAAATATGAGTCCTATAATTATGCGATCGCTACTACAGGCCCGATATATTTTTCAAATGTAGGGCTGTTAGGGTCTGTATCAACTGAGAGTAAGCTTTCTGCACCGTCTACTACTAGACGTACTAAATAGTTGCCTGGTAAACAATCAGTAATGGTAAAGGTAATTGAGTTGCTATTGTTGCGGCGTTGCTTGGGTTGGTCGAAAGAGTATCCAGTAAATTGCGTCGATGAAAGTTCTGTTAAAACTAAAGTTACTTGCTGTGTTTTATCAATTTTGAAGTTAACAGTAATTTTAATATCAGCCGATCGCAACTCGTCACCTCTGCCCTGTAAATGAGATACGGTAACTTTTTGAATGGTGGGGCGTAGCAAGATAGGTACGACATTTGAGCTAACTTTTGCCTGGGGATGAATTACCTGTAAGCTCTGGATACCAGCCCGTAATGATTCTATGGGTATGGTGGAAAGGTCTAAAGTAATTTGTTTTTCAGTGACAGTTTGCGGCGTTGCTATTGCGTTACCAATGCGGACTTGGGTAATATCTGCATTTAACTTGTTGCCTTGAATTAACAAGGTACTGGTTGCGAGAATTAAAGGTGATGCAGCATTTTGGATTTGCCAAATTTTGGATAGTTCTTCAACTACCTTGATGTGAGCGATCGCAGGTTGGTATGGTGTAATGTAAGGCTGAATATTGCGAACAGGTAAGGGTTTTTTCGTAATTTCGCCGCCATCAATTAAGATAACGCTGGCTTTATAAGCTAATGATAGAGAATAAGGTGTCTGAAAAAATACAGACCAAATTTTGGAGATGTCTTCGACATTTAAATCAACGGGAGAAATTGCGATCGCTTCGACTTGTTCGGCTAGATTAGAATCGGCTAAAAATGTGAAAGTAGAATCGGCTAGGGTTTCCCGAATCATCTCTTGTGAGACAAGCGATTTGCTATTGAAGGTACGGACGATGCTACCCATAAGACGCTGTGGTTCTAACTCCACATCGTTACCGTAGCAGCTTAGCAAGTAATATAAATCTAAACCAGTTTGCGGCTGCTTAGTATATTTCTCATGAGAGTGGCGTTGTCTTAAATCAACACTGCGCCAAGCACTATTGAGCAAAATATCGTAAAGATATATGTTCACTCCTGCTTCTGGTGTAGCATTATTCAGGCGATCGGGTCTAACGGTTGTCACCCGCGCACCATCCACATCTCCTTGGACGCTGGCTTGCAATGTTCTTTGCAAAGTTGCAGTGACAGTGGCGATGGCTAAATAGTTACTCATTGGTGATTAGTCAATAGTCAAAGGTCAATAGTCAATAGTTAATGGTCGATAGTCAATATAATTTGACTTTGGACTTTTGACTCTTTTATGGACAAACTAAACCGAGTTTTAAGGCTTTAACAATTGCTTGAGTGCGGCTGGTGACACTTAATTTTTCAAAGATAGCTGTTAAGTGTGCTTTGACTGTGGCGACTGTGATGTATAGATTGCCAGCAATTTGTTCGTTAGAAGCACCTTGGACTAACCAATTTAAAACTTCTTGTTCTCTTTCTGTTAAATGAACACAATGACTACCAGAGTTTAATGAGTGTCCTGTGTAGTAGTGAAACAACCTAAAAAACGCAGTTGCGACATCTGGCGGTAAATAAACTTGATTATTAATTACGGTATTGATAGCTTCACATAATTGAGTTGCTAATTGGTCTTTAAAAACATAACCACAAGCACCAGCTTGCATAGCTTTAAATATCCATTCATCTTGCTGATGAGCAGACAAAATTAGAACTTTACCGTTATAAGATAATTCACTAAGACGGTGCAATGCTGTAATGCCATCTTCTGGAGGCAATTCTAAATCTAATAATATTAAGGCTGGATGTTGTTCAGCAGTTAATTTGACAGCTTGTTCAACGGAGGCTGCTTCACCAATAACATTTAAACCGAGATTACTACTATTAGTATAAAAGTTTAGTAGGGTGCGTATACCTTTACGAAAATGTGGTTCATCATCGACGAGCAGAATAGAGATTAACTCTTTTTTAGTATTCATGGTAGTGTGCCTGGTATGTAAAAGAGAAGTCTGAAGTCTGAATCAGCAGACTATCTAAAACTGTTAAAAAGCTTGCTGTCTAATTATTATTTAGTTTTTACTTTTGCCCTTCGGGTTCGCCATTTGCTTTATGCCGGGAAACCCGTCCACCGCAATGGCTCACCTTTTTATTTTTGCCTTTTTACTTTTGCCTTGTATAGGGTAATGTAAAAGAGAATTGTGCGCCACCTTCCGGGAGATTTTCTGCCCACAAGTTACCTTGATGTGCGAGGATAATTTTTTGAGCGATCGCTAATCCTAAACCTGTACCACCTAAACGGCGAGTATAATAAGGCTTAAATATTTGCTTCAATTCTTCTGGTGCAATTCCGGAACCGTGATCACAGATTTCTATTAGCACTTCATTACTATATGCGTACCAATTGCAAGTGATTGTCCCGCCGTGGGGACTAAAATGAATTGCATTCGATAATAAGTTATCAAACACCTGTTTCATCTGCCAGCTATCTGCTATTACATAAATAGGCTGTTTCGGATATTTAATTGTTAATTTTTTTTCTGTTAACAGATATTGTAAATTTTTAATACATTCTTGAATTAAGGTTTGTAAATTATGTTTTTTTAAGTTTAAGTTTGCCCGTTGACCACGGTAGAGTAAATCAGTTAGTTTAGCACTCAATTCATCTACAGTTTGACGAATTAATGCTGCTTGTTCTTGTAAGTTACCCTCTGGCAATGCCAAGCGCAGATTTTCCGCATAAAGATTAATTAATGCCAAAGGATTACGCAGTTGATGTTCTGCTTGTCCGAGGGTTTGAGATAAAGCCGCGATTTCTTGTTTTTGGTGCGATCGCTCTCTATACATAGCTAAATAATTACTCAGTATTTGAGCATTACCCAGCAGTAACTGTTGTTGTTGGGCTGACAGCGATTTACTAGTACATATCAATAAATATTCAGGTGTTATAACACTCTGGTTGCTAATGCGACAAATATATGTGTGATATAAATCAGATGCTTTTAATTCCGTAATTTGGAGAACAGGAAAATCCTCTCGCCACCAAGTTTCGGCTTGTAAATAGGAAAAATCTGGATTGAATTGTCCAGCAGCAAAGTAATTTATTGGCAAAGCTGGTGTCGCCTGCACAGCACATAACCGTTCTGGTAGATATTCTGCCACTAACTGGCGTTTTCCCGCCTCTAAATCGTGATAAACAGTCCAGATAGCAACAGTCGGTAATAAAACAATTAATTGTTGAATTATTAACTGACAAATTTGGTTAAAATCTGACTCTGGCAGCTTACTTCCTGAATTGTTCACCAACAAAGGTAGCGGAAATTGAGAGGTTAATTTTTGTGTAGCCACCCTCATCCTGTTTTACACTCCGAAACACTCTAACAGCTAAGAAGCATTTATGGTTGCTATAAAATCTCAAATATTTTTGGCTGGGAGAAATTTTGCTTATTACTGTATAAATACGGACGAGATTAGCTTACTCTACAGCTTTGGAATTTGGGGAATTTAAAACAATAATTTTACAATATCGACCAAAGTCTAATAACCGCCAGACAGGTAGATCCCTAAGCTAGAAACAGTTAGCCCAATAGTGGCAAATTAGCTCACAAAAAAGCCTTATTCAAAGGTTTATTTTGTGCTGTCAGCCCTCTACCTTCCGTAAGTTAGGTAGCAAAGTAGTACTTTCTGCTGCCTGCATCAGGAACTCTGGTAAGGACGCTTCAACCTCCATAGATTCATGCTGGCGGTAACAATATACTAGCCAGACTGATTCAGGGAGCATTTCAGTCACCCTGCTGTTGTGTTTTATGATCCCAGCTGCTACCCAGACTTTAGCAAAAATTCTAGCTGGCGGGATTTCCCTGCTCAGTACAGAGCAAATTGATTTCAACCACCCTGGTGTGAGACAAAATATCAACCCTAGGCTGAATTTGTATTGTTACAACATTCAAGAAAGTGTTGATAAACAGCCATCCAATTGTCAGCAACCAGCAGACAAAGGGAAATTAATCTTATCAACACCGAGGTGGTTTGATGTCTCATTTTTGGTAAGTGCCTGGGATTTCACCTGTTTGGGTGAACAACGTCTCTTGTCTGAAGCATTAATACTACTTTTGCATCATCACTCATTACGAGAGGAAGTGTTGCCTCCAGCACTGCGCGGTCATGGCGAATTAGCAATGACCGTTTCTGCTATTCATCCTCTGGATGCTGCGGCTTTGTGGAATGCCCTAGGAGTGCCATTACGTCCCGCTTTGTATGTGACATTAACAATTCCTCTCAACCTGGATAGTAACTCTGTCACTCAGCCAAGGTCGGTTGATTGTTCAAAACCAACACAAAAAGTATGAAGTGTGAAGTGTGAAGTATAAAATTTCATACTTCATACTTTATCCTTCATACTTAAAAATTAGGAAAACCAAGTGTTATGCCAAGATTAGATTACTTTGCACCTGGTGTCTACGTTGAAGAAGTAGACCGAGGTAGTCGCCCAATAGAAGGGGTGAGTACGAATATTGCTGGGTTTATCGGCTTTACCGAAGATGTACGCGGTGATGCGGAATTATTTAAGCCGATGCTTGTGACATCGTGGAACGAATACCTAGAATATTTTGCCAAACAAGGTTCTGATGGTTACACAGATTTTGATGCTTATTTACCCTTTGCGGTAAATGGTTGGTTTCTCAACGGTGGTGGGCGTTGCTGGGTAGCTAGTATCGGGACAAAACTTCCTGGTTCTCAGCCGCCACCACCGGAAGAAACAGCCCTAAAAATTCGCACTACAGGGAACCGTGCATCTTTAAGCTTTGCCCTGAAACCTGCGGAAGATGAAGATGAAGGTGGTGCAGAAGGCAGAATTAATGTTTCTGTAACTGAAAGTCAACCGCGTCCGCCAGAAAACCCAGAAGCAGAACCACCTGCAAATACTGGGGAATTTTTTAAAGTCATCATTAGTCGCAATGGGGAAATTCTGGAAGAATACGACAATCTTTCGATGAACCCACAAGTTGAAGCAGAACTGGGTACCTATGCAGTAACAGCTTTGCAAGAGTCGCAGTTTGTCACTGTCGCTGATTTACAATCACCAGGACAACCTCTGTCTCGTCGTCCAGCCAATGGTAATTACGAAGTTAGCCCCCCGCCAGTAGTTTCTACCCCAGAACGTTTCCCGCGTGATGTGCAAGGTGTACGAGACGATCGCACCGGGATGCAAGGTATCTTTGAAATTGACGAAGTTACCATGATTGCTTTCCCTGACTTGATGCGTGCTTATCAAAACGGCATCTTGGATTTGGATCAAGTTCACGGCATCATGGAAGCGATGGTCAGTATGTGCGAAAATACTGCCCCTAACCGGATGGTAGTGTTAGATCCGCCACCGTGTAAAGGTGGTGGTGCGCCTGTACCGCCTACTCAAGTAAAGCCCCAGCACATGGCGCAGTGGTTAAGTGCATTTAACAGGCGATCGCAATTTGCCGCCCTCTACTATCCTTGGATTAAAGTTCCCAACCCCCGTAACGGTGGTAGACCAATTTTGATTCCTCCCGCAGGTCACATGTTGGGTGTTTGGTGTCGTACCGATGAAACTCGCGGTGTCTACAAAGCACCCGCCAACGACACACCCAGAGGTGTTATTGGTTTAGCCTACGAAACCAACCTGCGCGAACAAGAATTACTCAACCCCTTAGGTATAAACTGTATCCGTACATTCCCTAACCGTGGTATCCGCGTCTGGGGCGCTCGGACTTTGGTAGAACCAGATAACGTGCAGTGGCGTTATATCAGCGTTCGTCGCTTGATGAGCTATATCGAGAAATCAGTAGAACTCGGTACGCAATGGGTAGTATTTGAGCCTAACGACCAAGACTTATGGGCGCGTGTTACTCGTACCGTCAGTAACTTTTTAGAAAGACTCTGGCGTGAAGGTGCGTTATTTGGTGCTTCACCTGCTGAAGCCTTTTATGTCAAGTGTGACGCTAGTATCAACACCCACGAAACCATGATGTTGGGTCGGTTGTATATCGAAGTTGGTGTTTGTCCTGTACGTCCGGCGGAATTTGTTATCTTCCGCTTTAGTCAGTGGTCGCCTAACCAATAACCAATTTTGGATTTTAGATTTTGGATTTTAGATTTAATGTCTTTATTAATTAAGTTATTTCTAAATTTTCCAAAATAACTAATATCCAAAAATTTTAATTAGTCTCAATATACTTACAGGGTAATAGCTAGACCTTGTAAGTATACAAAATCAACAGAAATATTAGATAAATATAGACAGGAGTTACAAATATGCCTGAACTAAAACCAATTGCCGCCAGTAATTTTTACTTTGAAATTGATAGCATGACCGATATGGCTTTTACCAAAGTTGGTGGTATCAAGTTTGAAGCAAAAGTCAAAGGTCAAGATAAACCTTTAATGTCTACAAAAGGTGGTGTTACTATTCGACAAATTAACTCTGCTGGGTTTGAAGGATTATTCAAAATAGAAGTTTCAACTCTGATGAGTGGGGATGATGATAGCACTAGCAAAAAAATGTATAACTGGTTCAAAAAATGTATGCCCAAAACCGAAAAAGGTGAAGGTAAATGGGCAGAAAGTAAAAAAACAGGCTCTATTGTTGCTTATGATACTGATGGAAATGAAGTGCTGCGTTGGGATTTAAAAGAAGCTTGGCCTTCGGAATATAAAATCGGAGATTTAGATGTGAATGGCAACGACTATATTGAAGAAACTTACACTCTAACTTGTGAAAATATCAATCGCAAAAAATAGATTTTGCCTAATTTTTTAGTTAATTAATCATTATGTAGTTACCTGGAGGTTTATTTATGGCAGAGTTTATCTCTAATGCCAAGTTTTACTGGGAAGCTGATGGACTGACAGAAATTTTGATTCAGAAAATCAGTGGGATGCAAATGAAAATGGTAGTTGCTGGTGGAGAAGCACCTATTGGTGTAAGCAAGGATGGAAAAACCCAGACACAAGCTACTATCGGTGGTGTAGAATGCTCAGAAATTACCCTTGAATGTGTAGCAACCGCTGATTCTAAACAACTTCTTGATTGGTATAACAAATGCCATGCTGAAGCTCTTTCAGGAGGGAAATCAGAAGGACGTAAGAGCCGGAAATTAGGAAAACTTTCTATCTACGATGGCTCGGATGAAAAAGTTCAGTACGAATTTACAGATGTCTTTCCTACTTCTTATGGAACAGGAGATTTTACAGCAGGTAGTGGTGACTTACTAACAGAAACAGTCACCATTGGCTTTACTTATTTTGTCAGGAAGAAGTAAGTAGAAGTATGAAGTATGAAGTGTGAAGTGTGAAATTAAAATTTCAGTAGGGTGCGTTAAAGCAACGCATAACGCACCACAACCTCACGGTGCGTTTTAATATTTACTAAAATTAAAATTTCAGACTTCATCCTTCATAATTCATACTTTTTATGAGGTAGATATCATGGCTGATTTTCCTGAAATTCTGACAAATAGTAAGTTTTATCTAGAGCTTAAACTTACAGGTAGCCAAGAAGTAGTAGATGGCTATTTTATGGAATGCCAAGGTTTTAAAATTAATCAACAGGTGATAGAAGTTGCTGAAGTTACACCGCAAACTTGGGGAAAGAATGGCAATACTAGCGGTAGAGTTGTCCGTACAAAAATACCCGGAAATATATCTTATTCAAATATAGTTTTGCGGCGTGGTTTAACTATTTCTATGACAATGTGGAATTGGTTAGCTGCTGTGCAAGAAAGCAAATGGGGTGACGAAAGACGTGATGGTTCTTTAGTAATTTACAATCAAGCTGCTGAAGGAAAGTTTAGACTAGAATTTAAAAATGCTTGGCCTACTAGTTATAAAATTAATGATGTTAATGCCGCTGGTAGTGAACATGAAATTGAAGAGATAGAAGTGGTAGTAGAAGAATTAAAACGGGTGAAAGTAGCATAGGATGTTGCAAACTGAATTTGAATTTACTTTACCAAAAGGTTATCTAGATGCAGACGGTAATTTACACCGTAAAGGCGTGATGCGTTTATCCAGGGCGATGGACGAAATTATTCCTTTACGCGACCCCCGTGTGAAATCAAATCCAGCTTATGCGACGGTGATAATTTTATCTCGTGTGATTACTCATTTAGGTGCTTTAGAAGAAGTTACACCTGCGGTTGTAGAAAACTTTTTTGCTTGTGATTTAAGTTATTTACAAAATTTTTATCGCCAAATTAATGAATTAGAAGAAGAGGCTGAAGTATGAAATATGAAGTGTGTAGACGCGTTTAGCGGCTTGCCGCAGGCTAGTATGAAGTTGATTGTCGTATTTTATGCTTCTGCCTTTTATAGTAATTTAAATCTAGTAAAAAATAACACGTGATAAATGTCAAATATACATACAGAATTTGACTTTACCCTCCCTAAAGGCTTATTAGATGCTGAGGGGAACTTGCATCGCCAAGGTTTGATGCGTCTAGCGACAGCCAAAGATGAAATAATTGTGCAGAAAAACCGGGCTGCGCAGGAAAATACAGTTTATGCTGCGATCGTGATGCTATCACAGGTAATCACTCGTTTAGGCAATTTAACAGAAATAACTCCTAATTTACTAGAAAATCTTTTTTCACGAGACTTGGCATATTTGCGAGAGTTTTACAATCGAATTAATCAGCAAGGTGATCCTTATATTCCTGTGCAGTGTCCTCAATGTAATAGTAACTTTCAAGTGGAGTTATTTTTAGCGGGGGAATCATAGGCTACCCCTCAGATGTACTGCATGAGGAGGTAGCCTGTATTGCGTTTCATTTCCACTGGAGTTTAGAAGATATTTTAAATTTAGAACATTCCGACCGTCAGCATTGGGTTGGGGAAATTGGAAAAATAGTGCAACCAGAATAACAGAGGAATGTCTTACCACACCCATAAATCTTTGAGTACATACTATAGGAAGATGCCCCAATATTAAACTCAGTCTAAATTTGTTCTGGTGTGTCAAATAACTGCTTTCTACAGAGGTTTAGCTCAGCGCTAAACCTTTTTTGTATTTTATGGTTTTATGAAAAACTAACTGCTTAATGATACGTGTGATTGATGTTGGCTGAGATATATGTCTTTCTCAGAGTATATCAGCTTAAGTTTAAAAAATGAATACTAGACTGATAAATTTCAAGTGTAATTATTAACTATAATTTATATACGCTTATTGGGTATATTAATTGACATTCAAAGCCTTAAGCTAACTAAAACTCTTGTATCAAGCTTATATTAGTGTGCTTGATGATACTTTTTAAAATTTTTTTGAGAATAAAGATGGTTAAATTTAATATATCCGCCTGTTATATCCTAGTATCATATTAAATGTTTGGCTGAATACACAACTTTACCGAATAAAACCGGGTAGGAAAATTACATAACAGATCCTCGGATGTTTGACTACAACCTTTTGATAGATGAACTAAAGTAGTAGAAGGTATAAGATACTTATATATGGTAAACTCTTGGTATATCTAGACCTAGCTATAAGCTGAGTCTCTTTGTTTAAAGAAAAATTCTCAAAATAATTTTTCTCTTGATGTAAACTGTTTTTTCTATCCTTCGACAGATAGGTGAAATAAATTATTTAGCTTGTTAATATTTTGTTTCATAATGCCTGAAAAACGTGTATTCGCCCTGGAAGAAAAGCCAGGGTTTTTTTAATTCAATTAAAAAATTAAATATAAGATTTTGCAAGTGCTTCATGCATACATCTACCCTTGCCAAAGTAACGATATGCGATAGGTCAGGCAGATATTTTTGTACGTCATGAAGTTAAAATGTGCTGTATGTAACTTATTTTGATATGGTTTATTACTATAGGTAGAGTGAATTAATTATAAAGTTACTATAGAGGCTTGATTTTTATTCATGTGATCTATAATCTGGTATCTGGTGAATATCATAATTTATATTTTTTGTCCACAGCTAAAGGGAAGATGAACTGTATCCAATGTGAAGATAAATTATCTAGATATGGTAAACACCTGGTATGTATAGGCTTGGCTATTGTCCAAGCCTTTTTCATATTTTTCAGACAGTAGACTTATTTTAAAAATAGAGAGTGTTAAAAAAATATTTTTATGTTTTTTTGCTAACTTAATGTGCATCAAGCCCAAACTATATTGGGGTGTTTATATTTATAAATATAGGATTCATATTTGATTTCTGAATAAAACTCAGTACACTTTTATTCCTTCTTACCTGTTCCTCGTCCCCTGTTCCCCGTTCCCTTCCTACGCAAATGTTTTCAGGAATCAAATCGGATTCCTATAGATAGGCTATATGTGTAATAAATAATTATCAATTGGTTTATTGTTTAGCTACATCCTAAAGGAAGATGAAGTCTTTAAATAGAAAGTACTAAATTAATTTAGTACGTTGTTAAGCACAGCAATTTTTAAGGTTTGGTAATTAGCCAAACCTTTTTTGTGGCTAAGAAACTATGGGCATTTTGGCTTGATAATTTTGAATAAAAATTTCTTATTAATAAAATATTGCAGAATTTAAAATACTATTTGTAAATATGGCAATATCAGTTATCAAATTATTTGTATACACCCTTTAGGAAGATGAACTAAAGTAGAGCTTAGGATAAATTGAGCTTGGTGTAGTAAATGCTTGGTATACATAAAGGCTTGGTTAAACCAAGCCTTTTTTGTACATTTTTAGAGGTCAATCTGTTCGTCACGGGAATGCAAGTATAGATCAACGACTGGTGTGACATAATTTAAACAAGCTTTATTAGGTATGCTTGAGATGATAAATTCTCTAGAGTGAAACTGGCGATCGCTTCAATCTATTCATCCTATTTGATTAAGAAGTAAATTGGCTGATACATCACACTTAAAAATTATAACCAAAGATTGTGCCTCAGTAATACTGGCAGAGTTTGCGAAAAACTCTTGAAATACTGACATCTGTACTGATAGTAGTACGTAACCGCAGAAATCAACATACTTTTTGAGTAGATAGTCCAGCAAGTAAACTGTTGAATTTTCATTAAGAACATTAATATTTGTGCTTTTATTGGGAATCATATAGACAATTGCACTAGCAAAGGCTAGAAGTGATTGCATATGGTGAATTTATATGAATTCCCAGTAATCTTACTTAACCAAACATTACATTCTTTCTGGTTTGGGCAAAGCTGATTTTTTTTAAGTGTAACTACTGAGAAAAAATCAGTTAAATTTTGCTAATTTAGCAGTATTCTTTCAGACTCGCCTATTTAAAAGTTGATTAAAGGCAAGTGGATTGTTTTAATTTTTACTGTTTGTGAAGTTAATTATCCTAATGCTTATCCATCTCCTTTTGAGTAATTAATCTAACTTTTAAATATGTATATAAAAAAGATGTAAACAGCAAAAATCCATTGCAGTACGCTACTGATCCCCCAAAATTCTACTATCAATATTTGTAGTATATTTTACGCAAAAACATCAATTTTTCTGGGGATGGTAACTAAAGCACTTAAGTGATATGACACCTATTGAATTTAGCTGAAGTAAATGCAAAATCTAACTCCTATGAGTAGTCATCGGTTAATCCAAAAACTACATCCACTATCTTTATTAGCACAGTTAACTAGTCGGCGTGCTACTGGTTGTTTACGTGTATTTACTGGATCAACTTCCTGGTCAATTCATTTAGAAGAAGGTAAACTTACTTACGCTTCTTCATCAGATAAGATGTTTGAGCGACTTGATAACCAGTTGCGGCGCTTGAGTCTCAATATTCCTACCCTCAACAGCGCTACTCGTGTGCAGATGCGGCTAATGTTTGAGCCAGCCAGCGAAAGTCTGTCCATACCACATGCCGACTACCAAGCTATTTGCTGGTTGGTAGAGCAGCGTTACATCAGTTCTATGCAAGCAGCCACCTTAGTAGACGAATTAGCTAAAGAGGTGCTGGGGTCATTTTTAACTTTAAAAGAAGGAACATACGAATTTTATCCTGACAGTTCATGGAATGATCTACCAAAGTTTTGTCAGTTAGACTTGCGTTTACTAGTGGAATATTGTCAAAGACAATTACGACATCGCCATCAACTCCAGTCAACAGTTAATGTTACTAAAGGTTCTCCCGTTTTACCCACAATAAATTCACTGCCAAATAGCAAGACATTAACAAAAAATAACAATTTTGAGTCTGCTGAAAATATAAATCATAAAAATGTCAAGCAAGCAGAAAAAAATAGCTTATATACAATTGCTTGTATTGATGATAGTCAAACAGTCTTAAATTCTATCAAATTGTTTTTAGATGAAAATACATTTACTGTGGTGACTATTAATGATCCAGTGAAGGCATTAATGCAGATTCTCCGCAGTAAACCTGACCTAATTCTACTAGATGTAGAAATGCCTAACTTAGATGGCTATGAACTTTGCTCATTATTAAGAAGGCATTCAGCTTTTAAAAATACACCCATCATTATGGTGACTGGGAGGACAGGATTTATTGATAGAGCCAAAGCCAAAATGGTTAGATCATCGGGTTATTTGACTAAGCCTTTTACTCAATCAGAATTACTGAAAATTGTGTTTAAACATATTGACTGAATTTCGCAGCTTTTTATCACAAAATTAGATTTATTGAGGAGAATTAAGAGTGAGTCTGACTTTGGTTGGCACAATTTTAATTGTTGAAGATTCGCCCAGCGAATTAGAACTGATGAGCCATTATCTCAAGGAGAGTGGTTACAACGTTATCAAAGCAAGTGGTGCTAAAGAAGCTTTAGAACAGGCTATTTTGCAAAATCCTGATGCCATTGTGACTGATGTTGTGATGCCAGGAATGAGCGGTTTTGAGTTATGTCGTTCACTGAAAAAAAATCCAGCGACACAAAAATTACCAATAGTTATTTGTAGCTCAAAAAATCTCGAAATTGATAGATTATGGGCTATGAAACAAGGTGCTGATGTTTATTTAACTAAGCCATATACACGCGAACAGTTATTAAAAGCTATTAAATCAGTGGTAATTTAAATCAATGAATAATGCCAAAGTTATACTTGCTGAAAAACCTATCCAAAATCACCTCAGAGATGGTTATCTGAAGTTTCAGCTAAATCAACAAACTGCTGCTATGTTGGCAATGAATCATACGCAAGAAGCAGTGATTTTGCCGATTGAAGCTGTAACTCCGATGCCGAATATGCCAGGATGTATCTTAGGATTAATGAATTGGCGAAGTCGGATAATTTGGGCGGTTGATTTACCAAGATTGCTGAATTTAGAAGCTATAGATACGCGAAGGCAGCAGTACAATGCCATCGTCATTAAAGTAGAATCACTGCTTTTAGGTTTAGTTGTCCAAGAAATTAAAGGTACAACTAAGATTATGCTTGACGATATTCATTCCCCAATTGGACAAGTAACATCAAGTTTAGTTCCCTATTTGCGTGGGTGTGTTGTCCAACAAGAAGAAATATTGCTGGTATTAGATGCAGAGGCTATTGTGCAATCTTCTATTCTCCGCAATGATTAAGTTGTTTTTTATAAGGCAACTTTGGATATTTTTGTTTTACCTATGCAGGAGAAGTTCAGAATGTTTAATAAAACTGATATGGCTAAGAGTGGTGATGGTAAAAATCGGACTTCGTTGATTACATCTACCAAAGTTTCTGAGAATAAAATCCAATTATCAACTAGTGCTAATCATGCAAAAGCTGATGATAATATCCCACATCATATAGGTGGATATTTCAAACGGCTAAGTTTAGAAACAAAAGCAACAATTTTAGCGATCGCTATTAGTACTATACCAGCTTTAACTATCGGTGCGATCGCCTATAATTTGGCTAGTAAATCCCTGTCTAAGCAAGTTACCCAATCTCAAACCGCAGAAGCTGTTGGTTTAACAGATAAAGTTAACCGCTTTATGTCTGAAAGATATAGAGACATTCAGTTACTTTCTAACTTGCCTTTGTTGACCAATGGGAATGTCAATGCCCAACAAAAGCAAGCATTACTAGACAAAATCCTCACAACTTATCAAGCTTATGATAGTATTGCTGTCTTTGATACTGACGGTGATTTGATTGCCCAATCTTCCGGGGAAACTCTGAATAACCAAAAAGATCATAATTATTTTCAAGAAACTCTGCAAAAAGATGCTGCGGTTATTAGTCAGGCAGAAAAATCTACCAATATCTATCTAGCTGCACCTATAAAAGATACAGCCACAGGTAGAACTATTGCAGTAGTGCGAACAAGCCTACCAACTAAAGCATTAGAAGAAACAATCAAAAATTATGCTGTTAATGGTCATCAATATGCTTTGCTAGATAATTCAGGTAAAGTCTTTTTAAGTTCACAAAAATCATTATTAGGAAAAACAGCAACAACCGAATATCCTGGGCTGGAAAAAATTCTTGCCACAAATAATATTGATACTCTGACAACTGTTCCCCAAAGTCATCATCACCGACAGTTAATTAGTTACGTACCAGCGCCAAAAATTGCAGGTTTATCTGAATTAAATTGGCAAGTTTTGCTAACTACCGATGCCGCAATTTTATATAGAACTCAACAACAATTGTGGTGGATAGTCAGCATTGGTACAGGTTTAGTAGGACTGATTGTAGCCGCGATCGCAGCTTGGTTAGCCAAACGTACCACACAGCCCATCCTGAATGCGACCGTAGCCGTCGCCAAGTTAGGACAAGGTGAACTCAACACTCGTCTAGCATCAGATAGAGGAGACGAATTAGGTGTATTGAGTGCCAATATTGATAATATGGCTGCGCAATTGCAGGTATTAGTTAACGAACAAGCCGAAATTGCCCACACTAAGACTCGCAGCGAACTAACCTCCACCTCTGAACTATCAACACACGAAGCCTTACAACTGCAACTTCTAGAACTATTAAATGACATAGAAGGTGCAGCTAGAGGTGATTTAACAGTACGCGCTGACGTGACAGACGGCGAAATCGGTACTGTTGCTGACTTTTTCAACTCTATTGTCGAAAATTTGCGGGATATCGTTACCCAAGTTAAACAAGCAGCCACCCAGGTAAATACTGCCATCGGTTCTAACGAAACAGCTATTCGTCACCTGGCTGACGAAGCACTGGTGCAAGCAGAGGAAATTAACCGCGCCCTTGATGCTGTGAATAATATGACTCGTTCCATGCAGGCCGTAGCCACAAGTGCTGAACAAGCCGCTACTGTGGCTAACAACGCTGCACAAAACGCTTCCAAGAGTGAAGAGTCGATGTATTTAACAGTGCAGAACATCCTCTCCTTGCGGGAAACTGTTGGCGAAACTGCCCAAAAAGTCAAACGTTTGGGAGAATCTTCTCAACAAATTTCCCGTGTGGTTGCTTTGATTAATCAAATTGCTATGCAAACCAACTTACTCGCCATCAACGCAGGTATAGAAGCCGCCCGTGCTGGTGACGAAGGCCAAGGTTTTGCTGTGGTTGCCGAAGAAGTAGGTGAATTAGCAGTCCGTAGTGCCGCAGCTACCCAAGAAATTGAACAAATTGTCGAGAACATTCAACGGGAAACTAGCGCTGTAGTCAAGGCGATAGAAATTGGTACTACCCAAGTCGGTGAAGGTGCGCGGGTAGTAGAAGAAGCCAAACAAAATCTCAGCCAAATTTTTGATGTTTCTCGTCAGATTGATTCTTTAGTACAGTCTATTTCTTCTGCAACCGCATCTCAAGTGCAAACATCGCAAACTGTTAGCTTATTAATGAAAGATATCGCTGCTATTTCTCAACGTACCAGTAATTCTTCTAGCTTAGTTGGACAATCTCTCAAACAAACTGTCGAGATTTCTCATAAGTTGCAAGAGACTGTTGAGACTTTTAAAGTTAACTAAATAATTGTCCAAAGTCAAAAGTCAATAGTCAAAAGTTGGGCTATTGACCATTGACTATTGACCATTGACTATTGACTAAATAATAAAAACAATGTCACAAAATAAAGAATTAGAAATCCAGATGCAATTTCTGGAAGAAGCGACAGATTATCTCAATACTTTAGAAGGAGTATTGCTGGAAATCGACACCAGCCATCGCATAGATTTAGACAAAATTAATGGCGCACTCCGCGCTGCCCACTCAATTAAAGGTGGCGCGGCAATGATGGGCTTTCGGGTGTTAAGTGATTTAGCACACCGTTTGGAAGATGCTTTTAAAGTTCTTAAAACTAGAAAAAGTTCTCTAGAAATTGACCAGCAATTGCAAAGTTTACTGCTTTCTGCAATAGATTGGATGCGTCAGATTGTGGAATTACTATCAACAGACAGCGTAATTGAAGAACAATGGTTAACAAGTTTTTGTTATCCAGTTTTTGACGAACTTCATCAACGTTTGGGTGATCCTACTCCTGAAGATGCGACAACAATGTTGTCACCAGAAGATGGACAAAATATTATTCCTTTATTATTTGAAACAGAAGTTGAAGGCTGTTTGCAACGCTTAGAATCTGTGTTAGCAGATAGTCAACAACCTTGTTTGCAAGAAGAAGTTGCAATTATGGCAGCTGAATTAGGTGGTTTGGGAGAAATGTTGCAATTGTCAGCGTTTACCCAACTGTGTGATTCAATTAAACGCTGTATTGAATTTGCCACACCAGAATGTGTCCCTGAAATTGCCCAGATAGCATTGCAAACATGGCGGCGATCGCAAGCGTTAGTATTGACAAATCAACTTGATAGTCTGCCTAAAGCAATTGAGTTAAATGAAGTACCAACTACTTCCACAAATTATCATCAATTTGAACCAATATCAACCGCAGAGGCAATTGCCCAATTTCTCGCTACAGATAACGGTGTCAACCACGAAATAGAATTAGCAGAAATACCTGTAGCTGAACAAGAAGAGGAAATAATTGCTAGTAATTTTATTTCTGTAAATCCAGAGATTAATCAAGGCATTAATACTGTTAATCTTCCTGAGATAAACACAATTATTGCCGAACACAAAGCCGAACCAATTAGTAACGCTAAAGACCGCGAACATTCAGAAAATACAGTCAGAGTTCCAAGTAAAAATCTAGAACAAATTAATGATTTATTTAGTGAAATAATTGTTCAAAGAAACGGTCTACATTCCCAACTCGAAAAATTACGCAAACTCGCACGTAATCTCAGCCAAAGAGTCCAAACTCTTGACCGAGAAAATCAAGAACTACGCATAGCATATAACAGAGTTATATCATCTAATGCCCGTCAAAATAATGAAATAACACTAGTCGAAAATACCCAAAATAACTCAATAGATTCGACTCAGCACTCAGCACTCAGCGAGAAGTTGCGTGCGGGGGTTCCCCCCGTTGAGCAAACTTCGGTGACTCAGCACTCCATAGATACTCAGCACTCCCTAGAAGAAATTAATTTGCGATCTCAGGATGTTATCGAAACTATTGTCCAGGTGCAAGAAATCTCTACAGATATTCAATTAAGTGTTGACGATGCTGATCAAATTGCCCGCAAATTGAACAAAACATCCAAACAATTGCAAACCAAACTCAATCAAGTGCGGATGCGGCCAATTTCAGAATTAGTGGAGCGTTTTCCAAGAGCCATCCGTGATTTAAATGTTGAGTATGGCAAAAATGTGCAGTTAAAAATTGAAGGTGGCAGTACTTTAATTGAACGCAGCATTTTAGAAGCATTGAATGATCCTTTAATGCACCTATTAAGAAATGCTTTTGATCATGGAATTGAAGAATCAGCCACTCGTCGTAGCTTAGGTAAACCAGAACAAGGATTAATAGAAATTCAAGCTACTCACCGCAGTAATCGTACCATTATCACCATGCGGGATGATGGACGCGGGATTTCTTTAGAAAAAATTCGCGCTCGTGCTTTAGCGATGGGGTTGGATAGTTCACTAATAGAAAGTGCGAGTGATGAAGAACTACTCTCATTAATTTTTGAACCAGGGTTTAGCACCTCCGAAAAAGTTACCGCCTTATCTGGCCGTGGTGTTGGTATGGATGTGGTTCGCAACAACCTGAAACTTGTTCGCGGTGATATTACAGTTGATACCGAACCAGGCGTTGGCACAACTTTCACCTTATCAGTACCATTTACCCTTTCCGTCGCAAGAGTGCTATTAGTCGAAACCAGTAAAATATTGCTGGCATTTCCCACAGATGTGGTTACAGAAATATTTTTACTACAAAGCGATCGCATTATCTCAATGGGAGGTAGCGAAGTCCTCAATTGGCAAGGCACAATGCTACCGTTAATTCGCCTTGGTCAATATTTTGAATTTAATTGTCCGCGCTACGATAGTCCTGAACTAGAAACTCCCGCAGCAATTAACGCTAGTAGTGTCTTGATAGTTAAAGGCAACAATCAAACAGTAGCCATCCAAGTAGACCGTTGCTGGGGTGAACAAGAAGTAGCCATCCGCCAAGTTGAAGGTAATATACCTCTACCAAAAGGTTTTAGTAACTGCACAATTCTCGGTGATGGACGAGTTGTGGCATTAGTTAGCGCTAACGAATTACTATATTGGATTG
The DNA here is from genome assembly GCF_056847745.1 of Anabaena sp. TISTR 8404. Classification (NCBI taxonomy): domain Bacteria; kingdom Bacillati; phylum Cyanobacteriota; class Cyanophyceae; order Nostocales; family Nostocaceae; genus Anabaena; species Anabaena sp. TISTR 8404. The sequence continues at coordinate 591,670 of NZ_CP180578.1, forward strand.
CCACTAATCAAAACACACCAAAAAACAATCAATTACCCTCGGTCAGATTAAAAACACCCTTTCTATTTGTTGACAGTGAAAAACTGGCGGCGCTACCTCATAAGCCAAAAGGCAAGATTTTAATCATCGATGACTCGATTAATGTCCGCCGCTTTTTGGCACTCACCCTAGAGAAAGGCGGATATCAAGTAGAACAAGCAAAAGACGGTCAAGAAGCCTTAGAAAAATTAGAGACAGGCTTAAAAATTGCCGCTGTCATTTGTGATATCGAAATGCCTCGTCTTGATGGCTATGGATTTTTAGGAAAAGTTAACAACAACGTTGATTTGAAAAATATTCCAGTTGCCATGCTAACTTCTCGCAGCAGCGATAAACATCGACAACTTGCTATGCAATTAGGTGCTAGAGCCTATTTTTCTAAACCTTACAACGAGCAAGAATTGCTCCGCACCCTAGAGCAACTTATTGGTAATTTAGCAGAAACCGCAGCTTCTAATTAATAGGAATTAAGCACAAAGGTTGTCTGTTAAAACTAGGTGTAAAGGGTTAAGGGTGTATGGATGTAATAGGATGTTTAGAAAGCCGCAAAAGATACTAAAAACCCCTCTCCAAACCTCTCACGCCAGTTGCTACAACGGGGAGACAGCCGCGTGGGCGGGTTTCCCGACTTGAGCGGACTGTCGTGGTAACCCCCGCAACGCACTGGCTCCCCGAAGCGGAGAGAGGCTTTGAAACCCCCATTTCTTTGTAGGGAAGGGGGGCTTGGGGGGTTAGGTTTTTGAAATTTTGATGTTAACAATAATACTTTTAAAACATCCTCTAAGAGTGTTTCTCCTCTACACCCTCTCCCTGCACGCTTGCGGTGTGAATGACAAGTCTTTCACCGGACACAATATCAAAATCAACTTCAACATCCCCTGATAGTCTAACTTACACAAGTCGCATAATTAGTCGTAAGTAACCTGTTAGGTATATGTGCAACATATCCAAAGTTTGTATATTGGAGGGTGTTCTCATGCTTAATACGCCATTAACACTTGTTTTAGGATGAAAAAGTTAATTTTGGTACATTTCTCTTAATTTGGTTAGTATACTGTTATTACCAATTAAGTTGGTAGTAAATTTTTGGTAGGCTTTTCCCTGACTAGGGTTGTCTGGCATTCTTACTTAAAAGTCTGAATCCCTGTATCTGTGCTTACTTTGTCTTTACAACAGATGTGCTAAAGTTGCTCATCTGCTAATGTCCTCTCTAATTATAAAAGTTCAAATAGTTATGACAGAGCAATCAGATTTTCTATCTAATCTCTCTGATTTTCTTTATCCACGCAGTTGCTATTATGGTCAATTCAAACCAGAATACCTAGTATTTAACGCTAATTTACAGGAATTTGCTCAAAGAGTTAGCTACATCAGTAACCTACAAACAAATGGTAAACTGTCACCCGAAGAAGCTTATCAGCAAATAAAAACTCTCTGGAAACAATTGAAACGGGCAAAAAAACAACTAGAAATTGCAACAGAGGTATTAGATGCAAAAAACACTCAACAATAGTACATCATTTTTAATAAAAAAACTTGGCGTTTTTGGGTGCTAACCTGTTTATTGTACTCGGCTTTACTCTAAAGGCAGAACATCATGAAACTGGTTATAGTCGATGTAACGATGCCCATCAGCAGCATGGTGCAGTATATCGACAAACCGACTATTCCATAAAATATCATTAGCAGCGTAGCTATGACGTGCATGGACAACTTGTGCTACTGTTTCATCAATGCCAGTTAAAGAGATCATCAATAAACTATTGGTCTGGCTTAAAGATTCTGGTGTCACACCATATAAAGGACTAGACTCATCAATGATGTGCATGACTGACCAAGTTAAAGCAAAACCAGGAGTTTGCTGCCGCACAAGTTTGAGATCATGAATGCGTCGCATGAACTGACCTTCTGCGGTAATTTCATCTCGCATTAAGTACACCCGCATCTGCGCTTCCAAAATTGAATTGCGCCGCTGGTTAGCGGTACGAAACATCAAAGTAGGCACTCCCTCATGGGGTAAAATTACAGCCACACGACTAAACATGACACGGGCAGTTGGACGAGAAAACCGGGCAAAGGCCAACCCTGTCATTACTGCAATTCCCATCACGCCAACGATCGCTTCAATGGTAACAATCATATTGGCATAACTGGTTTTCGGATACATTGCCCCATAGCCAATAGATGCTAGGGTTTGCACACTAAAGAAAAAAGCATCAAAAAAAGAACCAGGACGGGCATTAGCAATGCAATCTCCTCCTAATAAATACGCCAGCGCAAACAGAGTATTAATAGCTACATAAAAAGCACAAATTAGGAGTACAAATCCAGTCCAGGGAATTGTCAAAAGTAAATGGTAAGGATCGCGCCAATAAGAATGCCATACACCTAAGCCCATAATCTCGAAATTACCATTGCGAAACTTCAGATGAATAATGGGTTGTGAACGCTGTCTTTGCTTCCGTGTAAATTTTTTAAGTTGAAATTTCATCGGGTGTGGCCAAAAGAACGGTGAATCGTTACTAGAACACCAATTCAGTAATGCTGGAAGAACCTCTCCCCCAACCCCTCTCCTACGAGGAGAGGTGAGTTGAGTTTCCCTCTTCCCTCGTAGGGAAGGGGGCTAGGAGGTTAGGTTTCTGATTACTAAATCGATGCTCTAGGACTAAGTTTAAAAGTCGCTATTTTCTGATAAAGTGCAGTGGCTGAATGATACAAAATGCTTGTACACTGCTGATGAACCGAAATTTTTGGATTACCGCTTTAGTTGCCTTTATTAATTCCCTCAGTCTCACAATTTTAATCCCTATTATCTATCTTTATGGCAAACAATTTGGACTGAGTGATTTACAGACAAGTTTTTTATTTTCGATTTACTCAATCGCTCAGTTTTTCGCCACACCTGTGATTGGTAAACTATCCGATCGCTTTGGGCGAAAACCTTTATTGATCATTAGTTTAGCTGGGACGGTAATTGCCAATGCGATCGCAGGTACTGCAACCACAGCCAGCTGGCTATTCTTCGCCAGATTTCTCGATGGCATTACTGGCGGTAATGCTTCTGTAGCACAGGCGATTATTTCTGATGTCACCGCACCGGAAAACCGCGCTAAAGCTTTTGGAATTTACGGTGCAGCCTTTGGTTTAGGTTTTGTGTTGGGGCCAGTTACCAGCTTGCTGGCGCAGCAATTTTCTTTAGGGGCGGCTTTTTTAGTTTCTGCGGCGATCGCATTTTTCGCCCTGTTAATTACAATTTTCTTCTTACCAGAAACGCTACACACCAAAGCTGCTAAAGCACACAACATCTTTGACATTGGCTTAGGTAATTTAATTCGCGGTTTAGCTATGCCAAAAATTGGTGTATTACTAATTATCAACTTTTTTATTGGCACAACTTTTACAATTTTTACTTATGCCTTTCAACCTTACTTTATTAAAGTTTTAGGGCAAACTAGCCAATCTTTGACACTGATGTTTATCTTATTTGGCATGTTGGGGACAATCATGCAAACTTGGGGTGTGTCACTTCTCAGCCGTAAATTTAATGTTGTTAGTATATTATTTATCGCTTTATTTATTCGCAGTTTGTCATTCATCATCATGCCGCTTTGGCAGAATATTACTTATTTCGTCATAGTTAGTATTTTATATTCCTTATTTAACTCTTTAGTTCAACCCATGATCAATACACTGATTTCTCTCAATGCTAAATCACAAGAACAAGGTACAGCAATGGGATTGAACTCTTCTTATTTAAGCATTTCCAATGGTATTGGTCCTGTAATTGCTGGTTTGATTATCAATCAATCTCATCCTCAAACTTATAGCTATCCATTATATTTAGCAGGAACTTTGACTTTTCTCGTCTTATTTTTGGCAATCTTCACTCGGAAAAACTATATACCTTATAAAACTATTGAATAGTACAGCACGCTCATGCTTTCATTCGGGAAACAATACAATTTGCACACTGAATTGTCGATGCTTGGGGCTGAGATTAGCATATTACTTTAAACCCACTAGTTTAATGCCGTATTTACTATGAGACACATACGGGTTGAGTCAAAAAACAGAGGCTGGAGACAGAATATTTTTCTTTCTACGTAAAGTTATTGCTTTATCACAAATTGTCAATTTATGTAGTCAATTTAACGACAGTTTAATAAAAAGTAGCATATACTCGGTGGTATAAGCCTCCGAGAAAGAAAAATAGCGGAGGATTTAAACCTAATAAGCAGGTAAATCCTATGCAAAAAGTATGGGAATCGACAGAATTAGAATATGCCTTTCTGTTTACTCTCAGAAAGGTAAATTCAATTAATCCAGAAGGTTTTGAACCATTCTTTAATCATCTGCCAGTTGATCCTTATATCAAAGGCAATTATCGTTTGAGAAGATTATCTCGGTTTACTGTTTCTGGGAATCAATTAATTAAACTACCGCATGGTTATCTCTTTCAAAGCAAGACTTACAATCCTTTATTAGGAGATGTTAAAAGACAATTTGCTGAATTAGAAGATGGCATTATTGAGCTTGACATCTTTAAAAAGATGGTATTAGCATTTAGTGACTCTTGCAAACTGCACCCAGAAGCAGAAATAGGAGTTCATCAAATCAGAACTATTTGTTCGCCTGAAAATATGGGCAATCCAGCGCCTGAAGGTATCCATCAAGATGGTACTGATTTTATCGGGATATTTTCTGTGGCTAGGGAAAATATTCAAGGTGGAGAAACACATTTATATACTGGAAAAAAAGAGAAGCCTGTTTTTAGCAAAGTTCTAACTTCTGGTGAACTTTTGTTAGTTAACGACCACGAATTTTTCCACTTTACGACTCCGATAAAACCACAAACTGAGGGGTTAGGAATTAGGGATGTTTTTGTTTTGACTTCTCCTAGCTTGCTGACTGAATAATTATTTACACAGTAAATTCATTTATAGACGTTAAATAATATTTACCTTCCCAACCTTAATTTACTGTTAATCTGAGGAATTGAATTTAGTCATTTCCCCAGATTTTTTATTTGATATAAAAAATAATTTAGCTGATAGTGGTGTAAGAAGTTGAATGCTGAGAAAGAAAAATTAGCTTGAGTTAATTAATTGCGATCGCACTCAAGGCTGATGTTGAAAATTTAGAAAAATCTTTGTCGTTCTCTGCTAAGTTCCCAACCTTTGTTATCGCGGTTAATGCAAGTTAATCCTGTCCTTCTGGATGTACAAACAAAGCCTTGATAACGCAATGTTTTACCATATTGCAAAACAGGATTTTGGGGATCTGCGACTGTATCACCATAACAACCACGATAACCACGACCCCGCAAATTGAGATTAAAGACATGACCCCAATCCAATTCACAGTTTCTTGGTTGAGGTGGAATTTTTGCAGTAATTTCTAAGACATCACAACGAATACTTTGATCTGCGATTAAGCAATGAATATTCCCGGAAGGCGTTTGAAATTGTGTTGCGTCTTGAGCGATCGCCGGCCAAGATATGATAGAAAATACAGTTGTTGTCAGGATGGTCAAAAAATTCTTACGATTCATGAAAAAAGCCTTTGATGTCAGAAAAAGTTATTGATAGCAAATTTGTCTGTTAGAAAGTGCTGTTCATTTTTCAAAATAGACACTCTCTCTTATTTAACTATCAGATTCAATTATAATGTAAATATTAATACGGACAATACTGGGTAATTACAGTAAAGACATAACAGGTAAACTTTATAAGTACTTTGGCGCTTTGTAACAAAAATTTAGTATTAAAATTTACTTTGATAAAACGCATTGTCGATGTATTAGAACGGCGATTAAAATCGCAAGCACAGCTAACCCCATAGATTCATCTATGGGGTTAACCGCATGAATTATTGGTCAAATAATCTCTAGCTCTCAACGAGTTAAATCTTTTGCTACTTCAGAAAAAAATAAAGTAGCAAAAGATGGTTCAATCTATCTATTTGCTGGTAACTGTTGGGGAACTGAGATAGGCTTGAAAGGTTTGAATGTGTTGATGTCAACGCAGTTAGTATTATCTAGCTTGACCCTCAGTTCAGAACTGAAAGTGACTAGCTGCTCGACAAGAGCCTGGCGATCAGTTAAACAACCTTTAATCACCATGAGTTCACCCAAAGTCCACTCATAAAGATTTCTGTCTGAATTGTTGATGAACACAGTCAACTCGTTTCTAATTCGCCAGATTTGGTTGAGTAGTTCATCCATCTTGACGTTGATGATATTCGCAATTTGAATATTGAACGATTCTCTATTACCGATGATAGCAATCAATTCATCAACGTACTGTCTCACCAGAGTGATGAATGTTTGATTCCATTCATTACGGATGCTCTCAATCTTGATGTCAATATCTCTGTAGAGGTTGCTAATCTTGTTGTTAATTTCCGTACTATTAACAACAAAGTTGAGAATTCTGTTGTTAATTTCAGGACTATTGATAACCAGGCCTTCAATCATCTGATGAATTTGAGAATTATCAATAAAGATATTCTGAATCTTTTGAGTTAACTGATCATTCTCAAAGATTTGATTAATGAAAACATTGTTGTTGCTGACATTGTATTGTAAGCGTTGGTCAACATACTGATTCAACTCATTATTATCATTGACAATGCTCTGGTTAATCAGGTTGATGAATGCTTCTCTACCACCTATGACATGAATCAACTGATCAACCTGCTCTGTCACTACAGTCATAAATGTCTGATTTAAGATGCTCTCAACTTTGTGGTTAATTTCTGTACTATTGTTAACGATGTTAACAATATTTTGGTTAATTTCTGTGTTGTTATCAACAGCCATCTGTACGCGCTGGTCAAAGTATTGATTCAGTTCAGTATTGTCATTGATGATATTGTGAGTAATCAGGTTAATGTGGTTGCGGATGTTTTGCTCGAATGAGTTATCAACTTGCTGGCTGACATATTGATTCAGTTCAGTATTATTGTTGATAATGCTACGGGTAATTAGGTTGATATTATTGCGGATATTTTGCTCAAATTGCTGACCGACATACTGATTCAACTCAGTGTTGTTATTGACAATATTATGGGTAATCAGGTTGATATTATTGCGGATATTTTGCTCAAAAGAATGGTTTACTTGCTGATTAACGTACTGGTTAATTTCCTGCTTGTTGATAATATTGCTGATAATTAAGCCAATGTTATTGCGGATTTTTTGTTCAAAATTTTGGTCAAAATAGAGGTTGATTTGTTGGTTAATTTTGTTCGATATCTCAACGTTAATTTTATCTTCCAATATCCGCTCTAAGTAATAATCAGACCAACCTTGCAAGTTCTGTCTCAAGCTCAACTCTACCTGTTGTAGATAAGCATCCATCGAAAACTTGACTTTTGCAACTTCTATAGACAGGCTCTTGAAGTGCTGTTCGTAACTCTTGAGCAGTAATTGTTCCAGTTGTTCCCAATACTTATTTTCTAGTGTTATATCAATTTTGTCTGTTACTTTAATAGAGCTATCAATTTGCTTTAATTGCTCTTCCCACTTTTTCTTAAACTCCTCTTCTTCAAACCGGAATGTGAAGTCAAACGTATAGTTTTCTTGCCTGTGTACTATATCTTCCTGTTCTTTCTCTATAGAAGTAGAATTGTTATTTTCCCACTGTTGGCGTTTTTCATTTATTTCAGCGTTGCTTATTTGCTCTATTGCCAGAATAATCTGCCCTTCGTTATCTTCTTTGTAGGTGTCAAAAAATAAACCTGTCAGTGTAGTTTTTTCTTTGACTTCTAAAACTACTTCATCCTTAAGTCCATTTAATGAAACCCAAGTTTCGTCAGTTTCAATACCAGTCAATTTTGTAATAAATTTTCCACCTTTGACCAACATTAAAGCCCAAGGTTCTATATTAAACTTTTTGCTATCTGACCAATAGCTGGCATTGCCTTCACGAATTTTAATTCGATAATTACCTGGGTTCAACTCAACCAAGTTAGAACCAGATTGTTTGAGATTAGATAGGTAATTATCATCAATAACATAACAGTTGCGTTTGCTGTCTACTGTTATGTTTACAGGGTTAAAAAATTGCTTATCGCTTGTAATTAAGAGGTCAATAGAACCATTATTATCTTCATTACTAAAATCAAAAAACAAAGCATTGAGAACTGCTCTTTCTTTAACTTCTAGCTTTAAAGTATCATTGTAACCATTGAGCGTCGTCCATGTTGCGCCTACCTCAAAACCTGTAGACCTGTTGATAAATGTATTACCATTATCTCCATATATCCACAGTAAAACAAAAGGTTCTCCTGCTGTTCTGGTATTGCTGTGGCTATATCTACCTCGAATAATCCTGATATCAAAAGTACCTTTTTCAAAAACAAAAGATGTTGCAATATTTTGTTGCAAATTGTTCATTTGGTTAGTGTCGATAACATAACAATTAGTTTTGGTATCGATAGTTAAAGTATTCATGCTTACCTCTTTGAAAGTTTTAGTTTCTTGAGTAAATTTCGTCTTTGCAGGTTTTTCTACTGGTTTTACTTCTGGAGTAATTTCAGTTATTACTGCCTTAGCTAGTTCATAAATGAGTTTTAGCTGTTCTAGGGCGTTGCTAAACAAGGGAACACAACGATCTTTCAGATAGTTTAATAACTGTTGCACAGGAGATCTCAGCATTTCTTTTATTTTGGAATTAGGACAATGTTTGTTCCTGCACTGCGTAGACGCTTTGTGGTGAGCAGTTCAAGTCTTGGTGGTTCCCGTCGAGTTGAAACCGCTGTTAGCACAGCGTTAGCGACGCAGGAGCGTCACCCGAAGGGCTTGTCGCAGACATCACCGAGTACCTATGCAAGAATATTTGAGTGAAATTATTCACTAATGTCAAAAGCTAAATCTTGTTTTTCTTACTTCGATAAAGGTTTCTGGTTTCTAAATTACCGAGTTCTCCTATTTGTGGCATATCAGTATACTCTGGAGTATCCAGTAATTGTTTTCCTACGAGTTTTACCCAATGAATTACAGTAGTCTGGTGTGCGCTATTGATAGTTCAACTGCACGAAAAACTATGCCATTGACCTACATTTCAGACATTGTTGTTTGATTTCATCTGAGTAACCGGATACTACTTCACATACATCAATAATTTGACGGCTACAATCTACACAAATGTGTTTTTATTTACCTCTTTTTTCCGTTGTTACTGTTATGAGAATACCAAAACCTTGGATAATCCATACGGATTTACCTCAATTTATATCGCTATTAAGTAACACCTGTTCTAGCTATATCTTGCAGGTTAAGAGTTAATTATTTGCAGAACCTCTGTCTATAGAAGTATTAGATATAATTTGTTTGTATATATAATATCCAATAATATTTTTTCAAAATATTTATGAACTGGCATTAAAGGTTAAGGGTTAGTAAAATCTAAAAATATAAATACTAATTAAACAAATATGCTTTTAAAACCTGGGTTAAGAATCTGAATCTTTACTTTTTGTATGTTATCTCTGGAACTTTAGCAGTTGCTGATAGTTTTATTCATAATAGCCGATAAAAGCAAGTGAGCATGTGGGCGCAAAACAAGCTCTATCAAAGCTTAATCAAATCCGCTTCGTGCATGGGTAGATTAATTTGGATTTGGGTTGATGGTGCTATCACGGTCAAGATTTTACACGCTGGGGAATAGATTTCTATCGTTGGCTTTGAGGCGTGCTTAAACTCTTTGAGTAACAGAAGGGTTTTGTTGTTCTCCCAAAACGGTGGTGGGTTGTTGATAAATCAGCAGCAAGAGCAAGGCAGAATAATTCGTATCTGCGATTTAGTGCATTGTCATCAGTTAAACTTTATTTATTCACATCATGAGTCCTGAAGACATCACTGCTCAAACGACTTCTTGGAATAGCCATGACCAACCGATTCATCTGTCTGGGTCGATACAGCCTCATGGTTTATTACTTGCACTCAATACTGAGTTAGAGATTTGGCAAGTCAGCAACAACATCGAAAACTATTTGGATAAGCAGCCCCAAGAGTTACTTGGTCAACCACTAAGTTGTTTACTTGCTACTCAACAGGTTGCAACTATTAAAAAGTGCTTAGAGAAAAAAATTGGCAGTGTGACAACTTTAAAAATACCAATCATAACTTTAAATGGAGAGCGATACTTTGATGGTATTGTTCATCGGACAAGTAATGCTGTAATTTTGGAGCTAGAGCCAAAACAGAGTGAGGATGAGGTAAGTTTTTTAGATTTTCATGCATTGGTGAGTGAAGCGATCGCACAATTGCAAAATACCTCAAACCTCGAAGAATTTTTGCATTTAGTAGCCTCAGAATACCGCAAAATCACTGCTTTTGACCGAGTAATGGTCTATCAGTTTGATGAACAAGGTGCGGGTTCTGTAGTTGCTGAAGTCAAACGAGAAGACTTAGCGCCTTATTTAGGACTTCATTATCCCGCTATAGATATACCTGAACCTGCAAGACAGCTATATACCAAGTGTTTACAGCGATTTATCCCCAATCTGACAGCTCAACCTGTCAAGCTGATTTCACAAGCAGATTCACCTGCAACACCCATTGATTTAAGCTGGGCTGTACTGCGGAGTGTTGATCCCTGCTGTATTACATATCATCAAAATATGGGTGTAGCAGCCATCTTGGTGATTGCTTTAATTAAAAATCAGCAGTTGTGGGGTTTAATTTCTTGTCATCATCAAACGCCGAAATATCTTGCTTACGAAGTGCGGAAAATCTGCGAATTTTTGGGGCAAATTGTGTCGTTAGAGTTAGGACACAAAGTTGTTCACTCAGAATTAGACTATGAAGTGAGGCTGAAATCTCTCCAGTCGGAATTTGTTGAGTTAATTTCTCAGGCGGATAATTTTATTGATGCTTTAATTAAGCCTCAACCTAGTTTATTAGCTCTTGTCAGTGCCACAGGGGCGGCGGTATGCCTGGATAATGAAATTACATTGGTGGGTGCAACGCCAGATATAGAACAAGTTCGAGAACTGATTGCTTGGGCAGATAGTCAAATTAGCGAGCGCATTTTTGCCACCGATTCTCTGCCTAAATTGTACCCAGAGGCAATCCAATTTAAAGATACAGCCAGTGGGTTGCTGTTGTTACGCATTTCCCAAATCCAGCGTTACTATATTCTCTGGTTTCGGCCTGAAGTTTTGCAAACTATCAATTGGGCGGGCAATCCCAACGAGTCAATACAGACAAATACAGATGGTAGCGTTACTCTGTGTCCGCGCACATCCTTTGAAAAATGGCAGGAAATAGTACAATTAACTTCTCTACCTTGGAAACAGTGTGAGATTGATAATGCTTTGGCATTGAAGAATGCGATCGTGGGAATTGTGCTTTCCAAAGCTGAAGAACTAGCCAAAATCAATCAAGAGTTAGAACGCAGTAACCGCGAACTTGCATCCTTTGCTTATGCAGCTTCTCATGACCTCAAAGAACCTTTGCGCGGCATTTATAACTTCTCGACAATTTTAATCGAAGATTATGCCCAAATCTTAGATGAAGATGGCGTTGACTACTTGCAGACTGTACTGTCTTTGTCTGTGCGGATGGAAACTCTGATTAATTCTTTGTTGCGTCTCTCGCAATTAGGGCAAACAGAACTGCACCTCCAACTTACCGATCTCAATGAATTGCTAAACCAAGTGATTGATGTGATGAATGCCAGTCGCCAAGAATCTCAACTTAATATTCGCATTCCTCGGCCTTTACCAACAGTTCAGTGTGACCCGGTATTACTCAATGAAGTTTTTAGTAATTTGATGATCAATGCCTTGAAGTACAACGATAAACCAGAACCTTTGATTGAAATTGGCTTTATAACTCCAGAAGAATCGCATAATTACCGGAAAAATGTCGCTTTCCCCGTTTTTTATGTTAAAGATAACGGTATTGGTATTCAAGAGCATCATTATCAAACTATCTTTCGACTGTTTAAACGGCTGCACTCTCAAGAAAAGTATGGCGGCGGCACAGGCGCAGGACTAGCCATTTCTAAAAAAATTGTTGAGTTACACGGCGGTCAAATTTGGGTGGAATCCAGTGTGGGCTTGGGTTCTACCTTTTATTTCACTGTGGGGCAATAGTTTAAGATATTTAAAAAATTTTGTTACATTTTTTAAAATCTCTGATGACGGAAAAACTTAACAAACCTCTGTTGGTTGTTGAGGATAGCAATGAAGACTTTAAAATGTTGCAACGCCTGATGCGGCGGATGGCTGTCCAGAACCCCATATATAGATGTACAAATGGGGATGAGGTTTTGGACTTTCTTTATCAAGAAGAAAGTTCAGAAAACCCGAACACCATACCAAAGCCTTCTGTAATCTTGCTTGACCTGAATTTACCAGGGATTGACGGCCGTGACATTCTAGAACGGCTCAAGCAAGATATATGTTTCAAAAAAATCCCCATTGTGGTTTTTACCACCTCATCCAACCCAAAAGACATTGAATTTTGCTACCAAAAAGGAGCCAATGGCTATCTAGTCAAGCCAATGGATGCTCAAGAACTGCAAAAGACGGTTCAAGCATTTGTTGACTATTGGTTGGAGAGAAATACTGTACCACCTATTGGTTAGAGGGGCTAGGGACTAGAGGTTATTATTTTTTAACTTCTAGCCTCAAAATTTAATATTTAATTTATATTTTTGTAAGGATTATTTAATAATTGTCGTTATACATGGGATGCTAAATGAAGGAGTGTAAACATTCTCCCCCATTCTTAATATGCCGGACACCTGGACGCTTCTCATCATTGATGATTGTGCCGAGGATCGGAAAATTTATCGTCGATATCTATTAAAAGATCCTCAAAATTCATACCAAATTTTCGAGGCAGATTCTGCGGAGGAAGGGTTGGCTTTGTGCCAAGCAATGCACTGCGATGTGATTCTGCTAGATTTTTGTTTGCCTGGGATGAATGGGTTAGATTTGCTTGAACGCTTAAAAAAGCAGAAGTTTGAAACCCCTGTGTCTATAATTATGCTGACAGGGCGTGGTGATGAAGAAGTAGCAGTACAAGCGATGAAACGAGGCGCTGACGATTATTTAGTTAAACAGCACCTCCAGGCGGATGTATTACAATTGGCAGTTCGTAATGCGATTAAGCAATCTTGCCTGAAAGTTAAACTCAGCAAAACGCAAGAACGACAACGTTTGATTGCTACGACAGCATTACGCATTCGTCAGTCTTTAAATTTAGAAGAAATTTTGCATACAGCTGTAGTTGAAGTACAGCAACTTTTGAAGTGCGATCGCGTGATGGTCTATCAGTTCACTTCTGATATGGGTGGTAAGATAGTTGCATCATCTGGGGAACCAGAGCAAATATGCGCTCACCTCTGGGATATCTGTTATCAACCAGAAAACAGCTTTGTAACTACACAGCTAGGAGATAATGCAACTACGACTAAACAAAAAAACTTAGTTGTAGCTTACAGCAATCTTGGTGAAAATCATCAATGGAGATGTAGACGCAGAATTTCACGGAACTATGAAGCAAGTTTGAGTCATTTCTGCTTTCATAACAAAGAGCAACTGAATACTCAAGCAAATTTGGTAGTTCCGATTAATCTGAATCACAATAATAACCCAAACCCTAAACTTTGGGGCTTTTTAATTGCCCAACCCAGTTCTCAAGATAGACTCTGGCCAGCTGATGAAGTAGAAATTCTCAATCAAGTATCAGTGCAATTGGCGATCGCAATTCAACAGGCTGAACTGTTCGCCATGACTCAAGCCGCACTGTTAAAAGAGAAGCAACTTAACCAATTTAAAACTCAAATTGTCACCACAGTTTCTCACGAGTATCGTACACCCTTAGCTTCTATCTTGGCTGCTGCATCAACAATCAAACAACACGGCGCACGTTTAGATGAGTCGAGAAAAAATCGGTTTTTGCAAATTATTGAGCAAAAAGCGAGGCACATGTCCAAACTCGTGGATGATATGCTACTAGTTCACCAACTAGAATTGGACAAAACCAAATTTAAGCCGCAGCCGCTAGATTTACTGCAATTTATTTCCGAATTAATTGAAGAACAGCAAGAATTATTAGACAATCGTCATGAATTAATTTTGAAGATTACAGGAAATAATAAAGGATTTTCTGGCGATCGCGGTCTTTTACGACAAATACTTTTGAATTTATTATCGAATGCCATTAAATATTCCCCAGAAGGTGGCGATATAGAAATTTACCTCAACGGCAAAGAATCAGAAATTCTCTTAGAAATTCAAGATCAAGGCATTGGTATTCCCATAGCAGATCAAGAAAACTTGTTCAAATCCTTTAGTCGCGGGAGTAATGTTGACACAATCCCAGGAACAGGTTTGGGCTTAGTAATTACTAAAGCTTGTGTAGAGTTGCATGGCGGTAGTATTAGTTTATCTAGCCAAGAGGGACAGGGAACTAAAGTTATTGTTAGGTTGCCAAAGCGACATTCTAATTCATAATTCAGATTTTGGGCTTAAGCACGCTTGTTTATCTGTTAAAGCTGGGTGGCAGAATCTAATGGTATGGCTTTAAAGCTGTTCAACACCTAAGTAGGTCGCTGTTAAAAATTGTCGTTATGACAAGGCAGTAGGTAGAAGTATTACTATTCCTGGCATTTAAGCGCATCCATTTGTCCTAATCTATGTGATTACCTCTATATCTTTATGCAATACATATTAAAAAATGTGAATTTTTGTTAACTTTTATGATAGTTTTTTAACAGGTCACTGAAGCGAAAACGTCTAAACGCTCTCGCTTCCGTCCTGTTGCTCGTTGTAAACACAATAAAATTAGGTCTGCAAATAATATGGCGATTACGATTGACTCAGCCCGTGGTATTTTTCCAGAAACCTTATCTGCTGATGCAGTACCAGCCACAATTGCTAGATTTAAGCAACTCAGTGCGGAAGATCAGCTGGCATGGACTTGGTTTGCTTATCTAGAAATGGGTAAAACAATTACTGTTGCTGCTCCAGGCGCTGCTAGTATGCAGTTTGCAGAAGCAACTCTTAATCAAATTAAGCAAATGACTTTCCCTGAGCAAAGTCAGGTGATGTGTGATTTAGCCAACAATGCTGATACACCAATTTGTCGCACCTATGCTACTTGGTCGGCAAATATCAAACTAGGGTTCTGGTATCAACTTGGAGTATGGATGGATCAAGGTATTGTTGCTCCCATTCCTGCTGGTTATCAGCTTTCAGCCAATGCTTCAGCAGTACTACAAGCAGTTAGAGAACTGGATCAGGGACAACAAATTACCGTCTTACGCAATTCTGTAGTTGATATGGGATTTGATCCAAACAAGTTGGGTGACTATACCAGAGTCTCTGAACCTGTTGTTGCTCCTAAAGAGTTGTCACAACGAACTCAAGTCACCATAGAAGGCATTACGAATGAAACGGTGCTGAGTTATATGAACAACCTTAATGCCAATGATTTTGGGGCATTAATTGATCTGTTCGCACCTGATGCTGCCCTACAACCTCCTTTCCAAAGACCAATCGTTGGCAGAGATGCTATTCTGCGATTTTTTAATGAAGAATGCCAAAACCTCAAATTGCTTCCAGAGCGAGGTGTTGCTGAACCAGCAGAAGAAGGTTACACCCAAATCAAAGTTACTGGCAAAGTCCAAACTCCGTGGTTTGGTGCTAGTGTCGGTATGAATATGGCTTGGCGGTTTTTAATCAATCCTAAAGGTAAAATTTTCTTCGTAGCAATTGATTTGCTGGCATCTCCTAAAGAGCTATTAAATTTAGTTCGCTAGGAGAAGTGCTTCCTATAGCTATACCTTGAATGATGGTATGAGCGCTCTCTAGTCAAGGGCGCTTATCTTTTTTGAAGCAAATGGCACATTGATAAAATAATTAACCGCATAAAGTTTAAGGTTCAGAATGCAAGTGAGTGAAGTTGAGTGGTCTAAGACCGAGCAAGAGATAGCTAAACAAGCTTTTGAGAAAGCATATCAGCGAGAAATTGAGGCCGTAATCCAAGAAGTTCGGCAAAGATCTAGTTTGATTACACAGCCTGATGAAATGTGGCAGTTACATGATTTCTTAAGTGCTAGAAGGCATGAAATAGATGGTAAATACGACTACAGATATTCAGGTCTGATCTTTGTCTTTGCTAGATTGATCAAAGAGGGTTGGCTGCATCTGGACGAACTACAAGGACTGGAAAAAGACAAGTTGACCAAAATAGTCGTTATGACACGGATGTAAAAATTGACCCAGCCTCATACTTGATAGCAGCAGACAGACAGAGATGTTTTCTGCTGCATTTCGTTTACATACAGCACTTTAAGATATGGATTCACCATTAAAATTCCGCAACACCCAGCTTTTAATATGGTGCAAGATAGAAGTTACGGTAGGCAGATTGCAACATACATCCACAAATGACGAATTATGAATCATCAAGAACTCTACTTACAGGGGTTAGAAAAAGCCAAGCAAAAAGATTATGCTGGGGCGATCGCAGATTTTAGTCAAGCTTTGCAGCTTGCACCTTATGATGCGGAAGCTTATCTGCAAAGAGGTTTAGCATATTATGATTCAGGGCAAATTCTCCCAGCGGTTTCAGATTATACAGAAGCATTAAAAATTGATGCTAAATTTGTCGAGGCTTACTATAGCCGTGCGTTGGCGCGGGTGGCGCTGAAAAATTTTCCTGGCGCGTTAGAAGATGTGGAACGTGCGATTTATCTGCGTGGGAATTATGCAGCAGCTTATGGTTTGCGCGGAATGGTGCGCCGCAAGCAAGGATTTATTCAAGATGCGATCGCTAGTTTTAAAAAAGCCGCAGAATTATATTTACAGCAAAAAGATAAAGAAAATTGTCGTCTCTGTCTGGAAAAGATTCAACAGCTACAACCTCCAGCTAAACCAGCATTGCAACCGCAAAATACTGCTACTACACCGATAATTTCTACAAAAGATTATTTTACGCAACTATTAGACAAAGCCGAAAAGGGAGATACAAAAGAAGCGATCGCAGATTTAAACTGGGTATTACAAGCTGATCCTCAAGATGCTCAAGCTTATTGCTGTCGGGGCGTGGTGCGTTGCAAAATGGGGAAGTATCGTGAGGCGATCGCTGACTTTAACCAAGCACTGTTACTGAATTTTCAAGATGCCATTGTCTATCGTAACCGAGGCAAAGCCCGTTCTTTATTAGGAGATCATCAAGGTGCGATCGCCGATTTTAACCAAGCACTGCAAATGCAACCCCAAGATGCTTTGATATATGTTGCCAGAGGTAATGTTTATCGAGCAATGGGTAATTATCTTGGTGCAATTACAGATTATACTCAAGCGCTACAAATTAATGCTGATGATGCCCAAGCTTACTACAATCGCGGCATTGCTTATACATTACTCGAAGAAATGCAAAGCGCTGTCGAAGATTATCAACGTGCAGCTAGTATTTTTTGTGAACAAGAAGACTGGGATAATTATCAACAAGTTTTAAACAGCTTGCAAAAAATTCAAACAACTTATCCTGAATCTCATAAGCAAAAGTATAACTTACTACGCCAAAAACTTTTGCGCTTAGTTGGTGGTTATTGGGAAATTGCTCAAAGATTAATTGACCAAAAACAAGATTATTATCCAGGTAGGTCAGATGAGTGGTATATGCAAAAAGTGATTGAAGATTTAGAACGCGATCGCGGTAAATAAAAAGAGTAATTGAATTCTTCATAAATTATCAGTAATTAATGGCAAAATCAATATATTTATATTTGCTTGGTTACATCTTACTTTGGTTAGAAATTAAAAGACAATATTGGCTGGCAATTAACGCCCAATATTAAATTATCAAAAGACAGAATATCAGGACTTATGTCTAAACATTTAATTTATCAAGCTTGATTTTTCAGATGATGTATATCAGAATAAATATAACCTCTAATAAAGAGTAAGCGATCTTGGTGACAACCTAACCTTATCCAATGTCCGCAGTCCGCTCACGCGGACTTTTTTTTTGATTACAATCGCCATTTATTTTAAATAAAAAAATAAAAAATTTCAGATTAATTATGTCTAAAAAATAAATATTAAATATTGATTTTTCATATTAAATTAGAAATAATAAAAATGCCATCTGACATATTCGTTACCCATACAAGTAACAATTAGCCCTTATGGTTAGTCCGCTAAAGCGGACTTTTTTTTATAAGAATTTGCGTTTAAACAAATAATAAAGCAAAACAACTTGCAAAAAAGTAACTGTGTAGCATTTATGCGCTATATTTAGTTTTATACTCAATAAGTACCCAAAGCGTAACTATAAAAATCCTCAACAAGTTACAAGTAAATCTGCTTTATACCCTCTATTCTTTATCTCTGCAAATAGTTAGTAAATCAAATAGAATCGCCATATCTAGTAGTTTCAAAAATCTGGAGTCCAAAAACACAACATCAGTCAAGTAAGGCTCCTGTTAACTTAAATATTTTTATACTTTTATGGATATAATTTCATGTATAACTAGCAGATATCATGATATCTGCTAGTTATGAGTGATCAGCTATGACTATTTATGATGTCCAGTCTCGTTGTCAGTCTTCCGCTGTAAACTTTTTATTCCAGTCTTTTTCGCAAAAAACTAGTATTGCAGTAGTCCTAATTGGCTGTATTGTCATGGTGGGCTGGTTTAAAGACATTGCCATTCTAAAAAGCGTTGTACCTGGATGGGTAGCGATGAAAGCCAACACAGCTATCTGTTTGATTTTAGGAGGAATGTCTTTATGGCTGTGGCATCGGCAATGGACAACTCACATAACACGTCCTGCGGCTCAAATCTGCGCTTTCTTGGTATTACTGATTGGTCTTGTGACACTGATTCAGTATGCGTTTAACGTAGACCTTGGCATTGATCAAATTTTATTTCAGACTAGCATTGACCCTTTAGGTGATGCTGCTCCTGGTCGTATGGCAGTCCATACTGCCGTGATTTTTTTGTTGTTGGGCTTGAGTCTACTGCTGTTGAGTATGTCGCCACCAAAGTATCTCATAGCGCAGTTATTTGCAGTAGTAGCATTTTTCATTGCCGGAATGGGGCTATTAGGCTATGTGTATGGCAATGCACATTTCTATAGATTTGGTTCGTTAACATCAATTGCCATACATACAGCTGTCGCCTTCCTTTTGCTGATTTGTGGCATATTGTTTGCTTGTCCTAATCGTGGGTTAATGATTGTAGTTTCCAATAAAAATGCAGGTGGGATGATGGCGAGAAATCTCTTACCAGCTGCAATTGTGTTTCCCCCACTCATCTGCTGGTTAGTTCTATTTGGTTACAGAATGCAGATTTACACTGCCGAATTTGGGCTGTGCATTTTAAGCATTTTGAATGTTATTGTCTTTGCCGTGTTGATTTGGAAGAATGCCCGATCGCTTAATATTATCGATTATCAACGACGGCGATCGCAAAGAGCGCTCAAAAAAGCGAATGAAGAACTAGAACAAAGAGTTACTCTCCGCACAAATGAGTTATCAAAGACTCTAGAACAATTACAAAATGAAATTGCCGAACGCCAAGTTATAGAACAAGCTCTGTTTCACGAAAAAGAACTGGCTTTAGTCACATTACAATCTATTGGGGATGGCGTAATTACAACCGATGCCACTGGTTTGATTCAATATCTTAACCCAGTTGCCGAAAGCCTGACTGGGTGGAGTCTCAACGAGGCATTAGGTATGCCGTTAACAGAAGTCTTCAAAATTATTCACGAAGTTACCCGCGAATTAATAGAAAACCCAGTAGAACAAGTTTTACATTCTGGTGTGATTGTTGGTTTAGCCAATCATACTGTTTTGATTACCCGCAATGGTAGAGAGTTGTCGATTGAAGACTCTGCTGCACCAATTCGTACCAGTGACGGTCAAATCGTTGGTGTCGTGGTAGTGTTTCACGACGTTACCCAAAGCCGTAATATGGCACGTTTATTATCTTGGCAAGCGAGTCACGATAATTTGACTGGACTAGTTAACAGACGGGAGTTTGAGAACCGCCTAACACAAGCAGTCACAAGCGCTCAGACTGGTGGAGGACAACACGTATTATGTTATTTAGATTTAGACCAGTTCAAAATTGTCAATGATACTTGCGGTCACGTTGCTGGTGATGAACTATTGTGTGAAGTTGCTAATTTGTTTCAAACCCATTTACCTGACTGTGACACCCTGGCACGTTTAGGAGGCGATGAATTTGGCATCATCTTCCATAATTGTTCTTTAGAAGCAGCACTATTAGTTGCTAATAACTTACGTGAAACCACTCAAAAATTCCGCTTTGTCTGGAAACCAGATAAAGTTTTCAATCTCAGCATCAGTATTGGTTTAGTTGCCATTAATGCCGATACTCAAACCATGAATACTGCCTTAAGTGCTGCCGATGCAGCTTGCTATGTGGCGAAAAATCAAGGGCGCAATCGTGTACACATTTATCAAGCCGATGATCTGGAGTTAGCAAGGCAGTATGGAGAAATGCAATGGGTAGGAAGGATTACGCAAGCATTAGAAGATAATCGTTTCCGACTTTATTACCAGTCCATTGTCCCTGTGAGTAGAACCGAGTCTTTAACAGAACATTATGAAATCCTCTTACGGCTGATTGATGAAACGGGTAAGTTAGTCTCACCAATGGCCTTTATTCCTGCTGCTGAACGCTACAATCTCATGCAAACCATTGACCGTTGGGTAATTCACACATTTTTTACTCATCTAGCACAATGCGGAAATTTTCAACATTGTTCATTACTGAATTACTCTCACGGCTCTATATATACAATTAACCTTTCTGGCGCTAGTATTAATGACGACCAATTCATTGATTTTGTCTGCGACCAGTTTGCGTTACACCAAATTCCACCCGCAGCAATTTGCTTTGAAATTACTGAAACTGTCGCCATTAAAAATTTAGGCAAAGCAGCTGGATTTATTCGTTCGCTGAAAGAATTTGGTTGTTGTTTCGCCTTAGATGATTTTGGTAGTGGAATGTCTTCTTTTGCTTATCTCAAAAATCTACCAGTGGATTACTTAAAAATTGACGGTAGTTTTGTCAAGCACATTGTAGACGAGCCAATTGATTTAGCAATGGTAGATGCTATCAATAAAATTGGTCAGGTAATGGGCATTCAAACCATTGCCGAGTTTGTGGAAAACAACGCCATTTTAGAAGTAATTCAAAACCTTGGGGTAAATTATGCCCAAGGTTATGGTGTTGCTAGACCAGTTCCTTTCTATTTCAGTTAACTGTTGACAGTTGACCAACCTACTTTGGTTCTAACTCTGTTCGTAATTGATTGACCACACGATCTAAACCCACAGAATGAGCGGCTTTAAATAAAATACGATCGCCTGCTTTAATAAACGTTTTGAGTCGCGCCACTAAATCGCTATGACTAGCGAAACATTCTGAAGGTATGCCTTTAGCACTTTGAGCGATCGCTTCGGCATCTTGTCCATCTACTAAAACGAGTAAATTATCTAAATTCAAGTTGCGGACAGTTTCGCCAACTTTTTGGTGTAATTGTGGCGATCGCTCTCCTAATTCTTTCATTGCTCCCAATACGGCAACTTTCCGCTTGCCGGGAGTGTCTGCCAATAATTGCAATGCTGCTAACATCGCTTCTGGTGCAGCATTATATGTCTCATCTAATAATACAACATCATTGGGTAAAGCATAACGCTGCGATCGCCCAGTGGGCATATCCACTTGCACACCATCACTTAAAGTAGACCAATCAATTCCCAGCACCTTGGCTACAGCTAAAGCTGCTAAAAAATTCGTCGCGTTATGACGACCAGCTAAAGGTAACGGTAATTTTATGCCTGCGACTTCTATAGTTTCGCTGTCAATCAAGTTTCCTTGGATATCACCGCCAGATAAACCATAAGTTAAAACTTCACCTGACCAAACTTTTTTGGCTGTAGAGATTAGTAAAGGATTGTCGTAATTGAGAATTGCCACACTATCTTTGGGCATTTCGGCTAGTAATTCACATTTTGCCTCAGCGATCGCTGCTTCGGAACCCAGCAACTCAATATGCGCTGTTCCCACATTAGTAATTACGCCAATGGTTGGTCTAGCGATGTGTGTGAGTTCAGCAATTTGGCCTCTACCCCGCATTGCCATTTCAATTACAGCATAGTTGTGTTGTGCATCTAGCTCTAGGAGTGTTTTTGGTACACCAATTTCATTATTAAAATTGCCATAGGTTTTGTGGACTTTGCCCTTGGTAGATAAAACTGCCGTGATTAATTCTTTAGTTGTTGTTTTACCCACGGAACCGGTTACCCCGATGACTGGGATATCGAAGCGATCGCGCCACCATCTGCCAATTTTTTGATAAGCTTCTAGAGTGTTTTGTACCTGCAATACAGGAAATTCAGAATTTTCGTAGTCAAAATCTACAATTGCTGCTAATGCACCTTTAGCGATCGCTGTCGGGATAAAATCGTGTCCATCAAACTTTTCGCCACGTAACGCTAGAAATACTTCTTTTGGCTGAAGGATACGAGTATCTGTTTGGATACCGCTGCTAACTTGTGCTAAAGCAGCTGCCGATAAGTTGACAGATTGAGCAGAAAGAACTTGCAGTAGTTGGGATAAGGTAGAAGACCAAGGCATAAAAATTTTGGGATGTTTTTTATCAAAAATGATTATCTGCTTTCTTAACTAAATCGTCCATAAAGGAGACAACAGCAAAAGTTGGTCATCGTATAATCTTGATGTCAAAAAAACAAAGCATAGTACTTTGTTTTTGAGTCAGTAATTTTAGGCGATCGTTCAAGGAGTGACTAATTTTTCTATACAAAAGCCTTTTTGTCGATTCAACCATAGACAAAACATATATCATTACTTAATTTTGTAATCTGTCATACCAATTATCCAAAAATTTGCAGATAAATTGGCATTTTTGTTATATCAGTTGGTTACTAACTGAGAAACCGAAGCAATGCAAGAAAACAAACTTCTTAGTTTATTTTTAATAATAAGTTCATCTTCAAGGAGAATAAGTATTAAACCTTTGATCAAGGCTAACCAATGATAGATGTTTTGTCTTTAACTCGCCACGCTAATTAAATTTCATCAGGCGAAATATAGCATTACCTACCTACAATCAACGACAGAGGAAGACATGATATCACATAGTTCAGGGTTGTATATTCTACTAGTCAGTGTTCACGGCTTAATTAGGGGTAAAAATCTAGAATTAGGCAGAGATGCTGACACAGGTGGACAAACAAAATATGTGGTCGAACTTGCCTGTACATTAGCCAAACATCCCCAAGTAGAAAGAGTTGACTTGGTGACGCGTTTAATAGATGACCCAAAAGTGAGTCCTGACTACGCTCAACCTGTAGAAATTCTTTCAGACAAAGCCCAAATTATCCGCCTTGCCTGTGGCCCACGTCGCTATCTCCGTAAAGAAGTACTTTGGCCACATTTAGATACCTTTGCTGATGAATTGCTCAGACACATTCGCAAAGTTGGGAGAATTCCCAATGTCATTCATACCCACTACGCCGATGCAGGATATGTCGGTTGTCGTGTTGCAGGTTGGCTTGGTACACCGCTTGTACACACAGGTCATTCCCTAGGACGAGTCAAGCAGCAACGATTACTAGAGCAAGGAACCAAGCTCGAAGTCATTGAAGATCACTTTCATATTAGTACGCGCATTGAAGCCGAAGAAATTACTCTTGGTGGTGCAGCACTAGTCATTGCCAGCACTAATCAAGAAATTGAGGAACAATACAGCGTCTACGACAGATATCAACCAGAAAGGATGGTAGTAATTCCGCCTGGAGTGACTTTAGAAAAGTTTTATCCAGCACCAGCAGATTGGCAAAATCCGCCCATTCAACAGCAATTGCAGCGGTTTCTCAAAGACCCCCAAAAGCCAATGATTACGGCAATTTCCCGTCCGGCTATCCGAAAAAATGTCAGTCGGCTAATTAAGGCTTTTGGAGAAGATCCCGAACTGCGAAACTTAGCAAACTTAGTGTTGGTGCTAGGACAACGAGAAGATATCTCGACGATGGAATCTGGGCCACGTCAGGTGTTTGCAGAAATCTTTCAATTAATCGATCGCTATGATCTTTATGGTCACATCGCCTATCCTAAACATCATAATTCTGATGATGTACCTGATTTATATCGCCTGACAGCGAAAACTCGCGGAGTATTTATTAATCCCGCACTCACAGAACCATTTGGGCTAACTTTAATTGAAGCTACTGCTTGTGGTGTGCCAATTATTGCCACATCCGATGGT
Source organism: Anabaena sp. TISTR 8404 (assembly GCF_056847745.1). Lineage (NCBI taxonomy): Bacteria > Bacillati > Cyanobacteriota > Cyanophyceae > Nostocales > Nostocaceae > Anabaena > Anabaena sp. TISTR 8404. Next base: position 616,009 of record NZ_CP180578.1, read on the forward strand.
GGGCCGCGAGATATTATTGCCGCTTGTCAAAATGGCTTATTAATTGATCCCTTGGATATTCAAGACATCCAAAATGGACTGCGTCAAGTTTTGACAAATCCTGAACAATGGCAACGCTGGTCGAGCAACGGCTTGGCTAATGTCCGCCAAGCTTTCTCTTGGGAAAGTCATGTAGAACAATATTTAGAGAAAATCCGCCGATTTCCCCAACAGAAAGTTTCTTCGCTATTCAGTGCAGTGCAAGAATTTCCCACAGTTGGGGACTCAGATTGGAAAATACCTGAGACAAACCACTTGCCAACAGCCGATCGCTTCCTAGTTACTGAAATTGATAATACCTTATTAGGCGACAAGGAAGCTCTACAAAAGTTGATTCAACGGATTAAAGACGAAGGCCATACAACTGGTGTTGGCATTGCCACAGGCCGCAACCTCAACAGTACCTTAAGTATGTTAGAGGAATGGCGATTTCCCATGCCGGATTTACTCATTACCTCCACAGGTAGCGAAATTTACTATGGGCCGAAAATCGTCAAAGATCCAAGTTGGGAAAAACACATCAGCTACAATTGGCAACCTGCGGCAATTCGAGAAGCAATGAACGATATTCCTGGTCTTGAATTGCAGCCACCAGACACTCAAAGCAAGTTTAAAATTAGCTACTTTGTAGATGCTGATAAAGCACCTCATTTCCGCGAAATTATCCGCCATCTTCGCCAGCAACAACTTCCTGCCAAAGGCATTTTTAGTCACAATATGTATCTGGACATAGTGCCATTTCGGGCTTCTAAAGGCGATGCTTTGCGCTATGTAGCTTTGAAATGGGGCTTACCAGTCAAACGGTTCTTAGTAGCAGGTGCATCAGGTAATGATGAATCAATGTTGGCTGGTAATACTTTGGCAGTTGTTGTGGGGAATTACAGCAAAGAAATCCACAAGTTACGGGGTTATCCACAGATTTACTTCGCTAAAGGCCGCTATGCTTGGGGTATTTTAGAAGCTTTAAATCACTACGACTTTTTTGGTAACTTATCTGCAACACAACCAGAGCCGGAAATCCAGCCGGAACCGGAAATGTTAGCAGTTTAATTTTGGGGTTTCACGCGTATGTAGGGGTGTAAGTTTTTACTTTTTTACATACGCGTGATTCAAATTCAGGACTGATACACAAAGATTGTGTGTTGAGACTGGGTGTAGGGGTGTATGAGTATAGGGTTAAGGGGTTTTGAATACCTAGATACCTACCTGACTTTTCACGTTATGTGGAAAAACAAATAATAAACCTAACCCCCCAGCCCCCTTTCCTCGTAGGGAAGGGGGAGAAGTCAAAGCCTCTAACGCCACTGAGGGAGTCGGCAAAGCCGCCCAACGCAGTGGCTCCTCCTCGTAGGAGAGAGGTTTGGAGAAAGGTGTTCCAGATACCGTGAAAAGTCAGAGATACCTATACCCTTGCACCCAATTTCCAACAACTAACTTTCGTGCATAACTACTCATTCCAGCAGGCTGACGACAGCAGTGGCTAACTGTGCGGGTTCGATGGGTTTAGGAAGGTGTATTTGAAAGCCGGCGGCTAATGCTTGCTGACTGTCTTCATTTTTAGCATAAGCAGTTAGCGCGATCGCTGGAATTTTCCCTCCCTGTTGGGCTGGCAGTTTTCTAATTCGGCGAATTAAATTGTAGCCATCTTCAATGGGCATTCCGATGTCACTAATCAACACATCTGGTTGGAATTGTGGCAACATTTCAAAGCCTGTAGCTGCATTTTCAGCGGCCATAACTGTTGCGCCATATTGTTCTAGGGCAAAAATCAGGAATTCGCGGGAGTCGAGATCATCTTCTACAACTAAAACGCGCACTCCGGTCAAATCCAACACAAGATTACTCGGTTGAGTTTCCTGATGATTTTGCGACTGACTAGGTAATAATGGCAACATCACTGTAAAGGTTGCCCCTAATCCTTCACCAGGACTAGCAGCCGTGACTGTACCACCATGCAATTCTACTAAGTGCCGTACAATTGCCAGTCCTAGCCCTAAACCACCGAATTTGCGTGTGATGGAAGCATCAGCTTGGCGAAAATAGTCAAAAACATAAGGTAAAAACTCTGGTTCGATACCTTTACCTGTATCACTCACAGTAATTTGTGCATTCTTGCCAACCTGTTGTAACTGAATTGACACTTCCCCAGAATCAGGAGTGAATTTAATCGCATTGGAAAGTAAATTCCAAAGTATCTGCTGTAACCGCGCGGAGTCACCTGCAACTTGTCCTACTTGCCCTAACTGAGTTTGAATCACAATTGATTTGGCAACAGCAGCAGTTCGCATTGTTTCAATTGCCGACTCAATAATGAATGATAAATCAACTGGGGCTACATTCAAGTTGAGTTTACCGCGCAGTATCCGCGAGACATCTAATAAATCGTCTATGAGTTGAGTTTGTAATTTAGCATTGCGCTCGATAGTTGCTAAAGCTTCAGCTGTCTTGGCTGCATTTAATTTTTGAGTTTGCAATAATCTTGCCCAACCTAATATGGGGTTAAGTGGAGAACGAAGTTCGTGAGACAGAATGGCTAAAAATTCATCTTTGACTCGGTTTGCTGCCTCAGCTTCTAAGCGTAACCTCTGCTCATAATGGGCAACTTCTTGGCGTGCTTGTGCCATTTTGAGGTTAGCGTTAACACGAGCTAATAGTTCACGGGCAGAAAAAGGTTTAATTAAATAATCATCTGCCCCAGCAGCTAATCCTGCGACACAAGATTCTTCTTCTGCACGGGCAGAAAGCAAAATAATCGGCAAGGTTTTTGTTTGGGGATCAGCCCTTAGTTCTCGGACTAAGCCAAAACCGTCTAGTTTTGGCATCATGATATCTGTCAGCAAAATATCCGGCATTTGTTGACGGATAGATGCTAAAGCTGCTACGCCATCTCCTACTGCTATAACTTCATATTGCAGACTTAATAGACGCTGCATATAGTCGCGCATATCTGCATTGTCGTCTACTAAGAGAATGCGGGGAGAGGAAGGTGATAGGTGACAGGTGACAGGTGACAGATATGATTCTTCCCGGCTCCCGGCTCCCGGCTCCCGGCTCCCTTCTTCCGGTAGCCAACGTAGGGCTTCGGCAATATATGTATTGCTTGACGGAATGGTTAAGGGCGTTGTAGTTGTGGTGCAATATATACGATCGCTTGGTAAATGATCGCATCCTGTGGGGATAGAAACAATGAAGCTTGTACCGCGATCGACAATACTATTAACTGTAATTGTGCCTTGATGCAGTTTGACTAGTTCTTGAACTAATGACAAACCAATGCCTGTACCTTCGTAGGTGCGACCTTTGGCGGCTGGTACGCGGTGAAATCGTTCAAATATGCGGGGTATTTCTGTGGCGGGAATACCTGTACCTGTGTCTCGCACTTCTAGTTCTACATGATCTTGGCAATAACGCAACTCTAAAGCAATTTCTCCGGCAAAGGTGAATTTAAAAGCGTTGGACAGCAAGTTAAGGACTATTTTTTCCCACATTGGGCGGTCAACATATATTGGTTCTGGTAAGGAGGGACAGTTGACTAAATAGCGTATCCCGGCTTTTTCAATGGCTGAGCGAAACACAGCAGCCAAATCAGCAGTTAATATTGCTAGGTCTGTTGGCTGGTATTCGGCTTGCATTCTTCCGGCTTCAATGCGAGAAAAGTCTAATAAGGTATTGACTAACTTGAGTAAGCGCAGAGAATTACGATAGGCAATTTCAAGTTTTTGGCGATCGCTGGGCAACGGCCCGCTAGGATTAGCTAAAGTTTCTTCTAATGGCCCTAACATGAGTGTTAGGGGTGTGCGAAACTCATGGCTGATGTTGCTAAAAAACGTTGTTTTTGCTCTGTCTAATTCTGCTAATGCTTCGGCGCGTTGGCGTTCTGCTTCGTAAGCATCGGCATTGGCTAGTGCTGTGGCAATATTATTAATTACTAAATCAAAAAATCCTTTGTATTCATCATCAAACGCCCGTTGCTGACTAATACCCAGTACAACTATTGTGGCTAATTCGGTTTTTCCTGATTCAGCAATGGGGACTACTAAAGCTGATGATGCGGAATTTATGCCAATTCCTTCTGGCAATTTATCAATCATCTTGGCTTGTTTTGTCTGCTTGACTTGTGCCAGATGCCAAGGATCTGTTAATTGTGTTAAGTCAATTTGTTTAGGAGTTACTGGAGTTCCGGCTGTTATCCCCGCCGTTCCTACCAAACATGCTTGTGTGCCTGCCGATTCTACTCGATACAGTAAAGCAAAGGGAATGTCAGCCGGATTGTGAGTTAGAGTTTCTGCCACAATGCTGTAAGCTGCGGCTACTGTTTTAGTTGCGGCTGTGTTAGAAGCAAGTTCACGAAGTGTGCGGAGACGACGTTCACCAATTACTTGTTCGGTGGTTTCAATGACTGCACAAAAAACTCCCCCCACGCCCCCTGTTTCATCTCGAATTGGACTGTAGGAGAAGGTAAAATAAGTTTCTTCTAGGTAGCCATGACGATCCATGATCAGTTGTAAATTATCTGACCAAGTAGGCTGACCTGTACTCAAAACACTGTCAGCTAACGGCCCGACCACATCCCAAATTTCTGCCCAGCAATCTCTAGCCGATTGTCCTAAATATTGGGGGTGCTTATTCGCACCAAGTATCCTCCGATAAGTATCGTTATAAAGAATTGCCAACTCATTACCCCACCAGATAAACATTGGGTAACGAGAGTTCAAAATAATACTCAGAGCTGTTTTTAAACTTTGCGCCCATGCTGATACTGGGCCTAATAGCGTTTGCGACCAATCAAGCGATCGCATCAGTGAACCCATTTCTCCACCGCCCGCAAAGATATCCTCAGAACAATTTGTCTTCATCGGATAACTCACTGTTTTTGCTCCACTGTTGCAAAACATTGCAGGTAGATATCTGGAAACTGCTGTTGTAGCCTGAGTTGTAGAGAATTGCTAAAATTGCTTAACGCCGTTTGAGGCTGTTGATTGTGTTTCTGAGAATGTTTTATAGAATACACCAAATTTAACGCAGTTGCCAGTTGTTCTCTGGTCAACTGTCGAAATTGTTCAAACAGGTTACCTACTTTTGTTAGCCTGAGCAATGAGATGTTTTTAAATTTCACTGCTGGAATAACATACTGCATCTAGCTTAAGTGTGCAGGGAAACAACATTACATATTTTATTGTTGTATGAATTATTCAATAGCCTATCTACCTTGAGGTTTAATTTTGCATAGCAGTAGATAGTAATTAGTAGCAAGAAGATAAAAAAATTATTGTTTTTGAGATTTTGACTCGCAAAATCTTGTAATATATCCGCTTTTGCCTATAAATGATAATTCTTAAGTGATATGAGATTGCCTACGCAGCTAAAAAAAATACAATTCTACTTGCAAAATTAGCTGTTGTTCTGAACAATACCTCATTCATAGATAACCTTAACTTGTTTGTTACAAATGACGTAAGGTTTCTTATTAACGCTACCTTATTCATAGATAACCTTAACTTGTTTGTCACAAACGACGTAAGGTTTCTTATTAACGCTACCTCATTCATAGAGAACTTTAACTTGTTGCTGACGAACGACGTAAAGTTTTTGATTAACACTACCTCATTCATCAAGAACCTTAAGTTGTTGACTGTTAACCGTCAATAGTTAACAGTCAACAAAACCCCTCATACCAAATTGAAAAGTGATTACGACAGATGGATTGCTCAACAGGTTATGCAATAACTGTTTTACAATCCAAAATCCAAAATCTAAAATCCAAAATGGTATTACTTACTATCAACAAAATCAGCATCAATCACATCTTCTTTGCCCTGTGGTTGCTGACCTCCATTAGTGCTGGTGGCTTGGGCGTAAACAGCGCTACCAATTTGCATCAAGGTCTGTTGCAACTCATTGGTAAGAGATTTCATCCGGTCAACATTGTCTTGGTCAATTGCTTCGCGTAAATCGCGGATTAATGCTTCAACTCGATCGCGATCGCTGGTACTCACTTTATCACCCAAGTCTTTCATTTGTTTTTCAGCTTGATAAGCTAAAGAATCTGCCAAATTCTTGGTGTCAATTTGTTCGCGGCGTTTTTTATCTTCGGCGGCGTGGGCTTCCGCATCGCGCACCATGCGATCGACATCTCGTTTATCGAGTGTGGAAGCACCAGTAATCGAAATCGACTGTTGTTTACCTGTGGCTTTGTCTTGTGCTGTGACCGAGAGAATACCGTTGGCATCAATATCAAATGTAACTTCAATTTGGGGTACACCTCTAGGTGCTGGCGCAATGCCATCCAAGCGGAAATTACCCAAACTCTTGTTATTGCTGGCTAATTCCCGTTCACCTTGAAGAACGTGAACTTCTACATTTGCTTGTCCATCAGCCGCAGTGGAGAAGATTTCCGATTTTTTCACCGGGATAGTAGTGTTGCGTTCAATAATCTTAGTCATCACACCGCCCAAGGTTTCTACACCCAAAGACAACGGTGTAACATCCAACAGCAAGATATCTTTGACTTCACCCGCCAAGACACCTGCTTGAATAGCTGCACCAACCGCAACAACTTCATCTGGGTTGACACCTTGGTTAGGATCTTTCCCAGTTATCCGCCGTACCAATTCTTGCACTGCGGGAATACGTGTAGAACCACCAACTAAGACAATTTCATCCAAATCAGCATTACTTAACCTTGCATCTTGCAATGCTTGTTGCACTGGTTTGCGACAGCGATCAAGCAAATCTGCCGTCATTTCTTCAAATTTTGCCCTGGTTAAGGTAACATCTAAATGTTTCGGGCCTGTTTGAGTAGCGGTGATAAAAGGCAAGTTGATATTAGTTTGCGTCGCACTCGACAGTTCTATTTTGGCTTTTTCAGCGGCTTCGGTCAGTCTTTGTAAGGCTTGCTTATCTTTGCGTAAATCAATGCCTTCGTTAGCCTGAAATTCATTAGCCAGCCAGTCAACAATCTTTTTATCAAAGTCGTCACCACCTAAGTGAGTATCACCACTGGTAGCTTTAACTTCAAATACACCATCACCCACTTCCAAAATTGAAACGTCGAAAGTTCCGCCACCCAAGTCAAACACTAAGATAGTTTCATTCTGTTTTTTATCCAAACCATAAGCAAGGGCGGCGGCTGTTGGTTCGTTAATAATTCGCAGCACTTCTAAGCCAGCAATTTTGCCTGCGTCTTTGGTGGCTTGACGTTGAGAGTCATTAAAATAAGCAGGGACGGTAATAACTGCTTGGGTGATTTTTTCACCTAAATATTTGCTGGCATCATCAACTAACTTCCGCAAAACTTGGGCAGAAATTTCTTCAGGGGCAAATTCTTTATTTAAAGCTGGGCAACTAAGTTTAACGTTACCGTTACTATCGCGCAAAACTTTATAAGAAACTTCTGTAGCTTCATGGGTAACTTCTTCATATTTGCGCCCAATGAAGCGTTTCACAGAATAAAAAGTATTTTCCGGGTTCATTACTGCTTGTCGTCTGGCAATTTGACCAACAAGGCGTTCCCCAGTTTTAGTATAAGCAACAACTGAGGGCGTGATGCGTTGTCCCTCAGCATTGGCAATTACCAAAGGTTGCCCACCTTCCATGACGGCAACACAAGAGTTTGTTGTGCCTAAATCTATACCCACTACCTTTGCCATACACCCTTCCTCTGTTAATTGAGTAGTTTTGGCATTAAAAAACAGGATGAAGTATGAAGGATAAAGTCAAAAATTTCATACTTCATCCTTCATACTTCATCCTTGAGCAAATTAACCGATATTAACCTTCACAACTTTTTGTCTTTCTGCTTCAGATTTGGGCAAAGTTAAACGGAGGATACCATCTTTATATTCAGCTTGTACTTTGTCATTTTGTACTAAAGAAGGTAACGGAATTATCCGTTGAAATCTGCCATAGCGGAATTCAGAACGATTCATACCTCGTTCTTCAGTTTTAGTTTCAGTTTTGCGTTCACCGCTAATAGAAACTGCTTCTGGAGTAACTTCTACATTAATGTCTTTCGCTTCTATTCCTGGAACTTCTAGCCTTAAAAGAATTGCTTCGTCTGTTTCTTCGAGTTCGGCAGCAGGAACAAAAGTAAAACCTGTTCTTTCACCATCCGTAGGTGCTAATCTGTCAAACAGGCGGTTCATTTGCCGATGTAGAGTTTCAAGTTCCCGGAATGGTTCAAAGCGTTCAATGTCACTAAACGGTTCCCAACGAATAAGTGCCATATTTACCTCTAAGATGTAATATTCGGGATATTGAAGCTTAATTTCAAGCTTATTTGTAGGCAAATAATAGTTTTATGTTGAGATACACAAAGCTTAATCTCAAGCTTCTTAATTACACGTTAGATCAAGATTAAATAGCAGGTGGTTCGGTTTTATAACAAAGAGCGATCGCAATAACCGTACCCCTGACATTTTTCATTTTTGATGATAGTAATTACCGTAAACATAAACAAAAAAGCCTTTTAGTTTACTGTTTGGTTTTACTATTAATTATAGTTTAGTCGCTAAGGGTATTAATGTTTGTATTCATCAGCTTCCTTAACTGTTCACCCTCAACAGTCAACCATAAAAAATGTGAAAGTTAAATGCACGACAACTTATTCCCCATTCATACTTGCAGAGGTAAGCTAATTGTAAAAGTTGCCCCTTGATACGGGATGCTGCTGGCAGTGATTGTACCTTTATGGGCTTCGACAATTCGTTTAGCGATCGCGAGTCCTAGTCCATTACCGCTACCTTTGCGAGAAGGATCTGTGGTATAAAATTGCTCAAAAATCCGAGGCAAATCTACGTCACTAATACCTTTACCTTGGTCTTTAATGTGAATAATTGCTTTTTTGTCTTCACTGTACCCAGATATAGTTACTTGAGAATAGGGACGTGAATGTTTAATTGCATTATCTAATAAATTAAGAATTGCCTGTAACAACCGTTCTGGATCACCATTGATTTGGAGTTCAGCTACATTCACTTGCACAGTAACACCCGCAGCTTGCATTCGCGGTTCCACTGCATTTACAGCACGGTTAATCAACCCCCGCAAAGAAATTGATTGCTTTTCTAATTCTGTGACTCCTGCTTCTAATCGCCCTAAATCTAGCAGGTCATGAATTAATCGTGATAAACGTTTAGTTTCACTTTCGATAGTTTGAAAAAAGCGATCGCGTAATTGTGCTTCTTCATAAGCACCACCTTTGAGTGCATCAACTGTTACTTGCACATTACTGATAGGCGTGCGTAATTCATGGGAAACATTAGCTAAAAACACCCTACGTTCTTGGTCTAGAGAAGCTAACCGTTCACTCATCCGGTTGAGTTCTGCGGCTAACTGATCTAACTCATTATTTTGATGGATAATTAACTTGTCACCAAAATGGCCACTACCCATACGAATCGCAAAGTTACGCATAATCTCAATTGGTTTTGAGAGACTGCGTGCAAAACGACTGCTAATTAACGCACACAGCAAAATTGTTACTGCTAGACTACCTAAAACACTCCAAATCACCCTCATAAACTGACGCTGAAACTGTTCCAGCGTCATTGACATCCGCAGTACACCCAACAATTGATTATTACGCTCAATAGGTCTAGCAATGTAAAGGCGATCTTCATTAGTTAAAACTCCTTTAGCAACACCTTGTGCAGCAGTATTTTGATAAGCTTGCAGCATTCCCGGAACTTTGTACCAATCTGTTACCTGTTTATCTAATGTTGGGTCAGAAGTGGCTATGAGAATGCCTTCGCGATTAAAAACACGCAACGTCACTGTCTTTGGTGCGCCATAGCGTTGTACTAATATCTTGACTCGTGAAATATCTTTTTCTTCTAAGGCATCGGCAACACTCTCACCCAAAGCATTTGTCCAGTTTTCTAAATCTGCTTGTCGTGTCCGCATGAAGTACGCATGAAACGACCACAGAATATAACCTGCCATCAGTGACGTGCCGAAAGCCGTCAGCATCAGATAGGTAGCTAACAGCTTGGCATGAATCGTATTTAATTTGATCTGCGGTATCCAGCCTTTCATACAGGCTGTTCTCCAGAACGACGACGCAACACAGCTTTAATTCGTGCTAACAGTTCGCGGGTGTTGAAAGGCTTTGTGACATAATCATCTGCGCCTGCTTCCAAACCCCAAATTTTATCTATATCTTGATCCTTAGCTGTAAGCATGACAATCGGCACATCAGAAAATGCCCGAATTCGCCAGCAAACCTCCATACCACTAACTTCCGGCAGCATCAGATCAAGCAAAATGACATCGGGGACTTGTTTATGGAACTGTTTGATAGCACTATGTCCATCGGCAGCTGTTGTTACCGTATAACCTTCTTTTTGTAATGTGTAGCTAAGACTATCACACAGGGCTGCTTCATCATCTACGAGTAAGATATGCGGCATTTCCATTTTTACAGTCAACTTCTAATTTTAGCTTGTGTAGTCAATCCTAACTTTGGCATCTCTCTATGGTTACAAAATCCCCTAATTTGTCGTATGGATGTTGCAAAAAGAGAAAATTCAAGTAAAACATACACTCTAGATACTCTGCGACAACATACCTAACTCGAAGCACTAGTATAAAAACGTAAAGCAAACCGCCAAAACCTTGTAGAAACCCAAAATAAAACAACTGCTAACACCATCGCACCTATTAACCAAGTAAACTGAACCCGACCCAGCATAGCTTCTGCTGGAACAGTAGTTAAAAATGTGACTGGTACTATAAAGGTAAAGAAAAAGCGGTAAGCTGCGGGGTAAGCAACCATTGGATATCTACCAGCTTCTAACAAACCCCGCAGCACTTCGGTAACATTATAAATTTTTACAAACCAGATGCTAGTTGCTCCTAGCATAAACCACAAGCTATAAAGAATCACCAAGCCAAATAATAACGGTACAGCACTCAGCAGATAGTCATGAATTCCTAAGCCAAGGCGCTGACCTGCATAGCCAATGATGATACTGCCAAAAATTAAATCCGGTAATCCCCAAGGCGAAAGAGTATGAGTAGATAGCCAAAATTGACTGCGGATAGGTTTGAGTAGTACAAAATCTAAAGTGCCTAACTGGACATGACTAACAATTTTATTTAAATTAGGAGCCAAAAATGTAGCCGAAAAGCCTTGCAGTAAGGTAAAAATTCCCAAAACAACCAAAGCCGCTTCCCATGACCAGCCAGCAAAGGTATAACCAGTGCGATAAAACAAAAATAATCCAAAAATACTTCCGCCTAAATTACCCAAACTGCTGAGGGTAGCGACAACAAAGTTGAGCCGATACTCCATCTCTGCTGCTATGGAGGTAGCCCAAAAGAGTCGGATTAATTTCCAATATTTACTCATCTTCTCCCTAAAATCAATTACATAAACAATTTATAAACTTACGCAAACTTCATAATATTCATCATGCAGCAATTTTCCTGAACGCTAAAATGTTGAATGCTTATTTTTGATCAAGTGAGATTTTATGCATTTTGATTTACCAGAATTAATTAAATCAATCGGCTACGTGGGAGTTTGGGCAATTATCTTTGCTGAATCAGGATTACTCATCGGTTTTTTTCTGCCAGGTGATAGCTTACTGTTTACAGCAGGATTTGTTGCTTCTCAGCATTTACTGAATTTTTGGATTTTAATTATTGGCGCGTTTGTCTGTGCGGTTTTAGGGGACAATGTTGGCTACATTACCGGGCATAAATTTGGCAGAAGATTATTTCAAAAAGAAGATTCGTTATTTTTCCATAAAAAACACGTAGTTAAAACGCAAAAATTTTATCAAAAACATGGCAAAAAAACTATTGTTTTAGCTAGGTTTGTACCAATAGTACGGACTTTTGCACCAATTGTAGCTGGGTTAGGTGCTATGCATTATCAAACTTTTATGTTTTATAACCTCATCGGCGGCTTCATTTGGACTGTTGGTATGACTTTGTTGGGTTATTTCTTAGGAAGAACTTTACCTGCTGAACAAGTAGATAAATATTTATTACCAATTATTGGCGGAATTATTGTGATTTCTTTAGTGCCTTCTATTGTGCATTTAATTCAAGAAAACAGAAACAAAAACTCATAAATGAGAGTTGGTGCAATTTATAATAATTTGCACTTTGATATTTTAAGTTACTGAATATTACTGTTTTTCCGATTAGATTATATGGCTAGACTATCTCAAGAATTACATCGTTATTTCTTTGAAGAAGAAAGACCAACAAAAGTGACTTTGGCAGATATTTTGCTTTTAGCACAAGAGAGAATATTTGGATTTTTGCTGGTTATTTTGTCTCTACCTTCAGCTTTACCAGTTCCGGCTCCAGGATACTCCACGCCTTTTGGTATCCTAATATTTTTATTGGCTATACAACTAGTTATCGGTGCGAAAAGTCCCTGGCTACCGCAGAAAATGATGAATCATCCCATCCAACTTGATACAGTTCAAGGGTTTTTGAAAGCCGGAATTCCTTGGCTACGCAGAATTGAAGCGATCGCACGCCCTCGTCTAACTTTTATTTGTACAACCACACCAGGCAGGGTGACTATTGGCATTGTGATCGCTTTAATGTCAATTTCCATGATGATTCCTGTACCTGGGACAAACACATTACCTGCGATGGGTATTTTTGTCACTGGTTTTGGTCTTTTAGAAGATGATGGTGCAATTAGTTTAGGTGGTTTAGCCCTAAGTCTGATGGGCGCAATTTTGACCACTTCAATTCTTATTGCATTGATTTGGGGTGGTAGCAGCCTTCTAGATGTCATCAGAACTTGGTTAGGTCGTTAACTAAAATTTCTTTCTCCAGGAGAATGAACTAGAACCCCTTGAGAGCGAAAATAAAGCTATGACTGGTTTGAACATCAATCTCTATCTGTTCCTAGAAAATCTCCTGTTCCTCACGGTTTCTACATTTTTTATTTGGATTGTGAGTCGGGGATGGAAAACGGCCAAGCCTTACACTTTGCCTGTACCATTCCCGAAATGGTACAGGTGGTGGTTTTTACCTGTACAACTGCTAGGTGTACTACTGCCACTGCCAATTATGCTGTTGTGGGGTGTATGGTGGCAGCATGGTACTGTGTTGGCTGTTCTTGGTTGGTACTTTATTATCCTGGGTTTGCAAATTCTGTTTGAGAGTTTGACCCTCAGAAAATTCCAAAGTGTAGTGTGGGTAATGGTTCCCTATATCTACCTACCTTATCGTTTCTGGCAGCTATACGAAGGTTTGACACTGCTGGGTTCTGCACCAGAACTGCTATGGGTGCGATATTTATTGATTTTTGAGTTACTTCTGTGGATTGTAAACTACGCCATTGATGTGTCTCAACTACCCAGGCTATTTCGTTGGGGAGCAAGTTTAACTGCTACGACTGATGATAATTGAAAATCTTTATCAATTATATTGAAAAGCTAGATGGCTAGGTTAAAAAGCCTTTCAGTATAGATTTAAGGTGTTGTCGTAAACTGATCAATGGAAGTAAACGTAATAAATAATGTCAAAAGCTTGCTTTCGTTATTAACTATCAGTTACAGTCAGAACATACTTTCTTAGATTGTACTATACCGCTCAATTGATCATTTGAGCAAACTATAGTATAAATTTTAACATTCAAGGAAAGTTCTCAATTCTTTTTTTTAACTGACTATTGATAATTATTTGCATTATGCTTGCAAGAGTTGGTATCTTAAAATCTACTATTTTAAAAAAACTGTTCAAAACCTACATAGAAGCGATGTCTGGAGACAATCTGCTACGCGTCTACGCTTGCCACAGTAATAATTTAATCAAAAATTTAAAATTTTTACTGAAAAGTCCAGCACTATCTTGTTGGAACGTAGCTGACAATGTTGTGGAGAATTTATTAATTAGACAGATTTTTTCTCAAAATGATGCTATAAATTGGCAGTTTACTTTTCAGTACTAACTGCAAATTATTTCTGCTAACTTTTTGAGTTACAGAAATTGTAGTCAAAAACACAATTTTTATTCACTCCCCTTTACTCGTAACGCCAACCAATGAGATAAGTTCGATGAATACCTTTTTCTGTTCTGATTATGCACGACAAGTAGGAGAAGAATTAATTGGTAGTGCTACCAATTACGAAACTTACATTTTAATCGAATGTCTGCCACCTTGGGCTACAGAAGCTTTTAATTCTCGATGGGTTCCACAAAACCTACAACTTTTGGTAGAGGAAATAACCCGTGCAAAACTGCCAATTAGGTTTCTCTTAATTGCTAATGATGTATCACATAAAGCAGACCAGACAACTCTGTTAATTTATCAAAAAAAACAAGGGTTGAGTCATGGTTACTGCAAGTACGAATTTCACTTACCAAATATTGAGCTAGTAGCTGGTGTTGTAAAAAAATGGTTGTACAACAGAACTGCTGATTATCAAGTATACACAGACGCAACAAGAGATATTTTAGTGTGTACTCACGGCAGCCATGATAAATGCTGTGCTAGATATGGCAACCCTTTTTACTTCTATGCTGCTAATACGATTGCTGATTTGAAATTAGATAATGTGCGGCTTTGGAAGTCCAGTCATTTTGGTGGACATCGTTTTGCTCCCACAGCTATAGACTTGCCAGACGGAAGATATTACGGTGTTCTTGATCAAGAATCATTGACAGCGATATTAACGCGTACTGGTGAGATTAAATGCTTGGCAAAAGTTTACAGAGGTTGGGGAATTTTACCAAGTCAGTTGCAAGTTTTGGAAAGAGAACTAATTTTTCATTATGGATGGAATTGGTTTAATTACAAAGTTGCAGGCAAAATCCTAGAGCAAAGTTTAGATAATCATACCTTTCTTGGTGAAATTAGTTGTGAAAGCCCTGATGGTTCTTTATATACGTATCAGGCTAAACTTATTCAGGATAGTGCTAAGTCTGTTAAACTCAAAAGTGCTTGCAATTCTCATAAAGAGTCAGTGTTAGTTAAATATGCTGTAGCTAATGTCTGGCTGACTTCTACATCAACAAAGATGGTTACTTTGACTAAATAAAAATTACAGGGTTAATCATCTACCAATAATTGTGTTGATTGATAAAAAGTTTAGTTAGCAATATTAATTTGAATAACGTACAAAGGAAACAAATAAACAATATAGGGTGGTCATTATCATGTCCACCCTACTGAATCAAGTGATTAAGTTCCTAGCATTTGCAAGTTGTGCAAGGTTGCATACATACCCCCTTGTTCTAAGAGTTCTTCATGACTACCTTGCTCAATTAATTCACCTCGCTTGAGAACAAATATGCGATCTACATTGCGAATTGTGGATAAACGGTGAGCAATAATAATCGCAGTACGTTTTACCAACAACTGATCTAGCGCCTGCTGTACTAAAGCTTCGGTATTCACATCTAAACTAGCAGTAGCTTCATCTAATACAAGAATTTGTGGGTTACGAATAGCAGCACGAGCAAAGGCTAACAATTGTTTTTGACCACTAGAAAGATTTGTACCACGTTCTCGCAATTGAGTATTGTAACCTTGAGGCAATCCTTCAATAAACTGAGCAATATTTGTATTTTGTGCAGCTGACTGAATTTCTTCAAATGTGTATCTATCTCCTAGGGTGATATTACTTTTAACATCGCCCGCAAATAAAAAGCCTTCTTGTAAAATCACGGCCATATAGCGGCGCAATTCTGCCTGTGGAACTTCTCGAATATCGATACCATCGATTAAAATTCGTCCTTGGGTGGGTTCATAAAGGCGGCACAAAAGCCGAATAATGGTACTTTTGCCTGCGCCTGTAGGGCCTACTAATGCGACTTTTTCACCAGGACGAATCACAAAATCTAAATCTTTGATGACAAAATCATCTTCTTTATAAGCAAACCAGACGTGTTCAAAGCGAATTTCTCCTAATTCTGGTGTGGAATTGAAATTTTGTGATTCCATCTCAGCAATGATTTCGTCTATGTAACCAAAACTATGATCAAAAACTGAGAAGCGTTGATTGTTGCGATCGCGGATTTCTATCGGTTCGTCTAAAATATCGTTAATTCGCTCAATGGCAGTAAAACCAGCTTGAATAACGGTAAATTTCTCGGCAAAATCTCGCAATGGGTCAAATAATCGCTGGGCATATAAAACAAATGCAGACAATACACCAAATGTCAAATTTTGACCCAACAGTAACCAACCACCCATCCACAATACACCAGCGATCGCTACTAAGCCAATCCATTCCAAAGTAGCTGACACCGCAGAATCATAAAATATGGTTTGATCCATTAGCCCAATGTAGCGGTTGTTAACGGCGCGAAACAAATCTGCATTAATTTTTTCTCGCTTAAACAGCTGCACTACATTAATACCAACAATATTTTCTTGTAGTTGGGAATTTAACAACGATAATTCTTCCCGCGCTTTGTAATTAGCTTTGCGGTACTGTTGCTGAAAGTTAATAATTAAAAAAGTAATTGGTAGCAATATTAACAGCAGCAAACAAGCAAGTTGCCACTGAATAGAAAACATAATCCCAATAATCACCACCATAGAAAATATATCGGAGACTATGCCAACAGCTCCAGTGGAAAATACATCCCCTAATATTTCTACATCGCTGGTGAGTCTGGTAATTAGTTTACCTACAGGTGTACGGTCAAAAAAGCGGACTGCTAAAGATGTGACATGCTTAAACAAGTCTTGGCGGATTCCAGCCGTGATATTTTGTCCTAACTTCTGTAGCAGATAACCCTGAACAGTAGTGAACAACATTCGGGTAACAATCCCTACCAATATTAGTCCTTCTAGGATATTTATTCCTTGCCACAGAGGAAGGTTCCTGAGAAACTCATAAGTGCTTGGTTCGTTGCGGATGAGAGAAATCGCCTGTCCAATCAGTAACGGTTGTATAGCATTAGCAACAGCGATTGGTACAAGCAGTAACATTGCCAAAATCAGCAATTTGAGATGACGACGGGCATAGGGTACTAAGCGCAAAAATAACCGCCAGTCATTGCTACGCCAATTTTGTCTTCTATATGATTTTTTTAAGGATGGGTAGATGCTCATAATGGGAGCATGATATTAATTTTATTTTGCACTGGGAAAACACGCTTATTTAATGTAGCACTCACATCTGTTGTCTAATGACATGCCTGAAATAGAAACTTCAAGACTGCGATTAAGACACTTTGTCTCAGATGACTTGGATGATTTGTTCCGCATTTACAGTGATGCAGAGGTGATGAAATACCTCTCACCCAGAAACAAGGAACAAACACAAGCCAGCTTACACAAACATATCCAGAATTGGCAACAATATAATTTCGGGATGTGGGCTGTAGTTGACAAAGATAGCGGTAGACTAATTGGCCGCTGTGGACTAGGTTTTTTGGACAATACCCCAGAAGTGGAACTTGGTTACGTATTTGACAAATCTTATTGGAACATGGGAATTGGCACAGAAGCTGCTACTGCTACCATAAAATATGGGTTTGAAGCAGCTAAACTAAATCGTATAGTAGCGATCGCTCATCCGCAAAACATCGCCTCAGTGCGTGTCATTCAAAAAGTCGGTATGAAATACGAAAAAGATGCCCATTTTTATAACGTAGATGTGGTTTACTACGCAATTAACAGAGAAGTATGGCAATCAAATAATTAGAGATGCTGCAATGCAACATCTCTCTAAAAAATTTCTTTATTTAACTGATGCATCGGCGGTTTTTTTGAAACTACCGCATAGTAACGAATTCTTCAGCTGAAGTTGGGTGAATGCCAACTGTCGCATCAAAATCAGCTTTGGTAGCACCCATCTTAACAGCGATCGCTACTCCTTGAATAATCTCGGCGGCACTATTTCCTACCATATGCGCCCCCAGTACCTTATCTGTATTACTATCAACTACTAGTTTCATCAAGGTTTTTTCGTCTTTACCCGTTAGAGTGTAGTACATGGGGCGGAAGCGCGATCGATAGATTTTCACTGCATCACCATATTTTTCTCTCGCTTCGGCTTCAGTTAAACCAACAGTTGCAGCTTCCGGCGTGGTAAAAATCGCTGTCGGTATATTGGCATAACTCATAATTCTGGACTTACCACCAAATACCGTATCTGCCAATGCTCTACCTTCATTAATCGCCACGGGAGTCAAATTAATTTTATCTGTACAATCTCCCACTGCATAGATATTTTCTTCATGGGTGCGACTGTACTCATCCACAATAATCGCCCCATCCCGACGCTGGACTTTGGTATTTTCTAAACCAAGGTTTTGAGTGTTGGGTTTGCGACCCACAGCAGCTAAACTCACAGCATCAGCCAATACAGTTTCTTCAGTATCATCACTGCCTTTAACTGTGACTTTTACTCCTTCGTCAGTTTTCTCAATGGCAATTAACTCAATATTATTGAGAATACGGATACCATGATTAGTCATTGCTTGCTGAATTTCTGTGCGGATATCTTGATCAAATCCCCGCAAAATTCTGTCACCACGAACCACCTGAGTAACTTCGCTACCCAACCCATTTAAAATGCAGGCAAATTCGCAACCAATGTATCCTGCACCCAAAATAACAATACGCTTAGGCTGTTCTTTCAGATGGAAAATATCATCAGAGGTGATAGCGTGTTCAATTCCCAAAATGTTTGGTTTGAAAGGTTTTCCACCAACAGCAATTAATACTTTGTCTGCGGTGATTTGGCGATCGCCAACAATAATAGTATGTGGATCGATAAATTTACCATATCCTTGCAACACTTCAACTTTGGAGTTATGCAACATCCGTTGGTAAATTCCATTCAGGCGATTCACTTCATTATTCACCGCCGTAATCATCTTTTCCCAATCTAAACTACTCTCGACTGGACTCCAACCATATCCTTGGGATTCTTCAAATAAATCAGGAAAATGAGAGGCATAAACCATCAGTTTTTTGGGAACACAGCCACGATTGACACAGGTTCCACCTAGTTTGTCAAACTCGGCAATTCCCACTTTAGCGCCATATTCTGCGGCCCTTCTAGCAGTGGCAATTCCTCCAGAACCTGCACCAATTACGAATAAGTCAAAATCGTACTTCATATATACCCCGTGAATAATTATTAATGCGTAATGCGTAATTCGTAATTTAAATTAATAATTACGAATTACGCATTATCAAATACGAATTATTGTATTTAGGCAGTCACAGGTTTCTTCGCTTCTTTCAGGTAAGCCAGCATTGTATCTGCATCTGAGACTTCAAAAGGATCGGTTGGGCAGTTATCTAAGAAGCCTGGTTCAATAAAAATCTTTTCAATTTTGCCATCATCAACCACCATCGAGTAGCGCCAAGAGCGCATTCCAAAGCCCAGGTTAGACTTATCTACTAACATACCCATTTTGCGAGTAAACTCGCCATTCCCATCAGGAAGTAAAAATACATTTTTTGCGCCTTGTTGCTTACCCCACTGGAACATAACAAAGGCATCATTTACAGATATACAAATTATTTCATCAATCCCTAAAGCTTTGAATTGATCATATAGTTCTTCATAGCGTGGCAGATGCGAAGTAGAACAGGTAGGAGTGAAAGCCCCAGGTAAAGAGAAAACTACAACACGTTTGCCACCAAAAATATCTTGAGTAGTGCGGTCTTGCCAACGGTAAGGATTTGGCCCTGGTACAGATTCGTCACGTACACGGGTTTTAAATACAACGTCAGGAACTCTTTCGATAACAGCCATATTTACCTCTTCAGCAGTTTATGTATGGGCGGTTAATTAAATCTTGCTTATGTAAGTCAGAATAATTCTGATTTAAGAAATATGCAATAGTTAAAAATACTTAAAAATAAAAAAATTCCAAGTTAACTCCTAGCGGCTATATCCACCTAGTATGAGTTAAAGAAACTGTTTGGAGGTGACTAATGATAAAGTAAACCGATAATTATCCTGACAATGAAAGCCGAAACAAGCCTTAATAGCCAGGATTTAAGCAAGTGTCACACATTGCCATCACTTGTAATACTTGCGTAAGTTCTGTTATCAAGCAATCTTCATACTCAAATCTAACCACTTCGACTGAGTGATCGGCGCACTGCTAGAAATGTAATCAACGCCTGTGCCAGCTAAATCACGAATATTATCTAAAGTTACATTTCCCGAAGCTTCAATTTTTACAAGACTATTCTGTTTGCGAATGATAGACACTGCTTCACGGATCATATCCAGACGCATATTATCCAACATGATGATGTCGGCTTTATAATGTAAAGCTTCTTTTACCTGCTCTATGGTTTCTGTTTCTACTTCTATTGTCAATGGATAAGGTATTCGAGAACGAATACGGGTAATTGCTTCTCCAATCCCACCAGCCGCAGCAATATGATTGTCCTTAATCATTACTGCATCATCCAAGCCCATACGGTGATTGATTGCACCACCCACAGCAGTTGCGTACTTTTCTAAAAGTCTCAGCCCTGGTGTAGTTTTGCGTGTATCTACAAGCTGAGCCGGTAAATCAGCTATTTTCTCTATATATTTATGAGTTAAGGTGGCAATACCACTCAACCGCATAGCTAAGTTAAGTGCTACTCGTTCCCCCATCAGTAGTGCATCTAATGACCCATGAATTTCAGCTATTACTTGTCCTGGTTGACAAAATTCACCATCAGTAACAATAGAAGTAAAGCGAGTTTTGTCATTCAGAAGATAAAAGACACGTGAAGCGAAAGGTAGACCAGAGATGATACCGGGAGATTTAGCTTGCCAAGTGGCAGTACCAAAAGAAGAATTGGGACAGAGGAGGGTATTGGTGGAGCGATCGCCGCGGCCAATATCTTCCAGCAACCAGGTACGCAAAAGAGGGTCTAAAAGCAAATCTGGAGGCAAAACAGCAAATTTACTCACAAAGTTATGATTTCTCTAGTGATTGTCAGAAATAATATAGCCTAAGACCCGTATAGTATAGGCGTTGTAGAGACATCATCAAAAAAGTCAAAAAAAAATTGCCAAAACAGTTGACACTATTAAGTAGGTTAGTTATATTGAATAAGTGCCTGAGAGAGGCGGACGCGGAAAAGCGTCGCTCGATAGGGAACCGAACCATGAAAAGATTATAGTTTGAAAGCAATCATAGCACAAGTAGCCTGCGTCAAGTAAATAAAATAACCAGGCTGAGGTTAAAAAAGCGCAGCCATATAGAGAGCTAAAAACAAACGATTCAAAACGGAGAGTTTGATCCTGGCTCAGGATGAACGCTGGCGGTATGCTTAACACATGCAAGTCGAACGGTCTCTTCGGAGATAGTGGCGGACGGGTGAGTAACGCGTGAGAATCTGGCTTCAGGTCGGGGATAACTACTGGAAACGGTGGCTAATACCGGATGTGCCGAAAGGTGAAAGGCTTGCTGCCTGAAGATGAGCTCGCGTCTGATTAGCTAGTTGGTGTGGTAAGAGCGCACCAAGGCGACGATCAGTAGCTGGTCTGAGAGGATGATCAGCCACACTGGGACTGAGACACGGCCCAGACTCCTACGGGAGGCAGCAGTGGGGAATTTTCCGCAATGGGCGAAAGCCTGACGGAGCAATACCGCGTGAGGGAGGAAGGCTCTTGGGTTGTAAACCTCTTTTCTCAAGGAATAACAAAATGAAGGTACTTGAGGAATCAGCATCGGCTAACTCCGTGCCAGCAGCCGCGGTAATACGGAGGATGCAAGCGTTATCCGGAATGATTGGGCGTAAAGCGTCCGCAGGTGGCTATGTAAGTCTGCTGTTAAAGAGCAAAGCTTAACTTTGTAAAAGCAGTGGAAACTACATAGCTAGAGTGCGTTCGGGGTAGAGGGAATTCCTGGTGTAGCGGTGAAATGCGTAGAGATCAGGAAGAACACCGGTGGCGAAGGCGCTCTACTAGGCCGCAACTGACACTGAGGGACGAAAGCTAGGGGAGCGAATGGGATTAGATACCCCAGTAGTCCTAGCCGTAAACGATGGATACTAGGCGTTGCGAGTATCGACCCTCGCAGTGCCGGAGCCAACGCGTTAAGTATCCCGCCTGGGGAGTACGCACGCAAGTGTGAAACTCAAAGGAATTGACGGGGGCCCGCACAAGCGGTGGAGTATGTGGTTTAATTCGATGCAACGCGAAGAACCTTACCAAGACTTGACATGTCGCGAATCTTCTTGAAAGGGAAGAGTGCCTTCGGGAGCGCGAACACAGGTGGTGCATGGCTGTCGTCAGCTCGTGTCGTGAGATGTTGGGTTAAGTCCCGCAACGAGCGCAACCCTCGTTTTTAGTTGCCAGCATTAAGTTGGGCACTCTAGAGAGACTGCCGGTGACAAACCGGAGGAAGGTGGGGATGACGTCAAGTCAGCATGCCCCTTACGTCTTGGGCTACACACGTACTACAATGCTACGAACAGAGGGCAGCAAGCGTGCGAACGCAAGCAAATCCCGGAAATCGTAGCTCAGTTCAGATCGAAGGCTGCAACTCGCCTTCGTGAAGGAGGAATCGCTAGTAATTGCAGGTCAGCATACTGCAGTGAATTCGTTCCCGGGCCTTGTACACACCGCCCGTCACACCATGGAAGCTGGCAACGCCCGAAGTCATTACCCCAACTTTTCGGAGAGGGGGATGCCTAAGGCAGTGCTGGTGACTGGGGTGAAGTCGTAACAAGGTAGCCGTACCGGAAGGTGTGGCTGGATCACCTCCTTTTAGGGAGACCTACCCACTCAAGTATCGAAAGCAAACAGCAAATAGAAACTGAGATGGTCAACCGAGGTCGGTCGCAGAGAGAAGTGCCTGCTTTCAAACTATAGGTTGGTTCGCATTGGGGCTATTAGCTCAGGTGGTTAGAGCGCACCCCTGATAAGGGTGAGGTCCCTGGTTCGAGTCCAGGATGGCCCACCTAAAGAATTTTAGATTTTAAATTGTGGATTTTAGATTGTTATTGTTCAATCCGAAATCGCAAATCAAAAATCCAAAATTCATGATGGGGGTTTAGCTCAGTTGGTAGAGCGCCTGCTTTGCAAGCAGGATGTCAGCGGTTCGAGTCCGCTAACCTCCACCTGAAAAGCAAAATAACCAAAAAAAGGAACAGACAGCAACTAACGATAGTTAGACTGCTGGGAGTGATTCCAGCCAGAACCTTGAAAACTGCATAGAAACGCGATTAATAGCAGGCAGACGAATCGAAGTGCTGAGTGCTGAGTGCGGAATGTTGAGTGAATCAGCGGCAAGCACGAAGTAAACAGAACCAAGAAAAGTTTGCATGGATAAGCCAAATGTAAAGTGGTCAAGCGAATAAGAGCTAATGGTGGATACCTAGGCACACAGAGGCGAAGAAGGACGTGGTTACCGACGAAATGCTCCGGGGAGTTGGAAGCAAACATTGAGCCGGAGATATCCGAATGGGGCAACCCTAAATACAGCCTGTTGAATATATAGACAGGTATGAGCCAACCCAGCGAACTGAAACATCTTAGTAGCTGGAGGAAGAGAAATCAAAAGAGATTCCCTGTGTAGTGGTGAGCGAAAGGGGAAGAGCCTAAACCAAAGGGTTTACTCTTTGGGGTAGTGGGACAGCAATATCGAATCTAGCGGTTAGACGAAGCGGCTAAATACCGCACCAAAGAAAGTGAAAGTCTTGTAGTCAAAAACTTAAGGATAGTAGCTGAATCCCGAGTAGCATGGGGCACGAGGAATCCCATGTGAATCAGCGAGGACCATCTCGTAAGGCTAAATACTACTGTGTGACCGATAGTGAACCAGTACCGCGAGGGAAAGGTGAAAAGAACCCCGGAAGGGGAGTGAAATAGAACATGAAACCATTAGCTTACAAGCAGTGGGAGTCCGATTCAACGGATGACCGCGTGCCTGTTGAAGAATGAGCCGGCGACTTATAGGCACTGGTAGGTTAAGTCAAAAATGACGCAGCCAAAGGGAAACCGAGTCTGAAAAGGGCGATAATCAGTGTTTATAGACCCGAACCCTGGTGATCTAACCATGGCCAGGATGAAGCTTGGGTAACACCAAGTGGAGGTCCGCACCGACCGATGTTGAAAAATCGGCGGATGAGCTGTGGTTAGGGGTGAAATGCCAATCGAACCAGGAGCTAGCTGGTTCTCCCCGAAATGTGTTGAGGCGCAGCGGTAATGAATATACCTGGGGGGTAAAGCACTGTTTCGGTGCGGGCTGGGAGACCGGTACCAAATCGAGACAAACTCAGAATACCCAGGGCACACATTGCCAGTGAGACAGTGGGGGATAAGCTTCATTGTCAAGAGGGAAACAGCCCAGACCACCAGCTAAGGTCCCCAAATCATCACTAAGTGATAAAGGAGGTGGGATTGCATAGACAACTAGGAGGTTTGCCTAGAAGCAGCCACCCTTGAAAGAGTGCGTAATAGCTCACTAGTCAAGCGATCCTGCGCCGAAAATGAACGGGGCTAAGTGATGTACCGAAGCTGTGGGATTAATTAATTAATCGGTAGGGGAGCGTTCCGTGGTAGGTAGAAGCAGTAGCGGCAAGCAGCTGTGGACGAAACGGAAGTGAGAATGTCGGCTTGAGTAGCGCAAACATTGGTGAGAATCCAATGCCCCGAAACCCTAAGGGTTCCAGAGCCAGGTTCGTCCGCTCTGGGTGAGTCGGGTCCTAAGGCGAGGTCGAAAGGCGTAGTCGATGGACACAGGGTGAAGATTCCCTGACTATGATATGGGAGCATTGCTAGGGACGCATGAAAAATAGCTACACCCTAATTGGTTTGGGAGGAGTTTACGAACTCCGTGTAGTCAAAGATAGTGCCAAGAAAAGCTAGTAATGTGATGAACATATTGTACCCGTACCCGAAACCGACACAGGTAGGGAGGTTGAGTAAACTAAGGGGCGCGAGATAACTCTCTCTAAGGAACTCGGCAAAATGGCCCCGTAACTTCGGAAGAAGGGGTGCCCAAGAAATTGGGTCGCAGTGAAGAGATCCAGGCGACTGTTTACCAAAAACACAGGTCTCCGCAAACTCGCAAGAGGAGGTATGGGGGCTGACGCCTGCCCAGTGCCGGAAGGTTAAGGAAGTTGGTCAGGGCAACTGAAGCTGACGACCGAAGCCCCGGTGAACGGCGGCCGTAACTATAACGGTCCTAAGGTAGCGAAATTCCTTGTCGGGTAAGTTCCGACCCGCACGAAAGGCGTAACGATCTGGATGGTGTCTCAGAGAGAGACTCGGCGAAATAGGAATGTCTGTGAAGATACGGACTGCCTGCACCTGGACAGAAAGACCCTATGAAGCTTTACTGTAGCCTGGAATGGTGTCCGGGCTTCGCTTGCGCAGGATAGGTGGGAGACGATGAACTTTTCCTTGTGGGGAGAAGGGAGTCAACGGTGAGATACCACTCTGGCGAAGCTAGGATTCTAACTCATCTCCGTCACCCGGAGAGAGGACAGTTTCAGGTGGGCAGTTTGACTGGGGCGGTCGCCTCCTAAAAGGTAACGGAGGCGCGCAAAGGTTCCCTCAGCACGCTTGGAAACCGTGCGGCGAGTGTAAAGGCATAAAGGGAGCTTGACTGCAAGACCGACAAGTCGAGCAGGTACGAAAGTAGGCCTTAGTGATCCGACGGCGCAGCATGGAATGGCCGTCGCTCAACGGATAAAAGTTACTCTAGGGATAACAGGCTGATCTCCCCCAAGAGTCCACATCGACGGGGAGGTTTGGCACCTCGATGTCGGCTCATCGCAACCTGGGGCGGAAGTACGTCCCAAGGGTTGGGCTGTTCGCCCATTAAAGCGGTACGTGAGCTGGGTTCAGAACGTCGTGAGACAGTTCGGTCCATATCCGGTGCAGGCGTTAGAGCATTGCGAGGAGCCTTCCTTAGTACGAGAGGACCGGGAAGGACGCACCGCTGGTGTACCAGTTATTGTACCAACAGTAGACGCTGGGTAGCCAAGTGCGGAGCGGATAACCGCTGAAAGCATCTAAGTGGGAAGCCCACCTCCAGATGAGTGCTCTCACCACTATAAGTGGGTAAGGTCACCTGTAGAACACAGGTTCTTAGGCGGTAGGTGGAAGTGCAGTAATGTATGTAGCCGAGCCGTGCTAACAGACCGAGGGCTTGACCTCGCAACTTTGGTGAATATCGCGTTTCTTGCAGCCTTCAGGGTCTCTGACCTTACAAGTTTTCCTGGTGCCTATGGCGCGGTGGAACCACACTGATACCTTCCCGAACTCAGAGGTGAAACGCTGCTGCGGCTACGATAGTTGGAGGGTCGCCTCCTGCCACAATTGCTCGGTGCCAGGTCTATTATTATCAAAACCCTCTTTCACTCACGAAAGGGGGTTTTGTTTTTATTGTAGAGGAATAATGCGGTTCAACAATCCCTGTCCCTCAAATGCTTAATCTTTCGTAGTTATCCCTCTTCTGTGACTTTCCGGATAAAATTAACTTTCTTTTGTCACTCCGGGAAGAGTAAAATCAGAAAAGAGGTCTGAAAGGCAGGAGGGGACTATGACACAGCCAAGAAGCCCCAAACCAAGCATAAAATTTGTGGACGAATATTGTGCAATCTACTGTAAAAACATAATAAAGTTATATAATTTTATAGTTTGCAAGCCCTATATTTACGTTAGTTTTTACCTAAAACTCAAAAAATCAAGTTGTATAATTTCCGAAGTCTTATTCATATTTACCAATAAAAAAGTTGTATAATTTATCAAAACCATGTCCTATAAGCTTTTTAGGCAATTTATCTCCATTTGAATCAGTTGCTTAAAAGCCTACCTAAGCAGTCATAACACACTTAGGGCAATTACTAAGTAAATGTAAAAGAGGTAAAGCTCAAACTTAGCTTGCATCTACTCTGTCCTACCTCTAGGCGTAAGAAATCTCTCGAATGCGATCGCAGCAAGCCAATAGATGTAAAAATGCTGCTCCACAATTAACAGAAATAATTGCAGAAGTGTTCTCGATATAGCTCACAGCTAACAGTTGCTTGACTATCGATAAGATGCACTAATCCTAAACTTTTTAATTTAAATGCCACCTCAATTTCTAACTGGATTGGAGCCTGTAAAACCTGTTGAAAGGCATCAGCTAATTTAGGATGCTGTTGCAGGTTCCACAACTGATAATGAAGATGTTGCTGATCAGGGAAAACGCACCTTATTTCCTAACAAAAACTAATAAGGATTTCAAAATCATTTTCATAAGTGCAAAACTTGACCAAAATATAAATAGAACAAATCGATTTTTTTGCTAACAAGTAAATTAGCTTATCGCTAATGAAATAACTCTTGTTTAAAGATAAATTAGCTAACTATTCAGCTATAAATAAGTAAGCTTACCCTTAAAAATAAGCAACAATCTTAACCAAATTATTGACAAGCTAGTTTACGCTAAAGCTAAAACTCTTTCTAAATAGTTATTATCCATTGCTGCCAAAAACTGTTTATTTTTGATTCCCCGCTTCACACGTTTCTCTTTACCTAAAAGATTTACTGCTATCTGCCGCATCACTGCAAAATTTTGTGGAGCATTATCTTTCCTAATCCGGCAGTCATCTTCTTTTAAAGCTACATCTAATACCCAATGTAACGAATTTTCTATGCCCCAATGACTGCGAACACAATTAGCAAATTTTTTCGCATCATTCTCAAGACTGCTAATATAATAACGAGTCTCCACTGTTGTTTTACCATCTATTTGTCGAACAGACTCTACCATCCCAACACTTTTTAAGTTTGACCAAACTGAATCTGGGTCAAGCTGAGATTCAATTCCAGATAACATCACATAATTGCGGATTTCATCACGACCATGCCCCGTTTCTTCTGTTTTATATGTGCTATGGTGAAGCCCTTCAAACCCTGTGCTTATTCCTGTTCTTAATAGTTCTTCTACTAACTCATATAGATTACCCTGATTCTTTTTTAAGGTGATTACATAATCTGCGTTTTGTTGCGTAATTAACTTCACAATTTCTTTTTGGCAACCGATTGCATCAATTGTCACGATACAACCATTCAACTCTAAAACATTCAGTAGTTCTGGGATAGCTGTAATTTCATTAGATGCTTCGTTTACTTTTACCTGTCCCAACACTAATTTATTCGTAGTTGCCCATGCACTTACCATTTGAATCGCACTCTGACCACTACTTTTATCATAAGAACCACATAAAGTTTTACCGTCAATTGCTACAACTTCACCATTTGTTATCTTCTGAGTTGATTTTATCCAGTTTAAGAAACATGACTGAAATTGCTGTGGATTCAATTGTGCAAACACTCTTGCAAATGTATCGTGTGATGGTATTCCGTTTGGTAACTCCAAAAATGTTTTTAACCACTCATACTTTGTGCAGCCATACAATTCTATTGCCACCCAACTATCTGCTCCACAGATTACTGCACAAATCGCAATTGTCAAAATATCAATTAGCTTATGTAATCTTGTGCGGTCTACTCTTGGATCTGACATCTGTGCAAAATGGTCAGCTATTGTGATTTTGGGCTTGAGCTTCATCCAAACGTCAGTGTAGCGTGCTCAGGGCAAACGCATCTAAATATTGATGCACAGAACGAAAGAAGAGGCTTGGAAGTACAACCGTAAGCCATCAGTAACAATAAGAACTGATCGGTTGAGAAGAGAGTAGGGATACAGAACATAAACTCGGTATGGTATTGTCAAAAAGTATCCTCAAGAAAAAAAGCACGCTACCAGGGCAAACGCATCTAAAGTACAAGAATCTTTTAATAGCAAGGGTTTTGGCGTTTTATAATTTAGCCTATTTTTTGCTCAATATCCTTATACAGTAAGGGTTTCAGAAAAACCGTGCGTTCGCCCTGTCATGCATGATAGGTTAAGAATAGGGACTATAACACAGCGATCGCGGTTGATGTTCTTCACAAAGAATATTGAAAAATTCAATTAGTTAGCTGCAACAAAGCTAAAAAAGACGTAAAACTCAAACAAATACTTTTGTTGTATTGGTATTTTTTGTGTATATTTTAGATTGATGTGAGAGACAGATACACAATTAATTGCTTTTGTCCATAATCTAAATTGGTCAATTAATGCCCCAACAACAGCTAATAGTTGGTTCCAAGAGGCGCGATGACAAATTATAGATACCAGGTCAGTATACCCATGACAAAAATTGTTGAACGCTGTAATAAGTATGTAGTTACTGTAACTTATCGATAAACGATGCGATCGCCTTAATTTTTTAGCCATATCATCAAACATCAAGTGATCGCACATTATTGATAATTGCACGCTATCCTCTGAACATAAAGCTTCCCCAAAATCAGTGCTAACTGGTACCTCATTAGTGTTAGGCGTTAGCGCTGGGTCTGTCACTTCCACGAACTCTAAGGTCACTGATAACTGGTCGCTAGTCACTGTTTCAACTGTTTCATCTGTTTGGGAGAACAAATATTGCTTGAGGACTAGAAACAAATTTTTTTTCGTCACTCTTTCCCCTATGGCTTTTGAAAGAGCCTGCCACAACCGGGAGCCAGTATCCTTGATGTGAGCGATACTATATTTAAAATCGGATGCCATCTCGCTATAACCGCGTCCGAGCCATGACTGACACAGAATCAAGCGCTCAAGGGTGTTCAGTTGTCTACAGAGCAGAGTTTGTTCTACAGTTTCCAGAACTTCGCCAACATTCATGTAGTGATTCCATTTGAATAGTACGCACACAGTAAAAAACGCTCTAGATTGTTATGCACCCGAAACAGGTAGTTAAAACAAAAAGGCTTTGATGCAGATATCACAAGCACAAGAGCTGAATTTAAGAGAGCGTACATTCACTAAAAAACTTCACTATGTATTATTCAGTTGTTTAGCTCAAAGGAAAATAGATAAAGTTGGTATGTTTCTGTAAAGTTATCTTACTTTGAGCTACGGATTTACAATTAATGACTTTTGTCAATCAACTAAATTGGTAAATTAATTGGCTAATTAGGAGCTACACGTTGATTCCAAGAGACGCGCTCGAACAGAATTTAACATAAGTAAGAAAAGTAAAAAAAGTAGGATATTTGATATAAATCATTGACTGTTTCATTATTTCTATTATAGAAAAGGTTTAATTAAACAGTTATTAAAATTAAGCTAATTCAATCAATACAGGAGTGATTATGCTTAACACAGGAGTACTGATGCTTACAGAATTGCAAATACGAAAGCTTACAAAATTATTTACTATTTACGATAGTGATAATAGCGGCTTGATTGGTTTAGCAGATTTTGACAAAATTACTAAAAAAGTAGCAGAATATCGAGGCTGGAAATCTAATTATCCAAAAATTGATGCCCTGCATAGCAAGTTTGTTTATTTCTGGATTCACCTTCAAGGTGAGATGGATAAAAATCGTGACTATAAAGTCAGTTTAGATGACTGGCTGAAGTATTACGAAGCTCTTCTGAATAATCCTCAGCGATATGAAGTAGAAATTGGCTCGCTTGTTAGTTTAATTTTTGATGTATTTGATGTTGATGGAGATGGCACTATCAGTAGTAAAGAATGGATAGATTTTCTAGCAGTTTATAATAATCATCGCATCTATGCAGAGAAAACTTTTTCGCAACTTGACTTTAACAAAGATGGATTTATTTCTAAAGATGAGTTCTTAAAAGCGTTGCATGAGTTCCATTATAGTGATGAACCAGAAGCGTTAGGAAATTTTTTATTTAGTCCATATTAGCAAGTAACGCTATGTGCAACTTGAAGTTTAGAATCCTTGCTCTCTCCTTAGAAACTACTTGGTAGATATGACTGATTTTAACTTTTCAAACATCCTCTTATAAGACTATGAACGAAAACACAACAGTAGCAAAACAATACAATAATTTTAATCAGGTCTACAGCAATAATCTTGAAGCTCAAGATGAAATAGGAAATAAATATTTCTATCGACAAATTGATTTTTATGTTGATGGAAAAAAACTGCTCGACGTTGGGTGTGGTGATGGTACTGATGCTGCATATTTTGCCAAACAAGGTGCTCTTGTTGCTGGTATAGATCCGTGTGAAAAATTTATTACTAGCGCCAGAGAGAAAAGTCCTAATGGAGTATTTTTCATAACTGACGGTGAAAATCTTCCTTTTGAAGACAAATTCTTTGATATTGTTGTCAGTAAATATGCACTCCAAACATCGCACAATGTTCCAAAAATCCTGGAGGAGATTGCACGTGTTCTAAAACCAGATGGAATGCTAGTGTATCTTACCAAGCATCCATTCAGACAATTTCTGGAAAAAAAGAAAAACGGGAAAAACTATTTCAAGCAAGAAATTGTTGACTCTATCATTTATGGAGGCTTGATTAATTTGAAAGAACCATCTCACACCCTATCTGAATATCTGAATTCAAATTTCTTGAGAAAATTTGATATTGTCAATTTTGAAGAGGGGTATGACTTTCCTGCTTCGGAACAAATTGGTGGAGATATTTATCCAACTTTTTTTGTAATGAAAGCAATTCGTAAGGATACTAATCATTGAATTTACTTGGGATTTCCTTGATTTGTACCCAGTAAACATAGAATGAAAATCCCTAAAACCCTTGATATACATTGCGAATACATAGTAATATCGGAGCTTTTTCTGATGCAAACTCTCCTGCAATCAATTCCCACTGTTCCCATGTCAAATTGCAGGGCGTATGCTTTAGTCATTCGCTCACAAGGTGCTGTTATCTACAAATCTCAGTATAAGCCTTGTGAGTTTTCTTACAATACCCCCACTTTTAAAACATCCTCTTAGAAAGGTATAGAAACTGAATGAATACAGCAACTCAAACTTTTCATCAACCAGTAAGTAATACAGCAGATTTGAGGTTCATGAGGTACAGTAGCAGCAATTAGTAAACCAATTTTTTAGATGCTTTGGATCAACTAGTTTCAGCGCAATTTTAATTAAACCATCAACGACAGATGCACTCTTGGGAGAAAATTGTTTCAGAAAAGCTTTTAATTGTGACCACCAATGTTCAATTGGATTGAATTCAGGAGAATAAGGAGATAGATAAAGAACACTTGCTCCCACTCCTTCAATCAAAAGCTGAATCTCTTCGACTTTATGAGCAGGTAGATTATCCATTACAACGACTGCACCAACCCATAATTGCGGAAGTAAAAAATGTTCTACAAAAACTTTATATGCATCTCCATCCATTGAGCCGTTTAAAGTCATCACCGCTAAAACTTTCTTTAAGCTAATTCCTCCGATTACACTTATTTTTGCTCCCCGGTAATATGGTTTAAAATTATACGCTCTAGTGCCGCGCTCGCTTCTTTGATGAGTCCTAGTTAAGCCAAGTAAAACACCCATTTCATCTATAAATACAAGGTTTTCTGGGTCTACTTGCTTTACTTTCTCCCAATACTCTATTCTCAGTTTTTGGACTCTTTCTGTTTTTCCTTGGCTGCTACGCAAAGTCTTTTTTTTCGAGTTAATTTTTGTTTTTGTAATGCACAACACATCACACTTGCACACACCCAAACGTTGTATTTTTCTCCAAAATATTCGCAATATTCCAATAAAGTTGCATCTGGGTAAATTTGAACCATTTCGGCTAATTCGCTCGCGAAATCATCTAGCCTACCCTTCATGGCTCCACCTTGCTTTTTGGGTTCTAGATGTCCTTGCACTCTATGAAGTTGGATTAGCTTTTGCACATAGCTTTTTGCTACACCAAATTGCACAGCAACCTTTCTTATTGAAGTACCACCCTTTTCGTAAGTATTTACTATTTTTTCTCGTAAATCGATTGAGTATGCTTTCATTTTAAGTCTTGATGCACCAATACTATGTGTACCTCATTTACCTCGAAAGTGCTGTAGCAATTGGCGGTTGCGTCCTGGTTATTTAAGCGAGGGTGATTCTGACTTTGAATCTGTGCATGTTCTCATCGGTCAGTTTCTTGCCGATCGCCACTCTCCCGATCCTTTACCAGACGCATCGCTGCTCATAGAAAATGCCAAATTTCAGTGGGGATACGGCAAACCATTGGAGAAGGTAATTAACTCTCAGTCAGATTTAGAATTTCTGATGAAACACCCTTGTCTATTTCGCAATGCGATCGCCATCATTGAACCTTGGGAACACGTCGGACAAAATCCATTAGGAGAAGATGTCCGCGCATCGCTGAATGTTGCATACATCGCTCAAAAAATTGCCGATTGCGATTCAATCTTGTTTCCTGTATGGTCTTCTGGACTACTCGATCCTGACTTGGTAGTGCCTTTGATTACGTCGGGTTTAGCTGTAGTAGTAGAAGGTGGCGATCCCTCAGTACGGGATGCTTCTACTTTTGAGGGTGGCAAATGTTCCCTCGACGATCTCCATTTTTTGGTTGAAAAGCTGCTGATCTCGCGATCGCCCACGAGTGCTTTAGCGCTGTTTATTTGTTTGGGACATCAATTAGCAGCCCAAGGACACATCAATCTAATTAAACGGGCAGTTCGGCAAGTGCTGAGTTTAGAATCCTTACCGAGAGACCGCAATGGCAAAATGTTAAAAGCGCTGAAGCGCGTTTGTCAAAAGATTGAAGAAGTTGGCAGTTCTCTAAAAATTACTAAGCGCAATGGGCATGTAATCGCCGAAGGCTGGGATCATCCAGAATTTGCCGTAGGCCCGAACGAACACAAGGAAGTCGGCGAACGACGACTGCACCACTACAAGTCCCCGGATGGGGAAGCGCTTGGCATTCCTCAAGAGTTAATTAGCGCTCATGAAATTACGGCTGATGAATATGAAGGCGTGATTGACACCGCCATTGAGTATGAGCGGGAAGTCAATATTGCCATGTTTCACTCGGATGAAGTCAACGAAGAAGCAATCTTATTTGCTAACTGGGCATACCGCTTGCTGCACGATGCTATTATTCCCCATCGGTCGATATTAGCAGGTAGTCGGTTGGCCTGGTTACTGAAACTGCCGGATGCGATCGAGATTTTGTGTTCTACTAGCATTGACAATGAAATTGTCACCGAATGTTCTGCAACTTGCATTATCTATAAAGATTTTGAGAGCAAACAGATTCGGCGATCGTTTACCTGTCAGTTTCACCCAGAGTTATTGTCCGATTTGCGAACAGGAACCTCGGAACCGCCTAGCTATGCACGTTTGAAGACCGATGACGGCGCTCGGCTGTTTGCACGACTGTTATACGAAGGGATGCAAGAATAAAAGATTTGACGATACTGTTTTAAACTTAACCTATTTTTAAGCTGTAGAAATGTTTTATCGAACGTCTTCATCATAGAAAATGCTGCATTATTTTTTAAATTGATATTAGATAATGTCACTTTTTATAGTTATTCATAATTGAGTTAAAATATGCTTGTTTCCTACGATCTGAACTTAGTAATTCTCTCCGTTATCATCGCTATTCTCTCTGCCTACACTGCTGTGGATCTCACAGAACGCATCACAACTGCTAAAGGAAACACCTGGATTGGTTGGTTAATTGCTGGTGCAAGTTCGATGGGAATTGGCATCTGGTCTATGCATTTTATTGGTATGTTGGCGTTTCACGTAACTGTGCCAATTAGTTATGAGGAAACGATTGTTTTCGTATCTGTTTTGCCTGCGATTTTGGCATCAGGTCTAGCCCTGTGGATTACCAGTCGTAAAACAGTAAAGATTGCCAGCCTGTTGGGTGCAAGTCTGCTGATGGGGGCAGGTATTACCACAATGCATTATACAGGCATAGCTGCCATGCGACTACCCGCGATCGCTCACTACGATCTGCGCCTAGTCACCCTTTCTGGCGGAATTGCGATCGCTGTATCACTGGTTGCTCTATGGCTAATCCGTTACCTGCGGCAACAAAAACCCGTTATCTGGTGGCAGAAAATTGGTGCATCAGCATTAATGGGTTTTGCTGTGCCGATCATGCACTACGTCGGTATGGCAGCAGTTTGTTTTAGTCCATTGCCATCATTATCTGAGCAGTTTCCGCCCGCCGATACTAGTTGGTTGGCATCCTTGACCAGCGTTGCAGCGTTTTCGATTTTGAGTTTATCACTCATAACCTCTTCTGAAACCAAAGTTGTCGATCGCACCGCCGAACTCGCAACCGCTAATGAAGAAATTATTGCCCTCAACGAGAAACTAAAGCAAGAAAACCTGCGAATGGGAGCAGAATTAGACGTAGCCCGTCAAATTCAAATGATGATTTTGCCTAAACCAGAAGAACTAGAAAATATTGCTGGTTTAGATATTGCTGGATACATGGAACCGGCAGATGAAGTAGGCGGTGATTATTACGATGTACTAGAGACTGATGGCGTAATCACGCTAGGCATTGGAGATGTTACCGGACACGGATTAGAAAGTGGTATTTTAATGTTAATGACGCAAACTGCCGTCCGGACTTTGCAAGAAATTCGAGAAATTGATCCAGTAAGATTTTTAGATACCCTCAATCGCACAATTTATAAAAATGTGCAACGGATGAACTCGGAAAAAAGTCTCACCCTAGCCATTGTCAACTATGCGGAGGGAAAAATTAGTATTAGTGGACAGCATGAAGAAACAATTATCGTTCGCAAAGGCGGACATATTGAAAGAATTAACACGATGGATTTAGGTTTTCCGATTGGTTTAGACGCAGAAATTACTGATTTTATCAGTCATGCTATTTTTGAGTTACATCCTGGCGATGGGATAATACTTTACACCGACGGTATCCCAGAAGCTAAAAATATTAATAAAGTACAGTATCAGGTCGATCGGCTGTGCGAAGCGGTCGGTAAAAGCTGGCATAAATCTGCTTCAGACATTAAGGATGACATTATTGCCGATTTACGGCGACATATTGGTAAGCAAAAGGTATTTGATGACATCACCTTATTAGTGTTGAAAAGACCAGCAGAAGAAATTGACGAGTTGCAACAGGAATTAAAAACAACTTTGACAGTGTAAATATTAGCGATCGCTCCTCGCTAACTTGCCAATTTAATCAACACTAATCCTTCATCTACAGGATATCCAATTATGACTCAACTCTCTCAAGATACTGCCCATATAACTGAATTATTGGGTAATTTTATCACCAGCTTCCCACCAGAAAATGATTCTCTAGAAATTGCTTTTACTCCTAGCTCTCGTCCGATTAAGCAACGCTGGAAAAATAATCGCCTCTCTGCTCATTTCGTAGCAGATTACTTCACCAATTTTTTACCTTCAGACGAAGAAGATCCGCATCGTGAACAGCGAATTAAAAGTAGCAAAAGTGCCGTTAGTTACGTCGCCAATGAATTGTTAGAGAATGCAATCAAGTTTAACAACGAAGATTCTAAATATAAAATTAGATTTGGCATTCACTTCCTTGAAGAGGTAGAGGAAGTAACCGCTGTAATCTTTGCCAATAACAGCATTAAACCCGGTGGTGATGAGAAATTAAAAATATTTATTGAACAACTGTTGACATCAGATCCTAACGATTTGTACGTGCAACAAGTCGAAAAAAGTATTGAAGAAGATACTGAAGCTTCAGGCTTAGGTCTGCTGACTATGATTAATGATTATGCTGCGGAAATTGGTTGGAAGCTGGAGACAATTCCTGGAGATACCCCAGTTATTACTGTCACCACAATGGTGCAAATTAAAGTGTAATATTGATTGATACCAAAAATAATAACCCTTAAACATAGAAAAACAATGGATGCTCAAAAAATTAAAGCAGAGGATTACATCGTTGAATACGATCCTAATTCCGAAACAATTAACTTTCAAGGCGAATTGAGTCTTGGCGGGCCTAGCGAGTACGAACCAATTACCACCTTGCTCAATGAAGTTGCAAAAACCAATCCAGCAACCATGACTTTAAACTTAAGAGAACTGACTTTTCTCAACAGTTCTGGTATCAGTATGCTGTCAAAATTTGTGATGACTTTACGCAAACAAAAAGAAACTCAGTTAGTTGTCTTAGGCTCAAACGATCAACCTTGGCAAAGTAAATCTTTACAAAATTTAGTCCGCTTGCTGCCGGGACTAAAACTAGAAGTTATATAATCTCTCATCTCATCAATGCTGCAAGAATTATTACCGTTTAAGGTTGATACCTGACATTATCTTATTAGTGTTGAAACAGCAAGCACAACAAACTGATGAGGTACAACAGGGATTAGAAATGGCTATGACTTAATTCCAATAATTGCATCTGATATGCCTAAAAACTATTACATCTATAACTTTTAGGCATTCGACTTTACCTATGTGTTCTATTAACCTAAAGTTCATTAGTCTTTGATTTACGGTGATTACATCCCGATGGATAGCAAACAACTCGGCAAAATCATGGCGTTTTTATGTTCTATTCCTCCCAATAGCAATCTTCGCTTGATGTTGCAATTGGCTTTAGCAGTTTCTGTTCCTCAAGACAAGTACGAGAAATTGTTATTGCCTATGCAGCAAGATAAAGATTTGCACTCTTTGCTAGAGGAAAATGATTTATTAATGAATTTAATTAACGCTGATGGTTTTCTGGAAGAATCAGAACAAAATATGCTAATGGAAGCAATGGATAAGGTGGGAATAGTTGTCCCTATGAATATGCAAATGATTGACGTACTTACGGAAGAGTTGACAGCAAATTTAATTACGGAAATAGAAGAGATAGAAACCTCTGGAACGGTAGAAGGAATACCTTTGTTATGGACTGAAACATAATAGGCAAAATGTTTGTAAGCAATGATAATTTTCAAAATTACCTATTTTAAGATTCGCGCCGATCGCATTCTCAGTATTTTTGAAGACGGACTCTTTGTGATATCGAAACTATAAGATATAAATATGAAAATTACTAGCCCTGCGTTCAGTGATTCAGCATTATCAACCGCAACTATTCTAGTTTTTACATCCGATTTTTACTATTTACCAGCAAAAGAATTCGTCAGGTTGGTGACAACAAGCGTTAGCGTAGCTGCTCCTACGGAGCGTCGCTTTAGGGTTTATGGATTTAAACGTTTGGGGGCGATCGCCACTCCCACAAGCCTAGTTAGTGGCGAGTGGTTCAATTTAAACTTAAATTCTCAAAAGATTTTAGCAGAAGAGTTTGATGGTGCGGAAACGGCAGTAATTTTCATAATGCCGACAGACTTATCTGAGGTGGTATCGCTGACTCGTTCCTTTATAGATATCGCTCAAAAGCAAGGGATTCGCCGTTTAGCTTGGGTTGCACCTGCTTGTCAGAACGGACAGGTTGGGGAACGCTTGTTAGAAGCCGAAAGCCTAGTACGTGGATTGAATATAGAAACTCTCATCTTACGTCACGCGCCTTTATTTTCCCAGCTGCTGATGCAGAAAAAGGAATTGAGGTTTCGCCGGACTTTATCCTTACCGCTTGGTACTAACAGCTTACCTTGGTTAGAGCCAGAAGCGATCGCCCAAGGTTTATCCAAGTGGCTACACGGTGAAATCAACAACCCACCGCCAGAAATCCTCACAGGTTCTCACCAACTTAGTGGTGCAGATATCGCCTCAGAAATATCTGCAATCCTGCGAAAATCTCTGTCGGCTCAACAATTTGCACGCTTGCGATTTGACGCGATCGACCTCGATCAAAGTGGACAAATTGACGCTCAAGAGTTGCTTCCCTACCTCTTAGATTTAGGATATAGCCACGATGAATGTCAATCTATCCTAGAACAAGCTGATAAAGACGGAAGCGGTACGATTGATTTTGACGAATTTGTCTATGGTTTAGAAGCGCATTTAAACCGAATTCTTGCAGATGTGCCTACAGAAGTTCGCTATTTTGATCTACCACCATCCGCAGCCTTGCACGATGCGATGGCTCTGGGAATGAATGAAAAAGCAGCCCAATCTCAACTAGAGTGGCTCCTAGCATTAAATGCATCTGGATTAACCAATCATGGAGAAGCATCAGCCCAATGGTTAGGGCGAAAAACTCTTGATTTGAGAGATTGGATTGCTCAACACATTCTAGAACTTATTAACGTCTACATTTTGCCGGGACGCGGTATTTTAACGATTAGTGAGGGGTTTGTCGCCGGAAAACCAGGAATAATTACACGGCTGCTGCAAGCAAATGACCGGATGTTAATTGGAGAGCGATCGCTTGATGGCGAAGTACTAGAGTGGTATTGGGCAGATGAAGATAACGATAACTTAGAAGAAGTTCGCTATACTCCTGAAAATGGTGGTGAACGCATCCTCAGATTAAAAGATGGCAAAATTGCGAGTTTATCAGTGCGGGGACGCTGGAGTGGGCGACGATTAGCAATTGGGTTATTTTTTGAGGATCGCACCCTTCCTCGTTGGCAAGTGGCATTATTCCGCGAGTTAGGAGAACTGCAAATAGAGGAAGTAACGACATCGGGAGCCGATAGCGATATCGTTTGCAATTGTACGAAAACAACCTGTGGCAGAGTGCGAGAACTGATAGATACAGGTTTGGATTCCTTAGAGGGAATTGTCGAACAAACACAAGTAACAATGATCTGCGGTAGCTGTCAGCCTTTAGTTGAAGAAATGCTAGGTTCAGCAAATCTGGCTGTTGCAGAACTCGTGAACAAAGAAGATTTGGGGCGGGGGATGATGCGCTTCCAATTCCGCCCAGTGTATGAACAAGTCGTGGCCTCGAAACCTGGACAACATATCCTCATTCAAGGACGAGTGGATAGTTCTTGGGTGACTCGTGCTTATACTTTAAGTTCCCCAGCCGATCAAACCGAACAGTACGAAATCACGGTTAAACGAGAAGAACTAGGATTATTTTCCCGTTGGTTGTGCGATCGCGCTGATTCAGAAGCTCTGTTACGCATTTCTGCGCCGAGAGGTGAGTTTGTCTTAGAAGATGAAAACCCCGTCATCTTTTTTGCCGGGGGAATTGGCATTACTCCCGCGATCGCCATGATGCGAACTCTCGCTCATAGAGGCGATACCCGCAAATTTCACCTCGATTTTTCGGCTCCCCATGCAGAAGATTTAGTCTTTCTCACAGAACTTGAGCAATTAGCAAGTACTCACCCTAATTTAAGTTTTACAGTTAGGTCAACTCGTCAGACAGGTAGACTCACCTCTGAAGATGTACAACGCTTCTATCCTTATACAGAGGGAAGCGTTGTCTTTATGTGCGGGCCCGAACCCTTTATGGATGGAGTGCGAGGCTATTTACAAACAGCAGGTTGGCCGGACTGTGCCATTCGCCAAGAATTATTTTCCTCGAAACTGAATGAAGAAGGTAACGTTCAAACTCCCATTCCGCAGCGTCCAGCGGTACAACTAGCAGGTGGGATTACACCCATCGAGCAGATGAGCATTTACGTCCAACCGATTAATTCCGTCGCCCAAGAAGCCGAGGTTTTCCTCAAGCAATGCTATCTCGAACAAGGTTTAGCAGAAGTATTCCTTCCCCGTTGGCAAGAAGTCAAGGAATCAATTGAGCGTACAGGCACTTACGAACATACCTTGGATGAACTAGCTTACGGCACAAAGCTGGCATGGCGTAACAGTAACCGCTGTTTGGGACGCAACTTTTGGCGCAGTTTGCAATTGCGGGATATGCGCCATTTACAAACAGAGGAGGAGATTTTTCAAACATTAGTTGAACACATTAAGTTTGCGACTAATAACGGCAATCTGCGCTCAACGATTACGATTTTGAATCCGAATTTAAATATCAAAGTTTGGAACAATTTAATGTTGCGTTATGCTGGTTATCGTCAACCAGATGGCAGTATTCTTGGCGATCCTGCCAATGTGGAGTTAACAGAGCAGGCAATTAAATTAGGGTGGGCACAAGAGTCTAAAACCCGCTTTGATGTCTTACCTTTGATTATCCAAATAGGGGGAAGAGAACCGAAATGGTTTGAAATTCCGCCAGAAATTATTTTAGAAGTTCCGATTTCTCACCCTCGCTACGAATGGTTTGCAGACTTGGGTCTGAAATGGTTTGGATTACCTGCTGTTGCTAACATGATGTTGGACATGGGAGGAATTCAATACCCCACACCATTTAACGGTTTTTATATGGGTGCAGAAATTGGTGGGCGGAATTTTAGCGATACTTACCGCTACAATATGCTACCAATTATTGCTGAAAAGATGGGTTTAGATAGCAGCGAAAATATCACGCTGTGGAAAGATTTAGCATTGGTAGAAATGAATGTGGCTGTGCTGCACTCTTACAAACTGCATGGAGTAAGAATGTTAGATCACCATACCCTCACCGATTCCTTCATGCAATTTGTGGATGAAGAGCAAAAGTGCGATCGCCACGTTTATGGAGATTGGCGTTGGCTGCTTCCACCGCTATCGGGTTCAACCACACCTGTTTACCCCTTAGAGTTTGAAAATCGCCTGCTTAAACCCAACTATTTCTATGTCCCAGATCCTTGGGAAAAAGAACCATCTGCTAGTAAATGTCCGTTTCACCATCAGGCGTAAATCATATTAAAATTTAGGATTCAGAAACACTAAAGTTCTGAATCCTGACTAAATAATTTTCCATCGTCGGGTACAGACTACTATTCCATTACTGTAATATCTATGGATTTTGAACGCAAGAATTGGTTTCGCCTAGCCCTAAATTTAAGAGGCTCAGTTATTCGGGATATCAAAATTCAAGTGCTTTTAACGATGGTAATCGCTCTCATCATTACCATTTTTTACAAACATGGCTATTTAGGTTTTAGTCAACCCATCTTAGCGGGCTTAATTCCAGGGATTGTTTTAGGATTAATCTTAGTTTTCCGCACCAATACAGCCTACGAGAGATTTTGGGAAGGCTGGCAAATTGCCGGGACGACTATATTTACAGGGCGTAACCTTTCCAGACAAATGTGGCTGACAATTCCTGATAAAACTTTAGAAGCTCGTGAAGAAAAAGCGGCTTACCTGCGCTTAATTGCAGCTTTTTTTATGGCCATGAAACAGCATTTAAGACACGATGGAGTTGACGAACAGTTAAAGTCTGTGCTTTCTCCAGAACAATATTTAAAGTTGCAAAATGTTAGCAATATGCCCTTACAAGTAACGCAATGGATTGGCGGATATCTAACTAAACAGTATGCCCAACAGCAGCTAGATAGTATTCAATTTGCTGCTCTGAATCGCTTGCTCGATCAGTTAGTTGAATGCTTATCACGCTGTGAACGCATTTTAGCTGCACCTATGCCTCATGCTTATTCAATTCACTTACGACACCTGTTAATTTTATATTGTTTTGCCTTACCTTTTCAGATGGTGAAAGATTTACAATGGTGGACAATTCCAGTGTCAGGGGTAGTTGCTTTTGCGTTGTTTGGTATTGAAGCGATCGGTCTGGAGATTGAAAATCCTTTTGGATGTGATGCTAACGATATTCCCCTTGATAAACTTTGCCATAAATTACACAAAGACATTGAAGAATTAATTGCGTATAAAACAGACTTAGATATCAGAGAAACACATATTTATTCCTCCGATGCCACTCAAGATATCTAGAACATTAGCTTTTTATCCACAGATACTTGGCAAAGCCGTAAATTTTGCATTATCTATGGCAACGGCGGTAGTGACTTTATTCACACTGGTGTTGGTTTAGATACTATTTGGTTGATAGCACTGCTATTGTAGTGCTGGAGAAAGGCGAAGGCTACGATATTTTTAAACCGAAAATAGGCAGGATTTTACAACAACTTAATTCCTCTTATGCCAATCAGGATATACAGCAGTAGAACTGCAACAATTATAGAAGAATATTATTTTTTCTGTACATCTTTTTGAGTAGAAATATTCAGATAATTTTGGTACATACAAATAGGTAAATTCGATAACAAAAAATGGTTAAAATCATCAGAAAATCAACTTGGTTAGATTTAGCAATTGATTTAAGAAGTTCTGTTATACGTGCTATTTGGCGACGGGTAGTAGCGACGATGATATTTGCTTTGATAATTGCGATCGCTTATCACAAAGGATTCGCCGTTAACCAACCTACTCTGGCTAGTTTAATCCCTGGTGTCGTCCTTGGACTTTTACTAGTTTTTAGAACCAATACAGCCTATGATAGATTTTGGGAAGCTTGTAAGATTTGGTATGACTTACTCAATGCCAGTCGGATTTTATGCCGAAATATGTGGGTGATTATTTTAGTAAATAATCATGAAGATTTACAAACTAAAATATTTAATATTAGATTGGTTGGCATATTAATCAGGTCGATTAAGTTACATTTAAGAAATGAAACTTTAGATTATATAATTGAGGAAAACCTGAATAAAGAGCAGTATTTAGAATTAAAATTAGCTAATAGAGTTCCTTTGAAAATTATTAAATATTTGGCAGAATATTTCGGACAGCTTTATCATGTAAAAAAAGTAATTCCCTACCGTTTGTTTGTAGAATTAAATCGCTCTTTAGACCAAATAACAATGCTGTTTAGTGGTTGTGAACGCATTTTAAATACACCGCTACCTAGACCTTATTCAATTCATTTAAAACACTTATTATTGTTGTACTGCTTTGCTCTACCTTTTCAATTTGTAGAACAACTAGATTGGTTTACTATCCCAACTGTAGGCATCATTAGTTTTGCATTATTAGGAATAGAAGACATTGGTGTGGAAATTGAAAATCCTTTCGGGTACGATAGCAATGACTTACCCCTAGATAGGTTTTGCCAAGAGCTAGAAGCTGAAATTGAAACAGAATGGGTTAGTGGCGAAGCAAATTTAAACGAACAGGATATAGTTTCAGGACTTACGCAACTAGC
This sequence comes from Anabaena sp. TISTR 8404, assembly GCF_056847745.1. Classification (NCBI taxonomy): domain Bacteria; kingdom Bacillati; phylum Cyanobacteriota; class Cyanophyceae; order Nostocales; family Nostocaceae; genus Anabaena; species Anabaena sp. TISTR 8404. The sequence goes on from NZ_CP180578.1 coordinate 659,733, forward strand.
ACAAAGTGATCACTAGTTTATAGTATTTATGTACTGGAGTGTGTTTTAAAACTAAAACTATAGCCAAAGAATGATAGAAGCGAGCGTCAACATTGCAAGGTAGTTATGAGCTTTCTTTTCATAGCGTGTAGAAATCCGACGAAATTGCTTTAAACGGTTGAAACATCGCTCAACCCTATTTCTTTGGCTATAAATCGATTTGTCAAACTCACCTCGTCTGCGTTTATTAGTCAAATCTATCCCACTAACAAAATCCGGTTAATCCAAATATGAATTGTGGCTAGAGAAAGAAAAGCGTTTAAGTAGTCCGAAATTCGCTCCCATCGCACAACGAGCCGGCGATATTTTCTTTGATATGGCGGTAGTCAGATATGTTAGTACAGTTTAAAAGCTTGAATGCAAGGGATAATAAGACTTTGCCTTCTGCTTCTGCTATAGTAATAAATGTTAATCCTTTTGTTGATTAACAGATTGCTAACCAACAATATCTCAGCCAAGCAAGTTACTATTTGAATGAAAAACATTGAATACCTTGTTGAATTTGCGCTTCAGTTAGTAGCTACAGAAACAGGGTTTTCACTGAGCTATATTCATAAGGTAATCCTGCGAGAATCTTTACTTGAAAGCAAAAAGACTTACGCTAAACTTGCTGAAGAAAATAACTACTCGGAAAGCTATATTAAGTTTACAGTTGCGCCCAGACTATGGCAGTTGCTGTCACAAGCGATCGGTGAAAAAGTTAATAAGACGAATCTCTCAAAGCTATTAGAACAACGGTTAGAAAATTTCGTCTCTTGGGATAATCCTCAGACAACCGAGACGACAGTAGCAATGCCAATGGGCGGCTTGACTAGGGAAGGCTACGTTTTAGAATCTCCAGAAGGATGGGTTCCTCTCGGTTCATGCTTTTATATTGAGCGCCTGACTATCGAACAAACCTGTTGTCAAGAAATTCTCCAACCTCGTGCGTTTATTCGCATCAAAGCACCTCGAAAGATGGGGAAGACTTCCCTGATTGCACGTATTCTGGATTATGCCAACAGTCAGAATTACTACACAGTGCGAGTCAACTTACATTATGCCGGAACACAGGTGTTTACTTCAAGCGATCGCTTCTTACGTTGGTTCTGTACAAATGTCACTCGGCAGTTAGGTTTGGAATCTAAAATAAATGACTACTGGGACGAGGATATGGGAGCTTTGATTAACAGCACGATTTATTTTCAAGGCTATGTCCTCAAGGAAATCCCTAATCCCGTCATTTTAGCACTAGATGGTGTAGACCAATTATTTGAGTACCCAGAACTTGCTAGCGATTTTTTCGTTTTGTTGCGTTCCTGGTATGAGGAAACAAAAGACATTTCAGTTTGGCAGAAGTTACGAATTGTGATGGCTCATGCAGTTGAAGTTTACATTCCCTTACCGACCCATCGCTCTCCGTTTAATGTGGGATTGGCGATCGAACTACCAAACTTTAGTCCAGAACAGGTGCAGGATTTAGCCGAACGTTACAGACTTCAACTCACAAAGCTTGAACTTGAGCAGTTAATGAAGCTCACTGATGGCTTTCCGTATTTAATTCAACTGGCATTATATCAAAGTGCCCGCTTGAAGATTCCCATACAAACGTTACTGCAAGATGCTACAAGGGATACTGGAATCTATCAACAACATCTTCAGTATCAATTATGGAACCTACAACAGCATCCTAAATTAGCTGATGCCTTTCAACTGGCTTTAACGGCTCCAATTCAGTTAGAAATTGAAGTAGCGTTTAAGTTAAAAAGTTTAGGATTGGTACATCTTACCGATAGTCAAGCAACTGTTAGCTGTGAGCTATATCGAGAGTACTTCCGCCAATGGCACGCTCATTAATTGTTCATTAATTTTGAATGTATTCAAATAGAATTTTGAAATATTTTATCTAATACCAATTCTCTACAAAGATGCCCCTAATTATTTTAGGACACAGTAAATTATCGTTAAAAAACTCTGCGGTTTCTTTGCGTTTCCCTTAGCGTTCCTACCCTGCGGGAAGGCGTACTCCTACGGAGAAGCAAGCTACGCGTAGCGTCTCGTAGAGAAGCGCCTATGCGTTAAAAAAAAGCTAAGATTTAGCGCAGCTTCACAAAAAAATGGTATAATAAGTTACAATATCTACCCTTACTGACAAAAGTTTTTACTCTATTTTCCATGCCCCAAGATAGCTATCAACTCGGCGGCAGTTTAGCCATTGATGCACCTACTTACGTACAGCGGCAAGCTGACTTGCAACTGTATGAAGCGCTGAAGCGAGGAGAGTTCTGCTATGTCCTCAACTCGCGGCAAATGGGCAAATCTTCACTGCTGGTGCGAACCAAGCATCGCCTTGAGCAAGACGGCTTTCGCTGCGCTGCCGTGGATTTGAGTGTGGTGGGGAGCGAACAAATTACTCCCTTGCAATGGTACAAGGGATTCGTCGGTGACTTATGGCGACAGTTGGGTCTACTGGAAACCTTGAACCTGAAAACTTGGTGGCAAGAGCGCAACGATTTGGGTTTACTGCAAAGGTTGCGGTGGTTTATTGAGGAATTGCTACTTGTACAGTTTCCCCAACAACAGTTGTTTATTTTTGTCGATGAAATTGACTCTTTGCTGGGGCTTAACTTTTCGATTGATGACTTTTTTGCCTTCATTCGCTTCTGTTATAACCAACGAGCAATCAACCCAGAGTATCAACGCATTACCTTTGCGATTTTCGGAGTTGCAACTCCCTCTGATTTAATTCGAGACAGAACGAAGACACCGTTCAATATTGGGCAAGCGATCGCACTCAAAGGCTTTGATTGGCAGGAAGTAACTCCTTTAATTCAAGGGCTGGAAAAGATGGTGGAACAACCTGCATCGATTGTGAAGGCGATTTTAGACTGGACTGGTGGACAACCGTTTCTGACTCAAAAGTTGTGTTATTTAGTCGTGCAATTGAGTCAGCAGACAATGGGGGACAGTGGCAAGATGAGTATTTTACCAGGTACGGAATCGTTCTGGATTGAGAACTTGGTCACAACCCGCATCATTGAGCGTTGGGAATCGCAAGATGAACCAGAACACCTGAGAACTATACGCGATCGCATTGACCGTAACGGTCAGCGGGCTGGGAGAATTCTCAGCATTTATCAACAAGTTTTGCAAGGAATTGAAATAACTTGTGATGATAGTCAAGAACAAATCGAATTGTTACTTAGTGGCTTAGTGGTTAGACACGAAGGAATATTAAAGTTAAAAAATCCCATCTATCAACAAGTCTTTAATCTGCAATGGGTTCAAAAAAGATTAGCGCTATTGCGTCCTTACTCGCAGACGTTTGATGCTTGGGTCGCTTCTGGGCAAAAAGATGAATCGCGATTATTACGCGGACAAGCTTTAAAAGATGCTTCCTACTGGGCACAAGGCAAAAGCTTAAGCGATTTGGACTATCAGTTTTTAGCAGCCAGCCAAGAAGTAGACAGACAAGAATTGCAATTATTTTTAGAAGCGGAACGGATTAAGGAAGTAGAAGCTAGGCTGGAACTCAAGAAAACAATCACTAAACGCCAAAAATATTGGATTGCTGCTCTTTCGTTCGCTTTAGCGATTGCGATCGCAGTAGGAATCTTCGCTTTTTTCCAGTACCAAAAAGCACTTCTCAGCCAACGCAATGAGCAAATAGAAAAAATTCAAGGCATGGCTAGATATTCGCAAGCTCTCTTTGCCTTAGACAAAAGGTTAGATGCTTTAATTGAATCGCTTAAAGCCAGAAGAGAACTCAAACACTTGGCATCAACCGACCCGCAGACAGAAACAATGGTGGAGTTAGCTTTGCGACGGGCAATTTATGGAGCTGTTGAATTTAACCGCTTTTCAGGTTATGCCTCCGTCAACAACGCATTAGATGTAAGTTCTGATGGCGAGATGATTGCTGTGGCAACAATCGGAAATGGTGTTCAAATTTGGCAGCGCGATGGCAGGTTGCTGGGCACTTTCAAAGGATATCAAGGTCCAGTTATAGGAGTGGCCATCAGCCCCAACGGTCAGCTAATTGCTTCATCAAACGGAGACACAACCGTCAAACTCTGGCGACGTGACGGCACTCTCGTCAAAACTTTGACAGGGTTTAAAGCTGCAACGGGCAGAGTCAAGTTTAGTCCTGACGGAAAACTGATTGTTGCCTCCAGTGGGGACGGTACGATAAAACTTTGGCGCAGCGATGGCACATTACTCAAGACCTTGAGGCATGGTGTGATCATTACACCAGTAGTTTTTAGCCCCGATGGAGAGATAATAGTCTCGGCTGCTGACAACGGCACCATAAAACTCTGGCAGCGGGATGGCACATTGCTGAGAACACTTTCAGATATTCAATCTCCTGTTTTCTCAATTGCCTTTAGTCCTGACGGCAAAATCCTAGCAACAGGCAATGGAGACGGCAAGCTGCAACTGTGGCGGCGTGACGGCAGTTTGTTCAAGACTTTCACAGCACACGAAACTGCAATTAACGCACTAGCCTTCAGCCCAAATGGGCAAATCGTCGTCTCTGGCTGTGACGACAAGATGCTAAAATTTTGGAGCAAGGACGGTACTTTGTTGAATGCCATTAAAGGCCATGACAGTGGCATTCAGGATCTTGCATTTAGTCCCAGGGGCGACACCCTATTCTCTGCATCTTGGGATGGCACTGTAAAACTGTGGAAATTACGCAATCGGTTGCTGACAATTCTGCGGGGACATACGGCTGGAATTTGGGGAATCGCTTTTAGTCCCGACGGACAGTTAATCGCTTCATCGAGTCCGAAGGAGACGATCCTCTGGCGCAAGGACGGGACTAGCTATCGGCGCTTAAAAGGGCCAAGTCCTCGGTTTAGCTCAGTTGCTATCAGTCCAGATAGTCAAACGATCGCTACTGTTAGTGCAGACCAATCGGTCAAGCTTTGGAGGAAAGACGGTACATTGCTTCATAGTCTCAAAGGGCATCAGGGTAATATTAAGCAAGTCGCTTTTAGCCCTGACAGTAGTATGCTTGCATCGTCGAGTAGCGATCGCACAGTCAAACTTTGGCGGATAAACGGTACCGAAATCGCTACTTTTAGAGGACACACGGCAGGGACTTGGGGGGTTGCTTTTAGTCCCGATGGTTCGACACTTGCATCGAGCAGTGGCGACAAGACAGTCAAGCTTTGGCGTTTGGCTACAGTTTCGAGCATCAACGCATCCCCTACACCCTACACCCTACACCCCACACCACCGACCCCAAAGAAGGGGCAGGGTAGCTTATTCAAGACTCTTCAAGGTCATACTAATACAGTCATTAGCGTAGCTTTCAGCCCTAATGGTGAATTGATTGCTTCGGTGGGTGAAGACAGGACGGCTAAACTTTGGAGCCGTGACGGAAAGTTACTGCATACTCTTAAGGGACATGATTCTGGGATTTGGAGTGTGGCGTTTAGTCCTGATAGTCAGACCATTGCTACAGGCAGTAATGATGGGATCATTAAACTCTGGAAGAGTAATGGCACATTCGTGACCAATCTAATTGGACATAGTGCTGGGGTGAAGGGATTAGCGTTTGCCTCTGATGGCAAAACTCTGGCTTCGGCTTCTGAGGACAAAACGGTAATTTTGTGGAATTTAGAGCAGTCTGTAGAGCTAGATAAGGTAGTAGCGGCGGGTTGCGATTGGGTGCGAGATTATTTGCGGACTAATGCAGAGGTGAAGGAGGAGGATAGACATTTGTGTGATCGCACCTGATGACAGTTTTTTAGCTTCTGTAGGTGAAGATAACACTCTCATTATCTGGAATTTACCGCGCATACTCAAGCTTGACCTGCTGGAATATGGCTGTAATATCATGTCCGGTCAATCGCACATAATAAAGGTAGAGGTGCATGAATTGGTGCGGTTGCAATGCCAAAAGTCATAAAAATTGAGCCACATCTGAGTTTGGAAGAGTTAGAAACAGGTTATCGCCAAGCGAAAGAACGAGTATTGTGGACACATTACCAAATAATTTGGCTGTTGGCTAAAGGTATGAAGACACAAGAAGTAGCAGCAGTCACAGGCTATAGCCGGAGTTGGATTTATGAGTTGGTTTGGGGTTACAACCGCATCGGAGTCGAAACGTTAGGAGATCAAAGAGTTTTAAATCAAGGAAGGATGTACAGCAAGCCTTACTATGGCTGGCGTTACAAGAGGCTCCAGCAGAAGTTGGGCAATGGAATGGCACAAAGGTAGCTGACTGGATTGCTGATTTAATCGGTCGCCCAGTCAGCCGCCAACGAGGGTGGGAATATCTCAAAATTATGCGTTTTCGTTACTAAGAGTAATTTTCGCAACGATCTCCAACGATAACAGTAAAGACCGAGAAAACCAGCTTATCCTGATGCGATCGCTTTCTTCTATTCCCATAATTTGTAAACTGTAGTAGCCGAAATTGATAAATTTTGTTTACTGCTGTAGCTATTATATGAGCAATGAGAGGAATAGGGAAACTAAAATGTATATTTATGTTGCAGACGTTGTTTCTGTTACCTGGAATAAAGACAGAGCAAAGGTTTTAAAGCGTCTGCGTGGTAAAAAGTCCCGACAGCAATTGGTAGATGAAATTGCTGCTAAGGGTGGAGAATGCTCTCACCAAAACCTGAAAAAATTAGAGTACGCCGAATCCGAAAGTGTTTCTATTAAAGTATTAGAGGCTATTTGCTTGGCTTTGGGTATTTCCTTAAAGGATTTTCTTAGCACGGTGGAAGTGACTGAATAAAGTTTTCCATACATATATTGCTATTGGTTATCATAGTAGCTAAAATAAACCTGAAATTAAAAAGGCGATCACCCTCCGGCAAGAGAAATGCGATCGCCTTTTGTTCAACCCCGTTAATGAGGTCACTCATGATGATTGTACAAGATGACTTTAGTAACTCAGCCTCGGCTGAATCAGAGTTTGAGGGATATATTGACCAGCTTGCCGACCCAGTAGCACCAGAAATTGAAATTGACTCAGTACCAGATGACTTAGGTGAACTGTATCGGGTCTGGAATGGTTCTCAACTACTTGGAACTTTCTACCAGAATCTGGAGGGTAAATGGATAGCACAACCCTGTAATAGCAATGATAAACCATGTTGTGATACTCCTTTGGCAGCGCAAATAATCATCATCGCTGTGAATGGCTTACTGGTAGCCGACGCAGCATAGCACACAAAGCATTTATCCCATCGCTTGGGGAGGTGATTCAATTCACCTCTCTTTCTTGTATGCTTTGTCAAGTTCACTTTCTAGAAATGCGTTGACTCTCTGGGAACAATCCTCTCGTAAAGCAGCAACTCTAACTACCTTCCAGCGCACAATTTCTTCACCACATTCATCAAGCAGTTTGATTGCCCACTTGATTCGACGTATCTGAAACTCTTCTACAGTTTCAACTACTGATTCCAAATAAGCCTTTGTTAAAGGCATTTGGTCGAGATGTTTTTCGAGTAATGCAAGTAAGCCGATAGTTTTTCCTACCCTACTAATAGAAATTCTCTCCGGTATATCTGCGTTAAGTAGCGATCGCACTGTATCTTGAACCTGAGTGAGAATTTGCTGATCTCGCTCATGCCAATCAACTCTCACAACGGAAGGAAAAGCAATTTGTAAAGCGGGTGAGTTTTGATTTAGCCATTCTCTATCATTTCTGTATAGCCAAATATAGGTTGCTGCTGCTAGTTTTCTCAGAGTTGTCTTTGAAGCTTCAGGGTTCTGTACTTGTAAAGCCATCCAATTTTGCCTGTGTTTCAATTTGAGTTCAGTTGCAAAAATGGGGTCTATTTCTGGTACTTCCTGTAAGCCTACAGAGTCATTTTCTTTTCTAGTCTGCCAATAAGTTATCAGTCTCAGACGAGATACATAGCGTTTGACAGTTCTAGCATCAACATTTAATCTTCTGGCTGTTTCCCGCAAACCCAACTTTTCAACTTCCACCAATTCTTTCAGCTTTTGTTCCCATAGTTGACCGAATGTTTTGACTTTACCAATGCGAAGTTTGTCTTTATCCGTTTCATCAGGCCCAGTCCGGCAATAAACCATTCCACAAGAACAAGAAAAAGTACCGACAGGCTTTTTTGTATCGCAGCATAAAGTAATTACTAGATTGGTAATCACTGGTTGTAGATAATGTTCTGCGGCAGCATTGAGACACAACCAGGGGGGTTCACCAAAAGGCTTGTATTCAGTATCTTGCTTGAAAAATTCCTCTACTGATGTTTTCAAAAAATGCATCATTAGCAGATGTCTAAGAGGATGGAAAGATTTCCTATGTTTCCTGACAATGCTCGTAACCCAGTTGCTTGAATCATTATGATTTACCATTGAATCAACGGCACTGAGCATTTCTCGACCATAAAACAACAAAAAATTATCTAGTAGTTTTTTCTGGTAAATTCGACCAGTTGCAGTTGCAAGACCCTGCTCAATCATCAGATTGGTGTACTGTTTGCGAAACCACTGTGGTTCTTGAGAAGGTATTTCACTATTAAGTAACCACCAAAAGTCTTTGGCTAATATCAGTAATTTGTTTAGTGTGTCAGTGCTAAAAATACTTATTTCTTTAGTAATAGAACAGTTGTCTGTACTAGCTGCATAATATTCATGCTTATTAAAACCGTGTAAGGGAACTAGACTATTTTGCAAAACTTCACCATGAAATGGACAAACTAAAACCCCTGGTGTTTGATGTATGCGATGCCAGTAAGGTTCTCCATAGCTTTTTAAGTCTTCTTCCCAACAATTATGGCAAAACCGAAAATATTTTGGCATAGTAATTGAGCTTGCCATAATTCCGGCTCGTGTATGAATATCTCCCCCATAATCTCCTTTAATAGATTCCAGAACCTGACTAGACCTATTAGCAGGCAAAAATGGGCTATATAAAGGGTAGAGAGTATGTTTATATATCAAATCCTCAACTTGGTAATTTGAAATAAATTGTAGATTTTGAGTTAAATTATTCAGGTTCGATGGTAAATCTACTGTTGCTACAGTAGTTTGTGAATTAAATAATTCTTGAAGTGTAATTTTTGGACTCGTATTGCCACTTCTAATGTGATAACGAGCAATAACACTATATAAAATTTCATCTGGATAAGGTTTAGGGAAGAAACTTACCATATAGTCTTAAAAATGACCAAATCATTTAGCAGATTTTTATTAATTTGAATTAGATAACCAGCAATTAATGATTGCCCATGAAAAGTAAGCCGTTTAGATGTTGACAAGCCAAACGGTGGGATTAGTTACTCATAACCCCTACAAAATGGCTATTTAGGCATTACACAATACCTGTATTATCTAACTAAATCAGGCATTACACAATACCTAAACTGTAGGAAAAAGTTTTAATGTTTAACTTAAAGTGCTGAATGTGTTTACTATGATTGGGAGGGATGTAAAAACTAGACAGCAATGGGTAAGAAAGGGCAAAAAGGTCAAAAAGACGTACCAGAACTGTACGATGAGGTGAAGAAACGAGTTAACCTAGCCCTAACTCCTACCGGGATTGAAGGATTAGATGCGATCGCCGACAGCATGGATTTAAGTCGGTCTGAATTTGTGGAGAGAATTGGCAGAAAGCTGATTCCAGTCAATGTGAGTTCTCTGACCCAGGAGGATCAGCAAGCAATAAAAAAGCCCTAACCGAACTGATTGCTCTTTACCGTGAGCGATTAAGTGGTCAGGGTTTGTCTGTTGATGATAGTCAAGATTTGAGTGATCGCAAATTACCATTACAGAACCAAATTGAGCAATGGGAAAAAATAATCGCAAAGATTTCTTGGAATGATGATACTCAAGATGGCTAATCTTGCCTTCAGTGAAAATGTATTTGTATCCAAGACAATAACGCCTAATGACATCTCATGCAAATCCCAAATCTGGATGGACTAATAACGGCACTATCTCTACCTGCTCAACGCCTAACGACATCTAATGGTAAAGCACCATTATTACCTCAGATTCAGAAGCGATCGCCATAAAGTCTGCTCAACGCCTAACGACATCTAATGGTAAAGCACTTTATGCAGTCCGTAATCTTTAATAAAATTCATATCCTGCTCAACGCCTAACGACATCTAATGGTAAAGCACCTGCCGGAGATTGATTCTTACAAAAAGTTACTAAACTGCTCAACGCCTAACGACATCTAATGGTAAAGCACAACAAAGCTGTAACGACGATGCAATTTGTTTTATCAACTGCTCAACACCTAACGACATCTAATGGTAAAGCACTTAATGTCTTAGGGTAACTCGTTATAGTTGCCTCTCCTGCTCAACGCCTAACGACATCTAATGGTAAAGCACTGTTTGAATTCATCGCTGCCCTTAGCCGCAATGTAATCTGCTCAACGCCTAACGACATCTAATGGTAAAGCACAGCGATAACCACATTTGTTGACTTGCCTAAGCTCTACATGAATTTTACAAGCACCTACTATTCAAGATGAGCCAAGTTGCAAAAATTAATAGCTATTCACAGCAAAAGCGAAGTTGTTAAAACTCCTAACCCTTATATTTACAGCATTCCAGGAAGTTGCAAGCACATTGGAAGCATATAAAATCCCTAAAAGGCTCGTAAAACAAGGAAGTAAGGCTACTTTTTATGCCATTTAAATTTCTCAAGCAGAGGTGCTTGCAAAAGTAAAGATATCGTCTAATCACTTTGAACCGAAGTCCAAGATAATTCTGGTGGTTGAAATAATTGACATTCCTGAATCTTGTAACGCAGCCATCGCGTTCCCCTTGAACCTACATGGTCAACCCAATAAGGTAAAGTGAGCAACCCATCTTCATCTCGGATTAACCATCGCATTGATTCTGCATGGTAATTTTCAGGTAAAAGAGTAACATCATTCACCAAGTCCCGACTTTCACCTAAACACAGTCCACCAAAGCGATGAACAGAAGCTGGGTTAGTAAATGCTTGTTGTAAACGTTGCACTAAATTGGGTTTAGCTATATTTACGCCAGTATCCACCCAAACCACAAACTCAATATTAGTTAGTAACTCCTGGTAATCAGGTTTATTATTTTTAGGATCATAGATATTCTTAGTTTTAAAGCGATGAAAAGTACGAATAACAGTAGACTTTTCTGGTTCAGATAGAAGTGCGATCGCCAGCTTCACCCCACAATGCTTATATCTATCAACCTCCCCAACAAGAGATAGTAACATTCCGTATACTGTCGATGGTGGTGGTACAGGATAAGTTTCGATGTATTCCCTAGCACGAGATTTACGAAAGCAAGCTATGGGAACCTCAACTTTCAATGCTACTCTTGTCATTTCATGAACGCTTCCTTGATAACATCAAATCTTTAGCTATAACTTTCTTTAAATTTTGTACTGTTTCCTTGACTCCAGGAAAAACCTTTACACCCAAGTTTTCCATACCCAAATCACTGAGATACTTAGAAATAGCACCACCAATCCATAACTCTTTTGGGTTAATATCTCCTGCGTTTACACGTCTGACTAATTCAGGTGCGGAAATATTTCCATATTCATCCTGTTGAAAGCAATAAAGGAAACGTGGTGAAAAATCATGCGTCCAACGTAGCACAATACTATCAGGTGAAAAATCGAATAAAAACCGAGCATGATTTCCGGCTACTTCACCAATTGAAGTTAAACCATCTAAAACTGCGTGAATACGAAATAGTTTTTTTAGGTATATAGGAGTTATTGCAAAGCCGTATTGATAACGTGTAGCGTGAACTTCTGTGCTATGTAGCGAAGTTCTTCCTTTTTCACCACTAGCAGCATTAAAAGTAATATCTCCAAAAAAGGGAAGAGTTGATACTGCTTTATTAACTTCTAATGCTCCTCGTCTTTCTGTTTTTGTACCAGGGATTTTTTTAGTTTTTGCTTTCGTACTTTTGGATTTAGATTTCTTAGTTACTTTATTTGTTGTTTGATCAGTCTCATCAATTGGTGAATTTTGGGATTTTTTATTTTCATTTTCTTCATTTTCTTGGGGCTGCTCAGAAGCCTCTATTCTCGCTGCCTCTGTTTTCATAAATCCTAATACATCATCATCAATAAAGTTGACTTTATCAAAGTTAGGGTTTTGCCATCTATGGTCAGATATATCATTATCCCAATAGCGATTTACCTTATAGCCTTGATTTTGCCAGTAGTAACGCAATGCCCAACGAATTGCTTCAGCCGAAATAGTGGTATGAGCATCTCCTTTCCACATTATTTTTTGTAACCGTGAAATGTTGCCTTCATTTTCTCCACGATTATTAGCAGAAACACCGTAATCAGTCAAAATATTGCCGAATAAATGAAGCATAAATATTTTTAAGATGTTTTAGTGTAATAAGAAAACTAATCAATATTTTTTTTAAATTCTTTATTTTCTTTATCAACTGGTTTATAGCTGGCTAGGGCCAATAAAGTTAAGTCTCTAGCAACCTGCCAATCTATTTTTCCTGTCGTTAGTGGAAGTAATTCTTCCCAGTGATCCTGAAGAACAGAAATTAATCCTGCTCTCGACCAAAAATCCATAATGAAAGCTCGAAAAGCATTTGCATTCTTACAACGTCCTAATTCAGAACGAATTTGCTCTCTCTTACGTTCAATTTGAGCATATTCTCCTTCTTTTGCACGGTCGTAAATTTTAGCAAAAGTAATTTTTAATGCTTCATGACAAGCTTTGACAAATCTTTTTTGAGCTTCAATATCCCAATCTGTTTCATTAACCATTTTGTATAAGCCTTCTTGGTCATAAGTTAACTGTTTAAATAAATTACTATTATTTACAGTTACCGATAGGTTTGCCCACCAGGGTAAATGCTTGACGAAATTATCAGTAATAACTTGTCTAGCGACACTTGTATAAATAAATATTTTTTTATTTTGATATTTGATGAATCTGTTCTTGGGGAAATGGTTACAGCAAACTATATACTTTTGATATATTTCATCTGTTAACTCAACTAATTTGGCTTCTGTACGAGTTTTTTGTTGTTTTGACCAAGGGGATGTTCCAAAAGAAATAACTTGACATCTTTTTACTTGGTATAGCTTTATCAGTTCCAAAGTTTTTTCGTAGGCAAGAAATTTTAACCCTGAATCTCCTATTCCAGTTGTATAAAAATTTGAATATCCAAAATTGCTTAATTTATAGTGATATTCTAAGTATGATTCAAAATTATTTATTTCTGGAATGACTAACGCATAACTGACTTTGTGATATTGGTATTCTACTGGCAATATAAAATACCAACACGCAACAGGAGCGAACAATAAAACAAAAGCTAATTCAGGTGACTCTTCAAATTTCGTTTCCTCCTGAAATGCGAAATGACGTACTGTTGCTCCAGGATAAAGCCAACCTGTGATACCAATCGATGTTTTTAGCAATTGACTGTTATCATCACATAAGTATTTAGCAAAATCTTGTTGAGCATAAGCAGCAGCTTTTTTGTACTCGACTTTAAATTTTTTCCCATCTAAAGTCAAGGTTTTAGATTCATCACCAGCAGATTTAAAAAATTTGTTATGCTGTAGAAATGTTCCTGTTATTCCTTGGTGAATAGCTATCTGAGTTTCAAGATTAATTGCATAAGGATTTAAACCAGTTAGCTGAATCAAACCTTCATCACTAATCTGAAATGATTTCTTTAACAGCCAGTCTAAAACAACTAAATCTTCGCCTTGCCAATAAAGACTAATGCTATTGGGGGTCAATAACCAATTTAAGTTACCTGGGCGTTCTGTTAGTTTTGGGTATAATTTTTCCAGTTGCTTGAGTGTCATCCAAAGCCCAGCCATCCCAGCACGATGCAATAAAGTTGTGGTGGGCTGAGTTATGGTTAGATGAATTTTTGGAGTGACTTGACTAGCAATCCTTGGCATATTGCAGGGATTTTTAATTGTTAGTTAGCTGTTCTTGCATAGGTACAAACAATCCACAACCCATTTTGCGCTTACCCCCAATGCCGTACATCTGCAATATCAGTGAATCCTCATCACTGAGATTTGTCACATTGAGCGAAAAGCCCACAAGCGTAGAATCGTGAACTTTGATAGTTCTATGTTTTACTCTACCGTCAGCTTTTTGCTGTATGATAGCCATTCCTTGGATTTCAAGTTTTTCAAGCTGGCGTTTTGCTACTGCTAAAAACCCCTTCGGCTCTGCATAGCCCCTGATGATTACGATGCGCGATCGCAATTGCTCCGCAGGTTGAAGCAAACATATGTCAGGAATACCTAAACGAATTGTATGCTTGCCAATTCTCAGGGATTTGCCTGCTAATGGGTAAACCAAACGCACCTGATTTACTGGTATCCGAATACGAAGCCTAGAATTTGGGGTCAGATTAATCACGCCATTCTTGGGAATACCTGCAATGGTATGAATTCCCATTGTGTCCAATTTATGGAGTTTTGGTTCAAAGTGGGCGATCGCAGAAAATAATTCATAGCCGTGGTCGAAAGGTAGTGTCTCACCAATAAGGCTAAAAGTTAAATCCATATTATAATGGAAAATGAGACATTAAAAGCTCTCTTGGCTTTGAAGATGATTCTGACGGAGTCTGCGTAAGTAAGTTCCTATCAACAATCATTTTTATATGACATATTTAAGCAGATGCAAACAGGTATTGAATAACTACCGTATTACTTAGATTACCTGATTCACTAATCTAAAGATGCTTAAAATAATAACCAATAACAATAATTTTGATTAGTTGTTATTGCTTTTTATTAATTTCTTTAAAATTTGTAAATGAAGATTATGGCTGAAAAAACTCTTCTATAGAATCTGCTAAAAATTTTATCATTAAGATATGAGTTATGCGGTCAATTGCTGGGTTTAGGTCGCATCCAAACAAGCAGTGAGAAAAATATTTACCTTGATTTTGGGTAAACTTTGGATTGAGGACATTTAAGGATTCTTGACCATAAAACTCAAATATAAGCTGGGCAAAATTATACTCATCAAAGTTAAACTTGCCACCAGGAAAGATTTTTAGCAATCCTTTATCCACTAAGTAACGCTGGTACTGAGCGCGAAGCCAAGCCAAACCTTGAAAGGCAAAATTGCAATGAATTAGCCAATTAATATCATTTGCCAGTGTTAAAAGTGTTTCTACAGTGTTATTTGTTAAATTTTTTACATTATTTGCTAATAAACAATTATCTATGCTGGCAGCATGATAATGTATGCCTTTCGATTCCACTTCTACACAGCTATTGTATAAAACAAAGCCATGAATTGGACAAATCAAAATACCAGGGATTTGATGTATTCTATGCCAGTAAGGTTCACCATATTTTTTGGTATCTTTTTCTAAACATTCAGGGCAAAATTTTAAAAATTTTTTTGAATCATCACTAGAATTAGTAGCAACTTTAGCAACATCTAGTATAGAGCCACTGAGTTTTTTACTCATTGAATTCTTTAGTAGCCAAGCCTCCTGTGGCATTAAGAAAGTTGCATAAAAGGGATATAATGTATGATTTTGTAGTAAATTCTCAACTTTTTGCTGGGAGCGTAAAGGGAAGTTTTTTACTAAATAATTTAAATTATTAGTTAAAGTAATTTTGCATATTTGTTGAGAACTGTAACCAAATAGCTCTAAGTCAGTTTGCTTGAAACTTTTATTTCCACTCCGAATGTGGTATCTAGCCAAAGTGCTATATAACAACTCATCGGGATACAGAGTAGGGAAGAAACTAAGCATTGAGGAGCTAAATATTTATAAAATCTTCTACTGGATTTTTGATTATACCTGCTGATTTCAAATCCTCATATGCCGATTTTTTCTCTTTCTTTGCATTCTCGACAATTCGTCGAATATCATGCTCTTGGTACTTTGGCTTTGATTTAGCTTTCTTGATACTTGTTTTAGTAAGGCTCTCATTTACTTGACCCCCTTGCAAAGCGAGAGCATATGCCTTATTAACTAAAGACGGAATATCTGCATCTTCATCACTATAAAAAATTTTTTCTGCACATTCCTTTGCTTTAGCAGCTTCTACTTCCAAGTTCAAAAGCTCAAGAATTACATGATTGAGCTTCGGCGATACTTTCTGCTGATTCTGCTGCTTTCTAGCTAATCTCCTAATCTCTGTCAAATCTTTAGCATCAAGCTCAGATAGACATTTATTGTGATATTCTGTAGTATCGAGGTCAGCAATATCCTTATATTTAACCATCCACTCTCTGTCCCCTGACCTAATTGCATCTAGCATT
Source organism: Anabaena sp. TISTR 8404 (assembly GCF_056847745.1). Taxonomy (NCBI): domain Bacteria; kingdom Bacillati; phylum Cyanobacteriota; class Cyanophyceae; order Nostocales; family Nostocaceae; genus Anabaena; species Anabaena sp. TISTR 8404. The sequence goes on from NZ_CP180578.1 coordinate 675,985, forward strand.
GGCTTTACTAAATACAATCCTTCTTTAGCAACTTGACGAATTAGCTCAATAGTAATAATTTCTTGACCACCTATTGAAATTGCTCTCCATTGAACCATTTTATAAAGTTTTATAGCAATATCAATAATTCCCTGGCTTTCCTCATAAAAAACTTCTTTTATTTCATCCGAGAAATGAACAGGTGTTTTTGTCCATTGGTATTCCCACATTCCTTCTAAGAAGTAACACCATTCATCATTATTTACCATTCTATTCCACATTCTACTTCCTTCTCCAGTATTTCTTCTGGCATTTCTAAAATTACCTTGAAGAAAACTAATGGCTTCATTCGTACCTACACGAATAACTGGAATTCCAATAGTATTATCGAGCTTTACTAAAAAATTTAATATTTCGTCTCTATTTCTTTTTGCAGTTGCTAAATTTTGTATTTCATCAATCACCAACACTCCTAGATGATGAGTGTGTGCTGTTTGTGCAAGTTGAGCCAATAGATAATCTTCAGATGTGCGTGCTGGGTTAAATTTCTTTAATAAATTAGTTCCCAGCAATCCATCGATCCCTTTAAAAGTATCTATACATAAACCCTTTAGAGTTTTAGGGCAATCTACCCGCAGCCAAACTATTTGGTAAACACTATAATCAGGATGAAAAATTACTTGGTCATAAAGCTCAAGAATATTTTTAAAATTTGTAGTCTTTCCTATACCTGATGGGCCAATTAGAGTTAAGCCAGACGCAGATGTAGGAAGATTAACGTAGCTTTCTAAATTTTTACCTCCTCCATTCCCTATTGCATTATAAATTTGTCTAGAGCGATTTGCATATTCAGGTTTTAGAAGATTCCTTGACAGATAGCCTGTCATGATAAGCGTACAAATAACTTTTTGTAATTCAAGAGTGTGATTTTGAGGCTCAAAATATCTAGACAGCCTCTCAATACAATGAAATCTATAATGAGCTACAATTTCCCTTTCTTGCTCATCAAAATCTGGTAGCCTTGTGACCTTATCTACGAATTCTTCATCTGAGAGAATAGGAGGTAATGCCTGAATTAATGGATTAATGTTGTATTCTGGAAGTTTTTGATCTATGTATTTGGCAATAACTGCTGATTTTCCATTAGGAATACTAAATTTTTCCTCATTCCTTTCCACGTTTTCGCTCCTGCCTTTTCCGGTTAAGTAGATCCATATGGTCAGGCTGTAATAGTTTTGACGCCTTTGAATCTTCAGATTGAGTACTTATTTGATGCTTATTATTATCAGCATCGGGAGTTTCTGTTTTTGCTAGTTCAAATGCTTCATTTTCACGTCGAGTATTTTTTTCGCTTGCTCTATTTGGTCGAATACCACTCACCTTTTGTCTAGTACTTATATTATTATCTAAAACTGCCTCAGTTTCTTCTTTAGCCTGACTAACTATACTTTCTATATTTGCTATCAAATCAGCTTTTGCTTGTAGTCGAATACCTTGATTTACTTGACTTTGCAATTTTTCATATGCTAATAAATAATCAATATCATAAAAGTTTTTGTCTAAATATCTTTGTTGCGATTCTAAAAGCCAACATTTTTCAAAATCCCTACCGCCTGGGAAACGTAAATAAATAAAGTTTGGCTGTCGAATATCATATGATACATTCAATGATTTCTCAGACTTAGATAATAAACTACTTCTAGATTTTTCAAACCAAAATTCCTTCCTTGCTTTCTCGCAAGTGTAGTACATTCCTTTAAATTTAATACCACGAGCAGTAATTGTTGCTTTTTCAGTAGGCATTAAATTTAGCTTGACAATATCTTCTGGAAAAGTTCTTAGTCTACCGGAACGATTAGCAATTCCCCATTGCCACAATTCTCTGGGTATAGGATTAACATCATCAGTAATCATCATTTCATCTCTAGCATAATTATTTAAATAATCATAATTGTTATGATTGAGAATCAAAAAGATGATTATTTTAGTAAATTCATCTATGTTAAGCCTACCGTCAAGGCGATAATCATGTCCTCCTCTCTGTCTAAAGTCAGTATCTATATAACCAGGAACAAATGGTTTTACATACCCATGAATAGTACGAAATTGTCTTTCTACTAATCCTTTCCAATCTGCTCGATAGGGAGCAGCATTTTCAATGCGAACATTTAAATTAGGGATTAATGTTTCTACTTTCATCCCTGCTAATTCACCTCTGTCGCCCAAAATGGTATCAGGAATATGCTTGCATGGCCACTCATCTTCAGAAATCTCTATACCATACGCCCGACAAAACTTTACCTTCTCTGTAGCTGCATTGGCTAAAGCTATCATTGCTCCTGTCCAAGATGGCCCTTCCAATCCGACGTAAACCCCAGTTATCATGCGACTAAAAACATCAATTATCACATATATAACAGGTCTACCAATAATCCAGTTGCGGTTGTAAAGGGATACTAAGTATAAATCTGCAATCGTAGCATCAATTTGATATCTAGACCCTGGCCCAATAGTTTCCAGTTGAGAAGTTCCGGTAATGGCTCGATTTTCTAAGGCATATTTTCTCGAACCCTTACGAGATATAATAGTTTTTCTAATATCAGTTTGTTCTACTTCGTACCAGTATTTAAATTGGGTAAATGTAGGTCGTTTATCTGGAGAAATTAAAATACTTTTCTTGACTCCATTACTATCATAATAAAAATCTTCAGCGTAATATTCCTTAATCATTAAATCATAAGCAGTTGTTAAAAAATTTTCTTTGGAATTATTATAGAATTTAGCAATTGCAACTCTAAATATTTTTTTATCTTCTTCTGTAACATTTCTTCCAATACCAATTTCTGGAACTTGTGCGTATTTTCTTGGTCTTCCTCTCTTTTTAACTCCAGAAGCTTTAGGCTTTCCTTTACCACCAGAATTTGCATAATCAGGCAAGAGCGCATTCTTATTTTTACCTCTCTGCCAAAATCTTCTTAGATATTTATAAACAGTTATTGGTACTAATTCACATTCAGTTCTACCTTCATTATATTTTTCGATAACCTGTTGAACTAAAGCACCTCTATAATTTCGATAGTATATCGATGGTTCTTGAGTAACAATAAATGAAATGATTTGCCAAGCTCTATCTCTAAGTTCCTTTTCTTTCTCTGACAAATCTTCATCTCTTACTATTCTTGCCCACGGGTCTGATTTAAGCTTCAATGCACTACCATCAGAAATAGCTTCTCTAATCTCTGAAACTTTTTTAGCTTCTGGAAATCCTGTTTTAGCGTTTATATCATAAACAAAGGCAATAATATATCCTTCATCAATCCAGAGAACTCGTTCTATAAAGTTATTACCTGATTCATCAATCCATTCAATTAGGTCATTTACAAACAAATCATGAATCATACAAAGTACCTCGTCCTATATTCTAAAAAATTATTTTTTGAATTTCTTTAGAAGAGTGACAACTAGATATTTTAGTTACCAGCATATCCATAATGATTTCTTTCCTAGCAATAAGGTGTCTAAAAAGGTAGAGAGATATTCCAGACTCTATATTCATATCCTTATCTAAAGACGTTGTTATTTTATTGATACTGGCATCACTTTCCTGAAGTCTGAACTTTAAAAGATTTGCGATGTTACGTAATTCTTCAAGATTTATATCTGTATTTTCTTCTAATTTATAAGCAGTATGAACCCATTCAACATTCTCAGCTAATTGTTTAGGAACTTCTTTTTCCGTGATTATTCCCCAATCAATACCTTTGGCAGCAAAGTAACGTTTTTCTAACTCAAATTTTTCAGCTACCGACTGACTTCCCAAATCCTTTATTAGCTTAAATGTTCGTGCTTTCTGAACTATCTTCTTACCTTGCTTGACAGAAAGCATAAAATCGGTAGTTAAAACACGGGGCGTATTGCTTTGCGGGTCTTTGGGATAGTTAATACCCATTTCATTCGCAATACTAATTGCTAAGTCCAGATCAAGTAGAGGAAACTGCTCTCTAATATCAACGATCGCATCTGACCACTCAAACACATAAAACAGTCGCTTCTCGTTGTCAGAAAAAAGATGATGTTCTCGGTTTGTTTTCCAACCCGGTGGTCTGGAGACACGACCCTTTGAGGGAAAGTCCTGAATCTTTATCCACGGCTTATAGTCTTTGCCACTACCCTGACCTCGGCCTTCCTTACAATAACGCTCAAACTTGGCTTGCGTCCAATCTTGTTTGCTTCTAGCCATAAAAACTCCTGTAGATGCTTGCAGATACACCTACAGGATAAATTGTACAACTTTTTTATATATTGTATAACTTTTTTAGTTGTTATACGACTTTTTTATTGTTGTACAATTACTTAAAGAGAACAAGTATTCATTTATTCCACAGTCACCGATTTTGCTAGATTCCTTGGCTGGTCAACGTCTAAACCGCGACGGGCGGCAATGTGATAAGCCAATAGTTGCAAAGGTACTACTGTGAGGATGGGGGATAGTAATTCATCAACTGATGAAACGGGGAGCAAGTCATTAAAGATTTCTGCGGCTTCGCCATCTTTAACTGGTGTTACACCAATTAATCGTGAATCTCTGGCTTTGGCTTCTTGAGCATTAGAAATTACTTTTTCATACACACTACCAGGAACTGCGATCGCCACCACAGGAACTTTCGCATCTAATAATGCAATGGGGCCGTGTTTCATTTCGCCAGCCGGATAACCTTCGGCGTGAATATAGCTGATTTCTTTTAGTTTTAAAGCCCCTTCTAAAGCAATGGGGAAGTTAATTCCTCTACCTAAAAATATGAAATCTTGAGTATCAGCAAATTCATGGGCTAGGTGTTCAGTTAAACGTTCCTGACTTGCCAATGTTTCTTCAATTTCTTGAGGAATTCGTCGCAGTCCGTTAATAATTTTTTCTATAGTTTCTTTTGAAACTGTTTGACGACGATTAGCTAAATCTAATGCTAAAGCATAAAACGCCATTAATTGAGCGATAAATGTCTTCGTGGCTGCTACGCCAATTTCTATTCCGGCTAAGGTACTAATAATATTAGGAACCATGTGACCAAGGCTGCTTTCTGGGCGGTTGGTAATGCCTAACAGTCGCGCTTGATATTTTGCTTCTTGACCTTGGCGGCGTTCTTTTTCCATTGCTAAAGCTGCCAAGGTATCGGCAGTTTCACCTGATTGGGTAACACCGATAATTAATGTATTTGGTGTTAAAGGTGATGGTGCATAGCGATACTCAGATGCGTAGTGTACTTGAGTGGGAATTTCTGCTAATTGTTCTAACAAGTGTTTGCCAATTAAAGCGGCGTGCCAACTTGTACCACAGGCGACGATATGAATTTGTTCTAAATCTGCGTATAGTGACTCAGATAAGCCGAGGTTAACAGGCGACTGGGAAGCATCTCCTACATTAGAAAAGTAAGCTTCTAAATTAGCTCTTACTACTCCTGGTTGCTCATAAATTTCTTTGAGCATGAAGTGTTTGAATCCCTGCTTTTCTACCATCGTGGGACTCAAGTTGAGCATTCGGGGTTGTTTTTTCAACCTATCCCCAGCAAAATTGTAAATTTCTACGCCTAATGGTGTGAGACGAGCAATTTCACCGTTTTCTAAGGGTAACACTGCGCGGGTGTAAGCAACGATCGCAGGTGTATCAGAAGCACAGAAAAATTCCCCTTGGCCAAACCCAATTACCAAAGGTGCTTGTTGACGCACAACAATTAACTCATCAGGATAGTCAGCAGAAATAGCTGCGATCGCAAATGCACCTTCTAGTTTACTAGCAGCTTGGCGAACCGCTTCTAAGAAATTTAAGGACGGATTTTTTAATAATTCAGCAATCAGATGGGGAATTACTTCTGTGTCAGTTTCGGAACGAAACTCATGTCCTTTTTGTTTTAATTCTTCTCGTAACTCGCGGTAGTTTTCCACAATGCCATTTTGCACTACAGCAATGCGTAGTGCTGTATCCATGTGTGGATGGGCATTGTGTTCTTCTGGTTTACCATGAGTAGCCCAGCGAGTATGACCTATACCAATTTGAGCAGGGTTTTCTAGCTGTTCCAACTTAGAACGTAGATTATGCAGTTTGCCTTTCGCCCTGACGCAATTAACTTCACCTTCCCAAATTGTGGCGATTCCTGCGGAATCGTAGCCTCTATACTCTAGTTTTTCCAGTCCAGACAGTAAAATTTCTGTTGCTGCTTGAGTGCCGATATACCCAACGATTCCACACATTGCTCACACCATTTTGGTTTTAGGATTATTAAATCCAGTATAGATGCTGTCAAAAGGGGTGTAGGGGTATAAGGGTGTATGGGTATAAGGGTAGATTTTGAGAAAAAAAGGAGCAAGCTGCTCCCTTTGCCACTAAGGTATTTTTATGGTTTTTGAAGTTTTACCTAGTAAGGTGGGCAGTACCCACCCTACGCTGCTAAAAAAGCTTGCTATGGAGACAGTGAATTGTGAGTCTAATAAGCTAGACCCATGCTGCGAGTTGTTTCAGCGCCCAGGTAAACCCGGATGCTCAAAAAGTCGGTGGGGCAGGCAGTTTCACAACGCTTGCAGCCAACGCAGTCTTCTGTGCGGGGTGAGGAGGCAATTTGAGCAGCTTTACAGCCATCCCAGGGTACCATCTCTAGCACGTCAGTAGGGCAGGCGCGAACGCACTGGGTGCAGCCAATACAGGTATCGTAGATTTTTACGGTATGAGACATTGAAAAAAGGCTCCTTTCGAGTTCTCTTCTCTGCGAAAGAATCATAATCAAGGCATAGTTTACCGCAGTGGCTTAGCCACAGTAAGTAAAAGGCTACATAACTTTAAACAATGTAATAGGCACTTTTTAAAGTGAAAATTTGCGAAATTTCTCTGTTTCCTTATAAATCAGCTACAGGACAGCAACGTATTTACCTCACTTGTTCACTAAGCTCAATGCTGAGTGTGAAGATATATGAAGTAAACCTAGAGGCTAGGGGTTAGGGACTAGGGGCTAGAGAATAAAGTTTTTCATGTTTGGTTGTCAAATTTTTTTTCATGAATAGCTGACTTGAAAGTGCTGAGTAAGTGAAAAATACTCATCTCTAATCTCTAGCCTCTTTCTCATACCATTTGAAAATTAGTAGCTTCTTCGACAAGTTCATAACCGGATGCTAACTTTTCAATGGCGCGGTCGATTAAATCTAAACCTTGCTGGACTGTTTCAATCACACTTAACTGTCCGCGCAATTCCGCTGCACCGACGAATCCTTTAGCATACCAAGTCATGTGTTTGCGGGCTTGACGGACACCGCGATCGCCTTTATATTCCCATAAAGCTTGTAAATGATCTCTGGCACATTCTAAGCGCCCAATTGGGGTAGGCGGTGGTAAAAGTTCGCCTGTTTTCAAGAAGTGGTCAACTTCTCCTACCAAAAAGGGATAACCTAAAGTTCCACGAGAACACATCACACCATCAGCGCCAGTTTGCTCTAAGCATCTCACTGCGGCTTCAACGGAAAATATATCGCCATTACCAATCACTGGTATCGAAAGTACTTCCTTTACACGGGCTATCCATTCCCAGCGGGCGTTACCATTGTAACCTTGGGCGCGGGTGCGTCCATGTACAGTAATCATTTTTGCCCCAGCATCTTCCATGCGTTTGGCAAAGTCGAGAATAATAATTTCTTTATCGTTCCAACCAATACGAGTTTTGACTGTTACTGGTACATCAACAGCTTTGACAACTTCCCGCACAATTGCTTCCGCCACTTCTGGCTGACGCAACAGCGAAGAACCGCCACCATTTTTAGTAATTTTATTTACCGGACATCCCATATTAATATCAACAGTATCAGCCCCTTCCGCAACGGCTTTCACGGCTGCTTCCGCTAAGAAATCGGGGCGACAGTCAAACAACTGAATACTAATTGGGCGTTCGTTGGGGTCTACTTCCATAATTTTGGGTAACTGCTTAACATAGTGCAGCCCCGTAGCGTTGACCATTTCGGTGTACATCATCGAATCTGGTGCATAGCGACGTACCAGACGGCGAAACACCAAATCTGTCACCCCAGATAAAGGCGATTGCAGAACTCGGCTATTGACTTCAAAAGAGCCGATTTTTAAAGGTTGGGAGAGTCTAGCTTGCAGACTGGGAGACAGAGTAACCATATCAACAATTCACAATGCAAACTTAATGATATCTTTTTATCCAAGACGCTTATTAATCATGGTAGCGATCGCCAAATACAATTTTCGGACGATTAAGCCTGCACTTGGTATAGAAATTATGCCCACTGACTGCATCAAACCTAGCAAGTCACTTTGACCCCAGTGTTCTACGAGTTGATCATCGACAATGCGATCGATATGAAAAAATGGGATGATAATTTGTTTGTTGATGGGCGGAATGCTTCCATCAGGGAAGGCATAACGAAAAACTCCTAGTATAGACTGTATGAATGCTTCACGATTTAGCGGTTCGGTAGCACCTGGAATGTGAGCAACAAAATTTGGCGCAAGAAATTCCTGCACTGCTGCTAAATCACCTTGGTCAAAAGACTTGTACATTTGCAGCACAGTAGACTTGTTTTGTTCAGCGGGCATAGTCTTTTTATCTCTATTGGATATACAGACTGAATTGATCAACAATTTGCACGTTTCAAATGTGCAATGGCAATTGTACTAATGTTTTTTACTTCTAGAGTTGAGACTCTATGACATCTTCAAAATAAGAATTAAAGCAGTCAGATTGTTTATTTTGAGTTTTGTTATTTAAGAAAATGTGCATGATAATACCATAAATATGTCAGTCTACATCACCAATCACACAGCGATACAACTTAAGCAAAAATACTAAAATTACACAAAAAATATCAATATAAAAAGTGTGTTTTTAACTACGATATGCCTTTGAATTAGTAAGATAAACTTGCCCTTAGTATACCTCAAATTATTGAGGTTGATTTAGTCACTAAAAAGGGATAAGTAATGAGCAGAGAAGTAGTCAAACTAATCTTATGGGAAGAAAACCAAAAAGATTTTATGAAAAAGTTCTATGATATCCAATTTATTCCCAGAATAGGCGAAGAAGTTTACCTAAAAAAGGAAAATTGGAAAGTTACCAGAGTTGAGCATGATTTAGAAGTTAGTGAGATTAATGTTTATTTGACATTAATCAAAAAAGTGAAGCAAGAGAAAGCATCTAACTCATAAATAGAAGTCAATCCACTAACTATCGTAAAATTCAAGTGAGGTTATTACCTTTTTTTAATTGTTAGAATAGTCTGTTATGAGGTACAATAAATGAGATTTACGTACCCAAATTCATAACTAAGACGTAAATCTTAATGCAAGCTTACACTGGCTAATAAAAGTACTCAGCGTAGACATCTAAAACGCTTGTGGTCAAGCACTTTGAATTTTTAAACCACAAGCGTTTCTTTTTGTTTTCTTAAAAACTAACTTGTAGTATTAGACTTTGCCATTAGATAAGCCCAAATATCTGCGATACTCATCTAGTTGCTTTTGAATTTGATCTAGCTGCTCTAAAAATTTGCCAAAATTGCCAAGATTGCCATTATTACCGTTATTTGGGCTATCGTTTGGGCTATCTTCATCTGTGGTGCTGTAACTCTGAATACCGATACTGTTATCGTAGTAGCGGAACTGTAACGCAGTTTGAGAATTCGTTGTGGTGTTGTGGCTAGAAACTTTAACGGGGGCGTTGGTATTGGGTAAAGAATTAGTGTTGAAACTCCAAGAGGTAGGTAATATTTGATGATTTGAGATTGGTGCGATTGCTTGCCGTACTATTGAGCCAGTATTGAAACTAGAAGTTGCAGCTTGGGTATTATTTCCTGCTGTTTCTGTAATTATTTGCCGCACTTGGGCAGGAGTTAAACTCCGGTTAGCACTCAACATCAAAGCAACTACACCAGCTACATGAGGAGTTGCCATAGATGTACCACTATAAGAAGCATACTGATTATTTGGCACTGTGGAATAAACATCAACTCCTGGGGCTGTAACATAAGCAAGTTGATTTGTCCCAGACCGATTAGAAAAATCAGCCAAATTATTATTTCTATCCACTGCACCAACAGCAATTCCTGAATTGTTGGCGTAGCGAGCTGGGTAATTTGGTTGAGAACCGCCACTATTACCCGCCGCCATGACAACCACTGCTCCTTTACTGTTGGCATATTCAATGGCGTTTTGCAGAGTGCGGTTAGAAAAAGTGCCACCCAAGCTCAGGTTAATTACATTAGCGCCATTGTTCACCGCATAGTAAATACCGTTAGCTATAGCATTGTAAGAGCCAGAACCAGACTCATTTAACACTTTAACCGGCATAATTTTGGCATCATAAGCAATGCCAGTTACACCATAGTCATTTCTTTCTCCTGCAATAGTGCCAGAAACATGAGTACCGTGACCATTATTATCTAGGGTGTTGTTGTTGTTACTGACAAAGTTCCAGCCGCGAACATCATCAACATAACCATTGCCATCATCATCTATGCCATTACCTGGAATTTCCTTCGTATTAGTCCAGATATTATTTTTCAAATCCTGATGGTTGTAATCAACACCAGTATCTATAACAGCCACAACAACACCCTTCCCTGTATATCCCTTAGCCCAAGCTTCTGGGGCTTTCACAAGGTCGGCTCCCCAGTTATTACTCCCTGAATTAGGAACATCTGCAAACGTACTCTTACCCGCTGCTCTGGCTACCGCAGCAGCTCCATTTATCAAGCCATAGCCAGTAGTGGAATTATAGTTTGTAGTTTTTACCGCAGTAGTTTTTGCATTACTTTGCTTGAGTACTTGCACCTCATTGCTTGTTTGGTGATAACTACTGCTGCTAAATAAGCCATATTCATTTTGAGTATGAAAAGTATCTGCTGAGGAGAGCAGCTGAGAATTTAGCCCGTTATGAGAAAGTAATTTTTTACTAGTATCATTAGTGGGCATAAGTATTTTCTCCTCAAATAAAGTCAAAATTCCATATTTTTGGCAGCATTAACTGTTAAAACCTTGCACCCAAAGTTTTAAAGAGTAAATTTGCTCTCCTTGCCAATAATTACTATGAAATTAAATAGCGAAATGCTGTTTTTTTTACAAAAATATATTAAATATAATTTAATTATTTACGACTATTTTTGGCTATAAACAAGGCTGAATACAAATTTAGCTAAATTCAATTTTTTAAAAGGCACAGATAAATGCCGATAAAAAATGATCGTTTGTTGATATTTACCTGTGCCTATATTATTTTTCAGGAATAGACTATGATTACAGTAATTTTAAAGCTTTGAGACTATGCCGAGTAATTTCAATTCTTGCAGCAGCATCATCAGCATTTCGCATAGAGATATTGGTAGCGAAGAAGTAAACATTATTATTTTGTTCTAGATATCCTACAAACCAACCGATGTTAGGTTTGACACTCGTTGCCCAGCCAGTCTTTCCTCGCAGTATATAATTAGGTGTTCTCTCAAATACCATGATGTCTTGAACTAAATCTAAAGTGCGTTGAGAAAAAGGCAAATCTTGGCGATAAAGACGTTGGAGAAAATCTATTTGTTGTCTAGGCGTAATTTGTAAAGGCCCTTCTAACCAAAATTTATCTATTTTTTCAGGTGTGCCAATTTGACGATTTCCATAACCGACTTGATTGATGAATTTCTGCATTCTTTCATGACCAGTTCTCCGCGCCAATACTTGATAAAACCAAACCGTTGAGTCTTTGAATGCTTGGCGCATATTAGTATCTCGGTTCCAAGCCGGAATTTCACGCACAATTCCATCCCAAGTCAAAACAGCCACTTCATCTTTAATGACTCCGGTTTCTAATGCAATAAGAGAATTCAAAATTTTGAAAGTTGAAGCGGGATAAAATAGCGTTGAATTGCGAGAAACGTTGTGTTCGTAAAATTTTTTGTTGTTTTGGTCGTAAATTACAATTGACCCTTCAACACCTAATTCTTTGAAAGCACGCTCAAGATTCACACTTTGAGAAATACCTGACTGTGCAGAGATAGCTGGAAAATTTGTAATAGTTAGAAATGTAATTACACTAATAATGATAATAGAGATGATGAGTAGCGATCGCCCACGTCGAGCCATAACTTTTATCCTCACACAACTGCTTGGCAAACTTGTGAGAATACAACAGCAAAGTAGGCAATTACGGAAATCGGTTAATTAATTATGCTGATCAAACCTAAAGCTCATAAATCGACTTGTAACCAAGAATCATAATATCTGGCAAGTTCTCTTAAAAAATTAAGTTCTTCGCCTTCTAGATTATTAAACAGTTGGCGATACTGCCAACCCCGCTCATAGCGACTCAGCATTTGCTCAAGAGTAAACTGATAAACATCTGCTGTCTGCCAACAAATAGATTCTAAAAATGGCAGCTTTTTAGGTACAGGAGATAGAGTTGTTTGTGGTGTCGGGTTTGTCATACTCCCGCTTCTGATTTTTAAAATTTTTCTGGAAAGCATCTAGATAAAAATTCTACAATCCATTTACCTAGAGTTATATCTTTAGCAGTCCAGTTAGGTACTTGCTCTTCATCAATTCCTATTTCTAATCTTTCTTCAAGAGCCAAAACAAGCTCCATCATATCCCATTCCCAACAAGGAAGTGATATTATCTCTCTAAATTTATCATCTGGATATAACTTTTCAGGAGGAACTTGAAAAGCTTTACCCAATTTGCTTCGGACACAACTCACTGTTTTTATTGCTAATTCATCAGATAATGGTAGCTTCAGAAGAAATTCTTCATTGCTCATCTCAGAACGCTGTAAAATATCGTTTAACTTTTTAGATTTTTTTAAAAAGAATTGCATTGTTTTTCGGATAATCAAACAAACAGTTATTTTATGCTGGTGAATACAGCACTTTATACATAGATACTGTTTAACTACTAAGATAAAAATTCTTTCCTAAAGAGCATGGACAGTACACCAACAGTTAGTATCCATGACAGGAATATTAGTCAACAATAGCATTATCAGAAGTTTTATCAAGGCAGGTATGGGGGAATGGTGCGCTTAAAACTGTGGCAGTGGTTCATCTTAGCAATACCGATCGCAACTATTATCATTTTCTTACTGGTTGCCGCAGGTATACAAATCAATGCCTGGGGAATTAACTGGATTTGGGCTGTATTTACCGTTGTGTTCGTTGCTTGGCGTTGGTTGCTGGTGAAATGGACGCAACCGGAAATTGCCCAAGTGGAAGCGGCTTTAGCAGGATTTAAAGAAGAACTAGAATCGGCAATAGATACAACCGCGCCAACTGTTAGTAGTGAAGCGACACAGCAAGCAGAAGCAGCACTACAAAAAATCTTAGAAGCATCTATTAACGATCGCCCAATTTGGGAAGATTGGCAAACTTTTTGGCAACGCTGTCAGGATGTGGTTGTGGCTGTTGCCAATATCTACCATCCTCAAGTGCAGTATCCACTCCTTAATATATACGTCCCGCAAGCTTACGGACTCATCCGAGGAACAGTAGATGATTTAGATCAGTGGATGCAGAGATTATCACCTGCCTTAAATCAAGCTACTGTCGGGCAAGCTTACCAAGCTTATGAAGTTTACCGCAAGCTGGAACCATCAGCCCGTAAACTGTTGCAAGCATGGGGCTGGGCGCAATGGTTATTAAATCCTGTGGCGGCGGTGGCGAACCGTGCGACTAAGGGTTATGGTAACCGCGCTAATCAGCAATTGTTGGTAAATTTAGGTCAACTATTGCGCGAAGCAGCTTTGAGAAATTTATGTCGGCAAGCGATCGCACTCTACGGAGGTATTACACTATCAACAACAACGGCAGTTATTTCTGCACCACCAACTATACCAAAAGCTAAAACTCAAACTCTGCGTGAAATCTTAACTCAAGCCGAACCAGTCGAGGAAGTTGAGCAAAAACCCATCAATATTTTACTGGTAGGGCGAACAGGCGCAGGCAAAAGCAGTTTAATTAACACTTTATTTCAAGCCGACTTCGCGGCGGTGGATGTCTTACCCAGTACCGACCAAATTCAAAATTATCACTGGCAAACTCAAAGCGGTGAAAGCCTTACCCTTTGGGATACACCTGGTTATGAACAAGTGAAGCGGGGAGAACTACGTCAACTAGTACTGGACTATGCCACTAACGCAGATTTGTTATTGCTGGTGACACCTGCCCTTGATCCTGCTTTACAAATGGATGTGGACTTTTTAGAAGATATGAAAGCGGAAATTGCAGATTTACCTGCGATCGCAGTTGTCACACAAGTAGATAAATTGCGTCCCATCCGCGAGTGGCAACCGCCATACAATTGGGAATGGGGCGAACGTCCAAAGGAAATTTCTATCCGCGAAGCCACCCAGTACCGCGCCGAACGTTTAGGAGAGTTTTCTAATTTAGTTGTGCCTGTAGTTACTAGTGATAGCAAAACTAACCGCACAGCTTGGAATATAGATACTTTATCTTTGGGATTGATAGAAGCGATCGCACCTGCCAAGCAACTCCGACTCGCCCGATTTTTGCGTGATTTAGACTCCCGCACCGTCGCCGCAGCTAAAATTATTGACCACTATACTTTCCAAATGGCGACAACACAAGGTCTTACGGCACTGCTAAAAAGCCCTGTGCTTCAGTTTATTTCCACTATGTCAACTGGTTCTCCCACTTTGGCATACTTACTAGCAGAACAAATTCCTGTAGAACAGTTACCGATTGTTATTGGTAAACTCCAAATCGCTTATGAACTTTTCTCATTATTAAAAACAGACGATGCCAATAAAATTAATTTTGATTTAAGATTACTCTGGCCATTATTGTTGGAAAATTCTGCAACACCTGATCGCAACGCTTGGGCATTTGGTCACGCTCTTGTGGAATACTGGACTCAAAATTTGGCAGTAGAACAACTACGAGAGCGGTTTGAGTATTATTTGCAGCAAGTTTGAATACGTGTGTTATCTTTGTGCGGTCAGGGGTCAATATTTAGATTTGAGCTATCAATAATGAACACCAAATTCAACCGAAAACACGAAATGTTTATTCAAGAAAAACTCAGTAGTGGTAGATATCACACTATTGAGGAGATAATTGCCGAAGCATTAGATCTCTTGGAAGAACATGATAGAAAATATGAGCAGTGGTTGGAAGCAGCCCGTAACAATGTTGATGTTTCTATTGCAGAATTAGAAAGAATCGACAATCAATTTTTAATAGCACAACTAGAAAGAAAATTACGTAAAGCTCTTGAATCTTAAAGTTTAGTTATTACGTAGAAGTGGATATTTTATTAGACATCTTGCATAAATATTTTTGCCTCACGCAGAGGAAGAGTTTACAAGTTTATGTTAAAAATATCAGGGTGCGTTAGGCTAAAGCCGTAACACACCCTACTGAAATAAGGTTTAAATTAAGCTTCTTGTACTCCTGGGCGGCCGTTTTCGACTATGTATGAAGCACGGTTACTAATTGTGCCAAATGGGGTTGTGACATTTGACATTGCCAAATAGTCACTCTTCCACAAATCAGGAGTCAGTGTACAGCGAACATACCCACGTCGATTGTTATAGAACTTGATGTGTGGATTATCTGTGCTATTCACATAAGCGGGGATATTGTCGTTTCCATCTCCACCAGAGCTAATTGACGAACAGACAAATTCACTTCCAACTGTTGCAGATTGGGGATTATCAAAATTAGCTTTGAGATCCATTGCCCAATGATTATGTACATCTCCCGCCAAAGAAACGGGATTGGAAGGTTTGCGTTGTTCTAGAAAAGCCATCAAGCCATTGCGGTCAGCTAAGTAAGCATCCCATTTATCCATGCTAAAGGTCTGGCCTTCTCCTGCTCTCAAGTCTCTTTGAGCAATAGGAACTTGTTGCGCGAGGATGTTCCATCTAGTTTGTGAGCTACTTAAACCTTCGTACAACCAGTCTTCTTGTGCTTGTCCCAGAATTGTTGCTTGTGGATCAAAGACTTCTGCACAACGTTCTCTAGTACCATCACCACAAGGTTGATCAGTACGATATTGGCGAGTATCCAGAACGTTGAATGTTGCCAGATTACCAAAGGTCAGCCGACGATATAGTTGCATATCCGGGCCAACCGGTCGGGAAAAAGGACAGAGTGGCATGTGTTCGTAGTAAACCTGATAAGCAACTGCTCGTCTTTGTAAAAAGATAGCTCTGTCTTGGTCTGGTTCTGTATCGATTTCAGAAATTTCGTCGGCGTAGTTGTTTTCTACTTCGTGGTCATCCCAAGTGACAATCCAAGGGAACATTGCATGAGCTTCTTGCAAATTAGTATCTAATTTGTAGAGAGCGTGACGGTTGCGATAATCGTCTAAAGTAAAAATCTCTGAACTATTGTGTGGTCTGACAGCAGTATTACTGATTCCCCCTTCGTAAATGTAATCACCTACATGGACTACTAAGTCAAGGTCATCCTGAGCCATGTATTTGTAGGCGGTGTAATATCCTTGTTGATAATTTTGGCAAGAAGCTAAGGCAAAGGTTAATTTGCTCACGTAGCTGCCAACAAAAGGTGCTGTCCGAGTCCGACCAATACGAGAAGCTTCGTTACCTACATAAAATCGATACCAATACCAAGTGTCAGGGTGTAGACCTTCAACTATCACCCGCACTGAGTGACCTAATTCTGGAGTTGCGAGTGTGGTTCCTCTTCTGAGAATACGGCGCATATTAGGATCAGTAGATACTTCCCAACGCACAGGTACGCTAACAGGTGGCATACCACCGCCATTTAAGGGTTCAGGTGCGAGACGAGTCCAAATCACCACACTGTTGGGATAGGGTTCACCAGAGGCTACACCCAGCTGAAAGGGATAGTTAGAAAATCTACCTGTAGCGATCGCTCTTTGATGCGAAAATTGAGTGGCGATCGCTAATCCAGTAAATGCTCCTGCACCAACAATTAAGTTGCGTCGCTTGATTTTATGCTCAAAATTCCAGCCCTTTACCATTGTTGATTCCTCACTAATAACTAATAAATGAATCAACAAGCTACAAATTTTGATACTCAATTTCACAGTAATAATATGTAAGCAATTTTTGATTAGCTCCTCTGAAAATTGCTTTACAAAATTACTTTTTAGATTTTGAGTACTAATTGTAACTGTGTCTACTTAACGTTATTAATGAAAGATTAATTATTTATAAAGCAACAGTTAATATCAGCTTAATAATTGGATATTATTACGTTATGTTAAGCAGTTTGGATCTACAAAAATGCGCTTATATAGCAGTCAAAGCATACATAATGATAAAGACCAATTATCAAACATTTATACTGAGCGACTTTAAAGCCTGTTCCCTGTTCCCTGCTATACCTTTTTGGATTTACCTATTTTTGTAAAAAACAAAGAGGATTTCTAGACAATTTCACAACTAGAAAAAGTATATTTATTTACAGAAAATAAAAGCTAAAATAAAGTGAAGAAATTGGTTTTTTGCGTGGCAAAATCGTAAAATTACAATCGTAACTGAAGATACAGAAATTAAGTTGTAGTCGTCTCTACACCCTATTTCCGGGCAATTGAGTACTGCTTAATATATCGTAAAATAACTTGGCTAAATCGCTGCAAACTCTGACAGGCGAAGCATTTGATAGTGAGTACCGCAATTCTTAAACCCCCACCCAAGAAATACTAGTACCCCTACCTTGAAACACTAGCACCCCTCCCCCAAAAGAAAATTGAAATTAATATCAAATCAAGCTTTAAAGTAGTTGAGTACAACCTTAATAAATCCAATAAATCCAACCGACATAGAGTGTACTGTCCTGTTTGGAGTCGCCTGATATAAGCATAAAAATAGCACAAGGCTTTTTTACCCAGACAGTACAGATGCAACAGTCATTAGACAGTAATCACCAGGCGACAGTAGCGCCAGATGCTGTAAAAACATCCCTGCTGAAAAATTTACTCTCTGGCATTTCTTTTGAGCCAGTGTTGAGTGATTTTCGGATTATTTTTGAACGTGACCCCGCAGCACGTCATTGGTTAGAGGTGGTGTTTTGCTACCCTGGATTGCACGCGCTTTGTTTACATCGTCTGGCTCACTGGTTACATCGTCGAGGGGTGGCTTTCTTTCCTCGTTTAATTTCGCATATTGGTCGATTCTTAACCGGAATTGAAATTCATCCAGGTGCAGAGATAGGTAAAGGGGTATTTATCGACCACGGGATGGGTGTTGTCATTGGCGAAACTGCCATTGTCGGAGACTACACACTGATTTACCAAGGCGTTACCCTTGGCGGAACTGGTAAAGAAAGCGGGAAACGTCACCCAACTGTCGGTAAAAACGTTGTGATTGGCTCAGGTGCGAAAGTTTTAGGGAATATTCTCATTGGCGATCGCGTTCGTGTGGGTGCAGGTTCGGTTGTGTTGCGCGATGTTCCCGTTGATTGCACAGTTGTCGGGGTTCCTGGACGGATTATTTCTCGCAAAGATAGCAATCACTCTCCTCTCGAACACAACAAACTCCCAGATGTGGAAGCAACTGTGATTCGTTCCTTACTTTCTCGCATTGAGCAACTGGAACAGAAACTTAAAAGTTACGAGTTAACGGTAATAAAAAGGACAAATGACAAATAATACTTTAGGCGAGCAAGTTTTACA
This sequence comes from Anabaena sp. TISTR 8404, assembly GCF_056847745.1. Lineage (NCBI taxonomy): Bacteria > Bacillati > Cyanobacteriota > Cyanophyceae > Nostocales > Nostocaceae > Anabaena > Anabaena sp. TISTR 8404. The sequence goes on from NZ_CP180578.1 coordinate 694,619, forward strand.
GATTCCTTTGAGCGATCGCTGGCGAATTTATCACCGTTTGCAAGAGTTGATGATTCCTTGTTCTTGTCCACCCGATGGTTCTTTACGAGTACAAGTAAATAGTTTACTCGCAGCAATTTTAGTCCGTAGTATTATTATGCAATTTCTTGCACCACGTCAAGAATTAGTGAATTGGTTAGAACATTGCTGGGATTTGTAAACTCTGCATTGGCAAACAGAAAAAATTCAGCTTCTCTAATATTTCTAACTCTGATTTTTTCAGTCTCTTAAATTGCATTCTTCACCTTTAATTCTTCTCTATACTTATCTGTTCCCACTTTAATTATGTCCACCCGTACAAAAGAGTTAAAATTCATCAATTTTTTACATACAGAACTTGAACTTACCAATGCAGATATTGCTGTAGCATTGCGACACAAAAAATTTGATGATGCTCCATTACCGATGCTGCTTTGGCAATATGGACTGGTTAACTTAGAACAGCTTGAACAGATTTTAGATTGGCTAGATGCCCAGCGTTAAACCATTTTGGATTTTAGATTTTAGATTGGGGATTGAGAATTGCTATCTGTGTCTAGTTTTTTCAATCCAGTCGCCTGCTGAAGATTTTTGGCAAAAATGACTTGAAATTATCGGGAGATAGCATTATGATTTCTAGCTTTGTTTTTGGATTTATTTTCTTATTAACTTCCAGTCTATTTAATACATATCTAGGCTATCTCCTACTCGAAAAAACTATGCGTGACAATAGTAAAAATGGTGGTTAAAATATACTGCTATTTTGTTTTCTGTCATACAGATGGGATGTCTTTATCTAGTTAATATTAAAGAATGATGAAGACAAAATATTAATTGTATTAATTTATAGCATTTACCCTTACTCTGCGTTGCGGAAAATAGTTAACGCTCCAGAAAGAATATTAAGAAAAATTCCTATGAGGCTGTTTGAAATGAGTGAAATCATAATTAATGACACTACATTACGCGATGGCGAACAAGCAGCAGGTGTTGCTTTTACCTTAAAAGAGAAAGTGGCGATCGCTAAATTTCTCGATGCGATCGGCGTGCATGAATTAGAAGTCGGTATCCCAGCGATGGGTGAAGAAGAAATTCGTGCCATCTCCATGATTGCTGACTTGGGATTAAAAGCTAACCTTCTCGCTTGGAACCGCGCTGTAATTTCTGATATTAAAGCTTCCATCGCCTGTGGAATGCAGCGAGTACATATTGCGATTCCAGTTTCTGGTATCCAAATCGCTGCGAAATTTCATGGACAATGGCGGGTAAGTCTGCAAAGACTCAAAGATTGTATCAGCTTTGCCCGCGATCGCGGTCTTTGGGTTGCAGTCGGTGGCGAAGATTCTTCCAGAGCCGATGAAAACTTTCTGTTAGATGTCGCTTTGTATGCTCAAGAATGGGGTGCATCTCGATTTCGTTTCTGCGACACCGTTGGAGTTCTCGATCCTTTCACAACCTACAAAAAAGTGAAGCGGCTCGTTTCTTGGTTGTCAATTCCTGTAGAAATCCACACCCACAACGATTTCGGTTTGGCGACAGCTAACGCACTAGCCGGAATTAAAGGTGGAGCCGCATCTGTTAACACCACCGTTAATGGTTTAGGCGAAAGAGCAGGTAACGCCGCTTTAGAAGAAGTTGTTATGGCCATCAAACGCATCTATGGCTTAGATATGGGTATCAACACACCCCGTTTGTTGGAACTATCGCAACTTGTCGCAGCTGCTTCTGGTGCGGGTGTACCACCTTGGAAAGCAATTGTCGGTGAAAACACCTTTGCTCACGAATCTGGAATTCATGCACATGGCGTACTCAAAAATCCCGAAACTTACGAACCTTTTGCACCGGAAGAAGTAGGTTGGGAAAGACGTTTAGTCGTGGGTAAACATTCTGGAAAGCACTTGGTGTCTAACTTGCTTCAGCAGCATGGTATATTTCTCAACTCCGAAGAAACCCAGTCTGTTTTAGATGCAGTTCGCCAGCAATCAGTTAAGAAAAAACGTAGCCTCACAACAGAAGAACTGTTGAACTTGGTAAAAGAACAGAGGTATTCTCATGCAACCCGATGAATACGAATTAGAGTCAGAACCCGATTTTGAAATTGGTGAAAAAGTCAGACTCCGCAAACAAATTAAAAACGACGGGACATTTCCCGGTAGAGATATTGGGGAAATTTTAGCCAAAAAAGGAGATATTGGCTACGTAGCAAGTATAGGAACTTTTTTACAACGTTCCTATATCTATGCTGTGCATTTCTTAGATAAAGGAATTGTTGTTGGTTGTCGCAAAAAAGAACTAGAATCTGCTGAGGAAAATCATGAAAGTAATGCTACGGATGAATGATGCTGGCAATTTAACAGTCTATGTTGCTAAAAAAGATTTAGAAGAAGTAGTAGTTAAACAAACAGACAGTGAAGCTGGAAAAATTCTTACCTTAGCCAATGGTTGGGAATTAGAATTCCAAGAAATACCAGATGCAGCCAAATTACCTCAAACTGTAGAAGCTAAACGTTTAGCGTAGAACTACAAGTCAACAGTAAAGAGAGAAGGCAAAAGGTAACAACCAATTTTTCCTTCTTCCTTTTTACTAACACTAATTTTCTATCAAGATGTCCCTAATAATTTTGGGACAGAACGAATTGACTTGATAAAACCTCCGCGCACCTTTGCGCTAACCTGCGCGTGCCTTTGCGTCGAAAAAATCTAGATTGAGCAACAACGCCCCAAAAGCTTGGGGTTAATTATTTTTTAGTGTAAATTTTGAGTAGTTAATATGGGTGAAAAATATCTGAGATTATCGGAATTGAACCTAGAAGGACAATTCCTAGGTTTCGCTGGCATTAAACCAGGAAAAGCTAAATATCTGCAATTAGCAATTGCTTCAGGAAATTTGCATATTAAATTACCAAAAGATTTGCGTAGTTCGTTGCAATGTAGTTTAGTGCCTGGTGAACAAATTCGTATTTGTGGCGTTAGTAAAGTAAACACACGCACAGGAAAAATTAAAATTAAAGCACATCAAGTCACACCAATTGATACTTGCCCAAATCAAGAATTGTCAACGCAACCAGAGGCCAAAATTATGGTTTGTCAAAAATCTGGTTGCGTTAAGAAAGGTGGTAAAGGTTTATTATCAGAATTAGAAAAAACTTTGTGCGATCGCGGTTTGCGAGACAAAGTAAAAATAGAACACACAGGCTGTCAAAAGCGTTGCAGCAGCGCACCTAACTGTGTATTGTTGCTTGGTAAAAAGAAGTATAAAAAACTTCATCCAGAAGCGATCGCATCTCTGTTAGAAAATCACTTATCCTAGTCGTTTACGTTCTCGCCTTGGCGCTCCTAAAGCTATTACCACTACCGCTTATAAGATTGCGCGGATTTTTTACCAACTTTGGACAACTGGAGGAGATTATACCGATCCTGGTATTGATTATTATGAGCAGCGTTACCGAGAGCAAATGGTCAATAATCTCCACAAAAAGGCTCAGGCTTTTGGTTTTGAACTCATTCCTCAGCCCTCAGATAATCTGGTTTCTTAGAAGAGGGATAACAATATGATCCTCATTGCAAATAAAACACGGGTAAACTGGATAGCCATCTGTGACGTAAAAATAAGAATGCCAACAGTTTATTATCTGCCACAAAAGCTTAAAAGTGTCTTTACTGCGGTCTCCTAAAACCCAGGCTATAACTCCTGGAACATGCTTATCTACTGCTGTCCACAACCAAATTTTGTTTTTTTTACCTACAAAAGTTTCCAGATCATCAACTTGAGTAATTTCTGGTATCTCATTATATTCAGGTGAATTAGACATCCTCTAAACCAATTCTTTACAGAGCGATCGCAAAACTTTTCGGTCTGCTGGATATGTGATACTTTATATGTCTACTTTACGCATTCAGTATTTAGCCTACTTGGTGCAAGATATCAGTCAACTTCCTACAATGAATCCAATCTAACCCTTCTTAGATTACCCTGGCGAACTAAAGTGATTTCATTTGCGAAATACCCTGAACCTATTACACCCAGTCTCAACAGACTATTATTCTACATAAGTCATATCAAACCACCAGTTTGCACTAACTGGAATGTCAGTTTTTAATAATTAGAATTATTTCTTATAGAAAATTGATTCAGAAAAATTATATGCAGTTATTAGAAACATTTACTACCAATCGCTTATTAGCAGAACGCTTGAAATTTCAACATTTGCATGAACTTTATCAGATGCACCAAAATAAACAAGTGATGGCAACTTTAGGTGGTGTGCATTCTGATGAAGCAACACGGGTATTTATTTATAATAATTTGCACCATTGGCAACGTTATGGATTTGGTTTATGGGTATTTCGAGACAAAATTAATCATCAATTTGTTGGTCGTGCTGGTCTTCGCAATACGAATTTAGAAGGCAACAATGAAGTTGAATTAGCTTATGCTCTGATGGCTAAATTTTGGGGTCAAGGATTAGCGACAGAAATGAGTGAGCAAATCTTGAAAATTGGTTTTGAAGTGCTGCAAATACAGGATGTAATTTGTTTTACTCTCACGACAAATCATGCTTCAAAAAGGGTTATAGAAAAATTGGGATTTAAGTATGAACGTGAGATTATCCATGCCAATTTACCTCATTTACTTTATCGTTTAACTGTTTAATTGCGATCGCCTGATGTAAATTGGGCGTTGCGGAATTGAGCTATGAATGTCAAAAGTTTCAACCTCATTCACCTGCAATCTGCTGTATATTCCCGACAGAATCATAATTAATCACTTAATTTAATCTGTCTCAAAATTGCCGTACATAGTGGACTATCAGCATCTAGAAAACCATTGATTGCCGTAAAGTGATTTTCGTTAGGCTGTGGTAAGTATTCACCAGTCAATCCTTTTTCCTTCCACGCCATCAGAAAATCTTGCGACTGTCGTTCAAACTCTGAAGTTTCTTCTCCGCCATAGGTTATGAGTAAGGAACCAGCTTTTTCAGGAAGATGACGGATAGGACTACTGCGAAGAACTTCAGCCCAAGTTAGTTGTAATTTCGGTTGTAGCCAAGTGTAGGGAAATGGCATCAAATCAAACAAACCGCTAATTGCACAACCACCTTTAATAATATGATCTGGCAGTCCATAGTCGTTTTTCCAGTCTGTAGCCATGACCATCGCGGTTAAATGACCACCAGCTGAGTGACCAGCTACATAAATTCGATTGGGGTTTGCGCCAAAGCTTTCAGCATGACGATAAATCCAGGCAATTGCTGAACGATTCTGACGGACAATTTCATCAATAGTCACTTTGGGACACAAAGCATAATTGACCACCACGACTGTGACATCCGCAGCTACCAAACCTTGGGCAACAAAGCTAAAGTCTTTACTGCTTGCCATTATCCAATAGCCACCGTGGATAAATACGACAATTGGCGAGTTTGGCTGTGATGCCGGGAAAATATCTAAGTGTTCGACTAGGGTAGGCCCAAAAGCAACATCTAAATGACAGCGTAATTGTTTGCGTACTCTAGCACTGTTAGTAGTATAAAAATTCATATACCCAGGTATATCAAGACCTAGTTCAGAAGGATTGTACTGAGAATCTAGCTCAGCTTGAGTTTGAAAATTGCGGTACAGCATGAAAGTTTTCTTATTTACACCTTATATAAGTTAAAAGGCTGGATGTTGTACAAAAATCAGCACATTAATATCAGTCAATGAAGCTGATCGTGAATCTACTAAGTTATAGCTCATAATCACTTACACCTGTAAACTACGTAATTACTCATAATGTTAGTTAACTGTTAACTGTTGATTATTAACCGTATGAAGGCGATCGCACAGCGCAGATAATAAAACTCAAAGCAGTCGTAATATTTGCGATCGTATTTATCCAAGATTAAGAAAGTATATTTATTGTGTAAATCTACTGAAAAAATCTAGATATTAAATCAATTAGTGATTATTCTAAATACATATACTCCTGATACAAATACGTACTATAACTCAGACGAGGCTGAAAACATGAATTTTCACGGCCTGCGGAAAACTTCAAGGGTGTGAAACCTAGTAAAAACTTGAGAGTTTCTAGCCTCTATTTTCTAATGCTGGCCAGTGTTTCTAGACTGGCTGTGAAAGTCAAGTTAAAGCTAAAAGCCAAATTTTAAGCATCAGTAATTTTTACATTTGTAAATACTGAAATAGACTGAGACTTTTAAAAAAGATTGCTCTCAGGAGTATTAACGTTGACATCATTTGTAAAAGAGGTTTGTAACATGGCTAATTTAAATACACTCAAAAATTTATCAATTGTTGCTAGCAGTACTATATTTAGTGTTGGTGTAATTTTGGTAGGTAGTAAAGGCGCTTTAGCTGCTAGAATCGGCTATTTTACCGACTTCAACGAAAGCACGACTGCACCAGCAGCAGCAATTAACCAAGCTGGATTTACACCTATTCAAATCACCGACATTAGTACATTCGACTTGAATAGTATTGACACTCTCTTTGTCAACGAGACTAATAACAGTGGGCTTTCTAGTGCTTTATTAGGTCGTTTAGCAGATATCACCACCTGGGTGCAAGGAGGTAAATCTTTTATTGTCCATGATCGTTTTGTGAGCAACGATATTGATGCTCCTCAATCCAACCCTTTTTTGATAGGTGCGTCTAGCATTTTAGTAGAACGTGACTTTAGTAATGATGCTGATATTGATCTCATCCCACCAGGTAATACTTTAGTAACCAACGGGCCTAATGGCACCATCAATAACTTCTCACTTGATGGAGGTACATCCTCTACTCACGGCTTTGCACTCGCTAGTACTTTACCAGTGGGAGCGGAAGCCATTTTGAGTGTTGGCTCAGATCCTAACAAAATAGCTGCGTTCTTTTATAGATTGGGTGCAGGTGTTGTGTATTACTCTACAATTCCTCTTGATTATTATTTGGAAGGATTTGGCCCCAATCCACCACAAGACGAGTTTGCAAGCATTTATGCACCTAATGTTTTAAATTATGTGCAAGCTATTCAACCACCACAATCAGTACCTGAACCTGCATCTATAACGGGTTTATTAGCATTCTCTCTTTTAGCTACAGGTTCAGTACTAAAACGCAAACAACAACAAAAAATCAAAGCCAAAGTATAAATCTAGTAGCGCAACACAATCAGTAAATACAGCAGGAGTTACATACAAAGATTGTCTGTTGAGACTGAAGAACCAGCGTCCGTAGCGACTGGCGTTGTAAGGGTTGAAGGGCTTCGCCGTGAGCTTCAGCCGAACGGTATAGGATTAATGGGTTTTGAATATCTATACACTTACACCCTTAACCACCTCAACCCTTGATTTGTCTTTTTCATATGTAAGTCCTACACAATAGACAAATAACACACAAAAGATAGGGCATTGGTGAAATTTTTCTCCATGCCTTATCTTTGCAAAAAAGTATAGATAAAGACATTGTGAAAGCCTGAACCTCAGCAGCAAAAATTGCTGTATGGGAATCATATTTGATTTTTGAAATACACATATAGTGTTTTAGTGTCAGCGTCACACCCCTTCACCAAAGCGTTGGGTGTGTTAGGCGTAAGCAGTAACGCACTTTACATATACCGAGATTTTTTTCTCAATCAAATCGGATTCTTATAAATGCGCAACAGCAGAGTGCATTCGCAATTAGTGTAACTATCCTCTTGACATGATGTAAATAACGTATTACATTTGTAGTATGCAATATAAAAAGGCAAAAGTAAATTCTTTCGGAACCTTGACAACTACATAAACGCTACTGTGTAGGGTAGTTAAGTGGCTAACTTCCGCACTGCCCACTTTTGGGGTCGCGATTGGCGTTCGACTGCTCCGAAACCAACAAACGGACGGTTGCAGGATTTGGGTTCAATTCCCAACGGCTCCATTTGTCTTGACTTGAGTTGAAGTTGCAATGGCTTCAATCAAAGCATGACAACCATACAAACTTGGGTCTGTAGCTCTAACGGTAGAGTTCCCGGATACCACTCGTGTCCTGACAGAAGAAGCTTACATACTAGCTCAACAGTAGAGCAATCGTCTGCTATTACGATTAGTTGCAGGTGCGATTCCTGCGTGTGTTACACAGCTTTTTCAACTTGCACGAGGAGTGAGTGCAACTCTCACAGGGAGGGTATCGGTTCAATCCCGATCAGATCCACTACTAGTGTTTAAAAAGAGGTGATTGTAATGGTTCATATTCGATTTGAAGGGCGTTCTGTTGATATTGCAGAAACACAACTGGGAATTACAACAGGCATGAATGATGTAGCCGTAAAAGAACGTGTTGCTCGTCATTTAGATGTAAATAGCGATCGCCTCTGTGCTTACGTAGTAGATCGCCGTCCCAGTGGAGATTTGATTGTTCGTCCTGAAGCTGTTTATGGTTGAAGATTAAAGACTTGATTCCGCGCCCTAACTTGTAAAGCCTACACACCATCCGGCAACGGATTGTAGGTTCGATTCCTGCCGCTTCCACTGATGGGAGCGTCGCCTAATTGGTAAAGGCAATTGTGAAAACAGCTTTGCTAACTTGTGCGGGATTTCAATCATTCACATCGTATTTGTTTATAACCTTAATTCAATTAGCAATAATTTATTGATGGTACAAGTACCCAAATTGCTCTGTATCAATCCAAAATCCAAAATTTAAAATCTAAAATTGTCTGTATACGGAGGTGAGTTCGATGATGTTTGCTAACTCATTTGTAATAACAAATCAATCGGTAAAACTATATTTAAACAACTTGAGATATGAGCGAACATCGTTTAAGTGAAATTGTGATTGAACGTCCTCGCAATGGCATGAAGATTAGCCTCAAAAAGCTGAAGGGTTTTAAAAAGCAATTACACAAACTTACCGAAGAAGCGAGCAAAGATGGATTATTAAATCCTTACTTGATTAAAGCTAGAAATAAATCGAAGTATCTTTCAGATCATCTTGGCCCCTTGCGTCGGTTTTTGCGCTCGAAAGTCGGACAGCCTTGGAATGACGTTTACAGCGAATTGTGTCAACGATTAGATCACAATACAATGGCAGGGCAGCACGTTATCGGTCATGTTTGGGATTATGTTGAACGTCATGTAGAAATTATTGATGGTAGTCTTTATCGCAAGTCTTACCAAGGATATCAAATTGTATTAGATAGAAGTTACCGCGATCGCTTCTATATTCATCCTCAAACGGGAATACTTTGTGCGATCGAGAAAACACCGCGCAAGCACAAACAAAAGCAGCAACCAACTGATATTGTCATCATCGATGATTATCATCAGTACCATAAGCTGAATGAGATTTGGTATCTGATTACCTTTGAAGATTTTCCACCGCCACCTAATGATTATGTAACAGATGTTTTCAAAGGTTTAATCCACCGTTCTCACGCAACTTATAGAGGTCGCAAAATTTACGCTGTTAGTAAACAGCAGTGTAATAAGAAAGAAATTCGATTTATTTTAAATCAACTTTCTAAAAAATAAATTTTTCACTTCGTGTCCTAACCAAAAAAGCTTACATACTAGCCGAATTGGAACAGGCACTTGACTTAAAAGCAAGGTATTACGGGTACAAATCCCGTGTATGAATCAGCAGCTTTTTCAACTTGTACGAAGTGCTTTTATTAATTTTAAACATGAGTTAATTACAACTCATTGGAGGTTGCTATGTCTGTCAAAACTTTAGAAATTTTAGAACAAATCAAATCCTTAACTGTCAATGAAACTGCTTCTTTAGTAAAACAAATTGAAGCAACCTTCAATGTTGATAGTTCCACACCTAAACTCATTCAAATTAAAAAGCGAGATGAAGATGAGGATCAACTGCAAATTCAAACCGAATTTGATGTTTTATTGGTATCGGTTCCAGCACAGAAAAAGATTGCCTTACTCAAGGTCATCCGCACGATAACTGGACTGGGACTAAAAGAGGCCAAAGACTTTGTGGATTCTCTTCCTCAAGTAGTTCAGTCAGGATTGAACCAAGAAGCAGCCCAAACTCTTAAGCAGCAATTAGAAGAAACAGGAGCGATCGCTTCTATCAAATAACATTCTATCGGCAGTTGTTGCCGCGTCCCAATCGCAGAAGCTTACATAACTCTGAAAAAGTTAAACCAATGCTTCTACAACTTGCGCGGTGACTTGATCGCTTGGCGTGCAACATCTGCCTCCTTCAATTTTGGAGCCAATCGCTTGGGCGGGTTTCCCGACTTGGGCGAAGTGGCGTGATTTTAGATTGCAATCCAAAATCTAAAATTTTCTCAGGAGGTTCTCATGAATACCGCAGAACGCGACCTGCGCTTAGAAATGCTCAATAGTTTGCTGACAACTCCTCACCGCAAACTTGAGCAAGTCGCAGAAACTCATAAATTAATTATTGAATTAGATCCCATATTTTACGGACACTTGGCAGTTTGGTATCAACGTCATGGGGATGTCCGCGACCACAAAGAAGTGTTTGTTGCACACTTGTTAACTAGCAGCTTAACTGAACACAGAGATGCGGGATTTGTGATGCTGCAAGAGTTTCCACCTTATCAGGTGGCTCGTGTAGTGGACTTTATGAAGCAGCACCAAAATAAATTGCCTCGTTCGGCTCGTACTGCGGTGCGGCGTTACTTAAAGACACGGGAAAGTAATCCAGCTTTGTTCGATCGCGCTGCTTTGCGGGGTCGTAAAGCTATGAAGCACCTGTATGCTTCGCTGCATATTAAGCCTAGTGAACGAGCAAATGCAATTTTATTCCGCGATACTCCGCCAGAGGGTTCTTTAGCAAATGTACTGAAGCATCTGGCGAAAGCAGAAAGTCCTGCTGAACAAGCACGGCTGATTGTGGAATTTAACATTCCTTATGCGATCGCGATCGGTGCAATCAACCAACTTACACCAGTTGTGCTGGTAGCATTGATCAATAGCATGACTCCTCAAGAAGTGATCAACAACCTCAAGTCACTTCAAGCCAGAGGAGCAATGGATCATCCAGAAGTCAAGAAGTTGATTGATGGCAAACTAGAGGAAGCATCTAAAAGTGGCCGTGTTGCCGCATTCAAAGCACAGATTGCCGCAGATAACGCAGATTTCGACGCAGACACCGTTGCACGTTTGGAAAAAGTGACCAACGAGCAAGTGAAGCGGCGCGGTACAATTGCGCGTCCAACGGCTCTGTTGGTGGACAAATCTGGCTCAATGGAAGATGCGATCGCGATCGGTAAACAACTTGCTGCTTTAATTTCTGGTATCACTCAAGCAGAATTGTTTGTCTACGCCTTCGATACCATTCCCTATCCTGTTACCGCCAAGGGTAAAGAGTTAACTGACTGGGAACGTGCATTCCAACACATCAATGCAGGCGGTGGTACTAGTATCGGCTGTGCATTGGAAGCTATGCGGAAGAAAAAGCAGGTTGTTGACCAAATTATTTTGGTAACGGATGAAGGGGAAAATGCTGCTCCTTACTTCGGTGAAGCCTACAAGACCTATTGCCGAGAGTTTGCAGTTATACCCAATGTAGTGATTGTCCGTGTAGGTACATATTACAACTGGGTAGAAACTCAACTTAAGCAGCAGCAAGCACCTGTAGAAACTTTCACCTTTGCCGGAGACTACTACAGCTTGCCGAACCTTGTTCCACTGCTAACACGTCCCTCTCGTCTGGATTTGCTAATGGAGATTTTGGATATGCCGTTACCTGTGCGAGAGGATAAGTAAGTTATAAATTATGGTAATGCTTATTATTACAAGTAGTAAGTATTACCTATTTTTTATATTTTAAACATTAGTATTTCTCTCAAGCCAAGTAACTAGATCAGATATATTTGAGAAATCTAAAAAATCTTCTCCTAAAGTTTCTAATTGCTCTGTTGATAATATTTGCAGACGCTCAATTATTACTGCATCTATCTGACCAAAACGTCTGTTCACAAGACGTAAAGTATATTTCAATATTTTATTGGTTATTTTATATGAGATTTGCTGTTGAACGATATATTAAGCAACTGCGATCGCACTACTGCAAAATCTATTTGTTCATTTCTAATATTTTTGTAGTATAATGTAGTATAATCTGCGTGACCTAACTCGTGGAGCCTACATATTAGTACGAGAGGAAAAGTAACACTGTCAAATGCAGTGGGCGTGTGTGAACGGGGAGTGCGAAGAACCTGGAAAGTGGGCTTAGAAGTAGCCATCTTTAAAAGAGTGTGTAACAACTCACCAGCGGAGTCCCTCTAGTAACTGAGAACACGCAATGCTCCACCAACTTGCACGCAGATTAATAATTCCTAATTAATAAAGTGAGATTTTATCAGGTTTTCTAGGGTTGCATTGGTAGCCTTTTTTATTGGTAATATTTATGGTTAACATCCGTAAGCTGATCAATCAAATTGCTGATGCAGAAGCACAGTTGTCTGCTACCCAATTCCTTGCGCCTTGCGTTAAAGGTGGACGAGTTCGCACACGGGTAGCGGGGATGGTTTACACCTTCACACCCAAGCCTAGTAAATTTGAAGGTTGGGGCATTTTTCAGCCTGTGGATGCGAAGACTGCAACGGTTGTGGAAGAAGCAGATTTACCCCAGGTTGCAGAATACTTGCAACACTTTCCCCAAATTCGACTGCGGTTAGTACAGCAACTACGAGGACAAACTTGGTTAGCATACCCCATCAACGAAGCAGATATGCGTCAACGTTTGCAGGTAGTGAAACCGATCGCAGTGCATTTAGTAACCGAGGGTGTAGTTTTTGAGCAAATCATTGCTCGTTGGAATGGTCAGTCCTGCTGGTTTGAAGATGTTGATCGCCGTACCAATCCAGCAATTATAGAAACTTTGCAATCTGCGGTTAAGCAACTGATTCCGGTTGAAGAATTGCAATTCAAAGACATGACTCCAGAAATCCGCACCGTGTATGAATTAGCAACTAAGCAAATTGAAGGTTTCGATCAATCCAAACAGGATGAAAAGCGACTGAGAAAGGCATTGCAGATGGGGGGTGGTGAATTACAGCAGTTCCACGATCGCGGTGATTACTGGACAGTCGATTGGACAACCGTTGATGGTGTTCGCCACAGTAGCGCGATCGCTAAAACTGACTTGACTGTGATTAGTTCTGGTATTTGTCTGAGTGGATATGATCGCGACTTTGACTTGCAATCCTTAGTCGGTGTAATAGAACAACAGTAATAAGTAAAACGTAAAAAGATAAAAGTAAAAATAGAATTTTTAGAAATTTTGGTGATTCACAATTATTTTTCTTTACTTCTTTCTTTTGCCTTTTTAATTTTTACTTTTAACTTGGAGCAAAGCGACAATGAGTATCTTTTTTCACGAGCAGCTTTACCGCAGCAATGCTGTAATGGCAAAGCTAAAGAACTATCCTATAACAATTTGTGGGGTTGGAGCATTAGGCGCTAACATTGCTGAGAACTTGGCTCGGTCTGGTTTTGAGAAACTTGCCGTAATTGATCGCGATCGCATTGAGGAGCGTAATCTTTCTACCCAACCTTACTACCGCTCTGATGTGGGAGCCTTCAAAGCGAAAATTTTGGCAAACAATTTATATCGAGCCATTGGTACAAAAGTAGAGGCCAAGACAAAGGAATTAACACCAGAGAATACAACACAACTACTCCAAGATAGCCAGCTAATTGTCGATGTTTTTGACAATAGTGTGGCACGTCAGGCAGTGAAAGATTATGCTGATCAATTTAGCATTCCTTGTGTTCATGCTGGACTAGCAGTTGATTATGCAGAAGTAATTTGGAATGACGCTTATCGAGTGCCTTCCGAAGTTAATGATGATGTCTGTGATTATCCTCTGGCACGAAACTTAGTGATGTTAACTGTTGCTGTGACTTGTGAAGTAATAGTTTCATTCATTGCTACAGCACAACAACGGAACTTTACAATCACCCTCCAAGACCTAACTGTTCAATCTTTGTAATATCTATATTATTTTCCACCACTAAAATTTGCATATTTGGTGGTGGAATTAAACGTTTATTACCTTCAGGCGATCGCTACCACTGATTGATTAAATCTTATAGTTCAATATCATTAGTAGATCATGCAGCATCTGCCATGAAATACTATAGGAATCCGGTTTGATTTCTGAAACGATCTACGTAGTCAGGGAACAGGGAACAGGGAACAGGGAACAGGAAAGAAGGCTCTCTAAGGTATACTGAGTTTTTTCATTAATCAAATATGAGTCCTATACAACCAATTTTAATACTTTGTAAAAAAAATAAGAGCGATTGAATAATATATATTTAGTTTTATTTAAAATTCAATTTTTTCTTAAACTTTTGGGCATTTTAGTAAAAGAGCAAAAAATATTGTTTTGTCCAGGCTCGACTTACTACTCAGCAAACAGGTAAGGCTGAATTTAGTGATAAGTTCCTAGCCGCTATTTGTGTTCAAGCTACAGTTACATCTGTTAACTGTAGCTTGAACAGCATTGCATTTACAGATTATTGATATTTTTCAGATCGCATCCATACAGCAAGGCAAATATAAAGTAATTATGTTGAATTTATCTGGCTATACAATTCTTAACCAAATTTACGAAAGCACCAATTCTTCAGTTTATCGAGGACAGCGTAACCAAGATCATCAACCTGTTATTCTCAAATTTTTGAAACAAGACTATCCCACTCCCTCAGCACTAGTGAGATATAAGCAAGAATATGAAATTACCAAAAATTTAGATTTAGATGGCGTAATTAAAGTTTATGGCTTAGAAAAATATCAAAATAGCCTAGTCATGATCTTAGAAGATTTTGGTGGTGAGTCATTAAAATTTATAATTAACACCAGAAAACTGACATTAGCAGAATTTTTATTCTTAGCTATTGCCATTACTAAAGTTTTAGGGGAAATCCACCAAAAAAATATTATTCATAAAGATATTAACCCTGGAAATATTGTTATTAATTACAATACATCTCAAGTTAAAATCATAGACTTTGGCATTTCGACTATATTAACTCACGAAAATCCTACAATTAAAAACCCTAATGTTCTAGAAGGAACTCTCGCCTACATTTCACCAGAACAAACAGGGAGAATGAACCGAGCAATGGATTATCGCACTGATTTTTACTCCCTTGGTGTAACTTTCTATGAACTACTAACACAACAACTGCCCTGTAACTATGCTGATGCAATGGAATTAGTTCATTGCCACATTGCCAAACAAGCAGTTCCACCCCATGAAATTAATCCTGAAATACCAAAATCTCTTTCAGAGATTGTTATGAAACTGTTGGCTAAAACAGTAGAGCAAAGATATCAAACTACTTGGGGAATTATTGCTGATTTAGAAATATGTCTAGCACAATTACAAACACAAGGATATATTTCAGATTTTGTAATTGCAGAACAAGACATTTCTCACAAATTTCAAATTCCGCAAAAGCTCTATGGACGAGAAAAAGAAGTTTCTAACTTACTAGCTGCTTTTGAGCGCGTTAGTAGTGGCACAACAGAAATGATTTTAGTCTCAGGATATTCTGGCATTGGTAAATCAGCATTAGTTCAAGAAATTTATAAACCAATTACTAAAGCCAGAGGTTATTTCATTTCTGGTAAATTTGACCAATTTCAACGGAATATTCCTTATTCAGCCGTAGTTAAAGCTTTTCAATCATTAGTGAAACAACTATTAACTGAAAATCAAGAAAAACTAAATCAATGGCAAGCAAAAATATCTAATGCTCTTGGTGCTAATGGTCAGGTAATTATTGATGTGATTCCTGAAGTAGAACTCATCATTGGTAAACAACCTCCCGTACAAGAGCTAGGAGGTTCTGAAGCTCAAAATCGCTTTAATTTAGTTTTTCAAAACTTTATCCGTGTATTTTGTTCAATAGAGCATCCTCTAGTAATTTTTTTAGATGATTTACAGTGGGCTGATTTAGCTACTCTAAAGTTACTAGAAGTAATGATGAGGGATGAAGAAACACGCTATTTGTTTTTAATTGGAGCATATCGAGATAACGAAGTTGATTCTAGACATCCATTGATGATGAGTCTTGATTCATTACGTTCTCAAGGCACTATTATAAATGATATTGTTTTAGTTCCCTTAGCAATTGAACACGTTAACGAGCTAATTAGTGACACACTACATAGTGATGCTCTTACAATTCAGCCTTTAGCCGAATTAGTAGTACGTAAAACTTCCGGAAATCCTTTCTTTGTTAATCAATTTCTCAAAACTTTATATCAAGAAAATCTGTTAACTTTTCAACCTCCATCAACAAGCCGTAAAGCCGTATGGCAATGGAATACAGCCAATATTGAGGCAATGAAGATTACTGATAATGTTGTAGATTTGGTAATTAGAAAATTAAGAAATCTTCCTGAAGCAACACAGCAAGTTTTACAGTTAGCTGCTTGTGTAGGTAATACTTTTGATTTACACACACTTTCAATAATTAGTGAAAAATCAGCAGCGGCAGCTTTTCAAAATATTTTACCAGCAATTCAAGAAAGCTTGATTTTACCAATTTCTGACTTAGAAATTACCCCAGAAGAAGTAATTAATGCTCGGCTAGTAATTTTCACTTTTAAATTTTTACATGACCGTGTACAACAAGCAGCTTATGCCCTCATTGTAGAAGAACATAAAAAGCAAGTTCATTTAAAAATTGGTCAACTACTACTGAAAAATAGTAGCAAGGCTGAACTTGAAGAAAAAATCTTTGATATTATCAATCATCTAAATAGTGGTGTTGAATTAATTGATGATTTAAATCAAAAAGCACAATTAGCTGAGTTGAACTTAATGGCAGCTAAAAAAGCTAAAGATTCAATGGCTTATGCTGCCGCTAGAGAATATTTAATTGAGGCTACAGATAGTTTGTCTGGAGACACATGGACACAACACTATAGCTTAACTTTCAAAATCTACAAAGAACGAGCAGAAGTTGAGTATTTGAATGGTAATTTTGAGCAATCTGAAGCATTAATTAGATTAATATTATTACAAGCAAAATCAGCTATTGAAAAAGCAGAAGTTTATAATATGCTGATTGTACAGTATACCTTACTAACTAAATATGAAGAGGCAATTCAAGCTGGGCGAGATGCATTGGCATTATTAGGAATAGACTTACCGCAAAAAGTAGAAGATTTAGAGGCAATGCTTCCTGGGGAAATTGCCAAAGCCCAAGCATATTTAGCAGATAGAAAAATTGCTTCATTAATTGATGAAGAAAAAATGAAATCTCCCAAACAAAAAGTGGCACTAAAAGTATTAGGACATATGGGGCCACTAACGTTCTTTTCTCATCAAGCTTTATGGAAAATTACTGTTATTAAAGCAATTAACTTGTCTTTTGAATATGGTTTTGTGGCTGGAGGCTCCTATTGTTACTCTTGCTATGGCATTATGCTGAGTTGCATATTAGAAGATTCTCAATCTGGATATGAATTTGGACTGCTTTCTTTAAAACTGAGTGAATTGACCAATAATTTAGCGCAAAACTGTCAAGATAGTGTGATATTCGCCAACTATTTAAATTGTTGGATGAACCATATCAAAACAAGCGTTGATATTAATAATGAAGGTTATAAAATTGGGCTGCAATCTGGGAATTTGCAATGGACAGGATATAACCGAATGTTTCAAACCATTAGCCTTTTCTTTCAAGGGCTAAATTTGGAACTTCTTTTAGGAGAGATAGGTAATTTCATTTTATTTTGTGAAAAAACCCAAAACCAGTGGGCTGCTGATATTATTTTGGCTAATAAATTAGCTGTGTTGAATTTGATGGGAGTAATAGATGAATCAAGAGATTCCCAGCATCTAGAAATGTTTCATCAGCATAAGAGCATGGCGGCTATTTGTGAATACCATGTTCTGAAAGCCCAGGTTCTTTATAGTTACGAGCAGTATGATGAAGCAAAAAAATGGTCAATTTCGGCTGCGGAAATACTTGATTATTTGATGGGACATATTTCTAGTTCTCATCATTATTTTTATTACTCATTAATTCTCACAGCACTTTATCCTGCTGCTGCTGAGTCTGAACAAAAATACTATTGGGAAATATTGACAAATAATCAAAGAAAAATAAAACAATGGGCGGAACAATGTCCAGAAAACTTTTGGCATAAGTATTTGTTAGTAGAAGCAGAACTTGCCCGCATTTCCGGGAAAACTGCCGAAGCTATGGAGTTATATGACAAAGCGATCGCATCTGCTAGAGAGTATGATTTTATTCAAGATGAAGCTTTGGCTAATGAATTAGCAGCTAAATTTTGGTTAGCCAAAGGTAAAGGAGAGTTTGCTAAGTCTTATCTACTCAAAGCTCACTATAACTATCAGCTTTGGGGAGCTTTTGGTAAAGTAAAAGACTTAGAAGAAAAATATCCGAAGGTGCTGGTTAAAGAATTAGCAAAAACAACTGCCAAAACTAAGAATCTCCAAACAACAGCAGATTCTACTACTACTAGCACGGGAGCTACCCTAGATTTAGCCACAGCAATGAAAGCAGCACAAGCTATTTCTGGTGAAATAGTTTTGAGTAATTTACTTGCTAGATTAATGAAAATAGTGATTGAAAATGCTGGCGCTGAAAAAGGTTGTTTAATTTTAGAAAAACAAGGCAAATGGCTGATTGAAGCTGAAGGTGCAGTCAATAGTGATAATGTGACTGTACTACAATCAATTCCCGTAAGTTCAATAACAGCTTATCAGGAGAAATTAAAACTTTCCGATGCCATTATTAACTATGTAATTCACACTCAAGAAAATGTTGTTTTAAATAACGCTACTCAAGAAGGTCAGTTTATCTCTGATCCTTATATTGTAGCTACTCAGCCTAAATCTATTCTCTGCACACCTTTACTATATCAAGGGAAAATAACTGGGATTCTTTACTTAGAAAACAATCTAATTGAAGGCGCTTTTACCACAGATAGGCTAGAGCTTTTAAGATTATTATCTGCGCAAATTGCCATTGCAATTGAAAATGCTCAACTCTACAAAAACCTACAAAAATTCAATCAAAATTTAGAGCAATTAGTTAGCCAACGTACTCAAGAATTATCAGAGACACTACTTAATTTAAAAGCTACCCAAAGTAAGTTAGTAGAAGCTGAAAAAATGGCATCATTAGGAGGTTTGGTAGCTGGTGTTGCTCATGAAATTAATACCCCAGTCGGAATTGGTGTAACTGTTGCTTCAGCCTTAGTAGAACATACTTCAGATTTCTGTTCTAAATATCAGAGTGGTGCTATGAAACGCTCTGACTTAGAAAAGTTTTTTGATTTAACTACACAAAGTGGTAATACCCTGTTAATTAACTTAAATCGAGCAGCAGAATTAATCCAAAGTTTTAAACAAGTTGCAGTTGATCAATCTAGTGAGGTACAACGTGTATTTAACTTTAAAAATTATCTCAACGAGATTTTAATGCAATTAAACCCTAAATTAAAAACCAGCAAACATACAATTGAAATTTATGGAGAACAAGACATTACTTTAGACTCTTATCCAGGGGCATTGTCACAAATTGTAACTAATTTGCTTATGAATTCTTTAATTCATGCTTACGAACCACAAGATTCTGGCAAGCTTGTGTTTAACTTCCAGCAAATTGGTGAACACCTACAACTAGAATATGCTGATGATGGTAAAGGTATTGCTGCCGAAAATTTAAGTAAAATTTTTGAGCCTTTCTTTACTACTAAACGTAGTCAGGGAGGCAGTGGATTAGGATTAAATCTTGTTTATAACTTAGTTACCCAAAAACTCAAGGGTGAAATTGAATGCCAAAGTGAGGTGGGTAGAGGCGCAAAGTTCACTATTAAGCTTCCGCTACGATTAACTGCAAATTAATTCAATTACTACCATATTTTGATAGGAAAAGTTATGTTACCGAATACTTTAAACTTAGTTGAAGAACAGCAATCTGACATTAACGATGTACTCAATTTAGATGATGAGTTAGTGTTTGCTGCTGAAATAGATGAAGAATTACCAGCCGAAAGCTGGAAAGTTTTAATTGTAGATGATGAATCTGAAGTTCATACTGCTACTAATATTGCGCTGACAAATTTTATTTTTGAAAACAAAAATTTAGCTTTTATCAATGCTTACTCAGCTAGTCAAGCGAAACAAATCATTAAAGAAAATTCTGACATTGCCATAATTCTTTTAGATGTAATTATGGAAACAGATAATGCTGGGCTAGAATTTGTCAAATATGTTAGAGAAGTTTTAGGAAATCAATTGGTACGAATTATTTTACGTACTGGTCAACCCGGCAATGTACCAGAAAAGGAAATTATTTTTAACTACGATATTAATGACTATAAAACTAAAACTGAATTAACAACACAAAAATTATATACTACGATATTAACTGCCTTAAGAAGTTATTCTTTAAGTCAGAAATTGCAGTCAGAAATTGAACGCTGTCAACAAATAGAAACTGCACTACGCAACAGTGAGCAAAGAGAACGAGAAAAAGCGATCGCGCTAGAAAATTCTTTAAAGGCTTTGCAAAATACTCAATTGCAGTTAGTGCAAAGCGAAAAAATGTCTAGCTTAGGTCAGCTAGTTGCAGGTATAGCCCATGAAATTAATAACCCTGTCAATTTTCTTTATGGTAATCTCTTGCCTACGCAGGAATATATTCAACAATTAATTGAGTTACTAAAACTTTACGAAATACACTATCCAACTCCTATACCAGAAATTGAAAATCAGATTGAAGAGATAGACTTGCCTTTTGTAATTTCTGATTTACCCAAGCTAGTTTCTTCTATGCAATTAGGAGCGCAACGTATTCGCCAAATTGTGCTGTCGCTACGTAAGTTTTCTCATTTAGATGAAAGTGAAATGAAGCCTGTTGATATTCATGAAGGTATTGATAGCACTTTAATGATATTACATCATCGATTAAAAGCTAACTCTGAACATCCAGGTATTGAGGTAATTAAAGAATATGGTGAGTTGCCGTTAGTAAATTGTTATGCTGGTCAACTGAATCAAGTTTTTATGAATCTTTTAGCTAATGCTATTGATGCTTTAGAAGAGCGTGTATCTCAAGGTGGCGCAGGTTATCATCCACAAATTCGGATTCATACAGAAGTAATTGAAGGGTATAATTCCACTACCCAAGCTAGGATATCAATTGCTGATAATGGTTCGGGGATGACAGAGAATGTTCGCTCTAAAATTTTTCAATCTTTTTTTACTACCAAACCTATAGGTAAAGGCACAGGGATGGGATTATCGATTAGTCAGCAAATTGTTGCAGAAAAGCACTGCGGTCAATTACATTGTATTTCCTCGCCTCTCCAAGGAACAGAGTTTATTATGGATATTCCTGTTAGTTTTGATTGCAAGCAACAACGGGCTAAAAATAATAAATAACACTTATTACGCATAATTAAGTAGGCAATTTGATCAAGTATTTGATGATGTAAAAGATGATTTGATTTCAGCAACTGATTTATTAAAGTTCAAAATTTTCTCTAATCTTGAGATCCTCTAAACTAACTTCAATACTAAAGCACTTGCCTGCTTCACCTTTAAAAGGTTTTAGTTGTATATAGTTATCTTGGTTTCTTGATGAAACTTCCGAGAGTAGTGTCCCTGCTTCCGAAAGTAAACTTAGTTTGATATTAGATGGCAGAAATTTTTGTCTACCTGTTGGATGTAACTGAATTAAAACGCGTATTTTATTTTCAACCTCTTTAGTAATATTTACTAATAGAGCCAAGTTGAGGTTACCAAATTGCATTCCGAGGTCAAGTAATTTTCCGCGTCTAATCATTTTTTCTGTATTTCTCAGACTAAATGCCAAACTTGCATTTGGGTCTATTAATGCCTCAATTGTCTGCCAAGTTTCATCAAATATATGCTCTAACCACTGGCTCAATTTTGTGTTTTTTTTGGCAATATATTCTGATAGTTGTTGTTGAGTAACTTCAGTAGCTACAGGTAAGGGTATAGCTGCTGGCTCAGAGTATAAACAGTAGAACAACAAATGATTTGGTTCTGAATCAAATTTTGATAGAGATATCTGGTAAACAGTATCTTCTGTGGTTATCAGATTAGTAGCGTTGAGAGCATCTAGCAACTGATCATAACGCAGGAAACCTCGAATAATAATTTCTTCTTGTTCTTCTAATACTTCTATAATTAGATAAAAATGGGCTGTTAATTCTGATTGAGTAACTAGTTTTTGAGGTAAATTAACTATTTCATCCAGTAAGTGTTCTGTCGCTAATATACACAATTTGAAATCGCCTATTTTTAGGTGAGCAGTATTGCCAATGAAATTTTTGTGTACTGCTTGTGTTGACAAATGTTCTTTGACCCATTTTTCACAGCCAACTAAAGCTAGTGCATCCAAATAAGCTTGCCACTGTTGAGGTTCTTGGTAGACATGACTGCTAACAGTTTTAGCCCACTCAAAATCTTCTGTATCTAAAAAAATTGATTCGGGTAAAAATAGCCTTAAGTCATTATATCGAGTTGCCATATTGATCATTGGTTGTTCCTAATCATAGATTAATCTATTTTTATTGTTATGAAAAAGAAATAATTCCCGGCTCACATGAAAGTGATTTTTCTGCAAAAAAACTTTTGATTTTTTGAGCGTACACACTATCCATAGAACGACTTTTGCCGGCTCTAATTTCTTCGCCTGCTTCTTGGAATACTTCTTCATCAACAAAACTTTCTATTTGTTCTGCTAAGGCTTTGAGATAGTCAGGTTCAGGAGGCATTTGAGTTAAGCCTTTTTCGTGAGCCATGTTTAAGATGCAATCAAGTAATTTTTGTACTGTCTGAGTGCGTACCTTGTTTAAAAGCTCTCCTGGATTTAATACTCGTCTAGCTTGATCCCAACTTGTCATTTCTAAAACAGGTACAATTTCCTTCAAAGATTTACCTTGACAATAATATAGTTGTAGTCCAGGGATATATTTTGGTGCTAAAGTAGCGTACCTTCTGCTATTTGTTAACTTCTGGATGTTATTTTCAATTTCTTGTTTTATAGACTCAGTTAAAGCTAAACTGAGTTGCTCATACAAGAACTCTGTAATTTCTTGTTGTTCCACGTCTGTCTCATTTAAATAATCAGTGGGTAAATCTGCTCTAAGTGTGTAATTTCCTGTTTCTTGATCCTGAAATTCTAGAGGCTCTCTGTGACTCCAAATGTCATATTGTCTTAATTGCCTCGCTACTTGTTCAAGTTCTTTTTTTAATTTTTCACTAGTATTAATTATGATTCCTCGCTGTTGTAAACGGGTGAGCATTTCTTGCAGTTGACTGTTAGAAGGGTCTGGACAGCGTTTGGCTTGGACTTGTGTACGATCGCGTCTGTCTCGACGATATGTAGCATGAAAAACTTCAACTAAATGGCGATCGCGTACAGATAAACTTTCAATTTGTTTTGATCTAGCTCGATTCAATAATGCCCAATCACTCAACAGTTTAAAACCAAACTCTGATAAAAAATCCTTCAGTTCAGGATTTTGTTTGGTTTGCAAGTATGCCCAGTTATCTAGACTCATGCTAGATTGCACATTATGCTTAAATTTTCGCAAAACTTCAACTGTAAAAAATTTATAAGCTGTGGTTTGAACTGCGCCTGTTTCATCTACTACAAGTTGAGTATTGCGATCGCGATCCAAAATTACTAAAGTCTTACCATCATCATTCAGCACAAATGGCAGTAAATCGTGATAGCTAAAAGACTTTTCTCCACCAAAGAGATTGTCAATTTTTTGGCAGGCTTTCACAATTGAGTCAGACACATAACATCTTAAACAAAGTCCTGCTTCGGCACGACGTATCGTATCAATACCAGATTTTTCAGCATAAAAATCAGATAACAATGCTGCTTGGATGTCTGCATTTTGGGAATGCTCAATGCGTTTATGAAAAAAATCCTGTGCTTGTGGTACTACATATTGTTTATATCCAACTTTTTCGTCAGCCAAGTTAATGCGGAGAATTCTCCAGTATCTTGATGTTCCACCCATAGAACATACAATCCCCTGATAATTACTAACTTTTCTCTAGCTCTAGCAAATATATAGATGCCAGAATTTTGAACTTATGCTCTTTTTAACTTTAATACCAATTGTGCATAAGTTAATTCTCCTGACATCTATAAAAAATTGAACTGAAAAACTTGGGTTTCACTGTTAGATAGTGAAGCCAATATGGCACAAAAATTTTATGGTTCATCAACTATATTCTTCACCACCAATTAATCCCTTACAGCGTCTTCATGTATATAATAGCTTGATGATGAATGCCGAACGCTGGCAATTAGCACACGAGTACCATCGGCATCGGCAAAATGTTCACTATCAATCACTGAACGAACCTGGTATAGTCTGCGGTTTGGGTGTGCGAGTCATTGCGCCACCAGATGATGCACCTGCAAGATTTCGAGATCAGCGCTGGTTAGAAATTCAACCAGGAATTGCGATTGATGTAGAGGGTAACCCGATTATTGTTGACCCATCGATTGACCGCAAGTTTAGAATTGCCACCCCTGCTCCGACTACAGGAACTTTAACTGTATATTTAGTTGTTAGTTATGTAGAACCGCAAAATCCGGGAAAAAGACATACTTCTGACTTGATTAGGGAATGGTTTCGATTTGATGAAAAAACGACTCCACCCACAGAAAAAGAGGTGGAACTGTGTCGCATTCAGTTGCATCCGCAGACATTACAAATATTAAATCCTCAAGATGCTTTATTTCCGAGTATTGGTGAGTTAGATTTGCGCCATCGTACTCAAGCAAAAGCCAGACCCCTAGCGGTTGTAAGTATGGCTACCTTATTTAACACGAGCGATCGCACATACTACAATCTTTCTTATTTTAGAAAATCTGTCGAAACGCTGTATCCAGCTTTGCAGGTAGCTGCACCAATTGCACAGATAAGTTTGCAGTCAGAACCCACAGGATATGACTTAATCTACCTCACTGCTTGGCAAGCATTAAATTTAGAGCCGCAACAACTCGATATTTGCCAACAATATTTACAAACAGGTGGCGTAATTCTCATTGAAGTTCCTACAGATAGCACCATGCTGACAGGAGATATCAGAAACCAAATTGCCTATTACTTTGGTATTTCCTTGCAAGCTTGGTCAGAATTAAGCCGAACACATCCCTTAAGGACACAACCTTTTTTATTTGCCGCTTTACCTCGTATTAATGAACAATCTCTGCAAATATCAAATGCTGGCGGCGTTGTTTTAGTAGAAGGAGATTTATCAGCCGCCTGGGGATTAGATGATCATTTGAACCTTACACGCAACGATATTCGCACCGCACAAGAACTAGGCATTAATATTTTGAACTTTGCCCTGCAAAGAAGGCAAATGCAACAGTGGTTGCAATAGTTAGGTGAGTTCGACTGATGCCAAAAACCCCTCTCCAAACCTCTCCCCTGAAAGGAGAGAGGCTTTGAATTCCCAGTTTTTTTGTTGAAAAGAAAGAATATTTTTGCCCCTCTCCGCCTCGGAGAGGGGTTGGGGAGAGGTTCATCGAACTCACGTCACAGTTATATCAAGGAGTAAGAATTGTAGGTTGGGTGAAGCGCAGCACAACCCAACAAAATACCTAATATTACAGCAAACTATATATCAATTATTTTGTGATTTTAAATTATGGCAGGCAGTGTCAAAGCTCTAGTTTCTAAAAAAAATTTAGAATTCACACCCGATAGTCATTTAGCTTCTCTTGATGACATACATATCAAAGATGAAAATGAGTTTGATGTCATAGTTATCAACGAAAGTGATAAATTTGCGAGTTTTCAAGTTGAACTATCAACACCAGGACTAGATGATAACCATCAAATTAAATGGTATAAAGTTCAGCCAGAAATTTGTGCTAAAAAACCTCCAGGTAGTGAAACTAAATTTCATCTCGAAATTACGAAAGCTCCTATTCCAGCTTACGATACTACTATCGACATTATCTTAAAAGTAATTTCGGTAGAATATGAAAGCTTATATACAAGTCAAAAACTCAAGCTGAATTTGAAAAAGCCTTTGAGGCCTTTGCGAATTGAGTTACCAATAAAAGAATTTAAAGCTAATCCTGATGAACTAATAGAAATTCCTGTTATAGTCTATAACTTAAGTTCTAAACTTTTAGAAATCACCCTAACTTGCTTAGGCTTAGAATCAGAGTGGTTACAATTCGATGCTGATTGGATGAATCAAAAAAGTAACCGCACATTAACTATAGAACCAGGTGACGCTCAAAAAGCACGTTTTTTATGCCAAGCACCTAAAAATACTCTGAGTAAGAACTATTTATTTTCTATTGATGCTAAGTCAGATAGTGGTCAATATACTGCTCGTGAACAGGGAATTATCAAAGTTTTGCCTGAAGGGTTAGTCAAATTTAGCTGTGATGATAAAGAAAAACAAATTCCAGCAAAAGGAAGTAAAAAATCTCCGTTTGCCACTTACGAACTAACATTTGATAATTTGAGTAATTTATCTCAACATGTAAATATTACTGTTCCAGAAGTAGAGCAGAAAAAAATGGAATTTCACACAATTCCAGAAAATCTTAATCTAATTCCAGGTGAAACTAAAAACTTACAACTGCTAGTTAACAAGCAACGACCTTTATTAGGGCTAACCCAAAGATTTCTATTTGAAGTATCTGCTCATTTAACTTCTCCCAATTCTCAAGAACCTAGTACAGAAATATTTCCTGACCCCAATACTCAAGTTTTAACACTGAAGGTACGACCGATTATTCCTTTTTTATTACAAGTTCTTGGCGGAAGTTTATTACTCTTAGCATTATTGCTATATTGGCTATTACCCAGAGCCTATCATACAGGCAATGTAAATTCGGTGCGCTTTTTTGGTAATGGTAGCTTGGTGTTTAGTGGTTCTAGTGATGAAACCATTCGTCGCTGGCAAGTTGATGATAGTCCTTGGCAATTAGATTTTTTACGACTGCAACATAAACTGCCTTTGATTGCAGAAAAAAAACAAACTAAAAAGGCTGTACGAGTAATTCGTCAAAGCCCTAAAGATAATGATAGGCTGGCAGTTGGTCTTGAAAATGGCGAGGTAAAACTTTGGGATATTTCCACCAATACAGAGATAAAAAATCTGGCTACTAATAAAGCAGACCGCGTGTTTGATATTGTGTTTACTCAAAATAGTCGCTACTTATTTAGTGGTCATGGTAGCGGTCGTGTGAATAAGTGGGACTTAGAAAAAATTAAATCTGGTCAACCAGCCACTCCTCAAGATTATTTTAACAATAAAGCTACGATTTATTCCTTAGCTATTAATGAAAACCAATCTGGCATTCCTCTACTATTTATTGCTGGACGGTTTAACAAAATTACTGTTTGGGATTGGAATAATAAAAATAGCTACGAACTGAAATATACCTGGCTGGACTGGGAAAAAGGAAAAAAACCTGTATTTGGACAACAGCAATATATTACTAGTTTAGCCACAACACAGAATATATTAGCTAGTTCCGATAATGCTGGTTATCTTACATTATGGGATGTTAATAAGATACGTGAATGTTGGATTAATAATTGGTCAATTTTAGCAATTAACAAGAAAAAAAATCAATCAATTCTGCAAAAATCTCAAAATAAAAAACAGCAAAATCTAGCAACAAGATTTGTGCCTAATTCCTGCGACAACGCTATTATTGCTCAACACAGAGATAAGGATAATCCACAGCCGATTCGCTCAGTTGCATTAACTCAAGATGGACGTTATTTAGCCACTGCTGGAGATGATGGCAGAATCATTCTTTGGTCTTTATCACCAGATAAAAAACCCAATACATGGCTAAAAGACTGGAAAGTTGTAGCGCAATCTGATGCCAAAATCAATAGTGTTGATATTAAAGGTTTTAAAAACTATTTGCTTGTGACTAGCGGTGATGATCGCTACAAAGTCAATCTATATCGCGTTAATGAGATGAAATAAAATGAACGTAACAACTAATCCACTATTTATAGAAGATATTCCTGGGACTAGTAACGAAATTAAACGGGGTTCCACTGCTAAACGTATTATTATTGTAAAAAATCTTGGCGATCGCACAGCAGATGTCGATATTTGGATAGCCGCTACTGACAACAAATCTGAGTCAATACTGCGCTGGTGTACTTTTAGTGAGAAAAATCCTGTAAGTATCCAACCCAAAGAATCTAAACAAATTACCCTAAATTTTCAAGTACCTCAGCCAGCTATTCCTGACTTATATAATTATGAAGTTTTAGTAGAAGCAGCAGCCCAATATCCTGGGAAAATATTCCGTCGTCCGCAACAACTCCGGGTTTTACCTTCAAACCAAGATGCTGAATTTGGCAGTGAACCAGCCTATAGCATACAGCCATTTACCAATTCAGTAAACCCTCTATTATTAAAAGCAAAAGAAAAACTAGAAGTAAAAGTTACTGTTGAAAACCGTTCTAAAAGAGTAGACCGTTATTATCTAAATTGTGCAGAATTAGCTAGAGATTGGTATACAGTCCGCTATCCAGAAAGTGGGTTAAATCTTCCGGGTTTAGTTAAAGAAACCGATGGTTTAGAACTAAACCCAGGTAGTAAAGGAGAAATTACCTTAATTTTACATCCCCCGCAATATACACCCGCCGGAAATTATTTTCCAACTATCAACTTAGTATCCAGCAATACAGAAGATTTGGTAATGTTGGATGTGGTGTACTTGCAAATTCTGCCTGATGATCAATTAAATGTAGAATTGCATCCATTAGAACGCAAAATACCATCCGAAGCCGCAGAATTTGAACTAGAGTTAGCGAACCAAGGAAATATTTGGCGCGAACTAATTATTAATGTCAGAGACAGAGATAAGCTTTTTAATTATGATTTGCAACCTTCGCAAATAAATTTCTCACCAGGAGAAAAGCAAAAAATTATCTTGCAGGCGAAACCTAAAAAATGGTGGCGGAGACATTTTTGGGGAGAATGTTTAACATTTAAATTTGGTATTGAAATAGAAAACGCCCCATCTGCAACAGGGGAAGTATGGAATTGTGGAATACCTAAAACATTACCAGAAGGAACTATCATTTGGGAACCACGCCCTGCATGGATTTTATGGTTGTTAGCACTGGTAAGTTTAGGAGCGATCGCCACAATAGCAACCATCTTCTGGTTAAAATATATCGAAAGTCAAAAACCATCTCCGCAAATAATTAAAATTCAAACTCCAGCCAAAGAATACGAAGAAGGCGACAATCAAAATATTCCGCTTAATTGGCAAATTGCTAATTATGAACAAGTTCAAAAATTAACTCTGACTCGCCTACAAGGTAACGTCGAAATAGATAGGAAAAACTTTCTCTTACCCAAGAATATTTCTCAAAATTTTGCTATATATAGGGGAAGGTGTGATGTTGTTACCAATTCTAGCCCAGCAGATACACAAAAACAGAAACAAAATCAATTTTGGTTTTCTTTTCCTAATTTAATAGGCAGAACTACTAATACTAATTACGTTCCAGCTAAAAACCTTTTAAACTGCCAAGTTAGTATTCCCAATAATCAGCCAGCAGGCAATTACACCTTTAAATTAGAAGCCTTTTCTGCTCAAAATACCCAACAATCTGTATCAAACCAAATTACAGATAGTATTACCATCAAACCGCCTATCTTACCAGAAATTGTTGATTTTACATCTGCTTATCCTGCTTATCAAGAAATAAATTTCTTATCATCTCAGCCTGTGAATACGGCTGCGCAAACTAACAATCAACCTAAATTAGCAAATGGGTTAGTAAAAAGTCCCATACTACTCAACTGGAAAATTAATCATTCTGACCGCATCAAAGAATTAAAACTAGTAGGTTTGATGGATGATGGTACAATTGGCATCCCTGAAAAAGTTTACTCACTAAATAATAAGAGATTGCCAAGAGAACTCGAAAGGTACTGTATGCTAACAAAGAAAAATATTCTTTGTCAAAACGTCCCTACCGATGCTAAACAACCAGGGAATTACTCTTTCAAACTTACCGCAATACCCACAATAAAAAAAGAAATACCAGAAATTTCTAAACCCACAGCTAAAATCAAAATTTTACCTATACCACCCACACCAGCAACACCCGTCAATATTCTTGCCTTCACAGTGAATGGTCAAGATGTCACCACAAAACCCAAGTTTATTTGTGAACTCAGCGAAAACAAAATACCAAACGAAATTTCTCTAGCTTGGCAAGTACAAGATGGGGAAGATATTAAAGTAGAATTGCTGCCTTTTGGCGATGTCAATAAACCAAAAGGTTCTCTACCTTTGGCTGTTAATCTATTACCTAATAGCCAAATGGTAACGCTAAAAATAACGAATAAAGCTGGTGAACAAAAAACTCGCTCAGTAGTGATTGAAACTGTAGAAGGGCCTTTAACTAGTCTTTCTAAATTGCCATCTTGTGTAAATACTTCTCAACAAACAATACCAGCAAAAACTTCGCCATCCTCTAAACCAACACCAACTGCCTCACCAATACCTTCTGCAAAGCCTTCGCCGACACTAACACCAACTGCCTCACCTTCACCGACACCCACTCCTTCATCTAATCCCGCACCTACATCAAATCCATCACCATCAATTGATCCCCAAAGCTAATACCAAATTGAAAATTGATTGTGACAGATGAATTGCTGAAAAGCTGACCAGTAAACCCTTCTACAATCCAAAATCCAAAATCTAAAATCCAAAATGGTATGAAATGCCACCGCAACCATGAACACAGCAGCAAATAACAACTGGCAAGCTAAAAATCATGCTTATCTAACAGCAGCTTTAGCCAAACTCCGGGAAGCTTTGGTGCAGCGTATCGATCCGAGTTTGCTTGGGGAGGATGTTATTTCCAGAAACACTCCAAACCCAGAAATTGCGATAGAAAATTTCGCTGAAGCTTCTCAACCAACTGCTTTAGAAGAAATCTGCATGATTTTTGGTTTGAGTGATTTTGAGCGAGATTTACTTTTGTTGTGTGCTGGTGTAGAACTGGATGCTAGTTTTCCTGTGCTTTGCGGTGCAGCTTGTGGGGATGCAGAACGTTCATATCCAACTTTTGGGTTAGCGGTAACGATATTAGACGCTATACATTGGAGTGCTTTCAGTCCTACTGGAGTGCTGCGGCGATGGCGATTAATTGAGGTAGAAACTGGAAATGGACTAATGAATAGTCCGCTGCGGATTGATGAGCGAATACTACATTATTTAATGGGTGTACAGCACCTCGATGCGCGTTTGTTAGGAATGGTAGAACCTGTTGCAGTTATGGAGGAGTTAGTACCATCTCACCAGGAATTAGTAGACAAGATGGTGGCTGCTTGGACGGTAAACATTAACGATTTACTAAAGTTACCTGTATTGCAACTATGTGGAACCGAGGTAGCTAGTAAACGTCCGATCGCAGCTTTAGCTTGTGAATTTTTAGGTCAAAACTTATACAGTATAGCTGCCCACAGTATCCCCACTACAACTAGTGATTTGCACCAGTTTAAACTGCTGTGGGAACGGGAAGTAGCATTAGGTAGCAGTGTTTTATTAATAGATTGCGACGATTTAGAAACAGCAGATACAGCTAGAGAAGCTGCGATCGCCTATTTGTGTGAATGGCTGCGTTCTCCAGTAATTTTAACTACCAGTGATAGAAAGCGATCGCGGCTGCGTCCCATGCTGGCTTTTGACATTGGCCGCCCCACACCCAGCGAACAATACCAAGTTTGGCAAGCTGCTTTAGGAACAACTGCTCAATCTGTAAATCATCAAGTAGATGCTTTAGTGTCGCAATTTAATCTCAGTGCGCCAGTAATTCAGGCTGCTTGCAATCAAGTTCGTAGTGAGTGGCAGCAAGCACAGGAGTCAAAAACTACACAAGATTTTCAAATTCTCCTCTGGGATACTTGTCGCGCCCAAGCCCGCCCTAAATTAGACGATTTAGCACAACGAATCGAATCTAACGCTGACTGGGATGATTTAGTCTTGCCAGAAGCACAAATGAAAATCCTCAAAGATTTAGCAGCCCATGTGCAACAACGCACAAAGGTTTACCAATATTGGGGTTTCGGTGGCAAAAGCGGCAGAGGACTAGGAATTAGTTCTCTGTTTGCTGGCGTTAGCGGTACAGGTAAAACCACAGCCGCAGAAGTACTAGCACGAGAATTGCGGCTAGATTTATACCGCATTGATTTAAGTGCAGTGGTAAGTAAATATATTGGGGAGACAGAGAAAAATTTACGTCGAGTTTTTGATGCGGCGGAATTAGGCGGAGTTGTCTTACTCTTTGATGAAGCAGACGCACTGTTTGGGAAACGCACCGAAGTCAAAGACTCCCACGACCGCCACGCCAACGTCGAAGTTAGTTATCTATTGCAACGCATGGAAACTTATCGGGGGTTGTCGGTGTTAACAACTAACCTCAAAGACTCCTTAGATCAAGCATTTCTCCGCCGCATCCGATTTATTGTCCAGTTCCCCTTCCCAGATGCAGCCACACGCACAGACATTTGGCGCAGAGTTTTCCCCAAAGCCACACCCACAGAAGGTTTAGATTTTCAGAGATTGGCACAATTAAACGTGGCGGGAGGAAATATTCGTAATATTGCTTTGAATGCAGCGTTTTTAGCGGCTGACGCTGGGGAAGTATTGACAATGAAACATATTTTAGAAGCAACCAAGAGTGAGTACATCAAATTAGAGCGTACTTTAACAGATGCCGAGATTAGAGGCTGGGTTTAATCGCATCTGCATAAGTCAAATTTGCTGTCACCTATATAGATTATTGCGAGTGAGGTATATCTATGCAGAGCCGACAAGCTAAAAAACCGACAAATGCGCCAGAACAGGGGATGTTTCAGGAGCGATCGCTTGCTGTACAGCCAAAAAAAGCTAAAAAGTCACAGCAGCCAGACTTGAAAACATCTTTAATGCAGGCAGAACAATACGGTCATCACCTCAACCAGATGCAACCCACAGGTTTTCAAGCCCCTCAAGCAGTACAGCTAATGCCAAGAAACTACACTACTAACCCACAAGAGCCTTTTAGAATGCAGGGAGATCATGTCTTTAATGACTTTATAGGAGACATAGAGAAAAAGAACAAATTAAATATTCCTCTGCCTTGGCATTCAGGATTAGGAATAGAACAAAATTACAGAAACCAGAAGGTAGACTATAGCAGTGATGGATTAAATAATGCAGACCAATATGGAAATGCAAAGCAAAATGCTAGTAGTGCAATTGATAATGTATTAGAGCAGCAAATTAAACCAGGCTCTTACAGAAACCCTCACTATCAAGAAGCTAACCAAGCATTGAAAACGATGCTCGATCAAGCAGTAGATACAAGCGCTTATAACCAAATTACACGCCCAGGCGGTAATAGAATGCAAAAAAATATAGTAGAGAACACAGATAAATATCGACAATCGCTGATAGGAATGACTGACCGGATGCTAGATCAGCGCATACTCACGGAACAGTATTACAGAGACAAGAGATAGAATAAGCAAATATAATATAGCACTTGTTGCTGTTAGCAAATGCTAACGAAACAGTAATGATGAACAGAAAAAGGCATAGGGTACAAGGAATCACAGACCTACTCATTTCATTTATTTAAATAATGAGTGCGATCACTAATAATTTGGATAAAACAACAGCAAGACCCAACAAATATTTTTGTGAAAACATCATAACTATATAAATTAATATGAGTGGGGATATATATGCAGAGCCGACAAGCTAAAAAACCGACAATTACGCCAGAGCAAGGAATGTTTCAGGAGCGCTCATCGCTTGCGATGCAGCCGAAAAAATCAGAAAAATCACAGCAGCTAGACTTGAAGACATCTTTGATACAAGCAGAACGTTACGGTCATCATTTAAATCAGATGCAAACCTCAAATGTTTCAAATTCTCAAGCAGTACAGCCTAAAAAAACAGGTGTAAGTAACAACATTGAAGTTATTCAGATGGCAAAGAGAAAAAGAATTGGAGCTGGAACTGGAGGCTCTGCACCAAAAAAACGCCGTAAAGAAAACAGTACATTAATACCAAATAGTCCTAAAGTTTTAGTACAAGAAAATTTTAATCTGACACAAGAACAAAGCAGCTATAACAATAAGTCAAGACCGTCTATGCCAGACTCAGTAACTACTCGAATCTTGGAACAGAGACAGGTTGATGGTATGGAAGCAAGTGCTGTAAAGATGAAGCAATTGGAGGATAATATACAGCAACCAAATGAACTTAGGAAGGGACTAAAACAACTAGGAATGAGTCGGAATCATATTCTTGCCGACAGTAACATTAAAGCTGGGATGCTGATTGCTAACAAAAATTATTTGGATGCAACAAGCGCTGGCAACAGTCAAAAAGCTAATCAGATTAATCAAGGTACACATAAATTTATTGATCAAATTACAAACAAAGACATAGAAGCCGCAACAAAAGCTAAAAATAGTTGGAATGACTCACTTGGACAAGGTGATAACAAAGCAAGATATAGCTACTTAGACAAATCCCAAAAAATAGTATCAACAACACCAGGAAATCTAAGAATAGGTGATAGTTCTATTAATAGCAGGATACAGCAAGGATTTGATCCAGTTGTGAAGGGAGGAAGATACGATGCGCGTACTATGGAAGTTTTCCATAGCTGGCATAAGTTTGGGCGTGAAGCAGGTATACCTCACAATATACGTTTCAATGCCACGATGCCTACAATTGATAAAACAAATAACACTGAACTAACCTCAAATGTCAGTTCTGGTGAGCAAGGTTTACGTCGTGTATCAGATGACATAGGTCTGAATAAATTCTATCCAAGAAAAAATTTATTTTTTAATGAAATATAGGTTTGGATATTACTCAATTGCAGCAGTAATATCACATTTATCTTTAATCAATCTCAAACTTAATCATCATGTGGTGTGGCAACAATCACAAGAATTGCCAATTCTCAATTAGAGCCAGAGAATCTCCATTTCTGATGCTCTTTTTACCTTAAAACAGCAGTAAAAATCTTCTGTTTTATTGAGAAAAATAACAGTAACTACCTTTGTTTAAAGGAGTAAGTTATCAAATGCAACAGCAAATTCAAAAAAAAGCGATCGCAAATATGCCTCCTGTGCAATCATCGCACAGTGGGTTTGAAAGTCGCGAGTTCACAGTACAGAAAAAGTCAGACAAAGCATCTCCTGATTTGAAAACTCAACTCAATCGGGCAACACGTTTTGGTCACAGCATGAACCAGATGGCAACAATGCAAACCAAAACAGCAACAGATACTATTCAACGGCACGCAGAAGAACCTGAGCAAATGAAGTCAGATGCTCAATCTTCCATGCAACTTCAGGCTGCATCCCCTAGTTCTAGTAATTCCATCCCTGGCGCAGTCAGGGCCAAAATGGAAAAGTCATTCGGCACTAGTTTTGGCGATGTCAACATCCACACTAACAGCGTCCAAGCTAAGTCAATTGGAGCCTTAGCTTACACCCAAGGCAACAATATTCACTTTGCCCCTGGACAATACAACCCAGAAAGCCCTTCCGGACAGTCATTGCTAGGACACGAACTCACTCATGTAGTGCAGCAACGAGCCGGACGAGTACCTGTACCCACCCAAAGTAAGGGCGCTCCTATCAATGCTGACTCTGCTCTAGAAGCAGAAGCAGATCAAATGGGAGCAAAGGCCGCCAGAGGTGAAGTCGCGCAAGTACCTGGTGCAACTGGTAACACAACTGCAAGTAGTTCGTCACCAATCCAAAATAGTACCCAACCTGTTCAATGCTTTCTACCGCTATTATTAGGTGGTCTAATTAGTGGCATCGGTGGCGCAATGGGTGATGGTCTCTTTAGATCAATTACTGGTGGTGGTGGACATGGTGGCGGTGGAGGTATGATGCCTCCCATGATGGATCAAGGAGATGGCTATTATTAAATAGCTAACGCTTAGTAATACTAAAGACAGCGTAAATTTATACGCTGTCTTCCAATTATCAAAAGTTAATAAAATTTGATGAATTATCCTAATTATCCAATTACTAACATCGGGCTAACATACTGCTCAAATGTGTTGCTCTCTGGATTTGTATCTACCTCTAACGGGCTTTCTGCACCATCGATTTGGACTCTGACTAAATACTCTCCCCGCTTAACTTCATAGATGGGAAATGTAATTAAATTCGTGTCTTCACTGCGAGATTTAGCAGCAAAAATATAAGCAGCAGGAGTAGATGCTCGTTCATTCAAAAACAATACTACGCGCTGTCCGATACCCACAGTTAAATCTACTTCTAGTCTTAATTGTGCTGTATAAAATCCATCTCTATTATCTGCTATTTCTTGAATTTCTATATCTAGAATTGTTGGACACAATACGAATGGCACAACATTAGAACCAATGGCTAGTTCTGGTTCAAATCGCATTCTTTTGGGAATGGTATGTAATACTTGCAAACTTTGTACGCCAGACCGCAACCAACGAGTTTGTTCTGCTTGTAATGAGGATAACTCTACCTTGATTTCATTACTACTAATTCGATGTGGAGTTAGTTTGGCATCACCAATTTTAACTTGAATGCGATCGCGCGTTACTTGTGCTACAGATTCACGCAATGTTTGGCGAGAAGATTCTCGTAATGACTGGGAAGGAGTATCACCATCTAAATGCTGACCGCGAATA
Organism: Anabaena sp. TISTR 8404; assembly: GCF_056847745.1. Taxonomy (NCBI): domain Bacteria; kingdom Bacillati; phylum Cyanobacteriota; class Cyanophyceae; order Nostocales; family Nostocaceae; genus Anabaena; species Anabaena sp. TISTR 8404. The sequence goes on from NZ_CP180578.1 coordinate 731,366, forward strand.
ACAATATTACTAGTAGTTAAAATCGGCTGATTTGCTCCGGTTTCTGATACTACTTGTGATATTTGTGGTTGATTAGGTGTAGTGTAAAATTCTACACGTCTTACCAGTAAAGGTCTACCACTAGTTTTATTACCTTCAATTAATACTGCGCCACCTTGGAAGGCAAAAGATAATATATAAGGAGTTTGGAAAAATACAGACCAAATTTTTGACAGTTCTTCTATATCCATCATGCTGGGAATAATCGTTACTCTTTCTATTTGCTGTTCTAGAGTAGAATCTGCCAAATAGCTATAAGTAGGGTTATTCACAGTCTCTCGAATCATCTCTGGTGTGATGATGGGGTAGTCAACAATAGTACGCACAGCGCTACCCAGCAAGCGTTGAGGTTCTAACTCTACTTCGTTACCGTAAAAACTCATCAAATAATAAAGGTCTAACCCAGCTTGGGCGTGTTTAATTAATTCTCCTTTGGGGCGACGGCTGCGTAAATCATAATTTCGCCAAGCTGGATTAGGCGTAGCTTGATACATAAAAATGTTAACCCCTACTTCTGGTGTTTTACTTCCAGAACTGTCTGGTTTAACTGTAGTGACTCTCGCTCCCGGTACATCTATTTGAATAGCCGCTTGAACGATTCTGCGTAAAGTTGCAGTTACAGTGGCGATCGCCAGATAATTGCTCATAATGCTTTATGTTTATTACCTATAAATTAATTACGCATATTGAGGTGGTAGATTCCTCATCAAAAATACAGATAATATCTTTTAGTCCTTAAATAGATTTTTACTAATTGAACTTATGCAGTAAAAAATCTGATTCAACTTGCATTAGAGATTAATTCAGCATTTTATATTTAATTTTTATCAAATATAAAAGATTATTCAGAGATAACTGCATAAGTCAAATTTACCTAAAACTATTAACCTTTCAGTAGTAATAATCAGACCATTGATAACTTGAAAATATCAATTTTCAACGGAAATTTTGTGTATGGTCTGTTATTACATCCATAAAATGCTTTCTCACTACCTGCATAAGTCCATTTAAGGAAGACCATATATGCCAAGACTTGATTACTTTGCCCCTGGTGTATACGTCGAAGAAATTGATCGTGGTAGTCGCCCAATAGAAGGGGTGCAAACCAACATAGCAGCCTTTGTTGGCTTTAGCGAAGCAATACGCAATGGTGCTGAAATCGGCAAGCCGATGTTAGTTACTAGTTGGAACCAGTACCAAGAATATTTTGCTAAAGAAAATTCTGACGGTTATACAGACTTCGATGCTTACTTACCTTTTGCTGTTAACGGCTGGTTTTTGAATGGTGGCGCTCGTTGTTGGGTAGTTAGTATTGGTACTCAGTTACCAAAACCAGCCCAAGAAACTACTCAGCCAGGCCCAGACTCAACTGCACTGACACTCAAGACAAATAGCAAGCGTAATTCTTTGCAATTTAGTCTCAAACCAGAAGAAATAGAACAAGGTTCAGTTAATATCGAAATTTCGCCAAGTGAGCCGAAAACCAGCACACCCACTGACGAAAATGCTCCTGCACCAGTACCAGCAGAGTTTTTCTCAGTGGCGGTGAAGCGCAATGGCGAACAGCTGGAAAAGTTTGATAATCTGACAATGGATAGGAATGTCCAGTCAGAAGTAGGAACTTATGTAGTCACAGCACTGCAAGAATCTCAATATGTTAATGTTCAAGACCTAACACAAAAAGGACTGCCTTTAGTTCGTCGTCCTTTAGATGGTCAATTTGAAGTTAGTCCACCGCCAATTTTACCTACACAACAAAATTTAGCGCGATATGTCCAAGGCGATCGCAACGACCGCAGAGGTATTCAAGGGCTATTTGAAATTGATGAAGTCACCATAATTGCTTGTCCTGACTTGATGCGAGCTTACCAAGCTGGTCTGCTCGATGAAGATCAGATTCACGGCATTATGGAACTTATGGTTGGTTTGTGCGAAAACTCCGCACCTAATCCCCCAAACCGTATGGTAGTTTTAGATACACCACCCGACAAAATCAAGCCGCAACAGGTAAGTGATTGGCTACGGAATGACTTTCAACGTCGCTCTATGTTTGCGGCTGTGTACTATCCTTGGTTGCAAGTTCCCAACCCCCGCAAAAATGGCAAACCAATTCTTGTACCTCCTTGTGGTCACATGATGGGGATTTGGTCGCGCACCGATGAAACTAGAGGTGTATACAAAGCGCCAGCTAACGAAACTCCTCGTGGTGTCATTGGTTTGGCTTACGACTGCAACTTCCGCGAACAAGAATTGTTGAACCCTCAAGGTATTAACTGTATCCGTACCTTCCCCAACCGAGGTATCAAAGTTTGGGGTGCTAGAACTTTAGTAGAACCAGAAAAGACCGAGTGGCGTTATATTAGCGTTCGCCGTCTGATGAGCTACATCGAAAAATCTATCGAGCTTGGTACTCAATGGGTAGTGTTCGAGCCAAACGATGCAGATTTATGGGCGAGAGTACGACGCACCGTTAGCAACTTCTTAGAACGTATTTGGCGAGAAGGTGCATTGTTTGGTGCTAGTCCTGAACAAGCGTTTTATGTCAAGTGTGATGAAACAATCAACACACCTGACACCATGATTTTGGGTCGGTTGTATGTAGAAGTTGGAGTTTGTCCTGTCCGACCAGCAGAATTTGTTGTCTTCCGTATCAGTCAATGGACTGGTAAAGACGAAGAATAAAAGCACTCATTGCAAATATTTTCATTAGTCATTCCTAAGAGTTTGACTAATGACAAATAACACAATTTGTAATTCAAAAATTAAAACTTTGGAGTTGAATTATGGCAGCAACAGATGAATTGTTAGTTAGTTGTAGGTTTTACTTTGAAGCTGATGGTTTAACAGACAAACAAATTCTCGAAGTTTCCGGTTTAAGTGCCGAAAATCCAGCCGCCGGGGGTGATAAAGTATTAGGCTCAGGCAAAAGTGCCGTTAACTTACGTCAAGCTGCGCCTACTCGTGTCAAATTTACTCCTGTTACCGTCAAAGTTGTAGCAACCACTAATACAGACCTTTATAAGTGGTACGAAAATTGTAATAAGAACGAAGGTGGTCAATCACAGTGGACTTCAAATCGTAAAGCTTCTTCTATCACTGTATATGACCAAGCCGGTTCAATGAAAGCACGTTGGGAATTGCAAAATGCTTATCCCACAAAATATGAAGGGCCAAAGCTAGAAGCAAGCTCTAATGATGTGGCAAATGAAACTATTACTTTAGTTCATGAAGGTATCAAACGTATACAGTAATTATTGAGAAATTTAGGAAGTAGGAAATGATAAATCAGCAGCAACTTGCTAATTCCTACTTCCTTACTTTGGAGATGAAATGCCAAACTTAATTCAAAGATTTCCTGAAATACTCACAAGTTCGCGTTTTTATATTGAATTAAAACTTGATGGTAGTGCTGAACCAGTAGATGCTTACTTTTTAGAATGTAAAGGGTTTAAAAGTAGCCAAGATGTTATAGAAGTTTGTGAAGTTACTCCTTTACGTTGGGGTCAGGCTAAATCAGGTTTAATGGTGCGAACTAAAGTTCCAGGAAATGTCAAAGCGAACAATATTATTTTGAGTCGTGGAATGACTCAATCTGTGACTTTGTGGAAATGGTTTGAAGAAGTTCAAAAAGGAAATTGGGCAAAACAATTACGTGATGGTTCTTTGACTATTTACAATCAAGCAGGTCAAGAACAGGCAATATTTCAATTTCGTGGTGCTTGGCCAGTTAGTTATAAAGCTAGTGATCTCATTTCCCATAGTACAGAAGTGGAAATAGAAGAAATGGAAATAGCGGTTGAAATGTTCACACGCGACAAATAAATTTATATGTTACAAACAGAATTTGAGTTTACTTTACCTAAAGGATATCTTGACAACGATGGCAACTTACACTGCATTGGAGTAATGCGTTTAGCTAAGGCAATGGACGAAATTGCTCCCTTACGCGACCCTCGTGTCAAGTCAAATCCTGCATATTCTACTGTAATTATTCTTTCTCGTGTTATTACCTGTTTAGGAGCGTTAGAAGAAGTTACTCCTACAATCATCGAAGACCTTTTTGCTGCTGATCTCAACTATTTGTATCACTTCTACCGTCAGATTAATGAATTAGAAGAAGATGAAGAGGCAGAAATGATCAGTCTTAAATCTGAAGCTGTAACCATAGAAAACTAAGTTTTTTAATTGGCTGTTATTTCTTATACAAATCAATCAATAACAGCCAGACAATATATTTTAAAGGAGAGCAAGACTAATGAAATTAAGTGAGCTAGTTAACTCAATTAGTCTTAAAGCTAGAGAAATTACTAACTATATTCGTTATCCAGTTGCTAATGCTTCTATGATTATGCAGCGACGATTAAAAGAAGAATACGAAAAAATAGAAATTCCTGTTAATCAAAACAATCAACAATCAGAAAATCAAGTCCTAACAGGTAATTCTCCTAGAGTAACTATTGTAGACTCTCGGCAAATTAACGATACAAATCAATATCCTGGGGTAGCAAGTCAGACTATTCCACGATTAGCATTGCAACCAAACATTCAAATTGAAATTCCACCTCTGCAAATAAATGATGAGATACGAGGTAGAAGGGGAAGGTATCGAGTTATTAGTAAACAAGCTTTTAAGCAATCAGATAGAGTGCGTTTTTATCAAGGAATTCAAGTTGCTAATAATAAACTTGTTTTGATAAAAGAATACTTACTACCTGAAGCAGAGTTTAATCAAAAAGAAGCTAGACAATGTAAGGAAAGTTTTGAAGAACTAGCTAATATTAATCTCAAGAACGGCGGCGGACAAGATTTTCGCTTGATAGTTCCTTGGGATGCGATCGCGCCACGAGATGAAAAGCGTTGTTATCTCATTAGCGAACCTGTTGAAAATAGCATTACCCTCAGAGATTATCTAGAAAATAACCCTATGACCTCTCAACAGGTTCGTGAATTCTTAAAACAAGTCTTACAAACTCTGTGGTTTCTCCACAACCAAAGAGTACGTTTACCAAATGGCGAAGTACGTTACGGCTTACCTCATGGAAACCTCTCTCTTGATACTCTACTCATTGTTGTGAATGAGCAAAATTCGTTAGTAGAAACTCCACAATTTTTTATTTATGTCCGAGATTTAGCTCTTTGGGAAAATTTATTTCAAGCACATAATAATTCATCAATAACCCCTTCATTTATAGAAGATTTAAAAGACTTAGGCTATATTAGCTATTCTCTATTAATAGGCCAAGCAATAAATAAGACTTATCCATTAATGAATTTACAAAATGAGATATGGACAGTAAATAAAACAGATGAAGCTTTAAATTTATTTATTCTACGTCTTTTAGGAATTGAATCTTTCTTCTCTAATGCAGAACAAGCCCGCCAATCTTTGTTAGCATCACCATATATACCCACATCTTCTAAAAAACAAGATGCACAATTAATTGATGATACGAAAGAAGAATACATAGTTAATAATTCAAAATTCCTCAAGTTTATTATATTGGCTATTGTATTTAGTACTATTAGTTTTATAGGAATTGTATCCTTCCTAGTAGTTAGAAAAAATATAGCCCCAACAGTTAAACAACCAAAGAATGAATATTCTCAGATATCAGATATAGGCAATCTACCAAACGGCAACTTTATTTATACAGCCGCAATCTCTGAAGGCTCATGGGATTCTTTATATTATATAAACAAAAATCAGCGTACTAGTGTAGTTGCTTTTGGTAAAACATTTGAACAAGAACTTCAAGAACGTGGTATGAAATTAAGGCTGACTTATCAGCCTGAGTCATCCATCGAACAAGCTTCTAAAACACTGCGAAATCAAAAAGTTAGTTTTTTAATTACAAATCTAGCAGTTAATGAGCCTAATGAATTTGAGGGGACAGATTTTAAAACTCAAACTATTGCTTATGATGGCATAGTAATATTTGTACCTTTTAGTGATTCCCTGCGACAGGGAAGCATAGCTGAAGCTTTAAAGGGCAAAATTACTTTTGAACAATTGCGAAAACTATATACTGGTAAAATAACTAACTGGCAAGAAATTGATAGGAAATTACCAAACTTACCAGTAAAACTCTATATTCCAAAAGAAAGAGATGTAGTTAATCGCTTCAAAGAAGAAGTCTTTGGAAATAGTACAGAAGAAATTGAGCTTTTTGAAAGATTAATTAATAATGGATATATTACTCAACAAGAAACAAGAGAAACCCTAGGAAGCCCAATACTAGGTGATTTTGAAAATAATATTAATGGTGGAATTGGGTTTGGATTGTTTAGTAAAGTGTTTGGTCAATGTTCAGTTTATCCTTTAAGTCTAGGTGAATCTGCTAGAGAAGTACAAACTTTAGTTCAAAATAACGGCAAGGATATAAACCCAAAAACTGATTTATGCAATGACAAAGGCAGTTATCATCCAAATACTAATGTTTTTGCTAATAACATTTATCCCCTTAGTTATGCTGTGACAGTGGTTTATCCCAATAAGCCACAAAATTCTCCACCTTCTTTGGCAGCATCTAAGTTTGCTGACATACTTCAAACTGATGAAGGACAAGATTTACTTCGTGAAGCTGGACTTGTCCCCAAAAAATCAAGCAGTAATTAAAAATCTATTATGAATGAAAACTCTAAGATTACTCAGTTAGCAAATCAAATTTTGCAAGAAAGATTATTAATTCAAAAGTTAAGTAATAAAGTTTATGAATTAATGTTGCAAGATTTGCGTATCCAACGCGATCACTCTAGAAACTACAGGATATAATTATCATGGTCAAAAATAATAGCACTAATTATGAACTAAATTACGTAACAGCTAATCGCTTTTATGTAGAAATGCAAAGTAATGTGACTGCTTCTTTTAGTGAATGTTCTGGTTTGGGATTCACAATCAATAAAGAAGTATTTTCTGAAGGCGGCGTTAATGAACAACAAAGAGTTATCCTCGGTCAACCAAAGTTTTCTGATGTTATCCTCAAGCGAGGAATAACGGATGATATGGCTTTTTGGGAATGGATCAGTCAAACTAAAATACAACGCCGTAACGTGAACATTTTGCTTTTTAACCAAGCAGGCGAAACTATGCAATGCTGGACACTAATTGCTGCTGTTCCTATTGCTTGGAAAGCACCAACATTACAGGCTTCTGGTAGTACAGCAGCCATTGAAGAATTGACACTAACTTATGAAGGCATAAAAATTGCTAAATCAGGTGGTGGCGGTGCGATAAATCTTAGTAACCGACATACTTCTGGTTATTTTATTACCTAATATTTTGCTACGATAATAGCTTTTGATTAGTAGTTAATAAGATTATTCTTCTGTATTCGGTTAACAATTATGCCATTTGACCAGTTTGATTATAAAGAACATTTATTGATAAAATCCAGTCTTTGTCAGAAATTGCCATCACTACACCCCTTACCTCCTTTAGGTCATAAATTAAGTCCTTTAGGACACAAACTGCGAACAACAGCATTTTTGTCACCGCTATTTTCAAGTCAAGAAGAACTATTATATTTTGATGGAGTAATAGCAGAATATGATGCAAATCTTATAACTGATGATAGCAATAATATAAATGATGAATATAATCCAGATACAAAACCAAATACATCATCAACTAATACTCATGTAGAGTTGAGCGCTACGCAACCAAAACAAGAAATATCAGTAGAAGTTCAACCTGTTTCTAAATCGTCAAGAAATACTGATGTAGAAGCAAACGCTACACAACCAAAACGAGAAACATCAGTAGAAGTTCAACCTGTTGCTGCATCAACAAGCAATACTCATGTAGAAGCAAATGCTACTTTACCAAAACGAGAAACATCAGTAGAATTTGAATCTGTTTCTGCATCAACAAGCAATACTGATGTAGAAGCAAATGCTATTCAATCAAAACCAGAAATATCAGTAGAAGTTCAACCTGTTTCTAAATCGTCAAGAAATACTGCTGTAGAGACGAGCGCTACTCAACCAAAACCAGAAATATTAACAGAAGTTGAACCTGTTTTTCCATCATCAACTAATACTGATGTAGACTTGATCGCCTCTCAACCAAAACGAGAAACATCAGTAGAAGTTCAACTTGTTGCTGCATCAACAAGCAATTCTCATGTGGAAGCAAACGCTACGCAACCAAAACGAGAAACATCAGCAGAAGTTCAACCTGTTAATCCATCATCAACTAATACTGATGAAATTGCGATCGCTACGCAACCAAAACGAGAAACACCAGTAGAAGTTCAACCTGTTTCTACATCTTCAACCAATTCTCATGTAGAGGCGAGCGCTACTCAACCAAAACCAGAACTATCAGCAGGAGTTGAACCTGTTTTTCCATCATCAACTAATACTGGTGTAGACTTGATCGCTACCCAACCAAAACCAGAAACATCAATAGAAGTTCAACCTGTTGCTGCATCAATAAGCAATACTCATGTAGAAGCAAACGCTACGCAAACAAAACCAGAAACACCAGCAGAAGTTGAAACTGTTTCTCCATCATCAACTAATACTGGTGTAGACTTGATCGCTACCCAACCAAAACCAGAAACATCAGTAGAAGTTCAACCTGTTGCTGCATCAATAAGCAATACTCATGTAGAGGCGATCACTACGCAAACAAAACCAGAAACACCAGCAGAAGTTGAAACTGTTTCTCCATCATCAACTAATACTGATGTCGAGGCGATCGCTACGCAACCAAAACCAGAAACACCAGCAGAAGTTGAAACTGTTTCTCCATCATCAACTAATACTGATGTCGAGGCGATCGCTTCTCAACCAAAACCAGAGACACAAGCAGAAATTGAACCTGTTCCTCCAGTATTCAGCAATGTAGATGAAATTGCGATCACTACGCAACCAAAACTAGAAACATTAGCAGAATTTGAATCTGTTGCTGCATCTTCAACTAATACTGATGTCGAGGCGATCGCCTCTCAACCAAAACCAGAAACATCAGCAGAAGTTCAACCTGTTGCTGTATCAACAAGCAATACTCATGTAGAAGCAAACGCTACGCAATCAAAACCAGAACTATCAGCAGGAGTTGAACCTGTTTATCCATCATCAACTAATACTGATGAAATTGCGATCACTACCCAACCAAAACGAGAAACATCAGTAGAAGTTCAACCTGTTGCTGCATCAATAAGCAATACTCATGTAGAGGCGATCGCTACGCAAACAAAACCAGAAACACCAGTAGAAGTTCAACCTGTTTCTACATCATCAAGTAATACTGATGTAGACTTGATCGCTACACAATTAAAACCAGAATCATCAGTAAAGGTTGAACCTATTTTTCCGTTATTAACTAATACTGATGTAGTTCAACTACAACTAGAAAAATCGCACTCAGATGTAAAATCTGAAAAGGTTACTCTATCACCAACTGACACAGATTTATCAATAACTACGCATCAACCTGATTTGAAGTTATCAGAAACGTTAGACGACAAATCAAGCCCTATTCAAACTCGTCAAGATAACCTAAGTTTACCAATCATCAATCCTTTGGGACAATCATTGCCATTAGCCCAAAATTCAGACTTTTTTGTTTCTAGTTTAGTTACTGATTTTATAGAACAGCAACAAAACGAATATTTTGATTTTAACCAATCAAACAATCATACTATCTCTAGTAGTTATTTAGAAGACATCGATAACTCAAGAAATAACATAGATGGAAATAGTAATAATAGCACATATAATACGACTCAGCCTGAAGTATGGTCTAGTATTGCTGAATTACTAAATCAAACATCCGCACCAGAGAAAAATAGTTACTACGCTTTTAGTAGCAATGACAATCTAATACAGAATAAGAATTTACAAGAATTAAATTCTTCAAATTACATTTTAGAAAAAAACAACTTTAGTAATAAAGAATATATTGAGAATAGCCTAAATCTAGGGGCAAATGTTCCTAAATTTTTAGAAAAATATCAAAAATCAACACAAGAAAATAATAAAATTAAATACGAATTTAAATCTGAAGTTTTATCAAGTAATTCTCTTTTGCTTGATCAACCTAAAGCTGCTGGTTCTTCAGACTTTCATATCAACGATGAAAAAATAGAACTTCTATCTCACTATATTTATCGTTTACTAAGAGAAAAATTAACTCTAGAACAAGAAAGACTAAGTAATAAGCGTGTAGGTTATCCACTTTGGGTAAGCAACTTTACTTCTAGTTATGGAAGTTATACTCATTACAGTTCAGCATCTAATACAGCTAATTCTGAAATTGGCAAAGTAGGTACAGTAGAAGATATGAATGAGGTTCCTCTATTAAATAGCAGATTACAAGTTTTAAGTAATGAAGTTTATCTCACAATTCGCAGACGGCTAGAAATAGAACAAGAGCTACAAGGTCATTACTACACAAGAAGATAACATTCGTAAATTTATACTCGTAGCAAAGTTTATTAAGTAAATTTATGCCAGCACAAAAATCTAATACTGCTGCAAAAAAGCAAAGTCAGCGAGCACCAAAATCCAATCAAACTGCACAAAAAGCTAATCAACCTGCACAACAGCCAAACCAGTTAGGTAATCTGGTTAAAGCTAAACTAACATCTCAAGATGGTGTTCCGCCTATAAATTTCATGTTCAATCCCACTGAATTATTATTTCACAGAATTGTTGAAACATCAGAAAATTCAGGGGCGCGTACTCAAGCAAAGGGACAACCAAAAGTTAGTTTTTCTCATACAAAAGCTGACAAGATAGTCATTAATAAAATTATCTATGATACTTATGAAGATGGTTTAGACGTAGTAGAAAAATATATCGAACCATTTAAAAAAGCGATTGAATTTGTTCAAGGCAAAGAACGCCCACCTATATATACATTTAGTTGGGGAAGTAAAGAGTATTTACGGCGTTGTTTTGTCGAAAAATTAGACTACAAACTAACAATGTTTTTACCAGATGGTACGCCAGTACGTGCTGTGGTTGAAGGCTTAACTCTCAAAGAAGCTGATGAACCTAAACCTAACGCTTCTCTTGCGACTCCGGCTCCCAATAAAACAACTCGTCAATCTGATACTCCGGCAAGCAGAAACAAAAAAAATGGTAATAAAACAGGACAAAATTCTAAGGCAGCTAAAACAAGCCCAAAACCAAAAACAGGTAAAGCAAGTCCCAAGAGAAAATAAATCCCACAATTAGCTACAAATTTTCTTCAATATCACAATAATTTTTGCAATTTTGAATCTGGAGTTATCTATGCTTACTAACTACCGTGCCTTACCAAAATTAGAAATCGGCGGTATTTCCATTTCTGATGATCATGAATTAATGGATGATATTCTTCAGATTTCTGTAGAAGAAAGTCTGCATCGGCCAGGAATGTTTACCTTAGTTATTCAAAATGATTACTATCCTGGTCGAGTTGAAGAAAAACCTTGGCGCTACAAAAACTTATTACAAATTGGTAAACCGATAAAGATTGGTTTTAGATCAAGTACAACAGAATCACCAGATTTTGATGATGAAGATCCAAACGAAGTCATAGAAGGAGAAATTACTGCAATTGATACTCACTTCACAGACAAGTCACAGGCTCCCATCATAGTTCAAGGTTACGATGTATCTCATCGCTTGCATCGGGGACGCTACAACCGTTCTTTTCAACAAGTAACTGATAGTGACATTGTAAGGACAATAGCGACGCAAGCAGGCATAAAAATAGGCAGCATTGAACCTAGTGGTGTTGTCCATGATTATCTTTTTCAAGAAAATCAAACTAACATGGAGTTCTTGCGGGAACGAGCCGCAAGAATTGGTTTTGAACTGTTCATTCAAAACGGCTTACTCTACTTTCGTAAACCCAAAGCCGACCCTCAAATATTAACTCTGAAATGGTTAACAGATTTACATAGTTTTCGAGTTAGAGTCACCAGTGCTGAACAAGTTAAAGAAGTTGAAGTCAGAGGTTGGGACTACACTACAAAAAAACCGATTATAGCTAAAGCAACTGCGCCAAAGGTAATTACTAATACAAACAATGGCATTGGTACTACTACAAGCAATAAGTTTAACGGTAAACCAACCACACCAAAAATGATTGTGGTAGATCAACCAGTTTTCCAGTCCAAAGAAGCTGATATCATGGCGCAAGCATTATGTGACGAACTGGGTGGGCAATTTATTTATGCTGATGCCAAAGCTGAGGGTGATACTCAAATTCGTCCAGGGCGAGTAGTTAATTTGACAGAAATGGGGCAACATGACGGTAAATATTACATTACCGAAACTCGTCACACTTACTACGATCGCACATACATTACAGAGTTCAGTGTGCGTGGTTTGCGTGGTGGAGACTTGCTAACAACTCTTTCCCCTCCTACTCAGCTGCAACCGGGTCAAACCTTATTAGTTGGTATCGTTACTGATATCGTAGATCCTAAAGGTTTGGGTCGAGTTAAAGTCAAGTTTCCCACCCTGACAGAAGCAGATAATAGCAACTGGGCTAGAGTCGTTGGTTTAGGCGCAGGAAAGAACCGTGGTACATACTGGCTACCAGAGGTTAATGATGAAGTGCTAGTCGCCTTTGAACATGGAGATATTCACCGTCCCTATATTATTGGTGGAGTTTGGAACGGTAAAGACCCGACCCCCAGAAAAATAGCTGATACGGTTGTCAACGGAAAAGTGCGGTTACGGGAGGAAAAAACCCGTCGTGGTCACAAAGTAACATTTGTTGATGAAGATAAAGGACGTGAAAAGCGAGGTTACTATATCCAGACAGGAACCCGTACTGGTCATCGTCTGCACTTTAATGATACTGAAAGGTTTATTGAAATAAAAACTATTGGAAGACATAAAATCCGCTTAGATGATAGACAAAGGTTTATAGAAATTTTCACATCTGGAGGACAAACTATCCGTTTAAATGATGCGACTGGCAGTATAGATATTCGAGCTAGAACAATGATTAATAGCGTTGCTGCTACTTCTATCAATTCTAGAGCAGCTTCAATTTCTACTACGGCAGTTACTAACTTAATGATGAGTTCTGGTGGTACTGCTAGTATTAATGCTGGCGGTGCAATTACTATTACCGCTGGTGGAGCAATCACTATTAATGCTCCTACTATTTCACTTAATGGTTTAGTATTGATAAACGGCACACCGAGGTAAATTTTCCAGAAAAATTGCCTTCTTTTTCTTTCAACTGCATAAGTTGAATTAAGTTACAGCTAATAAGAAATTAGAAAGCTGTCAACATATTCTTATGCTTGAAGATACTGATTACCTTCTGCAAGAACCTGACTACATCGGTGCTGGATTTGCCTTTCCATTACGAGTGAATGTACAAGGCGGAGTTCAACTTAGTGCAGCAGAACCAAATATTGAAGAGTCGATTATTATCATTCTCCGCACAGATTTAGGTGAACGAGTGTATCGACCTAATTTTGGTTCCCGGTTATCTGATTTAGTTTTTGAACCACTCAGTATCCAAACTTTATTACTAATTCGGCGTTATGTCGAAGAAGCATTAGAAATGTGGGAACCACGTATCATCTTAAAACAAGTACGTGCTGAACCTGATCCGATTAGAGGTAAAGTAGATATTGTCATTGAATATCAACCTAAAAATAGTGCCGATATTCGTAGTTTAGTTTATCCATTTTATTTAGAATCACAGCAATCATTGGGAGAAATATAGTAATCATATTTGATTTGTTGATTACTCACAAAATCAGAATAGCAGTGAAGAAATAACTATTAACCATTGACTAATAACTAACAATGGAATTTGATTTTTTACCAAAATTACCAACATCAAATCTTGATGATCGTTCTTTTAAAGATTTAGTAGAGGAATGTATTCTTCGTATTCCGCGCTACTGTCCTGAGTGGACAAATCATAACCCTGGAGATCCAGGAATTACTTTAATTGAATTGTTTGCTTGGTTAACTGACCAAATGTTGCTGCGATTCAATCAAGTTCCCCGCAGAAATTATGTGGCTTTTCTAGAATTATTAGGAATTCGCCTTAATCCTCCAACACCTGCTAGGTGTGAATTGACATTTTATTTAACGACAGCACAGCCTGCTGAAGTTAGAATACCTTTTGCCACCGAAGTAGCAACGGTGCGGACAGAAACAGAGGAAGCAGTAATTTTTACTACTGATAACGAACTAGTAATTGGTAATCCACAAATTAAACATTTACTAACAGCAAATATAAACGAAGAAATACCGCAAAATTTACGCAATCGCACTCCTAATAACAGACAATGGGAAGATATCGAAGAAACTTTTTTATTTGAAGAAGTAACCCCCGGTAACTGTTTTTATCTAGTTCTAGAAGACTCAGAAAACTCCATAGCGGGGAATGTCATTGCTATTACTTTCAAAGGTGAAGCAGCCACAACTACTGGGATTAATCCTGATGATCCGCCGCGTCAATGGGAAGCTTGGAATGGTGTAAATTGGCAACCAATTCTGCGACGTAAAGATGATGATCAAACCAAAGGTTTCAGCTTTAGCGAAATCACAGAACCATTAGACGGAGCAGATATAATTTTACATTTACCCCAACAATTACCTCATACAGACTTTGGTACTAGTTTTGCAGGTCATTGGATACGTTGTGTTTATACTTATCCGAATGAAACTCAACCTAGTTATAGCCATTCTCCTAGCATAGTTGGCTTAGATATATACAGCATTGGTGGCGCAGTTAATGCTACTCAATGTATTCGGGTAGAGGAAGAATTTTTAGGGATTAGCAATGGCAAACCAGGTCAATCTTTTGAATTGCAAAGCACACCTATTTTAGACCGAATTCGAGAACAACAAGAATATATCGAAGTTAGATTACCAGATGGTGATATTCAAGATTGGATAGAAGTGCCTAACTTTGGTGCTTCTACACCAGATGACTTGCATTACACAATCGATGCTCAAACCGGGACAGTGCAATTTGGGCCTTTAGTGCGCGAACCGAGTCAAATTAGACTATTGACACAAGAAAGGTCACAAATCCAAGCTGTAGGTAGAATCATTCGTCACGAAAATGTAGACACACGCAATTTTGCCTATATTCAACCACAAGCAGCCGCTAATAATAACAGTGTGGTTCTAGATAGACAATACGGCAAAGTTCCACCTGTTGGTTCAGAAATATATATGCTGGCGTACCGCACAGGTGGAGGTAGTTGGGGTAACGTCCAAACTGGGAAAATTACTGTAATTAAACATTCTATTCCTTATGTGAAAAGCGTAATTAATTATCATCCAGCTTATGGTGGTACAGACGCAGAATCTTTAGACGAAGCTGTAATTAGAGTACCAGAAATGCTTCGTACTCGTGAATCTGCGGTTATTCCTGAAGATTTTGAGCGAGTCGCCAAAACAGCCGCTCAAAGAGCCGTTGCTCGCGTCCATGCGCTAACGAGACCAGAACAGACAACAGCTGGAATTGTGCGTTTGCTGGTGGTTCCGAAAAAAGTAGATGTAGATATTTTTGATTTTCAGCGAGGGATGAAGCCAGATGAATATTTTGATTTATCTACAGAACTGAAAACAGAAATTTTGGATTATATGAGCGATCGCAAGCCTTTGGGTGTACAAGTAAAATTGGAAGAACCAGAATATGTCGGGGTGAGTGTCGAAACAGAAGTATTCTTAGAACCACAATACAATAACCCACGCGACCAAGAAATCATCCGTTCTCAACTGCTCACAGCCCTCTATCGTTTTTTGAATCCTTTAGTAGGAGGACTCGCTCATCAAGGTTGGGAATTAGGTCGGTGTGTTTATCCCTCGGATATTTTTGCTGTGTGTCGCCAAATTCCGGGAGTGCGTTATTTAGGAGCCGTAAAACTCTATAGTTTACGTAAGTTTGATGGTGACTGGTTCCGCGCAGATATCCCAGAACCAGAAATTGATCCTGGGCCTTTGGGTCTGGCTTGTTCTTGGGATGACCAGAATTCTCAACTCCAATCTGGTCATATTATTGAATTTCGAGATTAAATTTCTCGCCAAATTATGGGGAGAAGGTTGATACCTCGTTGTAAGCAGCCTTTTACAGCTATTTTCAGGTAAATAAACTATCTTTTTTGCATCACGCAAAGGCGCATACTTCGACTGCGCTCAGTAACCGAGGCGCAAAAAAGAATGAAAACTGCTGTAACTCAGCACTCAGCACTTTTAACTCAGCACTTTTCTGATTAGGTATGACTCAAGCAATTTCTCGTGAAACTCTGGCTTTATCGCTAACGGCCATGCGATCGCCTGAAGTTTTGGCATCTAAAGGTTTTACACTCAAAGATAGCCAAGCTGACGAACCCATCGGTAACGAACTACTCCTCCAACCTGGCGAACAGGGACAGATGTTCGTGCGGCTAGAAAATGTCGCTAATCGACTACTCCGATGGAAATTACATATAGAAGGAGATTTCCCTTCAGATTGGTGTGAGTGGAATCAAACAGAGTTTGCAGAAATTGCTCCCAATCAAAAGGTGGAAACAGAGATCAGCTTTTTAGTCCCAGAAGATTTTTTTGAAAATCAATCAAGTCTGCATCCTCAGAACCCACGATTGCAACTGAATTACCAAAGTCAGGTTTATCTATATATACAAGAAGGAAGCGAACAAAGGCTCATACAGTATCGCATCTTCAACCTTTCGGTACGACCGAGTAGTTCTTACCTGGATTATTTACCCGCACTTTACCGAGAGGTAGACTTTGTAAAAAGATTTGTCAGTATTTTAGAGCAGGCTTTTGACCCAGCAGTGCAAACTCTAGATACTCTTTGGGCATATCTTGATCCACTCACTGCGCCTAGGGCAATGCTACCTTTTTTAGCTTATTGGGTAGGTTGGGAAATGGATAGCAGGTGGGACATTGAAAAACAAAGGCTGTTAATTCGGAATGCGATCGCTCTTTATCGTTGGCATGGTACTCGATATGGTTTACGCTTGTACATCCACCTTTATACAGGCTTACCTTTAGAGCAAATCAATATCAGAGAAGTTTTTGACCTTGGTTTTGTCATGGGGCCAACCCGTATAGGTGAAGATTCTATGCTCGGAGGTGGTTGTCCCTATCATTTTATCGTTGAACTGCGGGTGCAACAGTCTGAGCAAATCAATGAAACATTGGTCAGAGAAGTTATTGAACGTCAAAAACCAGCTTTTTGTACTTATGACCTAGACATTCAGTACTTCTAGAATCTTCTTATTTGCTATTTATTATTAATTAGGGTTTGTCAATCTATAAATAGGAAGATAAATGGTCAAATCTCAGATTAATTTACCAAATTAAATTCTGTATAGCTCATTTAGGACAAGAATTTGCAGTATTAAATATTATCTTGAGAAATATAAATTTGGAGACCGATAAATATTTGATCAATCTCGCTTATATGCTTTAATAAATACCTGTGTGTGATCAACTTTACTACTAGCCTTGGGAGGAAAAAGTGTCTGAGAAAACTATACATTTTTCCTGGATACAAGGGCTAGGAATAGCGATCGCTTGCACAACAATTTTGTCTCCAAATCACGCGATTGCCCAAATCACACCAGACAAAACTCTGCCAAATAATTCCCAAGTTAGATTAGATGGCACAACCAGAATCATTGAAGGTGGAACCACACGCGGCACAAATCTGTTCCACAGCTTTCAAGAATTCTCCATTCCCAATAACAGTAGTGCATTCTTCAACAATGCCGCCAATATCCAAAACATCCTCACACGCGTTACCGGAACATCAATTTCCAATATTAATGGCTTAATTTATGCCAACGGCACAGCCAACTTATTCTTGCTCAATCCCAACGGCATTGTATTTGGGCCAAATGCACAGTTAAATATTGGTGGTTCGTTTTTAGCAAGTACAGCAAATAGTTTCAAATTTCCCGATGGTAGTGAATTTAGTGCCACAAATCTCCAAGCACCACCATTACTAGCAGTCAACATCGTCCCAGGGTTGCAGTATGGCACAAGTCGAACAGGGGCAACTATTAGCAACAAGGGAAATTTAGCACCTCGACAAGATTTGACATTAGTAGCAGACAAACTCGATTTACAAGGACAGCTACAGCCAGGGAGAAATTTAACACTGGTTGGTAATCAAGAAATAAACTTAAAAACAGACTTAACCTTAAACCCAATTACTGATGGTTCGATAGGGAAAGTTAGCTTAACAACGACATCAGGGGATGTAACTACCAAAAATATTACTACTCATGGTCGAGTAATTGAGATTCAAAGTGGTGGAGGAATTACCACTCAAACCTTAGATACGAGGAATGGGGCAAACAATGGTGGTGCGATCGCTTTAATTGCCAACGATAATATTGACACTGGTGATTTGCTTTCTGACTCTTACAGTAATTTTAGTGATGCCGGAAATGGTGGTGCAATTACTCTGGAATCCACTGAAGGTAGTATTTTTACTGGTAATATAAATTCTTCTGCCTTTTCTAGCTCTGGCATTGCCGGAAATGGCGGTGCAATTAGCCTCATTAGCAAAAATAATTTTATTGGGACTGGCTCTTTAGTATCTAATTCAGACTCTAATTCCAGAAGCACAGGCGGAAACGGCGGTGCAATAAGCATCAGTGCTACCTACGGCATCAATGTTAAAGGTGATTTGTTCTCTGACTCTCGTAACAACAGTGGCAATGCTGGAAATGGCGGTGCAATTACTCTTAGCTCGTCTGAAGGCAGTATTGATACTGGTGAATTCCCTGAAGGCAGTTATATTGATGAATTCTCTGAAGATAGCATTTATATTGGTAAGATAAACTCTTCTTCCTTCTCTAGCTCTGGGATTGCTGGAAATGGAGGTGCAATTAGCATCAATACCAACGGTGGGATTGGCGAGCTTAGGAGCTATATAAGAACTGGCTCGATAGCATCTAACTCATACTCGAATTCCAGAAATACAGGCAAAAATGGCGGTGCAATTACTCTGCAAGCAGCCGGTAACATCAATATTAAAGGTGATTTGTTCTCTGACTCTCGTAATACTAATGGCAATACCGGAAATGGTGGTGCAATTACCCTGGAATCCTCTATAGGTTATATTACCACTGATAATATAAATTCTTCTGCCTTTTCTAGCTCTGGAATTGCTGGAAATGGCGGTGCAATTAGCATCACTACCAACGGTGAGATTAGCTATCTTAGTAACTATATTAGGACTGGCTCGTTAGCATCTAATTCAGACTCGAATTCCAGGGACAAAGGCGGAAATGGCGGTGCAATTACTCTTCAAGGCGCTGATGACATCAATATTAATGGTGATTTATTCTCTTACTCTCGAAATAATGTTGGCAATGCAGCTAATGGCGGCATAGTTACCATTAGCACTACCAACGGTAAGGTTGAAGCACAAAATTTCAGTTCTGACTCACGCTCTGAGTTTGGCAATGCCGGCAATGGTGGAGCAATTACTGTTAAATCTAGCAATGGAATTGATATCACTGGCGATTTGAACTCTGATTCACAAGCTAATTTTGGTAGTGCAGGTCAAGGTAGTGCAATTAATCTCTCTACCTCGAACAACAACGTTTCTACAGGCAGTTTATACTCGTTCTCTAGTGGTGAAACAGCCAAAGATGGGGGCGCGATTGATATCGTTGCTTTTAACGGTAGCATTTTCGCTGAAGATTTGAACTCTGACTCTGTTGCTGCTGACGGGATAGGAGGAAATGGAGGAGATATTAGCCTGATAACAGCCAATGGCAACATTGATGTCAGTTCTATCAGTGGAGGTAACTTAACTTTTGTTGCCGATCAAATAATTGCTGACAATGGGAACTTTAACAGCGATGATAGTGTGTTGATTCAAAGCGGCTTTGGAGGGTTAGCCACTTTCGTTAGTAAATATGGCTCAATTATTAGTGCTGATAGTAATGTTGATGTTGCAGCCAATTATGTAGGAGCCTCATTATTAGTTGAAGCCACAGGTGATATTCGTTTCCAAGGTGACATCAATATTACTAGAGCAGATAATATCACTTCTTTTCCGATAGGAGCAGATACACAAACCCTGAGTACTCGTTCAGCGTTAATTCTACGTTCAGGACAGTCAAATCTAGTGTACGGGGGTGTGAATTCTGGTTCAATACCTACTTACGGTACTGGCACTGTACCACCTGGAATTACGATAGATGGAAATGTTGTCTTACAACCATTTAATGGACTTGGGGGGATAGTTAGTCTTTTGGCTGCATCCGGTGATGTGAAGACTCAATTTATTAGCATTAATGGAGAACAAACTCCTAACGTTAAGCATTTTAATAACACTAACGGGGGTTCGATTAGCCTGGAAGCCAGCAATGGTAGCATTACCACTGGCAATATATACGCTTACTCACGTTATAGGGATGATGATGGCACAGCAAGAAATGGCGGCAATATTAGTATCAAAGCTGCCAACGACATCAACATTACTGGTAGCTTAGACTCTTCCTCATTTTCTAGGTACACAGCAGGCAATGGGGGTACAATTGTCCTGAAAGCTGGCGATCGCATCAACATTGCTGAAAGCGTAGACTCTTCCTCAGAATCATCTATTAATGGTAGAGCAGGACATGGAGGCAACATCAGCCTTGAATCTGGTAGGGGAATTACCACTAACTCTCTAAAATCTTCCTCACACTCTCGTTCTGGGAATGCCGGAAACGGAGGAGCGATTAATTTGACTGCCTTCAACGGTAACATTTCTCCTGATACATTAGAATCCTTCTCAATCTCTAGTTTTGGGAATGCGGGAAATGGAGGAGCGATTAATCTGACTACCTTCAACGGCAACATTTCTGCGGACTTTCTGCAATTGGATTCTTCGTCCCGTTCTGGTTCTGGCAATGCGGGAAATGGAGGAGCGATTAATCTGACTGCCTTCAACGGCAACATTTCTGCGGACTTTCTGCAATTGGATTCTTTCTCCCGTTCTGGTTCTGGCAATGCTGGAAACGGAGGTGCTATGACCTTACGTGCTGACAAAGGCATCAATGACAACCCTGATGCAAGTCATTTTACGTTTTTCAACTCTTCCTCAAGCTCTGGCTCTGGTAATGCTGGAAATGGAGGCGCAATTGATATCAGTTCAACTAACGGCAATATCTTCGTTCAAGAAATATATTCTTTTTCACAATCTGGCACTGGTCGTGTAGGAAATGGGGGCGCAGTTAGCATAAAAGCGAATAATGGTGGAATTACGATTTCTCGTCCAGTAGCATCTTTCTCCTTAATCTCTGGAGGTAGTAGCAATCCAACAGACCCAGAGCTTGAAGAACCTATTGACGATTCGCCTATTTTTCCAAATCTACCACCCTTTGCGCCTCCTCTTATTGAAGAAGATTTTGAAGAAGTCGGGAACACTGATTTTGTTGAAGAAGGTTTTGAGCAAGTTGGGAACACTAATTTTTCATCTAACTCTACAGATATTGTTGGTTCTAATCGAGATCAATCACAAAAAGGGGGGGATATTCGCCTGGAAGCTAAAGGCACTATTGATATTTTTTCTCTCAACTCTACAGGCGGTAATGGCTCAGGAAGTATAACTATTATCAGTCAAGCACCTTTTAATTTAGATCTTAGAGACTGTATCACAAGCGATACATTTGGCCCTGGTAATGGAGGAAATATCCTAATTAATGCTCCTTCTATTTCCATCCAACAAGGTGGACAAATATCTGCGTCTACTCATAATAGCGGCAACGGCGGTAATATTACTCTACTCACTCCTAATGGAGTAAATAATGAAGTCAAACTGAGTGGAAGTGAAACTGTTACACCTAATGGTATTTTTGGAGAAGCTTATAGTATCATCACGCTTCCAGAAGATTTGTACTACGGTGGTTTTATTCCTACTGGGGAGCCTAGGCTACCTGATTTCAGCGAGAACCTGTCATTTCCTAGTGGTTTGTTTACTCAGACAACTACACAGGCCACAGGTAGTACCGGCACAATCAAAATTGAGACGGGAAAACTCATCGTTGAAGATAGAGCAGCGATCGCGGCTACCACATTCGGGAAAGATAGTAATGCAGGCAACATTTCCATCAAAGCAGACTCCATTCTAGTTAACAATGGCTCAATCTTAAGCGGCGTAGCAAAAGAAGCCATAGGTAACAGTGGCAAAATCAACTTGCAAACTCATTCTTTGGATGTCACAAATGGTGGAATTGTTCAAACTCAAACACTAGGACAGGGAATAGCCGGAGAGATTAGCGTTAATGCAACCGAGGCAGTAAATATCTCCGGTACTGGTAGCGCTTTACGCTCAAGTAGTGGTGGCAAAAATAGTTTATTGGGCGGTAGCACAGACTCTAATAAAATCGGTCAAGGTGGAAATATCAACCTGACAACAGCCAATCTCAGAGTCATAGATAATGCAGTATTAGATGCTACAACAGCAACAAATTCTCCAGGGGGCAACATTACAGTCAATGCAGATGTTTTTCAAACAACAACTGGTGGGCGATTATTAACTTCTACTTCTGGTACTGGTAATGCAGGTGACATTATAGTCAACGCCCAAGAAGCACAACTCGATGGTTCAATCATCTCAGCAGAAACAACAGGTAAAGGCACAGGGGGCGACTTGACCCTAGAGACAGGAAACTTAACAGTGCGAGATCAAGCACAAGTCACAGTCAGCAGTGTCGGTTCAGGACAAGCAGGTACATTAACAATTGGCGCTAACTCAGTTGTGTTAGATAACCAAGGCAAAATTCGTGCCGACACAACAGGCAGTGGGGGAAATATTTTTATCAGTTCACCTCTATTATTATTACGTCGAGGAAGCAGCATCACCACCAACGCCCGTGGTCAAGATATCGCAGGTGGAAACATCAATATTGATGGCAAAAATGGCTTTATCATTGCCATTCCCGGAGAAAATACAGACATCAGCGCTAATTCTGTAGATTTCCGGGGCGGAAATGTGACTATCAACAATCTTGCTGGGCTATTCGGCATCCAGTTTCGAGATATCGGCACTCCCAATACAAATGACATTACAGCGACAGGTGCAAATTCGCAGTTAAATGGCAACGTGCAAATCAATACACCCGATGTTGACCCCAACAATGGCTTAGTGGAATTACCCATCGAGGGGGTAGATGCTTCTAGCTTGATTAGCCAAAACTTCTGTGCAGTCAGAGGTGGTAGTAGCTTCACCATTACAGGAAGAGGTGGTTTACCACCTTCACCAAACGAAGCCCTCAATGCCAATGCTGTTTGGGAAGATTGGGAATTGACAGCTGTGGCAACAGACAATCGAAAAAATCAACATCCGCCTGTGGCGCAAGGTTTAGAGGATGAAACAAAGATTGTGCCAGCGCAGGGATGGGTCAGAAATGAGCAAGGTGAAGTGACATTGGTAGCAACTGCACCTACCGCAGCACCTCACGGTTTGGGGGATTTGCCTTCAGGATGTCAGCCTGCAAACTAAGCTGAAACATTGATTATTGTTGATTGAGAGGTTGTAGACGGTGAAACATCATTTTTGGAACATACCTAGAAATCTGCGTTTATCTTTACTGTCGGTGCAGCTTTTTTGGCAATGCAGATTTAAGCTGATCTTTTTAGGTTTGTTGGGGTTGGTTTTCAGCTTTGGTGTTCACATACTCCCAGCTAACTCTATATTTACGCCGATTCCAAACCAAACCGCTACAAAACAATCTCCAACTCCTTTAACAGCAGAACAACTGGTCAAACAAGGCAAATCCTTTTACCAAGCGGGACAATTCACACAAGCGGCGCAAAGTTTCCAGCAGGCTGCACAGATATATGATTCGCAACAAGATATATTGAATCAAGCTTTGGTGTTAAATTACCTGTCTTTAACTGAGCAAAAACTTGGACAGTGGCCACAAGCAACTGAGGCAATTAAAACTAGCCTTGACTTGTTAAATAATTCGCAACTTAATACAAATCAAGCAAAGCATATTCTTGCTTTGGCTCAAAACACCAAAGGTAGTTTACAACTAGCATTAGGTCAAACTGAATCTGCTTTAGAAGCGTGGCAAACATCTGCCAAGATATATTCCCAAATTGGGGAGCAAGCGGCTTATATAGGTAGCTTAATTAATCAAGCTACAGCCTTACAATCTTTAGGGCGTTACCACCGCACAATGAAAATATTCGCGCAAATAGAACAAAGTCTGCAAGAACAACCAGACTCACTTGTAAAAGTGGTAGGCTTGAGAAGTTTTGGCAATGCGCTGCGAGCTAATGGTAATTTAAATAAGTCTCAGACGGTACTTGAAGAAAGTTTAGCAGTTGCGCAAAGGTTGCGATCGCCTCAAGAAGAAAGTGCCACTTTACTCAGTTTAGGCAACACATTTCTTTCTTTGGCAAATAAAAGTTTATTACGAGACACGACAGCAGCAGACAACATTTCGCCTTCAGCTTGTGGTCAGAAAAATCTTACAAAGAATGCCAAAAATTACTATACTAATGCTATTGATTTTTATCAAAAAAGTGCAGAGAAATCTAATTTACCTAATGCTACAGTGCAAGCACAACTTAATCGTTTAAAAGTTGTGCTGTATCTGAATCAACAGTCTACAACCGAAGAACTAAACTCTATCAAGTCTGCACTGAAAACTCTGACACCGAGCCGATCCGCCGTCTATGCTAGAGTCAATTTTGCTGACAGTCTACAGTGTATTAATCAAAGCATCAAGACAGATAGCAAATCAGTTACAAGTCTAGATGAAAGTCTGCAAATTTTAAATACAGCTATTCAACAAGCCAAAGATATTAAAGACCAACGAGCCGAATCTTATGCACTGGGTCATTTAGGTCAAATATACGAAAAAAACCAACAATTGCCCATAGCTCAAAAATATACAGAATCAGCCTTAAACCTTGCCCAGATAATTAATGCTAAAGATATTGCATATCAATGGCAATGGCAATTGGGTCGCATACTGTTAGCTCAGAAAAATTCTTCAGGAGCGATCGCAGCATATACTGAGGCTGTAAATAGTCTAAAATCTTTACGTAGTGATTTAGTAGCGCTTAATCCGGAAATTCAATTTGATTTTCGAGATCAAGTAGAACCAGTGTATCGAGAACTTGTAGGTTTATTACTGCAACCAGAAAAACCTAGTTCTGAAAATTTAAAACAAGCTCGGAGTGTAATTGAAACTTTACAATTGGCTGAATTAGATAACTTTTTCCGGGATGCTTGTATAACTGCCCAGCCAACACAAATTGATGAAATTGTCGATAATGCTAATCCACCAACAGCAGTTATTTATCCAATTATTTTGGCAGATAGATTAGAGGTAATTGTTAAATTACCTCATCAACAAGAACTTAGTCATTACAGAACTTATAAAGCAAAACCTGAGATAGAAAGTACTTTAGACAATCTCCGAGAACAACTAGAAGCAAGATATACTTTTCGCGATCGCGAAGCTCTTTCTCAAGAAGTTTACAATTGGTTAATCAAACCTGCCGAAAAAGAATTAGAACAAAACAAGATAAAAAATTTAGTTTTTGTGCTAGATGGTTCTTTACGCAATATCCCAATGGCAGCTCTCTATGATGGTAAACA
The DNA here is from genome assembly GCF_056847745.1 of Anabaena sp. TISTR 8404. Lineage (NCBI taxonomy): Bacteria > Bacillati > Cyanobacteriota > Cyanophyceae > Nostocales > Nostocaceae > Anabaena > Anabaena sp. TISTR 8404. The sequence continues at coordinate 756,969 of NZ_CP180578.1, forward strand.
ATATCTAATAGAAAAATACAGCGTAACTTTATCTCCTGGCTTACAACTTATAGAACCAAAATCGCAAAAACAAAGATTTGAAGCTTTAGCAGGAGGATTAACAGAACCGCGCCTTGGTTTCAGTGCTTTACCTAACGTCGCCACTGAATTGCAAAACATTAAATCTATTATCCCCACTAAGGAATTCCTCAACCAGACTTTTACTAACACAACTATCGAAAACCAAGTTAGTTCTGATGCTTACCCTGTAGTACATTTGGCAACTCACGGCAAATTTAGTTCTCAACTGGAAGATACATTTATTCTGGCGTGGGATGGCAAGATTAATGCTAAGCAACTGCGTGAGGTACTTCAAACCAGAGAGGATGCTGGAGGACGGCCAGCAAAAGCATCAGAGCCGATAGAATTACTCGTTCTTAGTGCTTGTGAAACAGCTACTGGCGATAAACGGGCAGCTTTGGGATTGGCTGGAATCGCTGTGCGTTCAGGGGCCCGTAGTACTCTTGCTTCTTTATGGCAGGTAGACGATGAATCTACATCCGTTCTGATGGGTGAATTTTATCGACAGTTAAGAAATAATCCCAATATTACCAAAGCCGAAGCTCTACGTCGCGCTCAAGTGTCAATTTTGCAGCAGTATAGAGAACATCCATTTTTCTGGGCTCCTTACGTTTTAGTAGGTAATTGGCTTTAGAAATCAAGGATTGCAACATGGTGTAATGGATTGTGTTGCAATCTCTTTCAAACCAACAGATTCTAATAAGTCTTGCCAGTCAGCAAGGAGGCGGTTATCTTTGGGTTTACTCCGGCGAAGTTCACCTAATATAGATAGTGCATCATGCCAAATACCTGCTTGAGCATAAAGAACTACAAGTTCTTCTGGTTTTGTCGTCTTGAAACGACTATTTAAGTCAGAATTTGGCTTTATTCTTTTCACTAAACCCTCAACTGCAAGATCATCACTACGGCTTTGAGGGTTGCAATCAACTACAAAGTACCAATGATAATATTTGCCAATTTCTAAAGGTTTGGCAGATGAGGGAAGGCTAACGCTAATAATTCCAGGTGTTCCAGATATAGTGATAGGAATTGGCTCTTTAGTGACAGAGTTATTTTCTGCGTCTAGTAAGATAAATTTGACAGAGTTAATATATTGAGATGTATAGGGAAAGTAAAACCAAAAAGTGGGAAATTCACTAACTGTTAATCCCAAAGCAACTTTTGTTGTAGATGCGTTAATAGGTTTTTGTTGTTTCTGACTCACATTTGTTGGCATTAAAGGTATTAATGCTGTCAGCGGTATACTTGCATTAGGGCAATCTCCACGAGTACCAGCACCTTGTCTGTCTTTGGGTGCGCCTCGGTTTTCTGGTTCTTTTTCTAAGGTAGGCTGGATGAAACGTACTCGTGCATGATGAGATTGTTGAGATTTTGCCGGAAATTGCTGTAAACTAACACCTGCAAAAATCATTGCCAATACGAGATTTATTGGTTTGAACCAAAAGTTTATTTTCATGTTTAATTTTTCTGTCTGCTATTTTTTCTGATGAAATAATGATGTGTATGACATCACTGTAAAAACAGTAATTACCAATGCCAAGCCAGTAGGTAAGAAGGGTATCCAACCTCCGTATAGCAACAGACCAAAACAGCATCCATATAAGACAATTATTGCGGTACTAGCGATTATTGCTAGTTGCAATTTTGAACCACGATATAAACCTACCATACCCCCGATGAAAGACCAACCCCAAATCCAAAAAGCCTCAATCCATAAAGGCCAAACCCACAATAAAGGTCGATGATCTAAAACCGCGCTGAGAATTTGACTGACCATTTCGGCATGAAGTAATACCCCTGGAATTTCTTTGTAAGGCATACTTTCCATACTGTAAGGTGTGAGGAAAGTATCTCTGACACTTTCGGCATTAACACCAATTAAAACAATGCGATCGCTAATCCAGTCTGGATCAAATTTACCATTGAAAATCTCTGTCAAAGTTACTTGTTTGGCGATTTGCTTTGTTGAGCGATAGTTGAGTAGTATTTGATGACCATGATCATCAAATTTTTGGTAACTACCTGTAGGAACTTCTATCGGTCGAAAAACTATTTTCCCCCCCTGCAAGTATCTTTCCTGATTAATGTGCAGGGGAATCCCTTGTTTTGCTAAATATCGTTTGGCTAACTGTACTCCTAGGGAGTAATTAGTTTTACAAGGCGATTCTAAATCTGGGGTTAAAATTAGTAAATGACGACGGACAATAAAATCGCGATCGCGGATTACATCACTAAAACCTATACGTTGCGTCGGAATTTCTGGAGGCGGTGAGACACCATTTCCACCACCTTCACTGACTTTACAAATTGCAAAAAAGTCTTGATTTTGCTGCAAACTAGCCGCTAATTTTGCATATCGAGATTCTACCGGGAAATCACGATAAATATCCAAACCGATCGCTCTGGGTTTTGATTTTGCCAATATCTGCAATAATTTTTCTAATGCACTATCTGATAGAGAAGACTTTTGCCTTTGTTGTTGAGCTTGGATATCAGCTTCTGTGACCGTCACCACCAACAAGCGGGGATCTGCACCTTCATCAGGTCTTAGGCGCATCATCGCATCAAAAGTCTTCAGTTCCCAGTCTTGAATTTTACCTTGCGATCGCACTCCTACGAGCAATGTAGTCACTACGAAACTTGCCAGTAAAGCTTTGTGCAGACTTTGCCTGTTGAACCAAGAAAAAGCAACTTTGCTGGTTTTTCCAGATAATTCATTCCAATTAGGTGGTTCTGTGGCTGGATTTTGACAAATTGTAGGTAGCCAAGAAGCACCAGGAAATTCATCTTCAATACCTTGCAATCTTTCTCGTGCATACCTTACTGCTAAATAGAAAGATTGATTATCTGCAAAAGCCGTGAGAAAGTGTTTCAAAAATGATTGTGCTACTACATCTGGCACATCTTCTCGCATAACAATAATTTGGGGAATATGCCACTGTGCTAACTGATTTGCTAGTCCCAAACCATCACAAGAGTTGAAAATTGCTAGTTTTAAACCGCGAGTAATTGCATATTTTAAAGCATTTTTTAATTCAGATATCTTTAAACTAGTTGTTTGATTAATATGAATCCGACCAGTATTTCCTTCACTTTGACTATGTCCAGCGAAAAAGAGAATATCCCAGCCATCTTTATGCCAAAGCCAATGATCAAATTCTTGGCGTGAAGGTTCGACTAAAAATATTGTGGTGGCATGAGACAACTGCTGAAGCAATACTCGGTCTTGTTCAATATCAATTCCTTCACTGTTACCTAAAATAGCTAGTATTCTAACTTTATTTGTATGATTTTTAATTAATGGTTTGATTTTTTCATATTTGGGAGTACTTATTGCTACTTCAGCATTTTGGTAATCCTCGAAAAAATTCCAGAGATGCCAAGGCAGCTTTTGCAGTAGATTATCACTTGTTTCTATAACTATTTGAATTTCTTCGTTTAAAACTAATCGCGCTCTTAATTGTTGGTCTATTGGTCGAAATGAGTTTGAGTTGAGCCAAATATTGATTTGTTCATTTAACTGTTGGCAAACTTCTGTGAAATCAACTTCACTCACATTAGTTAAGCCGACTTCTTCAATTTCTAGTCCAGAACGTCTTTTGATGCGATGATATAAAGATTGATAGATTAATTGAAACCGCGTATAAGTTTCTACAATTTCTGGTGCTGCTGGTAAACTAGCTGTAAATTGTATCGGGCGAGATTTATTAGTTTCCCAAATCTGTGCAGTGACTGGAGAAAAACCGTCAATTAAATTTCCTTTTTCTAGGTTAATAACTACTAACTTAGCCATTGCGGATTTCTCGATTTTTACTACTTGTAGCATTATTAACTTTTTACGAATATCAAATCAAGAAATTGGCTGTTAGGTTAATTTAGCATTACATATATTAAATTATGAGGCTATGGAGCGATCGCAGGCTGACATCCTGAAGGCAAATCCCCCAAACCGTGAGGTGCTGCGGTAGGTGCAGTTGCTACCAATGTCACTTCACCTTGCTCATTTCTGACCCATCCCTGCGCTGGCACAATCTTTGTTTCATCCTCTAAACCTTGCGCCACAGGCGGATGTTGATTTTTTCTATTGTCTGTTGCTACAGCTGTCAATTCCCAATCTTCCCAAACAGCATTGGCATTGAGGGCTTCGTTTGGTGAAGGTGGTAAACCACCTCTTCCTGTAATGGTGAAGCTACTACCACCTCTAACTGCACAGAAGTTTTGGCTAATCAAGCTAGAAGCATCTACCCCCTCGATGGGTAATTCCACTAAGCCATTGTTGGGGTCAACATCGGGTGTATTGATTTGCACGTTGCCATTCAACTGCGAATTTGCGCCTGTGGCTGTAATGTCATTTGTATTGGGAGTGCCGATATCTCGAAACTGGATGCCGAATAGCCCAGCAAGATTGTTGATAGTCACATTTCCGCCCCGGAAATCTACAGAATTAGCGCTGATGTCTGTATTTTCTCCAGGCAAGGCAATGATAAAGCCATTTTTGGCATCAATATTTATGTTTCCACCACTGATATCTTGACCACGCGCGTTTGTGGTGATGCTGCTTCCTCGACGTAATAGGAGTAAAGGCGAGTTGATGAAGATATTTCCGCCTCCACCTGTTGTGTCGGCGCGGATTTTGCCTTGGTTATCTAACACAACTGAGTTAGCGTCAACTGTTAATGTACCTGCTTGTCCTGAACCGACACTGCTGACTGTGACTTGTGCTTGATCTCGCACTGTTAATTTTCCTGTCTCTAGGGTCAAGTCGCCCCCTGTGCCTTTACCTGTGGTTTCCGCTGAGATGATTGAACCATTGCCTCGAATGGTAATCGACTCAGGTGCTTTTAGTGTCAATGTTCCACCTTGACCACTATTGAAAGTTGATGCTGATATCTGCGCTCCATCTTCTAAGTTCACTAACAAATTCTGTCCATTATTCAGGGGTTGTACCGTTAAGTTACCAGCATTGGCAGAACTGAGGGTTTGAGCAAATAGTCCGCTATTGGCACCGAGTTTTGCTTCTTGAACGTTGACTGTAATGTTCCCTGCGTTACCAGTACCAGAAGTAGAAGTTAATAATCGCCCGCCTGTTGTTGTTTGAAAATTATTGGCATTGACTGTAATATTGCCCCCTGGAGAATTCGTTGCTGTTGTGGCATCTAATACAGCATTATCTACTACTCTGAGATTGGTGGTTGTCAGGTTAATGTTGCCGCCTTGCCCGATTTTGGTAGAGCTTGAGCTACCGCCCAGTAAACTATTGTTACCACCACTACTTGAGCGTAAAGTGCTACCTGCACCGGAGATATTCACTTGCTCGGTGGCGTTGACGATAATTTCTCCAGCTGTTCCCTGTCCTAGGGTTTGGGTTTGTATGATTCCACTATTTGTGACATCTAAAGAACGAGTTTGCAAGTTAATTTTGCCACTGTTACCTATGGCTTGTTCTGCTACACCGCTTAAGATTGAGCCGTTGTTAACTTGGATGGAATCTGCTTTGATGGAGATGTTGCCTGCATTGCTATTTTGACCGAATGTTGTGGTGGCGATCGCTCCTCCTTCTTTAATGATTAATCGCCCTGTTTCTATAGTTAGGTTGCCAGCGTTGCCTGTTGAGCCAACAGTTGTTTGAGTAAATACTCCACTTGGAAATACAGTTCCTTCGGAAGGCCTTTCTAAAATATTACCCGTCGGAATAAAACCACCGAGAAAAGTATTAGGTGGAACTCTAGTCACACCTAAATTTTGGGTAAGCCCAAATGAAAAATCTTGAGTAGTTGTTTCAGAAATGTCTATAGAATCTGAGGCTAAGAAAGTTATATTCCCACTGACTCCACTGCTATGACTGGAAGCTGATACTTGTGTACCACCACTTAAGGAAATGGACGGAGCAGTAATTTTAATATCCCCTCCTCTCCCAGAACCAAAAGTATCACTAGAGATTATGCTACGGTCTAAAGTAAAAGGCTCATTACTGAAGATTGTAATATTTCCTGATCCTAGTGCTCCTGTAGAATTAACTGAAACACTACCTGTCACAAACTTCACGGCATCGATGTTGGAGTCATATTCTCCTCTCAGAAGTTGGATGTTTTTGGCGGCTTCGAGGTTAATAGCACCCCCATTTCCACTGGTTTTAGAAACAGAAAAAGAAAAAGAGGACACAGAGCCAGCACTAATGCTACCATTAATCGCTTTGAGGCTAATATTACCTCCATTTTTAACTGAACTGAGAAAAGAAGATGATCGAGAATCTAAATCACCGACAAAAATATTGCCGTTTCTGGTATTCAGGCTAATATTACCTCCATTTCCTGCTTTGTCATATTCCCCAAACGAGAAAGAGTATAAACTATCGGTGGAAATGTTGCCGTTGGTAGTATTTAGGCTAATATTGCCTCCATTTCCTGCTGCAAAACCAGCACTTGAAATAGAGAACAAAGAACCATTAATAGTGATATTGTTGGTAGCCTTAAGGTCAATATCGCCTGCGTTTCCTGCTAGTTTAAGATAGTCGTTACCACTTGAAGAATCCAAAATGCCAGTAATGTTGATGCTGTTGCCAGCTTGAATGTTAATTGCACCACCGTTTTTCGCTGTATCAACAGAGGCCGAGGTAGAATCTAACCCATCAGTAATGTTGATGTTGTTGCCAGCTTGAATGTTAATTGCACCCCCATTTCCAGCTGTGCTAATGGAGAATGAGGAAGAGTTTAACATACCAGTAATATTGATATCGTTAATAGCTATAAGAGTAATTGCACCACCATTGTTTGCCCCATTCCTCGTATCCAAGGTTTGAGTAGTAATTCCTCCACCACTTTGAATCTCAATTACTCGACCATGAGTAGTAATATTTTTGGTAGTTACATCCCCTGATGTCGTTGTTAAGCTAACTTTCCCTATCGAACCATCAGTAATTGGGTTTAAGGTTAAGTCTGTTTTTAAGTTTATTTCTTGATTACCAACCAGTGTTAAATTTCTCCCTGGCTGTAGCTGTCCTTGTAAATCGAGTTTGTCTGCTACTAATGTCAAATCTTGTCGAGGTGCTAAATTTCCCTTGTTGCTAATAGTTGCCCCTGTTCGACTTGTGCCATACTGCAACCCTGGGACGATGTTGACTGCTAGTAATGGTGGTGCTTGGGGATTTGTGGCACTAAATTCACTCCCATCGGGAAATTTGAAACTATTTGCTGTACTTGCCAAAAATGAGCCACCAATATTTAACTGTGCATTTGTCCCAAATACAATGCCGTTGGGATTGAGTAGGAATAAGTTGGCTGTGCCGTTGGCACTAATTAAGCCATTAATATTGGAAATTGATGTTCCGGTAACGCGTGTGAGGATGTTTTGGATATTGGCGGCATTGTTGAAGAATGCACTACTGTTATTGGGAATGGAGAATTCTTGAAAGCTGTGGAACAGATTTGTGCCGCGTGTGGTTCCACCTTCAATGATTCTGGTTGTGCCATCTAATCTAACTTGGGAATTATTTGGCAGAGTGTTGTCTGGTGTGATTTGGGCAATCGCGTGATTTGGAGACAAAATTGTTGTGCAAGCGATCGCGATTCCTAGCCCTTGTATCCAGGAAAAATGTATAGTTTTCTCAGACACTTTTTCCTCCCAAGACTAGTAGTAAAGTTTTTCTCGCACAGGTATTTATTAAAACATATAAGCGCTATAAGTCAAATACTTATTAATCTCCAAATTCCTACTTTTATTAATTTTTCTTAGCATAATATTTTATTTATCAAATTTCTCTCATTAAAGCGTTATGCAGAATTGAATTTGGCAAATTAAACTAGAAATATTATATTTATCATCCTATTTATAGATTGACAAAAATCAAGTTTTAGTAGTAATTATCAAAAAAAAATTAGATTTCTGTTGAACTCGCGTTAAATATTCAGCGTAAATTGCACACTTCTGTAACTGAATTGGTGACTTTAGTCATATATAAATCAGGAGCTATTAATGACTTTAGTCATGCAGAAAAGAGGAAATTTTTGGTTGATAATTAGTTGCAAATTTTCAATTTTCTGTCTCAAAACTTGAGTGTCAGAAAATTGTAACTTCAACAATGAGTTAATATTATGTTGCCAAGAAACCGTGCAATAGTCCTCTTGACTGCCACTTTATTGATTACTCCAATTTTTTCTGCTACACCTGCCAGTGCTGAACAAAAATTCTATCGTCGAGGTGTGGCCCCAAGACGAGAAGTTAATTACAGAGAAAAAAGACCAGTAATTGTCTACCAAAGAGTAGTCAGACTTAGTAATGGAGATTTTAGACTTCCTCACGGGGAAGTTGTTCCGAATCGCCAAATAGTCAGATTGCGTAATCAAGGTTATTTTAGACTACCTAATGGGGACATCGTTGTTCCTACACAGGAAATTATTCCTAGTAGAAGTGTAGTCAGAATTTCTCGTGATACATTTAGACTTCCCAATGGGACGATTGTGAAAATATAACCGTTGGTAATTGGGCAAAATTTCCTCAATCTATATAGTCACTATAGCGATTGAATAAAATGAGGAAATTAATAGTTTGGGCTACTAAGCTACAGTTTTAGCTTTAAACAACTAGCTCGGTAGCCATTTCTGACAACGGACACAGTTATGAAAATAGATACATCACAGCCTGTAGATTCATCAGCTTTACCACTGGAACAAAAAAAATGGCGCAAGTATAACTTTCTACCTTGGTTACTCATGTTGGGGCTGTTGGGTGGAGTTGGCTATGCAATTTATTACCGAGTCGCAGTGATACCTAAGCAAGAAGCCAGACAGAGAATTTTAACGCAGCCAGTAGAAAGACAAAATTTAGCGATCGCAGTTACAGCTAATGGTACAGTCAAGCCGGAGCGCTCAATTAACGTCAGTCCCAAAAATTCTGGCGTACTCAAAAAACTTTTAGTCAAAGAAGGCGATTCTGTTAAACAAGGGCAAATTCTCGCTTATATGGATGATTCCAACCTGCGTGGCAGTTTAATTCAAGCACAAGGACAGTTAGCACAAGCCGAGGCAAATTTGCAAAAAGCTCAAGCCGGAAATCGCCCTCAAGATATTGCCCAAGCTCAAGCCCAACTGGATGAAGCCGAAGCAAACCTGCGAAAAATAGAAGCAGGTAATCGTCCCCAGGATATAGCCCAAGCACAAGCACGTTTGAGAAGCGCCCAAGCTAACCTAGTTCAGGCAGAGGATGATTTACGCCGTAATCAGCAACTTTATAACTCTGGTGCAATTTCTCTGCAAACTGTGATTCAAAAGCAGTCAGCGCGTGACAGCGCCCAAGCCCAAGTAAATGAAGCCCAACAAGCATTAGCATTGCAACAAGCTGGTTCACGCTCTGAGGATATTCAACAAGCTAGGGCTACAGTTAAACAGCGACAAGAAGCTTTGGCATTATTAAAAGCCGGAAGCCGCCAAGAAGATATTGATGTCGCCCGCGCCCAAGTAATTTCGGCGCGTGGTTCACTGCAAAACATTCAAGCCGACATCAACGACACTATCATCCGCGCACCTTTTGATGGTGTGGTAACGCAAAAATTCGCTGATCCCGGTGCTTTTGTGACTCCGACAACTTCTGGTAGTGCTGTTTCTTCAGCCACTTCTTCTTCTATTTTGGCTTTGGCTTCGGTGAATCAGGTTGTAGCTAATTTATCAGAATCGAATATTGCGAAAATTCGCCTTGGTCAAAAGGTGACAATTAAAGCTGATGCTTACCCAGGAAAAGTTTTTGAAGGTAAAGTCAGCCAAATTGCTGCTCAAGCAACTGTCGAGCAGAACGTTACCAGTTTTCAGGTAAAAGCATCTTTGTCAGATCCGCAAAACTTACTAAGGTCTGGGATGAATGTAGATATGGAATTTCAAGTTGGTGAAATAGAAAATGCTTTAGTTGTACCTACCGCCGCAGTTGTTCGCCGAGAAAGAGCTACAGGCGTATATATTTTAGGAGAAAATGATCAACCTAAATTTACTCGCATTGAGACAGGTGTTACCGTTAATAACTTTACTGAAGTTAAATCTGGATTAACAGGAAATGAAAAAGTTTTACTGAGTTTCCCGCCTGGGTCAAGACCACAATCAACACCGCGCGGAGGCGTATTCCCTGGTTTAGGCGGTGGAGGTGGCCGTTCTTCAGGTGGCGGAGGTCGTTCTCGTGGTAATGCTAATTAAAGTTAAAAGTTAAAAGTCAAAGGGCAAAAGTTAAAGGTTCATACATCAACGCTTTTAATCTAAAATCCAAAATTCCTATGCTTCAGGGTTTAGAAAAAATTCAGAGAATTCAGAAAATTCCGCGTAAGTCTACAGTGCCGTTGACAGAAATATTATCAATGGCGATAGAAACTCTTTGGAGCAATAAATTACGCACAGGACTCACCATGCTAGGGGTGATTATTGGTATTGCGTCAGTTATTGCTATTACTTCTGTTGGTCAAGGAGTGCAAAAAAGCGTTGAAAACCAAATTCAAGCATTGGGGACAGATGTATTACAAGTTTTAGCAGGTGCAGCCAGAAGTGGAAATATCCGCCAAGGTTTGGGTTCTACCAGTACCTTGACTTGGGAAGATGCAAAAGCCATAGCACAACAAGCGCCATCAGCAGATTTGGTTTCGGCATATCTGCAAAGAAATGCCCAAGTAGTATATGCTGGCGAAAACACTTCCACAACTATTTACGGCACAGATTTAAATTATCCAGACGCGCGAAATACTTATCCTCAAGAAGGACGATTTTTTAATCAAGAAGAACTTGATTCTAGTAAGCAAGTTGCGGTGATTGGGCCAACAGTCAAAAAAACGTTATTTGGAGATAGTACTAAAGTCATCGGTGAACAAATTCGGATTCAAGGAGAAACTTATGAAGTGATTGGGGTAATGGAACCTAAAGGCGCTCAAGGGCCGATGGATCGAGATGACCAAATTTTTATTCCCCTGACTAGTATGTCGGGGAGATTAGTCGGAAATAATGCTTTAACAGGTGTGTCTGTAAGTGGAGTTTTAATTAAATCAAGCAGTCAGGAAAAGTTAGAAGCAGCGCAATTTCAAGTTACCAATATTTTGCGCTTGCGTCACGAGATTTATCCACCACAAGTTGATGATTTTCGGATTACAAATCAAGCTGATATTGTTAGCACATTTACGAATGTTGTGGGCTTATTTACGATTATGGTAGTAGCGATCGCCGGAATTTCTCTGGTAGTCGGCGGCATTGGTATTGCTAATATTATGCTAGTTTCTGTGGTAGAACGCACAAGAGAAATTGGGATTCGCAAAGCAGTCGGGGCAACTAATTCAGCCATTTTGAATCAGTTTTTAGCCGAGGCGATCGTGATTTCTATTGTTGGTGGTGGTATTGGTATAGGAACTGGTATTTTAATTGCCTTTGCATCTGCTAATATTTTTAAATTTCCTTTTGTGATTTCTTTTTTATCAGTAATTGTGGGTTTTGGACTTTCATTATTTGTGGGTTTAGTCGCTGGCGTTATTCCAGCGCGGAATGCTGCTAAATTAGACCCAATTACGGCTTTACGCAGTGATTAAGAAGGTATGAGGCAATGGTTCGGCTCCTTTCGGCTTTGCTCAAGGCAAGTCGCTCACCAACCAGAGGCAGAAGCATTTTAGTTTTTACATTTAAAATATTTTTAATCTAAAATCTAAAATCTAAAATTAATTCGCTCAGCACTTAATAATATGGCAAACATGATTTGGATGGAATCGATTACTAAAACATACCAACTAGGAGAAATGAATGTGCCAATATTGAAGGGAATTCAACTAGCAATTGAGGAGGGAGAATATGTAGCAATTATGGGTGCATCAGGTTCAGGTAAGTCTACACTAATGAACATTTTGGGATGTCTTGATAGACCTACCAATGGTAATTATATTTTTGAAGGCAGAAACTTGACTACTTTTAGTGATGATGAATTAGCGTATATCCGCAATCAAAGAATAGGTTTTGTTTTTCAACAATTTAACTTATTGGCACGAGCAACAGCGCTAGAAAATGTTATGTTACCAATGGTTTATGCTAACTTACCCAAACGTAAGCGCCGGGAAAGAGCATTGGAGGCTTTAGCAAGAGTAGGTCTAAGTCAACGTATTCTCAACCGTCCTAGTCAACTGTCTGGGGGACAACAACAACGGGTGGCGATCGCCCGTGCTTTAGTTAATCGGCCAGCATTAGTTTTGGCAGACGAACCAACAGGTGCGCTAGATACAGAAACTTCTTATGAAGTCATGAATTTACTCACAGAGTTAAATCAGCAAGGCATCACAATTGTAATTGTTACCCATGAGCCAGATATTGCAGATCAAACTAAACGAACTATTCGTGTGCAAGATGGTTTAATTGTTGGTTGAATTTTTTAACTTATGAATTTTATGTTATCTCCTGTGCATTCTACCTGGATAATTTTGGCGATCGCTATCTTAATCTCTGCTGTCTCCAAAAGCGCAAATGCTCAAACTTCATCACAGATACCGCAACCAATTCCGGCGGAAAACTTGAATCCAAATCCAAATCCGCTGCAATTTCCCACTAAGCCAGAAGAAGTGCAGATTCAAAGAACTGTTCCGATTACTTTGGCACAAGCTTTAGAATTAGCCAGACGCAACAATCGAAATTTACAAGTAGCAATATTAGAGTTAGAACGCAGTCGTTCTGCACTCCGAGAATCTCAAGCGGCTTTATTTCCTAGTGTTAATGTCAATGGGAGTGTGACGAATAATGGTAATGGCTTTAGTAGCAGTTCTTCTCAACCTAGTACCTCTTTTAACGGTTCAGTACAACTGAATTATGACCTTTACACCTCTGGTAGTCGCCAAGCAACTATCAAAGAAGCCGAAGAACAGCTACGGGTGGATGAGTTGGATGTGGAAAACCAATCTAGAGAAATTGAACTCAACGTCACAACTCAATACTACAATTTGCAACAAGCAGATGAACAAGTCAGAATTAATCAGTCTGCGGTAGCCAATGCTCAAGCTAGTTTGCAAGATGCTCAAGCCAGAGAACAAGCTGGTGTCGGGACACGATTTGATGTGTTGCAAGCTCAGGTCAATTTAGCTAACGCCCAACAAGATTTGACTAATTCCCTGTCACAACAGCAAATTGCCCGTCGTCAGTTTGGGACTTTGCTCAGTTTACCGCAGACGGTAGATGTCACGGCGGCAGATGCAGTAAAATTGGCAGGCCTTTGGCAACCAACCCTAGAAGAAACTATTGTCGCAGCCTTTCAAAATCGTCCGGAATTACGGCAACAATTGGCACAAAGAAATATTGCCGAACAACAGCGACGCAGAGCGCTGGCGCAGGTAAGACCGCAAATTGGTTTAGTCAGTAGTTATAACTTACTTGATCGCTTTGACGATAGTGTCAGCATCACTGATGGTTATTCTATTGGATTGCAAGCCAGCATGAATTTATTCGATGGCGGTGCAGCAAATGCCAGGGCGGCGCAAGCTAAGGCTAACATAGCGATCGCAGAAACTCAATTTGCCAATCAGCGTGACCAAATTCGCTTTGATGTTGAACAATACTACGCTCAACTACGCTCTAATTTAGATAATGTTCAGACTTCTAGTGTTGGCTTAGAACAAGCTAGGGAAGCTTTAAACATAGCCAGAATTAGATATCAAGCTGGTGTTGGCACACAAACAGAAGTCATTGAAGCTGAAGATGACCTAACCAGAGCCGAAGGTAATCGAGTTACAGCAATTTTAAATTACAATCGGGCTTTAGCTAATTTACAACGCTCTGTTAGTGCTAGAACCTTACGTTGACTAGAGATTAAAGGTTATACCATTTTGGATTTTGGATTTTAAATTGTGGATTGGGAATTGCTGTCTGCGTATAGCTTCTATCAATTCATCTGTCGCAAACATTTTTCAAATTGGTGTTAGAAGTTGGAAATTATACTAATTTCTGTTGTAAATATCTGGTAATCTCCACCAAGGAACATTGGGATATTCATGATGTTCTTTGTGATAGCCAAAATGGTAACAAGCTATAAATGACCAAAAAGTAGGTAATGGAATACTTCGTGTACGATGCACACTGGTATATCCTCCTTCAACTCTTCTATGGGGTAGGAATGTACCAAAATAAAATAACTGTATTGAACTAAAAATAGATGGTATTACCCAAAATACAATTAAATTAACATCACATATATTAAAAATATATCTAAGAACAATATATGCACATATCAATCCGAGATGTTGTTGCCAACTCCAGTAAGATTTTACGAAGTTCCAATACCAGGCAAAAAAGTTTTGATATTGATTTTCGTAAAAATCAGGATCATCTTTAGTACTAGAATAGCGGTGATGTAAGCAATGCTTCCTTAATAGCTCTTGATAAGAAAATAGAGCATAGCATAGTACACATATTTTACCTATCCAATTGTTTATTTTGGGATTTTGAGGAAAAACTACACCATGCATGGCATCATGAGCAGTAATAAATAATCCTGTATATAAAAATGTCTGCCAAAGCACAGCTAAAGCGATGAATAGAATTTGAATTTTAGCAATATCTAAAGAAAATAATAAAGTTTGACTTGTTGCCCACAATCCTAAAATAATGCAAGCAATAAAAATTCCGTTATTAGTAGTTGTTATTTGGGTATTGATATCAAAGTTTGTCTTTTTTGTTGGTAGAGATACTAAATTAAACTCAATCATGCCTTAATCCTTGAAAAAATAGTAAAATGTATCAAACTAAAAAATCAACATTTACAGCAGTTTGCATATTAGTAGAATACTGTAGAGACGTTACATGTAACGTCTCTACATAGTTTTGGGTTTTACGCTTGTACCTCATTTGCCCGAAATACGCTGTATCAAATTCACCTGCTTTCCCCATCTTTTATAGGTGTAGAAAGCAGGTGATGAGATGAAAAAGCCTCTAAATCACATCAAATTTTCTGACTTGCCATTTGTTCAGATGACACCCAGCCACAGTGAAAACCATAGGGTACACGCTGAGGGAGCATAATCCGCGCCACAGGTTCAGAAGTTATGTTTTGTGCATTTAAAATTAGTAATTCTGACTTGTTTGTAATCGTATCGTGAATATAAGTAATTACCCAACCATCATCCTCAACAGCCGCCCCAGGACGAGGAGCAAATACACATTCACCGCCAAAACGTCCTCGTCCAAAGAAATAGCTTTCAGCTGTACCTTTTTCTAAATCATATTTTCTCACACAATCAAATAGGGGTCTACCAGCATAAATTGCAGCTTGTCCGGCGTAAATATAACGCATTTTGCGCCCTATGAAATTATCATTGATGCGGGGAAATTCCGTAACTTGATCATCAAGCAATTTTTCTGTGACAACTCCTGTTTTAAGATTAATTCGCCAGCAACACATTTTTGCTACTTCACAATCAGAACTCTTGCCCATTTCTATATCGTCACTAGGGATTAAGAGATTAGTGGAAGGCATCCGCAAGCCTAGCAGAACTATCTCATCTCCTTCTTCGTAAGCATTGGCGGTATGATAAACCATACAAGTTGGTATTTCAAACCAGCGTATAGATTTGTTGTTACCATGACGTGGAATAATACCAATACGACTTTTTTTGTTCCTATCAAAATGTAGAGGAATTTCACCTTTCATCACTTTTCCGATTTGGAAGAAAAAGGGCAAATCTAGGAATAGTGAGTAATGTTCGGTGATAGCAAAGTCGTGCATCATGATGGGATTTGGTAAATCGATCGCCTCAATGCGATTAATTTCACCTTCTGCTGTGACTACACCGTAGTAGAGGTAAGGTGGAGCTATGTAAGAACAGCCGAAAAATATCATTTCTCCCGTGACGGGATCTACTTTAGGATGCGCTGTAAAAGAACAGGTGAGTTTATCTTTAAAAGTGTAAGGGCCAACAGTTTCTAAATCTGGAACTCGAATCTGATGCGGTAATCCTGCTTCAAAGAGGGTCAATAGTTTACCAGCGTGCCAAATTACAGATGTATTGGCAGAATTTTTCATCATAATTCCATAAGGAGAGTCAAATCGTGGCATATTCAGTAAACCTGGCCAGATTGCTTTCCCTTCTTTTTTTTCAATTTTCAGTGTCTCAGTCTGAACATAACGATTACGGTAGCTGGCTTGACCATTTTTGATATTTACTCCATGTAACATCCCATCACCATCAAACCAGTGATAGAGTCCCACCGGGGGAAATAGGGGATTAGGCGAAATGCGTAAAAACATCCCCGATAATTCTTGGGGAATTTGACCAATTACTGGTAAATCATCGGTGGTAATTTCCTCTTGGACTGGAGCAAAGTTATCTTGTAAAAATGACCTAGATAAAGTAGTTTGTAATCCTCTCATTTCTGGAGGTTCAATTGTGTCAACCAATTTATTGATGATGTTAAAAGGTATTTCTGATAAAAAGCCTTTTTTCTGTACTGCTTGGCTGGTTTTAAGTTTTGGTGTAGCCACTTTCGCCATGAATTGCGAATCTAGAAAAGCACCTGTTAGTCTTTGTCTAAGGGCGATTTGCCGAGCTTTTCTTTTGGGGATGCTTGCTAAAAGTTCTGTTTCAATACCTTCGACTACAGAATCGATCGCAATTAGTGTTTCTAGTGATTGGCACAGTTCATCATAATCTTCATCACTAGGATTAGTCCCTAAATATGCTTGTAAGCAGGCGTAAGCTTCTTGAGGCTCGATTGGTTTTCCTGCTAATAAAGTTTGGATTTCTGGATCATCTGCTAATCTTTTTTGATTTGCTACTTGCTGTAAATATAGTTTTTCTCCTGGTTCGAGAACTCCGTCTAACCAAGCAACACTAAAGAGAACTTTTAACAATTGTTTATCATCTTTGACTTGGTTAATCAAAATCGATTGAGAAATTCCTATCTCAAAATTTTCATGACGCTTGGCTCGGTGACGAATATTTTTTTCGCCGTTATATAAGGTATTAATGCGATCGCCTGTCTTGATCACAATATATAAATCCGGTTCACCTTCAAATATTTCTTTGAAGTCTTTTTCGGTGTAATTTATTTCAAATTTGCCTTGACTATCAGTTATCGTCTCCCCTAAATTATCATCCTTAAGTAAATCCTTATCAAAAGCTTGAATAATTAAATTAGGTATTCCTATACCAGTTTCAGCTTCATAAACTTTGCCAGTAATTTTATATGACATTGACAATTTCCTTGCTGAACTTATTAAACACTACTTTCCAAAACGTTAGAAAACTATTAGCTTATGAAAGTTAAGCTAATAGTCTTACAAAAACGATTGTGAAAAAATTTTCAGTGATTTAGTGTATATCAGTAATTTGATATGGGAGCAAGGACAGTTAAGACAGTTAAGATAGTTAATTATCTATTATTAAATACTTAAATAATATTGAAATTGATTTATAATTTATTTATATAAAAAGCTCATATTTTTTTACATACACAATCATCATTCTTCCGAGAGATTCTTATGCAGAAAAAGTAGGATTGAATGATAATAGCCGTATATATATACGGATAAAGCCTCATGAAGCGGGATAGCACAGGTAAATTTGTGAGCAATTGCGATGGTGAAACCAAACAGCGATTTAGTATGACGCTGACCGCTACTGCATGGCAACTATTAGATGAAGAGGCGAAAAAGCAAGGCACTTCGCGCTCAGAAGTTATAGAACAGTTTGCCCGTAGTTTGAATCATGAGGCAAAACAAACTGCAACACCAAAAAATGAAAACAATTCCGGCATATCAGCTATCAAAGCGATAACTAACTCAGAAGTAACTTTAGAGCCAGGCGATCGCCCAGTCACAGCTATCGCGGCAATTAATAGCCAGATTAGTCAGTTTACGGAGTGCAAGCGAACGGAAACAGCTTTGCAAGACAGCCAGGAACTGTTTCAAAGTTTTATGAAACATAGTCCAGTTTTGGCATTCATTAAAGATGAATCTGGGCGATATGTGTATGTAAATGCCTTGGTAGAGCGAAGAACCAAGCGATCGCAATCAGATTTCATCGGCAACACAGATTTTGAGTTATTGCCGCCTGCCATAGCTGAGCAATTTCATACCAATGATATAGCTGTACTGGCAAGTGGACAGCCAATGCAATTGATAGAAACCATTAAGCTTGAAGATGGGGAACACAGTTATATGTCTTTTAAGTTCCCCTTTCGCAATGCACTTGGGGAACAACTTTTAGCTGGTATGGCACTCGATGTCACTGATCGGCTGCGGGTTGAGGAGGAACTACGAAAACGGGAAGCAGAACTGCGCCTGATTACCAATGCTTTACCTGTTCTCATTTCTTTTGTTGATGCCCAACAGCGTTACTGCTTCAATAACCAAAAGTATGAAGAGTGGTTTGGTAAACCAGCCACCGAAATGAATGGCAAGTATCTGTGGGAAGTTTTAGGTGAAGCAGCATATCAAACAATTCGTCCTTATGTCGAGCAGGTACTCACAGGGCAAGAAGTGGCCTTTGAGAGCAGAATTCCTTATCAAGGCGATAACATCCGAGATACTGTTGTCAACTACGTGCCACAGTTTGATGAGCAGGGCAATGTTGTAGGTTTTGTGGCATTAGTAAATGACATCTCTCACCGCAAGCAAGCCGAAGAAACACTACGACAAAGTGAAGAGCGACTGAGAATTGCTCAAAAAGCTGCTAATGCTGGTGTGTGGAACTGGGATATTACAAATAATCACGTCACTTGGTCAGAAGAATATTATCGTCTTTATGGTCTTGATCCTGCAATTACTCAACCTTCCTACGAAAATTGGATCGCTTCCATCATCGAGCAAGACCGCGATCGCACCGATCAAGCAGCGCGTGCCGCCCTAGAACATCGCATCGACCTGAATGTAGAATTTCGGATTCTTCACCCAACCAAAGGAGAGCGATGGCTGACAGCAATTGGGCAAACTTTTTACAATGACAATCATCAGCCCATACGCATGACAGGCATTGCGTTAGATATTACTGAGCGCAAACTCTCAGAAGCAGCCTTGCTGGAAAGTGAAGAACGCTATCGATATTTAGCTGAATCTATTCCCCAATTAGTTTGGACAGCTGATACTCAAGGAGTACTAATTGATGTTAATCAACGCTGGTGTAATTTCACTGGGCTAACACTAACACAAGCGCAAACAGAAGGCTGGAACGCAGTTGTTCATCCTGATGATGCGCCCAAGTTGAGCCAAAATTGGGCGATCGCTCAACAAAATAGTACTTACTATCAAGCAGAAGGCAGAATGCGCCGCGCCGATGGCATTTATCGCTGGCATTTACATCAAGCTGTACCCTTTAAGAATGAACAGGGTCAGGTAATCAAATGGTTTGGTACAGCAACAGATATTGAAGACCAAAAACAACTGGAACAACAGCGTATTCACCTACTGCAACAAGAACAAGCCGCACGAGAACAAGCCGAAACTGCAAACCGCATTAAAGATGAATTTTTGGCAGTACTATCCCATGAGTTGCGTACACCCCTCAACCCCATCCTCGGCTGGGCGCGGTTACTACAATCGCAAAAGCTCGACTCAACCAAGACCACTGAAGCTTTAAAAACTATCGAGCGCAACGCCAAGCTTCAAGCTCAATTAATTGAAGATTTATTAGATGTCTCTAGCATTTTACAAGGCAAGCTCAATCTCAATGTGAGCCTAGTGGATTTGACCTCGGTAATTAACGGAGCCAGAGAAACAGTACGCCTAGCGGCTGAAGCTAAGTCAATTACAATAAAAACTATGCTCCAGCCAAATGTGGAGCAAGTAGCAGGCGACCCCCGCCGCTTACAACAAATTGTTTGGAATCTACTGTCGAATGCCATTAAATTCACACCTTCAGGAGGTTTAGTAGAAATTCGACTAGAGCGCTGTGAAGAATTCGCTCAAATTACAGTCAGTGATAATGGCAAAGGTATTTCTCAAGAGTTTCTCCCTTATGTCTTTGATTATTTCCGTCAAGCTGATAGTGCTACCACCAGAAAGTTTGGCGGTTTAGGTCTAGGACTGGCAATTGTCCGTCATTTAATTGAGTTGCATGGCGGCACTATTCAAGCTTATAGCTCAGGAGAAGGACTAGGAGCAACTTTTACAGTGAAGCTACCACTGATGCTAATTCAATCTCACACCAATCAGGATGGTGGACAGATGGAACAAGTTTTAGACTTAAATGGCATTAAAATTTTAGTCGTAGATGATGATGCTGATAGTCGTGAGTTCGTTGGCTTTGTGCTGGAACAAGAAGGCGCAAACGTGACAACGGCAGGTTCTGCAACGGAAGCACTAACAGCGTTGCGGCAAATCCAACCAGATGTATTGTTAAGTGACATTGGAATGCCGCAAGTAGATGGTTATATGTTGATGCAGCAAGTGAGAAATCTACCACCAGAACAGGGAGGTAATATCAAAGCGATCGCTCTCACTGCTTATGCTGGTGAAATGAATGAAAAACAGGCAGTAAAAGCTGGATTCCAAAAACATATTTCTAAACCGGTGGAACCAGAAGATTTAATCACAGCCATTGTGGAGTTATATCGTGTCCGGTAAAAGACTTGTCATACAGACCGCAAGGGGGCTGACAAGTGTAGGTATTTTACAAACGTGGCTGAAATGAGGTTTTTCCGTTGGTTGAAAACTCAAATTTTAGTCTTTGATTTTCCGCATAAGAACGAAATTTCGTGATTTGAACCACGTTTAGAACTCTGTTTGAGATTACCCACTCATCCCCATATAAAAAACCTACACCTGTCAGCCCTGCCAAGAACTGCGGTCTCAATGTGCAAATTAAATGTTGAACAGCTTACAACGGATTAGCCTCTGTCACCACTTCTGGTAGTGGAATGAACTCTGTTTCATCTGGCACTGTCGCAAATCGGTTGTTGCGCCAATCAACTTTTGCTTGCTCTATTCGTTCTGGTCGGCTGGAGACAAAATTCCACCATTTGTAGCGTGTACCCAATGGTTCACCGCCAATTACAATACATCGAGCCGCAGCCGTCGCCGAAACCTTGACCTTATAACCTGGCTCTAAGATGGCGAGGCGATGTTGCTCTATTGGTTCATCATTAATACTTAATCCTTCTGTGATGCTGTATACTGCTCTTTCTGCATAACTAGCAGGAATCATAAACTGAGCATTGGCAGATAACGCCCCATCTAAATAAAGAATCGGTGAAAAAACTTTGACAGGTGAAGTATAACCATTTACTTCTCCAGCAATGAGTTTGAGGCTAACACCATTCTCTTCCCAGGTGGGCAGGCTTTGGGATGGATAATGAGTGAACCAAGGATCAATTTCTTCGGATTCCACAGGTAAAGCAATCCATGTTTGAATGCCATGAATTATGGCTTCGTTGCGACGGTCTAGGTCGGGTGATCGTTCTGAATGTACAATTCCTTTTCCCGCCGTCATCCAGTTAACTGCACCCGGTTGAATGTCCTGTACAGTACCTAAACTATCGCGGTGCATTAAAGCACCATCAAACAAGTATGTTAGTGTTGCAAGATTGATATGAGGATGTGGTCGGACATCAATGCCTTTGTTAGCTGGCAAAATGGACGGGCCAAGATGATCAAAAAAAATAAACGGCCCGACCATTTGGCGATGCGGATATGGCAAACTGCGGCGGGCAACAAACCCACCCAAATCTTTAACTTCAGGTTCAATCAGTTGCAGTATTGCCATAAGTAATGGGGTGATTGATAAATGCTGAAATTATTATAAATACATTGCCTAGGGCTTACATCATGTCCGGTGAAAGACTTATGGATTCTTTCCTAATACTCGTAGTTGTATTTCTGTTTGAGCAGAAATTTTACTAACAAAACTATATAGTAATATAATAAAAAAATATATTGCGCAATTATTATGTTAGAAAATTCACCTGCTGCCCTTGGGCCAATTGCTGATTATTTTAAAGTGCTTTCAGAAACTAGTCGACTCCAGGTTTTGTGCAGCTTAAAATCTGGTAGCAAAAATGTCTCAGAAATTATTGAAGCAACCGGACTGGGACAAGCAAATGTGTCCAAGCATTTAAAAATTTTGGCACAAGCAGGAATTGTCCAGCGTCAACCACAAGGAGTGAGTATTTATTATGAAATCGTCGATCCATTGATTTTTGAACTCTGCGAACTGGTGTGCGATCGCCTCTCAATTCGTCTAGAGCAGCAGTCAGAGCAGTTAAAACAACTAGAAGCTTTGCGTAGTCGCTGAAATCGAATACTGGGGTTGAGGGAAGTAGTATGTAAAATGATGCCCTCTCATTAGCTCACAATTATTGTTACAGCATTAGTTACTTAATGATATTGATTGATGCAGCGCAGTTTCGTAACTAAACTGCGCTGCTTACAATATGCATTACAGATTGAATATCAGAATAAATATTTTATTGACTATATCACTAATAAGTTATATAGTTGTTAATTAACAAGCGACCCTTGTTAATTTTGCACCATTCCATTCACATCCATAGAACAATGACAACGCTTATAAATCAGCGCGGTAGCGCCAATTTATGGGAAAAATTCTGTAACTGGATCACCAGTACTGAAAATCGAATGTATATTGGTTGGTTTGGAGTCATACTGATTCCCACAGCCTTAACTGCTGCGATCGTTTTTATCCTTGCATTTATTGCCGCACCACCTGTTGATGTAGATGGTATCCGAGAACCTGTATCTGGTTCACTTCTGTATGGTAATAACATCATTACTGCTACCGTAGTTCCGACTTCGGCTGCTATTGGTTTGCACTTATACCCTATATGGGAAGCCGCTTCTCTAGATGAATGGCTTTACAATGGTGGGCCTTACCAAATGATTGTGCTGCACTTTTTAATAGCTATCTATGCATACATGGGTAGGCAATGGGAACTGAGTTACCGCTTAGGAATGCGTCCTTGGATTCCTGTGGCATTTTCTGCTCCTGTAGCTGCTGCAACAGCTGTGTTGTTAATTTATCCCATTGGACAAGGTAGTTTTTCAGATGGGATGATGCTGGGGATTTCTGGAACTTTCAACTTCATGATTGTGTTTTCCCCAGAACACAATATCCTTATGCATCCATTTCATATGATTGGTGTTGCTGGAGTATTTGGTGGAGCTTTGTTCTCCGCAATGCACGGCTCTTTAGTAACTTCCACATTGGTGCGGGAAACATCAGAAATAGAATCAGCCAATATCGGTTATAAATTTGGTCAAGAAGACGAAACCTACAACATCGTAGCGGCACACGGTTACTTTGGGCGGTTAATCTTTCAATATGCCAGCTTTAATAATTCCCGTTCTTTGCATTTCTTTTTGGCTGCTTGGCCAGTAATTGGCATTTGGTTTGCCGCTTTGGGCATTAGTACGATGTCGTTTAACTTGAATGGTTTTAACTTTAATAACTCGATTTTGGATCATCAAGGACGGACAATTAACACTTGGGCAGACCTTCTCAATAGAGCAAACCTAGGAATTGAAGTCATGCATGAGCGCAATGCTCACAATTTCCCTCTAGATTTAGCATCAGGTGAGCCTCAACCAATCGCTCTTGTAGCGCCTGTAATTGCTAGTTAGCTTCTAATTTTGCCTTATATCTCTGTTATCTTTGCGCCCTCTTTTTGAGGGTGTTTTTTTGTTGTGACCTGTCGATTGTTAACCATCAGCAGTGTTGATTGATCAACTACTTGTGGAGACCGGGGATAGGGAGTAAGGAGTAAATTTGTGGACAACTGATCTAGGACTGCTATATGGCAAAAAGTAAAAAGCAACCGCATAGCGATCGCTTGAAATACCAAGTAAAAAATGGTTAAAACACCCTTATTAAAATAACACATTTATTTACAAAATTTAAAGGTTTTGTTCAGATACATAGTTGCAATACCTTTTTGGGAATATCGCCGATGCTGATTCTCACAACTGAACCGCACTACTTGTAATATGTTTCCAATTCAAAGCAATTGCCTCAGATGGCCTACACCCAGTAAAGAATAGGAAGCGTACATAGTGAGTGTAATGGCTGTAGTAGTGATCGCCAGCAAAAGTCCGAATAATTAAATCTCTTTCTTCTTTTAGTGAAGGGATTAATATCTTGTTCTTCAGTAGCACCTTTGGGCGTTTTTATTTTCATAGCAGCAAACGGGTTAGCGTCAATTAGCCCCTCTTCCATTGCCCAATTACAGCAAGCTTTCAATTGAGTTAAACAACGTTTAGCAGCATCTGGGGTTAAATTGGCCAAAAGATAATCTCGAATAGCAGATACTTCATCGAGCGATCGCGTTGGTAACTTAGCGATGTGATTTCGATGTTTAGTAAAGTCTTTGGCGTAGGTGCTAGGAATAACTTGCGGTTTCTTAAATTCGCTCTACCTATCCCAAATTTGGTCTAATTTGGGTTTAGGCTTCTTGATTGTACTGACTTATTTACAGCATTTACACCACTTTTCTATCTAAAGGTGTCCAACTAATGCCCAAAATTCTTCTGAAATCTAGAACACTTGTCCTCTATTTCTCATGGTTGAGAAAGCAAAAACCCCTTGAAATCAAACGATTTCAAGGGGTTTGTTGAGATGCCAGGAACCGGACTTGAACCGGTGACACGAGGATTTTCAGTCCTCTGCTCTACCAACTGAGCTATCCCGGCGTGCGCTTTGTTTTGCGCCACGATTTATAAATGTAGCAAACAAAAATGAATTCCGCAAGGGTTATCCAAAAAAAAGTTATGCTGTTTTCCACCCCAGCTTGATTACCATAAAAACAGTGATGAATAGTAGAAACTGGACAAGCACAATACTAGGGCCAGAAGCGAGGTTGAAAATACCCGAAACAAGAATGCCTGCAATGCTGCTAGTTGAACCGACTATGACAGACATCCACAAAAAACGGCTAAACTGCTGACTCATCAGTTTGGCTGTAGCAGCGGGTATAACCAAAAAGGCATTAACTAATAAAACTCCAACGGCTTTAATTGCCACAGCAACGGCTAGTGAAAGCAGCACCACAAATCCATAGCGATATAATTCCACAGGAATGCCTTGAACTTTGGCGACATCAGGATTCAGGGTTAGCAAAATCTGCTGGCGTAGAGTCGATAACAAAAATAGGGTGCCTCCTACAAGCACCAGCAGCGTTAAAACTAAATCTGTGGTATCAATAGCGAGAATATCGCCAAAAAGTACGCCCATCAGGTTGCCACGATATCCCTGAATCAGGCTAGAAAGAATTATACCGATCGCTAATGCTCCAGAGAGAACTATACTAAGTACGCTATCGCTGGCTAAATCTGTTTTGTCTACGAAGTAAAGAACGATAACACCAAACACTAAGGTAAAGGGCAACAGCATCCATGTGGGATTTAACTGTAGCAGCACACCCAAGGCGACACCAACTAATGCCGCATGACCAACAGCATGGCTAAAAAATGATAATTGGCGCAATGTAACAAAACTGCCTAATAATCCCCCAAGTATTCCCATTAACACAGCACCAATCAGCGCTCGTTGCATAAATGGGAATTGTAATAAACTCACCAAATCTTGACTACTAGTAATGGCTAACTCTGCAATTTGGTAATTCATAATTGATATTCAGTCGTGTGAATACTGAAAAGCTCGTATGTTTTTTAGCTGTCGAATTTATCAGCTATTAGTTAGGACGTTTAAACAGGATACAGCATTTACAAAACTCAGCACTCTTTATTAGAGTCTCTATCCCCAGGAAGATAAAACTGAATTGATTGGTAGATTGCGTTTAAGTTAAAGGTTAGTGGAGTGTTGAATCATCTAAAATGACAAGTGAGCGAATCAACTTGGAATTTCTGCTGTTTTGATAACCATGACTGAGCAACCTAATACTGACTTGCCATCAGCAGATTCTCAGCAGTTCAGTAAACCGAATGACAATCAGCCTAGCAATGAACCGTCTGAAGGTGCAACAACGCAGTCGGTTAATAATGCTTGGACAAACCGCATTGCAGATGTCTGGAAGAAAGCCACAACCAGCTTGATGCAGTTTTTACCTGTGGAGCAAGTGTCACAAACTGTAGTTGAATGGTATAGTGTCAGCGAAGCTCAGGTAACAGAGATTTTAGAAGCTGTACGTGCCGAACTACCAACCACCGAAGCATTATTGATTGGTAAACCTCAAGCTGGTAAAAGTTCGATTGTGCGAGGACTAACGGGAGTTTCGCCGGAGATTATTGGTCAAGGATTTCGTCCGCATACACAACACACCGAACGCTACGCTTATCCTTCTAATGATCTGCCGTTACTCATTTTTACAGATACGGTGGGACTGGGAGATGTTAATCAAGAAACTGAGGCAATTATTCAAGAGTTACTGGGTGATTTGCAACAGTCTAGTCGCGGTGCGCGGGTGTTAATCCTCACCGTCAAGATTAATGATTTTGCGACTGATACATTGCGTCAAATCGCCCACAAACTACGTCAGCAATATCCAGATATCCCCTGTCTTCTGGCGGTGACTTGTTTACATGAAGTTTATCCTCCGGATGCAACTGATCATCCGGCTTATCCGCCAAACTACGAAGAAGTTCAACGTGCCTTTGCTGAAATTCAGCAAGCTTTTACAGAATTATACGATCGCGCTGTTCTGATTGACTTTACCTTAGAAGAAGATGGTTACAATCCTGTATTTTACGGCTTAGAAGAATTTCGAGATTCTTTAGCGGAATTGTTGCCAGAAGCCGAAGCTCGTGCAATTAATCAGTTATTAGAGCAGGGAATAGGTAAACAAATTGGTAATATCTACCGTGATGCTGCACGACGGTATATGCTGACTTTTTCAGTTATGGCAGCAACCTTAGCAGCTATACCTTTACCATTTGCAACTATGCCTGTATTAACAGCATTGCAAGTATCGATGGTAGGACTGCTAGGTAAATTATACGGGCAAACTATCACACCATCCCAAGCAGGGGGTATTGTAAGTGCGATCGCTGGGGGATTTTTCGCCCAAGCAATTGGACGAGAGTTAGTCAAAATTATCCCAGGTTTCGGTAGTGCGATCGCGGCATCTTGGGCGGCGGCTTATACTTGGTCTTTAGGTGAAGCAGCTTGTGTTTATTTTGGTGATGTTATGGGTGGAAAAAAACCTGATCCACAAAAGATTCAATCTGTAATGCAAGCAGAATTTCAAGCGGCGAAAGAACGGTTTAAGGGAATTAAACGGTAACAAGGCAAAAGTAAAAAGGTAAAAGGCAAAAGAAAGAAAAAGAAAAATGCAAAAAGCTCCTGAATTTATTCAGAGAAAAGAGGATAAAAATTTGTTTCAAGACCTGTAGTCTAAGAAACAATGCGTCCTTGTTAAATACCCAATATTAGATATGGGGATTTTCTTTTTACTTTTTACTTTTTACTTTTGCCTTATTCAATCACCTGTAATTACCGCAGATTCCAACATTTTAATTGTTCCGGCATCGGCATCTATTTCTACATTCAAACCAATTGGTAAAGTAAATTTATCTTTGATATGACCAATCATTGAACCATACCAAGTTGGAATTTTTAAGGGAATTAGATGGTCGCGCAATACTTGAGTTAGTTTAAAAGAAGGTTCATCGCCAATGCTACAGTCAGTACATCTGCCAAAGATAAAACCAGCAATTTGATTAAGAATACCAGCATTTTTTAGCTGAGTTAACATTCGGTCTACACGATAAACATCTTCTTTGATGTCTTCTACAAATAAAATGCTTTTGTACCAAGCAGGTAAATAAGGTGAACCCACCATTGCTGAGAGAACTGATAAGTTACCACCTATCAGTTTACCTGTGGCTTTTCCTGATAGTATAGTCTCAAATTGTACCTCATCAGTTTTGAGATTTTGCATCGTCACTGCTTCGCCATCAAATAAGATGCGTTTGGCGTAATCTGTTGTAAAGTCATTCCAGTTAGATGTGGCATTTGGCCCATGAAAAGTAATGACGCGACTACGTGCATTAATTGCTAACACTAAAGCGGTGATATCACTGAATCCCATAATAATTTTGGGATGAGAGCGAATCTTGGCGTAGTTCAGTAAAGGTAAAATACGATTGCAACCCCAACCACCACGCATGGTCATGATGGCGTTGACAGAACTATCCGCAAACATCATGTTTACATCGTCGGCGCGGTTAGCATCTGTACCTGCTAAGTAGCCGTAATTATCTAAAAGATGATTTCCTAGTTTAATTTTTAATCCTAGTTCAGTAAGCGATCGCTTGGCATTTGCTAAATCTTCTGCATCAATAACACCAGCCGGAGAAATTAATCCTACTGTGTCTCCCGGTTGTAGGCGGGGTGGTTTGATAATGGTATTTGGGGATAGTTTACCTTGAGCTTGAGTTAAAGGTATCTGTGCAGCTAAAGTAGCAACACCACAGGTTGTAATAAATTTGCGTCGTTTCAAAGTCGGGAGTTGGGAGTGGGGTAAAAAAACTTGATTATACAGACTTCTTCATTTCAGACTTCAGACTTCAGACTTCAGACTTCAGACTTCACACTTCCTTTTAACCGCGCAATTGCGCTACCAATAGATTAGGATTCCAATAAGCGCGGGTTGTTTGAATTTTACCGTCTTTGTTAATCTCAAAAATTGTGATTCCCTCAAAGGATACTGATTTACCAGTCTTACTCACTCCTTGCATTGTCCACTTGACGGCTGCTTCATTACCAGCTACAAAAATATGTTCAGTTGTCGCGGCTAATTTCTCAAATACAGCTTGCAATTGCCCGATAAACTGATGATAATCTTCACGAATCTTAACTGGAGGTTCACCAACTGGGTCATAACTCACCGCATCTTCAGCAAAGTTTTCTATCCAACCTTCTGGATTCATCGCGGTAATGTTGGTAAAGTAGGCATCAATGATGGTTTTAATGGCGGTGCTTGACATGATTTAGTTCTCTTGCTGGGTATAGATTATACAACCTATAATTTGCTGAACAAGCCAAGTATGAAGTATGAAGTGTAAAGTATGAAGTATGAAGTGTGAAATTTCAGCCTTCTGCTTTCTGGCTATTACTGCAACTCTGTGATTAGTGGAATATTACAATACCTGCGAACTGCATTAATACAAAATCAAGATTATCGTGACACCTTGGACAAGATTCACTGGTGGCGAATGGTTGTGGTTACTAGTGTGGGAGTCACCGCTTTGGTATGGGGAATGCGGGAAATGACATGGTTGCAATCTTGGGAGTTAAAAGCTTATGACCAAATGTTGCGATCGCGTCCTCCAGAACCGCCCGATTCTCGGCTTTTAGTGGTTAAAATTACTGAAGAGGATATAGAGCGATTTAAATGGCCTTTATCAGATGCTACAATCAATCAGTTATTAACCAAACTTGAATCTTATCAACCGCGTGTTATTGGTTTAAATATTTATCGACAAAATCAAACAAATCTTGCGGCTGGAATTGCGAATAAAAATCACATAATTACTACTTGTTTGTTAAGCAGTACAGGTAGATCAGAAATTCCCCCACCGCCGAATTTTCCTATAGATAATGTTAGCTATAACGATTTAATTCCGGATAATCAAGAAGACCAAATTGTCCGCCGGAGTTTATTATTTGCTGAACCTAGCAATCATAGTAAATGTGCAACACCATTTTCCTTTGCTAGTTTAATTGCCATTAGTTATTTAGAAAAACAAAGTATCAATGTAGATTTTACAGAAAAACATAATTTTCATCTTGGTAAAATCACTTTTCCTATTCTCACTGCTCATTCTGGCAGCTACATTGGGTTAGATGCTGCTGGTTATCAAATATTATTAAATTATCGTCATCCCGATCGCCTGACGCAAGAAGTCACTCTGACACAAGTCCTGGAAGGTAAAGTTAATCCCAATTTAGTCAAAGACCGCTTAGTAATTATTGGTACTACTGCTGCTAGTGTTCATCCTGGTGTATACACACCCTTTAGTGCTTCCCCAGATTATCCAGCTAGAACAGCAACTGTATTTATTCACGCACAAATAGCTAGTCAAATTCTCAGTACAGTTTTGGATGGTAGACCACTGATTTGGTACTGGTCTGATGGGGTTGAACTGGTATGGGTGTTAGGTTGGTCTATGCTGGGTAGCGTTTTAAGTTGGCGGTTGCGACATCCTGTAGTGCTACTAGTTGTGGGAGTTACAAGCCTAGCTGGGTTAGTCGGAATTTGTGCTGGGTTGTTTTTACAAGCTGGCTGGATACCATTGATTCCGCCAGCGATCGCGTTTATTTTTAGTAGTGTGGGAATGCTGGTTTATAGTACATACCACACTCAACAGCAAACAAAATTAATTATTCAGCAAGTTGAACAACAACAAGAAGCGATCGCGCAATTAAGTATTCTATTAAAAGAAACTACCTCTGCAACAGAAACTACTAAAATTCGTGACCAACATATCCATTCTGCTGCGACAATTTCTCAAGCAGAAAAAAGAACAGGTGATTTACTTTTGGGTGGACGCTACCAAATTTCTAGAGTACTTGGTTCAGGAGGATTTGGTCGCACTTATTTAGCACAAGATACTCAGCGTCCGGGGAATCCTACTTGTGTTGTGAAACAATTAATGCCGGCACGTCGAGATACTAAATTTTTGGAAGTAGCGCGAAGATTATTTAATACCGAAGCAGAAATTTTAGAAGCCTTGGGTAAACATCCACAAATCCCCGCACTGCTTGCCTATTTTGAAGATCAGCAAGAATTCTATTTAGTAGAAGAGTATATTTCTGGACACACTCTTCATGAAGAAATAGCACCTATTCATGGAGCAAAAAGTGAAAGTTTTGTGATTGAGATGCTCAAAGGTGTATTAGAAGTTTTAGCATTTGTCCATGAGCATAAAGTAATTCATCGAGACATTAAACCACATAATATCATTAGAAGTAATCAAGATAATCGGTTAGTGCTGATTGATTTTGGTGCAGTCAAATTGATGCACCCACCCACTAGTGAACAAACAGAATTAGCCACAGTTGCTATCGGTACACGCGGCTATGCACCACCAGAACAATTTGCCGGACATCCCCGATTATCTAGTGATATTTATGCTTTGGGGATGATGGGAATTCAAGCTATTACTGGTATCTTACCCCAAGAATTACAACCAGACCCAGAAACTGGCAATATTATGTGGCAACATACAGTTCAAGTAAGTGCAGAACTAAGCAGAATTTTAGATAAAATGGTGCGTTATCATTTTAGCGATCGCTATCAATCAGCCGCCGCCGTTCTGCAAGATTTAAATCAAATTAGCGATAGATAAACTCTCTGTAACCCTTTGCTTCTTTGCGCCTTTGCGTGAGGCAAAAAAATCTTGTTTTCCTACATCATTTTTGAATTAATATTAGAGGTTGTTTTAAAAGTATTGTCGGTAACATCAAAATTTCAAAAACCTAACCCCCCAAGCCCCCCTTCCCTACAAGGGAATGGGGGTTTCAAAGCCTCTCTCCGCTTCGGGGAGCCAGCGCCGTGGGCGGGTTTCCCGACTTGAGGCGACTGGCGTGAGAGGTTTGGAGAGGGGTTTTTAGTAGAATTTTGGACTTTCCAAACATCCTCTTATTTAGTCTGTGCAATATCTATACATAAAAAATTATTATGACTCTGGGAAAAGAAACTAAAATTGCTGGTATCTATGAAGTATGTATTGGTGTTCCAGACCCAATTTTTGCCATACAATATTGGGAACAATTTGGTTATCGCATTGGACAAGTTGGTCAATTACCTGCAACAACAGCCTATCAATTATATGGAGTAAATTCTGCTTTACGTTCCATTCGCCTATATCATCAAAACGCAGATCATGGATTGATTAGGTTGATGGTTTGGCAAAATCCAACTAACCAAGGCTTGGGGTTAGCATCAATGAAAATTAAAGGAAATCGTTGGGCTACCACCTTAACCTCAGATATTTTAACTATATTAAATCATGCCGAAGAAGCCAAAGCCGCTGGTTTTGCCGTGAGATACAGCATTCCCTACTGGGAAGTTATCTATAACAAAGAACGCAAAAGCCGTCCTTTTATTGACCCAACGGTAGGGGTGCGAGAAATGTTACTTCTGCAACCCTTAACACGGCAAGTTTTATTTCAACGATTTGGCTACACAATACCAAATTACGGACACATCAACGACGCATCTGTATTTAAAACCAGCCAGTTTACCCACATGGGAATTATCGTTCAAGATGACAGCAAAACTAGCTTGAAATTTTATGAGGAAGTTTTGGGTTTGTTGCGAGTGCGAGATGATGTAGAAACTAGCTATGAATCTTCACCCGCAGGTCGAGATTTATTTGACCTCAAGCCTGGGGAAAAATTTATCGTAACAACTTTTGATGATCCCCGTTCGTCGCAGACTGACTTAATGGCGGCGCGGAGTGGGAGACTTTATGTAATTCGGTTCCCAGAAGCGATGAACTTAGAATCAAAGTTTGAAGCCGCGCAACCAGGAAGTTTAGGGATGTCACTGTATACTTACCGTGTGCAGAGAATTGAAGAATATTGCGATCGCATCAAGTCCAGTCAAGTGCTAAATTTTACTAACATCATCGAAAATGAATTTCGCGAAAAAAGTTTCTCCTTCACTTCACCAGATGGCTATTTCTGGAATTTAGTAGAAACTGGTTTTAACTAGAAACCTGTTTTTCAAAGATCATCAAATGCTGCTGGGGTAATAAGTTTTTCGTCTCGCGCCAAGTTAAACCAACAGCGTTCATTTCTTTCCGCACCTGTTGTTGTGTCATCTTGTGTAGACGTTTAATCATAATCAAGGGATTTTCCCCTCGATACTCTACCAGTACAACCCTACCTCCTGGCTTGAGTGCTTTGACAATTCCTTGCATCACTTCGTAGGGATATTCAAATTCATGGTAAGCATCCACCATCAAAGCCAAGTCAACACTTGCATCGGGAAGGTTGGGGTTATTAATGGTTGCTAAAATCGGCTCAACATTGGTAATCTTTTTCTCTTTTTTAGCAGCCTGAATAATATCCAGCATTTCTGGCTGAATATCTACAGCCAAAACCTTTCCTTGAGGTATTAAAGGTGCAATACGAAAAGTTAGATAACCTGTACCAGCACCAATATCTGCAACTACATCATTTGGTTTTAATTCCAACGCACTGACTATCTTGCTTGGCTGTTCTTCTAACTCGCGGCTAGGACGTTCTAACCAACCTGCGCCTGTGTGTCCCATCACTTTGGCAATTTCTCGCCCCATATAAAATTTACCAATACCATCGGGACTATGGTTGGCTTTTTGTTCGTAAATTGTAGTCGAGGAGATATTAGTAATTTCTGGTTTATTTGCAGTCAAAAACCAAAAACTGCCAATTAACAAAATAATTGCTACTAAAGGTAAAAAATAAAACTTACGGATTTGCTTCATTGTTGAAAAATATCCAATAGGGTTATCTGGTGAGTAGAGACGCGTTAGCGAAGCGGGACGAAGTCCAATTTCGCGTCTCTACAGGTTTACTGTATTGATTTATGGGCTAGATGATGCCCATTCCAGGCATTCTTCTAAAAACACCATATCAGTTTCAGTCTACGCTTTGCTTATATCTAATGGATGTAACTGGCAAATAACTCATTTTTTATATCTACAAATAAAATTACAAAGTTTAAATTTAGTGGCGCATTCCGCAAACGCACTATAAAATCAAACTCAATCTTTATTATTTATTATTGCTATCAATTAGCAGGAATATTACCATGCAAAAAATTAATAAATATATATTTTTAAGTTTGACTACTGTTAGTTTATCTGCTGGGTATTCGAGATTATTTGCTACAGAAATTAAGTTATTAGCGCAGTCACAAACTATTCCCAATGTCAATGAATATTTAGAGAAAAACAAACCTGAAAGTTACAAATTTTTGAAAAAGCAACTAGACACATCTATTCAAGATGCTAAACAGCCAAGTACCGATAAAGTAGTCAATAATCTTTGGGCGTTATCAAATACTAATCCAAAAATTAAAACCAGAGAACGCAACGGTAAAACGGAATTTTTAATGGTAAGTTGGCAGTATGTGCCAAATCCCAGTCAAGATTGGCCAGTAGGAACAAAAGATATAAAACGCCAAACTTGGTTAACAGTATTCCCCCAAGTTCAAGAATTTTGCCAAAACTGTAAAGGTACAGGTATTAACTTGCCAGGAAATATTATGTTGGCATTGAGGTTACAGCAGTATTTAGGTTTAGTCATAAATAAATATGCTAATAAAACTCACTTTGTAGAAATGTGGGTCAAAGCAGAAGATTTAAGCAGACCATGTATTGACCCAGAAATTAATGATTCTAGTTGTAGGGTTTTACCTGTACCTGTGCCTGAAAGTAATTCCATTCTGCACAAGATATATACAAACTCTTACGAAAATAAAGAAAAAGAATACTATCCTTGGACTGGTTTAGGCTATACATACGATTGGGGAAATCCTCAAAAGCCTCATATTGGTGCTAGTGAATTTCTCATCAACGCAACTAATGAAAAGCCTGTTGAAGTGGAAGTTGTGGCTGTTAAACCAACTTTAGAATACTGTAATAATCAACATTTAAAGTAAAACCACAAGTCGAAAATTCTCACGTTGAAACCATATCCCGCCTAGAACTAAAGTTCCAGGCTAATAGCAAAAGTCCACTTAAGTGGACTGAATTTTTCTTTGAGTCCTCTTGAGAGGACTTGCACTATGAGACTCGGAATTTATTCCGAGGCGGGACAGATGGGCTACTACCAACAATATGACTTTTCAGACATCCTCTTAGTGCGATCGCCTGCTTTGAGGATATTTGAAAAACTTGAGTTCGATATCAGATAAAACTCCTATTCCTTATTTTTATTGATATATTTGCGTCGCCTTGAGCATGTGGTAAGTAATAATTAACTGGGTAAGAGCTAAGGGGTAACTTTGTAAGGTTTCCCCGGTTGTGCCAGCAATTTTGCCCAATTCTGGGTTACTTTCGCGATCGCACACACTTTTTAAATGTGGCATATCAGAACAAATAATATGTTCTAATTTATTCACCTGTTCTAAAGTGGCGTGACCATCAACTTCTAAGACATCCACCGGTTTATTCATATCTCGGTCTAATCCCAGGCGAATCGCTGAACCAGAAATCTCATTGGTCAAATTGATAATCGGCGTAAAATCTGGATGGGGAATAGTGGGACGCAGTACTAAACGCACGTTGAGGTGTCCATTCGCTTCATCCTCCTCACCGTTGGGTGGATAAAAACTCACCACTATATCCGACCATTGGCGTTGGGGACGAATAAATTGTTCTGAGTCTGGTTCGCGCTTTTCTAATTCTGCTAATACTTGTTCGGGAGTGTAGCCGCGTTTTTGAGTGTCGCGTTTCACTTTCCACTTGGCGCGTAATGGTTCGGGGGGTGCAAGGTAAACTTTGACATCATAACAGTCGCGGGCGGCGCGGGTAGAATAACCAAGCAAGCCTTCAATAATCACAAATTTATTCGGCTTGATGTAGGTTGGGGCTTCAAAAGTCCCAGTTTTGTGGCTGTAAACAGGTTTGAGAATGGGCTGTCCTGTGCGGAGTAGGGACAGGTGCTGCTGCATAATATCTAAATGGTTGCAGTCTGGGTGTAAGGCCGTAATCCCATTTTCGGCACGTTGCTTGCGATCGTAACGGTGGTAATCATCTGTACAAATGAGCGTAACATTCTCTGTCCCAAGTACCTGAGCAATTCCTCTGGTTAATGTTGTTTTCCCAGCAGCACTATCACCCACAATGCCAAGAATTATTGGACGGTTCATGACCCACCCCCGACACAAACAAATTTTGTAATCAATTTTGCAGACACCGTTGTTTTATTTTAAAAGGGAATTAGCAAGTCACTCATGTTCCAGCCTTGTCTGCAACATCTCTATACATAACGGTATCTGTGTAATAGTTTGTTGACAAATTGGTAGTAATTGAAAGAAATTTTTTTATCTGTAGGCGATGGATATTTTTTCCTACTTTGGGGTGTATGCCATAAATTACACAAACTTCTACTATGACAGAAATAGCGAATTAATCTTCGCAGTCAAGAAGTATTAAGGGTCGGTTGCATCAAGCTAACTGTGCGGTATACCCAAGAAAGACGGTAGTGTTGGGGATCAGGATAGGGCAGGCATTATGGTAACGTTAAATGTTTCGGAGTTGGATGAGGTTGATCAATTTCGTCGCTTACAGTCAACTTTGCGCGATCGCTGGAAAACTATCGAGCTATTTGACAATAGTGAAGCAGATATATTAGTTGTTCCTTCCCTCAGCCTTGATCAGCGAGAACTGCAAAAAATTGAAGGTTGTGAACATTATGAAGAACGATTGTTATTTTCTTTGATGCGGTTGCGAAATCCGCGCACGCGACTAATTTATGTCACATCAATGCCACTGCATCCTAGTATTATTGACTACTATTTACAACTGTTACCAGGCATTCCATTTTCTCATGCTCGCAATCGTTTACTTTTGCTTTCCACTTATGATTCTTCAGCGCAACCCCTTAGCCAAAAGATTTTAGAACGCCCCCGCTTGTTAGATCGAATTCAGCAAGCTTTAAGGCTAGAAAAATCATTTATGATCTGCTACAACGCCACAAATTTAGAAGCAGAATTATCTTTAAAATTGAACGTGCCGTTATATGCAGCCGCCCCAGATTTGCAAATTTGGGGAACCAAAAGTGGTAGTCGGCAAATTTTTGCCGAAAGTGGAGTTCCTCATCCAGATGGTAGTGAAAGAGTTTGGAATGCTCAAGATTTGGCAGAAGCAGCAAGTAATTTATGGGAACGCCAACCAACATTACAACGGATGGTGGTAAAACTTAACGAAGGAATTTCGGGAGAAGGCAACGCACTGCTAGATTTAAGACCAATGATGAATTTAGCACCAGGGCAAGCTACTCATGAGGAAAGAGTAGCAGCAATTAGCGATCGCTTTTCCACCATGCGCTTTCAAGCTAAACAAGAAACTTGGGCTAATTTTTCAGGACGCATTCCTGAGTTAGGCGCAATTGTCGAAGCATTTATCGAAGGAGAAATCAAGCGTTCTCCCAGTGTTCAAGGACGCATCACACCCACAGGCGAAGTCGAAATCCTTTCTACCCACGACCAAATACTCGGCGGCCCAGACGGTCAAATTTATCTCGGATGTCGCTTTCCCGCCGATGAAAGCTATCGCTTACCATTGCAGCAATTAGGTTTAAAGGTAGGCAGAAAACTAGCAGAAAAAGGCGCACTAGAAAGATTTGGCGTTGATTTTATCACCGTTGACCAAGGGGGGAAAAATTGGGATATTCAGGCGATCGAAATTAACTTGCGCAAAGGTGGCACTACCCATCCGTTCATGACCTTAAAATTATTAACTAATGGTCGCTATGACCTCTCCACAGGCTTGTTTTACAGTCAGCAAGGTCGCCCTAAATATTATGTTGCCACTGATAACCTGCAAAAAGACCGCTATAAAGGCTTGTTGCCCAATGATTTAATGGATATTATTGCTCATCACCGATTGCACTTTGACAGCGGCACAGAAACAGGCACAGTCTTTCATTTAATGGGATGTCTTTCTCAATTTGGCAAATTGGGTTTAACCAGCATCGGCGATTCTCCTCAACAAGCAGAAGATATTTATAACAAAGTTGTTAAAGTTCTGGATGAAGAAACCCGCAGCGACAATCAAAATTTCCCCCTATTTTCCGATTACACATTCCCCATTGCCTGGGAAGGGTACAGTTAGGAAAGTTAAAAGGCAAAAGTTAAAAGTTAAAAGAAGCGAACAAAGTTCAAATCCTTTCTACCATTGACTTTTGACCATTGACCATTGACTATTGACTCGTGACTCTTGACCATAGGTTAAAATCGAGTCAGCGTTTGTATTGTAGCGGTTGTGTCCCATATCCCTCAGAGGGCGGTTCACTGCATAAATCCTGATTGTCAACGTCCTTACCCCCAACCTTGGGGAAACAAATTTTGTAACAGCTGTGGCGCATTGCTTCAGCTGCTAGACCGCTATGTCCCATTGCAACCACTGGGTTCGGGTGGTTTTGCCCAAATTTATACAGTTTGGGATGAAAAAACTCAAACAGAAAAAGTGCTAAAAGTTTTGGTGGAAGAATCACCAAAAGCCCAGGAATTATTTACACAAGAAGCAGCAGTTTTAATTGGTTTGCAGCATCCTGGTGTTCCGAAAGTCGAAGCTGATGGTTTTTTTCAGATAAATATTACGAGTCCGAAACCGCGCCAATTAGCTTGTTTGGTGATGGAGAAAATTAACGGGCCGACTCTGGATGAAATACTGAATAACTATCCTCAAGGCTGTCCAGAGAATTTAGTGCTGAACTGGTTCACTCAAGCTGTCAAAATTTTACAAGAATTGCACAAATGTCAAATTATCCACCGCGATATTAAACCTTCTAATTTAATGCTGCGGATACCAGCATCAACCGCACCGCCAACTCAAGCCAGAACCGGATGGGAACAACTAGTATTAATTGATTTTGGTGGTGTAAAACAAATGAATGCTGCAATGCAGCGTCGAGAATCGAGTTCAACGCGGTTATTTTCTTCTGGTTACAGTCCACCAGAACAAGTAACTGGGGGGAATGTCGCGCCTGCGGCTGATTTTTACGCCCTCGGTCGGACAATGATTGAGTTACTCACAGGTAAGTATCCGCCAGAGTTGGAAGATATACAGACAGGGGAATTGCGTTGGCGAAATCAGGTGAACGTAAACTCACAGTTTGCCGATTTACTTGATGATATGGTCAAGGAAGACGTGCGATCGCGTCCAACAAATGCAGCTATCATTCTCAAGCGATTAGCAAAAATTAACAAACCAGCCAAGCCAAAATTACTTACGCAACTGCAAAATTCAGCCAGTCGCACCTCAACCCAAGCTACCAATAATTTAACACTGCTCATTCAAGCAATTGAGCGAGCTTTAGCCGATTTTCTGCAAGCTATTGGCAAGTTTATCTTGTTTATAGCCAAAGCACTTCTCAAAATTATTCAAGCTTGTCTGTCAACAATTTGGGCAATGCTGCTATCTGGGATAGGCGCTTGTTTAGGGACAATAGTCGGTTTTTTTGTGGCTTACCGCACAATTTTAGGCGATCGCATTGTGGAATTAATCTTGCGTCAGCTACCAGAATTAATTCCCAATTCTCAAACAGCCTTTGGCGCGGACATTTTAATATTTGTTAGTGCTGGCTTGGGAACCGCCTGGGGACTGACAATATCTGGCTGTTTTAGTCAACGGCGGCGGTTTTTAGTAGCGTCGATGATGGGTATCATCAGCTATGGATTCGGTTGGCTATTTTGGCAACTCATTTCCCCAAAACAAAGCAGCGATGGTTTGGTAGCCATGATTGCTGTTTCTGTATTTTTATTAAGCCTTAGTTTTAAGTTTCGCAGCCATCACATAGTTTATGCTTTAGTTGCTGCCTTTGGTACAGTCAGCATTTTTTCCGGCTTATTCGTTTTAGGCTTCCCCGCCACAGTCTTTAACTTTTCTCCTCAGCCACTTTGGTCAGAGTTAGGCTTACCTTTGGCTTTGTTTGGTTTTACCGCCATCTTGATGAGCTTTTGGCTGGGGGTCAGTCACTACCTAATTGTTCCAGGACTGCGCTTTTTAGGATGGCGTTAAGTAAATATACTCAATAAATAGCAGGGAACAGGGAACAGGGAACAGGCTTTAAAGTCGCTCAGTGTCCATGTTTAATAATTCGTCTTTGCCATTATCTCTGCTTCTACTGCTATACATAGTGGGAAGAAAAATCAATGGTTTGGGAAGGGTGTAGGGGTGCAGGGGTATATGTGTTCAAAACCATTATGCCCGACACCCTTAGATTCTTTTACCCAGTTTTAACAAACAACCTTTGTGCGTAAGTCTTACCTAAAACAAGATCCCCCCAGCTACTTTGTTGATCTAGCTAGGGGGATCGCATATTTGATAGTCTATAATTGGTTCTGTATAGTTCCTTACGAATCGATTCTAAAACCTAAATTTGGTTTTGTGTAGTCCCAATCTCAGAATTTATACTATTTTTATAGCTTCTTCATCGCCACTTCATTCCCAGGATTTGCTGAGCAAGCGGTATATGTGTATATGTTAAGTATGGCAGTAGATCGACACTTAACTTATCACTCATACAAATATCCGTAAAAATTATGAAACTCCAGATTGTCAGTGTTGTTGCTCTAATAGTTTGTACGGGGTTAACAGAAAAAGCCTTGGGATTGAATCCGCAAGACCTAGAACAGTTAAAAACATCCGGAAGTTGTTCTCGGTGCGATTTAAGTGGTGCTGAACTCACTCAATTTAATTTAGCTGGTGCAAATTTACGCGGGGCTAACTTAAAGGGAGCAAATTTATCGCAAGTAAATCTTGCAAATGCAGATTTGACGGGTGCAAATCTAGAAGGTGCAGTTCTAAATTCTGCCAATCTCACAGGCGCATCTTTAACAGGTACAAATCTCACATCAGCATCTTTGGAAAATTCAGATATATCTTTTGCTGGTTTTCTTGGTGCTAATTTGACTGCTACAAACATGACAGGTGCTAAGTTATACTTTACTAATTTCCGGGGAGCTAACTTCCGACTGACAACTTTGCCTGTTGGTGGGGTGACTTCTGATAAACCTTACTGGTGGTCAACACAACGCATTATTCCCAGACAATGCAACAAATTTAAATCAGAAAATATACGCGGTACAACTTGCTATACACAATAACAGGGAGTAGGGAGTAGGGAAAACTACTCCACTAAGCTACTTCAGACAATTGAGGAGTCAGTGCGTTGCGCTGGCTCTTTATTACTTTGCTATAATCACCAATCACCAATTAAGAACATTTTGTTCATTAACACTTCTTTATCATGGGAACAAAGCCCGTAACAGAAATTGATTGATGCTAACCAGTATTAAAGACATAGCCACAAAACTAGCGCCCCGTTTAGTTGAAATTCGCCGTCATATTCACGCTCATCCCGAACTCAGTGGTCAAGAGTACCAAACAGCCGCCTTTGTAGCTGGGGTTCTGTCTTCTAGTGGCCTGCTTGTACAAGAAGGTGTTGGTAAAACTGGTGTGATTGGGGAAGTGCAGGGTACAGGTTCAGATCCTCGTTTATTAGCTATTCGGACGGATATGGATGCTTTACCCATCCAAGAACGTACAGGTTTAGAATATGCTTCCCGTAGAGATGGTGTAATGCACGCTTGTGGCCATGATGTCCACACCACCGTTGGGTTAGGTACGGCAATGGTATTATCCCAAATCGCTGATGAATTGGGTGGTAAGGTACGATTTTTATTTCAAGCAGCAGAGGAAATTGCCCAAGGAGCGCACTGGATGGTGCAAGATAAGGCAATGGAAAGTGTTTCTGCAATTTTAGGAGTTCATGTTTTTCCTTCCATACCCGCAGGTTCGATTGGAGTGCGCTATGGGGCTTTGACAGCCGCAGCCGATGATTTAGAAATTACGATTATCGGTGAATCTGGACACGGCGCACGTCCTCATGAAGCAGTTGATGCAATTTGG
Organism: Anabaena sp. TISTR 8404; assembly: GCF_056847745.1. Lineage (NCBI taxonomy): Bacteria > Bacillati > Cyanobacteriota > Cyanophyceae > Nostocales > Nostocaceae > Anabaena > Anabaena sp. TISTR 8404. The sequence goes on from NZ_CP180578.1 coordinate 798,546, forward strand.
ATTGCTGCACAAGTCATTACTGCGTTGCAACAAGCTATTAGCCGGACTCAGAATCCTTTGCGCCCAGTAGTGTTGAGTATAGGGAAAATTAATGGTGGTAGAGCGCCAAATGTGATTGCGGATAAGGTACAGTTATTCGGAACTGTGCGATCGCTTCATCCCGAAACTCGCGCCCATCTCCCCAATTGGATTGAAAATATTGTGGCGAATGTGTGTCATGCTTACGGAGCAAATTACCAAGTTAGCTACCGTCAAGGTGTACCCAGCGTCCAAAATGATTATTCCCTAACACAGTTGTTGCAATCAGCTGCGGAAGAAGCATGGAGTAGCGATCGCGTCCAAGTTTTACCCGAACCCTCTCTCGGTGCTGAAGATTTTTCAGTTTATTTAGAACATGCTCCTGGTTCTATGTTTCGCTTGGGTGTTGGTTACAAAGATAGACTTTTGAATCACCCATTACACCATCCCGAATTTGAAGTTGATGAATCTGCAATTTTAACGGGAGTTGTAACTATGGCTTACGCTGCCTATAAATATTGGTTGTAACCAAAACCTTCTCTTTTGTGTTGACTGTTGATTGTTGACTGTTAACAACCAACTAACTTTATCAGTGATTGAGCAGGGAACCATAAGCGATCGCCGATCATCTGGCAATACTTGATTTTCAATACTCAACAGGGACTTCCAAGAAATAAAATCCCCAAAGCATAATAATGATAATCATTATAGGGGGGTAGGAAGTCACGGCAGCCATCGGCTGCCGTGACTTCCCTTTTTGTAGTAATTTCAATATATGGTTCGAGTTTTGGGGTGTGTTGGAGTGTCAATTGAATTAACTGACTCATTGAAAAGTTTGCTCAAGGAAACAGCTACTCAATTGAAAGGTGCAGCCAGACGACGTTTTCAAGCGCAGACTGTTATGGGATTAGGCTATGGAGGACAACTCATAGCTCAAAACGAGTTGGGATGGGATAGAAAAACCATTCGTAAAGGAATTAAAGAATTAACCAGTGGGATTACTTGCTTTGATAATTATTCAGCTAGGGGTCGATGGAAAGCAGAAGAACACTTACCTTCGTTGTTAGAAGATATTAAAAAATTAGTTGATTCACAGAGCCAAACCGACCCAAGTTTTAAAAGCCAGAGGTTATATACACGCCTAACAGCAAGCAAAGTCAGAAAACTATTAATTGAAAAGTGTGGCTATAGTGACGAACAGTTACCAACTGAAGAAACAATTCGTATCAAATTGAATGATTTAGGTTATAGACTCAATCGAGTAGCAAAAGTTTTACCTCAAAAAAAATTCCAGAAACAGACGCAATTTTTGAACAATTAGCAATAGTTAATCAATCCGCTCTGGATGATCCAAGTATCTTACGTCTTAGTCTGGATGCCAAAGCCCGTGTAGATATTGGCTGCTTTGACAGAGGAGGAAAAAACCGAGTTGTCACAGAAACAGAAGACCATAATTTTCATCCAAAAACTACCGTAACTCCTTACGGCATCTTCCTTCCAGAATTAGACGAACTATTTTTATACTTTACAGAGTCTAATGTAACGAGTGATTTTATTGTAGATGCTCTACAAGATTTTTGGAAGAGTGAGAGTTGGCGATTTCCCACAATAAAAACCCTGATTCTTAACCAGGATAATGGGACAGATAATAATTCTAGACGTACCCAGTTCATGAAACGTATAGTCGAGTTTGTTCATCAATATCAACTAAATATACGGTTAGCCTACTATCCACCCTATCACAGCAAATATAACCCCATTGAAAGAGTATGGGGGATATTAGAAAAGTCTTGGAATGGCAGCATTCTCGATGAAGTTGAAACTGCTTTAAATTTTGCAAAAAACATGACATGGAAAGGCAAACATCCTGTAGTAGTTAAATTAATAACTCAGACTTATGAAACAGGAGTTAAGCTAACCAATAAAGCTATGTCTGCTATTGAAGAACAAATAGAACGTCTGACTAACTCCACAAATGAAAAGTTTCCCAATTTAGGTAAATGGTTTGTTGATATTTGTTGTGGCAGCACTTAATTTCTCTGACTATTTTTAAAGCTTTCAGCTAAAAAAATATCAATATTAATGATGATAATGCACCTGACATTATTTACAGAGTGCAGACTTTTTTATGAGTGTTTTTAGGGGGTGAGAGGCGGTTGCCGTCGGCAACCGCCTCTCACCCCCCTCAGAATGATTATCATTATCTTATAGATATCAAATTATGATTTTTGCTGAGTAATTTATTTCTTGGAAGTCCCACAACAACATAATCTCCAGATTTTGGCTCTTCAAATATTGCCATACACTCAAAGCTAAAGGTTTTTATGCTTTTAATTACACAGTAATTTATGAATTTTGTTTACTAGCAATAATCAACACTCAAAAATACTTGTCTTAATAAATCTGAAAGTATGGACTCATTTATTTATAAAGCTAATCAATCAATTTTTTATTTCTAATTACAACGCATTTCTACCCATAAAAATCATTGCATCTTTGTCAATATGCATAATCACTCAATCTCCAAAATCCTTATTTAACAGTCATTTCCCGATTTTTTAGTAATATCTACTTGACTCATAAATTGAGTAAATATCACTTGAATATTCTCAAACGGTAACTTTGATTAATTTCCTGATTTTGTCAACTGTTCCACACAAACGGCAACTCACATCATGAGTTTGTTACATATTTGTAAAGAATAGTTACATTGACTTAACAAAGGGAAATATTAATTATGGTTGCCTCACTTGAGAATCATCGACAGCATCAAGTTGTTATTGTTGGTGGTGGCTTTGGTGGACTGTATGCAGCAAAAGCTCTGAAAAACGCCAATGTCAATGTTACTCTCATTGATAAACGAAACTTTCATTTATTTCAGCCGCTTTTATATCAAGTTGCGACAGGGGCGCTTTCACCTTCCGATATTTCCTCTCCACTGCGCTCAATTCTCAGCAAAAGCAAAAATACTCAGGTAGTGCTGGGAGAAGTCAATGATATTAATCCACAAGCACAACAAGTAATTCTCGGTGATAAGGTTATCCCCTACGATACCTTGATTGTGGCTACGGGTGCGAAGCATTCTTATTTTGGGAAAGATAATTGGCAAGAATTTGCCCCTGGCTTGAAAACTGTGGAAGATGCGATTGAAATGCGTCGGCGCATCTTTAAAGCTTTTGAAGCGGCAGAACACGAAACTGACCCGCAAAAACGTCGTGCTTTGTTGACTTTTGTGATTGTAGGGGCAGGGCCGACTGGTGTAGAGTTAGCGGGGGCGCTGGCGGAGTTGGCATACAAAACTCTCCAAGAAGATTTCCGCAATATCGATACTTCTGAAACCAGAATTATCTTGTTGCAAGGCGGAGAGCGGATTCTGCCGACGCTGGCTCCAGAGTTATCACAAGAGGCGGAAGCGTCTTTAAAACAGTTGGGTGTGATTGTACATACCAAAACGCGGGTAACAAATATTGAAAATGATATTGTGACGCTCAAGCAAGGCGATGAATTTAAGGAAATCGCGGCGAAGACGGTTTTATGGGCAGCAGGTGTTCAAGGTTCTCCAATGGGCAAGGTGTTAGCCGAACGTACTGGTGTGGAATGCGATCGCTCTTTGCGGGTGGTTGTGGAACCTGATTTAAGTATTAAGGGTTACAACAATATTTTTGTGGTGGGCGATTTAGCGCATTTTGCCGATCAAAATGGTCAACCGCTGCCGGGTGTGGCTCCTGTGGCTAAACAAGAAGGTGAATATGTTGCGGCTTTGATTAAGCGACGCTTGCGTGGTCAAACTCTGCCGGCATTTAAATATACTGATCACGGTAGTTTGGCGATGATTGGTCAAAATGCGGCGGTTGTGGATATGGGCTTGCTGAAGTTGAAGGGCTTTTTTGCTTGGTTGTTCTGGCTGTTTATTCACATCTATTTCTTGATTGAGTTTAATCAAAAAATGTTGGTGATGATTCAGTGGGCTTGGAATTATCTGACTTGCAAGCGTGGGGCCAGATTGATTACTGGCGATGATTCTTTGTCTTTGGCTGCTGTTGATGATGCTGGGGCTACTAGCCATTATCCGCCTGCTCACCATCGTCAGCCTGTTAATGCCTAGCTGATATTCGCTGGTCTAGTGAGGAGATAATATTTTTGGCAAGGCGTACTCCTGAACTGGAGAATCCATCATCGCTCGTCAGTCAGATTGGCAATTTACTGAAAGTTGGCGAGCGTTACTAGTAGTCTACCAAGACAAATCTGCATGGTGGCGGGCTTCGGGGCAGGGCGCAGGGAGCGGAGGGGAAATATTCTCCCCCTTGCCCCCTGCACCCCTGCTAGGTCTACACGGCAATATTGGGTTGGTAAACCACTAGATAAATCGACTAGGCAGTTTTCCTGCTTTCAGTGGATTTTCTTTATTGGAGAAAATACTCTTGCTGCTGTAGCAAAATCATGTTGCTTGTGTGCGATCGCCATGTAGGGCATGATGAGCAAAAGGAACATAACTGGGATTTGCGACATTTTCCACAAGAGTTTGCCAGCCATACTCTAAATCATTTTCAAAAACTTTTTAGTACATAGCAATTTAGGTGATTTATCAACTACTGGTAGAGGCAGGAAATAGGGACTAGGGAGTAAATTTGTTTACAACTAGGAATCCCTCATTATGCAAAAAATTTTAGTGACTGGTGCGACGGGAAATGTCGGTCAAGAAGTTTTTCGTTTATTGCTATCTCATGATTGTCATGTCTGTGCCGCAGTTAGATGTAGCGAACTGCAAACATCCGAGGCTAAAACTGCAAACAAGGCGATTTTGAAACCACATTAATTTGCAAATAAAGACGCTTCAAAACGACATTATTTGCAAATGAAACTGCAAACATAATTTTCAAACTGCAAACAAGCGGTTTGAAACCACATTCTCTGCAAATAAGCTGGAATGCTTACTGGGATTGGGATACAGCTATTTTAGCTTTGAGGGCTGTCCAAAAAATAAGAACTTTTACACTGAACATATATGTTCATTTATTTAGATATAAACTGAACACCAATAAAACAAAAAAATTCTATATAGGGTATTTCTCGTCTTGATTTAATTTCCCTCTGACGCAAACAAAGGAATTCCCATTTTTAACATCTGGTCTCTCAAATCTTGGGAACGACTAGGAGGTAACTGAGCATGAAAAAAAGATTTTACTTCACTTACACGTATATTTAATAACTCAGCCAGCACTTTAGCATTGTAACCATGCCGTACTAGGCGAGGTTCTAAATCGTTCAGCCCAACAGCCAAGACAGCTTCAGCTATTTCAACTGTGACAGGTTTAGTCGCGGCTTTATAAGCGTCTTCAAAAGCTCTGTGCAAATAATGTTCGATTTGTAATGGAGTTGTTAATCGTTGAGCCAAAAATGCAATTGCCTCATCCGTAATCAAATCTTCAGGCAAGTAATCATCGTGAATACACTCACCCAAAAGCCATTTTATATACTCAGCTTGATATCCTCGGATACCTTCTAAACTAAACGCATTGGTTCTAGCACCAATTTCTTCCAAGCGGGGATGGCGCAAATCGTTTTTCAATTTGGGATGTCCCACTAGTACAACAGATAAAATGCAACCGCTCTGACGTACTAATTCGATTAAACGCTTAATTTTGACTAACGTACTGTGATGAATGTCATGAGCTTCATCAACAAACAGCACTACAGACTTACGGCATTTTTGAATCAAGGCTAGTAATTTTCGTTCTCTGAGTTCTGGTTGGGTTGGTGGTTTAGCATCCTTTTCTGTACTTAAATCGCAGAACAAAGCACTCATCAACACACCTAAATTGACCTTATCTTTGTCAACTGCCAGACTACGAGAAGTAATGATGTCTTTTTCGGAGGCTAATTCCGATTGCAGTCGTTGTAAAGTTGTGGTTTTACCGCAGCCAACAACACCTGTTAAGGCAATCAAGCGACCTTGCCTAATTTGGGGCTTGAGTTCTTTAAATAGTAAGGTCTGCTCTTGTGTCTCAAAATACCCCGCATGGTCTAAGGTACGTTTCAGACCAAAATAATTCATGACATCACTCAACATAGCTCGTACCTGATAACGGGTGGAAGAAATCTCGAATTTGTTTCATGACCTCCTGCTGATTGAGGGTAGACGACAACACCGCATCAATATAAGCCATCTGTTCAGGAGTGAGTTTGGCTAATGGACGTGCCAAATAATCGGCGATCGCCAATTTAGCTGCAATCACCGTGCTAAATGTTACTTCCTGAAATGGGTTAGGTTCTACAAAAGGTTGCACTTTCAGTTGGGTCGGATTACTGACCAAATCCGGCTCATTGTCTTGACCAACGACAGAGTTCGGCAAAGACAACTTTTTGGCTAAAGATTCAATCCGCTCTGCCCGTTTCTGCGTTCGTGTTTTCTTAAAACTACGGTAGCGATGCAGGGGGATGGGGCCATCCACAGGCAGAAACGGCCCATAGCGACGTTCACCATGTTCAACGTACAGTTCGTTGTCAAACAAGCCCCACCACAGAACTACGGTTTCTCCAGCCAAATCAGGCTCAACCTCATAAGCCACGCCCTCAACCGTAACGCGAGCATCGATGCCGACTTTGCGACGTGAGGGTTCACGTGCAAATGTACAAAAACGCTCCCAAGTACACATCTGTCGAATTCCCGCCTTGGGTAAGTGTAAGAGCCAATCGTCCAGCCGGGAATGGGGTTCGCTGCGATGGGGTCGGCTATTGTAATGGAGCAAAAACTTCATTAACCAAGCGTTCGCTTCAGCTTCCGTTTCCGGTTCATGCAGGTGGTAGAGGGTTTCGTGCATTTCTTTGACTGTGCGGAAGGGTCGTTCCACTTTCCCCTTAGAACGAGCCGTTACTCGCTGCCCATCCTTGCCAGCAGGTAAATGAGTACGTATTTCAATCCCCAAATAACCCATCACTTTTTGAAACACTAAGCTCTTGGCGATGGGGCCATTGTCCATATACAGCATTTGGGGAATCCCTTGGAAGGGAAAGTCGCTCCCCGGTTTGGGTGACATGGCAGCAAACATAAACCGCAGTGCTGCTTCTACATCCTCGCCGTAAACACCGTGATATTCTTGGTATGCCACACCACTACGGTCATCGACGACACTATAAAGCATCAACAAGGGATGTCCGCGTCCTGGTTCTATCCAGGCTGGTGTTTTTACGTGCTTGAGGTCGGATGGACTGAGGTCAAAATGCCAACATTGATTGCTATATTCTGCTTGGAAGCGAACAGCAGGTGGTTGTCGCAACAGGGTATCGCGGTCATAACCCCATTTTTTCAGGTAACAGTTGACGGTGGTTACTTTTAACAAACCTGCCTTAACTGTGACATGACCATCTGGAGTATTAATTCCCTGCTCTTCCAATAAACGGATTGCTTGTACTGTGGATAAATGGCGACCTTTGCGATTAGAAGTACGTATTTTAATGGCAGCAATGATTTCGCAGTATCGCTCCAAAGTAGCTTTCTCTATCACACGCGGTACATCACAATCTACTCGGCGTGCTGAACGGACAAAATTTCTTTCTCGTAGTCTTCGATACACCGTATCTTCGGAGATACCATACAGTTGTGCTATTTCCTGGACTAATACTCGACGTTCCGGACTGCGTTGTGGAAGTTGGTCTAGGCGGCGGCGAAGGTCTACTATGGCATCGATTGGTATTTGTTTCTTCGGCATCTATGATTTCTCCACCAATTTGTTGTGGCGTGGGTGGAGATGTTTGCGTTCTAACCAATCATAAAGAGTGGAAGGTGAACAATCGACCAGTTTGGCAATTGAGCGTTTGCTAATGCCTTTGGCTAAATAGCTGCGAATTTCCGCTTCTCTTGTGTCCAGTTTTAAATGTGTAGATTGCCTTCCTTTGGGTCGCCCTAACGTTTTTCCCTCAGCTTTGCGTTTAGCTAGTGCTTCGGTTGTTCTAAGTACAATTAATTCCCGCTCAATTTCTGCCGCCAAGCCCAAAACTGTTGCTGTGATTCGGCTTTGCATTGAGTCATCTAGCACCATACCCTGTTTAGCGATATGGACATTGATTCCCCGGCGCACACAGCACTCCAGCATCTCTAATACTTGTAGGGTAGAGCGTGCCATGCGACTCACTTCTGAGAAAATTACTACATCTTTTGCTTGGGCTGTTTGAGTCAGTAGTAGTCCTACTCCTCGCTCTGACCATTTCTCTCTTCCAGAAATGCTGTCTTCTACAAACTGGACGGGACTCAAAGCATGGTTGTTGGCATATTCTAAAATGCCATGTCGTTGGTTGTGTACGTCTTGCTTGTCGCTGGAAACCCTCAGATAAGCATAAATGGCCATAGCCAAACGGGCTGTCGGTTTAAACAGCTTTCTATATTTAATTGAACGGTATTAGTTCAAATTAAACCATGAAAAGTGTACATATATGTCCAGTATAAAAGTTCTTATTTTTTGGACAGCCCTCAAAGCTAAAATAGCTGTATCCCAATCCCAGTAAGCATTCCAGCTTATTTGCAGAGAATGTGGTTTCAAACCGCTTGTTTGCAGTTTGAAAATTATGTTTGCAGTTTCATTTGCAAATAATGTCGTTTTGAAGCGTCTTTATTTGCAAATTAATGTGGTTTCAAAATCGCCTTGTTTGCAGTTTTAGCCTCGGATGTTTGCAGTTCGCTACATATAGCAGGGAACAGGCTTTAAAGTCGCTCAGTGTCCATGTTTGATCATTAGTCTTTGTCATTATCTCTGCTTCTACTGCCATAGTACTTCCATGACCAAGTGATTTTTCTTTTGCTAACCCTCTTCAGTTAGAACAACACATAGTTGGAACCCAGGACAACTTCAATCCACGGGTAGGTATTTTCTAAAAGCATTTTTTTTATATTTGAGCTACACCTATAAATTTGAAAATTAGGCTTAGTTTAAACGCTGAAAGTTTAGCCTATTGGTAAATTACAAGCAGCCTGGAGATGGCAGAGAAAAGTCTTTCAATCAAAACTCTGGCACAACAATAGCCTCAATCTAAATCTTTGGTGTAGTTAGCGATTTGGGCTAGTCATCATTGAGTATGAGTGTGAGTTACTCAAGTGGATAATCATTAATTTGATGATTCTCAATCGCTGCAATTGTGAGTTTTAAAATCCAGCTTGATTCAAGAAAAGCATTAATTATGTCTTACTTCAAAATACTCTCTACTGGTTTAGTGGCGATCGCTTTATCTCTAGCAACTGGTTGTACAACAACTCCCCGACAAAATCAGAATACATCCGAAGTTCCATCGGGTACAACAAAACCTGTAAAAGCAACTGAGAGTCCATCCCCAACTGCTTCACCAACCACATCAGGGCAAAATACGCTCAGTTCTTCAGAAAAGCAGTTTATCAATGAAGCCGCTCAAGGTGGTTTAGCAGAAGTCCAGCTAGGACAACTAGCATCTCAACGGGCGGCTAACAATGCGGTAAAACAATTTGGACAGCGTATGGTTCAAGATCATACTCAGATCAACAATCAACTCAAACAGTTGGCAACTCAAAAAGGTGTAACGCTCCCAACTACTATTAACTCCACAGATCAGCAACTCAAGCAACGGTTATCTAAACTTTCTGGTGCTAACTTTGATCGCGAATATATGAATCAGATGGTTCAAGATCATCAAAAGGATATCTCCGCATTTAGACGTGAAGCTCAACAGGGGCAAGATTCAGACTTGAAAGCATTTGCAGCCCAAACACTACCAACCCTTGAACAACACCTGCAACAAGCTCGTTCTATTGTCAATCCTGGTGCTAATTCTAGAACTTCCACTAGTATTCCAAGTCCAACTAATACTCGGTAATATCGTGTTCGGTGAAAGACTGAATCATTCAGGCAGCAGGAAAGCAGGTTTTGCGATTTCTACACAGGTGGGTGGCTTAATTTTCCCCGTTCGTTGCCTGTTGCCCGTTCCCTGTTCCCTTTCTAAGTTTTCATCCGAACTTGATATCAGTCCTAACAACATAAAATGCCTAGCCGTTGAAGCGTAACGCAACTGCTTCTTTCTTTAAGCTAGGCATTTTATTCTTGGCAAGTGCCTAATATTATTTCACAAGAGTCCGGGTAGTAATTGAGACAACATATCAGTTTTTCAGGAAGATAAATATTGTCCAATTTCTGGTTGTTGACGGCGCAGAATATTCATGGCTTGCTGCTGAATTTGACGAACTCGCTCTCGACTGACATTGAGTTTCTCTCCAATTTGAGCCAAGCTACGTTCTTGATTATCTAACAGCCCAAAGCGCAAAATTAATACTTCACGCTGCACAGGTTTGAGGGAAGATAACATATTATCCAAGTCTTGGCGCAGCATTTCTTGGGTAATTTGGTCATTGGGTGAGATGCCTGGATCACTTAAAAGCTCACTGAGTTCTGTGTCTTGGTTATCTCCCACTTTTAAATCTAAAGAAATTGTTGCACTAGCAGCACTGAGATATTCTCGAATCTGGCTTGGTTCTATGTCTAATTTTTGGGCAATCTCTGTCACAGTGGCACGGCGACCAAGTGTTTGAAATAATTCCCGCTGTACTTTCTTGATTTGATTTAGTTTTTCGTTAACATGAATCGGTAATCTGACAGTACGAGATTTTTCGGCGATCGCTCTAGTGATAGCTTGACTAATCCACCAGTATGCATAAGTTGATAACTTATAGCCTCGGTTGGGGTCAAACTTTTCTATACCTCGTTGTAAACCAATCGCACCTTCTTGAATCAAATCCAATAATTCCAGATTCCGACGCTGATATTTTTTGGCAATGGAAACTACCAGTCGCAGGTTTGCTGTGATCATTTTTTGCTTAGCTCTCTGACCAAGCTGAAGTATTTGATTGATTTCAGCTTCGCTTTTGTTTACAAAATTAGCTAATTCTGCTAGTGTGGGTTCCCGATGCAATTGTTGACTAAGCTGTTGTTTTTGCTCCTCAATGGCAATCATTTGCTGTACTTGCCTGCCATAAGTTATTTCTTGGTCTGATGTTAGTAAAGGGATTTGACCAATTTCTCGTAAATAAACGCGTACCATGTCAGAACTTAGGCTGGACATACAACTTTCAAAATTTTCGATAATTCAGACGAATCTAAAAGTATAAATCAAATAGCCTCACAAAAAATATGAATCAAGGGATGCAGTCTTGGGTAACGATCGCGAATCATTGAGGGTGCGATCGCGATCGTTAGTTCACAAACGAGATGAGCGGTTTAACGATAGACTGGGAAAAATTCTTGAGGAAACATTCATGGCAAAGTCAAACGGGGCTAAAAGTGAAACTGCTGCACAGGAACCAGCTGTAGTTTCAGAAGATGCAGTTACAAGTCCAGATTCACCTGAACCAGTAGAAGATGTTCAAGATATTGACGAAATACTCAACTCCCTGAAAGCTTTACTCAGCAGCGTAGAAAAACTGCAAAAAGTCCGCCAGGAAGTCGGTGATATTAAACCTTTAGTCGAGCGAATGCTGAATGGAGAATTGTTGGCTGGTGAAGAGCTTGAGCAACTTAAAGGCGGAGTGAGCGGTCTAGTACGTCTAGTTCGTGCTTACAGTGATCATCAAGCTGCACTGGCAAAAGCACAACCAGCAAGAACTTTACTAGACGAAATCCTAAAATAGCATCAAGTTGACTGAAGTCTTCTTCACTCTCAACAATGACTAGTCCATCAGAAAAGTCTCGTCTCAAAAACGCTATCGATGCAGCTTGTGAAGTCGCCAAGCAAGAAGGCCTGAAATTTGATCAGGCCGTTGTTCTGCAAGACAAAAGCAATTTGGTTGTTCATTTAAGCCCTGCCCCTGTAGTTGCACGAATCGCAACTACAACGGGTACAGTGCGGTTTGGTGATGCTTGGTTTGCCAAAGAAGTTGCAGTAGCTAGTTATTTAGCCGCAGCAGGCGCACCTGTGGTTAGTCCAACTAATCTGATTCCACCAGGCCCTCATCAGTACAATGGGATAGTCTTCAGCTTTTGGGATTTTGTCGAAGAGGTAGATGAACTGCCAGACGCGACTATTGCCGGAAAAGCTTTACGAGAGTGCCATGAAGCTTTAGTAGACTTTGAAGGTGAGCTGACAGTTTTAGAGCCTTTAAGTGAGTCTGAGCAGTTGCTGTTAACTCTGATCTCTCAAGACGCATTCAGCCGCAGTGATGCCCAAATGCTGCAAGCAGTGAATGACAAACTCCAAAGTAGATTTCAGCAACTTCAGTTACCGATGCAACCTCTGCATGGCGACTCCAATTTTTCTAATGTACTGAACACAACACGCGGCGTACTTTGGACAGATTGGGAAGACACTTTTATTGGACACATTGCTTGGGATATTGCCTGTCTAATCGCTGCTAGTCATGTGTTTAGAACGGATATTGAACGTGCGGCAGCGGCTTTGAAAGGTTATGGTCTAGCGATAGACCCCGAAATATTAGATTTGTTTCTGGAAGCACGGAATTTTCAAACCGCTCTGTGGAATTTCATCATTGGACAAAACAATCCCCAGAGTTTGGAACGCTTAGAAGGTAGGCTGGGCTGGTTTCGCGATCGCTTTCGTACAGTTTCTTAATTTTAGAACTTAAGCATAAAGGTTATTTGTTGAGAGTTGGGTGTAATAGTTTTGCTCACTTACACCCTATACCCTTCTTAAGTGAATTTTTGAATAAATAACCTATAAAATTATAACTGGTGCTGAAGTGTGAGTCTTAATACTAATACCGAGTTGCTATCAAAGATAGTAATTTGGGCTGGGAGTAGGAAGTAGGGAGTAAAAATATTATGTCTGAACGCAACTTAGTATAAAGACGCTGGTCTTTAGTTCAATATTGCATGAGATGTTTATAGCTGTAGAAAGCCATTATCAAAACAATTTTATCACTGGCTCAAAATATAATGAAATACGAGGTAGTAGAGCAGATTTTTAATAAATATTCCACTTTACGCAAATTTGAATACTTAGAATTAGATATTAATTTGTGTATCCTGGATAAATCTGAACAAGTACATCGCTTTGCATCTCAACCAAAAGCGGTAGTGTTAGGCAAAGATATTCGAGTTGGTTTTCCCGAATTTCTCGGCAAAGAAGATATATTAAAATCTATTATTCAAGGTCAACAAGAAATATTTGAATTAACAGCAATTCAACGAATTTTTGAACATCAACCAGAAATTTATATAAACATATATATTATTGGTGAAATAAGAAATAAATCTTCTGAGAAAAAATTGATAATTTTAATTGAAGATGTTACAGAAAAAATCAAAACAAAACAAAAATTATTAAAAATAACTAACTCTGCAAATCTGCTATCAATGACGCTTGTGTCATATAAAAATTATATGGATACAGTTATTAGTTCAATGGCAGATGCGTTATTGGTGACGACGAATACAGGACAAATCAAGAAAGTTAATTTAGCAGCACAAAAATTGTTTGATTTTTCAGAGGAAGAGTTAATAAATCAACCAATATCGTTAATATTTGATGATAATTTCTTATTGCTCAGAATTATTAACCACTACAGTAAAATAAACCGAAATTTACAGCAGTTTGAAGTTGTATGTCGCAAAAAAACGCGAGAAAAAGTGCTAGTAGCTTTTTCTTGTTCAGTTATGCAGAAAAAAAATGAAGTTTTAGAAGATATTATTTACATTGGTCGAGATATTACCAGCCGTCAGCGTCGAGAACAACGTAATAACGCCCAATATGCAATTACTCGGATTCTCTCAGAATCACAAAGCATTAAACAAGTAATGCCAGAAATTTTACAGGCAATTTGTCTTAGCTTAGAGTGGGATGTGGGGGAATTATGGACAACCAGTGAATATATCATTACAGATGTGCCTGAAGAAAGTGAAAATGCAGTTCTAAGATGTGTGGAAATTTGGTCGAGCCGCTCTGTATCTGTACGTGAATTTAAAGCAGTTACATGGCAGACTACATATCTTCCTAATGTGGGATTACCTGGTCAAATTTGGGCTAGACGTTCTCCTTTATGGATTAAAAATATTTTAGACTATGGAGATTTACAGCGTCAGTCAAGCGCTGTAGACGCGGGACTGCGTTCAGCATTTGGTTTTCCGATTCTAGACGACAATAAAATTTTAGGAGTGATGACTTTTTTTAGCCGTGATGTGCAACCAAAAGATGCAGATTTATTGCAAATGATGGTTTCCGTCGGCAGTCAAATCGCTCATTTTATGAAACGCAAACAAGCAGAAGATAAATTATTAGAAAGTGAATCCCGATATCGAGATATTTGTGAAAATGCGAATGACTTAATTCAATCTGTTAATCCTTATGGTCGGTTTTTATATGTCAATCGGACATGGTGTAGAACATTAGGATACAGTGCCGTAGAAGTTGAACAAATAAATATCTTTGACATTATCCATCCCGTTTTTCAAACACATTGTCGGCAAATGTTTTATCGTTTGATGTCAGGAGAACAGTTAGAGCAAGTGAAGGTGGCTTTTATTGCCAAGAATGGTCAAACAGTGTTTTTGGAAGGTAATGTTAACTGTAAATTTGCAGGTGGAAAGCCAATTGCAACTCGTGGTATTTTTCGTAACATTACCCAACGAGTCGCACTAGAAGAGGCGTTACAGCAACAGCAAGAACAAACAGAGCAATTCTGGCAAGCAAGAATACCAGCATTAACCTCTAACAGCCTACAACCACAAATAGACGATTCAGGCGCAGATGTCATCAACGTGACGGTTTTATGTGCAGATATTGTCGGTTTAGAAGAAATTGCTGCTTTGGGAAGTGCTATGCAAATAGTAAATTTATTCAGTCCCATTTTTGCCACCTTTGATCGCCTCAGTACTCGCTACGGTTTAGAAAAAATCAAAACCATCAATGAAGCTTATGTAGTGGTTGGTGGATTACCCACAAAACGCCAAGATCATGCCCAAGCCATAGCTCAAATGGCACTGGATATGCAAACAGCGATCGCTACATTTAATACCGAAAATCAGCAAAACCTCAAAATTTGCATTGGCATTCACACTGGCTCAGTTACAGCTTCTGCTATGGGTTTGAGAGATACAATCAACATTGCCAGATGCCTAGAATCGCAATGTTTAGCTGACACTATCCAAGCCACCGCCACTGCTTACGAACAAATACGTGATGAATTTTTGCTAGAACCACAGGGTGAGATAGAAATTGCAAATCAACAGAAAATGAGAACTTATCTGTTACGTGGGAAAAGGCAAAAGTAAAAAGTAGAAAGGTAAAAGATTCTACTGTTTTGACTTTTACCTTTTAACTTTTATTTACGGAGTATTCGGAATCAATCTACCACAAGGATAAGTTGCTACACCTTGGGCTGCATCTTCAGCCATAGCAACGGGTACTTGATCAGATGGTTGCGTTTTAGCTGCTAAATAATCTTTTTGCAGCGTGGCTAACATTGTTTCTCGCTTGTCGTACAACCGTTTTAATGGACGAGGCGAACATTGATTCATGACGTAGGCTGTGACTAACGGTAAAGCGATGGTGCTATCGGTATAACAAACAATTGTGCTGGGTAATTCTTCTGGGTCGATTTTACCCCAGCTAACCGCTTCTGATGGAGTCGCACCAGACAACCCGCCAGTATCAGGACGTGCATCCGTAAATTGGACAAAGAAATCATGTCCGCGTTCTTCTAATCCTAGTACTTCATGAATTTGCGGTTGAGTTTGCAGTAAAAAATTCTTGGGACTACCACCACCCAGAATCACCGCAGCACTTTTACCATTATCTTCTCTTGCATTGTAGGCGATCGCCGCAGTCTCATTCACATCAATTGCCGGATCTAATATTAATTGCGAACCTTCTAAAGCCAAAGCTGCAACGTTCATCCCAATGGAACTATCCCCAGGAGAAGAAGTGTAAATTGGTACGCCATATTCATAAGCTGTCGCCAACAAGCAAGAATGCTGCACTCCTAATTGCTTTTCGACTTCCCGGACATACTTACCTAAAAGATAATGAAACTCAGCTGTTCCCATCCGCTTTTGAAAAGGTTCTGCTTGCAAAATCTTGCGAATGAAAGCATCTGTTTCTAACAACACATCGTAGCCAAAAACAATATCATAAATTCGGATAGTGCCTTCTTCACGCAGTTTGACATCATCTACAAATGGATTACCTGCGAATAGTTCAAACCCTAAGCCATAATGCATATCATGGTAAAGATTCGCCCCGGTGCTAATCATCCAGTCAATGAAACCGTTGCGAATTAAGGGTGCTAGTGCTGAAACCCCAAATCCCGCTGGTGTCATCGCACCAGAAAGGCTAACTCCCACAGTCACGCCATCTTGCAGTACATCTTTACTTAGCAGTTGGCAGACTTCTCGCAAACGTGCTGAGTTGTAGGCTGTGAAATAATTATTAATTAAATCCACTACCCCAATGTTAGATGGTATGGGTGTAGGTGCGATTTTTTGACCACGCTGTTTTGACATTTTGCACTCCCGAACAGTAAACGCGCCGAATCTAATGTTAACTATGTTTCAGTAACTTCTGTCATCGTTTTGGTGTATAAATCATAGGCACTTTGCCCAAAACATACAAAAATCACTTGTTCTAGGGAGTTTGGCTGTTGAAAAAACTTTTTAACTTCCGCGATCGCAATTTTACAGGCGCGTTCCATTGGGAATTTATAAACACCTGTACTAATAGCAGGAAAAGCTATGGTTTTAATTTGATATTGTTCTGCTAAAGCTAAACTGTGACGGTAACAACTCGCTAGTAACTCATCCTCTCCATAATTTCCCCCTTCCCACACTGGCCCAACAGTATGAATCACCCATTTTGTTGGCAAGTTATAACCTTTCGTTATCTTAGCTTCACCAGTTGCACAGCCTCTTAACTGCCGACATTCTTCCCAAAGTCCCGCACCTGCTGCACGATGAATTGCACCGCAAACACCCCCACCAGGCATTAGTTCCTCGTTAGCAGCGTTAACAATTGCATCTACCGATAACTGAGTAATATCACCTTGAATTATTTCTATTTGCTGCATAATATCTAGATTTGTATTTAGTTTCTCCAATTGTTAACCACTAAACATTTTAAAAAAATATCATTTATTAATAAAAATATCCCCACTTTTTAAAGAAGCTGACAATCTCAGTCTCTTGATTTTCGAGCAGTCAAAGTAACTACAGAACTTTATTTTAAAAATGCTTTAATAAAACTATTAATTTATTGATATTAAGCGTATAACTTTATTTTCATGATTTCTTTATTTTGATAATTTCTTAATCATTTTTGTCCAAAAAATAGAACTTGACATTCAGTTCCAATCAAGTTGTCCCATCATTTTATATAAGTAAATTCCTGTCATCCTATTTCCTGTAGTAGTTATTTCCATAAAATGCTGATGAGCAAAGATACACCAGAAGAATTAGAATCAGATAAAGAAATCGAACGCTTGATTGATGAAGTAATGTCCGCATCTCTAAATAATGATTCAAAACTGACTGATGAACAGTATCGCCAAAAGATGCAGCGCCGCAAAGAAATACAGGATCGGCGCATAGCACAAGCTGTCCCAGAGAAAGGGTTAATTATTGTTAATACTGGTAACGGTAAAGGCAAAACCACTGCGGCACTGGGAATGGTGTTACGATCGCTTGGTCATGGGTATAAAGTGGCGATCGTTCAATTTATCAAAGGCGCATGGGAACCTTCAGAAAAGCTGGTGTTCAGTTATTGGGAAGACCAAATCGAATTTCATGCAATGGGTGAAGGCTTTACCTGGGAAACCCAAGACCGCGATCGCGACCTCGAAAAAGCTCATGCAGCTTGGGAAAAATCTTTAGAATATATCCGCAACCCAGATTTTCATCTAGTGCTGTTGGATGAAATTAATATTGCTTTAAAAATGGCTTATTTACAAGTAGAAGAAGTTTTAGCAGGCTTGGCAGAGAAACCGCCTCATAAACACGTAATTCTGACAGGTAGAGGCGCACCAGCAGCTTTAATTGAGCGTGCTGACTTAGTAACAGAAATGACTTTAATTAAACATCCTTTCCGCGACCAAGGCGTTAAAGCTCAACCAGGAATTGAATTCTAATGAAGTGTGAAGTCTGAAATTTCAGACTTCACACTTCATACTTCATAATTAATTTGCTTGACACATCTGTAAAATACGGCGATCGCTAGGACTGATAGATGGAATAGGATGATAATCTTGTAATGCTACAGAGTAAGCATAGTTATTGAATTCATCATCAGAAATAGAAGGGATAGTACTGGTTGTAGCGACATCTGATGGGCCAGCTTCATCTTGTAAGCCATTGACTGTCATGGCTAACTCACCAGATTTATCAATTGTGCCTTGAAAACAACTAAACTCAGAGCTAGGCATATACAACGCACCAGTTACTTTACCTTGCTGCTTCTGGAATACAATGTAGCCTTGACCAATTTGGTTTGGTGTGGGTGATTGTCCATAAAGATAAATTCCATCTTTTGTAGGAATGTTTCTCTTAGGCATCACTCCTGCATCTTTGCCAGCTTTTTGGTAGTTTGTAGGTGATAATTCTGGAGATTCAGCGTCTATAACTTCACTATCTAAAGCTACTGTTTGCTGTTGAGTTCGCTGTTCCCGAATTTCTCTCAGCCGTGACAACAAATTATCGGAACCATTGTATTGGTGATTCGTCAATCTGGAAAAGTTACCCTTTAGAGAAGCGGAAGTTGTTACTGTTTGTAATTGTTTACTTAGTACAGGTTTAGTCTGCTCACTTACAACACCAATGGTTAAAACTAAGCCAACAATGGGAATTGTCAGCTGACGAGGGGATAAGAATTTAGAAATATTGTTAAGCACCCGACCACTCCTGTTACGAAATTAACTGTCTCCTCTGCGACTCACTTAAACCATAACTAATTGTCTATTGTTCAAGGTTCCGTCGATGGTTTGATTTAGGTTTTTCCAAATAAAAATTCGTCGAAAAAAGAAGCTTTTTGGAATATTTGACGATAATCTCACACTATCATCAATTAGAGAATTTACTCTTCACCCAACAGAATCACCCGATTGGGTGATGTAACTGTGAAATGAACTATTCTGAAACTTTTAATCGCTTCTCCTTTACAAATATTGATATTTGCGTTGTCAGTTATGTTGACTTTTATCAGCTACAACAGCCAAGCGCTTCATTCCGAATTTGTTTAAATATTTCAGGACTTACGCACAAAGATTGTCGGTTGAGATGGGTGTAGAGGGGTAATGGTATGCTGACAGGTGTAGGTTTTTTACGTTCTGCCTCAAAAACGTTGATTTGGGGTGTAGGGGTATGCAACTCCAATTAACTCGTGATTTTTAGAGTCATTACTCATCAAATTATGAAAAACCTACACTTGTGAGGTAATGGTATGGGGGTGTAAGGGTTTTACCCTGCTCTAAAACCTTAATTTTCCGTTTTTCGCGTAAGTACTATTAGTGTCAAGCTCAAATAGTAAGTAAAAAAGTAGAAACGTTATCATGCAACGTTTCTACTTTTGATGGCTATAGGAGAGCGAAAAATTTCGGGGGAGATGGGCATTAATCATCCCAAAGACCTTGAAATTTAGTAGATGCAAGTTCGGTGTAACGAACTGTGTGCTGAATATTTTTATGTCCCAGGTAACTCTGAATTGTCCGAGTGTCAATACCTCGATTAGCCAAGTAATAGCCCGTTCCATGCCTTAGCATATGAGCATGGACTCTGAAAGGTAGACCAGCTAACTCACCAGCTCGTTCAACAATGCCGGCGATCGTATCATGTGCCAACGGGCCATGTCGAGAGGACTGGAAAACGTAGGGACTAGCAGGATAATCTCTTTGAAGCTTGCGGAGAGAACGAATTTCCTCAGAGTAAAGAGGATGAGTAGATGGAGTACCTTTTTTAACCCGCTTCACGTAAATTGTACCACCATTCCAATCTATTTGTTCCCAGCGCAGAGATGCCACCTCTGCCACTCGCAATCCGTGACGATAGATTAACAAAATTAGGGTTGAGTTTCGATGAGCATGGCGACCCTTGGATTTTTTGATAGCTGACCGCATCAACTCAACTTCTTCTGGTAACAAATGTTCTCTAGTCCTAACCTCTGAGTATTTGTGAGAGTTAGGCGACTGACGCTCTCCTTTTTGAGTTTTACCAACTTTCGGTACTTGGAGGAGCTGCTTGATCATGACCCAAACCCCTAAAAAGCTTGGGGTATACGAGCTGATTTTACCAACTTAGACACGAAAGTTGGTAAGCACAAAGACATAAAAACCAAGCCAGTCTTCTACAGAAATCTTTGACTATAAAGTAAATTTAATTACACTGCTTTGCGTTTTTTAAAGCATAAGACTTTAGCGTATTGCCCGTTCGCTATCGACCTTAAATCCGGGATACCATTGCTGGAATTTGCTAACCCACTCATCATTTAAAACTTTAGTTCGGACTTGGATTAGGAGATGACTTCCTTCTGGAGTCCACCGCATCTGTTGTTTTTTAACGAATCGTTTGCTAATCACTTGATTGACGGTAGATTCTACAAACGAGCTAGAAATACGTTCTCCATTCCGGTAGCGTTCGCCATAATTTGGAATATACTGACCATTATTTGAGATGTAAGTTTCAAATTCCTCTAAATAGTCAGAGAGTTTTTCTGCTTCCAGGCTTGGTTCAGTATCATAATCATCTGAAGCTAATGCACAGGCACTATCCATTAAATCTTCAATTTTTGATAATGCTTTAAATACATTCCCATGCCACAAATACCACTTTAAAGAAGTCAAATCTTTTTGGATTGATTCGCTCGAAATACCTGTTTCTACATCTTCTTTAGTTATACCTTTGGCAATTTGTTTCATCACAGTGATCCGCATTGTGATGTGAAACCAATCGAGTATATGTTCTGCATTAGGGTTCAGATAATACTGTAAGTCACGAATACTTTCTTCACCATCTGATAAAAATGTGACCTGTTGGTTCATTTGCATCCCTTGAGATTTTAGCACCTCAAATATACGGCGTTGCGGTTTGGTATCGTAACAATAAACCATGCCAAAACGCTTGGATGTACCGTCAGCTTTTATACTCTTGCCTGCAATAACCTGAAACTGACCTGCTGTTTTAGTTTTTCTGTTATAGAAACGAACATATCCTCCATCCATACCTACTACCAACGGTAAATCAGGTCTGGGAAGCCTATCCCAATCTCTCTGGCAACCCTCAAATAATATTCCGACTTCTTCTGGTAATTCTGATTCCAAACGCTGACCAAGTGAGTGTAGATTGTTGCGTATAGATGTAGCGTTTATTTCTCCTTTTACTGGTAGTAATTCTTGTAATAATTTGCTAGACAGTCCATAAGACATTAGGGATGCAAATTTTGATTCTAGGTAGAGCAATTCGGGTGATGTACGCTCTTTTAATAGGTTTGCTACTGGGTTAAAACTACGAGTTGTTTGCTCACTACAAGCACAGTTAAATAATCGATGACATTGCAGTTTTAATTTACCAAAAGGTGTTCTATGTGTGATTGTTCGTTTATCTTTATGCAATAACTTCTTGCCACAATCTGAGCATAATTCCTGCTGTTTTTGATATTCTGTAATTTGTTGATTAACTATGCTGCGTTGTGTCTGAAGCAATAATTCTTTGCCTTGGTCTAGCGATAGTCCTAAGTTTTCCGGTTGTAGATTACCCTTTTCAATTTGTAAAACTTCTTGGATTAATTGGGTTTCTCCTGATTCTGATTCAACAACTACTTGGATTTTAAATTTCACACTATCCCCTTAAACAATTACATCAATTCTCTGTCTCCGGTAGCGTATTTTAGTAGATTTTGGTTGACTTTTTGACGGTCAAAACAGTTTTGATACACTAGTAGCCAAGTTAGTAACGAGCTTGCTTCTTCTCTATCCATGTCAAATTTCTTGTTCTCTAACATTGAAGCAAAACGCTCTAACACGTCAGAAATAAAAAATTCTTCCCTTGCTTTCATGAAGCCCCAAGGGCCACCACAGTTCTCAGGGGGGCAAACACCTTTACCGCCAGTGCAGATTGGGTAAGTTTGCGTTGGATCTGGAGTATGTATCGCTTCTACTCTGATTTGATGCCGCCACCAATAACGCCATGCACCCATTAATGGGCAAATACTGAAGTCATATTCGTATAAAAATTTCTCTTTCTCCCTCAAACCAAGGGACGAGAGTTTTACTTCACAGGCGCGATCGCTAAATACTGTTCCCCCTGGTTGGGTAATCCCGTACTGCTTACCGTGGATGATGAAATGATGGAGGTGAATATCTTCCCACCCCATTGCCAACTGGATCGTGTAATGCAAATCTTCTATTGTGCTATCGCTGCTGACTTTTATACGCCGCCAAATCATGGGGCTGATGCTCAACAGCACCACTTTTAATTGATATATGACTCTTTCAGCCGGATCAATCATTGAGTCATCTTACCGCGTCTTGTCCCTCATCTCCCCCGAAATTTTTCGCTCTCCTTATCCCTTTGTTGATGTTCCCCCTAACACTAATGATTTTCGCTTAGGTGAATTACCAATTGAAGTAGGAAATCATTTGCAATTTACCTTTGATTTACTGGATGAGTGGGAGTTTGATTTGCAGCTAGAAAAGATTGAGCCTGTTAATGCCAAAATGAAAAAGCCAAAGATTCTGGAATATCATGGCGAACCACCAGCACAGTATGGCGAAGAGGGAGACGATGAGGAATAGCTTTACTGCGGCGATCGCATATTAGTAAGGTATCAGCGTTGGCAATGCAACACTATTCACTCTTATGGGAGAGGCTAATAAATATCATGTAAATAAAGCGTGAACAATAACGATTGTTGCTGAAGGCTTTCAATCTGCTGCTGTAAAAAATTGGCACGTTTGTTATCGCCTAGCAAAGTAAATCCATTTTTTGCTTGAGAGTACGAGTTTACCGCCTGTTTGATATCATCTATTGCAGCATAAACTTCCCCTAAAGCAAATTGGGCTAATGTCTTCTCTTCTAAATCTTCGTCACCTTTGGCAAGTTTGATTGCTGTCAAATAATTGTCTATTGCTTTTTGAGCTAATCCAGTTTGCCAGTATATATCCCCTAATGAGCGATAGATTATAGGTGATTCCTGGCCTCCCTGTACTAAAGCTTCTAATGTTGCGATCGCCTCTGCACTCAAGTTGTAGCTTTTAAAAGTATCAGCAGTTAGTCCATAGGCTGGAATTACCTCTTGTGGCAAAGTGTAGCGACTGTAAAGATTAGCCACCATTAGAGCAGTTACCTGCTTATCCAACCCCAACTTAGTTATTTCAGCTACTTCCGCTTGGACAGTTGCTGCTTCAGATTTACGTAGCACTCTGAAATCTAGATTAGATGTTCCTTCTTCTTGCGAGGATTTGCCAGTATCAGCTTTAACAACGAGCGAATAGTTAGTTCCTGGTTGTAATGGAGGATTACCAGGGTAAACAACAAAAGATTGTTTTACCTGTGTTTGCCAAACAATTCCTCTAGAGTTGAGTAATGCCAAAGTGTATTTCGTTGCTCTAGGTATCGGGTTCCAACGGAAAGTAGGAGTGTCACTCAGCAGTAGGGTGTGACGAGGAGCAATTAAGTAAGGGATGAAGGGATTAACACCACCTAGAATCCCAGGAGGTGGAGGTGCTTTGGGGATGACTGCTACCCAGACAGGACAGATCGTTTTCAGACCTGATGGCACTCCTCTGGGAACAATCGGTTTGGAGAGATTAGGACAAACTACTCTGACCGTGGCATCTTTATTAGGCTTGATCTGGTCTCCTGGATGTAATTCCGTCCCAACTGAAACAGGTCGAAAATCTGACCAATCGGGACGCTTGAGCAATACTCTGCCTTTTGCAGAGTCAATTCTAGCAGAGTAAACCATTGCTTTCGGGGCGGCTTCAGCGATCGCAGGTTTTCCTATCGCAAGCATTACCGCTCCTAATACCAACATTTGGCAAATTAATTTAGCGCCTGTCATTTACTATTCCCTTGTTGTGTCAGACGTTTTTGGGCAGTTATGCGCCAACTATCTTCCTCTGGATGAGTGGCAATATTGACATCTTGATTACAAGCCTCCCATTCTAATAGAGCGCCTTTTTTATCCTTTTGGGCTTCCATAACCTGTGCTAGTAGACAGTGGGGCGCAGTAATATTGTTTTTCAGGTTAGCGGATTTTTGTAAATCGATAGCTTCGAGTAATTTTGCTTCTGCATTCGGGTAGTCGCCTTGCATTAACCTTGCCCAACCCAAATTTTTCAGCATAGCGTGTTTAGTCTCTGCATCCGGCTTCAACTTTTGTTCAAAAGCCTCAGCTTTTAATAGCAATGCGACAGCAGCAGAGTAGTTTTTGTCGAGGATGTAGAGCCGAGACAGATTATTAATAGCGGCAGGAATATTTTGTGTTACCGCGAATTGATACTCAGTACGGGCACGATCAAATTTTTGCAGTTCCTCGTAGAGTAAACCTAAACGAAAGTGAGCTTGAGCATTATCAGGGTTCAGTTTCAGTGCGCGTTGGTACTTTTGTTCAGCACTACCCCACTCACCGAATTGAAATCTTTGAAAGCCACTGTTACTGTACAGGTTAGAAATTTGTGGCAGAGATAGACGGAAACCTAATAATCCAATCATTAATAGGAACGAACAACCTGCACTAATCTTTTGCCCAAATCGCTCTGGTATTCTCCTACTCTGAAGAATGCGCTTGTAAGCTTCTTGTCCTGCCACAGTCAGTGCGCCTCCTGCGGTAAGCAAGGTTAACATACTTTGTGTACTAACTGCCAATGCTCCTAATGTATCTGGCCCACCAATCAGGAATCGCGACGAAATATCTCCAACTAAACCCAACGATATAGTCAGAGAGGATACGGAAACAGCACTCCAGAACCAATCAGGCTGATCGCAAAATTTATCTGACTTACTTTCAGGTTCTAATGACCACCACCAGGCTTCTTTAGCTGGGTTAAAGCTAGTTTGCCAGTCGTTAGTTTTGCGAATAGTGGCGATCGCTCCAGCATGAGCTTTTAGGACTTTATCCAGATCGGTGATCGCTGCTAAACTTTCTCCAGAAGTCTGGGTAGTATCTGCCAAAGCTGCTTGGACTTCATCTCGTGCTGCTAATACCTCTAGAATTTGAGTAGATTTCAGTTGTTGTGTTGATTGTTCTTCTGATCCGGTCGATTTAGAAGCATCTGTCACCTGATAATCAGCCAATTGATTCTCTTGTTTAACGGAATTATTACCAGTTCTAAGTTGCTCAATTGCTGTTTTATAGCGTGTAATTGCCTGCTGTAGTCGAGAACAAAGCATAACCTACTAAAAACTTAGTTTTTGTAATTTAGTCAAGCAAGTGGAGAAAATAAATTGTTATAAGATAAATGCAGTTATAATCTCTGCTTTTTAAAGTGAGCCGATATTTTTGGAAGGTTGAGACCTAAGTTTTCTAACTCGTCGATTTAGAAGCATCTGTCATTTGAAACTATGCCTGTAAGTTTATAGTAAACTCCCCAAGGTCTCAATCTGCATCCCCAATTAGGATGAATCCAGT
This sequence comes from Anabaena sp. TISTR 8404, assembly GCF_056847745.1. Lineage (NCBI taxonomy): Bacteria > Bacillati > Cyanobacteriota > Cyanophyceae > Nostocales > Nostocaceae > Anabaena > Anabaena sp. TISTR 8404. The sequence continues at coordinate 824,136 of NZ_CP180578.1, forward strand.
CCAGTTCATAGGATTGCTATTATAGTCCTTCATCAGCTTCAAGACACAAAAATTAGTAATCCAATGAGAGCAGGTTTTATGGCTATTCATATTTCTGATAAAATTTACTCATTCTGCTTCTCCAATTAAGGTAAATGCAGCCCAATCTTTGATTGGAGGATGGTTTTTCATAGTCGTCAGCATTGCCTGTCTTAATGCTTGGGCTTTATCTATTTTGCTAGAAAGCCAATTACGGTAAAACTCTGTCATTAACTCAGCAGTAGGAGCATCAGGCACAGACCATAGGGATACAATTACACTGGGAACACCTGCGGTAATGAGAGAACGAGATAGACCAATTACACCATCACCAGTAATGCGTCCCCGTCCAGTATCGCAGGCACTGAGAACTACTAACTGAGCATTTAGCTTCAAATCTAAAATTTCGTCAGCAGTGAGTAAGCCATCGTTAACTTGACCGTTACCGGATGGAGCAAGAGCGATCGCACCTGGGAAGCCCAATCCCTTGAAGTCATCTAACAGTCCATGCGTTGCTAGATGAATAATACTTACTTGAGACAGTTGAGGCAAAATAGCAGCTTTCGTTGCTTGCTGGTTTAAAATAGCTTTGGTATTCAACAACTGAGCAACAGCAATAGCTTCCTGTTCAGACCCTGGTAATGGGTTTAATGCTTGAGGAGGATTGCCCAATCTGAGACTAACACTAGGCATCTTGGGATTGCCTACCACTAGAGCTAATTGATGCTTGCGGTCTGTTGGGTGACTTCTCAATTGTTGTTGTCGCTGGTAGGTCAGTTGCAACGCATGAATTGAGGGGGCTGTTTGGATAGTGTATTTTTCAATTAGGTATTTGCCAGATGAGTCTTGTAAAGCTGGAAAGGGTATTAGAAAGAGAGCTGCTTGTGGCAGAAAAATAAGACGAGAATTTGCATCGGTTGGTAGGAGGTCAGCTATTGGCTGAATTAGGATTTGATGCAACTGTTGTAAGTTTTTGTTTGTCTGGTCACCATCGTTCCAGGGTTCTACTACAATACTGCTACCGCGACCCCTCACACCAAAAGACTCGCGGGATTTGGTCACTAAATCTTCTAAAGAGATTTTGTGTTGCGATAATAGAGGTTTGAGGTCAGCTTTGCGAAATGCTATTTCACCTGTGGGTTTAACCACCCAAATAAATAAATCTGCGGCTCGGAATAAAGGTTTTTTGGGAACTGGGTCATCATAGATAATTGAATACTCTACCAATGTGGCATTTTGGCTGCGGGCAATTTGTTGAATTTCTGGGATTGAGGGTGAGGTAATGTTTGGCGTTGGCTGGGATATTTTTGATGCCAATAATGCTACAAATGCTCTTGCCCGACCTTGTTCTGCAATCTCTAACGCCGCCGTAGGTTGATTTTTTAAGATGAGAAGTTTTTGTAGCAAACCATAAGTAAGTACCTGGTTTTCAAAGATGGAGATTCGATTAGTATCTTTGAGTTCTTTTCGCAGTGATTCCCATTTTTGGATACAAGAACGCAGACTTTTTTCGGCTTCTGCCAGCTTACCTGCTGTCATGTAAGCACCGCCAAGATTATTGAGAGCTATTCCGGCATCAAGTTGGTTACCAGTTGAGTCGGCGATCGCTAACTGCTGTTGATAGGATGCGATCGCTTGGTCATATTGTCCTAACCCTTCATAAGCCAGCCCAAGACCGGATAACGCTTCACTTTCTCCCTCCTTGTCCATCTTAGCTCTAGCGATCGCTAAACTTAGCTGTTGAGCCTCTAGCGCTTTTTGATACTCGCCATTCACATAGTAAGCATTACCCAAATTGCCTACTGCATTACTTAGTCCCTCTAAATCTTGGGTTTCTCGAGCCATCAAGAAACTCTGTTGATAGTATTCAATAGCTTTTTGATAGTTGCCTTGAGAGATTGAAACATTTCCTAAACCTCCCCTCACCCGTCCTTCTAGTTGGCGATTTCTAGTTGATTGAGCAGTTTTTAAACCCTGGTTATAAAATTTTAGCGCCTGTTCCTCATCTCCCAAATGATCGAAGGTATTTCCTAAACCTAGTTCTGCTAATCCTTTGATCTGTGGATTCCCAACTTTCTGGGACAAATCCAAGAGTTGATCGTAGGACTCAATTGCTTTGGTATATTCTCCTAAATTGTCATAAGCAATTCCTAACCCTGAGAGAATTATTCCTTCACCTTGAACGTCTGGAATTTCTCGCGCAATTGTTAGACTAGGCTGATAGTATTTAACGGCTGCGGCATATTTTTTGAGGAACAGGTAAGAACTGCCTAAATACATTAGTGCAATTTCCTCACCTTGACGTTGTTTGAGTTCCTGACTAATTGTTAAAAACGGCTGAAGGAATTTAATAGCGTTGTCATAGTCTCTCAATGCATAGTAAGCAAGCCCTAACTTTCCTAATGCTCTAAGTTGCCCTTTTTGGTCTCCCAGTTCTTGATAAATAGTCAAAGCTTGTTGAAAAGATTTGATAGCGGCATTCAGTTGACCATTTTGATCTTGCTGACTGCCTTGTTGATACAATCGCTCTGCTTCTGCTTCGCGTGCTTGGGAATTTTGCACTAGATGTTGGCGATTGTCAGTTCTTAAACTTTCGCTAGGAACTATTAGTCCTATAGATGGTGCAGAAGTGGAAACTGTGACTAAGAAAGTTAGTAAAGTCAGGCGACTATACTTAACTATGGAGTAAATTTTTAGGGATTGCATATTTTATTCCCTCTCAAACGAATTTTTTAAAAGTCTATGTAGCAGTCCTAAATCATTATTGAAAATTTCTTTATTTCTCTATGCTACGGACACTTTGACACCACTTGCTTGGATTTCTGCTTTCGATTTATCGACTACCTCAAATGTGATGGACAGCGCAGCTATCTGTTGTGTATCAATTTGGCTAACACCTGTAATGGCATTGTCAAAACCTTCGGCGATCACACTGGTACGACCACCACGACGACCCTCTTCTAAGTCATCTAACAGACTAGCGATCGCCTTCAGCGTCAGCTTCACAATTCAGGCTCCCAGTAGAGACTTAAGTTTTGCTCGTAGTTGCTTGACAGCATCTGTGACTGTTTCTTCCAGTCGCCATACCAAAAAGGTTAGTAATCTGATGGGAACAGGTTTTATGCTTATTTAGATTGTTGATAAATTTTATTCATTCTGCTTCTCCAATTAATGTAAATGCAGCCCAGTCTTTAGGGCGAGGATGGCTTTTCATAATTGTCAGCATTGCCTGTCTTAAAGCTTGGGCTTTATCCAGTTTGCCAGAAAGCCAATTACGGTAAAACTGAGTCATTAACTCGGCAGTAGGAGCATCAGGAACTGACCACAGAGAGACCATAACACTAGGCACACCTGCGCTGATTAAAGAACGAGATAAACCAATAACACCATCGCCCGTGATTCTTCCTCTTCCTGTGTCACAAGCACTCAAAACCACTAACTCAGCATTTAGCTTTAAATCTAGGATTTCATTGGCAGTAAGTAAGCCGTCGTTGAGTTCACCTGTACCAGAGGGAGCAAGGGCGATCGCCCCTGGTACTCCTAGTCCCATGAAGTCATCGAGTAACCCATGTGTTGCTAAATGAACTATCCTCGCTTGAGATAGTTTAGATAGGATTGCTGCTTTACTTGCTTGATTACCTGTGAGCGATTTAGTCTTGAAAATTTCTGCTATGGCGATCGCTTCCTCTTGAGATGCTGGTAAGGGTTTAAGTTGTTCTGGGGTTTCGCCAATTTTGACAGTCACTTTCGGCATGGTAGGATTGCCAACAATGACAATTCCTTGAGAGTTAGCTTGTTGAACTTTAAGCCGTTGCTGTTGGGTTAAGTCTAAAACTTGAATTGCAGGTGCAGTTAGAATTGTGTGTTTTTCGATTAAGTATTTGCCATCTTCATCTTGTAAAGCAGCAAAGGGAACTAAAAAAAGTTCTCCTTGCGGCATGAAAATGACATGAGCGTTAGGATCTGAAGGCAGAAAATCAGCAATGGGAGCAATAAGAATTTTATGGAGTTGTTTCAGATGTTCTGTTTGATCTACCCTAGAAATTTGCTCGCGAATAATACTACTGGTTCTACCTCTTCCAACATCTATAGACTCACGGCTTTTTAAGACGAGATTTAATAAGGAAATGTCTAAAGATTTTTTTAGGTCTGTTTGGTGTAACCATACTTTTCCTTCTGGTGAAACCACCCAAATGTAGAGGTATTTGTTAAACAAAATCGAGTATTGAACCAGGGTAGAATTATGATTTTGGGCTATTTGTTTAATTTGCTGAATATTAGGAGATGCAACTTGATTTTTTAAGGAAACTAAATCCTGTTGCTTGATATAGGGAGATAATCGGGAAATCAAAAAATCTAAAAAGGCTCTAGCACGACCCCGTTCAGCAACTTCTAGTGATGCTTCAGTTTTATCTTGGGAAACTAGAATTTCTTGTAATTTTTGGTAAGTTAGAGCCTGTCTTTCAAAGATGGAAATTTTATTGATATCGTCGCTACCTAATTTATATCTTATTGATTCCCAGATTTCAATTGCGTCATATAGTGCCTTCTCGGCTGCGGCAAAATTACTGGCTTGAAAAAAATCTAATCCCAGATTGTCCAGTGCAACGGCTTCTTCCACCGGATCTTTTCTTTCCCGCGCGATTGCCAAAGACATTTTCTGATATTCTATTGCAAGTGATAATTTGCCTAAATAAGAGTAAATACTTCCCAGATTCCCCAGAGCCTTACCCTCTGTATCTCTGTCGTTAATTTCTCGCGCAATTACCAAACTCTGTTGATAATAATCAATTGCTTTCTGACTATCTCTCATTTCACGGTAAACATTGCCAAGAAGAGTCAGTGCTATTCCTTCATCTCTGCGATTTTTGAGTTTCCGGAAAATTACCAAACTCTGCTGATGGTAATCAATTGCCTTGGCATAATCCTTCTGAGTACGGTAAACTACTGCCAGATTTCCCAATGCTTGTCCTTCTCCTAGAAAGTCCCGACTTTCCTTTGCAATTGTCAAAGCCATCTGGTGGAAATCAATTGCTTTTTGGTAATTTCCTAAGAAAAAGTAAATCATTCCCAGACCGTTGAAAACTTTTCCTTTTTTGGATGGGTCTTTTAGTTGTTCAGTGATCGCTAAACTCTGGTTATAATAGTCTAGTGCTTTAGCATAGTCACCCAAATAGATATATGCTAATCCTAATCCATTCAAAGCGTCACATTCCTCTGACAAGTTTTTAATAGACTTGGCAAGCATTAAACTTTGCTGGTAGTAATCGAGAGCTTTGCCGTAATTATTAGAGATTAAGTAAGCATAGGCAAGATTGCCCAGTGCTCGCCTCACTTCAGATTGGTTGTTCAGTTCTTGGGCGATCGCTAAACTCTGCTGATACAATTCTATTGCTTGGCGATAGTTTCCCTGTTCCCGATAAACATTGCCCAGATTACCTAAAGTTATCCCTTCTCCCCGTCTATCTCGAATTTTCTGCTTGACTGCTAAACTTTGCTGATAGTATTTAATTGCTTGGGCATAATCTTTGCGGTCTTCGTAAATACTCCCCAAATTGTTTAAAGACTTAGCTTCTAAATCGAGGTTTTTGATTTTTTGTGCAAGGATTAAACTTTGCTGATAGGATTTAATTGCTTGATCCAAATCTCCAGAAAAATGATAAGCCACTCCCAAATTATTCAAAATTAGTGTTTCTGCTTCATTTTCTTGAACTTCTCGCGTAATGATTAATGCCTGCTGATAATATTCAATGCCTTGTTTATAATTACCCTCAGCACAGTAAACCAGTCCTAGATTATTGAGAATTTCTGCCTCCCAAGGAGGATTGTTAATTTCTCGGATCAGGGCTAAAGATTGTTGGAGGTAATCTTTTGCTCTAGCGTAGTCTTCCTGTTCTTTATAAGAATTTCCTAAGACCTCTAAAGCTACAGCAAGTAGCTTTCGTTCGTTAATTGCTTTAGCAATAGGCAATAATGCCTCTAAGTGTTTAATTGCTTGCTGATAGTTGAATAGCTTTTCATAAGCAATTCCTAGTTGGAGTAACGTCAATACTTGACCTCGACGGTCGTTAAGTTCCTGATAAATAACAAGTGCCTGCTGCCAAGACTGCAATGCCGATTCAACTTGACCTTTCTCAAACAACTGTTTAGCTTCCTGAAACAATCTTTCTGCTTCAGTTTGTCGTGAGTTTGGAGTTTGTGCCCATGCCTGTGATGTAGTAATTGGAGTAGAAAAATTTAGCCTCCAAAACTGCCAATCCATCATTATTAAAGTAGCAATCACAATCAAGAAGAATCTGTATAGTTGCATGACTGTTCACATTTTGCTGAGGAAAACATTTTTGAATTTGGAATAGCTTGCTAAACAACTATCTCAAAGGTGATGGACATTGCTGCTAGTTGTTGCGTATCAACCAAACTAGTTTCGGCAACAGGTTTCGCTCCTCTACTGCGGGAACCTTCATCAATGTCGTCTAATAAACTAGCGATCGCCTCTACTGGTTCTTTGTTCAAATCAACAGGTAATCCTCTCCTGTCTGTGGGTTGCTCTGCTGCTAAAGCACGTAACCTTTCAATTGCTCTTGTAAGTGGTGTTGTACTAGCAAGCACCAGCACCTCTGCGATTCCGGGATCTTTGCCAATCTTAAATTTATATAGTTCTCCGCGATCGGGATCGGGTATCTGAATTTCCTGTTTTGCTGGGACTGGTGCGACATCTTCAGTGCCTGGTAATGGCGACAGGACAGATAACTCTCCATCGACACTGATGAGCAACACACTAATATAAATGTCACGAGGCTCATTATTAGCTACTAAAAATTGCACCTCGGTTCCTGGCTGCATTTTTTGAGCATTGGAACTTTGAGGTATTGTCCCTCTGGTCTTGCTAGGAGTTTTAATTGATGCCCCCCTGACAGTGAATGATTCTGCTACAATCTGGCTACCGTCTACTCTTTGCATGGCAGCTGAGACAGCTAACCGTGATGAGGTAGTATTCAGCGTCAGCTTCACAATTCGGGCTGCTAGTAGAGACTTGAGTTTTGCTCGTAGTCGCTTGACTGCATCTGTTACTGTTTCTTCTGGTAATCCTGCTGAATCAGGAATTAAATCAAGTGCAGGGGAAAATAGCGCTATACTGCCGACTTGCGGTAGGTTTTTCACCTTGAGGTTTTGCAATTGCTCATAGTAGGCTTTGGTGATTCGACCCAGGATATATTGCACATCTTGTTGTTCTAGTGGGACTGCTTGAATGCGTTTAATCGATTGAAGTGCCTGCTTTGCCTGATCTATCTCCTGACCTAGTGATGGATCAAGTCCAATTTGGAGGGTGAGGTTGGTGGGGATTGCTCGCGATCGCTCTTGCAATAATGTACCAGGTGCAACTATTCCCCTATTAGATACCTGAATCAGTTTGCCTTGTGCGTTTAGTTGTTGCCGCGATTCAATCTGTACTTGTCCTTGTTCTTGCCCTTGATTATCTACGACGATAAAAGTCGCACCCCGACCAAAGGCTTTTAAACTCTGAGGATCTATACCTCCTAAAAACAGATCAACCTGATTCCCTTGAACTTTGGTAATCACTGCTTCGGCTGGTGTGTTTTTTCGGCTCGTAAAGTAAACTGTTTGTTGGTCGTTTTTACTTCCCTGTTTGATGTTAAATTCTGGCTGTTGCACTGTACCAGATGTAGGGAAATATTCTTGCAGTATCCTTTGTGTCGTAGTGGTAGTACTCGCCATCACCTGATTAACTGACTCAGCACCTGTTTGTTGCCAAAGATAGCGGGTGAGTACATAAGTAAAAATGCCAGCAGGAGTATCAGCAAAGCGAGTATCAATAGCCGACTGATACCGCCTAGCAGCAGCAAGCATCACACCTTTTGGTACACCTTGTTGACGCAATTTTACAAAATCTGAGTTAGTCAACTTCAACCGAGACATTAGTTGTTTTTGATATTCCTGTTCCTGAGTATTGGCCAAGAGTTGGATTTTAGAATCGGTGATCTGTCTCAACAGTTCTTGATCACCAGGACGTGATCTGATGGTTACAATCCCTTTCCTTGCGCCACCGGAAAAACAGCTATCCAGCACAAAGGTGACATTTTCTGTGTTGATAGCTTGCATTAACAACCACAGGGTATGCCCAGTAATATCTTTTACTTTGCCGCCTTTGTTGGGAAATCCAGGTGGTAGGAAACTATCGATGGGTACGATTGTGCTAATTCGTCCATCATCAAAAACTTTATCGGGATCGGCAACTTGAGAACCATGCCCAGAGTAGTGAAAGACTACTACATCTCCTGGCTGTGCCCATTTAATTAAGTGATCTTCAAAGGCTTGTAATATATTGTCACGGGTTGCCTCTTGATTGTGTAATGTGCGGATATTGTCTGCTTGAAAACCGAAGAGGTTGATTAAGAGTTCTTTCTGGATTTGAGTATCATTGACTGCCCCTTCTAATGGAAACCATTGATACTGCCCGATATTAATGTAGTCATTAATGCCTACTAATAAAGCTCGTTTACGAGGAGTATTTTGCCCTAAAACTTGAGCATAACGAATAGCTTGTTGTTCAATCTCTAACTGACTTAAACCGAGAGTAGCTAGTATCGAGCCAGTGAACTGTAAAAACTGACGACGCTTGATAATTGACATAACCTGCTTTTCCCCCAGTCTCGAAATCTTGCTATTCTTGATTGAAGAGATAATCAGCAATAATTAGTAGAAAAAATTAACTAAAACTGTCTCAATAAAGAATGAGGAATAAAAATTATCTAAAAAATCAATGATTCGTAAATATCACTTAAAATAAGTTGTTTCACTCTTTTATTATTGTTTTCTATCTCTTGTGAGCAATGTTTAAATCACTACAATAGCCATATCATAATTATCGTCAGGAATCTGTTCATAAATTTCATCCTCTTTGAGATGGAATTATGGAAAAGAAATTAATTGGAATCTATCCTCAATCATGTTATAAGCTGTAAAGCTTGTCTTTGAGTTTACAATTTTATGATTAAGTTTTATTTACTAATATCTAAAATATTTATTGTTTTAGAAAAATAAAACTAATAACAATCAAAGATTTTTGTAGATAATTACTAAAAATACTTAGAAACCATCACCAATCAGAATAAAGGGTGACCAGTAGTAAGGATGGCTGAGGTGATGGACTACATTTAATGGTAATTTGTTATTAATCGCTTCTATTTCAATACTGCTCCTTTGTTGTTGATCATCAGTCTTTTTGTTAGCAGTAATCAAAGCAATCTGTGCTTGTTGTAGTGCTTCTAACCTTGTAACATTACCTCGCTTGAGGATGGTATAGAAAGCATTCATTAACGCTTGTGTACCACCATCATCAACTGCCCAAAGAGAAGCTATTGCTGCTCTTGCCCCACGATGTTGAAACTGATAACCTAAACCTAAAATTTCTTCCCCATTACCCAGTTTGCCACCAATACCAGTTTCGCAAGCACTCAAAACTACCAGGTCTACATTATGCAGTTCCCAGCTTTCAATATCTCTGAGGGTAGGGCGATCGCCATTACCAAATAGAATAAAAGAATCCTCTGGCTGTCCGGGTACGAAAGCTGCATGAGTAGCAAAATGTACAATACTATATTCATTCATGCGTGGTTCAATTGCTTTCAGACTAAAATCTTGATCTAATAGTTTGGTAGTACCAGAAATTGTCTCGGCAAGTGTTGCTACCTCTTGACCTGCAAAGGGTAAACCCCTTAAGTTAAACTCTTGTTGACCTATGTGGACAGAGTAACTAAGTTTGGGATCTGCAAAAGCTCCTGCCAAAACCCGAAGTTCAGATGGTGATGAGCTAATGAACTTGGTGAGGGATTGAGCCGTAATGTTGTTAACACGGTAGTTTTGCACCAGCCATTGGTTACCGTCATACAATGCTGTTAAGGGGATGTAGCGCAATTGCCCATCGGGAGCATAGATGATGGTCGTCGCCTTAGCCTGTTTCAAGTCAGTTTCTAATGGCTTGATCAACCAAGTGTAGAGTTTTTGCGCTGGCACTTTCACATTGTCGTCACGATGTTCTAAGGCAGAACGAAAATCAACAATTACCTGATTTAGCTCTTTTCGCTTCACATTGACGGTACGGCGTAGAGGTGCAGTATCCGGAGTAGTGATTATCAATTCTAGGCGGTTATCGAGGATTAGGGGATAAAGAATGACTGCATTGAGGCGGCGCAAGTCGTCATGGAGAGAAACTAAGTTTGTTAAGTCTAGATTTTGTCTGCTGACCTCACGAGTTAGTTGATTAACAAGTTGAACTATATCGGAACTATGAATAAATTCATTAAATAGCTTATTGATTTCTTTTTCTAATTGTACCAATTGGGCAATACGTTGTTGCTGTGCTTGAGTGCGGTTAGCTTCTGGAATTTCTCGCAATTGAGTGAGTTCTTGTCCTAATTGAATGGCGCTTTCTTGTATAGCATTGTATTTTTGCAAAATTTCTTGTTCGGGACGTAGCACTATCAACTGCTGACCAGTCCCTCTTACATTGCGGAGGTAACCTTGTAGTTCTTGCACTTTCAAAAGATCCAAAACTTGTTGCGCCTCCAGAACCCGGTCTTGTTGTAGCAATAGGTCAGCTAAGCGACGATAGGTATGTGCAACGGTTTTTGTATATGATTCTTGTTGTTCGCGCGGTAATACTCGCAGGTCTTTGCGAATTATTTCTCTAACGTTAACTGATTGCTTGAAGAAAACAATTGCTAATTCTGGTTGTTTTTGTTGATCTAGCAACCAAGCAATATTGTTAAGTGTATTTCCTTGGCCTGCTTTGTCGCCTACTTGTTTTTCTATCGCTAAAGCTTGCTGATAGTACTTCAAGGCTTTGGGGTATTCTCCCAAATTGTAGTAAACTGCCCCAATGTTGTTGAGGGTAGTGCCTTCGCCTGCTTTGTCATCCACTTGTTGACGAATTGCTAAAGCTTGCTGATAGTATGCCAAAGCTTTGGAGTATGTTCCCAAATTACGGTAAGCTTCGCCAATATTGTTTAGGATAGTGCCTTCGCCTGCTTTGTCGCCTACTTGTTTTTCTATCACTAAAGCTTGCTGATAGAATTCCAAAGCTTTGGGGTATTCTCGCAAATCGTTGTAAACCACCCCAATATTGTTAAGCGTATTGCCTTCATCTGCTTTATCGCCCAGTTTTCGACGAAGCACCAAAGCTTGCTGATGGAATTCCAAAGCTTTGGAGTATGCTCCCAAATTACGGTAAGCTTCGCCAATGTTGTTGAGGGTAGTGCCTTCGCCTGCTTTGTCACCCAGTTTTTGACGAATTGCTAAAGCTTGCTGATAGTACTCCAAGGCTTTGGGGTATTCTCCCAGATTACGGTAAGCTTCGCCAATGTTGTTGAGGGTAGTGCCTTCGCCTGCTTTGTCACCCAGTTTTTGACGAATTGCTAAAGCTTGCTGACAGTATGCCAAAGCTTTGGGGTATTCTCCCAAATTGTAGTAAACTGCCCCAATGTTGTTGAGGGTATTGCCTTCGCCTGCTTTGTCACCCAGTTTTTGACGGATTGCTAAAGCTTGCTGATAGTACTCCAAGGCTTTGGGGTATTCTCCAAAATTACGGTAAGCTTCGCCAATGTTGTTGAGGGTATTGCCTTCGCCTGCTTTGTCACCCACTTGTTGACGAATCACTAAAGCTTGCTGATAGTGCTTCAAGGCTTTGGGGTATTCTCCCAGATTACGGTAAGCTTCGCCAATGTTGTTGAGGGTAGTGCCTTCGCCTGCTTTGTCACCCACTTGTTTTTCTATCACTAAAGCTTGCTGATAGTACTTCAAGGCTTTGGGGTATTCTCGCAAATCGTTGTAAACCGCCCCAATATTGTTAAGCGTATTGCCTTCAGCTGCTTTATCGCCCAGTTTTCGACGAAGCACCAAAGCTTGCTGATAGTACGCCAAGGCTTTGGAGTATTGTCCCAAATTACGGTAAGCTTCGCCAGTATTATTGAGGGTAGTGCCTTGCCCAGAACGATCTCCCTCTTTTATTTCTATCGCTAAAGCTTGCTGATAGTACCCCAAAGCTTTGGAGTATTCTCCCAGATTACGGTAAGCTTCGCCAATATTGTTGAGGGTAGTGCCTTGCCCAGAGCGATTTCCCTCTTGTTGATGAATTACTAAAGCTTGCTGATAGTACGCCAAGGCTTTGGGATATTCCCCCAAATTGTTGTAAATTACCCCAATATTATTGAGGGTAGTGCCTTGCCCAGAACGATCTCCCTCTTTTATTTCTATCGCTAAAGCTTGCTGATAGTATTCCAAGGCTTTGGGGTATTGACTTAAATTACTGTAGGATAATCCAATTTTATTGAGTGTTAGGGCTTCTTGAGTGCGATCATCTATCTCCCTAAAAATCTTCAAAGCTTGCTCATAAAACTTGATTGATTGGGAAAATTTGCTTTGAGAGTAATAAGTCTCACCAATTTTGTAAAGAGTAACACCTTCACCTTTGCGATCATGAGCCTGCTGATATAAGGCTAAAGCTTTTTCAAATACTTCTAATGCTGCTTGAAATTGGTTTTGCCCTAGTTTTTGTGTACCTTCTGTCAGCAGACTATCGGCCTCATCTTTAAAATTTTGAGCAATTTGTGTGTGTCCTAGTCTCAGATTTGCAACAAATGCGACAGCTTTTAGTTCTCCTATGACAGCAAACGATAATATAAGAGTTACAAGTGTAACTCCAAGGTGATTGCAATCTATGCTGCGTCTGCCAAATTGATAATTCGACATATACAAAAATTCAAAAAAAGTAATATGGATTTTCTTTATAAACCGATATATGTCCTATTTTGAAACCATTGTTTTCTGCACTGATTGCTACTCATAATCACTGGCTAAAGTAGTAGAATTATTGTTGAAATGCCACAACATCAGCCTCTGCTGCCTTGTATAGGCGTAGCCTACCGCAGCATTACAATACAATTTATAATTTATATTTGGAAAATATCTTTTGTACAAATAAACAGATTGCCTGATTTTAGTTTCTTCCGATTTAGAAAAGTTTTCTTGGTTCTCGTTCTTATTTTATATTTAGCTTTAAAACGCTCATTGATTTTCAAAACCGAATAAATTTATCACTTTTTATTGCTGAGCTTATTTAAAGTATTCTTCCATATAAGACTTTACTCTTTCTTTTGCTGTGTAAGTATCTATTAGTATAAGCTCTATTTTCTTTGCGTAACAAAAAATAAAAAATTTATCAATGCTGAATTGATTGCTAATTATTTGGGTATGATCATTTAAAATTAGCAGGATATAACCACAAAATTAACTAATCTGAAATTTTTCTCTAATTCTACGCTCAAATTTGTTATCGTACACTTTCAACTGTCCGGTGTTTGTTCTCCAAATGCCGTAAGTACCGCATAACAACGCTTTTTAATCTACGTCACCTTGTTTTTTTAGCCCATACACAGGCGATCGCCCACATTTAATCCCATTTACTTTTTACTGTCTGACCTTGATGGATTATTAGAGACTATTAATTTGAGAAGATGGATTACTAAATCAAGTTTGATTTTTGTTCTAATTAAGGTCACTGGGAATTGAAAAGTCATGAAATTTTAATATTGTTCTGTTGGGTGTAAATTGGGTGTAGAAATTGTATAAAAAAGCTGAAACTGTTGTAAATAAAGGATTTTATATAGCCTTCCAAGCTATTAATGCGGGTTCGATTCCCGCCGCCCGCTTAAAAGCTAAAACCCTTGTAAGACATAGCTTAAAAGGATTTGTTTTATTTATAGAAAAGTTTTTTATAGTATTTTTGTACTAAAAATATACAATGATTTGGGGTAGTTTAGGGTACTTTGGGTGTAAACTTAGGTACAAAAGTACTACTAATTATATGTACACCAAAACATCTACAGGTAAAGAAAGAACCCAAGGGAAGTGTCTCTATCATTGATTCCAATAGCCGATTACAACTACGGTTTCGTTATGGAGGTAAAAGATACTATCTATCTCTTGGTTTATCCGATACCAAAATAAACCGTAAAGCCGCAGAAGCCAAGAAAAATCAGATTACGAACGTTAGCAGATAATTGAGGGTCATTTGTTACCCACCAAATGAAGGCATGGGTATCTAGTAAAACTCTCATTACTAAACAAATTTAGAATTTTCAAAATCACTCAAGATTTCTTCTGGTAAAGGCTCATTGAAATCTGGTGCAATAAATACTTTACCTTGGTCTAAGCCGGGAATACGAGGAGAACTCTTATTTGTGAGTGCGACTAGACGTGCAACCGGAATTCCCTGTTCAGCAATCACCAATTCTTCACCTAATAATACTTGATTCAGAAGTTCACTAAATTTGGCAGTTGCTTCAGCAACGTTGACAGTGATGGTCATTTGCTTTGATGGTGATTCTCTAATATGTTTTACGATAACATTAGCTGCACAGGCGATCGCTCTCTAGCCTAAGCGCCTCTAGCAAAATCTACAACCGATACCCAACGCTGAAGTAAAAACCATCATCTTGGGCGTTTCTTCCCCGGTCATCTAAGTCTATCAAGGGATATCCGTAATCAAGTTTGATATCAAGCTGTGGTAGTGGTTGAAATAATACGCCAACTCCGATACCTGCAATAAATTTCTGGCGTTGTAAGGTGTTAGGATTATCATCTACATTCCAGACATAAGCCATATCAAAGAATGGGGCAATTTGCAGTGTTGAGTTACCTGATGCGTCTTTTTGCACTGTTAAGCGGTTTTCAATAGTAAATCTTACACCGTTGTCACCAGCGCGGACGTTTTGCCGATAGCCGCGTACTGACTGACCACCACCCACAACAAACTGCTGGGCTGGTAACAAAGCATCGGGTGTCAGTTGTAACTCAGCTTGGGCAATCAATATATTATCTGTACCTAAGCGTTGTACGCGTTGCGCTTGTGCTAACCAACTAAAAAACTGCCCATCGGGTATAGGGCTGGGATTACTGGTAGCATCAAATATACCAAGACCAAAACTAAATAGCGATCGCAATGCCCAAGCACCGTTGAGATCCCGAACTACATAATCTTGTCCAAATTTAATTACACGGGTGCGACTGTTACCTTCTGCATCTGGCCCAAAACCAAAGGGTGTCGGCCCTGCAAAGGTGAAGGTTTGACCATTCTGCACTGCAAAACCTAGAGACAAGGCAAATTCTTCCCGTGGTGTTCTGATGAGTGGTTGTCTAAAACTAATTTCGTACAGTTGCGACTCCCCACTGATATCGAATGCTGCAAATGGTTCTTGCACTACATTCGTATTATTAAATGAGGTTCGCAGTTGTAATGTGCCATTCATCGGGTTGACTGGCAGGCGATAATTAAAATCAAAAATATTTGCGCCTCCCCGCGTTGTTAAATAATAGGACGCGTCAAATTCATCACCCAAGCCTGAGAGGTTGCGATAACTAGCATTCACACCCAATCTTTCCGAACCAATACTAGGAGGAGAATAGTTATCTACAGTCAACGCTGCATTGAAAGGTTGTGCTTCGGTAACGCGCACTATCAAAATACTTTGACCAACGCCACTACCCGCACGTAAACTAGCTTCAACGTTAGAAAATAAAGGGTCAGCCCGGAGTAATCTTAATTGGTCTTCTAATGCAGAGGTCAAAACCGGCTTACCCGCACCCAAAGCTATACGACTACGCACATATTCTGGATTTAACCGTTTTGTGCCTTGAACTTCAATTTTTTCGATTGTCCCTTCAATTACCCGAATTTCTACTACGCCATTGTTAACGGTTTGGTCTACGACAATCGCTCTAGAAGTAATGTAGCCTTGATCAAGGTAAATTTGAGTGATGGTATCAGCCGCTTTGCGTAGTTCTTCAACAGTGACTTCACGCCCTTCTAATGGCTGAGTAATCTTTTGAAATCTCTCTGAACGAAAAACTGTACTTCCTGTAACGTTGATTTTCTCTACTCGAATAGTTTGAGAACCACCCTCTGTAGGCTGCGTTTCTGGAGTTGGTGTTGGTGTTGGTTGTATGGGTGGTTGTGATTCTGGCGGTAAAGGTTGTGGAGTTGTTGCTGGCTGGGGAAAGCGGTCTTGATTAGGGTTTCCTTCTGGATTTGGGGCTTGTGCTAATGATGGCAAAGTTAAAATTACACAGGCACAACCAAAAATCAAGCTAGTAGATAGCAAATATATATATTTCTTGAATGAAACAAAATAAATCGGAGAGCGTAAATTAGACATTTTAAATTTCAACTATAAAAAATCAATCCTATGTAAGATTTATTGTTTATGCTTTTGCTATATTGTGTGTCTTTTTTATTATTTTTTAACGTACTTCTCCAATTAAATTAAATCCTGCCCAGTCTTTAGGATTGGGGTACTGCTTCATCGTTGCTAACATAGCCTTTTGTAAGGCTTGGGCTTTGTTAGGGTTCTGCTTTAACTGGCGATAAAACTCGGTAGTTAGTACAGATGTAGGTGTATCCGATGATGCCCATTGCGAGACTATAACACTAGGCATACCAGATGTTATAAGTGCTAAAGATAAACCCAGCATACCGTTGCCTAAGTGACTATTTCCTGTTTCGCCAGCACTGATAAAAGCTAACCTAGCACGCAAACGTTTGCCTTTTGGTTGAGTATACAAATTGAGAATTTCGTTGGCGGTAAGTAGTCCGTTATTCTCTCCAGCCAAAGCAATTCCTCCCGGTATCCCTTGTCTTTTCACATCATCTAAAACACCATAAGTTGCGAGATGAATTATTTTGGCTTTGGGTAATAAAGGCAAAATAGCCGCTTTTGTTGCTTGACTACCAATGAAAGCTGGAGTTTTGAAGAAATCAGCAATAGCTAAAGCTTCTTGTTCCGAATTTACTAATTGTGGTAAAGGCTGTGCTGCTGCGTTAATTGCACGGGCAATTTTCGGCATGGTAGGATTGCCCACGATGACAACTTTACTACCACCTGTTTTACTGCGTTGTTCTTTGGCTAACTTCAATATTTGAATTGCTGGCGTAGTGGAAATTGGATGTTTTTCAATTAAATATTTGCCAGAAATATCAACCAAAGCCGGGAAGGGAACAAACCATAACTCATCTTGGGGAATAAATATGATTTGGGCTGTGGGACTTTCTGGTAATAAGTCAGCGATGGGCTTGATTAATAGTTGATGTAACTGTAATAAAGGATTAACAAGTTCTTTCGGGTGATTTTCCTGACTATTTAAACCGAGATATTTAGGGATTTTATCAACTGTTTCTGCGATAGAAGTTATTGGTGTAATTGTAGTTTCATTGTTCAGTTTAATTTGGCGGAATATAACTTTACCTGTTGGCTGAATTACCCAAGCATACAATCCATCATCAGGAATAATCGCATATTTTACAAGAGTAGATTTTTGTTCTTTGGCAATTGCTTGAATTTCGGTAATGTTGGGTAAGCTAATTGACTTAGGTGCTATTTTTAAATTATTATCTTTTGGTTCAGAAGCTAAACGCATTCCCAGTAATTGTAAGAATGCCATGATACTACTTTGTTCAGATATTTCTAATGCGGCTTCTGGCTGATTTCGTGCAATCAAGACTTGTTGTAGCAAGCGATATGTATTGGCTTGTTCGGCAGCATAATCAACTGTATTCCCTAAATCTAAGCGCAGGGATGTCCAGTTTTTAATACTTTCTTGCAGTGTAGTTTGAGCTTCATCCAACTTGCTAGATTTTAGATAAACAAACGCTAAATTATTTAAAGCTGTGCCTTGGGTATATTTATCTTTACTAGCTTTGGCAGAAGTTAATTGTTCCTGATATAATGCTATGGCTTTGTCGTATTGTTTAGCCAAAGTATAAGCGCGTCCTAGTTGCCTAATTAACTCAGATTGTTGAGATTTTTCAGTGAGTTTTAGCTGTTGTTGATAAAAAGCGATCGCCTGCTTAAAATCACCTTGTGCTTGATATGTTTCTGCTATTTGCTTAAATGTCGAACTTACTAAGGGATTATTATTTAATTCCTGAGCTAATTTTAACTGTTGCTGATAAGCTGCGATCGCCTGTGAATACTGCCCCAATTTTCGATAAGTTGCAGCCAGATTTTGTAAGGAATCTATTTGCAGTTGATAGTTGTTATTTGCCTTAGCAGTTGTTAGTTGTTGTGAATGAAAAGCAATTGCTTGTTTATACTCTGCTGCGGCATCATGTTCTAAACCAACATTACCTAAAAAAGCGGCTTCTCTGTCGGGATTACCAATTTCTTTTTTAAGTGCTGTTGCTTGTTCTTGATATTTTTTGGCTAACTTTTCATCGCCAATGGTGGTATAAGTATTACTGAGATGTTCTAAAATTTGGACTGTAATTGATTGATTATCAAAATCTTGGGTTAGCTGTAAACTTTGTTTGTAAAAAGAAATCGCTGTTTGGTATCTACCAAGGGTAAAGTAAGTAGCACCTAAGCGAAATAGTACGTTGGCTTCACCAGTGCGATCGCCTGTTATTTGATATAGTTTTAATGATTCTTGTAAGGATGTTAAGGCTGCTTTAAATTGTCCGTTGGTTAGTTGTCGGTTGCCGAGATTTAAGAGTAAGTTAGCACGATATTGTTGTACGTCTAGTGGTTGGTTTGAGTTGGCGGGAAGGGGAGAGAAGAGGAGGAGGGAGGTTAAGGTTATTGTTAAAAATAGATGGGGTTTCATAGTATTTTTTTATCTCACGCAGAGACGCAGAGGCGCAGAGAGAAAAGATGAGGGGTTAATTTTTAATCAAATCCTGGTGGTAGTTCTAAGGGTGAAAGTTTGTCTGGTTGGGAAGGTGTAGGAGAATTGAGAGTCGGGGTGGTGTTGTTAGTTGGAGATGGTGAAGTTCCGGGAGAAGTACCGGGGGGTTGGGTTGTTGGTGGTGTGGGTATAGCTGGAATTTCTGGTTTTGCACCTTCTAATTGTGGTAATTGTGGTTGATTTACTGTTGAATTAGGTGGTAAGAAAGTTTCAATTGTGACGGAACGAGTTACTTTTTCACCAGCAGCATTAGTAACTTGTAGGGTGATTGTTTCGTTACCGGGTTGTTGGTTGACTGGGTAAGGTATTGTACCGTTACGTGGAATATCTCCTGGTGCGGGAAGAAGTTCGACTTTAATATTATTGCTACCTTCAACTTTCCAAGATAAGTTGATAATTTTGTTAGGTTTACCTTGAGTAATTAATATAGGATATTTTGGTAATGGGTTTTTGCCATCAATTTTGAATTCGACAATTCTACTAGGTAAAGGTAAGACTTTAACTAAGTCTGTTTTTTGCGAGATGCTTGGTTTATCAGTATCGGTTTTAGCAAATACTTGCAATTCAAATATATAGTCTCCTGCACCACGATTGTTTGCAGGAACATTGCGACAATTTAGTTGATTTTCTTGTTGTGTGCAGAAAGCTTTGAGTGTGTCGGGAATGCCTTGAGTGATATCATAAGTTTGGAGTGGACTGTTAACTAAGTTTTCAGGCGATCGCCCAATAACTCGCAATTCTTTTATCCTATCTAAATCATTGATTTTCCAATTGAGGCGAATGGTATCTGGACTAATTTTGGTAGAACTAGTTTTAACTTCTTGATAAACAGATTGTGCAGGAGAAAATTCTAGAAGTTGCGGTGGTGGAATCGGGACAATTTTAATAGTATTTGTTTTAATTGTGTCGGCTGGCAAGTCTGGATTATTATTAGCAAATGCTTGCAGTTGAAAAATATAATCTCCTGGTTTACGGGCATCGGTAGGCACGTTAGAACAAGTTAAGACTGCACCCATCTGACAGAATGGTTGCAGTTCGTTGGGAATTTGGCCATTGAAGGTATAAACTACAGGTTGAACTGCCGCTGTACCATCAGCAAACAAACCAGTTAAAGACAATGTTTGCAATTTTTTCGGGTGGCGAATTTGCCAACTTAAGCGAATAAAATCATTATTAGATGCTTGATAAGTCGCGTCAGATGAGAGGAATTGCAGAATTTTGGGGACTGCGGGGGGACGGAATAACCATAACCAAATTAAAAATGCGATCGCACCTATAATTCCCAAAGTTGTCAGCAACACGAGTAAAAATTGCCACCAAGGACGCGGTTCCCAAATTAAATTTCCTGGTAAAGCCGGATTAGGTAAAGGGAATTGTTGTTGATCTACTAATTCCACACGAAAGTTAAGTAATCTTCCCGCGCCAAACATGGGACGATACCACCATTTCACAGGTGTAACTGTCACTTGTGTAGAAGCTTTTTCTCCTGGTAGTACTCGCAACACCCCTGGAGAAGTCGTGTAGGTACACACCTTGTCTTCATCGACAGGAACTGCTTGACAAGCGATTTCCCGCACAGTGTTACCTGCATTCGTCAACTTAACTTCAAAAGTTCCGCCTTTGCGTCTTACCCGATTTACCACTATCAGCATTTCTGCATTCAGCAAGTAAGACGGTAAAACTTCCCAATACACCACATCCAACAGCATCAAATCGGGATTGTTGGCGGAGTACAAGCTGATACTAGGGTAATAAAGTCCGGCGTTTGCGCCTAGTGGTGGTTGAAACTGAAGTAAAATTTCGCCTTTCTCGCCGGGGTTGAGGTTCAAACCCATGTTGGGAATAACAAGTCCGGCGGTTTCCAACCCTTCAGGATAGCGGATACTTACCCAGTCTTGGGGTAAATCAAGACAACTGAGGCGAAATCTATCTACTCTGTCAGAACGATTGTGAACATTAACATTAACTTGTAATATTCCGCCTGGGGGAATTTTGGCAGGCGATCGCGAACTCGTCAGAGGTAGTAAAGTAAATGTGGGGTCACTAACTCTAACAACCGTCTCAATCGCAGGTAAAACCTGAATTTTCGCCCCATGTCGAATAGGCGTATCTTCAGGATAATGCAACGGCGCATCAACCACAATTGAGTAATTGTAAGTGCTAGGAATTGCTGTTACAGGTACTTGAAATTCAAATAACACTTCACCCACAGAATTCGGGCCAAGTGCTAACCTTTGCTTAGGTGCATCACACCATTGAATTAATTGCGGTGATAATTCATCAATAAAAATATCAATTAAAGCACTTTCCGCACCTTTATTCGTCACCGTGACATTAATTTCAAAACTTGCACCAGCCTGAACTGCATAATCTCCAGAAGGATTAAAAATAATTGCAAGAGGATTACCAGGGGCAAGAGTTTGTTGAATATTTTGCTGTTGAATACCACGTTTAGCTGCCAGATTAACGCGGTATTTCACCTCACCAGAAGTTAAGATTTCCTGAACAAAACCTTCTTCAACTAACTCATCTAATAAAGCTAAAGTAGCTTGTTGATTTAAATCTAAATGAATAGATACTTGAACAAGAGTAGCACTATCAGAACGCTTGATTAGCCACTGGACAATTTTGCGTTGCTGTGGTGGCAGCATCAACACCTCTGCCATACTCAAACCGAGTTGGGAATTGGTAGTTCTCGAATTTGTGGCAGTCATGCTTACCCCCAGTCAAGAAGTTAAAAGTAAAAAGGCAAAAGTAAAAAGATATTTTATCTGCGTAAGTTAGTGGTTAATTATCCTTTACAACCAACATTTTGATCCAAATCTCTCATATCTAACCTAACTCTATGATCATCATTCCCACTAACAATTAAAATTTTATTTTTTACTATCTTAATATCCACACTATTAAATCTCTGTCTCTCCTTACGTATTTCCCTCCCATTCGGAAAAGCCCTCCTACCTTCTTTAGTTAATGGCCAAAGCATCACGCGATTATCATCGCCGCCACTCACTAAATAACAGCCATCTCTACTCAAAGCCACAGACCGCGCTGCTTTACCACCATGACCATCAGACCATTTATCTAAAATTTGACACTGACCGTTATTTTTACTCAGACATTGTTGCATATTCCATAACGTAATTTGTCCCATATTATCTGCTGTTGCTAATAAATTTGGTTTGTAATCTGCACTATCTAGACTCACAATATAATCATTTTGACTTCCAGGAGGATTATATGGAACTTTCCACAGTTTATTTTGCGGAAAATTCCAAATTGCTAGGTTATTATATCTACCGCCAATTACTAAATTTTGTTTATCATTTCCAGCTAAAGTTAAACCATAAACAGGAAACTTGACATCTTTGATATTAATAGGTTTTTCTAAACTTCGATTGTCACCTAATAAAGCACCATTTACATCCCATTGCAAAACTAAACCACTACCATGACCACTGAATAAAAAGCGGGAATCTTGACTAAACTCCAACCCTAAAACGCGGTCTGCTTTATCAAGTGAAAAAGTAGCTTTTGGTTTTTGTGTACCTCCAAGTACATCCCAAATTTGAATTTCGCCATTTTCTAAACCTGCTGCTACTACATCATTATCTACAGGTTTATAGCGCACAACTCTCACAGATTTGCCCACACTCTTAGCCATTCGACCATCATCTTGTTTAACCAAGGGATTGCTAAAACCAGCAAGATTCCATCTAATAATACTTTGGTCTTGAGAACTGCTAACAGCGCGATCGCCTACACCATTAAACTGCACAAATGTCACAGCCTGACGATGACCAAAAAATGGGTTATTAGGATTAAGCCATGATAAATACCAGAGTAAATACATCAACAAAATGCCTAATCCCATCTGTAGCCAAGGATGTAAGATAGGATGAATAATTAGTTGTAAATATTGATTTTCATTATTGACATTAATTTTGTGGTTCGGCACAACAGCCTTGACTTTAAAAGCAAGTTTTTGCTTTAAGCCAAACCACCGCCGTCGCTTACTGACTAATAGTTGTAAATTCTTATTTTCTCCAGGGTTTAATTCTAAAAATTCTGGCTGAACTTCCCAAAAACATTTTGGCTGTTCCTCCTCACCTTCTTTGACTTCAATGCTTACCTTCTGGCTCAAATTGCTATGATTTTGGCACTCTAGTTGATAAGTTGTAGAATTAACTTTTAATTGGGGTAGCCAAGGACGAGATGCAGGTATATGTTGTTTTTCTGGAGTGCATTGAAAATCGATAAATCCTGCTGGATTAACGTTAATTATTCCTTCCCGACTGCGCGATGGAACTCCGTTAGTGTGAGTGGCTTCAATAGTGAAAGAATATGCTTGACTGGGAACTTCTTCAGGAATTGGTAATTGGCATAAAAATGATGTTTCTGCTTTAGCACCGGGAGAAACTGCTAACAATCTTTCATCACCATTGATAAACCATTGCGGTTTGAGTCCAACAGGACGAAGAGAAAGGCTTGCAGGAATTTGACTAGGATTAAAAACACGTACTGGAATCTCAATTAATCCCTGTGGTTGAGTTGTAAATTCTCTGATAGGTAAGTCAACTTGCATAGCCACAGCACCAACTCCTGCTTCTACTATCAACCGCAGTAGTTGTCTGTCTTCATCCCGCAATTCCAGCGAAAAAATGCGGACTATTAAATTCATTTTGCCGATAAAACCTGCAACAGGCGTATTGATGATAGTGACATCAAACTTTGTACTATCTCCTGGCGGATTTTTAGCACTAACGGCTGGTGTAATCGTGTACCAATTAGATCCCAAACTCTCACCACCGCCAGCCGCAATGATTTCTATTTGAAAAGATGCAAACTGATTACTTTCATTAACTACAGTTACTTCAAAAGAAGCTGGCGAACCACCTGGCTGAAAGTGCAATACTTGCTTAGAAATTTTAGTATTAACTAGATTAACTGCCATAAATAGAGTGCTGAGTGCTGAGTGCTGAGTGCTGAGTATTTAAAACTCTGCGTTCCTCCGCGTTGAACTTTGCGTTACTTTGCGTGAAAAAAAATTATTCTAATTTGTTGAAAATGCTTTTTAATGGATCTGGTTTAGTCGCTACAGGTGTAGCAGTTTGTTGCCTTAATTGAGTCATTTGCTTTCGGTTATATGCAAAATTAAGAATATTAATTCCTAATTCTTGGGCGGTGCGAATTGTTTCTCTTGGCAAAGTTAACTTTTCATCTAATCCCCAAGCTAGTGATAAATCACCAATAACTAAAACAATGCCGCTTGCAACTAAAATTTGCATAGGTTTTTGATTGAAAGTTGGCAATGCAGCAAATAAAAATGGCTGTGTTCGTAATGGATGATTGCGCTCAAGTCGGCGCAAATCTTCTAAAGGTGTACCTAAATTTTCAGTAATATCTAAAACACTTTCTAATCGGTCAACTGCATCGGTGGGTGATTCAACTAGCAAAACTCCACCACTATCTAAATAACTTTTGAGATTCGCTAATTCTTGAGTATTGAGAATTAATGGTTCACTACCAGCGAGAAATAGCAAATCATAATTAATTGCTATAGTTGGGTCGTTCAAGGGAAAATTTAAACGTGCAATTTGCTCATCTCCTTGGAAATTACAAGTAAGACTTTCTGTGTATTTTACGAGATAATAGAGATTAGCAAAACTATTGCTTTCTTTAGTTTCATGAGTATCCAGATGCACCACACGCACCACAGCAGTAGGTCGCGATCGCGCCATTTTCCGAAAGCGAAAATCTAAACTATTCAAACTTGGATAAAATACATCTTGGGGATTTTCTAAAGTCACTAATCCCGGTTGCAGCAAAATCCGGCATAATTCCACCTCAAAAGCATCAGGTGGTGTCGTTTTTTCATCAATCCGAAAAGTTTCTGTTTCAAACTCACTCACTTGTTTGCGCTGTAAATTATCTGGATCTACATAACGCACTACTAAATAAATTAGTCTGGGTTTTTCTTCTGTAATATCAGCCGAGATATGAAAATCTATCGGTTGCGGAACAATAATCGGATTTCCCTTAACATCAATTGCAATTCCTGGCTGAATTTGTAACCATCGCCCATCGTTATATTGTGATGGTATATCCTTCGGTGCAGGAATCAAACTCACACCCAAACCGTGAACTATTCCCGGTTCATTAAGCGACTGATAATGAATATTTTGCCGCTGACGGTGATAATCATGCGATCGCTTCCATCGTTCAGCGTTAATCAATAAACCATCTTGAATTTGTAGTCGTTCTAGGGGGTGAATTTCCATAATATGAAGTGTGAAGTATGAAGTATGAAGTATGAAAGTTTATTCTTTATCCTTTTAACTATTGACCATTGACCATTGACTCTTCTACATAAAGTTCGTAGGTACAAAAGGCGGGTTTTTCTTGGTCGATGATGTGTCGCACTAATTGTTCATCTACTTGATTTGGGCGTTGTGGACGGAGGCGCACGATAAAATGATACGGACGACCGCCGCCAATCATTGCATCTTCGCCTAAGTGCGTATTTCCTAATACAAAACCTTCGCCGCGAATTTCTTCAATACAAATATGTTTATCAACTTCTCTGGTAATGTGTTCATCTAAAGGTAAATCTGTATAAAGATGTATATATAAACGCAAACCTCTGCGTGTTCCTCGCCAGCGATAAAGTTCAACAGCCGAACGAATTAAATAACGTTGTCGTTCTAAAGTCCAACGGCGGTCAATTGGCCAAGCTACCCAGTGGGCGAGAAAAGGTAACAATGTCTGTGGCGCAGTCATTGGATCTAAATAAGCCCACAACACATCCAGCGTTTGCACTGCGGGTTCAAACGCCTGTTCAAAAATTTTCAAGAAGCGCCCAATAAAATCAACTTCTCGATAAACCGCAGGTAAAAACTTGGGATAGAGACTGCGGGGACGGACATATAAATTCAAACCAGCCGTTTCAACTAACTGTCTACCAGTCCCCTCCTCGGTGTAGTTAACGTGAATGCGACTGTGATAATCCAACACCAAAGATTGACCAGTCGCCAACGCTGGAGTTTCAAAGAAATCGGCGGGAAGTTGGAAATATAACACCACATCCATCCGCGATCGCGGTGCGAGTTCATAACCTTCCATCCCAATGCGACACCACTCAGCCGGAAAATTCCCCTCAAGGCGCACATTTAACCGCAACATCCGACTACCTAAGTTTTCCAGCTGCAAAACTATCTCACTCGGTTCCGGCGGATGTACAACCAAATTTGAGTGCTGAGTGCTGAGTGCTGAGTGCTGAGTATTTAGTGCTGAGTGCTGAGTGCTGAGTGCTGAGTGTGAAAAATCGGCTGCACTTGTACTCACTGCTGATGACTGTACCGCATCAGGTAGTTGCATAGATGTGAGTTGTAGGTGCAGGATTTGGTTAGTCATAAAAAAGTGTGGTTTTTATTCTTGTTTATTTTTGTCAATAGATGCACGAAGACCACCAATAATTCTGCCAACTTCTTGTGCTTGATTTAAAATCTGATTAAATTCGCTGGATTGAATATATTGAACATCTAAAGCTACATAAAGTTGAGAACGTAGTTCAGCACAAGAAGCTTTAGCCATTGAAAGAAACTGATGAAATTCTCTAGGTCTATTACGCTCGAATCCTTCAGCAATATTAGACATTATTGATACTGCTGCTCTTTGCATTTGTCCTGAAAGACCATAATCTTTACTAAAAGCTCCCTGTTGGGTAATTTGATAAATTGCTTTAGTCAAAACCCTAGCTTTTTGCCAAGCAATTAAATCCTCAAATCTTTCTACTTTACTCAACTGATTTACCTCCATAACTCAGCACTCAGCTCTCAGCACTTATTTACTGAATTAAATTGACCACATGACCAGAACGCAAACGAGTATTTTGCCAAGAACAAATTAAACCCAACGTACCCGGATCAATAACTGGATTTTGAGGAAGCGATCGCACCCATGTTTGACCGACATATCGCAGTTCAAATAACTGCACCACTCCCAAATACCGCACCGCCGGAAATTGCTGGAACAAATTGACAATATCCGAAGGATAAACAGGTCTACCAAAAGGCCAGCCTTTACCATCTTGTCCACCAGTAATTGGGTTGAGAAAGCGATACAACGCCACCCGTAACTTACCCAAAATCTCTTGTTGCGCGGCGGGATGGTTGTATTCTGGTTCCAAAGCAACTTCTGTTTGTACTGCTACGCCCACATATTCGGGTGCTTGCAATTTAACTTGTATTCCTAATAACCTCCGTTCATCTAAATAAGCAATTATTTGATCGCGCAATTGCGGGCTGAGACTAAATAATTCCGGTTCGATACCTTCACCACGATTAATTGCATCTGTATTCGCCGCTGGGACAACCAACAATTTGATGGTTCCGGCTTCTTTTGTTGATGTGGGTGGTAAGCAACGTACCCGCGCCACCGCACCACCGCCAGCTTGTAGCGTCAACACTTCAAAATCTTCCGGAGTCACAGCGCGATCGCGGGTTCGCAACATCGCCGGAACTCGAATTACCGCATCTTCCAAAGATTCCGCATCAGAACCGTTACGCGCTGGTGTATGGTTAATTAACCTCGCCACATAAGGAACCGCAGTTTTTGCTACTGTAATCGTTCCTCGTTGCACATTCCCCTTACGCCCTCCACCAGTACGGTATGCAACCATCCGAATGATCGAACCGCGTGGTGGTACAGCCCCATATTGTCTTTCCAATTCCTGAATGTTGGCAAAATTACCCACTCCCCGCCTGAATTCCGTTTGCTGCTGGAGTTGGGCTGGTTCTCGAATCACCGGGCCAAATTGTACTGTCCCAGTACGTGAATCGATGGTGTAGTGCAAATCTTGGGGGAGAGAATTGGCAAAATCGCTGACTTCATACCACCTTTGAGGAATTCCTCCTGGTGGTGAAATGATTAAATATTCATCTTCTCGGCGGTTCAATACCGGAACACCTTGTAATTGAAAAGTTTGTCCGGGTGTACCGTCGCTTTCCCCCAAAATTTCATTGTGAATTAGTTCGCTTTGACTTGCGCCGACAGTCCCACCAATGGATCTCACAGCTAAACCAATCATGCGCGGCGAACTGCTATATCCTGGTTGATTGGGTTGGGGTGCTGTATACACGCAACGCAACCAACGTCCTTGATAGGCGGTGAAGGTAGTCACAGGCCAAGATTGCGGTAAATGCAGCACTATATCTGCACCTTGTAGGGGATTAATCCCTTGCGTCGCTAATTCGCTAAAACTAAAACCCTTAGTGCTGTCGTCAGATTCTTGCAATAGTACAGATTCCCATTCCAAACCATTCCAAGCTTCCCAACGCCGAGGCGGAATATCTGGATTAATCCCGGTGGCGGTGGCGGCTTCTCCTTTTAATTGCAGCGCAAGAACATTCCCTTCGCACTGCGATTCACCATCAATCACTAAATAAAAGCTATTACCTGGTTGGGGTTGTTCTTCAAAAAATGCCAATTCTCTACCGTACCACTCACCATCAGAACGCATCGTCCATAAATTAGTAAAGCGATCGCGCAAAATTTCCGGTTTTTGATCAGCAGTTTGACAAGTGAGAAAGTGACGAATCTGTGGTTTATCAATAATTAAAGGCCGATCTGTAGTGAATGCGATCGCTTCTTCTGTTTCGGTGCGAATTGTCGCCACTTCCACCCCAGCCGGAATTGTGTAAGTGTCCGGTAAAGCCGCACTCAAATAAAAAGTAATATCTGCAACTGCGGGGGCTGGCGCTTGTAACCTAACACCTAATAACTCTAAAAAAGTAATATAGTTGCGCTTTGGTACTTCGTTAAACCGCAGCAACATTTGGTCAGTTAACCAAGCAAATAGCTCAATCAGCGTAATGCCTGGGTCACTGGGGTTATAATTTGTCCATTCTGGACAATAGCGCGGAATTCGCAGAATACACTCATCAACTAAATCTTTAAAAGTGCGATCGTCCAGATTAGACTTGGGTAACTTTGGTAAAAAATCAAATTCCACAATATTAATAAAGTGTTGAGTTAAAAGTGCTGAGTATTAAATACGCCTTTTGTCTCTTAACAATTGACCAATGACTATTGACCATTGACCAATGACTACTGACCATTCAAATAAAACGGAAATACTAAACTCCGCGAATCATGGGTATCTTTAGGATGATATTCAATAACAATATCTACCCGACCTCGCAACGGATCAGGGTCAGCACGCACTGCATCTAAAACAATGCGTGGTTCCCACATTTCCAAAGCTTCTTGGACGTGTAGACGCAAAAGTAATAAAGTTTGAGTATTCATCGGTGCAAAAGTCAACTCCGACAACCGCGAACCAAAATTAGGGCGATACACCCGTTCACCCAAATCGGTACGCAGAATCAACATCATCGACTCTTCAATATTGCGTTCTACTTTACTGAGTTGCAAACCTCCTTGGACATTCACCCGTAACGGGAAAGACCAGCCCGCACCCAGGTGTTGATTTTGATTGAGTTCTGGCATGGTAAATAAATAGTGATGAGCAGTCTAAGCTACTTTATGCTCATTGACAAAACTAATACCATTCGCCAAAAGTCGAGTTCAGTACTATGATGCGATCGCCTGATTTTGTAGCATTAACGAAGTAGAGACGCGAAATTTCGCGTCTCTACACTGTAATCAATCTTTATAATTAATATCAGATGTAGATTAATAACCCAAACACTAACGCTCATTATTTTGCAAATCACAAGCCATTTCCTGTAGGTTGGGTGAAACAAAGTGAAACCCAACACATGACATCAAAAAAACAGCAAAACTTTCAACTATAACAATATTTCAATTTCAAAAGTGCGATCGCCATATCTGGTAGGTTGAGTGAAACAAAGTGAAACTCAGTCCCAATCACTAATTAGATTTATTAAGTTTAACTTCAGGGCAAGTGGTGAAACATTCTTCCGCTTGCCTTGTCGTATTGATAAATGCAATAAAATTAAGTGTATTTACTGAAAAATAAAAATTCGATGAATTTACGGTGAAGTGTTTTGGTTAATTCTTCTATAATCGAATCCAATAAGATATGCAAATTTAATTTTGCAAAAAATAACTTGAAAAAATAACTTTTATTAAATTAATTAATGTTATTTAATTAATTTTTTGTTGAAATATAAATTATTATTAACAAAAATAAATACTAACTACAGTAAACAACAAAAATTTACCCAATTTTACACTGATATTTATCGGGTAAATTTGAATTGAGTA
Source organism: Anabaena sp. TISTR 8404 (assembly GCF_056847745.1). Lineage (NCBI taxonomy): Bacteria > Bacillati > Cyanobacteriota > Cyanophyceae > Nostocales > Nostocaceae > Anabaena > Anabaena sp. TISTR 8404. The sequence continues at coordinate 854,160 of NZ_CP180578.1, forward strand.
AACTGATGCTTAAGCAAAAGCTGAAATAAAATCAGGGTGAGAGCAAATGGTTAAAAGTAATTTCAACAGTCTTATTGCTAAAAAGGATACTTTAGCTCTTTTAAATGATTTTGCTCAAGTAATAGATTGTCAGTTCACAATAGAAGATACAGAAGGACAAATACTCTTTGGTACACCAGCCGAAATTTCTGCGATCGCATATCCTATAAAGTTTGCTGATGAATTGATTGGTTGGGTACGTGGTTCAGAAAATGCTGCTGGTGTTGTTTCCCTACTAAGCTATGCACTTAAACAAGAGTTTGAGAAAAAAAATCTAGCTCATGAATTATTAGAAAGATACCAAGAAATTGATTTACTCCATGATATTTCTATTCAAGTTACTGCCAGCCTGAACCTCAAGCAAGTTTCTCGTTTACTACTTCAAGAAGCATCTCAATTAATTCCCTCAACAGGCGGAGCAATTTTATTATTAGATAAACAAACAGGCATATTTGAAATTTTGACTGAGATTGGTGGAAATAGTTATCTGCAACAACCTCTCAAGTTAGGTGAAGGAATTATCGGTAGTATTGTTCAAAATGGCAGAGGAGAAATTATCAACAATATAGTATGTTATCCCAAATTTCTTGGTGAAAAAAAACAATTTACTTCTCTAATTTGTGTACCATTGAATGTAGAAGAACGGGTAGTTGGTGCAATAGTAATATGTAGCGAAACTGCTATCAACTATACAACCAGAGATTTAAAGCTATTAAGTATATTAGCAATGCAAGCTGGAGTAGCGATCGAAAAAGCTTTACTCTACGAGCAAAGTTGTGAAGCTGCTAAAATTGCCCAAACACAAGCTCAACAATTACAACATACTCTGCACGAATTACAACAAACGCAAGCACAATTAATTCAAAGTGAAAAAATGTCGAGCTTGGGGCAATTGGTTGCTGGAATTGCCCATGAGATTAATAACCCAGTTAACTTTATTAGCGGCAATATTAGCCATGCTCAACAATATGTTGATGATTTATTGCATCTAGTGCAGATTTATCAAAATAATTGCCAGTACATCCCTGAAATTCAAGCTCTTACCGAAGAAATTGATTTAGACTTTCTTACTGAAGATTTGCCTAAGCTGATAGGTTCGATGAGTTTAGGAATCAAGCGTGTACGTGAGATTGTGTTGTCTTTACGCAACTTTTCGCGTTCAGAACAAGCACAAATGACAGTCACAGATATTCATGAAGGTATTGATAGTACCCTGCTGATTTTGAATAACCGCTTAAAGACAAACCGGGGCAAATTTGGGATTGAAGTCATCAAAAATTATGATGTACTGCCTTTAGTAGAGTGCTATCCCAGCCAAATAAATCAGGTATTTATGAATATTATTGCGAATGCGATCGATGCCTTTGATGGCCAAGAAAAACAGGGAATTATCACTATTAGCACCTCATTAGAAAATGGCAAAGTATATGCAAATTATCCCCATGCAGTGATTCGGATTCAAGATAACGGTTCGGGAATGACTCAAGCAGTGCGCGATCGCCTCTTTGAACCTTTCTTCACTACCAAACCCATCGGTAAAGGAACTGGGTTAGGAATGCCCATCTGTCGCAAAATCATTGAAAAGCACAACGGTACAATTGAATGCATATCAGAACCCGGAAAAGGAACAACTTTCTGCATTCAAATTCCGATTACTTCTCGCAAAAATTCTGATTTACCAAAAAAGCTTCTAACTAAAGGCTCTTTGACTTTTCATCCACCAATTAACACCGTCGGCGCACCTACACCCACAACCGTAGTTAACGGCACACCAGTTACAGTATTCACACCCGCTACCTGAGATGTTACTCGCGCCGCAGGTCTACCACCAATCAAGACAGTAAAAGACCCCATCACAATACTGCCAGTCACAACAGGCCCCGCCACTAAATCACCAACGCAAGCTGCGGGTAAACCTGCAATTAAAACATTAGGCACACCAGGCCCAGTAATCGGATCGCCTGTTACAGTCAAATCAGTTAGTCGTGCTGCTGGAAACATAATTTTGAGGGAGTAGAAGTAGGGGGGAGTAAAGAGTGGGGGAAGCAGAGGTGCAGGGGAGCAGGTGAGAAAAGAGCTACTAATGACAAATGACCAATGACTATTGACTATTGACCATTAACAATTCAACCGAATTACTCCGCCTAAAATACCTACAGAAGCTGCACCGTTAATACTAACCGCAGCACCAGCATTCACACTAATCGAGCTACCAGAATTAGCGGAGAGTGAACCACCAGCGTTAGCACTCAAAGAACCGCCAGATTGCACGCTGATGGAACTACCTGCTTGTATACTCAAAGTTCCTGTAGTTCGCATTGTGATACCGCTGGGTGTGAGTTCGATACTTGTACCGCCTACAGTTAAAGTAATTTTTTGAGTTGCAGTTAAAGCAATTTCACCACCGTTGACACTAATTTTATTTGCTGTCCCGGTTGTTCCAGATTTAACTGTAATGTCACCTGTAGAAGTCAAGCTAATAGTTTTATTACTATCATCACAACGAAATTTGTGACCGCCTGTTGTTTCTAATTCGGCAAATTTTTCGCTGTCATTCATACGCAAATTATGACCGTCTGTTGTTTGCAGATATGCACCTTTTTTAGTAGTGCTTTTATCTTCTTCGACAAATTGGAGTTTGTGTCCAACGCGGGTTTTAAAAGTGCGTAGGCGCACTTTCCCGTTAACAACAGTGTCATCTACTTTTTCTGGTGGTGCGTCTGTGCCATTCCAAACACCACCAATCACATAAGGACGATGGATATCACCGTGTTCAAAGGCTACTAAAACTTCGTCGTTAACTTCTGGTAAACAGTCAAAACCTCGACCTGGGCCTGCACCTACACTTACTACTCTTGCCCAATTGCTTTCATGTTCCTCAGTTAACGTAGGAAACTTTACCCGCACACGACCCCAACCCTTTGGGTCTTTGTTATTACTAACCACACCCACCAACAGAGTTTGTCCTGGTTGTAGATGTGTTTGGGGTGATAGGGTAGTTAACAAGTCTCCAGAACGCAAACCACGCACACTAAACTCGGTGGTAAATTTACGTTCGTGGAACAGATGGCGAGTTTCAGTTACGTAGTAACTACCACTGTAACTGCCCATATCTGTCAACTTAATTACTTTACCCGGTCTGATTTCGGGATTTCCTTCACCTGTCGCATCAGCTGCAATGAACTCACCTCCTAGTTCATTACACAAAGCTTGGGCGATTTTCTGTGCTTCGTTCACACTAAACACAGGCTGATCTACCACAATCATTTTCGGCTGGATGCTGAATTTAGTGCTACTTGAACTGCCTTTACCATTATCTGTGGCGGTAATAACTTGTTCTGTAGAAGCTGTAGAAACAATAGGCTGCTTTGTAGTGTAGTCCCAGCCTCGCACTTCTACAGAACTCACTTGTTCAGCACTACTAACGCGAACACGGAAGTTATGTATATCTTCTAACCATTTGAGCGATAAAGATTGGTCTTGTGTAGGTTGGCGAAAGTTTAATTTGCCATCTTGCACATAAAGTTCAAAGCCGAGGCGGGCTGCTCTTTCCCGCAGAAATTCCATATTGGTCTGATTTTCTTGAAAGACGTAATCATGAACAATAGTGGTAGAAGTCACTGTACCTGCGGTAATGCCAGACTCACCAATAATTTGATTCACAACATCGCTATCAGTAACATTTTGAAAGGAGCGATTATAACGTCCCCGATGCAGTCTGTGAGAAACATCATAGCCACGAATCACAATGGGAGCTTGAGAACTACTAGAAAACTCAGTTTCTATCGCTGTAATTTCCCCTTCTAATACGTAACCTTGCTCTGCATCCTCAAAATCTACGTTTTGTGTCGTGCTGGAAACAAAACCGATTTTAATTTTTTTACCAATAGAGAATAATTTTTGATGTTTCCAAGTTTCTTCTTCAGCCATCCCAGGAAAGTAATCATTGCGGATAACTAAAGTAAACATTCCTGGTAGATGAAGACTTTCCTCTACTGTAATTTGCAAAATATCATTGAGCAAATCAGCAGAAGCATTAGCACCATCAATTTGCAATAGTGGCTCAGGTATATACAGGACAGGCATACGTATGGCAAGAGGTGATTGCCAATAGCCTAATGAAGATACCGCATTACAGCCTATTACCCAAAGGTCGAATTCAGGACTTACGCACTCAGATTGTCGGTTGAGACTGGGTGTAAGGGTGTAGGGGTGTAGGGTGTGAGCAAGCGAAACCCTTACCCCTACACCCTAGTTTTAACCCTTGATTTTTCGTATCCGGAGTTAGTCCTAAAATTAACTGCGACTAGCTCTGCTGTCGCCAGCACGGTCTACACTGCTAGATGTCCCCATACCTGGCTGGGAAATTGATTCATCAACTTCCTCTAAGGTGAGGTTAACTTTGGCACGTACTGGTGTACCGTCGGGCAGAAACAAGGTGAGGCTATAGTTGAGAGATTGGACAAAACACCTTAAGTACTGCTGGTCACCCCAGGTAAATATATACACTGGTGGACGTTTTTCTTTACCTGCGCCAGCTTCAGCAAAGTTAACGGCTTTTTCAAATTTTTTGAGATGCGTCAGGACGCTAGTACCTTCTTCGTAGGTATCAAAGATGATGTTATTAATATTGAGCTTGCACGGTTCTGGGTAAGCAAAACTAACTTTAGGTAAACCTCGTCCTGTACGCGCACCGCTGCTTTTGGTCAAATTAATTTGCTGCGAGAAGTCCAACTGACTAGGGTTAAACATGAACTCGATATCTGGCGCAGCTTGTTCTGTGGCGATGAGTTTGGCTTTTACTAAACGAGTAGTCATAGTTGGGGAGTGGGGAGTAAGGATGGAATTGATAAAGTAAAAAATAAAAAGGCAAAAGTAAAAAGGAACTAATCTTCTACCTTTTTACTTTTTACTTTTTACTTTTGTCTTAGTAGCCCCTATTTCCTCATTACTGCTGCTGAACTGTCAAGGTGTACTTACGCTTAACATCAGGATTAAATGTACCAACCCAAATGTAATAAGTACCTTTTTTCCAGTTGCGATCGCTAACACTAGCATCTTTATTTCTACCAGTATCATCGCCGCAACGAATTGTGTTATCGTCTGGGCCTTTCACTAGCAAAGTTGTATCGGTATTACCAGTGTTAACCAGTATCCTCATCTGGTCAAAGTCTTTTTCTAAAACCATTGTGTAATCTGGTTTGGGATCTGCAAAGCCAATACAAGCTTTCTTATTACGATCGCGGTTACTAATGGCAGACAAGGAGAAAGAACCACCTGTGTAACCAGAAAATTTACCTTGGGCAGGTTCAAACCCCGGTAATAGACTAAACGTACCAAAATTTGGTGTTACTGCGACTACTGGTGTAGTTGTGACAGCAGCTAATATAGCTAAAACCCAGCCGATTCGCTTCTGAAGTCGGGGGCGACAGTCTTTCATAGTAGCCCTCCAACAGGCTTGACTAAATGTAGTTATATATACATATTGTAATTAATTCATTCCTGAAGAATTTGATTTAGCTGTGCCACATTAGGATGTGACACAAAAACAAAAGTATGAAGTCTGAAGTCTGAAGTCTGAAATAGATCATTCATCATTTTTGAGTTTTGATCACAGGACTTACGCAACTGGCACACCAAATAAAGCTGCTTAATCGTCTTCTTTATTCATTTCATACTTCATACTTCACACACACTTCATACTTTTTTCTCACTCTTGCAGTTGTAAGAACACACCACCTTTCAGTGCGCCAGTTTCGCTACCATAACTACTGACTGTGAGCGATCGCAAGCTGTTGAAAAACGGTTTACCCAAGACTTCTATCAGTTTCAGCACTGGGATTTGCCGTTCTAAAACTCCTTGACTTTTTGCCCAATCTAGATATACATACCCTTGATTAGGTTGGGGAATCGCAGCCACACTGTTTTGGAAATTGCGATCATCTAATAAGGATTTTTCTTTACCCGTGAGAACTTCGGCCATTGTTGCTAAGTCAGAGGCGAAAATTTCGTAATTCTCTAAGGTTGTATGTATCCCTTGGGCTTTGGCTTCAATGGTGAATGATGGTCGGTCTTTGGCTTGGGTTGGTTTAGCTGTTAACTGTGTCCAAGCAGAGAGTTTTTGTTTATCTAAACTGAGGGTATTGCTGCTAAGTCCACTTGAGGAGGCGAGCGCATCTAATTTAGCAATACCTTCTGATACGTTCTCTGTTTTCTCGACCACAAAAATCCAATCGGGGAGAGTTTGACCTGCACGGGGTAAAAGTGCGATCGCATATTCGCCTTTCACCCAACTAAAAATATCTTGCGCAAAGTTAATTCCCCAGGTTTTCTGCACATCTGTTAATGGTTGTACTAAGCGGGAAATCACATCTGTTTCGGAACCGGAGATGGCTGTTTTGATTTGTGTCCAGAATTTGGCTAAGTCGCTGTCACCCAAATTGCTTAAATTTGCGCCGGAAATTGCCAAACCCGCCGAGGTTGGGATATATTTCAAAGCCCCTACGGGTTTCATGAGTGGCGATGATGGCGGTGTGAGTTCTAATGCAGTTAAAAAGCTAGTTTCTGCCAATAAACCTTTAGGGTTCAACCCAAGAGAAATAATTTCACTGTCGTAAGTTGGTTCTGCTAGTTTTAAATTTTGCCATTGGGCAATGATGGGAAAATTTAAAAAAGCAACGGCTAAGGAAGCTTGCGGTAATTGCTGGAGAGCTTTTTGATATTGGGGAGAACTCGTTAAATTGAGGTCTGGTGCTTGAACGTTATTGATTGCGTCCTTAACTACGCTGGGATCATTAGCAAATAACACAAAGCCATCACCAACAACTGCGGCGGCGAGTTGGCTATCGTAAAGTACCTTTACACCTTGATATTCTTCGGTATCTAAGCTAGAGCCAGCTAATACTCGCTTAGAAAACAGCAACTCGACAAATTCGCGGCTTTTGTCTTGTTTATTAGTGGCTAAAGCCATGAGATATCCTGGCTGCTGTCCGTTGGCGGGATCGCGGTCTATATCTGTGGTGGTGACAGCAAGTGTAATTTCGTTACCTAACCAAGGCTGAATATCTTTTTGATAATCTATGCCACTCTTAGCCAATAAGCTGGTTTTGATTTTAGAAATTTCCCCTTCCTTTTCCAAGGCTTGTAAACGGTCGGGGTTGGTGAGTAACGATACCATCACTGGGGATAGCTTCGATACAAAGATGGCTGCACCTGGCTGGGAGGTGGTAGAAGCGATGATGTTCGCAGGACTTTTGGTGAAGAACCAAAAACTTGCGATCGCAATTAATATGAGTGCGATCGCACCAGCCGCTATAAAACCAAACAATGAGCTTTGCCTATTCACACTAAAACCTATGAAATACTTAGTTTCACAGCCATTTAATCAGAATTAGTGAGAATGGATGCTCATGCTAAGGGAAAGATTTTCTGTCAACATAAATGTATAGGATCGTTTACAAAAACTTCATGACAGATAAATCCTTTGGTCAACCCATGACTCAGATTAGTGTAGAGGAATTAGCAGAACGTTTAGCTGCTAGTGATGCAAGTATTCAGTTAGTAGATGTGCGTGAACCCCAAGAATTAGCGATCGCTAGTCTCCCAGGGTTTATCAACTTACCATTGAGTGAATTCACCGACTGGAACCAGCAAATTTTCGCTATGTTAAATCCAGAAGCGGAAACCCTCGTACTCTGCCATCACGGCGTTCGTTCTGCTCAAATGTGTCAGTGGTTGGTGGCTCAAGGTTTTACCAATGTCAAAAATATTACAGGTGGCATTGCTGCCTATTCGCAACTAGTTGACCCCACAATCCCGCAATATTAAACAGGGTCATTAGTCATTGATCAATAGTCAATAGTTATTCTCCCCTACACCCCTACATCCCTGCACCCTTACACCCCAACTCCTCATAATCAGCATTTACCCTGACGACATTTATCTTAAATGGTGAGAAAAATAAGTATCTAACAATACAACTTGTTGCTGTAATTTGTGGGAAGATACTTAAATAATTAAAAAATTTTAAATTGCACAAAAGCTTTTTGACCGCAAATATTTCATGATTATGAGTTTAGTTATCTCAAAATATTGCGATAACTAACTATAATAGAACTAAATATTTTGCTATCTTAATTAACCAATATTAATCTTTTTTTTGCATTAGCTTAAAAAATTTTTTCAAACTTTGCTTAACATTTGCTTTCAGTAATAGACACCTTATGGAAGTCCAGTTGACGAATCGACAACAGCACATACTTTGGGCAACAATACGTCACTACATTGCTACCGCAGAACCTGTTGGCTCAAAGGTTTTGGTTGAGGAGTATGACCTAGGCGTTAGCTCGGCCACAATTCGGAATGTAATGGGTGTGTTAGAAAAATCTGGGCTACTTTATCAACCACACACCTCAGCAGGAAGAGTACCTTCCGACTCCGGTTATCGCATCTATGTTGACCAGTTAATCACACCTTCTGAAACCTTAGCTAAAGCCGTAGAACTGTCATTCCAACAGCGTCTTCATTGGGAAGATTGGAGTTTAGAAGCACTAATTCATGGAGCGGCACAGATTTTAGCTTCATTGAGTGGTTGTATTAGCTTGATTACTATGCCGCAAACTTCGACAGCGTTGGTGAGACATTTGCAATTGCTGCAAATTGAAAGCGGACGCATCATGTTGATTTTGGTAACAGATAGCTATGAAACCCATTCTAAATTGATGGATTTAGCTCCAAGAAATCAAGATTCTCAACTTGATCCTGAAGTAATTGATCGTGAGTTGCAGATTGTTTCTAACTTTTTAAATAGCCACTTACGAGGGCGGAGTCTATTAGAAATCGCCAACTTAGATTGGACTCAATTGGATCAAGAATTTCAACGTTACGGAGAATTTTTGAAAAGTTCAGTTGCCGAATTAAGCCGTCGCACTCAAGCACCAACTACAACACAAATTATGGTGCGGGGTGTAGCAGAAGTCTTGCGTCAACCAGAATTTTCGCAATTGCAACAAGTCAAAACAATTATGCAATTGTTAGAAGAAGAACAAGACAAACTATGGCAATTAATCTTTGATGAACCAGAGATAGAAGATACAACTAAATCTAGGGTGACTGTGCGAATTGGTGCGGAAAACCCACTAGAGCCGATACGTACCTGTAGCTTAATTTCTTCTACCTATCGCCGAGGTTCTGTACCGATAGGTAGTGTAGGAGTTTTAGGCCCAACACGCCTAGACTACGAAAGTGCGATCGCAGTTGTCGCAGCAGCCGCAGATTACCTCTCCGAAGCTTTTAGTTAACAACTTGCCTCAGCAACTACATTGACTGGATTTGTATAGTTAAGGTCTCACCTGTCCCCTGCTATAGATGCGATCGCCCTGGCTCATCTATGCTTTTTGATTCAAACAAAACTGATAATTTTTATAAAAAATCATCCCTAGGATAGTTCTGGAAAATTTATTTTTTAGAAAATATTTATTGAGTAATACATTTAACTTAATCAAATTTCCAAAGCATTAAACAGCAAAATTTTATCTAGATTCAAAAATTAGAGTATTTCTAGGAGTAATTTTATGAAATTATTAGCACAAGAATTGCCATCTCCACAGGCAATTGAAGAAACTCCACCACCAGGAATCAACCAAGACCCACTCATTGCACGTAATTTACAGAAAGGTCAGTATGTCGGCATTATAGGACTAGCGATCGCCCTAATTGCTGCTGTCGGATTTTTTAGCCGCAGAGTTGAATATGCGATTGTGTTTGCTATTGCTCTTAGCGGAATTCTGATCGCCTTCTTTTTATTCATTTGATTTGTCAAAAGTTATTCGGCTTCGCGCCTCTGTGTCTGGGCGTGAGCAAAAATTTGCCCTTGAAGAGTTTTTATGAACAGCCCAGTTTATCAAACGATAATTCTCGGCGGTGGTTTTACCGGATTATTTACCGCCTTACACCTAGCTCATGAACATTATCCTCGGTCTGTGATTTTGATTGATCAAAATGAGCGATTTTGCTTTAAGCCATTGCTTTATGAATATTTCGATGGCGAAATGGATACCCTTCAAGTAGTACCGCGTTTTTCAGAATTGCTGAAAGGTAGTGGTGTCATCTTTGTCCAAGATACAGTACAGTCAATAGACCTGCATCAACGGGAAGTCAGACTAGTTTCGGGTAACTTCTACAATTACAGCAACTTAGTATTAGCTTTAGGTAGTGTTACTGGCTATCATCACGTTGAAGGTGCTAAAGAAAATGCTTTTCCTTTTTGGACACAAGCAGATGCGATCGCACTTGACCGACATTTACGCGACTGTTTACAAAAAGCCATCCAAACAGAAGATGTAGAACAACGCCGCAAACTATTAACAGTAGTTGTAGTTGGTGGTGGTGCATCTGGTGTGGAAATGGCAGCAACTTTAGCTGATTTTCTCCCACATTGGTATAGCGCTTTAGGTGGTAATTCTGCTGAAATTCGACTGATTTTACTCAATCATGGTGAAAAAATTCTGGATGGCGATATTAACGATTTGTTGCGTCCAATTGCTGAGAAAGAATTACAAAAACGTAGGGTAGCCATAGAAATTCTTCCGAGCGCAGAAGCCACTGCTGTTCGTTCAAATGCCATCGAATATAAAAGCAATGATCAAGTTAATACACTAGCAACATACACCACAATCTGGACTGCTGGCACTTCGATTCATCCCCTGATTCAAGAGTTACCAATTCCCCAAGAACATCGGGATCATCATAACCGTCCCTTAGTTACGCCCACGATGCAATTACTCGACTTTCCAGAAGTATTTGCTGGTGGTGATTGTGCAGCAGTTGTAGATATTTCACTACCACCTACAGCACAAGTAGCTTATCAACAAGGAGCTAATATTGCGCGGAATTTGAAAGCAATTGCGCTCGGAGAAGACCCCAAACCAGCAAAAGTTAACATCCGAGGAACTCTGTTGAAATTGGGATTAAATGACGCTGCTGCTAACTTATTCAATGTGTTTGAAGTGACAGGTGAAGCTGCACACTTAATCCGTCAAGGAACTTATTTAACACTATTACCAACCCCAATTCATGACTTTAAAGCTACTACAGAATGGCTGGATGAAGAGCTATTTCATCACCATCTTGACCCGCATGATGTAGGTAAAAAAGTGGTGCAGGCGGTGGAAGTGGTTGGTGCTGGAGTTGTTGGTGTGTTAGTTGCCAGAAAATTACTACGAATGTTGGGGGATGAGGAGAAAAAAGGCTAAAGAATTATTGTCTAATTGTAAGAATTCAGGAGTCAGAATCTAGGAGCCAGAATGTTAGAAAATTTAATCAAATTCTTATCCTTGAAGAAGGATACATAAGTCAGAATTCAGAATCAGTTAGTGGGGGATTCAAACCTACTACTAACTGTAGACCGCTAAATTGTCAATGTGCCGCTATTGTTTTCCGAGAGTGACAAAACAGGGCTAAATCAACAGCATCTTCTAAACACTTGATAATTGTACCCTAATTGCACATATATAGACGCTCTTAGCATCTTTTTGCAGACATTGCAGAATTTAGTAATCACCTAAAAGTAACGGTAAATCATATTTTTTGATTAAGCCCAGTATTTTCTGTTTACGGAAAAACAGGAAAATGGCAAACACCTGTTTCAGCGATTTATCATGAGTGACATCTAAAGTCTAAGGCGGAGCAATGCGAAATGTTGGAGAAGGCGCTCAAACTAGATTACCGTCAACCCAATGCAGCACATTCACTTTTGCCCCAGCCTTCTGTGCTATCAAGCGCAGGTTGGATTAATTTACATCTGGAGGTTTTTCAGCAACCTAAATTTGAAATTGCTGAGCATCAGCACACGATGCATGTGATCGCCCATGCGCCAGCTTGTGCTTTTCCTTCATCCTCTCCAGGCGAACGGTGGTTAGATGGTAAATTTCACCATGAAATTCGTTACCCTGGAGCGATTTCAATTATTCCTGCGGGAATTGCCCACCGTTGTAACTGGAACACTTCAGTTGAGTTTATGGTTCTAGCAATTGAGCCTGCGCTGCTTGCGCAAGTTGGTCAGGATTTAGTGGCGGCGGAACACATCGAACTCATCCCCCAATTTATGAATCGGTCTGATGCCTTGATTCAAGGAATTTTCTCCACCTTAAAAGAGGAAGTAGAATTTAGCAAATTCGGAGGTGATTTGCTAATTGATAGTATTCAAACAACATTAGCAATTCATCTGTTACGAAACTATTGTGTTAATAAGCCTAAACTTTCTACTTATTCACAGAGTTTATCTCAATCAACCTTACGACAAGTAACGCAGTATATTCATGAACATCTTTATCAGGACTTGAAACTAATTGAATTAAGCGCGATCGCTCAACTCAGTCCCTATTATTTTCTCAGGCTTTTTAAGCAATACATGGGGATTACACCTCACCAATACATTCTACGATGTCGAATTGAACAAGCAAAGTATCTACTGCAAAACAGCAAAATGAGTATTGCAGAGATTGCAGCCCGAACTGGTTTTTCTGACCAAAGCCATTTGACAAGGTGCTTTAAACGCAGGTTTGGTGTAACTCCCAAACAACTACTGCAAAATTGACCGCAATAATTTACTAAAATCTCACAACTTTTTTCTAGAATCCTGAATTCTCTGCTTCTTAAGCTATCAGTAGACTCTACTGGCAAAAGAATATGAGAATTACACAAGCTGAGGTATTGATTTCCACTTCAAATGGACAAATGCCTTGTATCTTGATGACAACGACTCAGCATAAGCGCCAACCTGCTGTCCTCCTGCTGATGGAAGCATTTGGACTTACACCACACATTCGAGATGTCGCCGCTCGAATTGCGCAGGAAGGGTATGTAGTACTGTTACCAGATTTATACTACCGTGAATTACCCAATAACAAATTTGGCTATGACGAGGTAGAACAGGCAATGGCAATGATGAAGCGGTTAGATTTTGGACAGCCAATGGAAAATGACATTCGAGCCGCATTGATGTACTTGAAGTCTTTGCCAAATGTTTATCCAGAGCGGGTTGGAGTCACTGGATTTTGTTTGGGAGGTGGATTGACCTTTTTCACTGCTGGCAAATTATCAAACCAAATTGCAGCTGCCGCTCCTTTTTACGGTATGGTTTTAGATGAGTGGATTGAGGCAGTCAAAGATATTACTGTACCCGTCTATTTGTTTTTTGGCGCAATAGATCCTTTTATTCCCAGCGATCGCATTCAGCAGATCAACACTCGATTTCAAGAATTAAACAAAGACTACACCTTAAAAGTTTACCCCAATGCCGGGCATGGATTTTTCTGTCACGAACGCTCTGACTACAACCCCCCCGCAGCGGAAGATGCTTGGTATGAATTAATGCAATTCTTTGAGAAACATCTTTGCAAAAGCAAATGATTTTTGAACTATCCCTGAACATTGTCCCTCTAAAAATAATGCCAGCATCGCTTCTAAATTATCTTTCTGGTCTTGCGTTGGCATCAGTTCTTTCAGGGACTTGTAGAAAATAAAATATCCAATTTTCAACAGAGGATATTTTTCTTTTTCCCCCTGCTCCCTGCCTACACAGTGATAGTATATTTTTTTAGTTGGAAGTCCCTCATCTGAGGATCGCAATCTTCTGTAGGTTGGGAGCCGGCGGACAAAAAATATTCACAGCAACATGGTAAATCTATGATTGCACCGTAACCCAACACCAAATTCTAAGATTTTTAGCGATTACTTCCATAGGTAAAATAATTGCATCCATACCCACACTTGGGACTTTGGCAATGCTAAAACTGTAACCACCATACTCAACCCTCACAATTCGGACTTACGCAGGAAGACAAAAAATCAATGGTTTGAGGAAGGATGAAGGGGTATAGGGGTGTATATATCCAAAACCCTCACACCCCTATACCCAGTCTCCATAGACAATCTTGGTGCGTAAGTTCTAACCATCTCACTTGTAGATAACAGATACACGTCCAATTAACAGTGACAGATAATCAGGGTGCAGTTACAACTGACACTATACAAGTACAATCAAGATTAGAAAAATGAGCGAAAGTACATCTTTAACACAGCAGTGGTTAGCTGAAATTCAAGCACTCAAACGCCAACTGGCAGAACAAAGAGTTGATTTAGCATCTGCTTGGGAAAGTGCAGAAAAATGGCGGAAACTCTATAACACAGAAGCAGAACAACGCCGGACAGACGCACATATGTTCCAACAAACGATCGCATCTCTCAAAGCAGAGATTCATAAACTCCAAGGTATTGAAGCCGCAACACTCGCTGACGGTAAAGCAACAGAAGCTATTCAAACAGAAATTAGCCAAATCCAAGCTGTCGAAGAATTGCAGACAAAACTGATTGCAGCTATTAAAGAACGCGATCGCTTATTGCAAGCATTGAAAATTGAACAAGAAAGCCACGCCCAAACACGTAAAAGCCTCACCACTGCTTTGGGGGATGCTATTGATAGTCTGGCACGAGAACGCAGCGCCGCAGAACAGGATAGATGAATTAAATTAATTAAGCCAGTTGTACAGTGACTAATTAAATGTCGTTATGACAAATTAATGTCATCTGGCAAATGCTTGTACAGCAAGAGTTTTCGCTAGTCAAAAAGTATTATCTTATTTCTCGATAGTGACAAATTGGCTGTCGTCTGTTCCGATTATGACAAATTAAATGTCGCTCCAGAAATTAGAAAAAAGGTTTTGTATATTTTCATGATGACAAATTGACTGTCGTTTTCCCAACACTTAGAATAACATTATGTATTTATAAAGTGCTTTTAATTCATGAACAGAAATATTATGACTGACTTTACTGTTCATACATCTGTAAATTCTGCGGACGTTCTATCACAAGAGAGCAACACATCTCCTGAGACTAATGTGATTGTTACAGAACTTTCAGAGGAAGCCCAACTCAAGCTAGAAGTGATACAAAGTTTGCTGGAACCATGCGATCGCACAATTTATGGGCAGAAGTTGAAGGATGCTGCGGAAAAACTGGGTGTGACAGTGCGAACGGTGCAGCGTTTAGTGAAGAAGTGGGAGGAAAATGGCTTAGTAGGATTTGCTCAGACAGGTAGGGCGGATAAAGGAAAACATCGAATTGGTGAGTTTTGGGAAAACTTCATCATTAAAACTTACAAGGAAGGTAACAAGGGTAGTAAACGCATGACTCCCAAACAAGTTTCCCTGAGAGTTCAAGCTAAAGCACGAGAACTAGGCGACCCCAAGCCTCCTAATTACAGGACAGTTTTAAGGGTTTTAGCTCCCATATTGGAACAAAAAGAAAAAACTAAAAGTATCCGCAGCCCTGGTTGGAGGGGGACAACACTTTCAGTTAAAACCCGTGAAGGTCAAGATTTATCTGTTGATTACAGCAACCATGTCTGGCAATGTGACCATACCCGTGTAGATGTTTTGCTAGTAGATCAACATGGTGAACTACTAAGTCGTCCTTGGCTAACAACTGTAATTGATACCTATTCTCGTTGCATTATGGGTATCAATTTAGGTTTTGATGCGCCTAGTTCAGTAGTAGTTGCCTTAGCATTACGCCATGCAATTTTGCCAAAAAGGTACGGTTCAGAGTACAAACTGCACTGTGAATGGGGAACTTACGGTAAGCCAGAACACTTTTATACAGATGGCGGTAAAGATTTTCGTTCAAACCATTTGAGTCAAATTGCAGCACAATTGGGGTTTGTTTGTCATTTACGCGATCGCCCCAGTGAAGGTGGTATTGTTGAGCGTCCTTTTAAGACATTGAATGACCAACTATTTTCCACGCTACCTGGATATACCGGATCTAATGTACAGGAACGCCCAGAAGATGCAGAGAAGGACGCAAAACTCACCTTGCGTGAACTAGAACAGCTACTTGTTCGGTACATCGTTGACCGCTACAACCAAAGTATTGATGCGCGAATGGGTGATCAAACTCGTTTTGGGCGTTGGGAAGCGGGATTACCTTCAGTACCAGTGCCAATCGAAGAACGTGATTTAGATATCTGCTTGATGAAACAGTCACGGCGCACAGTACAAAGAGGTGGATGCTTACAGTTTCAAAATGTGATGTATCGAGGGGAATATCTAGCAGGATATGCGGGGGAAACGGTCAATTTAAGATATGACCCCAGAGATATTACAACTGTGCTGGTTTATCGCCAAGAGAAAAGTCAAGAAGTTTTTCTGACTCGCGCTCATGCTCAAGGTTTGGAGACAGAGCAACTGTCATTAGATGAAGCTGAAGCAGCTAGTCGTAGATTGCGTAATGCGGGTAAGACTGTTAGCAATCAAGCCTTATTGCAAGAAGTCCTTGAGCGTGATGCTCTAGTGGCAAAAAAGAAAAGTCGCAAGGAACGTCAAAAATTAGAGCAGGAGATTTTGCATTCTACTGCGGTGAATGAAAGTAAAACTGAATCCTTACCATCTCCAGTTACGGAAGCAGTAGAAGTTGAATCTACTACTGGGCTTCAATCTTCATCCCCAGAAGTAGAGGTTTGGGATTATGAACAACTGCGTGAAGAATACGGATTTTAAACAATGACAGATGCAAAAGCAATCGCCCAGCAATTGGGTGGGGTAAAACCGGATGATGAGTGGTTACAAGCAGAAATTGCTCGTCTCAAGAATAAAAATATTGTTCTATTACAGCAAGTAATAACTCTTCATGATTGGTTAGATGGAAAACGCAAGGCACGGCAATCTTGTCGAGTTGTCGGAGAGTCAAGAACGGGTAAGACCGTTGCTTGTGACGCTTACAGGCACAGGCACAAACAACCCAAAGAAGTAGGGCGACCGCCATTTGTGCCTGTAGTTTATATTCAACCTCCGCAAAAATGCGGCTCTAAAGAATTATTCAAAGAGATAATTGAACACCTCAATTTTCGAGCGACAAAGGGAACCGTATCAGATTTGCGTGGTAGAACAATCGAAGTAATCAAGGGTTGCGGGGTAGAAATGCTGATTATTGATGAAGCTGATCGCCTCAAACCTGAGACTTTTGCAGAGGTGCGTGATATTTATGACAAGTTGGGCATTGCTGTTGTTTTAGTAGGAACTGACCGTTTAGAGGCAGTAATTAAGCGAGATGAACAAGTTTATAACCGCTTTCGGGCTTGCCATCGCTTTGGTAAGCTATCGGGAAAAGATTTCCAAGACATTGTACAAACTTGGGAAGATAAAGTTTTAAAGTTGCCATTGCCTTCTAATCTCATTAGTAAGGATATGCTGCGGATTTTGACTTCGGCAACAGAGGGTTACATTGGTCGGCTAGATGAGATTCTCAGAGAATCAGCAATTCGTTCTTTATCAAGGGGATTAAAGAAGATTAACAAGGCTGTTTTACAGGAAGTTGCTAAGGAGTACAAATGAAAGAGGCACCAGATGTTGAGCCTTGGCTATTCTTGATTGAACCCTATGAAGGAGAAAGCCTGAGCCACTTTCTTGGTAGGTTTAGACGTGCTAACCATTTATCACCCAGTGGGTTGGGTCGTTTGGCAGGAATTGGTGCAGTAGTAGCAAGGTGGGAGCGATTTCACTTTAATCCTCGTCCTAGCCAAAAAGAATTAGAAGCGATCGCATCTGTAGTAGAAGTAGATGCAGACAGGTTAGCTCAAATGCTTCCACCTGCTGGGGTGGGAATGCAGCATGAGCCAATTCGCCTGTGTGGGGCTTGTTATGCTGAAGCACCTTGTCATCAGATTAAGTGGCAGTTTAAAAAAACAGGAGAATGCGATCGCCATCATTTGCGTTTACTTTCCAGGTGTCCTAAATGTGGTGCGCGGTTTAAGATTCCGGCATTATGGGAATATGGATTTTGTCACAGATGTAGAACACCATTTGCTGAAATGGCTGACTTCCAAAAGCCTGTTTAGAGTAAGCTATTGTACCTTTAATTTGCATAATCATGAGTGAGTTCAAGCATAATCACCATCTAAAAGATGACTTAATTTTTATTAGGTAGAGATGCCCATAACCATGTAGTGAAGGCATTATATATTGCTTTATCTTTTCGTTGAAATTTCAGTTCTCTCAATATATCTAATATAACTTTTGCGTCAAAATTGTTACTTTCAACAAGATTCTTGAATTCATCTAAAGCAGGTAGCGAATTAATTAAAGATTGACCCTTTGTATGTATTTCTTCTACTTTTCTTGAAACATGAGAAAGGTCACGCTCCACTTTACAATAAATAGTTTGACCAAACTCAAGTTCTAGTTTCACAAAATAAAGATGTTTTCCCTGCCATGTAGGAGTAATATCATTATCTTGTAATATTTTAGCATTACCAAAAATCGGAATATCTATATATGTATTACTGGCATCTGGATTTTGTAGTAGAGCAGAAATCTTTGGTAAATTCAGATTTTTAGTTTCTGGATAGCTAAATATTGACTTTAAATCTTTATTTTTTGTGTGTAGATGATAGCAGTAATCAGCTACTTCCAGTAAATAGTTATAATCTTGGATTTTTTGCTTAAACAATTCAGGTATGGATCGGATTCCATATTTCACACCTAACATAGCTCCAGCAAAGTAAGCAATAGTATCAGTGTCAATTCCTATTTTATTAACAATAGGAGTTATAACATTTTCAAAATTGTTACTTTCATTTTGAAAATCGCTAAATCGGCATAAAAATAGGATAGATGCCACTACTGTAATGTTACCTGCACCTTTAGTTTGTCTTTCAAAACACCCTATTATAGTTAAAATTTTATCTAAATCACCAGTGTTATATTCTCGTTTTACTATTAATAAGTATTCTATTGTTTCTTGACAGATATCGTTCCAAGCAAAGGTAAAATTGTGATTGCATACACTCTGCCATTTATTTTTCCAACTTGAAAATAAATTATCTTGATTCCATATTCTTTCTAATTGAGAGTAATTACTACATTTTTCTATTAAACTATCAAGCCACTCTACTTGATTCTGAGGATTTTCTATGAGTAATTTAATGGAGTCTGCTAATAGTAAAGCACCGATTAATCCTCTAGGGTGTCCATGAGTGGTAATACTATTACGCCATATATCTATGTATAGCCTTGTTGAACTTTCAATATTAACTAATGCAATTGGAAGAATCCTCATGGCAGCACCATTGCCACCACTTTTAATATAGCTAGTATAAGATGTCTCATAAAAGTTATTATGCCAGCTTATATTTGTATTTAAAAGATTTTTTGCTGCTGCTTTTGTTCCTGAACCACCTCCTAATTCATACTGTAACCACAAAGGTAATTCAAATTTAGAGAATGTTTCAGGATTGAAAGAACCATCAGCCCTTATTGAACGCGCTGTAGCCAGAGTTAATTGTGTATCATCTGAGTAAGTACCAGATGATAAAGGTAGTTTAATATAATTTTTATTACCCGTTTTATAATATGTAGTAATTCGCTCCCAATCAACAAACCTGTTAAGTTGATCAAGTTTAAAATTACTGCGAATTTCGTTTGAATTTCGCATAAATTCAGTAATAAATCCCAGAGCATCACCTATAGCAGCACCAATGAATGCTCCTCTAAATTTATCTTGACTTTCCTTATTCACTTCGAGGTTCAAAGAGAGTTGGCTGCACACGAAATTTCTCCGTAGGTAGTTCTAGTACATCAAATGCAGATGCTAAAATATCGTGTTCATACTGGTTACGACACGCTATGAATAAAATATCATTATAAGGTATTTCACTTTCAATTAACACCTCTGCTTCTGAGTCTGTTGTGTAGTAATCAGTCCAATGGGATTTACGAACTGTTATTTTGTGCTGAGAAGTATATTTATCCCATCTTCCTGATACTTGTTCCATAAACATAGCATTAAATGTTTTAATATTACTATTTATTCCAAAGTTTATTGCTGGTTTATATGTAGCATTAGTAATAGAAAATTCTGTTTTTTCTTCATAAATATACTTTGGATTAATACCAAGTATACAGAAGCGACTACCTAGATGCCATTTATCACGAAATATATTTAGTAAATAAATATTTGCGTTCATGATGGATGTATTTAAATGCTTGGGATTATCACGCCTTGTTGGTGAATTTGGCGTTACAAGTTCCTTCCATTCGTAGCTAATATTGTGTAACTGGTTACGTGGTAAAATTTTACCTTCACCTACAATAGCTGTTACACTTTCAAATCGAGTAAAGTGAATAAGATATTTAATGCCACGTTTATCAATTATAGATTTAAAATCCTGATAATCTGGTTTTAAATTCATACTTCAAACTCTTATTGTATGTAATAAATTTGTATCTATTTCTTTTAAAAACCGCGAATACTCATTTATTGAGGACGTGATAGTTAGAGTTTTCCTAGCTCTGGTAATTGCAGTATATAAAAGTTTACGGTGTGCAGATAAATGTGCAGAGGTGCTTCTGTGTGATAAAGAATTTGGCCCAGGGGCAAAAAAATCATCGTATCCCATTATAAAAACATGATCAAACTCTAGTCCTTTTGCGGAGTGTAATGTAGAAACATAGACTCCACCTGAAGTATCCTTTAAATTGTCTTCGTCTTTTAATACAAAACATTCATATCCTGAATTACGCAAATTTTGACCTAATTGATTAACACTATTTGTCTGGATATGAAGAATACCAACTGATTCATGAGTGATATCAATTTTACTGAGTATATCGAGTAAATATTGTTGCTGATTGGTATATCTTCCACGTACCCAAATAGGTTTTAACCCCGAAGTTTCAGTCAAGTCTGGATTAAGTATATCAATGTCGTGTTCTTCTATTAAAGTTGACTGCATGAGACTTGCAGCCACCATAGCTATTTCATGAGTATTTCGATAATTTTTTTGTAGGTCTAATTTTGAACTAATTCCAAAAGTTAGATTAATGTCATTCCAAATATAATTATTTTTGTAAATCCTTTGTGTTGTATCACGAATTAATGTAATTGAATTAGTGTCACTAGAAGTTAGTTTTAACAAAATTTTTATTTGTAGTGCAGATAAATCTTGAGCTTCATCTACGACCAAAATATCATATTTTTCATATTCTATTCCTGCTTGCATAAAAGAAAATACTTGTTCACGTAAGTAGTTCCAATCTATATAATTTGATTCTTGCAACGCTAATTGATAAGCTGGAACTAATTCTTCAGCTATTAAACGTTTTGTTTGATTATCAATATTGGGATTAGAACCACGTCCGATACGTTCTGATTCTATATAGCTCATTGTATCTAAACCAAATCTTCCCAGTAAATAGTTAATTTCTTCCACAAGAAAGTCATAACCTAATTTAATTAATTGTGGATGTTTGGAACTTAATTCAATTGCTTGTATTGCCTGTGCTAGACAAAATTTACATAAACCTTCATCAGCAATAATATAGTTTAAAAGACCTCTTGTTTCTAAGAAGTTCTTGCACCATTTATCAATAACCCATACTTCAAAATTTACTTCTTGTAAATATATACTCGCTAATGTTTCTAAATAACTTTTTAATGTATTGTTGAAAACAAAAAATCCTACTCTAGGCTCAAGTCCTTGTCTTTGGAAAAAATTGATTAATTGTTTTGCTCGCAAAATTGCTGTAGTTGTTTTTCCACTACCTGCTCTTCCCGACAATAAAGTAGGTTGATTTGGATTAAGAAAAAAGATTTTGCGTTGTTCTGGTGTAGGATTAATTTTTTTAAGGAACATACTGAATCACTTCATAAATAAATTAAGAAAAAATTCTATGCTCAATAACATAGCAACCATGAGTCAAGAGACTAATGGGTGATAACAAATCGTTTCACTTTCTACTTCTATAGGGATAAATATTTTTTACCAGTAAAAAGTTTTTTGTAATTCTAAACATATTTATAGTTGTTTTAGCGATAAAAGAGGCTTGGCTGTGATTTGTTTGATGTAGCAAATATTAATCAAATAGTGTAATCATAACTGCGCTTACAGATTATTATCAAGCTGTCATCCATAGAAAAAACTAAGAATCTTGTGCAAAATGTCTAAAACAATTGAGATTATCTCTCAATGGTTGATGAATGCGATCGCACCTCAAAGAAATCACAGTCTGACCTGACAAAGTACCTCTAGTGCTGCTTCCTTGTCAAATTCTGGTAATTTTCAGAGGTTGTTCAGGCGATCGCCCACTGCCAGTTTCAGGTGAAAAGAGGATGGATGCGATCGCTATTCACTCTACAACAGTCAAATCTTGTTCACCAAAATAATTTGTAGTTGCTTGAAAAGGCGATCGCACATCGCACTACACCATACCCAGTTGGTTTTGAAGAGGCGGGTAACGGCTGTGTAATTTCTGGCAGTTTTTGAGGACAATGCTTATCTAGTTATAAGTTTGCCTTGATTTTGTGCTGCGGCGATCGCCCCTGGATTAGCAGTAAATACCTGGATTCCCGGCACTGTCACATAATCACCATCATCAGTAATTATCTTGTTGATTGATTCTTGTTTCATTGATTCCAGAATGAACAAATCATAACCATCTAAGCATTGATTACTGAACTGAGTTAAAGCATTATCTACGGTGTCTTCATCAAGTTCGACACTAATTTGAAGAGCATAAGTGTTCTTGACTCGATTCCATGCAGCTTTTACTCTAGAAACAACCCTAGCTCGTTCTGAAGAATAGTTATGGCGGTATTCTTTATTGTTAATTCTGCTAGAACTGTAAGATGATAGCTTTTTTTCTTCTCTTTCAATAATATGAGCTAATTCAGCCAGCGATAAGCCAGAGCAGCAAAGAGTAGCACCTGCTGTAAAAGTATCTGTAATGTAGTTTGAATAGCTGCTTTGATACGTATTTAAAGACAAACTTGCTGGAGGATATGTCAGCCAGTACCAAATATTTGTATCAACTAAAAAAATATCCCCTTTTTGGGGGGAATCTGTTGTGATGTCAATTACATCTGCTTTTACGGTGTAGTTAACTGGCATGATTAACAGGCAGATTGTTCAAGAATCATTTCATCTACTGCTTTACGATACTGCTCATCTGAGTAATAAAGCTTTGCATTCTCAATCACTTCATCATAGGTCTGTTGACCAAGAGGACTGAGGTTGGATACAACTAGAAGCTGATCCAGGTCTTCAGGTTTGATATCACGCAATAATTGACCAATGGCAAAATTGAAAAACACAGACAAGAATCTTCTTACGCCAGCAAAATCTAGCTCTACTGCCTTTCCTGCTTGCAGTTGAGGATAAATTAAATCATAGACTTGCTGCCCAGCCTTTTGGCTTATGGAGTTTTCGCCAATTAGTTCGTAGATTTTGTATTTCATGGCTCTAAAACCTCTATTAGAACCTTTGTACTAGAATAATACTTCATTTTCTGTAAAGTTATGGTGATTTACATCGCATTTAATAGTGATATTTATTAAAGTTCCCTCAAAGAAGGTGGGTGCGCTTTGGTAAATTTCTTGAGTTTCGTCAATTAAACCGTAAGCGTCATGGCTATAAACCTCTATTTTACCCTGTTTACTCTTTACAAATTTTTTTAGTGAATCCAGTCCAGTTCCTCCGCATATTCTACTGGGTCGCGTTGTCTTACCTGGTTGAAATGCCCAACGTAAGGCTTCTTCAGCTAATTTCTGACTGTCTTGAAGGAAGTGGCGTACATTGCCTGGAATGCCAACACCAAAGTCAATGACAGTCAGCTTTAGTTTATTTAAGTTAGGATAACGCTGTCCACAAGTGAATACACCGATATCAGATTTACCATGTTCAAAAGCATTGCTATAAATTTCAAGAGCATTCTGGATAATTTCATCCTTGAGAGTTTGGTTAATGTCTACCCAACCACGTCCAAGCCATTGCTCATCAAGGTAATTGAGAATGCCTTCAAGATCGTCATTAGGATCTTCCCTATAAGCAACGGAATTTCCTTTCCACCCTTGCTGATGTTCTCCAAAGGCGTATAAGAAACCATTTTGAGCAAGATTGCCTCTGATATCGTCTTGAAGAGTGTCCCAAGCAAAAATAGCTTGACTACCACAAGATTGAATGAGGCGAGCTAAACCACCTAAAAACGCTACAGCGTTTGGGCGAAGAAAGCGACAACCTGAAAAATCAAAGATAATTTTTGGTGTATCAATTTCTCTGATTTGCTGCCAAAGTCCAAACATCCGAATGAAGTCTGCTTTGTCATCGTTGAGGGTTGGAACCAGGGAAAACGCACCTTATTTCCTAACAAAAACTAATAAGGATTTCAAAATCATTTTCATAAGTGCAAAACTTGACCAAAATATAAATAGAACAAATCGATTTTTTTGCTAACAAGTAAATTAGCTTATCGCTAATGAAATAACTCTTGTTTAAAGATAAATTAGCTAACTATTCAGCTATAAATAAGTAAGCTTACCCTTAAAAATAAGCAACAATCTTAACCAAATTATTGACAAGCTAGTTTACGCTAAAGCTAAAACTCTTTCTAAATAGTTATTATCCATTGCTGCCAAAAACTGTTTATTTTTGATTCCCCGCTTCACACGTTTCTCTTTACCTAAAAGATTTACTGCTATCTGCCGCATCACTGCAAAATTTTGTGGAGCATTATCTTTCCTAATCCGGCAGTCATCTTCTTTTAAAGCTACATCTAATACCCAATGTAACGAATTTTCTATGCCCCAATGACTGCGAACACAATTAGCAAATTTTTTCGCATCATTCTCAAGACTGCTAATATAATAACGAGTCTCCACTGTTGTTTTACCATCTATTTGTCGAACAGACTCTACCATCCCAACACTTTTTAAGTTTGACCAAACTGAATCTGGGTCAAGCTGAGATTCAATTCCAGATAACATCACATAATTGCGGATTTCATCACGACCATGCCCCGTTTCTTCTGTTTTATATGTGCTATGGTGAAGCCCTTCAAACCCTGTGCTTATTCCTGTTCTTAATAGTTCTTCTACTAACTCATATAGATTACCCTGATTCTTTTTTAAGGTGATTACATAATCTGCGTTTTGTTGCGTAATTAACTTCACAATTTCTTTTTGGCAACCGATTGCATCAATTGTCACGATACAACCATTCAACTCTAAAACATTCAGTAGTTCTGGGATAGCTGTAATTTCATTAGATGCTTCGTTTACTTTTACCTGTCCCAACACTAATTTATTCGTAGTTGCCCATGCACTTACCATTTGAATCGCACTCTGACCACTACTTTTATCATAAGAACCACATAAAGTTTTACCGTCAATTGCTACAACTTCACCATTTGTTATCTTCTGAGTTGATTTTATCCAGTTTAAGAAACATGACTGAAATTGCTGTGGATTCAATTGTGCAAACACTCTTGCAAATGTATCGTGTGATGGTATTCCGTTTGGTAACTCCAAAAATGTTTTTAACCACTCATACTTTGTGCAGCCATACAATTCTATTGCCACCCAACTATCTGCTCCACAGATTACTGCACAAATCGCAATTGTCAAAATATCAATTAGCTTATGTAATCTTGTGCGGTCTACTCTTGGATCTGACATCTGTGCAAAATGGTCAGCTATTGTGATTTTGGGCTTGAGCTTCATCCAAACGTCAGTGTAGCGTGCTTTTTTTCTTGAGGATACTTTTTGACAATACCATACCGAGTTTATGTTCTGTATCCCTACTCTCTTCTCAACCGATCAGTTCTTATTGTTACTGATGGCTTACGGTTGTACTTCCAAGCCTCTTCTTTCGTTCTGTGCATCAATATTTAGATGCGTTTGCCCTGACTTGCTCCTGCTTCGATATCTAGAATAACCTCACCGAATCTTGTCCATATCCAATTGTCTGGAATATTAAAATCAATATCATTTTTTGCTATTGGAGATAATAAGGCACTCTTGATTTTGCCTTTTTTTATTAGTGTTTCTTTATATATAGCGATTTCTTGTAAAACAACTGAACCACATCCATCACTGATATCTTGACGCACAAGTTTACCCTGCACAGCTAATTGCAAAATCGCCTGACGCAGTTTAGGAATTGTTTCAGGAATGCTGTAGAGTAAGTCAAAATTATTGCAAATGCGCTGCCAGTGTTGGCGGAAATCATCAGAATTTTGGGAGGAGAGGAGTTGAGCGATCGCACTTTCATTCATCCTCACAATACTTTCTTGCTTTTGCTGCTGTCGTTTTTCGATTTCGTCGCAGATGGAAAGCAAGCGATCGCACTTCACTACAATGCGTTTTTGTTCAGCAAGGGGTGGAAGCGGAATTGGGAATTTTGCAATATTACCCATACTCAAATTTGCTCTGGCACTATCAACCTGCTTATCGAACATGAAACTGATACAAATAGGACTGTTGAAGAAGTGAAGTATGTAGCGAAGCTCAATAAACTTTTCAGGTGAAATAAATCTTATCAAGCACACTGCCTGATTTATATTTGCAACATCATCTCTGTCGAATATCGCAGTACGACCAATTGATGCGCCTACAATGTTCATTAAAATATCGTTCCGCTTTAGTATTGAGCGTGGCTCTATTTCATTAAACTTTGCTTCAACGAATTTAGGTTCAGTTACATCAATTATATAATTTTGAACATTTTCGCTTGTTATAAAAAGCGTGCCAGAGTTATCCTCAACGTAATTTATTCCTTGCCATTTGGGAGAAGATCCCTTAGTAATCACTTCCACAAGTGAACCTAATCTAACCCACTTCCAATTTTTTGGAATTGTATAAGGTAAGTTATTAAAATCAATAGCAGGCAATGAATCAATTCTTTTGATTTTTTTCTGTTTTATTAGATTTTCTTTTTCGATTTCAATATTTGTTAACATAACCGAAGCAGGTTCATCATTGAGATATTGATGAACAAGTTTCCCCTTTACCGACAACTGTAAAATTATTTCCCGCAATTTGGCAACTGCATTTGGCGCATCAGTCAACAATTCAAAATTTTGGAAAAAAGTATCTACTTTCATTTAAATGGATTCACAATTTGTAATTGACTATCTACAACTAACCCATCCTGCATATCTTCAGAATAGAGAATACTTGCTCCCGTAGGTAAAGCACAAGCAACAATTAAACTATCCCAAAAAGAGAAATTAAATCGACTGCGGAGATTAGAAGCAGATTCAAAAATAGTTAGGTTAAACTCTACCACAGTGCAGCGACGATAAAGCGACTGAATCACAGCTTTAACTTGCTCCTCATTAAAGGCTGCTTTTTTCAGTAAATTGTTAGAAATTTCATTGACAACCTGTGTACTGATAATTATTCCTTCAGCTTCCGTAATAGTAATAGCAATATTACGCTTTCTTTCTCTTTCTGTAACTTCTATTTTTTGGTCGTCAAATAAACGATAAAGCCAAATATTTGTATCAACGAATGATGCACCAGATGTCATAATTATCGATTGTAAATTTCTTCACGGCTGAGAAATCCCTCCACCTGCACAGGGTTCTCTGTCAATTTATCAATTATGTCTGTTTGTCGAGATGGCTTTTTCTTTACTAAAACAATTACCTTAATATCCTCTCCTTCACCGAGTTCTTGTTTGTACTCATCAGGAATCTGAATTAAACCATTTTGAATCTTTGCTTGAAATTCAACTGCATTTAGCATATTTAATTCCTTTAATATAGAGAATATAAATCAATTCTAACTGCATTTTTTCATCACTCATCTCTCTCCAATGCTTCCATTAACTCAAATTTCAACTTACTCCGCACCTCACCCAACTCAGCCATGAGTTTTTGATGCTCTGCTAACATCTCATCTAAATCAGCGTGTTCTACATCAACTTTGTGAGGATTTTTAATATCTAAGTTGTAATTATTCAGCTTTAAATCTGCAATTGAAACTTTCCAAGCAAATTCATTTTCCTCGCGGTTATCCCACCATTCTTGCTCCGGTGCAAACTCCTCAAAGCGAATCGGCTTAGTTTTTGAGTATGACTTATAACCTGCTGGGTAAGGGTGTTCATAATACCAAATCGTTTTTGTTGGTTCCCCTTTGGTGAAAAATAGCAGATTAGTTTTTATACCTGTGTAGGGATTAAATACGCCATTTGGTAAGCGAACAATTGTATGCAGATTGCAATCTTGCAGCAGTTTTTCTTTAATCCGAGTTTTTACACCTTCCCCAAACAGCGTACCGTCTGGCAAAACTATTGCACCTCTACCGCCTTCTTTGAGCAAATTAATAATCAGCACCAGAAATAAATCTGCCGTTTCTCTGGTGCGGAATGTAGCGGGAAAATTGTCCTCAATTCCATCTTCTTCCATCCCACCAAAAGGCGGATTAGTGATAATTACATCCACCCGTTCTTGAGGACTGTAATCGCGCAATGGTCGTGCCAAAGTGTTATCATGTTCTGCTTCTGGTACATCAAGACCATGTAAAATCAAATTCGTTACACAAAGGTTATAAGGTAACGGCTTTTTCTCAGTTCCGCGAATCGTCTGTTGCAGAATTTCTGGAACATCAGCACTTTGAAAATGTTGGCGAATGTAATCAATAGCTGCTGTTAAAAAGCCACCTGTACCGCAAGCAGGGTCAAGAACAATTTCGCCTAATTGCGGCTTGATTCTATCTACAATAAACTTTGTCACCGCACGAGGAGTATAATATTCTCCGGCGTTTCCTGCACTCTGCAAATCCTTGAGAATCTTCTCGTAAATTTCGCTGAACTGTTTTTTCTGCTCTTTTTTATTAAAGTCAATTTCGTTGAGCTTATTAATTACTTGGCGGATGAGAGTACCATTTTTCATATAGTTGTAGGCATCCTCAAATACCTTACCAATCATCCACCCACGCGCATCAGTTGCCGTAGTTCTCAGTTCTTTGAGAGTTTTAAATAAAGCATTATCTACAAAATCCAGTAAAGCATCTCCAGTAATCCCTTCTGCATCTGCTGCCCAGTTACGCCAACGCAACCCTTCAGGAATCGGAGATTTATAATTATCCTCTAGCAGTTCATATTCTTCTTCACGAGCATCAAAAACTTTGAGGAATATCATCCAAACTAACTGGCTGATGCGTTGCGCGTCACCATCAACGCCCGCATCCTTCCGCATGATATCTTGAATAGTCTTAATTGTAGTGCTGATTGACATAATAATAAGTGAGTGCGATCGCCGATTGGCACAATTAACCTAGAAGTGATATCATATCGTGTTCATACACTTGATAGTCATTCCAACCAAGAACCTTTATAACTATTTTTTGTGCAAAATTTTCTTTAGGGTATTGGCTTAATGAAAATTCATTACCAAAATAAGTCTCCAAATTATTAAAGCATTGCTCAACTGGTGGTCTAAAGTTACCTTCCTCAGAGTGCATTGATTGATTTCGACCTTGCCAAATTATATTTTTTAAAACTTCATTACCTATGCTTCTACCGTCAGGGCAATTTCCTAAACCTGTATGTACAATTGAAATGCCTTGTTTAGCTATCTGAAGTAAGGCACCGCAAAGAGATGATACAGCAAATGATTTAGCATATATTAAATTTTTCAAGCATTCCATCTGAGCAATTAAGTATTTTTCTTGCTCTCTTAATCGCTCTGATTGCTTCATCAATTGAACGTATTCGTACTGAACTTGCATTGGGCTGAGATCATCTGACATATCTCCGGCATAAAATCTTTCATAAGAAAGCCTTAATTCCTCATCAATTTTGCGTTTTCTTTCCTCTGCTGTTTCAAGCTCTCTTTCATCGTGCATAATTAAATCAATAATATTGCTTGCTGCATATTTTGTATCAATCAAATATTGGTTCATAAAAATTTACTATTTCTATAAATACAATTAATTTTGGCAACAAAATATATTAATATATCTCCTTTATTTAGCCCAATAATTGAAATATTATTACTAGTATTTCAAATAATGTTTAGGATTATTAAGATACTCGATATAGTTCTTCCTTAAGAACCGACAAAGCTTGTAAGTAACCTTGCTTACCACCAAAAATACTAATTATCTCCAACGGAGTGCCTAAATCGCTGATTGGTTTAACATTTAACACACCCCAACTTTCAATATCTTCAATCCCCTCATCAGCATATTTATCCAACAAAGCATTGAGAACAGTTCTAGCTTGTTCGCCATACTTGCTAAAGTAGTTACGCTTGCGGACATTGTTCGCTCTTTCTCTGCGTGTTAGTGGCGGTTGGTCAAAGACAACATGACAAATCTAAGGGGTCAAAATCCTTACCAATCTCTTTTTCTAACGCTTCCAAAGGCACACCCAGTTCTTGTAATTCTTGGATAATAGCCTGCTTCTGTTCTGTAGATTGCCATTTTTTCAAGAAAGCATCTAATGAAACGTACTCCTGACTAACTGTTTTGCGAGTATAGTCTTTTATCGATTCCGTAATCAGCTTACCGTCCTTGCCGTGATATTGCTCTCGAATAAAAGCAACCGCCACCTCTTCATCTGCGATTACATACTTTTCTCGCTTCTGCTTACGGTTAATCTCACCATCATCTATGACTTGTTCATCATCACCATTATCAGGCGGATTAATTGGCTCATCGGGTTTAGGCTTGTAAATTTGTACAGGTTCGCCATCAAAATCAGGGTCAGCAAATAACTGGGTCGCTTTTTTAAAATCGATAATGGTGAAGAACATTTTGCCATAGTCTTCATCAATGCGAGTTCCGCGACCAATAATTTGCTTAAATTTGGTCATGGACAGGATGCGCTGGTCTAAAACAATCAATTTGCAAGTTTTAGCATCAACACCAGTCGTCAGTAATTCAGAAGTAGTAACAATCGTGGGATATTTACTTTCAGGGTCAATGAAATTATCCAATTCAGCCTTACCTTGAGCATCATCCCCAGTAATTCGCATAATGTAGCGGCTATTCTCCGCCACCAAATCAGTATTTTCATTCACCAATGCAACCCGCATCCGTTCTGCGTGGTCAGTCGTCTCACAAAAAATGATAGTTTTGGCAAAGCGATCGCTTGATTTAAGATAATCAGAAATAATTCGCGCTACTAACTCGGTACGCTTCTCTAAAACCAGACTTCTATCAAAATCTCGCTGATTAAATACTTGATCGGGAATTTCTTTACCATATTTATCCCTTTGTCCTGGCTTTGGTTTCCATCCACTCAAATCTTTATCAAAATCAATGCGAATGACTTTGTAGGGAGCTAAAAAACCATCTTCAATCCCTTGTTTGAGTGAATAGGTAAAAATCGAATCGCCAAAATAAAGACTATTAGAAACTTCTTCTGTTTCCCTTGGCGTAGCCGTCAAACCAATCTGCGTTGCACTGCTAAAATATTCCAGAATCTCTCGCCATGCCGAATCCTCATCGGCGCTTCCCCGATGGCACTCATCTATAATAATTAAGTCAAAGAAATCTGGTGAAAATTGGCGATAAATATTTTTCGCTTCTTCATTTCCGGTTACCGCCTGATACAGGGAGAGATAAATTTCATAAGATTTATCTACCTGTCGCTGCTTAATTTTGGCCATTCTTGAGCCAAAGGGTTTAAAGTCATTGACTCTAGTTTGGTCAACCAAAATATTGCGGTCTGCCAAAAACAGGATACGCTTTTTCGCCCCCGACTTCCACAAGCGCCAGATAATTTGAAAAGCTGTAAAAGTCTTACCTGTACCCGTTGCCATCACTAATAGGATGCGGTTTTCTCCTTTGGCGATCGCTTCAATCGTGCGATTAATGGCAATCTGTTGATAATAGCGTGGCTGTTTTTTATCAGGGCTAGGATAGTAATCTTGAGAAACAATCGGCTGAATCTCTAAGTCAATTCCCTTCCAATCACAATATTTTTGCCAAAGTTCTTCCGGTGTCGGAAACTGATTGAGGGGGATTTCCCGTTCTCGCTGTCCTTCGGTAATGGTGCGATCGCAAATCATAAAAGCGTCGCCATTCGAGCTAAATATGAATGGTACATCAATTAATTCACCAGTGGCGATCGCTTGCTGCATTCCCGCACTGACACTGTGATTATTATCTTTAGCTTCAATTACAGCCAGTGGTACGCCAGGTTTGTGATACAGCACATAATCAGCGCGTTTCTGCTCACCTCGACTAGCAAGCTTACCCCTAACAATCACCCTACCCTTTGTCAGCGTCACTTCCTCTCGAATCTGAGTGTTGATATTCCAGCCGCGATTAACTAGAGCAGGTGTAATAAACTTTGTACAGATATCACGTTCACTCAGAGATTTCTTGTCTATCGCTTCTGACATAAAGAAGTTCGGCTTTCGGTTTAGAGGAGGCGCAGTATAATTCTAGACTTAATTCTTGCTTGCTGTTAAGTATGAGTCTAGTATTTTGCTATCTAGGAACCAGAAAACCTATTATTCAACATCAAACTAGCTACTAAAGCTTTTGAGATTGATTGCGTAAGCGTAGGTAGGGTCGAGGTGTGCATTACTGCATCACCCCTCCCATCCGAAACCGTGCGTGCGACTTTCACCGCACACGGCTACTCAGTGTGTTGTCCATTTGTCATGTCGGACTTCCTAACAGCATGACCAAGAAAGTTTGGAATATCGTTTAGCCATTCCCAGTCGAATTTCTCCCAAAATTTAGAGAGCAATTCTTGGAATTTGGAGTGGTCTTTATTCCGAATTTCTTTAAGGTCAATTGCGGTCTTTTCGTCATGACAATGCCGATGTAATAATTGCAGGTTTTTCCATTCATCCTTACCGCCTAGTGCTTTGGGGATTTGATGGTCTATTTCAATTACATCCCATTCTTGGAAGCTTAATCCGCACCAGGGACATTTACCCTTTTGAAGTTTTAGCAACTTAGCCTTACGACTAGGCATTTGAGGGTGTTTCCCTAGTCTTGAACTCCAGTAAACTGTGTCGCCGTCGTAGGGGCTTTTATCACCTTTGACTTTTACATAACTAGTGCTACTGCAAGAGAATTGGTTATGTTTTAGTAACCGAAGGGGGTTCGCATCCCCAACTCTTGTTGCGAATACCCAGTTAACGCCTTCTATGGATGTCCAGTATTTGGTATGTCCTTTTGCTGTAGTTCCACATCGGCGTGTTGCCCATCGTTGAAGTTTCAGGTATGTGAGGTTGTCTTGTTTTGATAATTCTCCGATAGTTTGGGCATCGGAGTTTGAGTAGTAGGAAGTCCATCCCCTGATTACAGGGTTGAGGTCTTTGATTAGTGCCGCTTGGGGCGAAGACCTGTGTTTTCTGATGATTCTTCCGATTTCCTCTTGATGTGCCTTACTCGCCTTCGTGGATGGGGTGATGAGGGTGTTAAAACCAAGTATTTTTCCCTCAGCATTTTTATTGCTGCGGTACTTCCCTGCTGGGTATTGCTGGATATGGTGACCAAGAAAGTTGAATCCAGCTTTACCATCTTCACTCAGTTCATTGGTGAGTGTATGAGTTAGCCTGGTTTTTTCGGGTTTAAGTTCTAAGCCTATGTCTTTTAACCACTCCGAGATGATTTCTCGGCATCTTTGGACTATAGCCTTATCTTTGTGCAACACAACAAAATCATCTGCATAGCGTATAAAGCTAAGTGATTTGATTCTTTCTTGACGTGACACTCTTTTACCGTTTTTATCACGAATATCGAGTGTTGTGGCAAAGTTGTTGAGTGCATTTTCTAAGCCGTGGAGGGCTATATTTGCCAGTAGTGGTGAAATAACACCACCTTGCGGTGCTCCAAGAGATGTAGCCGTAAATGCCCCCTGGTCTATGACCCCAGATTTGAGCCAAGCTTTTATCTGTTGCCTAGCTTTTCCTCTGATGTTAAGTTTCTGAAGTAGGGCTATGTGGTTAATGCAATCAAAACATTTGGCTATGTCCGCATCTAGTACGAATTTTGCCTGATTCTGTATACAGAGTTTGATTTGTTTAATTGCATCGTGGCAAGACCTTCCTGGTCTAAAACCATAGGAATTTGGTTCAAAGACTGCCTCCCATTCAGGTTCTAGTGCAGATTTTACTACGGCTTGTAATGCACGGTCGTACATTGTGGGTATTCCTAATGGGCGTTTTTCTTGTGTTCCTGGTTTTGGAATCCATACTCTACGAGTGGGTTTGGATTTTCCAGTAAGTTTTAGTTCCCTTGCCAGTTTCATACGTGCTTCTGGGGACAGCGTTTTTTTGCCATCCACTCCTGCCGTCTTTTTACCTTGGTTTTCTTGGGTTACCCGACGAGCCGATAGTAATCTGTTGTACCAAGACCTCATCAGCGTCTTTTGGAGTTTGCGACATCGCTTAACATCGCCACGGCGGGAAGCAGCATAAATGCGTTTTTGCAACTTAAAGACATATCTTTCGGCTTTGAGCCAATTG
Source organism: Anabaena sp. TISTR 8404 (assembly GCF_056847745.1). Lineage (NCBI taxonomy): Bacteria > Bacillati > Cyanobacteriota > Cyanophyceae > Nostocales > Nostocaceae > Anabaena > Anabaena sp. TISTR 8404. Next base: position 888,470 of record NZ_CP180578.1, read on the forward strand.
ATAGTTTTCCATCCCTCGGTATTCAGTGAAACTGAGTCCAATTTAGGCTTATTCATTGCTACTGTTACCTTTAGCCTTTCCCACACTGCGGTACACGTCAGCTTATCCCGGCGATTACAGCCATCCTTTTTCCGGCTTTACCTGTTAATTCAGGTTGGGCATTTGCTTTTTGTACCATCCTTCTCCCTTATGTCTTATGGCTGATACCTACCTGTATTTTCAGGAGAACATCAGGGGTTGTTTCGTTCCCATCATCCATGTTTGAATCCTTTAGGGCGTGCCTTTCCACCGGGTGAGAGTAGTGCGCCATCTCGGTCGGGCATACCGAGTGGACTCTTTTATGTCGGATATTCCCGACCCAGGCGGTTTGGAAGTTAGTTCCAAAGAAGCTTATTCCCCCTGGAGCCTGCTAACGATGGTTAAACGGCACTTTGCTTGTTCTACCCATAGGATTCTTGCTTGCAGTATACGCTTTCAGCAATTACCGCATTGACTGCTTTCACCCCTGCTTCGCATCTTTGATAATCGGTCTCGGATGTGGGGGCTACCAAAGTTGCCTCTGGTAGTCTGTGTGCTTTTAATCCCGCACTAGGACAGTAGGACTTGGTGTATTTTGGGGTAAGTTATAGTGTTAGTGTGAACTTCTACTTTTCTTTTCCTCTCTAGTTTTCTCAGCTTGTAGCTAGACTAGATTCCCTCACCTACATGGATATATGAGTTGTCATTTTATTGGGGATTAAAGTGCGAACTCAACCCAGGATGGGTTACCCAATAAAAGCCAGTCATCCCTAAGTATTGCTACTTATTTCGACTGAACGAATCGCACGCCCGCCACAGGCATCGCACTGCTTTCTACACACATCGTGACTCATAATATCTATAAAATAGTCACGATTCGTGAGTGATTGTGCAGTTAAGAATAAATCGGGTAATAGACAGCAATCCCCAGACAACTCAATATAGAATCGATGCGCTCAGTGACTTGCCTTTGGAGCCTTTGGAATATTGCCAACGATGGGTTGAGATGTCCTCGGAGGAACGGGGATACAGGAAAGCCTGTATTGCTGCTCTAGCTGAAGCAACCGGGCTAAGTGAGAGGACTATAGGAAATTGGGGTCAAAACTTTGAGAGGCGACCAAACTATGTAGTGCATATACTACGTATGGCAGATATGCTTAACCAAATTAGAAAAATAGTCTTACCTCCTGATTATCCTCAAAAATAATTTGGTCGTGATTCGTGACTAAAATACTTGTACTGTGAGCAGATATTTTCTAATTTGGGTTCAGCAAGCACAGGATTTATAGGAGTAAAAGTTTAGCTTACTGCCATTTCCAATACTCCCTGCCTCTGCCAGCTTAATCTGACTCATCAAGACCGAAGATGCAGACTGGGAGAAACTCCCATCAAAATAATCATCCAATTGATCTACTCCGTCAGTTGCCCCTTGAACCGACTGAGTATTGTCGCCGTTGGGTAAATCAGGAACCAGGCCGCAATTATCGTAAAGCCTGCATCAATGCGATCGCGCAAGTTACAGGTACTAGCCCAAAAACCGTTAAAGACTGGGGAACGGACTTTCGTCGGCGACCTAAATATATTACTCGCATATTACGGCAAGCAGACCTGATCAACCAATTTAGACAGCTTGTTGCACAAGGAATTGTGACTTTACCTCCAGACTTTCCTCAAGAATAAACAAAAGCGATCGCGACTCACGACCAATTGCCCCAAAAACCCCTTGTTTTCACTACAAGGGTAATCTTAGGCTGGCCTAAAGACCTACCTACTTTCGTGAACAGTCGCATCTTTCTTGATGGCAAAAATGACAGAACATCAAATGAACTCCATCTCTACCTTTGACATCACTAAGTATTTTCTCCTTGATGTCATGAAAGACATTAAAACTGGACGCATCCAACTGCCAGATTTTCAACGGGATTGGGTTTGGGATGATACTCATGTGCGTCGTCTACTAGCCAGCATATCTTTGGCTTATCCTATTGGCGCAGTCATGATGCTTCAGCAAGGTCATCAACACCGACAATTTAAACCACGTCTTGTTGATGGAGTGTTAACACCACCAAATCATCTGCCAAACTTGTTAATTCTTGATGGACAGCAACGCCTAACAACTGCATTTATGGTGCTACTGTCTGAACAACCAGTCATCATCAAAGACCAAAAAAACCAGAAAACTATCAAAAAGTGGTACTACCTGGATATTGAAAAATGCCTCGATCCAGAATGCGATCGCCTTAATGCAATTATTGCCTTACCTGAATCCAGAATTACGCGCACCTTCACAGGGGGATTGGTTGACTGCTCTACTCCTGAAAAAGAATATAAAGCCCTCTTGTTTCCTTTATCTAAAGTGTTCTTTTTTTCTGAGTGGAGAAGTAAATTTTCTAAATATTGGCAATACGATGCCCAAAAACTGGAACTAATTGACACTTTAGAACTGGAAGTTCTCAAGAAATTTGAGCATTATCAAATACCTGTGATCCAACTACGTGACTCCTTACCAAAAGAAGCAGTTTGCCAAGTCTTTGAAGATACAAACACTTCTGGCTGTGACCTCAATTACTTCGATTTAATGAGTTCCAGCTATTGCACTGCTGACTTCAGTTTGAGAGATGATTGGAAACAGCGCGAAAATCGCTTCCAATCTTTAAAAGTATTGCGTAAGCTCCGCAGCACTGATTTTGTACAAGCAGTTACGTTAATAGCTAGTTATGCCAAGAGGATGGAAGCTATTAAAAAAGGCGGGAACATCGATAAATTACCAGGTGTTGCTTGCGATCGCGCTGAAGTTCTCAAACTCACCAAAGAAGAATATCAAAAATGGGCTGATCCAATTTCTAGGGGTTTTGAAGAATCTGCTCGTTTCCTTCATAGTCAAAAAATCTTTGATGCAGATGATTTAGCCTATCCCATTCAATTAGTCATCCTCAGTGCCATTTTTACTGTTTTGGGAGAGCGTTCCCGTTCTTCTCATATACGTTCTATGCTAGAACGCTGGTTATGGTGTGGGATGTTTGGTGAAGTATATACACGTTGGTATGAGGCACGAGCCGGGCGAGACGTGATAGAAGTACCAGATTGGTTATCAGGTGGCTCACTGCCGCTTACTATTGTGCAAGCAGATTTTTCTTTTGATAGGTTGATTAGCGTTAGAAAACGTTACGGTGCAGTCTATCAAGGTTTAGCGGCTTTACTAAGACGTGAGGGGGCAATTGATTGGTGTACTGGGGAAGAAATCAATGATGTGATTTATTTTGAAGAACAGATAGATTCGCACCATATCTTCCCTGTGGGATGGTGTCGCAAAAAAGGCATTGAACCCAAAAAATATAACTGCTTGATTAACCGTACACCTTTAAGTGCCAAAACAAATAAAAAGATTGGTAGTAAAGCACCTTCAGTTTATTTAGAAGAGTTTGAAAATACTGGGACATCAACTAGAAGACTAGATGAAATATTGCGATCGCACGCTATCTCTCCAACAACTTTGCGCCGAGATGATTTTGAAGCTTTCTTTCATCTGCGGGCAAACAATTTGCTGACCCTAATTGGAAAGGCAATGGGCAAGAGTTTAAGTTTTGAATCCTTTCAGGATTTTGTCGAAGAGAATCATCACGGGAATGGCAGAGAGTATAAGCCTCATCCCGAAGCTCTCAAGAACTATTAAGCTATCAGCATCAAAATCGCTGACTTGGTTAAATAGAGGAGTTTGTGACAGTAAATATAAATCTAGTATTATGCTACGTGGCAAACACATAACTTAGTATTCAAAGCCAAACTAGCTACTAAAGTTTTTGAGATTATCCCTTAATTTTTGATGAATGCGATCGCACCAAAAGGGAATCACAGTTTGTCCTTGACAAAGTGCTTCTAGGGCAGCTTGTTTATCAAACTCTGCCATTTGCAAAGGTTGTTCATGCGATCGCGTGGGTAATAACATTAGCCGCTTCATCTTTTCTTCGGGAACAGACTCATCAAATAACCAAGGTTCCCGTTCGCGCAGTGTTTCTAGTGCTGCATGGCAAACCTCAAAATTTAAACCGATTGATAGTAACTGTTCCATTACCGTTAACGCCAGCAGGTCAGCTTTGGAGTAGTAAACATTACGACCTTTGCCAGTACTGTTAACCGTAGGTACTATAACTCCCTTCTCCCGCCAATACTGCAACTGGCGGCGAGAGCAATGAGTAATTTCTGCTGCTTCTGTGCTTGTGTAGAACTTTCCTTCCATAAGAATCATCCTATAGAAGCATCTCCTGAAACACATTAGTTTTCTGTACAACATAATGTGTTTTTATGGTATTTTATTTTTATGAGCCAGATTACTATTCAATGTCGCCTAATTGCCAGTGAATCTACCCGCCAACAACTCTGGAAGTTAATGGCAGAATTGAACACACCCTTAATTAACGAACTGCTTCAACAACTTAGTAAACATCCAGATTTTGAGAAGTGGCGAAAAAATGGCAAACTGCCCTCAACAGTTGTTAACCAACTTTGCCAATCCCTGAAAACTAACTCTCGCTTTGCAGGACAGCCAAGCCGTTTATATCTATCTGCAATTCATGTTGTGGATTACATCTACAAATCTTGGTTAACCATTCAAAAACGGCTACAGCAGCAGCTTGATGGCAAAATACGCTGGCTAGAAATGCTCAACAGCGATGCTGAATTAGTAGAAATTAGCGGTTGTAGCTTAGAGGCAATTCGTACCAAAGCTGCTGAGATTTTGGTAATGGCTATGCCAGAATCTGACGTAGCTGCTCCTTTGACTAAAAGAGGAAAGACTAAAAAATCCAAAAAATCATCCGCTTCCAATCCTGACCGTAGCTTATCTCATAAATTATTTGATGCTTACCAAGAAACGGACGACATACTCAGCCGTAGTGCCATTAGTTATCTGCTTAAAAATGGCTGCAAACTTAATGACAAAGAAGAAGACCTAGAAAAATTTGCTAAACGCCGCCGTAAGGTTGAAATCCAAATTCAACGGCTAACAGACAAGCTAACAAGTCGAATTCCCAAGGGTCGAGATTTAACCAATGCTAAATGGTTAGAGACACTCTTCACTGCTACAACTACCGTTCCAGAAAACAATGCTGAAGCAAAACGCTGGCAGGATATTCTGTTAACCCGATCAAGTTCTCTTCCATTTCCCTTAATTTTTGAAACGAATGAAGACCTAGTTTGGTCAAAAAATGAAAAAGATAGACTCTGTGTTCACTTCAATGGCTTGAGTGATTTAACTTTTGAAGTGTATTGCGATCGCCGTCAACTGCATTGGTTTAAACGTTTCTTAGAAGACCAACAGACCAAACGCAACAGCAAAAATCAGCATTCTAGTGGCTTGTTTACTCTTAGAAATGGTCGTTTAGCTTGGCAAGAAGGTGAAGGTAAAGGTGAACCTTGGCAAATTAACCGATTGACCCTTTATTGCTGTGTAGACAATCGCCTGTGGAGTGCTGAAGGAACAGAACAAGTTCGCCAAGAGAAAGCACACGAGATTACCAAATTCATCACCAAGATGAAAGAAAAGACAGACCTGAGTAATACTCAGCAAGCTTTTATTCAGCGTAAACAATCTACACTAACTCGCATAAATAATTCCTTCGAGCGTCCTAGTAAACCCCTGTACCAAGGTCAATCACACATATTGGTTGGAGTAAGCTTAGGGTTAGAAAAACCTGCAACTATAGCCGTAGTCGATGCGATCGCAAACAAAGTTTTAGCTTACCGCAGCATCAGGCAATTACTAGGGGACAATTATGACTTGCTAAATCGTCAGCGACGACAACAGCGATCACTATCCCACGAACGTCACAAAGCACAAAAAAGCTTCTCTCCCAATCAATTTGGTACATCTGAGTTGGGGCAGTACGTGGACAGATTGTTGGCTAAAGAAATTGTAGCGATCGCACAAACTTACAAAGCTGGTAGTATAGTTTTGCCTAAATTAGGAGATATGCGAGAGATTCTCCAAAGTGAAATTCAAGCCATAGCTGAAACAAAATGTCCTGGCTCGGTAGAAATCCAGCAACAATACGCCAAACAGTATCGAGTCAATGTCCATTCCTGGAGCTACGGCAGATTAATCCAAAGCATTCAAAGTAAAGCTGCTCAGATAGGAATTGTGATTGAGGAAGGTCAACAACCTGTTCGTGGCAGTCCCCAGGATAAAGCAAAAGAATTAGCCCTCTGTGCTTATCAACTTCGCCTAACTAAGCGAAGTTGACAAATATCTGAACCTTGATAATGGAATAATATTTAATAGCGCCGCAGTTCATGCTGCTTGCAGCCTCTGAACTGTGTTAAATGAGGGTTAGTTTGACTGTAGCAATACAGTCTTGCTTTCTGACCCTGGTAGCTGCTCACCCTGATGCTGCTATCTTCGGATAGGATAGGTGCGCTCCCAGCAATAAGGGCGCGGATGTACTGCTGTAGTGGCTACCCAATCACCCCCGATCAAGGGGGAACCCTCCCCAATTCTTTCTTTGAAGGGCTTAAATCAGGGCAAAATTTTGAAGAGTTCCGCGCAAGTTCCAAATTGCTTGTCCAGTCTGAATTTCATCGTTTTTTCCCAGAACATGATTTTTGAGACTGAGGCTCAAATAGAAAATTGGGAAACATCCGCGCTAGAGGCATCTGGAAACTTTGCCCTACAATGTTTTGGAGCTAGGTTGGTGACAACAACCCTTCTAGTACAGGGTGGGTTGAAAGATCTAAGGCTTCCAAGGCTTCTGAGTATTTATCTGTGACAACAACCCTTCTAGTACAGGGTGGGTTGAAAGGGCAGCCGCACCTGCGTTAGAGCCTGCTGTACCCGTGACAACAACCCTTCTAGTACAGGGTGGGTTGAAAGTGGCTTCATCAACCATTAAGCGCCGTGATTGTTGGTGACAACAACCCTTCTAGTACAGGGTGGGTTGAAAGAGAGAAATTGGGACGGACGAGATCGCCTCTTTTCTAGTGACAACAACCCTTCTAGTACAGGGTGGGTTGAAAGAATCTCAATGATTTCAATAAGCATATTGCCAAAAAGTGACAACAACCCTTCTAGTACAGGGTGGGTTGAAAGTATACGCCAGATGGGGAGGCTGTAGGATTACAGGAGGTGACAACAACCCTTCTAGTACAGGGTGGGTTGAAAGATTTTAGCTATGGTACAAAACTCTTATACTGTCTGTGACAACAACCCTTCTAGTACAGGGTGGGTTGAAAGGGTAACCCTAATGACCCCTGAATACTGGCAAGAAGTGACAACAACCCTTCTAGTACAGGGTGGGTTGAAAGAGGCGATCTAAAGCCTAAAAAGTTCCAAGTAGTCTGTGACAACAACCCTTCTAGTACAGGGTGGGTTGAAAGGCATTAGTTAATATTGATTGGAGTACTACAGGAGAGTGACAACAACCCTTCTAGTACAGGGTGGGTTGAAAGATTCTCCCCTTGGTATCAACGGTTACATTGGCATTCGTATAAGTGACAACAACCCTTCTAGTACAGGGTGGGTTGAAAGACCTCTGGCTTTGGTGCTAGAAACACAGGGATTAAAGTGACAACAACCCTTCTAGTACAGGGTGGGTTGAAAGAAGCTTATGTAACAGAACCTAGAGACGTAATGGAGTGACAACAACCCTTCTAGTACAGGGTGGGTTGAAAGGTTTAAGTGAGGATGAGTCTACTGACTGGGTACAGTGACAACAACCCTTCTAGTACAGGGTGGGTTGAAAGTTGAATTAATCCCAGTTCTCAGCTTTAATTGGTTGCTCAAGTCGTCCGTGACAACAACCCTTCTAGTACAGGGTGGGTTGAAAGTTGAATTAATCCTAAAGGTTTTGTAAGCTCTAATGTGACAACAACCCTTCTAGTACAGGGTGGGTTGAAAGAGGTTGTACATTTTATTCAACCTAACGTTAATACGTGACAACAACCCTTCTAGTACAGGGTGGGTTGAAAGGATAGCTCTATTGGCAACCGTTTGCACCTTATAAAGTGACAACAACCCTTCTAGTACAGGGTGGGTTGAAAGTGGAGACAGTGCCAGCCAAGCCTTGTATTTCTCAAGTGACAACAACCCTTCTAGTACAGGGTGGGTTGAAAGGTCTCCCAGTGCTTAACAGCTGCTGCATCGCCTCGGTGACAACAACCCTTCTAGTACAGGGTGGGTTGAAAGGGAACACTAGCGGAACAACTTTTAACTATGGTCAAGTGACAACAACCCTTCTAGTACAGGGTGGGTTGAAAGTGCTTACGCCACGGAATCAGCGACTTGGGGGCAAGTGACAACAACCCTTCTAGTACAGGGTGGGTTGAAAGAGTACCGTAAATCGCTGCTAGTAGTTCCATCCCGGTGACAACAACCCTTCTAGTACAGGGTGGGTTGAAAGCTTTAGCTCGAACTAAAGAACGGCTTTAACTTTTAGGTGACAACAACCCTTCTAGTACAGGGTGGGTTGAAAGGGAACCATCACAAAAAGTAATCACAATGTAAGGAAGTGACAACAACCCTTCTAGTACAGGGTGGGTTGAAAGTTGAAAGTTTGTGGCACAAAAAATTCTTTGTAGCGTGACAACAACCCTTCTAGTACAGGGTGGGTTGAAAGTTTCTTTTTACTAGTATTCACGCCTGCGGCTTCTTGTGACAACAACCCTTCTAGTACAGGGTGGGTTGAAAGTATGAGAGATTAACGCGATCGCTTCAGGACTTCTGCGCTTAAGGTGACAACAACCCTTCTAGTACAGGGTGGGTTGAAAGCGATAATCGTATTCTCTCCCACACATTACAGTGGTCAAGTGACAATAACTCTTCAAGCACAGGATGGGTTAAAGTATTGGCTTGTAATTGAGAGATTGCCGATTTAAATCGAGGGTTGAAAGATAGGAGTTCGATTCTCTTACTATATATTTTTTTGCAAAATCAAGTTTACAAAGCTCATTTGAGCAGTTACTTTAAAAAGTATGCTAATTAAAAGCATATTAAGTCTGACAATAATTTGTCACTAGTTCCCTAAGAACGGGATTGAGTCTAAGAAGACAAGAATTTGTCACCAACGACACTAATGTGTCACCGACGACAAATAATTAGTCACTGTACATAAGCTTTATATTTTTCAAATGGGCAGGAGGAGAATCGAACTCCTATGACCGCAAGGTCGCCACATTTTGAGTGTGGTGCGTCTACCAGTTTCGCCACCCGCCCTTGGGTGCAACTTTCCTAATATAACATAGGCTTTAAGTTTATTGCAAGTAATTTTGCTGATTAATGTTTGAAAGCCACTAAACTAGAGTCAATATCTTTTATAGATGCACAACCACTCAGAGCCATCGCCACACTTAATTCATCTTGTAACAGTGAGATGATATGAGATACACCAACCTGTCCTGCTAAAGCTAATCCCCAAAGTACAGGGCGGCCGATGAGTACAGCTTTTGCCCCTAAAGCCAAGGCTTTGAGGATATCTGTACCTCGGCGAATACCACCATCTATCAGCACTTCTGCTTTACCATCGACGGCTGCAACGATCTCAGCCAGTGCATCTAAAGAGGCGATCGCGCCATCGAGTTGTCTGCCACCATGATTAGAAACTACAATTGCTTTGGCTCCATATTCAACCGCACGCACCGCATCATCACTGCGTAAAATGCCTTTGAGTACCAAAGGTAGTGGAGATAAAGACTGTAACCATTCCAAGTCAGACCAAGTTACCGCCGGGTTTAATTGCTCGGCAAAATAAGTAAATAATCCAGATTCTCCTGACTCTTGGGGAATATTTAACCCTGAGATATTGGTAATATTTGCCAACTCTAATCCTGGTGGTAAGGTAAATTTGTTACGTCTATCTCGCTCTCGTCGTCCTAAAATAGGTGCATCTACAGTCAAACAAAGAGCTTGATAACCTGCGGCGTAAGCTCTTTCGACTAAGTTCTGAGTTAAGCCTCGGTCTTTATGGATGTAAAGCTGGAACCATTGCAAGGCATTATGTTTGTAACCTACCGCAGCGACTTCTTCTAGGCTTTTTGTTGCCATTGTACTCAATACCATACCTACGCCTGCGGAGGCTGTGGCTAAGGCCGTTGCTAGTTCTCCCTCTGGATGGGCTAGACATTGGAAGGCCATAGGTGCAATTAATAAAGGTAGTTGTAAATGCTTTCCTAAAATATTAGTGCTTAAGTTGCGATCGCTAACATCTACAAGCATCCTTGGGCGTAATTTCATCCTCTCAAAAGCTGCGCGGTTATCTCGTAATGTAATTTCATCCCAAGCACCACTACAGTAGTAGTCAAAGGCCATCTGCGATAGATGCTGTTTGGCTAACTGTTCGTATTCCCACAAGTTAATTGGCTGAGATACATCTGTCATGGTGTGGAATGAAATTGCTGATTTAGCTGAAGTTCTTGATTATTTTATGGCTAAACGAGTCACTGTTATGGCTTCACTCCTAAGCGAATTGCTACTTGCTGAGATTCTGCTAATGTTGCTGCTAAAATTTCTGCGCCTGCAAGTTTGACAAGTTTTGTGACTTTACCTGCTGTTTCTGGAGAGCCTGCATTAAACGGTGGTTCGGGATTGTACTCTAAAATCAACTGGATAAATTTTGCTGTGTTTTCATCACAGAGTTTTGCTATAACTACAAGTCCAAAATCAATACCTGCGGTAACACCGCCGCCTGTAATTCGGTTTCTATCAACGACAACACGTTCATGACTGACTGCAATTCCCATATCAGCCAGACAATCTCGAAACATCCAGTGACAGCTTGCTGTATAGCCTGTGAGTAACCCCGCTGCTGCTAGAATTAACGAACCTGTACAGACTGAAGTTATGTATTGGGCATTTTTCGCCTGTTGGTTGAGAAACATCAGTACTTCGACATCACGCATCATTTCAATTGTCCCCATTCCCCCACCAGGAACACAGATCACATCTAGCTGTGGACACTCAGCAAATGTCTTTGTGGGGTGAAGAACTAAACCGCCTGTATCTTTTACAGGTTCTAAATTTTTCCAAATCAAATGCACACGGGCAGCAGGCAACATGGAAAATACTTGATAAGGGCCTGTCACATCTAATTGGGTAAAGTCTGGGTAGATTAATAACCCGATGTTGTATTGAATTGAGGTAGTCATAGTTACTTTGTTGCTACTAGTTTTACTGTAGGCAAACATCAAAGTTCCTATCTTGTAAATTATTGAGATTTTTTGGTAGTTTCTTGCTATTGCGATCGCATAGCTTTTGGAGTCATCCCTACTATACGTTTGAAATGTTTAGTTAAATGACTTTGGTCTGTAAAACCGCACTCCAAGGCAATTTCAGCAATGCTTAATTCTCGGTTTTTCAACAAAATTTTAGCTTTTTCTATTCGTTGTAGAATCAAATATTGATGAGGAGTTATACCAACTGATTGTTTGAATAAATGACAGAAATAGTAATGACTAACTCCTAAAAGTTCGGCAATATCTGTTAACTTGATATCCTGGTCAAGATGTGTATTGATATAGTCAATTGCTAGTTGTAACTTGTTTTTAGCCAGACCATCGCCGTAATCTTTAATTACTGGCTTACGGGTAGCATAAGCTTGTAGTAGACGAACGGCAAGCATTGTCGCAGCAGATTCACCAAACAGCGCATTAGGTGAGGATTCAGTTTCAATCGCTGCTTTGAGCGCGGCTGCTGTGTGTTGTATAACAGGGTCAATAAGGGACTTCCAAGAAATAAAATCCCCAAAGCATAATAATGATAATCATTATAGGGGGGTAGGAAGTCACGGCAGCCATCGGCTGCCGTGACTTCCCTTTTTGTAGTAATTTCAATATATGGTTCGAGTTTTGGGGTGTGTTGGAGTGTCAATTGAATTAACTGACTCATTGAAAAGTTTGCTCAAGGAAACAGCTACTCAATTGAAAGGTGCAGCCAGACGACGTTTTCAAGCGCAGACTGTTATGGGATTAGGCTATGGAGGACAACTCATAGCTCAAAACGAGTTGGGATGGGATAGAAAAACCATTCGTAAAGGAATTAAAGAATTAACCAGTGGGATTACTTGCTTTGATAATTATTCAGCTAGGGGTCGATGGAAAGCAGAAGAACACTTACCTTCGTTGTTAGAAGATATTAAAAAATTAGTTGATTCACAGAGCCAAACCGACCCAAGTTTTAAAAGCCAGAGGTTATATACACGCCTAACAGCAAGCAAAGTCAGAAAACTATTAATTGAAAAGTGTGGCTATAGTGACGAACAGTTACCAACTGAAGAAACAATTCGTATCAAATTGAATGATTTAGGTTATAGACTCAATCGAGTAGCAAAAGTTTTACCTCAAAAAAAATTCCAGAAACAGACGCAATTTTTGAACAATTAGCAATAGTTAATCAATCCGCTCTGGATGATCCAAGTATCTTACGTCTTAGTCTGGATGCCAAAGCCCGTGTAGATATTGGCTGCTTTGACAGAGGAGGAAAAAACCGAGTTGTCACAGAAACAGAAGACCATAATTTTCATCCAAAAACTACCGTAACTCCTTACGGCATCTTCCTTCCAGAATTAGACGAACTATTTTTATACTTTACAGAGTCTAATGTAACGAGTGATTTTATTGTAGATGCTCTACAAGATTTTTGGAAGAGTGAGAGTTGGCGATTTCCCACAATAAAAACCCTGATTCTTAACCAGGATAATGGGACAGATAATAATTCTAGACGTACCCAGTTCATGAAACGTATAGTCGAGTTTGTTCATCAATATCAACTAAATATACGGTTAGCCTACTATCCACCCTATCACAGCAAATATAACCCCATTGAAAGAGTATGGGGGATATTAGAAAAGTCTTGGAATGGCAGCATTCTCGATGAAGTTGAAACTGCTTTAAATTTTGCAAAAAACATGACATGGAAAGGCAAACATCCTGTAGTAGTTAAATTAATAACTCAGACTTATGAAACAGGAGTTAAGCTAACCAATAAAGCTATGTCTGCTATTGAAGAACAAATAGAACGTCTGACTAACTCCACAAATGAAAAGTTTCCCAATTTAGGTAAATGGTTTGTTGATATTTGTTGTGGCAGCACTTAATTTCTCTGACTATTTTTAAAGCTTTCAGCTAAAAAAATATCAATATTAATGATGATAATGCACCTGACATTATTTACAGAGTGCAGACTTTTTTATGAGTGTTTTTAGGGGGTGAGAGGCGGTTGCCGTCGGCAACCGCCTCTCACCCCCCTCAGAATGATTATCATTATCTTATAGATATCAAATTATGATTTTTGCTGAGTAATTTATTTCTTGGAAGTCCCTAATGGAAAATTGCGGAATCAGTTCAAAAGCATTTCCTTTGACTGATTCATAAACTACTTTTTCCAGAAACTGAGGACAAAGGGTAACTATCAAAAATTCTCCCTCTCTGTCCCAGCATAGCCATTGGCTAACATTGGCAGGTGTTAGTTGAATTACACCATTGTCTACTAGCTGAGTTCTTGATTTACCATCTTTTCGGACTGCTAATTGAAATTGATTGTAAGCGATCGCTAGAACATGATGCGTTAAATAATGTTCAGTTGTGGAGTGAGCCGGATGACGATAGTAAAATAACCCAACATTTGACCATTTGGGGTTTTGGCTTGAGAGGATGGGAGGACTAGGCAAAATTTGCAGTGACTCCTCCTGCTTGATGAAATTAACTCTCAGCTTTTTGCTATCGTTCATCTAGTAAATCAGGCGATCGCACTGGTTCATAAAATTTTAAAGTATTGTCTACCGAAACCTATCTAATAGTTCCTCGCGCGATAATTGCAGTAATAAAGGAGTAAATTCTTCTGGAGATAAAGCCAATAAAGTTTCTATAATTCCTTGTAATTCTGTATCTACAGAACCAAATCTAAATCGCAATAAATTCTCTATAATTTTACGGCGTTCTTCTTGAATACCTTCTTGAATACCTTCTTGAATACCTTCTTGAATGCCTTCTTGTTTAGCTGCTGCTAATTTTTGTTCGTAAATAGGTGATAAACGCATAATTAAATTTCTATCCTCTTCATCTATATTTTGATTTACTTCCAAGGTCGTCTTCAAACTCAATAATAAATCAATTGCTTTAGCACGTAAGGGATTATCTAGCGGCAGTGCTTCTAGTTCATCGATTGCTTGTTGCTGGACTCTGCCTTTACCTAAAATCCTTAGCCATAGTGTTTCTTCAATACGCGGTAATTGATGAATTGCCACAATTGCTGTTCTTAAATAATCACCAAGAAAATGTACACCTAGTCCCCAGTTATCGATATCTTGGCTAGATCTAAAACCCTCTAATATAGATTCAGACGTAGTAGGTGATAAAATCCATAATCTGGGTAATTCTGATTCGGCAATCCGGTTATTATCAACTTTAGACTGCCGCTTGATTTCAGCAAAAATGTCGAATAACTTATTCATACAACTGCGAATTTCTGCAACTGTAGCGGCATTTCTAAAGGGTTCAATTAATGCAGGGGCAGATGCAATTTTTCCTAATAAACCCAATTCTATTTTATCGCTTGTTGATGGAGATGTAGGTGCGAAATAAACGTCAATTTCTCGGATTTCCGCAGAAACTTTGCGACTAGTTTCTATTGTTCCTAGTGGTTGTAACAATTCTTGAAGATAATCTTTGGCAAATTGGTCGTAGGGAAACCTTGTCATTAGCTAACTTGGACACTGTACCAATATCTTACATGAAGGCGATTGCCTACGACCTACCGCAGATTGCAGTTTACCAGTTACGCCAGCCGCCTTTGGCTGGTAGTTCACCAGAATTTTTCAACCCATGAGTTTGCAGTAAAGTTTGATATTCTTGACTACTCGCCCAACGGTCAATTTCTCTGGCACGTAGCACTGGAACAGGATGAGTTAATTGGGCTGTGCGGGCTGCTTTTACCATTTCACCCAATTCTGTCTTACTAATATCATCGTAAGCACGGGCTTGGGCAACAAAGGCATCTAGGTTGAGTTGCGGCGCAAGTGTCGGTGAACCACCTGCGAGTTTCATCAATACAGACATGACAACTCTGGGGTTTTGGGTAGCTAACAAAGCGGCCCGATCGCAGGTAAACTCAGCACAGCGTACCCATTCTAAAAGTTGTGTTTGGATAGCTTGGGCAAGCAAATTACCAACATTTGGCACAATTGCCGCAGCTAAAATTAATAAATTGACAGGCGTTAAATAAACGCTATGGTCGCATTTAAGATGCCCTAATTCATGGGCAATTACCGCCTGAATTTCTTCTGGTGTCAGGATATCTATTAAAGATGTGTGCAGCACAACAAAAGGTTGTTTACCCCGCATGGCAAAAGTGTAGGCATTAGGAGCCGGATGTTGCCGTACATATAATTGGGGTGGCTCAATATCTAAAACTTTACAAGCGTCTAGTAATAATTTATGTAAATCAGGCAGTTGATTTTCACTGACTAAAATACTAGAGGCGATATTTTCTACATAAAAAATCTGCTCCGCCATTGGCCCAAGCCAATTTCGTACCATCAAATCAATACCGGGTATTTGCTTGAGAGCTTTGGTAGATTCCAAGTCTAAGGGATGACGAAAGGAGTCAGCTTTTAAACCAATCAGCGGAGTTTTGATGAATGACATGATGTAGGCAGCTTGAACACAAAGACTGTAGGAATTTGGCTGTTAAATTAACAGCTTCCACAGCTAGTATAACGATTAAGTAAGGGGGGCATTGCTTGAACAAGTTTGGGAGGGTGTAAGGGTGTAAGGGTGAGGTGATCAAAACCCTTACACCCTTACCCCTTATATCCCTTCATACCCAATTCCTAATTTGAAATCGTTACTGGTGGGGTACTACCATTAGTTATCATCCCTGGCTCTGTTGTTACTTCATTCACGCGCTTGATTTTAGCGCCCAATTGTTGCAACTTGAGATCAAGGCGATCATAACCACGATCAAGGTGATGCAATCCTTGAAAGGTAGTTTGTCCTTCCGCTGCTAGTCCAGCTAAGACTAAGGCTGCCGATGCTCGTAAGTCTGTACCTATAACAGGCGCACCTGATAAAGTTGGGACTCCCCGCACAAAAGCCGCATTACCTTTGACGCGAATATCTGCTCCCAAGCGATTTAACTCAGAAGCATGACGCAAGCGATTTTCAAACACAGACTCGTTGATGATGCTGTCACCTTCAGCTAAGGTGAGCAACGCCATAAACGGTGCTTGCATATCGGTGGGGAAACCAGGATGGGGCATGGTTTCAATATATGTCGCCTTGAGGGTTTCCGCTGGTAGTAGTCGCAAACAGTCTGGGGCTTCCTCAATGATTGGTACACCAATTTCCCGCAGTTTGGCAATCACGGGAATTAAATGGTCGGGTACGACTGGAGATAATGAGATTTCGGAACGAGTAATCGCACCTGCAACTAAAAAAGTTCCGGTTTCAATGCGATCGGGGATAATGCTGTAGTCAACAGAATGCAATTGGGGGACACCCTCAATTGTAATTATGCTAGTGCCAGCACCGTGAATTTTGGCTCCCATTGCGTTACAGAAATTGGCTAAATCGGCAACTTCTGGCTCACGCGCTGCATTTTCAATGATAGTTTCACCATCAGCGAGAGTTGCAGCCATCATCAATGTTTCTGTTGCTCCCACGCTGGGAGTATCAAGGTAAATTTTGGCTCCTTTTAATCTGCCACCACCAGGAACATACGCATTACAAATGCCATGTTCAATTTGCACTTCGGCTCCCATTGCTTGCAGTCCCCGGACGTGCAAATCAACTGGTCTAGCGCCAATGGCGCAGCCTCCAGGTAATGGCATTTGTGCTACTCCCAGCCTTGCCAGTATGGAACCAATGGCAAAAAAACTGGCTCGTAGTTGAGTTACGAGTTCGTAGGGAGCTTGAGATGTAGCAATGTGGCTGGCATTAATATCTAAAATGTCGCCTTGGCGGGTAACGCGTACACCTAACGCTGATAAAACTTGTCCCATTTTTTCCACATCCGCCAACAAGGGAACATTGCGGATGCGGCAATCTCCAGAACAGAGCAACGCTCCAGCCATGATTACCAGTGCTGAATTTTTTGCTCCGCTAATTGTTACATGACCGTGCAAAGGATGCCCGCCCCAAATTTGCAAGACTGAGGAGTCTGCTTGAGGTGCAAGCTTGGCATCTGGTAAGCTGGTAGAAGGATTAATAAGCCTACCTCCAAAAATAATACGTAATTTTCAAGGGTTGAAGTTGGTTTTGATTCTACAGTAAAGATTTAATTTGTCTACATATTGTATAAAGCAATATATCTTTTGGACGGGAATTGAGAGCTAAAAATGACCATAGTTTAGTCTAAGGTGTATTAGGAAATTACGCTCAGTTGCGATCGCCATCCTCCCTAGATACTAGACTTTGGCTTGGGGAAAACCCAACCACCCATCATAGTTCCCAATCATTAATCTGCAATATCTCTGACACAGATATTTGGATATTAGTTGACAAAAATCAATAATTGAGTAATAATTATAAGTTGTCGATATAAAAACGATGCCAGCGGAACTGGCGGAATTGGCAGACGCGCTAGATTCAGGTTCTAGTGCCGCAAGGCTTCCGGGTTCAAGTCCCGGGTTCCGCATTTAAAGTAAAAAGTGCTGAGTGCTGAGTGCTGAGTAAAATCAGGGCTGCACTGATAGCAAATAATTAGCATAATGTTAACTAGCTTACAAAATTCTCTAGTCAAGCAAATTCGCAAGCTGCACTCTACTAAGGAGCGGCACAAGCAAGGATTATTTCTGCTGGAAGGGACGCATTTGTTGGAAGAAGCTTGCGCGGTGAATTATCCCTTAGTAACGGTTTGTTGTACACCAAACTGGCAAGCATCTCATACTTCGTTGTGGGAAGAAGTTTGTAGTCGTTGCGATCGCTCAGAAATTGTCAGTGAGGAAGTTCTAGGGGCGATCGCTACCACAATTAACCCAGATGGAGTAGTCGCCACAGCAAAACGTAGCGAATCCTTGAATCAAGTACCATTTACTGGGATCGTTTTAGCTTTAGAAACCATCCAAGACCCTGGTAATTTAGGCACAATGATTCGCACAGCAGCGGCAGCAGGTGCATCGGGTTTGTGGCTGAGTAGCGATAGTGTAGATTTAGACAATCCCAAAGTGCTGCGTGCTACGGCTGGACAATGGTTTCACTTAAATATGGCGGTGAGCGAAGATTTATTAGCAACAGTCAAACAAAGTCAGCAAGCGGGAATGCAAATTATAGCTACTTTGCCGACAGCAACATTAACTTATTGGGAAATCGACTGGCGCAAACCCAGTTTGATTTTATTGGGGAATGAAGGCGCTGGTTTATCAGCAGACTTAGCAAAGATGGCAGATAAACAAGTCAAAATTCCCCTTACTCCAGGAGTAGAGTCCTTGAATGTGGCGATCGCAGCTGCTTTAATGTTGTATGAAGCTCGGCGACAAATGACCGTAGGCTAAACAAGCATCACTTTGTCTTTTCTTCTAGATATTGTTCAATATCAGCAACCGCGTCCTCAAAAGCCGCTAAATCAATATCTGTCAACTGATTAACTAATTCGTCGTCAGTTATCTCCTCAGTCTGGGTTTCCTCGTTATCAGTCAGACTTTCGTGTAAAATACCTTCCAATTGGTTGAGAGATTTTTGAAACTCTTGGTCAGCGGCGCGGCGCTGTTGATGCTCGTTTGACTCCATCATACTGACTGAAAAATCTCGATTTACTAACTTAGTTTTAAATTGCAGTTCCTACAAATTTCTATTTTGCATAGATAAAAGCTTCATAGCTATCTGCTGTATCAACTTTACACACTCCAAAGTTGAACCGCAAAATTATTACAACTCTTACACCCCTACACCCAATCTCAAAAACTAAAATTGCATCTTAGCAAGTGGTTGTGAATAATACATAAGGAAAGCTCTGCGCTTAAATACTTATAAATATGGCTAACTATGGCTACCGTAATCTTTGTACGTGGTACAGGGATAAGAAAACGGGAAGATGAGGAAACATTTAAGATTATTGAGCAAAAAATTCATGTTTAAAGACCTGATGTTACAGTTGCACTTCGTCTTTGGGGTGATATGTGCGGACCAAAGTGAAATGCTAAGGGTGTATCTGTGCATTTTTTGAATCAAACAGTAAAAAATCAATGCTTGAATAATCAATCTCAATTTATTCAAAGCACTCTTCTATGTTCTCCCAGACTTGTTGACTATCTTATAATGACGATATTTCTGAACTACTGGAAGTTAGACTAAGCATGAAGAAAACCCCCAGCAGGGCTGAGTTGATGTAAGACAAGCTAGAAAGAGAAAAATGTTAGATACTATGCAGATTTTGGTTGTTCTTTCCGGGGTTTAGTTGTAGTTTTTCTAACAACAGGATAGCGAATTCTACGTTGTCGTGGTTGTCCGGTCTTCCAGCCTGGGGACTTTCCGCGAGGTTTGGGCGGACGAGCAGGAGTACCAATTGTCGCTAAAATGCTGCTCATTGCCTGAGCAACCCTTCCCGGAGTCAAACTAACTAAAAACTTTTGCCAAGGTAGAGGGTTATCAGCAACGATATCACGCGCCAACCACAATTCCCAAGTCATAATAGGCATTAAGTCACTCCAACGCTCACATTGTTTAGGGGTGGTGAGTTTTGGAAGAGTCCAGTGTAGGCGTTGCTTCAAAAATCGATACCAGTGGTCAACAGTAAAACGACGCAGATAAAGTTGCCAAACATCTTCTAAGGTCGGCATTTGTTCTCCAAGCCAAGCCAACCATAAAGGTTTTGAAACTCTCTTAGTTCCTTGCTCATTCAAACGTTCAACCCGAATCAGGGACATCGAACGTGTAGCGCATGAGCGAAAGTGTAAATTTGACCACAAGCTCACCTTGATGTGTCCTAGTTTGGCATGGTTGACTTCTATAGTTTGAGTGGCTTCACTCCATGTCGAAGCATCATTTAACTTAAATTTATCACCATGCTTCCTCGGTCGCCCCTTGCCAGAATATGGTGGCGGTGCGCCCCATAAACATAAGTTTGAACGCAAACGTACTCTTATTGTCTGCTTTGATATTGGCTGTTTTCAAAGCGAAAGGGGCGCAACCGTATTCACTATCCCAAACCGAAATTGGTCTGGTAGGTAAATTTTCACAAACTTGTTGTAGTTGCCATGCTGCTTTCTGGATTGGGCTTTCCCAACTGGTAATTCGCTCATGTCGCAAGGGTAATGCCCAACTACCCGAACTCTCTGGTATCCAAGCAATGGTACTATAGCCCTGACCAACAGTAATTGGTTTGTCACCTCCCATTGAAACACTGCTGTGTTCAATCGTCCTTTCCTGTAAAGTTACTGCATCTGGACGCGACCAAGCTGTGTGGTCGCCAGCTAATAATGGACGATCCTGGGCTGGCATCTGTTTGATGTATAACTGCATCAATTTCTGCCGCTGTGGTCTGCTATCTTGCAATGCTTCGTAGATACTTGGCCACTTCCGTCTAAATGCTGGTGATAGCGATAAATCTGCCAAACTGTAGGCGTTCCGAGTCAGCAATATTGCATCCATCAGTTCAAAAGTTGCATCATGCGCTCTTCCCAAATAGCTGTACGCGGCTTGACGAAATTCCTCTAATTTGGCACGTTTCATATTGGCAGATGAGAGTTGGTGGTTCTTCTCTCAGATTCTGCTAATAGGGGGCCTGTGTTCAAGCACACCCCTTATTTTTTTCTTTTCGGTGCGGTTCTTTAGTCTAAACGCCAGTGAACTAGATGTTCTGCTTGATTGCTGATGAAATTTAAATTAGGTAGCTTGTATACTTTCCACTTTCCGCGTATGGGCTATCTGCGAAAACTAACTTGATTTTAAATCCCCATTCTTTCAACTCTCGAATAATGTCTACTGCTATTTCTGGTTTAGAGACTATTTATGAAGTAAATCTTTAGAACACCATATGAAGTAAAGCGAGTTTTGTCATTCAGAAGATGAAAGACACGTGAAGCGAAAGGTAGACCAGAGATGATACCGGGAGATTTAGCTTGCCAAGTGGCAGTACCAAAAGAAGAATTGGGACAGAGGAGGGTATTGGTGGAGCGATCGCCGCGGCCAATATCTTCCAGCAACCAGGTACGCAAAAGAGGGTCTAAAAGCAAATCTGGAGGCAAAACAGCAAATTTACTCACAAAGTTATGATTTCTCTAGTGATTGTCAGAAATAATATAGCCTAAGACCCGTATAGTATAGGCGTTGTAGAGACATCATCAAAAAAGTCAAAAAAAAATTGCCAAAACAGTTGACACTATTAAGTAGGTTAGTTATATTGAATAAGTGCCTGAGAGAGGCGGACGCGGAAAAGCGTCGCTCGATAGGGAACCGAACCATGAAAAGATTATAGTTTGAAAGCAATCATAGCACAAGTAGCCTGCGTCAAGTAAATAAAATAACCAGGCTGAGGTTAAAAAAGCGCAGCCATATAGAGAGCTAAAAACAAACGATTCAAAACGGAGAGTTTGATCCTGGCTCAGGATGAACGCTGGCGGTATGCTTAACACATGCAAGTCGAACGGTCTCTTCGGAGATAGTGGCGGACGGGTGAGTAACGCGTGAGAATCTGGCTTCAGGTCGGGGATAACTACTGGAAACGGTGGCTAATACCGGATGTGCCGAAAGGTGAAAGGCTTGCTGCCTGAAGATGAGCTCGCGTCTGATTAGCTAGTTGGTGTGGTAAGAGCGCACCAAGGCGACGATCAGTAGCTGGTCTGAGAGGATGATCAGCCACACTGGGACTGAGACACGGCCCAGACTCCTACGGGAGGCAGCAGTGGGGAATTTTCCGCAATGGGCGAAAGCCTGACGGAGCAATACCGCGTGAGGGAGGAAGGCTCTTGGGTTGTAAACCTCTTTTCTCAAGGAATAACAAAATGAAGGTACTTGAGGAATCAGCATCGGCTAACTCCGTGCCAGCAGCCGCGGTAATACGGAGGATGCAAGCGTTATCCGGAATGATTGGGCGTAAAGCGTCCGCAGGTGGCTATGTAAGTCTGCTGTTAAAGAGCAAAGCTTAACTTTGTAAAAGCAGTGGAAACTACATAGCTAGAGTGCGTTCGGGGTAGAGGGAATTCCTGGTGTAGCGGTGAAATGCGTAGAGATCAGGAAGAACACCGGTGGCGAAGGCGCTCTACTAGGCCGCAACTGACACTGAGGGACGAAAGCTAGGGGAGCGAATGGGATTAGATACCCCAGTAGTCCTAGCCGTAAACGATGGATACTAGGCGTTGCGAGTATCGACCCTCGCAGTGCCGGAGCCAACGCGTTAAGTATCCCGCCTGGGGAGTACGCACGCAAGTGTGAAACTCAAAGGAATTGACGGGGGCCCGCACAAGCGGTGGAGTATGTGGTTTAATTCGATGCAACGCGAAGAACCTTACCAAGACTTGACATGTCGCGAATCTTCTTGAAAGGGAAGAGTGCCTTCGGGAGCGCGAACACAGGTGGTGCATGGCTGTCGTCAGCTCGTGTCGTGAGATGTTGGGTTAAGTCCCGCAACGAGCGCAACCCTCGTTTTTAGTTGCCAGCATTAAGTTGGGCACTCTAGAGAGACTGCCGGTGACAAACCGGAGGAAGGTGGGGATGACGTCAAGTCAGCATGCCCCTTACGTCTTGGGCTACACACGTACTACAATGCTACGAACAGAGGGCAGCAAGCGTGCGAACGCAAGCAAATCCCGGAAATCGTAGCTCAGTTCAGATCGAAGGCTGCAACTCGCCTTCGTGAAGGAGGAATCGCTAGTAATTGCAGGTCAGCATACTGCAGTGAATTCGTTCCCGGGCCTTGTACACACCGCCCGTCACACCATGGAAGCTGGCAACGCCCGAAGTCATTACCCCAACTTTTCGGAGAGGGGGATGCCTAAGGCAGTGCTGGTGACTGGGGTGAAGTCGTAACAAGGTAGCCGTACCGGAAGGTGTGGCTGGATCACCTCCTTTTAGGGAGACCTACCCACTCAAGTATCGAAAGCAAACAGCAAATAGAAACTGAGATGGTCAACCGAGGTCGGTCGCAGAGAGAAGTGCCTGCTTTCAAACTATAGGTTGGTTCGCATTGGGGCTATTAGCTCAGGTGGTTAGAGCGCACCCCTGATAAGGGTGAGGTCCCTGGTTCGAGTCCAGGATGGCCCACCTAAAGAATTTTAGATTTTAAATTGTGGATTTTAGATTGTTATTGTTCAATCCGAAATCGCAAATCAAAAATCCAAAATTCATGATGGGGGTTTAGCTCAGTTGGTAGAGCGCCTGCTTTGCAAGCAGGATGTCAGCGGTTCGAGTCCGCTAACCTCCACCTGAAAAGCAAAATAACCAAAAAAAGGAACAGACAGCAACTAACGATAGTTAGACTGCTGGGAGTGATTCCAGCCAGAACCTTGAAAACTGCATAGAAACGCGATTAATAGCAGGCAGACGAATCGAAGTGCTGAGTGCTGAGTGCGGAATGTTGAGTGAATCAGCGGCAAGCACGAAGTAAACAGAACCAAGAAAAGTTTGCATGGATAAGCCAAATGTAAAGTGGTCAAGCGAATAAGAGCTAATGGTGGATACCTAGGCACACAGAGGCGAAGAAGGACGTGGTTACCGACGAAATGCTCCGGGGAGTTGGAAGCAAACATTGAGCCGGAGATATCCGAATGGGGCAACCCTAAATACAGCCTGTTGAATATATAGACAGGTATGAGCCAACCCAGCGAACTGAAACATCTTAGTAGCTGGAGGAAGAGAAATCAAAAGAGATTCCCTGTGTAGTGGTGAGCGAAAGGGGAAGAGCCTAAACCAAAGGGTTTACTCTTTGGGGTAGTGGGACAGCAATATCGAATCTAGCGGTTAGACGAAGCGGCTAAATACCGCACCAAAGAAAGTGAAAGTCTTGTAGTCAAAAACTTAAGGATAGTAGCTGAATCCCGAGTAGCATGGGGCACGAGGAATCCCATGTGAATCAGCGAGGACCATCTCGTAAGGCTAAATACTACTGTGTGACCGATAGTGAACCAGTACCGCGAGGGAAAGGTGAAAAGAACCCCGGAAGGGGAGTGAAATAGAACATGAAACCATTAGCTTACAAGCAGTGGGAGTCCGATTCAACGGATGACCGCGTGCCTGTTGAAGAATGAGCCGGCGACTTATAGGCACTGGTAGGTTAAGTCAAAAATGACGCAGCCAAAGGGAAACCGAGTCTGAAAAGGGCGATAATCAGTGTTTATAGACCCGAACCCTGGTGATCTAACCATGGCCAGGATGAAGCTTGGGTAACACCAAGTGGAGGTCCGCACCGACCGATGTTGAAAAATCGGCGGATGAGCTGTGGTTAGGGGTGAAATGCCAATCGAACCAGGAGCTAGCTGGTTCTCCCCGAAATGTGTTGAGGCGCAGCGGTAATGAATATACCTGGGGGGTAAAGCACTGTTTCGGTGCGGGCTGGGAGACCGGTACCAAATCGAGACAAACTCAGAATACCCAGGGCACACATTGCCAGTGAGACAGTGGGGGATAAGCTTCATTGTCAA
Source organism: Anabaena sp. TISTR 8404 (assembly GCF_056847745.1). Taxonomy (NCBI): domain Bacteria; kingdom Bacillati; phylum Cyanobacteriota; class Cyanophyceae; order Nostocales; family Nostocaceae; genus Anabaena; species Anabaena sp. TISTR 8404. Next base: position 913,039 of record NZ_CP180578.1, read on the forward strand.
GAGGGAAACAGCCCAGACCACCAGCTAAGGTCCCCAAATCATCACTAAGTGATAAAGGAGGTGGGATTGCATAGACAACTAGGAGGTTTGCCTAGAAGCAGCCACCCTTGAAAGAGTGCGTAATAGCTCACTAGTCAAGCGATCCTGCGCCGAAAATGAACGGGGCTAAGTGATGTACCGAAGCTGTGGGATTAATTAATTAATCGGTAGGGGAGCGTTCCGTGGTAGGTAGAAGCAGTAGCGGCAAGCAGCTGTGGACGAAACGGAAGTGAGAATGTCGGCTTGAGTAGCGCAAACATTGGTGAGAATCCAATGCCCCGAAACCCTAAGGGTTCCAGAGCCAGGTTCGTCCGCTCTGGGTGAGTCGGGTCCTAAGGCGAGGTCGAAAGGCGTAGTCGATGGACACAGGGTGAAGATTCCCTGACTATGATATGGGAGCATTGCTAGGGACGCATGAAAAATAGCTACACCCTAATTGGTTTGGGAGGAGTTTACGAACTCCGTGTAGTCAAAGATAGTGCCAAGAAAAGCTAGTAATGTGATGAACATATTGTACCCGTACCCGAAACCGACACAGGTAGGGAGGTTGAGTAAACTAAGGGGCGCGAGATAACTCTCTCTAAGGAACTCGGCAAAATGGCCCCGTAACTTCGGAAGAAGGGGTGCCCAAGAAATTGGGTCGCAGTGAAGAGATCCAGGCGACTGTTTACCAAAAACACAGGTCTCCGCAAACTCGCAAGAGGAGGTATGGGGGCTGACGCCTGCCCAGTGCCGGAAGGTTAAGGAAGTTGGTCAGGGCAACTGAAGCTGACGACCGAAGCCCCGGTGAACGGCGGCCGTAACTATAACGGTCCTAAGGTAGCGAAATTCCTTGTCGGGTAAGTTCCGACCCGCACGAAAGGCGTAACGATCTGGATGGTGTCTCAGAGAGAGACTCGGCGAAATAGGAATGTCTGTGAAGATACGGACTGCCTGCACCTGGACAGAAAGACCCTATGAAGCTTTACTGTAGCCTGGAATGGTGTCCGGGCTTCGCTTGCGCAGGATAGGTGGGAGACGATGAACTTTTCCTTGTGGGGAGAAGGGAGTCAACGGTGAGATACCACTCTGGCGAAGCTAGGATTCTAACTCATCTCCGTCACCCGGAGAGAGGACAGTTTCAGGTGGGCAGTTTGACTGGGGCGGTCGCCTCCTAAAAGGTAACGGAGGCGCGCAAAGGTTCCCTCAGCACGCTTGGAAACCGTGCGGCGAGTGTAAAGGCATAAAGGGAGCTTGACTGCAAGACCGACAAGTCGAGCAGGTACGAAAGTAGGCCTTAGTGATCCGACGGCGCAGCATGGAATGGCCGTCGCTCAACGGATAAAAGTTACTCTAGGGATAACAGGCTGATCTCCCCCAAGAGTCCACATCGACGGGGAGGTTTGGCACCTCGATGTCGGCTCATCGCAACCTGGGGCGGAAGTACGTCCCAAGGGTTGGGCTGTTCGCCCATTAAAGCGGTACGTGAGCTGGGTTCAGAACGTCGTGAGACAGTTCGGTCCATATCCGGTGCAGGCGTTAGAGCATTGCGAGGAGCCTTCCTTAGTACGAGAGGACCGGGAAGGACGCACCGCTGGTGTACCAGTTATTGTACCAACAGTAGACGCTGGGTAGCCAAGTGCGGAGCGGATAACCGCTGAAAGCATCTAAGTGGGAAGCCCACCTCCAGATGAGTGCTCTCACCACTATAAGTGGGTAAGGTCACCTGTAGAACACAGGTTCTTAGGCGGTAGGTGGAAGTGCAGTAATGTATGTAGCCGAGCCGTGCTAACAGACCGAGGGCTTGACCTCGCAACTTTGGTGAATATCGCGTTTCTTGCAGCCTTCAGGGTCTCTGACCTTACAAGTTTTCCTGGTGCCTATGGCGCGGTGGAACCACACTGATACCTTCCCGAACTCAGAGGTGAAACGCTGCTGCGGCTACGATAGTTGGAGGGTCGCCTCCTGCCACAATTGCTCGGTGCCAGGTCTATTATTATCAAAAAGAAGCGCCTTGATGAATCAAGGCGCTTCTTTTTGATAATTGAAGAGCTTAATCGGGCAACTGATAAATGATTGGTAAGCTTGACTATAATCTGTAACTATAGATTTGATGCTTTTGCAATCTGTTGCCAGCCATTCTGATTCAATTAGTTGTGGACATATCGAAATCCTCTCTACTTTGATTGGTCATCTACTCGATAAAGCACCGCTGAAATTACAAGAACAAGCTGCACAAGACCCTGTTGTGGGTGCGGTTATGGGCGGTACTAACCCACGTGATGTAATTACAGATGTGATTGCGGCAGCAATGAACCCACAGCATACTATCGTTACTGGTTTAGGGTCCCAGCCAGCTGACAGCGTTGGCTTTCCTTGGAACGGTCGCTTTATTGTCTCCAGTGGTAATCTTTTGGCAGATTTTCGGTCTAATCTCCACGCCGAAAGCCAGGGACGCTTACAAGCTGTCAGGCTATATGAGATGAGCGACGATCCTGGGGTAAAAGATACTCTGAGTTTCTTAATCGCTCGTGACACAATGCACCAAAACCAGTGGTTAGCAGCTATTGAAGATATACAAAGTTCTGGAATCGAAAGTACTCCAGTCCCCAGTTCATTACCTCAAGAATTGGAAAAACACGAGTTTGCTTATCAATTCTGGAATCACTCAGAGGGGACGGATAGTGCTGAAGGTCGTTGGGCAAAAGGGCGTTCAATGGATGGCAAAGGAGAATTTGAGTATGTTGCCAATCCTCAACCCTTGGGGGCAGAACCGCAACTATCGCCGGCCAATCCACAACTGCATGATACACCGATATCTGGCCAAACCGAAGGAAATGGTTCAAGCACACCACCTGTAATTGAACGCACAACTATTGGTGGCTAATGATTGAGGTATATCGATGCTAGGGGGCTTTGGGAAAGACTTGTCTTTCCCAAAGCCCCTTATTTTTATGCTGTTCGGGCATTCCTCACCTTTAAGCTAATCGTCATTTAAATTGCACTATTTTCATGGTAATAAAAGCTGCAAAATCTCTTCCTTTCTCTCTCCCCCCTGCCAAGAACTGCGGTCTCAATAATTAGCTGCCATTTTTCAATGAATTAGTTTCATTAACATCGTTTGCAGCTTGTTCTAAAATTTCAGATGGTAACATACCTGCTCGATGAGCATCATCAGGCACACCGTGAGGATTTAGAATACCTTGTGGTAAGTAAACTAATTCTCGTAGCGTTGTCACCATTGCATCTTCGGTAACTTTGTAAGGTAATCTTCCCATCGCTACATTGTCTAGATTCAACTCATGACGGTCATAAACGCTAAGTTCGTATTCTTCGGTAAATGAAAGACAGTTTGTTGGGCAAAATTCCACACAGTTACCACAAAAAATACAAACTCCGAAGTCAATGCTGTAATGATTGAGCTTTTTCTTTTTACTAGCTTTGTCAAATTCCCAATCTACTACCGGCAAATTAATTGGGCAGACTCGTACACAAACTTCACAAGAGATACACTTATCAAACTCAAAGTGAATCCGCCCTCGAAATCGTTCAGATGGTATGAGTTTTTCGTAAGGATACTGTACAGTAATGGGACGGCGGCGTATATGGTCAAAAGTCACGGACAGCCCTTGCCCAATGTATCGACCTGCTAGCAAGCTGTGTTTGGCATAATTACTAACTTCTTTAAGAAAATTAAACATAAGTAAATGACTATTAACTAATAGTGCTAATAATTAGCACGTTAATAGCAATTACTAACAGTCAACTCCCTCAAATGAAAGACTTACAGTAAAAATTAATTGTCAGTCTAAATACATACAGTAAATCATCAGAATACATGAAGGCTGAATTATCTATTATTATGCTTTTTATCTTACTTACTGAAGCGATTTGTCAATATTTCAGTCATGTTACTTAACGATTAAAATTAATTCCTTGGGTGGAAGAAATATCTATCTATAGTGGAAGTATAGACAAAAGATATTATCTAATCTTAGTTATTAACCCTATTTGCACTTAAAAAGTATTTTAATTTATTTGAATGTTTTTATGTGAAAAATCATAAATAATGAGCATTGATTATTCAATTTGATTGACAATATGTATCTATTTGCTTGAAATATGACACAAAAAAATCTGAAATTAAAGCTAACAAATCTAACCAGATGGCATCATCGCAAGTGAGTAAAACGACTTTATCAGACTTAGCGAAACAGCAATCTTTAGGTGTATAATCACCAGATTTTACTTCTGGCCAAAAAGCACATCAAAAAGTCAAACTTTTTACAGAAACACCTGATATAGTTTGTTTTTCTCATTTACGTTGGCATTTTGTCTATCAAAGACCACAACATCTTTTGAGTCGTTGTGTTCAAGAAAGGCGAGTATATTTTATTGAAGAGCCAGTTTTTAGCCAAGAACCATTAGGGCGGTTAGATATTAGGCAAGATGATAACGGGGTAGTGGTGGTTGTACCACGTTTACCAGAAGGTTTAAGTGAAGAAGGGATCAACGCAGATTTACGTTTGTTGCTTGATAGTTTATTTGCAGAATACGAAATTAACAGCTATATCTGCTGGTATTACACACCAATGGCGATCGCCTTTACGCATCACTTGCAACCCCAGGCGATCGTTTATGATTGTATGGACGAATTATCTGCTTTTAAAGGTGCATCACCCAAATTAAAGAACTACGAAGCCGAATTATTTCGTTGTGCAGATTTGGTATTTACAGGCGGACAAAGCCTTTACGAAAGTAAAGTCAATCAGCACCCTAATGTTTATGCTTTTCCTAGCAGTGTAGATGTAGCCCACTTCGCCCAAGCGAGAAATATTGCAGAACCCGCAGACCAAGCAAATATTCCCTATCCGCGTCTGGGTTTCTTTGGCGTAATTGATGAACGGATGGATATTGAACTGTTGTATGGGGTTGCTAAGGCGCGTCCTGACTGGCATTTGGTAATTATTGGCCCAGTGGTGAAAATTGACCCAGCAATTCTGCCACAGCGTGAAAATATTCATTATCTGGGTAGTAAAGACTATAAAGAACTACCTGCATACTTGGCGGGATGGGACTTGGCGTTACTACCATTTGCACGCAATGAAGCCACCCGTTTTATTAGTCCTACTAAAACACCAGAGTATTTAGCCGCAGCTAAACCTGTAGTTTCTACTTCGATTCGAGATGTAGTCCGTCCTTACGGAGAATCGAAGTTAGTGCGAATCGCCGATACAGTAGATGAGTTCGTCGTTGCGGCTGAACAAGCAATGCAGGAGGATAATTCAGCATCGGGATGGCTGAGTCGGGTTGATGGCTTTTTGGAAAAGATTTCTTGGGATCGGACATTAGCATCGATGATGAAATTAATAGACTCAGCGATCGCCACCCACAACAAAGAAGATAAAATTGCCTCTAATGGTGCAGTTGCAGGTAAACAAGCACCTAGTATTATTACTAGAGATTTTGTCTTTGATTATCTGATTGTCGGTGCAGGTTTTTCTGGTAGTGTCATTGCGGAACGTTTAGCCACTCAGTCGGGAAAGAAAGTTTTAGTTGTAGATAAACGCAACCATCTTGGCGGTAATGCCTACGATCATTACAACGAAGATGGTATTCTCATCCATAAATACGGGCCGCATATCTTCCACACTAATTCCCACGAAGTTTTTGAGTACCTTTCGCGCTTCACTCAATGGCGTGCTTACGAACATCGCGTGTTAGCTAGTGTAGACGGACAACTTGTTCCCATTCCCATCAATCTAGACACCATTAATAAACTCTACGGTATGAGTCTCAATTCCTTTGAGGCGGAGGAGTTTTTTAAATCACTGGCTGAACCGAAAGAATACATACAAACTTCAGAGGATGTGGTAGTCAGCAAAGTTGGGCGAGTTTTATATGAAAAGTTTTTCCGGGGTTATACCCGTAAGCAATGGGGACTAGATCCATCGGAACTTGATAAATCAGTGATAGCGAGAATTCCTACCCGCACCAATCGAGACGATCGCTATTTTACTGATACATACCAAGCTATGCCACTCCACGGTTTCACCCGGATGTTTGAGAATATGTTGAATCATCCCAACATCAAGGTGATGCTGAATACCGATTATCGAGAAATTGAAAAGGCGATACCTTGCCGGGAGATGGTTTATACGGGGCCTGTTGATGAGTTTTTTGATTACCGTTATGGCAAGTTACCTTATCGCTCGCTAGATTTCAAGCATGAGACACACAATACACCAGTATTTCAACCTGCGCCAGTTATCAACTATCCGAATGAACACTTATATACGCGTGTGACTGAGTTTAAATACTTGACTGGACAGGAACATTCTAAAACTAGTGTGGTTTATGAGTTTCCCAAAGCCGAGGGCGACCCCTATTATCCTGTACCGCGTCCTGAAAATCAGGAGATTTACAAGCAATATAAGGATTTGGTAGATGACACTCCCGGAATATATTTTGTGGGACGGTTGGCGACTTACAAGTATTACAACATGGATCAATGTGTGGCTCAGGCTTTGTCTGTTTACAAGCAAATGGCTGTGAGGGCTTGAGGTTTAGTTTGTAATGCTTTGTGTTAGGGCGTAGTTTTTAAACGCATATGTACGCTGAGTAAGCGCGGAGTGTTTTGCTAGGAATTGCGAATTGGTATGAGTTATGGTCTTCGATGCGAGATATCCGGTGGAAGTTTGGGCTGGGGTGGAGTGTACGGTTAATCGTGTGGGTGAGGAGTATTTTGACCAGTTGGAATGTAATGGTCATGCTAGGCGTTTGGATGACTTAGAGTTGTTTGCTCAATTGGGGATACGGAAAATTCGTTACCCGGTACTGTGGGAGCGAGTTGCACCTGATGGGTTAGAGAATGCTGATTGGTCTTGGGTGGATGTGCGGTTAGAGAGGTTACGGGAACTTGGTATTACTCCGATTGTGGGATTGGTGCATCATGGTAGTGGCCCTCGTGACACTAGTTTGGTAGACCCTGAATTTCCGCAGAAATTAGCCCAGTTTGCCCGTGCGGTGGCTGAACGCTATCCTTGGGTGACACATTACACGCCGATAAATGAACCATTAACAACAGCACGATTTAGTGGAATGTACGGTCACTGGTATCCGCATGGACGGGATAATTTAATTTTTGCCCGTGCTTTGTTGGGTCAATGTCAAGCGATCGCCCTTTCCATGCAAGCAATCCGAGAAGTTAACCCCAATGCTCAACTTGTACAAACCGAGGATTTGGGTAAGATTTACAGTACAAGGAGGTTAATCTATCAAGCGGATCTGGAAAATGAACGGCGTTGGTTGAGCTTTGATTTATTGTGTGGTTACATGACCCCGCTTCATCCTACTTGGGGCTACTTACGCTACTGCGGTATCACTGAGACGGAACTAGAAGACGCTTGCGAAAATTCTTATTGCCCACCGGATATTATTGGCATTAATCATTATCTAACGAGCGATCGCTTTTTGGATGAACACTTAGAAAACTATCCCGCTTGGACACATGGTGGTAATGGCCGTGATAAATATGCAGATGTTGAGGCTGTAAGAGTTTGTGCTGAAAATGTGGCAGGCCCTTACACATTACTTAAAGAAGCATGGGAACGCTACCAACTGCCCCTTGCTATTACTGAAGTTCACCTGAGTTGCACTCGTGAGGAGCAATTGCGCTGGTTTTATGAAGTGTGGAATGCTGCCCAGCAATTACAAAATGAAGGTGTAGATATTCGTGCTGTCACGGCTTGGTCACTGCTGGGTAGCTACAATTGGAACAGTTTAGTAACTCGCTCAGTTGGCTATTACGAATCAGGTGTATTTGATTTGCGTTCTCCACATCCTAGACCAACTGCGATCGCTAAGTTAGTTCGTGATTTAGCTACTGGTCATCAACCCCATCATCCTTTACTTGATACACCAGGATGGTGGCATCGACCAGAGCGTTTACTCTACCCAGCCGTTAGTTGTCTCAATAAAGGGACTGCGAAAGAAACAACCCCTACTCTCTACTCCCCACTCCCTACTCCCCCTTTAATCATAGTCGGCGCGAGAGGCACATTAGGAAAAGCTTTTGCTCGATTGTGTGAGATGCGAGGTATTAAATATCGCTTACTGACGCGTCAAGAAATGGATATTACCAATGCTGCGTCTGTGAATGCGGTGCTAGAAGAGTTAAAACCTTGGGCAGTTGTCAACGGGGCTGGATATGTGCGAGTAGATGATGCGGAGCGTGAACCCCATATTTGCCTGAAAATAAATACTGAAGGTGCAGCCATTTTAGCTACTGCTTGCGCTCAACATAACGCCGCACTGTTAACGTTTTCCTCAGATTTAGTATTCAATGGTGCTGTAACTAACCCTTATGTAGAAAGCGATAACGCTGCGCCTCTCAATGTGTATGGTTGCAGTAAAGTTTTAGCAGAAAAGCTAGTATTGCAAGCTTATCCTGCATCGCTTGTGATTCGCACCAGCGCATTTTTCGGCCCGTGGGATGAGTACAATTTTGTGACGATTGCTTTACGTGAACTGAGTGCTGGTAATGCTTTTGTGGCGGCTGAGGATGCGGTTGTGTCACCTACTTATGTGCCGGATTTGGTTCACGCAAGTCTCGATTTATTAATTGATGGTGAAAGCGGCTTGTGGCATTTGGCTAACAAAAGTGCGTCAGCGCAGCTTACCGAAGGTATCGCTTGGTCTGATTTGGCGCGATTAGCAGCAAAACAAGCTGGTGTGAGTATCAAGAATCTCATTACTCTGCCTATGCGAGAAATTGGTTTACCTGCTAAACGTCCTACTTATAGCGTACTTGGTAGCGATCGCGGTGAATTAATGCCTTGTCTTGATAATGCTATGTCTCGCTACTTTGATGATAGAGGCTAACTTATTCGTTATTCACTAGCCTGCATTCACAATGTCATGCCCTACATTAACAATGTATCGACATACATGAGCAATGTGTCTCTTTGCATTAATAATGTATCGCCATACATAAGCAATGTATCCCCCTGCATTAATAATGTATTGCCATACATAAGCAATGTAACGCTCTACATTCTTTATTTTTAATCCCCAGTTCCTAATTATGTTAACAATTTTATTTACAGGCGGAGCAGGATATATTGGCTCTCATGCTGTATGAGTCCTGAAAAATGCTGGTTATGAGGTTATTGTTTTAGATAATCTTTCCAATGGGCATCGAGAAATTGTAGAGGAGGTTTTGCCAAAGAAGTCAACTGTGTTCAAGTCGGCTCTGGAAAATTTTAAAAAAGCAGTATTAAATACAGACTTAGAACATAAAATTAAGTATCTGAACCACGGTGATACTTATAATTTTACAGTTGCGTAGTTAATAGTTTAGTTTGCTTGTTATCAAAAATTATATTATAGGCTTTCTTTTGGGAGATAAAGCAAGTATATTATCTTGTTTCGCTTGGTAGATTAACTCTCAATTTAAAAAAGATAAATATAAACTAATTCATTTGAAAACAGTTTCAGATATTAGTTTATGCAAAAAGTTTATGGCAATATTCAAGGCATAAAAGCGAGCCACATAAAACAATTACAGCAGCTTTACGAAGAACTGCAACCAGCGGATAGATTCATTACACCGGAATTTGCTCAAGCCTTAGCTGTAATTAGTACAACCATCCATCAACCGATTTATTGTTATATTAATCGGCGCGGACAATTAATCCGAATTGCTGTAGGCACACCAAGTCAAACTCAAATCCCAGAAGCCGAATTACCGCGACATAGTGCAGAACGTTTAAGCCGAGTTCGTTGTATTGCTACTCAATTTAAATCAGAACCTCCTGATACGGCAGTGTTAGTAGCAATGGCACGCCAGCATTTAGATGCTCTAGTTAGGTTTAGAAACTTTAAAACAGCATTTACTACAACTAATTGATGAATCTGTTGAAGTAATGCCTGTATTGCAAAATTCATAAAATCGGCAGGAAAATTATGGTGCTAAGTATTATTGTTTATGGTGGAGCAAAAACCATCTCTGAAGATAAAGCTATGGCTGTTGCTTATATGACTGAAAAAATGGATGGGATAGCTGTGTTTACTAGAAAATAATCCAGTTACAACTACCAATTCGTAATTACTATAGGAATCCGGTTTGATTCGGAGAACTACTCGTAGAGACAGGGAACAGGTAAAAAGGAATAAAAGTGTACCTAGCTTCACATAAATCAAATATGAGTCCTATATAGCCTTTCCTAACCTGTTGAAGTACTGAGTAAATTGCTAATCAAATTGAGCAAAACTCTGCGTAACTCTGCGTTTTTCTCTGCATCCCTCTGCGTTAAAAAATATTGTTTATGTACCTTACTTAACTCAGAATCCCTATAATCCCTCTCTCCTACAGAACACTATGCATATTTAGCTTCTTCTTTAGTCTCCAGCTTTATTCCTCAATTAGACATGAACTTAAAATACAATTTTGATTACTTTCAGGGGAGCAGTTTTTCTGATCTGTTTGCTGAAGATATCACAAATGCAAGCTATGCCTTCATCCTGAATTATCCTGCGACTGCTAGTTGGGCTAGTTATCCCAACACGAAAAAATATTTTCTTCAAGATGGTAGTAGTGAAGCCACTAAGACTTCCTCCGATAAGATTTTTCAGCAAGAACCTTGGAAAAATCTGGCTGTGTTGGGTAACGCTATTCCTGGAATTGTTACCAGTCTACCGCCACCGTTGTTAGTGAATTACTGGCAAGAACATTTTGGGTTTAACTATAACAACATAGAGGTAATGCCGCGATCGCAATATCTGGATGAGTTAAATTATCGCGATCGCTTTCACAAATTGATTACTCTATTTCCCTTTGATCATCTCAAAAAAGAAAAACACGCCGTTCATCCAGATACTCACTATCACTTGCTCAATAAAGCAACATTAGCCGAACTCGGAGTACCACATCCGCAATACGAAACTTATCATCTCGACCAAATTAATCTGGAATATATTCACTTACCAGAACAATTTCCTTACCTAATCAAAACCTCTCATGGGCTATCTGGAGAAGGCACTTATATTATTAACAACCCCAGCGATTTGAATTACTGCTTAAAAGAACTGAGGAAATATCTTGATATTAAGTTACTCAATACGATTATTGTTTCCGAGTACATCAAAAATGTTGTACAAAACTACTGTGTTCAGTTTTATGTAAGTAAAACAGGTGATATTAAGCTCATCGGCACTACTAAGCAGCTTGTCACCTCTGCGGGTAACTATGTGGGCGGTATTATTAACTCCCGTGAAACAGAAATGAATCGATTCTCTGAAATGATTGCTGCTATTAGTCAGTATGCTCTCCAGCACCAATATTTCGGCGTTATCGGCTTTGACGTTTTAGAAGACAAAGATGGAAACCTTTATGTAATTGATGTTAATTTCCGTGTCAATGGTTCAACCCCGCTTTGCTTGCAACGTCATAGTTTATTAAATCTGGGGAAAGAAGTAGCTAAATATTCTAGTAATTACCGTATAATTGGCTCATTAGCATCAATTCTTGTGAATTTAAAGGCAGAATTAGATAGTAAAGATTTGATGATTTTATCTGCTCTAGAAAAAAGTGAATCAGAACAAATTTATACAGAAATATACGGTATTATTTCAGGAACTACAATTGAAGAAATACAGCAGACAGAGCATAAATTAAGCTGCGTATTAAATGTAAATTCATGGGAATTTATGTAAAGTATAAATCCCCAAAGCTTTAATTTTGGGGATTTTCAAAAATTCAATAATCATCTTAACGAGACTCTGTTCCTTGATTGGGAAGACCAGGAACTGTAACAGTACCTCCAGGAGCTTCAGGTTCAGCACCCTGACGAGTTTCTGTACCTGATTCTTGACCAGTCATCCGATATCTTTCATCAAGAGGAGTATCCCCTTCTTCTGTAGTGGGAACAGTTGTTTGAGTCCCAGGATTATCTTCTGGTTCGTATTTAGTTTCATCTTGCCGATTATCGGGAGGGTTTTTTGATGTCATATCTTTGCACCTTGTAATCAGTTATTCTCTAATGTTAGTTTTTAGTTTCTACTAGCTTTACTATCCCCAGATAGAACTATTCCTATAACTAATTCAGGAAAAATACGCTGTGTATGACATAAATTGAGTAATTAATTTTTTGCAACTACCAAAAATAAAATCAAATTTTCTCTGAAGTAATTTCAAGAGCTATAGGAATCATATTTGATTTCTGCGAAGCTAGGTACACCTCTGTTCCCTGTTCCCTACCTACGCAAGTAATTTCAATAATCAAGTCGGGTTCCTATAGTAATAGTCTGTGGTGTCCAAGTAGGGCCTTGGCAACGTGGCCCCTCTGGTGTCCAAATGAGTTTATCTAAACAAATTTGCCGTTTATCCATGTTTTGTGTCCAAGCATGGTAAACAACATACTCAGTTTGACCATCTGGCCCAAGCACAATAGAGTTATGTCCCGGCCCTATGACAAAATTAGGCACAGACTTTAGCACCCGTGGCCCGGTTTCGTTACCAGCATCAGAGTAAGACCCCATCACATTATCGGCAATACCATAATCTACTCCATAGTCCTCAGTTTCCCAGCGTCCACCACTATAAAAGCAATAGTATGTACCTTCATACTTACGAACACAAGGGCCTTCTAAAGTAGGCCAATCATAGATTTCACCGTACATTAAACGGTTGGCTAAAAATCTTTGCCAATTGGAACGCGCTCGTAAAACCACCTTTCCCTGTCCAGCCAGCTTGGTCATAGTTTGGAGTCGGTCTACAAACAAAGCTGTACCAACACGCACACTGCCTTCTGTGTGCAAAAAGTCACGGGCGTAAAACAAATACCACTGTCCATCGTCATCACAAAATGGATGTGGATCAATAGCAAAGGGACAAGTATTTAGGTCTGTAAGTGCTTCGCCAATATCTTGATAAGGCCCCAAAGGCTGATCACTTGTAGCTACTCGCAACTGATGGTTTTTATCTTCATGTCCGACAGAGTAGTAGAGATAAAAAAGTCCATCATTGTAAGCAACTTCGGGGGCCCAAAAATTATCACCAAGGGCTGGGTCTGGCCGCAACAGTGCGTGATCAACAAAATGCCAATTGACAAAATCAAAGGAACGTAACAGAGGAAATACACACGATTGTTTTGTTCCTTCCGCCTCTGCTGCACCAGTGCCGATCGCATAATATACCCCTTCGTATTGCCAAACAAAGGGATCAGCAAAATAACCTTGGTAAACGGGATTAGTGTATTCCATATTTAATAGCTAATAGTCCATAGTCAATAGTTATTAGCCATTAAAAACTAATAATTATTGACCAATGACTAATACTTGAAATTGATATAAGTTTCGACTTTTTCCTTAGATAATTGCTCTACAACCTCGCACCGTAGCATCTGCCTCAGTTCTGCTGGGAGACTATCATAATAGTCTTGTGGCAAAGTTAAATCTACCTTTGGTGTGTGTAACCAGTGCATAGCGTAACCCATGACTACCATAGGTCTGGGCTGGTTTGTCCGATTTGGTGAACCTCGGTGCAGTGCTAAAGGCGATCGCACCATCACATCTCCAGGCTGCATATAAAATGATTCCATCGGAATTTCACCCCTAGCAATCTTTTGTAATCCTTCTTCGCGTGGTAAAAGATGAGTTCCCCTGGCCATTTGAAACGGGCCGTTGTCTGGGGTTACTTCCATTAAGGGAAAGTTAACTGCTACAGCGTAAAGTGGCGTAACTATGCGATCGCAAAATAATGGGCGAAAGTCTCGATGGATTTCCTGATAATCTGAACCCTGGAATGGAACATCAACCCCCAATTGCACCATGACATATTCTTGATAAAAGACACGCTCTAGAACACTCATAATTATTGGGTTAGCAAAAACCAACTCATGAGCAAATGGGTAAATCCAAGGCAAAGTTAGATAATACCGGGAAGCTTCCCGAGGAGCTAAACCACCTGCTTGATTTTGGCGATCGTGAAATAACTTTTCAAACGCTTCTAACCACTCATCAATCAATTTTTGCTCAAAAAGATGAGGAATTACACAAATTCCGTCTTGATCCCTAGCTATCTAGTTGGTATACAAAGCAGGTAAGCTGAGGAAAGCACCTAGCAGCAGTAAAAAATTAGTGATAGTAAAGTTGCCTCGCCATCGCCCGGAACGAAAATTCAGTAATACCAAACGAATAATAATAGAATGTTCACTCATTGAATGTGTACATTGTGGAGCAGAATTAGTGCTACGCCGACCAAGACATATGCGTAAAACCATTCAAACAATGGATGGTGCAGTGTTTGTGGCAGGCAAGAGTAAAGAATGTACCAATTCCAGTTGCCCACATTATGGTAAACATTACTACGCTACTGGCGTACTAAAATACAGCTTACCTTACAGTACCTACGGGCTAGACGTGCTGGCATTCATAGGTTGGCAACATGAGCATGAGCATCAACAGTTAGTAGAAATTCAACAGGAATTAAATCAGCGTGGTGTGAAAATTAACGAGAGTAATGTAGGTAAGTTATATCGTCAGTTTTTGGCACTGTTGGGTGGAACGATGGCAGATACCCAAGAGAAATTAGGGGCTACAGCTCATGAGCATGGCGGGTTGATTTGGGCAATTGATGCCTTACAGCCAGAGGGTCATGGGACTTTGCTGTATGTGTTATACGAGGTATTAAGTGGCAAACCAGTAAGTGGAATTCAGTTAGCACAGGCGCAGGCAGAACTGTTAACTGAATGGTTGCAACCCTATAAAGAGTTACCGTACAAAGTGTTGGCAACATTGGTCAGATGGGGAATCAGCAATCATAACTGCCATTAAATCAACTTGGACAAATGTACCGCATCAACGTTGTCAGGCACATTTTTTGAACAATCTGAGTGAATCTGCGCTGCCATTCGATACAAAGCTACGGCAACAATTAAAGGCAGATTTGGATGGGCTGCCAAAAGTACCATCTTACTCTGAAAGACCCCAAGACCCTACTGGCTCAAAGCAGCCAGATACTCCCCCTTTTTTTTAGCCATCCCCTATTTGTCACGAGATGCACAGTTAATCTCCATCGAATCCCAGATTCGCGCGGCAATTAGAGATTGTTTAAATCGTACTAGTCGCAAACCTTTTCGTTGGGGTGGTTTAAACGGTTATGAGCAATTAGAAGCGATAGGTTCAATACTACGTAGTTTACCATGTCGAGAAATTGATACAGATTATTTATCTCTGTTGTCAGTCTGGATTGACCAAGCTTTAAACAACAATCTTTCTGTAGCGTTGGATTTGGCCCAAGCGCACAAGTGGTTGCGACAAATTGCTGATTGTTTACGCTATCCTGAATACTCCAACCAGAACGCGGATAATGTAACTGATATTACACAAACTGCGGAAATATCCTTAACCAGCCTTCAAGTTCGGCGCGACATGGAAGAGTTATTAGAGCAGTTTCAACCTGATCCTCAACATCATCCCGCACAGTTTGCCTTGAAGAAAAAGCTACAACGTTTATGGGATAAATACGGGACTAACTTATTGCACTGCTATGATATTCCAGGCTTACCACCTGATAACCTGAAAATGGAAGCTATGTTCAGCAATTTACGTCGCCACCAGCGGCGTATTAGTGGGCGGAAATCAACTGTCGAATTACGTGATTTTGGGCAATATCAAGTTCTTTTCATCGCTGAAAATGAAAAACAGCTACTTGAACAAATTCAGCAAGTACCTGTAAACGAGTACAAAGCTCAACGTCGTAAATTAGCCTTGTCCGAAGCCCCTCGTCAACAAAAACATCGCCTTCATCATGATCCAGTTAGCGCAATACAAAGTTTAGTTCATCAACATCAAAAAATTCTCTGTGTGCTTGAGTCTCAGGCTCTTTCATACCAATTAGATAGCTAGGGGGTATTGGTTGCTCTTGTGAAGTGGGGCGATCGCTCATCACCGTTTCTTTATCTGTAGCCTCACGAACAAAAGCCTCACGAGCCGCAGCATCAGCCCAAGGGTTAATATGCAGTTTCAAATGGCTGGGTAATTCCTCATCTTTGAGACGTTGGGCTTCAATTTCATCCGTCAATACCCACGCATCTTGTCCAGTGATCAATAATTCTGCTACACCAGTTTCAGCAGTCAACAGTACGGTATTACAAGCACCAGCAGTAGCCCAAGCAAACCAATCTGTACCACGCAGGCGCACACCCCCAACCTCAGTTTGAGAGATAGTTTCCCTGATGAATCCTAGTTTCGTCGAGACTTCTTCACTCATAGGAAGAACATATATAGATACAGATAATTATCAAATTCATCTGCGGCTTTTTGCGTCTGTCTGAGGTTTAGCGATCGCTATTACCGCCGGATTACTCAACAATCCTGATATGGCAGTGTTGGCTGCTGTTTACATATGTATGTGACAGGGTTTATTACTATTAGCTACGGGAGAAAGTTGCTGCAAGCACTTCTATTCAGAAATCTTTAAAGGGTAAGGCTATGGGGAGAGATTAGGTATTGCTTAGTCCAAATATGAATTAGCAAGCGAAAGAAGAGTTTGTTGTATAAATGGGAAGTATATTAAGCTTTTGTAATACTACCAACTAAAATGGGCCGTAAGATATGACTTTATATTTTTATGCTGATGAAACAAAATTTGAGTTAGACAATCATGATGGTCAACCTATAAATATTTACGGCTATGGGGTGCTAATAACAAAATATCGCGTAGAAGAAACAGATGTAATTATAGAAGCTTTAAACGATCTCAGGCTAGATCCTGACATTCATAAAGAAGAATCTAAAGAAGCTGATTCTAAAACTCTTTCTAGAAGCTTTTTTCATGCTTGTGAAGACAGCAAAAATGCTCACAGTCATTTATGTAAATCTATCAGGAAATATATATAGGAATCCGAATTGATTACTGAAAATCCTTGTGTAGGTAGGGAACTCTTAACAGGGAATGGGGAATAGGGAACAGGGAACAGGGAATAGAAAGAAACAACCTGTTGCCTGTTAAGCTTTCCTCCTGATGACATCTGACTGTTACCCGTTGCCTCTTCCCTGTTGCCTCTCTCGAACAGATAACAGGAAAGTTAGATGTGTACTGATTTTTTTCACTAATCAAATATGAGTCCTATACAAGGAAAATTTAGGTATGATTATGATGATAAAAGTATATTTCTAGATATTCTTACTCGCACTTGTTTAGCGTTTACTTACAAAAATGAACCTATAGAAATTGTATTTGAAGAAAGAGAGGATTTTCAAGAATCTAATGTAAAGGCATGGCTAGAGCATTTCTATGAAATTGTAGAAAGAATCTTAGTTCAACAACCAGATATTCCGGCTTATTTTCCAGAAATAGCCACTAAAATTAGTGACAAAAAAAATGCAGGAATTCAGGTAACGGATTTTATTCTTTGGTCGCTTAATCGAACAAAAAAGAAAAATACAGATACAACATGGTACGATAGATTAAAATTTACATCTCATAGTAACTTTCATATAGACAATAAATTATACTCAGGAGGAGAATGCCTATTAAGACAAGGATGGGATGAAAAATTAGCATATTTTAGATATCCTATCTCATGCCTAACTCTCAAAGAATTGCCCAGTAACTTTATCGAACTATTAGATTTATATTTATTGATTGAATATCAATTATTGAAACTTAATTGCACTGCTATACCCACTCATGTTTTACATCTAAAATAAAAACTAATCGTAGCTATTAAAAAATTAAATTATCTGAATCAATTCAACAGAAATAATGAAAAAATAATCCAAAGTATTGCTTCTATTTACATTAGGCTGTTTGATACTTTACCAGTTTATCAAGGTTTACAAGAAAACGATTGTAATCAATGGCATAAGTTTTTATTATCTAGGAAGTTCGCATCTCAGTTATTGTTTAAAGAAGATCCAGAAGTTCAAAGGTTCTGTGATGCACTTGTTGAATATAAACGTGGAGGTTATTCCAGAGGATAAAAATGAGCATACATTATGAAGGTTAATTGAAAAAATTACCCTTATTTTTAATGCAGAAAAGTACAAAGAACTATTAACAGAGTATCTTCCCAAACTGATTAAGAATGACTACTGTATTAATCTATATTTATTTCTCTAACCAGTTTTCTAATTGTAAGTTAGAAATATTAGTAAAATCTTTAATATTATTAGTTACGAGGATATCCTGGCGAGAACGAGCAACAGCCGCAATTAATGCATCTAATTCTCCAGTTGGTTTACCATTTTTTTTGAGTTCGCTTTGAATCTTGCCAAATTCAATAGCTGCTTCTAAGTCAAATGGTTCTATGGGTAATAGTTCAGTAAATTGCTGCAAAGTCTTCAGGTTCTTAGCTACCTGTTGAGAATAGTAAATGCCTTTATAAAGTTCCGCAACTATAATTGTGGATAGATAACATTGGCTAAAGTAGCGATTAAATTTAGTCACTGCTTGAGGGTTATCTTTGAGAAGTGCAATGCAAATGTTAGTATCTAACAGATACATTAGCCGTTCTCCTGATTATCAATTGAGTCTATGGTTCTACCTTGGTAAGTATGGCGTTGTTGGTCAATTTCTGCAAATATTTCTGTTAAATCTGGTTGATTTTTCCACGCCCCAAATAATTTATTTAATTTAGCTAATCTCTCTTCTTCTGTTAAAGGTAGTTTTTGTTTGTTTATTTGCTCTTCAATTAATTCCAAGTCAATTATTATTTCTGTACCATCGGGAATATTATTCAGTTGTTCTAACAGTTCAATATTTTGCCCGCGTTTTATACCTTTAACTCTCATGTTTACCTAAGTTCTAGTATTTTTATATATTCTAATTGTGATATTAACCAATTATTCAACATGAGGCGCATTCTTTATAAAATGCGCCTTTTAGCAGTTAGCCATTTTCCCTTTATGCAGAAATTGGCATTTGCAAATTGACGCTCACCGCCTGTAACTCTTTCGCCTTCTCCTCTGGTAAAGCATCATTCGCAAACATCCCGGCTGCAAGTTCCGTTCCCGCCAAATACTTCAGCTTGTCACTGGTGCGATATGGGGGATAAAACTGCGCGTGTAAATGTGCTTCAGGATGAGCTAAACCATCCGTAGCTGCTTGAAACCAAGCCATAAGGTAAGGAAATGGACGATTCCACAAGCCGTCATACTTGAGGGTGACGGTTTTCAATGCTTTAGCCAGTCCCAAGCGTTGTTTTGGAGTTAGTTCCATAAAACTGCTCACTGGCTGAATTGGTGCAACCCAAACTTCATAGGGATAACGCGCACACACCGGGACAAAAGCGATCGCATCTTCATCCTGATATATAATCCGTTGGTGATCAGCAATCTCTTGTTGAATCAAATCTTGCAGCAAACCCCTTTGATGTTCTTGATAATACTCCTGCTGCATGGCTAACATCCGCGCTGGTACAGGTGGTATAAACGGATAAGCGTAAATTTGCCCATAGTTGGCGCGAGGGGGTTATATTCTGGAGGCGGCATGAATGTCCGCCCTTGACGGTGACTAGCATAAGCCACCCATTCACCCCGCAAGGGATGCCAGCGCAGGTGAGGATTAGCTTGCACTGGCTCATTACTAGGGCTAGTAGCTTCTAGTTCATGGGCAATAGGATAGCGACTATATAAAGTTAACTTTCGTCCATCGGGCTTTAACAGCTGGTGGGAGTACATAATCCTTGTCCTGAAAGGGTAGCAGCGCGGATGGCTTCAATAGGGAATTTCGGTGTGCGATCGCCGTACAATAAACCGTTAGCTTCTTGGAAGGTATCTGTGAATTGTGTGTAACAGAAACCGCTAAATAGCTCAATGTCATTCACTGTTTTCAGCAAAGCAGCATATTTCATTTCTAGTTCGGAGATATTTGAGCAATTCTCATATCCCCAAGCTTGATCTGCATTAGGTTGGTCAAGTGGTACATAAGCAATCCCACCAAACTCAGTCAACATGACTGGTTGTCCTTGATGGGGATAGTTATCGAGGGTGAGGATGCGTCCGCCTGGACGGCTACGCTCAAATAAATCCGATATCTTGATATCAGGTCGATAACGATGGGCTAATCGCTCAGGCTTCCTATCGTAGTCGTGGATAGCGAGAATATCTGTATCTGTACTTTCCCAACCATCGTTACCAATGACTGGGCGCGTCGGGTCGAGGGTTTTGGTCAAGTGATACATTGCTAAGACGTAGTTACGATGAGCCGCCGTCTCTACTAAATTTGGCACTCCCCAAGATTCATTAAAGGGAACCCATGCCACAATACATGGATGACTGACATCTCGTTTGATTACCTCAGTCCACTCACGGGTCATGCGTTCTACGGCTGTCGGTGTAAAACGGTAAGCACTGGGCATCTCTTCCCATACTAACAACCCCAACAAATCTGCCCAATATAAAAAGCGGGGGTCTTCAATTTTTTGGTGTTTGCGGACTCCGTTAAAACCCATAGCTTTGACAAGTTCTACATCCCGCCGCAATGCTTCATCACTGGGTGGAGTCATTAAGGTATCAGGCCAATAACCTTGGTCGAGAATAAGCCGCAGATAGTAAGGACGACCATTGAGCATAAAGTGATCGCGCTGAATACTCACAGTCCGCATTGCTGTATAAGACTGCACATGATCTAGCAACTGGTCTTTGTACCATAGCTGAATTTCCGCATCAATCAGCGTCGGCTTTTCTGGACTCCACAGTAATTCATTCCGACAGTCGTCAATACCTGGATCACCTAAAGCAATGCGGCGGCTAACTTCTCCACTGAATACCTCGTATGTATCGCAGGCTAACACCAGTCCATCAACGCTCAACTTCACAAAGTCAATAATTTAAAATTCTTTCTCAATCTTTGCGCCAGTTGGGTCGTGTAGGGATTTCTGGTACTTTTCCTTCCATTTGTGCAGGCTTTCTGCGATCGCAGTCGCTACAACGGGGAGGCAGCCGCATCGGCAGGTTTCCCACGCCACTTGCTACAACGGGGGAACCCGCCCACACAACTGTCCTCCGCAACGCGCTGCCTCACCTTTGCGTTAAAAAAAAGCTAGGATAAATCAATTTCTTGTTACCTTGAATTCTAGTACTTTACTCTTACCAGGGTTCATTAACCCATAAGGATCGACCATTTCTTTAAATTTCAATTGCTCAGGGTCAATTACTTTTCTGCCACCATCTTCAATAATATAGGTGTGAGGATTGGCAATAAACACACCTTTAGCTTCGTGGTAGTGAATAATTTCATTGAGGCGTGCTTCGGTGGAGTAACGCACAAGTTGTAAAGCCGCAGGAATTACTTGGCCGTTGACGCGAATAAATTCTAAGTGCATCATCACTTCATCACCGAAATAATGATATAGCTCCTCTACTAGTTCTAAACCTTTGTCGGCGGGGAAGATAGATTGTAAGTAGGTAAGTGAAGTATCTACAGACCGGGCGTGTAAGGTGGTGTGATTCCAAGTAAATTCAGCCAAATTCAATCCTTTACCTGCTTCTTGTGCTGGCTTTTGATAAGTAATTTGACCGTTGTATTGCTGTACCAAACCAGGTAAGAATTCTAAACTGGGTTCTGCAACCATTAATAACGCTGCATGAGTGCCATCAGGAATATATTGGTGTAGGGCGCTAAAGTATTCCGGGATGGGTGATGCAAAGATTGATATGATTTTTTTCATCATACCATCAGCATTACCTAAAGACTGCCCAAACTTTGCTGCTGTCATAAAGTTGTCAAAGGTGACAATTACTTCCGCCCAAGGATAAGCAGGTGCTAGAGGTATTTCGACTTCGGTGATGATACCGTTAATTCCCCAAGCATGGTTGACTTTCTGTACATCGTCGCCACGCAGTTCGATGACACGGGGTTCTTCTTCTAAAGTTACCACGCGTAGTGCTAAAAGATTGCCGCGATCGCCAAGTAACCCATACTGTATCGACCCAATACCACCACTTCCACCAGCCACAAACCCGGCAATAGTGGCTGTGCGGTAGGTAGAGGGAGACATCCGCATTTCCCAGCCACTTCCCTTTGCTTTTTTATCTAAGGCGGCTAATTTCACCCCAGCTTCTACTCGCGCTACCCCTGGTTTTACCCAGAGAATTTCTTGCATTTTGGTCATGTCTAAAATTACGCCGCCGTGCATCGGTACACACTGCCCATAATTTCCGGTTCCTGCACCGCGTACCGTTACAGGTACACGTAATTCTGCACAGGTGGCTGCAACTTTTAACACTTCTGCTTCGTTTGCAGGACGCACCACGATATCCCCGACTTTGCCAGCAAGTTTGGGTACAAGAACGGGGCTAAAAGTGTGGTAATCCTGGGATAATTTGGCTACTTGGTGGGGGTCTGTGATAATTTCTATGCCTGTAAAAGCAGCGCGGAGGGTATCTAAATTGGTAGTTGCCATAGTCTTTTTTTAACGCAGATTTACACGGAGGTAAGCGCAGAGTGACGCTGAGAATTTATCTCTTTGCGCACCTTTGCGTCAACCTCAGCGCACCTTTGCGTTTTATTAGTTTTCATGTTTAACGGCGCTTTCGTGCCACTTACTTAATATAAGGTCTGATAGGTAGCTGAGGCTGACAAATATTAGTACGCCTAAGCCAGTGGTAAGGAATAAGGCCGCAAACATTCGGGGAATTTGCAGGTTGTAGCTAGAAATTAGGATACGGTAGGCAATACCTGATTTTGCCCCACCTGTTCCGGCGACAAATTCCGCGACGACAGCGCCAATTAAGGCTAAACCACCGCTAATTTTCAACCCACCTAAAAAATAAGGCATAGCACTGGGTAGGCGGAGATACCAAAGGGTTTGCCAGCGTGAAGCTTTGTAGAGTTGAAAGAGGTTGAGTAAGTTGCGATCAACGCTGTTGAGTCCGAGGGTAGTGTTAGAGACGATGGGGAAAAAGGCGACTATCCAGGCACAGACTACTAAGGCGGCAAAGGTGTTATTTTTAAACCAAAGAATGATTAAAGGTGCGATCGCTACTATCGGTGTTGTCTGTAAAATGACCGCATAAGGAAATAAACTTTTTTCTATCCACTTACTTTGCGTAAACAAAATTGCAATTAATAAACCAGAAACCACAGCCGCAATAAAAGCAACTACTGTAATTTGTAACGTAATTAATAACGAAGCAAATAACTCGTTCCAGTCGGCAATTAACGTTTTAAATACTAATAAAGGACTCGGCAAGATATAAGGTGGTGAATTAGTTACCCGCACCAAAACATCCCATAGCAGCAAAACTATCACACCAACTAAGATAGGTGCTAAAACCTCAGCAGAGATAAATTTACTTGTATTTCTATCACTAATCTTCATCTGCGTCCATCTGCGGTTAATTCATTCCTTCCGCTAAACAATGGGAAACTTTCCGACAATATTCGTTATATAACACTGATGTCCGAAACTCTTCATCACGAGGATATGGGACATCAATTTCGATATCTGCCACAATTCGTCCTGGATTTGTTCCCATAACTAACACGCGATTAGATAAATACACCGCCTCGTAAATATTATGAGTCACAAACAGCACTGTCCAACGATATTTTTGCCACAAATCTAATAAATCGCTGTTAAGTTTGCTGCGGGTAATTTCATCTAATGCCCCGAATGGTTCATCCATTAAAAGAATATTGGGCTGAGTAACTAAAGCCCTAGCAATGGAAACTCGCATTTTCATCCCCCCAGATAACTGCCTAGGATAACTATCGGCAAAATTTGTGAGTCCTACTAAAGCTAAGGCTTGTTGTACTAAATTTTGGGCATCTTCCTTGGGTATTCCTGCCAATTTTATCGGTAGGCGGACGTTTTCTCTAAGGTTTGCCCAAGGCATCAGTGCAGCATCTTGGAAAACAAATGCTAATTTTCGCGCTGTTTGAGGTATGCCCCATTCAATTTTACCGGAACTGACTTTACCTAATCCAGCTATTAACCGTAATACCGTACTTTTACCGCATCCCGAAGCGCCTACTAAGCTGACAAACTGCGATTCTGGAATCTCTAAGTTCAGGTCTTGCAAGGCAACTGTGCCATTAGCGTAGACTTTGTTAATCTGATGGAGTGTAATCGCCGGATAGTTACTCATGAAGACTTGTAGTAGTCTATGCTTTTATTGACGAATTGCAAGGTAAACGCATCTTTGTAGTTAATATTGGGCTTGTAGACCCCAGCAGTTACCATGCTATCGTAGAGTGTCTTCCAGCGTTCCTGGCTCATTGCGCCAATACCTTGTTTTGCGGCAGTACCAGAAGTAATAATCCCATATTCTTTCAGTTTTTGAATGCCGTATGCTAATTGGTCATCGGTCATTTCGGGGTTATCTTTTTTGATGAGTTGATTCCCTGGTTGGGGATTTTCGAGGTAGCTGTACCAACCTTTAATTGAGGCATCAACAAATCGCTGGACTAAATCGGGTTTTTTTTCTACTAGTTCTTTTCTGGTTTCAATGGTTGTGGCGTAGGTAGAGTAACCATAATCTGCTAATAAAAAGACTGTGGGTTTAAATCCGCCTTGTTTTTCCACAGCATAAGGTTCTGAGGTGATGTAGCCTTGCTGTGCTGAAGTTTTATCTGCCAAGAAGGGGGCGGGATTAAAGTTGTAGGGGCGTTTTTGGTCGTCGGTAAAACCATACTTAACTTTGAGAACTGGCCAATATGTAACGTTAGCAGCCGCCGAGACATAAATTGGTTTGCCTTTGAGGTCTGCAAGAGTTTTGATTGCTGTGTTGGGATGGGTAATAAGGCACTGCGGGTCTTTTTGAAAGATGGCCGCTACGGTAATTTTGGGAATTTCTTGGGCAATGGCGTTAATTGCATCGATGCCATATCCCATGAAAAAGTCAACTGCACCCCCTACTAACAACTGAGTGCCGCTTGGTACTTGTGGGCCACCCATTTTAATGGTGACATCTAGACCATGCTTTTGGTAAATACCTGTCGCGATCGCCTGGTAAAATCCGCCGTGTTCTGCTTGTGCATACCAGTTTGTGCCAAAGCTGACTTTATCTAACTGTGAACTCGAATTTGCTGGTTCGTTGCTGTTGGTGCAAGCTGCAAGCAAGCTGCTACCCATACAGATAGAACCATACTGAATAAACTGGCGGCGAGTTAGGCGATGAATCACTGTTGTTGAAGGTGGTAACAAATTCAAAGAACAAGAGAATGTAATCAGACAGATGTTTTAACTAAGTCTGAGTGTACATTCTAAAATCAATTTTTGATTGACTAAAGAATAAGGCTGGATTGCCAAAGCGCGTTTAAAGGCTTTGATGGCATCAACATACTGACCTATAGCGGCATAACATAAGCCCATGCCATGTAATGCCCCAAAATGCACCGGATTAATCTGGATAACCATCTGACAGTCTGCCAGAGATTCTTTATATTTACCGACACTGTAGTACAGAAAAGCTCTGCGATTCCAGGCTTCGGCAAAATCAGGTTGTTCTTTGATCAGTTGGGTCAACAGTGATTCTGCTTCGGTGGTTTTACCTGCATCCAGCAATTTTTGACTTTGGTCGATTTTTTCTAGCCCATGAATTCCCTTTTGCTGAAACCAGATCCGCCAGAGTTTCTTCGTTGCTTGTTCCCGAACTGAGGCGTTGGGGTTTTTTAAATCTTCAAGTAAGGAATTAATAGATAAAGAATCCATGAATTTGAGAGAAACAGAGATTAGTGTTTTTACCTTAGTAATAACTTTCGCACAAAATTATCTCTTCAGGCATGTTTAAAGTCATCTTTAAAATTATCTGGCATTAGTATGAAATATCAGCAAATTTTGTGTTAGTAATTGTATTAACCAATACTGAAAATACGAAACTCCACATAACAGAGTTGTAAATAATTAGTCACTAAACAAAAAACTTACCCTTGATAGTTGACAAGTACTTAGTAACTAATTATTTCAGTGAAAATAAATATAGCAATCCTATTTGATTTACAAACTACTCGTGGAGGCAGGGAATAGGGAACAGGGAACAGTGAACAGATTTGTTTGCATCTCATTTAGGATTGCTATATATCAAAACCTGTTACTCATAACGAGGGACAAATGGCAAATAAAGACTCTAACTAGTTAGATTGATTTGTACTAACCTGCTGAATAATTTCTAAAAACATTACATAAACGTATGACTATGCCAAAGCCAAATAGTGTTTCCCGGCATATTGTTTTAACATCCCATCCGAGTAATTTTGGCCCCAAGCCAATACCAATTCGCTGGGGCGTAAGTGACCCGATAGAACGTGGCCCGGTAATTGCGACGCTGACTAACCAAGCACATCGCAATGTAATTGGCACGCATTCAGGCGGTTATGCAATTTATCGTGCTTTAGCGGTGGCTAGTGGCGCTTTGCAAACAGATCATCGCGCTGATTTAACGAATACTTCGCCAATTGAGCATATCGGCCCTTATCCGAGTTGGGCTGACCCTGATAAAATTGTCTCACTCGATCCGTTGGGAGCGATCGCACCGGAAGTTTTTTCTACTTATTTACAAAAAGGTTACGATATCCGCCCAACAATTGCGATTACGAAGGCGCATATCAATATGCCAGAACTGCAAGATGCTGTAGCCAAAGGGCGCTTGCAGGTAGATGGGCAAATTATGAAACCTGGCGGTGATTTAGTTGTTACCAAAGCAGCCATAGAACCAGTGTGGTATTTACCAGGTGTCGCCAAGCGCTTTGGTATAACTGAAGGAGATTTGCGGCGGGCGTTGTTTGAACAAACTGGGGGGATGTTCCCGGAACTGGTGACGCGTTCTGATTTAGAAGTATTTTTACCACCAATTGGGGGTTTAACTGTATATATTGTTGGCGATATAGCAGCAATTACTGACCCTAGTAAACCTGTGGCGGTGCGGGTACATGATGAATGTAACGGTTCTGATGTCTTTGGTTCAGATATTTGTACCTGTCGTCCTTATCTAGTACACGGCATTGAGGTATGTGTCCAAACAGCACAGGAAGGCGGTGTGGGGATAATTGTTTATTGTCGCAAAGAAGGTCGGGCTTTGGGCGAAGTCACGAAATTCT
Source organism: Anabaena sp. TISTR 8404 (assembly GCF_056847745.1). Classification (NCBI taxonomy): domain Bacteria; kingdom Bacillati; phylum Cyanobacteriota; class Cyanophyceae; order Nostocales; family Nostocaceae; genus Anabaena; species Anabaena sp. TISTR 8404. The sequence continues at coordinate 940,106 of NZ_CP180578.1, forward strand.
TAGTATACAACGCCCGTAAGCGTCAGGAAGGAGGCGATCGCGCTGATGCTTACTTTGCCCGGACAGAATGTGTCGCAGGTGTGCAAGATATGCGCTTCCAAGAACTGATGCCAGATGTACTGCATTGGCTGGGCATTACCCGTATTGACCGTATGGTGTCTATGAGTAATATGAAATACAACGCCATTACTCAGTCAGGCATCGAAATTGTCGAACGCATACCCATACCTGAAGATTTAATTCCCCAAGATGCGCGGGTAGAAATTGAAGCGAAGAAAGCTGCTGGTTACTACACGACAGGAGATGTGTTAGATACAGACGGCTTGGCTGAGGTGAAGGGACGTTCGCTAGAAGTGTGAAGTGTGAAGTATGAAGTCTGAAGGGTGAAGGATGGAAAGTTTCATCTTTCACCCCTATATTATGCGTGTGAGGTAAAGGGTGGATATATTCAACGCAGAAGCGCAGAGTTCACATAGAATAATTGAATATCTTCGTTCTCCCACAGCTATTAGAGAACGTTGTGGGCAAATTTTTGCGCTGGTGAATGAGGGTAAGTCGCGTCACTTTACTTGTGATTTGTCGCAGTTGGGACGAGTAGCAGACTATGTAATTGAGGTAATGCGTTGCGAGTATCCAGATTTAAATATTCCCTTTCATAGTCGTTGGCGACATTTTGAGGCGCAAGGTATACCGCGTTTGGCAAAGTTGAATAATTTGTTAGCGGGACTAACGCCTTTACAACAAGCTATAGCCAAGTTTGATTTGGCAATAGTGAGTGTGTTGTTAGATGCGGGGGCGGGAGATAGTTGGCGTTATCATGAACAGGAAACTGGGCTGAGTTTGGGACGTTCTGAAGGGTTGGCCGTTGCTAGTTTCGAGATGTTTTGTCAAGGGGCGTTTTCTGTTTCAGGCTTACCGCAAGTGGATGCGGTGAAATTGCTAAAGTTAACTGAGGCAGAATTAGCCGCTGGGTTTCAGGTAAGTGCAGAAAATCCACTTGTGGGAATTAGTGGGCGATCGCAATTATTACAGAAATTGGGACAAGTTGTAGTTGCATTCCCCCATTTATTTGGCGAAGAAAACCCCCGTCCCGGAAATTTAGTTAATTATCTTGTGAGTAAATCCCAAAATGGGCAGTTAGCTGCAACAAAGGTATTAAGTGCAGTTTTAGAAGGGCTAAGTGATATTTGGCCAGGAAGATTAGCAATTGCTGGTGTTAATCTTGGTGATGTATGGCAACATTCAGCGGTAGCTGATGATAAGTTAGTACCGTTTCACAAACTGTCTCAGTGGTTGACATACTCTTTGTTAGAACCATTACAAGAACTGGGTTTAATAATTACTGAGTTAGATGCCCTCACTGGCTTACCAGAATATCGTAATGGTGGGTTATGTCTTGATTTAGGATTAATTCAGCTGAAAAACCCAGAAATTTTGCATTCATCCCATTCGGTTGGTTCAGAACTAATAGTTGAATGGCGTGCTTTAACTGTGATTTTGTTAGATGAAATTGCTGCAACCGTCCGCGAAAAGTTGGGGATGAGTGTGGAAGAACTCCCGTTAGTAAAAATCCTCCAAGGCGGAACCTGGACAGCAGGACGCAAAATTGCCGCAGAACGCAGAAAAGGTGGTCAACCCCCTATCCAAATTGATAGTGATGGCACAGTATTTTAAAGGATGAAGAATGAAGGCTGAAATTATTGACACTTCATACTTCATACTTCATACTTCATACTTAATTTGACCAAAATGCAAAATCAAGTAACAGTTATTGAGCATCCATTAATTCAACATAAACTGACTTTGATGCGGAAAGCTGAAACTAGCACGACGAAATTTCGTAACCTCCTCAAAGAAATTAGTCTGTTGTTAGGTTATGAAGTAACGCGAAATTTACCTCTGAAATATGAACAGATTAAAACACCCCTCGCCCCAATGAATGCACCCGTGCTTGCACCGGATAAAAAGTTGGTGTTAGTTTCTATCATGCGTGCAGGACAAGGAATCTTAGATGGAATGTTGGAGTTAATTCCATCTGCACGAGTTGGACATATTGGTTTATACCGTGACCCGAAAACATTAATTCCAGTTGAATATTATTTTAAAGTTCCCCACGATGTTGAGCAACGAGACATGATTATTGTTGACCCAATGTTAGCAACCGGAAATTCTGCTGTCGCGGCTGTGGAAAGATTGAAATCTACCAACCCTTTATCGATGCGGTTTGTTTGCTTACTAGCCGCCCCAGAAGGTCTGCAACATTTCTGTAGTGTTCATCCTGATGTACCGATTTATACGGCTGCCATTGATGAGTATTTGGATGAACATGGCTATATTATTCCAGGTTTGGGAGATGCAGGCGATCGCTTATTTGGTACAAAATAAGCCAAGATTTCTTCAGGAAGTAAAAAGCTAAAAAATCTCATCAACTTTTTACTTCCATGCTGACTAGCTATTGCTGATTTTTAGTAAGGCTATAACGCATAATTACTTAATGGGATAGTTGACTGTTAACCTTTGATACCATTAAATCTATCTTGAGGCAGAGAGCAAGTATAATTATATTTATTATTGTTCTGATAATAGCTAATACCATTTTGGATTTTGGATTTTAGATTTTGCGAAAAGTTGAGCCAGTGCGTTGGGCGGCTCAAATTAAACATAAAATTTCACATCCTTAAATTTTTTGTTGAGTGTGATTTTTTACTATTTACCTGACGGGAAACAAGTATTGAAAGGAATGAAGTTTTTACTCAACACTTAGCTATAGCAACATATAGTTAAAACAAATTATCTGATTTCATATATATTATTTATACAAATAATGATGGTTATGGGAAATTGCCAAACCACCAGTTATTTTTAACCAAAAAATATAGACCAAGCTCTATTAGGTGATCAATTTACTAGGTAAATTATGAATAAAAAATTAACTTATAAAAGTTTTTTATTCTCCCGACTGCTGTACCCAGATAATCACTATTTTAGTTGACATCGCTTGTTATTCAGGTATCATAGCTAAGGCGATTATTCGTTATAAACATTTTTTCATAAAACTATAATGCATATAAATAGGATTTATGTTGACCTTGATTGTTTAAAAGTACTTATATATATGTTATGGATATTAAACAAAATCAATACAATAATGTCCCTGCAACATTAAATATATAAACTTATTTCATAGTTCAAAATTTCTCACTCCATAAAATTAATTGTTAGAGCATATATACTGACTAATGTCACACCCAACAATTGGACAACTAGAAAGAGAAATTGCACAGCGTATTAGTGCTTTATATTATGAACAACTAGGGCAACGTCCTAGCCAAGTTATTTGTCATTTTTTTGATTCAGAATTAGTTATTTCTTTAGAAAAATCTACTACCCAAGTTGAAATTACGCTCAGATCTGGAGGTCATGAAAATTTAGCAGAACAAGTACGCTTATTTTTAGATAAAATCCTTAAAAAACAACTTCAAGATTTGATTGAAGAAATAATTGGCAAGCCAATACTTGACCTGATGACTAATACAAATTTAGCTACAGGCCGTACTGGGATAATTGTGATTTTACAACAGCTACCAGAAGTGCGTAATCCTGAATCTATACCTAAAGCAAACTTGAAGAATTTAACTGAGTGAGATAGCGAGACAATACATTTAATTTACTAAAATCATAGGGTTTTGTGAGATAGCCATCAGTACCTGTGAGAAAGAGACGTTCGGAGTTTTGTTCTAAATACCAAGGAATAGCTGCAATGATGGGAATTCTTGCGGTTTTTTGTTCTCGCTTTAAGAAATCAATAACTTGACCGCCACTAATATCTGAAATCATCATATCTAAGATGATTAAATCAGGTTGATGTGTTTGTGTCAAAATCAAAGCTTTAATACCTTGTTTGGCACAAATGCAAGAAAAATTTAATGATTTGAGATGATAATTGAGTAGTTCTAAATTGTGTAGATTTTCTTCTACAACTAAAATTAGTGGCTGTCCATCCATAAACAACAAGTCACCCTTAACCTTAAATTAAAGACTACCTACCCGACTTCTACATTTTCAGCCTAAGAATGACCCCACTAAAAGCAAGGTAAAGCGAGGTCAAGTTCTCTGGTAATTATTTAACGGTTGTACGAGGTTATCTTCACCCGGCAATAGGCGGCTTGAAATGGACTAGCTCGTGCATGACTCACTAGGTTGATTGTCTATGCTGAAGTTAAGGGTAGACAATAACAAGCTAGTGGCAGTATCAAGCAAACATCATGATTAAAAGTGTACATTTCGTCAAGTGTGATTTGCAACTACAGCAAGTATAAATTTTTCTGAAGATAATTATAGTATTTACCTTAGTTGACGATTGTCTGGATGATAGGACACGCCCAAAGCCTTTAGAGATGTGGCTTTACCAGCTAATCCTACCAATGATAACAAAGCGATCGCAATAATTAAAAATAGCAGTAAATATACGAGAAGAAGTTGAATTTATTGGTCATATATTTATTAACGCAGAGTCTCGCAGAGATATCTCTGTATTCCTCTGCGTTTACCTTTGCGATACTCTGCGTTTGTCTTTCGATGGCGAGACTGACAGCAACGCCATTAATTTTCATACACTTGTGAAGCTATTTTTTCAGAATATACCAACAACCATACTTGTTAGCAGTAGGGAATTCGGCAATCACCTCAGAGTAGGCTTTTCGTTGGGGAGATGAGGTGGTGATTACAGAGGTTGAGCGTCAATAATTCCATTGATTGAGAATCACGAATTGATTATTAAGTATGTATTCTGCTGTCTCTAAATTTGCGATCGCTTTGACGATTAACTGATAACTCATGTTTTTGGTAGCATCAGAATTTTGATAAACAGCCAAAATTCCTGAATGTATTGGGTTGGCTTGATGTAACTCTAGGAAGTCATCACAGTTGCGTGTAAGTAGGACTCGCTGATTTTGTCTAGAGTAGTCTAGCACTACTGAATCAGGCCGATTCATCAAACCCACTGCATTGACTGTGACTACATCGTGTCCTGTTGCTTGAAGAAGATTGACCAAATATTTTGCCTGTGAATCCTCATCAAGCAGCATTCGTAGACTCAAGTGGAACTCCTTTTGCTTCTACACGGTGACGTTCTTCATCCGCTTCTAATTTCAGTAGTTCTTGATGACTCTCACAGTAACTAATCGCTTCATAAATAGCAGATATCGGTAAATCCCAATTTTCGGCTGCTTGTTCTGGTGACATCTGGTTTGCAATCATATCTTGCCAAACAGTTGAGGCAAGTAGTTTACGCCCTTTAATGTAAAGTTGTTTGCGCCAAGGGTGAGGACGTGCAACTAGATATTGCCAGGTATCCATCTGAGGCGTGTCTTGTAGGGATTGAATGACAGCACTAATAAGCGCAAGGCGATCGCTCACAGGCAGTTTACAAGCTTGTTCCTTAAGCTCTTGCAAGGACATAAGAAAACACTCTAAAAGAGGTTGGATCTTAATTTTAGTACATTTGATTATTGGGTTTGTTAGTGTAAAAGGAAACTAGGGAGCAGGCGATCGCACTAAGTTGTGAACAAAGTTGAGGGGAGGCATTACCTATCACCCTCCGATCAAATGATTGAAATGAAGGTAATGTGGTGAGCTAATTTTTAGCATTTTGTCTGGATGATCATGATTGTTAGTTTGGCGACTAATGCGTGTTTTTTGCTTGGCAATACTAATTTCCTTAATGCTGACGAAACGATATACATAATCGCTGAGAAAATTTTGCTGATTCCAAAATGACTGACCAATTTTTTGACAATAAGCAATAAAACACTGTCCTCCTTTAAGTTGCTGAATGATTTCTATTTCTAAACCGCCTTTTCCTCCCTTCATTTCAATACAGAGAATAACTTTTTTGTCTTCTGTATCAGCAATAATTACAAAATCTGCACGTTTGCATTCACCACGATTTCCTTTAAATATCGTCTTTGGTGATTCAAAATTATCTGCCTTAATTACAATGACTTCATCATCTTTAGGCATCCCATAAATAGTTACCGAATATTTAGGATCTGTCAGTTCTGTGAGTATGACTTTCTTTTTGTTGTAGTGTTCTTGCAATGGTACTGTGGCGTTTTCCTGAATCATCTCTTTGAGGATAGCGATATCAGACATTACTCTTCACCCCAAACGATCGCTTCCTGAATGCGATTCATTGTTTCGATGGTTTTGTCGAAACTACGGGCTTCAATACCTAGTTGTGGATCAATATCTGCTGGTGTCAGGGTCTGGCATTTTTGTCTTTTTGTTTTACCATCTGGTATTATCAGTTCTTCTTCCGCAATATAGACTTTGATTTTTTCAGCAGATATTAGTTCTTCTTGTCGATAACCTTCTTTTTCAGCAATTCGCTTAAGATGAGGTTTATCATGGTTGAGCATGATCAGCGTATTCAGTTCTTTGATAATATAATCGCTGTGTGTGGTAATGAAAACTTTAATACCCAGGTTTACTAATCGAGCAAATAGCCGTGCGACACAACGTTGATTTTCGGGGTGTAAGTTCAATTCGGGTTCATCTACCATGAGTAAATCGCCAAGTTGAGCCTCATGTCTCAGATAAAAGCCAATGTCCAGTAGAGAACGCACCGCACTAGAACTTTCATCCATAGACAGCTTGACACGTTTACCCGTAGGCAAATAGTAAAGCTCATCATTGCGGGTAACTGTGTACTCACCACCGATGATTTTGGCAAAATCCACCAGCACATCAGGATGATTTTCCGCGATAAAACTATTTTTTTTGACAATGCTTTCAAGTCGCCGTATGAAATCAACATTTTTCTTTATCGGTAGAGCATAATCTCCAAAATCTTTAAGTAGCAGTTCTACTCGATTGATATCTTGTCCAACACGACTAATTTCTTCTAGCAAGCGATTACGATCAAAATCTAAGTCTTTACGAAAAATTGCAGCCCCAGTTCGTTCACTACTGGCGATGAAAGGGTTAGGAAAAAACTGATCAAAAATGATCTTTTTTAGTGCGTCTCCAATGATTTCCTCAATGATTTCGGTGGGGATTTTTACTTTTTCTTTCTCAACCAGTAGAGTTACAACTAATTCTGTACTTTCTTCACTTTTGGTAATAGAAAAAAGTGATACCTCACCAGAACCAATTTTTAGATTAAATCCGCTTTTCAGAGGAATATTTTGGACATCAAGACTGATCTGAAAATCTGTTGTTTTAAATCGTTCGGCTGGTGCTGCAAAAACTTTTGATAATTCTTTAGTATAAGCCTGACAACCTTTAGTAATAATGTGTTCAGAGTGTTTGACATATTCTTGTATATCAAGACGAACTACACCGTCAGTAAGAAGCAGGTTAATCTTATCAGTATTAATTTTGATTGACAACCTATCTTGCCAAGTAGATAAAAAGCCAAATAAGGCATAAGTAGCGTAGGTCTTGCCAGTATTATTGCAGCCACAAATTATAGTCAATTCGCCAAGTGTGAATTCGGCTTGCTTTAAAGCACCAAGATTTTTGACTTTAATTTTCATTGCCGTATTCCTTTAGCGATCATGCTCTACAATTTCTGTTCAGCTATACTTAAGCCTAAAACTTGTTATAGATGAGTTATCGAACTCAATAAACAAATTCCAAGCTACAGCATAGTTAATATTTGTATCCACTTGGGTGAAGACATCAGAACATTAGCCTTTAAATCATATCTCACTGAGACGAATGAAAAATTGCTGTTTCATCTAATAAAATATTTATCAAACAACGGTTGCTTCTGCGATCGCTCCTTGCATTCTCCCCATTGCATCAATCAAACTTTGCAATTGTTGGTCGGCTTTCATCACCGCTAAACCTCGGACTGTGACTTTACCAGGAGAGTAAACAAAACGCGTTTTCAGATGTTCTGGTAAGTTGGCTGCAAGTAAATTCCATGCAGGTTCTTCCATTGGTGTTTCTAAAATTACGTGCTGTTTGTTTTCTGGTTTAATCCGGCTAAAGCCTAATTTTTTCGCTACTTGTTTTAGTTCCATAACACGCAAAAGTTGATTGGCAGGCACGGGTAAAGTACCATAGCGATCGCTCCATTCAGCTGCAATCTGCGTTAGTTCTTCTTTGGATTTCGCCGCCGCTACCGCACGGTATGCACTCATCTTTTGATCAATATCAGGAATGTAATCTGCTGGAATAAACGCAGTGAGGTTGAGATCAATTTGCGTATCATCAACTTGGGGAATTTCTTGACCGCGAATTTCTCGAATCGCCTCTTCTAACATTTCCATGTACAAATCAAAACCGATCGCATCCATTTGACCGGATTGTTCTGCACCTAGCAAGTTACCCACGCCTCGAATTTCCATGTCGCGCATCGCCAATTGATACCCGGAACCGAGTTGCGTAAATTCTTGAATTGCCCGTAACCTCTGCCGTGCCGCATCAGATAATGTTCGCTGCTTGGGATAGAATAACCAAGCATGGGCTTGAATACCTGCACGACCGACACGACCGCGCAATTGGTATAGTTGCGCTAATCCAAAACGGTGCGCGTCTTCAATTAAGATGGTGTTGACACGGGGAATATCTAAACCTGATTCAATAATTGTTGTACATACCAAGATATCTGCTTCACCATTGCTGAAGGTAAGCATGGTTGATTCTAACTCGCTTTCGTCCATTTGCCCGTGAGCGATCGCAAATCTCCCCCCCGGTATCATCTCTCGCAATTTGGCTGTCGTCTCTTCAATCCCTTCCACGCGCGGAACAACGTAAAACACCTGTCCGCCTCGGTCTAACTCTTGGCGAATTGCACTGCGGACTGTTTCGGGATTCAACGGTGAAAGATGGGTTTGAATTGGTCGCCGAGTTGGGGGTGGTGTGGTAATCAAACTCATTTCCCGAATCCCCGACAAGGACATATACAAGGTACGGGGAATGGGTGTGGCGGAAAGTGTTAGTACATCAACCTGTGTTTTCAAGGATTTGATTTTCTCTTTTTGATTCACCCCAAATCTTTGTTCTTCATCCACCACCAATAAACCCAAGTCCCGGAATGATACACCTTTACCTAAAAGTTGGTGCGTACCGACAACAATATCTAACTCACCCGTTGCTAATCGCTTTTGAATATTGCGGCGTTCTTCAGCAGTGCGGAAGCGGTTGAGTAAGCCTACATTCACAGGGTAAGGGGCAAATCGTTCTTTGAGGGTGTGGTAGTGTTGCTGGGTAAGGATGGTAGTTGGTGCTAAGAGTGCGACTTGTTTACCAGCCGTCACAGCTTTAAAAATGGCGCGGATTGCAACTTCAGTTTTACCGAAACCAACGTCACCACATACTAACCGATCCATTGGGCGATCGCTTTCCATGTCTCGTTTGACATCTTGGACGGCTTTTAGCTGGTCGGTAGTTGGTTGGTAAGGGAAAGAATCTTCCATTTCCTCTTGCCAAGGCATATCTTGAGGATAGGCAAAACCTTGTTGTTGCGATCGCGCTGCATATAATTTCAGCAAGTCTACCGCTAATTTCTTGATCGCTTTACGGACGCGATTCTTGGTATTGTCCCAAGCTTTCCCAGTCATTTTGTGAAGTTCTGGGGCTTTATCGCCTGTGGCGCGGAACCTTGACAAAGAACCAACTTGGTCAGCCGCCACCCGCAACAGGCCGTCAGCGTACTGCACGACTATGTAATCGCGGGTTTCATCGTTAATCGTCAAACTTTCCAGCTTGACAAATTTACCAATCCCGTGGCTTCTATGAACTACATAATCTCCCGGACGCAGTTTATTCGGGTCAACTTGCTTAGAAGCAGCTTTACGACGCTTGCGAATATATCCCGGCGTGGCGAGGGAGTGCTGTCCATAAAATTCGCGGTCGGTGACAACTACTAAGCGGAAAGTTGGTAAAATAAACCCTTCGAGTTCCGCCAAACCTGAATATTTCAGGGCGACTGGTACGTGGTTGATTTGCTGCTTTTCAATTGCTTGGTAGTCGCGCGGATTCGGGATAAACTGCGCCGGACAGTCGTGTTCTTGGAGTAAGGAGACAGAACGGGAAGGTTGGGCAGAAATTAACCAGATAGAGAAATTGCGATCGCGTTCTTGTCTTAATGTCTCCGCCAGTTTACCAAACTGGTGCGGCGTAACGGGTACAGAACGACTCGCTAAATTAATGCCGTTGTTTTCTTCTGCTATTTCAGATAAATATACAGTAAGAAATTGGGTAAGTTCAGCTAGACAATCATCAAAAGAGCGATGAATTTTGGGCAGTTGTAGAGAACCCAAATCTAATTCACCAGTCCCTAGCGACCATTGTTCTTCGGCACTTTCTACCCAGCGATCGCTATGTGCATGACACTGTTCTGGTTCATCAATAGCAATTAAAGTATTTTCGGGCAGATAATCTAAAATCGATGCAGGTTTTTCAAAAGCTAACCCTAAAAACCTGCGGCTACCTTCTAAAACTCCTGTTTCTTCGGTTGCAAGTTCTGATTCATTCTTCAACTCAGCACTCAGCAGTTGGAACTCAGCATTATCTTTGAGTGCTTCTAGGATGATCGGAGTGAAACTGGTCGGGGTAAGCACGACTTGATTGATTTTGTCAAGGGCAGAACGCTGAGTAGACGGGTCAAATTCTCTAATCTGCTCGATTTCGTCGCCAAACCATTCCAAGCGCACAGGCAATTCTGAAGACACAGGGAAAATATCGACAATATCACCGCGCCGACTCCATTGCCCTTCTGTTTCTACTAGGGGGACTCGCTCGTAACCCAGCGTAGTAATTTTGGTACTGAAGGCATTGAGGTCAAATTCCATACCCTTCTTCAGGGTAAGGCTAAGGGGTGTAAAAGCATCTGGTGGTGGCAAATGCGGCTGTAATGCATTAGTAGTGGCAACCACCGCTATTGTCTTATTTTGACCATTGACTATGGACTCTTGACTCTTGACCAACTCTTGACTCTTCACCAAATCCGCCAAAACCTGCATTTGTCCCCAAGTCATTTCGGTTTCAGGGTCAAAAGGTTCGTAAGGGGATGCTTCCGAAGTGGGGTAGAAATGTACTGTTTGCCAGCCCATCGCCTCTAATTGAGCGTAGGCGCGTCCGGCTTCCTCCAAGGTGGCACAGACGACAAATAAATTCCTTCCTGAATTTTGTGCTAATGCCGATGCTACCAAGCCCTTGGGTAGGCGGGGAATACCATTTAAGCGTAAATCTTGTTGCCGATTGAGCTTAGAAAGTAGTTCTGTGGTGAGTGGCGATCGCGCCAAGGCACGCACAATAGAAGAAAATGCCATAAGTTCTACTAGAGGTGGAAGTCGTCAGTGATAAGAAAATCTATAGGTAGTTTATGTTCACCATTTTAGAAGTGTTAACGCCCCGCTTATTACTTCTATGGAAGAATGATGATTGACATATAAATATATAAATTTAAAAAGTTAAACTACGACTTTGTGCATAGTCAACGGAAGTATGAAGTGTAAAGTATGAAGTCTAAATTGAAATTTCATCCTTGAGCCTTTATCCTTTTTTGGTCGAAGCACTTATGTCAGCACTTTAATAACGTTTAATACTACATACTAGGGGTTAAGCATAGTTCGCTCCCTATAGCGGCAAATCCAAACATGTCCTCCATTACTTCTGAAATTTTAATCATTTTGGTACTAATTATTGCCAACGGGATCTTCTCGATGTCGGAGATGGCTGTTGTCTCAGCGCGGAAGGTCAGGCTTCAGCAGCTTGCCAATCAAGGAGATGCCAAAGCCAGGGCAGCATTGAAACTAGCAGAGTCTCCCAATAATTTCTTGTCTACCGTTCAAGTTGGAATTTCTCTTATCGGTATCCTGACTGGTGCCTTTGGGGGAGCGACAATTGCTAATCGGCTGGCAGTATATATAAAACTTATCCCCTTTTTGGCTGCTTACAGCGAACCAGTATCTTTTGGGATAGTCGTTTTAATTATTACGTATCTATCTCTGATTATCGGGGAATTAGTGCCGAAGCGGTTGGCATTAAATAACCCAGAAAGAATAGCGGCGTTTGTTGCGATACCGATGCGGGCTTTAGCGGCTATAGCTTCCCCGGCGGTGCATTTGTTAAGTGCTTCCACAGAATTGGTACTGCGGATTTTAGGCATTACACCTTCAGAAGAACCGCAAGTTACCGAAGAAGAAATTAAAATTCTGATTGAGCAAGGCACAGAAGCAGGAACCTTTGAGGAAGCCGAACAGGATATGGTAGAGCGCGTTTTTCGCCTTGGCGATCGCCCAGTTAATTCTTTTATGACACCCCGTCCTGATATCGTCTGGCTAGATTTAGAAGACACTCCTGAAGAAAACCGCCAAAAAATGACTGAGAATGGTTATTCTCGGTATCCCGTTTGTCAAGGAGGACTTGACAATGTACTGGGGATCATCCCTGTGACAGACTTACTCGCCCGCAGTTTTCGCGGAGAATCCCTAGATTTAACAGTAGGATTACGCCAACCTGTGTTTGTCCCAGAAAGCACCCGTGGTTTAAAGGTGCTGGAGTTATTCAAGCAAACCATCACGCATATGGCATTGGTAGTGGATGAATACGGCGTAATTCAAGGACTAGTGACTCTTAACGATATCATGAGCGAAATCGTCGGCGATGTTCCCGCAGGCCCAGGAGAAGATGAACCCCAAGCAGTGCAGCGAGAAGATGGTTCATGGTTACTGGATGGGATGTTACCTGTAGACGAGTTCTTTGAACTTTTCGACATGGAAGAATGGGAATCGGAAGAACGCGGTAGCTATCAAACACTAGGAGGCTTTGTAATTACCCATTTAGGACGCATCCCCGCCGCCGCCGATCATTTTGAATGGGAGGGGATGCGAATTGAGGTAATGGATATGGACGGTAATCGCGTGGATAAGGTATTAGTTGTGCCAATGGTGAATCAAGCAGAAGTAGCACAAGAAGATGAATGAAGTGTGAAGTATGAAGTATGAAGGGTGAAGGTAAAGTATTTTAAATTACCTACTCTTTACCCCGTATTTCCTATTCTCTACTCCCCACTCCCTACTCCCCAATACCTAAGATTGAGATAATCTTTTTACTGCCTCACCGCCCAACATTTCATGGGCTTTAACGAGAATTTGGGGAATTTTATCCGCGTGTGGGCTGTGGGCAAGACATTGGCGTAAATCTAATTGATTGAGCTGATCTGCTTTATTACCAGGAAACCAGTGGCTACCATTACCCATGAGGTTGTAGCGCTTTTTAGCGTAGTCTACCAAATCATAGGCAGTAGCTAAATTCCACAGCAACAAAATCATCGGAATATTGACCCCGCCTGGAGTGTTTTCCCATTTTGGTAGGTTGGTATGCCAAGTCTTTACCCAATTTTCCCCCAAGATGGCGATCGCTTCCTGTTCCAATCTCGCTAAAATTGGGGGCAAAATTTCCGATGAGTCATCCAATAATGCTAATGTTTTCAAGTGTTCATCAAAATCTTGGGGTTTGGCTGCGCCTATACTCAAAGTATGCACCTGAGAATGACTCAAACAAAACAAATCATTAAACACCATCGGACTCAAAGGCGCACAAAGCTTCACTAATTTTTGCGGTGGTTTATATAGCATTCCTCCTTTATCGGAAGGACTAATAATAAACACCCCCATATCCAGATGGGTAGCAGTTTCAATTGCTGGCCAATTCCATTGATTAATGTAGTACCAATGCAGATTTACATAATCGAATTGGTTAGTATTAATTGCCTGTAAAATTACATCGATAGACGCATGGGTTGAAAAGCCAATAAATCTAACTTTCCCCTCGGCTTGTAGTTGCTTTGCCACTTCCAAACAACCACCAGGACGAATGCTATATTCCAGGAACTCAGCATTATTCACTCCATGCAAGCTAAACAAGTCTACATAATCTAACTGAAGATTACGCAGCGATTGTTCAAATTTTTGCCGGAATTCTTTTGGATTAGCAACAGGTGAAACTTTAGTTTGAACAATCAATTCTTTGCGCGGAAACTTGGGCAGTATTTTTCCCAATTGCATTTCTGAGCTACCATAAGCACGAGCAGTTTCAATGTGATTAATTCCGAGTTCTACTGCTCTGTGAACTGTTGCTTCGAGATTTTTCTGGTTATCTGCGGGAATTTCTGGCCAAGAAACATCTTGCCATTTGAACTGATATCTCATACTGCCGCAGGAAAACACCGGCATCTGTAATTCTGTGCGTCCAAATCGTCTGTATAGCATTAGTGAATTTTGGATTTTTGGTATCAAGTCTCAATCAAGCGATTACTTTAGTCACATCTTTTCAAGTCCTGACACTGGTAATATCCATCGAGTCGTAAAATTAGTCAGGTTTTTGATGGTCAGATAGCGAACTTTTTCCAGTCCCAAAAGACTAATTACCACATCCTGCCCGCTAGTAGCAAGTCACTTCAAAAATTCACCAAAGAAATTAGACCAACACATCCAAAGGATTTGTTAGTCTAAATCTGATATAACCAACTATTTCAGCAATTGCTTATTGTTGACAAACTGTAGTTTTAAACTATCCAATTCCGGTATTTGCACCTAGTTTTTATCTGCTATTTAGTTATGCACTATAGTAAGAGTGCCAAGTATAGCAGATTGATTAATATCTTTCATAGTGACCAGGAACCCAACGCCGACCACGTGGTGTTCTTTCCCAGTGTGCTGGAACCCATCTCTGACGAACGACTTTGCGTACTGCAACAGGTTTATGGTTATTAGGTCTGATAATAACTTGTGCAGCTGATGCTTGGGTTTGCACAGCAGCTATTGAGAGTGGGATGGCTAGTAGGGTGCCAGCAAGGATACGTTTCATCATGGTCAAATCTCCTGTAGTTTTTTTGAGTTGAGTTATCTACAGCGTTCCTCAAGAATTTGTCAATTAAACCTGTTACCTGGGTATAAGGCTTTAAACAACAGCATTTCCTTCTACGGGATTTTACTATTGAGAAAAGTATTTACATCGGTAAGCAAAGTATAAAATATTTTCAAATTCTCAATGGTATTGCTGAGAAACTTTCATATTCAGTTTAGAAAACTCAGCAGAAATAAGGACGTGAAGAAAGTAGTAATCCTCAGATGACTTCAGTCATAAATTTATAATTGACTAAAGTCATAATGCCAGCATGATTGAAGCTGTATCGCTTTTCTATCAACTTAATACAACTAGGACTTACGCACTCAGATTGATTATTGAGAGTGGATGTAAGGGTGTGTGGGTAATGTCACCTGTTATATCGTGTCCGGTAATAGACTTATCATAAAGACCGCAGGGTGCAGGGGGAGGAAGGGTTTTGTCTTTCTGCACAGATATACTGAATCATAACTGATTTGCCGGACATGATATTACCTGTCACCTGCTATAGTCTTGACAACTATTCTCAAACAAATATGGGGATAAGCCTCAGCCTACCCCCACCGCAGTACTTTCAACTCAGCACTTACGAAGCCGCATTTTGCAACTCAGCGGTGCGTACTGATAGCTGTTGTGTCTGACTACCCCGTTGGACTTTTACCTGTAATAGTTGACCAAGGTTGGTATTTTCCACAAAGTTCTGCAACTGTTCTGCACTAGTAATTGCTTGCCCATCTATTTGGACGATAACATCACCACGGCGAATACCTGCTTTAGCTGCGGGAGAATTTGGTACAACTCGCATGACTAAAACCCCGTTAACTTCTGGAATTTCAAAGGTAGAGTTGGGGTCAGTGTTATTTTGCTTAGCTAACTGGGGTGTCAAAGTGACCATTTGCACACCTAGATAGGGGTGAGCAACTTTACCATTGCGTTCCAGTTGTGTTGCGATCGCTTTTGCTTTATCAATAGGAATTGCAAAACCAATACCCATCGCATCAGCACGAATCGCGGTGTTAATGCCAATTACTTCTCCACGCTCATTCAACAATGGCCCGCCGGAGTTACCAGGGTTAATGGCTGCATCAGTTTGAATGAAGTCTAAGCGTTTGTCGGCAATTCCTACTTGAGCGCTAGAACGCTTGAGGGTGCTGACAATACCTAAAGTAACTGTATTATCAAAGCCCAAAGGATTACCAACTGCGATCGCCCAATCTCCGACTTGTACAGCATTAGAAGAACCCAAAGGTGCAACGGGTAAATCTTTACCAGCGTTAATTTTCACAACCGCTAGATCTGTCACTTCGTCAATGCCTTGAACTTTGCCGTCAAAGGTACGACCATCCTTAAGGCGGACTGTTACTCTATCGGCTTTATCAACGACGTGGGCATTGGTTAAAATCAAACCACTTTTATCAATGATGAATCCAGAACCCAAACCGCGCAATTGTTCTGGCGGTAATTGTTGAGAATAAGCATCACCAAAAAACTGCCGGAAAAATGGGTCTTCAAAAAATGGGTCAACGCGGCGGCGCGTAATAGTCCGTTCTGTGTCAATTCTCACCACTGCTGTACCGACACGATTCACTGCTGCTGTGACAAAACTACTATTACCTATAGCCGCAGTTGCTGGTGATTGCCGTTGAGCAATGAGTTCTGGTGCATCACCAACTTTCTCTAAACTGGGTGCAGGTTCCGCTTGAGAAGGTAACACCCGCAGAGTGCTAACGGTTAGCACGACTCCCAAAAATATGGCGAAAATATGGGTACTGAGTCTACGTATAGAACGGGTTATTTTGGACAATCGCATAATCACAACCTTAAATTTAGAAGCCGAATTTTTGCTTAGTCGTGACAAATCTATCTAAAGTTATTTTTACAGCTAGGATGAAATTCCTGTGTACTAACTTTTGTTTATTGCTTTAGATACTCAATACTGAAACTAAAGCATGGTACGTGCTACCTGTAATTTAAATTAATTGAAAATTTCCCTTGATAGCTATTACGGACATTTACCCTGTGGAGGTTCGGCTATCACCAGTGCCATGATGTATAAGTAAACTATTTTACGCTATGTAGGTAATTAGGTTATTGGTGAAATAGTGAGTTAATGATAAAGGTGGTAGAGGTAGCGGTTTGAAAATTCCAGTTTGTGACACTCAAACCTCTTAGGGAGCCTTGATATGACAGTTGAGTTATACCAGGAAGTCGCCTTAACTTGTGACTTACCAGAATATAGTCTGAGAACAGGAGATATTGCCACACTAGTTGATTTTGTTTCTCACCCTCATGGTGGTGAACAGGGATGTTTACTGGAAGTGTTTAATGCTGTTGGCGAATCTCTCTCTGTGATAGCTGTCTCCATTTCTGCGGTAGAGGCTCTACGCCCCGATGCTATTTTAACAGTTCGTTCTTTCCCCAAAGCAGGTTAATATCCAATCTTACGAAAGTTTATGGATATCTTCTGCAACGGGGTATTAAGTAGTTACCGAGGTTTAACAAATTACTCAACAGCTTGCGATTACACAAAGCAAGTAAATCTTATTCTTTCACCATAGTTAAATATAATTACAGAATTGCGAATAATACCCAGCAAATTTCCTGATATTTACTTTAAATTAGGTAGTTTTGGGATAACATCAAAGCTAACCTTTAATAGTCATATACTTATGGTACGAAATTTATTTAATTTGGTGAGTAATATTGATTTTTCGGCTTTGTGGCAATGGCTCACAAAATTGCCATTGATTCCAAAAATTTTTAGCACTTTAGCACCAATAGCTACAGTTACTGCTTTGATAGTAAATCTTCCAAAAGCTTACTCTCAAATTAGAGGGATAGTTGCCAGGATTGAAGTTAAACGATTCAATATGGTTGAGAGAGTTCCAGGTTTAGTTGATTTTCAACTTGACCTATGTGTACACGCCTCGTACGGAAATATTGTTCTTAAGGGAGTTTATCTGAAAAACAAAAATGAATTTTATTTGCAATACAATGAGCCTATTTGTTTATATAATGAACCAGATAATAATGCTCCAAGCAATAAAGCAATAGTAAAGCTCGCTATTCCTAGAGTTGACTTTGAGTTCACTCAATTTGTAGAAGATAGATTTAAAGAATTATTTTTACATAAATTGAAAGATTCTCAAGTAGATATTCTTGGATTTCAAATACCAGAAAAATCATTCAAGTGCTTGACAATAGCTGGCAGATTGAAAGGGAAAATTATTGATGGAGAAAATTTTTCAAATATTCCTTTAGAAGATTGGAGTTTACTTCTTGAATATGGAAAACGTAAAACCGAAGTGGCTCTTAATCCATCAATTATTAATAATAGTCAAACTATGACTTAGCATTAAAAGTTGAGTTAAATTTTGTCCAATATGCATTGCTACAGCTAACGGTTCAGATGTAGCAGACGGTTGAGACTGTTGGTATGGAGTTTGAGGTTACTTACCGCAACTGCATTTTGCCTTTACCGAGAGTTACCAAAATTGCTGTATGGCTTGTTAATACAGCAAGGAAATTCATGAATCCCTACTATATACTAATTGCTCAACGCACAAACCATTTTTGAGAGTATTGCAAAGCCCCTGAAGTCGTTTTTAATCTTCCACATTTAGAATTGCCAATAATAAGGAGACAGCATATGCAATTTCGCTACCAAATTGCATTAGGGGCTTTAATACTTGCACTGCTCGGATTTATTGCACAAACAGGCTATGCTCAAATTCACTCATCCCCCGGTGTTCACATTCAGGAACCCAACAGCATCCTGTTCGAGAATGTTCGTATCTTCAATGGCACTTCTGCTCAGCTTTCTGAACCATCGAATGTTTTAGTCGTCGGTAATAAAATTCAAACAATTTCTCAAACTCCAATTGCCACAGCATCGGGCATAAAGTTGACCAGAATTGCTGGAAATAATCACACATTGATGCCGGGACTGATTGATAACCATGTCCATCTGTTTATGATTAACAGCACAAGTGAGGAGTTACTATCGCCAGACGTTAGTTCTGAAGTCTTGAATCAGAAAGCGCAAACCGCAGCGGAACAAATGCTGCTGCGGGGATTCACCAGCGTCCGTGATATGGCGGGGCCAGTGTTTGACCTCAAGCAGGCAATTGATACAGGTAATGCAGTGGGGCCACGCATTTATCCCAGTGGTGCGATGATTTCCCAGACTAGCGGACATGGCGATTACCGCACACCACAAGATATTGTCTGGTCTTCCCATACAACTATTAGTCGTCCAGAAGCCTTGGGCAGTGTTGCGATCGCTGATGGTGTGGATGAAGTACTCCGCAGCACCCGTGAACAACTGATGCAAGGCGCTACTCAAATTAAGTTGGCGGCTGGTGGCGGTATCATCTCGAACTACGATCCGCTAGATGTCAGTCAGTACACGGAAGCTGAGTTACGTGCCGCAGTCGAGGCCGCCGAAGACTGGAACACGTATGTCACAGTCCATGCCTATACGCCTCGCGCAATTCAAAAGGCGATTCGGGCTGGTGTCAAGTGCATCGAGCATGGGCAACTGATGGATGAAGCGACGGCGAAGATGATGGCTGAAAAAAGCATCTGGCTTAGTATACAGCCTTTCCTGAATGATGAAGATGCAATTCCATTCTCGGAAGGTTCGGCTAACCATGCCAAACAATTAGAAGTAGCCAAGGGAACAGATACTGCCTATGCCTTAGCGAAGAAATACAATCTCAAAACAGCTTGGGGAACTGATTTATTATTCGATGCGAAACTAGCTACCCGGCAAGGAGTGCAGCTAACAAAAATGATTCGCTGGTATACCCCGGCTGAAGTGTTAAAGATGGCAACCAGCACAAATGCTGAACTGCTGGCATTGTCTGGCCCACGCAATCCCTACCCAGGCAAACTGGGTGTAGTTGAAGAAGGCGCACTGGCTGATCTGCTGCTGGTGGACGGTAATCCGCTGGAAAACATCAAGCTAATCGAGAACCCAGGCAAGAACTTTATTGTGATTATGAAGGACGGAAAGATATATAAGAATCTCCTCAGGTAACGGAAAACTTGAGTGAGGCTTATATTTTAGTCAAAATTTTAGATGCGATCGCCTGTCACAATCTATGTAAGAATACCATTCCCTACTCCCTACTTGCTTCTCTAGGCTAGGATCTTAAGTACTACCAGTGCTTGAATAACTCATGAATGGATCAAACCGATTAACTCCAGAATCCTTGCCTATCTCCCAGCCAGCAGAAAATTTTCATACTCACGATACAGATCATCATGGGCATGGAGATTCTGGTCATGCTCACGTCCATAGTGAAGAGTCTTTACGCAAAATTGTTAATCGGCTATCACGTATAGAAGGTCATATTCGCGGCATTAAAACAATGGTGCAACAGGGTACTCCCTGCCCTGATGTATTATTGCAGATTGCCGCAGTTCGAGGTGCATTAGATCGGGTTGCCAGAATCGTGCTAGATGAACACTTGACTGAGTGTATTGCCAGAGCCGCAAAGGACGGCAATATAGATGTTGAAATTGAACAATTAAAAGCTGCTTTAGATAGATTTATGCCTTAATCAAGTTTATTTAAAAGGAACTTGAGAACAATTAATGTCTGGATATTCGCCAAGAAGTTGACAGACGTAACGAAAGTGCGTCTGTTTCAATATAACTATTACATCAACAGGGTTTAGTGGCAGAGTAATACCGTTTCACTTTAAGTTTGATACAAATAGGCCGCAGGGGGCAGGGGGAAAGAGTAAACAACCAATGAATTTACAGCAGATTGCATATGAATGAGGTACAAGTTTTCATTAAAAAGCTATGTAAAAAAAGACTTTCAAGCCTGTTCCCTGTTCCCTGCTGTATATCAGGATTTTCGTGAAATGGTATAACAAGTTAACAAAGGTAAATACAAATCTTCAAATTCAACACAAGCGAACTACTTTGGTAAGCGCACAAAATTGTTACAAATTTAAATATCTTATGACTTATATATAGGACTCATATTTGATTTAAGAAAAAAATCAGTATACTCAGACAAGATTTCTTTTCTACTCCCTACTCCCTGTCTACTCAAGTAAATTCAGAAATCAAACCGGATTCATATATTTTCTCTCGATACAAATTAGTAACTCAATAAAAATTTATTATTTTATTTATAAAAATATATCTCAATGCTGATGACAGTAGATGAATGTTAGTTTTTCTTTGCCATCATTCTCGCACCACAGCTATAGATCGAAATCTAGCTGAATTTAACGTATTCACAGAGACAATTAACAAATAAGACTGCGGTTATTTTTTAAGAAATGATTAATATATGCTGCTGTGCAAGTTTTCGTAGTGTACTTTAGCGCTTATGTTTTGCAACAGTTTATACTCCAATGCTTGCCGGAAAACTTTTCGGTGTTTAGCGATGGACAGATTCCAGCATATTTAAACAAGGCTGGATAACAATTTACTACACAACTAAATTTGCAGTATGAACTATGATTCTTTGATTAATTATGCTTGAAGCTAGTTACTGTCAAGCTTTAGAACTTCTTTAAAGCAAATAACACAATCTTTACAAGAAGTAAATTTAACTACCGTAGGATTTTTGTATTGATTATATTTGAAACTAATGTCAGAAAATGTTGACTTTCTCAACATTTCTTTAGATAATTTGAGGGTGTGTAGCGTCAAAATGAAATTAGTTCCGTATAGCAAAATACAAAACCCTAGCCACAAGTTTAATCTCTGTCATGTTTGTTCCCCATCATAAGTGGGAATACTATCTACGTATAAATGTGTGAGTACAAATCATGAGTGTGAATACGGTGCCTTCTATCAATTACTACTCTCTAGATGTAATCCAAGACGAAGCACGCCGCCTGGTGCAGAAGGGGATGGTTAGCCGACAACAGCCAATATATACACTCTGCCAATACATCCCTGCAAGAGAGTGGGTGTGCGTTGAATGTGAGTTAGAAAAATGCGATTTTCTCCTACGCGATCGCATTGGCGACCTCATTGGTCGTGAACAATGGGACAATGACTAATCAGTCTATAATTTCAGATTTTGGATTGGGAGTATATTTTTTGAATGTTTAACTTTAACAAAAAACAATTTACCGCCCAACCTTCTGAAGATATAGTCTCTAGTTTTTTACAAATATTCCCTGATCCAGAGTCTTCTATTATTTTTCTAAGCAATAAAGCATTGCAGAATCATTAAAGTTTGATTTAAACAACTTTTCTTAAGAGTATCGACGAAATCATAGCCTAAAGTGAATTTATCAAGAAAAGTTGTTGCGTAAATCCACGTTCATAACTTTGAGTATTTTATCTACATTAGCTAACCGGGGCAGTTTTCTCTATCCAACTGCTCCGGTGATTTTTTTATAGAGGTTTTGCATTGTATAGCAGGGAATAGAAAACAGGCTTTAAAGTCGCTCAGTGTCTATGTTTGATAATTAGTATTTGTCTTTATCTATGCTTCGACTGCTATATAAGCTGTTCCTATATTTTTAATAGTGTTGACTGTTGACTAATGAATTATGAGTTGGACATCTCACTTTGATTAAGCCAATCTATTCGGCTCAGGCGATAAACGAAGCAATCATCGTCACCAAATCGCCGATACTCTATCAATTGGAAACCAAGACGTTCATAGAAGCGGTGGGCGCGAGTATTACTAGCCAGCGGATCAACGAGTACCGCCGTCACCAGTGGGTCAGCAAAGCATCGCTTAATAGCTAGTTGCATCATTTTTGTTCCATAGCCTTTGCCCAAATCGGTCTCTTCTCCTATCCAAATATCAATGGCGCGAAGATTCGCCGGAACATCACCCCAGTAATGACTGTCCTCAAGCGCCGGATCGATGATCTCAATAAATCCGATAGGACGACCATCAATTTCAGCAATCAATTGCTCTCTCCAATCGTGAGCGTATCCCAGTTCCACCTCCCAGCCCCAGTCGTCGTTAGGGTCTGAGGAAATCACATGGGGTTGCTCATCCCAGTGGCGTAATAAATCCAAATCAGCCAAGGTGGCGGAGCGTAGGTTAATCACAACTTTTTTGAACGTCAAACTTGTCTTAGCTTAGATCATCATTTCTCTATTTGACTTTTCCACCCCCATTAGGGAAAGATATCGCTGAAAATCTACCTAAACTAACCCAGATATTATAGAGAATTAACATACTGCAATTGGCAAAGTGAAATAAAATATACTGCCTTCACCGAGAATGCTGGCTGCCCAAATACTACCATTATGCTGTTGAATAATACTTTGACAGATTGCCAAGCCAAGGCCTGTTCCTCCCTTAGCGCGAGCATCAGAGACATCAACCTGCTCAAAACGTTCAAAGATGGTTTCTAGTTTATCAGCAGGAATACCTCTACCTTGGTCTTGGACTTGAAACAGCACCCAGTCGGCTTGAGGTTGGGCAGACAAAGTAATCTCTGAGTCGCGCGGCGAAAACTTGATGGCGTTACTCAACAAATTGGTTAAGGTTTGGATGATCAAGTCAGGTGAAGCCCACACGCAAGCTGAGGTAGGAGTTATAGAAATTGTGATGGCTGCTGCCAGCGCGATGGACTGTACTTCCTCTACTGCTCGTTGCATTAAATCGGCGGCATTGCAGACTTCTTTCACCAGATGCACTCGCCCGGAAGACAATCGCTCTAAGTCCAAAATATCATTAACCAAACGCACGAGGCGATCGCTATTAGTTAAAGCCTGCTGAATCATCCGTTTAGCTTTGTCTGGTTTATTGTCGTAGATACCAGTATTCAATAAACCTAAAAATCCTTGGATGGCTGTGAGTGGGGTACGAAGTTCATGGCTGACAATGGAAATAAACTCATTTTTCATTTTCTCAATAGCTTGCTGTTCCGTAATATCTTGAAAAATCAGCAAAATCCACTTGAAATTATTTTGTTCGTCGTAGAGTGGCGCTGTAGAAATGCTGACCACCACTTTTGAATTCTCGCTCTTACAACGGTAGGTTTGGACACCAGTAAACACTTTTCCCTGAGCGATCGCTTCTCGAAATTGACAACATTCCTCTGGTTCCACAAGAGAAACTAGAGGAATTGGTTGACCTATAACTTCGGCTGCACTCCAACCAAACAATTGCTCTGCGGCTAAACTCCAAAGTGTCACCGTCATATTTGGTTCAACTACCACAATTGGTAACGGTGAAGCTTGGATCAGTGTACTTAAAGTTTGTAGCGTTTGTTGGAGTTCTTGTTGCACTTCCTTGTGTTCCGTGATGTCCATATTCACCCCAATCAAACGCTCTGGCTGACCTCCATCAGCAAAAATCTTTGCTTTGGCGGCTACCCAGCGAATCCTATTATCAGGAAGCATAATCCGCAATTCAGTATCTAATTCGGCTCCTTGGGTAATAGTTTGTTGCGCGGCATGATCTGCATCAGTGCGATCATCTGGGTGTATTCTTTTTAACCAATGCTCATAGCTACCTTCAAAACTGCCAGGTGCCAGCCCAAACAATGCTTCCATTTCTTCTGTCCATATCAATTCTCCAGTTTGGAGATTCCATTCATACGTACCGATTTTGCCAACTTGTTGTGCTAAAACTAACCGCTCACGACTTGCCCGCAAAGCAGCAGCCGCTCGGTATCGCTCATCAATTTCTTGTTGTAATTGCTGGTTAACTTTTACTATTTGGGCAGTTCTGTCCTGTACACGCTGCTCTAGTTCTTCTTGAAGTCGCCTTAGTTGGTTTTCAACTCGCAAGCGCTCTTCAATTTCTGTCTGCAATGCCTTGTTTGCTTCTCTTAATTGCAGCGGACTTGGCAGCGCTAGTGCTTGCGGAAGTAATGCCACTAGTTCTATTGCTGTAAAAAATGAAACGATCGCAGTTGCAGCTTTGAGGCTACCTGATAACCAATAGGTGGGATGCCACAGTGTCCAGATCTCAAAAATATGCGTTGTGCCGCAGAAAATAATAAAAGCAGCAAATAACAAAAATATCCAGGAGAAAGGTAAATCTTGACGCTTGCGAACAAAGTAAAATAACGTCAAAGGAATTGAATAGTAAGCCAGCGCAGTGATGGCATCAGAAATTAAATGCAACCACACTAACTCAGGTTGCCACAGGTAGCAGTGACCATGAGGAATAAATGAGCCGCCGCTAAACAAATTTATTATAAATTCGTACATACCACTCAAAACTAGGCAGACAGAAAAACATCAAACTTTGGTAACAGTTCCAAGTTACCAAGTTGAATGTCTCATATTTAACACGGTTGAACCCAATTTTCTGTTCTAACCTATGCCTAAATGGATAAAAGTTTTGAAAAACAAAGATGTTAGATTGTTCTCTACCAATAGTGATTAAGAAGGGTTAAGAGCAGTATGTTGGGTGAGGAATTAAACATACTCGTTGTTGAGCAAGTTCAACAGCAACTTGTCGTGGTTGTCTGCCTGTTTGGGTAGCTTGTTCTAACACTATCGTAGTATTGCGGCTAATTTTTTGGGCGATCGCTTCAAAAGCTGTTGCTTGATTGCCGCCAGCATACTCAACCGCAGCACAAATCACACCACCTGCATTGGCAATGAAATCAGGTACTAAGAGAATATTTCGTTCATGACAGATTCTTTCTGCTGCTTCCGTAAATGGGATGTTAGCACCTGAGACGACAAGCTGAGTTTTCAAGCGGTCAACGTTATCTGCATGGATAACATCAGGTCTGGCGGCTGGTATCCAAATATCGCATTCGATGTCGATAACTGCGTCGCGGTCTAGTTTCTTTCCTTGTGGATAGTCAATCACACTTTTACCAGAGTTTTTCAATTTGATGAGTTCCTCGACATCAATTCCCCCAGGATTAAATATTGTTCCTTGAGAATCTGCTGCACCTATAAGTATTGCTCCTTTAGCAGTTAAAAAGCGTGCGGCGTGTTTCCCAACAGAACCGAAACCTTGAATTACTACCCGCGCACCTGCCAAATTAAAGTGACAAAACTGGCAAGCAACTTCTGCACATATACTTAAACCAAAACCAGTAGCGCCAATTTCATCTAAAGGAATACCACCCATGATTTTAGGTAACCCGACAGCGCGACCAATCTCTTCTTTGACCCAAGCCATGCACTGTTCATCTGTTCCCATATCTGGGCCGGGAATATACTCAGTGATGTTTCTAATAGCACGGGCAAAAGCACGTATCAAGCGTTCTTTATTGGCTAAAGGCTGTTTTGGGTCAGCTAAGATTGCAGATTTGCCGCCACCGTGAGGTAAGTCAGCAGCAGCATTCTTCAAGGTCATCGCTCGCGCCAGTCGGAAAACTTCTTCTGTTGTCACATCTAGCGCCATTCTGACTCCACCGATCGCCGGGCCACAAGCAATGTTATCTACAACGACAATCGCTTTTAAGCCAGTTTCCGGCTCGTAGATGTGAATAATCTTGGCTGGGCCTAGTTCGTCAGCAAACCGAAAAATATTATCTACTTTCAGCTGTTGTGGCGAATTAATAATAATTTTTGGTTCTAATGTAGTCATAATATTTACTCACAAAAGCTTTAACCTTTTAGGGTTTTGGTAAATAATGCGCTTAATCTTTGCAAGGCTGGCGAAACATCGTCAGGTGAAAGATGTACATCAAGAATGCTGAAAGTTTGGCTATTTTGAGCTATGTGTAAGGCTTGCTGTAGTTGTGTATCTGTGTGGATAGTAAAGCCATGACCACCAAGGACTTGGGCTAACTGGGCATAGTCAATTGTGGGAATTTGGACAAATGCTGCTTCTTGATGTCCCATCGCCCGCAGGCAAGCAAATGAGCCATTATTGATGACAATCACAATTGGGTTTAGTCCTAAGCGTTTAGCTGTGAGCAATTCCATTCCTGTCATTTGGAATGCGCCATCACCAACCAGTGCGATCGCCCGCCTGAATGGATCGGCTAATTGAGCGCCAATCACACCAGGAACACCAAAACCCATACTGGCGTAGAAGGCGGGACATAAAAAGGACGTGCCTTGTTGTGTCTGGATATCATCTGCGGCAAATAAGGTATCACCGACATCCGTCACTAATAGAGTATTGCTGTCAATGAACTGATTAAGTTCATAAAGTAATCCACTCATGGAAATCTTACCCAGAGATGGCGCAACACGCGGTTTCATCGTATTGATACCAGATGCATCCCAATGCGGCAAATCTGGACTATTTAACAAAGCGGTGATGAAATCTTCAAACCTGATATTGGGATATTGGTGATGCTTAATGGCAATACGTTCTGAGGTTGCATAGACTGTACAACTAGGGTTGAGATGAGCGGTAAACATCCCCAGGTTGATATCGGTCATAAATACACCCAACATCAGCACACAGTCTGATTCTTCAACGATTTTTTGCACATTTAAATCCCCAGCCTCACCATTGTAGATACCGATGTATTGAGGATGTCCTTCGGGAAAAACAGATTTCCCTAACATGGTTGAACAGACTGGTACAGCGAGTTTTTCTGCCAAGCCGAGAAGCTGTTGTTGCAAGCCAAAGCGATGAACTTCCACACAAGCAAGAATCACTGGTGAGTGCGATCGCTGCAACATCTCCAAGGTTTCTGCAATGGCTTCTGTTAAAGTATCTGGATCTGTGCGCTTAATTGGTGGTAACAAATGTTCTGATTCTGTAATCTCCGCATAAACCATATCGCGGGGGATTTCCAGATACACAGGACGCTTGAATGTCGTTGCATAGTCTAGGGCGCGATGAATTTTGGTATCGGCTGTTTTGGGATCGGTTAGTGTTGTGGCGTAAAGGGTGACTTCTTCATAAATACGCCGTTGCGTATCGAAGGTTTTTACCTTATGGTGCAACAAGTCATGCTCCTTTCGTTCCCGCATACCTGGTGCGCCGCTTAAAATCACCAATGGTGACTTCTCCGCATAAGCGCCTGCTACAGCATTCACCATATTCAAACCACCAACGCCGTAGGTAACAACCGCCAAACCCAAACCCCGCATCCGGGAGTAAGCATCAGCAGCAAAGCCTACACAGGGTTCGTGGGTCATCACAATAGGTTCAATTTTGCTGGCTGCAAGCGCATCGAATAGCGTGATGGCAAAATCCCCAGGTATACCAAACGCGTGTTGTACGCCCTGTTGATACAGAATATCAAATATATGCGGTGCTAGTTGGGGCATTTTCTACCTCCCCAAAGGCTGTTTTTTCAGAACCGACCTTCAAATCAAACGATATCCTGCAACACTATTGATGGACAGTACCATCAGGCATAATTGCCCCAGTTAAAAAAGCTTCACTGATATCAGTTGCATTTAAATTCGCCCCAGTCAGGTTTGCGTCACTCAAATTGGCATCACTTAAATCAGCACCAGTGAGGTCAGCTTCTCGCAAATCAGCTTTCCACATCCTAACTCCGCTCATTTTGGCATCACAGAGGTTCACACGCTGCAAGTTTGCCGCACTGAGTGATGCCATGTGCAAACTTGCATTACATAAGTCTGCATCACAAAGATATGCACCACTCAGGTCTGATTCATTTAGGTTAGCTGTTGATAGAGTAGCTTCACGCAAATCTGCACCACTTAAAATCACTTCTGATAAATTTGCGTGTTCTAAGTTCGCACCTTGAAGATTTGCCTCACATAGATTAGCACCATTCATAGATGCTTTTGTCAGGTTAGCACCACTTAGGTCTGCTCTACCAAAGTCTACACCACCCAAGTTCACACCTCTGAGGTCAGCTTTTGGTAAGGCAATACCGTAGAAGTTCCTTTCGCCTGCTGTATATCGATTTAGAAGTTCTTTAACATCCATAGCCTTGAGTTGTGACTAAATTTATTTGGAATACTTTGAATAGAAAATTAAAAATTCAACCAAATTATCTTCTCAATTTAAATAGTAAAGGAAAAATATGAGGAACTTATGAAGAAGGATTTGAAAAGATTACTGCACCCAGCGATTAGAAATCACGTCTACACAGACCAAACCCACCTACGTGGGTTTCAAAACTTGATTTTCTGTTAGTCCGCGCAGATATTCTCTCGCTAGTTCTGTGCCAGTGTAAGCTGGTGTGGTGTTAATCTCTACCATACTCTTGACGAACTCCGGCACAAAATAACAAGGGTTTAAACCTTGTGCTTGTGCCATGATGTGACAACCCTGCCTTAAAAAGGGTGGATTAGTAAGTGATGATAATCAGAACCTACCACTTTTCAAACATCCTCTCAGAACTCTTGTTTACTTGAGATAGTGACTAAACCATTCACTCGCCAGTTGTGCGACTGCGGCTAACTTACCTGGTTCTTCAAATAAATGGGTGGCTTTGGGAACAATCTCTAAGCGTTTTGGCGATCGCAATTTTGCTAGTGCATCCTCATTCATCGCTATCACTGGTGTATCGTAACCACCAACAATCAATAATGTCGGCGCTTTGACATGAGGTAAGGCTGAACCAGCTAAATCAGGTCGTCCGCCACGAGAAACAATCGCCTGTACCGCCTCTGGACGTTCTGCGGCTGCAACGAGGGCTGCACCACCGCCTGTACTAGCGCCAAAGTAACCTACTTTTAGATGTCGAGTATCTGGGTTTTGTGTCAGCCAATCTGTAGCCCCAACTAACCGCGAGGCTAACAAACCAATATCAAAGCGCAAATGTCTTGTCCGCAGGTCAATTTCTTCTTCTTCCAGCGTCAGCAAATCAATTAACAAAGTTGCAAGTCCCGCTTGTTGTAAGACTTCAGCAACATAGCGATTGCGCGGGCTATGACGACTGCTACCACTACCATGAGCAAATATCACTATGCCTGTCGCACCATCAGGAATCACCAAATTGCCCTCTAGCTTAACCTCACCTGCGGTTACTGACACAAGATGTTCTTGGGGATTCTGTGTTAATGTCCTATCCATTGACTCAACCTCTACTTACGAGTCGTTTGCTACCAGTAATTTTTGCCTTGTCAAAAGTTCACATACCTCTGCGTCGGTTGTTTGCTCAAAATCCTCGTACCAAATACCGATCGCATACAAATCTTCAGGTATCATCACGCAGACAATTTTGTCCACTTCTGCTTGTAGTTCTTCACAGGTGGATGCTGCTGCAACTGGAACTGCAACCACCAGTTCGCGGGGCTGTTGTTTTTTCAATGTGGCGATCGCTGCACGAATGGTTGCACCCGTAGCAATACCGTCATCTACAAGAATAATTGTATGATTTTTGACTTTTGGTAGCGGACGATTACCCCGATAGATTTGGTTGCGGCGCTCTAATTCCCGCATTTCGATTGCTGCTACTTCATCAATAGTTGCTTGGGGAATCCGCAACCAATCTACGACATTCTCATTCAATACACGAACTCCTCCGGTAGCAATAGCACCCATCGCCAGTTCCTTATGTCCTGGTACACCTAGTTTCCGCACTAAGCAAACATCTAATGGTGCATCAAGTGTCCTTGCTACTTCAAATGCTACAGGCACACCGCCACGGGGAAGCCCTAATACTAAAACATCTGGACGATTGGCATACTCTGTTAACCGAGCAGCTAACAGTCTGCCAGCCTCCGTTCGATTATAAAATTTCTGTCGCATATTTTTATACCTCTAAAATAAATCACTAATTGAACCATCAGTTTTAAATCGTTGAATAGTAGTAGCAATTAAAGGTGCGATCGAGACAATTTTTAATTGCGGCCAGTCAGTTTCTTTGGGAGTCACACTGTCGGTGACAAAAATCGCCTTAACGCTGGGATGGCTTAACTTAGCCCGTGCTTCCTTGACAAACAACCCATGAGTAGCAGCAATAATTATTTCTGGACGTGCTTCGGCTTTAAGTAAGGCTTCAATGCTTTTAGCAAGAGTGCCGCCAGTGGAAATCATGTCATCGATAATTAAGCAGGCACAACCCTTGACATCCCCGACAACACGAGTTACCTCAGTTTCCGTTCCACTT
Organism: Anabaena sp. TISTR 8404; assembly: GCF_056847745.1. Classification (NCBI taxonomy): domain Bacteria; kingdom Bacillati; phylum Cyanobacteriota; class Cyanophyceae; order Nostocales; family Nostocaceae; genus Anabaena; species Anabaena sp. TISTR 8404. Next base: position 970,888 of record NZ_CP180578.1, read on the forward strand.
GTACGGTGTTTGTGTAGCACCACCACAGAACTATCGAGCTTTTGGGCATACTGGGTTGCCATCTGTACCCGCCCCGTGTCTGGCGATACAACTACAAAATTAGGCGGTAAGTAATGGCGTATAGCCTCGCAAAAAATGGGTACAGCCGTCAAACTGTCTACAGGAATGCGAAAGAAACCTTCAATTTGCAGCGTGTGTAAATCCAGGGTGACAACATGATTTACCCCGACAGCCTGTAACACTTCAGCTACCATACTGGCGGTAATTGGCTCGCGCCTACCGTGACGTTTATCTGCACGGGCGTAGCCAAAATAAGGAATAATCGCTGTAATTCGAGTAGCCGCCGCCCGACGACAAGCATCTGCAAAAGCTAAAAGTTCTACTAGATGGTCATTGACAGGTGGTGCAGTGGACTGGAGGATAAATACAGATTTTTGGCGTACCGATTCCAGTAGTCGCACATTTACCTCACCATCTGGAAAGCGTTCAACCAGAGATTTACCCAAAGGGATGTCCAGTTTCTGGGCAACTGCGGCAGCTAAATCGGGGTTAGCTGTGCCAGCAAAGAGGATGAAATTGTCCATAATCAAGACTTTATTTGGTGGATTTGCTTCCAAGCGGCATCTAGAGATGATTTTGCGCGATCGCCTGCACGGGAAATACTTTGTTGCAAACTATGCCATTGCTCTTGCAAAAACTCCGTAGCTTCTTGCAAAGCATGATGTGGGTGATTAGTAGAAGCTGCTACTTCATCGCTAACTTCTTTGATTTTGACGCGAACAACTTCTGGTTTATCGCTGGGGGAAATAAGATAATGTAGGCGATCGCCTATGATATGTACTAAATGTTGCACCTGTTGTGATTTCTCGCTGAAGAAACCCTTTAATCCCTCTGACTCAGCCTCAAGTTGATGTTTAACATCTTCGCGGATAATGACTTTATCAGTGGCAATTTCCTCAACATCCTCAGGATAAAGCACTGCGCGTCCATCAAAAGGAGCCGCAATTTCTCCAGCCACAATGTAAGCTGCAATTTCTCCCGTTTGCCAATCAAATAAAAAATCTTCTATCCAACCAAGAGGCTCACCCAGCGTAGATTCAACAGTAATTTCATGCAAGCGTTGAAGATTTTCTGGAGTATCAACCACTGGGGGATAATACATTGAAACTGCACCCATGCCTACCCCAGCAATTCCCTCTACTGGTAAATAAGTTTCTCCACCCGAAAAATAAGCAATACGCCCAGAATCATCTAACCAAACTTCTTCTAACTCACCAAAACTATTAGCTGTTGAGCTATCTATTGCTATCCAACCGATAATTTGACTGCGACGCACAACATTGAGCATACTTTTCCTCCAATACTCTCTATTTCTCTTGGAGTTTGATGAATATATACAGTGGCTCATCTTTTGCCACTTTGCTGTTTGAAATGTGGACTCTACTTTGAGGTTATAAACAAAATGTGAGGAATATGTGAGGAATTGTTGGGGACTTAAACTTTTTAGATAAGCTTCTCTTGTGATTAAGGTTTTCATCTGCCTTTAGAAATAAAAAAATATTATTATCTTAATCCAAAAGTTTGATGAAAGCATACAACTTATTAGATTTGATATTTACTTAATAGTTTATTTTTCGTCAGAAAATAATTTAATTGCAATTTCATTTTCAAGATTCTTGCGGAGGCTATTATGGTTATTCATCGTGAAAAAACAGAATTAGAAATAATAGAACAAGTGGGAGCTATCCGTGCAATTGGAAACCAGGTAGATGTTGCTATTACCAAAATTGTTGATGCAGTAGGCAATGTCCAGCGACATAACGAAAATATTCTCAATGCTGGCATAGAAATAGAGAATATTACCTCTAAAATAGCCAATCAGGAAGAAATTCTTCATCAAATTTCTCAAGAAATTCAATCATCACAAAACTTTGATGTTGTAGCAATACAGTTAGTTAGTTCTTGGGAAAGAACAATTGAGACGGTAATTGGAAGTGAGTGGGCTGGTATAGCTAAACACTATTTAGAAGAAGATCCAGACTTGCGAGATATTCAAGCAGATATTTTTTTCAGTCATAAAACTGAGATTATTGCTGGATGGGACTCACGCTTTGATGAATGGGTATATAATCGCTATAACCATCAAAATTTAGTCCGTATTTTTACACCTATTTTTATATGTAGAGATATAGAAGGCAAAATACAAAAAAATTGGTTTGAAAATTATAATTGGCATTATTCAAGGAAATGGCATGAAACGGATTTTAACGAAGATTGGTTTAAGGGAAATGACAACAGTGACAAAAGTAAGGGACAGCATACTATTATTGAACCACCCACTTTGCCTAAAGATTTGGAATTAGAAGTGATTGGTACAGTGGAGGTAGTCTATAAAGATCGTAATCACGGTAAAGCTATTGAGCCTCAACAAGCGATTCAATTAACCAAATTTATTTGTAGTAAGGCTGTAGAAATTCTCCAGACCAGATTTTCTTATTTATTAGAAACTATTGCACAAAGTGCAATATCACTTGTGAATGCTGACTCAGCCAGCCTACATTTTCTAAAACTACCAAATGACAGAAAAGTACAACAATCTGACTCAGAATATATAAATTTTCTTTATGGAGTTTTTGCAGGTCGTACTGGTCGTCACATAATTCAATCATGTTTGCCTCGTAAAAATGGAATTGGACAACAAGCAATCAATGAAAAAACAGTTCAGTTAATACCAGAACCTATTCAAAGACATAATCTTCAAGAGCTAAAATATTTTAATTCAGAGCTATATGCAGAAGGAATAAAATCTATAGCAGCTTTGCCATTGTTTGCTGATCATCAACAAGGAGTTTTGTATATTCATTTTAGAGATGAGCATCAATTTACTATTGATGAAAAGCGGTTGTTGGAGTCTTTTAATATTACAGCAAACAATGCTATTAAACACGCTGTATCATATTTAAAGCTACGTCAATATACACATCAATTAATTGCGCTACACTCATTGACGGCATATCTTTCTTATGTGACAGATAGGAATGAACTATTGCAACATTTGGCTGCTATGATTCAGAATATTCTCGGTGCAGATATTGTTACTATCTACGAATATGATGCAAAAAACAAAAAACTTATATTCCCACCATATCGTGCAGGAAAACTCAAAAACGACAAAGCATCATATAAAGATATTAATGAAGATGAAGTACCATATCGGCTGATAAACAAAGGAAAAAGTGTCTATATTCCGCAACTAGATGTCTATGAACCTCAATCACCAGAAGAAGAGCTATTTAAAGATTCAAATTTTTCTATTAGAGAAGATATTAAATCTGTAGTTGGCTTGTTGTTAAAGCTAGAAGATGAATTTAAAGTACATACAATTTTACCATTACCTTGGGTGGTTAATTCAATAAAAGGTGCGTTGGTGGAAATGGAAATGATGGAAAGGACAGAAGTCAAAAGTCAACCAAAAAATAGCTTAACTACTGTAGACCAATTAGATAAAGGCGTTGTTTGTGGAGTTATATTTATTAGTTATCGACGACATTTTGAATTTTCCACTCAGGAAATACACTTTCTTGATATTCTTGCTACTTGGGCAGCTATTACAATGAAAAGGCTAAAATTTTAAGTAGCTGGGAAAATTTTTAGTAAGGATTCAGCTCTAAAATTACGGAAGCTATTCCTTTGACAATTGGTTTAGTTCTTTTTCTGGAATGGCTTTTACTGTGTTTTAGCTTATGGCAGTGATGCTCTCGCACTCTTATCTCCTTTATCAACTACGTTCCACCTAAATCCTTACAATTTCTATCAATTATTACTAGAATATATTTTTAACCAAATATGTCGCAACAAAATTCATACGAACCACAAAATTCATACAAATCAGATACTAATAGAACACTGAAACTGGGTGATGAATACTTTTTCATTATTCCCGAACAGCTATTTGATGATTTAGATAAAATAGCTAAAGAGCGAAGAGCCGAGAATGGTATATTCACAGTAATATTACAAGCAATTGCCACAGAAGTGCATCTATGGAAGACACTTAAAAATCCAAATGTAAGGCTTTTACTTGAAAATACTAGTAACAATACAATAAAGGAATTAAAATTTACAGACTAGATAAATTAAACTTATTGACCTTATATATTATTTCTTATGAATAATGAAAAACAAAATCCTAACTCTGAGGATAAAATGCCGCCAATGAAATTAGTGAGTTATGAACCTAAAACTCAACTGGAAGAAAAAAAAGTAGATATAAATATTACTCGTGAAAAGTTAGCATTGTGCTTACTGGCTATATTTACATTAACTATTTCTTTATCATTTATTGCTTTTTTTATAGATCCAGATAACAAGAATAGTAATAATAATAAATTTAATGACAACCGTGCAAAAGATTTTTCCACCTTAATAATTACTGCTCAAGTCGGTTTAATTGGCTCAGCATTGGGGTTTTATTTTGGAGAAAAAAAATAATTCAATTTTAACTTTTTGCCAGCCACAAGCGAGAAGTTAGGACTACAAGTTAGTCCTAACTTAAGTTCTCCAAACCCCTCCTTGTAAGGACAGGTTTGGAGAAGAGGTTGTTCCAGTCGTCAACTCACATCACGTTAGCGGACTTAATGGACTCAGACAAACTTTTAGAGCATCTGTTCTGCAACTTCTACCCGCAGGAGCGATCGCACATTTTCGATTTTGACTGGGCGAACAACTCAAGGGGTCAGCAGTGAGTCGTGATTGAGTTGTCAAGATGGATGTAATTTAATTTTCTGTCCCGATTGGAGCCAAGGAGTTCAACCATGATTGGCAAATCGTTGCAGTGTGAATATATCGGTTGGGGAAACTTAGAGCAGTTTCGCTCGCGGGCTGTCGCCGAGAATGAGGCGTTAATTTTTACGCCTCCTGCGGGCAACGCTCCCATTTTAATTCACGGGTTTTTGGATTATCTGCGATCGCCAGAGTTGCAAGCTAAAATCCCGCAACAGTTTTCAGAAAACGATGTCGCAGGAGTTATGGTAGAAATGGTGAGAACGCTGCCAAAAACTCTTTTGAAAGAGTGGACAAATCAATCCAACACCACAGATCAAACAGCAGTTTGTGCAATGCTGCGTTGGTCAACGAGTTAAATCATTCGGTCTGTCAAATGAGGCTCTAAGGTTAAAGGAAGATGGGCATTACATAGGTTAATTGTTTGTATGTTTTTTGGAAACTTATTTACATCCTCATCAGGGGAGAAATTTATTTCTCCTATCATTCGCCAACCTCGTAAAGGAGTAATTGTTGGTGCAGGTCAGGTAGGGATGGCTTGTGCTTATTCACTGCTGATCCAAAATATCTTAGATGAAATAGTAATTGTTGATATCAATCAGCACAAATTAGAAGGGGAAGTCATGGATTTACAACATGGACTCCCCTTTGTTGAACCAACATTAATTAGGGCGGGAACTTTAGCGGATGGCGAGAATGCAGATATTGTCATTATTACTGCTGGAGCCAAGCAGAAGCCAGGAGAAACCCGTTTAGATTTAGTAAACAGAAACGTAGAAATTTTTCAAAGCTTAATTCCAGAAGTTGTTAAATTTTGTTCAACAGCGATTTTGCTGATTGTTACCAATCCAGTAGACATCATGACTTATGTCTGTCTCAAAATTTCTGGGTTGCCTAGTTCTAGTGTAATTGGGTCGGGAACAGTCTTAGATACTACACGTTTTCGCTATTTGTTATCCCAAAAGTTTCAACTTGACCCGCGTAGTTTACACGCTTACATTATTGGAGAACATGGTGATAGTGAAGTTCCGGTTTGGAGCAAGGTAAATATATCTGGAATGCACTTTCTAGATGAAAAGTGGGAAGAAGGCAAACAGATAGATCCGCAATTACAAGAAATTTTTGCACAAGTGAAGAATGCTGCTTACGAGATTATCCAGCGTAAAGGAGCAACTTCCTATGCGATTGGCTTGGCAGTAGCCCAAATTACACAGTCAATTCTACGTAATCAAAACCGAGTTTTAACAATCAGCAGCCTCATTAATGATATTCATGGTATTCAAGATGTGTGTTTGAGTTTACCTGCGGTAGTTAACCGTCAGGGTGTTACGAGAATTTTGAATCTCTCGTTGAATCAAACTGAATTACAACAGTTACAACATTCTAGTAAAATTCTCCGCCAGACTATTGAGCAACTGAATATTTAACTTCGGGATGGCGTTTGGCTGAAAAACGAACAAAGAGGAAAGGTTTTTGATTCCTCTTTCCTCCTTTAACGTTTTTCTAGTCCATAAGTAATATTGTTGGGTTAGTGGACTAATCTTTTAGAAGATGTTTGAAAAGTATGTTCATTAACATCAAAGTCTAAAAAACCTAACCCCCCTAGCCCCCCTTGCCTACGAGAGAATGGGGGTTTCAAAGCCTCTCTCCGTTTCGGGGAGAGGTTTGGAGAGGGGTTTGTAGTATACTTTAAGACTTTTCAAACAAACTCTTAGAGCATCTGTTCTGCCATTTCCACCCGCAGGAGCGATCGCACATTCTCGATTTGATTGACAATAGTTGCTACCGACGAGCCAGCAAATAGTAATCCTACAACCACTGGGGTATTATTTACCAAAGTCGCCACCAATGAACCAGAATCACCACCAGCAGAAATGTTAGTGGTAATAATTTGATCCTTGAAACGGGCTGTTCTACCGTTACCATAGCCGACATCAACAGTGGCACTAATCGCTGTAATTCTACCGCTTGTAAAGTTCGTAGTGCGTCCAGTTTTAAACACAGGCATTCCCACAGTTACATCCTGCTTGCGCCGCCAGCCTCGCACATAACCCAACCAGTAGATTTCCCGATCAATATCATGGAATGGTGCTTCTGCGATCGCAGCATCTACAAGGTTGCGGTGTTGTTCTCTAGGAATTGTTGGTTCAAAGTCAATCGTTACAAATCGGTTCAGACGAGCGATGACATCTGTGGAAGCATTTCCGCCATCAAAGGGGCCTGGTTGCAATATCGGATCACCCACCGCAGCATCATTACTGTTAGCCAAAACGTGATTATTGCTGAGAATATAGTAACGGGATGGAGTACCAACACCATGCACTCCTAGAAACGATTGAATTAGCTTGAATTAAGCAAAACTTAATTATTAAGTAATAACAAAACCGTATTTAATTGGATCTCTTGGATCGATTACAAACTGTTGAATTCCTGTAATAAATGCTTCTCCAGTAATCATGGGATCTACTGCAACGAAGTCACCAACTTGAACTTCCCTAACCAGTTTTCCCCTAAAACTAGAACCAATGATACTCTCGCTAGTAAACTCGACATTTAATTGAAGTTTACCCTTACCATACAGTGTAGCCATAATAGCTGAAGTACCAGTACCACAGGGAGAACGATCCATTTGACCATTACCAAAAATGATTACATTCTTAGAGTAAGGTTGATAAGGTTTAGGTTGCTCATAAATAGCAGTTAATTCTACTGTATTAATATGCTGTTCTATGGGATGCTGCACTTTAAATTGGTCATTAACTGCTTTTTTCACCATCATTCCCAATTCGATTAGTTTTGAAATATTTTCAGCTTGAAGTGAAACACCTAGAATCTTTGCGTGAGTGATAGCAAAAAAGTTACCCCCAAAAGAAACATCAATAGTAATTTTTCTGGAATTAGGAAGCACTAGTTCTATATCTTTGGCGTATAAAAAAGAAGAAACATTAGCAACAGATATTTCATATACTTGGTTATTTTTAACCCTAGCATGACTTTCAATTAAGCCTGCGGGCGTATCGAACATAATAATTGTTTCTGGTTCTGTTTTATTAATCATTCCAATCTCAATGAGAGCTGTAGTTATGCCAATGATTCCGCTCCCACACATATCGACATAACCTGCATTATCCATAAAAATAACGCCGTATTGACCGCGATTAGTTGTTGGTGGAGTAATAATCGCACCAAACATTTCTTTATGTCCTCTAGGCTCGTGCATGAGAAGAGTACGAATGTAGTCTAAATGATTTTTTATGTAATGCTTTTTTGCTACCATTGTCGTTCCTGGAATTATTGGTAAACCACTCATAACAATTCGCGTTGGTTCTCCTGCGGTGTGGGTGTCAATAGCTGAGATAATTTGAGAAAAGTTTGTCATAAATAAATACGCTAAAAAGTTAGATATCTTATTATTGATTCTGTCAAAAGATAGATGAAAAAAGTAATGAATCAGCAAAAATTTCTGGGGTATCTGTTAGGAAGTATTGCATCAGTTATAATGGCTTCATTGGGATTTTTTGTGCGGAATACTTCAGCAAATGCACAAATCATTACATTGTCACGTTTTGGAATTGGATTCTTTTTTTTAGTATTGTATCTCTTCCTAACTAATAGAATTAACTTAATTAAAAGTACAAGATTCTCTTTTGCACTAATCTCAAGTGGAATATTTTTATCTTTGTGTATTTTGTTTTACATAAAAGCTATTAATACGATAAGCTTAGTTAATGCTGTATTTTTACTGTATCTTGGCCCATTAATTGCTACGGGACTAGCAGTAATTTTTTTGAAGGAAAGCTTGACATTATCAAAAATATTATTACTCAGTTTTGCTTTTTTAGGATGTTTATTTCTACTTGAGTTTAAACTATCTTTTAATCAAATAGATTTAAACAAATACTGTTGGGGAATTTTGTCTGCTATATTTTATGGACTATTTATAGTGGAAAATAAACAAATAAACTCAGAATTATCTTCTTTGGTTCGGTCTTTTTGGCAATTAATGTTTGGCGTGATTGCACTTTTATTCTGCTTCGATATTACTTCAATAGAATTGAAATACACAGATTTATATTGGTTAATTGCTATAGGTTTTTTGCATGGTTTTATTGCTGTGACATTGGCTATATCTTCTCTCAAAAGGTTAGAGGCATACGAATATAGTATGATTTCATATTTAGAACCTTTGGCAGCAACTATTTTAGGTTTATCTGTTTATGAAGAAACTATTTCAAGATTACAAATAATAGGTTGCTTGATAATATTTATTAGTGGAATTTTACAATTATTTTTAAGCAAAAACCAATAGCGTATAATTTAAAAAATGCCAAAAAAATCTGTAGAATATATAAGTAATGCTTGGCATAAATAACTAATCAAGTGCAGACAGAGAAAAAGTTGTTGAAGAAAGCTGATTATTTTCTACTTCCTGTTTTCTTACATTACATAAGTCATCCTCTAACTCGCTGACTAAAGAAGCAACTACTGCTTTTACAGAACCTGTGCTTTCAAACACTCGCCGTTGTCGAATATAACTTGCTCCTTGGTCTAATCTTTTTTCTAATTGGAATAGATATGAACTATTTCCCAAAGTATCGGCAGTTTCTGCTAGTACATTCAAGATATCTTTAACTATATTCCTGATGGGTCTGCTATTGCCTTGTTCATCTTCAATATAATTAGCATCTAAACCCCAACGAGAGGCGCGAAAGTAGTTTTCTCTTTCAATCAACCAAGGAAGAGGAGTTAACAAAAATTCTGGTTGCTTTCCTTGACTGTGATGATGCAGATCTACAATTAAAGAATGGATAAAAGCAGCCAGCATCATCGATTCTTTGATCGTTGGTTGAGCATCCATCACCCTCACCTCAAGAGTTCCGAAATTAGGTTGGGGACGCAAATCCCAATGGATATCGCGAATAATCTCAAACATCCCTGCATGTTGAGCAGTAGCAAAGAAATTCGCAAAATCCTGCCAGTTTTTAAAAGTGGGACAAATACCATAACTTCTCAAAGATGATAAGAACCTTTGGCGAAAGGAAGCAAAGCTAGTATCGTGACCCCACCAAAAAGGCGAACTAGCAGACAGAGCCAACAAAATGGGGAGATAGGGTTTGAGTCTGCCCATAATATCTATAGCTGCATCACCCGATGGCATTCCTACATGAAGCTGAACCGCACAAGTCATCATTAAATCTGCGAGATAGCCAGATGTATGTTGCTGGGCCAGATATCTGGGAATAGGGGTGATAGAGGCAAAGCGATCGCAACATGGATGAGTTCCGGCTGCACAAATCGTCATCCCCAGTAGTTGGCATCTGGCTTTGAGGTCACGCAGAATAGCAACAATATTGGCTTCTAACTCAGCAATATTTGAGCAAACCTGAGAGGCAATCTCTACCATTGCTTGGTTACATTCTGGCTGAATCCAAGAATTTTCAGGATTTTGTGCCAATAGAGGTAAAATACCATCTACCAATTGCAATGTATCAGGATTGAGCAATTGCAACTCAATTTCCATCCCCAAAGAGAACTCAGGAGAGCTTTTGAATTCTATCTCAGCCATACGTTGTAATTAGGTACTAGGAATTTTCTGCATATTCTGCGATCGCTTCTCGAACCACCCGATCAAAGAAAGCTGCGCCAACTTTCAATGCTTGTTCGTCAAAGTCAAAGGAAGGACTATGCAACGGGATGTTTTCACAACCTTGTTGACAAGCACCAAATCTGACGTAACACCCAGGAACTTGTAACAAGTAGAAAGAAAAATCTTCTGCTCCCATACTGGGTTGATCCATTATGGCTAATCCCTTGGAACCCAAGATATCAACTACAGCACGACGGGCAATTTCTGTCTCTTTTCCTGTATTAATCACAGGTGGGTATCCGTGACGAATTTCTACTTCTACTCTGGCATTGTGCAGTTCTCCCACGGCTGTAGCTATACGCTTCAATCCATCAATTATGTAGTTCTGCACATCTAAGTTTGTGGTGCGAATAGTACCTTCCAAAATTGCTTCCTCAGCGATGACATTACCTGCACTACCTGCTTCTACTTTACCGATGGTAACTACCGAGGGATAGGCGGGGTTGATTTCTCGTGAAACGAGGGTTTGCACGGCCATAATTAGCAGTCCAGCAACAACTACAGCATCAACAGCTTCATGAGGTCTAGCTCCGTGTCCGCCTCGACCTTTGACACGAATAGTAAAGCCATCAGATTGGGCAGTAATTACTCCCTTGGCAACCATAATCTCGCCGACCTGGTAGTGACGGGTGACATGACCGCCAAAGATGGCATTTACTCCTTCTAAAGCACCAGATTGGATCATCACTTTCGCGCCCGCACCCTTTTCTTCCGCAGGTTGAAAGATGAAAACCACGTTTCCCGGTGGCGGATTCTCTTTCAATAAAGCTGCTGCGCCCAACACCATAGCCATGTGACCATCATGACCGCAGGCGTGCATCTTACCTGAATGAAGAGATGCAAAGGGCAATCCTGTATTTTCTTGTCCGGGAAGAGCATCCATATCAGCCCGCAGGGCAATTTTCGGTGCTTCTTGTCCAGCATTGATCAACTTGGCAATGATGCCACTACCCACCCCGCCATACCAAAAAGGAATACCTAAACGCTTAAGTTCATCTATAACGATGGATGCTGTCTTTTTTTCCTCAAATGCCAGTTCAGGATGGCGGTGTAAATGTCTGCGTAACTCTACCATTCGAGGGAAGACTTTCTCAGATGTCAGGACATGAGTCATAACATATCTCCTTGTTATTCTTCCAACTGCATCATTTTGGCGCTCACAGGGTCAAAATCCTCTGGAAACACTGTGTAGCTGTCATATTTGGCTGCATTTAAATTAGCGCCGTTCAAGTTAGCTCCTCTCAAATCTGCGCCTCGGAGGTCAGCTTCACTTAAATCTGCTCCCACCAATTTATCTTTGAACAAATCTGCACCACTGAGGTTAGCTCCCCTCAGATTTGCCTTTCTTAAATAAACTCCACTGAGATTAGCGCCACTCAAGTCGGCTCTACTAAGTTTGGCTGCATCCAAGTTAGCTCCGCTGAGGTCTACTCCTTCTAAATAAGTTTCTTGTAAGTCAGCTTTAGATAACTCGGCTGCGCGAAAGTTTCTTTCTCCTGCTTCATACTTTCTTTTGAGTTCATGAGCGCTTTTCACTGGTTGATTAGATAAGTTTTGCATAGTAAATTCACCAGTTTTTCTAAGTCGGAAGTGTTTAAATTTCTAAGTGCAACGTGGCTCAATTATTTGGCTTTAATTTGATGCTAAAAGAAAAATTTGAAGAACTTGTGAGGTAGTTTTGCTTTCCTCACAACTTTCTCAAATTTGTTACCTAACCTGAAAGATATCTTGTAAGCGGCGGTCAGTTATGGCTACTATGAGTCAAATCAAAACAAGATTCCAAAATCGCGCTGAAGCAGGGCAACAATTAGCTAACAAACTGACAGATTACGCCCATCGTCCAGATGTATTAATGTTGGGACTGGTGCGTGGTGGTGTACCTGTTGCTTTTGAAGTAGCCAAAGCTTTGAATGTCTCGTGGGATATTTGTTTGGTGAGTAAACTGACTGTCCCAGGACATAAAGAATTAGCAATGGGAGCGATCGCTTCTAGTGGTTTACGGGTACTTAATTATGAAGTTGTGAGTTGGTTGGGGATTTCCGGGAAAACAATTGATGATGTTGCAGCTAGGGAACAACGAGAATTAGAGCGACGCGACAGAGCTTATCGAGGTCATCTTTCGCCATTAGATCTGAGCAATCGCACTATTATTCTTGTAGATGATGGTATCGCCACTGGTTCAACCATGCGTGCTGCTATTGCTATTGTCAGAGAACAAAAGCCTCAGCAAATTATTGTTGCAGTTCCTGTAGGATTAGCCAAAACTTGTCAAGAATTAAGCCGCGAGGTAGATAAAATTATATGTTTAATAAAACCAGAACCTTTGTATGCGATCGCTCTCTGGTATGAAAACTTTGTCCAAATCAGTGATTCTGCAATTCATGAACTTTTGACACAGCAATTTGCAGTTAGTTCTTAAAGAGATTGTATATACTTTTTTATCGTTTCTTCGCTGGTATTGACTTTTAGAGAAATAATAGAAATGAAAGTAAAGGTTAATAATTCAAGTTCAAAATTCTCATATACATTGATTACTGAGTTGTAATTGCTGCTATATATTTCGCAGATATAACGGTTTTTCCTTCCTGATTTAGTGTGGGAGGTGAGTAGAATGACCATCACAACCACTCAACCAAAATTGCAGGTAAAAAAGGTAATTAAGAAAAAACAGTTATCTCAACATTCAACAGATATTGGTACTCCTCAAGTTCCCCTCCGTCAACTCCCTGTGAAACAAGAGCATGAGTTGTTATGTGATTGGGAAAACGCATCTTAATTAGCACCTTGCCTGAGCAATCTGTCATTCCAGGTAAGAGATACTTGAGAAATAGGAGAACACATGATAATTCCACTACAAATCACCTTTCACAACATTCCACCATCAGAAGCGGTAGAAGCAAAAATTCGCTCCTTAGTCGATAAACTAGAGCATTTTTATAACCGGATTACCAGCTGTCGAGTCATAGTTGATGCTCCACATCGACATCACCGTAACGGTAAACTTTATCAGGTGCGAATTGACATCACTGTGCCAACAGGGGAAATCGTTGTCAGACGTGACCCACCTGAACATCAATCCCACGAGGATATTTATGTAGCAATTCGTGATGCTTTTGATGCAGCCAAGCGCAAACTGCAAGACCACACCAGTATGCTGCGTCAGGAAACCAAGACTCATGAAGAACAGCCTCATGGACGAATTGCGTCGTTGTTCTCTGATGAAGGCTACGGTTTTATTGAAACACCTGATGGTAGCGAAGTTTATTTTCACCGCAACAGTCTATTCAATGGTGATTTTGAGCAGTTGCAGGTGGGAGACGAAGTTCGTTTTGCAGAGGAAGAAGGCGATAAAGGACTCCAAGCTAGTACTGTCAGACTAATTGGTAAGCATCACCTGTAAGGTTAAGACCATTGATTTCAAACACTTTATGAATAGTCTAGGGAGCATCAACCACTTCCTCACAAGTTCCTCAAATTTTCCTTTTAACCTCAAGATAGTAAGAGAGTCTTTACTTGTTAAGCTGTTTCACATCAGGCTTGTATATATAAGTGTTGACAGCCAATGGTCAACGATCGCATGAAGTGATTATGCCATGAATATGTGTTTTAGCTTAATCAGTTCATACTGAAGTGAAAGCTGCAAGAGTAGCAATCAAGTTGAAATATCAAATTTTAAATTACACATGATTGGAGGCAACGATTATGGCGATTACTCGTTGGGAACCTTTCCAAGAAATTGAACGTTGGGAACCATTTCATTGGGAGCCTATGCGGGAAATTGAACATCTGCAAAGACGGATGAACCGCCTATTTGAACGGATGTTCCCCAGTGGTGATGGCGGAGTCTCTGCACTTACCTTTATACCCTCCGCCGAAATGGAAGAAACTGCTGACGCAGTTCGTCTCAGACTAGAAATTCCGGGACTAGAATCAAAAGATTTGAATGTGGAAGTGACAGAAGAATCTGTTTCGATCAGTGGCGATCGCAAATCAGAAACCACGACAGAAGAAAAAGGCATAGTCCGCTCTGAATTCCGTTATGGCAAATTTGAGCGAGTCATTCCACTACCTGCACACGTTCAAAACGACAAAGCACAAGCCGAATACAAAAACGGCATTCTCACCCTCACCATCCCGAAAGTTGAAGGCGAAAAGAAAAAATCCGTCAAGATTAACGTTGCTTAATCTGTTGTCGTAAAAGCAAAGGGATAGATAGGGGAGAAGTAAAAACTGACTTTTCACGTTATGTTGGATAAACCAATAAGAAACCTAACCCCCCCAGCCCCCTTCCCTCGTAGGGAAGGGGGAGAAGTCAAAGCCTCTCTCCTACGAGGAGAGAGGTTTGGAGAGAGGTTTTCCAGATACCGTGAAAAGTAAGAAGTAAAAAATCCTTAACTCAAAACTCAGTCATAAATTCGTAGTGAATCGTTCAGGGAAGTACTCTGCGCTCCTTTGCGCTGACTTTGCGATTCTCTGCGTTTAAATACGAATTGATGTAAAAGTTAAGAACTTACTTCATCCCCTTCCTGATAAAACAATACATTCGCAAGAGCCTATGGCAAAGTCCGTCACTTTAGCATTTATCGGTGATGTCATGCTGGGTCGGGGTGTCAACGAAGAGATTCCCCGGAGGTCAGCAGAGTCCTTTTGGGGAGATGTTTTGCCGATTTTGCGCGGTGCGGATGCTGTCATCGCTAATTTGGAATGTGCCATTACTCAAAATACTCAAGAGTGCAGGAGAACGCCAAAAATTTTTCACTTTCGCGCTGATCCCGCCGCAGTAGAAGTACTTCGTGCTGCCAATATTCAGTGTGTTAATCTTGCCAACAACCACATCCTCGACTTTGATGACCAGGGTTTACTAGATACGCTGAAATATCTTGATGTGGCGGGAATTCACCATGCTGGGGCGGGGCGGGATATCAGTCAGGCTACAACTCCCATCATCATGGATATTGCAGGTTTGCGTGTTGGTATCATTGCCCTCACAGATAACGAGCCTGATTGTGCTGCGACTAAAGATTCTCCAGGGACTAATTATCTAGAAATTAGTCCAAATTTGTTAACTTTATCACTGATAGAATCTGCGATCGCTCAGTTACGTCAAGCTGGGGCAGAGTTAGTTATCTTCTCGGCTCACTGGGGGCTGAATATGGTCATCTCACCTCCGCTTCACTTTCGCCAGTTTGCTCGCGCAGTCGTGGATAGGGGTGTTGATATCTTTCACGGTCATTCTGCTCACCTTTTCCAAGGTGTAGAACAGTACAAACAAGGGTTAATCCTTTATGACACAGGGGATTTTCTGGATGATTATGCAGTTGATCCTGTGTTGCGTAACGATTGGTCTTTTGTGTTTCTGGTAGAAGTGAGCGATCGCGGCTTATGTAAGTTGCGTTTAATACCTGTATTTTTAACTTACACGCGAGTTGACCTAGCCAAGGGCGAAGAATTCACTGCTATCTGTCAGCGTATGCAATTTATTTGTGCAAATTTAAATACCAATATCATACAAACAGCAGAAGGATTAGAAGTTAACTTGGAGGCTAGAAAAAACGCCACTATCAGTTCTACTTTTTCTCTGTAAACACAGGAGGCAAACGAATGAAATTACTCTCTATTGCAGAACTCGAAACACTAGCAAAACAACCCAGAGAAGTCTGTGTATCAATTTTTCTCCCAACTTGCCATGCCGGGATGGACACGCAACAAAACCCAATCCGGTTTAAGAACTTAATTCGAGATGCTGAAGAACGCTTGATTGAGCATGGTTGGCGTTCTGAAGATGCAAAAAACTTACTCGAACCAGTCAGACAGCTAGATGAGTATGAATTTTGGCAACATCAAAGTAATGGTTTAGCAATCTTCCGCTCACAAGATTTTTTCCAATATTACTCTCTACCTATAGATTTTGCAGAACTAGTAACTGTTAGTAACCATTTTTACCTTAAACCTCTATTCCCCTTATTCCAGAGCGATGGACATTTCTATATCCTGGCTCTCAGCCATAATCTGATTCGGCTATTAGAAGGCACTCACCATCATATTGAAGAAATTGATTTAACTGGTATACTACCAAGTCTGGAAGAAGTACTATGGTTTGACGAACCAGAACGGCAAACTCCTTCTCATACAGGCACTCCAGGCGCAACAGGTGGACGACGCGCCGCTCCTAGTGGAGTCACGGTATTTCACGGTCATGGTGCTGGTGATGAGGATGAGAAAGAAAATCTCAGCATATACTTTCATCGGGTCAATGAAGCGTTGCAGGAGTTATTCAAAGCAGAACACGCTCCCTTAGTGCTGGCTGGAGTAGAGTATCTTTTGCCGATTTACCGAGAAGCAAATACTTATCCTTATCTTGTGGATGCTGGAATAACAGGTAATCCAGAACTACTATCACCAGAAGAATTACACGCCCAAGCTTGGGAAATAGTAGAACCATTATTTTTGCAAGCACAGCAAAACGCAATCAATCAATACAGGGAACTGCTAGGAACTGGAAAAGCTTCCAGCCAAATTACGGAAACTATTCCGGCAGCTTGTCAGGGACGAGTTGACAAGTTAATTGTCGCCCTCGGTCAACAGCAGTGGGGTACTTTTGACTCAGATACCCAAACAGTTCAGGTACATTCCGACGCAGAACCCAACGACGAGGAATTATTAGATTTCGCTGCAACTCAAACTATTTTAAATGGCGGTATTGTCTATGCAGTTGAGTCGGCTGAGATGCCAGATGATACGCCATTAGCTGCGGTATTTCGCTATTGATAGGTAAATTATGAACCTTAAGCACAGAGGCATTCTAATAATCATCTTGATTGTGATTGTTGGTTTTTCTCTATCTAAAACACTAGTGCATATTCTGACCGAAGCATGGTGGTTTGATACTGTTGGTTTTTCCGAAGTCTTTTGGACAAGATTGACCTGGCAAATCCTTATCTGGATTTTCACCTTTGCGTTCTACACCCTGTTTCTCTGGAGAAACTATCAGATTGCGATGCACCATACGCGGCATAGTTCCTTTCGCTTTTTTGAAGACAACGCATTGGCAGAATATACCGATAAATTCATCAATTTCCTAGCTTTAGCGTTGATTTTGTTTATTGGCTTTGGTGCAGCAAGTGCTAGTATCCCAATGTGGGAAATTATTCTTAAATATCTGCATCCTACTAATTTTGGTAATAGCGATCCAATATTTCAACAGGACATCGGCTTTTATGTTTTCCAGTTACCGTTTTATGAAGCGATTTGGAACTGGTTGTTATTTGCTTTTGTCTGGGGACTCATAGTATCTATTCTGGTTTATTTCCTCAAAGGCAGTTTTACACTACGGCGGCGTAACGGACGAAATACCCTAAATGGCAAAGCGAAAAGCCATTTAAGTTGGCTATTTGCAGCTATCGCCGGATTAGTAGCTGTTGATTTCTGGCTGAAACGTTTCAGCCTACTTTACTCAACTAATGGTGTTGTGTATGGTGCTGGTTACACTGATGTCCATGCGCGGTTATTTGCCTACTGGGCAACAAGTATCATTGCGTTAGTAGTTGCAGTTCTGTTGGTTCTCTCAATGAGGCGCAGAAGTTACGCCGTACCCACGTTGGGGATTGTACTATTTTTCGCGGTTTTAATTCTGCTTGACGGTGTTTACCCTTGGTTTGTGCAACAATTCATCGTTGAACCCAACGAATTAACTAAAGAAAAATCCTACATCGCCAACAACATCCAATTCACCCAAAATGCCTATCATTTGCACGATGTACAACGGCAAAACTATACAGCCGCAGCCGAATTGAACCGTCAAGTTTTGCAGTCGAACCAGCCAACTATCCGCAATATTCGCTTATGGGACTACCGTCCGCTTCTCAGTACCTACCGTCAAATTCAGGAGATTCGACTTTATTACCAATTTCAGAGCGTGGATGTAGACCGTTATACCGTGAATGGTGATTATCAACAGGTGATGCTGTCGGGAAGGGAACTAGCTTATTCTCAGTTACCGCAAGAGGCGAAAACTTGGGTTAACCAACGTTTGAAGTATACCCACGGCTACGGTTTGGTGATGAGTCCAGTTAACCAAGTCACCTCGGATGGTTTACCCCAACTGTATATCAAAGATATTCCCCCTGTTTCTGGGGTGAATCTCCAGGTGAACCAGCCAGCAATTTATTATGGCGAAGAAACCGATAACTATATTTTTACTGGGACGAAAACCCAAGAGTTTGACTATCCTTTAGGGGATGGTAATGCTTATACTAATTACAACGGTAAAGGTGGTGTACCCATCCCAACGATGTGGCATAGGTTAGCGTATGCTTACGACTTGGGTAGCCTTCAGATATTAATTTCTAATTACTTTCATCAACAATCACGTATTCATTACTACCGTTTGCTTCAGGAAAGGGTGAGTCATGTTGCACCATTTCTGCATTTGGATAGTGACCCTTACTTAGTGCTAATTAATGGTAGATTACAGTGGATTGTGGATGCGTATACAACGAGCGATCGCTATCCATATTCTGAACCAGTAGCACACACTCAAAACGCTGCCGAAATTCTTCAAGGCGGAAATATTGAACAACTTTTACACCGCGATATCAACTATCTCCGCAACTCAGTTAAGGTATTAATTGATGCTTACGACGGCACAATGCAGTTTTTTGTCGTTGATGAAACTGACCCCGTACTGCGTACCTACCAAAAGATTTTTCTTCACTTGTTTACACCCAACTCTGCAATTCCATCCCAGGTAAAAGCGCATTTTCGTTATCCGCAAGACCTGTTTAAAATCCAGGCGCAGATGTATCGTGTCTACCACATGAACGACCCGGAATTATTCTACAACCGGGAAGATTTGTGGCGCTTACCCATCGAAACCTATGAAGGCAATGAGCATATCATGCAGCCTTACTACATGATTATGCGCTTACCAGGAGCAGCGAAGGAAGAATTTATCCAGATTTTACCGTTCACCCCTGCCAACAAAGACAACATGATTGCCTGGATGGCGGCGCGTTCCAATAGTAAGGAGTATGGTAAATTACTACTATACGAGTTTCCCAAACAAAAACTCATCTTTGGCCCTCGACAAATTGAAGCGCGAATTGACCAAGAACCGCAAATTTCTCAGCAGTTTACTTTATGGAGCCAAGCAGGTTCTAAAGTAATTCGCGGAGATTTGTTAGTGATTCCCATTGACCAATCTTTACTCTACGTCGAACCAGTATATCTGCGAGCAGAACAGGGCGAGTTACCTGAATTGAAACGGGTAATTGTTGCTTATGACAAAGCCGTAGTGATGGAAGAAACTTTAGAACAATCTCTAGCCGCAATTTTCGGTGGTGTTCAAGAACAGAAGCCACTACCTAGTGCTGTAACTGGAGAAGTACCAAACTTAGCTAAATCTGCGTTGGCAACTTATCAAAAGGCACAAGAGGCAATGCGGCAAGGAAATTGGGCTGAATATGGACGGTATCAGCAAGAGTTGGAGGGGATTTTGCAGAAGTTAAATCAGGGTAGTAAGCCTTGAAATACCATGCAATCTTTTCAAACATTTCTTACACATAAAGTTTTGTCCGTATTGTCAACCTATTATATTGGCAAAATTATCTACCTTTGAGACGTAAAGAAACATAAATGATTTGTTGCAGACAATCAGGCGTACCGGGATAATGTCCTCCTACCTGCTCTACTAAAATTTTAGATAAATAACCTGGATAAATCATTATTGATAAATCGTATTTAACAAGACAGTGAACAACGGCAATTTCTTCAAGTAAATATTTGCAGGAAAGTTCTATGTAATACATAACTTCTTCACTATTTTTTTGAAGGTGATTAATGACAAACTCATGAGCAGAAGATTTGAGTGAATTAGCAAATTTCTCTTCATACTTCATACAATCCTGTAATTGTTGATAATATTTAAAATAATCTTCTGTTTTTTGAATATCGGAGCAACAAATTAAATCAAAAACACAGGTATTTTTGTACATTTCAAAGACGGTACTTGCATTGTCTATATACTCTCTTCCAAGAAGTAGTGCCTTGTTAAATGCCAGATTCTCCTGTAGACCTTGATTTATTTGTAGCGTAATTCGATGTATACTATCACCAATCAAAACGGTGCATTTCTTAAAATGTTTACTAATCCAATCTGCCATTCCTATTAATTTTGCTATCGAAAAAATTTCATTTTCTAAACTTATGCCTAAAAAACAATGTTCATGCTTGTAAAGTTCTTGCATAGCAACTTGTGGGATAATTGCTGCAATCTCTACCCGATATTTGGGTCTAGTCAAAAATTTTATTCTCTTTTGGAGATTGGCTATTTTTTCAAAATCTCTATACTTCATTCTGACCAAATGAGCATAAGAATAAGCATAAAATGCTACCTCTTGGTTTTTAGCCAAATCTTGCCACCAAAAAACCTCCATATTGTAAAGTTCTCCAAAGGGAGGAAGTGTACCAAATGTGCAATTTGGAAATAAATTCTCAAATTCTTCCTGCTTAAGCAATCTAACTTTATTTGGATCTAAAGCTGCTTGGAGAGAGCCTACATTGACCTGTAAACTGGCTGGTAAAATAATCAAAGCCATTTTCTGTTCGTCAATTTCTACTAATACAGACTCAAGTAAATCTATTCCTAAATTATGTTTATATCTTGTAAGTTCTTGTGAGGTATGAGCAGGTGAATAATAAATTGTTGTGTATTTAATTTGTTGAGTGTTGAGAAATTCTTGAAGTTGCTGAATAGACATAAATAGGGTAATTGATTAATAAATAAAATTTTAAAATATTAACTTGTACAACCAAAACAATAGTTAACCTAGGAAGAACTATCTGTGTGGTCACACGCATTTAAATCTTTTTGAGCATGAGAATGGTTGGCAAAATAGTCCTTGAGCCAGTTACACCCTCTTGCCAAAAGGTACTCAAAATTTTCAATTGACCATAGCTGAACAGTTCCATTGACGGAAGTTGTAGCTAGTATCTGACCGTCAGGGCTAAAACTGACACTATAAACCGCTCCCTCATGGTCTTTGAATTCTTGCACTAATTGCCCCTGTAAATCCCACAGGTAGGCTGTACCATCGGCAGAACCTGTGGCTAACATTTGTCCATCAGGGCTAAAACTGACACTCCAGACCCAATTCTTGTGACCTTTGAATTCTTGTAATAACTTACCTTGCAAGTCCCATAGGCGGGCTGTACTATCGGCAGAACCAGTGGCTAACATCTTTCCATCACGACTGAAACTGACACTCCAGACCCAGTTCTTATGACCTTTGAATTCTTGTAATAACTTACCTTGTAAATCCCACAGGTAGGCAGTATTATCGGCAGCACCCGTGGCTAGTATCTGTCCATCAGGGCTAAAACTGACACTCCAAACTGGATTAGTGTGTTTAAATTCTTGTACTAAGTTGCCTTGCAAGTTCCACAGGCGAGCTGTACCATCGGCAGAACCAGTGGCTAGTATCTGTCCATCAGGACTGAAACTGACACTCCAAACCCAGCCTTTATGACCAAATTCTTGTAGTAAGTTGCCCTGTAAGTCCCACAAACAGGCAGTACCATCTTCTGAGCCAGTGGCCAGTTTTTGTCCATCAGGACTAAAACTAACACTCAAGATAGGGCCATCATGATCTTGCAAGGGATTACCAATTGCATTGCCCTGTAAGTTCCACAAGCGGGCAGTACCATCTTCTGAGCCAGTGACAAGGTGCTGACCATCGGGGCTAAAACTGACACTCCAAACCCAACCCTTGTGACCTTTAAATCTGAGTGAATGCTTGTTTCCTGCGTTCCACAAGCGAACTATACCGTCAGTAGAACTGGTAGCAATGTACTGCCCATCAGGGCTGAAACTGACACTCCAAATAAAGCCCTTGTGATCTTTAAATTCAGCCAACTGATTGCCTTGTAAGTCCCACAGGCGTGATGTCCCGTCATTAGAGCCAGTCGCAAGGTGCTGGCTATCAGGACTAAAACTGACGCTATGTACCCAACACTGATGCCCTGTAAATTCTTGCTGTAGTTTGCCTTGCAAGTTCCATAGACGAGCAATACCGTCAGATGAGGCAGTAGCAAAGTACTTTCCATCTGGTGGACTAAAACTGATGCTATAAACTGTACCCCTATTGATTAGAAATTTATCCCAAGAGTTATTTTGTAAATCCCACAAGCAGACATGACCATCAGATGAGGCAGTAGCAAGGTACTTTCCATCTGGTGGACTAAAACTAACGCTCCAGACCCAGCCTTGATGACCTGTCAATTCTTGCTGTAGATTGCCCTGTAAGTCCCACAAGCGGGCTGTACCGTCGCCGGAGCCTGTAGCGAGATACTTCCCATCCGGGCTAAAACGGACGCTCAAAACCCAGCCCTGATGGCCTGTCAATTCTTGCTGTAGATTGCCCTGTAAGTCCCACAAGCGGGCTGTACCGTCGCCGGAGCCTGTAGCGAGATACTTCCCATCCGGGCTAAAATCGACGCTCCAAACCCAGTCCTGATGACCTATAAATTCTTGCTGTAGATTACCCTGTAAATCCCACAAACGAGCTGTACCGTCTTCTGAGCCAGTAACTAGCTGCTGTCCATCCGCACTAAAACTGACACTATGAATGCATTCTACGTGTGCTTGAAATTGATTCTGCTCTTGGATTTTGTCAAGAATATACTGCAATGTAGTTTTTAATTGGGGAGCATGACTATCTTGGGGTAAGAGTCCATTTTGGATGTTTTTCTGAAACTCTTGTCCAGCCCGCATCGCTTTTAGTAATGCTTCTAGCTCAGAATACTCAAACTGTAGCAAAGCATCTTTTGCCATCTGCTCAATTTCTTTGATTTTGCGTTGACGCTGTAGTCGCTCCAAGATGGCCTCAGCCAAAACGTCTAAGAAAATTTCATAGCGGTGAGCAGCTAAAGGGCGGAGAATTCGGAACTCTCCTTGACTAAGCTTAGTGAGCCATTGATAAACGATTTCAAAACTAAGTTTTTCGGTTAAGTTTGATTCTTCGTTGACGTAATGAAGTAAATCTTCAGCCTTGAGAGCTAGTTTGTCTCCAGAAGGTGTAACTAAATAGTAAAAAAGGCGATAAGAAGTACTTTCTTCAATATTTAAATCGAGATCCGACTCTTCCAGTTTTTTATTGAGATGATCTCTAACAATTTGCTTTGCTCCTCCTAAGTCAGTGTAGGTTTTTTTCTGTAGCTGGTGCGAGGAGGGATCAGATGTCATTTCCTGGTTCCACAAACGAAGCATTATCATTTGGAGGTAAGGTGATTCAATTCTCTCTTCTGATAGCACTTCTGATTGAGCTTGTTTAGACTTGATATCATTTAAAACTGCTGTAACTAAATCTGGCTTTTCAATGCTAACTAATTGGTCATCAAAAGATGGAATAACAGTACTTTCTCCCTCAAGGTTTCGGATGTTTACAGACTCTAGGGATAGATGTAAATAATATTGGCAGCACTTAGCAATTTTCTCTTTGAAAATATTCAGTTGAACGAGGCTATACTCATGAATACAAATGAGGAAATTTACTTTTAAATCAGGATGATTAATTGCCCGGAATAACTCATCAGTGAATGTGCTTGTTGCTGCTTCTTTGTAGTGATTTGAGAAATACTCTTCAAACTGGTCAATAATGATAAAAAGTTTGCCATTTCCTTCATGCTCAATGAGCTTTATCCATTCTTTTAAAGTCTCGGTAAATGGTAGATCTAATTGAGGAACTTGAATATTAATAAGATGCTGAATATCGGCTGCTATCTGCATCAATAAATTAACTAATGGCTGTTCGTTATGCCAACAGTTGAAGACAGTAACTGCCAACTTGGGCTTACCAAATTTTTCTATGTTCTGTTTTGCTGCTTGTCTTATGTAATAAGCTATACCATCTTGTAATACGGAAGTCTTACCAGCGTTGCTGTCACCATAGAGTACAGTCAAGCGTGAGGTAGACAGGTTATTAAGAATAATTTGCTGTCGGTTATATTCATCAATTGCTTTTTCAATCGCATATTGGGCTGATTGCCAGTTAAGATGTTTGATGGCTAAACGATTATCCAATAAATTACGAAAAATGCGACCTTTAAAATAGTCAAGTTTAGCCAGAGCATTTTCACGAATGGAAATTAGGAAATGGACATTCAATTTAGAGTCATTGACAGCTTGGGAAAATTCACCAGCAAAGGTGTCCCTCAGTCCTTCGCTTAATAAATCGAAGTAGTCCTCGAACTGATCAAGAATAATAAATAGCCTACCTTTCTCATCTTCTTGACGAATGATTTCCATCCAAGCTTTTAAGATATCAGTTAAAGATGGCTTCCCAGACGGAGGTAAGGATTTATTTTTGAGAATACTTGCGATCGCTTGTTCAAACTGCTCTTTGATCTCACTAGGCGGTTTAGTTTTGAACAAGTTTGTGATTTCTAATTCTAACTGTTCCTCAATCCCAGTTATCGGATCTTCCCAAGATAACCTATCTTTTATTTCGCCTTTTAATGGTGGAAAAACGATCACTGCCGACCCTGGTTTACCAGTTTTCTCTAGCTCTTCCTGGGCTGACTGACGCAAATGATAGGCAACACCTGCTCGCAGGAGAGAAGTTTTGCCTACTCCGCTATCGCCATACAAAACCGTCAATCGTGAAGCTCGCAAATTTTGAATAATAATTTGTTGCTCTTTTTCTCGCCCAAAAAAGAACAAACTATCAGTTTGTGAATACGGAATTAGTCCTCTGTAAGGAGCAGGAATCTCAATACCATCACAATACATGACTTCCTCTCGCTTTAAAATACTTATTTCGACAACCGTTTGTTCAGTTCGTTGATATAGTTTTCTAAGGCAATTCCACTGATGAGTATCACATCATTAGCACGCCAAAGTTCGTTATCTAAAGCACCAGGTTTGGGGTGAATTGCCCACCAGTTTCTGTATCTGTCTTCTATTTCTGGCCAAATACGGTGCAAAATTACACGCTGATGCCAGTAGCGAAGACTGTATCCTAAAAACCAAATATGGCTATTCTTAAGTTTATTTAACAGAGAAATAGGCAGGACGCTTATGGGGTTGCTATTGCTATCACCATAAGCTAAATAGTCAATAAAATGGTCTTCAGTAATAGCAAAGCTTTTCCTATGGCTGTTTTGCCCTTCCGTAGGCCCATAAAGTTTTAAGATGACTGGACGCTCGTTGAGCGAAAAATCTAGATTTTCGGGGGCTGTTCCTGGTGGAATTGCTTTTCTTTCACCTTTGGGAACTATTGGTGAATCCTGATCTCCATCAATTTCATGCTCAAACTTTTGATGCATAAACTGCTTGAAGATTTCGCCTTCATTATTTTCTTCTACTACGGTATAGGAAACTAAGTCAAACGGCTGCTTGGCTTCCAAAAAGGCGTGTTCCAATGTACTATCAAAATTGGTTGTTACTAACAACTGATAGCGTGTAGCTTCGCTTGCATCTCCAGTTTTGATCCGAGAAGAATAGCCCATCTTATCCATAAAGCGAGGCAATTGCGCGAAAAACCTATGCAAGCTGTTAGGTCTATAGTTATGTTGAGAAATTTCATTGATTGCCTGGTTGATTGTATCTTCACCTTGAAGATGAACATTTAAGTATTGCGATACATGCTGTAAATCCAACCTGGTAACCTTAGTCACAATTGCTGCCATAAGTGGACACTCTGGAGGTAAAGTTTCTGTGTCGCATAACGGACAGCGAACAGTTCTTAAGTATTCTTGGCTCTTGTCTAGGTAAGCAGCTAGTTCAACGCTAGTAGGTGGATAGTTTCCGCTAGGCTCCCAGCCCCAGGGATATGGGATTCCATTAGTGTTTTTTGAGCGATCGCATAAGTTGATGTCTGCGCCTAAAAAAGGAACTACTAAGCCAGATTTGAGCTTTGCAACCAGTTTTGTTAAGTGGGCTTTGAGTTCTGCGTCTTCTACAGATGTGAGTGGTTGTGGTTGAGGCACATCTAGAGGCGGAGGTGGGGCTTTAATTTTTTTTTGCGGAATTTCAAAGGTGATATACCCATCTTCATGGGACTTTGCTGTGTGTTTGCACCAGTAGTTGTCATCATAATCCCAGCGACGCAAATATACGATTCCTTTACTAGTTGCAAAATCAAGGTGTACAAAATTGTAACCATTGTGATAATCACGGTTGCTGTAACTGGAACCAGCTGGAATAATTACACAGTTTCCTGTTGTTCCAGTCACTTGATATGCTTTAGCTTTATGCTGATGACCACATAGAAGAAAATGACACCCATCGTTGTCTTGGAGACGTTTTGTGATTAGATCTCGTTCAAATTCAGTTAGCAATTCTAACGGATGATGCAGCACCGCAATCCGTATCTCATCACTAGCTATCTTGTGGAGAGCATCAAACAATTGGGGTTCTCCGACAATGAGTTTTCCATCATCATTGACTTCTCCTCTTTCATGTGTGCGCTCAGCCATTCCAGCCATTAAAGCGGAGTTGAGGCCAAGTAATGCTACCCGCTTTCCTTCGATCTGTAGTCTGCGGATACTGCTGTAGTCAGGTTGAGTCTGATGTGTATATTGAGTAACAAACTCCCTGTAGGCTTCAAAGGGTTCTCGCAGACGATCGCGTTTTTTTTCGTTCGTCAGCCAATCTTTGACCTTTTCATTCGACTCAAAGGGCTTGAGAAGAAAATTGGGCAGCAATTCAAAGGCACTGCGATCGAGGTCATGGTTGCCAGGTACAATAAACAGTCGCTCTGTAGGTAGATTAGTTGCTTGAAGCAGAGGCTCAAATAAGTTTTCTCGCGCTGCTACATATTCTTCTTTTTTGCCAGAGTAAGCCACATCACCGCTAAAGATGATGAAATCAATATTTTCTAAATCTTCACTGATGCTCCTGCGATTCTTAATATCTCTAATTAAGTCATTACAGACAACTTTTCTGTCAAAATCTTCTTTCCTTCCTTGATGCCAATCCGAGAGATGAAGCCAAGTTATACCTGCCATGACGATTTCTCCTCTCAATTAAAGATTCATTAACCATTTGCCTAAAAAATTGAGGAAATTGTGTCGAAATAAAAGCAGTAATGTCAGTAATAATATTTCTAGAATATAAGTGACAGATACACTCCGATTAAATACTCCATCTTTCCAATAATTGACATGATAAGGCTTTGCAGAACGATGGAAAGAATGCTGCCAGCCACCATAAATTTTAGGACTTTTAAAATGAAAATTTTTATGAAAAATAGTTTCGATTTCGGCTACCCGATTATAAAAACCTCTTTGAAAATGTTTCCATTGGCTTTCGAGCGCCCAGAATAAAATAGGGATGGCAAAGATAAGTAAATCAGCGTTATTGGGAATAATTATTTCTTTTTTAATCATGAAGACTATTAGAGTTCCCGTTGCTGTTAAACCTAACGCTTTAATTGCCCAAATCTGCTTGTTGTAGTCTTCAATTGTGGTTTCTAAAAAGAAATACTCTTGCTTGAGCAAATTTAGCTCAAATTCCCATAGTTTTTTGTCATTGTTTTCGTTAGTATCTATATCACTGGGCATTGAGCTTTCAGAAATTGGTAAGGAAGAATTAGAAATTATATTTTTGTCAACATCAGTAGGTTAAAGTATTGATAGTTAACAGCAGTATTTACATACTAAAGTAAGAGTCTTAACTACAAAATTCATATCCCTAAAGACTTAAACCAAAAGTTATAAAACGTCTGGCAATTCATGTATATGGTGTGATTTTTCTAGAAATAATTAGATTTGAGTTCTACTTGAGTAGAATTACCGATTTTAATTAACTATTTCCTCAAACATCAACATTTATCTGTTCTATTTGTCGAGCAGCTTTCTCCCATAGCTTGGCTGAAGTTTCATCTTGCCAATGAGTTCGCAAATTTTCAGCTTTTTTGTGGCATATTCTCTCTAACATCTCTAGAATTGCAGCTAATGTCAATTTATCGATTAATGCTTCTAAAGCATCCATGTATTCTTTGTGCATACGAAGAACTCCTGAATTTTATAAATATCTTCTGGTCATACCCAAATTTCTATAACGGTCAAAGTATATTACTGACCGATATTCCACCGAAAAGTGAAGTTTTGGACTCACAATTCTGCTTAGTCCTCTTGAGAAAATCATCAATTCACAGGAAGTTTAACGCTGACTTTGGTAGCGTCCGATTAACTCTGCTGTTGCCAAAATATGACCCTTCATTGCTTGCAAAATTTGCTCTTTTGTTGCACCTGGTGGCAAACCCAAGTTTTTATCTAAAGCATAAAGTTTGAAGAAATACCGATGTGTACCACTGGGAGGACAAGGGCCACCATAACCTAATTTGCCAAAATCATTCTTTCCCTGTACTCCACCACTTGGTAAGGTTTTCGTAGCAGTAATGTGTTCTGGTAATTGCCGGACTGTAGGAGGTATATCGTAAAGTACCCAGTGTACAAATGTGTGTCTGGGTGCATCTGGATCATCGACTATTAATGCTAAACTTTGGGTTTCTTTTGGAGGTTCATCCCAGCTAATATTAGGCGAAATATCAGCACCATCACAGGTATATTTGGCGGGAATTTGGCTATTAGCTTCAAAGACGCTCTCTAATTTCATGCTGTTTTCCTCCGTTGTTAATTTACTACTTGGGGTGGAGGCAATTTGGGTATCTTTATTACTAGTAGAACTACAAGCGATCGCAGATAATTCTACTAACCCAATTATACTGAAGCTTTGAAGTAGAAATGCTCGCCTTCTGCTCATTATCTTGCACCTAATATCTTTATAAATTTTTGCAACAATTCATCATTCTAATTCTTGTTACGGCTTCTAAAAAAAAGATGAATTTTCAAATTCAAATTTGAATTTCAAATTTGAATTTACAGTCTTAATTTATAACAGATGAAAAACCAAAATTTTTCATTTATACGATAAAACTATGCTAATATATAAGTGAGATCGCAGGGAACTTCTAACATAGATGAAGAAAGTGGCAACACCAATTACCAAAAGCTGAGGTAAGAGTAACGCCAAACCAGGATCTAGGAAGATGCGACTATGGGAGGTTAGAGTGAGGAGCCTGCGAGACGTGTAAACCCAGGTTTTTTGCGGAGGGAACCTTTGTATAGAATAGACAGTTATGGCTGAAGGGTCTGGTTGAACGCAACTAGACCCTTCAGTTTATGATTTATCCTTTGACAACAGCAACAGGATGCAGACGCGCTACTTTACGGGCTATTCCTGCTTGGCTGACTACATTTACCACTCGGCTGACATCTTTGTATGCTTGGGGTGCTTCCTCAGCTAAACCGGACATAGAACCAGCCCGGATACTAATCCCTTCGTGTTCTAGTTCTCCCTTGAGGCGATCGCCTCTAATTTCTCGTTTGGCTTTGTGACGACTCATCACCCGTCCTGCACCGTGACAACTCGAACCAAAAGACAAGCGATCGCTTGCTTCTGTCCCTAACAAAATCCAACTCTGCGTACCCATCGAACCAGGGACTAAAACAGGTTGTCCCAAAGGACGATATTCCGCAGGTAAACCCACAAATCCTGGGCCAAATGCCCTTGTTGCCCCCTTACGATGAACGCAGACTGTCAAATTTTCGCCTTCAACCTCGTGAGTTTCAATTTTGGCCATGTTGTGAGCAATATCGTAAACTTGGCGTAGTTGAGAGTTTTCTGTACCAAAGACCTCTTGAAAACTCCGCCGTGTATGCCATGCCAAAACTTGGCGATTAGCAAAAGCATAGTTCGCTGCTGACTTCATCGCTGCTAAATAGCCTTGTCCTTCTGGTGATTCAATGGGCGCACAAACTAACTCCCGATCTGGTAAATCAATGCCGTAGCGGATGACTGCAAATTGCAAGTCTTGTACATAGTCAGTGCAGATTTGATGTCCAAAGCCACGAGAACCACAGTGAATTTGCACCGCCAAACAACCTTCGTGCAAACCCATCACTTCCGCCGCCTCTTGATCAAACACTTCCTCGACTACATCCACCTCTAGGAAATGATTCCCCGCCCCCAAGGTTCCTAATTGACCTTTGCCGCGTTCTTTTGCCCGCTTACTTGCAGCATTTGGATCTGCCTCCTCCAAACAGCCAAACTCCTCTGTGCGTTGCAAATCTTCTGGTTCGGCGTAACCTTGAGTTAGCGCCCAACGAGCGCCTTGTTGACATACCTGGTCTAATTCTTCATCTGTCAAAGGAACGCTGCCTTTTTCTCCCACACCACTAGGACAATTGCGGTAAAGGACACCGGCTAGATTACTTAAATCAGGTTTAGCATTTTCATACTCAATTGCAGAGGTCAAAACACGCACACCGCAGTTGATATCATAACCAACTGCTCCCGGTGAAATGATTCCCCCTGGTACTTTTGCCGCCATTACGCCACCAATCGGCATTCCGTAACCTTGATGAACATCAGGCATAACAATTACATGACCAACTAACCCAGGTAAACGTGCAACATTTACTGCTTGAGTTGCTGATAAATCTCCTAAAGCATCTTCGAGAATTTCCTCATCAGCAAAAATCCAGACAGGAACTTTCATATCTGGATGAAACGAAGTAGGAATTTCCCACAAATAATCATTAATCCGGCGAAAATCTTCTTTATTGACCATATCCCCTCCTAATTTGAAAATGGGGAGTGGTGAGTAATGACTGTTGATCAATTCAAACATCTAATACTAATGTAGCTTCCAATCCTTTTTCTGTTTTCTGAATTGAAAGATTATGATATGTGACTGCTTTAATGAATTTTTGCCAATTTTGTACATGAGCGCCTGTGATTTCTGCTTCTAGAGTGTGTGCATCAAGATGCAGGATTTTAAATTGGTTAAATGCCAAGTTTTCACTTTCATGTAGATATAAAAGTTCATTCAACCAAACTACCAGTAGACTCACATGATCAGCGCCCTGGAGTTGAATTTTCCGTGTAATTGTAGACTCTGAGGTTAACTGGACATCAGCTAATTTGTAAAGTGCGATCGCTGCTTGGATAAACAACTGAGTTAAACTTTGCGCCCAAACACGATAAGCCCAGTCTGCTGTATGTTCAATTTCCTCAAAACCTGCGGAATGGAATAATTCTGGACTGTTCATAAAAC
This sequence comes from Anabaena sp. TISTR 8404, assembly GCF_056847745.1. Taxonomy (NCBI): domain Bacteria; kingdom Bacillati; phylum Cyanobacteriota; class Cyanophyceae; order Nostocales; family Nostocaceae; genus Anabaena; species Anabaena sp. TISTR 8404. Next base: position 1,002,436 of record NZ_CP180578.1, read on the forward strand.
CTCAATAATTATATTTGATGTATCCATATCTATAATTTTGACAACTATTCCAAGCAAGTACTAACAAGTTTTCAGAAGAACACTCCGGTAGATAGAAGAGACAGTTAATAAAGAATGTCAAATTACGAGCAGTAATTTGTCAGAAATAACAAACTTTATAAACCTAAACAGATAATAAAACCTAGCCTATACAAGGCTCTGTTACCTTTCACCTGCTATAACTTTCAAGCCTATTCCCTGGTAGAAATCAGGCTGGCAACTACTGCTGCTAATTCTGATGGTTCGATTGGTTTGGTGAGATGGCGCTGAAAGCCTGCGGAGATAACCTTTTGGGAGTTAGCCTCGCCAGCAAAAGCAGTTAAAGCGATCGCAGGTAATTTGCTGGCGGGAGTTGTCGTTCTTACTTGCTCAATTAGCATATAGCCATCCATTGTCGGCATACCAATATCACTTAACAGTAAATGTGGTTGTGTTTGAGCGATCGCTTGTAGTGCTTCTGTGGCTGAGTTTACAGCTTTGACTGTCGCACCATACTGTTCCAGGATATAAGTTAGTAAATTCAGGGTATCAACATCATCATCGACAATGACTATCTGCACACCTTGAAGATTTGGGGCATTTTCGGTTAAAGGATAATCTATAGATGTTTCAGGAGTAGCAACCATCAAGGGTAACTGCACTGTAAAGGTTGCGCCTAAATTTTCTCCGGGACTAGTAACTTGCACAGAACCACCATGCAATTCTACAAGGTGACGCACAATTGCTAATCCTAGTCCTAGTCCACCAAATTTTCTGGTTGTGACATCATCGGCTTGGCGGAAACGTTCAAAAACATAAGGTAGAAATTCTGCACTGATACCTTTGCCTGTATCAGTAACTTGGATTTCGGCAGAATTGCCAACTTTTTCTAGTCGTATTGCTACCCGACCGCCTTCTGGTGTAAACTTAACCGCATTTGTGAGTAAGTTCCAAATAATTTGCTGTAAGCGGTTGGGGTCGCCTGCAACTTTAACTTCACCAATAGCAAACTCTGTATGCAGGTGAATCGATTTGCTTTCAGCTGCTAGACGCACCGTTTCTAGTGCGGCTTCAATGGTACTGGCCAAATCAACCGTACAGATATTCAAACTGAGCTTACCACGCAAAATCCGCGAAACATCGAGTAAATCTTCGATTAACCGTGCTTGTAATTTTGCATTGCGCTCGATGGTTTCTAGGGCTTGGGTTGTCTTGGCTGAATCTAATTTGCGACTCTTGAGCAGTTTTGCCCAGCCGAGAATGGGATTAAGAGGCGATCGCAATTCATGAGAGACAATTGCTAAAAAGTCATCTTTCATCCGGTTGGCTCTTTCGAGTTCTATTCTGGCTGCACGTTCTCGTTCTAAAGCCTGCGCCCGTTCTTCTTCGGCTTGCTTGCGCTCGGTTAAGTCCAGAATAAAGCAAACCCATCTAAATGGATTACGGCTTAATAAAGTTGCTCCTAATAAAATCGGCACACGGGAACCATCTTTGCGGATATATTCTTTCTCGAATGGAGTACAAACACCAGATACAAATACTTCTTCCACCTTGGCTCGATCCAATTCACTGTATTCTGGTGGAGTCATGTCTTGCCAACGCAAGTTACCTGCTAATACATCTGCTTCGGTGTAACCAAGCATCTGTAAAAAGGCATCATTGGCAAAGGTAATTTTGTCTGGTTCGGCTTCAATAATGCCGATAATGCTTGATTCTAATAGCTGTCGCAGCCGGGATTCACTTTGCCGTAGAGCTTCTTCGACTGCCTTGCGATCGCTAATATCAACATTGACTCCTACCATCCGCAAAGGTTTACCTTCGCGATCGTAGTAAACTTTGGCTCTGGCATGAAGCCAATGAATACTTCCATCCCGCCAAATGACGCGAAAGTCGGTGATAAACTCGCCTGTTGTTAAGGAATTGACTATATCTGTATGTGCCTTGGCTAAATCATCGGGATGAACCCATTTTTGCCAATCTTCGTAAGTTCCTCCAAACTCACCAGGTTGTAAACCGTAGATTGCTTCTAATTCTTTTGACCAAATATTAACGTTAGTTGGAATATTCCACTCAAAGCTGCCAAGTTTGCCAACTGCTTGAGCTAAATCTAGCCATTCTTGCTTTTGCCGTAATGCTTCTTCGGTTTGCTTGCGCTCAGTTATATCCAGAAAAGCTCCAATTACACCCCTAACCGTACCGTCATGATCGCGCAAAGGTGCGGCTTTACCGTAAATAAATTGCACATTATCTTCACTAAAAACAAATTCAAATTCTCCCTCAGTCTCTTGACCAGTCAGACCTGCTTGCTGCATTGGTAATTCGTTGAGGGGAACATCTTGACCATTTTTTTGGATTTTAAATGGAAAAGGGTACTCTCCACTGACCGGAGTCGCTGTCATAACTGCGCCTGGCTGTAGGCGCATCAATTTATATGCACTACGGTTAACTGTCATTTGATGACATTGGGGATCGTGAGCAATCCAAACTGCGGCTGGTACAGTTTCCATAATGGTTTCTAGTTCTTCAGCCCGTGCTTTGGCCAGTGCTTCACTTTGGCGCAGTTTCTCTTCAGCTTGCTTGCGTTCTGTAATGTCTACATTGACTGCTATTGCATTAATAATTGCTTTGGTTTCATCGTGGATAGGTATAGCAGAATTGAGAATGGTTTTACGTTGCCCATCAAAGGTTTCAATATCAATTTCTTCACCAATTAATGTCTCTCCTGTAGCTAGAGTCCGGGCAAGTGTCCATTCATGGGCGGCAATTAATTTACCAGTATCAGCCCACCATCCTTTGTACTGATGGTATTGACTCGGCTCGTCCAAATATGGAGCCTTGTTTCCCCAAATTGCTTTGACAGTTGAATTAATTTCTAACAGTTTTCCCTTAGCATCAGAGATGATGACTCCCACTGGCAGAATATCGAGAATGGCGCGTAGCAGTTGACCTTCGCGATCGCGCTTTGCCTGTTCTTGAGCTAAAATCGCTTCGGAATGCTTACGCGCAGTAATATCAGTCAGCATAGCAACCATACCAGAGAATTTTCCCTGCTCATTCAAAATTGCGCTCAGAGAAATAATTACCCAAAGTGGCGATGCGTTTTGGCGGCGTAAATGCACTTCAAACTGCCGTTTACTCTCTTGGTGGTGTTGCTGATTTTGCTCTAGCCATTGCTGAATTTCGATTTGAGCCTCATGTTCCATAAAATCGAAAATCGAGCGATCGCTCATCTGCTCTACACTATAACCAAGCATTTGGGCTAACTGAGAATTGACATATTCTGTGTGTCCTTCTTGGTCAAATATCCAGATGCCTTCATAGGCTGTCTCCAATAGACGGTGATAGCGCTCTTTTAGCTTTGCCAGCTTGGCTTCGGATATTTGTTTAGCAGTATGTAGTTCAGAATTTAAGGAACTAATTAACAGTGCTATTGAGCTAAAAACAATTAGCTGTAGTATGTCAGTCCAACTGCTGGGTATTAAAGAGTAGATTGGTGGAACAAAAAAATAATTATTGACTAAAATAGCCAAGACCGTAGCTAATAAGCCAGGAGCGAATCCACCATACCAGCTACTCAAGACTACCGCAGCAAAAAAAAGTGACGAAACTTCTATATTGATCAATTTTTCCAGCGTTAAGCCTAGTAGCAGCGCCATTAACACGGAGAAAACAGAAACACAGTAACGCTGCAAACAGAAGCGCTGGATTTTTGACATACTGCAATAATCCTTGGCAGTAAACTGTCTCTAAGACATAAAACTTTTGTTAATGGTGCATAAGCACCTTGAGATATATCTTATCTAAATATTTGAGATATATCTTATCTAAATATCAAAGTTGAATGTCTATTAGTTGATTAAATCCCGGCTTACTTAAAGCCTTCATAAAGTGTTACACAATATACTTGCCATTTCAAAAAACAAGTGATAACTTCTAGTTGTGTGTGAGGAGCAAGTTGAAATTAAAAAGCACCAAGAGTGGAAACACGGCAACACTCTCAGGTGCTTTTTAATTTGGGGTTAGTAAGCATACCATAATATGTGCAATTAGTAAAACTGTCACACAACAGATTTACTAATTCAAAAAATAAATGCTATTTTATATTTGTGTGTGAGGAGCAAGTTGAAAAGAAAGAGCGCTTGGGGTGGAAACACGGCAACACTCCCAGGCGCTTTTTCATTTGTGAACGAACCTACGCAAGGATTTAGAGTATAAGGAAAAATCCTCTGCTTACACCCCTACCGTGTACACACAAGTCGAAAATTCTCACCTTGAAACCATATCCCGCCTAGAACTTTAGTTCTAGGCTAATAGCGAAAGTCCACTTAAGTGGACTGAATTTTTTTTGAGTTCTCTTTAGAGGACTTGCACTATAAGACTCGGAATTTATTCCGAGGCGGGACAGATGCGCTATACCAAAATTTGTGTATACACCGTAGCCTTACACCCTTACACCCAATCTCAAAGCATAAATCTTGATGAATTATATTACTCTGCCACAAAAGTCCACTCCCGCACTTTGATGGGAGCTTGTTGAAGTGCTTGAATTAGTTCGGATGGACTTTCAAATTTGACTTGGGTTAACTCACAAGCTTCGACATTGACAGTAAATTTTTCATCTTCAAACGGCCAGGGTTGGACAGTTACCAAAGAATCGCTGCGTTGCATAATGTCATAACGTTGACCATCAGGCCCCTGACTAATTTCTAAAAATCTTTCATCGGCAGGTAGTTCATCTTGACAGAGAATAAGTGATAAGCGATCGCACCATTGCATAAATGCGTAAGCCGCATCCGCCTCATCTTCTTCAATTCCTAAATCTTTGCGCCAATGTTTCTGTTTTTGCACTTGTTCGTCTAAAAATTTATCTAATGCTGGCGATTTACCTCGTTTCGGCTCATTTATCCGACACAAGTGCTTAGAAATGAGTAAAGTTACCCAACGCCCACGATAGTGAGCATTTTTGACCAGATTTTCTAACTTATCAACTTCGATGCTGGGATTCAGCATAAAATCCATCGGTGCGCCAGCTGCGGTGAGATTATCTTCTTCCCACTCTTTTTCTAAGTCATCGTGATGGGAAATTGCTGCTAGTGTTTCATATAACCGTGGTGGTGCATTTTTCCGTCGCCACTGTCCTGCTAGTTGCGCTGCGAGTAAAGCATGGGCGCGATGATAAATAACTTCCCAACCATTTTGTGTAGGTTTAACAATCACAAATCAATCTCCCTAGAAAAGTTCTCAGTTCTGAGTTTTGCGTTACAAAAAGTAGAAAGAAGAAATAGACTTTTTTTGACAATAAAGAGAGTCAGGGAAGAAACTCCCGCTGACTCAGGTGATTGTCATTGAGGTTGACAAGGAATTAGGAGGAAAGAAAATTTAGTTCGTCTTGCGTTCTAAAGGGTTAGCTACATATTTGAAAGCAGGCTCAGAATTCCAAGGGCCACGCTCATCTTGAGTGCCATTACTTGACAGATTGTAGTAAATATTCACTGTTTCATCAGGCTGAATATTACCAAAGAATGGATCTGTCAATTTACCCAGTGAATCTAATGCTTTCATAAACATCTGGGTATGAGAAATTTCACGAGTTAAAAGATGCACCAATGTATTTTTAGTACCTTGGTCTGGTGCTAATTTAATTAACTCTTCGTAAGTTTGACGAGCGCCAGCCTCAGCTGCAATGTTAGCTCTCAAATCACGCACTACATCGCCACCTTCATTGATGTAGTTGGCTGTCCAAGCATTACCTTGGCTATCTAAAAAGTGAGGGCCAATCCCACGTATAGCGAACAAAGTGCTTTTATAAGCTTCTGTTTGGTCGGTATTTTTAGTATGAGATTCGATGAGTTTTCCAACCATCTCTAAATGCCCAAATTCTTCAATTGCAATATCTTGCAACATATCCCGAATTCCAGCATTTTCCACGTGGAAGGATTGCACCCAATATTGCAGAGCAGCCGTTAATTCGCCAGTTGCTCCACCAAATTGCTCAAGAAGTAACTGAGCAAACCGGGGATTACTTTCATTAACGTTGACAACATGAATTGGCTCTTTCTTATGGAAAAACATGCAATGCCTCTTCGATTATTTTCTGCAAAAATAGTTGACAATAAATTTATTGCCTTGGCAGTTTATAGTTTTTAACTGCATCTTTAGATAATTTTGGATACTGCCAATAATATGATTAGTGTGTTGTTCTTTGAGAACTAACTTTCTACAGGAGGTCTATCATGGTTGCAATCATTGAAAAACCATGTTTTCTGATTGTCAAGAGTGTTATTGGTAAAGCTTACCAAACACACTCTGGATTTAATAATGATTTGTTCACAGTAGTTTATGCATTGCTGCTTCTTTGCAATAGTCCCCACAAGTAAATAGCAATTATCGCGCCAATAACTGCGATAAATAAACCTGGAATACTAAAACTGGTGGCTGTCAATTGCAAAGTTCCTGATTGTAACAAACTATATAAACTACCACCAATAAATGCACCAACAATACCTAAAATCATTGTTGAAAGAATTCCACCACCTTGATAACCAGGGTAAATGGCTTTGGCGATCGCACCAGCTAAAAGACCTAAGATTATCCAAGCAATAATATTCATAACGACCTCAAAAATCTCATCTGTAATCAGATTAACAATCTTGATTTCTTAGCGTTTCTTCCAGATGAGGTAAGTTTTGAAGTCAAAAGATAGATAGAAGTTTCTCTACCAATTTATAGATAAAAATATTCTGCTTAATTTTTACTTAGTATTAATAGATTTTTGTATAAATTTTAGATATTGAATTTACATTAATTCTTAGAATCAGAAGATATCACAATTCATACTTGTAACCTAAACCAAAGCTTAAACACAGATGTAATTCCTAATTCAAAATCCAAAATCTAAAATCCAAAATTACATGAGTAGCTAATTACTCAACTTATCCTGAACTAATAAAACTGACTTTACAGGTCGCTTGATGAAATTTCCTTGTGCATCAACTTTGCCGTACAAGGCTTTACCATTGTAATAAAACGAAGATGAACTACCTCCATCCAGGTTCATTGCTTCAGATGCACCAAGCATTTTCATCAAGTCTGCAAGTTGCTGCAAAGATATACCAGAGTTATTAGGTTGTGCAGGTTTTTGAGCTACCATCACTAAGATAATGCTGCCATCACGGGTAATACCAACAGCAGTTCTAGCGTTGGGCTGTTGACTCCCTAGTGCATCGCGTCCGTTAGCGTTATCTACAAAACCTTCTTGCACTGATGTAAGTTTAGGTAATAATCTGGGGCCAGCACCAATAAGATCAATTAAGCGACAATCTGCTGGTAGTGGTTCATTGTGCAACGCGATCGCATAACGGGTAGTTTGCCCACATAAATAGCGGCGCAATTGGCTACGATTCAAAATTGCAATCAGGTAAGGCCTTAATTTCGGATTATTAATTAAGCGCTCATTATTTCTGGGGTCAGCAATTAATTGACCATTAACGATAATATATGATGTCGATTTTTGATTGGCTGGGTCAAAAAAGCCAGCGTTGAAGACAGCAACGGCTCGATGCTGCTGGGCAAATTCCTCTACAGTGTTTACCTGCGGTGATAATGCCGGAGTTACTACAAATTTGCTGTTAGCTGGAACCAACAAAACGTGAGCTATACCTTGAGGCAAGGTGCGTTCAAAGTAGCGAACTGTTTTTGGTGGTGAGGGTTTAACCGTTGGCATCGCAGAAGATATCGACTGTGAGGAAGAACCTACGCCCAACCACAACGGCAACACACCTACACTCACTATTGTTAAACTCAGCAGCCAGATTTTTTTCATGTGGTAAACTTCAACGTTGCTGCATGAATATTAAATGATTAGCGATCGCTTTAGGATTTCCAAGAAATAAATTATTCATCTTGTGGGATGGGTGTCCTCACCCGTCTTCTATTAAAGGCAGGCTAGAAGCCCACCCCACAAGAAAATTTAGAATATTTTTAGGGTGGAAGTCCTTTAACAATGCAAGGCAACACATTAATAATGCGAGGCGGCACATTAACAATGTAAAGCAACACATTAATAATGTGAGGCAATACATTAATAATGTGAGGCAATACATTATTAATGCCAGGCAACACATTAACAATGTGAGGCAATACATTAAGATTGTCGATAAAAACTTGTGTGTACACCGTAGAGGTTTGGGGAAGGGTGTAAAACTATAGGGATGTAAGAGTCTAGGTGTTCAAAACTCTTACACCCAGCTTTAACAGATAACCTTTGTGCGTAAGTCGTAGAAAAAAAGACTACTTTGTCGTCCTCAACATCATAGTCTCAACTAAAGACCGCCATAAGCGATCGGGAAGAATCGCGTGCAGAAGAAAAAACACTTCCCCGTAAGGAGAATAACGCAATCTTTCGGAGCGATCGCTTGCTGCTCGATAAATTGTTTTAGCAACACCTTCAGGTGCGGCTAGAGAATCATTGATTTTCTCATTGAAGTTTTTTACTTGATTAACCATATCTGTGTAAGCAGGATGATTCGCCCAAACAATGCCATGATTAATAAAATTTGTCTTAATCCCACCAGGCTCAATAATTTTGACACGAATCCCAAAGCGACGTAGTTCATAGCGTAGAGATTCAGATAGTCCCTCTACAGCCCATTTACTTGCATGATAAGAAGACACGAGCGGAAAAGCCAGACGGCCACCAATCGAAGCAACGTTAATAATTGTGCCTTCGCCCTGTCTGCGCAAAATAGGTAAAATTTTTTGTATTGTTGATACAAGTCCAAAAAAATTAGTTTGGAATTGATGTTCTAACTGTTCTGGTGTTACTCCTTCGAGTGGCCCCATCAGCGCATATCCGGCATTATTAACTAATACATCTATCTGTCCGAAATGCTCTAATGTCTCGCGCAATGCTGATTCGATGGTTTCTGGATTCGTAACATCCAAATACGGACAGATGAGGTTTTTTGCTTTCGTCCAGTCGCCGGCTTTTTGAGGCGATCGCATTGTTGCAGCAACATTCCAGCCTTTCTCTAAAAAATACTTTGCTGTCGCTTCACCAATTCCACTCGAAGCACCTGTAATCAAAACTGTCTTACGCATCACTGGCTTCCTGAAATTTCAAAATTGCTATCTGAAAGAAAGCCTAAACTGTAGAGTATACTCCACAGTCAAGTGAGATTTGAAAGTTTTAGGTGAATCTGATGTTGATTGGTGAACTCTCGAAAAAAACAGGATTATCAAAAGATACAATTCGTTTTTATGAAAAGATAGGACTGATTACTGCTCATGAAAGACAGGCAGGAACAAGAATATATAAGGAATTTAGTATAGATACAGTAGAACAACTGCGGCTGATAAATCAAGGTAAAGCCTTGGGGTTTACTTTGAATGAAATTAAGCAGCTAATAAATGAATGGGGAATTAATGAAATACCTAAAACTGAGCAAATACTAATTATTGAACGCAAACTCCAAGAAATTGCCGAAAAGATGCAACAACTAGGAGAAATAAAAACTTATCTAGCAGACAAACTCATTAGGTTGAAACAAGCAGATAGCAATAGCCAAGACAGTTAAGACATCAGAAAAGAATCAAACTGAACAGCAAAAAACTTTTAAATCTGTCACCTGTTACCTGTCATCTTTTCTTCTTAGGACTTACACAGTGATACCAATATAAAAGGTTTAGATACAGCAGATTGCAAGTGAATGAGGTACAAATTTGAACAACAAAGCTATATAGTAAGAGGCTCAAAGCTGTTCCCCGTTCCCTGTTCCCTATTCCCTGCTGTAAGTATGGAGTGAAAGTGATTAAATTGCACGAGAGAATTGTTTGTCTCGTGTTTGATTATGAACATCAAAAACAACCGCAATATTTCTCACCAATAATCTACCGATGTCTGTAATTTGAATGTGATGGTCAGATAATTTAAGCAGTCCATCTGCTGCTAACGGTTGTAATGCTTCTAGTTCTTCGGCGAAATATTGATCAAAATTGATGTGATATTTCTCTTCAATATCTTGCTTATACAATTGAAAATGAGACATAATACACATGATGACATCTCGACGAATAATGTCATCTTGAGTTAGTTTGATACCTTTACTAACAGGTAAAACATTGTTAGCAACTGCTTGATAATAATCTTTTAATTGTTTATGGTTTTGAACATAGGCATCGTTTAACATACTAATTGATGTTGCACCAAAACCAAATAAATCTGTCCCAGCGTGAGTAGTGTAACCTTGAAAATTGCGTTGGAGGGTGCGATTTCGTTGGGCGATCGCTAATTCATCATTAGCTTTAGCAAAATGATCCATGCCAATAAATAAATACTGACTACTTGTTAATTCCTCAATAGTCATTTTCAAAATTTCTAACTTTTCTTGAGGCTTTGGTAATGCGTCTTGAGGAATATTTTTTTGCGCTGGTTTTAACCAAGGAACATAAGCAAAGTTAAATACAACAATTCGGTCTGGATCTAATGCAACTGTCTTTTTGACCGTTTCTCGAAAGGTCTGAAGCGTTTGATAAGGTAAACCATAAATTAAATCGACATTCACACTATCAAACTTCGCTGTTTTAATCCAGTCCATAACATTAAATAATAATTCTTCTGGCTGGATGCGATTAACAGCTACTTGTACTTCATTATTAAAGTCTTGGATACCAAAACTAACGCGATTAAATCCTAGTTCCCGCAAAAAGAAAATATACTCTTTATCGACGTAGCGGGGATTAATTTCAATGGAAATTTCTGCTTGGGGGTCAAAATCAAAGTGTTGTGTAATTTGCTTCCACAAAAATTCTACTTGCTCAAGTTCTAAGTAATTAGGTGTACCACCACCCCAATGCATTTGTAATACCTTTCTCTCTGGAGAAATCAAGGTAGACATGTGCTTGATTTCTTGGGCTAAATGTTCCAGATAAGGTTTGGCAATATTCTTGTTGTTGGAAATTACTGTATTACAGCCGCAAAAATAACAAGCACTTTGACAAAAAGGTATGTGGAAATAAAATGATAGCGGAGATTTTCTTTGATTGGAAGTGGCGATCGCATTATAAAAGTCATCTGTCGTAAATGCTTCACTTAACTCTGTAGCAGGTGGATAACTAGTGTATCTCGGTGCAGCCGTGTCGTACTTTTTGATCAAATCCAGATCAAATTTGACACTAGGTGAAATAAATACCATCAAAACCTCCAATGTATTGGGTAGGCTGTATTTTCAATTCTGAAAATCAGCCAAAGTGATTGGTTGTAGAGCAGAAAGCAGAAGTAGTAGGTTGGGTGGAGCGTAGCGTAACCCAACACAATCTTTGGGTTCCACATTCGTTACACCCAACCTATAAAAACTAGTAGGTCGAGCCTCTAGTAGTAGGTTGGGTGGAGCGTAGCGTAACCCAACACAATCTTTGGGTTCTGAGTAAAGAGTAAAAATACTAGTCCCCAGTCTCTAATCTCTCTTTTTTGTAGCTGCTGTCTAGTTTAGATATCAGTTGTAGTGCATGATGTGTTGACTCAAACCAAACAGCTTAATTTCTTGAAAATTAATTAGTTGCAGTTGCTTCAGTACTGCCGGAGTTGTGAGAACGAGTCAGGTTATTAAATAATACTTGACCGATCGCTCTAATTAAACTTCCTTCTAATTCCTCAGCCATTTGCATATTGAAACTAAAGGCATTATTGGCTTCAGCTACAATGCGATCGGCTGTAGCATCATCAACAGGTACAGCATTTAAAGCATCACGGTATTTGTCTTTAAATGCTTTTTTGTCGGGAATTTGGTCAAAGTTATAAAAAGATGTCCCTTCGTAGCCAGAAAGCTTGAGGGTTGACTGGGCAATTTTTTGTAACATCTGACCGCCAGAAAGGTCGCCCATGTAGCGGGTGTAGGCATGACCAATTAATAATGCAGGTTCAGATGCAGATAATTGTTGAATGCGGGCGATGTATTTCTTAGCATTATTGGAAGGTGTGATTAAATTTCGCCAGTCGTTGCCATAGTAAAATACCATATCTTTTTCTAAAGCTGCCCGGCGATTCAGTTCAGGAAAGTACAATCCACCAATAACAGGATTGTTTTGGTGACTGGCTAATGCTGTTTCTAGTTCGGTGTACACAAAATACAAGTTGCTGAGAAACTTTGCAAAGCAGTCTTTATCTACAACACCTTTGAGAAAACATTTCATGAATCCGACATTTTCTGCGGCTGTGTGAGCTTTTTGCGTACCAGAACGCAGTTTGACGGCTAGATTACTACTCATTTTTGCTTCCTTCATCACCGACTTACATTAAATCGAGAGGCTAGAGGTTAGAGGCTAGAGGCTAGTATTCTTACTCATTACTCAGCACTCAGCACTTTCAAAAGGATTGTTATTCTAGATGTAGAGGGGAAAAGCATCGGCATCACTTCAACCAGCAAATAGCAGTGCCGATACTGTTCTGAGGGATTTTTGTTCTCCCAAAATCATTTAACTATCAATACTTGTATAACTATACAGCTATTAATATTTCTTTATATTTCCATACCTTGAGACAAAACAGAGATGTTGCATTGCAATATCTCAAAAAAGCCACGAAATTAATCGAAAAATAGCTGCTACAACCCTGATAAACCTAAGCATTAAGGTTATCGCTGGAAATTTGCTTTTCAATAATTTAACTGATGTGGAATGATAATCTTTTATGCTTATATAACTATTAAAAGATAAAATAATGTAAAGGAGTCTCATGGTCGATTTAGCTGCAACCCCAGAGCCGCAATTGCTGAAACCAGGTATTAAAGCGCCTGTTGCAGAAACATTATTAACACCTCGGTTTTACACCACTGACTTTGATGCAGTGGCGAAATTAGATATATCGGCTAATGAGACAGAAATCCGGGCGATTGTTAATGAACTGCGTGCTGACTACAACCGCCATCATTTTGTGCGCGACGATGAATTTAAACAATCATGGGATCACATTACAGGTGAAAAACGCCGCGCCTTTATTGACTTTTTAGAACGCTCTTGTACTTCGGAGTTTTCTGGCTTTCTTTTATTTAAAGAATTATCGCGCCGCTTGAAAAAAAATAACCCTCTGCTATCGGAAGCATTTGAATATTTGGCTAGGGATGAAGCACGCCATGCGGGATTTCTCAACAAATCAATGTCAGATTTGAAACTATCACTAGATTTAAGATTTTTAACCAAAACCCGCACGTATACATTTTTCCCGCCAGAGTGGATTATTTACACAGTTTACCTATCGGAGAAAATTGGTTACTGGCGCTATATTTTAGTGCATCAACACATGCAGAAGCATCCAGAATACCAGTTTTATCCGCTGTTCCGTAAATTTGAGAGTTGGTGTCAAGACGAAAATCGCCACGGAGATTTCTTTAAAGCATTGCTGCGATCGCAACCCAAACTTTGGAAAGATTGGAAAGCAAAATTGTGGGTGCGTTTCTTTCTGCTTTCTGTATTTGCTACCCATACAATGACTGTATTTGAAAGGGCATCATTCTACGAAACTATTGGTATCCACCCCCGCAAATACAACAACAGAGTTATCCAAGAAACAAACAACACTTCTGCACGGGCATTTCCCATCATTCTCAATACGAATCACCCACTATTTTTCTGGCGCTTAGAACAGTGTTCTGAGAACAATTTGAAAATCGCAGCAATTCAAAAAAGTGACCAGCCAAGTTTTGTCAAATTCCTCCAAAAAATTCCACCAATTCTCGCAATTGTTTGGCATATGTTGCAGCTATATCTCATCAAACCAATTGATACCGAAGCTACGCGCGGCACAGTTCTTTAATTGGTTTTTGTGTAAGAATTCAGGAGTCAGAAGCCAGAATTCATACCGTTTCACCGCCTACTGGCGCTTTACTCAGAACCATCGGTGGAGAGAGGAAACAAACGGAAGAACTGCTGGCACTGAGCTTTGCCGAAGTATTGCCCGTTTCCTTTTCTCTCTGCCGAAGGAAGTTCAAACTTTGAGTTATTCAATTAGTGGCGGGTATCAATCTACCACTAATTGATTCTGAATTATTCAATAATTATTTGTGCTAGTAAATATCCCCGATTTTTTAATAAGTCGGGGATATTTATTTGAATAAAAAACTATGCGATAAAACTCCATATTTATTGTCGTGAAAATAAATTTTTATTATTATTTTATACATTTACGTATATCTGTTGGCAGATAAGAAATTTACTCCGAGGGATTGAGGAAAATTCTGTCAAAAAAAGATACTAATAGAATTATTGAACTCAATAAAATTGTAATCACAAAATTTTAACTAATAGGAGAAGTTAGCATGGTTGTTGGTGTACGGAGACGTTCTGTAGGTGTATTTCCTAATCGTAGGGCTGCTGAAGAAGCATTACATGAATTGAAAAATTCTGGCTTTCCAATGGATAGAGTTTCTGTCATTGCCAGAGATGCAGATGGTAGAGATGAGATTGCCGGAACGGAAGTCCGCGATCGCGTTGGCGATAAATCTGACGAAGGTGCTGCGGTTGGTGCAGCTACAGGTGGTGCTTTAGGCGGTTTAACAGGTTTATTAGTTGGTCTTGGCACTTTGGCAATTCCTGGTATTGGGCCAATTATGTTAGCAGGAGCAACAGCAACTGCGATCGCTACTACTATTGCTGGGGCTGGTATTGGTGCAGTAGCTGGTAGCTTAATTGGAGCCTTGATTGGTTTGGGAATCCCCGAAGAACGCGCCAGAGTTTATAACGAACGCGTCCAAAGCGGCGGCTATTTAGTAATCGTAGATGGTACAGACGAAGAAATCGCCAGAGCAGAAGCTATTCTACATCGGCGGGGAATTGAAGAGTATGGTATCTACGACCATCCCCATACTCATGACGTGCATCGGGAAGTTGGTTATACCAAACATGCTCTAGGTTACTTTAATCATCGCCAAGATGCAGAAGCTGCAATTAATGATTTACGGGTTGCAGGCTTTCCGCTGAGCCAAATTTCTTTAATACATCGTGAGTCTGTAAACAGAGATGCATTAAGAGGTGTGAATTTTAGCGATCGCCTTGATGCTGTTCGCTATGGATTACCAGATGACCGCACTCGCTTTTACAATGAGCGCATCAATCACGGTGATTACATCGTTGCAGTCAGTGGTACAGATGACGAAATCAATCGTGCTGCTGCCATTCTCAATCGCCATAGAATTCAACAGTGGCAAATATTTGATCCACACAGTCACGGTACTGTATCCACCCATAAAAACCGTCGAGCAATTGGTGTATTTTCCCATCGTCGAGATGCAGAAGCAGCACTAAATGAATTGCGTGATGCTGGTTTTCCGATGAATCGCGTCTCACTCATCGCTAAAGACACAAACGGTCATGGTGTGGCTGGTGTTGGTAATAAAGCAGATGAAGGTGCAAAAGCCGGAGCTGCTACAGGCGGTGCATTAGGTGGTTTAGGTGGCTTGTTAGTTGGTCTAGGTGCATTAGCCATTCCCGGAATTGGCCCTGTGATTGCTGGCGGTGCAGCAGCAACAGCTTTAGCTACAACTTTGGCTGGTGGTGCTATTGGTGCAGCCGCAGGTGGTTTAGTTGGCGGACTAGTTGGTTTAGGTATTCCTGAAGACCGCGCTAGAGTTTATAGCGATCGCTTCCAACGAGGTGATTACTTAGTCATGGTTGATGGTACAGAAGCAGAAATTCAACACGCTCAAACCATCCTGCAACGTCGCGGTATTCAAGACTTTGGCATCTTTGACGCTACTGATGTCGATACAGAATCCCATCGCGGTTTGGATTGGACAAGACATCAAGAAACCCCAGTGATCGAAACTGGTCGCACTAACTACCCTGTAACAAGCGATCGCGAAGATTCTACCGTCACCATTGTTGATCGTCGTGATGAAACCCTCTAACCAAAGTTAGTTGTAAATCCCCACTATCTTGTCTGCAATTATGGGTGCGATCGCCAGCAAAAAATTCTTCAAGTCCACTTTATCTATCATTAATTAAACAAATGAAAAAACTAGCTCCTTTCTTAATTAGTGGTTTACTACTTATTGGTGCGGCTGCTTGTCAAAATCCTTCTAGAACCAGCGAATCAGCACCAGATACAGTTAATCAAAACCCAGCATCGCCTGCTGCACAAACAACTGAAGAAGCAAAAGAAGATGCTCAGAGTCAACTGCGCCGCCGACAACTCAATGAAGACATTCGCGCTCGTGAAGAACGGAATAATATGACTGGTGGTGATACACAAAGAGCTACAGGCGACCTGGCAAGTGAAGTTCGTTCTAAATTAGAAGCCAACATACCTGGTGGTCAGCTAACAGTTGCTGCCGATGAAAAAGGTACAGTCACTATCAACGGAACTGTACAAAACCAAGATCAACTGAATAAGATTCAGCCTTTAGCACAGGAAATTAAAGGTGTTAAGAGCGTAGTTAACAAAGCAGTTGTTGCTCCGGCAAAACAATAACAGAGTAACGAAAAATCCAACTTAATAGACGGGCATAAAGAACCGTAGAAAACGTTATTATGGTTAGTATTCAGAGGTTAGTTTTGAATTAAACTGACCTCTGATTTAGCCCGCACTTTTGTTTTCTGTGCCTTTGTTAGTAAAATTTCTGTGATTAGTAAAATTCTAAAAATATGGCACTCGAACAAGAATTCGATTCTGTAAATGTGACATCTTCAACTGGCGCAGTCGCCATTGAAGGTGTAGACACCCAAAACTTACCAAAGCTGCCACCTGCGAGTGAACCTGAAACTCAATGGCAGCAAATCAATCGTAAAATCTCTCAATTTTTGGATCAGCTGCCTTATTATTTAAATCAGTTTTGGGCAGCATACAAATTACCATTAATTACTTTAGGTTTAGTTTTAGCAGCTACTGTCACACTTAAAGTTGTACTAACATTACTGGATGCCATTAATGATTTACCACTGTTAGAGCCGACTTTCGAGTTGATTGGAATTATTTACTCTACTTGGTTTGTATTTCGTTATCTTGTGCAAGCCTCTACTCGTCAAGAATTAGCAGTAGAGATTCGCAATCTCCAAACCCAAATTTTAGGAGAACAGCAAATTTAATTATTAAAAATTAGGTTTGTTCAGATACCCGACTTCTTAAAGAAGTCGGGTATCTATATAATTAATGGTCTCTTAGATTTATTTCTCTTGGTTACATTTAAATTTTAAATACATCTCAAGGCATAGAAATAATTTATTTTTTTGATTTAAATCTCTTCTTAAGATAGTAGATAGATTCTCGTCAACATCCTAATCTAGTTCTCGAAGCTATTGAACAAAATACTTTTCTTTAAATTCGAGGACATGATTTATGGCTAATGAAAAATTTAAAAAAGCAGTAGATTCATCTGAAAGAGCAAAAGTAGATATGTATGATAGAGGAATTATCCCTGCTGAAACTGCTGCTCGTAAAGAAAGAGAGGGAGAATTATATAAAACATTACCCACAGAAGAAAGAGAAGCATCTGCCCCCACTGACGACCAAACCGATGCACAAAGCATCCACACCACAGACGGTTACACAGTAGATAAAGAAGGTTTATTAAATAACTACGCAGTAGAACCAGAAATGTACTATGAAGTTCCTGGCGATGCGCGTCAAGTAGTAGCAGAAGACAGCGCACAACGCATGGAAGAACTTCAAGAAGTCAACGAAGATAAAGAAGGCGAGTTAACAGAAGAAGCTGACAGACGCGGTAGAGGTCAAGGAATAGTTTAGTTATTCAGGAAAAATGCAGCAGCCAGAATACAAAATCATGAATGAGTAATTCTAATTCCTGACTCATAAACTATCTTTTCATAACTCTCACTCGCCGATTCTTTCATCAAACTCCACCAATAACCTCTCTTAAACTTTTTAAGAGAGGTTTTATTTACGGCAGTTGAAATATAGTAATAAAAATTGTTAATGGCTAAAAATTTTTCGTATCACTGAGTAAGTTCTATAGGCTTACAATATATTTCAGGTAAATGAGATACAAGCGTAAAACCCAAAACTATGTAGAGAAGTTACATGTAACGTCTCTACAGTATTCCACAAATATGCAACCTGCTGTATACTCAGCACTCAGCACTTTTATTGAATGCTGCTTTCCCTAACGATTGGCAAATTACATCATTTTGTGGAGTGTGGATACGGCTGCACAAAACGTCACGATAATGTCTTTCTAACGGATTCTTTCTTGTTAATCCAGGATTACCAATAAGTTCCAAACCAATTTCTACCGCACGAATTGAGTTGGTTGTGCTGAGATATTTCACAGCTTGTGCTTGTAAATCTACATTAGGTTCAAAATCGCCTTGTTCAACTTCTTGTGCCAAGTTATAAATGAGTTTGCGGTTCGCATAAAGTAGCGCTTCTATTTCACCCACAGCTGTTTGAAAACGTGGCAAACTTGCTAGTGGTGTTCCCAAATTTGACGGAGTGCGATCGCCAAGATATTCTATTAACCAATCTCGCGCAGCTGTGGCAACTCCTAAATACAACGCACTCAATGTCAAGCTGTTCCACACCGCTGTCATCGGATCTGGTGGTGATTTAATAGAGACAGGGCGAATATCTAAAGCATATTCATGGGGAATTAAGACATTCTCTAAAATTAAATCATGACTCCCAGTCGCTCTCATTCCCAGATGATCCCAAGTTTCGACAATTCGCAAGCCAGGTAAGTCACAAGGAACTAAAAAATTGCCGACTTGGGGTTCATCTTCAGTTGTTTTTGCCCAAACAACAAAGTAGCTGAGGATGGGACTACCTGTTGTATACTGCTTATGTCCAGTTAACCGCCAGCCTTGTGCTGTTTTTTCGGCAGTTGTTGCTGGTAAACCGCCTCTAGCTGGTGTGCCTAATTCTGGTTCTACACGGGCAGCATTGATGAGGGCGAGGTTGGCGATCGCCTCCCGACAAACTTTCTTGTATACTTCAGGATGCCAGCAACGGTTACGATTAGCTTTAGCGTGTTGTAGATAATGCATGGTCAACACTAAAGCCGTAGAAGCATCACCACTGGCTATTCCTTCAATAACTTGGCAAATAGTAGCAAGCCCTAAATCTTGTCCGCCCAAATCACGGGGAATAGTTAAACTCAACAGTCCCGCTTGATGCAGCGCCCTAAAATTCTCAAAAGGAAATGAACCATCTTTGTCATGCACTGCGGCGCGGGTAGCAAAATCTTGCGCCAGTGTTTTAACTTGATCGAAAAGTGCCGAAGAAGTTTCCCAGCCTTGATTCACAAAGGGTTCTAATAGTACTTGCTTCACTTGTGACATATATATATGTTATCGGAGCCATATTTGATTTTTGAAATACATAAATCTGAATAACATATAACTGCTGAATTACAAACTCCCTATTTTTGAGCTTCCACCCCCGCAGGCAAACATGTGTAGACATAACTGCTGGGAAAGCTCTTTACAAACTTCTACTCCCCGCACGCTGTTACCCCGCGCATCTAATGGTGGTGAAAACACTCCTATTCCCATCTGATTCGGCACAACCGCGAGGATTCCGCCACATACGCCACTTTTCGCCGGAATTCCGACTGTATATGCCCATTCACCAGCAAAGTTGTACATTCCACAGGTGTACATGACGCTGAGAATATCCTTTATATATTGATGGTCTACAGCGCGTTCGCCTGTGATGGGGTTAATTCCTTTGTTCGCTAGTGTCGCCGCCATCACTGCTAAGTCGTGACAATTCACAATTACGGCGCATTGCTGAAAATAAAGGTCTAATGCTTCTTCTATATTTTGGTCAATCATGCCAAAGTTCAGCATGAGGTGTGCCATTGCGCGGTTGCGATGTCCGGTGCTGCGTTCGGAAGTAAATACGGAAATATCCACAAACACATCGTGACCTGTGTAGCGGCGGAACATCTCTAGGACGCGGTTGAGGCGTTCGGTTGCGCCATCTCCTTTAATTAAGCTGGTGGTGGCGATCGCACCAGCGTTTACCATTGGGTTATACGGTCGCTTCGATTGCTCATCCAAAATAATTGAGTTGAATGCGTCTCCTGTTGGTTCTACGCCAACTCTTGTCAACACATAATCTCGCCCATGATCTTCTAGCGCTAGTCCGTAAGCAAAGACCTTTGAAATTGACTGGATAGTAAATAGCTGTTGGTAATCTCCAACTTCGTAAACCTGACCATCCACAGTTACGATGCAAATGCTAAATAAATCTGGGTTTACCTTGGCTAATTCTGGAATGTAGTTTGCGACTGCACCTTCTTGCAGAGACTTGTACTTAGAATGCAAGTCTTGAAGAACAGATAACAATGATGATGTAACTATTTCTAAATCTCCTGAATTTGCTTGTTTTGCCATGAAGCTGATAGTTTATTCTAGAAAATCATCGGTAATCAATCGATTTCGGGTAGTCAATTTTTGATGTGATTTTTGCTACATCGCAAAAATCATGAATATACGTCCACTAGTGTTTTTTAATTTTCTCATTCTTATTTTTCTTTTAATTGTAAAAAATATTAGTTACAGAAGCGCCTAATTTTTTTGCTGATTACCCCAGGTAGTACTTATATTTTAAACTACTTTTATAAATGTATTTACTAAGTATATTTCCATGTATATATATACTACATAAATATTGTTGAAACATCAAGAATTTCAGCCAGAAAAACAATTGATTTTTGCTGTAATTATTAATATTCATTGCTTTTAGTTAATCCTAAAGATTATATAAATTTAGTCTTATACAGGATTGACAACGGGTTTTATGCCTAAATATATTGAAATCTAATACTAACTATTTTTAAAATTTATATGTTCCATAGCATACAAATTTTTTGAGGAAAGTATCAGGTAAATCGACCCACTTTTCCCAAAATCTAATCTGAGAATAATGTAAAGTTTTAATAAGAAATTTGTTAGTAGCCGAAAAAAACGCTACACCCCTAAAATCCGCATTTGAACAAGGTTTTGCTCTTGTGATTGGCATTTGAATTTGAGAAATTTAGGCTTGATTACGATAAAACCCTGATCCCCAAGTCCAAAAGTTCGTGTTAGTCTGTTGCAGTTATGAAAAACAAAGTGAAAGCGGAACGAGTTCGATTTTAAGGAAAACTTTTTGCTCTTTGTGGCATTAAATTCCGTTAATCAAAAAAACTACTGTTCTACAGTCGCTTGAAAATTGGACGCATGAACCAAAGACATTTGTGGACTATTGTCGCCTTGTGTGTAACTCTTACGGGGATTTCCTCAGTCGGTTGCACTCGGACTACTGCTCAAACCACTAAGGAAGCTAATCAAGTTTCCCAAAAATCATCTGATGGTGATGTGGTTAAGGTAGGTGAGTATCAATCCCCAAAAGAGAAACAGAACTCAAATGCTGTGATTACGAGCATTCATTCTCACAGTGTTGGAGGTCGGCAAGCGGCAACCCTGTACATCCGGAACATACCAGTACTCACTTTCGTGAGTTCTAAGCCAGTTGCGAGTGGTGAAACGAAACAAGGTGTTGTAGGAGAAGGAGGGGGCGTGCAGTCATCGTACGCCCTTATTGCTGGCAACTCAACTAAAGTGGCAAGTACTGGCAATGTAGTCAGTTCCGGAAACCAAGTTGGCTCACTAGAAAACGATCCCGTTCAAAGAGCTAGTGTGATAGCAGCTAAAATCAACCAGCTGATTCAAGACAACGTTAATGCCGAACAGATTACGGTCAGTTGGAAGGATGACAGCAAAACTGCTAATCAAGCCCAAGATAAAAGCTCTTCTGGACAGCAACAGCCAAGCGATCGCTATACAATCAAAATCAAAGACCAAGAATTGGTGGAAATTAACGAAAATACCCGCCTAGCAGACACCACCAAGAATTTGGCACAAGACGCATTACAAGCAACCAACCGCCTCCGCAGACTCATTGGCAATGCTTCACCCTTAACCAAAATTGCTAACTTACCCACAGGGTTAAGATTTTCAGTTCCCCAGCTGCCTCAACAGGTATCCATTGGTGGAGTCAGACTTAGCTTCCGAGGTATGGCATCCTTTTATGGCTATGATGGCTCAGGCTCCATGACTGCCAGTGGCGAAAGATTTAATCCCGAAGCAATGACTGCTGCCCATCGCAGCTTGCCCCTTGGTACAAAAGTTCGTGTTACCAACACCCGCAATGGTCGTTCTGTAGTAGTACGTATCAATGACCGTGGCCCATATATCCGGGGTCGAGTCATTGACTTGTCTGCTGGTGCAGCACGAGTTATCGGCATGATGAGCAGTGGCGTTGCACCAGTGCATATCGAAGTGTTGGGAAGATAACTTTTAGGTAATTTGAAGGATATTCGGCATAACCAATTTTAGATTTTAGATTTTAGATTGCTAAATCACCAATCTAAAATCCAAAATTCAAAATCTAAAATTCTCTCGGCTGTTCGGCGTAGTGTTTTCCCTAAACGCGCTTGGCGCGAATTAATGACAAAGGCTAAATCTCAATCTCAAATTCTGCACTTTCTCCTTCAAATTTACTTAATTTCTATTTCCCCTAGTTCTCGTAACTTTTCCCCCAATTTCAGATATAAACTAACGGGGGAGGGTTAGAAGAACTAGGGGAATTTTGTGCGCCTGCTGACAACAGTCGCAGCTTTACGCTGCTATTTAAATCAACTTCGCTCCCAAAGCCTGCTGAATGCTCCAGAGGATCTGTTCGCAGATGAAATGAGCAGCTGGGATCGAACAGCAGTCGGTTTAGTACCGACAATGGGGGGCTTGCATAAAGGTCATTTAAACCTAATTAAACGAGCAAGACAAGAAAACTCAAAGGTGATTGTCAGTATTTTCGTCAATCCCCTGCAATTTGGCCCCAATGAAGATTATGCACGTTATCCTCGAACTTTAGAGGCAGACCAAAAATTATGTGAAGATGCTGCGGTTGACGCGATTTTTGCTCCGACTCCGGAAGCGATGGGAGTACCGCAGAAAAATATACAAGAATCTATGGTTACCCAAGTAATCCCGCCATCTGCTATGATATCAGGTTTGTGTGGCCGTTCTCGGATAGGTCACTTTCAGGGCGTAGCAACGATTGTTACCAAGCTTTTGAACTTGGTACAACCTGATCGAGCCTACTTTGGTCAAAAAGATGGTCAGCAGCTGGCGATTATTAAGCGGCTGGTAGCTGATTTAAATTTGCCAGTAGAAATTGTTGCTTGTCCGACAGTCCGAGAAGAGTCAGGTTTGGCTTTTAGTTCTCGCAATCAATATTTGAGTGCGACCGAAAAAGAGCAAGCAGCGGTTTTATATCGTGGGTTAAAACAAGCTGAAGCTGCTTTTAAATCTGGTGTGCGCCAAAGCGACCAGCTGATAGCAGTTGTACAGCAAGAAGTGGCTAGGGTCAGTACTGTATTAGTGGAATATATTGAATTGGTTGAA
Organism: Anabaena sp. TISTR 8404; assembly: GCF_056847745.1. Lineage (NCBI taxonomy): Bacteria > Bacillati > Cyanobacteriota > Cyanophyceae > Nostocales > Nostocaceae > Anabaena > Anabaena sp. TISTR 8404. Next base: position 1,025,848 of record NZ_CP180578.1, read on the forward strand.
CCGTCTACGTTAATGCCATTAGAAACAATTGAGGAGGAAGGAATGCTGGCGATCGCAGCTCGTCTTGGTTCTACACGTTTGATTGATAATACCATTTTGCGCGATCGCCAACCCATCATCGCTATTGATGGGCCAGCTGGAGCCGGAAAATCTACGGTAGCACGCCAAGTCGCTGCGGAACTAGGTTTAGTTTATTTAGATACTGGTGCTATGTATCGGGCGATAACTTGGCTAGTAGTACAAAAAGGCATTGCCCTTGATGATGAGTGTGCGATCGCTGAATTAGCTCATACCTGTAAAATTGAACTGACTCCTAGCCCAGATTTAAAATCTCCTGTACGGGTTTGGATTGATGATGTTGATGTTACCCAAGAAATTCGCACTGTTGAGGTCACATCTAAAGTATCAGCGATCGCAGCCCAAAGCGCTGTGCGTCAAGCCTTGGTTAAACAGCAGCAAAACTGGGGTAAAAAAGGTGGTTTAGTCGCTGAAGGCCGAGATATTGGTAGCCATGTCTTCCCCGATGCTGAAGTTAAAATCTTTTTAACTGCTTCTGTTAATGAACGCGCCCGTCGTCGCCAGCAAGACTTTAAAAAACAAGGTCAACCCGAAGTTAGTTTAGAGCAACTAGAGCGGGACATTGCAGAACGTGACTGGAAAGATAGCACTCGTAAAGTTTCCCCCTTACAAAAAGCTGCGGATGCAATGGAACTGCAAACTGATGGTATGAATGCATCTGAAGTTGCTGCCCAAATTATTAGTTATTACCATCAACGCTTATCTCAAGCGTAATCATAGAGGTTTGCCTTTAATTTTTATTTCGGCACAGTGGTGAGTAACTCATTACCTACCCACCACTTTCAAACCTCAATCTTGTATGATTTGTAATTGACTAATTTAGTTTGAATTAAGCGACTGTAAATAATGATTTTATCAACTTTAAAAAATAATTCATCTAGCTTAAGGCTGATTAGTAATATTTAAATTCCTACTCCTTAAGGTAGAAGTATCAAAGGTTAAGAATTCGCTAAATAAATGGGTGGTTAAATAATGACCACAACTAAGTTATTATAAACTCTGGCTGTAAAACCAAAGTTAATTGCCAAAGCATTACCTTGTTTCATTCTCCCCTAGCTTGGGGATAAATAGGTCGGCGCAAATAATTATTATTGGAATAAGGCAAGGGACAGAAAGAGTTTGAGCCTTATTTACTTTTCTTCACATAGTTCGGTTTTATTGCACCGATTTACTTAGATGTTTTTTGCAGATTAAGCAGAATAGAAGATTTCACGGTGAATCATCTGCTAGTACAACATAAGAAAATAAACAACCTATTTAAAAATGTCCAAAACCTCTGCAAAGTGGTAAATAGGAATTACTAATTCAGCCCAGCGGTAGTAGTTGCTAATCACTAAAATAGCTTTACCATAAAATATTAGCTGTTTTTATTTATAGTTCTTATTCTATAGGCTTTTGACTTATGGAAAAAGTCTTTTGTTTTCATCATCACTTTGGTAGTAAAATGACGATGTTAAGTTTTATGTTCTCCTAATTTAGGACATCAAAACTACTAAACACAAAACCTGTAATTTTCCAAGCTTCGGCAATAGCTTTAGTCCGAAAAACAGTAAAGAGAGGATTTCACAAAATGGCATTTACACAGCCCCCCTTACCCTTTGCATCTGATGCTCTAGAGCCATACGGCATGAAAGCTGAGACCTTCGAGTATCACTATGGCAAGCATCACAAAGCTTATGTCGATAATCTCAACAAGCTCACCGAAGGTACAGAACTGGCTGATAAGTCCTTGGAAGAAGTAATCCAAATCTCCTTTAAAGATCCCTCTAAAGTAGGTATCTTCAACAACGCCGCTCAAGTTTGGAACCACACCTTCTTTTGGAACAGCTTGAAGCCAGCAGGTGGCGGCGCACCCAGCGGTGAACTTGCAACCAGAATTGAAAAAGACTTTGGTAGCTTCGACAAATTTAAAGAAGAGTTTTCTAATGCAGCGGCTACTCAGTTTGGTAGTGGTTGGGCTTGGCTAATTGATGATGGTGGTACCCTCAAGGTAATTAAAACCCCCAACGCCGAAAACCCCTTAGCCCACGGCAAAAAAGCATTGCTCACCCTTGATGTTTGGGAACACGCTTATTACATCGACTTCCGCAATGCTCGTCCAGCATTCATTAAGAATTTCTTAGATCAGTTAGTTAACTGGGACTTCGTTGCTGAAAATCTTGCTAAAGCATAACTTCTATCCGGTAGAAGCTGATAACAGCCTTCTGCCAAATGTATAAAGCATAGGTATTCAGTTGATTGCCAAAATATTACCCAACAGTCACGACTCATATCGTGGCTGTTTTTGCTTCAGTTAAATATTTTGCCAACACGGTAGTAGCGATCGCCCCTCTGAACTATCTTGAGAATAGGGAATCAAAGCCGTAAATTTCTTAATTTTTTTGCTTAAAAAAATATAAAAATCAACCCAAAAAAGATATGGACAGCAAAGAATTAGCACAATACCTCGAAGCAACAGATAGCATTGCCAAACCTTGGCTACTAGTACAACTACGTCTAAAAAAATTACAAGAACGCCGAGACACAATTTCCGAAGATACTTATGCTAACGAGTTAGCCGACATTCACCAAGACCTGATGAATTTGGGTGAATGGTGGCGAGGCATAGAAGATGAGGTCTTTTAATGAGGTAATATCAATAGTCCAGAGTCAATAGTCAAGAGTTTATAGACCATTGACTATTGACCATTGACCATTGACTATTAACTAACTCTTATGGATTATCGGGATGCAGGGGTTGATGTTGAGGCTGGTAGAGCCTTTGTAGATCAAATTCGCAATTTGGTTCACAGCACCTTTAGGCCAGAAGTAATTGGTGGACTAGGTGGTTTTGGCGGTTGCTTTCAACTACCAACAGGTTACAAAGAACCTGTACTAGTTTCGGGAACCGATGGTGTAGGTACAAAGCTCAAAATCGCTCAAATTCTCAATCGCCACGATAGTGTGGGGATTGACTTAGTGGCTATGTGCGTTAATGATGTGCTGACATCTGGTGCAGAACCCCTGTTTTTTTTAGATTATGTGGCGACAGGTAAGTTAGATAAAGAGCAGTTGACACAGGTAGTAGCAGGTATCGCCTCCGGTTGTAAACTGGCAGGTTGTGCCTTATTAGGTGGAGAAACTGCTGAAATGCCTGGTTTCTACCAAGTAGGCGAGTATGACTTAGCTGGGTTTTGTGTGGGAATTGTCGAAAAAAGCCAGATGCTGGATGGTTCCCAGGTGCAAGTTGGGGATGTAGCGATCGCTCTAGCTAGTGCTGGCGTACACAGTAATGGTTTAAGCTTAGTACGAAAGATTGTCAGTGATGGCGGTTTTGCTTGGAGCGACAGCCCAGATTTGTTAGGTGGCGAAACGATTGGTGAAGCTTTTCTCAAACCGACGCGCATTTATGTCAAACCAGTTCTCGCCGCCCGTCAAGCTGGCTTAGAAATTCATGGAATGGCGCATATTACCGGTGGAGGCTTACCAGAAAACTTACCCCGATGTTTAGGAAAGAATCAAGCAATTCAAATTAACCGCAAAAGTTGGACAATTCCCCCAGCATTTCAATGGTTAGCTGAAACTGGTGCAGTCAGTGATGAAGCCATGTTTAATACTTTCAATATGGGAATTGGATTTGTGCTGTTAGTACCATCTCAGCAAGTAGACCAAACAATTACCTTTTTTGCATCACAAAATATTCCAGCTTTTGCAATTGGTGAGGTAATTCCTGGTGCAGGTACACTGGAGGGATTATTTAGCTAAAGATGGGGAGTAGAGAGTAGGGAATAGGGATCTGACAGGTGTAGGTTTTTTACGTTCTACCTCAAAAACGTTGATTTGGGGTGTAGGAGTATAAGGGTGTAGGGGTGATGCAACTCCAATTAACTCGTGATTTTTAGAGTCATTACTCATCAAATTTTAAAAACCTACACTTGTGAGGGAATAAATAGGGAGTAAGGAAAAGACATTTTTGCTTGTAGTGTCATGGAACCTTCTGAGTGACTAGCTGAAAAAAGTTCGCAGCGTTGATTCAACAATACTATTCCTTACTCCCTAGGCTCTCATCCTGAGAATTTATATCAGTAATTATCTTAATAATTTTGAAAAATTTTTTACTTGCTCTTATTAAAGCAATCGAAAATACTCATGTCCATTATCATTGAGATTTGCTAACGTAGTCTTAACATATTGAAAAATTTAGCTGAGTAAGCTAACCAAAAAGCTACTGGCACAAATTATAAGTGCTGGTGTTTTGTGATCTATAGGTGTGGCGTTCTGGTTGGTAAATAACTGCGTATATTTGTGCAGAGGGTGATATGGTGATGAATTGTACGCGGACATCGACTTCTTGCGAACTTTTAAAACAAGTATTCCAGAAGATTGATGCCCAAAGTTGTCCGAAATTATTTAATTTCCACATGCATACTGTCTATTCAGACGGGAGGTTGCAGCCGAGTGAATTGATGGAACAGGCGATCACAATTGGCCTAGAAGGATTGGCAATTACTGACCATCATAATATTGGTGGCTATTTAGCTGCACAAGCTTGGTTAGAAGACTGGAAGTGGAAAAATCCTGATAGTATTACTCCTTATTTGTGGAGTGGTACAGAAATCAATGCTAACCTCTTGGATAATGAAGTTCACATTTTGGCTTACGCATTTGAGCCAAATAACTCCAGTATAAAACCTTACTTGCAAAGAAAAGCTGCAACAGGTAAAGAATATGAAGCAATCAACGTGATTGCTGCTATTCATGAAGCTGGTGGATTAGCAGTTTTGGCGCATCCAGCACGTTACAGGCGATCGCATTTTGATTTAATCGCAGCTGCGGCGGAACAGGGTATTGATGGTGTAGAAACTTTCTACGCTTATAATAACCCCAACCCCTGGAAACCCAGTCTTACAGAATCACAACAAGTGCAACAGTTGGCTAATGAATATGGCTTGTTCAATACCTGTGGTACTGATACGCATGGGTTAAATTTACTACAGCGATTGTAAATGTATATTTAATTTTGTTATAGCAGTCGAAGCATAGGTTAGGACTATATTGATTGCTGAAACCTCTGTAGACGCGAAGCGGCTTCCCGTAGGGTAAATACTGAGTTTCTACTCAGCACTCAGCACTTTGCTATAACTACTCCTGGTTTAACCAGCCAGGGGGTTATCCTACAAAAAATTTTCCAAGTTGAGTTTTTATACCTGTTTAGCTACAGTAACCCGATTTAATTGCTGAAATTGACTAATTACACACAACTCTAAAACCGCAAGTATTCAATCTAGTGTCAGACTCATAGCGATTGTGAGAAGCACAAGCTTATTTATTAACCTGTTTTTAAATATGCGTTATTCTTTATTTCATCACAAAGCATCACTGTCTGTAAAAAGTATGGTCTGTTGCTCATACGAGTATTAGTTGAGTAGCCAGTAGTAAAATTATGGCTAATGGCTATAAAACTAATACCCCTTCTTTTGACAGACTGAATCATTAGGGCAGCAAGGAAAGCCAGTAGTTTAGGAAATACTCAGATTTAATAATTATCAAGCGATCGCGCTATTCAAGTAAGCATGATTGTCTGCTGTAATTTTGATTAAATCTGAGCTTGTTAGCTACTAACAAAGAGTAGGGGAACCGCTAAGGAGCTTTAGCCGTTCCCCTCGCGGGGTATTGATATTAACAGCTTACTTGATAGCTATGTGCTATGTCTAGCATTTTTATTTTTCTGTCACAATACTGCTATGGCTTTTATTTTAGATTTTAAATTTTGGATACTTCGACAAGCTCAGTACAAGTTTTGGATTGTTTTTGGTACAAGCCCCGCCTAAGAGTGGACGGAACAAATCTAAAATCCACTCATCCCCAAACTGCATCCCTTTATAGGTGCAGTCAATCTAAAATCTAAAATCCAAAATCTAAAATTGGTTGACTGTTAACCTCAAGGGGAAATAGCTTATTTGCTCAATTATCTGATTAACTGTGCAGCTGAATTAAAAAACTGACGACACAATCCTCTGGTAACAAAAATTGTCGTTAGTAAGTTGGCAACAGCAACCATAAATACAATCAAAATTTCATAAGAAACAGCATCAAGGGGTTTTACACCTGCTAATAACTGTCCGGCGGTGATGCTGGGAAGAGTCGCCATCCCAATCAGCATCATTTGATTGACAGTGGGTAGTAATGCGGCTCGAATGGCTTCTCGACGGTATTGACTAACTGCTTGTTGGGGAGTTGCGCCTAAACTCAAGTGAGTTTCGATTTCCCCAGAGGAATTATTGATTGTACTAACTAGACGTTCGCCTGCGATCGCAGCTGCATTCATCGCATTACCAATGATGACTCCAGCCAAAGAAATCACATACTGTGGTTCGTACCATCTATCTGGTTGGAGAATCAAAAAGTTGGTGTAAAAGAGCGTGAAAGCGGTACCTGCTAAAATTGCTACCCACACCACAGGTAATACAAGGGGAATTTTCTGGCTGATCCGATTTCGTGCGACAATCGCCCCCATTGTCAGCATAATTGCTAAAATCCCCAAAACTGCCCAAGCATTATTTACGGCAAAGATGAAGTCGAAAACATATCCCAAGACAACCAGCTGTAAGATGGTTCTGCCAGTGGCAATTGCCAAGTTTAACTCTAATCCTAATTTTTCCCAGGCAGATAAAGCAATGGCGATCGCTATCAACCCCACAGCCAAGGCTAAATCAACTAAATCTAGTTTGATTAAATCCGGCACAGTTTTTTTACCTCCTGGGAAAGTGCTGAGTTGAAAGTGCTGAGTGCTGAGTATAAATCTAATATCTATTTGATGACAGCTATATCAGAGCTTTTTAGCAAATGAAAAAATGAATTGGATCGATCTCATAAAATGACTTCTTGGAAGCCTTGTGTATTGACACTTTTTCAGAGTGGCCTAATTACGAATTACAAATGACAAATTACGAATTAGTATGATATTTTTACCCATACAATATTTTCAGTAATAACCCTTTTTGATGCGTATCCGGGGCGACAGTCTATTAATCAGCTGTTTGATGAAAAAGTTAAACAGCCAAATAAACTGTCGAAGTGCATCCTTTGTATCTTCAGATAACATAAAAACTCATGTTCCAAAGCGTAAATTCTGTTCCTGCCTTTGATATCAAGCAGCAATACGCCACTATCGAAGCAGAAGTTAGTGCAGCCGTGCTAGAGGTTTTAGCGTCTGGGCGTTATATTGGCGGCCCGATTATTGAAAACTTTGAGCAACAATTTGCTGCCTATCATGGTGTTACTAATTGTATAGCTTGTAACTCTGGAACTGATGCGCTGTACTTAGCGCTACGAGCTTTAGAAATTGGTGCAGGCGATGAGGTGATTACTACGCCTTTTACATTTATTGCTACGGCTGAGGTGATTAGTGCCGTGGGAGCAAAGCCTGTTTTTGTAGATATAGATGTTAATACATTTAATTTGGATTTGCAGCAAATAGCTGCGGCGGTTACACCCAAAACCAAGGCGATTATTCCGGTGCATTTATTCGGACAGCCTGTGGATATGACAGAGTTGATGGCGATCGCCAAAACTCATAATTTAGCTGTAATCGAAGACTGCGCTCAATCTACAGGGGCAATTTGGGATCATCAAAAAGTTGGTAGCATTGGGCATATTGGTTGCTTTAGTTTTTACCCTACCAAGAATCTCGGTGGTTGTGGCGATGGTGGGGCAATTACAACTAATGATCCAGAATTAGCTGCAAAAATGCGGGTAATTAAGGAGCATGGACAACGAAATCGTTATTACTATGAACAAATTGGCGTAAATAGCCGCTTAGATGCGATTCAAGCCGCGATTTTGCAAATTAAACTGCGATATCTCGATGATTGGAATCAACAAAGACAGGCGATCGCATCTTATTACCAGCAGTTCCTCAGTCAAATTCCTGGGATTGTCGTACCTGAAGAACTCCCTGGCGGCTTGAGTGTCTGGAATCAATTCACGATTCGCGTATTGAGTGAAGCACGTAATGGTGCAAGCGCTTCACGCCGAGATTGGGTGCGGAATCAATTACAAGAACGGGGGGTAAATTCAATGGTTTACTACCCTTACCCACTGCATTTGCAGCCAGTGTATAAACATTTGGGTTACAAATCAGGGCAATTGCCAGTAGCCGAGCAAACTTGTCATGAGGTTTTATCTTTGCCCATGTTCCCGGAACTAACAACCCAGCAGCAAGACCAGGTAATTTACGCGCTGAAGGATTGTTTGGTGTAAAAAAGTATGAAGTCTGAAGGATGAAGTGTGAAATATTTGTTTCAAAGTGAATCTGATTAACCTCTCCCCAACCCCTCTGTCTTGAAAAGTTCTGAGCGGAGGAAGCCTCTGCTCAGACTTTTCGCTCCGACGCGGAGAGGAACAGAAATATTTTGTGTTTTCAATGAAAAAACCAGAGTTTCAAAGCCTCTCTCCCTTTGGGGGAGAGGTTTGGAGAGGGGTTTTTAATCTGTTAAACTCACGTTTGTGTTCAGTTTCAAGCTTCAACCTTCATTCTCTGGTCAAAAATTAGACAATTGCGCGGTTGTTTGCAGTCGCTAAAGCTTCAACTAACCCACGTACAGCAGCAATCATGGCGACTTCGCTGTTGAGTTGGTTGATCGCAGAACCGACACCAACACCAGCCGCACCAGCAGCGATCGCTAAAGGTGCGGTAACGTTAGAAATGCCGGAAGCGCACAACACTGGTACAGATACAGCGCGAGAAATTTCATAAGCTGCTGCCAAGGTGGGAGCAGCTTTTTCAATTAATCCCAAAGTGCCAGAGTGAGCAGGTTGACTGCTGGTACCGCCTTCGGTTTGGATAATATCAGCACCAGCTTTGACTAGTTCTTCTGCCAGCTGTACCTGTTGATCTAGTTCCAAAATGTGGGGAACTGTCACAGATAAGGTGATTTCTGGTAAAAGTGCGCGGGTTTGATGAGTCAGCGCTAATACTTCCTCAGCCTCAAATCTGCGTCCTTGAGCGTAGAAGGAATCAAAATTCCCAATTTCAATTAAATCTGCCCCAGCTGCTACAGCTTGGACAAATTTTTCTGGTTCAACTGCTGATACACAAACTGGCAAATTAATTAAGCTTTTTGCCATTGCGACTAAAGCCGGGTCAGCGGCGATATCAACAAAAGTTGCACCACCAATTTCAGCAGCTTTAATAGTAGCAGCCACGCGATCGCGGTCAAAGTTATTCAAACCACTAATTACTTTCAGGACGCGGTGGTTGGTAAATGCACGTTGTAGTGCAGGATGTATGGTCATAGTTCGTCTTTTGCAGCTACGAAGGTAGGAATATTTTTACACTACTAGGCGTTTGCGGCTAGGGGGTAGTAACTTGTTCAGTATTGAATTTAGATGTTGAGATTGCAGGAAAGAGGGTTTGAATAACAGAAGGGAAGAGAAATTCTACCTGTGTACACTTTCCAAATGTCTGGAAAATTTCAAGACTTACAAAAAGGCTATTTCTTAGGATAAATTGTTAGCATTCTAATCTTTAGATAGACTAACATAAAGCTTAACTAATAAAACCGATTATTTTTACTGAAAACGCCAGCCACTCTGTGTAAATATGCGCCGTTTAGCTTCTGTCCAGATGACACGTCCTTTGTTTCTAATGGCTCAAACTATTTTGAGCGATCGCAACTGGCTGCCAACAAGGCGGTTATGGCTACTGATACTAGGTTTAGCTTGTTTCTGTTCTGCTTGTGCGAAAGCTTCCGAAGCGCAATCAACAGCAAAAGATGCAGGTAAAAAACGACCTGTTCCTGTTATGGTGGCGACTGCCACGCAAAAAACGATACCTATTTTGATTCGAGCTACAGGTACAGTAGAAGCATATTCCACCGTATCTGTCAAGTCGCAGATCAATGGACAGTTAACTAAAGTTTATTTCCAACAAGGACAGAACGTAAAAAAAGGGGATTTGCTATTTGAGATAGATTCTCGTCCTCAGCAAGCAGCACTGATGCAAGCAATGGCAGCCAAAGCTAAAGATGTGGCATTGGTAAAGCAATCCGAGGCTAATGTAGCTAAAGCGATCGCCCAAGTCAACCAAGCCAAAGCAACTGTCCTGAAAGATTTAGCGCAGGCAAATAATGCCAATGTCCAGGCAAAACGCTATGCAGGATTATTAGAACAAGGAGCGATTAGCAGAGAACAGGCAGAACAATACCAAACAAGTGCCACTGCACAAAAGGCAACTGTCAAGGCAGACCAAGATGCTGTAGCTAATACCCAAGCAGCAGTAGCCGCCGCCGAAGCAGATGTAAAAAACGCGCAAGCAGCAGTAGTCGCAGATGAAGCAGCAATTGATAATGCTAAAATTCAACTTTCTTATAGTTCTATTTATTCACCAATTACCGGGCGAACTGGCAGCTTTAAGTTAAATCAAGGTAATTTAGTGACTGCCAATGCCACAGATCCATTGATTACCATCAGCCAGATTCGCCCCATATATGTTAATTTTTCGATTCCGCAGCGAATGTTGCCAGATTTGAAAAAGTACACCAGTAACCGCAAATTAGAAGTTGATGTCATACCCCCCAAAGATTCAGGTAATCCCGTACATGGCTACCTCACCTTTATTGACAGTGGCGTAAATACTCAAACTGGAACAATTCAACTTAAAGGCACATTTAGTAATAACGAGGAGCGACTTTTACCAGGGCAATTCGTGAATGTCGTCCTCAAATTATCGGAAATACCAAATGCTGTTACTGTACCAACCAAAGCAGTGCAAGCCGGACAGCAACAGCAATTTGTCTATGTAGTTAAACCAGACAACACAGTAGAAATGCGTCCTGTAGTTGTCGGAGATACAGTCAATAATGAAACAGCGATCGCTCAAGGCATCAAACCAGGTGAGCAAGTAGTCATCGACGGACAATTCAACCTTGTACCTGGGGCAACAGTGCAAGTTAAGCAGGGATTAGGAGGAGGTAAGGGGGCAGGGAGCAGGGAGCAGGGAGCAGGAGGAAAGAGAGTTTGAGAGATTTTTGGTGTAAGTCAGATTGAAAAGTTCTTTAGCCTGATTAATCTATTAACTAAGCTAAATTTGACCAAATTATTCCATATCCTGACTCCTGAATTCTACCTCCTGAATTCTTACTCAAAATGTCCTCATCCAGATGCTCTTGGCTATAAAAAATAGGAAAATCTATGAATATTTCCGAGTTATTTATTCGTCGCCCAATCATGACGACTTTGGTAATGATTGGCGTTTTGATTTTCGGGCTGATGAGTTACCGAATGTTGCCTGTGAGCGACTTGCCGAATGTGGATTTTCCCACAATTCAGGTGAGTGCTAACTTGCCTGGGGCGAACCCAGAGACAATGGCGGCATCGGTGGCTACACCTCTAGAAGCGCAATTTTCTAGTATTGCTGGGTTGAGTTCCATGAACTCTACTAGTTCCTTGGGCAGTAGTCAGATTACCCTGCAATTTGATTTAAGTCGAGATATTGATGGGGCAGCCCAAGATGTGCAAGCTGCGATCGCCAAAGCCACGCGGCAATTACCAGCGGATATGCCCAGCCCTCCATCTTATCGCAAGGTAAACCCAGCAGATCAGCCCATCCTCTACATCTCCCTGAATTCTGCTGTTCTGCCCTTGTCCACCGTAGACAAGTATGCAGAAACACAACTGGCACAACGTTTATCAATGGTCAACGGGGTGGCACAGGTGCAAGTCTACGGTTCGCAAAAATATGCCGTGAGAGTTTTGCTTGACCCCGAATCCCTGAGTGCCAAAGGTATAGGTGTTGATGAAGTTGCCGATGCCATTAGCAAAGGTAATGCCAACATCCCTACGGGGACACTTTACGGTAAAGAACAAAATTATACAATTCAAGCCAACGGACAACTCAATGATGCGGCTGCCTATCGTTCCTTAATTGTCAGTTATCAAGGCGGTGCGCCAGTCCAATTAGGAGAAGTCGCGCAAGTCTTGGATAGTGTGGAAAATGACAAAGTTGCGAGTTGGTATTTTACCAAGACAGAAAAGGCGAAGCAAAAATCTAATTCTGGTGTGCGGGCGATTGTTCTAGCGATTCAAAAGCAACCAGGAACCAATACCGTCGAAGTCGTGGATGCGATTAAAAAACTGCTGCCCAAATTCCGCGAACAAATTCCCGCAGCCGTGAATATGGAAATTCTCTACGATCGCTCTCAAGCTATCCGCGAATCGGTTGATGATGTCCAGTTTACGCTGTTACTGACTATTGCTTTGGTTGTATTGGTAATTTTCCTGTTTCTGCGCAACTTACGAGCGACGATTATTCCCAGTTTGGCAGTACCCTTATCCTTAGTTGCCACCTTTGGCGTAATGCTACTGCTGGGCTTTTCTCTTGATAACCTCTCACTAATGGCGTTGACTCTTTCCGTCGGTTTCGTGGTGGATGATGCGGTAGTGATGTTAGAAAACATCGTCCGCCACATGGAGATGGGTGAAAGTCGCTTGCAGGCTGCGTTGAATGGCTCACGGGAAATTGGCTTTACAATTTTGTCCATGACCATTTCTTTGGTTGCTGTGTTTATTCCCGTGCTGTTTATGGGCGGAATTTTAGGGCGATTATTCCGCGAGTTTGCTGTGACTATCAGCGTGGCGATTTTGGTATCAGGAATAATTTCTCTGAGTTTGACCCCAATGTTGTGTTCTCGCTTCTTGCGTCCACCACATCACCAGCAAGAAGATGAAGCAGAACCAGTGAAAAAAGGTTTAAAAGGCAGAATTCAAAGATTTAACCGGGGACTTTATAATCTTTCCGAAAAATTTTTCGATGTCATACTGGGTGGCTATGAGTGGAGTTTAAAGCGATCGCTCAAATATCATCGCACGACAATGTTTATCTCTGGGGCAATTGTCGTCGCCACAGTCTATCTATTTATGGTTGTGCCGAAAGGCTTTATTCCGACTGCGGATGTCGGACAAATCACCGCCTCTACCCAAGCCGCCGAAGATATCTCCTTTGATGAAATGGTAAAACATCAACAGGCAGTAATGGCGATCGCGGCTCGTGACCCGAATGTAGCAGCGATTAATTCCAGCGTTGGTGCAGGCGGCGCAAATTCTTCCAGTAATACCGGACGCTTATTTATCAGACTCCAACCCCGTGAAGAACGCAAACTGAGTGCCGATGATATTGTCCAAGAACTGCGCCCAAAACTATCGCGCATCCCTGGGATGAAGGTTTTTTTGCAAAACCCGCCAGCCATTAATATTGGCGGACAACAAAGCAAAGCCCAATATCAATTCACCTTACAAAGTCCGAATATTCAAGAGTTATATCAGTATGCGCCAACATTAGAAGAAAAACTCCGAGGGCTACCTGATTTACAAGATGTCAATAGTGATTTGCAAATCAAAAACCCCCAAGTACAAGTTGACATCAACCGTGAGCAAGCGGCAACTATGGGGCTAACTGCTGAGCAAATTGAAACTGCACTCAGTAATGCTTATGGTACAAGACAAGTTTCCACAATTTACGCCTCTGATAGCCAATACGAAGTGATTATGGGAGTCGAACCCAAATATCAGGGAGACCCCAGCGCCTTGGAATTGCTGTCAATTCACTCCCCTACTGGACAACTAGTACCATTAAATGCAGTAGCCAGCATCTCGAAAGGTGTAGGGCCGTTGACTATCAACCACTCAGGACAGTTAGCTGCTGTAACTATTTCCTTTAACCTCAAACCCGGAGTATCACTTGGTAGCGTCACTGACAAAATTGAACAACTCGCCCGTCAAACATTACCCGCCAGTATTACTACAGGTTTCCAAGGTTCCGCCCAAGCGTTTCAGTCTTCCTTGCAAGGTTTAGGATTACTGCTATTGGTGGCAATTTTAGTAATTTATATTGTGTTGGGAATTCTCTATGAGAACTTTATCCACCCTTTGACAATTCTTTCAAGTTTGCCATCAGCCGGATTTGGCGCATTGTTAACCTTGATGCTATTTCAAGTTGACTTGAATATTTATGCCTTTGTCGGCATTATCCTGCTAATTGGGATTGTGAAGAAAAACGGCATTATGATGGTTGACTTTGCCATAGAAGCCCGACAAAACGGCAAAACTCCCTATGATGCCATCTATGAGGCTTGTGTCGTCAGGTTTCGCCCCATTATGATGACCACAATGGCAGCTTTGATGGGGACTTTACCCATCGCCCTGGGGTTGGGTGCAGGCGGAGATACACGCCGTCCCCTTGGTTTAGCAGTAGTTGGGGGATTGCTGTTTTCCCAATTTTTAACGCTGTACTTAACACCTGTGTTTTATACATACATGGAATCTTGGCAAAGCTTTATGAAAAAACGCCAGTGGCGCAAACAGCCAGATTCTCATGCAGTGTAAAACTTAGGACTGACGCAGATTATTTGTATAGATTGGGTGTGAGGATATAAGGGTGTAGGGGTGTAAGTAAGCAAAACCCTTACACCCCCACACCCCTACACCCAGTCTTCACAGTAAATTCTGGTGGGTAATACCAATTTGAAAAATGTTTGCGACAGATGAATTGATAGAAGCTATACGCAGACAGCAATTCCCAATCCAAAATCTAAAATCCAAAATCCAAAATGGTATAAGTCCTGATTTACCACCAGATTCGATTACCATTTTCGTCAACTCTGGCTTGACGAATCACATCAGAAATTTCTTCCGCATCTTTTACGTGGTGGAGTGCTTTCTTTTCACCGTTGGGTTCTTCGACAACAAAGTATGTCGGAACTGTGATGCGATCGCCTGTGATATCTGGTGAATCGACAGCAACTTGTTTTGCTTTCTCTTCAATTGATTCAGGTTGATCAGAAATTCTGTCTCCAGGATTCGCAGTTAAGTTTCTTTCTTTGGCTGTGGGTTCTTCGCGTGAATGCCAATCTTTGCTAACTGGCTGTTCAATTTCGGCTTGATTATTTTCGGGTTGATTATTTTGATTTTCTAATTCTTTAGTCATGGCTATTTCACAAATTAAAACTATGTATTCTTTAACTCAATTTATAAAATTAAAGCCATGATGCAGTCTTTCCTCAGAGAGACTTTCTGATGAAATCAAAAGTTAGATATCTGAAGTTATATATTAACTTTTGCATACAGATATTACTTCTTACTTCCGAAATAGCAAAATCATTCATAATTCTTACTTGCTTGTTATTGCTTGTTGTTTTGTTTCTGAATTTTTAATTAGTTGAAATGGTGTATATTTACCCCCCAAAGCCTCAACAATGGCGCGGGTATTTGCCTGCATCATTTTGATGTATGTTTCTCCATCACTACCTTTAGCACCAATGGAATCAGAATAAAGTTGATGGGGCGCTAATTGCACACCAGCTTCTTGAGCTACGGTTTTAATTAAGGTGGGATTAATTGTAGTTTCGGCAAAAATTGCTGGTACGCCTGTCTTTTTAATCGATTCTACCAATCGTTGTACAGTTTGAGCGCTTGGTTGTTCTTCGGTGCTGATACCGATTAAAGTTCCAGCGATCGCCATTCCATAAGCACGTCCATAATATTGAAAAGCATCATGGGTTGTCACTAATTTGCGTTTATCTGGCGGAATAGTTTGAATTTGTTGACTTATCCAGGTATGCAGTTGTTTTAATTCATCGGTTAGTTGTGCTGCATTTTCGGTAAATTTTGCTTTATCTTCTGGCGATAATTCTATCAGCGCATCTCGAATCACATTGACCATTGCGGCTACATTTTCGGCGCTACCCCAAACATGGGGGTCTGGTACAATTTCACCTTTACCTTTATCTAATTCTAAAGGTTTCACTACTTCCCCTACAGCTACTTTCTTTCCTTTTCCAGCCGCATTCATTAACTTAATTAATCCTGGTTCTAAGTTATAGCCGTTATACAAAATTAAGTCAGATTTTTCCAAAAACCGACTATCTGCTGGTACTGGTTCATAAACATGGGGATCAGCACCAGGCTGAAGAATTCCCTGTAGTTGAATTTCTTCGCCGCCAACCTCTTGGGTTAAGTCTGCAATGATTGTACTAGTAGCGACGACTGTCGGTTTATCACCACCTTTGGCAGTGTTAGAGTTGGCATTGTTTTGAGTACAACTAAATAAAGCCAATGGCAAAAGCATTCCCAAGCAAAGCCGCGAAAAAAACCGAAAACTAACTTTTTTCTGTCTGGAGATTGTTGGATTATGAGAGACGCAAACGCTCTCCCTCTCAAGTATTATGCTCATTTATCCTTGATATTACTGCTAATTATAGATTTTTTCATATTTTTCTCATTTTTATAGTAAGCTCAAGTAATAAATATAAAAACATAGTTATGGAAAACGTTTCTTTTGACGCAAAATTGCGCCAATCTCAAAAAAAGGTGGGAGAAGTCCCCACATCATTTATCAAAGCTATTGATATGGATTCTACAGCCGCAATTTCTATCGCTCATTTGGGGGTACACTACCGGACTCAAGAAGCCTTGAGAGATATTAATTGTGTGATCAAACCAGGAAGATTGACAGGGATTTTTGGCCCGAATGGTGCTGGTAAAAGTACGCTGATGAAAGCAATGTTGGGCTTGGTTCCTGTTAGTAGCGGTGTGGTGATGTACCAAAGCCAACCCTTGATGCAGCAAAGGTCAAAAGTTGCTTATGTACCACAACGCAGTCAAATTGATTGGACTTATCCGGCGACAGTTTGGGATGTGGTGATGATGGGACGGGTAAAGAAAACAGGATGGTTGCGTAGCTTTTCGGGAGTTAGTCGCCAAATAGCCAACAGCGCCTTAGAAAGAGTGGGGATGAGTGAATTCCGCGATCGCCCCATCGGACAATTATCAGGAGGACAGCAGCAACGAGTCTTTTTAGCCCGTGCGTTGACACAGCAAGCAGACATCTTCTGCTTTGATGAACCATTGGTAGGTATTGATCAAAAAACCCAATCAGTAATTTTTGAAGTCTTTCACGAACTCGCCGCCGAAAACAAAATCGTGCTAGTTGTCAACCACGACTTAGGGGAATCTATCACCCATTTCGATGACTTAATTTTACTCAACCGCGAATTAGTCGCCACAGGTTCTAGACAACAAGTCCTAACAGAACAAAATCTACATTCGGCTTACGGCGGTAAAGTTATGTATTTTTCTGATGCAGCTTAATAACTCTTGGCGGTTCTGATAAATCAATATCTATGCTAGAAGCACTAATTGAGCCATTGCAATATGGCTTTATGCAGCGATCGCTTGTGATTGCTATTTTAGTTGGTTTGTTGTGTGCAGTTGTGGGCAGTTATTTAATGGTGCAACGACTAGCACTCCTTGGTGATGCTATTAGTCATTCTGTTTTACCAGGATTAGCGATCGCCTTTATGTTAGGCGCAAATATTTTTGTTGGCGCGTTTATTGCTGGGGTTGTGAGTACAATGGCGATCGCCTGGATTAGAACGCGATCGCCTATTAAAGAAGATGCTGCAATGGGCATAGTTTTTTCCGCATTTTTTGCCCTGGGTATTACTTTAATTACCGTTATTCAAAAAGATAATAAAATCGACCTGAATCACTTTCTTTTTGGCAATATTCTTGGTGTTACTGTTGATGAAGTTCGAGATACAGCAATCATCGCTGCTATTGTTTTGATAGTCGTTGTTTTGATATACAAAGAACTTTTATTTTACACTTTTGATCCTTTAGGCGCTCAAGCCGCAGGTTTGCCAGTCAATCGCCTCAATTTTGGCTTGATGTTGCTAATTGCTTTAACAATTGTCGCCAGTATGAAAGCTGTTGGCGTTATTTTAGTGCTATCACTGTTAATTACGCCTGGTGCGACGGCTTATTTATTAGTGAAACGCTTACATGAAGTGATGATTCTAGGCGCGGTAATTGGGGTTTTTTCGAGTATTAGCGGTATGTATCTCAGTTACTTTTATAATTTGCCTTCTGGCCCGGCAATTGTTTTGGTAGTATCAGGATTATTTATTTTGGCATTGTTATTTAGTCCTAAGCATGGGGTTTTGATGCCAAGTGTGAATCAAAAATAAGTTTGTTCAACGCAGAGGTGCGCTAAGGTTCACGCAAAGAGACGCAGAGTGTTTCTCAAGTTAGTTTTTCTGACTTTTATTGATAGGTATTTAATACTTGTTGGATAAATTTCTGCCATACTTCATTCGGAACCCAAATTTTATGTAAATCTTGTTTAGCTGCTTCATCGTTTAAACCTTGATGTATGCGGCGAAAAAGATACATAAAAGCCGCGACTCTCATGTTAGCAGCGCAATGAACAAAGATTTTTTTATCTGAATTTGTTTCCATGACACCAAAAAATTTTGTCACATCTTCCAGAGTCGGATTTTCCCAGACTACGGGAATGTGTACATACTGCATTCCTTGAGATTCGACGATTTGTTTTTCATTGGGTAAAGCATTACTTGATGTTGGTAACGCTAGATTGACTATTAATTGATAGCCTGCTTGTTTAATTTCTACAAATTGTTCTGCGGTAGGTTGTCCTGAAGTGGCAATTGCATCTGATATTTGGAGGAAGTTGTATATTTCTGCAAGATTATTTTTTTCAAACATAAAATTTCTATTGACTATATAACCCATAAGATAATTTATTTTCCCATTGACTGCCAGTTCTTTCCATATATAGTAAGCTGCCATATTGTGGTGTCACTGGACAATAAGCAGTAAGCTGAATTAATGCTTGAGAAAAATCATCAGAAAAGCCTGGACGAGTCAATGTATAGAATATAGACCATCTATAATCATATTGACTGGAAAGATGGCTAAATTCTGCGTGAGACAAAAGATTAACTTTAGAACTTTTAATCCATGAATTTAATAAGGCAGGTTGACTATTAATGGATATCCAATTATCAAAAGTTTCTTTTTGGAGATTCGGAAAGCCTAAAATAGTCATGCCATAAATTACTGTTTCCTTAATCCGAAGATTTTCCCAGGATATATCCTTAAAAGTAGTTTTAGTAATAACTGCATTAGATGTTTCTAAAATAAATTCTCCTGCCATATTGTAATTTTCAACTAAGGTCGAAAAAAGCTCTGTTTCATGTTGCGATCGCATATTTTTGACTATAATTTGATTGAAAAAAAGGCATGACAATATCTCTCTATTCAGAGCTATAGTTAACCTTGATTAATTTATACTTGATTTTAAAACAAAGTTAATCGGTAATTACCGCGTTGGTTGGGATTACTAGAAGTTACAACTATATAATAAATACCATCTTCAGGTAATCTAGCTCGGTCAATGAGAACGCTGTATTTACCATCGCGATCGCTATTGGCAGCAATTCTTTGCCCTTTGGAATTGAGTAAAACTATATAAGGCGAAAACTCTTCATTCACACTATCTACACGAATACTTACCAACTGGTTTTTTGTACCTTGAAACTGAGAAACATTGTAGGGAGTTCCATTTTGTTTGAGTACTAAGTTTTGTGGAGTCAGTTCTCCTGATTCGTCTAAAATATAGCTGGCTCTGTCATTTCTGATAGCAAGACTATAGCGGCCTGTATCTCCAGGGTTTTGGGTAGTGACGGCAATTGTATATCTACCAGCTACAGGTAATCGCGCAAAGATAAAAGCATCTCTATCTGTTTCTGTTGCACCTCTTTTCAAAATGACATTATTATTGGGGTCGAGGAGCAACATATAAGGACGTAAATTTAAGTTGTTAGAACGCCTTTGATCTGCACTACCCAATAGCCGAATTTGAATGAGTTGATTCTCTCTACCCTCAAACTGGTAGAAATGATATGGTCTACCTTGAGATTGAAAATCTTTTTTATCGAGAATACCGAAGGCAATATCAACAAAGTTAATTTTTCTATAAGCAGGTGTTCCAGAGGAAGCAGCAGCTACACCTCTAGGATTTTGGTTTCTACCTCTACCTGAGTTAGTGTTTGATGTTTGTCTTCGTCCTGTGGTTGGCGATACAGAACGATTTTGCGATGGTTGCGGTGTGGGATTGGTTTGTCTAGGTGTAGTTCTGACAGGTGCTGGCTGTGTTGTGGGGTTGGTTTGTCTAGGTGTAGTTCTGACAGGTGCTGGCTGTGGTGTGGGATTGGTTTGTCTAGGTGTAGTTCTGACAGGTACTGGTTGCGGTGTGGGGTTAGTTTCTGTTGGTGTGGATGGTGGGGGAGTAGAATTAGTCGGTGCTGGTTGTGGAGTTGGGTTAGTCTCTTCAGGTGGGACACGCGCTGGTAAAGGTGAATCTATAGATTGAGTGCGTGGTGGAGTGACAGGCGGTTCTACAGCTGGAATTTGCTCAATTCCTTGTTGTACTGCTTCTGGCTGTCGCTCATCTGGTGTTTTAGCGATTTGAAATTGTCTAGAAAGTTTGGGTATTTCTAACGCATTGATTGGCAGGATATGACTAGCGATCGCCATACTACTCACAGAAATCAATAAAGTCAAATTCTTTCTTAAGGGAGATTTCTGATTATTTTTTCCTGCCATGATTCACTCCTCGTTTTGATTATTCCTATTTTTATCTGCCCGTAGATAGATACTTTTATTTAATGAATAATGTGATAAAAAACAACTATTTTTTTTGGGTTGCAGTTATTACTCAGCACTGGTTTAGTAAGGAATATAGAACATACAATTTAAACATGATAAATTATAATGGCTAGTTATAATACCATCAATAAACAAGGAGAATCAGAGTAATGTAAATTTATAATCACTGATATAGGTGTATATTAATTATTTAGTTACTAAGAATCTTCTAGCAACTTCATAGCAAAATTATACGTCATCAACTAACATATATACAAACAAAACATGGATTCCCAGTATGGTCTGCTGCTTGAATCCCGATTGCCCTGAACCTTTAAATTCCGATGAAAACGAGTATTGTCAAAGTTGCAATACACCCTTAGTAAGATTATTGAGAGGGCATTATCGTGTCATTAAAGTACTATCAGATGAAGGTGGATTTGGCAGAACCTATCTTGCGGAAGATGTCGATAAATTGAATGAATGGTGTGTAGTTAAACAATTTGCACCCAAAGTTCAGGAAGCTTCTGCTATCAAGAAAGCCATTGAATTATTTCAAGAAGAAGCGCAACGATTACAACATTTGGGAGAACATCCCCAAATCCCTGCATTACTCGCTTATTTTGAGCAAGATAATTATTTATTTTTAGTCCAACAATTTATTGATGGGCAGAATTTACTACAGGAATTACGACAAGGAGTAACTTATAATGAAGCTCAAGTTATTCGAGTTTTACTAGATTTACTGCCTGTACTTAAATTTATCCACGATCGCGGCGTAATTCATCGAGATATTAAACCACAAAATATTATTCGTCGTCGCAGCGATGGCAAATTAGTATTAATTGATTTTGGTGCATCCAAGCAGTTAACAGCAACAGTTCATACTAAATTAGGGACAACCATTGGTTCACATGGTTATACTCCTATCGAACAAATGCAGGATGGTCAAGCTTATCCAGCGAGTGATTTATATAGTTTGGGTGTAACTTGCTTTTATTTATTGACTGGTAATGCACCATCAAAATTATGGATGCAACAAGGCTATAGCTGGGTGAAAACTTGGCGACGATATTTACCGAGTACAGATACAGGTAGGATAACCATAGGAGCAAAGTTAGGTAAAATCCTTGATAAGCTGCTAACTACAGATATTCGACAACGTTATCAAATAGCAGATCAAGTCTTTGAGGACTTGAAAAAACAATCCTTACCATCCTTAACAAACTCAACTTTATTGACAGCACCGCCAACTTTATTAACAGTTCCAGCAACCCATCAGAGGTTATTGGCTTTTAAACTCAATGACAACTTTCAAAAATTGGTGCTTGTGAATGTTGTAATTATACTTTTGGGATTAGGCGGAATTTGGTATTTCCAGTCATTTCCCCAGATCAATACTACCGAAGTATCAGAAAGTGGAGAGCAACCCCAAACTTTTAGGGGTCATGCTAGTGATGTTAACTCTGTAGCTTTTGCTCCCAATGGAGAAATTTTGGCTAGTGGTAGCGATGATAAAACAATCAAACTGTGGAATCTAGCGACAGGAACCGAAATTTCCACCCTCAAAGGACACTTGAAATGGATTTGGGCGATCGCCTTCCATCCTGATGGTAAAATTCTCGCCAGTGGTAGTGCAGATAAAACAATTAAACTGTGGAATTTGGCAACAACTGAAGAAATTCGCACACTGACAGGACATACTGAAGGGGTGGCGACTGTAGCTTTCAGTCCTGATGGCAAAACTTTGGCTAGTGGTAGCTTAGATAAAACAATCAAACTATGGAACCTGACAACTGGTAAGTTAATTCGCACACTAACAGGACATAGCCAAGCAGTTGCAACTATAGCCTTCAGTCCCGATGGCAAAACTCTTGCAAGTGGTAGTTGGGATAAAACAATTAAACTCTGGAATGTAGCTACTGGGAAACAAATTCGCACTCTTGAAGGCCATTCAGACTTAATTCTTTCTTTAGCGTTCAGTCCCGATGGCAAAACTCTCGCTAGTGGGAGTAAAGATAAAACAGTTAAACTGTGGAATTTAGCCACAGGAGAAACAATTCGCACTCTGAGACAGCATTCTGATAAAGTCAATTCCGTCGCTTATGGAAAAACTGCCAACGGGATTATGCTTGCGAGTGGCAGTAGTGATAATACGATTAAATTGTGGAATCCGACGAATGGTAAAGAACTTCGCACATTAAAACGCGATTCTGGCTATATTTATTCTGTTGCTATTAGTGCCGATGGTAAAGCGATCGCTAGTGGTGGTAGTGCAGAAAACATCATCAAAATTTGGCCAATATCCCAGTAGAGACGCGAAATTTTGCGTCTCTACTAATTAATCTTATTCGTAATTACTTGCGACTAGCAGTAGTTGACATTGCCTCTTGAAGTAACTGTGGTATATGCTGCTCAATTTTTTGCGCTGTTTGCTGTTCTTGTTGCAAGTTTTGTTGCAGTAACTTGACTACTTCTTTTTGCTTCATGTGTTCTGCACCTGTAATCAAACCTTGATAGGAAATAACCTCAAAATTTTCTACTTTTGCTAATGCGCCTGCTAGTGTTAAATCCAAAAGACTCGGATTATCACTAGTCAACAATAAACACCTTTGTCCTTCATTCACTAAAGCTGCTGCAACATCACAATTAATGCGCTTTGGTTGTTTTCCCATAGCGCTAAAAACTTGCTCCAAGTTTCTGATTTGCTGTTCAGTTTCTCGATTGTGAGTTTCAATTAATGACTGCAATTGTTTATTGGTAGTACATTGCATCATCATCTGCTGAGCTTCTAAAAATCTACATTCTGCGTCATACATACCGCAGAGTTCGTAATGCAATTTCTCCTGAAGATTGGTGATTTTGGTAATAGCAGAGGGACGCTCTTGTAGGTTAACCATTGTTATTCTCCTGCTTGGTTGTTGTTGTCTGGTTTCACAGACACATCTTCAACCCTACTTACGCTCTCACTACTACTCCTCATACCAAAGATGCAACTGATTGTAAACAATAATCGTTAAATAGAATACGGAATGACATAAATATCATATAGGCGATCGCACATATATTCTGAGAAATTTTATGAGAGCGATCGCCCATCATTCAATCAAAGTCATCAACATTAGTAACTTACTGGTTTTCTGTTTCTTGTTGTTGACTTAACCAAACTTCTAAATCCGCAACTGTAGAAAAATCTAACAATGCTTCTCCCAGTGCTTCTAACTGTTCCATAGATAATCTTTGAATTTGTTCGATTAGAGATAAATCTAGATTTCCCATTCGTCGATTTAACAGGCGCAGAATAATTTGTTGTTCTCCTTGTTGTAAACCTTGCTGTAATCCTTCTTGTCGAGCTTGTTCTCTGTCTTGTTGATATAGTGGTGCTAATCTCATCACTAACTCCCGATCATCTGCTTCTGTATTTTGATTTATTCGCAAGTTTTGTTGCAAGTTATAAAGCAGATAAAAGTACTAATATTTAAACTTTCAATATTGATTTAAGTATTAATCGCACCACGTACTAGAATTACTGTACTTTCTACACCAGAAGCGATCGCTTCGGGAATATTACCTTGAATTGCTTGTTGCAGTAATCCTTCGCGGGTCGCACCTAAAACTACAACATCAAAGCCTTCTTTTTTCACCAAGTTAATTACACCCTCGGAAACTGAATCAGCTTGTACTGGTGTAGCAACAAAGGCAGTACTAGACAATTGACGGTGACGCATTAGTTGGCGGATGGCCTGTTCTAAAATCTGCATATTTGGTTTTAACTCGGATGGTTTGAATACTTGCGTTAAGTGAATTTCTGGTTCATTTCCTAATGTCACTAATGCAGGTAACAATTTAATGGCGAATCTCGCATTGGGGCCGCCAGCCATTGGTATTAACCAGCGGTTGAAAGAGTGCTGAGTAGATGAAATAAGATTTTCCCCTTGTCCCAACTTCACCAACACTACATCGCAGGTGGCTTGGCGAATTATCGTATCGACAATATTGCCAAAAATTCGTCCTGGGGTGGATGTGCTACCTTTCCAACCCATTAAAATCATGTCTATGTGACGTTCTTGAATAGTTTCTAAGATAGCTTGGGCGGAATCATGGGCGACGCGAATTTGTGTATGCAAGGGAATGCGCCATTTCTTGGCTAAAACTTCGGCTTGTCGTAGTAAGCGCCGACTTTTGGCAGTTCTCACTTGGGTTTCCGCTGGGGAACTGTGGCGAGATACTATCATTATCTGTACACACTCTATTTCATAATGGCGATCGCGGGCAATAGCGGTAGCCATTTGCAGCAGAGTAGCAGCAGTTTCAGGATTAGCTATCGGCACTAATAATCTACCTCTGCCAATACTCGGCGATCGCGTTTGGTAAACTACATAAGAAGGTTCTGGTTGTGGTGTTGGGGTAACATTCTCACCATTGAGATGGCCAGCTTCGGCGCGAATAATGTCTGCACGAGTAATAATTCCAATTAATTTTCGCCCATCTACTACTGGCAAACGACTGATTTGGTAACGGTCAAGTAAATAAAGTACATTACTTAAGGTGTGGATGGGTGTGACCGTCATCGGTGCAGGGGTCATAATTTCCCTTAACGGCGTATCGTTTGGTAAGTTGCGATTCGGTGTTTTTGTTAAATCTGATTGCGTAACAATTCCTACTAACTTGCTATCTTTGACTACAGGAAAACCCCGATGATGAGAACTAGAAAATGCCTGCTTGGTTTCTTCTAAAGTCATGTCTGCATCGAGGGTTTCTACCTGCTGTTGCATCACATCTTTGGCAGTTAATGTTGTTAAGATAGCTTCCGCTGGGGCGACTTTTGTCAGGGTAATGCCTTTCAACTGCAAAAGTGTATCGTAAAGTGATCCTGGCATGACTTTATCTGCAACTAAGTAAGCTACCACAGCCACAATCATTAAGGGTAAAACCAGGTTGAAATCTGTTGTCATTTCAAAGACAATCACAATTGCAGTGATTGGTACTTTTGAAACGGCGCTAAAAAATCCCCCCATTCCCGCTAAAGCATAAGTAGGTAAAGAACCAATACCTAACAAGTGAGATTCCCAAACACCAACAAAGTGTCCTAAGCAAGAACCTAAGATAAGACTAGGTGCAAATAATCCTCCAGGCGCACCAGAACCAAATGCTATTAAAGTAAGCATAAACTGAGCAATAAAAGCGATCGCTGCTACAGAAGCATTAGAATCACCTGTAATGATATACTCTCGTAAACCCGAATTATTCCGAAAATATTCCGGGAGGATTGCTACTACTATCCCCGAAATAAATCCAGCCAAAGCCACTTTTAATGGCAAACTAATGTGTAATCTTTGATAAAATTTAATACTAAAAACTATACCGCGATTAAATAATGCACCGAGTAAACCTGCCAATACTCCCAATACTAAGAAAAAGGGAATTTCTGGCAGAGAAAACTGACTAGAAAAATGCATTAATTCTAGATTTAATTGCAGACTGCGACCACCCAACAACCGTGATACTACACCGCCAATAAATGAAGCGATGATAGCGGTTCCTAAAGTTATCCCCGATAAATCTTGCAGTAATTCTTCGACAATAAATATAACACCAGCCAACGGCGCATTAAACGCAGCCGCTAGACCTGCGCCTGCACCTGCTGCAATCATCTGTCGCCGATGATCTGGGGAGGTGGGAACAAAGCGACTCATTCCTGCGGCTAAACTTGCGCCGACTTGAACAGTAGGGCCTTGTCTGCCTAAAGTTATGCCAGAACCAATGACAATCATGGCACTGAGTAACTTTACCGCAGCCACTCGCCAAGATAATTTTATTGGTACATTGGCCAGATTAGCTTTGACTTGAGGGATACCGCTACCAGAAGCTTCTGGTGCTAACCGCTGTACTAACAAACCAGCAAGATAGCCAAAAGCTAAACCAACTACTGGTAAGGCTAACCATGCTGGGAAAACGTGAGAAGCATGAACGCGCCATGCGCCCAACCATCCAGACCCTACTTTTAAGAATACCGCAGATAAAGCCGCTACAAGACCGATTATAGAAGCTTCGGCGATCGCTAAACCTTTTCTAGGCTGCCACCAACGACGCAAGCGCTGACTCAGAACAGGAAGCGATATCATATAAAATTTATATTTTATTTATGATTGCTGTTCATAGTTATACCTTGAAATAGGAGATAGAGATTAGCAGCTAGGCAAGATGTTTCAGTTTTATGGGGCGATCGCGTCTTGAGGGAAACACAAGTGAACCAAGTTCACCATATTTTGCTGCTGTTGCCAAAATTGCTGCCCGTTTTTCCTGCAACTGTACCCCAATTTTCATAGGCAACCTCCCAGTTTGTCTCATTATCCCATCACCCCACTGCCCTAATCCCCCATCCTTGGAAGTGACTTATTTCAGGCATTACCATTCTCTGCCTGCATTTGTTGTAAGACAGCTTGCGTTAAGGGATGGTCGGAAAGTTGTTCGGTTCGTCCTGACGCAAATGCTTGGTGGAGCAAAGTCAAGAAGTTTTGTTTGCAGGTTTGAGTGTTAGGATGGTTTGCTCCTAGCTGTCTTCCCCAAATGCTCATTGCCCGAATATAGAGGGGTTCTGCTTCGGTGTAGCGTCCTTGCGTTTGGTAGAGTAATGCCAAATTGTTGAGAATATTAGCAACATCGGGATGGTCTCTACCTAATTGCGGCTCCAAAATTGCTAGTGATCGTTGATAGAGGAGTTCTGCCTCGGTATAGCACCCCTGCACGTAGTAAAGGTATGCCAGTCCAATAAGACTTCGACCGACATTAGGGTGATTTTTACCCAGTTGCTGCTCCCAGATTGCCAGCGATCGCTTATATAAAGGCTCTGCTTCAGCGTAGCGTCCTTGTGACTGGTAGAGTAATCCAAGGTTGTTGAGGCTGTTAGCAACATTTGGATGATCTTTGCCTAATTGCTGCTCCCAAATTGCCAGCGCTCGCTTATATAAAGGCTCTGCCTCAGCGTAGCGTCCTTGTACTCGGCAAAGTTCTGCCAAATTATTGAGACTGTTGGCAACATTTGGATGATCTTTGCCTAATTGCTGCTCCCAAATTGCCAGCGACCGCTTATATAAAGGCTCTGCCTCAGCGTAGCGTCCTTGTACTCGGCAAAGTTCTGCCAAATTATTGAGACTGTTGGCAACATCAGAATGATTGGCTCCCAACTGCCGTTCTTGGATTGAGAGTGATCTTTGATAGAAAGATTCAGCCTCGCTGTAGAATCCTTGTATTTGGTGGAGGTATGCAAGATTACTGAGGGTTTGGGCAACATCGGGATGGTCACTGCCTAACTGTTGTTCTCGAAGGTTGAGCGATCGCTGTAAGAGCGGTCTAGCCTCGCTATAGCGTCCCTGCAAAAGATATAGTACTGCTAGATTATTGAGGCTCTGGGCAACATCGGGATGATAACTGCCTAACTGTTGTTCATAGATTGCTAGCGATCGCTGGTAGAGTGGTTCTGCTTCAGCGTAGCGTCCCTCAGTTTGGTAGAGTAATGCCAAATTGTTCAGGTTTTTAGCTACATTGGGATGGTCTTTGCCTAATTGCTGCTCCCAAATTGCCAGCGCTCGCTTATACAAAGGCTCGGTCTCAGTGTAGCGTCCTTGCGCCAGGTATAGTGTTGCCAGATTGTTGAGGCCAACAGCGACATCGGAGTTGTCACTACCCAACTGCTGTTCTCGGATAGTGAGCGATCGCTGTAGGAGAGGTTCTGCGTCAGCATACCGTCCCTGTGCCTGGTAAAGTAATGCCAGATTGTTAAGGCTGTTGGCGACACTGGGATGGTCTTTGCCTAATTTCTGCTCCCAAATTTCTAGAGATCGCTGAAAGGATAACTCTGCGTCAGCATACCGTCCCTGGGCTTGGTATACAGATGCTAAATTGTTGATGCTGTTGGCAACATTGGGGTGGTCACTACCCAACTGCTGTTCCTGGATGGAGAGTGCTTGCTGGTGATGCACTTCCGCGTTGGCATATTGTCCTTGAGCGTGATAGAGGAGTGCTAGGTTAGCCAGACTTTGAGCGACATCGGGATGGTTTTTACCCAACCGTTGTTGACGGATGGAGAGCGATCGCTGGAGGACAGGTTCAGCATCGGCATAACGTCCTTGCGCTCGGTAAACCTCTGCCAGATTGTTGAGGCTAGTAGCGAATTCCCAGTGGTCGCTGCCCAACTGTTTTTCATAGATAGAGAGTGCTTGCTGATAGTACACTTCTGCTTTGGCATATTGTCCTTGGGCATGGTAGAGGAGTGCCAAATTATTAAGGCTAATGGCAACATCGGGATGGTCGGCACCCAACTGCTGTTCCCTAATAACTATCGCTCTCTGGAAAAGTGGTTTTGCTTCAGCGTAGCGACCGACTATTCGATAAAAGTTTGCTAGATTATCCAGACTTGCGGCAACATCAGGATGGTTATTACCCAATCGAGCTTCTGTTGTTTCTAGACACTGTTGAAACCAGATCAGGGCAGAGGTATAGTCTGCCTGCCCCCCATAGAATTGAGCAACACGGGTAGATGGATAGATCAAATCAGCATCAGCAAGCCACAGACACAGCTTAGTCGCAACTTCCTTGAGATGGGGGATGAGGGGGGTAAACTGCTCAACCTGTGCTTGGGTTTCTACAATTGGCATTCGGGTTGCTTCGGCTGACATAACTCGGCACACCGTTTGCTTCAGAGCAACGTCATTTGTCATCTCCTCTCGCTTCACCACAAAAAACTCTCGCAGCAGTTGGTGCAGTTGATATAGTTTTTGTCCAACTCTGGATAGCAAACTGCGTCCCAGTAAGTGATCAACCTGGCAATTCTCTAAGTCCTCCTTGTTCCAATCTGGCAGGCATTTTTCCACCAAATTCCAGGGAATGGGCGCTAGAGCAAACACACTCAACAATCCGCAAAGCATCTTTGCTTCGTTGGGGAATTGCTCATCATCCCAAGTTAATTGGAAAGCTGCTGCCACGCCCAGTTGAGCCGTCATCTGCTTCGCTTGCAACAACGCCTGAGCCTCCAACTTTTTTGTTTCCAACCGCTCCAACATTTCCACCAAGCTCAAGTCCTCCCTCCGAGCCAGGTATCGCCCCACCAGTTCCAGTCCTAAAGGCAAATAGCCCAACCACTCACACAACCGTTGAGCATCGGCGAGTTGACTATCAATCCGCTCTGGATCATTCACCAACACCCGCAACAGTTCCAGGGATGCCGCCTCTGTCAACACCTCCAATTCTAGTCGTTGAGCTGAGGCTAACAACTTCAACCGAGTAGTTATCAATACCCGAAAGCGGGGATCAAGCAGATTCAAATAGGGCTTCACCGCTTCATCATCCGTAACATCATCCAGCACCACCAGAATCGGTTCCCCCTGCCAGCGACGGCACACCCACTGCACCTTCTCCAGCAAAGTTTCCAGAATATCGGGCGGTTCCGGTAGCCCCAACTGTGTGCGGGCAAACTCCAACAAGCCCAAACCCACATCTTGCGACCTGACATTAATCCAGCACAAACCACCGGGATAGGTATTCGCCTGCAAGTGCTGGTAGGCATACTGCAATGCCAGTTCCGTCTTACCCACACCCCCCATCCCCGACACCGAGGTGACGGCAACCGTGGTGGCGGCTTGTAACTTGGCTTGCACCTGAACCAGTGCGTCTTCACGTCCCACAAACTTCACTACCCCGCTAAAGGGTAGATTGTTGGGGGTACCCACAGGTCGCCTTGCCAGTTCATCCAGGAGTGTTCTCATCCCTTCCCGCAGCACCATTGGATCATGAACCACATAGTTAGTACCAAAAAATCCTCTAGCACCACTTTCTAACCATGTTTGGAATCCAACCGCATTTCCTTGGTTGAATTGCACCATGCGGTCTTCAAAAACCGTTCTCAAACGAGCGTCCGCTTGAATAACTGACTGCAAAAATGCAATGCTTTCAGACTTGGAAACACTACCATTATCTTCCAAATACTCAGCCAGCATTTGACAAAACTGTTCAATCAATAAATCTGACATGAAGGGTAGTCTATAAAAAGAAAATGAAGTAAGAAGGAAATTAATCAAGCTTCAGGCGACTTGCCATGAATATGGTTCTCGCCAATAAAGGCTGTTCCGCCCTCAACTTTCGTTTGCCAACCCCTCGCATTGTCGGAATTATTCTGCACCATTGAGCTATTGTCCTGAATCTTCCCGGCGTTAATTTGCTGCGCCATCAACTTAATTTCATCGGCAAATTGGGGATCATCATCCATTGCAACCTGTAAATAAGCGGCGATCTGGTTAATCTGTTCCGGCGCGATTTTGTGGGTTTTCTCTATTGATGCTTTGACCTCCTCAATACGAGGCTTGCCGCGCAGCTTTGTCCAGATGCGCTTGAGCAGGCTTTCCATTTTGGCGATCGCCTCCATCGTATATTTCTTGCCTAGTTCACCTGCACCAGACTCAATAAACTTTTGGCAGGCAAGGGTGGCGATCGTAGAGGCAGTCAATGATGCAGGGTCGGTCATTGGGCAAACTCCAAGCTTAGGGTCATATCTTTATCTACCAAAGGAATTCTCAATTCTACTGAAAACTTTACACTTAAATTAAGCAGTGGATTTTTGGGGAACCCCAGATCCCTTAACTCACAACCCAATTCATACAGCCTGAACCATCAACATCTTCTAGGCTCACTGAAGATGTTGATGGTAAGGTACGTTTTTATACCTCAATGCAAGCTGGCAAGCTCCTTGTAGCGGACGGTTGAGAGATATTGGTGGGGTTGCTACAATTATCTAACGCTGCTGAAGGGGAACGTTAGACAGTAACCAAAGGAGGCAAATATCATGGCAAGCATATTAGGCACACTAGCAATGATTTACTGTTAATTCACAACAATCATGATTTTGAAACGATTGCTCAAGTGCGATCGCTCCAAAACTTCCGATTTCAACCTTGAACCTCTCCCGTAATGCACTGATGGGTGATTTAGTGAGTGCGAAACGCCCAGATTTGGCTTTTAAAGTTGCTTCGTCTAAATTAAACAACAAATCACCAGCAACAGCATCAATACCCGTTTAATTATTTCGACCAGTAGTAGATAACCCTTCGACTATTAAAGATGGAGTGTAACAAGAACCATTCCAATCAGCATCACTGCCCAAGGCTACGACTTGTTTCAGGGCTGTGTAAACATTACCAGCAACCATCGTATCTTTAACACGGCCAATTACTTGACCATTTTTTACCCGATATCCCAAATCAATATTGATGGAAAAGTCACCCGAAATACCACCGCTACCACCTAACATTTGATCCACAATGAGACCATTATCTAATTGCCGAATTAATTCTCGCAGCGATGTTGTACCAGGCTGAATCAAGAAATTAAACAACCCAGGAGAAGGATAACTACCTAAACCGGGACGAAAACCATTTCCAGTAGTACCGATACCAAGTTGACGGCCTGTGGTGCGATCGCCATAAAAATGCTGTAATATGCCATCCTTGACAAATACTAAAGCCTTTGTCGGAGTTCCTTCATCATCAAAAGGACAACTGTAAGGGCCAGCTTCCGGGTCTTGATAAAGTGTCAAACTTGAAGCAACTACTTGTTTACCTATACGTTCTCCCCAAGGAGAAGCCGCTTCTAATACACGTTTACCGTTTAAAGCTGCTTGGGCAGTTCCCCACAGCATATCAGCTGCTTTAGAAGTAAATAAAACTGGTACACGACCAGTCGGCGGCGCAACATTTTCTTTTGCCCAGACTAACCTTTGTAAAATCTGATATGCTAATTTTTCTGGGTCTAGGCTATTCCGTTGAGTTTGACCATCAGAAACACTCAAAAAATCATCGCCCCTCACCCATTCGGCTGACATATAACAGCTGAGGGTAGTGTCGGTGTAGTAACAATCTAGACCTTGACTATTTACAAGTCTAGTAGTTTCCACATCACATTCCCAGTCACTATTGCATAGCACATCTGGGTAAACATCGCGGATAATGGCGATCGCTTCTTTGCCCCAATTGACTAAAACTTCTATCGGTACACTTTTACCCAAATTTGGGTAAGCTGGCTTTGAGTTACTCGCCAACTCGATTGGTTCCGGTTGATTTAGTTCACTCAAAGCTAAAGCCCGTTCCACCATCGCTGCGGGTGGAACAATACCGTAAGCTACCGTCAATCCTGGACGACCATTGCGCCATAATCGCAACGTTGTGCCTTCAGATTGACTGGTTTCTAGCTGTTTAAGTCGGTTAGCCTCAAAAAAGACAGGACGAGAAAGCGATCGCGACTGATACACCTCAGCCGCTTCGGCTCCCGATTTGATGGCTAGTTCCAGCAGCTGTTCTGCTAGTGTATCGTGTGAGAAATTTTCAGAACCCATGACCCTTGGTGAATTGTGGATTTCGGATTTTGAACTGCAAGCAAACGCAGATAATTATCCCAAATCATTGGTGCCTATCCGCGCAAATCAGCAATTTGCTTTTGACAACGGAGACGGACGCAGATAATTATCCCAAATCATGGGTATCTATCAGCGTTTCATCAATGCAGAGAATTCCCCAAAAATCATTGGTATGTATCAGTCTGTACCTGGGAAATGGCAGGGGGCGGGGTGCAGGGTGCAGAGTGGAGAGTATTTCCCCTTGCTCCCTGCACCTTGTCTCCCTTACCTCTTCTACGGTAAACCTACCTCTTGCAACAGCCAAAACCCAGCAAAAGATTCTGCTTGGGGACTTGACTGTACACCAATAAAATGCACTCCATTTGCTTTTTGTTTAGCTTCTGCAAAACCTTTAGCTTCTACTACAGTTTGCGGAGTTTTGATATTTGCCAAAATCCAACTTTCCGTAGCACCGGTTTCTAAAATCAATCTTGTACCAGCACTATTATCTACTCTTAAAAAAGCTAACTCCAAACCAGACATCCACCCAGCTAAGGGTAAAGCCCTAGGAGAAAAAATCAAAACTCCCGGAATGCGAGTTTCTGGCGATAATTGTGCCAAATCTAAGGGGAAAGCTTCGCCAAAACCAATTTCCCATTCCGGCATTTCTGCCAAATCTGCTGCTGATAAACTGACAAACACCCACTGCTGTCCTTCCAAAGCATCAGGTAAACGCTGCGGTAAAGGACTTTCCAAACGCACTGAGGGGTTAGTTCCGCCTTGATACCCTGGTTCTTGAGGATAAACTTCTTCCATTCGTTGTTGCAGCCACTTGTTCAGCAACAAAGTGCGACGACTAGGTTGAGCCGGAATTCCCAAATCTTCGCAGGCTTTAGTAATCATGTTGTTCATTTGGCGGCGGAAAAAGCGGATTTTAATCGGTGCTTCTCCGGCTTTGTTAATTGCTTCCTGTATCGCCGTCCGCAACCAGCCAGAATTGACTTGGGTGCTGGGACAATATTGAGCATAGCGAAATAAAGAATCTGTTTGCGATCGAATATCCAAGGGACTTTCACAGATTACAACTTCCCAAACTTTTTTTTGATTTTCATCCAAAATTGGACGAGAGTAAAAATCGAGTTCCCAAATACTGCCCATGTTATGCCGTGAAAATCTGGCGATTTTATATTTTGCTGATATCTTGATCATACGAGGCTTAGGGCAGCAGGGAAACCAGCATTACTCACACTCTTGTAAAACACCTACACCTGTCAGGCAAGGGGTATAGGGGTTTAGGGTATGAGTAATCAAAACTCTTACACCCAGTCTCTACAGACAATCTCTGTGCATAAGTCCTAAAAATCCCTCTTGCAGGAAGCTACACAAACTCCTTTAGGAAGATGTCGCTGATTCTCAAATCAGTATCAAATATATCAAGGAAGAAAGCGATATCCTCCAATAAGGAGACTGAGTAAATGAACTTTCAGGCAATTGTGCGGCTGTTTCAAGAAACTTTCCAAGAATGGAGTGAAGATAAAGCTTCACGTTTAGCCGCAGCATTAGCTTATTACACGATTTTTTCGATTGCACCGTTGCTGATTATTGTCATTGCGATCGCTGGTGCAGTATTCGGAGAAGATGCAGCTAGAGGTGAAATAGTTCGTCAAATTCAAGGTTTAGTCGGCCCAGATGGTGCTGAGTTTATCGAAATAGCTATCAGAAATGCCAACCAACCAAAAACAGGAACAATTGCTTCGATAATTAGTATTGCACTGTTACTTTTGGGTGCTACAGGTTTATTTACTGAACTACAAGATGCCCTGAATACCATTTGGGAAGTCAAACCAAAACCTGGACGTGGCGTAAAAAATGTTGTACGTCAGCGGGCTTTATCTTTTGCCATGATTTTGGGTATTGGTTTTTTACTGCTAGTAACACTGGTAATTAGTACAGTTTTGACAGCAATAGTAAGCTATTTTAGCAACTTACTACCCGGTGTAGATTTTATTTGGCGAATTGTTAACTTTTTACTTTCTTTTGCTATTACTACACTATTATTTGGGCTAATTTTCAAAGTTTTACCAGATGTCAAAATTACTTGGAATGATGTTTTAATTGGTGCCGTCATCACTTCTTTATTGTTTTCTTTGGGTAGATATTTATTAGGTCAATATCTTGGCAATAACAGTTTTGGCTCAACTTACGGTGCAGCTGGTTCGTTAGTAGTAATTCTTGCTTGGGTTTATTACGCAGCACAAATTCTGTTTTTTGGTGCAGAGTTTACCCAAGTTTATGCCAGAAGATACGGTAGCGGTATTAGACCAACACGTAACGCCATACCACTGAATAACAATGGTCAATCTAATCGTATGAAAAGCGATCGCAAATAAATATTATCCAAAAAGTAAAATACATAAAAATGGATAAATGGTTTTATATTGATTGGCCGGCAATTTTTATTCCTAGTATTAGCATTTTAGAATTAATTATTAGGGGTTCTCTGGTTTATCTGGCGTTGTTCTCAGTTTTACGCTTTCTTCCTAGCCGACAGATAGGAACACTAGGAATCACTGATTTACTGGTAGTTGTATTATTTGCTGAAGCTGCCCAAAATGCAATGGCAAGTCACTATACATCAATTACTGAAGGTGGCATCCTAGTCGGAACAGTGATTTTTTGGAGTTACTTTCTTAACTGGTTGGGTTATAAATTGCCTAAGTTTCAGCGTTTTCTTAATCCGCCGCCGCTACTGTTGGTAAAAAATGGTCAAATGATTTACCGTCATCTCGAAAAAGCACTGATTACAGAAGATGAGTTGATGAGTAAGTTACGTCAGCAAGGAGTAGAATTTTTAGCTGAGGTGAAGTTAGCGTACATGGAATCTGATGGTGGCATCAGTATTATTACATCAGACACACCAACTCTTTCTCCCGCTAAACAAAAAGCTCAAGGATAAGTGCTGAGTGTTGAGTGCTGAGTGCTGAGTGCTGAGTGCTGAGTGCTGAGTGTTGAGTGTTGAGTGCTGAGTGCTGAGATAAATAAAGACCATCTAATTCTATTCAAAAGAAAACCCTGTTCCCTATTCCCTGTTGCCTGTTCCCTTCATGTTGTCTATCTAGGCAAATTAGACTGTAAAATATGACAGTTGTATTCTGCCGCGAACGTTGATTGAGCGTTATACTTTGCCCGAAATGGGCAACCTGTGGACTGAATTTTATAAGTTCAAAACCTGGCTTCAGGTAGAGATTGCAGCTTGCGAAGCCCAAGCTGAACTGGGTTACATTCCCTCTGGTGCAGTTGAAGAAATCAAAGCCAAGGCTAATTTTGACCCCAAGCGGATTCTAGAAATTGAAGCGGAAGTCCGTCATGATGTCATCGCTTTCTTGACAAATGTCAATGAATATGTAGGTGAAGCTGGACGTTATATTCACTTAGGTTTAACCAGTTCAGATGTACTGGATACAGCTTTAGCATTGCAACTAGTTGCAAGTCTAGATGTGATATCCCAACGCCTGGAAGAGTTAATTGAGGTAATTCGCCAAAAGGCACGGGAACACAAACATACAGTGATGATTGGGCGATCGCACGGTATCCACGCCGAACCAATCACCTTTGGTTTTAAGTTAGCTGGGTGGTTAGCAGAAGTGTTACGCCACCAAGAACGTCTGAAAATTCTGCGAGAAACCATTGCTGTCGGCAAAATTTCCGGTGCAGTCGGAACTTATGCCAACATTGAACCACGTGTCGAAGCGATCGCTTGTCAAAAACTCGGACTCAAACCCGATACAGCTTCCACACAAGTAATTTCCCGCGATCGTCACGCCGATTATGTGCAGCAATTGGCATTACTAGCAGCATCTATTGAACGTTTTGCCGTTGAAATTCGTAATCTGCAAAAAACAGACGTTCTGGAAGTTGAAGAATTCTTCGCCAAAGGCCAAAAAGGTTCCAGTGCGATGCCGCACAAGCGTAACCCCATCCGTTCTGAAAGATTAACAGGGATGGCGCGGTTGGTGAGAAGTCATGCTGGTGCAACTTTAGAAAACGTGGCTTTATGGCATGAACGGGACATTTCTCACAGTTCTGTAGAACGAGTAGTTTTGCCAGATGCCTGCATTTTGACTCACTTTATGCTGGTGGAAATCACCGACTTGGTGAAAAATCTACTGGTGTATCCTGAGAACATGGCGCGAAATCTCAACTGTTATGGTGGTGTAGTCTTCAGCCAAAGAGTGCTACTCACCTTAGTAGACAAGGGTTTAAGCCGCGAAGAAGCTTATGCGATCGTGCAACAAAGCGCCCACGCTGCTTGGAATAAGCCAGAAGGCAATTTTCACGATTTGATTAGTAAAGATCCGCAAGTTACCGAAAAACTCTCGCCAGCAGAAATTGAAAAGTGTTTTGATCCGCAGCACCATCTCCAGCATTTGCAAGAAGTTTACAAACGTTTGGATATTTAGCTTATTCCCCCCTTTTGGGGGGAATTTAGTCATCTAAGTCAAGCAACCCGCTAAATAATTTTTGTCTGTGCTGGAATTATTGCTAGTCGTGGGTAAGATAAATAACAAATATTTGCTTATTTATAAATTGCCCTAATGATTGAAATTCTTGCCATGCTTTCTGCTTCTGCGGCAGCAGGAATGAGAATAGGCATACCTCTATTGATCATCGGACTGTTGCAGGGCAGCAACTTGTGGTCGCAAACCCCCCTTTTATCTCATATTTCCCAACCGATTTTGTTAGGCTTACTCACCAGTTGGTCATTATTAGAATTATTTGCTTCTAAAAAACGACTGGGGCAGAGAGTCATACAAGTAGTTCAACTATTTTTATCTCCGCTTGTGGGGGCAATTATGGGGTTAGCAGTCGCTTCTGCAACTGCAACACCTAACTGGTTAATTGCTTTAATTGGCGGATTGTTAGCTTTAGTATTACAACTCGTACAAGTTGGTTGGTTTTATCGCTTGCGCGGCTTACCTTTGTGGGCAGTTTTTCTGCAAGATACTCTCTGTATTGCTTTAGTATTATTTGCTTTTGATGCGCCTTGGCAAGGAGGATTAATTGCTTTAATACTGCTTTGGTTTGCCGTGCGTAGTGCTAAACAATGGTATGACTGGCGTTACCAAAAGAAAAGTATTAATTAAGTAAATAATAATTAAGTTGTGTTCTGGCTTTCGCCTAAACCACCAACACACCCTACATTAATTTTATGTTTACTTCTATAGGGAGAGCGAAAAATTTCGGGGGAGATGAGGGACAAGACGCGGTAAGATGACTCAATGATTGATCCGGCTGAAAGAGTCATATATCAATTAAAAGTGGTGCTGTTGAGCATCAGCCCCATGATTTGGCGGCGTATAAAAGTCAGCAGCGATAGCACAATAGAAGATTTGCATTACACGATCCAGTTGGCAATGGGGTGGGAAGATATTCACCTCCATCATTTCATCATCCACGGTAAGCAGTACGGGATTACCCAACCAGGGGGAACAGTATTTAGCGATCGCGCCTGTGAAGTAAAACTCTCGTCCCTTGGTTTGAGGGAGAAAGAGAAATTTTTATACGAATATGACTTCAGTATTTGCCCATTAATGGGTGCATGGCGTTATTGGTGGCGGCATCAAATCAGAGTAGAAGCGATACATACTCCAGATCCAACGCAAACTTACCCAATCTGCACTGGCGGTAAAGGTGTTTGCCCCCCTGAGAACTGTGGTGGCCCTTGGGGCTTCATGAAAGCAAGGGAAGAATTTTTTATTTCTGACGTGTTAGAGCGTTTTGCTTCAATGTTAGAGAACAAGAAATTTGACATGGATAGAGAAGAAGCAAGCTCGTTACTAACTTGGCTACTAGTGTATCAAAACTGTTTTGACCGTCAAAAAGTCAACCAAAATCTACTAAAATACGCTACCGGAGACAGAGAATTGATGTAATTGTTTAAGGGGATAGTGTGAAATTTAAAATCCAAGTAGTTGTTGAATCAGAATCAGGAGAAACCCAATTAATCCAAGAAGTTTTACAAATTGAAAAGGGTAATCTACAACCGGAAAACTTAGGACTATCGCTAGACCAAGGCAAAGAATTATTGCTTCAGACACAACGCAGCATAGTTAATCAACAAATTACAGAATATCAAAAACAGCAGGAATTATGCTCAGATTGTGGCAAGAAGTTATTGCATAAAGATAAACGAACAATCACACATAGAACACCTTTTGGTAAATTAAAACTGCAATGTCATCGATTATTTAACTGTGCTTGTAGTGAGCAAACAACTCGTAGTTTTAACCCAGTAGCAAACCTATTAAAAGAGCGTACATCACCCGAATTGCTCTACCTAGAATCAAAATTTGCATCCCTAATGTCTTATGGACTGTCTAGCAAATTATTACAAGAATTACTACCAGTAAAAGGAGAAATAAACGCTACATCTATACGCAACAATCTACACTCACTTGGTCAGCGTTTGGAATCAGAATTACCAGAAGAAGTCGGAATATTATTTGAGGGTTGCCAGAGAGATTGGGATAGGCTTCCCAGACCTGATTTACCGTTGGTAGTAGGTATGGATGGAGGATATGTTCGTTTCTATAACAGAAAA
Organism: Anabaena sp. TISTR 8404; assembly: GCF_056847745.1. Classification (NCBI taxonomy): domain Bacteria; kingdom Bacillati; phylum Cyanobacteriota; class Cyanophyceae; order Nostocales; family Nostocaceae; genus Anabaena; species Anabaena sp. TISTR 8404. Next base: position 1,065,393 of record NZ_CP180578.1, read on the forward strand.
ACTAAAACAGCAGGTCAGTTTCAGGTTATTGCAGGCAAGAGTATAAAAGCTGACGGTACATCCAAGCGTTTTGGCATGGTTTATTGTTACGATACCAAACCGCAACGCCGTATATTTGAGGTGCTAAAATCTCAAGGGATGCAAATGAACCAACAGGTCACATTTTTATCAGATGGTGAAGAAAGTATTCGTGACTTACAGTATTATCTGAACCCTAATGCAGAACATATACTCGATTGGTTTCACATCACAATGCGGATCACTGTGATGAAACAAATTGCCAAAGGTATAACTAAAGAAGATGTAGAAACAGGTATTTCGAGCGAATCAATCCAAAAAGATTTGACTTCTTTAAAGTGGTATTTGTGGCATGGGAATGTATTTAAAGCATTATCAAAAATTGAAGATTTAATGGATAGTGCCTGTGCATTAGCTTCAGATGATTATGATACTGAACCAAGCCTGGAAGCAGAAAAACTCTCTGACTATTTAGAGGAATTTGAAACTTACATCTCAAATAATGGTCAGTATATTCCAAATTATGGCGAACGCTACCGGAATGGAGAACGTATTTCTAGCTCGTTTGTAGAATCTACCGTCAATCAAGTGATTAGCAAACGATTCGTTAAAAAACAACAGATGCGGTGGACTCCAGAAGGAAGTCATCTCCTAATCCAAGTCCGAACTAAAGTTTTAAATGATGAGTGGGTTAGCAAATTCCAGCAATGGTATCCCGGATTTAAGGTCGATAGCGAACGGGCAATACGCTAAAGTCTTATGCTTTAAAAAACGCAAAGCAGTGTAATTAAATTTACTTTATAGTCAAAGATTTCTGTAGAAGACTGGCTTGGTTTTTATGTCTTTGTGCTTACCAACTTTCGTGTCTAAGTTGGTAAAATCAGCTCGTATACCCCAAGCTTTTTAGGGGTTTGGGTCATGATCAAGCAGCTCCTCCAAGTACCGAAAGTTGGTAAAACTCAAAAAGGAGAGCGTCAGTCGCCTAACTCTCACAAATACTCAGAGGTTAGGACTAGAGAACATTTGTTACCAGAAGAAGTTGAGTTGATGCGGTCAGCTATCAAAAAATCCAAGGGTCGCCATGCTCATCGAAACTCAACCCTAATTTTGTTAATCTATCGTCACGGATTGCGAGTGGCAGAGGTGGCATCTCTGCGCTGGGAACAAATAGATTGGAATGGTGGTACAATTTACGTGAAGCGGGTTAAAAAAGGTACTCCATCTACTCATCCTCTTTACTCTGAGGAAATTCGTTCTCTCCGCAAGCTTCAAAGAGATTATCCTGCTAGTCCCTACGTTTTCCAGTCCTCTCGACATGGCCCGTTGGCACATGATACGATCGCCGGCATTGTTGAACGAGCTGGTGAGTTAGCTGGTCTACCTTTCAGAGTCCATGCTCATATGCTAAGGCATGGAACGGGCTATTACTTGGCTAATCGAGGTATTGACACTCGGACAATTCAGAGTTACCTGGGACATAAAAATATTCAGCACACAGTTCGTTACACCGAACTTGCATCTACTAAATTTCAAGGTCTTTGGGATGATTAATGCCCATCTCCCCCGAAATTTTTCGCTCTCCGATAAGTAAATTCAAAAATGCGTCCTATATGGTCTTTGTAAATAAATCGATAAAGATGTTCAAAGTCAAAATCAAATGCTTTGACAACTGCGGCGGCTACTCGATCAAAATTGAGATCGCTAGGAATAGCTATACGTCGCCACGCGTCTAGCAACGTAACTTTAAAAGTATAAATTGCCTCGTTAAACTCGCCTTTGGCGATGACTAAAGTTTGTTCCCATTCAGGAAAGTATTCTTGGAGATACGGTTTGAGTTTTTCAAATGCGATGCGGAAATCCAGAGATATTTCCTCATCTTCTGATTGTGGTTCAATTTCATCATAAATTTCCGAGAGTAACCCTATCATGGCATCTCCCCAAGGATGACGTTTGACAGCAGTAAAACGCCATCCCTTACCTGGTTCTGGTTCTCCAAAAGTAAGTTCGAGAAACCCAAATAAATGCAACAGGCTAAGATTGTGGAAGCCTGGATAATAGACTAATTTATCTTGCTCTTGGTAACTGTTAAAAATTAAACCTTCCTCAGGAATTTCTCGCCAAAATTGGCAGCAGCGAAATAATGGTCTATGTGGGTCTCTAGATTCACCTAAAAGTTCGCTTTCTCCCCAAAGTAGCCAGGATTCTAAGAGTGTGAAATATTTTTCAGTTGGGTTGAAGCCTTGCCAAATTTTGAGGCGTTGTTCGTCTAAAACTAGTTTGATTTTTTTGCCTTGAGTGATAACTTGAGACAGTCCAGATGTACGAAGGACAAAATATAATCCGTGAATGTATGGATAGGATTTTTGTTGGGGACGTTTGAGGTTAGTTTCAATGGGGTAACTTAAGCGAGAATTAAGTTGCTGGAGGTATTTGAGAGAAAATTGATGATATGTGCTGCTGACTTCCACCCCATCTGGTTGGAGAAATTCTAGTATGGTTTGAAAATCCCGCAGAATTGTTCCTGGGGAATTTTGGCTAATGGTTTTCTGTTGAAGGATTTGCTTTTTATCTTCCGTCAGGGTGGGAAGTTGTTCTCGCAGATGATTGGGAACGGAAAAAAGTCGTCTCATCATCTAATTTCAACTCTCATTTATAGGGGATATAAGACTCTTTATTTACAATGGTTACAGCTTGTTTGGATTTTTTAGAAAGTAAGATGGCATTTAAGCGATCGCCCATTAGTATACAGTGGCAGCAGCCAGTTAAACCAGCGCATCCATCAACAAAGCAGGTAGAGCTTCAAAAATATTAGTAGCTAATTTGACATCCAGACGTTGAGATATAGCATAATACAAGTTACATACCTAACACTCTCTACGGTAGGCTATGTAATTTCACTGCCTATACTCCTCAACTCTAAACCGACCCTTTTATGTCAGAAGCGATAGATAAGAAATCTTTGAGTGAACGTGATATCTGTACAAAGTATATTACACCTGCTTTAGTTAATCGCGGCTGGAATATTAACACTCAGATTCGTGAAGAAGTGACTCTGACAAAAGGTAGGGTGATTGTTAGGGGTAAGCTTGCTAGTCGAGGTGAGCAAAAACGCGCTGATTATGCGCTGTATTACAAACCCGGTGTACCACTGGCTGTGATTGAAGCTAAGGATAATAATCACTCAGTCAGTGCGGGAATGCAACAGGCGATCGCAACTGGTGAATTAATTGATGTACCATTCATCTTTAGCTCGAACGGCGACGCTTTTATGATGTGCGATCGCACCATTACCGAAGGACAGCGAGAACGGGAAATCCCCTTGAATCAGTTCCCGACACCGCAGGAACTTTGGCAAAAATACTGTGATTGGAAGGGAATTAACTCGGACATTCAGCCGATTGTGGCTCAAGATTACTATCCCAGTCCTGATAAAAAACAACCACGCTATTATCAACAGATTGCCATTAATCAGACAATTGAGGCGATCGCTAAGGGTCAAAACCGCATTCTGTTAGTGATGGCGACGGGTACAGGTAAGACTTTTACAGCTTTTCAGATTATCTGGCGGTTGTGGAAGTCGGGGGCGAAAAAGCGTATTCTGTTTTTGGCAGACCGTAATATTTTGGTCGATCAAACTAGAGTCAATGACTTTAAACCCAGAAACGTTGAATGTTGATATAAAACTTTACATTGTTGATTATACTAAGTCCACAAAGAGCGAAAATGTCAACATGACATCATCTCCTCAAACCAATGAACATAACTGATTTTCTGACACATACAAGATTGTAAATAGCGGAATTTATCTAATAATGTATATCCCCATTTTTCGGGAATAGATAATATCTGTAAAATGAGATAAGCTATCAAGCTCACGTAAATTTGTATAGTAATACCATTGACATTTTTAGTAATTAATTTATCCAGTTTTAAGTGCATTTTTAAAAATTTCCATAACAATTCAACACCCCAACGCAATCGATAAATCTCCCGGATTTCCTCATCACTAACTGCGGCTTCTCCATCTGCTGGTAAATTAGTAACTAACCGAAATTCAGTTCGGGTTTCTAAATCCCAAAAATTCACCACTCTATAAGCTTGAGCATCTTCAGAAGCACCAATTTTTATTAGTCCAGTTGCTGCTTGAAATTCTAACTTCCAATTATTTTTTATCCGGAGGACAAAATATTGTTTTTGTTGTACTAAATCTTGGATAAATTTTAATCCCGCAAAACCTCTGTCCATTACCCCTACAGCATCTTCTGGTAAATTAGACATCATTCTTGAACCAAATTTATAATCATGGTTATGCCCAAAGTTTATGAAGTTATCTTCTGGAGTTCCTGTGGTCAGATTCAAGGAACTAAAAAGTTTTACCTGATGATACTCTAGTACCCATAACAACTTGCTTGTCAAAGTAATAATTGTTGAATCTATTGGACAAATATCGTATTTATTCTGTAATTTTTTCTGATTTCTCTGCTTTACTAACTCATTCAGTTTTTGATAAATTTTTTGAAAAGGCTTTTGACTTCGATGTAGATTAGCTTTAGAGAAAGTAGAAATATCTATCGAAAACCCTGTATTATTCAATCTTTTAAATAAGTCTCGCATACTTGTGAGGCTGTTATCCATGACATAAGATAGCCAACACTCAAAGAACAGACGGCTGTTCAAGACTGGATAATCATTTTTTGGTAGTTCTTTCAGGATACCTTTGACAATCTTAGGAAACGATTTTATAATCATCTTCAAACAGATATATTTTTATTCTTTGCCCAAACTCTACCAGATTTTGGGCTATTTTTATCAGGCTTTTCTTAACATTCAACATTTCTGGGCTTGTATACGTTCTTTAAGCCGAGACTGCTTTTGATGCCTCAGCAAATTCTCTAGTTCTTCGACACTTTCTTCAATCTCGATCTGCGTTACTCCTGCCATCACATACCCTGAACGCTACTTCTGTATATATCTACCATCTGTCGCATTCTTTTTTCAAATTGGTATTACTAAACAATTGGGAAATGATGGTTAAATCAGGATTTTAGAGATTGAGTGAATATGCAGATTGACAAAGATGCAATGCTTTTTTTGGTAGAAATGCTTTGTGATTAGGAGTCACAAATTGACTGATTAGCTTTATAAATAAATGAGTCCATACTTTTATAAATATTAAGAAAAATGCATAAATAGGGTTAGGGTTACAACTACTGAAAGGTGTATTATTTTGTAAATTTACGATCTTTTACTGCAACTTGGTATTACCAATTACAAGAAGCAACCAAATTAGAGACTATCTCGACTAATTCTTCTGGATCAACTGGTTTAGATACATGAGTCTGAAAACCTGATTCTAATGCACGCAGGCAACTCTCGCGATCGCCATAAGCTGTTAAGGCAATAGCTAAAACTCGTCCGCCACTGTCTGGTTTTAGTGCGCGTATTTTACGAATCAAGGTGTAGCCATCTTCCCCAGGCATACTTATATCACTAATTACAACATCGGGTTGCAATTCAGGTAACACTTGCAAAGCGGCTACTGCTGATGGAACTGCAACAACATTGGCTCCATCTGTCTCTAACACAGTAGTAATGTAAAAGCGGCTATCATCATCATCCTCAACTACGAGAACGTTTAATCCAGCAAGTGAGAGAAGAGGTTGCATAACAAATAAACTATTATTTGTATTTCAAGAATGCTGACAAAAAATTTGGAATGTCTTGTTCTTTAGTATGGAAATGTAGCCCAATTACCTGCTAGTTCAGATTGGCGATCGCATCAATTCTTTTTTGGTGGCTTGTGGCTTTAACTTCCCAAAGCTTTATTGCTTTTTCATGACCGATCCATTTCTTCACTTTGTAGCTTAGGTTACTCTTTTTCTCTTTTTCAGCACTAAACGAAACTGTTTTAATATATCGGCGATCGCCAAACTTTGATACTTGCAAACTTAAAATTAATGCCTAACCCTTCAATGCTTTTCTAAAGTTGCGACGATAGGATTTATTAGCGATAAATAAAGCTGGCCATAACACAGATAACGCAATGCGATTAGGTAAGGATGGGGTAAAGTTAGTCCGTGTAAATCCAGACCAGAACTTCCAACCTAAACCTACGTAACCTACTATCACAACAAACACAATTAAGTTGCTCATGTTAATGAACTCCGTTCGCTACTAACTAAAATTAAGTTAAGAATTGTCAAAATTTCTCAGTAATTCTTAATCTATACGTGACCAGGTAGACTTTAAACCTAATTTTCAAACCAATGAAGGATGTAATAGAACATTCTCTGATTCCAGTGTAAAGTAGCATCTGGCATTGTCGCTAGTTCACCTAGTATATTATCGGTTTAAGTTAATTAAGATTAATTATAAAGATAAAAAGAAATATATTATTCTATATTTCTATGTTCTTTTTTCTACTTTCTTGCTACCTCTAAAACTTTAAAACTGGCATAATAAATAAACTCGATTTTCCGAAACATTTCTTAATTTCTTCTAGACAAATAGGCTGTTGTGTTGAGTAAATATGCTTAACACTGATTAGATGCATCTTGTGGAAGTTCCTGAAATCAGAACATCTATAAGACACTAAAGAAAGACCATACTCTCAAGAGTCTGCAAGCAGCTGATGCTGCAAAATAGCTTAGGAGGATTTATGCGTGCAGTACTGATGGCAGGCGGTTCGGGGACAAGGCTTCGTCCGTTAACTTGCGATTTACCTAAACCTATGGTGCCGATTCTCAATCGGCCCATTGCCGAACACATTATCAATCTTCTCAAAAGACATCAAATCACTGAGGTGATTGCCACATTACATTATTTACCTGATGTCTTACGAGATTACTTTCAAGACGGTAGTGATTTTGGCGTACAAATGACCTATGCTGTGGAAGAAGACCAGCCTCTTGGTACGGCAGGCTGTGTAAAAAATATTGCCGAACTTCTTGATGAAACTTTTTTAGTAATTAGCGGCGATAGTATAACAGATTTTGACTTAACAGCAGCAATTGAATTTCATAAACAAAAACAATCAAAAGCCACTTTGATTTTAACGAGAGTTCCTAACCCAATTGAGTTTGGGGTAGTAATTACCGATGAAGAAGGAAAAATTAAGCGATTTTTAGAAAAACCATCTACAAGCGAAATTTTTTCCGATACAGTCAACACTGGTACATACATTCTTGAACCAGAAGTTTTAGATTATTTACCAGCTAATACTGAATCTGACTTTTCTAAAGATTTATTTCCCTTACTCTTAGCCAAAAATGAGCCAATGTATGGCTACATTGCTCAAGGTTACTGGTGCGATGTCGGTCATTTAGATGCTTATCGAGAAGCTCAATATGATGCTTTAGATCGTAAGGTCAAACTCGACTTTGCATATAAAGAAGTTTCCCCTGGTTTGTGGGTAGGACAAAATACTTTTATTGACCAGACAGCGAATATCGAAACTCCAACCATTATCGGTGACAATTGCCGCATTGGGGCTAGAGTTCAGATTGAAGCGGGAACGGTAATTGGTGATAACGTTACGGTTGGATCTGATGCTAATCTCAAGCGTCCGATTGTATGGAATGGCGCAATTCTTGGAGAAGAAGCACATCTAAGTGCTTGCGTGATTTCTCGTGGTAGCCGCGTAGACCGTCGCGCTCATGTATTAGAAGCTGCTGTGGTAGGTTCGTTATCTACGGTAGGAGAAGAAGCGCAAATTAGTACTGGTGTGCGTGTCTGGCCTAGTAAAAAAATTGAGTCTGGTGCGATTTTAAACATCAACCTGATTTGGGGTAATACTGCCCAACGCAATTTGTTTGGACAACGTGGTGTACAAGGATTAGCGAATATCGACATTACCCCAGAATTTGCTGTACGGTTGGGTTCGGCTTATGGTTCGACTTTAAAACCAGGTTCTAAAGTTACGGTGTCGAGAGACCAACGAAACATTTCTCGTATGGTGACGCGATCGCTGATTGCAGGTTTAATGTCTGTTGGGGTTGATATTCAAAATCTTGATGCTACCGCTATCCCCATCGCCCGGACAGTGATTCCTACCATGTCGGTGGCTGGCGGTATCCATGTGCGAGTTCATCCAGACCGCCCCGACTACATCCTGATTGAATTTATGGATGCCAAAGGCATTAACATTTCCAAAGCCCAAGAAAAGAAAATTGAAGGGGCTTTCTTTAAAGAAGATATGCGGCGGGCGTTGATTCATGAAGTTGGCGATGTTGCTTACCCCAGCCAAGTGATTGACCGTTACTGCACAGCCTTTGAAAAACTACTACACGTTTCTACGTTGCGCAACAGTCGCGCTAGGGTTGTGATTGACTATGTTTATGCTGTGTCTGGGGCAGTTTTACCCCAAATGCTGGATAAATTCGGCGCGGATGCAGTGGTGCTGAATGCCAGCTTGAATAAACACGCTGTTACTACTGCTGACAGAGAAGGGCTGTTAACGCAGCTAGGTCATGTAGTGGAAGCACTCAAGGCTAATTTTGGTGTGCAAGTCTCTGCGAATGGCGAACAGCTAATTTTAGTGGATGAATCAGGCTTTCCAATTCGAGGAGAAATGTTAACCGCACTTATGGTGGACATGATATTAACCTCGAACCCCAGAGGTACAGTAGTTGTACCTGTTCACGCCTCCAGTGCAGTGGAACAAGTCGCCCGTCGCCACGATGGTCGAGTGATTCGCACCAAAGCTAACCCCACCGCTTTAATGGAAGCTTGCCAAAGAAATTCCAATGTAGTGTTGGGAGGTAGTGGCGAAACTGGGTTCATCTTCCCGCAACTGCATCCAGGGTTTGATTCTATGTTCTGCATTGCCAAGATTATTGAAATGCTAACAATTCAAGAGCGATCGCTGGCGACTGCGCGTTCAGAATTGCCGCGTGTAATTCACCGAACTCATACAATTCGCTGTCCCTGGACTGCCAAGGGTGCATTAATGCGTTATTTGGTAGAAACTCACCCAGCCCAAAACCTCGAACTCATTGATGGCGTGAAAATTGGTCAACCTTACGATGACAATTGGCTGTTAGTTCTACCCGATGCTAGTGAGCCATTAGTACATTTGTATGCTAACAGTAGCGATCGCGATTGGGTAGATGATACCATCAGAAACTACCGCAACCGTGTACAAAGCTTTGTTGAAAGACAACAAGAATATCACCCAGCCGAAGTTTGAAGCTTTCTTTAATTGGCAAGAGTAGATAGCAAACACAAGATCCCCAACTTCTTAAAGAAGTTGGGGATCTGAAGCTCAATTTCATACTTTAGACTTTATACTTCAGCCTTTTTCTATTAGCTAGGAAGATGCCAGCATTTAAGGTAATCATCTAGTTTGGGAAAGACAGATAGTTTAACTAGACTACCCATGATTGATATCCAAGCTATTTCGATTCCTGAGCCACAAATTCCTACTCCGCCACCACACCCCCTACCCACTCCTGAACCTACACCAGGGCCAGCAATTCCTGAACCTGTGCCAGAAACTGTACCTACACCAATTCCTCAGACAATCCCAGCCCCAATTCCTCAAACAGTTCCAGGTACAATTCCCCAAACCATACCTGAACCTGTTTGAATTATCTTAGTAGTTTGAGCCAAAAATCCAAAATCTAAAATTCAACATGCTAAGAGCCGGAATTGTCGGACTTCCCAACGTCGGAAAATCTACTTTGTTTAATGCCTTAGTAGCCAATGCCAAAGCGGAGGCTGCTAACTTTCCCTTCTGCACGATTGAACCGAATGTCGGCGTGGTCGCAGTACCGGATGAACGGTTAAACGTGCTTTCGCAAATTTCTAGTTCTGTACAAATTATCCCTGCCCGTGTTGAGTTTGTGGACATTGCCGGGTTGGTGAAAGGTGCGAGTCAGGGTGAAGGACTGGGTAATCAGTTCTTATCGCACATTCGGGAAGTTGATGCGATCGTTCATGTGGTGCGTTGTTTTGAGAATGATGATATTATCCACGTTGCCGGTTCTGTTGATCCAGCACGGGATATTGAAATCATTAATTTAGAACTTGGTTTAGCAGACTTAGCGCAAATTGAGCGCCGCATTGAACGCACACGGAAACAAGCCCGCACCAGCAAAGAAGCTCAGTTTGAAATCACAGTTCTAGAAAAATTAGTTGCTGCGTTAAACGAAGGTAGATCTGTCCGCCAAGTCAGTTTAAATGAAGAAGAAGCAGCAATTATTAAAGGATTAGGACTGCTCACCAACAAACCAATTATCTATGCTGCCAATGTTTCGGAAGATGACTTAGCAACAGGTAATGAATTTGTCGAACAAGTCCGGCAAATTGCATCGCAAGAAAATGCTCAAGTCGTCATCGTTTCTGCTCAAGTAGAAGCAGAATTAGTAGAATTATCCGAAGAAGAAAAAGCTGATTTTTTAGAATCTTTAGGTGTGAAAGAAGGCGGCTTAAAATCTTTGATTCGCGCAACTTACACCCTGTTAGGTTTACGGACATATTTCACCAGCGGCCCCAAAGAAACCCGCGCTTGGACAATTCATGCTGGTATGTCTGCACCCCAAGCCGCAGGTGTAATTCACTCTGATTTTGAACGGGGCTTTATTCGTGCCGAAACCGTTGCGTATAATGATTTGGTAGCCAGCGGTTCGATGAATGGTGCTAAAGAAAAAGGCTTAGTCAGAAGTGAAGGCAAAGAGTACATCGTCCAAGAAGGTGATGTAATGTTATTCCGGTTTAATGTTTAGGTTAAATAGGGCTATGCGGGTGTAGTTGAAAATTAGAGGTATAAGAGTTGAAAACACCTTCACCCTTATACCCTTGCACCCTTACACCCAATCTCAGCAGTTAACTTTTGTGCGTAAGTTCTGCCTTAGCTACTTCCACCCACCATGTACACATAGGAACCGAAATTTTCATCATCAGTACCCACAATTAAACCGCCTGCTGCACCAGGTACTAGTTCCATACCTTCAATTTTGTGATAATCAGAGCGGTAGAGAGGCACTAATTGCGAACTCTGCCGCCAAATTAATTTATTACCACGCCATCCCACGTAACCTGCAACATATACAGCTGATTGAAATGGTCCATCATCTCCTGCATCACTGGCTGAGGTAACATATACAATTCCAGCAGAGTCTATTTTTAAATCGGAAATATGACGTACATTTCCAGAGGGGAAAGGAACTTTAAAATTAGCAGAACCTACAGTAATAACTTGATATTTAGTTAAATCTAAGGTTCCCCAATAAATAGTCGCTGGTTGTTCTCCTGCGCCACGATGCGCCCACACAGCAACTAATTTGCCATCTATGTCTTGCAGCGCAAATGATTCAAAATTACTTTCTGGTATAACTCCTGAGAGATGAAATTCTTGAATCACAGAAATTGTTTTATTGACTGGATTGAAGTTCAAATGATAAGCCTCACCAGAACTAGCTAACGCAATACAAGAATTACTGCTTCTAGGAACAGATGTTAAAGCTTCTAAGTCTATTGGTAAAGCTATTTTGCTCTGCCAATTTAGAGGAAAATACTCATGTGACTTCTTGCCTTGAATACTAATAGTTGCTAGACGACTTTGATTTTTCTGTTTATTATCATGGGCAATCAAAAAATCTAGAGAATTACTTTGTTGTTCTAACAAGGCTATTCCACTAATGCCAAAAGGGATACCGCCACGCACGGGCAGCTATTCTTGCGCCCAAACTCGTTGGCATAACAATAACAAGGTTCCTAAAAATAGGATATTGATTATTAACTTGAAAAAACTTGTCATATCAATTTAACAAAATTATGTTTATTGTCACTCATGAATACAGAAGTCAGTGTCAATAAGTAGCAAGATGTTAGTCGATGCTTAATCATATCAAATAGCTACAATTACTCTATATTTAGCTAATAGTAATAAAATTAATTAAATTGTTTTTAAATTGTTAAATCTACTTTGCAATTGACTTTACAATTAGATGACTATTATCAAACCTAGTCTGATGTTTTTAGCTGATGTGTTTTTCTGAATCATCAACTGTAAAATACTATGAAAAAATGTAAATTCTGTTTATCTGAACTACTATAAGCTTGCTGTTTAAATGCAGGTATCCATTAGCAACTTTTAATTACACTCACAACTCTCTAGGAGATTTTGCTTCATTACACGCAGATTATGTCATAATAAGCCGACGCATATTCTAGTCTGTTATCCACCGTGCAAGATACCGACGCTATTAATGACCTTGCTGCTGCCCTACAACAGCCAACTGATCTTACCTTTGAACTGCCAGATCCAGAAGATGAACAGATTCCTGAGTCCGATTTCTTACAGCAGTTGGATATAGCTTGGCAAGTATGCGATCGCTTTGACCTGCAAACAGAAATTTGGCGGGGACGAATTTTAAGAGCAGTACGTGATAGAGAGAAAAAAGGTGGTGATGGAAGAGGTACAGGCTTTCTTAAATGGCTAAAGGAAAGAGAGATCAGCAAAAGCCAAGCTTACTCTTGGATTCAATTAGCAAATAGTGCTGATACGCTTTTAGAAGAAGGCAGGCTAGAACCCTCGGCAGTCAATAACTTTAGCAAACGTGCCTTTGTTGAAACAGCTAAATCCGCCCCAGAAGTGCAACAAATGGTGAGTGAAGCCGCCCAAAAAGGCGATCGCATCACCCGCCGCGAAGTCCGCCAACTCACCGATGAATGGATGGCGATGTCTTCAGATTTAATCCCGGAACCAGTCAAGGTAAAAGCCGCAGACAATTCCTTACCTCCGCGCTACATAGCCCCACTGGTAAAAGAAATGGAAAAGTTACCAGAACAGCACCAAAAATTTATTCAAAAAGAAATTATTGCCAACCCTGACGTAGACACCATCAAGCAGGTAACGACAGAAGCCCGTCAATTAGCCAAGTATCTCAAATCGGCAGCACAAGTCCAAGCACTGGCTAAAGAAGATGTAGATATAGAAACCGCCTTAGAAGAAGCCCACAGAGTTGGCTGTTTAAGCATTGCGGCTGATTTAGTCAATCAAGCTTCCCAAATGGAACAGCTGATTGGCAAGTTATACATGACATGGAAACGCATCAGCAGTTTAGCCGATAGATTGTATGTAGACACAGGTGCAAGTACACCAAACCTGCGATCGCTCCTCAGCTGCATTGAACCTCTTGGTACTGAAATGATGGAACTACAACTGAGCAGCGCTACAGAACACACCATCCGCTTGCAAATTCAGGAAACGAATTAAACTAGTTCTGGCAGTAAGCGATTGTCTACAGATTTGATATCACTAAGATTCGATAGCATCGAATCTTAGTGGCGAGCTTGTCATAACAAAACCCCCTTTCGTGAGTGAAAGAGGGTTTTGATAATAATAGACCTGGCACCGAGCAATTGTGGCAGGAGGCGACCCTCCAACTATCGTAGCCGCAGCAGCGTTTCACCTCTGAGTTCGGGAAGGTATCAGTGTGGTTCCACCGCGCCATAGGCACCAGGAAAACTTGTAAGGTCAGAGACCCTGAAGGCTGCAAGAAACGCGATATTCACCAAAGTTGCGAGGTCAAGCCCTCGGTCTGTTAGTACGGCTCGGCTACATACATTACTGCACTTCCACCTACCGCCTAAGAACCTGTGTTCTACAGGTGACCTTACCCACTTATAGTGGTGAGAGCACTCATCTGGAGGTGGGCTTCCCACTTAGATGCTTTCAGCGGTTATCCGCTCCGCACTTGGCTACCCAGCGTCTACTGTTGGTACAATAACTGGTACACCAGCGGTGCGTCCTTCCCGGTCCTCTCGTACTAAGGAAGGCTCCTCGCAATGCTCTAACGCCTGCACCGGATATGGACCGAACTGTCTCACGACGTTCTGAACCCAGCTCACGTACCGCTTTAATGGGCGAACAGCCCAACCCTTGGGACGTACTTCCGCCCCAGGTTGCGATGAGCCGACATCGAGGTGCCAAACCTCCCCGTCGATGTGGACTCTTGGGGGAGATCAGCCTGTTATCCCTAGAGTAACTTTTATCCGTTGAGCGACGGCCATTCCATGCTGCGCCGTCGGATCACTAAGGCCTACTTTCGTACCTGCTCGACTTGTCGGTCTTGCAGTCAAGCTCCCTTTATGCCTTTACACTCGCCGCACGGTTTCCAAGCGTGCTGAGGGAACCTTTGCGCGCCTCCGTTACCTTTTAGGAGGCGACCGCCCCAGTCAAACTGCCCACCTGAAACTGTCCTCTCTCCGGGTGACGGAGATGAGTTAGAATCCTAGCTTCGCCAGAGTGGTATCTCACCGTTGACTCCCTTCTCCCCACAAGGAAAAGTTCATCGTCTCCCACCTATCCTGCGCAAGCGAAGCCCGGACACCATTCCAGGCTACAGTAAAGCTTCATAGGGTCTTTCTGTCCAGGTGCAGGCAGTCCGTATCTTCACAGACATTCCTATTTCGCCGAGTCTCTCTCTGAGACACCATCCAGATCGTTACGCCTTTCGTGCGGGTCGGAACTTACCCGACAAGGAATTTCGCTACCTTAGGACCGTTATAGTTACGGCCGCCGTTCACCGGGGCTTCGGTCGTCAGCTTCAGTTGCCCTGACCAACTTCCTTAACCTTCCGGCACTGGGCAGGCGTCAGCCCCCATACCTCCTCTTGCGAGTTTGCGGAGACCTGTGTTTTTGGTAAACAGTCGCCTGGATCTCTTCACTGCGACCCAATTTCTTGGGCACCCCTTCTTCCGAAGTTACGGGGCCATTTTGCCGAGTTCCTTAGAGAGAGTTATCTCGCGCCCCTTAGTTTACTCAACCTCCCTACCTGTGTCGGTTTCGGGTACGGGTACAATATGTTCATCACATTACTAGCTTTTCTTGGCACTATCTTTGACTACACGGAGTTCGTAAACTCCTCCCAAACCAATTAGGGTGTAGCTATTTTTCATGCGTCCCTAGCAATGCTCCCATATCATAGTCAGGGAATCTTCACCCTGTGTCCATCGACTACGCCTTTCGACCTCGCCTTAGGACCCGACTCACCCAGAGCGGACGAACCTGGCTCTGGAACCCTTAGGGTTTCGGGGCATTGGATTCTCACCAATGTTTGCGCTACTCAAGCCGACATTCTCACTTCCGTTTCGTCCACAGCTGCTTGCCGCTACTGCTTCTACCTACCACGGAACGCTCCCCTACCGATTAATTAATTAATCCCACAGCTTCGGTACATCACTTAGCCCCGTTCATTTTCGGCGCAGGATCGCTTGACTAGTGAGCTATTACGCACTCTTTCAAGGGTGGCTGCTTCTAGGCAAACCTCCTAGTTGTCTATGCAATCCCACCTCCTTTATCACTTAGTGATGATTTGGGGACCTTAGCTGGTGGTCTGGGCTGTTTCCCTCTTGACAATGAAGCTTATCCCCCACTGTCTCACTGGCAATGTGTGCCCTGGGTATTCTGAGTTTGTCTCGATTTGGTACCGGTCTCCCAGCCCGCACCGAAACAGTGCTTTACCCCCCAGGTATATTCATTACCGCTGCGCCTCAACACATTTCGGGGAGAACCAGCTAGCTCCTGGTTCGATTGGCATTTCACCCCTAACCACAGCTCATCCGCCGATTTTTCAACATCGGTCGGTGCGGACCTCCACTTGGTGTTACCCAAGCTTCATCCTGGCCATGGTTAGATCACCAGGGTTCGGGTCTATAAACACTGATTATCGCCCTTTTCAGACTCGGTTTCCCTTTGGCTGCGTCATTTTTGACTTAACCTACCAGTGCCTATAAGTCGCCGGCTCATTCTTCAACAGGCACGCGGTCATCCGTTGAATCGGACTCCCACTGCTTGTAAGCTAATGGTTTCATGTTCTATTTCACTCCCCTTCCGGGGTTCTTTTCACCTTTCCCTCGCGGTACTGGTTCACTATCGGTCACACAGTAGTATTTAGCCTTACGAGATGGTCCTCGCTGATTCACATGGGATTCCTCGTGCCCCATGCTACTCGGGATTCAGCTACTATCCTTAAGTTTTTGACTACAAGACTTTCACTTTCTTTGGTGCGGTATTTAGCCGCTTCGTCTAACCGCTAGATTCGATATTGCTGTCCCACTACCCCAAAGAGTAAACCCTTTGGTTTAGGCTCTTCCCCTTTCGCTCACCACTACACAGGGAATCTCTTTTGATTTCTCTTCCTCCAGCTACTAAGATGTTTCAGTTCGCTGGGTTGGCTCATACCTGTCTATATATTCAACAGGCTGTATTTAGGGTTGCCCCATTCGGATATCTCCGGCTCAATGTTTGCTTCCAACTCCCCGGAGCATTTCGTCGGTAACCACGTCCTTCTTCGCCTCTGTGTGCCTAGGTATCCACCATTAGCTCTTATTCGCTTGACCACTTTACATTTGGCTTATCCATGCAAACTTTTCTTGGTTCTGTTTACTTCGTGCTTGCCGCTGATTCACTCAACATTCCGCACTCAGCACTCAGCACTTCGATTCGTCTGCCTGCTATTAATCGCGTTTCTATGCAGTTTTCAAGGTTCTGGCTGGAATCACTCCCAGCAGTCTAACTATCGTTAGTTGCTGTCTGTTCCTTTTTTTCAACCGAAAGAGTAATACTTTGAAAGCTTTCACCAATCTCGAACGACCTGGGATGACCTCATTACGACTTACATACTTGCATTAAGCCTGTAATGGGGCAGGTCTCCCTAAAAGGAGGTGATCCAGCCACACCTTCCGGTACGGCTACCTTGTTACGACTTCACCCCAGTCACCAGCACTGCCTTAGGCATCCCCCTCTCCGAAAAGTTGGGGTAATGACTTCGGGCGTTGCCAGCTTCCATGGTGTGACGGGCGGTGTGTACAAGGCCCGGGAACGAATTCACTGCAGTATGCTGACCTGCAATTACTAGCGATTCCTCCTTCACGAAGGCGAGTTGCAGCCTTCGATCTGAACTGAGCTACGATTTCCGGGATTTGCTTGCGTTCGCACGCTTGCTGCCCTCTGTTCGTAGCATTGTAGTACGTGTGTAGCCCAAGACGTAAGGGGCATGCTGACTTGACGTCATCCCCACCTTCCTCCGGTTTGTCACCGGCAGTCTCTCTAGAGTGCCCAACTTAATGCTGGCAACTAAAAACGAGGGTTGCGCTCGTTGCGGGACTTAACCCAACATCTCACGACACGAGCTGACGACAGCCATGCACCACCTGTGTTCGCGCTCCCGAAGGCACTCTTCCCTTTCAAGAAGATTCGCGACATGTCAAGTCTTGGTAAGGTTCTTCGCGTTGCATCGAATTAAACCACATACTCCACCGCTTGTGCGGGCCCCCGTCAATTCCTTTGAGTTTCACACTTGCGTGCGTACTCCCCAGGCGGGATACTTAACGCGTTGGCTCCGGCACTGCGAGGGTCGATACTCGCAACGCCTAGTATCCATCGTTTACGGCTAGGACTACTGGGGTATCTAATCCCATTCGCTCCCCTAGCTTTCGTCCCTCAGTGTCAGTTGCGGCCTAGTAGAGCGCCTTCGCCACCGGTGTTCTTCCTGATCTCTACGCATTTCACCGCTACACCAGGAATTCCCTCTACCCCGAACGCACTCTAGCTATGTAGTTTCCACTGCTTTTACAAAGTTAAGCTTTGCTCTTTAACAGCAGACTTACATAGCCACCTGCGGACGCTTTACGCCCAATCATTCCGGATAACGCTTGCATCCTCCGTATTACCGCGGCTGCTGGCACGGAGTTAGCCGATGCTGATTCCTCAAGTACCTTCATTTTGTTATTCCTTGAGAAAAGAGGTTTACAACCCAAGAGCCTTCCTCCCTCACGCGGTATTGCTCCGTCAGGCTTTCGCCCATTGCGGAAAATTCCCCACTGCTGCCTCCCGTAGGAGTCTGGGCCGTGTCTCAGTCCCAGTGTGGCTGATCATCCTCTCAGACCAGCTACTGATCGTCGCCTTGGTGCGCTCTTACCACACCAACTAGCTAATCAGACGCGAGCTCATCTTCAGGCAGCAAGCCTTTCACCTTTCGGCACATCCGGTATTAGCCACCGTTTCCAGTAGTTATCCCCGACCTGAAGCCAGATTCTCACGCGTTACTCACCCGTCCGCCACTATCTCCGAAGAGACCGTTCGACTTGCATGTGTTAAGCATACCGCCAGCGTTTATCCTGAGCCAGGATCAAACTCTCCGTTTTGTTATGTTTCGAGTTTGTTATCTGAAAAAACTTTTTTCCAGATTCCTTGCTATAATTTTTTAAGTTTTTGGGAAGTCCCAAAACCAATTTGTTTGACGAGGATTGGTTTAAATTTAAGCTTTCAAAGTATTCTTTTTTCTCGGTTCAGTTGTCTCGGCTCTCTAGCCTCAACACTTTATCTAGATTAACAACTGATTATGAGTTCGTCAAGGGTTTAGCAAATTTTTTTTTGAAAGCTGGGTAAGCCAGCAAAAAACTTGATAACAACAGCTAGATAAACAACTTTATCTAATAAAACAAATTTTTGGTTAATAAAAAGCTAGATTTAGCTATTTTTTAGGAAATACATGGAAATATACGTAGTAAATCAAGAACGCTTCATGGTGCTGTGATTCAGACACTGCCTGAAAGATATGGGCGAACTTATCATTAATGCCAACTGTGATATTTCCAGGAAAGCTATATATGCAGTGTCTGATGTGTTTTTGCATTTTTTTCTCAGTCTATTATCCTAATCTGTAGCACCTTCTCAAGCACAGATCATGAAAAAGCTGATCAATCAGCCAGAAGACTTTGTAAAAGAAAGTCTAGTCGGTATGGCTGTGGCTCACTCAGATTTAATCAAAGTCAACTATGAGCCTACCTTTGTCTACCGAGCTAATGCACCAATACAGGGTAAAGTCGCAATTATTTCTGGTGGTGGCAGTGGACACGAGCCTATGCACGCTGGGTTTGTAGGTCAGGGAATGTTAGATGCTGCTTGCCCTGGGGAGGTTTTCACTTCACCTACCCCCGACCAAATGCTGGCGGCTGCTCAACAAGTAGATAGTGGGGCTGGAGTGCTTTTTATTGTCAAGAATTATAGTGGCGATGTGATGAACTTTGAAATGGCAACGGAGTTAGCCCGCAGTGAAGGTATCCGTGTGCTAAATGTGTTGATTGATGATGATGTCGCAGTGAAGGATAGCTTATACACCCAAGGTCGTCGAGGTGTGGGAACAACGGTATTAGCAGAGAAAATTTGTGGTGCAGCTGCTGAACAAGGGTATGATTTGCCACAGATAGCAAACTTGTGCCGTCGGGTAAATATTAATGGTCGAAGTATGGGGATTGCTCTGACATCGTGTACTGTACCAGCTAAAGGCACACCAACATTTATATTGACTGAGAATGAAATAGAAATCGGTATTGGGATTCACGGGGAACCAGGCCGAGAAAGAATTTTCCTAAAATCAGCAGATGAGATTGCAGAGATATTAACTCAAACAATAATTGATGATGGCGGCTACAGCCACGTTGTGCGAGAGTGGGATGAAAACCAAGGCGAATGGGTTGATGTAGAGTTAATTGATCCACCTTTGCAAGCAGGCGATCGCTTGTTAGCTTTTGTTAATAGTATGGGTGGTACACCTATCTCAGAACTTTATCTGATTTATCGCAAGCTGGCAGAAATCTGTGAACAAAGAGGAATGCTGATTGTCCGCAACCTCATTGGCCCTTATATTACATCTTTAGAAATGCAAGGTTGCTCAATTACATTGCTCAAGTTGGATGATGAACTCATCCGGTTATGGGATGCGCCAGTACACACAGCAAGTCTGCGATGGGGGATTTGAAATGATCAGTCAAGCGCAGATTTTACAATGGTTAAAACTATTTGCTTCTGAAATAGAACAGCATAAAGAATATTTAACTCAATTAGACGCAGCAATTGGTGATGCTGACCACGGGATTAATATGGATCGTGGTTTTAAAAAGGTCTTGAGTCAGCTGCCGACTATGACACATCAAGATATTGGCAGCATTTTGAAAACAGTTAGTATGACTCTAATTTCTAGTGTTGGCGGTGCTAGTGGCCCTTTATACGGCACACTGTTTTTGAAAGCCAGTACCGTAGCAGCAGGCAAGCAAGAACTAAGCACACAAGATTTATTAGAATTACTGCAAGCGGGGCTAGAGGGAGTTTTACAACGTGGTAAAGCTCAACTACAAGACAAAACAATGGTTGATGTGCTGTCTCCTGTAGTGGCAGCTTTTGGGCAAGCGGTTGGGGAAGGTAAAGACACTTTGGATGCAATGCAACAGGCTGTAGCGATAGCAGAACAAGCGTTAGAAAATACTAAACCGATGCTGGCGAAAAAAGGACGTGCCAGTTATTTAGGAGAACGGAGTATTGGACATCAAGATCCTGGTGCTACTTCGGCTTATTTGATGTTGAGGAGTTTACTGGAAAGTATAGTAGGTGACAGGTAACAGGTGACAGAGATAAAAGTCTTTTGGTATCTAAATTTTATTCTCTACTGATGTCCTAATTAATTACTTTGGTTGCTTTATCTAAATATAGAGAGTCGGGTAATAATTTTCAGGATGAAGTCTGAAGGATACAATTTTAGACTTCAGACTTCACACTTCATACTTTATCCAAACACCCTGTGTTGCAAAGAGGGCATTTGACGGCGCACTTGTTCTAAACGCGAGGGGTTAATTTCTGCGATCGCAATTCCAGGTTTTTCACCAGCATCAGCTAAAATTGCTCCCCAAGGATCGATAATCACGGCGTGGCCGTGGGTTTGGCGACGGGCATAATTTGTACCAGTTTGTGCAGGTGCAATTACATAACAAGTATTTTCAATAGCTCTAGCTTGTAATAATACCTGCCAGTGGTCTTTGCCAGTAAAAGCAGTAAAAGCTGCTGGAATAAAAATTACATCGGCTCCCTTGCTGGATAGATGGCGGTACAATTCGGGAAAGCGCACATCATAACAAACAGAAAGACCAAGACCGCCTAATTCTTCTGAAAAATATACTGACGGCAATTGTGTACCCGCGACTACAGTGCTAGATTCACGATAAGTGTTGCCGTCGGGAACATTCACATCAAATAAATGTACCTTCTGGTAACGGGCAACTTCTAGACCGCTAGGGTCAATCAGAGTGGAAGTATTATAAACTTTGCCTGTATTCTCTACCAAGACTGGAAAGCTGCCGCCTAAAATCGTCACTTGGAAGCGTTGAGCCATTTTTCTGAGAAACTGTTCTGTTTCGCGGGTGATAGTTTCTGCTTGTGCGAGTTTGTCTTTTTCTTCTCCCATAAAAGAAAAGTTTTCTGGTAGTCCGACTAATTCAGCACCTCGACGCACAGCAAGCTCAATTAATTCTTCTGCCTGTGCCAAATTTTTGTATAAATCAGGCACACTTGTCATTTGAATAGCGGCGGCTAAATAAGACTTCATAAATTTAACAACAAAAAGTAGATGTGTGCGGGACAGATACTCAAATATATCGTTACTTAAAGAACTTCGGGACTTGAGCAACAATGAGTAAATGTTGCTTTTCTTTAAGCAATTGGCTATCCCTAAGTTTCATTTCAATCTTCCTATGGGTTCTAGGAAATCAAGCCAGATTCAAGGTAAGTTGTTATCGAACCTTGATAAACTCTCGCTACTGTGGATACCTCCGTTTTTGTCCAAACATTTATTGCGGTGTTTGTCCTGGCAGATGCTGTAGGCAATATACCAATAGTTTTAGCTTTAACAAAAGGCATGACTCCAGAAGACAGAAACAAAGTGATTGATAAAGGCAGTATTGTAGCGATCGCAGTTTTGTTATTGTTTGCCTTTTCTGGTCAATACATTTTAAGCTATCTCGAAATCAGTATGGCATCTTTGCGAGTGGCAGGAGGTTTATTGCTGCTGTTAATCGCCTTACAAATGCTGCGCGGAGAACTAGATACACCCATTCACGAAGAAGGGCGGGATGTCTCAATTACACCACTGGCTTTGCCATTATTAGCAGGGCCAGGTACGCTGACAACTGTAATGTTATTAATGTCAAAATCTCAGAGTCCCCATCTAGGTGTAGTGCTGGGTATTGTCGTAGCGATGTTTGTCACTTGGTTGATTTTGCGCTTGGCAAACCAGATTGATAAATTAATTGGTGTTGAAGGTACAGTGATTGTTACCCAGCTTTTAGGTTTTTTATTAGCAGCATTGGCGGTAGAAATTGGCAGTACAGGAATTAAAGAGTTGTTTCTGCACTAAGAAACTACAGACTGCGAACTCAAAACTGCAAATTGCTGCCAACACAGGTACAAAGCGCGAGGTACATGAAAACATCCCTTCCATTTACCGCCTTTGAGATTTAATAGTACTTCCCCACGACGATTGAGGTAGCCAAACCACTCCCCATATTCTGGATCTGCAAAGTGCGTCCAGGTGTAATCGTGTATTTTTTGATACCATTCCCAGCAGGCTTCACGTTTTGTTAGACGATAGCCCATTGCTAATGCAACTAAAGACTCTAAATGTACCCACCACAACTTTTGATCCCATTCCAATTGCTGTGGGGGATGTCCGTCTGCATCCATAAAGTAATACAAGCCGCCATATTCTTGATCCCAAGCAAAATTCAAGATATTTAGTATCACATCAACAGCTTGATTAATCGTTTTACTATTATTTTTCCGGCGGGCGATGTCCATAATAAACCACATCGCTTCGATACCGTGACCGGGGTTAATCAACCGCCCATCAAAACAATTTATGTGGGAACCATTAGGGGCAACATTTTCGTACATCAGTCCCCTTGCTTGGTCGAGGAAATCAGTCATCACTTCCTCAACGGTTGTCGCCAAAACATTCTCCAAAGTTTCACTTGGTAGTAGCCATTCCATTTCCAGTGTCAAGTTAGCTAAAATCATCGGTACAGCCAAGGCTTTCATTGGGCGTGTGCCAGGATAAGTTTTAGTGTATTTACCTTTGGGATTATCTTTGCGGCGCAAGACATTTTTATAAGCTTGCATTGCCACATCTTTCGCCCACTCTTCACCAGAAGCTAAAGCATATTGGCTAAAAGCCATCGCGGCAAAGCAATCAGAAAAAATATTATAAGGCTGTACTAATGGCTGACCTTCACGAGTGAGGGCAAAATACCAATTTCCTTCTGCATCTCTGCCATGTTGGGCGAGAAACTTAGCACCATTGCTGGCAATTTTGAGCCAGTTTTCGCGTTTTTCTAGCTGGTTGCACAGCATAGAAAAAGTCCAGACTTGACGGTTTTGCAACCAGATAAATTTATCAGTGTCGTAAACTTGTCCTTCACGATTCAAGCAGGTGAAATAGCCACCGTGTTCCCAGTCCAAGGAGTGCTGTTCCCAAAATGGAAGTACGTCATTGAGGAGTGCGTTTTTGTAAAGTTCCGCCAATGCTTTCAAGTCGTGTCCCATGAACTTTTCCCCTTGTGTACCAAAATTAACTCAGACGGATTTGCTTTCTCACCCAAATACTTTACAGCACCAGAATGATGTTCTGATACGAGAGCTACCTTTACCTTTTTGGCTGATTTATTAGGTTTACTGATATTTGATTTATCTCCACAGTTTTTGAATAAAGTAGCAAAAAATACTGTTTTTAGATCACAAATCAATCTTTAGGTAGCTATTGCGCAGTGACTATAGAAGTTTTCGGTCTTACTAAATTTGAACAAGACTGTCTTTATTCTTGAAAATTTAATAATATAATTTTATATTTTTTTTTAGTTTAATATTTATTACTTATTTTTTTATTTAAACTGCCTTAAATGTCTTAACTGTCCTTGCTTTCTTGTTCAAAATCTGAGAATTGTAAAGTTTAAGGTGTTATGTATTTTAAGCGATTTGAGAATAACAACTATAACAACAAATAACTTAATTTATACATAATTTTAACGCTAAACACGCAATAAGTAGAGCAAATTATTGAATTGCTCAAAGAAGAGACTATATGAGACGTGGCAGTTTTTTACATATATTTAATTCAAAATTACTCAAGGTAAGACTGATAGTAAGTTGCCCTCAAATCAGAATTTTAGCAAGCAGTAGCGTTATTTTATATACTTTAAGCTTAAGTACAAGTGCTATGGCTCAAATCGTCCCTGACAACAGTTTGGGAGCCGAAAGTTCAATTGTTACGCCCAGAGTGCAGAATCGAAGTGGTTTGATAGAGCGTATAGATGGTGGAGCAATTCGGGGTAGCAGTCTGTTCCACAGTTTCCAAGATTTCAACGTTGGGAATCAGCAACTGGTCTATTTTTCTAACCCTTCTGGGATTACAAATATCTTGGGACGAGTTACAGGAAATCAAGCATCTAACATTTTGGGGACTTTGGGAGTTTTAGGTAGTGCGAACCTATACTTCATTAATCCCAACGGAATTATTTTTGGAAGAAATGCCAGATTAGATGTCTCTGGTTCTTTTTTTGCCAGCACCAGCCAAAGTCTGCTGTTAGAGAACGGTTACAAATTTAGTACCCAAAACCCAACAGCACCACCTTTGCTGACAATTAACCTGCGTCCAGGGTTAGAGAGTTGGTCTTCTCCGCAAAGTGCGATCGCTAATTCTGGTAACTTATCAGTTGGGCAAAACTTAACTTTAGTTGGTCAAAATCTTGACTTGCAAGGACAATTGCGAGCAGGTGGTAATTTAACTTTGCAAGCTACCGATAGTTTGAAAGGAGGTGGAAATTTAACAAGTGGTGGATCTACTCTGATTAGAGCTAAGGGAGATGTTAATTTTAATAATTATCAAGGAGCTTCCATCCAGGTTTTGGCTGGTGGCAGTATAAAAATTAATAATATTAATGTTAACAACCGGAATCCAACTCATACTATTGCTGAAACAGTTACTCTTGCTGATGGAGTAACTCAAGTTGCGCTCAATAGTCAAGAGCAACCAATTGTTGATCTCAGGGCTGGAGTGAGCAATTTGCCAATAGTTGGAGATGGTAGAACTTTTGTTTCAGCAGTCTCTAGTACAGATAGTAAATTAACAAGTGCAGATATTACTATTAATCAAATTACTAATTTTGGCGGACTAATATTTTTAACTAATCAGTATCAACCTAATTCTTCTCTATCAGGCAATATTAAAGTTAATTCTGGACTTAGTGTATTTGGTGGTGTTGCAAGTGGTGGCGATATTGTTGTTGATTCCAGAGGGAAAATTACTACACCAAAATTACTAGCCAGTTTTGGAATTGATCCTTCTACATTTGTACTTTCCCGACCTGGTGGAGATATCAAACTTTTCGCTCAAGGTGATATTGTGATGCCGCCATCATCACAGATTTTTTCTTACGGTACAGTTGGCGGTAACATTACTCTTAAAAGTCAATCTGCCATTATTCAAGAACAAGCTCCTCTTGGAGAATCATTGATTGAAAGTGCTTCTTTTGGCGCAGGAAAAGGTGGTGATGTAACGCTAATTGCGCCATTTATTTTTTTGAGTAACAATGTGCAGAACAATCGCTATGGAAGTGCAACAGGAACTAGTGGTAAGCTCATAATTAGGGCTAACTTATTAGAAACTAACCAAGCTCAATTATCTACCTTTGCAGATGGTGGTAATGCTGGCAATGTTATTATCAATGCCGATGCAATTTTGTTAAATAACAGTCAAATATTTTCTCGAACAGAAGGTATCGGTAATCCTGGTAACATAAGAGTTACAGCTACAGATAGAGTTCTTTTATCTGGTGCAGATACAGGTTTATTTACTAATGCAAATTTAGGTTTTACTGGTAACGGTGGTAATATTTTCGTCAATGCCAAATCAGTGGAGATTCGTAATGGTGCGGCTATTGCCAGCGATAGCAAAGGAAGTGGTATTGGTAGCAATATTACAATCCAAGCTAACAAGTTAACCCTTGACAATCAAGCTGTAATTTCCACAAAAACAGCCAGCACTGAAGGCGGTGATATTAATCTACAGTTAACAGATTCGTTGTTATTACGCCGAGCAAGTAGTATATCAGCGATCGCAGGGAATCCTACTACAGGTGCAAATGGTGCTAACATCACCATCAATACAGGTTTACTTTTTGCTGTTCCTGAAGAAAACAGTGACATTTCAGCTAATGCTTTCTCTGGTCGTGGTGGCAATGTCAATATTACAGCCAGAAGTATTCAAGGAATTAGTTTTTCTGATACACCTACCTCATCTAGTAATATTACTTCCAGTGGTAGAAGACCAGAAGTTCCCCGTCCACCGTTACAAGTTCCCGTCCCTCTAATACCTCCAATAGAGAATCCGATTCCCACTGTAGAGATTTCGGATATTGGGTCAATTACTGAACAACAGACTACTCCGACTTCGGTCGCAGTAGAATTACCAAATGCACAAAGCGATCGCAACAATCAAATAATTCCTACTAGTTGTAAAGCCACTGATGGTAATTCTTTCACTATCACAGGTAGAGGTGGTTTACCAACAGACCCTACTGCAACCATTCGCGGTCAAACTTTCTTGTCAGATATGCGAGATTTTACAACTACACAGAACCGCAATCAAGCTAATAATTCAGCCGTAAATCCGGCAACAAAAGCGCAAATTGTCGCAGCAACAGGTTGGATAATTAATACTCAAGGGCAAGTAAAATTAGTAGCTGCTTTACCTCAAGAAAGTTTATTGCAGCCACATAGTAATTGTAGTCAATAGTCAGTGTAAATGTAACAAATTAACTAGCTTAATTATAACGATTATCACCTTGGTGAGGTGCAGGAAAAATAATTAACCGCCAATAGAAGAGGATGAACGCAGATGAACGCAGATAAATTTGTACCTCAGCAGAGTAGTAAACGCTACCATAAAAAAATATTGCGAGTTTTGTCAAAAATAAGATTATCTTACAGGTATATAATTAGGAGTCGTTATTGTTTTTATATTTGTTTTATAGCAACTCTATTATTAGTAGTTAAAAGTCATCCTGCTGTTGCCCATCAACCTACATTTTTAACGTCAAATTATATAGCGCAACAATTAGAGAATCCTTCAGATTTATTACAACAAGGTAAAAACTATTATCAAGCTGGAAAATACACAGAAGCTGCTAGAGTTTGGCAAAATGCGCTGAATGTTTATCAATCAGAAAAAGAAGTTATCAACCAAATTCAAGTTTTAAATTATTTAGCATTAGCATACAAAGATTTGGGAAAACTGCCCCAATCGCAAACTGCGATCGCTCAAAGCATTAATATCATCAAAAGCCTAAAAAATACCGATACTAAAACTAACTTATTATTAGCACAGGCATTAAATACTCAAGGAACTCTCCAAGTATTGCAAGGAAAAACTGATGCAGCTTTAGAAACTTGGCAACAAGCAGCAGTCATATATAAACAAACGGGTGATCAAACAGGTAAATTGATCAGTCAACTTAATCAGGCGCAGGGTTGGCAAGCATTAGGACAATATCGCCGCGCCAAGACTTTATTAGAACAACTGATCAAAGAACTGCAAAGTCAACCGGATAGTCTCTTGAAAGCTCAAGGTTTGAGGAGTTTAGGCATTGCTTTGCAAACTTTAGGTGATCTCAAACAATCTAAGTCAATCCTAGAAAAAAGTTGGGAAATTAGTCAACAATTCAACTCACCATCTGATGTGAGTGCAGCGCTATTTAGTATTGGCAATGTTGCTAGAGATTTAGAAGAATATGATGTTGCTTGGACATATTATCAAGAAGCTGTAAATTTATCTCCAGAACCACAGGCAAAATTAGAAGCACAATTAAATCAATTGAGCTTGTTGGTAAAACTGCAAAACTGGGAACCAGCACAAGCATTGATTCCAGAAATTGAAACTAACCTCACCCAACTTCCAGCTAGTCGTCCTGCTATTTATGCCAAAATTAACTTTGCAGAAAGTTTGATAACATTAGAAAAAGCCAGGGAAAACAAAAAATCAGTTACGGATAATAATTCAGTCAAAATTGCCGAATTGTTAGCAACTGCTGTTCAACAAGCCAAAGAAATTAAAGATCCAAGAGCCGAAGCTAACGCTCTTAACCAACTAGGTAAACTTTATCAAAAAAACGGTCAGTTAGCGGATGCGGCAACATTGACAAAACAAGCACTCACAATCGCTAAAGACATAAATGGTACTGATTTAGTAGCGCGTGCGGCGGGACAGTTGGGTGCAATTACTAAAAAACAAGGAGATATTAATAGTGCGATCGCTGCTTATGAAATAGCATTTAATAACTTGCAATCTCTACGTAGTGATTTAGTGACGATTAATCGAGATGTACAGTTTAATTTCAAAGAAAGTATTGAACCTATCTATCGAGATTACGTCAGTTTGTTGTTGCAAAAAGACAATCAAAGCAACATCAAACAAGTAATGCAAGTAATGGAAGCTTTGCAAATTGCTGAACTAGATAACTTTTTTCGGGATGCTTGTTTAGATAATACCAAACCCGTAGTTTTAGAAAAAATTGACTTGCACGCAGCTGTTATCTATCCAATCATTTTAAGCGATCGCCTGGAAGTTATTCTTTCAGTTCCCAATCAACTTCTACAACACTACAGCACCCAACTATCAAAACAGCAAGTTGAAGCTACTTTAAAACAACTTTATTCTTCCCTATCTCCTGGTTATCCCAGTAACGAGCGTTTGCGAGTCTCCCAAGAAGTTTATAATTGGCTAATTACGCCTGCTCAAGCAACACTCCAAAAAAGTAATATCAAAACTTTAGTTTTTATCCCAGATGGTTTGCTACGCAATTTACCAATGGGCGTTCTTTATGACGGTAAACAATATTTAATTGAAAATTATAGTGTCGCCCTCAGTCCTGGTTTAAAACTATTTCCTCAAGGACTGCAACGCCAAAAATTGAGCGTGTTAGCCGCTGGACTAACCGAAGCACGTCAAGGCTTTAATCCCTTACCAGGAGTGACAGGAGAAATTAAACAAGTCACAGCAGAAGTTAATTCTCAAGTATTGTTCGACAAAAATTTTAGCAAAGACAGTCTAAAAACAGCGATCGCTAATAATTCTTTCCCTGTAGTTCATCTGGCTACTCACGGTCAATTCAGTTCTGACCCAGAAGAAACCTTTTTATTGACATGGAGCGATCGCATTTCTATTCAAGATTTTGACAGTTTATTTCAAAATAAAAGGCAAAGCAACAGCCAACCAATTGAATTATTAGTCATGAGTGCTTGTCAAACAGCTGTAGGTGATAACCGCGCCACCTTGGGTTTAGCTGGATTTGCCTTGCGTTCCGGTGCTAAGAGTACCGTCGCCAGTTTGTGGTCAGTTAGTGACGAATCAACTTCTCAATTGATGAAAGAATTTTATCACCAGTTGAGTAATCCAAAACTCAATAAAGCCGAGGCATTACAACAAGCACAAATCAAGCTTATGGCTAATCCTTTGTACACACATCCTTATTTTTGGTCTTCTTTCGTTCTGGTCGGTAACTGGTTGTAAACATACTATGATTAACTATCACAAATTCTTATCTATAACTGTTTGCAGCACCATAGCCTTAACTGGCAATGCTGCATTAGCTAGTCCTTTGCCACGAAAAATGCTCATCAGTGTGGAATTTAAGCTTCCCAAGGATGCAGCCCCCAGAACCAGTGTTGGTGGTGGTACTAGAGGGAACGTGCAGTTCGCTTTACCTGGAGGTTCTGCACCTAGAACCAGCGTTGGTGGTGGTACTAGAGGGAACGTGCAGTTCGCTTTACCTGGAGGTTCTGCACCTAGAACCAGCGTTGGCGGTGGTACTAGAGGTGATGTACAGTTCACCTTACCCGCAACTTCAGCCCCCAGAACCAGCGTTGGCGGTGGAACCAGAGGTGATGTGCAGTTTACCTTACCCGCAACTTCAGCCCCCAGAACTAGCGTAGGTGGCGGTACAAGAGGAGAAACTATTCCTCTGACAGCATTGCTTCCTCCCACCCAACAAGGGCGCACTGTATCTTCACATCCCACAATCTTTGCTTATTTACCTCCGATTGGAGCAGAAGAGGTTTTCTTTAGCCTGCAAGATGAAGCAGGCAATTCTCATTACTCTGCAACACTGAAAGTATCTCCTGATGGCGGTGTAGTGAGTGTTACCTTACCATCAACAGCACCAAATTTAGTACTAGACAAAAATTATCTTTGGTACTTTGCCCCAATTGAACCAGGTGGAGTGCTGCGACCAGATAATTACGCTGTTACAGGTTGGGTGAAAAGAGTCAAACCAACATTTAACGAGCAAGATTTAGCTTCAACCCCTGTACAATTAGCCACTAAATATGCGGAAGCAGGTGTATGGTATGACACTTTGAAAGTTTTAGCAGCAGCCAAGCGATCGCAGCCAAATAATAAAGCCTTTGCAACTGAGTGGCACGATTTATTAAAACAGGTGGGGTTAGAAAAAATTGCCTCTGAACCATTAATAGAAGCTTTGTAATTTAACAACAAAATGATTGGCACAAAAATTAAAAATTACGTCAAAAAATGGCGTACAACACT
Source organism: Anabaena sp. TISTR 8404 (assembly GCF_056847745.1). Taxonomy (NCBI): domain Bacteria; kingdom Bacillati; phylum Cyanobacteriota; class Cyanophyceae; order Nostocales; family Nostocaceae; genus Anabaena; species Anabaena sp. TISTR 8404. The sequence goes on from NZ_CP180578.1 coordinate 1,095,842, forward strand.
AATAATTACTCCCTGTGTTGCTGGGTTAGTAATTGCTGGGAGTAATATCGGTATTTTGCGGATTTTAGAATGGGTAACATTAGATCAGTTATTTCGGCTGCGTCCCCAAGAATCTGTAGACAAGCGAATTGCAATTGTCACTATTGATGAAGCTGATATTCAATATGTCAAACAGTGGCCAATGGCCGATCGCGTCATGGCTAAAATGATTCGTAACATCAAAGCACAACAACCAAGAGCGATCGCTATTGATATTTATCGAGATTTACCTGTAGAACCAGGACACGCAGAACTCGTCAAAGAATTTCAAAATACGCCCAATTTTATCGGCATTGAAAAAGTAGCTGGCAAACCAATTGCCCCACCTCCAACTCTCGCTAAACAAGGTCAAGTAGGTGCAAATGATTTACTCTTAGATACAGATGGGAAAATCAGACGCGGCATCATCTTATTAGGTAAACCTGATCAAAGTTTGGTGCAAGGGCTGGGAGTAAAACTCGCCTTAATGTATTTAGAAAAAGCAGGTATTGAATTAACAGCAATCAACGCAGATAAACAAATTTACGGTTTAGGCAAAGCGAAGTTTGTACCTCTATCGAGCAATGATGGAGAATACAACGAAGCTGATATGGGAGGATACCAAGTTTTAATCAATTATCGCGGTGGACTAGATAGATTTCCCCATATTTCCCTGACCGATGTTTTAGAAAATCGCATTCCTGCTGATTTTATGCGCGATCGCCTAATTTTGATCGGTGCAAAAGCCCCAAGTTTGAATGATAACTATAGTACCCCATACAATAACAACTTATTTTTTCCCACAGAGCTAATCCCTGGAGTAGTAATTCACGCAAATATTACTAGTCAGATCCTTAGCGCCGCTATAGATGGCCGTCCGATGTTGCAAGCCACAGTTAAACCCTTCAACTGGTTGCTCATCTTCTTTTGGTCTGGATACAGCGCCAGTTTGGGGGCATTGTACATCAAAAAACGTCGGCTAACTGTAGGTGGTTTATTGCTGGCTGTGGTCGTTATCCTTAGCAGTGCTTACATTGCCTTTCTTGGCGGCTGGATAATTCCTGTCTTTGCACCTATGTTAACTGTTGCCAGTGCAACGATAGTGAGTATTGTTCATGTTCTCTGGCGAAATCTGATGCTTTCTTATCGGAAATTAGAAGATTACGCCCGCACCCTAGAAGACAAAGTGCAAGAACGTACCGCCCAACTGGCGCAGGCGAATGCAGAAATCAGCATCCTTAATGAAAAACTCCAGCAAGACAACCTTCGTATGAGTGCCGAACTCGATATAATTCGGCAAATGCAGCAAATGATTCTTCCCAAACCAGAGGAATTAGAAGTCATTGAAGGACTGGATATCGCTGGCTTTATGGAAGCTGCGGATGAAGTCGGCGGTGATTACTACGACGTACTGTACACCGATGGCGTAGTCACTCTGGGTATTGGAGACGTGACTGGACACGGACTGGAAAGTGGATTGTTAATGCTGATGACACAAACCGCCGTTCGCCTCCTCAAAGAAATCCGCGAATCTGACTCAGTGCGCTTTCTTGACACCCTCAACCGCACCCTCTATAAAAACGTCCAACGGATGAACTCTGACAAGAGTTTGACATTAGTAATTCTTAACTATAGTCAAGGGCAAATCAGTATTAGTGGACAGCACGAAGAAACAATTCTCGTCCGCAACAGTAGAGAAATTGAGCGCATTGACACGATGGACTTGGGTTTCCCCATTGCGTTAGATGATGACATTGCTGATTTTATTAGTCACACAACCATAGAATTACAACCCGGAGATGGCATTGTCCTCTACACTGATGGCATTACCGAAGCCAAAGACATTAATAAAAATCAATATGGTATTGAACAGTTATGTGAAATTATTCAGCAAAACTGGCACAAATCTGCATCAGAAATTAAAGATGCGGTAATTTTAGATGTACGGCGACACATTGGCACACAAAAAGTATTTGATGACATCACATTAGTAGTATTTAAACGACACGAATAAATTCTAAGAAATTAATATCTGCCAATAAAAATATCCTTAAATAGAAACATAAATATGTTTTCAAACCTGACAAATGACAACCTAAATATGAATCAAATATCTCCAGAATCTACAATTAAAACTGAATTATTTGGCGATTTTATCTCTAAATTTCCTCCAGAACATGACTCTTTAGAACTTTCGTTTACACCCAGTTCTCGCCCTATTAAACAACGTTGGCGTAGCAATCGTCTTTCAGCACACTTTTTTGCTGACTACTTCACAAACTTTTTACCAGTAGATGATAACGAACCAAATCAAGAACAAAGAATCAAAGAAAGTAAAAGTGCTGTTAGCTATGTCGCTAACGAACTTCTTGAAAATGCTATGAAGTTTAATGATAGTAATTCTAACTACAAAGTCAAATTTGGGATTCATTTCTTGAATGATAGAGATAGCGTCACCGCCGTAATTTTTGCCAGCAATAGTATCAAACCAGGTGGTGAAGATAAGTTGAGAGCATTTATTGCCGAACTACTAGCTTCTGATCCTCATGAGATGTATGTACGCCAAATTGAGAAAAGTACTGAAGAAAGTGGTACTTCTGGCTTAGGATTGTTAACCATGATTAATGACTATACAGCCAAAATCGGTTGGAAATTAGAAACCATTCAGCAAGAATCTCTGATTATGGTTGTAACTACGATGGCGCAAATCAAGGTATAGTATTCGTCGGTATGTGATACCAATATTTTGGTTTAAGCAGAGAAAATTATCTGGTTATGCAAGAAATTAAAGGTGAAGATTACATTGTTGAAGGTGATACAGATTCTGCAACCGTCAACTTTAAAGGCGAGTTGAGTCTTGGGGGGCCAAGTGAATATGAACCAATTGCCAATCTACTCAATGAAATTGCTGCAACCGAACCAGCAACGATGACTTTGAACTTAAGAGAATTAGCATTTCTCAACAGTTCTGGCATTAGTATGCTATCAAAATTTGTCTTAAATTTGCGTAAGAAAAAAGGTATCCAGTTGATTGTTTTAGGTTCCAACACTATGCCTTGGCAGGGAAAATCCTTAAAAAATCTAGAACGCTTGCTTCCGGGTTTAAAACTGGAAATTGAATAATAATTACCTAAAAATTCAAAAACAATTAGTGGTGTGTTTTTTTACCCACTAATTGTAGACAACTAAATTAAAAATTTGGTTGGTGTTTCACTTTAATCTACTTATGATACAGCCATTTCTAAGCTACTGCTTTCAACTGAGTTTACTATCATTGCCTTTTGGTATTGAGCAGACAATACCGTTTTTACAAAACTTCATTTTAATTGCAGTTGGAGCAGCTGGCTTGTATGGCATCATGTTTTACGTTCTGCGAGCTATCTTTCGCCAGTTTGAGCGTGATTTTGCCCTTGTTACACTCTATGTGTCAATATATCCAGTTCTAATTGTATTTATTCTGAGTGGTATTAAGCTGACATTTAATGATCTAAAGCAGACACAATTCGCTTGGATAGATCAACTATTAATTGCAGCGATTATTGCTACAGTTGGCTATTGGATGATTAAATTTTTTAGCCAAGTTATTATCTATTATTTACAGGAAGTTGCCGAACAAACCGAAATTATGTGGGATAACGTTCTCATTCCCTTGTTGGAAGGCGTTGTTCCATTTTTAATTACTTTAACCAGCTTTGGTTTAATATTACAACTCGCTTTTAATATTAATTTAACAGGTGTTTGGGTTACTGTAGGTGGAGCTACTTTTATTGTTGGTTTTGCAACAAAAGATATTTTAGCTAATTTTTTTAGTGGTATTGTTCTGTTAATTGATACTCCATTTCAATTTGGCGATATTTTGAAGTTAGAAAATGGAGAATTAGGCATACTCAAAAAAATAGGTTTACGAGTCACCCATGTTTATTTATTTGATAGCCTGACTGAAGCTTATATTCCTAATAGTGTTTTACAAGGACAGACTATTGTTAATCTGAGTCGCCCGATCGCGCCAGTTAAAATTTCTCAACCAGTTATCTTAAAACCAGACGGCGATTTAGATGCAGCTTGTCAAATCATGTATGATATTATTTGCGCTCATCCTGATACTTTGGGAGATATCGACACAAAGCTGAATTGCCTAGACAATTATTTTATTAGAGAAAATAACCAAGATGGTTTTATAGAAAAGAAGAAAAATGGACGAGACAGACTGTTAGCAGAAAATAAAGTCAATCTCAAGTTAACAGAAATTGAACAAACACTAGAAGCAATCGTGGTGACTCTACAATTTGTAGAACGTGGAGGACTCAGCCCAGAGGATATTGCAACTGTTCAAGAAGAGTATCAAAATGTTTTAAGTTTGATTGGGCTGCAAGTAATTGTTGACGAAGTTAAAAATAATAATAGATTTTGGCATTTTAATCCTGTAGGTCCCAAAATTAAAATTAAAGAAATTAACACTCCAGATTCGCTGATTAGTTTAGTCAGGGATTGGTATAGAATTTGGTTAAGAGATCCAACTCTACACGAAGAAGACCAATACCTTTTACCAGAAACGTGGGAATATAAAATTGATGTTTTGAAACGAAGAGTTGGACAATTACAACATAAGATTTTGAATCCTAGTCGGATAGAAACTCGCCTAGATGATTATGTTAAAAAGTTAAACAATTGGTTAAAAACAAGATTTAAACACACTAGCAGTCAACAGCAAGCACCACAAGTGTTGATGGATAAAACTGTCTACGGTAGTAGTGCAATTTTTATTCAATTTAAGCTTGAATACTATGTTGACGATATTAAACTAGAAAATTGCGAACGAGGCGATCGCGTCAGTAGTGAGATTTACCGCGAAATTATAAAATCTCTTCAAGGTTATGTGGTAGGAAAATGGACTTAGCAAACAGGCAGGAGGTAAAAATCTCAAGTTTACTGGTACAGCAAGGCGTGAATAAAGCACTCATTCTCAATAGCTCTCAAGCTGACTATGCTGATTTTTTCATTTCATACTTTATACTTCAGCCTTTTTGTAATAGTACATGAAGTAATTATCAACAAAAGTAATAAAAATAGTACAATGCTAAACAAACTTTTACCCTTTGAAACGAATACTTGGGCTTTCGTTTTAAGTAGTTTACTAATTACAGTTATTGGCGGCATTGCCCTTTACGTCATATTATTTTATGTATTGCGTTCCATTTTTCGGAAATTTGAGCGAGATATTGCATTAGTAACACTGAATGTTTCTGCTTATCCGGCTCTGACAGTTTTTGTATTATCTATTTTAAAGTTTACATTACATCAGTTATCTAGTAATCCAATTATTGACGGCTTTGAGAATATCTTATCAGCAGGTTTGATTGTTGCAATTAGCTACTGGTTAGTACAACTACTTATTCAAGTATTCATATATTATCTGAGAGAATATACCCAACAAACCGAGGCAATGTGGGATGATGTACTGCTCCCTTTGATTGAAGCAGTAGTTCCTGTAATCATTTTCACTATTGCTGGTGTGTTTGTATTACGAACATTTGGGGTTGATCTGACAGGAATTTGGGTTGCACTGGGTGGTGCAACTTTTGTGATTGGTTTTGCAGCGCAAGGAATTTTGGCAAACTTTTTTAGTGGGGTAGTGCTATTAATTGATACGCCGTTTAAATTTGGGGATGTGTTGCTGCTAGATAATAGTACGATCGCCATATTACGCAGAATTGGGGTACGAGTAACTCAACTGTATATACCGGAAAAACATTGTGATATTTATATCCCCAATAGCAATCTGCAAGGGCAAAATATTATCAATCTCAGCCGTCCTACATCTTATTATCACTTCTCCACAGACCTAAGACTGCCAACTGCATTTGACTTACCTGAAGTAAAGCGAGTGATGCAGGAGGCAATTTTAGCTCATCCAGATACTTTAGGTGATATAGATAGCAAATTGGAATTACTGGATAACTACTATCAAGTACCAGAACTAGCAAATCAACACGAAATCGGTAGACTACGCTTATTAGCAGAACAAGAAGTTAATTTTAAACTAGAAGAAATTCAGCAAGGACTGGAAGCATTAGTCGTCACCTTGCAATTTGCTGAAAAAGGCGGTATGACCCAAGATGAAATTAATAATGTGCAGGAAGAATATCGAGGTATTCTGAGCTTAATTGGGTTGGAAGCTATCACTGAAATTAAAAATAAGCGCTCTATCTTTATTTTTAATGAAACTCGAACTCAAGAAACACTAATTAAACTAGTTCGGGAATGGTATCGTGTTTGTCTTCGCGATCCAAATTTGCTAGATAACGACAGCTATTTAATTTCTGATGAATGGGAACGCAAAATAAATTTATTGAAGCGACGAGTACAAAGGCTTTACCAGAAAATTTCTAATCCTCAAAGCGAGGAAACTCGCTTAGATGATTATGTGATTGAGTTAAATAAATGGCTGTTAGAAAGATTTAAGGAACCGCGACAAAAATGGCAAGATCCTCAAGTTTCAGTGAAAGGGTTGGAATATGAAGAAGGATTTCCTTATATGAAATTTCGTCTCAATTTCTTTGTAGATGATATCAAACTAGAGAATGGCAAACGAGGCGATCGCGTTAGCAGTCAGATATATCAAGAAGTTTTACAATATCTCAAGTCCAACAATTTGAATAATATTAATGTCGATGAATGCGGCAAAATCATTTAAAAACAGGACTTACGCCAGACAATTTAGTGTGCCAGTGAGGTAAGCCCTAATTCTTATGTATGTTCAACGCATTGGAGCAGTGGGCGTTTTGATGAGTAAGACTTCTTGTGTATCCATAACTGCACGAACATTATAGTTTTTGACTAATTCCCGATACACATTCATTGTTTCCTCATGCACTCGTGCTGCTTTGAACCGTTCTAAGTTTTGTTTGGCACGATGTTTCCAATATTGCAGTTGTACAGGGTTGCTGAGTAATTGCGCCAAGGCTGCTGCTAAAGTTTGACTATCTTTTGGCGGTACTAAAATACCAGCTTGGCGATTATCTAATGTTTCGGGAATGCCGTCTATATCGCTGGCAACAATGGCACAACCAGCTTCTCGCGCTTCTGTGAGTACTAAACCAAAAGATTCGCAGTAAGAAGCAAGGACAAAAATATCGCTTGCCAGCATATAACGTTGCGGTTCTGGCTGAAAACCTTCAAAATGAATGCGTTGACGCAGTTTAGTGCAGGGAATATTTTCTACTATTGCTTCAAATATAGAACGATCTGGGCCGTTTCCAACTAAATATAAGTGTGCTTCGGGAAAATCGGAAGCAATTTTTGTAAATGCTGCGATTAACTCTGCAATACCTTTACGGGTATACATCCCGGCAACGGTGGTGATGGCTGGACGATGTAAAGTCATAGGTTGGTAATCTTGAATGCTGGGATGACGGGGACTACCTAATGTACCGTTGGCAACTACACGTAATTTATTCTCAGGTATTCCACGCCGTACCATTGAATCAGATACTGCTTGGCTGACGGCTATAACTCTATCGGCCAATCCCATTAAGACAGCACTACGCTGAAACTCGTTGTGTACTGTAGATACTAAATTATATTTATAGGCTTTTCGGAGAATTCCAGCCAGCACTACGCCTGTCATCATGTGTGCATGGACAATATCTGGTTGAAATTGTTGGACAATTTCTCTAAAACGCCAGACAGCTTTGAGTAGGTTGAGTGGTTGTCTAGATTGATCTAGTTGAAAGTGTTTGACGTTATGACATGCTAGTAAGGTCTCAAATTCTCCACCAACCGAAGCTACGGCAACATCATGACCATCTTGAGATTGTAGACAAGCTAAGTCTACTGCTACGTTAACAATTCCATTACCAATTTTTTCTACATGATTTGTAATATGTAATATTTTCATAGAAGGTTTTCTCTACAGATGTCATTTATTGCGAATGGTGGATTTTGCAGCATTCTGTCAGATTTATATCTTTGACAAAACACTGTAATTAAAATAATGTGTCGTCAATTAATAGGTTGACATGACAATTAGGATTCAACTCTAAAAAAGATTTCATAAGCACCTAAGAAGCGCTGAACAAACCCATTAGGTAAACTTTCAAGTTGAGAAGTGTAGGCAGCGATCGCTTGATTTTTCTTTTCCTGAACTGAGGCGATCGACAAACAATAAGCTGCGGCTATATCTGGCAACTTGAGCATAATAAATATCGGCGCACGCCAAAATAACCAAATAGGATATTGCAGTAGTTCAACTTGAATTTCTGCTTGTTTAATTGCTGCTTTTACCAAATCATAAGTTGCTTCATGATCTCGATGACAGTCTTTTTTATGGGGTACATAAACTTCCTCTGGTTGATAATGCTTAAGAAGTTCGGCTATCTGGGCGATCGCTTCTTGTTTTTCTTCAGCTTTTAAAGCTTGTAAACCTCCATCTGCTTTCTCTAAAAAATGAATTGCTGATGTCTCCATACCCAGGATATTTAAGGCTTTGATTGCTTCTTGTTTACGAATTTGAATAATTTTATTTCTCGATTCTGTGTCTGCATCTCCTGAACCTTGACCATTCGTTAGAAACACTACAGATACTGGAATACCCTGTTCACGCTTGCGAGCAATCATTCCTCCGCAACCAAATGTTTCATCATCTTGGTGGGGAGAAAACACCATTACTGATTTTTGGTTAACAGTTAATGGCTGACTTCCTCGCAGCAAAATCCAGCGCATTAATAAGCTGGAATGAATATATTGCATTTGCTCAAGCAAAGCAGTAGGAACTAATTTTTGTAAATGTTGTAAATAGGGTTTGATTTTCATATAACTCCGACAATACTAGATTAACTAGATATAGCAATTAATATTTATGCAAATCTTTATTTTTTAGTATTTGATTTTTGAATATTAATCATGACTGCAATTTTACAAAGACAATAGCTATATTATGTTTACTTTTTAGTTCAATTTTTTCAGCTTGTTTTTTACAAGTGTACATAAAATTTATTTAGTGGCTGTAGTAAAATGTATTTAGTATGATAGTTCACTTCTCTCATAGATGGGATAAAAATATTTATTTATTTGATGAAAAAATAAATATTAATATAAAGAAAATTCTAATCTTAATAAATATAGATTTTTTAGTATCCGACTAATACAGTTTAATTTTTTTTGTTAATAAATAGATCCCCGACTTCTTCAAGAAATCGGGGATCTGAGCCTAAGAATTTTTGCAGTCTGGATGAATTAACAATTAACTTTTGAAGCGATACATAATCACTTTACCTTTCCAATCTTCTTCCACAAATACTACATACTCACCATTGGAACGTCGAAAAGCACGGATACCTTGGGGAATATCAATCCAGCCACTTTCACCTGCAACTTCCTGTCCTGGTTTTAATGTTTTCACAGTAGCACCAGTTTTGGCATTGTAAACATAAACCTCTGCCGTTTTCATTTTCACAGCAAATACATAGTCTCCAGCCACACTCATAGCTGCGGTGGATACTTCCCGCTTACCTGTGGTGTCGTGGGGAACTACGATACGCCAACGAAGTGTGGGATTATTGCCTTTACTCCAATTGTCAAACCGGATAATTTCAGAACCAACTATTCCTGTATCATCGCCAATTGCTGGATGATCAACAGTGAAGCCTGATAAATACATCGTATCGGTTTCGGGGAAGTATTCGATGCGCCGCAAATCAGTAATCATGCTAGGAGTTTTCTGCTTCTGCATCGAACTATAACTATAGATGGGATTACCATGTTTATCTATTCCTTGTAGGGGATAGTGGCGAATCCCAATACCATCTTGAGTCCGCAAGGTTTTCCAGACATCACCTTTATTGTCTACCCACCATCCACCTAAGTAAGGATAGTCTTCACTTTGATCATATTCACCTTGATCAAATGCACCGTTACCGTTGCGATCGCGCCAAATCCATTCTCCTTTATTTGGTTGATAGGGTGGCCAATTTCCCTTAATTGATTTTTCCCCACCACCATTTGTCCCTGCAAACATCCCCGCCGGAATCGCAATCTTACCATCCTTAGCGGGATTGAAACGGTAAATTTGCAAAAAGCTGGCGTACATATCTGTGATAAACAAAAATGGCTTACCTTGAATGCGACGCACAAAGGTAGCATCTGGGGAAGTATGCAAACGCGGATCTTGAGGATATTTGAAGGGATTTAAGGTGTAGGCTTTATAAGTCCATTGCTTACCTGTAGGCTTGTTATAGTCGATCAAGAATTGTTCTTGCTTGGTGAACACTTCTACACCATCAGTTTTTGGATCTGCATCGGCGTTATCAACAAATAATAATCCGTGTAGTTCCCATAGTTGTTTTCCTGATGATGAAAACTTGCGTAAGTCTGTACCTGATTTGTTAAATCCATTGCTATTAACATAGATATTCCCGGCGCTATCTGCACCAAGTCCGGTAATTCCGTATAGTTTTAGTGGTTGGATTTCACCAGGAGTTCCTGCATAAATACCACCTTTAATTCCAAAAGTTCCAACCTGCACAGGCTGATTTTTGATGTTGTAAATTAATACTTGCTGACGCTGACTATTGTCTGCAACTAAAAGTCTACCTTGATGATCGATAGCGATCGCAGTTGGTTTAGCAACATTGGTAATTTGTTGCGGTAATTGCTTACCTGTAGGAGAGTAAAGCGAAATCTTATTTTGGTTTTGCAAAATCCAGAGATTTGCTTGTTTATCTACCGCGATCGCCCCAGGATTAACTACACTAAAACTACGTAGTTCCTGCATTGTTTCGCTATTGTAAACACGAATTTTATTAGTTGCAGAATCACTTACATATAACTCGTTTGCCGCAGTTGCTAATCCAGTAACTTCACTTTTATTACTGATAATTAACATACTTTTATCCCAACCCCGTCCCCCATCAAAAGGTGCTGGTTTTCCCAACAAGTTATAGCGTCTGACAGTGTACCAAGTTGTCCCATCCGGTGGATAATCTTTATCTGTTTTACCAATTGCTCCTTGAGCTAAGGCAATATAAATGTATTTACTATTTGCCGTTACCGCTTTGCCACCGCTGCGACTCCAGCCGTGAGTATCTTCTACAATACCAATTACATTGCCATCTTTATATATGCCTGCTTCTCTACCAGCTTCATCCCAATGACTGTTAGTATAAACTGTGCCATTGGGAGCAACATACATTGCTTCAATATTATTTTGTACCCACTTATCTCCACCACCAAAAGTATTGCCTAACCAAGATGTTGTATAAGTTGTGGCAGCTATACCTGGAACACTTGATTCAGTGGTTATGTCCAGGAAAATTGCAATAAATACAACAATTATCCCAAGTAGCATAAAATAAATTGGTTGTATCTTGCGATTATTTCCTGATTTAAATATTCTTTGAATGTACTTATTAAGTTGTTGATGAATTTGTCTCAACAATAAATATGTTTTTTTAGGCATAATCTACACAATTTTTGAAATTTATATATTTATAGCAACCCAGCTAAAACCTTACAGAAAAATAAAAAGTTAAAATTATACCAAATCAACTAGCTTTGGCTCAAATTTAATGGATAATAATAGGTTTGCATAATTTTTAGTTGACTAATTTCATCAACAAAAAACAGTATTAATAGCCATCTGTCATAAATCTTGGTGTCTCTTATGCAGAAGATAGACTATTGCCTATAAAGATATATTGTGTGTATTTGCTCCTGATATCTACCTGTCTGAGTGAAGTTTTAAGATTTTAGCTTAAAGATTCAGCTTTTATCTAACAGGACATATTACATGAATAACAAAGTATTGATATTTTAAAATTGTATTTACCAAAAATTTATAAAAAGCATACATATTTTTCAAGTAAAGTTAGCATTTTTTTCATACTAGTATCAATATTTACTAAATGAAGTTAATTTCCAGTAAATTTGAATACAAAAAAATCACGTCTCATATACACAAATTTTTAAAGTAAGCTGTAATATATTTCTTGACATAGTGATCTAAATAGTTTATAAATTATTGTTTCATCCAATAAATATTATCTTTTATGATTCACTTTTAAAGTTTAGTAGTTAGAGATTTTCGAGCAAAATCTGCACATGGTAAGACGCAAAAAGTGCTGATTTTTGTAAAAATAACAGGATATAAGTATTAGTCGAATTCATCTACTGCCAAATTGCAAAAGTATTTAATCAGAGGGTGATAGTAAAAATAAACACACTCAATAAATCATAGGAGAGAAGTAAGTGGAATGTAGACCCGACAATTTTCATACTAAATCTGCTTCTATACTTGCACTTGGTTTAGGTTGGTTTCCTAAAACACCTGGAGGATTAGAAAGGTATATTTATGAACTAACTCATCAATTAGCAGCCCGTCAAGACCAAATCGAATTGTGTGGAGTTGGTTTACCAGAAGCTGACTCTAATTCACCAATTCAGTTAACTAATTTAGCTTCTCCTGATACTATAATTTGGCAACGACTTTGGTCTATTCGTACTAACTTTAAGAAACGCAAAATCTTCAAACCGGATGCTATTAACTTGCATTTTGCATTATATAGCTTTCCGATTATGGATATTTTACCTCAGAATATACCGATTACTTTTAACTTTCATGGCCCCTGGGCATCAGAAAGTGAGCAAGAAATAGTTAATAATAAACTCAGTATTATTGTCAAACGTTTATTAATAGAAAAAAACACTTATAATCGCTGCGATCGCTTTATTGTTCTTAGCAAAGCATTCGGCAATATTTTACATCAGCAATATCAAGTTCCTTGGGAAAAAATTCACATTATTCCTGGTGGAGTTAATATCCATCGGTTTCAGCCAAACTTATCAAAACAAGAAGCACGACAACAACTAGGCTGGCCAGATAATCGTCGCATATTATTCGCTTCTCGCCGCTTAGTTTACCGTATGGGTATTGACAAATTATTGCAAGCCTTGGCAATAATTAAACCCAAAATTCCGGACGTTTGGTTAGCAATTGCTGGTCGTGGTCATCTGCAAAATTTACTACAACAGCAAGCTACAGAATTAGGCTTAGAAGATACAGTTAGATTTTTAGGTTTTTTACCTGATGAACAATTACCCATAGCTTACCAAGCTGCTGATTTAACTGTTATGCCTAGCCAATCTTTTGAAGGTTTTGGTTTAGCCATTGTGGAATCTTTAGCTTGTGGTACACCTGTTTTGTGTACACCAGTTGGAGGAATGCCAGAGATTTTAACTTCATTTTCACCAGATTTAATTACTAGTTCAACTGAAGTTTCAGCCATTGCCGAAAAATTAACAAGCATTTTGTTAGGAGAATTAACACTTCCTTCTCGTCAAGCTTGCCGCGAGTATGCTGTAACTCACTATGACTGGACTTTAATAGCTCAAAAAGTACGAGATGTTCTCTTAGCTTAAAATCTAAATCTGACAAAGTTTAAATATTATATGAAAATTTTATTTTTAGACCAAAGTGGTAAACCTGGTGGCGCAGAACTTTGCTTAATTGATATTGCGAAACCATATAGCGATCGCGCTTTAGTTGGCTTGTTTACCGATGGCGATTTTAGAACTTTACTTCAACAACATCAAATTCCTGTAGAAGTATTAGCCAAACAACCGATTCAAGTTCAAAAACAAAGTAATTTATTTCAAGCATTAGCCAGTTTCAAACAACTACTACCTTTATTATTTAAAGTTGTAAAAATAGCTAAAAAATACGATTTAATTTATGCTAATACACAAAAAGCATTAGTGATTGGCGCATTAGCTAGTTTTTTAGCGCGTCGTCCCTTAGTTTATCATTTACACGATATTCTTTCTTTAGAACACTTTAGCCAAACTAATTTACGAGTTGCTGTTACCTTAGCTAATTTTTTCGCATCATTAGTCATAGCTAATTCTCAGGCTAGTCAAACAGCATTTGTACAAGCAGGAGGCAAGGCAGAACTAACAGCAATTGTTTATAACGGTTTTGATGGCAAAAAATATCAAATTCCTGATTATAAAATTCAAAAAATTCAGCATAATTTAGAGTTAGAAGGCAAGTTTATTGTCGGACATTTCAGCCGCCTTGCACCTTGGAAAGGACAACATATTTTAATTGCAGCATTAGCACAATGTCCGCCACAGGTAACAGCAATTTTAGTTGGTGATGCTTTATTCGGCGAACAAGAATATGTGCAAGAATTACACCGTCAAGTTGCCAAACTGGGGTTAGAAAATCGCGTCAAATTTTTAGGTTTTCGCTCTGATATTCCGCAGTTAATGGCAGCTTGTAATTTAGTTACGCACACTTCAACTGCACCAGAACCTTTTGGCAGAGTCATTGTTGAAGCGATGTTGTGCGGCACACCTGTAATTGCAGCTAAAGCTGGTGGTGCTATAGAGTTAGTCGAACATGGGGTAAATGGTTTTTTAACCACACCCGGAGAACCCCAAGAACTAGCACAAATAATTAATACTTGTCTTCAAGAGATAGAAATAACTGCAACTATCGCTGACAATGCCAAGAAAATTGCTAGTCAGCGGTTTGATATCATAACTATTAATCAGCAAATTGCTCAACTGTTGCGCTCAATTTGAGTGAGACTGAAGTCGTAGATTTTGAGGATGCTCAAAATTAAGTTATTACCAATGTGTCTACCTTAAGGCTCTGTCTAGCCTGAGAAAAAATTTTTACCCTAATCTTAGAGTTCACTCAAGAGTAAGGAAAAATTTGTATGACAAACGATGTTACTAGTAATATCAATCAGTCTAGCGATATTAACAAGCAAGTTAATACTTCAATTGTAATTGGCGCTCTCTTAATTATTTTAGGGATTATAGCGATCGCCTTACCTGTTGTCACAACCATATTTGCTGAGACTTGGGTAGCACTCATTCTGATGTCTGCGGGATTTGCCAAGCTTGTTTATGCTACTCATACCCGCCGCGAAGGAGGTTTTCTGTGGAAAATTCTCTTAAGCGGACTTTATATTGCTACAGGTGTAATGCTACTAGTTTATCCTAGAACTGGTATTCTTACACTCACCCTGTTACTGGGTAGCTTTTTGCTAACAGAAGGTACATTCGAGCTAATTTTGGCATTCCGCTTACGTCCAAAACAAAACTGGACATGGGTATTAGGTAATGGCATTATTACCCTATTTTTAGGCGCACTGATTTGGTTCCAGTTTCCCAACAACGCACCTTGGTTACTAGGCACATTGTTAGGCTCTAGCATTGTAGTTACGGGTATTTCCCGCATAATGCTGTCGTTGAATGCACGTTCTAGCTTGGCTGAATCTAATCAAGCTGCATAAATTTTACTTTTCTTTGACTAGTAGAGACTTTGCGTTGCAAAGTCTCTACTATGGACTACAAACCTACTAATTCCCGCGATTCACAATCAGTAAGTTGTTGCGCGATCGCTAATCTTGCTTCTAACTTCGCTACACTAAATTGGTTACGCAGATATTCTAAATGTGCGATCGCATTAGCTTTTTCCACAGTCAGTTGAATTTGCATATCTACTGCTTTTTGATATTCGTGATTCAGCAATAGCACCTCAAAGCGCCGCGCCTTGCGTTGCGCATCATTTTTCAAATCCACATCAAACGCAGCCGCGCGATCTGCATTGCCTTCAAAGCGGTTAATTTGTTGCTGTACTGCCATCAACTGCGAGTCTAGTTCATTTACACGTTGAGCAGCCTGAGCGATCGCAGATGGATAATGACTCATTTGCATCATCAAATAATCTTCCTCTAAAAATATCAATTGATCACGCAGCAAAACAGATAGAAGGACTACTTATGAATATCTCTGTTTCTCTGCTTTTAAAGTTCTTCTGGGAGTAGTGAAAAGATAGTCACATCTTCAAGTCAGAAAGATGTTTCTTTGGCGTACTTGATATATCTATTATAGTAAATCTGTACTAAAAACGCCACAAAAAACCGTATTTGCAGACTTGATTAGAGGCAGATTAGAGTAGGCGATCGCTCTTCAGACAAATTACGTAATCTTACTTAATATTTTTCTCAAGAACTTATCAGTACAATTTTAATCAACACCTAGTATTTGTCTATAATTATTTTTGGATAAACTTATTAGGTTAAGTAAATTTTCTGAATCCTCAACAAAATTTAGAGGGGTATTTGATGGCTCTTGGTTCTAAAAACTGATACATTCAACAGCCAAACTAGACTTGTTGCAAAAGATAATTTTGGCAGATTAAGTTAAAAAACAACATTAAAAGGTAATTGTCATCCTTTTAATCTTCTGAGATTTTCTTTTTCTCCAACTTATGCAATAAGTCTACTCTAGACGACTCAAGATTGCGTAGCTCAAAAATTTTCGTTGATTTTTGTATACCTGACATAGCGCTGTTGCCAGCAGCGTAGTAATTTTTCGTGTTTACCGACTGTGAGCAGTACAAAAAATACTTGATATAGATACTGTCAGTCTCAACCCCTAACAAAGATTTTATACAGCTAAGAAAAAATAGGAGTTAAATCAGCAATGGCTATATTTAACGTCACCAACACTAAAAACAGCGGACTTGGTTCATTACAACAAGCAGTTTTAGATGCCAATTCCTCAGCCGGAAAAGATTTGATCAGATTCACAGGCGGACTATTCACCGACAACATCGCTGATACTATCACCCTCGGCGGTAGTAGCCTCATCATTACAGACGACCTAAGTATTGATGGTACAGGTTCAAACTTGCTCACAATTAGCGGTAACTACAATCCATCTGAAGAAAACAACATATCTCGTGTATTTGAAATTGGTAGTGGAATCACCGTTGAAATTGAGGGATTAACAATTGCCAATGGCTATGCAACCGATACCAGAGGCGGTGGCGGAATCTACAATTCTGGTAAACTGACACTGAATAACGTTACTATTAGCAACAACTTTTCTGGTGGTCAAAACTTTGTAGGTAACAACGGCGGTGGTATCTACAACTCAAACACTGGAGTTTTAACACTCAACAACAGCACCATTACAGGTAACTACTCAGGACAAGTTGATCCCAACGCAGGATTTTATGAAGGCAATGGCGGCGGTATTTACAGCAGTGGGATCGTAACTTTAAACAACAGCGTTATTAATGATAATTCTGCTGGCTATTATGACAACTACTACTTCTATGACTATTATGACTATGAAGACAATGGCCTTGGTAGAGGTGCTGGGATATATAGCACAGGCACATTAACAGCAAATAACAGCACCATCAACAATAACAAAGGAATTTCTGATGGTACTGGCATCTACAACACTGGCACAGTGACTTTGAACTACAGCAGTGTTGATAACAATGAAACATCTAACGGATTCAGTGGCGTTGTCAGTATTGGTAACCTCACTATCAGAAATAGCAGCGTTAGTCGTAATGATTATGTAGATTACAACTCTTCCAACGCTGGCATTCGTAGCTCAGGAACTCTGATTATTATCGACAGTACAATAGATTATAATGACGGATATTCAAGTGGTGGAATCTTTAGTCAAGGAACTTTTGTACTCAAAAACAGTACTGCTAATGGTAACAGTGGAAAACAGTTTGGTGGAGTTTCTGCCAATGGCACCACAACAATAGACAACAGCACTATCAATAGCAACGCTTCATACTATGATTTTAGTGTTGCTGGTCTCAGTATCCGTGGTACAGCTAGTGTGAGTAACAGCACTATCAGTTATAACTATTCATGGTACGGTAGTGCTGGTCTTAGTAACAATGGCAATGTGACTGTGAGCAACAGTACAATCAGTGGCAATCAAGGAGACGAAAGCTACCTCGACGATAGAAAGAATGGCAGCGCCATCCTTAACGCTGCATCTAGCAATCTCAAGCTTATTAACAGTATCATCACCAATAACTCAGAAGCAGATGGCACCATTATTAATTATGGTAATTTAACCATAGTTGACTCTAATATTGGTGACAACTTTGGATACTTAAGTGGTGGTATCCTTAACTATGGAACTGCGACAGTAGTTAACTCTACAATCAGCAGTAACATAAGTAGCGGCATCCTCAACTATGCTACTGCGACGGTGATTAACTCTACCATCAACAACAACTTAGGATCGAGAGGGGCTGGGATTTATAACTCTGACACTGGCACTCTAACACTAGTTAACAGCACCATCAGTGGTAACCATTCATCTGGCGACGGTGGCGGAATCTATAACTCAGGAACTTTAAACGTCAACAATAGCACGATCGCACTCAACAAGTCTTACTATGACGATGAGTACGATCAATTTGACACTGTATCTAGCGGTGCAGGTATCTACAACACAGCAACAGGTACAGCCACCATCAAAAACAGCATCATAGCAGGTAACAACGATAACATACCTGGTGCTGTTAACCCCGATGTAGTAGGCAATTTCATCAGCAATGGCTATAACTTGATGGGCAACCTAGATGGTAGTACAGGCTTTAATGCTAGTGAACAGCTGCAAGTCAGCATTTCCGAAGTCATCGATACCGTGTTGCGCGACAACGGCGGTGCAGTCAAAACCCATGCCTTAATTTATGGCAGTCCCGCCATCAATGGTGGCAACAATGCTGATGTGCCTGCTGATATTGCAGACTTAGATAAAGATGGCAATACTACTGAAAAAATACCTTTTGACCAACGAGGTAAAGGTTATAAACGTATTTCTGATGGTCGGGTAGACATTGGAGCCTATGAAGCATCGGTGATTAACGGCACAAGATATGCAGACAATATCAAAGGTACAGCTGACAACGACATCATCACAGGCTTTCGCGGCAAAGATATGCTCACAGGCGGTGCTGGGGCTGATGCCTTTGTTTATACCAGCATTGTAGATAGCGGCGATACAATTACTGACTTTGCCGTCGGTACAGACAAAATTGTTCTACAGGCACTCTGGCGAAGTTTAGATTTGAGCAACCTGAACTTTGCCACGGCTGTTGCTGGTGGTTACTTACGCTTTCAAACTCAAGGAAACCAAACCTTAGTTTTAATTGACTTAGATGGTTCAGCAGGCCCACGTTCAGCTGTGGAGTTAGTCAGATTACGCAATGTATCTCTTAACGCCTTGAACGACTCCAAGAATTTTGTGTTTTAAAGTAATAGGATTGAGATGAAATAACTTTCTCTCCCCAAAAATTATGTAAAGACGTTGCAATGCAGCGTCTTTACTAAAGCAATATTTGTGGGAAATCTCATTGTTAAATTTCCTCACAAATACTCTTGAGCAGCTGTCTTAGCCAACAATTTGCCTGATCTTGATCTGTGAGTTTGCTCCACAACATCGAAATCATCCACGGTTTAGTTTGTACAGGTAGTTCAAAAATTTCTAATGCACCTTGATATACCAAGGGAGTTACTAACCGTGATGGAACAGCAGCAACTAAGTCACTAGATGAAATAATTGCTGGTAGTACTAGTAAATGGGGAGTCGTCAAAACAACCCGACGCTGGAGATTCTGCTGAGCTAGAACTTTGTCGATTTCTCCAACTTCATCTTGTCTGATAGTGAAAAGAGCATGGAGAAGATTAGCAAAAATTTCTGGTGCGATCGCATCCTGACTCATCACAGAATGTCCACGACGACAAATACCGACAAAGTTTTCTGAAAATAACGGCATCTGTATTGTTTGTCTGGGAGGATTTTGAAAAACACCCAAGGCTAAATCAATCTCTCGTTGCTCTAATAGTTCTCCAACAGAGTCTTTAACAAAACCAATCAATCGAAAATTAATGTTTGGTGCAATTTGATGACAAACTTCTAAAAGCTTGGGCATCACAACATAGCTGGTGTAATCTGAACTGCCAATTGTAAACGTACTTTTAGAAGTTGTTGAGTCAAATGTTTGGCTAGATTCTAATGTCTGCCGAATTTGTTGTAGAGCTGCTCTGATACCAGGTGCAATTGCCAGTGCTTTTGCTGTAGGCTGCATTTCTCTACCAATTCGGATAAATAAATCATCTTGGAATAGTGTGCGTAATCTTCCCAGCGCCGCACTCATTGCTGGCTGCCCTAAATACAGTCGTGTAGCAGCAGCTGTGACACTTTTTTCTTCAAAAAGTGCTTCAAAAGCAACTAACAGGTTCAGATCAATGGCAGATAAATCTATTAATCCCATCGATTAACTAAATTATTTTAATCAATTTGATTAATTTATAACATCTCAGTAAAGTGAAACTAACAGTTGTTTAAAAGTTATCAAAATGACAAATCAAACGAAGATTGCCGTAGTTACAGGTAGCAATCGTGGGTTAGGATATGCTATTGCTCGGAAATTATCTCAAATCGGCATTCTTGTGGTGTTGACCAGTCGTAATGAAACAGATGGTCTTGTAGCCAAGCAGCAGTTATCTAGTGAAGGGCTTGATGTAAATTATCATTTACTAGATGTGACTAGTGATGCTAGTGTCGCAGAGTTTACACAATGGCTACGAAAAACCTACGACAAGGTAGATATTTTAGTGAACAATGCTGGCATTAACCCTACAGCCAAGCCGGAAGAAGCCAGCTTATTGACTGTTCAGCTAGAAACAATGCAAACCACATTTAGCACCAACGTTCTGGCGGTACTCAGAATTTCTCAAGCTTTAATACCATTGATGAAAGTCAACAACTACGGTCGCATTATCAATGTTTCAACAGAAATGGCATCTTTGAGTACAATCGCCAGTGACTACTACCCACTAGCTCCTTCCTATAGACTTTCCAAAGTTGGGATCAACGCCCTAACTGTGCTTCTGGCTAGAGAACTTCAAGATGATAATATTCTCGTGAATGCCTATTCTCCTGGTTGGATGAAAACTGATATGGGAGGTGAGAATGCACCATTTACGGCAGAAGAAGGAGCAGAAACAGCTGTTTATTTAGCAACCCTACCAGACGGAGGAGCGCAAGGAAAATTTTTTGCAGAGATGCGGAAGTTTGGTGGGCCGATTCAATTACAGTGGTAGGTTTTTCTGCTATCTATACCTTTAATGAATGGGTAATGTTTTAACCACATCCTACAGGTGTGGTTTCTGCTAATATTGTCCCAATTGCGGTCGGTCGGAAAAGCTTTTGAAAACATCCCCTAGTATTGTGATTAACTACTGGCGTGGCAAGGCTAAAATGTTGCAATGAAAAAGATTGGCAGTATCGCTTCAACGCATTTAAATATAGAAAGCTAATGCACTATTTTAGCCTAGACAGACAGTCCACTACAAAACTAAGAGGATGTCTGAAAAGTCAAAAATTATACTAATAATGACAACTTTGAAACTTTTGCTATTCAAGAAGAACGGAGAGGGGGGGATTTGAACCCCCGAACAAGTTGCCCTGTTTACGCATTTCGAGTGCGTCGCATTCAACCACTCTGCCACCTCTCCAGGTATTGAGAAATGCGAATATGCTTCTATGTTATGATAGCACCCCGATCAAGGTAGCGATCGCTTGTTTCTCAAATCGCAAATCTCAGCCATAATGAGCATTTAAAATTTTCGTGAAACTTCAGCGTTAGGCAAAACGTCAGTTTTCCCGCCATCATTTATCCCAAGCTCTTCCAGATTGTAGAGGTTATCTCTGGAGAAAGTACTTGAGATAATTAGTATACAATCTGAAATCTCGAACATAAAATTGCTATGAAGCTCTGCAATCAATTGCTAACATCACAAATGCGTCGCTTTGGTTTAGCCTTAGTACTTCCAACAGCACTCTTGGGCGCGTTGATATTTCCTAGCCAAACGCAAACGGCGACGGCTCAATCTGCTGGTGGTAATCGCCCTTTAACCATCCGCTCTGACATACAAGAATATGACGCTAAAAGTCAAATTATCACGGCGCGTGGTAATGTCCAAATGTTGTATCCGGCTCGTCAAATTCAAGCAACAGCTGCCCAAGCACAATACTTTAGCAAAGAACGCCGCATAGATTTCAGTGGCAATGTCTATATTTTGCAACAAGGCGGCAATAGTATTCGGGCGGAAAAGGTAACTTATTTAATTGATGAAGGGCGGTTTGTCGCTTTACCCCAAAGCAATCGTCAGGTAGAGTCTATTTACATGGTGGAAGACTCCGAGCTAGGTAGACAAAATACTACACCTGCTCCCAAAACACCAAATCTCAAGCCTTCCAATTAGTATTTAAGTAGAAAGGCTGGGAAAAACCAAATTATTTTCCAAAAAATAAATTAGGTTAAAATTCTCTTCCCTTCTACCTGCTGCTTTATCTTCACGATAATTATGCAGGGCAACATACTTAGTATCAATAAACGCGGATAGTGAAAATTGTTTTAGAAAATATCCACAAATCTTACGGTAAGCGACTCATTGTCAATCGCGTCAATCTTTCCATTGTTCAAGGTGAGGTCGTTGGTTTATTAGGCCCAAATGGTGCTGGCAAAACAACGACCTTTTACATTGCAACAGGTTTAGAAAGACCAAATCAGGGGCGAGTTTGGCTAAATAGTCAAGATATTACTGGTGTACCTATGCATAAACGGGCGCGTTTGGGTATTGGCTATCTAGCCCAGGAAGCCAGTATATTTCGCCAGCTGACGGTGCAAGATAATATACTCTTGGTTTTAGAACAAACGAATGTTCCAAAACGAGATTGGTCAAAGCGACTACATACTTTGCTACGGGAGTTTCGTTTAGAAAAAGTCGCTCACAGTAAAGGAATTCAACTTTCAGGTGGTGAACGACGGCGGACGGAATTAGCCAGGGCTTTGGCGGCTGGGCAAGAAGGGCCGAAGTTCTTACTATTAGACGAACCATTTGCCGGAGTTGACCCCATCGCTGTAGCTGAAATTCAAGAAATTGTGGCGGCACTGCGCGATCGCGGTATGGGAGTCTTAATTACAGATCATAATGTGCGTGAAACTCTAGCCATCACTGACCGCGCCTATATTATGCGTGAAGGACAAATTCTCGCCTCTGGCACGGCAGACGAACTTTACAGCAATCCTCTTGTGCGGCAATACTATTTAGGTGATCATTTTCAAGTCTAAATTGAGAAATAACAAAATATCCAAATTTAAATTTATAAATTACGAATACGAATTAACCAGGGTTTACCTATCAAAGTTTGTTTGCTTATGATTTCAACAAAGCAGAAGTCCTTTTATGGGATTAATTCACTGCTGCCATTTACGATTATGGATCGTTACTTGCTCAATGAGTTAATCCCACCATTTTTGTTTGGCGTGGGGGCATTTTCATCAATTGGTGTAACGATTGATGCTGTATTTGATTTAGTCAGAAAAATTGTCGAATCTGGGCTACCCGTAGGCATCGCTATTCAAGTTTTCTTGTTAAAGATGCCATATTTTATTGTGTTAGCTTTTCCCATGTCCACGTTGTTGGCGACTTTGATGACATACAGTCGTCTTTCCAGCGAGAGTGAACTAATTGCACTACGTGGTTGTGGGGTAAGTGTATATCGCATGGTGCTACCTGCTGTGCTGTTAAGTTTGGTAGTCACAGGCATGACATTTGTATTTAACGAACAAATTGCACCAACTGCCAATTACCAAGCAAATCAAACTCTGCAAAATGCGCTGAAATCTGACAAGCCAATTTTAAAACAGCAAAATATTTTTTATCCTGAATACCGCGATATAGAAGAGGCAGATGGCAGTAAAACCAAGATATTGGCACGCTTATTTTATGCTGACCAATTTGATGGCAAACGCATGAAAGGTTTGACAATTATCGATCGCTCTACAGAAGGTCTGAATCAAATTGTTGTCGCAGAATCGGCTGAGTGGAATGGTTCGCAAAACGTCTGGGATTTTTACAATGGAACTATTTATTTAGTTGCTCCCGATCGCTCTTATCGCAATATTTTACGTTTTGAACAGCAACAACTCAAACTACCCCGCACACCACTCAGTTTGGCAGAAAAAAGCCGCGACTACGGGGAGATGAATATTTCTGAATCATTAGAACAGTTAACGGTGGAAAAATTGGCTGGCGATCGCCAAAAAATTCGCAAGCTGGAAGTGAGAATTCAACAAAAAATTTCTTTGCCATTTGTCTGTTTAGTTTTTGGTTTGGTAGGTGCAGCAATGGGAACCATACCTCAACGTACTGGTAGAGGCACAAGTTTTGGGGTATGTGTCATCGTTATTTTTAGTTACTATTTACTGTTTTTTATTAGTGGGGCAATAGGACAAGCAGGTATTCTCTCTCCTTTTCTAGGTGCTTGGTTGCCTAATTTTATTTTCCTAGGTATAGGTTTATTTTTATTAATGCGAGTCGCTAGGCGTTAATCTTGAAAGTAAATGCGGTGATATAATAGTTCCAGATTCAAGGATGAAATTCTATGTTTTCTTCTGCATATCTCCAACTTAGCAATGTTTTGCAAAGCCTAGATGAGATTCCAGCAGATGAACTCACAAAATTAACCCACGTCTTTCAGCCTCTAACCTTAAACACAGGAGATTTTCTGATTCGCGCGGGTGACATTCCCTGCCAAGTTGGATTTGTTGTTTCGGGCATTCTACGTCTTTACTATGTGAATTCAACTGGTAGCGAATTCATAAAATCATTTTGTGCAGAAAACCATTTTGTTACTGCCTACAGTGCGCTAATTTTAAAACAACCTGCCCAATTTTTTATTGAGGCTTTAGAAGACTCATTATTGTTAGTTGTAGATTATAACCAGTACACCAAATTATGTGCTGAAAATTCATCATTGCAGAAAATTAATCATAAATTGGTTGAGGTATTGTTTATCAAAAAAGAGAAACGCGAGGCGGAATTACTTCTTGATGATGCAACAACACGATATCAAAAGTTTTTGACTGAGTATCCTGATTTAGAAAATAGAGTGAAGCAATATCACATTGCATCTTATTTGGGAATTTCACCTGTGTCCCTCAGCCGTATTCGGAAAACTATTCAAAGTCATTAACTTAAGTTAATGACTTTGCCATTGCTACAGAATATATCTAAACAAGATGTTCTGAAATGCGATCGCACTAAAAATGAAAAAATCTCCAATGGCAACCCAAGGCAACATAGTTCTCATTACTGGAGGTTCATCAGGAATTGGCTTAGCACTGGCACGAAAATTTCTGCAAGCGCAAAATACAGTGATTATTACTGGACGTGATGCCCAAAAATTAGCTGAAGTCAAAAAAATCTTCCCTGATATTATCACGGAAGTTGCTGATTTAAGAGATTTAAATGCTTTGCAAAAATTGGTCAATCGCTACCCAAATGTGAATATTCTCATTAATAATGCAGGGATTCAATACAACTATGAATTTACCAATTCAGACATAACGCCAGAGTTAATTGAAACAGAATTACGTACTAATTTAATTGCTCCGTTGCAATTAATTAAACTGATGTTGCCCCATCTCGTCACAAAGCCAAAAGCCGCTATTATCAATGTGTCTTCCGGCTTGGGATTTGTGCCTAAACAAAGTGCGCCTGTCTACTGCGGTAGTAAAGCTGGACTACATATTGCTACTAAAGCTTTGCGGTGGCAACTCGAAACCACATCTATTAAAGTGTTTGAAATTATTGCCCCTTTAGTTGATACACCCATGACTCAAGGCCGGGGTAAAGGAAAAATCTCACCTGAAGCTTTAGTAAATGAATTTTGGCATAATTTTACACGCGATCGCTATGAAATGCGAATCGGTAAAACCAAACTGCTGTTTTTTCTCCAGCGATGGTTTCCTCAAGTAGCTGAGAAAATCCTCCGTTCAGGAATTTAGGTTTGCAATTACTATATCGGTAGTCGCAATTACTATAACGGCATTCGCAATTATTATTTCGACAGCCGACAAATGGTTTTATACTCAGCACTTTACTATATTATCTGCGCTGGGGATACTCGCTCTTCGCGCCACAATTGATATAACCGATTTGCTGGCATTGTTAAATATAAAATATCTCCCTCACTTAACTGTGTGGTTAATAATTCCCAACCCTGAACACGTTGATTGTTGATTTCCACATACAAAGGCACAAAATCAGCAGACACGGCTATTTCTTTGACTAATTGACCACAAAATGGATGTGATGGTGTAATCAATGTGGCAAAGGCTACCCAAAGTTTATCAGCTGTGATGCCATTACCGAGAATGCGTCCGCCCAAAGCAGCAGCAGCAAAGGCTGGGGCTGCTAATTCTGCCGGACTCAAGACGGCTTCAAAATCAAATACTTGTTGTGCCATCCCGGCAAAATCGGGGTCAGCATAGTGGACAATTACGGGAATTTTTGGGGCTAAACCTTTGGTTTTCAAGGCAATTTCTAAGTTAGTTGCATCATTGCTGGTTACAGCTAACACTGCCGCCGCCGAGGTTACATTACTCGTTTGGAGGATAGTACGAAAACTGGCATCACCTTGAATTACAGGAATACCCAGCCCACGCACAGAGTTGACATATTTATTATTTGAGTCAGTTTCAATGACGACTACTTCATAACCACTGGTATGGAGTTGCTGCACAATTTTGCTGCCAATTCCACTTAAACCGCAGACAATATAATGATGACGTTGGGGAATTCTGGCTGCATCCCAAAATTGTTTGAAGCGGTTACCTAAAACAAAATCGGTCAGCATGGCGTACCAAATACCAATCACCACTGCCCCAATTAGCATGATGATAATGGTGAATAATTTCACACTGTTGGGAGCATTTTCTACAACTTTATCGTTACCGCCTGCGCCGGTAATCATGCCAACAGAAAAATAGAGGGCATCCACCACAGATAAACTTAGTTCTGTGGACATATAAGTGAGTGTGGCGATCGCTATAATTGCCATTAACACCAGCGCACCCACTACCACCGATTTTCCATGTTGCTGAAACTGACGCAGACTTGTACAAACTTTCAGCACTTTTTTAATTAACGATTTGCGGATAGAACGAATCCGTGGTTGAACCGCAATAATTAAGCGATCGCCTACTTGTAATTCTTGCCCAGATAATACCCCATCAATTAAATTCATCTCTCCTTGTACAGGCAAATAATAAATCGGCATTCGTGCAGGTTCTTCCCACAAATCACTCAAATTTCGCCCTAACCAAGGATGGTTTTCATCAATATATTCTTCTTGAACAGGCCAAGTTTGGTCAAATAATTTGATTTGTCCGATAGCTTGATTTCCTAAAGCAGCGAAGGTAAACAATGGTGCTGCTAATCCCACAACACTCATACTTAAATGTTCTGGGAGAGTTTGATCCAACCGTTCACCTAAATTTGTATTATACAAGCGGTTAATGATGCGAATTCGCGGATTTAACACCCGCGCTTGCATCATAATTGACAAATTTAAAGCATCTTCGCAACTAGTAATTACCAGAGTATGCGCTTGGTGAATTCCTGCGGCTGTGAGAGTAGCAGCTGCATTTAAATTGCCAATAATTACATCTGGTGAACATTCGCCAGAGATTGGTTTGTGATGGATGCCAACAACCAATGCTCCCTGCTGTCTCAGCAGACGAAAGATTTTATATCCAGTACGTCCTAAGCCGCAAACAATGATTCGAGGTTTCATGAGACAGCAGGATAATTCTTAATTTGTAACTAAGAATATTTTTGCTCTGTTTCCTGAAGGGTAACTGTAACTGAAAACACGTTAGTTATAAATCAAATTAATTAGGCACTTTTGTTACAGTTACAAAGTCAATTTATTTAGAAATAATCAGCGTGATAAACATTCCTAATTATGAATAAGTTAGCAAAGTTGACAATTTTTGGTGGCATTTTATGCCCTGTAGTTGTGGCAGGTGCGATCGCTTCCTTCGCCCAAGCACAACCTACACCAGGGCCTTTATCTAACCCCAATGTGCAATTAAAGGTGCAACGTACAAGCGGAACCTGCCCGCAAACTGTTGGGTTATGGTGGTTGGTGTTACCTTATGAAGGTGGTGCGGAGCATACTGTAATTGCCGATACTAGAGCTTTTGCAGATACAACTAAATTAGTTGTATCTCAAAACAAACGTGTTGTAGAGTTCGTTTCACCTTTACGCAGTAACTACGCTACTTGTGTTGGTCAAACGCAAGGACAGGAATATCCTTTTTATAATGTGCAATTTAAAAATAAAAAAGCATATTTCCGTGTAGACTTGCGTAAAATAAACGTACCCGACAGTTTAATTAGCTACAAAACTGTAGCCGCTTCTCGTCCTTATGTGCGGTGGGCGATCGCAGATTAGTAGAAACGGCTGAAGTATGAAGTATGAAATGAAAAATCATTTAGTCATACACTTTTAACTCTGTCACCTGTCACCTACCATATGCTTAAATTTCTGGATCGGCTAAGCGAGTAGTCGGGCGACTCTGATGCAAATCTTGGATGACTTGTACAGCAGAAACTGCGGCTACTAAAGCGATAACTACAATGGGTAATAAACCTTTGCCAAAAAAAGCGATCGCCAGCAGCACAACTGCACCACCCAGACGATACACAGAACGGATTTTACAATAGCGAATGACTCCATATCTGTGGAGAATACCCACAGCTAATGAGCATAATGCTACTGAACCACAAATTAGCCATCGTTGGGGATCTGGTAATGCTACAGTTGGGGGATTTACCAAGATTTGTTCTACACCAACTCCAGTAGCTGCAATCCCAATTACTAATGGTAAATGGGTATAAAGCCAGATATTCACAGTACCAACTTTTCCTTGTGTCCGCGCTGTTTCAATTGGTGTTCCACCTAAATTATCAAAATAAACCCACCACCAACTAAAAGCGATAATCAGACCAAAAATAGCGGAAATTACAGTTAAAACCTGCCATTTTTGCTGGGATACACCGTCAACTACTGCAATAATTGCTTCTCCCAAAACAATAATCGTGAACAGTCCAAAACGTTCTGGTAAATGGGAAGCGTGCGGAAGCAAACCAATCTGATGTTTGCGTGCAGTTAACGGTGTACCAAAGTCAATGAGAATTCCTAATCCCCAGAGTGCAAATCGCCAAGGTATGGGAAAAAATGCTGAACTTAACCAAACCAGAGATGCGATCGTAAAACCGATAGCATAGCGTGTTGTCAAAGGACGCGCTGACGGAATATGAATTCCAGCACGGACATACTCTACCACTAGCACAGCCCGACCAAGTGCATAAGCCAAAGCAAAGCCAGGAGAACTTTCTCCTAAGCCGTGGTGAATATTAACAGCCATACCCGCCGCTGTTAACATCTGTATCCCAACCAATAGCCGATGAATGACATCATCGCTATCAAAGCGGTTAGCGTAGAATGTAGTCCCAATCCATGACCACCAAATAGGAATAAATAAAACTACAAATTCCAGTAATCCTGATAGCGAAATATCTTCTTTCAGATTGTGCGCTACTTGAGAGACTGCAACCACAAACACCAAATCATAAAAAAGTTCTAGCCAAGTGGCGCGTCTTTCTTCCTCAGTATCTTCTTCACCAATGCGTAATCTTGGCGGCTGGAGAAAATTTGTCATAAAAGTTACTTGCAACTTGCTAATAGCTTTCTACCATTAGCTGTCTGCAAATGGCTATAGATAAATCTCATATTTGATTTGATTTTGGAAATATAGCAGTCGAAGCAGAGATAATGACAAAGACTAATGATCAAACATGGACACTGAGTGACTTTAAAGCCTGTTCTCTGTTCCCTGCTATACCTGTAGTGGCGTACAGATTGCTAATCAACTAAATTTGAGTGTGAAGTCTGTTTCCCAATCAGAAATAATCAGCTTTGGAGGGGAGTTTGTTTATTTTAACTTTTTTGGAGAGGGCGATCGCAAAATCATACCTCACTCCAACAACCAGCTAAACAAATCTTCTACAGTCAAGTGAAAATCTTGGGCAAATTCTGGCACTGGTAAACGTGCTGTTGGTTCATCGTAAAAAGTAACAGGTTTATCTGACGGATAAACAAACACAGATTTTTCTTCAGGATCAATTAACCATCCCATCTGAGTTCCATGCTGAAGACAATGCACAATATTTTTAGTAACTTTAGTTTGACTTTGATCAGGAGATAAAATTTCGATTGTCCAATCTGGCGCAATCGAGAAGACGTTAGCAACCCCACCATTTTCTTTACGTGGAATTCTATCCCAAAGAAACACAGAAATATCAGGTACAATTGAGCGTCTCCCAAAAGTACAGCGAAGTTCACAAAATGCTCTGGCAATTTGTTTAGGCTTGACAACTGCGTTAATTGCAGGTGCTAACTCAGTTTGAATTACGCTATGTTCTCCCTGTGGCATCGGTTTTTGAATGATTCGCCCATCAATATATTCGCTGGCAGGTTCCGTCTCTGGCAGCTTGAGAAATTCTTCTAAAGTTAATGATTGAGCAGGAATTTGTACCATGTTCAAATTCGATAGTTAAAAATCTGATAAAACAAATACTCTTTTTTTTAACTTTTAACTTTTGATTTTTGCTTTATTATACTAGTTTTCCATATTGCATTGTTGATGCACAGATAATAAAGTAAATTCCCAAACTAAGCGTGGTTGAGCGTAAACTAAGAGAGCTTTACGTGCTTGTTCTAGCTGATTAATAATTCCTAGTTGATGCCACTTTTCCCAATAAAAATGTTGGAGATAATCAATTAACCACAGTTGTGATTCTGTATCTAAATCTTGGTCAATTTTTTTCGCTAATTCCAAAGCATGGCGAGCAGATTTTGGCGCTGTGGTTAAGTTTGAGAGTAACTCAGGCGGAATAACTTGTAATTGTTCGTAAGAGGCGATCGCACTTCCGGGACTGCCAGCCGCTATACTCAACACAGCCGGATGTTGCAAAATTTCCTGATGATTTGTGTGCATCAATACTTGCGTTAAAGCTGTTGTATCTAAGCGATAAAAAGGAATTTTTTGACAGCGCGAAACCAAAGTTGGCAACACAGACTCAGACGAAGGTGCAATTAAAATGATGGTTGCTTGTCCTGGTTCTTCTAAAGTTTTCAGTAGCGCATTTGCTGCTGGTTCTGCCATTGTTTGCGCTTCTTCTAGCACCACTACATTTCTGGGTGCTTCTAAAGGCGGACGGCTGAGGAATTCTGTAATTTCTCGAATTTGTTCTAGCCTAATTAACGGTGGTGCTTTGCGCTTCAGTTTTTTCTCAGCTGCTTCTGCTGCTGTTAATCTTTGCCCTTGATATTGATATGTTGGCTGTACCCACAACAAATCAGGATGGTTCCCTTGACGCACCCGGTTCTGCACAGATGCAACAAAATGCGTCTCGACAATACTAGAAAATAGTAATTCTACAAAACACCGCGCTGCTAAACTTCGTCCTACACCATCTATACCTGCAAATAAATAAGCTGGTGCAATGCGATTTTGCCGAACAGCCTCAGTGAGTAATTCTATGGCTTGCTGTTGTCCAACAAGTTGTGCAAATGGATTAGTAGTCATTAGTCAATTGTAGATTGACTAAGCTTTTTAGGTTGGTAATAGGGAACAAAGCTTTTTCACTGTTCCCTATTACCTGCAATGCACTAAGCTTGTTGAAGTGTCACCTGTTCCCTTTTAAGAATGGAAAGGACAACCCGTTGCCAATTTATTTAAAAATGAACTGTTGTCAAAGAAATGTTCTATTGACTCAATTTTTAAATCATCATTCACACGCGCAACACTTACACCGAAGATTTCCACTCTTTCGCCTGTGGGTGCGTGTTCTTTATATGGGCCGCTAAAAGTTCCCCAGTGTCGCCACTTAAATGTAACATTGGGCGGCCCTGCTAAAACTTCGACTAGTTCCCACAAAAACCCGTCAGGAAATGCTTTATGAAAGATTTGTGCTGATGATTCAAAGTCTTCTTCAGAAGATTTATATTTATCGGAATCACCGAGAAATAAGTTATAGGTTCCCGCTTGTACTACATCCTCAGCCGTATAGGCAGGGCCTCCGTTAGTAATCATCCGGAATTTATCAGTAACAATTGATATCCACTGCTGAGGATTGCTTTTGTAAGATGCTTCCATCTCGAAAGTTCTAACTAGATTCTGCACGATCGCTTCTAAAGAACCTTCTAAATGATTGTATTGGCTTTCGCGCCGTAGAGTTTCATTAGTACGAGAATAATCAGGCGGTTCTTGATATCGCCACTCAACAGTATTAGCCCCCGCAGCGATCACATTATCTCTATCTTGTATCCAAAGTGGTTCGTTTGTAGATGCTTGACTCATAAAATCTAGCAAGTAACTGGTAGATTGCGGAAAATACTAGCCAATCTACCATTACTTTGGTACAAGTATAGATTTTTTAATGCTTTGTGATTTTTTCTATTGAGAGAATTGCAGATATTACCTGTAAACTTGCAGACGCTCGCGCAAAATGCCTTGAATAACACCATGTACAGTTTCTTTACTTAATGTGCCATCTACCCGCACAATTCGGGATGGGTGCGCTGCGGCTAATTGGCTATATCCTTGCTGAACACGGCGATGAAAAGCAATGGTTTCTTGTTCAATACGGTCTAAACCTGCTTCATCTTCACGTTTGCGGTTGAATCCCACCTCAACATCAACATCTAACCAAATAGTTAAGTCACTTGTTAAGCCACCAGTAGCGATGTGGTTGAGTTGTTCAATTAAACTCATATTCAAACCCCGACCGTAACCTTGGTAAGCAACGGTAGAATCTGTGTAGCGATCGCATAATATATATTTACCTGCGGCTAAATTGGGCTTGAGTTCTTGTTCAACGTGTTGGGCGCGGTCAGCCGCATATAATAACAATTCGGTAACATCTGCAACTGGTTTATCTTCAGATTTCTCCAGCAATAAACGCCGCAAATGCAAACCTAACTCTGTTCCCCCTGGTTCACGAGTGACAACCACTCCCACACCTAAGCTTTCCAACCACTGACAACAAAGCTGCATTTGTGTTGTTTTACCACAACCTTCTACCCCTTCAAATACAATTAATTTGCCACTCATGCTTGTTTACTTTTGTCTTACCAGTCTGCAAAACGATTATGACAGCATACAGATGCACCGCATAGGTAGCGGCATGATTGGCATTGAAGAACCAGCTACAGTTTAGGAGCGCATTATGCCACGCAAATTTGGAGAAATTGCTTTTACGCCTGAAGTTCAAGCCGCACAGTTACAACGGGGTTCGCGGCAAACTTACGAACGCTATATTGCTAACGGCCCTGCTAACGATGCAATTACCCCACAAATTGCCGAATTTATTGCTCGTCTGGATGGGTTTTATTTGGGAACAGTCAGTTCTAATGGCTATCCTTATATCCAGTTTCGCGGTGGAGCGCCTGGTTTTCTTAAAGTCCTGAATGACAAAACCTTGGGTTTTGCCGACTTTTCCGGAAATGTGCAGTACATCACAGTTGGTAACTTATCAGGAGAAGCCAAAGCATTTCTGTTTTTAATGGATTATCGCCACCGCAAACGCATTAAAATTTGGGGAAAAGCCGAATATATTGAAGGTGATGCAGCTTTAATTGAGCAACTCCGAATCCCTGACTATCCAGCAGAAATTGAACGAGCGATTTTGTTTCATGTCGAAGCAGTGAGTGAGAATTGTCCCCAACACATTCCTATCCGCTATTCTGTGGCTGAGGTTGAAGGAATGATGGCTCCTTTACAAGCGCGAATTGCCGAATTAGAAAAATTGTTAAGCGATCGCAATTCTCCTTCTGTCTGATGGAAGAGAATAAACTTTTAATATTCATAGCTCAATTCAGCAACACTTTTAAACTTTTCGCCCAACATGAAAAGCTGAGATATATGAAAGTTGCAAACTACCACCAAAGTCATTGTTTATTCGTTCACTTAATTCTGCAAATAACGCTTTTTTGCTATCAGGCTCTAATTTCAGATATGGAGAGTATGTATTTAGCAGCGTTAAATATTCGTCGGTACTATACACTACGTCACATACAACTTGCCCAAATCGTATATCTTGAAATAGTCCTGAATCACTAACTATACTCTCGAATCCTTTGAATACTTCTTGTTGAGTTTCCCAAGTTTCATAACGGTCAAGAGATGGGGCGTGTTTTTGGTAAACTTGAGATAAGCTTTGGTAAACTTCATAACTAGGTTGTAATTCTTTATTCCACAATAAAATTAAATAACCATTTTCTTTTAGAGCATTTGCTGCTTTTGGATAGCCTACTTCTGGCGGTATCCAGTGAAAAGAACTGGCTGCCAAAACAGCATCAAACTTATCTGTCTCTAGCTTCCATTCCTCAAAAGATGTATTTTGAATCTCTACATTTTGATAAGGTTGGCAATTTTGTTTTGCTAACTCAAAAAAATCTGGATTTGGTTCTAAACAAATCATTGAATAACCTAATTGAGCGAATGATATGGTTGCTGTTGCTGGGCCACATCCTACTTCTAAAATTTTTGATTCTGGGGAGAGTTGCGCAATTTCTACAACTTGATCAATTAAATTTTGAGGATAGCGGGGTCTTGATTTGTTATAAGCTTCTGCTGCTGAAGAATACCAATTTTTTCGCACTTCCAGGTCTGTATTAGAGAAGCTGGCTATTGTTTGTTTGAAGTTTTCCATAGTTCTGAATTCTTTTTTATTAATTAAATTAATTGCCGACACTTTGCTAAAAATTTAAGTATGGCTTGCGCAACTACTTCTGTTGATTCAATTAAAAAACCATGACCGCCATGTTCAACAACTACTAGTTCAGACTGAGGAATACCTTGAGCAAGTTGCTCAGAACATTTTAAGGGAGTGAGAATATCTTGTTTGCCAACCATCACTAAAGTTGGACAATGAATGTTTTGAATTCTATCTGACGTATCATGGTTAATAATTGCTCGGCTTTGATGATAAATTCCCTGTGATGTAGGTGCAAAAGGATAGTTGACTACCCACTCAATTAGTTGATCTACCATATCAGGAATAGAGTAAAAACTCTCGGTAAATATCCAAGGTAATACAAGTTTTTCGTATAGCTTTAAATCTACTTTTGTGGCAACATCACCCCAAGTTTCAATTATACTTTTAAATCGCTCATCGCCTTTAGCAGAAGAAGCCAATAAAATTAAACTTTTAACTTTTTCAGGATATAATAAAGCTATTTCTTGGGCGATTTTACCACCCATTGAATGACCTATGACGTGTACTGGATTAATGCCGATAATCTCCAGCAATGCAGCAGCATCATTGGCCATTTGCTGAATACTATAAGGGCTATCGGGAGCAGAACTTTGTCCTACGCCTCGGTTATCAAAACGAATAACTTGATATTGTGAAACGAGGTATGGAAGTAATAGCGACCAATAAGAGCGATCGCACATAAACCCAGCAATTAATAACAAAGGTTCACCAGTACCTTTGATTTCGTAAAATAATTCAATTCCGTTAACTTGAACCTTTGGCATTTGTCATTTGTGATTAGTTCTTTGCAGCGTTGCCTTTTTTAACTAACCAGGTTGCGAGTAAGGCGATCGCAATTCCAGCAATCATAAAACAAGGCACATAGCCGAAATTATCTACAATCCTACCAAAGGCTGCTGCACCAATTCCTTGACCAATAAATAAGCTGAAGGCAAATAACGAGACTGCTGTACCTCGTGCTTCTGGTGCAAGTTCTGTGGCTTGGGTTTGCAAGGTACTGTGCATCATATAAAAAGCCAACCCCATCAGGGTGCTAAAAGGAATGAACAATACCCAATTGTGCAATAATGCGATCGCTAAAAAGCCAACGCACATTAACCAACCGCCAGCACCCATCAGTCCAATTTCACCTAACCGTTGCACTAACCAATTGACGCTGCGGCTATAAATCAGTCCACCCAAGCCAAAACTGCTCAACATAAACCCAATAGTTACATAGGGTAAGCCGTATCTATCGCGGAGAAATGCACCAATGTAAGCAAATGCTCCCATCAAGCAAAAGCCTTCAATAAATACCGCCACAATCACAGTTCGGGCAGTTGGTTGAGCCAGAAGTTGGTAATATGGCTTGAATGTTGCCCAACTGAATTTTTCTGTGGAACGATTTCCATCTTTAAAATGACGCGTTCCCCGCCATAGTAAACCAGCGATCGCTAAAGAAACAATCCCGAATACTAAAAAAATATCCCGCCAGCTAATATATTCCCCAAATATCCCGCCTAAACTACCGCCAAGAATTTGCCCAAGTACCAGCGCACTCAAATATTTACCAATAGCAGCTTGGCGTTCTGTATATGGAAAATTATCACCGATGTAGGCTAAGGTGACGGGAATGATACCTGCGGCAAACATCCCTGTGAGAAACCGCAGTAAGGTAAGTAAAGCAATATTCGATACAAAAGCACAAAGCGCTGTACCCACAGCAAACGCTGTCAAGGCTGCTGTGATGACTCGTAATTTACCGATGCGATCGCCCAACGGCCCGTAAAATAACTGAAACAACCCGTAGGGAATTGTATAGGCTGAGACAATCACCGCCGCGCTACCAACACCAACATTAAATTCGTTGGCAATAATATGCAGCAGCGGATCTATCACCCGGACATCGGCAATTACCATAAAAGCAGCAGCACCCAACAGTCCTAAAGAGACAGGTGTTTTACCTGTTTGCCCTATTGCTAACCTACCCACTTAGTTCTCCTGATTAAAAAGTGCTGAGTGCTGAGTTCGATGAACCTCTCCCCAACCCCTCTCCGAGGCGGAGAGGGGCAAAAATCTTTCTAGTTTTGAAGACAAAATTATTGGTTTCAAAACCTTTCCCCGCTTCGGGGAGAGGTTTGGAGAGGGGTTTTTCAGTCCGTCAGACTCAAGTTAACTTTGTAGTCAAAACTATACTCAGCAATGTCAAAGATATTTAATTTGCGACTGTTTTGGCTGATTGATTAAACAACAAATTGCGTGATTTTTCGATATCTAATGCCTGATTTTTGAACGCTTCGGCTTTCTCGTAGGCGCGAATTGTTGCGGGACGAGCTTTAATTGTTTCAAACCAGCGCTGGATGTTGGGAAAATCTTCTAGTTTTTGACTTTGACTTGTGTGAGGCACAATCCAAGGATAAGCAGCAATATCTGCAATGGAATAATCGCCAGCAATGAATTCTTTATCTGCCAGTTGCTTATTTAGCACTGCATATAAGCGTCCTGTTTCGTTGACATAGCGATTGATTGCATATTCAATTTTTTCGGGTGCATAGTTGCTAAAGTGGTGATTTTGTCCCGCCATTGGCCCTAAACCTGCCATTTGCCAAAACAACCACTGAAGTACTTCTACTCGTTTTCTGGTATCTGAAGGAATTAATTTCCCGGTTTTTTCTGCCAAATACAGCAAAATTGCCCCAGATTCAAAAACTGAGATTGGCGCACCGCCATCTGTTGGTTCGTGGTCAACGATCGCCGGGATACGATTATTAGGAGAAATCTTGAGAAAATCTGGTTGAAATTGCTCCCCAGCGCCAATATTTATCGGCACAATTTTGTAGGGTAGTTCAGCTTCTTCCAGAAACATCGTGATTTTATGACCGTTGGGTGTTGTCCAATAGTAAAGTTCAATCATGATTTGATTCTCCATTTGAGTGCTGAGTGCTGAGTGCTGAGTGCTGAGTATTAAATCCCTCACACCCTTGCACCCTTGCACCCCTATTTTCTAACCTTGATATGGATTACCGACTCTATCTACAAATACGTTGTAAGAAAATGGTAAGCGGCCTGGATTTAAGCGAGGTTCTGCGGCATAACCTACAGGAACAATAACAGCGATCGCTAAATTTGGATCATCTGCTGCACCAATCACTTCTTTTACTTTTTCTTCAATCCAGCCATTCATAAAGCAGGTGGATAACCCCAAGCTTTCGGCAGCTAATACTAAATGAGTGGAAGCAATGATTGCATCTTTGATGGCATATTCCCGCCGCTTGTCTCCTAACCCAGCTTGGAATTGGGGGATTGAATTTCTAAAGTAGTTAACTGTACCTTCATTCCAAGCCCCAGTTTGCAATCCCTGCTCTAAAATTGGAGTCAAATCTTGTTCGCCAGCGGTGGTATCAGCTGCGAACACAAAAGTTACAGGTGCTTCGATAACTTGTTTTTGATTCCAGGAAGCGGCGGCTAAAGCTTGTTTTTGTGCTTCATCTTGCACCAGAATAATCCGCCAGTCTTGAATATTAAAACTACTGGGTGCAGCTACAGTTAACTCTACCAGTTGCTTGAGTAATTCTGGGGCAATGGGGTCTGTTTTAAAAGTTTTGATAGAACGACGCTGAAGAATAGCAGTTGGTACATCCAAAGCTTTCGTCTGAGTGGTCGGATTCATGAGATTTTCCCCTGAAAGGTAGGAAGGTTACAGGCATTATATATTCGGTTACCTGCTGACTAGCAGATTTAACTATTGATAAATATTTGGCTATTAGGAGTAAATATTTATCGTTAGGAGAAGGCAAGAGGCAGAATAATTTTAGATTTTAGATTGAAAGATTGTCCCAATCCAAAATCCAAAATTGATTCACTTAGCACTCAGCACCCAGTACTCAGCACTCAATTATTGCTGTGAAATATGCTGTGCTAAAGTCTTAGTTAATGTAGATTTTGGCACTGCACCGACAACCGTATCTACTTGCCGCCCACCCTTAAATATCATGAGTGTGGGTATGGTACGAATTCCGTAATGGCTGGCAACAGTGGGATTTTGATCCGTGTTCACCTTCACCACTTTGATCTGGCCTTCGTATTCATTGGCAACTTCATCAACAACTGGCGCTACCATCCGACAAGGGCCACACCAAGGGGCCCAAAAATCTACTAAAACTGGAACGTCACTATCTAGAACTTCTGGCTTGAACGTGGATTCTGTGACATTTGTAACGGATGACATGGTTGCCTTCCTGATTTAATTCGTTTATTCGATTTTATCGAATAATTAAAATATACGCTAGTTTGAGAGATAATACAAGTATGAGATTTTTATATCACCCAGACAGAAAAGATATATCGTTACCTGCGGTATTGTACGCATTAGGCGACCCAGTGAGGCTAGAGATTGTGCGGTTGTTAGCGAGTAAAGGGGAGCAATGCTGTGCCGATTTTGATTTTGCGATCGCCAAGTCTACCATGTCCAACCACTTCAAGATACTGCGAGAATCGGGAGTAGTCTTGACTCACAAAGAAGGAACCCAGCACATTAATAGATTGCGCCAGGAAGATTTAGAAGTGTTATTTCCTGGTTTATTAGAAGCAGTGTTGCGATCAGCGCAACCATTGTTGTCTCAAAAGTCAATAGTCAATGGTCAATGGTCAAGAGTCAATAGTTAATAGTTAACTTTTAGAAATAAACTATTCAGTTTCAATAGTCCCGCCTCGGGATAAATTCCGAGTCTCATAGTGCAAGTCCTCTCAAGAGGACTCAAAGAAAAATTCAGTCTACTTAAGTGGACTTTGGCTATGAGAGAGGAACTTTAGTTCTAGGCGGGAATGGCTTCAACATGAAAATTTTTGACTTTTGTGGACACCGTAGCCTTTGAGGAGAAGGAGGCCAGCAGGGAGAGGTTTATCTAACTCACGTTAAAGCAAATCAGTGAGTGAAAATTGTCGCTGGCGATCGAGTTCTTGAAGTTTAATTTTTTCAGCGTAGAATGCCTCATAATACGATCGCCATCTTTCTGGTTCTGTTTCTGGATCAGTTTCTTGCCAAAGTTCTAAAAAGTGACGATAGCGTTTTTCTCGCAAAACTCTCTCCATGCAAGCGGTTGCAGCTTGCACAACTTGGGGAGTGCGTAGTATTTCTTTTTTGCCTGTCTCATTCAAATGAAACAAATGTGAGATTAATTCTATTTCTTCCGCTAATTCTAAGTATCTATCTTGCAAACTGGAGATTAGATTAACTTGCTCGGTTGTTAATTCTAAAATTTGTCCCCACAAAAACCGATGATGAGACAGACTAAAATCTAAATTTCGTTCCTCAAGTTCGTTAATAATTGCTTGTCGCTGTTCGGGACAGTGTAGGTATATTCTTATTAATAAAGCTTCGGCTTGTTCTAAAAGACTGCGGTCTGTTTGGGGGATGGAAGATTTTTTTGTATTTCCCGATTCTCTTTTTGTTGGTGTCGGCTTAGAAAATGTAGCTACAGCCGGAGCAATTTGAGTCAGTAAGTTTTCCACTCGTAAAGGTATTAATCTAGCGTCTCCCAAGCTGAGAATTTCGGCACAGCGCGAAACGTAATAGTTGCGAGTATCATTATTAACTATATTTTTCAGTAACTTGACTATCTGCTGAGTTACCTGCTGAAAATCAGTTGCTTGTTTTAAATCACGATCTTTAGTAATTTGCTGAATTTGCCAGTCTAGCCACAGTGGAGCATTTACTAATAAGCTTTGATAATCTTCTGTGGTATGAGTGTGCAAGTATTCGTCAGCATCTTTACCATCGGGGATATTGAGAATTTTGAGTTGGACTTCGCCTTTGTAGGCTAAATCAGCAATTTCGCCAATTGCTCGTTCCGCTGCATTAGTACCAGCTTTATCGGCATCAAAGTTGAGAACTAACTGTTTAGAGTCGGTGTAACGTAGTACTAATTTGACTTGTTCTAAGCTGAGGGCTGTACCCAGAGAAGCAACAGCGTTGTTGATACCCGCAGCATGAAGTGCGATCGCATCAAAATATCCTTCTACTACCACAGCTTGGTCAAGTTGAGCAATCCCATTTTTAGCTAAGTCGATTGCAAATAAAGTTTTACCTTTATTAAATAGTTCTGTTTCTGGTGAATTGAGATATTTTGGCTGTTCGTCTGTTAAAGTTCTACCACCAAATGCGATAACTCGTCCTTGAATATCGCGGATGGGAATCATCAGGCGATCGCGAAATACATCATAATAACCACCGCCTTCTTTACGCGGCTTAATCAATCCGGCTTTTTCTACCAATTGCACTGGGTAATGTTTATTTTCCACCAAATAGCGGTACAAAGTTTCCCAACCTGGGGGAGCGTAACCCAACCCAAACTGACCAATTGTTTCTTCCTTGAGTTTGCGATTGGTGAGCAAATACTGCAACGCCTTTTGCGCCTGAGTTTGCCGCAAAGCGTGTTGATAAAAATGTGCTGTCGCCGCGAGAACTTCGTATAATTGTTCACGCAACGATAATTGACGCTGTAATTCTTGTCTTTGCTCAGGTTCTAGGGTTTGCACACTCACTTGGTAACGCCGCGCCAAATCTAGCACTACTTCTGTGAACGACTGTTTCCCCAAATCCATCAAAAACTTAATCGCATTTCCGCCAGCTTGACAGCCAAAGCAATAATACATTTGCTTACTTTGGCTGACTGTAAAGCTAGGACTTTTCTCATTATGGAACGGACACAAACCGACAAAATCTTTACCACGCTTGCGTAAAACTACGTGTTCTGAGATAACATCCACAATATCCGCACGTTGTTTAATTTCCTCAATTGTGTCTGGGTGCAAGCGGGGAATTTGCATTCTAGTCAATGGTCAAGGGTCAATGGTCAATGGTCAATACAATAGACTATGGACTCTTGACTAATGACCATTGACTTCTCATAACTATTATATTCTTGTTGCTAGACGAAGAATCATGTATAGAATTGCTTACGCTGAATATTTTAAGAGGAAATACTGAAGATGGGGCGTATATTTATTTCGGCGGCTCACGGTGGCAAAGAAGCTGGAGGAATCGATCCAGGTGCGATCGCAGGTGGAACCACCGAAGCTAGAGAAATGATTTTGCTGCGGGATTTAATTGTCACAGAATTGCGGGCGCGGACTTTTGAAGTTTTGGCAGTTCCAGACGATTTAAGCGCCGCAGACACCATCGCTTGGATCAATTCTCGTGGTCGTCGGGGTGATGTCGCTCTCGAAATTCATGCAGATTCCGCCAGCAGTCCGACTGTGCGTGGGTCTAGTGTGTTTTACATTGCTAATAATAATGAGCGCAAAAGTAATGCTGAACTGTTGTTAGTAGGATTGTTACGCCGTGTTCCGCAGTTACCAAATCGCGGCGTTAAGCCAGATACAGATAGTGGCTTGGGACGTTTAGCATTCTGTCGCCAAACTACACTGCCTTCATTATTAATGCAAATCGGATTTCTCAGCAGCCCCGATGACCGCGCATTGCTGCAAAACCGTCGCCGTGATTTTGCCTTAGGTATTGCTGACGGACTAGCATCTTGGAGTCGTGTTATTGACCCCGCACCAGGAACACCCACTGAAACAACTTATCCATCTATTAATATCAACATTAACGGGCAGAAATACGCAGAGCAAGGAATATTAGTCAATGGTAATGCTTATATTCCGGTTGATTTAGTAGACCGCTTGCGAATTGAGTTAACAAAAGCACCAAATGTCAACCGTATTACTTACCGCAGAGTAGTATATGTTAAAGCAGTGGAATTGCGGGATTTCAATATTTCCGTCAGTTGGGATAGTGGAACGCGCACTGTTAATTTACGTTCGATTTTAGTGATTTGTCCTGGTCAAATTGATCAAATTATTTCTCGTGGCAATACTTCAGAAGTACAGCTACAACTATTTCTGAGAAATAATAATGAAAATGCTTTAGTCAAGTTTCCTGACTTACCAAAACTGTATCGAGAAGAAGCCACAACCGAAGGTGTAAATTACGATATCGCTTTTTGCCAAATGTGCGTAGAAACCGGATTTTTACGCTTTGGTGGGGATATTAGGCCGGAACAAAATAACTTTGCCGGACTTGGTAGTATTGGTGGTGGTGTAGATGCAGCTTCCTTTGAAAATTCCAGAATTGGAGTCAGGGCGCATATTCAACATTTAAAAGCTTATGCCAGTTTAGAACCTTTGGTCAATGAAGTGGTTGACCCTAGGTTTCGCTTTGTCACTCGCGGAATTGCGCCTTTGATTAGCCAGCTTTCCGGTCGTTGGTCAGCAGATTTAGACTATGGAGCGAAGATTACAGCTATGGTGCAACGGTTGTATGAATCAGCAGGGTTAATGTAACCTTTCAACCCTGTTCCTTGCTGTATATATCTAAATGAGTACAATAGCGATCGCGCCCCTTGCGTTTAGCATTGTACAGTGCTTCATCGGCTGAAGCGATGAGTGTATCTGGGTTGATGTCCCAAGTGGGTATAGCAGAAGTGATACCTAAACTAACAGTAACTATATCTTTAACATCAGAATGTACATGAGGAATAGCCAGCGCATGAATTGCTTGCTGAATATCTTGCGCTATCTTGATCGCTCCTGCTAAGTCAGTATTGGGTAGTATTACCAAAAATTCTTCTCCACCGTAACGCGCCACTAAGTCAGTAGAACGATGAACTGTCTGTTGTACTGTTTGCCCTATTCTAATGAGACAATCATCGCCTGTAAGATGACCATAGTAATCGTTGTAAAGTTTGAATTGATCAACATCTAATAAAATCAGTGATAGGGGCTGTTGTTCTCGTGCAAGGCGTTGCCATTCTCCTTGCAGTCGTTCATTTAAGCAGCGACGGTTAGCCAGTTGAGTCAAACCATCTAGATTTACCAGTTGTTCGAGTTTCTGATTTGCAGCTTCGGCTTTTTCTTTAGCAATTAATAACTCTGCTGTTCTCTGTTGTACTCTTTGTTCCAAAGTTTCAAAAGATGTTTGTAACTGAAGTACCATATTGTTAAACGATTTCGCCAGTTGACCGATTTCATCTTTTGAGTTAATTTTGGCGCGGATATCTAAGTTACCTGCGGTAAACTGAAAAACTATATTGGTAAGGTAAATTATTGGCTTTGTTAGTAGTTGCCCAATAGCAAAAGCGATGATTGTCACTACTGAAGCGATAATTGCCAATAGAAGCATTGCGTGACGAATTTGCTGTTCTACTGGTGCTAGAGCAACAGCAAGGGGCTGTGCAAACAACACAGACCAAGGTTTATATTGTAAATGAGCGATCGCAATTAAATTAACTTGATTACCTGTTGCTGACAAAGGTGAAATTAAATATGACTGTTTATTATCTAATGCTTGCTTCAGCTTTAACTCATTAGTTGCTAATTCTTGACCAGGCGAATTAAGCAAACGTCCTTGACTTTGTAGTTGATTTACAACATTCAAAGGTAGAGGCACAATTGATTTAAAAAGTA
Organism: Anabaena sp. TISTR 8404; assembly: GCF_056847745.1. NCBI lineage: Bacteria > Bacillati > Cyanobacteriota > Cyanophyceae > Nostocales > Nostocaceae > Anabaena > Anabaena sp. TISTR 8404. Next base: position 1,139,848 of record NZ_CP180578.1, read on the forward strand.
ATTTTGGTGCGGTGCTATGTGCTAAATAAATATTATTTTCATCTAAAAGAATAGCAAAGGATTCTGCCCCAGCCCGTTCAGTTTGCCGAGTTACTAACTGTTGAACAACAGTAGCATTGTATGAAACACGCAATACACCTAATATATCTCCCTTGGCATTGCGAACCGGACTACTAAAACACAGGCTAACAAGGTCAGGAATTATCAGCGATCGCTTCATGCCAGAAACAAATGATAAGCCAGTTTCCAATGGTTTTTTAAAATAATTTTGAACTGATTCATCTTTGCCAATATTTGATGTATGTGTATCCAATACATTTTTCCCGTTTAAGTCGAGCAAAGCATAAGAGAGAATATTAAGCATATCTTTGCGACTGAGACGCATTAATGTTTCTGTCGCCAATTGCATTTCGGGGCTGTCATCTCGCTGGCTTGGAATTAGGCTAAGGTAGCGTGCCAACCCTGGTAAAATTGCCTCTACACGTACAGCATTGAGATTTCCATCAATAAAAGCATCTATTCTGTTAGCAGTTTCGTTAGCCGCCGCAGATAGGGCTTGTCGAGCGTTGTCAGTTAATGCTTTTTCAGTTGTCTGTTTGTTGATAAATGTCAATAACAGCAATGGAATCAAAGCAACAATAAGAAACGAAGTAATTAACTTCGTTCGGATGCTCCCCAAAAAAGTATGCTGCATAGCTTTAAACTAGGAGGCAGGGTGCAAGAAGGAAGAATTAAACAAACTTTTTAGCTCAGGAATACGCGTCATGTTTCCAGAGCGAATAAAAAAGTCTGCATATATTTTGGCAGTTTTATAGATGGAGTGAGGGTTGCTAGATTCAAATAATTTTTTATTTTCACCTAAATCAGTGAGGTTTACGCCCTCTAGAGAAAGTGTATTGCTAGGAATTTTTAATGCTTTGCTGATGATAGCGTTGCCTTCCTGAACATTGGCTTTCCAGTAGGCTGAGGCTTGTAGCCATCCTCGCACAAATGCACGAATGTCTTCTGGGCGATCGCGAATTGTATCACCACGAAAGATCATTAGATCTAAAATCAAGCCAGGGGTTTGTTTGCTGGTAAATAGGATTTTTCCTCCTGATTTAATAGCTTCAGAAAGGTATGGTTCCCAAGTGTGTCCGGCTTGAATAGCATTATTTTTCAGGAATTGAGGAATTTCTAAAGCCTCTAATTTCACTAAGTTCACATCATCACTGGTTAAGTTTGCACTTTTTAACATCTCAGTCACGAAAACTTCGCTAAAACCGCCGAGATTTGTACCTATTTTTTTCCCTTTCAAGTCAGCGATGGTTCTAATTTTTGATTGGGCGACTACCACATCTGCTCCTATTGATTCATCTATAACAAGCACACTTTGTATATCGGGATTTGTGGCACTTAAGATGATAAAACTTCCCAAAGACGCTGTAATGCCGTCATACTTACCTGCGCTAAAATTTGCTCTTTCCAATTGGGTGTATCGTTTATAAATTAGTTCCACATCTACGCCTTGGGCTTTAAAAAACCCTTTTTCTTGCGCAATGATGCCTGGATACTCTCCAACAAAAGATGCAAATTGCACTTTCAAGGGAGAGCTTTTGAATTCAGTTGGTTTCCAAGCATGACAAGCCAATAGCAAACAGGCAATAATCAGAAAAATACTCACATATTTAAGTAGTTTAAACATAAAAGTTGGAACCAAGCCCATAAATACTTATTATCACTCCCGCCTGTCGCCGTGCAGAGAACAGGCAACAGAAAAAAACTGTTCCCTTTAAGTTTTACTCTATGTCTTTTGGAACTAAGCCTATAAATAATCGTGATTAATCCCGTCTGTCGCGTCTGAGGGAACAAGTAAAAGGAAAAAACTGTTCCCTGTTGCCAGGATCAAAAGCCTTTTTTTTCAATAAGAAAGAGTTTTGGGGAAGTTTAAATATTTCTCCAAAACTTTCACTGTTAGCTTTAATTAAAGTTATTGTGTATACAATTTAAAAACGGAAGAATTTGTCAAACGCAGAGTAGCGCTGAGTTTTTCTCAGATAGTTTTCAGTTACTTACATTGATGGTGGAAGAATACCAAGTTGTTGCATCAATGCCATGATGTCAGCCTGTCCCCAGTGTTCGGCGACTTTGCCATCAATTATATGGTCTATGTGCATGACTGCAAATTTAACTTGCTCACCTGTGGGCGGAAAACCTAGTAATTCTCCCTGATGAGTACCGCTGAATGTACCACGAGTAACGACTTTATCTCCTTCAACAATCACATCTTCAAATGTATGCTTCCCATCAGGAAAGGCAGAACGCATCATCAGTCCGTACTCTATAAAGCCATCTAAATCGAGAGGTTCTGATGCACCTGTTGTATGTGCAGTAAAATTTGCTGCTATGACTTTTTTTGCTTGTTCAACATTGCTATTGTCAAAGGCTTGGTAGAATTCTAGAGCAACGGCTTTGGTTTGTTCGGTAGACATGGTTGGAGTTATGACAGGGTGTTAAGCATTTAAATACCGTCATATCCAACCAGAGTCAAGAGTAAACACTGTTAAAACCGCTGTCCTATGCCCAAATGCACTTTGCTTTCTCCTTGGTCGTTAATGCCGTAGTCAGCCCGAATTAACCCCAATGGTGAATCTAAGCGCACACCAGCACCATAACCAAAGCCGTAACCGGGTTTATCACGCGCACCAGCAGGATCTCCTAAAACAGTGCTACCAGAACCTAAGTCTGTGCCGAAGTCGGCAAATAAAACACCGCCAACTATGGGTAGGATAGGAAAGCGGTATTCTGCGGAAGCTAAAACGTAACTGCGTCCACTCCCAACTTTGCCTGCATCGTAACCGCGCACAGAGTTGGAACCACCTAAGTTAAAGGCTTCGTAAGGCGGCAAATCTCCAATTACAGTACCAGCTTGGACATTTAAAGCAAATACTTGTGGTTGGTTACTGTCGAATACCTTGACTGGCACGTATTGGCTATAATTCGCTGTAACGCGGTTGAGGGAAATATTTCCTTGACCAATGGGAATTGATTGTTCTGTACTCAATTTCAGTAAGGAACCTTGAGTCGGGTTGAGAGGGTTATCTCTATTATCTTTGGCAGCGCTGAAAGATACGGTAGTCAAGTCATCAATACCTGTACCACTGGCAGATAAGGGATTGCCTAGGGCATCGGTTGAGTTAATATTACCTTGGCGATCGCGAATTGTAGTTCTTGTATAATTCAATCCTAAAGAAGCATCCCAGCCGTCAATCGGTCTTTGCAAGCTCACACTACCACCAATTTGTCCTTCCCGGACTTTATCGCCGTTGGCTAATTTGATGGTGTCGTCAAAGGTTTCGGAAAGTTCTTGGCGACGAAAGCCATTAATGGTGTAACCTAAGCTATCAGGATTATTAGGGCGATAAGGATTAATTAATTTCCCATCAAATTGCAAGTCACGGCTACTTATACCAACATTCAGATTTAAAATATTGTTCTTACCAGCAACGTTTTGGTCTTGATAATTGACAGTGCCAATTATTCCTTGGTCGGCGTTATAACTCCCACCTAAGTTAATCGCTCGCGCTCCATTTTCTTTCAGTTCATAAACTAAATCTAATTTGGTTGCATCACCTTCTAAAGCAACATTCACACTAGAAAATAAGCCTGTACGATATAGTTGTTGGATGTCTTGCTGGACTAATTTTTCTTGAAAGATTTGCCCTGGTTTCAGTTGAATTTGCTGGCGGAGAAACTCTGGTTTGGTACGTCCGCTAACAGGATTACCTTTGCTATCAACGGTTTGACCATCATCATTGACAAAGCGAAATTTAATATCAGCTACCAAACCTTCGGCAACGTTGATATTAAGAATTCCCTCATTGCTAGGTTTAATTGATAACACCCGCGCCAAGTTATAACCATTGTCGGCGTACCATTTGTTTACCTGTTCTACAGCTTTTTGCAGTCCGGCTGGACTGATGGCGCTACCAATTTGCGGCTGAAACCGTTCCAGAACTACTTGATAAGTTAGTACCTTTGCACCGGAAAGTTGTAGCGATCGCACTATTACTGGTTGCACTTGATACGTTACACTCAACCCTGCGGCTGTGCTGCGGCTGTTGACGTTGGCATTGGTAAATAAACCAGTCTCTAAAATCGCTGCTACATCTTTTTGTAACTGGTTTTGGCTGGTGTCTCCCCCAGTTTGGGTTTTGATGACTCGGCGGACAATTTCTTGCAATTCAGGAGTTGCACCTACTATCTGGACATCTGTCGCTGTGACGACTAAGTTATTGTCTGTTGTTGGGGATGCAGAAAGTTTAACGCTAGTATTACTCTGATTAACTGGAGCAAGTACTACGGGAGAATTTTGATTAATGACTGTGGGTTTTGGCGAAAACTGGGGCGTAACGTCGGTTTCCGGTGATGAAATTGCTTCTATTCTTGTGGGCGTTTCTTCAATCACAGGAACTACTACGTCTTTTTTCGTCTCGTTTGCTGAAGTAGTTGGTGCAGCTAGTGCTTGTTGAGTGACATTACTAGCCGCTAAAGTAGCTAAAGTTAAAATTGCTGTTTTAGAAATTTGCATAACAAAATAATTACTAATTATGGGATGTGCGACTTATTCTGAAAACCCCTCTCCAAACCTCTCCCCTATAAGGAGAGAGGCTTTGATTCTTGCTCCCCTTCCCTGGTAGGGAAGGGGTTGGGGGTTAGGTTTGAGAGAAAGTTGCACACCACGTTAATTCGTAATTCGTAATTAAAGGATGCAAGCCTACGCCACTCGCTTACAAAAGCAGTGGTTTCCTCAATTTATTGATGGAAATAATAAGCTTTAAACCCTTAGCTATGGGTTAATTACGAATTATCAATTACAAATTATGTTGACCGTTAATATTAATTTTTTGTTTCTTATGAGTCAATCCTCTAGTTCACCATCTACAAATTCGCGGTTACGCTTACTAGTATTAAGTAACGGTCATGGCGAAGATATAATTGCAGTCCGCATTTTGCAAGCCTTCCAGCAACAATCAAATTCACCAGAGATTTTTGCTTTGCCGTTGGTGGGTGAAGGACACGCTTATCAACAGTTGGGTATTCCCTTGATTGGTTCAGTGCGGACGATGCCTTCTGGTGGTTTTATATATATGGATAACCGTCAACTTATGCGGGATGTACGCGGCGGTTTAGTACAGCTAACTATCAGCCAAATTCAAGCAATGCGGCGTTGGGTAAGTTCGCAAAAAAAATCTGGTAAACAAACAGCTATTTTAGCTGTGGGGGATATTGTACCGCTGTTATTTGCGTATTTTAGTGGGACGAATTATGCGTTTGTCGGCACGGCGAAATCTGAGTACTATGTGCGGGATGAAACAGGATTGATCCCACGCAAATCAAAATCGGCACGTTGGGAAAATTTTTCTGGTTCAATTTACCATCCTTGGGAACGTTGGTTAATGAGTCGTCGCCGTTGTCTGGCGGTGTTTCCCAGAGATGCTTTGACTACGGAAATACTCAAACAATGGCCGATTCCGGCTGTTGATGTGGGAAACCCGATGATGGATAATTTAGAACCCAGCTTTGGGCTGCAAAGATTTTATACTACTGATGCTCAACAAACAGAACTTGCGCGGCCATTAGTGATAACACTTCTCCCTGGTTCTCGCCCACCGGAAGCTTATCACAATTGGCAAGTGATTCTGGAGGCTGTATCTGCTTTAATAGCTAGTTTTCAGGAGCGAGATTCCATAGCGCATACTTCTGGTAGTGTGGTGTTTTTAGCTGCGATCGCTCCTGGACTAGATATTAACCAATTAACTCCTAGCTTACACGTTCAAGGTTGGCGACCCCATACAGAATCTCCAATTTCTCTACCTGATGCCAATGCTTTAATCTTGAAGCAACGCAATGCTTATTTACTCATCTCCCAACAAGCTTATAACGATTGCTTACACTTAGGAGATGTGGCGATCGCAATGGCAGGTACAGCTACAGAACAATTTGTTGGTTTAGGCAAACCCGCGATCGCAATTCCCGGTCAGGGGCCGCAATACAATCCCGCTTTTGCAGAAGCTCAAAGCCGTCTTTTAGGATCTTCTTTGATTTTAATTGAGCAGCCAAACCAAGCAGCGAAGGTGATGCGATCGCTGCTGCAAAATCCTGACAGCTTACAAGTCATCGCTGAAAATGGGTGGCGGCGAATGGGTCAACCAGGTGCGGCACGACGAATTGCTGATTGTTTACGCGAAAGGATGAAGTATGAAGTATGAAGTATGAAATATCAATTTCTGACTTCAGCCTTCAATCTTCATACTTATGCTACTAACCCAGAACGTAAGGCACGCACAGCGGCTTGGGTACGGTCATCGGCGCAGAGTTTATTTAAGATGTTGCGGACGTGGGTTTTGACTGTACCAACGGTGATGTAGAGTTTTTCGGCGATTTGACCGTTGCTGCACCCAGCGACGATTAATTCTAAAATTTCTAATTCTCGTTGGGTGAGGGGATAGGTTTCTAGAACTTGTTCGTATTCGGTTGCTAATGCTTCGATTTTCACGGTCTTGGGTTTGTCACCGTTTTGGGCTTCACCAGGAATGCCTTGGCGCATCTTGCGTAATACCACATTAGCGATCGCAGGATCAATCCAGGAGTTACCACCAAAAGTTGCTTGAATAGCTTCTGTTAACTTGCTGATGCTGGTTTCTTTCATGTAATAAGAATCTGCACCTGCTGCAAACGCTGCCAATACTGCATCCTCTGTATGATCCATTGTCAAGATGAGGATCTTGGTAGCTGTTTGTCCAGATTCTGCTTGGTAACGTCTAAATTTGCGGGTGAGTTCAATCCCATCCATGTCAGGTAAGCCAATGTCTACCACTGCAACATCTGGCTTCGCTGTTTCTAAAAGTTTCATGCCTTGGGTGGCATTTGCCGCTTCTCCAATTACTTTCAAACCGCTGTGCGACTGCAATGCAGCCTTCAGCCCCATTCTGGTTAGATCGTGATCCTCAATTAAAACAATGCTGATTTCGTTCATTGCTAAACTCACTCTTCTTTGATTGCGTCTGCTAAAGTACTGCTTTTGTAAGCTACGTTATCTAAATTTTCCCAACCCAAAGATAGATGATATTGCAAAGGTCTTGCATCCACCGATAGAAGTAGGAATTTCCAAGTTTTTAAAAAAGACAGATGTAAATATCTAGCCTGAGATATATGGATATTATATAACAAAATATGAAATATTTATGGCAATTTCTCACCTATCTCAACCTTGAAACTTTATTTTCCAAGTTATAAATTATTACAATATTTAATAATAATTTATGGCTAAAAAACAAAAAAATAAATAAATGAGAAAAAATGAATTTACCTTAGAAAATAGTGAAATCTTTGAAGTTATCAAACTTATTTGGCATCAGACTATCAAATTTATCAGCTTAATACAACTAGATGGTAACCTCTTAGAAATTAATTAAGGAACTTCCAAATAAAACCACTTGCTACAACTTTGGGAACCAAAGCAACGCAGTGGCTCCTCCCCATTCCCTACTCCCTGACTACATAAGTAAATTCCCAAATTAAACCAGATTCATATAGTGATCGCTGGTGTAAACTAGCTAATCGTTCTGCTAGATTGTCTCGTAGTCAAAGTTGGTGTAGTGCTATCCATCCCGATGACTTGGCGGTTGTTGAGCAGGTATGGCGGCAAAGTGTACCAGATTTACAAGCCTTTAGGTATAAGTAGCGTTTGCGACATTCTCCAGACAATTTTGTTTGGATATTTTGCCAAAACGCACCACTCAGAGCGATCGCTAATCTCTCACAATGGCTAGAAGAAGACCTTAATAATCAGGTAAAAATTTCTGTGCAAGACCAAGATAATTACTACAAATTTACCGTTGCCGATGACTGGCCTAGTACTAACCCACAATATCCGCAGAAGGTTTTGACAATCTTCCACACTGCGGTGTGGGCGATCGCTACTAAGATACAAGCATTGGGTTGGCAATCATCAAAAAAATTGTTGAACCTGAAGGAGAGAAGATCAGTTTAGATTCCAACTCAGGTATTGGCAGCAGTTTTTACTTGACTTGGATGAAACAATCTGGAGCGTAAAACTGCTCAAGCTTCAGGTGCAAAATGTTTGTAATTAACTCTCACTAATGGCTGAGGACAGGCATTAACATGCTCATTTACAATAAAAGTGAGCTTAATAAAGCCTTTTTCCTTTATGATTATTAAGTTATTAATTACTAACACTAAAAATATCATAAGTAATTAATTATTAATAATCAACTCTATTTTAATCAGTAATTTATTTGACAAAAACAAAAAGTGGAGTTGTTTCCGAAAACCATGCAGGAAAGAGTGATTAACATATTACTAGTGGAGGATGATGAAGTTGATGTCATGAATGTCAAGCGTGCATTCAAGAAAGTTAATATTACTAATCCACTTTATCGAGCCAGTAATGGTTTAGAAGCCCTAGCAATGTTGCGCAGTAATCATGATCAATATCCAAATTTACCAACTGAGCGTCGCTTAGTTTTACTAGATTTGAATATGCCAAAAATGAGCGGCATTGAATTCTTGCAAGAATTGCGTGCTGATCCCAATTTATGCAAAACTCCTGTAGTGGTAATGACAACCTCAAATCAAGATCAAGATAGGGTACAAGCCTACAACTTAAATGTTGCTGGTTATATCCTGAAACCGCTCACCTTCAATAAATTTGTGGAGACGATGGCCACTTTGAACAAATACTGGATATTATGTGAAATCCCTTAATCTACTAAAAATTTATGGGAGATAAGTGCAAAGAATGAAGCGATACAGATTAAAGTAAGCCAAAATAATTGAGCATTAAAAATGCTAATAGCTAAGATCATTCCCAAATCGGGATATTATTTTATTAATCAATAGGCTAATTTCTCTCAAAGATGATTTTTTTAATTCCTATATCCAAACTCATAACTCAAATCTCAAAATTTTTATTTGGATAGCCTGAAAATAAAAATGATATACATCAACTCGCATTGGACAGCGAAAATAAAAGCAAATGGAAGAAACGCTGAGAATTTTGGTTGTAGACGACGATGAAGTAGACAGGATGGCAGTACGCCGTGCTTTGATACAAGCAGGTATCAAAATGGAACTGTCAGAGGCTGGTAATGGCTATGAAGCGCTATTAGCTTTGAAAAATGCCGTCTATGACTGTGTTTTCCTCGATTATCGCTTACCTGATCAAGATGGTTTGACACTAATTCACAGGGTACATGCGTCGGAAATCAAAGTTCCTTTAGTAGTTCTTACCGCTCAAGGAGATGAACAAATTGCTGTCGAATTGATGAAAGCTGGTGCTACAGACTATCTTTCTAAATCTCGCGTATCCTCAGAAACTTTGGCACAAGTTTTACGCAATGCTCTACGAGTGTATCGTGCTGAAATGCAAGCAAACTTAGCACTGCAACAGCTAAGAGAAAGTCACGAGCAACTCATGCGCAAAAATCAAGAACTCGAAAAACAACGCCAACAAATTCAACTGCAAAACTTAAAGTTAATCGAAGCATCAAGGCTAAAAACTCAATTTTTGGCTACGATGTCTCACGAATTAAGAACACCAATGAATGCTATTATTGGTTTCTCCCAAATATTATTGCGTCCAAAATTCGGTCAATTAACGCATCAACAAACCGATATGGTCGAGCGAATCCTCAATAATGGCAAACATTTATTGATGTTATTAAATGAAGTTCTCGACTTTTCTAAATTGGAAGCAGGAAAGCTAGAATTAAAAACAGAATTATTTGATTTAACGACAGTAGTGAATACGGCTGTCGCTGAAATGCAATCTCTAGCAGAAGCAAAAAAGTTATTTTTACAAACACAGATAAATTTAGAAAATCCTTGGGTATTTAATGATTCAGTGCGTGTGCGCCAAATTTTATTGAATCTGCTATCGAATGCAATTAAGTTCACAGAAACAGGTAATATTTGGGTAGAAGTTACAGAACTGCATGAAAATCGTATAGCGATCGCAGTTCGGGATACAGGTATTGGCATAGCACCCAAAGATTTTCAACATATTTTTGAAGCCTTTCGCCAAGTTGATCAAAGCCTGACTCGGAAATATCCTGGTACAGGATTAGGTTTGGCAATTGTGGATTCTTTGGTGCGGATGATGAGAGGCAAAATCTTGATCGAGAGCGAATTAGGCGTTGGTTCGATGTTCAAAGTTGAACTACCCCGACAAATATTATCCCCAGATGGAGCCGGAAAAAACCCGGCTTTAAGTATTGATGGGGAAAATATTTTTTTCTTAGCTCATAACCCTCATCAAGCTTCTCCCCAATCCCGCCGCTCCTCGATGAGGCATCCTAACTTAAAACTATAAATCCCTAGCACAAAAGTAGAATCATCATGTCTGTAGTGGAAAAGCCCAAAGTTGATCGTATTCTTGCCGTTGATGACACGAAAGATAATCTCATTTTGGTTCAAACTATTTTAGAAAGTGAAGGCTATGAGATTGATTTAATGTCAGACGGTAAATCAGCTTTACAATACGTTGAACAATCTCCGCCTGATTTGATTCTGCTCGATGTGATGATGCCAGGAATGGACGGTTATGAAGTTACCCGCCGCATTCGTCAGAACCCTGAAATCAAAAGCTATATTCCCATTTTGCTGATCACAGCCTTTCATGAATCTAGTGTGGTAGAAGGATTGGATGCTGGCGCTGATGATTTTATTCGCAAACCATTTGATACAGATGAACTATTAGCCAGAGTGCGATCGCTCCTCCGACTCAAGCACAGTTTAGACGAACAACAAAAAATGGCACGCCAACGGGAAGACTTTGTATCTCGTCTTACCCATGATTTGCGTACTCCCCTAGTAGCTGCTGATCGAATGCTGGGTTTGTTTCTCGAAGAAACATTCTGCAAAATCTCGCCAGAAATGAAACAAGCGATCGCAGTCATGATTCGCAGCAACCAAAACTTAATGCAAATGGTTAATACGTTGCTAGAAGTTTATCGTTTAGAAGCAGGGAAAAAGACCTTCAATGATGAAGTTTGCAACTTACCAGAGATAGTACAAGAAGTTGTTAGCGAATTATCACCACTGACTAGCGAGAAAAATTTATACGTAAAAGTAGACACCAGCGGTTTAGAGCAAAATCAAACAGATCCTGGTGTAGTTATGGGCGACGCACTAGAACTGCGCCGTGTATTCAACAACCTCTTGGGTAATGCCATCAAATTTACTGATACAGGTGGGATTACAATTCGGTTTTCGGAAGAATCAGACAATAGCCAGGGTAAAACTTGGGTAATCATCGCCGTCGAAGACACAGGTTATGGCATCGCCCCAGAAGACCAAGCAACCATATTTGAGCGATTTCGTCAAGGTAGAAATAAACGTTCTGGTAGCGGCTTAGGACTGCATCTCTCCTACAGAATTGCTGAAGCTCACGGTGGTAATATTACCCTTGCCTCTGAAGTTGGTAAAGGCAGTGTATTTACAGTGCGACTACCAAAAAGCTTGTAGGGAGTGGCGAATAGAGATATATAGCAAAGTGCTGCGTAAAAGTACTAGTCCCTAGCCTCTGATCAATCTTGGCAAAGTTCATAAGTTGAATGAGGTTCTAGTTTTCCTCCTAGTAGACGGCGAACAACCGTCTCTAAATCTTCAATTAAGAATGGTTTACTGATGTAATCATTAAATCCTGCCTTGAGAATGCGTTCTTTGTCTTCTCTAGTAGCTAAAGCCGTTACTGCTAGTACAGGAATTTTATAAGTTAGTGGATCTTGCTTTAGATAATGCACAACTTCAATTCCACTGAGACTAGGTAACAAAATATCTAACATTATCAAGTCTGGCTGATATTCTTTAGCTACCAAGAACGTAGAAGCACTATCTGATTGACAAATGAATTGACAGCCTAGCGACTCAAGGGCATAACTAATCAGCAAGAGATTATCATCATTATCTTCCACGGCCAAAATCAAAGGCTGCTGAGAGTTATGCTGCTTTCCATCACTGATAAATGAATGTGCTAGATACATCTTTTCTCCAGAAAAATCAATGGGGATTTATCGTCTTTTTTCAGAGTGCAGACGAACCATCCCACAAGGGATAGGATGGAGCGGATTGAGAATTAAATTTTTTTTAATTTTCTAAAGTAGAGTGTTAACAGAAAAAAATTTGATTTTTATTGGTTTAGCAGTACTTTTCGATTATACGCAAAATTACATAATTTTTTGGCAAAACTTTATCATAATTTGATATAAAAAAATCTAATTTAGATTATGGGCTATATTTTTGCTATTGCTAAGCGAGTTAAGGATACAAACTCATAGGTATACTTGCTTGGTCATACTGTCAGCGATCGCTATGAATAAGCTACAAAAAATTAACCACCATCCTTAGTATTTGGCAGCCATTCTGAGAATATTTAGTACAATTTCTACCTAAATTTATTCAATATTGTTCTCAGTAGTATAAATGTAGTCTATAAATATTTTTGCTTCAGAAACTCTAAATTTAAATTTGTGATTGTACATAATTGCATTAATCCATGAGTTTGGTAATCTAATTTTATTTTTTCAACGAAAAATTTACCAATAATACCCAATGAATCATCAAAACCGCGAATATCAAACAATTGACGAGATTGAAACCTTGATTACAAGATTCAATCAATGCACTCTAGCACATTTTGAATGGAATCATTTGGCACACTTAACAGTTGCAATATGGTATCTGACTCAGTATGAAGAACAACAAGCAATCAATTTAATCCGTCAAAGTATTCAGCGCTACAACAAAGCAATGAATATCCAGACTACACCCAACAGTGGCTATCATGAAACACTGACACTGTTTTGGATTTACACAGTACGTAATTATTTAGCTGTTGTAGATAGAAAGATTCCCATAGTGGAATTAACAAACAAACTCATCCATAAGTTGCAAGATAAAAATTTACCTAAAAATTATTATCGCCAAGATGTCTTAATGTCCTGGGAAGCTCGTAACCATTGGGTAGAACCAGACTTAAAACCTTTAGATGTATTTTCTGAAAGTTTTTGATATGATATTTTGTCCCGTAAATCTTCAGTTTTTGCGATCGCTCAAATTCTCCAAACAACTATGCTCATTAACAGTCACCCATCAACCCTCATATATAGGACTCATATTTGATTTGGAGAAAAAAACTCAGTATCCCTTTATTCCTTCTTTCCTGTTCCCTGTTGCCTGTTCCCTCCCCATACAATTAATTTCAGTAATCAAACCAAACCGGATTCCTATAGATAAATCACAGATCAAGCTAAAATGACCAAATATCTGATTGGTGTATAGCTTTCGAGGGAATAGTTCATGACTATTTGGGTAAATGAGCAAATTGATCCGTCTGGGATGATATATGCGTGCATTGCTTGTTGTAACGAGTCTCAAGCCAAAGATTGTCATGAGTCATTTAAACAAAATCTAACCGAGCAACAAAAAGCAGATGGTTGGATAGCAACATTACGCACAGTTGATTCTTGGGATGAAGTACCAGTTAATGCCTTAAAACTCAATTGATGCAGAGGCGCTTAGGTTAGTCAGAGTGGACTTCAGGCAATGAGTAACTGCGATATTTTAAGGTTAAAATAATCAGGCTTGTGAGAAGAGTCTATTCCCAGCCGCATTTTGCCTGTCACAGATAACATTTATATATGAATGCTACACAAGAACAATTAAAAGGAAAATTTGAGCAGGCAATGGTTGCTGCTTTTGGCGATGAATACGCCACAGTAGACCCGATTTTAGTTCCTGCGGGTAATCCTAAATTTGGTGATTATCAAGCAAACGTGGCTTTATCGCTGAGTAAAAAATTAGGACAGCAACCAAGAGCGATCGCCTCTGCTATTGTTGAGAAATTAGATGTCTCAGAAATCTGCGAACCACCAGAAATTGCTGGCCCTGGTTTTATCAACCTCAGACTCAAAACAGCTTACTTAGAAGCGCAACTCAAAGCTATTCACGCCGACTCTCGGTTAGGAGTTCCCCAGGCCAAAACTCCACAGCGCGAAATTGTCGATTTTTCCAGTCCGAATATTGCCAAAGAAATGCACGTCGGACATTTGCGTTCCACAATTATTGGTGATTCTATCGCCCGAATTCTAGAATTTCGCGGACATGATGTTTTGCGGTTAAATCATGTGGGTGATTGGGGTACGCAATTTGGAATGCTCATTGCGTACCTACGAGAAGTTTATCCCCAAGCTTTAACCACCGCCAACGCTTTGGATATTGGCGATTTAGTTAGCTTTTACCGCCAAGCTAAACAGCGGTTTGATGCTGATGAAACTTTCCAAGAAACAGCACGCCAAGAAGTTGTGAGATTACAAGCAGGTGCAGAAGATACGCTTCATGCTTGGAAACTGCTGTGTGAACAATCCCGCAAAGAATTTCAAGTTATTTATGACTTGCTGGATATCCATTTAAATGAGCGGGGAGAATCTTTCTACAACCCATTATTACCAGGAGTTGTCGAAGAATTAGAAAAAATTGGCTTACTTGTAGAAGACCAAGGTGCAAAAGTCGTTTTCTTGGAAGGATTTACAAATAGAGAAGGTGAACCTTTACCTTTAATTGTCCAAAAATCAGATGGTGGTTACAACTACGCCACAACAGATTTAGCCGCGTTACGCTACCGCATTCAAAAAGATGAAGCAAAACGCATAATTTATGTGACAGATGCAGGACAAAGCAATCACTTTGCTCAATTTTTCCAAGTCGCACGCAAAGCAGGTTGGATTCCTGATGATGTAGAACTAGTGCATGTTCCCTTTGGTTTAGTGTTAGGGGAAGATGGCAAAAAGTTCAAAACCCGTTCTGGAGACACAGTGCGGTTACGGGATTTGCTCGATGAAGCCATTGTTCGCGCTCGTGCTGATTTAGAACAGAGATTACAAGCAGACGAGCGGACTGAAACAGAGGAATTTATCGCTAATGTTGCCCAAGTGATTGGTATTAGTGCAGTTAAGTATGCTGACTTAAGCCAAAACCGCACTAGTAACTACATCTTCAGCTATGACAAAATGCTGGATCTTAAAGGCAATACCGCGCCTTATATGCTCTATGCTTATGCCAGAATTCAAGGTATTAGCCGTAAGGGTGGCATTAACTTTGCAGAATTAGGAGATAACGCTCAGGTCATATTAGAGCATGAAACAGAATTTGCTCTAGCGAAGTATTTACTACAATTGGGTGAAGTTATTAGTAATGTGGAACAAGACTTGTTGCCCAATCGTTTATGTGAATATCTGTACGAATTGAGTAAAAAGTTTAATGTATTCTACGATCGCAATCACGGTGTCCGGGTTTTAGATGCAGAAGAACCACAACGTACATCCCGTTTGGTGTTGTGTGATTTAACAGCCAGAACCTTGAAATTAGGACTATCCTTACTGGGAATTCAAGTCTTGGAAAGAATGTAGCTCAGAAAGAAAGTAGGAAGTAGGAAATAAACCTTGTTAATGTTTGGCAGAAAAAGGACATTTTCAAAGGGTGAATGTCAACAGCAGGAATATTTTCAGCTTCTGCCTTCTGCTTTACCTTTACCTAATTTTCAAGATGGATTGTGTGAGGCTACTGTATCATGAAAAAGACCAAGCTGTAGTGATGATAGGGAGGCTTTTCAACTTCGGGAGCCATACATCTGCTCATTCAGGATTCAGGACTCAAAACGCAAAACTTCTATGTTAGCAGGCAAAATTTTGCAGGGTGGAAAATATACCCTCACCCAAGAAATCGGACACGGTGGCTTTGGCATTACGTATAAGGCTACGCATCACTACTTAAATCAAGATGTAGTGATGAAAACTATTAACGAACGCTTGCGGCAACATCCAGATTTTGCCAAGTTCGAGCGCCAATTCCAAGATGAAGCCAGAAGATTAGCTACTTGTATCCATCCCAATATTGTGCGGGTTAGCGACTTTTTTGTAGAAGATGGGCTACCTTACATGGTAATGGAATACATTCCTGGGGAAACTTTAGGCAATGCTTTTGTCTTACCTGGGATACCCTTACCGGAAGCAACAGCCATTCATTACATCCGCCAAATAGGGGCAGCTTTACAGGTAGTTCACAATAATGGTTTGCTGCACCGCGATGTTAAGCCAGATAATATTATTCTCCGCCAAGGAACTCAAGAGGTAATACTGATTGATTTTGGCATTGCGCGGGAATTTAATAGCGGTGTGAAACAAACCCATACAGGTATAGTTTCTGAAGGCTACGCACCAATTGAACAGTACCTCACACAAGCACCGCGCACCCCGGCTACAGATGTTTATGGTTTGGCAGCAACCTTGTATGCTTTGTTAACAGCACAGGTTCCCATGCCAGCATTATTGCGCGATCGCGAAAAAATGCCTTCTCCCAAGGAGTTACAGCCTCACCTCAGTCCAGCAGTGAATCAAGCTGTTATGCGCGGTATGGCGGTTGAGTCTCGTTTTCGTCCCTCAACCGTAGCAGAATGGTTACAACTCTTACCTGGTAGTGAAGGCAATGGTATACTCCAAGGTATCGCAACTAACACAGTCGCCACCGTTGACTTATCAGCGCAGCCAAGGCTGGGGGTTTTCGGTAAAAAACGCAAGCGATCGCCGAGAAATCCTCTTATAGGAATTACCAAAAAACTAGCTGATTTTAAAGTATTAATTGGTGTAGGTGTAGCCTTAGTGGCAGCTACCGCAGGTTTTGGCATCACTAGTCTATTTTCCTCGAACACACAGCCCCAGTCATCTTCAAAACCACTGTTTGCTAACCCAATCACAAAATCAGAGGAAAACAATTCTCAGAACCAGGTTTCTCCACCGCCTGTAGAAGAAGCAACTAACACCGTCAAAAATACTCAAACTACAACTGCTACTGAATCGGCGTACATTCCCAGACGACGCAGGCGTAACCGTCCTGCACCCACCACCGAACAGACAAATACCAACAGCAGCACTTCTTTTGAATCAAAGGACACAGAAACTTCTCCTCGTCAAAATCCGGCACAAGCGGCTGTTACTCCCAACACTTCGCCTTCTCCATCATTGGTAGATAAACTCAGAGCCTACCGTTCAAAACGAGAAGATTCGATCAAGCGATCGCCTGATAATACTTCACCTGCTGCTAATCAAGCTACTCCAAATCCATCCAACAAGCGATCGAATCCTGTAGTGATACCAGTACCACCACCAACAACAGAATCAAAAAGCTCAGAGTCCTCGGCTGTGGTTGTACCAACTGTAGAAAATAAGCAAAATTCCTCTGCTGACATTCCATCTTCCAAGGATGAAAAGCCACAAACTGAGGATAATTAAGTAGAGATTTTACATGACAAAATCTCTACTTCACCGTATTAATTTGTCATCGATTTAAAGTGACAACATTATTCTCTGGCGATGGTGTAGGTGCAGGAATAGCAAATGGAAATATCTCAGGTTCAGCGGTAGTAGCAGCATTTGATGGTTGCAACTGTCCAAAGCGAATGAAAATACCAATACCCAAGCCAAGACAAAAGCAAAAACTAATAAAACCAAACGAAAGTAATTGCATCAATTTTTGGTTTACCATCATGCACTCCTCACAAAATGGTATTAGTTTAGTACACTATTTCATTAATTCGGAGAAAATAGGCGCAAAAAATACTCTGCATTCTCTGCGTTAACCTCCACACCACTCTGCGTTTAAAAAATTGCCGAACTTATGCAAAAAAGTACTTAATAAGACTCATAACTGTTAAATATTTGAACTTCACCCTTTTTATTAAAGGCAATTACAGAAAATGGCTGTTTTGTGTCTCCCATTTCCATCCCTGGTGTGCCTATAGGCATTGCTGGGACAGCTAAACCAGCAAGTTGCAGCTTTTGCTTGAGAACACGCTTAATGTCATCAGCAGGAACATGCCCTTCGATAACATAGCCGTTAATGATGGCAGTGTGGCAAGATGCTAATTCTGGCGGCAAGTTGTACTTTTGTTTAATTGCCTCCATTTCATCGGTTTTGATATCTTGTTTGATTTTAAAACCATGCTTTTTTACGTGTTCTATCCAATCTCCACAGCAGCTACAGCTAGGACTACGATAAACAGTGATTTCCTGCTTGCCGGAATAAGATTCAGTTTCATTGTCCCAACTACTGGCGGCGATCGCAGATGTAGTATTACTAGTTATGATCACCACAGTTATAATAATCACTGCTAATAATTTCCTAATCCCTAAAGAAAAATTTTTGTGCATTATTCAATTCCTTTTGATAAGATATCACTCAAAAATTGCCTTATTTGCGATTTGTTGATAGCGATCGCGATTTTGTTTTGCCAATTTTAAGTCAGCTTGCGCTTGCTGTAAATCAGCTTTGCCTTGAGATAATTTCTTTTGTGACTCCACTCGCAAAGCTACTATAGCGTTTCCTACTCTGTTGAAGTAAAAATTTATCTGCGTCCATCTGCGGTTAATTATTTTTTCTTGTACTTCATTGAAATGAGAACCGCTATAAGTCAGGACTGCTAACAACTGCCAAGGGTTGACCTTATCAGTATGACTTTTCTGAACTTCTTCCTAGTTTTACATCTCAAGATGAAATTGAGAACAGACTTGCGCTATCCAGACAATTATACTACAATGTGTTACAAAAGATTAGTCGATTCTCTGCTTGCTATAAAAAACCAGACTATACTTGTAGGATATCGTTTGGCTCTTGTTGAATCTTAGACAATCGTAATGCTCACAACACTTTGATACAGAAAGTTAAGCAAAGTAATATTTATTTACTTTCATGTACATAGCAGAATTCAGAATTAGAATAGGCTCTCTACCTAGATTTGGGACTTATACTAAGTTGCGTTCAGACATAATCTTTTTACTCCCTACTCCCTACTCCCAGCCCAAATTACTATCTTTGATATCAACTCGATATTAAATGGTGTACTTCACTTAGTCATCCTACATGAGTTCAAAAAAAATCTACTTTCTAGTCTCTATTCCCGATTCCCCCTCTTCATGAAGAGTAGAGAAATCAAAGAAGATTGCTATAGTTGAGCAAACATTTTACAAAATAAGTAGAAATATGGAATTTGATTATTTTAGAAGTAACGAAAGCACATCCAATAATAAACAGCAAAACTTACTGACTAGCGGTTGGCGACCATTACAACGAGATTTAGATTGGGAATTTTTATGGCAACTTGTACAGAATGACAGCAAGGAATTCGCCCAAAAAACCTTTAATTTAGCGAGTACATTTAGTGAGGTTTTGGGGAGAAATAATTTTACTTGGTGGGCAAACTTATTAGGTATAGCTTCTGAAAATACCCGTTATGAATTAGAAAAATTCTGGAATTATATTACACCCGATCCACAATCACCAGACCATCGGTATAAAGATGTTTTGAGTACGGAAACACCGATATTACAATTTGTTAGCCGTAACAGCATACCCATTGATTATGTTTTAAACCGCCTACAAGAAATTACTGTTTTGCGCGTCTTACAAATTTTAGGACAGCCTAACATAATTACCCAGTATTACTCCGAAAGAGATTTTTACTTTCCTGTGGAGAAGTTTGTCAATTGGGAACGCCTAGATGTGATCAATACTGTTAATGCTTATTGGTCAACATACGACATTTGGCTGCAAATTGAACCATACGATCGCGGTCGGCGACAGTATACTTTAATGGCTAAAGATTTAGCACCATTAATCAATAAAGCGACATACGATTTAGCTGTGATGTTAAGTGGCTATCAAAGTCGTGTGGGTAAAGTTCACAGTCAATTCCCCATTCGCACATTTCCCGCAGATATTCAAAGTTTTACCGATTCATTACAGCAAGCAGTTCTCAATCAAAATCAGTTAGCTGTAGTGGTACACGGCGAACCAGGTACAGGTAAAACCGCCTGGACACAAGCCGTAGCCAAAGAAATTCTCATGCCTTTAGGGTTTGTAATTTTTATTTTGGATCATGATGCGATCGCTAACTTTGTACCTCCAATTTACTTAGAGCGGATTTGTATTATTATTAACGAAGCTGACAATTTAGCTCAAAATCGGGCTTCAGAAATAGCGCAATCTAACAACAAAACAGAACATATTTTGAGTTTGTTGGATGGAACTTTATACCAAAGCGTCATTGATGAATCTGGTATTCAAATGAAGCAGCGCTTAGTAGTATTGATGACTTGCAACACTACAGAAAGATTAGACCCAGCCATGTTACGTAAAGGTAGGGTAGATTTAATCGCTGAATTTACACAGAAATTTGTGTAAATCTATTGATAAGTTTGCTCGATTTTCAATTGGCGATCGCATGTATTGATGATTCTCATTACACTCCTGTACAAACTAATCATCGAAATACCAAGAGGGCTACGTTGTCCATATTTTAGTTCCATACCCTCAAACCAAGTTTGAAATTGTTGATCAGACCAGCCTTGCGCTTCGTCTTCCAAACAACCCCTCAGCATTTCTAACCCACACTCCGCCGGAAATTCAGCTGCTATAGCCGCCTGCTTGCACTCTTGGATAGAGTTAACTACGGCAATCATCACAGTAGTACGAGTTCTTTTAGGTATTTTTCTGGGTTGATTGTCCGTAGAAGATGCCTGCATAATAATTAAGAAATCATTAAATTAATATCAACGCTTGAGTTTTCACTTATTTACATTTATTAATCTAAACAAAGAATTTTTCTTGTGCCTTTAGAAGTATTTGTATTTCTTTCTGGTAGTAGATGAAGTGATGGTAAGTTAAGTACGAACCTTTAACTTATGGGAACATCCTGATGAAAGTCCATAAATTTCAGGATGCCAGCCAATTTTACGCACGAGTCGCAGAATATTTGTTACGTCAAGAAGCATTGCATAACCTGTTGTTGGGAATTTGACATAAATGCTAGTAAATTCAACAACTCAACCTTCTCGCCTTCTAAATACTCCGTGCTGCTAAAATAACTATTTTTTATTTATTCAATAATTCAGGCTTCAAATTGCTAAATAAGGAACAAAAAAACATGGTTTAACCTGTTAAAAACCTACTATGTTTACTTTTACATGAAAGTAGGGCAAAGTATGATTGCTTTGAAATATTTTGCATTCTTTGTACTACTATTAGCAGCACTATTATCAGCAATTAAGCAGATGAGCCTTGCTTTAGATGAAGGAAATCTTGAGCGCTTTACTCTTTGGACAAGTGTTGCTTCTTTTATTGCAGGGTTACCAATTATATTGTGGTAAATCCTATAAATCTGTTAATAGGTAAGTTGGTGAAAACATTTGTATTTTGAGCAAAGTAAAAAGCATAAAGTATGAAAAATACAACTTCATACTTCATACTTTATACTTCATACGGTTCCATTTGATGTTGATACCATTTTTGTTCTACCCGTTCAGCTACTAAAGGCCGAACAATAAATTTAAGTGGATAACCATCTTGCACATCAACTCGGACACAGGAATAAGGTAAGCGTGTTTGAGAACCATAACCATACCTGCCAACATAAAGCAGCGAATCTGCTACTTTGCGAGTTGGACTACCAGGAAGTTCTGTAAAAGTCTCCAGCAATTCTGTTCCCTCGCTGCGCTGACGACGGGGACGGCGACCACTACCACCAGAGACAATACAGGGAATGCGAGAATCAGCATATCCTGTATCCACTGTGCGGAGATATTCTAAACAGTGAGCATGGCCGTTGAAGATTAAATCAACTATGGGACGGTCTTGTGTCAGGGAACCAAGATTGTCCTTTACTTGTTGCAATACGCAACGCAGACGGTGACGCACTGCTAAAGTTTGTGCTTGACTCCACTTTGTCGCTTCGGTGACGTAGGGAGGATGGTGAAAAAAGAGAATCCTTCCTCGAACTTCTGAGGTATGCCAAGATTCAATGAGTCTGTCGCGTAACCATTCGAGTTGTTCAAAATCAATCGTTGGCGACTGGTGGGATGATAATTGTTTTTCGATGTCGATTTTGACTTCGTTAATTTGGTCTAATTTAGCACTGAGGTCGTCGAGTTGTTCCGCATCGGCTGGGTTTTCAGGATTCAGGCGATCGCTCATTGCCAAAATCTGTTCTTCTTCTTGATCTATTTCCTGGCGGCGCTTTTGTAATTCTCGACGGTAAATATCTCCGGCTTGCGTTAACGGTAACGGCGATGGTGTATTAAATGTATTAGAATCAAGAGCGAAAAAATCTATACCACCATACCGAAAGGTGTAATAACGATTGGGAACACGGGTAAACTCTCCCGGTACATAACGTAAACAGCGACCCGCATCAGTTTTTCCAGTGTAGTACTGGTCTAAATGCTCTTGCAATGCTTCTTGGGGATTAATCGCTGCTAGATAGTCTAGAAAGGCTCGTGCATAAGCATCACCTTGATTAGAACCATGCCACCCAATTTCAAAATCTTTGTAACGCAGCATTCGCCGTAGTCGCAGTGTACTACCAGTGATGAGACGATACATAAACGGCACATCATAGTAATCATGATTGCCGAGAACTGGTAAAAACGGTAAGTTAAAAACCATGCGATCGTAGGCAATATTCTTCGGGTTCTCGCCACCCATTAAAAACTCGCAGTAAGGTTCAATAAAATTGGCTGGGTAATATTCATGGGAACCTACCACATAAATGACATCGCCAGTGTGCAACACAAAACGGCAATCATCTTTATGAGCCAGCATTAATTCAGCTACTTCTCGTTGCGGGTGGTGTCCGTAATGAGATTTTGTCCCACTATCCCCAATCACCAAAAACGAAAATTCGGGAGTCTCTTCTTTGCCATCATCTATAACTATGCTGGTTTGGTCGATGCCGCGCTGCATAATACTGGCATGTCTCCACCGTACCCGCTCCTTCATTTTTTGAATTTTCACGGGAATTGGTGGTTCAGAAATCAATCTCATACTTTAACTATGCTTTCCTACCGCATACCAATTGTAGCTATTTCAGTAATTAACCCTCTTTTAAGAAACCAAATTTGGTGAAGGCTGACTTCTGACTTCTGACTTTTGCTATGTATTTACCGCAGAAGTATTTACAACACCCAGCACTTTGTCAAGGCAAGTTAACAGAAATAAACTAAATTAGTTAGCTTAACTTTTTGGTCTGTTACTAATCTTGAGAATTAAAGGATGTACAAGCAAGTTGTAACTAGATTATAGTATTTCTACGGAAGAATACACCAGCACAGATGGGTAAGTAACACTAACGTCCAAAAACTGTAGTTATTACTGATGGGATAGTTTATTTGTAGGCTTTCGCAGCAGGGAGAAACTGAATTAACTGGCTCAAGTAACCCCAGAGTTTCACAGATCACACGGAAAATTGTCAAAGAATCTAGATAAAATTTTGCATAGATTCTGCGAAAAGGGACTTATCTATGTTGTATGAACATAAAGTAAAGCCCAAGTGAAGGGATTGACTATGAAACCGTTTTTCCTGACAAGATGCGTCTGTCTAACTTTAATGCTTGGCTCTTTGTTACCTGTTAACTTGGATAAAGCAGTAGCCGCACCTTTGGACTTAGCTCAAGCTCAGTCACAATACGACCAGTATATGCAGTTGGGTTATGGTGCAACCCGTCAGCGGAATTACTCAGCCGCTTTAAATTATTTTAAACAAGCACTTCAGGAAAAACCAGGCGATCGCTATGCCAGCACAGCAGTAAGCAATATCCAAATTTACATATTGCGCGATCGCAGCAACGGTAACAAGCGTAAAACCTATGTTACATACATTCCTACAAGCTTAGGTAAACCCGTGCGGCAAGTACCGGGAGGAACGCGTGGCCCTGGAACTCGTCTTAGCGAAACAGGTGAAGCTTGCATTCAAGGGAAAAAACCCTTAACAGCGCTGACACCAGTTTTTGGATTGCAAAAAACAACTGCTGCTAATCCGACGTTTTTCTTTTATGTACCGCAAACATCTGCACCAGTCATGGAACTGGTGTTGTCAGATGAAGACAATATTGTGTATCAAAAAACCTTGCCAGCGCCAACTAAAGCTGGTATTGTCAGCCTGAGCTTGCCAGAAAAACCAAATGTGCCAAGTTTAAAAGTTGGAAAAACTTATCGATGGGACTTTTCACTAATTTGCGATCGCAGCGATCCACAGCAAGACTATGTAGTTTCTGGTTCAATTGAACGGATTGCCCCTGATACCAAACTCAAGACAGAATTAGCTAAAGTCAACCCAGAAGAACAAGCAGCAATTTACGCCTTATCGGGATTTTGGGAAGATTCTTTAGCAATTCTAAGTGAATTGCGTAAATCTAGCCCTAACGATCTGACAATTAAAAATGATTGGGAAGATTTATTACGCTCTGGAGGGTTAGAAGCAATTACTCAAGAACCTCTGGTATCTTGTTGCACAATTCAGTAGTTACATACTGGTAAAACTTTGTTCATCACTCATAAGACAAAAACTTTACTGTGGTGAAACAAGGATTAAGAAAAACTTTTAATTTCCTTCATGCAAAACCTTATAACATCATACGTACGTGTAAAAGGAGTACTAAAAGTAAACAAACTTCACCAATAGCAAGTGTAATCAATTTGTATAATCACTAGACATCAAACAAAATTACAAGCAATCAAATATCAAGTTGCTTGCTAGGCTACATTTCCTTGTGTCTTAGACAAAGTTTTTACCGATGAGTACACAAGAAATAGCTGGTAGTTTTTTTATGAACTTTTACGTAGTCTAGGGAATTTTATCCACTATTACTTAGTAGAAATCTAACGTTATAGCAACTGCAAACAATGATTAGTCAAGTCTCAGAAAAAAAGATGCATATCGTCAGGTGGCTGCTTGCTATCGGCTGGCTGACATTAATCTTTTCTTTATTTTACGATCCGCTTTCAGTATGGTTAACCGACCCAAGTAATACTGCGAGTCCCTTTCATCTCCATCCAGAGAAGTATCTCGACCCAGATGATTGCGTGGCAGTTCAGGGTGTATGTTTACCAGAACAGCCTTATCCGATGGGAGCGCGGATCTTCTGGGCAATGGTATTGCCCATCGGGATCATGATTTTGGTGCTACTTGGGCATGAAGTTTGGCGGCGGATTTGTCCTTTATATTTCTTCTCCCAAATTCCCCGCGCTTTGGGAATTCAGCGCAAACGCAAAGTTGTTAACCCAGAAACAGGCAATATTCGTTACGAATTAGCTGGGGTAGAAAAAGAATCATGGTTAGGGCGCAATTACCTCTACATGCAAATGTTCCTTTTCTACTTGGGATTGAACATCCGCATTTTATTTGTGAACAGCGATCGCACCGCAATGGCGATATTTTTGTTGTTTACGATCAGCGCTTCCATTGCCGTAGGCTATTTATTCAAAGGTAGAAGTTGGTGTCAATACTTCTGCCCAATGGCTCCAGTGCAAATGTTTTATACAGGGCCGAGAGGCTTGTTAGGTACTGATGCTCACCTCAAACCACCCCAAAGCATCACCCAATCCATGTGTCGGAGTGTAGATACCAGCGGCAAAGAAAAAAGTGCTTGCGTCAGTTGCCAATCTCCTTGCATAGACATTGACTCAGAACGTTCCTACTGGGAAGGAATCACCAGACATGACCAAAAAGTAGTTTTCTACACCTATTTTGGTTTGATGTTTGGTTTCTACTTCTACTATTTCTTATATGCAGGCAACTGGGACTATTACTACTCAGGAGCTTGGACACATGAAGAAGGGCAGTTAAGCACCTTATTCAACCCAGGTTTTTATATCTTTGAACAAGCTATTCCCATTCCGAAAATCATCGCGTCGCCCATTACCCTGGCTGTATGTGCGGGCTTAAGCTACTTCATTTGTCAGACCTTAGAAAACGCTTATCGAGCGTTTCTAAAACGCAGAGGTAGAAATGTCAGCGAAGAAGATATTTTACATACTTGCTTTGTTTTGTGTACATTTATCTCCTTCAACGTCTTCTTCATGTTTGGTGGTCGTCCCAACATCAGTTTGTTTCCTACTTGGGGGATTTTAGTACTCAACGCTGTGGTCGTTTTAGTCAGCAGCTTGTGGTTACACAGAAGTTTAGGACGCAGCAAAGACAATTATTCCCGTGAGAGTTTGGCAAGTAGTTTGCGTCGTCAGTTGAACAAACTAGCAGTAGATTGGGGCAAATTCCTCGAAGGGCGATCGCTCCAAGACCTACTTCCCAACGAAGTCTATGTTCTAGCTAAAGTTCTACCTGGTTTTAGCCGTGCCGACAGACTGCGCGTATATAAAGGTGTATTGCAAGAATCCCTAGAAGAAGGTAATGTCCAATCTGCCGACAGCTTAGAAGTTCTCAAAGATGTCCGCAAAGAATTGAACGTTAGCGATGAAGAGCATTACTCTGTCCTCGCAGAACTAGGTGTAGAAGACCCATCCCTCCTCGATCCCCAAAGACAACTCAGCCGCGAAAACCAACTGCGCATTGATAGCTATCGCCGCGCTCTCGAATTAGTTATTCAAGAACTAGTAGAAACAGGCACTCCCTTGTCAGATGCCTTCGAGCGCAAGCAAAAGCAAATCTTAGCCTTGCGGCAAGAATATGCCATCACAGCCGCCGAACAAGAACAAGTCTTGGCAGAAATGTTTAACCAAGATGGCGCACTACTGAGGACAGCTGAACAGCTATTATCCCAACTGCAAGACCTAGCAGTTCGTTATCAAGCACTACAAAACTTAGTTTCCAATCCCCACGCACCGGTTTATGTCTTACTGCGACAAGCAGTTCAAGAAAAACAAAAACTGATTGTTACTCAATTACTTAGCATCCTCGAAATTTTAGGAGATACCCCAGAAGCCCTCGATATTGCCCGTTCTATAGGTGTACTCGCAGCAAATATCCTCGGAGAAATTCTGCGGTCTACTGAAGAGCAATCGAAATGGATGTCTCGTCTGAGTATGAGAGTCATCTCTTCCTTACGCCAAGCCAAAGACCTCGTAACTCAATCAGTTCCCCTAGCCACAGACTTAAATAATGGCATCGCCGATACACAAATCGACGTTCCCAGAAACAATTTCACGCCAAATTCTGATCCAACCACCTCTAGTTGGAGTTCCATCGTCGCGCCCACCCAAATCCCAGAACCCGCATTACGTTCTGATGTGATTATTGATGTCCTAATGCAACTGTTGCAAGACATTGATCCTTTAGTCCAAGCAGCTAGTCTGTATGCCCTACATCAAATCGATCCCAGTCTAGGCTTCCAGCAAGCGCGTCAGTTGTTAGATAGCAAAACCACTAAAGATCCTCTAGTGATCGAAACAGCCGAACGCATTCTAGGTCAAGGGCAGCAACACAGCAAAACCACAGTCCCAACCATGATTGCTCAAATCAAAATCATGGGACGCGTAGAACGCAGAGTGTTTCAACAGTCAACAGTTCGCGTCGGGCGGGAAGTTGGCAACGACATCATCATTTCCGATAACCGCGTTTCTCGCCAGCACGCCATCTTCTACATAGATGAAAAAGGCGTGAGCGTCAAAGACTTGGGTAGCAGCAATGGTCTACGTATTGGCAAAACGCAAATCCTTGACCAGCAAACACAACTCAAACAAGGTGATGTCGTCCGCTTCAGCAGTGGCGACGACCTAGTAATTCTGGTGCAGTGGGAAATGCAAGCCCAACAAGAAGATACTGTTGCTGATGCTTTAGGAACCTTAGAAAAGTTGTTATGGCTGTATAAGAGCAGTTTCTTCTCAGGATTGAAAGCAAATGTCTTAATTGATTTGGCGAAAAATAGCCATGTCCGAGTTTACCGCCCAGAAGAAGAAATTTGCCGCATGGGTACACCTGCCCATGACCTGATAGTCTTAATCGATGGTGAGGCTAGAGTTAGTCAAAGCATGGGTAATCAAGATATGTCAGGAATTATCTTACCTGGGCAAACGATTGGTGAATTGGAGGTATTAAACCACACCAATTATGCGGCGACCATAGTAGCATCTGGCACTAGGACGAAGACATTAAGAATCAATGCCGAGAATTTTGAGGCAGTGTTGGCACAAGACACATTACTAGCCAGAAATATCTTGGAGCTTTTGAGTAATCGTCTGCAAGCAAGTATGGGACAAGCTTGTTCAGTGACGCAACTCTAGCATTTTAACTGGGATGGCATAGCCATCCCAGTTAAAACTATCAGCGTCAGTCTTGCCTTACTCCTCATTACCTCTGTTGAGTTTAGGTAATGATTACAACATAAAATGTAAACAATTTCAGTTAATTTTGTCAGTAAAAACACGTAGAAATTGACATATTAGGTAATTAATATGCTTAAACTCAGAATCATTGACCCACAGCAACCAAACGAACTTAAAGAACTAGACCTCAACTTAGACACCATGCTCAATCACGAGTGTCTAATTGGTCGCTATCCGAACTGCAATGTAGTTTTAGATAGCGCTGAAGTCAGTCGGATGCATGGCAAGATTGCTCTCAAAAATGGCAATTATTATTACACAGATTTGGCAAGTCGTGCTGGTTCGCGGTTAAATGCTGAGCAAATTCAAATCAATCAAGATTATGCCCTGAAAACAGGAGACATGATGCAGATTGGGCGGTTCTTTTTGATGGTAATCAGCATAGTATCCAGCAATGAACCAACCATGATCGATTTGAATGTTAACGTTAATACTAACGTGATCACGACAAGCAACGGTCAAGCCATACAGCAAGAAATTGCGATCGCCACTGCACCACCTCCACTCCCAGAACCAGTGCCGCTTCCTGCCGTCCTCAACACAGATCCGCAAGAGTATATGCCACTAGCGACGGTAGAGCCCAACCAACTTGAACGTTGGATGAAAGGAGATTTAACCGTCAAATGTATCCAGGTCATTGATGAAACCCATGATGTCAAAACCTTTCGCTTCGTAGCAGATCCACCAAGGCTCTTCACCTATAAGCCAGGTCAGTTTATCACCCTCGACTTAGAAATTAACGGCGAACAGGTGTTGCGCTCCTACTCCATCTCTTCCACTCCCTCCCGTCCCCACACCCTAGAAATCACCGTTAAACGTGTCCCCGCACCGGCTGATGCTGGCTCAGATGTCCCACCTGGTTTAGTTTCCAATTGGTTGCACGACAACGTAAAAGTTGGTAGCACTTTGAAAGTTAATGGCCCAACAGGTAAATTTACCTGCTTTGCCAATCCCTCACCAAAACTGTTACTCATCTCCGCAGGTAGTGGAATTACACCGATGATGTCTATGTCTCGTTGGTTGTATGACACCGCCTCTGATGTTGATATCGTCTTTTTCCATTGCGCCCGTAGTCCCAGAGATATCATTTATCGTCAAGAATTAGACTGGTTGGCGGCAAATCATCCCAAGTTTAATCTGGCCGTTAGCATCACTCGGCGTGAACCAGGTCAAAGTTGGATGAGTTTCACCGGTAGACTTGACGCTGCAATGTTAAAACTAATTGCACCAGACTATAAAGAACGCACAGTTTATGTATGTGGGCCGAATCCTTTTATGGAATCGGTAAATGACTTGCTCGAAAGTATCGACTTCCCGATGCAAAACTACTACGAAGAAAGCTTTGGCCCTCCTCGGAAAAAAGTTAAAAAAGCCGCAGCCCCTGCTACACCTCAAGTAGTATTTGCAGCTAGTAATTCAGGTAATTTAGGATTGCGCGGTATGCTGGGCAAACTACCGACAGAAGTAGCGCCAGTTCAAGAGGCTGTGGCTCGTGTTGCTACAACACCAGTAGCAGCTACACCAACCCCAGTCGCTCCCGTGTCAGTATCTTCTTCTAGTCAAACACTGCTAGTCTTTTCTAAATCCAGCAAAGAAGTGCCTTGTGATGGTGAAGAAACCATCCTAGATTTGGCTGACCAAGAAGGAGTAAAAATCCGGAGTAGTTGCCGTTCTGGGGTTTGCGGTACTTGCAAAAAACGTAAGTTAGAAGGAAATGTCAAAATGGAAGGCTATGATCCAGAAGCCTTAGAAGAAAGTGAAATTAAAGAAGGCTATATTTTAACTTGTGTTGCTTATCCTGTAGGCAAAGTAGTGATTGATGCTTAATAACACAATGCAGCAGCTTTAAACATCGTCGGAGAGTTGGGACTGCTGGGTATTGAACAAATTGTAGTCATTACCAGGAGTTTCTGGCTGAATGACTTCGATTTCTTGGCTAAATGGACTTAAGCCCAGCTGAATTCGCAAAGCCTCGTCATATTTAGCATGTTCCCAATTCCTCGCTAATTTAACTTGCTCTGGCTTCAAGTTTTGCGCATCCCTAAGATCGGCATTTTGTAAGTCTGCACCTTGGAAGTTGGCTTGTTCAAGATTGGTCGGACTTAGGTCAGCACCTTGGAAATTAGCATATTTGAGATTAGCTCCCTGAAGATTGGCATAACTGAGATCAGCATCTTGAAGATTGGCATAACTTAAATCAGCACCTTGAAGATTTGCACTCCAAAGGTAGGCTAATTGAAAATTGGCATGACTTAAGTAAGCATTCTGAAAATTGGTATAGCTGAGGTTAGTACTTTGTCCTTGCAGATTGGCATTTCTTAAATTTGCTCCCTCAAGGTTGGCATATCTCAAGTCAGCTTCCTGAAGATTAGCATTGCGCAAATCAATCTCCTGTAAACAAGCATTCTTGAGGTTTGTACCTTGAAGCTCAGCATCGCGCAAGTTGGCTCCTTTTAAATTAATTCCAGCTAGATAAGCTTTATCAGCTGTGAGTCCAGCTAAGCTAACACCATCATTGTTTAAGTCTTGTAATGCTTGCAGTCTGCCGCCACTGGCTCGTTGTCCATAAGCTGAGTTAATTACACGCCATGCTTCATAATGTGCTTGTTTTTTTCGGGAAGGAGTTTCTCGGAAATAAATAATGACCGCAGCTAAAATACTTAAGTCTTGCAGAGTACCGATAAACTTAGAACTAACCAATGATTCCACAATACTTTTAAATGGAGGTTTATCTTCAAAAACCCGAATCACTACTATTGAAAACACAAATATCAAAGCGAAAATAATCCACTCTTGAAAGTCTTGTATCCATTTACGTAAACGTTCGCTCATTTTTGCTCACTCCTGTATCTAATAGGCTTGTGCGGTTTGCAATGATTGATATTAAATAACAAAACCAGTGTTAATTAAGTTTTGAGAATCTTAGCTATGAAATTTATCTCTTACATCGTTATTGCATGTCTAGTACTACTAACAGCTTGTGCTTCTCCGACTAACGGTGCTAGTCCACAACTAAAAGCTCAAGCCCAAATTAGCGGCCCTGGTATTTCAGGTACTCTCAAAGCTGTACAAAATCCAGAACATGAATCTGTTTGGGTGGCTGTGGAACTCAAAGGAGACCCGAAAATCTTGACTCCGGGACTTCATGGTGTTCATATTCATGAAAAAGGAGCTTGTCAAGAAGGTACAGAAAAGCCTTTTAGTTCCGCTGGCGGACATTTCGACCCTGGCCCCTTCGGTTCATCTACTCCTGTGGAGAAGAATCATCCTTATCATTTAGGTGATTTACCCAATATTAAAATTAATCCTCTAGGTCAAGGTCGTTTAGAAGCATTTATTAGCAGTGTGACTCTTTCAGATGGGCCAATAAGTCTATTTGATAGTGATGGTAGTGCAGTTATTATCCATAAACTTATGGATCAAAAAAAAGCTGGAGGGACAGCAGATGAAGCCGGTGGTGGTCGTCTAGCTTGTGGTGCGATCGCAAAGTCTAACTAGTTTATTTAAATTGGAGTAGGGAGAATCAAAGATAATTTTCCCTACTTTTAGAGATTTAATTAATTTTGTTCCAGTTCCGATACATAGCATCGAAAGTTTAAGTGATCAACCTACAATTACTTTTAATGTGTATGGTTACACTAACTTCAAAGTTGTCTACTTGAACGTAGTTGACATACCATAAAGATCCAACTTTCTTAAGACTATGTTTGCAGGGGCGAAAAAATTATTCACACAGCCAGTAATAGTGACTAGCGTGCTAGTTACACTAATTTTGGTTGGAGTTCAAAGGCTTAGACTATTAGAGTACTTTGAACTAAAGCTTTTTGATCAGATGATGCAAAGGCGTGCAGATTTACCTCCTGACCCTCGCCTTTTGATTGTCGGTTTTACAGAGCAAGATATCCAAGAACTCAAGCACATCACACCCACTGATGAAGAATTAGACAGACTCTTAGGCAAATTAGAAAGTAATCAGGCGCGGGTAATTGCTTTAGACTTCTTTCGAGATGTCCCCGTAGAACCTGGTCGTGCCAAATTACTCAGCCGCTTGCAAAAAAATAATAAAATTATTGCAATTTGTAGTGCTACAACGCCCCCACCACCAGGATTAGATGTAAATAATAATGTCGGATTTGCCGATCTTCCAGAAGACCCCGATGCAGTTATTCGTCGCGCCCTGCTATTTATCAATCCTGAGCCAAAAACGCCTTGTCAAAGTCAAAACTCTCTGGCAGTTTTAGCCGCACTTCAATATCTGGATGACACAGCTAAAATTCAACCGCAAATTACCCAAAAAGGCGACACAATACAATTACAATTGGGTAAAACAGTATTTAAACGTCTACCAACAGACGTTGGTGGTTATGTAGCAGCCGATAATGGTGGTTTTCAAATATTACTCAACTACCGTTCTTTTCAGAATGTTGCCCGAACCGTCAGTTTTACAGACGTACTCAACAATAAAGTCAATCCTGATTGGGTGAAGGGCAAAATCATTTTAATCGGAGCCACAGCACCCAGTAAACAAGATATTCGCAATACTCCTTACGCTACTGGTAGACAAGATAACTCTGGTAAAATGCCAGGAATTGTCATTCATGCCCATATTGTCAGTGAGATCCTTAGTGCAGTGATTGACCAAAGACCAATATTCTGGTACTTGCCAGAATGGGGAGAAGTAAGTTGGCTTTGGGGCTGGACTGTAATAGGTGCGTTGATCGGATGGAAAATTAAACATCCACTGCTTTTAGGATTAGGAGCGGGAGGAGCTTTGGTTGTCTTGGTTGGCGGTGGTTTTGTCATGTTTACCCAAGCCGGATGGATACCACTAGCACAGCCTGTAATAGGATTAATTGCCGCAACTGGTAGCGTAGTTGTCTACACTGCATATTATGAAAAACTACAACGAGATAAAATTGCCCATCAGATTAAAGAACAAGAACAAACTATAGACCTATTGAAATCGATGTTACGAGAAGGTGGATCTGCTGGTAAGGAAGCTAATTCACCTGTTGATAGTCAGCCCCAAAGCGGCCAATTGCTGAACAACCGCTACAAAGTGGCACAAGTATTAGGTTCCGGGGGTTTTGGTTATACTTACTTAGCCGACGATACCAAGCGACCTGGTTCTCCAAAATGTGTTGTCAAGCATTTACAACCAGCACAGAAAGACCCCAGATTTATGGAAATCGCTCGGCGTTTATTTAATGCAGAAGCAGAAATTCTGGAAATTTTGGGACATCACAAGCGAATTCCCCAACTATTGGCTTACTTTGAAGAGAATCAGCAATTTTATTTAGTGCAGGAGTTTATTAGAGGGCATTGCTTAAACGAAGAATTGACCCCTGGTAAGCGTCTTGAGGAAGTTGAAGTCATCAAAATCTTGAAGGATGTTTTAAAGGTACTAGTTTTTGTCCACGATCATAATGTCATCCATCGAGATATCAAACCCAGTAATTTGATGCGGCGGGAAACAGACCATAGGATAGTACTGATTGACTTTGGCGCAGTCAAACAAATTCAACCTCATCAAGAAGAAGAAAGCTTAACAGTGGCGGTGGGTACTCTTGGTTATGCGTCGCCTGAACAACTCATGGGTCAACCTAGGATAAATAGTGACATTCATGCCCTAGGAATGATTGGAATTCAAGCTTTAACTGGAAAAGTTGCGAAAGAAATTGAGCGTGATCCGCAGACAACTTTGCTAATTTGGCGAGATAAGGCGCAAGTTTCCGATGGGTTAGCTGCGATATTGGAACGGATGACTTACTTCGATTATCTGAGAAGATATCAAACAGCTAAAGAAGTTCTTGAAGATTTAGATAAGCTCTAGTGCTAAAAAGCATGGTTTAGCTCAGAGATTTTAAAGTTGATAAAGTGTAAAGCCTGAAGTGTGGTGTGAAACACCTATTTGATTTCTAAAAAAAATTTAGTATATCTTTATTTCTTCTTTCCTGTTCTTTATTTCCATTTCCCTATCTCTACCAGTGATTCAGGAATCAAATATGATGACAATATTTTATGGCTGTAGCTATATAGGTTAGACATTGTTGATTGCTCAAAGCTTTGATAAAGCTGGATTTATACTCAGAACTTTTAACTCAGAACTCAGCACTTTGCTACATCTTGACCTTTAAACTTTACTTTTTCTCTATCTGAGAATCTCTACGCAGCACTTTTTTAATGAGATACTAAAAACAGGGAAATGAAAGTGCGATCGCTCTACATATCCTCATACTCAATTTTTTACTACTTCTGAAATATGCGATCGCCGCAGTTATCTGCTGTATTATCTATATCTTAAATATTGTAAAATTTGGTCATATATATTACTGTACTACCGAAAGGATGATTGTATGCAAAAAGCTGATATCTGCTAAAAAATAGATATTTTTATTGATGATGATTGCTACTATACCTGGTAAGTACTAACACAGAAGTCAAGAATGAATAACTTTGGGAAAATTAGAAGCAATAAAAACCTCCTAATTTGGAACCCTGAGTAAGATATAAAAATTAATCTAGCTGGACAATGCTTACAGCAAGGTCAATCAATTCTTATTTAGTTTATGAATCACATCCAAGTTTGGCTGTACACTCTCCTTAAGTCTAATCGAGCTAATTTATGAAGCACAGACTCCTCACGGTTACAGCACTAATTACAATAGCATGGTTCACGCCTCTAGACGAAATTAAACCCGCAGCAGCGCATCAAAGTTATAGAGGTAATCTGAATCATTTGGCCGCTCTTAGTTCTAGTTCTAACCAAAACGCTATTGGGCAACAATTGTCCCTGATGCTTGTAATTGCCGGTAGTGGTGTATTTGGTTGGCTGGCTATCAGAAATCAAAAGTTGGTCTTGAACAAACTTTTTCTTCAGAAAACAAATTCAGATGAGACTGTTCTTGCAGAACGCCCTATTTCGATGGTGACAAATCTAAAGGAAGAAATACATAACACTACAGAAACTACAGACATTGCAACATATATTAAAAGAGCTTATAGTTATTTCAAGCAAGGTGATAGTCAAAAAGCTATTGAAGAATTTAACAAAGCGATTGGGATAAATCCTCATAATGCTTATCTTTACGGTGAAAGAGCTAATTTTAGGCGTAAAAATCTGGGTGACAAGCAAGGTGCAATTGATGACTATAGCAAGGCAATTGGTATCCATCCTCAAAACGCTCTTTTCTATCTTTGGCGCAGTCAAGCTTATAATGACCTAGGCGAACAGAAAAAAGCGATGGAAGACTATAATACAGCGCTACGTTTAGCTCCAGAAAATACTATGTATCACTCTTTTCATAGTGCTTCCAACCTCCGAGAATAATTGTATTGATAATTGCCAAATAAATAGCATCAAATAGCTATATCAGTTAGCGATCACTCTGCAAGTAAGATTTAATTTATTATTAATAGTCAAAAATTTTTATAAACGATGAATATGGTGTAACCGCCCATTTCTGGTAGTCTTAAAATTTGAAACTACTGTAGTTCAAATCACGGAGAAAACTACTGCCATATTCTGAGGAGATAAATAAGATGATGCAACTCTGGGTTCAGCGCATCTGCCAAATCAAAGCAGCAAGTGCATAGCTAAATTCATCATCAAGATTCCCATTCAACAATTTAAGCCTTAAAGCTATATCTAGAGCCTATTCTGATTCTGAATTTTGCTGTAAAGACCCTACCCATTCATTTAGGAACTATAGCAGTCGAAGCATAGATTAGGACAAGGATTAATCATCAAACCTGGACACTAAGGGGCTTTCAAGTCTGTTCCCTGCCATATCACCAAGGATTACCAACCATCGTAAAAGCTGACCAGAAGTAGGGATGAGTCAACATTCTATCACCAAGTTCTGTTAATGTCTCTGGTAGAGGCACTTCTCCACGAGCCGTTCTGAGTCTACCCATTTCTAACCATACTTGACCTTTCAGCATTGCTAGTTGCGCTTGTCGGAGAGCTTCGGCTTTAATTGGAGCTTGTTTCAACTTTTCGTAAAATTGGGTCATTAATCCCAGAGTCCCTTCATCAGAGACAGTCCATAAACTCGCCAATGCAGATTTAGCACCAGACTGTACCGCAAAACCGGCAAAACCAAACTCGGCTTCTTCGTCACCCAAGGCTGTGCGACAGGCACTCAGTACAACTAGCTCTACAGGTGGGTCATTCCAACCAAGTTGGCGTATCTGATCCATTCTCAGTTGGGTATCCCACAATTGAATGTAAGAGTTACTAGCCGCACCTGGGTTGAATTCTCCGTGAGTAGCTAGATGAACAATTCCAAAGGCTTTTTGTTGTCGTTGAGCTTTGAGATTTCTCAATGTGAAAGCTTCATTTAAGAAGGTTCTACCAAGCCAAAGCCTCTGAGTAATGGTAGTTAACTCTGATGGTACAGATGGTAGTGGGTCTAGGTTCATGAATTGAGATGCTCCCATTCCCAAAACTTCCGTTTTTTTAATGTCAACATAATTGGTGTCAGTCAGAGTAAAACTAGGCATTAAACCAATGCTGTAGTTTTCAATGAGATATCGTTGACCATCATAGAGAGCGGCCATTGGGAGCGATCGCAAACCTGTATCTGTGATAAAAACTAAATTATTAATTTTCCGTGCTTTTAAATTATATTGCAGTGGTGCAATCAGCCACTTATATAGTTGTTTACTAGGAGCCATGTAATTTTTAGTTGAACCAATATTGGTGATACTGGTAGTAAATGTTTTACTAACGGCTAACACTTGCGCTCGCGTTACATTCTCTAATACTCTCCGAATCGGCGCACCCTTTCCTGTGAGCATCAATAACTCTAAAACATCATCGCCTTTTGGCGTGATTCTTTGTCCCTGTAATACATTGCCTTTGGAATTTTTAGGAATAAAAGAAATGTAAACTATAGCCGGTTTAACACCTGTGAGATTTTCAATATTTACTAAAGTATTCCGCGATTCTTGAATTGTTTTCGCCGCTGGTTTATTTGTACCCAAATATTGTGTAAACTGGTCAGTAAACCGATCATCTATTTTAGAGATATTTTTATATATATCAGCTTCTATTTGTGGTTCTAAAATATATTCATCTTTTTCTACCCTTGGTACATTAGTAAATAGATTATCCACTTCTGGATTGCCAAAATTATTGAGGTCTACAGTTAGCAGACTATTTTTTGACGGATTGATAGGATTATTTGGTGCTGAAGCCGGAGAGTTATTTGTTTGAGATTCTACTTTAGAAGGATTATTTGGAATTGGTAATGAAATTGATAACGGAGGAATGTTTATATTAATTTGTTGTGTTCCAGACTCAGAAACACCATCACTAGCTTTAATAGTAAAAGCTGGAATTTGACCAACCGCATCTCGTGGTGGAGTATACGTCAAAACTGTATTTCTATTCAGAGTTGTTCCTTTAGTTACTGGTGTTCCATCTTGCAGAGTCAGATATCCAGATAATAAATTATCAAAAATTATCCGGGAATTATCATTATTAACATCATTTATATTGGAGTTTAATGAACTAAAGTCAAACCTCACAGCTTGATTTTTTTGAGTATTGAGTAAACTATCTCTGACTGTTAAATTAGGTGGTGTATTCACAGAAATCAGCGAAATCCGATTAGGAGTACCTGCTGCTATTCCTCCTAATGGGAGAACAGGAAAAGTATGCACTGTTGATGTAGCAGAAATTTGAGAAATTGTCCTATTACTAACATTAATTGCTGCTGCTGTACCATTCAAACTAGCATCACCAACCACAAATGGAACATTATTTACGCCTCCATTATGTTGAATAGTTACAGTTCCAGGCTGATTCAATGCACCAGTAAAAATAGAATTTCCTGTAGGCTGATTACCATCAAAAATCTCTCCTACCACCCTAACAGTTCCATTGGCTGAAATATTGACATCACCACCTTGAATTTGAATTTTATTGTTAGTACTCATCCCACTCGTATTAATACTACCAACGGTAATGTTGCTGTTAGCTGTTAAATTAACTGCACCGCCTGTAGCATTTTCAAACATACTAAAAGCTGAAGTATCAATATTATTAGTTGTAATATTGCCGCCTGCTATTAAAGAAACCGAGCCAGCTATACCCTGAACTCTATCAGCAGTGGAAATATCTTGAGTTGTGATATTACCTGTGGCATTAATAGTCACACTATCAAGAGCAGAAATATTACCTTTGCTCAAAACATTACCGCCAGCCATAGCATTAAATCTATCAACAGTGACGACATTTTGAGTTTTGATATTATCGATTGGATTAATCGTTACACTCTCAAGAGCAACAATATCGCCTGTGCTAACAAAATCACCACCAGCCATAGCATTAAATCTATCAGCAGTGACGACATTTTGAGTTTTGATATTACCGACTGCATTAATCGTTACACTATCAAGAGCAAAAATATCACCTGTGCTAACAAAATCACCACCAGCCATAGCATTAAATCTATCAGCAGTGGTGACATTTTGAGTTGTAACATTACCTTTTGCATTAATAGTCACAGCATTATGGGCAGAAATATTACCTGTACTAACAACATCACCATTATTAATAGTCAAACCAGAACCAGTTAACTTCACTTCGCCATTATCAACCACCAAATTAGTTGCATTTCCGCCACCACCACCAGTTAATAATGCTGCCAGAGAATTAGCGGCTAAATTATTATTAGTAGAATTTAGCGGTTGAATTTCTAAACTCAAAGGATTGTCAGGCATACTCAAACGTAGTAAGCTACTACCAGGGACAGCAGCAATAGTCACCCTACCCCCTGGTGCTGACAAATTTCCGGTACTTGCCACTGTGACTGCAAATAAATTCAAATTCTCACCAGATTTCACCACCAAATTACCTTGATTAAAGATTGCGCCAGCAAAATTTGTATCAAAGGCGAAACTATTGGGTGTGCCAATAAGTTTGCTGTAGTTGTTTGTACCAACAGCATTTAACCAGTTATCATTACCAAAGCCGAGGCGATTAGCAGTTGTGGCAGTAAAGGATGCTGGGACATTTAAACTGGCATTTTGTCCAAAAATAATCCCTGCGGGGTTGATTAAATATAAGTTAGAATTGCCGCCAGTAACGCGAATTACGCCGTTAATTAAAGATGCTTCCCCGCCTGTGACTCTACCTAAAATGTTTTGAATTGATGGGTGTGATAAAAAGTTAGCTGTTTGGTTAGCATCAAGTCCAAATTTACTAAAGCTGTGAAAAAGGTTGGCTTTATCGTTACTTAAGCTACCACCTCTAATATAGAAGTTGTCGCCGTAATTATTAACAACTGTACCTGTGCCATCCTTGGCAGGAATAATGTTTTGGGCTTGGACTGTTGTCGGGATGAGGCATAAGCCGAAAATTAGATTACTACTGATTAATATTTTGGCTTTAGATGTATATTTTTGCAAAAATAAGATCAAATTGGCTTTAATTTTTGCAGAATTTAGTATGCAAAAAAAAACTGTTAGCATAAAAACTTATAATTAGAATTCAATGTTTACTTGGATTTTTATGATTTAAATTATACATAAATTAGTATGTTTTGAAAAAGTTTTTAAATATCAAAAAGTTATAAATAAACCATTTACCTAAATTAGGGTTTGCTGAAAAAGTCAGAAAACAGCAATTTTAAGGGTTGACTAGTTATTCAACCCTAGTCAAATATAAGTTTTTATTGACTATAAATATTTCAAGTATAAACTGCAATTATATTAGACGAGAACAAAGGTGTGGTTTTCAAAAATCGACATAAAAAAGCGTAAAAAGTCTGTGATAAATGAGTAGAAAGATTCATCACTAAAAAAGTAATAGCGATTGCAGTAACAGAAGTATGCGATAGGCGCTCTTTCATCACTCTAAGCAGAGGAAAATAAGAAATCCTCAGAATATAAGGTGTCTGGAATAGCGCCTCGCATTCGATTCATCAATGCAATTAATGTCAGAAACCCAATCGATAAATGGAAAACTGGAAAGACTCTGAGCCAAGGTTTTAGTAAATTAAAGAATATCCAAGGTTGCTGAGGGGGCGACATGAAAGCTAAAACGTAGACAAAATAAGCTCCATAGCCCTCATACCTCGTAAATAATACTCTAGCTTATTGTGATGTAATCTGATTAATTTTTGAACAATACACCAACAATTATCTATAAAACTTACCCAAGTTTGATTATATAAACCGACATAAAAACTGCTATGCCTCCGAGTCACTCGTCCATATTCTTTGACTCTAGTAACATATTTTTGTACACCAATACGCTTAATTTTTAGCCCTTAAAAAGTGGACATACTATAAGCAAAGGATTTAATTAATATCAAAGATATCAAGCGATTACCCGAAACATTGGTATCTTCTAATTTGTAACCACCACTTTTAAAATCTCGAAACATTTCTTCAATGTCAAAACGTTTTTATAAGCATTAATAGCCGAGGTAATATCGGTTAAATTCGTTAAGATAAACCACCCTTCTTCTGTTGACCAGCCTTTGAGATTTCGCTGCCATTTAGTTCTATCAATTACTAAATAAATTCTTTGATTCTCCAGAATTTTTGATTTAACCAGGTTGCTATTATCGGAAACCAAATTGACTGTATATTCAGGATTGGTAATGATAAGAATCTTTGAATTTTCTTGCGTTTGCTTTCAAATAATAGCCGCTCTATTGTGATTTTGGGCTTGAGCTTCACGCAAACTGGCGCAATATTACTATTTTTACAATGACTTTACCATCAAAGCCTCATTGCTCAACCTCTATACTGGAGAGCGATCACTGCCTTTATCTCTTTTTTAGTAATTATGTACTATATTTAGATGCGTTTGCCCTGCAAATCATTCTGATATAAAAACATCGATAGTGCCTGCTGTAGGCTGGATATTCAATGACAAGGGCGAAGTAACTCTGCTATCTAACGTGTCTAATAATACATTAAATAAGTTAGACTCAAGTTCTATTATCTGTAATCGGCGAGAAAATACCTAGATATATCAATATCAGTAATCTAGTGCTTGATCCAAAAAATTCATTAAAAAGAAATATTACCTACGCAAATATACTGGTAAAATCAGTGAATAATTAATCGGGATAATTTTTGGGTGCAAATTATTTAGTGAAACAACTTAAATATCAAAAAAAATAGATACTGAAATAATTCAATTTAAGAAATGGGGGTGCGTATGTGGCTAAAGCTGGCAATTAGTTTTACTAGATTTGGGGCGATCGCTTGTGTATATACCTTCATACTTTAGTTCATGGCGATACTAACCAATTACTGAGTCAACATACTCAGATAGAACGCAAAAATGTGTCTAGTTTCTAGGTTGCTGCCCCAGACTCTTGCTACTAGCTAGATGTTCAACAACAAGGGGGCGGTCACACTGATTGCCCATACTTCCATAACAACAACACATAAAACATCCTGGTTTATATCTACCTGCCATGCCCGCTGAATATTTTTTGAGTCTGAAATATCATAGGCGATCGCTCACTTTGCTGATCTGCGCACCCTTGTTTCTCGGCAATTTATCTCCCAGTCCTGTCCAGGCGCAGACTGGAAACACTAATCCAATATCCCAAACTCCGGCTCAAACCCCACCCCTACCATCACCGGAAATCTTACCCAGGCCACAACTGCCGCAACCTTCTCAACCAGAAACTCCCGAAAATCCTATCCTACCGCCTCCAGAAGATTTATTCCGCACGCCCAGCGAAACTACTCCCACTCCCGAAACAGTCCCCAGTGGTGTATTGGACACGATTCGCGTAGACCGCTTTGAAATAGTCGGTAGCACGGTATTTAGCCGCGAACAATTAGCAGCAGTTACCAAAGAATTTACTGGTAAACCCATCACCTTTGCAGAACTGCTGAGAGTCAGTGATGCTGTGACCAAATTCTATACAGACAAAGGTTACATTTCTTCCGGTGCATTTATTCCTGCTGATCAAACCTTCAAAGCTAGAGGTGGTGTCGTCAAAATTCAAGTCATTGAAGGTAGCGTTGAAAGTATAGAAGTTAGGGGACTCAAACGGCTCAATCCAGATTATGTGCGGAGTCGTATTGCCGTAGCCACAGGTAAACCTCTTAACGTTAATAAATTACTGCAAGCGCTGCAACTACTGCAACTTAATCCCTTAATTCAAAATATCTCGGCAGAGTTGGCGGCGGGTTCTCGTCCTGGAAGTAGTGTGATTGATGTCAAGG
Source organism: Anabaena sp. TISTR 8404 (assembly GCF_056847745.1). Classification (NCBI taxonomy): domain Bacteria; kingdom Bacillati; phylum Cyanobacteriota; class Cyanophyceae; order Nostocales; family Nostocaceae; genus Anabaena; species Anabaena sp. TISTR 8404. Next base: position 1,182,280 of record NZ_CP180578.1, read on the forward strand.
TATCAGAAGCGAAAACCTTTAATGTTCAAGTCAGTTTAAACAATAATCGAGTTCCTAGTATTGGCAGCTTTCAACGACAAATTCAACTCACCCAAGCTAACTTATTAGGTTTAGGTGATGGACTTTCCATCGGTTATGCCAACACTGATGGTAGTAACGATGTGGATGTCAGCTACACAATACCAGTCAATCCCTACAATGGAACTGTGCAGTTTCAATATAACTATACTTCCAGTAATGTAGTGGAAGAACCCTTCGATTTTTTAGGTATTGAAGGTAGATCCCAAGATTTTGCAGTTACATTTCGCCAACCCATCATTCAAACACCTACCACAGAATTAGCCCTTGGCATTACAGCCAATCGGCGTAACAGTGACATCGGCTATCTAGAACCTGTGATTGGTGAACGTATTCCCTTTCCTTCACCGGGAGCGGTTGATGGGCAAACGCGCCTTTCGGTATTGCGGTTTTTTCAAGATTGGACACAACGTAATAGCAGACAAGTATTTGCAGCGCGATCGCAATTTAGTTTTGGTATAGATGCCTTTGATGCTACAAACAGCGGCGCACCACCAGATAGCAGATTTTTCTCCTGGCGCGGACAAGCTCAGTGGGTACGCCTTTTAGCACCAGATACCTTACTTTTACTTCGTGCTGATGCGCAATTAGCCGATAGGGCATTAGTACCCCTAGAACAGTTTGGTTTAGGTGGTCAACAAACCGTGCGAGGCTATCGCCAAGATTTGCTATTGACAGATAACGCTTTTTTTGCATCTGCCGAATTACGCTATCCCATCCTCCGCGCCCCTCAATTAGGAGGTGTATTACAACTAACACCATTTGTTGATTTTGGTACTGCCTCCAACAGTTCCAATCGTGCCAACCCCGACCCCAGTAGCTTGGCCTCCGTTGGGTTGGGATTACTATGGCAAAGCGATCGCATCAATGCCCGCTTTGATTGGGGTATTCCCTTAGTTGATGTCAATTCCCGCAATAATACCTTGCAGGAAAATGGTCTGTATTTTTCCTTAGTTTATACCCAACCATTTTAAGAAGTCTGAAGTTTGCAGTCTGAAGTCTGAATGATTAAAACGATTTCTGGTATTACAAAATAAATTACCTTTATCAAGCTTTTTTTCTGAGACCAAATTAAAAATTACAAACTCAATCACCAGCCTTTGCCAGTGGGAGCTGCTCATCCTATGTCTGCACTTGTTTTTTTAGCGACACTATCTCAAATTTCTCAGCCAGTTGCCCTCATTCCCAACTCATACCAAGTTGCTATTCAAAATGTTACTGCACCCATAGCAGAGACTTTGCTATCAGCAAGTCCTTTGCAAGTTTTAGAACAAGGTATTCAACTTTACCAAGCCGAAAAGTTTGCAGAAGCGGCGAAGCTCTTCCAACAAGCGGCAACAGGCTTTCAAACTCAAAGAGATCATCTCAATCAAGCCTTAGCACTGAACTATCTGGCATTGGCTGAGCAGCAAATTGGACAATTACCCCAGGCCAAGATAGCGATCGCTGACAGTTTGGCATTATTAAAAATTGCTGCCCAAAAAGATTCTAAAGAGTATTTATCGATACTTGCCCAAGCCTTAAACACTCAAGGACAAGTGCAACTAGCATCAGGACAGTCTCAAGAAGCATTAACAAGTTGGGAGCAGGCGACAGCTATCTATAGCAAAATGGGTGATGATGCAGGGAAGATTGGCAGCCAATTAAATCAAACTCAAGCATTGCAAGCATTAGGGCTGTATCGCCGCGCTAGAATTACCTTAATTCAGGTAAATCAATTACTCCAAAAACAACCAGCTTCTCCCTTAAAAGCCACAGGACTGCTGAATTTGGGTAATACCTTGCGCCTAGTTGGTGATTTAAATCAAGAAGATAGCAAGGCAAAAGAAATAGACCAACTTGGCTCATTGCAAGTGTTAGAGCAAAGTTTGTCCATAGCAAAACAAGTCTATCCTCAATTAATTCCCGAAATTCAATTGAGTTTAGGCAACACTGCCCAAGCTTTAAGTTTAGGGCAGAATCGTGAACAGCAAAGCCAGAAAATTGCTGACGCTTTAGATTATTACGAAAAAGCAGCTGCTGCCAAATCACCCTTAACGAGGGTACAGGCACAACTAAATCGGATGCGCCTGTTAATGGATCAGAAACAATGGAATCAAGTACAAAGTTTATGGCCGGAAATTCAGCAACAACTGAATGCTACACCAGCAAGTCGTAAAACCATTTATGCGCGGATTAACTTTGCCCAAAATTTGGCTTGCTTGAAACAGCTAACTGAAGCATCCAGTATGGGAACAAATGCTAATTGTCCCAAAAATGAGTTATTGGCAGATGCTCGCTTCACTAATGTGAAAAACTTGGAAACACCTCAATCAGCTGGGGTAAATCTGGAATGGAAAGCGATCGCGCAAATTCTTGCTACCGCCGTTGACCAAGCCAAAAACCTGAAAGATATGCGTGCAGAAGCTTATGCTTTAGGCACATTAGGCAACTTGTACGAGCAAACTCACCAGTGGTCAGAAGCACAAATGCTGACCCAGCAAGCATTAAAACTAGCTGAAGGCATTGATGCTGCTGATATTGCCTATCGTTGGCATTGGCAATTAGGACGAATTCTCAAAGCTGAAGATAATCCCCAACGCAACGAACAAGCTGCGATCGCATCTTATACCAAAGCTGTCAATATCCTCAAGTTATTACGTAGTGATTTGGTCGCCATCAACCGTGAGGTGCAATTCTCCTTTCAAGAAGGAGTTGAACCTGTTTATCGAGAACTAGTGAGTTTGCTGCTGCAAAATTCACCTTATGAAGAAAATTCCGCCGCCAATCAACAAAATCTCAAAACTGCTAGGGATGTAATTGAGTCGCTGCAATTAGCAGAGTTAGATAACTTCTTCCGCAAAGCTTGTTTAGATGCTAATCCTGTGCAAATTGACCAAATTGATCGCACAGCCGCAGTAATTTATCCCATCATTCTGCCTGATCGCTTGGAGGTGATTGTCTCCCTACCCAACAAATCAAACACCGAAAAACAGAACTTGTTATTACGTTCCCAACCAATCAAAGTTGCTCAAACAGAAGTAGAAAAGACTATCCAAGAACTACGGGCAAAATTAGTCACACGTTCCACGCGTGAATTCTTGCCTGTTTCGCAAAAAGTTTATAACTGGTTAATTAAAGATATCGAACCCAAGTTGCAAGAATACAAAGTAAAAAACTTGGTGTTTGTCTTGGATGGGACACTGCGGAGTGTGCCAATGGCCGCACTGTATGATGGCAAACAATATCTAATTCAAAAGAACTATAACATTGCACTCACACCGGGGTTACACCTCTTACCTACCCGTTCCTTGTCCAGACAAAAACCCCGTACCATTGCGGCGGGAATCACAGAAGCACTAGGAAACTTTGAAGGATTACCCAGTGTCAAAAACGAAATTAACGTAATTCAAAAAGAAGTACCAGCGCGAGTGCTGCTAGATAATGAATTCACCAAAACAGCCTTAGAAAAAACAGTGAAATCATTTGCTGCACCTGTCGTTCACCTTGCAACCCACGGTCAGTTTGGTTCTAAAGCCGAAGACACATTCATTTTGACTTGGAAAGATGCTAACGTGAAAGACCCAACCTTAGCCAGCGATCGCGTCAACGTCAACGAGTTAAGTTCGTTATTACAAAGCCGAGAGACAAGCCAAAGAAATGCGATCGAATTGCTGGTTTTGAGTGCTTGCCAAACTGCTAGTGGCGATAAACGTGCTGGATTAGGGATTGCGGGATTTGCTCTGCGTTCTGGGGCGCGGAGTACACTAGCAACATTGTGGAGTGTAGACGATCAAGCCACTGCAACTTTAATGGGCGAGTTTTATAAACAGTTTGCTAATACTAAAGTCAGTAAAGCAGAAGCTTTGAAACGCGCTCAAATGCTCCTTTTGACAGACCCTGAATATAAGGATTTGTATAAACATCCTTACTATTGGGCACCTTACGTTTTGGTAGGTAACTGGTTATAAATCGAGGTGAGTTCGATGAACCTCTCCCCAACCTGGGCAAAAACATACCTCGTTTGCCACGAAAAAATTAGCATTTCAAAGCCTCTCCCAGCGTGGGTGAGAGGTTTGGAGAGGGGTTTTTACATCCATCGAACTTACTTTAAATCAATACGGTTCAGTTAAAAATATCTGAAAGAACCCTAATTTTTTAGAAAAATTAGGGTTTTTGTATTTTAGTTGATCAGCATCTATCTCTGGAGATAACTAATTAATGTTTTTCTCATAGTTAATAACCATCCATAGCAGGTTTTTTGCTATGATATTTGATAGAAAAATCAACTTTTAATATTACTCAAATTGTCGTAATTCTCTGCTTGTCATACAAAATATTTCCAATAATTTAATTACACAATTAAATTTGCAAAGCTAGGTAGAGAAGCCATTTTAATTCTGGATTCTGAATTCTAAATACAGAATTATGCTGTATTGATTATTCTTTTTGATTGAGCTACTTCTATCTTCAGTAGGGTTAAACTCCAAATCTGTGTTTGATAAGGTTGCTAATAGCACTCATAAATTACAAGTAATTTCGTTATGACCTATACTCAAACCAGTGATCCCACCATTCGTAAATATGTTGAAGCATGGCGAAAATTAGATGTAGATCAACAACTAGCTTTGTTCTGGTTCATCTATAAAGAAATGGGTAAATCTGTGACTCCAGCGGCTCCTGCTGCTAGTACTGTTTCTCCAGAAATTGCCGAAAGTTTATTTAATCAAGTCAAAGAGTTAAGTCACGAAGAACAACTACAAGTTCAGCGAGACTTAATTAATAAAGCAGACACTCAAATTGGACGCGAATATGGTTCTTTGAGCGATACCACCAAGCTACTATTTTGGTATCGCCTATCTCAAGGTATGGACAGTAACGTGATTATTCCTGTACCTGCTGGTTATCGCCTTTCCTCAGAAGCTGACACTCTGCTGAACCAAGTCAAAGAATTACCTTTTGAACAGCAGATTAATCTTTTCCGTGATTACGTTTCTCCAATGGGTGCTGAACCTAAAGCAGGCGCTGAAATTTAATATTTATTATTTGCGATCGCCTTGCTGACTGTAATCAGATAGTCAATCTCTGATCTGTCATCATACACTGGCATTGATCATCACAAATAAACACAGAGTAAAAATTTATTTACTCTGTGTATTTTTTGGTTGCTCATTAGGATAGATGCACCCTAAATTCGTAACGCCCTTTGCTTTGTATTTCATAATTTAAATTTTCTTGCCAGGAATTTCATCTATCTGACGAGTGGTTGAAAAATTTTATTTTTTCAACTAAGAAGTGAATTGTTTTTGCTAACTTTACTACATCCTTGAAATAGAAATATCAATAAAGTAAAGCCCTAGTGCTGGGAAACACTAAGGCTTCTAACCTGACCACCTTTACTTTATTTATAATTTATAAAAAATTACAGTGTGAGTATGCAATAGACTTAAATATGTAATTTAAGTCTTAAAAAAGCTGAGAATTAATATGATTTTAAGGATAGTAATTCAGGTAAAAGTCACAGATTATTGATGATTTTTAAATACAAAATATCAGTATACAATACAATTGTATTTTTTTTGATTTTGGGTATTTTAAATATTAAAATTCAAAGATAAAATTTATTGTTTTAGGTCTAAATATGTGATTCAAGAAGCTTGATTGATCATCAGAAATCAGGAAAAATAAAATCATCATGATACATGATTGTAGCCAATTACAGTGACAGAAAGCCTAACCAAAGTCCGCACCAGCGGACTTTTTATTTTGTCTTCATTAAATAGCAAAAAAGCCAGCTATAGGAATCCGGTTTGATTTGGGAATTTACTTATATAGTCAGGAAGTAAGGAATGGTGAGACAGCGCTCTTGTTAGGGTTTCCCGACCAGGCGACTGCGTTAGCGACGCAGGAGCGTCACCTGAAGGGAGAGTGGGGAGTGTGTAAGAGGATGTCTAAGAATTATTGTCGCTAACATCAAAATCTTAAAAACCTACACCTGTCAGTATACCCCTGCCCCCTGCTTTCACCGGACACTATATTAAGAACCAGGAATTGATACATCTATCGGTGTCACCTGTGTTGACAGCTGCGTTAAAGGTGGTTGAATAGCAGTTTCATTTCCCACTACCAAAGTCACCATATTATTTTGTTTGATGTATTGCTGTGCTACTCTTTGCACATCAGCTGCTGTGGTTGCAGCTACAGCTTTTTGGTAGCGAAATAGAAAATCCGCAGGATAACCGTAATATTCGTATGTCATCAACCGTGACAAAGTTTGGGCAGGGTATTGAAATTCAAATACAAAGGAGTTGAGTGTAGATTCTTGAGCTAAAGCTAGTTCTGCTGGCGTTATTCTTTGCTCTTGGATACGCTTGATTTCAGTCTGTAAAGCTTTGATAAACTGTACAGTAGCCTCAGAGCGGGTTTTTCCATCAGCAACAAACACTCCAGGGTAATCGTAGTTGGGACTCCAAGAAGCTTGTACATCGTAAGTTAACCTTTGACGTGATCGCAATTCATTAAACAAGCGTACATTTAACACGCCACTCAACACACTCAGCGCTCCATAGTCAGGACTATCTCTCCGTCCCCCTAAATGCCCCATACGAACACTACTCTGCGTTAATTGCGGTTGATTGACAAAAAAGACACCACCTGTATTTGCTGGCGATACCTCTGGTAATTGGGGTTTAGTGATGTTGTGGTTTGGCTGCCAATCGCCTAACTTAGCTTGGATGAGCGATCGCATTTTACTGGTGTCAAAGTCACCCACAATCCCCAAAATTATATTATTGGGGTGGAAATATTGTTGGTAAAAGTTCAATAAGTCTTCACGAGTAATCCGATTTACCGTTGCGTACTCTGCTGTGCGGGCATAGGGGCTATCTTTACCATAAATCAATTTCAAAAATTCCCGATCTGCAATACTATCTGGCTCATCGTTGCGACGAGCAATATTATCTTTCAACTGAGCCTTAGCTAAATCCAGCTTTTCCTGAGCAAAAACTGGTTCTCGCAACACCTCAGCAAACAACCCAAACACCATTTCGGCATCTTCCCTCAGTGCTTCAAAACTGGCACTACCTGTAGTGTCACCAATACTAGTTTCTACAGATGCGGCTCGCTGTTCTAACATTTCATTGAGTTCATCCGGCGAATGCTTCTTAGTCCCTCCAGTTCGCATTACTGTTCCAACAACATTAGCTAAACCAACTTTATCTGCTGGTTCCAAGCGAGCGCCTGTACGCACTAACGCTGCACCATTCAAAGAAGGTAATTCGTGATCTTCCCCCAAATACACAACCATACCGTTTTGTAAGACAAAGCGATCGTACTTGGGTAGCTTGATCTCAGGTAGTGGCGCAAACTGCAACTCGGTATAATGCTTTGCTGTTGTTGTGGCTGCTAAAGTCAAGTTAAAAGTGCCAATTAAAAAGGCAACAGCAAGACTCAAAGCATAAAAAAACTTTTTGCCTTTGGAAATTTTGAATTTTAAGAACAGTCTAAATAGCGATTTGCATTGCTCAGAATTTCGGTGATTTTCCATCGGTTGTTTACTGTTCACCTTGTACCTGTGCATATATTTAATTCCTTTACATCTTTTGCATGAGCCTGCGGCAAACTTTTGCGCGTCTTATCCTTGTTGCGACAACAGCTTGCCAATCGTGCGATTTTCGGCTGTAAACGTTGCCTTTGCCACTCGCTGAATATCAGCAGGAGTTACTGCTGCAATTTCATCCAAATACTTAAACGAATTCCGCCAAGAACCAGTTTTTGCCTCATATTCCGATAATCGTCTCGCCATACCCATATTGGAATTGAGGTTATCTAATAAAGCAGCTTTGATTTGAGTTTTCACACGTTGCAACTCAGTCGCTGAAACAGGCTCAGTCTTCAATTTGTCTATTTCCTTGTGCAAAGCTGCTGCCAACTCATCTATAGTGTGACCAGAAGCCGTAGTAGCCAAGAAAACTATCAAATTCGGGTATTTGTTGTCTGGCGCACTAGTGCCACCATTTACATCGGATGCCAACTGCTGTTGTTCCACCAAAGACTTATACAACCGCGACGTGGGGCCAACCCATAATAAACCACCAATGATGTCATAAACTGCATTATCTGGATGGGTAACTGCCGGACGATGATAACCTTCCCAGTACAAAGGTTGAGATGGTAGCCGCAAAGTCACCTCCCGCATTTGTGTCTGCGGTGGTTCCACCGGAATTTTGTCAATTGGTTTTGGTTTGGCTGGATAGCGCCCAAAGTAAATTTGTGCCAGTTGTTTAACTTCAGCCGGGTTGACATCTCCGACAATGGCGATGGTTAAATTGCTTGGTATATAGTATGTCTCAAAAAACTTTTGGACATCTTTTGGTGTCAAGTTGCGGATATCTTCTTCATAACCAATTCCTGGCCGTCTGTAGGGATGAACCTTGAAAGCAGTGTCTAAAAACTTTTCCCCCATCATTCCTGTTGGTGAGTTTTCCACACGCAAGCGTCGCTCTTCCAAAATGACATCTCTTTCTTTATAAAACTCGCGGCGAAATTCTGGTTCGAGAAATCGCTCAGACTCCAGTGACATCCACAGTTCTAATTTGTTGGCAGGAAAGACGTAAGGATAAACTGTTTTATCTAAATAAGTATAAGCATTTAAATCTCCTCCTGCTTGGCTGACAATTTGAATGAACTCATTCTCCTTAACTAGTTTGGCTGCTTGTGATTCTACTTGCTCAAACTCGGCTTGCAACTGAGCAACCTCATCTTGTTTACCATCAGCTTTTGCTGCTTTAATTTGAGCATCCAACTGTTCTAAGCGGTCTAGTAACGGTTTCTCTGCTTTATAGTCTGTTGTACCAATGCGCGTTGTACCTTTAAATGCCAAATGTTCAAGAAAGTGAGCCATACCAGTTTTCCCATCTGGCTCATCCACTGCACCCACATCTGCATAAGTCACGAAGGAAATTACTGGCGCTTGATGGCGTTCAAAAACAATAAATTTGAGTCCATTATCGAGACGAAACTCTGTCACTTGCTTAATTGCTCGATCTAGATAAGGTTGTATTGAATTGGGAACTGGTGGAGTTTGAGTTTTGCTTTTTTGCAGCGGTTGTTGAGGAGATGCTGTCTGAATTTGGGCTACAGCAACTTCTGGTACTAATTTCCAGGATAGAATTATGGCTATCAATATTGCCAACAGCCAACGCAATCTGACTGAACTAGAAATCAAGCGTTTCAGCTTAGCTAACAACATATATTTGTCCAGCTATTTTGGTAGTAGCAGTTCGACTCAGCTAATCAGCATTCAACTTGGATTTTTATGTCTTAGCCAAAATTTAGCAGTCAGCAACCAACAGATTACTTACACTCTCAATTGGAAACTGAAAATTAAAAAATTCTTTTAATTTTTCTTCAGTTAAATTTTGTATTTTCCTCAAGAATTTAGCTGCTTTAATTGAGAGGAATTTATAGCACCATGCAGATCAGCTTACTATTTATCATTAGACCTCTTGCATAAATATTTTTTTGTCTCGCGCAAAGGCGCAAAGACGCAAAGAAAAGCTCGCAAATAACGACTTTTGCAAGAAGTCTATTCTATTATTAATAAGCAGTGTAGATATACCACTGACTATATCCATCCCCCAAATGCTGTATGCTTGTGCTTTGGTTTTAATCTGCCTGTAGATAGCTGCAATTTTGCACTGATAATCACAGCATTCTATCGATAGTACGATACTGAATTGCTTCTGCTACATGATGGGGTTGTAGGTTATCTTCTCCGGCTAAGTCTGCGATAGTGCGGGCAACTTTGAGAATGCGATCGCTCGCTCTAGCCGATAAACCTAATTTATTGATTGCTGCTTCTAATAAATAACGACTAGCATCATCTAGCTTGCACCATTGTTGCAGATGTCGGCTTTGCATTTGAGCATTGCAACGCAGACTTGTTTCTGTTTGGAAGCGGTGAATACTGCGATCGCGTGCTTGTTGTACTCTCTCCCGTACAGATTTTGATGACTCTCCTGTGGGTTGTTGGGTAATTTCCTGGGGTTTGAGGCGATTCACCGCCACTTGCAAATCAATTCTATCCATCAAAGGCCCAGAAAGCTTTGCCCAATATTGTTCTCTTTGTCTGGGTGAACAGGTACACTGTTGAATAGTATCGCCGTAGTAACCGCAAGGACAAGGATTAGTACTTGCCACCAAAGTAAACTGTGCCGGAAAAACAACTGATTGTTTAGTGCGGGAAATTGTCACATAGCCATCTTCTAAAGGCTGACGCAGAAATTCTAAGACATCTCGTTTAAACTCCGTGAGTTCATCGAGAAATAATATACCCCGGTGAGATAACGAGATTTCCCCAGGACGCGGAAAACTGCCACCACCAACCAAAGAAGGCCCCGATGCTGAGTGATGAGGACTACGAAAAGGGCGATCGCGCACTAAAGAACCACGATTTTTTAATAATCCAGCTACAGAGTGAATTTGAGTTACTTCCAAAGCTTCTGAGAATTCCAGTGGCGGCAAAATCCCTGACAAGCGTCTGGCTAACATTGTTTTGCCACTCCCAGGAGGCCCGACAAAAATTAAATTGTGTCCGCCAGCCGCCGCAATTTCTAATGCACGACGAGCATGAGCTTGTCCTTTAACATCGTGCAAATCTGCAATGGGATAAGATAATTTTACAGTGTCTACTGCATCATTTATCTGTACAGGTTTGCAACTTCCTGGATTATTTAATAAATCAACTACTTCTGATATAGTTTTACAACCATAAACAGCCAAACCTTTAACCACAGCAGCTTCTTGGGCATTGTCAGCAGGCACAACTAAACCTGCGATTCCCATTTTTTGCGCAGTAGCAGCTATAGGTAAAACGCCAGCCACAGGCCTTAAGCTACCATCTAGCGAAACTTCACCCAGAAATAGATAATCTCCTAATAAATCAGCATTAATTTGCTCAGAAGCGGCTAAAATTCCCACACTAATCGGCAAATCAAAACAAGGGCCTTCCTTGCGTAAGTCTGCCGGAGTCAAGTTAATCACAATTTTACGCATCGGAAAGGCAAAACCAGCATTTTTTAAAGTCGCCTTCACCCTCTCTTTTGATTCCTGAACCGCTGAATCTGGAAGCCCCAAGACAATAATTCCTGGTAATCCCCCTGATACATCGACTTCCACGCCCACTTTTACAGCATCGATGCCGACAATTGATGCACTCCAGACTCTAGCAAGCATTGGTTAAATATTTCTTCTATAACGCTAAACCTTTAGAATCTCTAGCAGATGAGTAAGTAAATCGGCATGAGTGAAACCACAGAGACGATTTTCAGCAAGATTATTCGTCGGGAAATTCCCGCCAATATCGTTTATGAGGATGATTTAGCTTTGGCGTTTAAGGATGTTAACCCACAAGCGCCAGTTCATATCCTTGTTATTCCCAAAAAACCCATACCTAAATTAGCTGATGCCGAATCTGAGGATGCAGCTTTGTTGGGACATCTATTATTAACAGCCAAGCGTGTTGCTCAAGAAGCTGGTTTACAAAACGGTTATCGGATTGTGATCAATACAGGTGCTGATGGTGGTCAAACTGTATACCATTTACATCTGCATATTCTAGGAGGAAGGCACATGGACTGGCCTCCTGGTTGATGCTTAAACCTTATGAATCGTGATTAACTTCACGATTCATAACAAAAAGAAATAAATCTTATAATGTTTACTTGGATAATAAGCTTTACAAAACTAAATTTTGATTCTAATTTGATAAAAGGTAGAAAAACCTACCAAACAAAATTGTAAAAAGTACGGCAATCATAAAAAAATGACCACAACCTTACAACAGCGTTCAAACGCTAACGTATGGGAGCGTTTCTGCAACTGGATCACCAGCACCGAAAACCGGATTTATGTCGGTTGGTTCGGCGTATTGATGATTCCAACCTTGCTGGCTGCAACCACCTGCTTCGTAATTGCATTCATCGCTGCTCCCCCCGTAGACATCGATGGTATCCGTGAACCTGTTGCAGGTTCCTTAATCTACGGAAACAACATCATCTCTGGTGCAGTTGTTCCTTCTTCCAACGCTATTGGTTTGCACTTCTACCCAATTTGGGAAGCAGCATCCTTAGACGAGTGGTTGTACAACGGTGGCCCTTACCAATTGGTAATCTTCCACTTCCTGATCGGATGTGCTTGCTACATGGGTCGTCAGTGGGAATTGTCCTACCGCTTGGGTATGCGTCCTTGGATCTGCGTAGCTTACTCTGCGCCTTTGGCATCTGCTACCGCAGTATTCTTGATCTACCCCATCGGACAAGGTTCCTTCTCTGATGGTATGCCCTTGGGAATCAGTGGAACATTCAACTTCATGATCGTGTTCCAAGCAGAACACAACATCCTGATGCACCCCTTCCACATGTTAGGTGTGGCTGGTGTATTCGGCGGTTCTTTGTTCTCCGCAATGCACGGTTCTTTGGTAACCTCCTCCTTGGTGCGTGAAACAACCGAAACCGAATCTCAAAACTACGGTTACAAGTTCGGTCAAGAAGAAGAAACCTATAACATCGTAGCAGCACACGGTTACTTCGGTCGCTTGATTTTCCAATATGCGTCCTTCAACAATAGCCGTTCCTTGCACTTCTTCTTAGCTGCATGGCCTGTAGTCGGTATCTGGTTTACCGCTTTGGGTATCAGCACAATGGCGTTCAACTTGAATGGTTTCAACTTCAACCAATCTGTGATTGACTCCCAAGGTCGCGTCATCAACACCTGGGCTGACATCATCAACCGCGCTAACTTGGGTATGGAAGTAATGCACGAGCGTAATGCTCACAACTTCCCCTTAGACTTAGCTGCTGGTGATGTTGCTCCTGTTGCTATCAGCGCTCCTGCTATCAACGGTTAATTTTCTAACTTAGCTAAATAAAAAGCGTCCTCTGGTAGCAGAAGACGCTTTTTTAGTTAGAACTCAAATTAACAATCTTTTACGCTTATTTCTTTATTACTTGATCATTTCACAGTTACTTTATAAGTAAATCCACAGAAGGTTCACCGCTGAACCTCTTAACTCCCGGTATATCCAAAACTAAATCAGCACCGTAAACAGTAGCAGGAGTTTGAAATCCTGGTTTGACTTCCCCTTTGATAATGCGTTGGATAACTACCACAGCCGCTAAAGCAGTAAAATCATAGGCTTCTGGGCCGATGAGTTTCGCTGTGACTTGACGACCAGATTTGTCTTCCGCAATACCTATGACTCCGACTTTACCTTTGGCGCGTTCTTCTGCACTTGGCCCTGGTGGTAGTTTTTTAATTAAATTAGCTAAGATGCTTTGAAAAGGTGATGAGCTAAGTAACCATCCTAAATACTGACTGCTTTCCATGAGGAAACTCACAGGGCTAGGAAAAACTGTGTAAGCTTCAATATTAGGAATATTTGTGCTGTGGAATGCGGTAACTATATCAGCACGCCAGGGGTTAGTTACTGCTGTGACTAACCCCGCACCAAAATCAACTTTGCGTTTTTTCTCGGCTGGTCGCGCCGAAATCAGTTTACCTTCTTTTCTGACTACACCCATTTCATGTAAGCTGGGCAGAACAGTGTTTGCAGTTCCTTGAGAGACACCGCCTTCTGTTTCATAGATTAATGTGAGTGTGTTGGCGGTTGGTAACTGAGATTTAAGATAAACAGCAATACAATCAGTTGGAACTACACCAAACCCGACACCAGGAAGCAACATGATACCTGCTTTTTTCGCTTCTGCGTCTCGTGCTGCTAAAGCCTGAAATTCGGGAACTTCGCCAGCGATATCTAAATAATGAGTATGAGTTTGCAAGCAGACATCAACAAGTGACTTGGCTGTTTTAGCAAAAGGCCCCGCACAATTGAGAACAACTGTAACATCTTGGAGAGAATGTGCGATCGCTTGCGAGTCATCCAAACTAAAAACGCGAAATTCAAAGTTTAATCTTTCCGCCTCTGACATCAATGCACTTTGATTTCGCCCAGCCAAAATCAACTCTACACCCTGACGTTTGGCAGTTTCGGCTATCAGTTTACCTGCATAGCCTGTCGCACCATACAATAACACCTTTGCGGCCATCGTTTTTCCCAAATTTAAATATTCACAAATCCCCCTTTTGTACTATTAAGCAATACACAATCAAATTCCCCCTTTTTAAGGGGGCTAGGGGGGATATAACCTTAACTTGACTTAATTATTAACAACCTGTTGCCATAATTTAACTTCTGGCGGTTCTACCAAAAATTCTTCAGATTTAGCCCCAAGCGCCCGAATATAAGGCTGCTGTAAATGCAGATTCAAAATTTCTTGACTAGCCCAATTTTCATGCAACAAAAACAAAGATGGCTCTTCTATAGATTGGTGTAAATCGTAATTAATACAACCATCTTCAGCACGAGTTAGAGCGATAATAGGCTCAAATTCTTCTCTAAATCTATCTTCTAAACCTGGCTTTACTTTTAGACGAGCAGTAACTGTAACTTGTTGATGTAACATTTAAATTCTCCTGTGTGGATAGATGCGTGATTAATAAAGCCAAAAAGGAAAAAGATAAAATTATTTTTTCCTTTTAACTTTTTCCTTTTAACTTCCTATCATGTGTTGATACTGTTAATAATTTGCGAAGGTTTGAGGTAATTATAAGGTATAGGACGAGTTTGATTTCTAATCTCAATTTGTCGTTCTATATCATGCAAATTTTGTTGGAATTGCACAACTAATTCTTGTGCTAATGGGTCGGCAAATTCTTCATCATAGTAACCCAATTTATCGTAATGGTACGATGTTAAGATATTCGTCCACATTACTTGGTCGGCAGCTTGCTTGAAAGGTGGCAATAGCTTCATGATGGTTTGCATATCTACGCCCTTGCTTTCTGGAGTTGGGTGATAAGCTGCATAGGGCATATTAGGTACGAAAGCCATGTATTCGTACTGAGAAAAATTCAAAGCTGAGTGGAAAGGAGCGCAGGTGAAAACTACTACTGTAATAATTTGAATTAATTGGTCGATAGTTTCAATTTTCTCTGGCATTCCTTTAACTCGTCCACCATCTTGAGCGACTAGTTCTCTTGCCCAATTTTGCAATTCATAATCTTCGCTCAAGTCTTGAGGAGTTTTGTAATAAAGTTGTAGATAGTCGGTAACAAACTTTTGAATGGCATCCCAAACCAACATTCCATCATCGCGGAAAGGAAAATGCGGTAATATTTCTGGGTCATCCATGTTTTGACTTTTCATTAATGTCGGAAAGACAAACTTCTCAACACTCCAATCTTGGTAAGTTTTAACTATAAAAGTTAAAGATTCTTCCAAAGAACCTGCCATAAATTCATCAACTGGGCCGCCTGGTTGTAAAAAGTGAGTACGTCCTAAATCGTTATCAAATAACATGAATCGGAAGTGCGGTTTTAGTAATAAGGCAATAGGATGATTTGCAGCTAATTGGCGTGATGTAGCAATACAAAAAGGAGCCATAACGGCATGAGTATATGCAAAATGACTGCCTAATTCTTGATGATTTCCGTCTGCAATTTGCACACAAGTTTTAGCTAAAAACCAATCAAGGTATGGATCATCTGGAGTGTAAATGAGGCTATTTGTAGCAGAATCATTATTTAGTTGAATAGCCACAGGCCTCAGAGAACCTCCATTTAGCACACTGTTGCTATGCCAGTAAAATAAAGCGCGGGGTTTGGGTAAGTACTTTTTGGTGTTCTGATAAGTACCACCTTGAATGTCAAATAGCAAAGGGTAGTCGAGGAAATAGAGTTTGCCTTCTTTTAGTGCTGTCTCTAAATTAGATTCTGTGCCTATTGCTTTTTGAAAATGCGCGTTAGTAACAGCAAAATTTTCTGGTAACCTATCAATTCTGCGAATTGCTAAAGGGTTAGCACCTGAAAGTCTTTGTTCGGCAAAACACGAGTCTGTTTTGTAATTTTTGATAACATCTGGCTTAGGCAAAAGTGCCAATAAATCTTCGTATTCTTCTAATTCATCTAATGGATCAAGGAAATTTCTTGCTTTAGCAGCCAGCATATTCGGTGCTAGATTTGCCATACTTGCTAGGCGTTTAGCGGTATATTCTGCCGAGAAAAGTTCTTGATGCGGTACTTTATCGATGACTGGAATGGGAGCAAGATAATTGTGATTGAATTTATAGTCTGCTTGATTTTTTACTATCTCATCTTTACGGATAGTGGGATTAGGATCTACTTGGGGTAAGTATGGTTTCATGATGGTTTTTGAGTAGGGAATAGTAACTTATAATTCGTAATTCGTAATTACTATCTGACTGTGATTTTTGAAATATACGTATACTTTGATCATCCTACTTGTGGGATGTTGGGGCAGGCATATTGCCCGCACTACAAGAGTTATACTTGGATAGGACGAGAGACTAAATTAGATGTAGGAGCCTCTTGTTTCACAGCATTAATGATTTCTTGAATTACTTTATCGTTGCGCCAGTAGCTACCATGTGCATCACCGCCAGATAGCAAGGGTAAAAGTGTTTGTGCAGTTAGACTTTCTAACCATCCTGTGTTTTGGGTGAGGATATCTTGAATATCTAGGTATTGAGTATCACCATCCACTAAATCTGTCATGAGTTCTTTAAGTGGATAAGCGATAGGATCGCCAGGATGAATATAATTGCGCCAAGGTAGGAAACTACCTTGGCGTACTTCTTGCAGACACTCCAACAATGTTTGGAGGTTGGGTGTAATGTCGTGGCTACTGGGTGAATCTGTCCCATCTTTACCTGGCTTGACATTAGTCAAACTAAAGATGGCTACTGGTGAACCGAGGGTGTGAATACTCGCAATGGTAATTCCCTGACGACGATCGCTATTTTTCCCAACTACGCCAAAAATGCCATCGCGGATTTCCATAACATCATCATAGCCAGGTGCTTTTGGATCATCCCAACGACTCGCAAACAAGATGTCAAATAAAATCACGGTTCCCCAACTGTGGGTAACTAGGTGTAGGCGATCATCGGGTTGGGCTTGATGTAACCCGTTGGCGATCGCTTGAGCTTTCAGCCTACTAACGACTTTTGCACCTACATGACGACTGATATAAAGTGCTGCATCTCCAGCAAATGAGAGAATTTGCTGTTCTCGAAAGTTGCGGAACCACATATCATCCCAATAAGATGAACGTCGCATCTGCCCTAATAAATTACTTTCGGCGGGTTGATTAACATCACCCCAGAAAAGCGCGATTTTTTTGAAATCTCGTTGGCGATCGCTGGCACTTTTTTCTAGACGTTTAAACAGTTCATCGGCATATTTATCGTTGCGGATACTAACACCATGTATAAACAAAACGTAGTCAGTAGCCATTACAATACCCCTTTTGTTGTAAGTTTTCTAGAAACTGACGATGCTGCTACTATTTACAGGGTTTTTAAGTACTCAATCAGTGCTTTTTTATCATCACTAGGCAAATCCGTGCCATAAAGATGTCCCTGATTGGAATTGGCAGCAACGCTCGTATCATATTTAAAACCTACACGTTCAGCTTCTTTTCCTTCGGAAACAAAGCCAACTCTTTGCGAATCGTAAACATCGTAGCCCCGATAAAAGGTTTTCGGACGATTTTCCGGTTTTTCTAACAAGTCTTGCAGAGATGGTACAGAACCGTTATGCAAATATGGCGCTCTAATCCAGAGTCCATCTAAAGATACGGAAACATAGCCGTTGGTTTTGCGTAATTGGCTGAAGTCCCAAGGATAGCCATCACCAAAGTGATTGTATGTGTCGGCGGCTTGTTGCGTCCACATATCTAAACGATGGCGGTCAGTTCCTACTTCGTCTACAGGAATGACTGTACCTGTTCTTTCGCCACCAAAAGCATGACAAGATGCACAGGTGTTAGCAAAAATTTGACTACCTTTTACCGCCAATTTCTCATCCACTGCAAAGGGATATTGAGGCGGTGAAAGTTCGGTGATATAGTCTTCGACTCGTTGCAAATCAGCCACAGGTAAAGAATCTTTTGTCGCCCCATCGCCAATCGCTCCCGTTTGCACAGTTTCTTTCAAAGAAGTTTCCAAACCATCCCAATGCAAGGCAAATCCTTTGTGCAGTTTTTGATTCCAAATCGGCATCATATCAGAGTTACCGATGGTGTCATCTTTGGGCAGCTTTAAGGTGTTGAATTTGACTGGGTTAAACGGATCAATCCTACCAGGCCCCCAGTTAGGGCGAGAATCCATCCAAGCGAAGTCTGCGTTTTGTTGCAGCAAAGCTTTTTTGGTTTGGGGAATAATCAAAAAGCGATAAAGTAAGTTTTCTATCCAAGAAAACTTATGATTATATTTGATTTCGTCGAGGATATAGTCGGCGTTAAATCTGGGGTCTTGGGCGGCTGCACCCAGAAAGCGCACATAGGCTTGGGAGTTGAATTTATTAGAAGGGCCAGCAGGAAAGATATGGGGTTTTTCTAAGGCACTAGTTCTATAGGTAGCAGTGTGACATACCGCACAAGTTATGCCCACACGCGGAAAACCAATGGTTTTTTTCGTAAAACCGACTGGGGTTTCTTTGCCTTCTTCCCAGGTAATGCCTAAAGAAGTGTAACCCCCTGGCCCTGGTAGTTTGTCGGGAAAGATGCGCGGTAGTACCAACCAAATCCAATAAGGTACACCTTGGGCTGCTTCTGTACCAATAGAACCATATTTAAAGTGTTCTTCTGGAGATTCGTAGGTAAGCGGCACATCCCGAAATAAATGATACCAAGCTGTATAGCCACCTACCCCAACTAACAGGACAAAAACTAAAGCAATGCTGGCGAGAATTCTGCCTAATTTCTCTTTGAATATTTTCATGACATTACATTGCTCCTTGGTAGAAATTAGGAGAATTGTTTTGTTGGTTGACTGGCGATCGCACCTGCATTTTCACTCCGCATAGCTAGAGTTAAGAAAATTGCTTCTACTACACCAAAAAATAAGTCAACAAAGGCAATAGATAAAAAGCCTTTATCTTGCCCAAAAAATAACACGGCACAAATAAAAAATGTCGAACCAAAGGCTCTGGAGGGAAATATTGATATCCAAGCAGTTGCTCTATATCTATAAGGATCAATTGCACCCGGAATGTAAAAAGCACTAATGATAAATAACAGCATTCCCGCTGTTCTCACCCAGATAATTGGGTCAGGTTGATGCATCTTCAAAAACCACAGCATTAGCTCTGGAAAGAAGCACGAGGGAATGACGAAAAGCATATTCACAATAATGCCCAGCCAAGTTACACGACTAAACAATTTTGCGTAAGTATTCATTGTTTGCTCCTAATTACAGTTGCTTCATGTACTCAACCAAAGCATCTTTTTCTGCTGGTGAGAGTTCAGTTCCATATACATGACCGCTGTTGCTATTTCCAGGTTTCGCCGTATCAAATTTAAAATATTTTTTGCCGTTTTCTTCAGCCACAGTTGACACGAAACCAACTTTCTCTCTATCAATAACGTCGTAACCCCGATAAAATTCTTTGGGTCTATTCTCTGGTTTTTCTAGCAAATCTCGTAATGTGGGAACTGAGCCATTATGCAAATAAGGGCCGCGTAACCAAATCCCATCTAGTGGTGCATTAGCGTAGCCATTCGTTTTGCGGAAATGATTAAAGCGCCAAGGATAACCAGCATACAATGTATTTTGGTTAGATAGCGTTTGATAGGTAAAGGAATTCAGACGATGAGGGTCTGTACCAATTTCTTGAATGGGTACAACTTTACCTGTATATTTTCCGCCAAAGGCATGGCAACTAGCACAATTATTTTCAAATAATTTCTCTCCAGTAGCAGCTAAAGTTTGATTAACTTGATATGGATATTTTGGTGCTGATAATGTCCATAACCAATCAGCTACTCGTTGAATTCTATCTAAATCGATTGTTGTGGGTGTAACGCCTGCACCTAAAGCGGCACTTTTGTTACGTTCATCAACAGATTTGTTATTACCATCCCAGTGTAATTGCAAGCCTTCACGGGGTTTTTGATTCCAAACAGAAGGGAAATCCGATGTGCCGATTAATTCATCCTCACGCAATTTATTCATAGGAAAATGAAACTGAATTGCTTTATAAGGATTGAAAGTATCTACTCTCCCTGGCCCCCAATCTGGTTGGTCATAAATAAAAGAAAGTCTGCCTCTTTGATTAATTAATGCGTCTCGTGTTTGCGGAATCGCAATAAACCGATACACTAATTTTTCAATTGGGTTCAGACCGCCACTAATTTTTTCAATTTCTGGCAGCATCCGGTTGGCAGTAAATCGCGGATCTACAGCAACTTCGGATAAAAATTTGATGTATCCCTGCAAGTTTACTACGTTAGCAGGCATGGCTGTAATGATTTGGCGATCGCTTTTTGGGGTATCGCGCAGTGTACCTGTATGACACACGGCACAATTCAAGCCAACACGATTAATCAAAACCCTGCGTTGCGAAAACCCAATAGGTAAATCTTTTCCTTCTTCTTGAATAAATCCCAAAGAAGTGTAACCTTTATCAGGCAATTTATCAGGAAATAATTCTGGTAGAACTTTCCATATCCAGTAGGGAACTCCATTTACTGGTTCACTACCAATAGAACCATACTTAAAATGGTCTTGGATATCGGCGTAATCAACTGGGGAGTTAGAGATGGCAGGCCAAATCAGCAATAGAATTACTGCTACAACTCCCACAATTGCAGCCAAAATCCACTTGACAACCGCTTTAGTTCCCTTGACGACGGTGGGAACTAGGGTAGGGTTTGTTTGAGTCATTACAAAATCACTCTCCAATGGTCAAGAGTCAATAGTCAATAGTCATTGGTCATATTTACAAATGACTATTAACAAAGGACAAATTAAACATGCAGTGCTGGAACTTCTAGGTTATGTTTTGCCGATTCATCGCCATGATAAACTGACATAACTTCTGCCATCATTGCTTCATAGTTATCAAAGCGACTTAGTTCATAACAACCCAAAGGGTTTTCAATCACGTTCAACAGACATTTGTTGCAGTAAGTACATGGTTTATCTGGCAAGTCTTTGCCTTGTTGCAATTGTTTTGGTAAATCGTTATTGGCAATCAATTGACGAGCAATTGTCACACCATCACAATATTCATCTTCAATGGCTTTGCGAATAAACGAACCTTGTTGAAAACCACCAGTACATAAAACAGGAATATTAACGGCTTGTTTAATAGCTTTGGATGACAGTAAATTTCTGCCTTGGTTTTCTGCCAAAAGTTTTTGCATTTCCGCATCGGGAACATAATCACCACTAAATGCAGGTGCTGGAAGTTGTTTTTTAACCCGATTCCACAAGAATTTGAAAATTGGATTTAACAGTTTGTAGCGGAAGAGAATGTAGTTGCGTGTGGTGTAAATACCACTGGAGAGCATTGTGTCATAGGTTTTGGTAATGACATCAAAATTAAAATCACCAATGGGATTGAGAGGATGAGGGAATAAACTTCCTACAGATACGTGGACTGCATCTGCACCTGCTGCTTCCGCCCATTTACAAATTTGTACAGATTCTTCTAAAGTATTTCCGCGTTTCTCCCAGGGAATAACGGCATCGTTGTAATCAATAGCACTAATTTTAAATTGCAGGTGAAAGTCTTCTCCGACTTCTTTACGAATCGCTCGAATGACATCTAGTAAAAACCGCGCCCGATTTTCTAGTGAACCACCATATTCGTCTTGGCGATCATTAATTCCCGAACTAAGAAACTGGTTAAATAAATAACCATTAGCACTGTGTAGTTCTACACCATCTAACCCAGCTAAACGCGCTCGTCTGGCTCCATCAGCAAACATTTGGATAGTTTCTTTGATTTCTGCCAAGGTCATAGCTTGGCAACGTAAGCCGTGGAAAGATTCAGTGTTACTTGTAGAACTTAATGCTTTTAAACCGTCGTTTTCCACACCACCAATATCTTGCTGTCGTCCAGAATGGCTGAGTTGCAAAATTAATTTACAGTCGTATTCATGAACTTTTTCACCTACTTTGCGCCAAAAAGGAATCCGGTCATCGCAATGAATAGTTGCGTAGTTGGGCATAATTCTGCCACGAATTGCTACAGGTACAAAAGAAGTAATAATTGCTCCCACACCACCACGGGCAAATTTTTCTTCCCAGTTAATTCTGGCTTGAGTACCTGAACCGTCGTAGTTATCCCACCGACCGGATATACTGGAGCGAAAAATCCGGTTTTTGACAGTGAGATTCCGAAATTGCAATGGCTTAAAGATAATATCGTTCTCCATACTCTCCTCCCTATTTGCAATAGAATCAAATATTAAAATTGCTACTGGGTAAGCAAAAGCTACCCAGATAAATACCGTTGCTAGATACTCTGTGGGTTTAGTTTTTAATAGTTACAAGTTCAAGATTGAGATTTTCGGATGTGATGTAAAAGATTAAGTTTTTGTTACTTAGTTTGCTGCCCAAATATTAAACTGAAGGCTTAGCAGTTAACTGTTGAGCCATTAAATTAGAATTGTAAATTTGAGTGAAACTAGTATCCTCAACAAATCAAATCTTAAGAAATCCTTTTATTTATACCAAGGTTAACGCAAAATTAATTCACTCTCCCACAAACAATTTGTTACAAAATTAACCTAGTCTGAAATGTCGCTTACAAGATAACAAATGTAATTTATCACGCCAGGATAAATTTACAATTTTTTAAAAAATTCAGTTCACATAGGATCAAATTTTTTAGTGACGTTTGGCAAACTTGTGTAGTAACTTCGTATATGACCGTGCCTAAGTTAAGGTGCAATATTACTTTATTTGCCAAAAATCTCTGAAAGATAAATCAGGAAAATGGTGAATTAATGGTGAAGCACTGCTATTAAGATGCACCTGACTAGGTTTAGGTGTTACCCATAGATAGTTTTATGAACAAAATACGTCTACTGTGGAAGAGCTGTTTGGTGGTCTTCGCCGCGATCGCAATTATATGTTGCGGTTGGTATAGCACACCAACAGCTCTAGCTAGTGAGTATAGTGAAACACCTGCTCCCATCTCTAGTGAGTATAATAATGACGCTTATACTGATAACTGCGATGGTATCGGATATCTCCCACCCTATACTCATGAGCAGTTAACCGATGCTGAAAAAAGAGGTCGTTGTACTTGGTACTTATGGACTGGTGGTAATGCCAAATACTATCGGGAAATAGCCAAGCGTACACACGGTGGTGTTGACTTACTCAAGTTGATTGACTCGAAGTTTCATGATGAGCGTTTGCAACGCTTTGGTGCAATTAACGACCCCGGATGTGAAAAAGCGACAGAACCAGATCAATACGGGTTGTTGTTGGATAAGTGTAAAGACCCGCTTTCTACTGGTGTGATTGGGTTACGTAAGTTCCCCAACCCAAATTTTGACCCAGCAAAATGGAACCCTGTCCAATACGCTAAGGATTCGGAAATTGAGCCGCCTTATCTGATTGGACAGTCTTGTGCTATTTGTCACGTAGCTTTAGATCCACTAAATCCACCTAAAGATAAAGAACACCCGCGATGGGAAAATCTTGTTCCAGCTTTGGGTAATCAGTACATTAAAGAAAGTGCATTATTTTCTACTAATCTTAGAGAAGATAGTTTTATCAAGCAAGTCTTGATGGCTCAGCGTCCTGGCACATCTGACACCTCACGGATTGCCACAGATCACATTAATAATCCTAATGCGATTAATGCGATTTTTAATTTAGGCGATCGCCCCACATATCCAGAGGTGATGAATGATGGTTCCATTAAAAATGTCAATCATATTCTCAAAGATGGTGCAGACTCCACAGGTGTAGCCAATGCTTCTTTGCGAGTCTACGTCAACATAGGGATGTGTGGTGACTATTGGTTAAGTCTCCACGAAGCTATGTTAGGCAGAACACCGCAACGTCCTTTTGATATTGAAACAGCCAGAAAGAATTGCGAAGGCTGGAGACAAACAGAAGCACGCATGGCCGATGCCGAAGCATTTCTCAAAACTATCAAACCGATGCACCTTAAAGATGCACCTGGTGGCGAAGCTTTCATCACCAAAGACGAAAAAGTTCTAGAACGCGGCAAGATAGTTTTTGCTGATACTTGTGCGAGTTGTCACTCCAGCAAGAAGCCATCTGCTGAAATTGCTGCTGACCCCGAACAAGCTAAAAAATGGTACGAAGAGTCTGTACTCAGTAGTAATTTCCTCGACCACAACATCTTATCTGATGACCAGCGCTATCCAGTCACACTAATTGGTACTAATATTGCCCGTGCTTTAGGAACCAATGCTACTAAAGGCCATATCTGGGATGAGTTCTCTTCTAAAACTTATAAAGAACTACCTTCTCCAGGTGAACTGACGCTGTATAATCCCTTCAACGAAGCTAAACCTATTAGTTTCCAAGTACCAGAAGGCGGCTTAGGATATTACCGCACACCTTCACTAATTAGTATTTGGGCAACAGCACCATTTCTCCATAACAACACTTTAGGTTTGTATAACGAAGATCCTTCTGTGAAAGGTCGTATAGAAGCCTACACTGATGCGATGGAAAAACTGCTTTGGCCAGAAAAACGTGAAAACATTATCAGCAGAACAGATCGCAAGACTAAATTAGACTTGCCTCCAGGAGATCCAAATCCGAGATTGCGGCTACCTGTACCTAAAGGTATGCCTGTAGACTTGTTGGCAAACGTCAATATGAGAGAGGCAATTACTTCTCTAAATCTTGGTAACTTATTCCAAGACTTAAGACCAGAAGGTGGCATCAAAGGTAAACTCGCCCGTGTGTTATTACGAGCGAATAAGTCTCCTGACTTCATTGAAGATAGGGGTCATACTTTTGGTTCCAATTTGTCAGATGATGACAAAAAAGCACTCATCGAGTTTGTGAAAACTTTCTAAACAAATCGACAGAATGCTTAGCATTTAACTAGTCGTTCCCAGGTGCAACTTGGGAACGATAAATATTTGTATTAAGAGTCAATAGTCAATGGTCAATAGTCAAGAGTTACTGGTTAAATAACTAATGACTAATAACAATAAATCAGGAGGATATAAATGCAATATTTACCAATTATTTATGTTCGCGGTTATGCAGGAACAGATAAAGATGTTGACCAAACTGTGAATGATCCATTTTATGGATTTAACAGTGGTTCAACTCATATTCGTGTGGGAGAACAAGGTACTCCAGAAAAGTTTTTTTTCGAGAGTCCGTTGTTGCGATTGATGACTGATCACGGTTATAGACCTGTATTTGATAATAAGCAGTTGAGCAGTAATATCAAAACTATTTGGATTTATCGGTTTTATGATATTACTTCACCTAGTTTTGGTGCTGACAACACAGTCAGACTGGAAATGGGGGAAATAGCCAAAGGTTTAAGAGACTTAATTAATGTAGTTAAACATGAAAGTGGAGCGAACAAAGTTTATTTAATTGCTCACTCAATGGGAGGTCTTGTTTGTCGCAGTTTGATTCAAAAAATTTATCCAGATAATGGAGAAAAAGCTGAAGATCATATTGATAAATTATTTACTTACGGCACACCGCATGGTGGTATTTATTTTCAAGTTGGTGGCGGCTTAATTGAAGGTGTCAGAGACACATTGCAATGGAATAACTCTGATGATTTTGGCCCCCAAAGAATGTATGAATATTTTACGCCAGAAAATCAACTCCAATTAATGCCTTCCCTACCGCCGAATTTTGACCCACAAAGTCTTGCGAATGCTTTTTCACCAGACCGCGTTTTTTGCATTATCGGTACGAATGCGCGTGATTATGAAAATGCTGCTGGCTTTGCACAAAAGGCTGTCGGGCCGCAAAGTGATGGTTTAGTTCAAATAGATAAGGCTTATGTCAGAGGAGCGCATCGAGCTTATATCCATCGGACTCATGGTGGCCGTTATGGGATGGTGAACTCGGAAGAAGCCTATCAAAATCTGCAACGCTTTTTGTTTGGTGATATCAAAGTAAAGCTGTCTCTGAGTGATGTAGAATTAAGCGATCGCCAAAATACTTTTTATCAAATGGAAGTCCGGGTGGCTTTGCGTGGTCTTCCTACCCCCATACACGAACAAGCCATTGACCGTTATTGTCCCATCACGGTGGAATTAATCAGGGATAAGCCTGTACCACTGTTTACGGCTTTCTTAATCCCACGCTATGCAGTTAATGCCGATAATACTTGTAGATATGCAATTCGTTTGGCGCTGCATTCTTTCACGAAAAAAGAAAGAGATTGGTTGTTTGATAGTCACATCGACCAGTTACCTTTGTGGTCTGATTATTTAATTGTTGATGTTACAGCAGAAGACGGTATATATAAAGCAAAATACTGTTGGAACTCTGAACAGTTAGAGCCAAATATTGAATTAACAGGTGGTAATATTTTGTTACCACAACGAGGTCAAGATGTTGTTGGTTCTAAAGCAGCAATCAAGTTGGAAATTTCGCAATGGCAATAAGTTGTTAAACGCAGAGGTACGCTGAGGTAGGCGCAGAGTTTTTAGGAGTGCATTAGACGGTAGGAGGGAGATTTTTTGATTTTTAGGAAACATTCTTGATTTTGCTGTAGTCAGTCATTAGTCATGGGTAATAAATTGCGAATGACTAATAACTAACTATTTTTTCTAGATTTTAATTAAGGTAAAGTTATGCAAAGCGATCGCAGAAAAACCGCTCTAATTACTGGTGCATCCGGTGGGATTGGCTATGAATTTGTTAAGTTATTTGCTCAAGATAAGTACAATTTGGTTTTAGTTGCTAGAAGTGAGCAAAAACTTATTCAAATTGCTGAGGAATTAAAAAGTAAGTTTGGGATTGATGTTAAAGTCATCGCTAAGGATTTAGCGAATCCTGCTGCACCAGAAGAAATTTTTTCTGAGTTACAACAAGCCTCAATTAAGGTTGATATTCTGATTAACAATGCGGGATTTGCCAGCTATGGTTTGTTTAACGAGACAGATTTGACTGCTGAATTGCAAATGCTGCAAGTCAATGTGGTGTGTCTCACCCATTTAACCAAGTTGTTCCTCAAGGACATGGTGAAGCAAGGTTATGGCAAAATTTTAAACCTAGCTTCGACTGCGGCTTTTCAACCAGGCCCTTTGATGGCGGTTTATTTTGCAAGTAAGGCTTATGTCTTATCATTGTCAGAAGCGATCGCTAATGAATTAGAAGGTACAGGTGTCTCTGTAACTGCTCTTTGTCCAGGGCCGACAGAATCAAATTTCCAAAAACGCGCGGCGATGGAAGACTCGAAACTTGTTAGCGGTCAAAAAATTATGGATGCGGAAACTGTCGCAAAAATCGGCTACGATGCTTTGTTCGATAATAAAACTGTCGTTGTTCCTGGTTTGAAAAATAAATTACTGACTGAATCTGTTAGATTCACTCCCAGAAAGCTGGTGACAAAAATTGTCAGAAGTATGCAAGAAAGCAAATAGTTATTGTAGGTTGGGTGCAGGCGCACGTATGATATTTGCGCCGTAACCCAACATTTTTTCACGCAGAGTCGCAGAGAGGATGAGAGGTGCTAGTTGTTAATTCCTCAGCACTCAGCACTTTTTTAGCATCAGGATTTACACTAATACACACTTGATTAAGTATGGTGTTAGGCTGAGGTATTCAAATCTACATAAATATCAAGTGTGTAAATTCTGCTGCCATGTCTAAATTAATATCAGCTTTATTAATTACAACTACTTTGTTATTAAGCGCCAGCCATGACTCTAACATTTCTCTAGCTGGAACCTGTGCTTCTAAGTGTGGCAAGGCTCCACTTCAATTTACACCAGGACAACGTATCCGTGTGGTAGTAGTTAACAGTACGCCGCGTGTGCTTAAACTACAAAAACCTTCGATTACTGACCCGATTTCCCTGAGTCCAGGACAAAACTTATATCTAGATCAGCTAGAAGGTACAGAACCAAACACATCTTTAATCTTTTGGGATGAAACGGGTAGGTCAATACAAGCTAATCTCTCTAAACCTAATTTAGCGACTTTGCGAGTAGAACTGCGTCCAACTGCGCGTGTTCCTGGCGATCGCTCGGTGTATATTCAAGATGATGGTAGGATAAATGTTTTGTAATCCTACATTATGATTCTGGAAGCAGTAATGCTCAATGTCAAAACTGGCACAGAGCAAAATTTTGAAAACGCTTTCCAACAAGCTTCACCTCTGATTGCATCAATGAATGGCTACATCTCCCATGAACTTCATAAATGTTTAGAAGTGAATGGAAAATATTTATTGTTGGTAAAATGGGAAACTTTAGAAGCACATACAATCGGCTTTAGAGGTTCGCCTGAATATCAGGAATGGAAACAACTTCTCCACCATTTTTACGAGCCGTTTCCGATAGTTGAACATTTTGAACCTATTTTATAAAGTAAGGTTTTGCTTGTATTAAAGGGTGTAAATACTTGAATTTACACCCTTTTAACTTTATTGCGATCGCATTTGTTATATAGGACTCATATTTGATTATTGAAAAAAATCAGTACACATCTAACTTTCCTCTTATCTGTTCTCCGTTCCCTGTTCCCTGTTCCCTAACTACACAAGGATTTTCAGTAATCAATTCGGATTCCTATATCAGAAGTCGCTAATATAGACTTTGCGATCACATTTGCTTTTATCGTGCTAGACCGACCTTTACCAGAACGTTCACAAATTCGCAGACGCTTACCTAATCAGCGTTGGCAAATTTACCCACAAAAAACAGATTTAGCTGAAAAACTGGCCATTTCTACTAATCTCTCTCCTATCATCAGCCAGTTATTAATCAATCGTGGTATTGAAACACCAGAACAAGCACAAGCATTTTTAGAGCCAGAATCGATAGTTTTACCTTCGCCTTTGGAAGAATTTCCCGATTTGGCGATGAGCGTGGAGTTGTTGCAAGAGGCGATCGCATCTCAAAGTAAAATCGCTATTTGTGGTGACTATGATGCAGATGGTATGACTAGCACTGCATTACTATTGCGGAGTCTCCGTGCTTTAGGCGCTCAGGTAGATTATGCTATCCCTAGTCGGATGCACGAAGGTTATGGTATCAACAAACGCATCGTCGAAGAATTTCACAGCGAAGGTGTCAAGCTGATTCTCACTGTCGATAATGGCATCTCTGCTTATGAACCTATCGCTAGAGCCAAAGAACTCGGATTAAATGTCATTGTCACCGACCACCACGATATTCCGCAACAATTACCCCCAGCCGATGCTATCCTCAACCCCAAACTCATCGCCGAATCTTCACCTTATCGCGGTGTGGCTGGTGTTGGTGTAGCTTATATTTTGGCAGTCTGTCTCGCACAACAGCTAGGCGAAACTAGAGGCTTAATTCAGCCCATGCTAGAATTATTCACTCTGGGAACTATTGCAGATTTAGCTCCGTTAACTGGTGTGAATCGCCGTTGGGTAAAACGTGGATTAAAGCATCTGCCCAAGTCTAGATTACCTGGTGTGCAAGCATTAATTCAAATCGCAGGAGTACAAGCGAAGGAAGCAGGTAATTCTTCCCCACTTCCCACTCCCCACTCCCCACTCCCCACTCCCAAATCCCTCAAACCAGAGGATATCGGTTTTCGTCTTGGCCCCCGGATTAATGCTGTTGGTCGCATTGGTGATCCTCAGACTGTGATTGATTTGCTGACTACTGATGATATGGGAGTTGCACTGACAAGAGCAATGCAGTGCGAGCAAACAAACACCAGCCGTCAGCAAATGTGTGAGGAAATTGAACAAGAAGCGATCGCTTACGTAGAATCAGAATTCATTGCCTCTTTACCGCAAGACCGTGTATTAGTTGTTGTACAACCTGAGTGGCATCATGGAGTGATTGGTATTGTCGCCTCGCGGTTGGTGGAACGCTACGGTGTGCCTGTATTCATCGGTACGTATGAAGATGAAGGACACATACGCGGTTCCGCACGGGGAATTCCTGAGTTTCATGTGTTTGAAGCTTTGGAATACTGTCGAGATTTGTTAGGTAAGTTTGGCGGACACAAAGCGGCAGGTGGATTTTCTTTACCAGTAGAAAATTTAGAATTGGTGCGATCGCGTTTAATTGATTTTGCTAATCAGTATTTAGAACCGCAACACCTCAAGCCACTCCTGAAAATTGACGCTCAAGCTAATTTTAATCAAATCAATCAGCAGCTTTTCCAACAACTAAATGCGCTGCATCCTTGCGGTATCGATAACCCCGACCCAGTTTTTTGGACACCGAATGTCCAAGTCATAGAACAGCAAATTGTGGGTAAGGGTCATATTAAGGTGACACTAGCTCAAACTATTGATGATCAGCAATATACAATTAAGGCGATCGCTTGGCGTTGGCGTGATTACTTCCCCTTACCACTGCGAGTTGATGTGGCTTACAAGTTACGCGAAAACACTTTTAATGGTGACACTACTATTGAGTTAGAGTTACTAGGAGTGAGATTAACAAACACATCCACTCAAATTTTTTACACTTCCCCACCTAACTCACTCAGAACCACTTTTGAGTACAAGCAACGTCAGTACATTTGTGGTATCTACCAAAACAATTCTTTACCAGAACTTAGAATTAAAAATCCTGAAGGTAAAATTTTAGTTATGTACCCAGAACGCACAATCGGTTTGTTGGGAACCAGTCGTGAAGAGGCTATAGAAGTTGATATATCTCAACCACAGTATGATTCCATTATCCAAGCCGCCTTGCAAGCATTATCATACATACAGCAGTGAACAGGGAATAGGGGACAGGGAACAGGGTTGCAAGTTCCTTAGAATATTATTTTTTGGGAAAATTTGTACCTTATTTACCCAACATCTGCTGTAAATGCTGAGTAATGAATACTGATTTTTCACTCAGCACTCAGCACTCAGCACTCAGTACTTCTACAGGTTGCCGTTGCGAAAAGCCAGGACAAAAATTACAGCTGGGCCAGCAATGACAATTAATGCAACAGAAAGCAGTTGGAAAATAACTTCCCAGTTGATGCTGGTGAAAGTGCTAATAATACCGTCTAACATTTTTTCTCTTTCCTCCCAATTGTCTTAAAAAGTTCGATAATCAATCAGTTGCAAAACCCGCAATTGATCATATCCGGCAACGGTACGTGATTTTTAATTTACTTAACAAAATTATAGGAAAAAACACAAAATGGCAAACTGGCAATGTGTCAAGCAATGTGGAGCCTGCTGTAATCTCGACCCAGCCGACCGTCCCGATTTAGACGAATATCTCTCGCCAGAGGAGTTAGAACTTTACCTGAGTATGGTAGGTGAAGGTGGATGGTGTATTAATTTCGACCATAATACAAGAGAATGCCGTATTTATCCTAACCGTCCGCGTTTCTGCCGGGTAGAACCAGAGGCATTTCAAGATATGTATGGTATTGAACCCGAAGAACTCAATGATTTTGCGATAGATTGCTGTCGCCAACAGATTGAAGGGGTATATGGCGATCGCTCTTTAGAAATGCTGCGCTTCGACAAAGCCGTTGGCTTATAGCAGTCGGACAGAATGACACCTCGGTTAGTGAATTGGCTACCAAAACGGCTACCAAACAACTAACC
This sequence comes from Anabaena sp. TISTR 8404, assembly GCF_056847745.1. Classification (NCBI taxonomy): domain Bacteria; kingdom Bacillati; phylum Cyanobacteriota; class Cyanophyceae; order Nostocales; family Nostocaceae; genus Anabaena; species Anabaena sp. TISTR 8404. Next base: position 1,213,954 of record NZ_CP180578.1, read on the forward strand.
AAAAACCAATGAAACGAAACAAACGAGGTTCTGTAGGAATTGAAGTAAACCAGAATAAGTTACGTCTAAGACTCCCACGCACAATAGCCGATGTTAACGCTCGGTATATCTTTACAGGGTTGGACGACACACCAGAAAACCGACGCAAGGCACAGATAAAAGCCTGGGAAATAGAGGAAGATATTCAACAAAACAGACTGGACACAACACTTACTAAGTATAAGTTTCAACAACAGTCTGTTATTGTCACTAAACTAAAAACTGTACCTGACATACGTGAGCTATGGTCTGCTTACTGTGAATACCGTAGACCTTTGGTAGCAACGACCACGTTTATCCAGAAGTATTGCGGTTACTTTGCCAACCACATTAATAAGTTACCGTCGCACAACCTCAGTGATGCGGCTGATATCAGGCATTACCTTGTAACGACGCTACCAAATGACGCTGCAAAGAGAGTGTTAGAACAGCTAAACGCTTGTGTTGAGTGGGCTGTTGACACAGGTTTAGTTGAAAGCAACCCATTTAAGGGTATGTCCAACAAACTGAGGCGCAGTTGGAACAGCGAAAACATCGACCCGTTCAGCCGCAGTGAACGTGATGTCATCATCCAAGCATACCAAGAACACCCCGTATACAACCACTACGCGCCGTTTATACAGTTTCTATTCATGACTGGTTGTCGCCCCGGTGAGGCTGTTGCGTTGCGTTGGTGTAATGTATCGTCAGATAGCATTCTATTCTGTGAGGCATACTCAGCTAGGTACAAGCTGGTAAAGGACACGAAGACACACAAACCACGCCGCTTTCCATGCAACATTGTGTTGGCTGAGTTGTTGCAAAACATTAAGAAAAATGAGAATAAACCTGAGTCACTGGTGTTTGTCACAAAACATCAGGGAAAACAAATAAACAACGACACTATACCCATAGCTTTGGGTTGGAAGCTTATTGTGAACGGTCTGGTTAAAGAAGGCAAGGTGCAACGATACAGACCACCATATACCTGTCGTTCAACATTCATCACGTTAGGTCTCGAAGCTGGGTTAACTATTCCTCAGATAGCTAAGTTGGTAGGAAATTCCCCAGCCATAATACTTAAACACTACGCAGGTAACGCTGTGGCAGACGTGCCTGTGTTCTGAGGCATTCGACTTTTAGCATTACTCGACAAACAATATAGTCTCTCATCTATGACAAACGCTGTAATGACAGTTTGTCGTGTCGTCATTTTAAGACCACTCATCAATGTCGCGGTTACAGGAAATAACGTACACCACAAAAGGTAATACGTGAATGAAAACTAACAAACGTAATATCCAAATAACTGTAAGACTGACCCGTGATGAACAAGAGGTATACACCAAACTAGCCGCCCAGTCAGGCACAACGTTAGCTGACCAGGGAAAACGCACCTTATTTCCTAACAAAAACTAATAAGGATTTCAAAATCATTTTCATAAGTGCAAAACTTGACCAAAATATAAATAGAACAAATCGATTTTTTTGCTAACAAGTAAATTAGCTTATCGCTAATGAAATAACTCTTGTTTAAAGATAAATTAGCTAACTATTCAGCTATAAATAAGTAAGCTTACCCTTAAAAATAAGCAACAATCTTAACCAAATTATTGACAAGCTAGTTTACGCTAAAGCTAAAACTCTTTCTAAATAGTTATTATCCATTGCTGCCAAAAACTGTTTATTTTTGATTCCCCGCTTCACACGTTTCTCTTTACCTAAAAGATTTACTGCTATCTGCCGCATCACTGCAAAATTTTGTGGAGCATTATCTTTCCTAATCCGGCAGTCATCTTCTTTTAAAGCTACATCTAATACCCAATGTAACGAATTTTCTATGCCCCAATGACTGCGAACACAATTAGCAAATTTTTTCGCATCATTCTCAAGACTGCTAATATAATAACGAGTCTCCACTGTTGTTTTACCATCTATTTGTCGAACAGACTCTACCATCCCAACACTTTTTAAGTTTGACCAAACTGAATCTGGGTCAAGCTGAGATTCAATTCCAGATAACATCACATAATTGCGGATTTCATCACGACCATGCCCCGTTTCTTCTGTTTTATATGTGCTATGGTGAAGCCCTTCAAACCCTGTGCTTATTCCTGTTCTTAATAGTTCTTCTACTAACTCATATAGATTACCCTGATTCTTTTTTAAGGTGATTACATAATCTGCGTTTTGTTGCGTAATTAACTTCACAATTTCTTTTTGGCAACCGATTGCATCAATTGTCACGATACAACCATTCAACTCTAAAACATTCAGTAGTTCTGGGATAGCTGTAATTTCATTAGATGCTTCGTTTACTTTTACCTGTCCCAACACTAATTTATTCGTAGTTGCCCATGCACTTACCATTTGAATCGCACTCTGACCACTACTTTTATCATAAGAACCACATAAAGTTTTACCGTCAATTGCTACAACTTCACCATTTGTTATCTTCTGAGTTGATTTTATCCAGTTTAAGAAACATGACTGAAATTGCTGTGGATTCAATTGTGCAAACACTCTTGCAAATGTATCGTGTGATGGTATTCCGTTTGGTAACTCCAAAAATGTTTTTAACCACTCATACTTTGTGCAGCCATACAATTCTATTGCCACCCAACTATCTGCTCCACAGATTACTGCACAAATCGCAATTGTCAAAATATCAATTAGCTTATGTAATCTTGTGCGGTCTACTCTTGGATCTGACATCTGTGCAAAATGGTCAGCTATTGTGATTTTGGGCTTGAGCTTCATCCAAACGTCAGTGTAGCGTGCTTTTTTTCTTGAGGATACTTTTTGACAATACCATACCGAGTTTATGTTCTGTATCCCTACTCTCTTCTCAACCGATCAGTTCTTATTGTTACTGATGGCTTACGGTTGTACTTCCAAGCCTCTTCTTTCGTTCTGTGCATCAATATTTAGATGCGTTTGCCCTGGTTAGCTGACCTGTTCCGTATCAGTCTCACCTCCCAATACTCCAGCCAAATAGAAAGTTTAAAGAGTGAGGTGGAAAGATGAACCACCTACAGAACATTGTTGAGACTGACGTAACTATTCAGGTTAACAACCGTGACACTGAAGTTTGGAAACCCATCCCTGGTTATGAGGGTAAATACGAAGTCTCAAATATGGGGCGTGTAGCATCACTCAACTATGCACGTCAAAAGAAACGCCAACTTTTGAAGCAACGCTCAGAGCGAGGTTATCTAAAAGTCACTTTATACAACAAACACCACTCTAAACAGTGGAAGGTTCATCAACTTGTTTTACTAGCTTTTGTTGGTGAACGTGCAAAACATCTGGTGTGCGACCACATCAACCGAGTAAAAACAGATAACAGACTGTTCAACTTGCGGTACGTGAGTAGGGCTGAGAACGCAAGAAATACCGAACGTTATCTACACAAACAAAGAACCCATCAGAAGCAACCAACTTCTAACGGGTTAACAACAATTCTAAACACAACAACAACCAACAACGCCACTTGTAATAAGGGGGTCATATAGTTATGTTGAACAACACATCTATTATAACGCAACCCCTCAAAATAGCAACAGATAGTGAGTGGCATTCACCTGACAATAGTTGGTTAGCCACAACATTTACCGTTGTAGGTTGGCTTAAATGGCGTTTCATATTTGTCGATGAAACTGTTAGTGATGAATGCAAAAATACACTGATTAAATGGTCAAATAATAACGATGTAATACTTGACTTTGTGTCAATGACAGACTCAACTAACCTGTTGGATAAAGTGGTTGCAACTGTTGACCCAACCGGAGTTTATAAGAGTATTAGACTGATAATGTTCTACTCTCCAAAAGATATTGAATACTCACTTGGTTGGGACATTTTTAAACCGTTGTTATTGAGTGGAGGTATTCAACAAAAACGAAACATTTCAACACCACAACCAGTTAAGCTAGAGTTAGACGGTAAACATTACAGCGTTAGCATCAAGGACATGAAGGGATGGACACCAGGAAGCTTAAAGGGTTTGGCTGAAGCTGTCGGCTTGGAGATGCCATCAAAGAACGAGATGGATGAATATAAAACACGTATGCGTGACGGTTTGGATATGCGTGACGGTTTGGAGGTATTACCAACCACGTTTGCAGCGTACACTATTGGCGATGTTGACATACTTAACGACATCTACGATGCTTTTGTTGAGTTGGTGCGATGGGTACAACATGACATCATAGGTATCCCAGTAGACGACTGCTTTACAGGTGATAATATCCCAATGACCACAGGCGCATTAGTCGCCGCTACTTTGGATAAGTGGATATACACTCAACACCCTAACAAGAACCTACTTAAGTTTGCGATGCGTAAGCTTGGGTTGTTAGAAACAGCATCACCTGACTATAAATTTTCACTGGCAGCTTACATCGGCACAACCCAACGCTACCGAGATGTTGAAACGTTGGTTAATGATATAGCAAACTGGGAGTTAAACCCAAAGGATGAACGTCACAAACTACTGAACCAATACATTCGAGGGTCGTTTAAATACCTCGCCCATAGTCAGTCGGGTGTTGAATACTTCAGCAAGATAACAGGTGATACAGCAGCGTTTAACGCGTTGGTTCAAGGTGGTCGATGCAACAACGAACGACCATCTGAATACCTTTGTCACGTTGGGGCGGACATTGACCTAGCATCATGTTATGGTTCAGCGTTACGTGAGTTTATCTATCCGTTAGGGTTGCCGACTGTTTGGGGTTTTAAACCAAACCAACCCCGCGTCACACTACGACAATGGCTGAAACGTAATGAGAGTGAGTTAGTAGATAACCTGTGGACGGTGACAGTTAGTGGTGACTTATCCTTTACCCAAGACCTCATTTACAGCAAACTCGTCACACAAACCCAGATAAACCGCGCAGGTTTAGGCGACTGGGATAAAACAACCAACGACCCAGACCGAGATGATGACTTGTCACACATCCCAGGTGAGTTTGCCCTCATCCGTAAACAGATACGCAACGGAATAATAACCAGTGATGTGTTGCGAGTAATACGGGCTGTAGCAACTGACAACGAAGTAAAGCAACTACTAGACTTAGAGGTTGTTAGCGGCGTTGCGTACCTAAACTCTGACCGTGTTGATAGTGTTGACCAGTGGGTTAATATAGTGGTTGCTGATAAAGGTCAACTGTATAACCGTGATGGTAAACACGGTCACTCACGCGATACACGTACACGATGTTGGGTTGGCTTACCGTTGGAACACTTCATCGGTAAGTTGGTCAACGAACGCAACAAACTAAAGAAACTTAAAAAGAGTGAGTCTGCGACAGAGGACGAACGAACCCAAGCCGACGCTAAACAAGCGGCGTTAAAGCTGTTTGTCAACACAACCTATGGAGTTATAGCGTCACCATACTTTAGTGTAGGTAATACAGTCGTTGCCAACAACATCACGGCACGGGCTAGGGTTGGGGCGTGGATGCTCAACAAAGCCTTACATACCCGTCAGTCGATAACCGATGGTGGGATGTATTCACTGTTGTCTGTACCTGTTCTACGTGACAACGCCAAACTACCAGGTTTGGCGGTGTTGAGCGATAACACTCAATGGAAGGACGCACGTTTTACCCGTGTTTTAGAACCGTTAGCAGGTATCAACTGGGAAAGTGTATTTAGTAACGATGAGGGTGAGTTGAAACAACTCGACCAGTTAGCAACCCAACACATTAACAACTTCTGGCAACGCTACGGGTTGTCACTTCCATTTGCTATCGAACACAAACTAGAGAACACGTTTACAGTTGCAGCTTACATTAACAAGGCTCACTATCTACTCGTCACCAGACACGGGAATGAGGTGTACAAGATACGGGGAGCTAGGGAATATAAGGACAGCGACCTACGTAAACACCCAACCTTTGCAATACTAAAGAATATAGTCGATAACTGCGACACCTTCCCCGATGACCTGAGTTATCATCATCGCTCGTTAATGAAGGTTGGCAAGTGGTTGGAGGTTCAAAGTTGCAACGGCTATGAACACCTAAAAGACCACCGACCAGGAGATGAGATAATAGAGGAAAGGACGGCACGGTATAACAACATTCATATCTTCTATAACACGGTTGCTGAATACGAGAAACGCAACAAACGTAAAGTATTCGAGCGTGGTGAAAGTGTCGAGTTTTTCGAGCGTTACGGGGAAGATGGTTGGTCAAAGGTACACGCTCAGATGTTGCTCGATAGTTTAGCTGCTGGTAAAACCAAGGGTAATAAACACGCGGTTAAACGTACAGCGTAAGTCTACGTACACCATCGTTATATATAGAACCTCATTAGCGTTTGGCTTGTGGGGTTTCTTATTGACATTATTCTCAACTATTTTACTGTACCGGATACCCTTGTTTTTCAAAAGTAGGGGGGGCGGTACAGTATAAGAATGGCTCAACCATGCGGGTTTCAAAAACCATCCTCCCTATATGGGGATAGGAGCAGACCCCACGATAGCGGCTCAAAACCAACCCAACGTCATCTACGTATGTTTGTTAGGGTCAACTCTATCTGACGATGGTGGGTTATCTGTACGAATTGTTAAAGACTTGTGAATGTTCAGTGGCTCTTGGCGTGTTGCCAGTGAGTAGAATAGCAGCGCCCTAGCTAAATGGCTTAGTGAACGTTTCATCAGCCAGTTTGTTGATAACTCTCGTGCGTTTAGCTGTGCCTCAATGTGGTGAATGAGTTTGTGCAACTGTGTTGCTACCTCAGCATCAGTCAGTGGAGTCTGTGTCTGTTGGTCGTCCATGTTGTATACCCTAGACGTACCACAACAATACTACGAACACATCTCTAGTTGTCAACTACATCACTATAAACAACAACGACGCTGGCATATATCGCGCCAACGTCGCTATTGGTGTGTTAGTGTATGGTGTGCTTGGTTATCTTTATATAACTAGTATAACTAATTATGATAACAATACCAACCCATTGTGACACTTAGGACAACTGGCACACTACACCATACCAACCATACACCAACCAACACATTAGGCTGGTAGATATGACGGCTGAAACCGTTGCAGCGTCTAGTTTTCTGTGTGGGATATTGCACGCGATATTTCAGTGGTTCTAGTGTTTATATCAGGCGCGTCATCCCCCCGTCGCCGCATACCCTAACGCTGTGCCGAACAACAGACGGCACGTGGTGTGCGTGTGAACGAGCGATACAACTGGTTAGGGCTGACTATATACAGTGTCCAAACGGTTTGGTACAACTAAAACATCGAAGGGCAGACAACCACTTCACATCACTGCCCCAAAGGAAATTTGCAACCATGACAATTATTAATACCCTGAAACAACAAGCATCTGACCTTGGTTTAACCCGTGAATACGTTTCGACATTCGGTAAGCTGTCAGCAAAAGCAACATGGCAGTCAGCTATCGATGCACACCTAGCTGCAACCGCACCGTCGCAACCAGTTGATGATGTTCAGCCTAGTGATGAACCTGAACAACCCCAACCATTACCCACGTCACAACCAACACCAACAAACCACGCTGAACCGATGCTGCTGTTGTTGACACTCATCATCACCATCGCTGAACAACTCATTGCCACTATCACACCAGTCATCACATACCTGTACACCACAACAACCAACCACATAAAACATCAGCGAGAAATACGCCGACGTAGACATCAGTGGTATGCCGAGTTGCGCCAACTGATGACAGCGTAAAGTCTTTTCCACACCACCACTATGGGGTAGCAAATAGGTATCAAGACGTGGCGACAACGCCGATACCCTACCCCCTAAGAACCAACACCACTAAACCAACGAACACATATATATGGCTGAAATAACAATGCTCATCGCTTTAGTATTTATCATCGCGTATTACTACAACTGGTAAAAACTCACAGCGACACTAAAGCCAACCCATAATGACGGTTGACTCTCTCCAAACACCTACACATCACAAAACAGTAGTTTCGAGACAGGTACACATCGCACCATGACAGCCACACTTACAGTTTATGAAGCCGAGGTAGTGATACCTGATAACCTGCCTACCCCAACACTCATCACCACAGAACGAGTTATTGAGTTGTGGTTGGTTGGTCTGAGTAGAACAACACGCGAACAATACAGCCGTGACATCCGCCAGTTTAGAACGTTCGCCAAACTGGATGACTTTCGTGCCATCTCACCTATGACGTTCATTGCCTATGCTCAACACCTAGAACAGTCGTATGCTGTCGCCACGATACGCCGTAAGTTAGCATCGCTGTCTAGTTTCTGCTCGTTCGCTGTCCGTTTGGGTTTCATCACAGCCAACCCAATGGCTGCTGTCCGTAAGCCGAAAGCATCAACAACGTTAGCAGGTAAGACTCTAACCCAGCAAAACGTATTCAGGATGTTGGATAGAACCGATGACCTGCGAAACCGTTGTCTGTTGAAGGTGTTGTACAGTCTAGGGTTGCGTGTCAGTGAGGCTGTTGGTTTACGCTGGTCTGACTTTACCGAGGTCAACACCATAAAAACAACCGTCAGCGTGTTGGGTAAAGGTGGCAAGTATCGTACATTGGTTGTGCCTCAGTCGGTATGGTCTGAGTTGACCGAGTTGAGAACAACCCAACAACACAACGGACAGAATGACTACGTGTTTCAGTCATACAGCAACCGTCACCGTAAGCAGTCAGGTAAACAACTCGACCGTTGCAACGCATCCAAGATAGTTAAAGCCTGTGCCGTAGCTGTTGGTTTACCGTCGTCAGTGTCGGCTCACTTTCTACGCCATGCCTGTGCCAGTCACAGCCTCGCTAATGGTGCGAGTATTCAACTGGTAAAGGAAAGCCTCGGTCATGCCAACATCGCTACAACAAACTGGTATCTGGAGGCTGACCCAAACGACTGTGCATCACTGTACCTTAATGTTTAACTGTTATCGTCTCCAGCGTTTACAGCAACCGTTCCATTCTCAGCCAACCATTCCTCAACTATCTGGGTTAATAACGTTGCCATAGTGACGTTACGCGACAAAGCTTCTAACCGCAAACGGTTGCGTAGACTGGCTGGGAAGTTTTTAACAACAAGTTGCTCAGGTGTCTTAGACATAACAGTTATATAAGTTATACTGGTTATACCAAGGCAATATGGTTGCCTCGTTAACCTAGACTAACAGTTAAGCTATGCCATCAGAAACCGATAGCAACAGCATCGTTAAGCCTCAGCAACAGAACGCTAAGGTTAAGCGTCGCCAACGTCAACTAGTTGCACCGCCATCAAGTAACGGTGATGGACGCAAGACAGTTAACCTGAGTGTTTCAGTTTCCCCGAACACTCAGACAGTCACATCTATGCCGTTATATTCAGTGTTCGCTACATCTCCCATCGCTGACGAGTTGTTTATGAAAGTCAGCAAGTCTGTATGTATTAGCCTGACCACTAAACAGGCTTACAACACAAACATCAATGGGTATTTGTGCAACCTATGAATAACCCTAACAACACTCCTAATACTGTCGTTTATCGTGACGACATGATGATAGATGACCAAACCGTGACACTGACTGACACCACAACAACCGCAGCAGGTAACACTACAACCATCATCTATGAAGCCCCAACCACCGACTACGCAAACTATTTAGAGAGGCATGTTGGCAAACAATGAAAGCTGATAACTCACCTACTCTACTGGTGTTGATAGCTGTTGGTGTTGCTGGTTGGTTGTACCTCTACAACGCCGACCAGCGTCAACAATGCCAACGTGTTGAGGCTGAATACAAAGCCTATCAGAACGCTATCAAGGACGCACGACCATGACTGACGCTCACAAACACGATGCGATAGTTATTGACCTACCTGATAACACTTACCAACGACCAGTTGAGCCACACGTCAGTAGTAGACAGTGGTTGTCTCTGTTCTTTAACTCTCTGTTGGTCTGCTACACAACGGCTTTCTGTGTTCAGGTGTTGACATTCATACCGCTAACTTTACCAGCGTTGGCTCAACTACCCAAGGTTGCAGCCGTCATTATTATTGGTGTTGGTGCGTGGTTGTCATGGCAACGTCATAACGGTTTACATGGTCATCAACTACCAGCGTTAACACTTGCGTTTGCTATTGGTCTACTTGTTGGTTTATGACAACCCCACAATACCCAACATCACATATACGCCTACTGTATCGACTGCTGACAACTACTGGTGTATGCGCCACGTTAACAGCAGTCGTTTCTCTTGTTGGTTTACCTCACGCTCTCAGTCAACAACGTGGTCTGAGTAAGGCTGTCGTTCTAGCGTCAGGGTTGTGTATGGCAGAAGTCAGCCGTCGTCTGTCACTCACGCGGTTAGAGTTAGCTGACGTGACTGCTGACCTAGATATACTTGACCGACGTGAAAACATAGCGTGGTATCAGCGTGTTATTAATGGCGTTCAACAAGTGACAGTCAAATACAACCAACGTTGGCTTGACGAGAACATCATTACTGACCCTGTGACCTACTGGCTCAACACTGGTAAGAACGGTCTGCCACTAAAACATCTACTTGTTGTAGGTGGTACAGGCGATGGTAAGTCAACACTCATACAGGCGTTTGCGTCACGGCTGGTAGGTTGGCAGTTTCAGGTCTACGATGTTGACGGAACAGTAGACGACTGGTTGTTTGTTGAACCAGCCCAACGAGTGTATGACCTGACAGCTATTGAGTCAGCCATGAACGCTGACCTAGATGTTTTGGAACAACGCATACTCAGCAGACGTGAGGCTGGTAAACGATGGACGGATACACCACGGCTAACCATAGCTGAGGAGTTGCCAGCGTTGGTTTCATCGTCTGACACAGCAGCTAACTGGGTTGTTGGTCATGCCAAACGTGGACGTAAACCGTTGTGTTTTATAGCTGCCATCGCCCAGAACGACACCGTAAAAAACCTGGGGTTAGAGGGTGATGCTGACCTACGTGATAGCTGTTTTACACGGGTATACCTGGGCAGTAAGGCACGAGAACGGGCGCGTAAACTAGGTAATGACGTGTTGTTGGCGTGGTTGGAAACGTTTCCACACGGGCGTTTTATCGTAGATGACAAGCCGTGTGAGTGGGTTGTTAACAACTCCCAACCACTGATGGACAATTCCCAAACTGGCACACTACTACAGTCATCACTTCCGCACAGCTTACCAACACAACACGATACCAACACGCTGAAAACCTCGGAAGCCGCACAGGAAATAGGTGGAAGTGGTTTTTCATCATCGGTTCGGGATGCTAAAAACGCTGTGACTGATGCCCGTCAGCGTGGTTGTAGCGATACGCACATCATTACTGAGGTTCTAGGTTTCAGTGGTAGACGGTTCCAGGAGGGCAAACGACTGCTGGCGATGCTGGAAACCGACGAGTAACTGTGTTATGATATGCTGTAACAGCAATTCAAATAAGGGATAGAGCCTATGCCTAGAGGTGGTTTCAGGGTTGGAGCCGGACGGAAGGCGGGTACACCAGCCAGCAACCGAAAGTATACAGATGTTGCTGATACTAAGGTTGTCCGTGTGCCTGTTGGTTTTGATGAGGTTGCCGCAGTCGCTAACATTGAGCAATTGCGCGTGTTAGTTGAGACGTGGCAAGCACAGGCTGAGGAGGCTGCACGGGTCAGCAAGACTGGTACAACACCAAGAACGTATGACAAAGCGTTGGTGTTATTGGAGGAATTAAAACAGATGCTTCCGCAAAGTCAGTTGGAACAGTAGACAACACCACTGGCTACGAGTTAGGCTACTCTGAAGCCTGATATTAACTGAGGTGTTACGCTGTCGTGTCGCATTACTGTGTTGCTGTCGCCAACAGTTTGAAGGGGTATATGGCGATCGCAGTTTAGAAATGTTGCGTTTTGACAAAGCTGTAGGGATTTAAACTTATGTGAAGTTGATTCTAATCCGAAACATTATTTTAATGCTGCTTCCCACCAACTTTGCAAGACCACAAAATTATGAAAATGTTGCTTATGGCTGTAAACAGGGAATCCTAACAATAGAATGTTTGTTTCTTCCAGTTTCACATTTATTGGTTATGACACAGCCGAATCTATTAGAACTAGCTAAACAGGGAAATGTACAGGCAATTGCATCTTTGATGAACCGCCAATTACAAAGTAAAGGCATCAATGCGAAAGTTGCCCTTAAAGACGCTTGCTTGCAGGTGATGCTGGAATCTAATCAAGTACCAGATCAACAAGCCTTAGTTGGGTTTGTTCGCAAAGGTATAGCTGGCTTAGGTGCTACATCTTTTGAGAGAGTTAAAGTTTATGGACGGCAGATAGGTGAAGAGTTTCCAGCGTGGAATGTAGATTTTGAGGTAGTAGTACAAGCTAAAGCTAGTTCTTCAGTAACTTCTTCTATTAACACTTATCCAAGCTTCTCCAGCGAGCAGAGCCAACAATTGGAGCAACCTTCAAGTACTCCAAAAAAACAAAAACCTAGTAATAAATATTACGAAATAGAAGGTAGTAATGGTCAAATTCGTTTAACTCCTAATCGTGTAATCATTTCCAGGAAAGGAACAACAGCATTTATGACTCAAGGGCTTAAAGGTGATAAAGAAATTCCTATAAGCCGAATTACAGCTATACAATTTAAGTGCGCTGATGCTTTAACAAAAGGATACTTACAGCTTTCTATCCAGGGGAGTATTGAATCAAAAGGTGGAGTATTTGCGGCAGTAACAGATGAAAATACTATTTTGTTCACTGATTTAGAGCAACCTGAATTTGAAGAAATAAAGAGATATATTAATAGTGTAATAGATGCTGAACCTATTGATTTTGATGAACTTAGATTTTTAGAACTTAAAAAAAATAAAATAACAAAAATTATAGAACAAAAAGAAGTTACCCAAAAAGTAACAGCCTCTAATAAATTACTTGCCAAAAAAGTAATTAAGCCGCTACTTGTTATGTTGATTATTTCCTTTATTGGTATGTCTTTTAGCTCTGTTGATTCTGCTCTCAAAAATTTGTCTGTATTAACATTTATAATAAGTGGCGGATTGTTAATTATAGCTGGGATTGTAATTATAGATGAGCGGGGTGTAAAACAATATTAAAATTCATACTTGGTAAATATTTTAGAGGTCATCCAAAGAAGTTGGACAGAACGTTATGGGAAGACTGAAGTTTTAGAAAACAATTCTTCGCATACTTGAGATGGAAATCCCAACTTCAAACAAATTATTTATTGAAAAACTTCTATAACTCGCAGATTTCCCGCAAATAAGGTGGTCTGGGTGTGAGTATTCTAACCAGTGCAGCGTCAGCAGTCCAAAACTCAGCAGATGTCATCTCGGCACAAGCGAGAAATGCTGCATCATAAAGAGTTGATAATTGGTATTGTTCCGCAATTTCCCAACTTTTTAACCGAATTGCTTCTTCTTCAAGATAATCAATCGGAAGTTCGCAGAAGTCTTCAAAAAAACCTAATGCTTCCTCTGCGGTGATCAATCCCATCCGTGTTTTCTTGCGTAATACTGAGCCAACCTCTGCCCAAGCAAAAGCAGGTGCTACTAAGTGTATATTCAAACTTAAAGCCTCTGCTATTAGGGCGATCGCTTGTGCTTGATAAACTTCTGGGACAAGGTAGGGAATCCAAACACTGGTATCTATACACAAAACTCTAGTCACGTCGCCCCTGATCCTCTCTGAGACTGCGAATCAAATCTGTAGAGGCTGGTTGTACACCAGTTTTAGCTTTGATCATTTCGCTGCGGGCAAGAATTCTTTGATGTGCAGCCCATCCGCGCCTGCGTTTTACCTCTCGTTCTAAAGCCTCAACAATTAAATCATTAAACGATTCTCGATCATCTTTGAGTTTTCTGGCTTTAGCAAGTAGTTCAGAGGGAAAACGGATTGTTAAAGCTTCACGTTCCATAACATTCGTTGCAACCAATTAATGGTATCAGTCATTGTAACTATTTTATTCTCGCTAATATTCACGCAAAATAGTTGCAATTTATCACAACTATCTGAGAAAATGAGAAGAATATGAAAAACAACTAGTAACAAAAATACTGCCTGTGAAACTTGACACTGCACCCGTAGCTATTTCTGCGAAAGACTTGCCAGAATTAAAGGAAAACACTACATCTCAACTCACCACTACAACTATTGAGTCACTGGAACCTGTAATTACTGATAGTCCAAAAAAGCAGGAATCAGCTTTTGTAGTGTTTGGCACAACTTTCGTTACCATCTTTCTTGCAGAAATCGGTGATAAAACCCAGCTATCGACCTTGTTAATGAGTGCAGAATCTCATGCACCTTGGGTAGTTTTTCTCGGTTCTGCGGCTGCGCTCATCACTACTAGTTTATTAGGTGTACTGTTAGGTAGTTGGATATCTAGCCGCCTCAGTCCCAAAACTGTAGAAAAATCAGCCGGAGTAATGTTGCTGTTAATCTCGGTAATGCTGTTTTGGGATGTATTGCAAGGTTAATTTACATCCCTACTCCCCCCTCTGACAAGTGTAGGTATTTTACAAACGTGGCTGAAATGAGGTTTTTCCGTTGGTTGAAAACTCAAATTTTAGTCTTTGATTTTCCGCATAAGAACGAAATTTCGTGATTTGAACCACGTTTAGAACTCTGTTTGAGATTACCCACTCATCCCCATATAAAAAACCTACACCTGTCAGCCCCTCCCCATTCCCTACTCCCGATAAATTTATGGATTGGCATCTTTTAGGAATAAGCTTTATTACAGTTTTTTTATCAGAATTAGGTGACAAAAGCCAGTTAGCTGCGATCGCACTTTCCAGTCGTGGTCAATCTCAGAAGGCGATATTTTTTGGTACAGCAGGCGCACTTCTCTTAACCAGTCTTTTAGGCGCGTTAGCTGGGGGTGCGGTATCAGAATTATTACCTACACGGATTTTAAAAGCGATCGCGGCTGTAGGTTTTGCAATTTTGGCTGCAAGGCTGTTATTTTTTAACAACGAAGAATCGCAAGATTCGGAAACAACACCCTAATTTATCAATGAAAAATGAAAACCCCAGTCTTTCTAAAAAGCTGGGGTTTTTTAACTTTCGATTTTGGTAATGGGGGATAGATTATTTGCATTAACAGACCACAGGCAATAAGTAATAATGCAGAAGATTGTATTCTCTACTACCTACTCACCTTTTTTATGTATTTATTCAGCTTGCATCCGCCAGCATTTATTTAGCAATATCCCGCCAGTCATAAGCTTGAGGGTTTCTAGTACCCAGTAACCTCCGTGTAACAAATTCATATTTCCGGGAGTTGTGATTTGCTCAAACAAGTTGAGATGAACCCCTGCTGCGCACATTTGTGGAGTAAAGAAATAAGTCTCTAACAGAGATATAGTTAACAATATAATCGCGAAAACAATCGTATTAGGATGCCAAGTTGCTTTGGATTTGCTTAAAGCCAATACACCAGTTAAAACTACCGCAGCACATAACAATTCAATGCGATTAAAATTCCAAAAAATTGCATAGCCAGCTGTAGTAAAACTAGCTTCGGTCATCATACCCGAAAGATAAAGGCTAGGCATAATTACCCAATCTAAAACTAGGCTACCACCTAGCCAAAAGCCCAATGTCAACATAATGGCAGTCCGCCAAATTGACCCTTTGAATTCAACTGTAGCAAGAGTATTCATAACACAAAATAATTGCTGTTCTTTTACTCTTAGTGTCTAACTTAAATAGTAGCTTTGACAACAAATATCAATTAACTTTTACAAATTAGTATTAACTACAAGAACAAAACTAGTAACAAAAACGTAAAGAAAGGTTAATACATAAAATTTTAAGAGTCAACCTGCATTAATCAGATACCTCCAATCAAAACCGAAGATTCCTTGTACTGAGTCGTTGGAAAAAATAAACCACCTACCACTACTGGTCTGTTTGTATTGCAAGACTAGAATCAGGTGCAGTTTTTGTATTTTCTTATACATAATTTTTTGAAAACTCTAAACTTTTTGCATAATTCCCTCTCAGGATAGAGCATAATTACTTAAAAATTGCACAAAAGAGAGATATTTAAAGCTTGATTATTTTCTTTTGATATGTGATTATACTTACTTAATAGTTAACTTAAAATTAACCTTTACTTAACTTTAAATCCTTGCTCAGCAAGAGCTTTGTATAAAACTGGTTAATTAGGCAACCAATAAAGTGCGCAGCTAAATAATCTTTTTTAATCAAAAAATAAGTTTTAGGGAAATCCGCTGTATTGATGAACCTCTGTTCATCAAAATCTTACTCATGTTTGTAATTCATCAATGTAATATCAAAAGCAAATAAAGCAATTTGAACAATCAAAATTTACTGTGAAACTGTATTAGTCACTTGAAAGAAAAATATAACAATGATAAAAGAGTTGTTTAAAAAAAATATAATTTACACTAATCAAGCAAATTTAAGCCAGCAAGTTAAAATTGTTGCCTTATCATGTTTGGTGACAATCATACCAGTTGTTTTAATTTTTATATTTTTTAAGTTAATAACTAAATTATCGCTTGATTTACTAACCAGAGATCCATTGGTAATCACTCATGCACGTTTTTACATAGGAATGATATCCAATATTGGCATTCTATTATGGTGTGCTTGTGCCTCAATATGTCTCTTTAGTTCTGCGATCCTAAAAAAATATAACCGTTCTAGAGAAATATCTAAATTTTTATTATTTTCAGGATTGTTGACATCTTTATTGATGCTAGATGATTTATTTATGATTCATGAAGTTGTTTTTCCTGAATATTTACGTATTCATGAGTATTTAGCTTATGTAATTTATTTAGGAATTTTTGTCAGTTTTTTGGTGAAAAATATCAAAGTTATCAAAAAAACTGAGTTTGTTATTTTATTAGCTGCTACGGTATTTTTTAGTCTATCCATTATGTCTGATACGCTCATAAGTGAGATTAATGTAGTGATTGAAGATGTATTTAAATTCTTGGGAATAACCAGTTGGTTTATATATTTTATAAGGTTATGTCTGCAAGAAGTAAGCAGTGCAATTCGGCTGTCATCTTCATCAGATTTTTTGTGATGAACACTGAAATAATGCAGCCTCAGCACACGCAACATACAATATTAATGAAGTAGTCATCTAAAAAAAGTAATGCGTCCTAGAGTGTTGTTGGGTGCAGCGATCGCCAGTGTAACCTTAATACAAGAATGTCTTCTGCCGCCAAGTCAGGCAATTCAGTTGCAAGATGGCACAGTGTATTTTGCACAACCGCCGCGCTTAGTTGAAACTGCTACTACCTATAATGAAGTTTACGTATGGGGTGCGACATACTATTTTACAATCAGCTTGCCAGAGAATGCCGGAGAACCACTACAACGCCTCACAATTAACCAGCGTGAGGGAGTAGATAATATTAACTTTGATTTGAATGACAGTTTTGCTTTTGAAGGTAAGCGTTCTGGTAGAGGGCAAAAGATAGAATTAAAAGATGTGGTGGGCGATCGCAAAACTCGAACTGTGACCATAACATTTGACCCGCCAGTCTCTCCAGGTAAAACAATTACAGTTGGTCTAAAACCCTGGCAAAATCCATACAGTAGCGGTGTGTATCTGTTTGGAGTTACAGCTTTTCCCCCAGGAGAAAAATCTCACGGTCAATTTTTAGGTTATGGCAGATTGCAGTTTTATAACCACAGCGATTCAGTATTTTGGCCGGGGAGATTCTATGGCATTTGGCGGTAGTCAATAAAAACCGCCCAAGCTTTTTGTAAAATTTTAATTTATAGCAGTCGAAGCAGATGTTAGGACTATATTGATTGCTAAAACCCCTGATAATACTAGACTTCTGGCACGAATGTTATAAAACACGAATTTTAAGTCTCGCGCAAAGACACAAAGAGTTACAGAAAATTCACTTGTTTAGTAGGCATAATCTGATTCATGCAAGAGGTCTACTGAGTTTCTACTCAGCACTCAGCACTCAGCACTCAGCACTTTGCTATAAAATTACTTCTCGTTAAACGTCCAAACACCATCATCCCAATCTGAATCAGTTGGTGGTGATTGTAGCCAATGCTGACAACGTAGAAGATGTAACATAGCAGCTTTATCTTGGTTATCAAAAGCTAAAACTTTGGCAAATTCAGCCCTAGCGTAGGTAAACTGGCGCTTAAGGTAATACTCGCGTCCTTTGTGATAGTGTTCAATGACTTGCAGCTTTTCGTTCGGAATAGGGTCGGAACGTAAACCTACAAGTTCATATATAGATACTGGCTCGTTTCTACCCTTGACACGAATATAATCTAATTCTCTAGCCCAAATGTATTCTTGACAGGGTTTAAAAGTATTATCACTGAGAATAATGTCACAACCGTATTGTTTACTGACACTTTCTAGGCGCGAACCAAGGTTAACACCATCGCCAATCGCGGTAAATTCCATCCGCTTACTTGAGCCAATATTGCCACTAATCACTGTATCTGAATTAATACCAATGCCAATATTAATTCTTGGTTTATTAGCTGCGTAGCGACGTTGATTAAATTCGTGCAAGCGATGACGCATTTCTATGGATGTTTGTACGGCCATCCAAGCGTGTTCTTCCAACGGTAGGGGAGAACCGAACACAGCCATAATGGCATCGCCGATATATTTATCGAGAGTACCTTTATGTTTAAAAACTGCCTCTACCATCGACTCAAAATATTCATTCAGCATACTCACCACTTCTTCTGCTTCCAGGTTTTCTGTCAAAGTGGTGTAACCGCGAATATCAGAGAATAAAATTGAAACTTCTTTGCGATCGCCTCCTAGTTTGGCATCATCTAATTTGAGTAATTCTTCCGCTAATTCCTGAGTCATGTAGCGGTACATTGTACTCTTGAGGCGTTTTTCATCGCTAATGTCTTCCATTACTACCAACGCACCACGCACTTGCTGTTGGTCACTCACATCAGCAATGGAATTAATCGATAAATTAATACTGTGTTGTTCTTGTTCTGTACCAGAACTTAAAAGTGTGCGGTCAGGATAATATTGCTGGCGACGTTTGAGGTCGCTGGCGTGTAAAGCATCTTGACACCATTTGCTAAAGTCACCTTCTTTAATGGCGATCGCCTCACTAATTAATTTACCTTCCAAACGGTCTTCGGCTTCTAAACCGAGCAAGCGTTTAGCACTTTCGTTAGCAGCAATAATGCAACCTGATTTATCTGTGGAAATTACACCATTAGAAAGACTCCGCAGAATATCCCGTTGCATTTGTTCTTGTTGTTTGACTGTGGCGAACAATTGCGCATTTTGCAACGCTACTCCTGCTTGAATGTTAAACGCTTCCATGAAATCTTCGTCGTTGCGGTCAAAACTAGCTTGAAAGCATTCAGGCGCTTTTGGCCAAGTCGCTGGATTATAAGCTGGAAAATCGCCAGATTTCTTTTTATTTACCAGTTGTGTAACGCCAATCAATTGTTGGTCGGCGTTAAACACTGGCATACACAATAAGCTACAGGTACGATAACCATTTTGCTGGTCAAGTTGTTTAGCTGTTTCCGAGTCGGGATTATCGTACAAATCAAAAGGAATATTTAGCGTTTTGCCGGATGCAGCTACTATACCCGCAAAACCTTTACCGATGGGTACGCGTAATTCCCTGGTTGAACCGTCATCTTGAGTAATTTTTGTCCACAATTCATGGCGATCGCGGTCTATTAACCAAAGAGTACTGCGATCGGCGTTCATCAATTCTTTCGCTTCGTCCATTACCCGCTTCAGGGTATCTTCTAAGTCAAGGCTACTTTGACTCAGAGACTTAATCGCTTTCATCAACGCCGCCGCAGCTCTTTGTTTTTGCGTCGCCATATAAAAAGAACGCGATGATTCTAAAATCAAGCGAATCGAAGGCGCAAATTCCTGAAATAATTGCTCGTCGTTACGAGTAAAACCCCCAGTATCAATGCGCTCTGCTAAAGGCGCATCGGGATTAGCTAAGGACTTTAATTTATTTAGTAATTGTACTACTGCTACTAATCGACCTTGTTCATTTAACAGTGGCAAAGCCAGCATGGTGTAGGTGCGGTAGCCAGTAATTTTTTCTTGTGCTTGTGCAAATATCGAACGTGGGTCGTTATAGAAATCGAAAGGAATATTAACTACTTGTTTTAATGTCGCAACTTCACCAGCAATACCTTTATCTGCGGGTATCCGTATTTCTAACGAGCGATCGCCTTCTCCTTCTGCGACAATTGACCATAGTTCTTGTTTTTCTTCATCTAACAAAAATATAGTTGTCCGGTCTGCTCCTAATAATTCCCCAGTTTTTAAGGTAATTGACTGCAACATTTCTTGCAGGATTGTTTCAAACCCGTGAGAATCCAACATTGACAGGGTTTGATGCACAATCTGTAATTTGTTCTCGACTTCAGTGACAACTTGTTTAAAAGTATCCTGAGTCAGGGGAGCAAGAAAAGTAGAAATAGTGCCTTTTCTTCTGGCAAGAGCACCCACAGGAGCAGAATTGGGTTGTAATTGGTGATTTTCTTGGTTGTGAACACCAATAATTAAATCAGCGGTCTCCCCAACACTACGTTGATGCACTGTCATAAGTAATTTTCTATAGGAGAATTAGACTTTAGGAATAATTAACACTGTCATTAATTCTATTTATGTGTTGCTTTTAGCCATAAATGATTGACATTACCCACAGTTTAATCCTTCGTTGAGCCTGCGTCATCCTGCTTTACCCCTGTCTTTGCCAATCCTGAGTTTGATAGAATTTTGGCGATGAAAAATCAATATAGTTCGTTTTCTTGCCATGTTCTTTGCTAAAGATGCATTAGCCAAAACTAAGCCGTGATTTGGAATAGACAATATTTATGAGAGTACTATTTGGATAATTCCCAAAATTTTGCCTAAACTAACATCAATTTTCCAAATTATTGCCACAAATGAATTCATCGAACCTAGACACAGACAGCAATCATCAATCGCAGTCGAGGTTGAACCTATGGCGGTAGGTTGATAAAGTTTGTGTGTTTTGGCGGGTTTCCTGAATTCTCATAGTTATCTCAATCTCGATAAGTTGAGTAACAGGATAGGTGCCAGACATTCGCTGAAAGAGATTGTTCTCTTTCTTAACTATAATCTGAATTACGTTAATGAATATAGACGTTATCTTGTCTTCTTCAGTATATTTATGGAATTAAAATAAAAATTTTTCTTGTTCTACATAAGCATGATTTATGTAAATGACTTTTTGATTTTTAGGCAATCATAATAAACAAATAATATTTCGTAGGTATGGATTTACAATATCTATCTTTAGATCAATGAAATTTTCCCAACAAGTTCATGTAATTTAAAAATATTTTTTAATTGCTTGTTAAAGAAATATGACATTATTTGTAGCTATAAGATAGCTCTAGACTTACTCTCTAGCTGAAATTAGACTTTGTAAAACAATCTCTAGTTTGTCACCGTTGTTTGAAAGCTTAGACTATTAATCATTTGCTGAAAAACATCACTATTTTATGGGTAATTGTTAATCAATTACGGTAAATTTATCGGGATATCTGGCTTAAAGTTTTGACATAAAAACCTGTATTGACCACTTAAAAAAAGCAGATTAATGTTATAGGTAAGTCCTACCAAGGACACTATTAAAGCATCAAACAATCAGGAGATTTTTCTTATGATGATGATGATGACTGAATCCATGACTTCGGAAATGCAAACCTGCATGAACGCTTGCATGGAATGTCACAAAATGTGTATGGAAACGATGACTTACTGCATGAGCAAAGGCGGTAAGTACATGGACATGAGCATGATGGGCATGATGCGCGATTGCTCGGAAATGTGCATGATGTGTATGAATATGATGATGGGTGGTTCGGAATTCATGGGACGCACTTGTATGCTGTGTGCAGAAATGTGCGATCGCTGTGCAATGGCTTGTGAACAAATGAGCGATGATTCCAAGATGATGGAATGTGCCGCTGCTTGCCGCAAGTGCGCCGAAGCCTGCCGTTCTATGCAAATGATGCCTGCTTAATTTAACTACTTCGCAGAAGTTTCTCTGCAACCTATTATTCAAGCGCTCAGGCTCTAGCAGTCTGGGCGCTTGAAGTTTTTAGAATTAATAAATTACGGAAATTGTCTTGGAAAACTTGGATCTATGTATCTCCAGAAAGCCTACAAGATAAAATTCCCAGGAGTGAATGATGCAAGTTAACAACAAGCAAATTAAGCAATGGATTTTGCAGCCAATTTTGATGAGTTTGGTAGCAGTTGGAACACTTGCCTGCCAATCTACAGTGAGTTCTTCTCCAAATAACGAGGCGATCGCTAAACAAGTTGTTTCTTTAGAAAAGTCTACTCCCAAACCTGTACCGCAAGACCAAGCTATTTACCGTAGCGATCGCTTTCGTTTTCGGTTTAGCTACTCCACCAAAGATTTTGTGATAGATAACAAAATATCAACTCCTAGAAATAATGTTGATTCTCCTCTAGCAGCTATTGATATCTGGACTAAACAACACGCACAAAAAATCCGCGCTGGAGCTTATGAAGGTGGTACAGAATACCCAGCCAATGTTCAAGTAGCTGTATATAATAATCCCCGCAAATTCTCTTTGCAAAAGTGGGTGAAGCAGAGTAACCAATTTACAGGTAGCCGCGACTTTAAATCTGCAAAGATTGCCGGACAACCGGGAGTAAAATTTCAATCTAGTGGCTTATACGAAAACGAAAACGTAGCTTTTATTAGCCCTAAAGACTCCCGGATTATTGTTGTGTCCTTATCCAAAACTGGTTATGGCAATAATGATGCTATTTACCGTCGAGCATATCAACAGGTGGTAAACTCTTTCGCCTTTTGAAGTCTGAAGTATGAAAGCTAAAGTCTGAAAGCTAAAGTTTAAAAACTAAAGAATGAACTTGATACCTAACATTTCATACTTCATAGTTCATACTACCCTTCTCCCAAAGGGAGACGCTACGCGAACGGGAAGCCACCCAAAGGGTGTCTACACACTTTATACTGGAAATTTAAGGTTGAGTAGAATTATCTAAAAGCATTCTTTGTTGCAACCAATCTTTACCCACTTGGATGCTCACATCCGAATAAAGACTGCCAGTGCTTTCAACCCGCACTTCGCCTATTCCCAAAATATCCCGAATTGATTCAGCGCTATTGCCGTCTCCTTGTTGGGCAACAATGTGAGTTACTTCTAGCGGTTCACTCCAAGGCTTGGCTACATAAACATTACGATAACCTGCCCTTTCCAAAGCTCGAATTAAAGGCCGCAGGGTAGCGCGATCGCTGCCTGTACTATCTTGAATGGCTACTCGTACAGAACCTGGGTCAGTCACTGGAGTTTCAGTGGTTCCAACATTTGATTCTAAACCAAATTGTTTAGCCATGAGTTTGGCAATTTCATTTTTGTTAGGCAACCAATAGCTGGCATCATACTCACCTTTCTCACTAAAGCGACCTGGCAGCATTAGCATCTGCATATTGGAGCGATTGGTACGCACACCAAAACCTAATAACGCCACTAATTCTTCTACCGTCAAGTTAGTATCAATGTGTTCTTTGACAACATTGAGAATTTTGGGTAACTGAGTTAGGGTAGCAGGGTTGAGACTTTGGTCAGTCAAAGCACGCATTACCATTTGCTGACGTTGAATCCGACCGATATCGCCTAATTCATCATGGCGAAAACGCAGTAATTGCAGCGTTTGGTCACCGTTGAGATGTTGTTTGCCTGCTTTTAGATTTATATATAGATGCTGAGAATCATCTTGATATTTCATATCTTTGGGAACATAGACTGTAACGCCGCCCAAAGCATCAATAAGTTTTGCAACTCCCAGAACATTAATCCGAATATAACGGTCAATACCAACGCCGTCCAAAAGATTGCTGATAGTTTTAGCCGTTAAAGCTGGGCCGCCTTCAACGTTGGCGGCATTAATTTTTCGCATTCCATGCCCTTCGATTTCTGTGCGGGTATCTCTGGGAATTGAAAGCATGACTATTTTTTTCGTCTCTGGGTCAAATTTGACCAACAGCATGACATCAGAAAGACCATCAAAAGAATTGACTTGCGGCAAGTAACGAAGATTTTTGGTATCGGCAGGAGGATTTTGGACATCTGGTGGTAGTACACTCATCCCCAGAACTAGAAGATTCACAGGGCGAGTTAATTCAGAAAATCGCAATCCACTACCAGCGATCGCATCACT
Organism: Anabaena sp. TISTR 8404; assembly: GCF_056847745.1. Taxonomy (NCBI): domain Bacteria; kingdom Bacillati; phylum Cyanobacteriota; class Cyanophyceae; order Nostocales; family Nostocaceae; genus Anabaena; species Anabaena sp. TISTR 8404. The sequence continues at coordinate 1,238,203 of NZ_CP180578.1, forward strand.
ATCAAAGACGGCTTCTTCTTGGGGGCTGAGATCGGCTTGCTGCAACGGCGTACTAGTTAAAGAAACCGCCAACAAAGCCCCCGCCATTGCTGACACCATTGCAATGCCGCTCATCCCCACCCAAAACCACAACCAACGTCCGGATTTGGGGTTTATCGACTTTTTGCCCTTCGATTTGGGGGTTTTTGCTGAGTGGTTTTCTTCCGCCGAAGTTCTTTGACTGGTCACAGACTTCCTCACACTTGCTGATTAAAATCGGTAAATTTGCAGATGATAAATTGGCAAATACATCAACTCATTAGTAGTTAACTCTTAATTAACCATGTTGATTTTTCCCTGTTGTGTCAACCACAACACTTATAGCAGGATTTTTCTTTTTTGTGGCAAATCCCGATATGTTTTATTGAAGTATGACAACAATAAGTCAGTTTGACCAGATCCGCTAGGAGATAATCTGTAATTAGATAAAAATTCAGTAAAAATACTGTCTATAGGTTTACTGATCAGCATCATGATAAATACTTGCTTAAAATTCTCTCAGCGAAGTTACTCAACCCTGGTAAACGACTAGATTTTCCCCGAATAATCCGAAAAATTAGCCAAATACTCACTAAAAAATAACCCGATGTCAGAAAGCTATTGAGTATTAATAAACGCAATCCAAAAAATTCAGACGTTGCTGCACCAGTTGCTAAGAAAAGATAAGCTAACAACCAAGTAAATGTCAGAGTAATAGACTGACGGCTAACTGTCAGTTGTTCCCGACTTCCCTGGTGACGATAAAGAGTCCATAAAGATGGTAGAACACCAATAACGGGAATTACATAAATCAGCAACTGTCTTTTATGAGTATCTGTGTTTGGACTCAAGATGGTAGAGGCAGAGTTATGACCCGCCTCTACCCCTGAAGAATCACTAATTGGTTCAAGATTTTCCATTTGGGTGAGTCTAATCCTAAACTAGAGAGATGAAAGACTGTAATGTAGTTAGAGATAATAGGCTTTAGAGAAAGATTTATTTAGTTTTATCTCGCAAGCGGCTAAAGATGCAGACACGCAAGCTAATCGACTGGTGGCAGACACTAACACCAATAGCGCGAATCGGAGCGATCGCTCTGTTCGCACCACTGCTAGTCCTCAATGGTTGGGCGATTTCAGCAATTTTTGATTATTTTCATTCTCTAATAGTTATTTTAGTCGGAGCCTCTGTACTGGCATTTCTGCTCAACTACCCCGTTAGCTGGATGGAGCATCACGGTGCTAAGCGAGAGCAAGTTGCTGTCCTGGTGTTTTTATTAGCGTTATCGATTTTATTAGCATTAGGCGTGACTCTGTTTCCGTTAGCGTTAACTCAGGCTCAGCAGCTAGTAGCTCGCTTACCAGAGTTGATTGATTCTGGGCGATCGCAGTTAATGATGTTAAACGAGAAAGCAGAAGTTCTCGGTTTACCAATTAACCTTGATGCTCTTGTAGTGCAAATAAACGATCGCGTCAAGGGACAACTCCAAGCGATCGCAGGACAAGTTCTCAACCTGGCTGTTGTCACATTCACTAGCTTGCTAGATTTTCTGCTGACGATGGTTTTGACTTTTTATCTTTTGCAACATGGCGATGAACTCTGGCAAAGTTTAGTAGATTGGCTACCCAGCAGATTTCGTGAACCTTTCTCGCAAACAGTCCGCCTCAGTTTCCAAAACTTTTTTATCACTCAGCTAATTTTATCTACCTGTATGGCCTCAGCCTTAATTCCTGCCTTTTTGTGGCTGAAAGTGCCATTCGGTCTGTTATTTGGTCTCACCATCGGGATTATGGCTCTTGTACCCTTTGGTGGTTCTGTGGGTATTATCCTGACTACCTCGCTAGTGGCTTTGCAAGATTTTTGGATGGGAGCCAGAGTTTTACTCGCAGCCGTAATTGTGCAACAAATTTTAGAAAATTTAATTGCTCCTCGGATATTAGGCAGTTTTACTGGCTTAAACCCAGTCTGGATACTAATTTCTGTCTTGACTGGTGCGAGAGTTGGGGGATTATTAGGTGTCATAGTAGCAGTACCAACTGCTGTCATCGTCAAGACTGCATTAGTAGCTCTGCGTCCTGGTAAGTTAAGTAGCGAAACAGATGACAGCACCTCTAAATGTGAGAAAACTGCACCCAGCATAGTGGAAGAATCACCCAAAGCCGAGGCTAAAAATCCCCTCAGTTTTTCTGAACCAACATTACCTTAGAAGAGGCTGAGAGGTGAGCAGGACTGTTTTATTCTCTAAAACAAAGTCTTGAATACATTACTCAAAAGTTTTTAGACATCCTTTAATTTTGATACCAAGTTGCCAAAGTTAGTAGGGTTGAGAATCAAATTTGTTACTAAACTAATTTTTCACCAAATAACACTAACTAAGGTAACTTGGTATGAATTTCACTAACTATCTTTACAAATTATCAACTCTAGCCTCAATCACATTTTCGATAGAGTCAGAAACTTGAGAAAGGAAGTTGTACCCAGTTCTTGATTCCAGAGTATCAACGCTAACTCTGTAATTTCTCCAAGGGTTGCTTCTTATGCCTTGTGTATTAGGAATATCAACAGCAATTACCCTGGTACCAGTATTTACACCACTAACTCCTAAACCTGGTCTGTCTAACACTACAATAACCTTCCAAGTTCTTGCTGGGACAGTAATACTGGTACTAGGAGTTGTTGCAGCAGGAAATGAGGTTTTGTAACCATTTGACCCTGTTCCACCAGTACCGTAACTACCCGAAATAATATAAAGTTCTTTACCTTGACTGACCAAACTTCTACAATAATCTTCTAAACTTGCCCATACACCTTGATTATTATCAGGAGCTTGGGGAATGATATTCGACATCAAGAATGTAGCAGAATTATTAGTAATTGTGTTGGTTCTATCGGCGGAAGGAGTCATATGTCCTCTGTCAAAGCCGCTACCAACGTAGTCACTACCGCCGACTCGATAGCAACTGGAAGGCACTGCGGTATCTGCACGAAAATCATCCTGGCGAGGCGCACTACCTAACCATGATGAGTTTAACTGCCAACTTACCCAATTTGGTATTCTCTTGGAACAGTTATATGAGAGTGCGTACTGACTTTTAAGTAATAGGTAGTTATTGAGAGAACTAGTGCCAGCACCGCTAGGATTACCCATTGTTAAATGAATACTTGTTGAGCTTTGAGCGGTAAGTGGCTTTTGGAAAGCATTAAACAGAACGAAAAGTGCTGCTGGCAAGGCAACAGGTAAAATAACCTTAAAAAATTTAGACTTGTGCATGTTGATGTGTTGCTGATTAGTTGAAATAAAATACAATTGTTTCTGTATTGATTACAGAAGTTGGGTAAAACTTAGCGTCTGAAATATAATTCTGGTTGAATAAGAAGAGGTAAAAAAGTCGTAAACTTGGCATTAATATTTAGTAATCATTCCAATACTTATCGGAAATTTAAATATTACTTAATCGGAAAAAGTCTTGATAGTAATTTGTGCATGAATAAGCAGGAGAAAAAATAATTAATTGCAGATAAACACTCTACAAATGCGCATATATATGCCTATACAGTTCAGATAAGATAATTCATTATGCTTTGTAAACCAGTAGAAACGCGAAATTTTGCGTCTCTACAAACCTGATATTCTCACCACATAACCCTAACTTAACCGTATTGATATATATGCCCCTACTTGTGTAAGTAATACCAATTTGAAAAATGTTTGCGACAGATGAATTGATAGAAGCTATACGCAGATAGCAATTCCCAATCCAAAATCTAAAACCCAAAATCCAAAATGGTATAACTCATCCCAAGTTGCAATCCAAAATAGTCAATTGGGGTGGGAGTAGGGAGTAAAAATACTATTGCTGAGTGCAAATTAGTCTCAAATGAGAATTGCTATAAATCAGATATGATGGCAATTTCTGGAAAAAATTTATTTTAATTAGCAAAAGTGTTTAAGTTCTGCCTACGAGGCTGGCCACTACTGTCGCTAACTCAGCAGGTTCAATGGGTTTAGGTAAATGTAGTTGAAAACCTTCTTGAATAGCACGCATCCGATCTTCGGCTCTAGCGTAAGCGGTTAAAGCTGCTGCGGGAATTTTACCACCTTGTTCTGGAGGTTGCGATCGCAATTGCCGAATCAATGAATATCCATCCTCACCGGGCATACCGATATCACTGACTAACACATTTGGTTTCCACTGGGAAATAACTTGTAATGCTTCTGGAACTGAACCAACAGCTTGCACTTCGGCATGACATTGTTGCAGTACTGTGGTCATATATTCACGGGTGTCGGCTTCGTCGTCTACCACTAGTACTCGCACACCAGTAAGGGAGGGACTGGAAGGTAAAACATCAAAATTTGCTGTTAGTAAACTGACTGACTCAGACATTGTTTGTTTGTTTGGCACAAGTAAAGGTAATTTGACGGTAAACGTCGTACCTTGTCCTTCTCCTGGGCTATCTACATGTACAGTACCGCCGTGCAATTCTACTAAGTGACGTACAATTGCTAAACCTAATCCTAATCCACCGTGCGCTCTGGTGCTGGAACTGTCGGCTTGACGGAATCTATCGAAGACGTAAGGCAGAAACTCGTGCTGAATCCCAACACCTGTATCAATTATTTGAATTTGAGCGTAGCTGATGGATTCTGGAACATGACCAACAGTTCTGGAGAGTCGAATTTCAACTTTACCGCCTTGGGGTGTAAACTTAATGGCATTTGATAGCAAGTTCCACATGATTTGCTGTAAGCGATCGCTATCACCAGAAATTAAGAATTGGCTTTCGCTGTGCTGTGACTGTCCATGATTAACCTTTGAAAATTGTAAGTCGATTTCTTTGGCTTGGGCTGCTAAAGTAACAGTTTCAATTGTTGATTCAATAATATTGATCAGATTGCAAGTAGAAACTTTTAGATGTAACTTCCCTCTAATCATCCGTGAGATATCGAGTAAGTCTTCAATCATTTGGGTTTGCGCCCTAGCATTGCGCTCAATGGTTTCTAGCGCCTTAGCAATTTGGCTATCACTCAGTTTGCGGTTGCGTAGTAGTTGCGCCCAACCGAGAATTGCATTGAGAGGCGATCGCAATTCATGAGAGAGTATAGCTAAAAACTCGTCTTTCATGCGGTTGGCTTCTTGCAACTGCTCGGTTTGCTGCTGCAACGAAGTAATTAAACTTGCCCTTTCCATTGCGATCGCAATTTGGTCGCAAATCGCCTGCATCATGCTTCTTTGATTTTCGCTGAAGAAATCACGCCTGCGACTACCAAAAGAAAGGGTACCGAATAACTTGCCTTGAGCGATTAATGGGTAGCAGTAGTAAGCTTTCACACCTAGTGAGCGAATCAAGTCTGTTTTGGCATCTGTTCCTTGCTGGACAGCTTCTACATAAATTGATTGGCGACATTGGGCTGCTGTACCGCAGACTGCTTGACCAAACTCTAACCATTCAATTTCTTTGGCTATTTCTTCTGCAATGCCTCCATAAGAAGCTAGACGCATTACCTGTGAATTATCCTCAATTAAATAGTTGAAGTAAACATCTAAACTAATTTGTTCTTTCATGTGGCAGAAAACGCTGTCAATCAACGCCACAGGGTTCTGGCTGGATAAGAGAGCGCTGGCTGTGCTAAACAGTAGCTGGAGCCTTTGATTTCCCAGTGATAATGCTTTTTCTACTTGCTTTAGGTTAGTAATATCTTGAAATACTAATATACAGGTGGCTGGATAACCATGCATTGCTGGCAGCGTATCCGCAAATATTAATAAAGAATACACACCTTGGCTTGTATGCCAATCCATTTCCATTCCATCCAAACGTTCACCACGGGCAACTCGTACCCCTGGCATTTGCTCGTTGGGAATACGATTGCCGGTGGCATCTGTGCAGTAGTAAACTTTGTGATACTCTTCGGCTGGTATTCCTTGGGGAAATTCACCTCCAGCTAATTCGTTCGCCGCTCGATTGGCAAATGTTACCCGCGCTGTTCCCGGTTCGATAAACAGCAATGGTCTAGGCATCAGGTTTAGCACATTTTCTAGCCATTTTTGTTGATTTTGCTGTAATTCCTCGGCTTGCTTGCGGCTAGTAATATCTAAGAATGCGCCAATGCAACCTCTGCTTTTGCCTTCTTCATCAAATAAAGGCGCAACGTATTCTACTAACTTGGTGACTTGACCATTTTCATGCACAACATCGACTTCAAAATCTAGAACTTCCACACCATAAGCTGCGGCGTATTGCATAGGTAATTCTTCTGGAGTTAGTTCTCGACCCTCACGGTAGACTTTAAATGTTGTTGGTCGTTCGTCAACAGACGCACTGAGAGAAGCATTTGTATCTGTTGAGATACCTAATTGCTTGGCACAACAAGGGTTAACTCGAATATTCTTACATTCAGGATCTTCGGCAATGCCAATTCCTATGGGAATCACATCTAATAGCGTTTGCAACTCAACAACCCGCCGCTGTAAATCTCGATTCAGTTGCAGAATTTTTTCTTGTGCTTGCTGTCGTTCCCTTAAGTCCAGAATAAAGGCTACAGATTCTTCCCGTTGTTCTCCCACTAGTACGTAGCCTACTAACACTGGTATGCGGCTACCATCTTTGCGAATATATTCTTTTTTATATGGTGTGCAAGCGCCACTGGTATTGGCTTTGGCTTCGGCAATTCCTTGCTCATCTAAATGCAGATATTCTAGTGGGGTGACTTTGTCCCACTTTAATCGGCCTCCGAGTAAATCTTCTTGGGTGTAACCAACCATACCCAGAAATTCGTCATTTGCTTGATGAATATTACCGTACACATCTCCAAATAAGATGCCGATCACGTTAGCATCAACGAAACTTTTGAGTTTTTCTTCGTAGGCTCTTAGTGCTTTTTGAGTGTGTTCGTTTTTGTACCACAGACGTTCAACAACTGCTGCACATTGCCAAACTAAAAGGGCAAAAATAATAATCAGGATCAGTGCAAATAGCGCTATGGCAAAAGCTGGGTCATAATGTCCGGCTCGCTGACCTTGAATAATTAACCACCCTAATAATAAAGGTACAGCGATCGCGGCCATTAATAAACGACGCGCCAGTAAGCCACCATAAGTTTGGCTATTAATTACCCGCATTAATCCTTGGTCAACCCGCACCCAGAGAATTCCTACACACAGCAGACTGAACAGGCATACTGTGTGTAACGCCATTGGTGTTCCGGAAGGATAGAAACTGTAGAGAATTTTGACATCGTAGGTGTAACCAATGAGTGCTTCTAAGGAAACCACCCCAGCTATGAGAGTCAGAATTTGACTATACCAACTACGGCGTTCGCTTTTTGGATAAGTCAAAAGTTCTAAAGCACTACCCAGCAACAAAAAGTTCAATGCGGTGTTTAATCCCATCCGCCCTGGATAAGATGTCAACAAAGGAGTTTGTGAATCCCGAAACAGTAGCTCGTCAATTCCGAAATTCCAGCCAAACAAATATTGAATAATTGTGAGTGCGCCAACAATGATTGGTACTAATCCAAATGCTCTAGCAAGCCACAAATAAATAATTTGCTGTCTTCTTTTAAATTTATGTCTTAAATCCCCATCAGTCTGCTTGTTTTTATTGAGTTGTGACAACCACAGCGACATACCTAAAAAAATAAAACAAATTGCTGTGTTTGCTTTCATTGTCAACAAACGGGGATTGCTACCCCCCTTGAGAAATTCAATGTCGAATATCCAGCCAAACAGCACAAAACTACCAGCGAGGATGGCGATCGCTGCTGCAACCTTTACTACTATTGAATTCCTGATATCTTGCAGTTGCAAGCAGTTGCTGTTTAGCATTGATATTTTTGTAACCGCATCTATAACTAGACTAGCGTGCTAAAATTTTGACGTTTTGTGGGTTTACATCTTTTATTGTGCGTCTCAGAAATTACGATAAATTCGCTGTTTTTTCATCTATCTATAATAGAACTCCTATTTGATCATTGCGAAGCTCACCTTGAAATTACACAATTACTTATGCTGTTGACTGTTGACGGTTAAGCGTCAACACAAAAAAATCTGCAAGATACAGCAGATTGCAAGTGAATAAGGTACAAATTGGAGAAGAAAGCTATATACTACGATGCTTTCAAAGCTGTTCCCTGTTGCCTGTTCCCTGCTGTATATGTTGAATTTTTTGTAGCTAATTAAAAAGACAAGCTTTGTTGTTGACCATCATCGGGAAATTGCTGCTGGCTTACACCTACAAGTTCCACAATTATTTGCCGCTGTGGAGGTGTCCATTTTCCCTCTCGCGTACTAATGTTGACTATTGTTTGGTTTGTCTGTGTAATTACACTAATTTTTCTGAGGGAAAAATTTTGATTGAGGTACTCGAATGTTTGCCCATCATCTTCATAAAAACTAAATTCACCATTGCCAGGCCAAACCCGAAGGCGAATTTCATGAGATGGTAATTCATTAACATATTGCATCACTGGCTGCATGGGAATCACAGCACCACCACGGACATAAAGTGGCATTTTTTCTAAGGGTGCATGAACAAGAATGTGAGTAGGGCCTTGATAAGATTCGCCACTCCACCAGTCATACCAAGTACCTGCGGGTAAATAGACAACTCGATGCTCAATACCAGGACGGTAAATTGGTGCAGCCATCAGTGAGGAACCTAACAGTACTTGATCGTAAAGGGTGTAAGTTTTACTATCGTTAGGAAAATGGTAAAGTAATGGTCTTAAAATTGGTGCGCCTGTGGTGGCGGCTTCCCAAAATAAACTGTAGATGTAAGGCAAAAGCTGGTAACGCAGATTAATATATTCTCTACAGATATTTTCGGTGCGATCGCCAAATACCCAAGGTTCATGACGCGCCGTAGACATAGCCGAGTGACCACGCATCAACGGGTAAAGCATTCCTACCTGCATCCAACGGGCAAATAATTCAGCTGTGGCGTTTCCTGCAAACCCGCCAATGTCGCACCCCACAAATCCCACACCCGAAAGTCCCATGTTGCAAAGCATGGGTAGGGACATTTCCAAATGTTCCCACAAAGATTGGTTATCCCCCATCCACACAGAAGACCAACGCTGCACTCCAGCATAACCAGAACGAGTTAAGACAAAGGATCGCTCTTGTTGACGATGTTGTTGCAACCCTTCATAACAAGCCTTCGCCATCATCAACCCATACAAATTATGCACTTCTTGATGAGTAGTTTCCCCTTGCGGTGCATCCAACGGAAACCAAATCTTCTCGCCGCCATCCCCAAAGGGACGATTATCAATAGCGGGTTCGTTCATATCATTCCAAATACCCGCCACGCCAATATCTGTAAGGCTTTTGTGTAAATTCCCCCACCAATGCCGCACATCAGCACGCATAAAGTCAGGAAATACAGCTTTTTCCGGCCAAACATAACCGTGAAACAGCCTCCCATCAACTTTTCGCACAAAATAATCGTTGGCTAATCCTTGGTCAAAAACATGATAATCAGCTTCTGGTTCATACTTTACGCCAGGGTCAATAATTGTTACTGTTTTAAAGCCATCTTTTGCTAAGTCACCAATTAATTTTTCGGCGTTGGGAAAGCGTGTGGGACTCCATGTAAACACGCGATAACCGCGCATATAGTCGATATCAAGGTGAATCACATCACAGGGAATGCGACGCTGGCGAAATTCTTGTGCTAATTCCCGGACAACACTTTCTGATTCATAACTCCAACGACATTGGTGATATCCTAATGCCCATTTGGGAGGTAAAGGCATTCTCCCAATTAACTGAGTATAGGTGCGGAGAATTTGGGCAGGTTCAGGGCCGTAGATGATGTAATAATCTAACTCACCACCGCGAGTTTCCATCTTCCAGACACCTGGTTGTTCTGCACCGATATCAAATTGACTCCAGAAGGTGGTATTAAAAAAAATGCCGTAGCCAACATTGGGACGCAACGCCATAAAAAATGGAATTGCTTGGTACATTTCATCGGTGAGTGCGTCGTAATCTAAAGCATCAACTGTCCAGTTTGTTTTAACTTGACTGAGTTTATCTAAAAAGCCTGTGCGTTCACCAAAGCCGTAGAAATGTTCATCGGCGGCAATTTCTTTCCAGCCTGCAACTGCACCTAAACGCCAACCAATACCTATATTTGCATCTTGGGCAAAAGGACGATGTGCTAAATCAAAGCAGGTAAGATGAAAATTTTGCTTTTGGATGCAGATGCGGATTTTTTCTGTGGTGATTTCTACAGTGGAATTAGTTTCTTGTACCTCAAATGGTAATTTTTGCCACTCGCTATCATCCAAAGTTATAGCCCAATTACGTCGGGGTAAAAATTCGCCTGTGGCTGCAAAACGCACACGAATTAAATTAGCGGCAAGTATGCTGAGGCTGAGGCGTGAATTACCACATTCCAAATTAATAGTACGTTCACTTTTATTTACCAATTCCACTGCGCCAACTGTTTTCCAAGGTTGGTTAGTGCTGGGGAGTTTTCCAAAATATTGTGGCATAATTAAGTTTTTTAATAATAATATTGACGTAGCTTTTAAATATTAAGCTGATTCTTAAAAATGAAGCAACCTCATCATTAAAATTATTAATTCTTTTATCGATCGCATCCCTACTAGAGTAGATTTATTATTTCTATCGTGATATGGATACACAATTTCAATATTAAGGTTTAACATAATATTAAGTGTGAATTTAGCAGAATGTAAATTTACATTCTGCTGAAAGCAAGGTTAGAAGACAAGCTAAGGCAGAGAAAGAAAAGGAAAGTTGTACTATCAAGTTTCTTTTTCTTTCTCCCTTTTGTATTTCGATAAAAATTTTATTTGATTGATCAACTACTTGTTGATACAGGGAACCAAAAACATATTTGTTGGCAACTTATTAAGGATTGCTATATATTCATTGCATAATCACTTGATGAAGTTATTGACTGCCGTCAGCCAAGGGTCAACAGTCAAAAATATTAAATATGCAAATCAAATTATGTACTAAACTTTTTTGTCTTCTCTCGTAAGGAGGAGGACGAATTTATATCTGGTGTGGGATGATGCGATCGCTTAACCATAAAAAGCAACTTAATTATTCAGGTGATATTCAAGCAAAGCTAAGTATCTTGAGCCAAAATCGGTTCTTAGATTGCTTGCATCAGTTTTTTTCAGTGCATTGATATAAATCCCACAAGCCGAAGACTTGCCATAAATCCATTTTTTGGTGCTGTTCTACCCCTTTCTCAGTTGCGAATTGAAGATAATGTGCAATCTAATTCAATCGCTACATCAATAATTTTTAATACTGTACGTTGTTTTAATGCTCTTAAATTCATAATTTGGCTGGGAATTAAAACTAATGAGCGCTAAGCTTTAGCGTTAGAAATTGATAATCAACAATTAATGTGGCAAGTAAATCCAATTTTTCCGGAAGAGACTTTAGCATCCTCGCCAAAAAATTCGCTAACCCTCTTCACTAGATTGCTTATGGATAAATTAATCATGTCACAAAACAGCAATTACAAAGATTTCTCCTCAGAAACTCAGACTCAGGCGATCGCCTACAAAGAACGGCTAAATTCTTGGATTGTTGCGCGTTTATTTCCAGATATGCAACGAGTAACAGTTGCGAGATTTCGCAGTCGATCAGATGCAGATGGTCATGTGCAAAGTTTACGTCAACTAATACCTGACGCTAATTTTGTCGTAGTGTTTGATTGTCCACGTCAGAAAGCGGTGATTTAATTTTTAGGAGAAATTTCAGATACCTGACTTCTTCAAAAAGTCGGGTATCTTGTCACTCACGAATGCTTTTATCCAGCCAATCCATAACCACCACCGCCAGGTGTTTCAATCACAAACACATCACCAATATTCATTTCCACCACAGCTTTACTACCTAAATCCTCAATAGTTTCATCGCACCTTTTAACATAATTTCTTCCTACTTTACCTGCTTCACCACCACATAAACCAAAAGGTGCAACTACACGATGATTTGACAAAATAGCTGCTGTCATCGGTTCCAGAAAACGTAAGCGACGGATGACACCATTTCCGCCATGATGATGTCCTTTACCACCGCTATCAGAACGAATAGTAAAATTTTCTAAAACAATCGGAAAACGCCATTCTAATACTTCTGGATCTGTGAGACGCGAATTAGTCATGTGTGTGTGAACTGCATCTGTACCATCAAAATCTGCACCTGCACCAGAACCACCACAGATGGTTTCATAATATTGATAGCGTTCATTGCCAAAAGTAAAATTATTCATTGTTCCTTGAGAAGCAGCTAAAACACCCAACGCGCCATATAAAGCATCGGTAATTGCTTGAGAAGTTTCCACATTTCCCGCAACCACCGCCGCAGGGTAACAAGGATTTAACATACAACCTTCAGGGATATGAATTTCTAAAGGTTTAAGACATCCGGCATTTAAAGGGATATCATCATTAACTAATGTGCGAAAAACATATAAAACTGCCGCCTTACAAACTGCTGCCGGAGCATTAAAATTATTAGTTAACTGTTGGCTGGAAGTGCCAGTAAAATCTATTTTGGCGCTGCATTTTTCTTGGTTGATGGTAATTGTAACTTGAATAATACTACCATCATCTAAAGCATAACTAAAACTGCCATCTTTGAGAACTTCTATAACACGCCGTACAGATTCTTCCGCATTATCTTGCACAAAACCCATATAAGCTTGTACAGTTTCTAAACTGTAGTGTTCTACCATTTTTAAGAGTTCTTGCACACCGCGTTCATTGGCGGCAATTTGTGCTTTTAAATCTGCTAAGTTTTGCGTAATATTCCTGGCTGGGTAAGGTTCACTAGCTAGTAACTGGACTAATTCTGTTTCGCGGAATTTGCCTGCTTCAACTAACTGGAAGTTATCGATTAATATACCTTCTTCTACTACATTTGTACTGTTAGGCGGCATAGAACCAGGGGTGATACCGCCGATATCTGCATGGTGTCCCCGTGAGGCGACGTAAAAGAGTGGGGAGTTGGGAGTTGGGAGTTGAGAGTTGGGGAAGACTGGGGTGATAACGGTAATGTCTGGTAGGTGAGTACCACCGTTATAAGGGTTATTGGAGACAAAGACATCACCAGGTTTGATGGTGTCGCCATAGTTTGTAATTAAAGCTTGCACACTTTCACTCATGGAACCCAAATGCACGGGAATATGAGGCGCATTCGCTACTAATTGTCCAGCACCGTCAAAAATTGCACAGGAGAAATCAAGGCGTTCTTTGATATTTACAGATGAACTGGTATTTTGTAAGGTTATACCCATTTGTTCCGCGATCGCCCGAAACAAATTATTGAAAATCTCCAGCATGACGGGATCTTTTTGAGTACTGAGTGCTGAGTGCTGAGTGCTGAGTGTTTTTTGTTTTGTTTGTCGCGTTAAGACTAAGTGATTGTGTGCAGTTAATTCAGCTTGCCAATGGGGTTCAATGACATTTGTACCTGTCGCCTCGACAATAATGGCTGGCCCCGCTATACAATCTCTTGGTTGTAAATCCTGCCGTTGATACACTGGTGTAGTCTGCCATGCACCAGCAGTGTACATCTGCACAGTTGCTACTGCTACAGGTTCTTGATTATCTCTGCGTGAAATTACAGCTTCTTCTGGCGCATCGTGCTTTGCTACCACTTCCACCGCCACCGCTTCTACAATTAGCCGCTTTTCTGGGGCAATAAACCCGTAACGCTGACGATGCAACTCTTCAAACTGACGCTGCATCATTGCCACATCAGCAAAATCTACAATCAAAGGCGCATCCGTCCCTTCATACCTTAAATGCACCTTGCGAAAAACGTCTACCTTTGATTCCTTTGCGTCTGTGCGGTTTGTTTCCCCTTGCGCGTCTGCTGCCAATTTCAGCAAAACTGATTCCAATTCAGTCAGCAAATCCTCACTCAAAACTGCTTCCACCGCTTTCTCGCGGATTACCCGCACATCTGCCAAACCCATGCCGTAAGCAGATAATACTCCCGCGTATGGATGGATAAACACCTGCTTCATCCCTAAAGCATCGGCAATTAAACAAGCGTGTTGTCCACCAGCACCGCCAAAACAACATAGAGTATATTCTGACACATCATAACCACGCTGGAGAGAGATTTTTTTGATGGCGTTGGCCATTTTATCAACTGCGATCGCCAAAAAACCCGTAGCGACTTCTTCTGGTGTCCTCCCATCGCCAATTTCTGCCGCCAATTGCTGAAATTTCTGCCGCACAACCTCTGCATCTAATGGCAAATTCGCATTTGCCCCGAATACCTTGGGGAAAAACTCTGGTTGCAACTTGCCTACCATCACATTGCAATCAGTCACCGTCAACGGCCCACCCTTGGAATAAGCCGCCGGACCAGGATTTGCCCCAGCAGATTCTGGCCCCACCCGATACCGAGAACCATCAAACTGCACAATGGAACCACCACCAGCCGCAACGGTATGAATTGCCATCATTGGTGTCCGCAGACGTACCCCTGCAACTTCGGTTTCAAAGGTGCGTTCATACTCGCCATTGTAATGAGCCACATCGGTAGATGTGCCGCCCATATCAAAGCTGATAATCTTGTCAAATCCAGCCATGCGGCTTGTTTGCACTGCACCAACTATCCCACCCGCAGGGCCGGATAAAATACTGTCCTTGCCTTGGAAGTTCTGTGCATCCGCCAGTCCGCCATTGGATTGCATGAACATCAATTTTAGGGAGTGGGGAGTGGGGAGTGGGGAGTGTTGATTTTCTCTACTCCCTACTCCCGATTCCCGATTCCCTAATATCAGTTGACTGGCAACTTGATCAACATATCGCCGCAAAATTGGCGATAAATAGGCATCAACAACTGTCGTGTCACCCCGACTGACTAATTTCATTAACGGGCTGACTTCGTGAGAGACGGAAATTTGAGTAAATCCAATACTTTTAGCTAAAGTGGCAACTTGCTGTTCATGGGCGGTGTAGCGGTAGCCGTGCATGAAAACAATGGCACAACTACGAATCCCATCATCGTAAGCTGCTTGTAATTGTGGGCGAACAGCATCAATATTTAAAGGTATTAATTCCTCGCCTTGAGCGCTGTAACGTTCCTCTACTTCAACTACCTTTTCGTAGAGCATTTCTGGCAGAATTATCTGACGGGCGAAAATGTCGGGACGGTTTTGATAACCGATACGTAGGGCATCCCGAAATCCTTGAGTAATTACTAAAACTGTGCGATCGCCTTTTCTCTCTAATAAGGCATTTGTCGCTACAGTTGTTCCCATTTTCACCGCCGCGATGCGATCGGCTGGCATTGGTGCATCAGCAGAAATACCTAAAATTTCTCTAATTCCTTGCACTGCTGCATCGGTGTAGCGTTCAGGATTTTCTGAAAGTAGCTTGTGAATTACTAACTGTCCGTCAGGACGTTTCGCCACAATATCAGTAAACGTTCCGCCTCTATCAATCCAAAACTCCCAACTTACAGAAAATGCGGATGCCTCAGTCATTATGAATTCCTTAATGTCTACTTTACTACTTCTCAGGTATGACTTTTAAGTTATCAGATACTTGCTTGATTTGTTACCTAGATATTCCTTGAGGTAAATTGCGTGAAACTTGAGAAATTTAACTGCTTTCAAATGACATTTCAGTTAAAAGGTTCAGTTATCTCATCAATTTATCCACGTGTTTTGTTGTGTGCTTTGTTTGGGGTGATTATTTCTATCCTTTATTATTTTAATGTACCTGTATCTCATCCCACGTTAGACAGTGTTATTCCTATCTTGTTTTAGGTTTATTATTAGTTTTTCGGACAAATACTTTGATTTGTCAGAATTTTTATTTTTATTCTAATTTGAATGCTCAATTAGTTTGTATTCTATTTCTATGCGTAAATTCATATAAAATTGGGCTTTTGATAATCTAGAAATAGCAATTTTATATAGAAATGAATTCGTAGGTTGGGTGTAGCGATAGCGAAACCCAACAAAGTCTGGATGATTTTGGGTTGCGTTCCTCCACCCAACCTACATTTGTAGCTGTCGTATAAGTTAATGAGTATGCTACCGAATATGCGATCGCATCCAGATAACGTCACAAATTAATTTAAGCGTCTAATTCCCTGTTCTAAACCTTGGCAGACACCTGTAAGAAAATCTAAATCTAAAGTAGCGATCGCATCACTAGGTTTGTGATAATGAGGATTCCGTAAAAATGCCGTATCTGTCACCATAATTGCTGGATAGCCTAAATCCCAAAATGGTGCATGATCACTGAGTCTAGTTTGGCGCACAATTAAACCTCGGTTGGGTACTGGTAGCCACTGACTAGATACACCTACTTTCCGAATACTCCGACTAAGGCTGATTAAATCACGAATTGTCCGCAAATTCCCAATCAAAGCAATAAAATCACCTTGATTAGGATAAAATTTCTCCAACGGACGGGGATAATCCTGGGAACCGGGGGTAGTGTTGCAATAACCCAGCATTTCTAGAGATATCATTAAGCGGAGCGGTTGCTGTTGTTGATGCAATAAAGCTGCATATTCAGCACTTCCTAGTAAGCCATATTCTTCCATATCAAAAGCTACTAGCCGCAAGGGATACTTAGCAGGTTCCGCCGCAAATTTTCGCGATAATTCTAATAACACCGCTACACCTGTAGCATTATCATCTGCCCCTGGTGTTCCTGGTACAGCATCATAGTGCGCCCCAATCAATATTGGGGGTAAATCTTGATTCTTGCCAACTGCTTGGGCAGATAAATTTAAAATCAGGTTGTTGCAGGTTTTACCTCTAACTGCAAAGGTGTGGATTTCCACACTTCCCCATTGAGCAAATTGTTGCCGAATGTATTCTTGGACAAAAAAATGCCCAGCTGTTGCCAAGAAAGGATCGCGTTCGCGGGCGATTTCTTGCAGATGAGTTCGTAATTGCTCTTGTAAATTCAACTGAAGTATGAAGTATGAAGTATGAAATTAACCCACCAATAATTAGTAATTATGCCAAAAGTCAATTACAGAAGTGTGGATTACCCAACTTAAACACTAATACAGTAGAGTTATTCGACTATTGAAATTTAAGGCTACTGAGACATACGCAGCATTGTGAATGCTATCCTAGTCTTGCAACTAGCTCCTTAACCTTAAATTTATTCACCTTTTGCCTTAATTGATTATTATACCATTGAGGTGTTTTTCACTAATAGCTTCATACTATTGGTAGTCCTGGCTAAACATAATATATATAGATATAAGACACACTAGGAGAAACGTAACGCATGGGCAAGGTAGTCGGCATCGACTTGGGTACAACCAACTCAGTAGTCGCCGTGATGGAGGGTGGCAAGCCGGTGGTGATTGCCAATGCAGAAGGAATGCGCACAACACCCTCCGTAGTTGGTTTCAGCAAAGATGGCGAGAGAGTGGTTGGGCAAATGGCACGGCGGCAAACAGTCCTCAACCCGCAAAATACTTTTTTTGCAGTCAAACGCTTCATTGGGCGGAAGTATGGTGAACTAACTCCAGACTCTAAGCGTGTACCTTACACTATCCGCAAAGATGAAATTGGCAATATTAAAATTGCTTGTCCCCGCCTGAGTAAAGATTTTGCACCCGAAGAAATTTCGGCAATGGTACTCAAGAAATTAGCCGATGATGCCAGCCGTTATTTAGGAGAACCAGTTACAGGCGCAGTTATTACAGTTCCCGCTTATTTTAACGATTCTCAAAGACAGGCAACCCGCGATGCAGGCAGAATTGCTGGCTTAGAAGTGCTGCGAATTCTCAACGAACCCACCGCCGCCTCCTTAGCTTATGGGTTAGATCGTGGTGACACCGAAACCATCTTAGTCTTTGACTTGGGCGGTGGTACTTTTGACGTGTCGATTTTAGATGTTGGGGATGGTGTATTTGAAGTTAAATCTACCAGTGGCGATACTCAACTGGGTGGAAATGACTTTGATAAAAAAATAGTTGATTGGTTAGCAGAGCAATTTTTAGAGACGGAAGGTGTAGACTTAAGACGCGATCGCCAAGCTCTACAACGTTTA
The DNA here is from genome assembly GCF_056847745.1 of Anabaena sp. TISTR 8404. Taxonomy (NCBI): domain Bacteria; kingdom Bacillati; phylum Cyanobacteriota; class Cyanophyceae; order Nostocales; family Nostocaceae; genus Anabaena; species Anabaena sp. TISTR 8404. The sequence continues at coordinate 1,256,270 of NZ_CP180578.1, forward strand.
ATGGAAGCAGCAGAAAAAGCTAAAATCGAATTGTCTGCTGTCAGCGTTACCGATATTAACTTACCCTTTATCACCGCCACAGAAGACGGGCCAAAACATATCGAAACTCGCCTCACACGTTCTCAATTTGAAGCTTTATGTACTGACTTGCTGGGACGTGTCCGCACACCAGTCAAACGGGCATTAAAAGATGCAGGACTCAGGCCAGAAGATATCGAAGAAGTCGTCTTAGTTGGCGGTTCCACACGAATGCCGATGGTGAAGCAACTAGTCCGCGACTTAATTGGCATTGAACCCAACGAAAATGTCAACCCTGATGAAGTCGTCGCCGTTGGTGCAGCCATTCAAGCAGGTATCCTTGCTGGGGAACTGAAGGATTTACTGTTATTGGATGTCACACCTTTATCTTTAGGGCTAGAAACTATTGGCGGCGTGATGAAAAAACTCATTCCCCGCAATACAACTATCCCAGTCCGCCGTTCTGACATCTTCTCCACCTCGGAAAATAACCAAAACACCGTAGAAATTCACGTAGTCCAAGGTGAGAGGGAAATGGCCGGAGATAACAAATCTCTGGGACGGTTCAAGCTGTACGGCATTCCCCCAGCGCCACGTGGGATTCCGCAAGTACAAGTATCATTTGATATTGATGCCAACGGTATTTTACAGGTAACAGCTTTAGATAGAACCACAGGCAGAGAACAAAGTATCACCATTCAAGGCGCTTCCACCTTGACTGAATCGGAAATCAATCGCATGATTCAGGATGCGCAAAAATACGCTGATGTTGACCGCGAACGCAAAGAACGCGTTGAAAAACGCACCCGTTCTGAGGCATTAATTTTACAAGCCGAACGCCAACTGCGAGAAGTAGCCCTGGAATTTGGTATGCAATTTGCCCGTAGTCGCCGTCAACGCATTGATAATATTTGCCGTGAACTGAAAGATAGTTTACAAGCCAACGACGATCGCGGCATTGATCAAGCTTACGCCGACTTGCAAGATGCACTTTATGAACTAAACCGAGAAGTCCGTCAGTATTACGCTGAAGATGAAGACGACGACTTGTTCGGCACTATTAAAGAAATCTTCACGGGAGGCAGTGATAAAGAACGAGACCGAGAACCAGATTACTATCGAGATACCTACCGAGAACGCGATTCCTATAACAGCAGAGACTACGGTAGAGACAATGGCAGAGATTACGGCAGAGACAGCCGTTCTTCATCCTACGACAGTCGTCCTTCTCGCCGCACATCTCGTCCTAGCTACCAAGATAATTGGGATGATGAGGATGATTGGTTGTAGTACTCCCCGACCTTTACTTAGGTGAGAAAGTTGATTCAAAATACGGATTTAGTAATTGGTAATCAGAAATAAGTAATTGGTAAATTGTATTACTGGTTACTTAATAATTATTACCAACCTCTAAAATCTAAAATCTCAATTTAAATAACTGACTATGCAAAATTTGCAGAATTTCCGCGATTACTACGAAATTTTGGGAGTACCTAAAGATGCCACTAATGAAGAAATTAAAAAGAATTATCGGCGATTAGCTAGACAATATCACCCTGACTTGAATCCAGGGAATAAGGCAGCCGAAGAAAAATTTAAAGATGTTAACGAAGCTTACGAAATTCTTTCCGACACTGCCAAAAGAGCGCAATATGACCAATTTAGCCGTTATTGGAAGCAAAAAGGCTTTGCTGGTAAACAAACACCCAAACCAAAAGGCTGGGGAGAACGTCCAAGCGATCGCAGCAACGGCAATCAACCTGTAGATCCTAGTCAATTTGCTAATTTTGAAGACTTTATCAATCAAGTAGTCGGTATTGGTAGTCGCCAAAGCAATAGAAACGGTAGTACCACTAAAACCGATCCTTTTCGTTCGCCGAACAGCAGAGTTGAATATGCAGTTCCAAAAAATCCCCCAAAACCTGCGCGGAGAGATATTGAAGCGAGATTAACCTTACCATTAGAAAAAGCTTATCAAGGTGGTAACGAACGCATTCGTTTAGAAGATGGGCGATCGCTAGAAGTGACAATGCCTCCTGCTATGGTTACAGGTCAAAGTATCCGCCTGAAAAACCAAGGTATCGGCGGCGGCGACTTGTACCTAAAAATTACCGTCGAGCCGCATCCTTTATTTAAACTAGAAGGCGCAAATATAGCCTGTCAAGTACCAGTAACTCCCAGCGAAGCAGTTCTCGGCGGATCTGTAGAAGCACCTACCCTCGACGGCCCCGTGAAAATGACCATCCCCCCCGGAGTCAGGTCTGGTCAAAGATTCCGCTTGGCAAATAAAGGCTACCCCACTGACAACGGCAAACGTGGCGATCAACTGGTGGAGATTCAGATAGTTACACCAAAAAATATTAGCCCTGAAGAAAAAGAACTTTACGAAAAAATTCGGCAAATTGAAACCTTTAAACCCCGCGCTGATTTACTAGGTTAGAGTTTTCTACTCACCAACCTATAAAAGTTGCTGTAGTTCCTCAATAGTGTTGACAGTTTTAATAGCTTGTTGAATAGCTTTTAATTGCTGTACATCACTTATTTGGGAGATATTTGGCATTAACTCTAAACTTGGATTGCCGAATTTCATCTCCAATAAGAGTTCGATACTGGAATATAATTCCTCTCCTCGTCCGCGTGCTTCGCCTTCACGCAAGATTTCTTGATACCAAGGTGACTCACGTATTACAACCATATCCCACCTCATAATTTCCGGAACTAATGCACGTCTTATTCTTACTTCCAGAATGACCTTATAACAATTGCCGTATATCCGAGATAAAGAATTGTGCGATCGCATAATTTAGAGGCTATCATCTTCATAAATAAATTCGCAGGCATAATCGCCCGCAATAGCCTGAAAATCTAATGATTTTTCCCTCTGTGGAATAGGCAGGCAGGTTTACAATATTAGAAAAAACTCGATCGCAAACCTCAAACAGCCGTGAATCAAAACGGGGCAATGCCACAAAGTAGTGAAACTTCCTACTACTCCCTACTAGGACTGCATCCCTCAGCATCGGTGATAGACATTCGCCGTGCCTATCGGGAACTAAGCAAGCGCTATCATCCTGACACTACAGAATTACCTGCTGCCCTTGCTACTGCTAAATTTCAGCAAATTAATGAAGCTTATGCCACTTTGAGCCATCCAGAACGGCGACTCAGCTATGATTTGAAAATTGGTTATTCCCGCTTTGGTGTAATTCAAGCACCTGCGGATTTGCATCGTCCGGTGCGCTATTCTTATGATTACTCTAAATCAGCTTATCTAGATGCCAGCGATCGCCCGCTTTCTTCTGGCGAAATCTTCGCTTTATTTATTCTGGGACTGACTTTTGTCGGATGTTTATTACTCGCGATCGCGATCGGATTCGCTCGTGGTGAGGCAGCTTTTCAAACTCAATTACCCCAACCACCCCCGAAAGTCGAAAAGCAAATTTCTAACCTATCGCAATTAAAGCTTCCTGGGGAGTTAAAAAACTTTAACTTGTCAAGTTTCAATTAAACAGTTTCTTTCTTCAAAATACCTAATTACTATGTCTCTTTTGCCAGCAGATACACCTTTATATAATCATCCTCTACCACAAATTGAGCAATGGTTAAAAGACCAAGGTTGTCAACAAGATGAAACACAACGTCATTGTTGGCGCGTGCAAAGACCCGATTGGCAAGCTGAACTTTGGTTAGATATTGAGCAAATAGTAGTCAGATATATTGAGGCTGGAGATAATCAACAAGACATCCAACGCTCCTTCAAGTATTCTCTCAGCCGGGAAGATATCGAACAAGCCGTGTTTTTTGGCCCTTAAAAAGTCTGAAGTATGAAGGATGAAGTATGAAAAAATCTGAAGGATGAATTATGAAAGCTGTAGACCCGAAGGGGCTTGCCGCAGGCTAAGTTAAAAACACAAGAATGAAATTTACATTTCAGACTTCAGACTTCACACTTCAGACTTCACACTTCATACTTTCCCAAATCTTCGCTCTCGTTGCTGGTACGCACACAAAGCCCGGTGAAATTCCGCCCGGTCAAAATCTGGCCAAAGAGTATCAGTAATGTAAATTTCTCCGTAGGCCATTTGCCAGAGTAGGAAATTGGAAAGGCGCATTTCACCACTAGTGCGGATTAATAAATCGGGGTCATCAATTCCCGCAGTATACAGATGGCTTTCAAATACTGCTTCATCAATTTCATCTGGTTTGAGGATACCTTGCTCGACTTTTTGAGCGATCGCGCGACAAGCTTGTAAAATTTCCTGCCGTCCGCCATAATTAGTTGCCACAGAAAACTTAATACTGCGATTATTTTTAGTCGCTTCCATTGAACGGGTAATTTCTTCTTGAAGCGATCGCGGCAAAGCTTGCAAATTTCCCACAAACTGAATTTGCACGTTTTCCTCAACCATTTCCCGCAGTTCTTGGCGCAAAACTACTTGGAATAAAGTCATCAAAAAATCTACTTCTTCCTGCGGTCTTTTCCAATTTTCTGTGGAAAAAGCATAAGCTGTGAGTGCCTCAATTCCCCAGTCTTTGCAACAACGCAGCAAATCCTTTAAGGCATCTACACCACGCTTATGACCCATAATTCGTGGTAAACCTTGACGTTTAGCCCATCGACCATTGCCATCCATAATCACCGCAACGTGTTTGGGCAGTAGTTCCCGTTTCAAGTCGGGAGGCAAATATTGCAGTTCAGTTTGTTGTACAGTCATTTTTTATCTCGAGAAGCGGTCGATGGTAATCCAAGTAAACGTGAAACCAGTACCAGTGCTTTACTACCAATCTGACGCACCCAGCTTAACAGACCAGGAGCCACTGCTTCCCGATCCACAGTTGGAGATAAGCGAGTTTCTAAGGACTCTTTGAGTTTTCTAATTGTCAGTGGTCTATTTAGGGTTCCCCGTTCCGCTAAGGAAATAGAACCCGTTTCTTCTGATACAACTACACAAATACAATTTTCGACTCGCTCAGTAATTCCCATCGCAGCCCGATGGCGAGTACCCAACTGGCGCGAGGCTGTGCGTCCCGAAAGTGGTAAAATTATACCTGATGATACAATTCGTGAGCCACGAATCAAAGTCGCCCCATCATGTAACAAAGTTTTCGGCTGAAAAATCGTTTGTATAAGTTCCTTAGAGACCTCAGCATTCAGCTTAACTCCAGGCACAGAAAAATCTCGCTCGTCAATTGGGCCAGTGGTTTCCAAAATTAGCAAAGCTCCTATTCGGTTTTTTGAAAGTTCTTTAACCGCATCCACAATTTCATCAATCACACTATCAGATTTGGGGATCGACAAATTGGATGTTTGAAACAATTGGCGTAATTCTCCACGTCCTAATTGTTCCAAAAATCGCCGAAACTCTGATTGTAGGGCTACTGCCATCGCCACAGCACAACCAATCACTAATTTTTCTAGGACAAAATTCAGCAGTGGTAAACCCAATCTACCGCTGAGTGCCGATGCCAGCATTAAAATAATAAATCCCCGCACCATCCATAGTGTCCGGCGCTCGCTAATAATAACTAGTATCATGTACGTCAGCGCCAGCACTAATACAATATCCAGAGTCCCAAGTAGCAAGGACTGCGACCATCCTAGGTTTGTCAGCCAATGCTTTGACCAATCTCTCATGACATCTGGAATGAAAGTATGAAGTGTGAAGTGTGAAGTGTGAAGTGTGAAGTGTGAAGTATGAAGTGTGAAGTATAAATTTCATCCTTTAGTTTTTAACCTAGCCTGCGGCAAGCCCCTTCGGATCTACAGCCTTCATCCTTCAGTTTTCATACTTCAGCTTTTATACTTCAGACTTCTTGAGTCTTTCTGGTAGGCAATCTTGTCGAATCAAGTCTTGATAAGTTTCGCGTTGCAAAATCAAATTTGCTTCGCCATTTGCCACTACTACTGCTGCCGGTCGGGGTAAGCGGTTGTAGTTAGATGCCATACTGTAATTGTAAGCACCAGTTGCCATAACTACGAGAATATCTCCGGGTTCAGTTTTTGGTAGTTGGGCATTCTTAATTAGGATATCTCCTGATTCACAATGTTTACCAGCTACTGTGACTGTTTCTGTAACACTAGCAGACATTTTATTAGCAACTACAGCCCGATAAACTGACTGGTAGGTGATTGGTCGGGGATTATCGGACATTCCACCATCAACAGATACGTAGGTACGAATTTCTGGTACTACTTTGGTTGCGCCAATGGTATAGGCAGTGACACATGCTGTAGCAATTAGTGATCGCCCTGGTTCACATAATAGCTTTGGTAATGGCAAATTTTCCGCTGCACAAGTTTCTTGAAGAACTTCACAAATTACCTTTACCCAATCTTCAATACTCGGTGGATCATCGGATTCTGTATAGCGAATACCTAAACCACCACCAATATTTAATTCGGTTAAATTTAAACCGTACTTAGCAGTATCCCGGAACCACTGCACCATGACAGCAGCTAAGTCTCGATGGGGTTGTAGTTCAAAAATTTGTGAACCAATGTGAGCGTGCAAACCCACACAGTTCAAAGTAGGTTGCTTGCTGACAAAGGTAAATACTTCATCCAAGTCGTTGGGGTCAAAACCAAACTTACTATCTAAGTGTCCGGTGCGAATATACTCGTGGGTATGACATTCAATACCAGGAGTCAATCGCAGCATGATGCGAACTGGTTGGGTGTTTTGGGTCAATTCCACCAAGTTGTGCAATTCTTGCCAGTTATCTACAACAATCGTGACACCAGATTCAATTGCTAAAGTTAGTTCTGCTGATGATTTATTATTTCCGTGGAGGTAAATTTTCTCAGGACTAACGCCAGCACTTAAGGCTGTGTAAAGTTCGCCCCCAGAGACGACATCAATTCCCAAACCTTCTGAGGCCGCGATCGCACAAACAGCTAGACAATTCCATGCTTTGGAAGCATACAATACTTGAGATTCACCTTGGTAGTATTGCTTAAAAGCATCTCGGTATTGCCGACAAGCCGAACGGAGAGTTTCTTCATCTAAAATATATAAAGGCGAACCAAACTGCTGAACTAGGGTTGTGACATCACACCCACCAATTTCCAGGCAATCATTACTGTTAACTTTAGCTGTTAAGGGTAAAAGTTCCTGGTTGGGCGAAACAGTTTCGTTTGGGTTGAGCCTTTGAGGCAAATACTGAGTACCAGTATATTGAACCTCAGTGGGGTGAGTCGATACCATAACTATATAAATTGTCCTTGTTTAACTTAAGGGCGTGAGGAAGTATCCCGATTTTAAGTTTACCAACACAGTGCTGAGTCCTGAGTCCTGAGTCCTGAGTGCTGAGTAAAGTAAAAAGTAGGAGAGAACTTTCCCATAGCCATTAATCAACTTATACGTTAAGGCAGTTTTAACTCAGCACTTTTGATAAATGTGATTTCATCAGACTTAAAATTGCGATCGCTTACAACAAATGACCTAAGTGCAATCTTAGAACTCGATCAAGCTTGTTTTGGGGGTCTTTGGACAATGGAAGGTTACCAACGCGAGTTGGACAGTCCTAACAGCGAATTACTGGGTTTGTTTTCACCATTGTCTAGCATTCAACTTTTAGGTATGGGCTGCTTTTGGGCGATTTTAGACGAAGCCCACATTACAATTTTGGCGATTCATCCCCAATACCACCGTCAAGGTTTAGGACAGGCTTTATTGTACGCTTTGTTGAAGACAGCTTGCGATCGCGGTTTGGAACGAGCCACCCTCGAAGTTAGAGCTTCTAACGTTGCCGCTATATCCTTATATCAGAAATTTGGCTTCAAAACCGCTGGGCGGCGACGACGTTACTACAAAGATAACGGCGAAGATGCTCTGATTCTTTGGCTATCAGATTTGCAATATCCCCAGTTTCAAAAAACTTTAGACAATTGGCACACCATTGTTAGCAAACAGTTGAGCCAATTCTCTTGGCAATTAATTAGTTAGTCCGGGGAGCAGAGAAGAATAACTTTTGACTATGGACTCTTGACTATTGACCAATAACCAATGACAAATCACAACCTTTAACTCATTAGAATATTTAATCAATATTTATTTTTCAGTTAAAATAAAAAATGTTTTTATCAGAATTTTGACTTTTAGTGTCAAAATATGCTAATAATTAATATTTGTGACTGGTAAAATAATATTTATTAATAACAGCGGCTAACTATTTACAATCTAGGCTGAAAAGCTAGTAAATCAAAGCTCCTCAATCCAGTAGCCGCAGCAAAATTCATAAACAGTTGACAACTTCATCCATCAAATTGAGTAGTCTCCCTTGGATGTCTATTATCTCTGATACAGACACCCAAAACCTTAGCCTGTGCTAAAATCAGCGTACCGGCACGACGCAGGTGATAGGATAAAGCCATGTTTGAGCGCTTCACAGAAAAAGCCATTAAGGTAATCATGCTGGCCCAAGAAGAGGCCCGCCGTTTAGGTCACAACTTTGTGGGAACCGAACAGATCCTACTGGGTCTGATCGGGGAAGGCACAGGAGTTGCGGCCAAGGTGCTGAAATCAATGGGTGTCAATCTCAAAGATGCCCGTATTGAAGTAGAAAAAATCATAGGCCGGGGTTCAGGCTTTGTGGCCGTGGAAATTCCGTTTACGCCACGGGCAAAGCGGGTTCTAGAACTATCCCTAGAAGAAGCGCGCCAATTAGGGCATAACTACATTGGCACCGAGCATCTGCTGTTGGGCCTGATCCGGGAAGGGGAAGGTGTAGCAGCTAGGGTGCTAGAAAACCTTGGGGTGGATCTATCTAAGGTAAGAACCCAAGTCATCCGAATGCTGGGAGAAACAGCAGAGGTTTCGGCGACCGGGCAATCGGGACGCACTAAGACTCCAACCTTGGATGAATTCGGCTCGAACCTAACCCAGATGGCGACGGACAATAAACTTGATCCAGTCGTAGGACGCGCGAAAGAAATTGAGCGTGTAATTCAAATCTTGGGTCGCCGGACAAAAAATAACCCAGTGCTGATTGGTGAACCAGGGGTTGGTAAGACTGCGATCGCCGAAGGTTTGGCGAGCCGCATTGCCAACAAAGATGTCCCCGACATCCTGGAAGACAAGCGCGTAGTCACGCTAGACATCGGTTTGCTGGTAGCAGGAACCAAATACCGGGGTGAATTTGAAGAACGCCTGAAGAAAATCATGGATGAAATTCGCCAGGCGGGTAACGTGATTCTCGTAATTGACGAGGTACACACCCTGATTGGTGCAGGTGCAGCCGAAGGTGCGATCGACGCAGCTAACATCCTCAAACCAGCTTTGGCTAGAGGTGAATTGCAGTGTATCGGTGCTACCACCCTCGACGAATACCGCAAACACATCGAGCGCGACGCAGCCTTAGAACGCCGCTTCCAGCCAGTAATGGTAGGTGAACCGACAGTCGATGAAACTATAGAAATATTGCATGGATTGCGCGATCGCTACGAGCAACATCACAAGTTGAAAATTTCTGATGAAGCTTTGATTGCAGCAGCGAAATTGTCTGACCGTTATATCAGCGATCGCTACTTGCCAGATAAAGCCATCGACTTGATTGATGAAGCAGGTTCGCGCGTGCGGTTAATCAACTCCCAACTGCCCCCCGCAGCCAAAGAGTTAGATAAAGAACTGCGCCAAATCTTAAAAGAAAAAGATGATGCAGTGCGTTCCCAAGACTTTGATAGAGCCGGGGAACTGCGCGATCGAGAAATGGAAATCAAAGCCGAAATCCGGGCGATCGCTCAAAGCAAAACCAACGGTGCAAGTGGTGACGGTGTAGAACCCGTTGTTACCGAAGAAGACATTGCTCACATCGTTGCTTCCTGGACAGGTGTACCAGTCAACAAGCTCACCGAGTCCGAATCCGAGAAGCTGCTGCACATGGAAGACACCTTGCATCAGCGCTTAATCGGTCAAGAAGACGCAGTGAAAGCAGTTTCACGGGCAATCCGTCGGGCGCGTGTCGGTTTGAAAAACCCCAACCGACCCATCGCCAGCTTTATCTTCTCCGGGCCGACTGGGGTAGGTAAAACTGAGTTGGCAAAATCCTTGGCTTCTTACTTCTTCGGTTCCGAAGAAGCAATGATCCGCCTGGATATGTCGGAATATATGGAACGCCACACCGTCAGCAAATTGATTGGTTCGCCTCCAGGTTACGTCGGTTATAACGAAGGCGGTCAATTAACCGAAGCTGTACGTCGTCGTCCTTATACCGTGGTGCTGTTCGACGAAATCGAAAAAGCCCACCCCGATGTCTTCAATATGCTGCTGCAAATTTTAGAAGACGGTCGGTTAACCGATGCTAAAGGTCGCACCGTTGACTTCAAGAACACCTTGCTGATTTTGACATCCAACATCGGTTCCAAGGTAATTGAAAAAGGCGCTTCCACCATCGGCTTTGAATTTAATGAAGATGCTGGTGAATCGCAGTATAACCGCATTAAAACTCTGGTTAACGAAGAACTTAAACAGTACTTCCGTCCAGAATTCCTCAACCGTTTGGATGAAATCATCGTCTTCCGTCAACTCAACCGCGAAGAAGTCACCCAAATCGCCGACATCATGCTCAAAGAAGTGTTTGGTCGCCTGACAGAAAAAGGCATCACCTTAGAAGTCACCGAACGCTTCAAAGACAGGCTCATCCAAGAAGGTTACAGCCCCAGCTACGGTGCAAGACCGTTACGTCGGGCAATTATGCGCTTGTTAGAAGATAGCCTAGCCGAAGAAATTCTCTCTGGTCGCATCAAAGATGGCGATACTGCCTTAGTTGATGTCGATGAAAACGGCAATGTGCAAGTCAGTTCTCAACAGCGCCGGGAGTTGTTACCTCAAGGTATTGAGTCGTAATTAACCTTTGGAATTGAGTCTCAAGTAAATATTAGTAAGCGGTAGAGGATATATTTCTCTACCGTTTTTGTTTTCTTGTCACAATGGTTAAGCTGTTTACTAAGTTCTATGATTCAAGGAGAAACTACCATGCCTAAATTCCATTTTGGATTTACCGATGAAGATACTGCACGAAATATACAGCAAGAACTTTGGAATCAGCAATTCAGAGGAAAGCTAAAAACATATACAGCAACTAATAAAAAGCCATAAACAGGTGAGTATCTCATTTCAGTTGAAACAGATTCACAAGAACTAGTAGAATGGCTCCAACATTATGGTGGTAGAGTTTTATCTAATGAGGAATATGAAGCTTTAACAGGCTACTCAATAGGAGACAGGGATAATGGCTGGATAACAAATATTCAAATGATACTATTCAGTAAAGGCTTTTTTAAGCGTATACCTGATGGAATTTTTGATGAAGAAATGAAGCGTGCAGTGAAGGCTTTCCAATTAGAGTATGGTTTGGAAGTAACTGGAATTGTTGATGAAAAAACTCAGCATAAATTGATGGCTATATAGGAACAGTTAGCTAATAGCAGCGTACTTCTCAACAGCCTTGGGCAGTACTACCTCAATTAATTATGCAAATAACTATTCCACCTTATCTACAAAGCACCTATAAATTAATCCAATGTGCTTTTCCTGATGGTATCGAAGCTGAAAATTATGAACCACTTTTAGCAATACTAAGTGAGGAAATGTCAGATAGAAACGTAGCAGAAGTTATCGCCTACTACCTTGGTAAAGAGTATAGTGTGGTACTCAATGATGTATATCGAGTACAGTCAATTGATATTCCTAAAGCTGAAGCTATTGCTAATTTAAAAACTCTTTTACTTAATTGCGGTTATCAAAAGTGGCTAGATGAGTAATTTAGATGCGATCGAATTATCATCAACAAGGAAGAATCTTTCCAGAATTTACTTTACCACCAGAAGAGTTAGCTAGACGCGCAGAAGAAAGAAATGATCGTGGGCAAAAAGCGCGTGTGACTTTTGATAGAGTGTGTCCGCAATTAATAGATGAACATTACAACTGGTTTATTGTTATTGAACCAAACAGTGGTGATTATTTTATTGACCCATATATAGAGATTGCTGAAAAAAAAGCACGTCAAGAATATCCGACTGGCTGGCTGGTTACTTTCCGTCTCAATGAAACAGGTGCTTGTGGACGGATATGATTTCAGGCAGGTTTGGTGAAATTGGGGAGTTAATTTTTGAGATAGATATATTGAATATTGACGTTGGGGTAAATGTAAATTCAAATATTAAATATATTTTAGATTGATGTGATTACAACAATAAAGCTTTGTAAGTAAAAAACTCGTAGAATAAGTAAGCGATCGCCTGCATCAAAAATAATTTCTCTAACTCAGATTTGATACCTGCGATAGATGCAATGTAGAATTAACAATTATTGCTAATAATTCTTACTTACGATATTATAAATGATATCAGTTGCAAATATTTTGCAACTTTTTTTGTGCCAATTTTGTGATTTTAAGGCTATGCCTAACAACTTCTTTCTGGGTAAAGAGAAACTGTTAAGTCGTCGTCAACTGCTGAAACTGGGAATAGGCAGTGCTGGATTTGTAGGTACGGCGGCACTTTGGCACACCCTGAACGCCCAAAGCAAGTCGATAGTCAAAGTACCACCTCTGGAGATGGCAGCAACAAATCAAGTTGCTAATCCTATGCAGATGCTGCGAAACTTTGATTATGGCACAGTAAAGCAGGAAAACGGGCGGACTGTACGAGAATTTCAGTTAACTGCGGGTACTTCGGTAATTCAACTTAATAGCGCTGTTTCTTACAACGTCTGGGATTTAAATGGTCGCATACCGGGGCCGACACTACGGGCGAAACAAGGCGAGCGCGTGCGGATATTATTTCTCAATAAGGCGGGACATTCTCACTCTCTACATTTTCATGGTGTTCATCCCGCAGAGATGGATGGGATTCGTCCCGTCAGCAATGGTAGCGCTGCAATTTATGAATTTGACGCAGAACCATATGGCGTTCATTTGTACCACTGCCATATTGAACCAGTTACCCGTCATATTGCTAAGGGTTTATACGGGATGTTTATCATTGATCCCCCCACGCCGCGCCCTCCGGCCGATGAGATTGTCTTAGTGATGGCTGGGTATGACGTAAACGACGATAGCCATAATGAATACTACGCTTTTAACGGATTGCCACATCACTACATGCATCATCCCATCCCGATTTATCAAAATCAGTTGGTTCGGCTGTATGTTCTCAACATCATTGAATATGATCCGGCGGTGACTTTCCATTTACACGCCAACTTCTTTGATGTTTACCGCAGTGGTATGACTATGACTCCCAGCGAGAAAACCGATGTGATCACAATGGGTGTAGCAGAACGGCACATTTTAGAATTTGCCTTCCGCTATCCAGGTAAGTATATGTTCCATCCTCATCAAGATGCGATCGCAGAAAATGGTTGCATGGGTCAATTTGAAGTAATTGCTGATAATTCTTCTCAAAGTTTTCTCAAAAGTTCTTAATTTGCTTAGTCAAGAAAATCTGACTTAAATTATCCATAAATAGTTATTTTAATGGGTTTGAGTCTCAATTATCTTGAAAAAGATATGAAAATATATTCAAAAATTTAGGAGGTAGTTGCAAAAGTATTGCATTACCTGCAAAATGAGCATAGCAAACTCTACGACACTGAGTCATATCAACTGCTGAAGAGATGAAAAATTTTAAATACTTTTGTTTAACTATTGCTACTGCGGCTATTGTTACCCTGAGTGCATGTAACAGCACACCAACTGCCGAAAATCCATCTACACCAGGTACTAACTCAACATCAACAGCCCAAGTTACAGAAACTACAACTCACAGTGGTCACAGTAGCAAAGCAAAAATTAATATAAATGACGCTATCTTATCAGAGTTAGATAAATTTGAAGCTAAATTAGGTGTTCCAGCCTTATCGAATAAAATTCAGGCGAACCGTCCTTATGCGACTCCAGAAGATTTAGTTAATAAAAAAGTAATCACACAAGAACAGTTTGACCAAATTAAAGACCAAGTAACTGTTCAAGAAGTTGTGCTGACAGGTGAAGCCAAAGATGTTGATTACATGACAAAGTTAGGCTTGATGAAAGGACATCTTTTAGTAGCACAAGAACTGTTAGACAAAAATCTGCCAAAACAAGCAGAACCGCATATTGGACACCCAGTTGAGGAAATCTATGTGGATGTAGAAGATCAACTGAATGAACGCAAAGTTAAAGAATTCAAGACAACTTTGGTAAGTTTGCAAGATTTGGTGAAATCTAATCCGAAGAATGCCAAAATCAAAACTAATTTTACTACTTCTGTGCAATCTGTAGATGGCGCGATCGCCGTTTTACCAGAAGCCCAACGCACAAAACCAGGATTTGTCCTCCAAGTAATTAATGGATTATTGGATGCAGCGAACTCGGAATATAGAGCAGCGATCGCTGATGGTAAAATAGCCGCAGCCATTGAATATCAAGACTCTCGTGGCTTCGTTGTTTATGCCAACGACTTATACAAAGGTATTTCTAGTCAAGTAGCGCAAGATAGTCCCGAAGCACACAAAGCAATTGAAACTAGTTTCAGTGAACTCATCAAAGTCTGGCCTAGCGCCATTCCTCCTGCTAAACCAGTGAAAACGCCTGATGAAGTAACCCAGTTAATCAAAACCATTGAGCAAAATTCTCAAAAAGTTGTTGATAAATCAAGTACACAGGCACAACGATAGACTCAAAACTAACAGAAAAATACAGAGTCAAAAGTTTAAAATGAGTGAGCCGTGAGCAAATAATTAGATGTGAAACGTGAAAATGTTCTGTGCTTCATGCCTAATTAATTACTCGTGACGCTCCATTTGTATATTGCTGAACTTAACAACTGATGCAAGAACTTGACCAGCAAAAGACTATAGAACTCCTCAATACCATCATGGAATTTGAGTTAGCAGGAGTAGTACGCTACACACATTACTCCTTGATGGTGACTGGGCCGAATCGCATTCCTATTGTGGCTTTTTTTAAAGCGCAAGCGAGTGAATCTTTACTTCATGCCCAACAAGTGGGAGAAATTCTCACAGGTTTAGATGGGCATCCCACACTCAGAATTGCACCGATGGAAGAAACTTTTAAGCATTCCGTCAAAGACATTTTGGCAGAAAGCTTATCTCATGAAAAGAAAGCATTGGAATTGTACAAAACTCTTTTAGATACTGTCAGCAATGCTAGTGTCTATTTAGAAGAATTTGCTCGTGGCATGATTGGACAAGAAGAGTTGCATAATCTCGAATTGAAAAAAATGCTCCGGGATTTTAGTTAATAGTTAATAGTCAATAGTCAATTGTCAATGGTCAAAAATATAGACACTTAACTATTGACTTTGGGCTATTGACTTTAGACTATTGACTTTGGACTATTGACTCTGGACTAAGAAAAATGAATTTTAGTACTGCCTTACCTACTTTTGTAATTACACTCCGAGAAGGAGTAGAAGCCGCCTTAGTTGTGGGGATAGTGTTGGCTTTATTGAAAAAAGCCAAACAATCCCGACTGAATTCTTGGGTGTATGCTGGTGTTGGCGTTGGTATTGCTGTCAGCGCATTGATAGGTGTGCTGTTTAGCGTTGTAATTCAAGCACTAGGAAAAATTAATCCGCAATACACATCTGTAGTTGAACCAGCACTGGAAGGTATATTTAGTGTGCTGGCGATCGCTATGCTCAGTTGGATGCTAATCTGGATGACGAAGCAAGCCAGATTTATGAAAGCCCAAGTTGAAGGTGCTGTTACCGAAGCACTCACACAAAAAGCAAATGCTGGTTGGGGCGTTTTCAGTTTAATTTTAATAGCTGTAGTCCGCGAAGGTTTTGAAACCGTACTGTTTATCGCCGCTAATTTTCAGCAAGGTCTGATTCCGACAATTGGCGCTCTTGGTGGTTTACTGGTAGCAGCTGGAATTGGCGTATTGTTATTTAAAGTAGGTGTCAAAATCAATATTCGCCAATTTTTCCAAGTTATGGGCGTTTTATTGGTGTTGATTGTTGCTGGATTAGTAGTTTCTGCATTAAAACATTTTGATGATGCTGTCGCTAACTTAGCCCTCAGCAGTCGCGCCTCCGAAAGCCTTTGTTTTTATTATGAACACTTTACCAAAGTCCATTCTTGCATTTTAGGGCCGATAGTTTGGAATACTTCTAGTATTTTGCCTGATGATCAATTTCCAGGCATTATTCTGAAATCTTTATTTGGCTATAGAGAAAATCTATATATTGTGCAAGCAGTGGGATATATTGTATTTTTGCTAACTGTTGGCGGGTTATACTTCCGCAGTTTAGGTGGCGAGATTCCCAAATCTAAATCCACTAAAAATGTTTCTCTTGCCCAAAAGTAAGCTATTACTACAAAAATTAGGGTGGGTATTATAATACTCACCCTAATTTAATTTATCCATTTAATGCAAACAAATCTTTTTTAAGTTGCTGGCAAGCTTTTTCAATTGCATCGATACTACCAGGATTGACCAATCCATAATAGTCAAAAATATAAACTCGCTTATTTTGAGTTGCTTTGAGTTTTTGCCAAAAAGGTTCTTTATTAAAAGATTCTAAAATCTCTGTATTTGATTTTGCTTGTGGAGGATTGACTACAATTATTGCCTGTGGATTAGCTTCTAAAACTTTCTCGGCTGATAGAGTAACATAACCACCAAAAGGACTTTTACCTTGTAATTCTGCTGCTACATTCTTTATGTGAAATTTTTCTAATAAATCTCCAGCCCAACTGTTTTTATTTGGTGTAAGAATTGGTTGATTACTCACCAAAACTAGCGTAGAAACATTTTGAACTTGTTGATCTGGCAAAAAACTTTTGTAGCGAGTTAACAAAGGTTGGGGGTTGGCTCCAATTAAATCAGCAAGTTTTTGAGTCAGATTTTCTAAAGATTCCCATGTTTTAACTTGAGTAAGTAAAGTAGGAATTTTTAATTCTTGTAATTTTTGAATGACTTGGTTGGAAAAACCTTCTACACCAATGACTAAATCTGGTTTTAGAGCCACAATTTTTTCTAAATTAGGAGGAGTTTGTCCTTCACTAATGCGAGGAATATTTTTAAGAACTGGGTCATTTTTAAATAATGAACTTCCAGTAATTCCAACTAGCTTGGTTTTATCAAGTTGATAAATGATATCTGTAGAAAGTGATGAAAGAGTAACAACTCTTGTAGCAGATTGTTGATTATTAGTTGTTACTGCAATATTTGTTGTTTGCGCTTGTGGCTGTTGAGTATTTGCCGTGCTACAAGCATTTAAAAATACACTTAATATAATAGCTAATGCAGATAATATCCAACGACGATACATATAAAAAAAGCAAATTATTTTAATTAGGGTCTTATATATTATAAAAAAGCGAGTTAAACACTAGCCGAAATTCCCCAAGAATTTGTGGCTGTGCTACTCGCCATTAAGTATACAAGGTTTATTGAGAAAAGCTTTACATAATATACAGTAGAAGGTCGTAAAACTACTGTTAAGTAAATAACAAATATTGAATTTGGTAAAAAATTTATAGTAAAACTTTTTACTATCTAGAACCTTTAATCAAAAATTGACTAATTGCTTGCTAAAATACTGTTTTTACTGCATCAACGCCCAATCTTCTGGAGTGTTACAGTTAAGCAGCATATCAGTAGCAGGTAAAGACAACACTTGTACAGGATGTTGCTTAAGCCACTGCTGAAAAGATCGCCCGCCTTGGTTGATAAAATCTAGTAGTTGTGGCAAACAACGAGGGCGATAAAAACCACACAGAGGTTCCCAGCCTTTAGTATGATGTGCTAAAGCCGCGATCGCATCTTCCCCTACACTATCGAGTTCAGCCACCCATGCTTGCAAAACCTCAAGCTGTAACTTCGGTAAATCGCAAGCAAGTAACAGCACCCAATCAGTTTGCACCTGCGCTAGTCCTTGAGCAAACCCTACCAACGGCCCATGATTTAAAGGTTCATTGCCAGTTTCACCAGACAAAGGCACTTCTCGAATAAACTGACAACGGGGCAATGTTAAGTGTTGATAGCGTTCTGGCCAGGGAGTGACGATATAAACAATATCAGCACAAGCCGCAGCAATATGACAAGCTCGCTGCAACAAAGGCACTCCGTGAACAGGAAGCAACGCTTTATCCTGTCCCATACGCGAACTTTTACCGCCAGCTAGGACAATGGCAGATAGAAGTGCTGAGTGCTGAGTGCTGAGTACTGAGTTATTTGTCATTGGTCACTATTTAAGTTACTTCTCTCCCTCGTCTCCCCCTGTCCTCAATGTTGTTATTGGCCTTGAAATTTTTTTATTTGTCAAGTTTCGTCTTTATAAACTTTACTTCTATGCCCTAATTTAACTACACTTATTAGTAAAATATCATCATATATTTCATAAATTATGCGGTAGTCTCCTACTCGAATACGATAAGAATTTTCATCACCTTTTATTTTTTTTACTCCATCTGGACGCGGTTCTATAGCTAAATCTAAAATTTTAGCATCGATGCGTTCTTTAATATTGCTTGGTAGTTTATTTAGTTGTTTTATAGCACCCTTAGTCAATTCAATTTGATACATTAAGCCGTTTCTTTGTTATATCCTTGATATTCATCCCAAGATACAGTCCCATTGAAGCGTCTATCTTCTCTAGCTTCTTTAATAGCTTGTAAATCTTCCGCATCTTCTATATCATCAATTCTTTGTAAATACGCGAGTATTTCATCTAAAACACTGTCATAAGCTTGGTTTAACAATACGTTGATAGATGCAATTATTTCTTTTCTTTCTTGTTCTGTTTTCATTGCTATTTTGCTTTATGTAGTAAATAGACTTTATCAGTTTTCTGGTTCACAAAAAGTAATCATCCTCTAGTTTGACTTTGCTGCACTTGCTGCAACATCTGTTCAACACTTGTTGCAGGTGCAAGACACTTCAGACCTTGGCAAACTAAAGCAATGCTTCCGTCTGGTAGGTTAGAGACTACAGAAAATGCTGCTACAGGTAAATACTCAGAAATAAGAGATTTAATTTGCTCGGTAGTGCTGCGAATTAAGGTAGAGTTACGATACCAATCCAAAGCTGTGAATAAACTAGGGCAAGCTTGAGGATGGCTACTCATAATACTTCTAAAAGCCTTTAAGCCTTGCTCGGCTAAATCAAGATAATGCAGATTATCAGTGAGCAATGCCAATCGTACAAGATTTGCGATCGCCACTCCATTAGCCGAAGGTGTAGCATTATCTGCATAGCTGCGTTCGCGCACAATCAAATCCTGACTTGCATCGCTAGATGTGTTAAAATATCCTCCTAGTTCTACACTCCAGAGAAATTCGTCGAATTCTTCTTGGATAGCGATCGCTTTTTCCAACCAATCAGAGTGCTGAGTGCTAAGTGCTGAGGAGCCACTGCGTTGGGCGGGTTCCCCGACTTGAAGCAAGTGGCGTTGCTGAGTTAAATAAGCTTGATGTAAATCTAATAACGCTTTAATGAAGAAGGCGTAATCTTCAGATTGCGCTAACACTGTCGCTTCACCTTGATAATTCAGTCTGTGGAAACGTCCATCGACAAACTGATGCTTCAGAATAAAGTTAGCCGCTTGTGTTGCTAATTCCAAGTACAAAGGCTCTTGAAAAACATTATATGCTCTAGCTAACCCAGAAATCATCAAGCTATTCCAAGCCACAATCATTTTTGTATCTGTCACCGAGGGGATGCGGCCAGGCCAATTATGGGTTTTAGCTTCTTGATTGTTACGCGCTGGCGGGAAGGTCTTTAATGATTCTGGTGTGTTACCATAACGAGCCGTAAATAGTTTAGCTAATGCAGTTTCCAGTTCTGTACTCAATTGCCCTGCATTACGTCTTTGCAGTACATTCAACCCTTCAAAGTTCCCTTGAGAAGTAACTGTAAACTCTTGCTGTAATTGCGTTAGTTCTTCGGGTGTTAACAGCTGTTCTAGTTCGCTGTAACTCCACACATAAAAAGCCCCTTCTTCTGGCTCTGCTGCATCAGCACTAGTGAAACTATCTGCATCTTGAGCAGCGTAAAAGTACCCTTCTGGGGAAGTCATTTCCCGTTGGAGCCATTGCACAGTACCAGCCACCGCCCTAGCAAAAGCAGGTTCTTGAATACCCGCGCTCCATAAATTCGCTAGATACTCGACAATCTGGCCGTTATCATAAAGCATCTTTTCAAAGTGAGGCACCGTCCAAGTGGGATCAACAGTGTAGCGATGAAAGCCACCACCTACATGATCGTAAATACCACCTAGCGCTAAATCTAGCCCCCGTTGAGTACAAATTTGCTTACCATCATAGCGAGATGGTAAATGGAATCGAGTTCCCCGCAGTGCTAATTCTGCATAGGGAATCATGGGAAAGCTATTACCGTATTGATTGGAAGTAATGATCCCGGTGCTAGTTTCCCAACCTTTGCCCAGTAATTCATTTTCTGGAATTTCATGGGGATCACCATCTTGTAAGACCGCAGAGGTGAGGAGTGAGTCTAAGATTACGGCTTTGCGTTGGCGTAAATCTTCTTTTTCTGTGTCATAGTAGCGCCGCAAAGCTTGCAACACTTGCAAAAAACCGGGACGACCATAGCGGGGATCAATAGGAAAATAAGTCCCGGCGTAAAACGGAACCAAATCTTCTGGAGAGAGAAAGGCATTTAAAGGCCAACCACCTTGACCGCTCATCATCTGCAAGGCTTGCATATAAATGCTGTCGATGTCTGGACGTTCTTCTCTGTCTACCTTGATAGGCAGAAAATTGGTATTCATGTAATCAGCGATCGCAGCATCAGAAAAAGCCTCACCTTCCATCACAGTACACCAGTGGCAACTGGAATAACCAATCGAAAGAAAGATCGGCTTATCTTCTGCCCTCGCAGTCGCAAGAGCTTCATCACACCAAGGCCACCAATCAATCGGATTTTCGGCGTGTTTACGTAGGTAGAGACTCTTGGCTTGAGCAAGGCGATTAGTCATGATATTTTTGTATGCGGATAGATGCCTTCTTTGCCCAGTCTACATTCTTGAAGTATTAGTAGAGATACACACCTCAACAAAACTCAATCAAGTTTTGCCTTTTGTCTTTTTACTTTTGCCTTATCTTACTAGGGCAAAGAACGCCACAGAAAACTGATGATTGTTGTTGATGTTTCTTGTGCGGGTGCTTTGACATTAGCTTGAATTTTTGTATTAGGATTAATTCCTGCTATCAGATGGAGCAAGAAAGTGATGATGGCGGCTTGCACAAGTTTTTCGAGCATGGCAGGTCTCCCTCAAGTGATAGCACTGCAAGTAAAATCCATTTTTTTAACTACACCCCGTACTAACGAAATTCCGAATTTGTCGGGGTTTTCTGGACAAATGTCCTGAAATTACTAAATTAAGTTACCTTTATTAACAGAATGCGCATTTAAGGATATTGTTCCAGCAGTCTGATAACCACGCTACTGAGATGGTGTAGGTTTCCTTGCTTTGCCTGAGTCAGCGCGTCAGATATTGTTAAATTGACCGCTCGCAGCAAACAATGGACAATTCCTTAGACGCTTCTCTCTATAAAAAGTGCCTGTAATCATGATTTACATCTATCAAACTCAAGAGATAATTAGCTGTCTTAGGGGTGACGACAGCCATTAGCCGTTGTCATCGATAAAATAGATGTAAATTAGCTACAAGAACGCTGCATGATTCCTATCGTTATTGAACAATCGGGTCGAGGTGAACGCGCCTTTGATATCTACTCACGACTGTTGCGTGAGCGGATTATCTTCTTAGGTCAGCAGATTGACAGCAACTTAGCTAACTTGATAGTTGCTCAAATGCTGTTCTTAGATGCAGAAGACCCGGAAAAAGACATTTATATGTATATCAATTCCCCTGGTGGTTCGGTAACTGCTGGTATGGGTATTTTTGACACTATGAAGCATATCCGCCCAGATGTCTGTACCATTTGTACCGGATTAGCAGCAAGTATGGGAGCTTTCCTCCTCAGTGCGGGTGCTAAAGGCAAACGGATGAGTCTACCCCATTCTCGGATTATGATTCACCAACCTTTAGGCGGCGCACAAGGTCAAGCCACTGACATTGAAATTCAAGCGCGGGAAATTTTGTATCACAAAAAGCGACTCAACGACTTTCTTGCTGAACACACTGGTCAGCCAATTGAGCGCATTGCCGAAGATACCGAACGCGACTTTTTCATGTCACCCGACGAAGCCAGAGAATACGGTTTGATTGACCAAGTAATTGACCGTAACGCTGCTGGTAGCCGTCCGATGGCTGTGGTTTAGTCATTGGTCATTGGTCATTAGTCATTAGTCATTAGTTGTAGGGTGGGAATTATAATTCTCACCCTACTAGTTTTATGTAGATTCATCTATAGGTGTGGGTTGCGATTCAAGATAATTGAGAAATTCTAATAATTCTTGTTCAGTTAATAAATAGCGCCCTCTCTTACCGTAAGTTTTAATGAGATGATCTCTTAACCACTGTTCATTTAAACCTAAACGCTGCATTTGGACATCAGTTTTAGCGATCGCTTTAATCAAAAATTCTTCTAATGGCTGAGGTTCAATAAATTACTCTGGTGACGAAGTTTGAGCTTCTAGAAATTCGAGAAATTCTAGTAATTCGTCTTCTGTTAATAATTGGCGCGATCGCTTGCCATAAGTTTTAATCAGATAATCTCTTCCCCACTCTACACTCAAGCCTAAACGCTGCATTTGGACATCAGTTTTAGCTCAGTTTTCAGGCGATGGTTTATTTACTACTTTGCCTAATTCTTCTGGATCTATATAGTAATCTTGAAATTCTTCATACTCACTGTAAATATCATAGGAGCTTGTTATTACCGCTTGTGATTCTAAATATCTAAAAAATTCTCTTAATTCTGCAAGGTTAAGCTCAGTAAGACTTTGCTTGTTATAGGTTTTTATAAGATATTCTTTTTCTTCCTTTCCTGTCCAACATAAACGTTCGAGTTCGGAGTTGATTCTAGCAATCAGAATTTGTTCTATTGGTGGATTAGGTTGAGCTTTCAAGTATCTGAGGAATTCTAGTAATTCTTCTTCAGTTAATAAAACGCGCGATCGCTTACCATATGTCTTGACCAAATAATCTCTAAACCTTTCTGGATTCCAACCTAAACGGTACATTTGGATATCAGTTTTAGCAACTATCTCAGATAAATCTAATCGTTCCATAAATATCTTAATTTTTAATAGTTCTTTGCCATTAGTGCTTACCAATGACAAAGGACAAATGACAAATGACTAATAACTCATCAAAACCCCGCTATCGGATCAGGTTGAGATTGCAGGTATTGTAAGAAACTGTGCAATTCCTCTTCCGTCAGCAAGGTACGCCCCCGCTTACCGTAAGTTTTAATTAAATGTTCTCTGCCTTGTTCTGGTGTCCAGCCTAAACGTTGCAGTTCAACATCGGTTTTGGCAATGACATCTGATAAATCGACTGGTTCAGCTTTCTTTTTTCTCTTGCTGGTGGTTGTTGGAGTAGTTGTAGTTTCGGAAGAACTATAATTGCGGGGCGTAAATGGTGTGACGTTACTTGCAGCCATCCCAGAAAATGCCGGGGTTTCTGGCTGATGACTCACTTCGATTTCCAAATTATCCGCAGGGGGAATAAATGCTGGTTCGCGGCTAGGAGTCAAAGGCAAACTGGGACTTAAATCTGGAGTGTAAGTATCAGTGCTGAGTGCCTCGGTTGCAAATAAATCAGGCTCGATATTCTTACTACTAGTAGATGGTAAAGATATTTCAGGTTTACTTGTGGCTAATTCTAAATCCTGGTTTTTTGTAGATGAATATGTGGTTTCATTCACACTTACTGTTGTGTTGACAACAGGATTTGGTTGTATTGAAATTGTTGGTTTAGGAGATGATTCAGCCTGTATTTGAGGTGAACTTGCAACCCCCAAAACCATCAACGCTCTAGTTCGAGCATGATCTTCTGCGGCTTCTACGGTTTCTGCTGCTGCCAACCCAGTAGCACGAGTTACACCGTCAATTTGCACGCTGGCTCTAACAATGTATTTACCTTGAAAGATGTCTACTAATTCGGAAGTTAAACTGCCGTTGGGATACAAGCTCTGAAATTGAGCCAACATAATACTGTCACCAAAATCTAATGTCTGCTAAATTACGGGGTTAATTTTATCTATATGCCCCAATCACTGGTACTTGCTGTTGATCACCCAAATTTGAGAAATTTTAACCTGTAGTGGGAGATCACTGAGTTTGTCCACAGTGAATCTATGGAAATATTTTAATTTTAAGTCCCTAATTCCTGTGTCGGCAGAGAAAAATGTAATTAAATCTAAGTTTTGGCAAGATTTAATTCGTCACCCAAGGCGATCGCCTGCTAAAACTACTACAGCAGTCTCAGTCCAATTTTTCTGGTATTTTAAAATTCAAGGTAATAATTGTGCTGTGTTTCTGTGTTGTCATTGCGGCAGTAACTATTTTTTTGACAAAATTATCGAATACTGCCCTTAATAGCTAGGTGATATCACCTTCAATGCTATACTATTTACCTAATTCTCTATCTAGAATTATTTCCTGGAAGTACGCTCTAAATCTACAATAATGGAGATACGGTTCGCCCTCACTGCTTGCATGACTGCTGGCCTAATTGTTACCGATTCTACAGATGGGAAAATTGGGTTTATCGGCAGTTTCTCCTAGTTAAAAATCAGAGTCTGATGGCGTAAAAGCACCTTCAAGCTAAACAATCAAACACCTGTGGTTTTTCCTACCTAGCGCTTTTGGGCAGTGTGGAGAGTAATCTTAAGCCAGCCTCTCAAAAAGCCTTCGCGTAATTACCTACTAGGTAAAACCCAAATCAGGCGTACTTTATCAGTTTGGTTAGATGAAGAGGCAAAAAAGCGCCAGCGAACTCTGAAATGGTCGTGCAGTGAGAAGTTCCTAGATTTTAGAAGCGACTTTATCTTTGGGTATGTCAGCTTCCTCCGCTTGGAACTTCACAGAACCATGCCTCAGGGCAATTCGTTTCCAGTTAGTTAGTGTCTGTAGGCCGTGAGGGTATACAGAAAAGAACCAGATTAAACCAACATGATGTTTTGACCAAAGGTCGGTTCACTGCATGGAATTTTCAATCGCTACACTCCTTGCCAATTTCACCGATGATAAATTGGTAGCTCGGAAAGTTTTAGAAAAGAAACTTGGCTGCGAAGATGAGGATAGTTTACAAAAGCTGCATATTGCCTTAGAAATACTAGAAAAAATCGGGATTTTGGTCAAAGAACGAGGCAAATATCGCCGCGTTTTTGAAGAAGGGATGATCGAAGCCAAACTCCGTTGTTCTAGTAAAGGCTTTTGCTTCGCAATTCAAGATGTAGAAGGCGCTGAAGATATCTACATCCGCGAAAGTCATTTAAGTAATGCTTGGAATGGCGATCGCGTTTTGGTAAGAGTTCTTAAAGAAGGCAGTCGTCGTCGCTCTCCTGAAGGCGAAGTTAAGTTAATTTTAGAACGTTCTAATCACACTTTACTGGCGCGGATTAAACAAGTAGAAAGTGGTTTCCGGGCTGTGCCTTTAGATGATCGACTATTGTTTGAACTGAAGTTGCAAACAAACGGCATGACTTTAGCAGAAGCAATCGACCATCTCGCCCATGTCGAAGTTCTGCGTTATCCGTTAGCACAATATCCGCCCGTCGGGAGAGTAGTGCAAATTTTGGGTAGTGATGCGGAAGCCGCAGCCGATATTGATTTAGTTACTTGTAAACATGACCTATCCCGAAATTTCTCGGAAGCGGTGCAAGAAGCAGCTTCTAAATTGCCGAAAAGGATATTGAAAGCTGACCTAAAAAATAGATTAGATTTACGCAGTTTATTTACCTTAGCAATTACTGGTGTCAATGCTGATGCCAAGCTGGTTGAAAATGCCTTGAGTTTAGAAAAAACAAACAAAGGCTGGCGTTTAGGCTTCCACATTACCGATGTCTCTCACTTCATTCACCCAGACGAAATATTAGATAGAGAAGCCTTGAAGCGGGGACGTTCTGTATACTTGGGTGATTTAGTACTGCCCATGTTACCGGATACTGTAGCAGACCGTTGTTCGTTAGTGGCGGGAAGCGATCGCCTCACACTCTCATTTTTGATTACCATCGATCCCACGACGGGTGAAGTAGAAGAATGGGAAATTCAGCCGAGTGTAATTAATGTAGACACAGCCATTAATAAAGACAAAGCAGAAGTTATTCTCAATGGTCAACCCTCCAAAGAATCTGAGGAAGTAATACAGCTAATCCAAGACCTCGAAAGTTTACACCAAATCGTCAAACAAGTGCGGTTAGGGCGTGGTAGTTTGCAGTTAAATCTACCACCGAATCAAAATCCTTACTTTGATGAAGGAATGTTAGGTGCGGTGATCGTGAACGATTTAACTGTGCGATCGCTCCTCACCGAGTTTGTGCTATTGGTAAATCAACTAATGGCAGAACATTTAAGTGCTTTAGGCATTCCGGCTATCTGGCGAGCGCAAGGCGCACCTGATCCCGAAGATGTCCAAGAAATGCTCAAACTGGCGATCAATTTAGGCGTAGAACTCACATTAGATCCCGAAGCGGATATTCAACCCCTAGATTACCAGCTATTAACACGGGCGTTTGCTGAATCACCTTCCGAACAGGTGTTAACTTATCTATTGCAAGATACCCTCAAACCAGCCGCCTACAGCACCACCAAAGGCAGTCACTTCGGCTTGGCATTGGCGCAATATACTCACTGTACTTCTCCTTTGCGCCGCTATCCAGATTTGCTTATGCAAAGAGTTTACTACAGACTCATAGAACACGGACGCGATCGCCGCAATACCCGTGTGAAAGACCGCGTTAACCTGCGTCACTCTTCTTCTCACATCGAAGTTAACTGGAACGTCTTACCCCCAGAATTACAACAAGAGCTGCAAAGCGATTTGACCAGAGTAATTATTCAACTCAACGACCGCGAAAAAGAAGTTCAAGAAGCCGAAGCCGACTTAGCAGGTTTGCAAAAAGCCCAACTGATGAAACAGCGCATCGGTCAAGTCTTCCAAGGTGTAATTACTGGTGTGCAGTCCTACGGGTTCTTTGTGGAAATTGAAGTACCAACCACAGACTCGCCCAAACAAAAACATCCCAGCGCCCCGTTACGGGTTGAAGGGTTAGTTCATGTCAGTTCGCTCAAAGATGACTGGTATGAATATCGCGCCAGACAACAAGCCTTGTTTGGACGCAAAAATCGCGCTTCTTATAGATTAGGCGATCGTGTATCCGTACAAGTGAAAAGTGTCGATTACTACCGTCAACAAATTGATTTAGTCACCGTTGGCAGTGATGGCATACCTAAAGGGTTAGGTAGTTCTGGTATTAACGATGACAGAGACGATATTTATCTCTCTCGTGAACTTGAACCTAGCGATTTAGAACCTTATGCTGATGATGAATAAGTTTTGTTAAGAAAATCGCGTGTCAAATCACACCAAGCCGTTAATCATTGGCGTATCAGGAGCATCTGGGCTAATTTATGCCGTTCGCGCTCTCAAGTATTTGCTTGCCGCCGACTATGAAATTGAATTAGTTGCCTCTAAATCAACTTACATGGTTTGGCAAGCAGAACAGGAAATTAAGATGCCAGCCGACCCAACTCAACAAGAGCAATTCTGGCGCGAACAAGCAGGAGTAGCCATTGCAGGCAAACTACGCTGTCATCCTTGGAGTGATGTCGGAGCTAATATTGCCAGTGGCTCCTTTCGGACTTTAGGGATGATTATCATCCCCTGTAGTATGAGTACAGTAGCCAAGATTGCCGCTGGCTTGAGTTCCGACTTACTAGAACGGGCAGCTGATGTCCAACTCAAAGAAGGACGCAAACTAGTCATCGTTCCCCGTGAAACGCCTTTTAGCCTGATTCATCTGCGGAACCTAACAACCTTGGCAGAAGCGGGTACGAGAGTTGTCCCAGCAATTCCCGCTTGGTATCACAACCCGCAAACCATCGAAGACTTAGTGGATTTTGTTGTCGCCCGGACTTTAGATCAACTAGAGATTGACTGCATCCCAATTCAACGGTGGCAAGGACATCGCTAAAGTATGAAGTATGAAGGCTGAAGTATGAAATTTATATTTCACACTTCACACTTCATACTTCATAATTCATAATTCATACTTTCTTATGGCTGTAATTCGCTTAATTTTACTGGTGGCAATACTAGGAGGACTAACATTGTTGTTAGTGCAGAACTGGTCGCCTGCTATATCGTTAGTATTTTTGGGGATGCGGACTCAACCATTACCCCTAGCGATGTGGATTTTATTCGCTACTACTGCGGGTGCTTTGACATCTGTATTAATCACTACTTTATTGAAATTATCAAGTTATTTTGAAGGGCAGCCACGGCAAACCCCCAAATCAGCAGCCACTTCACGGCGTGTTAGAACACCTAGCAGGGAAGAACCTAAATCTACACCTTTTACTTCTCCTTCATCTACTAGTCAAAATCAGGCGGCTGCAAGTGAAGAATTTGATGATTGGGAAACCAGCAATACCAACGATGATTGGGACTTTGAGGAACAACCGCCACAAACGCCTCCTCCTAGACCAACAACTCAACCTGTACGTAATTTTGAACCAGAAGAACGTCAACCAGAACCCAAAAGTTCCTCTCAGTCTGGTTCAACTTACTCTTACAGCTACCGTGAACCGAAAAATACTGCTGTAGGGAAGACTGAATCTGTTTATGATGCTGATTACCGCGTCATCATTCCTCCCTATAAACAGCCTGCTGATGAACCAGCCAATGATGCTGATGATGACTGGTCATTTTTTGAGGACGATGAATTTGAAGATGACGACAAACCACGTAAGTAATGAGTCAATGGTCAATGGTCATTTGTCAAAAGGATAAAATTTCATACTTCATACTTTACACTTCATACTTCTTTCACGCGATTCTTGCTTAACTTTGCCGTTCATTGCGGCTTCTTGCAAATTCATGAAGGCGTTAAAATCTTCCAAGTCATAGCGTGTAGTTAATAAATGCCGTAATTGATTTTCTGCTTCAACCGTTAAATAGCCAGTTGCTAAAGCTTGTTGTACAACGTCACGAATTCGAGTCATGGTTGATGCCTCTTAACACACCACATTGATTTGGGCTTAGTTCAGTAATACCGTTTCACTTTAAGTTTGATACAAATAGACCGCAGGAGAGCAGGGCGCAGGGGGCAAGGGGAAAGAGTAAACAACCAATGAATTTGTATCAGGATTTTCGTGAAATGGTATAAGATATGCGTCGGTTTTTGTGTTTAAACCTTCAATTTTGTAAAGCTTGGCTTATACAAGCTCAAAAATTCAGTCATTTTTTACACCTTTATCGGCAAAAATTATTGATGAAAACCTGATGTCAGCGAATTTTAGAATCCCAATAATGTGATGTTAAAAACACAGTGTGATGCCAATCTAAAATTCTCACAGCACAGACCAAAAGTTACGTAGATCTATATTGACCGAATTTGTTTGCTTAAAGTTTCAAACAAGCTTTATAAAATTTCCATTAAGTCTAAAGATATCTAAGCAAGAACTTCCAAGTCACCTAACAACAGTTAGCAAATTCGTTATAAATTTACTTTTTATTTATTCTGACTTCATCGAATAATAGTTAGGATATTGCCGAGGGTTATATTAAATACATGAATAATAGTAATGGCAGCACCTGATTTAAATCAAGTAGAAGAGGATTTTTTTGAAGCTAAAAGTAATTGGGAGTTAGAAAAGTTATACGTAGATTTGGCATCAACAAAAGGTAAAGCTTTAACACCTGTAGAAAAGAAATTCCTTAGAGGTTTACTGTGTGGTTGTAGCCCAGCGGAAATTGCCAGTATAGTTTATCAAAGTCGAAGTAGTAGTACTGTTAGAGTTTATTTGTCTAATGGATTATACAAGTATCTAGAAGAAATGCTGAGTAATGCAGCTGGCTACTCAGTTAAAGTTAAAAATTGGAGCCGTGTAACTTATTTACTTGAAAAAGCTGGGTACAAAAAAGTCAACTTTCAATTCCCAGCAGCAATCATTCCCAGAAAAACAGAAAAAGCCCCAGAGACAGAGTTAGTAAAACTTAAATCAACCTCAATTCAAGATTGGGGTGAAGCAGTTGATGTGAGTGTTTTTCACGGACGAACAGCAGAACTTGCGAAAACTCAACAATGGATTTTGCAAGAAGGCTGTCGTTTACTACTACTCTTGGGTATGGGTGGGATTGGTAAGACAGCTTTTTCTGTGAAGTTAGCACAAGAAATTCAACATCAGTTTGATTATGTTATCTGGCGATCGCTACGTCTTTCCCCTTCCCCAGAGCAGATCATAGAACAGTTAATTCAGACTTTATTACCAACAGCAGAGACAGTAGTTGCAGAAACTGTAGAAAGGCGCATCTCCCAATTGATAGATTTTTTGCGTAATGCCAGGTGTTTAATTGTTTTTGATAATTTTGATGCAATTTTAGCTAGTAGTGATAGTTACCCCACATTAACAGCCAGCCATCAAGGGATAAAGAATGCAACTCCTCCCTTTTTGCTACCGCAAATTCAATATCGTCCAGGCTATGAACTATATGGGGAATTAATTAGACGGGTAGGAGAATCTCAACATCAAAGCTGCTTAATATTAACTAGTCGGGAAAAAACTCCAGAAATAGCAGCCTTAGAAGGCACTACATTACCTGTTCGCTCTTTGAGATTAGCTGGCTTAAATCAATCAGAAAGCATTTCACTTCTGAAATATAAAGGTTTAGCTAATATCTCTGAAGACAAATGCCGAGTTTTGTTAGAACAATATGCCGGGAACCCACTATTTCTTAAATTAGTGGCCACGACAATTCAAGAGTTATTTGGTGGCAATATTGATGAGTTTCTTGCCCAGGGAACCGTAGTTTTTGGTGAGATTCGCGCCATATTAGACCAACAGTTTAATCGTTTGTCGCAATTAGAAAAGCACATGATGTACTGGTTGGCGATGAATCAGAATGCTGTTTCTGTACGTCAATTGCAGAAAAATACCATACCAGGTCTATCACCTAGACTGTCGCAAAGATTAATTTTAGAAGCTGTAGATTTATTACACAAGCGCTCATTAATCGAACAACAAGCTTCAAGCTTTTCTCAAACTCCGGTATTAATGGAGTACATGATTGAGCGCTTAATCGAAGAAAACTTGAAATTAAGTGAAGAACAAGAAAGCTACTTTTTAATGAGTCAGACAATTTTTGCTGCACACTTAAAAAACCATATCAAAGAAAGTCGCTTGAGTGCCGAGATTTAAAGTAAAGTGAGGAGTTGAGAATTTACTGGAGTAAAGCAACTGGTGAGACTAGTTTAATAAATAATTGCCAGAGATTAGTTAATTACAAGCCGGACGCAGACAGCAATTCTCAATCCAAAATCTAAAATCTAAAATCTAAAATTGTATGAGCAGCTTATTGCAAGGAGTAAGCCTGTACTTAATTGGCATGATGGGCGCTGGTAAAACAACAGTAGGGCGTTTACTAGCGCAGCAGTTGGGTTACGGGTTTGTCGATACTGATGATGTGATTGCGAAAGCCGCAGGTAAATCCATCAATCAGTTATTTGCTGAAGAAGGGGAAGCAGCATTCCGCCAGTTAGAAAGTGATGTTTTGGCACAAGTTAGCGCTCATCTCAATTTGACAGTAGCCACAGGTGGCGGAATTGTGATGCGGAGAGAAAATTGGAGTTATTTGCGTCACGGTTTAATTGTGTGGTTAGATGTGCCAGTGGAACTACTCTACACCCGCTTGGCTGAGGATACCACAAGACCACTACTGCAAGATCCTGATCCGCAAGGTAAATTGCGATCGCTCCTCGAACAACGCCAACCACTTTACGCCCAAGCTGATCTGCACATCATGATGCAAGCAGGGGAAACACCAGAGCAAATTGCTAATAAAGTTATGGAAGCAATTCCTAGCGTACTGAAAAAAACTACATCTCAACAGCACGGAGAAAATTGAGCGATTTCTCTGTTTATACTCAGCAACGCCAGTCCGCTCAAGTCGGGAAACCCGCCCACGCGGCTGGCTCCTCAGCACTTTCAAATCAGAGATTGTGACCAGAGAGAAAGTCTTCTACACTGACTGCATAGGTTTTAAATCTCAACCATGATGGTCAACGATACGGAGTATATCAGGCAAGCTGAAGCCACTCGTGTGCGGGTACTCAGCGAAGCACTACCTTACATTCAACAATTCGCAGGACGCACTGTAGTTGTGAAATATGGTGGTGCGGCTATGAAAGACAGCACCCTTAAAGACAAGGTAATCCGCGATATTGTCTTTTTATCCTGTGTTGGCTTGCGCCCAATTCTTGTACACGGTGGCGGCCCAGAAATTAACAGTTGGTTAGATAAATTAGGCATCGAAGCGCAATTTAAAAATGGTTTGCGAGTCACCGACGCTCCCACAATGGATGTGGTGGAAATGGTTTTAGTCGGTCGCGTTAATAAAGAGATTGTGGCGCTGATTAACCAAGCTGGTGGTATGGCTGTAGGGCTATGTGGCAAAGATGGTAATTTAATTACTGCCCGTCCTCAAGGTCAAGAAGGTATCGGCTTTGTGGGCGAAGTCAGCGGTGTTAATATCAAAATTTTAGAAACCCTTTCAAGTAATGGCTATATTCCAGTAGTGTCGAGTGTAGCCGCTGACGAGTCGGGACAAGCTTATAATATTAACGCAGATACCGTTGCTGGGGAAATTGCTGCGGCACTGGGGGCAGAAAAGTTAATTTTGCTGACCGATACTAGAGGGATTTTAAAAGATTATAAAGACCCATCGACATTGATTCCGAAAGTTGATATTCGGGAAGCACGGGAACTGATTGCTAGTGGTGTAGTCAGTGGGGGGATGATTCCCAAAGTTAATTGTTGCGTGCGATCGCTCGCTCAAGGAGTCCGGGCTGCACACATTATCGATGGTCGTCTTCCTCACGCGCTGTTACTCGAAATTTTTACCGACGTTGGTATCGGAACGATGATTTTGGGTTCACAGTTTATTTAATATTTTGGTCATTTGTCCTTTGTCTTGACTAATGACAAAGGACAAATAACATTACCAAGAATGTCTGATAATTACCCGCGATCGCCCTCTAAATGGTGTCCTTTGCCAGGAATGATTATTGATGATCACTGGATTCACTATTGTCGAATCCTTAATGATGGGATTGATAAAAGTGGGATTTACCAGTGTGGAATTATTGTATCTGTTGTGCCTGACTTGAGGATAATAATTAGGGTAGATAGTGCGACTCGGTAATAATCCTGTTGTTGGATCTACGGGCATGGGTGTGGGAATCGGACTACCATAAATAAATGAACCCACAGCAGGTGGCTGACTCACACCAAAAGGATTGTTACGCTCAATCACAATCACTTGTTGGGCTGAAGCTGGGGAAATTGCGGTACTCATCAATACCAAAGTAAGTCCTGCTCCTAGCCAATTCAGTTGAGAAGACTTGATATTTACCATATTTTGCTCACCTGCATTGAATAATTAGGGATTTTTACAGATGACTACTAGTTAAAATTTTAAAAGTTTATCTAATTGAAAATTGCCAGCTTCTAAAAAGATTTCACAAAGATTACTGGCATTGGCAAAATTAAGGCAGTGCTGATTTATATGCAAAACGCGAGTGAACCAAGTTTAGAAATTGCCAGAAAGCGTTACCAAGCCGGGAGAGTTGCCTTTGAAAATGGGCAATATCGAGAAGCTATAGAAAATCTGGAAAAGGCAAGTGCTTTATTAGCTCGTAATTCCCGTTTAGGAGGGGAAGCACAAATTTGGCTAGTAACAGCTTATGAAGCAGCCGGAAGAAATGAAGAAGCGATCGCTCTTTGCAAACAACTCCAACGACATCCCCACTCAGAAATTAGTAAACAAGCTCGGCGATTGCTCTACATTTTACAAGCACCAAAGCTTAAAAGACCTAGTGAATGGATGACTGAAATTCCAGATTTGGGTGCATTATCAGATAATGAATCCAAAATGCGTGTTGCTGTCAATCCAGGCAAGTCTTCTGTCAAGAAAAAACCTGCTGAACCAGAATTTGTTGACCTCAGCCAGGTCAATACTCAAGATAACCGCTTTATTTGGGTGGCAATAACTGCTATTGGCGTAATTATCTCCTACTTAGCTTGGTTGGCATTTTAAAGTATGAAGTGTGAAGTGTGAAGTATGAAATATAGTATTTCTAAATTATTAATGGATAACTAGATACGCGACTTCTTTAAGAAGTCAGGTATCTGAGGCTATTGATTTTCAATTCTTAGTAAAGTGTGAGATATAACTTTCAGACTTCATAAGTCATACTTCATACTTTAGTTGTTTTTTTAGGAGAAATACACTAATGAATTTTTCTAAGTTGGAAAAGATATTGATGTGGTTAATTCGACCATTTGGCTTTTTAACAGCAAAAATAGAACGCAGCATTAACCTTGTCTTTTCCCCTCGAAAGTCGGTGGTGTGGTTGGTGGTGTTAACGTCCCTGCTGCTATCTGGTTGTGTCAAATATGATGTGGGCGTAAACTTTAACCACTCTAATAGCGGTGAACTGGTTCAGCATATTAAGTTAGGAGAAAGACTCACCAGTTTTAGCGGTGATTATGTATACGCATGGTTAGATAGTATCGAAAGTCGCGCTCGGAAACTTGAAGGCAAAGCGCGACGAATTTCTCAAGAAGAAATTATAGTTACAATTCCCTTCAGTAATGGTCAGGAGTTACAAACTAAGTTTAATGAGTTTTTTAGCTCCCACAACAATCAAAAAGTAGAAAATAAAACCAGTGAATCTGATTCGGAATTACCTAATATTGAATCAAATTTATTACTATTCCAAAATAATTTTTTACTGTTAGTCCGCAATCGTTTAATTTATGACTTAGACTTGCGATCGCTTGCCCTAATTGCCAACAAAGGTAACGTTCTTACTGATGCAGGTGCAATTCTCGATTTAGAATTTAGCTTAAAAACTCCTTGGGGTGCTAAAAATATTCAACTCACAGAAAATGCTGTCGAACCAGAAAAACAAGGTAATCAACTGGTATGGCGACTCCAAACTGGTGAACTCAACCATATAGAAGTAGTCTTCTGGCTTCCCAGCCCTCTCGGTATTGGTGCTTTGTTAATTATCTTGTTTGTCTGGGGTGGACTGTACCTAAGATACACCTTCATGCCAGATCCCAGAGTTCAGTTTGCGCCTCAACCAACAGCTACGGAATAGTCAGGTAAATGCGATCGCCAGTGGGATGATTAATTCCGAAGTTGGCGATCACAGTCCCAAGTAAATAATTTTTGAGAGTGCTGAATATACTATCTATCAATATCTTCATTGCCAGAAAAAACCAGCAAGTACCAGCGGCAAAAGTAATAAGATAGACACAATTAAAACCACAGTCCCTGGATCAATTTTAATTTCATTTTTCTGTGGATCACGCATTGGATTTTCTCCAACAATAAGTACACTTACTCAGTCTAAATGATGTAGCAGGGAACAGGGAACAGGGAACAGGCTTTAAAGTCGCTCAGTGTCCATGTTTGATAATTCGTCTTTGTCATTATCTCTGCTGTGACTGCTATATTTTTTCCTTTGTCCTAGCTCAATAAAACTAACTGCCAACAAATTTGTTTTGTTGGCAGTTTAGTTACAAAACCTTAACTTGGTTTGAGCATTTTTTAACGATAATTCGTAAATTGTAATGCCACCGGATAGTCTTCTTGTTTTAACCGTTGGATGACAATTTGCAAATCATCTTTTGACTTGGCAGAAACCCTCACAGCATCGCCTTGAATTGAGGCTTGCACCTTTTTAAATTCGTCACGAATCAATTTAGAAATTTGTTTGGCGATATCTTGGCTGATACCTTTTTTGAGTGTGATTTCTTGACGTACTCGGTTTCCACTAGCAGATTCAACCTTGCCAAAATCAAAAATTTTCTGAGAGAGACTTCGCTTAGCAGCTTTTTCTCGCAGAATATTGTGTACAGAATCTAGGGTAAACTCACTATCCGTGTTAACAGTAATAGTTGTTTCACCCAACTCGACAGTAGTTTTAGTATCTTTGAGGTCATATCTACTGTTAACGTCTCGCACGACTTGATCGATAGCGTTAACTAATTCTTGTCGATCAAAGTCGCTCACAATGTCAAAGGAGTAAGTTGAAGCCATAAAAAATGTTGAACTTGGGATTGTGGATGAGGTAACTTGTAATTGCTATTCTCTCTCCTCTTCCCTGTGCTTAATTGTTTGCTTGAATGATGCTAAAGAAGATGAGAGTTGCAGAACTAAGAGAACCAATAGCAAACATGAGCGATCGCAGAATTGGTATATTCAAAATATAAAAAATAGAGTATAGCAAACGAGTCACCACAAAAGCGATCGCTGCCACCACAGCCAAAGAGGAATTTACATTCGTTACATATGCCATCAATGCTGCGACAGCAAAAATCATAAATGTTTCAAAAGAATTTTGATGCGCCCAAGTAGCTCTTTGAGCATAAGGCGGCAATTTATCAAACATAGCGCGGGGTGCTGACATATCATACCCAACGCTGACACGAGCATAACCCACTACCAAAAACGGCAGATAAATTAGTACAGCAGCAGCGGCAATACAGTACAGAAAAATAATCATTAGTTAATAGTCCATAACCCATAGTCTATAGTCCATAGTCTATTGTCTATAGCCCATAGCCAGTAAGTTGTTTGACTGTTGACTATTGACTGTTGACTATTGAACGCCAGTTGCTTCAAGTCGGCAGAGCCGACGACAGTTGCCTCAAGTCGGGAAACCCGCCCACGGCACTGTCTCCCCAACGCACTGGCTCCTGTTGACTAATCAAAGTAAAACAAAGTTACTACTTTTCTTTGTTCTTCCGCATCGCCACAGGTTTGTAGCAGAGTGCGACTGTCATGAAAAGCAAAACAAATTAACTGCTGGCAACGAGAGACAATCTCTTTGTTACAGATGTAACTAGCTTCAGCCAGAGACAGGTTATCGTTACTGGGATTTTCTACCAGATGCATTACCTGTTCTAACTGCTGCCGAGATTCTAAAGGCTGGCGTTCCAAGCTTTGGGGAAGAATCACAGTCAGCAAATTGGGATCAGCACGCATTGCTCCTTTAATGGCAGCTGAATTAGTCCCAGTTGCACCAGAGGTGATGATTCGATTGCCCGATAAAACCAAGGCGTATGTCATCATCTCAATCAGATTTTGATGGGTAATCGGCACATGGCGAGAACCCAGCAAAGCAATTCGCTTAGAACCTGTTTGCTGGATTGTCGCCAGTTCTTGCGCTAATGTATCGAGGTTAATAAGATCTATTGACTGGCTCAAAGATAGAATTAATTAGAATTTAACGACCCAGATATTTTACCAAACAGAGTGTAGGTGAGAAGCCAGCTGAAGTTAGACATTGCTACAATTTTTTAATTATTTAACTAAGTAGCTAGATAATCAGCTTTTGTTGGACGATAGACTATTGACAGCCTCAACTATGAAATCTAAGTAAATTGCGTAAGTCTTGAAAGGATGAAATTCAGTCATACAGTAAAAACTAACGCCTCACCAGAAAAGATCTGGGAGATATGGGTTGACGTGAATAATTGGCCAAGATGGGACACAGAACTAGAGTCCGCATCCATTGAAGGAGACTTCACACTCTATGCCAAAGGTAAGCTAAAACCCAAGAATGCCCCTGTGTCTGTGTTCTTCATCTCGGATTTAGAGCCAAAAAAGAGCTACACATTCACCACTCAGTTGCCTTTGTGCAAGCTCAACGTTAGACGTTATCTCACCGTAAACCAAAGTGGTAGATTCTTTACGCACGAGATTTCCTTCACTGGAATTTTGTCTTTTTTATTCAGCAACCTATTAGGTCGAAAGTTTCAAAAAGTCTTACCAGAAGTGATGGATAATATCCGCAAGCTTGCCGAAGCATGAAACTAATTACTTTGACGAATGCTAGTCTTGACGACAGAACACAACATTTAGGTGTATTAGCTTACTGGCATCTTGGGTAATCTTTTGCGTCTAGGACAACGCTGTTGCTGGACTTAAGCCAAGTTTCAGTAATAAACGCTCAATGTCAAAATGCTCATTCATTAACTGGCGAATGCACTGCACTTTAATTGGTTCGTGGACGCGGACTTGACCAAAAGTACGGTCAACAATTTCTACAGTGGTTAGGGTATCTAAGTCAACAGACAAAATCGGAATTTCCAATTCTTCAGCGCGACTGAGAATGAATGGCTGCGGCGGTAGTTGTCCTGTGAGGATGAGGCATTGGGTTGAGGTTTCTAAGGCAGCTTGTTGAATTTCGACGCGATCGCCTCCTGTTACCACTGCCATGTTACGCCGTTTACGGAAATATTTTACTGCTGCATTAACGTTCATCGCGCCAATGGCCAGACTTTCTACCATCAAATCTAAGCGATCGCTGCGACAGAGAACTTCGGCATTTAACTGATTTGCCAGTTCACCCACGCTGACGCTTCGGAGTAAATCGCTTTTTGGCAGTGTTCCGAGTACGGCAATACCTTGCTGTTCCAAAAATGGACGAACAAGATTTTCCACCATTTCTGACTCTTTAGTAGGAATATCGTTGAGGACAACACCAATTAAGCGATCGCCCACACGCTGTTTAGCTGCTAATAAAGCATCTATCGACAATAGCGAGTTGTAACGGGTTACTAATAATACCGCAGCATCTAATACTTCTGCTACTTGTAACGCCGACAAATCGAACAGATTTCCTTCTGTTAAATTCCCTGGCCCCTCCAGTAAGACTAAATCTCCGCGAACAACTTGTAAATATTGCTGTACCAGCGACTGTCGATAATTAGTGTTATCTTCGCCGCTTAAACGTTTCTGCACACTGACTTCATCTAAAGCCAGCATGGTAGGCGCAATGCGGTTTGCTGCTAGGTTAAGGCTAGAAGCAATAAACTGGACATCTTCTTCTACTACAGTGCCACCAGATGCTCTCAAACAAGTTCCCAGCGGTTTACCGTAGGCAATATCCAGTCCTTTTTGCTGTAGCTGATAAGACAAACCCAAAACTGTGGCAGATTTTCCACTGTAAGTTTCAGTTGAGCCAATCAGCAGATGTTTAGCAGATTTTGGCACACATGCACTCCTAATTTCAAAAGGAAGTAGAACCCAGCTAGGTGTTTCCTAATTTTAGTTTGTTCCAGCAGAAGACTTACGCTCTTAGTGAGCATAGTTTTTGAGAGTTAACATTTTTTGGGTTAAAAAATTAGCTTTTATTTATAGTATTTCTGCTATTAAGCTATTAACTACTGGGTATTTAAATTATTACTTTAACTGTTTTCTAAATCCATTAACTCTACCATGCCTCAAAACCTGGAATCATGTCTGTCTGGGGTAGGTTGGCGAGAAATAAATCTTGCTTGTTATCCTACACCCTAGACTGTTAGTGAATTTATTTATTCATCAATACGCAGCAACTTGCGGTAAAAAGATTGGGAAAAGTCTGTCACACGATAACGTTTATAGTTGTCCATTAATTCAATCAAAAAACCGATGAACTCAAAACTGGCCATCATCACTTCGTAATTGAGTTCAGCGTTCCCATCAAACTGCATTCGGCAGCGTGTTAAGTCAGAAGGCAAGGTGGCCACATTCCAAGAAGCGACAAAGGGAATATTTTCACTGGCTTCTATTTTGCGATGTCCCTCTAAAACGCCTTTTTGATAGAGACTGATGGCATAGGGCAAGAAATTACGCTTTGTACCTTGAATGTAAGGCAAGTAAACGCTTGCTTGCTGCTGGGTTGCAGGCTGGAGTTGCTCAATAGACATTGTTGAATATTCCTCAAGTTGGTTGAAACTGGGGATATTAATCGTTGTCAATAGTATTCCCAAAAAAAAGACTGTAATACACACTACAAACAAACAAGTCTTATGGGTGTGAGTAAAAATCTTAATTAAATAAATACATAATAAGTAATTCTTTGTATTTCGTCTTTTTAGTTTTGACTTTGTGATAGTGCCAATAAAGTTACTACTAAGAAATATTAAAATTTCAGTTACAATAAGGCTGCATTAGCTTTTATCCAAGCTGGGGCAGTAGCCGCGAAAAAACCTAATATTAGGCAGTGAACGCGCTTATTGCAATGTGTCACAACTGCAAGCTGTGACTGTCTTGCGATTACTTTGCTTAATCTCAACTTGTCATCCAAAGGCAACATACAGATGGGTAAATTAGTACCAATCTTCGATGCAGCAGGTAAGTACAGGTAGCATAGTAAAAGTTTGACGTTAAATAATTCCCAGCTTATTTATGGGTGTAGAAAAATACTGGTACCGCATTAAGTAACCTATGCCAGCGAACTCCTGGCCTGAAAACGATTCATACAAAGAGCTTGAAGGGCTTGATTCTCTATTGGCTGACCTATCGGCTGAAGAAGAGTCACTGGTAGGGACAAATCGTTTGTCTCAACCATCCCGGTTTCAAGGACGTAGACGTAAAGCCGCTCTGGTTTTGTCAATAGTTTGGAGTGGTACGATCGCTCTACACTTAGCTTCTTGGGCTTATATTTTTGTCCTAGGGTTGACCACAATCATGGGACTTCATGCCTTGGTGGTAGTATTTGCTAGACCACGCCACTATCAAAAAGAAATGCAGGGCGAATTACCCTCTGTATCTTTGTTGGTAGCCGCCAAAAATGAAGAAGCGGTAATTGGTAAATTAGTCAAAAATCTTTGCAATCTAGAATATCCCGATGGGAAATACGAAGTCTGGATAATTGACGATAACAGTACCGATAAAACACCGCAAATCTTAGCAGAACTAGCGCAAGAACATAAAAAACTCAAAGTACTGAGGCGTTCCCCTCAAGCTGGTGGTGGTAAATCTGGAGCATTAAATCAGGTTTTGCCACAGACAAAAGGCGACATTATCGCCGTGTTTGATGCTGATGCTCAAGTGCCATCAGACTTGTTACTCCAGATAGTACCTTTGTTTCAAAGAGAAAAAGTTGGTGCGGTGCAGGTGCGTAAAGCGATCGCCAACGCCAAGGAAAATTTTTGGACTAAGGGACAGATGGCAGAAATGGCTCTGGACACTTGGTTCCAACAACAACGGGTTGCCCTGGGTGGTATTGGCGAATTGCGGGGTAACGGTCAATTTGTCCGGCGTACAGCCTTAGAAAGTTGTGGTGGATGGAACGAGGAAACCATCACCGATGACTTGGATATGACATTGCGCCTGCATCTGGATAATTGGGATATTGAGTGCGTATTCTACCCAGCCGTCCAAGAAGAAGGTGTGACAACTGCGATCGCCCTTTGGCATCAGCGCAACCGTTGGGCTGAAGGCGGCTATCAGCGTTATTTAGATTACTGGGATCTAATTCTGAAAAACCGCATGGGTACCCGTAAAACCTGGGATATGCTCATGTTCATGATCACCATGTACATCTTGCCAACCGCTGCTGTCCCAGATTTGTTAATGGCGATCGCTCGACATCGCTTGCCATTGTTAGGCCCAATCACTACCTTATCTGTATCCATGTCTGTTTTTGGTATGTTTGCTGGACTGCGGCGGATACGTCAAGAGCAAAAATTCACTGTTGCCACTTATCCTGTGTTACTTCTACAAACCTTACGCGGCACATTATATATGTTGCACTGGTTAATAGTAATGAGTAGTACAACTGCCCGGATGTCCATCAGGCCAAAGCGCTTGAAATGGGTAAAAACAGTGCATTCTGGCAGCGGAGATTAAAAAGGTAAAAATTGAAAGGAAAAAGGCAAAAGAATGTGTTTCTTTTGCCTTTTTTTTGTTTAATATAAAACGAAAGATTGAGATCTTAATAGGTTTCTTCATTGTCAGACTTCAGACTTCAGACTTTTTGTACTAGTCATCTACTTCTGCTTCTTCTACCCAGTCGGATGCAGTTATGTGACTAGATAAATCTGAGCCATCATCGGCAAAGCGAACAATTTGCCCATCAAAAAATTGTGCCAAATGTTGAGCGGCTCTAGTCACTTCTTCCCATTCTTCTGAGGAGTGTTGCGTGGGTTGTGGCGGAGTTTGGATGTTAGCAGTACCATTACCATTTGCTGGAAATTCGGTTTTGACAGGTGGCGGTGTAACCTGCGACTGAGGTACTGGTACAGGTGGAGGTGCAACTGGCTGCGGTGTTGGCGCTGGTGGTGAATTATGGTTGTTGTACTTAGGAGTAGG
The DNA here is from genome assembly GCF_056847745.1 of Anabaena sp. TISTR 8404. Taxonomy (NCBI): domain Bacteria; kingdom Bacillati; phylum Cyanobacteriota; class Cyanophyceae; order Nostocales; family Nostocaceae; genus Anabaena; species Anabaena sp. TISTR 8404. The sequence goes on from NZ_CP180578.1 coordinate 1,298,547, forward strand.
TGGTTGCTGAACACGGTTGGAACCGTTGACTGATGGTTCTTTTTTAGTTGTGGAAGAAGTGGTAGCAGTGGCTTTTTCTAAACTAACCTCAATGTTTCGATTGAATGTCTGCTGAAAAGCCGCTGTAATCATTGTTAAATCTGATTTAACTTTGTCGTACCATGCAGGTTTTACACCTACACGCGCACTATTACCATCAAGCTCAATGAGATGGCACATTTGCCCTAACAATGCTCGTCGGGGAATTTGCTGAATATTGCTCAGTACTTGCTGCCAAATTGCTGTTAAGTCTAATTGTGCATCTGCTGGTACAACTTCTTCGGCAGCTGGTACAGGGGTGACTGGCTGTGTGGGTGCAGGTGAAGCAACAGGAGGCGGTGTGACTGGCTGTGTAGGTGTAGGTGAAGCAACAGGGAGAGGTGGCGAGGTTGGTTGCTGTTGTGAAGGTGCAGGGGTGGCTTTTTGGGTTGGTGGTGGTGCTGGGTGATAATTATTTTGTGGTGCAGGGATGCTAATTTTGGGTAAAACAACTGTGGTTGACGGCTGAACGCTGGCGCTAGGTAACAATCCTAACAATGTTACCTCTAACCACAAACGTGGCTGGGTAGTATTTTTGAGTTGGACTTCGGTTGTGCGCAGGTGTTGTTGTCCCGCCAAAATTGTACTGATATGGAAATTTTGTGCCAATTCAACTAAGGCAGCCCAAGTTTGCCCAGTACAAGCTACTAAATCTTGGCGGTTGGGTGCTGTTTTGGCAATGAGTAAGTCGCGGTAAAGGTTGGCAAGATTTTGCAGAATAGTCAGCGGTTCTCGACCCCGGTCAAGGATGTAGCGACTACAGTCTAAAATTGCTTCTGGATTATCTTGAGCGATCGCACTCAATAATGCTAACAAGTCTCGTTCACTGACAGAACCAACTAAATCCCAAACTCTATCAGGTGTGACTTCCCCAGATAACAACGCTAATTGGTCAAGTAAACTCTCTGCATCCCGCAACCCGCCCTGGGATATTTGGGCTACTAAGGTGACAGCTTCTTCAGTAATATCAATACTTTCTTTCCAGGCGATCGCATTTAAATGCTTGACCATCGCCTCTAGTTGAATGCGTCTAAAATCAAACCGTTGACAACGAGAAATAATTGTCGGTAAAACTCTCTGAGGATCTGTTGTTGCTAAAACAAATACTACGTGCTTAGGTGGTTCTTCTAGGGTTTTTAATAACGCATTGAATGCCTGGGTACTGAGCATATGGCATTCATCTATCACATACACTTTATACCGACACTGTACTGGAGCGAACTGTGCTTTTTCTATCAGTTCGCGGATATTATCGACACCAGTGTTACTAGCAGCATCGATTTCAATGACATCTAAGGAATAGCCCTTAGTTATACCCTGACATACATCACACACACCGCAAGGTTCGGCTGTCGGCTTGTCACTATTGAGACAATTGAGGGATTTGGCCAAAATTCTGGCACTAGATGTTTTACCCGTACCTCTTGGCCCGGTAAACAAATAAGCAGGGGCAATTTTAGCTGTACGGATAGCATTAATTAGGGTAGTAGCGATCGCCTCTTGCCCCACTAGTTCAGCAAAACTCTTCGGACGATACTTGTGGTGCAGGGGTTCGTAAGGCATGGAGGGAAAATGTCACTACATTTTCAAAATTGATTTACTATTAACGCCCAACTCGGCGTTCAAATATTTTAAACGCAGTGTGTCTGTTTTTTAGTATAGTACATTTGAACTAATAAAGTATAAAGTGTGAAGTATGAAGTATGAAATCTTAACTTTTCAGACCTCAGCCTTCATACTTCATAGTTCAGTTGGATCGCTACAATCTTAGGGTATACAATACTTTATGGTGCGGCAAATGCTCAAGCGGTTAGTTCAATGGCTCAAAAACCTCTTTCAAAGTTTATTCGGGAGAAAACCAACTCCTAAAAAAGCTGAGGTGAATATCCAGCCAGAGTCAGCCCCACCCCTGAGCGATACAGATTTGGAATTTCTGTTCACCGAACTTTTAGAGGGAGTGCATCAGGCGCGAGGACAAGCCTGGGCGCTGAAGTGGCTACACAATATTGAACATCGGGTTTCCACAGAACGGTGGATAGAGTGGTTACGACGCTTTGGCGAAAGATTATTGGCAGCGCCTACACCGAATAATGAGTTAGCTGCGCGGTTAGTACAACTAGGTGATTTGGGTGTAGGAGAACTTGGAGATGAAGCTTACGAAATTGGGATGCAGTTGTTGACTCGTAATTCTGGCGAACCTATCTGGGAATATGACGGGCCAGATGCTTCCAGAACAAATTTCCCATCAGCAGAAAACTATGGAGAACAACAAGAAACAGAAACAGCAGATAACTCTATTCCCGAAGGAGATTATCAAACTGTCACCTTAGAACAGTTGTTTAGCATGATGCAGGAAGATCAAAACTTACGTCAGCAAATTTCCCAGCAACTTGGAATTGAGTCAGACGATCCAGAAGTGATTATTAAGGAATTGGTACATCAATACTATACTCCCAGTAGCTCATCTGCCGATGAAACGTTAGCTTGAGCAAATCCATTAACTCTGGATTGTATGGCTGTAGTCACTTAGGCGAGGACAGTGTTGATGGCTCAAAAGCTGGAAAAAACTAAATTTCAACTCAGCACTCAGCACTCAGCACTTTGTAACCAATGGATGACAACTAACAAAGTTTTGTATATTTTTTATAAACATCTACCCGATAAATCCGTTAATAACAGTGGGTTTCACGCAAATCTAGATTTTTTTGACATAACGATCGCTACAATCTAGGATAAACAAAACCTTCAGAGTATGTACAGATGCTCACGCAGCTATGGCAGTGGCTTAAAACACAGTCAAACCAGCCCACTGGTAGTAAACAGACTTTAAAAACCGTTAGGGAACAGGAGATGGTAGAACCACCTCCTGAGTTAACTAATGCTGATTTGGAACTTCTGTTTACCCAACTGCTAGAAGGGGTACATCAAGGACGAGGGCAACAGTGGGCTATTAGATATCTCCAACGCATGGAAGACCGTATTAGTACTGAGCGTTGGATAGATTGGTTACTCAATTTTGGTGAAAAATTGTTAATTTCACCTGCGCCTAATGAACAGTTAGCAGCGCAGATGGTACAACTTGGAGAACTCAATGTCGGCAAAGTTGGCGAACTTTCATACGACATTGGTATCCGATTAATGACACGGAATCTCGACGAATGGAATGAAGATACTGAGGCGCAACCTGCTGTATCCACAACCAACGATGAAAGTGATTCTGTGTTAAATACTCCCGGACAGAATTTGCTGCGTAATTTAGGCGAATCGTTGTGGGAGTATGATGAACCGCAAGAAAATGCAGCTGATGAAGTTTCTACGGAAAACGTCGAAGAAATCATCTGGGAATACACAGGAGAAGAATTTGTAGTTCGTACAATACCTCAAGACTCCACAACAGATAACTTATCTGTATCGAGTTGGGAATACGCAGGGGAAGAATTCACCACCTCACCACCCCAAGAAGTTTCCCCAGATAGCCTCTGGGAGTACCCACCAGGGGAAGAATTGGCAGAGACTACACCACCCCAAGAATATGTAACAGACAACACATCTGTATCGAGTTGGGAATACGCAGGGGAAGAATTCACCACCTCACCATCCCAAGAAGTTTCCCCAGAAAGCCTCTGGGAGTACCCACCAGGGGAAGAATTGGCAGAGACTACACCAACCCAAGAATATGTAATAAACAATACATCCTTATCTACTTGGGAATACGCAGGGGAAGAATTCACCACCACACCATCCCAAGAAGTTTCCCCAGATAGCCTCTGGGAGTATACAGCGGAAGAATTGGCAGAGACTACACCACCCCAAGAATATGTAATAGACAACACATCTGTATCAAGTTGGGAATACGCAGGGGAAGAATTCACCACCTCACCACCGCAGGAAATAGCAACAGAAAATCAGGAAGAAGTAACCTGGGAAGACACAGGAGAGGAATTTGTTCCTGCCGCAGCAGTAGCATTTTTGACTCCGGCTGCGGAGGATGTCATCGGTAACTTAGGCGAATTGTTATTAGAATATCCAGAACAACAGACAAGAATCGTCAGCACAGTATCTTCGGAAAATTCTTGGGATCAGTATTTAGCAAATTTAGATCCAAATGTCGCCTATACCCTAGATGAACTGTTGGGGAGGCTAGATCAAAGCGCTCATTTAGTGCAGCAGTTAGCGATAAATTTGACAACACAATCTAACCCGTCTCTACCTACTACAACTAATCCGGCAAATGCAGTCATTCAAGCTCAAGCTTGGTTTTATCAAGGTTTGCAACAAGCGAAAACCGGAGATTTAACAGGTGCGATCGCTTCTTATGATCGCGCCATTGAATTGCAACCAGAATCTTATGAGTATTGGTTTAATCGTGGCTTGACATTGTTCCATTTAGAACGTTTCGCCGAAGCTGTAGCTGCTTATGATACAGCTATTGACCTGAAACCAGACCATTTCAAAGCTTGGTACAATCGCGGCGGTACTCTGGGAGAATTGGGATTATTTGAGGAAGCGATCGCATCTTTTAATCAAGCTATAGAAATTCAGCCTAATTACCCAGAAGCTTGGGCTAGTAAAGCTTTGGCATTACTGAAGTTGGGACATCTGGGGGAAGCCATAGCAAGTTATGATCAAGCCTTGGAATTACAACCCCAAGACCCAGAAACATGGTATTACCGAGGTATCGCTTTAGCTGTGAGCGAACAGTATGAAGAAGCGATCACCTCATACAATCAAGCTTTAGAACTGCAACCAGACTATCACGAAGTTTGGATTGACCGAGGTGTGGTGCTGTTTAATTTAAAACAGTGGTCAGAAGCGATCGCCTCTTGGGATCAAGCCTTAGCTGCACAATCTGATTTTTATTTAGCTTGGTATAACCGGGGTGTAGCGCTAGATAACTTAGGCAAGCGCGAAGAAGCTATCACCTCATACCAAAAAGCCATAGCCATTAAACCCGACTTTCATCTAGCTTGGTACAATCAAGCAGTAGCACTGTTTTATTTAGAACGATATTCTGAAGCGATCGTTGCTTACGACAACGCCTTACAAATCAAACTGGACTACTGGGAAGCTTGGATTGGTCGAGGTACGGCGATCGGTCATCTACCAGATACCGATGTATTAAATTTATTAACGAGCGTTGCCGCCACTAATCCTGCCTTAAAGCAAGGCGGTTATGTGGGTAAACTAGCCAGCTATGAACAAGGGTTAAAACAAATCCGCCCTGATACGCACCCTGAAGGTTGGGGTAGATTGCATCTCGCCATTGGTAACACCCATTATGAACAAGGTAAAAAACAACCTGCATCCCGCCAACATTGGCGCAAATCTGTATTTGGCTACAATCAAGCACTGTTAACTCTTAGCTGGGAAGGGTTTCCTCAGCTGCATTTAGAGATACTGCAATCTTTAATTAAAGTGCTGTTAGGTTTAGGGCAAATCACACAAGCACAAGAATTACAACAACGCGCCGCTAATTTATTACAAGAATTGCTGAGTGATGAGACTCGTTCCGAGGAAAGTAAAAAACAGTTAGCGCTGAAATTTGCGGGAATTGGGCAATTAGCAGTTGACTTTTTAGTCGAATCTGGTGATTTGGTAGAAGCTTGGGAATTAGCAGAACAGGGAAAAAATGCTTGTTTACAATGGCTTTTGTTTGGCTGGCAAGATGAAATTTATTCACTCAACTATCGTTCAGTTCAACATTTATTGAATCCTTGCACTGCTATTATTTACTGGCATATTAGCCCAGCCGCCCTGCATACTTTCATTATTAAAGATGAAGCGCCATCACCTATTTTGGTATTTATTCCAGTACAAGAATTAGGAAATATATCATCAGAAACTACTAAACCGCTGCAAGAATTACCTTTACCTGAAGCTAGTAGAAGACTGATTGCTTTTGAACATTGGTTAGAAGACTGGAATCAAGCATATCAAGATTATTGTCACCAAGCCCAAGACCCACAAACTAAAAGCAATCATTTCTGGCGATCGCAGATGGAAGAAAAACTCTTACATCTGCAAAAAATTCTCGAAATTTCTACAATTACCCAAGAACTTGAAGGCATCACAAATCTAATTTTAATTCCTCACCGCGATTTGTCTAGATTGCCTTTGCACGTACTGTTTAACCCTTATAATTCTGACTCAGAAATCCCAGGTTTAGAGTCAAAATTAAATATTAACTATTTGCCTAGTGTCCACTTAGGTTTAACCTTACAACCTAGAATTTTAGGACGATTGCAAGAGCAAAAATTCCTCAGCATTGAATCTCCGACTAGAATAAATTATTCTCCACCAAAATTTGCTAAGTTGGAATCAGAAGTTATCAGCCAAATGTTTGATTATCCTCAACGTATCAAGGAGGAGGCAGCTACTAAAACTAATGTAGAAAATGTTTTAGCTGAGAATTACAATATCTTTCATTTTACAGGTAATGCCATCAACAATTTTATTGAACTGGCAAAATCAGAATTGGAATTGGCAGGTGAAGATAAACTGACAATAGAAGACATCTGTCAGAAAAATCTCATTAGTTACAACTTAGTAATACTTTCCGCTTGCAAATTTGCTAGTAATCTCAGCCAGAATATTACTACCGAATATGTCTCCTTAGTTCATGGTTTTCTCTGTAGTGGAGTTCCCCAAATTATCAGCACTCTTTGGAATGTTGAATCATCCGCCAGTGCTTTATTAAGCATAGAATTTTATCGCCGACTCCAGGTCAATCAATCACCAGCTAATGCCTTAACTGAAGCTACTACATGGTTGCAAGAAGTAACAGCCGGAGAATTAACTATATGGTATGCAGATCTAATTAAATCTCTCCATCCTGATGAATTAAGAATTAGAACTTATTTAGCAACACATCTATATAGAGTTAGCAAAATAGTTCCTGATAAAAAGCCATATAATCATCCTTATTATTGGGCAGGGTTCATAATTACAGGCAGAAATTAAGTAGGAACTATCATGTTCCTGGACGAGAGCGAAGATGTTCTGGTATATGATGGCGATCGCCTAAGATTTCTAACAAAGGGCCATTAACGTCAAATTTAACCATACTTACCGACGCAACCAAAATATTCACCCGATAGCGATAGCGTCCTAAATCAATTCCCAGTAAACTGCAAAGCAAAATCCGAATCGTGGCTTTATGGGAAACTACTAAAACATTCCCTTGGGGATGTTTTTCTTGAATTTCAGCAATTACAGGCATAGAACGGTTAGCAATATCTACCGCCGTTTCGCCACCTAGTGGTGCATTCCAAGCGGGTTCTGTCAACCACTTTACATAGTTTTCGGCGTATTTCTCTTGGGCAAACGATTTACTCTTACTTTCCCATTCGCCGTAACTACCTTCTCTCAGTCCATCACGTAACTGCATATCCATACCAATAGCATCACAAATTGGCTTGGCAGTTGCAATTGTGCGCTTCATCGGGCTAACATAAACCGCTTCCCACTTCAATTTTTGATAAACATCGGCAAAACTCTGTGCCATCTCCATCCCTTCAGATGTCAACTCCGCATCAGTTGCACCGCAGAAATTACCACTTTGACTAAAAGTAGTTTCTCCGTGTCGTAGTAAATATAAATTGAGTGTCATAGCTTGTATAGGATTGGCATAAAGGAGTGTGTGCAAACATAAAGTACCATTAATCTTGCAATCAAGTATGTAACACCAGGACAAAGTAATTAACCAAAAAAGTCAATCAACCACAAATTTTTGAATTTGTATCTAGCTTCAATCTTGCTAATGACCTTAATCTCTTCCATTAGATAAAATTTACAACCAATAGTTATCAATGACTTCCTACTCCCAATTTTTTAGCGGAAAGTCTAATGTCTGTGAGCAAAAATTCAGTGTAGGATGCGGCAGATAAAGCGATCGCTAAGGGTTTTCAGTCGTGGTTTATGAACAAATCAAAGCCAAACTACCTCAGAGGTTTTTCCCTAAAGCAGAAAACCCACCAGTTCCAGAACCAGAACCGATTTTAACTCCTGTAACACAACCACCAACTCCTACAGGGGTGGATATCATCTACAGAAAATATCGCTGCTGGACGGGAAATACTTTAAGCTGTGAATGGACACAAAAAACACTAGAGCAAAATCCCACTGCTAAAACTTGTCAAAACTGTGGTTTTCCGGCGCTTTTACCAGCAAAAACTGAATTTCGGGGATATAAAGGGCGATATCGCATAGATAGTTATCTTGGAAATCGTGGTCTGGGACGTTTATATCAGGGAATTCAACTAACAGACCAACAACCAGCAATTATTAAAGAATATTTATTACCCCAACTGGCTTTTAACTCAGAGGAAACTAGAGACCGGAAACAAGCCTTTGAACGCTTAGCTGGTTTGAGTTTAGCCGATGGGAGAATTCAAGATATTCGGTTGAATTTTCCTTGGGATGCGATCGCAGATCCAGTTGCCGAACGCTGCTATCTTGTTACTAGCGGCAATATCGATGCTTATCCCACTCTCAGGACATACCTGACAACTATTAATAAACCCATGTCTGAGAGGGAAGTGTACCGTGTTCTTGACCAAGTATTACAAACTCTGCAATTTCTCCACACTCAAAAATTTAGTCTTCCCACTGGGCAAATCCAACAGGGAATCGCTCACGGTAATATTAATCTTGATAGTCTGTTGATAGCGGCTGATACCGCAGAATTTTTTATCCATTTAAGTGATTTAGCATTGTGGGAAAAGTTGTTTGATTTATCAACTACAAAAACTATCATTTCTACTGTTGCTCAAGACTTGATAGATTTAGGATATGTTGCCTTTTATTTGTTAGCAGGTAATACGTTAGATACAGATATTGACCCGAAACAAGAGCAGTATTGGCAATTAGTAAGTCTAGATTTTAAAGCTTTTTTATTCAGACTTTTAGGACTAGGTACACCATTTAATAATGCCGAAGAAGCACGACAATCATTATTACAAATCCATCAGATTTTACCAAAGGAAGTATTAATAGTTACAGCAGAATCTGAAAAACAAATAAATAAGCTCTATCGTCCATCTATATTAATATTAAGTATATTAGGCGTATTATTTTTAGTTGGATTAATATTGTGGATAATACAAAAATTTCAATATCAAGAAGATGTAGTTGAAGAACCAGTAGTTTGTTGTTTAAAAAGTGTGACTGGTGTACCAGCGGGAAAATTTAACTACAGTGCTGAAAAAGAAAGTACTTGGAGTTTTATCCGACGACAAAGCAATTTGATATTGCAAAATCAAACCCTAGAAGAAAAGTTAAAAGCCAGTCAGCCGAAATTGCAGTTAAATTACCAGCCAGAAGATAGTTTAGAGCAAGCGATCGCTAACGTACAATCTAGTAAAGCAGACTTTGCGATCGCTAATTTAGTTGAAAAATTTAGTCCAGAGTTAAGACATAAAGAATTTGCCTATGATGGTTTAGTGGTATTTGTAGCTTTTAGTTATTCTAAGCGCGATAAAAGTCTACCAAGAGCGCTGAATGGTCAGATTAGTATTGAGCAATTACAAGATTTATATACAGGTAAAATTACTAACTGGAAACAATTAAAAAAAGCAAATTTACCTAATTTACCAGTCAGTCTTTACATACCCAAAGATACAGAATCAATCAGAGTTTTTGAAAATAGAGTACTACAAAATGCAAGTGCGATCGCAGCTTTTCGCAATTTACAACAACAGCAAAAATCCAGTACATCTTTCACAAATTCGACAGTCAATATCACGTCTTTGTCAACCTTAGAAATGTTGCAAAAAGTCTTGCGCGACTTTGAAGAAGAAAATATTGGCAGTATTGGTTTTGCTACACTCAGCCAAGTATTTGGTCAGTGTTCTGCTTATCCCTTAGCAATAGCATATCGTAATCATGCTGCTGTGCAAACTTTAGTACAAGATAATGGTAAATCAATAGATCCAAATACTGATTTATGTGATGATAAAGGCAGTTATAAACCTAACGTTCAAGTTTTTAAAACAGGCAGCTATCCACTAAGCTATCCATTAGTTGTATTGTATCCTGGAGATAACAGCCGTCCTCCCATCGGTCAAAAATTTGCAGAAATGCTGAGAACCTCAGAAGTACAACAACTATTAGAGAAAGCTGGTTTAGTACCACTAAATGAAAATAAACATTGAGTAGACTTTTGGCTAATATTCCAGAGGTAAACTTTATTGATATATGTAATTCTATTTCTCAGTTTTTTATATATGAATAATGATAGTGAGAAACAAAAAGCACTTGCTAAGTTAGCAGGAAAGATAATGTGCGATCGTCAACTACTATGGAAGCTGAGTGATAAAGTTTATGAATTGATGAAAGAAGACTTAAAGCAGCAAAAAGAAAAATTTAAAAATTAGATAGGAGGGAAAAATGGCTAACAGCAGCCGAGAGTTAAATTATGTTACCGCAAATAGATTTTATGTAGAAATTGAGAGTAATCTCACAGCCTGTTTTACAGAATGCCAAGGTTTGGGTGTTAACATTAAAACTGAAAAATTTGCTGAAGGTGGTGTTAATAATCAACAAAGAGTATTGTTAAATCCCGCAGATTTTTCCGATGTTATCCTCAAACGTGGTATTACTAACGACTTAACATTCTGGAATTGGTTAAATAAAGTTTTGAGTGGTGCAACAGAACGACGTAACGTCAATATTTTAGTTTTTAATCAAGCAGGCGAAACAATGCAATGTTGGACTTTAATTGGTGCTGTACCTATTTCCTGGAAAGCACCAAGTTTAAGTGCAGATTCTAGCACAGTTGCTATTGAAGAATTAACTTTAACATACGAAGGCTTGAAAGTTGATAAAACAAGGTCTGGCGGTGCATCTATTCTTTCTGGACGCGATAGCTCAGGATTCTTTTCTAGTAATTAATAAATAGTATATGGCAAAAAATGAGACAACAAATTTTGGCTCAGAGCCTTCAGAAACAGAAATAACAGACTTAAACTTAGGGATAAAGCGTCCTTTACTAACTCATAAACCTTTGGGGCAAAAATTAATCAGCCCCAAAACTTTAATGCCTATAGGTGCAAAAGCATTATCTAATTCTGACACTCAAGTTCAAAATTCACCTTTTGTTTCTGAATCTAAACCAAAACATTTAAACAAATCAAATCTATCTGAAGTAAATAAAGTAACAAAATCAACTAATATTCAACATAAATCAGAAAATAATAATCTTACAATAGATCTATCTCAAACTGAAGCGATCACACCTACTAATGTAAATTCGACAATTATTCAAGCAAAAAGAGAAATTCCCCAGTTACCTAAAGCCTTAAAAAAAATCTCCAATTATCGTCCTATTTCTCAATCATCAGTTGCAAATAAAATAGACTCAGAGGATATACCTCATTCAGTCCCTATTTCTTCTACTCCTACTTACCAAATCCAAAAAGCACCAGTACAAGACATACCAGATTCATGGTCAAGTATTGCTGAATTCTTTGGTGAAACTCAAGTTGATGGTGTTAGCCAAACAACGGTTATACAAGCGCTCAAAGACAAGCAACAAAGGGATAATTTAACACCTTTACAACATATCAGAACTCTAAAAAATCACACTTCTAAACAAGTTATCCAAGCCAGTCCTAAAACTTCAAATTCAGCCGAATCGATTGAGGAGAATGGTAGTAATTTATCGACCGACGAAGATTCTGCTTCAAAAGAAGAATTAGAAAACTTGGACACTCTTGCACGAGAAGTTTATAAAATGCTCAAACGGCGTTTGGCGATAGAAAGCGAACGCCGGGGTAATAATTACTCCGGGCGTTTGTCTTGGTAAATTTATCTCAGTAATCAACTTCTAAATCATAATACTGACAGAGAGTTTTGAGTTTTTCTTTGATGAGCGATCGCACATTCTCCGGTGCTACAATCACACAATCTGGTGCATATTGCATCACCTCTCGAATAAACCAAAAGGTACTAAAAACACCCCTCACAACTCGCCGCACTTTTCGTGTATCTGGTAGCCATTCATTTGTTTTGTCTTCTGGTTTAGGTTGATAAGCAAAGGCTAAACCAGCAAAAAGATACATTTCTACATCTATCTCTGCTAAACCAAAACGCCACTCACCACCAACAGGTAAAACCGCAGCATCTTGTATCCTATCTAAACGCAAACTCCAATTGTGCTGTAGTTCTTCGACATCAAAGTTACCTTGGGTTTCCTCACACCAGCAGTCAAGATACTGACGTTTTTCGTGAGTTGTAACTTTGGCGTAACGCACAGTAAAATTCCATACTCGTTGTGCTGCGTCTTGATAACTGAGTTGAAACGGCTGCTGGCGTAAGATGTAACGGTCTATTTCTAAACGCCACTGTGGAGGTAAGTTTCCTAAAAAACTTTCGATGTCGGTTCGCAGAGGTATTGGTAGTTCGCTACGTTCAAGTAATAATTGTGCGATTATCTGCGCCTGCTCATTTTGCCCTACGTCTCCTAATACTCGCATTGCTCGGTCAATAGCACGTATACGCGATTCTGACCAGTCGTGATTTTTACCAATAGTTAAATGATGACGAGCGATCGCTTCTATTAATTTGGAGATATTCGGGCGATCGCCCCACTTCATACCAAATTCCAGAGCTAAGTTTTCTAACTCAGCTTTATCGTGTTCTGATATCGACAGTGTAATAGATTGACCTTTTCGACTCATTAAAATTGTCCGTATACTTTATACTTGTAATCTCTTGTCAACTTCTATTTTGCGTGCCAATATAGTTTTTAACAACCAGTTACGGACACAATATAAGGTATTTGAATAAAGATATAAAAAAAGCCAGAGTCTTGCTCTGGCTGACAAACCCTGATAGGGATTTATGAGTTGTCTTAATGCCTTGATCACATCTTTCCTACAATTTCAATCCCTTATAGGGATTATGTTTGAATCTCAAGGCTTCTTTAGTATACATCTAAAAAAATCTCATTCAGAATTTTGTTGATTCTGCTAGTTAATCACTTTTTTACTACAGACAAATTTATAGTGTTATATTAAGGAGAACCGAAACAAAGCCGTTTCAGTTCACCTATGTTGAGTGGCATCTCATAGGTTAGCACTAACATGGCTTCTTCGGCGTAAACCTATCGAGGTAATTTCTGATGAAAGATAACCTTCAAGATCGGATGCTTCAACTGATGTCAGATACTTGCTGGCATTCTACAGAAGAGTTAGTAGAGAAAATTAGCCATCGATTTTCTGCAACTATGCACACTCTCAAGAAGCGTGGTTATCAGTTTGATAAACGTCGTATCCAAGGTCAACAGCACGAGTATAGACTGCTCATCAAGCCGAAAGCGATCGTATAAATAATATTTCTCGCATATTGGGGGTAGTTCCAGCTATTCCCATTTCCTTAAAAAGCAGCTAGTGAGGTCAATGACTATGACCGATGATAATTTGCTGTCCAGAATTTCCATTGATCCAAATATTTGTTTTGGTAAACCTTGCATTCTTGGACATCGGATTTGGGTTTCTCTGATTCTTGACCTTTTATCCGCAGGAAAAACAATTGAGACAATTATTGAAGCTTATCCAGGTATAGAAAAAGAAGACATACTCGCTTGTATTGCCTATAGTGCAGAGATGATAAAGAATGTTTTTGCAGACTCTTATTAATTTAGTGTATGTAGAACCATACCAAATTATCTCCAATTTTTCAGGACTTAGAGTAATTTATGAAAATCAAACTCCTTTCTACATGGTCAAAATATTCCCAGACATCTATTTCTCATATTCAACTTGTTACTCATCAACAAGAAGTTTGGGATGCTATTAAAAATTATCAAATTGTATTTGATACTGCTCTAACTGGTGACGGTAAAACTTTAGCTGCTCTTCTTCCAGCTTTTAATGAACGTGGGTTTGGAAAAGCTTTATTGAACTATCCTACCAATGAGCTTATACGCGACCAAGCTAAACAAATAGGAAAATGGAAAAATAAACTTAATCTTGATTTACAAATAGGTGAACTTACAGGAGCTAAATTAGCTTCCTATATGAGTGCTGAGGGTTTTAACAAAATTGAAACATTGAAAAATGCAGCCGAAGGCAATGACTTAATAGCAACCAATCCTGATATCTTTACTTTAATTCACCGCTTTTACTATAATCGTAGATTTGGCAACATAGCCCAAATAGCTGAATATTGGCTAACTTATTATCGGTACGTCGTATTTGACGAATTCCATATTTTTAGCGCACCACAAATTGCTAATGTCTTGGATGGTATTGCATTTAACAGAGCAAGTTTAGGAGAGCGTTTTGCAGCAAAATTTCTTTTTCTTTCTGCAACCCCAGATAATATTTTATTAAGAGTTCTTGACAAAGCAGGGATTACTACCAAAGTTATTAAAGGTGAGTATGATCATGATTTAAAAAAAAGTGATACTCATCGTAGAATTCTACACGAAGTTAAGTTAGATTTGGTTAGTTCTGAGCAAAGCAATGGGGGAATCGAAAATTGGGTTTTTGAGAATTTAGAATACATCAAGCAATTCTTTGTTCAATATCCTAAATCTAAAGGACTTATCATTGCTAACAGTGTATTTGCTGCCAAGCGAATAATCAAAACTTTAGAGAATACTAATTTGGGCTTAAGTATAGGGGAAAATACAGGTCTCACTGGTGCAAAAATTAGAGAAGATGCAATGAATAAACAATTAATTATTGCAACTTCCACAGTTGATGTAGGTGTAGACTTTGCTATAAACTTTTTAATTTACGAATCTTTAGATGCTGGAACATTTATTCAGCGTTTAGGCCGACTAGGAAGACATGATGGATTTACCAATTATCAAGCAATAGCTTTAGTTCCAGATTGGGTAAAAGATAAATTTTCTGAGATTTATCGTAATGAAACCGAAGTAGACAGAGAAAGTTTTTTCACAAATGTTAGAGAAAAAGTATATCAACAGCCTCAAAAATTTGACCGATATTTAAGCCGTTGGGGTTGTGTCCTTTCTACAATTAGGTTTTGTTTGCTTAATCAGCAAAAAGATCAATATCAAACTCTGATTGAGCGTTATTCTCAGGAAGCTACGCGGCTTGTTGGTGCAACTCCCAAATGGTGTCGGCTGAACGAACTCAAAGAACACAAAATTATTATTAAGGATCTGGAGACTTTTCGAGGTGCAGGACAGTTAGATATATGGATTAATGATCCATATACAAATGCAGTCAGGAGTATTAGTTTATTACGGTTACTTACAGGAACAGATTTTGAACTTATTTCAGAGGATGAAGCTCAGGAAATTAGTCGAAATTTAAATGAACCCTTTTATAAAAACAATTTGGGATTATATGCACGAATTACACAATATTTAAGTAGCTATGAACTTGTAGAAGTAACTTTTCCAGATTATTTGGATAGATTGGTTCTCAATATAGCACAAGAAAGGAAAGGATTTTTTATACAGAGTCAGCATAGAGAAATTAAAAAAATAAATCAACAGCTTGAATATTTACCCCTTACAACTTGCGTTGCAGACCCTAGTAAATACGATATTAAAGCATTGCGTCGTATTTATAGATTACCTGCTTTATTTGAATTACACAAAGTAGTAGATTTAAGTCGAAAACAATATCCTGTCGCTTTTGGATTGGATGCACTACTTTTAGACAGTCTTCTATATTGGCAACCAACTAATGAAATATTTATTGCGGGAGAGTGAAAAATGACAGATGATTTTGATTGGTTACAGCCTAATGATTATGGTAAACCCGTTATACCGGAAAAAGAGCCTCCGTTAGTAGTTTTAGCATTAGACACTTTGAATAAGGCTGAAGATAAAGTTTTGAGAGATTGGATAGAAAAGGTATTTCCTAATATTCTTGATTACTTCAGCCTCAAGCCAGCAAAAGGAATGAGTTTAGAAGCGGCTGAAAAGTTAGCTATTAATGCCAAAGCAGAGAAAAAAGAAAAAATTATTACTAAATTAGTTGAACATAAAGACCAAAGTTTAGCTATACACCTCTTAAATGCAGCGGTTGGTGGTTGGACTCTAGTTAAATTAGCAAATTTAGATGAACTTGAACAACGATTATATTTAGCAGCAGTTACTCTGCACGACCTCAATAAGGTTGTACTTACGCAATTAGGTAATGTGCGGATGGATGGTAAAGAATGGAATAAATATCAGCATTATTTCAACATTTGGGCTGAAACTTTAAGACTATGGAAATTTATCAGCAGTGAATATTGGCAAGATATAGCCTTTCTTGCCCAAAATGCGGAAGATGCAAGAGGAGCAAATTTAACTCTGGCTAACTTCCAAGATATACAATTACCTCCTGAACATTTGATGAACTTAGCTGAGTTTGTTCGCTTTGCGGACTTAGTAGCTTCTATAGCTCATCGTCCAGATAGTTTATATCAAGAAAATATTCGGGCAATTGTACAACGCAGGTTAAAGGATAAGTATATTATTCGTCATCATCGTACTATAGAAAACCGAGGATTATTAACTCAAACAATTCACAATGCAGTATTAAAGAAAGCAAGGGAAGTTGGATGGATAGATTTTTTATTTTTCCCTGATGGAGTTACATACTTTGCACCAAAAGATAGTGAAAAACCAGATTTATCAAACCTTGCTGAAATAGTGCGATCGCACATCTTAAAAACTGCTTCTAAGGGATTAGGTAGTTTAATTTATCGTCAACCAAAAGGTATTATCAGTTGTAAACCAGATATGAAAGAAGTTGCTGATGTTGAACTTGCAGCAGCAACTCTTATTCGCCAAGTTTTTAATATACTTGGTGAAAAGCGACCTCCGATAACTGGCGAAAGAAGAGAAAAAATCAGGTTACTTCCTGAATTAGTAGATTTAGATTGGAATTACCCAGCTAGTTTACAGGTAGATAGACTAGCAGAAGGAGTTAGAGGATTAGTAGATATTCTTAAAGAATACTATGAAGTAAGTGAAGAAAAGGCTATCCAAGCTTTACTTAATGCTTTAGATATGAATGAATATCTAGAAGCTTTACAACGCATACCTGCTCTTGGCGGTGTACCTCATGGTTGGTATTTTTTAGCTGGACATTATATTGGTAAAAATGGCAACTTCAATGATGCTGAACTTGAAAATGTAATGATAAAAGCTATCCGCCAAGTAATTGCAGAATGGGGTAAACCACAACAGTTAACAGCGTTTGCTTTTCTTGATTCTTATATTGCTCAAATATTAGATATCAGCGATAGTGATAAACACCATGATTTTGAAAAAGAGTTAAATCGTTACCATCGTAATAAAGCTAATCGTAAACGTGAACCAATATGTGCTGTTTGTAATAGTGCCTTTGATGTCCGAGAGGAATTTTCTAGTTATACTAACAAGCGAGTGACTAGCCTTTCCAAAGAATCTTTACGTGGTATTTGTACAGTTTGCCAAGCAGAAAAACTGCTTCGTAGTTACTCTTTACGCAGGAGTTTAGAAGTAGATGATGATGTTGTTTATCTGCACCTTTATCCAGATTACTACTTCACTCCAGAAACGGCTCTTATAATGAATCGAGCCTATCAAAGCTTTGCTCAAAATGTCTTTTATGATTTAGATAAAGAATTAGCTAAACATAATTACGCTCCTAAATATATTCCCCGTGCAGATGTTTTTAGGGTAGGCAGTGATTCTAAGGAAAATGAGAAACGGCGGCTTGAAAAAACAGAATATTTAGAAGGACAGATGCACGGCTATTATCTTTTAGGAATTCCAGCATTATTTAAAAAACCAACTGATACAGAAGTATGGCATATGCCAGCACTATTAACGCTAATTGCACCTTTAACCTTTGGTGTTAAAGTAGTTGCGAGTCGCTCAACTCTTCCACCATACGACTCAGGAGCAGATTTTAAAGAAACTGCGGTTTTGGATGACGTACATACTTACTGGCAACATAGCATCAGAAAATCTAGTTTCCGTCTTGATGAGTTGTTAACTGCTATTCCTGCGGCTTTTGCTGTGTATGCCCTGACATCCCAAGCATACCGTGATAGTAGAAATTTTCCTGTATGGAATGCTTTAAACAATGTTTCTCAATCTTTAGATACTAGTCCTTTGTATGTGTTTCATTACGCAGATCGCATACTTGAAAATATTAAAAAGGAGGAGCGTAAAAAGAAAGCAACTCAGCTTAATGATCCATCAATTATTGTTGCCGCAAAATTGCTAAGTTACTACCAACTGTTAATCGATTATTACAAATGCCATAGCCCTATGAAAATGATTGAAGGATTAGTGAACAAATATGCTGAGTTTTATCGAGCGTCAGGTAAAAATTCCTCAGCTTACACAAGAATTCGACCTTTAAACATAGCTGCAAAGGTTATCTTAGAAAGCCAGCCTAATACTGCTGACGATGATCTGCAATTAATGATAGAAGGTTACTTGTTTTCTCTAGTAGATGGTGTACTAAATAACAATAACGAAGGTTATATACCATCGGAGGTAGTGAAGGATAAAAACCTGCGTCAAGCTGTTATTGAAGAATTTGCTAAATATTTTGTCAACGAAGTATTTAAGAACTATTGTAGGTCTGAAAGATCACTTCTAAGACAAAATATCAATCTTATTCGTCATGCGGCGGAGGCTTGGTATATCAAACAGTACATCAAAAAGCCTGAAGAAAAAGCACAAAAATCAGAAAATAAGGAGTCAAATTAATGTTTGAACAATACAAGAAACATTTTCAGGATTTTATTCCTCGCATTCCAGGAGCTAAATATGCTCACTTTGTAATTCTGCGAGAAACTGACTCTTATGCAGTATTTAAAACAGATGGAGAACTAAATGTAGCAAGAGTTAGAGCCGGAATAAATGCTCCACAAGTAATTAGTCGTTTAGTTCTTTTTAAACGTAAGCAAACTACTCCTGAACGTTTAACAGGACGTGAATTATTGCGACGTTATGAAATCTACAGTCATATCAAAACCCAACATAATAAAGACTGCGCTTACAATGAAAATCCTTGTGGAGTTTGTCCTGACTGCGTTATTTACGGTTATGCTGTCGGTAAAGGTGGCGCGGATAATTCTGGTTCGGAGAAATCCAAAGTTTTTATAGATTCAGCTTACGCTGTTCCCAAATATGAAGAGTCTCACGGAACTTTTACGCTGAACGCACCTTATGAAGATGGGACTATGACGCAGGGAACAGACACGACTAACCGTTTTAGTGAACAAGACCATGTATTGCCAGAAGTGCCTTTTCCCAGTGTAGTTACATTACGTGACCCGACACCAAATACTTTTTTATATCTGTTGAATAATTTGTACCGTACTAAACGTTATGGCGCACAGACTACACGTACTGGACAAATGCGAAATAAGGTTGTAGCAATAATATTTGCTGACGGTGAAATTTTCAGCAATTTGCGCTTAACTCAAAAAATTTATGACATTATCGGAGAAGTTTTACCTCCTTATGAACTTGATTCTCTTAAAGAAGCTACCGAGCAAGCTGTCAATGAATTGATTCAAGAAGACGGAGTTTTTTATGAATTAATCGCAAAAGAAGCTCTTGTATCTCTTCAAAATGAAGCTCAATCTATTCTTGCAGATGAGGCTAGTTTTCAACAATGGATGAATTTATTGACAGAAGAGACTTTAAATTATGCAAAAGCAACGGGTGTTCTGAAAGAAGAAAAATCAGAAAATACTAACAGCAGCAGAAGTAGAAGGAATAGAAATAAGACAGATGAAGGGGAGGACTCATAATGTATGCAAGTTTATCGTCTTCTCCTGACATTGCAAGACCCACTGTATTTTGCTACTCGTGAGTTAGGTAGGCTTTATGTAACAGAGCAATATTTACATAACTATGCTCTGGCTTATGCTCTTGGTTTAGCGAAAAGTAGTTATTACGATGCAGAGCATATACCCCATTACGAAAGAGATTTAGAACCTCTCAATCAGCAAGGTATTTATATTACACCTGCACGTCCTTTAGAATCTGCTTATGTAACGCACACCTATAAATTTGCTAACCTCTCTTATCATGTCAAAATGGATAAAATCAGCAAAAATATTCCTACTTTTGGACGTATTAGAGAGTTAGCACCAGAAAGTGTATTTGAGTTTTTTGTTATCTCCCAAAAAGAACTCAAATTACCAAAATGGATTCGTCTAGGTAAATGGATGAGTAAGGCTGAGGTGACAGTTGAACCATTACCACAACCTCAAACTACTGAAGGTTTATTTACCTGCAAATATCCTTTAAATCCTTTGGATGTGATGTTTACCAATCAAGTGATTAGCTACGATGTGGTGAATATGCCTCCAGTTAGTTTAATTCAAAATGTACAAATGCGAGGGCAATACTATCAATTCAAAGAGTTGAAAGACATCAAAATTCCGGCTCGTATGGCATATCATTTTCGTAGTTAATTATTACTGCAACGCTCCCCACTTGTGAAACACTATCAGCAACAACCAAACGCCTTCCCCAGCGAATACCTCAATAACTTGTGGGGAGAAATTCATGCTTGTCCTTACTTTGCTGTCAACAACCTCAACCGCGATTTTGTCGGTACTAAGGGATTTTCTGTGGTATTCAGGCGATCGCATATCTCCACAGTAGAGCAAAAATTCCCCTACTTCAAACCCTACCTTGATTTGGCTCTCCAGCCTAACTGTAACGCTTTTTACCTCAACCCCTTACTACTTAAAGAAGGTTCTCGCGTCGATCCGCATATAGATCGTTCTCTACGTTCCTACTGCAAAACCGTTGAACCACCTACCTTTGTCAGCGTTCTTTATGTGCGCGTACCAGAAAATATGGAAGGGGGTGAACTGGTACTCAAATCGCACAAACGCCAACTAGGACAAATTAAGCCGCAGATGAATACCCTACTCTACTTTCAAGGCGATTTAACTCATTCTGTCAATGCTGTGAGAACCCCTGGAAGCCGCCTGAGTTTAGTTTGCGAACAGTATACTTTAAGCGATGCTGAAGTCGTAGAAATACCAGAGTTTACAGTAGAGTCTAGAGTTGCTCAAAATACAACAAAGAAACGCAAGTAAGTTTTTTGACTTTTGCCTTTTGACTTTTGACTTGATTATATGCCGCACAGTCTAGTTCTTAATCTGCTTCCGCAGTCGCCTATTCCACAGCAGTATCTTACAGGTAGACATTTACACGCCCTATTTTTAACTCTAGTCAGTTCTGTAGATCGAGAATTAGGCGATCGCTTACATGATTCTACCGCAGACAAAGCCTTTACCCTCTCCCCGCTACAAATTAGTAGCACTAACTCCCCCCTTTTGAAGGGGAGTAGGGGGGGATCTAAACTACAGTGGGAACATCAAAAACCAATTTCCGCCGGAACACCCTGCTGGTGGCGTATCTCCTTATTAGATGACACGCTTTTTGGTAAGCTAACGCAACTATGGCTCAACCTCAATCCTAATCACCCTTGGCATCTTGGCCCGGCTGATTTGTATATTACCAGCATTCAAGGCACACCCCAATCAACGCAACCTTGGGCAAATGCTTGCACCTATACTCAATTGTACGAAGAAGCCAGTGATACTGAACGTTCTCTTAACTTTACCTTCGCCACACCCACCGCCTTCCGCCAAGGACATTTTGATACTACCCTTCCGACTAGAGAATGTGTTTTCAATTCCCTAATTTCGCGGTGGAATAAATATAGCGGTATAGAACTATCTGGCATTTCTCTTGAGTCAATATTCCCTTCATTTGTTAACATCCACACAGAAATATTAGCCGACTCTCGCAGCAAATTTATTGGCATTATTGGCGAAGTTAATTATCGAATATTAGGTGAAGCTGAACCTAGCCAAATTAAACAGCTTAACACCTTAGCTAACTTTGCGTTATATGCAGGAGTCGGACGCAAAACAACAATGGGTATGGGAATGGTACGTCGAATGTGAAGTATGAATTATGAAGTCTGAAGTGTGAAATAAATTATGAACGATATTGAATATATACCAATTGCAGCATTAAACCAATATGCCTACTGTTCGCATCGCTGTTGGCGGATGTTTTGTGCAGGCGAATTTAGTGATAACCAATACACAATTGAAGGTACAACCTTACACGATCGCGTCCATACTTTAAGTGAAGGACAACGTGAAGAAACTTGGCAAATTCGCGCCATTTGGTTGAAATCTGATAAGTACAAACTGATTGGCAAAGCCGATTTAGTTGAATTAGAAAACGGTGAATGCTACCCCATCGAATACAAACGCGGACGCAAAGGCGAATGGGATAATGATGAATTGCAAGTCTGCGCTCAAGCTTTGTGTTTGGAAGAAATGACAGGCAAATCTATCAGCATAGGCTATATTTATTATGCACATTCACACCAACGTCAACTAGTAGAAATTAACGACGAATTAAGACAGAGTGCGATCGCAACAATTGAAGCCGTACAAATGCTTTTATTTACAGGCGCAATGCCCAAAGCCATCAAAACAAAACGCTGTGATGGATGCAGTTTATCTCCTCAATGTCTTCCTCAATCAGCCGATAAAGTAAGACGCTATCAAGAAGCTATTTAAAAGCTCACGCCAAGGCGCAAAGACGCAAAGAAAAAATGTGTCTAATCCTCCGCGAAACTCTGCACTACCCTCCGCGCCGCTCTGCGTCAAAAAAAACTCTCTCTCACCTCTCATAAAGGAAATAATCATGGGTACAGTTTACATCAGCCAAGAAGACGCTTTCATTGGCAAAATTGATGAACGCCTTAGCGTCAAATTCGATAAAAAAACTATTTTAGATGTACCACTCATCAAAATAGAAGGTGTAGTAGTTTTAGGACGTGCTACCGTTTCGCCTGCTGTTATTTCAGAACTACTAGAACGCAGCATTCCCCTCACATTCCTCACAGAAAATGGTCGTTATTTAGGACGCATAGAACCAGAAGTTACGAAAAATATATTTGTCCGCAAAGCCCAATGGCAAGCTGCTGGAGAATCACCCCAAGCAATTCATGTAGTCCAAGGATTTGTACGTGGTAAATTGAAAAATTACCGTAACCTCCTCACTCGTCGCCAGCGCGAATCTTCCGATATAGATTTATCTAAAAAGATTACACAATTAGAACAAGCGATCGCACCCATCGACACTACACATAATATCAACTCCCTGCGAGGTTTAGAAGGTGCTGGTAGTGCAGCTTACTTTGGTTGTTTTAATGAACTAATTAAGAATGCAGAATTTCAATTTTCTCACCGCTTGCGCCGTCCGCCTACTGATCCGGTGAATTCTTTACTTAGTTTTGGTTACTCATTATTGCGCCATGATGTGCAGGGTGCGATTAATATAGTTGGGTTTGATCCATATTTAGGATATCTGCATTGCGATCGCTATGGTAGACCCTCTCTAGCACTAGACTTAATGGAAGAATTTCGCCCTCTAATAGTAGATGCAGTAGTGTTATCTACCTTAAACAAGCAACTGCTAACACCCGCAGATTTTGTCACCGAACCCTTAAGCGGTGCAGTTTCCCTCACACCTGAAGGACGAAAAACATTCCTGCGCTTATACGCACAGAAAAAACAATCCGAATTTAAACATCCCGTTATGGGGCGCAAATGCACTTATCAAGAAGCTTTTGAACTACAAGCGCGACTATTAGCGAAATACCTTATGGGTGAAACCGAGAAATATCCGCCACTGGTTTTGAAATAGGTGACAGGAGGAAGTTTGAGTGAAAGATGAATTGAAAAAGAAAGTGGTTGTATCTTACGATGTCCCAGAAGACAAACGCCGTACCAAAATCCATAAAATTTTGAAATCTTATGGACAGTGGGTGCAGTATAGCGTATTTGAGTGCCAGCTTACCGAGACTCAATATGCCAAATTGCGATCGCGTTTGCACAAACTCATTAAACCTGATACCGACAGCATCCGCTTTTACTTTCTCTGCGCTTGCTGTTTTGATAAAATCGAACGCATCGGTGGCGAACAACCCCGCGACGAAACCATTTTCTTTGCCTAATGCGCGGATGGGTAGCTGTAGAAAATCAGGGTTGAGGAAAAATAGCTGTCTTCCTTTCAGTACAAGAATTTGCAGAAAAAATCATTTAAAATCATCCGCGCACCTTGTATCGTCTTGGTTTCAGCTATTTTTCTCAAATCACCTAAAATTTTCTCCGGCTATAATCAACCCATCCGCGAAACTGAACCTCGAAAACCAAATACAGATTAGCTTTTCGGCTCCCGCAGTTGAAATTTCAAATAATCCCTATCAGGGATTGAAACACGGCATTCCTAAGCGATTAAGACTTGTGGGCGATCGCGTTGAAATTTCAAATAATCCCTATCAGGGATTGAAACTTAAAAAAATTTGATATACAGTGGCTCAAAGCTGTGACCAGGTTGAAATTTCAAATAATCCCTATCAGGGATTGAAACTTACTTTGGCTTCAATATCCAGTAGTTCTAGCCAGTTGAAATTTCAAATAATCCCTATCAGGGATTGAAACATTATTTGGATGACCCCGAACGGACTTCGAGAAGTGTTGAAATTTCAAATAATCCCTATCAGGGATTGAAACGCAACTTGACTACTGTTTACCTTGACACACCCATTGTTGAAATTTCAAATAATCCCTATCAGGGATTGAAACTAAAGCTGTATCGGCATAGCATACTACTCTTGCTGTTGAAATTTCAAATAATCCCTATCAGGGATTGAAACAAGTTTCACAAAACCTCGTATATTCCACTTGGGCAATGTTGAAATTTCAAATAATCCCTATCAGGGATTGAAACGTCTATCTACATAAAGCTGAAGGTAGCTAGTTTGAGTTGAAATTTCAAATAATCCCTATCAGGGATTGAAACCTTTCCATCATTGCAGACTATTGCATAGACGACTTAAAGTTGAAATTTCAAATAATCCCTATCAGGGATTGAAACTAAGTTAGCTTCAGCACGAATGTTTACTAGTGATAGTTGAAATTTCAAATAATCCCTATCAGGGATTGAAACCTCAAATGTAGATAGCCTAACATCAACGGTAGTTGACTGTTGAAATTTCAAATAATCCCTATCAGGGATTGAAACCAGCAGGAGTGGACAATGTGTCTACACTGGTCGGGCTTGAGGTTGAAATTTCAAATAATCCCTATCAGGGATTGAAACCCCATGTAAGTAATGCACCGCACTTGCTCATATCAGTTGAAATTTCAAATAATCCCTATCAGGGATTGAAACGCGGATGTTGTGTCTAAGGCAGACTTTCTCTAGGGAGTTGAAATTTCAAATAATCCCTATCAGGGATTGAAACTTTGATTAAACGTGAATCAACAGCCCATTTACAGCAGTTGAAATTTCAAATAATCCCTATCAGGGATTGAAACTATTGAAGTTGTTGTGATTAGTTACTAGTCATTGGGTTGAAATTTCAAATAATCCCTATCAGGGATTGAAACATAACAATACTAATAATAAAATAAATGATTTGGTTGAAATTTCAAATAATCCCTATCAGGGATTGAAACGCGCTAGAGCCAAATACTTGAGCCAGTGTAGGGGAGTTGAAATTTCAAATAATCCCTATCAGGGATTGAAACACATTTGACGAGAGAAATGCAAGAGTAAATATTATGTTGAAATTTCAAATAATCCCTATCAGGGATTGAAACAAGATGCAACTATCAGAACTGATTAAGGAATTACAAGTTGAAATTTCAAATAATCCCTATCAGGGATTGAAACAGAGGTGGCGGCTAAGTTCTTCGTCCATGCTGTCGTTGAAATTTCAAATAATCCCTATCAGGGATTGAAACATTGTTATTTGTGTGGTCAATTTTGGGGTGGTGTAGTTGAAATTTCAAATAATCCCTATCAGGGATTGAAACACCAGCAAGCTTAAGCTCTTTAGCGTAATCGGGTTGCTCGGTTGAAATTTCAAATAATCCCTATCAGGGATTGAAACATGTTGCCAGACCTTGGTAGGCTTTAGGTATAAGTTTGTTGAAATTTCAAATAATCCCTATCAGGGATTGAAACCTGACAATGGTTTCTTAACCTTACCCCAAACTAGAAGTTGAAATTTCAAATAATCCCTATCAGGGATTGAAACACCGAAGTCAATCCCCATAACCATTAGGTTAAACCTGGTTGAAATTTCAAATAATCCCTATCAGGGATTGAAACTGAGATATTGGCGCGATCGCTGATGTACTTGTCTCGAGTTGAAATTTCAAATAATCCCTATCAGGGATTGAAACTCTCAGCCGTCCTTATTCCGTCCTACGGCTACTGGTTGAAATTTCAAATAATCCCTATCAGGGATTGAAACCAGGTGTACCAGCCCAGTATGTTGGCTCATCAAGTTGAAATTTCAAATAATCCCTATCAGGGATTGAAACGTACACATACATATCAAAGATGTATTCGGCCCCGCCAAGTTGAAATTTCAAATAATCCCTATCAGGGATTGAAACTGTGACGCTGATTGCTTTTAGTGCGTCTAGTAGCAGCGGTTGAAATTTCAAATAATCCCTATCAGGGATTGAAACGAAATTTTGACCAAGGGGAGCGTGGGAGAAAAAGGTTGAAATTTCAAATAATCCCTATCAGGGATTGAAACAGCAAAACTACCATAGGTTGGTCATGGTCTGATTTGTTGAAATTTCAAATAATCCCTATCAGGGATTGAAACGGGGCTATTTGTTTGGATATACTTGATATATCTATTAGATACAGTTGAAATTTCAATTAATCCCTAATAGGGATTGAAACATATCATCAACCTCTCTATTACCTATAAGTTTCTCTTTCCTTTATGCGCCTCTGCGGCTCTGCGTGAAGCTTAAGTTAAATATATGCAAGAAGTCTATTCTTCCAAATTATAGTTAGTCTTAGAGGTTGTTTGGAAAGTATTATTGTTAACATCAAAATCTGAAAAACCTAACCCCCCAGCCCCCATTCCCTTATAGGGAATGGGGTTTCAAAGCCTCTCTCCGCTTCGGGGAGAGGTTTGGAGAGGGGTTCTTAGTATCTTTTATGACTTTCCAAACTTCCTCTTAGGAGTTATAAATACATTAACTCAAGCAACTTTACAAGCTCTAGAAATTTTCAGGACTTAATTATTTTTTTGCCAATAATTGATTGTTTTTCATCTTTTATCATAAATTCCGTTTTATTAATTTTAATAATTTCATATTTTTCTGTTATAAACAGAGAAACTAAATTAAATACTATGTCTGCAATATTAATGTTAGGTAAGATTACTAAATTTAAATTTAAAAATGATTTAGGAGCAGCTTTAGCAATTAAACATAATCTTCTATCATCTACATACCATACACCAGAAAACTGATTACCTGTGAGCAATTCTCTAGGTTTAGATAAAATAAATGTTTGAGTCCTAGTTTGCCTATAAGTCATATCATCTTTAAATTCAATAGAAATTTTTTCCCACTCTTTATTAAATCGCCATTTTCCAAGAAGTAAAATTTCAATGTCCGTATCAGAAAGATTCATATCAATATTATTCATTGGCTTTATTTCTCTCTAGGATTAAATAGTTTGTAATTAATTTATAAATTATTTTCATTACAAACATTCACACGAGTAAAAAATAAGTGCATCTGCCATACTAGCCAAGAACCGACTCGCCAAGCTGCCATTGATAATGATTCTGCTGATGATTGGGGAAATATGTCAACAATATCTTCGTTATAGTGTAACCATGTGACTGGTAGGTGTCCCATCGGTGTTGTTGGAGATAAATTAAAAGTTAGTTGGTCGTACTTTAACCAATTTCCCTCCTTTCGCCACCCTAAGCGATCGCCAAGTTTCTTTTCTGTTTCGTAATCTACTTGTCCACCGATTTCAGCCCAAATACTTTGCTGAATACTAAAGCCGAAATAACCATGACTGTATTGTTGCCAAAGTTGATCAATTTTATGAAAAGCTTCACAAGAAAAATTGAGAATATCTTCTCTATAAACTTCATGCCAATCATACTTACCCATAACTTGCAGCATTAATTTTGCAGTTTCAATATCAGCATCTTGCCACTTGTGTTGTGCCAGCAGATTTTGTAATTGACTGTAATCAATAGCTGTAGTAAATTTAAATTCTTTGGTAAACTCAATATCATTATAAATTGGTTCTACTAATTCTATTTTTTCAGCAGCAAGTTGAGCAGGAGAAGAAATAACATCTGTTTCTACTATTCCTAGTACTTTTTTTTGCGCAACCAGTTGTGTAGACATATAATCAGAGATTAAGCAAATCGCTTGGTTTAAAGTTATTTCATTTCTGCTTAAATCAAAATTATAAACTTGCTCATCTAATAACTGTGCCTGGAAAAAAGCCTCTTGTAACCTATCTTTTTTCTCATAACTTGCCACTAACAAATTGAGGATATTATGAGAAATTTGATGAGTATCTTGTATTGTTAATAAATCTGATTGCGCATTTAAAGTACTACTTGCTAAATTTTGAATTTCTCCTACAGTTGCGTAAAAATCTGCATCTACTTTGACTACCTCATCTATTAAAGATTGAAACGGACTAAAGTAATCTTGCAGAGAGTTTTCCAGATTAATTGCTGTTTCAGCTATTTTTGCTATTTCTTGACGAATTTTTGTAGCTTTAATTTGATATTCATAAATCTCTTGATATACCTCTATATCTTTAACTATTTGCTGAATAGCGTACTTTTGATTTTTAGTATCTTCTGCTAAATCTTTAATTCCCTCACTCAGCAATTTTACTTTTTCTAAAATTAAAAGATTAGTATTACTTAACAGTAAAATGGATTTTAAATTTTCTTCCTTTTCCCAGGTTAATTTTTCAATAATTTGAGGATTATGATGATTTTTGACTTCTAACTTATTTCTTTCTTCGTTAATTTTTCTGATTTCTAGATATTTTTGGTTAAACAGATTTTTCCAGTCATCTATAAATTTTAATAAAAAATCTTGATAACTATCTTTGTAATTTTCTAAAAAATCAAGCAGTTGAGTGTAATCTCTAATTAATAATTTTACCTCTGCTAAAATCTCTCCTTGACTAAGTTTTTGTTGGCGTTTAATGATTCCCCAAACATAAGAATGAGATTTATTACCTGACTTTATTAAGTTTTGGCATTTTCTAATTTTTTTTTGAACTTTATTTAATTTGGAATTTTTGAGAATCGGAAATTTATATTTCTTATCATAAATCGTAATAGATTCATAAGTAATTAGTTGTTTGTGCTGTCTAACTCCCATCACTGATTCTAAAAAATATAAGTAGCTGCTAACTATTTAGCCATTTCAAATTCCAGTTTAAAAGGCACTAAATAAATTGGTATGGTAAAAGGATAAAATCTTGAAAAGTATGAACATACCTAATTTCTTACCCATTTCAACACTTGCGGGTCTTTATTATAGTGGAAAGTCACACCATCCTTAGTAGTAATCGGCTTTTCTTGACTAGCCTTAGTTTTGATTGTGCTAAGAGAATAATTTGTTAATTTTTTCAGTTCTTCATGAGAAAGACCTACAATTGTGGCTGTTCTTTGTTTGAATTCATCTTTAGGGGAAATATCTATGGTGATTTGCTCCTTTGGTAATGGTTCGATGGTAATTCCTTTTTGCTTTTGATAATCTTTTATAGAAACAAGTCGCCAATTAGATTCTTGTGAAAGTTCTAATACCCACTGATGATAATTCATCAAACTATCTCTATGTCCAACGCTAATGAAAGTTGTTTTTGTGTCTTGCAACTGTTGATACAAATTAGTTTCATTATTCAAATCTAAAGCGCTTGTTGCTTCATCTAAAATCGTGAAACTAGGATGTGTAATTAATAGTCGCGCAAAAGCGAGGCGTTGTTGTTCTCCTAAAGACAATATATTTTCCCAAGGAACTTCTGTATCAAAGCCATTTACACGGGTAAGCAAGTGTTGCAGATTAACTTGTTGTAAGATTTGTTCAAGTTCGCGATCGCTCATTTTTCTGTCTGTATGCGGATACAGTAACTGTTCGCGCAAAGTACCCAATATTATGTAAGGTCGTTGGGGTAAGAATAACACTTCTTGCAGAGGAGGACGCACCAGACGGCCATTTCCCGCATTCCATAAACCTGCGATCGCTCTCAATAATGAACTTTTACCCCTACCACTAGGGCCAACAATCAATAAACCTTCACCTGGCTGAACAGCAAGTGACAAATCTTCCACAATCACCTGCTCATAATTTGGCGTTTTTAATGTGACATTCTCAAAAGCTAAACGTTTTTCTTCTAGGACTTGAATAGTATTGATATTCTCTGGTTGTTTACTAACAGCGTCTAAAGCATCCGAAAACTCAGCTAAACGCTTTACATAACTAGAAAATCGCCCTGAAGCCCCAAACTCACCTATTAGTTGACCCAAAGCATTAGAAAACATAAAGCAAGCTACACTAACTTGATTTATTTCTCCATAATCAATTTGATCTTGCAGAAATAAAGGTGTGAGAATAAACATCGAAAATATACCAACCGCAGATTGATATGCTCTCCCAAAAGCATCTTGTCCTTTTTCAAAATTCATCCTGCGTTCCGCAGTTGTCAGAACATTATTAAATCTGCGTCGAATTATATTTAATTCTTCCGCTTCTCCTTGAAAAAATGCAATTGATTCAGCGTGATTACGAACATGAGTTAGGCAATAAGCAAAATCCGCTTTAAATTGAATTTCTTCCTGATTAATTTTATTTATTGCTTGATTTAAGAAAATAGCTATAAGATTACCTATAATTGTATAAATAACCAAATAAATGGCAATATCCCAAGAAATTGACCACAAAATTATCAGAGAGCTTCCCATTTCCAAAACTTTTTCTAGAAAAGTCTCTGAAAATCTCACAGCCAGGCTAGTAATCGGTTCTATTTCTTGGGATAGGCGTTGATCAGGATTATCTATATTAGATTTAAAATTGATTTTATAATAAGCTCGATTGCTCAGATATTTTTCTAAAATTTGATTATTTAGCCATTTGTACCAATCAAGAGCTATTTTTTTTCGGACATATCTTAAAGCAGTTACTAAAATGACTATCACTACAACAATGAGAGTAGATAGCCATAACGTGCTATTATATTTTTCAAGGTTTCTCTCTTCAATAACAATATCAATTACATAACGATTCCAATAGCTATTAGCGGCAGTTACACCTACAACTCCAACTATTAATAATAATAAGAGAATGAGCATTCCCCATGAACGAATCACATCTGCAAATGCTCTTCCTTCTGCTTTTGTTGGATACCAATAAGGTTGAGCAACTACTTTCACATCCTCCCAAAATTGAGCCAACACTGAAAAAGGATTTGTTATTTTTTGCTCACGTACAGATGAAGTTTGCATGTTTTCAAAATGTAGCCGTTCTTAATTAAACTAGTCAGTTTGAAATGGCCTTTGAGAATTAAGTTGACTCAGAGGCCATTTTTAGTTTTAGATATTAAAGATTTTTAGCTCCCCATGAAAAAAGGGAGCTATGGGTATCCAATCAAATGTACTAGGTTACTGGTTCCTCATCAACAATTTCGATTGTTTTCGGAGATGTACCTTCGTCAGATTCAGTAACAACTACTGGGTTGATATGATTTTTGAGCTTGAGTTTTAGCTCATCTGTAATTGGTAAATCTTGAATTTCTTTGAGCAGAAATCTCACAGATTCAGTTTTGCTACGTTCTGTATAAATAAGTTTGAGAATGTTTTCAATGCCAAATCCTGTAATATATTCTGTTAAAACGCCTACTAGTCCAAGCAGACCTAAACCACCCAATAGTCCCAACGGCCCGCCTAATGATGAAAGTAAGGCAACAACGGCAGCGACACTACCTCCTGATGAAGCCGTTGCAATCACGAAAAGTATGCCAGGAAGACCTAAACCAGCAATTTTTTTGACTAGTTCATCCATTTTACTTACCTATCAATCCTTGTATTTTAGGTGAAAACATGACTAAGAAATTGACGAATAATTTCTGAAAAACAGAAATTATTCATTTGCATTTAGCCCAACAAAAGACTACATAATTCATCGATTTTTTCGCTGTTTTCAGCAATCATTCGATGGGCTACAGCTTGTAGTTGACGTGTATTTTTGAGTTTGATGTTATCTATTTCTTCTAGTTCCTCATCTAAAAATGGTTGAAACCGATAGTAAGAACTTTTAGCTTCTGTATCGCTAGGTTCAAACAACCGTTCTAATTCTCCAGACACCACTTCACTACCACCATCGAACACAATATTTAAAAGTGGTCTACCCCATTGCAAGAGTCCCCAATTTTTGACTTCGTTATAAGGGTAGACACTCGTCAGCGAACCTGTCCCTAAAGAAACTACTAAGATATCTTCGATATTGAGAACTCTGTTGGTTTCTTTTTTACTACTAATTTGTGCTTCGATAATAGCTAAATGGGCTGGATTATTAGCAAAAACTCCCCCATCAATTAAAGTATAAAAGCCGTTGGTATTGTGGGAAGTTGGAATGCGATGGGGAGCAAAATAAGATGGAGTGGCACTAGTTGCTAATGCTACATCTAAGAGGGAAAAATCTCCACACAATTTGCGAAAATTTTTAGATTCGATCTGTTGTTTGTGCAGTTGATTTGTAAAGAATATGGGAATTCGTTGCTCGATATCGTAGCTAGTTACAAAAACTTCTTTGAGATTATTTTCTAGAGATGCGTGACCAAAATATTGCTTGAGAATTTCTTCTCTGCCTTTGGCTGGATATTTTGGTTGGAGAAATATATCCTCTATGGGGCCAAGTATTCTTTCAAAGAATGGCTCATAAAATATTTCTACACCATACTCAAGAAATAGTTGCAGTAACTCCTCAGCGGTGTATTCAGCTTGCGACAGGTGATCAGATTGTTCTGAACTTAATCGGGGTTTAGTGAGTCCCAAGGCTAGAATTCCACCACTGGAAGTACCAGCAATTAAATCAAACAAACTATATATCGGCTTTTGTGTCCGCCTTTCAATTTCTGCTAATAAAAGCGCTGGGATAATACCCCTGATACCGCCTCCATCAATAGCAAGTATTTTATATTTGGGTTTAGCTGTCTGTTCCATAGTTTCTTGTGGTTCCTGCTGAGAGAGTGTTTGTACTTCTGCTGCGTGAATATTGGTTGGAACTTCGCTTTGACTAGGTTGTTCTATTTTGGGTTCTTCAATTTGTAGCGGGAGAGTTATCAGGTTTAGGATACTATCAGCTTCTTCGTTGTTAG
Organism: Anabaena sp. TISTR 8404; assembly: GCF_056847745.1. Taxonomy (NCBI): domain Bacteria; kingdom Bacillati; phylum Cyanobacteriota; class Cyanophyceae; order Nostocales; family Nostocaceae; genus Anabaena; species Anabaena sp. TISTR 8404. The sequence goes on from NZ_CP180578.1 coordinate 1,331,839, forward strand.
TTTGTGTTTGGGGAATTTCTTGTGGTTGTTCTTCGTCGTTGCTGGCTAATGGTACTGTTGCTGCTAATAAAGTTGTAGTTGTGGTTAGTGTTTCTTCTGGAGAAATAGTTGCTGTTTCAGTTGAAATTTCTTCTTGATACAATGGTTGGATTGCAAATGGAATTTGGGCTAATTCCCAAGTTGGATTACCACGTAATTTTCCTTCATGGGAATCTCCTGCTTGATTTTTAACCGTTGTTCCTTGGCCTTCATCTAATTTCCAGTAAGCTACTAATCCTGCTTCATTCCCAACTATTAGCCCACAACGATGAGTCTGAATTTGTTCTTGAGTACAAGGATAATTCCAAACGCTAATGTTAGCTAATTGTCCGGCGAAATATACTTGTTTGTGTAAAGTTGCACCCAGAGTTATAGCACTTGTGGCTTTGTTTAAAGATGAACCTCTCAGAGAATCATTGTATTCATGATCATCAAGGTACACGGTTAGTTGACCATTATCAAAAACAATGGCAAAAAAGTGCCATTGTCCTATTGTTAATTCTCCTTGGCCGAAGGTTTTGATACCCTTGCTAACAGTTTCATCAATAAAGATATCTAAGCTTCCTGTTTCACTGATACCGAACTCAAAATTATCGCTATATCGGTCTGAAGAACGGGCAAAAAATACATTACGCGTTCCATAGCTAGTAGCTTTATTTGTTAATTGATGAGGATTGATCCATCCTGAAACTGTAAAGGCTGAACTTCCTTGGGCAAAAACACCATCAATATCCTTTCTGCCAAAGTCTATATAATCATCTATGCCATCAAATGTCAAAACTAATTGAGTATGTAGCTGGTTGGTCACAAAATTTTAAACTCCAAATAAATAAAATAATTGGTAATTAAAAATAGATGTTTAAATATTAATAACAAATCAATACTCTGTACTTAATTTTTATTAGTTAACAATACTTCGGCGATCGCCTGCGAAATAGGATAGTAGGGTGAATATATCTCCAGCCAAAAAAATTCCCCGACTGGGTTAATTTCGAGGAATACATACCGACCATCAGGGGTAACAATCATATCAATTGCTCCATAGTTTAAGCCAAACTCAACCATCAATTTGAGCAGCTTTTTCTCAATATCTTCTGGCAAGGTGTAGGGTTGCCAATTCTTGGCTAAAGCTCTTCCTTCTTTGCGCCAGTCGTAAGTAGAGCCTTCTAAGCTTTGGGAGTCTACTGCGGCTGTAAATACACGGTGTCCCACAATAGTTGTGCGCAACTCCAGCGCCTTCGGCACGTTTTCTTGGAACGTCATCGGACAAAAACACAGCCCTTCCATATTCTCCAGATCATCGTTTGTAACTGGAGTGGTAAACACAACGTTTTCTCGCCCTTGCTCATCATAAATAGCAAAGGAAGAAAGCATCTTGGTGATGATGCCTTGCGGACACTCTTGAGCAAATTGTTTGACGGCTTCGGGATTGTTGGAAGTCAGAGTACGTGGAGTTAAAAGTCCAACTTTTTTTGCAACTTTCAACTGTAGTTGCTTATTATTAGCTTGATCCACATTTGACATTTTATCAAAGTGGAATCCTGGCAGGCTGGCAATCATTCCTCTAATCGTGGCGCGACATTCGTTAATTGAGGCATCTCTGTATTGTCTATCCATTGAGTCGGGAATTTTTTGTCCGTAGCGCATCCGCCGATACCAAACTGAAGACACTTCACTCAAATCGAGTTTTTGTTCGCCATCCGTAATAATTACTCGTTCAGTATCACCGGAATAAATATCTAGCTTGACTTCAGTAGGATATCTATCTGTATCAAACCGAAATGCTTTTTCTCCTCTAGCCTCTATTTCTTTGATGACTAAAGGAATGCTTTCGTTGTCTTTGCTAAAAGTAACTATTAAAACTGTCATAAAAAGTATGAATTATGAAGTGTGAAATATTAAATATATTTATTAATCTTTTCTCTGAAGTAGGGTATCTGCGATCGCACTTGCAATTGGCAAATCTAAATCTTTCTCTAACATTCCCCACTCACCTACGGGGTTATTTTCCAAAAAGACGTATTCGCCTGATGGTGTGAGGATAAAATCTAATGAGCCAAATGAAAGCCCAAATTTACCCATAAAAGCTTGCAGACGACGAACTACTTCATCAGGAAGCTGGTGATGTTGCCATGCACCAACCTCAACACCAGGTTTACGCCAATCAACTTTGGCTGCTGCATATACATCTGCATTTAGCGCTCCCACAAATACATTACCATCTACATACACCACCCGTAATTCTTGTTGCTTCGGGATTTGCTCTTGAAAAACCATTGGACAGTAGCGCAGAGACTCAGCATCTTCTAAGTCTTCTGCTTGGACGATGCTGGTGTACAAAAAGAACGAGGTGTATTCCATACTGCGGGAAAGTGGAGTTAGTAATTTGCTCACCATTTTTCCCTTGACTTGCTGGAAAAACTCTCGTGCTGCTTCTGCTTTGTTGGTGACAAGAGTTTGAGGAATAACAAAACCTACTTCAGATGCAATTCTTAGTTGACGCAGTTTGTTATTTGCATAATTTATCCGCTCTAAATCATCTACCCAACGAGCTTTTTTGAGGCTGTCCCAAAAATTATCTAATGTTGCTTGTGATTCTCTCACACAAGCTTCTCGGAACTGTGGTGCTAATTCTTGACTCAGTTGTGGTTCCCAAATGCGGCGCATCCATACAGCTTGCACCTGTTCTGTGCTGATAGAGTGGTTGTTGTATTCTATGGTGTGGTAGCTTTTAACCTTGTCAAAATGTGCTGTTAACTGTAGTTCTAGAGGAAACTTGTCAGTATCTAGACGAAATGGTTGCGCCCCTTTTTTTGACAAGGCTTCTGCTACTCTATCTATTGTAAAGAAATCACCACTATGGGTGATTAATAATACAACATCACGAGACAGGTGCATAAAATATTTTGCCTGATAATTTTTAAGAGGTAAATATTAAGAAATACTAAACAAATTCCTGGCTATATCTCCAGCTTGCGGAAGAAGTAAGGGATGTAGGAAACGCGATCGCTTCCATGTTATGTCTTAGGTAATATGAAAGCGATCGACTTCCCAAGAGTAGCTTTCAGTTATTTCAATAGAATTCAGAAGTCAGGAGTTAGAATTCAGTATATAGACATAGAGCAGCTGCTTGTGCAACTGGTGGATGAATTGCAAGGGTTTAATACCTCCACTAAATTAAAAATTTAGCCAGCTAAATTTAGTGACGGGTTGGAATACCCCACTAATTCATTCTGATTTCTGAATTCTGACTTTTGGATTCTTCAATAAATCACAGCTACTTCCTTAACTACAGATGAAGACTACGATGCTGCGTCTTCTGCATCTGAAGGAAACTTGAAAGTCCAAGGAAATGGAACAGAAGGAGTTTCTGTTCCTTCACCTTCAGCAGATTGTGCTTCCAAGAAACGCGCAAAGAATGGTACTACTGCAACGTTCGCTTTTTTAACTGTCTTTGTAGACATGGTGTTTTTCCTGACGGAAACTGTTTTTGCCATTAAATATATACCAGTAATTAAATATGTGTGCAAGGACAGTTAAGACAGTTAATAAGTAAATATGTTAAGGCTATTACGACAGTTAAGACAGTTAAGACAGTTAATTGGACAGTTAAGACATTTAAGCAAAAAAATATTTAATAATTAGCAATATTAAGTAATCAATATCAAAATATAAGTATGCTAATTTGAGTCCTGAATTATTTGTGGAAGTCGGTAACAGAGAAAAGGATAGAATCAAATAGGAATTTTATATAGCAATCATAATTTTATTTGTAAAAATTTAAGAGTGACACTCCGCACTACACCAAAATATCAGGTAAAAAGTACCAGATGTAAAGTTCTACTTTTATCACATTATTAGACCTGACTTTCCATGTTATGTGGAAAAACTAACATGAAACCTAACCCCCCAACCCTGACAGGTGTAGGTTTTTTACGTTCTGCCCTTAACAAAAATTAAGTGGCACTTATGTATAAAATAGTCAATTAAACCATAATATACTTAACTGAGATAAAAAGTTATGTAACAAATAAGTGTAAAAAATATTCAAAGTATTTACTTTAATTTATTACTCTACATATGGTGATATTTTCTCACCATTAGCTGGGAATAATCATTATATTTACGAATGACGAAATTTGCGCAATGCATGGACAATAAGACAAATAAATATGTTATTTAGACCTTTATAAGTTCATGCATATAATAAATACTTGGAATCTAGCCAAAAAATATTCAAGGAATAGGAATTTATTGATCAATATCATACTTGGGATAGTTTACAGCCAAGCAAAACAGCCTTATGTTTCTCAAGCCAGCATCAAAAAACATTTAATGATGGCAGTTGAACAGCTATATCATCAAACAGTCGAGAAAAGATTAGCGGGAATTTTAGAATTAGAAAAATTAGCAACGTCTTATTGCCAATATAATTGGGAAATAATAGAAATCCTCACTGCTTTTGTGCGTGAACATGCTCCTCATAAAACGCACACGGAATGTCAGGCTATTCCAGTATTCAAGATTCATCCAGATATTCAGGCATCTTTGAGTGTTATCAGTAAAATACACACCCAAAAATCCTCAGAATCTGAACAAATTGATTTAAGTTATACAGACTTAAGAAACACAAATCTCAGTGAAGCTAATTTCGCTGGTGCTAATCTTTACCAAGTCAATTTATCAGGTGCAAACCTTGCTGGTGCCAACCTGACTGGTGCAATTTTGAGTGCAGCAAACTTATCTGAGGCTAACTTGACTGGTGCGAACCTTTCAAATGCAATTATCAGTGCTGCTAATTTGTCTAAGGCTAACCTCACAACCGCAAATCTGAGCAGAGCGAACTTTTATCTAGCTAATTTGTATCAAGCTAATCTTCAAGATGCTATCTTTGATGGAGCTAATTTCCGAGAGGCAAAATTTTCCGGACAAGCGATGGTAAATGCTGAATAAAGTACAACAGTAGAATTCAGAGTAAGCTTTCTACCTAACTTTGAGCCTTCAATGATTTACTTGACTCTGCTGGCAATTTGATTGATTTCCGCGAAATTACTATTAATTACAGCTATATTCAGTTAATGAAAGCATAAAGTAGAAGCAGAAGGCTTGATGCCTTTACTAATCAGGATGAAAGTTTCCTAAGTATAAAGAAAAAATGAACTATTTAATCTTGATTGTCAAAGTATCATTACAAAGACGATTTTAAGTAATGATAGTGACATCAATGAAAATTAGCGACGGCATATTCAAAATTTTGGCGAAATGTTATACTCGTGCAAATCTCTAAGTAATAATTCTGTATTGTGAGGAATATTACTCCTATGTCTGCAAATAAGACAGACAAAATATTGCGTTGGTTGATAGGTACGACAGTTATATTCGCGATCGCACTGAATATAATTGTTTTTGCTGCCTCCAATAAACAGGAGTTATCAATTCCGCAGCAAATGCAATATAGAACGCAAGCATTAACAACAACTGCAATCATGTTTTTAGGATTGGCAGTCATGATTAATGCCTATTATGCAGGTAAACGTGCAGAGGCAATGCAGAAAAATGCGATCGCCTCGGAAAAGAATGTCGAAGTGAGTATGCAAAATGCTCAAATTTCTCAAGATAGGTTGATTGCAGACAGATTTATGGCTGCGATCACGCAACTAGGTCATAAAAGAATTGAAACTCGCATCGGTGCAATTTATGTTCTAGAACGCATTGCTCAGGATTTTCCCAAAGAACACTGGACAATTATGGAAATCCTCGCGGCTTTTGTGCGGGAGAATACAGGGATTAAAACAGAAGCCGAACTCATCAAAGAAGATTCACAACCAATATATTGGGGTAAACCAAAAAGTCGGGCGCTGACTACAAAACACGAAGAACTTAATAGCAATGAAGAAGCCCCCAAAATTCGCCGGGATGTACAAGCCGCACTGACAATCATTGGTAGGCGTAATTCTTTATTAGAGTTGGAAAGTCAAAAACTAGATTTACGTAACATAGATATCAGGCGAGCAGATCTACTAGGAGCCAATTTAGAAAGAGCAGATTTACGCGGTGCTGACCTTTCCGGAGCAGATTTGCGCGGTTCTAACTTGTCTGGCGCGAACCTGAACTGTGCAAAACTAACTCGCTCAATTCTCTATGAAACCAATTTACTAAAAGCGAATTTACGGGAAGCCAACTTACAAGGGGCTAACTTAAATCGAGCAAACCTTTGTGGGGCAAACTTGCGTGCGGCTAATCTTCAAAACGCAAGTCTGCGTACAGCCAACTTGCAAGGAGCAAATCTTTATAAAGCCAACTTACAAGGGGCAACATTGAAAGTTGCTAACCTTTCCGGCGCAAAGCTGTTTTTGGCTAATTTACAAGGGGCAAAGTTGGGTAAAGCTAATTTACATCTAGCTGGACTAATTGGCGCTAACTTGCAAGGAGCCAATTTGAATGGCGCTAACCTTTCTGGAGCAAATTTAAATGCTGCCAAACTCCAACAAACAGAAGTCTTCTTTGCCAACCTCACCGAGGCGAGTTTAACAGAAGCTGATTTACATCAAGCCAACCTCATGGGAGCTAACTTGAATCGGGCAATTTTATATGAAGCCAACTTGGCTGGCGCTAACCTCATCGGTGCGAATTTATATGGCACAAACCTGTGTGATGTCAAACTTGAAGGCGCAATTCTCACCGGGGTAAAAAATTTAGACTCTCAACAGATTGGCATGGCAGTAGGCGATCGCACAACCCGTCTACCTGATGATATTGAAGCCCCCACACACTGGCGACAATCGAGTTAGAAAACAGAAGAATAAAACTTCATACTTCATATGGAGAAACTCTTAAAAATCTCAAAAATTATTGATACCTGTACTGAATTTATCGGTCGATTTACCAGTTGGCTAGTGCTAGTCATGGTCATACTTGGGGTATGGAATGTTGTCGGGCGATATTTGGGGCGATTTAGTGGCAGTAACCTCACTTCCAACGCTTATATAGAAGCTCAATGGTATATTTTCGATTTAGTGTTTTTGCTGGGGGCAGCTTACACTCTCAAGCACAATGAACACGTCCGCGTCGATATTTTTTATAGTAATTGGCAACGTCGGCGCAAAGCCTTGGCAGACTTGATAGGTACAGTATTTTTCCTGATTCCCTTCTGCGTGATGGTGATAATTTTTTCCTGGGATACAATCATTGCTTCTTGGCAGATTCAGGAAAATTCCCCTGATCCTGGTGGTTTACCGCGCTACCCAATTAAAGCGATGATTATTGTCGCTTTTGTATTGCTCATTTTTCAGGGAATTTCTCAGGCAATTAAAAACTGGGCAATTCTCCAAGGCAGGCTAGAAGTTGGGGAGGAACAACGTGACACTGGCTTATGAATGGCTGGGGCCAATGATGTTTGCGGGTGCTTTAGTGTTGTTATCTCTGGGATATCCCGTAGCATTTTCGCTGGGTGGTGTGGCGATTTTATTTGGCTTATTGGGAATTAGTTTGGATGTATTTGACCCGATATTTCTCACCGCTATGCCCCAGCGGATTTTTGGCATTATGGCTAATTACACCCTCTTAGCTATCCCTTACTTTATCTTTCTTGGGTCAATGCTGGAGAAATCTGGCATAGCAGAACGGCTGTTAGAAACGATGGGGATTTTGTTGGGACGCTTGCGGGGTGGACTGGCGTTAGCGGTGGTGTTGGTGGGAGCGCTGCTGGCTGCAACTACAGGTGTGGTAGCCGCCACAGTGGTAGCGATGGGTTTGATTTCTCTGCCAATTATGCTGCGCTACGGCTACAACAAACAATTAGCTACGGGTGTGATTGCAGCATCAGGAACTCTCGGCCAAATTATTCCGCCGAGTGTGGTTTTGGTAGTTTTAGGCGACCAACTCGGTGTATCTGTAGGAGATTTGTTTATTGGTTCGGTGATTCCCGGCTTGATGATGGCAGGTGCTTTTGCGATCCATGTGCTAATTGTGGCATTTTTACAACCAGATGCCGCACCAGCTTTGCCTGCGGAAGTTCGGGAAATTGGCGGTAAAGCTTTGGGAACAAGGGTAATGCAGGTGATGTTGCCGCCTTTAATCGTGATTTTACTGGTATTAGGTAGTATCTTTTTTGGCATTGCCACCCCAACAGAAGCAGGTGCAGTTGGTTGTGTAGGTGCGATCGCATTGGCTGCGGCTAACCGTCAACTTACTTTGGCATCTCTGCGTCAAGTCTGTGATACTACTTTGCGAATCACCTGTATGGTGATGTTTATTTTGTTTGGTTCGACAGCTTTTAGTTTGGTATTCCGGGGATTAAATGGCGATCAATTTATGTTTGATGTCCTCGCCAATCTTCCTGGCGGTAAAGTCGGCTTTTTAGCCGTCAGTATGGTTGTGGTGTTTATCCTTGGTTTCTTTATTGACTTTTTTGAGATTGCTTTTATTGTGATACCGTTGTTTGTACCAGTGGCCCAGCAGTTAGGTATTGATTTAGTTTGGTATGGTGTAGTGCTAGGTGCAAATCTGCAAACTTCATTTTTAACACCACCTTTTGGCTTTGCTTTATTTTATCTGCGCGGTGTTGCACCTCCAGAAGTTACCACATCTGATATTTATCGTGGTGTCATACCATTTATTCTGCTTCAGTTGTTGGTTGTATTGTTAATTATTGTATTCCCGCAAATTGTCAGTTTTTTACCTTCTTTGGGAAGTTAACATCGTGTAGAGACGTTGTATTGCAACGCCTCTATTATTTAGGCTTTAGCAGCACCTTCCGGGTTTCTAGATTTCTGCACCAAAATGCTGTGTAAGGTCTGCAATAAATCTTTAGTTGTATACGGCTTAGGAATAAATTTCTTCACTCCCGGCATTTTTGTTAATTTACCACTAGCTGCTAGACCGCTAACAGCAACAATCTTGACTTGGGAATTCATTTTTTGCAGCGCACTAATAGCAGTAGCACCGTCCATTGATGGCATCATCATATCCATCAACACTAAGCTAATTTCGTCTTCGTGTTGAGCATAAAGTGCGATCGCTTCAATCCCATTACTCGCTGTTAAAACTCTGTAGTTGTAAGCTTCTAAAGAAATTTTGGTAGTTTCTAAAATTCCACTTTCGTCATCAACTACTAAAATTAATTCTCCGTTACCTTTGAGCAATTCTAAATCTTCCCCTAGTGATGTTTTGGCGACTTCCACTGCTGGCAAGAAAACTTTAAATTCACTACCTTTACCAACTTGACTGGAGACATTCACAAAACCACCGTGACTTTGGATGATACCTCTGACGGTAGACAGACCCAATCCCGTACCTTTACCAATGTCTTTGGTGGTGAAAAACGGCTCAAAGATTCTATCAATAATCTCTGGTTGCATCCCCACACCTGTATCTGCAACAGTCATCACAATGTAAGCGCCAACACGAGCATCCAAATTCATTCGCGCATACTGTTCATCGATGAAAAGATTTTCAGCAGATATCTTGATATGACCGCCTCTAGGCATAGCATCACGAGCATTCACTACTAAATTCATCAGTAGTTGATGTAGGTGTGTAGCATCTCCAATCACCGCCCAAAGTCCCGGCTGAACATTTGCTACCAATTCAATCGATTTGGGAAAGGTCTCTTGAACAATTTGCTGAATTTCTGAGAACAAATGGCTCACTTGCACAATGCTACGCTGACCATCAACTCCCCGCGCAAACTGCAAGACTTGCTTGACCAAAGCTGCCCCACGTTTAGAATTATTTTCGATGGTTTTTAACATCTGCTGATTGCGCTCGTTAGTATTGGGCATTTTGAGTTGCAGCAGTTGTGCGGCTGTCAAAATCGGAGTCAGGATATTGTTCAAGTCGTGGGCGATACCACTCGCTAGTGTGCCGATACTTTCTAGACGTTGAGCGCGGAGAATTTGACTTTCTAAATGTTTTTTTTCTGTAATATCAGTATTGATGGTCAAAATTGATTTAGCTTCACCGTTGCGATCGCACATTAATGTCCAACGACTAGCAACAATCACCTCTTGTCCTTGTTTGTTAACTTGTTTTAATTCCCCTTGCCAAAAGCCAGATTCAGCTATATTTGCATAAATATTTTCAATTTGCGATAAAGTTTCTGGTGGGTACAAAATTTGATTGACATTTTGTCCCATTACTTCTATTGCTTTCCAGCCATATAAATGTTCAGCGCCTTGGTTCCAATAACAAATTTGATTATCAAAATCTTTAACAATAATTGCATCGCTAGTAATATCTAACAAAGCCGCTTGTTCGCGGATTTTTTCTTCGACTTGCAAACGTTCTGCAATTTCGGTTTCTAACCGCAGATTTTGCTCTTGCAGTGTTTTGGTAAGAGTTCGCAACTTGAGATGCAGTTGAATTCTGGCTAATACTTCTTGGTGCTGAAGTGGTTTGGTGAGGTAATCAACTGCACCTAAATCAAAACCTTTAACTTTATCTATGGTTTCTGAAAGTGCAGTCATGAAAATCACAGGAATATCTTGGGTTGATTCGTTGGCTTTCAGACGACGACAAGTTTCAAAGCCGTCGATTCCCGGCATGAGGATATCTAACAAAATTAAGTCTGGTGTACCGTATTCTGCTATAGAAATTGCGCTTTCACCGTCTTCAGCAATCAACACCGTAAATCCGGCTTTGCCTAAAAAATCAAATAGCATTTCCAAATTGATGGGAGTGTCATCAACAATTAAAATGACACCAGATTTAGTAAACTCATTTTTCATAAAGCCTCAGAATACTTTTGGAGAAACTCCAAGATTTGTTTTCTTTTAAAACCTTTAGCCAGTTGATATAAACAAGAGGCAAAAGGCTCTAACTCCTCATCTCGTTCTTCTAATTTTAGCGATCGTTCCGCAATACTTCTTAAATCACCCCGCATAGCCAAATCTAGCAAAATTGCCAATTCTTCTGCTGAAGGAGGCACAATCGAAGCCTGAGATGTCAAGTCTAAAATATTCATTTGACTTTTGTGTTCATCCTTCATCTTTCTTACCTTCTCTTCATAGATCCATTCCAATCCCAAGTGAACTTGTAACTTTTCTAAAAGTTCGGCTTTTTGGATAGGTTTCGGCAGAAAGTCATCACATCCTACTTTTCGGCTTTCTTGTTGATCAAATTCAAAAACACTAGCTGAGACAGCAATTACTATTACTTCCTTCAAGTTTGGTAACAATCTCAAGCGACGGGTAGCTTCAAAACCATCCATTCCTGTCATGACTAAATCCAGTAAAATTAAGTCTGGCTGAAATTCAGGCACTTTATGCAGACAGTCTAAGCCATCACTTGCTTCCAAAATCTCAAAACCCAAAGGCTCTAAAATATTGACCAATACCGAACGATTTTCCCATTTATCATCTACAATTAAAATCTTGCGTTTAGAGCCTAAAAAACCAATAATTGTCAGTTCATTAATAGCAATATTTGTCTGTTGATGAACTTCTGGTAATTCCAAATCTAACCAAAAAACACTGCCTTTACCCAGTTCACTTTTAACATATAATTCGCCACCCATCATCTGAACCAATTGACGGCTAATTGTCAAGCCCAATCCGGTTCCTTCAGTCTTAAGACTATCCTCACCCACTTGTTTGAACGGCAGAAATATGTCTTCTAATTGCTCCTGAGCAATGCCAATTCCTGTGTCTTCTACTAAAAAACGAATTTTCAGTTGTTGAGATTGGCTGGCAATTTTTTCTGCATCTAATATCCAGTCTCCATTCTGGGTTACATAGCCTACTTTAAAAGTTATATTACCTTTTTTTGTAAACTTAACGGCATTACTTAATAAATTGATTAAAACTTGACGTAAACGTTTTTCATCACCATAAACTAGCCTGGGCAAAGGATGAACAGGTTGATAAACTAAGGCTATTCCCTTTATTTCTGCACGTAGCCGACAAATTTCTGCAATACCTTCTAAAAACACCGGAAAATTAAACTCTTTAAGATAAAGCTCCATTTTCCGAGCTTCAATTTTAGAAATATCTAAAATATCATTAATTAATGTGAGCAGATGTTCACCACATTGATGAATAATATTTACGCCATTTCTTTGTTGGCTAGTCAAAGATGTATCTGTTTTAAATATTTGAGTATAACCCAAAATACCATTTAAAGGTGTACGCAGTTCGTGACTCATGTTAGCGAGAAATTCACTTTTAGCACGGTTAGCAGATGCGGCTGCTTCTTCGGCTCTTTGTCGTTCCTGAATTTCTTGTTGTAATTGTAAATTTTTAGCTTGTAATTCTAGGGTGCGTTCGTTAACTTTTGTTTCTAATGTCCGATTATATTTTTCTAAATCATTATAAAGACGAGCATTTTCTAAGGAAATGGCAGCTTGAGATGATAAAAGATGTAAAACTTCTAATCGTTCTGGTGTAAATGCCCCAGCAATTAATTTATTTTCTAAGTAAAGAATACCAACCAATTTACCCTGATGAATAATCGGGCTACATAAAATAGATTTTGGTTGCTGTTCAAGAATATAGTTATCTGTTGTAAATACTCCCTCACAGGTAGCATCGTTGAGTACTACATTTTCCCAAGTCCGCTGCACATAATTAATTATCGAGACTGGTAATTGCTGACTCGATTCTACAGGAGTTAATTGTCGCACATTGATTTCAGTGTTACCAAAGCTACCTGATGCTTCGATAAATAAATTTTCTGCTTGAGCTAAAATTAAACATCCTGTTTCTGCACCAGCATTCTCTAGCAAAATTTGCATTAATTTAGCTAGTAATTTCTCTAAAACAATTTCGCCAGAAAGAGCTTGCGAGGCTTTCATCACTGTTGCTAAATCTAAAGCTCCACTCATATTTTTGTTTAATGAGTGGATAATGCGGTTTTTTTCTGAATTGTGCGTTTTTTGTTCCGACAGCCGCGCGAAAATTTGGGGATATGTGACTTCTAAATCTCTCAGTTTTGCGATCGCGCCCCAGTTACTATATCCATAGTAAGCGTCTGTCAGATAAATCTGAGCTACCTTTTCTCTACCACATTCAAAATAAAACTTTGCTGCTAGTTCATTGGCGAGAGCTTCTTCTTGGATATATCCTTGCTCCTTAGCTTTAGCAATAGCTTTGTCATAATATTCCATTGCTTGCCAATATTGACCTAATACTCGCGCTTTTTCAGCCTCTACAAGCTCATATTTATGCTGAAAGTTCATGGGTGCATGGCTTGCCCATTTTTGCATTTTTTGTTGATTAATTTCTAATTTATTGAGAATCAATTCTTGCTGTACAGATGAAGTCGATGGATATATTGCCAGTTGTGCTAGAGAAGCGTAGAAATAAAATAATGGCACATTTAACCATCCTGTTACTCCATCTAAATACTGTTCTGCTTGGATAGCATTTTCTACAGCTTGCTCAAACTCACCAAATAGATAACATAGAATTAATTTATTGAGAAATACATAGTGAGTTACTGTGCGCTCATTTGATTGGATGTGCAGTGGCAATAATTGCGCTTCATTGTAAGCTTCACCAATTAATAGGCAAGGGTTTTCAGATAAGCCGATTAAATTCAAAACTGCTTGGTGAAATACTTGATGCCATTTCAGCGCAGTCTCTTGATGAATTTGCGCGATCGCATTACTATATCTTGCCATTTCTTGTTCTAGGCTTTTTAATTCTGCACCACTCCAGTATGAATATTGACACTTATTACTAGCAGAATATCCTGTATGTACTAAATCCCCAGAGTCTAATCCACTCAAGTAAGCATCTTCTAAAAGTGGCAAAGTATCTCTAACATGATGTTTCCAATGAATTATGAAAGTTGCAACTTTAAATAAAACTTGGCTTCTAACTTCATAAGTATCCAAACGCTCTAATAAATTTAAAGCTAATTTTCCGATTTGATAAGCAGCTTCAATATCTTGCGATAACCCGCTAAAAACTATTCCATAATCAGCAAAACCACTAGCTGAAAACGGCGTATTTCCATTGTGAATAGATAAATTTACTTCCTGACAAGCCATTAAAATAAATAATGCAGGTGCAGATTGATAAGCAGCAGGAACTAAAGTAGCTATCAGCCTCATAGCAGCTAGTTTGTGAGGATTTGTCATTGAAGGCAAATTAATTAAATCTTCTATTCCTTTACCTGCTAAACTATTAGTGGTTGCTTGAATAGCCTGCTGAATATCTAACTCAGTTGGTGATTGGTTAATTTGTACTCCCAACATCTCTAGAACTTGTAAACCAAGCTGCACTGCTTCAATTAATTTTCTTTGCACTTCACAACTTTTAATCCGCAACTCATAAACTTTCACTTTTTCCAGTTGCGTTTTAGCTTGTTGCAGCACTACTTCAGCTAATAACTCCATTTGCTCAAAGTCACCATTCAGAAATGCCGCTTCTGCTGCTTCCTGATGCACTGTCAATATCAGTTCATATTGCTGATTCCAGCTAGAAGTTGTCAGCAGGCTCAAAGCTATTTTTAAATAGCGCATAGCAGATTCATAGGCTGCTGCTGTTTTTGCTTTCTGTCCAGCTATCAGATTCAGTTCTGCTAACTCATATCTGTCCGACTCTGAAGTTAGTAAATCAATGCCATAATTTAGGTGATTGATTAAATAAAAAATATTTTCTTTTCGCTCTTCAACTGAAGTATTTTGTAAAAGTAATTGACCAATTTTGAAATGAGTTTCTTTTTTTTGGATATCGGGAATCAGAAAATAAGATGCCTGTTGTACACGGTCATGTAAGAATTTGTATGTTATTGTGTGTTGTGGTGTGTCAGTTAATAATTGTGCTTCTCCTTCCTGTTCACTAAACACCAGAGGTATTTTATAAGATGAGTTTAAAGGTAAAATTAATCCTGCTTGTAAAGCTTCCCAGAGTTCTTGTGCTGTTTCTGAGAACGATTTCTGGTTAACAATACTCAAAACATCTAAAGTAAATTTATCTCCGATACAGGCTGCTAACTGTAATACTTTCTGTGTGGTTAGTGATAGTTTTTGAATTTGATTAACCATCAAATCAACAACGTTATCGGTAATTTCAATATCTCTTATTAGTGCAATATTCCATTGCCAATAACCTGTATCAAAATTAAAAAATAACAAGTTATCTTGGTGAAGAGATTTGAGGAGTTGAGTAACAAAAAATGGATTGCCTTGCGTTTTTTGAAACACTAAATTAGCTAACTCATGTGAATCTTTTGGGAAACTACGCAGGGTATCACTAACTAATTGCTGGACATGGAAAATCTGCAAAGGCTGGAGAACAATATTGTTGATATTTGCGCCAGATTTTTGTAGTTCTTCTAGAGTTAAAGTTAATGGATGAGTCGGACTTACTTCATTGTCACGATATGCACCTATGAGTAATAAATATTTATTCTCAGGGTCACTTATCAGCAGTTGAATTAACTTAAGAGAAGCTGCATCTGCCCACTGTAAGTCATCCAAAAAAATTACCGATGGATGTTCGGCTTGAGAGAATACATGAAGAAATTGTTGAAATAATCTATCAAAGCGATTTTGCGATTCATTAATTCCTAATGATTGTATTTGTGGTTGAGAACCAATAATTTTTTCAACATCAGGTATCACATCAATAATAACTTGACCATTGATTCCAACTGCTTCTAAAAGTTTTCTTTTCCAAGTTGTGATTTTTTCGGTGCTTTCTGTTAATATCTGCCGCATCAATTCTTGAAAAGCTTGTATTAGTGAAGCATAAGGTATATTACGTTTATACTGATCAAACTTTCCAGAAATGAAATATCCTCGTTGACGGATGATAGGTTTATGAACTTCATTGACTAACGAAGATTTACCAATTCCAGAATAACCGCTAACGAGCATTAACTCAGTTTTTCCCGAACTAACCCTCTCAAAGGCATTCATCAATTTAGCAACTTCTTTTTCCCGTCCATAAAGTTTTTGGGGAATCAAAAATTGACTAGATAAATCAAGTTGACCAATAACAAAGTCCGTAATTTCACAAGATGTTTGTAGCTGGCGTAAACATAATTCTAAATCAGCTTTTAAACCCAAGGCATTTTGATATCTTTCTTCAGCAGTTTTAGCTAATAATTTCATAATAATATTAGAAACTGCTGAAGGGATTTGAGGATTTAATGCTTGAGGTGGTTTAGGTATTTTAGCAATGTGAGAATGAATTATTTCTAATGGGTCATTGGCTGCAAAGGGAAGTTTGCCAACTAAAATTTGATACAATGTCACACCTAAAGAGTAAAAATCAGTTCGATAGTCTATTGAACGGTTCATTCTCCCAGTTTGTTCTGGTGACATATAAGCAAGACTACCTTCGAGTAAATTGAGATCATTAACTGTCTGGTTTTCTCTAGATAGGCGTGAAGCAATGCTAAAGTCTATAATTTTTATTTGATTTGTCTTGGGGTTGATTAAAATATTATGAGGTTGAATATCTTTATGAATAATATTATTTTGATGTAACTGAGATAGGATGATAGCTAATTGAATGGCTATCTGCAAAAAATTGTTTAATTCTAAATTGTTTGTGTTAATAAAATCATGAAGATTTTCTCCTGGAAAATCTTCTAAGATAAGTGCTATGCCATTTTGTGTGTTTTCTAAGGCTAGAGGTTGAATTACTCCTGCTATTGGCAAAGATTGTAGTATTTGATATTCGTATCTTATGCGGGCGATTTGTTCTATTGTGGGATACTCAGTTTTGAGAGTTTTGATAATTACTGATATTTGTTCTGATTCTTTAAAAGCCCGATAAATACAGGTATTAGTGTTATTATAGATAACTTTGATGAGATTGTAGTCGGTAAGAATAATACTCATATTTATTTTGTCACTTGCGTGAGCTAAATCTTGAACTCAGTAAGTTATTAAGGAACTATAGGAATCCGATTTGATTACTGAAAATCCTTGTGTAGGTAGAGAACAGGGAACGGGGAACAGATAAGAGGTAAGTTAGATGTGTACTGATTTCTTTCACTAATCAAATATGAGTCCTATATTGTGCTATTTATAAAATTTTTTAAATAATTTTTTAATATTTGTTGAGGTGTAGCGTATTTGCAAGATGAAGTTGATAGTTGTACAAATTTTAGGTAGGGAATACTGTTTACACTATCATCATCCTAATACATATAAACTAGTTTGATTGACCGTTTTTGTTGGTGCGATCGCATCCCTTTACAACCGTACTCAACAGTCAATTCATATCCCCACACGCTGCTATGCTTGTGTGGGGAAGATATCACTTGTTATTACTAGCAGTGACAAAATTGGCGTAGCTCAATTCGTTGACACGGTTCCAGTTATAAACTTGTTGGCGAAAGTTTTTCCATTGTTCGTAAACTTGTTTAAAGTTAGTATCCTTACTAGCGTTTTCTTCATATATCTCAATAGCAATTTGCTGTGCGGCTTGTAAAATATCTTGGCTATAAGGAGTTAGTTGCGTACCGCCAGCAATCAACCTCGAAAGTGCTGCACCATTCAACGCATCGTACTCAGTGAGCATATTCATATTGGCTTCAAAAGTGGCTGCCTTTAAAATTTGTTGATATTCTTTGGGTAACTTGTTCCAGGCATTAAGATTTACTAATACATCCAAAGATGGCCCTGGTTCCCACCAACCTGGATAGTAGTAATACTTCGCAGCTTTATGTAAACCTAGTTTCTCATCATCGTAAGGGCCTACCCACTCAGCAGCATCAATTGCACCCCGGTCGAGTGACAAATAAATTTCGCCTCCTGGTAAAACTTGCACATTCACACCCAAACGCGACATTACTTGTCCACCTAAGCCGGGAATCCGCATTTTTAAACCTTTGAGGTCGGTTACAGTTTTAATTTCTTTTTTAAACCATCCCCCCATTTGCGCCCCAGTATTGCCGGCGGGAAAATTAATAATGTTGAAATTAGTGTAGATTTTTTGAATAGCTTCTAAGCCGCCACCATGATATAACCAAGCATTTTGCTGTTGGGCATTTAAACCAAAGGGTACAGAAGTGGCGAAAGCTAAAGCCGGACTTTTACCGATGTAATAATAACTGGATGTGTGACCGCATTCTACAGTTCCAGCTTGCACAGCATCTAAAACTTGCAATCCTGGGACTAACTCTCCAGCGGCGAAGGGGGTAATTGTAAAACGGCCGTTGGTCATTTCCTTGACTCGTTGTGCCACTATTTTTGCACCGATAAAAGTCCCTAAACTTTTAGTCCAACTAGTGGCCATACGCCAGCGGACAGTTGGAAGTCCAGTTTGTACACCGGGGGATGTCGCACTCCGACTACAAGCAGCTAGGGTAGTAGCAGTTGCTGTGGCTAAAGCAGCTGTATTTAAAATTTTTCGGCGTTTCATCATGCTTGGTATGGTTAATAATTGACTGTCAAAATTGCAGTCTTTAAATTTTCACACCTTTGCGATCGCCTAACTTGAAAAAGTGCTGAGTGCTGGGTAAAAATACTAGTCTCTAGCCTAAGCGTTTCGTTTTCATTTATTTTTGTGTACACAGTTCATGATAGCTACATAGTTTTATGACAAACTCTGCAAACCAAGTTTATCCAGTCATTTGGCACAACGATTCTGTATCGCTAATTGATCAAACCCGCTTACCTAGTGAGTACGCCTTTGTGGAAATTCATCGTAGTGAAGAAATGGCACAGGCGATTAAAACTATGATAGTGCGGGGTGCGCCAGCTATTGGTGTGGCTGCGGCTTATGGGATGTATCTTGGCGCGAGAGAAATTACAACCAGCGAACGCACTGAATTCTTAAACCAATTAGAAATTGTCGCGCAATTATTACGTTCTACTCGTCCCACAGCGGTAAACTTGTTCTGGGCAATTAGCCGGATGTTAAAAACTGCCTACGCGACTGAGGGAACTGTTGAAGATATCAAACAAGTTTTATTCCAAACAGCCCAAGCTATTAATAGTGAAGATTTGCAAACTTGTCAGGCGATGGGCGATCATGGTTTAACTGTGTTGCCTAAAACTCCCGAAAAGCTAACTCTACTAACTCACTGTAATGCAGGCGCTTTAGCAACGGCGGGTTATGGTACCGCCTTGGGAGTGGTGCGTTCTGCTTGGCGCGAAGGGCGGTTAGAACGTGTGTTTGCTGATGAAACCCGTCCCCGGTTGCAAGGTGCAAAACTTACAGCTTGGGAATGTGTGCAGGAAGGAATTCCGGTGACAGTGATTACTGATAATATGGCAGCCCATTGTATGCAACGGGGTTTGATTCACGCTGTAGTTGTGGGGGCTGACAGGATTGCAGCGAATGGTGACACAGCGAATAAAATTGGGACATATAGTTTAGCGATCGTTGCCAAAGCGCACAATATACCTTTCTTTGTCGCCGCACCTTTTTCGACTGTTGATTTTGCCTTATCTCATGGAAGCCAAATCCCCATTGAAGAACGTCACCCAGAGGAAATTTATCAAGTTGGTGACACAAAACTGACACCTGAAGGTGTGGAATTTTACAACCCTGCTTTTGATGTCACCCCAGCCGAGTTAATCACAGCCATAATTACAGAAAACGGGGCATTTGCACCTGGTGATTTATCTAAGTACCAGTTAAAACAGTGTTTTAACTAGCTATCATCACTGTTTTTATGCCAATTGCAAATCAGCCTCGGTGGATAAAATATCAGATTAAAACAAACCAAAATTCACACCGACGCAAAAGCCTGCTTTCTCATATATTTATGGCAGGCATTTTTTTCAGCAGTCTTTGCCCTTTCCTACCAACACCCGCCGCTGGTCAAGTTCCTTTATCTCAATCAAAAACTAACAGCCTTGGTCAGCAACTTTTACAAGAAGTCTCAAAATGTGCTGAGACTAAAACTTATCATCAACAGCCAATTGATCAAGCCGAATCAGAAGCTATTGCTACGAAGTGTGCTTTACAAATTCTTACTTTAGGTTCAAATGGAGAATTTCGTCCTGATGCTTTTGATCGTGTTGCAGCTTTTATGGAAGCAGTTGGTGTGAAACTCCCGCAAAGCATTGGTCAAGGACAAGCCAACATAAGACTGAAATTAGATAGTGAGAGTTCTGTGTTTAGAATTCCCGTCCGCATTGGTAGAAAAACTCAAACTTTTATCTTAGATACTGGTAGCGGTCAAACAATTATCAATACTCAACTTGCTCAACAATTAGCACTGAATAGTAAACCTATTCCTAATGAACTTTTGGAATATAAACCAGTCATTGGCAATAACTTCAAGAACCTGGAAGTTAAGACTCATTTCTTACCAGTTTTAGGTGTCAACTCTGCCACTGTTTCTGGGATTTACGGCTTAGAATTACCTACACAAGCATTACCAAAGGATATATCTGGAGTTTTAGGATTAGATTTTCTGAGCAAATTCGATGTTGTACTCAATCCGAAAACACAACAATTACAACTTTTGCCACCTTCTGAGTCTGTTGCTGGTGTTATCCCTTTAAAAGGCAGCTTTGGGATTTTGACTGCCCAAGTTTATCTTAACGGTCAAGGGCCTTTTACCTTTGCTGTGGATACAGGAGCGTATACAATAGCAGTTTCTAAATATGTAGCTCAAAAATTAGGAATTGACGATCGCAACGCCCCAACAGCAGAAATCTTTGGTTTGGGTGGACATGAAACAGTCAAAAAAATTAAATTGAATCAACTTCAAATTCAGCAACATCAAGCAACTGAAATTGATGCTGTTATTGTCGCGCAAAGTAAAATTTTAAAACTTCCAGGTGTAGAAGGTATTATCGGTCAAAACTTCCTTAATAGATATCAACAACATTGGCGTTTTAACAAGCCAAATGCACTCGGAGTTGTGGAATCGGGAAGTTTAGTTTTACAGCCTTTCTGAATAGAGTAAAGTAAATCTTGATAGAGAGACTAAAGGATAATGTTGTTTACCTACAGCGTATTTTGGGTAAATGAGGTACAAGCGTAAAACCCAAAATTATGTAGAGATGTTACATGTAACGTCTCTACTTTCTGTAAACTTAGTTGATATTATCTCATTAATTCTTCACAATCATTTTACCCATGAACAATCTTAGCTTAATAACTGGATTCATTATTTGTCTGATTTGGATTACCGGTTGTACTAATTCCTCTACAAAAGTTAACAAAGAAACCCCTACAAATAATTCTGAACAGACTAACTCTGAAATTACGCAGATTCCTACCAAAAACTCAGCAGTTACCGCATCTTTGCAAGCAACTCCAACAACAGAGGTTTCTCCGTCACAAAATCCAGAAACATCTACAACTGTCCTACCAACCATTGGTACAGTGAAAGAACTAGTCAACGGTGATTTATTGTGTTATGCCACATTAACTGATGAACAAGAAATTGAACATCATGTAGGTGCATCTTTTGAGATTTGTGCAGAATCGGCAAAATTTTTAAACAAAAAAGTTCATGCATCTTACACAATTGAATCGGTAAGTGATTGTCAAAGTGCTGAACCATGTGGCAAAACTAAAAAAGAATCAATCATTACCAAGATGGAAGTTTTGAGTGAGTAAAAAATCTTTCTAAGCAAAGATATAAAACTAATAATTTGAATTCTATTGCTCAGGAAATATTCTATCTCCAGTAATAGAATCAAATACAAATAACTGACTTAAATCTAATTGGAGATATAGGCGATCGCCTGAATTTATCCGTACATTTCCACCTATTTGAACATTCAATAACACTGTCGAATTAGGTAAACTCGCACGAATTAAAGTTTCCCTTCCCAACGGCTCAACTACTTTTACTTCTACTAAAAGTGCTGTTAGCGGTAGCGGGGCGTTTAGCCCTTGCTGAGTATCCAGTGCTGAGTCATTAGTAATTGTGATATGTTCTGGACGAATGCCTAAATCAAAATTTTGACCTGGACGCAGTTGTAATTTCTCCTGTATAAAAGCAGGAACTGTTATTAGTTGTTCACCAACATCAAAACCATTATTGGTATATTTTGCTGGCAATATATTCATTGGTGGACTACCTAAAAAAGTTGCCACCATTAGATTAGCTGGACGTGCGTAAATGCTTTGGGGATCGCCAATTTGTTGAATTCGTCCCCGGTTTAGCACAACAATTTTATCAGCTAAGGTCATTGCCTCAACTTGGTCGTGAGTAACATAAACAGTTGTAATTCCCAATTCTTGATGCAGTTGTTTTAATTCGGCTCTGGTGTCATCGCGTAATTGAGCATCTAAATTAGATAAAGGTTCATCTAATAAAAAGACTTGAGGTTCACGAGCGATCGCTCTCCCTAATGCTACCCGTTGTTGTTGCCCACCAGAAAGTTGTTTGGGTTTGCGATCTAATAGATGTTCCAAAGAAAGCGATCGCGCTACATTCACTACCCGTTCTTGAATAATCTTCGCGTCCACCTTCCGCATTTGCAAGCCAAAGGCGATATTTTGCGCCACCGTCATGTGCGGGTAAAGGGCGTAGTTTTGAAACACCATCGCCACATCCCGCTGTCTAGCTGGGATGTTATTCATTAAGCGATCGCCTATAAACAGTTTGCCAGAAGTGGCAGTTTCTAGACCTGCGATCGTCCGCAAAATTGTCGATTTCCCGCAACCCGACGGCCCGACTAACACCCAAAACTCGCCATCGGGAATTTCAAAGGTAATATCTTCGATTGCGGTAACGTTGTTAAATCGACGTTTAATATCTTCTAGACGTACTTTAGCCATTATTCAATCTGATATTTTGAATTTGCAATTGCTGGGAATACTACCCTATTTTTTCATTACAGCAATACTATAAATTCCTCCCTAGTAAGTTCGGCATCTCGTAGTATTTTTCGTAGCAATCCTCTACCAATTGTTTTACCAGTATGGACAGGAATAGTAACTAAACGTCCATCTTCATGTTCCATTTGCACATGGCTGCCTTTTTAGCGCACCTCTTGGAATCCTACTTTTTCTAGTGCCTTAATAACTGTTTTACCAGTTAGGCTTGGTAGTTTTGGCATTAAATTACTACTTTTTGAATACCTACAAACTCTGGGATTGTGTCATCACTTTCTTTTTCTAGACAAAGTTCAATGACTTCTTTAATATTTGCCATCAACTCATCAATTGTTTCTCCTTGACTGTAACAGGCTTTTAGCTGCGGGACTTCTCCGACATAATAGCCATCTTCATCCCGTTCAATAATGACGTAGAATTCGCGTTTGATGTTATTCAGCATAATTTAGTTTTACAAGTCTATTAATTTCATACTTCACACTTCACACTTCACACTTCCTTTGTCCACGCTGGATGAGCAAATAAAGACGCAATGACCCGCACTCCTCGCAGTTGATTGGATAAAGGTAAATGTCCCTTCGGCGCACTTAAATCCCAAATAAATCCATTGGGGTAGCGTGTCCAGTTATTACCATCTTTCCAGGCAATTTTCGGCCAGAAACTATCCCAATTTTTGCCGAGACTTAGCCAAATTTCCCGCTGTACGGAAAAGCCAAATTTCCCTTCGGAGTGAACTAACCACAAATTGTTAATGGTGTGTAAGTCAGTCACCGGAAAATTATCAACTTCCGTAAAATACAGCCATTTGCGTTTGACAGCCGTTGGCCCTGCTACTTCGCACATTTTCTCAATAGTCATGCGATCGGCTGCTTGGAAGTCTTGAGCAGCAAGTAACTGTTGTAAAGGTTTGTAATTGATCCCTGCGTCTGATTTTAGAGGTACAATGCCTTCAGGAAAATTTGTTTGGAGAAATTCTCTGGCAGTAGGTGCATCAGAGTTGTAAAGGACTTGGTAAGCTTTCCCATCAATCCAAGTCGCTGGGGACTCACGACGTTTCAGCAAAAATTCCATCAACACTTCTAATCCCTCGTTACCTAAGTCGGCCAATTGTGGGATGATCTGTTGTTGGACTTGAAGAGACCCAGCGATTAAGCGTTGTCGAAGGGAGTCGATGTCATTAGCAGTGCCTGATACAATCATTGGGTCTGTCATGCCATTACTCGTGTTAGCGGTCAGTGAACAAGCGATCGCTATCAAGGGTTTTTGATAATGAAACACTGATAGCGAAAAGTAGTTTACTATTTTTGATCGTACAAAATTGCGACAGTTTCACTTAATCCCCAAATGCTGTAAAAGGGGAATAGGGGGAAAATCTGCATATTTAGGGGCGCTTAGGCTAGAGACTAAAGGCTAGAACCTAAGCAAGATGAAGGCTCAAGGTTGAAGGTGAAATTTATATTTGACATTTCATACTTCATGCTTCAAACTTCATACTTTTTATGTTTTTCTGGAGTGTTTGAACTATGTACGAAAAGATTACCCCCCCGACTAGTGGATCAAAAATCACCTTTAAAGATGGTGAGCCAGTTGTGCCTGACAATCCAATTATCCCGTTTATTCGGGGCGATGGCACAGGTATTGATATCTGGCCTGCTACCCAAAAGGTACTAGATGCGGCGGTAGCTAAGGCGTATCAGGGTAAACGCCAAATCAGTTGGTTTAAGGTTTACGCTGGCGATGAGGCTTGTGATTTATACGGGACTTATCAGTATTTACCAGAAGATACTCTCACCGCAATTAAAGAATATGGTGTAGCAATTAAAGGGCCTTTGACTACTCCAATTGGTGGTGGGATTCGTTCTTTAAACGTAGCACTACGTCAAATTTTTGACTTATATGCTTGCGTGCGTCCTTGCCGTTATTATGCTGGTACGCCTTCACCCCACAAAAACCCTGAAAAACTGGATGTAATTGTCTATCGGGAAAACACCGAGGATATTTATTTGGGAATTGAGTGGAAACAAGGTAGTGAAATAGGCTCACGCTTAATTTCTATCCTCAACAAAGAACTCATCCCCGCCACCCCAGAACACGGTAAAAAGCAAATTCCTCTTGATGCTGGTATTGGCATCAAACCTATCAGCAAAACTGGTTCTCAGCGCCTAGTACGTCGCGCTATCAAACACGCCCTACAATTGCCCAAAAACAAGCAACAGGTAACTCTGGTGCATAAGGGTAACATCATGAAGTACACCGAAGGCGCGTTCCGCGATTGGGGTTATGAACTCGCAACCACAGAGTTTCGTCAAGAATGCGTTACCGAACGGGAATCTTGGATTTTAAGCAACAAAGAAAAAAATCCTAACATTTCCTTGGAAGACAACGCCCGTCAAATTGATCCTGGATTTGATGCCCTTACCCAAGAGAAAAAAGCTCAAATTGTCAAGGAAGTGGAAACAGTTCTTAACTCAATTTGGGACAGTCACGGCAATGGCCAGTGGAAAGATAAAGTCATGGTCAATGACCGAATTGCTGACAGTATTTTTCAACAAATTCAAACCAGACCAGATGAGTATTCGATTCTGGCGACAATGAACCTCAACGGCGATTATTTGTCAGATGCAGCCGCCGCCATTGTTGGTGGTTTAGGTATGGGGCCAGGCGCGAATATTGGCGATGCGTGCGCCGTTTTTGAAGCAACTCACGGTACAGCACCCAAACACGCAGGCTTAGACAAAATTAACCCTGGTTCAGTGATTTTATCTGGCGTGATGATGTTGGAATATCTGGGTTGGCAAGAAGCCGCCGACTTAATTAAGAAAGGTTTAGGAGATGCGATCGCTAACCAAAAAGTCACCTACGATTTAGCACGATTAATGGAACCACCCGTCGAACCGCTAAAATGTTCTGAATTTGCCGACGCAATCATTCAACATTTCGGTTAATTTTATTGGGCGGGTCTTCCCCGCCCAATAACTTAATATCACGAATTATGAATTGATAACATCTCGCTACAGTTAATATTCCTTAGTTAATATTTCCTTAAAGCACTAATAGTTAGCCCTTAAACTATTTTCCGTACAGTTGTGAGGCGTAAAATCACTTTATTAACACTCATGCAACTGAATTGGTTTAAGTTGGCGCTTGTTCCGGTTGTGCTGGTGGCAACAAGCCTCCCAACAGTACAGATGGTAATGGCACAAAACATTCAAGGTATCGAAAATGGTGTCAGAGTCGAAAAGGGCAGAAGGCTCAAACATCTCTTCATTATAGATATGGAGAACCACAACTTCACCCAACCAAGTTCCGACACAAAGGCACCCAACCAAATATTCAACAATCCCGCAGCTCCGTATCAAAACAGTCTCATCACCCCTGGACATCCAAATGCTGCTCAGGTCTCTTATGCCAGTGCTTACCATAACGTACTGGCTACACCGTCCGGCAATAATCCAAGCATCCACCCGTCTGAGCCAAACTATATTTGGCAGGAAGCTGGTTCTAATTTCGGCGTGTTGAATGATAACGATCCTTTCAAAGTTCCAGGCGGCACTAACGATCCTTTCAAGAATGCTCCGGCTGGTGTCACGTACCGAAATACGACGCATCTAAGTGCTTTACTTGATCAAGCTGGTATATCTTGGAAATCCTATCAGGAAGATATTGATTTAGCCAAAAATGTTAGTGGTCAGCTAACCAGTACAGTTCTACCTCAAGACCAGTGGACTGTCCCTCTAAGCAGCTTCAGTGGTACATCACCTGATTACACCAACCCCTACAATGGTAGTCATCAATATAACTTTGCTGCCAAACACGACGGTCATCTGTTTTTCACAGACAGCAACGGCGGTAATGATCCTACACCAAACAATCCTCTAGCTAGTAAATATGCACCATTGCAACAATTAGAAGAAGACCTGGCTCATAATAAAGTTGCTAGTTATAACCTGATTACACCAGATCAATACAACGATTCACACACTGCGTTGTCTGGTGGCTTTGACTATAATGGTGTGCATTACACAGGCGATCAGGCGGCAATTGCACAGGGTGATAACTTTCTTTCTAAGATCGTGCCGATGATTATGAACTCAGCTGCTTACAAGGATGATGGCGCGATCATTATCTGGTGGGATGAGACTGAAGGTACTAACCAAAACGATTTCAGTCATACCATAGAGGAAATTGTGATCTCACCTCTAGCCAAGGGCAACGCCTATAACAGCACTATCAATTACACCCACTCATCTGATTTGAAGAGCTGGGAAGAACTCTTCGATGTCTACCCACCAGGCGGCGGATTTTTAAATGATGCAAACTCACCAGCCACCAATGACCTTTCGGATATGTTTAAGGAAGGCGCACTCACTCCAAAGGGATCGAAGAAAGACTAATCCCAGCGCACTAAAGACAGAAAATCAAATGTACTGCCTTCGATAATCGTCTCAAACCTTGAGTTTAAATGAGAGAAGGTTGAAATTAAAACGTAAAAACGTCAAACCCAAGTTTTTGTTTGTAACCAAATATTTCCTATAATGAAACGCACTACTATGGACAATAATTATATGATTCAAGTTCTCAGTTCTTGTTTGATTGACTCTACATTAGATTCTTCACAGTCTTTATTTCAAGCCTAATTGAGATGCTCTTACCCTGGTTTTCTGAGAGGCGATCGCTCACAATTTACATTAAATTAAACATCAAATATTTTCGTTGACTTTAGTTAATCAGCGCCACGAATTTTCCCGCCTTATCTCAATAATTTTACTTATAATAAATAAAGCCCTTCAGTAGTGGATAAATCATGGTTGATCAAGTTCTAATCAAAGATATTGATGATTGTAATGTACCAGATGCCAATCTACTAATAACTGAAGATGATACACCAGCGGATAACCTTGCATCTACCAAACAACAACGCCTTTTAGTGGCACAACAAGCAGAACAACGCGCTCAATTACTAGCAGAGAGATTAAAAGCTTTAGGTGTAGACCCTGATAGTATTTAACCAGTCATAATCATTTCACCTTCAAACCATAGTAGGCAATTTTTTGTAGCCTAAATCTATGACAATAAAAATTGACAACAAATTGCGTAGATTTACTGCAAAAAACTCTTATGACTCTTAACCGAAGACATTTCTTATTTTTACTAGGTGCAGGTACAGGTGCTTTTGCATTAGATTCTTTTGCATTGGCAGACAAATCACCGATTAGTCAAACACCAAGTACCAAAGGCGTAATTGAACTACCACCTTTACCCTACGCCTATGAAGCACTAGAACCACATATCGACGCTAAAACAATGCAGTTTCATCACGATAAGCATCATACGGCTTATGTGAAAAATTTGAATGCTGCGTTAGACAAACACCCAGAACTCAAAAACAAAACTGTTGAAGAACTATTACGCAAACTTGGCAAAGTTCCAGCAGATATTCGCACCGCAGTTCGCAATAATGGCGGTGGTCATGTCAACCACTCTATGTTCTGGAAAATAATGAAGCCAAATGGAGGTGGGGAACCAACAGGAGAAATAGCCACTGCAATTAATCAAAATTTTGGTAATTTTGCCGCTTTCAAAAAGCAATTTAACGAAGCTGGTGCAGCACGTTTTGGTAGTGGTTGGGTTTGGCTTGTCCGTAACAACAATGGCAAGCTAGAAATCACAACTACAGCTAATCAAGATAATCCCATTAGCGAAGGTAAATATCCCATTCTCGGCAATGATGTATGGGAACACGCCTATTATCTCAACTATCAAAACCGCCGCGCTGATTATTTAGAAGCATGGTGGAATGTGGTTAACTGGGATGAGATTAACAAGCGCTTTGCAGAAGCACGGAAATTTATTTAGATAAAGACAGTGGGGAGAAATAAAATAATTCTTATTTCTCCCTGGTATCGCAGTCATAATACCGTTGCTTTATGAAATCGTTCAATCAAATGTAAATAATTTGTAAATAAAATTACTATCTATTGATGGCTCACTTTGAGCTATTATGAAAATTTATTAAAATTTAAAAATAAATATTTATAAATAGAGTTGATGTAAATAGTATATATTTTTAGTAGAATTTCAATGATTAAATCTAGAAATCCAAAGTTAATTAAATTATTCTAAATATCTAGAATTGTTACTAGAAAAAATCTTAAACTTAGGATTCATGATTTTTAACAATTTATTAACTTCTGCAACAGGCATATATGAGCAAAGCCAGTAGTGAAACAAGTTTGTTGCAAAAGCAACTATGGCAGCGCGAAAGAAGAGCGATCGCATATTTATCCTGTTTGAACTATCGATCTGGGGAACTCTGTAGCTACCTGCATAGCATTGCCTGTGGAGTGAGCGAATTGCTAGAAGTAGATTGGTCAGTAGTAACCGTGTGCCAAAAAGGTTTTGAGAGGGTACTAGCCAGTAGCATTGATATGGGTGAAGGTGAGCATGTTTATTCACTGCATGGTTCACTCGTGGGGACTGTGATTGAAATTGGCCGCCCCTTAGCAGTGGAAAATGCCATCACTCATCCAGAGTATGGAGAAATTCCCCAAGGTTACTGTGCTTATTTGGGCATACCATTGCGGACGGCTGAAGGAAAAGTGATTGGGAGTGTTTGCTCTTTTCATCGCCAGCCACGAGAATTTACACCAGAAGAAATCCAAGTTGCAGAAATATTTGCGGAACGAGCAGCTACAGCAATTGATAATTATCATCTCTACCAACAACAGTGCCAGTTTAATCAAGCTTTAGAATCTGAGGTAGAAAAACGCACCACCGAACTAAGAGCAGCACAAGCCAAGCTTGTAGAACAAGAACGATTAGCAGCCATTGGTGAATTTGCTGCCATGATTGTGCATGAAATTCGTAATCCCTTGACCACAATGATCATGGGATTAAAGTTTTTCAAAAAAACAGTTTTAACCTCAGCAGCCAAAGAGCGATTATCCTTAGCACTAAGCGAAGCTTCTCGTTTAGAAAATCTGCTGAGTGAAATTTTACTTTACGCTAAACCGCAAGTGTTGCAATTGAGTGAATTAGATGTGAATGAATTCATTCAAGAGTTGCTGAAATTAATTTGGGAAATGCCAGAAGCACTTGCACGAAAAATCGAATTTATCCCAAGTACAGCTAAAGTCAAAATTTTAGGAGATAAAGATAAACTCAAACAAGTATTTATTAATATTGTGCGGAATGCCTGTGAAGCCGTTACTCCAGGCGATGTAATTATCTGGGAAGTAAAAAGTTTATCTCCAGGTAAAGTTGGCATTAATGTTTGCAATGGTGGTGAGTCAATTCCTCCAGAAATTCTCGCTAAACTAACTCAACCATTCTTCTCTACCAAAGTTGGTGGTACAGGGCTAGGATTGGCAATTACAAAACGCATTGTCAATGCTCATGGTGGGGAATTTTCGATTCATTCGGATGCAGCATCAGGTACTACTGTAACAGTACAATTACCTGTGGTTACTAGTTTGAAAATAGAGAGTGGTGAGACAGCGCTGCGGGAGGGTTTCCCTCCGCAGGCGACTGCGAACCCGAAGGGGGAGTAAGAAGGCAAAAGTCAAAAGAAATCTAGTGTGAGGTGAAAACCATTGGTGCAACAACTAGAAATTCAGCAAAATTCGTCGATGCGGGCAATCCAGAGAGTACTGGAGAGTTTAAGCAAATACCGATGGACTTCATTCGGTGCGATCACTAGTCTATTACTATTAACAGTGGCAAATGCTCTGACTCCCCAATTATTCCGCTGGGGAATTGATCAAGGCATTGGCCAGCAAAACTTACAAATAGTAATGTACAGTGCAGCTTGGATGGTTGTAGCAGCGATCGCTCGTGGTGTATTTAACTTTGGTCAAAGCTATTTGGCAGAAGCCGCTTCTCAAGGTGTCGCCTATGACTTACGCAACAAAATTTTCAGCAAAATTCAACATCTGAGTTTTAGCTATCATGATCAGTCCCAGACTTCCCAACTTTTAACCCGTGTCACCAGTGACATTGAACAAATCCGCACATTTGTCGGTACAAGCTTAATTCAAGTCATTGGCGCATTAGTAACATTGGTGACTATTGCCGTCATTTTACTAGTGATGAACTGGCAACTAGCTTTAATTACCTTATCGGTAGTTCCAGTCACAGCATGGTTGATGGCAAGATTCGTCAGCAGAAATAACCGACTGTTTGGGCAAATCCAAGAGCAATTAGGCAATCTCAATGCTGTCTTGCAAGAAAATTTGTTGGGGATACGAGTAGTCAAAGCCTTTGTGCGGGAGTCTGCCGAAACATCGCGTTACACAACGCTCAATGATGGCCTCATCACCGCCAACATGCAGACAATTCGTGCCATTCGCAATACCTTCCCCTTTATCTTTTTACTGAGTAATTTGGTGACACTGGCAGTTTTTGGCTATGGGGGTGTGCAGGTAATTGGTCGTAGCTTCTCCGTTGGGGAATTAGTGGCGTTTAATTCCTACTTAGTATTAATTTTTCAACCAGTATTATTAATTGGCTTTGCGGCCCCGGCGATCGCCCAAGCAGCAGCCTCGGCGACACGAGTTTTTGAGGTAGTAGATGCAGCAGTTGAGATCCGCGATCGCCCCAATGCTACAACATTTGAAACTTGCGGCGGCAGAATTACCTTTGAAAACGTCTGTTTTCGCTATCCAGGAGCCACAACCGCAGCCTTAAAAAATGTTTCCTTTGAAACCAAACCCAAAGAGCTAATTGCTGTTCTTGGCATGACAGGTTCCGGCAAAAGCACAATTATGAACTTGATCCCGCGCTTTTATGATGTGACTGGGGGAGCAATTTTAATTGACGGGCGGGATGTGCGGGATTTTACACTCCAAAGTCTGAGATCACACATCGGCATTGTATTTCAGGAAACCACCTTATTCTCTGGTACTATCCGCGAGAATATCGCCTACGCTAAACCCAATGCCACCTTAGAGCAGGTAATTGAAGTAGCGAAAACAGCCCAAATTCATGATTTTATTACCAGCTTGCCCGATGGTTACGACACAATCGTCGGTGAACGCGGCGTAGGTTTATCTGGAGGACAAAAACAACGCATAGCGATCGCCCGTACCTTACTCACCGATTACAGTATTCTAATTTTGGATGATAGTACCTCTGCGGTTGATGCCAAAACCGCTGCCCAAATTCAAGCTGAACTCGATGATTTAATGCGGCAAAAAGCTTGTGTCACCTTTGTTGTGGCGCAACGCATCAGTACCGTCAAGAATGCCGATCGCATTTTGTTAATCGATAAAGGAGAATTGGTAGCCCAAGGAACCCATGAGGAATTGATGCAAACTAGTCCGTTCTATGGTGCGATTTTGGAATCTCAAATCAAGCAGAAAGAACCTACGTCTTCAACAGTGTAGACATCCACTGAATATCTGCATCACTTAATGGTGGTGGAGGCGGGGGTTGGGTATAGTCTATCGATAAATCATACCCAGCCTCGTCGTAGATAGCATTGAGGGCGGCTTGCAACTCTAGTACCGCATCGGGGTCGCCTTCACCCAAAGGAATAGGTATAGTCGGGAGAGGATCTTGTAAAGTCACAGGCCATACATCGATTAGTCCAGAGTGCGATCGCGTTAAAGTAATTAAGTAGGGAACATCTGGCAGGCGCGGGTGATTAAATGGTCGATTTCCCCGACGCAGCAAGTCAATTTCAATCAGATGGACGTTGGCATTATATAAACGTTGGCGTTTCTTGCGGTAGTCAGTAATATTTGGTTCGCGTTTGTTGACGGGGGAGAGGATTTCGATACAACTTACCAGGACGTTGTTGGCTGTATCTCGAATTTCGACTGTTGGGATGCGGACTTCGATTGGTTGGATAACTGGTAAGGTTAGGGGTGCGGGAGTTATGGCAATATTCGATGTGGGGTGAGCAAGATTTGAATCGCGGCGTTGTTTGATTTGCAATACCTCGACATCGGGGTACAAAATACCGATTTCACTTGTTGGAGAAATATCTTCGACAACGTATATCTCCAGCCGCGCAACATATTTGGGACGCAGTTGTGGCGCGAGGAAGGCACGAATTTTACTAGCAAGGGCGTTATGTACGTCACTCCATAAATAGCCTTCAAGATATGGGTTCATGCCAGGGAACGGGGAAGGCATTTGACAACCTCGCTTGACTGCACCTTTATTTTAGAACTTGGTAGGAGAAAATTTTGGCATTGCATATCTGTGTCATAATTTTACTTACTGTGTCGAATAAAACAGAAATCATACCAATTTAAAAAATAGTTGCGACACATAACTTGACTTTAAACCAGCCGCAGACAGCAACTCCCAATCCAAACTCCAAAATCCGAAATCCAAAATTCTTATGAGAGGTACAGCCCCAATTGTTGCATCCGAGCAACAGGCAACTCAACAACTCTCAACGTTACGTCGCTTTTTACAATATCTGCGACCCTATCGCAAAGAAATTCCTATTGCCTTGACATTAGTCTTGATTGGTGCATCAACTCAGGCGTTCGGGCCGTTCTTACTGGGGTGGTCAATTGATCATCTCATTGCCAAAGGGAATTTGCCCGGTTTACTACTGCTTTTAGGGCTACTAGCACTAATCTACGTGTTTGGTATTTGGGCAACCCGTGGACAAATTATTCGTGTCGGCTGGATTATGCAGCGATTGCTGGCGCAACTGCGGCAAGATATTTTTCTGAAAATCCAGAGTCTACCACTCAGTTTTTTTGACCGCAGTGAAGCGGGCGATTTGATGAGCCGTTTGCTGAATGATGTTAATACTGTAAATCAGGCATTTGGACAAACGATCGCCCAAATGTTAGGTAACATTTTCAGTTTGGTCGGCATTGCTATTGCTATGCTCTCGATTAATCTCAAACTTGGCTTGTTGAGCAACTTAGTTGTGCCACTGATGATTTTTACCACCAGCTTATTTGCCCGTT
This sequence comes from Anabaena sp. TISTR 8404, assembly GCF_056847745.1. Taxonomy (NCBI): domain Bacteria; kingdom Bacillati; phylum Cyanobacteriota; class Cyanophyceae; order Nostocales; family Nostocaceae; genus Anabaena; species Anabaena sp. TISTR 8404. The sequence continues at coordinate 1,365,524 of NZ_CP180578.1, forward strand.
GGGCAAGAGCTAGATTTCGCATCACACGCCAAACAATTGGCGACCTTTCCGCCAAGTTAGAAGAAGATATTAGCAGTGTACGCGAAGCCCAAGCATTTAATCGCGTACACATCAACATTCAAGAATTCGACATTCTCAACGCCGCCAATCGTGATGCTAATGTCGGGGCGGTGGCTATTACTGCGGCCTTTTTACCGTCAATTGATTTTCTTAACACCCTCGCAACCGCAGGCGTACTAGCTTATGGTGGTTATCTTGCTGTTACTGGAGCTGCAACAGTTGGTGTGGTGACATCGTTTTTACTGTACGTGCAGCAATTTTTCCGTCCCATCCAAATTCTCAGCCAGTTTTACACCCAAGCACAATCAGCCTTTGCTGGTCTAGAGCGAATTTTTTTGCTGTTAGATGAACCAGCATCACTCCAAGACGCACCGGATGCTGAAGAAATGCCACCTATTCAAGGTGAGGTGAGATTTGAGAATGTCACCTTTGGCTATAACCCAGAGCAACTGGTTCTCAAAGGGGTGAATTTACACGCTCGTCCGGGAGAGATGATTGCAATAGTAGGGCCGACAGGTTCCGGTAAAACGACAATCATTAATTTGATATTGCGTTTTTACGATGTGTCTGGTGGTGCAGTCAAAATTGATAACATTGATGTGCGTAGTGTCACTCAAGCTAGTTTGCGCCGTCAGATTGGCATTGTTTTGCAAGATAATATTTTGTTTAGTGGAACTGTAGCTGAAAATATTGCTTTTGGCGCTCCCTACGCCAGCCAAGCCGAGATTGAAAGTGCAGCAAAATTGGCAAATGTGCATGAATTCATCACCTCACTATCACAAGGTTACGCCACACAACTAGGTGAACGAGGTGCGCCTCTAAGTCAGGGACAGCGACAACTGATTAGTATTGCCCGTGCAGTGTTGATTAATCCCAAAATTTTGATTTTAGATGAGGCAACCAGTAGTATTGATACTCGTACAGAAGCATTAGTACAAAGTGCGATCGCGTGTTTGTTACAAGGTCGAACCAGTTTTGTGATTGCTCACCGTCTCAGCACAGTGACTCAAGCTGATCAGGTGTTAGTAATTCAGCAAGGGCAAATTGTAGAACAAGGTACTCATACAGAACTCATGGCTCAGCAAGGAGTCTATGCCAATCTCTATAGTCTTCAGTTGGGTGCTAGTTAACACTTAGGTTCAATTGTCAGCAAGGTTAACGCACGGTTTAAGTATCCAACCAGTAGCCAGGTGAAATGAAGATTAGTTGACTACAGCGAGTCAGTATTTCAGTTAATACCGAGTTGCTATCAAAGATAGTAATTTGGGCTGGGAGTAGCGAGTAGGGAGTAACAATAATTATGTCTGAACGCGACTTAGTAGAACTTATAGTATCAGTGTTCTGGATTCATATCATGTCCACTTGATATGACGCACAGAACTAACCATAGTAGATGTAGATACTACAAGATTATTCCCATTCTTGAAATTCATTGTTGGTGTTGCGCAGTAGGCTATTCAGTTGGGTGCGGTGAGTTTCAAAGTTAGCAGCGATATAAATCAGTAAAATGCCAACTAACAAACCAACAATCCATTTTAAAAATGGGTAACGTAAGCTGAAAATTACTAATTGATAGATGCTGGTAATAATAAAAGTGGCTGTACCAACATAAAGAAAAGCCCGAATTTTCAAAGCTAATCCGGCAAAAATCGCAATCAGGCTGAAAATTCCGGGGACGACGACTGTATTTTGATGAAATAAAACTGCCCAGCCACAAATTAAACTAATACCTATAAGCCGTAAAGCGTGGCGAGATGCTTTATAGTCTGGTGATTTGAGTTGGGGATCGACTTGGGCAATGTATAACAGTGATAATCCAATTGCTGTGACGTACCACAAAGCATCAGTGAGATTTAACTGGTATAACCAGCCCAAAAGCGCCCAGTCAATTAAGGCAATACTAATATACGTGACGCGGATATTTTTACTCACCTTGGCTAAGATGAAATAAAATCCAGCCGCGATTAGTAAAGTAATTGGGTAAACTTGCAGTCTGGTTTCCCACAAAATGATCAATGGCAGAATGTATGCCGCAAGTTGCCACGGTTTTTTTGACCAACCCCAACTTTCCCAGGGTAGGCTGTATAAGAAATATGCTATCAAACAAGCGATCGCACCATTCCAAGGTATTAAAGGCCCGGCTAACCACTGTCCGACTGCGGTTTCTCGCCAGTAAACTCGCATCCCAATTACTTGTAATAAGCCGAGGTAAACCCACATTTCTTCTGTGGTAATTCTGCCAAAAACACGTGGCAAATTAGAAGTACCTCGTCCTTGGAAGATGGCATACATAATTAATAATCCCCCTGTACCCAACCCTACAAGGCGGTTAGCTTGAATTGGGAGGGTAATGGCAGCCATTAATAGTACACTACTCCAAGCCCAGTGTAGATGAGCGATGCCTTTGATTTCTGCTAGGGAAAGGCGTAGGTATTGGCTCAACCAAGGTGCTAATCTGCTATAAACTAGCATGATGCTTGCACCTAAAGCTGACATAGCAATTAAACCATCGCCTAAACTACCACCTCTAGCTTGGGACATTTGATAAAACAATAATTCATAGGCAGAAATTGATACGCCAATAATGCCGAAGTACAGCAAAGGTTTGAAGTCTGGGTGTCGTCTACCTACACCGATGACAATTAACGCGACACCCAAGGTAAATAAACCTGTCCACTCGGTGAAAGTATTTAAACGCAGTAAAACACTCAATGCGCCATAGATTAATGGCAAAATATGCAAACTGCTGGGAAGTCTTTCTGGTTGATATTTTCGTCGCCACCATTCGCCTAAAAGTTGGGTGAATAAACCTAAAGCGATGTTAGCGATCGCAACCCTAATTATAGAACGTTCGCCAAAGCCCAACACCTCGGCAATGAATAATTCCACACACCAAGCAATGCCGTAAAATGCCCAATTTGTGGGTTCTCGCCAACTACGATAAGCAATGGCTACTAAAGTTAATGCACTTGCTACTAAATACCATAATCCTGGGGCAACGGTGGCATCATAAACTAAGTATGAGTGTAGAGTCAGGGTTGATAATACTGCACAACATAAAACGATCGCCCATTTATCACTAGCTTCTGCATATATACCTGCTAATTCATGGTTGCGTTGTTGCAGGATTTTCCGCATTAACCATAAACTAAAAGTAGCGATCGCACCAACTACTAACCAGCCTGCTATAGCGAGGTGAGGTAAACCTGGTATACCTTCCCATAACAAGGCTGCGACAAAACTTAATCCCAAACCAATGGTAAATGCGGCAGATCCTTCATTTCTTAAATAGCGGGTGTTGAGATACATCACAGCTGTACCTACCGCCAAGCCGATGAATCTAGTTTGCGGGAGAATTATAGTTAAGAATTGCGCCGCGAATACAGTTAACAGACTCAAGAAACTTCTAATAAAGCGGGGTTGTGCTGTGGTGCGACTAGCTAAAAACGTCAAAGATAAAGGTGTAATTAACCAAATCACTCCCCAAGGTTGTTGGTTAACAGCTGCATCCCAAAATAAAACAAAACTGAGGATAGATAATCCTAACCCGAAGTGCCAAGCACTACGCGCCCATACACCACTACCAAGACTAAATCCCCATTCTGCCACCATCACAACAGACACAACACTTGCCCAGAGGTAATTAGGGAGATTTGGGAAGAACCAATCAATGGTTGAGAAAAGTGCCAGTATGCCGATGAAGTGAGTTAGGTATATTAAAGGTGTGGAAGATGGCGAACGGCGTTTGCTGACAACAACCAGAGTAATGGTAGAAAAAATTAGATTTAGCGATCGCAAGATAGGATTGATTGTGGCAATGAAAGTTAAAAAACTGCCGAACATCAGTGCTAATGCTTCGCCAAACTTCGCCAAATCTCCTTTTTCGGCATGACGTAAGCGATCGCAAAACCATACCATAAATATTAGGTAAGGAAATAATGCCACACTCAGCAACGCCCAAGGTTCATTTTGTGATTGAGTGAGATTAGTGGCAATTGCGATCGTCCATTTTTGCATTCCTGGTGGGACTAATCGCCAACTTAGCCAAATTGACTGTAAGCCGATAACAAACAGCGCCGCTAAATCAACCTGAAGGCTATATCTCTGCAAACGCTGACTGACATACCACAAAGCCAAACCACTCACAGCCAAAGCTTGCCCAGGATAATCGATTACCGAAACAGCCCAACCGAAGAATAGTAAAATACTTCCCAAGATTTCCCAAGCAGGGTGAAGTGTTGAGTGCTGAGTGCTGAGTGCTGAGTGCTGAGTGTTAGATACCTCTGCCTCCTGCCTGCTGCCTCCCGCCTCTTGCTGTACTAACCAAGTAATCAACCAACCACAGATACCAATTGCTAACCCTAGTTGTGTGACATTTACCCCAGCGACAAAAATTGCCCGTGACAGCAGTAATATCAGCGAATAAACAATGACGGTGGCAAATAAACTGAGTTGATTTGCAGTGGTGGTTCGTTGTTGACGATGAATGTGATAGACAGTAAGTATAGTTGTGCCAATCATCGCCGCATACACAGCAATTAAGGGAAAAACTGTGATTTTCCAACCCCAATGTAAATAACTCAGCGCCAGAATATTGATTAACGGTAACTTCCTGGTGCGAGAGTTGGGAAAAACTGTACGATTATTGCAGAGTAAAACTGTAATGATGGTCAGGATAGGGGCAGCGATCGCAACTGTCAACCAGTTAAGCGGATTTTGCCACAACCCGAAACTATCCATTGCCCAAAAATTCACAGGCACGAGAAATAAGGTGACAATCAACAAAGTCTGAGTTGTTAATCTCAGATTCTCTTGTCTCCCAGTCCAGAAGCTTAAACCCCAAAAAGTTAAAGTATAAGCAAATAAAACACCGTACTGTCCCGCTGCGGGAAATCTTTCCCACTGACTCGCTGCTAATACGCCAGAGGATAAGACTACTAAAAATACTCCTAAGAAAAGTAGCCAGCGAACACTTAATTCTTCCCCCAGAGATTGCAACATCCTCGTTACAAAATTGGGTTGAGAAGGTTTTTTGGGCTGTGCTGGCGAATAAGCGATTAATGGTTTTTCTGATTGTGTCGCAGTTACAACCGCTACCTGTGGTTCCGGTGAGACTTGCGGCTGTAACACCACTGTACACGTGAGATATTCTCGACACAGCTGCTTAACTTGGGCATCAGAAATCAAACCTAAGCGTAGCCACAAATCTAATCCTTCCAATAATTGCGGATGGGAGGATGGTAGCGTCAGGTGAATTTTTAACGGGCGCTCTGGAGATGATGACATAAGCAGCAGCCGTGTAGGTATATACTTAAATCTTGAATTGGGTAAAGTATATCTTGGCTCAACTTGTGCCAGTTCGGGGAGCGATCGTCAGAATGTTTTAAGATAAGTGCGATGAACCTCTCCCCAACCCCTCTCCGACGCAGAAAGGGGCAGAAGTATTTCGCGTTTCAAAGCCTCTCTCCGTTTCGGGGAGAGGTTTGGAGAGGGGTTCTTATATCCAATGCACAAAACTGCAACTTTTAACTCTTCTATTTCTGAAACTGGCACATTAACCAAGCGCAAACTTCAGATTGAGTCATTTCACGGCTACGGCGTAAGGCTTCTTCTAAAATTGCAATTACCAACCCAGGCAAAACTTGCGATTCTTGAATACGTTTACTCCCCTGATCTGCCATAGTATATGCAATGATTTGGGCATTCTGCACATCTACTACCCAATATTCAGCAACACCTAATTCTTCGTAGAGAGAGCGTTTTGTTCCCAAGTCATCAAGCAGAGAATTTTCCGCAATCTCAATCACTAAATCTGGTGGTGGGTAGCTGTCAAGGTTGACAATTCCTGTACCACTTGGGATGCTTTGGGCGCGTTCCCTGAGATAATATGCCACATCAGGCTGACAATCCTGAACTCCAGTCTTCCGAAAGGTGGTAGTGTCTAAACCTGTAGCTAAAATTCCTCTCAGTGTGGCAAATAGAGTCACTGCAAATATAAGTATCACATGATCTTGACCATGATCAAAACTAACTGGTGGCATTTCCAGTCTCATGTATCCTTTGTAATAATAACTTTTCGCCTTATCAGTCTGTAGTTCAGCAAGCGTTTGTAAATATTCTTGCCAAGAAGCAGGAAGCCATGTGTCTGTGGGTAACTGGGTTTGAGTTTCACTCATTGTCTAACCCTTTTGCCATCAAGCTATATCTTTTGTAACTCACATTCCGAGTTTTTTGCTTGACACTTTGACATCTGAACAGGGCGAACGCACGGTTTTTCTGAAACCCTTACTGTATAAGGATATTGAGCAAAAAATAGGCTAAATTATAAAACGCCAAAACCCTTGCTATTAAAAGATTCTTGTACTTTAGATGCGTTTGCCCTGGACATCTGAAGTCGGATGTTTGAGTTCGGAAGGTGAAGATTCAAGTTCTGAAGTCGGAATTTCGAGTTCAGAAGTGCAACGTTGATGTTCGGAAGGTGAAACTTCGAGTTCGGAAGGGGAAGTTTCGAGATTTTTGCTCGGATGTTGGTGTTCTGAGGTCAAAATTTTGTGTTCAGAAGTAAAACTTCCGAGTTCTGAAGTTGAATGATGGTGTTCGGAAGGCAAGTTGTTGGTAGTAATCAAATCTCGTCTCTTCCTGAATTGTGTAAAGTCAAAACTAAATGTAGCTTGGGTGAAGCCCAAAATTTGATATACAGAATAAAGTGGGGTGTAGACAAGCCAAATGCTACTTGTTAGTTTGGAGCAGATATATTTATTAGTACTGAAGCGTTATGTCGCTTAACGTTAGTCGAGCTGATGACAATATTTTGCATTTTATCAAGGAGTATCTTCAGTCAAGAGGACTCCTCAAACAAGACTTCGTTTCAGAGCAAGGAGGAAAGATAGTTGAATATTGGAGCGAGGAGCAGTTTTGGCAAGATGTGATTCTTTCTAAGAAAATATACGAAACTTGTCAGGTAAAGCTTAAAAAATTTTTCTTAACCCAATGGATTCCAAGATCGCCAGGTCAGTATTACTCCTCAGAAGCTCAACAGTGTCGTGATATGGCTGGAAACTCCATCATATTTCAAAGTAAAAATCACATAGTTTTTGATCCTTATGGTAAAAATGAAATGGTTAAGGGTGGCGTTGGATGTTTAAGGTTAGCCCAAAAGCAGGTAGGAAACGAAACTCTACACTTTTTATGTGCAACTTCTTCTGGAGTTAGTCATAAAGGTTTAATAGTTGCCTTACGAGAAAATTTATACGCAAAGATAATCGGGGACATAGAGCGATTTGGAGGAGTCTGTTGCGATATTGTCGGACAAATTCGCTACTGGTCAAGTGAAGATATGTTGCCAACATGTACTCCTAGACACATTCCCAGAATGTATCTCTACGTTAAAAAACTTGTTCCTTTACCAAGGGCTGAGTTTAATAATTTTGATGTAACTGCGGCAGTTTTATTCCGAGGAACTGTAGAACAGAAAAAAGGTACGTTTTTTGTGTATTCCCATTTTAATCCAGCAAAACGCCATAGTCTTGATTACACAATTGAGCAATGCGTTGACTGGATGGAAAAAAGCTATGTTCAAGGGCTATATGGCGGCAAGATTTTGACTGATTTTGATGAGGTAGCTCCTCGCTTTGAAGATGTATCTTTTCCTGTCAAAGCGTTGATGAATCCTGATACAGATGCTTTAAAAGTATGTGATATGTGTTCAAAGCTATATGACAAGCAATCTTTTATTGATAAAGACTTAGTAGAGATTCTTGTGAATCAAATTGTCACAGAAAAATCGGCAGGAACAAATATTACCATCGTTGGAGAATTAAGTATGAATAATGGGGATACATACAATGTTGGTCAGGCTGGATCTGTAGGAAAATATGCCAGATCTGATAACAATACCTTCTTCCAGTCTGAGCAAAATAAGACGTTAGCTGATGCAGCAGCGGAAATTCAGGAACTGCTCAAAAAATTAGAGCAAACAAATCCAACTGCTACTGAGGATGAGCAAATTGCCTATATCAATGATGAAACGAAGCCTAGCTTTAAGCGCCGTGTAGTTGGTGCGCTACAGGCTACCGGGGAAGCTGCAATTGATGAGTTTATTTTAGAAAACAAGTATCTGAAAGTTGCTAAAGCAGCTATAAAAGGCTGGCTACAATCAGGTAGTTAAGTATCTGAGTATTGCCAGCCGCATAACAAGAGTGAGCAATGATGAATATTGATGATTTTATTGATATGGTCGCCTTCTTAATTTGACCTCGCGCTTTTTACTATGATTAAAATAGCTTCTGATTAAAAATCCTTATGGCAGCAGCATCTAGCCACGAACCAGCAATAATTCGGACAGAACGTGGATTGACGATCGCAGGAACACGCATCACACTTTACGACGTGATAGATTACCTCAAGGCTCAGTATCCACCAAAGCTGATTCGTGAGAAGCTTGGTCTTAACGATGAGCAGATTCATTCAGCTCTAGCGTACATTGAAACCCATCACGTTGAAGTTGAGGCAGAATACCAAGAAGGTCTGCAAACGGCAGAGGAAATTCGCGAATATTGGGAAGAGCGAAATCGAGAACACTTTGCAAAAATCGCAGCAATGCCCCCTAAATCTGGACAGGAAGCCCTGCGTGCAAAACTGCAAGCCTGGAAAGCCCGCATTGAAGCCCAGTCATGAACTTTCTGATTGACTACAACTTGACAGGCGATGCTGTTTTATTCTGGGGAACACTCTCGGCTGAAGGATGGCTTGATTTGTTACCCATCCGCTTTTTTACGTTTCAGGAAGTTGGGTTGCCGATGGATAGTAGCGATCGAGTTGTTTGGCAATTTGCTCAAACCAACCAGATGATTTTGATTACAGCAAATCGAAATATGAAGGGAGATGATTCTCTGGAACAGACAATACGTGAGGAAAATACACCAACTTCCCTACCAATTTTGACAATTGGAAACCCTGATAGACTTGATGAGCGTAACTATCGGCAAAAGTGTGCTACTCGCCTAATTGAGATTGTGTTTGATATAGAAAACTATCTAGGAGTCGGTCGAGTTTTTATTCCGTAAAGCTGAGTGATGAGCTTTTTTTAGATAAAATACTGGTGCGTAGGCGTAGGTAGGGTCGAGGTGTGCATTACTGCATCACCCCTCCCATCCGAAACCGTGCGTGCGACTTTCACCGCACACGGCTACTCAGTGTGTTGTCCATTTGTCATGTCGGACTTCCTAACAGCATGACCAAGAAAGTTTGGAATATCGTTTAGCCATTCCCAGTCGAATTTCTCCCAAAATTTAGAGAGCAATTCTTGGAATTTGGAGTGGTCTTTATTCCGAATTTCTTTAAGGTCAATTGCGGTCTTTTCGTCATGACAATGCCGATGTAATAATTGCAGGTTTTTCCATTCATCCTTACCGCCTAGTGCTTTGGGGATTTGATGGTCTATTTCAATTACATCCCATTCTTGGAAGCTTAATCCGCACCAGGGACATTTACCCTTTTGAAGTTTTAGCAACTTAGCCTTACGACTAGGCATTTGAGGGTGTTTCCCTAGTCTTGAACTCCAGTAAACTGTGTCGCCGTCGTAGGGGCTTTTATCACCTTTGACTTTTACATAACTAGTGCTACTGCAAGAGAATTGGTTATGTTTTAGTAACCGAAGGGGGTTCGCATCCCCAACTCTTGTTGCGAATACCCAGTTAACGCCTTCTATGGATGTCCAGTATTTGGTATGTCCTTTTGCTGTAGTTCCACATCGGCGTGTTGCCCATCGTTGAAGTTTCAGGTATGTGAGGTTGTCTTGTTTTGATAATTCTCCGATAGTTTGGGCATCGGAGTTTGAGTAGTAGGAAGTCCATCCCCTGATTACAGGGTTGAGGTCTTTGATTAGTGCCGCTTGGGGCGAAGACCTGTGTTTTCTGATGATTCTTCCGATTTCCTCTTGATGTGCCTTACTCGCCTTCGTGGATGGGGTGATGAGGGTGTTAAAACCAAGTATTTTTCCCTCAGCATTTTTATTGCTGCGGTACTTCCCTGCTGGGTATTGCTGGATATGGTGACCAAGAAAGTTGAATCCAGCTTTACCATCTTCACTCAGTTCATTGGTGAGTGTATGAGTTAGCCTGGTTTTTTCGGGTTTAAGTTCTAAGCCTATGTCTTTTAACCACTCCGAGATGATTTCTCGGCATCTTTGGACTATAGCCTTATCTTTGTGCAACACAACAAAATCATCTGCATAGCGTATAAAGCTAAGTGATTTGATTCTTTCTTGACGTGACACTCTTTTACCGTTTTTATCACGAATATCGAGTGTTGTGGCAAAGTTGTTGAGTGCATTTTCTAAGCCGTGGAGGGCTATATTTGCCAGTAGTGGTGAAATAACACCACCTTGCGGTGCTCCAAGAGATGTAGCCGTAAATGCCCCCTGGTCTATGACCCCAGATTTGAGCCAAGCTTTTATCTGTTGCCTAGCTTTTCCTCTGATGTTAAGTTTCTGAAGTAGGGCTATGTGGTTAATGCAATCAAAACATTTGGCTATGTCCGCATCTAGTACGAATTTTGCCTGATTCTGTATACAGAGTTTGATTTGTTTAATTGCATCGTGGCAAGACCTTCCTGGTCTAAAACCATAGGAATTTGGTTCAAAGACTGCCTCCCATTCAGGTTCTAGTGCAGATTTTACTACGGCTTGTAATGCACGGTCGTACATTGTGGGTATTCCTAATGGGCGTTTTTCTTGTGTTCCTGGTTTTGGAATCCATACTCTACGAGTGGGTTTGGATTTTCCAGTAAGTTTTAGTTCCCTTGCCAGTTTCATACGTGCTTCTGGGGACAGCGTTTTTTTGCCATCCACTCCTGCCGTCTTTTTACCTTGGTTTTCTTGGGTTACCCGACGAGCCGATAGTAATCTGTTGTACCAAGACCTCATCAGCGTCTTTTGGAGTTTGCGACATCGCTTAACATCGCCACGGCGGGAAGCAGCATAAATGCGTTTTTGCAACTTAAAGACATATCTTTCGGCTTTGAGCCAATTGATAGTTTTCCATCCCTCGGTATTCAGTGAAACTGAGTCCAATTTAGGCTTATTCATTGCTACTGTTACCTTTAGCCTTTCCCACACTGCGGTACACGTCAGCTTATCCCGGCGATTACAGCCATCCTTTTTCCGGCTTTACCTGTTAATTCAGGTTGGGCATTTGCTTTTTGTACCATCCTTCTCCCTTATGTCTTATGGCTGATACCTACCTGTATTTTCAGGAGAACATCAGGGGTTGTTTCGTTCCCATCATCCATGTTTGAATCCTTTAGGGCGTGCCTTTCCACCGGGTGAGAGTAGTGCGCCATCTCGGTCGGGCATACCGAGTGGACTCTTTTATGTCGGATATTCCCGACCCAGGCGGTTTGGAAGTTAGTTCCAAAGAAGCTTATTCCCCCTGGAGCCTGCTAACGATGGTTAAACGGCACTTTGCTTGTTCTACCCATAGGATTCTTGCTTGCAGTATACGCTTTCAGCAATTACCGCATTGACTGCTTTCACCCCTGCTTCGCATCTTTGATAATCGGTCTCGGATGTGGGGGCTACCAAAGTTGCCTCTGGTAGTCTGTGTGCTTTTAATCCCGCACTAGGACAGTAGGACTTGGTGTATTTTGGGGTAAGTTATAGTGTTAGTGTGAACTTCTACTTTTCTTTTCCTCTCTAGTTTTCTCAGCTTGTAGCTAGACTAGATTCCCTCACCTACATGGATATATGAGTTGTCATTTTATTGGGGATTAAAGTGCGAACTCAACCCAGGATGGGTTACCCAATAAAAGCCAGTCATCCCTAAGTATTGCTACTTATTTCGACTGAACGAATCGCACGCCCGCCGTAGGCATCGCCTTCTGAACTTCACCCTTCAACATCCGAACACGAAACGTCGAGCTTTTTACTCGAAACTTCCACTTCCAAACACGAAATGTCGAGCAATTTACTCCAAAAATCAAGCTCAGAACCCGAAACGCCGAGCAATTTACTCCAACATCCGAGTTCTGAGCTTTAACATTGCACTTCAAAGGTACAACTGTCGAGTTATTTTCTACAACGCTGCTGATTGGGGCTTGGCCTTCCGAGATTTACGCGCAAATCTTTGCCCCATTTCGTCTACTACTGTATCTAATCCTGCGGTTTGTCCACTAGCTTTGGCATAGTTATATACTTGCAACGCGGCTGCATAAGCTTCACTACCCACCGCCAAAGAAGTATCATCGACCAATTCTTGCAACTGAGTCAACGCCAGCAATAATGGATACAACGCTTCAAATAATTGCACATCCTTCCGCATCTCTTCTAACTCAAAAGAACGTGGTAAAAACTCTGGGTTCTGTGTCGCCACCTCCAATGCTTTACTAACAAAGGCGCGGCTTTTATCACCCATCTTGGGTAAAGCTTTGCGCTCCTCATTACTCAAATCAATTAAAAATGGTAGCTTTTCTTTAATAGTAGTAATAGCTTGCAACAAAGCATCTCTATCTTGCTGAGCTAAACTTGCACTAATTGGACTTCTAGACATAGAAATTATTCTCCCGTATGCTTCCATAATCTAGAGTTCCCAAATATACAAGCGAATACACAACATCGCTGGTTTGTATCAATGCAAAAATATGTAAGGATGTAGCAACTATACACCCCTACAGTCTTGCGGATGCTGAGTTAACCGGCGTACCTTTGCGTTTACCTCAGCGCCCCTCTGCGTTTAAAAACATTACTCACATAATCACCGAGACAACTGCACAAAAACCTTATCACCCTTCATCTGAACCGGATATGACTGTAAAGATACATCAGCGGTCAAACATTGCCCAGTATCTAATTGATATTGAAACCCGTGTGCAGGACAGGTGATGATACCATCTTCCACCTTCCCGTCGTCCAGTGGTGATGCAAGATGAGAGCAAGTGTTGCGGTAACAAGTAATGCGATCGCCTTGACGATATAAAATTAGTGAATGTCCAGCAACTTTCGTAGCAAATATTCCCGCATCTGGAATTTGTTCTACAGTTGCTACCCTTACCCAAGCAGTTTTGATTGCGGAAGCAAAGGGACTAGTTAAACCAGTATTGGTATTATCAACCGTAGGGCGATCGCTAACTGCAACCACTTTTGTAATTTCTGGACAATAATTCTTAATTGCCTGTTCAACTCCCTGAGATAACGTCAAATTAGAAGCTGGACAACTACTGCAAGTTCCGATTAACCTAACTTCCACAGTATCTGGTGGTTTAAAAGCAACTAATTCTATATCGCCATTGTGAATTTTTAACCCTGGGCGTACTTCTTCTAGGGCGGCTTGAATACGTTGTAATATTGGTGGTAGTGGTGGTTTAACTAAGTCGTGATACAGCAAAACCGCATACACAACTTCATCATCCGCAGCCTGACGCAAAGCTGAAATTGATTCTTGTTTGAGGCGTTTAATCAACCGTGTCAATGCTTCTTTATGCAAAGCTTCAATCGCTCGTTTCAGACCGACAGCTACACACCTTTGACTTTCATCCCACTCAGAGATAATTGCCTCAAAGCGGTTAATTTCTTCAATGAATTCTTCGAGGTTGGTCATCAAAAAAGTATGAAGTGTGAAGTATGTAGACGCGCTATGCGCGGCTTCCCGAAGGGTAGTATGAAATTATTGTGCTGTTAACTACTGAATTATTTCATTTTGAAATCTTTAAGTAGAAAAGGCATCAGCATACCCGAAAATAAACTAGACACAGTTATTGGAATACACAAGGGAATATCTACTTGGGCAAGTGTCATTAGTAATAGCAAACCAACGCCAATTCCAATTGATGTTTGTTGCACAAAATGAATAGGATCGCGAAATAGCTTGCCTTTAAAAAATAACTTGACAGAATACCAACCTAATTCCAACATTGTCTCTCCTAATAGTTTTTCAACAATGCTAATAAAGCAAAACCTAATAACAGCGCGGGAATTGCACCAGCCGGGGCAAATAATGCGCCTAACATAGCTGAAAAAGAATAACCAATATCTTTACCAGCTAATATCATTCCTCCAATTGCCCCACCAATCATCGAGATAATTGTTGCTATAACTAACCACGCTAATCCTGTAACTATGGTGATGTCACTAGCCACCATACTTGTCAAAAACTCACTCATTTTCTCTTGTCCTTTTTTAGCTATTAGATGTATTTTCAACCTACTCCCCCAATCCTAATTTCTGCTTCCACATCTTTTAGTGCCTGAGATACTAATTCAGCTTGTTCCATCTGTTGATGTTCTGTAAAGATTGACCAAGCTTCTTGATAGTAAACACGTGCTTGTAAAAGATTTTGGGGATTACCTAGTTCTGGTTTTTCGGGATGATCAGGTAAGTTGAATAAAGCGTTAGCTTTGTTAGAAATTGTGTTAGCATATTCTAAAGGTGTATCTCTAAAGTTACGCACTTTTAAAGCTTCATCATAGGCAGCGATCGCCCGTAAATTATTTTCTACAGGATGAGAACTAACTAAATACTGCAAAGCATTACCTAAATTATTTTGCAGCATGGCATATTCTCTAGGATGGTCAATCAAATTAATATGCTTCAAAGCAGTTTCAAATGATTGAACTGCTAACCCCTGACGTAAATATTCCCGTTCTGAAGCCATTGGCATCGAAAGGTAAGCGATCGCAATATTGTTGTATAAAATCGCGTAATCTTGCGGGTAATCTTCCCAGGTAAACACCCGCAAAGCTTCATGATAAGCCTGGATACTATCACTAATTCGAGCTAAATTATACGGCGCTAGTGACTGTAACACCAACCCAAAATTCATTTGCGCCTCTGCCACCTCTTCAGGCGTGCCTAACTCTTGTAAAATTGGCAATGCTTCTTCATAACCAGCCTTGGCTTGCAGCAACAATTCCGTATCCGTATGAGGAATGATCTGTAAAGTCCCAGCCATCCCCACCTGGGCTTTAGCCTTTAGCAGCGGATACTCCTCACCAGACATTTCATAAGCCCGATAATACAGTCCAACAGCATTCCGCAAATCCTGGGCAGTTTTCGGCTTCTTTTGAAAACCTTGTGCCATTTCAATCAGCATCTGGATTTTTTCTGCCGTCGTTGCTGACTCCGAAGCGATCGCTGCCACAGCTGCTTTCACAGCCGAATCTGTTATGCTAGGTGTCATAATTACCCTACTCTAGCTATTAAGAAAATTACTCTTTCAATGCCCTCGAAATACACAAAAATTTCCTCACAATCAAGGGCTAAGTAAGTATGAAGTATGAATTATGAAGTATGAAATAAAGAAACCCGTATATTTAGCTTGATAGCAATTGACACGGTTACTTTATTTATGCTGTGGTGTGCTATATAAAAAATAAAAGCATAAATTTTATACTTCAGGCTTCAAACTTCAGACTTCAAATTTCATACTTCATCCTTTCCTTCCCGATTTCCTTACTATAAAACACTCTATTTCCAAAATTCTAGAGGGTAATTAACAATATTATTATCAAAATACAACACTCACTTCATCAAAAATATATTTTGTATAGTCATCGAACAAAACATATATTTATCAGATAAAAATACCTACTTCAAATCCAAACTCCTAAACTCTCTGCGCCTCTGGTTACTGAGCGCAGTCGAAGTATGCGACTCTGCGTAATATTTTCCTAAATTAGATTACTTATGACCTTTTACTAACCTCATAATATCTCCCAATAATTAATTTTTCTTTAATAAGAATTAATTAAATAAAAAAATACATTATGGTGAATAATAAACATCAAAGACAGGTGAGACTCTACAACGCTTATCACCTGAATAAAAAATAAACACAGATAGCCAATGACTAACGTACTCTGGCTGCAAGGTGGTGCCTGTTCAGGCAACACCATGTCGTTTCTAAATGCCGAAGAACCGACAGTCTGCGACCTCATAGCTGACTTTGGCATTAAAGTGCTTTGGCATCCTTCATTAGGGTTGGAACTAGGCAACAACTTACAAACTCTACTGTGGGACTGCATTTTAGGCAAAACTCCTTTGGATATTTTGGTATTTGAAGGCAGTGTAGTTAACGCCCCCAACGGTACAGGTGAATGGAATCGGTTCGCCGATCGCCCGATGAAAGATTGGCTAACAGACCTTGCTAAAGCTGCAAGCTTTGTTGTTGCTGTGGGAGATTGTGCGACTTGGGGCGGAATCCCCGCAATGTCTCCTAACCCCAGCGAATCTCAAGGCTTACAATTTCTCAAACGGCAAGAAGGCGGCTTTTTAGGTAAAGATTTCCGCGCCAAATCTGGTTTACCTGTGATCAACATCCCTGGATGTCCCGCACACCCTGATTGGATAACGCAGATATTAGTGGCGATCGCTACCGGACGCATCGCTGATATTGCTTTGGATGAACTTAATCGTCCGCAAACCTTCTTCAACACCTTTACCCAAACAGGTTGTACTCGCAACGTCCATTTTGCTTACAAAGCCACAACCGCCGAATTTGGTCAACGTAAAGGCTGTTTATTCTACGACTTAGGCTGTCGCGGCCCCATGACACACTCATCCTGCAACCGCATCCTCTGGAACCGCGTCTCCTCCAAAACCCGCGCCGGAATGCCGTGTTTAGGTTGTACAGAACCAGAATTTCCCTTCTTTGACCTCAAACCCGGAACCGTATTTAAAACCCAAACCGTCATGGGGGTTCCCAAAGAACTACCACCAGGGGTGAACAAAAAAGACTACGCCCTCCTCACAATGGTCGCCAAAGATGCAGCACCAGCATGGGCAGAAGAAGACTTTTTTACTGTTTAGTCAAAAGTCCACAGTCAATAGTCCAAAGCTTTTGACAATTGACTTTTGACCATTGACCATTGACTATGGACAAAAAAATGGGAAAACAAACATTAGATATATCGCCCGTCGGTAGAGTCGAGGGCGATTTAGATGTTCGCGTAGAAATTGCTGATGGTTATGTAGTCAACGCCTGGACTCACGCTGAACTCTTTCGTGGCTTTGAAATCATCTTACGTGGCAAAGACCCCCAAGCCGGATTAATTGTTACACCGCGCATTTGTGGTATTTGCGGTGGTTCTCACCTCACATCTGCATCCTGGGCATTGGATACAGCCTGGGGTACAGAAGTGCCACGCAACGCCATCTTAGCCAGAAACCTCGGTCAAATCGTCGAAACTATCCAAAGTATTCCGCGCTACTTTTATGGATTGTTCGCCATTGACCTAACAAATAAAAACTACCGTAGTAGTCGCTTCTATGATGAAGCAGTCCGCCGCTTTTCTGCCTTCACCGGGAAATCTTACGAACTCGGTGTAACCATTTCCGCCAAACCTGTGGAGATTTACGCCCTCTTGGGTGGACAGTGGCCTCACTCTAGTTATATGGTTCCTGGTGGTGTAATGTGCGCCCCCACCCTCACCGACATTACCCGCGCCTGGGCAATTCTTGAATACTTCCGCACCAACTGGTTAGAGCCAGTTTGGTTAGGCTGTTCTTTAGAACGCTACGAAGAAATCCAGACTTACGATGACTTCATGAACTGGTTAGAAGAAGACATCAAACATCGTGAGTCTGATTTAGGTTTTTATTGGCGTATGGGTCTAGATATAGGTCTAGATAAATATGGCGCAGGTGTTGGTAAATACGTCACTTGGGGATATTTAGCCCATGAGGATAAATACCAAAAGCCAACCATTGAAGACCGTAATGCAGCCATGATTATGAAGAGTGGCGTGTATGATAGCTTCACAGACACTCACACTTTAATGGATCAATCCTTCGCTCGTGAGAATTTAACCCATTCTTGGTACGATGAAGGGACAGCAGATATTCATCCGAGCGATCGCACTACAAAACCCATCGCTAACAATACAAAAGACTTCGACAACGCCTATTCTTGGGCAAGTGCAGTCTTACACAAAGACTTCGGACGCTTAGAAGCAGGCCCCTTAGCACGTCAGTTAGTAGCAGGCGGTAATCACGGTGAATCTTGGCAACACCAGGATGGTTTTATCTTGGATGTGTTTAAAAAGATGGGCGGTGCAAATATTCACGTCCGTCAGTTAGCCAGACTGCATGAACTAGTGAAACTGTATCGCCAAGCCGAACGCTGTTTACGTGAATTCAAGTTAAACGACCCTTGGTATATTAAACCCAAAGAAAAAGATGGCAAAGGTTGGGGTGCAACGGAAGCAGCGCGGGGTGCTTTGTGTCACTGGGTAGATATAGAAGGCGGTAAGATTAAGAACTACCAAGTAATTGCACCTGGTACTTGGAACATCGGCCCCCGTGATGGTGAAGGTAAACGCGGCCCGATTGAAGAAGCGTTAGTAGGGACACCTATTGCTGATCCTAAAGACCCAGTGGAAGTTGGTCACGTTGCCCGTACTTTTGATTCTTGTTTGGTGTGTACAGTTCACGCCCACGATGCGAAGACTGGTGAGGAGTTGGCGCGTTTTCGGACGGCATAGGTTTAAACGCAGAGTGGCGCGGAGGTATACGCAAAGGTGCGCGGAGGGTTTTATATGAGTATGGCTAATGGCTAGTTATTTAGTCATTAGCTTATCAAGTATTCAGGTTTGAGAGTTGCCACGAAAACGTTCAACAAATTCAGGATAATTATCCAAATCCTGCAATGATTCTAATGGTGGCATTTCAATCCAGTTTGCTTCCGCGTGTAATTTATCTATATAAGCATAAAAAGCTTCTTGGTCATCCCGATGAGCAAGAACATAATCATGTAATTCTTTCTGACTCATAGCTTGAAAGTTAGGCTTACTCATCCGATGTATCTCCACCGTCCGTTAGGGTATATTTCTATAATATTTTCCTCGCCCGCCAGCAAGAATATATTTCCTGTTCGTTCATCCATCCGAACAATTCACTACTCTAACATCTGCAATATTGTAGGCATTGCAATTCTAAGAATTTCAACTAATCCGGTATTTACATGGTGATTACATAAGTTTCTTAATAATAAAATCTGCTGTTCACTATATGGAGATTTTCTCTCATATCCTTTTAACAATCTTGTATGAAGGTCAACAACAACCTTTATATGCTCTAGCGCCCAAAACTCTTCTGGACAATAATCAATCCATTCTATTTCTCTTTTCCACAAACTAATTAATACATCGTTAGATGGAGATGATCGTAGTTTTGGTACTGAGTATAGTTCTTCAGCTATATCACTTAAAGAGTATGTATACGTGTTGCGAGAATCAGAATGAAAATCAGCACCACTCATAAATGCTAAAACTTGTGGATGATCACACTTAAAATCCCAATTTTTGAAAACCTCGTAAAACCAATTAGCTCTAATTTCGTGTTCTCCACCTCTACCTTTATCTTTTAGAAAGATATTTAAATTATTATTTTTTTCACTTAGCCAAACTTCTTTACGCGTTTTTATAACTTTTTTATCTTTTCCAATTTCTATATTTAATGTGTAATGCCCTTTAAACTGAGCAGATAGAAAAGCGCCGTAAGAAAAGAAGATAGAGTAATAATACATCTGTAATATCTGAGCAGGTAAGTACGCTTGTCTTCCAAGCAATATACCTGAGAAAAACCATTGCCAAGCATTAAGCATTTGTAGAAAACTGGCTGTAAAATACCATTTTTGATAATGTGCAATTATTTCGATATTTTCTCTATTTTCTTCTTCTAAAAGATTCCATTGTTCAATCGCTTTTCCTAAGCCTAAATTATCGAGATTATAATATCCTTTATGCTCATTGAAACTTTGTAACAATATTTTGAAACTTAAGGTTGTGCTACGATGCTCATTCATATATAAATCCTTATTTTTTATAATTTACTATAAACGCATCAATATTCATAGCTATTAAGTTACACTTTAGAAGTGGTGGCAATTTTACTAGACATACTGTGTATGCCTGAAATTATCGAGATACCAGTTGAACTAACTCATTTCAAACTTCCCGAAGCTGTGCAAGAACGTCTTCAAGTTCTACTTGATCGCCAAGATACAGGTGAAATGCTTACCCATGCAGAACAAAGGGAAGCGGAAGGGTTAGTCGAGTTGACAGAGTTTTTATCTCTGCTACATTTACGCTTACCAGGTGTAATGCAGCATTCTAACTAGCAGCGATCACACAAAATCACCACAGGCAATCGCATTACAGATACAGTCTCAGTAATTTATTTTTGTGCTACTGCCCTAGAAGTTTATCGTATTCTGAATGTGAGCCAATCCAAAACCAGACTATTTTGTTATCTTCTTGAACAGCTAATGCTCGATAGTGTAAGCCGATTCGTGCAGACCAAAAACTCCCTACTTTCTTGAAATGCAGTGATGGATACCAGGGATCTTGCTTGAGCAAAGCATAACACTGATCAGCGAGTTCCTGAATATTGCGTGGTAACTGTCGGTAGTGATACCAAAAGTCTGGAGTTGCTTTGTATATCACAGATCCGTACAGTTTCCTTTCCGCAGATGTTCTAATGCTTTCTGAGCAAGGTTATTTAACTTTCCTGCTTGTACATCTTTTTCAAACTTTTGATCCCAAATAGCTGCATCAAATTCTGCAAACCAATTACGAAAAGCAGACAGTTCTTCTGGTGAAAGTTGACTCACAGCACGTTCAATAACCAACTCATTAAAAGACCGAAAACTCCCTGCATCAAAATCATCTAATCCTTGTTGAATACCTTTTACAGCCTCTTCTGATTCCTGTGCTTCCCACTCTAGGAAACTTGCTAGTAACTCAGATGCAACAATACTAATATCTTGACCTTGGCGAGCAGCTTTATCACGTAATAACGCTTCTAATTCTGGGCTAAGGGTTACAACAATTGACATTAAGCTCATCCTTTAGCATTCAGCTTCTAAGCAATATTTTAGCGCGATCGCAACATCAGACCCAGTTTAGCTTTCCAAGCCTGAAGTTTAGCTTGAATCTCTTCCTGTCCTGGCTTTGGAGGAATTTTAGCTCTTTGTGCAAGGCGATCACGATTTTTATCTTTGCCTAATGTTGCGGTGAGTTGTCCTTGAGGTAAATTTAGAGCGAATATTTTTTTTGGGGCAAGAGCATGAGACAATACAATATTAGTCTTTATTTTGACCAATCTATTTGGTTTTTATAGTTGAAAATACATAAGAACAAGGACTAATGGCTAAAAAGTTTCATAGCAATTCACAACTTTCCTCGGATAACTCAATTTTTCAGACTCGCATAGCAAAGCCAAGTTCTGAGTTCTACTCTGTTTTTTCCCAAGAAGAAGTTTTAGAAATCATTCACGCATTAGAAACTAGATGGGAAATTCCTCTGAAATATTCTTATAAAGGTCAAGGCGCAAAAATTTGGCATGATTTTTATCAAAAATTTGTTAGTCCCAAATGGTATCGCAAATCAAATGTTGAAATTGAACTTTTAAGAGATAATTTTGAATATATTCATAGTAATACACAAAATTTTAGCCAAGTTAATGTTATCGATTTGGGCGCAGGAAATTCATATCCAGCTAAAGAATTTATTACTAGACTTCATCAATTAAATAAAATTAATAAATATATTGCCTTAGATATTAGTGAAGGCTTATTAGCTGTATCCAGAAAAAATTTTACAAGTTGGTTTCCGACAATCGAGTATATCAATCAACAAATTGATATAGAAAGTAGCAGCATACCTGAAGTTTTATCAGAAAAACAAGTGAATCTTAAAACCGGAAATACAGCAACAATCATTTTGCACTTAGGTGTGACAATGGGCAATCATTACAATAGAAATAAGGTACTCAATAACCTTAAATCTAGTATGGATAAGAATGATTTTTTAGTATTTACTAACGAAATTGGTTCTAACTCTCAATGGGATGGAATAGCAAGAGGTGGCTGCAAGTATCACGCAGAAGAAATATATCGCTCAATCAAAAATAAATTTGGACTTAAATCTCAAGATTGTCAACTTATCAGAAAGTATGATTTAGCAACAGATAGTATAGTTGCTAATATCAAATTTCGACATAATTACACTATAAATTTCAGTTTTAAGGGAATAAATAAGCAGATTGAAATCCCCGAAAGTAAAGAAATTACTATTTGGAGACATCATAAGTATGAAATGCCTGAACTTATTCAAGAGTTAGAAAGTGCTGGACTACAACTTGTTCACTACACTACTAACAAGTATTCATCACATATTATGGCAATTTGTAAAGTTGCTAATAACTAGAACAGCGAAATCAAGCAATCATCTGAGCTTTTATAGGAATTTCAATGACAAACTTTGTGCCTTGACCAAGTGTGGAGTTACACCAAAGATTACCTCCATGCTTCTGGGTTACAATTTGATAGCTCATAAACAAACCTAAGCCAGTGCCTTTGCCAACAGGTTTGGTGGTGAAGAAAGGATCAAATAGTTTAGAGCTAATTTCTTCTGGAATACCTATTCCATTGTCAGAAATTATAATCATCACTTGGTTTGTATCGATTTGACGAGTCTGAATCCAAATGGTATTGAGGTTAGCTGAAATGTCTTGAAATGAACGCCCTTGATTAGATTCTTCTAATGCATCAACAGCATTGCTCAAAATATTCATAAACACTTGATTAAGGGAGCCAGCATCACATTCAACTAGTGGTAACTGACTATACTCTTTAATAACCTGGATTTCTGGGCGATCGCCTGTTGCTTGCAATCGATGTTGCAAAATTACCAAGGTACTATCAATTCCTTGATGAATGTCTACCGCTTTCCATTCTGCTTCATCCAAGCGCGAGAAGTTCCGCAGCGATAACACAATATTACAAATGCGCTCAGTACCAATTTTCATGGATTGAAGAATCTTGGTTAGATCTTCACGTAAAAAATCCAGTTCAAGTTTATTCAATTCTGCTTGCAGGGCTTGAGGTGGATTTGGATAGTGCTGTTGGTAAACTTGCAATGCTCTCAGCAGATCTTGGATATACTCAGAAAGATAAATTAAGTTACCATCAATAAAATTAACCGGGTTATTGATTTCATGTGCAACCCCTGCCACCATCTGTCCCAATGCAGACATTTTTTCACTTTGAAGCATCTGTAATTGAGTTTGTTTCAGCGTTTGTAGGGTTTGCTTCAGAGTTGTATTTTTTTCGTTCAATTCTTCAGTTCTCTGCTGAACGCGAACTTCCAGAGTTTCATTTGTTTTGGCTAATTCGGCAAAAGCTAAACGCAGTTTGGTTTCTGCTTGTGTTCGTTCTGCGATCGTCGCTGTCAGCACCAGAATGGTGAGTGTAATCACGCCGATAAACGATTGTAGTTGGAGCAAAGATTGGTTGAGATCCTTGCTCACAAAACCACCTTTACCATTGACGGTTGCGATTACAGCGATCGCAGCCACAATAAAAGTTAACAGCGTTGCACCCGGTTGACCTAATCGAAAAGCAGACCAAATCAACATCGGAATTAACATATACTCCAGATGATATCCCTCACCAAAAGCAACTTTGCCGATAAGAATGACTAACCCTATCAGGATAACTGGCTCTACTACAATTAAGCAGAATCTTAAATAGTGTAAGTTTGCTTGAGGGAGATTTTCAGAATCCTTTAACATTAAACTGCGGAATAACCATTGCCAGATTGGATATCGGTTTTTTTGAATGAATTGTCCAAAACTCAGCAGAATTGGAGTGACAATCAAAATTCCCGAAACATTAGAAATCCACCAGGTTAACCAAACTGTTCCATAGGCCATCCAGGGAACTTTACCACTCAACGCCAAGCAAGCCACTCCAACAGTTGCATTGATCAGCGGCCCAACCATACCAGTTAAAATCAAAAATTTGAATACGTCGGCGACACGTTCTAAGGGATAGCGAAGGTTGGTAGTTTTCCGCAGCCAGAAGGCACTTAACATAGTCCCCAAAGTTGTACCGATCGCAATTCCCAGCACTGGCAGCGTTGAAATCACTAAGGATAACAAACTTGTTGCATCTCGGAACGCCCAGAAGTTGGCGAAAAATGAACCCAGTAATACACCATACCCGATCCAGTTACCAAACAACAGAACAGCCCCAGCAGCAATTCCATCCGGCGGCCAAACTGGAGTCACATCCTGAGGCGTGGAGGCAAGATGACGTGATATTTCAGCCATTCCATAGTAGGCGATCGCCAAAACAACAGTGCCTCCGATTTGCCTTAGCTCATGAGAGAATATAGGGGATTTTGGTTGAATCATCCGTTTAGTGGCTGCTTGATCTCAACGTTGCTTTCTAAACATAGAATGCCCTTTTCTCTTAAAGTCGGAACATAAAGCAGCCATGAAAATAGTTGACAAAAAGCATTAAAACAAGCAATTCGTCAAGCTGGTTTGTTTATTGCATTTCTTACTCTAGTGAGGTACTAGACAGGAATAATTAACCGCAGATGGACGCAGATAAATTTTGTACATCAGCAGACTAGGAAAGGCTATATTCAACGCCCTGTCCAAGCTAGACATAACTGGCGGAAGTCGTCACCACGCACTTCAAAGTTGGGATACTGGTCGAAACTTGCACAAGCGGGAGATAGCAGGACTACAGGTGCTTGGTGCTGTTTGGCTAGTTTTGCTGACCGAGGAACTGCCTTTTCCATTGTTTCGACGATTTCGTAATTGGTGTAACCGACTTCTTGTAAGCGCTGGGCAAAGGCTGGTGCGGCTGCACCAATTAATAACACCGCAGCGGCTTTGGCTTGAATTTTGGCTAACCAACCTGCATCATCACCAGGTTTGGCTTCTCCCCCCGCAATCAAAATTGTGGGACTCTTCACCGATGCTAACCCGACTTCGGCTGCATCGTAGTTGGTGGCTTTGCTATCGTTAATAAAGTCAATACCTTCCCAAGTGCAGATATGTTCTAAGCGGTGGGGAACGCCAGGAAATTCTCTAATTGCTTTGGTAATTGCATCGGGTGGAATTTCTGCTAACCGCGCTGCGGCTACGGACATTAACAGGTTTTGGAGATTGTGTTCTCCTACCATTCGCAGTGCAGAGGCTTCGACAATTCTGGCTGGTGTTGAGGTTGCGTCCAGTTTTTCGACTACCCAGCCATCTTCGATATAAAAACCTTTTTCGCCAATTAAAAAATCTTTGCCTTTAACACTTGTCCAATAGGCATCCGGCCAATGGCTAAGACCTACCTTATTTAAGTAAGCATCGTCACCGTTAAATACTTGCAATTGCGAGTGCTGCAACAGCTTGGCTTTGATGTTGTAGTAATTTTCTAAAGTCTTATGACGGGCGAGGTGGTCGGGTGTAAATGTTGTCCACACGCCGATGCGGGGTGCTAAAGATGAGGATGATTCTATTTGATAGCTGCTAATTTCGCCTATCACCCAATCGGGAAGCTTTGGTGCAAGGGCGACTTCACAAGCTGCATAGCCAATGTTACCGCAGGCGGGAGCATCAAATCCCGCTGCTTGGAAAATGGCTGCGATTAAGGCTGTGGTGGTAGTTTTGCCATTTGTACCAGTGATTGCTACCCAAGGCTGCGACTTTAAATGTCGCCAAGCAAGTTCCATTTCGCCTATGGTTTCAATCCCCAGTTCTCGTGCTTTGACTAACACGGGGATATCCCAAGGTACGCCAGGACTAACAACAATTAACTGGGGTAAATCAGCACCTTCCAAATCTAGGGAATACCCTAGTTTGACAGTGATTTGTTCGGCAGCAAGTTCTTGTTGTTGTTGCAGGAAGGTTTCAGAGGTGTTTCGCTCTCCTAGCTCCACCTCCCAGCCTTCCCGTTTCAACAATCTCGCCGCAGCAACACCGGACTTACCTAATCCAATTACATGAGCTTTGGACATAGACTGTAGCAGAGACCCCTGGTTAAGCACTCCCTATACTAGCGCTAATTGGCAATATTTACACCACATTTTGTTGATCTACGCTACAAATTTTTGACGATCGCACCAAAGTCAGCTAACACTCGTGCATGATTTCGCAGTAATCCTAGCAAATTCAACCGATTGCGCTTAATTTCTGGATCAGAATCCATCACTAACACGCTCTCTGGCCCATCAAAGAAGTTGCTCACGGTAGGTGCAATTTTTTCTAACGCTGCAACTAACAATTGATAGTTCCGTGACTGCTGGGCGGTTTGGGTTTGGGGTACTAATTCCACAATGGCATCGTAAAATGCTTTTTCTGATGACTTTTGGAATAGTTCAGGACGAATTAAACCTGTTGGTTCTAGCTGTTTGGTATCTAAATCACCTTGGGCTGCGAGGCGGGTAGAACGATTGACGGTTTCGTAGATTTTATCTAGAGTACCATCGTTGCGGATTTGTTGCAGATATAAGGCGCGATCGCGGACATCTAATAAATCTTGCAAAGCCCTTTCTGTATATTCTGGGTCATTTTCTCCCAAAACGGCATTTACTAAATCGTAATCAATTTGTTTTTCTTCTTGCAGTAATGTCCGAATTCTTTGCAAGAAAAATTCTTGCAAGGTTGTGACTAATTGCCCTTGTTCTTTGTTATATTCTTGGGCAAAGTTAGCGGCTGTTTGCTGCAATAACTTATCTAAATTAATTCCTAAATTCGCAGCCCAAGTAATATTCACAATGGCATTCGCTGCCCGACGTAAAGCAAAGGGATCTGATGAACCAGAAGGAATCATCCCCAAGCCGAAAATACTGACTAAGGTATCTAATCTATCTGCCAAACCAACGACTTGACCTGTTAAAGTTTCCGGTAAAATGTCGTCGGCTCCCCGTGGTAGATAATGTTCAAAAATTGCTGTTGCCACTGCTGCATTTTCACCACTTGCCAAAGCATATTTTTGTCCCATAATGCCTTGCAATTCTGGAAATTCATACACCATTTGGCTAACTAAATCAGCTTTACACAATAAAGCAGCACGTTGAATATTTTGGCTGTCGGTTTCGGCTAGGTTTAGTTGTGTGGCTATTTGCTCGGCAATATTGACAATGCGATTAACCTTGGCACGCAATGAACCTAAATCTTCTTGGAAAGTGACCTTTTCTAACTGCGGTAAAAAGCTTTCTAAAGGTTTGGATATATCAGCATTGTAGAAAAATTGTCCATCTGCTAATCTGGCGCGGATGACTCGTTCATTACCCTTAGCAATGATATCTGATTTAGTCGGGTCGCCGTTAGAAACTGTGATGAAATGAGGCAGTAATTCTTGATGATTTTCTCCTTTAAAAACAGGGAAATATCGCTGGTGACTTACCATCACAGTTGTAATTACTTCTGTGGGTAAGTTCAAAAAGTCTGAGTCAAATTTCCCAACAACTGGCGAAGGCCATTCTACCAAGTTAGTTACTTCTACTAACAAGTCGGGATAAATTTCTGTGGAACCATTGACAGAATTAACTGCGGCGTGAACTTCTTTTTGAATTGTAGTTGAACGTTCATTGTCATCAACTACTACGTAGGCAGAACGTAGAGTATCGACGTAATCAGTTGCGTGATTAATAGTTATAGGTTCGGGATGTAAAACACGATGGCCGTGAGAGATGCGATCGCTCTTAATTTTCTCTGAACCATTTACCAATTCTATCGGCAAAACTGCATCATCCAACAAAGCAACCATCCAACGCACCGGGCGAGAAAATCTGACATCGCCGTCACCCCAGCGCATCAACCGCTTACCTTCTAAATTCAAAATCCATTGCGGAACTAGTTCTGTCAAAATATCAGCGACGGGACGACCAGGAGTTTTTTTGTTGACAAAGACAAAATCTCCTTTGTCAGTGGGGCGAATTTGTAGCGCGTCGAGTTCCACACCTTGCTTTTTCGCAAAGCCTGCGGCGGCTGGTGTTGGTTGACCATCTTTAAAAGCAGCTTGGGCGGGAGGGCCTTTAATTTCTTCTTCCCGGTCTGGTTGTTGGGCGGGTAGACCTTTGATGAGTACCGCCAAGCGTCGGGGAGTACCGTGAACTTCTACAGCGTCACTGCTGAGACTGTTGGCTGCAAGAGTTTGGGGAATGCGCGATCGCCATTGTACTATGGCATCACTCAGAAAATTTGCAGGTAGTTCTTCTGTACCAACTTCTAATAAAAAACTAGGCATAGGACAAGCATCACATCAGTCAATTCCACCAGTTTACCTTGCCATCATGTTGAAGTATGCCATGTTTTAGCTGGTTTACGCGCTAAAATTAAAAAGTCTAAGACTATGCACAGCAATGACTAGCAAGATTACATTAGATATTGATGAAGCCTTGCTGCAAAAAGCAGAACGTTGGGCGCAACAGCAACAACTATCGCTTTCTGATGTTATTACTAATTTTCTGCGTCAGTTACCAGACACTAATTTGACACCGCAAGAAGAACATCCTTTAGCGAAGTTTGCAGGAATTTTAAGTGATTCTGAAGCTAGAGAATTACAACAGGTAATTGCTAAAGAGTTTGAGCAGATAGACACAAATGAATGGTAGTGTAGCCTTAGATACTTCTGTTTCTGTGCGGTTTTTAAATGGTGATGAAGCAGTTGTAGCTAAAGTATTAGCATTGACAACAGTGATTTTACCAACTGTTGTTGTGGGTGAATTATTATTTGGAGCAGAAAATTCCAGTCGTCCTTTGCAAAATCTGCCGCGTTATTTAGAGTTTATTGAAACCTGCCAGGTAGTAGAATTAGGTCGAGAAACCGCTGTAATATATGCTAGAACTCGATTGGCATTGAAGCAGAAAGGGCGACCGATTCCAATGAATGATGTTTGGATTGCGGCCCAGTGTTTAGAACATAGTTGGCGGTTGGTAACAGATGATTCAGACTTTGGCTATGTAGACGGGCTGATGTTAGAAAACTGGTAGTATCTGTGTCAAAAAACAGTTGATGGTCAGATAAGCAGCATCATTTTTGCCTAGTTTCGACTGTTCAAATATTCTTGAACACAATTACCAATTACGCTCAACCACCATCACCTCAGTATATTCAAACTCATTCGGACTTTGCTTGACTAAAGGATATCTTTCTTCACCTAAATCAATATAATCTTGTTCGCAATCTGGCTTAGATGAATAATAGGTAAGGACATATTCTCTCCCTATTCTATTCGCCATTTCTTGTTCTACTTCACCGCGCCATTGAGTTTTAGTGACTAAAATAATTAACTGATTTGCTAACTCAGGAAGTGTTTGAGCAATACGGCGGCGATAAGTTTCATCCAAGCTCCCAAAGGGAGAATCCATCACAATTGGGAAAGTACTACTATTAGGTACAGTTAAAACTTTGCGCTTTTCACTCCATTCGCGGACTTTATCAATAATACTGGCAATAAAAGACAAACTGAGGATTTGGTTTTCACCTGTGGAAGCTGCAACGAGTGATTCTATTCCCGATGTATTTTCTACTAAAGTAAGTTCATATTTATCGCTAATTTTTGGGAGATAAGGTGCAAAAGATATAGAGGTAAATATCTCCTGCAACCGCTTTTCTAATTGCCAACGAAACTGTTTTTCTTGACGGTTTTTGACTTCAGTTAAGCGTTCAATAGCATCTTGGGTGGCGCTAATCCGCCTTTGTGCTAATAATTGCTTTTCTTCATTGAGTTTCTGTTTGGCTATTTGTTTTACTAAAGCATCAATTTCTGTTTTAAGATGCGAAATACGCTGTTGATTTGCACCTTGTTCTCTATTTAATTCATCAATTTTACTTTCAATTTCATCTAGGCGTTTTTGCAAACTACTAATTTCTTCGTTAGCATCTTTACGCAACCGTTCTTGAATCGTATCTAATTCAATTTCAATTTGGGAAATATTTTGACGTAACTGATTAATTCTGGCTTGTTCTCTATCGACTTCTTCCCAAAATGCTATGGCTTGTTTGTCAATTTCGTCTACTTGGGCGCTCATCCGAATTGCTGTTTCTTCAACAACTGAAGAACCGGCTCTTTCTAACCAGAGGCTCACATTTGTATGGTTATGACTACCTTCACTTAATTCAGCACCACAAATACAGCGTTGACTATTGAGTAATTCGCTAATAAATTCTCGTGAAATCCCTGATGTTAATTCACCTCTTGCTTTCAAATCATGGAGAATTGAGCGAAATTGGGCTGTAGTATCTGACAGCAGAATTGTATAACCGCGTGCAGAAATAATTTTTTTCAGTGCGTCTCTAGTTTGGCGCAGACTTTCTTGATTAGATGTTTTTTGATTTTCTAATTCTTGCCGTCTGTCTTGCAGTTCTTTGGCAGCACTAAGTTCAAGCAAACGATTGCCTGTCTCTTTTTTAAAGCTTTGTTGATATTCTAATTCTTGCTTAATTTCGTCTTGTCTTGTATTAATTTGGGCAATTTCTTGTTCTAACTTTTCTTGTTCTTTTAAAAGTTGTCTAATTTCTGAATCACCAATTGCTTTTAATTCATTTTCTAGACTTTTTTTAGCTTCACCGAGATGCTTGATGGAACGGTTAATTACTTCTACACCCAAGAAAATCTTGATAGCTTCGGCAATTTCAGCTTTTTTATCGGAACGGACTATTTCTTCAATACGTTCACCATCGAAGAAGAAGTATTGATGTAAACTTGCTGGTAAAATTTGCCCAATGATTTCTTCTGGTTTTTGGAGGGGGAAATACCATCTACCATCATCCCCAGCAACTTGCATTAATAATTCTGTTTTGAGCGAGTCGAAGTCAGTTTTATCTTTATAAATCCGACATTGGCGCTTGGCGTTGTAGCGTTTACCTTCATGCTCCCAGTTTACTTCTACCCAACATTCTACTGATTGTCCAGTTTTAGCTTCAGCGATCGCCCGTTTATTCACCAACTGTTCTGTCGAGGCAAAAGCAGCACTAAACTTCTCATATAATACCCAGGTAAAGGCATTCAGCAAACTGGTTTTTCCGGCTCCATTATTACCATGAATAATCGTGGTGTTGAGAATATCTCCTCCAGCCAAAACTATCTCTGGTGTTCTACCATAAAAAGAGCGAAAATTACACAGTTTAATTGAGGTGAGTTTCATTGTACGGCTTCCTTGACAATTGCCAAAATATCATCGTTGATGGGGCTGTTACTTTTCTTATCTAGTCTGCTTTTTTCTAGATTCCATACCCGCTCAATTATTTGCCGTACTTCTGGCGGAGCGCTAGTAATTGGCTCTTGCACATCATCGATATTTTGCTCTGGCAACATCTCGGTTTGGCAATAAGTTTTTCTCTATTTTAGCCGTCTCTCTGGCTGATTTTACATCCGTAAAGCCACTATTAGTCTTAGCTTTAATATCTGCAAATTTTAGTAGAAAAATTTAAACACTTTTTGAAAAAATTGGCTTTATTTACTGATATGATTTAATAATTTCAGCTATTTTTTATAATAGAGTTTTTTGAAATACCTCAAGTAAAATTTTCTCAAAATTACTGTCGAAAATTAATTAGCAGATTCATCAGTGGTTGCAATTAGTTGGGATAAATGATTCAATAAATCCGGCGCTGTGTAGGGCTTTGGCAAAAAGACCTGCGCACCAGTAGCAATGGCTTGTTGATCATTATTAGGTATTCCACTGGTGGCAATAATCTTCACTCTTGGGTTAAGGGTTCGCAGGGTGCGGATAGCAGTTAATCCATCCATATTGGGCATGAGTATATCTATTAATACAATACTGATTTCTTGTTGATACTCAGCATAAAGTGCGATCGCCTCTATACCATCATTAGCCACTAGGGTTTTGTAGTGATAATGTTCTAACATTTCCTTGATGGTTTGTTGCACTACTTTTTCGTCATCTACGAGCAAAATCAATTCGCCGTGACCACTGGGCAGATCTGCTTCGATTTCTGCCACGGTGGCTGTTCCTTCAGCTATGGGCAAAAACACTTGAAATTGAGTACCTCTGCCGACTTGACTCGATACTTGCACAAAGCCATTGTGGTTTTTAACAATACCTAAAACCGTTGATAGTCCTAGTCCTGTACCTTTACCAACTTCTTTAGTTGTAAAAAATGGATCAAAAATTCGTTCCAAGTATTCTGGCGGAATTCCCGTTCCCGTATCAGAGACAGTAACAACAACGTAGCTGCCGACGTGCGCATCAAGGTGCATCCGAGCATAAGTTTGATCTATAAAGCGATTTTCGGCAGAGATGCTCATGATACCGCCATTGGGCATGGCATCACGGGCATTTACTACCAGATTCATGAACACCTGATCTAGTTGTGTGGGGTCTCCTTGCACCATCGACAAAGTATTTATGGGAATATCAGTGCGGATTTCAATATATTTGGGAAATGTTTGTTGGATGACTTTGACTAACTCTTTGAGCAGATGTCCAGTTTGCAAGAGGATGCGTTTACCTTCTGTGCCACGGGCAAAGGCTAAAATCTGTTTAACCAAGTTAGCTCCGCGTTTAGAGCTAGTTTCTAGTGTTTGGAAAAGTTCTTGAGTTCGCGCATCAACATTTCGGCATTTTTTCGGCAACAATTGGGAAATCATCACAATAGGAGCAAAAACGTTGTTCAAGTCGTGAGCAATGCCACTGGCCAAAGTTCCTACACTCTCCAACCGTTGAGCGCGGTAAAATTGTTGCTCTAGCTGTTTTTTTTCTGTGATGTCGGTGTTGACGACTAAGATGGATTGGGGTTTTCCTGACTCATCTCGTACTAGTGTCCAGCGACTAGCTACGATAATTGCTTGACCAGTTTTGGTAATTTGCTTTAATTCCCCATACCAGTAACCAGATTCGAGGGTAGCATTGAGAGCCTCTGGGAGTTGAGGTACAGACTCTCTGTAAAATAGCTCACGAGATTTTTGACCACAGCTTTCCTCTGCTGTCCAACCATACAAGCGTTCAGCACCTTGGTTCCAGAACAGGATGTGGTTTTCCAAATCTTGGACAAAAATCGCATCGGTGGTAATATCAATCAACGCTGCTTGTTCACGGATTTTCTGTTCTGCTTGTTTGCGATCGCTAATATCAGTGATCATTCCTAAACCACCAATACATTTACCATTAGCGTCATAAATAGGACTTGCCGAGACAATTGTCCACAAATCAGAACCATCTCGACGGCGGAATTTAAAGTCGTGTTGTTCTGGAATGCCTTGTTTGCGGTGTTCCCAAAGTTGAGATGCTGTTTCTTGCTGCTCTTTGTCTATGAATTCAAACAGTGATTTTCCGAACATTTCGTCAACTGTATATCCCAACATGGTTGCCATTTGCTGGTTGACAAAACTCGTCTTCCCCTCGCTATCTAGTAGCCAGACTCCTTCTGTGGCAGTTTCCACAATTTGGCGATACTGAGTTTCGCTTTCCTGTAATGATTTCTCTGCTTGCTTGCGATTGGTGGTGTCTATATTCACCCCAATCATTCGCAGTGGCTGACCAGTATCATCGTAGAAGACCTTACCCTTACAATCTGACCAGCGAACTGTACCATCAGGGCAAATTACCCGGAATTCGATGTCGTAAGGTGCTTGCTCATGAACAGCTTGGATAACTGACTGCTTTAAGAATTCACGATCTTCAGGATGGATAATCTCTAAAAAATTTTCATAGCTAACATCAAATGTATCGGGAGTCAGACCAAATAAAGAGAACAGATGCTCCGACCATATAACTTTATTTGTTTTGAGGTTCCAATCCCAAATGCCAATGCTACCAGCCCGAAGTGCTAGTTGTAACCGTTCCTCCCTTTCTTGGAGAATTTGCTGCGTTTGTTTGCGTTCGCTAATATCTCGCAAAATTGAAAGATGACGATGGGGTATAAAATTAGCAACCGCAGCAAATTCTGTTTCTCGAATTGTGCCATCGGGACGATGTATAGAAAATTCTCCACACATCTGGCCTTGTTGGTTGAAATGTTGCCAAGCTTGGGCAAAATCAAAGCCTGGTTCGGCAAAATCCGCAATCTGAGAACGCAAAAGTTCTTCTTTGGATACGCCAAACAATTGACAAGCTGCCGAATTGACATCTACATAGCGCCCTGCGTCATCTACAATGGCGATCGCATCAAGAGTATGCTCAAATAAAGCTTGCCACTGACTTTCACGCTGTCGGAGTGCCGCTTCTACTTGTTTACGTTGTTCAATTTCTTGTTGCAAACGCCGATTTGCTAGAACTAGTTCAGCCGTGCGTTCCGCCACGCGCAATTCTAACTCTTGCTGGACTTGATGCAGCGATTCCTCAGCCTGTTGACGCTGCATAATCTCCTGCTGTAACCTTTGGTTGGCTTGCCGAAGTTCGACATACAGTGACTCCATTGTTCAGCTTTTCAGTAATTTCTCAAAAAGTTATCTTAAAAGCCCTAGTAGTAAGAATTAAGCTCAAACATACCAGCTTTTTAGCTAAAAAGCTGACTTTTACTCTCTGGAAAAATAAATTTTGATATTAATGCTGACTATTGTATATGGTAGTTAACACGTTTTTTGTAATATATATTTTTAATACAAAATTTCTACCCAATTATAGAAGTTTTTCTCCTCACTATCAGCAAATGCTTTCCTCCTTCTTTACATTGTCTGTAGACTCTCAAATATCTAACAAACTGTAACGTTTTTGTAAATTTAGCAGTTTCATCCTCGCTTCCCCAGCGTTATCAGCTAAATCTGCAAATTCGATAAACCGCCGCAATTCTTTTCTTAACAAATTACGTTCAACTTCGATGGTTTCCCGATCTGAATCTGGCGGCAAAACAATCATGTCATATATAATGGCACGTTCCTTACTGGGATGAGGACGCAAAACTCGGCCTCGTCGCTGAATAAATTGGCGAGGGTTACCAGAACTCGATAAAATTACCGCCGTTTTAATTGCAGGAATATCAACTCCCTCATCTAAACAGCGAATTGCTACTAAACCTTGTAACTCGCCGCTTTCAAATTGACGGCGTAAAACTTCTCTTTCAGCTAAAGGAGTTTGGGCTGTGTAGGTACTGACTTTGTAGCCTAATTCCCCTCCAAGAATTTTGACAACGGCTTTCAGTTGACGCAGAGATGAACGTCCCGTTTCCAAGGAACCATCACTACAATAAAAAAGTGTGTGAGTCGTGTCGCGGCGGGTTGCCATTAATTGACGTAAGGCAGTTAATTTATTGACGGCTGCACCAATTAATCTCGCCCGTTGCATTAATAACGGCTTTAAATCTTCGTTATCTTCAAAGTTTGGCGAGTCTCCAGTTTTGCGTTCTCGATAGAGTAGAGAACGGCCGATTTTTTTGGTTAACTTTAAATAAGCAATACTCTCGGCTTCAGTTAATTCCACCAGAATCGGATAATACAAATAATGTACTAATGCGCCTTGAGCGATCGCATCTCTTAATGTAAATTCTGGTTGCAAAACTGGGCCAAAATAATCAAATAATGATTGTGTACCACTATCATCAAAATATCTTTCTGGTGTAGCAGATAAAGCCAATCGCAACCCAACACGCCGGGGTAAACTTTCTTCTAATTTTGGTGCGCCTAAATTATGGGCTTCATCGCCAATAATTAATGTTTTAGGCGGTAAATACTTTAGTTGCGATTGAAAACCTTCACCAATTAATGTGGAGTTGGTAGTGATGATGGTGATAAAGCCTTGAGAACCAGAACGCAGATTGTAAAGTTGGGTAGAAAGTTGACTTTGCCAACTGCGGACATTCTCAAAGGCTAATATCGGTTGTAAATTAAATTTTTCGCATTCTCGCGCCCATTGGGTAACAAGATGGCGATAGGGACACACCACCAACAGCACTTGTAAGTTTATTTGCTGATACAATTCACAAGCGATCGCCAGTGCAGTAATAGTTTTACCACTACCAGTTGCCATTTTTAAAGTTCCCCTGCCGTTATTAGCAAACCAGTTAGTAATAGCTTGGCGCTGATACTGGCGCAATTGCAGAGATGGCGGTATTCTTGGGCATCCTGGTAATGGTTGGTGATGGTACTTGCCCTTGTCTTCCCTAGCAAATGGTATTTTTAGCCGGAAAGTGGGTAGTTGCTGCACTGAATTTTGCGTCAGGTACATAAAATCTCAAAAACAAAATTGGTGATGAACCCAAATAAAAAGTATGAAGTGTGAACGATAAAGGATGAGATTTAGATTTCATACTTCATACTTCATACTTCATACTTCATACTTCATACTTCAGTTATATTCACGCCAAACGCCGACAAGAGAACCTTGCACCTGTACCTGCATCGCTGAAACTTCAATGGGGTTATACTTTTGATTGGCTGGTTGGAGAGTGACGCGATCGCCATTACGGTAAAAGCGCTTTAATGTACTACCATACCCTTCAACTCTCGCGGCGACAATTGTGCCATTTTTTAATTGATCTGGTTCTGGTACTGGCAGTAAAAATACCAAATCTCCATCAGCAATTAAGTCTTCAATCATACTGTCGCCAGTTACCCGTAAAGCATAGGTTTGTGGCGGTAAAGATAAATTAGAAAAGTCGAGATAATCGACAGCTTCCGTAAAAGGTTCAATTAAACCACCAGCGGCGATATTACCTAAAATTGGTACACCTTGTTTAAGAGGATGCAAAATCCGAATTGTGCGGGCTTTCCCTTCAGTCCATTCAATGTAGCCTTTATTTCGTAAATGTTCTAAGCGACTTTGAATAGGTGCTGGCGACTTCAAATTCATCGCTTGCATCATTTGGCGAATTGAAGGAGAATGTTGGTGCATTCGGATATATTCTGCCAGCCATTCATATAATTCTTGTTGCGCTTCTGTTAGTCGTTCCATAATAATTATTGGAAGTAAATACAAATGTCCCTAGAACATTAGTACTACAAAAAATTCCATATAACAAGGTGAAATTAAAAAAATAAAAGGCAAAAGAAAGAAAAATTTTTGTTCTTTTGCCTTTTATCTTTTCAGCTTTTACTGATGCAGTTAGATATTTTGAGACAGAATATATTACTCAAAGGCTTATGGGAACTGGGTTTATACTCAGCACTCAGCACTTTAATTTACTGTTCACTCAGCCCCCAAAATACTAGCCAGCAAGGCTTTTTGTGCGTGCAGACGATTTTCAGCCTGATCCCAAACTCGTGACTGTGAACCTTCAATTACTTCTTCAGTAATTTCTTCACCGCGATGGGCTGGTAAGCAATGTAAAACAATTGCATCTTTATCAGCCAAGCTCAGCAGTTGATCAGAAATTTGATAAGGTTGAAAAATTGGCATTCGGTCATCAGCTTCTTGTTCTTGACCCATACTTGCCCAAACATCAGTGTAAAGTACAGATGCTTCTTTTGCGGCTAATTCCGGGTCATGGGTGAGCATAACTTCAGTTTTACCATTAGCGATCGCTCGTGCTTGTTCTACAATTTTGGCATCTGGTTCATATCCTTTGGGAGTAGCAACTCTGACATTCATCCCCACCAAAGCACAACCCAGCATTAGAGAATTCGCTACATTATTCCCATCACCCACGTAAGTCAAAGTTAAACCAGCCAACGTCCCAAAACATTCTTGAATTGTTAATAAATCAGCCAGTACCTGACAAGGATGTTCTGCATCAGTCAAGGCATTAATGACGGGAATTTTGGCATAGTTAGCGAAAATTTCTAACTCCTGTTGGGCAAACGTCCGAATTGCCAAAATATCTAAATATCGATCTAACACTCGTGCTGTATCTTGAACAGGTTCACCCCGACTTACCTGCGTGACATTCGGGTTAAGATCGATTACCTGTCCACCCAGTTGGTACATCGCCACTGTAAAACTGACACGTGTACGTGTTGAAGCTTTAGAAAACAACAAACCCAACACTTTATTACACCGCAATTTTAACTGTTGTGATTTCAGTTGGCTTGCCAATTGCAGAATTTCTTGCAGTTCCGTTGGACTGAAGTCCGCCAGACTTAACAAATCTCGCCCGATTAACACTGCCATGTTTTTAATCTGTAAAGAACAATTATCTATTGCTGTTTCTTTACCTAGCCGTGTCAAAAAAAATACAGCTTTCAACTGTATTCAATCTTTTTGCGTCCAGC
This sequence comes from Anabaena sp. TISTR 8404, assembly GCF_056847745.1. Lineage (NCBI taxonomy): Bacteria > Bacillati > Cyanobacteriota > Cyanophyceae > Nostocales > Nostocaceae > Anabaena > Anabaena sp. TISTR 8404. The sequence continues at coordinate 1,403,474 of NZ_CP180578.1, forward strand.
CCAGGATTTTTAGTTAGCTTTTGCTATGAATATTAATTTATCAACTTTATCGGCAAATCAAATCAAGGATTTTTTGGGCTGCATCACATTTTTCATACTTCTAAATGAGATCCGAACAAATCTCTTCCCCATTCCCCGCCTCCATCAGTAGTTTCTAAATCAAATGATTAAATTTAGCCGCATCCTCTAGACAAATATTTTGCTTGTGCTATAATTGGAAATCGGTGAGCAAGATGCCAGCATAGCACAGTGGTAGTGCATCCGACTTGTAATCGGAAGGTCGCAGGTTCAAATCCAGCTGCTGGCTTTAACCAGATATGTATGACAAATAAACTCTTTTATCATATTGGTTTTGGGCAAGACGATTTAGGCGCATCGCCTCCTCAGATTGCTTTATTATCAGGCGATCGCGATCGCGCCCGTCTCATTGCCCAAAATTATTTACAAGATGTGCGTTTATTGTCGGAAAATCGTGGACTTGATAGTTATCTAGGATATTTACCTAATAATCGCCCCATCTTATCTGCAACGAGTGGGATGGGTGCGCCTTCCTTAAGTATTGTGGTGAATGAACTAGTACAAGTAGGAATTCGGCAAATTATTCGCATCGGGACTTGTGGTTCAATTCAACCTTATGTACCAGTTGGCAGTATTGTGATTAGTAGTGCAGCCTTATGTCGTCAAGGTGCAGCTAATGATATTGCACCTGTGGAGTATCCCGCAGCAGCCGATCCGTTTTTGACAGTGGCTTTAGTTAAGGCCGCACAAGAATTAGAATTTGAGCATTATTTAGGAATTACCGCTTCTGTAGATACTTTTTATGAAGGACAAGAACGAACTGATTCGGCAAATCCTGATTTAATGCGATCGCTACGTGGGATCACTGAAGAATATCGGCGGTTAAATATCTTGAACTACGAAATGGAATGCGGCACACTGTTCAAAATGTCAGGAGTTTATAAATTTGCGGCGGCTGCTATTTGCGGTGTGGTGGCGCAACGTACTGTTGATGAGGGAATAGTTTTAGAACATAAAGAGGTTGCAGTAGGAAATGCGATCGCAACTGCTATTCATGCAGTCACTAATTATTGTGCTTAACTTTAAATATAACCTCAGTATTTTCATCCACTCTTTACTTAATCTTTAACTTAGCTTTTCCTCAATCTAGATAATATAGTCTTATTAGGTAAAACTTCATATTTTGAAGATAAATAAATCCTAAAAAACACCGGATTTATTATAAAAATATGGTTGGATAAACTAGAAAACTTATTCATGAATAAGTGGAATTAGGTAAGTTATCAAATAGATTGCGATTTTTAATAAAAATTTATTTTGATATTTATAAAAAATTGGAGAGCGCCATAAAATGAACTGTGCTTGGAAGCGGGCAATTACTAATATTAACTTAGCGTTGATTGCAGTAATGCCAACGCTAATATTTTCAGTATTGACGTACCGAGCAATAGCTGAAGATACAGGCGGATGTTTTATGGTGACTCCTTCCGGTATGACGGTGGAGTTAGCAAAGCTTTGCAACGATACAAATAGAGCCAAGACAACTTCACAAGATAGAATTTTTCGAGTGCCTATCAAACGCCACTTTGGCAGAACTCCAGTGATTGATGTCACTTTTAATAACCAAAAAACTTTTGAAATGGTTGTTGATACAGGTGCTAACGGAACTTTAATTACGCAAGCAATGGCGAATGCTTTGCAAATCAAACCTACGGGTACACTTCAAGCTCAAACTGCTGACGGTAGCCAAGTACAATTTCCGACAGCAAAGATAAAGTCTATAGCTGCGGGTGGCATTGTAGCAAATAATGTGGAAGTGGCGATCGCATCCAGAGCCGGTATTGGATTACTTGGTCACGATTTCTTCGGCAACTACGACATCAAGATTTTACAAACAGCAGTGGAATTTCACCCACGTTAAATACAGGAGAAATTACACACAAAAATTGTTTGTTGAGGCTGGGTGTAAGGGTGTAGGGGTATAGGGGGAAGAAGAAGTTCTATGATTTAACTAGTTGAGTAATTAGCTTGACTAACTCATTCGGCTCAACTGGCTTAGAGGAATGCATTTGAAAACCAGCTAATAGTGCTTGTTCCTTATTTAATTCTCCTGCATAAGCTGTTAGGGCGATCGCCGGAATTTGTCCACCTTTTTCTGGCGGTAGATTTCTAATTTGACGCATTAGCATATAACCATCGACATCTGGCATCCCAATATCAAAGACGAGGATATCTGGTTTGAATTGGTTAAAAGCTAACAGTGCTTCCGCCGCCGATCCAACTGCGATGACTTCTGCGCCACATTCTTTGAGCATAAAAGTCACCACTTCCCGCGAGTCTACTTCATCATCTACTACTAAGATGCGAATATCCGTTAACTCTGGGTAAATATCAGACTGTTCAGTACTTTGAGATAGCTGAGTCTGATTTTTGATTAACGGTATTCTGATAGTAAAGATAGCTCCTTGTCCTTCGCCGGGACTGGCTGCCCAAACTGAGCCACCATGTAACTCTACCAAATGTTTGACAATTGCCAGCCCTAATCCCAATCCACCAAATCTTCTAGTAGTTTGACTATCTGCTTGGCGAAAATAATCAAACACATAAGGCAAAAACTCTGGACTAATTCCTTGGCCTGTGTCGATAACTTGAATTTGCGCTTGTCTGCCAACTTGCTCTAAGCGGACTTCTACACGACCACCAGAAGAGGTAAACTTCACAGCATTAGAAAGTAAATTCCAAACTACTTGCTGCAAACGTACCGGATCTCCCAAAACAGCGCCAACATTTGGTGATAATGTCGTTTGAATTTGAATGCTTTTAGCTTGCGCTGCTAACTGTACAGTTTCCAAGGCTGCCGAAATTACTGAACCCAAATCAACAGAGGCAATGTTGAGGCTGAGTTTACCCCGCAGAATTTGCGAGATATCTAACAAGTCTTCTATTAGTTGAGCTTGTAACTTAGCATTGCGCTCAATAGTTGCCAAAGCTTCTGCTCTTTTAGCTTCGGTTAATTTGTGGCTGGTGAGTAACTTAGACCAACCCAAAATTGGATTAAGTGGCGATCGCAATTCATGGGATAAAATAGCGAGAAATTCATCTTTAACTCTATTAGCTGATTCTGCTGCTTGGCGTGCTGTTTGTTCTCGTTGCAACAGTTGTTCTCGCTCTTGTTCTGCCTGTTTACGTTCTGTCAAATCAACTACAAAAGCAAAACCATCTGTTTGAGAACCTTCCCGAAACGCACAACCCATGAGAATAGGAACGCGATAACCTGCTTTGTGAATATAATACTTTTCTACAGGAGTCGAAATTCCACACTGCTTTAGTTCTTCAATGATCTGCAAATCTTGCTCATTGTACTCAGCCGTGGAGATTTCTGTCCAACGTAAACCTCCTGTTTCCATATCTGCGCGTGTGTAACCAACAAGTTGTAAATAAGCATCATTCGCTTCTGTAATATTGCCATCAATATCCCAAAAAGCAATCCCAATTACATTTGATTCAAATATCCACCTGAACCTAGCTTCACTTTCCTGGAGAGCTTTTTCGGCATACTTGCGCTCAGTAATGTCTTCAATAATGCCATCAATGATTGTAGTATCGCTGTTAGTTGTAAAAGTTTGACTAATCCTTACCCAAATTTCACTACCATCAATACGATGCAACAATAATTCGCGCTCTCGTCCACTTCCATTCGTCCGCAGTTGTTGCAGGAGTCGGGCATCATCTTCTGATGGAAAATAAGACTCAAGGGTTTGATCGCTCGGAATTTCAGTTAATGAATCTAAACCCAGCAGTTGTAAAAATGCTGTGTTCGCTTCTAGGACAATCCCATCAGATGTGATGCGGTAAACTCCCACTTTAAGTTGATTGAGTAGAGTTTGAAAGCGCATTTCTAACCCTTTCATCTGGTGTTGAGTTGTAGCTTGCTTGAGTGCCAGACGCACCGCCACAGGTAAACGCATATAGTTACTCGGAGACTTAATTACATAGTCATCCAAGCCTGATTTCATCGCCTCTACCGCAATTTCTTGTGAGCCACTGTTAGTAAACATCACTACAGGTATTTCTGGGTAGCGGCTTTTGATCTCCCGCAGCACGGTTATGCCATCACTCCAGCGCAGTTCGTAGTCAGTGATTACTAAGTCAAATTCTCCGGTTGATAATGCCTGCTCAAGCTCTTGTGGGCGAGCAGTTTGCTTGATCTGAAGGTCGGCAAACTCTCGCTCTAAGGCATGAATTGCCAACAAGCGATCGTGGGGATTGTCGTCAATCAGAAGAATGCGTAACATCGAACTTATAATTAATTTCTTTAAGAAGTACCAAGTTCTGGTTTTTGGTTAAAAACCATCCAATGTTGATTAATAATCGTGACAATTTCGACTAAATTATCGAAAGCCACAGGTTTAACCATGTAAGCATTTGCACCTAAATCGTACAGACGGTTAACATCTGTATATTCTTGAGAGGCAGTCAAAACAACAACTGGTAGACGCTTGATACCTGGTTGTTGTCTTAACCACGTCAACACTTCAGAGCCAGAACGACGTGGTAGTTTTAAATCGAGCAAAATTAACGCAGGTATTGGATAAAGGCTGCGATCGCTATAAGCTGCTTCTCCAGAAAGGTAAAGCACGGCTGCATCCCCATCATGTACTACTTGTAGTGGGTTAGTAATGCCTGCTTTGCGAAACGCTCTCTGCACAAGGAGAATATCTTGCGGATTATCTTCTACTAGTAAAATTGTCTCTCCTGTGGATAAGGTATTCATTGGTATTTCGTTGCTTTTGACAGAACAAACCAAAATTCATATATTTGTATTAATTTATACTTTAAAATTAGTTGATTTCTCATATAGTTCACTCCTGATTCTTACAAACTGCTATGCGAATTTGCATCACATTTAAAACCACCTATTATCATCCTGAGCAATTTCTCTGTTTTTGTCTTCTACCGCAAGAGTTATCGAAGTTACATGAAAAAGATATCCTACGTAGATAGTCATTAACTATCTATGGTGTCTTGGCGGTGAAAAACAGCTTTTGGTAAAGCAATCCAGAAGCGGCTACCTGTATTTAGCTGGGATTCTACGCCACACAAACCGCCCATTCGTTCTAAGGCTTTCCGCACGATCGCTAGTCCAATACCTGTACCAGGATAAACTTCTATGCCGTGAAGCCGTTCAAAAACCCGAAAAACCCGCTCTTGATGTTCTGGTGCAATACCAATGCCATTATCGGCAACCCACAACTTGATCCAACTAGTACCTTCTTGAATATACTCTTCGGAGTATATCTGCACTATAGGTATATCATTGGGCTTAATAAACTTGATGGCGTTGCTCAATAAATTGATTAGCACTTGTACTAGGGTAGAGCGATGTGCCATAACCTGTGGTAAAGAATTGTCAATTTTAATTTGAGCTTGGTGTTCTTTAATTTGTGCGTCTAATTGTTTCAGTGCTTCTGCAACTACAGTATTTAAGTCAACAGGCAGAATTTGAATTTGCACACGACCAAGACGACTGTAATTCAGCAAGTCCGTAATTAAGGTATCCATTTGCATCGCTCCCTCAGCAATATAGTTGAGGTAGCTTTGACCAAAAGAGTCTAGTTGGTTGCTATAGTCTTCTAGCAAAGCTTGAGCAAAACCTTGCATGGTACGCAAAGGAGCGCGTAAGTCGTGAGAAACAGAATAGTTAAAAGCTTCTAAATCTTGATTAACTTCTTGGAGTTGGACAGTGCGTTGTGATACTCGCTGCTCTAATTCTGTGGCATAATCTTGGAGTTGTTGGCGGAGTTGAGATTGTTGAATAGCGATCGCTAATTGTGCTGAGACTTCAGTGGCAATTTCTACAAGTTCACTACTAAAAGTTGTTGCTTGAGATTGAGCTAGAATTACTTGACCAATCACAGTATCTTCTACCTGCATGGGTATAATCAGACAACTCCTTAACCCTGTAGCCAGCAGTCGTTTAACAATTGGTGGATGTTGATTATCTGCTGCAAAAATTTGTGGAGTCTGTAGAACTTCTACAAAAGCAAAATCGCTGATTGGTAGTATAGTACCTTCAGCTAGTTGTAATTCGCCATCCGCACTACCTGCAAGCACTTCTGCTGTTTTATTCTCAACATTAAACAAGATAGAAAAAGCTTGTTGGCAATTTATCAGTTGACGCAACCTGCCCAAAGCATCCCTGATAATTGTGACATCAGGTTGAGCCGATAAAATTGCTCGGTCAATTTTATGTAAATCAGCCAAGCGTTGAGCGGAACGTTGCGCTTTTTCATTTTGGTCGATGGCAGTTTTCAAGGCATTTCCATAAGTTTGCGATACCTTGAAGATTTGTTGCCGGATATAGTGAGCAAGAGTGACCCCAATAACTAATGCCAGAATGATACTAGTTGCAGTCACTTGCTGTGTTGTTTTACGAGCTGCTTGGCTGCGCTGCTTAAGTAGTTGTTCTTCTGTAACAATAAAATTCGCCATTTGGTGGCGCATTGCATCCATCTTCTGCTGACGCACTTCAAATCCTACCAAAGGTTCAACCTTTCCTTGCTGGCGAAGTTCTACTGCTTGCGATATCAGACGATTCCACTCTTGATAATACGCCTCCATTTGCTGCACACGTTGAACTTGCGGAGGATTATCCGCAACTAAATGTTGCAATTCTAGAAAAGCAGCACCAGTGACTGGCCTCGCTTCATGAAAAGGTTCGAGAAATTCTGATTTTCCTGTGAGGATGTAGCCGCGCGATCCTGTCTGTTCATCTAACAGGAGTTTATGGGTGCGGTAAGCTTGAGCAATTACCTGATTTGTATGATCTACCCATTGCAGTGCTGAGAGGAGGCGGTTCACTTGCCAAAGCGAAACGCCTGAAAATAACAATAGTAGAACGCTGGGAAGGGCGATCGCACTAGTTAGTTGGCGGCGGAAGATGGACTTAGCAATTTGCAGCAGCATAATATTATGCTAATGGCTCTGCATGAAAGTTAGCATACTGTGACATCAGGTGCGATCGCTAACTGAATAAGATTGACGAGCCATCTCAGCACTAATACTGAATTTTTAACCTCATCTTAATAGCTGCCAGACACAATATATTTTGTATCTCATGAAAGAACTTAAGAAAGCATTTTGATTTTAACCTAATACTATCAAGCTATAATGCTGTTGAATAATTTCAGTTACAAAAATCACATTATTACCCAAATCGCAATCATTTTTTGAAAGATGCAAACAAAACATTTAGGCTCATTATTAACCCTAGGTATGGCATTAACAACCATACCTGTCATGCCATCTCAGGCCCAAGAAGCAAAAATCCCAACTTTGTATCAACTGCAAAACCCGCAGATCAAAGTTACTTACTCAACAACTAGCTTTACTGGTGAAGCACGTCTAGATTATCAAGACAGACAACAAACATTGCACTTTTCTGGAGACGAAATTCGGACTACAGAGACAGAAATCGGCAAGTTGGTAACAGTCACCATCCGCAAGACAGTAGATAATGGCTCTACTACATTCAGCTTGCTGATACCCGCAGTCAACCTGGGGCAAAGCAACGAAGCTAGTATTGTGACTAAGGGTATTGTTACTACAAACCGTTTCTCAACCATCCCGTCATTTAATCAAGGACAGACACAGACATACATAGTTACACCTTTATACGGTAAAGCCCAAGCTGTAGTTTTTTAACAGCTACTGAACACTTATATTAAATAGTTGATATAAGTCTAGGAATTGATATGGTGTTAATGGCGAAGTAAATTTAGGGCTTACGCAAGATGAGGAAAAAAGTGATTTCCTCATCTTTTTGGTTTTATGAAGATGGAAAAAACCCAAACTATCTCTCAGCAGAGTTGAGATGAGTATAACTATTAGGGTTGATTAATAATGTAAATCCCTGAGAAAATTATTTCATCTAACAGTTTCTAATCTGATGAGTAAAATTAAAAATAGTGCTTAACTGATTAAAAAAACATACAAAAGGGCATCTAAAGATTAGATGCCCGTCATGTAGGAAACCCCCAAAAGGGTTGTCCTTACACCTTCCCAACTATCAGCAACAGTAGTTAATATTTGATTAATCACATATTAACTACACTTACTAGTAATTTTATTAACTAAAAATTACGAATGCCGCCAGTATAACCACTGAAACTAAACCCAGTATTTGAATGCTATTTTTGAGCGAAATTGCTTATATAACTAGTTTTCATTGGCTAAAGGCTTTTTGTTTTGATGATAGTGAAAAACAACTCCACAAATAGCTGCTAAAAATAACCAGGAGAGCGTATTCACTCGAAAATCAAATAAAGTTACATCAACTGTATTGAATAGTATCCATTGCCCAAATACCAAAAGATAACTGAAGAATACTAACTTATCCGCTTTAGGCAAATAATTAGATTGCCGTAACAGTTGAATACCTGCAATTAATATCCAAGCCAGTAAACCGCAAAACAAAAGAGTAGTAGGAAATCCTGTTTCAGCAGATAACATTAAAAACAAGTTATGCGGATGACCTAAATCAATGTGCATTTTGGCTTTGTAGAGTGCGGAGAAACTACGTAAACCCCAACCCGTCCAAGGATGCTGTTGTGCTAAAGACCAAGCAAACTCCCACTGAGTTTTTCGCATTAAAGCCACTGGTCGGTCTGGATACATTTCATCATTTAACCGCGCCCAAAAGAAAGCCGGAACAACTCGGCGAAAAATTTGGGCAATGGGAGAAGGTGCAAAAGCTGCCAAAAGAATGGTTGTTACCACAGCCACAACGCCACTAACTAAGATTCGCCAACCTTGATAAAGTGCGTAAGCTAAACAGGCAACTATGGCGATCGCCCATCCGTTCCGCGAGTTGGTTAAAATCAAGGCAGCAAAACTGGCAATGACAATTAATGAAAGAAAAGGGAGTGGCGAAGAAGTCAAAAAGCGAAAGTTAAAAGTAAAAAGAAAAGAATTTTTGGCATTTTGACTTTTTACTTTTAACTTGTTGATTTGCAATTGCCATTGTTCTAGCAATAGTCCTAACCCTATGGTAAAGATAATTGCTAGATAAGCTGCCAAAAGATTAGCGTGCATGAATAAAGCCGCCATCCGGCCTGGTGGTTCTCCTCCAGGTGCGATCGCCCAATCCACGACAATCCATAAAAACTGTAATTTTAAAGCCCAGTCCAAAAACAACTGCCCAAAACCAATAATGATGACTGGTACAGAACCAATTACCAAAATCCACGCGATGTGGCGCAATTGGGCAATTGTCTGAATTAAGGCACTCCAGCCAGCAAAAATTAATAAGTAAGGGATTAAATTAAATAAACCTAAAAAAGCATCTGTTTTATTCGTGGCAAATACTGCCGTAATCACAAGTAATAATGTAAACAGCGCAAATCCCCGATTGATGGGGCGGCGAATAATTGTGCGGTATTGTTGCAACCAAGTGATTAAAGATGCCAAAATGACCGCCACCGCCCCAACAAATGGACTTAGGGGAAAAATCAACAGTCCGATTTGGAAAGAATTCCAGGCAAATTGGCTTTTAGGGTTGGGATGATCAAAAGCTATTTTCAAGCTGGCTCCCAACATTCAGTGCGAGTGAGACGAATTTGTGCTAAAGCAAAAATAGTCGGAATGATGCGACCATAATTAGTTGCGATCGCTCTCCAACCTAAATCTGCTAAAAACCAAGTCCACATAGCTGGGCCAACAAAAGCAAATACAGTGCGAACTGCCCCATAACGTGCTGCACTCATAGTCATGCCTCGCCGCGCCATCTGCAAGGCGACATAAGTTTCAAATTGGGTTTTTGCGATTGTTGAACCTGTCATTGCAGCTTGTTTTGCTACTTGATAGGTGGCAAAGTGGATAGCAAATTGTCGAGCAATTTGTTTGAGGATGAATGGTTGAACTACAGAGGTAACAGCTAAAGCACTACCACCTTTAAACAGTAATCCCAAGGGGTCACGCTGCAACATTAATGGTAATGGTTCTTTAAGTTCTGTTTTCACCAGATGGCGTTGTACTTTGACAGTCAATTTTTGTTTTTCTTTTTCTGGCAGTTTTTTCCATACCTGCCCTAGCAGATGCAAAAATACCTCTGCTTCTAAATCAACAGTTGTTAAATGATCTGAGTAAGGAATTTTTAAATATTTACAAACTTGAATTAATGCTTGGCGGTAAGTTACTTGATTTGTACGTCCTCGCAGTACTGTTACCCCATCTGCGGCCAAAAACCGAAAACGCTCTTCTAGAGAATCTAACCAAGCTTGGCGGTTCTGGCTTTGAACTTCGATGGGTTCAGGTGTTTGAACATAATCTAGGGGATTGAACTTCCGACTAAACAAAATGGCAGTTAAATCTTGTAATTCATCATCTGTTGCCAGTTCTAAGGCCGCCCTGAGTTCATCCAATGTTTCTTCCTCCCTTCCGTGCAGCTTGTCTGTACTTTATTCTACTATTAGCTTTTGGCGGTCTTTAGTAGTCTTTTTATCCTTCATCATCTGTATTTTGTCATTGGATAATAACCAAAGACTCAAGAATAAGGATTACATATCTAATGATAGATGTTGCAGTGATTGGTGCTGGCATGGCGGGTTTAGTTTGTGCGCAGCAGTTAAAGCAAGCAGGATATTCGGTGTTAGTGGTGGAAAAATCTCGTGGTTTGGGAGGAAGAGTAGCTACACGCCGCTTGTATGAAACTTGGGCAGATCATGGGGCTTGTTATCTGAAGCCCAAGGGTGAATTTTTCAGAGAGTTTGTAGATTTATTGTGCGATCGCCAAATTCTCACAGTTTGGAATCATGAGGAACTCCCAAACGCTGCACCCCGTTATATTGCACCTGCGGGGATGAGTGCGATCGCTAAATTTTTGGCTCAAGGTTTGGATATCCTGCTGAATCAACGCGTTATTGCTATTCATCCAACTCCCGAAAATACTTGGCGACTAACTCTAGAATCCAGCGATGAAGAAATCACAGCCAAGGCTATCGTGCTGGCGATTCCTGCACCCCAGGCTGTGATGTTGCTCGAACCCTTGGGAGAAGAGTTATTAGGAACAGACTTTTTAACTAACCTGCGGGCTGTAGAATTTGCTCCTTGTATTAGTGCGATCGCAGGCTATTCTGCTGATTCCACACTACTACCAGATTGGAAAGCTCAAAGTTTTGAGAATGATTTTGTTTTGGGATGGATTGGTTTAGATAGTACCAAGCGTCCTCAGCCGCAACAACCTGTATTTGTAGTGCAAAGCAGTGCTAAGTTTGCCCACCTGCATCTCGAAGCCTCAGATTTACAACTTGTAGGACAAGAAATGTTGCAGCAAGCCGCCCAAACTCTGGCGCTTCCTTGGTTAGAAACACCCCAATGGATGCAAGTACATCGTTGGCGTTATGCATTTCCTAGTCATCCTTGGCCAGAAAGTGTTTTATCAGCTAATACGTCTCTACCCTTGGTTTGCTGTGGTGATTGGTGCGGTGGTAATCTTGTCGAAGGTGCAATGCTGTCTGGACTAGCTGCGTCCGTTGCAATTAATCATCATCTGCGCCAATTTACTCTCACTAGTGTGAACTTTTTCAAAATTTTTACCTTTTAATTACATCTATCGTTAGACTGGTTGCTCTGCGTAGCCAGGTCTTTTTTTTCAGGATTTGCTACACTTTTGTCTCAATAATTTGTTTTCTAGAATACATAGAATAAAAGATAGATAATTGCGAGACAATGGGTGATGAATCAATAAGTAATGTAAATTACTTAGCAAGTTTTACTTACCTAAATATTTCCTTCTCAAGGATGTTGTTAATAAAATCTTAAAATTGATCCCTTATGGCTTATGCTGCGTTTTGTGTAGATTTTCGCCAAACAGCTAGAAATTTGAAATAATTGGCATTGTGAATCTCAAGTCTCGGTGCTGTACCATATTGTTTGAATTTATAGTCAGGATTCGGAGTTATAAAGTATAAAATTTAACTTTAAAATTCCGACTAAATATTCTGGTTTTGTACCGAAACAAAAGGTGAAGTTCGGGGTATAAAAACCAATTCAGGTGAAACGGTTTTGGCTGATTAGTAGAACTGAGTCTTTAAAACAAAACTCAACGGTATTTAAAAGGGGATAAAAACTTATGAAAACGGTAGTTAATTTAACACGAGAATCAGTAATTAGCGAAATTGAAAGCGTTTTAGATACTTATTCCTACCATCCTTATCAAGCAACCTTTGCAATTCCAGAATTACGTCAAGAACTGATTGTTTTTGTAATCAGCCGCATTCCCTGCTTTTACAACGTGGAGTTTGACAGAGAATTTCCACTAGATTTTCCTACAGAGCAAAAATTTCCTCGTAGTCCATTAGAGCAAAAACTACATATACAAAACTTAATTCATCAAGGCATTTTTGCGATTATGCAAGATAAATCAGCTTGGATTAACAATCATCTGTGTGACACAGTTGAACCTGGTTGTGAACCTTCTCAATGGTTTGGCTGAATATTAATCTTACAACTCGTCTTAGCTGTTAATCTTTGTACATTAGTCTTAATAATCTACAACTTGCTAAAAAGCTAAAAGTGAGGAATGGCAATAAATCCTCACTTTTAGCTTTTAACTTTTAATAGATCAAGCTAGACTAATTTTTTATCCACGTTTATTTTCTTGTAACGGCGGTTAATTTTTTTGCTGTACTCACCCATGAGGGAATAGCTATAAGCTAAATTGAGAAAAGTTAAGGTGCGATCATTAACGTTTAATAATGAAAAATATAAGTACACTTTTTAACGAAGAACGTAACCAACTTCAGGCAGATATTGAAAATATAACTAGTGTTGAGGAAGTAGTTAAACTAGTTCAGAATCGACTTGATAATTTAGAAAGAACTTATATTAGCGAGCTAAATGTAACTCAAGTACGTTTAGCATCCTTTTTTTTGGATATGCTGCGACAAGCGATCGCTACTTTGACTGTAGTTAACCAGTCTTTAGTTGAGTCAAAAGAGCAAAAGCAAATTATTAACGTAGCTACAAGTTTTTCCCCCAACAGATTAATCTTAAAACTGCTCAAGGCACTTATTTATATAGGTATTTTAGGCTCTTTAATTTCGTTAACTAAAATTAGCATTAGTGCGTGGATGGGTATTTTACTAACTTCCCTACTTCTTGGTTTGGAAGTTGTGCTTCAACTTGACAAAAAAAACTCCACCTCTGCTGAATTGTTAGAAATACCTCAACCTGTGTTGCGCGTTGATAGCAAAGTTCTTTTAGATAACTTGGCTGATGCGCTGAACACAATTGATATAGCAGTTGCTAGGTTTGCAGAAGGAAACAAAATAGAAGACGAGCGCACCTTAGAAGAACTACCAGAGTTATTAAATTTTCTCCAAAGGCTCATGGGTGCATCATTTCTTGATCAACCCCAAATGGCGATCGCATTAGCGAAAATTTTGCCCCAAATTTTGATGTCTCAGGGAATTCGCGCTCAAATTTACCAACAGCAAGCATCGCAAAGTGAACGAGAATATTTTGACTTTGAGCCAAGTATCGACCCTGACACCAAAGATTACGTTACCATCACACCTGCATTATTAAAAGGCGATCGCTTACTCCGGCGCGGTCGCGTAATTGAGCCAGCGTACTCTGAGGCGAGAGAATAGGAGAGAGGCTAGAGGCTAGGGATTAGAGGAAAATTGCTGTAAAGGTATGAAAATTTTAGAAACAATTGGTTTTGATTTGGGACACGGTGAGACAGCAGTAGCGAAAGCGATAGTTGAAAGCATCGAACCGCCCCAAATGCTAGAAATTAATAATAAGAAAAATCAAATTACGGCTTTAGGTTGGCATCCCAAACTTGGTTATCTTGTGGGAGAACAAGCTTTAATTCAAGCTGGTGTGACTCAATTGACAATCTCATTCAAGCAAAAACCTAACAACGATCCCAATTACAGAAAAACAATTTCGACTTTTCTAGCGACTTACTACCACAAACTGCAAGAAAGTAAACAAATAGAAGGCGGCGAAAGTAGTTATTTTTACATTGGTTGCCCTTCAGGATGGTCAATGAGCGATCGCCAAGCATATCAAAAGCTACTTCAAGAAGCTGGTATTTCCCACCTAAACGTCATCCCAGAGTCCCGTGCAGCTTTTATGCAAGCCAAAGAAGGCGGGAAGTTGGAATATGAGAAACTCCTAGCATCGGTGCTGATTGTCGATATTGGCTCTTCGACTACAGATTTTACCTTAGTCAAAAGCTTACATGAAATTCCCTTAGATTTCGGTAGTAATGCTTTAGGCGCATCCTTAATAGACAAAGCGATTTTTGCCCGTACCCTCGCCAAACACGAACAAAGAACATTACTCGAAAAAGTATTTCAAGAATATCCCCATCATCAAGCGCGTTGTGAACTAGCCTGTCGCAAAGCCAAAGAAGATTATTTTTCTAATGAACAGCTATATAACGACCCGCAATCGTTTGCGCGTGGCTTTGAGTCTATCAACGAACAGATTTATTTTATTCCCCAAGTCAACAAATTGATGATGGAGGAAATTCTGCACCAACCTTTACCAGAACTGGGAAATAAAAGTTGGATTCAGGCTTTTCGTGATGCTGTCAGCGAAGCCAAAGCCAAACTAGAACAACTTGATACAGTACCAAAACTTGTGCTGATGACTGGTGGTGCATCCCGAATGAAATTTACCCACCAAATTTGTCAGCAAATTTTTCCCGAACCAGCAACTCAACTCCGCCCTGATCCTGAACCAGAACGCTGCATTGCCTTGGGTTTAGCGCGAGTTGGCAGATGGGATTTGCGTGCGGCTGCTTTCCAACAAGAAGTCAATCAACTATTAGATTCACAAAAACTCAAAGAATTGATTGAGAGACATATCCCAGAGTTAATTGAATTATTGACTCAGCCATTAGCAGATAATTTGATTGATCACGCAGTTAGACCAGGAGTAAAAGACTGGCAAACAAACAAAATCCGCACTTTAGCCGATTTGGAAACATCAATGAAAAATCGCGCAGAACAGTGGTTAAAAAGCAACGCCGCCCAGCAGATCATTAACAATCAATGTATTCGTTGGTTTAACAACAAAATTCAACCAGACTTAGCCGCAGTCACCGACCCCATCTGCCGCAAATTTCAGATACCCAGAAGCAGTTTAAGGTTTGAAGATAGCATTGAGCCAGCTTTTGTTAACCCAGAACTACGAATTGGCGATGCTATCTTAGCTGACACAGTGGCCTTCATTGTGAATGTTGTCATTGGTGGCGGCACTTTAGCAAGTATCATCACTCTCATTCTCACAGGACACTTGACTTGGCCGATCGCATTAGTCTACGGTGCTTCTGTGATGGCCGCAGGGATGGAATTGAATCGTAAAACAGTCCAAGAAACAATCAAGAAAAATTTCGATATCCCCAGTTGGATTCGTTCTAATTTGATGAACGATCAGAAAATAGCAGATATGTACATTCAAATAAAACCGGAATTAGAAAATGTCTTTCGAGAACAATTAACTAATAATCAAGCAGCTTTTGAACAACTCACCCAAAAAGTTGAACAAGGATTGCAAAAAGCGCTTGCAACTAAAGTTCAAGAAGCAATTATTTTAATTCAATAGTAGAGATAAATGACTAAAGCATATCCTAATAATTTGATATGAGATTAATGTCGAATTGGGATGACAATGACAAATTCTGTCCCTTGACCAAAAGAGGAGTGACATTGCAGTGAACCGCCGTGTTTTTCTACTACAATTTGATGAGCGATCGCTAATCCTAATCCAGTCCCTTTACCAACAGCTTTTGTGGTAAATAGACAGTCAAAAATCCGTTGTCTCACCTCGTCTGTCATACCAATACCATTATCTGAAATCCGAATCGTTACAGATTCAGGGCTAGTCATCTCGGTACAAATTTTGATGACTAGGGAATTATTAACTTGCTTGTTCTGCTGCCAAGCATCTTCTAAAGCATCAACAGCATTAGCTAAGATATTCATGAACACTTGATTAAGTTGCCCTGGATAGCACTCAACCTTTGGTAAAGAAGCATATTGTCTGAAGATTTGAATTTCCGGGCGCTGTCCTAAGCTTTTCAGACGATGCCGCAAAATTAATAATGTACTATCAAGTCCCTCATGAACATCAAACTCAATTTTTACAGATGTGTCAGCGCGGACAAAGTTTCTTAGTGACACAGAAATATCTTTAATTCGTTCTGTACTCACCTGCATAGAATTGAGCAGCTTTGGTAAATCTTCTAAGATAAAATCTAAATCTGTTTGAGCGATCGCATCCTGAACTGCATCTGGTAATTGAGAATAATATTGTTGACATAATTGCAGAATTTGGCTGAGTTCAGCAATATATTCTTGCGCAGGATGAATATTACTAATAATGCAGCTAATCGGATTATTCATTTCATGTGCTACACCTGCAACTAATTGACCAAGCATTGAGAGCTTTTCTTGCTGTACCAGTTGTAATTGTGCTTGTTCTAAAGCTGCCGTTCTTTCTAATACCTTTTGTTCCAAATTATCAGTCAGTTGCTTGAGTTGTAAATGCATTTTTACTCTGGCAATCACTTCTGCTTGTTCAAAAGGTTTAGGAATGTAATCAACCGCTCCTAACGAAAGTCCTTTCACCTTATTTTCCGTATCTGCCAACGCTGTCATGAAAATAATCGGGATATTTTGCGTTAATGGATCAGCTTTAAGTTTCTGGCAAGTTTCAAACCCATCTATTCCCGGCATTTGCACATCTAACAAAATCAGAGCAGGCAGTTTATGCTGCACCATTTCGATTGCACTTTCTCCATCTTCGGCGACTCGAACCGCTAAATCTGCACTTTTTAAGGCTTGTGATAGTACAGACAAATTAGTTGGATTATCATCAACAATTAAAATAAAATCAGAGTTTTTCATTGATTTAAAAATGTTTTTTATCCAAAATATGAAAACAAAAAGTTTAAATTAATCAGTAATTATTGCCAACTTGTTTAGATTGTGCCATCCATTCTTTTAACATCTCTCGCAATTTTTTAACTTGAAAATTTTCAGCCAGTTGAATTATTTGTTGAGCAAAATTAAAATAAACAGGATAATTATTTTTCAATTCGTTAGCTTCATGCACTACGCCATCAAGATTGCCATCTTTTGCCAATTCATACAAGCCAATCAAGATATCAATAGAAGGTAAAGAAATCTCCTGAGAATCAGATTGTCTTAAATTAATTTCCGATTTTGGGGCATATATCCATGCTAAATTTAACTGAACTCTGAGGAGTTCTAACAACATTTCTGCGACAATAGGTTTAGATAAAAAAGCATTGGCACCGACATCTAAGCTTTGATTTTTATCACTTTCAAACACACTCGCAGAAGAAGCAATTATTGCTACATTTTGTAACTGCTCAGATTGCTTAATATGCCGAATCAGTCCAAAACCATCCATTACAGGCATGATTAGATCAGTGAGAATCAAGTCAGGTTGATATGCCACAGCCTGCTCAATTCCTTCTTGTCCGTTACTAGCTTCTATTAACTCAAATCCAATGGGTTCTAGTAAATTGAGAATTACCGAACGGTTTTCCCACTTATCATCTACAACTAAAATGGTACGTTTTTGGCCTTGATAGCCTGTAATAGTTCCTTGTTGCGTAAATCGGGAACTTTCAGCCCATTGTTTTGCTTCTGGTAATTCCACTTCAAACCAGAAATTACTACCTTTACCAAGTTCGCTTTCAACTTCTAAAGTACTGCCCATGAGATGGACAATTTTTTGACTAATAGCTAAACCTAATCCGGTTCCTTCTGCCTGTCTTTTAATTTCGCCTACTTGCTCAAAAGGCAGAAAGATTTTCTGCAATTGCGCCGATGTCATTCCTACCCCTGTATCTTCCACTTGAAACCGAATTTTATAATTAGTCATTTGTTGTGTTTCTTGACTAATAACATTTACTTTTAAAGTCACTTTTCCTTTATCTGTAAACTTGATGGCATTTCCCAAAAGATTAATTAGAACTTGCCGCAGTCTTTTTTCATCAGCATGGATACCAATAGGGAGTTGAACATCGGGCTGATAATTCAAATCAATTACTTTTTGTTCAGCTTTGATGCGACAAATTTCTACAACACTCTCCAGAAATGAGGGAAAATGAAAATCGATAGGATGCAACTCCATTTTGCGAGCTTCAATTTTAGATAAATCCAGCACGTCATTAATTAAAGTTAATAAATGAAAGCCGCATTGATGGATGATTTCAACACCTTTGTATCCTTTTTCTGTCAAGGTTTCAGTCCGTTGTAAGATTTGAGTGTAACCGAGAATGCCATTGAGCGGAGTTCGTAATTCGTGACTCATGTTGGCCAGAAATTCACTTTTGGCTTGATTGGCAATTTCAGCAATATTTCTTGCCTCTTTGAGTTCAGCCGTTCGTTCTTCAACTCGTCTTTCTAGTTCATCATTGGCTTGTCGAAGAATCATTTGTGATCTCTGGTTGTCGCTAGTGAATGCAGATATTAAAAAAGTAGTGATAGCGATGACACAAATGAATGATTGCAGCAAGATAAGTGATTCATTAGGCGAGAGTTGTTTAGCAAATGAACCGAAGCCTTTCACAGTACCAAAAACCGCGATCGCTGACACAATAAGTACAGATAAAGTCGATATCCGGGCTTCAAATCGAAATGCCGTCCAAATTAACGGAGGGATAATCATGTATTCAATGGGGTATCCCCCAGAAAAAGCAATCCGAACAACTGCCATCATTGAGATTAAGACAAATGCCAGTTCGATAATTTGTCGCCGACGCAAGCCTGTTGGCGATGGAGATTTTTGCAACCATGCCAGCACTAAAGGTGTCACAACCAAAATACCTGTGCTGTCTGATGTTAGCCAAGTTCGACAAATATTGCCAAATACTGACCAAGGTGCAATCCCACTGATACATAGCGTTAGTGCTGCTAGTATTGAACTGATGAGAGGGCTGGGTATAGTCAGGAAGATAAATTTAAAAATATCTTGCGATCGCTCTAAGAAATAACGACGCTTGATAAACTTATGAATTAAAAAAGTTGCGACAAAAGGCGTAATTAAATTGACGGCAGGAATAATAATACTAATTAAAAAATTGTGTTTAAAAAAAAGAATATAACTAACAATAAAATCACTCACAAATAAAATAGGCCAGACTCGATAGCCTACCAATAACATTCCTGCGACAAATACACCGAGTGATGGCCAAAATGCTGACGCACCACCGACGAAAGTCATCGATAACCCTATGTATCCAAGACAGAAATGAACAATAGGAATAATTAAAGCTGCTATTATAAATGGACGATCAAGCTTGACTGGAAATAGCCGCTTTATCATAGTTTGTCTCCGTGCGAATGGCTGAAGGACACTAACCCTTAACAAAGTTTGTCAAGCTTATGATTCCCAAATAAGTGGTTGTGACTTTCACTATCGAGCTATTCTGCTAATAATTGCAAAATAATTATTAATCAAAGGCTGCAATCATCAGTTATCAACAGAAACTATGCCAAAACGCCTTTTAGTTGTCGAATCTCCTGGAAAAGTCAAAAAACTCAGTCAAATTCTGGGTTCTGATTGGATTGTGCGAGCTAGTTGTGGCCACATCCGCGAACTCAGTGATACCGGAGAAGATTCCTTGGGGTTCGTCATAGATGATGGTAATGTCAAGTGCAACTATGTACCGCGTGACCAACGCTCTAAAGAGACTATTCAGCAGCTAAAAGCTGTTACCAAACAAGTTGATGAAGTTGTCCTCGCCACAGACCCAGACAGAGAAGGTGAAACAATTGCTTGGCATTTAAAAGAAGTGCTGGGATTACGAGAACCGAAACGAGTTATCTATAGCGAAATTACCGCATCGGCTGTGCGAAGTGCGATCGCCAATCCTCGAAAGCTGGATTCTAACTTAGTCGGTGCTGGACTATGCCGTGACTGTCTCGATAAGCTTGTCGGTTACAAAGGTAGTCCTCTAGTTTGGGCGTTAAACAATGGCGCGAAAAGTGTCGGCCGAGTTCAAAGTGCGACGCTGCATCTCATCTGTCAGCGAGAAAGCGAGATTGTTACGTTTGTACCCCAAGACTACTGGAGTGTGTGGGTGGACTATGCTGAAGGGTTCCGGGCTTTTTACAAAGGCACAGCCAATTCTCCTACAGATGCGCCAGAAGCAGAAACCGAAACCCACGACGATGCCGCAAGTAATAGCACCCAAGCCCCAGAGTCTAAGCGGGTTCTTTCAGAAGCCGAAGCAATACGTTTAGTTGAATCAGCACGACAGCATCCCCATCAAGTAATTCAAGTTGAAGGTAAAACTGTTTATCGTCAACCACCGCCACCATTTATTACTTCCACATTGCAACAAGCAGCCGGTTCTAAGCTGAAATTGGCTCCTGACAAAACTATGCTCTTAGCGCAAAAGCTGTATGAGGCTGGGTTAATTACATATATGCGGACAGACTCAGTTATGTTAAGTCCTGAGTTTTGTAGCAGCGCTCGTCAGTGGTTGGAAGAACATGATCCGCAGAATGTACCACAGCAAGTTGCCAAGCATCGCAGCGCCAAAACAGCGCAGGAAGCCCATGAAGCGATTCGCCCTACAGATGTGTTTCGTCCATCAGTCCAGCTACGTCAAGAATTACCTGCTGATGAATTTGACTTGTATGTGATGATTTGGAAACGAGCGATCGCATCTCAATGTCGTGCGGCTCAACTCCGTAAAACTCAGATTATCACGCAGTCTGGTTCTTTGTTGTGGCAAGCCAGAGGTCAAGTAGTCGAATTTTATGGTTACGCTCGGTACTGGAATAACCTCAGTAAAGATAGTGTGTTACCTGTTGTCCAGCAGGGACAAGCATTAACTCTGGAAAATGCTAATTTCGAGAAAAAACAGACTCAGCCGCCACCACGTTACAGCGAACCGAAATTAGTACAGCTAATGGAGCGCAAAGGTATCGGTCGTCCCAGTACCTATGCACCTACTGTTGCTACTCTGAAGAAGCGGGGTTATGTGCAGTTAACTAAGGGAAATCTGCAACCCACAACTCTGGGGTTAGAAGTTGATGATTTTTTGCAGAAGGCTTTGCCAGATTTACTAGAAGCTGAGTTTACAGCCAAAATGGAAAGCGCTCTGGATGCGATCGCTGAAGGTAAACAAAGTTGGCAGCAATACTTAACAGCTTGGAATAAAAATTACTTCGCACCAGCATTAGCTAAAGCTAAAACTGTAGTTGTGAGTTCCTCAAATCCTAAAGCTGCAAATGTTGAACGCAAATATGAAACTTCTAAAACTCTTTGCCCTGAATGTAATAATTTTCTAGCCAAGATACCTAGCAGCAAAGTCAAGAAAAAATATTTCCTTAAATGCACAAGCGGCTGTGAAAATATAGTCTTGTTTTGGAATGAATTTAGCAAAACTTGGCAACCACCGCGCACCAAAGAAGCCAAAACCGAAAAACACTCCCAGTCTCCTGTGAAGTTAAGCTCATATCCCTGTCCAGTCTGTAAAAAACCATTAGAAGAGTATAGCTACACCAAAGACGGACAGAGTAAAACAATGCTGCGTTGTTCTGCTGCATCTCGTCAGGATAAGAAGCATAAAGATGTGGCTTATTTTAGTACAGCCAAAGGTTGGTGGAGTCCTAAGTTTGGAGAGTTGAATCCAGAAGGAAAGTAATTTTTACAGGATGATTGGCTCACGCAGAGGCGCAAAGGCGCAGAGAGATTTTTCTATGTTGACTTTGTTGTATTTTTACTGGAATAAGTTGCGTTTTTTCCGTAATTTCCAGGCGAAGTAACAAGATGTACCTATAAGTGTGAAGCCTGAAGTCGTTGGTTCTGGAACTTGAGTAATTACTAACGAGAGATTATCGGCGTAAGCATCGTTTACTCTACCTCTGCCATAAGTTGCATTTAGCAATACATTGATTTGACGTGTACCTACAGGTACAAACCCATTTGTTGATTGCAAAAACAAGCCTGTGGAGTTGTTTCTTTGCTCTGGAGTTGGTGCAGTTATACTAGCTGAACCAAGAAGTTGGTTAGCCTGATTGAAGAAATTAATATTAAGTGCGGCGCTATCTGTATCGGTTTCATATCCACCCAGCCAACCACTCAAGTTAAAAGCACCTTGAGCTGCATCAATAACTGAGGCTAAGTCAGTCACATCAATTACTTGCGTAGCGCTGGAAGAGGCTCTATCTGCACCACCGAAAAATAGATTGTTGCCGCGATCGCTTGGCCCAGGAACATCAACACCAGGGAGAGTTACATTTACTAAATTCCCTAATGGGTTGGTAAAGCTAAAACCTGCTGCACCGTATTGCAACACACTAAAACTACCACTTGGAGTCCAGCCAGGAATCGCAGGTATATTATCCCCAACAGCATTACCAATGGGGTCTCCTAGCCCTTGTTCGGCATCACCATTCACAATTAAATTTGTGCCAAGACTGGCAGCATAAATAGGACTAGATAACACAAGACTAGATGAGAGTCCTGCGATCAAGGCAATAGTTAGATTGTTCATTGATTGATGATTCGTGCTGAGATTTTTTGTTTTCTAAGTAACAAAAAATAGTTGTAGTGAAATGGTGGTTACAAAGTATATTGCAACCATTTACTGCTTTTATTTATGTATCTATGCAGCCTTAAATTTGCGTGTTATTGCGGGCAATGCAATATTACCAACAAAATTGGTGAAAACACAAGAGCAAAGTACGACTCAATCTTGAAGAAACAACCCATACTGTTAGCAAACATTGACAAGATTCTAGAGCTAGACTAGGGAAAGCTACGAAAAAATAGGTAATGCAGTTCGCTCCCTTCTTTCCTTTTATTTATCGGATTCTTCAACCGAGTTTTCCGCATTGTCTTTGGCATGGCGATCGCAACTTTAAAGCGATCGCATTGACTTTTGATGATGGCCCCCATCCACAATACACACGCCAAGTATTGCAAGTTTTAGACCGCTACAATATTACAGCCAGTTTTTTTTGGTTGGGTGCTTGTGTCAACCGTTCACCAGATATTGCGAAAGCAGTTAGCGAAAGCGGCCACTGGATTGGCTTGCATGGCTACGATCATCGTTCCTTTCCTTTGCTGAGTCCCAATGAACTCAAGGAAAGTTTAGAAAAAACTCAAGCTGCTATTTACGATACTTGCAACCTACTACCCGAACAAGTACGCGATGTTCGGCCTCCCAATGGTTTATTTACACCAAAAACTTTAAGATTATTCCGTCAATGGAATTACCGTCCGGTAATGTGGAGTGTTGTACCAGAAGACTGGGTAAGGCCAGGAATTACCAATGTAGTGCAACGAGTTCTACAACAAGTAAAAAACGGTTCACTCATTGTTTTGCATGATGGTATTTGTGGCGGACAAGACGTAGCTGCAACGATAGAAGTCTTAATTCCCCAACTCCTACAACAAGGCTATCAGTTTGTCACTGTAGATAATTTATGGCAACACAATCAAATTCATTCAAACTAAGTATTGAAAAACCACCGACAGATCATCTCAGGTCAAAGACTCTTAAGAGATGACCCATCGGTTAGCCTAGGGAATTGACAACAGTTGGAGTTAGATAAGACAGAAACTCACCATCAAACAGGAATACCAAGAGACTTTCCAGTTTCCTGTTCCCTGTTCCCTATTCCCTGTTCCCTTTTATATAAGAGCTATGTTAGCCGCTTGTGGCTTTGCGCTTTTGAGCAACTTCACCTTCAGAATTTAAGGCTGAGGCTGCTGCCTCAGTGCCTAATATCTGATGTATTTCGTTTATTGAACTTGGTTTTGCTACAGGTTCTTCTGATGGTTCATTCACATATTCTATTAGGTCTTCCACTTGGCAATCTAAGGCCTTGCAGAACCTAATGATTCTTTCAATGTGATCTGTCCCAGTTCTGCCGCTTTCCCAGTTTTGAATAGTGCTTTCAGTTACGCCAACAAGACGCGATAATTCAAGCTGGGTCAGCCCTGCTCTCTCACGAAGCAAAGCAATCCTCGGTTTTGGCTTTTGTTTCACAGCTACAGCACTTTTATCTCAATATATAGTGCTAGATCCTAGCACCAAAAAAAACCCGCGCCTAGAAAATCCCTAAAAAAACTTTATTTTAAACCACCTTTCTTAAAAAAGCAGGTGTGAAAGCGGCAAAAGTGCAGGAAGCCCAGGAGAATAAATAATCAAACTATTGACTATTGACCATTGACTCTTAACTCATTAAAGACACTTCTGTAACTGTCTTTCTAAGTTTGCTCGCAACCATAAGTCGGATACTGACCAAACCCACAGCTGATTTGGCGCTTGTGCAAAATCCTCTGCTTTATGAGTAACGATCGCATCTAGCACTTGGTCACTAACACAAACTAACTCTACAGCAGATTCAAAATCTCTTAAGGGTAACGAGCGTGCTATTTGCAGAATTTGCTGGTCAACAATACAAATGTGAATTTTTTCTCGCAACCAATCAATTACTATCTCCGCAATTTGACTGTTTTGTAAGCGGCTAGTGTAAGCAGCTATTTTTTGCCAACCAATATCTGTTAAATACATCTTAATTGATGGATGTACTCCATCTAGTAATTCTCTGACATCTTCTGTTAATTTGTTGCGATTGATCAAAGCATCTAAAATTAAATCGGCATCAACTAAAATCCTGAACACTTTCAACTCCCATGATGGACTGAATAAATGCAACTAATAAGTGGTTAATAACCAATAAACATGCGCCCCTGAAAGTGAAGCGTAGTGAGCAATAAGTTATTTTGTGGTTAACCAGCGATCGCAAAAATTGAGAATAAAGGGGATGCTAATATAAACGAGCATTAGTCTTCGTAACGGTAACTTAAAATTACATAATCAAATACAAGCGAATTTATCATTATTTCAGATTTGATTTTCCATTTTTTTTTGCGAAATATTAAGATAAGCAACTAATTTGTTATAAAAATATAAGATACGGTCAAGTACCTCATCCCACATAACTATCATTCTAAATACTCAAATAATCCAACAGGCTGGAACATAGCTCCGCTGAATATTGACTATCAGCAATCATGACGGACGATGATTTTATTGGTTCCAAATTCCAAATCTGTTTGCTGTTACGTTCCTAATTTAAGAGTATGAGGGTGTGAAGTGTAGCAAGTAAAACTCTAATTTTTCGATTTACAGCATCAGTTATACTATTGTTTCAGTAACAAATAATACAATTGTCCATTGCTGACAGTAACACCAGCGCGATCGCCTGCTATTTTCCCAGTACCTAAAAAGTAATCGACTCTACCAGCACCTTTAATCGCTCCGCCTGTATCTTGATCCAGCACATAACGGCTAACAATTTGATGTTCCATCTCGCCGTTAGCTTGAACAAAAGGAAAAGCAGCGCGAATCAAAGCTAAAGCACCGGGAGGCATGAGAGACTTATCTGTAGCGATGGAACGTTCTGCTGTCAATGGTACATTAATTGAACCTTGGGCTGGTGCGCCTTGGTTTTCTTTAAAAAAGACAAAACTTGGATCACGGGGGATATATATGTTTAATTCTGGGGGATGCTGTTGAAAATAGTCGAGGATAATTGGCATTGTCATACCTTCCAAAGGTAATTTGCCATCGTTGGCTAGTTCTCGGCCAATACTTTTATAGTTATAAGCAGTATTACCTGCGTAACCTATGGTTGTCTGAGTTCCATCCGTCAACTGAAGCCGTGCTGAACCTTGAATTTGAATCATATACGGTTCCAAGCGATCGCGGAACCAAAATAACTCTAATCCCCGCAATTTTCCTTGTTTAGCTTGTAAACCATCTGCACCTTCGAGTTCTAAGCGGGTAGGATGAGGCCGAGGCCAGGAGTTGAAATCGGGAGGTAATCGATAAACAGGGTAGCGAAATTCTGCTGTTGGAGTGCGACTGGCAAGATAAAGTGGTTCATAATAAGCGGTAAATAAAACTGTGCCTTTTTGGTCTTTACCGACAGATTGATAATAAACAAACTCTCGTTCTATGGCTTGATGTAATTCTTGCGCAGATTGAGAGTTAAGTAAAAGTTCGCGGAATCTGTTTAAACTTTTGATGACGCGATCGCGTGTAATTTCAGTTACTTGATAGCGTTGATAAGCTGCGATCGCTGGTGATGTTTGCAAATATTGTAAACTGCGGTCAATAGAAGTTACTAAAGCTTTTCTATCTGCTAATTGATTGTTTTCGGGTTGATAAAGGACATGATCTAAACAAGAAAGATCATCTTGACAACAACTAACAGGCGATCGCTTAATGAGGATTGACTGTTGTAGTTTTAGTTGTGGTTGGCTTTGCAAAGACTCTGGTATATCCCACTTCTTCACTCGACAGGCTGGTGAAATTAGTTCCCGATATCCCAATGGTTGTATCCCCACCAAAAAAATCAACAGAAATACTGGTGGGCTAATGATAGTTTCTAATTTGTATTTCATTGATGGCAAAGTGCTGAGTGCATCAATTTTGGATTTTCAATTTTGGATTTTGGATTAGGACAATCTTTCAATCTAAAATCGGCAATCTAAAATCTAAAATTATTCTGTCTCCTGCCTCCTGAATTCTGCTGTATTACTCATTCATATTGCGGTATGTCGCAACAGCAGAAGGCGAAATGCGGTTGAGGTAACGGAATATCCAGTATTTAAAAATCGTATCTAAAATCACTGGAAATGTCGCAATAAACAAAAAGATAAAATCGCGGTTGGCTGGTAAACCCCAATGACGAGATACACCTTCTAAAATAACTTCCCAGCCGTGGGGAGAGTGAAAGCCGACAAACACATCGGTAAATAAAATGATAATAAATGCCTTGGCACTATCACTCAAACCATAGACAATATTATCAAAGAAATCTTTTAACACTGCGATAGATTGCTTACTAACAAGCAGCAACCAGACAAAAGCAACCACAGAGAAAATATCGGCAAAAACATTTTTAATTGCATTGGCACTTTCGCCACGAAATTCTTCAGCAAGTTCCGCTGCTTTTTCTTTTAGTCGATTTTCTATTTCTTCAGCATTCAGAGGCGGCGCATTAACGATTAAGTTTTCAAATTTAATTCTTTCTTCATATCTTTGTAACTCTGCTAAAGCTTCTTCTTCCATTTCAAAATTTAGGAAGACTTCTGCTTTTTCCGGGGGTCTAAAATGGTTAATTAATGGCCCAACTATCAAAGCTTTTGATAGTTGATGTGCTAAAAGAGGTATAATAATTAATAACAATATAAATCTGATAGATATGATCGTTCTTCTTTGGGCTTGACGAAAGTTTTTAACAACATCTTGCTCTGAATTAGGATCTAACTCAACTTGTAAGCGGCTAATTGTACCTAAAATTGAGCGAGGCAATACACCCGTTGTATCAGCTTTACGCCTTGGTTGTATTTTTGGTTCTATATTTTTATTAGGATTTCTATTAAGTAATGGTGTAGATAATGGCGCAGGCAATTTTTGATGAGCTACCTCATCAACTTTAACTATCTGTGGTTGAGTAGCGATCGCAGCATTGGTATCAATATCAGCTACGGTATATTTTGATATGACTTCATCAATGAATCTTAACTTTTCTAAAATTAGAGCAGCGCTGGGATATTCTATACCTGTTTTTCGAGCTGCTTTTTGATTAGATTCGTTGGAAAACCAACGGCTGGCTTGAAACTCTGTCAGGCGCATCCGAGCAGTTTTTAACTGTTTTTTGAGGTCTATCTCAAAATAGTCCATCATGCTACTGCTATAAATGGCTGAGTCAGCTTCTATCTTCTTGCCATTAAAATGCTCATCTTCTATAGATTTAATGTGTAATGCTGCTTTATACGCCTCATCAAGAGAGCGCTGTGGCGTTAATAAGTACCAACGGTAAGCAGCTAGTAAGTAAGAGTAAATTTTTTGGCCAAAAGCAGAATTATTCATTGTAGGCAATTATCCAGCCTTTTTGTAGTGATACTTAACCCTAAGTTAACGCAAGAGATATACTAACCAAATCTACAGGGAGAACGTTTGTGGTTTCGCATTCTGTTTGGATTGTCGGCACTAGCCGCAGTGGTAAGACAACTCGTTTAGTAGAACATTTTTGTCGTTGGCTACAAATAGAAAATAGTAACTTTGGATCATTTTATACTAAAAAAGTAGCAAAAAAAGCAGACCATTCCATCTCGAAACCATTAGTTTTGAAACAAACAGAACCAGGGGTTTTGGTCTTGGCTGCCAATGACGACAATCGTCGAGAATTATCTGATAAAATTGTGAAAAAAACATTAGGAAAGTATCCAGTTCGTGGTAAAACTCCACTCGGTTTTTTTCAGGATGAAGTTATTTTATTTTGGCCTTTACTGATAGAATTATTACATCTTAAGGCACAATTTCCGGTAAGATTACGCCCAGAAACTGAACAGGAATTGGCAACAAAACTCTGGCGTGAGCGATTGGATGCAGAAGTTTTGCGTCGTGCGGGAGTGAATGAATATCGGTTAGTACGACGGATTTTGGATTTATTACAATTAGCTGCTTACAGTGGCACACCTTGTGAAGGCATTGCCGAAGTTTTACAAAAAGGTTTAGAGGAAAATGGCATAAATCTAGAGCCGGAATTTTTAGCATCTTTGCTACTAGATTGGCGTAACTGGTGTTTAGAGCGAGGGTTACTCACTTATGGAATTATAACTGAACTCTACACTCAGTACTTGTTAAGCGATCGCCATTACCAAGAACGTCTTATTCAAAGGTATCAGGCTATATTAGCTGATGATGTTGATGATTATCCAGCCGCAGCGCGTTTATTGTTTGAAACTCTTTTAGAGCGTGGTGCAACTGGTGCATTTACCTACAACCCGGATGGAGCCGTGCGCTGGGGATTAGGAGCAGATCCCAACTATTTGGAAGGGTTAGCCAAGTATTGTCGCATAGAAACTTTGTTTGAACCTGTCGAAGCATCCTTGGCAGAGAGTCTAGCTACATCAATGGTAGAATTTATTACCCAACCAATGGTGATGTTAGAGTTACCTGCAACAGTACAATCGATTCAGACAACCTCCCGTGCGGAACTGTTACGAACTACAGCAGAGGTAGTTGGCAAGGCTATCAAATCAGGACGAATACAACCAGAAGAAATTGCAATTATAGCACCAGGTTTAGATGCGATCGCCCGTTACACCCTCATCGAAATTCTCACCAAGCAAAACATCCCTGTCGAATCACTCAATGACCAACGTCCGTTGATTAGTTCACCGATGATCAGGGCATTGTTAACGATGCTGGCACTAGTTTATCCCGGTTTGGGACGCTTAGTAGACCGAGATGCAGTTGCCGAGATGTTGGTGGTACTGAGTAGAAGGCAGGATTTAGGCAGGGGAGCAGGGAGCGGGGAGCAGGGGGAAATATTTACTCAACACTCCTCACTCAACACTCATATTGACCCAGTACGGGCTGGTTTAATTGCTGATTATTGCTTTGTACCTCATCCTGACAAACCCAACTTATTACCCGTCACATCCTTCGAGCGCTGGGATAGAATCGGCTATGCGGCGACTACAACTTATACTCAGATACTACAGTGGATTGAAAAGCAGCGATCGCAACAAGAACAGCGTTTAATTCCTAGTCCAATTTCGTTGTTATATCTGGCAATTCAAGACTTTCTGTGTAAAGACAGCAACCCACCCTACGACCAAATGGCAGCATTACGGGAACTGCTAGAAACTGCCCAACATTATTGGGAAATTGATACAAGACTAAGGCAGGATGTAAGCAAGGGAGCAGGGAGCAGGGAGCAGGGAGAAATATTTACTCAGCACTCAGCACTCAGCACTCAGCACTCATCACTCAGCACTACCTTAGCTGAATTTATTCAATTGCTGCGACGGGGGACAATTACCGCAAATCCCTATCCGCTGCGTTCTATTGGCTTGTCGAGAAAAGCCGTCACCTTAGCAACCATTTTCCAATATCGTTCGAGTCGGCGATCGCATCGTTGGCATTTTTGGCTAGATGCTGGTTCACCATTGTGGGCAAAAGGTGGTGCAGCAACTTTATTTGGTGCGCCGTTATTCTTGCAAGACAGATTAGGGCAACCTTGGACAGCAGAAGATGAAAAATTCACAGAACAACAAAGACTACGCAGAATTTTGGCAGATTTGTTATCGCGTGTATCCGAAAAAGTTTATTTGTGTCACAGCGATTTAGCCGTCAATGGGCAAGAACAACTAGGGCCTCTTTTACCGTTGGTACATACTTGTGTCTCTGTTGGTTCCGAGGTAGCTTGAGGCTTGACGAATTTCTGGAACTGTCGTGTCTCAGTGTATTCAGTAGAATTTTTCATTCAAAATTTGGTCAAATCCGTAGCGATCGCCAGAATCGTTAGAATATTAACTACAGTGAGAATGTATATCAAACCTTAGACTTAGGCACAATGGTACTATTTGGATTTGGTAAAAAAAAGCTGGCTCTCCCCACTCCTGAAGAAGCTTTGCCAGGACGGGCAAAAGAAATGCCAGTACCTGCGCATCACTATGTGAATAACAATCCCCTAAAACCACCTTTCCCCGCAGGTATGGAAAAGGCTTTGTTTGGATTAGGCTGTTTTTGGGGTGCAGAACGTAAATTCTGGCAACTTCCTGGAGTTTATACCACTGCTGTAGGTTATGCAGCGGGAATTACACCCAACCCTACCTACGAAGAAGTGTGTACTGGTATGACTGGTCACAATGAAGTGGTATTGGTTGTATTTGATCCTAAAGTTATTAGTTACGCCCAATTACTAAAAGTCTTTTGGGAAAGTCATAACCCCACCCAAGGAATGCGCCAAGGTAACGACGTTGGTACACAATACCGTTCTGGGATTTACGTCTATTCTGAAAGCCAAAAACAGCAAGCTGAAGCATCCCGCGATGCTTATCAACAAGAACTGACTAAGGCGCGGTATGGCGAAATTACCACAGAAATTTTAGATGCGCCGGAATTTTACTATGCGGAAGCATATCATCAGCAGTACTTAGCCAAAAACCCCAACGGATATTGTGGTTTAGGCGGGACAAATGTTGCTTGTCCTATAGGTGTATTTGAAGCGGAAGTGAAGTAACAAAGCAGGAGAAGAAGAGGCAGGGGAGACTTGAAGCAGGGAACAGAGGTGAAAAAAACTTGTGAATTCTCGCCTTTTCTCCCTACCCCCTGCCTCGTTTCCTCTTCACCACTCCCTACTTTCTTAAAAGATGTATTCCAGAAATTTAAACATCAACTTACACAACATAATACTAGCGGGGATGCTGAAGATAATACCAGCGATCGCCCAGCCTCGTTGATGTTCTTTAAACTGTTCGATACTGCGCCACTGTCGGCTTTTCCAAGCCCATTCATTGCCTTTTGCACCCATAGCGATCGCCATAAACCAACCAATTTGTGGTACAAAACAAAACAACCCACACCATACTTGATTAGTCCACAGCCAAAACCAAGGCAACAAAAAAGCACCCCAATTCCAACCCAAAATTTCCTCTGGTACCGGTTCTGGAGAATTGATGCCACAACCAGAATTATTGTGAATTACTTTCTGGCTTACAGGTTGGACAGCCAAACCAGATTTTAAGGCATCAAGTGCTTGGCGGGCATTACTAAAACGTTGTTCTGGTGCTGGTTCAGTCAACTTTTGCAGCCATCGCACAAAACTAGGACTGACGTTAACTTTGTCAGCAAATTGCAGTCGCAAATCTTGTTGAGGTAAATCACCAGGCGGAATACCAGTTAATAAATGAATTAACGACGCTCCCAACGCATAAAGGTCAGATGCAGGAACAGCCCTACCACCAAATTGTTCCATCGGTGCATAACCGTAAGTTCCAACCACAGTAAAAGTCACGCCTTCCTTAGCAGCTTTGTCTTGTACTGCGCCGAAATCTACCAAATAAATCTGATTATCTTCGCCCCAAATTAAATTACTTGGTTTGATATCCCGATGCAACACACCAGGATTCAACTCATGCAGATATATCAGAATTTTTAAAACTTCAGTAGCAGTTTTCCTCGCTTGCTTTTCTGTGCAGCGTTTACCAACTGCTAGTTTTTCTTTTAGCGATTCTCCAGGAATATATTGTTGTACTAAGCCAAACCACAATGTGCGGTCATCAACACAAAAATAATCAATATATTGCGGAATGCGCGGATGTTTGAGTTGTTTAAGAATTTGTGCTTCCCTCTCAAACAACTTCAAGTCATCCCACTGGACAGTCCCGCCGAAAGCCAAGAGTTTGACCACAACTAATGATTCTTCCCCATCAGCAGCTTGTAAATCTTTGGCAAGCCAAGTTTGGCGAATGCCATTATTACCGAGTTGCCGTTGGATTTGATAACGGTGGTGTAATATCTGTTCTATTTGCAGCATCTAACACCTGTTGGCAATTTACGCTACAGTGATTCCTCTACTATTCCAGGATAGACATTACTAAAGAATTTGGGGGCAGATATTTACTAAAAAGAAGTGAACAGACGTAATAACACTGACTTAATTGCCAAAACTTGGCTTTTTATCAAAAAGCTAACCTATATTTCGATTTATAAACTTCAGTATTAAGCTAATAAAAGCTGGGGTGTTGTTTTAGGGAAAGCTGTGAAACAAACAGATGTCGTAGTTATTGGTAGCGGTATCGGTGGTTTAAGTTGTGCGGCTATTTTGGCACGGTATGGCTTTGATGTGATTGTCTGCGAAAGCCATACTATTGCTGGTGGTGCAGCACACGCTTTTGAGCGTAACGGATATAAATTTGACTCTGGCCCTTCCCTTTACTCTGGATTATCTTATAGTCCTTCGCCTAACCCATTGCGGCAAGTGCTAGATGCAATTGATTCACAGCTACCGTGCGTCACCTACGATACTTGGGGTTGCTATTTACCAGAAGGTGATTTTGACACATCAGTAGGGGCAGAACAATTTTGTGAGGTTTTAGCAAGACTTCGTGGTGATGATGCTGTAGCACAATGGCGACAGTTGCAACGAGTCATGGAGCCTTTAGCTAAAGCTGCGATCGCTCTGCCGCCAGCTGCGTTACGCTTTGATATAGGTGCTGCTGTCACTGTTAGCCGTTTTGCGCCTTCCCTAACCAGTCATGCAGCCAATGTTTTGAAACTAACAGGCCCCTTCTCCCGCATCATGGATGGTGTTGTTAGTGACTCGTTTATCCACAACTGGCTAAATATGCTGTGTTTTCTTCTCTCTGGACTGCCAGCATCAGGAACTAATGCCGCAGAGGTAGCATTTATGTTTGCTGACTGGTATCGCCCAGGAGTCAAGCTGGACTATCCAGTTGGTGGGAGTGGTGCTTTAGTAAATGCCCTCGTTCAGGGATTAGAAAAACATGGCGGTGAGTTGATGCTGGGGGCGCATGTTGAGCAAGTATTGGTAGAAGGTAAACGAGCGGTAGGTGTACGTCTGCGTAACGGTACAGAAATTCGAGCGCGGCGGGCGGTAGTTTCTAATGCTTCGGTTTGGGATACCCTCAAGTTAATACCCCCAGAAGCATTACCAGATAAGTATCGCCGCCAACGTCAAGCCACACCTGAATGTGATAGTTTTATGCACCTCCATTTAGGTATTGATGCCCAAGGGTTGCCGCCTAATTTAGCGTGTCATCATATCATTGTGAATGATTGGGACAAGGGAATCACTGCACCGCAAAATCTTGTGCTGGTGTCGATTCCATCCATAATTGATTCATCTGTTGCACCTCCAGGTAAGCACGTAATTCATGTTTATACCCCTGGCAATGAACCCTACCAGTTTTGGGAAGGAATGGATAGGAAAAGTGTAGAGTATGAACAACAAAAGCGATCGCGTTCTCAAATAATGTGGCAAGCACTACAAAGAATTATTCCCGATATTCGCTCTCGTTGCGAAGTCACATTAGTAGGTACACCCCTCACCCACGAACGATTTTTGCGTCGTCATCGCGGTTCTTATGGCCCAGCAATTTCCGCTGATGTTGGTTTATTCCCTAGTCCCACTACACCCCTAGCCGGGTTGATGTGTTGTGGTGATTCGACATTTCCCGGTATCGGTTTGCCAGCCGTCGCCGCCAGTGGGATGATGGTTGCTAATACCCTTGCCCCTGTAGGCAAGCATATAGAAATGCTCAAGGATATTGGCTGTATTTAATTAGTACTCATAGAATTACCAAATGACTGAAGAGTAGAAACTAGCAATTTTTTGATCTGCTGTAATAATAGAAGCTTGATGTTTTTTGGCAACTGCTACAACTACTCTATCTACTGGATCTCGATGTTCCCATTCTAATTAAACACTTTCCAGCCAAATTTCCTCATCAATTGGGATAGTATTGATGACATTTGACTTTTTGAGAGTTGAGATATAGTCATCAAGATTTACTCCCAAATCTAATTTACGATTTTTTATCTTAATAGCTATTTCCCAGATTGCTGTTGATGGAATTAAACCATTTTTATTCTGTTCCATCTCGTGACAAGCTTCTTTTGCTCGTTGCGAAAGTTTTTCTGGATCTAAACTCCACCAAATCAGAGCGCAGGTATCAAGGACAATCTTTATACTTCCGTCCATTCTTCTGTAGTTGGCGTAGTTAAATCTTCAAAATATTGAACTTTACCGCGCATATCCTTAAATAATTCTTCCGTTGAAGAAGCTTTGTCATACTGAGAAATTCTCACGACTGGTTTATTTCCATCAGTTACTAAAATTTCTTCACCTTCTAATTCTACAAGTTGCAAAAATTCTAGCAAATTAGCTTTTAATTGATTCTTGTCAACAGTTTTCATAACTCTTAGTTTTTCGTTGCTAATTTTTAATGCAAAAATGCTCAGATTTTCATAATTCGCTATGTGTACTATGGTAGTGGCACGACCAGGTTAAAACAATACAAATTAGTCTGATCGCGCCACTACAATTTAAGGTTCATTCAGCACTTATAACGGCTTTTTACCAATAATAGTGCGGTGACGAGGGTCGCTGGCAACTTCAATTGTGGGTGAAAAGCCTACTTCTTCCAAGGCTGCTTGAATGTCGAACCCGTAATAATCATCAGTCCAAGGTTCCGTACTTTTCATTAAAGTGAACAGAGCAGGAGGAAGATTTTGAATCACAGGCGATCGCGGGTTATTATCTACCAAGGCAATGTAACCACCAGGTCGTAGTAGTCGTTTAACTTCTGTGAAAATTTCTTTGCTGGCGTAGCTAGGCAATTCATGACAGACAAATTGCAGTGTTACTAAATCAAAAGAGTTGTCTGGTAGTCCTGTATTTTCGGCTCTAGCATGAACCCACTGGGAAATTTCATTATTCACATCCCTAGCTTTGGCGACAGCCAGCATATATGGCGACAAATCTAAACCAATGGTGCGAATTGGCTGGTCTTGTTTTTGTTGGTAGTAACGGTGCAATGCCATAGTAGACAGACCTATTGAACAGCCAATATCCAGGATTTCCCTCACCTGCACAGGGCCATAGGCTGCCAAAACATCATGAAAAGTACCTCTGAGTCTGGCATGAGACGCTTCCCAAGTCAAATTTTCTTGCGGCCAAACACGCAAAGACATAGCGTAGGTTGCTGACTCCGCTTCAAAAGCCGCTTCCCAGCAAAGATTACCGTCAGCGTAAGCATGAAATGGGACTTTGTAATATTCTGGATACACAACTTCGGGATTAGTAACTGCCCCTAGAAGTTGTTTTGTCATCAGCCCTTGCAGTGCTTCAGCGTTTTTGCGCCAGGGAATACCGTTCTTTTCAGCTGTTGTGATTAATACTTGCCTAGCTTGGTATTTCATCACATTGTAAACAGGTTTGGTCTGGATCAGCAGGTTAACGAACTTGGAGAGTATGCTTTCACCAGCCCAATCAGGTTTGATTTTATTGTTCATCACTTTGAGGAAATGAAGCGATAATTGCCTATAACTATTTTAGGTTTTATCTATCTTTCCAAAGCATCGTTTTTGATATTGTTAGTTCTCATTTATTTTTAACTCTCCCTCTAAAAGCTCCCGTGCGATTTCACCTAAGCCAACAGATTTTCACGGGCATTGCCAATCAGCTTTCAATGCTGCATCATTGGGACGTTAATTTACAAAAACGAGCGCGGAGGGATTTGAACCCCCGACCCACAGAACCGGAATCTGTTGCTCTATCCACTGAGCCACGCGCCCTTAGTCTTTTGCATTATAGCACGGTTGTGATAAAAGTTGCCGATCGCCTAAAAATAATCAGCCGGATTGACGGGTGTACCATGACGACGCACTTCAAAATGCAGGTGTGGCCCGGTAGAAAAACCTGTGGAACCAACAGCCGCGATCGCTTGTCCACGTTGCACTGCTTGTCCCTCAGAAACAAACAATTCACTAGTGTGTCCGTAGAGGGTAGTAATACCGTTACCGTGATCAATAATTACGGCTCTACCATAGCCACCATACCACCCAGCAAAAATCACAGTTCCGGAATCGGCGGCGCGAATTGTACTACCATAACTAGCTGCAAAATCTAAACCAGCATGAAAGCGGCGATAGCCAAGAATCGGGTGTATCCGCCAGCCAAAGGGACTGCTAGTCGGAGCATTGCTAGGATAAGCAAACATTCCCGTACCGCGAATGATAATATTGGTGCGACTGTTGGTTTTGCTTTGTCCTTCTAGGGCTGCTACCTTTTCTTGAATCAAGTTTTCCAGATTGTGAGAATCTCTTTCTAATTGATTTTCGGCTGCTTCTAGGGCGAGGCGATCGGTATTTAAACGTTGAATTAATTCTGCTTGCGACTGTGCTTGAGTTTGATAATCGGCTTTCTGCGCCAGTAATTGCTGACGAATCAAGGCAATTTCATTTTTTTGCTGTTCTACATCAGTTTTTTGCTGATTTATTTGGATGGCTTGAGTGTTGAGTTTGGCTAAGATTTTCTGGTCTGCCTGATACACTAGCTTTAGTTGATGGCGACGACTGATAAAGTCACTAATATTTTGGCTTTGCATTAACACTGCCCAGCCTTGACTAGCGTGCGATCGCTGGAGATATCGCAACCTTGCAACTGTGGCGATTTGGCGTTCTTCATAGGTACGTTCCGCTACAGCTAAATCGGCTTCTAACTTTTGCAGACGTTGAGTTGCTTGTGCTAAGCGCGATTCACTATCTTTAATTTGATTATTTGTTGTGTTGATATTTTGGTTAATTCCAGTTAAGCGTTTTTGAGCAGCATTTTGCAAATTGGTCAAGCGATCGCGTTCCTGAATCACATTCTGGCGTTCTTGATTAATTTGTTGCTGCTGTTGTCGTAAAGTATCAACTGATGCTGATGTTGTTGCATATCCTGCCGATACTGAAATAAATATCAAACAAACACACAAAACATAACCAAATCCCAGAAAAATGATCTTCAATGCTCTCATAGCATGAGCCTAACCAAAGCAATCGGTGCGAAACACTATGAGTATTCCCAAATTTCTCTTGTTTTGCTCAAGGTGCTATTTCTTGCCGAATATCTGAGAAGCTTCTATGACAGTGGCGATGTCTGACGACAAGCCACATTGCGTCTACGCATTCGTAATGTAAGTCATCGCATTTGCAATCTAAGTCTTCACATTCGTAATGTGAGTCATCGCATTCATCATGTCAACCGTCACATTCGTAATGTGAGTCATCGCATTCATCATGTCAACCGTCACATTCGTAATGTCAGCTGTCACATTCGCATTGCAGACCGATTTTACAATTACATATAGCAATCTTATGTGATTTGGAAAAATCACCCTTACTTATCTCCCCGGTTTTTTGAAAAAAGTCGGGGATTTTGTAGTTCATGAATGATTTAAGAATGCTACAACTTTCTAAATTAGAAATTACACATTAATACACTTTATGAATTCTAACTCCGCATTGTGTGCAGCCATAAGCGATCGCATTACTACTACTCCCCAAAAGCGAATTACTTTTGCCGAATACATGGACATGGTGCTATATCACCCTGAACACGGCTACTATTCCAGCAAAGCAGTCAACATCGGCTTTAAGGGCGGTGATTTTTTCACATCTGCTAGTCTCGGTGCTGACTTTGGGGAGTTACTAGCAGAACAATTTGTGCAACTGTGGGATATTTTAGGAAGACCAAGACCATTTTCTTTAGTAGAAATGGGGGCTGGACAAGGATTACTGGCTTTGCATATCCTCAGCTATTATCAGCTACATTATCCAGATTTTTTAGATGGATTGGAGTATGTCATAGTCGAAAAATCTCCCGAATTACAGCAAGAACAACAGCAACGTTTGCAAAATTACCCTGTGCATTGGTGCAATTTAGAAGATATACCCAGCAACTCTATAACTGGCTGCTTTTTTTCTAACGAATTAGTGGATGCTTTACCAGTGCATCAGTTTATTTTAGAAGCTGGGAAACTGCGAGAAATTTATGTCACCTCACCAACTTTTGTTGAGCAAAATGAGAATTATCTTCTTCTAGAAGGAGAGTTTGGCGAAGTAATTGGGGAAAATTCTACGCCGCAGTTGCAAAAATATTTTGATTTGATAGGTATCGATTTATCTGCCAATGTTTACCCTGATGGCTACCGCAGCGAAATTAATTTAGCCGCATTAGACTGGTTGAGTATAGTAGCAGACCGCTTGCAGCGCGGGTATGTGGTAACAGTTGATTATGGCTATCCTGCGAATCGCTACTATAACCCCAGGCGATCGCAAGGAACGCTACAGTGCTACTACCAGCATCGCTACCATAACAACCCCTACATCAATATTGGGCGACAAGATATCACTGCCCATGTTGACTTTACCGCCTTGGAACGTTGGGGTGAGCAGTGTGGTTTAACCAAAGTTGGGTTTACGCAACAAGGTTTATTTTTAATGGCGTTGGGTTTGGGAGAAAGAATAGCATCTCTTTCTGATCAAAACATAGCGATCGCCCAACTGTTGCAACGACGAGAGTCACTCCACAAACTTATTGATCCCACAGGATTAGGTGGCTTTGGAGTGTTAGTCCAAAATAAAGGACTCCAAAATCATGAAATTTCTCAACCCCTGAAAGGATTAATTGTGCCAAAGTAAAAGTAAAGGGGAAAAGTTAAAACTCTCTGTAAGTCGGCAGCATTACAGTTATATGGACTAGCATTACTATTGATTACTGCGAAATCCTGTGTTTAGAAAAACAACAAATAACTATGAATACTCATGACTTGTTGATGCTAGTAATGCTACTTACACCCGGTATCTTACTATCTGTTGTTATTATGGCGACTTTTGCTGCTGGCGGCTGAATTTAAAGTGCTGAGTGCTGAGTACTTAGCCGTATTGAGTGAATTTGAGATTTAGGATGGCATCTTAAGTCTCAAATCACAACTCGCCAGCCAATTACAATCAAATGATGGAAACGCGATGTCTAAGACAAACTTCGCCTACGTTTTATCAAAGGAAAGTGAACAATGAAGGTGGCATTTCTGGGAACTGGACTGATGGGACAACCGATGGCTCAAAGGTTGTTAGCAGCCAATATACAAGTAGTTGCCTACAATCGCACCCCAGAAAAATTAGCACCATTACAAGCAGCTGGCGCAGAAATTGTCACCCATCCCCGTCACGCCATTCGTGCTGCTGATTGCATTATTTTGATGCTGACTAACGCCGCAGCAATTTATCAAGTCTTGCTTTCAGATACGGCTTGGCGCACCCTAGAAGGACGTACCATTATTCAAATGGGGACAATTACACCCACAGAAAGCCAAGAGATTCGAGATGCTGTAGTTGGTGGTGGCGGTGAGTATATAGAAGCACCTGTATTAGGCAGCATCCCAGAAGCAAAAAGCGGTAAGTTAATTGTTATGGTAGGCGCAACACCAGAACAATACCAAAGCCATTTACAATTACTACAAAATTTCGGTTCAGAACCTTTACTCATCGGGCCAGTAGGAACAGCGGCGGCGTTGAAATTAGCCCTCAATCAATTAATTGCTTCTTTAACAACTAGCTTTGCCCTGAGTCTGGCTTTTTTGCAGCGTCAAGGTGTGAATGTAGAATCCTTTATGCAAGTTTTACGCCAAAGTTCTCTTTATGCACCTACCTTTGATAAAAAGCTGCAACGAATGTTAGAGGAAAACTACGCTAACCCCAATTTTCCTACGAAACATTTGCTCAAAGATACAGATTTGTTTATCTCAGAAGCCAAAGCTTTAGGTTTAGATCTCAGCAGTATTGAGTCTGTGCGACACATTTTATATACAGCGATGAAAATGTCATTCGCTAATGATGATTATTCATCAATCTTTTCCGCAATCAAAGAATGGGGAGATTCCAGCGCTGAGTAAATAGAGAGTAGGGAAACCAGGAAAGAATGATAACTCAGCACTCAGCACTCAGCACTTTCTCAAGTAAGCACTGAAAAAGATAATATGGTAGGGTAGCTCGTTTGCTTTTCGAGGGTACTATTGCGTGCTATCTACTCTACGTGCCGATTTTCGCATCATCTTTGAACGTGACCCAGCCGCCCGTAACTGGTTAGAGGTATTAATTTGTTACCCTGGCTTGCAAGCCCTGCTTTTCCATCGACTGGCTCACTGGCTACATCATCTTGGTCTTCCCTTTATCCCTCGCTTCATTTCTCACCTATCACGGTTTTTGACTGGTATCGAAATTCACCCAGGTGCAACAATCGGACAAGGTGTATTTATTGACCACGGTATGGGTGTGGTGATTGGTGAAACTGCGATCGTGGGTGATTATGCTCTAATTTATCAAGGTGTCACTTTGGGTGGGACTGGTAAACAAAGTGGTAAACGCCATCCTACAGTGGGGGAAAATGTTGTAGTTGGTGCTGGCGCAAAGGTACTGGGCAATATTCACATTGGTAATAACGTCCGCATTGGCGCTGGTTCAGTTGTTCTCAGAGATGTGCCTTCTGATTGTACAGTGGTCGGCATTCCCGGACGGATTGTTTATCGTTCGGGAGTTCGGGTTGCGCCGCTAGAACACAACAACTTACCAGACTCGGAAGCTGAAGTAATTCGCGCTTTAGTCGATCGCATTGAAGCATTAGAACAACAAATCCAAACTCTACAACAACTACAACCTGCTGCTAAAACTCCTGTTTTGGTTGGTGTTATAGCTGTCAACGAGCCGGAACCACAACCAGAAGCTCCTTTATGCAGCCTTAGAGATAAAGCCATACAACAATTTCTCGATGGCGCAGGGATTTAAATTATCAAACTAAATGGATGAAACAAGAGCCTCTGAAAAAATTTCTCGGCATCGTCAGCAGGAAATAATTATCCTATTATTTCTAATCAGTGGCTCTTTACTTTATTAGCTTTTATTTAGGTTGGGTTTGATAGCTCAATTAGACTCTAGGTTGTCCTTCTTTGAAAAATCAAGATGTAGATGAACTGTATCAATGGGTAAAAAAAGGTACAGTAGTCGAAATTTTACCGTAAGCTCAACATACAAACTGTTCTGGCAAAGTATACTATCCCTTGTTCAATATATGAGCGTTCTGCCCAGCAGACTTACCAGAGTGTATTATGTCGATTCCACCATTAACTAAAAAGCTGCTTGCTGCTAAAAAAGTCAAAGGATTAAGCTTTGCAGACTTAGAGCAAATTTTAGGACGTGATGAAGTCTGGATTGCTGCTTTGTTTTATCGTCAAGCAACAGCTTCTCTGGACGAAGCACAGAAACTTGCTGATTTGTTAGGGCTTGATTCAGAAGATGTTGCAGAACTAGTCAGTTATCCTACAAAAGGCTTAGGCCCTGTTGTACCAACCGATCCCTTAATTTACCGTTTTTACGAAATCATGCAAGTTTATGGAATGCCCATCAAGGAAGTTATTCAAGAAAAATTCGGTGATGGGATTATGAGTGCAATTGATTTTACTTTAGACATTGAAAAAGTAGAAGACCCCAAAGGCGATCGCGTTAAAGTCACAATGAATGGCAAGTTCTTACCGTATAAGAAGTGGTAAGAAAGTGCTAAGTGCTGAGTGCTGAGTGCTGAGTAATAATACTAGCTTCTAGTCTCTTCTTAAGGATTAACCTCCTCACAAAACCATTCTTGATTTTCATCAAGCTGATAAATGCTTCTATTTTGTGGTTCGCCTCGCAACTCTAAATGATCAACTTGCACGGGATCAAGTAATAGTAAGCAAAAATTGGATACTGGTTGCAAAGGATCGGGCGCTGGCGGTGTAAAAGCTTCTGGCGCTGTGTCCCTTGGTTTACCAGGATGAGGCCAAGCAAATTGTAACCGTGCGGCATCACTCAATGCTTGCCAAGTAGTGATACGGGCTGATTGTAGTAAAGAATCATTACTATCTACCAAAGTCAAACGGCCGGCAATGCGGAACTGTTCGCGCGTGTTGGGGAAATACCAGCAGGCTTCCGCCCAAGGTTGGGTTTTGATTTGGTCAAATTTATCACTACGAGTATCAGTTATAAATTTTAGCTGATTGCTATCTTGAAGAAAGTCACGAAAGACAACAGTCCGGTTAGTAGGACGACTATCTGCCCGGACTGTAGCCAATTGTAGGTAACGAGCGTATATCAGACTACGGTTGCGATGCAGGGCGCGAGCGATCGCACTTCGCCAAGGAGCAAGGGACATTGTGTAGTTTCGTTGCAATTGGTACAGCTACAGACGTAGCGCAAAGTGGAAAATTTTGCAATCTTTTATCCTCAACCTACTTGGCGTATAGTCGTAATCTGTTCCAAAGCAACAATACTGGATTATGGTTCGAGAGTTAGAAAGAAAACGTCAGGGTGTTACGTTTCCAGAAACTGCGCCAGCAGCGAATCCTGTATTTTTCAGGACTTATAGCCGCCGGACTGGGGCAGGACTGAGAGAGTCGTGGGATGAAGTGTGCGATCGCACCATCCAAGGCTTAATAGAATTAGGTAAGCTGAAACCAGAAGAAATTGCCCTTTTAGAAAAAACACAACGCCAACTCAAAGCTTTGCCCAGTGGCCGTTGGCTCTGGGTAGGCGGTACAGATTGGATAACCAAACCTAAGAATTTTTCCGGTGGGTATAATTGCACTTCCACCA
Source organism: Anabaena sp. TISTR 8404 (assembly GCF_056847745.1). NCBI lineage: Bacteria > Bacillati > Cyanobacteriota > Cyanophyceae > Nostocales > Nostocaceae > Anabaena > Anabaena sp. TISTR 8404. Next base: position 1,446,567 of record NZ_CP180578.1, read on the forward strand.
ATCTCCAAGACTGGAAAGCCTTCGGTTTAATGATGGATTTAGCGATGATGGGCTGCGTGCGATTCGTTGGCTAGAAACCAAGCCTGATAAGGGTTTTGGAGGATTAGCCGCAAGGTAAATCTACCCAAAAGGTAAGAGCCTTGACAACTTGATAGTCATGTTGGTGACATCGAAATTAACAAAGGGTAAATCTATAGAAAAATCCAATGGTTAACCCAAAAGACATAATTAAACTCGATGAAGTCCAACCCCCTCAGTGCAAGGGTGAAAGCACGTTCCCCACGGTAGCGACTAGTCATCAATCCGTGAAGCGGGAATGAACGGTGGTAAAAAGCCAGTCCAGGCTTCGACTCCAACTAGCAGGAGAACATGGTTAGCGAAAGCGAATCTACGTCTGAATCATCGTGATCATACAAAACAGCCTAGTGGACTAATAGGCTGTGCCAAAAGGCAAGGGTAGAGTGACCGGAATCGCATCCGTTCGGTCTGCACCACTCATAGCCCCGGTGAACAGTAGAAACCTAAACTCTCAACCAATGACTATCAGGAACGAAGTAACCACATAGATTCTCTCAGGCAGGTCGATACCTGAGTAGGTGCTAACCGGATGAACTGTGTGGCGAGATTGAGTCAGAAGCTAACGCCTGCGGTAATGCGTAGGATATGCTGACGGACTCACGGAAAACAGATATATGTAGGTACAAGTAGCAATGAAGAGGACTAAAACGAGTTTTAAGACTACGGTGGTATGGAACAACATCAACTGGAAGAAAATCCAGAGAATGGTGTTTAAGTTGCAAAAGCGCATACATAAAGCTGCTCAACGTGGGGATGTCAAAGCAATGCGACGACTCCAGAAAACCTTGATGAAATCCTGGTACGCCAAGCTACTAGCAACGCGAACAGTAACCCAAGACAATAAGGGTAAGAATACAGCAGGGGTAGACGGAGTAAAATCACTAGGATACACTCAACGTCTGGCACTAGCTAGAAATCTAGGGAATGCGCTTAAGGTAAAACCAACCCGTAGAATCTGGATTCCTAAGCCAGGAACAGACGAAAAGCGACCCTTGGGAATTCCCACAATGGCAGATAGAGCATTACAGGCACTAGCCAAGTTAGCCCTAGAGCCAGAATGGGAAGCAAAATTCGAGCCGAACAGTTACGGGTTCAGGCCAGGAAGGGCGGTACACGATGCCATCGAAGCAATATACTTAGCAATACACTGTAAAGCTAAGTACGTGTTAGATGCCGATATATCCAAATGTTTTGACAATATTGACCATCGAAAGCTACTGGACAAATTAAACACATACCCATCCATGAGACGGTTAATCCGCAACTGGTTAAAAGCAGGATTTATGGATGAACGCGATATGTTCCCGACTGAAATGGGTACACCACAGGGTGGGGTCATCTCTCCGCTACTGGCAAATATCGCACTCCACGGTATGGAAGAGGCAATTAAGGAATATGCCAACACCCTACCTACTAACAGGAATCATGGGAGAAAGCAAAACCGTAATGCCCTCAGTTTAATTCGTTACGCCGACGACTTTGTGATTATCCACAAAGACATCAATGTTGTATTAGGGGCAAAAGCTGTAATCGAAGGTTTCTTAAAAGACATCGGATTGGAACTCAAGCCAAGCAAGACCAGAATTTGTCACACCTTTGAAGAATATGATGGGAAACACCCTGGATTTGACTTCTTAGGTTTTAATATTCGACAATTCCCGGTCAATGATGGGATGAGCGCAAAAGCACCAAGGTCAGGTGAAATTTTGGGATTCCAGACAATCATCCAACCCAGCAAGAAAGCATTACAGCGTCACTATCAGGTTATATCTAAAATCATCAACTCCCATAAGGCAGCACCGCAAAAGGTGCTTATCCAGAAACTCAACCCCATTATTCAAGGTTGGGCAAACTACTACTCATCCGCTTGCTCCACTGATGCTTTTCGTGACTTAAATCACATGATTTATACCAAATTAACATCATGGGCAAGATACAGACACCCTAACAAAGGTGCTAAATGGGTAGTTGACAAATACTGGATAACCCTAAATGGCGATAACTGGGTATTTGCCTACAATAACCCAGACACAGAAGAAAGATATATCCTTTCAAAGCATACATGGAGAAAAATCGTCCGCCACACTAAGGTTAAAGGCGATGCTTCACCATTCAACGGTGATTTCGTCTACTGGGGAACAAGAACTGGAAAGAGCAAAGAAATTCCTTCTTTACTTGCAAAAACCCTTCACAAGCAAAAAGGTAAATGTGCTTATTGCGGTCTAACTTTTACACTAGAAGACCAAATTGAAATTGACCACATTATACCAACCAGTTTAGGCGGGAAAAGAAAGTTCGATAATATTCAAGCATTGCATAGACATTGCCACGACCAAAAGACCGCCAAAGATGGTAGTCTGAGTAGCTCCCATGACAAGGGTATGTTTTCTGAGGAGCCGGATGAGATGAAAGTCTCATGTCCGGTTCTGGAGACGAGTACCACTCGTGAGGGTGTTGCTTAGTTTAATGGTACAGGAGCCATCATCGAACCTCAATATATTAATCAACTGCCTGCCATCCGTAATCGCCTCAATGTCACTGTAAAAGGCGAAATCGGCAGCACTCCGAAAAACTTACGTCGTGAATTTACACAAACCGATATAGAAGGCAATAGCGTTACCATTCATGTGGGCGATAGCCGGGAAGGTTGGGTTAAATCTTATCAAACCCTGTTGGAACTCTCCACAGATGAAAGATTTACTGGTGAAGTAGAAGTATTTGTTGATATTAGCGATGTCCGTCAAGCTGGAGAAACCCTCAACGGTTTTGGTGGCGTTGCCAATCCTGTAAAATTACCTGGATTGTATCAGCGTTGTGCTGACATTTTGAATAAAGCTTTAGGCAGACAATTAAACTCTGTTGAGTGCTGCTTATTAATTGATCAAGCTGCTGTAACAATTGTTGCAGGTAACATCCGGAGGTCAGCTGGTATGCGTCAGTTTACTGCTGACGATGAACTCGGAGCTACTGCTAAAGATAACCTCTGGCAACAGGATGAAAGCGGTAACTGGCGCATTGATCCTGAGCGTGATGCTTTACGGATGGCGAATCATACCCGTGTGTTTCACCGTAAGCCAACTTTACAAGAGTCAATAGATGCTGTTCAGAAACAATATTACAGTGGCGAAGGTGCTATTCAATGGGCAGGAGAAGCTGTCGCTAGAGCTAACTGCGATTTGCTTTCTACCCAAGCATTAAAAAAAGAGTTTTTACAAGCTTACGAAAAAGGAACAGCTAAAGATTGGTTACAACAAAAATATCCTTATATTAATGCTGATGAGTTGGAACATCGTTTAGCTCGTTTTGGGCTTAATCCTTGTGGAGAAATTATTGGTAGTAACTTCCACTGTAATCTTTCAGAGATTCATCTCAATCAAATTGACCCGTTTAACTATAAAGAACAAGAGGAAGCTTTCACTGCTGGCGCGTTATCTGTAGCCACACTTTTGAATCATAAATTTTTGGAACCGCGCTATCAATACAGTCGGGAATTAGACCCAATTGTTGGGGTTTCTTTTACTGGATTATTTGATTTCTTTGTCCATGCTTTCGGGGTGGACTGGCTGCGCTGGTGGGCTGAAGGTAGACCTGCAACATCCCAAGGGTTGGCATTTAAGCACCAAGAAGAAAAATATCTCAGCTTTTGGAGAGAAGTAGTGCAGAAGGCAGTATGGGATTATTGCGATCGCCATAATCTCAAACGTCCTAATCGTTGTACCACCGTCCAACCCAGTGGTACTAAATCTCTGTTATCTGGTGCTAGTTCTGGTTGGCATCCACCCAAAGCCCAAAGATTTATTCGCCGGATTACTTTCCGCAAAAATGACCCCGTAGCTTTAGCTTGTATCGACTACGGCTATAATGTCATTCCCTCCCAATCTGACAAGGATGAACAGGGTAATTTACTGAACGATCCCTTTGATCCCCGTGTGAGTGAATGGCTAGTGGAAATTCCTGTCGCCGTACCTTGGGCTGATTTACCTGGCGCTGATCAAATTGATGTTTCTAAGTTTTCTGTCTTAGCCCAATTTGATTTTGTCATGCAAGTGCAACGTCATTACGTCACCCACAACACATCCGCTACCTTAGAACTACGGGCTGATGAAGTTGAACCATTAGGACAACGAATTTACGAAGCCATCCAAAATGATGAGGGTTATATTTCCGCCGCGTTATTGGCAAGATTTGACGATTTACAATCATTCCCCCGCTTACCATTTGAGCCAATCGACAAAGCTACTTACGAGCGTTTATCTCAAGAAGTGCTGGCGCGACGCAAAACCGATGATTTCTGTGCTGTCCTCAGCCGCTACGATTCTGGCGAGTTAACAGAAGCAGGCCCTAGTGGTTGCGATTCTGATAAGTGTATGTTCCCAGATCAGCAACCCAACTAGGAAATTCTGAAGGATGAAGTATGAAGTATAAATTTCAGACTTCATACTTCACACTTCATACTTTTCGTTACGATTGATAAAAAAGTAATAATTTTTTACGGCAGTGCCAGGAGATTTTTAATGTTTCTTGATGAATTGTCACCAATATTTAAAGAGTTCACCAAGCACCCAGTTTCATTTCTCGGTGGCTTTGTCTCTGGAGTGCTGCGGCTTAATCTTAAAGATGATCCTGTTAAAAGCTGGCTAGATCAACAGAGAGGTGTAACTACCTACTCCACTTCCACCACCGAAGCTAATAATGGCAAAGCCAGTGGCCCGCAGACAATTTCCATTGAATAAAATTGTCGCTAATTTCAAATCAAATTAATCTTTTTGTACCTGCAACTCTTACTCTCATAAACTTCTGAGAGTAAGAGTTGCAGGTACATTTTAAATATTGACAAATAATTCTCAAACAAACTGAAATGTAAAGATTTATCTAGTTAGCGTATAAATATTTACATTTTAAGTAACAAAAATTAAATAATATAAATATTTTTTAACAAAAAAAGTTTTTATATAGAAAATATATAAGATTGGCTTATTTTATGTTATTTGGGATTGTAATATCCCATACTTGGAAAAATGTCACGATCAGTTATTATTATGAGCGTAAGCGTAAGTTCAGCCGCATGGACAGTTTAGTTGAAGTCACGCCAGCATTCAGATTGCTGCGCTACAACATTCGCCATTAATGAAAATGAATCAGAAGCGACGATGCAAGATTTGCAGTTTGTTTAGATCTGTTTTCTCGCTGAACTAATCGCTGTTTGTTGAAAATTACGTGATCCCACATGACTATTTACGTTGGAAATCTCTCCTACCGCGCTACTGAAGCAGATTTAAAAGCAGTATTTGCAGACTATGGCGAGGTCAAAAGAGTTGTCTTACCTACTGATCGTGAAACAGGACGGATGCGAGGCTTTGCTTTTGTTGAAATGGAAGAAGATGCTCAAGAAGATGCAGCTATCACTGAGTTAGATGGAGCAGAATGGATGGGTCGTCAACTCAGAGTCAACAAAGCAAAACCACGAGAAGACAACAGACGAGATGATAACCGGCGAGGTGGTTGGGCGAACAAACAGGAAATCTAAACAAGGTGGAAAGCAATAATAGCAGATTGTTTTGCTGTTATGCAAGAATCGCACTTGCTAAAGTTGACTAGGAGCAATTACAGGAGTTAGCAACCAGAATGACATCTGGTGTTGAGATATTCAGGCTGTATCTCACCTAGTTAATAATTATTAAACAATAAAGGAAAACTAAACCCGGCTGTTGTGAGCTACAGACGAATCTCACAAGCAGTCGGTTTTTTACGGAGAGGTTAGGTAAGCTAGTGTGCATACAAATTGCAATATTGAGACTGTGGCTAAACACTTCAAACCCTCTCCCTTGCTACCCTGCTCCCCTGTTCCCCTGCGGTCTAAACTGCAAATTAGGTGCTTAACAGCTTATTGGGGTGATATTGCCAACTTTGGTGTATAGCGAAAACTTGGCGTAACTGAGTTTAAGATTGTTGCTCAGATTAAGTAAATTTACCTTGTTGAGCATTTTTTCGGGCCAACGCTTCAATCGGCAACGACACTTTTCTGCCTTGATAGATTCAGCAAAAATTGAGCCATTTCTTTAGTTTGTCTAAAGCCACATCCAGGTTATCAAATTACCTTTCTAAGATAGAAGCAGCAGCTATAAGTTGCTACGTATGACTTTACCAACCCAACTATTAACCAGTCGCTAGGGAGAACGTAAAAATGGCTAAAGCGCCGGAATCTCTAGAGTTGCCAATCGACGAGCATACAGATAAAAGCTTAGATCGTGATTGTACGACTTTATCTCGTCATGTCCTTCAGCAACTTCAAAGTTTTTCGCCTGATGCTCAGGATTTGAGTGCGCTGATGAATCGTATCGCTCTTGCCGGTAAATTAATTGCCCGTCACCTCAGCCGTGCAGGCTTAATGGAAGGCGTTCTCGGATTTACCGGGGATGTGAATGTCCAGGGGGAATCTGTCAAAAAGATGGATGTTTATGCCAACGATGTTTTTATCTCGGTGTTTAAGCAAAGTGGCTTGGTTTGTCGCCTAGCTTCCGAGGAAATGGAAAAACCTTATTATATTCCCGAAAACTGTCCTATAGGTCGTTATACGTTGTTGTATGACCCCATAGATGGTTCTTCTAACACCGATACCAATCTCAGTTTAGGTTCCATTTTTGCAATTCGCCAACAAGAAGGAACCGATGCTGATGGTTTAGCCACCGATTTACTGACTAATGGACGCAAGCAAATTGCTGCTGGCTACATACTATATGGGCCAAGTACTATGCTGGTTTATAGTATAGGTAAAGGGGTGCATTCATTTACTCTTGATCCCAGCTTAGGAGAGTTTATCCTCACCGAAGAAAATATTCGCATTCCTAACCACGGCTCTGTTTACAGTGTGAATGAAGGAAATTTTTGGCAGTGGGAAGAGTCAATTCGTGAATATGTTCGGTACGTTCATCGTACAGAAGGCTACTCTGCTCGCTATAGCGGCGCGATGGTAAGTGATATCCACAGAATCTTGATTCAAGGCGGTGTATTTCTCTACCCAGGGACAATTCAAAAGCCAGAAGGCAAGTTACGCTTATTGTATGAATCTGCTCCTTTGGCGTTTTTGATTGAGCAAGCAGGTGGTCGTGCTACTACCGGACTAGTAGATATTCTCGACGTAGTGCCGAAAAAACTACACCAGCGTACACCTCTGATTATTGGTAGTAAAGAGTCTGTGGCAAAAGTTGAGTCTTTTATTCAAAACGGTCACTAGTTTTAAAAGTCAAAAGTCAAAAGTCAAAAATAAATTTTATTTACCGATAACCATTGACTATTGACCATTCACTTTTAACTGTTTCTTACCGTGAAGTTATATTTGCCGTGGTTTACTAGTGTCTGCTTGGGATGAGGAAAAGAAAATATCTCTACTACAGCGGATGAAGTAGAGATTATTTCAGCTGGTCGATGCGATAAGTGATTGGCAAAGCCAAAATGCAAAGGTCACCCATCACAGGATGGATTGCCAAGTTCACTTGGAGACATCATTAAACGGAGGGAACTATAGCTATGGCCACCAATCATCTACAGGAGATTAAACAATACGGTCAGAGTATCTGGATTGATAATTTGACGCGTGACATTATTCAATCAGGGGAACTGAAAGACCTGGTAGAAAATCAAGGAATCTCCGGAATCACCTCGAACCCAGCCATTTTTGAAAAAGCGATCGCCAATAATGCAATATATGATGCGGACATAGAAGCAGGTGTTCGTGCTGGATTACCAACCGAAAAAATTTACGAATCTTTAGTTTTTGCAGATATCCGCAACGCCGCTGATATTCTGCGCCCTGTATATGAAGCCTCGAATAAACTCGATGGTTATGTGAGTATCGAAGTACCACCAACCATTGCTCATGATACTCAAGCCACCATCAACGAAGCCCGCCGTTATTTTCAAGAAATTGGCCGGGAAAATATCATGATTAAAATTCCCGGTACAGAATCAGGTTTGCCAGCCGTAGAACAAGTAATAGCCGACGGCATCAACGTCAATATTACTTTGTTATTTTCTGTACAAAGCTATATCAATACAGCTTGGGCATATATTCGAGGCTTAGAAAAACGCTTAGCTGAGGGTAAAGACATCAGCAACATTGCTTCTGTAGCCAGCTTTTTCCTCAGTCGCATAGATAGTAACATTGACGCAAAAATCGATGCTAAATTGCAGCGTGGCGTTGATGATATTAACCTAGAAGCCAAACTCAGAGCCGTAAAAGGCAAAGTAGCGATCGCTAATGCCAAGATAGCTTATCAAGAATACAAAAAAATTATTGAAAGCGAACAATGGCAAGCCCTTGCAGCCAAAGGAGCAAAAGTACAACGGTTACTTTGGGCGAGTACCAGCACCAAAGACCCCAACTACAGCGATGTTATGTATGTTGATGAGTTAATTGGCCGCGATACCGTAAACACCTTACCACCCTCGACAATAGCAGCTTGTGACGACCACTGCGATGTAGGCGATCGCGTGGAAACAAAAGTCCCAGAAGCTTATCAACTCATCGAAAGCTTGAAAGATCCAGACATAAACATTGATATCAATATCGTAATGGATGAACTGTTAGTTGAAGGTATTGATAAATTCGTTCAACCTTTCAAGTCCTTGATGAACTCTTTAGAAAACAAAGTCAAGCTATTGTCACCTGTGTAGGAAGTCTGAAGTTTGAAGTCTGTTCGCCTTTGGCGTTCCCGAAGGGTAGTCTGAAATTTCATACTTCATAATTCATACTTCACACTTCATCCCATTCCAAATCTCAATTCCAAGATCGAAAAATTGTTATGGTCAGTCTGCTAGAAAATCCCTTGCGCATTGGTCTACAACAGCAAGGGATGCCCGAACCCCAAATTATAGTTATCTTTGGCGCTTCTGGTGACCTTACCTGGCGCAAACTAGTTCCAGCATTATACAAACTACGGCGGGAACGGCGCATTCCGCCAGAAACTACCATTGTCGGTGTAGCACGTCGGGAATGGAGCCACGACTACTTCCGTGAGCAAATGCGTAAAGGTATGGAAGAAGCACACGGTGGTGTCGAGCAAGAAGAACTATGGCAAGACTTTTCTCAAGGTTTGTTCTACTGTTCTGGTGATATAGATAACCCAGAAAGTTACCAAAAACTGAAAAACTTCTTGAAAGAGTTAGACGAGAAACGGGGTACACGCGGTAATCGTATGTTCTACCTTTCCGTCGCGCCCAACTTTTTCCCCGAAGCCATCAGGCAACTAGGGGAAGGCGGAATGCTAGACAACCCGGAAAAACACCGCTTAGTAATTGAAAAACCCTTTGGTCGAGACTTGGCTTCTGCTCAGAGCCTCAACGTTGTTGTGCAGAAGTATTGTAAAGAAAACCAAGTCTATCGTATTGACCACTACTTGGGTAAAGAAACCGTTCAAAACTTGCTCGTGTTCCGCTTCGCCAATGCAATTTTTGAACCTTTATGGAACCGTCAGTTTGTTGACCACGTACAAATTACCGTTGCCGAAACCGTAGGTGTAGAAGACCGGGCTGGTTACTATGAAAAAGCCGGCGCACTCCGAGATATGTTGCAAAACCACTTAATGCAACTTTACTGCTTGACGGCAATGGAAGCACCCAACTCAATGGATGCTAACAGTATTCGTACAGAAAAAGTTAAAGTACTCCAAGCTACTCGCCTTGCAGATATCCACAACTTGTCTCGTTCTGCTATTCGTGGTCAATACAGCGCTGGTTGGATGAAAGGACAACCAGTGCCAGGGTATCGAGAAGAACCAGGTGTTGACCCCAACTCCAGCACACCCACCTATGTAGCCATGAAGTTTATGGTGGATAACTGGCGTTGGCAAGGTGTACCCTTCTACCTACGGACTGGCAAACGGATGCCGAAAAAAGTCAGCGAAATTTCGATTCATTTCCGCGAAGTTCCTTCAAGGATGTTCCAGTCCGCCGCGCAACAGAGAAACGCCAACATTTTGGCCATGCGGATTCAACCTAATGAAGGAATTTCTTTGCGTTTTGATGTGAAAATGCCAGGGGCAGAATTTCGCACCCGTTCCGTAGATATGGATTTTAGCTACGGTTCCTTCGGGATTTCCGGCACTTCTGATGCCTACGATCGCCTCTTCTTAGATTGTATGATGGGCGACCAAACATTGTTCACTAGGGCTGACGAAGTGGAAGCAGCTTGGCAAATAGTCACCCCTGCTCTTTCTGTTTGGGATGCGCCCGCCGACCCAGCCACCATTCCCCAGTACGAAGCAGGTACTTGGGAACCCGCAGAAGCCGAATTGTTGATAAACCAAGACGGCCGTCGCTGGCGCAGACTGTAAAAGTATGAAGGCTGAAGGCTAAAGTATGAAAAAATTTTCAGCCTTCACACTTCGTACTTCACACTTCATACTTCATACTTCATACTTCATACTTCAAAAGCTATGACCCAAGCTCCTACAATTTTTTCACTTCAAGCACCCAAAGACATTTCGCTGAATGAAATCGAAGCGGAACTGAATCAAATTTGGCAAAGTTACGGCATCACAGGTGAAGATGGTGCGCTACCTGCGGCTACTCGTGCCACAACTTTTACCTTAGTGGTTTACGAACCAGAAGAAACCCAGTATCTCTTGGCATCTTTGGGATTTTATAATGGCCCCATTGATGGAATTTTAGGGCCACAGACAGACGTAGCACTGCGGTTAGCACAACAAAAATATGAACTGCCAGAAACTGGCACGGCTACACCAGAAACTTTAGCGAAATTGCGGGAAGAATATAGCAAACGCCAAGGCAATGGAGCCGTTTCCGAAAATGGTAATGGCAACGGCGGGTATAACTTTAATCTCACCAGCCCCAAAATTGCTGATGAAATTGCTTTACGTAACCCCTGCCGCATCATAGCCCTGTGTCCCATTGCAGGTGAAGATGAAGGAGTAAAAGCCCAAGTTTCTGCTTACTGTCCTATCCAAAAGCAAGCTTCCAGTACTCTGGTTTGTTGCGAATACATCACTCTCTCCGGTACGACCTCTGCTTTAGAAAGAATTGGCGGGATGATTCCGGCATTATTAATTGGTGGTCTGCCGAAGTTCCTGTGGTGGAAAGCTACTCCCGACCCCAACAACGCATTATTTAAGCGACTAGCAGCAGTTTGCAATAACGTTATCGTTGATTCTTGCAACTTTAACGAGCCAGAACATGATTTACTCAGCTTACAAGAATTGGTAGAAACCAATGTACCTTTAGCTGACCTCAATTGGCGGCGTTTGTCTGCATGGCAAGAGTTGACTGCGGAAGCTTACGACCCACCGCATCGTCGTGCGGCCTTGAAGGATATTGACCGCGTAATGATTGATTATGAAAAAGGCAACCCTGCCCAAGCACTACTATTTTTAGGTTGGTTAGCTAGTCGCTTAGAATGGATGCCGATTTCCTACCACAAGGAAAGCGATGACTACGATATTATGCGGATTCGCTTTGTGGCTCAAGACCAAAAACAAATAGAAGCCGAGTTAGCTGGAGTTCCAGTTGCTGATGTGGGCGATATTGCTGGAGACTTAATTGCTTTACGCCTCAGTTCCACAAATCCAAAAGCAGACTGTAGCACGTTAATTTGCACAGAAACTGGCGGTTGTATGCGGATGGAAACTCACGGTGGCGCTCAAACTGCTGGTTTGTTCCAACAAGTCAGTTCACTTTCAGAACAAAAGGCGGAAGCGCTGCTGAGTCAGCAAGTACAACGCTGGGGACGTGAGAATTTATTTGAAGACAGCTTGGGAGTTATCGCCCAAATTCTGAAATTGGCAACGAAGAGTTAGGTTAATTTCAGTAAATTTTTCCATAGAGCCTCCTGTTACACGAAGCGGGAGGCTTTTCTGTATTCATTCTGGTTGTTGATATGGCATAGGTTATACCATTTTAGATTTTGGATTGGGAATTGCTCTCTGCGTATAGCTTCTATCAATTCATCTGTCGCAAACATTTTTCAAATTGGTGTTAAATAAACTAATTTTGTACTTAATTTTGCTTAATAAATAATTAATGTTAATTATTCGTTAATCTTTTCTTAATATTGTTTATCTAAATTTCAATATTGTTAACTAACTAATCTCTTTCTTGGTTGGGATAAGTTAATTAGCTCTATTCACAATTTGGGAAGATTTAGTAACCCAAAAAAAGCATACGATTTGAAGCAACCAATTACACTACAGCGAATTTGTTCTAGATAGTCATTCTTCCTAAAAAACCCTCTTATTAAAGTATCTCAGTTCCAAGATGCTTTGTATTTTGGGCTAAATAAAACACAGTCTAAAAGGGAGTTGAATACAGCTATTGTTGCATTAACTTTTTAGGTTATGGCGACTAGTGTCGGATGTAAATTTTCTGGCATTCTCTCACAATTACGCATCAGGAAGATAGTATGTTCTTGTTCAAACAACGCAAATTCTTTTTTAATACCGTAGTTGGTGCCATAATTCTTGCTTTTGGTACAGCAAGCACTGGCAATGCAGATTATCCTAAATACCCCAAACACCAATACCCCAAATATCCTGATCGCCCTAGTCAGCCTTTGTTTGGCGGCCGCGCTAAGAACGTTATCTTGTTCATTGGCGATGGAATGGGTGATTCAGAAATTACTGTTGCCCGTAACTACTCAGTTGGTGCAGCTGGTCGTCTTGCAATCGATACTCTACCATTTACAGGCGAGTATACAACATATTCTCTGCAAGAAAAAAATCCAAAATTACCTGACTATGTAACTGACTCAGCGGCTTCGGGAACAGGCTGGGCGACAGGAAATAAAACTTCCAATGGTCGAATCTCGACTACTGCTGGTACAGATCTAGATTTAAAGACAATACTAGAACTAGCTAAGGAAAGAGGCTATAAAACTGGTGACGTTAGTACCGCAGAATTAACTGATGCTACGCCAGCGGTGCTATTTTCCCATGTGAGCGATCGCAGTTGCCAAGGCCCACAAGATATGGCTAATTGTCCGCAAGATAAGAAGTCAGCAGGTGGGCCTGGTTCCATTGCCGAACAATCTATCGACCATGATGTTGATGTACTCCTGGGTGGTGGCAGACAGCGGTATAGTCAAATAATTGACGGCGGTAAATATGCAGGCAAGACTGTCATTGATGCCGCAAAAGCACGAGGTTATCAAGTTATAACTAACGCTGCTCAGTTGCAAACAGCACAACCAGGAAGCAAGTTACTGGGTCTATTTAACCCAGGCAATATGAGCCTTGAATGGGCTGGGCAACCAGCGATGATTTATCCTGGTAGCGGGCCGCAGCGCTGTCTAGAAAATCAGCGACCAGCCAACGAACCGAGCTTGGCTGATATGACAAGCAAAGCAATTAGTTTACTTGAACAAAAAGCAGGTAGAGGTGGATTCTTCTTACAAGTTGAAGGAGCTTCCATCGACAAACGTGATCACGCTGGTAATCCTTGCGAACAAATCGGAGAGACAGTTGCACTTGATAAAGCAGTCAAGGTAGCACTTGAGTATGCCAAGGAGCATCCTGACACGCTGATAGTTGTCACCGCAGATCACGGTCATACCAGTCAAATTATTCCTACCCCAACTGCTAGTGATCATAGTCCTGGTAAGTTTAGTACGCTCATCACTGCTGATGAAGCAGAAATGACGGTAAATTATGCAACAAATCTTCCGGCTCAATCTCAGGAACATACTGGTACTCAGGTACGCATTGCGGCACAAGGGCCACAAGGGAGAAGCGTTGTTGGTGTACTCGACCAAACTGATTTATTTCACATTCTTGCTCGTGCCATCGGTGCAGAGTAGTTAATTTCTACAGGACACATCGTACACGACGATTGTGTCCTTTGTAGATTCATACCTTTATGGATAATTGATTTCGTCAGTCATATCATTAGGACTTGGACTTGCCCATGAAAACGAAAAATCAAGGTTTGGGCGGTTAAGAGTGTAGATGTGTAGGTGTATTCGATGCATCTGTGCAGGAATGAGAAAACTTTCTTTCCTGCACTCTTGCGGTCTTAATGATCAGTCTTTTACTAGACACGATATTAGAGGCAGTAGAGGAAGCATTTTTGCAACTAGTAACTTAGGTTACTATTATTAATCTGGCTGAAAACAGCAAAAGGCAGTAACCCTTGTGCTTGGAAGAACACATTAGTTGGTTTTTGCCAGATCTTAAATACCTCATCTGTTTCTGTTATGGCTTTAGTAATTGCAGGAGAACGTAGTGGGGTGGGTAAGACAACAGTCACACTCACCCTTTTAGCATCTTTATGTCGTCGTGGTGGCTTGGTGCAATCTTTCAAGGTCGGCCCAGACTACATTGACCCAATGTTTCACCAATACGTTACTGGTCTTGCTTGTCGCAATTTAGATCCAGTGCTGACTTCAGAAGCTTACGTTCAGCAATGTTTTACCCGTCATAGCCAAGCGAGTGAATACGCTTTGGTGGAAGGGGTGATGGGGTTGTTTGATGGAATAGGGAGTGGGGAGTGGGGAGTAGGGAGTGGGGAAGAAAATACTCTACACCCATTCACTTTTGCTAGTACGGCTCATATTGCACGGTTACTCAATTTACCTGTAGTGTTGGTAATTGATTGCAGTCGGTTGTCGGGTTCTGTGGCGGCGATCGCTCACGGTTATTGTTCTTTTGACCCCAAAATTAAAATAGCTGGTTTAGTATTAAATCGTGTCGGGAGCGATCGCCATCTCTCTCTACTCAAAGATGCTTTACAATCTCTACAATTACCGATTCTCGGTGTATTGCGTCGTCAAGATAACATTACAATTCCTGACCGCCATCTTGGTTTAGTCCCTACAGACGAACTTAGCGAACTGGATGCAGTCATCGAACGCCTAGCTGATTTAGGTGATACTTGCTTTGACTGGCAACGTTTATTACCTCTATTAAAATCACAATCTTTTCCCCCGCCTCCCCCACTTTCACCACCTCCCGCCTCTTTGAGGATTGCCGTTGCGTGCGATCGCGCTTTTAATTTTTATTACCAAGACAATCTTGATTTACTCCAACAATTAGGTGCAGAGTTAGTTTTTTGGAGTCCTTTAGAAGATGCAGAATTACCTCAAAATATACAAGGAATGTATTTTGGCGGTGGTTTCCCGGAAGTATTTGCTCAACAATTAGCTGCCAATACCAATGTTCTTGAGGCTGTAAAAACAGCTATTCTTCAAGGTATGCCCACAATTGCCGAATGTGGTGGATTGATGTACTTGTGCGAAGAAATCATCGATTTTGAAGGTAAATCTTACCCAATGGTGGGACTAATACCAACTTCTGCTTGTATGGGTGGACGTTTAACTTTAGGTTATCGTCGAGCGGTAGCTTTGCAAGATAGTTTGTTAGTAAAAGCCGGGACAAATATCTATGGACATGAATTTCATCGCTCAAATTTAAGCGCAAATTCCCATCAACCATTGTTTGAAACTTACCGCTACGATTGTGATGAAAATATGGGGTTTGAAGGTTGGAATTTACCTATCAATCTTCACGCTTCTTATGTACATTTACATTGGGGAACTAGTGAAGAAATTCCACAGCGATTTATTCAACAATGTTTGGAAAAAAAGCTGATTAATGTTGACTGTTGATGGTTAACAGTCAAATTTGCAATTTCAGTAGCTCACAATAAAATGTAGAGTATGCCCTAAGCTTGTCGAAGGGAGCTTGTCCTGAGCGTAGCTGAAGGGCTTGTCGAAGTGTTCCCTGTTCCCTGCTATGTACCTGTCCGGTGAAAGACTGATGAAGGCTGTCTTCTAAAGCCAACCACGTAGGCGATAGATAAAACTACCAATATATTCTTTCAAAGCACTAGTAAATTGGTGTAGGTTATCTGTATCGGGTAAAAAATTGAGTAAGGCAGCCTTGGGAGTGCTACCAAGTTCTTGTAGTTCGCCTTGAGTAACGAGAAAGTCTGTAGGTGCAGGGATAGCATCAATACCTTGACGGTGGAAAATTTTAAGCGATCGCGGCATGTGTATAGCCGAAGTCACCAATAATACTTTTTTAATACTACGAGACTGCAAAATTTTCTTGACATTCACGGCATTTTGATAAGTGTTGAGGGATATTGGTTCTTGAATAATTGCCTGTGACGGTACACCAATTTCTGTCAAAATACTGGCCATGTCTGCCGATTCTGCTGTACCACCGTTGCGCCAATCGATACGACCACCACTGAGAATAATTAAAGGCGCTTTTTTTTGACGATATAGCTGTGCTGCATAAATTATGCGATCGCCTTGTTCACTTAAATCGACATCTGGTCTAGGATAAAAGGCTGATTTCGTTGCACCACCCAAAACTACAATTGCTTCCGCATTAGGCATTTGCTGAGGTGGGAGATTTTGCCATTCGAGCGATCGCACCAATGCCTTAGCCACCCAAGCGTTACTGCAAACTAGTAATAAAATTAAAGAAAATGCGATCGCTGCTGTCGCTGTGCGTGGTTGTTTCCATACTGTTATCAAAGCCACTACTAAACTTATACTGGCTAACCCTAAGGGATAAAAAAACAGTGGTAATAACTTGGAGAGATATAGAAACATAATTAGTTATTACATGTAACTTCAAAGATACAAGTAAAAAGAAAAAAATCTTTTGACTTTTGACTTTTTCATTACCTTTGCCAAAACCTAAAATTAATACCTCTGGGGCGACGGAAGCGGCGAGTAGCTCTTCTTTTTTGCTGTTTAGTAGATCTTTGGCTTGGTCTTTCGTCTCCCTCTTCTAAAACTTCTACTGGTAACTGAGTTCTAGTTTCTTCTTTACTGCCCCACCACGCAATAATCCAGCCGCCGCCAATAGCACCTATTCCACCCAGTAAGATACTCATCGGTGCGGAGTACCCCAACCAGACAAAGCCTAGCAAGAACAATAACCAGTATTTGAGTCCAGCATCAATGCCATCAGAGGAAGCTACCGTTGGCGGTTGGGGACTATTTTTACTAGCATTATTAATCCAACCCAAGGTGAAACCACCAATAATCCCCAAGAAAATACTCAGGGATGCAGGCGAACCTGTTGTGATTAAAATGAACGTTAAAAATGACCCAAATATTAGTTGAGAAATAAAGTCAGGGGTGAAATTAAATAAGTTGTTATTTTTAGACATGAGTTTCTAAGGGGGTAAGGGTATAAGGGGTGTAAGGGTGTAGGGGTAGGGAGGAAATTTTAACTAATACCTTACCCCCTTGCTCTTTAAACCCTTTTCTCGTTCAGAAGTTTTAATTGTGTCTCGTTTGGTTGAGTTGTATCCCAAGTATGAACGTAGGGTTGTTCCGATTCGCTAAAGGGTTCAGCTTGTTTGAGTTGTGATGCTAATAAATCTACCGTAGCATCAGCAATATCACCAGTACGGTTGACAAGACGTTCTTGAATAACTTCTACGGGTGCTGTGCATTGGATAATCTGGAGCGGAAGCTGATACTTCTCGGCTTGGGCGATCGCTTCTTGTCGTTGTTGTTGTCGGTCATACTTAGCATCTAAAATTACTGTGAAACCTTGATTAGCTAGTATAGTTCCCAAGTTCAACAACCGGGCATAAGTTTTCTGAGTCATTTCCGGTGTATACAAATCATCACCACCGCGTTCGGACAACGGAATTCCCCCCAAATGCTTGCGCACTGCATCTGAGCGAATATGAATGGCATTAAATTGTCGAGCTAAATATTTTGCTGTTGTACTCTTCCCAGAACCTGACAACCCCGACATTAAAATCAGCCGTCCTTGTTTGGGTTGAGTATATTCCCAAGCTAGTTTGTAATATTTGGCTGCGGTTTTTGCCGCCTCTTCTTTAACTTCTACTGGTACACCAGGATCATCTAATAAAAATGAAGTTACTTTTGCCCGGACATAAGACTGTCGATTCAAATATATGGGCAGTACCTCTAAGCCTTCCCAGTCCCCTGTCTGCTCTAGATAAGTATTTAAATAAGCATTACTTAAGTCTGGACGCTCTTGTGCTTCTAAATCCATTACTGCATAAGCAATATCGAACATCACATCGACAAAGCGAAACGGTTCGTTAAACTCTATGCAATCAAATAGTAGAATTTTGTCTTGCCATAGACAAATGTTGCGCAGGTGTAAGTCTCCGTGACATTCCCGAATACGATGATTTTGAATTCTTTTTTGAAATAATTCTGGCTTTTCAGCAAAAAACTTATCTGTATAAGCTTTGGTTTCGTCAAACTGCTGCTGTGTTTGGGGGCCACCAATATATTTCTCAGTTTGCTCGTAATTTTCATCAAATGCAGCCCGCACTTGCGATACTTCGCCAAAACTTTGAATGTAATCATTTGTCTCGGTTTTGGCATGGTATTGAGCTACAACCCGCCCCAATTCTTCTAAATGAGCCTCATTTAACTTGCCTTGGGCAAACAAGTTGCTCAATAAAGTGTCTTGGGGAAACTCCCGCATTTTAATTACATACTCTACAGGTTCGACCGTTCCGCCTAGCTGATATTTTTCGCCTTCCAGCGTCACAGGTAACACTTCCAAATACAGTTCAGCCGCTCCTCGCTGATTTAGCCGCAACTCTTCCTGACAAAAATGCTGACGCTTTTCTAAGGTAGAAAAATCTAAAAACCCGAAGTTGATTGGTTTTTTCACCTTATAGGCGTAATCTCCCGTAAGTAGCACATAAGAAATGTGGGTTTGGCTGAGTCTAATAGGTTCTGTTACAGGATGGGGATAAAATTCGGGCTGTAACATCTGCTGAATTAAAGCTGGAAGAGTTACGTCTGTCATAATTGCCAGTATGAGTTTTTAAACCGCAGATTATTATCTCAAATCATCAGGGTTTATTGACTACTGGATATGAATGAGTGGTATTGCTGATTGGGGACTAGAAATGAGTGTGTTTCATTAATAACTAGTTCCCACTCTCCAACTTTTGTAGCTTAATAAAAAACCAGGGTTTTACCCCTGGCTGATTCAGCAATTATTTCAAACTTGGAGTATTTATAAAAACAGACTATATATCTGTTTTAGCCTTTAGCAGAGGCATAAAAACTCAAGTGGTAAGGTGTACCTTTGGCTGGGTGAACTTGCACTTCCTTGAGGACTGTTTTACCAGTCCATTGAAGATCAGGAATGTTGAGTTCAATTTCTGTCTTATTAACGGCAGCTTTTTTGAGCAGACGCTCAACAACTTTGGCATCAACTACCAAAGAAATAGATTCGGCTCCATTATGTCCGTACAAGTTGGCGGGGATTAAGCCAGAACGACGCAATGCATTTGGTTTACTACCTTCTGGGCGCTTTTGAGATTCAACTGTTAGAGTCATGTTTATTTGTCCTTTGTCAATGGTCAATGGTCAATGGTCAATGGTCAATGGTCATATTTTTTACTATGGACTATTGACTTTGGGACTATTGACTAAATATTAAGCACTCAGCAAGGAGGCAGGTGTGCCGTCAGCGTGCAGTAATGCACGTTTGGGGCCGTGAATGGGGTCTTCTACAATTATGGTTTGATCGCGGCTTGCGCCTAAAGAGACGATCGCGATCGGGACTTCCATCAATTCTGCTAAGAATTTGAGGTAGTCTAGTGCTTGCTGTGGCAAGTCTTCTAGGGTGCGGCAGTCGCTTGTGGACTTCTGCCAGCCTGGTAAGGTTTTGTAGATGGGGCGACAACGGGCAAACTGACGGGCGCTGGTTGGGAAGTGTTCGCAACGTTCGCCATCTATTTCATAAGCAACACAAACTTGAATTTCCTCTAACTCGTCGAGGACATCAAGTTTAGTAATTGCCATACAATCCATACCGTTGATGCGGACGGCATAGCGACCGATAACAGCATCAAACCAGCCGCAACGCCGCTTACGTCCGGTGGTTGTGCCGAATTCCGCACCGCGATCGCACAGATGTTCTCCCAACTCTCCATCTAATTCTGTGGGAAAAGGCCCTTCTCCCACACGGGTTGTGTAGGCTTTGGATACCCCAATTACCCGGTCTATCATTGTCGGACCTAACCCTGTACCGACGCAAGCTCCACCCGCTACAGGGTTAGAGGAGGTAACATAAGGATAAGTCCCATGATCTAAGTCAAGGAGTGTGCCTTGCGCTCCTTCAAATAAGATGTTGCGTCGCCGTAGAATGGCATCGTATATTTTCAACGATGTATCAATCACGTAAGGACGCAAGCGATCGGCATACCCCAAATATTCATCAATGACTTTTTGGGGATCTAGGGGCGGCAGGTTGTAAAGTTTTTCTAAAATGACGTTTTTATAATTGATTGTCCACTCTAACTGGTCGCGCAGACCTTCTGAGTCCATCAAATCTAAAACTCTGATGCCTGTACGCTCTGATTTATCAGCGTAGGTAGGGCCAATTCCTCGGCCTGTTGTGCCGATTTTATGGGTTCCCCGTCGCTCTTCTGATGCCTTGTCAATCAACCGATGGTAAGGCATCGTGACGTGGGCTGTCTCAGATATCAACAGTTTGGCAGTGGAAATGTTAAGTTTTTCTAGTTGGTCGAGTTCTGCAATCAAGACCTGTGGATCAATGACTGTGCCACAGCCAATGATGCACTCGGTATCTGGATACAAAATACCAGAGGGAATCAGGTGGAGTTTAAAAGTTTGATCCTGGACTACAATCGTATGTCCAGCATTGACACCCCCTTGGTAACGTACCACTACATCTGCGGAGCGGCTGAGTAAGTCGGTTATTTTACCTTTCCCTTCGTCGCCCCACTGAGCACCTATGACAATAACGTTAGCCAAGCGTTTATATTAAGAGGTAAAGTTTCCACAAACCGCTATTATATACATATACTGCAAATTATGTCAAGAATTTTCTGAAAATTAAATTTTTTTCTCCAAAGTCAAAGACATTTTTGAGGCGAAGTCATAGGGATAAATTTTCAATTTAGTAAATAGAAAGATACTGAGTACTGTAAGCTTTTTGTATATTTTTTGTGATTGCGTACTCTACACCGATGGCGAAACCCGCAGATGTCAGCACCAAAAAATTAATTAGTCTTGCACCCAGTAACTGGGTAAGATGGGTAACACAGATTCCTGACATTGTTGCAGGAGAAATTCTCAACACAGAATTTCAGTGGATTAGTCGAGAAAGTGACGTTTTAATCAACGTCGAAAGCCAACAATACGGGAAATTTCTTGTTGTTAACGAATTACAACTGCGTTATAAAACCCAAATGCCAAGGCGAATGCGTGCTTATGCTGCATTGGCAGAAGAAAAATATCAATTACCTACATATCCTGTATTAATCAATATTCTGCCTACGAGTGATGTAGAAATACCCACAAGTTTCATATCAAACATTGCCGGATTACGGGCAGTACAAGATTATCGGGTAATTAATCTGTGGGAGGTGGATGTCAAAATTCCATTTCAAGAACCTCTACCATCTCTACTACCGTTTGTACCGATTCTCAAAGGCGGCAATTCTGAACCAATAATTCGAGAAGCATTGCAAATGCTACGTGCTGATAAACAACTCAATCAACTAGAAACAGTCTTAGCTTTTTTTGCTACGTTTGTACTAGAAAGCGCTTTAGTTCAAGAAATTATGAGGTGGGATATGGCTGTGTTAAGAGAATCACCTTGGTATCAAGAAATTTTACGTGAAGGAGAAGCACGAGGAGAAGCGCGGGGAGAAGCACGGGGAGAAGCACGGGGAGAAGCACGGGGACTACGACAAGGATTGTTGTCAGGTATTGAGTTGGCTTTGGAGATTAAATTTGGTAGTCCTGGTTTAGAATTAATGCCTTTTATTGATCAAATCACTGATTTGTCGCAATTAAAGAAAATTCAACAAGCTATCAAAACTGTCAATTCTTTTGAAGAATTAAGACAACAGTTGTAGATAAGCTTTTTGACAACTAACTTTGCACTGAGATTCGCTGTTGGTCATTTTTTATTTAATACGGCGTTTTGATTATATTAAAAACTCTTGATCTCAACTTCAAGGCGATCGCTGCTTTGGCTAACCGTAACTTTCCCAACTTTTCTGACAGCGAATATTTTTTCTTTCTATATTTTTGTTAAGATAATTGAAATTTTATCCAAAATAATATTATGGCTTTACACGCTGAATTGCATCGACATCTGGGCGGTTCGGTCGTACCGCGTGTTTTATGGCGATATTTTGAACGACATTCTACGGAATTAATTGCTGGCTTTCCTAATTACGAAGAATTTGAAGATTTTTATACCAGACCCCGCAACACTTTAGATGAGTATTTGGAATTGCATACCTTAGTTGAAAGTGTGCAAACTGTAGAGACTTTGCCTTACTTTATCTATCGCTTGGTGCGTGGTGCTTATATATTTGAAAATTTGGCTTATCTCGAACTGCGCTATACACCTTATCTACGGACACCAGAACATCTGAGTCAGTCGCAAAGAATTGACAAAATGGCAGAAATTGTGGACGTAGTTGGCAAAGCCAGTCACATCCAAGAATGCCCTATTGTGACTAGCCAAATTTTGTGTATGCACTCGCGCCTTCCATTCGAGGTAAATAAGGCAATTATTGATTTGGCGGTGCAGAACAGACAGTATGTGTGTGGGATAGATGTAGCGGGGGGTGATAGCTACTACGCCGATCGCCTGCAAGAATGGATTAGTCTGTATGATTATGCGCGATCGCAAGGCATTAATACTACTGGACACCTTTATGAAACCACCGCTGGTTGTTACCCAGAACTTTTACCTTATCTCCAGCGCATTGGACACGGTATCCAAATTCCTTTGTTATATCCAGAATTACTTCCAGATATAGCCAGACGCGGGCAGTGTTTGGAAGTTTGCCCGACAACATATATCAAAACAGGCACTTTACAAGATATTCGCCAACTCAAATTAGTTTTTGACCGTTGTTTTGATGCTGGGGTAGATATTGCTATTTGTACTGACAATGCTGGTTTGCATAATGTCCGTTTGCCATTTGAATATGAAAATCTCTTGACTTACGACATTATTAGCTTTGCACAGCTACAAGCTTGTCAGGATGCTGCTTTTCGCCATGCCTTTGCTTGGCCTTATAGCCATCGTCCCGCATCACTGTTAAACGGGTTACTACAACCAGAAACTCCTAAAGTGATGGCGATGAAAGATTAATAGAGGAGGGAGTAGGGACTAGGGGCTAGAGACTAGTTTTAGGCTTAATATTTATTCCCTACTTCCTACTCCCCACTCCCTACTCCCTAGAAGTTAGCGTTACGCAGCGACACCCTCGGTAGCACCACCAGCTGTTTTCCAGGCGATTAAACCACCCTTGAGTTCACCAACTTCAGTAAATCCAGCACTGCGCAATACTTGTGCTGCTTGGGCTGCTTGTTGGTCATTATCGCCATAGATATAGATATGACGTTCTTTGTGTAGTGCAGATTTGGCGCGGCTTTCCAGGTCATCTACAGGAATTTGGATTGCCCCAGATATATGACCGTGGTTATAACTGTGGCGATCGCGCACATCAATAATTGTAAAAGCTGGTTGACCCCATTCCAAACGAGACTTCAAATCGTGAGCATCGGCGGCTAAATTATTACTCATAAGCATTTCTCGCTTACAACCTCACAAGCAATCTATCAAAAATCGACTTTCAATTGAGGTTTCTTTACAATTAATAAAAAATTGCGTTTAGGCATAGAGAAAAATACTTATCCTATTCAATGGTTGCTGGCTGGCCTAAACTGTAATTTATGGCATCTACTATTCAAGCTTTACCAACAGAAGTCGTATATCTCATTACAGCTGGTGAGGTAATCGACTCTTTGGCATCTGTAGTTAGGGAATTGGTAGAAAATTCTCTCGATGCAGGTGCAACCAGAATTGTGGTTTATTTATGGCCGCAACAGTGGCGCATTCGCGTTGCCGACAATGGTTGTGGGATGAACCTAGAGGATTTGCAACAAGCCGCCACAGCCCATAGCACTAGTAAAATTCGCTCTAGTGATGATTTATGGAAAATTAACAGTTTGGGATTTCGTGGTGAAGCTTTACACAGTTTGACGACTTTGGCAGACTTGGAAATTTTGAGTCGTCCGGCTGATAGCAATTTGGGCTGGCGGGTTGTTTATGGTGATGATGGCAAAGCACAAGAAATCGAAGCAACAGCGATCGCACCTGGTACAGTAGTCACAGTCTCCAATCTTTTTGGAAATTGCCCATCTCGCCGCCAAGGTTTACCCAGTGCGACACAGCAAATGAAAGCTGTACAAGTCGCAATTCATCAAATTGCCCTTTGTCATCCGCAAGTAACATGGCAACTTTGGCAAAATGACCGCGTATGGTTCACCATTTCCCCCGCCACCACCACAGGACAACTACTGCCGCAAATCTTACCGCAAGTCCGGCAAGGTGATTTGCAAGAACTCAAACTCGAAATTCCCCATCCCCAAAACTCAGCACCCAGCACTCAAAACTCAGCACTCAGCACTCAAAACTCAGCACTCTCTTTAGTAGTAGGACTACCAGACCGTTGTCATCGTCATCGTCCAGACTGGGTACGGATAGCTATTAATGGCAGGATGGTGAAATCGCCAGAACTGGAGCAAACAATTTTATCAGCGTTTCATAGAACATTACCACGCGATCGCTATCCGATTTGTTTATTACATCTAGAAATTTCTCCTGACCAAATCAACTGGAATCGCAATCCCGCAAAAACCGAAATATATCTCAATGAACTAAACTATTGGCAAGAGCAAATCACTCAAGCCATTGACCAAGCACTTCGTATTGATTCTGGTACTTTGAAAGAAGCTGTCCATACAACCAGAGTTAGTAAATTACTCAAAGCCGCCGAAGAAAAAGGTGGTTATCATATCAACCCCAAACCCGAAAATACTCAGCACTCAGAACTCAGCACTCAGCACTCTTTAAAAGCTGTCGCCCAAGTTAGCAACACTTATATTGTTGCCGAACATCCTGGTGGAATGTGGCTAGTAGAACAGCATATTGCCCACGAGCGAGTTTTATACGAACAAATATGTGACAATTGGCAACTCGTTCCTGTGGAACCGTCAATTATTCTTTATCAATTGTCACCAGCGCAAGTTTCGCAACTGCAACGCATTGGTTTAGAGATAGAAACCTTTGGCGAACAACTTTGGGCAGTCCGTAATATACCTGCCCTTTTACAACAGCGTGAAGACTGTGCTGAAGCAATTTTAGAACTCAGTTGGGGAGGCGACTTACAAACTGCTCAAGTTGCTGTCGCTTGCCGCAGTGCTATTCGTAACGGCACACCACTGAACCTGCAAGAAATGCAAACACTTTTAGACCAATGGCAACGCACTCGTAACCCCCGTACTTGTCCCCACGGCAGACCTATCTATTTATCGCTAGAAGAGTCAGCCTTAGCCCGATTTTTCCGCAGGCATTGGGTAATTGGTAAAAGTCACGGAATATGAATGAAAGTCAATGGTCAAGGGTCAATAGTCAAAAGAAACAATGTTTTACTTCTGAATTCTGATAATAATTTTGTTTTGAAAATTACTGCGGCAGATACATTAACATAACCTAGAAGCAGACAGTAATTACCAATCCAAAATCCCCAATCTAAAATCGAAAATTGCTTGACTTAAGATTTTTTTTGCAGACGAATCAATGTATTATAAATCTGCCTTTTCAAGTTACTGTCATTTTGAATTTCCATAGTAATTTTATTGAAACGTTCAATACTTAAACCATTTTCTTCTACTATTTTTTGAGAGCGATTACAGTAGTTAACAGCAATATCTCTGGCTTTGCGTGGTAGACTGTTCATGCTTTGAGGGTCGTTACAAACAATCTGCGGAATGTCGCCGCCACCAATGATTTTTTTGATTTCACTGAATGCTTGTTGACGCGATGGCTCCATTGCTAAGACAGCTTGGGCATAGCTCACAACTTCATTATTGTTCACTGCTGGAGTTTGAGCATCAGCTTTGGCTGTAAACGTTAAAGTGCTGGCGAACAAACTAGCAGTAGCCATAACTCCGAAAAAGAAATTTCTAGGTAATAAATTGTCCAAAGTATTTCGGAAAAATAAATTAGTGATTTTCTTCATAATGTCTGTGACACAGGACTTAATCTTAGGGTTGCTTTATTGATTGTGAATTATTTTTGGAGTGAGAAGTTCCAAAGAAATTTCAGTGTACCGAAAATTTATATGTAATTTCAGTTGCCTTTACATATTTGACAAAGTTCAATTACTTTTGTTTGGAGTGTGGATATTTCCGCAGATCCCTGCTTAAGGCTGACTTCTAACTCTAACAACAACGGTAAACACGAAATTAGTTGCTGCACAGACAGATATTTGACTTCTTGTTGTAAAAAGTAGATACGTTTAGGGTTGCTAACGTCAGCAGCTTGAGCGATCGCTTGTGGATTTCGCTCACCACTATCTGTTACAATTTTTACCCATAGCCAAGTGCGAAATTGTCCAATTAACGTTGCCACGATTCTCAGTCCCGGTTCGGCTGCATTCAGCAATTCAGTTAAGACAGTTAACGCTTTGCCTGTATCACCTGTTCTAATTGCTGCTGCTAATTGTAAACTATTTTGCGTACTATTTCTGACTAATTTACTAACAGTATCGACATCTAAAGGCTTTTTACTATCTAGATGATACAGCCGCAATTTCTCTAGTTCATTGTAAAGTAACCGTGTATCATTACCAACAGCTTCGGCTAACAATTCAGCAGTTTTAGGCGTGAGTTGGACTCCTAAAGTTTGAGCCGCTTGCTGAACAGCTTGGATAATTAATTCGGTTTTCCACGGGGGAATAAGGGCAAATTCTCGAAACTCCGTGGCGAATTGCTTCAGTAACTTTGTAGCTTTTAGGCGTTCATCTGGTTTATTGCGGCTGGTAAGCAATAAAAACGAATTTTCGGGGATAACTGGTAAAGTGCGCGTTAATTCCGCCAAAACATTCTCAGGACATTGTTGACAGAGGTTGGTGTTTATCAACCAAACCAAACGTCCACCAGCACCAAAAGCAGGAGTCATCGCTTGATTTAAAGCTGTGATCGCCGCATCAGATTGATCAGGGGCAAAATAAGAATAGTTAAAATCTGTCCACAGGGGATCTAAAATGCGATCTCGCAACGAAGTAACCGCTTTTTCCATAGCAAAGTCATCTTCACCCCAGTAAACAAAGATTGGCATATATCAACCTCATAGCATCTCAGAGACTATAAGCAGTGAAGTATTCACACTTCAGACTTCACACTTCATACTTTTCACCACTCCCCTTTCCAAATGCTAATTACTTTTTAAGTCAACTCAGTCACAACAGGATAATTTTCCCTAAAATCTATCAAGTAGGAACGCGAGGCTATTCAAGATTGGACGACAACTATCAAACTTACCTAAACCGGGTAGCAAGAATGATGCTACCAGAAGCATACAAAACCCAAGCCCAGCATATCCAGGAGTCTTCTAAATTCCAGCCCAATTCTGGAACTAGACAAGCAGCACCTTTTCCTGGGTATACACTAATTACACCCACCGCCGACGACGAAGCACCAGAAAATTCTGCTTTTTATGACAAATTAGCAACTTACCAACAGCAACTTTTGCAGTTGCCCATAAATCATGATTTGATTGTCCCTGTACCACCTGCCAGCTTTCATTTAACTTTGGCAGACTTGATTTGGGATCATGCTTATCTTGATGCTTGTGAAAAAAATCCCAAATTTGAACAAGAATTACGCTCTTGTTGTGCGGAAATTTTTCAACAATATCAACAATCCATAACACCAAAAGCTAACCCAATTTATTGGCAAATGCTGGGATTGATTGTTATGCCAAGGGCTTTAGGCGTTTGTTTAGTGCCTAAAGATGAAAGTTGCTACGAACAGATTATTCAATTTCGCCGCACAATTTATCAAAATCCCAAACTAATCGCTTTGGGTATTGAACAGCACTATCACTTAATAGCCCATGTTACATTAAGCTATTTCGGTGAAATTTCGCCTGATTTAGACCGCAATAAACTCGGTGATCTGCTTTCGGAATTAAATCAGCAGTGGCTAGAAGATTCTCCAGAATTTCTCGTTAACCGTGTTGAATTACGAAAATTTGATGATATGACGCGCTATTATCGTGAACCAGACTGGCCGAGTTTAGATTTTTAAGGTTGAGTGAGAAGGAGATAGGGAGACTAAGCTTGATTTTCCTTATCTCCACATTCATATCAGCAAACCTGTTTTAAAAATAGGTATAAAAGTAAATTTTGGCGTTGCAGAATCCAAGAATAAATTTATCTCGCGCAAAGACGCAAAGACGCAAAGGATGTATCTTGAGTTTTAGTCAAAAATCTTAATTCATCGCGCAAAAATGCAGCACCGCAATTTTCTATCAATCTTTGCGCCTTTGCGCCTTTGCGTGAAACATAAAATTTTTATATTCCGTTTCAATCCCTGATAGGGATTATTTGAAATTTCAACTCAATGCGGCCACCTAAAGTAAGCAGGGTAGACACGCTGTTTCAATCCCTGATAGGGATTATTTGAAATTTCAACAGCTATTTTTACAAGCGCTAAAATTTCGCCATCTGTTTCAATCCCTGATAGGGATTATTTGAAATTTCAACCTGTGATTTTCTCCCATTTGGTAACGCCATATAGTTGTTTCAATCCCTGATAGGGATTATTTGAAATTTCAACTTCGCTGGACTCCTAATGATGGAAGCACGATTGTACACGTTTCAATCCCTGATAGGGATTATTTGAAATTTCAACACACAAACTACGTCTAAGGAGGGAGGCAAAATCTGTTTCAATCCCTGATAGGGATTATTTGAAATTTCAACTTCGTCTCAAATTAAAGCATCATTCTGTTTTTAAAAACTGCTGTTTCAATCCCTGATAGGGATTATTTGAAATTTCAACTGGGGCGGCTATTCTCAAAACGGTAAGAAAAACGTGTTTCAATCCCTGATAGGGATTATTTGAAATTTCAACCGGATGCAGCACAAGCGATATCTTTCGCCTCAAAGTTTCAATCCCTGATAGGGATTATTTGAAATTTCAACGCAACCATGAAGGGTGGTTGACAAAACCAGCTAGTTTCAATCCCTGATAGGGATTATTTGAAATTTCAACTCCACCGTTTAGCCAGTGTGTGCAATTTGTTGAGCGATCGCTGTTTCAATCCCTGATAGGGATTATTTGAAATTTCAACAGAAGATTCCGGGCAATTGACTATCTTCTTTGAGTTTCAATCCCTGATAGGGATTATTTGAAATTTCAACAAGACAAGAGAGTGGAGGTATACGCCCGCTCTATGTTTCAATCCCTGATAGGGATTATTTGAAATTTCAACGCTGAAGTCAACAGAGGGAGCGCCTTGGTAGCTGAGGTTTCAATCCCTGATAGGGATTATTTGAAATTTCAACTTTGATGTGTTGGTCGGAGTTAAGAAAGCAGCAGTTTCAATCCCTGATAGGGATTATTTGAAATTTCAACTGGCGGGCGAGAGTTGCAGCAGCCTTGTCTTCCTGTTTCAATCCCTGATAGGGATTATTTGAAATTTCAACCTAACCAATGTAGGATGTCCCTAGCTGTGCGTTGGATGAGTTTCAATCCCTGATAGGGATTATTTGAAATTTCAACACCTGCTAACACTTGTTCTTGAAAAGCATTAGCTGTTTCAATCCCTGATAGGGATTATTTGAAATTTCAACAACATGACGCAGGTTAACACGTTTCTCTATGGCTCGTTTCAATCCCTGATAGGGATTATTTGAAATTTCAACGAAAATCAAAGCGGGTATCAAATGCTTTGGAGGCGTTTCAATCCCTGATAGGGATTATTTGAAATTTCAACTATGCTGCCCATTGTAGAAGGATCGCAACTAGTAGTTTCAATCCCTGATAGGGATTATTTGAAATTTCAACTGGTAATGCTCTCAAAAAATCAGGGCAAGTTTTAGAGTTTCAATCCCTGATAGGGATTATTTGAAATTTCAACCCAAAAGGGCTTGCTAGTACAGCAAGCAACACTGCAACGTTTCAATCCCTGATAGGGATTATTTGAAATTTCAACGCAAGCTTAATAATGCTTTACTAACAACGGGAAAGTTTCAATCCCTGATAGGGATTATTTGAAATTTCAACTGCCTTCTCGATATCACTGTTGTCGATTCCCAAGTTTCAATCCCTGATAGGGATTATTTGAAATTTCAACATAAAGCACAAGTTTTTTAGATTAGCTCTGCTAAGTTTCAATCCCTGATAGGGATTATTTGAAATTTCAACTTGGTATAATTTTTAAAATCTTTTCGCTTAAGTATGTTTGATGGTTTCAATCCCTGATAGGGATTATTTGAAATTTCAACCTTAGCAGAAGAAATAATTAGGGAAGGGCTAGACACTTTCGTTTCAATCCCTGATAGGGATTATTTGAAATTTCAACAGCGGAAGCCGGAAAACTAATCTGTATTTGGTTTTCAAGGTTCGGTTTCGCGGATGGTCTGATTTTATCATCTCAAAATTTAAATTAATTTACGCAAAAATGCTGAAACCTAGTCTATGTAAGGTGCGCGGATAGTTTTAATTAAATTTTTCTGCAAAGGCTTGTACTGGAAGGAACACAATGATTTTTCTGCAAGCTTAATTTTCTACACCAACCCATCCGCGCATCCAGCCAAAAAATTTTAGAACTCTTTGTGTTGATAAGCTAAGTACACAGCCTCTAAGAATACATCAGGAGGAACTTCTGGCAATTTGTCTAAGTTCACAATTGCTGCAACCTGCTGAGTTAATTTAGAAGCAAGTGCAATTCTTGATTTTGGGGTCATTGCGCTGCGTCGCTGTAAATATTCCCGAATTACGGCAAAATCATCTGGTAATAGTTGTGATAAATCGGCAATGCCTAGCAATTCTGTATACAGTAACCTAGCTTGTTCGGAAATTGTGAATGTCGCCGATGCCGTGGCTGTTTGGGACTCAATCACAATTGTACCAGCCGCCCAATCACCAAGCCGTTTTTCTCGGCGGCTAAACATAATTAAAAAAGCCCCCAAAAATAAAAATTCGTCTAAAGGTCGCAGTAAGGCACGTAAAGTTGCTTGTGCTAACCCAACAGGTCTACCATCATCTCGAACGACACGAATTTTAACCAAGCGTTTTCCTGGGGTTTGTCCTTGCCACAAAGTTTCAAAAAATACGAAATAACCAGCGTAAATTCCGAAGAGAATTAAGAAGGTAATGGCAATTAACCAAAGTCCAAGTTGGGAACCAAAAGTATTGTTATCTTGCCAAAAATCAGCTAACTGACCAGAAATTGTAATCCAGGTATAGATGCATAGTACTAAAATTCCGGCTAATACTAAATAGTCAATTAGTAAAGCCCAAGCACGGTTCCCTATACCAGCGAGTGTAAATTCTAGTTCGACACTTTCGGGGGTGCGGAATTTAACGCGGTTAAAAATATCCATAATAATATTTGTACTAGTTTTTAAATTTCGCGATCGCGTAACTGCAAGCCTAACCCTTCACGACGGCTGCGTAGGTCATAATAAATCACCGCTTTGACTGTTTGCCAAAACGGCAGAATCAAAGCACCACCAGTGAAACTTAAAGCCAGAGCTAGTACAAAATAAACTAGAGTAAAAAATCCAGAATTTTCTCTAATTAATGGCAAAAAAGCAAACTGAAGAATAGTAGAAATAATCTGAACTGCAATTTGAATAGGTATTGTAATCAAAAAGGCCACAAACGAAATAAATAAAATTCGCCAAACGTAACCCTGGGTTAACTCCCAACTGCGGCTAATAGTTGATGTAGCCTCAACATTATCTTCAATAGCTAAGGGTACTTCAACTAAGTAAAATCTGGTTAAAAGCCACAAAACTGCCACAAAAGCCGCAATACCTATCACAACACCTATAACCACAAATAAAACATAGCTGGCAGGATTTCCTTGTTGAGCAACTCCTCCAACTAATGCTGCTGATAAAACACCTAACAGTGTAAATAAAATTAACGCACCTATGCCAACACCAATACCTACTAGAAACATTAACAAAATCGTCAGCAAAAACTGCCACAATCGAGAATTGACAAAGCGCTCACCCGATGACATACTCTCAGGTTGATTGACTAATTCGCCAAAAGCTAGGCGAGAAATCAGTGCTGTTAGGGCATAAAATTTTGCCCATCCATAAATTGGAATCAGTAGCCACACGTAAGCTCGCAATGCCAGTAAAAAATAATCTTTCAGATGAGAACGATACAGCCGCATTCCAGCACTAACCACATTCCCTACACTGAGTGGTTGCATAGGGCTGGGAGAACCAATGTTTCCAGACATGATGCTAAATTTCCTTGAAAGTACAGTGGTAAATTTGTGGCTATCTTAAGGTACGTTATAGCAATTCGTAATTCGTAATTCGTAATTCGTAATTCCTACTCCCTACTTCCCACTGACTATATGAATATTCAACGTTGGATTGCACGACGAGAACCAAATTGGCAGCGTTTGGATGCCTTATTAAAGCAAGTAGAAAAAAAAGGGCTGAAATCAGCACGGGCAGAGGAAATTAGAGAATTAGCTAGTTTATATCGTTCAGTAGCAGCTGATTTAGCACGCGCCCGTACACAACAAGTTGGTCAAACTTTAATCCACAGTCTACAAATTTTAACAACTCGTGCTTACACACAGATTTACCAAGGTTCACGTCGTCAAGAATGGCGGGCGGCGCTGGAATTTTACCGTTGGGGCTTACCATCTGTGGTGCAGCAAACGTTTCCTTACATTGCTACGGCTACAGCTTTGTTTTTGCTGGGGGCTGTGGTGGCTTGGTGGTATGCTTGGCAAGACCCAACATTTATGTCGCTGATAGTACCGCAACACTTAATTTCTCAAGTACGCGATGAGCATAAATTATGGATGGGGTCGATTGTAGGAGTTGAACCGTTAGCATCCAGCAGCATCATGATTAATAATCTTTCCGTATCTTTTGGTGCGGTTGCTGGTGGAATCACGGCGGGAGCATACACAACTTATTTAATGGTCTTCAATGGTTTATTAATTGGTGCTGTTGGTACTTTAGTCGGTCAAAATAATCTGGCTTACCCTTTTTGGGCTTTTGTATTTCCTCACGGTTCTCTGGAGTTACCAGCTATCTTTTTTGCTGGCGGTGCTGGTTTGTTATTAGCAAAAGCAATTTTGTTTCCTGGTAAATATCGTCGTGGTGATGCTTTAAAGTTCTATGGTTCTCAAGCTGCACAATTAGTTTTTGGCATTGTACCAATGTTGATTATTGCTGGTACGATTGAAGGCTTTTTTTCTCCTAACCCTAATGTGCCAGATCCAATTAAATACCTAGCTGGACTAGGATTATTTGTGTTTCTAGTGTTGTACTGTAACCGCAAACATCATGAGTAATGGCGTACATCTGTACGCCATTACTATAGGACTTCTATTTGATTTTTGCGAGGCTAGGTACACTTTCTATTCCCCGTTCCCTGTTCCCTACCTTCACGAGTAAGTTCAGAAATCAAATCAGATTACTATATATCAAAATGTTTCCACCCAAGGTCGTAATTCAACTTCCCATGTCCAAGCACTGCGGGGTTGGCGGAGAATGTTGAGGTAAGTTTGAGCGATCGCATCAGGATCTAGTAAACTATCAGGCTTATCTGCTGGTTCTTGATATTTCGCCGAACGAATCACACCATCAATAATAAAGTGCGCTACATGAATATTCTGCGGTGCTAGTTCCCGCGCGATGCTTTGCACTAAACCCCGCAAGGCAAATTTACCCATCGCAAACGGTGCAGAACGCGGATAACCTTTGACACTAGCCGATGCACCTGTAAAGAAAATTGCGCCTTCGCCTAATTTCAACATCCGTTTAGCTGCGGCTTGAGCTACTAAAAAGCCACCATAAGCAGTAACTTCCAGAGATTTAGCAACCTCGCTGGGGTCAAGTTCAATCAGTGGCCCTGTGACTCGCAAACTCGGATTATAAATCACAACGGTTGGCGCTCCCAGTTTTTGTTCTACATCGTTGAACAGTTGGTTTACTTCGTTTGGTTGAGAAGCATCACAAGCAAAACTAACTGCGCCAATCTCTTGAGACAATTTACTGAGCTTATCAATGCGTCGTGCTGCTAAACCAATGCTCATTCCTTCACCTGCGAATAGACGCGCTAAGGATGCGCTCAGTCCATCACCAGCACCGACAATTAATGCAGTGGTTGCCATTGCCTTAATTTCTCCTGATCAGCTTTCAGGTTTAATTTACTAGTTTTTGTCTGGCTATTTCAGCTATTGATGAGTTTTTCGCGGGACACAATATCACACGCCATACTGCTTAAACCACGCTTGGAGTTTTTGCCAGCCTTCTTTTGCTTCTGCTTCGCGGTAGGATGGGCGATAATCTGCGAAAAAGGCGTGGGGTGCATCTGGGTAGACAATAATTTCAGATTTGCTGCTGCTGGATTTGAGGCGATCGCGCATTTGTTCTACTGTATCTAAAGGAATTCCTGTATCTTTACCGCCGTAAAGTCCCAGTACAGGCACTTTTAAGGTTGATGCAATATCTACGGGATGTTTGGGTGTCAGTTCAGTACTATTGCCTACTAGTCTTCCATACCACGCTACACCTGCTTTGACTTGGGGATTATGTGCAGCGTACAGCCATGTAATGCGTCCACCCCAACAAAAGCCTGTAATTCCGATTCTATTGGCATTACCCTTTGCAGATTTCACTGCCCAGTTTACTGTCTGATCAAGGTCTGATAGTACTTGCTCATCTGGAACTTTGCTGACTACTTGCCGAATTTCGTCTATGTTGCTTAATTTTGACACATCGCCTTGACGCACGAATAATTCTGGTGCGATCGCTAAATACCCCAATTTGGCAAAACGACGGCAAACATCCTGAATATGCTCGTGTACACCAAAAATTTCTTGAATCACCAAAACAATCGGGAAATTTTCACCTTTCGTAGGTACGGCTCTGTAGGCAGGGATTTCGCCATTTTTAACCGGAATTTTCACCGCGCCAGCTGTTAGTCCCTTGCTATCGGTGGTAATCACTTTGGCAAACACAGGCTGTACTGCTAACACAAAGCCTGTCGTTAGGGAGGCAGTGGCGATAAATTGGCGACGTGATATTTCTTTCATCATCATATCTGGTTTTGGTCGATGTTTTGATGTAAAAAATTACCTGACTGTAACCAGCCATCAGAGACGGGTAATAGTTAGATTTACTAATAATCATTATTGCTAAGTATTACATATTTGGCCGAGTAGAAGGGTCAAGGGGTGTAAGGGTTTTTTATAGTCATACGTATGTTCTCACGGACTAGAGCGAGTTGATAGCTAAATATTTGGCTTGTATTTCACCAAAGTATGTGCAATACTTTTGATTATTCTACGGTAAATCTATAGAATTAACGTAATTTAATGGCTCAACAAGTAAACTGGAGTTTGCTGGAGCTTGAGGCTGACATTTAAATTGCCATAGTCCGTCGTATTTCATCTGAGGGAACATTTCATGAGTAACCTACAACTTTACTTTGCCAAAGCCTCTACCTTCTCCCAGAGAACCCGCGTAGTTTTGCTAGAAAAAGGTATCGACTTTACCCCGATTGAAATTGACTTACAGAACAAACCATCTGAGTTCACGCAGATTTCGCGCTATGGCAAGGTTCCGGCAATCAAGCATGGTGATGTCGAAATTTATGAATCTGCCATTATTAATGAATATTTAGAAGAAGTTTTTCCAGAGCCAGCTTTATTACCTCATGATCCTACGACAAAAGCGATCGCTCGAATTTGGATTGACTATGCCAATACTCGCTTTGTCCCTGCGTTTAACAAATTCCTGCGTGGTAAAGATGCTCAAGAACAAGAACAAGGGCGAAAAGAATTTACTGAAGCTCTTTTATACATTGAGCAAGAGGGATTAGGTAAACTTTCTGGTAATGGCCCTTACTGGTTTGGTGAGCAGTTAAGTTTAGTTGATATCAGCTTTTATCCCTGGTTTGAGCGTTTACCCGTCCTCGAACACTTCCGCAAGTTCACATTACCAACGGAAACACCTCGCTTACAGCAATGGTGGAATGCAGTGCAAAATCGTGAGTCGGTCAAAGCAGTAGCAAATCCTGTGGATTTCTATTTGCAAAGATTTGCCAAGATTCTTGGTGAACCTAATGGTGTTGCAGTGGCTCAAAAGTAAGAATTATTCAAAGGGGACAGGCAACAGATGCACCACCACGAGAAAGCATTGAGTTACGAACACTAGTTTTTTACGCGGCGTAAACAAGTTTTTTCTTCAGAGTAGGTTCTACAATTTGCGGTTACGGTTAATTTAGGGAGTAGTAATTTCTACTCCCTATTCCCTATTCACCACTCCCTGATTAATACAAAGATGCCAACACTTTATCAGCTGCTGCTCGGAATGCAGTGGCTGCACCGGCACTCATATCACGGGGCGCACAAACACGATTTCTGACATAGGCCAGGGCGATCGCACCAACTGCTGATACTGTTGTTTCTATACTGTTTTTGCCACCAGTCCGCCCGCCTGGTAAGGGTGCGCTATCACCACTAATCAAATATTCTGCCAGTAATCTCAGATGCAAATCCACTGCTTCTTTGATTGCGGTAATATCACCATCTGTTGCTAATGCTTGCACGCCTGAATTTTTGATAATATCTGCGATCGCAGCTTCATGGTTATCGCTGAGTCTTTCAGCTGCTTCGGCTCGATATTGAATAGCTTCGCTGTCTGCTGCATCCAAAGGTAAAGCATTCCCAGTTGGTTCAACACCAAATCTCCGCCGCAAAAGTAAATTGTTGGTGGTACTGTCTGACCTCACCCGATGATAGGCGGGGCGTTCATTTAATGCTGCAAACCAAGCATTAATCCGAGGGAAGCGGGAATTTCCTTTGATGTGATAGCCCCGATACACAGGTAAGTTCGCCGCCAGTCTGTCTAGATGAGGACTATACATAATATCAACTAAGCTAAAAGTTGATAAAAAGTAAGGGCCTGGATATTTGCCCAAAGTTTGCTCAAGTTCTTCTAACTTCGCTTCAAAGGTAGCTTGTAAGTTGGCTAACTCATCCGCATCGGTGGGAGTTTCTCTCAAGAATTTATAGGCAAGATTGCGAAAACCATTGGTTTCTGCATCTTCCACCCACTGTCTAGCAACGGCGTTTTCTTCTGGGTCTTCAGGAAGTAGTGACGGACTAGGAAATTGTGCTTCTAAAGCTAAAAGAATATCTTTGGATTCGTAAACTAACTGACCTTCAATTTTAGCCGCTGGGACAAGGGTTGTGGGAACTAAATCGGTATACCATTTGGGTTTATTGCTTAGGTCAATAAACTCTGTCTCAAAGGGAATTTCTTTTTCTTCTAAGGCAAACCAAACTCTTTCACAGAAAGGACACCAAGAATTTGTATCCCGGTAAAGTAATACGGGTGGTGTTGTCTCTGGTGGTAGTTTATGCAGACTACTGGGAATGGGCGCAGTAGAAGGGGACTGTCCTGGTCTACGCACCCGCCGCGCTGGGGTGTGTTTTTGGGCAATTTCCCATAAATTTTCCCAGGTAGATACTGTCGTTTGAGTTGTCATTTTTATTTTTGCTATTTCAAAAATTTTGCTTAGTCTGTTACCAGTCCTGTTGTGTGGGGCGAATGAGGATTTCGTTGACATTCACCCGTGGCGGTTGAGTCACTGCATAGACAATAGCGGCGGCTATATCTTCGCTTTGTAGTGGGGTGACGGTTTTACGTCGTTCTTCACTACGCTGCTTGATGATGGGATCGTCAATATGGTCGTTGATTTCTGTATCAACCAAACCTGGCTCGATGATGGTGACGCGGATGTTTTGTTTGCAAACTTCTTGACGCAAGGCTTCTGAGAAACCATTCACACCCCATTTAGTGGCGTTGTAGATCCCAATACCAGCCCTGGCTGTGCGACCCGCCACTGAGGAGATGTTGACAATATGTCCAGAATTTTGCGCTTTCAAAATCGGCAAAACGGCGTGTGTTGCATAAAGCACTCCCAAGATGTTGACATCAATCATCTTTCGCCAATTTGCTGTATTACCGCCATCAATGTTGCCAATAACTGCAATCCCGGCATTATTGACTAAGATATCGATGCGTCCAAAGGTGGCGATCGCTTTTTCTACTAAATTTTTTACTTGAGTTTCATCGGTAACATCTGCCACTATCGGTAATGCCTTACCGCCACTCTCGGCAATCCGTCGTGCTACTGCCTCTAAACGGTCTGAACGCCTAGCTGCAATTACTACTTGCGCTCCTTCCGCTGCTAGGGCGATCGCTGTTGCTTCACCTATACCAGCGGAAGCTCCTGTAATAATTACTACTTTTTCTTCTAGTTTGCCGACCATCTGTTTGTCCTAATTAACACTTCACATCACTTGTATTCATCAATAAATTGCTTTGTTCCATTGCTAATAACTTGATTTTTAGAACAGTCTATGAGAAAGTATATTCATAATATACGGTTTGTTTATCGATTTATCGTATTTTACTTAAAACAAATTAGCAAAGCATTTTGATAAATAGATAAGCAGTGTTTATTTAATGTTTTATCTAGAGTGGATAAAGTTCATCTATCAAAGAGCTTACTAATCAATCGCTTAGGTATTTATTGACTGCTAATTTTTGGAAGAATTTACAAGCTGAAATCTATAAAGGAGTAACCAATGATCTCTATTACTTTAGAAAGAGAATTATTGGATGAAGTATTTTGGACTGTAAAACCATCGTTAAAATTGCCAATTAAAATTCAGCTATTAGTTGAAAAAGACCAAATCAAACAAGATATATGGGAAGTGCCGACAAAGCGGCTAAATGCTGTCGAAGCTGGTAGCTAATATCTAGCTAATATTTGTATTTTTGTAGCCTGGATAACTTGACAAGCTAATTTGTTAAGTTTAAATTCTGAGGTGTTTTGCAAAGCGCTGTGACAGCAAAAACACTTGGAGATTAATCAATGTTGAAAAATTTAGAAATTCAGTGGATGCAACTGCGCTGGCCTGTTGTGATTAGCGCCGCATTATTAATGCCTTTAAGTTTAAATGCCCCTGCTATATCTCAACCTATTCTACAGACAACACAAAAAGCAGCAGGCAAAGATTTAAGACAATTAAGAATTAACCGCAGGTTATGGAATCAGCAAAATATCAAAAATTACCGCTATACACTATCTAATAGTTGCTTTTGTATACCCGAAGCTAGAGGGCCTGTAGTCATTACAGTTCAAAATGGCATCACAACATCTATTACCACAACGACAGGTGAGCCAGTTAGTAACCCAGAATTTTTTGAAAGATATAAAACAATTCCGAAATTATTTAATGTGATTGCTGATGCGATCGCTCGTAAAGCAGACAATATTGATGTGCAATACAACTCTGCACTTGGCTATCCCACCCAAATCAACATTGACTACAGCTTTCAACAAGCTGATGAGGAACTGTTCTTAACAATTGAAAATTTTCAACAATTGTAGAGATGTGGCGATGTTAAACCGCTACAATTGATTCCGTGCTTTTAATTGCAGATATCGTTCAACTAACTGATCAGTAATTTGATTTGCTGGTGCATCAAGTACTAAGACACCTTTTTGCTTTAGCTGGGCAAAAGCAACTTGACGTTGTGCTAATAAATCTAGGGCAACAGCACGACTATAAGCGGCTGTGACTTCTTGAGTAAATGTATGCGCCAAGCGATCAACTTGGGGATCTCGCAGGGTGACACAGAATGGTAGATAACGCGGTGCTAATCGCGAAAGTGCAGCTAATAGTTCTGTAGAAGCAGTTACATCGACTAAATCAGTGATTACTACTACAAGGGCGCGGCGAGTTTGCCGTTGCACAACATTGGTAACAGCGCCTAAATAATCAGATTCTAGTAAAACTGGTTGAATTGGAGTCAAATAATCAATTAACTTACCTAGATGAGATTGTCCGCGTTCTGGAGAAACCCAGGTGTGCATTTGATTGTCAAATACACCCACGCCGACGCGATCGCCTCTATGTAACCCTGCTAATGCTAAAGATAAAGTAGCATTCAAACCCCAATCAAATCGCTGTAAGCCTTGAACTCGTGCCGTCATCAACCGACCGCGATCTAATAAAATTATTAAGGTTTGCTCTTGTTCTGGTTCCAACACCCTCACCAAAGGCGGTGTATTACCACCAGTGCGACGGGCGGTAGCTTTCCAATCAATAAACCGTAAATCATCACCTGTGCGGTAGTTACGCAGTTCTGCAAACTCTGTACCGATACCCATACGCCGAGATTGGCGAATTGAACCAGATGATTGTAAAGTGAGGCGGATTGAGAGCGATCGCAACCCAATTAAATCAGGATAAACTTTGACTGAAACACTTTGCGGTATCTGCCAATCATGCCAAGCTAACCCCCAAGTCCCCAACTGTCGCACTTGAATATTCCCCCAAGGAAATTCGCCGCGCCCTGTCGGGTGGACAGTGTAGGTTAATTCTTGCGTAGTGTTGGCGGGAATAATGGCGCTGAGTGTTGGTGTAGATACGCCAAATTCTGGGGGGTAGTAATCACGAATTTGAATAATTGCGTCAGTGTTTGCGGCTGTTACCGTCAGCATCACCGGATTATCTCGCCCAATAGATAACCGTTGCGGTAATTCGCGCTTTATTTGCACACGCAAAGGCCGGACTCGCACACCATCCACAATCATTAGCGCTAGAACGATCGCATCAAATAATAAAGTGATGGCGATGGTGACGGGAATGGAGAGAAATAGGGATAGGATTGGTGCGATCGCAATTCCTGATATCAATAAAAAATAAACTCTTTTAGAAGCAACCATTTTTTGAAGTATGAAGTGATTTGAAGTATGAAGTGTGAAGTATGAAGTATGAAATTAAGAGGGTTTGTTTCTTTTGGCTTTCACGATGATAGTTGTGATTACGGCAATTATTTCTTCTGTTTCATTCATTAGGGGTAGTAAGCGTTGGCTAGAAACAATTTCTGATTTATTTAGAATGCGAAGCCAGTATAAACTTTCTCTAGCTTCTTTTTGAGCAATACTATATTTATGAATAAAGTCTGCTTTACTTTCTCCTGATTTAGCTTCTTCAAGGTTAGCTCCTATTGAAGTTGCTGATCTAAGATATTGTTTACCAATAATCCAACCCGCTTGGTCTTTTCCTTCTTGCAAAAACTGATATAATTTAACCGCACGTAACACATATTCAAACGACCTTTCCCGAATATCCCAAGCACCAGGCTTTTCCTCTTTCATACTTCATACTTCACACTTCATCTTGGTACTTGTACTTGATTAATTACTGACGCAATAATTGCATCAATTTGTAAGCCATCTAGCATTGCTTCTGGTTTGAGAAGTAAGCGATGACGCAACAGTGGTGAAGCTACAGCTTTGACATCATCTGGTGTGACAAAATCACGTCCAGCTAACCATGCGGCTGCTTGCGATGTTTGCAACCAAGCACCAGCCGCGCGGGGTGATGCGCCTAAAGCTAAATCGGGAAATTGACGCGAAGCTCTCACTAAACCTAAGAGATAATCGATAATCTTCTCAGATACTTGCACTTGTTTAACTTCTTGTCGTGCTTGTAAAATATCAGCTACTGTTGCTACTGGTTGTAAACGACTAATATCTATACGTCGCGCTGCAAAACCTGCTTGACGATTGAGTAACATTTGTTTTTCTGCGGATTGGTCAGGATAATCTACTAATAGTTTGAATAAAAATCTGTCTAACTGCGCTTCTGGTAAAGGATAAGTACCTTCAAATTCTAAAGGGTTTTGTGTTGCAATTACCCAAAATAAATCTGGCAAGGGTAAACTTTCACCATCTAAAGTAACTTGCATTTCTTCCATTGCTTCTAACAGCGCCGCTTGTGTTTTGGGTGGAGTGCGGTTAATTTCATCTGCAAGCAGTACTTCGGTAAAGACTGGCCCTTTTTTGAGTGTAAAACTGCGAGTATTTAAGTCAAAAATATTTGTCCCAGTAATATCTGATGGTAAAACATCGGGGGTAAGTTGTATGCGACGAAAGTCACCTTGAATTAACTGCGCTAAAACTTTGACTAATAGTGTTTTACCTGTTCCTGGTACACCTTCTAAAATTACGTGTCCGCCTGCTAACAACGCCACTAGCAACTGCTGTATAAGGCTAGATTGTCCGACGATGATTTGATTTAGCTTTTGTTCAAGTTCAATTAAAACAGAATGATTTTGGCTCATAATTTTATCAATAAGAATTTAGTATCGATTCTGGACAACGCCTAAAATTAACGTGAGTTTGACAAACCTCTCTCTTCCAGTTTTCTTCTCCTATAACCTACGGTGTAAACACAAGTCCCGTTACTTGGTAATGTGTTAATGCATCGCCTCGCATTGTTATTGCATTGACCTGCAATGTTAATGCATCGCCTCACATTGTTATTGCATTGACCTGCAATGTTAATGTATCGCTTCACATTGTTATTGCATTGACCTGCAATGTTAATGCATTGACTTGCAATGTTAATGCATCGACTTGTAAAAATTAACTTACTCTACTGGCGCGACAACTATAAAATACTTGTGTATACACGGTAGCTTTATAGAAGAGACGTTTGGACAGAAGTTAAATCTAATCCATCAAACTCATGTTGATTTAAAACTTTCTTTGTTGATGGGTTGAGTATTCTGACTCCTGGTTTATTTTTGAATTTCCTTCAGGTTTCGCCATTTTGCCAACCAACTTAACAGTTCTCGTTCACTGATGCGTTGTTTTCGAGCGGATAATTTTAAGACTGCATCTAGTTCGGCTGCACTTGTGCCTGTTTTTTCTTGCCAAACTTGCAACAGTGTTTGACGTTCTAATGGTATTGTGCCTAATCCCAAAGTTTTTTGTAGTTGTTTTTGTTCTTCTTTACCAAGCATTTCGACAACAAAGTCGCTGGATTCTGCTTTTTCTAATACTCCCGCCAGTGCTTGAATATATGCTTGGCTATTATCTATGACTGGAGTCTCTAAAGCTATTGGTTTACCAAAGCGTTGATTTTTTGCCCAAATTAAGACTAATAGTAAAACTCCTACTTGAACTAGTGCAGGTAACAGCGGTGTTTTTGCAAAATAGCTGAATAAGTCGCCTTCGCCTTGACTTTCTCTAACATCTGCATCTTTATAACCATGAATATATTCATCTACAAATATTTTGTTGCCTTTTTGGTTGACTAAACTGGCAAGATACTGGAAGTTACTTAAATTATCTTGGTAGGCATTGGCTGCTAAATAAGGAGTAGTCGCAAAAATCACTTTACCTTTAGCAGTTTTTTCTTCCCAAACCACAGCACCAAAGCGATCGCCTAAAGAAATTTGCTGCTTTTCTACTTTGATATTACGTCGTCGCGTAGCAATTTTAATATCACCGAAAGCTGATTGTTGCAGAGAGTGAAAGTTAGCTTCTGTCACGGGTGTTTTGACACCTAAAACTACCAGATTATTGCCTTTGTCTACCCATTCATGTTCATCAAACCTTAAATAAGGTTCTCTAGGGGAACTACTCACCCGTAACAGTGTCACAGGAGTTTTTTCATCTTTAAAATCATCAAGAGGTTTTTGCCAGCGCCCAATAGTAATACCTTGCTGTTGCATATAAGCATACCAAGCACCATAGCCATCAGCAGCCCGACTGTAAGTAGACCCAGCGTAAATTTTCGTGTTAGGTGCAGCAAATAAGCTAAGTATAATTATTACACCAAGAGCGATCGCTCCTATCCAAGCAGTGCGGTTTGAATTTTTCATAAATTAAGTGCTGAGTGCTGAGTGCTGAGTGCTGAGTGCTGAGTTGTTTTGTTGATTAACAATTTCTTGGTAAGCTTGCTGGCATTGCTGATAATTTTCTGGCACAATCTCAGCATTGCTAAAACATAATTGCTCGTGGGTAGTAATTAAAGTTTCGTAAGGTTGTACTGGGGTGACATTGGAACGTAGTAATTGTAAATACTCCCCATCGGTACGGCTGAATTTGTGAGGGATGAGCTTAGTGTCATGCAAGTGTTGTAAGATTGCCAAGTAAAGACAACGACAAGCTTCTCGGTAGTTGCCTTGACGGTAAAATTCTTGCGATCGCTCTAGCCACAGTGCTACAGATAAATCATCGCCGCGATTTTTAGCCGCAGCATCAGAAGAATTTTTTCCCCTAGATAGCCAAGAATATATGTAAGGACTGAATTCTTGCCACAAGCGCCAAACCACGAAAGCCACAAATAACGCAAGTATCAGCCAAAACAACAACGTCAGCAAATTACTCAACCAAGGACTAATTTTCCATCCTGGAGACAAGCGCGGTAAAGAATTTTGAAAGCGGTCAAGTTGGTATTCTATCCATTCGCCGACTTGTTGCTGGAGTTGAGACAACTGCCAACTCCAGCTAGTTTTTTCAAAGGTATCAGTGGACATAAGTAATGCTATTTTTTGCTCTTTTGTAGCATTA
Source organism: Anabaena sp. TISTR 8404 (assembly GCF_056847745.1). Lineage (NCBI taxonomy): Bacteria > Bacillati > Cyanobacteriota > Cyanophyceae > Nostocales > Nostocaceae > Anabaena > Anabaena sp. TISTR 8404. The sequence continues at coordinate 1,491,127 of NZ_CP180578.1, forward strand.
TCCAGCCAACGAAAACAAGCAACGCACCAAATACGAGAAATCCCAAGTCCCAAGCTAACTGATTTGTTCCTGGTTTTACATGATGGATACCGAGAATTTGGTGGTCAATAATGCCTTCAACTACATCAAATAATCCAGCACCGATGAGTATAGAGCCAAAAAAGGTTTTTCCTGACCAATCAACATTTTCACGACCGCCAGCACGCCACAATAGAATGATTCCGGTCACAGTCAACACAAAGTCTAAGACATGAAAAAAGCCATCCCAGGCCATGTTTAAATCTATATTTGAATCGTTGGTTAAAGGTTTAACACTACTCAACATGTGATGCCATTGCAAAATTTGATGCAGCAAAATTCCATCAATAAAGCCACTTAACCCAAGACCCAAGATAATTCCAGCCACAATCAGTGGTTGCTGCTGATAGAAAATTTCATTCTTTGTCACAATCATTAACCTTAGATATAAGTTTTGCTACCACAATAAATTTGTTGTGTGTGGAATATCTTCTATCTTTTGGTATTAACTGGGTTTTCAGATTTTTAAAACTTTTATTTGTAAATTTATATATTATTTCTGAAATATAGGTAATAGCGTGACAAAACTGAGTTGATCAATTATCTAGATAAAATCAACCGCAGATCAGCGCCGATAAAATATGAAACAGATTTGGAATGGGTGCAGCATAGTTTTACAGGTATTAGTTACAGTTACTTTTGCAACTCCTGTATTTGCTGAAATCGTCAATATTAACTTGTTGCAACTCAATGACATCTACGAAATTACGCCAGTGGAGGACGGAACACGTGGAGGTTTGGCGCGTGTGGCTACTTTAAGAAAACAACTGCGTCAAGCAAACCCTCGCACCTACACTGTGTTGGCTGGAGATTTTTTAAGTCCTTCGGCGTTGGGAACTGCCAAAATTAACAATACACCTTTAGCGGGTCAGCAGATGGTAGCTGTAATGAATGCTTTAGGTTTAGACTATGCAACTTTTGGTAATCATGAATTTGACATACCGGAAAATTTATTTTATCAACGTTTGCAAGAATCTCGGTTTCGTTGGTTTTCTGGTAATGTATCGGATAGTAAAGGTCAACCTTTCAAAGGTGTTCCTAGGTCGATAGTATTTAATGTTAAAGGCGATCGCGGTGCTATAGTCAAAGTCGGGTTAATTGGTGTCACTCTCGATAGTAATAAACCTAAGTACGTTAGTTATGCAGATCCCTTGATGACGGCTAAACAGCAGGTAGCAGCGTTGAAGGGAAAAGTCGATATTTTAGTTGCTGTAACTCATTTACCTATAGAAAGCGATCGCATACTTGCAGAAACAATACCAGAAATTGACTTAATTCTCGGCGGTCATGAGCATGAAAATATTCAACAATGGCGAGGACGAGACTTTACACCCATTTTCAAAGCCGATGCTAATGCGCGTACAGTTTACGTTCATCAATTGCGCTACGACACTAAAAAGCGTAGCCTGCAAATTAACTCACGTTTAATGCCAATTACCGATAAAATTCCTGACGAACCGAAAACTGCACAGGTAGTCAAACAATGGGTAAACCGGGGTTATCAAGCCTTTCGTAACAATGGTTTTGAACCAACTCAAGAAGTTGCTAAAATCTCAGTTCCATTAGATGGTTTAGAAGCGAGTGTTCGCAACAAATCTACACTGCTAACCCAGTTAATTACTGAAGCGATGTTGCAAGAAGTCCAAAATGCAGATTTAGCTATATTTAATGGTGGTTCAATTCGAGTTGATGATGTAATTCCGCCAGGGTCAATTACGCAATACGATGTCATACGCATATTGCCTTTTGGTGGCAAAGTTGTCGCAGTAGAAATGAAAGGTACACTCTTAAAAAGAGTACTAGATCAAGGACAGGCGAATAAAGGAACTGGCGGCTATCTCCAAACAGCGAAAGTTACTCAAGAACCAACTTCAGGAAATTGGTTGATTAATGGTCAACTCTTGGACTTACAAAAAACTTATACAGTTGCTATCAATGACTTCTTAATTAGTGGGAAAGAACAACGATTAGATTTCTTAAATCTTCAACAACCAGACATGAAGCTAATTGCAGAGAAACGTGATATTCGTTTTGCAGTAATTGATCAATTAAAAAAACAAGCAACTGCTCTTGTCCGTTGACTCATGATATTCAAATCCCCGACTTCTTTAAGATGTTGGGGATCTAATGTAGTTGTTCAGGAATAATTGAGTAGTATTGTCTAGTATTTTACGTAATTCTACACAAGATATGTTAATAATATGTTTTAGTTTGAATAATTCCTGAATATTAAATAATGATAATCTAAAAATAAGCATACGAAATATATATTTCTTCATTATTTATACTGAATAAACTGATAATTTAAGAAATTTATTCCCTAATACTACTGTTATTAACTAGCATTAATTGATACTAAAATCTAAGTTGGTTGAGTCAAACTCCATTGATATATTTACAGTTACCAGTATGTCTATTTCACCAGCTTTAGTATTATTTATTATTTGGCTAACAATTACCTTTATATTTGCCAATTTATACAATAGTTTAATTACAAGAAAAAATCAGGTTGATTATGCCTTCTCTACAATTGATGTGTTGCTGCAAAAAAGATGGGATTTGATACCTAATCTTGTAGCGGTTGCCGAAAAATATATGCAATTTGAGCAGAAAACTTTAACAGAAATTGCTAAACTTAGAACTAGAGTTATATCAGAACGAGTAAGTGAAAGTACAAGAGTTGCGATCGAAGATCAAATTTCTAGAAGTTTAGACAATATTATAGTTGCAGTAGAAGCATATCCAGAACTCAAAACCAACGAACATTTTATTCAGTTACAGTATTCACTCAACGAAATCGAAGAACAGATTTCAGCCGCTAGAAGATTTTATAACAGTGCGGTTACTGAATATAACAATATTATCGAAATGTTTCCCACAAACTTCTTAGCATCTTGGATGAACTATCAGTTAAAAGTTCAATTCCAAGCATCGCCACAAGAAAAACAAAATTTGAATGTGAGGAATCTGTTTAATCAATAAACCATAACGTGATTTATAAAATTTTATAGGAAAGTTTCATGCCGACTGATTTAGAACTATTACAATCAGGCTTAGAAGCTCTCAAGCAAGAGCATTACTCAGACGCAGTCAGTTTGTTAGAAAATTTTTGTCAAATCTGCGAAACTAGTCCTGAAAAGAAGTTTAAGGAATATTTTGAAGCACAAGCAGCTTTAGTCAAAGCATATCACTTTACCAAACAACACTACGAAGCTCGTTTGCGCTGTCAAAAACTAGCAGCAAGTAATAATGCACAAATTCAGGCTTGGGCGCAGCGAATTCTTCAATCTTTACCTGCTGAATCTGCGGTAACAACTCCAGCAGTTCCTAATCGGACGGTTCTCGCATCAGAACAAGCAACCGCATTACTTGCAACTGGAAATAAAGCCCTAAAATTTCGCCGCTATGCTGAAGCTGTTCAAGCGTTAGAGGAGTATTGTCAAGGTACTGATGCAACAGTAAAAGAATATAATCAAGCGCAGATGTGGCTGGTTAAAGCTTATAAAGGAAATGAACAATTAGAAAAAGCGATCGCACTTTGTCAACAACTTACTCATAGTGAGCAAGAAGTAACGCAGATTTGGGCGCGTCAGTTTATTTCTACTTTAGCACCAGCCAATTCGACTGCTTCTGTCGCATCCTCAGAAACTGTTTCAGAATCAACTTCTCAATCTCAAACTATGCAGCCAGAAGAAAAAACTGCTCCTGTCAAAATGAGAATGAGAAGTTTAACTGAATTCAAAACATTCTGTCAAAATACTTTAGTAGATGATTTAAAAGAATTTGAAGCAGCCAGAAAACAAACTTTAATATCAGTTTTATTAGTTAGTAGTGTTATATTTATAATATTTTGCTTTTTACTTAAGTTCTTTCCTGTAGAATATATTATTTTTTGCTTGGTTAATAAAATCACCCTACCTTATTTTGTCATCTTTTTATTTTTATTAGGATTTTTAGCTTGTTTATGGGGCTGGATTGCCTTTTATACTTCTGCAACGGAAACTTATACTAATGGGTTTAAATCAAAAGTTATCCAAAACATTTTTGATTTTATTAATACAAATAAAAATCTGAACTATTCTAGTTACGCTTCCGCAGCAGATAATCAATATACGATGTCGGCTTTCGTTCATAGCCAGATTTTTCAAAGTTTATTAAAACCCAATAGAATACAGCAAAATGACTGCATTTTTGGGCAAGTCAATGAAACTCCTATCTTTTTTTCCGAAATTTGTGCAGAAGTTGAATTACAACACCGTTGGGTAAAATATTTAAGTTTTTCCCATCATTTAAAAATGTTACGTTCTATGATGGTTCCTCCATTTATCATTAGAATGGTTTTTGGATTTTTACTACCACTCTATTCAATATTATTAATAATCAAACTTGTTAAAAGTATTCCTTATATTGCTAGTAGAATAGTGCGAGGTAAAAAAATAAGTTATAGACATTTTGAAGAAGAAGTTTTAAAAAACGAAGTTTCGAGGAATACTGTATTCAAAGGATTATTTTTTCAAGCAGATTTTAATAAAAAAATTAACGGTAAAACCATAGTATTACCAAATTTATTAAATGCAAATATTAATTCTTTAAACAATAGAAAAGAAAAATTAATTAAACTAGAAGACCCTGAATTTGCAAAATTTTTTACAGTTTACGGAGATGACCAAGTAGAAGCAAGATATGTTTTGTCTACAAATTTGATGTCCAAGCTAGTTCAATTTAGAAAAAAAGCTCGAAAAAATATTTATGTGTCATTTGTCCAAAGCATGATTTACATAGCCATTGAGTATCCAGAGGATATTTTTGAACCTAAACTGTTTAAAACAATATTAAGCTTCGCCCCGATGCGAGAATATTTTGAAAATATACATCTCATGCTGGATATTGTTGAAGATTTGAATCTTAACAGACATATTTGGGGAAAAGAATAATATAAACTAATTCCCTACTTATCGTGTTTTTCACAACTTTGCCAAAATTTCTGGTAATAATTGACCAGGAACTTTTGATAAAGCTAGATTTTGTCCTTGAATGCCTAATTCGTTGTGGAAGGCGCGGATTGTTTTGATTACATAAGCAAAGGTGGTTTGATAAGCTTCTGGTTGTTTGCTTAATCCATTTAAGGCTTGCAAATGGTGATCTAATGCTACTTCTAAATGGTGCGATCGCGTGGGTTTATCGCCATTAAAAGAATTATCTGTAACTAACTGATAATGGGCTAATCCTAAGTTATTATGAGCAGCAAACAAATCAAAACTTAGCGGAATTCCATTCAAAGAATGTGCTAAAGCAATGGCTTCTTCGTAAGCAATAATTGATAATTTGAGTAACTTTTGCTTGCGTTCTTTAGGTGTTTGCGGCAAGTTAGCTAAATGCCAGTAAGCTGTAGCTAAATTATTTTGCGTAGCCGCGCAAGCACTCGGAACAGTGGCGGCAGTGCGATATTTTAAAGCTTCGCAGTAAACATCAATAGCTTGCTGAAGATTCTCGGCTGGTTGTTCGTATTGCGCTAAATTCCAGTAAGCAGTACCAATATTATTTTGAATCATCCCATATTTGAGCGGTTCCTGTTCGGGATTGTAGTGAGCAAGTGCTTGATTATATGCTGCGATCGCTTTTTTGAGATGCACTACTGGTTGATTATATTGTCCCAAATGCCAGTAAGCTGTACCTAAGTTGTTTTGGCAAGCAGCATACTTTAACGTATCCATCTCAACAGTACGATAGCGTAATGCTTCTATATAAGCTAACACCGCTTGTTGCCAGTTTTCCGATGGGTTAGCAAATCTCGCCAAATCACCGTAGGCTGTTCCCAGATTATTCTGCACCCGCGCATAAGTTTCTGGGTGAGTCTGCGGTGAAATCATTTTTAACGCTAAGTGATAAAATTCAATTCCCTGTTCAATGTAATTTTGTCCCGCCTCAACGTTGGGTGGGGTGCGGTACAACATCCAGTAAAGTGTGCCTAAATCATTGAGAATATCCGGTAATTGTGGTGATTGTTCATCATAGGCGATCGCTTCTTGATAAGCCAGAATTGCTACCATCAAATTTTCTAGGGTTGAATTTCCTTGTTCAATCCGCAGGCGATATAAGTTGCCCAACTGATGGTAAGCTGCTGCCAACTCTTCTTTTGTAGCTTGCTTAATATGTAATTGTTCAATTTCTAACAGAATTTGTTGTGGTTGCCAGTTATCTTCCTCTTCTTGAGCAATTTTGGCATTAATAGTTGCTAATACTAACTCTGTTAACTCCTGGCTAATATGCGACAAAGAAGACAGTGATGGAATAGGGCTAGTAGTCTCACTAGCTTTCACAGGAGATTCTGCCACTTGAGACTCATTTTTGACGAATCCCGGCGGTGGAGGTGGAATTTTCAAAACGCTACTAGCCTGCTTGGCTGTTGTTTCTACAGGAACAGTACCATTTTCTGTGAACTTTGGCTCTGTGGTTGGCGGGGCTTTGGGTTGTGCTTCAATTGTTGATTCAGTTAAACTAGTCCCCTCTAAACTCCCGAAATCCAAATTTCTCGAATTAGAAAAACGTTCTGGATAATTTAGATTGCGTTTTGCTGGTGTAGGTTCTCCAGCAAAGGTAAATATACCAGTACGCCAACGCCAAAACTGTGGTGCTGATTGCTGAATAGCTGACAACCAAGGACGCGATATCCACAACAGCACACTAGATTCGAGAAATCCGCTAGATTCTTGGCTAGAAAAAGCTTCTTCACTGAGGCGCAGATAGTGTAAAAATAACCGTTGAACTGCTACTGGTTGCTTGGTTAGCTGTTCTACACCCACAATTTGAAATGTCGGTATTGGTAAAGGTCTACCAGGGTTGTCTTTGGATGCACCCACAATTGGCGGGGGATAACTAGCCAGCCATTGATTGATCTGCGCTACGGGATTAGGATCATTTAAATTTAAACGCAAAGTTACTAATCGTGGATAAGCGGGAGTACTGATAGCTTCCACTCCATCTTGGGGCTGATATAAAACTTGCCCAACTGGATAAGCCAAAGTAGAGTGCAACCGCGCCGCTACTTGATTTCGTAACTGTAAATCATCACATACTGCTAAAAAAAGTTGTCGTCTTAAGCCTAAACTCAAGGCAAGTTTCAAACGGTGATATACTTGCCGATTCCAAGCAAAATTGTCGGTGTGTGCCGGGTCATTCACGCTCATGGTGGCTAAATAGCCAAAAAAACAGTGTACATCACCTTATCAGGGCGCATTTCAGTTGGCAAAACTGCCTAGTTCGGGGTCATCTTCCCACAGCCCTGGATCACCACGCAAGTGGCTTTCCTACTTACAATTCTTCTTTACTGAACGTTATTGAACTATGACTGCAATTGTCAAGCACAAACGTAAAATTTCATGGCTATATTTATAGCAGGGAATAGGGAACAGGGAACAGGGAACAGGCTTTAAAGTCGCTCAGTGTCCATGTTTGATCATGAGTCTTTGTCATTATCTCTGCTTCGACTGCTATATCAATATTCTTACTATAGGCTGTTGACATCACCAATAAAAAACAGGTTCCCTTTACAGTGAAAACCTGCAACACCACAAGAAAATTAATTTTTTTTAACAAAAACAGTTTTTACTTAACTGAGATTGGAAACGGAAAAGGCGACAAAAATTAAGCCGCCGACTAAAACTGTAGCGGCGACACCAAGAATAATGTAGTTGCGCTTTTGTTCTGCTGTAGGAGGTTCTGCTCGATAAACCTTTGGCTCTTGGGCAAAATTGTTTAGACGACCACCTTCTTCATTCGTGTAGGGCATGAAGTAATTCCTTAATTGTGAACATTATTATTAAATGTTACAGAAACTTATATGTCATGCTCTCCATATAAGAGACAAATCGTTACATTTTCTTTTTTTGCAGTTGACTGCTGACAGTCAACTAACCTCAATTGGATAATTTCAAGACGTAATAGCTATTCTTCAGCTTTTTGCTGAAGGAGCGATCGCCAATCAGCAATGGCTTTTTCTGTCCACAGCCAATTATTACTTAATTTATTTACTTGAAAGTTTACTGGGTCTTGAGTTAGCACCAGTTTACGCAGCTTAATGGCTTCATTCATATACTGTCCTTGTTTCCCAGCAGGTTGATTGCGTGCAGATTTATACAATCCCATTGCTAAACCAGCGTAGGCAGTCAAGGCATCATGAGGCACTGGAGAAGTTTGCGTTGATATTGCTGTACTAGAGATTCGATTTTGCTGATTTAAAGCTAAATTGAGGGCTTTAAACCAAGCATCATTAGCTCGATCTAAATTGCCTTCTGCGTAGTAGGCAAAGCCCAAAGCGTTGGTATACAAAACCGAGTCTGGTTCTGCTTTAACAGCAGTCTCCCAAAAGCGTCGGGCATCATCAATGGTATATTTGTGATCTCCAGTTTGAATTAACTGCCAAGCTAATCGGCCTCTAAAAAAGTTGAGTGTAGGATCATTAACTTGCTTTGGCGGCACAACATTTAAGGCAATTTGGGCAGCTTTCAATGCGCCACGATCTAATAATTCTTCTGTAGCTACCAACCCAGCCAACAAATCACCTTGGCTTAATTTCTCTGCTGCATTACTAGCAACAACTGCTGTGGGACTAGTTTGCAAGTTAATTTTCTGATTACTCTGGCTAGATAAAGACTGCTGCACAGGAATTTGCGGGATCTCGGCAAAATTTGGGGTGCGTCGAGTTTGCCACCACCAACCGAAACCGATCATACTAGCGATCGCACCAACTCCGACAATACCTAAAATTTTCCGCCAATCACGGCGGCGACGTTTCGGAGGAGATGTAGGTAACGATGCGAAATGGCTATTAATCCACTCTTTTTCGTGATTCGTTGCAGTTTCGTTGGGTTTTGCGCCCATATTTCCCCATGATCCTTGTCTATCAATGGGTGTTACTTCGCTACTTACTTGTCTAGTCTGAAAAGAATTTTCTCTGTTATTTGACAGCACCTCTCCTGTCAGCGGAGATTGAGCATTATTTGTGGGTGTTTGCTGGTCTAGCTGGCGAAACAAATCCGAAACTATAGCTGAATCTTCTGCATAACTTGGATCATCATATTCAATTTCATCCACTAAATCGCCCCACGTTTCTTCACCCAACCAATCCAACTCAGAAGTGTCATTGCCTAAACTCGGCAACATTTCCTGGATGGGTAAAGATATCTGTGCTTCATCAGTCATCACAGAGTAGGTTGTGGTGGCAGTTGCCTTGATACTGCGGCTATTTTCATTCAGCGACTCTGTACTGGTGAAGGTCGAAAGTTCTGCCCCTAGAAAACCATCAAATTCGGGTTGGAGATACAAAATTGGCAATGCCCAGTAAGTTTGGTGCGAACCGTATGCCGAAATTAATCCCTGACGCACTCGACTTACACATAAATCCACCGGATAGCCTTGATTCAGGTTGCGGTACAAAAGTTGGGTAAGTGTGAGTGCAACTTCATCAGGAATACGTTCTGACATCGCCAAAACGCATTTGATGCCGCGTCTGACTAAACTTTCGGTCAGGTTGCGTTCGCCCGTTTCTTCTGTAGTGTCGGTTGTGGCTGTGTATGCTCCCCAACAAGAGTTAAACACTGCCATTTGAATATTATTATTAACAAGCAGACCTGCTAAATCATCGCCAGTGAGTGTTTCTGTTAAGCCAGTTCTGCTACTAACCAAATAAATTTCGCCACCATTTGGCCCTAAATTACTATGACCGGAGTAGTGGAGAACTTGGTATCTACCTTGTTCCAAAGATTGGGTTAATTCTTCCCTGCCTGGTTGATCTAAAATAGTTAGCTCTATTTCAGGCATGGGAATGCTACTGTCAGTGGTACGTGAGGTATGACGGTGTAATTCGGCTTGCAGTCTCAGCGCTTCTTGTTTCAACAAACCAAGACGTGTTTGGTCTGTGGGAGATGCCAGCACCATTAAAACGCGCACAACACCGTCTTCTGGCAGTTGTGGTAGATTTCTCGAAGGCAGGCGAGAGGTATTGAGAATGCCGCTTTGGTAGCGAGAAAATGCCACATAAGGCCCGGTAGCTAATGGGCGATCGCCTGCGTGCATAACTTCCCACGGCAGACGTGCTAACCTTGTATCCTTGAGACCTAATCGCAGCCGCAATACTTGTTGATGGTTTTGGGCAATGCCTTGAGCAGTAATCCAACTATCTCTGAGAGTACCTTGAAACAGAGCATTATAAAACTGCTGACCCAATGCCACCAAGTTTACAGAGTTTCTAGCGATGCCTGCTGTGGACTGCATCAAGGCATCTCCCTGTAATACTGACCTCAAAGGGTCATTCATCAGATGTCCAGCCGCAGCTAACCAATCAGCTACAGGCCATGTCACCAGTTCTTCTGCCAATGGCACCCCAGGCGCGACTTGTTCCGTCCGCACCAAGTAGTCATTCTGCCCTACTGGAGTTACGGAAATGTGAAATTCCATACAAGTAACGCAATATCAATATTTTTTGTCTTCAAACCCTCATTCATGCTCAATAGACGCTCAAAACCCTGTTGTTTAGTTTTTGAACATAACATTTTGAGTACATGATCATACTAAAAAATATCCATACTCAAAAAATGCTCATTCCTCATTATGACAACTGAAGAACATTTTTAGTTTCAGGATAAAGCTTTTTATTTTCTGTGACGAGGCTCACACCTAGAATAAGTCAATCGATTTTTGATTTGAAATTTTCGATTGACACCTGATGGAATCGGGGTTTGTAGCCTCTATAAATTATTGGTTAGAACAATTTTAAAATTCTTTTTTACTATTCAACCAATACTTCAACCATTTAACTAAACCAGATAAAGTTTAAAATTTTTAAAAGAACGGAGAGAGAGGGATTCGAACCCTCGTTGAAGTTGCCCCCAAACAGCATTTCCAGTGCTGCGCCTTCAACCACTCGGCCATCTCTCCAGGTGTCACAATTTTTTATTGTAATATAAAATCGAAGAAAATGCAAATATATTCAAAGACATTTTAGAGTAGAGATCTAAAGGTCAAAAACCCAAATCTAAAATCAAGATGTCCCGTACATACACAATTAAAGTCCGCGATCGCGCCACTGGTAAAGAATACACCCTACAAGTCCCAGATGACCGCTACATCCTACACTCTGCCGAAAAACAAGGGGTGGAATTGCCTTTTTCTTGTCGTAATGGGGCTTGCACCACTTGCGCTGTCAGAGTGTTGTCGGGAGAAATTGACCAACCAGAGGCAGTTGGCTTGTCGTTAGAGTTACGTCGGCAAGGTTACGCTTTGCTGTGTGTGAGTTACGCCCGTTCTGATTTAGAAGTGGAGACACAAGACGAGGATGAAGTCTATGAACTCCAATTTGGGCGTTACTTTGCTAAAGGCAGGGTGAAAGCAGGTTTACCATTAGACGAAGATTAAAAGTTAATTTTTCTAGTAGAGGCCGTTTTGGCTTCTACTAGAAACAGGAGCCAATATGCAAATCGCTACAGTTTCGGCGCGTCTTGGGTTTTGGACGCGAAAAATAGCTATATTAGCTTGTTTATTACTACTGGTAAGTTGTCAAGCCAAAAATCAGCCAGCAGATAATCAAATGTTGGTGAAAGTGGCGCGTGTGGTGAGTGGGCAAAGTTTAGAAGTGCTGGGTATTGGTGAACAACCTAATTTTGCATCTCCAGTGCGGTTAATTGGCCTTGATGCACCGGATTTGCGGCAAAATCCCTGGGGTGATGAAGCGAGACAAAGTTTAGAAAAGTTAATTGGTGGGACAGAACAATCGGTCAAACTGGAATTTGATATTGAAAATAAAGATAAACTGGGGCGGACTTTAGCTTACGTCTGGAAAGATAACCAGTTATTAAATGAGCAAATAGTTAAACAAGGATATGCGCTGTTTATCGGGCGATCGCCTAATCACAAATACGACAAACGCCTAGAACGCGCCCAACAGTGGGCAAGAATTATGGGAGAAGGTATTTGGAATCCAGAAAACCCCATGCGTCAAACGCCTGCTGAGTTTCGCTTTTTGAATAGATAAGAACACAAATATTTTTGGTAGGTATGGCGATCGCATTCCTGAACTTCACCAGAACTACTGATGTATGATTCAGTGTTGAGTCATGAGTGCTGAGTATGGGACTATTGACCATTGACCATTGACTCTTGACTAAGCCCATGACTCAACTACAAATTTTTCTCGACATTGCTACGGAAGCGGCTTTAGCTGCGGGTGCAGTTTTACAAGGTTACTTAGGTAAGTTAGAAGACGCAGTAATTGAAAAAGGCCGCCCTGGTGATTTGGTGACTGCTGCGGATAAAGCCTCAGAAGCAGTTGTATTAGAAATTCTGCACCGCCACTTTCCTCAGCATTCTATTTTGGCGGAAGAATCAGGCAAAATAGGTAATCAAGATAATGAATTTCTTTGGGCGATCGACCCGTTAGATGGAACTACTAACTACGCCCACCAATATCCTTTTTTTGCGGTTTCTATTGGGCTGTTAATTAATGGTGCGCCACAGGTAGGCGTAATTTATGATCCAGTTCATAATGAGTTATTTCGCGCGGCGGCTGGCTTAGGTGCAACACGTAACCGCCGTGCTATAAAGGTTTCTGACACAAATGAATTGCGTAAAAGCTTATTAGTAAGTGGATTTGCTTACGATCGCCGCGAAACCTCAGATAATAATTACGCCGAATTTTGTCACTTGACTCACCTTACCCAAGGAGTTAGACGTAGTGGAGCAGCATCTATTGATTTGGCTCACGTAGCTTGTGGTCGTGTCGATGGTTACTGGGAACGGGGACTCTCGCCTTGGGATATAGTTGCTGGGATAATTTTGTTACAAGAAGCTGGTGGTAAAGTAACTGCTTATGATGGTAGTCCCTTACAAATAGACTCAGGTCGAATTCTTGCTACTAACGGTTACATTCATGACATTCTCAGCCATGAATTAACCCAAGTCCCGCCCCTATCTTCTTGGAAATAGTCAATAAACAGCATCTTCTTCTCACCCCGATTCTATTGGGGCTTTTTATTGTTAAGCGGAATTGGAATAGTCAAGGTGTATCTATTCAATAGTCATCATATAAAAATCTTGACTTATGAAAGCTTTGATATCTTGTGTTGCATTGTTAGGATTAAGTGCTGGTTTACTAACTTATAGTTCCAGCCTGCAAGCACAAACTTCTAGCAATGAAAAATTCGCCGTTTTAGGTACAGAACCTTTTTGGAGCGTCTCTGTCAGCAAAAATGGCATTGTTTACTCTTCGCCGGAGGTGAAAAAACAAACATTTCCTTACGTTGCACCTATGAAAGCCGAAGGCCGTCCTGCTGATTTGGTGAGAGTTTACCGGATGAGAGGTAATAATATGTTAATTCTCAAAAAAGTCAGCGCTTGTGGTGATGGGATGTCAGATAAAAAGTATCCTTACTCGGCTGTTTTGATATTGGGTAACAAAGTTGTAGAAGGTTGCGCTTATAAACAGTAATTCAGCAAGATAACAGTGTCAGCGGTACATATAGCGATTCCCATATTGCTGAGGTACAAATTTATCAAGTTTAGTTGCCAAGCTTTGAAAAATCAGGCTTTGGCGTTTTCAGATAAGTCTAATGAACTTGCTGTATTTATTCATTTTCAATAATGGGACAAATAGTAGCATGAGAATTATCAGGCTTGATGTCCCAACCAGAAAGTAATCCTGATAATTCTTGTCTCAAAATCAGTAATTGTTGAATTTGTTCATCAATAGCTTTTACCTTATCTTCTAGTTTAGTTTTGATATGTTCACAAGGTAATTTCCCACTATCATGCACATTTAAAAATTCTTTAATCTCGGATAAGCTTAAACCTAAGCTTTGAGCGCGTTTAATAAAGTGCAGTCGAGCCAAAACATCAGAGTTAAATAATCTAAATCCACCTTCTGTTCTACCTGATGATTTGAGTAGACCAAGTTCTTCATAATAGCGAATAGTTTTAATAGGTACGCCGCTTTCTTTGGCAACTACACCAATCTGTTTTCCTTCTGCTTGAGCTAACATACTGACCAAACTTTTAGTGAAATGTGATTGCTAATCTTATACTAAACTCTCCATTTACCTGGAGAGTCAAGAAGAAAAAGTATGATTTTATCAAGCTTATGAGATATTCATTAGAGGAGAAATTGTTGCTCCAAGTCAACAAAGCTGCTCACAGCGCTATTTATTCAACTTAAGGAGGGCTGGGGTAGCTGGGGAAGAATCCATGTAAGTACACTCCCCCTGCTTCCTCCGTAGGAAGACAAAGACGTAAATCCCGGCTTGTTCAGGTATAAATTCGACAGTCATGAGTTGATGAAGCAGTAAAAATAATTTTATCTTCAATTCTTTATTTGACTTCAATGCAAAACAGGATGAGCAACGGGTTCACCCGATTGGGTGAATGCGATCGCCGCATCAAGAACTAACCTGAAATAAGGCTAGGTTTTACTTCTGTTAACACTCATGTTCACAGAGGCAAAATTGTTGTCATAGTTACCATCTGCTGGAAAATCTGGCCAGTTGCTTGTGTATCAAAGGGTGAAAGAGTGGATGAAGCCTTAAAATTACTTTATAAACTAGAATTTCCCTCAGAGACTATCTCTTTGTTGGAAAAAATTGCAGCCAATTTACCAGGAATGATTTTCCAATTCCGACAACAGGCGGATAGTTCGCAGGTTGTTTTATATGTGAGTTCTGGCTGTCGAGCTTTGTCGGAATTAGAACCAGAACTCATTCAAGCAGACTGGCAGATCTTATACCAACTAATCCACCCCCAAGATAGAAACAAGTTCCAAAAATCTCTGGCTGTGGCTTTTGCTACTCTTAAACCTTGGCGTTGGGAAGGACGAATTATGACACCTAGTGGCAAACTCAAGTGGATTCAAGGAGCTTGCCAACTAGAACCCCAGGCAAATGGCGATATTTTGTGTAATGGCTTAGTTATAGATATTACTAATAGAAAACAAACAGAAGAAAAATTACGGGCTAGTGAAGCGAGGTATCAAGCAATTTTGGATGCGATTCCTGATTTGATGTTTCGATTAAGCCGTGATGGTGAATATCTCGATTTGAAAAGTGACGGCATAAATCTCTCTCTGATCAAAGAAGAGATAGTTGGGAAAAATATGCGAGATTTATTACCAAGTGATATAGCCTTGATTGGGCAAGAAACTATTGTGAAAACTTTAGATGCGGGAACTTTGCAAACTTGCGAATATCAACTACCCACACCGATAGGAATTCGAGATTATGAGGCGCGGTTAGTTGTTAGCGGCTCTGATGAAGTATTAGCTATTGTTAGAGATATAACAGAGCGCAAACAAGTAGAGAATTCGCTGCGGAATTTGGCACAAAAATTTTCTAAAGCTTTTAGTTGTAGCCCTGACCCAATTAGTATTACTACTCTCAATGAAGGACGCTTTCTTGAAGTTAATGATAGTTTTATACAGTTATCCGGCTATGAGGAAGATGAAGTAATTGGTCATACTGCTTTTGATTTAAAAATTTGGGTAAATGAAGGCGATCGCTCGCAATTATTAGAACATTTACAAACCAAGGGCGCAATTCGCAACTTAGAATTTGCTTTTCGGCGTAAGTCTGGGGAAATACTCACAACTTTGCTTTCTGCCGATGTGATTGATTTAGATGGCGTACCATGTATTTTAGCCATCAATCACGATATTACCGCCCGCAAGCAAGCAGAAGCTCAAATGCGCTTGGCTGCACAGCGCGATCGCTTGTTGACAGAAAGTCTAGTCAGAATTCGGTCTTCGCTAAATTTAGAACAAATTTTGCAAACTACTGTGTCGGAAGTCCGGCAATTTTTGCAAGCCGATAGAGTTTTTATTGGGTTAAATGATTGCGAGGTAAAAGCCAAAACTGTAGCTGAATCAGTAGACCCCAAATATCCATCGGTATTAGGTTGGTCAACCGATGATAAAAGTTATATTCAAGAATTAAAAACTATCTTTTCAACTCATCGCGTGCGTGTAGTTGAAGATGTTACTAAAATAACAGTATCTCCTAAATTACAAGCACATTATCAACAATTTCAGACCAAGGCGACATTGGCTGTACCAATTATGTTAGGCGAAGAATTATTTGGTGCTTTGGTTGCCAATCAATGTTCTGGTACTCGTCCTTGGCTACCTATAGAAATAGATTTACTCCAGCGATTATCAGAGCAATTAGCGATCGCCATTCAACAAGCTCAACTCTACCAAGAACTCGCAGAACTTAACACTAATTTAGAACGCCAAGTAGAAGAACGTACCGCGCAATTGCAACAAAAAATGCAGGAGTTAGAAAAACTGCAACAAGTCAAAGACGTGGTGCTGCACACTGTTGCCCATGATTTACGCACTACAGTTATGGGTAACTTGATGGTACTCAAGAATTTACTCCAGAGTGCGGGAATTGGGAGTCGGGAGTTGGGAGTTGGGGATAACATTTCCCCCTTACCTCCTGCACCCTGCCCCAGTTCCTTTTCCCAGTCAATTCCTGTACCTAGCTCGATTATCGAGCGGATGATTCAAGGAAATGATCGCCAATTGGCAATGATTAACTCCTTGCTGGATATTCATTGCTGTATGGAGCAAGGTGTTGTCTTGCATCCTCAGCCAGTAAACTTAAACACACTCATAGAGAGAACTATTCCTGAGTTAAAACCACTGCTAAGAGATAATCAGGCAACACTTGAGAACTTAGTCAGCAAAGATTTGCCATTGGTAATGACAGATCCCACGCAGTTACAAACCGTGTTGCTGACTTTGTTTATTTATAGTTTGCAACAAAATCCCCCAGGATTGAAGTTATCTTTGAAAGCCACCGTTGTCGAAAACATGATGCGGATTCAAATTGAACATAACGGTGTAAGTATTAGTAAAGCAGATTGCGATCGCCTTTTTGATTTATACGTGCGTGATCCGCAAGCACCTTGTTCTACAATCCTAGGGTTAAAGATGTATCTGTGTCGCCAAATTATTCAAGCACACGGTGGTGAAATAGGTGTAATTAGTAACCGCAAACAAGGTTTAACATTTTGGTTCACATTATCTGTAGCCGATTAGTCGTCCAAATGTCCCCATAAATCACCATAATAATTACGAGGGTGTGATTACAGCTGGAAAATAGAAAAACACCTGCGATGGTATGGTCAAACTTGGTAAGACACTAATGGCTAACTTATTGCAAAAATGCGGAACCTGGTGGAAACAAGTTTTTTCTGCACCCAAAATAGATGTAATCACTGCGGAATATCAATCTTGGCGTAATCACTTTTTATGGCAGAGATTGCGCCTATGGTTATGGCTGGCTTTTATTTGTTTATTAACTTTTACTATCCGAGATATTTATGACTTATTCTTTTCTTTAAAGGAATTAGCACAGCTACCAAGAAACTTCCGAATTCAGGGACTGGCGATTAACGCTTCCATGTTGCTGAGTTTATTTGTTTGTTTTACTTTACATAAAACTCCCTTTGGTCATCGTCA
Organism: Anabaena sp. TISTR 8404; assembly: GCF_056847745.1. Lineage (NCBI taxonomy): Bacteria > Bacillati > Cyanobacteriota > Cyanophyceae > Nostocales > Nostocaceae > Anabaena > Anabaena sp. TISTR 8404. The sequence goes on from NZ_CP180578.1 coordinate 1,508,705, forward strand.
CCCAGGCAGATTATTTTTAGGCACATCTTGGTCAGTTAGCTTTGCATCACAGTTGTTTGCCACCATTAAAGGTTTTGCCTTACCGGATACCATCGGTTGGTCGTTGCTATTTCTCAGTCAAGCCATATTTATGCCAGTACGCTGGCCTCTCCATTTGCTGTCTCAGGTAAGTATCTTAGTTTATTATTTTGTTGTAAATACAGCATTAGGGTTACAAACACTAGAGCCAGAACATCCAGAAATATATAATGTGACATTTATTTTGTATATATTCTGGTTTTGTGTTATCTGTGATTTGGGAGTTTATTTATACGATCGCCTCCAACGTTCTGAATTTCATGCCCGCAAAGAATTAGAATTAGCTAATAAAAAATTAGTCATCGCAGAAGCGAAATATCGTAGTATTTTTGAAAATGCTATTGAAGGGATTTTCCAAAGTAGTACTGATGGCAGATATATCACAGCAAATCCCGCACTAGCAAAGATTTATGGTTATTCATCTCCAGACGAGGTAACAGCCAACTTCACAGATATTGAAAATCAATTATATGTAGATCCAACCCGTCGGGCTGAGTTTGTGCTTTTAATTGAAAAGTACGGCATGGTTTCCGAATTTGAATCGCAAATTTATCGCCGAGATGGCAGTATTGTGTGGATTTCGGAAAAAGCTTATGCAGTGCGTAATTCAGAAGGAAAAGTACTTTATTATGAAGGGTTAATTGAAGACATTACCCAACGCAAAAAAGCCGAGGAAGCATTACAAGAACAATTAGATTTTTTACAAGTTTTAATTGATACAATACCCACGCCAATTTTTTATAAGAATCCCCAAGGTTTATATCTTGGCTGTAACACGGCTTTTGAAGCAGTTTTAGGATTGCGAAAAGAACAGATTTTAGGCAAGTCTGATTATGAACTAGCCCCTAAAGAACTCGCTGACCAATACTATCACGCCGACATGGCACTGTTTGAGCAACAACAAGTGCAAACTTATGAAAGTTTTTTGGTGTTTGCTGATCAAACCAAACATGATGTCATATTTTACAAAGCAACTTTTTCTAAAGCAGATGGTTCCTTGGGCGGGTTAGTAGGCGTAATTTTAGATATTAGCGAACTTCAAGCTGCACTGCGCGATCGCCAGCGTACAGAAGAAGCATTGCGAGTCTTTTTCCATGCAGTTTCGCACGACTTACGTAACCCAGTGTTGGGTACTTTAATGGTATTGACGAATTTGCTGAATCAAGAGGAAGGGGAAAGTTATCTCATTCCAGTACCACGCTCGATTTTAGAACGGATGGTACAAAGTGGCGATCGCCAATTGAATTTGATTAATTCGTTGATGGAAGCCCATGTCAATGATGCGCAAGGGTTAGTTTTACAACGTCAACCTGTGCAGTTAGATACGATTGTGGCAGATGCGATCGCAGATTTAGAACCGATGCTGCGCAAAAATCAAACCAATCTGATCAATTTAGTCACCGCAGATTTGCCATTAATCAACGCCGACTCAACGCAACTATGGCGCGTATTTTCTAACTTAATTGGCAATGCTATCAAACATAATCTGCCAGGATTGCAAATTACTATCAACGCCATACTGGAAAGTGAGACAATTTATTGTACCGTCAGTGATAACGGTGTTGGTATTAGTCCCGAACAAAGCCAACGATTGTTTGATTTATATTTCCGAGGCAAGAATAACCCTTATTCTTTAGGTTTAGGTTTGGGGTTATATTTGTGCAAACAAATCATCCAGGCTCATGGTGGCGAAATCGGCGTACAAAGTGGATTGGAAACAGGCGCAACATTTTGGTTTACACTACCAATTAGCTAATTTCTTCAGGCGATGACGATAAACCACTTGGTTGGCTGTGGATTTACAGCAGGTTGCAAGTGAATGAGGTATAAATTTGAACGACAAAGCTATATAGTAAGAGGCTTTCAAAGCTGTTCCCCGTTCCCTGCTTTAAGTTTACCTTGGCTTTTGTCCAGTCACAATACTCCAATAGCCGAAAGTTGGTATAACTTGAATGTCTACAAAACCAACTTCTGCCATCATAGTAGATAATTCTAACCCTGAATATTGCTGTCCACCAGCACACCAAAGCAGCATAATCAGGTTGTAAGCAGCTGTTGAAAGGGGCGCTGTTCGATCATCATTAAACAACCATTCATGAACAATTAAGCGTCCACCAGGCTCTAAACTGTCAAAGCTTTTTTTGGTGAGGAATTGGCATTGTTCTGGTTTCCAATCATGATATATCAGAGAATAAAAGTGTAAATCTGCTGAAGGCAAATCATCTTGCCACATATTACCAGCATAAGTATTGATTTGATTTTGTAACCCATGTTGGTTAATAAATTCTTGTGCGACATCACATATAGGCGCTAAGTCAAAAACCGTAGCTTTTAAACTAGGACATTTTAACGTTGCACCAATAGCATGAGCGCCAGAACCACCACCAATATCTAACATTTGTTGATAGTTAGTAAGATTGATTTTTTCCGGCCATGCCAAAGCAGCAGAGATACTAGCAGAGTGCATTGCTCGTGTAAAATTCCGGGCAATTTCATCTTTTTGTTCATGAACTTCAAAGACATCTTCGCCCTCATAAACTTGTGTTGCATCTGTCAAAATTGATTTTCTAATGCCCTCATAAGAATAGGAACTAGCATTAGCAATCATTAAATCGAAATAACCACAAAAAGAAGTTGGGCTATTTTCTAATAAATACTCGCGGGCTACAATGGTAAGGCTGTAATAATTATCTTGAAACTGCACTAAGCCTAAAGATGTACATATAGATAAAACCGCACTAGCTGACCGACTCGCAAGGTTAAGACTTTGACAAATTTCCTGAAGAGTATGAGGATTTTCCGCTAAAAGTGGAAATAATTTTAACTCATGAGCAACCAAGACAGTCGGAAAAGCGTGCAACCCAATGATGACATCCCAAACTTGCTGACCGTTTGTTTGTGGTTGCTGAATCGGGCTAAATGTGGGTTTACTGAGTTGTTGAACCATTTTTTTCCTCTATTAAGAAAAGAGAATTAACAAAAAAATACTTGAAGCGATTTCGCAGAGATAATTAGCTAGTAAAAATCAAGGCTTTGTACCACTAATTAGGGAATAGTAACCGTAGGTTGGAGTTATTGATATATCTTCAAATCCACACTCTGTCAGCAGTTGCTGAACTTCATTGGCTGCGAATTGCTTACCTTCAGTTACCCAAACCATACACATTGAAAATGCAGTGGCAACCAAAGGACTATCTTTGGTATCAGATAATAAAATTTCATGGAGGTAAATCTTGCCTTTTTTTGGCAAAGCTGCAAAGCTGTTACGTGCTAGATGCAGACATTTTTCCCGTCCCCAGTCATGAAAGATATTACCGAATAAAATTGCGTCGTAACCAGCAGGAAAAGGATCTTGGAAGAAGTTTCCTGCTTTAGTATCTATTCGTGCTTGCAGTCCAGCCGCCGCGATATATTCGTCTGCTATCTTACACACGACTGGTAGTTCAAAGATTGTGCAACGTAGTTCTGGGTGGTGTTGAGCCAAAGCAAAACAAAAAGCACCAGAACCACCGCCCACATCCAAAAGGCGTTTGACTCCTGTAAAGTCTCCTCTCATAGCAGCACCTACAGCCGGAGAGACTGTTTGGCTGTGCATGTGGCGAGTAAAGGCTTTGGCTTGTTCTGGTTCTAGCTCATGAGTTTCCCAAATGTCTTTTTCTTCGTAGATGGTAGATTTATCGTTGCGTAATGCTGCAAGTAAAGATGAGTGAGATAGAGGAGTGCTTCGCATTAAATGCAGAATTCCACCCCAATAGAAGGGACTTTGAGGTAAAAGGAAATTCCGAGACACTTCGGTAATTGAAAACTTCCCATTTTGTTGCACTAGATAACCAAGCGATGTCATAACTCCTAACAGTGCTTCTGTCGAACGGTTTCCTAAATCTAAGTTTTGGGCTACTTCTGCTGCTGTGGCTGGAGATTTTTCTAAAAGCGGAAACAACCCTAGTTCATCTGCTACTGTTAGAGTCGGAAAATGGAACATGGACATCCATGTATCCCAAAGTAGTCGGTCATCACAAGTAGGTATGGGCAAATTCATTGTTTGATTGTGTTTTGACATGAATGAAAATCCTGATAAATGTCGGGGAATGGATTTAAATATGTCTGCGTTGCTGATTGATGAGATGAATTTTGCCTTAAACACCTGCTATTAATGGAGTTTTACCATTAGCAAGGGCTGGACTGGAGAAAAACTCTAAATACCATTCGACAGTTTCTCTCAGTCCCTCATCAAAGGAATAACGAGGAGTCCAACCAAGAATGTTTTGTGCTTTCTGGGTTGAGACATGCTGATGCCAAATTTCTCCATGACTTTGAGGCACAAGCATCGGCTTTATATCCTGGCGGTTCATAATTTGCTGAATCTTTTGGACTATCTCTAGCACTGTCCAACTTCCGCCCATTGCAAAGTTGAATGCTTCTCCATGCACATTGGGATTATGCAAACCTTCAAACATTGCTATGTAGGAGTTTACAGCGTCTTTAACAAATAAAAAGTCTCGCTTAAAACTGCCTTGTGCAGGCATCCGTACTATAGGTGGTTCATTTTTCAAAAGACGGCGAATAGTGTTTGGAATTAATCGATTTAAGTTTAAATCTCCACCACCGTAAATGTTGCCAAACCTTCCTATAGCAACTGGCAATTTATAGCTATGATGATAGCTGCGAGCAATCATGTCAGCACAGCTTTTAGAAGCATCATAGGGATTTTTCCCGATAGTGGGTAAATCTTCTGTGTAGGGCAAAATTGGGCTATCACCGTAGGCTTTGTCACTTGATGCTACTACTACCTGCTGTACTAGATCAGAATGTATACGGCAAGCTTCTAAAACGTTATATGTGCCGCGAATATTGATTTCAAAAGCTAGTCGGGGTTTCTCAAAGGCTAAACCTTCAACTGATACTGCTGCTAGGTGAAACACTGTATCAATACCGTAGTCACCTATTACCTTTTCCAGCAAGTTGTAGTCTTCGATAGAGCCGATAACATTCTGCACACGATGAAAAAGGCCACTCTGCACAAAATAACTCTTAGGATTCCAGTCAGCTAGTATTGTGAAGACTGTTGCTTCTTGCTCTAGTAGATACTTGCTGAGCCACGAACCCATGAAACCAGAAGCCCCGGTTACTAACACGCGACGCTCACGTAAACTCTTATTCATGACTCCACTTGTTTGAAATAATAATTTTTAGACAAACTTGAATTTCACCACATTTGTTTTTGTGGCGATTAAAGCTACACAGTATTTAGTTCAATCCAGATACCGCAGAATGAAGGATAGTTTGATATTTCTAATGCCAGAATCTTTATCCTGTAAGGATTTAACAGAAGTTTTACCCAGATTAATGCTTAAAAGATTGGATGTCTAAATACACAGAAGCTTGCTGTTAGACATTGCTGTTGTGATAGTTAAAACATCTATGAGTCGGCGACAAATTTATGATTGCACTTTTTTCAGATGCGATCACTTTTAGCAAATATATACCCAAAAGTCTTGCCAAATAGAGATTAATGAATATCGAACCTTTTTGTCTACCTACGTAATATGAGTCATAAACTCTGTACCTGGAACAATTGTTAATTAAATATTAAAAAAAACTTAGAGTAAATACACTTAATTAATTTATGTTTTATCCAATAAATGCTACTTTGTCAAAAATAACCTCAGAATAATTACGCAAAAAAGCTGATTTATGCTCTTTATAACAGCATAGACAGTCTTGGTCAACTATGACTAAAACAGTAAATATACTGGTGTTGACTTTAATTGTATGTATTGATTCATCTTTCAGCTAAAACCAGCAATTTATTAAGCAATAAAGTTAAAAAAAATACTTAATAAATATGTATTTTTGCTATATTGTCATGGTTCAATGACTTTTTAAGTATTGTTCAGACTTATTCTGCCTTTACAAGTAAAAATTCCCATTACTTTAATGGCTGTAATATTAGTAAATTTTATTTACAAATCTAGTCATCTATCTAAAGTAAAAAATAAATTTGTATATTAATCTTCTCTAAGTACGTAAAAAACATCTAACTTTAGTTAGATGCAATTTTTCTGCACTAAAGGTAAGTGATGCGTTTCTTGAAAGTAATTCCTCTTTTATGACTACGAGGAGATAAAAATAGTGCGCCACTTCTGAACATTAGACAGAATAATGAATTTTGCGATCGCCAACCAACTTTGTCAAGCGATCGCACTAATTCTACCGATTTGCTTTACTAAAAACTCGGTAATACAACCATGTACTAGTCTCCTTAATCGGAAACAGCAAATAAGTCAGAGGATTAATTGTCACAACAATATTACGGAAATCCCTGACTGCTAAAAATAAAATGACTTGCGCTACTTGTGTTGCTGACATCACACCATAAGGATTAAGTTGACTTTTAAACGGGCCGAGAATTAACTTGCGAATAATGCAATGCCCTTCTAAGCGCTTGAGAGTAACGATATTGCCCAATGTGCGTTTACTCAGTTCATACAGTGGACTGAGGGCTGGTGATACCTCAGCTTCAGAAGTATTCACCCAGATTTCTTTAGTGGCTTTGTCTTGTGGCCCTGTCACCGTTGTCAAAAATACATCCATCAAGCGTAATGCCGAAAAGGTATTAACTTCATAGGAAGAATTGATGGCTTGGGCTGTGCGATCGCCATAGACATTCACACCATGATTGATAATCAAAATATCTACTTTTTGTAAACTATCCCGCAGTTGCACCTCATTGCCCAATTCCCAAGGAAGCACCATAACTCCTGGTTGGCTGACTAATTTCTCTGGATTTGTAGTGAAGGCTAAAACCTTAGCATTGCGTTTGAGAAGTTCCGCTGTTAATGCTTGTCCCAAAGTTCCAGATGCACCAGTAATTCCAATGGTTTTACCTTTGAGGGAAAGTCCTGTACCAAGAATTTTATCCACAAGCGGAAAAACCCCACTATAGTAGGCGTTAACATCATCAAAATGATGCCGCCAATGGTAAGCACGATTCACCCACCAAATGGAAGGGATTATTTCTAAAGGGCCAGGTAAGTGGTTGTAGTCGGTATCAATTTTACCTTGGAAATATCGCAAGGATGCACCATACAAGAAAGTGCCGGCATAGGTGACTCCTAACCATAACCCCCATTGGTGTCCCAATAAAGCAACTATTGTCAAGATGACTACTAAAAGAATCGACTCTACAATGTCGTGGTAAAGCTGGGAATCTTGATAAAGTTTCAGAGAGACTATTGATAAATCTCGGCGATATGCCGCATGATGCTTGTTATGCCATTTAGCCAACCAACTGACTTGGTGACACAAAGCATGATAGCTGTCTCTGAGTACCTCAGCCAGCAATAGAGAAACAATTCCCCAAACTGCAAACTGCAAACAGGTATTTACCAGCAGCCAATTAATCTGTAAATTTGCTTCAATTTCAGTCCAGCTTTCCGCTAACATCTTTATCATATTTTTCAGTACGCCATTATCTTAATCAATCTTTATATTCCGATAAGAATGGCAGACCTTGATGCAGTTAGCGGAAAATTTTGAATTCGTTGAGGTTTCTTTGTGAATCAGTTATTCAATACCATGAACATACCGATTCATCTTACATAGTGCTTTTTTATACGAAAATCTTGGTGGTGGTGCGTGAATTAGTAAAACCCGGAAATTAAGTTCTGTAGACCTTACGGTGCAGACAATATGCCCACACCGCAAGATTTATATTTATACACAAAACAAAATTAGCTGTGTCAGTTCACTACAAAGCAGATATTGGAAATTAATTTTTTATTTCTTACCAACATCACGCGCCATGTTGAGGTAATAATCCTCTACTTTGGTTTTAGAACGACGACGTGTAAATGTGGGAGTTTCCAAAGTTGTATTTTGCTCTGTTTTTTTTGGTGGTTCCTCGGAACCTCGCTTGATACTTTGCGCCGTATCAGATTCCAAGTAATAGCCGGAGTTAGTAAAACCGAAAACTTTAGCAAAAAAGCCAAAAATACTGCTGAAAAAATTCAAAAAAGCTTTGAAAACAACCGAAAAATAGCCTTCTAGACGAATAAACAAGTTGCGAACAATTTGAATTAGACGATCCATAGCAGCACCCTCTATGATTGCCTAATCTTATTGTGACTTACAGCAAGCTTGTTTGTTGAGAAAGAATTCAGGAGTTCTGAAAATAGGCAATAAAATTCTTTTTGCCACTGCTGGGTAATGTGACTAAACTTGTTCTCGAATTTGTAATTTATGTAATATTATACTACAATAATTTTAGCTGGAGCGGATGTTAATTAACATGATGAACTTGAGTCAATGTGACTACTTTTTAGTAGTCGATTTAGAAGCAACTTGTTGTGACAAAGGAACTATCAAAAGACATGAAATGGAAATCATCGAAATTGGAGCCGTCATGGTTGAGGCAAAAACTCTAACAACGGTTGATGAGTTCCAAACTTTTATCAAACCTGTTCGCCACCCCATACTTACCGAATTCTGCCAATTATTGACATCGATTACTCAGACGCAGATTGATCTGGCTCCTGGATATGTGGAAGCGATCGCTATGCTCAAACAATGGCTATCTAATTATCAGAATGCCGTATTTGGTTCATGGGGAGACTATGATCGTAACCAATTTACACAAGATAGCAAGTTTTACAACGTTCCATTTCCTATTGCCTATCCTCATGTCAATTTCAAGCAACAGTTTAGTGACAACCAAAACTTATCCAAGCGATACGGTATGGCAGAAGCACTGCAACTGGCAAACATAAAATTGGCAGGAACGCATCATCGTGGCATTGACGATGCTAGAAATATTGCCAAACTTTTGCCTTGGATTCTGAACCGAAAAAAATTGTAGTACAAAGCGATCTCCTAACATACTCGTTTTGGATAGATCTGTTGGTAAGACTACTCAAGATGGATTGTCAGAATCTTTATATGTATCTTTTGGTAGTTTAGTCAATACCATGAAATATTTATTAATATAGGTGTAAATCAGTGTCAAAAGTCAAAAATTACTTATTTTTAGACACTGGATTTTTCACCATCGGAGTAGAAGACATGAAAGACCAGCAAACATCCGAGTCTAAGGAGTTCGTAGGCAATCTCAAGAATGGGATTTGGCTGTTTGGACTCTCATCTTGGTTATTTGGGATTACCGATCGCAGTATTGCATCATTTGCAGATGGCTATCTCTCAGCTTTAGATTTAACGCAACTATTTACAGCAGCTACTTTCTTTGTGGCGTGGCTATTTTTAAAGCCCACATCCAGAGTGTAAGACCTGTTCCATGCAGAATAATCAAAAAAAGTTGCTATCAAACACTTTGTTTAATTGGTCGCTGATTTTGTCAAGCTGATAAATGCTTCCGAGGTAGAACGTTTTTCTAGCAATGGAGGGTCTCTCAAAAGTGCATCTAGATGACTTATTAATCAAAAATCAGGGTAATTCTGTTACCTCGCAGAATTACCCTGATTTTTAATGAAATGTTTAACTACTGGTAGTGTCAGCAAAAATTGACACGGTATTTTAACTAAAAATGATAAAAATGATTTTCTAATTAATAACAAACATTTGAATAAGTCAATAAAGTAGTGTCTTATGGATTAGAACTTAGACAAAAATTGGATATCGATCATTTTGTTGTATTAGTACGCTTTCCAGTATTTGTATCAAACTTAAAGTGAAACGGTATCAGAGGATGTCTGAGAAGTATTCTTGTTAACATCAAAGCCTTAGAAACCTAACCCCCTAGCCCCCCTTCCCTACAAGGGAATGGGGGTTTCAAAGCCTCTCTCCGTTTCGGGGAGAGGTTTGGAGAGGGGTTATTAGTATAATTTTCAACTTTTCAGACATCCTCTGAGGTTTGAATCTGTCAGTCTGTCATGCAATTGGTAAAGTGAGAGTAAAGCCGGTTTGACCAGAAATTATCGAATCAAGCGTCAAGTCGCCACGGTGCGCCCGCACAATTTCACGGGCGAGGCTGAGTCCCAGTCCAATACCTTCTATTTTGCGAGTGTGAGCAGGATCACCGCGATAAAAGCGGTCAAAAAGCCGATCGCGATCGCTGGCTAAAATATCTTTTGATGCATTAGTGATTGTAACTTTGAGCGTTGTTGAGGTTTGCCGAGCCTGAATCTTAATCCAACCGTCGGCAAGATTATATTTGATAGCATTACTGAGCAGGTTTTGTAAAACTTGCATGAGCAAATCGCGATCGCCTTTGACTTTCATACCATTAGGAATATCAGTTTGCACACTTAAATGGGGAGCCAGCAATTCTGCATCTTCTACCATCTCCAGTAGTAACTCAGACATATTCACATCAACCAGATACAAGCTCATTTGTCCTGCATCTGCCAAAGACAGCAGCAAGAGTTTGCGCATAATTCCACTCAAGCGATGCACTTCATCTAACAGATTGCTTAAGCGTTGCTGCACTTCACTTCCAGGTTCAACTTGTTGTAGCGATCGCTCTAATTCACCTTGCAAAATAGTTAGTGGTGTTTTGAGTTCATGGGCTGCATCAGCACTGAAGCGCGAAGCTTGGGTAAAACTGCGTTCTAGACGTTCTAACATTTGGTTAAACACGCGAATCAGTTCGACAAATTCCACATCCGTCGTCTCAATCGGAATGCGCTGATCTAACCCTTTGACTGTCACTTGTTGAATTACGCCTGTTAATTGCTGGATAGGACGCAAAGCCCCACCAGAAACGAACCAAGCCCCAACGGCAACTAGGAGTAGCGCTCCCGGAATCGATACCAAGAAGATATTCCGAATACTTGCCATTTCTTGATTGACAACTTGTAAACTTACCGCTAAAGCAACCTGAGCATTAGGAAATTTAGCTGCACCTATCCGCCAAGCTGCTGTTGCTGTTTGTGCAGTGACGAATTCAGGTGGGATAAGACGGGGTGGTGGTTTGACTGATGGATTTGTGCTGGAAGGAAATGGCGGTAGTTGTCTTGGAGGAGGGGGAGGTGCGGGTGTCAACTCCAGACGTTGAACCAGTAGACGCTTCACCTCAATGTCGGTGGGTAAGGAGTTAAATTCATAGAGTGTCTTACCGTCAGCATCAAGTATTAGTAAGGCTATGGGGGTTTTTGTATTTGTGCTAAAGCTAGGTTTTAGTTCTGGCTGGAGAGGTCTTTCGCCTCCCACTGGGGGACGGTTTGCCCGCAGCAACTGATTTAACAGTTCGGCATCCAAGCGGCTGATTTTGGCATTGTAAATCTGAAACCAAGATACTGCACCAAAACCTACCAATGTACTGCCAGCTAGAGTCGCCGATAATAAGGCAATGCGGAGTCGAAACGATCGCAGTTGTTTCACGATTGAGATTCTGGTTTGCGAAACCGATAGCCCACACCGCGAATACTTTCAATCCAATTTGTTTCGTCAATCGGGTCAATTTTTTTGCGAATGCGCTGAATACACACATCCACAACGTTAGTGTTGGGGTTAAAATCATAGCCCCAAACATGTTCAAGAATTTGGGTACGAGTAAAAACCCGTCCGGGAGAGCGCATAAGATATTCCAAGAGATTAAACTCGCGGCTGGTGAGTTCTATCGCTCGTTGATTGCAAGTGACTTCTCGCGTGATGCGATCAAGCTTCAGCGCCCCAACCGCCAGCAAATTTTGGCGATCGCCTACACTCCGACGCACCACCGCATGAAGCCGCGCTACTAATTCTTCGACAAAAAAGGGTTTAGCAATGTAATCATCGGCTCCCAAGTTTAATCCTTGTAAGCGATCGTCTAGTTCATTGCGAGCCGTTAACAAAATCACCGGTGCATTTCGCCCTTCTCGTCGCAGTTGTTTGAGAATCGATAGCCCATCTTTTCCCGGAACCATGATGTCAAGAATAATCACATCATATTCGTTATCTAATGCCCGCAGATATCCTTCATCACCGTTGTCGCAATAATCTACGACAAATCCCTGCTCCTTCAGTCCAGCCCGGACGAAGTTAGCAATTTTTGCTTCATCTTCGACAAACAGAACGTTCACAAGCCTTAATTACTTTATTTATTGCTTTATTTTAAATTCATTACTCTGTAGCTCAAATTACAAAATTGTAATTAATCAGCACAGTGACCTGTAATTTTGGGTTGGCTTAATCAGAAATGTAAGCAACCTAATGTTTGGTGATTGATCATGAAAGTTCGTAAAGTACTAGTTATAACTGCAATTCCTGTTTTGGTTAGCACAGTTGGTTTTATTTCCTTCAATCAAGCAAATGCTGCTAATCAAGTTCAGAAAATTGCCCAAGCTTCAGAACCACCCCAAGGACAAAGGCAAAGACCACCCCGCCCCGATTTTGCCGCAGCAGCGACGAAGTTAGGTGTGACGGAACAACGGTTAAAAGATGCACTCGGTGTTCCTGCTAATCCTCCTGGCGATCGCAATCAACGCCCTCCCCGCCCCGATTTTGCCGCAGCAGCGACGAAGTTAGGTGTGACAGAACAACGGTTAAAAGATGCACTCGGTGTTCCCGCTAATCCTCCTGGCGATCGCAATCAACGCCCTCCCCGCCCCGATTTTGCCGCTGCGGCGACGAAGTTAGGTGTGACGGAACAACGGTTAAAAGATGCACTCGGTGTTCCTGGTAATCCTCCTGGCGATCGCAATCAACGCCCTCCCCGCCCCGATTTTGCCGCTGCGGCGACGAAGTTAGGTGTTACAGAACAACAGTTAAAAGATGCACTCGGTGTTCCACCGCATCCGCCTGAAGAAAATCGTCCTGATACGAGAAAATAGCGCAATTGAATTACCCGCATTAGGCGATCGCGTTTGTTCTCCAAGATTAGAACAAATGCGATCGCCATTTTTTTTGATTGAAAACTGTCTAGCAGTCGTAAATGCTTTAGTAATCTACTTTCTACTTTATTTCATCACACATTTGTACGTATATATTTATGTAAGATTAAAGACTTTACTATCTGTAATTGTAAATTTTATTCAAGGATAACTGAGGTTAATACTTAAGCAATATTGTATAAATATTACGAATGATTTATTAATATTATTTTCTTCACAACTTTCTCATATTTCATAACTATCCTCGTAAGTATAGACAGTTATTTGAATGACAACAGTTTGATCAAGTGACTGCCTAGATTTTTAAAACCACCTTTATATTAGTTAATTGTAGAACAATATGAATTACTGTCCTTGCTGTTCCGAAGTACTTTTACAACATGTGCGTGGTTCTGAAATTGCTTGGTTTTGTCGCCATTGCTGGCAAGATATGCCTGTATTAAGTTGTAAGCGTTCTGGTTTGTTAGCAGAAGTTGTTAGAGAAGAAATACCTAGTAAACCTGAGCTTCGAGAAAATATTCAAGTCACAAGTTATAGCAGTCAACACAGAAAAATAACTGGGTGGATAGGAGTGAAAGATGTGATAAGTTGAGGCGATGTCTAGTATTCAGCTATTTTGTGTCTACACATCTGTCTTGCATCTTTGATTTTATAGCACCCTAAATGGAGTAGCTCCTTAGAGCTGCTCTCAAACAATAAATAACTATCATCTGAATTGATGAAAACCGCTTTAAAGTTTCGGAAATATCTTGGAATTATTGTAAATTTAATTACACTCAACAATTGTTGAAAAAATCAAAACAGAATAACCTTTTGTAAATTTGAGAACAAGTATCATAATCCTAATCAATAGCAAGCTGATATTGATATTTACATATCATCAGCTTGCTCAATTTTTTTTCACATTAAGTATAACTACTGTTTTACCTGCTTTTACCCTTAGCATAGTATTTAGCTGGCTGCACAATATTATCGTGACCTCAGAAGAACTACTAATTCAATAAATAATTTTATGCAGTATCTATTGAATAGAGCATTTCACAAAGTACTTTTCATCTCCATGATGTCAACTAAACTAGCCTCTAGTCTAAGCGCTTATCGCCCTTGACAAAAACTACTTTACTCAACAGAAAAATACTGTAACTTTCAGGAGGATTGACAGTGAATCAAATACAACTGACTTTAGTCATTGGTTATCTAATAATGACTTGCTATTTTTTTATCAACTGGCTGAGATTTTCCCTTCGTCATCCCACATCTTCTCCAGAAGATAAATTTTTGTCTTTTATTATGTCTTTAATTACAATTATTTTTTGGCCGTTTCTTATACCTATATCTTGTCTGGAAATCCTCAAAAAACGTAAATTAGAACTCAAGCAATTAATTCCTGTAATTTTTACAATGTTTGCTTTTAGTATTTCATACTATCTGACTTATCTTTATCAACAAAAATTTTATTTGTATAACTTTTGACTGCTATAAATTTTATTTTTTGCGATACTTGATACAGTATATGTCAACTACGTGAAGTATACAATTTAAATTTCAAAGCTAGGTACAGAACCTATTTTTATTCTGACTCCTGAATTCTGCTGTATTTTTCAATGCTGTACCAGAAAGGAAAAACCCGATTTTTTCTTAAAAATCGGGTTTGTAGAGTTGATAATTTTGACAACTAAAAAATTACTAGTTCAAGGTGAGTTCTCATCCAACCTCTCTCCGACGCAGAAATGAGAGCCACTGTCATCTTAGCCAAACCAATGAGATGCAACTAAATTGGGATCGACTACTTCTGGAATGTAGCGATGAACATCTTCTATCTGTTCACGCAAAACTTTTTCAATTCCTTGGCGAATGATTGATTCTATGTACAGAGTGCGCTCTAAAGAACGAATTAGAGAGTCTGAACAAATTAATTCTAGTTTTTCTTCTTCATCAACAGTGATATATTGATTAGGAATTCTGCTGAGAATATAAGCAATGAGAGTTTGCCTAATATCAGGATTAGCATAAGCTTCCTGATAAGGATGATGCGGATAAGTTTCTAAAATGTTTTCGAGCTTTTTAACAACTACGGATATTGTAAGATTGACGAGAGTTTTAGTCATATGAAATACCTTTATAAATTTGTAGGTTTTTATGAAAATGCACCAAATTATAATTTTTTATAGATATCCATGCTCACCATAAATAACTGGCTGATAAAAATGGATTTTTTATGAATGGCACGAAATTAATCCTAAATTTATAGTTTGTTGCAGTGCTTGTTCAAAATCCATTCCTTGTTTAGTGGCAATATATAAAAGTATTATTGCTGCTGAACGGATGGAATCATCACAATGAACTAAAGTAGGTTTAGATGATTGATTGATAATTTGAAAGATATTGAGTGCAGCTTGATGATTAATTTCTTCCAGGTTTGTTGGAAAATTAATATACTGTAATCCTAACGACTCAACTTTTTCTTGTTCGTTATCTAGCAAGCTTTTTTCATCTGGCGATCGCAAGTTGAGTACAGACTTATAACCCTCATCAGCCAATTGTTTTAACTGATCTAAGGTAATTTGTCCTGCGATCGCTAACTCATCGTTAATTTTCCTAACAGTGACCATTTTTGCCGCCTTACTTTAATAGGGCGACTGATTTAGCCGCCCATATAACAACTTAATGCCTATGTTTATCATCAGCAATATCACCTTCAAAAGGTTGCACTCCCGTTGCTGGATAGTCATCATCTCTAGGGCTAAAAATTCTACTAGCGGCACTTGAGATATATGTGATAACTTGCCCTACGCCATCTGTAATTGATTTGATTATTTTGGAAATAGACATAAATTCTTCTCCTAATTTATGTGTGTTTTGAAAAAAATATCGACGGCTTTATCTAAATAAAATGCAGGATTTGAAATTCAAAATTACGCATAATTTCTGTCTGCCAGCGAATAAATCAGAAATTTAGTGATTTTCCATGATAGATAATTCAGGTACTTACCCCATTAATTTTGAATTCTGTTTTCTGGATTATTCTTTAATATTAGTTAGCCTCATTTTTTATTTCCAAACATCTCTCCAATAGGGTAATTGTGTCACAGTTACAACATCTTTCTAGGAGCTTAATCGTGTCATAGTTCCAGCTTTTTTCTAATTTTTCACGCATATAGTAAATCCGCCAAAACTTGAAAGGATTTAAAAATATCGTGTTTTTATTATTGAAGAGTGGCTGATTAATAAAATGCCATAAAATCAGAAAATTGTTGATTATATAATGATTATTTTTAGACATAGTAGTGCATCTTAAGATATTGAGAAAAAGACCCTGAAAGAGAAAAATCATGAAAGAGAAAAATCTTCTACAAATTGTCGCCTCGTTATTGGTTGCCGCAAAATTAGTCCTTCACCACCGAGTGGATGATCAGTATCAATTGGTTTGCCTGCAACTGAGACAAAAACTTTAGCTGTTGGGTCAATACTAGTAGCAGTGTAAATAACTTGTGCTACACGATAAGCCATTGAAGTACTACCACCACCTTGACTAAATTCTGGTGAGAGATTTACATAAATTCCTGCTTTAGTAACTCGGACATCTAGTAACTTTGTGTCTGCCGGAATTGTTGTACTCAACTCAGAAGTTTTAGGGCTATTTAAGAGATTAGTAAATGCTACTTTTAAAGCCTCTTCTGATGTTACTCCCGCTTTCACAGTCACAGGTTGGGGTACTAGGTGAATTTGGTTATTGTCCACCTTTAACCAGTAAGTTTGTGGTTTTAGTTGTACTGCTGGTGCTATAGGTTTGGGTGTAATTGCCTCTACTCTTTGAGGAACAACTATTGGCGGAATAGTTGTTTGTGGAAGTGAAGCAACTGGCGATTTATTCACTTGTGTCGGTGAAGTTTGCTGATTGATTGATGTCGGTTTAGTTGCTTGCCAAGTCCACCAAGCGGTTCCTCCAGATACTGCTAATGTAACTAGTGCAAAACCTGCGATCGCTTCTCGATATACTGGATAGTTGCGTTGCGTTTTCATAACGAACTCCTGTAAATCCTGTGAGTATAAACAAACATCAGACCGATTTTTGCTGAAGTCTGCTTTTAGCTAGTGCAAAATTGAGTCAAGCAATCAAGATTAGCGATCGCTAATTCTGCTGACACTTTTAATTTAGAAGAACAATTTGAGGAACTTGTGAGGGAAAGCAACAATATTAGGACTAAGCACAAAGGTTTATTGACGGTTAACCGTTAACAGTCAACAGCCAACACCCTCACAACTTCGGTTTTTTGCTGCTGGGTTTGGGTTTAGACCGACGAACACGACTGGAGACTTTACGTTTCTTGACTTTGCTAGTGGGAAATAAACCCCGAATTCCCTGCTTCTGCACACGCTTGTATGCCGAACCGCCCCAATCGCTGAGAGAATGACTCATCGCGCCGAGTTCCAAACCGAAAAATAAGGCAAGATATTCTGTTCCATAACCAACAAGCGATCGCTCGATATTTTTACCCAAAGCTTGCCAATTAAATGTGGTGTTACCCAGCTTTTCCACAATTACCAAAATGATAAATGCAGCGATCGCTATTAAGCAGCAAAGGTAGATCACCCGCAGCGTTGTCCCAATAATCGGCCCGTGTGATAAAAAAGAACGATGGCGCAGGCTTTTTTGATAAGGTAGCCAAATCCAGCGCAAATAGCCCCAGCGTTGGTATTGGCGAGAGTAAATATCTAAGTCGGGGCCAAACATCAACCCGCCAAACATAAATCCACCAGCCACCAGCAACGTCACGCTGCTACTGCGAGTCTGCCAAAAAGTCACACCCGCCACAAACGGCAAAGCCCACAAAGTAATGCGATCGTGCGTTCGACCAGAGGGCATTTAAAGGTTCTCAAAAATTATCAAAAAAATTTTCTCAAAAATACTAGCGCGATTAAAAATATTTTGCTATATTGTTTAATTGTGAGCGCAAACGGAAAGCGCGAACGGGTGGTTAGCTCAGTTGGTAGAGCGCCTGCCTTACAAGCAGGATGTCACTGGTTCGAGTCCAGTACTACCCATTTTGATACATAAATGCCTTTTTGTTAAGTAGACAGTGAATAAGCTTAATCATATAGTCACGATTCACCAAGGTAACTGGGGAAGTAATTTCTATCTGCGAGACTTTGCATCAGTATCAAAAAATTGATATTCGTAACGACTAAAGTTAGTTACGCAAAAGCAACCACAAGCTTTTGGAAGAATTTTTGCAAAACGCTGGTTGATCATCTGGGACAATTCATTCGCACCTACCTACATTTTGTCTGTCCCCACAAAAGCGAGTAACTCATGGCAATTATCTCGGCCTGATGATCGGACAATACCCCAAGCTGAAGCAGACGTACCCTATTGGCGGTTTGAGTTGGGTAACACTGAGGAAATAAAAGCTTTACCAGAAAATTATGAGCGAGAAATACTCAAATTTTAAACTTTTGTCCTGCTGGTTTAAAGGTAGTGTGGTAAATAGGAATTTCATTCATCCACATCCTAATTAACAAGCCATGAGAAAACAAGTCCAAAAACAAATGCGTACATGGGCAATGTTATGTCATCTTTCGGCTTTATTAGCATGGCTACTGTTATTTGGATTAGTCTTTTTGGGTATTCCTTTATATTTACCGTTGAATATTTTATTACCTTTAGCAATTTGGCGACTGAAAAAATCTAAATATCCTTGGATTGACTTTCAAGGTAGAGAATCTTTAAACTTTCAAATCTCATTGACTTTGTATACTTTAGTTGTGATTATTTTTTCCTTGCTACTTGTAATGGGTAGCTGTGGCATTGCTATCACAAGCAATGGTGCAGTTAATGAAGTTAAATCTGTTTTAGATGGTTTACTTTTAGTCTGGATGTTTTTGAGTATTGGATTACTTTTATTACAATTGTTTCTGGTCAGTTTTGCAGCTATAAAAGCTTATCATGGAGAACATTATCGTTATCCTTTAACAATGCGAATTTTGAGATAAATTATCAATAAAAATCTTGAACAAAACTTGATATGAGCAAATTTTTAGAGTTAATATCTCAGTTTATCTTTGATGGCAAACTTTTCAGATTCGCTCCTAGTTGTTGATACAGCAATTTTCCGATTCGCTGGGAACGTACAATGATAGAAGGGTGCGCTGTTCGCCAAAATCGGTGATAATCAGGGTGATTACTAAAAGATGTTTGCTATGAATGGCGATGATTAGCAGGGTTTCCTACTGCGATCGCTTTTTTGCTGTGGAATCAAGCATTGCATCTGTGTTCAACCGCAATATGTTCGGCGATCGCCTGGCTAACTCCGCTATTCTCTGTCATGCTAAATGTACTAATTCTGCATGAATCTATTCTGCCAACTCAATTGTCTGGATTGATGCTTTTACTAGGAGCAGTTGCTCTCAACCTCAAGAATTTTAGTGACACGTAACTTCGTTTACCCAAAATCACATAGAATGCAGTATTGCGGCTGTAATACTGCATTTTTCCACAATTCGATTTTTGCAGTCAATTAATTTAAGGGTGCGGAATTAACCATGAATCAAAATGTAATTGGTGTTGCTGTAGTCGGTACTGGATTTGGTCAAAAAGTACATATTCCTGGATTTAAAGCACATCACCGAACTGAGGTGGTAGCGGTTTATCACCGAGATATTAAGAAAGCCCAAGCAATTGCAGATGCTAATAATATTCCTCACGCTTGTAACAGTGTTGATGATATTGTCAAATTACCAGAAGTCCAAGCAGTTAGTATTTCTACACCACCATTTCTGCACTATGAAATGGCAAAAACTGTGCTACAAGCAGGCAAACATTTATTGTTAGAAAAACCTACAACTTTAAATGCAACCGAAGCTAAAAAATTATATCAATTAGCAAAGGTAAATGGTGTGACTGCTGTGGTAGATTTTGAATTTCGCTTTGTTCCTGGATGGCAGTTATTTGCTGAACTTTTAGCTTCAGAGTATGTCGGAAACAAACGCTTAATTAGAATTGATTGGTTGGGTTCTTCTCGCGCTGATACTTCCCGTCCTTGGAATTGGTATTCTTCTCAAGAAAAAGGTGGTGGTGCATTGGGATCTTTAGGTTCTCACGCCTTTGATTATATTTATTGGTTATTTGGCCCAGTCCGCAGATTAAGTGCTTATTTAAGTACAGCCATTCCGAATCGTATTGATCCTAGCACTGGTGCATTAAAACCAGTGGATACAGATGATAATTGTTTGCTGTCGCTGGAATTAGCTGATGGTACACCTTGCCAACTTAATATTAGTGCTGTAGTTCATGCACCGAGAACTCATTGGGTAGAAGTGTATGGCGATCGCGGTACTTTAGTGTTAGGCAGCGAAAATCAAAAAGACTACATTCACGGTTTTCGTGTTTGGGGTTCTCAAGCAGGACAACCACTCACAGAAATTGAAATCCCACAGCAGTTAATGTTTACCCAAAACTTTACCGATGGTCGCATTTCTGCATTCATTCGGGTAGTAGACCAATGGCTACAAGGAATTGACCAAAACCAATCAGTAGTTCCATCCTTGCGCGAAGGTGTTTATTCTCAGTTGTTGATGGATTTATCTCATCAATCCCATAAAACTAGCAGTTGGGTGGATGTCCCTAACTTGGATGCTTATTTAGAAAGCGTTAAGTAGCAGAATCAATCAGCCGCGATCGCCGGAACTGTCATGAGCGCGATCGCTTAATGTTAAATTTTGATTTGTCCCCGTCTTGTCTAAGGGTAGTTCGTGAGAGAAGAAATAACAGCATAAGTGTAAGCACTCGGTAAAATAGGTGTGTCTGTAAAAATGTGAAGACACCCAAGTAGCCAATTTGTATGTTCTCAACAGCTGATTTTCTTCAATACACCCAATGGTCGGGTATTGCCACATTAGTATTTGCTGCCTTAGCAGTACTGGCTTTTATTCTTAAATGGGGCATTCGCTTTCGGCTGGTAGGTACAACTGGCTTTATGCTGGTGCTAACAGGCGGGTTATTTGCGCTTTCTTTAGTACCGTTGAGTCGTACAGTGATTCCCGGAGCCGGAAAATTTACTCTGGTTTATGATAATGGTTCTACACAAGCAGTAATTGCTATTTCACCAAAAATTTCACCTTCAGAGGTAGAGGCTACCCTACGTCAAGCAGCGAGTAATTTATATTCCTATGGTCGTTTGGGTAAGCGAGGCGATAATTATCTGACAATTCGCGCCCGTACTCTTTTACATCCAGAACCTGGGGTTTCTGTACCTCTGTATCTTGGTCAAATCAAACGCACTCTGACTTCACGGGAAGATGAAGAGATGGCAATTGAGATTTATACAGATAAATTTGCCCAATTGCCAAAACCTACTGCTTAAGGGTTAGGACTGACGCAAAAAGTTTAATTGTTGAGATTGGGTGTAAGGGTTTTGCTGACTTGCACCCATACACTTCTAACATTAAGATCACTGCGCCAAGACTAATTGTGTTATGTCGGTTACTGTGTGGCGATCGCTTTTTCCTGATTGTTTCAGTTTTTTTGTAGTCAATTTAGTCTAATTTATAAGTATATTCCCATACAAGCAACGTTATAAAATTTGTGTTTGAAAAGACATTAATTTTTTTTGTATTTGACTATACAATAAAAATTATTTTTAGATTAAGATATTACTTACTAATTCCATCAATGGAAAAATTTTTCAGCTAATCGTCATTTAAATTGCACGATTTTCATGGTAGTAAAAGCTGCAAACCCTCTCCCTGGCTCCCTGCCCCACTTCGGCTACGCTCAGTAACCTCCTGCCACCCCTGCGGTCTCAATGTGCAAATTAAATGTTTAACAGCTTAGTAGGTGCTGGTCGCAAGTGATAGAGAGTTTTGTTGATAGGTAGCTGCCTTTTGTAAATATATGTAATTCTACTAGCATCGATAAAAATCAAGGTCTTGCCTAACTAGTTATATGCCTGATCAATCCACTACTAATTTATCTACTCAAACATCTAGTTCATTACTAGCACTGGCGATCGCCCCGGCAAAAGTCATTCGTGGATCTAAAGTGTTGCCAGCAGCAGCAGCGGAGATTGCACTTTTGGGCAGTCGTCCGTTGATAGTTGTTGGCGATCGCACTCTGGCGATTACCCAGAATACTTTACAACCAATTTTAGAAAAACAACAGTTGCACACTGCCCAAGCTTCCTATGGTGCAGATTGTTCAGAAGCTAGTTTGAAATCTTTAAGGAAGGCAGCCAAGGAACACAAAGCCGATATCATTATCGGTGTTGGTGGCGGTAAAGCATTAGATACAGCCAAACTAGTTGCCCATCAATTGCAGTTACCAGTGGTGACAATTCCCACTTCCGCAGCTACTTGTGCAGCTTGGACAGCCCTTTCCAACGTGTATTCTGAGGCAGGGGCTTTTTTGTATGATGTGGCGCTGTCTCGCTGTCCTGATTTATTAATTCTGGACTACGACTTAATTCAAACAGCACCGCAACGCACATTAGTAGCCGGCATTGGTGATGCGATCGCTAAATGGTACGAAGCCTCAGTGAGTAGTGGACACTTACAGCAAACTTTAATCATTGCCGCAGTTCAACAAGCCAGAGTTTTGCGCGATATTTTATTCCAAAAGTCAGCCGCAGCGCTACAAAAACCAGGCAGTGAAGTTTGGCAAGAAGTTGTCGATGCTACCGTTTTACTAGCGGGAGTCATTGGCGGACTGGGTGGGGCGCAGTGTCGTACCGTTGCAGCCCACGCTGTACACAACGGTTTAACTCACATTGCTGGACACAGCAGCATTCACGGCGAAAAAGTCGCATTCGGTATCTTGGTGCAACTGCGTTTAGAAGAAATGATTCTGGGTAATCAGTTAGCAACTACTGCAAGGCAACAGTTGTTGAAGTTTTACGCAGAGATTGGCTTACCCCAAAAATTAGATGATTTGGGATTAGGCAACATCAAATTAAGCGAATTAAAAACCGCAGCAGAAATTTCTCTAGCACCAAATTCTGACATTCATCGCCTACCGTTCAAGGTAGGGCTGGAACAACTGATGGCCGCAATGGTTTCTACCACTGCACCAACAGATAGCAGAGAATCAAGTCATCGAGTTTCTGTCAAGACAATTGATGAAATTGAGGAATGAAATACTTCCAGCTTGCAATATGAAACTTGATTCTTTGCTAACTCATTGTTTTCTCAAAGTTATCCACAGCCGCCAACTGTGGTGTATTGGAAATATTTCATTCACAAATCAACTGTATCAAGAAGTGGTACATCAATGACACTGAATTGGATTGCCCCAGCAGAACGCATACAGAAACTGCCTGCTTATGTATTTGCCCGTCTGGATGAACTGAAAGCTAAAGCACGGGAACAAGGACTGGATTTAATTGATTTGGGTATGGGGAACCCGGATGGCCCCACACCACAGCCAGTAGTAGAAGCCGCGATCGCCGCTTTGCAAAATCCCGCAAATCATGGTTATCCGCCGTTTGAAGGAACTGCTAGTTTCCGCCGTGCTATTACCAATTGGTACAATCGCCGCTATGGTGTAGTGCTTGATCCTGATAGCGAAGCCTTACCACTACTCGGTTCTAAAGAGGGTTTGGGACATTTGGCAATGGCCTATATTAACCCCGGTGATGTAGTGTTAGTGCCTTCACCAGCGTATCCAGCGCATTTTCGCGGGCCTGTAATTGCTGGGGCGCAAGTCCACAACTTGATTCTCAAACCAGAGAATGGCTGGTTGATTGATTTAGCGGCAATTCCTGAAGAAGTTGCCCAAAAAGCCAAAATTCTGTATTTCAATTATCCCAGTAACCCCACTGCTGCCACTGCGCCACGAGAATTTTTTGAAGAAATTGTTGCCTTCGCCCGTAAATATGAAATTCTCTTGGTACATGATTTGTGTTATGCCGAGTTAGCTTTTGATGGCTATCAACCCACCAGTTTATTAGAAATTCCAGGTGCAAAAGAAATTGGCGTAGAGTTTCATACCTTATCCAAAACTTACAACATGGCTGGTTGGCGAGTAGGTTTTGTCGTTGGGAACAGTCAAATTATCCAAGGTTTGCGGACGCTGAAAACAAACTTGGATTACGGGATTTTTGCCGCATTACAAACCGCTGCTGAAACTGCCCTACAATTGCCAGATGTATATTTGCATGAAGTGCAACAGCGTTACCGCACTCGCCGCGACTTTTTGATTCAAGGGTTGGGAGAGTTGGGTTGGGATATTCCCAAAACCAAAGCCACCATGTATCTTTGGGTGAAATGCCCTGTGGGTGTTAGTTCCACCGACTTTGCCTTGAATGTATTACAGCAAACAGGCGTTGTAGTAACTCCTGGTAATGCCTTTGGAGTTGCAGGTGAAGGCTATGTGCGGATCAGTTTGATTGCCGATTGCGATCGCTTGGGTGAAGCTTTACATCGCTTTAAGCAAGCTGGTATCTCATATCAATCTGAAACATTAGTTTCTGTGCCACTTTAATAAGTGACATGAGATTTTAATTATCAAAGACTCCACTCAACTATAGTGAAGGATTAGCTTCAGCACTTTTTTAAGTACCTATGTTCCGAATTTAAGGAACATAGGTACTTAAATTAAGCTTCGCAATTTGATTAAATAATTGTTTATTTAGTCTAAAATCGTATCTACAAAGCTATTTGGTCAATAGCTAAAATTTTTCTATCGTTTATAATAAGCTACCTGTTGGTATCTACAGGCATACTCATTTCCAGACAACTTTTATTAGTTTTTTCATAATATTTTTACAATATAGAAATCTTGTCTAGCGTTTTGTGATGTCCTCAGAATTAAAAGACATCTGCCCGTATCAATTAGCTCATCGCTACTGAACAACTAAGGTATATAAACGGCAAAATTTTAACATAGTTGTTGATATTTACAGCAAAAAATTATGCTGACTCAATATATCAAATCACACAGAACAAATTTCAGTAACCAAAGTCCTATATACTAGACATGACTTTGATAGGTTTGAATTTTTCGTCAACTATGATACAAAGACTATTAATCTTTCGATGAAAAACTAGCCCATCTAAAGATTTTCAGATTGAGTAAAAACTGTATCCCGTATCATCAAGAAACTTTCAACTGCATGTGGTGTAAAAACTCAGAGGGGAGTGAAAACATGGATTTACGTGGTGATGCCTTGCAAATCCTCAAAGAAACTAGTCGAACTTTTTATATTCCAATTAGTATTTTACCGTCAGGATTGCAAGAAGCCGTCGCATCAGCATACTTATGTATGCGTGCCATTGATGAAATTGAAGATCATCCAGAACTGGATAATTCTACAAAAGCACAACTGTTACACCAGATTAGTCTGACATTACAGGCAGGAGTTGATGGCTTTGCAGTTGATGCTTTCTCCGTAGGATTTAGCGGCTACGAAAATGTTTTAGCAGAAGTAACTCTGAGAGTAAGGGAATGGTCGTTATTAGCCCCTGAGACTATAGCACCACGAATTTGGGATGCAACCGCAGCAATGGCTGACCGGATGGCTTATTGGGCAGAAAAAAATTGGAAAATTGAAACAGAGTCTGATTTAGATCGTTACACCTTTGGGGTTGCAGGTGCAGTTGGATTGTTACTTTCTGATTTATGGACTTGGTACGATGGTACACAAACCAACCGAACTCTAGCAATTGGCTTTGGTCGTGGCTTACAAGCTGTAAACATTCTCCGCAACCATATTGAAGATATGGGGCGGGGTGTCAGCTTCTTTCCTGAAGGCTGGACTGTAACAGAAATGCAAGAGTATGCCCTACGCAACTTAGCGTTAGCGGATGCTTACACTCAAGCTTTGCCTGCTGGCCCTGCTTTACACTTTTGCCAAATTCCCTTAACTTTGGCGCATGGTACGATTGATGCTCTAGCCAATGGTAAAGAAAAACTCAGCCGCAGTGATGTCATTGCCCTGCTGGAAAAATTAAATGCGGTAAATGTCAAAGCCAGTTAATAACTTTGATCAGTACGATTGATAAAGTAATTTCAAGTTTAATAGTGCTGATTTTAGATAGTGGTGTATTTTGGTTATTAACCCAAATTTTTAACTACATCGTAAGTCTAAAAAGCAAGTAACCATAGAGTACAGACGTGATTAATGCACGTCTGTATTTCAACCAAAGCCCAAAATTAAGTATGCCAAATCAATTACAGCAGTGTTGAAAGTCAGAATTAATGACTAACTGATAAACCACTGTAGGAAATCTACTGCTGTAAATTAAACAATATGTGAGATAGATAACTATCTGGCTGAAATAAATATTAAGGAGAGATATCAGTGAAGAAAACTCTGTTCCTTAATCCTCCTTCTTTCGATGGGTTTGATGGTGGTGCTGGTTCTCGCTACCAAGCCAAGCGCGAAATTACATCGTTTTGGTATCCGACATGGTTAGCGCAACCGGCGGCGCTGGTTCCTGGTAGCAAATTGGTAGATGCGCCACCCCATAGCCAGACTGTGGATGATGTGCTGCAAATTGCTCAAGATTACGAGTTAATTATTATGCACACTAGTACGCCATCACTGGCGAATGATGTAAAGTGTGCTGAAGCGATTAAAGCAAAAAATCCCAGTGTGGAGATTGGTTTTGTTGGCGCTCATGTGGCAGTCTTACCAGAGGAGACTTTACGGGATAACCAAGTTATTGACTTTGTGTGTCGGAATGAATTCGATTATACCTGTAAAGAACTAGCAGAAGGTAAACCTTGGGAAGAAATCAAAGGATTGAGTTACCGCGATCGCTTTGGGCAAATCCATCATAATGAAGAGCGACCATTAATTCATGATTGGGATGCTATGCCTAGCGTCCTACCAGTTTATGCCCGCGACTTAGATATTACTAAATATTTCATCGGTTATCTCCAACATCCTTATATTTCTTTTTACACTGGGCGCGGCTGTCCGGCAAAATGTACTTTTTGTCTTTGGCCGCAAACTATTGGTGGTCATCTCTACCGCCATAAAAGCCCGGAAGCTGTTGGACGGGAAATGGCCGAAGCCAAAGCTATCTTTGGTGACAAGGTGCGGGAGTATATGTTTGATGATGACACCTTTACCATTGATAAACATCGGGCGATCGCAATTAGTGAACATTTGAAACGACTCAAGTTGACTTGGAGTTGCAATGCCCGTGCTAACTTAGATTACGATACTCTCAAACAACTGCGGGACAACGGTTTACGTTTACTCTTAGTTGGTTTTGAATCAGGTAATCAAGACATTCTCAACCGCATTAAAAAGGGTATCAAGTTAGAAGTGGCGCGGGAATTTATGAAAAATTGCCACAAACTAGGAATTACTGTCCACGGTACATTTATTATTGGGCTACCAATTGAAACTCAAGAAACTGTGGAAGAAACTATCCGGTTTGCTTGCGAACTGAGTCCCCATACAATTCAAGTTTCCATCGCTGCACCTTATCCAGGGACAGAACTTTATGAACAAGCCAAGGCGAACAACTGGTTTACCAACCAATCTTTAGTTGCTAACTCTGGTATTCAAACCTCGACATTGCAATATCCCACCCTTTCCAGTGCCGAAATTGAAGATGCAGTTGAACAAATGTATCGCAAATTCTACTTCCGTCCTAAAGCTATCATCCCCATTGTGCGGGAAATGATTACTGACCGCCAAATGCTGGTGCGTCGTCTACGTGAGGGTGCAGAATTCTTCTCCTACCTCAAAGAACGCCGGACTCAAGCAATTGCCCACGCGCAGTCTAGTTAATCAAGTGATTTTGCTTTAAATATTTAGAGGTAAAAGTTTAAAAGCCCCGCCCCTTGTGGGCGGCTTAATTACTCTGAATTAATGAAATGGTGTAGTTGGTTTTGTCTATGCCTTTTCAGACTTCAGACTTCAGATTTCAGACTTCATACTTCATGAACCCTCCAGAAACCTTCAAATCACCTCGTCGTTTCGCCATTATTAACGGTGATGATTTTGGCTTTTCTCGCGGTGTAAATCAAGCCATTATTAAAGCCCATGAGCAAGGCATACTCACTAGCACCAGCTTAATGGTAACTGGTGATGCTGCCCAAGAAGCGATCGCTCTCGGCCGCACTCACCCCGACTTAGCCGTTGGTTTACATCTAGTTTTAGTTTGTGGTCGTTCCGTACTTCCCCCAGAACAAATTCCCCATTTGGTTGACTCTCAAGGTAACTTCCCCAACAGTTCTTTATTAGCTGGGTTGCGTTACCAATTCCAAAGCGCCGCCCGTGAGGAACTGCGTCAAGAAATTCGCGCCCAGTTAACCAAATTCCAAGCCTCTGGGTTGCCACTTTCTCATGTAGATGGACATTTACACCTGCACGTTCATCCAGTTGTGTTGCAAATTTTGGTTGAATTAGCGCCAGAGTTTGATATCCGTTTTATCCGTCTACCATCAGAAGAACTGACGAAAACTCTCAAACTCAATCGTCAAGCATTACTGACTAAATTAATTTGGTCAGGTGTGTTTGCAGGACTGCGCCGTTATGGTGAAAATTTGCTAACATCTCACAGCATTAATTTTGCTGATAAAGTCTATGGGTTATTGCAAACTGGTAATGTAACTGAGGAATACTTGCTGGGACTGATACCTCAAATTCAGTCAAATTTGATAGAAATCTATTGTCATCCCGCCCAAGTGCAGGCGGGAGAAGCACTGAATGGCCCACCAGGGTCAGGGAAAGCTGAACTAGCTGCCCTGTTGAGCCAGCGAGTACGCAAACTATTGATTGCAAATAATTTTGAGTTGACTAACTATCGACAATTAGATGCTTTAGGACGCAGTAAGGGCGTATTTTTTTAAATCTGCCAAAGAACAGACTTCTAAGGCTCTGGCGTGGGTCGCTTCTAATACTACAGGCGGTGCTACACCCGCTTCTAGGGCTTCTTGCCAACGTGCTGCACACAAACACCAGCGATCGCCAGGCCGTAATCCCGGAAAATGATATTGTGGCATTGGTGTACTCAGGTCATTACCTTGAGATTTGGTAAATTCCAAAAATTCGGCTGTAACTTGGGCGCAGACAACGTGCATTCCAATATCTTGACCACCTGTACTACAAAAACCATCACGATAAAATCCAGTCATGGGCGAAGTACAGCAAAGTTGCAAGTCTGTGCCTAGGACGTTTTTAGCTTCTGCCATCTTTGATTTCCTCAATTTTGCCGTAGTCTAGTTTGATAATGCGGTCTGCTAGATGAAAATAGCGGTCATCATGGCTAATTACTAGCACTGTTTTACCTTTATTCCGCAGTTGTGGTAATAACTGGGTATAAAATAAATCTTTAAAATATGGGTCTTGGTCAGCTGCCCACTCATCAAATAAATAAATTGGTCGGTCTTCTAAATACGCTGTCAGTAAAGCCAGACGTTTACGTTGTCCTTGAGAAAGAGCAGTAGTAGAAAGTTTACCATTGTGAATTTTCACTTTATGCTCTAACTGAAGTTGCTCTAAGTAGCCTTCAGCTAAAGTATCTAAATCAGGACTGCCTAATCCTAAAAGTTCATCAAATAAATAAAAGTCCGAAAATACTACTGCAAAATGTTGCCGATACCACTCACGATTTTGGTCGGTGATTAATTCTCCATCAAACACAATTTCCCCATTTTCAGGAATATAAAGTCCAGTAATTAACTTAGCTAATGTTGATTTGCCACTGCCATTACCACCTACAATAAATACTAATTCTTGAGGATATAATCTCAAGCTGATGGGGCCGAGGATAAAGCCTTTATCTTCCTGCTCTCTATAGTAGCTATGGGTCACTTTCTCAAAATCTAGGGTATGCCATGAAGTCTTTAATGCAGGTGGCACTGTTGAGACTTCGGCACGACTAGCAAGAGACAAACCTAAAGATTCTATCTTTTTTAAGGCGACATTGGCTTTACTAATTTGAGGAAGATTACTAATAATATTGTCCATTGGCAACATCAAATAAGTAAAAGTCAGAATATAGCCAGAGATGGTTTGAGGCGTAATAGTCAGTAATTTTGGCAGTGCAAATAGTAAAAAACCCATTGCGAAAAAAAACAGCAGTTTTCCCCAGCTAGTTGTGGCAGCAAATAACGTTAAACCCTCAACATTATGACGACGAAACTTGACGGCTGTTGGTTGTAAACTGCTTTCTATGAAGGATTGACGGCGTTGATAATTGAGTTTGAGTTCTTTCACGCCTTCAGTAATAGTTTGAAACTCTTTAAATAGTAAATCTTGGTCATCACGAGCTAACGCCAAAAATTTTCCACCTCTGGTCATTAACCATTGACAACTACCTACTCCGACTACAATCAAACCACAAAGAATCAATAATATTAACCAAGATAGCCAGGTAATATATACCAAGCATCCTAAAACAATTGCCAAATCAATACAAAGAAAAGGAATGACATACACTGCATTAGCTACTGCTTGAACATCCTCTGTCAAAATTGCTAGTAGTCGGGGATTACCAAGCTGTTCTAAATGGCTTAATTCAGAAGTTAAGATTTGGCGACTTAAACGCATTCGTAATTGCAAAATTGCATCTTGAGATAGGCGAATTAACATTACTTGAGAAATAATACTAGTAATCAGCGCGACGATTACCAATCCTAAAAAACCCCAAGCAATGTTTGTCAATGATGGGTGCGTACTATTAGTACCTGCACTACTGATTAAAGCAATGAGTCCAGCGCTACTACCGCCACTTAAAAATCCTGTGACAATTGCGATCGCCACCATCTTCCAGGAAGAACGTAGCAGAAAGTAAATCAGATACATAACAATTGTTGAACTAATAATTAAGTTTTCTTTCCTAGAGACAGCCAAAATATTTAATAATAATTAAATTTGCCTATATCCTACCAAAGTCATAAGTTTGTCATCTAAAAGTCATAATTATTTTATGAAAAATATCTAAACTACTATAGAGATTAGCTAAAAGTATTTTATATATTATTTTTAGTATATATGTGTTTTCAGCAAAAAATAATTGATATCAATTAGCAACATGAAAAAAGTATAGATAATAACTAGTTAGACTAAAGCAAATACAAAAAAGCAGATTGATTGTGGCTGAAATTAATACTTAATGTGATTAAGGATAAATATGTTGTTACTGCTGTGGTGCTTGTGCTTGTCAGCGGTGCTGTTTTACTGTTATGGAATTTATGCAGCGATCGCTTTTTTGGATCAGCCCCAAACAAGTAATCCTGAATTTCACCCACCTGTAACTATCTTAAAACCATTGTGTGGACTAGATAGTGAGGCTGACGATAACCTCGTATCTTTTTGCCAGCAAGATTATCCGCAGTTTCAAATTATTTTTGCTGTGCGCGATCGCCAAGATCCAATTATCAAAGTTGTTGACAAAATTATTCAGCAGTTTCCTGATGTCGATATTAATTTAGTAGTGAGCGATCGCATCATTGGGGCTAACCTCAAAGTCAGTAATTTAGCCAATGCTTTAGCTCAAGCTAAACACGAAATTTTAGTAATTGCTGATAGTGATATTCGCGTCAACTCAGATTACCTGCAAAAAGTTATCCAACCATTGCAAGATGAGAATGTGGGGGTTGTGACTTGCTTGTATCGTTCCCTAGCTAAAGGATGGGTAGCAATCTTAGAAGCAATTTGGATAGCTACAGATTTTCATGCAGGCGTGTTAGTTAGCAATCAAATCGAAGGGATAAAATTCGCTTTTGGTTCGACAATTGTCATTCGCCAATCAGTCCTCGAAAAAATTGGTGGATTTGAAGCGATCGCAGATTATTTAGCAGACGATTTTCAACTTGGTAATTTACCAGCGAAAGCAGGATACAAAGTTGTCCTATCTGATTATGTAGTTGAACATGTTTTAGGCAGCAGCAGTATTGTAAATTCTTTACAACGCCAGATTCGCTGGGCGCGTGCTATTAGATTTTCTCGTCCTTGGGGATATTTAGGACTGATTTTTACCCAGGGTACAGTTAGTAGTTTGCTATTGTTGATGGCTACAAAAGGTTCCACATTAAGTTGGATTAGTCTAGCAATAGTTTGGACAATGCGGTTAGTTATGGGTTGGGTAGTTGGGGCGATTGTATTGAATGATGTGGTGATCAAAAAGTATCTGTGGTTGATTCCTTTGTGGGATTTACTTCACTTTGTTGTCTGGTGTTTTGGCTGCTTCGGTGGAACTATTGAGTGGCACGGACAGCAACTAAAATTGACTAAAGAAGGTAAGTTAGTAGCCCTAGAACAAGATTCTTCCACAGTATTTCTTACCCCTGTCGAAGAAATACAAAATTAAAGGCGACGTAACCAAGTAGCCTGTTCTAAGACAGCTTGGAGAGATATCCAGTTCTGACGATTAAACCAATGCTGCCAAGCTTGTTTCAAGTTTCCTTGCGCGGCTGCTTGTACCCCATCACTAATAGCCACACCAATATGCTGCATCACACTAGAGTCGCGGTAGCAATCAATCATACAAGCAGTACAACCATCACGCACTCGTTGCGAACCATTAAACTCGGTGATGTGGCACATAGGTTTGTCCCAGTTGTGGCAACGATAAAGATTGAGATGCCAGTCTAGATAAAATAATTTCCAACCACCAAGACAGCCAAATTGCTCTGGTTTACCTTGTAAATGCCGCTGCATATCTTCAATTGAGGCAGTTGGATTCACAACGGGAAACTCTTTTTTCAGTTGCTTGATAGTGTTGAAACGCTGATCTAACTCTTGAGCAGTGTAGTCTACTAAGTTAGATTCTGCATAACCAAGATAGGAAGATGCCAAAGTTGTTAGGGGATAGGAAAAGGTAACACTATCAAACCCTAATGATTTTAAGAAAGAGGGTAGTTGATGATAATCATCTATCAGTCGGCTCATCGTCACTGAAGCAGTTGTACTGATTTGCCGACTTTGGAAATGAGCATTGGCTTGGTGGATGCGATCGCACACTCCCTTCAGCCCACGATTTTGTTCGTGTTTCTGGACATCAGCCGCATCAATCGAGATAATCACGCTGACTAGTCCGGCATCAGCTAATTCATCAATTCGCTTTGGTGTAAGCAGAGAGCCATTAGTTACCAACATCGGAGCCATACCGATGCTAGAGGCATGAGCAATCATTTCATTTAAATGGGGGTGAGCCATTGGTTCACCACCCACATAAATCATGAAATATACCCCGTTGCGGTAGAGAATTTCTGCTGCCTGCTTGGCTTGTTCCAGAGTTACAGAATGCCTCTCATCCATCGGCATCCGATCTACAGCAAAGTTACAAAAACCACAACGGGCATTACATACACTGGTAATGGCAAATTGACAGGTAGAAGGGCCACCATCTCGCAATCCTTGGAGTGCTAATTGCCACAATGAGCGCCGTTTTGTATTTTGTAACATTGTATTTCTGACTAACGGTTGCTAATGGACGAGCAGGACTAAAGCCAACTGACAAGCAGATAATTCTTGCTAACTCTTACCAAATACAGTTCCTAAAGAACGGGCGATGTTTTGTGGTTGCATCGCATCCATTGCAGCCGTTGGTTCGTAGCCACAGTGAACCATACAATCAGCACACTGGGGATTACCACTGGCGCGGCCGTACTTACTCCAGTCTGTGTTGTCTAGCAATTCTTTGAAGCTGCTGTAATGCCCTTCATTCAACAAATAACAGGGTTTTTGCCAACCGAGGACGCTATAACTGGGACTTCCCCAAGGTGTACATTCGTAGTCTTTTTCACCAATCAAAAAGTCTAGGAACAAAGGATTGTGATTGAAATTCCAGTTTTTCTTACCTGATGTGTGGGGTGCGAGAATTTCCCGGAAAAGGGCGCGGGTTTGTTCCCGTTTCAGGAAATGATCTTGATCTGGGGCCCACTCATAGCTGTAACCAGGGGAAATCATCATCCCATCAATATTCAGGCTGTCCAAGAAATCAAAGAATTCCTGCATTTCTTTGATTTCTACACCTTCAAAGATAGTGGTGTTGGTGGTGACGCGAAAACCTTTGGCTTTGGCAGCACGAATCGCTTGTACGGCAGTATCAAACACACCTTTGCGATCAACGCATTTATCATGCCATTCGCGCATTCCATCTAAGTGGACACTGAAAGTAAAGTAAGGCGAAGGTTGAAACTTGTCGAGGCTTTTTTCTAATAACAAACCATTGGTACACAAGTAAACATACTTCTTGCGTTCTACTAATCCCCGAACAATCTCATCAATTTGGGGATGGAGTAGCGGTTCTCCCCCAGGAATGGAAACCACAGGTGCGCCACATTCTTCCACAGCGGCAAAGCACTCTTGGGGTGTGAGATTGCGTTTGAGAATTTCCACGGGATGCTGAATTTTGCCACAACCAGAACAAGCCAAATTACAGCGAAATAGCGGTTCTAACATCAATACCAAGGGGAAGCGTTTGCGCCCTAATAAGCGCTGAGTCACAAGATACTTCCCGATATCCATAGCTTGTTGTAGATTAATTCCCACTTTCCTATCACTCCTCTTTTATAAGTAAAAAGTGCTGAGTGCTGAGTGCTGAGTAAAAACACTAGCCTCTAGTCCCTAGCCTCTATCCTTTCAGTTGACGTAGCCCTCGGCGATAAACCAATCCACAGCATCTTTAAGTGCTGTTTTCAAGGGAGACTGAGGCAGTCCCAACTCTCGGACGGCTTTGGCAGCATCATAGTACATATGTTGTTGAGCCATGCGCACACCATCTATAGGTACTGAGGGCGTTTTTCCTAAAGGTGCCAGAATTGTCTCATCAATCCAAGCGACACTCAAGGGTATCCAAGCAGGGATGGTGCGTTGGGGTGCAGGTAAACCTGTGATTTCGGCAAGTTGTTCGAGTAGTTGCTTGAGGCTGAGGTTTTGGTGTCCTAAGATATAGCGATCGCCAGACTTTCCCTTGTGCAATGCTAGTAAATGTCCCCAAGCCACATCCCGCACATCGATAAAATTTAGCCCAGTGTCCAAATAAAAAGGCATTTCTCGCTGCAAAAACCGCAGAATAATATCTCCTGTGGGTGTGGGCTTAATATCTAATGGCCCAATCGGGCTACTAGGGTTGACAATTACGACATCTTGTCCTCTAGCAGCCGCTTGTTTGGCTTCTTGTTCAGCGAGAAATTTCGATTTTTTGTAACTGCCAATCAGTTTTTCTACGGGGCTTTGATAAGTTTCATCGACAACTTTACCACCAGGCCCGACTCCAATTGCTGATACAGAACTGGTGTAAACAGTACGTTCAATTCCAGCTTTGCAGGCGGCTTCTAGGATATTGCGCGTGCCGATAACGTTGTAGCGATACAGTAGTTGTTTATCTACTTGCCACAGCGAATAATGGGCGGCAACATGAAATAAATATTGACAACCCTGCATTTGTTGCCAAATCTCAGGGTCAGTCAAATCTCCTTTGACAAGTTCTACATCCAAGCCGCGTAAATTGGCTAGATTGCTGCTAGGACGTACCAATGCTTTAACTGTGTATCCTTGTTGCAGTAATAACCGCACCAAGTGGGAACCGACAAAGCCAGTTCCCCCTGTGACAAAAGCCTGCATTAAATTTTCGCCCCCTGACGAAAGCGCGGGAACCAGTCATCTAAGATGGCGTAAACTACTGGCACAACAATTAAGCTGAGAATTGTTGAGGTGACGAGTCCGCCAGCAATTGCCACAGCCATAGGCGATCGCAATTCGGAACCAGCACCTAAACCCAAGGCAATGGGTAGCATCCCTAAAATTGTGGAAGCAGTTGTCATCATAATGGGACGAAGACGCACTGGCCCGGCTTTGAGGATTGCTTCTTTGCGACTTAAACCGGCTTGACGCAGTTGGTTGATGTAATCTACTAAAACGATCGCATTTTTGTTTGCTTGTCCCAACAAAAATACAAAGCCAATTAATGAAATCATGCCAAAATCACTCTTGGTAAAGAGTAAAGCCAGCATAGCTCCAACAATAGATAAAGGCAGAGAAACCCCAATAACTACTGGGTCTATCCAACTTCTGAACAATAAAATTAGTACCACAATGATGCAAAGTGCTGATAGCACCAAAGTAGAAGCAAAACTGCTAAATACTTCGTTTTGGCGGGCAGAATCTCCTCCCAAGTCTAAAGTTACACCAGCAGGTAAAATTTCTTTGGCTTCTGCGACTATTTTGTCTGTGGCATTTCCTAAAGACGAATCCTTTTCTAAATTGGCGCTGACATAGGCTACTCTTTGATTGTTCAGTCGCTCAATTTGAAAAATCGTCCCCTGGTTTTTCGTGCCACCTGTTACTGTCACATCAGCAATTCCTGGTATTTTTTCGATGCGCTCTTTAATCGCTTGAGCAGCTTTGTTGAGAGCTTGCAGGTCATCGCCGCGTAACGATACTTGTAGCGGTTTTTGCCCACCAGTATCAACAAATTGAATGTCTTCGACACTCGTTGTCACACCAGGTAGCTTAGGTAACTGGGCGCGTAACTGGTCTTGTAATTCCGCCGTTTTGATGTCTCGGTCATCCTTCAACTTCACGTAAAGCGTACCTTTATTTGGTTCGCCTTCGCGGGAACCAACAGTAGTAAATACTGTTTCTACTGCTGGGGATTTTCTCACCACCGCTTCTAGTTTCTTGGCAACTTCCAAAGATTCATTGAGGGGATTGGGAAGAGAAACTGGCGGTTGAGATGGCAGGGCAATTCCTGCTTGTGCTGCCTGTGCTGCTTGTTTTTGTAAAGCTGCTAAATCAGGTATTTTCGGTAAGGGAGTGACATAGGTAATATTAAATTCACCCCGATCTAGTTTAGGGATAAATCCTTTGGGGATGAATGGAACCAGGGCAATACCTGCAACAAAGCTGAGAATGGCTAAGGAAATCACGGTTTTGCGGTGATTTAATGACCAATACAGCAAGTTACGGTACGATTGCGCAAAGCCTGACCAAAGCCTTCCTTCTCGTTGAGGAGAATTTGCAGACATAGGTTTGAGCCAGTAGGTAGCCAACACTGGCGATAGTGTACGGGCTACTAAGGTAGAAGCAATATAAGCAGCGGAAACTGTAATTCCGAATGGCTTGAAGAACTGTCCAACTACTCCACCCATCAAACCAATGGGTAAAAAAACCGCGACAGC
This sequence comes from Anabaena sp. TISTR 8404, assembly GCF_056847745.1. Taxonomy (NCBI): domain Bacteria; kingdom Bacillati; phylum Cyanobacteriota; class Cyanophyceae; order Nostocales; family Nostocaceae; genus Anabaena; species Anabaena sp. TISTR 8404. Next base: position 1,545,692 of record NZ_CP180578.1, read on the forward strand.
AGTAGCCGTGGTAGCAACAACAGTTAATCCTATTTCGCTGGTGGCTGAGAACGCGGCTTGACGAGGACTTTTTCCTTCTTCAATATGCCGCATGATGTTTTCGACATCGATGATGGCATCATCAATGACGCTACCAATAACTAATGCCAAGGCCAGCAACGTAATCGTCTCTAAGTTGAAGCCGAAAATCGCCATGACGATAAACGTCGCCAACAAAGATGTCGGAATCGCCAGGGCGGAAATTAAGGTAGCTCGCCAGTTACGCAGGAAAGGAAAGATGACGACGATTGCCAGCACGATCGCTTCCATCAACGCATCTATGGTTGATTGCGTCGCGTCGTGGATATACTCTGCTTGGGTAGCAGCTAAGGTGAGCTTGACATCTTTCAAGTTGGCTTTGAGCTTTTCAACTTCTTTTTCAACCCGACTCACCACTTCTAAGGTGTTGGCGCTACCACGCTTGATCACTTGAAATGCCAGTACATCTTGTCCATTAAACCGGACTAATGTGGCTCCGCCTTGGGGGAGATCTGTTGCTGCATTTTGGGCTGTCGGCAATGCTGGCGTAGGGCTAGGTTTTCCCAACAAATTGACTTTCAGAACTCCTGGCACTTTCTCAATGGCTGGGATAATTTTGTCTTCCGCCATTTTTGCCAAATCTGTGAGATTCTGCGAGGAACTCTCTAAGGTGTAGCTAACAGCTGCGGATTCGTTCAGGTTTAAAGGAATAATTTTATAATTTGCACCTTGAGGCAGGTTTAACTGCTTGAGCGCAGTTTCTACCTGACTAGTGGATTTTTCTAAATCAGTACCAACTGCAAAAGATAAGCTAACAGCCGTTTGACCAGGATAGGCAGATGAACGAAGATTATCTAGTCCTTCCAGAGAGCGGAGGCGCTCTTCGATTGGTTTAGTGAGCTTTGCTTCTGTATCTATTGCCGTTGTCAGTGGTGCTGTTGCGTTTACTACCACCACCGGAAATGTAATATCTGGAAACAAAGCATACTTGAGGGAACTGAAAGCTAAAAGCCCAGCTACCGTTACAGCAATCCAGAAACTGACTGTCAACCACGAGAAGTCAATTGCCAATTTGGAAATATTGAAGCGTTCTCGTGCAGATTTTGCGCTACTAAGCTTTACCATCTTGGAAAATTTTGCTGGTGTCCCAATTAATTGTCATGCTACATTAATCGTCTAAAGTTTGGCTGGTTTAGTTTCCTGATAATGGGCAATTTTACTTAAGAAGTTTCTTAAAAAAGCATAAAGGATAAAGGGTAAAAAATTTTCTTCTACGCAAACACTTAATAATTATTACTTAGCACTCAGTACTTAGCACTCGATTGCGGTAGGCTGATAGCAAACTTGTATTACTCACTACATCATCCTGGATCTGACAGCAATTTTAAGGACACATAACTTTACTTATGAAAATTGGTTCTGTTGACCATAAGGAATTATTCTGTCGTAGTTTTATGGAGAGTTACAGGGAATATGAGCCTGAGCATCTCCCGTGGCCTGATCTAGATGATGCTGCCTTGGCACGGATGCGAGGCATACCTTTCTGGGATCAAGCTTTGAATAAAGAGCGTCAAGCTGGAGTTATTGTTAGTGAATATGCCAAAACTGTAGACGATCGCATTCTACAAGCAGCGATCGCTCTCCAAGGTGAAGAAGAATCTCGTCACGCGCGGTTGCTGAAAATCCTCATTGAGCGTTACGGTATCACGATGCCTCCCTGTCCACCCATAGAAGTTCCCAAAAACCTGGAGCAAACCTTCATCGAATTTGGTTTTGAAGAGTGCCTAGATTCTTTCTTTGCCTTTGGTTTATTTGAAATTGCCCGTGAAGCCAGAGTTTTTCCTGAGCAAATCTTCACAATCTTTGACCCGATTTTAGATGAAGAAGTCCGGCATATTGTGTTTTTTGTCAACTGGTTTACGTATCTGCAAATTCAACGTGGTGATGGATTTTTACCTCTGCGGAGTGCTAAAACTCTCTGGTATTACGGTAAAGCACTCAGTATTGTAATCAAGGCCTTTGGTGATGCTGACCCCAATGGTGCTGGCTTCACCGCCAGCGGAGCCGGTGTTTTTAGCCAAGATTTAACTATTGAAAAATTCCTCAAAGTGTGCATTCAAGAAAATCAACGACGGATGAGCAAGTTTGACTCGCGGATACTGCAACCGCAACTTTTGCCAAGACTCGCCAGTATGGCTTTGGGTACTTTTCAGTTACTACCAAAACGCAAACCTCAAGTTGTCGATTGGAAAATAAATTAAAGTCAAAGGTCAAAAGTAAAAAGTCAAAAGTATTTGTTTTTGCTTTTGGATTTTTACTTTTGACTTCTTCGTAGCGAATATACAATTCATGCTCAACACGATTATTTTAGTGCCGCAGGGTGCAGAGTATAAAGCTGTGTGTCGTGGCTTACGTCCAACGAAGGAAGCGATACCAAAGGTTTTGTCAATACCCGTCGGAATGCAGCCTTTCACTGAGTACTTACAAAAATGGGACAAGCCGCAGTCGTTATCAAGGGTGCTGGTGATGGGTTTATGTGGAAGCCTGCGTCAGCGTTATGCGGTTGGGGATGTAGTGCTATATCAACATTGTACTTATCAGGGAGAGGTGCAAGAATGCGATCGCACCTTCACGACGCAGTTATATTCTCGCTTGCACCAAAAAGTATCTCTGGCCAAAGGCTTGACAAGCGATCGCGTTATCTGGTCAGCTACAGAAAAATCTTATTTAGGTGAAACTTCCGACAGCGATGTTGTCGATATGGAAAGTTTCGCCGCTATCAAGTTTTTTCAGCAAATGGGGGTAGCCGTTGCAGTGTTGCGAGTTGTGAGTGATGACTGTCAACACGATATTCCTGACCTCACCGCAGCTATTAGTGCCAATGGTTCACTGCAACCTTTACCCTTAGTATGGAGATTCATTAGTCAACCCCTAGCTGCTACTCGCTTAATTCGTGGTTCCTTGCAAGGTTTAAAAGTTTTAGAACAAGTTACTCAATTACCGCTATTTACTGAGTAAAATATAATACTTTTCCTTCGACCTTATCTAGTTCCTTTCGGATGTGTCCTGGTGCGTCAATGCCCACCCGATTGACACATAAGATTTTTTACCAATAATTTACGATTTCTATATATAAGGTTGTGATACTTTTATTCTATAAAAGTAGTAACCATTTGCGTATTTTTAGCAAGTTTATGATTTCTTTGTAAAAAAATATTAATAGCCATTCAACTCTCAGTTGAAATTAAAAAATAAGATTATGAAACATCTAAATATTACTTTTTAACCTAATCATAATATAAATTAATTTTTTGTTAATTATTATTGATGAATATCAAGGCTCAAGTAGCAACCAATATGAATAAAGACTGACTATAATAACATGAGTTTTAAAGTATGACATATATTAAAAGCAAATTTCAAGAATTTATTGCGACACTAGAGGGATTTGAACAATTACCTGCTGAAGTAATCATCAATCTTGGGGAAAAATTAGAAGCTTGGCGTTACCGCATCGGACAGAAAATTATTGGCAACGAAAGCATACCCCAAAAAATTATCCTGCTTTATGAAGGGCAAGTTCGCCTTTTAGGATACGAACCCCAAACAAAAACAGCAATTACTTTACAATTGCTCAAACCAGGAACAATTATTGGGGAAATTAGTTGTTTGCGTCAGGTAGCCTGTGAGATTGCGATCGCTTCTACAGAAGTGATATGTTTAGCGTTGGATGTTGAAGAATATTTCCGCCTATTATCGGAATATCCTCAATTTGCCAACACCCGCAAAAATCGCAGCAACATATCAGAAGTTTTTGATGTTTTGGGTGTCCAAGTAGCCAAGCAAGCTAACGCTGTTGCAAATTTCCAAGAAGTATCAGAGCAAGCTTTAGCAAAAGCAAAAATACATTACTTACTCCCTGGAAAAACTGCATATAATCAGCTAGATAGCAGCAGTATTTGGTTTGTGAGTGGCGGCGCAGTCAAGAATTTTGCTCCTGGTTCTCGTGTAGAATTCAATGAGGAAGCGATTGAAGTTGCGGGTAAAGCTCCTGCACGCTTAATTGGTTTTGACCCAGCAGATTTATCATTTTTAGATAACTATTCTCAGCCTGAGGAAGTGTCTATTAATGATACTCAACCAAGTTTTACAGACGAGTTAGATATTCCTTATGCACCTGACGAAGTTACTTTAGTAGACTCTCCAGCACAAAAAAAACAGCTAAAATTCCCCTTCGTGCGTGGTAAAGGAGAGTTAAATGCTACCTTTGCATGTTTTCAAATGCTGTCGAAGCATTTGCAAATTCCCTTGCGTCGGGAAGTGGTACGCCGCATTTTATCTGAGCAAATTAAACGTCAAGGTAGTGTATCTTTTCCAGCTTGTGCTTATCTCGCAGAATTAATTGGTTTAAAAGCACAGTTAGTAGATTTACCGACTGCGACTATTGCACGTATTCCCACACCAGCACTAATTCGCTATCGGGAAACTTACGCCGTGTTATATGCAGCAGATGCACATCATGTGGTTGTTGGTGTGCCGTCCCAAGGCTTGGTACGCTGTAAACCAGGAGAATTACTCAAGAATTTAGAAATTGACGAAAGCAAGTATCCGCCACAAATGCGGGTATTGCTGTTGAGTGCTACCAAAGAAACACCTCAAGAGAGGTTTGGTGTATCGTGGTTTTTACCTTATATATCTCGCTACCGCCGAGTTCTGATTGAAGTCTTTATTGCTTCTTTCTTTGTACAGTTAGCACAACTAGCTAACCCCCTCGTCATTCAGTTGATTATCGACAAAGTTATTGTCCAAAATAGTATTAGCACGCTGAATGTTTTAGGAATATTACTGTTAGTAGTTGGGTTATTTGAAGCTGTCATTAGTACCTTGCGGACTTACCTGTTTGTTGATACGACAAACCGTATTGATATGGGTTTGGGTTCGCAAATTATTGACCATTTACTTAGGCTACCACTCCGCTATTTTGAACGCCGACCAGTGGGGGAATTGTCAACACGGATAAACGAGTTAGAAAATATTCGCCAGTTCCTCACAGGTACAGCTTTAACTGTAGGGCTAGATGCCGTATTTTCTGTAGTTTATATTGTTGTCATGCTGTTTTACAGTTGGCAACTCACCTTAGTCGGTTTAGGGACAATACCCATATTTATTGTTATTACTTTAATTGCATCACCAACGATTAGTAAACAGTTACGCAGCAAAGCCGAACGCAACTCCGATACTCAGTCTTATTTAGTTGAGGTGATGTCGGGTATTCAAACAGTCAAAGCACAAAATATCGAATTGCGATCGCGCTTTTCTTGGCAAGAGCGTTATGCTCGATATGTCGGGGCTGGATTTAAAACTGTTGTTACTTCTACCTTGGCTAATTCTACTAGTAATTTTCTTAATAAACTGAGTAGCTTACTAGTTTTATGGGTTGGTGCTTATCTGGTATTACAAGGACAATTAACCCTAGGTGAATTAATCGCTTTTCGGATTATCTCAGGTTACGTTACTAGCCCAATTTTACGTTTAGCACAACTCTGGCAAAGCTTCCAAGAAACCGCCTTATCTTTAGAACGGTTGAGTGACATTGTGGATACACCAGAAGAAGGCGAAGCTGACCGAGATAATATTCCTTTACCAGCAATTAACGGTGCTGTTAAATTTGAAAACGTTTCCTTCCGCTTTACGGCTGGTGGGCCACTGCAACTTTCTAATATCAATATTGAATTTACAGCCGGACAATTTGTTGGCATTGTCGGACAAAGTGGTTCCGGTAAAAGTACGATGATGAAATTACTGCTGAGACTTTACGATGTGGAGTCCGGCAGAATTTTAATTGATGGTTATGATATTGCCAAAGTCGAACTTTACTCCTTAAGAAGACAGATAGGAGTAGTACCCCAAGAAACACTGTTGTTTGACGGTACAGTGCAAGAAAATATTGCTTTGACTAACCCCGAAGCAACTACCGAAGAAATTATCGAAGCCGCGCGTGTTGCCTGCGCCCATGAGTTTATTATGAACTTACCCAACGGTTACAATACCCGCGTCGGCGAACGAGGTGCAGGACTTTCGGGGGGACAACGCCAAAGAATTGCGATCGCTCGTTCTGTACTCCAAAGACCAAAACTGTTAGTCTTAGATGAAGCTACTAGTGCCTTAGATTACCCCACAGAACGCCAAGTTTGTCTTAACTTAGCCAAAGCCTTTCAAGGTAGCACAGTATTTTTCATTACTCACCGTCTTAACACTGTCAGCCATGCAGATACCATCGTTGTCATGGATGCAAGCAGAGTCATAGAACAAGGTAGTCATCAAGAATTAATGGCTGCTAAAGGTCATTATTATTACCTTTATCAACAGCAAGAAGTTAATTTGTAATTCGTCAATTGTCAATAGTCAAATAGTTTTTGATTTTAGATTCGTTTTGCCTACAAGAGGCGGGAATTTTACCAAAAACAATCCAAAATTCAAAATTTAAAATCTAAAATTGGCACGGTCAATAGCTATTTATTAATAAAGGGTAAAACTACTATGACTCAAGTTAATGGTAACCGGCTCAATGGCAATAATGGTAATGGTAAATATCATCCTGAAATCACTACCGAATCACCTGTATTAACATCACCATCTCAGGTTTCTCAACAGCCTTTAATTAATCAGAAATTTGATAATTTTGAGCAATCTGTTGTATTGCGCCAATCTCCAGTTTGGTCACGAACAATTATGTTGACCTTAATGGCTTTAGCTTGCTTTGGTATTGTTTGGGCTTGTATTGCCAAAATAGAACAAGTTGTACCTGCTACAGGTCAATTAAAACCCCAAGGAACAGTCAAAGATGTGCAAGCACCAGTTAATGGCGTAGTTAAAGAAGTTTATGTCAAAGATGGACAAACAGTCAATAAAGGAGACTTACTACTAACTTTTGAAACTGTTGCTACCGTAGCTGAATTAAATTCCTTAATTAAAGTTCGTAATAGTTTACTTAGAGAAAATCAAATTTATCGCCGATTGATGAGTTCTAGCTATACTGTAGGCTCAGAACTAGAATTTTTGCGGAGTAAACTACCAACAGATGCAGTCTTTCTTTTAAAAAGTCGAGCAGCTTTAGTCGGCGAAAATGAATTGTTGCGCAAAGAATTAAGAAATTCTACAGCTACTCAAGGACTGGGAGTAGATGAACAACAACGTCTGCAAATTTCTAAATTAGAATTAGCAACCCGTGCAAATGCGGCACAATTAGAAGTTGAAAAAATCAAAAAACAACTGACACAAAATCAAGTCAAAATAGCTGATACCCAATCTAGTTTAGCTATTCAGCAGCAGATACTAGATAAGCTAAAAATCTTAGCCGAAGAAGGTGGAGTTTCACAGCTACAATATCTTAATCAGCAACAACAAGTACAAACGCTTCAAGCAGAAGTCGCCCAATTACAAGAAGAAGACAAACGTCTCAAATATGACATAGAAAAGGGACGGCAAGAATTGACTAATACTGTTGCTGTTTCTGGTAAAAATGTTTTAGAAAAAATATCGGATAATAAACAACGCATCGCTGATATTGATAGTCAATTTATCAGAATTGTGCTAGAAAATGAACAGCGTTTAGCAGATATCAACAGCAAAATTTCCCAATCTCAATTGAATTTAAGATATCAAGAACTACGCGCTCCTGTAAGCGGTACAGTTTTTGATATGCAGGCAAAAAATCCTGGTTTTGTAGCTAATTCTACACAAAAATTACTACAAATTGTCCCTAACGAAAAATATATTGCTGAAGTATTCATTACTAATAAAGATATTGGTTTTGTGCGGGAAGGTATGAAGGCTGATGTGAGAATTGATTCCTTTCCTTTTAGTGAATTTGGTGATATTAAAGGACAATTAATTTCTATTGGTTCTGATGCTTTACCGCCAGATGAAACTCATAAATTTTACCGATTCCCAGCCAAAATAGCTTTAGATAAGCAAGCACTAGAGATGAATGGTAAACAATTATCATTGCAATCAGGGATGTCAATTACAGCTAATATTAAGGTGCGCGAAGAAAGAACAGTGATGAGTCTGTTTACTGAATTGTTTACCAAACAAGTTGAAAGTTTGAAAGAAGTACGCTAGAAGTACAGCTTTTGAACTTTGAATTAACTCGACATAATTATTGTTTGGATGGGTTATGCGATCGCATAACCCATCCTATTTTTGCAAAACCCATTAATATAAATCAACGGGCAATTAAAAACTTTTCCATTGCATAATTAATAAAAGTTTCTCCTCTACGTTCTACCTGTTGTTCTTTAATGACAGAGAATCCTTTGTGCAAGAAAAACGGCTTGGCGGTAATACTTGCTTCAACATACAAGCGATTCAGCCCTAATTCTTCAGCTTTTGCCTCAATTGCAGAATAAATTTTACTACCAATACCCATCCGTTGATAATTTTTATGGCAGTAGAAGCAGTCTATATGTCCATTTAACTCTAATTCACCAAAGCCTGCTATTATGGCTTGATCATCAGCAACGTATGTGAATCGTTCTGAACAAATTTTTGCCCAGTTTCTAAAATAAATATCATCTGGAGCCCAAGCTGCGACTTGCTTGTTTGAATAGTCATTAATATTAACTTGGCGTACTGTTTCGTGGAATAATTGGGCTATTTGTTCTGCATCTTGCGGCTGAAACAATCGAATTTTCATAAAGTGTAACTTTACGCTAAAGTAAAGGCGATCGCATATTTATTTTTACCTACTTGTATGGTTTTTCCTCAACGCATCGAACCTGCACCCGGACAAGAATCAGTATGGGATTATCCTCGTCCCCCGCGCTTAGAACCTACCAACAAACATATACAGATTATTTTTAATGGCGTAACCATTGCAGACACCCACAACGCCAAACGTGTTTTAGAAACCAGTCATCCGCCTTCTTACTACATCCCCCCAGCAGATATCAAAATGCAATATCTCATAGCAGTACCAAAATCTAGTTTTTGTGAGTGGAAAGGCAGCGCTGGCTACTATACAATTCGTGTGGGCGATAAAGAAGCCCAAAATGCTGCTTGGTATTACACCAACCCAACACCAGGTTTTGCATCCATTAAAGATCATGTAGCTTTCTATGCCCATCTTATGGATGCTTGTTATGTAGATGAAGAAAAAGTACAACCACAACCAGGAAACTTTTATGGTGGTTGGGTTACTAGTGATATTGTCGGGCCATTTAAAGGTGGGCCTGGTACTTGGGGATGGTAAATTGCTAAGTTGAAAGATAGTAAATTCAACGTTTTTGTTACTGTTACCTGTCACCTGTCACCTGTCACCTGTTCCCTACTATAAATACTTAAAACAACAACACCCAAGCTTCTACTAACTTAGTGATTTCCTCACATTCATCATTTATCTTAGGCTTGTACTGATTTATGTTTAGCAATCAGTTAGAACGCCTCAGTTTACTAAGAAGAGGAAATATTAGTTTTCGAGTTGGGTGTTGTTGTTAGAACGAGACAGATTGAAATCAAACAGCGTTTTTACCTCTTAACTAGCTTGAACATTGGCTGTTAATCTGCCAGGGAAGCTTTTCAGCTTCAATTACTAAATTATCACAACTAAATAAGAAGAATTGGCTTTGATACTAAACTTTACTTTTGCATTCTGAAGACTTAGAAAATATTTATATACGTTACACCCAACTCATCAATAACTACTAAATGTTAAATGGGCAGGAGTTAGATCCCCGACTTCTTTTAAAAGTCGGGGATTTGAGCATTTCATGAGATTTTTCTCATATTTCCTTAATTATCTTCTCATAAAGCCCTAATTAAATTTAGATTAAGTCAAAGTTAAACACTACTGGTTCAGGCTGGAGTTTCATTGAGGAGGCACTAACCAAAAAAAGCCTGTCTAAGCAAAATCAAACAAAAAACTAGAAAATGAAACTATCTGTAGATAAAGACAAGGATAACTCTATAAATACATTACTAGAAAGATTTCTGGCATTTTTCCGGGGTTCAAACCGTTGGCAGATTAAAACACTATTAGCAATATTTTTAACTTCTCTATCTGGAGCAGTAGTATTTTTACCGAAAGGCTTATCTATACAAGGACGGTTGACAATATTTCTGTTTCTCCTAGCAGTAATTTTGTGGTCAACGACCTCAATTAATGCTGGTTATGTTGCAATGGTTTCAGTGCTGTTGTTGCTGTTAACTGGAAGCATTTCTCAAGAACAATTTTTTGAGTCTTTGGGTTCGGATGTTGTCTGGTTAATGATAGGTGCATTTATTTTAGGCAGTGCAGTTAAGCAAACAGGTTTAGCCACACGGCTAACTCAAATCGTTGCTGCAAAAGCACATAATGTCAGCAGTTTATTTTGGCTTCTGACTACAGTTTTAATTCCCCTTTCATTTTTAATTCCTTCCACTTCTGGACGGGCTGCTGTTACTCATCCAATTTTTCGCAGCATTGCCAATGTTACAGAAGATCAAAGGACTCGTCGCGCTCTAGCGTTGTTGATGCCCACTGTTATTTTAGTTTCTACGATTGTTTCTTTAACTGGTGCAGGCTCACATTTAGTCGCTCAAGATTTACTACAAGAAATTTCTGACAAAGATATATCTTTTAGCCAGTGGTTGCTTTATGGCTTACCTTTTGGAGTTGTTGCTAGTTATGCGTCTTGCTGGGTAATTATGCAGATGTTTTTAGATAAAAGACGCTTGCAACAAAAGTTAAATGTTGAATATTTACAAACAGAACCTTTATCTGCGTCAGAACGCAAAACATTGTTAATTGTTTTGTTGATGTTAGCACTTTGGATAACTGAACAATGGCATGGTTTAGAAATTGCTACTGTCACCGTCATTGGTGCAATGATTCTCACTGCGCCAAAGTTTGGAGTGATTCAATGGAAAGATGCTGTAAAAGCTGTTTCGTGGAATCTGATTATTTTTGTCGGTGCAACTTTAGTTTTAGGTCGAGCTTTAATCAGTTCTGGTGCTTCAGGATGGTTGATTAATAATATTTTTCGATTTAGTGATATCAACAGTGCCAAATCGCATTTTTTGATTTTGCTACTGATTGCAATTATTTCTCTAACTTCTCATATTTATATGACTTCTCACACCGCTAGAGCCGCTGCTTTAGTTCCGCCGCTGCTTTACCTCGCTAGTAGTTTAAATGTCAATCCTGTTGCAGTATTGTTTCTCAGTACCTTGGGTATGGACTATTGCCTCACTTTCCCTGTCAGTTCTAAAGCACTCATGGTTTACCAAGATGCAGACGAAGGCTTTAAACCAACAGATTTACTCCGGCTAAGTTCAGTGATGATTGTTGTTCACTTTGCTTTAATTCTGGTGTTTTACTACACCTGGTGGCGTTGGGTAGGTTTATCTCTTTAATTTTCAACGCTGAGTCAATAAGAAGGGTGTGGGGGAAATCATTGGGGGCTTGAAATCTTATTGATTTCGGACAGGGTGTACAAAAAATATAGCTTTCTCATTCCCCCCACACCCTACACCCTGTTTTAGTCAGATGTACTTCCCTATTTAACGACAAAAAAAGCGGCTGGGTTGCCGCAGGATATTAAATATGACACTCAACATTTTAATCGCTCCTTCTGGATTTAAAGAAAGTCTTGACGCGGAACAAGTAGCTGATTGTATTGCTACAGGTATTTCCAGGGTTTTACCCGATGTAAATATTTGCAAAGCACCTTTAGTTGATGGTGGCGAAGGCTTTACGAAAACTTTAGTAGCAGCTACAAACGGAACTTTGCATTACTTGGAAGTAACTGGCCCTGTGGGACAAAAGGTACAATCTCACTTTGGCTTTTTGGGTGGAACGACTAAAAAAACAGCGGTGTTGGAAATGGCGGCGGCTGCTGGGTTGCGGCTTGTACCTACCGATATGCGAAATCCTATGATGACAACAACTTATGGGGTGGGTGAGTTAATTAAAGCTGCCTTAGATGCTGGTGCTGAACGCATTTTAGTTGGTTGCGGTGATTCTGGCACAAACGATGGTGGCGCTGGAATGGCGCAAGCTTTGGGTGTGAAGTTGTTAGATGAGAATGGCAATGAGTTAGGTTTTGGTTGCAGTGAATTAATGAAACTGGAACACATTGATTTGTCTAAAAAAGACTCTCGTTTAAATCAAGTTCAGATTGATGTTGCTTGCAATTGGCATAATCTTTTGTGTGGTGAGAAGGGTGTTGCGAGAGTTTTTGGCCCCCAGAAAGGCGCGTCTCCAGAAACAGTAGAAAAAATGGCTTTGGCACTCGAACATTATGCTGCTGTTATTAAAGCAGATTTAGGTATTGATGTGCGAGAAATGCCGGGTAGTGGTGCTTCTGGTGGTTTGGGTACTGGTTTACACGCGCTCATTGGAGCTAAATTACACCCGCGCTACGATATTGTTATGCAGTATTTGGAATTAGATAACTTGATTCCTCAAGCTGATTTGGTGATTACTGCGGAAGGTTGCATTGATTTTCAAACGCCACGGGGTAAAATTCCGGTAGAAGTTGCCAAGCGTGCCAAGCGTTATCAGTTACCTGTGATTGCATTAGTTGGCACGATTGGCGAGGGTGCGGAAATTAATTTCCAGCAAGGGATTGATTATTTCAATAGTATTTTGACTCATCCTTGCCAATTGCATGAGGCTATTTCTCAAACGGCAACTTTGTTAACTAATGCCTCTGAACAAGTAGCAAGGTTGTTGTTGGTAGGTGGGCAAATAAGACGCTATAAAACTACAAGTTAGTAATTTATGGCTAGTGTGAATTAGACCTCTTGCAAAAGCAACTTTTGCAAGAGGTAGGTAACAGGTAATAGGCAACGCTTAACAGGAAGAACTTAGGTCTATTCCCTGTTCCCGACTTCTGCAAGAAGTCTATTGAAATATTTCCCCAAAATTTACTGTTTTACAAGTTATTTTGGGGATTTTTGAATGTGTATCAGGAGTAATTATGCAGAAAATTTTGATTGTTGAGGATGAAAACCGGATTGCGGCTTTTATTGAAAAGGGGTTGCGAAAGAATGGTTTTAATACTGCGATCGCTAACAATGGTGAACAAGCTTTACAAATGTTATCATCAGCCAATTTTGACTTGTTGTTACTAGATATTACCTTACCTGTTAAGGATGGTTTAAAGGTATTAACTGAACTTCGTAATCATAACATGCTAATTCCTACCATCTTAGTGAGTGCCAATCATGATATTCTGACACAAATCTCTCAATCAGAGAATAAAGCTGTTCCTTACATCAGCAAACCATTTAAATTTACTGATTTATTGAACAGCATCCGCACTCATCTGTCTAAAACTAACTAAAATTCAAAACTTGTACGAATAGTTCCTACAAATAGGCTATCGTTATTTTCATTATGTTCAGGATTCGTAATCAAAAATACTCCGGGAGTAATTGAAATATTCTCTGTTACTTGGAACCGATAAAAACCTTCTATATGTAAGGAAGTATCTTGATCAGCAACTAAACTACTGCTTATAACTTTTGGTGGCATTCCTATAACTAACCCGGCTAAATTACCCTCACTACCTAAATCAGGAAACGCTAAACTAACAGCGTAATTTAAAATGTCAGCATCATCGTTAGTCACGAGTGATTCTGCTTTTGTATAACCCACCCAACCAGAAATAATAAATTTGGGATTAATTCGCCAGCTAGTTTCTAAACCAAAGGAATTTGCTGTAGTTGAAACATTACCAAAAGGACTACGTGCTGTTAAACTACCTGTACTACCTGTTAAATTTACGCCACTTTCTCCACCGCCTGCGTAGTAAGCATGAATGTAAGTAAAAGCAATGCCTAAATTTTGATTTGGTTGATAAGTTAAATTTCCTAGTGCTGCAAAATTTCCATTAAATAAACCATTTTTTTCTCTTGCTAATGCGGCATCATTAGTGAAGTAAGCAAAGCCAAGATTAGTACTTTGATTGAGTTGATAGTTTAGCCCTAACCCTGTGCCATCCATACTGCGTACAATAGGGTTATATCTACCAAACCGCGAAACTGCACCACTATCACTACTTGCTAAGGGATTTATCGGTTTAGCAATATCATTTAATTCCATTTCTGTGAAAGCAAGTGTGGTTTTGATTCTGTCTCCAATAGGAAAAGCATAATATACTTCATCTAGCCCGACATTGTTATCAGTATCTTCATCAAAACCTAAACGAGTCATTGCTGTTCCGGTAATGTTTTCATCAACTTCAGGTATGTTACCTGATTCTAAACGGATGTTGAATTCATCTTTTCCGGTAAAGCTAGTGAGAAAATTTAACCGCACGCGTTGGGCAAATGTAGAATTTGTATCTAAGTCGAGATTATTGTTCGGATTATTATCACTATCGGCAGATTTATCTCCAAAAACACTAGCCGCACCTATGATTACTTCAGCTTCTAGTTTTGTGGTAGGAGAAAATTGATTTGCTGCTAACTCAGCAGTTTTATTTTCTAAAACATCCACCCGATTGCGGATTGTTCCTAATTCTGAAGAAAATTCTGCTTGCAATTTTTGAATTACGTCTAAATCTTCTTTCTTTATCAAGCTATCTTTTGCAGTTATAATTAGCTCTTGCAGTTTTGTTAAACAAGTGTTTAAACTTGCTGCAAACTCATAACGTGACATGGAGATATTGCCTCGATATGTTCCGTTAGGATAACCTGCAACACAACCATATCTTTCTATCAATGATTGCAAAGCCTGAAATGCCCAATCGGTAGGTTGAATATCAGAAAGTTGGGAAACTGATGTTAATTGTGCTATTTCTGATTGGTGAGTTTTTGGATGATTTTCTAAGGCAAATGTTGGTTGAACAATTGGTAATGTAGCGAATATAAAGTTCGATGCAAAGATGAAATATCTACACAAATTAGGCATTGTGAATGCAATGATAAACTATCTTTTTGTAGTGTTATATACATAATAAATTAGCATCAAAATATATTTGTAAACATGAGAAAATTCTCATGTTTTAAGATTAATCTTCATATAAATCTAATGCAGTATTTCCATTCACATCAAAATATAATTCATATTCAATTTCACCATCAGTAATATCTACTTCATAGAAATTTCCTTGAGGTGTAATTTCAATTTCGTATTTTGTAATTTTAAATTTAGGATATTCTTGGCGAATGCGTTTTAATACAATCTCAGGAAATTCTTTTTCGGTTACATAGTATTCAGTTTCTAACCATTCACCTGTGTCAAAAAATTCAGCTTCGTATTTGATATTATTATGAATATAAGTTGCTTCATAGCCGTAGTAATTTTGTTGCCAAATGCGAGGAATATCAGAATATTTTTCTTTAAATGCCGCGTTTACTATCTCAGGAACTACTATAGATTTAGATTGGTTTTGAGAACTATTACAAGCAATTAGCAATAAAATCATTACCGCACTAAAACCGCTAAATATAATTTTGATTATTTGTAGCATTTTTATAAAAAAAATCAATCTTTAATCTATTAATTTATATACCCTTTTATGATTTCAAAATCTACTGACAATAGCACAACAAACTTTCGTTTGCTTGCTGAATATACCGAAATGAGAAAGCAACATCTTTAAATACTGATTAAAATTGATTTGATTTATTTACTAATTACAAATAATTATTCATGGCTGCTTAGTCATTTTTCTCTTGAGGTGGTTCTAGGGGTAATGTAATTGTGAATATAGCTCCTGCTCCTAATTGACTTTTGAGAGTAACTTGTCCACCGTGAGCTTCTACAATGGCTTGGACGATGGATAATCCTAACCCGGCTCCTTCGGAACGACGGCGACTATTAGCAGCACGAGCAAAACGTTGGAAAATTCTTTTTTGATCAGCTTCTGCAATACCTTCGCCAGTGTCACGTACCCAAAAGCTAAATTTACCTCGATGAATTGCTGAACCAACGGTAATTGTATCTGTAGTTTTTGTATGCTGTGTAGCGTTTTGGACTAAATTCATTACAGCTTGTGTCAGACGCTGGCGATCTGCAACAATTCTACCTTTAGCAATGGCCTGAAGTTGCCAGTTGCGATCGCCTAAAGCTTGAACTTTGGCAAACAATTCTTCTGTAAAAGCTCGAACGTCAACTGTTTCTAAATACAAAAAATCAGGACGCTCCGCCTTTGTTAGTAAACTTAAATCATTAACAAATCGGTTCATCCGTTCTAATTCATCCATTACTAATGCTAGAGTTTCTTGTACTTCTTGCGGGTCATCACCCATCAACTCTAGATGACCACGAATAATAGTAATGGGCGTTCGTAATTCGTGGCCAGCGTCGTTAATAAAATCGCGCTGACTGATAAAAGCAGCTTGCAACCTATCCATCATTTCATTAAAGGTAGCTGCTAGTTCCGCAAGTTCTCCCTCTCCAGGAACAGAAAGACGCTGATTTAAATCTGACTCACTAATATTACGTGCAGTCTGGGTTAACAAACGTAAAGGTGCAAGAATTCTTCCCGAAGCAAACCACGCTAACACTAAAGCTAAAAGCAAAATTCCTAGACTCACAGGGATAATAATTCTGATAGCTTCCACTACCTCTCCTTTTTCCCCAGATGTAGTGTGAGCAATTATAAATACTCCCATAACTTCGCCGTTAATTTTGACAGGTTGAGCAAGATAAATAATACTTTCAACACTGCTACCAGGAATAATCTTTTCTCCTTCCTCTGGTTGCGTTAACTTTGCCCAATATCGAATTAACTTTGAGTCTCTACTAAGTTCCTTTGGTCTACCTCTGGGGCTAGATTTATAAAATCTTCCTTCTGTTAAAGCAATTAAAAAAGTGTCATCTTCAGGAATTTGATTTACTAAAAAAGCATCAAAAAAATCTTTTAACTCTTCTAAGGATTTTGGAGGTTTCAGTAACCGATTATCAGCCTCTCTAATTAAATTAATCGTCTCTTCTTTTTCGCCTTCTTCAAGATAATCAATTAATTGGGGTTTACCATTAAGTAATTCCAAAAAAATTCCCATTTTTTCGTTAATTTCTTTATGGACACGTTTATCAACTTGTGCATATAAAAAATAACGAAATACTGGCACAAAACAGATAAAAATAAAGCACAAAATTAAAAAATACCAAAAAAGAATCTGAGTGCGGGTAGCCCAAAATAGACTTTTAATATACTTGAAGCAGGTTCTTGATGTGTTTTGTTGGTGACTTTGCTCGCTCCACATTTTGCTAAAAAATAACAATCCTATTTAATTTATCAACTAGTCTTATAAATAGATAATATGGAGTATTGATTAGATTTTTTTACACTTCATTTAGAATGTCTATGTTGATAAATTAAATCAGGATCAATAGTTATTTGAATTTAAAAAATATAAAAAACATGCGACAGATTAACTCTTCATGGAAAGGCTGCCTGTCGCATCTTGACTATAATTGATTGATTACTATAAAGATGAAACTTGCAAGTTTATCAGCTACCTCTTGATTACGTTATTTATCTAAGATAAGAAGAAGATGAAAGTTTGATGAGAAATTTCTTATGTTCGCAGACGATAACCCATACCTCGGACAGTTTCAATGAGATGATTGCCTAGTTTTTTACGCAAGTAGCCAACATAAACATCAACAATATTAGACCCTGGGTCATAATCGTAACCCCAGACTCGGTCTAACAATTGCTCACGGCTCAAAACTTGTCCAGGATGGCGAAAGAAAGTTTCTGCGAGTGTAAATTCCCGTGCAGGTAGTTCTAGTGTTTTGTTATCAACTTTTACTTTACGCGATCGCAAATCCAAAACGACATTCCCAACTTTCAGTACCATCTCATCTGTAGTATGGTTGCTAACACTGTTACGTAATCTCGCCTTTATCCGCACTAGCAATTCCTCAAATCGAAAAGGCTTAGTGATGTAGTCATCTGCACCCGCTTCAAAACCAGCAACTTTATCTTGAATGTCATCACGCGCCGTTAAAATAATTACGGGAAATTTCTCGCCTTGCCCGCGTAATTCTTCCAAAACATCTAAGCCATCTTTACCTGGAAGTCCTAAATCCAAAATCATCAAGTCAAAATTACTACCTAGAGCCATTACCGTAGCGGAGTGTGCATCAACAGCTACAGACGTTGTAAAACCGTGAGAACGCAATCCTTTCTCAATAAAAGCTGCTATTCGAGGTTCATCCTCTGCAATGAGAATTCGATTCATCCGATGCACCTATTTTCTGGGTTCTAAAGGTAAGACAATCGTAAATGTACCACCTGTTCCCAATGTGCTTTTTCTGCAACATTGCTTAAATCGCCATTCTCTCAGAAAATACTCTGTGTCCTTCGTATTTCCAACAGCTATGAAAGTAGAAGTTGTACCCCACAATCCTAGCTGGCGTAGTAAATTTGAAGATGAATCAAAGCAGATTGCCCTGGCCCTTGGCGAGAATTTGGTTACTATTCATCACATTGGTAGTACATCAATTCCCAACATTTATGCCAAACCCGTCATTGATTTTTTGGTGGAAGTCAAAGACATCGCTAAAGTAGATGAGCAAAGTTCGGCGATGGCAGGATTAGGCTATGAAGTTATGGGTGAGTTTGGTATCCCCGGTCGCCGTTACTTCCGTAAACAGAATGAAGATATCAGAACACATAACGTTCATACCTTCGAGGTGAATTCACCAGAAATCATCAGACATTTGACCTTCCGAGATTATATGATTGCCCATCCCGAAGCGGCACAAAAATACAGTGAATTGAAGCGTCAGTTAGCCCAGCAGTATCCAAACGATATCAACGGATACATGGATGGCAAAGATAGCTTTATCAAGGAGATGGAAAAGAAAGCTTTAGTATGGCGAGAATTGCAAACCAATCAAATACAAGCATGATATTAGTTTGCTGTTTCAAGTCTCTTGTTGTTTTAATTTTCCAAAAAGTGCGTGCGATCGCTATTTTCCTATCAATACTTTTTTCTGCTAAATTACTTACTAGCTTTTGGTTGAAATATTAAATAAGTTCCTCCTAAACCTTCTACAATAGTGCGTGTGTTAGCCACCATCATTTTTTGATAACTATCGCCATCACTATTCGGTTCCCCAAGTCCATCAGTGTATAGCCTTCTTTCGGACACTCTCACTTCTGCTGCTTGGGCTACAGATTGAATTAACTTAGGATTAATCTTCGACTCAGCAAAAATAGTTGGTACTTTAGCCTGCTGAATATTTTTAATTAAATTATTTATCTGAGCATCTGTTGGTTTGTTTGCCGGGTTAATACCAGCCAAAACCCCTACCAATGGAATACCATAAGCTTTGGCATAATAAGCCAGTGTATTGTGGGTTGTCACTAATTCGCGTTTCTCACGAGGAATGCTGGCTATTCTGGTTTTTATCCAACTATCTAACTGAGTTAGTTCATTTTTAATTTGTTTAGTATTACTATTATAAATTTCCGCATTATTCGGCTCTAATTTTTTGAGGTTATTGCTAATTACCTCTACCATTTTTATGCCATTTTTAGCATTGTGCCAAACATGCGGATCTATAACTCTTTGTCCATTTTCAATAAATCTTTGCGGTTTAGGAACTGCTAATTGATTTACAGCGATTTTAGGTGCTGTATTGCTAGTTGATTTAATAGTTCTAATCAAACTTGGTTCAAAATTGTAGCCATTGTAGAAAATCAGATTAGCTTGGTCAATGATTTGGCGATCGCTCGATTTTGGTTGATAGCTATGGGGGTCTGTACCTGGAGGAATTAAACAGGTTAGGTTCACTGTATTTTCAGCAACTTGTTTAATTAAGTCACACAATACGCTAGTTGTAGCGACAACATTAGGAAGATTCTCATCAACTGTTGTAGCTTGAGTAAATGAAGTATTCGTAGCTTGTCTGGCACAACCAAACAATCCCAACAACAAAATAATAAAAGCAACGCGTAAGTGATTATGAAATAGTAATTTTTTTAGCATAATCAAGTTCTACTAGCTTTACTGAATTAATCTAAAGATAATCATTGTTATTTAATAACAGTGAAATGTTAGAGATTCAGGACTAAGCTATAAACTACGTAAGCCGTTACGAATAAACAGTATGTCTACCTTGGTGTTTAAAAAACAATAAAATGTCAGAAAAAAGTCTGAGAGCATTTCAGACTTCATACTAGCCTGCGGCAAGCCGCTGCGCGTCTACACACTTCAGACTTTATACGTCCTTTGACCAAATAATTAACTCACCTTGTTCACCACCTGCGGCGATAAACTTGCCTTGAGGATGCCAAGCTAAGGTGGAGAACCCGGCGATAGCACCTGTGAGAATTTGAGATACTTGCGCTGCTTCTTGCCATAAACACAAGAAACCATCAGCGCCGGCAGAAGCTAACAGAAAACTTTGGGGTGCAAATGCGATCGCATTGATCACATCCACATGATTAGTTAAAACTCGCGCTTCCCAACCCAAGGATTCATCTTCTAACTTTTCCCAAACAACAATACCTTCAACACTAGAAGAAGCAAGTATGGGCGCACCTAGTTGGGTAGTAGCTTCCGACCATGCCAACTGCCGAATCTTACCAGGAAAGCCACGCATAATCCAAGGGTCAGGGTTGCTCCAGTCTAATACTGTAACGCTGCGATCCATATTACCCGAAGCCAAATATTTGCTATCAGGTGACCATCCCATAGCCACACTCACAGTCGGCATACTAAGAAAGTATGGTTCCTCATCCCAGTTTTGACTATGCCAAATCTTGACTCCTTGATAGCCGCTAATTGCTAAATACTGGCCGTCGCTACGCCAATCTATACCTAAAACTGAGGAGTTATCAAAATTCAATGTGACGACTATCTCACGCTGATCTGCATCCCATACTTGGACATAACGTCCCAAACTAAAAGCTAGTAAGTTACTAGTATGATTCCAAGCCAGCTTATCCACCCAGGCTGGTGCATTTTCTAAGGTGGCGATGAGTTCATTTTCTTGCCAAATTTTGACTTGTCCATCCTGTCCACCAACGGCTAAAAATTTGCCATCAGCCGAAAAAGCCACACAGTCTACTGATTTACCGCTGGCATTTTGTAACTCTAATACATTGCCATCATTCCATAGCACCACCTCTCCAACGGCAGAAGTAGCAGCGAGAATTTCGCCTTGGGGCGACCAAGCTAATGCAGTTACGTAATCTGAAAGGATTCCGGAATCATATATAGCAAATTCTTGGGATTTGTTAGTTGTAAAGTTCATATCTAAGTGCAGAAACTGAAAGTTAAATATATTTTTATTGAGGACTTAGCAAAAATAAGGTTAAGTGGAATTACCAGATTTATCCTAACTTACTGTCAGTAAAAGCAAAGCAAAAAAATTGGGATAATTCTAGTCAAAGAACTATCCCAATTTCAAGTTTTAGATTGTTACCGCGATCGTTTAAGCAAAGGCGGCAGTTTTCACATCATTATTTGCCAAGATTTCTTGCAATTCTTCGGCATCTACTGT
Source organism: Anabaena sp. TISTR 8404 (assembly GCF_056847745.1). Lineage (NCBI taxonomy): Bacteria > Bacillati > Cyanobacteriota > Cyanophyceae > Nostocales > Nostocaceae > Anabaena > Anabaena sp. TISTR 8404. The sequence goes on from NZ_CP180578.1 coordinate 1,567,170, forward strand.
CTCTTTATCAACCAGCATTTGTGCTAACTGATCAAGAATGTGGCGATTGTTGACTAATACTTCTTTGGCGCGGTTGTAGGCTGTATCTACGAGTTTCCGCACTTCTTCATCAATGGCAGCAGCGGTTTCTTCAGAGAAGTCGCGCTCTGACATGATATCGCGTCCGAGGAACATATTGCCTTGCTGACGACCGAGGGCAACTGGGCCTAGTCTGTCGCTCATCCCAAAACGGGTGATCATTTGACGGGCTACTCTTGCTACTTGCTGTAGGTCGTTAGAAGCACCTGTGGTTACTTCTTCTTCACCAAAGATGATTTCTTCAGCAAGACGACCACCTAATGCCACAGCCATCTGATTTTCCAGATAGGAGCGACTGTATAAACCTGTGTCCATCCGGTCTTCGCTGGGGGTGAACCAAGTTAAACCACCTGCACGACCGCGAGGAATAATACTAATCTTCTGCACTGGATCATAGTCGGGCATCAATGCACCAACTAAAGCGTGTCCAGCTTCGTGATAAGCTACCAAGGTTTTGCGTTTTTCGCTCATTACCCGGTCTTTCTTTTCTGGGCCAGCTAACACGCGATCGATGGCATCATTAATTTCATCCATCGAAATTTCGGTTAAGTTGCGGCGTGCAGCCAGAATTGCAGCTTCATTCAACAAGTTGGATAAATCTGCACCAGTGAAACCAGGGGTACGACGAGCGATTTTATCCAAGTCCACATCTTTGGCTAAGGTTTTGCCACGCGCATGAACTTTCAAAATTTCGCTGCGTCCAGAGTAGTCGGGACGGTCAACAACAACTTGACGGTCGAAGCGACCAGGACGTAACAGCGCTGCGTCTAATACATCGGGACGGTTGGTAGCAGCAATAATGATGATACCAGTGTTACCTTCAAAACCATCCATTTCGGTGAGTAACTGGTTGAGGGTTTGTTCCCGTTCATCGTTACCACCGCCTAAACCTGCACCCCGTTGACGACCAACTGCGTCAATTTCATCGATGAAGACGATACAGGGAGCGTTAGATTTAGCTTGTTCAAATAAATCGCGGACGCGGGAAGCACCTACACCCACGAACATTTCCACAAATTCTGAACCAGAGATAGAGAAGAAAGGTACACCCGCTTCCCCAGCCACAGCACGAGCGAGTAAGGTTTTACCTGTACCTGGAGGCCCGACTAATAATACTCCTTTAGGAATTTTGGCACCGACTGCGGTAAAGCGATCGGCGTTTTTCAGAAAGTCTACAACTTCGTTTAATTCCAACTTGGCTTGGTCAATACCAGCGACATCACCAAATGTTACCTGGGTTTGGGGTTCCATTTGCACTCTGGCTTTCGATTTACCAAAGTTCATTGCTTGGCTACCAGGGCCACTTTGGGCGCGGCGGAGCAAGAAGAATAAGCCAACCAAAAGCAGTACAGGGAAAAATAAGCTGCTCAGTGCTTTAAACCAAAAGCCTTCGTCGGTTTGAGGCAATACAGAAATATCAACGCCTTTAGAGGTAAGAGTGTTGATCAGGTCGGGGTCGTTGACTAATGTAACCTTAATATTAGTTCCGTCCTGAGACTTAACAATCGCTGTAGAACGGTCTGCGCTCAACCTAACTTGTGTAACTCTACCTTTTTCAACTTCTTGAATAAATTGACTGTAGCGCCATGTTTGTGTGTTTTGTGGTTGTTTGTCAAAGAATGCTGTTCCCAGCGCAATGACCACAATAAACAGTAGCGCGTACAGCCCCGCATTTCTCCATCTTTTATTCACTAAAGTCTATCTCCTGTATGTTCTGTGCTTTCGCGGAGCGTCTCTGTATGAGAGGGCATTATTAAGAATTATGTTAACTTATTTTAAGGTATACCAAAATGGTACGGTTGTCATGCTAAAAAGCCTCCTAATTTGCTGAAATTTCTCATGGTAGGGATTATATTGTAGCGACCCTGAAGCTTGCTCAACGGTATGAACGGGGATAATTTCCATCACACTATTAGTGTAGGCGATCGCTTCAAATTGGGTGACTAACTGGGGTGTCCAAGGTTCCTCTCGCACCTGCTGCTGTTGATTTTGCAGCCATTGGATAATTTGCGATCGCATAATTCCGGGTAAAATCCCTACATCTAAGGGCGGTGTCCACCACAAACTATCCCGCCATCCCCAAAGATTACCAGTTGTGGTTTCCAGCCAATTACCTGCGGCATCAACTAAAATCGCTTCTTGGGCGGCTAAAGTTTGCACACTATTTTTCGCTAACCAAGCACCTAAATAATTACCTGTTTTATGAGAAGGCAAGTTGCGCGAAAATTCATGGTGTGCAATGGCGCATTTCACCCCATGTTGTTGTTTTTCTAATAAATCTTCTGGTAAGTTTCTGCCAATTATCCACTCTCTACCATCAGGAAACAAGGTAATTCTGAGAACAGGGAAATGTTGCAGCAGCAATTGTGCGCCTTGATGTACAGAGTTCCAATCTGGTTGTTGCCAAGCAAAAACTTGTAAGCTGAATTTGAGGCGATCGCAATGTGCCTGCCAGTTAGTTAAACTACTATCCAGGGAATTTTCATAAACCCGCAGTGTAGTAAACACCGTCGCACCATAAAGCAACCCCGGATCATTAATATCCAATTCCAGGGTTTGCGATTCAATTAATTTGCCGTTGTACCAATAAATAGGCTTACCTACCTTTTCTTGCAGTCGAACAAAGATTCTGCGTACCTTTGCGTTTACCTCAGCGCTACTCTGCGTTTAAAAGCATTACGAATTAAATACCATACTCAGCTATTCTCCCGTTTCCGGCGAGTTGAGCCAATGACCAAATTCTTCGAGAAAGGAATCGTTTAATATTGCTTGGCGAATCTTTTGAGTAAACCGAATCAGTTCAGTGATGTTGTGAATGCTTAATAAGGTGTAAGCTAAAATTTCTTGTGATCGCACTAAATGGGAAATATACGCCCGACTGAAATTTTGACATGCATAACAAGGGCAAGTTTCATCCATTGGTGCGAAATCTTCACGGAATTTAGCATTTTTTAAATTCCAGCGTTCGCCTTGCACCATTGCCGTACCATGTCTCGCCCAACGAGTCGGAATGACACAATCAAATAAATCTACACCAGAAGCGATCGCGATCGCCATTTCTCGGTAAGTACCCACACCCATCAAATAACGAGGTTTATCCGGTGGTAGCAGTGGTGCTGTGGCTTGCACAATCTGTGCCATCAATTCTGCGGGTTCTCCCACACTCACACCGCCAATAGCATATCCAGGTAAATCTAACTTAGCCAAGGTCACAGCCGCTTGGGAACGCAAATCTAAATACACACCGCCTTGCACAATCCCAAATAATGCCTGATCTTGGCGTTGATGTGCTGCCATACAACGTTCTAGCCAACGGTAAGTCCTTTGAGTGGCTGTTTCTACTTCTTGGCGAGTCGCGGGGTAAGGCGGACATTCATCAAATGCCATGATCACATCCGCCCCTAAAGTATTCTGAATCTCTATGGAACGCTCTGGTGTCAAATTAATAATCTGCCCATCATGAGGTGAGCGGAAGGTTACGCCTTCTTCAGTAATTTTCCGCATCTCACTCAAGCTGAACACTTGAAACCCACCAGAATCAGTGAGCATCGGCCCATCCCAGCCCATAAACTTATGCAACCCACCACCACCAGCGACAATTGCTTCTCCTGGTTGCAAGTGGAGGTGATAAGTATTAGATAATACCATCTGTGCGCCAGTGTCTTTTAACTGGGCAGGGGTGACTGTTTTGACATTAGCCAGCGTCCCCACAGGCATAAATCTTGGGGTTTCCACAGCACCGTGAGGCGTGAAAAATATTCCGGCTCTAGCTTTTGTTTGGCTACAGCGAGCCAAGGATTGAAAAGAAAAATTCTTGGTCAAGGTAAAAATCAGGCTATTACACTAAATGATTATCAAGGGTCATGAGTCACTTGTCCTTAGTCGTTAGGGCGATAGTCAATGGTTGCGTCCCATAACCATTGACTATTGACTATTGACCATTGACTATTCTATTTAAAACGAATCAGAGCAGTCATCATCCATTTCTGCATCCCATTTAGCAGAGAGAACTTGTTCCATCATGGCTTCAATTGCACTGGCGTTGAAAGTTTTCTCCCGGCGCTCTTGTAGGGGTGTCGTAAGTGGAATCAGCCGTAAACACATTCCTTCTTGCATCAAATCGAAACAGGTTTCTTGTTGTGGCGACTGTTTCAACTCTATGTAATCAAAACTATAAACGTTTAAATAAAGCGCACTGTTAGCCACTAAGGTAGAACGTTGCGGATTAGCGAATACTTCTATCACATCTCCTTCACCCTCGCTCACTACCTTGTCTCCGTGGGTGTACATGTAGTGAACTCGACCTAAATCAGAAAGTAATCGCCGCATGTCGAGCTTATTCACAATCACGCCCGTGTCAACAATGCACGGAGCTGGTATCCTGGTGTCGGGTAGATGATGACTCATAGGAAGTTTCAAGAGTGAGAAAAGGTGAGAACACAGCTAAAAATTTAGATGAATAGCTTAATTAGTTCCCTACATTTAAAAAATATCAATTTTATGGTGCGATCGCTTCAATACTCTGGATTTAATTTACTAGCTAATAAATACAAAGGATTTACTTTTAATTTTACCTTGTAAAATTACTGCTTTTATGTTAAGATAGCAAGCTAAAAAATTAACTTACCGAAACCAGCATAGCAAAATTTTTTAGAAGAATCTGTAAACTCATACCTATCTTATCCAAAGCTTTAAACTAACCCACTGGCGCTTGTGCCGGAGTGTTCAGCTTTATTAAATAATTTAACCAAGATGATAAATTCTTCTCAGTGGTGGAAAATACCTCTGTACAATTTTGCCTCTAGTATAATTTTCTACAGTATTATTCCTCTGCCTTATGTCAATGGTTTAGATTTTCGGAAAGTAGCACACCTTGCTCCACTTGTAGGATTAATAATTGGGGGAATTTTAGGGCTATCTGACACTGGGATGAATGCTCTGGGTGTACCAGTATTAACCCGCACTGCCTTAGTCGTGTGTGCTTGGATTGCATTGACTGGAGGACTGCACATAGATGGTGCAATGGATACAGCTGATGGTTTAGCTGTGGGTAATCCAGAAAGACGACTAGAAGTAATGGCAGATAGTGCCACAGGTGCGTTTGGGGCAATGACAGCGATCGCTATAGTATTGTTAAAAACAGTAGCCTTAACAGAAATTGAAGCTAACCGTTGGATAGTGTTGATGGCGGCTTGCGGTTGGGGACGTTGGGGACAACAACTAGCAATATTGCGATACCCTTATCTCAAACCCACTGGCAAAGGTGCATTTCACAAAGAAGCTATTAGTTCTTACAAAGATGTAATTCCCAGCCTGCTGTTGCTGTTGAGTGTGAGTGGTTTATTGTGGCTACTAAACAGCCAAAAGCTATTTTTCGCACTAGCAATGATACTTGCAGGAAGTGCGATCGCTTTTCTCACAGGTGCATGGTTTAATCACAAACTAGGGGGACACACAGGTGATACCTACGGCGCAGTCGTTGAGTGGACAGAAGCCTTATTTCTCTGTGTGTTAACTGGCTTGTAATCACTCAGCACTTTCAACTCAGCACTCAGCACTTTACTTAATAGGTTGCAGCTTTGTTACCTTAAGTTTAAAATTTCCGACTCCAGTTTCCCCAAAAGACCGAACACGAATCACATACATTCCTGTTTCGTTAATCCGGGTAAATAGCAGAGAGTTGCTAGTACCATCAGGGCCATCATCATTTTCTGCCACTGTTGAGCCATCTGGTGCTAACAGCGTGATGATGCTGTCAAAGTTGTCGGACGATAAATCAACTGCTAGATTATCACCTTTACTTAACTTAACTGTGTAGTCACGGGCAAATCCACCTTGCCCTGTGGGTATATCTTTTTCTGATAGTGTATCTGACAGTTCAGTCAGATTAGTTAACGGAATTGGACTGTACAACTTATTTTGAGCTAATGCTGCTGTTGTACTCATACCAATTGCCAGAAAAGTAGTAGGAACAATAATTAATCTTCTGAAACTTGCTGCAAAAGCTTTACTCATAATCTCCGGCAGTGTTGCCACACACAAGGTATTGGCTTAATTATAGATTTGTCAAAGATGACTCGCCTAAGAATTAGTATGTTGGTCTTTAATGGCAATAGCAACTGCTGCTAACCCCAAAACTGTAATTCCAGACTGGCGAAGTTTTTGTACAGCAGATTTGGTGGTAGCACCAGTAGTGTAGATATCATCTACTAACAATACTGAAGTACCTGGGCAGCGATCGCGAAAATCCTTCCCAACTGCAAAAGCTTCAGCTAAGTTTTTTTCTCGCTCAGACACCGACAAACCAAACTGCGCTTGAGTTTCCCGCACCCTTTCTAAACCATTTAGTTTTAATTTTAACTTAGTTGTCTGGCAGAAGCTTTCGGCGATTAATGCAGCTTGATTGTAGCCACGTTGCTTTTGCTTTTGAAGGTGCATAGGTATAGGTACAACTAAAAGTTGAGTATGACGCTGCGGCGAGTTTAATAACCATGCTTCGCCTAACCATGTACCCAACATCCGAGCGATATCTGGTTGGTTTTCATATTTCATCACAGCGATCGCTCGTTTTAGACTACCACCATACACACCCCAACCAAATATCGGGATTGTGCCTTGCCAAGATACACAGGGATTTTTTTGACCACAGTTTTTTAATTGCCTAGCACAGTATTCACATAAAGTATCAGATGTACTTCGCTGACACAATGGGCAATGAGACTGTAAAAACAGGTTAAGAAAACCTTTAAAATTATTCGTCCAACTGGGCATTGAGAATTATTTTAGATACTTAACATACACGCGATCGCAACGTGCAGTTTCCACACCCGTTTCTGGTAGATAGCCATTACTTTCGTATAACTTGACTGCTTCTACTAAAATGCTGGCAGTTTCAATCCAAATTTGCTGAAAACCACGCTTAGCGATCGCTGCTTCTAGCTGTTGTAACAAATATTTCCCCAGTCCTATACCTCTGACACTTGGTAAAAGGTACATTTTGCGGATTTCGACAGCTTTTTCCCCGCGACTTATCGGGTAATATGCCCCCGTACCGACTATCTGACTTTGGTGTTCAATTACCCAAAACTCACCGCCTGTTGCTAAGTAACATTCCTCTACTTGCAACACATCTCGGTCAGCACCGTTGGGTTCCCAACCCAACCCGTACTCTGATAATACATAACTGATAACTGCGGCCGCTCTGGTGCGATCGCCCTTCTCCCAGCTACGAATTAAGAAATCTCGATAATGTTCTCTCATTCCGATGTATGGGTTAGGTTGGATGGAAAAATTTTCTGGATATATATCTCAATTTACCTACTAGATAGCTATTCTTGCAGAAACAATATCCAGGGGTACTCTTAATGTATGTATTCTGCCCTTGCTTGGGCAACTCGTTTTCATTAAAAAAGAATTGAGAATCAGCGATCGCCTTCAGAACTCCATCATTCCACCTTTGAACACAAAACTCCAAGTTCAAAGGTCAAGCGATCGCCTTCACAACTCCATCATTCCACCTCAGAACACAAAAGTCCGAGTAAAAAGGTCAAGCGATCGCCTTCACAACTCCATCATTCCACCTCAGAACACGAAATTTCATATTTAGGAGATCGCTGTTATGATTCTGAGGATAGGCGATCATGTAAATCTGCTAAATTTTTACGACAAGCTATAGTATTTGGGTGATCGACCCCTAACTGTCTCTCTAAAATATTTAAAGCTTGGATATACAAAGGTTCGCTTTTGCTGTTTATACCTTGAGAGTGATATAGTGCTGCTAGGTTGTTTAGGCTTGTAGCAACGTCGGGATGTTCTTCTCCTAGAAATTTGCGTGTCAGTGCCAAAGCTTGTATATACAAGGGTTCGGCTTCCTTATATCTACCTTGAGATTTGTATAGATGTGCTAGGTTGTTGAGGATTGTAGCAACATCAGGATGTTTTTCTCCTAGAAATTTGCGATATAGTGCTAAAGCTTCGATGTACAAGGGTTCAGCTTCACTGTATCTACTTTGGGATTCATACAGTGCTGCAAGGTTGTTGAGGCTTGCAGCAACATGAGGATGTTCTTCCCCCAACAGTTTGCGCCTGAGCGCTAAAGCTTGGATATACAAGGCTTCAGCGTCGCTGTATCTGTCTTGGTAATAGTAGAGTAATGCTAGGTTATTGAGGCTAGAGGCGACATCAGGGCTGTCTTCCCCCAGCAGTTTACGCGACATTGCCAAAGCTTCGATGTACAAAGGTTCAGCTTCACTGTATCTACCTTGCAACTCGTAGAGTAATGCTAGGTTGTTAAGACTGGTGGCAATATCGGGATGTTCTTCCCCCAACAGTTTGCGCCACAGTCTCAAGCCTTGAATATACAAGGGTTCAGCTTCGCTGTATCTGCCTTGCAATTGGTAGAGTAATGCTAAATTGTTGAGGCTAAGAGCTAAGTCTTTCTCTAAACCTAACTGTTGTTGTAATTCCACAGCTTTGCTTAAATACTCAATGCCTAATTCTTGCTCTTTTTTGTAATCTTGAGACTCACCCCGATTGAGTCTGTTCCTATAAATATCTCCTAAGCTAAAGTATAAAGTTGCTAAAGCCGAATCTTTTACACCTCGCTGTTCTAAATCTTGAATAAATCCTTGCAAATCTTCTATGGGCAATAAATAATCATTGTCATCGTCATAGCCAGATAATTCATTACCTGTAAAAGCAAACCGAATCGGCTCTAATTCTCTAGCAGAAACAGTGTTTTTCCTTCTAGATGCAAACCGAAAAACACCATTGCGCCAACTCCAAAAGTCAGGTGCTTTTTTAATTAACTCAACTAATATTTGATTAGTCACCCACAAGACAATTGCAAAAGGAAATTCCCTAAGCCCTTCCCTAGTCCACTGCAAATAACCGAAAAAAATCTCTTGTTCTGAACGTTCCTGTCCCAGTTTTAAAAAATGAAGCTGTTCTGCACCAGTTACACTAATTACTGCTGGGTTATGCTGCTGCAAATATTCTTCAGATTCTACTAGTTGAGCAACAGCAGCCCTCAAACTCGGTTCACCCCTTGCCAATGTCACCCGATAGCAACGGATTTGTGGCTCTAATTCAGCTTCATACTGAGCAATAATTTCATCCCGAAAACTAGCATCATCACAAACGGCAATTAGCAAATTTAACCGATTTGCTTTAGCTTCAATGGAAACCGTCAAGTAATCATACGCATCTCTATTTTCATCATCTTTTAGCAAGTCTTCATTCATGATTGATTAATCAACCCCCTGCGTTTCAAAGTTTCTACAAGAATGGGGTGAACATCATACCAAGTTTCATCATTACGATATTCCAGGATAAATAACCCATGCAGTAATTCTAAAAACTCGGTCTGCTTTACATCGTCAGGCTCAAAATCATCATAAATAGTTTGCAAAATTTTAAAATCTTCTTTTCCTAAACGCAGAGAAAGTTCATTACGAATTTCTTTGATTGCTTGTTCTATAACTTGGGTATCAATTACGATTCTTGCTTCTGGATTCCGCCTGATAAGCCGTAAACAAATCAGACAACATACATTAGCTATACGAATCAACTCCCGCAGCACTCCGCCACTGTAAACAACAATCTTCTCTGCTGCTGATTTGTCTATTAATTCACTAGAAATTCGTTTTTGTAAAATTTCACATAAAATATTTGTTGCTTCATTCCGAGGCTTGGCATCAGGCAATCGATTGTTACCCTTACTAAAAATTTTGATAACAGGCATCACCACAATTCGGTAGTTGCTTTCTGCTTTAATAATATTCCAGAGAAAAGTATTGCACATTACCGCAATGGGGACAGTGTAAATAATCCTAATATTAGGTTGAAAGAGGGATTTAATATTGTTTCCATAAATTTCATTGACTCTTACCAAATCCAGTTTATCTAGGTCATCAATAATGACTATAGTTTCTTTTTTAGTAACAACTTGAATTAAGGCTGCAATTTCATTAATTCGAGCAACTAAATCAGAGATTTTGCACTCAAACTCCTGTGTAATTTGTTCTCTAACTTTGGCATCAGCTTTTAATTGTGTTTTAATAAATTTGAGTAAATCCAAACCCAATTCAAGCACACCTCCTAACTCTGTCTCTGTAGTTCGAGTGCGAGTCGCAAACCACCCATAGATTTGCTCTTTAGTAGATTTAGGGATTTCCACTTTGCGGGCTTCAGCTTCAGACATTAAATTAAGAGCGATCGCAAACAAAATATTAATATGATCAACAGCCGATCTTTCAATACTGTCAGCAATAGAAAATAACACTACAAAATAATTATCTTCAATTTGTCTACTTAACTCAGCTAATAAAGACGATTTACCACATCCTGTATGTCCAGTAAATATAATCTTCGCATCACCATTAGGACTGTATTCAATGTATTGAATTAAATTTTCTATAAAATTATCACCATAATTGACTCTAAAATTCTCCGTTTCCTTCTTTTCTAGAAGTGGAAATAATTCGAGGTTGGCATACGCTTGTTTAAAAGATTCTTGTAATTCGTTAGACATCGGCTTTGACAAAATAATATTTTTACCGCCTATTTATATTAATGCCTACCTCGTCCCAACTCGAAAATCTTTCCTTTATTTTTCCGTATCTCTGTTTGAAAAGAAAATATCATCTCCTTCCATCCTAACCCCAAAAAACATTACCCCCCTCCGCCGCCGGAGAGGGGTTAAAGATGAGACATTAAAATTCTCACTAGCTGACACTCAGCACTCAGCACTTAGCACTCAGCACTTTTTAATAAGCGTCTTGCAACTCGTAAAAATCAGGCGAGACGTAATCCTTCCGCAAAGGCCAACCCACCCAATCTTCCGGCATCAAAATCCGCTTCAGATTTGGGTGTCCTTCGTAGATAATGCCGAACATATCGTAGCTTTCACGTTCTTGCCAGTCTGCGGTTTTCCAAATCCAGTACACCGAAGGCACTCTGGGATTCTCTCGTGGCAAGAATACCTTAACTCGTACTTCTTCAGGCTTGTCAACATTATCACCAACTTTAATTAAGTGATATACGCTAACCAATTCCTGTCCTGGGCCAAGGTCGATACCACCTTGAAACTGAAGATAATTAAACCCATAAGCATACAAAGCTGTAGCCATAGGCAGCAAAAATTCTGGCCCGACTTTAATTATCTCTACCCCATTCTTGTCAGGTGCTAAAGCTTCATGATCAAAGCCATTTTCTGCCAACCACTGAGAAATAGGCCCAGCTTGAACTATGGCATCTTCCGCTGCTGGTACTGGTTTAGTTTCTTCATCAGCCACGGTTCAATTCCTCCTTGGTTTTGGAAGTTAGCAGCGCAGGTGGTACTGGTAAACCAATTGCTTCTGTCAATTCTTTAGGGGGAGTGAAGCGAGTTTCTGACTGCATATACTTACCAGTTAAGATTTCTTCTACTGGCTTCAAGTTATGAGTTGTACTGTAGAAGCGGTGGGTTTGCTTGATTTGACCGCGTTCTTGCATGGAATCATTAGCGATTTTCTTCCGCAGCTTAATGATTGCATCAATAATCGCTTCTGGACGGGGAGGACAACCAGGCAAGTACACATCCACCGGAATTAATTTATCAACTCCGCGTACAGCAGTGGGAGAGTCAACGCTGAACATCCCGCCAGTAATTGTACAAGCTCCCATCGCGATAACATACTTCGGCTCAGGCATTTGCTCATAAAGACGCACCAACTGGGGAGCCATCTTCATGGTGATTGTCCCGGCTGTAATAATCAAATCAGCTTGACGGGGACTAGAACGGGGAATTAGCCCAAAGCGGTCAAAGTCAAACCGAGAACCAATTAACGCTGCAAATTCAATAAAGCAGCAAGCTGTACCAAACAACAAAGGCCACAGACTAGAAAGCCTTGCCCAGTTGTAGAGGTCATCAACCGTTGTCAAAATAATATTTTCTGAAAGGTCTTGAGTGACTGTCGGACGCTCAATGGGGTTGATGATTCGCTCTTTGTCTTGGGTGCTTAAATCAGAATTCAAGACCATTCCAAAGCTCCTTTACGCCATGCGTAAACTAAGGCAACTACAAGAATTGCAATAAAAATTAGCGCTTCAATGAATGCTAATAATCCCAAACGATGGAAAGCCACCGCCCAAGGATACAAAAACACAGTTTCTACGTCAAAGACAACGAAGACCAGCGCAAACATGTAGTAGCGGATGTTGAACTGAATCCAGGCTCCTCCAATAGGTTCCATCCCAGATTCATAGGTGGTGCGGCGTTCCAGGCTGTTACCACTGGGTCTAAGAAGCTTGGAAGCAGAAAGCGCTAGGGCTGGTACTAGGCTACAAATAATTAAGAAGCCTAGAAAGTACTCGTAACCGCTGAGGACAAACACAATGAATTTCTACCGCTTATGGTGTAAATAAGGCTGTTACTTTCTTTTACATTATATCTTTTCGAGTTTTCTGAAATCTGGGAAACAAACGGATTTCAGGTATTTGATTAGTTTCTAGAACTGATAGAAAAGTCTAACAGTTATGTCATAATTTTTAACGTATATTTAATAATTCCCCTCTGGGAGACCTTAGCCATGAGCGAACAAGCTGTTGAGACTCCAGCGTTAGACCGCTATGAGTGTCGCGCCTGCGGTTATGTTTATGAACCTGAGAAGGGAGATGATAAGCATGATATCCCTTCAGGGACACTGTTTACAGAACTGCCTATAAATTGGAAGTGTCCAGTTTGTAGTGCCAAGAAAACTGCTTTTACCAACATTGGCCCGGCTGGTACAGCATCCGGTTTTAAAGAAAATCTCGGTTTTGGTTTGGGTGTCAACAAGCTGACTCCAGGCCAAAAGAATATCTTAATTTTTGGGGCGCTGGCTCTGGCTTTCTTGTTTTTTATCAGTCTTTACGGCTTACAATAAGACCCGCTATCTTTTTTTACCTATTCTAGAGAGCGATCGCATCTCTGGGGTAAAACCTAAACGAATTTAGAAAACACTAAGAAATACTGATGCATCCCATTGTGAGAAGTTGGCAGCGCGTAATTGCCTTTTTGATAGTAGTTGTTTTGTGTATAGGTTGTAGCAAAGTGCCTTCCACTAGCTTCAATCCTTGGGAAATTATTACTTTGCCAACCAATGAGAAGTTGCTAGATATTGCTTTTACTCAAGATTCTCAGCATGGCTTTTTAGTAGGTAGCAACGCCACACTTTTGGAAACTAAAGATGGTGGTGAAACTTGGCAACCTTTAAATCTATCCCTGGATGATTCTCGGTATCGTTTTGACTCAGTAAGTTTTTCTGGTCAAGAAGGCTGGATTGTCGGCGAACCTTCGCTGCTGCTGCATACCACCGATGAAGGTCGTTCTTGGTCACGGATTCCTTTGAGCGAAAAGTTACCAGGTAATCCCATTTCCGTTCATGCGCTGGGAGCAAACTCAGCTGAAATGGCTACTGATGTGGGTGCAATTTACAAAACCACAGATGGCGGTAAAAATTGGAAAGCTCAAGTAGAAGCAGCAGTCGGTGTGGTTCGCAACATGGAACGTTCTGCTGATGGCAAATATGTAGCTGTTTCCGCTAAGGGTAGCTTTTACTCCACTTGGGAACCAGGGCAAAATGCTTGGGTTCCTCATAACCGTAATAGTTCTCGGCGCGTCGAAAATATGGGTTTCGCTGATAATGGCCAACTGTGGTTATTAGCACGAGGTGGCCAAGTTCAATTTAGTGAACCAAATAACGCCGAAGAATGGCAAGAAGCTTTATTTCCAGAGTTATCTACCAGTTGGGGTTTACTGGATTTGGCATATCGCACACCCGAAGAACTTTGGATAGGCGGTGGTAGCGGTAATTTGCTACGGAGTACTGACGGTGGCAAAACTTGGGAAAAAGACCGAGATGTCGAAGAAGTAGCAGCTAATCTTTATAAAATAGTCTTTCTCAAGCCCGATCAAGGATTTATTATTGGCGATCGCGGTGTATTGCTGAAATATAACTCCGAAGCTGAGAAAGCTACTCAACAAAAAGCAGCTTAGACTTAGCCAAAGTTTAGGTGTTCACTCTGATTTCTGAGAAGAACTTTGCAACTTGTTACTCTTTCTAAACTTTGTAGGATAATAAACTCAATAATAGTCTTTGTGAAGGTAGGGATCTAAATGTCAGGTACCACTGGAGAACGTCCGTTTTCGGACATTATTACCAGCATTCGTTACTGGGTAATTCACAGCATCACCATTCCAGCATTATTTATTGCAGGCTGGCTATTTGTTAGCACTGGGCTGGCTTATGATGTATTTGGCACACCCCGCCCTAACGAATATTACACACAAACACGGCAGGAATTGCCAATTGTGAAGAACCGTTACGAAGCTAAACAACAAGTTGAACAATTTATTGGAAAGTAGTTTGAAGTCATGACTAGCGGTAATAACATAAATCAACCAGTTACCTATCCAATTTTTACGGTGAGATGGCTTGCAGTCCATACTCTAGCTGTACCTACCGTGTTTTTCTTGGGCGCGATCGCCGCAATGCAATTTATTCAACGCTAGGAGCAAATCATGGAAAGAACGCCCAATCCCAATAATCAACCGGTTGAACTTAACCGTACTTCTTTATACCTGGGATTGTTACTGATTTTTGTTCTAGGTATTCTATTTTCCAGTTACTTCTTTAACTAACTGGAACTGTTTTTGGGAAACCTTGTTTATCTAATCTGTGTTGATTTGTTGTTAAGGGAGGAGGAAAATCTGTGTCTGCTGGAACTGGAAGAATTCCCCTGTGGGTTGTAGCGACAATCGCAGGTTTAGGTGTCATTACTGTTGTAGGTATCTTCTTCTACGGAGCCTACGCTGGAATCGGTTCTTCGCTATAACAGCGATTTGAATCTAATAATATATAGACTGAATTTTCTAGCGCTTGTTTAGAAAACAGTACAAGAAAACCGCCTGGCTCCCAGAGACAGGCGGTAATTTAATCATGAATTGATTTCCCAATCTGCTGAATTAGAAGTTAGTAATAGATAATTGGTAAAAATGAAAACAGCCAATCATTTATTACTAATTAACTAATTAAGCAATATCTTCGCGTTCAATGTATACCAATAAAAACGCGAATGTTACGATTGGAACAACCCAACCAATAATAGGCACAAAGATAGCAGATAAGTACGATGCAGGATAGGTCAAAATGTAAGACAAAAGTTCAGTAGACATGGTAAAGTTTCCTGTTAAATCACACTACAATTCAAGATGAGCTTACTGCAAATTCAGCCAAATTTTTTAAATTCTAAAGATTTTTAACACAGTTATGTGAAGCAAGGGTTTATAAACCAAGCAATTCATCTAACTGATAATTTGGTAAATCTGGTGGAATTACAGTTCTTACTGCCGTAGCTTTGTGGCTTTCTTGTTGGGTAGATATGTTAAAGGCGATCGCCTCTAAGCGAATTTCCACACAGCCGAAGGGAACATTGATTTGAGTCATCACCTCCACTCCACCAGAGGCTTTAGGTAGCAAATCCTTTAACAAATGAGGGCCATCTAACAACCCACGAGTTTGGCAATCCTCAATCCATAGTTTCACCACAACTTGCGAAGGAACTTGTGGTAGTTCCACACGCACTCGTACAGACTGGCCAGCGATCAGTTCGCCTTCTGGGATATGTAGTTGAGGAATAGGTAAAGGCTCAAGCATTTCCCCATCCAAAGGTAATGAATTTGACACAGCCGAGATTGATTGCTGTTTTTGCTCTAGAGAAACATCCTCTTCCTGTTCGCTATAGGTATCATCAACAACAATCTCTTGTGCTAACCAAACTCTTGGTATTTTAATCTTTTGAGTCAGGGGTAGCTGTGTTAATGGTAATGAATACGTTGATAATTCTTGAGGAATGTCTTCTGTTTCAGGTTCTGTCGAGATATTTAACTCTTGAGATTCCTCAGCAATTATACTTATCTCTGTGTCTTCTGGAATTTCAGAGACGCTCAAGCTGCTCTGTACTGCAATATTTACCTCTGATTCACTATCTAGATTTTCTAACTCCGCATACAGATTTGATGACAAATCTACATCAACACTTGGTATTGGTAAATTAGGCTCTATTAGTTCCTCATCAACAGGAACAGGCTCTAAAACCTCAGTTTCGCGACGTTGTTTTGCCACAGGAGGAAGTTCCGGCACAACATATCCTTGGCTCTGCATCCATTTTCTAATCAAGGGAGATGAGTAAGGATTAACCTCGGCTATTAACTCGGAACTTAAGGGAGTGGCTGGTTCTAAAATTGAGTCATCACTAAATTCCAAACTTGGTGTAACAGCCATTTCTGGCATAGGCTCAGCTAATAACTCAGAATTTGGTGAAACTAAAGTTTCTATCACGGAATCTTCTGCATCTGGGTTATTTGGAGAGGCTAATGTTTCTACTACAGAATTTTCTGCATCCGGGTTCTCATAAGCTGCAATAGGTGGCTCAACTTGTACAGAGTCTTCAACTATGACGGTATCAGAAACTTCCGCCAGTTCTGGTACATTAGTTGTCACCTCTGTTTGATCAGCAGGCAAATTTTTGAGGCGTTTGAGATAGGGAAGTTTATTACCCAGCATCCACCCTGGACGATGTTTAATTGCTAACTGTTCTAAGTTGATGGGAGCTAAGGGAATGGTAGTTGGGGCTGGTGAAGCATTATCTTGCTGTTCAATTTCTTCCTTACCTTCAGGAGGAACTTCTACCACCGCATCATTGTTAGCGATCGCACTAATTTGATTTTCTGGTAATTTTGGTAGTTGCGGCGATCGCCAATCTCCTGATTTCTTCAGAGATAACAGATTAATTTGCGGCGGTAAAGGCTGGTTTGGCGATGGAAGGATAGTTTGAGGTTGTGTTAAAGGAGTTTTGACTGGGTTAAACAGTTCTAGACCCAAACTTACGGATGCTTCTGGCTCTTGATTAGGGAGAGAAAGCCCTAAAGAGTTAGAGTTTTCTAAAAGGTTTGACTGATTATATTTAACAACATCTGTCATCGCCAGTAATTCTGTTACGTCCGCAGTCACTGTAAAAGAGCGACTAGCTAGAAGTATTATTTCGCCAAAATCACTGATTGCACCATATAAACTAAGTTCCCCCAAAAGCAGCTTAGATTCACAGTCAACAGGAATATTAATGGCAGAATTAATCGTAAAAGGCAATGAATTATCTGCTAAAGGTTGCCGTACCTGAGCCAAAACTTCCGAACTCAATGGTGAGTGTAACTCAATTTTTACCTCCAGTGCATGGAAAGTAGTTGAGTACTGTGGCTCATCTTCATCATGCAGCTTTTCTTCTAGCTCCACATTGGCATTAATGCTGAGTCCTTGTCCCCAACGAGCAATATAGTTTTCTTGCTCTAAAGTCAGCTGTAGCGGCGGCGCAGGTTGTATGGTTGGAGTTTCTTCAAGCTCTTCATCCTCTAATAATGAGATAGGCAAAGCTTGGTCTATTAAATTTTGTAATATTTGTTCTGCCGTTTCACCTTTCAGCCATACCGGGCTAACAGGCTGATTGATAATGGCATCTTCTTCTTTTTCAAAAGACAGTTGAGAAATAACCAAGTCAGTTTCCGTAATTTCCTCTGTGGTATCGGACAAAGTGCGATCGCTCGTTACCACAGTTTCTTCAACTGGTTGTTCACTAACCACCGACTCAGTCTCCGTGATTTCCTCTGTGGTATCGGACAAAGTGCGATCGCTTGTTACTAAAGTTTCTTCAACTGGTTGTTCATTAACAAGCGATTCAGTTTCCGTGATTTCCTCTGTGGGGACTGATTGAGTGCGATCACTCGTTAGCACAGTTTCTTCAACTGGTAATTCATTAACAACCGACTCAGTTTCCGTGATTTCCTCTGTGGGAATTGATTGAGTGCGATCGCTTGTTACTAAAGTTTCTTCAACTGGTTGTTCATTAACAAGCGATTCAGTTTCCGTGATTTCCTCTGTGGTATCGGACAAAGTGCGATCGCTCGTTACTACAGTTTCTTCAACTGGTTGTTCATTAACACCCGACTCAGTTTCCGTAATTTCCTCTGTGGGAACTGACAAAGTGCGATCGCTTATTACCACAGTTTCTTCAACTGGTAGTTCATTAACAACCGAGTTGCTATCAGTAATTTCTTCTGCTGTTGTGACATTAGTGTCATCACTTGCTATTGACGCTATTTCCGCAGACAGTTCGCTAGTAACTAAATTGCTATGTGTACTAGATTCTAATCCTGTGGAAATCAGGTTGTTACCAACACTACTGTTATGCTCATAAAAATTCTGTGAAGAGGGCAACGGGATCATAAAAAAGTCAAGAGAATTTGACTCTACATTGCCGCCGTCTATTAATTTCTCTACTGCGCCATCAGCAAATTGAGACACGACTTGCAGATAAACGCTATGTTGCCAAGATTTACCAAAAATATCTGACATCAAATCGCCAGAGCAGCGTAACTCCCACATTCCCGGCTTGAGGAGCGTAAAGGGAATTACCGCCATTAAACCTTCCGAGTTAGTGCGCCGCGATTGCTTTTGAATTCGCCGTTTGGGGGGAACTTCTTGAGTTGAAGAGTGAGTTACCCGCACTTCCACATCCGTATTGGGAAGGTTAGAACGAGCTAAAACTCTGTACCGACCTTCTAAAATTTGTATATTTGGCGATTCCAAGGTGTGCCAAGAGCGATCGCCCTGTTTCTGGATGAGAAATTGCCAGTGTTCCATTTTGAGTGATGCCCAGACCGAAGAGCAGCTGAGTAATATTTTGCATTACTTTGCTTGCAAGTTTACCTCAGCAATTTATAATTGCATCACTTATTATCATGTTTTGATTCAAACACTGACATTTTTTTATCAATATACATTAACAGCGGCAGACACCAAAATGGATACAACACAGATTGGAAGCCAGAAAACGGGTATTTTCATAATTAAATAGGGTCAAGGCAAACATTACCCAATCAACAGTTCCCCGATTGGATAGATTGACTTAACCCTAGCTAACTAAAAAGTATTGGTGTCATTTTAGCTACTTATTTAAATTTCAATCATCAGACACCATAAAGGCTATGGTAGTAAGCCAATATTTGCTGCACACGTTGTCGGCTTGCGGGACGAGAGTTAGGTGACCAAGATATCCACAAACCATTAATTTGGCTTTGATTGTAATCAAATTGTTGGGATGACTGGGGAATTAAACCCGCTTCTACTCCTTCAACCTGACGTAAATGAGCTGCTATCTCTCGATAGACAGCTAGAGGTAAACCAGCAAATTCAAACTTTTCCTGAGTATCCATCCTTAAGACGCTCCGACAGCAATAAGATTTTGGGTTGGTGTGGTCGATGAAATGGAGTTACCAGCAGCAGATGTAGCTGATGGCGTTGAGTTAGCAGGAGCTTCACCTACCATTCTGGCAACTTCAATACCGTATTGTTCCAGAATCACGATCGGATTTGAACCCTCATTCATTTCAATACGTTTAATCAAAAGACCGTTGGCTAATCGCTGTCCCGCTTGTACATAGCGACTTGAAGGCTCACCAGGGATTTGAATAATAGCTTGGGGTTCCCTACCAATCAAAACTACACCAGTCACCACAACTGCTTTGGCTATATCAGGTTGAGGAGCAGGTGGTAAAAGCGCTCCAAAAGGATTACTAGGAACAACTTGCGGCAAAACCTTGGGCAAAATAGATTTTGGAATCTGTGCCACTTTAATTGTAGGTTTTTTCACCATCACAGCAGCACTACTGATTGGTACTTTGCCCCCTTTGGCAATAGGTAAGGGAGGTAATTTAGGAATTTGCTTGGCGTTGGGGTTTGTGGGAATTTCAGAACCTGTCGAGCCGATAATTTGTGCGAATGGATCAGGCCGTCCTTTAGAGACTAAATCTATCCGGGTTTTGCCATCAGTGGGCTGAATTAAGGTAGGAGATATAAAAGCAACGTTAGTTGCCTTTTTCGTAGACACCACAGGGTTATTAAAAGATTGAGCCTGCGTCACTGGTGGCGATTTGGCAGTTGGTGCTGCTGCTGGAACCACAGGAGTCGGAGTCGGCGCAGGAGTACTGGCTTGTGGTGTGTCTTCCGAGGCACATCCAGCGATCGCCAAAGTTAGAATAGTTGCAATTGCAATTTTTGAATTTCTGCCCATTAGCTGTTCTCAAAAGCTATAGGAAAATTTGCTTGTAGAAATCTACACAGCCTGTTTTTATTTCAGGCAAAGTATTTTCCTTTTATAACCTAAATTATTAAATTTTAAGGGTTGTTTTAAGCATAATCAAACCAGTAAAAATACGGTTTTATTTTACTTAAAGTCAATCGTCTGTTGTACACATCAGATGTTTCAATAAATCCAACCCTTTTTTAACTCTGCGAGAAACCGTAACTACACTAATACCCAAGTGTTCTGCTACTTGTTTTTGTGTTAAATCCTGTAAAAATACACATTCCAAAACTTCACGAGTACACTTTTCTAGCTGAAATAATGCTTGTTGAAGACGTAGTTGGTCTTCTTGTGCTAGTTGAAAGCTACGGTAGTGAGGATCAGGAACTAATTCTCCTAGGCTGGTAGCTCCTTCTTCTGCATCTTGAACTGGCACATCTAAGCTGAGAGGAGCGCGATTAATCCATGCTAATTTGATTTCTTGCCACTCACTGAGAGTAATTTCTAATGCCGCTGCTAATTCAGAGTCAGTGGGTTGGCGGTTATATTTTTCCCGCAAAGAACGAGAAACTCCAATCGCTTGCTGTTGTAGTGCCAAATATCGCCTGGGAATTCGCACTGTCACCCCTTTATCCCGCAGGTAGTGTTGAATTTCACCACGAATATAGGGAATAGCAAAGGAACTGAAGGCGTGTCCTTTGGAAATTTCAAATCTTTCAATAGCTCGAATTAAACCTAAACAACCCACCTGGAGCAAGTCATCATAGCTTTCACGACATTGGTTAATCCAGTAGTGAGCT
The DNA here is from genome assembly GCF_056847745.1 of Anabaena sp. TISTR 8404. Lineage (NCBI taxonomy): Bacteria > Bacillati > Cyanobacteriota > Cyanophyceae > Nostocales > Nostocaceae > Anabaena > Anabaena sp. TISTR 8404. Next base: position 1,588,205 of record NZ_CP180578.1, read on the forward strand.
TCTTTTCTTACCAATCCAAAATTGAGTTTTACTAATTGATTGCGAACATTTTCCGAGCGGGATTGCTGATATTCTCGCAACAATTGCCAAATTTCATGCTTCAGTTCATTGGTGGCTGTGGTAGGCATAGCACCGCGTTTATTTAGCAAATAAACAGTTAAGTACGTGCTTTTAAATAAGCCACGATTGAAATATTTCGCAGCAGACAGCCTGCTATACTAACCAGGAAAATTCTTGGTAATATAACATTGCTATTACTATGAAATCTTTAACAATCGAGCAATATTTAAATAAGCAAAATTGTTTTTTAGTTATGGTGATTTGGTATTATCTGTAGCTGATTAAAAACTACATAGAGACAAAATATAAAATAATTTACTTAATTTCAAACCGAGATTGTACTTAATTTATTTCATCCATCATAAGGTTTGTCTGTTATGATTTTGCTGCATGACCAAAAGTTTTTTTATCAGTAAAGCTACTGGATTAATACCCAATAATTAATATAATTTTTAAAATTTCTCAGTAACTAAGCGTAAACACACATCTTTAAAGAAGTCTCTGGAGAGTTTTGAGATTTTATAGTGTTTAGTGAGACTGTCGAAAAGCTTACTTTCATAAAGTAATAAAAAAAGGGCTTTTCGCCCTTTCATAGTGAAATATGTTGCCATTTAGGTCAATTTAGTTCAAAATTCACCTGTCTATTCCCTAAAGACTGATATGAGATTTTGTTATCAAGCCTAATGGCTAAAAACTTATGATCTTAAATGCCAGCAATTTGCTGAGTTTAAGAACGAGTAGGTTCAACTCTGGCGTAGAATAAACCACGAATCTTCACTTCCTTGGGTTCACCAGCACCTAAGTCAGTATCAGAAGGCTGTTCACTCTCAAAAGTGCCAGCAATTTCACCGCTAGTGCTATCTATTTTGGCTACTTGCAGAGAAATTTTGCCTTTGAGAATATCGGCACGTTTGACGTTAGCACGGGTGAGTTCTTCGTCATCTGCTTGAGCAGGAAGAGCTACGGCATTATCGTAACCACTCACGATACCGCGACCTTTGGGGTCTAGGAAGGCAGCACCACGATAGGAAGGCACTTTAAATTCGCCTTCAAAGTCTGTGGAAGTATTGATGCTGGTCAAGCCAGGTTGTGTTTGAGCAACCAAGTTTTTAATGGTGAAGAGGAAAGGTACTCGCTCACCACCAGGAAGTTGCACAGTAATAGCTTGGAAATCCAAACCATCTTCTTCAACAAAAGTCAAGCTACCATCTGAGTTGAACTTCAGAGGCCCTTGCACTTGGTCAATGGTGGAAGTGTATCTGGTTAATAATTTACCAGGTACAAATTCTGCTGTTTGGCGTTTATTAGCGGGTTCTTCCTTGACAAAGAAGTTAGTTGGTTCCAAGCACAGTTCTTTGATGGCATAGGACTGGCTACTATCAATGGGAATAGAGCCTCGGCTAGTTTCTGCCAATTGAGGGCATTTGTTAGCCAAGCCAGTCCCACGAATTTGTTCGTAAGTGAGTACATCTCTACCACTAGCCTCTGGAGCATCACTACAAGCAGTTAATAGCCCCAGGCATAAAGCCAAGAATGCAACAATTAAAGCGCGATACCTCATGGTCAACCTCAATGTCAAAAATTAATATCTAAGTTGTAAAACTGCGCAAAGTTTTGCTTTCTGACGAAAAGCTGTCATAACCTACAGCAAGCTTTTCCCAAGGGTCAGGCTTTGCCGAATGGCTAACGCTTTTAACGTTGGTACGGCTTCGCACCCTGCAACGACCATAGGCATTTGCAGTGTTTCTGAAGTCGTTCTGTATTATGTATGTATTGCCACTACATACAGCCTATTGCTTTATAGGGAAATCAGCCAGATCATACGATTTTTTTTAACTCAAAATCAAAGCACTCTAGTTTAAACTAGAAAGTCTTTGATCCTATCTAGCTTCCTGAGAGGCTGTAATCAAAGCCACCACTCTATTTTGCAAGATATTGCTATTGCCTTTGATTTGTGCTGAGTTACCAAAATTATTTGTGAGGCTAATCGGGAAAAACGAAGACTTTGAACAAGAGTGACTAAGTTCATCTCAAATTCGTAACCCTACTAGTAGTACAAAAGCTTAAAAATAAACCATCAGCCGCTCCTAGAAGCTTTCAGAAGCCTTATCTTTCTGACTGTAAGGATTATGTATTAGCAATAGGCGATCGCGCCTGAAAGCTGACAATCTTCGGTAAATTTGAGTAGACCTATTTTGGACAGAGAGCGTTGCATGAGCAACAAAAGTTTGAAATCACTAGATTTTGCAGAGCAACTGGAAAAGATTGCCACAGCAGTAAATGATGTAGCGAGGGACTGCCAAGGAGATCCACTCGCTCTGTTGAACTTGCTGCGGCAGTTGGAATATTTACATCGAGCAATTCGGGATGGTGCTTTCCAGGAAAGTCTGCCCGATAATCGCCAGCAACTTTACTCCCTGCTGAAAGATATTGAGTCTGAAGGTGGCTGGCCTTACATTGAGCGGATGAGGCTCCAGGCTTTTCTAGCAAATTTGCTACAAGAGGTGAGCGAAGAAAACAGCGATTAAAAAATTTGAGGAGCGATCGCTCTTGGTTTGCTCAACTGAAATTTTTACTGGTTGTGACTAATGCCATCACACAAAAAGCGATCGCGTTCTTCAACGTTGTGGTTGTGGTTGAGGTAATTGTCTGCCCAGTTACAACCACGCAGCAGTAGGTCTTCCAAATGCAAATTCCACAAAATGATTGTATTATCATCGCTTGCCGATGCTAATGTATGACCATCAGGACTAAAACTAACGCTTAAGACTGGAGCGCGATGTCCATTGAGGGTTTTAATTAACTTGCCGTCACGACTCCAAAGTTTGACTGTGCTATCCCAACTCGCAGCAGCTAGTAGTTCACCATTGGGGCTGAAAGTTACAGAATTGACACTATCGCTGTATCCCTTTAACAAGGTTTTTAACAAAGTACCATCGCGCCGCCATAATCTTACAGTGTTATCCCAACTAGCAGAAGCGATTAATTGGTCAGTAGGACTGAAACTGACACCCAATACCCAACTGTCATGGGGTGAAAAAGTTTTAAACAGGGTACCATCCCGCCGCCACAGTTTGACTGTTTGATCATCACTAGCAGAGGCGAGAAACTGACTATCAGGACTAAAATTAACGCTATTCACCCAACCTTGATGGCCTACCAAAGTTTTGAGTAAAGTACCATTACGGCTCCAAAGTTTAACTGTTTTATCTTTACTGGCTGATGCTAATATCTGGCCATCAGGACTAAAACTGACACTCATAACACTATCAGTATGTCCTTGTAAAGTTTTGAGTAAAGTACCATCACGCCGCCAAAGTTTTACCGTTTTGTCATAGCTTCCTGATGCCAGCAGTTCACCGGAGGGGTCAAAACTAACACTAGGAACTTTATCTGTATGCCCTAATAAAGTTTTGTAAAGTCGGGTTGTGACTTCGCCATTAATATTTTCTCTTTGCCAGAGTTTCACGGTGCGATCGCGGCTACCAGAAGCCAACATCTGCCCATCAGGACTCCAAGCCACACTCAAAACTCTATCCTGATGTCCCCGCAGAATTGGTAATGTTGGCGCATCTAAACTCCAGAGTTTGACGCTTTTGTCATAACTGCCTGATGCCAAGATTTTGTTATCTGGACTAAAAGCAACACTAGCAACAGCATCACTGTGGCCTCTAAAGGTTTTGAGTAATGTGCCATTACTACTCCAGAGGTTAACAGTATTATCATCGCTTCCTGACGCTAACTTTTGCCCATCACCGCTAAAACTGAGGCTCCAAATTGTACTGCTATGCTGCTCTAAATTTTTATAAACTTGAAAGTCAAAGTTATTTTCACTACTTTGCGATCGCTGCCACAATTTGACAATTTTATCTCTACCTGCGGACGCTATCATTTGACCATCAGGACTAAAACTAACCACAGTTACACCTTGCTGGTGTCCATAAAGTGTTTTGACTAAACTGCCATCTCGCCGCCAAATTTTGACTGTGCGATCATCACTAGCGGAAGCAATTAATTGTCCATCTGGGCTGAAGCTTACCCAATTCACCCACCTTTGATGACCTCTGAGGACTTTGAATAAAGTACCATCCTTACGCCAGAGCTTGATGGTGGCATCTTTATTGCCTGTAGCCAGTAACTCGCCATCGGGACTGTAACTCACGCAATAAACCCAGTCTTGGTTTATGAGAGTTTTGGATGGCTGTGAATTAAATTCACCAGTAGTTGGGTTTTTAGACCAAATTTGCACAGTTTTGTCGAGACTGGAAGATGCGAGACTTTGCCCATCCGGACTAAAACTCAGACTAGTGACTGACTCAGTATGACCTTTCAGGGTTTGTAGCAAAGTTCCGTCAGGTCGCCAAAGCTTCACAGTTTGATCCCGACTGCCTGATGCCAGTAATTTACCATCAGGACTAAAAGCGACACCCCAAACAATATCAGTGTGTCCTTCTAAACGATTTAACTCAGCTACCCCATAAACTACCTGTTGTAAGGCAGTCACTACACGCATTCGAGTTTCTGGTAATACTTCGTCTGCCTGTTTCAGTTTTCTCCATGCCCGTAAACCTTCTAAAAGGGCATCAAATTCTTTGTTGGAAGCAAATAAAGCTTCACTAGTTGCCGCGATCGCACTAATTTTTAAATTAGTTTCACTCCGTTCTGCCCGAATTGTTTGACGAATTGCGGCTCTTTTTTGTAAATCGGCTTGCCACCATAAGGCTGCTATGGTTCCACCCATAAGTGCCAAGACTACACCTGCTATGCGTGCTTCTCGCAACCGCCGTTGCAAAATTAAATTGAGATGTTCTTGAGAAAGCTTTTGTGCAACTTCTGCGCGTTTTTTTTCAGACTTGACTTTTTCGAGTTCAGCGACTATGCCATAGTTATTTCTTTGCCGAATTGGTTCTACTAAATAATCATGAACTAATTGATAGCGATCGCCTAACTCTTCCCGCAAACGCAATATCAAACCTGAGCCTACTAAAATCTCTAATATTAATTCCCAATCTGATTCTGAGTCAGAGTTTGTATAGATGTTTTTTTCTAAAGCAATGGCTAAATCAGATTTCGTCTTCAGAGGACGAAATCCTTTCTCATCAGTTAGTTCAAATAATAATTTCCAGCTTAAATCTTCATTTTCTGCTCCACAATCTTTGATAACTTCCTCTAGCCAGCGTTCGACTAATTTTGCTGAATAACCACAAATTTTGTATTGTTCTAGTGTAGTGATATTTTCAGCTTGAACCTGAACTCCAACTATTTGTAATTCTATCGGATTTACTTCTCCCGATTCTCCAGCTAAATCTTGTACTAGCTGATGAATTAATTCCTCACTCATCTCATAGTGAGAGCGTTTTGTAAAGCTATCAATAATTCCTTTAGTATCTTCTATCGAAAATTTTCCTAAAAAGTAACGAATATTCTTATCAAGAATATTTTTATTAATTACACCTAAATCATACAAATCATCATTGTTGTCCTTGCTTAAACGTTCAAACTCCAATAAATAATGTAAATAATCTTCTCTTAAAGAAATAATTATTTTTACATAGGGAATATTAAGACAGACACTAAAAAATTTGTAAAACTCTAATCTTTGACTAGAGTTGCTAGTAAAGAAAAATTCTTCAAACTGGTCAAAAATAATAACTATTATATAATTACATTCAGTTGTTAAACGTAGCTTTTCTAGCAGTATATTAGGTGTAAATTCTACAGCAATTGGCAATTCTGACTGTGCTAATGCTTGGTTGATACTGCGTCCTAAAGCTGTTATCCAATCTGTGTAGCCAGATATAACAATAGGTAAAGGAATTCGTTCACCAATAACTCTTCCCTTTAAAGCAGGTACTAAACCCGCTTTAATAGTTGAACTTTTACCAACTCCTGACTGTCCATGTATGACAGTTAATTTGTGATCTGCGCGGGTAATTCTTTCGATTAAACGATTGACATCATGTAGCCGCCCAGAAGCAGCAATTTCTTGAGCGATATCTTCAGGAATAAAGGGAATTTTTTCGGTTTCTAAAACAGGGTTAATTCTGTAACGTTTTGGCTGTAATTGACTCGCTCCAATAAAAACACGAAAGCCATATTGATGTTCTATTTGAACTTTTTCTTGCTTAAGACTGAAGGCTTCTGCATAATCATGGCGCTCAAAAAAGTAGAGCGATCGCAATTCTTCTAAAATTTCTAAATATAAAGATGGTTCATACTGTAGCTCACAAACTACTCTTGCCCATTCTAAATTACTAATTGCTTCTTCCCAATTACCTAAGTGTCTCTGAGTTCGAGCCAGCAATAAAAGATACCAACTTTCTTGTTGCCGAGAAACCTCTGTTGCTAATTCTGCAATGGAAAGTGCTATATTTGCTAATTCATGAGCCTGCAACCAGTTATTTTGTGACGCTGCTACATACGCCAGAAAACCGTAATCTTGTGCAACTTTGGCAGGGTTCCCATAAGTTTCATGTAGCTGCAAAGACTTTTGAGCTAATACTGCTAACTCTTCCCAATAATTTAAGCGTTGCAGCATTTCACAAGCAGGCAAAATAAATTTGGCAACTAAATCTTGCCTTTGCAATTGTTCTAAGAGGTTTAAACATTTCTGAAACCAAGCAAGCGCATGTTGACAATAGTTACTATTAGTAATTTGATGTAATTCTGCCATACGGCGATAACATAGACCCACATGAAATAATACTATTGCCTGCCTAATACGATAAGCATAATTGTGTTCTATTTTTTCTTCGGAAATTTCTATTTTTTGAATTGCTTCATTTTCTCTTTTGGCATCTCTCTGCCATAAACTTAAGCTTCTTTGATAGTGAGCTAATGCACTATTAATTTGATCATTAGCATATTTATCACGACCTAACACAAATTCTAAACTAGCTTCTAATCCTGGTTCTAGTTGAACACTATACAAACGGAATAAATCATTACGGGCAGACTCAATTTCATGACGATGTTGTGATTTAGGAGCTAAACTAAGAGCAGCATTCGATAAAAATTTTTCTGCACCTGCTTCTAAAAATTTGGCAAATAGTGATTCTGTCTCTTGACGTATCAAAGCAATTAAATCTTCTTTTGCCATTTCAAACTTAATGGTGGTAGCAGCCCAACTTTTAAAATCAGGTGCTAATTTAGTAAGCATTGTTGCTACTTCATCTTGTAGCCACAAAACCACCGGAAAAGGAAAAGTTGCTTTGTAAATATCTCTGGCCTGATTAATACTAGTTAATAAGTCTTCAAGAGCAAGAACTGACTCTATCCCAAAGACCATCACTGCTGATAGCAAAGAATCTGTAACTACACCAGGATGGTCTAAAGATAGTTTTGTAATAATTGTTGTGTGTAACGCTTTAGTTGATGGCTGAAGGTAAATTTCTTGTAGGTTTATATCTTTGGTAACAGAGCGGATATTTTCTAGCATTTGCTCTCGCAATTGACTGTAGTTACATCGCACGAGAATCAGAGCAAATTGACCTTTGGAGAGTTTAATTGAGCGAACTAATCTTTGCAGAGAGTGCTGATTATTATTAATGCTTTCTGGTGTAAGTTGACATTGTGTCATATTTAAAAATCAGGATCTAAACTAAATACAAGAAATTGCTCATGATAAATAAGTCATTAGTCAAGTGAAGATGGACTAATGACTGATGCTAATAGTTATTGACTCGCTCAGAGCTATTACCTTTTTTGCTGCCAAGCAAGTACTTTTTCTGTCTCTGCTAATGCCGGACTAATACCAAACCAACGACCCAAAGGATCGCGGTATTCAAACAGATACATACTTCGTAGCAAGCTTTGATACTCAGACTCACCTTTCACGCTCTGCTGTTGCACTACCTCAAATAATAATTCCCACTGATATTCATCAATAGCTAATAGCAAGTCATCTCGATAGTCTTTAATTACTGCTTCTAAACATTCCCCAGAAAAAGGAGGGTCTTGCCGTTGCAGACAGCTATAAAGCAAACCTAATAAGTTACGGATGTGGCCGCCGCTAACACGACATAGACGGTCGAGGGTTTCAGGTTGCTCAAATAATTCTGTGATTAATGACAGTCTTTCGTTATAAGAAACTTCTGGAAATGCTCTGGCTAAGACTAACTGGCGCAGTAGTAACATACCTGGTTCGTAGTCACTGCCATCTCTTTGCTTGACTCGTACCATCGGTAATACTTTAGGTGCAATACCTCCACCTAAACGGTTTTTGAGCGTTTCATACTCATTAGAAAAAATTAACGCTAGGGGGATAGTGTAAACTACATGACATTTGAGTCGGCGTAATTGTTCGCCTCGGTCTATGAATAAATATTCTGGTTGTGTCCGCCCAGATGCCAAGGGACGCATATCGACTCGATCTAAATTGTCAACAATGACAACTAGACCTTTTTGACCTCTGAGTTTAAGTTGTTCTACAGCTTTTTCTAAAACCTCTTCGTTAATTGCTTGCAAAATACTATTAGTACGTGGTTCTAAATATTGTCTGAGTTGATTTCGTATTTGGGCGCTATCTTTGGTTTTAGCTGTAATTTTAGCAATACCTAAAGACAATTCTGCTTGTCCAGAAAGTTCTATGGGGCTTTGCAAAAAATCACCAATTTCTTTGAAGAGATTGATAAAGTAATGGGGTTTAATTTTGATATTAATTGCTTCTAAACTAACGCTGACTTGACGAGCTACACTCAGCAAAATATCACTGACATCTATATCGGCCATGTCCAAGTCTTGACTAGACTCAAAGTAAACCACATGAAATCCTACGGCTTCTAGTTCTGCTTTGAGGCGTTGTAATTCCGTAGACTTTCCACAACCAATATGACCTGTAAATAACTGGCAGGTAGGTTCATCCGGAGAAATACGGCTGATTGTACGTTGCAATTCTTCCACAATTTTGCAGCCACGTACATTAGCGAAATCTATATAGTACTGCTGATCAAGCCGATCGCTCATGTTGAGCGCATAACTAGGGTTACATGCTTTATAAAAGCGTGACAAATACTCTGTATTGATCATTTAGATGTAGATGCAGTTGTAGATACTGTGTTGTTTGTCTATTTGTACACCAAGTATCTTTAGAAAGTTATATAGCTATTTTGTTACTTACCTTACGTTTGGAATTGGTGGTAAGCAGGATTTGGTAGATTTTTGCTACCAGTAACTATAAAACAATACTAGAGATACTATTGTCCCTGATACTTTCAGTATATCTGCCTTTTTGCCGGATGTTATTAGCTTTTGACAATCTTTAAGCTTCTACTTGACTGAAAATCACCTTATATGCAGTTGTGGCTATAGTCAAAAAAATTACTAATAATTAGAAACAGTATTTGTATTTATTTAACAAAGTTTTTTAAGCAGTTTCACTTAACTTAAGTTAGAGTTGGTTTCAAATCCAACGGCTATTCAAATTGTTGCCTTCTTTGAAAAATGTTTCTTACCTCTGCGATGTTTACAAATTAAATAAGATTGCTATAATGTCGGACTCAAGATTGTGTTTTGTCATTTAAGTTATTTGTGGATAATTAAGATTGCTTTTGCTGCAAAACATCTGTATTGCTAAAAATTAGCTAGATTTTTTGACAATTAATGCGATCTGCATCGTATAACTTCTTTACAGTAGTTATACATTACGTATACACGTTGTGATATTTTTGTCAATATTTATTCTCTTGCCTAGTTGGTAGGCGATCGCTTTGACTTAAATTCACCAGACTATACTTGAGGGCAACTCGAAACTGCAAAATATCACAGGCAAAATTTCTCATACCTAAGTTTTGCTGTTGTTGCTGTAAGGTGGTACTAAAATTCAAAGAGAGTTCAACACAAAGCGACTTGTACAGTCCTAATAATCAAGGGGTTGATTTTCTTAACTAACTTTGTAAGCCGAGTCAAAAATATAGATGGCAACTAACAAGAGGTGTGAATGGCAGGTATCGTATCAGTTTCTCAGACAGATTTAGCCCAGCGCCGCAGAAAATTACGTCGGCAGCGGCAAATGAAAATTATTCAAGCTATTTGGCGAACCATTGCCATTAGTGGTTTGGCTGGTGGTTCGCTTTGGGTAGCGCTACAACCTGTATGGGTACTCAATGATCCCAAACAAATTGTAATCAAATCAGGTAATCAAGTTCTCCCAGAGACAGCAATTAAGTCCATGCTGAAGCTATCTTATCCGCAATCTTTATGGAAAATTGAACCTGGAGCGATCGCTGACTCGTTGAAAAAACAACCGACAATTGCTCAAGCAACTGTTAATCGTCGCCTGTTTCCTCCTGGATTAATTATAGAAATCCAAGAACGATTACCTGTGGCAATAGCTCAAAGACTTCCAGAAGCCAATAATCCGGGTAAAAATAAACAGTCCTCTACTGGTTTACTCGATGCTAGTGGTGTTTGGATACCTTTGGAAAAATATACATTAGTGAACCCTAGGTTGAAATTACCAAGTCTGAAAGTTAGTGGTACACCAGAACAATACGGAAGATATTGGAGTCAGCTTTATCCCTTACTAGCTCAAAGTTCTGTGAAAATCATGGAAGTTGATTTTCAAGATTTAACGAATTTAATCCTGAAAACCGAAATTGGAAATGTACATTTTGGTACTCCCAGTTCACTATTACCAGAACAAATCAAGGTACTTACGCAAATGCGACATTTACCTGCAAAAATTAATCCTAGTCAAATAGAATATATTGACCTCAAAAATCCTAACTCTCCAATAGTACATATGATCCAAAAAAGCCCAAAAGCTAACGCTCAAATTCCCTAAGCAACGATTTCTATTAATTTATATGTATAAAATTTTCTCGGTAAATCAAAAAATTTGATGTTAATAGATAAATATATAAGTTTATTTATAATTTTCTGTTTTTTTACAAGATACTCAAAAGATTAACGTGAACTTTTAATTAGATAGAATAGGAGACTTAATTATCAAGTCTCCTTTGAGACTATAAACCCAAATTTTTCCTTCCCTCTAAAATCTAGTCATTGGTAAGGAGAAGATAAATTTTAGATTTCAGGTTGCAATTATCGCCAATGGTTAAATCTATCAACTATATTATTAAAGCAGACAAGACACGATGTATCGCGTCTTTACCTGTTATGCTATTTGCTCAATTATATGAGCTTACTGTGCTTTGTAATCTCATTCAGGGTAGATTTTATAACGTAAAAATAGACAATACTACATATGATAGAAGTAAAATTAACCCTAATTTTAAGTATTATTTAGTATTAAGAAATCATAAAATTTACTCATTAAAGTCAAGACAAGCAACAGTTAACACACAAAAAACCATCACAGGTAGTTGTAAAATTAGTGACCAACTTAAATCATCAACAAAAATAATGGGAGGTCATTCAGTATGCCAAATGTATACTGTGCCAAATCGGCAACATAGTAGTAAAGCTATTAATAGCTGTTTGAAGTTAGACAGATCAACTTTAGGTAAATATAGGTATACTTCTCTAGAATTAGCTATGAGTTCGGCTGGTTTCATAGTAAACTTTCGCACTAACAATCTTGTTAAGGTTGGAAGTCGTAATCACAATTAAGAGCAGTACCTATAGATTTTGGCAGTGTCAAACTATAGTTGATTCTGAGGTGAATAACACCTGGAAAAGTCGTTTATCTACCTTTCACAAATCCAATGACGCTTGATAATAACCAAGGGCTTACCTATAAAAACTCCCAATCTGTGGGACAGCCAGGATTCTCACTGGCAGTAAACTCAAATAATCCCTTTAATCATTCTGGGTTGAACTTTGCACAAAGCCAAGACAGTAAAAAAATCTCAGTAGAAAACAGTCGCATTGGCGAGATTGTTCCAGGTAGAGTTGCCAACATCAAAGTAATTGGTGTTGGTGGTGGTGGTGGCAACGCCGTTAACCGTATGATCGAGTCTGATGTAAGTGGAGTGGAGTTTTGGTCAATTAATACAGATGCGCAAGCTTTGACTCTAGCAGGAGCGCCAAGTCGGTTGCAAATTGGACAAAAGTTAACAAGAGGTTTAGGCGCAGGTGGTAATCCTGCCATTGGTCAAAAGGCAGCTGAAGAATCACGAGATGAAATTGCCACAGCCTTAGAAGGTGCTGATTTAGTATTTATTACTGCTGGTATGGGAGGCGGAACTGGAACAGGTGCAGCTCCCATCGTTGCAGAAGTGGCAAAAGAAATGGGCGCTCTGACAGTTGGTGTGGTAACACGTCCATTTGTGTTTGAGGGTCGTCGCCGTACTAGCCAAGCAGAGCAAGGCATTGAAGGACTGAAAAGTCGGGTAGATACACTAATTATTATCCCCAATAACAAACTATTAGAAGTGATCCCGGAGCAGACACCTGTACAGGAAGCTTTTCGCTATGCAGATGATGTGCTGCGTCAAGGGGTACAAGGCATTTCCGATATCATCACAATTCCTGGTTTAGTCAATGTTGACTTTGCAGATGTGCGAGCCGTGATGGCAGACGCGGGATCAGCACTGATGGGGATCGGTATTAGCTCAGGAAAATCACGCGCCAGGGAAGCTGCGATCGCAGCGATTTCTTCACCTTTACTAGAATCTTCTATTGAAGGAGCAAGAGGAGTCGTCTTTAACATTACTGGTGGTAGTGACCTCACCCTACATGAAGTAAATGCAGCAGCAGAAACAATTTATGAGGTAGTTGATCCCAACGCCAATATTATTTTTGGAGCAGTAATTGATGACCGACTGCAAGGTGAGGTCAGAATTACCGTGATTGCTACTGGGTTTACAGGCGAAGCCCAAACAGCACCACCACAAAATGCCAGTAATCCTCGCGTAGCACCCGCACCAAAAAAACCAGCTGCACAAACACCAGCAGCTAATCCATCAACACCAGTCACAGAACCAAAAGAAAAACCAGGCTTAGATATTCCTGATTTTCTGCAAAGACGACGTACTCCACCACGTAATTGAAAAATCTTGGATTTGAGATATTAGATAAAGTTTGCAGTTTCAGATCAGACTGAGTGCTGTATAAAATTTGCTAATTCCTGAGTTTCACAAGGGACAGAAGAAAAAATTCTGTTACCATTTTTGATTTGGCTAATTGGCAAAAAACTCGTTCAGGCTACTCATACCATTTTGGATTTTAGATTTTGGATTGTAAAACAGTTGTTGTATAAACTTTTGCGCAATCCATCTGTAGCCATTACAGACTAAATGTATTTGGGCAAAAGTCAGCAGACTCAAGTGTCCCAATTTGTATTTAGAAAAAATAGTAAGGCAGAAAATTGTGAGCGGGATAACGGCTTATTCAATATGATTAGCACCTGTCCTAAAAGCAAAAAGCCTTACCTGACAGGTGCGATCGCTAAAATTCTGCTCTTGATTCCAGAGTTACTGAACAGTAAATCACCAAGGCTAACCGTGAAATACTCAAAATAATTGCAATTATTTTATTTTTTAGATTCTAGAGTCTGTTCCACCCATTGAATTACCTGATGACCTAAACGAGTACCATTGAGTCTATCGATTTCCCTAATTCCTGTAGGACTGGTGACATTGACTTCCGTCAGATAGCCACCAATTACATCAATACCCACAAAAATTAAGCCATCTTGGCGTAATTTGTCAGCTAATAGCGTGCAGATTTCATGTTCTCTGGGAGTAATCTCAGTTTCAGCAACTGTACCACCAGCTGCCATATTGTTGCGAAAATCATTTCCACTAGAAAGACGATTTAAAGCACCAATCGGTTCACCATTGAGTAAGATAATTCGCTTATCTCCCTCCTTCGCCTCTGGTAGATAGGTTTGCACCATCACAGGTAATCGACCTTGATGAGTGCTAAGTTCGACTATAGAGTTAAAGTTGCGATCGCCGGCTTGTAAAAATAAAATCCCTTCCCCAGCTTTATTACCCAGTGGTTTGAGAACCGTTGCTCCTTTTGCTTCGACAAATTGACGGATAAACTGCTTATCGGCACTGACAATAGTTTCTGGAATTGCTTCACTAAATTGGAGAGCATACATTTTTTCGTTTGCCCCCCTGATACCATTAGGATCATTAATCACTAAAGTTTTATTTTGGTCAACGTAATCCAGAATATAGGTAGCAAACAGGTAAGAATCGTTGACTGGTGGATCTGTCCGCATAAATACGGCATCCATTGTTTCTAGATTCATGAATGAGCGATCGCTCAACTTAAACCAAGGATTCGCTGCTACCCAACGTCCCTCCAGCAACTGTATCGGTACTAGTTCCACCTGTTGCAGGATAGCCCAAGCCTTACCTTCTACCACACTCAGCCAGTTTGCTTGAGTTATCCAAATTTCATGACCTAAAGTTTGTGCTGCTTCCATCAGAGCAACACTGGTATCATGACACGGGTCAAGCTGATGGATGGGATCAATAATAAAAGCCAGTTTCACGCTGTTTGCCTCAATCGCCAGGAAATTCTAAGTTACTCAATTTAGATTATCTCCTGATGATTTAACTGACTCACAAACCTTGCCAGTAGATTTCAATACTTACTCAATTTAAACATTACTGTCAGCAGCTAATAGCTCATCCAGCTTACCTTGACGTTCTAGGGCGTGGATATCGTCACAACCACCAACATGGTGGTCATTGATAAAAATTTGAGGTACAGAACGTCTACCGTTTGCTCTTTGAGCCATTTTATCCCTTGCGGCTTCGTCACCATCAACGCTGTATTCGATGAAGTCAACACCCTTATTTGTCAGCAAATTTTTAGCACGGATGCAAAATGGGCAAGTTCTCCAAGTGTAAATCTCTACTTTCGCAGCCATAATGTACTCAATTGTGTTTTATACTCCTTAATTCTAAAACTTTGTCATCTGTTCTAGTAGCAATAACTTTGTTTGTAGCAAAAAGTAAATCTATACAAATGTTGATATTTAGGAATGTCTTTGATTTAATCAGTCAATTCTTACCCTAAAAAAAATTGGGCAAGAAGTGTTTGGTCGCTTCTCAACCCATATTTAACTAATATGAGAACTCAACAGTTTTGCTTAAGCTTGCAAGTTGTCCTCTTTGTTTTTCTTCTTCAGCCTGAAAGTACTCAGACCAAATAAGCTTAAAGCTGCGAGTGTGCTAGGCTCAGGTACTTTCTTAGGTTGCGGTTGAGAGGTAGGTGGTTCATAGTACGTTGTAGGAGATGGTGCTGGTGCTGGCGCTGGTGCTGGCGCTGGTGCTGGTGCTGGTGCTGGTGCTGGTGCTGGTGCTGGCGCTGGTGCTGGTGCTGGCGCTGGTGCGGGCGCTGGTGCTGGTGCTGGTGCTGGCGCTGGTGCTGGTGCTGGCGCTGGTGCTGGTGCTGGCGCTGGTGCTGGTGCTGGTGCTGGTGCTGGCGCTGGTGCTGGTGCTGGTGCTGGCGCTGGTGCTGGTGCTGGTGCTGGTGCTGGTGCTGGCGCTGGTGCAGGCGCTGGTGCAGGCGCTGGCGCTGGTGCAGGCGCGGGAGTCGCACTAACTAATGTCCCAGCAAGGCTAGGTTCGTTTAAAGCTGTCCCGTACTGGAAGCGAATGTTGCCAATCTTGGTTACATCAAAAGCATCGGGTAGACCAGATAAAACGAAAGTTGCAAAGCCTTGGACAAAAGTCCCATTTTTCACGGCTGGATTGGAACTATCGTAACCATTAATGATGCCGTAATTAAATTGCTGTCCGCCACCGCCTTGAAAAATACCTAATCCAGCAGTACCTATACCGTAGTTTTGGGTGATTCCGGGTAGATCTGATGTCCCGTTACCAGTATTTGGCAATTTCCATTCATTAAGACTCAGTAGATTAACATTACTTGTGGTTGTAGCGCCAAAGTTAGAAGTTACAGTTGGAGCGACAGCTGAAACCAACGACAAGTTTTTTAGAGGAGACCCATCATAGTCCCAGAATACCGCCGTCAAAATATCAGAAGGTACTGTGGCACCTGGCCCTGTGTTTTTTAGGGTAATTGTCAATTTCCCAGGGTTTAGGCTGTCATCAAAGAGGACTGATGCTCCTAGAGCATTAGTAGTTCCACCTGATGCGGTGTTGGTTCCTGTTGCTGAAAAACTGATAGATGCTGCATTTGCCTGAGACATTTGCCCAGCCATAACCACAGCTAATGAAGATAAGCCACAGGTTATATAACCTATTATTTTTGGTGAATTCATTTGAGCCACTTCTGTAAAACTCCTTTTTGCTTGTAAAAAGCATCAAAAAACGCATTGCAGCATAAAATCTCCCTTCAAAATGAAGATTTGAAGTTGTTACAAACTGAGTCTATAAATAGCCTTTTAACAGCCAGCCTGTTTTAACAAATCAAATTATTAATTAAGCTTCTGCTAACTCACTTAGTTTGTATAACTGCAATTTCTACTTGCAAGGGAGTTCAATCTGGGATGCACTTGATAGGAATCTCTGAAACTTTTTTTACTTCTCAGTGATTAATAAATATAATTTGCCACAGAAAATTATCAGTAGTCTATAGTTTATCTGGATTTTTATAAGAACTTTAATCTAAAGCATTAAGATAAGAGTTTTTATCTATTTATATAGATATTATGTGATTGTAACTAAAAAATAGGTAAGTATTTTCCTGTAAAAATACATTGAATTTTTAAGTTCTTCTTTACAAACATAAAAAGTGAGGCGATCGCCTCACTTTCAGACAGTTTAACTGAATTGCATAACGACCCTAGGATACCGCTCGACGTACCCAACCATTGATAGTAAAGCGGCTATCTGCAAATGCTTTTGATGGACAGTGTACAGGTAGAACTTCGTGCATATATCGGCTAAAGAAAAATACAATACTGTTATTGCGCGGTTCAATAGTTTTAAAGGTTTCTGCTTTTACATAAAAGTTATTGTCAACTTTACTGTCGTATATTAATAACTCTCCTCCTGAAAATCGCTTGGGTTCTCGATTGAAGTAATAAACATATGTTAGTTCTCTTGTAGCTGTATCTGGGCTGCCATTATCGTTATGAATTTTGTAATAATTTCCATCATTATGAGATGTCAGTTGGCTTTCAATTTGAGATATGGGAAATGATGTCATTCCTAATTTGCTCATGACATCAGGCATAATATTCTGGATTTTATTCACAATAAGTTCAGCAAACTCAGGAAAAGAGTACAGAACCATTGAGCGACGATAATTTTTATCATTGGTAGAAGTACTAGTAGAGACAAAATTTGATTTGTTTGCTAGTACATATTTGATGAGTCGCTCATGTTCATTGGGTGAGAAAAAATTATCTATTTGTACATAATGAGAATTCAAAATATCATTGGCTACAGGTTGTATATTTTCAGTTTGCTGTATCCAAAGAGGTGGTTCTGTGACTAACCCAACAAGATTTTCACTAGCAAAGCATAAGGCAGAATTTCCCTCATTAATGGGAATTTGAAATAAACAGTGACTTGCAGATTCTTGTTTATAAGCACGAGCCACAACAGTTGTTAACAGACTATGCAGTACAGGGTCATCGGGATTCAAATAAACTGTGTACTGATGTCCTCCTGCTAAAAGAAGCTGAACTTTGACTTTTTTAGGTTCTAATTGTTGGGAATTTGTTGACATAAAGTTTAGTGGCTAGAATGGCGATCGCAGGGAAAGTTGGTAAAAATTAACCTAGAAAGTTAGTACAAGTACAACTTAAAAGCAAATAGTCTCAGCATTAGTCTGAGTGAATTCTGGAGTTACTTCCTATATCAAGTAAAAGAATAAAAATACCCAGTAGCTATTGGTTCTAGCATGTTTTTGATCATACTGTCATTCAGAAAATACCACAGTAACTACTAAAGCTGGCATATAGTGGCAATCTAGAAAAATTAAAGCCGTAGTTACATTAACCACGGCACTGTACATCAAATATTCACAATTTATTTTCGGTATTTACCGAGAGTCCACAGCGTATTGAATTAACTGGCTAAGACGCAAACGCAAGGTTTCTAAGCCTAAGCGTTCACTTGCCGAAATGAACACAGCTAAAGGAAATTCTTCCCGCGCTATAGCTAATATCTCGCTGTCTACTTGGTCGATTTTGTTAAAAGCAACCAATGCCGGGCCAGGAGTCACGGGCATGGCTGCGAGAATTTCTCGAACTGAGCGAATGTGACTTAACCAAGCAGGATGAGACAAATCTACTAAATGTAGTAAAGCATCGGCTTCTGTGACTTCTTCTAAAGTGGCACGGAAGGCATCCATCAAGGATGCAGGTAGTTCGTGAATGAACCCTACAGTATCTGTAATCAGAATTTCTTGGGGTTCATTAGTGTCAGCATGGGGAATTACCAAGCGACGTGTGGTCGGGTCAAGGGTGGCAAATAGCTGGTCAGCAGTATAGACTTCAGCGTTAGTCAGGGCATTGAGTAAGGTGGATTTGCCAGCGTTGGTGTAACCAACCAAAGCCACTGAAGGAACTTCCCGATGTTGCCGTCGTTGCCGTAAGCGCGAACGATGGGCTTGCAACTGGTTGACTTCTTGTTGCAGTCGGGAAATTCGCCGCTGAATAGCCCGGCGTTCTGTTTCTAGTTTGGTTTCACCAGGGCCGCGAGTACCGATACCACCACCCAACCGTGACATTGCTTGCCCTCTACCAGTTAGTCGCGGCAGCATATATTCTAGCTGTGCTAGTTCTACTTGCAATTTACCAGCGCGGGATTGGGCCCGTTGGGCAAAGATATCCAAAATTACTTCTGTGCGGTCAACTACCCGAATACCAATTTGCGCTTCTAAGTTGCGGACTTGGGCTGGTGAGAGGTCACGGTCGAAGACAACGAGATTACATCCTAAGGTTTGGGCTGTCAAGGCGACTTCTTGCACCTTACCTTCACCGATGACTGTTTGGGGATGAATGCGCGATCGCTTTTGTTGTACTGTTTGCAGTACATCACCGCCAGCAGTATCTACCAAACGTCCCAATTCCGCTATGGTGTCTTGGAATTGTTGGGGAGTCAATTCATCTGTCATTACTCCCACAATTAGCACGCGATCGTGGTCAGCATCTACTTCCTGGGCAACGAATTCTCTGCGGAATTCTTCTTCCAGTCCTTCCACCAAATCGATGAAGTCCTGTTCTGCCAGCATATCCAAGCTCATAGGTGGGGAAACGCTGGAGTAGATTGCCGAGTTTTGAGTACCGAGTGCTGAGTTTTGAGCTGCTACTAGTTGTTTGGTATCTGATACTAAATGAGCTAAATAAGCTTCTTTGACATAACCTGTAGCGCCACCACCACGCCGGGTAAATCCTGTCCCAGTGATATTCAGCATCACCAACGCGTCTAACCGTTGCATTGCCATAGCTGTCAGCGCTACCTCATTGGGTGGTTCTGATTTGAGATGGGTGGCAATACAGCGAATACCGCTGAGACGTTCTGCACCGTAACGGGGCAGTTCTAGCGGTGGGATTTGCGTCTGACGCGGTGTGCCTACCCCAACACGAATCACTTGTCCGCGACGGTTGAGATAGGCACACACGGGTTGATTGATTTCTGTGCTGATAGCTGCCAGACGCTGAGAAAATTCAGGCGTTGTGATGCGATCGCCTGGTATACGCTGGTGGTACAGCCGCTGTAGTTGTTTCAGCTGGCTGGATTTTAAACCTTGGAGATTTCCGAAGATAGTCTCTATAGGCGTTTATGACCAGTTAACTGGCCCTCCGAATCCGTCTATTGTCTATTTTACAACAGTTACTAGGCTACAAGCTCTGTCCTCTGGGGGGTGCGTAGCTGAGTGAAAGCGATCGCTACTAATTACTTTGATACAGTCTAATATATTTGAAGTTATTCGCATCAAACAAAGTTATTCCTACATCTCTTTGAGATTGAATCTGTGTGCATTTCGCCAATGATTCACTGCTTTTTGCAATTCTTCTGACAACCAGCTATCAAATTGCGGATACACAGGTAAACGCGGCACTAATTCCCAACCCGCAGGTTGTAAAATTTTCCGCAGTTCTTGTTCCTGAATATGAGGATAATCGGGATTTACTTCATCTTTTGGCCCTATCCCGCCTAAATCTCTCGCACCTGCTTCGATACAAGCGAGTAACCATTGCTCATCTTTAACTAAATTTGGCGGAATTTGAATTGTAATCTCTGGCGGTAAAATTTGACGTGCTTTGGTAATAACTGCTGGTAACTGATGGGGGTCAAATTTTGGTGCGTCGAAAGTTTGCTGATTTCCCGGACTGTGAGGTTGCAAAATTACTTCTTGAATGTGATGGTGGCGTTGATGAATATTAGATATGGCTTCTAAGGTTTTCCACCAATCATCTGCGGTTTCGCCAATTCCTAAAAGTAAACCTGTGGTGAAGGGAATTTGCAATTCTCCCGCCCATTGTAGTTGTTGCAGTCTGAGTTCTGGAATTTTACTCGGTGCATGGCGATGTACAGTCTCTAATAATGCTGGCGTTAACTGCTCCAGCATCAAACCCATTGATACATTGACATTTTTCAGCTTTTGCATTTCCGTAAAACTCAGCGGCCCCGCATTTGTGTGCGGTAAAAAACCCATCGCCAATGCTAATTCGCACAAATCATAAATCCGCTGAAACCAAGCCTGACGCTGTGGCGAATTGGGGTGTACCTCACCACTGAGGATGAGAATTTCACAAACTTTCTCATTTTGGAGTTTTTTAAAGATATCTTCTGCTACGGCTAAGGTTAGCCAAGGACTTTCACCAATGTCAGTGCGAAAGTTGCAGTAGGTGCAGCGGTTGAAGCACTCGTAGGTGGGAACGATTGTGTAAGCAGGGCTGTAGGTGACGGTGGGAGAAGTAACAACTGCCATAGGTCTGAATGCTTTAAAGTTAATTGTAAATATTTCTAAAGGTAATAAAGCGTAAGGATAAGCGCTGTAATAACTACTGAAACTTGCTTTCAGAGTTTTTACTCAAAAAGATAAAAAATTTTTTCTCAGAGTACTTTACAAACCGCAACAGTCTTGATTAAGATATGTAACAACAGGTGAAAACACCTGAAACATACATAACCAAAGCAATCATAAAGACATGACCGCAACCTTAGAACAGCGCAAAAGCGCCAACATATGGGAGCAGTTCTGTAACTGGATCACCAGCACCAACAACCGCCTATACATCGGCTGGTTCGGCGTACTAATGATCCCTACCCTGCTCGCAGCAACCACCTGCTTCGTAATCGCCTTCATCGCAGCACCCCCCGTAGACATCGATGGTATCCGTGAGCCTGTTGCAGGTTCCTTACTCTACGGAAACAACATCATCTCCGGTGCAGTAGTACCATCCTCCAACGCTATCGGTTTGCACTTCTACCCAATTTGGGAAGCAGCATCCTTAGACGAATGGTTGTACAACGGCGGCCCTTACCAGTTGGTAATCTTCCACTTCCTGATTGGCGTATTCTGCTACTTAGGACGTGAGTGGGAACTATCCTACCGCTTGGGTATGCGTCCTTGGATCTGCCTAGCATTCTCTGCACCAGTAGCAGCAGCAACCGCAGTATTCTTGATTTACCCCATCGGACAAGGTTCCTTCAGTGATGGTATGCCCTTGGGTATCTCTGGAACATTCAACTTCATGATCGTGTTCCAAGCAGAACACAACATCCTGATGCACCCCTTCCACATGTTAGGAGTAGCAGGTGTATTCGGTGGTAGCTTGTTCAGTGCAATGCACGGAAGCTTGGTAACTTCTTCCTTAGTTCGTGAAACAACCGAAAACGAATCCCAAAACTACGGTTACAAATTCGGTCAAGAAGAAGAAACCTACAACATCGTAGCAGCACACGGTTACTTCGGTCGCTTAATCTTCCAATACGCGTCCTTCAACAACAGCCGTTCCTTGCACTTCTTCCTAGCTGCATGGCCTGTAATCGGCATCTGGTTCACAGCGTTGGGCGTAAGCACAATGGCGTTCAACCTCAACGGTTTCAACTTCAACCAATCTGTGATTGACTCTCAAGGTCGCGTGATCAACACCTGGGCTGATATCATCAACCGCGCTAACTTGGGTATGGAAGTCATGCACGAGCGCAATGCTCACAACTTCCCCTTAGACTTAGCTGCTGGTGATGTTGCTCCTGTTGCTATCAGCGCTCCTGCTATCAACGGTTAATCTGCTGAGACGACAATACCACAGTCTCTTAAAGTAGAAGAGTTATGAAAAGCGCCCTCCAATGGAGGGCGCTTTTCATTGTTATTAATTATTTAGCTAAAAAGCTTTATTCATAAGAGGTTGATTATAATCATTTTTTTGAAGACCTCAAAGAATTTCAACTTTATAAAAGATTATTGATGGAACTAGAATCTCTGCTCAAAAATCACCGCACAATTCGAGCTGTAGGTTTTGACGATGCTCCTTTTATTCGGAGTGCAAATAAACCAGTGGGGGTTGCAGGTGTTATCTGTGCAGATACTCGCTTTGAAGGTATGGTTTGGGGAGAGATACAGCCTGATGGTTGGGATGCGACAGAAAAACTGTGTCAATTACTAATTGGTGGCAAGTTTTTACCGCATCTGCACGTGGTGTTGTTGGATGGAATTTCTTTGGGTGGCTTCAATATAGTTGATTTGCCATTGTTAGCCGAAAAATTAGCACGGCCTTGCATTGCTGTGATGCGAAAACAACCTAAGCTGAATGCGATGATATACGCAATGCAAAGATTGCCGTATCCAGAAAAACGGCTAAAAATTATAGGTCATGCTGGCCCTGTTTATGAATATCCACCGTTTTACTTTCAAGTTTGTGGTGCAGAACCTGATGTTACGGCTCAAGTGCTAAAGCAACTGACAGACTGTGGCCATGTACCAGAGGCTTTGCGTTTGTCGCATCTGATAGCGTCTGCGGTTGTGAAAGGGGAGAGTGGGCGACAGGCGTAATGAGGGAGTGGGGAGGATAAAGTATGAAGTATGAAGTGTGAAATTCCTTCTGACTCCTACCTTTTGACCAAGGACAAATGACAAATGACTATTGATTGTCTACAGCAACTTCTTTGAGGATGTTCATGGGGCCTGTGTTTTTGAGGAGTTGCATTTCTTGTTCATTCCGCACTAGTAAAGCACCAGCAAATCCTAATGAGTTAACAGAAATCGACTGGGATTTTTCTTGCGATCGCGGTACGATTAACATCCACTCTTTGGTTACTAGCAAGTTGTAAGCAGCAGATGGTCTGTTACTGTTAACTATTTCTATCCCCACAGCACTTAATAAATTTTGATATACCTGCCAGATAGCTTCTGCTGAGGTTAACGGAGATTGCACCCAATTAGGATCTAAAGTTGCAAAAGCGTTAACAAAAGGTAGTTTCGGTATAGTTGCTACAGCATCTTGCAATTCTGCTGATGCTAGTAGTGGTTCAATAGGTGTCTGCGCTCCTGAAGCCACAAGTGGTAAAGGTACTATTTGCAAATGCTTGTGTCGCTGACTAGCGCCTGCGATTTTACCACTGTTGTAAAAAGCTAAACCATCAAAGTCAGCTAAACAGGCTAACAAAGCAGCAAAATCTTCTTGAGTAAGTAGGCTTTCTTGTTCTTCAAATGCACGGGTGATGATGAGTAAGTGATGGTCAACAACGTTGAATTTGTTCAATATACATACATGAGTGTCGGAAATATCCGCCACGAATAAATCTTTTTCGTAAGGGAGGAAAGGGTTAAAATCTTTACCAGCAGCGGTTTGTTTATCTTGTTGTTTCTTGGCTGCGTCTTTGCGAACAAGGTTAGATAAAATTCGCACTAAAAAGTTAACGCCATCTTGCTCGACAAATTCAAACTTTGTCCGGATAGACAGTAACGCACCGCATTTTAAGGCATATTCAGTACGTTCTTTGACACTTGTCCATAAAGTGCCAGGTTTCAGTAATATTTCTCCCTGTGCCATTGATGAGTTAATTATTTAACATTCATCAGTCTAAATCAGGTTCAACGCCAAGCGATCGCAATTGGGCAATTAATCTTTCTGTTCGTTGTCTTTCTTGTTCGGCGCGTTGTCTTTCTTGTTCGGCGGGAGTCAATACCCAATTACCTGTTTCATCATACCAACGTAACCAAGGCTGTTCCGCATCTTGATAGCTTCCCTGCCATACACCCAAACCTAATTCTAATTCTGGTATCCAAAAGCGTGGTTCTGTTAAGGCGACTTCAGCATAATGACCACCATTTAATTTAAAGATTTTTAACTCATATTTATAGCGATCAAAAATTGCGTAGTAGGGAATTCGCAAAATTCTTTCATAAACTTCCCATTTTGTTGGCGGTTGTTCGATATCTCTTAAAGTTTGACCTAAGTCTTCTTTTTCTGTGCCAGGAGACAGCAATTCAATCACAATAAATGGGTTGACTCCCTCTTGCCAAACCACATAACTTAAACGCAAATCTCTTTGTTCGTAAAGCCGCGAACCACCCACAACCGCAAACCAATCTGGTCGCTTGTACCACAACGGATGACGCAAATCATAATACAGGTTTAAGTCACTGGCGGTAAATACTTGGTCACTAGGGTAATTTGGCGGACGAAATGTTTCGTCTAATAAGCGTGGTTGTAATAAATGAAACTGATCTGGCAAACCAGGTTCCTCTGGATCTTCACTGGGAAGATCATACATTGTAGGTAAGTATTCTTTTGGGGGACGTGGTGGGTCAGTTTGATACATAGTGAACCAGCCTTGAGGTTGAAACTCTTGAGTTTATTATCAAACTTAGTTAAGTTTTGGGTAAAGTTATAAAGTTTTGCAGCGCAGAGGGACACAGAATTTTGCTAATTTCAATTTGCTACGAATTATGAAATGCTGTAACTAGCTCACCCAAAGTGGTACAAATTGAAAATCTTTACAGCTAAATAATCCTTGGTCGCTGAGTTTCAAATCAGGAATGACTAAAAGCGCCATGAATGAAAGAGTCATAAATGGTGCAGAAAGCTTTGAACCTAAACGTTTTGCCCAAGCATCAAGGTCGGCGTAACTTTGAGCAACAGTATAACCATCGGCAATACTCATTAGTCCGACTACTGGGAGAGGAAGTACTTGAATGGTATTAGCTTCAGCTACGGCTATACCGCCTTGAGTCTTAATTACGGCATTGACAGCAGCACAGATTTCTGAGTCAGTTGTACCCACTGCAACAATATTATGGGAATCATGGGCAACACTAGAAGCGATCGCACCTCGTTTTAAACCAAAATTTTTGATTAAAGCGATCGCAGGTGGTACATTTTGATAACGATTAACAACAGCAATTTTCAGGATGTCATGCTCTAAATCAGCGGTGACTTCTCCATTATGAATATGTGCTGGAAAATGTTGCTCTCCTGTAATTAACTGTCCATCCCAAGCTTCAATGACTCGCACAGTAGAACCTTGTGCTAGTAAGCGAAAATCTGTGATTTGCTTTTGTTGTACAACAAAGTTATTGATGGGTGTAACTGGTACAGATGCAAGTAAAGCTGTTCCTTCCTTTGCAGCTAAAACACCATTGCAATAGGTAGAAAGCACCTGAAATTCTTGCAGATTATTTACCACTATTAAATCAGCGCGATCGCCTACTTGCAGCAGTCCCACATTCAAGTTGTAATGCAGTACAGGATTTACACAGGCAATTTGCAACACATTCATCACCTCATGACCGAGGGCTACTGAACGCCGCACCAGTTCATTAATATGGCCATTCACCAAATCATCAGGATGCTTGTCATCACTACAAAACATACACTTTTCAGGATAAGAATCAATCAAGGTATGTAGGGCTGCATAATTTTTAGCTGCTGAACCCTCTCGAATCAAAATTTTCATTCCGGCTGCGAGTTTATCTTGCGCTTCTTCTAGGGTGTAGCATTCGTGGTCAGTAGAAATTTTAGCAGCTGCATAGCGCTGTACTGCTTCACCGCAGAGTCCTGGTGCGTGTCCATCAACTGGATGTCCTTCTTCTAAAGCTATGGCAATTTTTGCCATCACCTCTGGGTCATGTGCCAAAACACCAGGAAAATTCATCACTTCACTTAGGTAAGAAATACCATCTTCTTGAAAGAGTTGGCGAATGTCTTGAGGAGTCAATGCTGCACCTGTGGTTTCAAATTTAGTTGCAGGAACGCAAGCAGGCGCACCAAAGGCAATTGTAAACGGTGTTTGGGCGGCATTGGCCAGCATAAAGTGAACACCAGCAATACCTAAGACATTAGCTATTTCATGGGGGTCTGAAACTGTGGCGACTGTACCATGTACCGTTGCGATACGGGCAAATTCTGATGGTACAAGCATTGAGCTTTCAATATGAACGTGAGCATCAACAAAACCTGGGAGAATGTATTGTTCGTAGTGCTGTCTATCTTGATATTGGATAGAGTGAATACGCCCCTTCTCAATCAAGATTGTTCCCGGAAATATGGTTTTGTGAACAACATCTACAATGTTGCCAGAAATACTCAATTTATTCATCATCCACCCCCACAATAACTAGGGCTGCTGATATTATTTTCGTATTTTTACAGTTCAAATTTTGCCTTAGGCTTTGTGCTTCATATTACTTTATAAGACTGCTAATATTTTTGACCTTAACACCTGAATTTGCATAAACTCAGTTAGGAATAGCGTATTTCAATAAGCATCTAAATCTGCATTAAGATTAACTTTTTGCTAAAAATAAAGAAATTTGAGGTTCGGTAAACACCATCATTGATATTTGATGAGTAGCTGTCAAAGTTAATCAATGGTTAAGAAATAGTCGATAGTTTACTGAGTACGGTAAACTACCATACAATGCTTAACAACTACCTTTTACAATAAAAGATAAGAAACAAATTGAGGAGCCGCCAGGATGCAAGTTTCATACGATTCTGATAAGCGCAAACTGTTATCGTCTCTGTGTCATGGGGCAATTTTCTTTAGTACAGCCTTGTTTTCGATTGGTGTACCAATTGTGATTAACATTATCTCTGATGACCCAGTTGTTAAAGATAATGCTAAAGAATCGATTAATTTCCACTTCAATGTTTGGTTGTGGGCGACTGTAATTGGAGTACCAATTGCCGTTTTATCTTGGCTCACTTTTGGTATTGGTGGACTTTTGTTCTTTCCCGTTGTAGCTTTGGGATTTTTATTACATTGGGGACTAACAATTTGGGCGCTTTTGCACTGTTTCAGTAATCCTGATGTACCGTTCCGTTACCCGTTTATTTTCCGAGTTTTCTAATTGTTATGAGTCTTGATAAAGTCGGTAAAGGGATGATTTCTCATCCCTTTTTTGTTGGATAGATGATATTATTATTCGCTCACCTGAGCCGGAATTTTTTGAGTTTGCAAGTAACGGTAAAGGCGGTTTAAAGCGTTGAGATGGGCGTAAGCTGCGGCTACTACAATATCAGTGTCGGATGCTTGTCCAGAAAATATCCTATCTTGATATGCCAAGCGAATTGTTACGGTTCCCAAGGCATCAATTCCACCAGTGACAGATTGCACAGAAAACTCAATTAATTGATTGGGAATTTGGACTAAACGGTTGATGGCTTGATAGACTGCATCTACTGGCCCTGTGCCGACGCTGGCATCTGTGAGGATTTTGCCTTCGGGGGTGACAACGGTAATGGTTGCTGTTGGACAAGTGCAGTCACCGCAAATTACTTGGACATGTTCAAGTTGAAAACCGCTTTCTGCTTGATTTTGGGTTTCATCACGGATAATTGCTTCTAAATCCCAATCAGATATTTCTTTTTTCTTGTCAGCAACTTCTTTAAACCGATTGAAGGCTTTGTTCAAGTCTGCTTCATTCAGTTCAAATCCCAATTCTTTCAACCTTGTACGGAAAGCATTTCGTCCAGAGTGCTTGCCTAAAACTATGCGATTTTCTGGCAAGCCAATGGATGCAGCTTCCATAATTTCGTAGGTTTGGCGATGCTTGATGATGCCATCTTGATGAATGCCAGATTCATGGGCGAAAGCATTTGCCCCCACGATTGCTTTATTCGGTTGAATTAGCATTCCTGTTAATTGGGAAACCAAGGAAGAAGTTTTGTAAATCTCTTGGGTTTTGATGTTTGTGAGTGGTGCATCAGAATCTACAGGACGGCCAAAGTAGGGATTGAAGTAATGTTTCCGTACTTGCAAGGCCATGACAATTTCTTCTAATGCGGCATTCCCCGCACGTTCGCCAATGCCGTTAATTGTGCATTCTACCTGACGTACACCATTTTCTATGGCAGCTAAAGCATTGGCTGTTGCCAAACCCAAATCATTTTGGGTGTGGATGGAAAGTATTGCTTTGCCGATACTTGGCACATTTTCCCGAATTCCTTGAATAAGAATTCCCATTTCTTTGGGTGTGCAGTAACCGACGGTATCAGGAATATTGATTGTAGTTGCACCTGCGGCGATCGCAGTTTCCAACACCTGATACAAAAACTCTGGTTCTGTCCGACTAGCATCCATCGGTGAGAATTCTACATCATCGACAAAGGATTTCGTATAGGCGACCATTTCTTGCGCGATCGCTAATACTTCACTGCGTGATTTTTTCAATTGATATTGCAGGTGAATATCAGAAGTCGAAATCATTGTGTGAATGCGCGGATGTGCAGCAGGTTTTAAAGCTTCAGCAGCAGCTTGAATATCTTTACGGGTGGCTCTAGCCAAACTGCAAATGATTGGCCCGTCGTCTGGTGTTCCCACTTGTTCAGCTATGGTTTGGACGGCTTGAAAATCTCCGGGACTAGCGACGGCAAAACCCGCTTCTATGACATCCACACCAAGGAGTGCCAGTTGATGAGCGATCGCTAGTTTCTCTTCTACGTTTAGGGTTGCACCTGGAGATTGTTCGCCATCCCGCAAGGTGGTGTCGAAGATGATAACTCGGTCTGTTGCTTGAGATGCAATGCTCATAACTGTCTCCCGTTTGGTGAAGGGAATTATGTGTAACTTTGGATATTGTATACAATCTTTTTAAAATTGTATACAATATAAAATATGAACTTAAATGATTTAGCTGCCAATGTGCTGCAACAACAACGCAGCACCCCCGATTTAATTGCCGATGCCTTGCGGGAAGCGATTTTGCGCGGTATTTTTCAAGAAGGACAATCTCTTAGACAAGATGAAATCGCCACACAATTTGGCGTGAGTCGCATTCCTGTGCGGGAAGCTTTGCGTCAATTAGAAGCAGAAGGCTTGGTGACGTTGCATCTCAATCGTGGTGCGATGGTATCGGTACTCACAGCCGCAGAAGCACAAGAAATTTGTGAGATTCGCAGTGCTTTGGAAGTGAAAGCAATGCAATTGGCAATTCCGAAATTAAGTGCAGCAGATTTAGAAAAAGCAGCAGTAATTTTGGAAACAACTGATCAAACCACCGATGCAGGTTTGTTGGCGCAACTTAACTGGGAATTTCACGCCACACTTTACGCCAGTGCGGAACGTCCGCGATTATTGGCAATGGTGAAAAACTTACATATAAATTGCGATCGCTATGTGCGTGTGCAAATGGCACAAATGGATTATCAAGAACGTTCTCAAAAAGAACACTACCAACTTTTAGATGCTTGCAAAAAGCGAGATACAAAAACTGCTGTGCGCCTACTAAAACGCCACATCGATACCGCAGGCGAACAGTTAGTTAATTACTTGTTGCAAAGGAATAGTAGGTGACAGGAGACAGGGGACAGAGTAGAGACGCGAAATTTCGCGTCTCTACAGGGTTATA
Organism: Anabaena sp. TISTR 8404; assembly: GCF_056847745.1. Taxonomy (NCBI): domain Bacteria; kingdom Bacillati; phylum Cyanobacteriota; class Cyanophyceae; order Nostocales; family Nostocaceae; genus Anabaena; species Anabaena sp. TISTR 8404. The sequence goes on from NZ_CP180578.1 coordinate 1,617,911, forward strand.
AAAAATTATGAAATATCGTTTTATCATCTGTTTATGTGAAACTCAAAAACGTTATAACCCCGACTTCTTTAATAAGTCGGGGTTCTGGGTGTTTACGAATAATTGAGAACTGCACAAAGTGTTATTTACTAACACCAGTAAACAGTGAAAAATTAATAATGAAAACAAAATTTATTGTTGATTTCAGGATGTAATTTATCTGAGGAGTCTAGTTACTCTCACATCATATTCAGTGCCTTTTGGATGTTCACTTCTGGCCTGAATACGTGCCATACCATCGGCTTTTTCTCTTGACTCAGCGTTAATCTCGTATCTTGATGTTCCGCATTGATAGGTATTGTTGGTTTGATCGGCATATTCCTTAATATCAACCAACACCTCAAAAGTATGAACCATTGGAACCTCCTAGTGCAAATTGCACACTGTGGAAATTAAGATCCAGTATAGGAACACAAATCAGTATCTGTTGGAGCAACAATACAATTCTTTATCAAAACTATTAAGCAACTTCTCCTGAGAGTTAATACTGATAACAAAGCAATAGCTATTATGCGCACAATTTTCTAGCAAAGTATTATTAATAGATTTAATTAACAAATGTTTCAAAAAAAATACATAGGTAACAATTAATAAAAATGAATTGCTTATTTAGCTCATTTCCCAACTTAGAAACATCACTTCTATTTCTTTGCCAAGAAACTGCTGAGGATGCTTTTGCTGTCTTGAGAGTGTTATCTGACCCAGCAGTAACTAAATTCCCTGATTTAGATACTTTCACAAAAATTGCGGAAGCGATCGCCCTCATTGAAAGACGAACAGAACGCATTTATCCAGGCGATTCCTGCTAAATTTGCTTAAAAAACTGTAGAAAATTACTCGCCGTAGACTGTCACCATAATTTGACGTTGGCGGGGTTTGATATCACATTCCAAATGAAAAATTTGCTGCCAAGTACCCAAAACTAACCTGCCATTTTGTACGGGAACTGTGAAAGAAGGGCCTAGCCAAGTAGCTTGTAAGTGTGAATGTCCATTGCCATCGTGCCAGGTTTTTTCATGTCCATAATCACGGCTGGGGGGAATGAGTTGGTTGAGGATGGCTGGTAAATCTTGTTGTAGCCCTGGTTCAAATTCTATTGCGCCAATAGCAGCGGTACTGCCGATGTTAAACACATTCACCATGCCGTCACGAATGCCAGACTTTTTAACAATTTGATTGACTTTATCGGTCAAGTCGTGCATTTCACCATGACCTTTTGTCGGAATCGTAATTTGCTCTTGATAAACCATGATTATGCCAATTTCAAATGGGGACACTTGGAGAGAAATGTTGATGCTTTGTTGTGTGCATCTGGGTTATGAATGTGGGCTGGTGTTGGTCGAATAATGCCAGCAAACAGGTCATCTAATCCGTAAGGCGTAAAAAATTCCCATTGTCCTTGGATATTTAACCTGACACCAACAGCAGTCGCTGTGTGTAACCAATCTTGTATACCGTCTTCTGTACTAGTGTAAGGACGACGGCCTGGTCGCCACCGCGCAAAACTCGCTTGATTTTTGACATCAAACTTATAGTTAGGGAATTTTTCTGTGAGACTGGTTTTTGCAGCTAATTCCTGAGAACGGTCTCCGGCTTCATTAAAAAAGGCAATATCAAAGTCATTGATGACTAAAGCGCAGTTTTCACCGAATATTGCCCGCCAAATGCTGTTGCGGACTGCACCCCCAGCTAACCACCAGTTGGGTAAGTTGATTTGGGCGATCGCAGGTAATACAGTACCAATAGGTGTATCAGTTAAAATTACCTGTAAACGAGTATTAGTATTCATTCTTAAACTCATCCGCTAAAATGTGAAGACATTATGAGTTATCTCTGACACAACTGAAAAAATGGATGTACAAAGAAAACTCTTGTCTAGATTTTTTGATAATTTTAATAATTAACGAACTGAACTTAGTATTATTTGCGGAAACGTTGCAATTAATTCAGTAGTTTACTGGGTGAAATTAAAATCCTATGTTCCATATTCACCGTAAATTCCCCGATTACAACTGTGCTAGACATCAGTGTAGGCTTGAGTTGCCGAATTTGGCTAATTGGCTGGTTAGTTCAATAAAAGGTAAATTGTTTATTCTTTTTGTGTAAAATATACAGTCCTAATTGTGCTAAACTTGACAAAATTACTGACTAATTGCAGTTCTTTAACAAAAACGTGCCAATGCTCCACATCAACCTCAATAAAATTGCGGGTAATTACGTAGGGCAAAGCTTATTTACTGATAATTCAAACCAGTATCAAAGGCGATCGCTCGTTGATGAAAAAGTTCTAAAGTTGATTCGCAGACGTAAGCAGAATCACCGATTAGCTCTATATTGGTTATCTTTCGTCCAGAATACAAGCTGAGGCGATCCGTGTGTAAAAATTAGCTTTTTTTGCAGCAAATAGTATCCAAAATCCTCATTGACAACTGTTGCACAATTACACTAGCTTTCTATTTCAGTACAGGTCTGGAGTTACATAAGTGCAGCGAATAGAGTCTCAATTACCAACTTTCTAACTGTCTAGCATTTATCCAGGCAAAAATACTACATTTAATGCTACTAATTTTATAATTAGTAATTGTTTTGGGGGATAAAAGTTGTGAATGAGGCGATTAATTGTGCCATAGATGTAGTGAAATACAAATTATTGAAAAAATATAAAATATTCTCGATTTTACTCAATGTTAAGAATTGATTAACTTATCCTTAATAATTAATAAGAGTGTGGATATATATTATGCTTCTAGTACATAATTTTTATTATATGAAACATCATTTGTGTTAAATAAACATGGCTTTCAGCGGGTAGCAACTAAATTTTTTAATAAATAACTAAGGAAATTCACCAATGTCTAGACAGGGTAATCGTGCAAGCAACATTCGCAAAGTTGAAAACAATAGCACTGTGAAAAAATTGCCTAAAATTAAGGCTACCTTGGAATTTTGGCGCACTAGTTTCATGGAATCAATACCATTTTTACTGGCTTGCACCGTATTTTTGAGCGTTATCAGTTTAAAAAGTCCGATCCTGCTTTTTTGTTTATTAGTCGGCAGTTTAATCGTTATATCAATACAACAAATTGGGCAACAAGTCAACTTACCAAAACGCTGGCGCATAGCATTACAAATATTGGCACCGGTCGTCATTTTGAGTTTATTTTGGTTAGATTACCTTGCAGCCCCTGCCCAAGCCCAATTTTTTGGAAAAGCTGAAAACTTTTTCAAAAATAATCTAACACAAGGTTCAAATACTAATACTAGCGGTACACAAACAGCAGTTAGTTTAATATTTAACGTCTTGCGAGGTATTTACTTGCTTTATATTGCCGTTTCCTTGATTGGGGTAATTAATGCAGTGCGTAAAGACGAAGACTGGCAAAGTATCGCCAGAACACCCTTATTAGTTGTCCTGGCTGTCACAATTGCTGATGTTATGACAGGCTTTGTGATTGGTAATAATAATTCTAGTAATTAATCTGTAGTAGATGATTCAACGATTGTATGTCTGAAGAACGGGAGCAAGATTTTCGTCCAGTCAATCAAATTTTAGGCACACAACCGTCATTAGGGCCAATTCCTGCCGATCAAATCTTTCCTTGGTTAGTAATTGCCCTAACTTCATACTTTATTGTCAATGGCGTTTTTGGTGGCTTATTCGCCGATGAGTTTCAAAAATGGTTGTGGACATTTTTAATTGCTGGTTGGGGAATAGCAACTTGGTGGATATTATCTGGTGGTAGGAGTTGGCGTTTTTTAAGTAAATTTATCGGAGTTCCCACTTGGACTAGAGGCTTTGCTCGTTATCAAAGCTTGCTGGAAATTAATCATGAAGCAAAAAATCGGAAAAAAAAGCATCGGTACCCCAGGAAACGAAACTAGATTAACGCCATTTGAAGATGCTTTACACTTAGCGACAATGCTACGCATTGCCGTGGATGGACGTGATCTTGGCGCGTACATTTTGGCCAAAGGAATTCAAAGAGATAAATTTTGCTTTGTCTTTGGCTTTGAATGTAAAGGCATCCATACCACTTTAAGAACTGAACAAATCAATACTATATTTAATAATATTGAATCTGGTTTAAAAGATATCCCCGAAGGCGAAAGAATGACATTACACATGGGGTCTTTTAGTTCAGATAAACAGCGACAGCAAGAACTAGCAGACTTAATGAAACGTTCGCCTTCTAGAGATATTAAATACTTAGTCATGGCAGAACGCGCCAGAATCAGAGAATTGACTGCTGCTGGAATTCGCAAGCCAAAATTTTTGCGGATTTATGTAACTTATACTGTCGAACCAAATTCTACTAATGCCGATGATTGGATTGAAAAACTCTTGGCTAGAGCAGAATCTTGGTGGCTAAAATTTAAAGGCGAACTCGAAGAAATAGAAAATCAACGTATTGAAACTGTTATTACCGAAGCTTATAAACAAGGTTTTTGTCGTTGGGAACAACTATTATCTAACAAAATGGGGTTAGATATTAAACCCTTAAATGCTGAGGAACTTTGGGAAGAAATCTGGTTAAGATTTAACGACACACCACCCATAGAAATTCCGCAATTACTGACATTAGATGAAACTGGATTACACGAACAAGTTAATTCTGAGTTAGCTAGTAGCAAATTGCTGGTTGAAAATATCCACAGTACAACTTTGCTGATGGAATCTAGTGTACCTTGTGCCGATCGCCGCTGGGTGAATATCAACAATCACTACATCGGCGCAATGTCATTTCTGGAAAAACCAGGTGGTTGGCCGAATAAATTTTCGCAACTGCGGTACTTATGGGAACTTTTAGCCAGAGAAACAGTAGTCGATACAGAGATTTTTTGTCAGTTAACAGCAGCAAACCCTGCCATAGTTAAAACAACTTTACAACGGGTATTAAAACAATCAAATGTCTCAGCACTTTTAGCGCAAGAAAAAAGTAAAACAATTGATGTCAACGCCCAATTAAAATTAAAAAAATCGGTTGCAGCCCAAGAACAATTGTATGAAGGAGCCGTACCGATTCATGCGGGAATTGCAATTTTTGTGCATCGTCCCAGCCAAGCAAAATTAGATGAAGCTATCAGATATATTGAAAACTGTTTTCAACGTCCAGCACAGGTAATTCGAGAAACAGAATATGCGTGGAAGGTTTGGCTGCAATCTCTACCAATAGTTTGGGAAGGTTTGTTAGTCAAACCCTTTAACCGCAGACAGTTATATTTAACTAGTGAAGTGCCGGGATTAATGCCTTTAGTGATGACCAAAGCCGGGGATAAATATGGCTTTGAGTTAGTAGCAGAAGAAGGTGGCACACCAATACATTTAGATATGTTTAACCAACACAAAAACTTGGCACTGTTTGCCACTACCCGTGCGGGTAAATCAGTGTTGGTATCGGGAATTTTAACCCAAGCTTTAGCTCATAATATTCCGGTTGTTGCCTTAGATTTTCCTAAACCAGATGGTTCATCTACCTTCACCGACTATACCGAGTTTATGGAAGGAAATGGGGCATACTTTGATATTTCCAAACAATCGAATAACTTATTTGAACAACCAGATTTGCGATCGCTCTCGGCTGAAGAACAACGCGATCGCCTCCTTGATTATGTCGCCTTTCTCGAATCAGCCTTAATGACAATGGTCTTAGGCTCATCTAGCGAAAATCAGCTGCTGGCTCAAACTGTGCGTTCCCTCCTCAACCTCGCCTTGGGAGCCTTCTTCGCCGACGAAGGTATCCAAGAAAGATATCGTCTTGCGCTGAATGGCGGATTTGGTAGCCCAGAGTGGGAAAAAACCCCAACTTTAAAAGACTTTCTTTACTTCTGTTCACCAGAACATCTGCGCCTTGATTCTGTCAGTGGTAGAGTCGAAGATGCACTCAGTCAAATTCAACTTCGCTTGCGGTTTTGGCTATCTAGTCGTGTAGGACAAGCAATTTCTTCACCATCCAGCTTTCCCACCGATGCGCAACTTTTGGTTTTCGCCCTCCGCAACCTAGCCGATAACGAAGATGCAGCCGTCCTCTCCTTAAGTGCATATTCTGCCGCCTTGCGCCGCGCCTTAAGCAGTCCAGCTTCAATCTTCTTTATTGATGAAGCCCCAATTCTGTTTGAATTTGACCAAATTTCCGACTTAGTAGGCAGGATTTGCGCTAACGGTGCAAAAGCAGGTATCCGCGTTATCTTATCAGCCCAAGACCCTGATACCATTGCAAAATCCAAAGCCTCATCCAAAATTCTGCAAAACTTGTCAACCAGATTAATCGGTCGTATCCAACCAGTTGCAGTTGATAGCTTTGTCAATATTTTGAAATATCCCCGCGATATTATTGCACGTAATGCCTCCGAAAGCTTTTTTCCCCGCAAAGAAGGCGTTTATAGCCAATGGTTATTAGATGATAACGGCATTTATACATTTTGCCGCTACTATCCAGGTTACGAACAATTAGCAGTAGTTGCTAATAACCCCCACGAGCAAACTGCCCGGAGAAAAGCAATGCAACAACATAGTGATAAATACGAAGCGATTTCTATATTTGCTCGTCAGTTATTAGCTTCTCTGCGCGGTGGATAAATTCATTTCCTCACACAATTTCAGGTCAAACTTATGCGGAAAACAACTTTATTAACATTAGCTTTTTCTAGCTTATTAATTCTCCCAGCAATGGCACAACTAGGAAAAGTTTGGACTGATTTTCAGTATTACTCTGTAGATTTACAAAACTATCTCAGAAGTAATGTAAATGGAACTTTCAGACCACTAGATATTAGAACTCAAGGTGCGCTCAGTAATTCCAGTGGAGAATTGAATATACCAGATCCAGTGGCGGCTGGTAAACAAGTACGCGACGAAATTGTGATTAACTCTATATCAGGTAGATATGAAAATAATTCCGCAGTTAATGGCGCAGGGGTAAGTAATGAATTAAATCGCATAGTAACTCGTGGTGCTGTATCAGGTGTTTTGGGTAGAGAAGGACAAGTACGCCTAAAAACTAAATTAGAAGATACAGAAAGAAGTATAGAAACCATTGCCCAGTCTATTGAAGATGCTGATGATTTTTTAGGTAATCTTAAAGATCAGGTATGTAAAATAGCAAATAATATGGTTGCTAATCAAACTTTATGTCAATCGACTATCCAACAAGAAGCAACTGTTAAAATCCTCCAAGAACAAGCAAAAATTAATGCAGAAAATCTGGCTCAAACAATTCAAACCAATCAAACAGTTCAATACACTAATTTAAATTTAGCTAATATTTCTCAACAAGTTGAAGAAGCAAACCGCGCTCGTCGAGTTGATTCTGCAACAGAAGCAGCAAGACTTTTACGAACTGCTTCTCAAATAGATTTATTTGGTAGAGAAAATGGAAATTAATATATAAAAACTGTGAATTAAAATGCAGCTTTATCTTTTACAAGCTTTTCCAGGCATTACTGATACTCTTGAAAATGGCTCAACAACAGCTAGAAGTATTGCTGAAAGTTGGGACAAACAATGGCTAGAGTTATTACAAAATAATACAAGTAATAATTTATATGGAGCGCTAACAAATTTAGGAATATTTTTTGCTGTTGGCACGCTCTTATTTTTTATGGTGCAGTGGCTAAAAGATGTTATTTACAGTGAATATTCTCGTCCTATAACTGGTTTGATTTGGCCTTTTGTGGTCGTAGTTTTATTAAGTAATCCTGGTGATGGTAGTGTGCTTTCAAACCTCACTTTAGGTGTCAGGAATTTTATCAATGTTGTGAATCAACAAGTAGTAGCTACAGCTGATGCAGAACAAACATATCAGCAAGCAATAAATATGAGTGTAGCGGAAGAAGTGGCAGGTTCTTTACTGCGTCCTTGCCAAGCACTCACAGGAGAACAACAAACTCAATGTTTGAACAAAGCCAGTGACCAAATTGATGACCTTTGGCAAGAATATAGAAATCGATACGGAAATAAAACTTGGATAGATAGGTTAGAAAATCAAGTTAATCAAATTAAGTTTGGTACAGGAATTGCTAACGGAATTGTCACTGATACTGCATTTAATGCACTGTTAGGCAATACAGGACAGACAAGTATTAAAAACTTTTTAATTTCGTTACAATATGCTTTTCAAAACTTGCTAGAAGCTACGATGTTGCTGATAGCAGCTTTAGGCCCTATAGCTGTAGGTGCTTCATTATTACCTGTTGCTGGTAAGCCAATTTTTGCTTGGCTTACAGGGTTTTTAGCAGCGGGAATTGCCAAGATTTCTTTTAATATTATTGCAGCATTGACAGCCGCAGTCATTGTTAATGGCCCAGGAGAAGATATTAACGCCAGCCCTGATTTAATGTGGTTTATCATCTTTTTAGGAATTTTAGCGCCTTTGTTGTCGTTGTTATTAGCAGCGGCTGGCGGGTTTGCAGTTTTTGGCGCTATTAGTAATACTGAAACTTTGGTGAAAAATCGGATATAGCAAAAAAAGTCTGAAGTCTGAAGTCTGAAATGAAGAAACTCTTATAGTAAGTAAGGCTTTCAGCAATTTAAAGACAGACTTTCTTCCCCTACTCCCTATATGTCTTAAAAGGTGATCGTATGGTCAATTTACTTAAAAAAAGACAACCTAAACAAACAGGAAGTGTGTTGACGACTTTTGCGATCGCCACTTTTAGTTTGCAAATCTTAGTGTTAATTTTATTTATTATTCAAGGCTTAAATATTCGTCAACTGAGTCTGCGAAAACCACCTAACTTTGTGCAGATGATTGATGGTAAGTCACCCACCGCAACTGATGAATTAGAAAGAGACTCTGAAACAATTAGTCAATTCGTCAGTAAAACGATGATTTCTATGTTCAACTGGTCGGGAAACTTACCACCACAAACTGTCGAAGAAGTCGCTAAACCTAAACCAGATCCAGGAATACAAGTACGCACTTTAAAAGGTGGTAATAGAAACGTTACTACTAGTACTTGGATAGCTAGTTTTGCAATTTCCGAAGACTTTCGTAAAGGTTTATTAAGTGCGATCGCAGAACTAACACCACCAGAAGTTTTTACTAGCAACCCTAGCCAAAGCATCACAGCACAATTAGTTATTAAGCGCCTATATCCTCCTCAAAAAATCGCCCCTGGTAAATGGCGTGTTGGGATGGTAGCTGACTTAGTTCAAATAAAACGTTCTGAAAATCGCCGCAGAGTCACAGCATTTAATAAAGATTTATTAGTCCGTGCAGTTGATTATTTTCCTTATCCTCTCAGCGAAAATAGCACAGATCTACAAAAAGCAATTTATAACACTCGCACAGACAAACTAGAAATTTATGAAATTCGGAATTTGTGTTTAATAGATGAATATAATAATCCAGAAGATAAAACAAATCAATGTCTCAATCAGAGAATAAATAATACTTTTCTTCAATAACTATCTGATAAAGAACAACTGATAACAAATAATCAAAATTTATTCCTCATTCCCTATAAATAGTATTCATGCAAATCCTTAAAACAGAAAACAAAAAAAGTAATATTTTACCTTTATTTGCCGTCGCCACTTTCGGCTTAAACGTCTTTGCCTTACTACTATTAATGTTTCATGGATCGATGTTACAGGCTCTTAAACAACAATTAACACCGCAAAGTTTAGTACAACTTGTAGACGGTCAAGCCATAACAGTAGATCCCAAACCAAGCTTTGAAAGATATCCCGAAACAATTCGTCGCTTTGTCGGTGAAACCATGAGCCTTATGCTAACTTGGTCAGATCAACAACCGCCCCAAACAGCCTGGGATATTAGTTCTCAGATGTTATCTAATAACATTAAACAAAAATTACTTTTAGAATTGACAAATTTAAAAGCAGGCTCGCAATTTCAAACTATTAATAAAGGCAGCGAATATGTATTAATTATTGATAGCATTTCTCAGCCTACAAAAATTACAGAGGGAGCCTGGAAATTAGAAATGTATGCTCATCAATTAAGTTTTAGTAATTATGACAAATTAGGAGTATCAAGTCCTTTTAATAAACAAATTTTAGTCCGAGCCGTCGATGAAGCAGTAACCTCATTACCTGCAAAACCTTCGCTCTGGCATTTAGCTGCCCACCGTCTTGGCGAAGCGAGATTAGAAATTTACAATATATGTGACATAAAAGACAAAAATTGTTCTTAACATTATCACCAAGCTATATACCATGACTTCTTATTCCATTTCTTCAGAACTTCCTTCTCAAAGTCTTGTGAATCGCCCTAATCCTGATTCACAAAAACAAACAGAATCTTCAGACTGGGAATCAAAAATCGCAAGATTAGTAGGTTTTGAAGACGAATCAAAAACTGTGAATGTCGAAGCTACTGAAGAGCCAGACATTCCAGAGGCTTTGACTTCTGAACCACAAGAAGTTAAAACTACTCAACCTCTGTCGGCAAATCCTTTTGCTAAATTAACTTTAGTTGGTTCTGCCACCTTAGTGGTAGTTTTGTTAGCTGGTGGTTTTTTATCACAATTAATGAGTGGTAGCGGTAAAAAGTCGGCAAATAATGTTGTTACCGTTCCGACTCCATCAACAACCACTGCTCCTCGCCAGCAAGATTTACAACAAGAAGTCGAAGATCTGAAAACAAAATTAGCCTTGGCTGAACAAGCAGAAGCAGTCTCAGCATCTCAACAAGATCTCAGAAATCCAGCCAGAGTAGTTTCGCAGGTAAATACCAGACCTAACCGCGAAGCTACAAGAAATGTCAGGCCAGCAGTACAAGCACCACCTCAAATAGTCTATGTTCCTCGTCAGGCTAATCCGGCTCCAGTCAGATCTGCTGCTGTTACCTCTATCCCCGAAAGTCGGCCAGTCCCAGAATTTTCACCACCACCACAACCAGTAGTGACAACTCCACCTGCTCCACCAGATCCGCTTCAGGAATGGGCAAAGTTAGCTAAATTGGGTAGCTACGGTCAAGTTTCTACAACTGGGACATCTGCGGTTAATATCAGTCAAGTTCCCCCAGCCAGCAACAACAATACTGTTACCTCACCAGAGCTAACACAACCCCAGAATCAACCACAACCACAACCTCAGCCAAATACTGGACTTAGTGTAGCCCAAAATCAAGGGCCGAAGACTGTAGCTGTTGGCACAAGTACTAAAGCTGTGGTAGCTACAGCAATTTTTGGAGAAACCACCAGATCAAGAAATAACAACAAAGACGACGACGAAGATAAAAACGTATTTGTCATTCAATTAAAACAACCTTTAAAGTCTACCGATGGTCAAGTTGCCATTCCGGCAAAAACGGAGTTATTAGCTGACATTAAATCTATTTCCGAGCAAGGTCTGTTGCAGTTAAATGTTACCAAAATTGTTTCCCAAAAAGATGGTGTCATTTCAGAAACTACCTTGCCGAAAAATGCCATTATTATTCGTGGTGTCAAAGGTAGACCTTTATTAGCCAATAAATTCCCGAATTCAGGTGGCGCTATTGCTGGTATGGATTTAGGTTTATTTGTATTGGGTGGTATTGGTAAAGCCGCAGAGTTATTTAACCGTACAGAGGCTCAAGTTGTGACTACAACTGCGACAGGTACGATTGTTAGTAATACTAATCCCAGACGCAACATTTTAGCTGGTGTTTTGGAAGGTGGTTTTAACTCTGTAGTTCCCCAAATTTCCCAACGCAATCAACAAGCAATTGCGCAATTAACCCAACAAACTAACGTCTGGTTTATAGCTGCTGGCAAAGAAGTGGAAGTATACGTTAATCAACCGTTACAGTTTTAATTTTTACTACTGATGTAGTTTAGCGATCGCAGTTATGAAACATGTCAATTCTTCTCCTTTCTTCTCTCTGGCCTCCTTGATGGTTTCCGCCGGAATTCTCTTGCTGGCTGGTCGAGCCGTAGCGCAAAATGCAGTTCTGCGTTCTATGCTTTCTTGTCAAGCACAAGGCTTAAGTGGTGTAGTGCCAACTATTACAGTTTCTTATGTGCAAGGGACAAATTTAAGCTTTTTGCCAGCTGGCGAAACAATTAAAAAAGTCTGGTTAAATGACCCATCACAAGTAACTATAGATTTTGATGGGCCAGTATGTATGCAGTTCGGACAAAATCAAAATTTCAATTCTGGAGATTGTAAAAACTCAGCTGCAAACGTCATTCAACTCAGGCGCATTCCTAAACTCAAAATTCCTGGACTACCAAACACAGATAAAACACTTTTAACAGTGATTACTGAAGGGCAAGGCAAAAGTAAGCTGTATACTTTTCAAGTCCTTTATACAGACTCTGACCCTGGCTATCACACTTTAGCGATTTATGGTGATGAAGCTACCACAGATAACAAGTCTCCTTGTCTGCGCCATCCTCGGTAAAAAAATAGACCGCAAGGGGTAGGGGGAAAGAGTAAACAACCAATGAATTTTTATCAGGATTTTCGTGAAATGGTATGAAGGCGTAAATTCTTGCGCCTTTACATCAGTCTTTGCGTCATTCTTAACAATCTGAAATTTTCCAAAATGTAAATATCCTGCCCCGAATAAATTATGTGCGTCAAGTTATCAGCTATTATATACACTGATTTTAACTAGCTAACAACTACGCTGGTGGGGTTAACTCAGTGTTTATTCACAGTTTGTCAAGACAACGAGATTGGTCTACCCGTTGGACAAAAGCAGCTATATCATCTGCCTTAATCATGGGTGTACTAATTGGCAGAGACAATACAGTCCAAGCGCAACCTACTCCAGATCAGACTCTACCTCATAATTCAACTGTTACACCTCAGAGTCAGTATTAGTAAGTGGTAACAGTAATTTATCAGTAGAAGCTACCGCAGGTGCTACTGCTGGTAAATTAACAGTCAATACAAATCAGTTGAATATCTCTGATAATTCACGAGTTAGTGTTAGCAGTCCTCAAGGACAAGCAGGCAACTTAGAAATAGCAGCTAATTCTTTATTTCTCAATCGAGGAAGCATTACCGCAGAAACTGGCTCTGGAGAGCAAGGCGGAGCCAATATTCGGCTAGACAGACTTAATACCTTATTGCTAAGAAACGAAAGTCTCATTTCTGCCACTGCTAACAGTAGAGCTAATGGTGGCAACATTGATATCAATACCAAATTCTTAATTGTTTTACCGCCAACGGGTTTAAAAGGTAGTGATATTATTGCGAATGCAGAATTTGGCAACGGTGGTAGGATTGACGTTAATGCTCAAGCCATATTTGGTATTCGATTTCAGCCACAGCAAACTGCCGTTAACGATTTTACTGTTAGTTCAGAGTTTGGCGCTCAAGGTGAAGTGCAAATTAACAGTGTCAATGAACCTAACAGTAGCTTAACGAAATTGCCAGAAAATTTAGTTGATTCCAGCGAACTCATTGCCCAAGATGCCTGTCAAAAAAGTTCGGATAGCACCTTTAGTATCCTTGGGCGTGGCGGCTTGCCACCTGCTCCGAATGAAACTCTTACTAATGATGTGGTGTGGTCTGATACTCGTCTAACTGCATTTCCCAGAAAGACTGAAACCCCAAGAAAATTGTCAGAAATAAAAAATTTTATTCCAAATGTTGAGGTTGTGCCTATATCACATGCTACAGGTTGGGTGTTAGACAATAAAGGAAAAGTCACACTGGTTTCTCATCTACCCAAGGCTACAGCTAGGGTTTTTCAAAGCTCTTTGACTACTTGCCCACAACGTTAAGCTAAAACATCTATTTGTTGCATAATCACTTCATGAAGTTGTTGACTGTCAACCTTTAACAGTCAACAATTCCATTAAATATGTACAGAACTTACGCAACTGGCAGTGAGATATTACTCATTATTCGATGGGACTGAGGCAGGAGCAGCAGGCGCAGACTCTGATTGTTTTCGAGAACGACGCAGAGCATTCCGCAGCTTAGTGCTACTATCGGAGGTTGCAGCTGAATCTGGACGACGGCGACGGCGTAGCACTCTTTGTGAGTTATTTTCACCACTTGACGTAGCTGCTTGGCTCGGACGTGGCTGTGGCGTGTTGTTGTTAGTACGCTGACGCAAGCGACCACGAAGCGGAGTGCTTTCTGATGCTGATGCTGGCTCTCGTCTCTGCCTTGTTTCTGGCGGAACATCAACAATAGTTCCTGAAGTTAAACGCCGCCTGCGTCTAGGAGTTTCACTACTTGCGCTTTGATTAGCATCTGCTGTTGGTTGATTTCTTTGTTCGGCTTCTCTGGCTTGTCTTTGCCGCTTGCGTTCTTGAGCTTCCCGATATCGGCGTGAGCCACGGATAGCGTACTCAGTCTCAATTGTTACTCCTTGTCTACCACCATCATTCGGCTTCAGTTTCCATTCACGAGCTTGTCTGAGGTGTGCCTCGTCTAGCTCTCGATTTCCACTAGAACGAGTCAATCTGACGTTAGTAACATTTCCGTTAGCATCGGTATCAACAGCAACACCAACTTTGCCTTCAATACCTCGCCGTCTTGCTTGTTCTGGATACTTACTGTCACACTGACGGCAGGCTGCACGGCCATTGCCACTCCGACGATTAGATGGTGCTTCAATTTTGGGCGGTTTCGGTGCTACTGCTACTAGATTATCATTACCGCTACGGTTACCAGTACCAGTGCCTGTACCATTACCGCTACCTATACCAGTACCGCTACCAGTGCCAGTGCCTGTACCATTACCGCTACCTACACCAGTACCGCTACCAGTACCACTACCAATACCTACACCAGTACCACTACCAGTACTAGTTAAAATTCCTGTGCCACCACTAGAACCTGAACCACCACTGTTACTAATACTAGTTAATTCGGGTCTAACGCTAGAAGCTGAACTACTACTAGTGGCTGTAGATGTCTGCGTAGTCTTGGGACTAGTAGTCACTGCATTAGACACAACAGGGTTTTTGACAGAGGTTGAAGGTTTATCGGGTTGGATAGTCTGTTTTGGTTGCTGTTTAATAGGCTGAATTTGAGGCTTTTCAACAAATTTTTGAACTGGAGCGATCGCTATTGGCTGTTTTTGAGCAATAACAGGTGACTGTTCAGGAATCTGAGTTCGCGGTTGAGACACTACTGGATCAGGTTGCTCCTTTTTTTCTTCTATAGGAGCTTTTTCTATTTTTGGTTCCGGAACATCAGCGATCGCTATTTCTATTGGTTCATTTTCTTCAGTAGGTACTCTCGCCAAAAAGTTGCCTATACCAGAAGCCAGTACGACAATATGCAGTGCCAGAGAACCCACCAAACTGTAACCCAGAAATAACCTTAGAGCCTGAGCTTCTTTAGAACGTTGCTCAACAGCAATGCTGGAAAAGCTCATAGTTATTGCCACCTATTATCACTAAACTCTGTCATTTTATAATGCTCCTTGACAAATATCAAGCCAAAAATTAGGACTTTGTAGCACTGCTGCGGCTACAACACAGTTCATAGTTTAGAAAAAATAGTTCTTTTGGTAAATGATCTGCTTTTGCAAGACATTGCTTTTGTTAAAAACAATAAACTTTTAAAAAATAAATATCAATTAAGCTATAAAGCTTTTGAGAAAAACTCTCACTTATAGTGGGGGACAGGTAATAGGTGACAGGTAACAGAGTTAAAAGTCTTTTGCTGTCTAAGTTTTCTTATTTCCTGATGTCCTCACTATTTTGGCTACTGCCATAACTTAGAAAATAAAAAATTGGAGTAAGACAACCTACTCCAAAGAAAATCACGCGGTACCTGGGAAATTAAAGTCTAGAAGGGACGGCTACCTGCGAGGCTAACGCGCTTCATAACTCGGCGCTCATTCGGATCAAAAGCTTGACGGTAGTGTAAAGTAGCTTGATTGTCCCAGTAGACGATATCGCCTACAGACCATTGATGTTTGTAGTAAAACTGCGGCTGATTTAGATGCTCTCTTAACTGTTCAATGAGTTCTGCACCTGCTTCTGGTTCTAAACCGACGACTTCAACTTCTGTGGCGTAGTCTAAATAAAGGATTTTTTTGCCACTTTCAGGATGTGTCCGCACTAGAGGATGGGGAAATACAGGGCTAATCAGCGGAATATTGCGATCTAAACGGTATGTAGTTTTAGGAGCAGAGCGATCGCGTAAAAATGGATTGTAAGTAATCAACTGTAAATCTGCAATCCGGCGTTTAGTTGCTTCATCCAAAGTTTCATAAGCCAAGTTGAGGTTCAACCAATAAGTATCACCACCTTGAGAAGGTACTTCCAACGCATAAAGCAACGAACCAGCAGACGGACGAGGAGTCCAATGGTGGTCAGAATGGAAGGCTAATTCTCCTGTACCTGTATAGCCACCATCGACATTAGAAATGTTAATCACTACTGGCGTTACACCTGGTTGAGAAGCCAATACAGGAATATCATCTGGTGGTACATATAGGTCGCCAAAGTAGTATGCAAAATTCAAAAATTGCTCATCAGTCAGCTTTTGATTTTTGAAGATTAAAATGTGGCGATCGCGCAAAGTTTGTTTCAGTTGTAAAATAACTTCCGGTGCAACAGGTTGACTCGCATCTAAACCAGTCACCACTGCTCCCAAAGGCGCATCAATAGGTGTAATTTTTACTTCTGTTAAAGTTAATGTTGGCATAATATCTCCACACTTGTAATTAGAAAAATCTGCAAAACTCTCAATCAAAATAGAGAGTAAAAATACTACTTTCCTACTCCCTATTGTTTCGCTAACACATCCGAAGGAGTAATTTTGGCATATTCTTCAGGAGTCAAAAATCCTTCTCTGACATTCACTTTTTTAGGTATTTGACCTAAGCTGTACCATTTGTCTGCAACTTCTTGTTGTTTAACAATCACCTGTTCAGTGATTGGTTTTAAACCATATTCATATTTACCATGCATAATCTCTAGGGTAGGTACATCAAGCTGAGTAACTGGAGCTAATAATTTTGCAGCTTCTGCACGATACTCTTTAATCCAAAGATCCGATTTTTCTAGCTCCTCTAAAAATGCTTTGATCACATCAGGATGTGCTTCGTAAAACTGCCTTGTGGTTGAGTAAAAATTACCTGTATCACGCAAATTACCACCATCTACCAACACCCGACCAACTTTATTTTGTTCGGCTCTAGTAACAAACGGCTCCCAGATAAACCAAGCATCCACTTTGCCTTGGCTAAAAGCTACATTAGCATCTGGTGGTGGCAAAAATACAGACTGTACATCACTTAATTTTAGCCCCACTGATTCTAATGCTTTCACTAAAAGATAGTGACCAATTGATGCTTTTTGAAAAGCAACTTTTTTACCTTTTAAGTCAGCAATAGATTTCACAGGTGAGTTTGTCGGAACTAACAGCGAGATAGATTTACCACTAGAAAATGTAGTAGCTAGGTAGACAAGAGGCGTTCCTGCGGCTTGCGAAAATATTGGAGGTGATTCTGCTGTAGATGCTATGTCCAGTCCGCCTGCATTTAAGGCTTCTAATTGTTGTGGCCCAGCAGCAAACTCCGGCCATTCTACTTTAAAACCCAGGGGTTCCAATCTTTTCTCTAAAGAACCCTGCTTTTCTAAAACAGCTAATGGGGAAAGTTGCTTTGAACGCACAATTCGTACTACTTGCTTTTCGGCATGAGTTGGTGCATTTGCTTGCTGTTGAGTATTGTTAGATGGCGCGTTACAACTTAACAGAGTAGTTGATATTACCAAACAGTAGCCAACTACAAATATTAGAGAGCGACGTACTACTTTTAGCCGTTTCAGGAAATTAATTTTTCTAGTAAACTTGACATAGCTATTGTAATTAAAAAGCATAAATGAAAAATTTTGTATTCTGTTATTTATTTTAGTGTTGAAGATTTTATTTAGGAAAAAGAGTGGGTATTACCCACCCTATATTGACTCGATGAGGGGCTGAAAACTCAATCAACTGTTAGGAGGCAACCCTGAGAAAACTTGAGGTAAGAGAGTGCTATTAACCCACCCCAATGTCGTGCTAGTGAGATATAAATCTTTGGCAAGAAAGACAAAAATACAACCTAAAATTAGTAAAAATCTAGTGCATAAACATTCTTTTGCTTAAATTTTAACTTTTTATTTTTGCCTTTCTTGCTAATGCTTCCAAGCCACATGAATATTAGCTTTGATTTCCTCGGTGAACTCTCCAGAAGGCTCAACTTCTAGTAATGCTGCTTGCAAATCTGCTTCAAACGCTTCGGCATTATCACCAAAGAAAATCTTCAATGCAAAAGCTGTCGTGTATAAATAGCCAAGATAGCTAGAGACTGTCCAAGTTTTTTGAAAAGGTACTTCAAATACTTCTTGACGAGCAAAAGCGGAATTGGCAATTACCACTTCATGAGGAGGATCTACGGGTTTACGGATACCTTGTCCTCGTTGTCCAGTCCGTCGTTCTTCTCCTAACCATTTTTTCACAACTCCAATGGCAGCTTGTTTCCAAGGTAAAGAACTTAACCAAGGATTCTCATTGGTATTAATCAGCGCTAAACCACCATCCTCAGAAAGTAGCTCATAAATACGTTCTAGTACAAGCTCTCGCTCCATCCAGTGGAAAGCTCTACCGATGGTAACTAATTTGAATATCCCTAAACTAGAGTCGATGAGTTCTGCACCTTGTTCTAGCCAAGTGATGTTATTTGCTCCTACTGCGGCTGCTTGGTGTTGCGCTTCTTGCAACATTTCTGAGGAGGGATCTACAGCCACTACTTCCTCAAATTGATTTCGCAAAGGAATAGCAATTAATCCTGGGCCGCAACCTAAGTCTAGAAGCCTTCCTTGTCCGTTAAGATTAAATATTTCTGTTAGTTTCTCAAAGAGAGCAGGTGGATATTTAGTTCTGTACTGAGCGTAGTCTTCCGCAGCGCCTTCAAATAATGTTGGGTCATAGTTAGGAAGGGTTTTTAATGCCTGTACCATTATTCAGTTTCCTTTTAATTTAGGAAAGTAAGGTGGACATTTAATCATGTCCACCCTATGAGTTAACGAGTAGACAGCTTTATTGAAGTCTGAAGTGTGAAGTGCGAAATTTTATTCTTCAGTCTTTTTAGTTTCTAATTAAGTTAGGGAAAGTTTTTGCAACTCAGAGCTTTTGTTACTGTGGTTCTTTAACCATCCAATCTGTTAATGAAAAGTCAGATTGGGCTAACTTTTGTGAAACAAGAAACTTTTTCGTACTTTCTAAGAGTTTCACTCCGTCAGATGGAAATGGTTCTTCGGGAACTTGATTTAATGGGTAAGATGTTTTGATAATCTCGATTGGGTATTTACTAGTTTGGGCGTGATACTTGTAATATTCTTCGGAGTTAGCTTTTAAATCTTTGACAGCTACTGTGAGGAGTGTATTCAGTTTCCGTGGGAAATCAGGCTGTTGAGACAGGAACTTTTCGGTTGCGACAACTAATGATGTTCCTGACAAATTATTGTGATCTGCTGATGAATCAATCACCGGAAATCCTTGAGATTTGAGAAAAGGCCCCATATCGCTGGAAGTTGCATAAGCAGCAATGTCTCCACGTTCTAAAGCAGACTTTGCCTCAGTACTCATTAAATGAACAACTTTGACATCTTTAGCAAGTTTAGTCTGATCTAATAGACCCAATAGGTAACGATGCATATATGAACCTTTTTGAGTAGCGACTTTCTCACCTTTCAGTTCAGTTAAAGAACGCGGGCCATTTTTTTTCGCTACTAGCCAGGCGGTATTATTAAACTGAGTAATCCGCAACAACTTAGTATTAATACCTCTGGCTCTCAGAACTATAGCTGGTGTATCGCCTAAAAAACCGACATCTATCTGTCCTGCGACAAGAGACTCATTTAAATCTGGCCCATTACCAAATCTGGCAAAGGTAATGTTCTGAAATCCAGATTTTTGTAGTTCATTTTCTAAGATTCCTTTTTTCTTTGCCCAACCCAGTGGCCCTGTTGGTTCTGCACTACCTACATAGCCTATGCGTAAGGTAGTTGTAGTGCTAACATTTTCCGCTTGGACTCTAGAATTGCTGCCATCTTGACTACATGCTGTTGTTAGTAGCAGGAAGCACACAACTAAAGTTGATAATCTTGAAGTCAATTTATTTTGACTGACAAAACCAGTCCCTACTGCAAACGACAGCATATTTGTTTTCTCCGTTGTGAAATCAAATTCAGGAGTCAGAACTGAGGTTTATTGGCTGCTGATGGTTAACCGTCAACATTCAACGCAGATGCACGAAGCTTATTCTCCTCATTTCATCTGTTTTAAAACTTGAAATGTTTGATCCGTTTTGGCGGTAGAAGTTTGTTGTTTTCCCCATCCGATATTTTTGCGGTAGCTACCAAGTAATCCAGATGCCGCCAATTCTGCCTCGTTGACTGAGGTTTGTAGCTCAGTTTCTGGTGCTACATAAAGAGCGTCAACAGGACAATACAATTCGCACATAAAACAGGTTTGGCAATCACTCTGACGTGCAATTGTTGGCGGTGCATCAGGTACAGGATCAAATACGTTAGTAGGGCAAACGTTAACGCAGAGATTACACCCAATGCATCGTGACTGGCTGACTAACTCAATCACGCTGCTACTCCTGTTTTTGATAAAGATTTATCAGCGCTGTTGAGTGGTTCTGTTTTTACCCAAACTTGATCTAAACCACCACTAATTAAGTAATGTTGTTGATTAGCATCCTGTTGGGGATAGTCTTGGTGTTTGTGCATTCCGCGCGTTTCTTTGCGTTCCAAGGCACTGCTGTACATCCATCGCGCTGTGGCTACCATTGCGGCGGCTTCTCGCGCTCGGATGAGTTGGTTGTCTTCTATATGGGTATCGCGGATTATTTGCCACAGGCTATTGAGGCGGGAGAGAGATTCAGATAAGCCTTTTTCTGTGCGGAAATAATTGCGATTGTAGGGGAAGACTTCGGTTTGTACTGCCTGGATGAATTCGTTGATGTTTAGGCTAGAAGAGTTTTCAGTTTTTGGCTGCAACACTGCTTCACCCACGCCTCGAACTTGGCGTTGATGTACTTGCTGTCCTAGATTTAAGGCATACTTGGCAGCAGAATTTCCTGCCCAATAACCGGAGGAAATCGCCCAAGCGGCATTATGGCTACCGCCACCTGTGAAACCACCGCAAATTAGTTCGCGGGTAGCAGCATCGCCAGCTGCATAAAGTCCTGGCACAGAAGCAGCACAGGTGTCATCAATAATCCGAATTCCACCTGTACCGCGTACTGTACCTTCTAGGCGTAGGGTTATGCGGAAACGTTGGGTAAATGGGTCAATACGCGCACGGTCAAAGGGTAAGAAGAAGTTGGGCTGTGCTAAACGCATCGATGCCTGCATTTCTTCGGAAGCTTTATCTAGAATGGCGTAAACTGGCTGTTGCAGTAAGGTTTCAGCAATTACAGAGCGTCCTCGTTGAGAACCTGCACCGGGAATTGGTGTGCCATCTTCGTAGGTAAAGGTTGCCCAGTTGTAAAAGAGGGTTTTGGTAACTGAGGAAAAGGCAGGAGAGATGCCGTAAGCATTGGAAAACTCCATACCCGACATTTCGGCACCTGCTTCTGCCGCCATCAAGTAACCATCCCCAGTTAGGATGTTGCACCCTAACGCTTTGCTCAAGAATGCACAACCACCGGTGGCAATGATGGTAGCTCCTGATAGCACTCTCCACTTTTCACTCGTCTGACGGTTGATGCCGGTTGCACCTGCAACTTTGCCTTCTTTGTCTACTAGTAGTTCTAAGGCGGGGCTATGATCTAGTATTTGCACTCCAGCGCGTTTAATTTGCCGCCGCATTAGCCGCATATATTCTGGGCCTTGAAGCGATCGCCGATAGGGTTTACCTTGATCATCAACAGGAAAGGGATAACCCCACTCAGCTAATAGATTGACGTTCGCAAAAGTCTGATCCAAAACACGAGCCATCCAACGGCGGTTTGCTAAGAATCCCCCTAATGATTCTCGACTCGCCATCGCAGTTTCTCGCGCTTTTGGTTCGGGTGGTACATACCACACTCCATTCCCAGATGCCGCAGCACATCCAGATGTGCCACAGTAGCCTTTATCTACAAGCACCACCCTCGCACCACCAGATGCAGCACTCCACGCAGCCCAAGTACCTGCTGGGCCACCTCCAATTACAAGTACATCTGCTTCTAAGTTGAGTGCAAAATTATTTGCTAACGTCTTTAACATTAACTTTCTCTCCCCATTGATAGCTGCACACCGGAGAAAATTTTTCCCTTCTTTGCTAACTGCTTACTAACAGCCTCAACTGATAATTTGGCTGATTACCAGCAAATTCGCTTGCTATTTTAATACGGTAACTCTACCGATTTACCGTATTTTAACTATAACGAAGTCTCTCATGGTTCCCTAAAAAAAGCAAGACTCGTAATCAATTTAAAAGTAACGTTATATGAAGCAAGTTTAATGCCTAGGAAAAGGGCTTGATTTTTATATTGGTTTATGCAAATATCACAAAAGTAATTCTAAATAACATAAAGTCGATAGATTTACCGTTGTTTTTAACCTACTATTCATCATAGACCGCAATTTTAGCTATTTCTACATCAGGGCTAACCTTACTCATCGAATAGCTAAGTTAGTGAAAACCAACAGTAACTGAATATTTTGAGATGATATCACCAGATTTACAAGCTTGATTATTCTAGTTAAAAATTTTCACTAAAAAACTATGTGAGTATCTCAATCTATCGTTTATTTGTCACAAAATCTGAATAAATTTTTCAATATTTGGCTTGACAAATACACTATAAAATCTAAAAAATTAGCATCAACAGTATTGTTTTAATTCAATCATTGAAATTGAATTAAGAGAAAATCATGGTCACAATTTTCACAAAACCCAAATATTTGTATTAAATGAACGAAGTTAGACAGTGAATCGCTAAAGTATGGCTCTTGCTACGAAGAGATTTTAGCTATAGGAATCTGATTTGATTCCTGAAAACATTTGCGTAGGAAGGGAACGGGGAACAGGTAAGAAGGAATAAAAGTGTACCTAGCTTCGCAGAAATCAAATATGAGTCCTATATCAAGAATCTGTTGTCAATTTAAGACAAAGTAGAAACTGATCAACAAGTAAATATTTCAACTAAACAACCTGGAAAAGATAAATTCCAGGAATGGTATATTCCAATGTTTGGTCTTCCATAAGGTTCTTTTACCTTTTGCCAGAACATAAATCCAGATTGTGCGAGAAACAACCCATGTCTAAATTTTTGTGGAACTATTTGCTAGTTATCCCTACCGTTTTTTATGGATTTTTATTTGTATCTTCAGTAGCGAATGCAGATGTTGTCCCAAAACCAACAGAAGCAAAACAGGAAACTGTAGCAAAGACAATGATTTCGCAAAGCGTAGAGATAAATCAAGCTCAAGAAACCGCCAATTCGTCAACCGAAATCACAGGACAAGTAACATCAGTATCGCAACTATCTGATGTTAGACCTACAGATTGGGCATTTCAGGCTTTGCAATCTCTAGTTGAACGGTATGGAGCGATCGCCGGATATCCAGATGGTACATTCAAAGGGAATCGCGCTTTAACTCGCTATGAATTTGCGGCAGGCTTAAATGCAGCACTTGACCGTCTGAGCGAGTTAATTGCTTCTAATACTGCTGATTTAGTCAAAAAAGAAGATTTAGCGACTCTGCAAAAGCTACAAGCAGAATTTGCCCCAGAACTGCAAGAATTACGTGGAAGACTAGATAGTTTAGAAGCACGGACTGCTGAGGTAGAAGCCAATCAATTTTCTACCACCACCAAACTACTAGGCGATGCAGTATTTGTCGTGGCTGACACCTTTGGCGATCGCGCCAATAATCGATTAGCTAATGATACAAAAGATGATACTCAAGCTTTTTTTGGTTATCGCTCTCGATTGATCCTACAAACAAGCTTCACCGGCAGAGACCAACTATCAACCATTTTATCCAACAACAATATTCCTAACTTGACCAACAGTACTGGTACAGCAATGACCAGGTTTACATTTGATAGTAGTGGTGAGGATGGAACATATCTTAGTCAGTTAGTATACCGTTTTCCCCTGGGTAAAAATGCCACTGTTTGGGTAGGGCCTAGAGCATTACAACCAGCTATTTATGCTCCTACTTTAAACTCGTCTATTGGTGGGTTAAGTGGTGCTGTTTCTCGATTTGCTACATTCAACCCGACTGTTTACAGGCCTGGTTTTGACGGAGCAGGTGCAGCTTTAGGATACAAGTTTAGTAATCAAGTGCAATTGAGCTTAGCTTATACAGCCGATAACACTCAGGCTAGTAGAGTAGTTGGTGAAGGTAATGGATTTGCTGACGCTAATAACATAATCTTTAGTCAGCTAACTTTATCGCCCACCCGTCAGTTAGATATTGGTCTTGCTTACGTCCATAAATATTTTGGGACTAGAACTGGTTTTAACTTGACTGGCGGTACAGGTAGTGCGTTCGCAAGAAATCCTTTTGAGCAAAACTCTACTTCCACCGATAATTTTGGGCTGCAATTTAACTGGAGAGCCAGTCGTCGCTTTGTTTTAGGTGGTTGGTTTAGTTATACACTAGCTCATCAAGAAAGTGGCCCTAATAATGATGCAACAATAGTTAACGGCGCACTCACCTTGGCTTTTTTAGACTTATTTAAAGAAGGTAATGTAGGTGGATTGATTGTGGGTGTACCGCCGAAAGTTACTAGTAACGATTACAGACCTAGACCAGGCGCACCACGTCGAGAAGATCCTGATACTGCTTTACATTTAGAAGCTTTCTATACATTCCGAGTCAATGACAATATTAGAGTGACACCAACTTTTTATGTGATTACAAATCCAGAACATAATGATGCTAACGATGCTATTTGGGTAGGTGCGCTACGAACTACATTTAGTTTCTAGGCGAAAAAAGTAGGAATCAGCCAAATAAGCAAGCAAAATTTGTTGTGGGTGTAGTAACTAATTAGTCAGATTTGAGATGAGAGGAATTTCCAACCAAAATTCTGTACCTTTACCCGCCTCAGACTGAAACCCAAGCTTTCCTCTGTGCTTTTCCTCAACAATTTGCCGACTAATAGATAATCCTAATCCTGTTCCTTTACCTACAGGTTTGGTAGTAAACATCGGTTCCGATAAACGCTGTTGAACTTCTGGATTCATACCAATGCCGTTATCAGTAATTTGAATTTTCACCGATGAACTTTGTGCTTCTAAACTTGTGCAGATTTTGATTTGTCCTTTGTCTTCTATTAAAGATAAATGACCAGTAACAAATGACTCCTCTATAGCATCAATTGCATTGGCTAAGAGATTCATAAAAACTTGATTTAATGGCCCAGGAAAACATTCTACTAAGGGCAAATTCTCATACTTTTTGACGACCTGAATTTCAGTCCGTTCTGGGCTGGCTTTCAGGCGATATTGCAAAATCATTAAGGTGCTGTTGATGCTCTCATGAATATCTATCGGTTGAGCAACAGAATCATCTCGTCGAGAAAAGTGCCTAAGTGAATGAATCATCTGTGCCATATGCTTTGTAGCTTTATGCATTGATGAGATGATTTTAGGAAAGTCACCAACTAAGTAATCTATATCAACTTCATCTATTTTTTCGGCAATTTCTGGCACAGGCTCGGGATAATGTTGCTGATAAAGACGTAACAATTCAATAAAATTTTCGGTATATTCAGAAGCATGACCAAGGTTTCCTAAAATGCAGTTGACTGGATTGTTAATTTCATGAGCGATACCAGCAATTAATTCACCGAGGGCAGACATTTTTTCTCGTTGAACTAAGCTAACTTGAGCTTGATGTAAATTATGTAATGCTTGAGAAAGTTGAACAGTACGTTCTTCTACTCTTTGTTCTAATTCTTGATTTAACTTGTGAAATTGAGTTTCGACTGCTAGACGTTCAGCTATTTCTTGTTTGAGTTGCTCATTTTGCGTTTGCAATTGCTTTGTGAGGTGACGAATTTTGAGATGAGTTTTAACCCGCGCTAATACTTCTTCTTGCTCAAAAGGTTTAGTAATGTAATCTACTGCGCCCAATTTTAATCCTTTAACTTTATCAACAGTATCTGAGAGGGCTGTCATAAAAATTATGGGGATATCGCAGGTCGTAGGATTTAACTTTAAGCGATCGCAAGTAGTAAATCCATCAATTCCTGGCATCATCACATCCAAGAGAATGAGATCAGGTTTGGTATATTCAGCTTGAGCGATCGCGCTTTCTCCATCGACAGCAATCAATATCTCCCAACCAGTATCCATCAATGCTTCTGATAGCACTTCTAAATTATTGGGGTTATCATCTACAATCAAAATTACCCCTATCTCTGTAACAGGTAAACTCATTTTTGCTCTCCTCGATGTAAGTTAATTAACTCCCGAATTTTTTCGATTTGAAAGCTTTTAGCAAGTTGCTGTAACTCTTCAGCAAATGGGGTAAATTTTTCATCTAAAAATTTCAACTTTTGTGCTTGCTCTCGAATACCTCTGATATTACCTCTCATTGCCAACTCAAAAAGTTGCTCAATTTCTTCAGTTGGAAGTGTAATTAATTCTGAAGAATTAACAGTAGTCACATCTGATTTTTGAAGTTCATAAGGTTTTTCCTGTTTTTCATCAGGAGAATCGTAAATCCACTCTAACTGCAAGTGCTTTTGTAACTTTCCTAATAACTCATCTGCTTGCACAGGTTTTGGTAAAAAATCATCAGCACCGACTCCGATACTTTTATGCTGATCAGATTCAAATACACTAGCAGATGAAACAATAATTTTGAGATTCTGAAACTCTGGTAGTTTACGGAGACGGCGTGTTAGCTCAAAGCCATCTAATACAGGCATTGTCAAATCTGTGATAATTAAATCTGGTAAAAGTTGACAAGCTTTTTCTAAACCTTCTTGACCATCAGAGGCTTCTGCTATTTCAAATCCGATTTCTTCTAGCAGATTAATAACAACTGAACGGTTTTCCCATCTATCATCTACAATCAGAATTGTTCGCTTAGTATTACCTGTAATACCAATAATTTTCCCTTCTGCGACAACTCTAGCAGATTGCATCCAATCCACTGAATCTTGCAAGTTTAAGTCAATCCAAAATGTACTACCTTGACCTAACTCACTTTTAACTTGGATACTACTATCCATCAATTGCACAATATTTTGGCTAATTGCTAAACCTAATCCAGTACCTTCTGCTTGCTTTTTAGTATCTCCAACTTGCTCAAAGGGTAAGAATATTTTTGCTAACTGTTCTGGACTCATACCAACTCCAGTGTCAGCAATTTGGAATCGAATTCGATGAATTGCTGATTTATGACTTGCAGATAAAATTGGTTTTTCCAAGAGGCAGACAGTAAATTTAACACCGCCTCTTTCGGTGAACTTAATCGCATTACCTAATAGGTTAAGTAGCACTTGACGTAATCGTTTTTCATCTGCCCAAATGCCTACAGGTAATTCCGTATCAGGTTGATAAATGAATGAGATCCCTTTTTGCTCGGCACGAATTCGACAAATTTCTACTACACTTTGTAGAAAAGCCAAAAAATGGAAGTCATTATTATAAAGTTCCATTTTCTGAGCTTCAATTTTGGATAAATCGAGAATGTCGTTAATTAATGTTAGTAAATGTGAGCCACACTGATAAATAATTCTTAAGCCATCTTGTTGTTTAGCAGTAGCATTTTTATCAGATTGCAGAATTTGTGCATAACCGAGAATGCCGTTTAGTGGGGTTCGCAATTCATGACTCATGTTTGCTAAGAATTCACTTTTGGCACGATTGGCTGCATCAGCGATTTCTTTTTTTAACTCCAGAGAACGATATGATTCAGCCAAGGTTGCAGCCATTTGGTTGAAAGCATTAGCTAGTTGTTCAATTTCATCTTTGGTTTGGATATTTAGGCGATATTCTAAATCACCATTGCCGATTTTAGTTGCTCCTACTTGTAGTTTTTGAATAGAGCGAATTACTGGCAGGAGAATCAGTAATAATTGACCAACAAATACCAAAAGAATGGATAGAATGAGAATTTGTCTGATAAGTTGAGTGGTTTGTTTGAAGTTGTCAAATTCCTGCTTGGCTAATACATCTTGTTTTTGCAGTTTTTCGGTTAATAACTTCAAGTACAATTCAATATCTCTAGAAAAGGCGTTGATGACGCGAAAATCTTGCTGCGATCCTGCTAACTCTAAGGGTTTTTCTGTATGAGATTGACTTGTAAGTTCATCGACTAGATCAGCCAGCAGGCTATGGCGATCGCGAATTTTCACTAATTCTGCTGCTATCTCTGGCTTTAAATTTTCTAACTGGTCTAAATCTATGTAGAATTGAGATAAAGCATCTTGATATTTCACCTGATTAGAAGCATCGCGCTTGAGCAAAATCATATCTTTAAGCGCTGCTACTTGGTTGTTCACAGCTACATTTATTTGCAGAATAGTTGTTAGTGCTTTAGCATTTTTGGACTGGGTTGCTTGTGCTGATTCTTCTGCTCGTCTGATAAATAAGTCGCCACCAATTAAAATGGAACCAACTAATCCCACAACGATCGCAGATGACCCAATGCACTTGGTCGTAATCCGCATATTTAAGTTGCCTTATTTTTGGGAAACGCGTGTTTGAAATTTTCTAATGATCTCGTAGTCGCCGTCTTGTACCAAAGTGTATCCAGCACCAACAGCACCAGAAGGTTCAACCAGCCCTGGAGGTGCATCAATCAGTGCTTTTTTCAAAGCATCTTTTAATTCGGTAGAGACTTTACTAGAAGCAGTGATTGGGACGCTCGGTAGTGGTACAGATTCCCAAATAATTATGTATTTATTTGGATCAATTTTTTTGTCTTTGATTTGTTGAGTATATGAACGCTTATCATCAGCGATCGCATCTACTTCGCCTTTGATTAAAGCTTGCTTAGATTTATCATGACTATCAGCAAAAATTATTGAGCTAAAGTCTTTTTCAGGATTGATGCCAATTTCCATAAAATGAGCCATTGGTACAACATATCCAGAAGTAGATAACTTGGTAACAAAGGCAAATCGCTTACCCTTTAAATCTTGCAGAGTTTTAATACCACTAGCCTTACTGGCAATGATTACCGATGTGTACCAAGGTCGTTTGGTTTCTTGATTAATTGGTGAAACAAGTGGCTCAATCTTGGGGTCTTGAAGACGCGCTTCAATGTAGCTACTAGGCCCAAGATATGCCAAATCTACTTTTCCTTTAACTAAAGCATCAACGGCTGTTGTATAGTCCTTAGTAATTTGAAATTTAAAGGGTCGTTTTAGCGCCTTTGTTAGATAATCAGCCAAAGGTTGAAGTTTCTTTTCTTGTTCTGCTGAAACCTGCCACGGAATGATTGCCATTGTGACAGTCGCTAATTCGTCTCCTTTTTGAGTATTTTTACTCGCAGGCAATTGAGTAATATTTCCTGGCAGAGTAGAGGAAATTTCACGAGTGGGAGTACAGGCGCTAATAGCGATCGCTAATACACAGATACAAAAAGTAACTTTTCGACCAGAAAGACTTTTCACCACTTGACGGCAAAGTTGCTGGTGCATGGTTTTATCCTTTTGAAGCCTGTTCTCTCAAAAAACGTTGACTGTTCTATTAATCCCAAAACTGCCCATCTTCTCACACTCATCATCCAAATCACTTTTCTGTTTTGCATCAAATATATGGAAAAGGGACTTGCTTTTTCCATAATTTCCTGTACAATTTTGACTATTAAATACGGTAACTCTACCGAATAACCGTAGTTTATTAAGCCAGCTTAACAATAATGCAAATTCTTTGGTTTATTCCCACAGCTCGTGACGGACACTATTTAGGAACACAACTTGGAGGACGGGATGCGACTCCAGAGTATTTACAGCAAATTGCCCAAGCTGTAGATAACTTGGGCTATACAGGTGCTTTGTTACCCACAGGGCCTTTTTGTGAAGATGCATGGATAACAGCTGCCTCTCTCATACCTGTCACCAAGCGGATGAAATTCTTAGTAGCAATTCGTCCAGGAATTAGTTCGCCTAGCGTTGCCGCACGCATGGCAGCAACATTTGATCGGATGTCAAACGGGCGATTGCTAATTAATGTCGTCACAGGTGGAGAACCAAAGCAATTAGCAGGAGATGGTTTGCATCTAAGTCACGACGATCGCTATGACTTAACTGACGAATTCCTCACAGTTTGGCGGGGAATTATGAGTGGGGAGACAGTTGATTTCAAAGGCAAATATCTAGACATTCAAGGCGGTAAACTGTTATTCCCACCCATCCAAAAACCCTATCCGCCACTGTGGTTTGGCGGTTCATCAGCTGCGGCGAAGCGAGTTGCAGCCAAACATATTGATGCTTATTTAACTTGGGGTGAACCTCCTGAACAAGTAGCCCAAAAAATTGCCGAAGTTAGACAACTAGCAGCCGAACAAGGTAGAACAGTACGTTTTGGCATTCGCCTGCATGTGATTGTGCGTGAAACAGAGTCTGCGGCTTGGGAAGCAGCCAACGAGTTAATTAAATATATCGATGAGGATGCGATCGCCCAAGCCCAAAAAGCCTTTGCCAGTTCCGATTCTGAAGGGCAGCGACGTATGACTGGGCTACACAACGGCAGTCGAGAAACCCTAGAAATTAGCCCCAACCTCTGGGCAGGAATTGGTTTAGTGCGTGGTGGTGCTGGTACTGCTTTAGTTGGCGATCCCGATACTGTAGCCGCCAGGATGTTGGAGTATCAACAACTAGGTATAGAAACCTTCATTTTTTCTGGATATCCCCATCTAGAAGAAGCTTATCGTACCGCAGAATTATTATTCCCTCACCTACCTTTGCAAAGTGAATCGACACCGCCTACACAACCAATCTTGACTTCTATCGCCAGTGAAAAATTTACTAAACAACTAACAAGTGCCTCATGACTATTACCTTAAAAAACACCAAAAATCACAGCGTCTCGCCGAAAGAAATACTACAACATCAGCAAATTCAAAAAATAGTACCTTGGATTGTACCGATTTTTGTAGTAGTACTTTGGGAGCTATCATCCAGAACTGGTCTACTCTCCAACCGAATTTTACCTGCACCCAGTGGTGTAGTAATTACAGCATTTAAATTAGCGTCAACCGGAGAATTATTTCAACATATAGGCATCAGTGCTGGACGTGCAATCTCTGGTTTTTTAGTAGGTGGCAGTATTGGGTTTAGTTTAGGATTACTTAATGGTATTTTTCCACTTGCAGAAAAACTCTTAGATAGTTCACTGCAAATGCTGCGAACAATTCCTAATTTGGCATTAATTCCCCTAGTAATTTTATGGTTTGGTATTGGTGACCAAGCCAGATTATTTCTTGTATCTATGGGTGTATTTTTCCCTCTTTATCTCAATACATTTCATGGCATTCGTAGCGTTGATCCAGGCTTGATTGAGATGGGCAGAGTTTATGGATTAAAACCTGCACAACTTTTGTGGCAAATCATTTTACCAGGGGCATTATCTTCAATTCTTGTAGGTGTTCGCTTTTCTTTAGGAATCATGTGGTTGACACTAATTGTCGCAGAAACAATTGCCGCTGATTCCGGGTTGGGATATATGGCTATGAATGCCCGTGAATTTATGCAAACTGATGTTGTAGTTTTGAGCATTTTTATTTATGCCTTACTGGGTAAATTAGCAGATGCTACTGCCAGATTTTTAGAAAGAAAATGGTTGGCTTGGCATCCTAATTATCAAAATGCTTGATTTGCCAGATAAATCTAACGAAAAATGACAATCTACTAAGGAGGCTTTATGAGTTTTCAACCAAAAGGAACACAACTAAATATTTTGGATTTAACGAAAGCTTTTGGCAGAAAAACTGTTTTAAATTCAGTCAATTTAGAAGTATCACCAGGCGAATTTGTTGCCATTGTCGGGCGTAGTGGTTGTGGTAAGAGTACTTTATTACGCCTTGTGTCAGGCTTGGAGAAACCAAGTGCAGGCGGCATTCTTTTAGATGGTGAACCATTGCGTAAGTTGAGTAGTTCCGTCAGGGTCATGTTCCAAGACCCACGATTGCTGGCATGGAAGCGCGTCATCCAAAATGTAGGGCTGGGTTTGCAAGATAATTGGCGTGAAAGGGCGCAGTGGGCGCTAGAACAAGTTGGATTACAAGATAGATCTGAAGAATGGCCATCTGTACTCTCTGGTGGACAAAGACAAAGAGTGTCGTTAGCCAGAGCATTAGTCAGTCAACCACAGTTATTGTTATTAGACGAGCCTTTAGGAGCCTTAGATGCTCTGACTCGGATTGATATGCAACGATTGATTGAAAAATTGTGGCAGGAACAGCAATTTACAGCATTTTTAGTAACTCATGATGTGGAAGAAGCTGTAGCATTGGCAGACCGCGTAATTTTGATTGAAGATGGCAGAATAGCTCTAGATTTGCCTGTGAATCTTTCGCGTCCTAGAGATAGGGGTAATGAAGCATTTGTAAGCATTAGAGAAACGATTCTCGACCAGGTGATGAATCGGGAAGGTAGTTATGCACATAAGCAGTTATTGCAGTTGGGTAGTTATTAAGTCAGGGGTGGGGAAAAGGGGTGTAGGGGTGTGTGGGTGTAGTTGAGCAAAACCCTTACACCCATATCAAGGTAACTTAAGTATGAAAGTCATTTTACCTATCGAAATCGCTGCCGAAATTGAGCCACATCTACCATCAGATACCAAGGTTGTACTAGTTGATAGTGAGGGCAATCTTGATTATGATGCCACTGATGCAGAGGTTTATTTAAGTTGGTTTTTTCTCAAAAGCCATATTTTACATCGAGTATTAGCAGCAGCGCCGACTTTACGTTGGCATCATGCGCCGAATGCAGGGGTAAATCATATTTTGACTCCGACTTATTTGGAACGTGACCTCATCCTCACCAATGGTGCAGGAGTTCATGCTATTCCGATTGCCGAATTTGTGCTGACTTATATACTCTCCCACGCCAAACATCTACCTGATTTACAAGCTTTACAAGCTGAACGTCAGTGGAAAAGAGGTTTTCCTATCCAAGAATTGACGGATGCGACTTTGTTAATTATTGGCGCTGGTGGTATTGGTCAAGCGATCGCTTCCCGCGCTCAAGCTTTTGGGATGAAAATTATTGGCACTCGCCGTCACCCACAACGACTACCAAATTTTGACTTAGTTGTCGGTGTAGATGAATGGCGATCGCTCCTGCCAGAAGCAGACTATGTAGTAGTTGCTACACCACTCACCTCAGAAACTCAAGGTTTGATTGATGAGACTGTATTGCGATCGCTCCCTGCTCATGCTTATTTAATTAATATTGCCCGTGGTGCTGTAGTTGATGAACCAGCATTAATCAAAGCACTCACAGAAGGTTGGATTGCTGGGGCTGCTTTAGATACAGTAGTTACAGAACCATTACCATCAGACAGTCCTTTGTGGTCGGTTCCCAATCTCTTGATTACTCCTCACTGTTCTGGTCATTCCCCAAAAGTCAAACAGCGTTCAATACAATTATTTCTCGATAACTTCAATCGCTACCAAACTGGTCAGCCTTTACGCAATGTGGTAGACAAGCAAGCAGGGTATTAAATTGGAGGAGTAGGAAGTAGAGAGTAGATTTGTTTGTAACTTCAACAAATTTATGCTTAAACTAGTATTAAGCAGACAATTGCACAAATCCAACAAACCAAATTTTTGTAAATAAGCCTGCCCTAGAGTAGCAAGAGCAGGCAAAGGAATTTGTATCAGGAATTCCGTGAAATAGTATTAAACATTATCATCGGTTTTGCATGGCTCGTTGATAATTCTTCACTTGCAAATCAATCCCTGTGATGGCAGTTCCGACTACCACGGCATAAGCACCTAAATCTAAAGCGTGACGCGCCATTTGCGGTGAAGAAATACCTCCTTCACAAATCACCGGAATTTTTAACTCTTCTACCATTTGCGTTAGCAGTTCCCAACCAGGTGGAGAATCATTATTAGTTTTGGCAGTATAGCCATAAAGGGTTGTCGCCACAATATCTGCACCTGCGGCGGCGGCGGTTTTTGCTGCCTCGATTGTATCCACATCAGCAATGACTGGTTTGCCTAATTCCTGATGAATGCGAGTAATTATATCTACTACTGTCTCACCAGCTGGACGATGCCTTGTTGTTGCATCGATCGCAATTATATCGGCTCCAGCAACAGCAACAGCAGCAGCATGGTGAAACTGAGGTGTAATGTATACATCGTATTTAGGAATTACTTGCTTCCATAACCCAATAATTGGAACTTTCACTCGCTCCCTGACTGCACTGATATGAACTGGTGTATCTATCCTTACGCCAACAGCACCATTATTAACAGCAGCCTGTGTCATTGCCGCAATTATTGTTGGTTCATGCAAAGGTGAATCAACAGGGGCTTGACAAGATACAATCAGTCCATTTTTTAGGGTTTTAATTAAGTGGTCATTTGTCATTGGTCATTTGTCATTGGTCAATAGTCCATAGTCAAATGTAATTATCCCTGAACTCCTGCTTTTCATGATTCAGGACTCAGCATTTTCACTGACTGAGCAGGTATCCAGACAGTAAAAATAGAGCCGATACCTACTGTGGATTCTACTTCAATTCGACCACGATGCAGTTCTACAAGTTGTTTAGTTAAAGCCAAACCAAGTCCTGTACCTTCATAACGACGACGATAGGGTGTATCAAGCTGCTGAAATTTCTCGAACATTAATGGTAATTGCTCTTCAGAAATGCCAATTCCGGTATCTTCAACTTGAAAAATAGCAGTATTATCTTCTACCCAAATTCGCAAAGTTACACTGCCACCTTCTGGTGTAAATTTAATGGCATTGGTTAATAAATTCCAGAGTATCTGTTCTATGCGTTCAGCATCTGCACTAAAGCGATCGCGTCGTGGATCAATTTGTAAATCAAGTTTAAGATGAACTTGTTGGTTAGTTGCTTTATCTATTAATGCATCAATAGCATTTTCTGCCATCTTTGCTAAAGAAAATTCATTAATATTTAAAACTGTTTTACCAGCCTCGATTTGTGATAAATCCAGGATGTCATTGATCATTTCTAATAAATGTTCTCCACTGTCGTGGATTGTTTGCAGATAATCTCGCTGTCTTTGGCTCAACTCACCTATTGGCCAGCGCAACAATGTAGAAGACATCCCGATAACATAAGTTAACGGCGTGAGTAATTCATGACTAATTGTAGCGAGAAATTCATTGCGTAACCGACTGGCGGCTTCAGCTGCTAATAAAGCATCACGCAAAGCCATTGTCCGTTCAAGTACCCGTTGTTCGAGAGTTTGTTTTTCTTGAGTTAGCGATCGCATTAACTCAGATTGATGAATGGCGATCGCTAATTGTTCAGCAATGGAAGTCAGTAAATTTTTCTCATTGTCATTCCACTGGCGGGGTGTATCACACTGATGAGCAATTAATAAACCCCAGATTTTTTCTTCAAAAATAATCGGTGCTGCTAACTTTGCCCTGACATGATTAGTGCGGAGAAAATTTAACAAACACTCTTCTAAGGCATAAGTTTTTTCGACATCCTCGACAACTAAAGTAAAACCTTGACGATACTTATCCCAACAAGCAGAATGGCGTGTAAAGCAATTTGTCTCTTGGTAATGTAACACCGAAGGAATCGCATCCGTAGCCTTAGCTTCATAAACGATACAACCCCCATACTTTTGCCTATCTTGTATTGGGGGTTGAGAATTATTTTGCTGATTAACTTGAGAGTTTTGGGTATTTACCCTTGATCCCTCAAATTTATATATTACTAGCCTATCTAATTTCAAAAAATCACGCACTTGAGCGATCGCTGTTGCCATAATTACTGGCAAATCTAAACTTTTGCGGATCTGAGTTGTAACTTGATTTAACAATCTTTCTTGAGATATTTGTTTTTGCAAAGCATTTTCGATTGCTTTACAGACATTTTCAGCTTGGTTTGCGCTCAGGTTTTCTCTCACTTCCTCATTCTTTTGTGGCAGGAGATATTCTAATAACAACAGCGTGAATTGACTTTGAAGCGTAGCATCATTAGGACGCAGAATTTGACTGTAATATTCCAAATTTTGATGAGTATCAGAACCACTAGCAAACAAATCTTTTAATTTGCCAACAAAGGAGGCGATCGCTTCTGAATTAAATGTCAAGCTAGTGAGAAGTGCTGAGTGCTGAGTGCTGAGTGCTGAGTGTTGAGTGCTGAGTGCTGAGTGCTGAGTGCTGAATGCTGAGTGCTGAGTAAGATATTCTACCCCTGCTTCTGAAGCTCCCTTGTCTCCTTTGGCTCCTGTACTCCCCTGCGCCAAAGTGCCTAGCAAAAGCGCACTAAAATCCTCAGAAACCAGCAATGTGAATCTTTGACCTTGCAATTCTTCAGGTATAAGAATTCTCGCCAGCACGGCTTCTGTTAGCACTAGCGCAGAACTTTCCACAGATTGAGCCATTTGCTGTAACAATTCCCCAAGCTGATTAAATACAACTAAAGGCAAATTTTGAGAAAAGCTCAAATCAGATGAACTAAGCATTTTCAATGGTCGGGTGAGAGAGGGTGAAGAGCCAGCGTCTTGGAGAGATTACCTCCCTTTTAGTAACTGGCTGTGCTAGGCTGAAATGTTTTTAATCGTGTTCTAACCAACAGTTTAAGACGGTAAGGCGGGATAATGCATCGGATAAATGCTAAATCAGTCGGATGGAATCAGTCAGAAGGTTTAATTTTTGTAGAACAAACTCCAGCGCCGTATGTGTTTATTACGGCTGCCGATACTGACATTCAAACTTTGGCAGCAGCAGTTACCAAATTACCGACAAATTTCCCTGCATTAAGAGTCGCTAACTTATTGCAGTTACAACAACAAATCAGTATTGATACATATAGCGAACAAGTTTTGGAACTTGCCGAGGTAATTATTTTACGTCTTTTAGGCGGACGTGCATACTGGGCTTACGGTTTAGAAGTGGTGCAGGAAATTGTACAACGTAAGGGTACAACCTTAATTGTAATGCCAGGAGATGATGCGCTTGACCCGGAATTAGTTTCTCAATCTACCGTCTCTGTAGAGATTGTTAACCAAGTATGGCAATATTTCAACGAAGGTGGTGTTAACAATTTCGTTAATGCTTTGAAATTTATTGCTGATACTTGCTCAAACACATCCTTTAATCCCCTACCTCCGCAAATTGTTCCCCGTGTGGGTTTGTATGAATGGAGAGAAGAGGCAGGGGAGCAAGGGGAAAATTTTACTATAAGTTCTTCTCATCTGCCCCCTGCTCCCTGCCCTCCATCCAATTCCCAACTCCCCAAAGTCGGCATTCTCTTCTACCGCGCTCATTATCTATCGGGAAATACTAAGGTGATTGATGCTTTATGTACAGCCTTAGTACAGAGAAACTTGCAACCAATTCCAGTTTTTGTTTCTTCGCTACGTGACCCCAGCGTTCAAGATGAATTAAACAAATTTTTTCAACCCAAAGATGCAGAACAAATCGCCATACTTTTGAATACC
The DNA here is from genome assembly GCF_056847745.1 of Anabaena sp. TISTR 8404. Taxonomy (NCBI): domain Bacteria; kingdom Bacillati; phylum Cyanobacteriota; class Cyanophyceae; order Nostocales; family Nostocaceae; genus Anabaena; species Anabaena sp. TISTR 8404. The sequence continues at coordinate 1,655,444 of NZ_CP180578.1, forward strand.
ACTAGTTTTTCCCTAGCGCGTTTAGATACGGAAACACCCCAAACCGACCTGTGGCAAAAATTAGATGTGCCAGTGTTACAAGTAATCCTGAGTGGCGGTGCAGTTGAGCAGTGGGAGTTGCAGCCCCAAGGGTTATCGCCCCGTGATATCGCTATGAATGTGGCGTTACCAGAGGTAGACGGAAGAATTATTAGCCGTGCTGTATCTTTTAAAGCTTTGCAAACACGCAATCCAGACATAGAAACAGATGTCGTCGTTTATAAACCAGTGAGCGATCGCATTGAATTTGTCGCGCAACTGGCTGCTAATTGGGTACGCCTACGTTCTAAGCCACCCCAAGAACGGCGCATCGCTCTGATTTTGGCTAACTATCCTAACCGCGACGGTCGCCTTGCCAACGGAGTAGGTTTAGATACACCAGCTAGTTGTATAGAAATTCTTAAAGCTATGCAACTTGCTGGCTATCAAATAGATAATTTACTTGCTGATGGCAACGAGTTAATTCAACGCCTGACAGATGGCGTAACCAATGACCCAGAAGCTAGAGAGTTGCGTCCAGTAAATCAAAGTGTAACTGGTGAAGAGTATCGAGAATATTTTCTTTCATTACCGGAATCAGTAAAACAAGGTATTAATGAACGTTGGCAATTAGGGCATGAACAAGAGTATCCAATTCCCGGAATTCAATTAGGAAACATTTTCATAGGCATTCAACCAGCTCGGGGTTATGATATTGACCCTAGTTTGAATTATCACGCCCCGGATTTAGAACCAACCCATGCTTATTTAGCTTTTTATTACTGGGTAAGAGAATGCTTTGGTGCTGATGCTGTGGTACACGTCGGCAAACATGGCAACCTGGAATGGCTACCTGGGAAAAGTTTGGCTTTATCGAGTAATTGTTATCCCGAAGTTGCTTTCGGTGCAATGCCCCATCTGTACCCGTTTATTGTCAACGATCCTGGGGAAGGTTCTCAAGCCAAACGCCGCGCCCAAGCAGTGATTATCGACCACCTGACACCACCAATGACCCGTGCAGAATTGTATGGTGCATTGCAACAGTTAGAAAATTTAATTGATGAATTTTACGAAGCCGAAAGTTTAGACCCTTCAAGATTACCAGCCATTCGCGATCGCATCCGTGAACTAGTCATCAAAGAAAACCTCCACTTAGACTTAGGACTAGAAAACAAAGAAGCAATCTTCAACTTCGAGTTATCAATATTAAACTCATTAGATGGCTATCTATGCGAACTCAAAGAAGCTCAAATCCGCGACGGCTTGCATATTTTTGGGCAATGTCCCCAAGGTAGACAACTGCGAGACTTAGTAGTTGCGATCGCCCGCATCCCCAACCGCCATTCCATCGGTATTACCCGCGCCCTAGCCCAAGCCTGGGGAATAGACATAGACCCACTTACAGATGAATTTAGTTCCTTCTTCAATCCTTCCAAATCACTCTCCGCGCCTCCGCGCCTCTGCGTGAAAATAAAATCCTGCCGCACCATCGGCGATGTTGTCGAACTTTTAGAACAACACGCCACCGAACTAGTAGAACAACTAATAACTCAGCACTCAGCAACGCCAGTTCGCTCAAGTCGGGAAACCCGCCCAAGCGACTGGCTCCTCAGCACTCAGCAACGCCAGTTCGCTCAAGTCGAGCCACTGCGTTGCGGGGGTTCCCCCCGTTGTAGCAAGTGGCGTGGGAAACCCGCCCAAGCGACTGGCTCCTCAGCACTCAGCACTACCCTAGACTGGATAAACACCAAACTCCTCCCCTCTCTCCAACAAACCCCCGCCGAAATTACAAATTTACTCCACGGACTTGATGGCGGATATGTCCCCAGTGGTGCTTCCGGCGCACCCACACGCGGTAGACCAGAAGTCCTACCCACAGGCAAAAACTTTTACTCAGTAGATATCCGAGCCTTACCCACCGAAACAGCTTGGGATGTTGGCAGAAAAGCTGCTGAGAACTTAATTGAATCTTATACACAAGAGCATGGTGAGTATCCCAAAACACTGGGCTTGTCTTTGTGGGGTACGGCTACTATGCGGACTGGTGGTGATGACATCGCTGAAGCCTTGGCTTTGTTGGGTGTGCGTCCTGTGTGGGATGGTGCAGCGCGACGAGTTGTAGATTTTGAAATTTTACCCTTGTCGATTTTGGGTCGTCCGCGTGTGGATGTCACCTTAAGAATTTCTGGATTTTTCCGAGATGCTTTCCCCAACTTAATTGATTTATTCGAGCAAGCAGTGACAGCAGTTGCGGCCTTGGATGAACCTCCAGACGAAAATCCCTTAGCAGTGCAAGTTCAGCAAGATACAGAGTATTGGATAGCACAAGGTTTAACACAACAAGAGGCAACAGCGCGATCGCATTATCGCATTTTTGGCTCACAGCCAGGTGCTTACGGTGCGGGACTCCAAGGTTTAATTGAATCGCAAAACTGGAATGATGAGCAAGATTTAGCCCGTGCTTTTATCAACTGGAGTTGTTATGCCTACACTAGTGCTAGTTTTACCCAAGAACAAAAAGGACTGACAGGAATTGCTGCACCAGAAGCATTTCAGCAGCGTTTACAACAAATGCAAATTGTTTTGCACAACCAAGACAACCGCGAACACGACTTGCTTGATTCTGATGATTATTATCAATTTCAAGGTGGTTTAACGGTTGCCGCCCGTTCTCTGCAAGGCAAAAATCCGCAAATTTACTTTGGTGACAATTCTATTCCAGCTAATCCACGGATTCGCAAACTCAAAGAAGAAATTGCGCGAGTATATCGTTCGCGCGTAATTAATCCTAAGTGGATTGCTGGAGTTATGCGTCACGGTTATAAAGGTGCATTTGAAATGTCAGCAACCGTTGATTTTTTGTTTGCCTACGATGCCACGACCAAATGCGTAGAAGACCATATGTATCAAGGGATAGCAGATTCTTATTTATTTGATACAACTGTTTCAGGATTTATTCAGTACAATAATCCTCATGCGTTGCGTGATATTGCTGAAAGATTACTTGAAGCACACCAGCGTGGTTTATGGGAAAATGTGGATACACTGACACTAGATAATTTAAGAAATTTAGTACATCAAGCCGAAGCAGCCATCGAAGAAAAATATATTCCAGACAAATAAAATGGTGTAGGAATCAACTATGGACAACCTTGCATATTTGCACCTAGCTTTCGCCTATGAAGATTGTGAATCCAGTGATTTGGTATCGCTGAGTGCTTTGTTAGACAAAGCAGCTGCACCAGACTGGAGTAAGCTTTCTGGTAAGGCTTGGAAGTATATGTTACCTCTGGCGCTTACCTTGTCTATTCTCAGTAGTGTCAATAGTGTCTTGGCTCTAGAAAGAGGTGATCAAGGCCCTTCTGTCAGAAATCTGCAACAAAAACTGCAACAAGCAGGTTTTTATCAAGCTCCCATCACCCAAGTTTATGATTTTCCCACAGAAGAAGCTGTCAGACGCTTCCAAAAAGCAGCAGGTTTACCAATTGATGGTGTAGTGGGGGCAACTACACTGCAAAAATTAGATAACTGGCGGAAATCATCTGCAAGTAGCCCAGATAAAAAACCAACAGTTGTGCGTACATCTCAAACAACTAGGGTTGCGCCTGCTAGTACACCAGCCAAAAAATCTAGGGTTGCAGCTGCTAGTACATCAACCACAAGAACTACTACCCAAACTGCCAAGCGCAGCAATTCCCAATACCTGATGAAAGGTGATGAAGGGGAAGAAGTGAAAATTCTGCAAGAACGCTTGCGGGTAGCAGGTTATTACTACGGTAATTCCACAGGTATCTTTGGCCCCATTACCGAAGAATCTGTTAAGCGTTTCCAAGAAGCTTATAAACTAGACGTGGATGGAATTGTTGGCCCAGCAACTCTGAGCAAACTGCCAGCCAGGGGAGTAGGTTTTGGCGAAGATACTCCACCAAAAAAAGCAGCTGATAGAGACAATCTGCGCATGGGCGATCGCGGTGAAGCAGTTAGAGTTCTGCAAGAACAATTAATCAAAGCTGGATATTTACAGGGAGAGCCAAATGGCTACTTTGGTTCTTACACTTCCGATGCTGTACGTCGCTTCCAAGGGGACAACTACTTAGCAGTAAGTGGTATTGCTGGCCCTACTACTAGAGCTAAATTATACAGCAAGGTGAATAATGCACCTAAGAGTGACTTTAGTGTGTTAGAGATTCAACGACGGTTGCGAGACAAGGGCTTTTATAAAGGAAAGCTCAACGGTGTCTTGGCAGATGATACAAGAAAAGCTATTAAGCAAGCCCAAGAATTTTACGGTATCAGTCTCAGTGATATTAGAAGCGGACGCTTTTAACATCCGCTTAGGTTCGTCAATGTGAATCCCCAATAGGTTACTTCCCTCCGATAACTCTGCCAATTTTAGATTTTTTGGTTCATCCAAAATCCAAAATTGATGTGAGTGCATTCCTTTAGTTACCCTGCCCCAATGCTACAGTGGCATTAATGCCCGTTGGCACTTGGGGCATACTGCATGAATTGTCATTTGACAGTCGAGCAAATGAAATCCTTCTTTTTGAGCAGTTTTCGCACCAATTTTTAAAATCGAATCGTTTTTAAATTCAATAGTTGTGTTGCAGCGAACACAGATCAAATGGTGGTGATGATGGGGGTAGGGCTGGTTGAGTTCGTAATGTTTATGCCCCTCTCCCAATTCTAATTCCCGCAAAATTCCCATGCGTGCCATCAGCTTCAATGTCCGGTAGATAGTTGAGAGACTGATGCCTTCACCGTCGGTTTCTAATCGATGATACAGATCCTCTGCACTGAGGTGTTCACCTTGCGGAAGTTCTTGAAAAATGTGTAAAATTATTTCGCGCTGGGGTGTTAAACGCCAACCTCTTTCGTTTAATTCTGCTTTGAGTGAAGTAGTTGTGTAGACTGTCATACTAATTTTTCTCAACAAAGCCTATTAGTTGAGAATATAACAAATGTTGTGAGCAATTTGCAACAATCGTAGCTTATTGACAATATTTGTTAAATGCCCAAACTTTGTTAATGAAACTCGTAAGGCAATGCTAGAGTAGCGATCGCCATCCTCAAGCTATCTTGATAAGTAGGGAACCAAGATTAAGTTTTCCTAGCTGCAAAAGATTGCTTATAAGCTTGAAAAAGATTCTAGCCGAAGCGATCAAAACAATTTTTTACAAAATAAATAAGTCTAAAGTCAACAATCCATAGTTGGATGTTTGTTTGCTATTGACCATTGACTCTTGACCATTGACTCTTGACTAACTTAGAGACTCTAAATAGTCACGGATGAGGTTACGGCGCTTGGGTTGGCGCAGCTTTTGCAAAGCTTTAGATTCAATTTGGCGTACCCGTTCCCGTGATAAATCAAGAGCGCGTCCGATTTCGGCTAAAGAGTAAGGATGACCATCAGCTAAACCAAACCGCATCAGAATTACATCTCGTTCGCGGCTAGTTAAATCAGCTAACAGATTTTGCAAGTCTCTTTGTAAAGATTCTCGCATTAACATTTCTTCTGGAGTAACGCTATCGGTTTCTAGCAATTCTCCTAACTCTGTATCTTTATCTTTACCGACTTTGGTTTCTAAAGAAACAGAACGGGGAACTCTCAACAACACTTCTCTAACTTGAGATGGTGTCATTTCTAATTCAATTGCCAAGTCTTCTAAGGTAGGAGTCCGACCTTTTTCTTGAGCAATTTTACGTTGCGCTTTTTTAATTTTGTTTAATTTTTCTGTAATATGGACGGGTAGGCGAATTGTGCGACTAGAAGTAGCGATCGCTCTTGTAATCCCTTGACGAATCCACCAGTAAGCATAGGTACTAAAGCGATAACCTTTAGTCGGGTCAAACTTTTCTACAGCTCTTTCTAAACCAAGAGTTCCTTCTTGGACTAAATCCAATAATTCCAAACCACGATTTTGATATTTCTTAGCAACAGAAACCACAAGACGTAGGTTCGCCTTGATCATGTGTTCTTTGGATTGGAGTCCTTGAGACTGAATTTGCTCTAGTTCTTCTACTGTAATCTTGGCAATTTCAGCCCAACGGCGTTTGCCTTCAGACAAAATCGGCTTGAGATCCGACACCTGCACACCCGCAGTAGAAGCCCATCTTTCCAAAGAGGGACGATGGCCAAGTTCAGATGCTAAACGTTCTTGAACTTCTATTAATCGTAGATAGGGCGCAACTACAGCATCTCCTTGCTTAGCAGCATTGGCAAGTACTGTCCGCATCCGTAAGTAGCGCTGAACTTTTTGAGCTTCTGAAACTTCTTCATCACGACCCAACAACCGGACTCGGCCAATTTCCTGAAGATATAGACGTACTAAATCTGTACTACGACGGTTAGTATTGGCTCCAAAACTAGCAGGGTCAACAGAAATTATCTCCAGATCTTGGAGATCCTCGACTGACAAATCACCGTCGTCAACCGTGAGATCTGGGTCTAAAACCTGGCGGGACTTTTGGGAATTGTAGGCGGCATCCGGGTAAAAAGATGTTGCTGGCATAGTCTCAATGGCTCCAGGTAACAATAGATTGAGGTCAGCTAATCAAAATCAACTGTTGCTATTGTTCCCGTGATTCTAGATGAAATAACACGGTAGAGGATTCCAATACAATTTTTTTTCAAAAATCGCACTAGTGTTTCCAACATTAATGCCGAAATCCTTCGGCCGCTGAACATTTTGATTGAACCAATAGCTATTCAAATCTACAGATAGGCTTTAATTTCTGAGCTACCTAGTCAGCATTTCAACTTAATAAGTATTAAATGTTACTTTTCTAACTGTTTTAAACATCTTTCAGTAAAGTTATGTTTAACATCTGGTTAGTCATATCTACATGGCTATGAAAGTAATTTCCTGACGATTTAGTATTTTTTGTCTAAGGATTTTTAGGGAATTTGTGAAGGTAAAAAGAAAAGCAAGTGAAGTATGAAGTATGAAATTTCATTCTTCAGCCTCCTGCCTTCTGCCTTTTTACTTTTGACTTACTCAGTGGTACTCTGGCTTGATGTTCCGCAACATCAGTTCATCCAGTGCTTGTTGAGGAGTAACTTCACCTTGAAGTAAGCGATAAACTTGCTCAGTAATTGGCATATAAATATTTTGTTGCTTGGCTAATTGCATCAAAACTTGGCAAGTGTTGACTCCTTCAGCGGTTCCTGGCAAATTAGCCAGAATATTTGTCAGAGTTTTACCACAAGCCATTTGATAGCCGACTTGGTAGTTACGACTCAAAGGACTATTGCAGGTGGCTAACAAATCTCCCAGACCTGACAAACCATAAAAAGTTTCCGTTTTCGCACCTAAAAAATTGCCGATGCGAACCATTTCTGTAAGTCCACGGGTGACTAAAGCAGCTTTGGCGTTGGTTCCCAATTGTAAGCCATCACAGACACCAGCTGCGATCGCCATCACATTCTTGAGTGTTCCCCCTAATTCCACACCCAGAGGATCAGGATTTGTATAAACTCGGAAACGCGGTGAAGAAAATACCAACTGCACTGTTTCAGCCGCAGTGGAGATGTTGCTGGCTACGACAGTTGCAGCTGGTAATGATTGTTGAATTTCTTCTGATAAATTCGGTCCAGACAACACAACTACTGCATGGTCAGGAAATGCGGCTTGCCAAATTTGCGATGGCGTAGCAGTAGTTTGTGGATCTAAGCCTTTTGTTGCGGTGACAAAAATTGTTTCTGGGGAAAGAGGGCAAGATTGTACTTGCAAAGCAACATCTCTTACCCCTTTCATGGAAATAGCAGATAGCACTATTTGAGCATCTTGGAGAACAGCTTCTAGAGTTTCTGCACCATGACGCGACCATAGTCGTACCCTGTGACCATTGGCCGCTGCTAGATTTGCTAAAGCTGTACCCCAAGCACCTGCACCCAAAATTGCAATGGTAGTTTCTTGCACCGCTGTCAATACCACTTAATAACGAATCAAAACTAATCAGCACTCAGCACTTTTCGTGGATAGCGTTCCATTAACTCCCTGACTTGTTCTGCATGATATGAACTTCTGGTCAGTGGAGAAGAAACGACTTGTAAAAATCCTAGTTCTTCACCAAAAGCTTGCCAAGCAGCGAATTGTTCTGGAGTCACAAATTTATCAACTTGCAGATGTTTTTGACTGGGTTGGAGATATTGTCCAATTGTTAAAATGTCACAATCGACGGCGCGTAAGTCTTGCATAACTTGGCGGATTTCGCTATCAGTTTCGCCAAGTCCGACCATGATTCCCGATTTGGTATAGACCCAAGGTGCAATTTGGCGCGATCGCTGCAATAATTCGAGTGTGCGATCATATTTTCCTTGGGGACGCACCCGACGATAAAGGCGGGGAACTGTTTCTGTATTATGGTTAACTACCTCTGGACTTGCTTGCAAAATTATTGCTAAAGCATCCCAATTACCACACAAATCAGGAATTAATACCTCAATTGTGGTATGAGGAGAGACACTACGCACCGCTGTAATGCACTCTACAAACTGAGAAGCACCACCATCGGGTAAATCATCTCGGTTTACAGAAGTAATGACTACATGATTAAGTCTCATGCGGCGCACTGCTTCTGCTAATCTTGCTGGTTCTGTAGGGTCTAAAGGTTTTGGTTTTTTCTCAAAATCAATATCACAGTAAGGACAAGCACGGGTACAAGCTGGCCCCATAATCAAAAACGTGGCAGTACCGGCATTAAAGCACTCACCAATATTCGGACAGGACGCTTCCTCGCAAACCGTATTGAGTGCTAAATCCCGCAAAATTTCTTTAACGTTACCGACGCGCTCCCATTGAGGCGCTTTAACTCGCAACCAGTCTGGCTTTACAGTCACAATCCGCTTTTACCACTGAAAGTTATACAAATCTAATCCTAGCAAGCAAAGCTCTTGGTGAAGACATCATATATATAGTTATTGGTCATTTGTTATTTGTCCTAACTTTAAATATCCGAGGGCGGGAAAATACTAGTCTTTTATGCAAGGCTGGTGAAACTTGCTTTATCAGGACTGCCTTCTGCCGCTCATATCTTTACTTTCTTTTTCAAGACATTTGTGGTATATTTAAAAGGCGATACTGTTTTTTAGCGGGATGTAGCGCAGCTTGGTAGCGCACTTCGTTCGGGACGAAGGGGCCGCTGGTTCGAATCCAGTCATCCCGATACTTAGCTTTTGTACAGTTTTAATAAGAATTAGGCGTAGACTAAAGGATTTGCTTCCTACTTCAGGGAACTTTTTTGTTATTTACTAGGTCTACGATCATGCATTTTATGCTTTATAGCTATTAAGTTTAAAGAGTAAATACTTCTCAAGTCAAGTTTAAATATCCTTCAAAAGAAATATTGACTTGGGACTACTCAATTTGAAATACTTTACTATTTGACAGACAAAATTAAGAATATACCCGCTTCTTTACTCTATGTATACTTGTAGTTGATTTTGTCTTTTCATCATCAAAAATATTAATTTATTGATGAGTAAAACTTGTTATTCATGAGTAATACTTAACTCATCATAGATGCATATATTACTTAAATATGCGGCTGAATTGCTGTAAACTAAGGTATTGCAAGACTATGAGATAAATTAGGATACTAGTCCTGTGTTATTCCTTTATATTACTTCATGATTACTTTATAAAGTTAGGCATATTTAAAATAATGGATGAAGATATCATTGATACGCAATAGTAATTTCCACAATGGTGATATAAAGTATTATTAGTTTAACCAAGAAAAAAATCAGTAATTCTACTAGAAGAATGCCCCCAAAATTAAGTTCATTGGAAAACATTAGTGTAGTAGCCTCAAAGGAACAAATTTGTTCGGAATTACAAGGAGAGGTGGTCATACTTGATATCAAATCTGGTGCTTACTATGGGCTGAATCAAGTAGGAGCCAGCATATGGAATTTGATACAAACTCCAAAGACTGTCAAAGAAATTCAAGACAACATCCTCGCAGAATATGAAGTAGACGCAGAGGTATGTAAACGTGATATCTCAACTTTACTAGAAGACTTAGCAGCTAAAGAATTGATAGAAATTAAGAATGAAGCGTCTGCTTAAATTACTGCAACTCACTAACAGCGATCGCAAATTTTTGTTGAATACGTTCGTTTTGCTGGGATTAGTTCGGCTAGGAATGCGGTTACTATCATTTAATACTTTAAGAAAACTTATAAATAAAAATAGTCAGCCAAACCCCAGACTAAAGCCAATTTCTTTGAACAAAATTGTTTGGGCGATCAATGTTAGCACCCGCTATACACCTGGTGGAGCTAAATGTTTAGCTAGAGCCTTAACTTGCCAAGTGCTGATGACTCGTTATGGATACTCACCAGAATTACGTATCGGAGTGGTGAAAGGTGAAGCAGGAAATTTAGAAGCTCATGCTTGGATAGAAACTCAAGGAAAAGTTGTCATCGGCTACCTTCCCGATCTTTCGCGTTTTACTTTATTGCCGTCTTTTTCAGGGATATAAATCATGAGCGGTATAGTTGGCATTTACAATCTAGATAGTCAGCCAGTTGAACGGCAAAAACTGGCTTTGATGGTAGATGCGATCGCTCATCGGGGGCCAGACGGCGCAGATATATGGTGTTCTGGCTCAATTGGCTTGGGTCATCGGATGTTATGGACAACGCCAGAATCACTGCTAGAGAGATTGCCTTTAGTCAACGCAGCAGGAGACATAGCCATCACCGCCGACTTACGCATAGATAACCGCGATGAACTAATCTGTGCGTTGCAATTTGACAACTTACCACCAGAAAAAATCACTGATACAGACTTAGTACTGGCTGCTTACGAGAAATGGGGTGAGCAATGTCCCGAACATCTGCTTGGTGATTTTGCCTTTGCGATTTGGGATAGTAAGAAGCAGATATTATTCTGTGCCAGAGATCACATGGGCGTGAAGCCTTTTTACTACTACCATAAACCGGGAAAACTTTTTACCTTTGGTTCAGAAATCAAAGCACTTTTGAGTCTAGAAGCAGTCACACGCAAACTGAATGAAGTCAAAGTAGGTGACTTTCTAGCATCAATTTTGCAAGACCAGTCAATTACTTTCTATGAAGACATCTTCCGTTTGCCTCCGGCTTGCTGGATGTCTGTGAGTCCCAAAGGCATCAAAATTAGTTCCTATTGGTCGCTTGACCCCCATCGGGAACTGCGGCTCAATTCTGATGAAGAGTATGCAGCAGCTTTGCAAGACATCTTTGCCGAAGCGGTGCGGTGTCGGCTGCGGAGTGCCTTTCCCATAGGTTCTCATCTTAGTGGTGGTTTAGATTCGTCGGCTGTCACTTCTATGGCCAGACATGTGTTGGCGCAAGCAGGCGATAATCGGCCATTGCACACCTTTTCAAATATTTTTGATGCCTATCCTGAAGCTGACGAACGTCCTTTTATTGAGTCTGTCACAGAGCAAGGTGGGATGATTCCCCACTTTGTCCATGCTGACCAAAAAGGCCCATTATCAGATTTGGATAAAATCTTTCAATACCAAGATGAAGTTGTTCCTGCACCTACCCATTTTTTGATTTGGGGACTAAACGATGCAGCGGCAAATGCTGGAGTTAGAGTAGTTTTAGATGGTTTTGACGGGGATAATACCATATCTCACGGCGAAGGCTATCTAGTGGAATTAGCTAGAAAGGGCGACTGGGCAACTTTCGCGCGAGAAACTCTAGAGTTATATAACTTGTTAGGTAGTTCCCAACGCCAAACTTTAGAAAACTACGGTTTACCTTATTTGACAGAACTGGCGCGTAAAGGGAAGTTGTTCAAGTTTGTACAAGAGGTGAATCGTCTCACAAAATATTTTAGAATTTCAAAGCGATCGCTATTTCTGCGTCAAGGTTTAAAACCTTTATTGCCTGAATTTATCACCTCAGCAATTAGTTCCTTACGCTCAAAAGGCGAACCTGAAGATGAATCCTTGATTAATCCTCGCTTTTTCCACCGTATTGGACTGAAAAAACGCATTCAAACCCTGAAAAAATCCAGCAAAATTCACCCACCTACAGAAAGAGAACTGCATCACCGTTACATTACCGCAGGTATATTGACTCAAGGTCTAGAAATTATCGACCATTATGGGGCTGCCTTTGGTTTAGATTACCGTCATCCATATATGGATAAACGGTTAATCGAGTTTTGCTTATCTTTACCACCAGAGCAGAAGCTGAATCAAGGATGGTCTCGCTTGGTGATGCGCCGTGCTATGCGTGGCATCTTACCAGAGAAAGTGCGATCACGCCGCGATAAATCAGATATGTCCCCTAGTTTTGTCTATGGCTTGTTGAACCACAACAGAGGAGTTTTAGATGAATTTATCCAAAATCATCTCAGTAATATTAACGACTATGCAAATACCAACACAGTAAATCAAATCTATGAACAACTAACTTCGCCCAATAGTAAATTTAATCACCAGCAAAGCTCTATAGACTTATTGCTCTGGAAAGCAGCCATGTTAGCCTTATGGCTCAATCATGCTCAACCAGAACGTTAAACTTCATTATCTTTATATGTACTTTTATTAAAAATGGGTATAAGTACGTTTTCAGTGCAACTACCCAGATTCACAAAACACAACACACAACATTGAGGAAAACCACAATGAAGAAAACCTACTCTGCACCAAAACTAACCAGCCACGGTTCCGTCAACACAGTGACCGCTGTAACCCAAGATCATACCCGTACAGACACATTGTTTGGCCCTCCTGGTGGTACTACCCCCATCGGCTCTGATCAAGGTTCATTAGATGCTTGTATCATCCGTCCTAATACCAACAATTGTTTCTAAGCTGTAATCCCAGAGTTAATTAGGATGCTGTCGCTGAGTTAACTATTTCCAAAGCACCCAGCATTTAGCATCCATGTAACTCTAAGATATAGCTTTTGGGAATAAGCTACAGCTTGATGTACAAAAGTTATCAACTGTAGCTATTTCCTCGAAATCACTTAGTGTGGTGACAGAAAGTACCGTATTCAACCCAACAGTAACATTTAGGAGGCTTAACATGAAAAGAGCTTACCAAGCACCAAAGTTAATTAATCATGGTTCCGTCAACACAGTTACACAAATAAGTAACGATACTAGTAGGAAAGATACTCTGTTTGGCCCTAATGGTACGTCTACTACTGCCCAAGGCTCACTAGATGCCTGCATTATCCGTCCTGGAACAAGCACCTGTCTATAGTTAGCATTCTGACAATTTCAGCGATGCGCTTGCTGAGTTAACTTTTATTTGAGTAATCAGCACGCAGCATTATAGTGTGTTCTCAATGTAGCTTCGGCTGATTACCTTTATTAGTGGTGAGGAAATTACCAGCTTTTGCAGCCTTTTCCTTGATAATTGCCTTTGAACAATCTTTACTACCTCAAATTTTGCCAGAAGGCGAGAAGCATCACAGCAAGATTATGAAAAAAGCTTACTCTACACCAAAACTTACTAACCACGGTGATATTAGTGCAATTACAAACATCACAGGGGGTGGTACTCGTCAAGATGTTTTATTTGGCCCACCTAATGGTTCTACACCCATTCTTAGTGGCCTTGGTTCGGCTGACAATGCTTGTGTAATTAAACCAGGGACAAAAGTCTGTTTGTAATTAGCAACTTTTACTATCAGTTACATTTGAAATTTACATTTTCTCTTCATATCTCACTTACCAAAAAACTTTCTCATCAAATCTTTCACTTAGTTAAGGGTGAATAATTAAGGTGTTTATTTACTCCGCCTACAATCTTTGTATACACTCTCAATTGCCTTTACCTGAACTTATAGCTGCAAATGACCAGCTAGATAATAAAACACAAATACCAGATATTATTATTCATATTAGAAAATTAACAGACTCTGATTTCGATTTAGTAGATGGTGGAAATTACTTTTTAGGAAGTTCTTCTATTGACGGTTTAGATGTAGGCAAATTCTTTGTTCAAAATGGCAGCCAAATAATTATAGAACCAGTTCCAGAAGCCGAAGAAGGCTTAGTTCGTTCGATGATATTGGGATCTGCAATACCAGTATTACTGAGACAGCGAGGGCTTTTGGTGTTGCACGCCAGTTGTGTGAGTATCAACGGTGAGGCTGTAGCTTTTTTGGGCAATTCTGGCTGGGGTAAATCAACCTTGGCTAGTGCTTTTTATCAACAGGGTTACGGTTTACTAACGGATGATGTACTGGCTATTCAAGTGGAAGGTGATTATCCCATCACTTTTCCCTCTTACCCCAATGTCAGACTGTTGTCTGATTCTGCATCATCTCTAGGATATGACTTTGATAATTTATCTGTAGTTCATTGTGCGTGTCCCAAACGAAATAATCTTTTGAGTGAAGGATTTAGCCAATTACCTCTACCAATCAAGCGGATATATGCTTTAGAAAATGTTGCAGCTGCTGAAAACGCAATTCAAATTCTTTCAGTGCAAGAGATCATGGTTGAATTACTCCGCCATTCTCGTGCTACAAATTTGCTAACAACGCCGGAATTTGTCAAGGCGCATTTTCAACAGTGTACAAGTTTGATGAAATCTGTACCAATTCGCCGTTTACAAAGAAAGCGTTCTTTGGCAGCACTATCAGAAATTGTGCAATTAGTTGAAACAGATATCGCTGAAAATAGCAATCAGAAATTAGATGGAAGTTATTCCTTAGCAGTAGTATAAATCTGAAGTCAGAAATTAGTAATACTCGGTTTGAACAAAGGTGATAGCAGGCATTTTAAATGTAATTATGGAACAACAAACTTTAGTTCAAAATGAAGGTCAAGTATTACTAAATCCCAATTTACCCAAAATTTATAGCACTGCCATTGACCCAGAAGCGTTGGCTCATTATAGCCAGGAACTTGGGATAGCTGACCCAAAAACGGCACTTTTGACTTTAGCAAGTGCGATCGCCAATAGTCCCGCTTGGGATAATGTACCAGAAGTCAAGTTGATTATTCGCCCTAGCCCTGAACCTGTAATTGCGGTGATGGGTTGCTTAGATGCAGCAGATGAACTTTGGGTAAAATATTTGTTGTCTACTCTCAGCAAAAGTTTATCGCGTCTACACTATGTGAGTTACAAACAAGCTGAAGAAGATTGTCAGCTATTAGCTACACAGTTACTAGAACGTTTTGGACGTGAACAATTACAGCAATTTCATTTTACGGCTGTTCCTCGCGGAGGGCTAATTATCTTAGGAATGCTGGCTTATGCTTTAAATTTGAGTTCCCATCAATTGCAACCGCCAACGTCGAGTGATATTCCTTGGGTAGTAGTGGATGATTGCGTGTTCACAGGGTCAAGACTGGGACATTTCTTACAAAGCCACACCCACTCAAAAATTATTTTTGCCCATCTTTATTCTCATCCAGAACTGCGACAAGCGATCGCCACCAAAGAACCTCAAGTTCTGGCTTGTCTGAGTGCAAGAGATTTACCAGACTACGGCGAAGAAGATTTAGGCGAACAATATCAAACTTGGAAACAGCAATCTCTCTCCCAACTTTCTGGTTCACGTTATTGGGTGGGAAAAACAGATTCTCTCTGCTTTAGTTGGAATGAACCAGACCGTTTCTTCTGGAATCCAATTTCTCAAAAAATGCAAGGTTGTTGGCGATTTCTTCCCCCAGAAATATGTCAGAAAAATCGCCTGAAATCTCCTGTTCACCCTCCCATTATCCAAATGCAAAATGAGGGTAATGGCAACATCAAACCAGGACTACACGTGATTTATGGTGAGTATGAGGAAGAAATTTTAATTGGTAATCTGAAAACACAAACAAGCTTTAGTTTAAATGGTGTGGCTGCCGATATTTGGAAATTATTGGTGGAGTATGGCAATCTCGAACAGATAGTTACCGCACTATTAAATAGCTATGAGGTTGATGAAGAATACCTCAGATCAGATGTACATACTTTTATTAATCAGTTAGATCGCCAAGGTTTGCTGAGATAATTGTGTCAAAATATTGAAATTGACCAGCGGACTCTACCTGGGCTTGTTGCAATACTAAAGTGAGATTTATGCAAGCAGGCAAAACTATCAAACAAAAAATCAACCAAACACTGCGTCTTGTACCTGCATTGCGCCTAGTATGGCAAAGTAGCCCTGGTTGGACGATCGCTCGCATAGTCTTACTTACCATTCAAGGTATATTACCAGTAATTTCAATTTATCTCTCGAAACTAATTATTGATGCAGTAGCTGCCAACCTGGGCATAGCAGACAAAACAGTAGCTTTTCGCAACGTTCTTGTTTTAATCGCCATAGCTGGTGGAGTTACTTTATTAACAACTTTAGCCAACTCCTTAACAGAACTAGTCACCACTGCCCATTCTCAACGGGTAACTGACTACATGCAAGGCATTATTAACGCCAAATCTATTGAAGCTGACTTAGAGTACTACGAAAACCCTTTATACTACGATACTCTGCAACGCGCCCAACAAGAAGCACCTTACCGACCGCCGCAAATTCTCAATCGTTTAGCACAAATTGGTCAAAATAGTATTTCCTTGGTAGCAATGATTGGTTTGTTGCTAACACTGCACTGGGGAATTATTGGGATTTTATTTGTAGCCGCACTGCCTGCAATGCTGGTGCGAATTAAATACAGTCGTGTGATGTATAATTGGCAGCGAAAATGGACACCGCTACAACGACAAGGTTTTTATTTAGCTTGGATGCTAACTTCAGACCAATTTGCTAAAGAAATTCGCTTATTTGAGTTAGGAAACTACTTTAGTAATTGGTATCTCCGCATTCGCCGAAAAATTTATCAAGAAAGCCTAAAAATTTTGACACAACGCTTTGTGGCTAACTTTGCGGCGGAAGCTATTGCTGGAGTTTTAATCTTTGCTGTTTATGCTTTCATCATCTTTCAAGCTATCAACGGTGTGCTGCGTTTGGGAGATTTAGTTCTCTATTACCAAGCACTGCAACGAGGACAGAATGATATTAAAAGTTTATTAACTAACCTTTCGGCTCTTTACGAAGATAATTTATTTCTCGGTAACCTCTACGAGTTTCTTGACCTGACACCCAGATTAATTGATGCGATAAATCCAAAACCAATACCTCGACCAATGCAAACAGGCATTGTGTTTCATAACGTCAGTTTCCAATACTCTACTACAACCCGCCAAGCACTTCATAATATCAACTTGAGCATTAAACCTGGAGAAGTAGTGGCACTGGTGGGTGAGAATGGTTCTGGAAAAACGACTTTAATTAAATTGCTGTGCCGCTTGTATGACCCAACAGATGGTAACATCACTATTGATAGTATCGATATTAGAGACTATAAAATCGCTGAATTACGCCGCGACATTAGCGTAATTTTTCAAGACTACGCTAAATATAACTTTACTGCCCAGGAAAATATTTGGTTAGCTAACATTGACTTGCCTGCGCATCGAGAAAGTATTATTGCTGCGGCGCGTCGTTCTGGTGCGGATGATGTAATTAGCAAATTGCCCAAAGGTTATGACACGATTTTGGGTAAGTTATTTGACCAAGGAGAAGAATTAAGTATTGGTCAGTGGCAAAAAATCGCCTTGGCGCGGGCATTTTTAAGAGATTCCCAGTTGATAGTTTTAGATGAACCGACTAGTGCAATGGATCCAAAAGCGGAATATGAGGTGTTTGAAAAATTCCGTCAATTGATCCAAAATCAGGCAGCAATTTTAATTAGTCATCGTTTATCTACTGTCAAAATGGCCGATCGCATTTATGTGATGGAAAACGGCACAATTATCGAAAGTGGTACTCATGATGAACTAATACAACTGGGTAGTCGTTATGCCTACTTATATGAAACTCAAGCCCAGCAATATCGTTAACGTCAGTGCAAAAGTTGCCAACCAGCTAATTAAGGTCTGTTTATGTGGATTGGCTGTAGGGAGGGGAGTAAAGAGCAAGTCAAAAATACTAGCTTTCCATCAAAATCAAACGCAGAGGGTCTAAACGCACGTACCAAGGGTAAGGTTGGTCTTTAATTTGCGCCCATTTCTCTTTGAAGACTTCGGCTTGTAGATGATAATCTTGGGGATTATTCGGGGCGGTATGTAGTTTTAAGAATAATGTCATGCGATGAGGTGTTTCACTTGTGCGTACTACCCAACAAGGAAAGCTATTTACTTGCGATGAATCATGGCAAAAGATAATTTGATGAGCGCGAATGCCAACGTGAGATAGTTTGTCAGGAATGGGTTCTAAAATTTCGAGGTGACAACCCCAATCCAGTGCTTGTATTTTTTGCACTCCTTGAACAACAGCGCGAGAAAAGTTTTTACACCCAGTTAATTGGGCAACACTTACACTAGCAGGATGCTCGAAAATCTCATATTTAGAACCGTGATGTACAGCTTGACCTTGTTCTAATACTAATAAGTTTGGGCAAACTCGGTAAGCTTCATCCATATTATGAGTAACAAATAAAGCCACACCTTGATAATTTGCCAAAGTTTCTGTCATCTGCTGTTCTAATTGACTACGCAGATGTGTATCAAGTGCAGAAAACGGCTCATCTAAAAGTAATGCTTCTGGTTGACTAGCTAAGGCTCTGGCTAAAGCTACCCGTTGTTGTTGACCGCCTGAAAGTTGGTGCGGATAGCGATCGCCTAATCCTTGCAATTGCATCGCCATTAGTTGTTCTTCTATTTCTACTCGCACACTTGATGCAGACAATCCTTTGGGTAAGCCAAAGGCTATATTTTCCGCCACTGTCATATTCGGGAACAGGGCATAATTCTGGACTAGAAAACCAATGCGGCGATCGCGGCTAGGTAGATTAATTCCTTTCTCGGAGTCAAACAAAACTCTGCCATTCAAGACTATCCGTCCTCTAGTTGGCGTTTCAATTCCGGCAATGCAACGCAAAATCATACTTTTACCTGCGCCAGATCCACCCAATAACCCCAATGTTTGCTCATTGGTACTAAAGGATACTTGCAAATGAAAACTGGGCAATTTTTTTTCAATATCTACAAACAATCCTATTTCTGAAACAGGCGCGGATACACAATAAGATTCAGCCAGTCGTCTTTCTTGTCTTCGTATTCCTGCTTCTTTGCGTCTTCCCTTCTCTCTGACTTCCTGCCAAAAATTGACTGCAATAATCCCCGATAAAGAAATTACCATAATTGCGATCGCCCAGAACCAAGCTTCATCCATTGCACCTGCTTCCACAGCAAAATAAATTGCCATTGGAATAGTCTGGGTTTGTCCGGGAATATTACCAGCCAGCATTAATGTTGCACCGAATTCACCCAAAGCACGGGCAAACGCTAAAGTTGTAGCCGCTAAAATTCCAGGTAAAGCTAAAGGTAAACTAATTCGCCAAAAGATTCTGGATTCACTTGCACCCAAGGTTCTCGCTACCCGCAGCAAATTGCCATCAATTTGTTCAAAAGCTCCTAGGGCAGTTTTATACATTAATGGAAAGGATACTACAGTCGCTGCGATCGCCGCACCATACCAAGTAAAGACAATAGTCAAGTCAAAAGGCTCCATGAGTTTACCCACAGGCCCATTCTTGCCAAAAAATAACAGCAGCAAAAAGCCGACAACGGTTGGTGGCAAAATTAAGGGTGCAACAAAGATACTTTCAATCAAAGATTTGGCTTTGCCGCGATAACTTAACATCCAATAAGCAGCAGCAATCCCGACAAAAAAAGTAATTACGGTTGCTAACAATGAAGTTTTAAGTGATATCCAAAGGGGTGACAAGTCCTGCGGCATAATTTCGTGGAACAAAATTTTTGAATTGGTATTATTAGTAGCTAAATGGCTAATGAAAATTCAGTTTGTGCTAACTTCCTGCTAAAGTAAAACCCTGTTTTTCAAATACATTTTTGGCTGCATTACTACTAGATAAAAACTGCTCAAAATCCTTAGCAGCATCGATATTTTTACTACTTTTGATGACTACAATCGGATAGACAATAGGAGAATGGCTGCTTTCTGGTGCAGTGGTTACTATTTTGACTTTTGGAGTACTTTTCGCGTCAGAAAGGTAAACTAAACCAGCATCAGCATTACCTGACTCTACATAATTGAGAGCTTGCCGTACATCTTTGGCGTAAACCACTTTACTTTTGAGTTGGTCAGCAATTTTTAACGAAGTGAGAACTTGTTGTGCGTATTGTCCCGCAGGTACACTCTTGGGTTCGCCTAACGCAACTTTCTTCACACGTGGCGAAGTTAAATCTTGCAAATTTGATATTGCTGTAGAGTTTTGTGGGGCAATTAATACTAATTGATTTTTTAATAAATCCTTGCGTGTGCCGTCAACTAACAAACCTTTTTTCTCTAGGGCATCTATTTGCTTAGTTGCTGCTGAAATGAAAACATCAACTTTTGCACCTTGTTCAATTTGTTGCTGCAAAGCACCCGATGAGCCAAAATTGTAGGCTAGGTTAACGCTTGGTTTTTCCTGAATGTAGATTGGTTTGATGGCTTCAAGTGCGTCTTTGAGACTAGCAGCTGCTGAGATAGTTAAGGTAGTTGTTTGGGCTGTGGGACTAGCAGTTGTAGCCGCGTTAGGTGTAGTTGTTTGGTTACAGCCTATAACCAACAAGCAAGAAAAAAATAGCCAGCAAGCAAAAGCTAAAATGCGTTTAGGACTCATTTGCAGTCTTTCAAGCGGTTGTTTCATTACTATGTTATTTACCAACCTAACATGGTAAAAGTTGGTATTTAGCATCAAATTATTTAACTACATAGAAATCTGGAATTTTTTAAAATTACAAACACAAAACTTTTATCTAGTAAACTGCCCAAGGCTTTGAATAGATTAATACCAAATAAGTTGGTAATTTGTAGCGATCGCTACAAACTCATCTCTATGTGTTAACGGGAAACAGAGAATAGAGAACAGGGACTGTCTAAAACTCATCAGTAATTGTGTAATTTTAACGGCTCACATATCTTTTTATTACAATTTTTCTATTTTTTTGCTTAAAATTGACAAATTGTGTAATGATGAGTTTTGAGACTCGATTCGGCGATATCGTTTGTTTTTAGTATTGATAGGCTTTTTCCTTTTGGTATTTACAGACTTCTCCCGAAATCTAAATCTCTGGAAACTTGTGATTTCGGATGATCATTTATGTCAATTTACGTAGGTAACCTCTCTTACGAAGTTACACAAGACGCTCTGAACAGTGTTTTCGCAGAATATGGTTCTGTAAAGCGCATTCAGATACCTACTGACCGTGAAACGGGTCGTCTGCGCGGCTTTGCCTTTGTAGAGATGGGAACCGATGCTGAAGAAACAGCAGCCATTGAAGCGCTTGATGGTGCTGAGTGGATGGGTCGTGACCTCAAAGTCAACAAAGCTAGACCCAGAGAAGAGCGTGGTGGATCTTTTGCGGCTAAGCGAGGAAACAGCGGCTTCCGTAACCGCTATTAATTAACAGTTTAAGAAAAATATCTGACTGTGATGAATCAATTAGTCTCGGTTGATTAATTGAACTGAGAAAAGGCTCAAGTATTTGTTACTTGAGCCTTTTACTTTCTGGAGTACGCATTACCAATGACGAATTATTTGCACCCAAAACTCTAGTGGCGTTGGAACACAACAAATCCATTGGCTGGAACTATGGGATTAACATATCCGTTAGTTGCAGAGATATTAAATCCAAAGTTGCCGATACTATCTCCTCCGTAGAGTGCAGCATCACTATTAAATATCTCTCGCCATTGACCATCCCCGATTCGGGAATTATGAATTGTGTACCCAGAGGAGAAGGGCTGATTATTCAAACTAGCGACAACTAAAAATTCTTCGGTTATATCCCAACGTCGAAAAGCAATAATTCGGTTTGCATTGTGGACGTAGAGAATATCTATCAAGTGCGATCGCAGTCCTGAATGGTTGCGGCGCAACTGAATCAGGTCTTGGTAAAATCGGAATAATCTTTGACCATTAGTTTGGTACTCGCTTAGCAAATCCTCTCGGTTATTTAGAAAATCCCTGTATCTGTAAGGTTTTTGTGCGCCAATTTCTTCACCCATCAAAAACATTGGCGTACCTGCTGACAAAATAGACACACCAACAGCAAAACGACAACGTGCTTCGGCATAACGTCGAGTTTCTCCAATCAGTGGTGCGCCGTTAACAGCAGCTACAATAGTTCGCCGAGACTCAACCCTGTGTCCTCCTTCTTCATAATATGAGTTGCCTGCTTCATCATGAGATTCATGATAGACAACCTTTTTATGACCAGACCATCCCAACGCCCCAGCAAATCTATCCATCGCTAGAGGTTCATTTGTACCGTATCCAGTCGTAGGAATTAATTTGGCATATTCCGTTCCTTGTCTAGCATCACCAACTAAATGGTGATAAAAGTTGGCATACCAAGCTGCATCAAAGCCCAAACCACCAACATCAGGTAATTCAGTCACTGCTTCCCAATCAGAATGATCCTCGGCGATGAGAATGGCATTCGGTTGGATGAGTTTCATTGTCCTTGTCCATTCTCTAAGGAATTTAGCACCAAAAATATTGGCATTACCCATAGGTCTACCATCAAGGTGCAATGCGTTGTACGAATGCATTGAAGTTGTTTGGTCAACCCGGAACCCATCTACATGAAATTCCTCCATTAGAGTGACTGCACTGCTAATGAACATCTTTCGCACCATCTCTTCATAAAACCGAGGTGCAAAACCTGTAGACACGTTATCAAGATAGCCACCTTCTGGAAAACGCCTGCCGTCTGAATAGAAATAATCGCTAGAATTTCCCTCGTACCAGTAATAGATATTGTGTTCGGGAATATCCGAGTCATAAGCCCATTCAGCCCGTTCTCCATCGGGATTGAAGTGGTTGTACACCACATCTAAAATCACGGCAATTCCATAACGATGGCACTCTCTAATAAAATGCTTCAGTTGGTCTCTACCACCAGCACTGTATTCGAGAGCGAAGTAGTGAGATGTTTCATAGCCCCAATTTACTTCGTCTCGAAATTCTGACATCGGTAAGAGTTCAACCGCGTTAACTCCCAATTGTACTAAGTAGGGTAGTAAAGCGATCGCATCCGCAAAATTTCCGGGTCTGTTTTGACCATATCCTAAAGACCCTATGTGAAGTTCGTAAATGACTAAATCTTCTACACGCTGCGGTACAGGACGTTCTAGTGAAAACTCATTACTCCAAAACTCCTCTTCTGGAATGAATTCTACTTCTGGCCAGACTGGTTCTTGAAAATTTCTCGTTACTGTATCAGGATTGATGACTACAGAGCAGCTTTTAGTACCATCCAAATCTTGATAATTTCCTGAAAAAGGTCTGTCCTCTGTATCTCTATATCTATTAGAAAAAGGTTTACCGTCAGGATTGATGTTGCCTTTACCAATTTGACAGCGAGAATATAAATCAGTGCGATAAATAACCCGTCCCGCTTCATTGACAATTCTAAACATATAAGGAATATGGTCAAAGCGGGAGAAATCAGCAAGTTCTGGAGATACTGTCACATCTGTTTCCCAAATCCCCTCCTCTGTCCTAGACATAGGAAATGGCCCAAGGTTGGGGTTCATGCCAAAATCTGGATCATCTCGAAAAGCATCGTCAGCAATATAACCACTACTGCTATTACCAAACACAACTTCCACATTCCGAGCATTGGGCGACCAAACAGCAAACCGGAGGGCTGGGTTAGATGCACCAGGAAGATGATATATTTGTGCGCCTAGTCTACGACTATAGACTAAATAATATGCTTCTTGCTGAGGCTGATTGTTGTTTGGCGATTGTAACGTAAAACTACGGTAGCGATCGCGCGAATTGCGATCGTTAATTTCAGTAGGGATTCCCCACAAATTATTCCCGACTGGGCTATCTAGCATCACACCCCAGCGAAATAACCAACCAATTTGGGAATCATCAAGTTCAACCGTAGCTTGAAAACTAGGACAGCCATCTTCACCCATGATTTGCTGCATTGGTCTAGAAGACCATTGTTGAGAATAGCGCCCGGTTTCATCCCAACTACCAATTAACCGGGGATTGTTAAAAATTGCTCTTTTGACACCTGTGAAATAGTTAAACTGAACTAAAATTGGAGCCATAGTAACAGCCTCTTGTTTATAATCAGTTTTGAGACAAAGAATTAACAAAATAAATCCTGGGTTAAGCTCCCCAAAAATGGCTGAGATTTGATTGTTTCAAAAAATTTGCGAGATATTAACGCAAGTTTGCTCCTAACACTACAGCAGCTATCACACTGGTATTCGAGCCTCGATTTTGCCAAGCGTGTTGAGTTCCGTTTTGTACTACACAATCTCCAGCCTGCAAGTGAATTTCTGTTCCCGAATCTAGTAGTAACCAAACATCACCAACTAGAACAATGAGATATTCAACACTGTCACTGCTGTGCATTCCATTAGTTTGATTTGCATAATTACTGGCTGGAGAAATGTAGATAATTCGGAAGCGTGTTCCGCCTGGGCTTGGTAAGAAAGATGACATTTCCAAAGTTGGATCAGCAACATCTACAGGTATCTGGGGAATACCATCAGTTGACCAAATGTCAATTACCTCTAATTCTGGCAAGTTCTCCAGTCTCGTAGCACGAGGCGGTTTTCCATCACTTACTAATACAGATTTTCCATCTTGAGTGCGGCTAGTAACAACGCGACGCATACAATCTTACATATCTAGCTTTCTTGCTGGACTTAGTTTTTTGGAAACAATTAACTGTCAAGTTCATCAACGAAAATGCAATAAGTCTTGCTACTGGTGTGCAATGCGATCGCGTTTTACCAGCAACAAACTATCTCAATAATTTGTTAAACCCGATAGTGAGCCTTAACATCTTCAGCAAAACCGAGATAATCTCTTAACGGCCAGACAACTTCAAACTCTAAGTACTCTCGCATTGGTAAGCGACCCATTGCTGTTCGGTCTAACTCCTCAATTGACTCCACATTTATAATGCCAATCACACGTTTTTGTGCAGCAACTTTATAAAGACCAACAACCATACCCGATTCTATAGTTTGCTGGGCGTGTTCAACCTCTTTGGTTTCTAAATCCCACAGTTCATCAAAGGTTAATCTACCTTCAATATTCCAACGCATTTGAACGTAAAACAGCATAGCTTTATATTGTATTGTTTAAGGTTTAAGTTAAATTCGTGAATTTGCTGGAGTGAATTCAATCAATCTGCTGAACTAGCAAAAATTTAGTTGAAGTATTTTTCTAGTTTTGATTGAATTAGTTTAGCGATCGCATCTTCTGAACCAAAGACTTCTGTAGCAATATCCAATGGGGTTTTCCCATCATGACCCTTGAGATTTAACTTTGCTCCTGCATTGATGAGAATTTCGGCACATTCCCTATACCCATGCCATAAAGCATCATGCAAAGGTGTATAACCGTTAGTAGCTCCCTGAAAATTTAAATTAATTCCTGGTTGCTCAACCAACATCCTCGTAATGTCTGCATGACCATTGTAAACAGCCTTATGCAAAGATACAGCGCCAAATACCGACTCGCTGGCATTGACATCTGCACCAGCTTTTAGTAACTCCATAACAATTTCTATATGTCCGTCTCGTGCTGCTACCAGTAAAGGAGTATGAAAATCATTAAAACTGTTTACCCTGGGATATCTTGCTTCTAAATCAACACCAGATTGAATAAGTTGCCTAACAGTTTCCAGATCGTTGTTAGTGATAGCTGCCATCAGCCTTTGGCTATCAATCTTTTGTTGATCTGATTGCCGTCGCTGTTGCAACATTTGTTCAGCTTGTAGTAACCTCTCTCTACCAATCACATTAACATTCAGTTCATATTCAAAATGCTGCCTTAAAGAGAAGCCATAATGAGTATAAAGATTTAATCCTGCACCTTGATTCAACAAATACTGCACAATATCAGGCCACTTAAACCACAGAGCCTCCATCAAAGGTGTGTGTCCGGTAGTAGGTGCAACCGAGTCTACAAAAGCGCCAGCTTCTACAAGCATTTGTACAACCTCAGGACTACCTCCTTGACAAGCTTTATGCAACACTGATGCTCCTGCTCGGTTGTCAACAGCTAAGGTGTCAGCGCCAGCAGATAACAAAATTTTTGTCATTTCTGCATTAGCTTGACCTGCACTCATCATTAACACAGTTAAACCACTCTCTGAATCTCTGGTATTAGCATTAGCACCAACTTCTAGAAGATGTTTTACTGTATTTAAGTTATTTTCTTGAACCGCCCTGACTAATTGTGAGTCAATATCAGCTTTATAAGCAGCCACTTCCACATTAGGATCGAAATAAACCTTCCAGTGGCTAATCCTCCCTTCCTGATTCAAAACTAGACGGTGAGCATCTTCAATCTCATAAACTATATTGGTGCCTGTATGTCTAGCTTTGGTATAGACCACAGTGTAGGCTATATTTTCTTGTGCTACTACTTCACGGACTTCATAACCTTGAATTTCATTACTTTCGGCTCTAATTCTAAAAGCTTCAGCAACTTGTTCGCGTCCGATGTGTGTGCCTAAATAAGGAATAATTTTGTTGTATTGGTTTTGTGGTAGTTCAAATACAATATCTGCTGCCAAGCCATTCATGACAGCTTCCATATCACCACGACCTATACTGTCATACCATTGTCTGATAATTTGTAATGTTTGCTCACTGTCCATAATTGCTCCTAAACAATTTTTATAGACGAAAATCTGGCCCGATAATCCAAGTTTCATTAGTTACCAGAGTATGGATATATTTAGTTTCAAAAAGATGGGAAAAATCTGGCTCGATCTCGTTTGTATATTCTGGAGATTCTAAAGCTTTTGCCAATGCATCAGTGCTATCAAACCACAGGAGTGAAACACAATCGAGAAGCGCTTCACCAATTGCGTAAAAATTATCGCGGACATGACACTGAAGATAACGCCGGATACCCGGAAGTTTTATCACTTTAGGCGCATGAGTTTCTAACATTTTTTGACGAAATTCTGCTAAGGTAATTCCAGCTTTACGCTTTACAAGAATAAATAGTTTAATCATCGTGGAGTTTTTTTGTGGAGGAACTTCTTCCATCAGTGTGTACTCTGTTGTATCGAGTACAACTGTACGCCAGAATGCAGCCCAATTAGGTTCATCAAGTCGCGCACCTTCTAAAAACTCTTGACTTTGCAAAGAAGCAATTTGTTCTTCCTCGTTTTTGAGCCATATTTCTGCTACACCGCTAAAAAGAGGATCTGCTATTTCTTCTCCAAACGGGATTCTGGAATCAATTAAGTAACGTTTAATTTGGGGAATTTTGCTGGCGTACTTAACAGCATGAACATTGATCCAGTAATCTTGGAATTCCTTTTCATTCATTCCCGGTTTAGGATGAGCGAATATAAGTTGATGGATCATACTACGTAATTAAATCATCTACTATAGGACTCATATTTGATTATTGAAAAAAATCAGTACACATCTAGCTTCCCTCTTATCCGTTCCCTGTTCCCCGTTCCCTATTCCCTCCCTATACAAGGATTTTCAGTAATCAAATCGGATTCCTATATTTCATTCATGTGTTTATGCTTTTTTAGTTATTTCCTAGCCTATGGGCAAATGCAAAATGACGAGCAATTTTGTGATTTGACATCAGCCAAATATCACCAACTGCCCACTCACCTGTTTTTGAGGATTTGATTGTTGTTTGAAAGGAAATAACATCTTCAGTTTCAAGGAAGTTATAAAAAGAACTTAATTGGATATCACCCTGATATTCTAGAAAAGTATTAAAACATTTGATTAATTTTTCTCTACCTTGAATTACATTCGGTGGTGGAATATCAAAGCAAGGAAAAGGATTATACCAGATTGCATCTTCTGTATAGGTATTGGTAACCATACCGACCATATCTCTTGCAGCTATATACTGCATATGTTCCTCGAAAAACTCATGTCTAGGCATTATTACCATAGTCAAAATTTCTACACAATCAAGTAAATTGAGTTGATTAAATTCGCGATCGCGTTGATAAGTAAGAGATTTCGCATGACAGAATATAAGCAAATTGCGGGGTAATGGCTACATCTTTATCCTGCTGTTTTTGTTAATTATCAATTGAAATTTAGAGGCTGCATCATCCTACAAATTTGAGCTTGCAGATCTATTCACAAAGTTATTGCCCACATTTAATACCAATCATTTCCGGGTGAACATCCGCTTCAACTCTGACATCAATGAGAAAAGGGCCTTTATGAGCTAATGCCTTTTGAATTGCTGGAGTAATCTCTTGAGGTTTCTCGATCTGCACACCTTCAACTCCCATCGCACGAGCCATCTCCACAAAATCAATCTCTGGCTTAGATAAATCAAAACTTAGGGGGTAGTCATGCTGTGGTATTTGACGCTCTTGCCAATAAGCCAGAACATTTAGCTGTAACAACTTGTAAGAGCGATTATTACAAATGACAAATTTGGCATCGACATGATGACGCGCAGCTGACCAAAGTGCTTGGATGGTATACATCGCAGCACCATCGCCAGTAAACCCAACCACCGTTTTGTCGGGGTTAGCAAGTTTTGCGCCAATTGCTCCTGGTATTCCCACACCCAAAGAACCACCACGAGTCAGGAAATAATGCTCTGGCGTGGTTGGAGTTAAATAACGTGTCACATCAGGAGAACTCGTTAGCGCTTCATCAAAGATGATTGCATCCTTTGGTAAGTGCTTTGTCAGTTCTGCTGTGAAGCGAGAAAAGTGTAATGGTACTGCATCTTGAATTTCTCGGTCAGTTACTAACTGACGTTGATGGGTTGTTTCTTTTGCTTGGGCAATTTCTGCTGTTCTTGCTTTTGCAGCTTCTTTTTGGTCTGATGTCATGATTGCTTCCAAGATGCTGGCTAAGTGGGCTATGGTCAATTTTGGATCACTGACCATAGCCAAATCTACTGGATGATTTTTGGCAATCTCATAAGCATTTAAATCAATGTGAATAACTTTGGCTGCGGGTGCAAAGATATTTCCCAGTTCTGGAAAAACTTCTGGTAAAAGGTAAGTTCCACAAATTAAATTGACATCGCCTCTGGAAGTGATGGGTAAACTATCATGACCAAACATGTGTCCTGTCATACCCTGGTAAAGAGGATGGGTATGACTCATATTCACCTCCCCAGCATCAGCTTCCCAAACCTCTGCACCCAAGAGTTCAGCAATACGGGTCAACTCTGCTTGTGCGCCAGAATAAGCAACTCCATCTCCTACAAAAATCATTGGTTTGTGAGCAGATGCTA
This sequence comes from Anabaena sp. TISTR 8404, assembly GCF_056847745.1. Lineage (NCBI taxonomy): Bacteria > Bacillati > Cyanobacteriota > Cyanophyceae > Nostocales > Nostocaceae > Anabaena > Anabaena sp. TISTR 8404. The sequence continues at coordinate 1,684,723 of NZ_CP180578.1, forward strand.
AGATAGTTGCTGCTGTTTTGAGCAATTCTTCATCTGGCACAACTCTGGTAGATGGGATGGAAGTTGGTCTGACTTCTTCAACTACGGGAGCATCCAAAATATCTATTGGTAAACAAACATAGACAGGCCCCATTGGTGGAGTTGCAGCAATTTTGATAGCCCGACGCAATACTCGTAGCAGTGAAGATGGCTCCATCACCATTGTTGACCACTTAGTAACAGGTTTTGCAAAAGCCACTAAGTCTCCTGCCATCTGAGCATCCATTGCTTGGTATTTAATACCTGCATCACCACCAATGACTACAAGCGGTGAGTGACCTCGGTATGCTTGGTAAAGTGCGCCGATCGCATTTCCTAAACCAGGTGTACTATGAATTTGCACTAAAGCAGGCTTTTTCGTTGCTCTAGCGTAACCATCGGCTGCCATGACAGCAACGGATTCTTGCAATGTCAAAATGTACTTTAGGTCTGGATATTCCCGAATAGCATCCAAAAATCCTTCTTCTGATGTGCCAGGATTACCAAACATGTAATGGATACCATCTGCCAAAAATTGTTCCAGAATCGCAAAGCGGCCTGTTTTGTTAGTCATGGATTCTACCTTCTGCAACTATCAACTGCATACAGCGTTTATCGTGCAGTACCATCCAGATATTCAAAATCCGGCTTTACCAGCCATAGCGCCTGAGTCCTTTTTCTAGAACTTCCACCAACTTCTGACCAGTGAGATAAGAGTCTGGAGTAGAGCGACCTGTGATAAATGGATAATCAACAATTACTGATGTTGGTCTACCGACATTACCGTGGTACTGTCCGTCTGGCCCTGTGGCATCGCGGAGTATGTATTCTAGAGGATAGAATGGCGTGCCAAAGTTAATATTGTTCAGACATGGGTCGATGTTAGTACCCATAAATCCTGTACCATCTTTGTAGTCATATTCCAAGCAATGGCCTGTGACGTGCTTACCCCGGATAATGCTGTGGCGATCGCCAATATCACGGGCAAACGCTAGACACGCAACACCATAACATTCTGCGGCTACTGGCTTACCCATTTGGTAAAAGCTGAGGATGAGATCGTGTACTCTCTGGTTGTTGACTAAATCAACCATCGGGCCGCTACCACCAACAATGAGAATGGCATCGTATGTTTGCAAATCTCTTTGTTGCACTTCATCAAGTTTTCTGTAATATTCCTCCATTTCCCGTAAGAATTTTGGCGAACTCCAGTAAGGTCTTTCTGGAAGCCACTCTTTGAGATTTTTCGGGTTGTTTAATCGTGGATTGTTGGTGTCATCCAATTGTCTGACCTTATCAGCCATCTCTTGGGAAACCACTGGTCTGCCCAAAGGAGGATCAACGAAAGTTGGGTCTATGCTCGCCCCTAGTGCTACGGGTCTTTTACCATTTGGGGTGGCGAAGTCAACTTGATACCCAGCTGCATCAAAGGTTTCTAGGGGGCCTACTAGTTCTTCTCCCCAATAACCCCACTCGGATAACACAATCAAAATCTTTGTCATCGGATGATCTCCTTTGTCTTTCTAGGCAACTCCTGCCAATTCTTTTCCTTGAGATACTATTTGGTGAGCGATCGCATCAATAAACGCATACACATCATGTCCGGCTCGTCCTGTCACTAAGTCTCTATCAACCACAATATTGCCCGGATCATTTGCTTGAGAATTCACAGGTGGCGGGACATAAACAGCACCAGCATTAGCAATATCTGCCAGCACCACTTCATGACATATCACCCTTCTTCCTCGGAGTAATTCTGGCATGGGTGTCAGTAACCACAATCCATGACAGAGTAAGCCTTTGACAATTTTGGGATTTGCCATTGCTTGAGCAAAAAACTGAACTGCTGGTGCAGTACGTGTCATTTCTGGACTAATCTGCTGTCTTGGTGGTGGTTGAAAGTAGCGCAGACGTACACTGGTGTAGTTAGCGGCCATAATTACAGCCGCATATTGATTAACATCTACACTCTGAAAGTCGATGTTGACTTCCAATGTTGCAAGTGACGTTTCCTGTCTATTGATCAGATCCGCTTCTTCTACGCTATCAACATCAGCTGCAAAGCGAACACTTTGATTTCCCCATAGCCGGGACATTAAATGGACAGTTGCTCCAAGTTCGGAAAAGCGTGTTTGATATGCCGCGATCTCATAGGGAATGTATTCAGTTTCGACGAGTACGGCGATTTTCTTACCTTCTAGGATTCGGGTAGTCATAATTATTTAGTCTTGGGTGTAAATTCCACAATGATTTCTGCTTCTGAACCAAGTTCAAATTCTCTCTCTCCCAGTTCAATTTGAAAATTATCACGATCAATTGTGGTGCGATCGCTACCATTAATGCTGATTCTACTCACTTCCAGAGTATTGGGTCTAAAGAAATCAGGTAAGACATTAAGCGATCGCTGGCGACAATTGGGATTAGGTTTGAAATACAAACAGAAAGGTTCTTTTGTCACATAGCTACTGATATAAATGTGAGCCAAATAATTTAGCTCAAAGTGATGGTATCCACTCGAATGTGATTCTTTCTGTCCGAACTGTCCTTGAGTAATTGGATCTCCATTTTCACTGACTCGGAAGAAAACACCTTTATTCTCTTGGTCGAGAAAGAATAAATTCCAAAATGCAGCTGTTTCTCGTGCTAACCGCAAATACTCTTGTTTTTGATCATGATCTTCATTACTGCAACCATGAAGAATTAAATAGGCTAATAAAGCTTGTTCTTGTTGCCAGAATTCTTTAGTGTTGAACCAAGGAAATTCTAGTGGTGTTCCATTTTGAGGATTACGTTCTAAAGTATCAAAGATTCCACCCCTAAATAAATCTACGCCTATTTCTGCCATCTTGATTCCTAACCGATCTGCTAACTTCATTAACTTATCGGCTAGGCGTTGGGATTCTTCAGCTTCTTGCGGATTCTCAGTCGCAGATTGGGCAGCTAGAGAGTAATAATAGTTAGCAACACGAGTCAGGTTCCAGGCAATCTTCAAGTTGTGTCCTACAACAGCACGATTTTGTTGCCACCGCCAATTATGGTCTGGTTTCCAATCTCGGAAAAATCGCTCATTCACAAACGGAACGTTGGGATCTGGGTCGGGAAATTTATCAACAATGATTGTGGATGATGTTTTGAGCATCTTTTTGCAGGTTTCTAAAAATTTCCCGATTTCTTCGTGACCATGATCAGTTAATGGCAAAGGTTCTAATGCCAAAATCACGTTAATTAAATAAGCCGGTATATGATCCCCAATCGAATTCCAATTTTTTCTGGCTTGGCGATCGCCAAGAGCCGGACTGTCCCAATTGAGATTTACATAATCAAGGTGTGAAAAATAATCACCGTAAGCATGTTTGCCGTACTCTGATTCTGGATCAGCGAAGAATTCATTAAACATGCGAACAGTCCGCTTGATATCATCAAGTACTTCCCAATCCAAAGTGATGCGATAGTACTGAGCTAATCCAACTAAGGCGTAAATTTGTTCGTAAAGTGGGATAGTATCTCTATCCTCCTCGTGGAGAGATTGCATATACAACTCATAACTGTACTTTGTCTTGCGCTTGCCAAAAGCCCAAAAACAATGTTTGCCATCAGATGTTAAACTGCGAAAAGTTTCTCGTTGGTATTGAACTCCAGCACGAGCAGCTGAAAGATATTGTTCACCTCCAGTTAACAAGTAAGCAGAGGAAAGACCGTAAATTACCCTAGAGAGAGTGGCACATTCCTGGATGTCGTCATCAGTTGGTAAACCGATGATGTTTAAGTTAGTGCGGTAGAGAGCAAAATCATCGATTTGATAGGTTTGTTTATTCGGAAACAAATAGCCTAACCAACCATCTGCTAGACGGGCGATTTGTGTGATCCACCATTGTGTCTGTTCAAAAAGATATTCACCTTGTCCTCTATATGAATGTAGTAAGTTAACAATGCGAGCATCATATTGGCGGCTACCATTATTTTCTTGATACACCCCTTGTAGAACTACTAAGCTATCAGGCTGGATATATTTTCTCACTAAATCTGGTGGTGAGGATTGATGAAAATTTTCAGGAGTTGGGACGCGATCGCGGTTTATCCCATCCAAATCTTGTAAAAATTGAAATCGTGTTTCTCTACCAATTGCCACCAGGAACTCATCCCCACTACGGCATTTAATAGTAAATTTTCCTTGCTCCTGGGCAATATCAGTAACTTTACCCATTAGGGTTGTACACACAGTAAATAGCTTCATAAATTCCTTCCTGTTTTTTTACTAAAAATCTCTGCTTAAATTCAAACTATTGAATATTCTTACTGTTCAATACCAGATAGGCTGTCTTGAATTACATCAAATCTTCAAGATTTCAATTCTTGTCTAAATTAGCAGTATATTCAGTATCTATTTATAAATGCCAACAATTATTAAAGTAACAAGTAAAACTCTGATTAAAAAAGCAGTCAAATGAAGCGCAGTTATCAAAAAATAATTTTAAACTCTGGCTTCATATTTATAAGTTTCCAGATAAATGCAAAATCTTTGTTAATTGCACACTCTTTATTTATATCCTCAGATTTTTTATCAGGTATAAATTGAAATTTGTAAACAAAGAGATAAGCTGTTCAACATTTAATTTGCATATTGATACTGTAGTTCTTGGCAAGGTATTACTGAGCATAGCCGAAGTGTGGCACTTAGCCAGAAAGAGGGTTTGCAGCTTTTACTACCATGAAAATAGTGCAATTTCAATGACAATTAGCTTAGTCAAGCAGATAGTAATAAAATTGCAACTTTTATTAACTAGCAATTAGTTCTAATACCAAATTGAGAAATGATTGCGACAAAGGAATTGCTGAAAAGCTTTTCAATCAACTCTTTCTCAATCCACAATCCAAAATATAAAATCCAAAATGGTATAAGCTTCTCTAAACTACATACTTTCATTAGTTATGAATTTAGTTTAGTAAAAAGTAGCAATCGTCTATCTTAAGCTAGATAATATTTGGTGTATTAAGATAAGATTATCTTCTTATATATCACTTGAGATAGAAACAAGTAGATTTTCTCTATTCCTAAATATATGTTATTTGTTTTTATTTTTTAACTAATTAATTCCGAAATATAAATGCAAGTATATTAATAGTAATTTTAGAGCCAATATAGAGGTTATTCAGGAAAGTTTTTAGTTTCTTTTTAGCTGAAATATCAATTTATGCAAAATCTATTTAATTACTAATTTTATCTGCCAAAGTATTCTTATTTTCAAACATTGTAAAAAATCTCATCAATACTTGTGCTACCTAGCACACATGAATGAGTTTTTTTGTCAATGCGTAACTCCTATTTTTATCAAAATTAACTATTAGTTATAATTCTTATATTGCTACCTAAAAAATCCATTAATTTTTATTTTTTAAACAAATAAAAAGCCGCTTCATCACACTTTAAAATATTGAGAGCAAATTATAAAGATTATTAGTGGGTTAGTTTACAGCAACAGCAATTTGCTTGATGATACAAAGACGAAATACTAAGCAATAAAAAATAGTTTCTACTGACTTTTAAGTTGTGTAAATTCCTATTAATTACTAGGCAGCGATTGGAATTAACCTTACAACCTTCACCGAACATGGCAACGCTACTTAAATCACAATTGCGAGTCAATACTGCAATTTCCACTACTTCTACCAAACACCTTGTCTTTATAGATACAGCGATCGCAGACTATCAAAATTTAGCCAACGGTGTCATCCCCAACACTGAAGTCTTCTTACTGGAATCCAACCAAGACGGCATTGAGCAAATTACGGCAATTTTAGCTAATTATCAGCATCTCAATCTAACTAACATTCATATTGTTGCCCACGCTATTCCTGGTTGCTTGTATCTAGGCAACACTAATTTAGGAATCGATACTCTCGATATTTACCAACCGCAACTGCAACAATGGCATAACAATATCAACATTCTGCTTTATGGTTGCAACGTAGCCGCTGGTGATGCGGGGACAGAATTTATCACCAAACTGCACCAACTAACAAAAGCCAATATTGCTGCTTCTCGTGGGCGAGTCGGTAGTACAGTCTTAGGTGGTAACTGGGAATTAGACTTCTGCACTGCAAACATGGAAGTAACTCTAGCGTTTACACAAACAACGTGCCAAGCATACACAGGAGTATTTGCCACCTTCGTAGTTAATGATATCGGAGACAGTGATGATGGTGATCCGAATAACGGTACAACTACTCTTAGGGAAGCAATTAACTTAGCCAATAATACATCCGGGACAGATACCATTACCTTTGCCGACATATTCAGCGACGACATCCCCGATACCATCACCCTTACCTCTGGACAACTAACAATCACTGACAATGTAAACATCATAGGGACTGGAGTATCTCAAATTACCATTAGCGGCAATCATACCTCCAGAGTATTCGAGATATCGGGAGCAGGTACAGATGTCGTGATTGATAGCTTGAATATTGCCAATGGTAACAATTCAACTGCTGCTGTCCAGAACGGTGGAGGTATTTTGGTTAATGCCAATAGCATCCTCAGCCTCAATAACAGTACAGTCTCCGGCAATTCTGCAAACCGTAACGGCGGTGGCATATTTAACTTAGGTACTCTTAGCGTCAGGAACAGTACAGTCTCTGGCAATACTACTGGTACTGATGGTATCTATTCTGGTGGTGGTATCTATAACAATGCCGCTTTCAGCCTAGTTAACAGCACAGTCTCTAACAATTCAGCGAGTTTTGGCGGCGGTATCTATAACCCTCAAAATCGCAACATCAGTATTCGTGACAGTATTATCTCTGGTAATTCTGTAAGTTTCTATGGCGGTGGCATTAATAACGAAGGTAGTCTTAACTTGAGCAACAGTACTATCTTTGACAATTCAGCCAGACAAGGAGGTGGCATTTATACTGGAGGGGAACTTTATTATTTCAGAGTCGGTTCTGCTACCATCACTAACAGCACAGTCTCTGGCAATTCAGCCAGCGAAGATGGTGGAGGAATCTATAACTATAGCAATCTCACTGTAATTAACTCTACGATCGCCAATAATACCGCTGATTCTGATAGTGATGGTACTGGTAGTGGCGGAGGTATTGCCAATGATCGCAGTGCCACTATTGGCGATACCATAATTGCAGACAATTTTGATCACTCTAACTCTGGTGACATCAACCCCGACGTATACAACTATGATGATGAATACACTGGCGTAACTGGGCGCTTCACCGACTTTGGCAATAATCTAATTGGTAATCAAGGCAGTAACACAGACTTTACCACTAGCACTCTCATCGGTACTGATGCCAACCCTATCGATCCCAAACTAGGGCCACTGCAAAATAACGGTGGTAACACCTTAACTCATGCCTTACAACCAGATAGTCCTGCCATTAACGCAGGCAATAATTCCCTAGTTCCTGCTAATACTAGTATTGACCAACGAGGTGCAGACCGCATAGTTGATGGCACAGTGGATATTGGCGCATACGAAGACGGTAGTATTAACAATCCAATCACAACTGCGGATACAGTAGTAACCAATACTAACGATTCTGGAGCAGGATCATTGCGGCAGGCACTCCTTAATGCCAATGCCAATGCCGGGGCAGACATCATTACTTTTGCCGGAGTGTTTCTTGATGATGTAGCAGATATTATTAATCTCACCTCTGGGCAACTTACAATTACCGATGATGTCACCATTATGGGGACTGGGGCATCTCAACTTACCATCAGCGGCAATAATACTTACAGAGTTTTTGAAATATCTGGGACAGATACAGATGCCACCATTAATGGCGTGAAGGTGGCTAATGCTAACAATATATTTGGCGCTATTTTAGTCAATGGCAATGCTACCCTCGATCTGACCAACAGTACTGTGTCTGATAGTAGCGGCTCAGTAGGTGGCATCTTTAACAGAGGCACTCTCACTTTAACTAACAGCACTGTATCAGACAATAATGGCTCTTTTGCCGGAGGCGGCCTTTATAACTCTGGAACTCTCAATTTAAATAACAGCACTGTCTCCAATAACACAGCCAACAATTATGAAGCTTCCACCTATGGTGGCGGCATCTTCAATACAGGCAATCTCAACATCAATAACAGCACTTTTGCTAACAATAGATCGATTTCCGATGCCTTTGGCCGTAATGCCCCTCCTTTTTTACCCGCAACCTACGGTGGCAGTATCTATAACTCTGGGATTGTCAACATAACTAACAGCACCATTTCTGATAGTAGCGCAGAGTCCGGTGGTGGCATCTATAATGCAGGTAACCTCAATATCATTAATACCACTGTCTCTACTAATCAGGCCAGCTACGGTGGTGGTATCGGCAACCAAGGCACTTTGACTGTTAGGAACAGCACTGTTACTAATAACTCCGCATTTCAGTATCAATCTAGTTACTTTTCTATCGATCCTAACGGTGGGGGTATTTTTAACACCGCTGATGGTACAGCCACAATTGGTAACACCATCATTGCAGGCAACTTCGACCTCAATCTTCCTTTTGGTGAATTTAACCCCGATGTTGTTGGTGATTTCAACGACTTGGGCAATAACTTGATTGGTGATAGTACTGGTAGCACAGGCTTTACTACCAGCACCCTCGTCGGCACAAGCACCAACCCCATCGACCCGAAACTCGGCCCGTTGCAAAATAACGGTGGCGCTACCTTAACTCATGCCTTACTCACAGATAGTCCCGCCCTTAATGCTGGCAATAATACTCTCATCCCTGCCGAAATCACTACCGACCAACGCGGGGCAGGATTTGGCAGAATATCCGGCGGCACAGTAGATATCGGCGCATACGAATTTCCATCCACAGGTCTTAACCTGACGGGAACTAGTGGCGATGATACCTTAGAGGGTAGTAATGATGATGACACAATTAACGGTAAGGCTGGGAACGACATTATTACAGGCAAGCAAGGCAAAGACAGTCTCACAGGTGGTGGCGGAAAAGATAGATTTATCTACAATTTAGGAGATGGCATTGATACCATCACTGATTTTGGTGGTGTAGGTACAATCTTCGACGCCACAGCTACAGTTATTGCCGAAGTGGATACTATCAAATTTAATGGTGCTGGCTTGACTGCGCGTAATTTGCTACTTGCCCAAAATGGTAGCAATGTGGAAATTACCTTTGAAGGGGTAGCTGATGCTAAAGTCATCCTACAAAATTTTACCTTAGAGAATTTAGATAACTTCCCAGCATCCCAGACAAGGGGAGCTATTGGTAATATCTTGTTTGACGGTCAAACTAGCTTTACCAATAGCTATGATGTTTTTGATACCTACTCTACGAAAGGCAAACTGTACAACAAGAACATAGTATCTTTCCTCAACGATCGCAATAACAATGTCAAAGGTTTTAATAAATCTGATGATGTGATTAATGGTCTAGGGGGCGATGATAACATCGATGGCAAGAGTGGTAACGACCTACTACGCGGTGGTGCAGGGAACGATACCCTCATTGGCGGTCAGGGTAATGATGTTTTGATTGGTGGTGCAGGGAACGATACCCTCATTGGCGGTCAAGGTAATGACCAGTTTGTTTATCAAACCTTGAGCGATCGCGGTACTAATGGTGATAAAATCAAGGACTTTGATCGCCGCCATGATCAATTAGTCCTGACTGACTTATTTAAGAGTCTGGGCTATAGTGGCAGCAATCCTATCAGCGATGGCTACCTGAGATTTGTGCAACTTGGGGCTGCTACTCAAGTTCAAGTTGACCAAAATGGTGGTGCAGATGATTTTAATACTCTCGTAACTCTCAATAAGTTCACTGTTACAAATCTAGTGGTTGGCTCTAACGTTTTGGTTTAATCATCAGTAGTTTGGCATCCAAGAATGGTGGTTTGTGAGTTAATTAATACAATGCCTTCACCCACTGCCATTCTTGTGCCAATCCCTCTCTCAGCGAAACTTGCGGCTGATATCCCAAAATTTTCTGCGCTTGCGATATATCCGCAGCAGTGTGACGTGCATCTCCCATTGCTTTTTCAATGTAGTTTTTCTTAATAGGCTGACCGACGATTTCCGCCATTGTGTCCAAAACTTCTGTTAAAACTACTCTGCTACCACCACCAATGTTAAAAATTTTACCCACCGCTTCTGTGACACTCGCCGCAGCTAAATTTGCTGCTACAACATCACTCACAAAAGTAAAGTCTCGCGTTTGCTGTCCATCACCATAAATCGGAATTGCTTCATCTTGCAAAACAGCTTTGAAAAACTTATGAAATGCCATATCTGGGCGTTGTCTCGGCCCATAAACTGTGAAATAGCGCAGTGCCACAATTGGCACATTAAAGTTTTTCTGATAAAGTCCACACAAACGTTCTGCGGCTAACTTGGTAATCCCATAAGGTGAAACAGGATGAGGGCAAATGCTTTCGTGGGTGGGTAAAGTTTCGGCATCACCGTAGACACTAGATGTCGAAGCAAATACTAATCTTTTAAGATTTTTTGCATCCTTTGCTGCTTCTAATAAAACTTGTGTAGAGTTGATATTTCGTTCAGTATAAGCACGGAAACCTTCACCCCAACTAGCCCTGACTCCTGCTTGGGCTGCCTGATGGTAGATAATTTCTACATCTTGAAGTAAAGTTTGCCAATCTAAAAACTGAATATTTCCTTCAATCAATGTAAAGTTAGACCAGCAGCTTAAGTGAGCAATATTCTTACGTTTTAATATTGGATCGTAGTAATCATTAAATTCATCAACACCGATTACTTCTTCTCCTTGTTTTAGCAGTACTTCTGCAATATGAGAACCTATAAAACCTGCTGCCCCTGTAACAATAATTTTAGCCATATTCTCAATTTACCTGTTTTTTTGATATTTCCCTGATTGCAATATTCACAGGTTAATACTTATCTTGTGAAAACGTCATCATTCAGCAGTAATGTTTAAATTAATCATTGAAACCTAGCAGAATTACTTACGTGTAATTATTGATGTTTTCTAAAATTAATTTGATTGCAAACATAGTAATTAGTATAAAAAATAGAGGCAAGAGACTAGGGTCTAGAAAAAAAGTTTTTGATGTTTGATTGTGTTAACTAGCTTTTATTCCTTCATGCCTGGTCTTTAAACACAGGACTTGCATCAGTACCGAAATTAGGGAAAAATTGATCCGCGAGTAGTTCTAGTACATAGCTGCCATTGCCAATGGCGCAAGAGTTAGGAAGATAAAGTCTTTTGACTTTTGACTTTTAACTTTTGACTTCCTAGAGTGTTCTCGTGTCACAAGGCACGCAAGAGGAAATCTGTGAAAGTTTTAGTTGTCGGTAACGGAGGGCGTGAACACGCTCTAGCATGGAAACTATTGCAATCCCCGCAAGTTGAGCAAGTCGTCTGTGTGCCGGGAAATGGCGGTACAGCTAATATGGCAGGTTGTCATAATTTGCCCTTAGCTGTGGATGATTTTGCGGGAATCAGCCAATACGCCATAGCAAATAACATTTCTTTAGTGGTAGTCGGGCCAGAAGTCCCACTGGCGAAGGGAATTACAGACTACCTGCAAGCTCAAGGACTAATGGTATTTGGCCCTGTCAGAGCGGGAGCGCAAATCGAAGCCAGTAAGGCTTGGGCAAAGTCTCTGATGCAGGAAGCTGGTATTCCTACAGCTAAGGCTGCGGTATTTACGGAGGCTGCTGCTGCCAAATCTTATGTCAAAGCACAAGGCGCACCGATAGTTGTGAAAGCTGATGGCTTGGCAGCAGGAAAAGGTGTGACTGTTGCTACCACAATAGAACAAGCTGAAAGTTCCATTGATGCCATTTTCCAAGGGCAGTTTGGCAGTGCTGGTGAGTTTGTCGTCATTGAAGAGTGTTTAATTGGCCAAGAAGTATCAGTTTTAGCCTTAACCGATGGGTTAACAATTCGCTCCTTACTCCCAGCACAAGACCATAAACGGGTTGGTGAGGGTGATACAGGCGAAAATACTGGGGGAATGGGAGCATACTGCCCAGCACCGATCGCCACACCAGAATTAATGGCACGGGTGCAAACAGAAGTATTAGAAAAAGCGATCGCCACTCTCCGCAACAAAGGCATAGACTATCGTGGTGTACTTTACGCTGGGTTGATGATTACACCGGAAGGCGACTTTAAGGTGCTGGAATTTAACTGTCGTTTTGGTGATCCCGAAACACAAGTGATTTTGCCCTTATTGGCAACACCCCTCATAGATTTAATCCTGGCTTGTGTACAGCAGCGTTTAGGAGAAATGCCCCCCATTGCTTGGCACAGTGGCGCAGCAGCGACTGTGGTGGCGGCTTCTGGTGGTTATCCGGGAGATTATGCCAAAGGTAAGGTGATAACTGGCATTGACGCAGCCGCCGGAGTCACCGTATTTCATGCCGGGACAAAATTGAACGACCAACAGCAAGTTGTCACCGATGGTGGACGGGTGTTAAATGTGACTGGCACAGGCGAAAATTTTCAACAAGCGATCGCCCAAGCCTACACAGGGCTGAAATATATCCAGTTTGAAGGAATATATTATAGGAGAGACATTGGTCATAGAGTGCTGAATGAAGTATGAAGTGTGAAGTATGAATTATGAATTTGTATCTGGCCTCAGCCTATGGGTTCGACTTCGCCAACTAACCTTCAGACTTCAGACTTCAGACTTCAGAATTCCGACTTCTCTCTACCCTGTTGGACAAATTAACTGTTAATTTTTTAGTTGTTGGGGTTTATCACAAAAACTACTAACAACTTTATTGAAAATGTTGGCTCTGTTAAAAACAATCCGAGAAGCGATCGCCAATTGGTGGTCAGATTTCACCCTCCAAACTAAGCTTTTAGCTGTTGCCACGTTAGTGGTTTCTTTGGTGATGAGTGGTCTGACCTTTTGGGCTGTAAATACAATTCAGCAGGATGCGCGTCTGAATGACACCCGATTCGGCCGCGACTTGGGACTGCTGCTTGCTGCTAATGTTACCCCCCTGATTGCAGAAAATAATCTCACCGAGGTTGCCCAATTTTCCCAAAGATTTTATAGCAGTACTTCTAGCGTTAGGTATATGCTCTACGCTGACGAAGGCGGCAAAATCTTCTTTGGCATTCCATTTTGGGAACCAGAAGTAGAAAATTCCTTGTTGACAATTGAGCGGCGCATAAAACTGCCAGAAGATTATCCTGGTGATGACGATAAGCCAATGGTGCGGCAACATAACACTCCTGATGGAATCGTCACCGATGTGTTTGTACCACTGATCGTCGAGCAAAAATACTTGGGTGTTTTGGCTATTGGAATCAATCCCAACCAAACGGCAGTTATTTCTACAAACTTCACCCGTGATGTCACCATTGCCGTGTTTATCACGATTTGGGTAATGGTAATTTTGGCAGGTGTAATTAATGCTTTAACTATCACCAAGCCAATTAAAGAACTGCTAGTTGGTGTAAAACAAATCGCCACCGGAAATTTTAAGCAGCGCATCGATTTACCCCTAGGCGGCGAACTCGGAGAGTTAATTCTCAGTTTTAATGATATGGCAGAGCGTCTAGAACGCTATGAAGAACAAAATATTGAGGAATTAACCGCCGAAAAAGCCAAACTCGAAACTTTAGTTTCAACTATTGCTGATGGTGCTGTGTTGATTGATAACAACATGCAGGTGATTTTAGTCAACCCCACAGCACGGCGGATTTTTGGCTGGGAAGGTCATGATGTAGTCGGTAGTAATGTTCTGCATCAATTGCCACCAGCTATCCAGATGGAAATCACCCGTCCCCTTTACGAAATGGCGGCGGGTGAATGCGACAGTGCCGAGTTCCGCATTCATCTCAACCAACCAATCAAGCGAACCATTCGGATTTTGTTGACTACAGTACTCAATCTGCAACGCGAAAGTATTAAAGGCATTGCCATTACTGTACAAGATATTACGCGGGAAGTAGAACTCAACGAAGCCAAAAGCCAATTTATCAGCAACGTTTCTCATGAACTGCGGACACCGTTATTTAATATCAAATCTTTTATTGAAACTCTGCACGACTACGGCGAAGACTTGAGTATAGAACAGCGTCAGGATTTTCTCAAAACAGTTAACCATGAAACCGATCGCCTGACTCGTTTGGTTAACGATGTATTAGACTTGTCTAAGTTAGAATCTGGTCGCAGTTACAACTTTGATGGTGTAGATCTCGCCCAAGCTATTGAACAAACACTGCGAACTTATCAACTCAACGCTAAAGATAAAGGGATTGAACTAATTCAAGAAGTTGCTCCTAATTTACCGCTAGTTATGGGTAATTATGATTTGTTACTCCAAGTTTTAGCTAATTTGGTAGGAAATGCTCTGAAATTTACCAAAGCCGGCGGTAAAGTCGCTCTCCGCGCCTACCAATTAGATCCTAAACCCCATTCGCAAAATCAGTCTCTCCGTGTGCGTGTGGAAGTATCTGATACTGGTATTGGTATTGCGCCAGAAGACCAACAAGCAATTTTTGACCGCTTCTTCCGTGTGGAAAACCGAGTTCACACCTTAGAAGGTACGGGTTTGGGTTTATCAATTGTCAGAAATATTGTTGAAAGGCATGGGAGTAAAGTTCACTTGGTCAGTGAAGTTGGTATAGGTACAACTTTCTGGTTTGACTTAGCTTTATGTGATTAGACTTCTTGCGTGAATATTACAACACAAGAATTTTATATCTCACGCAAAGGCGCAGAGAACACAGAGAAATTAGATTATGCGTAATTCCTATCCCACAGAAAAGACGACGCGGAAACCGCAAATCCTTAAACCACCGTCTGATTCATTCCAACTGCGGCTGGCGCTACGACATAGTTCTGCACCGAAGTTCCAGGAACCACCGCGCAACACCCGCCGATGGATATCACCGCCTTCTTCCCAAATTCTTCCATCTGAAGGTGCGCCTTGATAATTGTTGTGCCAAGGGTCAGCGCACCATTCCCAAACTAACCCGTGCATATCGTACAATCCAAAGGCGTTGGCTACTTGAAAACTACCTACATCGGTGGTTTCTTTGCGATATCTGGTTTTTGCTTCCATGATGTAGGTATCGCTGTCGCTGTAGTTGACTAATTCTGTGGTGATTTTTTCGCCAAAGTGAAAGGATGTGGTAGTTCCGGCGCGACAAGCATATTCCCATTCGGCTTCACTGGGGAGGCGATATTCTCGTCCGGTGTGTTGCGAGAGTCGCACGCAAAATTCTACAGCTTCGTGCCAAGAAACGTTTTCTACTGGGCGATTAAGTCCTTTAAATT
Organism: Anabaena sp. TISTR 8404; assembly: GCF_056847745.1. Classification (NCBI taxonomy): domain Bacteria; kingdom Bacillati; phylum Cyanobacteriota; class Cyanophyceae; order Nostocales; family Nostocaceae; genus Anabaena; species Anabaena sp. TISTR 8404. The sequence continues at coordinate 1,700,018 of NZ_CP180578.1, forward strand.
TGGAAGGGTAGGGATTTAAGGTTTGTTTGACTTTGGGTAAGGCGGTGACAGCACGCCACTGTGCTTGGGTTATAGGATATTTACCCATAAAAAAGGGTGCGATCGCTACTCGATGTTGAGGACGTTCGTCTGCATCGCCTTCAAAGTTGGGTGAACCCATGAGATATGTCCCACCAGGAATCGCTACTATTTCTAGGGTTACGCCTTTACTCAATTCTTCCACAAAAAACTCGGCTGTGGTGCGATCGCGGCTAACTTCTCTACCGCCTGTGTCTACTGTGACTACATCAAATTCACAGGTTTGTAAGGGTGGTAATGGTCTAATGATTTTTGGTTCTGTTGGTAATTTGAGTAATGTCGTTTGAGTTATTTGTGGCTCAATAATAACTGTTTTGGCAGATTTTAAATCGTTGAGAACTTCCGTTGCTGATTGATATCTATCACTCGCCAAATGTTGCAGTAATTTATCTAAAATTTTGCTTAAGTCTTCGCTAATAGAAATACCTTGGGCTTTGACATATTCTTGCCATAACCACTGACCATTCATGGCATCATAAAGCGGATCTTTAATCTGTCCGTAAGCATCTTGAATTGGTAAACATTGAGTTAGCAAACGCACGCAAGTTACACCCAAAGCATATAAATCACTAGCCGGACAAGCAAAACCAGCCATTTGCTCATTCGGAGCGTAACCCATTGTGTAAATTACTGTAGCTTGTCTGGCGATGCTGGTTTGAGTTACTTGTTTTGCACCACCAAAGTCAATTAATACTAATTTGCCATCAGTCTCCCGCCGGATAATGTTGTCTGGTTTGATATCCCGATGCACAACATTACAAGCATGAATAAATTCTAATACTGGTAATAAGTCAGTTAATATATGGCGAATTTTTTCTTCGTTAAAAGGTTGCTCTTGAACTTCTTCTAAGAGGGTTTTACCTTGGATAAATTCTTGGACTAAATATAAACTGGAACCTTGAGCAAAGTAAGCCAATAATCTAGGGATTTGGCTATGATTTTCTCCTAGTTCATACAGTCGAAATGCCTCTTCTTTGAAGAATTCCGCTGCTTTAGTACGTTGTCCGGTTCCTTGAATTTGGGGAAAGAACTGTTTGATGACGCAAGGTGCATCTAGTCTGTCTGCATCTTCGGCTGCGTAAGTTTTACTAAATCCACCTTCGCCTAATAGTCTGATGACGCGGTAACGGTTTCTTAGCAGTTTACCAAAACTGCTTTGTCCGCAACTTATGCAAAATCTATTGCCGTCAGCATTGAATGGATTTGAACAATTGGGATTTTGGCAGATTTGCATAACGAGGAGGAGGTAGCATCTTGTCCAAAGTTAGTCCCAATATTATCGAATTGAAAACCGATTTCTAGACAAATAAATATTAACTCAATTTCATCTGCATATATATCAGCACAAAAATACAGATGAGCGTAAATTTATTTATTTGTCCCTCTGTGTTGGGTACTGTTTAATTTTGAGAATGAATGATAACACTAATTTCCATTCCACCAGGAATGATAGGACGGAAATATTGCTATTGTCAAGGGTATTTGAATATATCTAGAAGTACAAATTCGCTTTTTATTTAGTTGTGTTTGAATTAGTACATTGTGATGAATTTATCAAAGATAAATTAAATACAATTTAAAAATGATCTGTGTATCTTTTTGATTAATTAGATAATATTCATGCTGTAATATAGCCTACAGTAATCTGGGAGACAGCAAATTTTTTACTCTCCAAAATCCTACTTCCGTTCTCCTAAAATCCTCATCAATTCAGCGATAAAAGCCACAATCGCCGATACTGTAATTAGCAACATACTGAGGGCATTAATATCAGGTTTAACACCAGTTCTAATCCGACTAAAAATTTCCATTGGCAAAGTGTTGTAACCGCTACCAGCAGTAAAACTGGCAATCAAAAAATCATCTAAGCTGAGAACAAAAGCCAGCAGACAACCAGCTACAATTCCTGGCATTAATTGTGGTAGTAAGACTTTTATAAACGCTTGTACTGGTGTTGCGCCTAAATCTAATGCTGCTTCTTCTAAGTGCGGATCTAAGTTATTGAGGCGTGAAGCTACAACGAGTCCGACGTAGGCTAGGCAAAATACCACATGGGCGGCGACAATTGTCCATAAACTCAACGGGATGGCAAAGGCGGCGAGAAAAACCAGAGTAGCAACAGCGATCGCAATATCAGGGATAATTAAGGGTAAGTAAGAAGCACCACGATACAAAGTCTTACCCGGAAATTGATAACGCGCCAAACCCACCGCCATTAATGTTCCCAAGACTGCTGAAACTCCCACGGCGCAAAAGGCAACTATCAAACTATTGCTCAATGCAGATAAAATGCGATCGTCACTGAAGAGTTTGCGATACCAATCAAGAGTAAATCCTTGCCAAGTAGCACTGTAAGGAGACTGGTTGAAACTGTAAAAGCCTAGTACCAGTATAGGTAAATACATGAAAATAAACATGATTATTGACAAAACCGCCTGCCATGCGACACGCGGTTTTTTTTGTACTGGAGAAATATTCATGTTTAGAGTTTAGTAATTTTCAATATTTTTCTAGTGTATCTGATTTAACTCAAAAGTCAAAAAATAGGGGTGTAAAAGTTAATTTTCTGATACCCGCCACAAAGAGGCTTAGTTAACACACTATTTAAAACCAAGTTTACCTCTTCAGGAGAGAAAAAATTCTCTACAAAGATAGACAACTTCTTTATAAGTTAAAGTCTAATATTTTGATGCAGTTATTTATAAAATTCGTTTTCAAATTGAATTGATAGTGCTTAGAAAAAAGTGCTGAGTTATAACTTACGTGGGTTGTTCTCACTCAAAACTCATCACTGTTGAATACTAAACAACTGTAAATCAAAAAGCAGACACTATTAATTCAAATATATCTTTTAGGAGGTTTGGGATGAGAATAGCTCAAGTTGCACCACTATGGGAGAGAGTACCACCCCCAGCTTATGGGGGTATAGAGTTAGTAGTGGGGTTACTAACCGATGAATTAGTTCGACGCGGACACGAAGTTACTTTATTCGCCTCCGGTGATTCTATCAGTTTAGCCAAGCTAGAATCAGTACATCCTCGTGCTTTAAGACTCGACAAGAATGTCAAAGAATATAACATTTATGAAATGTTGCAGTTAGCTTCGGTATACGAACGAGCCGATGAATTTGATATTATTCACTCTCACATGGGTTGTGCAGCACTGTCTTATGCAAATCTCGTAAGTACCCCGACAGTTCATACTTTACACGGGGTTTTTACATCTGATAATCAAAAGATGTTTCAACACGCGAAACGTCAACCTTTTATCAGTATTTCTCATACCCAAAGAGAACTAACTCTAGATTTGAACTATACAGCTACCGTCTATAACGGTATTGATGTTAGTAGTTATAAATTTCATCCCGAATCCGAAGAACCACCTTATTTAGCATTTTTAGGTCGGATATCTCCAGAGAAAGGAACGCATTTAGCAATCGCAATAGCAAAACAATCTGGTTGGCGTTTAAAAATAGCTGGGAAGGTAGATGTTGTTGATGTAGAGTATTTTGAACGAGACATTAAACCTTTAATTGATGGCAAACAAATTGAATATTTAGGTGAAGCAAATCATCAACAAAAAAATGCTTTAATGGGTGGTGCAGTAGCAACATTATTCCCAATTACTTGGCGTGAACCCTTTGGTTTAGTGATGGTAGAATCAATGGCCGCAGGTACACCAGTCATTGCTCTGGAATTAGGTTCTACACCAGAGATAATTGCTCACGGCAAAACAGGTTTTCTCTGCAACAATGTGACAGAGTGCGTGAGTGCGATTAATCAAGCAGCGGAGTTAGATCGATATGCTTGTCGCCAACATGTCGAAAATAACTTTAGCTGTCAGCGGATGACTGATGGTTACGAAGAAGTTTATCGGCAAATTTTGCAAAAGAAATTTGCGAAAAATGGGCATCTTCGTAGTACCATAACTTCAGGAATGGTCAAAAATTAAAGCAGTATTCAGGAGCTAGAATCAAACAGTGGCGAGTCGAATTGTTTACTGATTGAGAATCATTAAATCTACAATGTATTAAACTTTTGCAATTTAACCGCTACTTCCACAGAATTCAATTAGATAATTCTGGCTCCTGGTTCCTGAATTCTGTTCTTTAGATGCGATATATAAAAAAATCGCACCCTCATTAAGAAGAATGCGATCGCCTGTCTACTTTAAACTCAAAAAGCCTATTATCTGGCTTGTTTAATAAAAACAACTCGACAATCTTCACCGCCGTATTTTTCACAGGTTTCTACAGCAAATCTTTCAGCTAAAGATTGGTTAGTTCCCCAGCCTGTGCCATAACTACCATCAGAACCAACAGCTAAGGCTCCCCAAGCGTTCTTAAACCATAATGGGACTGTACAATCTTTAGCTTTAGTTTCACGGCGACAGTTATTTAAGGCAGCATTTACTGCTGCTTGCTTTGTTTTAGCAATTCCCGATGAGTAAACTTTAGTAGAAGAAGAATAAGAAATTGCTCCAAATACGTCTCTGGTAGCTCCAGCATCAGCAGTCTGCGTGATTCCGGGTATTATAGATACAACTGCGATCGCTGTTAATAAGCCTTTTTTAAAACCTAGTCTTAACATATTATTTCCTAATAATATCAGGGTGTCGCTACACACTTTTCTTTTGTGTGTTGCAACTATTATTCGCTACAAGAATTAATTTCGAGATGCGCGTTTATACTAGTCTTTGATAAAGATATACTTTATAAATATCCCCAACTTCTTTAAGAAGTTGGGGATATTATTTTTCACAAAAAATAGTAAATATTTTCGGTCTTGACAGTTTACAAAACATTACATAATTCAGTGTAATGTCAATAAACTAGAATTTCTTAAGTTTGGCACGAATTGTTTCAATTCTTTTGCGATTAACACCTAAATCACTTTGTCCTAAACGATAAGCTGAACGCACTTGAATAACATTAGTACTGTGGTCTAGATAAAACTCTACATCATCAACAAATCCCATCAAAGCACTTTTAAACTCTGCATACAAATAGTCCGAATTTTCAGTAATAATTGTGGTTCTGGGTAATGACTGAATAATATTTTTGAGATTGGCGATCGCTTGTTCGGGACTAGTATAAAAAGTGAGGGGTGCAATTTGGTGACCTGAATTCTGCTTCAATTATGGTGGTAATGGGTTAGTACCCATAACGTATAACGCTCTAATCCTACCAACACAGCAGTAATGCCAATTGCCAAAGCGAACAACACTAAATTACTAACATTACCAGCTTTTAAAGCAAAACTTAAAGAAGTAGCGACAGCCGGAGGGTGCATCGCATCCAATAAAATCATAAATATGATCGCAATTACCATTGCCACACCACCAGAAAGATATCCGCCACCAAATAACATGTAGGTGATAAACCCTATACTTGCAGCCATCATTTGGGAAAGAATGAGAGTTCGCACAGAGTTTGTCCCGTGCTGGGGATCGAGATAAATCAGAAACGCACTAGAAGCCAGGGAAGCAAACAGTAGGCGCTGCTGAGTTAGGGCTTCTACTAAAGCCATTACCACCAGTACAATTACCGTCGGTACAGTAACCAAGGCTATCTCTCCCTTGAAATTTAATCTGTGTCGCCACTGGCGATTTGCGCCTTCCATAGGCTTTCAACTCGAACGTTTTTGATTCACTAGCATTTACTGTAAAACTTGGCAACAATTGCCGCTTCCTGCAATTGAGAGATTAATTCTAGACGATACAAGGGTGATGCGATCGCTCTATGATGCGGTAAGTACTGTCTAGGCAAAAGTTTATTATGTCCCAAACAATCTCGATTAACGATAGTCAGCGCTTACCACTCAAACCACTGGAAATCCCATCCAAATTACTGTTGGGGCCAGGCCCTTCCAATGCCCATCCTACAGTTCTCCAGGCAATGAATACTTCTCCCCTAGGACATCTTGACCCAGATTTCTTAAAGGTGATGGATGAGATTCAGTCTTTACTGCGTTATGTTTGGCAAACCGAAAATCCCCTCACTATCGCTGTCAGTGGTACAGGTTCCGCTGCAATGGAAGCAACTATCGCCAATGCTGTCGAACCCGGTGATGTTGTTTTAATTGGTGTGGCTGGATACTTCGGTAATCGCCTTGTCGATATGGCTGGACGATATGGTGCTGATGTACGTACCATTACCAAACCTTGGGGGCAAGTTTTCTCTTTAGAGGAACTCCGCACTGCTATGGAAACGCATCGTCCAGCAATTTTGGCTTTGGTTCACGCCGAAACTTCTACGGGTGCGCGTCAACCTTTAGAAGGTGTCGGTGAACTGTGTCGGGAATTCGGCACGCTGTTATTAGTCGATACTGTCACCAGCCTGGGTGGTGTGCCGATATTTTTAGATGAGTGGGGCGTAGATTTAGCTTATAGCTGTAGTCAAAAAGGCTTGGGTTGTTCGCCTGGGGCTTCGCCTTTTACCATGAGTCCCCGTGCTTGGGAAAAATTGCAGCGCCGCAGCACAAAGGTGGCAAACTGGTATTTAGATATGACTTTGCTGAGTAAGTATTGGGGTAGTGAACGAGTTTATCATCATACAGCCCCAATCAACTTGTATTATGGTCTGCGGGAAGCATTGCGGTTAGTGGCAGAAGAAGGACTAGCAAACTGCTGGCAGCGTCATCAAAAGAATGTGGAATATCTCTGGGAGAGGCTAGAAGAAGTAGGATTGAGTTTGCACGTTGAACGGGAGTATCGTTTGCCAACTCTCACAACAGTCCGCATTCCTGAAGGGGTGGATGGTAAAGCTATTGCACGACAGCTATTAACAGAACAAGGAATTGAAGTTGGCGGTGGACTAGGAGAACTAGCAGGTAAAGTTTGGCGCGTTGGCTTGATGGGCTTTAATAGCCGTAAAGAAAATGTTGACCGACTGATAGAAGCACTGGGACAAGTATTACCAAAATAGTTAGAACGGGGGCTAGAGGCTAGAGGCTAGGGATTAGGAAAAATAATTTTTCACTACTCCCTATTCCCAACTCACCAACGCCACTGAGGGAGTCTGGCGACCGAACGCAGTGGCTTCTCCCCATAATCATAAATATTTAACATTGGTGCGTTAACAGGGAGGTAACGCACCTCAATAATAATGGCAACTGCACCCTTAATCCTTCAAATTGGAAATTAAATAATTGCTCGACACTTTAAGCTACAACTTCTTCGCGTTGACAATCAAAGACAACCATAAAAGAAGCATCAGGCATCATTTGACGTAAGCGCTGCATATAGCCATCTGCATCGGAACGACTGCGAAAGCGGGCGACAATTTCTCGTTGGGCATCGGGCTGTAAGCGGGCAATTGCCCAAGCATTTAGGCGTTCTTTGTAAGCGATCGCCTGATTTTCGTTTTGATTAGCTTTGTATTCGGTATTTTGTGGCATGATTTAAAATATCCGTGTGTAATTTTCAGTGAGGGCGTTACTGACTTCTCTTGGCGGGGATGCACTAACGCCTTTTTTCAAGTTGCTGCCACCTTGTTATTCTATTATTTTTGGATTGTCAAGATTTAGCAGTATTTTTTACAAGAACTGATCTTGAAAATTAAACTGGCGATCAAACTCAAATCCTTCTGTAGCAACTAAGGAAGGAAAAAACAAATCCAAAATTTAATTTATTAACAAGTGTGGCATCTCCAACAGGATTACTTACTTCTACACGCACATTTAATACCAACAGGAAAAATTTCTTAATGTCTCAAAATATACTATTTGATTAAAATGTATAAAATACTACTGTCAGACAGCTTTTTTTAACTTAGATAATAATATTAATTTTTATTAATTATTATAAATAAACTTACTTTAATTTTTAGTCACTTGAAAAAAAACATTTTTTAGTGCTTTATTTTTATTATGTTGATTTATGCTGATCAATTCGTTAAAATTTCTGCGAATTATACTTTTGGATACAGCAAATGCCATTAGTAACATCAATAATTCAAAAAATTGCTCTGCAAATCGGTGCAGTAGTTGTAGTAGACCCTGAATATGCTTTTGTCGGGCATATTACCTTTAAAAACGGAAATAAAGCTTGTTTTAGTCATAGTAAATTAAATATTAACGGTTTTGGTTCTGCCGAAATAGCTAAAGATAAAGCATATTCTAATTTTTTTCTGAAACACTTTGGATATAAAGTTACTGAAGGGCAAACTTTTTTTAGCAACAAATTATGTGAAAAAATAGGAAGTGAGAGAAATATTGATGCGGGATTTAATTACGCTAAAGAATTAGGTTTTCCGGTAATTGTGAAGCCGATTAACCTCAGCCAAGGTAGATTTGTAACTAAGGTATATAATAAAACCGAATATTATCAAGTTGCTAAAAAAATCTTACGGATTACGCCAGGATTTATTGTTGAAAGATTTTATCTTGGTAATGATTACAGAATTGTAGTCATGGATAATGAAGTACTTGCCGTATATCAAAGAATTCCTCTATGTGTTGTCGGTGATGGCAAGTCTACTGTTTTAGAACTTATACAACAAAAAGAAAAGTATTTCATTGCTAATGGTAGAAAAAATAATATCGATGTTAATGATTTCCGGATCAAACGAAAATTAAAACGCCAAAAGCTCAAGTTGGATAGCATCGTGCCTGAAAATGCTATTGTCTATCTGTTAGATAATGCTAATTTATCAAGTGGTGGGGATGGAGTAGATATGACTGAAAGTATCCACCCTGATTTTCAAAAATTAGCAATCAATGTCACCAAAGATATGGGATTAAGATTGGCAGGTTTAGATATTATTACTGATGATATCACCATGCCAATGAACAATTATGTGATTATCGAAGTTAATGGTTCGCCTGGGTTAACTCATTATGCTGCTATTGGTGAGGCTCAAGTAAAAAGAGTGGAAGATTTATATTTTAAAATTCTCAAAGCGTTGGAAAATGAGCAAGTGTATAGTAACTCGAATTAATTTTTGAATTGTTTTTAGAGAAAGGGAATGGGGAACGGGGAACAGGAAATAAGTAAGAGGTTGTTTGAAAAGTATTATTGTTAACAACAAAATTTTAAAAGCCTAACCCCCCTAGCCCCCATTCCCTTGTAGGAAATTGGGGTTTCAAAGCCTCTCTCCGCTTCGGGGAGCCAGTGCGTTGCGGTGAATCAGCGCTGCGGGAGGGTTTCCCGACCCAGGCGACTGTGAACCCGAAGGGGGGTTCCCACGACAGTCCGCTCAAGTCGGGAAACCCGCCCACGCGGCTGTCTCCCCGTTGTAGCAACTGGCGTGAGAGGTTTGGAGAGGGGTTTTTAGTATCTTTCATGACTTTCCAAACATCCTCTAAGCACCTGGTTTATTTTATTGTGCTTGGAATTTCTATTTTCTTCTTCTACTGTGACAAAACAAAGATACAGCAGATTGCAAGTGAATGAGGTACAAATTTGAACAATAAAGCTATATAGTAAGAGGCTTTCAAAGCTGTTAAGCGTTCCCTATTCCCTGTTCCCTGCTGTATTTTTTGCTAAGTTCCATCTTTTGTAAGGTGCGATCGCCATTGAAAACGCACTAAGCTACTTCTTGTTGCAGATGCTGACTATCCTTAAATAAAAGATGGATTTTAGCCAAACTCTGATTAATAAAAGTGATGCCATTGTTGAGCAATGGGTAGAAGCAGTCTATCAAGATGAACAAATTGAAGCAACTCAGGAGTTAAGTTTTAAAGCTGTACGAGATAGTTTACCTCGTGTTTTAAAAGCATTAGCAACAGTACTTTCGGAATCGGAAAAAAGCGATTTGCAAACAGTAGTTGATGCAAGTTTAGAACACGGCTCACTGCGTGCTGAACAAGGATTTGAGCCAGCAGAAATTGCACGCGAGTATCGTTTACTAAGGTTTGTAATTTTTTCTTTTTTGGAAGAAGATTTATTAAAAGCATCTCCTATAGAATTGTTGCGGGCTGTGCGCCTGATTGATACGGTAATTGATGAAGCGATCGCGCGTTGCTTTAATAGCTATACTCAAGGCAGGCTACAAGAGTTAGAACAACTCCAAAGCCAGTTACGCCTGACTAACCAAGAACTAACTCGTTTGGTTCGCGCTAGTAAGGATAGCTTGTCGCAGTTGGCGCATGAACTCAAAACACCTTTAACTTCCATTATTGGTTACGCAGACTTATTTCTCCGTCAGCAGCGCCAAAATCCAGAAATCAAGGATTCGTATTCTAATCTTGAAAGTATCGAGCGAGTGATGAAAAGCGGTAGGCTAATTCTGCGGTTAATTAACGATACTTTGGAAATTTCTCGTTATGATGCTGGCAGAATGATATTACAGCCAACTGTGACTGATGTGCGTGAGTTAATTAACTCAGTTGTGGAAATAATTGAACCTTTAGCACGTAATAAAGAATTATCTTTAATTGTTGATTGCGATCGCGCTCCTCATCAAGTTACTACAGATCCCCTGCGAGTTCAGCAAATTCTCACTAATTTACTCAGTAACGCCATTCGATATACAGAATCTGGGACAGTTAGTTTGCAATGTTACCAGGAATCTGAACAGACTTGGGCTATATCTATTACTGATACCGGATTAGGCATTGCATCTGATGCTCAAACCAAAATTTTCCAGCCTTATTTTCGCGCAGTCAACAATCAACAACCGCAAGATTCTAACGGGACAGGGTTAGGGTTAGCAATTGTTTCTCGCTTAGTTCAATTGTTGCATGGTGAAATCAAGGTAGATTCACAATTAGGAAAAGGCTCTACATTTACGGTAATTTTGCCTTTGTAGGGAACAGGGAATAGGGAAGACGCGATAACTCGCGTCTTTAGTATTAGTTAATTGCGAGTTTAGCAGTTTCTAATGTAGCAACTAATTTCACGCCAAATTCTGCTTCAAACACGCCTTTTTTGTAATTTAAACTCCACATTTCCAAGGAGCAGTCATCATCAGAATGAGTCGGGAAAATTGATAGATTTACTTGTTGCAAATCAGGATAATAATTACATCTAACCTGTGATATTGCGCCAATTTGTCGTCTATCTAAAGCTACTGCTAATCTTAAAATTGCACTTAATTGACAAACTATTTGCCGATGATTTTTGCTCAACAAATTGCGGAAATTTTCGTGCTTTTTCTTGGGTGGAGATTTGCGATGATAACGGGCTAAATTCGCAATGATTTCGATTTCGGTTTCGGTATAGCCTAATAATTCACCATTGCGAATGAGATAGTAAGAGTGTTTGTGGTGAGCCGAATGGCTGATATAGTGGCCGCAATTATGTAAGATTGCCGCTGCCCATAAAAGTTGGCGTTCATCATCGCCCCAGTTGTGCAGGATGCCTTGAGTTTGGTCAAATAAACTTAGGGCAAATACAGCCACGCGATCGCTATGTTCAATATTGATGTGATATTTGTTTACCTGTTTCAGCACACTCCGCTGGCGAATCGAACTTTGGTAACGTAATCGGTCTTCAATTAAACCGTGAGTTAGCATCCAATCGACAATTACGCCTTCTCGTAACGCCCGCCCGCACAGTGTGACCGCATCTACACCCAACAATATCATCGCTTCTTGCAAGACGATCGCCCCTGCCAAAATTACTTCTGACCGCTTTTCTGGCATACCGGGAATGGCTGTTCTTTCGACGTTGGTCATTTTGGCCAAGCGATTCACCCAACTGCGCAAATCCTGGAGACTCAATTGATAGCCATTAAGTGTCGAAGGCATCGTACCCAACTTTTCACGGGCATCAATCATGGCGAGCGTTTCAATTGTGCCGGATGTTCCCACTAAGCGCGGAGATTCGCCACACTGAAGATTTGCTAAAACATCTTCTACAGAACGTTCTAGCATTCCTCTGACATACGCTTGCAGATATTGAAACTCTGGATTGCTGATGGGGTCGGTGGTGATGAACTCCCCAGTTAGCCGCACTGCACCCACCTTTGTACTGGTGAGTGTGCGCGGTTCTTGGCTGTCTCCCAAAATAATTTCTGTCGAACCACCACCAATATCAATAATCATGTGGGGCTGGTTATTAAATTCCATCCCCGACAGCACTCCTAAATAGATGCGGCGTGCTTCTTCTTGACCAGAAATCAAGTCAACGCTTAAACCTAGTTCGCTGTCTATTCTGTGGAGAAAATCTTTGCCATTGGGGGCTTCCCGCACTGCACTGGTAGCCACAGCAATGATGGTTTCGGCATTAAAAGTTTCAGCAACTGTTTGAAAACGCCTCAAAGTGGCGATCGCCCTATCCATCACTTCTGGTTTTAACTCACCAGTAGTTAAATCGCGATCGCCCAGTCTCACAGTTTCTTTTTCTCTGGTAAAAATACTAAACGCTGGTAGGGTTGGATCAATTTTCACCACCACCATGTGCAGAGAATTTGTTCCCAAATCAATGGCAGCAATAATCCGGTGTTGTTGAACTGGTTGAGTTTTCACACTCTCCCAGCCAGCGGAAACTAAATCTAGCATCTAGTTTTCTCTCTCTATTTAGGAAGGACTATAAAAGATGGGATTGCGGGATTTTGGACTCTGAAACTGTGTACCTTTAAAAGTGCTGAGTTCTGAGTGCTGAGTTCTGAGTAAAAATACTAAGTCTCTCATCTCTAGACTCTAGCCTGTAGATTTACCCTGCCATTTACAACTTGAGTGACGATGAAAATGTATCCATCGTTGCAAATTTAGGTTGTGTTTTTACAAATAACAAATAAAGTTATTCTATAGATGTAAAGAAGTGTTAACTTATCAAATTTTAGTAATTTTTGTTGATTTTTATGTTGAGTACGCCAGAACGCAACCAGGAACCTGTATGGCTTGTGATTATCCGGCTTTTAAGGTGGCATAAACCGGAAGGGCGGTTAATTTTGATGATTCCTGCCCTGTGGGCTGTGGTTTTGGCGGCGGCTGGTCAACCGCCTTTACCTTTGGTGGGAGTGATTGTGTTGGGGACTCTCACCACAAGTGCAGCTGGGTGTGTGATTAACGATTTGTGGGATAAAGATATTGACCCAGAAGTTGAGAGAACCCGCGATCGCCCTTTAGCTTCTCGTGCCTTGTCAATTAAAGTTGGCGTTGTAGTAGCTATTATAGCGCTCGGATGTGCGGCGATTCTGGCATTTTATCTGAATCCTCTGAGTTTTTGGCTATCAGTAGCAGCAGTCCCGGTAATTCTACTGTATCCAGGGGCAAAGCGAGTGTTTCCTGTGCCGCAGCTGGTATTATCCATCGCTTGGGGTTTTGCGGTGTTGATTAGCTGGAGTGCGGTAACAGGTAGCATTTCCCAAGCAACTTGGTTATTGTGGGGCGCAACTGTACTCTGGACTTTGGGATTTGATACTGTGTATGCCATGAGCGACAAGGAAGACGACCGACGCATAGGTATTAACTCTAGCGCTTTGTTTTTTGGCAATTATGCCCCAGATGCCATAGGTATTTTCTTTGCTGGCACAATCTTGTTATTAGGTTGGCTGGGTATTGTGATTAACCTTCACCTGGCTTTTTGGATGACTTTAGCAGTGTCTACTATTGGCTGGGTTTGGCAGTATTGGCGATTGAAACAGAAAGATTTGCCTCATGCTGCTTACGGTGAAATGTTCCGGCAGAATGTGTGGATTGGCTTTATTTTGCTGGCTGGGATGATTGTTGGCTGGATTTAATCTTTAGAGACGCGATACATCGCGTCTCTACTGAATCGATTTACATTATTTTTATAAAAGCCCCGTATTTTCCCTGATTACACAAAGATTTCATCAATATTTTTGGTATTAGCTCCGCAATCTTACGAATATGGTTTATTTGTTGGGTATATGCCTATGTAATTTAGCCGCACCCAACGCAATGCAGCGCTCGCACCTTGCTAAAGCCGCCATGATAGTTTTCTTTTCCCTGAGTAGTTTGGGAATTGTTGGCGGCAGTTTTTTGATGAGAAAAGCATTTAGTAGTACTACTGAATCGCAAATTATTACTAATACATCTCGCTACAGTGAAATCCGCAATCAACTTTGGGCAAGCCCAGCAGAAATTCAGCATTTTCCCCGTGAAATTACGGCTGATGCAAAAGATGTGCGCATTGCTTACTCCCCAGGAGTTGCCCAAGCTAGTAGTTTCTTGCAAGTGAGAGAAAAACAATCACCCGCACAAATTCAAAAATTACTGACACAATACAGAAAACTAGCTAAGCATAAATACTTAGGTGGTGATACCAACGTCCACGCCAACCTCCCCAACGGTGTTCCGACTACCTTTTTCTACACTGGTGATGCTGAGGGAGAATCTTTTCCACCTTCTTATGAAATCTTAGTGTTGAATGCGGAGGATAAAGGTACTCCTGGATTTAAATGGAATCATGGTGATAGCTATGGCGTAGCCATTGATAGTGCAGCTTCAGAAATTGTTTATTGGGCTGAAAAATGGTAAAGCTGAATGCGAAAAATCGTAATTGGGGTGATGGGGCCTGGAGAAGGGGCGACAAGTAATGATTTACAAAATGCCTATCAATTAGGCGAACTCATCGCCCAACAAGGATGGATTTTATTAACTGGTGGGCGAAATGTTGGGGTGATGGATGCAGCAAGTAAGGGTGCAAAGTCTGTTAATGGGTTAACCTTAGGAATTCTTCCTGGTAGTCAACCTGATGGTATTTCGGAAGCGGTCGATATTGCAATTTTCACAGACATGGGAAACGCACGAAATAACATCAATGTTATTTCTAGTCATGTGGTAATTGCTTGTGGTATGGGTGCAGGAACTGCTTCCGAAATTGCCTTAGCTTTGAAAGCAAATAAGCCCGTAATTTTATTAACTGACGATAGAGAAAGCCAAAATTTCTTTCAGAAACTATCGCCAAAAAACGTTTATATTGTGGAGAGTGCTTTGGATGCGATCGCCAGTGTACGGCAATACCTAGTACAACAAGGCAAAAGTCAAAAGTAAAAAGTCAAAAGAAAAAGTTTGGCTTTTAGTCGAGTGATGTATCCTATTTATGAAGAAACAGCTTTGAGATGGGAAAACTCAGGGTATTCCCAACTAACGGCTTGGTTACGTCCTGCGTTTTTCGCATTCAAAAGACATTGATCAGCACGATTTAATAAGCTATAACCTTTATCATCATCATTAGATTGGAGACTAGCAACACCTAAGCTAATTGTGATGGGAATAGTTAGTTCTTCGTTAATGGCAAATGGTTGTTCAGCAACTATGCGATTTAAGCGTTCTGCGACTATCATTGCTTCTTCACCGGTCGTGTTAGTGAGAACAACTACAAATTCTTCACCACCATAACGGAAAGGAGTATCTTTAGAACGCAGATTATGCCGCAGTCGGTAGGCTAATAATTGTAATAAGCGATCGCCAACTAAATGCCCATAGGTATCGTTAACTTTTTTGAAATAATCTATATCTAAAATAATCAAACTCAAGGGTATTCCTTGAGTGCGAGATTTTTTCACTTGTCGAGGTAAATCCCATTCCATAGCCCGACGATTACTAATTTCTGTTAACGAATCGGCTAAAGCGATCGCTGATAATAAATCATTTGTCCGCATTAGTTCACGGTATTTTTGCGCTTTCCGTAAACCAACACTCAACTGAGCTAGTATTACCTGATGATGAGCTGCTAAACTTGCCGGATTATTCTCTATAACTTCATCACTCAACTGCCAAATGTAAGCATCAGCACCTTGTCTAAGTGCAGTAGCAGTCATTTCCCATTCCCAACCTAAATCCTGCTTACTTTTAGCTGCCAACTGATAGGAACGATCCTCGAAAAGGATACAATACAACCAAGATAGTTGTGTTTGGTTTTTCAACCAACCGCACAGTTCTATACTCCCATCCAAACTTGCTTGCACAAATATAACGTCCGGCGGAGAAATTTGAATTTGAGAAATTGCCTGATGGAAGTCAGCAATAACTTCTAAACTAAAAGCGGTTGTATCCAGGATCTGATCGGGAAGTTTGGCGACAAATTTATCACTTCCAAAGACCAGAATAGAGATATTCATTTTTGTACTATCTGCCTTATTTCAAGCTAAAACTTCCCACTAATTTTTAAAATAGTTAATCTATCAATTTTTTGAGTATTGATAGATTAACTATTTATTTGATAGTCATAACCTTAAATTAACTATACCCTGATAATTTTAATATCATCTTAATATATTACCTGAATACAAACAGATAACTCTCTAGTTCTGATAATTACTGTCGGTCTTCATCTATTTTTTTTAAAACAGTATAAATACGGAATTTATATTTAGTCTCAAAACTATAACTGTAGTTTCCAGGTGTTAGTTATCTAATAGTAGGAATACGAAAAGTAGCCATCTTACTGGATGGGATCACTCTATTTTCTTTGACCGAATTTAATATTTAAAAAATTATAAATTTTGGCTTGATTCCGTAAAAACCGAGATGCTTAATAAACAAAAAAAATGTAATACATTTTTTTCTTGGTCAGGATTAGTTTATGGATAAAGCCTAGCTACACAGTTATGTATAACTAGGCTTGATTCGTAAATTCTGCCTGTTGAAATAGGTGAATACACGATAGATAAAATATGGTGATCTAAATCGAGCTAACCTTAAAAAAAACGTAAAAATTTTATGAAGAAATTAATAACCTTCAATGTTGTAACCAGAAGCAACAATTACCTGTTTGATAGACTCTTCAGAAGCTGCGGATTCTACCGTAACTGTTTTGTCTTGAACATTCACATCTACTTGCGCATCCGGTTCCATAACATGAATAGATTCGATAATTTTTTCAGCACAGCCTTCACAAGTAATATTAGGAACTTTTAGTTTTAGTGCCATTACTTACCTCTGGTGAGAAATTTTAATATTTGCTTTACAAATAAATGTTATTCCTTCGCTAGGAGTGCATACATCTAACTAGAGTGAGGTAGTAGCATTACTTATATAGGAGTAGGCGATCGCTGCACAAATCTCTCTGTGAGTAAAAATTCCTAGCAGCAAGACGAAACAAAATGCAAAAATAGAGGCTAGGGAAGAGATTCTCTCCTGCGACATACTTTATCTACAAAAAAGGTAAAGCAAGAAGTACGAGTAAACCAACGGTAACTTCATACTTCATAGTTCATACTTCATAGTTCATACTTCATACTTCATACTTTATACTTCAGTTCACCCATGTCTTCTAATCCCCAGAAACTCAGCGGTAACGAAATTCGCAATTTATTCCTTGACTTCTACGCCCAACGGGAACACCAAATTCTCAAGAGTGCTTCCCTCGTACCAGAAGATCCAACCGTGCTGCTGACGATCGCGGGGATGCTACCATTTAAGCCGATATTCCTGGGACAGCGCACACCTGAATTTAAAAGAGCAACCACATCGCAAAAGTGTATCCGCACCAACGATATTGAAAACGTCGGACGCACCAAACGCCATCACACGTTTTTTGAGATGTTGGGTAACTTCAGCTTTGGTGATTATTTTAAAGAACAAGCGATCGCTTGGGGTTGGGAAATCTCCACACAAGTATTTGGCTTTTCTCCCGAAAACCTCGTCGTCAGCGTCTTTGAAGAAGACGACGAAGCATACAATATCTGGCGTGACAAAATAGGTGTACCCGAAGCTAGAATTCAACGGATGGGTGCAGATGATAACTTTTGGGCTTCTGGCCCCACTGGCCCCTGCGGCCCTTGTTCGGAAATTTATTACGACTTTCACCCCGAACGCGGCGACGACAATATTGATTTAGAAGATGATTCCCGGTTTATCGAGTTTTATAACTTGGTATTCATGCAATACAACCGGGATGCTTCTGGTAATTTAACCCCACTGCAAAATAAGAATATAGATACCGGTATGGGTTTGGAGCGAATGGCGCAAATCCTCCAAAAAGTACCGAATAACTACGAAACAGATTTAATTTTCCCAATTATTAAAACGGCAGCGCAAATTGCTGGCATTGATTACCATTCTAGCGATGAGAAAACCAAAGTCTCATTAAAAGTAATTGGTGATCATGTGCGTGCTGTCATTCATATGATTGCTGATGAAATCCGCGCCTCCAATGTGGGACGGGGTTACGTGTTGCGGCGATTAATTCGGCGGGTGGTACGTCATGGCCGATTAATTGGCATTTCGGGAAATTTTATCAACCAAGTAGCAGATACTGCGATCGCTCTTTCGGAATCAGCTTACCCCAATGTCCGCCAACGGGAAGCAGCCATCAAAGCTGAACTGGAACGGGAAGAATCGAACTTCCTCAAAACCCTAGATAGAGGTGAGAAACTTCTCGAAGATATTATCCAACAAGTCAAACAACAAGGTCAAACCCAAATCAGTGGTGAAAGTGCTTTCACCTTGTACGATACCTACGGTTTCCCCTTGGAACTCACCCAAGAAATCGCGGAAGAAAACAACCTCACCGTTGATGAAACTGGATTTAATAGTGAAATGCAAAAGCAGGTGGAACGTGCAAAAGCTGCCCACGAAACCATCGATTTAACGGTGCAAGGTTCCCTCGACAAACTTGCAGAACACATCCACGCCACCGAATTTTTAGGTTATACCCAAGCTGCGACGACGGCGAAAGTGGAAGTATTACTAGTCAATGGTGTCGCTGAGGAAGAAGCAGAAGCAGGAACAGAGGTGCAAATCGTCCTCAATCAAACCCCATTCTACGCCGAATCTGGAGGACAAATAGGCGATCGCGGTTATATCTCTGGCGATGGTATTGTGGTACGCGTGGAAGATGTGAAGAAAGAATCTGATTTCTTCGTACACTTCGGACGCATCGAACGCGGAACTTTGCGTGTTGGTGATTCTGTTACAGCCCAAATAGATGCTGCTTGTCGTCGTCGCGCCCAAGCTAACCACACAGCCACCCACTTACTGCAAGCGGCGTTAAAGAAAATCGTGGATGAGGGAATATCTCAAGCTGGTTCACTTGTTTCCTTCGACAGATTACGCTTTGACTTTAACTGTCCCCGCGCTTTAACAGCCGAAGAAGTCCAGCAAGTTGAAGAACAGGTAAACACTTGGATTTCTGAAGCACACTCCGCGAAAATTGAAATCTTACCCTTAGCCGAAGCCAAAGCTAGAGGCGCTGTGGCGATGTTTGGGGAAAAATACGGAGATGAAGTCCGCGTCATCGATTTTCCTAGTGTGTCGATGGAATTGTGCGGAGGTACGCACGTAAGTAATACTGCTGAGATTGGCGTATTCAAGATTATTTCTGAGGCTGGTGTGGCTTCTGGGGTGCGGCGGATTGAAGCAGTTTCCGGCCCTGCGATACTAGATTACCTGAATGTTCGGGATAAAGTAGTCAAAGATTTAAGCGATCGCTTTAAAGTTAAACCCGAAGAACTACCAGAGAGAATCACCACTCTGCAAACTGAACTAAGAAATGCCGAGAAGCAACTAGAAACGCTAAAAGGACAACTAGCGATCGCTAAATCAGACAGCTTGCTAGACACAGCCCAAACAGTAGGCGACCATAAAATTATTGTTGCCCAACTCGAAGGCGTTGACCCAGAATCCTTAAAAACTGCGGCGGAACGTTTACTACAAAAAATCGGTAACGGTGCAGTGGTACTCGGTTCCGTTCCCGAAGCTGGTAAAGTCAGCATAGTTGCAGCCTTCAGCCCAGAGGTAAACAAGAAAGGTTTGCAAGCTGGAAAATTTGTGGGTGCGATCGCTAAAATCTGCGGCGGTGGCGGCGGCGGTAGACCAAACCTAGCCCAAGCTGGGGGGCGCGATGACAGTAAATTACCAGCCGCTTTAGAACAAGCGCAAAGTGAGTTAAAAGCTGGCTTGGGTTAATTTATAGTAGGGCCGGCAATGATGTCTGCCCTACTGTAAATTGCTTAAGCGTAGATACTTTTTGCTATGCTCTTTTTTTAATATCCTTTCAAGTGCATCGACACGACATGAGTATTCACGCTTTTGTTGATCATGGTTTTTCGCCAGGTAGAGAATTCTGTGAGCAACTTTTATCTAGTAATGAGTTTACTAGTGAAACCCTCCAGCTTATTTCATCAGTAACAAGTCGGCTTAAAAAATCTGAATTAGCAATACACATAGCTAATGCACTTGAAAAAGGTCAGCTTACTTCAGATCAAATATTAGTTGGTTATGTAAAGCAACCAAGGCAATGGTTGAGTTTAAAACAGGGTAAATTGATGCGGACACCAACCTTAAATAATTCTGCATCTTTACTAACAGAATTTGGTCAGGAAGGCTGGTATGGGCCTATTCAAGAACCAAATGAACCTCATAAAAAGTGGTACATAAGAACTTATAAAATTGATGATTCCATTTATCGGGGAAGTGGAACCGCTAGTCAATTAGATAAACGTGATATTCGTTGGTCTGTCATTGCTGAGGTAGCAAAAGATTATATAGCTTTATCTTGGAATGGATTTTCATTGAGTTCAAGGATAAATGAACGTGTAGAGCCATCTCAATTCCCTTTTTGGCATCATATTCCTAGATTTTTTGATGAATTAGCTGATTATTGTCAAGCAGACTGGAAGCATCCTAATCTTCATAAGCTGGTTCTGCACGATATGTGGGATAAATATCTTAATCATGATCCCTATAAATGGCGACACCTCCGCATTAGAGCAGAAGCATCGGGACTTGCTATCAATGCTCATAGTGCAGGAGTTCAGGAGATTGATGTTAAAGGATTACAAGCTTTATCAGAAAAATTAGCTAATTCGGTATTAAATAAGCTTGGTTTGGTAGGTGATCCAGAAAAGATGACAAATGCTGAAGATGCCATCTTGTTAACCTTAATCAAAGAGTGGGGTACAAAATCTTACGAATTTCAACTAGACAGAGAATTAACTACGACTGAAATTGAAGTAGACCAGTCAAAAAAACTTAAAGTTAAGCATCTCATCAAAGCACATTGCTATTTTGGACTAAAACCCAACTCTACAACCCAAGATTCTCTTCAACACCTCAAGTGCCATTCAGGGTATTATGGTGGTAGTACTTCTGTTCTTAGGTTTCTGCTAAAAGAACTTGGACTTTAAGGCTAAGGCAATGGTTAGCTTAATTCACAAAGAGCGTTTAGGCTTTTTGTCTGATAATCATAAAGCTGAACTGAGTAAGCATTTTATAACGGCTTCGACCAATGTAATGCCGCATCAACTTGCTGTACTGTTGGGTATAGAATACTCTGATGCCATTGCCATCTTGGCAGTTCTTGAAGCAGAAGGACTCTGTGAAATGAAACTTCTCATTTATCATAATTGTGAACCAGATGTTCCTGTAGGTGCAATTCCTTATGGTAAAGGCTTTCCTGATTTACCTTGGACTTGCCCCAATTGTGATATGGTTCTAGAAAATTATGATGAGTTATCGTTTGATCTTATGGCGATATCTAAACAACCAATTGAGTTTGTTTAATTGAGTCATGGAAAGTAATGATGAGCTTGTTGACAGCATAATTAAAGCTATGGAACGTCTGGAGCAAGGAGATCCAGCATTAAACAAATTAGCTTCTTATTTGTATAAGGTAGATGATAAACTTTCTGAATATTTGAATGAATTAAAAATATATACACAACTAGCAACTCCCACACCCAAACAAACACAAGACGCTGGCAAACTACTAGAAAAGATTGTACTGTTATTATTTAAAGGTCTAAAAGGCGTACAAAGTATTAAAAGTTTTCAATCTGCCGGCCCTCAATATGATTTGCTGGTAACTGGTGATGATATTAGTTGGGAAGTCGTGCGTAAAACTTTATATCTTAAACAGGAAAATAGAGATATAGTAATTGAGGCAAAAGCTACAAAAGAACCTTTAAAAGAAAATCAATTTGCTCGATTATGTAGCATAATGGAACACAATTTGAGAGGTGCAGGTCTTGGAGTTTTTGTTACATTAAATGGAGCATCCGGCTTTCCTAAACGAGATAGTACAAGACAAAGAGCGGTTAGCGATTGTAGACTTCGCCAGATAATTTTTCATGCCAGAACAAATAAAATTATCGTTGTTCTAGACAAGGAAGACTTATTTCAACTAACAAAAAACGGAACTTTAATTGAATTATTAACCAGAAAAATTAGAGATTTATCAGAATTAAGTGGTCTTCCGACTACTCCTATTGAACAATTTCAAGAAATAGATTTACCTGCACATTTAAAAATATTGTACGATTCTGATACTTAGCAGACTTCTAGATCGATTGTGTGTAGTTTAAGAAATCATTTTCATAAATATAATTCCAAAGTGAATCACGCCGTTTAGATTCCGGTAAACGCAAACAACCATATAAAAGTTCATGAACAACAATACTAGAAACAGCCACGTCTGACTTATGAATATCTAGTTTATGTAAAACATTGACATTTGGTATAGTACGTGCTGGCTCTGAGAGAATATTACTATCAAGTAAGAACTTCAAACTCATAAATTAATTTCTCTACCTAGGCTACGATCTCGTAAATCAGCAAAATCCTCATCAGTAAAAATTATCTCCTCGCTTTGAATTACCTTTCTAAATTTTTGTAATCCTTGCCAAAAATTATCCCCTCTAGTTTCCTCCTTTTTTTGACGCAGAAATTCAAATAAATATTCACGTTCTTCAATGGGTAATTTATTAATAGAATTAATAATTTCTTGTAAATTCATCATAGAAGCGTCTCTCAACTAAACCCCAACTTTACTAACTATATTTTACTCTGAACTGGTAAGGACTTGTACCTTATACCTGCACAAGTAAACATTCTATTCTGGAGCTTCATTCCTACTATTCATCCACACCGCAGATAAAGCACTTAAATCTAACTCTAGACTCTCACCCTCAGCAGTATTTTGAAACAGCACAGCAAACGCACCAGCACCTAATCGACTTTGCGGAAACATCCGATAACAAGGAATAGTTGTAAGGTGCGATTGATACTCTTGTAAATGGCTAACTTTGACTGCTTGAAACTGCGGAAAGCGGGATAA
This sequence comes from Anabaena sp. TISTR 8404, assembly GCF_056847745.1. NCBI lineage: Bacteria > Bacillati > Cyanobacteriota > Cyanophyceae > Nostocales > Nostocaceae > Anabaena > Anabaena sp. TISTR 8404. Next base: position 1,723,007 of record NZ_CP180578.1, read on the forward strand.
AAACCATTCACAAACCTGCTCGTTTTCCTCTGGGGAATAGGTGCAAGTCATATAAGCAAGATACCCTTGAGGAGCGACAATTTGAGCAGAGTTAGCAATGATACGTTTTTGACGATTGGCGCTTTTATTAATTGCAGTGGGATGAAAACATCCTGGTGCTTTTTCACCTTTAGCTAGTAAAGATTGTCCGGTACAAGGAGCATCAACAATTACTAAATTGCTCGATGCAGGTATACTTTCAGCAAAAATACTCGAATCTCGATTCACCACAATCGATGGGTTTATCTGGCAACGTTTTAAGTTAGAAATGAGCATACCTAAACGTTTGCCAATCACTTCATTACTAATCAGTATTTCTGGTTGCAAAGCTTTCCAAGCAAACACACTTTTACCGCCTGGAGCCGCACACATATCAAAAACTGTAGGGACTGGCTGAGTAATTGCTAACAAAATTGAAGCTGAAAATACAGAAGAAAAATCTAAACAATAGAAATATCCTTGATTATGTAGGGGATTTTGTCCTGGTTTTTCTCCTAAAGCTAATCTGTCGATAAATTGTGGTTGCCAAGTTAAAGGTGTTTCTACTGCAAAAGGCGATATTTCTGGTTTTGGCTGACACCAAAGAATAGACGGTGCAAAAGCTTGGGGATTAACTAAGGCTGCGATAAATTTTTCTTGTTCTTCTAAACTTTCAAATAAACGCCGTGAGAGTTTAAGTAATAGATTGGAAGGCTTTTCCATTATTTGTGTGAATAATTATACGTATTTTTAATCCTAGTAAAACTGTTACACAAGAACAATGCTAGGCAATGCCTTGGCTGCATACTGAAAATACAATAACCGCTATTCTGACGATGACCAATAGTTCCTTAATAGTACAAGCTCCTAGATTTATCTGTGGGGTCAATCTCAAATCCAAAATCTAAAGTTGTTTGACCGTGAAACTACCTCATTGCTTTGGAGATGGTCATGATATTAGATAATTTTCAGCGGAAGTTACGCCGAGAATCACAACTATGGCGTGATGAAGGACTAATTAGTGCTTCACAATACCAACAATTAGCAGACCGTTATCAATTTAATAATCTAGAAGCGGCTGCACGCGATCGCTCAATGATGACTGCGGTCATGATTGGCAGTATTCTCCTAACATTGGGCATTATTACCTTTGTTGCTGCTAACTGGCTAGGATGGTCGCGCGATGTCAAATTCATCATTATGATGAGTTTGTTTATGGCCACTACCATCACTGGTTTTTACACTTGGAGACAAGCCGCAATTGGCATCCCTGAAGGCAAAAAACCCAAACGTAGTCAACGCCTCTTGGGTGAAGGATTGCTAATTTTAGGCGCGATGGTTTTTGGCTCAACGATCGCATTGATGGCTGATGTTTTCAATATTAACGGTTCGACTCCAGAACTGTTTTTTGCCTGGGGTTTCGGCGTTTTGGTCATGGCTTACAGTCTGTCTTTAAATTCCCTGGGAATTATGGGAATTATCCTCATACAGATTGGCTATTGGATCGGAATTGGAGACTTACGTTATTCGGCAAATGATTGGAATTGGGCAATACTAGTTATCAAACACATGCCTCTGCTGTCGTGGGTGTTGTTTGTACCTTTAGCTTACTTCTGCCGTTCTCGGTGGATTTTTGCGATCGCAGCTTTTATTTTTGCCACTTCCTTACAATTAAACCTTGACCCCCTACCACTGGCAAATTTTTCGGACGCTGCACCTTGGGTAGCATCCTTTGCTTTTACTCTGCCGCCAGCATTATTCTGGAGTTACGATGACCTGCTATTTCCCACAATTAATTACAGGCTGTTTCAACCTTTAGCCCGTGATTTAGCGTTGATAGCCTTTGGTCTGGCTTTTTATGTGTTGTCTTTTCGTTGGGTGTGGCAAACTTCTAGCTTCAATTTCTCTTCGCCAACTAGTAACATAGATATATTCATGTACCGCCCAATTATTGATTTGGGAATCCTCAGCGGCTTGGCGGTACTGCAATGGTTGTTTTTAGTCCGCCAACGAAACAACCCCATTCGTCGGGAAGCAGTCTTCAATCTACCTTTGATTGTCACCTTTCTTGGTTTCACAGCTATAGTACCTTTCTGGCATCAAGCTATCAACCCCATTGATGATTTGGGGGTTTTTGCTTTCAATGTGCTGTTCACAGTGTTAGCTTGGGGACTGATTCGAGAAGGAATGAAGTTTAACGACAGGCGCTCTTTTTGGGGCGGGATGCTGTTGTTAACCCTGCAAGTAATTAGTCGAGTGCTGGAGTATGACACTGAACTGCTACTCAAGTCACTAGTATTTGTAATGTGTGGTTCTGCCTTAATTAGTGCTGGACTTTGGTTTGAACGCCGTTTAGGTTCTAACTCTAAGTCTTCCGGTAATGTAAAATCCCTCTAATTCTCTGTCTGCGACTCTGCGTGATACTAAAGCAAATACATCAACTAGCCCCTAGCTTCTAAAGTTTCTCTGCGTTAGTCCTAACTTATGTTGTTTCTCCCTACTACTAGGACTACGCCCATGAAAAATGAATCTTCGGAATCTGCTAAAAAGTCCGAATCTACTAAAAGTTCTGAATCTACGAAGAATAAATCATTGTCTCCCGAAGCTGAATTTTCAGAGAAGCTGACTTTTCGGGATTATTTGTTAGCTACAGAACAAAGAGCGAATAAACCTTTACCGACAGGACGGTTGTTTCTTCCCTTAGCTATTCAAGCAGGAATTATCTTCGCCGTACCTTTTTTATCAATGTACACTAACCTCACAGGTAAAGAAGTTATTCTGCAAACTGTACCTGTAAATTCTAGAAATGTACTACAAGGTAATTCTTTAGAGCTTGACTACAACATATCTCGGATTTCTACACTCAGAAGGTTATCTGGTTGGCAAGAATTACTGCGGAGAAATCGTAACAGGGATGGAGAATTACGGGAAGGAACAAACTTGTATGTGATTTTACAGGAGCAACCATCCTTTAGTCGTGGTGTTCCTAGGGCTTGGAGACCTGTACGAGTGACTAGTAATCAACCCAGATCTCTTGCCACTAATCAAGCAGCCCTCAAAGGTGTGTATCAAGATGGTTATGTCCAGTATGGTATCGAAAACTATAATGTGCCAGATGAAGAACGACGACAGATCAATAATGATGTTGCCCAAGCTGTGCGCCAAACGAGAGACGGACAATCGCGCTCAATAGTCGTGAAGGTGAAAGTTGACCCACAGGGTAAAGCTGTGCCTGTGAGTCTATGGGTACGCGATCGCAACTATCAATTTTAGTCTTCGTGGCGAATATTCCATGCTACACCGAATGCTGCCCCAGCCCCGGCGATTAATCCTGTACTCATTCCTTGTATAGTTTTTTCTATGGGGTCTTGGGTCAAGCAATTACTTGTGACTTGACTGGCACGTAAACAAAGATTACTCTCTGCCCAGCTGCTAGTACCACCTAAAATGACACCAGCAATACTACAGGAGGCTACAAGCAGCAGTAGGCGTTTAGTTTTTCTATCCATAGATGGATGCCTGAAAGTTGGGAAAGTAAATAGTTCTCAACTACTTTACACATCTATACTGTTGTTGTCAGCTCCCTTTTTAAAGTGCTGAGTGCTGAATATTCCCCAATTATGGGCAGCAGCCATAGTTTTTTCTCGTTCAGGTCAATTTTGCGCTAACCAATTGGTTAAATCAACTAAGCTGGAAAAATCTAACAAAGCTTCTCCTAAAGATTCCAGTTGAGGTAGGGATAGGGCATCAATTTGCGATCGCACCTCCTCTGGCAATTCTCCCACTTTGCGGCTCAACAACCGCAAAACGAGCGATCGGGCTTCTCTCTCGGCTCCCTGTTCAATACCTTGTTCAATGCCTTGCTCAATACCTTGCTCAATACCTTGCCTCATCCAGCTGGTGACAATTTCCATCACATCCTCCTGGTTATTCATTTCCAGTCTACCAATCTCCTCTTGAAAGACCTGCTCCTCCTGTTGGTTTAGCTGTAAATAGGTATCAACAAAGCCGGAGATTAAGCGGGTGCGGGCGGGATCTAGCTTTAAGGTTGCGAGCAGTCGCAAACATTCAACCTTTACCTTGGGTCGGTCTGGCTCTGCAATCTGCATTTTGACCATCAAGGCCGCTGCTACGGGATTTGGTTGATTGAGATAATCGCGCCAGTTTAATCGATTCAATTGAATCGCTGTGAAGTTGAATTCTAATACCTTCAAGTTGGGAAACTCAACTGTGTGAGAATGGGGTTCTTCCCGATAAGGCTGATCAAAGGAAAACACAACAATTGGATAGACGCGCTGCAAATATTTCTGATACAGCCGTGCAAAGTAGAAAAACATTCGACGGCTGAAGTCTCGCTCGCTGTAAGATTGGGTTTCAATATGTACCAGAAAGCCAACTTCTTCTCCTGCTTGCTGCACCTCAACCAGCAAGTCAATTACTTTATCTTCGCCTGCGGTGAGGTCAGCAAAGTATTCTTGGGGTAGGAAACGAATGGAGTTTGGCTCAATTGTGTTGGCAAGTTGTGGTAGAAACAACTCCAGAAATTCGATGAAAAAAGTCGAAAGTAATTCTTTGAACAGGCGATCGTGTTCTGGCATTGTAATACTAAATCCAGGCGCGATCGTATTGTACTGGCCAGAGTTTCTCGTGTCCTAGTTTTTTGGCGGCTAGATGCGGCCAGTAAGGGTTGCGGAGTAATTCACGTCCTAAGAAAACTAAGTCTGCTACTTCTGTTTGGATAATTTGGTCGGCTTGTTCGGGAGAGGTAATTAAGCCGACTGCACCTGTAGAAATTTTTGCTTCCTGGCGAATACGTTCAGCAAATTGAGTTTGATAACCGGGTTTGACGGGAATGTTAATCCCAGGAATAATTCCCCCAGAGGAACAGTCAATTAAGTCTACACCCAAGGATTTGAGTTTATCGCTCAAGGCAACACTTTGCTCAATATCCCATCCTTTATCTATCCAATCGGTGGCGGAAATACGTACAAATAAAGGATAGGCTTCGGGCCAGACTTGGCGTACACCTGCAACAACTTCTAACAACAGACGAATTCGATTTTCAAAGCTACCACCATATTCATCTTGACGCTGGTTCGCTAAGGGTGAGAGAAATTGGTGTAGTAGGTAGCCGTGAGCTGCGTGAATTTCCACGACTTTGAAGCCAGCTTGTAATGAACGTTGAGTTGCTTCAACAAAAGCTTGAATAATTTGTTGAATTCCGGCAATACTCAAGGCTTCTGGGACTGGACTGTCTTTACTAAATGCGATCGCACTACTGGAAACTACAGGTCGCCAACCTTCTTGCGATTCATCTAAGGCTTTTCCACCACGACTGGGTTTGGCGGTGCTGGCTTTTCTCCCTGCATGGGCGAGTTGAATCCCAGCAACTGCACCAAAGTTATGAATTAATTCGACAATTTTGGCTAAACCTTCTATGTGTTCGTCTGACCAAATGCCCAAATCTTGCGGACTAATTCGCCCACGCGGTTCTACCGCCGCTGCTTCGGTGAACACTAAACCTGCACCACCAACTGCACGAGAAGCTAAATGTACTAAGTGCCAGTCGTTAGCATACCCATTTGTACTAGAGTATTGACACATGGGTGAAACAACAATGCGGTTGCGAAAGGTGATTTCACGAATCCTGAATGCTTCAAATAGATGTGCCATTGGGATGATTTCCTTCGCTTGCTAGGGTAGAAAAACTTTTGGGGTAAATCCTGAAAATCTCAATCTACAGATAATGCCCGAAAGCACAAAGGCGGGTATTATTATTTTGCTAGTTTGACAAAAAATATTGTAAATTTATATAAATAAAATATTGATAATTTATCAAAATAGACAGTTAAAACTTGATCACACTCTTGTTGTTGAAGTGTCTACTAGATAAGATTCAATTTAACTAGAACTTTGTTGAGCGATCGCCCTCATCTAATCACCAGAAAAATATTTATCATACTCATTAGCATCATTCAATAATATAGCTAAATTGTGGCTGAATGTTGCAGCTAATTGCCTAAGAAAGTCTATATTGTTAGTGAATAGTCAATTAATCGACAAATGGTTCACTACCAAAAGCTACTGAGAGTTTCTACTACTGGTAAATCTTTTCACAACATCACTGCTAAAGTCGAAGCCATAGTTTCTGAATCGGGTGTGGAAACTGGTCTTTGCACTTTATTTTTACGCCATACTTCCGCTAGTTTAGTAATACAAGAAAATGCTGATCCCGATGTATTGGTAGATTTAGCTAATTTTATGGCTAAACTAGTCCCGGAATCTGGTGGCTACATCCATGACGCGGAAGGGCCTGATGATATGCCAGCACACATCCGTTCAGCCTTGACTCATACTTCTGAACATATACCTATTAATCGCGGTCATTTGGTATTGGGTACTTGGCAGGGAATTTATGTTTGGGAACATCGTCAACGCAGTCATACACGAGAATTGGTTGTTCACATTTCTGGCTAATTAGAATGTGGATTATGAGTTTTTATTCCTAATTTTTTTTACTTCACTCATAGGCATAGAGAAAAAGTTAAAATTTGAGTATATTCACAATATCTAAAAGCCGCCACTAAAACTGCGGCTTTTTTGGTAATATACAAATTTTAATATTATTTTATATTTAGTTAATATTATTAGGTATTTCTAGATAGAAGCTCATAAAATGAAATATAGATTATTTGCTGAGGCTAGTTAAATCTGTATGAAGCAAGACCTGCATTCTACTTATAACTTTCAAATTCTTGATGAATTTCTGTCCCAGCAGTCTGTAAATCCTTTATCGCTCAATCCTCAAAAACAAGTAATTACGAGTTTTGCTGAATTGGGAAATTTAATTACGGAAGAAACAACTGATATTAAACTGATATCAAATTTGCAAAATACATTAGAACGCATATTAGATGCTCAATTAGAAAACTTTCCCACAAATATTTTTTGGGATTGCGATTTTATGGTAAGTAGTATTTTGCGGCAAGCTCTGCCAATGGGAGATGATGCTGTAACATTTTTAAAGGCTTTTACTCACAAAATGGTTTCTCTTAGCAAGTTATTTGGAAGAAAGCAGGAAATTCGCTTTTGTTATGTTCACGATTTTATGTATGGTTTTGAGTGGGCAAGATGGGTACAAAAAGAACCACAAACTCGCGCACAATTAGAACCTTTCAGTTTGATTTTTTTAGATTATTTGCTGGCTAAAGGACAGGAATTAATACATCGTATTAGTCTTGATAAACCGACAAATTATAAACTGTGTGACACGGGTTTTCGTAATCCTTTTCCTTTTTCCCGTGAACCAAAAGATGAATATCGTTTGTTAACTCATCTTGCTAGTCAAGGATACATCCCTGTAGCAGCCTGGAATTGGAATACTCAGCCTGTATGGAATCAGCCTTTTCAGGAGATACGTCAGCAGTTAGCATTACAGTTGAATATTCAACCGCAAAGGCGATGAAAGAATTTTAGATTTTGGATTTTGGATTGAAAAATCGATTAAGGAATTATGAAAATTGTTGATTTAATTAGTTGGTTTGAAGAATGGGCGAATCCGGCTTGGTGTGAAAGCTGGGATAATTGTGGCTGGCAAGTTGAGCCTGGAGTTTTGCAAGAGTCGGCGCGGGTGTTGGTATGTTTAACACCAACTTTGGCGGTGATGGAAGAAGCGATCGCTCATAATGCTAATCTAATTTTTGCCCATCATCCTTTGATTTTTACTCCTCCGAAATCTCTCCGGCGTGGTGATGCACTTTCCGAAATGGTAAGGTTAGCTTTTACCCACAATATTGGTATATATACTGCTCATACTAATTTCGACCAAGTACAAGACGGTACGGCTGACGTTTTGGCACAAATTCTCAACCTTCAGGAAGTCACGCCTATAGTACCGACTGTTTCCGGCTTAGGTTACGGACGTGTTGGTGTACTCGAAAAATTACTGACACTACAAGAGTTACTAGCAGTAATTCAACAGCGACTTTCTCCCCCGGATTTGATTTTTTCCCCAACAGCTGATTTACAACAAACAATTTCACGGGTGGCTGTTTTGGGTGGTTCAGGCGCTAGTTTCATTTCGGCGGTAGTGAAAACCGGGGCGCAAGTTTACTTAACTTCTGACTGCAAATTTCATCAGTTTCAGGAAAGCCGCGATCGCGGTTTAATTTTAATTGATGCTGGACATTACGCCACAGAACGCCCTGCTTGCGATCGCTTGTCACAAAAATTTATATCTTTAAACCTTGACTGGGTGCAATTCAGTCAACAGGATGAAGATTTCCGCTACTTTTCTAGTCAGTATATTTGATAACCATAAATCTGATTGTATATTTTGTATCGGGTAAAAATCATGAAACTATACTCAAAACAGAAAATGCTTACTTATAACCTCATAGTTTATACTTATCAAGCCGTAATATAACTATTACCGTACTTGTAAAAAACTGTGATTGAAATCACGGTTTTTTTGTAATTATAATCACTAGTATCTGCTGTTTCATATCAATCAGTCTTCACAATTAATATTCCACACTAGATGTATCAAGTTGCTTATTATGCCCTAATTAAAATGATTCGCGCACTCGTTGAATCTGCTTTCCAAACTGGATATCTTAGTGTTGAATCTGAGGGTCTGCTTCATCAAGTCCTAGCTACCAAGTGCTATCAGTCTGAGGATTTGGCGGCTTTGGCAGATTTATATGATGCAGTCACAGCAGGTAAAATCAAACGAGAGGGTTCTTCAGAGCGGCTGATAGAATTTCTGACTCAATACAGATCTAACTAATTGGCAAAAGCTTAGTGAAGGGTACAGGGGTATAAGGGTGTAAGGATGTAGGTGTTTAAAACTCTTATACCCCTACATCCAGTCTCCAAAGACAATCTTTTTCCCAAACAACAGCCCAAAATTTAAAACTCATTAAGATGTTGTTGTTGAAAACAATGAAGGCCAGCAAAATAATGAGTTAAGATCAAATACATAGGGGTAAAAGTACAGCAAAGTCCCCAGACTTCCCAGTGATGCCCATGACTACAAGTAGGCAACTTAAACAACCGCAATCACCGCTTGTTTTGGAGTATTTATTATTACATAATGATAGGAAAGACTCACCAGCAGTTATTAAACTGGTTAGCACAAATCCCGGATTGTGTGACTTCTATGAAGTAGACATTCACTCTTACAACCCTAAATAGAGGTTAAGTTTAACGGGTGCAGTAACTTGAACCGTGAAACTCACTTCTCTAGGGATGTAATCTCTTGGGGTAAAACCCAAATTTTTTCAGGTTTAACGTACGTTGTTTAAAAAGGCAGAAGCAGTACATGCTACACCGCAAGATTTATCAACTGTGTTGCGATGGGCGGGAGGTATGTGTTTTCTTGCGGGACCAGCAACGCTGGATTGAACGCGCCCGCATCATCGACATAGAGGGAGATTTGGTGACGTTACGCTACGAAACGGATGAGGAAGACGAAGTTTGTTCTTGGGAAGAAATGGTTCGCCTCGAAAGTATTGGCGCTGTCACTCAAAAATTAGCTTCCGTACCAAGGGGTAATGTCGAACCTCTCCTAACTGAAGATTGTCCTGATGCTGAACGCATCCGTAACCGTTTTACCGACTCCAATCCTGATTAACTAAAAGCACAGTGCTGAGTCCTGGGTGAGGTAGATCAATTTCTCTTTACTCAGGACTCAGTAGTTGATGAGCGTTCAAAAGCTGGACAGTAACCTTCCAGAGTGACTTTAAAGTTATATAAAGGAGAAACAGGGTTCCAACAGCGCTGTCCCCTTTGGTGTCGGCAAGTTCCACAGCAGTCTACATCAGATAAAGTATAGCGATCGCTACTTTGATTTAGTAATTCTCTTTGAGACAACCCCCGTAAAACAATTTCTTCTCCTTGCCAACGCGCTTCAATTAAGCCAGTATCGGCAAACTCCCGCCAACGTGGGTCTTCTGTAATCGCTTCCGGTAAAGTAATAGTGATGACTGTGGCTAATTCTGTCAGTTCGCCTTCGTAGTTAGTTTCCGGTGCGGCTGGTTGGACAAATGTGTCGCCAATCGGCAGTTCTACTAAGGTGTTAGCAGCAGGGGAATGGACGTGATAACGGTTTTGTAACTCCTCTAAGCTAGTGAGATCTGCTAAGTAAGCAGAAGAACCGTGAACGAATAAAACGTGCTGGGGACGTAAATTGTGAATTAGTTGAGTTGTACCAGGGCCATCACTGTGTTGGGCTAGGAGGTAGCTTTCCACTGTGCTGGGAGCTAAATATTGTTTGTTAACTTTTATATCAATTTTCTCTGGTACGAGAATCAGCCAAGGCCCTGTATTAGGTTGGCAGTATTCGCCTAAGTCAGCGGTTGCGTCTGTGAGAACAATACATGGGGACTTGCCGACAACACCACGTCTTTCTGGCTGCAAGCGCCTGACTCTAGGACGCACCCGTTCATCCCAAAACAAGGGTTGATGGCGGGCAAAGTTTTGTACAGATGGAGGCAGATAAGGTAGTAATTCTAGATAAGCATCACAGCCTTTAGCCACAGTACCATCCACCCAAATATCTAAATCCCGTCCAGTGAAGTGATGATGACTACGCAGCAGCATCAGTAGTTCTTGTCCTAATCCTAGTGCTGGTGTGGGGAGAATAACAGAATGATAGTCCGCGATCGCGCGATTAATTCTTTCGGCTAGTTGGTTTTCTTGGTTGCGGCGATGGGGATGACGTGATGTGCCATAAGTACCTTCGATAATTAACACATTGACATCTAATCCCCGCAATTCTTCTAAGCGCAAACCTTCTACTAGCCGGGAATTAGACAAGAAAAAGTCGCCTGTATATAGTACTTTGTAAGAGCGCTGCTCGGTTGTGTAGGTGAGCAGAATTGCTACCGCCCCTGGTAAGTGTCCGGCGGGAAATAATTCTACTACTAAACCTTCTTGCAATTCTATGGGCGATCGCAACGGTAGAGCATGACACAATTGGGGAATTTCTTTGGTGTTTTGTTCTGGCCAATTCAACGGCAGTAACTTGGTAGTTACTTCACTGGCATAAATAGGTAAAAGTGGGAAAGCTTTATGTAATGCCAACACACCTCTGGCGTGATCTGGGTGAGCATGACTGATCAATACCACATCTGCTGGTAAGGGTGAACTACCTCGACGTGCCGACTTTGTTAGACCTTTTTGCAGTGAGGAAATATTCTCCACACCGCAATCTAGCAAAATGCGATGCGGCCCCATTTTGACCAGTAAACACACACCCTCATCATTATGCTGAACACTGTAAGGAAAACAGTTCAATTCAACTCCTGTTTCCTCAGTATCAACACGAGAGGATGCCGACAGATTATCCCTCATGCTTTCCCCCCTCCAACCTGATCATCATTCATATATCGCAAAAGCTATAAGTTTTGGAGATTTTGCTTTTGTGACATCGGGCTAATGCGCCCGTACACCCTGAGATTACGGATTTTTTGATTGGAGAGAACGCCTTTGACCAACCTCTACTGGCTGGCAAAAACTGGGCATGATCTACCCTAAAAATTGTGGTTAAGGGAACTGCTTTGATACTTTTGCACAATTAGTGTGCAGAGCCATTGCCATGATAGTTCTCTGAATCATAAAATCCATTTTTCGTACCAAAAAACAGGCACGCAACAGTAAATATTACTGTTAATCCAGCTAGGATTAGCTTTACATCCATTGTTTACTACCCTCTACTAAAGACTTTCTTATCTTAATAGAATGCTTCCACAGACGAGCGGAATCACCAGAAAATCTTTACTATGCTTGGGTTGATGGATCAATAAGTAGATTTGCTTCTATCTGTCAGATTGTAGAGCTTTTCGGTAAACCTGTCCATCTCTCCAAATAGTTCAATGAATTTGCCACCACCAAGATTCGTCTTCAATCCGCTGGGTAATCGGATGTTCTGTTGTGACTCCAGGTGCAGGAGCAAATCTAAAACTTGCTCAGGCGTTAATTTTATTTTTATACCAAGTTAGATGAGCTTACCCTGGCTGAATCTCACACCTGGGTAAGCTAGAGTTCGAGGAATTAGCTTGAATTTAGCATTGATCCGCAATCAAATTTATTTGGTTTATGTTACTGGTCTCTCTTATGCTTCTAGTCGTCAATTAATCACGCAAGCAAAAGTTTTGAAACCAGATTATTTAATTACAAGTGTAGGTAGTTAAATTTATCAACAAGGTGTTCTTTTAGAAAAGGATTGGGGTAATTATATCTCACAAAATTGGAACAGAGATGAAGTTGCTGTAGTGTCCGGACACTTTTCTGTTCTAAAAGCTCAACCAGATATTGAACAAACTCCTTGGAAATTAATGCAACAGGTATTCTTGAAGGACTAATCTATTTTAATGTCTTACCATTTCCTAATAACTGGCGACAACCTATTCCAAATTAAAAAAAGACACGGTGACGATTGATAATCTCCCGTGTCTGCTACTATTGGCTCCTTCTTCACAAAAAATTTGGTTTACTGCACTTTGGGTTTGCATAAAGGTATTTAATTTCCCGTGAATTGATATTAATTAGATTCTCTTTTTGTCACGAAATCTCTTGTCATCTTTATTAATATCTAATTCCTCACGACGAAGAGTTTCTTCCGCTTCCACCGTATCCTGTTCAACTACTTTTTTAACTTTTACTTCTTCACGCAAAACAGCTTCTTTGTGAATATCAGGAGTTTCTTCATATATTCCTACACGGGTGACTTCTCCTTCACGAAAGTCAGCATCACTAGGTGATACATTTCTAGCATCTGCACTGGGAGTAGTACGTTCAATAACTACACGTTCTTTTTCAACAGGTACAGACACTTTAGCCGTATCAGTTTCCGTGTGCTTACCAATAGCTACCTCTCCAGTTTTAACACGGGATTTATTGGCAACTAATCGTTCTTCATATAGTTTGAGATTTTGATGATCCTTTTCGTTCATATTGTAGAGATTTGGCTCACTTTCATATTTATATGTATTACGATCATGAGCATGAGATTTGCGATCGCTTGTGATAGGTGGAGCATCTACAGGGGTGGATGTTTCTAAGGATGATTGTCTGACTGGAGTACGATAAACACCACGTACTCTTTCTTCATAGTCGTAATCGATTTTCTCCAAATCATTAAAATCTGGGAGATTTTCTACCTGCTCTCTTGTCAATCCCTTAGCATACACTCGCTGATTACTGTATTCAATTTGGGAACGTCCAATGGGTAACAAAACTTGTCTACCAAAAAACCAAAAACCTGTATCAACTACTAAATAGCGAAAACGACCGGATTCGTCTACTAAAATGTGTTTGACTGTGCCAATTTTATCATTGTCAACGTCTGAATAAACATCGAAGTTGTTGATATTGTAGTTATCAAAATCTGTGTTGTCAGATTGAGCAGCGAAATCTTCAAGTTTGTATAACGCCATGCTGATTTTCCTCCAATAGCTATATTTACTATGCTAAGAACTTATGTCTTCCCTCCTTCTTCCTTAAGAAAGATATCCAGCTAAATGATTGTTGAATTATCAGTTATTGAAGATTTTGGTTGTTCGTCTGAGTTTTAACAATGTATTGATTGGCAGGTGAATTATTAGCAATTGGTTGTAGTTTATTTTGGGAAACCAAAGTTTGATAAACTAAAGCGGAAATTTCTCCTCTAGTTGCTGCTTGATTGGGATTAAAAACATTTGCTTTTGGATAGTTGACCACTATATTTCTTTTTGTAGCTGCGGCTACGCTTCCTACAGCATATTGGGGAATTTTATTGGCATCAGCATAATTATTAGCAACGATTACTGATGCAGGATTACTCACATTGGTCGCTTGTTGTTTAGTTGTTGCAGGTGTTGCAGGAGTCGCAACATTAGTTTGAGCAGCTTGGGCTTTTGGTATGACTAAAGGCTGCATCAAACTTGTAATTGCTAAAGGTAAGAAAATCCGTCTTTTTGCAGCTTTTGGTTGGGTTTGTTGAGGCACTTGTTTTGCTGTGGTGGTGGGAACAGAAACGGCGGTAGGATTATTAATTAAATCCAAACCTTTGTTTAAAGCCACTATGGCTTCGACCTTAGAAACTGGTTGATTAGGACGAAAATAACCACCAGGATAACCTGCCATAAATCCTTGTTGGTAGGCTTCTTCAATAGGACGCACAGCCCAGTAGTTAGCAGGAATATCTTTATATACAGCACCACTTTCTATTTGACGAACTGGTGGTTGATCAAAAGCTTTACGAATAATTGCGGCAAATTCATCTCGATCTACTGGTTGTTGTGGTCGAAATGTCCCATCAGGATACCCGGCTACAATATTTCTAGCAGCTAAACCTTGAATAAATGGTTGCGCCCAGTAATTAGGCGGAACGTCACGAAAATAAGTAGAAGAAGATTGGGCAGATGTTTCTAATGCTCCAACTGTGAATACTACCAAATTAAGAGATAGTAAAGATATACCAGTTAAAGCTAATTTAGTTAACTGAGCCATTATACCAGCCTCCTATTTTGTAATTTTTTCTTTATTTTAAACTTCAAAATTGATTAGTAAAGAGTGAGTTTTTCTTGGCAAAGCTGTTAATAGAAGTAAAATATTACTAAAGGCTGAATTTATTTATTACTTTAGAAGTAACTCAAATAGAAAATCAGAAAAATCATAATAATAAGAAATGTAAAAATTCAGTAAAATAAATAATTTAGAAAATTTATTTCAATATTTAATTTAAGTAGTAAAACTGGATTTATTTAACTGAAATACTGCATCACTTATAAAATATTTACTAATTTGATAGTTAAAAATAAAGCTGAAATGCAAGAGGAAATATATCTAGGAAAATATCTCTTTGGATAGTAGAGCGATCGCCTAAAAAAACCAGATTCTTAGCGATGGGAGGTAAAAATGCGTCAACTCATGATCCAAGTGCCACAAGGAAATGGAGCAGCCGTGATGGAAATCGCCAAATCTCATCATGGTACAAATCTGGCGCGGTTTGAAGGCTATGCAGATGAACCGATTGATGTAGTAATTGTTCATGTTTCTAATCGAGAAGTTGGCAAAGTTTTAGAGGAATTGCAAGACTTACCGAAAGTACATATCACATTGATACCCACTGGGGTGATGACTCTGCAACCGCCTGCGTCAGAAGCACCGCAACAGGTGGTGGATGTAGAAGAACGCAGTCCGATTGAGATTTTACTTTCTGGGTTGCAAAGTGTTGGTTCTTGGCGTGGTTTTATTGGTTATGCAGCACTTGCAGGTTTTGTTGTCTGGATTGGCTTGTATACCAATACAAGTTACTTGTTAGTCGCAGCAATGCTGATTGCGCCGTTTGCAGGCCCAGCCATGAATACGGCCATTGCAACTGCATGGGGCGATCGCGCACTTCTGGGAAGAAGCATTTTACGGTATTTTGCTGCTTTAGCCGTCACCATAATTACAACTTGGCTACTGAGTTTGATACTCAGGCAAGAAATTGCCACTAGTTCAATGTTAGACAATAGCCAAGTTTCAGCAGTGGCAGTGATTTTACCATTGGCAGCCGGAGCCGCCGGGGCGTTGAATTTAGTGCAGTCAGAACGCAGCAGTTTAGTATCTGGAGCCGCCACAGGAATGTTAGTTGCGGCTTCCTTAGCTCCACCTGCGGGAATTATCGGGATGTCCAGTGCAATTGGTCGCTGGGATATGGTAATTTCGGGGCTATTTTTATTATTTTTGCAACTATGCGGAATTAATTTATCAGCAGCTTTGTTGTTTCGGGTATTTGGCTTGTCTGCACAAGGAACTCGTTATCAACGGGGTAAAAAGCGAGTTTTTTATTCTGCTTTGGTAATCACTGTGATTGCATTGGCTGGTTTACTAACTTGGCAGTTTATCAATTCTCCCAATTTGCAACGCTCTAGCCTCGCCCAACGTGCCAATGCTCAAGTGCAGAAAACTGTGAAACAAGTTGGTTTAGCAAAATTAGTCGAGGCGAATGTGCGTTTCACTCGCTCTGATATTACAGGTCAGGATACTCTGCTGTCGGTGATTTATGTGCAGCGTCAACCGCAAGTTACAGCCTCGAATCAAGAAATTAGCGATCGCCTCACCCAAGCAATTCAAACTCAGTTATTAAAACAAGATTTTAATGTCACACCTTTAGTTAGTGTCAATGTACTAGAACTGCCTGCTAGTAAAAAATGAACCTCGAATTATGATGAATAGTTCTAAAATTTCCGAAAAACAAGCCCTAGAAAGAGAACGCAGCGAAGTCTTGCAACAATTGGAAGATTGGCTAGAAACGCCAATGTTAATACTGGGCTTTGTATGGTTAGCACTATTTATCATCGAGATTATTTGGGGATTAAACCCTTTACTGCAAGCTGTGAGCATTACTATTTGGATTATTTTTATCTTAGATTTTCTCCTAAAATTAGCGATCGCTCCACATAAACTTTCTTATATTAAAAACAACTGGTTAACAGTTATTTCTTTATTTTTGCCAGCATTACGTACTATTCGAGTTCTCCGAGTCGTCAGAATCTTAAGAACAGCAAGGGCGGTCAGAGGGTTACAACTGTTGCGAGTGATGACTCGTGCTAACCGAGGAATGCGGGTTTTATCAGCCAGTGTCAGCCGTCGTGGCTTTGGTTATGTTGTGGCATTAACCATGATTATTACTTTATTAGGAGCAGCCGGGATGTATGCGTTTGAAAATGAAGTTCCTGGGGAATCTGGGCTGCATAATTACGGTGCGGCTTTGTGGTGGACAGCAATGTTAATCACAACGATGGGTTCTGAGTATTGGCCTAAAACGCCTGAAGGACGAGTGCTATGTTTTTTCTTAGCTTTATATGCCTTTGCCGTGTTTGGCTATGTAACTGCAACTCTGGCAACGTTCTTTATTGGTCGTGATGCGGATGATGACGAAGCCGAGTTAGCTGGGGCGAAATCGATTCAACTGCTGCAAACAGAAATTGCCGCCTTGCGAGAGGAGATTCAAGAACTATTGCATCAAAATTCAAATTCATGAGAATCCATATAAATTTCAAACTGTATGAGGAATGTTTATGAATGCAGAAATCTCCGCCGCTTGGGATAAAGTTCAAAGTATGATTGACGGTTTCATCGCTTTATTACCAAATATGGTCTTAGCGGTGATTGTCTTTATATTATTTTTGGTGGTCGCCAGCAGAATTAAAGCACTAGTTAAACGTTTAACTCGTAACCGTAGCTACGCACGCAATTTAGGATTAGTATTAGGTAGATTAGCCCAAGGAATCATCATTTTGATTGGCTTGTTCATTGCTCTGTCAATTGTGATTCCTACATTTAGGGCTGGTGACTTGGTGCAATTGTTGGGCATTAGTGGTGTTGCAATTGGTTTTGCCTTCCGTGATATTTTGCAAAACTTCTTAGCAGGGATTTTGATTTTACTGACGGAACCTTTTCAAATTGACGACCAAATTGTCTTTAAAGGTTTTGAAGGTACTGTAGAAAATATCGAGACCAGGGCAACAACAATTAGAACTTATGATGGTCGGCGGATTGTGATTCCTAATTCTGAGTTATTTACAAATTCGGTGACAGTGAATACAGCTTTTGAGAACCGCCGATTACAATATGATGTTGGCATTGGCTACGGTGATGATATTGATTTAGCCAAGCAATTAATGTTAGAGGCGCTGCATAGTATAGACGAAGTTTTAAAAGATCCCGCACCTGATGTATTGGCAATGGAATTAGCGGAAAGCACCGTCAATATTCGTGTACGTTGGTGGATTAGACCACCCAGAAGGGCAGATGATTTATCTTCGCGGGATAAGGTAATTATGGCAATTAAGAAAAAGCTGACTGAAAACGGTATTGATTTGCCCTTCCCCACACAACAAATTTTATTCCATGACCAAACCGAAGAGACAGATGGCGATCGCTCTCGTCAGCGTGAAGGCTGGCCAGCCGGTAAAAAAGAAGTACCCAAGCCTCGTCGTGTTAGTGATTCACTCAGGCTACTAGCGCAAGTCCACTCTTCCCAAAACGGTAACGGTAAAATCGACTCTCAAACTAACGAATAATGCGAAACGTCAAGATTAGCAAACTGTGGGATCAACTCCACTCAAGTTATTGGTTTATACCGGCAGTTATAGCGATGGTAGCTACTGCTTTAGCTTTCATCATGCTAAATCTTGACCGCACAGACAACGTAGAAATTAACTATTGGTGGGTTTACACTGGGGGTGCAGATGGAGCGCGATCGCTCTTAGAAGCGGTTGCAGGTTCAATGGTGAGCGTTGCTGCTACAGCTTTCTCCATTACCATTGTCGCTCTGCAATTGGCTGCTTCTAATTTTGGCCCCAGGCTTCTGCGTAATTTTATGCAGGATACAGGCAATCAAATTGTACTCGGCACATTTCTTGGTACATTCATTTACTGCTTACTCGTACTGCGAACCATTCATGGAGAAGGAGATGAATATAGCCAGTTTGTGCCACAACTAGCAGTGACAGTTGGTGTTTTACTGGCAATTATTAGCATTGGTATTTTAATTTATTTTATTCATCATGCTTCTACAATCATTCAAGCATCTCATGTAATTCATAACGTTAGTGCAGATTTACATTCAGCCATTGAACGTTTATTTCCTGAAAAAATCGGGTTGAGTGAACCAGAAGATAGACAAGGATTTACAGAAATTCCTACATCTTTTGATGACGAAGCTTCACCGATTTGTGCTAGAAATACAGGTTATTTACAAGCAATTGATGACGAAGAATTAATGAATCTTGCTTGTCAGTATAATTTGCTCATTCGCCTGCAAACTCATCCCGGAAAATTTGTAGTTCAAGGCGGCGATTTAGTCTTAGTTTTTCCTGGTAAGAAAGTGAATAAAAAACTAACAAAACAAATCAATGATGCCTTTATTTTGGGTAAAGAACGCACCGAACAACAGGATGTAGAATTTCCGATCAATCAATTAGTAGAAATTGCCCTACGTGCGCTATCCCCGGCAGTGAATGATCCATTTACTGCTATTCGTTGTATTGATCAAATAAGCGCCGGATTATGCCATCTTGTGCAGAGAAATTTTCCTTCACCTTATCGCTACGACAATTATAATAAGCTGCGCGTCATTGCCGAAGGTGTCAAATTTACTGAATTGATGGATGCAGCTTTTAACCAAATTCGCCACTATGGATGCGCTGATATTGCAGTCACTATTCGTTTATTAGAAGCTATAGCTGCAATTGCTACTTACACGAACAATTCTAAATATCAAACAATCTTGCGACATCATGCTGACATGATTTTACAAAATAGTCTTGCAGAAATTTCCCAAGCTAAAGACCAAAAAGATATAGAAGAAAGATATAACCAAATTATTAAAAATTTAGGTAATAACAGCAATATTAAAGATTGGGAAAAATAGTATGAAAAGTTTAAATTGGCGGGGTTATCGAGAAATATTTCCTTGTGTTACGAGCGTTGTAACTTTTCTTGACAAATGTGTAGCAGAAGTATGATCAAGGTTGCCGTTTATCTAGAACCCTTGAAAAAATAATGAAAGTAGTCAAAGTTAGTAATTTAGTCTTTGCAGGGGTAGCATGAAAACTAAAAAGCTGGCTGTATAAGCTTTATAGCTTTTATGTTTTGGAAATAATTTTCTCGCTAATAGCGATTTAATTGCATTAAATCATCAACAGAATTCCCACAAGGTTTTGATAGCGCCAATTCACTTCATCTGCTAGTGCTGTTCTCAATCTCAGGGTGTAAATTGTATTTTTTTTGATCACAAGCAGGCGATCGCTGCTCATCTGTTAAATTATTTTACATTTTTTTACTGGTATTTTTATTGCTTTTATCCCTCTACTTACTTAGATAACTTAGTATACTAATATTTTGTATGTATATATTCAAAAGTTAAATATTCTGTATGTTAATATTCAGTACCTTAAACATCTAAACATTTAAAAATTCAAAAATTTAAACTTTCAGATGTCGAAACATATAATAAAATCTTGGCGTTATTTGTGTAAAAAACCGAAATGATCATCACCGTAGCCGCATTTAAAGGGGGGGTAGGCAAATCAACGACAGCGTTGCATTTAGCTACGTACTTTCAGAACAAAGCTGACACACTGTTAGTAGATGGCGATTTAAATCGTAGTGCTTTAGATTGGTCAAACCGAGGCTGTTTGCCATTCAAAGTGGCTGATGAAGCGGAAGGAGTAAGTTTAGCAAAACTTTATGAGCATATAGTAATTGATACACCAACCCGACCGAATCCAGATGAGTTAAAAACTCTGGCTAAAGGTTGCGATTTATTAGTTATACCAACTACTCCAGATGCGATCGCTTTAGCTGCAACACTACAAATGGTAGATTCACTGCAACAACTCAAGACTAACTACCGAATTTTGCTGACTTTGATTCCTCCATTACCCAACAAGGCTGGAGAAGAAGCGAGAAGTACTTTATTGAGTGCTGGTTTACCAGTATTTCAATCAGGAATTCGGCGGCTGGCGGTATTTCAACGTGCGGCTTTAGAAGGCGTTCCGGTAAATGCAGTTAAAGATTCTTACGCCCAAATTGCTTGGCGATGTTACGCTGAGGCGGGAAAGGAGATATTGAAGTAAGTCACAAGTGAAAAGTCATACTTCGACAGGCTCAGTAACCAAAAGTCAAAAGAATTAAACTGTTTAATGAATAACAAGAAAAAAACCAGCCGTTTTGATGAATTGATTGATGCGGCACGTAGTCGTCAACTCAGAGACAAACTCCCACTTGTTGATGACAAATCAACTTCCCGCACCAAAAGTACTGATCCAGATTATACACGGACAACTATTTATTTACCTAAACAACTACATCGCCAACTCAAAGCCGCAGCAGTTTCTCAAGAACGACAAATGAGCGATATTGTCACGGAATTAATTGAGCAATGGCTGTTAACTCAATCTGATTAAGTTTAAAAAATATTGGGCGAATATAATTCGCTACTACACAGTCTAAGTCCACCTGCGTGGACTAATATAAAATCTAAGTGTTTTAACCCGCGCAGGTGGTCACTGAGCTTGTCCTGAGCGTAGCCGACGGGCTTGTCGAAGTGCGGGTTTCGTTTGTATATTTAAGAGAATAGTAGGCTGGGTGTAGCGATAGCGTAACCCAACCTACATCAGTCTAAGTTGTTAGCCTTAACTGAACTGTATTGCCTCATAACGCTGCCTACGGAAAGCTTTATTTTCTGTTTCATCACCGAAAATTTACTCAAATAGCCTAAATAACCGATACAATCGTTTAAAAAGACTCTAAATTATATTTAAGCGATTTATATGGTAACTAAATCTAATGTTCAGGTAACTGTTTCCCTGACTGAATTGGGTTTGGATGATGAAGAATTGCAAGCAGAAGTCCAGAATTTACTCCCGCAGTTGCGAGAAGTGGATGGGGTAGAAGACGCAGATTTAGTTGCAGTTACAGAAGTACCAGAAGGTGCTAAGGCTTTGGGTGGCTTTTCTTTGGGGACATTTAAAGCACTGGTAAGTCCAGCTTTAATTAAGCCTCTGTTTGATTTTTTAGGGCGTTTGTCTAATAAAACCTTTGAAGTTGAAGTAGAAGCTTACGGCGAAAAATTCAAGGCGAAAGCTAGTAGCAAAGAAGATTTTATATTTCTCATCGCGCAAACTGAAGCTTTATTGCAGAACGCCAAAAATAGACAAAACAGCAACGATGGCTAAGGTAGCACTGCTAATTGGAATTAGCGAATATGAATCAGGATTACCAGAACTACCCAAGGCTGTGAATGATGTGGAGGCGATGGGGCGAGTTTTAATCAACCCTGACATGGGTAGTTTTGATGATGTCATTTTTTAAATTTTACGGATGAGTTGTAGGTTGGGGAGCCAATTGCGTGGGCGGGTTTCCCGACTTGAGCAAAGTGGCGTTGAAACGCAGTGGAACCCAACAAATGACATAATAAAAACCGCAAATTTTTCAACTATAAAAATTAACGCTACAACTGGTGTTGGGTTATGGCGCAATCTAGATTTACCGTGTTGCTGTCAATATTTTTTGTGCGCCTCCACCCAACCTACATCTAAATGTGCGATCGCTCTCACCAAAAACTGCTATTTTAGGATGTGCGATCGCTCTAATAATTTTAAGTTTCACTCATAAAGGAGAGATAAGCTGATGAATCATTCTGAATGGAGAGTGAAGGTTTTAGAAGAAGTTCAGCAAATTCCAGATGCTAAGTTAGCACAACTTTATGAGCTAATTCATGGTTTCCGGCTTAGTTCCGAAACCAAAAGTAACAATGCTGCTGCAATCATGAAGTTTGCAGGTTGTTGGAACGATTTGCCAGATCAAGTATATGGTGAATTTTTAGACTTGCAAAACTTGAGCAGCAGTCAACTTGAGATCAGAAAATACTCGTGATGAGATCGCATTATCTCCCACATACACTGACAACTAAAACACAATTTCTTCACCTTTCTCTGTGAAGCGCACATCTTTAATTTTCCATTGAGAATTACTCATGAGAGTTTTGCGGACACTCCCAAATAACGCAAATTGTTCACAACTCGAAAGGGAAGCTATTTGTCGCTTCGACTGAGGAGATAAGCGCAAATCAACGGTAGCTACCCCATCGCGCACATTCACGCGATAACCAGACAAACTAAAGTCGGCTGTGTCTCTTGCGTCGATGATTTTACCCACTGCACCTGTTACAGGTTCTGTGGCTGACACTGCAACTTTTTCGGGAACCAGTTCTTGACATTGGGTATCGCTGGTGTAGAGGGTAACGTTGACAGTTTTGTTCGTCACCGCTTTGGGTGCTGCTTCTAATGGCTCAACCTTTGTTGGTTTGGCTCGTAGTTGCGCCATAGTAGGGCTTTGGCTAGGTGTTGGGGATGAATTGGTGGTGGGTGCGGGTACTGGGGCTTCAGCCTCAATTTTGCTGGGTGTAGGTGTAGAAGCTTCGCTCTCTATTTTGCTGGATGTTGATGTAGGATTAGAACTACAACTGCCAAGACTGGCTGCGATCGCCACAACGATAAATGGGAATAAATATTTTCTACTCATAGTTGTACTGCCATACTTTCTTGATCAACTTCAGTGTCTTTGATATCAATTCCGTATAAATTTGCAAATCTTGAGTCAGTTTATTTTTGCGGCTTTACTTCTTGACTGTGATTAGCTATCTTCAAAACCATTACCAGAGCAATTAAATTAAATAGTCATGCCCAGTAACGAAACCAGCCCCTACGACCCCCGTAAAGCTGAATGGGATGGTATAACAATTGACCGATGGGAACCATCTAAATGGAAGCAGTGGAAAGCCAAACTGCCTGCATCAGATGAATATGCCAAGATAGAGCGAGAATATCTGAGAATCAAACATTCAATTCAGTTAGCTAACTCTGCATTAAGTTTAGAAAAAGTCAAAGTTAAACTAAAACTCACTAGTCATAAAACGATAGGTTTACAAGGGACATTTCCTTGCAGACCTGGTGATATTGGCAAACAAGGAAGTCCCAATAAACAATATACAATTTCTTGTGGTTTTGCTGCTAATGATACTGGCATCAAAATGGCAGTCTTAAAAGCTCGAGAATTAGATTTATTATTAATCACCAAACAATTTCAATGGACTCCTGAATTACTCGGTAAACAAGCACAAAAAATCGAACTACCCGATACAGCAAAATCTACCAAGCTCATCAGTGAATTAATTCAAGAATATGAGCGCCAATTTTGGAAAACTCATGAGCAGAATCGGCAAGGAATCCGCACATGGGAAACTCATTATCTGCGACATCTCAAAAAATTACCGCCAGATGTACCCATGTCTGCCCAAGCATTAGCAGCGGCCTTAGAGAAAACTAAACCTAATACATCATCCCGATTTTTTTTAGTTTGGCAGTTGAAAAAATTTTGTGAATTTTGCGGTATTAAAAATTTCCAAACAATTTATAGTTACGCTACCCCTAAACCTAATCCAACACTGCGAAAAGTACCTAACGATGAAGAAATTATTCAAGGTTTTAGCAAAATAGGTAGTCCATTATCAGTCTACGCTAGTAAAGAAAACCTGACTGAACCAGAGCAATGGCAATGGGCTTATGGGATGTTAGCTACATACGGTTTAAGACCCCATGAATTATTTGCTGTTGATATGGAGGCTTTTATCAATTCAGCAAATACTTTTCATTTAGTGACTTTAAATCCTAGCCTGACACAAGGTACTAAAACAGGTGAACGCAGTTGTGGTATTCCGCCTTTATATCCTCATTGGGTGGAATTGTTTGATTTGAAAAATATAAAATTGCCTTATAATGCCGGAACTTTAAGTAATAAAACTGCAAAATTGCAAGTGAAATTTAGAAATGCTGATATAGGTTTTAAACCTTATGACTTGCGTCATGCCTATGCAATTCGTGGTCATCGTTTAAGAGTGCCTATCAAAACAATGGCTGATTACATGGGTCATACAGTACAAGAGCATACCAAAACTTATCAACGATGGATGAATGAGGATGCTAACTTAGCAATTTATAAAGAAGTTGTCATTCATAGACAAGGTACTACTAAAGAGGCTTTGCAGGAAAGAATTAAGGAATTAGAGGCAGAAAATACTGCTTTAAAAGCTGAAAATTCTACCCTCAAAGGATTATTGCTTAAGCATCAATTAGGTGAATTGCTCAATCAAGAAATGTAATATGAATGAAAGTAGAAAGTAGGGAGTGGAAAAGAATACTCCTAGTATCAAGGTTTCTTCATTTCATACTTCAGACTTTATAAGTCATACTTCAGCCTTGTTGTTTTTGTTGACCTGAAATTGGGAAATATATAACAGTTCCCCAAAAAGTAATAAAACTATGGTCGGCAATCTGATTACTGTAGATAAGAATACTTACGACTCCCTGCAAAAAGAACTAACACAGTTGCGTCAGGTAGTTTTTCAGTATCAGCACACCGAGTCATGGACAAACTCAAACAATCAACAAATAGAAATCGCTTTGGCAGATAGCGAAAGGCGTTTAAGAGATATTGCAAATAACCTGTATGGGGCAATTTTTCAGTTCACCAACCGCAATGGTGTTTGGACAGTAGACTATGTTAGCGATTTTATTTGGCAGCTTGCAGGCATCACAGCAGCCGAAATCCTGCAAGATTTAAATAACTTTCTTGCCCTTGTGCATCCAGAAGATTTTGATAGTTACATGACTTCGGTGGTAGAAGCAGTGGAAAATTCTACCCCTTGGCACTACGAAGGACGTTTAGTGAAACCTAACGGTGAAATTCGCTGGTGGCAAGGAGACTCAACGCCCACACGGAATGACCAAGGAGAGATTATCTTCTGTGGTGTACTGTTAGATATCACAGAACGTAAGCAAGCAGAAGCCACCCTTAAACAACTCAATGAGGAGTTAGAAGCAAAAGTAGAAGAACGTACCGTCGCTTTAAGCCAAAGTGAAGCACGGTTTCAAAAGCTGGCAGATAACGTGCCAGGAATGCTTTATGAATTTCGCCTTGATACTGATGGTAGGATGTTTTTCCCCTATGTTTCTTCGGGATATCGAGAAGTTTTAGGACTAGAAGCAGAACAAGTCAACCAAGATGCGCCTTTGGGATTTACGAATGTCCACCCTGATGATTTTTCTGGGTTGCAAGCGGCAATTATGCACTCTGCCCAAACTCTGCAAAAGTTTGAATACGAATGGCGAATTGGAAATTCCTCTGGTGAACAGAGATGGGTTCGAGGTGTATCTCGGCCAGAACGGCAAGTAGGGGGAGAAATTATTTGGTACGGTTACTTAACTGATATTAGCGATCGCCAACAAACCGAGCAACAATTCAAAGAACAGGCACAGTTTTTGCAAAGCATCTGGGAAGGCGTAGACTATGGCATCTACGTTTTAGATATTTTGGATGAAGGAACAGAGTTTCGTTACGTTAAATTCAATCCCGCCATTCTCAATGCTAGTCTCATGCCTTTGGAACCTTTGGTCGGCAAAACAATGGCAGAAGCACTACCTGCTGAGATGGCAGATCATTATCGCCAACGCTACAGGACATGTATTCAATCTCGTAAAACTTTATTCTTTGAAGAATCTTTCTTTGCTAATGAACAAGAAACTTGGTGGTTAATCAACGTCACACCTCTTTTTGACAGTTCCGCCAATATTTATCAACTAGTTGTTACTGTCACCAATATCACAGAACGCAAGCAAGCTGAAAAAGAACGTCAACTGTTCGTCTCACTGATTGAAAATAGCAGTGATTTTATTGGTTGTGCTGACTTAAAAGGAAAACCTATTTTCTTGAATGAAGGCGGCCGAAAGTTGTTGGGCTTAAACAATCAAAAATTTAGCGAAGATTTCACCATTGATCAATGCTTTGCTCAGGAAGATCGAGAATATGTATATCAGCAGATTATTCCTGCGGTGATGAGAGATGGTATCTGGCAAGGCGAATATCGTTTCCAACACTTGCAAACCGCAGAAATAATACCTGTTGATTACAATCTTTTTTTAATGAAAGACTCTGAGACTGGTGAACCTTTGTATCTATCAACTATTACGCGTGATATCCGCGATCGTAAACAAGCAGAAGCGCAATTACAAGAACAAGAACAATTTTTACGCACCATTTATGATGGATTTCCCCAATTTATCTTCGTAGTCAATGTTTTAGAAAATGGTGAATTTCGTTTTGCTGGTTGCAACTCAGCAGTAGAACACATCGTCGGGATTAATCATGCAAAAATTGTTGGTAAAACTCCAGAAGAATTACATGGTGAGGTTGAAGGTGCAGCCGTTACTCAGCGCTATCAAAACTGCGTAAATACTGGTACTAGTATTAATTATGAAGAATGTTTGACTTTTGATAGTGAAGAAACTTGGTGGTTGACTACTCTTAACCCTGTGAAGAATAGTGAAGGCAGAATTTATCGGATTGTTGGCTCAACTTTGAATATTACAGCACGCAAAAAAGCGGAAGCAGAACTTCAAGCCAGCCAGCACTTTATTCAACGTATAGCCGATTCTTCTCCTAATATTCTCTACATTTTCGATTTGGAGGAACAGCGTAATGTTTATGCAAATCAAGAAATCGCCCTTCTGCTAGGTTACTCTATCGAAATTATTCAAGAAATGGGAGCAAATTTGATTTCAAATCTTATGCATCCAGATGATTTAGAGACAATCAAATATAATCATCAAAAATTACTTGCTGTCAATGATGGTGACATTGTTGAGTATGAATATCGGATCAGACAAGCAAATAGTCAGTGGCGTTGGTTGTACAGTCGGGAAACACCTTTTAACCGTACTGCTGATGGTAAAGTTAAGCAAATATTGGGTGTTTCAACTGACATTACTGAACGCAAACAAGCTGAAATTCAATTACAACAACAAGCCGAAAATTTAGAAAATACTGTATTGGAACTACAACGTACTCAATCCCAACTCATCCAAAGTGAGAAAATGTCTTCATTGGGTAATATGGTTGCAGGTGTAGCTCATGAAATCAACAATCCAGTTAACTTTATTCATGGTAATCTTATCCCAGCCAGCGAATATACTCAAGACTTGTTAAGACTAGTAGAACTTTATCAACAATATTTTCCAGAGCCTCCAGAAGAAATTCAAGCAGAAATTGCAGCTATTGACCTGGAATTCCTCAAAGAAGACTTAATAAAACTTCTTCAGTCTATGCGAGTGGGAACTCAACGCATTCGTGAAATTGTCTTATCTTTGCGTAACTTTTCGCGTTTAGATGAAGCTGAATTCAAGCAAGTAGATATTCACGAAGGTATAGAAAGTACTTTAATGATTCTACACAACCGTCTGAAATCTAAACCAGATCATCCAGAAATCGAGGTTATTAAAGAATATGCTAAATTGCCTCTGATTGAGTGTTATCCTGGTCAACTGAATCAGGTATTTATGAATATCTTGAGTAATGCTATTGATGCTTTAGATGAAGCTTTTGTAGGCGAACAAGGAAAAATTTATATCCGCACGGAAGTTGTTAATAGTAACTGTGTAGCTATCCGCATCTCAGATAATGGGATGGGAATTCCTCAAAATGTACTTTCTAAACTATTTGACCCTTTCTTTACTACTAAAGATGTCGGTAAAGGTACAGGCTTAGGTCTATCAATTAGTTATCAAATTGTGGTAGATAGACACGGTGGCAAGCTATATTGCAATTCTGCACCTAGAAAAGGAGCAGAGTTTATTATCGAAATTCCGATTAACCAACCTTAATTCCAAACTATCGTTAAATCTAAAATAAATCCTGGTAATATATCTTCACCGGATAATTCTGTAGGCAAATCTAGAATTTCTACAGCTTTACCTTGACGATAAATTTCAACTTGCTTTGCTTTCGGATTAATTAACCAACTTAGTTTAACTTGGTTCTCCATATATTCTCGCATTTTGGCTTGGGTATCTGCCAAGTCATCGCTAGGTGACATTAACTCTAAAACAAAATCTGGTGCAATTGGCGGAAACTTTGCTTTTTCTTGGGGTGTAAGTGCATCCCATCTCTCTTTTTTTATCCATGCAACATCAGGTGAACGATTTGCACCATTGGGTAGTTTAAAACAAGTCGAAGAATCAAATACTTCACCAAGTTGATATTTTCGATTCCAAATTACAAAATCTGCGGTAAATGCGGCATTCCGCTTTCCTGTTTCTCCGCCTGTGGGTGGCATAACAATTATTTCTCCTTTGGCATTGCGTTCAAATTTGACATCAGGATTTTCCCGACACAGTTGATAGAATTGCTCGTCGGTAAGTTTAACAATGGAGTTGAGGTTGAATGTAATAGCTGTCATTGCTATATGCTGGAGTTGGTACTGGTTAGGTTAACTTGAAAAGCGAGGAAAGTGATGTTACTAGAACTCAACCAACTAATTGTACCTGCTGGTCATCAGTTGCTAATTAAAAATATATCTTGGTCAGCTTATAAACATATTCTGGCAGAATTAGGAGAAAATCGCAGTTCTCGGATATCTTACAGTCAAGGGGTGCTAGAAATAATGGCTCCATTACCAGAGCATGAGGTAGGCAAGAAAATTATCGGTAATTTAGTAGAAATCCTACTAGAAGAACTCGACATGGAATTTTGGAGTTTGGGTTCTACAACTTTTGACAAAGAAATAATGGATGCTGGTGTAGAACCTGATGATTGTTTCTACATTCAAAACGAAGCTGCTGTCAGAGGAAAGGATAGAATTGATTTAACAATTGACCCTCCCCCAGATTTAGCAATTGAAATTGATATTACTTCTAGGACTCGGTTTAATAATTATGAAGTCTTAGGAGTCCCAGAATTGTGGCGATGGAATGGCAGTAAATTGGAAATTAATGTTTTGATTAATGACAAGTATGTAACATCTAATAATAGTCTTGTATTTCCTAATCTACCTATTTTTCAAGTGATTCCAGAATATTTGCAGCGGAGTAAAACTGAGGGGAGAAATGCAACAATGAAAGCGTTTCGTGCTTGGGTGAGAGAACAAGTATGAATGGTTCACGCAGAGGCGCAGAGTCGCTGAGTTTGAAGAATGAATGCACTTACTAATTAGTATTCTTTGATTACTGTTAAAGCTGGGGAATTATTAACAATAATTTTTGGATTTATGGTTAACTGGTATAAATTTATACCATAATATAAAGACATGATAAAGGCGATCGCCCTCCGGGCAAGATGTGTGCGATCGCCTTTATGTAAATCCCAGTATTGGAGTACAAATATCATGATGGCACAATCAAAGTTAGAACACTACCTAAGCAAAGATGTAAATACACCCAACAGAAAACCGATAAAGCATATCCTGATGGGTTCTCCTGATGTTGTTACGAATACAATTCACCATTTGCAAGTGATTGGCTACGCCAGTGTCGGAGATTGAAGTTCATTGCTACCAACTGCCAACCCAGATGAAGTGATGAGTATTTTAATTCGGCAAATCTTAATGCGATAACCCAGTAGAGACGTTGCATTGCAACGTCTCTTTGTGTTGACATTGTATATACATAATTCATATATTTATAAATATGGAAAATCAGAATCGTAATATAACCATCAACATCCGCGCCCACCAAGCGCAACGAGATTTGATTGATTTAGCGGCTGAAGCCTTGGGTAAAAATCGCTCGGATTTTATGCTAGAAACAGCTTGTCGAGAAGCCCAAGCAGTTTTACTAGACCGTAGACTATTTGTGTTAGATGATGAACAATTCCAAGAGTTTATGGCAATTATTGATGCACCACCATCAGCCAGTGAAAATCTGCGTCAATTGCTAACTGAAAAAGCACCTTGGGATTGAGTGTGGTGAATGAGTCAAATATTACAGCCTCCTCAACCTATTAAACCAGAGCATCAGCTGGCAGATTTCAATTCAGGTAATGCGGAATTAGATGAATGGTTGCAGAAACGGGCGCTGAAAAACGAAGATAGTGGTGCGTCTCGAACTTATGTTGTCACAGTTGAGCAAACAGTTATTGCATACTATTGTCTTGCTAACGGTAGTGTGTTGAATAGTTCTGCACCAGGAATCAGACGTAATATGCCAGAGTCGATTCCTGTAATGGTGATAGGAAGACTTGCTGTAGATTATCACTGGCAAGGAAAAGGAATTGGTCGTGCTTTAGTGCGAGATGCAGTGCTTCGCACATTACAAGCAGTCAATATTGCAGGAATTAGGGCTATCCTTGTTCATGCAATTTCTCAGGAAGCCAAGCAGTTTTATGAGCGATGTGGTTTTATCGCGTCGCCTGTTGCACCAATGACGCTAATGGTGACGGTAAAGGATGCGAAAGCGTCTTTGGGAATTGCTTAATTACTTGACTATCTTTAACGTCAGCAGATGGTAGGTTGGGTGGAGACACACAAAAGATATGGACAGCAACACGGTGAATTTAGATTGTGCCGTAACCCAACACCAATTGCAGCGTTAATTTTTGTAGTTGTTTTCGGCGTATTATTTGTTGGGTTCCACTTCGTTTCAACGCCACTTTGTTCAAGTCGGGAAACCAGCCCACGCAAGTGGCTCCCCAACCTACATAAGAGGCGATCGCCCAATTTTTCGCCATTTACTTTGGTTCTTGTCGCTTGAATGTTAGCTTGATGGCTCCTTTCCCACTAGCTTTTGCACCGCTACCAATTAATTTCACTTCGCCTTCGCCGCTAATTTCTACCGATAGTTCAATTTCTTCTAGCTGCATTTTAGAATTAACTTGCTGTTCTGCACGGCTAAACAAGCGTCCTACCACTTGCAGAAAGTTTGCCATATTTTGCTCTAATGTTTGAGCGCTAACTTTAACAGCATCTCCTTTAGTACTAATAGCTTCCTTTACTGTTTCGTCTTTCCAACTGCGTGTATTGCTTCCGCCTTTTGCACCGTCAGGAATTGAAATTTGCGGAGCGTCATCGGTAACAATCCAAATGCTGTCTGGTGGTGTGTCTGGCATACTAAATTCAGTGTTTATTTAGCATTTTCGCATAAATTATTTTATCTCGTGCAAAGGCGCAAATAAATCAAAAGTAAATTTGCTTTTATAGTCCGCCACCAGTTGATTAATATATACACAATTCGAGTAAATTTAGCCGTGTGAATGCATTACAATTTGAAAGTTCTGAGGCACAGCTTGATTAGCGATCGCTTCAATTTCCATTTATTCACCTCTGCTTAGACAATGGTTGTATACTTCCCGAAAATATTGGTAATTTCCTGCCTCCATATATCAAATAAAAAATTAAATGTCAAATACTTAGCTCGATATTGCAATAATACTTTACATCCAAAAGTAAGCAAAAAGTAAGAAATGGATTTTTTGAGAAACTCTGAAAACGTTACATAGCAAGAAAAATAGATGGTACGACCGCGCAAGATTTTTGCTCAGCATTGGCTCAAAAGTGATAAGGCACTCAACGCAATTGTCCAGGCCGCAGAGTGTAGTACAAATGACCGCATTCTGGAAATCGGGCCAGGTACAGGCATTTTGACTCGTCGTTTACTACCGTTGGTAGAAGCTTTAGTAGCTGTAGAAATAGACCGAGATTTATGTAAATTATTAGTAAAAGAATTAGGAAATAAAGAAAATTTTTTACTATTACAAGGCGACTTCCTGACATTAGATTTAGCGGCGAATTTAACAGCATTGCCGAAGTTTCAAAACGCCAATAAAGTTGTAGCAAATATTCCCTACAACATTACTGGCCCAATCATCGAAAAACTATTAGGAACTATCGCCAATCCTAACCCCAAACCATTTGATTCAATAGTGCTATTAATTCAAAAAGAAGTAGCAGAAAGATTGTATGCAAAACCAGGTTCAAAAACTTTTGGAGCGTTATCGGTAAGGGTGCAGTATTTAGCAGAATGTGAGTTAATTTGTACAGTTCCCGCAGGTGCATTTTATCCACCGCCAAAAGTAGACTCAGCTGTCGTGCGGTTGCGTCCGCGTCAGTTAGAAATTCTCGCTAATGACCCGCGAAGATTAGAGAATCTGGTAAAGTTAGGTTTTGGGTCAAAGCGCAAAATGTTGCGGAATAATTTGCAATCTGTGATTGACCGCGATCGCCTGACCCACTTACTGGAACAATTAGAAATAAATCCCCAAGCTAGAGCTGAAGACATCAGCACTCAGCAATGGGTAACGCTGAGTAATCTACTCACCGTTGATTAAAAAACTCAGCACTCAGCACTCAGCACTCAGCACTAAAGATGCGTAGTTACACCCTCATCGCTCCTGCCAAAATCAACTTGTATCTAGAAATCATCGGCGATCGCCCTGACGGTTATCATGAGTTAGTCATGATTTTGCAAAGTATCGACCTCGCCGACAAAATTAATGTCCGCAGTATCAGTGACGAAACTATCCGCGTTCACTGTAACCACCCCCAAGTACCCACAGATAAAACTAACTTGGTATATCGCGCCGCCGAACTGATGGCGATAAAATTTCCCGAAGCTGCGGCTAAATATGGCGGAGTGGAAATTACACTGGAGAAAAACATTCCTGTAGCAGCTGGGTTAGCAGGAGGTTCGACAAACGCCGCAGCAGTATTGGTAGGAATAGATTTACTGTGGAACTTGGGACTCACCCAAACAGAAATTGAAGAATTGGGAGCCAGTCTAGGTTCAGATGTACCATTTTGTGTGGCAGGTGGAACAGCGATCGCCACAGGTAGAGGTGAACAACTTGCACCGCTACCAAGTTTAGATCATATATATATAGTATTGGCGAAATATCGCAGTCTAGAAGTTTCTACTGCTTGGGCATACAAAACCTACCGCCAAGAATTTGGTAGTAACTATATTAGAAATACCGAAGATTTAGCAGCGCGTGCAGCCGCAGTTCATTCCGGTGAGATAGTCAAGGCCATTCTCCATAAAGATGCAACAGAAATTGCCCAAAGATTGCACAATGATTTAGAGCGTGTTGTCTTACCGACTCATCCTCAAGTTATGCAACTGCGAGAACTCTTTGCAACTCAACCAGGAGTTTTAGGAACAATGATGTCTGGTTCCGGGCCGAGTGTCTTTGCAATTGTCGAATCTGAACAACAAGCCCAAGCAGTTAAACAATACATCAGACAAGCAATTCCCGATGAAGATTTAGAATTGTTTGTGACTCGCACCATTACACACGGCATTCAGATAGCATCTTAAGAAGGGAACAGGCAACAGGCAACAGTTTTATGAGTGAAAATATTACACCACAAGAAACTCCTACACAAGTTCAAGCATCACCACTACGCTGCATCACAGGCGCAATAATTTCTAGTGGATTGGCTTATGCTTTATATTCGCTGATGATTGCGATCGCTACTACCTTTGCCAGCAAACCCGTCCATTCTAATAATGAACTAGTTATCAAAATTACCTCTGCGGTACGTACCTTAGTTGTTGGTATAGTTGCCTTAGGCAGTGGAATATTTGGGATAGTAGCGATAGGTTTGATAGCTCTAGCTGTACAACTATTAATACAGCAGTTGTCCAAGCCAAAAACTAATTAAAATTCTTGCTTGCCTTTTTATGTCTGGCTAACAGGTAAGCACTTTTCCAACTGAGTGCAAGCATTAAGAAACTGCTGCTTTTTTCGCCAATGTTTGGGAGGTATGCCATGATGCTGTCGAAATTGGCGGGAAAAGTGACAAGCATTTTGATAACCTAAAGCCAGCGCAATTTGCTCAATGGTTTGGTTAGTATTCTTCAGTAAAGAACGCGCAGCCACCATTCGCCGCTTGAGAATCCAGCCGTTAACAGTTTCTCCGGTTTGTTTGGCGACTCTGTTAGTTAAATAAGCGCGTGAATAACCTACCGCCTCAGCAACTTTCGCTAAAGTAATTCCTTGATGATAATTAGCTTCAATGTAGTCGAAAACTTCTTTGAGTTGGGGAATCGAGGGAAAGATGGACTCAGGAGTTTCTGATACAGTGATGTTTGTAGGTATCGGTTCCGATATTTGATGCGATTGAGTCGCATACCAATATCTGAGTAAAGCTTGTTTTTCTAATCTAGTATTGATCGCCTTCAGCAATTGCTCAACTGTAGAAGGTTTGGTAAGATAATCATCCGCACCTAACTCCATACCTTTACGTAAAGCATCCTTGGTATCACTACCAGTCAGAAAAATAAAAGGAATAATTGCTGTTAGAGGATCTTGACGCAGAGCATATAAAACATCGTAACCATCCATATCTGGCATCACGATATCGCAAATCACCAAATCTGGTAAATGCTCTTGTGCTAATTGAATACCAATGCGACCATTTTCCGCCCCTATTGTCTCATAACCTTCAGTTTGTAGAGTGTCTAAGAAGATATCGCGGGTAACAGCATCATCTTCAATGACAAGAATTTTTTTCGACGATATATGCATCATTGTTCCATTACTAGGATTTGTGGCAGGTTTAAAAAAACTCATTCAAAACTTTTATTTCACGGATGGCAGCCTAATAGTAAAGGTTGTGCCGACACCAACTTCACTTTTGACATCAATGTGACCACCGTGTAAGTCAAGCAGAGTTTTGACAATTGATAGTCCTAGTCCAGTACCCGGTAGATTAGCAATATTACTACCTCGATAAAATGGTTCAAATAGTCGCTGTTGATCTACTACGGGAATGCCAATACCCCTATCTGTGACTTGGAAAATTACAGTTTCTTGTTCGGATGAAAGTTTGAAATCTACCACAGTATCAGAGGGAGAATACTTAATTGCATTGTCGAGCAAATTCTTCAATATCGACTCCAGCAATTTTTTATCGATAAAGGCAGTTAAATAGCTACCTTGACTGACAAAATTAATTCTGTGTTGGCTACTACATATATGGATTTGTGCCACTAACTCATGGCAAAACCGCTCTAGATTTAGTGGTTTAGCCTCGAATTGGACTTTAGCCGCTTCTACCTTCGCAAAAAACAAAATGTCATCCAACATCTTGCTAAGTTGTTCTACAGCTGTTTGAATGCGATTTAGTAACGGTTGAGTTTTATCCCCTGTCCAATCATGAGTATGCTTCTTGAGTATGCTATTGGAGAATGAAATGACATTCAGCGGTGTACGCAATTGATGCGAAACCATAGAGACGAATTGCGCTCTCAATTCGCTGAGTTGTTTTGACTTTTCTAAAGCTTGGCTGATTTCGGAAATATCCCAAATGCTCCAGACTCTACCAATAATTTTGTGATCTAGCTTCTGCGGTCTAGAGTATTGAGCGAAGACTCTACCATCTTTCAACTCTAGAATATCGTAGCGATCGCACTTGCAATCACACTCCATCTCCCACATCGAATCACGAAATAGTTGCGGCTGTTTGAGTTGATTCTCGAAAAAGGCTTGGCATTGCCAACAGTTTCTTGATATTGTCACAGAGTTGGGTATCTGCCACATCTCCACAAATTTTTGATTAAAACTGACAATATCTTCCTCTAAACTAACTGCAATAATCCCATTCCCAGCGGATTCCACGATAGAACGAAGCAAAGCCACAGACTTTTCTAAATCTGCATTTTTCTGCTTCAGCACTAAAATTTCTTGCTGTAAATTTTGATTAACCTCTTTTAATTCCTCAATCCACGTTTGCATATTTAACTCTACTATTTCATCACTCTTCCACCTAGAAACATAGTTAAATCCCCTGTCTAGACCTATGACATCAGCGTGTGACTTTAGTAGCAATTTAGAGTTGGAACAAACTAACGTGTGGTCGTCAGTATTCATATCCCGCGCTCCCTTTAACTAGTTGACACTAAAGCCATATAGCCGAGAATTAGCAATTCCTACAGTCTGAATCTGACTGTTCATCATGAATGGCAATAGCAAAATGAAATTAAAAAGTAATTAAAAATTGCTGATTTTAAAAATATTCTACCAATAAAAAGATATCACTTTACTTTTCTTTTGATCAGAAATATTTTTTTGTGAGACGTAAATTTTTTATATAGAAAATATAAAGATGACTTCACTTCTTGCTCCGATTTGGCAGGAAATTTTAGAAGAAAACTTTCTTTATCCATTAATGCAAATACGCATCTTTAAGCTCTCTCGTCTAACAAATAATAAGTATTGGCTCAGAGGTAAATAGTATAAATAAATCTAGTAATTTTGAAACATCGGTGAATAAGCTGAAAAACATGTGACAGCATGACTAATGTGCTGTAAACTGGCATAGACTTGCTAATGTTTTGCTTATCCACAAAAGTATGTTTTTGTCAAAAATCTTGCTTCTTTTATTTGCTTACTTTTGTTCATATAGTATTTAATTTTTGAAATTTTACTCCCTATGGAATCTAACAATAAAATCAAATTCTTAATCATCCACCTTAAGATATAAATAATTTAATAATCAAAACAAATTTACTGATTAGAAAAGTTAATCAACTACTAGCACATCTATCTTAAGAATTAAAAAATGTTAAATTTTAATGTGTTATAGAATACAATTAATTAGTTTTGGCGGCAAAAAAAACTTAAGTTAGACAGATACATTGATCATTTTCTAGACAGTCTTAAGTCCCTAAACAAGTTTGCATTAGTCGATTTTTTTCAAACAAGCATATAGTTGAGATATTGGATATTTAGTCTTGACAAAATTTAATCAATAGTAAGAGCGAAATAACAGATAGGTCTAGCAAAACAATAATCATATATCTGCGACCTAATATTCAGTAGTCTTAACTAAAGAAGCAGCTTCTGCAACACGGTTTATTGATAGGGGTAGGATTATTGAGACATCCACTAAGCAGACAACAATGCTAGTTGATTCAATCCACCCCTATTTTCAAATTCCATTCGTGTGTTGTGCTGATTAATCTCTTGCTGTAGTGTCAAACTTGTCTTGTTGAGGTAGCGAGATTGATTGGAAAATCAAGCGATCGCGCTATACTCCCTGCAACAGTTTCAAAAAAATGCCGATGATTTGTGATTCCTTCACTTACACCACCTTTGGCGATGTTCGTGTATCGCGCACTATCACTGAGGTAAAAATGGACACTGCCTTAGCAGATATCCTTTTTCACCTGGACTCTCAGCGTGGAGGCTTATTCACCAGCAGCTACGAATACCCAGGACGCTATAAAAGATGGGCAATTGGCTTTATCAATCCCCCACTGGAATTAACGACCAGGGAAAAAGTTTTCACCATCTCGGCACTCAACGATCGCGGTCAAGTATTATTACCACTGTTATGGGAGCGTTTATCTCGCCACTCACAACTTTTGGTAACTACCCGCCATCAGCAATACATTACAGGTGAGATTCAGCCAAGCACAGCATTATTTGCAGAAGAAGAACGCAGCAAGCAACCGTCAGCGTTTACAGTCATCCGCGAGATTCTCCATACCTTTGCTAGTGACGAAGACGAACATTTGGGATTATATGGTGCATTTGGTTACGACTTAGTGTTCCAGTTTGAACCAATTGTGCCGCAAATATCCCGTCCCACCGACCAACGGGATTTAGTGCTTTACCTACCGGATGAATTAGTAGTAGTTGACTACTATCTCCAACGGGCATTTCGTCTCCAGTATGAATTTGTTACTAAGTATGGCAGCACTCTTCATCTACCACGCACAGGCCAATCCATAGACTACAGGGGTCAACGTCTTCTACCACAACAAAATGCTGACCATGAAACAGGTGAGTATGCCAAATTAGTAGAAGTGGCACTCGACTACTTCCACCGGGGTGACTTATTTGAAGTAGTTCCCAGCCAAAACTTTTTTCGGGCCTGTGAACAGCCGCCCAGTCAGCTATTCCAAACATTAAAACAAATCAATCCCAGCCCTTATGGGTTTATGTTGAATCTTGGCGGAGAATATCTCATTGGAGCATCTCCTGAGATGTTCGTGCGCGTTGATGGTAAACGTGTAGAAACTTGTCCGATTAGTGGCACGATTAGCCGGGGACAAGATGCCCTCAGCGATGCTGTACAAATTCGCTCCTTACTCAACTCACATAAAGATGAAGCTGAGTTGACTATGTGTACTGACGTAGATCGCAACGATAAGTCCAGAATTTGCGAACCAGGTTCAGTACGAGTGATTGGCCGTCGCCAAATTGAATTGTACAGCCACTTAATTCATACAGTGGATCATGTTGAGGGTTTACTGCGGCCAGAATTTGATGCCTTAGATGCTTTCTTGAGTCATACTTGGGCAGTCACAGTTACTGGCGCACCTAAACGGGCAGCCATGCAGTTTCTCGAACAGCATGAACGTAGCGCCCGACGTTGGTATGGTGGGGCAGTGGGCTACTTAAGCTTCAACGGTAATTTAAATACCGGATTAATCTTGCGGACAATTCGCCTGCAAGACTCGATCGCCGAAGTGCGAGTCGGTGCTACAGTCCTTTATGATTCTGTACCACAAGCAGAAGAACAAGAAACCATCACCAAAGCGGCTGCACTGTTTGAAACAATTCGCCGTACCCAACAAATACAAGAAAAGCATAGTAGTGGTGAACAAGTAAGACAATCGTGCGATCGCATCCTGGATGTGACCCAACCCAAACGCATCTTACTTATTGACCATGAAGACTCATTTGTCCACACACTAGCCAATTACTTTCGTACCACTGGTGCAAGTGTCACCACACTACGTCACGGCTTTTTAGAAACAGTGTTTGATACAGAACGCCCAGACTTGGTAGTTTTATCTCCAGGGCCTGGTAGACCAAGTGACTTTCACTTACAACAAACCATCGCCGCCATTCTCCAGCGTCAAATACCTATATTTGGAGTTTGCCTCGGATTGCAGGGGATCGTTGAAGTTTTTGGGGGAGAATTAGGAATTCTCAACTATCCCCAACATGGTAAATCTGCACAAATTGTTGTTACTGATCCCAACTCCATTCTGTTTCAAGGATTACCAGAATCCTTTGTTGTCGGTAGATATCATTCATTATTTGCCCAAGCAGACAAAATGCCCAGCGAATTAAAAGTAACAGCAATTTCTGAAGATGAGGTAATTATGGCGATCGAACATCAAACACTGCCGATAGCTGCCGTGCAATTT
Organism: Anabaena sp. TISTR 8404; assembly: GCF_056847745.1. Taxonomy (NCBI): domain Bacteria; kingdom Bacillati; phylum Cyanobacteriota; class Cyanophyceae; order Nostocales; family Nostocaceae; genus Anabaena; species Anabaena sp. TISTR 8404. The sequence goes on from NZ_CP180578.1 coordinate 1,762,552, forward strand.
CATCCAGAATCAATTATGACCCTAGCAGGAGAAATTGGTCTGAAAATTATTAAAAACGTAGTGCGTAACTACACACAAAAATTGCAATCACTAGTGTGAGTTAAAAAGTTTTCAATCAAATATTATCGATATCTGCCTAATTTTTGGGGGCAAATATTGAGATAGATATCGATTGTTAAGCCTAATAAAAATCCGTCCTATTGATATCCGTGAACCAATAGACGGATACCCTGAACAGAGTTTTTGGTGTTAGATACAATTCAAACTATAAAATCTGGGGCTACAAGCCAACAAGAGGGTTTTATGCATCAACTAGATAACCTACAAAACGCCAAAAAAATTAATACAGACCAAGTAGAACAAATTGTCAAAGCAATTATTGCAGGTAAGTATTCCTGGGCATGTGTTTTAATGCTCCGGTTCTCTGGTTATAACCCTATAGATTACATTCCATACCGCACCTATATTCGCCTCTTAAAAAATAACTACTTACTAGAAGGTGCAAAGCAAAAAGAACCTAAAGATTCCGAGAAAAAATTAGGTGTTTTTGAATTAAAATCAAATTGGGTACGCTCCTAAAAAATAAAATTTCTATCAGCAATTACAGGAATTTACCTGGCATAACCTTAACTACAAAAAATACAATTCAAACATTAGCTGGAGTGTTTCTGGCTGATTTTTAATATTTTGAAGCAGCAATAATTTGGCATTTATAGCCTCAAGCTACAAGCCAAAGATAAAGTTTGTTTTGCTGCTGTAAATGTCAAAAATTCATACCAATTTGAAAAAAGAATGCGACACATAGACAAGACCCCTCCCCAACCCTCACGCCACTTGCGTGGGCGGGTGGGGTATCTGTCGCAAACATTTTTTGAATCGGTATCAGTTTCTCAAAATTAGGGAAAAACTTTTTTACTCAGCACGATTTACTTGGCTGAGGTGAATGCTTCATAGTTTCTGATTCAGTTCATCTCCCAAATTTTCACAACTTATGATTTACCCGATGACTACTGTAAATTCTCATCTCCAACCTATGTTAAGAGAAATTGTCTGGCAGAAAAAGCAAGAAGTAGCCCAGATTCAACAACACATGTCCTTAGCTTCTTTGCAACGTCAGTTAACAGCTGCCCCAACTGTACGAGATTTTTTAATTGCCTTACAACAAAGTCCTCATCGTCCTAGTCTAATTGCCGAAATTCAAAAAGCGTCCCCTGGTTATGGCATGATTCGTGCAGACTTTGATGCGATCGCGATCGCCAAAGCCTATGAACGTGCTGGTGCAGCTTGTATTTCTGTCTTCACAGAAAGGACATTTTTTCAAGGTAGTTTTGAAAGTCTGCGGATAATTCGCCACAAAGTATCAGTCCCACTGCTTTGTAAAGAGTTTATCATTGATCCCTGCCAAATTTATTTAGCACGCGCCGCAGGTGCAGATGCAGTCCTACTAATAGCAGCGATTCTCACAGATAGACAACTGCAAGATTTTCAGCGAATTATTCACTATTTGGGAATGAATGCCTTAATCGAAGTGCATACCTTGGCTGAACTTGATCGTGTATTGCAGCTAGATGATGTTCGCTTGATTGGCATTAACAACCAAAGTTTGGTAGATTTTACCGTCGATATCAGCACAACTCAAAGACTACTAGCAGCTAGGGGATCGCAAATCCAAAATTTGGGTGCGATCGTCGTTAGTGAATCAGGATTGTATACCCATGCTGATTTATCCTTGATGGCTGAAGCTGGTACAAACGCCGTTTTAATCGGAGAATCTTTAATCAAAGAAACAGACATAGAACAAGCTGTTCGCCGTTTGCTGAATATTGATTCTTCGGCTTTTAAAGAGTAGTGACTTGGCAATCAGTTGGGTTTCGCATTGCTTAACCCAACAATTTGAAATCAATATATACACAGACTTACAGATTGATGACTATTGATACACAAGTAAGTTACTCTTAAGAAAAATTAACATTTAAATTCCGCCGATGCTAAGACTATTTACCGACTTCGACGGCCCTATTGTTGATGTTTCTGAACGGTACTATCGGGTTTATCAATTTTGTTTGGAAAAAACCAAACGTCCAGGCCAAAAGGTAAGACAATTGAATAAAGCTGAATTTTGGCAACAAAAGCGATCGCGCATTCCCGAAAAACAAATTGCGTTAAATTCCGGACTGGATGAAGCGCAAGCACAAGAATTTTCTCAACTGCGGCGGAAAACAGTACATACAGAACCTTATTTTGACTACGACACCCTAGTACCGGGTGCTGTAGACGCATTGTTAAAAATTCAAGAAGCGGGAATTGATTTAGCAGTCATGACAATGCGGCGAGTCTGGGAATTAGACTTTGCCTTTCAAAAATTTGATTTAGGTAGATTTTTCCCAGAAAATCGCTGTTACTGTTTGAGTAACGATTATGTTAAAACACGTGACATCGACGATAAACCATTGTTAATGGCAAAAGCCTTAAAAGAACTATCTCCCGTTGCTGATACATGGATGGTAGGAGATACAGAAGCCGATATCACAGCTGCCAAAAAACATAATATTAAAGTCATGGCTGTAGAATCTGGTATCCGCGATCGCGCTCAACTAGAACTCTACCACCCCGACTTAATTGTTCCAGATTTAAGTTCAGCGGTAAATCTCATCTTAGAGAACAGAACTCTAGTCCTCAGTTAAATGTAAAAAATGGGTAACAGCATCAATCATCTGCTACCCATAATGAATTCAAAAAATTTATAACTTACCGCAGAAAGCTACTAATCAACCACAATAATATGAATGTGAACACTGTAGAAAACTGCTCAGTATTCAAACTACCTAAACTTATTTGTGGTAGAAGCCAGCTTGCAACTAGTCCGCCAACAATTAATCCTGTAATCAGACCAATCAGCGTTAACAAAACAGCTCTACCAAATCTACCTTCTTTACGATTGAGAAAGTAAACACTGATACCTACCCCAACCACTAACGCCAACTGTAAAACTTGATCACCTGTGGCAGGATAAAAAACACCGATCGCACTCAAACCTAAATACCAAGCACCTGGTAAAAGAACATCTGCCGTTGTTGGCTGATCTAATAATCTTTGTAGCCATGCAGGCGACTGTTCACGAGGAGTTGCAACTTCTTTAGGAGTAAATTGCACTCGTAGTTCTGGAAACCGGATTCGCTCAGGTACTTTAATTTTGCCTTCCTGACGCATCCGTAACCGATCCATTAAAATCGCATCATAAGACGCTTCAATGAGTTCCAGACTCTTAGCATCGCCACTGTGTTGCTCCAACAGGCGATTGCGAGCATCCTGAATTTCATCAAAGCTTGCATCTTCGGACACCCCAAGTTTTTCGTAGGGATTTTGATCGCTCATGGGAGTTTACACTTCAGCCTTAGTCAGCAGCGGTATTTTGCTCTTCGGAAAAACAACTTTAGTTTTTGCCTAGATTTAAACAAATGTTGCAAGCAACTGATATGCTCTACCAGGATAGTAGCACGGGTAAGTTAGACTGACCCAGGAAATTTAACTATAGCAACTTTAACATATTGCTAGAACTCCGTGTATCCCCTCATGTCGTTGACTAGTGAGGGCTTTACTCTAGAATTTGAACTAAGACTGCTTAAAACTTATTTTTTCATGAAAAAATTAATTTTTATGTTTCAAATTTGGCAATTTACCGTACCTTGAGGCAATCTTAGATAAATTAGCTTCACAATCACTAGTGGTGTCTATAAGCATATCGATATTAAAATTGAAAAGCTTTAAATTACCACGTAATTGGGAGTAGGAAATTTTCCTAAGTTACAGAACTGCTCTGGCTAATGTTAGACTATCTAGCGACTTGACATCAAGTTGGCAAATATAATACCTGCATCTCAAGTGCTGGTAAAACCAACAAAGTCTTCTGGCTTTGATTGTTCAGAATCTGGATTACACTATTATTTTGGATAATCAGGGAATTTACTACCTAGCCTTATAAATTCTGAAACAATTCCCAAATACGCAAGTCTCCTGTTAATCTTACGAATTTTTGTGCAAAGTGATGGTCATGGCTCCTGCCAAGATTCTTGTAGTTGATGACGACCCTGCGGTTCGTAACTTAATCCAACGCTTTTTGATTAAGCAGAACTATCAGGTGGAGGCGGCTGAGGATGGTAAAACAGCCTTAGCGCTATTCGAGCAATTTAACCCTGACTTGGTAATTTTAGATGTAAATTTACCAGACGTTATCGGGTTCAACCTCTGCCAAGAGATGCAAAGTCGTAATGGTGTGTTTGTTCTCATGCTCACTAGCCGTGCGGATGAAGCTGACAAGATTCGCGGCTTTGCTAAAGGTGCTGATGACTATCTCACCAAGCCATTTGGTCTAGGAGAGTTAGAAGTCAGAGTCGCGGCTATTTTGAGGCGACAGCGGGTTGTGACTACGGCGGAACAAAAACGCCTAGTTTTTGAAAAACTAATGATTGATCCCGTCCGACGGGAAGTGACATTGAATAACCTACCAGTACCCCTAACAGCTTTAGAATTTGACTTGTTACATTTTTTAGCCAGCCATCCTGGCCGAGTTTGGCGACGAGCCGAACTGATTCAAGAGGTTTGGGACTATGAATATGTTGGCGACCAGCGGGTTGTAGATGTACATATCGGTCAAATTCGCAAGAAAATTGAAATTGATGCCAGTCAACCAGCATTAATTCAGACTGTACGTGGCGTAGGTTATAAATTTGAATGTCCTACTCATTCTCCGCAATTAGAAACCAACCCTTAAATTAACAGTTTCTTCAATCTACGTGACCATTCTCAACAAGGGCAAACCCGCTTTGAGGAATGGAATCACTGCAATAAACTCCAATAAAATTGATACTTAGTCAGGCCGAACACTTGTTTAGCCTGACTATTAATGTACCTGTGGTATTCTTTTGTCCAAATTGGGAGCAATTACGTAGACTTTAAAATTTCTGGGCGTTCTACCCCGCGAGAACACTAATGCCAATACGTTGAATTCGATTTGGTGAGAAGCCGTGCTGTTATCGGGGGTACTCCTATGAAAGATTCAAGACCTACGCACAAAGATTGTCTATTGAAATTGGGTGCAAGGGTCTAGGGCGTAAGGGTTTTGGATATCTACGCCCCTATACCCCTACACCCTTATCCAAACCTTTGCTTTTTTGTCTCACTGCGTCAGTCCTGAGATTGCTGAAAGGGTTTTCCGTCGTAGGCGACCAGTAAACCCGTTAGCAAGTCTTTGACAAAGCGTCAGTCCTGATTGGTATAACTAGCAGTTGTGGAATAAAGTTTCTAAATAGACACGAGCAGCACGGCGATCGCTATCACCATTTTGGAGTAAAAACAGTGACAATGCTGCTGTTAACACACGGGTTTGATCCCAATCAGGGTGAGTTTCTAAATAACTTTTGAGGGATTCATGTAGTGTTTCGGGAATTTCTGTAAAAATGCTCACCGTTGCGTTCATGAGATTTTCCTTCTCTGAGGTCGATCAAGCGAAGTTGCTGGCACTCCAGAAGCACATAATGGAAATTGTCGCTTCTTTCGTCTCCAAACATCACAAGGCTTGTTTGATTTCCAAAAGATGAATGGGCGAAAAAAAATGCCAGTCGCATCATTGTGCGCCAAGAGGGGGTGGGTTTGTCAATGCTGCGAAATGTTAAAAACGATTCTTGAGAAAAGAAATATTGACGAAATAATCAGGGTTAGAGCCAAGTTTTTGTTACTTTAGTTTACAAAAACTCAGTCACTGAAGGAAGCTACAACTGCAAAGTAAAAATCCCCAGCAACACGGCAAGTACTGATCATCTCGTGCTATGGCTGTGGAAAACTACTAAAAGCCCTGTGGAAAGCTTGTGGAATCAGTGAGGAAAATTTCAGCCAATGATAAGAATTACAAAAAGTGTGAAGTATGAAGTCAGAAGTGTAAAGTCTGAATTAATTCATTCCCCACTCCCTCATTCTTCAGCGTCTTCGTTCTTGCAGCTTGCGATATACAGCCTTTAAATCAACTTGATGGTGAGCTAAAGCAACGAGGGTGTGATAAAGCAAATCCGCAACTTCCCCGGCAATGGCATCTGCCTCATCATCTTTAAAAGCCATGACGACCTCAGCCGCTTCCTCACCTATCTTTTTCAAAATTTTGTTATCGCCGCCTGCCAATAACTTGCAGGTGTAGGAACTTTCTGTAGGGTTGTCCCGGCGATCGCAAATCACCTGAAATACTTGCGATAATGTATCTGCTGGTGGTGGTGTAATTTTTCCTTCCACTTGATGAAAACAACTGCGTTCACCAGTATGGCAAGCAATATCTCCGATTTGCTCCACCCCAATCAACAAAGCATCACTATCACAGTCATAGCGGATACTTTGCACTTTTTGAATATGTCCCGAAGTCCCTCCCTTATGCCATAACTCTTGACGAGAACGACTCCAAAACCAAGTTTCTCTAGTTTCTAAAGTCTTTTGTAATGACTCCCGATTCATCCACGCCATCATCAAGACCGTACCATCTAAATAGTCTTGTACAATGGCTGCTACCAAACCCCGTTCGTCGTAGCGAATTTCTTCAACGGGAATGGCCTGACACAATGAATGTGGTTCGGTAGAAAACATACCAACTTACTTACTCTAACAACAGTGATTAATGGATTCACGATACCATTCTCAATATGACAGCTGGTATGTTTTATAAAAATGAAAATTTACTATCTAGCCAGAAATAACAACATTTCTGTCCATTGCAGACTGCATTTTAACTGCACTTAAAGCAACTTGGTGGGCTTTCGACGCTTCACCATACCAATGGAGAGCCGAGTTAAAAGCTGCACGGTAAAGCTCCTGGTATGCCTCAGATAATCGAGTTCTGATTTCTAAAGGCAAGTCTTCATTGGACTTGTACAACATGGTTGTTATTTTCCTGGTTCAGCTATTTCTATAGGATAGAAATTATGCGCAGTTTTTAACCCTATCCTAAGATAGAGCTTTTTTTATTTCTCACTTTGAGGAGAGAGCCTTGGTAAACACCACAATTAAAACTACAAAATCACAAGAAATTTTCGCCGCCGCCCAAAATCTCATGCCAGGTGGAGTTAGTTCTCCTGTAAGAGCATTTAAATCAGTAGGTGGACAACCGATAGTGTTTGATCACGTTAAAGGGGCATACATCTGGGATGTTGATGGCAACCAATATATCGACTATGTAGGCACTTGGGGGCCAGCAATTTGCGGTCACGCGCATCCAGAAGTGATTGCAGCACTCCATGAAGCTTTAGAAAAAGGTACTAGTTTTGGTGCGCCTTCATACCTAGAAAATGTCCTCGCAGAGATGGTCATTGATGCTGTTCCTAGCATCGAAATGGTCAGATTTGTCAACTCTGGGACAGAAGCTTGTATGGCAGTTTTGCGACTGATGCGGGCTTTTACCAATCGTGAGAAAATCATCAAATTTGAAGGCTGCTACCACGGACACGCTGATATGTTCTTGGTGAAGGCTGGTTCCGGTGTGGCTACCCTTGGTTTACCCGACTCCCCTGGAGTACCAAAATCGGCAACTAGCAATACCCTGACCGCTCCTTTTAACGACCTAGAAGCCGTCAAAGCCTTATTTGAAGAAAACCGCGACCAAATTGCTGGTGTAATTCTAGAGCCAGTTGTTGGTAATGCTGGGTTTATTCCTCCTGATGCTGGATTTCTAGAAGGTTTACGGGAACTAACCCACGAGCATGGGGCTTTATTAGTGTTTGATGAAGTCATGACAGGCTTCCGCATTGCTTACGGTGGCGCTCAAGAGAAATTTGGCATTACTCCTGATTTGACAACACTGGGTAAAGTCATCGGTGGTGGTTTGCCCGTAGGAGCTTATGGCGGACGGCGAGATATTATGTCCATGATTGCTCCCGCAGGCCCTGTATATCAAGCAGGCACTCTTTCCGGGAATCCTTTGGCAATGACAGCTGGCATTAAAACACTGGAATTGCTGCAAAAACCCGGTACTTATGAGTATCTTGACCAAATTACTCAAAAGCTATCAGACGGTTTACTGCGAATTGCTCAAGAAACAGGTCATGCAGCCTGCGGTGGTCACATTAGCGCTATGTTTGGCCTATTTTTCACCTCTGGGCCTGTTCATAACTATGAAGATGCCAAAAAGTCAGATACAGCTAAATTTGGACGTTTTCATCGCGGGATGTTAGAACGTGGTGTTTATTTAGCACCTTCTCAGTTTGAAGCGGGCTTTACTTCCTTTGCTCATACCGAAGCAGATATTGAGCAGACTCTAGCAGTTGCACGGGAAGTAATGTCGAATCTGTAAGTGCTGAGTGCTGAGTTGCAAAGTAATTAAGAACTATTAGCGCCGCAGGCGCTCTCTTACCTCAGCAACGCCGTAGGCGCTAATAACTACTCAGCAAAGCCACTTGCTACAACGGAGGGAACCTCCGCAACGCAGTGGCTCCTCAGCACTTTCAACTCAGCACTACTTAAGTGACTGTAAAAATACGCAGAAGTTTTAGCTCAAAATTACTGGTTACGCAAATAGCTTGATCACTACTGACGATCGCGCCTCGAATCAGCTATCGTGTTGTGATAATCGCTTAGATAAACCAGTCCAACTTTAGGAACTCTTCAAAGGATTTCCAGCATAAATTACCTGCCAAGAGTCGATTTTGGTCTAAATAATTGAAACTAGAGCTTAACGCTCCTAGCCATTATTCGCGCAGCGAGTTGACAGTGCATGAGCTACTGCTTAAATCCAACCTGTCCCAATCCAGAAAATGTGGCATATAGCCAAAGGTGTCAGTCTTGTGGCTCGCGCCTACTGCTGCGCGATCGCTATCGGGTGAGTAAACCGTTAGGCCAAGGTGGCTTTGGAGCAACCTTTTTAGCTCAAGATGAAGCTTTGCCAGGAGAACCAAGTTGTGTAATCAAGCAACTACGCCCATCAGGAAACGCACCACACGTTTTGCAAATGGCGCGAGAACTATTTGAGCGAGAAGCCAGAACTCTCGGTAAAATTGGCAATCATCCTCAAGTCCCAAGGCTACTCGACTATTTTGAAGAGCAGGAACAATTCTATCTAGTTCAGGAATATATTAGCGGCGCTACCTTGCAACAAGAAGTGAAAGCCAATGGAGTTTTGAGCGAAGTCGGCGTTAAACAATTCTTGAGCGAGATTTTGCCTTTACTGGGATACATCCACGAGCAAAAGGTAATTCACCGTGATATTAAACCAGCCAACTTAATTCGCCGTACTCAAGATGCCAGAATGGTACTGATTGACTTTGGTGCTGTCAAAAACCAAGTCACTCAAGTTGCTGGCGCTCAATCAGGACAAACAGCATTAACTGCTTATGCAATTGGTACACCTGGTTTTGCACCTCCAGAACAAATGGCGATGCGTCCAGTCTACGCCAGTGACATCTACGCTTTAGGAGTTACGTGTATTTATTTGCTCACTGGCAAAACTCCTAAAGATTTAGATTACAATCCCACAACAGGTGAAATGATGTGGGAGCAGTTGGTGCATGTGAGCGACCACTTGACTGGTGTACTGCGCAAAATGTTAGATGTTTCTGTGCGCAATCGCTACCAGTCAGCAGCAGAAGTCTTGAGAGCATTAGAGATGGAGCCTTACTTAGATAGTTTGGCTAAAGGCTTATTAGTGAAAACAGATACTACTGCTAAAGAAAAAACATCGCATCGTGGAGACAATTCTGCTATTTTATGCAGCAACCCTTCTGCGGTAGGAGCTACTAATACAGGAGTAGCGCAGGTAGCAGCAGCAATTCGCGCTAGACGAGCCAAAATAGCCGAAGCAGCTAATTCTGAAATGGGAGGAACACGTCAAGTACCAATAGGTAAATCAGCTACTTTATCTAACAGTCATAGTAATGGTGGCAACACTCAACATACCAAGATGGGACGTAGATTAGATAGCCAAACTTTATTAACAGCCTATCTTAAAGGAAGACGAGATTTTGCCTTACACAATTTAAACTTCCTAAATCTACAAGGTAGTGAATTGTCAGAAACCAATTTTCATTCGGCTCAACTACAAAGCACAAATCTCCAAGGAGCAAATCTTCACAATAGCGATTTTGGTAGAGCTAGTCTAACTCGCGCCAATCTCAGAGATGCTAATTTAAGCAAAGCTTATTTCAACCATGCTGATTTAGAAGGAGCAGACCTGCGCGGTGCAGATCTTAGCTATGCACATTTGAGTAATGCTAATCTTAGAGGAGCTAATTTGTGTGGTGCTAATCTCACTGGTGCGAAAATTTTAGATGAGCAACTGGCACTAGCAAAAACTAATTGGATGACAGTACGTCCTAATGGTAAACGAGGCTTATTGTAATTCAAGTTGGTAAAATCTAAAAACTAAATATTAGACTAGACTCTGAGTTAATCAAAGCCAGATTAAGTAGTGAGATAAGACTCACCACTTAATGCTGGCTTTTGAATTAAACCGAAAATTTGCAGTGTAGAATTGAATATTTCTCATATTACTTAAAGATTGTTTAAAATAATCTTAATAATTACCATCTGTTAAAATCAGACCATAGTAATTTACAATGTAAAACAAAGTTAAACAATAATTTTATAAAATTAAAGTTGCACGATATTTCTACTGAGTGCCAATAGGAATTCTTGGTAAAAGTCGTAAAACTTAATTCTATTTAGTTGCTAAATTTTTCAAATAGCAGCAAAGACTAAACATGAAATTGTTCCTGATTGTAGGCTGAGAAAAAAGTTCATGACCGACATCAGTAAATCACATCTATTTACATTAAAAGGCTCAAGCAAAATCGCTGATTTCCAGGGTAAGGAAATAGAACGGCGATTAAGTTTATATCAGATATTTGTCAAGTTATATGAACACCACAGTGGGCTTCTAGAAGAAATACTTCAGCTAGAAAACTTATCTTTGTCTGATGTGACAGGGGTAAAATCAAGTTACGTACAAGGTGTAGTGGATGATGGTAAGGTTTATTTAGTAACTAACTTGGGGGAAAATCAAACCCAAACTTTACTACAACCACAACAAATTTGGACAATTGGACGAGATCGCCACTGTGGTATCTGTATTAGTGATAAATATTTATCTCGTCGCCATGCGGCTATCCAATATATAGATAAAGACAATGAACCGGGTTTTTACTTAGTCGATTTTAAAAGTACTAATGGTTCCTTTGTGAATGGCGAACGCGTCTATCAGCGAATTAAACTAAAAGAAGGCGATCGCATCCGTATAGGTAGTCTTACTTTTAATTTTTACTACAGTTATACTTGCCGCATCTTACCAACGGTAGCGATGGAGTTACTTATGCAGCTTTCATCTCGCAAGGGCTGTAATATAGAAGATACATTGAGTAATTTTGCTCCAGAAAAATACTTACCTGAAACTCCAGATCAAGCTGTTCTATTGACCAACAATTTTGGACTAGACCATCAAAATACCGATGATTGTTTCAGCACAGAGCAAAAGTCAGATATTTTAGACAGATTTTTCAACAAAGTCACACCTTCTCCCATTTAATCAGGACTTACGCATAAGTGAAAGGGTGTAAGTGTTTTGAAGACCTACACCCTTTCACTTATTGCATAATTGTTTCATGGTTTTGTTGACAGCCAACAGTCAACAATAGACCCCTTGCAAAAGCAACTTTTGCAAGAGGCACTTAACAGGCACTCTTGCAACAGGGAACAGGAAGAACTTGGGGCTATTCCCCGTTCCCCGTTCCCTGTTCCCGACTTCTGCAAGAAGTCTAATCAACATAGAACAAATTATTATTCTTCTTCGTATTCTTCTTCCTCGTCTTCACTGACCTTAGATACAGAATTAGCAGAAACAACAGCACCCATATCTAATTTTTGGCGCACTTGCTGTTTAATTTGTTCGGCGAATTCTGGCTTTTCTTCTAAGTATTTAATTGCGTTATCTCTACCTTGAGAAATGTTGTCGCCGTTGTAGCTATACCAAGCGCCCTTGCGGGTTAAAACACCTGTTTCTTCAGCTATATCGACCAAACAACCTAAAATTGACACTCCCTTACCAAAAATAATGTCAAATTCTGCCACTCTAAAAGGTGGTGCTACTTTGTTTTTGGCAACTTTCACTTTAACGCGGTTACCAAATTCATCTGTACCTTTTTTCAAGGTTTGAATGCGACGAATATCCAAACGAACAGAAGCGTAGAACTTCAATGCGTTACCACCAGTTGTAGTTTCTGGGCTACCGTAGGTAACACCAATTTTTTGCCGCAACTGGTTGATGAAAATTACTGTACAACCAGATTTACCGATGTTCCCAGTAATTTTACGCAGAGCTTGGCTCATCAAGCGTGCTTGTAAACCAACATGAGCATCTCCCATATCGCCTTCAATTTCGGCGCGGGGAACTAATGCTGCTACGGAGTCAATAACTACAATGTCAACAGCAGATGAACGTACCAGTTGATCAACAATTTCTAAAGCCGCTTCCCCGGTATCAGGTTGGGAAACCAGCAAATTTTCGATATCTACACCCAAAGCCGCCGCATAAGTAGGGTCTAGGGCGTGTTCAGCATCCACAAAGGCAGCAATCCCACCTTGTCTTTGCACTTCTGCGAGCGCGTGTAGTGCTACTGTTGTTTTACCAGAACTTTCTGGGCCATAAATCTCAATTACCCGTCCTTTGGGTAAACCACCACCTAGTGCTAAATCTAAAGTGAGCGCTCCAGTGGAAATTGTCTCCACTCGCATCCGGGTTGCATCGCCTAGGCGCATAATTGCTCCTTTACCGAAGCTGCGCTCAATCTGGTTGAGTACCATATTCAAGGCTTTTTGCTTACCGGAAGTGTCAGTGTTGATAGCCATTACTGCCTCTATCTATATATATGGATTTATGGGGTGTTAGGTTGGGATTTGAAGTAGAACAGATATACTATTTTAGCCGGAAAAAGTGGGAATAGGATTTTTTAGAGAAATAATCGTGACAACATCGTAACGCGATCGCTACCTAATTTTAGTAGTCTTTACCCCCCTCAACTATTATGGCTTCCACCACGTCTAGCGGTAAGTTTGTTCCTCTTCAGCCAAATTTTATCTGAGGTGTTCAGGACTACTAAGCTGGAAAATACACGGTTTTGTTAGGATTTGGATAGAGATTTTGCTAGTCTATCTTGACCCCCCCTTGGTTAATGACTTTTGATTTTACTGACTCTGTAACTTTCAATACAGCGCTTTCTGTATCTGGTTTAACTGATTATATCCGCTTGCTGCTAGAGCAAGATGAGCAACTACGACAAGTTTGGATTACAGGGGAAGTTTCCAGCGCTAATCACCATCGTAGTGGTTTATTTTTTACACTCCAAGACCCAGATGGCACAGCCGCAATTAAGTGTGTGGCTTGGAATAGTCAAGTGGCAAAGCTAGTGCAAACGCCTGCGGTTGGCGAACAAATCATCATTTTGGGGAGTATTCGCCTGTATCCGCAAAGGGGAGAGTATCAGTTAACAGTTTGGCAAGCTTTACCTGCGGGGGTGGGGTTACAAGCATTACGCTATCAACAATTACGTAACCGTTTGCTGTCGGAAGGGTTATTTGACGAGGAAAGAAAGCGGCCGCTTCCACCACATCCCCAAACAATCGCTGTGGTGACTTCACCTACCGCTGCGGCTTGGGGCGATATTCAAAAAACCCTCAAACACAGATACCCAGGTTTACAAGTATTATTTTCGCCAGCAACGGTACAGGGCGAACAAGCACCAGAGTCGATAGTCAAAGCGATCGCACGGGTAGAAAAAGATGGTCGCGCCGAGGTGTTAATTTTATCACGGGGTGGTGGTGCAGTTGAGGAATTAGCTTGTTTTAACGATGAGCGAGTTGTCAGGGCTGTGGCGGAGTGTTCTATCCCGGTAATTACTGGGATTGGTCATCAGAGAGATGAATCTTTAGTAGATTTAGTTGCTGATGTCTGCGTACATACACCGACCGCAGCCGCAGAATTAGTTGTACCTGCGTTGTCAGAGTTATATGCTCAACATCAGCAGCGAATTGATGCTTTGTATGATGCGGTATATGAAGTTAAAGTAACTGCTGCAAATCAACTGCAAACATTACGTAATCGCTTGCAACGTGTCGGGTTAGATAGACAAGTAAAACAAGAAATGCAAAACTTAGGCTGGAAGTGTCAGCAACTTCTGCAAGTAACAACCAGGCGATCGCAACAAGCAACACAGCACTTAGAAATGTTGCGCCAAAAGTTAGCCACCCTTGACCCGAAAGCCGTGTTACAACGTGGTTATGCAGTGGTACGTCAAGAAAATGGTGCGATCGCGCGTACTGCAACCCAGTTAACCGTCGGACAAGAGTTGTTGGTTCAGTTGGGGCAGGGAGAGGTTAAAGTGAAAGTGACAGAAGTAACAACAGAAATCCAAAAAGATTGATGGTGAAACGTAAAAGTCCCTCGAATTCGGAAGCGATCGCAAATGTGAATTACGAGGCGAAGGTGGCAGAAATCGAAAAAATTATTGCCCGAATTGAAGCGGGTGAATTGGAATTGGAAGAAGTTTTTGACCAGTTTGCTACAGCTGTTGAGTATTTACGTCAGTGTGAAAGCTTTTTGCAACAGCGACAAAAGCAAGTAGATTTACTGATTGAAACTTTGAATGATGAACAGTAGTAACTGTTGGGTTACGCTACGCTTCACCCAACCTACTTGCTAATTTTCTAGTCTACAAATAATCTCACACTAGTAAGAATACATAAGAGCCAAAATCTGGTAGAGTAACTCGGAACCTCAGCTAAAAAATCCGTTTTGCTAGATTTTATCTGGCTGTGGTGGCAATTTTCAGGTGTTTAGGCAACTACTAACTGGGAAAAAATTATGAAACCTTTTCTCTTTGTCACTGACTTAGACAACACCCTCGTAGGTAATGACAAAGCTTTAGTAGAACTAAGTAAAATACTCAGTCAGCATCGCCAAGAACACGGTACGAAAATCGTTTATTCTACAGGGCGATCGCCTCTGCTTTACCGCGAATTGCAAGTTGAACAAAATCTCATAGAACCGGATGCCCTTGTCTGTTCTGTGGGTACAGAAATTTATCTGGATAACGGCAATACCCCAGATGCAGGTTGGTCAGATATTCTCTCGCCTGGATGGAACCGCGAATTAGTATTTTCAGTAGCTCAGTCTTTTCCTGAGTTGGAACCACAGCCAGACTCTGAACAACGCCCTTTTAAGGTAAGTTTTTTCGTCAAACAAGAATTTGCAGATAAAATTTTACCAGAAATTGAGACAAAATTACAAAAATATGGTTTAAATATAAAGTTAATCTATAGCAGCGGTATTGACCTCGACATTGTGCCGCGCTCAAGCGATAAAGGTCAGGCAATGCAGTTTCTCCGGCAAAAATGGCAATTTGCAGCAGAACAAACAGTTGTCTGCGGTGATTCAGGTAATGATATTGCTTTATTCGCTGTGGGCAATGAACGGGGAATTATAGTTGGTAATGCCAGACCAGAGTTACTGCAATGGCATACTGAGTATCCGGCTGACTATCGATACTTAGCACAAGATTATTGTGCTGGGGGAATTTTAGAAGGATTACAATATTTTGGATTCTTATGATTAGCTATCTCAAAGGTATTGTTGCTGGTGTCCAGACAATAAGCGGTAATCGCGTCATTTTGACTATTGAAGTCAATGGCATAGGGTATGATTTGCAAGTTCCTCAAAGGTTGGCACAGCAGTTGCCAGAATCGGGAGGAGTGGCGCAAATCTTCACTCATTACCAAATTCGGGAGGAAGTACCTTTACTGTATGGCTTTGCTTCGCCAGCAGAACGGGACTTATTTCGTCACTTGCTAACGGTTAGCGGTATTGGTGCAGCTTTAGCGATCGCCCTCTTAGATACTTTGGAATTACCAGATTTAGTCCAAGCAATCATCGCTGGCAATACCCAAATCTTAATTCAAGCCCCTGGTGTGGGCAAAAAAACCGCCGAACGCATTTGTTTGGAACTGAAAAGCAAGTTGATTGAATGGCGCAAATCAGCCGGGTTCTTTGTCGCTACAGGCGGGCCAGCACCAGGGATTTTGGAAGAAGTGCAAATGACTTTGTTTGCTTTGGGTTATACAGCACACGAAGTTAGCCACGCCTTACACGTTGTGAGTGAAGACATTGGACTGCCAAAAGATGCATACGTAGAAGATTGGATTAAACAAGCGATCGCCCACCTCAGCAGCGAACAAGTTCAATAGCAGTGCTGAGTGCTGAGTGCTGAGTGCTGAGTAATGAGTAATGAGTTTAAAAATGTCCACAACTGCAAGTCAGTAAAATCTGGAATTGCCATAAATGCACCGACTGTTTGCAGAATTTGTGGATTGTGGGTAGAGGCGATGCCAATGGTAGGAATATCAGCAGCAACCGCCGCACGAATACCAGAAGGAGAGTCTTCTAAAGCGATCGCGTTCTCTGCGTTAATCTTTAATTTGTTTAAAGCAACTTGATAAGGTGCAGGGTCAGGTTTACCAGCGGTGCAATCCTCTGCCAAAATCACTGTATGAAAAACTTCTTTAATCCCTAAAACCTCTAGCATAAATTCTGCATTCAACCTAGGGGCGTTAGTTACTAATGCACGTTGTAATTTATGTGTGTCTGTCCAGGCTATGAGTTCAGCAAATCCACTCAACGGTTGCAGATGAGGAGCTAGTTCACGAAACAGCGCTTCTTTGTCGTCGGCAAATTTTTGCCCTTCTACTACTGATAATTGTGGCAAGATATCTTTGACAATTTCCGGATTCAAGCGACCACTAATCCGAGATTTGTAGAATTTTTCATCAATTTCAATGTTGTAGTCTGCCAACATTTGCTGCCAAGCTTGGTAATGTATCGGATCAGTATTGACAATAGTGCCGTCCAAGTCAAAGAGAACTGCTGCCAGCATAATTCTTTAAGTGTAAATAAATATTAACTTTCTTTACACAGTTTACCTCGTTTTTAGAAGTATGAAGTGTGAAGTTTGAAGTATGAAATGACGGAATTCGTATAATTAAGTTGTGGTGGACTGACACAGCTAAAGTAGTACATTAAAAATCTCTGGGAAATTTAATTTTGGAAGCAGAACCCAATTTTTCTATTGCATCAATTTAGGCTTGTCAGTCCAGTAGCATGGGTTAAAGCAACGTGCAACGCACGTTATGATCGTGACGCGTTACGTCTACTTCCTACTTTTTCTCATGCTCAAGTCTTGATGATGTTGGGTTTCGCTATCGCTCGACCCAAACTACACATTCATACTTCATACTTCACCCTTCAGACTTCAAAATGATTGCTGCCAAAAATTTTTTTCGTGTTGATGATTTACAAGTGCAAGTTTACAATTCTGAAGCAGAAATGGCTGAGGACGTTGCACAAATTACCAGCAAATATTTAAAGGAAATCTTAGAAAAACAGGGTAAAGCTGCTGTTTTATTAGCAACAGGAAATTCGCAACTCAAATTTCTAGATGCGTTAATTAGGTTGGGTGGTGTAGATTGGTCAAGAATTACTTTGTTTCATTTAGATGAATATTTAGGAATTACAGCTGATCATCCTGCTAGTTTTCGGCGTTATCTGCGGGAACGTGTAGAAAAGAAACTTGAGCCGCAGCAATTTCATTATATAGAAGGTGATACCTTGGAGCCTGTATCGGAATGCGATCGCTACACGCAACTCCTGCAAGCACAGCCAATAGATTTATGTTGTTTAGGTATTGGCGAAAACGGACACTTAGCTTTTAACGATCCCGCTGTCGCCAATTTTCAAGATCCTTATAGTGTCAAGTTGGTGAAATTAGATATAGCCAATCGCCAGCAACAAGTTAATACTGGTCACTTTCCCAATATTGACAGTGTTCCGCAGTATGCTTTTACTGTCACTCTCCCATTAATTTGTTCAGCCAAAAAAATTATCTGCCTAGCACCAGAAAAACGCAAAGCCCAGATAGTAAAACAGATGTTACAAAACACAATCAGCACTGATTGTCCAGCATCTATTCTACGTCGTCAATCACAAGCAACGCTATCTTTAGATATCAATTCTGCTAGTTTTTTGTAAAAAAAAGCTATTGTCCCTACACAATTTCCTACTCCCTACTCCCCAGTTTAATATTAGACAAACAAGCCTCAAGATAAGGACAATCTTCACACTTAAGTTCTTTCCCTGGATTAGCACATCCACAGAGAGGATCAATAAAGCATTCAGCAATTTTTTTAGGTGTGGAAGAATGTTGAAATATTATCTCGGAAGCAGCTTCTTGTAGACAGAAAATCACATCCCGCACCATAATATCTAACCTTGATTTTTTTATGCTACAGACCACCTTACCCATGCTGAAACTTGATCCTCGAATACAAATTCTCTTCTCTGAGAATTGGCTGTCTCAGCAACTAGCACTTTTAAAGTTACGGTTTGCATATTATGATTACTAATTTGCTGTCCGTAACCAATAACTTTACCTAGATGACCTGTTTGTTGATTCAGCACATAATCACCAATGGTGAACATAGTGACACTTTCAACGTCTATAAATAGATGATTTTTATAAATTCTCTGTCAAGAGATAAATCGAATCCTCATTCTCATAGGATGATTTAATTGATACTGAAGAAATATATTTTATGTATTTAGTTTATGACTATAGATAGATGTCAGGAGCAATTTTTTAATAATAATAAGCAAAACCCGATTTTGGCACAAATTTAGCCATAAATCGGGTTTTTGTGCTTTCGTATTAAAGTTCCATCGTCATCTGTTAAATGCTAACTCTTTTTTTTGTTTCATGATGGTTAAGTACTCATTGCGAGTTCCATCTACACGGTAGTGGTCGCAGATACGACAGAGTTTGAGGAGATCCAATCGACTAAATACTTTTTGGCGTTCAATTCCGTTATCGTTTCGCCAACGCCAAAAAGTTGTCCGGTCAATGCGGCGATCGCTCTCAGGCCATCTTCTGCGAGATAAAAAATCTACCAGTTCTTCTTCGTAAAATAAGTAGCCTTTCGGTAACTTCAGAAGTTCTTCTCTTAAATCATTTAGCGGGATGAGTGGATCTAGCTCAGATAGTCTCATGCCAGCAAGCCCTTATATTTTCGTGTACGTCCAACTAAACAGAACGCTTCTGCAACACGGTTTTATCACTTTCAGATGAATTGAAATACTGTACAGTTAAGGCTAAATCGAGTGAGGAGACAGTAGGGTGAACTGAGATATTGATTCTCCCTACCACTCTATTTACCCGCTTTTCTCAACAAACAGTACAAATTTGCGTGATTTAATCAAACACAATAAACTGATTGATACTCAATTGCAACCCTTATGCAACAAATTTAATGGTAAAAAATTAGCAATTTTGTCTACATAAACTATACAAATACTAGAAAATTCTAGATTCTTATTGCCAGCGTAATCATCATGAATCAGTAATTTTCATGTTCAAGCTGTTTTAAATAGCTAAAAAAATCTACTTTGGGATAGATGTAAAATTTAATTGAGATAAATAAAGAAGCGATCGCCACTTGTCTATTGAAGCTATCTGACTCGTGAAACTTACAGAGGCGATCGCAAAACTTACACTACATTAACCCAAAAATCGGCTGTGTCAACTTTACCATTGCGCTGGAACTGCATCCAAAGTTTATAAGTTCCTGGCTGAGGAAAGCGCGTCATAAATTCTATTTGTCCATCTGGGCTATTTTTGAGAGCATGGGCATGGATATAATCGGAAATTGTCAGGGGTGATGAACTTTTCACAATCACTAAATGACCTTTTTCACCTAAATAAGGTTCTAAATCTTTAATTGGCTGATTGTTGGCCGCATCTTTAATATCAAAGTTCAAAGTTACTTCTTTCCCAGCTTGAATATTCTTATTAGTAATATTGAGATTAACTTTAGCATTAGATAAAACTTTGGTTTTTTCAAACTTCTCTAAACTTTTAGGTAGTGGAACTGAACCAGGGATTTTGACTTGCATTAATGATACTGCTTCTTTTTGTCCAGATGGTTTGTAATCACTGAACAAGCTATAATCCCCAGGGCTAGAAAAGTTAGCACTTACTTCAAAACGACCACTACCTTTGTAAGTTGGATGAATGTGATTATAAGTTGCTAGGTCATCTCTGACGATAATCAAGTGCATCAGTTTTTCTTGAAAGGTATCAAATTTGTCGATAGATTTTCCCCCAGTATCTTGAACATTAATTACTAAATTAACAGGTTGATTTGCAGCTAGATTTTTAGGCGTAGTCAGTTTAGCTTGGGTAGTATTTTTTGTATTAGCTTCATGATTCATGTGTTCCATTGAGTGTTCTTTATGGTCACTCGACATATTATGCGGATGATCTGTATGATGTGAATCACTACCAGATACCTGCGCTTCCCCAGATTTTGTTACCGATGAGCAACCAGGAGCTATCAATAGACTTGTTAATACAAGAATTCCAGTCAAAAAACGCTTCATTTTGCGCTTATCCTCCAATTAAATCTAGCGTTTCAATGAAAATGTAGCTTAACTTCATCCAGGATGACTAATCAAGCTTAAAGCATCATTACATTTTTTTTAAACAGATATTAACAGCGCACTAGATAGATACTATAGATGCTGAACCTATGTAAATTTTGTCTAAAAATGTCATAAGTCATTAAAATTGCCAGCAATAATATTCTAAAAATGGGTTATATTTGTTATACCAATGAATGTTGGTTTCAGAAAAATTACGGTGACTAACAACTAGTTTTTGAGATAGTTTAATGTCAATCAATATTTATTACATTACTTACTTAAAAAGCTAATTATTATGCAGTATGAAGAATATGAGTACTTTGTGGGTATCTGCACACGGAGGAGGTAGAAAACTCTCCGGCAACCTTGATGCTCTAGTAAAGACTTTTACAATAAATGGGTTTTAAGGATGACGTTTTTAGATAATTTTTTTTTCCTAACCAGTTTATTCCCCACGGACATTGCTATCTCTGGAAGCCAGAACTAGTCTGGTTGCATATTGTTTCAGACTCACTAATTGCATTAGCTTATTATTCAATTCCAGTCATGCTGGTGTATTTCGTCCGCAAACGAAAAGATTTGCCTTTCGACTGGATATTTTTAATGTTTGGGGCATTTATCATTGCTTGCGGTACAACCCACGTCATGGATGTATGGACACTGTGGCATCCTACCTATTGGTTATCAGGATTAATTAAAGCAATCACAGCCTTTGTCTCGGTAACTACAGCCATACAACTTTTGCCATTGATACCTCAAGCACTAGCTTTGCCTAGCCCTGCACAACTAGAAGCAGCAAACTCTCAACTAGCAGCAGAAATTGCCGAACGCAAACGTACCGAAGAAATCCTCAGAGAAAGTGAAGAACGTTGGCAATTAGCTTTACGTGGTAATAATGACGGTATTTGGGATTGGAATATCAAAACCAATCAAGTTTTTTTCTCGACTCGTTGGAAAGAAATGCTTGGTTATGAAGATCATGAAATTAGTAATCATCTAGAAGAAATCTGGATACGAGTCCACCCAGATGATTTAGATTCTGTGGTGCAAGCAGTTCAGGATCACTTTGCCAAAGTTACGCCATTTTACGCAACTGAATTTCGAGTTTTGTGTAAAAACGGGACGTATAAATGGATATTAGATCGGGGCCAAGCTTTATGGGATGAAAATGGTAATG
The DNA here is from genome assembly GCF_056847745.1 of Anabaena sp. TISTR 8404. NCBI lineage: Bacteria > Bacillati > Cyanobacteriota > Cyanophyceae > Nostocales > Nostocaceae > Anabaena > Anabaena sp. TISTR 8404. Next base: position 1,784,265 of record NZ_CP180578.1, read on the forward strand.
TAGTCCGAATGGTAGGTTCTCATACTGACATTACTGAACGCAAGCAAGCAGAAGAAACTCTGAGTAAAATACTCGCGCAACTGGAAACTAAAGTCGAAGAACGGACAGCCGAATTAAAAAAAATTAACGAATCACTAGAGGCAGAAATTGCTAAACGTAAACAGATAGAAAAAGCATTGCGAGACAGTGAAGAGCGATTCCGGACAGCATTTCATCAAGCAGCAGTTGGTATTGCCCATGTAGGTTTGGATGGAAGATGGTTATTAGTTAATCAAAGACTGTGCGATATTGTTGGTTATACAGCAGAAGAACTAGAATCACGTAATTTCCAGGAAATTACTCACCCAGACGATTTAACGGCATCTTTAAAATACGTTGATGAAATATTAAAAGGTAATATTCAAACTTATACAATGGAAAAACGCTATTTTTGCAAAGATGGTTCTGTTGTCTGGATTAATTTGACGGTATCTTTAACTTACAAGACTTCGGGAGAGCCAAAGTATTTTATTGCTGTTATTGAAGATATTAGCGATCGCAAACATTCTCAAGCGCAAATCCAAGCCTCACTTCGAGAAAAAGAAGTCTTACTGAAAGAAATTTACCATCGAGTCAAAAATAATTTACAGGTAATTTCTAGTCTGCTAAATTTGCAATCTGAGTATATCAAAGACAAACAAGACTTAGAAATATTTCAACAAAGTCAGCAGCGCATCGCCTCAATGGCTTTGATTCACGAAAAAATGTATCAATCTCCTGACTTGGCTCGTATTGATTTTGGTGAATATGTTCAAGATTTAGTCGCTAGTTTGTTTAGTTCTTATGAAGTCAATGCAGGAGCGATCGCGTTTAAAATCAACGTTGATAGTCATGTTTTACTCGGCTTGGATTTGGCAATTCCCTGTGGTTTAATTATTCATGAACTGGTTTCTAACTCCTTAAAATATGGTTTTCCTCAAGGCGGAGATGGAGAAATTTGTATTGCAATTGCAGAAAACGTTGACCAGCAATTTACCATTACTGTTAGCGATAACGGCGTAGGCTTACCGCCTAATTTCAATTTTAAAAATACAGCATCTTTAGGTTGGCAGTTGGTTGATGCTTTAACTCAGCAAATAGCAGGCGATATTAATATTCAAAGTAATGCTGGTCTAGAGTTTCAGATAACATTTCCCTTAATATAATTAGATGATAGAAAATATTTAGCGTTGTGGCAAGACAGGAGGCAGAGAGCAAAATAATTTTAACATCATTGAAATTTCTTGACATAATTATTTTTATCTGTGTCTTGTTACTTAAGTTTACAATATACATACATGACAGACGCGAATATTTTAGTTGTAGAAGACGAATCGATTGTTGCTAAAGATTTACAAAATAGACTGAGAAAATTTGGTTATACAGTACCTGCCATTGTTTCTTCAGGACAAGAAGCGATTAATAAAGCTGTAGAAATTAACCCTGATTTAGTGCTAATGGATATTAGATTAAAAGGGCAAATGGATGGTATAGAAGCAGCAGAAGAAATTCATAAATATTTAGATATTCCAATTATTTATTTAACTGCTTATGCAGATGAAACCACTTTAGAAAGAGCTAAAATTACCGAACCGTTTGGTTACTTACTAAAACCTTTTAAAGAAAGAGAACTACAAACTAATATTGAAATAGCTCTCACCAAACACAGACTAGAAAAACAATTAAAAACTAACCAAAAATGGTTATCTACACTGCTCAACAGTATTAGTGATGGTGTGATAGCCAGCGATATCAATGAACTAGTAACTTTTATGAATCCTGTCGCAGAAAAGTTAACAGGATGGACACAAGCAGAAGCTAGTGAAAAAAATATATCAGAAATATTTAAGATAATTGATATAACAACTCGTGAACCCTTAGAAAATCCCATCAAAAAAGTTCTCCAATCAGGCGCGATCGCACCACTATCGGCAACAACTATACTGATTGCTAAAAATGGTACAGAAACACCAATTGATGACAGCGCCGCACCAATCAAAGATGACAAAGATCATCTTACAGGTGCAGTATTAGTGTTTCGGGATGTAACTGAACGCCTACAAGCAATGGAAGCTCGACAAAAGCAAATGCAACAAGAGCAACTTTTAGCACAATGGGAACAGCTGAATCAACTTAAAAATGACTTTTTAAATTTAGTTTCTCATGAATTGCGATCGCCCCTCTGCCACATGAAAGGCATGATCCAAATGTTACAGTTGTCAAGTACCATTCAAGAACAGCAACACCTGCTGGAGGTTTTGGAAGCAGAGTGCGATCGCGAAATGGAACTAATCAACGATTTACTCGACTTACAACGCCTAGAAAATTCTTCTTATCTTCTGCTTGCGCCTGATTTGTTACTCTTGCAGCAGTGGCTACCTTGGGTAATTGAGCCATTTCAAATCCGCACCCAAGAACATCAACAAATCTTGCAGCTAAATCTGCCTGTAAATCTGCCTACGCTCTTCTCCGACCGTACTAGCTTAGAACGCATCTTAGTAGAGTTGCTCAACAATGCTTGTAAATATACCCCAGCTGGCGGTGAAATTATTTTGAGTGTCAGCCGTGCAGTTACAGAAGTTCCAGGCAAAACTATTATTAGCGTCAGTAACTCAGCAGAAATTCCCGCCGCAGAATTACCCAGAATTTTTGAAAAATTTTACCGCATCCCCAATGCAGATTTTTGGAACCAAGGTGGTACAGGGTTAGGTTTAGCGATCGTGCAGAAGTTAGTAGAACAACTGCAAGGTAGCATTCAAGTCAACAGCAGTCAGGGATGGACAACATTTACATTAAAATTGAGTGATTTAGAATTGACTGGCTAAAGGCTGAAGTATGAAGTATGAAGGCTGAAGTATGAAATGAAGAACCTCATATAGTGGACTTTTCGTTTACGACGAAATGTACTAGAGACTCAATATTAGTATTTTTTACTCAGCACTTTTTCACCCCAGATGGCAAAATACTAAACCGCCAAGTCAACACAATAGCCGCACTAGCTAAACCAATTGCTAACCCCCACCAAAGCCCAATAGCACCATAACCGAACCAAATTCCCAAAGCGTAACCAGTCAATAAACCAACACACCAGTAAGCAAAAATCCCAATCAACATAGGGATTCGAGTATCTTTTAGCCCTCGTAACGCTCCGGCGGCGGTGGCTTGTACCCCATCCACAATCTGAAAAATTGCTGCTACTGCTAGTAATTTCACTGCCAAGGCAACTACATCTTGATTATTTGGATTGTCGATATCCAGGTAAAGAGAAACAATCAACTTTGGTACTAGCCAAAATATTATCCCTGCGATCGCCATAGATAAAGTTCCCAGGGCAATTCCCACATATCCAGCCAGACGCGCCCCAGTTAAGTTTTGCTCTCCAGCTAACTGTCCCACACGTACTGTTGTCGCCAGAGAAATGCCCAAAGCAAACTGAAATGACGTAGAAGCTGTTTGCAAAGCAATTTGATGGGCTGCTAAGGGAGTTGTCCCCAATTGTCCGATGAGAAATGTCACAACAGTGAATAATCCTGCTTCTACGGCAACTAGTCCGCCAATAGGTAAGCCAACTTGAAAAATCTGCCAAAAAATGCGGCGATTTTCTGGGTTGAAACTGTAGTTAGGTGAAAATTGCAAGATTTTGTAAACTGCAAAGCGACGTTGACTAAATATATAAATAGCCAGGGCAATCAACATACTCCACAGTGACAGAGTACTTGCCCAACCGATACCAGCTAGTCCGAGGGCGGGTAAACCAAATTTGCCAAACATTAAAACATAGTTAGCTGTAACATTCAGCAGCGTACCCAAGACAACAGTTACCATAACTAACTGCGGTTGTGAGAGGGCAGAAAGAAAGCTTTTCAGTACAGCAAAACCCAAACCAGGGATAAAACCCCAAGCGATCGCTCTTAAATAAGTTTCTGCTAATGTTGCTGTATTAGCATTCTGTCCCAACAGCACTAGTAAAGCACCTCCATACCAAAGAAGCACCGTAATCGGTATCCCTAACAGCAAAGATATGCCTAACCCTTGTCGTACAATTTTGCCAACTTGTTCAGGCTTTCCGGCTCCGTATGCTTCCGCCGCCAAGGGACTGACAGCAGAAATAATACCCGTAGTGATGAGCAAAAACAAGGTAAAGATTGAAGCACCCAAACCTCCAGATGCAATAGTCTGACTTCCTAGCAAGCCCATCATCACTGTATCTACAAAGCCAGTGGCCGATTGAGCTATTTGTGCGGCTGCTAATGGAATACCTAACCGCAGAAATTGTTGAACTTCAGCAATCAATCTGGATCTGCTGGCGTTGTCATTCATCATCAGATTTGAACATTCCTGGAGGATGGGAGGATTTGCCATCTCTACTTTGACAGAATCAGGCAAAAGTTAACCACCAACAACATAAACTGCTGTTGGTGGTTGATTTTACTCCTCTAAATGGTCGATTTCCTCTGCTTCATACTCATAGGTATCGATCAGCTCTGCCACTTCTTCCTCGTCTTCTTCCTCATTTGCGTAATAGTGTTCCACAAATACGTAAGGTTCCAATCGACCAGTACTCGCTAACCAATCAAGCAAAGATTGCTCTTCCTTGAGAGGAATGATCGCTGCTGGCTGATAACGGGGTTCTTCGTGGAGAGCAGGGTTAGACAGCTTAACCATTGTTGTTTACCCCCGAAGAATCTATCTGTTTCCCAAGTTGCTATCTCTGAGAGCAACTCGGTATGATTAACAGTTTGCTGCGTGTAACCTTAAAAACCTCTGACCTTTGGCAGATGTTCATCTCTCCGGAAGAACGATTCTAATTAGGACTTACGCATGACAACGAAAAATCAAGGGTTTAGGGAAGGGTATAAGGGTGTAGGGGTATAGGGGTGTATGTATCCAAAACCCTTACACCCCTATACCCCAGCCTCCACAGACAAACTTTGTGCGTAAGTCCTGCTAATATGCGATCGCCTACACTGCCTTCAAACTCTTGATAGGTGCAATATAGGTAAGCTGATTTATCTTTAACAGTACTATAAGATTCCAAATTAAGTTTTGGCGAACTATTTCTGTTCCCTGTTTCCTCCCTAAACATAAACACAACAACCAAGCAAAGCCTGATTGTTGTGTAAGGGTGTGGCACTTACTGTTATGCTCTGCTTAAAAAGTCAGAGCGTGGGTTTACTTGTAAAGTTCTGTTGCTAAACGCCAAGCCAGAACTCCTGGAATTAGCGCTACAACTAGAGCAATATAAACTTGGGTATCTGAGATGGGCATGGTTGAAAACCTCCTAAGCTCAAATCGATTTTCGACAGTTCGTTTACTACTTTTCCTTGTTTTGCCAATTTTGGGGAATATCTTGTTACAAGATGCAACAAAAGCCGTCATCAGTCAGTAGTCTATAGTTAACTTTCATAATAAAAATTTATAAAAATATGAATTTGTATTTAGGGATCGACTATGGAACCTCTGGCGCACGGGCGGTGGTGATTGATGAAGAAAGGAATATCCAAGCAGAAGTGCGCTATCCTGGGCAAAATCTGGCAGCTAAAGACTGGAGCAGTACCTTATGGAGCTTATTAGCAGCCATTCCTGAGCCATTGCGGCAAGAAATAAGGGCTATTGCCATCAATGGTACTTCCTCCACCGTTTTGCTGTGTGATGCGGCTGGTGAGCCTGTAGATGCACCATTACTTTACAACGATGCGCGGGGTGCAGTTGTGCTTGAGCAGTTGCGGCAAGTTGCACCGCCCAACCATACAGTATTAAGTGCTACTTCCAGTCTTGCCAAGCTTCTGTGGATGTCACAACAACCATTTTTCCCAGAAGCCAGATATTTTCTACATCAAGCGGATTGGTTGGCCTTTTTGCTGCATGGGCAATTAGGTATTAGTGATTACCACAACGCTTTAAAGCTGGGTTATGACGTGGAAGCTTTGCAATATCCAGAATTGTTAGAGAAGCTAGACATACCTATTCAGTTACCCCAAGTTCTACCACCAGGAACTCCCATAGCCGAAATTCGCCCGGATATTGCGATTAAATTTCATTTTCGCCGTGATTGCTTAGTATGTGCAGGCACAACTGATAGTATTGCCGCTTTTCTTGCTAGTGGTGCAAAATCTCCTGGAGAAGCAGTAACATCTCTGGGTTCAACTTTGGTACTCAAATTATTAAGTCGCACCCGCATAGAAGATGCAAGATATGGAATTTACAGCCATCGTCTAGGTAATTTGTGGCTGACTGGCGGTGCTTCTAATACTGGCGGTGCAGTGTTGCGAGAATTTTTTACAAATGCAGAGTTAGAAAGTTTCAGTCGTGAAATTGATCCGACAAAAACCAGCGACTTAGATTATTATCCCTTGTTGAAACCAGGCGATCGCTTTCCCATTAACGACCCCAATTTACCACCACGACTCACACCACGCCCAGATGAACCAAAGGAATTTTTACATGGTTTATTAGAAAGTATTGCCCGTATCGAAGCACGAGGTTATGAATTATTGCAAAACTTGGGTGCAGAACAGGTGCAACGTGTTTATACAGCAGGCGGTGGTGCAGTAAATTCAACTTGGACTGCGATTCGTCAACGGTATTTAAAAGTGCCTGTGGTTGCATCAATTAACACCGAAGCTGCTTATGGGACAGCACTTTTAGCGAAAACAAAGGTGAACAGACTCTTTGAGTAGGTGTGTTGTCGCACAGCGCAACGCACCATTTTGATATCTGGGGCGGTGCGTTAGCCTACGGCTACATTTTATATTTTTGAGAAAGTTGAGCTACTTAATCAAATATTCTACGTTTTTATATTGAAAAAACTTTACATAAAAAAACAAAAGTCTCTGTGTTTTTTCGGATTGTTTTGGGAATGCTAATGAGGAAGCGATTTCCAGCATTGGAGATGGCTTTTTTCAGTAGTATCAAACTTTTATAGGATTTTTATGTCTAGACGTTTGCCTAGAGGCCGTAGCGCCAGTTCAGTGGCTTTAGAACCAGAAGTTGCGATCGCTATTATCGGACTATTTTCCGCCGCAGCTGATGGTGAAGGCATTACCTCAACAGAAGAATATGCGTTGAGTGAAATGCTTGCCGAAATTGGCCAATTTGAAGATTACTCTGACGAAGACTTTGAAGAGTTAGGCGAAAAAGTAGCCAGTCTTATCGAAGAAGAAGATCCAGAAGACTTAATTGTTCAAGCGATTAACTCCTTACCAAACAGAGGTTATCGAGAAGCCGCATATATCACCGCTATTTTGGTAGTAGGTATCGACGAAGAAGTACCTGATAGCGAACAAGATTATATTTCTGAGCTTCAGGAAGCATTGAATATTTCCAACGAACGCGCCCAAGAACTAATAGATGAAATATTTGGTGCAGAAGAAGAGGAAGATTACGAAGAATGCGACGATGACGAAGAAGAATAATAATTTTTGTTGGTGCTGAACTTTTAATATTACTAGGAATGGGTTAGGAGATGACTAACCCAGCCAAAACCAAAGTTAAATTCCCATCATCCACAACCTTCAGGGTGCTTTCTACCATTTTCTCTGAAGGTTTTAATAAAGCAGGGAACAGGTTTAAAAATCTTGTGTTACATGGCTAAGACTTACAACAATCCCCGATAACGAATAAAAATCAAAATCACCGCCCACGAACCCAAGGCAACTTTGATTGCAACTAAGAGATTGAGTATGGGAATAAAACCACCACTAATCAATGCGCCCATCTCTCCGTGTGGTAATTCAAACCCAGACAGATTAATCACCGCCAAAACAACAAAAACTAGTACCGAAACCTTCTCCCATTTAGCAGCGTGCCAGCGCTGGTAAATTGTCTGCATCAACTCCGGCGATGAAGTAATTGCCACTAAGCCGATGGCTGTTCCCCCCGCCACCCCAGCAGCAAAACCACCACCAGGGCTGAGATGTCCGCGAATAGCCAGTTCGATACTGACTAAAGCAGCAATGGTTGCTCCCAGACGTGCCAGCACAATTGATGGTTGATCTGTAAAACGATAAATTGTACCGAAGGGCTTTTCATTTGCTAGGAGAAAATTAGCACCCATGATTGCGATCGTAAATACTACTACCTCGAATATGGTGTCATAAAGGCGATTTCGGAAAATAATCCCCGAAACAGCGTTGGGTATTCCACTATCTTGGACAACCGCTTCGATGATAGAGATATCCGGTAAGTCTGCGGCTGGATTAGCAATGAGCAAGAATTTGACAAATAGCGCGATTCCGAATGCAATGTAGAGCCATTTCATGAATGCTCTCCCAAAACTGGTGTTTTTAAATCTGGTGTACTAGCTGCTGACGCATTGACGTAGCTTAAACTGGTTGCAGGTGATACAAGTTCAGTTTGCAAGATGTCATAAATGCGTCGGATTCTGATGATCGTGTGATATGGTTGCGGTTCCTCATCACAGTCTGGAGTATCATATTTGGCTCGCTGCATACAAATAGCATGGACTTCTTTGTTGCTCAATGCCTGATGCAATTGCTCTATATCTGTGTATGGCAATAGCTCAAGCCGCAGATAGCGTTTGCTACAAATTGTACGTAAGTTATTTATCAGTTGTTCAAAATGCTGATTTTCATCGTTTTGCAGTACGCCAAGACGCAAGACTAATGATGAACGTACTGCGATCGCATACAAAGTAATCGCCAGCATTGTACCTACCAATGCCTCGGTCAAAGCGACATCCGCCGCCCCTAATACTGTATAGACAAATGCTGCCACTGCTCCCAATATTCCCCGGATGACCAAAGCATGGTAGGGATTGGACTGAAAGATGAGCATACACGCAGCTAAGGGTAGCAAAGCAACGATCGCATAAACATAACTATCAGTCATGGCTTTCCTCACTACTAGAACAGTAAGCCAAAACATATCCCAGCATCGTATTCCAGATGGCTAAGGAGATGATGGCGAGGATAAGTAGTGGCCATTCGCTGGGTATTTTCAGCAGCAATCCGACGATGATACTGATTGAGCCGAGGGTATCTGCTACCGAAAGACCATGCAGCTTGAACAAAACCGAGCGTGAACCCAGCAGCGGAATAGTCCCCCAAAACCAAAAGACGATACCTACACCAATGCAGAAATAACTAAATGCGTTGATCATAGTTCACCCCTTCAAAACATCACTCATACGTTTGAGGACATGAGCTAACAGCATAAGTGCAGCATTCCCCACACTCAGAATGATTACCCCAACAACACCGATCATCCAGTCATCACGCAAGACAGATACAACCAAAATCATGATGGCGGCTTTGGTGGCAATACTGGCAAATGCCAGCATTTTTTGCCAAATATCATCATCTTGCCATGCCTCATACATAGGGATAAGTAGTGCCGCAATCATGGCAAACAGTAGCAGATTCAAAATCATGCCTTTTTCCTCCGTCGCACCCGGTGGACTTCGTACCAGCCTGCTTCGTGATATTTCAACACAAAGGTCTTGGGCGTAAAGGTAATCAGGAATATATCTAGAAATATCAGTCCAGGAGTTCGGCGTGGTTTGACTTGTTCCAGCGTCACCTCTTCGTAGTTATGTGGACGCAGGATCATTTCAAATGCCTCAATATAAGCCTGCGGAATTGCCACAATGATTTCGCCTAGCACACGCAGCCAATCTTTTAATGCTCCTGAAGCTTTGGGAAGACCCGGCAATAAAAGTGCAATGCTGATGCCAATAATGATATTTGCCACACTGAAATTGGCAGTGAGCAGAAACCAAATGGCTAGTCGCAATATCAGATTTAGATAGGCAACCATGCAAACCCCTTCCAGAACAGCAGTATTAAAATCAGACTCATCACCCCAATCAGATGCTCAAATTGCTCAAGCACACGCGGTAGCTTAATGACTAAGCGCTGAAAAATTAGATGGTAAGCCAACCAGCCAAGGGCAATGGTTGCCAGGGGTTTGATGATGTTTTCAACGGTGTAAGCCTCGTAGTACGCAATATTGGCGATAAAAAGCCCACCAATTAACAGACTCATTGCCGCCCAAAAACTAAGTTGTACATCTGCCTTTCCCCCACGCGGCAGAAATATAAATTTGGCAAAAGATATTGCTGTTCCGAGGGCGGCAACATTCATAGCGATCGCTTGCCAAGGCAAGAGATTCTTCGTCGTCAACACCTTCGCCCCAAACCCAGACAACAAAGGAAAGCCGGATATCGAGAAGCTGGCTATAACTAAGGCAATCCAAACCCCAGTATGAATTGGTTTATGTTGCAGTTCCTTGAAGTTGCGACTTGGTAATAAACCTGTAATTAAAAATAGTGCCGATTTCACCAGTCCGTGCGTCAGGGCATAAAAGCCACCTACAACTGGCGCTGCCAGAATAAAACCTAACTGCGAAACTGTATGAAATGCCAGCATTCGCTTCGTATCTTTTTCAAAGACTGCGTAGAACACTCCCAGCAGTGCGGTACTAACTCCAAAAATTCTCACTATCGGGTCAACTTCTGCCACCATCAGCGCACACCGCACCAAGGGATAGACACCAGCTTTGACCACAACTCCCGACATCAGCGCCGATACTGGTGTTTCTGATTCTGAGTGGGTCAATGGCAACCACAATCCCGATACAAAAATTCCTCCCTTTGTCAAGAGTCCCAAAAAAATCAGGGCTAGTGCCTCTGGTGGTGCGACCCGTAAACCAGCAAAACTAAAGGAATGCTGTGCCTGATAGACTAACACCGCACCTATGAGATAAAACAGCATTGCCACGTTGCTGATAAACAGATAACGTAAGCCAACCCAAATCGAGCGGTCAGTCCGGGGATAGGCAATCAAGAGAAACGCAGCTATACCGCTCACCTCTAAGGCCACGTATAAACTGATCAAATCCGAACCGACAAACGCCGCATTCACACTGCCATGCAAAATGATAGTCTGAGCGTAAAAAAAAGGTGTCTTGCCGCTTTGCCAACAATAAAGGATGACCGCTGCCGTTACCAAGGCATTGGTCAAAATAAAGTAGCCGCTTAATTGGTCTACTGCTAAAACTACACCAAAATTATCCAGTAACTTCAGAGTCAGTGGTGGCGCGACAAATACCTGCAACGCATATCCCGCTGAAACAAAAGCCATACCCAGAGCGAGATAGCGGTCGAGTTTGGGGAGGAGATAAATAACGAACCCTACAAAAAAAGGGAGGGCAATCCAGGCGATCGTAATGTTACTCATGGCGTATTGTTTTTCTCGATTTCGTTGCTTTCCAAGGTCGGGTTATCTCGCGCCAGTTTCATGACACCAACCAGCATCAAAGACTGAATCGAAAAGCCAATCACGATCGCCGTCAATATCACCGCTTGCGGCACCGGATCGGCGTAAGCGCCATGTCTAACATCGGAAACAATTGGTGTAAACAAACCATCCCGTGAAGCAATCAGCACGTAATAGGCAATCACCCCCGTACTCATAACATCCATCGAGATGATTTTCATCACCAGATTCTTTTTGAGGATGATGCCGAAAAATCCGCAAAATATTGTTGCGAGTGTACATGCTTCTAACACGGAAATTGCCTATTGGGTAAAGGTTGAGCGTAATTATTTTTAAAAAATCAACTATATTGATTCAGACTTAACTAGCATTTGTCCTCACGATAAAATATCTGGCATATTTTATTGGACGCTACTCAAGCGTGTGAATTTGAATTCAAATTCACTCACTCCCAATAAGTATTTTCGCTTATCTTGGTATTGCTTTGTCAGAAGGTACTATCTCATTTTCAATAGATAAGCATTGATATAAATCTATATCAATGCCAAATCATCTCATCAATAATATATGGAAGTTTTGTTCATTCCAAAAAAGCGGATTAATTGGAACGCTGCTGCTGATAAAAGCCCACAACTTTCTTGACGTAAGCAGCAGTAAAACCACTATTGCAACCTGTATAGTTACCAGTCATCCACCAACAAGCTACACCACTTACAGCCGCAGTCTCATGATTATTAGTAGCGCGTAACTGTTTGTCTAACTCCCGGCGCGTGATGCAAGAAATAACTTGGCGTGCAGTCGTGGGACTATTTTCAAACTGCGTTGGTGCAAGTTCTTTTTTGAGGCAAAATTTTGTCCAAGCTTTGACAGTTCCGGGTTGGACTTGCCAATCACTATAAAGTCCATCGTTTACTTTACCAGTTTGGGGTGCAGCCCGTCGCAATGCTTCTACCATTGCAGCTACTTGGGTCTCAGACACAGACTGTTGTGCTTGAGCAACTAATGAAGACAGCCCAAAGCTGACACTGACAAGTACTGTACCAATGAATAATCGCATGAAGTTTCTCCTCATCACTCCAGACTTCAGTTTAAGACCAAGATGTAGGATAGTACATATTGAAGAGGCTAGAGCAGAAGGTTTTTCTCTAAAGGGAAAACAACTTTCATGCTTAACGGTAAAACTTGTTTCTTTGAGACTGCCTGCATTAATCAATAAAAACTGCCAGATTTGCGATGTTCAATTGCGGTTATCCCATCATTTGTTAACATCTCGCCTTTATCTACCACTGCATAAATCAACCATCTATCTCCACATTCCAGTTGATTTTTTACTGTGCATTCTAAATAAGCTAATGCGTCATTAAGTATCAGACAACCATTAGTGGCAGTTTGTGTGGCAAGATTAGCAAATGGGTTATCTCCCGCAGTGCTGTGACGGGAAAAATAGCGTCGGACATTTCTGCCTTCTTTGAGAATATTCAGCACAAATTTATCGCCAGGATGACGCATCAAATCAGCATTTTGCTCTGGGGAAATCGCAATCATAATTCCAGGCGGGTTAAATGTTGCTTGTGATACCCAAGAAGTTAAGATGCCCTTGTGGGCGTTTTGGTCACGAGTCGTAACAACACACAAGGAACCAACTATTCGCCCTACAGCTTGTTCGGTACGGTCTACTTGCGCTTCTGTTACTGCTTGTCGGGGAATACGCAGTTTTTTGGTTTTTTTCAAGGTTTGGGCAAAGGTTGCACCCGCAGTTTGGCATTGTTGGAGAATTTCAGCAGTCGGACTAAAGCGCACTCGAATTGTTTCAAAGCCTAAACGATAATTGGCATCTTTGAGTTTGCTTTCTAGTAAATCAATGGCCTCGCCACTCCAACCGTAAGAACCAAAGACACCTGCTAACTTGGTTTTTGCGGCTGTTGACAGCACTATTCCCAAGGCTGTTTGAATTTGTGTTGGTGGATGACCGCCTAATGTGGGGGAACCGATAATAAAGCCATCACAAGCTTCGATAAGACGCGTGATTTCAGCTGTGTCTGCTAATTCGCAGTCAATCGATTCTACATTAATGCTATTTTGAATTAATCCTTGAGCGATCGCATTCGCTACAATTGCCGTATTTCCATAAGCAGAAGCATACAATAAAGCAACGCTAAATTCTTGGGATTTTTGCCCTTGACACCATTGGCGGTAATCGTAGGTAAAACGGCTGAGGCTATAACGCACAACCGGGCCATGCGCCGGAGCATAATATCTTGCGCCTAACGCTGTCAATTTATCTAAAGCAACTTCAACTTGTTTGGCTTGGGGTGCATGAATACACTCAAAATAGTAACGGCGTTCTGCATCTAACTTTTTCCAGTCTTCGTCAAATAGAGTGTCTTCGCAGATATGTGCGCCAAAAAATTTGTCTGTGTACAGAATCTTAGTAGCGGGATCATAAGTGCAGAGGCCATCTGCCCAACGAGGAGTTGGTACAGTAATGAATGATAGATGATGTCCTTGTCCTAAATCTAAAGTATCTTCGGAACGTACCTCTTGAATATGTTCTTCCCATTCAGGAAAGGTGGATTTTAAAGCATTAGCCGCTGGACGAGAGCAAATTATAGTCGCTTGCGGTGCTTGAGAAAGTAATACTTTGAGTGTGGCTCGGCGGTTAGGATTAATATGATTGAGAATGATGTAATCTAGAGTTGCCAAGTCTAAATGTTGCTCTAGTTCTTGGAGGTAAATTTCGGTAAAAGATTCGCCAGGCGGGTCAATTAAAGCTTTTTTCTCAGCTTGAATTAAATAAGAATTTGCTGTGGTTCCTTTTTGGCGGGAATATTCAACCTCAAATTTCAGTCTTTCCCAAGTGCGCGATCGCAAAATTATCGTATTTTGTCCAATTTCTGCAACCTGAACATCTCTAGCACGGCTGGGTGTGATAGTAGCAATAGACATAATATCCTCTAAGAAGTATGAAGTGTGAAGTCCGAAATTTAAAAAGCAGAAATGGTAAAATTTTAAAAGAATGAATAATAAAGCCTGAAGTATGAAAAAATGTGATTATGATTTTTTCAATTTACTCAGATATGAGTAAATACTAATTTCTTCATTTCATACTTCAGACTTCATAATTCATACTTCATTTTTGATTTATGCGATTTTTTCTGTAGCGTTGAGATATTTGTTGTTCTGGATCAATGCCTTCAAAAGTAGGAGGTAGCCAAACTCGCAAGATTAATAAGATTCCTAGAACTAATAAGAAAGCACAAGTCGCTAAAACTTGAGTCCAATTAGTTTCCAGTACACCTTTAACAATCACTTCTCGCAAAGCAGAAACAATCGAAACTTCTACCGCTACCCCAATAGATATACGTTGTTCTTGTAAGTAAATAATCAGCAGTCGGAACAACTCAACCAAAATTAGCAAAAACAGAATATCAGCGGTAACAACTTGAAAATTCAGCGGAGGAAGCAGGGAGAGAAACATATCTCTCACCTGAATTGCCATGAAGCTAAATAAGCCAATACACAAAGAAATTACAATCACATCTTGAATCATTTCCAAGCTGCGAACAACACGGACTCGATTCAGTTCATAGGTGGTTATATGGTTATCATCAACAGGCTTATACATGGCTTTTTCGATGAATATAAATTGACCATTAAATTAATTCAGTAAAAAGGTAAAAGAACCTTTTTACTTTTGCCTTTTTACTTTCTACTTTTGACTTTATTTAGTAGTGATTACCAACTTTGCGGTGATGAACGGCGGTGAGTGCATTTATGTTGGCAACTCGTCCGGTTTGCACGGTGCTATAAATCACCCAATGATCACCACAGTCCATGCGGCTGGTGATTTCACATTCCATGTAAGCTAAAGCGTCAGCGAGAATTGGGGAACCATTAGCAGCTGGATAGGTTTTCACGCCAGCAAAGCGATCGCCACCGGGAGGGAAACGCTTGAGGAAGTGTTTCATATAGCTTTGGTAGTTACCTTCTTCCAGGACGTTTAACACAAAGCGATCGCCTAGGTGCATGAAGGATTCAATGGCGCGTTCTTTAGCTACAGCAATTGCTACTCCTAAAGGATTGACGCTGGCTTGTGTTACCCAAGAAGCAAACATTGCACTTTGAATTTCTGCTTTCTTGGCGGTAATGATGTATAGTCCTGTGCTAATCCGTCCTAAAGCTTTTTCTAAATCAGTATTGATGGATTTGATTTGTTTAATGGCGCGATCGCGGTTTAACCATAATCCGATATCTGTTCCGGCTTCGTCACATAATTGTTCTGTGGCTCTGGTGGGAGTTTCTTTAATTAAAATTGGTGGAAACGCTTCAGTTAATCCGATTTCTTGAAACTTGTTACGTAAAGGATAAACTGGTTCATCATCTCCTCCTCCCGATTCAAATAAACCAATCGCTTGTTTATTATGAGTCGCAGCTAATATAGTGCTTAACGCTGTTTGTGCAGCTATGGCAGATTGTGGCGGCATTCCTATTACTAAACCAGAAGCTTGTGCAACTAATTCGCGGATTTCTTGTGGCTCAGTATTATTAAGAGGTACTAATTCAACTACTACTCCGGTTCTGGTAATGCCATGTGCGATGTAACGTGCTATTTCCTCACTATAACCGTAATCTTCAGTATAGAACAAAGCGACAAATTGCTCGGTTTTTGTTTGTTCTAAACTCCAATTTTGATAACGTTCTAGCCATTCGGAAATATGGTGTTGTAGCAATGGCCCATGACCTGTGGCAACTGTTGCTATTTCTAACTTTTCAATGCGTTTTAAAGCTGCCAAAACTGACCGAGCATTTGGCCCCATTAAACACTCATAGTAATATTGAAAATCTTCTGCGATGATGGCTAAATTTTCATCAAATGTATGGTCATCACAGTAGTGCATTCCAAAGACATCGCAGGTGTAGAGAATGCCTGTTTTATGATCGTAAGTAAAGATTGTGTCTGGCCAATGCAGGTTAGGAGCCGAGATAAATTCTAATTCATGACCATTACCTAAATCTAAGCGATCGCCACTTTTTACAGTTATTGATTGAAATGGCTGATGAACCATATTCTCTAAAAATTGGATAGCCACTTTCGCACCAACAACAGTAATATTCGGTGCTGATTGCAAGATATCTTTGACAAGTCCGCTATGGTCTGGTTCTGTATGGCTAATAATTAAGTAATCTATCTTTGTTGGGTCAATTAATCCTGTGAGTATTTCTAAGTATAATTGCTCAAATTTGCGGTGTGAAGTGTCAACTAAAGCAATTTTTTCACCTTCAATTAAGAAAGAATTATATGTTGTGCCATTACGTAAACCAAACTCGACATCAAAACGCTCTCTATCCCAATCAAGGCAACGAATAGCGGTAGTTTGAGTGGCAATTTCAATAGTTTGTATAGTTAAACGTGATGGATTAGAAAAGATTGAAGTGGTATCTGTGAGTACGGACATTGGGTTTCTCCAAAATGAAATTTATCTGGAGTGAATCTGCTTACTCTTATATTGAACTGTTATCTTCAATTGGTAAAATGCCAATTTCTAAAGATACTCATTAGGAAGTTTTATTCATTATTAAGATTGGTTGACTATTGTATGAAATCAATGTTTATCATTGGTTTTATGCCTAGTAATATCAAATCAATGTAACTCTTTATGTCCTCAATACTTATGGTGATGAGCATTTGATTGGGGTACAAGAAGAAACATTTAACCGCAAATAAACGCAGATGGACGCAGATAAATCTTATATTCCTCCTACACAACAGATTCACAGCGATATTGCCCAAAATGCTGGTGTGGAACTGTCTGTGCTGCGTCTCGACCTCATGCACCCGTGGGTTAATGGTAATAAGTGGTTCAAGCTGAAATACAACTTGTTAGAAGCAGAAAAGAAAAATTGTAAAACGCTACTGACATTTGGCGGTGCTTATTCTAATCACATATTTGCAACCGCAGCCGCAGGTAAATTATTTGGATTTCAGACAATTGGTTTGATTCGTGGGGAAGAAAGACTACCACTAAATCCTACGTTGAGTTTTGCTGTAGAACAGGGTATGCAACTGGTATACCTGAATCGCAGCAGTTACAGACAACGCAACACCACAGAATTACACGTAAAATTGCGCGAACGCTACGGTGAAGTATTTATCATTCCTGAAGGTGGAAGTAACTTAAACGGTGTGCGTGGTTGTACAGAGATACTCAAAGAAGTTGGAGATTTTGATGTTGTCTGCGTTGCTTGTGGTACAGGTACTACCTTTGCAGGGATTTTACTTTCACTAGCTCAAAAGCAAAGAGCGATTGCTTTTCCTATCCTCAAAAATGGCACATTTCTGCAACCAGAAATCGAAATACTATTGCAGAGTTATCTTGCTGCTGGTTTACCTGCCCTAAATTATTCTCCACCGTCTTGGGAATTAATTTGCAATTATCACTGCGGTGGTTATGCCAAAGTTAACAATGAACTGCTGAAGTTTAGCCAGGAATTTCAACAAAATCACGGTGTACCTTTAGATTACGTATACACCGCCAAGATGTTTTATGGCGTGATGGATTTATTACAGCAAGGGTTTTTTAGAAAAGGCGATCGCATTTTACTCATTCACACTGGCGGTTTACAAGGAAATTTAGGTATACAGCAGAGATTAGCTTTCTGACATCAATCAGATTATTAACTCTTTGACTCATTCATTTGAACTAAGGAATATACTTATGGCTTGATTTTCTATTACCTATTGTTCAGCTAAATTAAAGAGCGATCGCAATAGTACTTGATGATTTTAATAGGGTGTAATATCTGAAGTTCCTAAAACACAGTAGTCAGTACTGTAGCCAGCACTGACTAATGATTGTTCTATTTTTTGTAACTCATACTAATTTGCTTTTAGAAATAGTATTCCTACTTTCTACTCCCACCCCAAATTACTATCTTTGACTGCAACTTGGTATCAATTCAATTTTTAATCGGTACCCGCAGCATGAGAGCGCCCACCCAGTCTGATGTGGGGCCAATGGGATAATTGGTGTGGCAAAGCGCACACTCTGCCCTGAAGTTGCTGAGGGGGATCGAGCGTCGATAGTACCATTTATCATCTATGCGCTGGACTGTCGTGTATGCCTCTCCTCCTGCCAAGGCCATTGCATTTGCCTGACGCTCGAAGCTATCACGGGGGCGATCGCTTTCCCGGAGCGGCCCAACAGTACCAACCAGTCGCATATTCTTGTTTTGATCGTCAAATATCAACGATATGGAATGCTTACCTTCCTCTACATTATCTGGTGTGGTTTCGTTGAATTCCTGTGTCAGCGCCGCGAACAAAGTGTTAAGCATCAGATCACTTGTTCTTTGCGCAAACTCAATCTGCCCAGTTGTCGGTGGAATCGCGAAACCACGCGCAATTGTCGTGAAGCCTAACCCCAGCAGGAGACTCAGCACAATAATTCCATAGCTGACTAGCTTTTTCACACGCATTCTCTTATTCCTTGGATTTTGTATTATTCACTACTCAGCAATATTCCATCACGGATAGAGCTTTTGCCAGCTTGCACGACACTTTTTGATTTAGTTCGATTAAGTTTGAATACCAAAACTTTATCCACTTAATTATTTTTTAATATTTTCGCAGAAAAAATATCCGTAAATTTACTTATTTATTTGAAGAATAGTTATTTTATACAGTATAGTGACGTAAAAGATACTTAATTTACAGAAATAAGTAAATTTACTTGCGTAAATTCACTTAAATAGATGCTTGAGGAATTAAATATACAAATTTTGCCAAGGCTAGGAAAGATAAGATAAATTTTTTATAGGATATTCAGTAATTTAAATAACTATATATTTAAGTATATTAACGTGTTCGTCATCTAATCATGACATATTCATAGATACAGAGATATATTTGAATGTAGAAAATAAATTCAAAATTTTAAACTCTATCCAATTGCATAAGCATTTTCTATCTAGTGATAGGTGTAAATTAAAAAATAAATAGAAAGTTATAAATAATACACACTTAAATAACCTTCTCAAAGCTGAGTAAATATCATTCTAATTGTAGATGACAAACTAAGTAATATTAGTGTAAATACGGTTACATATTACTTTGAGAATAATGCGATCGCCACAACAGCGAAACCAGTAAGGTGGGCAAAGTTTTGTCCACCCTACAAATCTAATTTATGCCTTTGAGCTTGCGAGTGCTGTCAACTAAACTTTGAGCAAAATCATCGAATCTTTGAGAAAGTTTTTCATCTAGCAACTTACCTTCTGGGTTAAAAGCACTCCAGGCTTGCCCAATGGCGATTTGTTCGGGAATTACCCAACCATGCACCCAACGAACAATCAGCCGTAAATCATTGAGGGCGTTGCTGTTAGATTGACCTCCCAAAACACTAATGAGTCCTGTCACTTTCCCAGACAGTTCTTCAAAACTCATTAAATCAAGGGCATTTTTCAAAACACCACTCACACCGCCATGATACTCAGGTGTCGCCAAAATTAATCCATCTGCACCACTGACAGTATCACGCAATCTCTTGACATCTGGATATTCGGGATACTCTTTTTCACCGTTGCAAAATGGTAGCTGCAATTGCCGCAAATCCAAAATTTCTACATCTGCACCTATGGCTTGTAACCGTTGTGCTGCTACTTGTAAAGCCAACTGTGTATAGGAGTTAGGCCTCAAGCTACCACCAATGCCAACAATTCTGACCATAATTTACCCATCCATTACAAATAATAAGTATGAAGTTTGAAGTATGAAGTCTGAAATGAAGAAAGCTGTATAGTAAGACTTTCAACAATTTACAAGGGCTGCTAGATCCCTGACTTCTTCAAAATTAATGATGGTGAACCATTAGTACAAAAGAATGATTAAAAGTCGTAGTCATTACGATTATGTTTATCTTAGCGAGTTATTGTTTTGTCGTCAAATTTGTCGCATCACTTGGCAGTAGATGTAAAAACTGTACTTAAGCTCATACTCTGGCAAGCTTGGTTTCTCATCATCCCACCCAGGAGTATAATTTATCCCACTAACAGAGGATTCCTTGAGTAGCATGGTTAAAGAGAGTAGGGGGTAGTTTGGTGTAGAAGTTAGACTAGATAAAAAACAGTGATTTCCAGTTATTGCAATTTTTGCTAGAAAAATAGGCATAAATCAGCGCGAAGCTCATGCCAGCAGAAAAAGGGTAAATGATATGAAAAATTTCAGGAGAAAGGCATTGATGCAACAGCGATCGCCCATAATCGAACCAACTACGGTCAAGCCAGAGTTAGGCAAAATCAACAAAAAGCGATCCCAAAAATCTGTTGCTTGGTCGGGGGCGTTAATCGCCAGTTTAATGATGTTGCCAAATATAGTTGGCGGTACACCTGCCCTGGCACAAAGAGCAGAGCGCGGCGAAATCAGTTATGGTGACTTGATTAGAAGAACTGAAAAAGGCGAAGTCAAAAAAGTTGAGTTAGACGAAACCGAACAAACAGCCAAAGTATATTTACAAGGACAAAAGCCAGATACACCACCCCTACAAGTCAGACTTTTAAATCAAAATACAGAGTTAATTAACAAACTCAAAGCGAAAAACGTCGAGTTTGGTGAAGTGTCCTCTGCTAATAGTCGAGCCGCTGTTGGTTTATTAATCAACCTCATGTGGATTTTGCCACTGGTAGCTTTAATGTTACTATTTCTGCGCCGCTCGACAAATGCCTCCAGCCAAGCCATGAACTTTGGTAAATCCAGAGCGCGTTTCCAAATGGAAGCGAAAACTGGTGTGAAATTTGACGATGTAGCAGGTGTAGAAGAAGCTAAAGAAGAACTACAAGAAGTTGTCACCTTCTTAAAACAGCCAGAAAGATTCACCGCTGTAGGCGCACGCATTCCCAAAGGTGTATTGTTAGTCGGGCCACCAGGAACAGGTAAAACATTACTCGCAAAAGCGATCGCTGGGGAAGCAGGTGTACCATTTTTCAGCATTTCCGGTTCCGAATTTGTGGAAATGTTCGTCGGTGTTGGTGCATCGCGTGTGCGCGACTTATTTAAAAAAGCCAAAGAAAATGCGCCTTGTCTAATATTTATTGATGAAATTGACGCTGTTGGTAGACAACGGGGTGCGGGTATTGGCGGCGGAAACGATGAAAGAGAACAAACCCTCAACCAGTTGCTGACCGAAATGGATGGTTTTGAAGGCAACACAGGCATCATTATTATTGCCGCTACCAACCGTCCCGATGTTTTAGACGCAGCCTTGTTGCGTCCCGGCCGCTTTGACAGACAAGTGATTGTCGATGCACCAGATTTAAAAGGGCGATTAGAAATATTGCAAGTTCATGCCCGGAATAAGAGAATTGACGAGAGTGTGTCATTAGAAGCGATCGCACGTCGCACACCTGGTTTTACTGGCGCAGATTTAGCCAACTTACTCAACGAAGCTGCCATTCTCACAGCCAGAAGACGCAAAGATGCAATCACCATCTTAGAAATTAACGATGCAGTTGATCGTGTAGTTGCGGGGATGGAAGGCACACCTTTAGTAGATAGCAAAATCAAACGCTTAATTGCTTATCATGAAGTTGGCTATGCCATAGTAGGAACCTTACTCAAAGACCATGACCCAGTACAAAAAGTATCCTTGATTCCGCGTGGACAATCACGGGGTTTAACTTGGTTCACTCCCGACGAAGAACATTTTCTCATGTCGCGATCGCAACTATTAGCCAGAATTACCGCAGTATTAGGTGGTAGAGCCGCCGAAGAAGTCATTTTCGGTTTACCTGAAGTCACTGGCGGGATGCGAGAAAACCGCAAATTAGAATATGCGACATCCATAGCGCGACAGATGGTGACACAGTACGGGATGTCCGAAATTGGCCAGTTTTCCTTAGAATCTCCCAATAGTGAGGTGTTTTTGGGGCGTGACTGGATGAGTAAATCAGAATATTCCGAAGAAATTGCTGCTCAAATTGATCGAAAAGTACGTGAAATTCTCATCCAATGCTACGACACAGCAAAACGCCTGATTCAGGAAAACCGTACATTAGTTGACCGTTTAGTAGAGATTTTGATTGAACAAGAAACAATTGACGGCGAACAATTTCGTCAAATCGTCGCTGAGCATAAGGATAACCAAGTAGCTGACGCAGCGACATTGGCTGTACCTAATTAAAAATTTTGATTAGGGTTTGCCCAGTAGAGACGTTGCATTACAACGTCTCTGTTATTTTGATTATGATTTAAATAACTATCTGCTTTGAAATTTTGATGAACAGCACACCAGTCAGTCAAGTGCGATGGACAACAGCAGACTTAGCACTCTTTGAGAGCGATCGCAATCATCGCTATGAAATAATTGATGGGGAATTGTTTGTGGCAAGAGCGCCACATTGGAAGCATCAGGCGATTTGTATTAACATTGGCACAATGCTGAAACTTTGGTCACAGGAGAGTGGACTGGGAGAACCAGCAATTACTCCTGGGATTATTTTTTCTGATGCAGATAATGTGATTCCTGATGTAGTTTGGGCAAGTCATGAGCGCCTTGCTAAAGTATTAGATGAAGCTGGACATTTGACAGCAGCACCAGAGTTGGTAGTAGAGGTGTTGTCTGAAGGTGAAAAGAATCAGAAGCGGGATCGCGAAGCAAAGCTCAAACTATATTCAGTGCAAGGAGTGCTGGAATATTGGATTTTTGACCGCAGGGAGCAGAAGGTGGAAGTGTATCGACGGGAGCAGGGAGTTTTAAAACTGGTAGCAACTTTATACAGTCAGGATGAATTGACCAGTCCTTTGCTACCAGGGTTTAGCCGTATGATCAGCAAACTTTTTTAGATTTGAAAATAAAAAATCCCCCAGCTACTACCAGAGGATAAAGTTAATATTTCTCTAATTTAGGATGTTTTTCGCTCACATAGCATAGCAATATTCACCAGTTTTAATATGCCAAAATGGCAACATTTTCGTGTTGTTTTGTCAACGAATTTCATGAATAACTGTGTCATTCTTAATAACCAGAATCACGCTGATTTTTTGACTCTTGAATCACTATTTTTGACTCTCGGCTGGCAATTTGTTGCTGAGTAAACATTTCTCGCAACACTAATGCAGGGTCTACATAGTTATTTGCATATTTCAGTCCCCAGTGGAGATGTGGCCCCGTAGTGCGTCCTGTCATTCCTACGCGACCAAT
This sequence comes from Anabaena sp. TISTR 8404, assembly GCF_056847745.1. NCBI lineage: Bacteria > Bacillati > Cyanobacteriota > Cyanophyceae > Nostocales > Nostocaceae > Anabaena > Anabaena sp. TISTR 8404. The sequence goes on from NZ_CP180578.1 coordinate 1,807,714, forward strand.
CCTGACTCCGGTGGGAATTACTTGACCTTCCCAAATTTGAATTCCACCAGTCCGGTCTATTAAGTAGCGCCGACCAGATGCAGTTTCTACATGACCTTCCATGTGACAGTAAGTGTGTTCCCACTCGCCGGATTTGATGACTATGTGAGTCCCACAAGCAGTGCGATCGCTTACCTTAACTACTGTACCTACCCACCAATTGCGAATATAACTACCTTGTGGCGCAGCTATATCTAAGCCTCCGTGAAATTCCCAATTAGCCCCACCAGTAGCAGAACGGCGATAACCAAAGGGCGATGTGTATGCTTGAAAGTTCTCTACAGGAAAAGAAGCGGCTAACCAACCATTGCTCCTTGTAGCTTTTTTTTGTTGCGCTTCTCTAGCGGTCACTGTTTCTACATTTGGCCAGAAAGTGCCAAAACTAACAATACTTAATCCTAATAGTAATAGTGTAGCTCCAGAAAGCAATACTTTTTTTGGTCTTTGACCCATTCTTTGATTCCTTCTTCTCACAGGATTATCTGTAAACTTTTGGGAAATTCACTATTGTTTAGCTCTTAATCGCTTATAAAAAACAAATTAGTTTTGAAATTTTGATGTGTATATATTTTTGCTAAATATTCACATAACAACTTTATTTTGCATAAGTGATTTACTAATATTACTTGTTTAATAAGGATATCAGCATGGGCAATGCCGCATTTATACTATCAGATTTTGAAATTAAAAAATTACTTTCAAGTGGAAATTTTGCAGATTTTTTACTAGATAAATATAATTTTTACAATATACGCCTAATTGCCGTCTCTTAAACACTGGTAGTTGCCAGTAATGGAGACTATAGCCATACTTATGTATGTACGTAAGTAGAACAAGAAAATCAGGAAGCCTCGGAATAAATTCCGAGTCTCATAGTGCAAGTTCTCTCAAGAGAACTCAAAAAGAAGTTTATTCCAGTCCACTTGAGTGGAGTTTGGCTATGAGAGAGCCTATTGACCGTTCTTTGTTGCTGATAAACCTTGACTTTTTGTTCTAGATAGTTGAAATGGTGCAAGCATTTATGCTTAAAATTGCTGAATAGGTCAATCGAGCTTGAAAAAAGGCCAAGATGACCATTTGCAGGACGCACCCAAGCCATGCTGACTGATATATTGCCTTTCCGATTTGAATTAGATACTGTTGCGATCGCTGGCGCTAGTTTGTGGTCGTTAGCGCTGTACCTAGGTTTTTTCCCGTGTAGTGAATGGGTAATTGAGCAGTTAAACCGCTGGTTTAATTTTGCCGAGCGATCGCTTTATACCAGCCAGACTGAATTCGAGAAAACTCGCAAAGCCAGAGAATCGCAAAACGCTTTTTACGCCTCATTGTTCAGCATTGTGCCGTTTTTGGGGATAGGCACATTATGTAACTGGGGTGTAGAAATCAGCTTAGGTCGCAGCTGGGCAGTTAGTATCGGTATACTTGCCTGTATTGGTTCTGGTATTTATGAATTAGGGCGACGGGATGGACAGTCTGATTAATTTATAATTCTTCATTTACATTTCCCTAATTGCACTGCTTCTCTATTTCCTCGCAGACAATCTGCGCTATTTTTTGTGCTGCGCCACTTTCGCCGCGAACACGTCTGAGATTGGTTCGCATTTCTGCCAATTTTTCTGGATGCGCTAACAAATCTAATACCATTTCGCCAATTTCTTGGGGCTGGAGTTGACCTACTAATTCTGGGACTATTTCTGATTGCGCCCAGATATTTGGCCATGCTAATAAACCTTTGCGTCGCAGAAATAGCCAGTTAATTAATTTGGCAAATGTTGTACCTACTCCAGGCAAATTTGCTAACAATCCAGGTAAACCATCCCAAGAACGCATAGCATCAAGCTGTTGGGTGGGCAGTAACACAAGCATGGGTACGCCTAAAGACCCAAGTTCAGCGGTGTTTGCGCCGACTGTAGTTAAGCAGATAGAACAACGCGATAATATTTCATAGGCAGGATTTTCTTGGTGTAGCTCTACATTTAATCCTTTACCTGTTTTCAGTAGCGGGTACTCATCACTTTGTTCTGGCGTAACTAAGGAAGCACCTGAGGATTTAAAAGTTTCCACAAAAGGGTTTTTCTGCGGATCTGCAAAACTGGCTAAGGTTTGTAAATCCAACGTTGGCGCTACAGGAATGACAAACTTAATTTGCGGTCTGTTGGCATGGATGTATTCAGCAATAGCTAAAGTTAAGGGAACTCCTTGGGTTAATTTTGCGGCTTTTGAACCGGGGAGAATACCGATGGTTAAAGAGTGCTGAGTGCTGAGTTGAAAGTGCTGAGTCACCGAAGTTTGCTCAACGGGGGGAACCTTCGCACGCAACTTCTCGCTGAGTGCTGAGTTTTGGGCTTCTAGCATCAAGTCGCCGACGACTGTGAATTTATGGGCGTATTTCGGGGAGACTTTTTCCGCAACTTTCGGTTTCATTACGCCAAAGCGGTCAATCAAGTTATGCCAACGGGCTTCCCATTCAGCGTAAACTACAGTGCGATATCCCATTTTTTTGCCAATGATGACGGGGAAAAATTGATCACCACCAAGGAAAATTACGACACCGTGATTTCTCCAATCCCAATTGTCATAAGTTTTTCCCCAAAGCAAAAATTGCCAAAAATGTTCTGCTGACTGTACTCGGTCTACTTCTGGGTAGGAAAGTGCGATCGCAGCTTCTTTACCACTGGCATTCGGGCAAGGTGATAATACAACGGAAATCCTGACTTGTTCACGGTCATTACCCAGCTTTTCCCGTAATGCTTTAACGACTGGACGCACCCAGGTTGTGACTTCCCCAGGGCCATTGGAGAGAATGAGAATATCTACTGGAGTCATAAGTTAATAGTAAATAGTTATATAAGTTATAAAAGAGACACTGCTGGACTGATATAATTACAGGCTATGTTTGATAACGTCTGTAAATTTCTGGCTGAATCATTTTCCAGTGACTTTGCAACTTGGCTACTCAATGAATCAATTACACTCACTGAACTTAGTCCATCTGAATTATCACTCGAACCAATACGTGCCGATGCACTAATTTTGTTACAGTCAGATGAAATCGTCCTTCATCTCGAATTCCAAACTAAACCAAATGCTGATATTCCCTTTCGGATGAATGATTATCGCTTACGTGTGTATCGAAAATTTCCTCGTAAGCAAATGCGTCAGTTTGTCATTTATTTACAACCAAGTGATTCTGAACTAGTTTATCAAACGGAATTTGTATTAGAAAATAGCTGGCACAGATTTGAGGTAATTCGACTTTGGGAACAGCCAACTGAACTATTTTTGAATTCTCCAGGTTTGTTACCGTTTGCAACTTTAAGTAAAACGGATAATCAAAGGCGAACCTTAGAAGAAGTTGCGGAAGTTATTGCAGCATTCAATGACACTCGTATCCGCAGTAATGTTGCTGCATCAACAGCAGTGTTATCTGGGCTAGTATTAAATAAAGATGTGATTAAAAGTATTTTGCGGAGTGATATTATGCGCGAGTCAGTGATTTATCAAGATATTTTGCAAGAAGGGCTTAAAGAAGGATTTGAACAAGGTCTGGAACAAGGTATGGAACAGGGTCTTGAACAAAAAGCTCAAGAGGTGGCCATCAAAATGATTAGTAAAGGTTTCAGCCTGGAAACAATTGTAGATGTCACAGGTTTAACTGTTGAGCAAGTGCAACAATTACAGACTCAACAAGAAGATAAATCATCTAATTAATCTTATTAAAAATCTCTTATAGCGACTTCTCGCTGGCAAAAGTCAATTAAGCGAAGGGCTACTATTAGCAATAGCAACTGGTTCCGAAAAAGCTTGTTCAGAGTTAATTATTAGTTCTATCCTCGTAGAAGTTTGGAAAATTATCGAATGCAAAGTTAGTTTTTTCCATTGAAGAATTTACCGTTTCACTAGATTTAGGTTTAAGCAGACTGTGTGATTTTTTAATTAGCCGCTCACCCGAACAAATATTTATTCAGGAACCTGTCAAATTACTAGTTGCTTTTGAATGATTTAATTCATCATTTAAATACAGGGAACAGGTGCGGAGAGAACTATTAACGATTTTTCCTATGCACCTGTTTCTGATATTACTCAAAAGTTATATGGTTATTCATCATTAGTGAAATACTAAGGGTCGGCTTTATAGCGATCGCACACTCTCTATCACTAGCATTAGAGTACAGCCTTTACCTGCTTGTTTTAAATACATACATTAACTTATTTGTCAATATTTAATCATTTGTCATTCTCGACTGCTAGGAAAAAATGAGTTTTGTTAAGAAAAATTTACAATAAGCGAGTATTTACTTTTATTATTTGTCAATATTTGTAAAAAAATATTTCATTTTTTATATCAATTTGTGTCAGAAATCAGGCAAAATGCTCTCTGGATAAGGTTTTTCTGATAAAAAACACTTATTGCCGAAAAAAAGAAGTAAGCTGTGGCATTATCAGCCGCTAATAACTTCTAGTCGAGAACACGCATCAAAGGAGCAGAGGAAGCATGTTCACCCACGTCAAGTCCACCATTAGACATATTGCGCCTGAAAACCTGCGCGGACGTAATTTAATCAAGGTGGTCTATGTCGTGCTTGAGTCCCAGTACCAGAGTGCATTGTCGCAAGCGGTTCGCACGATAAACTCGAACAGCCCCGATCTTGCGATTGAAATCAGCGGGTACTTAATTGAGGAACTTCGAGACCCCGAAAATTACGAAGAGTTCCAACGCGATATACAAAGTGCCAATATTTTTATTGCCTCTCTGATTTTTATCGAAGACTTAGCACAGAAAGTAGTAGCAGCTGTCGAACCGTACCGCGATAATTTAGACGTTGCGGTTGTCTTCCCATCCATGCCAGAGGTAATGCGCCTGAATAAAATGGGTACTTTCTCTTTGGCGCAGTTGGGTCAGTCGAAGAGTGCGATCGCACAATTCATGAAGAAACGCAAAGAAAAATCCGGTGCAGGATTCCAAGATGGAATGCTGAAACTGCTACGGACACTACCCCAAGTGCTGAAGTTCTTGCCAATGGACAAGGCACAGGACGCACGCAATTTCATGCTGAGTTTTCAGTATTGGCTAGGTGGTTCTCCAGAAAACCTGGAAAACTTCTTGCTGATGCTGTCTGATAAATATGTATTAAAAGGTGTAGAGAAGCGAAATTCCGCGTCTCTAGAATATCAAGCACCTGTTGTTTATCCTGATATGGGGATTTGGCATCCTTTAGCAACAACCATGTATGAGGATGTTAGGGAATATCTCAACTGGTATGCAGCCCGGAAGGATATTCCGCAAGACCTGAAAGATCCTTTAGCGCCTTGTGTAGGGTTGGTATTACAAAGAACTCACCTAGTTACAGGTGATGATGCCCATTATGTGGCGATGGTGCAGGAGTTGGAATCACTAGGCGCACGGGTAGTACCTGTGTTTGCTGGTGGTTTGGACTTTTCCAAACCTGTGGATGCTTACTTCTATGAACCAACTACAAATACACCACTAGTTGATGCTGTCATATCCTTAACTGGTTTTGCTTTAGTTGGTGGCCCAGCTAGACAAGACCATCCTAAGGCAATTGACGCACTCAAACGCCTGAACCGTCCTTACATGGTGGCGTTACCCTTGGTCTTCCAAACTACCGAGGAATGGTTAGATAGCGATTTAGGTTTACATCCAATTCAGGTAGCGTTACAAATTGCGATTCCTGAGTTGGATGGGGCAATTGAACCCATCATATTATCCGGTAGAGATGGGGCGACAGGAAAGGCGATCGCACTTCAAGACCGCATCGAAGCCGTAGCCCAACGTGCTTTGAAATGGGCGAACCTGCGCCGCAAACCCAAACTCGATAAAAAAGTTGCCATCACCGTTTTCAGCTTCCCACCTGACAAAGGTAACGTTGGAACTGCCGCATACCTTGATGTATTCGGTTCCATCTACGAAGTGATGAAGGCGTTGAAAAACAACGGCTACGACGTGCAAGACTTGCCAGAAAACGCAAAAGAGTTGATGGAACAAGTCATCCACGACGCACAGGCACAGTATGCCAGCCCTGAACTAAACATTGCTTATAAGATGTCAGTGCCAGAATATGAAGAACTGACACCTTATTCCCAACGCCTAGAAGAAAACTGGGGGCCACCACCAGGACACCTCAACAGCGACGGACAAAACCTCTTAATTTACGGTAAGCAGTTCGGTAACGTCTTCATCGGTGTTCAGCCAACATTCGGTTATGAAGGCGACCCCATGCGGCTGTTGTTCTCCCGTTCCGCCAGTCCGCATCACGGCTTTGCGGCTTACTACACTTACCTAGAAAGAATTTGGGGTGCTGATGCTGTACTGCACTTTGGTACACACGGTTCCTTAGAATTCATGCCTGGTAAGCAAATGGGGATGTCTGGCGAATGCTACCCCGACAACCTAATTGGCACAATTCCCAACCTGTACTACTACGCCGCCAACAACCCCAGCGAAGCGACAATTGCCAAACGCCGCAGTTACGCCGAGACAATTTCTTACCTCACACCACCCGCAGAAAACGCTGGTTTGTACAAAGGTTTGAAAGAACTCAGCGAATTAATTGCTTCTTACCAAACCTTAAAAGATAGCGGTCGCGGTATCCCCATCGTCAACACCATCATGGATAAATGCCGGATGGTAAACCTAGATAAAGACATCGACTTGCCAGAAATCGATGCCAAAGATATGACCCCAGAAGAACGGGATAATATTGTCGGCAGCGTCTACCGCAAGTTAATGGAAATTGAATCGCGGTTGTTACCTTGTGGTTTGCACGTCATTGGTAAACCCCCAAGTGCAGAAGAAGCCGTTGCAACTCTGGTTAATATCGCCAGCTTAGACCGTCAAGAAGAAGAAATTCTCAGCTTACCCCGCATCATCGCCAACAGCGTGGGACGCAACATTGACGAAATCTACCAAAACAGCGACAAAGGCGTATTAGAAGATGTCCAACTCTTACAAGACATCACTCTAGCTACTCGCGCCGCCGTTGGTGCGTTAGTACAAGAACAAACCGACGCAGAAGGACGAGTTTCTTTAGTTTCCAAGTTGAACTTCTTCAACATGGGCAAAAAAGAACCTTGGGTAGAAGCATTGCACAAAGCAGGTTATCCCAAAGTAGATGCTTCAGCCTTGAAACCTCTGTTCGAGTATCTAGAATTCTGCCTGCAACAAGTTTGTGCAGACAACGAACTCGGCGCATTACTCAAAGGCTTAGAAGGCGAATACATTCTTCCTGGCCCTGGTGGCGACCCCATCCGCAACCCGGATGTATTACCCACAGGTAAGAACATTCACGCCCTCGATCCCCAAGCTATCCCCACTGCGGCGGCTGTACAATCAGCGAAAATCGTTGTAGATAGACTGTTAGCACGGAACAAAGCCGAAAACAACGGTAATTGGCCGGAAACCATCGCCTGCGTTCTCTGGGGAACAGATAACATCAAAACCTACGGTGAATCCCTAGCACAAATCATGTGGATGGTGGGTGTGCGTCCCGTTCCCGACGCATTAGGACGGGTGAACAAGTTGGAGTTAATACCCTTAGAAGAATTGGGACGACCCAGAATTGATGTAGTCATCAACTGTTCTGGTGTATTCCGCGACTTGTTCATCAACCAGATGAACCTACTAGACCAAGCTGTGAAGATGGCTGCGGAAGCGGATGAACCTACAGAAATGAACTTTGTCCGCAAACACGCTATGCAGCAAGCTGAGGAATTGGGAATTAATCTGCGTCAAGCAGCAACCCGCGTTTTCTCTAACGCTTCCGGTTCCTACTCTTCTAACATCAACCTGGCAGTAGAAAACAGCACTTGGGAAAGCGAAGCCGAGTTACAAGAAATGTACCTCACCCGTAAATCCTTCGCCTTCAGTGCCGATAACCCTGGCATGATGGAACAATCTCGCCAGATTTTTGAAAGCACCTTAAAAACTGCTGAGGTGACATTCCAAAACCTGGATTCTTCCGAGATTAGTTTGACGGACGTTTCCCACTACTTCGACTCAGATCCCACCAAGGTCGTGTCAACTCTGCGTGGCGATGGTAAAACCCCAGCATCATACATTGCAGACACTACCACAGCTAACGCCCAAGTCCGCACTTTATCTGAAACCGTGCGCTTAGATGCGCGTACCAAATTATTAAATCCCAAGTGGTATGAAGGTATGCTGTCTCACGGTTACGAAGGTGTCCGCGAACTCTCCAAGCGGTTGGTAAACACAATGGGTTGGAGTGCAACAGCCGGCGCAGTGGACAACTGGATTTATGAGGATGCCAACGAAACCTTCATCAAAGATGAAGAAATGCAGAAACGGTTGATGAACCTCAACCCCCATTCTTTCCGCAAGATGGTATCAACATTGTTGGAAGTGAATGGTCGCGGTTATTGGGAAACTAGCGAGGAGAATTTAGACCGCCTCCGCGAGTTGTACCAAGAAGTCGAAGACCGAATTGAGGGGATTGAGTAACAACTTTCAATCTGAATAAATAGCATAAAGTTTTGGGGATACGGCAAGCCGTATCCCTTTTAATATTTTAACTATAATATTAAAACCTATTAGAGATATTATTTATGGCGTTCAAAGGCTTTAGCAAAAAAGTAGCTCATCAAAAGAGATTGAAAGAAGTTAATAAAATTATAAAAAATCTTGAAGATACTAACTGTTTGAAACAAAATGCTATATAGTTTGGTAAAAAAATTACCAATGATTGGATAACAATATCTAAGTCAATTAGATTAAAATCAGAGCAGCAATATGGAAAATTTCTAATAGAATCTCGTTTATTAATGATTACAGCAATTACAGATTTGCTAGTTTATAGAGCAGGTATTCCTGGAAATACAAATGAACAATTAGGAAAAATATTACAACTTATAACTATATTTTTCCAAGGAGAATTATATACTGAAAATCTGATTTCAGAAGGACAGTATTTTAAAGCATCTGTGGCTATAAAGCAAGAAATTGAAATAATTACTCGTATCAATGAGATTAAAAAAGGAGTTGATAAAGATGGTCAAACTCCAAATGTTAAATATGCACCTCCTACTTTTAACCTACATTATGGTGATATGAATCAAATAGGTCACATATCTCAACCAGATATTCTATCTGTTTTAAATTCAGTTAATGGAGATACTTTCAGCGGAGCATCAATGACACCTATCTTTAAAGGGAATATCGCTAAGAATCTTTATGAAATACATTTTGTGATTTTTTATAATATTATTATAGAGTCAATTGAATTATTTCAGCAGTTATATCCAGCCGATTTGGAATTAGTTTTACCTACTTGTAAAATACTTGAAATAATTGTTGATAGTCTTAAAACAGCAGGAATTATTAAAGATAATGAACAAAATTCATAGATAGAGAGTGTGATCGCTGCTTGGGAGTGTAGAGAATATGTGATCGCTTTGAAAAAGTTCAGAGGTGCGATGCTCATCTTTTTAAACGAGCGATCACTTTTGAAAATGTGTAGAGTATGGTCGCTCATCATGACCAGCAGGCTCGCACTTGAGAATTTATGGAGGTGCGATCGCTTTGGGAATGTGGAGAGGTGCGATCGCCTTGACGATAAAATAGATTGTAGGCTGGAGATATTGACTGCTTTAATTTTGCAAGCGGCGATTAATTATGAATGCTTTAACAGTTAACCTGCAATCAGTGTTGGAACTGACAGATGAGCAGTTTTTCAAGCTATGTCAAGCAAACCGCGATTTAAGGTTTGAACGCACTGCTAAAGGAGAATTAATTATTATGCCACCTACAGGGGGAGAAACAGGAAATCGTAATGGCAGAATCAATCAACAATTATTTAATTGGGCTGATGCTGATGATACTGGTATCGCTTTTGATTCCTCGACTTGTTTTAAATTACCTAATGGTGCAAATCGTTCACCTGATGCGGCTTGGATAAAGTTAGAAAGATGGAATGCTTTAACTGAAGAAGAAAAAGAAAAGTTTCCCCCGATTTGTCCTGATTTCGTCATTGAGTTACTTTCGCCAAGTGATAGTTTGAAAGTTGCTCAAGAAAAGATGAAGGAATACATAGATAATGGTGTACGTTTAGGTTTTTTAATTAATCGTAAATCTCGCCAAGTGGAGATTTATCGGCAAGGTAAAGATGTTGAGGTGTTAGAATCTCCTGTTACTGTATCAGGGGAAGATGTGTTAAATTGTTTCGTGCTGAATTTGGAGATGATTTGGTAATATTGAAAATTTCTGGATATGTAAGATTAGGAGCTTTTTTTAATTCCCAAGGTGTCCAATACAGATGTTCTGCATAATTGTAGATTTGTGAATTCCATGTATTTTGTGAATATGGCATAAAAAACCTCTATATGTACTCATATTTAAGGGAGGGTTTTTCCCTCCCTACTAACGGCTAGGAATTATTAGTTACCAGTAGTTTATCCAAAGGTAACTTTCTTTTTTGCTAATGCCAAGACTTAAAATATCTCACATTAGAGGTTTTGCCAGAAATTATCAGTTTTACTTAGACGCAGTATTTCCAGGCCCAGCCGTGACAATCACAACCTTTTCTGGTTGAATTAAGTCTTTAATAACCTGTTGTATCTGTTCCATATTCACAGCTTGAATGCGTCGTGGAAATTCACGGATTTCGGCTGGTGAAAGTCCTAAAACAGCATTATTTAAAATGATGCTGGCAACTTCACTAGGATTAGCTAATTCCACTGGGTAGCTATTAGTAATAGAACGTTTGGCAGAATTTAATTCTGCTTCCGTGATGCCTTTTTCGCGTAACTGTTTGAGTAAAGCTAGAGTGCTGGCGATCGCTTTTTGAGCATCTGTCGGTGCAGTCTGCATTTCAATTAAGAATGGGCCAGGATTGATACCAGCAGCAAAACCACTGTAGATACCATAAGTCAAACCAAGGCGATCGCGCACTTCTGTACCTAAACGACTAGATAAAGTATCACCACCTAAAATCTGATTCAATACTAAAGCCCCATAGAAACGCGGGTCTTTCCGAGAAATACCGTTGTAGCCAATGTAAGTTACAGCCTCAGCTTTACCAGGAATCACTTGATTTAAACGGGTGGAAGTTTGCGGTAACGAGACTTTTGGCAAATTCAACGTAGGTGGCTTACCCTCAGCTTGCCATTTTGCAAAAGTCTGATTCAACAAATCTTTTACCTTAACTGGGTCAAAATCACCCACTATAGCCAGTGTGGTTGTGTCTGGACGGTAATGTTTTTGGTAAAAGCCCAGCGCATCATCATGAGTGATACTCTTTAAACTTGCGGCTGTAGGAAAACTGTGGAAAGGATGATTTTCTGGGTAAATTGCTTGTTGGAATACTCGCCTTGCCAAAGTACTGGGGTCATCTAACTGCACTTGCAAACTAGTTAACGCCCGTTGGCGACTCAGTTCTAACTGGTCAGCTGGGAAGTTAGCATTTTGCAACACATCTGCCAAAGTTTGAATTAAGATGGGCAAGTTTGCAGACAGTCCTTGACCACTAATGCCTACACCTTCGCGGCTGGCATTAAAATCTAAACTGGTTCCTCTATCTTCTAAAGTTTTAGCTAGAGTCAACGCATCTTTAGTCTTGGTTCCATTCATTAAGTTTTCCGCAGTTAAACTGGCTAACCCAGCTTTTTGATTGCTATCAAATTCACTTCCAGCATCAATTTGACCACTAATATTCACTGTGGGAACACTGCGGTCAGGTAACAACAACACTCGCAAACCATTTGCTAAGGAGAACTTTTGTGGTAGAGGTTGCTGATTAGATACTGTAGCTGAAGTAGCAGGAGGCAAGTATTTAGCTAGTTCTGCTGGGTCTACAGGTTGACCAGGGCTAAAGTTTTCCGCTGTGCGACCAGAACCAGCCTCAGAAGTTCCTGGTTGACCATCTGGTTGAGTTGGTTCAAAAAAGCCGATGGTTTGTTTTGCTGGAGTCAGGTAAGTTTTTGCTACCCGTTGTACATCCTCTGGTGTAACTTTGGCGATCGCAGCAAGATATCGTTCAATATGTTTATAATCTCCAGCCACAGTTTGGTTATATCCCAACTGACTAGCTTGGCTAGTGATATCTTGATTGCTTAACACAAACGAAGCTTGCAGTAAGGTTTTGGCTCGGTTTAGTTCTTCAGGACTCACTGCTTTTTGCTGTAATTGTGCTAGAGATGTTTGCAGAACTTGGGCAATTTTCTCTATCTTCTGACCAGGAGCTGCTGTAGCATCAATTTCGTACCAACCCGGTTCGATTAATTCAGCTGCACTAGCGCTGACGGAACTAGCCAGACCAGATTCTACCAAAGCTTGATAAAGTCTAGAACTGCGCCCACCTGTGAGAATTGCATCCATGACATCAATTGCTGGCACATCAGGATGCTTGATATCTGGTAAAGGATACACAGCTTGCAACAGTGCAGCACTTCCTGGTTCTTTTAAAACTATGGGAGTGGGGAGAGGAGAGTTGGGAGTAGGAAGTTTGGGTTTTTGATTAGTGGCTCCTTCTTGACTATCAACTGTTGAATTTTGATTTTTCGCCAGCTTGCCAAAAGTTTCTTTGACAGCTTTGAGTACAGGTTCTGTGGAAAAGTCGCCTGTAATTACCAAGGTGGCATTGTCAGGACTGTAGTAACGTTGGTAATAATTCCGTACCTGTTCTACAGTAAATTTTTCCACATCAGCTTTTGTACCACCTACTGATAAGCCATAAGCTCGGTTGGGAAAAGCTGCCCGCATGACTGCGCGACCTAGACGGTAACTTGGTGAATTTTCATACCCTTGCAATTCAGAGATGACGACTCGCTTTTCACTGTTGAGTTGGTCAGTGCCAATCAAAGCATTTTTCATCCGGTCGGCTTCTAAAATTAGCAGCGCTTCGAGTTTGTCTCGCTGCACTGTGCCGAAGTAAGCTGTTTCGTCGTAACTAGTAAAAGCATTAAACTGACTACCCAAGGCACTAAATAAACGTCCAAACTGTACTGGACGGTCTTTAGTACCTTTGAACATCAAATGTTCTAGTTGGTGAGAAATCCCACTTTCGCCTTTACCTTCGTTACGTGAACCAACTCTGTACCATACTTGTACACTGACAACCGGGGCAGTATGAATTTCTTTGGTTAACACTGTTAAGCCGTTGTCTAATACTGTTTTTTTAACTCCTTGGGTAAAGGATAGGCCTGGTACAGGGGCAACTGCGACTGGTGTTGGCGCACTGATCACATTACCCGCAAAAGGTATAAAAGTTAAAAGAAAACTGAGTAAAAATCCTATCACCATGTGAGAGCGTAGCTTCATAAGCAAAATGCACAATTCTTAAAGGCGATTTTAGCGAATGATTATAAACTTCACCGTTGATCTTCTGGTTTTAGGAAAAAAGCGATCGCTTTCGGAGAATATGGCATAAATGTATTAGCCTATGAATCAGCCCAGACATTATCTGATTTTTAGTTAAGGGCAATGTACATCGTCATATCTAACAGGTAAATCTGCTGTTGAATGCTTGAAATAACCAAAGAAAGCAAGTATCTTTAGAAGCGATCGCACATCATAACTCTAATTAACTCTCATACATAGTTCCATCTTTTGTTGTAAAGATTCGCTCACCATTCACGCCTGATTTCGCAATCAAATCATCATCTGGATAGTAAGCTTCATCATCAGGAGTTCTATCTCCAACTTCTAAATAAATTACTACTGTATCCGAACGATTTACCAGGTGATGTCCATTTTCTTCACCAGCGGGAAAACCTGCCATCATTCCTGGTGTGAGAATTTGCTCTCCGGCATTGGTAACTAATGTTGCTTCACCTTCGATAATGTAAATAAATTCATCTTGTCGAGTATGCCAATGTCTTAAAGCAGAACAACTTCCCGGAGCCAGTGTTACTAAATTTACACCATAATTTTTTAATCCGGCTGCATTTCCTAACGCTTTTTTGACTCTACCAGCTACTAGATGTTGAAATTTTTCTGGGTAAATTGAAGTTGTCCGACGAGGAATATTGTCTGGGTTAATAATCATTTAGTTTATCCTTATGCAAGTGGTTATATCGATACATTAACTTGAGATTGCCAACATCAGATGTAAATCCCCAACGTTCATAAAATGGTATCATTTCTGGCAAACAGTAAAGCGCGATATGCTCGACTTGATTTAATTGCGGATGATTAACAATTGCATCCATTAACTTTACACCAAGCCCTTGATTTCTATGGGTTGGCTTAATTATGACATCGTAAATTGTTGCGCGATAAACAAAGTCAGTCAGAACGCGAGTAAAACCAATTAATTGTTCATTATTATCTATCAAACCTACAATAATATCTGAGGCTTTGAGCATTTTTACGACATCTTTATATGTACGTTGCTTGCTCCAGAATTCATTTTTATACAATTCTACTAACTCAGAAATTTGCTTTTCTGTGAGATTCTCAACAAATTTATAAGTCATGCTATGGCAATCCTAGCGGATAATTTAAAAAATTAAATCGGATTGCTATCTTATCAGTAAGAAGCTTTAGCCAAAGTATAAAAATCGAATTTTTTTAACATTTCTAAAAATGTAAATACCGCAGGTACATGTAGGCTATGAGACAACATTGCAACTGCCATCACTCTTTCTATCGGCTCTGGTAAACTGTAGACTTGGACTTCTTTAGGAATTGGGACGGCGGCTAAACGAGGTAGAATAGCTGCTCTTAATCCTTGATTTACTAGGCTCACAATTGTGGAATCTTCTTGAATATCAGCGGAAGTCTGCATAAAAGGTGCTACTTTTTTAATGTGATTATGCAGAGTTCGTCCGCAGGGTAAACAAGCTAATAAAACCGGTGAATAAGCGGCGATATCTTCCCAAGTAATTTTTAATCCTTTGATTTTGGCTGCTGGCGGTAGTAAAGCTACATACTCATCACGCACAATTTCCCAAGTTTCAAATTCATCACTGGTGGGGAGATAGGTAATACCAAGGTCGGCGCGTCCTTCACGCAAACATTGTTCTACATCTGTGTAGGCCAGACATTCTATGATTGTGACACCTACTTCGGGAAATTGATTGTGAAATTTAGCGATCGCTTTTGGTAATAAATGAGTAGCAACACTCCGAAAAGACGCAATACGGATATGTCCGCCATGTAAACCTTTATGCAGGTTGGCTTCGCGTTCCATCATTTCTAAATTTTGCAAAGCTTGACGCGCATGGTAAAGGATGCGTTCGCCAGCTGGTGTCAGCACAGCACCATGTCGTCCTCTAGCAAACAAAGGTACACCTAGTTCTTCTTCTAAGGTAGCAATAGCATGACTTATGGCTGGTTGAGAAAGCTGTAAGTCTAATGCAGCCTCACTAAAGTTACCACGGTCTGCGACTGCAACCACGGCTCGAAGTTGGGAAAGTTTCATGGTCAACAGATGTAATCGAAATTAGACAAATACTTACTAAATGCTGATAAATAAATTATCTTAATCAATTCTCATATCTATAAATGCTGTTTATAGTAACTATGCAAGTAATGTTTTGATTACTAACTAAGGTATTGCTACAGTTCTAATTATTCGATAACTTTCTGGAATAATAATATGAGAAATGACATCAATTGTCTACAATCAAAAGGCAGAGAAACAAATTGTCATTCAGTTCTCAACAGTCAATTAACACTGAGCAAATATTCATACATCAAAAAAAAACTGCAAGAGTTTTGGCAAAAAATTAGCAAAACTTTACTAGCAGACTCTAAGGAATTACAAGTTCAACAAAAAGTAGACCGCCAAGGTAATCAATATTGGTTTGCTTACGACCCACAAACGGGTAATTCTTTTAGTTCTGGCTCAGAAGCAGACATATATATGTGGATTGAACAAAGATATAGGTATAACAATTATGTCAGAACTGACTTTAGTAATTGGTAGTAAAAATTATTCATCATGGTCACTCAGACCGTGGATAATTATGAAACACTTGGGGGTGCAATTTCAAGAGATTTGCATTCCTCTGTATCAACCAGACACTGCTGAAAAAATTCAGCAATATTCTCCTTCGGGTAAAGTACCTGTATTAATCCACAATAGCCAAATTATCTGGGATTCTTTGGCTATTTGTGAATATCTAGCAGAAGTATTTCCTGACGCGCATTGGTGGCCAGAAAATAAATTATCAAGAGCAATAGCTCGTTCTGTCACTGCGGAAATGCACTCTGGTTTTCAAAATCTCCGGCAGAATATGCCGATGAATTGCTGTGCTAAACTGCCTGGACAAGGTTTAACAGCAACAGTACAAAAAGACATAAATCGCATCACTAGCATTTGGCAAGAATGTAGAGCTAAATTTGGTCAAGGTGGGACATTTTTGTTTGGTGAATTTACAATTGCTGATGCTTTCTTTGCTCCTGTTGTGATGAGGTTTGTTACATACGATGTGCAGTTAGATACTGTTGCTAGAGATTATATGCAGGCTATTTTGGCACTTCCAGCTATGCAGGAATGGTTGGAAGGAGCTAAGGCTGAGGTTGATATGATTTCTCAATGAAGAAAATGCAAGAAGATAAAATCAACAGAGCAACTAAATTTAAATACATTAACCCTAGAGCCTTGATTGAGTAATTAAAAACCTAACCCCCAACCCCTTCCCTACGAGGGAAGGGGAGCAAGAATCAAAGCCTCTCTCCTATCAAGGGAGAGGTTTGGAGAGGGGTTTTAAAATGATTTGCACATCGTATGAATTCCGAATTGCTATTATCTTTCTAATCAGGAAATGGTTTACGTGCAATAAACGCTACATTACCTTTTGGTAAATAAAAACTCCCATAATTACGAGTTGTTTGCACGCGAAAACCAGTTTGTCGTAAATCTGTAGCTATTTGCGTGGCTCTGTATAATCGCACATGATGTATTTCATCATCGCGCCTGTAGTATTCTCCGACTTTGCGGAAAGTGATAATTTTGCGGGTTAAAATGTTTTGCGATCGCTGTTCTTCTTTCTCAACTAATACAAGCCAATCTTTTCCTTCTGTATAATTTTTAGTTTTATTTCCGACTGCAATTTGTCCCACTTCTACAATATCAAAAATGAAAACACCACCAGGAATTAAAGCTTGATATATCCGCTGGAATAGCTGAATTAATGTCTGGCGGTTGTTGTCAGCGTCAAACAAGTAACTTAAACATTCACTAATAGAAGTGACAGCATGACATGGGGGAATTTTAATTTTAAATACTGAACCAACTTTAAACTCTGCCTGGGGGACTCTTTTTTGTGCGATCGCAATCATCGACTCGGAAATATCTACTCCCAATACCTGATAATTAGACTTGATAAGTTCCTTTGCCCATAACCCACTACCACAACCCAAGTCCACTACTAAACCTGAGTTAATTTGATTTTGCACTAGAATTTCCAGAATACCGGGAGCCGATTTGAGCGCATAATCACGAAAACCATCATCATGGATAAAGGCGAGGTCTTCTTTATACCATTCACTCATATAGCGACCTGAGGAGCAGCAATTTATTTTATCTAAATTGTTTATGACATCAATGCCTTTATGGCATTTACTAAAATTTGATTTTGCTCATCTGTACCAATAGTGATGCGGAGTTTATCTAATAGTCCGGGATGGGGGAAGTAGCGGATGAGAATTTGTTGTTCCTTGAGTTTTTGATAGAGATATTCAGCGTTTCCTTGTGGTGGTTGGACTAGTAAAAAGTTGGTGTCAGACTCCCAAACCTGGAAACCTAATTGTCTGAATTCTGCCGTAAGTTGAGTGCGCGATGCTTTAATTTTAGCTACGCAGGCGTTTTTGTAAGCTTGGTCAGTGATGGCGGCTGTGGCAACTGTACAGGCGATCGCATCAATGTTATAACTATCCTTAACCTTAAACAATCCCTGCAACAACTTAGGATTCGCTACACCAAAGCCCAAGCGCAAACCTGCTAAAGAGTAACCTTTAGATAAGGTGCGGATAATAATCACATTTTCGTATTGTTTGACCAAAGATAAAGCATCTGCTTCAGCAAAATCTACATAAGCTTCATCAATTACTAACACCCCAGATAATTGACTGGCTAATTTTTCTAAATCTTCGATGGGTACAACATGACCAGATGGACTGTTAGGTGAAGCAATAAATGTCACAGCACCATTCACAGCAATTAATTCTGCTACTGGTAATTTATAATCTTCACTGTAAGGAATTTCGACAATATCTGCCGCCTGCATCTCTGTAAGTGTACGGTATAGAACATAAGTTGGTGTAGGATAAACTACCTTGCGCCCTGGTTCCGTACAAGCTCGGATGACAACATTTAAAATTTCATCACTACCATTACCAACAATAATCCAATCACTCGGTACACCTAAAACTTGACTTGCGGCTTGGCGAAACTGATCTCCAAATGGTTCAGGGTAACGTCGCAACCACTCACCGTCAATATTTTGGAGTGCAGCTAAAGCATTTGGTGAGGGAGGGTAGGGATTTTCGTTACTGTTGAGTTTAATAACTTGAGTACCACGTTTCGGCTGTTCGCCAGGAACGTAACTAGCCATTGCATCAACATTGGCGCGGAAGAAATTGGTCATAGCTGCGAAAAAGGCGACAGGGAAGAAACGAGTAGACAAGTATTTTAGCTTGTGAATGAGTATGGGAGCTAGATTAATGAGTATTTTTTCTTTATTAATGAGTCTTGGATATTCGTGAATGAGTTTTGGATACTCGTGAATGAGTCTTGGATATTCGTGAATGAGTTTTGGATACTCGTGAATGAGTCTTTGATACTCGCGCACGAGTCTTGAATATTCGTGAATGAGTCTTTAATACTCACGCACGAGTCTTTAATATTCGTGAATGAGTCTTTGATACTCACGCACGAGTCTTTAATACTCGCGCACGAGTCTTTGATATCCGCGCACAAGTCTTTAATACTCGTGAATGAGTCTTTAATACTCGCGCACGAGTCTTTGATACTCACGCACGAGTCTTTAATATTCGTGAATGAGTCTTGAATATTCGCGCACGAGTCTTTAATATTCGTGATATTGCAGCGTTTCCTAATCTGCTGAGGTAATTAATACATTGTTAATAAAATTAGGCAAAACCCACCGAAGTTTGCTTGCAGGAAAACCCTCCTGGCAACTTCTCTCTGCGTGCCTTTGCGCTTGACTCTGCGCCCCTCTGCGTTAAAAAACATTAGTTTTGCGGTTCGATAAATTGACGATGATAATTGCCGCGATTTTTTATTTGTTTTTGGGAATTCTAATTCTAGAAAAAACTCAAACTGCAAAGCAAACAAGGTATTTTTATGAACAAATGGAAGCAATGTAAGTCGCTACAATGGCAATTTCTTCTATTTGTAGTCAGTCGCAGTATTCTTTTGAGCGGCATTATATTATTTTCACCATTCAGTATGGCAATAACTGGAGGAAATACTGCACAGTTGAAACAGACAAAGCCAGCAGATACAACTACTGCTGATGAAGCTTATCAAAAAGCCAAGCAACTATATGAGCAAGGTACAGGAGAATCTTTAAGACAAGCAATTCCCCTTTTTGAGCAAGCACTGGTAGTGTATCGTAAAGTAGGCGATCGCCAATCACAAGCCTTTACTGTTGCTCATCTTGGCAAAATTTATTCAGATTTAGGTCAACAGCCAAAAGCACTAGATTATTTAAATCAAGCCTTACTACTCAGGCGACAAACCGGAGATCAAAAAGGTGAAAGCATCACCCTCAACAACATTGGTAATGTTTATTCAAATATCGGCGAACTCCAAAAAGCAATAGAGTATTTTCAACAAGCTTTAATACTCAAACAAAAAATGGGAGATCAAGCCGGAGAAGCAATCACCATTAACAACATTGGCAATGTCTACTTAGATTTAGGTGAACTGCAAAAAGCCCTAGATTATTTTGAACAATCACTGATTCTCAGGCGACAGACAGCAGACAAACAAGGCGAAGCTCGTACTCTCAACAACATTGGTAAAGTCTACTCAGATTTAGGAGAACAACAAAAAGCCTTAGAATATTTTCAACAAACCTTACCTTTATATCAACAAACAAAAGATAAATCAGCAGAATCTAGTACCCTCAACAACATCGGAACAATTTACTTAATGTTTGGAGAACAACAAAAGGCGCTGGATTATTTTCAGAAATCCCTTGTTCTTAGGCGAGAAGTAGGCGACAAATTAGGTGAAGCTCGAACTATTAACAACATTGGCAGAGTTTACTTAGATTCAGGAGATAAACAAAAAGCTCTAGATTATTTCCAGCAATCCTTACCTTTATTTCAAGCTGTAGAAAATAAATTAGGGATAGCAGCTAACCTCAGCAACATTGGCTATATTTATTTAGGTTCAGGAGAACAGCAAAGAGCATTAGATTATTTTCAGCAATCTCTACCTTTATATAAACAAGTAGGAAACAGAGACGGAGAAGCTCTAGCTTTATATAACATTGCCACAGTGCAACGCAATCAAGGAAATTTGAACGCCGCCCTGACTAATATCAAAACAGTTATCAGCATTGTTGAAGACCAGCGTACCAAAATTAACTCTCAAGAACTGCGAACTTCTTATTTTGCTACAGTCCAAGATTATTATCAGTTCTACATTGATTTGCTCATGCAGTTGCACAAACAGCAACCATCCAGAGGATATGACGCTTTAGCACTGCAAACCAGTGAACGCGCCCGCGCCCGTAGTTTGTTAGAACTCCTGAGTGAAGCCAACGCGGATATTCGCCAAGGTGTAGAACCGAAATTAATTTCTCAACAACAAAAATTGCAGCAACAACTAGATAATTTAGAAAAACGCCGCATCCAAATATTAAGTGGTAATCCTAGCGAAGCCCAAGTCAAAGCTTTAGAAACAGAAAGCGAAACACTTTTAGAACAATACCAACAAATCCAAGCCAAAATTCGTGCCACTAGCCCTCGTTATGCCGCCCTGACTCAACCGCAACCCCTTTCACTAACAGAAATTCAGCAGCAAGTTCTGGATGATGACACTTTACTTTTAGAATATTCTCTGGGAGAAAAACGCAGTTATCTTTGGCTAGTCAGCAATAAAAACATTACTAGTTACGAACTTCCCAAACGCGCAGACATTGAAGCGGCTGTCCAAAATTTCCGTCAAGCCATCACCACTACATATCTGCAACCTACCTCATCTATTAATGCTCTATCTCAATTAGTACTGTCACCAGTAGCCAACCAACTGCAAAATAAACGTTTAGTAATTGTCAGCGATGGTGCTTTACAGTATGTCCCATTTGCCGCACTGACTACACCTAATGTCCAAAAAACCAGCAACTATGAACCATTATTACTGAACCACGAAATTATTACTTTACCCTCAGCATCTACAGTAGCCATCCTCCGACGTGAATACAAACAACGTCAACCAGCAGCTAAAACATTAGTTGTGTTAGCAGATCCCATCTTTAGTCGAGATGATGAACGTCTCCAAGGTAAAATCCAAACGTCCACCCTAGTTGCCTCAGAAAATAATTTAAACAGTCTGGCTTTAACTAGAGCAGCTAGAGACGCAGACATCAGCTTTGAACGTTTAACTTTTACACGCCAAGAAGCAGCGCAAATATTAGCTTTGGTTCCCGCTAATAAAGCCAAAGAAGCTGTTGATTTTACTGCTAGTCGTGCCACCGCAACTAGTAATGAGTTAAGTAAATACAGCATCGTGCATTTTGCTACTCATGGCATTATTAATAGCAAACATCCAGAACTATCAGGCATTGTATTGTCATTATTTGATCAGTCGGGAAAACCGCAAAATGGCTTTTTACGTCTGCACGATGTTTTTAACCTGAAACTGCAAGCAGAATTAGTCGTACTCAGTGCTTGTCAAACCGGACTAGGTGAAGAAGTCAAAGGAGAAGGATTAGTAGGATTAACTAGAGGATTTATGTATGCTGGAAGTCCACGCGTTGTAGTCAGTCTGTGGAGTGTAGATGACCAAGCAACATCGGAATTGATGAAAACATTTTACGAGAAAATGCTCAAAACAAAATTAAAACCTGCGGCGGCATTACGAGCAGCACAAATAGAAATCTGGCGCACTCAAAAATATACTGCACCTTATTATTGGGCAGCTTTCACTTTACAAGGCGAGTGGAAGTAAGAGTAATTCGTAACTAAACGTGATGTCAAAAACCCCTCTCCAAACCTCTCCCCCACGGTGGGAGAGGCTTTGAAACCTTGATTTTTTCGTTCCAAACTAGAAAGATTTTTGCCCCTCTCCGCCTCGGAGAGGGGTTGGGGAGAGGTTTATCGAACTTACAGGAGACAAGATTAATCTGCGTTCAGAAATTGCAAATATCCATTACTAAGTTCTTTCACCGCCAAGTCATAAAATTGCTTACCGTGTTCTGGTGTTGCTAAAGCAGGATTTGAACCCATACGTCCATCTGGGTAACGGTTGCGAAAGTCAGCTGCACTATAAATGTTATGTCCACGCGCAACTTCTGATGAAAGGGGTGCTTGCTTAATTGCTTCTGGATAAACATATTGCGTGACAGCTACTTCACTAGGAGTAGCATGAGAACCTTCTTGATCACCGTATAATTCTTTAGCCAACTCGTATACAGATTTGCACATAAACCAGTTAGCTACCTGACATTGCACCTGATGAGCATGGGGAATTTGCAAATCTTCCAGGTAAGCGTAAGTTTCCGAGAAAGCGGCTTTGAGTGTAGCAATGTTACCGCCGTGGCCGTTGATAAAGTAGAACTTGCTAAAACCAACTTTGACTAAACTTGTTACGTAGTCTCGGACTACTTGAATTAAAGTGCTAGGGCGTAGACTAATCGTGCCAGGAAAAGCTGTATGGTGCAATGCCATCCCCACATTGATTGTAGGGCCAACGATCGCCCCCGTTGCTTCACCTACACCACGCGCGATCACTTCTGCACAAATCGCATCAGTACCAATTAACCCCGTCGGCCCATGTTGTTCTGTAGAACCAATCGGAAAAATCATCCCCTTAGACTGCTGTAGGTAAGCTTCAACTTCTTGCCAAGTACTCAAATGCAGTAACATTTTTAATCTACGTCCTCATGAAAATTGCTGTGGAAAGTTAATTTTTCTGCTTTGTGATTAACTCGCCACTAACTCGACTTTAGCCAAATTCAGCAGTTTCCACTGTAGTACTTGTCAGGCGATCGCACCAACCAAGCTAACACCAAATTTGCAAAACACGACCTTGTAATTCTTGCCCAAACCAAGGCGTATTACTCGAAAGTGTATGCAGATTTTTCCTTTCAACTTTCCAAGTTTGTACAGGATCAAATAAAGTTAATTCTGCTTTTTGATTGGGAGTTAATGTACTCAATTTCTGCCCCAAACATTTCGCCGGATTGCTACTTAAAGCCTGCCACAATTCTAAAGCTGTAAATTCCCCAGTTTCGACAAGATTTTGCCACAGTAAAGGCAAGGCTAATTCAAAACCAATTGCTCCCGGTGGTGCTTCCGCAAAAGCTTGAACTTTTTCTTCATAAGTATAAGCTGCATGGTCGATCGCGATCGCATCAATTATGCCTGTGCGAACACCTGCACGCAAAGCTTTTAAATCACTAGGATTACCTAAAGGCGGGTCTAAATGCAAACTGGTGTCGTAACTTTTAATCGCTGTAGTATCTAATAATAAGTGCATCCAAGTAGTGCTGGCGGTGATGGGTAAACCAGCAGCCTTAGCAGCAGCGATTAATTCCACACTCCGCGCAGTGGAGACACGCATAATATGAACTTGCGGATTACCAGTAGCTGCAACTAATTCTAACAAAGCAGCGATTGCAGTTGTTTCGGCACTGGCAGAGATGGGTGGTAAACCAAACCGCAGTGCATCTGCCCCTTCACGCATCACACCATTAGATGTAAGCTGGCGATCGCAAGGCCAAAAAGCTACAGGTTTACCCAAAGGCTGCACATATTCCAGTACTCGCCGCACCAACCCAAAATTATCCAACGGATGACTATCAGTAAAACCAACCACTCCCGCAGCTGCCAAATCTGCTAATTCCGTCAACTGTTTTCCCGCCACATCCAAAGTAATTGCACCCCAAATGTTCAGCCAGGGTGCAGGGGTGCGGAAGTGCAAAAGAGATGCGCTTCTCTGCTTCTGCAACTGTGCTACCAGCGCCGGATGATCAATAGATGGAGATGTATCCGGTAAAATTCCAACTCTAGTAAAGCCACCAGCCGCCGCAGCTTGCAATAGAGAAGATAAAGTTTCCCGTTCTTCAAACCCTGGTTCGCCAGAGTGACTGTATAAATCTACTAACCCAGTTCCTAAAATTAATCCTCGACAATCTCTAACTTGAGTATCAGCACTAATATCAGAAATTTCTCCAGCTACAGCTTGAATATTACCATCAGCAATCAGGACATCAGCTATTTGGTCAGTTCTAGAAACCGAGTCAATTACTCGTACTTGTTGTAAAAGTTCAGTCATAAAAATCATTAATTAGGAGTGATGAGTTAGGAGTTAAGAGTTAACGCCGTGTGCAACTTTCACTCAAACCTAACCCCCAACCCCTGCCCTCGTAGGGAAGGGGAGCAAGAATCAAAGCCTCTCTCCTCCCAGGGGAGCCAGTGCGTTGCGGGGGTTCCCCCCGTTGTAGCAACTGGCGTGAGAGGTTTGGAGAGGGGTTTAAAAATAAGTTGCACATCACGTGAGTTATGAGTTATTTAGGCTTTACTATTCACACCTAGCTTAGTACCTCACTTCTTACTCTTCACTCCTCCCTGTTTTATAATGCTCCAGCGGCTGTTTTATCGAGAACACCACCACCCAAATGAGCCGTGATGTTCATTGCTTGTAGTACTGGAAAACCATCCAGTCCGTTAGGGTAGTCAATAACGCTAACTGCGCCATTACCTTGACGGAAATTCCAAAAGTTTTCTGCGGTTAAGCCGAGAATATGACAAAGTAAAGTTTTATTAGTAGCATCGTGAGCCACTACTAATCCCGTTTTAAGTTGATTGTCTAATGCGGTTTGCACAATAGATTGCCAAGCAACAACACTACGTTCCCAAACTTGTTGTAAATTTTCCCCTTCTGGCATTTGTACTTCAGCAGGTATTGTCCGCCAACGATGCAATTCCCCAGGAAATTCTTGCTCAATTTCTGATTCTAATTTGCCTTCCCAAAGCCCATGACTAATTTCTCTTAAACCATCTTGCAGGTCTAACTTAATGTCGGGATGTTGACGTAATATAATCTCGGCTGTTTCTTTGGGACGTTCCATCGAACTACTCACAGCAAAGTCAATGGCGACATCTTTTAAAAATTCACCTGCTTTTTGCGCTTGATTTCTGCCATTGTCATTCAAAGGAACATCAATTTGTCCTTGAAATCGGGTTTGGCGGTTCCACTCTGTTTCGCCGTGACGCACCAACAACAACCGCACTCCCTGATGATGTGGACGCAATGATGGTAAAGCCTCTCCCATGTGTTGCGTTTGATTCATCGATTCTAGTTGAACAGGTTCACCTAAACCGCCAGCAAAATTTAATACCGTCACACCACAGTTAGATTGCTGAATAGAATGGTAACGGCTAGGAGGAATACCCAGTGCTGTGCTAATCAAGGCACGATTAATGCCGTTATGTCCAACTATCAGAATAGTTTTACCTTGATTTTGTGGCAAAATTTCTTGCCAAAATTGTCGTGCTTGTTCGTACAAAGCCAGAACAGGAAAATGTTCTCTTGTTTTCTCAGCATTCTTAACTAGCATGACCAATTCATGGGGGCGTTCGTGCCAAATACGATAGTCTTCGGCAAACTTCTGCTCGACATCAGCAGTTAGCAATTCTTCCCACAAAGGCAAATCAATTTCCAATAACTTATCAGAAGTCTGAACAGCAGCAGACTCTTGAGTATTAGCTAACTCACTTTGAATAATCTCAGCGGTTAGTTTAGCTCGTTGCAGAGGACTGCTATAAATCGCCTGAAATGAAATATTACTGAGGGCTTTGCCTACTTTACTGGCATCATTACGACCTTTTTCTGTTAACTTTGACGCATCCGTGCGCCCCTGAATACGCCGTTCGGCGTTGTAGCTACTTTGCCCATGACGCACAATGATGACACGAGTCATTGGCTTTGCCCTCCTCTATCTAAAGGATTAATTTTACTCTAAAGTGTTTGCCGAATAATCTTTTTAAATAGATTGGGTACTTGTGTCAAGTGTCAAACTACAACTGCTGTATTTAGTCATCCTTAAGATAGCTTGCAGGTTCTGTCTGTAGATGGGGGAATACCGTTATCAAGCCAAAATATGCTTGATATTAGGGGAGGCTTCCAAGAAATTCAAACAGATGGACATTAATATGCAAACAGAAACAGACGCAAGAACCTTAGCACCATCACTTCATGCAATCGGTAATACTATTCGCTTGACGGGTTGGATTACTTTCTGGGTACAACTAGGGCTGGCTGTGGTTTCTGGCATAGCTGTAATGTTTGCTTCCACTGGACGAGACTTTACCGACCAACCAAATGCAGGTCTGGGAGTTGGCTTATTTTGGGCTATCTGCGGGATTGTAGCTTTATTATTTAGCGTGTACTGGGATTTTCGCTATACTCGCCTGGGTAAACGATTAGAAAATCCTAATCACGCTTTACACCCTAGCAAGGCAGATACGATCGCAGCTATCAGATTAGGCATAATGGTGAGTTTAGTTGGCATACTATTAACCCTCTTGGGTGCTGGGTCAACTTTAGGAGTTTTGGTGGCAAAATCAATTTCCCAACCTCCAGGAGTAGCAATTACAGACCCCAACAAAATTATTCGGGCGCTGGATGTATTTGTAGCTGTAGCAAATATTAATGGAATTACGGGTCACTTTGTCGGAACTGTCGCTTCTTTATGGCTATTGGAACGGGTGCATAAGCATTAAAAATTATTTATGCAGACCTAATTTTAAATTGCATCTTGGGCATACTAAGGGAAAACTTAGGCAATCTTTTGTGCTACTCATCCTTGATTTGGGATGAGAGGGATAAAAGAAAGTCAGTACCTTGCAGGACTCAGCAAGATGGTGTTTTTCAACCTTGTTCCGCAACAATCTTCTCAGGCTTTTCTGTGGAGTATTCTCAACAGTATTACAGATCCGATATTTGTGAAAGACAGGCAACACAGTTGGGTGTTCGTCAATGATGCATTGTGTCAATTCATAGGTTCTGAACGAGCCGAACTTATTGGTAAATCCGACTATGATTTCTTTTGCAAAACAGAAGCCGATGTTTTTTGGCAGAGAGATGAACTGGTATTCACCACAGGCTTGACTGATGAACATGAGGAATTAATCACAGATTACCAAGGTGAAACTCAGATTATTTCTACTAAGAAAAGCCTATTTTTTGATGAAGTTGGTAATTCATTTTTAGTTGGTTCAATTCGGTTAATTGCTTCCAAAAATAAAATTGAAACTGCTTTGCTGCGTCAGACAGTGAATCAGTTGGAACAGGAAATTCATGAACGCCAAGAAACGGAAAAGCGCTTTCGCAGACATAGCAATGCTCTACAGCAACTTGTGCAAAGTGACAAACTACAACACGATGATTTTCAAATTGCCATTCAATATATAACAGAAGTCGCAAGTTTGGGTCTGGATGTCGCGCGGGTGAGTGTTTGGTTATATACAGAAAATCATTTAGGGATTTATTGTATTGACTTATATGAACATGAAAATAATTGTCACAGTCATGGTTTTGAATTATCTGTTTGTGACTTTCCCAGTTATTTTCAAGCTTTAAAAAAAGAACAAGTAATTGCTGTTGCTGATGTGCATACTGATCCGCGCACCTCAGAATTTTCTGCTACTTATACAACCCCACTGGGAATTGCCTCGATGCTGGATGCCAGAATTTGGTCTAGGGGGGAAGTAATTGGTGTAGTCTGTTGTGAACATTTGGCAACTCAGCGTCAGTGGACATTAGAAGAAGAAAGTTTTATTGGCTCGATTACTGACTTTGTGCGACTGGTAATTGAATCGCGCGATCGCAAAATTGCTGAAGAAGCACTGCGACAACAAACTCAACAACTAGAAGACGCACTGAAGGAATTACAACGCACTCAAACCCAAATGATTCAAAGTGAAAAAATGTCTTCGTTGGGACAATTAGTAGCAGGTGTTGCTCACGAAATTAATAATCCAGTTAACTTTATCTATGGTAATATTGCCCCTGCCAATGATTATATTCAAGATTTACTAAACTTAATTAAACTATATCAAGAATCCTATCCTTATCCAGTTTCTGTTATTCGAGACGAAATTGCAGCTATTGACCTAGAATTTTTGATAGAAGATTTACCAAAGTTATTATCTTCTTTGAAAATCGGAGCCGATCGCATTCGGCAAATTGTCCTTTCGCTGCGTAATTTTTCGCGTCTCGATGAAGCTGAATATAAAGCAGTTGATATTCATGAAGGAATTGATAGTACGTTATTAATTTTAGAAAACCGTCTCAAAGCTAAACCTGATTATCCTGGAATTGAAGTTATTAAGGAATATGGAAATTTACCTTTAGTTGAGTGTTATGCAGGTCAACTCAACCAAGTATTCATGAATATTTTAACGAATGCTATTGATGCTTTAGAAGAACGAGATGAACAACGCACACAACAGGAAATTCAACAATGTCCTAGCAGGATTTTGGTTTGTACAAAAATAGTGAATGAAAATCAGATTGCCATTAAAATTGCCGACAATGGTCTGGGGATACCAGAAGAAATCAAACAACGCATTTTTGACCCCTTCTTTACCACAAAACCAATTGGTAAAGGTACAGGAATGGGTATGTCAATTAGTTATCAAATTGTGACAGAAAATCATCATGGCACTCTTGAGTGTATTTCATCTCCAGGTCAGGGCGCAGAATTTATAATTATCATTCCTTTACGACAGCAGTAGTTAATTAACATCTGATGCTTATAAATAACATTCAAACTCTACCATCATGAACCTTTTTCAATTACTTATCTATAAAGAATTGTAATGAGTACACTTATTCTGTTTTTATGTTCTAATTTTTACTTAAATTTTGTAAAAATTTAAATACGAAAAGAGCCATAATAGTATGGAAGAAATTAAAGGTAACAACCAATAATTACCTTTCTGCCCAAATCCGTTTCTGATAAACTTTTTTTGTTCCTAGTTGCTTAAAAAGATAAATTGGCTGAACTAAACCGCATTGCTGCCAGTTAATGGTTAAAGCAATAAGTTGAGTAATATAGGTTAATTATGAGCAAATAGTTGTGGAATTAGTTGCTCATGAAGTTTAAACAGCGTTAAGACTTCAAGAGGTGAAAAATGAAGAACATAACTCCTGTGCTGCTACAGGCAAATTTAAAAACAATTACATATCCCGCAAGTAAACAAGACTTGATTAAATATGCTGAAGAATATGGTGCTGATGAAAAAATTCTCAGAGCATTGAAGAAGTTACCTCAAAAGCACTATGAAACGATCGCAGCTATTAACCAAGCTCTAAATGAAGTTGCATCGTAAATTCTAGCAGGCAGATGGTAGAAGGTAAACATACAGCAGGGAACAGGGAACAGGCTTGAAAGTCTTGTGTTACACAGCTTTTTGGTGACAAGTTGTACCTCATTCACCTGTAATCTGCTGTATTTCTACACCAAACCCGATCGCAGTGCAACTACAGCTGCTTGAACGCGATCATCAACTGCTAGTTTGTTCATAATCCCACGCACATGGGTTTTGACGGTATTAGGACTCAGATAAAGTTTTTCAGCAATTTCTGGGTTACTTAAACCTTCTACCATCAGTTTTAAAACTTCTAATTCTCTTGTTGATAAATTGGCGGTGTTTCCCTGAGTGGCGGGAGGTTTGAGGTTATCAATTACACGTCTAGCAATTTGCGGATCTAAATAAGTTGCACCATCAACAGCAGCTGCGATCGCTTTTAACAGTCTTTCTACACTCGCACCTTTGATACAATAAGCATCTGCACCACTCGACAGTGCGGCAA
Organism: Anabaena sp. TISTR 8404; assembly: GCF_056847745.1. NCBI lineage: Bacteria > Bacillati > Cyanobacteriota > Cyanophyceae > Nostocales > Nostocaceae > Anabaena > Anabaena sp. TISTR 8404. The sequence continues at coordinate 1,837,755 of NZ_CP180578.1, forward strand.
TTACTTCTGTTTCCGTAGTGTGAGATGTCAGCATAACTACATGAGTTTCTGGTAATGCAGCTTTAATTTGCTGTGTGGCTGCAATCCCATCCAGGCGCGGTAAACCAATATCCATGACTACCAAATCTGGTTTTAGTTTTAAGGCGGCTTGCACCCCTAAATAACCATCTTCTGCTTGTCCAACAATTTGCAACTGGGGTTGCACCATCAATGACTGTTCCAGTCCCAACTGCATCATGGGATCATCTTCCACAATCAAAACCCGCAACACAGGTATATCAGTCGGTAAATTGAAGGTATGGCTGGAATTGGTAGACATTTTGGTATATGGTCAATTGTCAAGAGTCAAGAGTCCAATAGCTATTGACTATTGACTATTGACTAACTTCTCTATTCTTCCACGCGATAGCCAAACTCTGCCAAATTTAACCTAGACTGCCGCCATTTTGGCTGGACTCTGACGAAAAGTTCCAGGTATACTTTGCCTGAGATGAGTTTTTGGATTTGTTCGCGGGCTGCACTGCCAATAGCTTTGAGCATTGAACCGCCTTTACCAATTAAAATACCTTTTTGGGAATCTCGTTCGACGTGGATGGTGGCGAGGACGCGGGTAATTGTTGGTGTTTCTTCTACTTTATCAATGGCGATCGCCACAGAATGAGGCACTTCTTCTCTGGTTAACAGCAAAATTTGTTCCCGGATTAATTCGCCCATAATAAACCGTTCGGGCTGGTCTGTTACCAAGTCGGGAGGATAGTATAAAGGGCCAGTTTCTAAATTATCAATTAGTAATGATTGCAGTTCTGGCAATCCTGCGCCAGTCTTGGCGGAAAATTTCACTATCGGCCATTGATTAGCATCACCTAGCTGTTGGTAACTTTCGTCGATAAACTGGGAATTTCCTGGCTGTTGGTCGATTTTATTTAGTCCTAAAATGACGGGGGTGTGGCTGTGAGTTAATAACTCAGCAATGTAGCGATCGCCTGCGCCACAAGCTGCTGTACTATCTACGACAAACAGCACCACATCTACTGATTCAATAGCAATTTTGGCATTCTGTACTAATACTTCCCCCAATTGATGATGGGGTTTATGAATTCCCGGTGTATCGACGAAAATCAACTGTGCTTCTGTTGTCGTCAGAATTCCGCGCAAACGATTACGTGTGGTTTGTGCTACTGGTGATGTAATGGCAATTTTTTGACCAACTAATTGATTCATTAAAGTAGATTTACCGACATTAGGACGACCAATAATGCCGATAAACCCCGATTTGTATTCAGGAGGAGCTTGAGGAATTAATACTTCTCCTGAAAAAGAGAAGATGTGATTATCAATACTAGTCACCTTTTACTCCACCTTCATATTTTATAGATGGGATAAGTTAGTTCTGGGTTCAGACGCACAATGAACATATATTCACCCTGGAATTTTCGGTGTTTGTCATTGCTTCAGTTTAATCTACTACTAGAGATATTTGGCTGCAAATATCTCAAAAATAGATATATAAGATCAAACAAACATCATGTTATCTCTCTTCCATACAGTTGTGTTACCTTGAAAAAGCTAGTGTAATTTTTATTACATTATTTTTTGATTTTCAGTTGAGAGAGTCTCAAAAATATTATTTCGTGGCTAGATTTAATAAATAATTACTAGCATAAACTTGCCTGATTTCACAATTTGATTAACAATTAATTGACTTTATTTAAACGATATATCAACTACAGATAGTAATACACATTTTTGATTAAACCTAAGAATTTGAGTTAAGCTATCTCTAACTATCACCATATTAACTAAGTCAACTCGAAAGTGAATCATGTCACAGGCAAACACCTAATATTTACTTTTGTTGCTATTAGTAACAAAATTCATTACTTAGTAACAAAATTCATTACATTGAAGTTTTTTGCTTAAAACCTGATATTTTATAGTTGATAGTGACAAAATACAGCATTACTTAAACTAGGAAAAATTAATTTTTTCTGTAATTTTAGTAATCTTATTTTAAATTATAGTTAGATAATCTTGTCGGACGACCTCTTGATGAAGCAGAAGTTGAGATTTAGCCAATATACTAAATCATCAGCTTCTTTCTCTGCATCTTAAACTATCTGTTTTCATTCTGAGCTAAAAATTTTGAGAAACTTAATAACAAGGTAGACTCAAGCTAAATCCGGGTAAGACATCTTCGCCTGATAATTCTGTGGGTAGATTTCGTACTTCCACATCTTGTTGTTGGCGATAAATTTCCACTTGTTGCTGTTGAGGATTAATCAACCATCCTAATTGCACACCTGCATCCATATATTCTTGCATTTTAGAATGTAGCATTGCCAAATCATCTGTTGCTGACCTTAACTCAATCACAAAATCTGGTGCAATAGGGGGAAATTTGCGTCTTTGTTCGGGAGTAAGTGCTTGCCAACGTTCTAGTTTAATCCAAGCGACATCGGGAGAACGGTCAGCACCATTTGGTAACTTAAATATAGTAGAAGAACTGAAAACATAACCTAGTCCAGTTTGGCGATTCCAAATTCCTAAATCAATAATTAAGTCAGCTTCTCGATTACCACTTTCTCCCCCAACAGGTGACATAATAATTAATTGTCCTTTGGTAGTGCGTTCAAATTTCAACTCACGATTATTTTGACATAATTGATAAAACTGTTCGTCTGTAAGATGAACGGTATCTAAATTTAATGTCAAGGAACTCATAACCATAAATTTAATTTGTAAGTGAGAGTAGGGAATAGAAGTGTAAGGGTGTTAACCTACCAAGAAGACATAAATTGCCAATCTTCAGCATCTGTTGTATTTTCTGCCGAAGTTTCTAGATGTTCTACATTTTCTGCTTGGATGAATTTTTCGTATTCTCCAGAATCAACCCATTTCAACAATTCAGAAGTTCGCATCACAGCCCAAGGAAAGCGGTACTCCATGAAACTTAATATTTTAGTTACTTGATCCAAGTTATCAAGAGTAATAGTAGAAAATTCCCGCGCTTGAGCTTGAAAATCAGCAATGGTATTTGGATTTAAATATTCAGATGGTAAGCCAGCCAACTTCATGAGTGCGGTGATAGCTACATTAATATCTTGACATGCTAATAAACCCGCGCGATCGCCTGTGAATTTTGACATCATAATCCAATTAGATAATGCCACTTCTATTCCACCAGCAGCTAAACCTCCCAAACCAAAAGTTGTACTGTTAATAATATTTTTTAACAAGGGCATAACATTGGCCATTTGCTGATAAGCAATATATTTACCCTTAATGCGGGCAATTTCACAGCCAAAAGCAAACAGCAATTCGTCGTGTGAATACCATTCCATAGCTTCTAAATTTACACTCACCATTGGTTTTTCCACACCAACAGCATTAGTTTGAATATGCCCTGTACCGCGAAATAAATAGAGTTCTGGCTTGGGAGTCAAGTCAAGAATCTCACAGCTTTCGGCAAAGGCATCATCTAATTTAGGAAAATTTTGCGGTGTAACTCGAAATTCACCACCAATAATTTGCATTCTCAGTAAACGGTCAATTCCATACTCATTTACCTTTTTCAATACTAAAGGTAATCCTGGCATTTTATTCAAAGCAGCCAACGCTTTTTGATCAAAGGGATGCTGAAAGCTGACTGTGTTTAGACCGACAAATACTTTTCTATCCATTAGTTTTTAACTATTAATCAATCTTGTATATATAGCAATCGCAACCTAGTTTAAGACATCAACAGATGATAAAAATTAAAATTTTTATCCCTGTAACCTGTCACCTGTAACCTATCGCCTAAGTTATCCTTGCTGAATAAACTGCTTTAAAATCTCTCCAGGTTTTCTATCCCAGGTATCTATATGTTCGTATATCAAATTATCTGAGTTAAATTTGTAAGTCGAGTAACCATTAAAAAATATCTTTGCTTTCCAAGGCACACGCAACACACCGCGCACTGTCCATTTGGCTAAAATCGTGTCTTCTGCCGACTGATAAACTTCATGTAAATCAAAAGCAATTTGAGTAAAAAATAGTTGGGCGTGAAATCGCAATGTCCAAAAAATAATGCGATAGTTAAATTTATATTTAAATTTGTTTACTGGGTCTTTAAAATAGATATCTTGGGTATAAATGTGATATGAAATATCTTTTTCAAAGAGTGTAGGTAAATCATCTTTGAGAGTTTGAATAACTTGTTCTATTTGCAATTTATCTGCCATGCGCCTCATTAAATAAGATTTTGCAAGAATCTATTGATTTTTTGCCACAAAGACAAAGAACTGCTATTGCTGGGTTGCTGCAAATCAGCCACAGTAGGAAAAGCCGCAGGTTTAGAGTATGGGCCATTTCGCAAGACTTGAGCAAGAGCATTGTTATTCTCTCGCAAACCTTCGTAAAAAAAGAAGACTTCACCAGAAATTCCTAGTTGGCGGTTGTAGGCGATCGCCTGCACAAGATATTCTGGGCTGATGGTATAAGTCCCAAGCTTCATCAAAATTCCCGGTGCTAACTTTGGTAGAGTCGCATCTGTAAACTGACAGCTGGCTAGTTGATTAGCGATCGCTTTATAACTATCAAAGTCACGCCGATATATCTGCGGGTGAATCATATCAACTATCCCCAACCTCAACCATGTGGCAGAGTCTTGCAGATATTCTCGAAACCCCCAATCATAAATATTTGGGGCCATCGACACCAACAAATTAGGATTAATTCTTTTGACTTCGCCATAAAGACGTGCCAAAAAATCTGTCAAAATATCGGCACGCCACTGTAACCATTGTTTATCCTGGGGGTTGTTGGGTGGACGACAGCCAAATTGCTGTTGATAACGTGCAGTAGTTAAAGGATCATAACCACCTTCACAGGGTAAAGCCGGAAAGCGATCGTCTCCTTGAATTCCATCCACATCATAATTGTTCACCACTTCCAAAACCAAGTTCAACATAAATTCTTGCACCTGGGGATGAAAAGCATTCATCCACTCAAAACCATTTTTCTGCAATAAATTCCCGTTACAGTCACGCGCCGCCCATTCCGGTTTTTTTTGTAACAGCATTCCACCATTCAAGTTGTAGGAACTAGCAAAGCCGTATTCAAACCAAGGAATAACCTTTAACCCCACACTTCGCGCCTGGGCTATCACCTCCGCTAAAGGGTCACGACCAACAGACATCGGGTCAATCTCCACCCCGAACATCTGCTGCATAGTTGGACTGGGGTACATGGTAACGGCCTTATTCCAAACCACAGGAAACACCACATTAAATCCCGTCTCCGCTAACAAGTCCATCGCTTGTGCAATACGTTGCTTTGACCGGAAAACTTTACTATCGGTAGTTGTCAGCCAGACACCGCGAATTTCTGTTGTTTTCATAGCTTTCAGAAAAGTATGAACTATAAATTTCATACTTCATACTTCACACTTCATACTTTTATAAAGATTCTCTGACATTACTACCACCTCAAACACTGCCCTTTAACAGATGTTTGGGATAGTAAGGTGGTACATAATTCCACAAAAGCCAGGTTATTTCTTGAAAAAATACAACATATATCTGAAATGAAAAATTCATGGGAACACAAATATATAACTACCAATGGTGTGAAGTTACACTATGTCACCCAAGGAACAGGCCCTTTAATGTTGATGTTACATGGGTTTCCTGAATTTTGGTATTCTTGGCGGCATCAAATACCAGAATTTGCCCAATATTTTCAAGTAGTTGCCCTTGATTTGCGTGGCTATAACGATAGTGATAAACCAAAAGCGCCATCAGCTTATGTTATGGATGAATTTGTCAAAGATATTGAGGGTGTAATTAAAGGTTTAGGTCACGAAAAATGCGTTTTACTTGGGCATGATTGGGGCGGTGCGATCGCGTGGTTTTTTGCCTACGCCCACCCGGAAATGTTAGAAAAATTAATTATACTTAACATACCGCATCCAGCAAAGTTTTCCCAAGGATTATTCACTCCTCAACAGTTGCTACGCAGTTGGTACATGTTCTTATTTCAACTGCCTGCAATTCCAGAATTACTGCTAAAATCTTTTGACTATCAACCAATTGCCCAGACTATTCAAGGCACAGCAGTTAATAAAAATGCTTTCACTTCTTCTGACCTGGAAGCTTATAAAAAGGCTGCGGCTAAACCAGGTGCTTTAACAGCTATGTTGAACTACTACCGCAATAATTTAACGCCATTTTTATCCAACCAAAAATGGGGAATTTTGCCTGTTCCCACACTGATGATTTGGGGAGAAAATGATACTGCTCTTGGCAAGGAGCTTACGTATGAAACTGATGCCTACGTTAGCCACTTCCAAATTCAGTATATTCCCAATTGTGGACATTGGGTGCAGCAAGAACAACCTCAGTTAGTCAACCAGTACATCAGTAATTTTGCGGTTAATTAATACACTTAACTGTACAATTACTGAGTGTCAATTAGTAATAGGAAAAATCTGGTTAACAACTGATGACAAATTAAAATAAATACTTGAAATTCTTAAAAAGATTTAACAAGATAAAAAATGGTAACTTTAGGTAGAATTCCTCTGCTATTAACAACCCAAAACCCTTGTCATTACTCTTTTCGCGCCATGAACAAAGATATCAAGCTCACATTCATTTTGTGAGTTAAGTCAACATCGTGCAGTCTTTTAATGAGATAATAGAATTGTGAGGAAAAGAACGGATGCAACTTCAACACAAAGGGGGAAAAATCATGAAACTTAAGCTCTTTGCAGCTATAGCCTTAGCAACAACTCCCCTCATTTTTGCAAGCTCTGTTAAAGCAGGGAATTCGCAAGATTTACAAAGGCTTTTATCTACTGGGGAATGTCAGCGGTGCAATCTAGTAGGAGTTGACCTCAGTAGCGCTCATTTAATTGGTGCAGATTTACGTGGTGCAAACCTTTCCAAAGCTAATCTTTCGGGAGCTAACCTAGAAGGTGCAGATCTAACCAATGCTAATCTGAAAGGTGCTAACTTATCTTCATCTTTTCTCACCAACGTTAATTTCAAACAAGCTAATCTTAACGGAGTCAATTTTACCCGCGCTCAAATTTACGACTCCAATGTACACGGGGCATCAATGGAAAATATGAATATTACTGATGCAGACATTTTTAACACTGGCATCGGTATTGGTGGTGATAGTGCCGACATTCCTGATTGGGACTAGTGCAGTAAGGCAAAAGTAAAAAAGCCAAAGGCAAAACAATTGTCTGCTTGAGGTATTACCAAGGGCTTTAGATACCCGACTTCTTTGAGAAGTCGGGTATCTTGTTATTTACGCCAGCCACCAGGCAAACTCTCTACCACAAAACATCTATAAAATCTAGGTACGTAAATACAGAAGAATTTTTATTAAGTATTAATATCAATGACCGATAGATTCATTGACGAATCCGGCTGAAGATAGCTTTAATATTCAGTTAAAATCGGCGATTAACCTTGTATAAATGAGAGGTGATCTGATTTTTGCATGATTTGTACTTGAATGAGTACGATTATCAGCAACTGATACGGCATGGGATAATCTCATCCTAAGGGTTGCAGCTGATTGACAAACACAAAACTCAGATAAATGGGGTAACACATCCTACCATTTTCTGGCTTCTGTCCTCCTACTGACTGTCTACCTTGAAGTTGATGCAGTAGAGGTTAGAGGCATTTATGGTTATAGGGAACCGTGCTAACCAGCCAAGTCTGATACACTTGTGCATTGCCTAATCACAGCCTTTTGGTTGTAATTGTCCGGATTAAAAAACCCAACTGTCAAATTTATGGAAGTTAAAATGCAAGAACCGGAATTCGCAGAAACAAAATCCACAGAAGCAACAGTGCCAGATATCAACAGCCAAACAGGAACCATTACCAAACTCCAACCTCCTGCTCAACCTCAAGAGGAATGGATAAAATACGGAGAACAAATTTCTGGCTTCTTAGCAACACTGCCTGAATACCTGGGTAGCTTCTTCAATAAATACAAGCAGCCCCTAGTTAGTGTTGGTTTAATTCTGACAGCACTTGTCGCAGTTAAGGTACTTCTGGCGATATTAGATTCTTTGAATGATATTCCTTTAGTAGCACCTACTTTTGAGTTGATTGGTATCGGTTACTCTGCTTGGTTTGTTTATCGCTATTTACTCAAAGCTTCAACCAGGAAAGAGTTAACTAACGAAATTACAACTCTCAAATCACAAGTTGTTGGCAGAAACGCTCCTGGAGCATAATAACTAACCCTCGCTGCAATTTAATTTAAAACACAGAAGTGAGGGCGGTAGTTTACCGCTCTCACTTTTTGAAGGTTCAAATATAATGAGTGACTTACTGGGAGGGTAATTCGTAGACTCTACCTTGAGGCAAGGAATTTTGCACAGGCACTCGCACAATATTCTCAGAAGAAATTTTATCTAGCCTGCCCAGCTTGACTAACGCTTGATGTACCATTGCAGCTACCTCCGCACGGGTAGCTTCTTGATTAGGAGCCAAGAATTGGGAATTGGCATCGCTAATCACCAGACCATTAGCTGTAGCAGCCGCTACTTTGCTTTCAGCATATTTCGGAATACTTTTGTTATCTTGATAAATACTTAACACCTGTGGCGGTTTTGCTGGTTGTTTGAGATTCAACCCACTTACAAGAGCTACTAAAACTTGCACACGGGTAATTTTTTGACTTGGTTTAAAAGTTTTGTCAGGAAACCCTTTTAAAAATCCTGTACCAACAGCGTGATCGATTGCTGGTGTTGCCCAATATTTGGCTGATACATCTTTAAAAGCTACAGAATTCTTACTTGGTTCAGTATCAAAAGCTTGTTGCAGGATTGCAGCGAATTCAGCACGGTTAACAGGTTGATTTGGCCTAAACGTATAATCTGGAAAACCTTTGATAATACCGCGAGCCGAAAGAGCATTAATAAACCGAGTTGCCCAAAAATCAGTGGGTACATCGTTAAAGGCTATGGGTGGTGGAATAACGGACTTCTGTTCCGCAGGAGTAACTAAAGGTAAAGATGATGGAATTGATGAATCTGAGTTTCTGGATGTAGAAAAAGGTGCAGGCTGTGGCGATGAATTAAGCGGAGTGATGGGAATTGGTGGAAGTATTAGGGGCGAAGTTGGACTTGGTTGAGGAACTATCTCATTTGGAGGTAACGGTGCAGCCTCCAGTTGAGAATTGGCTTTTGGTTGCACCTGTGAAGGTAAAGAAGTGACGGCGGGACTTGGTTGAGTTTCCGGAGTTGAACTTGGTGAGGGCGACAACACTGTATTGAAGTTCCAGCCAGCATCTCGCCGCGAAAATGACCACAACAGAATTCCCCCAATAGTGGCAAAAGCAACCAAAATGGCAATAAATTCATCAAAGCCAAGGGCGGTTTTTTCAGATGACTTGGGATCAGAAGGCGGTAGATTGGTCATCGTATTTCCCCTGGAAACGGTAAGTTCCCTTAAAAAAATTAACCCACAAAATGAAGTGTAAAGGATAAAAAGTTCATCCTTCATCCTTCACACTAGCCTGCGGCAAGCCGCTACGCGTCTACATATTTATTACAGCACTCGCAAGATGCTGGGAATGCTATCAATCGCTTCCATATTCCGAATTTCATCTAAAGCTTGACGGAAGTCGCCTTCTTTGACATCGTGGGTAACAACGACAATTTCTGCTAAGGCTCCCTGAAAACCAGTTTGCACAACAGACTCTAAACTCACACCATGATTTCCAAAGCAAGTACCTAATTTGCCGATGACACCGGGGTGATCTTTAGTTAGGAAGCGGGCATAAAATCGGGTAACTAATTCCGAAATGGGGGTAACTTGGCAGTAATCCTCATGTCTACAGGTAAGTAGCGGATTTGGTACTGCTGTATTACTCTTGAGGGCTGCCACTAAACTTAAAATATCCGAGGTGACAGCGCTGGCTGTTGCACCCGCACCTGCACCCGGCCCAAAAAACATGACTTGGCCGATTGGTTCTCCTTCGACAAGAATGGCGTTATAAACACCGTTAATACTGGCCAATGGGTGAGCTTTCGGCACGAAGGTAGGATGAACTCTCACAGATAATTGAGAGTTATCGTTGTTTTGGTATTTGGCGATCGCTAATAATTTAATCACAAAGCCTAATTTTTCGGCGTAGGTAATATCTGTCTTGCTAACTTGCCGAATTCCCTCACAATAAACTTCTGGTAAATGAATGCGTCCACCAAAACCCAAGGATGCCAAAATTGCGATTTTATCGGCTGCATCTAAGCCATCGACATCGGCTGTGGGGTCAGCTTCCGCATAACCCAAGCGTTGGGCATCAGCTAAAACATCACCAAAGTCGCTGCCTTCAGTTTGCATCCGGGTAAGGATATAGTTAGTCGTACCGTTAACGATGCCAATAACAGTGTGAATGCGGTTAACACTTAAAGCTTGCTTCAAGGGTTGAATTACTGGAATCCCACCACCAACAGCCGCTTCTAACATTACATAAACCCCGGCTTCATTGGCAGCGTTGAAAATTTCTGCCCCAAAACGCGCGATCGCCGCTTTATTTGCAGTAACGACGTGTTTACCATTTTTGATGGCTTGGAGAATGAGCGATCGCGCCGGTTCTAATCCCCCCATGACCTCAACTACAATATCTACCGCTGGGTCATTGACAATTGCTGCTAAATCTGTAGTTATGACTGACTGTGGTAATTCTACCGCACGAGGTTTGTCAGGCGATCGGACTCCCACCCGATAGATTTCTACTTCCTCCAACAGCGGATGACGGCCAACCGCATCTTGTAATAGTTGCACCGTACCCGTACCTACTGTACCTAATCCTAATAATCCTAGCTTTACACCCACAAGCTTTTCACCCAATATTAGTGCTGAGTGCTGAGTGCTGAGTGCTGAGTAGTTATACTTTAACCACCAGAACTGTTTCTCAGCAAATATATATAAAACAATTGTAGGGTGGGTAAACAACCCACCCTACAGATTATCTTGTTTCAGTTGTCTTTGTCAGATGTCTTAATCTAATGGCCATTGACCATTGACCATTGACCATTGACTAATGACTAACTTAGTAAGTTTCTACGTGCCAACGACCAGCTTTCTTGATTTCCTTCTGGTAATCACTCCAGGTTACGCCTTCCTTAGCAGCAGCAGCAGTTAAAGCCGCATCAATCCCATCTTCCATACCGCGTAAACCGCAGATGTATGTATGGGTTTTTTCGTTTTTAATCAACTGCCACAGTTCATCAGCGTGTTCTGCTACGCGGTCTTGAATATACATTCTGCCGCCTTGGGGGTTCTTTTGTTCCCGGCTGATAGCGTAAGTCAAGCGGAAGTTATCAGGATACTTCTGCTGCATTTCTTCCAATTCTTCTTTATAGAGAATATTGGGAGAAGTCGGAACGCCAAATATCAGCCAAGAAAACCCTTTAAATTGGTACTCTGGGTTAGCTGCTCTTTCTGCATCCTTAAACATACGCCACAGGTAAGCACGCATTGGCGCGATACCTGTACCAGTTGCCATCATAATAACGTTAGCTTCGGGGTCATCGGGTAACAACATTTCTTTACCGACTGGCCCGGTGATTTTTACTTCTTCCCCTGGTTTTAAGAAACACAGGTGTGTAGAGCAAACCCCATAGACTGTTTCGCCACTTTCTGGATGCTTATATTCCAACTGGCGGACGCATAAAGAAACTGTCTTGTCATCTACATCATCACCATGACGAGTAGAAGCAATAGAATATAATCTGAGTTTTTCTGGCTTGCCATTCTTGTCTACACCAGGCGGAATAATCCCAATACTTTGACCTTCGATGTACTTCAAATCGCTGCCAGAAAGGTCAAATTTAATATGCTGAACAATACCAATCCCGCCTTCTCCAACTAACGGATCATTAGATATACACTTACCAATAAATGGCGCATTAGGGCGATAAGTGTTTACAGGAACGTCAGCGTGGGCTTTTTTGGCTTTCGCTTGAGTCATGGTGTTGCCTTTGTTGTCTTTATTCTTCGGCTGTTCTTCAGCTGGTGGTTTAGCAAAGCCTTTCGCTTCACTTTTCACTTTCACAGGTGTGGCTTGACCATTCCCCTCACTGTTAGCAGTCTCTACAGGTGCAGCATTCACAACAGGGTCTTTACCATTGAGTTGCTCTAAAACACTTGCTGGATGAATGCTAACAATTTTGCCGCCTAGGCGAGTGATACGTCGCATTTCTTGATTCATGCGGTTGTAAGGCACTCTGATGAACACACTGCCACTTTTACGAATTGGGTAGTTCGTTTGATCAGTTTCTTCGTTCTGACGCAGACCCACCACTTCGTAAACGAAGATGCGGCTACCTGATTCTGTGTTGGCAGCACCCTCAACAGCACCTTGATTGTACATTCGTTCTATCACTCCGATATTTACTTAACCGTTTTTCAAAAAAAAACTATTCCCATCACTAGCCAGCTTTTAGTTTATCGGATTTTTGGTGACTAAAACTAGCACTCTGGGAAAGCGGCACCACAAAATGATACCTTGCTAAGTACACTCGCTTCAGGCAAGAGGGTATCGTAAGAAACACACCTGTTCATCATCTAAAATAGAGGATAAGTCGCTGGCAGAATGTTAAGCATGAGTCAATTTAATCTTTTTTTCGTGAATGCTCACTCTTTCAGGGAGATAGTTGCTAAAAATCTCAAAAAATTTGATGCAATTACTTTCCGTACTTCCAATTAACACTGAATTAAGGCAGATGCGACTCAATATTACTAATATTTTGGTAGCTTGCCGTCATCAATTCTTGATTATTATGCTTATTTGCTAGTATATTGCTTGGCTTTCTTTGGGTTTGTTATTTATTCATGGCTAGTGAGACATCTAGCATTACTGCCACCGTAGAGCAGCAATGATTGAAAAAAAGATGATCCAAAGTACTACAATCAGTTTCACGTGATGTGAATCATCTGTCAACCTTGATATGAATTTGACTATAAGGTTTATATTTATACTAAAAAATTCCCTAAAAATTACTGCTGAGTTCTTGATACTGAACACCAACAGTTAGTCATTCTTTAGGTAGATTTTCATGTTAAATTTTTACGTTGTTGGGTTACTACCAAGAAATCAGCAACAACTTGCAAAAATTGGCTTTTAATGCAAAGTTGTATATGCTCAGCCTTTAAGCATATGTATGTCATGGGGGAGATAGGTTAAAAACAAAAGCTGTGCTGTGTCTGGAAAACTTAGCCCTAAATCATTAATCCAACTGTAGCAGTACAAGATTCTTCCTGATATTAAATCTTGTATAGGATAACCCCTTCTGTTAAAATTAAGTATACCACTAGGATTAAATACTTACTAGCTGCAAAATAAAGCAATCTCAGACGAGTAACAGCCGTTAATTTGGTTGTCCACCCGTCTGATAGTCGTTATGTGGCTGAGTAGCAAGAACACAGGAAAAAACCAATGGGGTAAACTCCTGGCTTCAAAATCTGCTGTGTGAAAAATTATTGATTGACACATTTAGTATTTAGAGGAGATTTATGACAAGTAAGCCGGAACGCGTGGTACTAATTGGAGTAGCCGGAGACTCCGGGTGTGGCAAATCTACTTTTTTGCGTCGTTTGATCGACTTGTTCGGTGAAGAGTTTATGACAGTTATCTGCTTAGATGACTATCATTGCCTAGATCGCAAACAGCGCAAAGAAACTGGGATAACTGCACTTGACCCCAGGGCAAACAATTTTGACTTGATGTATGAGCAAATTAAAGCGCTCAAAGAAGGTCAAGCGATTGATAAGCCGATTTATAACCACGAAACCGGCATGATTGATCCGCCAGAAAGAGTAGAACCAAATCACATTATTGTGGTTGAAGGTCTACATCCTTTATATGATGAACGGGTGCGATCGCTACTCGATTTCAGCGTTTATTTTGACATCAGCGATGAAGTGAAAATTGCCTGGAAAATTCAACGCGACATGGCAGAAAGAGGTCATCGCTACGAAGATGTCTTAGCTGCTATCAACTCCCGTAAACCTGACTTTACAAAATACATCGAACCCCAAAGAGAATTCGCTGACGTAGTTCTCCAAGTATTACCCACAAACCTCATCAAGAACGACACAGACCGCAAAGTACTGCGGGTACGGATGTTGCAAAGAGAAGGTAAAGAAGGATTTGAGCCAATTTACCTGTTTGATGAAGGTTCAACTATTCACTGGACTCCTTGTGGACGTAAGCTTACCTGTTCTTATCCAGGTATGCAGCTGTACTATGGTTCCGATGTTTACTACGGCCGCTATGTTTCAGTTCTAGAGGTAGACGGTCAATTTGACAACCTAGAAGAAGTCATCTACATCGAAAACCACCTCAGCAACACATCCACCAAGTATCAAGGTGAAATGACTCACTTGTTACTTCAACATCGTGAGTATCCTGGTTCCAACAATGGAACTGGTTTGTTCCAAGTTCTGACAGGTCTCAAAATGCGTGCGACCTATGAGCGTTTAACATCAAAGGAAGCAAAACTAGCAGTTCAAGTCTAAAACAAAACAGCAGTGTTTGTGTCAAAGTTTTTGGGGGTGCTTCCGGGGGCATCCCCTTTTTATTTAGGAAAGAAAAAAGTATGAAGTATGAAATTTTATGCTTCGTGCCTCCTCCTTTTTGACTATTAAAAAGATTTATAGCAGTCGAAGCAGAGATAATGACAAAGACGAATGATCAAACGTGGACACTGAGCGACTTTAAAGCCTGTTGCCTGTTGCATGTTGCCTGTTCCCTGCTATAACTATTATTTCCTTTACAAATACCCAAGCTTGATTATTTCTTTTTAAAACACACACTACACTTACTACTTAATGTGTCAAGATTGGTATGATTCCAGAAATAATCAGCTGAACTAAATACTTATGTTTAGTCAGTGATCATACTATTACAGGAGGAAGTTTCTTTGTCTCGACGCTATTTATTTACCTCCGAGTCAGTAACTGAAGGTCATCCAGATAAAATCTGCGATCAAATTTCAGATACAATTCTTGATGCTCTACTGACACAAGACCCTAGTAGCCGGGTTGCTGCTGAAGTAGTAGTTAACACTGGTTTAGTTCTCATTACTGGTGAAATCACTACCAAAGCTAACGTTAATTATGTCAACTTAGCACGCAAGAAAATTGCCGAAATTGGCTATGTTGATGCAGATAACGGCTTTTCTGCAAATAGCACCAGCGTGATTATCGCCTTAGATGAACAATCACCTGATATTGCTCAAGGCGTAAACGTTGCCCACGAAACCCGTCAACAAGATAGTGACGAACTATTCGACAAAGTTGGTGCAGGCGACCAAGGTATCATGTTTGGCTTTGCTTGCAACGAAACTCCAGAACTGATGCCCTTGCCGATCAGTTTAGCTCATCGCATTGCTCGCCGACTAGCAGCAGTCCGCAAAACAGGCGAATTGTCATACCTGCGTCCCGACGGTAAAACCCAAGTTACCGTAGTTTACGAAGATGGCAAACCTGTAGGCATTGATACTATCCTGATTTCCACTCAGCACACTGCTACCATTGGGGAAATCACTGATGAGGCAGCAGTACAAGCTAAAATCAAACAAGACCTCTGGACAGCAGTAGTCGAACCTGTTTTTAGCGATATTGACATTAAGCCTGATCAAGAAACACGGTTTTTAGTCAACCCCACAGGTAAATTCGTCATTGGTGGGCCGCAAGGTGATTCTGGGTTGACCGGCAGAAAAATCATCATTGATACCTATGGCGGTTATTCTCGTCATGGTGGTGGTGCTTTTTCGGGCAAAGACCCTACAAAAGTAGACCGTTCTGCGGCTTATGCGGCTCGCTATGTGGCGAAAAATATTGTAGCTGCCGGGTTAGCAGAAAAATGCGAAGTCCAGCTGAGTTATGCCATTGGTGTGGCTAGACCAGTGAGTATTCTCCTAGAAACCTTTGGGACTGGCAAAGTAGATGATGAAATCTTGTTGGAATTAGTCAAACAAAACTTTGAACTGCGTCCAGCAGGCATTATTCATACTTTCAACTTACGCAACTTACCAAGTGAACGAGGCGGACGTTTTTATCAGGACATCGCGGCTTACGGTCATTTGGGGCGGAATGATTTAGACTTGCCTTGGGAACAAACCGATAAGGCAGAATTGTTGAAGCAAGCAGTTGACCAATTGCGTTCAACAGCGATCGCTTAGTAACCTAGCATAGAAAAACTTCCTCTGTCTTGCTATTGCTCAAGTAGTAACAAGGCAGAGGCTTTTTATTGCTAAAGCCTCTAAAACTTAAAAATTTGTTTGAGAATTAGGATAATTGATGATAAGATGCAATATTACTTATTGTGTCTGGTATCTAGGTATTTAGCTCAGCCAAAGTAAGAGTACAATAGGTAGCAGTTTAGCTAATAGTTGAAATATCTTTGGAATTAAATAGGTTTCAAAAACAGTAACGATAAAGAAAAAATTCCAGAATACGCTTTACCCTGGAAAAGCAATTAATTATATATAAACCTAAATTTGCTAGTTGTCCAGTGTTTTTGTATACATTCATATCAAAATCACCAAAATACAATGAAGTCATGGCAATTATTTAAAGAATAATTATTTACGCTGCTTCTCACAAAAAATTGTGTAGGTGTTAATCACCAGTTAATTTAATTTTAAAGATGAAATTGATGTGGCGATTTTGGCGGAAGGGCGAGGAGATTTGAGGAATGCAAACTCACAAGCCTAACCCAATAGACAGCAATTTAGAAAGCAAAAAAGTGTCAGCCGAAAATTCATCAACTGAAGAACTACCAACAATAGAATTTCCTTCTAGCGGGAAACTCAAGGCAAGTTCTTGGCGGATACATCAGAAAATTGGCTATGGCTACTTTGTTGCCATTGGCATTGGCTTTTTTGGCTCGCTTACTGGTCTAGTAATTGCCAACTACTACCGGGGGCGAGAAATTAGGCAGTTTAACCAAGCCCAAGAACAACGCCAACTACTAACTAACTATAAAAACGCAGTAGTTGGAGCGCAATTACATAGTTCTAATTTAGTGGCAGTATTAGAAGACTCACCACAACTGCTAACTAGGAAAACAGAATTTTTAAAAAATGTTAATAAAGCTGAAGATTTAGAGCAAAAAATTGATAAGTTTATCGAAACAAAGCCTATGCAATTAGCAGCAACCAGCGCTAATTTACAGGCTTTATTAGAAGATTATGCAATTAATTTAAAATCCTACGTTGACCAAATAGAAGCTGTATTACAAGAAATTGATAAACAGCCTTTACAGCCACAGCAAGTAGTTGTAGTTAGAGAACAGTTGTTAGAAATAATGCGTGGTGAAACCGCCATGCAATTAGATCATCTTTCTGAGAAGTTAACTAATATTTTGCAAACTGCCGAAAATCAAGAACAGGAACGGCAAAAAGACGTAGAGGAGGCTAAAGGAGTTGAAAGACTAATTGTGATGGTGAGTATGCTGGTGTCAGTAGCGATCGCAGCTATTATCGCATGGCGCACTAGTCGAGCGATCGCAGAACCAGTAATCACCGTTACCCAAGTAGCCGAACAAGTCGCCCGCAAATCTAATTTTGACTTACGCGCCCCTGTTACCACCGAAGATGAAATTGGCTTGTTAGCCAAATCGTTAAATCGTCTGATAGAACGAGTATCTGAGCGCACTAAACAACTAGAACAAGCTAAAGAATTAGCCGAAGCCGCCAGCAAAGCTAAAAGTGTATTTTTAGCTAATGTCAGTCACGAATTACGTACACCCTTAAATGCTGTTATTGGACTGAGTCAACTACTGCAAGATGACGCTACAGATTTAAATTTATCAGGTGACTTTATTACTGATTTAGAAACAATCAATTCCGCAGGTAGGCACTTACTAGAATTGATTAACGACATCCTCGACTTATCAAAAATTGAAGCGGGGAAAATGACTCTTTATCCAGAGACATTTGAAATTGCCAACTTAATTAATAATATTGTTTTAACTATCAAGCCATCTATAGAAAAAAATGGCAATATTTTAGAGGTAGATTGTGACGATCAGCTAGGGACAATGTATGCTGATCAAACAAGAATGCGGCAAGTACTTTTGAACCTGCTGAGTAATGCTGCGAAATTTACCACTAACGGCAAAGTCACATTAACTGTTAAAAGTGAAAAACTAAAATCATCATCAGAAGCTACCTTGAACATGATTTCATTTACGGTTGTTGATACAGGTATTGGGATGACTCATCTTCAACAGCAACAGTTATTTCAACCTTTTATCCAAGGTGATAATTCAACTACAAAAAAATATGGCGGTACTGGGTTAGGGTTAGCAATTAGTCGCCATTTTTGTCAGATGATGGGTGGTGATATTTTTGTGAAAAGTCAGCCAGGTGTAGGCTCGACTTTTACAGTACGTCTACCACTGACTGTTAAAGAATGATATAGCAGAATTCAGCAGGCAGTACCCATCCAACTAATGGTTTTCTGAACTATAATTTCGAGCAATATTAGCGTTGTTAAGGGTTTCCATGTCAGAATTAACTAACGCTTTAGATAGGATTCGTATATACCTGGAAATTAATTATCCAGATATTGCATCGAAATTACCTCCTGGATTGCCACCAGAGAAAATTAAAGAAAGTTTTCAAATCTTACCTTATAAGTTGCCGCAAGAAGTCTACGAACTCTATCAGTGGTGTGGTGGTTGGGATTGGGAAACTGAAAACTGGGATACAGTTTTTGCCCCTTACTATGGCACGATGACACTGTGTAGCCCGCAAGGTGCAATGGAGACTGCAATAGATTTGGACAAATACGGAGTCAGGTACATCGGTAAACCTCTGATCCCGATTTTTGGTTACGATAGAACATCTCTGTGCATCGTAGGAGACTGGGAAGAAAAATACCCTTCTCCCATCGTGTATGTTTCAGAAATTTATCAAATTGAACTAGCGTATGTCAGTTTAACAAGCATGATGCAAGTGACAGCCGAAGCTTGGGAAACTGGTGTGGCTTACATAACTGAAAAAGGATTTGTGGAATGCGATGACCAAAAATTCTTTGTAATTTATCGCCAACACAATTGTGAGTTACCCCAGATGGTTCTCAGCAGATTGAAGCCAGAGTTAGAAATAGCACGATGTGAACGCGGTAAATTATATAAAACATGGGATTCTATTGATGAAAATGTTCACTGGTTAACCCAGTGCTGGCCTGATTTATCAGTTGAACATTTCTCGCCTGAATTAATAGAACCAATACTAAGAGAAATGAACAAACCAAAAGCAACTTCATTCAGTCATTATGCAAAAATGATATTAGAAAATCTCAAATATAAATTCTAAGCCATCTCCACATCATCGAAAACCTGTGAAAGTTGATGAAAATGGTTGATATTATTAATGCAGCGAAAAACCGCAGCAATTTAGGACATAAATTATGTCATCAGTCACGATTACCCTGCCAGAAGAAGTGTTTAGTGCGCGTCGCCTAAATCCAGAAGAATTTGTGCGTGATATGCGCCTCGCTGCTGCTATCTACTGGTATCAGAAACGGGAAATATCTATGGAGAAAGCAGCTTCAGTTGCTGGGTTAAACCGTCGAGACTTTCTAGCCGTCCTAGCCCGTGAACAAGTGGATGTGTTTGCTGTTGACTTTGATGATTTGCAGCGCGAGTTAAACCGTGGCTGAACTGCCTGCTATCAACACATCGCCACTAATTTTTTTGACCAAGGGGGGCTTTCTTGATTTGTTGCTCCTAATTAGCCCATCAATTATTGTTCCATCGGCTGTAGCCGCCGAAATTCAGGAGTATGGAGAAACCGACTTAACAGCAGTGGCGCTCAAAAATACTCATTGGTTGGTTGTACAAGAAACACTACCAGTTCCAAATGTGATTCAGAATTGGGATTTGGGTCAAGGTGAATCAGCCGTATTAACGTGGGGGTATGCAAATCCTGGCACGGAAGTAATTTTGGATGATTTAGCAGCCCGTCGTTGTGCTGCCACCTTGGAAATTCCTGTACGGGGGACATTAGGTATTGTGATTACTGCCAAACAGCGAGGGGTAATTCCGTCTGCACGTCCAGTTTTAGAAAAATTACGCTTGTGTGGAATGTATTTATCTGACCGTGTAATCAATCAAGCATTAGCATTAGTAGGGGAATAGTCTTTTGAGGATTTTGGGTTTAGTTCCTTAACTGAATTGCATTGAGGTATGGAGTGTCAGGGTTTTGTTCGCTTACACTCCATACCTTTAATCTCAACCCTTGATTTTTCGTCTTACTATGTAAATCCTGTTACTTGATTTCACACTTCAGACTTTTTAGAAACGATAGCCTAATCCTGCTTGGAAGCTAACAGCATCAGCGTCACTGTTTTTGTAAGCATCAATGCCCCATTTAGCATCACCATAGGCGATGATGTTTTTGCTAACTTCCGATTCTACACCCAAGGTTACTACAGGTGCATTGCGATTACCTAAAGGAGTATTATTACCTTCATCAGTCAAGAATGAATAACCACCACCAAAGTAAAGGTTAGTGTTTTTGGCAATAGGTGCATCATAAGTCACTATAGGCATGATGGCAGTTGTATCACCGCCAAACAAAACGGCTCCTCGCAATGATACAGGTGCATTGGGTATAGCATAACGTCCTTGCACGTTACCACCAAATTGAGCATCATCGTTTCTTTGTCCGCCACTAGTTGCACCAGCCGCAATACCAGCACCGACATAGCTACCGTTAGTACCGGTGGTTTGAGCAGCAGCAATTCCAGCCGAGAGGACAATAGAAGCAACTACAAGGGCAGAAGTAGTTAAAGTTCTGAGTTTCATAAGTTTCTCTCCACTAGAGTTGAGTGCAATCAATGCTCTCTACTACTAGTGTCGTTTTTCTAACCAGTTTTACCCTCCTACACTCAGGTAGCCTAATGGGTGAAAAATCCTTCACCCAATTGGGTGAACTCAACAAGCTATCTTTTTAAGAAACGCTGACGCAAGCGCACAACAAAAGTATTCACTTCTGGTATTTTCATGAGGGAAGCGATCGCACCAAATACAACTAAACCTACTACACCAGCAATTGACAATTCTATTAACTGAATTATTAACCCTTTTGTACCTAATAATTGCTGCAAACCAAACAAACTACCATAGCTGGCAAACCCCGCCACGATACTTCCACCAAATAAACCAAAAATTGGTAAACTCCATTCACGCCAAGGTAAACCGTTAAGCTTACGGTCGAGTAACCATAACAGCATTAACATTGAACTGCAATTAACACCAACAGTTGCTAACACCAAACCTGGTGCGCCAAAGGGTTGAACAAAAAAATAATCAAGTACAGCGTTAAGCACAATGTTAAAAGTACTGATGCGAAACGGTGTTTGTCCATCTCCCAAGGCGTAAAATACGCGCACTAACACATCACGCCCCAAGTAAGCAAACATCCCGATACCGTAGGCAATTAACAGCGAAGAAACTAGTTGCGTCGCATCTTGCTTAAAGGCTCCTCGCTCATATACTACTTGTACAATTGGCACAGATAACACCACCATTAAAGCTCCCAGAGGTAGCATGGTGCAGGCTGTGAGTAATAAACCTTGGCGAATGCGTAATTTCAAGTCAGGCCAATTTTCGGGTTCTGCTAGTTTGGCGAAGATGGGTAATAAAGGTAACAAAATAATATTAGAAATAATCCCTAAAGGTGTTTGAACTAGTAAATTTGCATAGTTAAAACCAGCCGCAGCACCAGGAATAGGACTTGCAAAATAAAGGTCAGTGGCAACATTAATCGGCATCATCCCCGAAGAAATTGTTGCCGGAGTCATAATTCTAATTACTTCTTGAACGCCAGGGGCTTTAAAATCAAACCGTAAACGTAGTGTCCCCAGCCCTAGCCGCCACTGGACAATTAGTTGCACCACCCACTGAAGAATTGCCCCGGCTAACGTTCCCCAAGCTAACATCATCCCACCGATGAAGGCGTATTCTGGCAGAATAATGTCCTTGCCTAGTTGCAAAGCTAAAATACCAATGCCAGCAACTACAGTAATACTCGATAATAATGGGCTGATAGAAAGTAACCAATATTGATGGGCAGCATTGAGCGTACCAAAGCCAATGCCAATCAATCCCGAAAATAAAGCCATCGGGGCCATGATTTGGAGTTGTTGAATGGCGATCGCTCTTGTATTCTCACTCAAACCATGACCAACAATATCAACAATGGTATCTGCTAAGAAAATCTGGGCAACAGTTACCAGCAACAGTATTCCGCCTACAAGCGTTGTCACTGTTTCTACCAAAGGGGCAGCTTCTTGTTGCTTGCGTTTGGCTAAAACACTGACAACAGCACTGTGTAATGGCCCATTCACACCACCGAGTAATATTAATAAAAAGCCAGGAATAATATAGGCATAGCTATAAGCAGTAGCAGCTGCACCCACACCAAAAGCAGCTGCGATCGCTTGCTGCCGGACTAAACCAAATACTTTACTAATTAATGTGGCTGCGGCAACAATGCCAGCAATCCCAGCGAAAGAACGAGAGGATTTTTGTTCTTGATTAGTCACGAATAATACCCGACAACTCTTGCAGAGTGTATATCTGAAAATATTTAACTTAAGATACTGTAGTCTGTCAGGCAAATTTTGACAGAATAATTAATAGTAGAACTTTGCATAAGATACAGTATTTTCAATTAATTAGACCACTCCCTACTACTTGTTCTAAGTCAAGCCGAAGGTAAAGGACATGAGCGATTGGTATCAACTTGATGCCGCCGAAGCGCTGCACAGGCTGGGTAGTGATGCCTCCTGGGGGTTGAGTACGGTAGAGGCTAGTCATCGTTTAGAAAAATATGGTTTCAATGAATTGATTGAGCCAGGACTAAAACAACCTTGGCAAATTCTTTGGGAACAACTTAGCGAAACACTGGTAATTATTTTGATTGTGGCTGCGGTGATTTCCGCTGTTTTGGGTGACTACAAAGATGGCTTAGGCATTATTGCCATTATTGTGCTGATTACTTTTTTAGGTTTCAGCCAAGAATATCGAGCGCAAAAAGCGATCGCCAATCTCAAAAAACTGGCAATACCCAATGTCAAAGTACGCCGCAATGGTCGCATCCAAGAAATCTCCGCCCGTAACTTAGTACCAGGGGATATTGTGCTGCTGGAAGCAGAAGATATTGTCCCCGCAGACTGTCGGCTACTGACCAGCTTGGGTTTGCGGACTCAAGAAGCAGCCCTCACAGGCGCAGCAGAGCCAATAGATAAAGATATTCAAAAATTGCATGGGGAAGTAACGCTGGGCGATCGCCACAATACAGTTTATATGCAGACAATTGTTACCTATGGTCGGGGTGAGGCGGTCGTCACCGAAACAGGTATGCATACTGAGTTGGGGCAGATTACTAACATGATTCAAACAGTGGAACCAGAGCCAACACCGCTACAAAAACGCTTGGATCAACTGGGAAAGTGGTTGGCGATCGCTTCTTTCGTTTTGGTAGGAATCATTTTGGTTTTGGGGTTATTGCGGGGAGAGGATGTCAAGTTAATGTTTCTCACAGCGATTACTTTGGTGGTTGCGGCTTTACCAGAAGGATTACCCGCCGTAGTCAGCATTGCTTTAGCCTTGGGAGCGCAGCAAATGCTGAAACGACGGGCGCTGATTCGTAATCTACCTGCTGTAGAAACTCTAGGATCTGTCACCACAATCTGCTCTGGTAAAACTGGTACTCTCACCGAGAACCGGATGATCTTGACTATCCTGGATGTAGCCGGTCGTCGCTTGGATTTGACTGCTAATTTACGTAGGGCATCCCCTGTTGTTGATTCTAGTCAAGCAAGTCCACTGTTACTGAGTCAGCCACCAGCCCTCGCTTTATTACTAGCTGGTGCTACTCTGTGCAATAACGCCCGATTAGAACCTGATTGGGAAGAACCTCGTTATTTTCGTGCAGTCGGCGACCCTACAGAAAATGCTTTGGTCATGGCTGCGGCTCACCAAGGATTGTGGAAAACCGAACTAGAACAGAATATGCCCCGTGTGGCAGAATTACCATTTGGCTTTGAGCGCCAGAGAATGACGACCATCCACCAATTCCCAACGGCATTAGCGGAAATTTCCTGCGCTTTGGAGACAGTGTGGTATTGGAACCGAGAAATTCAGGAATCAGCACCTTATATTGCTTTCAGCAAGGGGAGAGTCAAGAATCTGTTAGATGTTTCCAGTCAAGTTTGGGTAGATGGAAAAGCAGAAGTACTTAATGACGTATGGCGCGAACAAATTTTGACCACTCATCACCAGCTGACCCAAAATGGTTTACGAGTGCTGGGATTATCCTTTCGGCTGTGGCATTCACCTGATGTTGCCGAGATAGAACAAGATTTGATATTTGTTGGTTTAGTGGGGATGAATGACCCAGCCCGGCCAGAAGTAAAGGATGCGGTACTACTTTGCAAGCAGGCTGGGATTCGCCCTGTAATGATAACGGGTGATCACCCTCTAACTGCCCGTTATATTGCCCAAGAAGTAGGAATTGCCACAGGCGATCGCATTCTCACCAGTGATGACCTCTCCCACATATCTTTTGAGACATTGGGAAATTTAGTCGAAGAAGTATCAGTTTACGCCAGGATTTCCCCAGAACATAAATTTAATATTGTGCAGTTTCTCCAAAAGCGACGACACATTGTTGCCATGACTGGTGATGGAGCCAATGACGCACCTGCTCTGAAAAAAGCTGATATTGGCGTAGCAATGGGCATAAGTGGTACTGATGTCGCTAGAGAAGCTGCCGATATGGTACTGCTAGATGACAACTTCGCCACCATCGTTGCTGCTGTCAAAGAAGGGCGAATCATTTACGACAATATCCGCAAGTTTATTAAGTACCTCTTAAGCAGTAATGTTGGTGAACTTTTAGTAATGCTCCTAGCTCCCTTTTTCGGGATGCCGTTACCTTTGTTACCACTGCAAATTCTTTGGATCAATATAACTACTGATGGTTTACCAGCCCTAGCTTTAGGTGTGGAGCCTGCGGAACGCAACACCATGAATCGTCCGCCCCATCCTCCCCATGAAAATATCTTTGGGCGGGGCATGGGCAAAGATATTATCTGGATAGGATTACTGATGGCTTTGGTATCTTTGGGGATAGGCTACTGGTATTGGCACAGTGGCAATCCAAACTGGCAAACAATTTTGTTTACCACTATCACCCTATCTCAAATGGGTAACGCCTTAGCCATTCGCTCAGAGCGAGACTTCCTCTGGGAAATTGGGTTGCTATCCAACAAGCCAATCTTGGCAGCAGTGACTTTAACACTGATTTTGCAACTGGCTGTTATATATGTTCCTGTTTTACAGAATATTTTTACAACAGTAGCCTTATCGCCAGTGGATTTGACTGTTAGTTTAATTCTCAGTACTGTGGTTTTCTGGTGTGTGGAATTGAAAAAATGGCTGGTACGCCACAACTATTCACGACGATGATTTGCAATTGCATTTTTACTTTCTTTTTGTCCGAACTTAAGATTTGAAAGACCAGATGATTTAACTAGTTGACCAACGCAACATCGCACAAACTGCGGTTTGATTGGTGTTGGATTGATTTCTCCACTCTTTCAAAAGGTTTTCTGGTAGAGTTCTCACCATTTCTACCATGACTCCTGCTACATCATTTTCGGAAAACTGATGGGGGATTTTAGCTTGCAGTTCTGGCGATCGCAGACAATCCAAAAACCCGTGAATTAAAATAGGAGCGCTACCCGCAGGAGCCGTGAAAATTAACGCTTCATTCTCAGCGACAGGACGCGATCGAAACTTTTCTAAGTTTCCCCAACCGATATATTCACACTGCAACGAGTTACCAATCATGGTTGACTGTTGACTCCTTCAGTTGTTCGCCCGGTCATCTCGCTGGGATAAATACGGTAAATGACAATGACATTTGCTCGTCCCCAAACATCTATCCAAGTTCGATTCAGCGCAGGTGAAAGCTTTGGATTCTGTGCTTTGATCAATTGCATCGCATGGTCAAACTCTTGCGGCTCAGTTAAGCGTTCCGCTCGACCCATGATGATTACACTGCGCCAATGGGATAAGCTATGAATTTCTTCGACCTGTAAGCAAACCTCTGGATTCGCATCAATGTACTTCGTCTTCATTCCTTCGGTTGTAAAGATGTACAGGTTGGGATTCTCGAAATAATAGTGCATCGGCACCACGTAGGGATGTCCTTCTAATGCACAGCCTAAGTGTCCATACTCTATCCTCTGTAGAAGGTCATGAATTTCCTTCGATCCCATTTCATCAATATCTAACATAGTCCTTCTCCCTTATAATTACTGCAAAAATGCGATCGCGACTGTCATAAAAGCTCTTGAGTAAAGCTGTTCAGCAATCAACCAGGAACCCTATCATATTCAGATTGCTCAACTCTGCTTCTATACAAATCCATGAGGATAGAATCTCAATCCTCAAGAAGAGATACATCAACTGAGAGAGAAAAAATTTGCACAGTATTTAGCGATCGCACAGGCAAAGTGATATTACTGTAATTTTTAGTTAAATAAAATACAAAATTATTGCTTTTAGAGGATGTCTGAAAAGTCGAAAATTATACTAATAACCCCTCTCCATTCCCTTGTAGGGAAGGGGGGCTAGGGGGGTTAGGTTTTTAAGGTTTTGATGTTAACAAGAATACTTCTCAGACATCCTCTTAGTATAAAAATACTAAAGTATTGAATTTATATCACAATAAATTCTATTCATCAGGGTTTCATCCAAAAGGTATATGTTAAATAATCTACGCCCAAAGTTAGTGTATTTTCACCTTTAATTAGAAAAAGATTAAGGCTGAGTTATTCCAATTCTCACAAAAGACAATTATGTCAGCCTTTTCTTCGCCGTCCGCGAATTCCTCCCCAGCAGATAGCGAAGTTATTTTACATGCAGAAATAGAAGCGTTTTATTATGACAAATTTCTGGCTTTACGTAATGTTTACCTACCTATCTATAAAAACCTAATTACAACTTTCATTGGCCCTTCTGGTTGTGGTAAAAGTACCTTACTCAGATGTTTTAATCGTTTGAATGATCTCATTCCCCAAACTCACTTACAAGGGCAAATTACTTTTAAAGGTCGAAATATCTATCATCCGTCAGAGGATGCGGTAGTCCTGCGCCGTAACATTGGGATGGTTTTTCAAAAGCCAAACCCTTTTCCTAAATCTATTTATAATAACGTTGCTTTTGCTCCCCGGATTCAGTGTTATCGGGGAGATATAGATGAAATTGTCGAATTGTCATTGCGTCGTGCGGTTCTTTGGGATGAAGTGAAGCATAAGCTCAAAGAAAACGCCCTCTCTCTTTCGGGGGGACAGCAACAACGGTTATGTATCGCACGAATGTTAGCTGCACAACCAGAGATCATTTTAATGGATGAACCTTGCTCTGCTCTTGATCCAACATCAACCAAACAAATTGAAGAACTAGTACAACAACTCAAGCAAGATCACACCATTATAATTGTGACTCATAACATGCAGCAGGCTGTGCGAGTTTCTGATATGACAGCATTCTTTAACACTGAAATGACAGAAGGTAGTCGCACTGGCGAACTAGTGGAATACGATCGCACTCATGTAATTTTTCAACAACCAACACAAGAAATTACCCGGCAATATGTTAATGGTTACTTTGGTTGAACAAGCAAATATTATTCAATAATAAACATCTGTTTAGAGAGAGATTATCCTGAAAATCTCTTATTTTTTTAGCTTGGTATTTAAATACAAGTAAATCAGAAAATCAATTGATATAATAAGAGTTTTTGCAAAAATATTTTGCTTGAGTTTATATCTATAAATTATTGATAATATATAAGTGTAAACATCAAGGGGACAATAATGTTATGTCACCTAAAATTATACCGGATGTTGAAAATTTAGTCGAAGACCTTGGCGTTCCAGGGATTGCAGCAATAGTACTTCTTCCAGTTATAGTTCCAGTTGTAGCAGGTGTTGGGAAACCAATAGCTAAAACAGCCATTAAAGGCGGGATTCTCCTTTATGAAAAGGGTAAAGGAGTAATTGCAGAAGTTGGTGAAACCTTTGAAGATATCATGGCTGAAGCCAAGGCTGAACTTGCTGATCAACAAGCTGAAACTCAAATAGAGCAACTGGAGACATCTACTAAATAGGTGAGCTATCAATTCCCAAGAAATCCATGTGAGGAGTTGAAGTTTTTAGTGTATTGATATCAGCAATGTAAATTTTTTGCAGGATGGGTAAAATATCCATCTTTTTTAATGTTCAAAGATTTTCAAAGTATTTAAAATGTATAGAAAAGTAGTGACTGCCATTAGTGGTAGCCAGACATTGAGCCTGTTAGTTATCAACCAATTTATTTTATTGCTCTTTGGCAATTAACCTTATTCTAATTTATGCGAATACAGCTATATGAGGCACAATTGGCGTGAATATAGTATTTTACCAAGATTTTTGAGACGGCTATTTCAGACAAACAGGAAGCCAAAAGAAAAATCAGATTTTTCGAGAAAATTATCAGCAAAACTCTTTGAATTTTCAACAAGTGACTTAGAAATATTACTGCGATCGCTCGACACTTCTCTTGAAGGTTTAAGCGATATCCAATCGCAAATTCATTTAGAAAAATACGGATTAAATGAAATTGCCCGCGAGAAACCACCAAAATGGTATATTCAGCTATTTAAAACTTTTCAAAATCCCTTAGTTATTCTCTTGATATCTTTAGCAATCATATCCTTTGTGACAGGTGATATTAAAGCCGCAGTGATTATTATCATCATGGTTATTTTTAGCATATTACTGCGCTTTTCTCAAGAGTTTCGTTCTAATTTAGCCGCTGAAAAACTCCGAGAAATGGTAACAACAACTGCAACTATCAGCCGCAAAGACCAACGCAAAGATATCGCGCCAGAAATGTTACAAGAATATGGTATTACTCTCCATCCCCATGCAGCAGAAAGAAAAGAAATTCCTATCAAGTTTTTAGTTCCAGGCGATATTATTTACCTCTCAGCCGGAGATATGATCCCCGCAGATGTGAGGTTAATTGCTGCCAAAGATTTATTTATTAGTCAAGGTGCATTAACCGGAGAATCTTTACCAGTTGAAAAACATCCTACTTTAGCCAACGGTCAAACCCCAAGCGAAAACCCACTGGAACTGGTAAATATCTGTTTTATGGGAACTAATATTGTGAGTGGTACAGGTACAGCAGTAGTTGTGCAAACTGGTAGCAATACTTACTTAGGTGCATTAGCTCAAACTCTTGTAGGTCAAAAAACACTCTCCAGTTTTGACAAAGGAGTAAATGACATTAGCTTCTTGCTACTGCGGTTTATGCTGGTCATTGCACCTTTAGTATTTCTCATCAATGGCTTGATAAAAGGTAACTGGATGGAGGCTTTCTTTTTTGCCTTATCTGTAGCTGTGGGGTTAACGCCAGAAATGCTACCGATGATTGTAACAGCTAATTTGGGGAGAGGTGCGATCGCAATGTCTGATAAAAAAGTGATCGTCAAAAATATCGACTCTATCCAAAATTTTGGAGCAATGGATATTCTTTGCACTGATAAAACAGGTACTCTCACCCAAGATAAAATCATTTTGGAGATGCACCTGGATGTTTATGGTGAAGAAAACGACGAAGTTCTAGAGTATGCCTATCTCAATAGCTTCTATCAAACAGGGTTAAAAAACCTACTAGATGTGGCGGTACTCGAACATATTGAGTTACACGAATCGCTGAAAGTTGAAAACGATTTTCGCAAAATTGATGAAATTCCTTTCGATTTTGCCCGTCGTCGGATGTCGGTAGTAGTAGAAGAAACCCATCACAAACATATACTAATTTGCAAGGGCGCAGTCGAAGAAATTCTGCAAGTTTGTACCCAAGTCCAAGCAAATGAACAAATTTTACTGATGGACGAATCAGTTCATACTCAAGCATTGCAATTAGACCAACAATTAAACGAAGATGGCTTACGAGTGATTGCTGTTGCTTACAAAGAACTACCTCCCGACCAACTGACATACTCAGTAGTCGATGAGTGTAATTTAATCATGCTAGGGTTTATTGCTTTTCTCGACCCACCCAAAGAATCAGCCGCCCAAGCAATTAACGCCCTCAATTACAGTGGTATACAAGTCAAAATTTTAACGGGTGACAATGAAATTATTGCTCGAAAAACCTGTAAAGATGTGGGTTTATACGTTCACCACACTCTATTAGGTAGCGAAGTTGAGAAATTATCTGATGAGGAATTAGCAGAGATAGCACTCACCACCACTATTTTTGCCAAACTATCTCCTTTGCAAAAAGCTAGAATCATTCAAGTTTTACGCCGTAAAAATCACATAGTCGGCTTTTTAGGCGATGGAATTAATGATGCAGCCGCTTTACGAGAAGCTGATGTTGGTATCTCCGTAGATACAGCCGTAGACATTGCCAAAGAATCAGCAGATATTATCCTGTTAGAAAAAAGCTTGTTGGTACTGGAAGCAGGAGTAACAGAAGGGCGTAGAACATTCGGCAACATCGTTAAATATATCAAAATGGGAACCAGTTCCAATTTTGGCAATATGTTCAGTATGTTGGGCGCAAGCGCATTATTGCCATTTTTACCGATGAATCCAGTACAAATACTGTTAAATAATCTACTTTACGATTTTTCTCAAACCGGGATTCCCTTTGATCATGTAGATCGGGAATATTTGAATAAACCGCGTAAATGGCAGATTAATGATATCCAAAAGTTTATGCTTTACATAGGCCCCATGAGTTCGATTTTTGACTATGCGACCTATGCTTTAATGTGGTTTGTTTTTGGTGCTAACTCAATCGAAAAACAAGCACTGTTTCAAACTGGTTGGTTTGTCGAAAGTTTGTTGACTCAAACTTTAATTGTCCACATCATTCGGACTGCTAAAATTCCTCTAATCCAAAGTACACCATCTTTACCTATGCTACTGGTGACTTTGACGATTATGGCGATCGGTATTTATATTCCCTTCTCTCCAATTGCCTCAAGTTTGGGATTTGTACGTTTACCTGTCAGTTATTTTTTCTGGTTAGCGTTGATTCTATCCAGTTATTGTGTTTTGACACAGCTAGTCAAAACCTGGTTTGTCAAAAAATATGGTTATAACTAAGATTAATTTCTCAGTTTCAAATTATCGACAACCCAAACTTTCTCGTGTAGAAACACCTGTAATTGGATTTACCCCATCAGCCCTTTCACAAAGTAACGATACCTGATATCGGTCAATTAAAGCGTCGGTAAAATCAGCGCCAGTAATATCAGCATCATAAAAGCGACTACGGGTTAAAGTAGCTTCAGTCAAATTAGCATTTTTTAAGTTAGCACCATCTAAAGTTACACGATCCACTAAAGCACCAGTCAAGTTTGCGCCTTCTAAATTAGCTTTTAGTAAAACACCTTTAGTAAAAATAGCGTTTGTGAGATTTGCTCCTTGGAAGTTGGTACCCCTCATTTCCGCTGCGACAAAAGTTACACCTGCCAAATCAGCATTAGAGAAGTCACGGTTTTCTAAATTGGTATTGCTGTAGTTGATTGTATTGATTTGTGCAAAAGCTGGTTTTGGACTAAGTATTACCCACAAACCAGCCAAAAGCAAAATTATAATTAAACTTAACAGTTTACGCCAAATCTTTTTCATACCTTTACTAAGCTCACTAATAAGTTATGAAGGCTAAGTAAAGTTTAATTGTTTTAAACTTAATAAACTCAGCCAAATCTTTTTCATAACTTTACTAATCTCCTAACTAAGTTATGAGGAATAAGTGAAGTTTAATTGTTTTAAACTTAATAAACTCAGCCAAATCTTTTTCATAACTTTACTAAGTGTCTATGTAGTCAATAGTCAGCAGTCCAATAATTAATGACTTTTGACTTTTGACTTTTGACTACCGACTATTTCCAATCTTTTCCAACCCGAATTGTGATGTCAGATTCCAAATCTCCAGATGTGGACACTTCAACTTGACCCAAACCTAAAATCTTTTGGAGGTCAACTCCTGGCTGTCTAGTGCCTCTTTGGACAATAATTTGAGTTTGTCGCTGGCTATCTGGCCAATCTGAAGTTGTGTAAATATTTTTAAAGCCTTTCTCTTTGAGATAAGCAATAACTTTTTCTGTCACTTGTGGTTGATTAGAAGCATTTTGAATAGCAATTTTGAGGTTAGAAACTGGACGCGCATCTGATTTCAATCCAGGCACATCTACCCCAACATAATTATTCAGTAAATTCTGTTGTCCAGTCATATTCAGCCAATAGCTATTAGGGTCTTTACTGAAACGGCTGAATGTACCTGGTACGGTGGTCATTTGGAAATTATCCCGATCTACATTCACGGAAAAATTCACCAATGCCATCATTTCTTCTATCTTTAAGTTGGTATCAAAATACTTCCGCATGATGCGGGTTAATTGAGGCAACTTTGGTATAACAGTAGGACTATTGAGGCGTTGGATTAATGCTGCCATTAGTGCTTGTTGACGTTGCACTCTCGGTAAATCCCCCAGTCCATCTTCCCGGAAACGGGCAAACTGTTCTGCTTGTTCGCCATTGAGAGTCTGCCAGCCACTAACTAGATTAATATTCAATTGACTGCTACTATCATGATATTCCATTGCTTTAGGTACAAATACTTCTACCCCGCCTAATTGGTCAACTAATTGTCTTAAGCCACTGGTAGAAATACGAATATAGCGGTCAATTGGCGCATTATTCAAAGTCCGGCTAACTACTCGTGCTGCCAACACTGGCCCGCCTTGAGGATTGGCATCCGATAGCTTTGTTAACCCCTTTTCCGGGATTGCAATCATAGTATCCCTGGGAATTGAAAGTACCCGGATTGATTTATCGCTGGGGTTGAGTCGCACCAACAGCATGGTATCGCTTTTGCCAGCAAAACTTTCCGGTGAGCCATCTACAGCACCGTTGACTGGCTCAATCCCCATAATCAGAATATTCATGGGGCGTGATAGCTGGTATTGCGAAATTTTGCTCCATAATTCCCCTGGTAAAGGTACTTTTTGCTCATCTTTACCAGCAAAACCTAATTCTTCATCGGTTTTATCCAGATTGCTCCATAAAGGAGTCCAGAGCGCCAAAGTTGATACTAGCAATCCAGAGAGAATTACCCCCATAACCACTGTCAGTATCCACAGTAGCCAACGGGGCATACTCAAGCCCAATCTCTCGTACAGTTCGTTGGGAATTGCACTGACGGACTCCACAACGCTGCGAGAAGAACTGGCGGTTGCTTCTTGAGTTGTAGATTCTACGTCGGAATCTGTTACTGCTTGCAGCGTTCCCTGCGTTTCTAGCCGTTGAATTTGACCAGGTTTGGACTCCAAATCTAAACCCGGTATTTGCTGAGGTTTAACCTCATTTTCCGACCATTTAACTTCTCTAATCACAAATTTCTCCCCACTCAACCACTGCCCTAAAAGTTATGTTAATGCAAGCTACAAATCTTGCCAGAGTAAAAGCTCACTGTAAACTTGTAGTGTTCTTGCGTAGGTGTGTATGACAACATGAATAGTTCCTTGTTCCCCGTCATCCTCGCTGGTGGCAAAGGTGAGCGTTTTTGGCCTCTCAGTCGTAAAGACCGTCCTAAACAATTTTTAAGCTTAGATGGCAGTTCTAGAAGTTTACTGCAAGCAACCGCTGATCGATTGCTCCCGTTGGCAGATGGTTGGGATTCCTTATGGGTGATTACTTCCAGCCAGATAGCTGAAGGTGTCCGCCAACAGTTGCCACAACTGCCGTCGCTAAACTTACTAATTGAGGTAGAGGGAAGGGATACTGCCGCCGCTGTTGCTTGGACAAGTTTGGAAATTAAAAAGCGTTATGGAGAAGACGCTGTTATTGGCTTTTTTCCGGCTGACCATTGGATAGCTGACCAAAAGGCGTTTACAGACACATTAAAGGTTGCTACTCAACTAGCAACAAGCACCGCAGCGATTGTTACTTTGGGAATCAAGCCTACTTTTCCATCAACTGGTTACGGCTACATTGAACAAGGTGAAAAGATTGGTAGCTTTAATGAGTTGCCAGCTTATCATGTCAACCGCTTTACTGAAAAGCCCAACCGTGAATTAGCAGAAACTTTTTTATCTACGGGACGTTTTAGCTGGAATAGTGGAATGTTCGTGTTTCGGGCTGGGGTTGTTCTTGAGGAACTACACACCCATGCTCCAGAAATCATTGAACCCTTGGAACAATACGGCCCTGAGATTTATCCTCAGTTGCCTAAAAAGAGTATAGACTATGCACTCATGGAAAAGACCAATCTAGCATATGTCCTGCCTGTTGATTTTGGTTGGGATGACTTAGGAGATTGGAATGCGATCGAGCGTTTACTAAAAAAAGAAGAGACCCCCAATGTAGAATTAGCTACTCATGTAGGCGTAGATACGCAAGGATCAATTGTTTATGCTACTAATCCAGAGGATGTAATTGTTACTATTGGTTTAGAGGATGTGGTGATTGTGCGCGATCGCAATGTTACCCTCATCGTCAATAAAGAACGCACCCAAGAAATTAAGCAGGTTCTCAAAATCCTGCAAAATGATCCCCGCTTTACTGACCTACTGTAACTGTTAAAGTTAAAACCCTTGACAGAGGCTCGAAAGCTAGTTTTTTTATTATAACTTGACTGTCTGTTGTTTTTACTGACAGTTATGACTACCCTCAGCTTTGAGCCTCTGGCTAAGACAATGGCGATTAACTCCATCTCCGCTTATCAAAAATATATTTCTCCCTATAAAGGCTTTTCTTGCCCCCATCGTCAATTACATAAAGGAGAATCTTGTTCCACTTACATTAAAAGAATGTTAACGGAACAAAGCTTAATAGAAGTTGTAAAATCATCCCAAAAAAGATTTCAAGACTGTGCTTTAGCCAGTAAAACTTTAACTAAAAATAGCTCTGGCTGTATTGTAATTCCCTGTTGTCTACCCCTTTAACTTCTCTGCTTCCTTGCAGTGGTTTACCAAAATGTTCCTAACTCAAACTGTTCCTCGTCAACGTGAAATTATTGAAGTAGTGCTTCGCAATGGCTGGGATTATATGCGAAGGTTGCTGACTGGTGGCAAAACCGATGAACCCCAGCTACCCACTCCAGCGGTGTTAAAAAATATTTTGGTAGATTTGGGGCCTGTTTATATCAAGCTTGGTCAGTTGTTATCTACTCGTCCAGATTTACTCAGCGCCGCCTACATTGAGGAACTGTCAACACTGCAAGATGAAGTCCCACCAGTTCCCTGGACAGAAATAGAGGTAGTGATTCGCAAACAGCTAAAACGTCCCCTAGAAGAAGTTTTTCAAAAAATTAATCCAGTCCCAGTAGCAGCGGGATCAATTGCCCAAACTCATCGCGCTACTTTAGCAGATGGTCGGGAAGTCGCGCTGAAAGTACAACGTCCCGGAATTGATACTACAATTGCCCAAGATATTGCTTTAATTCAAGGAATTGCTGATTTAGTTGCCCGTACTGACTTTGGGCAAACTTACGAAATTAAGTCTATTGCCGAAGAATTTACCAAAGCTTTAGAGGCAGAGTTAGATTTTACACGAGAAGCTGGGTTTACAGACCAACTACGGCGGAATTTATCTAAAGGTCGCTGGTTTGATCCAAAACAAATTGTAGTGGCCGAAGTTTACTGGAATTTAACTTCCGAAAAGTTGTTGGTGATGGAGTGGCTAGAAGGAGTTCCCTTCTTGTCGGCAAAACTTAAAAGTGATAACGGTAAAGACGTAGCGGCAGAACGTAAAGCCATAACTACTTTATTATTTCGGGCATTTTTCCAACAGTTATATATTGATGGGTTTTTCCACGCCGATCCCCATCCGGGAAATTTGTTTTATCTGCAAGATGGTAGAGTGGCACTGTTAGATTGTGGTATGGTTGGCAGACTTGATCCCCGCACTCAGCAGATTTTAACAGAGATGTTGTTGGCGATCGTAGATTTAGATGCTGGCAGATGCGCTCAGTTAACTTTGCAACTAGCAGATTCGGCTCAACCTGTAATTGTGGCACGACTGGAAAATGATTACGATCGCATGTTGCGAAAGTATCACAATGTCAGCTTGACGAACATGAATTTCAGTCAAGTGATTTATGAAATTTTACAAGTTGCCCGCAACAATAAAATTAGATTGCCAAGCAATATGGGTTTGTATGCTAAAACCCTGGCTAACTTAGAAGGTGTTGCCCGTGCCTTTAATCCAGAGATTAATTTGTTTGATGAAGTTAAGCCGTTAATGACAGACTTGTTTCGACGGCAATTAGTGGGCGATAATCCGGTGCGATCGCTTTTACGTACAGCCCTCGACTTAAAAAGTTTATCATTACAATCACCCCGACAAATTGAACTGTTACTAGACCGTGTAACATCAGAAACTTTACGTTGGAATTTATCTCTGCATGGTTTAGATGGTGTACGCCGCACAATGGACGATGCCGCCAATCGTTTATCTTTTAGTATTTTGGTGGGTTCACTGATTATGGGGGCAGCAATTATTTCCACCAAAGCACAGACAGCACAATTGTCGTTTTTAAGCAGTGTGTTATTTGCTGCCGCAAGTTTGTTGGGATTGTGGTTAATTATCAGTATATTGCGATCGGGGCGTTTACGTTAAACCTGATGGCTTTACCTAGAATTTACCAGTTCAATTCATAATACTTATAGCCGGCGATATAGATTTAATATTTTGAAACCGCAGATGCACGCAGATGCACGCAGATGATTTATTAGAGATACATCGCGTCCCAGAAAGGTTTTACGATAAATTTTATGTCAACAATCTTTGCTGAAAATTTAAGTAAATTTTATCCGGTGGCTGTCAAAGAACCGGGTATCGCTGGGACAATTACCCACTTTTTCCGCCGCACCTACCGTACAGTTAAAGCTGTAGAGAATGTTTCTTTTGAAATTGCTCCAGGAGAAGTAGTAGGGTTTTTAGGCCCAAATGGTGCTGGAAAAACTACCACACTCAAAATGCTCACTGGTTTAGTTCATCCCAGCAGTGGAACAGTTAGGGTAGCTGGACACGTCCCATTTATGCGCCAAGAAGCATTTTTGCAAAAGATTACCTTGGTGATGGGGCAAAAACAGCAGTTAATCTGGGACTTACCAGCACTAGACTCTTTAAAGATTAATGCTGCTGTGTACAACATCTCTGATAAAGAATTTTACGCACGCGTCAGAGAATTAACAGAGATGCTGAACCTGCAAGGAAAGCTTACTCAACCAGTACGTAAGCTATCTTTAGGTGAACGGATGAAAGCAGAACTGTTAGCAGCACTGTTACACCGTCCGCAAGTATTGTTTCTTGATGAACCAACTCTGGGACTAGATGTTAATGCTCAGGTAGCAGTACGTGATTTTCTGCGCGACTACAATCAGCGTTATCAGGCAACAATATTATTAACTAGCCACTACATGGCAGATATTACCGCTTTGTGCAATAGGGTGCTGTTAATTCACCAAGGACATCTGATGTATGACGGTAGTTTAGATGGACTGTTAGAACGCTTCGCACCATACCGGGAAGTTCATGTAGAGTTAGCTCAACCATTACCCAAAGAAACACTCAAGTCTTATGGGGATGTGCAACATTTAGATGGGCGAGCAGTGTGCTTTATGGTGCAGCAAGAAGCACTTACCCGTACAGTGTCTCAGATTTTGTCAGATTTAGAAGTCATCGATTTAAAAGTAACAGAACCGCCTGTAGAAGAAGTAATCGGAAAAGTCTTTCAGGCTGGAGTTGTATAAAAAGTGCTGAGTGCTGAGTGCTGAGTGCTGAGGAGCCAGTGCGTTGCGCGGGTTTCCAAGGCACTCCGTTGGGCGGCTTCGCCGACTTGAAGGAAGTGCCGCCGCGTTGTAGTAACTGGCGTTGCTGGGAAAAAGAGATGAGTAACTTGGTAACTCAGAGACTAACAAATGACAAATAATTATTGACAAATGAAAAAAATTATGAAAAAAATCCTAACCTTTCTTTCTGTATACTACGCCTATATGATGGAGTATCGGGCAGAACTAATTTTATGGGTTTTGGCTGGGTCTTTGCCAATCATCCTCATGGGTGTTTGGATACAAGCGGCGCAAGGCGGAAAGTTTGGTTTGACACCTGTAGATTTTGCCCGTTACTTTATGACAGTTTTTGTGGTAAGGCAAATTACGGTTGTTTGGGTAATTTGGGAATTTGAAAAAGAAGTAGTAGAGGGTAAGCTGTCGCCTAGGCTATTACAACCATTAGATCCTGTATGGCATCACGTTGCAGCCCATCTTTCTGAGAGAGTTGCTCGCATACCATTTGCAATACTGTTAATTGGTTTGTTTTTCGTGCTGTATCCCCAGGCGTTTTGGTTGCCGAGTTTAGGTCAAGTGTTTCTATTTACGTTAGCGGTAGTACTAGCATTTATCTTACGATTTGTAATTCAGTACACCTTTGCAGTGTTAGCTTTTTGGACAGAACGGGCTAGTGCTTTAGAAAATTTCTGGTTATTGTTCTTTTTATTTTTATCTGGGATGGTTGCCCCTTTAAATGTGTTTCCCGAAAATATCCGTAATATTGTTTTATTTACGCCGTTTCCCTATTTAATTAATTTTCCCGCAAGTATTTTGGTGGGGCTACCTGTAGATATAGTGCAGGGATTTTTATGTATGATTGGTTGGATAATGATATTTCTGGGTGCGAATCGTTTGTTGTGGCGAGCAGGATTAAAGCGGTATTCTGGGATGGGTGCATGATATTTTTGGTCTCACGCAAAGACGCAGAGGCAAGGCAGTGCGTTGGGGAGACAGTGCGTTGCGGAGGTTCCCTCCGTTGTAGCAACTGTCGTCGGCTTTGCCGACTTGAAGCAACTGCCGCGCAAAGAAGAAATTGAGACTTTTACAAGCAGTTTATTCTTCGCTATCTTGATATAAATCCTGTAATGCTTGCAGTTGGGTTTTACGAGAAACTCGACGATATTTTTTACTTTCTAGCTTGGGTTCGTATTTACTTTGGCCTTTACCTTTGGTTTTTAATTTTAAGGTTGATTCTGGATCGGCTTGTTGGTTTAATTGAGTTTGCCTAGCGATCGCTTCATCCAAAAACTCTAAATAATGTTCATAGCGTTCCCAATCTCCCCGCACAACACAATCCGGTTCGTCTCGATGCAAACAATCGCTAAATCGGCAGTTAGCAACCTCTAGTAGCTTTCGTGCTTCAGGGAAATAATGTACTAATTCTTCTGGTTGATAATCTAAGTCAGGTTGATTAAAGCCAGGTGTATCAGCCAACAAACCACCATCAGGTAATTCAAATAATTCTACGTGGCGAGTTGTATGGCGACCACGGGCAAGTTTACCAGAAATTTCCCCAACTCGCAGATTCACATCGGGTATCAGGGCGTTAATTAAGCTGGATTTACCGACACCAGAAGGCCCAGCAATTACAGTAGTTTTATGACCCAGATGGCTAACTACTTGGTCGATATTAATATTATTTTGAACACTGATAAATAACGGTTGATAACCCCAAACCAAGAGGCGATCGCTAATTTCTTGCTGTTCTTGGGGTGAGATTAAATCACATTTATTCAAACACAGCACCACATCCCAGCCAGTAGACTCAGCTTTCACTAAAAACCGACTTAACTGGTAAGGTTCCAAAGGTGGATCAGCAACAGCAAATACCAGCATAATCTGGTTGACATTAGCGATCGCAGGTCGATCCAATTGCCCAGTGCGGGGTAAAACTTCGGCGATCGCACCGCGTCCCCCAGCCCAATCTGGTTCTTCCACCACGACGCGATCGCCCACCATCACCTGTTGGCCAATTTTTTTCAATCGCGTTCTGCGAGTACACAGAAGAATGGGGAGATGAGTAGAATCTTTCTGCTTATCATCTTGATCTAGCTGTACGCGATAAAAATTTGCTTGTACAGCCAAGACTGTACCGATTAACTGTCCAGTAGTGGCAACAGTTATCATTGGTTAGCGGCCGGACGACGAACTAACAAAGAAAAATATCCAGTACAGTCTGTAATTTGCTCTACCTGATAACCTGCCATAGTCAAGCTATCAGGAACTTGCTCAATTGGTTCTCCTGGGTCGAGCCATACTTCCAACAAACTTCCTGGCGACATTTTTTCCAGGCGGAGTTTTGTCCGCACGAAATTAATCGGGCAAGGAGTGCCGCGCAAGTCGAGTTGAGCATCAGGAGTAGATACAGAAGATAGACTCATTACTTAAACAAATTTCCCAAGAATCCTTCAAGACCGCCTTTACCAGTGCGATCGCCTTTAATTTTAGCCAGTTTTTCTAGCAATTCTCTCTCCTCTGGAGTTATCTTGGTGGGGATATCAATTAACACTGTTAGTAGATGATCTCCCCGACTTACCGGATTACCTAAGCGAGGTACGCCGCGATTTTCTAGCTTCATTACCGTATTAGGCTGAGTTCCTGGTGGAATAATTAATTCCACTGGCCCATCTACCGTATTGACTTCCAAGCGACAGCCTAAAATCGCTTGTAAGTAACTAACTTTGATTTCCGACAGAACATTAATTCCATCGCGCTGGAATTCTTCATCTTCGTTGACAAATAAATAAACGTACAAATCTCCTGGCGGGCCACCACGTTGTCCCGCATCACCTTCTTGGGATATCCGTAAGCGTGTACCGTTATCTACCCCAGCCGGAATGGTAATTTTGAGTTTCTTGGTGATTTGATTTGTTCCCTTACCATCACAAGAATCACATTTATCTTCAATTACCGAACCCGTACCGTTACAAGTTGGGCAAGTAGAAACTTGCGTGAAACTACCAAAAGGTGTTCTTGTTACTCGCCGCACTTGACCAGAACCACTACAAGTTGAACAGGTTCGTGGACGAGTTCCTGGTTTTGCACCTGAACCACTACAAGCTTCACAAGTTTCTAGGTGAGAAATGCGAATTTCTTTTTCACCACCAAATACTGCTTCTCGGAAATCTAACTTCAGGTCTAGCCGTAAATCATCACCCCGTACTGGGCCACTGCGCCGTCTTTGCGCTGTCTGTCCGCCCATACCGCCACCAGCAAAGCCGCTGAAAATGCTTTCAAAGATATCGGCAAAACCACCCATATCGCCCATATCTTGAAAACCAACACCAGCACCGGAAACACCTTCTGGGCCAAAGCGATCATAACGCGCACGGGTTTCTGGCTCTGAGAGTACCTCATAAGCGCGGTTAATTTCTTTAAACCGCTCTTCCGCACCCGGTTCTTTGTTCACATCTGGGTGATACTTCCGGGCTAAACGGCGATAGGCTTGTTTGATTTCTTCTTTGTCGGCGTCACGAGAGACACCCAGAATTTCGTAATAGTCGCGGGCCATATAGCAAAGGTAAAAGATAGAAGGTAGGAACTAGAGGCTAGACACTAGAGGCTAGGGACTAAATACTAGACTGTTTTACTCAGCACTCAGCACTCAGCACTTTTTTAAGGCAGAAGGCATAGATTAATTTTTATTAATAATAGATTGTACCTTTTACCTTTTATAAAAATCACCAGCAAATGTTGAGCAAAATTTGCTGTTACGTGTGAGACGACAAGGACTAACGAAAGTTAACAACAGAGTTAGCAGATGCTAAAAT
This sequence comes from Anabaena sp. TISTR 8404, assembly GCF_056847745.1. Taxonomy (NCBI): domain Bacteria; kingdom Bacillati; phylum Cyanobacteriota; class Cyanophyceae; order Nostocales; family Nostocaceae; genus Anabaena; species Anabaena sp. TISTR 8404. The sequence continues at coordinate 1,879,482 of NZ_CP180578.1, forward strand.
CTCTGGCTGTCGAGTTGGCTGTCTCTTTTACAATTGTGCTACGTGTCAGCGAAAAACCCTGCTCATGAACTAGAGGGGCTAACCGCACCATTAGGTGTGGAAAACCCCCCATTTGTAATAAATCGCATCTGTAGTAAGACAGAAGTTCAGAATAAAGAACAAAGTATTTCAGGTTTAAACTTCATACTTCATACTTCACACTTCATCATTTAGTCTATCGCTTCGTAATCAGCTTGTGCGGTCATTTCCTCATCAAAATCAAAATTGAACTGTGGGATGACAGTTCCATTCATGGGCGTTTCTGATTCTGATGTTAATACTGGTTCTGAACCTGCTTCAACTTCATCGGTACTTTGACCGTTAGCGCGGTTGTAAACATCAGCACCGATCGCAAACAGCGTTTGCTGGAAGTCATCTAAGCAATTTTGAAATTCTTGCAGAGAAATCCCAGGGTTAGTCATCACAGCTTGAAGTTGGACAAGTTTTTCATTAGCTAAAGTTTTCATCTGTTCGCCAATAAAGTTGGCATTATCCTTCAAGGTGGATTCGTAACTGATGACAAGATTATCTGCTTGGTTTTTGAGTTCAACGAATTCCTTGCGTTTTTTATCTTCTTCCGCAAACACCTCAGCTTCTTGGCGCATCCGTTCGACTTCGTTAGCACTCAAACCACCAGTATTGGTAATCCGAATGCTTTGCTCTCTACCTGTACCTTTATCTTGAGCAGCAACCTTGAGGATACCGTTAACATCGATTTCAAAAGAAACTTCGATTTGGGGTACACCACGGGGCGCCGGAGGAATCCCTGCCAATAAAAACTTACCTAGACTTTTATTATCCCGTGCCATTGCCCGTTCTCCCTGGAGAACGTGAATTTCGACCGAAGTCTGTCCATCAATCGCAGTGGAAAACACTTGGGACTTGCTGGTGGGAATTGTGGTGTTACGTTCGATAATTTTGGTGAAGACTTCGCCCAGAGTTTCAATCCCCAAAGATAAGGGAGTGACATCCAATAACAAAAGATTATCAACTTCACCACCAAGAACTCCCGCTTGAATAGCGGCTCCCAGTGCTACAGCTTCATCAGGGTTAATGGAGCGATCAGGAGTTTTGCCATTAAAAAATTTAATTAAAGCATTTTGAACTGCGGGAATGCGCGTAGAACCACCGACTAAAATAATCCGGTCAATGTTTTGGGGTTTGAGATCAGCATCCTTGAGGGATTGAATCATCGGTTCGATAGTAGCCTCAATCAAATGCGCTGCTAGTTCCTCAAATTTAGAGCGGCTGAGTTCCATTTCTAAATGCTTTGGGCCGGATGCGTCAGCGGTAATAAACGGCAAGTTGATTGAAGTACTGGCCATGCTGGAAAGTTCTATTTTGGCTTTTTCTGCTGCTTCCCGCAGACGCTGCAAAGCCATCTTATCTTGGGCGAGGTTAATTTTTTCTTGTTCTAGGAAGCGTTCAATCATCCAGCGCACAATACAGTTATCGAAGTCATCACCACCAAGTTGATTGTTACCACTGGTGGCCTTGACTTCAAAAACTCCATCACCTAGTTGCAGAATCGATACGTCAAACGTACCGCCGCCCAAGTCAAAAACGAGAATTAGTTGTTCTTGGTCTTGCTTATCTAACCCAAAAGCTAAAGCCGCCGCCGTTGGTTCGTTGATGATGCGTAATACTTCTAGACCAGCAATTGTCCCAGCATCTTTAGTTGCTTGCCTTTGGGCATCGGTGAAATATGCTGGTACGGTAATTACTGCTTGTGTGACAGATTCACCCAAAAAATTTTCCGCGTCCTGCTTGAGTTTTTGCAGAATCATGGCAGAGATTTCTTGTGGTGTGTAGTTTTTGCCACGAATGTGAACATCAACAGTTTCATCTCGGCCTTTGACGCAATTGTAAGGAACGCGATCGCGTTCTTCTTCCGTATCTTCCCAACGTCGGCCGATGAATCGCTTGATACTGTAGACTGTATTTTCGGCATTGGTTACGGCTTGGCGTTTTGCCAGCTGACCGACCAAGCGATCGCCACCCTTGCCAAATCCTACAATACTAGGAGTGGTTCTTCCGCCTTCAGAATTGGCAATGACAATCGGTTGACCACCTTCCAAAACTGCGACGCAACTGTTAGTCGTGCCTAAGTCGATCCCAATAACTTTTCCCATACTTACAGTATTTGTACTGAATGCTTTTGCCGTGATGTACGGGATATCTGCGGGCGAGAAATCAAGCGTAAGGGTGTAGGTGAAAACTTGGACACCCTTACATCCTTCCTTCTAGGAAATTAAAATCAAAAGTCAAAAGTTAAAAGCAAGATTTGTTTGTTTTTACTTTTTACTTTTAACTTTTTACTTGAAGTAAGGCGAGCAACTACAGATTAACTGTTGGCTGGACTTGACTGATCTTCTTGTGCAGACGGTGTATCCTCCTTAGGAGCAGCCACCTTGACCATTGCATGACGTAGCACGCGATCGCCTATATAATATCCGCGTACTAACTCTTCTAACACTGTTCCTTCCGGATGTTCATCCGTAGGTTCGCGCATTACTGCTTCATGCAGGTTGGGGTCGAACTGTTCACCTTCAGGACGCATCGGTGATACTCCCAAGCGTTTCAGACAATCCACTAATTGTTTATAAACTCCTTGATAACTTTTGTGAATTGTCATCTCGCCATCGGTTTGAGGTTTGAGGTGCGCTCGCGCCCGCTCAAAATTATCAACCACTGGCAACAATTCCATAATCGTGTTCCGCTTCACTTGTGCGTCTAGCTCTTCTTTTTCTTTGCTAGTACGTTTGCGGTAATTTTCAAAATCTGCTGCAATCCGCATGTACTGAGTACTACGTTCTTCTACCTGTGCCTTGAGAGACTCAATTTGTTGAGTCAATTCTGTCAAAGCGGCTGTATCTGTTTGTGTTTTGTCGGTTGCAGCGAAGCCATCTTCTTGATTGAGCGCAGCCGTATCTCCTGATACATTGCTTGTGGCTGCCACTTGCTCAGTAACTTCGCTGCCAGATTCGTTGGAGTTTATTTGGGCTGGGGAGTCGCTCATCATGTCTTGCTTTACCTCTGTTGGTTCACCCAATTGCTGGCTTGTATTGTTTACCTGTTTATTTTCGTCCATCATTGTCTATTCCAGATACTGTTGAGGACAATAAATCACCGCAAAGGTAGATTTTATTGCCAACATTGTTCTGAAAGTGATGCCACCGTCATCTTATTGTGACAAATGGTGAACATCTTAGCGTATACACTCTGAGGACGGGAACCCGAACGATAAAGGGTGAAGGGTGAAGTGTGAAGTGTGAAGTCTGAAATTTATACTTCATACTTCATTCGGAATTTTATTAAGTTTAAATGAAATTTCTGTGCCGTTGCTTGGGAATACTCTAAGCAGAGGTTTTCCCCTACTAATTGCTCACCTATGACTCAATCGTCCCCGCAACGGCGCAGTACCGCTCTCACGACGCGAACAGAGTTTTCGCCATTCGGCAGTAAGCTAGTGCAATCTGGCTATGTTAATAGCGAACAGATGAGACAGGCACTGATTGAAAGTCGCAAATCTGGCAGGCCCTTGACGGAAGTGCTGGAGTCGATCACTGGGCGACAACTATCACCTGAATTTCTTAGACAGTATAAAAAACAACAGTTATTTGAACTTAAAATACTATACGGCGTTGAATCTCTCGATCCGGAAGTCAACAACATTGGCAGTACAAATGTCGGAAGCTTAATTGAAACCCTCATTCCAGTAGATATTTGTCGTCGCCATCGCCTAGTACCGCTATCGAAAAGTGAAGACCAAAACCCACCCAGCGTTTTAGTGGCGATGGTCGATCCAGATAACTTAGAAGCTTCTGATGATCTCAATCGCATCTTGCGCCCCCAAGGTTTAGCATTGCAGCGCATGGTGATCACTCAGGAAGATTATCAACAGCTCATCAACCAATATTTGGATGAGATGGCTGTCAAGCAAAAACATCTGGAACAAGAAAAGTTTACAGATATCAATCAAGATTTAGAAAATCTCGGCAATCTCGATATAGCTGATGCTCCTGATGAAATGGAAGCTGACTTGGGAGCAGCGATGAAGGGTGCAGAAGATGCTCCAGTCATCAACTTGGTGAATAGAATTCTCGCGAAGGCTTTGCACGAGAAAGTTTCAGATATTCACGTCGAACCGCAAGAAGAAAACTTACGCATTCGTTTTCGTAAGGATGGTGTATTGCGTGAAGCTTTTGACCCTTTACCGAAAAAAATTATTGCGGCTGTCACAGCCCGATTTAAAATTATCGCCAGTTTAGATATTGCCGAACGACGTTTACCCCAAGACGGACGCATTCGTCGGATGTTTGAAGGTAGAAAGGTAGACTTCCGTGTGAATACCTTGCCCAGTCGCTACGGGGAGAAGGTCGTACTGCGGATTTTGGATAACTCGTCTACCCAATTGGGATTGAATAAGTTAATCACCGATCCGGAAACTTTAGGAATTGTCCAGGAGATGGTCAGTCGTCCCTTTGGTCTAATTTTGGTGACTGGGCCAACAGGTTCTGGTAAAACAACCTCGTTGTATTCAGCATTAGCAGAGAAGAACTCACCTGGAATTAATATCAGTACTGTTGAAGACCCGATTGAGTATAGTTTGCCAGGGATTACTCAAGTACAGGTAATTCGAGAAAAAGGATTGGATTTTGCCACCGCACTGCGGGCTTTTTTGCGGCAAGACCCAGACGTGTTGCTAGTAGGTGAAACGCGAGATAAAGAAACCGCCAAAACAGCGATTGAAGCTGCCTTAACAGGTCACTTAGTATTAACTACCTTACACACTAACGATGCTCCTGGTGCGATCGCTCGTTTGGGAGAAATGGGTATTGAGCCATTCATGGTTTCTAGTTCCTTAATTGGTGTGTTGGCACAACGCTTGGTGCGGCGTGTGTGTTCAGACTGTCGCATTCCTTATACTCCCACACCAGAAGAACTAGCTCGCTATGGTTTATCTGCTTCCCAAGATGTAGAACTGACTTTCTATAAAGCTAATACTTTGACTGCCGAAGCCTTAGCAGAAGCCAAAGCTAAAAATCATGTTTGCCCAGCATGTAATGGTGTTGGCTACAAAGGACGTTGTGGTGTTTATGAAGTGATGCGCGTCACTGAAAACCTACAAACCCTGATCAACCAAGAAGCACCCACAGAACGTATTAAAGAAGTTGCTGTTGAAGAAGGCATGAAAACCTTGTTGGCCTACAGCTTAGATTTAGTGCGTCAAGGAGCCACCACCTTAGAAGAAGTTGATCGGGTGACATTTACCGATACAGGTTTAGAAGCAGAGTTAAAAGCCAAACGCAAGAGCGGTCTAACTTGTCGAACTTGCAGTGCCGAACTACAACCAGAATGGCTAGATTGTCCCTACTGTATGACACCCAGATTTCAAGATTAATCAAGAGTCAATGGTCATTAGTCAAGACAAATAACAAATAACAAAAAGGAAGCAGAACTATGGAAATGATGATTGAAGACTTGATGGAGCAAATGATTGAAATGGGTGGTTCAGATATGCACTTATCCGCAGGTTTGCCTCCCTACTTCCGTATTAGTGGCAAACTTACACCTATTGGCGACCAAGTATTGACAGCCGATCAATGCCAAAGATTAATCTTTAGTATGCTCAACAATACCCAGCGTAAAACTCTAGAACAAACCTGGGAGTTAGATTGTTCTTATGGCGTAAAAGGTTTGGCTCGTTTTCGGGTGAACGTTTATAAAGAACGTGGAGCCTACGCTGCGTGTTTACGGGCATTAAGTTCTAAGATTCCCAACTTTGAAAAATTGGGTCTGCCAGATGTAGTGCGGGAAATGGCAGATAAGCCGAGGGGTTTAATTTTGGTGACAGGCCCTACAGGTTCTGGTAAAACAACTACTCTAGCAGCCATTATCGACTTGATTAACCGCACCAAGGCAGAGCATATATTGACGGTGGAAGACCCGATTGAATTTGTTTACGAACCAGTAAAAAGCTTGGTTCACCAACGACAACTTGGTGAAGATACAAAAAGCTTTGCTAACGCCTTGAAAGCAGCCCTACGGGAAGACCCAGATATTATTCTGGTGGGGGAAATGCGGGATTTAGAAACGATTTCTTTGGCGATTTCGGCAGCAGAAACCGGACACTTGGTATTTGGAACACTACACACTAGTTCAGCCGCCCAAACAGTTGACCGGATTATTGACGTTTTCCCTCATGAAAGACAAACTCAGGTGCGGGTGCAGTTATCTAACTCCCTAGTAGCAGTATTTAGCCAAACTTTAGTACCAAAGAAAAACCCCAAACCAGGTGAGTACGGTCGAGTCATGGCTCAAGAAATTCTCATAGTTACTCCTGCTATTTCCAACTTAATTAGAGAAGGCAAAACTTCGCAAATTTACTCAGCTATTCAAACTGGCGGCAAATTGGGAATGCAAACTCTAGAAAAAGTTTTAGCAGATTATTACAAAGCTGGAACAATTTCTTTTGAAGCAGCAATGTCTAAGACTTCTAAACCAGATGAAATTCAACGTCTTATTGGTGCTGCAACGCCGCCAACGGCAGCAAAACCTGGGGCTGGAGTTGCTAAAGCTCACTAAAATTTCATCTGGAATCAGAACGGTAATAGTTAATAGTCAAAACAAGTATTGACTATTAACTAAATTTAAAATTTTGAATTTTGAATTTATTTATCTATGCCAACCTTCGTCGCCCGCATTCGGGATGCTCAGGGAAAATCTCGAAAAGAAACAGTTGTTGCTGAATCTTTAGCACAAGCCCGGACTAATCTCAGAGATAAAGGTTTTTTAGTCCAAGAACTCAAACAATCTCAAGGCTTTGGAGCCAGCCTTGACTTGAAAAAAATTAAGAATTCCTTTGTTAAGGTTCCAATTAAAGAAAAAGCGGTTTTTTCTCGGCAACTTGCTACCTTGGTGAATGCCGGAGTAGCAATTGTCAGAGGTTTAGGGGTGCTGTCTGATCAGTGTACCAATCCTAAAATGAAACAAGCGCTAGTTGATATTAGTAATGATGTACAAAGCGGTGTCAATCTTTCTGATGCAATGCGTAAGCATCCTGATTGTTTTGATGGTTTGTATGTCAGTATGATTCAAGCAGGCGAAGTTGGTGGTGTTTTGGATGAAGTACTCAATCGCTTAGCTAAATTATTAGAGGATGTAGCCAGGTTACAAAACCAAATTAAGTCAGCACTAGCTTATCCAGTTGTGGTAGGTTTTATAGCTGTTACTATCTTTATCGGGATGACCGTTTTTCTCTTACCTATTTTTGCCAAAATCTTCACAGAAATAGGTACAGAATTACCTCCTTTAACGCAATTCTTGATGACATGTAGTGAAATATTAAGAAGTTGGAAATCTTTGATTCTCATTGGGGCTTTTGTAGCAGCTAGAATTGCATATACACAATATTACAAAACCCGCGTCGGCAAAGAAACTATCGATCGCTTATCTCTCAAAATGCCTTTGTTTGGTGATTTGATTCAAAAATCTTCCGTAGCTAGATTTAGCCGGACTTTTGGTTCTTTGACTCGTTCAGGTGTACCAATTTTGACTTCTTTAGAAATTGTCCGAGATACATCAGGAAATCAAGTAATTGCTAATGCCATCGATGCTGCACGTTTAGAGATTCAACAAGGCGGGATGATTAGCCTTGCTTTACAAAAAGCGAATGTCTTTCCTTCAATGGCAATTCAAATGATTAGTATTGGGGAAGAAACTGGAGAATTAGATGGGATGTTAATGAAAGTTGCCGATTTCTATGAAGATGAAGTTGAGCAAGCGGTAAAAGCCCTAACTAGTGTTCTAGAACCAATTATGATTTTGGTTTTAGGAAGTATGGTTGGTACTATTTTGATGTCGATGTATTTGCCACTATTCAAAGTATTTGAAAAGCTGGGATAAACAAGGATGAAGGATGAATTTCATCCTTCATCCTTCACACTTCATACTTTATAAAATTATGCCTGTACAAAAATCTCATTATGAGGCCAGCTTGGCAGAGTATAGCAATCATCAAGCGGCGATCGCTCTACTTAAACAACACCGACCATATCTAGAAATGATTCCTAGTTTGCGTCGTCCTGATGAAAGTGTTATCACTATTCCTCTGCCTATTGTTCGCCTGCGTAATACTGTTTCAGAAACTCCACAGGCCAGTTGTCTACCCTGTGATGTGGCAATTTTAATGTGCGATCCAGAATGGAAAATTAAAACTGGAGCCGAAATTTTAATATTTATTCATCGTCCCCATGAAGACTTTTCTGATTTGTTGGGGCGTTGGCGACAAACCCAAGTCTGGTTAGATCAAGACTATGAATGGTTAATGCCTCCTCGTCATAGTCATATATTAAGTGAAGGAGCAAATACAATATATCCGTTGTTTGTCGTGTTTAGTGAAACATCAGAACGCATTCAACGAGGTCTTATAGGTGCAGAATTGCCATTTGTGATGCAAACATATTTGTTGGAAGAAGAACGACGAGAGGAAGAGGGACTAGAGGCTAGTCCCTAACCTCTAGCAGCCTTTTATTTCACAAATTGAGGCATGATTTCAGCAGCGGTGAATATGCCGTAAATGCCACGTTTATGAAGTTGCATACCAGCTTTGAGATAACCAAAAGCCGGGCCGCAGACATTTGCTGCCATGCTGGTTTCATCGCCTAATGTAAAAGTATGGGTAGAAATCTTCCCTTCAAAAGTGCGCCCTGTGACTTTAACGTTTGTGCTGAGGGGCTTTTTAGGATTGCGTGTATCAACTACACCACCAACAGTCACGCGATCGCGATCTACTATCCCTGCTAACTCTAACATCACATCATCGGCGTGTTCCATGTTTTCTAAGGTTAGCACGCCATTGGTTTTATCTAATAATGCTTCTACCTCTGCGTCAGTCATTGCCCGTGCAGTTTCTACAGTATAACCAGGCATGTGACCGATATCTTCTCGCACGGTGGCGCGGTAAGCTTCCCAGTTAGCAATACCTACACCAAAGGTAATCTCGACTTTGTGAATTTCGGCGTAGCTTTGGGCGGCTAAAGCAGCAGCCGCAGTTAACAGTCCTGGTGTTGCACCACATCCTGTCATGTAGGTAATACCTGCGGCTTGTAATTCGTCTTTCATAGCAATTAACTGTTCTACCGCACTGGTACGCTTAATTGCATCTACTAACACACCACGCCAACCAGATTGAATAAACTGTCGCGCTACGGAAGGAATAAAATCGTTGGGTAGGTTGGGTAAAGCTAAAAAGTACCCATCTACAGGTTGATCGGTATCAATTAAATCTTGAATACTGTTGTTTGTTAATGTCCCGACTGGTTCTAAATAACCTACAGAACCTTGCGACTGATAAATGGCAATGCAATCTTTAAAATTTAAACCTTCAGCAGCGTAAGCATAGCCTTTTTGATCTGCTACTGCTACTAAAGTCATTTCTCGTTTACCAGCAAGTACCTTGGCGGCTGCTTGTCCGAGTCCACCAAAACCCAGTACTCCTACCCGTAACGCTGGCACAATATTGAGATTTTCTGTACTCATAGTCAATTACTTAAGTTGAATCAAAAGCTTTGAGTCTGAACCATCTTGGCTGATGGCGATCGCTCAAAGCTATAAAGGTTAATTATGCTTTATTATCCTGGTTTCTTCTCCAGCCAGATCAATTTTTTCACGAGAAATTATTTCTGAGTGATTCAGGCTTGAGCAAAATTTTACGCGATATTGTCTCACAAGGAACGCCACGACTAACAAGTTTAAGAACATTGGCGTAAATCATGGCTGTAATTCAAAATTCTGTTATTTCTCAATATTTTGTGTGAACTATAACATTACAGCCCACATTGCCATAATCTTGGAGTATTGCAATCATGGATTTTGTTGATCAAGTCAGAGCCTTTGCATCTACAATCCCTGCAAAATTAGGAAGTATCAAAACTGAGGAAGCTACAAAGCACTTTCTCATCATGCCTTTTATTCAGCAAATCTTAGGGTATGATGCCTTTAACCCGAATGAAGTGATGCCTGAGTATGATGCGAATGTAGGGGCTTCCACAAATTACAAACTAGATTATGCCATATTCCAAAATGGTCAACCCGCTATTCTGATTGAGTGCAAACGCTATGGTACTGACTTTAAAAATGATCGCGAGTGGAGTCAGTTGTTTGCATATTTTATGGCGACTGAAGCCCGCATTGGTGTACTAACAGATGGGGTAATATACAAATTTTATGCTGATTTAGAAAAGCCTAATAAGATGGATAAAACTCCATTTTTAGAATTAGACTTACTCAATTTGAATGAGTCAGCAATTCGGGAAGTAGCTAAATTAACGAAATCAGCATTTAATATTGATGAAGCGATTACATCTGCGTCAGAATTGAAGTATGTTGGTGGTATAAAAGCGCTACTTAAAAAGCAAGTGGAAGAACCTAATGATGAGTTTGTTAAATACTTCTTCAAAGATTTATGTCCTGAAAATAAGTTTGTAGGGCAATTAAAAGACGAGTTTATTGGGTATACGCAAAGAGCTATTAAAGAATTTATTCGAGAGGAAATTGAAACTCTTTTAGACGAAGCCTCAGGGCGCTCTAAACCCAAGCAGGAAACTATAAAAACGGAACCAGAACCAGAAATAGAAACAGAACAGGCAACTAAACAGCCTGAATTTACCGAGGATGAGCGTGAAGGTTATTATATTCTTAAGTCGATTTTATGTCAGCTAATAGAACCAACAAGAATAACATATAAAGATACAATTAACTACTGTAATATTCTGTTAGATGGTAATAGTTCAAGACCAATTGTCCGTTTGTATTTTAACAACCCTAAATCTAAGAAATTAGAAATATTCTCAATAGATGCAAACAGCAATAAAATTTCGGATAAAGTTTCTATAGAAAATCTGAATGATATTTATAAGTACGCTGATAAATTCAAGGCAATTGTAGTTGCTTATGAACGTCCCCAAGCTGCGTGAGTAATAAACCAAAATAGTGATCGCATTTCTCAAGTTATCCTTCAAACTGAGACTTGTTAAAGCAAAGACTATGGCTTAGGTAATAGTACTGTAGAGTCAAGAGCGATCGCTATTGAAAAATTAGTGTCTAGGCGATCGCACCAAATCCTCAAAAAAGAAAGACCTTTTTCGCTATCCTAGAAAAGTAGAAAAGTAAATCATTCCCCGATTCAACGATGGTTGCTTTACCCGATCGCATTTTAATGAGTGCTGAGGAATATCTGACTTGGGAACCCACCCAAGAACAACGCTACGAATATTGGGATGGTGAAGTTGTAGCAATGAGTGGTGGGACACGCAACCATAATCGAGTCTCTGGAAATTTCTTCAAAATTTTAGATGATGCTCTAGCCGATCGCACCTGCGAAGTCTACATTGTAGATGTGAAGGTGCAGGTAGAACCGGGACAGAAGTATTTTTATCCTGATGTGGTGGTGACTTGCGATGAGCGCGATGATGATCCACAATTAATACAATTTCCTTGCTTAATTATTGAAGTGCTGTCACCTTCAACGGAAGCAGCCGATCGGGGAAAGAAGTTTGCTGCATATCGTCAATCTCCAACTTTGCAAGAATATGTCTTAGTACAAGTAGCACAACCAAGTGTGGAAGTATTTCACCGCAACGAACAGGGAAAATGGGTATTGTCGGATTATAATTTGGGCGACACATTGCTACTAGAATCGGTGAATGTAGAAATAGCGATCGCTGATTTATACCGACAAGTTGAGTTTGAAGCCGAAGCAACCGAAAATGTATAGGCAATTAGGGTGATACTCACTACTTCGCTTCACCATACACTCCTAGCCAGTCAAGTAACAAAGTCACTGATTGAGATTGTCGTTCTGCTTTACGATAGGCTAACCAAATTTGATTTGTCACGGCTTTGATTGGTTTGAGAATCAAAGTTAATCGATTATCTCGAATCCAGTCTGTACAAAGGTAGTCTGGTAATACACTGTAACCGAGTCCTTGAGAAATCGCTTCTCGAATACTGCGTAAATCTGGAATCACCACTTGGGGATTCACATCCAATCGGCGACCAAAAATCACTCGCCAGAACCGTCGAATAATCGGTAAATCTTCGCTATAAGCAATCCAAGGTTTTGATTTGAGCCATTGTTCTAAAGCTGTTAAATCAGCCTGCATTACATCTTGAGATAGGGGAATATTAATATTTGGAGGGCCGACCAGCCAAAAACTTTCTTCAAAAATTAGTTGATATTCAATCTCTGGTTTGACAATTTTTTGCGTAGCGATCGCACAATCAATTTGGTTAGTTAGCAGTTGCTCAATTAAGTCTTGCACTAATCCAAAGCGAGTTGCAAATAAAATTTCACTAACTTTCGGCAGTTTTTTCAAAACATATTCGCTAAAAAACTCGGTTGGTGTACCTAATCGTAGCAGCAATGGTGCATCTGATATAGATACTTTTGTAGGAATAGATTCAAGGGTTTCAATTGCCACTACAACACGAGTATACAATCGCTTTCCTGCTTCTGTTGGCAGCATCCGACGCGGCATTCGTTGAAATAACACCACACCTAATGCAGATTCTAAGGCTGCAATATGCTGACTAATAGCCGGCTGAGTTAGATGTAATATCTCCGCTGCACGGGAAGTTGTCCCAACACGATAGACCTCAACAAAACTGCGATACCACTCCAGATTAACCATAAATTAATTTATAGATAACTGTAATTTTCATAATTTGTATTTTAGATAAGTTGCCCTTAGCATGAAACTATCAGGCTAATACATAGTAATTTCTGCCACAACTGGGAGTAATTTCATGTCTAAAAAAGTTCTCATCGTTTTAACCAGTCATGACAAGTTGGGCAACACTGGAAAAGAAACCGGATTTTATCTTCCAGAAGTTAGCCATCCAGTTGCAGTATTTGATAGTGCTGGGTTAACTGTCGAGTATGTCAGTCCCAACGGTGGGAAAGCGCCGATGATTGGAATGGATTTGAGTGATCCGCTAAATGTGGAATTTTTAAATAATCCCAACAAGATGGCACAAGTTGAAAATACACTGCATCCAACTGAAGTTAACGCATCTGAATATGATGCAATTTTTTATGCAGGTGGACATGGCACAATGTGGGACTTTCCAGATGATATTGAACTTGCTCAGATTGCGGCAAAAATTTATGAGCAAGGGGGTATTGTCGGCGCAGTTTGTCACGGCCCCGCCGGATTAATTAATATTCAACTCTCAGATCAAAGTTATTTGGTCGCTGGAAAGGTAGTATCCGCTTTCACCAATGAAGAAGAAGCAGCCGTTGATTTAACAGAAGTAGTTCCTTTTCTACTGGAATCTAAGCTGATTGAACGGGGAGCAACACTAGAGAAAGCACCAAACTTTCAGGCAAAAGTGGTAGTATGCGATCGCTTGGTTACAGGTCAAAATCCAGCATCAGCTGCGGGTGTAGCAGAGCAGATGGTGACGCTATTAACAAATGCAAATTTAAAAGCAGTGGTGTAAAAATTCCAGCGAAAGAAGAGATTGATATGAATAACGAACCGATTACTGTCACGATTCGACTGACAGCCAAGGATCGTGACCAAACACTCCAGCATCTCTCGCGTGCTTTACCAATTACTCGTCAGTATGAGGGATGCCGCTACAGTAATACGTTTATCCAGGCAGATAACCCGCAAGCAATAGTTCTTATTCAGGGATGGGATTCTTGTTTAGCCCAACAGCAGTATATTCAATGGCGACAGGAAACAGGCGCACTTGATGAATTATTAACATTGCTGGTTGAACCACCCATAGTTGAGTTTTGGCATTTTACTACTGCTTAATCTTCTTGTATCAAGATGGATCAAGCTAAATCAAATTAGATTGAATGAAAAGGAATGAAATCCAACAATAACAAATTTTTCGGAGGTTGGGTTTCGTTCTTCAACTCAGTCTCCTGAAGCTGATTTTACAAATTAAAATTTAGCAAAATTTACCATTTTGAAAAGGGAAATTTTGCTAAATTACTATTGAAGTACTTGCTGTCAGTAGAAACTTCTTCTCCAATCCATTCTGGTAATTCAACTTGTTGTTGTTCATCAGTTAGTTCAACTTCTGCCAATATCAATCCTTTATTATCACCATCAAATTCATCAATTTCCCAAATTAAACCAGCCCATTCTACTTTGTATCGCACTTTTTCAATTAATGGGCGATCGCACAATGTATCTAACATTTCTTGCGCATCAGCAACCGGAATTTCGTACTCAAATTCAGACCGAGAATAATTCACACTGGGGCTTTTAATTGTTATATAACCTCGGTTGTTAGCGATGCGAACTCTAACTGTAACTGCATTTTGAGTAGCAATATATCCTTGACGATACACACTACCTGCACCTAATTGTCTCCAACCATCTCCTTTAACTAAAAATTTTCGTTCTATTTCTTTTGCCATATTAAGTAATTCAACCTAATTAAACTTCCAACAGAAGTAGGGTGTGTTGTCGCATAACGCAACACACCATCTTGATATCTGGGCGGTGCGTTAGCCTGCGGCATAACACACCATATATTTTATGTTTTTGTATATTGTCCTAATTATCTTTTTAGTAATTTGTAATTAGAAATTCTCAAAAATCTAATTTGGGTTTTTCAGGACGTGTTGTAAACTGTTCAATAAGTCTTGGGCTGTAAAAGGTTTTGGCAAAACTAGCTGCACATTAGCATTGGCAACATCGCTCAAACCTTCATGGGGATTAAACCCACTGCAAGCGATTATTTGGACTTGCGGATTCATTTTTTGCAGGGTACGAATGGCAGTAATGCCATCCATTTCTGGCATAATCATATCCATCAAAACAGCTTTGATTTGATGTTTGTGTTGGGCATAAAGTGCGATCGCTTCAATCCCATTACTAGCAGTCATAACTTTGTAATTGTAGTTTTCTAGCACTAGGGTAGCAATCTCTAGAATTTTTGCTTCATCATCGACAACTAAAATTAATTCTCCCTCTCCCAAAGGTACTGTTAAGTTGTCGGTTGGAATTCCTTGACAGCTTTCTACTGCTGGCAAGTACAGTTTAAATTTAGTGCCTTTGCCAACTTTGCTAGATACATTAATAAAACCACCATGACTTTTAATAATGCCTAGCACAGTTGAAAGACCTAATCCCGTTCCTGTGCCAATTTCTTTTGTCGTGAAAAATGGCTCGAAAATTCTGTCTAATACTTCTGGAGGCATCCCAGTGCCATTATCTGCAACAGTTAGCTTAATATAATTTCCCGCTTTAGCCTCCAGATTCATTTTGGCGTAGGCTTCATCAATAAATTTATTTTCTGCGGAGATTTCGATTTTACCGCCGTCTGGCATCGCATCACGGGCATTAACTACCAAATTCATCAGCACTTGATGCAGCTGGGTAATATCTCCAGAAACAGCCCAGAGATTATCGGGGATGGAGATGGCAAATTCGATTGATTTCGGAAAGGTTTGTTTGGCAATGAGTAGCACTTCCGAAATCAGGTGCTTAATCAGAATAATTGTATTATCTCCTTTAAATCCCCGCGCAAAGGACAATACTTGTTTGACTAAATCTGCACCACGTTTGGCATTATTTTCGATAATCGCCATTAGCTGATGATAGCGATCTTGGTCTTGCGGGAATCTTAGTTGTAATAGTTGGGATGCTGCCAAAATCGGTGTCAAAATATTGTTCAAATCATGGGCAATCCCACCTGCAAGGGTACCGAGGCTTTCTAATCTTTGAGTGCGGAAAAACTGTTCTTCGAGTTGTTTCTTGTGGGTAATATCAGTGTCAACAATCAAGATGGATTTGGGTTGTCCTGTCTGATCTTGCATGAGTGTCCAGCGACTTTCGACGATAATTTCTTTGCCAGATTTAGTAACTTTATGTAATTCCCCTTGCCAAGTACCAGTTTCAATTACTTTTTCTATAGCCACTGGGATTTTTGGTGAAGGTTGTTTAAATAAAAGTTCATCAAGGTTCTTTCCTACGGCTTCTTGTGCTTGCCAACCATACAAACGTTCAGCACCTTGATTCCAGAAGAGAATTTGGTTTTGCAAACTTCGCACTAAAATTGCATCTGTGGCAATATCAAGTAAGGCTGCTTGTTCTTGAATTTTCTGTTCAGCTTGTTTGCGTTGCGTAGCTTGCTGATAGACATCGCTAATATCAGAAAATGAAGTAACAACTGCATAAGGACTAGGTTCATTACCACGAAATAAAGGTTGGGAATTAATCGAAATCCAGATAACTTGCCCATTCAATTTTTGAATTCCCATACGTACATTCGCGCATGGTTGGCCTGTACGTAAGGTAACTATTGCTGGATGTTCTTCTCCTGGAAAAGATGAACCATCTTCATGAATAGTCTGCCAAATTTCGTCATAGGAGGTGCGTCCGATGATTTCAGCTTTAGTCAACCCTAAAATCCTCTCAGCACTGAGATTACAAGCTACAATTCGACCATCAGCCTGCTGTAGTATAATTCCCTCACCTATAACCGTCACCACTGAACGATGAAGTTCTTCACTTTCTCGCAGTGCTTCTTGTGCATATTTGCGATCGCTAATATCTCTAGTTGTACCAGTTAACCGCATCGGCTGGCCGTTTTCGCCATAGTAGATTTGACCTGTGGAATTCAGCCAGTGAATGCTACCATCTGGCCAAACAGTGCGATATTCAAAGATAAATTTTATGCCATTTTGAATAGTGTAAGTCACAGCCTGAGTAAAAGCTTGTCGGTCTTCAGGATGGATTAACTCTAAAAAGTCTTGGGGGGTAGGACACAAAGTTCCGTTCGCTAGGCCATACAGTGGCCCCATGTTGAAAGACCAAAGGGTTTCATTAGTTTGGATATTCCAGTCCCAAATGCCCATCTGAGCAGCTTCTAAAGCTAAACTTAGTCTGGTTTCACTCTCGCGCAGTGACTCTTCTGTGTGCTTGCGTTCCGTAATATCTTCGACAATACCAGCGTAGTAGCAAATATTTCCCTGTTCATCACGCATTGCAAAGGTGCGATCCCAGACCCAACGCATCAAGCCATCAGGCCGCAGGATGCGATATTCAATATCGGTAGACTCTCCAGTCAGAGATTGTCTCAGCATTTGATGGACGCGATCGCGATCAGCTGGATATACTGCTTCCATCCACGATAGTGGCTGTTCATACAAACTTTGGCGAGAACGACCCCAGATTTTCTCATAAGCCGGATTCACATACAAAAATCGCCCTGTTTCAGGTTCTTTCCACCACATCAGAGATTGGATATTTTCGGCAAAATGGCGAAATTTTGCTTCGCTTTCTCGCACTGCTGCTTCTTTTTGTTCGCAATAAAGCTTCTCTCTATTGTGCCAAGCCTCTTTAGCCTGTTGGTACTCAACGATTTTCTGCTGCAATCGTTTGTTTTCTGCAACTAGTTTTTCTAACTCATCATGAGTTTGGCGTAGTTTTTCTTCTACCATCTGAAGTTTTGTACGTGTTTGTTGAAGTTCTTGATGAGTTGGCATAAAAGTAGCTGATTTTTGTTCCATTCCTTTCTGGAGATGATTGTGAATGGGACAACTTATTCCCTTGATTTTACGATAATTACTTTGTGGTCGCTGTAAGGCTGTTTTAATACCAACTATTGTGTCGCGGTTAAAAGCTTGCAATAAAACACTATCAGTTATAATTCCTTTTAATTTCCCTTGGTTGTCTACAATTGGCAAATAACTAATTTGATAGTGACGCAACAGTGACCAAGCTGTGAATACGTCTGTCGCATGACTTTGGCTGAGAGTAATTAATGACGTTACCATCACCTCAGCTACTTTTGTTTGGGTGATATCTACTCCAGCAGCAATGATATTTACTACATCTTTTGCCGTGATTATCCCTAATAAATATCCTGCTTCTACAACCAAAATACAGCTAGTTTCTTGCTGATTAAAGATGTTTGCCCTTAAATATCTATTTAAGCTAGAAAAAGATAAATTTTGAGTTTTTTTCTGACTCATCAAGACAATAGCATCGATTATATAACTATCAGGGCTAATCGTTAAAGGCTCACGATTAATCAGATTATATAAAGTTGGCCAATTAATTAGCTGATCTTGTAATTTCATAGTTAATTTGTCAATTCAATGTATGTTTTTAGCAATAAAACAAGGTAGAGGATGTAAACTATAGAAAATTGGCTAGAAATATCATGTATTAAGATTGAATGGGTTATTATGCAGATTTAATCGCCAAAATGACAATTTTATTTTAAAAAATCAAGGATATATAGCTTCTAGAGTAAATAGAGATGCACTCCTAGGATATTTATTCAAATTGGGGGTAGACAAACTCATTTTATTGTCAAATGCTGAATAGATGATCTATTGAGTCAAAAAATAAATTTTATTGATTTTGAGCTTAATATAACTTTAGTGATTAGCAAATGTAATTTTTTATTCTTTGATTTAAATAAGTAACCTGAGCAACAAATATAGATTTCAAAGCTTTTTTTTAAAAGTATAGGTAATTAAGTTGCAAAAGCTACACAATCTAATCTGTAATCAACTAATTACTGCTGATTTGGTCTGTGACACCAATTTAGAAAATGATAGCGACAGATAGATAGACATAACTTATATGCAGACAGCAATTTCCAATCCAAAATGGTATATCTGGTTAGATGTAAATAAAAGTTATTGCCAAAATGGCTAGAAAAAGCCACATTTAAAAAATTAATGTCATAATTTTTCCAGCGATCGCTTCTTTCATTGAGGTATTGTCTCTTCGTTGGAGGTTAAAAAATTTAATATTTCCATGTATTAACTGAAATATTCTGGTATTTAAAGTTTAAATGCTAAACTATGACAAATTTTAAGTGTTTAGTTGAGTAATTAAAGTTAAATAAAGTAAAGTTTAAGTTTTACTTATTTTTGCCATTATTACACTATGTGGTGATATTTTAATGTTTCGGATAAAGACGCAAAATAAAAACTAAAACGTAATCTACATTACAATCATTTTTACAAAAAACACTTAAAATACGGAGGAAAAAATTTATGGATTTTCAAGATTTTCTCAGACATAAATTCACCCATGTTGCAATGGGTGAATTCAAGCCAGGTAAATTTGAAGCCGCCAAAAAACTTTATGAAGAAGCTGTATTAACCTATACAACAGGTTTTAAAGGCGCTTATCTATTACAAGAACCAGGAACCGACAAAGGCATATCCATAATTTTTTGGGAGAGTGTAGAAGATATGGAAGCCAATCAAAATGAAGTTTACCAAAACATTTTGAAAAAGATGATGCCTTTATTCGTCGAGCCACCAAAGATAGTAGTCTATGAACTAGTGTGTGAAATTAACGCCAAAGACAAAGAAGAAGTGTGAAGTATGAAGTGTGAAATTTTTTCTCTTAGCTTTCTGACTTGTAAGTGCTAGGTACTGAGTAATAATACTACTCCCTAGCCTCAGCGCCTCTAATCCCTTGTTCATGGGTTTTGGTGTAATCGGTTCATGACGGCTACTTATACCATTTCACGAAAATCCTGATACAAATTCATTAGTTGTTTACTCTTTCCCCCTGCCCCCTGCGCCCTGCTCCCCTGCGGTCTATTTATATCAAACTTAAAGTGAAACGGTATTACTGCTAGGATTTAGCATAGTACAAGTGAACTGTAATAGGTATGGAATGTCTGAGTTAATTTTGTTTTGGCATCGCCGTGACTTACGCATATCTGATAATACTGGACTAGCTGCGGCGAGAAGGCAAAGTTCTAAAGTGGTGGGTGTATTTTGCCTTGATCGCAATATTCTCGAACGGGATGATGTTGCTCCTGTAAGAGTAGAATATATGATTGGCTGCTTACAGGCATTACAGGAGCGATATGCACAAATTGGTAGCCAACTCCTGATTCTCCATGCCGATCCTATCCAAGCAATTCCCGCTGTGGCGGAAGCATTAAATGCCAAAGCCGTTTTTTGGAATTGGGATGTCGAACCTTACTCCCAAGTACGCGATCGCAATATAATTGATGCGCTCAAAGAAAAAGGTATTGAATTCCTCAACGAAAATTGGGATCAAATCCTCCACTCTCCAGCAGAAATTCGCACAGGTAGCAATTCGCCATACACGGTTTATACCCCTTTTTGGAAAAATTGGAGTAGCAAACCAAAAGCACAACCAGTAGAAACCTTACAAACTGCGGAAGGATTAACACCCGACGAACAAGAAATTGCCAAAAACGCAGGCGCAATTTCCTTACCCACCGCCAAAGATTTAGGATTTATCTGGGATGGTGGTTTAATTCTCCCACCAGGCGAAGCCGCCGCCCAAGCCAGATTAGCAGAATTTACTGATAAAGCCATTACCGAATACCAAGAACAGCGCAACTTCCCCGCAACAGACGGTACATCGCAACTCAGTGCTGCATTGAAATTTGGTGCAATTGGTATACGCACTGTTTGGCAAGCCACAACCGAAGCACAAGAAAATAGTCGCAGTGAAGAAGCAACAACTAGTATTCGCACTTGGCAACAAGAACTGGCGTGGCGCGAATTTTATCAACACGCTATGTATCATTTCCCTGAATTAGCAGATGGTGCTTACCGTGATGCCTTTAAAAACTTTCCGTGGGAAACCAACGAAACACATTTCCAAGCTTGGTGCGAAGGCAGAACAGGCTACCCTATCGTAGATGCAGCCATGCGCCAATTAAATGAAAGCGGCTGGATGCACAACCGCTGTCGGATGATTGTTGCTAGTTTCCTTACCAAAGACTTGTTAATTAGTCCGCAATTAGGCGAAAAATACTTTATGCAAAAGCTAATTGACGGCGATTTATCTGCGAATAATGGCGGTTGGCAATGGAGTGCTTCCAGCGGTATGGATCCCAAACCTGTGCGGATTTTTAACCCAGCCAGTCAAGCACAAAAATTTGATCCAGATGGTGAATACATCCGCCGATGGCTGCCAGAATTGCGGTCTATCGATACTGAATATTTAGTAACTGGTAAAATTACACCTCTAGAACGTCGTGCTGTTGGCTACCCAGAACCTATCGTGGATCATAAACAACAGCAACAGCAATTTAAACAGCGTTATCAACAGCAAAAAGAACTAATTAGGTGATACAGCAGAATTCAGAAGTCAGGAATTAGGAGGAGGCAGTGCGGTACTTACTTGGAATATCCTGTAACTTATAGCAGAAGGCAGGAGGTAATACCGTTTTACTTTAAGTTTGATACAAATAGGCCGCAGGGGGAAAGAGTAAACAACCAATGAATTTGTATCAGGATTTTCGTGAAATGGTATAAAACATTAATGTTGCTCACATTTATGCTGCCAAAATATCCTCATCCATAATTCGACTGCTATAGAAATGCGCTCGGTTTACTAGTCAATAAAAACTATAATAATAGCGTTAGTTTCAAATTGAACTAACGCTATTTTTTTAAATAAATTCAGGGATAAAATATTAACCAATGTTCCCTGATGCTTACTATAAATTAGACACAATTACATCAATTAAACAGTACTACGACGAGTTAGCAAGTTCCACAAGAAAACGGCGATGATTGCACCAAGAACTGCTACTAAAATACCAGGGATGCTAAGAGTAGGAGCCGCAAGGGCAAAGTTTCCCGTACTGAAGAATACGCCTAAACTACCACCAATAAATGCACCTATGATTCCTAACAAAATTGTTCCCAAAATACCGCCGCCTTGATGGCCAGGATAGATAGCTTTAGCAATAGCACCAGCGATTAGACCTAAGATAATCCAAGCAAGAATGTTCATTTGTTTGTTGTTTGTAGTTAATGTTTTTTCTGACAATTACAGATTAACAAGTTCAAGATGTGTAGCCAATCTATCATCAGCATTAATTATGCCTAGCCTGAAGGGGTAGTTGAATTGCTGTCATTTCTTTTGGCATATACCGAAATCAAGATAGGCAAAAACTCAAGAAAAAGCCCATAGTTGCTGTGAAACTATGGGCTGATTAATTCATTGCTTGGTAATTGCAGTATATTCATTTCTAATTCCCTCTATCCTCTACTAGAAGAATTAAGCTTAAATGACAATTATGAACATTCTTAACAATAAAAATGGGAATTTCTTTCAACCTCTGGTAGAGTGCAAGCATCTATTACACACTTAGGATTAATACAGTAAAAACCAAGCACAATTTATTTTGATTTTCTCTTATGACATTTAATTACAGATGGAAAAATGGCACTCGACCAAATCGAGATGAAGCCATTAGACACAAGTATTTGTTAGATGAAAGCCAGTTTGACAACGAGCAAGACCGACAATTGGCAGAGGAAACTGCAAGACGGCTTTTAGGTGTACCCGTACCAACCTTAGACGCAGATAAATCAGTATTACCCCAAGCAGACCCAGACAAAAAAGTATAAATTACCCATCTGCTCTTGTTGAGCGATCGCCTTCATCACACAGTAATCAAAAAAGATAAAATGGCTGAGGATAACTACGACCAAAAGTACACAGACCCTGAGTTACGCCGCCAACTCAAGGAAGAAATTCTCAAATCTGATAAAGGTGGTCAACCTGGTCAGTGGTCTGCACGCAAAAGTCAGCTGCTAGTCAAGGAATATGAAAAAAAAGGCGGCGGCTACAAAAAAGCAGATAAAGACGAAGCCGCACAATCATTAGAAAAATGGTCTGAACAAAACTAGCAAACTCAAGACGGTGAAGACAGCGCCCATGAAGATAATGTGACCAAGCGTTATCTGTAAAAAGCAGTTTGGGATAAGTCAAGCGACGCAGAAAAACAAGAATGACAAAGTAATTGTCCAGTATTTTCTTATCCTAGACTTAGTGCTTCATGAAGTGCTGAAACACATTTATCCTTGATATGACTGCTTAAGAGTAAAAGCGACAATAATACCAAGTTGCAGTCAAAGATAGTAAATTGGGGTGGGAGTGGTGAGACAGCGCTCTTGGTAGGGTTTCACAACCCAGGCGACTGCGTTAGCGACGTTATACCGTTTCACTTGAAGTTTGATACAAATAGACCGCAGGGGAGCAGGGGGAAAGAGTAAACAACCAATGAATTTGTATCAGGATTTTCGTGAAATGGTATTAGTAGCTTCACCCGAAGGGGGAGTCGATTCTACGAGAAAAGTCAATAACTAATAAACAAATCTATTGTATATTGATCTTGAACTGGTTGTTGTATGGATATTATTATCATGATAATTAATTGAACCTGCACCTCCACCATCAAATCTAACACTACTATCAACAGAGTTGATATAAGTTCTATCAGTAGTATTCATAATGCGAAACACATAGGGATAACTACCACCTAATATATTTTCTGCTTGCTTTGTAGTTAGATCATGGATAAATCCCTTCATAGGATTATGATCTAATACAGAAACTACAATATTTCTCATAAGTTTATTTACTCTGTAAGATTGATTACTACTAAAACGCCAGAAATTAATACACAAATCATCTGTATATATATATTGACCTTGAACTGGTTTTTGTATAGATATTATTATCGTGATAATTGATTGAACCTAAACCTCCACCGTCATATCTAGTACTCTTGTCAGTAGCATTGATATACGTCCTATCAGCAGTGTTCATTATCTCAAACCCATAGGGATAACCACTGCCCAATATAGTTTCTGCTTGCTCTGTGGTGAGATTATAGATAAATGTTTCTATGGAATTATGATGTAAGGCAGAAATTATAATTTTAGTCATGATTTTAGTTCCTCAAAAGTTAGTATACTTAACTTTTCTTTTAATGTGTTGCTTTCCTGAACTTTGTCACTGACTATTATATGTAAAATCCCAAGTTATGATAGATATTTTACAATATTTATAGGACATAAATTCCTTATTTTAGTCTCAGAAATAGACATTAATAGCAGCAGTTGTTTACGAGCTTTGCTTAAAAAACTTATCAAAATATATTTATTTAAAAATCCTCGACTAAATTCCTGAAATATTGTCTTATAAATATCTTTTAAAGCCCGAATGATTTTTTGTTAAGAAGCTAATAAGTTAGCTGTAACCAACTCATTTTCAATAGATATTCTAATTAAGTGCATTTTTTATCATTTTTTTCTGTCTTTATTAAAAATAAAAAACAAATAATACATGTATTATTGTCTGTTTTGCTTATTTTAAAAGCTGACAATTTTGCATAAGATTGATTTTACAAAGGTAAGTCATTTCAGTTGAAATTTACCAAAGTTTTGCCATTAAACACAACTAATCAAGATTAAAAATATAGTAGATAACACAGAGCAAAACAATTTCCTACTATATGGTTAGTGTGCTTTGAGGGTGTAACCGTATTTGAACTAGAAAATTAAATTTGCTTACTTAATAACTTATGCTATTAGAACAGCGATCATTATCTTATTACCAAGAAATTCTGATTGGATTAAACTATCGCCGCAGATTAGAAAAAATTGCCCGTAAATACACTAGAGGAACAGGTTTGTCTTGGGAAGATGCTGTTCAAATTGCAAATTTAAAAGTATTGCTGGCTTTTCAAGCGGGTAAGTTTAGAGAAGGAAGTGTAGAAGAGTTTTATTACTGGGCTGTTGCTGTCGCTAGATGTGCAATTATTGATTCTGTTCGTAAAGAAAATCTGCGGCAGTATCAGAGTTTAGATGATAATCTTCCAGGAACAGACATGTGTTTATTAGACACAATTCCTGATGAATTTAGCTCATTAGATGCAATAGAGCGGGCAGATTTAATTGTGAAAGCACTAGAGTCTATTTACGAACTAGATAAATCTTATCCACACCGAAATTATCTTAAATTATGGCAAGGAAAAGTAGATGGTAAAACACAAGCTCAAATTGCAGTTGAATTAAGAATTAGCCAGGGTGAAGTCTCTAAGCGATGGCAAGAACTATCAGGGCGTATTGCTGAGATATTAGGTCTATTAAAAATTAAAGATATGAAGGATAAACTACAAAAAAATCGCCAGCTAAATACAGCAGATAATCGTACAACAAAGCAGTGGTAAGCTAAGAGAATAAGTTTTACAGCCTGATTATCAAAATTAGAGCAAATCATCATTCTGGAAAGATTTCAATCGTTAATCAATACATAGATTGAATACCACACCATCTTAAATCTTTGCTCATCAAGCATTGTTGTTTTCAGGTAAAAATATATGCGTGTAAATTTGGATAAATTTATTTTTTTGAATAAGCAGAGGTATAATATAATATTGCCACAACCTGGAGAAATTTGGCAAGTTAATTACTTAATAAGAAGCCCTTTAAATTTCACAAGCCAAGAACAACAGACTTTATACTCTCCTGTAGCACGAAGTTTTTTAGCAGGCAACTCATCGCCGCGCTATGTAATGATTGTCAAAGAACCTGAACTATCTGAAGAGATAGAAGAGGAGTGGTTGATTGTTTATGTGATGTTGCTATCAGTAGAAACAGAGTTTGTGAGTAATGTAGATTTGGTGATTCCCGCCAACATATCAGGGTTAGAGCGAGATTTATTGGCAGAGACTTGGCATATTCTTCCTGCTCTAGCTTGTAATTTACTACAGCCAGTTGGCCAACGGCTCTCTCGCCAGATTTATGATTATTTGCTAACAGTTAGAAATTATCATCATGGTTTGATTCCTCAATTGCCAACAATAACAGAAATCCAAAACTTAGGGTTATCACATGATAACTTATGTTCTACAAGTACCTCAAAAATTCAAGATTTTCATCAAGCAGAACAAGCTTGGAGCGATGTATTAACAGTGCCAGTGGCAGCTTACTATACTTACTTGAAAAGTATAGAATTTACAAATGCAATATTAAATGAAGCATTGCAATTAGAGCAAGACTTACAACATGATATTGGTGATTAAAAATTCAACTCTACTGGGATATTGGTATTGATAGCGATCGCTATCATATCAAATCCAAATTCAATAAAAATCATGGCTACTCAGATTTTATTTTACGTGAATTAGGTAGCGTAAGTATTAGATTTTTTATCTATCAAGTAAGAGGATATCTGAAAACTTTTTGTTGTTGTATTTAAGACTTGTAGATGTTCCTAAATATCCTTTTCAAGGGGCTAGGGGAATCACTAAGTACTTTTAATTTGAAGAGTGGCATATTAAGAATATATAACCTAATTAGAAGCGATCGCGCACTTTCAAAGCAGTATCAGAAAAGTCACTAAATACGCCATCAATACCTAAACTAAAGAATAGTTCATATTCTGCTTGAGGATTACTTTGGAAGTCCAAAGGTAAAAAGTAGTTTTCATTGCGAAAAGTCCAGACATGTACCTGCAAACCAACTTTATGAGCATTATGTACTAAAGATGTTGGTGATAATAATTTATTTGTATTATCTCTTGGAACTAAAATATCTTTATGAATCCCAATTGCTTGGGCATATTTGGCAATTTCCTCTAACTCTGATATTGTTACTAAATCTGCATAAGTGCGAACATCACCACTAACTACAAAATCAAAAGGTTTACCAGTAAGGTTAATTAATTGCACCAAAGGTAGATTAGTTTTTTGAGCTAAATATTGTAAATTTCTTACTTCAAAAGACTGAAGAAAAACAGGTGCATTTTCTCCGTGATAACCATTTGCTTGTAAAGTAGCGAGGAGAGTTTCTTCTAAAGCTAAATCTATCGATCTAAAATAGCTGGGATGCTTTGTTTCAGGATAAAGCCCAATAGTACGCCCCAGTTTAGCACTGTAATTTTTTGCTAAATCAATAATTTCTTGTAATGTTGGAATTTCGTACAATCCATCATAAATAGTATTTTGCGGACGTAATTGCGGAATTCTTTCTTTTGCTCGTAATGTTTTGATTTCTGCCAGGGTAAAGTCTTCTGTAAACCAACCAGTTTTCGCTTCGCCATCAATAATTTTAGTGGTTTGACGTTGAGCAAATTCTGGATGATTAGCAACATCTGTAGTTGCAGAAATTTCGTTTTCGTGACGGGCAATTAAAACACTATCTTTAGTCGAAACTAAATCTGGTTCAATATAGTCAGCACCGAAATTAATTGCTAATTCGTAAGCGGCTAACGTGTGTTCTGGACGATAGCCACTAGCGCCTCGGTGAGCGATAATAATAGGATTTTTATACATCTTATTACAAATGTTAATATTTGATTGCTGGGATGCGATCGCCTATTCCCTCTTATATATGTGTGAAAACACCAAAGACGATTAACCTAGAACTATCCCAACAAAATTATATTTACTCAGTATCTTGCCTTAAGTCTAATGACACAACTTCAGTCCCAAGCCAAGCGCACAGAAGAACTACGCCAACTGTTGCAACAAGCTAGTTACGCCTATTACGTCCTGGACACACCCATCATGGAGGATGCTGTCTATGACCAGCTGTACCGTGAATTGCAACAATTGGAAACGCAGTATCCCGAATTGGTAACACCCGATAGTCCGACTCAGCGCGTGGGTGAAAGGCCTGCAACACACTTTACCTCAGTGCGGCACAATATCCCGCTGTATAGTCTAGAAAATGCTTTTAATATTGATGAGTTACAAACTTGGGATCAACGTTGGCGGCGACAATTACCCACAACCGACTCGGTAGAATATGTCTCGGAACTGAAAATTGATGGTTCGGCTTTGGCGCTAACTTACCAAGATGGTTTGCTGGTTAGAGGTGCAACCAGAGGTGATGGAGTCACAGGTGAAGAAATCACTCAAAATGTGCGGACAATTCGCTCAATTCCCTTACGCTTAAATTTTGATGGTATAGAACCAATAGAAAGGGTAGAAGTGCGGGGAGAAGCATTTTTACCGTTGGAAGTATTTAAGCAAATCAACGAAGAACGTCAAAAAGCAGGTGAACAGTTATTTGCTAATCCTCGGAATGCCGCAGCTGGTACACTTAGACAGTTAGACTCACGCATTGTGGCGCGGCGGCGGTTAGATTTCTTTGCCTACACGCTGCATATTCCCGGAATGGATGATGCGAGTATTGCCAATACCCAATGGGAAGCCTTGGAATTGTTGCAAAAGATGGGTTTTCGAGTAAATCCGAATCACAAGCTGTGTCTGTCTCTAACAGAAGTGGCAGAATACTATGAATACTGGGATACAGAACGGCTGAATTTACCCTACATGACTGATGGGGTAGTAGTAAAGCTGAATTCTTTTAAACTGCAAGAACAGTTAGGGTTCACCCAAAAATTCCCGCGCTGGGCGGTGGCGTTGAAGTATCCAGCCGAAGAAGCACCCACTCGTGTAGAAAATATTGCGGTGAATGTTGGTAGGACAGGCGCTTTAACACCGTTAGCAGAGATGCGTCCGGTACAATTGGCAGGCACAACAGTTTCTCGCGCTACCTTACATAATAGCGATCGCATCGCCCAACTAGATATCCGCATCGGTGATACAGTAATTGTTCGCAAAGCTGGGGAAATTATTCCGGAAGTGGTGCGCGTCATAAAAGAACTGCGCCCCGATAACACCGAACCTTTTATTATGCCTTCCCATTGCCCAGTTTGTGGTCAACCAGTAGTGCGAGAATCAGGTGAAGCCGTGACTCGCTGCGTTAATGCTTCTTGTGCTGCTATTCTCAAAGGTTCGATTGAACATTGGGTAAGTCGTGATGCTTTAGATATTAAAGGTGTGGGCGAGAAATTAGTGCATCAACTGGTAGATAAAGGTTTGGTGCATTCCGTTGCTGATTTGTATGACTTAACAGAAGCCCAATTGCTGAGTCTAGAAAGAATGGGACAGAAGTCAGCCCAAAAATTAGTAGAAGCGATCGCTCAATCAAAAAATCAACCTTGGCATAGAGTATTATATGGTTTAGGCATCCGTCACGTTGGCAGTGTGAATGCCCAACTGATCACAGAAAAGTATCCCACAGTCGAAAAACTAGAAGCCGCCAAGCAATCAGACATTGCAGGTATTTATGGTATTGGTGCAGAAATTGCCCAGTCTGTTTATCAATGGTTTCATATTGATGCTAATCAGGCTTTAATTGAAAGGTTAAAAACCGCAGGCTTACAATTAGTTGCTGAAGAAACCACAAATGTTAGTAATGGTAATCAAAAGTTTGCCAGGAAAACTTTTGTAATTACAGGTACATTGCCAACTTTAAAACGAGATGAAGTTAAAGCATTAATTCAAAAAGCTGGCGGTAAAGTAACTGATTCTGTCAGTAAAAAAACAGATTATTTGGTAATCGGAGAAGATGCTGGTTCTAAATTAGAAAAAGCCCAGGCTTTAGGAATTTCTCAGTTAACTGAGGAACAATTATTACAGTTGTTACAGGATGAATAAGCATAATTTTTATCAAAAAAATACTTTTGTTTACTCATTGCTTGCATCGATTTCTGGACACAATTCGTCGTGACGCAAGATTCGGATCATCTCTGCCCCAGGATGTTTGAACAACACATCAAACTCACTGTTGGGCATTCTCAAGTTTTCAGGAACGAGATAGGTCTGGATTTGTTTTATTAGCACTAATCCATGCCCAGGAAAGAGGATAATAGTAATTTCACCACCACGCAGGCATCCTAACACTCGTGCTGGGACACGCACATAAAAGAAGGACGAACTATCTTCTTCCTGTTGCATATCTCAAATACCGTAAATAAGGTACTAGTAACGAAGTGGAACCCAACATACCAACATAATGGTTGGGTTTCGCTATCGCTCCACCCAACCTACATTTATACTTCTTACTCAATTTTTAAATTAAAAGGTAAACGAGCATAAATGCCTTGCGGATCATTCATGCTTTGAAATGCCTCTAATTCTTGTTGCAGTTTGCCGAATTCCGCCGTCAATGGATCAGTTGTTTTGATTTGTTGTCCCTTAATTCCTAAAACAGTACTAACATCTTCAACGGCTCCTCCAAATAAGCTTTCGCCTAAACTGCTTTCTCTGGGATATTCTTTTAACTGCCAATCGTTACCTAATTTTGCTTGCTTGGCAGCGTATTGTACAGCAGCATTGAGTCCACCGATTTCGTCTACTAAACCAATTTGTTGAGCCGCTACCCCAGACCAAACTCTTCCTTGGGCAATTTCTGCAACTTTTTGTTCTGGTAATTTGCGACCTTGGGAAACTTTATTGAGAAATAGATTGTAAACACGGTTCACACTGCGCTGATAAATTGCAAGTTCTTGGGGTGATTTCGGACGCGCTGCAGTTTGAGTATCAGCATAACGCGCTGTTTTGACTACATCCCAGGTGATACCGTTATCATTCGCTAGTTTTTGCCCGTTAAACAAAACTCCAAATACACCTATCGAACCAGTAATTGTATTCGGTTCCGCAAAAATGCGGTTAGAATCACTAGCAATCCAGTAACCACCAGAAGCAGCCACATCACCCATAGATACGACTACAGGTTTGACCTCACGAGTTAACCGTACTTCCCGCTGCATCACCTCAGCGGCTGTTGCACTCCCACCAGGACTATTAATCCGTAAGACAACAGCTTTGACATTTTTATCTTGCCGGATTTTGTTAAAGATTTTGGCAAAGCGATCGCCTCCTACTTGTTCATTATCACCGTTGCCATCGACAATTTCACCTTCGGCATACACTACGGCAATTTTATTGTTTGATTGCCGTTCGGCATTGAGGGATTTGTTGGTAAATTGGGCGTATTCTGTCAGGTCAATTTGTCGGAAGGTTTTATCGTCTTTACCGCTGGCTGTGAGTTTTTTCAAGTCTGCAACTACTTGATCATGGTATGCGACTTGATCGACCAAACCATTAGTTTTGGCTGCGGGTGCTTCTAGTATTGCTTGATTATCTGCGATCGCCTGCAATTTTTGCGGGTCGATTTTCCGGCTTGCGCCTACTGTAGTCCGCCACTCACTCCACACATCATCTAGTAATTTCTGTGTTTGTTCTCGGTTTTCTGGACTTAGTTTATTCAGAATTAATGGTTCAACAGCGCCTTTAAATTTACCGACTCTGACAACCTGCACACCAATACCAAACTTCTGCAATGCACCTGCTAAGAACATTGGTTGACTACTCAAACCATTAACTTCCATTGCACCCAAGGGATTCAGCACAATGGTATCTGCTACCGAACCAAGATAATATTCTTTCTTGCCCCAGTCTTGACCATAAGCGACTACCTTTTTCCCAGCCGCCCGAAATTCTTCTAGGGCTTTGCGGATTTCTTTCAGGGAAGCGAAACCAATGTTACTACCTGCACCTGTATGTGTGGCATCTAAGTAAATACCGACAATTTTTGGATCGCGTCGTGCTTTGTCTATAGCATCTAGAACTTTGCGGAGTGTGATGCGTTCTTCTTCACTACCTGATAGTGCTTTTTGTAATGCTTCACCAGCGCTAGGTTCTCTATCGGTAATCTTCATTGACAAGTCAAAAACTACCACAGACTTATCTTTGACTACGGGGCTAACATCTTGAGAAGCAGCGATCGCAAACAGCAGTAATAATAGTCCTGTAGTACTAATCCCGCAGAAAATAAATAATCCTAGTAAGCTACCGATTAAACTGGCAACAGTTTGTTTAAAAAAATTAGTCATTAGCCAATATTTATTAGTCAATAATGAATGGTGATGAGTGATTTGCGGTAAAAGACAAATTACTACTGTTTTATTGTAGGCGTTGTAAACTTCCAGAATGTTTTAACTGCTGTAAGTTAACGTTACCAGTACAAAATAACACTGTGACAATTTCTGCTATCAACACCTCTACTAACTCAGAGATGGCAGCTTCTGACACTACTGCTGCTTGTAAAAAAGGTATGGCTAAACCAGCTATATCTGCACCTAATGCGATCGCTTTGGCTACATCCAAACCATGACGCAATCCACCAGAGGCAATTAAGGGAATAGAAGGAGCGATCGCCCGCACACTAGTAATACACTCTGCTGTTGGTATACCCCAATCTGCAAATGTTCTACCTAACCGTCGTTGCAAAGCATTTTCTGCCCGTTCACCCTCAACCTTAGCCCAAGAAGTCCCTCCAGCACCAGCCACATCAATGGCACTCACCCCAGCCGCAATTAGTTTTTCTGCCATTGCACCGGAAATCCCATTACCGACTTCCTTGGCAATCACCGGCACAGATAACTTACTACATAATTGAGAAATTTTATCAATTAATCCTCGAAAATTCACATCGCCTCTAGGTTGAATGCACTCTTGCAAAGGGTTGATGTGCAGAATCAAAGCATCTGCTTCTAACATATCTATGATTCGCAGACATTCATCTAAACCATACTTATAGTTCAGTTGCACCGCACCCACATTGGCAAACAACAATACATCCGGTGCATACTTGCGGATCGCAAAAGTATCCACCACCTGGGGTTTTTCCACCGCCACGCGTTGGGAACCGACACCCATCGCCAGTTTGTAGTGTTGAGCAACTTCTGCTAAACGGCGATTAATCATTCCTGCTTCTTCGGTTCCTCCAGTCATCGAAGAAATTAGCAATGGTGCTGCTAAGTACTTACCTAAAAAACTTGTACTGATATCAATATCGTTGCGGTCTATTTCTGGTAAACAACAATGAATAAAACGATAAGCTTCTAATCCATTGGTTGTTTCACGGAACTGGACATCTTCTTCCAAGCAGATACGGATGTGATCCGCTTTACGTGACTGAGTTTGTGCGGAATTGCTAGTAGGGGCTTTCACTGGTAGGTATGACTCAAAGCAGTTGCGATCACTATTTTGACATTCCAGAACGTAAACAACGAGAAGTTGAGAGTAGAGAAAGACCTAGAAGAATTTTACTTAATATGATGTGCAACTTATTTTTAAACCCCTCTCCAAACCTCTCCCCTACGAGGAGAGAGGCTTTGATTCTTGCCCCCCTTCCCTCGTAGGGAAGGGGTTGGGGGTTAGGTTTGAGGGAAAGTTGCACACGGCGTTACTTAATGTATTTGTGCATAAAGATTTTGAATGGTAATATGAAGCACTGAGGATACAAAATAGTATTTGTGTATATAGAATTACAACTTATGGCAAAACACATTTACTCAAGCTTTTCGGCTAGAGTTCCTAATTGGTTGTTAGCACATCGAATTGCAGTAACTGTGTTGAGCTTTGTATCACCTTTTATTGTCAGTAGTACCATCTGTGAAACTTTGGCACAAACTCCTAATGATCAGCAAGTTGATAAGTTAATCCAAAGTTTTAGCTACGAAGATTTATTAGAACAACTTAATGGTGCTACAACCATAGGAAGAATTAACAATAGAGAGTTCAGTAGAGAAACGTTAGATAAGCTCAAACAAGCATTAGAAAGCCCAAATTGGCGAGTGCGTAGTGGAGCCGCCTTAGTGTTATCTCAAAGAGGTGGGGCTATAGCTAGAGATGCTTTACCTAACCTAGTGAAAAATCTTCAAGACCAAAATTGGTTTGTACGCAGTAGTGCAGCTAGAGCTATTGGCAACATCGTAGCTGAAGATAGTGGTGATCCTAATGGCGCGAATACCGTGATTGAATCTGCTAAGTTCTCTAGTTACTTAGTTGATGCGCTTCAAGATTCTGACTTTTCGGTGCGTTTTACTGCGGCTACAGCTTTAACTAGATTAAATACTAAATCTTCATTCATTGTTTCTCGCCTGATCTCCAATCTCAGTAATAGTAACGACCCACAGGCTCGTCTGGCTACTGCTGAAAACCTAAATACAATCAGTAGTGAAGTCACTCCTGTTCTCCCAAGCATTGCTAAAGCACTGAAACACACTGAACCATCAGTGCGAGGACTAGCTTTGGAGACTATTGGCAGTATTGGAACAGATGCTAATGCGACTATGCCTTATTTAGTCGAAGGTCTTCAAGACCCAGATTGGACAGTGCGTAGCAAAGCGGCTAGATCTATTCTGAGAATAGTCACAAATATTCAAGAAAAAGCCAGAGCAAATTTCATCACTACATCTGATTTAAATGCAATAGATGACTTACAAGCAATTCAGAAGATTTTACAAAACCCACAAAATAATTTTTATAACAATGAAAAAGAAAGTGTAAGCCAAGCTATTAATGCTCTGCAAGCAGCACGTAAGAATAGATAAACATTAAATAAAGCTTAATTGTTGAAGTTGAAATGGGGGGTAAGGATTTTGTTGACTTACACCCCATACAAGTATTTAGCTGTGTGATTATCTTTTGATTACTTCCCAGAGGTAATACTAGGCTGCGGTTTACTGACTCCATGCAGTTTGATAAAACTATCAAAGGCGTACCATGCTAAGACATACCAAGGAATGATTTCTAGTTGCAAACCTTTGACTAGCAACTGTCTGATAGATAAACATCCCAGTGCCAAAGGAAACATAAAGCGTAAGTCAACTACATTATTGGTTGCTTGTTCAACTCTGTCATTTAAGTCATAGACAGCATTAGCAACAGTAGCGGCTGCATCGGAGTGGCTTTCAGTAGTAACATCTGCGAAAATCAGACCGATGTCTTTGAGTGTAGCTATTACATTTTGCCAGCTTTCATCGTTGCGATCGTGGTGAATTAGGATACTGCCATTATGTACATTAGTCTTCACTTGACTAATGTTGGGTTGGGCATCCAACATCTTAGCGATGCGTTGTATTTCATCAGCTTGACGATGAGATGGGGCAATTCTTAAGCGTAGCCTTCCTGGAGTATCGCTGATAATTTTTGTAGAGATAGGCTGGGATGGCGTGTTCAAGGCTTTTGCCTCCACAACTTTAGGCATCATAGTGACATTACCATGACTATTTGTATACACATCCATCCTCCTGATTGATACTTTGAATACTTTTGAGTTTCTTTACATACCAGTCTGCTAATTTTGTTTTTAACCGTTGGTAAATGCAGATGAATTTTTGCTGGTATTGTGTGTTGATATGGGTGTAATTTTATTTTGAGCAATTAAGAGAGACGGGTAAAATACCCATCTCTTTATTTGCTGTCTTAACTACAAGCCTCATATCTGGGTAGTAGGAAAGTTTGAAGTCTTTAGTATGAAACTTTCTCTTTCATCCTTTCCAAAAAATAGCTTGCAAGCTCACGCACCATTATCGGATGTGCTATCAACCGGACTTGCAGCAGCTTCAAATAATGGGGTTTCTCTGTCTTCTGCGAGTTCGGCTTTGGCTTCAGCTACGATGTCTTCCCAGGTTTCGCCTAGTTCTGCAAAGGCTCCTTTGCTTTTTTCGTAAGCCACAATTCCGCCTTTGATGATGCTCTTAGCAATGGGTTTACCAATTCCAGCCACAACCGGAATTAGGACTGGTGCAAGTAGAACTGCACCTATACCAGCTATGATTCCAGGAGCGCCAGCATCTTCAACAAAGTCAGTAATTTTCGGCATAGTAAGGTATCTCCAGTTGTATTGAAAGATTGTTAGAAAGCTATCTAGCTTAATCTACCCACAGTCTCATCTCATCATGCTGATGGTAGAGCTTTTTTTGGGGAATTTTTAAGAATTGGACGTAAGCCGTTAACACCTGCAACGATTGTTGAACCATTGTTAACTACCGTTGCACCTAAGGGGTTAAGCCCAAATAGCACAGCGATCGCCATTGCTGCAATATTAGGAATAGCAACAATACTTGTGTTTTGACGAATCAATTTTTTGGCGTTGCGTGCCAGTGCGATCGCCTCTAAAATTCCATGTAAGTCATTTTCCATCAACACTACGTCTGCTGTTTCACGAGCAATTTCTGAACCGTGAGCAAAGGATACAGAAACATCGGCGTAGGCTAATGCAGGGGAGTCGTTAATTCCATCTCCCACAAAGGCAACTGTTTTGCCTTGTTCGTGCAGTTGGCGGACAACTGCGGCTTTTTGTTCAGGGAATGCTTCTGCGTGGGTATTGGCTGGGGCAATTCCGAGTTCTGCTGCTACAGCTTTGGCAGTGCGCTGGTTATCACCAGTGAGCATGTGAACTTCTACACCTTCGACCGTCAACAAATGGTTAATTACTTCCCGTGTTTCTGGACGAAGAATATCACTATATCTTATTCTACCGAGAAGTTGCCCATTACTGGCGACATAAATCACAGAATTTACGCGGTTGCTATCGTTAAGAGGTTCCATGTTTACGCCTTGTTGACGTAAGAAGCGTTCGCTACCTACATAGATAGACTCGCCATCAATTTCGGCTTCCACACCTAGACCAAGTTTATAGTTCCACTTGCTGCGGTTGGGGATAACTATTTGCTGGGCTTCGGCATAGCGGATGACTGCTTCGGCTACTGGGTGGGTGAGACGCTGTTCAGCGGCGGCGGCAATAGCTAAAATTCTATCGCTGGAAACTTCAGCATTGAAACTATCAACACCAATAACCGCAACTTCACCTTTAGTCAATGTACCAGTCTTATCAAATACGATGGTGTCAACTTCTGCCAATTGCTCTAAGGCGCGACCACTGCGGATGAGAATTCCATGTTTTGCAGCGTAAGTGAGGGCGGCCAATACTGTTGTTGGTACTGATACTCTGATCCCTGTGGCAAAGTCGAGGGTGAGGACGCTGGCGGCTCTGGCGGCGTTGCGAGTCACTGCAAACACGCCTGCACCTAGTAGTAGGGTAGGTAGAACAGCTTTTTCCGCAATCTTGATGGCACAGTTTTCCATCCGAGTATCATGGACAGGAGCTTCTTCCATGAGCTTGATGCTCTGTCCGGCGCGGGTGTCGTTACCTATCCGTTCTGCCAAGATATAGATACTGCCTTCCCGTACCAGTGTAGAAGCGAAAACGTGTTGTTCTTTAGTCTTCAAGACTGGTACTGATTCCCCGGTGAGTTTCTGCTCATCTAGTAAAGCTTTACCTCGCAGAATTACGCCGTCTACTGGGACTTGTTCACCTGGATAGACGATTACTGTATCACCACTTCTGACTTCTTTGATGGAAATTTGGACTTTCTCACCATCACGTTCTACCCAGACAAATTGTCCTAGAGAATTGAGCAGATCTAATGTCTGCATTTTGGAAGACCGAGCGGTGCGATCGCGGATATTCTCACCAATTTCAATTAAACTCAGCATCAAGGCTGGTGTAAGAAACTGGCCTTGGACTGTGGTAATCACAATTGCCAACAAATCCAACACATCAATCGTCAGTTTTCGCTGCATCACAAGTCCGACGATAGCTCTTTGGAAGACGGGTAATGTTGCTAGAGCAATGGTTCCCGCTACCATAATTGGTGGTACAGATAATCCCAAAGGCCCACCTAGCACTGCTAACCCAGTGGCTACTGCTGAAAGTTGCAATCCTGGCCAATTAAGTTCTTCTGCATCTTCTTTTGGCTTGGCATCAATAGACTTTTTCTTATCCAACAGCACAACGTTGGCATCATTAGCTGTCATTATCAGACAACTCAGACGCGATCGCATTTTGGCATCGCTGACTGCACTATATTTATAAGTAACAACTAACGATGCCGCCGCAGGTTTAATTCTGACGCTGGTAACGAGGGGATCAACTTCCAACAATGTTTGCAGACGTTGCACATATGCGGAATTATGACGTAACTGGGGGATACGCAACCGCATTCTGCCGGGAACTGCATGGACAACGCTATAGACAACTTTAGAGGTTGGCTGATGAGAGCGTCCATTGCCTTTCGCTAGAGACAGTTTGCCATTCGGCTTTGCCTCAATCTTAGAACTTGGTTTGGCTACAACAACTGTGCTTACAGTTTCGTAAACCTTCGCACCCAGCGGTACTTCTTCTTTTGCTTCTAGTTCAGTTTTAGAAGATTTTTGAACTGCGGGTGATACTAGTTGAGCTGTCAATGGTGTCATTCCTTGTCTCGCTTAAATTGATAAAAAACTTGATTAATGACGCAGTAGGCTCTCAATTTCCGAGAGCAAATTCTCTCCCCAATCACTCAAGACTGGTGAGCTACGGCAATAAAGATTTGCTGATATGTGGTTAAATTCTGCTGGTTGGCTTGGCGGCGATACCTGCTGTTGCTTCGTTGGCAGAGCGAATCAGACTAATGAAATATGTTATTGCTGCTTCGACAGCACTGTGCGATCGCTTTTCGGAGTCTCGCAGTGTCCCAATTTTATATGTGATGACCACTGAGGCTGCATCTCGATTGATTCTCTCACTTGTCACCACTGGATCTGCTTTGAGCAAGTTCTCTAAGCGTTGCACATATTTGTGATCGCAGGCTATTTGCGGTATGTGAAACCTAATTCGTCCAGGAATGGAATGAACGATAGTATAGGTTACTTTTGAGTGCTGAGTGCTGAGTGCTGAGTGCTGAGGAGCCAGTCGCGTGGGCGGCTCTGCCGACTTGAGCGAACTGGCGTTGCTGAGTGCTGAGTTTTGAGTAACATGTTCTTCCTCTGCTCCCCTGCTCCCCTGCTCCTCTAACTGAGCATAATCAGCAGTCTGCAATAGACTAGCTAGGTTTGAGCGCATTTCAAAATCAGACATCATCCCGGTTTTGTAGGTAATGATGACTGATCCCGCTTCTGGGTTCACTTGCTGATTGATCACCCATTGTTGCCCCTTGATCAAAGCTTGTAGGCGTTGCAAGTATTGGGGATCATCATTAATTTTCGGTACGCAAAATGCGACTTTTCCGGGAAGTGCCAGAGTAATACTATAAGCTACCTTGGCAGATTGCTTGTGGGCGATATTGTTTGGTTTGGCTGCTATTTTCCAGGGGCTTTCCCCAGGAGGCTGCGATGCCGATGAGGATACAGAACCCTCCATTTTCATCCTCCTGTGTTCCTTGACGGAACGATCTACAACGGAAAGTTCGCCATGTAGGCTAAAGAAAAAGACATAGCTGCGGGCTTCATGTCAGCCCATAAGCTGGATATGTTTAAATTTTTACTTGCTGCTGATGGTTTTGTTGTATCGGCTGATACAACAGGCTGAGTATTTTTTTCTAGAGGCTGTGGTTGCTCTACGACTGGGACAGCAGGTGTAAGCGGATTTGTTTGTAAAGCCAATTCCATTAGTTTTACCCAATGGTTGACTGCTACCTGACTTGGTTGAAAGGCGATCGCAATTGATGCTGCATCGTAATTCATCCTTACGTTAGTTACATGAGCATCTGTTTTCAATAGCCTTTCTAGCCGTCGTGCATAGGCGTGATCCTGGACAATTCGGGGTACATGAAACCTAATCCTGCCAGGAATAGTATGAACTACAGTGTAGGCAATATTTGCTGACGATTTTGCGTCTTCCCTAACTGGTTCAACAACAGGTTTAGTTACTAGTTGTGTCAATTTCGCTTGTTTAGTTGTGTTATTTGGTTTTGCAGATTGGCGTTCACCAATCTTAGCATTAGGTTGTGATTGTTTGTTGCTGTCTGACTTAGAAATTTGCGGTTCTAAATAATCAATTACCCAGCGAGTTGCGTCTGCGGTAATCATATAAACTGGTATCGATGCTAAACCACTAATTCCCAATCCTCCTGTTACTGCTAAACCAGTCATTAGAGGAATGAAAGAAATAGTTTGCTCCATCCAAAAATTAGGAGATTTCCATGCCGCAAAGGGATCTCTGCTGCTCATTGATTGAGGCGATGTTGGGGAAGGGTGAATATTCAGTTTTTCTAGTATTCCCAATATCTGAGGTAATGTCAATTGATTTTCATCGAAGTTTACGACCAAACTACCCAATTGCTCGTTGGCCGAAACTTCTCTAATTCCTTGGTACTGCTTTAAATATTGGGATACTAATTCTAGTCTTGAGTTCAAACTACCGTCAGTAGCGCGGATGCGAATGCGACCGTGGGTTGCATGGACAATTTCTAGCCCACCAGTAGGCAAATGCGTCTCTAACTTTGCATTTACCAAACTGGTATGTCTATTCACTTTTAATTGATCACTGTGACGCTGAGTAGAGATTAAGTCAGGAGACAGAGCCTCTTTCGGACTTAACCCGCGACTACTGAGAGTTATTGTCATTTATTCGATAGTTGCACCAAGGCTCAAAGGTTAACAATAGGTTAAATATAACCTATAAACTCCGTATGTAAACTCTTTCTAAAGATTTATTTTAGATTAAGTATTGTTAATTACACGCTTTTGGTACTCTTGCTCAGTGATTATATCGTGAGTACTTTCGACGCGATCTATAAATACAATTCCATCAAGATGATCGTATTCATGCTGAAAAATCCGGGCTACAAAGTCAGTTAATTCTTGCTTTTGTAATGTACCGTAGCGATCATAATATTCAACTTCAATAGACTGATATCGAGGCACTAATCCTCTAATACCAGGGATACACAAACAACCTTCCCATCCCTTAACAATTTCTGCTGAATGTGACACTATCCTAGGGTTGATCATGGCAGTAGGTTCCATTGTAGGAGCGTTGGGATACCTGGGGTTGGGGCGAGAGGCAACAATAAATAAACGCTGTTTTTCGGCAACTTGGGGTGCAGCAATACCCACACCATTAGCTTGAGCAACTGTGGCAATTAAATCATCAATTAATTTTTGAATTTTTTCGTCATGAATGTTATCAACCCAAGCAGCTTTTTGCCGAATTATCGGATCGCCTAATTGCACAATTGGTAGTAAATCAGCCATATAAAAAACTCCTGTGGTATTTAACAAATAATGAATAAAAAAATCCATAATTAAATAAAAATTGACAATCTGCGATTGTCAACTTTTGCAAACATAGGATTTTCTAATTATTTACATACAATTTTCTTAACCTAAGACACTGAGACATTCACTTCAGACTTCATACTTTACTTAGCTTTCTTGTTGTACGGGTAGAGTTCCAGGACGAACGGTAATTTGAGTAATTTGACCATTGCGCTCTACTTCTATTTGTAAAGGATTACCAATTTGGCTATTTTCCAGAAGCCTTTGTACTTCTTCCACTTTAGTCACAGATTGATTCTCCATGCGTTGAATTACATCCCCTGGTCTTAGTCCCGCAGCGGCCGCCGGAGAGCGAGGGACAATACTAACTAACAACACACCTTTATCTGTCGCCAGAGTAATGCGATCGCCAAATCTATTGTTTATCCTTTCTTTAATTTCTGGTGTGAGCGTCACCATCTGAACACCCAAATAAGGATGATCAACTCGGCCTTTAGTGATTAATTGTTGGGCAATTCTCTGCACTGTGTTGATAGGAATGGCAAATCCCAAACCTTGAGCGCCGCGCAGAATTGCTGTGTTCATCCCAATTACTTGACCACGTGCATTCAGTAATGGCCCGCCAGAATTACCAGGGTTAATGGCCGCGTCGGTTTGTAGATAGTCAACACGCTTGTCACTTGCACCAATATCACTACTTGATCGACCTGTAGCACTAATAATGCCCGATGTCACAGTATTATTCAAACCCAAGGGATTGCCAATGGCAATCACCGCCTCCCCTGGTTGTAAAACCTCAGAATTGCCCAAGGGTATAGTTGGCAAGTTATTGGCATCTATTTTAATGACAGCTACGTCTGTTACTGGGTCTTCTCCCAACACTTGGCCATCAAAAGTCCTGCCATCTTTGAGAGTAACTGTCACTTTGTCAGCACCATCAACCACATGAGAATTGGTCAAAATTTGCCCAGAGGAACTAATGATAAATCCTGAACCACTACCCCGCTCAACTCGTTGTCTAGGTTGTACATCCCGAAAATACCGCCGAAAAAAGGGATCGTTAAATTGGTCGGGAACACGAGATGTAATTGTTCTAGCAGAGTCAATGCGCACCACAGCACCGCCAACATTTTTTACCACTCCCACAACAAAATTGGGATCTCCAGATGATGAGATAATCGGTGGAAGTGCGATCGCTGATTCCGGGTTAGATGTTTGGCGTTCAGAAATTAAAGGCTGATTAGTACGATTTTCAAAGGTCTTGCCCGGTAGAAGGCTACACCCTCCCAGGGAAACCACTGCTACCCCACTTAGCAGCATTAATTTAACACTGTTAGCTCTCTTGCTGAAGCTCCAACCCCAGCTATCAATTGTTTGCACTGTTGTCTTCATGTCTCTTTGCTTCTCCGTGTTGGTCAGTGGGTGGTAGGATCTTGCCTACTGGGTAGTTCCACAATGATTAGAACTCAAAGTTTGCCCTAGGTCTAGAGCATCTGAATGCTAAATTAGTGCTTGCTCATATCTTCTATTTTGGCGATTAGCAGCAAAGGTGATATGTGATGGAAATTTCTCTTGACAGTCTGTGGTCTCAGGTGCTAGAGCGCCTACAGCTAGAATTATCCCGTCCAACCTTTGAAACTTGGATTAAAACTGCTAACGCGGAGCGGTTCGAGAATAATTGTTTAGTCATTATTACTCCCAACCCCTTTGCACGCAATTGGTTACAAAAGTATTACATCAATACCATTGCTAATGTAGTGCAAAGTATTCTGGGGTATCCGGTAGAAATTTACATTACCGTTGCTCAAGGTGATGAAAGTTCTCCAATGGAGAAACGAGAAAATGTTGAGGAATTTCCTAATTCCAGTTTTGTCTCGGAAAGCCTACCGCCAAAAACTCAGACTAATGTGGAATTAAACTCAAAATATGTGTTTTCTCGGTTTGTGGTAGGAGCTAATAACCGCATGGCGCACGCCGCATCTTTAGCTGTTGCAGAATATCCGGGGAGAGAGTTTAATCCTTTATTTTTGTGTGGTGGTGTTGGTTTAGGAAAAACTCACCTGATGCAAGCAATTGGTCATTACCGCTGGGAAATTTGCTCAGACTCCAAAATATTTTACGTTTCTTGTGAGCAGTTTACCAATGACTTAATTACAGCCATCCGCAAAGATAGTATGCAGAGTTTTCGAGAACATTATCGGGCTGCTGATGTGCTGTTAGTGGATGATATTCAGTTTATTGAAGGTAAAGAGTATACCCAAGAAGAATTTTTCCATACTTTTAATACATTACATGAAGCTGGCAAGCAAGTTGTAATTGCTTCTGACCGTCCACCAAATCAAATTCCGCAACTGCAAGAGAGATTATCTTCGCGGTTTTCTATGGGGTTAATTGCTGATATTCAACCGCCTGATTTAGAAACGAGAATGGCGATTTTGCAAAAAAAAGCTGAGTACGAAAATATCCGCTTACCCAGGGATGTAATTGAGTATATAGCGACTAACTACACTTCTAATATTCGGGAATTGGAAGGCGCATTAATCAGGGCTTTGGCTTATATTTCTATTTGGGGTTTGCCCATGACAGTAGAAAATATTACCCCAGTTTTAGAAACACCAACTGAAAAAGTAGCTGCTACCCCAGAGGCAATTTTAGCGGTTGTGGCGGAGACTTTTGATGTGTCTATTGAAGACATCAAAGGTAATTCACGACGGCGGGAAATTAGCTGGGCGCGTCAAATTGGGATGTATTTAATGCGCCAACACACTGATTTGAGTTTGCCAAGAATTGGTGAAGAGTTTGGTGGCAAAGATCATACGACGGTACTTTATAGTTGTGAGAAGATAACTCAACTAAGGGAGAGCGATCGCAATTTAGTTCAAACTCTCAGACAACTTAGCGATCGCATTAACATGACTAGTCGTTCTCAAAAATCATCAAGAAATTAATCTTGAGTTTTCCACAGGCTACACTTTCATCTAGTTAAGGAATGAATTCAAATTATTAAGTTAAGTATAAAAAATGATTAAATTTAAATTCCTCTGTGGAAAAACAATTATTTTTTGTGGAAAAATCTCAACGATTCTGTGGAAAACCTCATCAAGTATAATTACCTTGTGGAAAAACTCTAAAAGTTTTCCACAAGTTTTCCACAGATATTGACAGGCTCAAAGATGATTTCTCAGGACTTGTAGATGCTTTTCCACACTTTCCACAATTTCTGGCTGGAAAAGAGACGGTGGAGGCTAGAGAAGAAAATTTTTGGTGGGTTTTATGTATAAATTACCACATCAAATTTATCGAACTTTTTATCTCGCCTGGATTAAATTGATAAATTTTTATTCTAGACGGACAAAATCACTATAATACTGAGAACTTTACTCTACAGCGAATCCTGATAAATGCCGCATTTTAGGTGTATGAAAACCGATAACAATATCTTGTTTAGGTACACCCATCTCTATCAGTTCTAAAGCAATATCAACTTCTGTTGTATTTTGCTGAATCCAAATTTTTTCATTCTTGATATCGAGGTGCATTATTGGCCCATAAATTCGTTTTTGATTATTCCAACCTACACTAATAATCTGGTAATGGTCATGCTCAGTATCAAAAATTTGCTCAACTTCAACATCACCATAGCTTGGCTTGTAATCGAGATATTTAGTTAATAGTTGCTTGACTTTAGCTCGGTAATCATTTAATTTATCCATTGTTCTATTAACTCCGTATCAACGTTATAAATTATCAACTTTAATTAATTCTCATCTACTACAGTTTGAATAAAAGGCAAACTAAAAAAATCGTTGTAAATTGCTAATGGCACAGCTAGATATAAAGTTCTGCTTGGCTCTTCTACACGTAAGGCGGTACGATAATTAATAAACTGTCCTAATGCCATGTGAAATTCTGAAATCTTTGATGCACTAACAAAATTTTTGATTTCAACTGCTATTTTTTCGTCGGCTTTTTGGGCAGCTATAAGTCTCTGTGCGCCTAAATCAATCTGAATATCCACTCCGCCACACCGAATATTTAGGAGGTCGTCGGTAATTATCCACCCATCTTTTTCTCATGCAGACTTTACAATATTGTGGAATAAATCACGAGCCATAAATTTACAGTACAATCACCGTAATTCTAATACTGATCCAAATCTAGAATGATATAAAAACCAGGAAATAACTTCAACACATACTTACAGGTACTACTGATTTCTTGCTATTCACATTGTACTTATATTGTGTGCTTTAATAGCATACTCTAATATACAACTAAAACAATTATATTTTGTTACAATAAAAACTAAGGTTACAATACATCTTGCAAACACAATACTATTATC
Source organism: Anabaena sp. TISTR 8404 (assembly GCF_056847745.1). Taxonomy (NCBI): domain Bacteria; kingdom Bacillati; phylum Cyanobacteriota; class Cyanophyceae; order Nostocales; family Nostocaceae; genus Anabaena; species Anabaena sp. TISTR 8404. The sequence continues at coordinate 1,924,402 of NZ_CP180578.1, forward strand.
TCAACATACTTGCTTGTAATTTACATCATAAGTGGTTGATATTAGAAAATTTATCGTTGAAAACTTAGCTTTACAAACTCGCTCTTGTGGGTTTTAAAATTTAAATCTCTTAACTTCAATTTTTTCAGACGAAAAAAAGATACTGCACTCTTTGACCTATAACTATGAAATTACTTTGCTCTCAAAGCGACCTCAGTACCAACCTCTCCCTTGTTAGCCGTGCTGTACCTTCACGACCGACTCATCCGGTGTTGGCAAATATACTTTTACAAGCGGATGCAGAAACTAACCAAGTCAGTTTAACCGCCTTTGATTTGAGTTTAGGTATTCGGACTAGCTTTAGTGCGGAAGTTTGGCAAGGAGGAGCGATCGCACTACCTGCTAAACTCTTAGTTGATATCACTTCTCGTCTGCCGGAAGGGGAAATCACCTTAGATGACGAAGCCTCAGACGCATCTACAGGGGAAGGTTTAATTGTCACTCTCACACCAAAAAGCGGATATTACCAATTACGCGCCATGAGTGCCGAAGATTTTCCCGAACTCCCGATAATTGAAGATGCAGAACCAATTCATTTAACCACAGCCGCCTTAATTGAAGGACTGCGAGGTTCATTATTTGCCACTAGTGCTGATGAAACAAAACAAGTTCTGACAGGCGTGCATCTGAGTGTGAAACAAGACATCCTCGAATTTGGCGCGACTGATGGACATCGCCTCGCAGTCGTCGAAACTACCAACGAGCGTCCTTTAGCTGGTAGTGGTCAATTAGAAGTGACAGTACCCAGCAAAGCCTTGCGAGAACTAGAACGGATGTTGGCGCATAATGCTGCTGCGGATGATGCGATCGCTTTATATTTAGATCAAGGTCAAGTTGTCTTTGAGTGGCAAAATCAACGCTTAACTAGCCGCACCTTAGAAGGGCAATATCCCGCATATCGACAACTTATTCCCCGTCAATTTGAGCGACAAGTAACAGTTGACCGCAAACAATTTTTAAGTACTTTAGAACGAATTGCGGTATTAGCTGATCAAAAAAATAATATAGTTAAGCTCACCATTGATAACGCCGCCCAAGAATTAACATTATCTTGTGAAGCTCAAGAAATGGGCAGTGGCCGAGAGTCAATGCCTGCGGAAATATCAGGAGAAGATATAGAAATTGCTTTTAATGTGAAATATCTCATGGAAGGTTTAAAAGCTTTGCCATCTTCGGAAATTCAAATGCACATTAATCAAAACCTTACTCCAGTGATTTTTACACCCCTTGGTGGTTTAAAGATGACTTATTTAGCTATGCCTGTGCAATTACGCAGTTAAAAGTGATAAATCGATAAAAAAGCTGTTTTGAGTTGACATCTATCTAAAGATAGAATTTTTACAAATTATGAATATTTATGCGATCGCCATCTCAAAAATGCTTAAATAGGAGTAATGAATAATACACAAAAAACAGATTTACTGAAGGCGATCGCTTATCCTTTTTTAGATACAGCGCGACTGTTAAATAAATACCAACGCCAAGGCAAATCTACCCCTTTGGTTAAACCAATCCGGGTAGTCTGAATTAAAGTTAGATGTCCCTTTTCTAGCTGTTGTTGAAACTCAGGATGGCGATGTTCTAACCATAGCGGTTGACCAAATTGTAGCGGTGTTGCATTCAATGTCAGATCAATTTTCAAGGCGCGGCAAAGTTTACCCGGCCCAGCAGCAATGCGATGAGGTTTGAGTTTTTCTTTATGGTCAACCCAGATTGGTACTTGATCTAACTCAAGGGCGCGGAGAAGCACAGCACTAGCTACTCCATCTTGGTCGGTGACAACGTTGAGACAGTAATAGACCCCATAAATTAAGTACACATACACCTTACCAGCAGCACCAAACATCACCTGATTGCGAGTAGTCCGACCACGATAAGCGTGCATTGCCGGATCATCTGGTGCATAAGCCTCTGTCTCGACAATTAGTCCACGTACAATACTGCCATCCGACATCTGCCGTACTAAAGTACAGCCGATAAGTTCAGGTGCTAGTACAGTTGAGGGACGACTCAGCCAATTTACATCAATGTAAGCTGTCATACTTTGAAAGAGAACTAGAGGCTAGGGACTAGTATTTCTTACTCAGCACTCAGCACTTCAAGTATGGATACTTTGCCGAATGGGAACTTCAATCCGAAATTCTGATCCTTGACCTGGCTGAGAATCGCATTTAAAAATACCACCGTGCTTTTCTACCACAATTTGGTAACTAATTGATAGTCCCAAACCTGTACCTTTGCCTACTGGTTTAGTTGTGAAAAATGGGTCGAAGACTCGGTTTTTGACAGCTTCTGGTATTCCTTGCCCATTGTCTTTGATATAAATCACGACGCTAGGCGTATTTTTGTTCATTTCACCAATAGTAGTGCGAATTGTAATTTGATGTTGATGAGTTTCTGCGGTTGATTCTTGGTGATATTCTAGAGCATCGATCGCATTGCTCAACACATTCATAAATACTTGGTTGAGTTGTCCGGCATAACACTCTACCAATGGTAAATCACCATATTCTTTGATTACATGAATGTCATCACTATCTGATTTTGCTTTCAAGCGATGCTGCAAAATCAGTAAAGTACTATCAATGCCTTCGTGAATATCTACCACTTTCATTTCAGCTTCATCAAGGCGAGAGAAATTCCGTAAAGACATGACAATTTGACGGATGCGTTCAACACCAATGCTCATGGAAGAGAGGGTTTTTGGCAAATCCTCAGAGAGAAAATCTAAATCAATTTCTTCGGCGCGATCGCAAATTTCTAAACTGGGGTTAGGATATTGTTTCTGATAAAGATGTAGCATCCCCAGTAAATCATCAGCATACTCCCGGACATGGGATAAATTACCATAGATAAAATTCACTGGATTGTTAATTTCATGGGCAACACCTGCTACTAACTGACCCAAAGAAGACATTTTTTCGGTTTGGATGAGTTGGGTTTGGGTTGTTTGTAGTTCATGCAAAGCTTCAGCTAGTTGTTCGGCTTGCTGCTTGGTATATGAGAGTAAATCAGCTTGCTCTAATGCTACAGAAAGTTGAGCTGCTACTTGAGTGGCAAATTGAATTTCCGAAGCTTGCCATTCACGCGGTTGGGCGCACTGGTGAATACACAATAAACCCCAAAGTTCATTACCTTTAACTAGTGGGACAACTAAATTAGCTCGTACCTGAATTTTCTCTAGCATGTACAAGTAACAAGAATTCAGACCAGAGTTGTAAATGTCTGTAATTACATGCACTCGTCCTTGGCGGTGAAAGGCAACATATTTTTGCTTAAAGCAAGTATCTTGAATTTTTAAAGCGATAGTAGAGATAAACCCAGGTAGCATATCCTCTGCAACCACTTCACCTGTATCTAGTTCTGCATTAGGATCAAAGCGATAAACTACAACTCGGTCAGCATTTAAGGTGCGGCGAACTTCATGAGCGGTTGCAGTAAAAATTGTCTCTAAATCTAGAGATTCTCTCAGCTTGGTAACTACTTCAAACAATATTTGTCTTTGTTCGGCAGCTTTACGTAAATCAGCGGCTTGCTGTTGAGTTTGCATAAGTAACTCAGCTTGTTGGAGTGCTATCCCTAATTGAGCCGCAATTTGGCTGAGGAAGTTTACTTCTGAAGGTTTCCATTCGCGGGGGCCAGAATGTTGATAAGTGCAAAGTAAGCCCCAGAGTTTGTGACCGATAAAAATAGGAGCCAGTACAAAAGCATGAATTTGATAATGTTCTAGATTGTCTACATGGCATTGGGTAAAGCCCATTTTATAGATATCATCGACCGCAAATGTTTCGTTATGACGGTAACGTCCTCCTTCTGTGTCTTGGAGGTAAGTATCATTCCAAACTGTATTTACCTGAATTTTGGCTTCATTTGTCCAGTTTGGACTAGCCGCCTCAAAATCTCCAACAAATTCACCACCCCAATCTTTGGTAAAGCGATAAACAGAAACGCGATCGGCTTTAACTAATTGACACACTTCTTTGGTAGTAATTTGAAAAATTGTGTCTGTATTGAGAGATTCACGAATCTTGGCAATTACACCAAATACGGCTTGTTGCTGTTCATAGGTGCGTTGCAGTTCAACTGTGCGCCTTTTTACTTGATGCTCTAAATTAAGGTTAAAGGTTTGTACTTGTTGATAAAGTTCATACTGTTGAATTGCTGAGGCAAAATGTTTAGCGATTTCTCTAGCTAATTCAATTTCTCCTGCTGTCCATTCTTGAGGTTGGGCTTTTTTTAATTCTTTCCATACATCAAAAGATAAACGGGGATATAATTGTCTGCGATCGCGGTCAAATTGACCAGCCCACAAAGTTTCTGTATCTATTTCATCTCGAAAAATACTCAAATACCCGACTAACTGCTGACGGTACTGGAGTGGAATCATCAAAAGGCTGCGAATTTTAGTTGGTTGAAAAGCCAATTGCAAAGTTCGCAAACTTGAAGTTTGATAAATATCGGTAATTGGCCAAATGTCATATTCACCGGACTGATAATGTTCCTGCCAGACGTTATATTGCTCCATTAATGGATAAATAGTTTCTGGCGGAATTTCTGGCTGTTGTCCACAGGTGTAAACCTTAATACAGTTACTCCCTGGAATTAAACATTCGTTGAGACTTTTAACGTTAGCATTGTAAAGCTGAAAAGCATCGTTTCTGATGCACAGTCTGCCACCAGAACCCTTAAAAGCTGCAACAGCTTCTTCTAATGCAGGTTGTAAAACAATGGTAGGAAGTGAATGTAGTAGGGTAGCAATGCGGTTAATCAAACCTTCTCGTTCCGCTTTGGCACGAGCTTGGATGAGAAGATTACTTTGGGCGATCGCCACCGATAATTGATCTACAACCATTTGCATCGCTTCTAGTTCATATTCTGAAATCGAATGCACTTGGGAATTATGAGATACTAACAGTCCCCAAAGTTGATCTTGATAAAAAATCGGCGCTACCACAGAAGACTTGACTCCCATAGCAGTTAAATATTCTGCATGGCAAGGATCTATGGGGCGGTAACGGATATCTTGTGGTTGTAGTTCTCCTGTTTCTAAAGTCGTCACAGGACTGTGACCAATCTGCTGCAACTCAACATTCACAATCGAACGTACCCTAGACTTAATAAAAAGTTCACGGGCGTGAGTAGGAATATCATCGGCGGGAAAATTCAGTCCTAATAGTGAAGGTAAGCGCTGTTCATAAATCGACTCACCAACAACTTGACCAGTGCCATCAGCATGAAATTGATAAATCATTACTCGGTCAGTTCCGAGTAAACAGCGTACTTCTGCTGTTGTCGTTTTAATAATTTCTTCTAATTCTAATGTTTGACGAATACGATTTGTAATCCGGCGCAGGAGACTTTCTTGTTCAGGTCTTGTGCGCAGGTTTGAATCAACTATTGGGGACATTGCTTTTAAATTAAATAAATTTCAGAAAAATAACTAGTCATCGATAAAACTAAAATCATTGTGAAGTTTCTGTAATCTCTTTGTCGACAGTAAAACTACGGTCAACATATAGTAAATACTCCTAGAAGTTTGTTACATATTTTTACATTATTTGGTTTGCAAATAGTTTTATATAAATTTGTGTCTTCTTGATAAAGATTTTGCTGCCAAAAGTTTAAAAAAAGCAGATATTTCGGTGCTTATAAAAAAAGTAGAGATCAGCACAATGCTATATCTCTACTGTGTAGTTTTAATTTCTATCTAAAGTATTATTTACTAGAAAATTAAACTCTGGTATTATCCGCAAAGCGAATTCTTAAATAGTCCTCTTCCATCTTAGCGCCAGCAGGTTGCAGTGCTGCTAAAGCTTGCGGCAGTACAAGGTTACGACGATGGTTGCCAATCGTAATGTTTAACTCATCACCAGTTTTACTCAGTTGAATTTGATTTTTGGGAATCCCTGGTAAGTACAGTTCTAAACTGTATTCGTTTTGTTCTTGCACTACTCTAACTGTTGTTTCTTTGTAGTAAACTTGGCTAGGATCTTCATCTTTGTAGAGAATTTCCTTCAGTCGTTCTAGGGCTGGTAATCCACACATTTCTTCTGAGAAAAGTGGCACTTCTTTAACAGGCAGAGGATGGAAATTTTCGTGAATTTCTTGACGATATTGTTCTTGGTTTTCTTTCCATCGCTGAAAGAATGGATCTTCTACTTCTGGAGGAATAATTCGATTAGCAACTACTAAATCTGTTGCTACATTGTACAAGCTTAAATAAGCATGAGCGCGTAGCGATTCTTTAATCACCATTTTCTCTGGATTAGTGACAAGACGTACAGAGGTTTGAGTATTGTCTGTTAATACTTTTTCCAGCGCTTCTATTTGTTCATAAAACTCGTAAGGTGCATCCATCACCTCTTTGTCGGGTAGAGAAAAACCAGCAATTGGTTTAAAAATTGGTTCCACTAGAGGACGCAGCGCTACTGAAATATTTTGAAACGGTTTGTAAAAGCGGCGCATATACCAACCGCCGACTTCTGGTAAACTCAACAAACGCAAAGCTGTGCCAGTAGGGGCTGAGTCAATGATTAAAACATCAAAATCCCCTTCGTCATAGTGGCGCTTCATTCTTACCAAGCTGAAAATTTCATCCATACCCGGTAAAATCGCCAATTCTTCCGCCTGCACTCCTTCTAAACCTCGCGCCTGTAAAACTTGAGTAATGTAGCGCTTGACAGCACCCCAGTTACCTTCAAGTTCTTGCAGTGCATCCAGTTCTGCCCCCCACAAATTTGGGCGAATTTGTTTGGGGGCATGTTCTAGTTCTAAATCAAAACTATCTGCTAAGGAGTGGGCAGGATCTGTACTCAAAACTAGTGTGCGGTAGCCGAGTTCTGCACAACGAAGTCCCGTAGCGGCAGCAACAGAGGTTTTTCCCACACCGCCTTTGCCTGTCATCAAAATTACTCGCATTATCTCGAATTTATAAGGTTTTTAGCTTGTGAGTCCTCTAAAATGCTCAATTAATGATCAAAGAGGTGGTGGTTAATTTTTCAGCAAGATATTTAAGTGAGAGTTTTAGACTCAATATCTCTGCTTAAAAGATACTCATCTTTTATTATTGCGTAATTTTCCGACTCACAAGTTGCCCAGATCCCAAATTTGCAGAGTAAGTCTGATTTCATAATTCTGGAATAGCCAATCAAGTTTCTAATCCAAAATCCAAAATCCAAAATTGGTATGAGTCTTTACTTCAGCAATCCCATCTCGTATAAACCTTGGCGTAGTCTTTTGGCTTCTGCGGGATTATGCTGTTCGTGCAGCAGAATAGCATTTTTAAAAGCTGTCATACTAGCTTGGAGGTTGCCAACTTTTAGCTGGACTACACCTAAATTTTGATATGCTTCTGCATAGTAAGGATTCAATTTGATAGCTTTTTGATAACAAGCGATCGCATCTGTAAACAAATTCAAAGCCTTTAATGTCATGCCCAAGTTGTAATGCCCAGTAGCAAAATTTGGGTCAATCTTTAAAGCTGTTTCGTAAGCTTTTTTAGCACTATTTAAATCGCCTGCATCTTTCAATAAGTTGCCTAAATTGTTATATGCTCCCAATTTGAGCATGGGATAAATTGGTAATTTAATAGCAGCTTGATAATAAGCAAGGGCTTTTTGCGGATTTTTTAAATGATTATGAGCAATGCCTAAATGATAGTGGAGTTCATATAAAATTTCGTAGTTTTCTTCTGGCTGCATTGTCTGTTGGTTGTCTAGTCCACGCAGGCGGTTTGTGTTTGGAGAACTGATGCTTCCCGTCACTTGATTTAAACCACGTTGCAATAACTCAATACCTTGAGAAATATTCCCAGTTTCAACGTACAGCGCTCCTAATTTGCTACAAACATAAGGATCATTCGGATGAGTGGAGAGAAACTCTAACATTGCGGCTTGAGCTTTGGCATATTTATTATTTTCGGCGATCGCACTTTTTTGATATCCTGTATGCAGAATCGCTACACCTTGTAAATAACCTACTTGCCAACTAGGTTCTTTTTTTAAAATTGCCGCTACACTGTCATCCACTAAAGCATGATAAGGACGTTCAAAACGAATTTCTGGATGATTGCGAAACAATCGAGAAACTAAAGAATAAGGAGATTGGACTGCACCAACTTCTTGGCGAATGAGGTTAATTAAGATATATTCATCACTTTGGATGGCATCCTGCATCTGTGGCACAATGCTAGGTGTCAGCATCTCATCTGCATCTAAGACCAGAACCCAATCACCAGTAACATATTTTAAAGCTGCATTGCGAGCGGCACTAAAGTTATTAGACCATTGAAAATGATGCACTTTAGCGCCAAATTGTTGGGCAATTTCGGGAGTGCGATCGCTAGAACCTGTATCTAGCACTACCATTTCATCTACAACATCTTTAACACTATTCAGGCACTTAGGTAGCGTATTTTCTTCATTTTTAACAATCATGCACAGACTAATACTCATAAGCAAACTTCAAATTATTTACTTTTATTTATTGGGCATAGGAGATGCTACCTATTAAAGAATTCAGAACTCAGAATTCAGAAATTAGACTCAATATAGCAGGCGTGAATGAGTTGCTCACAAATCTACTCCTGACTTTTTCTCTCCACAAGTAGTTTACAAATGCAACAAAATTGCTAAATGTCAACTCTACTGGCTGCCAGTCACCACTTAGGACTTTATTCTGTGCAAAAATCAAGATTAACAAATCAGTGAGTGAATGATTCTCAAAGAGAGGGGAAACTTCATGCTGGGTCAAACGGTCGGGGGACGCTACCAAATTCTTACTCAGTTGGGACGGGGAGGATTTGGCACGACTTTTATAGCTCAAGATATGCAACGACCGGGAAATCCCCAGTGTGTTGTCAAGCTATTTAAGCCACTTGCGAATGACCCCTACACCTTAAATGCAGCTAAACGCTTTTTTGATTTAGAAGCAGATATCTTAGAAATGTTAGGGAAACATGACCAAATTCCCCAATTATTGGCTCACTTTGCTGAAAATGAAGAATTCTTTTTAGTACAAGAATATATTCCCGGTCATGATTTAAAACAAGAACTACCGCCTATCAGTGATAAATTAAGTGAGTCAGCTGTTATTCAGTTGTTAAAAGAGATACTGGTTGTTTTAGCATTTGTTCATCAAAATCATGTCATTCATCGTGACATTAAACCAGAGAACATTCGCCGCCGAGACTCTGATGGCAAGATAGTTTTAATTGACTTTGGAGCAGTGAAACAAATTAGTACCCAAATGACTAACGCATCTGGGCAAACAAGTTTTACTGTAGCCATTGGTACTCCTGGTTATATGCCCAGTGAACAAGCTAATAGTAATCCCCACTTAAGTAGCGATATTTATGCAGTGGGAATGATTGCTATCCTGGCTTTAACAGGTATAAATCCGGCTGCTGGTAGTCATTCCATACCCAGAAACCCAGCTACTGGCGAAATAGATTGGCGAAACAAAGTAAAAGTTAGCCCACAGTTTGCCAGTATTTTAGATAAAATGGTGCGCTATGATTTTCGTCAGCGTTATCCTACTGCTGAGTCAGTCTTACAAGCACTAGAAATGCTGGACAAACCACCATTAACTAAACTACAACAATCTTTGCCTAAAAGATTTGTTATGGGGTTGGGAATTACAGCAGCCGCAGTTGCAGTCGGATTAATAATTTTATCTCAACTTAAAATTGACAGAACCAATTTTCTTAACTACGCTGCTCATGGATTTAAAATTAACTATCCTGAAAATTGGGCAGTACAAGAAACGCCAAATGCGGTCACTCAAGATATAGTGACATTCTTATCACCTAAACAAAGTGATAATGACCAATTTCAAGAAATTTTGACTATTCGGATAGAACCACTTTCTACTACTTTAAACGAGTCTAAAGATTTATTTATTCGGGAAGTGAAAAACACTGTAGATGATGCTCAAATAGAAAGTTCAGGTGAAACAACCCTGGCGAATAAACGTGCAAATCAACTAGTGTTTACAGGTAAAAGTGATGCTAGTCGATTAAAAAATCTTCAAGTTTGGACTTTGCAAAATGATAATGCATACATCATTACCTATACTGCAACAGTAGAAGACTATAATAAATTTTTACCAATAGCAGAAAAAATGATTCAATCTTTTGCAATTAAATAAAAGATTTAGAGGATGTCTCAAAAGTCAAAAATTATACTAATAACCTCCCCCCGAAACGGAGAGAGGCTTTGAAACCCTCATTCCCTCGTGAGTGTTGGGGGCGAGGGGGTTAGGTTTTTATGATTTTGATGTTAGCGACAATACTTCTCAGACATCCTCTTATAGCAGGTGAAAGGTAAGCTAATCGTCATTTAAATTGCACTATTTGCCTGGTAGTAAAAGCTGCAAACCCTCTCCCTTATTCTGCAAAGACGCTAACGCGAACGGCTGCGCTCAGGGCAAGTCGCTCAGTAGACCTCTTGCAAAAGCAACTTTTGCAAGAGTCATGGAACAGAAAGAACTTGGGGCTATTCCCCGTTCCCCGTTCCCTGTTCCCGACTTCTGCAAGAAGTGGGGTAACCATCATGTGCAGCTTCCCAGTGAATTGGTATCACTTACTTGAAATATTTTGGATCTATAGCTTTAAAGCAATAATTACCATCAGTAATTATCAATTATTTCAAGTATTTTATGTTTACATAACGACATATATTATTTTTCTAATAGTTTGCATAAACAATGACTTATAGATTTTTGTTGAAATGTGGTTTTTGCATCTCAATCATTATGTAAAGTTAATAGTTATCATCAATAACTACGCATACATTACGAATATTCGTTCACTTGATTGATCACAATAAATTTTTACTTATATTATTAATCTAATATTTATTTAAGATTGAGTGGTTCGAGTTAACAAATTTGGCATTAAAACCTGTAAACTAAATTTCAATGAATTAAGTGATCCCCAAACAACGCCTGAAAGCCCAAGTAATCTAAGCAACCAATTATCTTGCTAGTTAATTCCATGAGTCTTTTACCATCGGTAATTGGCTGGAATTGACTTGTTTGAATATAACTCTAAATCATCCTGTGACTGCCACAAGCGAAATCATATTCTGCTTGCGTTAATTTTCATGCCTAAAAAAATTAAATCCAGATTTGAGGAGATAATATGTCAGATTTTTTCAACCAAATTTCTCGCCGTAAATTCATATTAACAGCTGGAGCATCTGCAAGTGCTGTGTTTCTGAAAGGCTGTTTGGGAAATCCTCCGGAAAATCTGACTGGTGGTAGTTCGCAAGCAATACCAACTGCTCAATCTGTGGTGAATTTGAGTCCTGAACAAACACCAGAAACTACAACAGTTAAATTAGGATATGTTCCGATTGTAGAAGCAGCGCCTTTAATTATTGCTCAAGAAAAAGGCTTTTTTGCTAAGTATGGTATGACCAAGGTAGAGCTTTCTAAACAAGCTTCTTGGGGTTCAGCGCGAGATAACGTAGAAATTGGTTCGGCTGGTGGTGGTATTGATGGTGGACAATGGCAAATGCCAATGCCACATTTAATTACCGAAGGTTTGATTACTAAAGGTAATCAAAAAATCCCGATGTATGTGTTGGCGCAGTTAATTACACATGGGAACGGAATTGCGATCGCCAACAAACATGTAGGTAAAATTGGTCTGCAAGTTGCTCAAGCTAAGTCTCTGTTCAAAGAACTTAAATCTTCTACACCCTTCACCGCCGCCCAAACTTTTCCCCACGTTAACCAAGACTTTTGGATTCGCTATTGGTTAGCCGCAGGTGGTATTGACCCTGATGTAGATGTGAAATTGCTGACTGTACCCGCAGCACAAACTGTCGCCAACATGAAAACCGGGACAATGGATGCGTTCAGCACTGGCGATCCCTGGCCTTATCGAATTGTGAAAGATAAAATCGGCTTTATGTCCGCATTAACCGCAGAACTTTGGAAGTATCACCCGGAAGAATACTTTGCAATGCGGGCTGACTGGGTTGATAAAAATCCCAAAGCAACAAAAGCACTGTTAAAAGGCATTATGGAAGCGCAGCAGTGGTTGGATAACTTTGACAACCGCAAAGAAGCAGCGCAAATCTTGGCTGGGAGAAATTATTTCAACTTACCTTCACCCGATATTCTAGCAGAACCATATCAAGGTAAATATGATATGGGTGATGGTCGCAAAATTGATGATAAATCAATGGCTGCTTATTACTGGAAAGATGGAAAAGGTAGCGTTTCTTATCCCTATAAGAGTCATGATTTGTGGTTTATCACTGAAAGTGTTCGCTGGGGATTCTTGCCCAAAGATTACATTACCAATAAGGCAGCTAAGGCAACCGAACTAATTAATAAAGTTAACCGCGAAGACATTTGGAAAGAAGCTGCAAAAGAAGCAGGTATTGCTGCCGCTGACATCCCCACAAGCACATCTCGCGGCGTAGAAGAATTTTTTGATGGCGTGAAGTTTGACCCCGAAAATCCCGAAGCATATCTCAAGAGTCTCACGATTAAGAAAGTGAGTGTTTAAAAGTGCTGAGGAGCCAGTTCGTTGCGAGGGGAACTGGCGTTGCTGAGTAAGAAAGAAAAGTGACTTTCAGCTTTATCTGCGTTTATCAGTGGTTCATTATTCATTCTCAAGGGAAACAAAATCTATGACATTAGCCCAAAAAAGAGCAGCCAGCCCAAAGTTTGATAACGGTTTTATCTCGCAGCTACAAAAACAATTTCCGAACGTTATACCGCCAGCGATCGCAATTTTAATCTTCCTCGTACTTTGGCAACTATTTTCTTGGACTCCTGGCGCAACATTACCAGGGCCAATTCAAGTAGTGCAAGATACTTGGGTATTAATTTTCTGGCCATTTTATGACCGAGGCGGTATTGATAAAGGTCTGTTTTGGCAAATCTTAGCTAGTTTGCAACGGGTGGCTATTAGTTACTCACTAGCTGCGGTTTTTGGGATTGGCTTGGGCATTTTGATTGGTGTGAATAAAACCATGTCCAAGGCTTTAGATCCATTGTTTCAACTACTACGGACTGTGCCTCCTTTGGCTTGGGTTCCCATTTCTTTGGCTGCACTCCGTCAAAATGAACCAGCTGCATTATTCGTAATTTTCATCACCTCAATTTGGCCAATCTTAATTAATACCGCTGTTGGTGTCACGCAAATTCCCCAAGATTACAACAACGTTGCTAAAGTTCTGCAACTCAGCCGCAAAGAATACTTTATTAACATTTTGATTCCCGCTGCTTTACCTTATATTTTCACCGGATTAAGAATTGCCATTGGTTTGGCTTGGTTAGCGATTATCGCCGCCGAAATCGTGATGTCTGGTATTGTCGGCATCGGCTTCTTTATCTGGGATGCTTACCAAAATAACGACGTAAGTGAAGTAATTTTGGCTCTAGTTTATATCGGTGTAGTTGGTTTATTACTCGATAAATTCATGGCTTGGTTGCAAAACCTGATTTTACCAGCAGAACAAAAATAAGTATGAAGGATGAAGTATGAAGTCTGAAATTTATTTTTCCCACTTCATACTTCACACTTCAGACTTCCCACTTCACACTTCAGACTTCACACTTCACACTTCATACTTTAAAGCCATGTCAGTATTCGTTGCTGTTGATCAAATTGATAAGGTATTTAATTTAAGTGGCGGCGGTCAATATATTGCTTTAAAAGGTATTGATCTGCAAATTAAAAAAGGTGAATTTGTTTCTTTAATTGGTCACTCTGGTTGCGGTAAATCCACTCTATTAAATATGATTGCGGGTTTGGATTTGCCGACTGATGGTGTGGTGACGCTGCAAGGAGAAAGAATCACTAAGCCAGGGCCAGACCGGATGGTGGTATTCCAAAATTATTCGCTGTTACCTTGGCGGACTGTGAGAGAAAATATTGCCTTGGCGGTGGATTCGGTAATGAAGGGTTTACCTGCGGCAGAACGTAAGGCAATTGTAGAAAAACATATAGATATGGTGGGTTTGCGTCCCCATGCGGAGAAACCACCAGGAATGTTATCGGGTGGACAAAAACAACGGGTAGCGATCGCACGTGCTTTGGCAATTCGTCCTAAACTATTACTGTTAGATGAACCCTTCGGTGCGTTGGACGCTCTAACACGGGGTAACTTACAAGAACAGTTAATGCAAATCTGCGAAGAAAACGAAGTCACAGCCGTCATGGTGACTCATGATGTAGACGAAGCTGTGCTGTTGTCTGACAGAATTGTCATGTTGACCAACGGCCCCGAATCTAAAATTGGCGACATCTTAGAAGTTGATATCCCTCGTCCCCGCAAACGGATGGAAGTTGTCGAACACCCCAGCTACTACAGCTTGCGGAGTGAGATGATTTACTTCCTTAACCAGCAAAAACGGATTAAGAAAATTCGGGCGCGGAAAACAGCTGCCATTTCCCGTCATGGTTTAGAAAAAGTTAACTTAGAAATTGGCTTCTTACCCCTCACCGCCTGCGCCCCCCTCGCTGTCGCCAAAGAAAAAGGTTTCTTTGCCAAGCATGGTTTAGATGAAGTCAACTTAGTGCGGGAAACCAGCTGGCGCGGTATCGTGGACGGTATTACAGGCGGTTATTTGGATGCAGCCCAAATGCCTTCTGGGATGCCAATGTGGTTAACCTTGGGCGGGAATAAAAACCAACCCCTCCCGGTCGTTACCGCCCTCACCATGACCCGCAACGGTAACGCCATCACCTTAGCCAAGCGCTTTTATGATGAAGGTGTCCGCACCTTATCTGACTTCAAAGATTACTTACTCCGCACCCGCGACCAACGCCACACAATGGGCGTAGTCCATCCCGCCTCCATGCACAATATGCTGCTACGTTATTGGTTGGCGGCTGGTGGTATTGACCCTGATACGGATGTGGATATGCACATTATTCCACCCGCCCAGATGGTCGCTGATTTGCAAAACAAAAGTATTGACGGTTATTGCGTGGGTGAACCTTGGAACTATCGCGCCGCCGTGGAAAATGTCGGCTTTACCATCGCCACAGACTTAGAAGTTTGGTTAGGACACCCCGGTAAAGTTCTCGGTGTGCGGGAAGATTGGGCAGAAATGTATCCTAATACCCATATCGCCTTAACCAAAGCGTTGTTAGAAGCTTGCCAATACTGTGCAAATCCCCAAAACGTCGAAGAAGTTAGAACAATTGTGGCGGGGAGAGATTACGTCAGCACTGATTTAGAGTACATCCAGCTAGAAGACCCGAATAACCTTACTTGCGACTTAGACCACCCCCTACGAGACTACGCCCATCACCAGTTTTATTCTGAGTCTGCTATTAACCGCCCCAGCCGCACAGAACAAATTTGGATTATGACTCAGTTGGCGCGTTGGGGTGATACTCCCTTCCCCAGAAATTGGGTAGAAGTTGTGGAACGAGTTTGTCGGGTGCGGGTTTTCAGCACCGCCGCGCGGGAATTAGGTTTAGATATTAGCTACACTCGCCAACCGATTCAATTATTTGATGGTACTCCCTTTAACGCTGATGATCCTATTGCCTACCTCAACAGCTTGGAGATTAAACGCGACTTTTCTATTGCCGAAGTCATCCTCGACTCACCCGTTAGAAGAGTTGCGTAACTGACGGTTGAGTATTTGAACTTCATCGCTGAAGATAAAAGGTTCACTCGCCGAGTTCTGAACTTCATTGATGGAGATAAAAGGTTCACTCGCCGAGTTCTGAACTTCATTGATGGAGATAAAAGGTTCACTCGCCAAGTTCCGAACTTCATTGATGGAGATAAAAGGTTCACTCGCCGAGTTCTGAACTTCATTGATGGAGATAAAAGGTTCACTCGCCGAGTTCTGAACTTCATTGATGGAGATAAAAGGTTCACTCGCCGAGTTCTGAACTTCAGCGATGAAGATAAAAAGTTCATTCACGAAGCTCAAAAATTCAACTTTAACATCAAGTTCACGGACAAACCTAACCCCTCAGCCCCCTTCCCTACAAGGTAAGGGGGAGAAATCAAAGCCTCTCTCCTCGCAGGAGAGAGGTTTGGAGAGAGGTTTTCGAGAACCATGAAAAGTCAGGTTTTCCCCAAGTAATTTCACACTTCACACTTCATCCACCGCCATGCAAAACCGTAATTTGTCCACCGTCACCGACACTTCTAGAAGACCATTACCAACTCTGGGCGACAACAGTAGATGTTTCCTCGAAATCAGAGACGTTAGCAAAGTTTATCCCACCAAGACAGGCCCCTTTACTGTGCTTGATGGTGTTAACCTCAAGGTTAATCAAGGTGAATTTATTTGTGTGATTGGTCACTCTGGCTGTGGCAAATCTACACTGCTAAATATGGTTTCTGGTTTCAACTTTCCCACAACTGGGCAAGTATTACTCGAAGGTCAACCTATCACCAAGCCAGGCCCAGACCGGATGGTTGTGTTTCAAAACTACGCCCTGTTACCTTGGCGAACTGCATTTGAAAATATTTACTTGGCTGTTAATGCAGTTTACCCCAACAAAATGGAAGCAGAGAAACGGGCAATTGTCCGAGAACATTTGGCAATGGTGGGACTGGCTGACGCGATGGAGAAAAAGCCCATGCAAATGTCCGGCGGTATGAGACAGCGCGTTTCTATTGCCCGTGCTTTGGCTATTCGCCCGAAAGTGCTAATTTTAGATGAACCTTTTGGGGCGTTAGATGCGATTACCAAAGAAGAATTGCAGGAAGAACTGCTAAAAATTTGGAACGAGAATCGCTGCACAGTGTTAATGATTACCCACGACATTGATGAGGCGTTGTTTTTAGCAGACAAGTTAGTGATGATGACCAATGGCCCTCACGCCAAAATTGGTGAAGTTATGGAAATTCCTTTTTCTCGCCCCCGCGATCGCGCCCGCATCATGGAAGATCCACAATATTACAAGCTGCGGAATTATGCTTTAGACTTCCTGTTCAACCGTTTTGCCCATGATGATGTGGGTTAGTAAATTTATCCCGACGACACAGGTTAGCTACATAGCAAAAGATAAAAGGTATAGTAATTTTACCTTTGATCTTTTGCTTTCTTTTTTACCCAGTTTCTACCATCAAATACTATGTCCTCAGCATTTGATTCATCTTTAGCGAGTGCCAGAATTAACAAGTTTTGGGAACTATCTGCCAGATTTGGGCAAGAGGATAGTGCAAAAAACATTTACTTGAATGAGATTGTCAGCGATCGCTATACTTTGGTTAACGGTCTGCAAATCCTCCGAGATGAATTACAATTTGCTGGCGCTAGTATTTCAGATTTAAAAGCTTGTGGTGCAGATTTGAGCTTGCCCAGTGTGGTGACAACTTTGGCATATACTAACTGTGGCGATCGCATTCATCAAGGAGAGTCAACTAGAAATTATCGTGATGTAGTTGCTTCCCGGTTTGCCACCTTATCAGAAATTGGTGAGTTAAAAACAGAAACGTTTTTCCCCACTGGTGGCGGTACTGATGATGGTGCAACTTTAGCCCACGTCACCATTGCCCATCAATTAGATGAAAATTGGCGTACCCAAATTTATGAAGGTAATTCCCAATCCTTTGTTCTCGCCGCCATAGATTTAAAAACCCATGTCGGACGTTTAGATTTAGGCGAACAAATCATCTACGGCAAAACTCAAGAATCTCTTTGGCGAGAACCACGTGCAGCTTGTGGGGCAATTGTCGGCGCACTGACACATTTCAATCCCCGGAACATCGTCCATCAACGCCTACGCCGTGACATCGGCGAAGACAATTATCAGTTTCTCTCTTCCCGTCAGATTTTGGCTGATGATGGTACAGATATTACAATGGCTGTTGCCGCTGCGATCGTTGCCATTCGCGGAATGGAAAAAACAGCCATAGCTTTAGGTAAAGAAATGGACGAAAGAGGTATGGCGCATCTTACCGCTACAACTACTGTCAATGTCCCTTTCCGTGATGACCCAGTAATTTATCTAGCCAGAGCTACTGTATTTAACGGTATAATTCGCATTCAAGGTCTAGGAGCAGATGCTAGTAAATACAGCGGTAAAATACTTAATCATGAAGGCACAAAACAATTGCAGCTAATTTACGATGACCTCGATAACGATAACTTGCCCATCGAAGAAATTCCTTATAAAACCAAAAAACCTGTTACAGCAGCAGATGATCATCACTTGGAAACTACTGTTTTGACAGTGGGAAGTGGAGAGTAGGGAGTAGAGACGTAGCTCTACTTCCTACTCCCCACTATATTTTGCCGTTCAGCAACCATCCGCAAATCTTCTTGATGTTGCCAAGCCCATTCTGCCAAAGAAGCGATCGGTTCAATTAGTTTTTCACCAAAGGATGTGAGTTTATATTCCACCTTTGGTGGCACAACTGGATACACAGTTCTTTCTACAACACCAGCTGACTCTAACCTTCTGAGGGTTTGTGTCAGCATTTTTTTTGATACATCAGGAATTTGACGTTGAAAATCAGTGTATCGCTTAGTACCAGAAGATAAGAGATACATTACTGGCGGTGTCCATTTATCTCCGACTAAATCGAGCATCTGTCGCACAGGACAGTTTGCACTCAAGATGATTTGTTCATTTTTGGAAACCATGAGGTAACTATATCACCAGAAAGTTCCTACTTGTAAGCAAAATCCAAATCAGGCACACTGCTTTATTAGGTAAAAACAGAGAAATTTGCATGAAATCTTTAGAAAATAAAGTAGCCCTCGTTACTGGGGGTACTTCTGGGATTGGGCGCACTACTGCGATCGCTTTTGCTGGTGCTGGTGCTAAAGTTGTGGTCGTCGGAAGGCGAGAAGAAGAAGGTAATGAAACTGTCAGCTTGATTCAGCAAGCAGGTAGTGAAGGTTTATTTGTCAAAGCCGATGTCTCGCAAGAAGCAGATGTAAAATCAACCATTGCTACCGTTGTTGATAAATTCGGTAAGCTCGATATTGCATTCAATAACGCCGGAATACTGGGGCAGAATGCTTTGCTGGCAGAACAGACAGAGCAAAGTTACGACAAAGTTTTTTCAGTCAATGTCAAAGGCGTATTTTTGTGCATGAAGCACGAAATTAGCCAAATGTTGACACAAGGTCATGGCGGTGCAATTGTCAATACAGCTTCTATTAATGGTTTTCGTCCCTTAGCACCTGGTTTATCAATTTACGATGCTTCTAAAACTGCCGTGGTGATGCTGACAAAAGCCGCAGCCTTAGAATATGCCTCGCAAAAAATTAGAATAAATGCGATCGCACCAGGGCCAATTGAAACTGAAATGCTTAGTCAGGCCAGTGGCGGTAATACCAAAGCTTTTGAGAATCTTGTCCCCGCCGGACGATTAGGCAAACCTGGAGACATTGCTAATGCTGTGCTTTGGCTATGCGCTGATGCTACGGATTTTGTCAACGGTCATACCCTGACTGTTGATGGCGGGATATTAGCAGGGTGAAAGAAGATAGCAGGGAAGCAAGGGGAGAAAAAATCTGCTTCTCGTCTTTGTCAGGAGAGAAAAAAGCAATGAAAAATAAGGGTTGTCCTCCCCTCTCCTCGTAGGAGCTACGGTGTCCACAAAAGTCAAAAATTTTCATGTTGAAGCCATTCCCGCCTAGAACTAAAGTTCCTCTCTCATAGCCAAAGTCCACTTAAGTGGACTGAATTTTTCTTTGAGTCCTCTTGAGAGGACTTGCACTATGAGACTCGGAATTTATTCCGAAGCGGGACAGATGCGCTACACCAAGATTTGTGTGTATACCGTAGCCTCGTAGGAGAGGGGCTGGGGGTAAGGTCAAAAAAGCATTCTACGTTGAATTAGCAATGTTAATGCAATAGCTCGCATTGTGAATGTGTCGCCTCGCATTGTGAATGTGACGACTCACATTGTGAATGTGACGACTCACATTGTGAATGTAACGGCTCACATTGTGAATGTGACGACTCACATTGTTAATGTATTGCCACGCAATGTAAATGTAACGGCTCACAACGTTAATGTGATGAGTCACATTGTTAATGCAACGTGAAATTCGACAAATCTGTTTTTACCTCTCCCCCAGCCCCTCTCCGCATCGGAGAAGGGAGCAAATACTATAATTTTGCTGACTCTGCCAGTAAATTTTATTATTAACCTTGATAATGTTGTGTAGAAATGGGTGGTAAGTAGCGTTTACGCCGACTTTGAATGCTTTTCCACAACAAAACGCAGCCAAAAATTAAAGTTGACAGCAGCACAACACTAGCTCCAGAAGCAATATCTAAGTAGTAACTCAGGTAAATTCCAGCAAATGCGATCGCCGCGCCTAAAATTCCAGAAATGATCATGATATAACCAAAGCGATTGCTCAATAGTCGAGCAATAGAAGCAGGAATCACAACCGCAGAGATAATTAATGTCACGCCTAGTACGTTGAGTGTTGCTACTAATAAAGTTGCCAGCATCAACGCAAATAATGTATCCATCGCCACTACAGGTACGCCATGCACCTGCGCTACTTCTCTGTCAAAACACCAAAATAGTAAAGGGCGATAAAACAAGAACACTAAGCCCAAAATTACAAAGGTTACCCCAGTGACAAACCACAAATCCATAGGAGAAACACCCAGTACATTACCAAATAAAGCCGCCTCAAAGTTTTGGCTAAATTTGCGATAGGTGCTAATCACAGCTACACCTAAAGCAAAACTAGCAGTGGTAACAATACCAATAGCTGCATCAGAATATACTTTACGCCCAGTAAGATATTGAATAAGTAACGCTGCGGCAAATCCCCAAATTCCAGATCCAATATAAAAATTTAGCCCTAAAACATAACTCAATACTGCTCCGCCCAAAATGGCATGAGAAAGACCATGAGCAATGTAACTCATGCGACGAGTGATGATATATACCCCCATCACACCGCACAATAGCCCAGCCATCATCCCAACAGTAACGGCACGGCTGAAAAAATCGTATGCAAAAGGTTTGAGTAAAAACTCCATGTGTTTAATTTGAAATTGAGGATTTGGAATTGTGTCCGTTGTGGTTGAAGTGGGATTTGCGCAAAATCTGCGGTAAATTGTCTTGCATTTGATGGCGCAAAGAAGTGCCTGCATTAGCAATGAGAATGCGATCGCTTTGATGAAATACCACCATTTCTGCACCAAAGGTTTGCTTTAAAATTGCAGGCGTAAACACATCATTAGGCTCACCTTGGGCAATAACGCAGTGATTAAAACACACTACCCAAGGTAGATGAGTCGCTACAGAGTTGAGGTCATGGGTAGAAAGCAGAATTGTCAAGCCTTGTTGATTCAGTTCTGCCAACAGATGCAACAGTTCGTGCTGCACACGCAAATCAGAACTACTTGTCGGTTCATCCAAAAGCACAATTTCCGGTTCTCCAACTAAAGCGCGGGCAATAAACACTCGTTGCTGTTGTCCACCAGATAACTCACCAATGGGTCGATGGGCGATGTGCGCCACTCCCACCTTTTCTAAAAGTATCTTGGCCGCATTGCGATCGCGTCGTGATGACCAAGGCAAAAATTGTTTTTTGCGGTAACGCCCCATCATCACCACTTCTAGTGCAGTTACTGGAAAATTCCAATCCACAGTTTCTACCTGCGGCACATAGCCCACTTTTGGCGGTGCAGTTCCCGGTTTTAAGCGCTTTCCTCGAAACCAAATTTCACCAGCCCAAGGCGTTACTAACCCCAATATTGCTTTGATTAGGGTAGTTTTTCCACTGCCAGAAGGCCCCACTAAACCAGACAGTTGCCCAGGATATAAGGACAAATTGACGTTTGTCAATACTGGTTGAGTTTGAAAACCATAGGTAAGATTTCTAATTTCTAATATTGGTTCCATGCAAAAGAAGTATGAAGTGTGAAGTGTGAAGTGTGAAGTATGAAGTGTGAAGTGTGAAGTGTGAAGTGTGTAGACACCCTTTGGGTGGCTTCCCGCAGGGTAGTATGAAGTGTGAAATGAAAAAAATACTTGTAATCATCCTCACTCAGCACTCAGCACTCCTCACTCAGTACTTTGCTATTGAGTGGCTGTTGTAGCTGGGCCAACGACATTATTAGTGTTCAGCTTGTCAACCAACTTGGGATTTCCCCCCAGATTTTCGGCAATGATGCGCAAATTATTTGCCATCATGCCAATGTAAGTATGCTGAGGATTATTATTTTCCATTGCATCGGCTGATCCTATTCCTGGTAATTCATCATCAGCCGTGTTCGCTATTTTGACTTTTGCTTCTCTAGCAATTTGCTCTTCGACTTTGCTGGGGTAAACCTCAGAACCAAAAATTGCAGGTACACTAGATTTGCGAATTTGGTCAATGAGTTTAGCAACATCTTGAGCGGAAGGTTCTTTAAAATTTGATGGTTGAATTGCACCAATCACCTCGAAGTTATATTCTCTTGCCCAATAAGCCCAAGAGTCATGGTATGTCAGGAGTTTGCGATTTTTGGCAGGAATACTGGCTACAACTTCACGGGTAACTTTGTCTAATGCATCCAGGCGTTGCAAGTAATTATTTAAATTTTGAGCGTAGTATTCTTTGCCTTCGGGGTCTAACTGAGTTAACTTTTTGGCGGCTAATTTGGCGTAAGCTTCAGCATATTTGGGGTTTACCCATAAATGGGGATTGGGGTCTCCTTTTTCTTTGGGAAAGCTAAAGTCAAAAATCCACTGAGATTCGTTGATAGTGTTGTTACCTAGTTCATAGATGTTTGTATCTTTAGGTTTAGAAGTTTTTGCCAGTTTTTCTGTTGGGCTTTCTAAGCGCAGTCCGTTGACGATAATTAAGTTAGCTTTAGAGAGCAAATCAGCATCGCTTGGACGTGGTTCAAAGGTATGAGAATCAGTACCTTCGGGGATAATGCCTTTGACTTCAGTGCGATCGCCTGCAATATTACTCACAATATTGGTTATCGGCGCAACTGTTGTCACAACAAGTAGTTTGCTTTTGGTTTGGTTCTGTACAGGTTGTGCAGTCGCACTATTTTCCACAGATGTCGGAGACACTGCTGTATTTTGAGGTGCATTACAAGCTGTCATTAACAAACCAAGTATTAATAAAAATGCAGATGTTCTCATTACTTCAATACTAGTAATTTTTTGGTGTTAATTTAACCAATAGTAAATATTTTTGTTCTTAGCTAATACAATCCCCTATTAGGGGATTTTGCTGTAACTTTTAGGTTTTTTTAACATATTTCTTGTTTTAGGATAAATTCTGTTTTAAAAAGTATTTATAACTTCATTCTTTAGATAGATGTTTCTATATGTAAAGGTATATTTCTGAGGAGGTATTTAAAATTTAATAATTATTTTTTATTAACAAATTACACGATTTTTACTATTTAATAAAAATTATAATGTTTGACTATAAATTTATTTAGACCAACTAAGTATATTTACTTTTTATTTGAATTAATTATTTAGTTTAACTATTACTAAGTAGGTCTAACTAATTAAATATAAAATCAAGGTGTGTTGTCGCACAACACAAAGTTTTAATATTTGGTGTGGGTACGTTAGCCTACGGCGTAACACACCCTACATTTTTGATGTTGAGCTACTTATTTCAAAACTTATTATTTTTTAATAAACAGCAATTTTTTTTGTAAATCTAAAATTAATTTTAATATTCTCTTAGATTTGTCTAGTTAAGCTGGAAGATTAATCAATTAAAAATATTTGAAGGCGCAATAAATCAAGAGTTCGCATGAATGTTATTGTAATTTTTGTAACAATACTATGTTTGCTATATGTAGCATCAACAAACAACTTGAATAAGAATGCAAAATTACTAGAACAAATATAAAGACCTGTCAATGGATAACAAACATAATTATTGATTAGGACTATAATAATGAAATATTCTTGTGATTATTAATTTTATAATATGAAATTTTAAAAATATACAAGTATAAAAGTATAATCATCTCATTCCATTAAAATTTTACTAATTTTTATAAAAACTCACAAAATTTTATTAGCAAAATTAATTCAATTATATGGAAGCAGATAATTGGACACAAACACGACAAAGGTCACTGCCCGTAAATTCCCGCGCATTGCTGTTAGTCAATCGTCACGCCCGCCAAGGACAACAGCGTTTACGTGAAGCAACTTACTATCTTGATAAACTTGGCTTTAAATTAACAGAAGAGTCTACAGAAAATCCCAAACATCTTTCAGAAATTATCCTACGTTATCAGCATGAAGTTGACTTAGTAATCGTTGGTGGTGGTGATGGTACTCTGAATGCCGCAGTAGATGCCTTAGTTGAAACTCAATTACCTTTAGGAATTTTACCTTTGGGGACGGCAAACGACTTAGCCAGAACTTTAGCAATTCCTAATTCTTTAGCTGAAGCTTGCAAAATTATTGCCTACGGAGAATTACGACGCATTGATTTAGGGTGGGTAAATAATAAGCACTTTTTCAATGTTGCTAGTATGGGGCTAAGTGTAAAAATCACTCAGAGACTTACTAAAGAAATGAAACGTCGTTGGGGCATATTTGCTTATCTGGCTACGGCGTTACAAGTAATTTGGGAGTCTCGTCCCTTTAGTGCAGAAATTAGAATGAAGGATCAATCCTTTAGTGTCAAAACTGTGCAAATAGCTATAGGTAACGGTCGTTATTATGGCGGTGGTATGGCAGTGGTTCACGATGCCACTATTGATGATCAAAGATTAGATCTCTACAGTTTGGAAATAGAACATTGGTGGCAAATCATACCTTTACTTCCCGCAATGCGACAAGGCAGACATATTCGTTGGCGTAGTGTGCGTGCGCTTCAAGGACAGAGATTTGAAATTTATACTCGTAAACCACGCCCAATCAATACTGATGGTGAAATTACTACTTATACTCCAGCTAGTTTTCGCGTTATACCCAAGGCAATAACTGTTTTAGTCCCGCCAATTTAAGTATGGGAGTAGGGAGTAGTATTTTTTTCCAGTACCCTAATCTTCATTTAGGTGCATTAGTCTTTATATTCACGTTGATATACTGAATAAAGCTGGGTCTTGTGGCAATTCACTCTTACTCACGCCAAATGCATCTGAGATTTTCTCAAGAAATTAAATTTCTACTGCAACGCTTATCTGAGCATCACTTAACTTTAGGTGATATTTTGACAGAGACTGCGGAACGAGGTTTCAGCCTGGTAATAACCTTATTGGTTATGCCTTTTTTGTTTCCCATGCCTCCAGGATTGGCTGGGCCTTTTGGTGCTGCTTGTTTGCTAATTTCAGTACAGATGGTTTTTGGCAGGCGATCGCCTTGGCTACCCAAAAAAATCGCTAGATATAAATTTCCTCGTCCTTTTGCCCAACTTCTGTTAAAAAATCTGCAACGTCTCACCAGAATATTAGAAAAAATTACTCGCCCTCGTTTGAAAACAATAGCTCGTAATCCTTTAACTTGGCGGCTAAATGGGCTATGTATATCTTGGTTAACAATATTGTTAATGTTACCAATTCCGTTAACAAATCCCATTCCTACCGTCGGAATTTTACTGTTAGCAATTGCCACCATCGAATCTGATGGTTTACTTATTTGTATTGGCTATATCATCACTGCTTTAATTACTTCACTATTCGCATTTATTGGTTATGCGTTATGGTTAGCACCTAGCTTACTACCTTCTATATTGAGATAACAAAGTCATCGATTATAAATAAAAGCCCTCAGCTATTAGCTGGGGGCTATAAATTAATAAGGGTGCATCTACTACTATTTCTATATACATCTAAATACTTTCTGTATCCGGAAGAATAGCAAATCGCATAGCAGTGCGCTTGTTATGTGAGATTAATATACTGTTTTAAAAGTAAATACGAGATTATCTGTACAGCATACTCTGATTTTAGATACAACGGTCATGAAGTTGATGCTTATTTTACGGAAATATTGTCAGGGAAAAACAAGTTATGTATGATATGTTAGGGATTTTAAATTATGCCAAGAAATATCAACATTTAAGACTTGATACCTTGATAAATAGGGATTTTTAAGGTATTTTTTGCGTTAAAAAGAATGCTGAAAAACAGTAATAATTGATACAACTTCAATTTTTTGAAAAATAGTCTTCATTACAACTTTAAAATTCATTTGGCGGCACAATGGGGGCAGAGAAAGATTACTAAAGATTTGCTCTCGGAGACGAATAATGGTAGCGATCGCAGAAAATGTTCAGCATCGGCTCACTGTCCAAACTGTAGAAATTGCCCCAAATACTACGGCGATTCGCTGTCTTGATTGGGATCGCGATCGCTTCGATATCGAATTCGGATTGCAAAACGGTACGACTTACAATTCCTATTTAATTCGGGGCGAACAAACAGTTTTGATTGACACTTCCCATCAGAAGTTTCGTCAATTGTATTTAGACACGCTCAAAAGTATCGTCAACCCCAAGACTATTGATTACATTATTGTCAGCCACACAGAACCAGACCACAGCGGTTTAGTAGAAGATGTGTTGCAATTAGCACCGCGAGCCACTGTTTTAGCTTCTAAAATAGCTTTGCAATTTTTGGAAGGTTTGGTACACGATCCTTTCTCCAAGCGGATTGTGAAAAGTGGCGATCGCATCGATATTGGCAAAGGTCACGAAATTGAATTTGTGAGTGCGCCTAACTTGCATTGGCCTGACACTATCTTTAGTTATGATCGCAAAACCCAAACTATCTATACTTGCGATGCCTTTGGGATGCACTTTTGTGATGATCGCACCTTTGATGAAGATTTAGAAGCGATCGAGGCTGACTTTAGATTTTATTATGACTGTCTCATGGGGCCAAACGCGCGATCGCTGCTGAATGCGATGAAGCGTATGGGCGAACTGGGCAAGATTAAAATCATCGCTAACGGTCATGGGCCTTTACTTTATCATCATCTGGATATTCTGACTGAGTGCTATCAAAACTGGAGTCAAAGACAAGCCAAAGCCGAAACCACCGTTGGCTTATTCTACGCTTCTGATTATGGTTATAGCGATCGCCTTGGTCAAGCCATCTCGGAAGGAATTCAAAAAACTGGCGTTGGTGTAGAAATGATTGACATCAGCACCGCCGAAGTACAAGAAATTCAAGAATTAGCAGGTAGAGCAGCTGGCATTATCATTGGTATGCCCCCTTCTACCTCTGTCGCCGCCCAAGCTGGAATTAGTTCCTTACTTGCAGTTGCGAAAGACAAACAATTCTTTGGCTTATTTGAATGCTTTGGTGGAGATGATGAACCTGTTGATACCTTACGCCGGAAATTCATCGACTCCGGTGTGAAAGAAGCCTTCCCAGCCATTCGGATTAAACAAGCTCCTTCTGCATCTACATATCAATTGTGTACAGAAGCCGGCACAGACTTAGGGCAAGCAGTCACCCGCGAACGTAACATCAAGCAAATCAAAGCCCTTGATGTGAACATGGAAAAAGCCCTGGGAAGAATTAGCAACGGATTGTATATCGTCACCACTAAAAAAGGTGATGTTAGCAGTGCGATGTTGGCTTCTTGGGTCAGCCAAGCCAGCTTACAACCTTTAGGATTTACAATTGCCGTTGCCAAAGACCGCGCCATTGATGCTTTAATGCAAGTAGGCGATCGCTTTGTCCTCAACGTCTTAGAAGAAGGCAACTATCAAGAACTGAAAAAGCAATTCCTCAAGCGTCTACATCCCGGTGCTGATAGATTTGCAGGTGTGAAAACCCAAACAGCGAAAAACGGTTCACCCATTTTGACCGATGCGCTTGCATACATGGAATGTGAAGTGCAAAGCAGTATGGAGTGCAGCGACCACTGGATTTTATATTGCACCGTCCAAGAAGGTCGTGTTTCCAAACCCGATGGATTAACTGCTATCCGCCATCGCAAAGTCGGTAATTACTACTAAATTAAAGTCTGAAGTCTGAATTATGAAGTCTGAAGAGGGTAACAGGTGACAGGTTACAGAGGATAGGGTTTTCTTCTGAAAAGTTGTACCTGATTCACCTGCCATTTACTGCATCAATTATTTTTCACACTTCAGACTTCAAACTTCACTTTCATACTTCACACTACCCTGCGGGAAGCCACCCAAAGGGTGTCTACACACTTCATACTTCATCATGTCTTTCCCAGATTTTATTCAATCCGTTAAAGCTCGCTTTTTCCCCTTTTTATCTCAACATCAACCAACACCTATGAGCGATTCCAAGCCCCGTGACGTACAGGTTTTACCGATTGCTACAAACACCAAAGTTATTAGAGCGCGTAGTCAGTCACGTTTGCGGTTTGAAATTGAGTACGCATTAGAAAGAGGTACAACCTCTAATTGCTATGTAATTGAAGGTGATAAAACTGCGATTATTGACCCACCTGCTGATACCTTCACAACAATTTTTTTGGAAGCGTTGCAGCAGACCATTAATTTGAAAAAATTAGATTACGTCATCCTGGGACATTTTAGCCCCAACCGGGTGGGAACCTTAAAAACATTGTTGGAACAGGCTCCTCAAATTACCTTTGTTTGTTCCCTTCCATGTGCAAATAATTTAAAGGCAGCTTTCCCAGATGATTCTTTAAATATTTTGGTGATGCGGGGGAAAGAAACTCTAGATTTAGGCAAGGGTCATGTGCTGAAATCCTTCCCCACTCCCAACCCTCGCTGGCCGGAAAGTCTTTGCACCTATGACCAACAAACTCAAATTCTCTTCACCGATAAACTTTTCGGCGCACATATCTGCGGTGATGAAATCTTTGATGATAACTGGGAACAAATCAAAGAAGACCAACGCTACTACTACACCTGTTTGATGGCTCCCCAAGCGAAGCACGTCGAAGCTGCTTTAGAAAAAATCTCTGATTTCCAAGTAAGAATGTATGCTGTTGGTCACGGGCCGATAGTTCGCAGCAGTTTAATTGAACTGACTAAAGCTTATGCAGATTGGAGTCGTTCTCAAAGAGATAGAGAAATTTCTGTTGCCCTACTATACGCCTCAGCTTACGGTAATACTGCCACATTAGCACGAGCGATCGCTCTCGGATTAACCAAAGGCGGTGTTGCAGTTCAATCTATCAACTGCGAATTTGCCAGCCCCGATGAAATTCAGGCTGCTGTAGAAAAGTCAGATGGTTTCCTTATCGGTTCGCCTACCATTGGTGGTCATGCACCCACACCCATTCACACCGCTTTGGGTATTGTCCTGAAAGTTGGGGATAACAACAAAGTCGCCGGGGTCTTCGGTTCCTACGGCTGGAGTGGCGAAGCCGTTGAGATGATTGAAGGTAAATTGCGAGATGCAGGCTATCGCTTTGGTTTTGAAACTTTGAAAGTTAAATTCAAACCTGACGATGTTACCCTCAAATTCTGTGAAGAACTGGGTACAGACTTTGCCCAAAATTTGAAAAAAGCGAGAAAAATCCGCGTACCTCAACAAGCTGCTACCCCTGTAGAACAAGCCGTCGGTCGCATTGTCGGTTCAGTTTGTGTCATCACCGCCAAGCACGGTGATGTTTCTACCGGGATGTTGGGTGCTTGGGTATCACAAGCCACCTTTAACCCGCCTGGTTTAACTGTAGCGATCGCCAAAGAACGCGCTATAGAATCGCTCATGTATCCTGGCGGTAAGTTTGCCTTAAATATCTTGGCTGAAGGAAACCAGCAAGAATACATGAAGCATTTCCGCAAGAACTTTGCACCGGGAGAAGACAGATTTGCTAACTTTGGCACTACTGCTGCTGAAAATGGTTGCACAGTTCTGACCGATGCTCTAGCTTACGTTGAATGTTCTGTTGAGCAACGCATGGAATGTGGCGACCACTGGGTAGTTTATGCCACTGTTGACAACGGTAAATTAATTAAACCGGATGCAGTCACAGCGATTAATCATCGCAAAACAGGTACTCATTACTAATTCATTCCTTTTTCCCTAACCGCCCTGCGGCATTTACAACAAAAGCCAGTGCTGAAATTTTTTAGGCAGCACTGGCTGTTTTTTGTTCCGTTACCTATAGTAATTCAGAAACAAGTATTTGTAGGGTGAGCATTTTCTAAAAAACCTAAATAAACCTGAAATCTAGCATTTAATGCTCACCCTACTAATTAACTATCTCCAATAAGAGAACGGGAAAGTGAGTTAATCAAAATTACCTCTAAAGTTCTCTAGTTCTCGTTGAACTCTTCTAGGAGCTTGATCGTAGTCTACCGGACGACAAGCCCTTCTACCTCGGAACCACAAATCGCCCCGATAATCTGTGACATATCGGTCTCTGGAACAAGCATATAAAACTCTAGGACGTTGCTGCCCACCACTGATTAATTCGGTGGCATCAGTGTCTAATTCTTGGAGTAAAGTAGAGTTATTACTCATGATGACTACCTCCGTTTTGAGTACTGTGGTCAGTTTTAAATACAGTAACGGAACAAAAAATTTACACTGTTTTAAATCGGGAATTTTCTACCAACTCAAAAAGTATTTGCAAAGTATAAATCATCTGTAATAGTGCAAATATGTAGCACCATTACTGCTGATATATATTGCATTATTTTGTTGAATTGGTATTCTTTGCCCGAATATTTATTGACTGTAGTTTAATCAGGACACAGACGATACATCGTCCTACTATATGTAGAATAAATACTATTAAACTTAGTACTATAGATAGAAGCACAGCAATAAATTAATTGTGGGATAAGCAAATTGCTCATCCCACAAAACTACTAAAATATATGACACAAATGTAATGCCCATTGAATGAGGGCAATTTATTAACTGCGTTGCCAAAGTTTAATGGTTTTATCCAAACTCGCACTAACTAACATATCGCCGGAACTTGTAAAGGCTAAGGCTGTAACGATATTGCTATGGCCTGTAAATGTACCTAGCAATTCTCCGGTGTTGAAATGCCAAAGTTTAATGGTTTTATCGGCACTACCACTGGCGATAATTTGCTCATCTGGACTGAGAGCGATCGCATATACTCGATCAGTATGTCCTTTGAGGGTACGAATTAATCTGCCTGTTTCTAAATGCCAGATTTTAATTGTGTGATCCCAGCTACCACTAATTAGCCATTGTCCATCAGCACTGATTGTTAAGGAACGTACAACGTGAGAGTGTCCTGTTAAGCTATGCAGTGGTTCGATTTCTTGTAGGGTTTTACATTCTGAAAGTTGGGCTGTTTTCCAGACTTTAATTTTGCGGTAACTACCTGTAACTAAGGTTTTTCCATCTGGACTCAAGGCTAGAGCATGGGCAGCTGTATCATCTAAAGAAAGAGCGATCGCTACCTGACGTTCCATTAAATCCCAAAACAGAACTTTTCGATCATCTCCACCAGTGGCTACCATTCGCCCATCGGGAGTAAAGGCCACACATCGCACCACTCCATTATGCTTGTGCAGAATATCGATTAATTCTGGTGCGCCGACATGCCAAATTTTCACCGTTGAGTCAGCCCCAACACTGACTAAGGTATGGCCATCAGGACTAAAGGCAATAGAATTCACATCATCCACTAACCCAGATGCTATCCAAGGATATTCAGATAACGTATCAATTAATTCACCTTTGCTTAAATCCCATAGTCTTGTTTCCCCACGACTACCACTGGCTAAAATTGGCATAACATGACTGTTGTGGCAGCGGGAAGCAAAATCAAGACAATAAATACCTTGAGTGTGTCCTTTTAATGTCTGCCAACATTCCCAATCACCAATGATTTCCTTTTGGGGATGGTCTGATGAGACAATCTGAATAGTTTCGGCGATCGCTTGTTCTTCAACTGTGGGCAATATATCTTTTTTCGTAGTCTTTTTAGCTGTTAGTGACTCTAAATACCAACTTAACCCTCCCGCGTATAACAAGTTACTGGGAGTCACATAGGATTTAGTTTCCGAAAATTCCAGTTGATTACTAGGCAAAAAGCCAGCAACTACTGCGTGCTTTTCGTATCCTAATTTACCTGTAGATGGATAAAACAGACACAGAAAAATTAATACTTGATGATTGCGTAAATCATCTTGAGTGACTGACCACCTAATTTTATCTTTCTTTATACCGTTAAAACTTTCCCCATCTGCGGCATAAACTAGCACACTCAGTTTCGGATTATCGGCAAGAAAGTATGTAAATTTACTTTCACCACGTAAATTGCCTTCATCATCTAACACCATATTTTGGATGGTGTCTTGCGGCAACTTTTTCACTAACTTACCCAGCCGTTCCGCCATCACTTGCTCAACAATTTGCTCTCGCAAAAGATAATCTTCTGCTTGCTGTTGAAAGTGTTTCGGGAACGGAATCACCCAGTCAGGAGGTTCAGGATATTCTGGCGGTATCGGCGGCGGATTTTTGGCGAGAATTTCCGCTTGGTGGCGCGAAAATTCTTGGATTTTGGTCAATGAATCACCCCAAAACGCCATAATTTCACTGTGACAACCTTTGACTTGACTATCTAGTAAAGATAAGTCGTAAGTTTTAGGTTTTTTAACACGTTGAAGGAAATCAGCTTGCTGAGCTTTGAGTAAGCTAATCCAATCCATCTGCATTCCAGCGGCACAATGTTGCATACCTACGGTAAGCTATATCAACGTAATTACTCAAGTTTATAACTTCTAGTAAAATAAAAATTCGGTAATCTTCGCAGTCTAACAGAACACATTTATGAATATGTATCTGTAAAATTCAGTGTGTAAACTTCGCTTAAATCAATCCCTCGGTTCATTGACTGTTGACTTTTGACTGTTAAAGGTTAACAATCAACCCGAAAAAATGTGCAATTTCGATGTACAACAGCTTACAATGATCTAATTGATACCAATTTGGGATCAGCAGTTTTCTTTGAGATTTTTGTAAGAGTCTTTTTGTCCAGACTTTTATTTTATAATCTCAAATCTAAAATTGGTATGAGAGAGATATGTTTAAATGATGTCCAATAATTCTAACTAAATTAGAGAATGAGATACTGTTTCTAGAGAAACAGTAATATTTTGTAAAGACGAGTATGATTTAAGAAGAACTTGCAGATTATTGGCAAAGTTACTCAAATCAAAACTGAGGCAAATTCTATAATTTTGACAGCAAGATTTTCGGGAATTGTGTACACCAAAAACTATAAATAATCGTCTTTTTTAGTACAAGATAGTTACTGCGATCGCATATTCATACTTATTGAATTTTCAACTATAAATCAAAGTTATCATCACCGACTTTTGTTTTTAAACAAAGAGGTGATTTTTTCATCATCTGTCTGACTCCATAGATATTATTGTCTAGATTCGCATGATGCCGAATAAAATACTTCCTACGACAGACTTAAGTAGAAATACTTTTATTATTCCACCACCGCCAGATACTTTCTTGACTTTGCCAGCACTCAACCCAAAAAATAATTCCATCTGCTAATGGCAGAAATCATTACTCTATTTATCAATACTCATGTTCGCCAACACGCAGAATCATCTCAAAAACTGCAACAATTGCTAAATACTTCTCGTCCTCTGATAAAATCCTTTGAGCGTAAGTCATTAGTAGTTCAGCAATTAATTATCCAAAATTGTATATGACAAGTGCATCATACATTTTTCTAGCTGGGGCAAGTCGTGGTGTTGGTAGAGAAATTGCCAACTGTCTAACAGCGCAACAACTCAAGGTTAAAGCACTTTTGAGAAATGAATCTGCTGCTGCTGAACTAAAAGCAACTGGTGTTGATGTAGTTTTCGGTGATGCGGTGAAGGTTAGCGATGTGGAAGCAGCAATCATCACCAATGAACCTATCCATACTGTAATTAGTACCATCGGCGGTTTACCAACAGACACAGAAAAACCAGATTATCTTGGCAATAAAAATCTGATTGATGCCGCAGTCAAAGCAGGAGTACAAAAGTTTATTTTAGTAACTTCTATTGGCACTGGTAATAGTATTGGCGCATTATCGCCGCAAGCACTAGCTGCACTTCAAGCAGTTTTAGTAGAAAAAGACAAAGCCGAACAATATTTAATCGCTAGTGGACTCACCTATACTATTATCCGTCCTGGAGGCCTCAAATCTGAACCTGCAACAGGCAATGGGATTTTAACCGAAGACACACGTATTGTTGGCAGCATCCATCGTGCAGATGTAGCGCAATTAGTTTGTCGTTGTTTAAATAGCCCTCATGCTAATAATAAAATTTTGTCAGCCGTAGATAAAAATATGCTATTCGGACAACTAGAATTTAGCGAATTTTATTTGGATTAATTCTTATCAAGTGGGGAGTAGGTGTTAAATTATAGTTGATTAAATTCCCATTCCCCACTTACTATACACATTTATTCGCCAGAAATTTGCACCGATACAGTGCGTTGACGTGGCCCGTCTAATTCCACAAATAATATAGATTGCCAAGTACCTAAAGCTAAATTTCCATCCACAATCGGAATTACTTCACTTGTAGTTAGCATCATTGCCAGCAAATGAGAATGAGCATTCATCGGCTCATCATCAGGAACATCTCGTAAATGTAAATCGTTGTGTAAATATCGGTCTGATGCTGGTGCTAACTTATTGAAGAAAACTTTGATATCTTCTAATAATCTGACTTCATACTCATTAATAGCCAAAGCTGTAGTTGTGTGGCGCGAAAAAACTAAAGCTTGTCCGTTTTTAATTGATGTTTGAGCAAGTAAATCTTTGATTTGTGGTGTGATGTTGTGAATATTAATTCCTGGCTCAGTTGCAATTTCGATTAACTGATGAATAATGGGCATTTTTTTAGAAACACAGGGGTGTAAAGTGTAGGGGTGGGAACAAAAATAGTTTACTACTCAAATTTGCAGCGATCGCCACATAATTAAGAAAGATTAAGCTATGGTTAAAAACTCAAAATGAGCCAAACAGCCCTAAATTTAGTAGCCATATCAGTCTTTCTGATGACTTTATCGGTACTGCTGGGGCCATTAATTAACTTATCGCCAACAGTACCAGCACTAGCCACCTTCGCTATTTTGGGAATTGCCACCTTAGACAGTTTCAGCTTGCAAGGAAAGGGCGGAACTATCTTATTAGATTGGATTGCTGGATTTTCTAGTGAACACCGCAATCGCATTATCCACCATGAAGCGGGACATTTTTTGGTGGCTCACTTGCTGGGTATTCCCGTGACTGGCTATACCCTCAGCGCCTGGGAAGCCTGGAGAAAGGGACAACCTGGACAAGGTGGTGTGGCTTTCAATGACGGTGAGTTAGCTGCACAATTAGAAAAAGGTTCCATCAGCGCCCAAATGCTAGACCGCTACTGCACAATGTGGATGGCTGGTATCGCAGCGGAAGCTTTGGTATTTGAACGTGCCGAAGGTGGCGGTGATGATAAAAATAAGCTGGCAGAAGTATTAAAAATAGTCGGTTTTGCAGAGTCAGCTTTTCAGCAAAAACAGCGGTTTCATGTCCTGCAAGCCAAGACTCTTTTAGAAGAAAATTGGTCTAGTTACGAAGCCTTAGTCCAAGCAATGCAACAACGTGCTTCTGTGGCAGAATGTCAAAGTGCGATCGCTAGTGCAAAATGAAGCGTGCTGAGTTAGAAGACAGCCTAGAACACCAATTCAGTAATCATGGAAGAACCTCTCCCCCATCCCCTCTCCGAAGCGGAGAGGGGAGTTGAGCTTCCCCCTTCCCTACTAGGGAAGGGGGTTAGGGGGTTAGGTTTTTGATTACTGAATCAATACTCTAGAAGATACCAAGCATAATTCCTATCAGGTTAGTAGTGAATACTTTCTACTTTACTCAGCACTCAGCACTCAACTAAGCAGCAATCTGCGGTTTCGCTTCAGGTTGAGCCAGCAGACGAGTATATAGCTGAGTCAGTCTTGTTGCTACACTGTCCCAACTAAAGGCAATTTCTACTCGTTGTCGTCCAGCTATACCTAACTCATCTCGCCAAGCCGAGTTAGCGAGGATGCGGTCAATAGCTGCGGCAAAAGCAGTTTCATCTTTTGGCGGTGCGAGTAACCCAGTGATTTCTGGTACAACTGTGAACTGTAAGCCGCCAACATTACTCGCCACAACAGGAGTTTGACTTGCCATTGCTTCTATTGCCACTAAACCAAAAGGTTCATAGTGACTTGGTACTACGCAAACATCAGCAGCAGCATAGTAGAAAGGCAAGACTGCATCATCTAGGCGACCAGTAAATGTTGTACAGTCTTCCAGATTTAATTCTGTCACGATATTTGCAATGCGATCGCGTTCAATTCCATCACTTTGACCAGGACGACTACCACCACCAATCAATAATTGCAGATTTCCACCATCCCGAAACTGAGATTGAGCAACGGCTCTCACCAAAGTCTCAATGCCTTTACGAAGGTCAAATCGACCAACATAAAGAACCATTTTCGCATCCGGGGCAATGCCTAGCTTTTCTCTAGCAACCGAGCGTGGAATTTTGCCAAACTTCTCAATATCAGTACCACAAGGAACCATTTCAATTTGCCCTTTACTAGAAACTAATAGCCGCATGTGTTGCTGCTCTTGCGGACTGGTAGCGACTACACAATCTACAGTTTCTAAACAGGCTTTTTCTATTGCTAATCTTTGGGTAGCAATCAAAGGAATATTATCAACACTTCTATACTTGACCGCTCCTAAAGAATGGTAGGTATGCACCTGCATCAGTGGTTGCAGCTTTTTCAATTCCATACCTACCCAGGAAGACAACCAGTAATTGGTATGAATTAAAGAGTATTGGAAGCCTTGCTGCTGTTGGAATCGCTGGAATTCTGCAATAAATTCTGGGAGATGGTCAAATAAAACATCTCGTCCCATGAATTTAACGGGGCCAGCTTTTAGACGAATAGTACGACAATTTGGGCTATGTTGTACAATTGCCGCTTGTTCATAACTGCTGCGCCGGGTGAACATATCCACTTGCCAACCAAGTTTTGCTAGTGCATAACCTACTTGACGCACATATACATTTTGACCCCCGGCCTCTTCTTGACCAATTTCGATGGCAGGATCGCCATCAACAGAAATGAGGGCAATGCGATGCTGTTTATCCTGGTACATAGTTAAGTTTCACCTCTAGGCAACTAAATTTCTGCCGCAGACGCGATAAATCATGTAAATATGAGCTTATCCTAAGAGCCGAGGGCAGATCGAAGCGTAAAGTTACCAGCCAAGGACACTTGCGAGAACAAAGCATTTCTTGTCAGAATGCTGCTCGTATAGTCTCCTCTCAATGCCTACGAAGTTAGCTGACGGGCTAGGACTGAGAGATGTCCTTCTTTTTGAGGATTAACTCTAAAGTATGAAGTGTAAAGTATAAAGTATGAAATAACGTTTTCAGTCTTTATCTTTCATCTTTCACAATTTAAGATTCATCCTGCAAGAAGATACGCCCCAAAATTGGTTCCTCCGTTCCAACTATCTTGATAAACGAATATCTATCTGATAGATAGCTTGAATTAAGCAGACTGATGAAGTTGTGTTTAGAACCTTAACTTGTTGTTATGACATTAGTCAAGAGGCTGAATAAAAAAACTGTCGTTAGGAATACGTCAACTAGTTGTTGAATGATAAGTTGACAAATAAAATTAGGGTGCGTTTAGCTACAAATAACACACCCTGATTATCTAGTTTGTAGTGTATTGCGCTAATTGTGCTTACACTCTATTTGCCGTGTTTGATGTTGAGATATAGTAATCCGATTGGATTCCTGAATCACTTGTATAGACAGGGAATAGGGAACGGAAAACAGGAAAGAAGGAAACCAGATCTACTGATTTTTTTAATCAAATAGTAGTCCTATACTTAAAGCCGTAAGGTAATGATTACACCGTATCATTTATACTCCATAACTAACTAATTCATACCCAAGAGATGGCCAATCGCTTGAATTACAGCTAAATAAAAATTACCTTCTCTTTCACGGAACAGTTGAAAGGGATACTCATGATAACCAAAAAAAGGTCTCAGTGTCCAACCAAGTTGACTGCCAACAAAAGCATAGAGAAATAGCCAACATTGTAAGATTTTCTGGCGAGTTTTACTACCATCATCTTCTTGTTCAATAACGAAAGTTGCTGCTTGGTATAAAGCCGAAATCCCAATAAATCCAGTGATGCTAAAGATAATGACATTTAATAAAATCAGAAATTGGTAGTTATTGGTGGTGAGTAAGAAAAACAAAGTAATTGGTGCAAAACTAAATAACAGAACACTCGTAACGGCAACCGCTGTCAGTACTAGGATGAAATGTTGTCCAAAAGTCCGCTTGGAACCAAAGATAATATTAGAAAAAAACAGTGTGGGTAGACAGATTAGCAAGGTAATTAAATACAGTGCTGGTAGTTTTACAGCAGAAGAAACAGCTTGCATCCAACTATGAGAAGAACCAATAATTGCTCCATAGATAGCAATAAATATAGAACTACAAACTAGCAGAGAAATTATCTTACTTGGTAATCTAACTCCTTGCCTAACTTCTTCTAAAAAACCTTGGCGATCGCGCAATAAGCCAATCAACACAGCAAAGTATTTAATACCTACAGATTTCCGTTCCATTATGTGAGCCTCACACACATATTATTTAAGTTTCATCACAGTAATCAGCACCAGAACCATACTTCCAGGCATCCACCAAACGATGCCAATAATATTGTTGTTGATTTGGTTGGTTCTTAATCCATGTTTCTAACATTGGACTAAGATGAAACAAGGCAGTGTAAACACCTAAATTTCCGTAATGCACCATCCAATCGAGTAAGTTTACTAAACCAACTTGCGGAATTATCTTGGCAACTAATCCTGGATGAGATAACCCAGTTTTAATTAGTGTTTGTGTCAAAGCAGAAAACTGCACTACATCTTGCAAAAATGGCTTGAGAACTGGATTACCCAGGTTTTGCATTTCTTGAAATACAGCCGAAAGCAGCTGATTAATTTGCTCTGGGTTGATATTTTGATTTACACCCACACTCATCGCTTTTTGGAATAACCAAGTCACACTCAAATTTGGTTGATATGGTTGCAATAGTGCCAAATCTTTTGCAGATAATTGATGTGTTTGCAGTGCTTCTTCAATTCCGAAAGCTAAACGCTTTAAGTGACGCACCATTGCGCCAAAACCGCCAAAACTTAAAGGCGATTGACTGCCACTGCTATCTCCCACTGGTAAGATACAATTCCAAGGTGTTTTGAGTGGACTTTCTCGGTAAGTGGGAAAGAAACCAAACAACGCCCGTTGAAATTGTAAATTTTGCAATTCTACCCCCTGATATTTTGGTAGCAGGTGCAGATATTCTTCAAATAAATTTTCTAAACTCAAGCGTTTTGGATGTGCATCCATGTAGGTAAATAGATAGGTGGTTCTGCCGTCTCTTGCTGGAAAAGCTTCCCAGAAGTATTGGCACTGATTCTGCAAGGATGTAAAGGATAACAACAAATCGCCAGATTGATTTTCCGGAAAACCTTGGGCGCAACTTCCGACAACTAAACACAAAGCATCAGGTTTTTTGCCGCGCCGTGCTTGTTGAGAGATGGGAGAAAGATGTCCCATCGCATCGATGAGTAATTTAGCTTTAAATTGGTTATTTACTATCACGCCATTTGGGTGAACAACTGCTTCAGTAAATGGTGTATTTTCAAATAACTTTCCGCCAGCCGCCAGGAATTTATTTTTTAATGTTGCTAGTAGATACACAGGATCTATGCCTATATTGAGGACATTTTCTACCCAAACTTCTGTTCCCTGATGAAAGCTGACTCTCGCTGGATTATATTGAGTAGCGATCGCTGTTTCTAACTCTTCATTTGTCAGCAAGTTTAATTGCAAAAATACTTCTAACTCTTGGCGCGAAATATTCCATTCTTGTTCTCTCCCTCTCAATATTCCCCGCTCAATTAACGCTACACGTAATCCGCGTACAGCTAAGGCACAACCAATTAAAATGCCCAAAGTACCGCCACAAATAATCGCATCCCAGTCTACATCACTTAGATGTTGTTGACTTTCCTGAACTAATGTTGGTATTGGTGCAGTGTTCTCTCTCATGGATGTCAAGATTTCATCAGTGCGACGCAACCCGCGCAACACATCACCAGGAAGTTGAGACAGAATTTCTTCAGTTAGTGAACCAGACATAATTGTGAATTCCCGCAGAGTTTCTACCTATGATCGTATCTTTGCGGAATTCTTAATTTACATTTAGTACATATGTACTAAAATACTACTAAAATGCCTAACAAGCTCAGTAGTATTAGCAGAGGAACTATGAAAAAAATCGAACTCAGTTACAACAGTTCCATCTTACGCACCGCGCCTTTATCACAGCCTGCAATCATCCCCCTACAACCGCAAAAGGAAAAGATGATTAGTGGCTGGGAGCGTTTAGTAGCACAAGCCCAAACCATCAATCAAATGGCAGCAGAGTTAGAAGCTGAGATTCTTGAGTTGAAAGCAATAGCCAGTGCCATCAACAGTCAAATCAATTATTTGCAAGGCAAGAATAAATCGCGCAAAAGCGTGTGCAAGTATTTGACAGTCAGTATTCCCTGGGTGAAACAAAAGTCAGATGAATCGTTAATTCTGACAACGCGAAAAGTTGATTTATTCCGAGCCGAAAGAGAAGC
Source organism: Anabaena sp. TISTR 8404 (assembly GCF_056847745.1). Taxonomy (NCBI): domain Bacteria; kingdom Bacillati; phylum Cyanobacteriota; class Cyanophyceae; order Nostocales; family Nostocaceae; genus Anabaena; species Anabaena sp. TISTR 8404. The sequence goes on from NZ_CP180578.1 coordinate 1,965,009, forward strand.
CGCATCACTAGCACAGAAACTCAGACAACAAAGTAAAAACAAAAGATTAGCAGCACAGCGACGCAGAAAAAACCGAGATCAGGCTGATGCTGATACAAACACCTTTTTCTTGGGGGCGCTCATCAACAAATCTTAAAGTTATGAAAATTAAACCCTAGTTCACCCCATCGGTTGTAACGGTTATGCTGATTGAAGTGGCACTAGTACTTTTTCCATAGCACTAGATGCCACACTACTGCAATCCAGCGAAACGCCCGAATATTTGCATTCTGGCAACAACTAGAATGTAATATCTGGGACGATCAATCAATCAGCGCATAAAAGGGGTAGAAAGAAGGTGTTAAATATAAAGACACTTTTGGTGATTGCCGTTGGTTTTTTACCGTCCCTGTTTTCCCTGTGGTTAATCCGTAAAACCCATTTACGAACACGGGCGCAGCTGAGACAAGCAGCCATGAATTTTTCAGGGACACGGGGTAGACAAAACATCAGACCAATGGATGGCGATCGCTACTACTTAGAAGGTGTAGGCTATCTCATTGGTGACATTAGCTGCAAATTTAACGCTCGTTCTGGCTATATCCGTTGTGCTGTTAACCCTTGTGGCCCTTGTCAAGGTTGCCGTTACTACGAGTCAAAAGAATTGAGTGGTAGTGAACAAGCTTAAAGATAAAAATTTCAACTTGACCAAGATTGAAGCAGAATTGAGAAGCTAGAAGTCAGGAGACAGAATTAATTAAGCTGGTCACTATTAGACTTGCCTTAAAAATAGGGAACAGGGAACAGGAAGAGGTATTTTCATTGTTCCTTGTGAGTACAACTCATGGAGTCTCTTGCATGAATCTCATTATCAACTGTTAAACAAATAATTTCTCGTTACTCTCTACGTCTCTGCGCGACGGACACTTTGCTCAAGTCGGGAAACCCGCCGACGCAAGTGTCCTCCTCTGCGTGAGGCTTAAAATTCTTGTTTTCTAACATTTGTGCAAGAAGTCTATTGTTCAAAAAAATTAAGTATTTGTAATTTTTTTGTAAAGATATAAAATTCGCTCTCCAACACTAAAAGTCTTGTAAAAACAAGAAAAATCCTCCTCAAGGCATACTTGGTTTTCGTTGCAACCTGTAATTCAAAAAGTCAAACAGGGAACACTGAAAATAAGTATTTCATTTTTCTACAATTTATGACAATAAACGATTATGATGGGTCACAGCAATTACAAGAATGTCATAAACAGCTACAGCTTTCAGTTCAATACCAAAAAATATTAGCGAGGATTCTAGCTAAAATTCGAGCCACTGTGAACTTAGAATCCTTGTGTTCAACTTCTTGTCAAGATATTTGCCGACAGTTAAAGATTGAGCGTGTAGCAATTTACCAGTTCAACCCTGACTGGAGTGGTAGTTTCATCAATAGTTTGGGCTTTGCTGAAGCACCTTGGGATGCACTAACTGCTTTTGGACAAAACTTAGTGTGGCAAGATTCTTATTTACAAGAAACTCAAGGAGGGCGATATCGCAAAAATGAACCATTTGCTGTGGCTGATATTTATGATGCAGGTCACGCTCGTTGTCATGTTGAAGTATTAGAACAGTTTCAGATTCGAGCGTATGCGATCGCGCCTATTTTTATCGGTGCAAAACTGTGGGGTTTACTAGCCGCTTATCAACACTCTGCTCCACGGCAATGGTATGCTAACGAAGTCGAATTTTTAGCGCAAGCTGCCAGTCATCTCGGCGTGGCTATGCAGCAAGCAGAAATTCTCGAACAAACCAGGCAACGTACCTCAGAACTGCAAGATGCGATCGCTCGGCAACGTGCATTAACAGAAGTGGTGGGGAATATTCGCTCCTCTGTAAATACTGGCATTATTCTTGACACAGCTTGTCAGGAACTCTGCAAACTCTTAAAGCTAGAGCGGGCGGCAGTTTATCGCTTTAATGAAGACTGGAGCGGCGAATTCGTCAGCCAATTCGGTATGGTAGAGCCGCTGTGGGATAGAATTCATCCGTTTGGTAAAAATCTCGTTTGGGAAGATACTCACCTGCAAGACACTAAAGGTGGACGCTACCGTAATAACGAAAGTTTTGTGGTCAATGACATTTATCAAGTTGGTCACTCACGCTGTCACATCGACATTCTAGAACAATTCAAGATTCGGGCTTATGCCCTAGCCCCTATCTTCACTGGGCCAAAACTTTGGGGACTGATTGCAGCTTATCAACACTCTGGGCCACGCCAATGGGTAAATTACGAAGTTGAGTTTTTGGGACAAGTAGGGGCGCAATTAGGTGTTGCAATTCAGCAAGCCGAGAATTTAACTCAATCAAAACAACAAGCAATTGCCTTGCAAGATGCGATCGCCAGGCAACGCGCATTAACAGAAGTAGTGGGGAAAATTCGCTCCTCCCTAGATATTGATTTAATCTTGAAAACCACTTGCCAAGAAGTATGTAAAATGCTGCGAGTCGAGCGAGTCGGGGTTTACCGCTTTAATGAAGATTGGAGTGGCGAATTCGTCAGTCATTTTGGCATGGTTGAGGCACAGTGGGATAGCATCAACCCCTTTGGCAAAAACCTCGTTTGGGAAGATACCTACCTGCAAGAAAGCAAAGGTGGACGCTACCGCAACAACGAAAATTTTGCTGTTGACGATATCTACCAAGCCGGACATTCGCGCTGTCACCTGGACATTTTAGAGCAATTCAAAATTCGTGCTTATGTATTGACCCCGATTTTTGTCGGCAGAAATCTGTGGGGCTTGCTGGCAGCTTATCAACACTCTGCACCGCGCCATTGGGATAACGTAGAAGTAGAATTTTTGGGACAAGTTGCCAGCCAACTGGGAGTGGCACTGCAAAGTTCAGAGATGATGACTCAAGTTCAGACTCGCGCTGATGAATTGCACCAATCAGCAGAACAGCGGCGAATCTTATTTGATTTAGTTGTCAAAATTCGCGAATCATTAGATTTAGAAACAATTCTGAAAACTACAGTACAGGAAATTAGGCGATCGCTCATAGCAGACCGAGTTGGTATCTTCCGCTTTGACCCTGATGTTGGTTTTTGCAGTGGTGAATTTATTGCTGAAGACGTACTACCCAAGTTTGATTCTGCTTTATCTGTGAAGGTGCAAGACTATTGCTTCGGTGACCAGTTCGCACCGCAATATCGTCAAGGAGAAATACAAGTAATCTCTGATGTTAACAGCATTGGTTCTAAAGTGCCTCATCTGGATGTAATTGAACGCTTCCAAGTGAAAGCGCAGATTGTTGTGCCACTGATGGAAGGTGATGAACTGTGGGGATTATTGTGTATTCACCAATGCACCCATGCACGTCATTGGGAAGAAGAAGAATTAGAATTCGTCAGCCAAGTGGCAGCTCAAATTAGTGTTGCTCTACGTCAAGCCAATTTATTTCAACAATCCAGTTTGCTGGGGCAAACTCGTGAAGAAGCAAATCAACTAGCGCAAACACTTAATGAATTACGTACTGCCCAAATGCAAATTATCCACGCAGAAAAAATGGCTAGTTTGGGGCAATTAGTAGCTGGAGTTGCTCACGAAATTAACAATCCAATTAATTTCATTTACGGTAACTTGCAACACGCTCACCAATACACGCAAGATTTATTACGCTGCGTAGAACTTTATCGACATTATCATCCTAATGCTGCACCTGAAATCCAAGAGTTTTTCAAGAAAGCTGAAATCGACTTTTTATTTGACGATTTACCAAAATTATTTCAGTCTATGCAAGTTGGTAGTGAAAGGATTTGCGAAATTGTGACTTCCTTGCGCAATTTTTCGCGCCTAGATGAAGCCGATTTTAAAACAGCAAATATTCACGAAGGCATAGACAGTACGTTGATGATTTTACAACATCGTTTGAAGCCTTCAGCCGATAGCCCTACCATTCATGTCAGCAAAGATTATGATTCTTTACCGTTAATAGAATGCTACCCTGGTCAATTAAACCAAGTATTTATGAATTTGCTATCTAATGCCATTGATGCGTTAGAAGAGCGAAACGCACAAGTTGCTCCCGAAGTAGTTGCAGCTAAACCCAATGAAATTCGCATTTCTACCTCCATACTCAATAAAGACTGGATCTCTATTCGGATTGCTGACAACGGACTTGGTATGGAAGAAAAAGTTCTTTCTCGACTTTTTGATCCATTTTTTACTACTAAAGTTGTCGGCAAAGGTACAGGGTTAGGGCTTTCTATTAGTTATCAAATTGTCACAGATAAACATAACGGCAAGATATATTGCCACTCTGAACTCGGCAAAGGCTCAGAGTTTGTAGTTGAATTACCAATTTCTCAAGCAACAAATAGAAAATTAGTAGCTAAAGTTAATACATCAGACCAAAAATAATCAAACAAACAAAGTAGTAATTTTTGTAAGATGATTCCAATCAATCATAGCTACCTGTCGTGCTTTACCTAAATTATTAAATTGAATATCAGGTTTTGCATTTCCTATTTTTGTCTTGCAAGGCAATTAGAGATAGTTTTTTATAAAAAACTATCTTTTTTTACGAGTGATATCTTGCACAATTTTCAATAAATGTAGGGTAGGCGATGTCTTAATAAATTTTAGTTAGCGTTTTAAGCAACCATCTTAACAAGGGTGGCGATCGCCTTGCCAATCAAAAAATCTGTTAACTAAAGTATCATAGATTAAATAAATATGTTTTTGTCTAATTTTGTCAAATTTAAAAGGAAGTGCTATTAATAATTGCTAACACACTGTATCTAAAACTAATGTAATGACTATCTATTTTTACAGCACCCGTGAACAATATGGCTGCTTTTCCAACTTTTCAGCCCACGGATTTATGTTGGATGATTTATATTGGTATACTAGCGAACATTATTTTCAAGCACAAAAGTTTACAGGTACATTTCATTTAGAACAAATTCGCTTAGCCAAAACCCCCAAAGAAGCAGCAAAAATGGGACGAGAAAGAAGCCGTCCTTTGCACCAAGATTGGGAGCAAGTCAAAGACAGTATTATGAAGAAAGCAGTGCTACGCAAATTTGAGACTCATGCAGATATCAGGGAAATTTTACTAAGCACAGGTGATACAGAAATTGTAGAAAACTCGCCTATTGATTATTATTGGGGTTGTGGAGCCGATGGTAGTGGGAAAAATATGTTAGGCATCATTTTAATGGAAGTGCGCGATATACTACGCTTAAGATGATGGCACAAAAGTTGAGAATATTACGCTAAAATAAACTAATTGCTGTTAATGTTAGCCCTTGCAGATATCAAAAGTTAAGTCATCAGGGGTCAGACATTTGCAAATAATGATTAGTCAAAATGTGTTTCCAAAAAATTTATTGATAAATATTTAATTAGAATTACGAAAAGCAAATTTTTTGTAAACTTAATTTTAAAAAAAATAGCCCTGAAAGGAGGAAAGAAAGGAGGAAAAAATATGCTCTTATCAACCAAAGTCAAGAAATATTGTAAATGGTTTTGGGACGAAAGCCTCGGAGGAGAGTACGATGCTTGGGGTACTAGCACCTACTTTCTCGAAATTGGTGACGATTTCTATCCTCTTAGACAAATAGAAGTTTACGAAAACGGCAACGTGTTATTTTATGACAGTAGCCACTTTGTAGACAATTACGGAATGTTATGTGATAAACAAATACATGAAGAAGATATTCTAGAATTTGGGATTACGAAAGCAGAATTTGAACAAGTGTGGAATACAAAAATTCCCATGAATCGATAAGTATTGGTAGTAGAGATCAAGTTTGGCTGAATTGATCAGGTAGAACAATTACAACTTCGTGAAACAGTCCAGTGGCGATCGCTTGATTGATAAACTTTTACTCCAGCTAAACCCACACTGGTAACTAACTGATTCACTTCATCTAGTGTAAGAGCAGCGTGGAGAGAATCACAAAACAATTTTTGCTGATGGGTATTATATTCTTTACCAATGCTGGCCACTAAAGCATTTATGCTCATTTCATCCACTGGGCGTAATAAATCACGAATGAGAAGACCACCGTTGGGTTTAGTGACACGCTTGATTTCCTGAAAAAATGGCAAAGGATCAGGTAGATGGTGAACCAAGCTATTGGAAATAACCAAATCAAACATTTCCGCTGCGTAAGGTAACTGTTTCGCATCTACCACTTCCAAGCGAATTTGTTGTTGCAAACCAGCCTGCTGCACATGTTGTGTTGCAATTCGCAGCATATTCTCGGCTAAATCAATGGCGGTAAATTGCCATTGCGGACGCATTTGGCAGATTAAAACAGGAATGCGGCCAGTACCAGTTCCAGCATCCAACACTAAGCACTGTTCTTTAGGACAAAGAGCGATCGCTTCTTTGGCAAAAGCTGTATTGACCTCAGTAAAATCCATTGCATCATAATCAATGGCTTCTTCCCAAGTGTCCATTACTTCTGGTTCCAGGACTCTTTCCATCATCAACTTTGGTGTTAAATCGTCACTACTAGAGTAATGGTTCTAGATGAAAGATAAACATTGATTTTGGGAACACTTGATTCATTAGCCTATTTAACGGGAATTGGTCAATGTCAGACGGTGAATGGAAAAATAACTTTAAAAATCCCTCTCCTGCGCCAGTGCCTGCAAATAACTTTACGCCAATCAAGCGCAATACCATTACCCATGAATTTGACCAAAATGCGGCAGAAGAGATGTTTGCGGAAGAAAGCAACGCTCAGTTATGGGAAGCATCTCAACTGTTGCGCCAAGGAGTGCAACAACAACAAGCTGGAGAACTGCTGGCTGCTTTAAAGTCGTTGCAAAAATCTTTGGAGTTGTTTGAGGCAGTTGGAGATATCCAACAACAAGAGCAGGCACTATCTTTGTTAGCAGTAGTCACTTACGCTTCTGGAGATTATAAAAGTACGATTTCTTATGCCAAACAGTGTTTAGCCTTGAAAAAGGAGACACCTGATTTAGCTATACAAATGCAGGCATTTTCCCATTTGGGTAATGCTTACCGTCACCTGAACGACCATAACCAAGCAATTAAATATTTAGAAGAGTGTTTAAAAATTACCCGCGCCTTGCAAGATAAGCGGAGTCAGGTTGCTGCATTGAATAACCTAGGATTAGTTTATAAAGCAGCTGGCAACTTGAAGCAGGCAATTGAATATCAAGAGCAAAGCTTAAAACTAGTGCAAGAACTCCAAGATAACTGGGGTATAGAACAAGTACTAAAAAATTTGGGTAATGCTTGGTATGCTTTGGACAATTATCCCAAAGCGATCGCCTACTATGAACAGTGTGTCAAAGTAGCACGCATCCTCAACAACCCTCGTAGCGCTATTCAGGTACTCAAGAATTTAGGCAATGCTTGTTATGCTACCAGTGATTATGGCAAAGCCATGATTTATTATGAAGAGCGTTTGCAACTAGCCAGAGAATTAAAAGACAAGCGTAGTGAAGAACAATCCCTAGGCAGCTTAGGGGTTACTTGTGAAGCTCTGGGAGACTACAACAAAGCAATTAAATATTATGAACAACGCTTACTCTTAGCTAGAAGTATTAAAGATCGTCGGATTGAAGAACAAGCCCTCGCCAGTCTCAAAGTTGCTTGCTATGCCTTGGGTGATTATGCTAAAGCCATGCAATATCAGCAATAGGCAAATAATTTTAGATTTTGGATTTTAGATTTTAGATTGACTGCACCTGTAAAGGGATGCAGCTTGGGGATTTTAGATGTGTAACATATTTTTCTGAAGCGCATCGCTTTTATCATGACTTAAATTCGCTGCTACAATGGAACTCGTGCCAATTTCAGTATTCAGCAACAAACAAATTTAGCGAGATTTTACTGAAATTCAACATCAGGTGCTGATCCCAACAAGCGTAGTTTCATGAGCAGCGACATTCAACTTAGTCTCTTTGAAGAATCTAATTTTAACCAAAAAGACTTGATTCCCACAGATGCCAAAATTCCCATTCCTGCGGGAACATACACCAACATAACCGAGTTGGCACAGCACTGCAACCAGTGCCAGCGTTGTGAATTGGGACAAACGCGCACTCATGCTGTAGTCGGGCGTGGTAATCTCAAAGCCCCAATCATGATTGTTGGAGAAGCACCAGGACAAAGCGAAGACGAAACAGGTTTACCATTTGTCGGTAGATCTGGGCAGCTGCTAGAGAAAATATTGGCATCTGTAAATTTAACTACCGAGCATGATGTATACATTGGCAATATCAATAAATGCCGACCGCCTAATAATCGGGTTCCTACTCCTAACGAAATGGCGGCTTGCCTACCATACTTATTAGAACAAATTCGCTTAGTTGACCCCAAAATTATTTTGTTAACAGGTGCAACGGCACTTAAAGGATTAACTGGCGAAAAGCAGGGAATTACAAAAATTCGCGGGCAATGGATAGAGTGGGAAGGTCGTTTGTGTATGCCAATTTTTCATCCCTCCTACTTATTGCGCAACCCTTCTAAAGAAAAAGGCAGTCCGAAATGGTTGATGTGGCAAGATATCCAGGCAGTGCGTGCCAAGTATGATGAGATTAAGAAGAGTACCTCAAATCTAGAGTAACAAAGTTTAAATAAATCTTAAATTTTTAGATTTATCTTATCAATTATGCAAAAAAATACGGTTGATAATGAAAAACTTTGTATTCTAAAATTATCAGAAATAATCTAAATTAGATTTAATTTAATATTCATCAAATCAATAACATCCATCCTGGCTGATTTTTAACCAGGTGTTTGATAAATTGCTATAGAATTGCTACAGACTTGCCTTAACTCGTAATTAGTGGAACTGTGCAAATTCATTCTCACCCAGAATTTGACCCCAGAGAAAACCAACCTATTGAGCAGGGGTTGCGAAGAGTTTTAGAGCGTCTTGTCAGAACAATGCGGCGTGATGCATTGATTAGACAAACGACTAATCAACTGAGAGAATCCCTTCAGGTCGATCGCGTCGTTTTATATTACTTCTATTGGCAGTGGCATGGCCAGGTAACTTTTGAATCCTTAAGTTCCAACAAATATTCTATTTTAGGTTCCACAGGGCAAGATAATTGTTTTACTGATGAACAGGCAGCATTGTATTTAGCTGGTAGGGTGAGAGCGATCGCTGATATTGATACAGAATCCCTGGAAAGTTGTCATCGAGAATTTCTCCAAAGCATCCAGGTGCGTGCCAACTTGGTAGTCCCTATTTTAGTACCCAAAGGTTTGTGGGGATTATTAGTGGCGCATCAATGTCAAGCACCGCGTATTTGGTCGGCAGTAGATCTCAACTTAATGCAAACAGCAGCCAGAACTTTAGCTACCGACTCTAATATTTTAGGAAGTTAAAAGTCTGAAGTTTGAAATTTCTGCCTGTTGACTTCTTACTCAGATAGTTTTACTTTCCAGTTAGCTAAGTCACTCAAAGAGCGATCGCGGTAACGTCCATAACGCTCTTGTTTATTCTTAATTTTGACCCCTAAGTCTGGCAAAATCCCAAAATTGGGCGGCATTGGTTGAAAATGTTTAGGTGAAGCCGAACTAATAAATTCCAATAACGCTCCTAACATTGTAGTTGGCGGTAAAATCAACGGTTCTTTACCCAAAGCCAACCGTGCAGCATTTGTTCCTGCTAACCAACCACCAGCAGCGGCGGCGGTATAGCCTTCAGTCCCAATTAACTGTCCAGCGGCTAATAAAGTGGGACGTTGCTTAAATTGTAAAGTCGGCTGCATCAGTTGCGGCGCATTGATAAAAGTATTGCGGTGCATGACTCCCAGCCGCACAAATTCTGCTTTTTCTAAACCAGGGATAAGTTGAAAGACTCGTTTTTGTTCACCCCAACGCAGGTTAGTTTGAAAACCTACCATATTCCAAAGTTGTCCAGCTTTATCTTCCTGGCGCAACTGCACCACCGCGTAAGGACGTTCCCCAGTACGGCTATCTGATAAACCCACTGGCTTGAGGGGGCCATAACGCATCGTATCTTCTCCCCGTTGTGCCAGTTCTTCAATCGGCAAACAAGCTTCAAAAAACTTCGCTGTTTCTCGTTCAAAGTCTTTCAGTTCTGTTTGTTCTGCTTGACACAGTGCTTGCCAAAACTGCAAATACTGTTCTTTATTCATCGGACAGTTAAGATAAGCGGCTTCACCTTTGTCATAACGCGATGCCATAAAAGCAATATCACGGTTAATTGATTCGCCCACAATAATGGGACTAGCCGCATCAAAAAAGCTCATGTACTCCAACCCGGTGAAGCGGCGCAAGTCTTCTGCTAAGTCGGGACTAGTTAGTGGCCCGGTTGCTAACACCACAATGCCTTCGGGGATAGCGTTTACCTCACCACGCCGAAATTCTACTAAAGGATGCTGCGATACAGCTTGGGTTAAATCTTGACCAAATTGGCCTCTATCTACCGCCAACGCCCCACCAGCCGGAACCGCATGTTCATCAGCTTTAGATATGACAACAGATCCTAATTGTCGCAGTTCTTCGTGCAGTAATCCAGCTGCGCGATCGCTTGCCATTGCCCCAAAAGAATTACTACAAACCAACTCTGCCAAATGTTCTGTGTGATGGGCGGGGCTGAAGCGTAAGGGGCGCATTTCATGCAGAATCACAGGTATTCCAGCCTGGGCAATTTGCCATGCTGCTTCTGTTCCAGCTAGTCCACCTCCAATTACTTGTATCGGTTGTTGTTCCATAATCATCTGCATTCGTCTGCGTTCATCTTCTTTTTGTATCTTACTCTCTTGCCATCATTAACAACGCGCAGAACGCGGTAGCATAAACGTTTAAATAAAGTAATGTATCAATTTGTATAAATTATTTACGTAATTGTTTGTTATTTACTGGTTTTGGGATTAATAGAGCAATCAACTTTGTTGTTTCTACTTAATTATGCAGTATCCGTTGGAGCTTACCTTTAAATTTTGGGCATTATCGCCGCAAATCTCTATTGTGAATGCTCAGGGTAATTTAGTTTTCTACGTTAAACAGAAACTTTTTAAGCTCAAAGAAGCAATTACAATTTTTGCTGATGCTGAGCAAACTTCACCTTTATACTACATTAAAGCCGATCGCATTATTGACTTTTCAGCCCGCTATGAATTTAGCGACACTAACGGTACAAATATCGGTGCAGTAAAACGCCGGGGTTTAAAATCTCTTTGGCGAGCGCGTTATGACATTTTTGATGGCGACAGTACTTATTTAACTATCCAAGAGAAAAATCCTTGGGTGAAAATTGCTGATGCTTTATTTGCTGAAATTCCCATTATCGGGATATTTACGGGCTATGTGTTCAACCCTGTTTATTTAGTAAGCAGGGCTGATGGTAGTGTAGTGATGCGCTTGGAAAAAATTCCTACTTTCTTGTCACGGAAATTTATCATTAAAGCTGTGGATAAAATTAGCGATCGCGAAGAGCAGCAGATTTTGTTAAGTTTAATCATGATGCTGCTTCTAGAAAAAAATCGTGGCTAGGCTAAATAAGCAAAAGAAATTAATAATTCATAAATCATGAATTATTAATTTCTCATCATGTTGTATGGCTGCAATAACTAGCCAATTAATTTTTGCCAAGTAATTGGCCCTACAATCCCATCAGCAGTTAAACCATTTTGCTGTTGGTATTTTTTGATTGCGGCTTCTGTTTGAGGGCCAAAAATCCCATCTGTTTCCACGCCTACGCGGTATTGTAAATATCTGACAACTGTTCCCCCAGCATGGTTTGGTCGGATAATACGCTTTGCTAAAATCAAATTTATGGCATTCCATGTAGCTGTATTAGCCACTCCCGATGGGGCAATTCCGACAATTTTTTGAAAGTTTTCTACCGCAGAACTAGTTATTTCTCCCAAGATATTATCTTCTACTAAGGGCTTTCCATTTTTATCGGTAATTTTTAACCGATTTAAAGCTTTTTGTAATCTGAGAGTTGTCGTATCAACATTCTGTTCTTCATCTGGTACAGGAGTAACAGGAGAAGTAGGTACTTTACCAGTTAAGCCTTTAACAATTGCATTAGCCATTGCTTCTGAGTTAAAAAGATTAACATCTTTTTGTGAATCGATGAAGCAACATTCAATCAGAATCGCAGGCATATTAGTGTTGCGGATCACAAATAAATGGGAACCACTCTTAACACCGCGATTAAAAAAGCCTAATTTGACAATTTCATCTAATACAGGTTTTGCTATTTTACTAGCTGTATCACTACCTGAATAAACTTCTGTACCATTGGCTTGGCCGTTAAAAGCATTAAAATGTATTGATACAAATAGTTCTACTCGATTAGCATTTGCTTTATTCACTCTTTGTGAAAGCGAATCTTTAACCGAAGAACTGGAGCGGTCTGGTTTACAGGGGATAACTTCATGCCCCAAGGCTTTTAATTTCTCTATAACTTTATTGCCTACTTCTAATGTTAAATTATCTTCAAATTTTATACCTCTAGCTCCAGTGTCTGGGGGAGAATTATGTCCAATATCAATCCCAAATTTCATGTGCAAGTCCTTGTTTTTATTTGATACTAATTTCAACATTGAAAAGCTCAAAATTTTACCTTCAAGCAATTCAGATTTTCCTAAATATACTGTTTATAATAAACGTCCACTTAGTTCATTATTATTGTAACAAACGCTAATAGTTATTTACTTTAATTATTAACATAAACGAAATTATAATAATTTATTAATTTTTTAGCGAGAAAAAAATGTGAGCGTTGTTTCTGTATTAACGGTATGGTGCGGCTGGGCTACTGCTACTGTTTTGAGAAGCATCGGCTTTGTGAAATCCTCAGATCATGCAATAGATACATACACTTTTTTTGGGTTACTCTCCGAATATGGTTTCAGCAAAACAAATTAAGAATAGCATGTGATCCACGCTAGATTTCTAGGCGCTCAGGTTCACCTCATAACTTAGGCTATGGCAATTACTTTAGTTGATGGGGGAGAAGCGACAAAATCTACCCTGCTAATCACTGCATGATATTAATACCTAGTAGAGACACTACATACCAACCTCTCTATTGACCTAGATGAAATATTTTGTCTTGATATTACTACTCATACTCTCAAATCTCGTAATCTTCCCAGCTTATGCTGCTGTGTGCCGTAATTACGAAGGCCACCAGATTTGCATTCTCAAGATTAACCGCAGCGCCAAAAATTATTGGGAATATAAAGCGATGGTGAGTGTGGATGGCAAAAAAAGACCCCTGGAAGTCTATAACTGCCGCCAAAAAGTGAGAATTCAAGCAGATGGGACTGTTTTACCCTTTGAAAACAAAGACCCTGGCCAGTTGATCTGTGGGTTTTTCAAGAAATCCTGACTAATACTATAGGATTTATTTTCTCTGGGCGGCAAACACGCAAACAATGATAAACACCGTAAATCCCACATAACTTAGTACAGTTATCCATTCTTGCCAGCTACCCAATGTATTATTCATCCGTAAAAACAACGATACTCTCCTTGAAAATCTTAAGGGTTAACGTTGCCACTTGTTTGTGAGTATCGTGAAAAATACTCAGATATAGCAGGGAACAGGGAACAGGGAATAGGGAATAGGCTTTAAAGTCACTCAGTGTCTATGTTTGATCATTAGTCTTTGTCATTATCTCTGCTTCGACTGCTATAAATTCCCAAGAAATTTTTTCTAGTTTTCCGGAATAAGTCTCAGTGTAGTGGTATTACCTATCAGTACAGCGATTTATACAGAAACTCTATATGTAAATTTTGGGAATATATCCCTACTGCTTTCCTCAGAAGCCCGGCCATTATGGTCGGGCTTTTGAGTGTAAAGATAAGGGGTATAGGGCTATAGGGGTGTAAGGGGAAATCTACACCCTTTACACCCAATCTCAACAACTAACACCAAATTGAAAAATGATGGCGACAAATGAATTGCTGAAAAGCTTACCAGTCAACTCTTTCTCAATCCAAAATCCAAAATCTAAAATCCAAAATGGTAAAACCTTTATGCGTAAGTCTTGTGTAATATCTCCCTAGGGAAGCAAACAGCCTGTTCTATATTTTGAGTAGATTAGCAATAAACCATCCTAGGGAAAGTTATGAGTGCTGAAGATTTGGTGCTAGTTGCAGGTGCTACTGGTGGAGTAGGGCAGCTAGTTGTGGGTAAGCTGCTAGAAAAGAATGTGAGGGTACGCGTCCTGACACGTAATGCGGCAAAAGCGCAAAAAATGTTTGATAACAAAGTGGAAATCGCTGTCGGTGATATCCGTGAGTCTTCCACTTTACCCGCAGCAATGTTGAATGTAACTCATATTATTTGTTGTACTGGCACTACTGCCTTTCCTTCAGATAGATGGGAATTTGACCCACAGCCAAACTTTTTTGAATGGGGACAAATTTTTCTTGATGCTGGATATCGAGAAGCAAAAGCAAAAAATACTCCAGTGAAGGTAGATGCTGAAGGTGTTATTAACTTAGTAACAGCTGCACCTCGCAATTTACAGCGATTTGTGTTTGTGTCTTCTTGTGGTGTTCACCGCAAAGATAAATTTCCCTTTAGTGTGCTGAATGCTTTTGGTGTGTTGGATGCTAAACAAAAAGGTGAAGCCGCGATCGCTAATTCTGGATTACCCTACACTATAATTCGTCCGGCTCGTTTGATTGACGGGCCGTTCACTTCCTACGACCTCAACACTCTCCTGAAAGCAACTACTGACGGTAAGTTAGGTGTAGTTATAGGCCAAGGCGACACTTTATCAGGAGATACCAGTCGAATTGATGTTGCAGCTGCTTGTGTCGAGTCGATTTTTTCGCCCTCCACAATTAATCAAGCTTTTGAAATCGTCAATCAAGGAACACGACCTGCTGTAATTGACTGGGAGGCGCTGTTTTCTCAGTTATAGCAAAGTGCTGAGTGCTGAGTATAAAACCAGTAAATTTAAGGCTTTGAGCCATCAACACTGTCGTAAACTTAGTGACTATAGCTATAAGTAACAAGTGATAATTACTTGGCAAGGCTAATTTAGTACATGAATATAACACTTGTGGTGCAGTAAAATGCCTGCACCACAAGCAAACATTAATGAAATATTTTAGGCTGGTTACGCCACTAATGACTGAGAGCGATCGCTTGTGATTTTCCTAGTCGCGCCACAAAGCAATTCCACCTAATAAACCTGTGACATTTGGGATAAGTTTGACATTTAAAGGCAGTTGTAAATTGACTTTAACCGCTTCGCCACCACCGATATAGAGATAATCATAATTAAACAAATGCTGCAAAGATGCGATCGCTTTTTCTAAGCGCCTGTTCCATTTTTTTTCGCCATACTTTTGCATAGCTGCACGTCCTAGTTGTTCTTCGTAAGTTTGTCCTTTGCGAAACTGATGGTGTCCCATTTCCATATTCGGCACAAGTTTACCATCGACAAACAAAGCCGAACCAAACCCAGTTCCCAAGGTAATTACCAACTCTACACCTTTACCTGCAATCGCGCCTAAGCCTTGCATATCTGCATCATTAATTACCCGTACTGGCTTATTTAATCGTTGTGATAATGCTGTTGCTAAGTCAAAGCCAATCCAATCAGAATGTAAGTTGACTGCTGTTTCTGTAACTCCGCAACGCACCACACCAGGAAAACCCACAGAAACACGATGAAAGTCACCTTGGGCTGCTGCTAAAACTGCGATCGCATTAATTACTACTTCTGGTTTAGCTGGGGATGGTGTATCTACCCGCGCCCTCTCTGTTAAAGGTGTACCAGTGATATCTAATACCATCGCTTTGACACCACTACCACCAATATCAACTGATAAAGTGCGGATTGAGCCATTTTCATCAACCATCGAATCTTCCTTGTTACTACTTGTTATCTGGCTATTATGCGTCGCTGCTTCTGGTAATATCCTGAATATGTAGAGAGTCTTCACAACACCTAAAATTAAAGTGGCGCGATCGCAGTGATATGCACAGCTTTATTCCCCCAGAACGCTTTTTTCCTTACCTCACTTGGACTGAGATCCAAGATATGCCTCATAAGGAAAATGTGGTGATTATTCAACCAGTCGGGGCTATTGAACAACATGGCCCGCATCTACCATTAATTGTGGATGCGGCGATTGGTGTTGGTGTATTGGGAAAAGCCCTGACTAAGTTAGATGCAAATATTCCTGCTTATGCTTTGCCCACTCTCTATTATGGTAAATCCAACGAACATTGGCACTTCCCCGGAACCATCACCCTGAGTTCAGAAACGCTGACAGCCACAATTATGGAAGTGGGCGAAAGTATTTACCGCGCTGGATTTAGAAAATTGGTGTTGATGAACTCCCACGGCGGACAACCGCAAATTATGCAAATGGCAGCGCGAGATTTACACGTAAAGTATGATGACTTTTTAGTATTTCCGCTGTTTACTTGGCGTGCGCCTAATATTACCAAAGAATTGCTCACACCCAAAGAAGCTAAACTGGGGATGCACGCCGGAGATGCCGAAACTAGCATTATGCTGGCAATTTTACCAGAACAAGTGAAACTGGAAAAAGCCATTGCCGAATATCCGCCAGAACAGCCAGAAAGTACTTTAATTAGTTGGGAAGGTCAATTACCTGTATCTTGGACAACGCGAGATATTAGTAAAAGTGGAGTGATTGGGGATGCGACAACTGCAACTAAAGAAAAAGGCGATCGCATTCTCGAATCTGTATCTGATGGTTGGGTACAAGTAATCAAAGATATTTATGCTTTTAGGCTACCTGAAAGCATGAGCTAGATTTGCTAGTCTAGAAATAGTCACAACTTAGCGTACCTCGGCGTTTACCTTAGCGATACTCCGCGTTAAAAAATAAAGTTTATTAATAGTAAAAACTATGGCAGCATTTGAACCTAATAGCAATCGTTCTTATAGCCAAGAAGATGTACAACGCATTCTTCAGTTAGCGATCGCCCGTCAGGCTGATGACCAAGAGAAGGAATTTTCTTACGAGTTGCTGTCAGAAATTGCTGGCGAGTTAGATATTTCGCCTGAGTGTTTACAATTAGCCGAAAGAGACTGGCGATCGCAACAAAGTGAAATTCAACAGCGCCAAGCTTTTGATGCTTACCGCCTATCAAGATTTAAAAAGCGTTTGGGCAATTTTGCTATTGTCAATACTGTTCTAGTATCAATTAATTTTCTGGCTACCAGTGGTCATATTTTGATATTGCCTTGGTCGCTGTATATTTTACTCTTCTGGGGATTGAAAGTTGCTCTAGATTTTTGGAATAACTTTCATGCTAAAGGTGAAGAGTATGAAATGGCTTTTCAAAAATGGTATCGCAAGCATCAGTTAAAGCAAAACGTCAATACAGTTTTGCAAACTGCCAATACATTTTTAAATAAGTGGTTTAAAGCATTGGAAATTTAGTCATTAAACTGCCAAAAATTTTTGAATTACATCCTGACAGTTCGTTAGTAGAACCAGAGGCAACAATAGTACCTTTAGATAAAAGTTTTAATTTAGATTTACGAATCAGAAATCAGATTTTTGGCTTCAAAAATTAAAGTTGATTGTTGCAAAAAACGCAACAACAGCAGGAATAATCTTCCGAATTAGTAAGATAACAACAGATTTTCCGCAATATTTCTGATGATAAGTGAATAAAGGTGGCCAGATCCCCGACTTCTTCAAGAAGTCGGGGATCTCTAACCCATCATCAAATTACGAATTATGAACTTATACTGACGTGAGTTCGATGAACCTCTCCCCGACCCCTCTCTCTTGAAAAGTTCTGAGCGGAGGAAGCCTCCGCTCAGACTTGTCGCTCCGACGCGGAGAGGGGCTGAAATATCCTTAATTGCTAACGAAAAATTCAGCTTTTAAAGCCTCTCTTCTTATAGAGTAGCCAGCGCCGTGGTGAGGCAGTCCGCAGAAGAGGGGGTTTCCCCCAGGAGGAACTGCCGCGCATGGTTTCCCGACTTGAGGAGCCACTGCGTTGCGGGGGTTCCCACGACAGTCCGCTCAAGTCGGGAAACCCGCCCACGCGGCTGTCTCCCCGTTGTAGCAAGTGGCGTGCCGCTGGCGTGAGAGGTTTGGAGAGGGGTTTTAAAATCCGTCGAACTCACGTTAATATAAGCTGATTTTGGCAAAAATTAGACCTGTATAGTTCATTTATTTGCGTGTTTAATCTCGATTGTGCTTGATATCAAGCACGGTATGGGTTGCCGTGTAAAGATTGCTGTCACTGAAACTACACAATAAATGTATCGGGATATGAAATAGTAAAATTTACAAAAGCTATAAATTAGGAAAAATAAGCCAATTTATGCACAATCCACACAAAAGCTACATTTCACTATCTTATCCTTTAGTTTTAGCCCTATTGCTCTGCGTATCGTTATCCTCAAAAACGGTCAAAGCTGCTCCCAAACCGATACCTAGCCAGTTAAACGTACCTACTCAACCGCACAACCAAACCAACACCCCGGACGCTAACCGTGCTGCGGCTGAGGAAGCAGAAGCAGAAGCCAAAAAATTAGACTTAAAAACTACACCCGTTACTCAAGCCATTGCTAAATGGGAAGAAGCCTTAAAATATTGGCGTTTAGCAAATGATCGCAAAAAAGAAGCTGCAACTCTTGATCGAATTGCTAAATTATACTGGTTTCGTGGTGAATATCGTAAAGCTTTGGAATATGCCAAAAAAGCACTACCTATTTGTCAAGCTTTAGGCGATCGCAAATGTCAAGGAGCAGTAGCTACTTCACTTAGCCTCATATACGATAAATTAGGTGACTATCAAAAGGCGATTGCTTTTTATGAGCAAGTTCCATTACTTTATACTGAAACTCCAAACTTGCGAGCTATCACCTTAAATAACATTGCCCAAATTTACGATAAATTAGGCGAAAAGCAGAAAGCGATTGATGCTTACAAACAAGCTTTTGATTTTTGGAAACAACAAGGTGATGTCGTCAACCAAGCTGAAACACTTGAACAAATTGCGTTTCTTTATGCCAGTTTAGGTGAAATAAATCAAAGCCTTGAAATACTTAAGCAAGCTAATAGTCTTGACCCGGAATTTAAAAGGGATAGAAGCTTGTCTAATTTAGTTTACATTTCGTTGGCTAACTCAATTTGTACAGATAAATTAGCTACATTAAAAAAGCCTCCTAAAGTTGAGCAACCAAAAAATGCGTCGAATCAATCAGCAAATTCTAATCGTGAGGCAGTTGTCAGCAATCAAATTGAAGGCTGGAACAAAAATGTGGAAAAGTGGCATACCCTAGAAATTCTTGGTGGAGAAGCAGATTTTTTAGAAATCATTGGAGATTTTGGTTATACACAAATTGGGGAATATTCAAAAGCCTTGGAAGTTTATCAAAAAGCACTAAATATCAGGCAAAAAATGGGTGGTAAACCCGCAGAGGCAAAAACACTTATCGATGTTGCTGAGATTTTAAATAAACAAGGTAAAAAGCAAGAAGCAATTGATTATCTAAATCAAGCATTAGACATTCAACGCCAAATTAAAACTCGTCCAGCCCAAGCAGATACTTTGTTAACGCTTGGTGATGTTTACTCGTCTTTAGGGGCATATCCTGAAAGTTTAAAAGC
Organism: Anabaena sp. TISTR 8404; assembly: GCF_056847745.1. Classification (NCBI taxonomy): domain Bacteria; kingdom Bacillati; phylum Cyanobacteriota; class Cyanophyceae; order Nostocales; family Nostocaceae; genus Anabaena; species Anabaena sp. TISTR 8404. The sequence continues at coordinate 1,984,581 of NZ_CP180578.1, forward strand.
TTATGAACAAGCATTATCTCTGCGGAGAGAAAGTGGCGATCGCACGAAAAAAGCTGATACCCTGATAAATATTGGAAATGTTTATCGCAAGTTGCAAAATTACCCACAGGCTCTGAATTATTATCAGCAAGCCTTGTATATATCCCAAACCACAGGAGACTGTCGCAATGAAGCTTTAATATTAGAGCGAATTAGTAGCACTTACCTCAATTCAGGCAATTATCAACAAGCAATTAATTTTGGACATCAGGCTATAGCTTTATCTCATAATTTAGAGGTTGTTGAGTATAAGTTAGCAATAGAAGCTGGAACATCTGATATTCTTGCTCAAGTTAAGCTTAAACAAAAGAATTATTCTCAGGCTCTAAAAGATTCTCAAAAAACTATAAAGTTGGCACAAAAATCTGGCTATAAAGAAATAGAAGCGAGAGCTTATACTTCAACTGCTGAAGCTTATAACGCTCTCAAACAACCCCAAAAATCTATACAAGCTTATCAAGAACAACTTACTCTATATACTCAAATGGGCTTAGTTGCCGAACAAGCCCAAAGTCTCTACAATATCGCCAAACTACAACGCCAAAACAAACAACTCTCAGCAGCCCTGACCGAAATAGATAAAGCTATAAAAATTATCGAAAATATCCGCCAAGAAGTTGATAGTGAAGATTTACGAACCTCATTTTTTGCCACTGTACAAGATTATTATCAACTTAAAATTCATATTTTGATGGAATTGCATAAACAAGACCCATCAAAAGGATACGATGGACAAGCACTGCAAACCAGCGAAAGCTCCCGCGCTAGGGTTTTAGTAGAACTATTAACCCAAGCCAACATTAACATCCGCAAAAATATTAGCCCTGAGTTAGCAGATGAAGAACGACGTTTGCAATGGCTACGGGAAGCCAGAGAAAAAAGGTTATCAGAACTAGCAAGTCAATCCCAACCTTCAGCAGAATTGATAGCGTCTATCAAACAAGAAATCGAAAACATCATCAAGCAACAGCAAGAACTATCTGTCAAAATCCGGGCAAATAGCCCAAAATACGCTGCATTGAATTATCCCTCACCTCTCACCTTGTCGCAAATTCAGCAACAACTCGATTCAAATACCGTACTGTTGGAATATTCATTAGGTGCAGAACACAGTTATCTTTGGGTTGTAACTCCTAATTCCCTCGATAGCTATGAACTTCCACCACAACCACAAATAGAAAAAGCCGCCAACGATTTTCGTCAAAGTTTAGTCAGAGTAGCAGCCTCCCCTAAGCAACAAGCAGCAGTAGCAAAACAACTGAGTCAAATTATCCTAGCTCCAGTCGTAAACAAATTAGCAAACAAACGTTTAGTAATTGTCGCAGATGGTGCTTTACAAAATATTCCCTTTGCAGCCTTAACTGAACCAACTGCTCAAGAATCTTATCAACCACTGCTAGTCAATCACGAAATTGTCAATCTTCCTTCAGCTTCAACTATCGCTATCCTCAGACAAGAAACGCAACAACGTCCAAAAGCGCCCAAAGCCATAGCAATTCTCGCAGACCCCGTATTCAGTGCTGATGACTCACGAGTGACAGGCAAACCAGACAACAATTCCATCACTCCTGACTTAGACCTTCAACGTTCTGCCCTCTCAAGGTCAGCCCGAAATCTCAACCGTGATGGTTGGGATAGATTAAACGGAACTCGTCAAGAAGCAGAGACAATTCTCAAACTTAGCTCACCACAAGATAGCTTACCAGCATTTGATTTTGATGCTAACTATAACTGGGTAACAAACCCACAACTAAGTCAATACCGTATAATTCACCTGGCTACTCACGGTTTTGCTGATGATGTTAACCCAGAGTTATCAGGCATTGTACTGTCATTAGTAGACAAGCAAGGTAAACCCCAAAGAGGATATCTGCGGTTAAATGATATCTTCAACCTCGATTTTCCGGCTGATTTAATCGTGTTGAGCGCTTGTCAAACGGGACAGGGGAAAGAAGTTCAGGGAGAAGGGCTAGTAGGCTTGACAAGAGGATTGATGTATGCTGGTTCACCTAGAATTGTCGTGTCTTTATGGAACGTTGATGATCAGGGAACGAAGGAATTAATGACCCAATTTTATCGCCAAATGTGGCAGGAAGGGAAATCGCCTATTGCTGCCCTCCGCGCCGCGCAATTAAATTTATGGCAAAATCCGAATTGGCGTAAACCTGTGTATTGGGCAGCTTTTACTCTGCAAGGCGAATGGCGATGAAAGTAAGTGAACGTGAGTTCGACGGCTAAAAAAACCCCTCTCTTCTAGGAGTCCACTGATTTGAGTTTTGTAGGGTGTTTGTCTTGTTGATTTTTTCTGGCTCTTTTGGTTGATATTTTTTGACTAGCGATCGCTTGACTTTTTAGACAGTTGCTACTTAATACTTACTATTTAAATAGGATCTAACTAGTGTGTGCCAGTTTTTCAAGCGCATACTCTAGATAATTATCCAGTTCAGTTGATATGGCTGTGTATTTCTGAAAATTATATGCCAAATAAAATAGTGAATATACTATTAATTCTTCTGCATCAATAGAAACAACAACTTAATAGATTTTGCAAATTATCTGGAACCTTTTTACACAATTTACGACCTAGTATATAACAGCAAAAATTCAAAAATTTGTACAAAATTATGAAAGGTTTACTTCAGTCTTTCGTGGCAATTTCTGCATTGTCTTCCTTAGTTATTGCACCCTTGGTAATGAACGCTGGTCAAGCTGCTGCTGAACAAAAAAAAGGTACTGATGCTAGTTATGTTGGTGCTGGTGTTGCAGCTGGTGTGACCAATGGCGGACTCAATAATGATGCTGCTAACTTTGGCGGTAACATCACAGGTAGAGTGAAATTAGGAAACCTCCCAGTTTCTGCACGCGGTAATGTTCTCTGGAATGATCAGACGACTAGTATTATTCCAGAAGTTTCCGTAGACGTACCAATTGCTAATAAAACTAACGCCTATGTCACTGGTGGTTATTCTTTTGTAGAAAAAGATGGTTCACCAAGTCCTTTAGGTAATAGAGATTCTGTAGTGGTTGGTGCTGGTGTGGAATCAGAAGTTGCTAATAACTTCCTGATCTACACAAACGCCAAAGTAGGACTACGTGCTTATCAAGATAGTCCGGCTTCTGCTGTTAGCATTAATGGCGGTATTGGTTATCGTTTTAAATAATTTGCTCTGTCAGAAGTTAGAAGTTAATTGTTGAATAGGCACAATTTTTGTAGTCAATTCTAACATTTTTAGATGTTAGACAATCGCAAGACATAAGCAGGTAGCTAGAATTCTCGGCGATTCTCTCGACTTTTCTCTATTAACTATGAAATAAGTTGGTGGAATACTAATCCAATATGGTGGATGGTGTTGTTGAACTTTGAATGTTGCTGATATATCAGACTTTATCGGTAAAAGTCAACGAAAACCAACAAACTTTAAGTTGATTTATACCACCTACTTATATATGCTGGTTTTGTTAAGTGTAAAACTATCGACAAAGCCGGCTTTTTGCCGTGTTACAATTGTCGTATTCATCATATTTCCGACCGAATTACCGGGAATAACTGAGCCAAAAACTTAGCTTTGGCTTCTATCGCTGCTTTATTGAGAATACTATACAACTCTCATGGTTAAATCTGCTCCTCCCCCACTTGCCAGTCGTAAGCCCTCAAAAGTAGAAGGCATCAAAGAAAATAGTAATTTTTTGCGTGAACCTGTAGCAACGCAGATCCTTGCGGATACTACTCACTTTACCGAAGATGCAGTACAAATTCTTAAGTTTCATGGCTCCTACCAGCAGGATAACCGCGATAATCGCGTGAAGGGACAGGAGAAAGATTACCAATTTATGCTGCGGACAAAGAATCCTGGTGGATTTGTACCGCCGCAACTATATTTAGCTTTAGATAAGCTGGCTGATGAATATGGGAACCACACATTACGAGCAACCACTCGTCAGGGTTTCCAACTGCATGGGATTTTAAAAAAGAATCTCAAAGCAGCCATTGCTACCATCATCCAAAATCTGGGTTCTACCTTGGGTGCTTGCGGTGACCTCAACCGTAACGTTATGGCTCCACCAGTTCCCTTCAAAAAGCGCCCTGAGTATGAATATGCTTGGGAATATGCCCAAAATATTGCTGACTTACTCTCACCCCAAACTGGTGCTTATTACGAAATTTGGCTAGATGGCGAAAAAGCCATTAGTGCGGAAGAAAACCCAGAGGTTAAAGCAGCACGCCAACGCAATGGCACTGGCACAATTATTCATGACAGCGAAGAACCGCTTTATGGCACTTACTACATGCCACGCAAATTCAAAGTTAGTGTGACCGTGCCAGGGGATAATTCCATTGATTTATATTCCCAAGATTTGACTTTGGTAGTGATTACCAACACTCAAGGAGAATTAGAAGGATTTAATGTCTTTGCTGGTGGTGGTTTAGGTAGAACCCACAATAAAGAAGAAACATTCGCCAGATTAGCAGACCCGATTTGCTATGTAGACAAGGCAGATGTTTACGAAATTGTCAAAGCGATTTTAGCTACCCAAAGAGATTATGGCGATCGCACTGACCGCCGCCACGCTCGGTTAAAATACTTAATCAACGACTGGGGTGTAGATAAATTCCGCGTCAAGGTAGAGGAATATTTCGGTAAACCAGTCGCCCCCTTTAAACAGTTGCCAGAATTTAAGTATGAAGATTTCCTCGGTTGGCAAGAACAAGGTGATGGCAAGTTATTTTTAGGTATTTCCATTGACAATGGTCGTGTCAAGGATGAAGGTTCGTTGCAACTCAAAACCGCCTTGCGGGAAATTGTGGAAAAATTTAACCTACCCATCCGCCTGACACCCCACCAAAACCTGATTTTCTGCGATATTGCGCCAGAAAATAAATCAGCCATTCAAGAGATTCTTGACCGTTGCGGAGTTGTCTCTGACCCTAGTCAAATTGAACCGTTATTCCGTTATGCAATGGCTTGTCCTGCTTTACCTACCTGTGGTTTGGCTATCACCGAATCAGAACGGGCAATACCAGGAATTTTAGAACGAATTCGGGTACTGTTAGATAAACTAGGTTTACAAAACGAACATTTTGTGGTAAGAATGACAGGCTGTCCCAACGGCTGCGCTCGTCCTTACATGGCAGAATTGGGTTTTGTGGGTAGTGCGCCGGAAGCTTATCAAGTTTGGCTGGGAGGTTCACCAGATCAAACAAGATTGGCACAACCAATTGTAGAAAAGTTGCACGACAATGACATCGAAAGCTTTTTAGAGCCGATTTTTGTTTACTTCAAAAAGTCACGGCAATCAGGCGAAAGCTTTGGTGATTTTTGCTCACGGGTTGGGTTGGATGCTATTCGAGAATTTGCGGCGCAGTATCAGCCAGAAACTGTTGCAGTTACCACCGCAGAAACTCCATCACCAGCAGTACCAGCCAAAAAGAAAGCTGCACCAAGTAGATCACGTCCACGCATTAGCCTTTATGACGATGTTTACAGCAAGTTGAAGGAAACTGCTACAAGTCAAGGTAAATCCATGACGGAAGTTGTCAATGAAGCATTGAAGATTTACTTGCAGATAGATAAGTAACAGCAAATTTCAGAAGTAGAGATGCGCTATTGTGTGTCTCTACTTTCACAGTTTATTTGTGAAGCTGTGCCAAATCATACAGCAGGGAACAGGGAACAGGCTTGAAAATCTTGTTTTAACCTGAGTTCTGGATTATTCTATTTCTTCACAGCGAATTAACAACGTTTCCATTGCTTCTGCTAGAGAAATTAAATCTATCCAAGAAGAACCAGTGACTAAATTTTGAGCGTGAGCTAATCGGTTGCGTAACTGTTCAGCAGATTTCAAGAAGCGTTCGCCAAACCTTTTAGATTTTAATTCTAGTTGTTCCAGCAGTTCTGGTTGATTTAACACTAATTCTCGTTTGTCACAAAACTGAAGATAATCTAATAAATCGGTGGCTTCGTTTCTTTCTTGACTTTCTCGCCACAGACGTTTAGCAATTTCTACCCGTTCGGGTTTAAGGTATTTCTGCCAGGAATCTTGGGGATAATACAGTCGCACCAGTCGCAGTAGATTCATTTCTAGTAGTGTCACCAAGCCAAACAGCAGCATTCGCACTGGTGCTTTTTGTAAGTCGCCACAAGTCACAATCCCACTTACTTGATTGCAATCTAAGACAAATAATCGCGGAGTTTGTCGCAGAATGGGCAGTAACTTCATTAGTGGCGTGGAAATGGCAATCAGTTCTTGGGAATGAAACACCCGCTGATAGTCACCACACCTGCCCGATTTAGCCTGGATTAAACTAGAACGTTCCACATAACCGGTGATATTGTCTCCTGTTTCAATGCCGACAACATCAAAATCTTTTGCCTGCATCCACTGCAATACCTCTGCTACCTCTGCTTGCGATGACACAGCTTTGAGAGGTTCTGCTACATACTCGATTGTAATGTTGTTTTCAAACAAACTCCGCAGGTCTTGCGATCGCGATTTTAAGTGTTTCATCTGCCTTGAGCCATCAGACATCAGCAGGATAAGTATTCCATTTCAGTCTACTTTTTGTCAGTGCAAGCTTTGAACTGATCCTCTGACATTTATCTGTGCAGAAGTGAAACGAAAAATATCAAGCTGATTTTTGATGTGTCTTGAATTAAATTTAATAACCCGTGTAGGGCGGAAATCTTGCCTGCTACAGCTATGCAAGATAAATGTGGAATAGTTGACTAATGCTTGCGAAGATATATGTCTAAAGATATTAATAATAATTAAGTTTTATATCTAGTGATAGATACATAAGTATAGGAAATACTGATATTTTTCCCTTAGTTTACAAATCATCAAGGTAAAAAATATGAGTATTGAAAACAGAGTAGAAGCAACTGCTAAAAATATAGAAGGCAAGGTGCAAGAAGTAATTGGTGAAGTTACTGGTAATCCAGCAGATAAAGCTGAGGGCAAAGCCAAACAAGCTGAAGCTCAAGTAATTCACACCACAGAGAATATCAAAGACGAACTTAAAAAAGCTATAGACTAGTAAAAAAAGACTGAAGTGTGTAGACGCGCAGCGTTGAAGCAGTGCGTTAGGCGGATTCCCCGACTCCCTCACTGCTGAACCCGTTAGCGAAGCGGTAGCGAGTCTTCGAGCGTCAGGGCTTGCCGCAGGCTAGTCTAAAGTAATAAATGAAGCAACCAGTATATTCAGCTTTTCAGCTATTTAGAATGGTTGCTTTGTTTAGTCCGAAATGTACTAGCTATAACTTTCTGACATAACAGACTAAAATTATATTCTTCTACATAAAAGCTCCACTTTTAAAAAAAGTGGAGCTTTTGATTTATTAGCAATAGTAACAAGAAAATCAGCCTAACCATAAGTTTTTGTATTCAATTAATAGCTGGCACGGCTAGTGAACAAGCCCCAGAGAAAAATAGCAATAATTGCACCAATAATGGCAACAATTATTCCAGGAATACTCAAGGTTGCCGCAGTTAGTTGTAATCTTCCTGTTTCTAACAGAGTAACTATAGTTCCCCCGATTAAAGCACCAATGATTCCTAAAACCATAGTTGCAATAATGCCACCACCTTGACGACCAGGATAAATAGCTTTAGCTATGGCTCCAGCAATCAGACCTAGGATGATCCAAGCAATAATATTCATAGTTAATTCTGCAAAGATTCTCCCAGTATCTTATTAAGACCTATCCACTTTTCCGTCTACCTCCAGAAATAAGTATTATGGCGATAGGTAATTAGTTGGGATAATTTCTAGATTCGTTAGCTGTGGTTTTGCGGCCAGCGCCAATTGTAGCGATTCCAGTCATAAACTCCTTGAATTTCAAATTCGGAACCGTTATAAAAGCGAACAATGCAATTGCGACAAGAGTTATTACTATCATTGATTTCATCTATCTTAATTACAATACAGGAAAACCATTCCCGTTTGCAGGGGCCATCTTCTTGTACCCATTCCCATAGTGCATTGGAGACTTCAATGCGATCGCCTACTCTTAACTTAAGTGCATCTTCAAAGTTGGCATATTTATCAAAATGATATGATTCAACCCGATTTAACCACTGCAAACCGTAGCGTTCTCGGATAAATTGTACTGATCCTGAGTCTTGATTATGCAGCCAATCGTTGAGTAATTGCACTTTCCAAGTGCGGTTTTGTTGTTCTTCTGTTTTGACAAATTGTAAAAAGGCTAATAATTCTTCTGAGTTTAATTCGTCTAAAGGATTAGTAGTATCAGACATCCTAGATTGAGAATTTCCTGGAATTTGCTGGACTACTTGCAGTAATATCTGTTTTTGCATATCAGAGAGAGGACAGCTGGCTACATCACAACGGTTAAAGGCTGTTTGCAATGCTGTTTCAATCTCTTCTGGGGTCATAAGTCAATAGCAATCTACGGGTTATGTCTTTAATTATTACAAAATCCCTAGTTAGACAGTAAGTTATATCTCAAATGCACATCTTTTCGTATGGGCTGTTGACCGTTAATGGTTAACAGTTAACTAACCTCATAAGTGATTGTGTAATTGAATGGCGTAATAGCTTAGAGATGCGATCGCCAAAATGTTGAACAAATTTTCAAGAGAAATAATTGGCTTTCAAGGTTGTAGAAAAGGTTGTCAGTTTTCACGATGGCTGAAATTATATAGGAATCATATTTGATTAATGAAAAAACTCAGTATACCTTAGAGAGCCTTCTTGCCTGTTCCCTGTTCCCTGTTCCCTGACTCGGAAGATTTTTGTACACAGACTTAGTAGATCAGTTGTTTGCCTGCTTCACTTGCTCTAAAAGGGGCGATCGCGTAAAAATAATAGTTAAGATGGCTTAATTTCTCTTAACAATGGCGCTAACGCAGCTTACTCAAACTCATTCCCCTCAACAACCCGCAACAGACAAACGGGGATACGACTATGATTTGGTAATTGTCGGCGGTGGAATTGTTGGGTTAACCCTAGCCGCTGCCTTGAAAGATTCTGGCTTGAATATACTGCTAATTGAGGCGAAGGTGACATCAGCATCTGTAGCCAAAGGTCAAGCTTATGCAGTTCATATGCTTTCGGCGCTGATTTACCAAGGTATTGGAGTCTGGGACAAAATTTTGCCTCACATCGCCAAATATCGCCATGTGCGTCTTTCTGATGCCGAATATCCTGATGTGGTGGAATTTGAAACAGCGGATATTGGTAAAAGTACACCAGAGTTGGGTTACGTCGCCGAACACCAAGCACTATTACAACCGTTGCAGGAATTTGTGCAGAAATGCCCGAATGTGAATTATCTGTGTCCGGCTGAGGTGGTAAACACGCAGCATCAGCAGGATATAGTGGCAATCGATATCAAGATTTCTGAGCAAGTATATACAGTCCGCAGTAAATTACTGGTAGCTGCTGATGGATCGCGATCGCCAATTCGCCAAGCAGCAGGGATCAAAACTCATGGCTGGAAATATTGGCAGTCTTGTATAGTTGCCTTTGTTAAACCCGAAAAACCCCACAACGATACCGCCTACGAAAGATTTTGGCCTAGCGGCCCGTTTGCGATTTTACCTTTGCCAGAAAACCGTTGTCGCATTGTCTGGACAGCACCCCATGAAGAAGCAAAAGCTTTGTGTGCTTTGGATGATCAGCAATTTTTGGCAGAACTGACTCGCCGCTACGGTGATCACATGGGTAAGTTGGAATTATTAGGCGATCGCTTTATTTTCCCAGTCCAACTAATGCAAAGCGATCGCTACGTCCTCCCCCGCTTGGCTTTAATTGGCGATGCAGCCCACAATTGCCATCCCGTCGGCGGACAAGGGTTAAATCTCGGCATTCGGGATGCAGCTGCACTAGCGCAAGTTATCCAAACAGCCCACGCTAAAGGCGAAGATATCGGTAAAATCGAAGTCCTCAAACGCTATGAACGCTGGCGTAAACTGGAGAACTTGACAATTCTAGGGTTTACTGATTTGTTAGATAGGATGTTTTCTAACCAAATCTTACCCTTGGTAGCTGTGCGGCGTTTGGGTTTATGGTTAATGAAGCGAGTTCCACCTTTGAAGGTGTTTGCCCTTAAGTTGATGATTGGGTTAAAAGGGCGTACTCCGCAATTAGCACAACGTTTTTAACAATCTAATTCTGCAACTTGATTTTGGTAATGCGATCGCGCTGGGAATAATAGATGAAATATTTACTAGCCCACAACCCAAATGACCCAAAATCACACCTTTAAACCAAAGCCTCTCACCAACTCCAATTCCCCCTCCTCGCTTGCCTACCGTGTACACACAAGTCGAAAATTCTCACGTTGAAACCATATCCCGCCTAGAACTAAAGTTCTAGGCTAATAGCGAAAGTCCACTTAAATGGACTGAATTTTTCTTTGAGTCCATTTAAGTGGACTTGCACTATGAGACTCGGAATTTATTCCGAGACGGGACAGATGCGCTACACCAAGATTTGTGTATACACCGTAGCCTCGTTTGCGGGGTGGGGGCTAATTATTATGTGGTTTTTAGTAGTGTGTGCGATTGCCAAGATTCACAAATATAGTTATGATAAATATTACGTATGCTAAGTAATTTTAATAATGGTTGTGCAATCTAATAACTATAAAGCCTCAGATTCGTGGCAGCAAGTTTTAGCACCTCACGGTCTGGGTTATAGAATCAAACTGCTTTCCCAACTGCTTACCCGGAAGTTTACTGACCAACTAGAACCTTTTGGACTCACACCATTTCATTGGTTGGTTTTGTGCTGTTTGTGGCAAGAAGATGGTTTACCCACATCCAGTATTGGCGAGAAGTTGCAACAGGTGGGTGGAACTTTAACAGGCGTACTAGACCGGATGGAAGAACGCGGCTTAGTTCGTCGAGAACGAGATACTCACGATCGCCGCATTTGGCGCATCTGGTTAACGGATGCTGGTAAGGAATTAGAAAATATTTTACCTCCACTAGCCGCAGAATTACGGGATGAAGCTATGCGTGGTATTTCTGCTGCTGACCGTGAGTTATTTTCTCAACTACTAAATAGAGCAATTTCTAACCTATCTTAAGGCAAGATGACAATCGCCCATTTGGGTGAAGTAGTGTATAAATTTTCTTCCTAAAATAGTTAGTATTCTAAATAAAAGACCAGAAATAGCTTGTAACTAAATAGTACGTATTCTAAATAAAAACCAAGGAAGTGGGGAAGATGAGCGTAACTACTGTAAATGGACGTAACAAAGAGAAAACGGCTGTTGCAGAGACAGAAATGATTACTGATCCTAAGACATTAGAAACAGCAACAGCAGTAACAGAAGCACCAGAAACTGATGTACATCCACAGCCAGAAATAGAAAAGAAAGAAAAACCGCGCAGTAAAAAGCGGCTACCTTTAATTTTGGCAGGGTTGGGTGTTGGTGCGATCGCCGCAGGTTCATTTGGTTACAACTATTGGCAGTATGCTTCCACTCACGAAGAAACAGACAACGCCACCGTTAGCGGACACGTTCACCAAGTTAGTAGTAAAATTCCGGGAACAGTTGCCCAAGTTTTAGTTAACGATAACCAAGAAGTGCAGCCGGGACAGTTGTTAGTCAAACTTGACCCCCGCGATTACGAAAGTAAAGTACAGCAAGCCGCCGCAGCCTTGGAAAATGCCCGTAGCCAAGCCCAAGCCGCAGCCGCTAATATTGCCTTAAGTTCTGAAACCACCAATGCAAAGACAACGCAGGCGCAAGGCGATGTCAGTGGTGCAATAGCTGCAATTTCCACCGCCCAAGCAGCTGTCAAAGAAGCCCAAGCAGGTATCCCAGCCGCCCAAGCGGATGTGGAATTAGCCCAAGCCGGCATTCCCGCCGCCCAAGCCCAAGTAGCCCAAGCCAACGCCAACTTGCAAAAGGCGGAAACAGATTACAACCGCTACAACAGCTTATATAAAGAAGGTGCGATCGCGCGTCAACAGTTGGATGCAGCCAAAGCCGCTTATGACGTGGCTTTAGCACAGAAAAATGCTGCCGTGCAAGGAGTCCAACAAGCCCAAGCCAAGTTAGCTTCCGCCAAAGTAGGAGTAGCCAAAGCCCAATCTCAACTAGCACAAGCCCAAGAGGGAGTCACCAGCGCCCAAGCGAAACTTGCAGCCTCGAAGGGAGGATTGCAACAAGCCACTGCTGGTACTCAAGATACTAGTGTCAAACGCGGTCAATACGAAGCCGCCAAAGCTGCGATCGCCCAAGCAGAAGCATCATTAAAAGATGCCCAATTGCAGCTATCCTACACAAACATTACTGCGCCTAGTGCCGGAAGAGTTGGTAAAAAAACAGTGGAAGTTGGCAATAGAATTCAAGCCGGATCACCACTCATGGCAATTGTTGATAACGAAAATTGGGTAGTAGCCAACTTTAAAGAAACCCAATTAGAAAAGATGAAACCAGGACAGCCAGTAGAAGTGAAACTGGATGCTTTTCCTCATCACACTTTTACCGGAAGAGTTGACAGCATTTCGCCTGCTTCTGGCGCTCAATTTGCCTTGTTACCACCAGATAACGCCACAGGTAACTTTACCAAAGTTGTGCAACGCATTCCCGTCAAGATAGTTTTAGACCAAAAGAGTATCCAAGGTTACGACTCACGGATTACACCTGGGATGTCTGCGGAAGTTACTGTTGAAGTGAAGTGAAGTGTGAAGTATGAAGTCTGAAATCAACTTGAGTTTGACGGATGTCAATACTCCTCAATTCTTTGCTATTGACCGTTGACTAATGACTATTGACAAATGACAAATGACCAATGACTATATTTAAACGGTTGCAACTACCTGCCTTCAGGTCAAAAAACTATCGTTTGTTTTTTGCCGGACAAGGAATTTCCCTGATTGGCACATGGATGACTCAACTAGCTACCGTTTGGCTAGTGTATGACTTAACCAACTCACCATTAATGCTAGGAGTTGTCGGATTTGCTAGTCAAATTCCCAGCTTTTTTCTCGCTCCCTTTGGTGGGGTATTTGTAGATCGCTTTTCGCGGTATCGTACCTTAATCGGTACGCAAATTATGGCGATGGTGCAGTCATTAGCGTTAGCAACATTAACACTAACAGGGGTGATTCAGGTTTGGCAAATCATTGCTTTGAGTTTATTACAAGGATTCATCAACGCCTTGGATGCACCAGCCAGACAAGCATTCGTCCCCGAACTAGTAGAACGCAGAGACGATTTAGCTAATGCGATCGCCATCAACTCAACTATGATTAATGGTGCGCGACTGATTGGCCCAGCCGTGGGAGGATTATTAATTGCACGAGTTGGTGTTGCTTACTGTTTTTTAATAGATGGCTTGAGTTACATTGCTGTCATTGCTGGTTTGCTGGCAATGACAGTTAAGCCGTGGAAAAAGCCTGTTAGCAACGGCAATCCCTTACAAAAAGTTAAAGAAGGATTTGTTTATGCCTTTAGCTTTCCGCCCATTCGAGCAATTCTTTTGCTATCAACTTTAGTCAGTTTAATGGGATTGCAAAATACAATTCTTGTCCCTGTTTTTGCCGAGACAATTCTGAAAGGTGGTGCAGAAACTTTAGGATTTTTAATGGCAGCATCAGGTGTGGGAGCCTTATCAGGAGGAATATATCTTGCTACGCGAAAAACTATTTTAGGAATTGGGAAATTGATTGCGATCGCACCAGCAATATTAGGATGTGGTCTGATCGCCTTTGCAGTTTCTCGATTTTTACCATTGTCTTTGTTCACAATGCTTTTTGTGGGTTTAGGAACCATTTTACAGATTGCATCTAGTAATACATTTTTACAAACCATCGTTGAAGAAGATAAACGCGGTAGATTGATGAGCCTATACACAATGTCATTTTTAGGAATGATACCCATAGGCAATTTAATCGGCGGTGAAATCGCTGATATCATTGGCGCTCCCAATACATTAATAATTGATGGGATAGCTTGTATTATTGGTTCAATATTGTTTAGTAGACAACTGCCTGCTTTACGGCAAATGGTAATACCTATTTATCAACAGAAAGGTCTTTTAAATAGTAATCAAAGTTCTAAATAAAGTTTTCATTTTTGGCTGTGCTGAAGTTCGAGATGAGTTTATCTCACGCAGAGACAAAAGAGGCGTAGAGAGATTTAAACTTTCTTCCTGAAATGGTACATTTTTAATGTTATCTCAATATTATTTGCACCTAAAACTGGAGCAATACTATGGCTAATGTTTCTGCTGTAGCAACAGAACGCATACCTTTAAGAACTTGGATTGGTGTATTAGCCAGTATGCTTGGTGCATTTATGGCAGTCTTGGATATCCAAATTACTAATGCTTCATTGCAAGAGATTCAAGCCTCTTTAGGCGCTACCTTAGAAGAAGGTTCTTGGATTTCTACGGCTTATCTTGTAGCAGAAATTGTAGTCATTCCCTTAACAGGATGGCTATCGCGAGTTTTTTCACTCAGACTTTATTTATTAGTTAATACGGGATTATTTATATTTTTTTCTATTTGTTGTGCTTGGGCATGGGATTTGAATTCCATGATAGTTTTCCGGGCTTTGCAAGGCTTTACAGGTGGCGTTTTAATTCCCTCAGCGTTGACAGTTGTTTTAACAACCTTACCACCAGCCAAACAATCAATAGGACTTGCCGCATTTGCCATTACAGCAGTTTTTGCACCATCAATTGGCCCGACTTTAGGCGGTTGGTTAACCGAAAATTATAGTTGGGAATACAGTTTTTATATCAATGTATTTCCTGGGGTATTAATGCTGGCTGGTGTGTGGTATGGAATTAAGCAAGTTCAACCCCAAATACAATTATTAAAACAAGGCGACTGGTGGGGAATTCTTTCAATGGCTATTGGCTTAGGTTCCCTACAGGTTGTGTTAGAAGAAGGTAGCCGCAAAGATTGGTTTGGTTCACCTTTAATTGTCCGCTTGAGTATAATTGCAGCAATTTTTCTGACTTTATTTTTCTTGATAGAGTTAACGCGTAAACAACCATTTATTAATTTGCGGCTTTTACGTTATCGCAACTTTGGTTTAGCCAGTGTTGTGAATGTTTCCCTAGGTATAGGATTATATGGTTCGATTTATATATTGCCTTTGTATCTCGCACAAATTCAACAATATAATGCCCTGCAAATTGGCGAAGTTTTAATTTGGGCTGGGATTCCGCAATTATTTATTATTCCGTTTATTCCTAGATTAATGCAACGCATTGATGTCCGTTTTATGGTGGCGTTAGGAGTGACTTTGTTTGCTATTAGTGCATTCATGAATGCGGGATTGACTAATCAAACCGGGTTAGATCAATTGCGGTGGTCACAACTGGTACGTGCTATGGGACAACCATTAATTATGGTTCCCCTGACATCTATTGCAACTAGTGGTGTGAGTCCTAAAGATGCAGGTTCAGCTAGTGGTTTGTTTAATATGATGCGGAATATGGGTGGTTCTATTGGAATTGCTGTATTAGCAACTTTATTAACGAATAGAGAACAATTTCACTCGAATAGATTAAGCGATGCAGTATCTTTATATAACCCAGAAACACAACAGCGCATTGACCAAATGACTCAATATTTTATCAGTCGTGGTGCAGATTTGACTACAGCCCAAAATCAGGCGATCGCATCTATCTCAAATGTCGTCCGCCGCGAAGCATTTGTGATGGCTTTTAATGATTGTTTCTATTTTATTGGTTTAGCTTTATTACTCAGCGGCGTTGCTGTTTTATTCATTAAAAAAGTGAAGGCAACTGGTGGTGCTGTTGCCCATTAGAATTAGCTAATCTAACATTTCTGGGTCAATGCCTAAAGCTTTAAGTTGTTCAGGAGAAAGATTACGCAACTTCTCAACAATTCTCTCGCGTTTTTGGCGTTCAACTTTTGTTCGTTCATCACCAGTTAACAATAAATTGCCCTGTGTATCCCACCACCGCAACCAAGGTAATTCAGCATTTGGGTAAAATCCTTGCCAAATTCCCAACTCTACACCCATTGGCGCAATGGGGTAATGTCCGCGTTCATTGGGTTGCATGAGTTGATAAGCATTATCAACCAAGTGATAAACTTCTACCTGGGCTTTGGTTACTTCGTAAATTGCATAGTAAGGTACACGAATTGCTTGTTCGTAAATCCAAAACTTGCCCACACTTCCATCTTCACCCTGGGATGGCGGTGTTCTATCCCGTTCCTCTCGACCATCCCCAGAGACAAATTCAATCACAATTAACGGTGCAACATATTCCTTCCACAGCACATAAGAACGCCGCGTTAAACCGTTGAGAGTTGCTGGTACATTAGGCACATAAAACCAATCTGGTGCTGTTGCGCCTTTTTCTGGGGGGTCAGTTAGCCGCCAGTAAATACCTAAATCTTGACCGATACAATATTGACCATCCGGATGCAATGCTTCGATAACAGGACTTATCGAGTCAGTTAGTAATACACTTTGGGGATGTTCTTGCCAATTTTTCGCGCCAGTTCGCACAACGGGGGGAACCCCCGCAAGCGACTGGCTTACAAAGCTTCCGTCTGACTCTGGTAATTGAGTGTGGTCAGGTAAAGTTAACGCCGATAGAGAAGTCATAGGCTTTAACCAAGAAAAATCTATTCAAATTTTATTGTAATCTTTATAGAAAAACACCAAGAACATCTCTGTTTCTTAGTGTTATACAATAGCAAAACTAATAATTTCTAAATTCTGTATTCTTCTTCAGGAAACATTAGAATCATTGGTAGTTTTGATTTGCTTTAACATCTGTTCGATTTGATAAACCCGATCATTTCTACTTTGGTTTTTGAAAATATTTAAAGCTTTTTCTAAAGAAGCAACTGCCTCATCTTTTTTATTAACTTGCCATAGTGCTTGTCCTAAATTAGTCATTGCTTCTGCATAATTGGGATTTATTTCTAAAGCTTTGCGATATTCAGAAATTGCATCATCCCAGCGGTCTTGAGTTGCGTAAACTACACCGATCGCATTGAAAGCTAAAGCATATTTTGGCTTGAGGCGAATAGCTTCTTGATAAGATTTAATCGCAGCGTCGGTTTGCTTTTGCCGGAAAAGTACATTTCCTAATTGAAAGTGTCCAAAAGCATCTTCGGGATATCTTTTAATTAATCTACTTAAAATTTTTTCTGCACCTGTTAAATCTCCCCGATTAAACAAATCGTTCGCTTGTTGCACCAGTTGCGATCGCTCGGAATTACCGTCGTCTTGAAATTGTGCGAGTTTTTGTGGTTGTTTTGCAGCAATCTGTGCATTCCCCTGAAAAGCAACTTTTGTGGGAACTGCTAACACTAATGGCGATCCACCAATTGCAGCTATTAGACTCAGCATGATGCTACTAATAGGTAGAATCTTCATTGCTGTTCACTCCTCAATAATGTCCTGATCCCTATCATAGATGGAAGTGCGTTATCTAACGTTCCCTCACACATTAGCGATCGCTCTACTACTTTGGGAATACTGAGGTTAAGAGTATACCAGGGTGTAGTAAATATATCCGAAAATCGTATCAGTGCTAACTTGACCGCAGCAGATAAAGATGCAGTTATGCAGGCTATTGCTACTATCAAAGAAAAGTTACCATTTTTAATTGATTTGACAACCGAAGACCGCCGCACCATAGTCAAAATGGGAGATAAAAGCCGCGCCTTTGTTAGTAAAGCTTTGGAAGTAGCCACCCAAAACCCTAACTTTTTACCCCGTTCTTTTGATATCGAAGAAATGCGGCGAGACTTAGCACTGTATGAAGCGTTGTATCCTGTGCTGTTGTCTTTGAGGCAACTGCAAGAACTAGTAGATGATACTTGCATGGCCTCTGGTAGTGAAGCATATACAGCAGCATTAGCAGTTTATAACTATGCCAAAGCTAGTGGTGATGTCACTGGTTTAGATGCAGTGATTGATGAAATGGGACGCAGGTTTACCCGTCGTTCTAATAAGAAGAAAGCTGAGGTTGTGGCTGGATAAAGATTAGGATAAGCGATCGCATCAATAATTGATATGGGGACACAAAATTTTTGTGTCCCTATTTTGTATTTTTATCAGAAATTTTTTACCTGTGTAGATGCGAGTTGCGATCAGTCAAGGTATTTTTGAGACGTGAGTTAGACGATTTGAAAAACCCCTCTCCAAACCTCTCCCCTACAAGGAGAGAGGCTTAAAAAGCTCAATTTTTCGTCGGTAATTAAGCATATTTAAGCCCCTCTCCGACGCGGAGAGGGGTTGGGGTGAGGTCAAAAAAGACTTGTAGAACTCACGTTTTAAACCTTTGAGGCTGACAATTGAGCCTTTGATGCTGACAGTTGAACCTTTGAGGCTGACAGTTGAGCCTTTGAGGCTGACAGTTGAACCTCTAAGGCTGAAGATTGAGCCTTTGATGCTGACAATTGAGCCTTTGATGCTGACGATTGAACCTTTGAGGCTGAAAGTTGAACCTTTGATGCTGACAGTTGAGCCTTTGAAGGTGATGCTTGAACCTTAGAGACTTAATTAATCAATAATAAAAATAGTGTAGGTTGGCTAGAAAGTAAAATCTAACATCTTTATTTGAAACAACGCCAAATTTTGATATTTCCGCTACGATCTCCAGCAGCAAGGTAATCTTCATTAGAAATAAAAGCGACAGAACAAACTGAGTCAAAATGACTGAGAGTGCAAATTACTTTATTTGTTTGCATATCCCACAGTTTGATGGTTTTATCCCAACTACCACTAGCTAGAATACGCCCATCACTACTGAAAGCGACAGATGTAACCCGTTCAGAATGACCAGTCAGAGTCCAAATTTCTCTGCCTGTTAAAATTTCCCACAGTTTGATGGTTTTATCCCAACTACTACTAGCCAGAATGCTGTTATTAGGACTGAAGGCGAAGGATGTAACAGTGTCAGAATGACCTGTCAGAGTCCGAATTTCTCTACCTGTTATCACTTCCCATAGCGTAATGGTTTGATTGTCACCATCACTAGCCAAAATGCGCCCATCAGGACTAAAAGCAATGTGATTAATAAAGCACCTAAAATTTTCAGTGAGAGTGCGAATTTCTCTGCCTGTTGCTACCGACCACAATTTGATAGTATCTTCGTCACTACTAGCCAGAAGTTGCCCGTCATTACTAAAAGCAACGGATTTAAACCAGTCAGAATGACCAGTGAAGGTGCGAATTTCTCTGCCTGTTGCTACCGACCACAATTTGATAGTCATGTCGTAACTACTACTAGCCAAAAGTTGCCCGTCATTACTAAAAGCAACGGATATAACGAAGTCAGAATGACCAGTAAAGGTACGAATTTCTTGGCCTGTTGCTACTGACCACAGTTTAATAGTGTGATCAAGACTACCACTAACCAGCATTCCTCCATCACTACTAAAGGCTAAGGAATCATAATCAGAGGCGGTGAAAGTATGAATGGCTTCCCCTGTTGCTACTGACCACAGTTTGATAATTTTGTCGCCACTACTAGCTAGTATTCGTCCATCATGACTGAAAGCTACAGAGTGAAAGAATTCTAATGAGTTGGGATTGGTACTCAGTGTATGAATTTCTGACCTTGTTATCATTGACCATACTTTAATGTCCCCATCATTAATAGCCAGGATCTGCCCATCGCTACTAAAGGCTATGGATTTAACGCAGTTAGAATGACTAGTGATAGTGCAAATTTCTCTCCTGGTTCCTACTTCCCACAGTTTAATGGTTTTATCCCCACTACCACTAGCCAGAATTTGTCCATCAATACTAAAAGCTACAGTTCTAACCGATTCAGAATGTCCAGTGAGGGTAAGAATTTCTAGACCAGTGGACACAGACCATAGTTTGATAGTTTTATCATTACTACCACTAGCTAAAATTTGCCCATCACTACTAAAAGCTACAGAATTAACTGATTCGGAATGTCCACTGAGAGTATAAATTTCTTTGCCTGTCGCCACAGCCCATAGTTTAATAGTTTCGTACCCACTACTAGCTAAAGTTTGCCCATTATTACTAAAAGCAACAGAGTTAACCCCGCTAGAATGACCAGTAAAGGTGAGAATTTCTTTGCCAGTAGCTACATCCCAAAGTTTGATAGTGTTGTCACTACTACCACTAGCCAAAATTTGTCCATCACTACTAAAAGCTATAGAATTAACTGACTCGGAATGTCCAATCAAAGTGCGGATAGGTTGACCTGTGGTTAACGATAACAAGTGATAACACTAGCGGCTATACTTGCAAGGATATCTTCTCTAGGACTAAAAGCTATGTTTCCCGAAATACCGGGGATGAAGTGAACGCATTCCCAAGATTGGAGTGTATTAGAAGATATTATTGGTTGTGCTTGTGCTAATATTTCCTCACTTAAAAAGTTCAACAACTTCTGCACTGGCTGGGGACGAGACTTGTAATTTAAATCCATCCCTTTGACAATTACTTCCTCTTGTTCTTCTTTGGGTTCATCGACAAGAAGGATTACTTTGACCTGCTGTTGATTTACTAATTCTTGCAAAACTACATCTGGTAATTCTATGTTGCCTTCCGTAGTGATGTTGGCTAGAAATTCATATGCTTTCATTGGGAATCAAGCAGTTATGTGTTCATTCTAAGTTTGCTCATAAGCTGCTAAAAACTCCTCCCGTGAAATACCTATTTGGGTGCAAATTGCTCTTAATGTCCCAGATTTAATCTCAGAGTGGTTCGGCATAACTAATGGTGTCTCTGTACCATCATCATTTTGCCGAGTCATTACAATATGTTCACGCTCTCTAACAATATAAAAACCTAATAAATCAAATGTTTTAATCACTCTTTTTTTAGGCGCATCAACAGGAAACTTAGGCATTAAATAGCTACCTCAGTTTCTGTGATAAAAGCATCAATCACTGGTGAATCATCGTCTAGCATTTCTTGACCAAATACTTCTATATAGCAGCGAATAGCAGACGTAACATCAGCCAAAGCTTCATCAAATGTGTCGCCTTCACCAACAACAGCCCCTTTAATACCTAATGGATAAGCAACATATCCATCTGGATGTTTTTCAACAATAATTTTGATTTGTTTCATACTTGTATCCATAAAATAGCTAGATGAATTATTTTGCAATGTTTAGAATGATTTGTAATATTTCAATGCTTCTTCTTTAGTCAGGCGTTCATCATTTTCTGACTCTTCCATTAACTTTACCAAGCCGTAGTTTTCTAATATTTCTTCGATTTTTTCAAACTCAGCAATAGGAATTTGTACAGCAATAGGTTGCTGATTTTCATCCATCACGTAATTTTTGCTTATTTCTAGCATTGTTCTGACATTTGAATTAAGTTATTGGTCTGCTTTACTTCAGCTTTCAGCCATATACGATGATTTTATCTCGGACGAATAGGGTGCGTTATGGACTAAAGTCCATAACGCACCACAATATTGAATGGTGCATTGCGCTACTCAGCACTCAGCACTTTTAACTCAGCACTCTTTAAGCACCTTCGCGCAATTTATCTAATACGCCACGATCTTCTAAAGTTGAAGTGTCACCAGAAACTTCTTGTCCGGCTGCTAGGTTACGCAACAATCGCCGCATAATCTTGCCCGATCGCGTTTTGGGTAAAGCATCGGTAAAGCGGATTTCTCCCGGACGGGCGATCGCACCAATCTCCTGCACAACGTGTTTTTTCAGTTCTTTACTCAACTCCTCGCTAGGTTGATGTGTACCTTCTAAAGTCACGAAGGCGACGACATCCTCACCTTTAAGTTCATCAGGCTTACCCACTACCGCCGCTTCTGCAACGGCTGGGTGAGAAACTAACGCTGATTCAATTTCCATTGTTCCGAGGCGATGTCCAGAGACATTCAACACATCATCAACTCGTCCCATCACCCAGAAATAACCGTCTTCATCTCGTCTTGCACCATCGCCAGCAAAATAAGTATACTTGCCATCTTGCGGCGGAATATGTTCCCAATAAGTGCGGCGGAAGCGTTCAGGATCGCCGTAAACAGTCCGCATCATTCCCGGCCAAGGATGGCGCACTGCCAAATAGCCGCCTTGGTTATCGGGTAAAGAATTACCTTCTAAATCGACGATATCTGCCAAAATGCCAGGGAAGGGAAGCGTCGCGGAACCGGGTTTAGTGGGAATTGCCCCCGGTAATGGCGTAATCATAATTCCGGCTGTTTCAGTTTGCCACCAAGTATCCACAATCGGACAACGTTCACCACCAATTACGCGGTGATACCACATCCAAGCTTCTGGGTTAATTGGTTCGCCAACAGTTCCCAGCAAACGCAGTGAAGACAAGTTGCGGGTTTTGGGATGGTGTTCCCCCATTTTAATAAACGCCCGAATTGCCGTCGGTGCAGTGTAGAAAATATTCACGCCGTATTTTTCAATCACATCCCAGAAGCAACCGGGATTGGAACTACGGGGTGCGCCTTCATACATCAGTGTGGTTGCACCGTTGGAAAGGGGGCCGTAAACAATGTAACTATGTCCGGTAATCCAACCAACATCCGCAGTACACCAATAAACATCTGTGTCTTGCAAGTCGAAAATCCACTTGGTAGTCATGTGGGTGTACAAGTTATAGCCAGCAGTGGTATGCACAACGCCCTTGGGTTTGCCTGTACTGCCCGATGTGTAGAGAATAAACAGCATATCTTCGCTGTCCATTGGTTCCGCCGGACAATCAGCAGACACACCTTTTTGTAAATCGTGCCACCAATGGTCACGTCCGCCCAACTGCATATACACATCTTGTCCGGTGCGCTTCACCACCAAAACGTTTTCTACAGAAGGTACAGCGCCATCAGCCAAAGCTTTATCGACTTGTGCTTTCAAAGGAACGATCGCATCTTTGCGCCAACCACCATCAGCAGTAATCACTAATTTAGCCTTGGCATCAATCAAGCGATCGCGCAATGCTTCAGCACTAAAACCACCAAATACTACACTATGGGGTGCGCCAATTCTGGCACAAGCTAACATAGCGATCGCCGCTTCCGGTATCATCGGCATATAAATACCGACGCGATCGCCTTTTTGCACTCCCAGTTGCTTCAGCACATTGGCAAACTGGCAAACTTCCCGATGTAGTTGGGCATAAGTCAAAGTCCGAGAATCGCCTGGTTCACCTTCCCAAATCAACGCCGCTTTATTCTTGCGCCACGTCGTCAGATGTCTATCTAAACAGTTGTAAGAAATATTAGTCTTGCCGCCGACAAACCACTTAGCAAAGGGTGGTTGCCAATCTAAAACTGTGTGCCATTTTTCAAACCAATGCAACTCTGATTCCGCTAAGTCTGCCCAAAATTTTTCTGGGTCAGCCTTGGCTTTGTCGTAGAGTTGTTGGTAATCTTCCAAGCTTTTGATATGGGCGTTTTGCGAGAATTCCGCCGCCGGATGGAATAAACGCTTCTCTTGTAGGATTGATTCTATAGTTGGCTGTGACATAAATCTATGAATGCACTTCTGACACTGAACTATATTCTTAGCGGAGTTTTAGCAGAAAGTGTTTAGAGTTTCATTAAGTTCGTCTGGTTGCCTGACGTGAGCAGCAGAGGAGTTTGCTAAAGTGAACGTAGTTCTGGGAGCAATCGCTAATTTCTGAGCCTGCTATTGTAGACTTGTACGCGCCCAAGGTATTGACCCTGACAATATTTGATAGCATTATGAAGCTAATGGTAATTTTTTTAAGAAATTAAGTATTTTTGACCAAAAGTAGGGCAGCATTTGCAAGCAAAAGAGATTAAGGAGCAATTAAAATCACTTATCGAGCAAGCATCCTCGGTAGATCCTAATCTAGCGAGAAAATTAAATGAAATTAATCGTTGGGTTAAAGATATTAAGTTAGGTTCCCTGACAGCCAAACCATTTGTTCTGGCTTTTCTTTTAGAGGTAGTTACAGATTCTACAATTTGGTTAATAATTCAATCTTTACCATCAGAAGCAGAAAAACAAGCCAAGTTAGCCCAAATGACACCGAATGAAAGATATTGGTATAGTTATCTTTTTCCTAGGTGGATTAATGCAACAGATTCTAAATTTTATATTTGGAAGCAAAAATTAATGTCCGGTGAATTTAATCAAGTTGATGATGATATTATTAAATCTATAGCTCAAGATATTGTCAGTCGTGAAGGTAGTTTTTGGCAGCGGTATATTGCCGACCTTTCTATGGCAACAGATTTAATCGTCAGCAGTCGGAACAATCAACCGCTATGTATTCAAGTTACCAGCGTATCTGGAGAATTAAGTAACCAAAAGTATCATGATTGGAAAAATACACTTGCCTTGTGGGAGATAGAAAGAGGATTATTTGTAAGTTACAATCCCAAAGATGCTAATTTCATTAATCAGTTAGTCAACGTTGCTCTGTATAACAGTGATTATCTTGCGGAAGGCAAATATCTGAAATTTGCCTAATCCTGATGTATTTAATACTATTAACTGCTGATTACAGCTTTTATGCCTAACCAAAGTGAAACTGCAAGCTACGACGCACAATTAGATAAATTTACCCAAGCATTAGCAAAAGCCCGTAAAATGCAACGAGATTGGCTAACTTATGGGTTAGATTTTGTTCATATATACGTTGAAGATGTTGATGGAGATTGGCTAGAAACTTGGGGACATGATGAAATTTTAGGTAATTCTTTATTAGATGCAATTAAAGAGTTTTTAGTAAGTGATGATGCCTTAGCTGTGCAGATTAGGCAACAATTAGGAGAAAAATCGCTGTTTAATTTCGCAGTTAACTTAGCAGAATGTGCGCAAATTTCTGAAGAGAGTGATAGATTATCTGCGATCAGAAATCTTTTAGCTGATAATGATGTAGATAATATCGAAGTTGGGAATTTAGCGGCTAACCTTGGAGAAAAATTTTTCTAGCTGAGAATGACTGTAGCTTGGGTGGAACGTAACACAAAATAATAACTGTTGGGTTCCACTTTGTTACACCCAACCTACAACCTAAAAAATGGGTAAATCACTGAAATTCCCACTTGTTATGGGGGATTGAGGAGGAGATGAAATGTTTTGTTACTGATAAGCAAAATTTTCAAACATTCTCGGAAATTTGTGTATAATGAGCTACATTTAAACAAAATTGTAACAATACTTAGATGCGATCGCCGCAATTATGCAGCCTCTACAAGTTAAGCTGGATAAAAGTAGCGATTTATTGCGTTTTTTATAGGAAAACGTTCTGTTAGTTTTTAATTTTTCTGCTTGAGAAACCCGGAATGCTAGACAGCATATTTGATTATCTCCACTTTCATTTCAGCGTAGAAGCCCCAATAGTCCTGCTAATTCTGGTGTTTTTAGAGGCGGTGCTATCAGCTGACAATGCGATCGCCCTCGCCGCGATCGCGCAAGGGTTAGAAGACAAAGAACTCGAACGTAAAGCGCTAAACTTTGGTTTAGTTATTGCCTACGTGCTGCGAATCACCCTAATTTTGACTGCTACCTGGGTACAAAATTTCTGGCAGTTTGAACTTTTAGGTGCTGCTTACCTGTTGTGGCTGGTATTCCAACACTTTACCTCAGAAGAAACAGAAGACTCTCACCATCACGGGCCAAGGTTTAATTCTGTTTTACAAGCCATACCCGTAATTGCATTCACAGACTTAGCCTTTTCTTTAGATAGCGTCACAACCGCGATCGCAGTTTCTCAAGAAAGATGGTTAGTACTAACTGGTGCAACTATTGGAATTGTGACACTGCGATTCATGGCTGGCTTGTTTATCCGCTGGTTAGATGAATATGCCAACTTAGAAGACGCAGGTTATGTAACTGTAGCCTTGGTGGGTTTGCGTTTGCTATTGAAAGTCATCAACGATGATTTAGTGCCACCAGAATGGTTAATGATTAGTGCGATCGCCTTAATTTTAGCTTGGGGCTTTTCTAAGCGGAATGTTACCGCAATACCCCAAGCAGAACCAGAGAAAACAGAAGTCAAGTAAAAAGGTAAAAGTAAAAAGGTAAAAGTTTTGACTTTTGCCTTTTACCTTTTTACTTTTTTTATTCGTGCAACCAAGGTGTTAAATGAGGTTGCCAATTAACTAATTCTTCATCTTTAAACCACAAAGCGATTTCTCTTTGTGCGGTTTCAATTGCATCAGAACCGTGGATTAGGTTGCGACCAATATTAATCCCAAAATCCCCCCGAATTGTTCCTGGTTCAGATGTTAGGGGATTTGTTGCGCCAATAATCTTTCTAGCTGAGGCAACCACACCATCACCTTCCCAGACCATCGCTACAACTGGGGCAGAAGTGATAAATTCGACTAAGCTACCAAAAAAGGGTCGTTCGCGGTGAACATCATAATGTTGTTCAGCCAATTCTCGACTAACTTGGAGAAACTTCAACCCCACAAGAGTAAAACCCTTAGTCTCAAACCGACGGATAATTTCGCCAACCAGTTTACGTTGTACGCCATCAGGCTTAATAGCTAAAAATGTGCGTTCCAAAGCTGTCTCCCAAAACTTAATAAAGTTTTTATCTTGTCAATTGTCAAAAGTTCACAGCCCAAAAGTCAATAGCTTTTTTACTATTGACTCTTGACTCTTGACTCTTGATTCTTCTTGACCAATCAGAGTTTATCTCAGAAATCATCTCCGGGTGCATATCCATTACCAGGTGAATGCGTTAAATTGTTTATTCGTGGGTGAAACACAGAGGTCAGAAATGGGTGTTGAGTCAACTGCTACATCTGATGAGGTGGTACAACTACCGTCTAATGGGCATAAATCTGAAGTGAAAAATCACAAGCAAAAAAAGTTATTACCACCTAGCACTACCGCAGGCGATTTGCCTCGCGCCTCCTGGAAAATTGAGGATAGCGAAGCACTATACCGCATTGAAGGATGGGGACAACCTTATTTTTCAATTAACGCCGCTGGACATATTACTGTTTCCCCCAAAGGCGATCGCGGGGGTTCCCTAGACTTGTTTGAATTAGTCAACGCCTTAAAACAAAGAAATTTAGGGCTACCTTTACTAATTCGCTTTTCTGACATTTTAGAAGACCGCATTGAGCGGTTAAATGCTTGTTTTGCCAAAGCGATCGCCCGTTATAACTACCCAGGCGTTTATCGTGGCGTGTTTCCTGTCAAGTGCAACCAGCAACGGCACTTGATTGAAGATTTAGTCAAATTTGGTAAACCTCATCAATTTGGTTTAGAAGCAGGTTCCAAACCAGAATTAATGATCGCGCTGGCGTTATTGGATACCCCAGGCGCATTGTTAGTTTGCAACGGCTATAAAGACCGAGAATACATCGAAACGGCGATGTTAGCCCAAAGACTAGGCCAAACCCCAATCATCGTTTTAGAACAGATTGAAGAAGTCGATTTGGTAATTGCTGCCAATCGCCAGTTAGGAATTAAACCAATTCTCGGAGTCCGCGCCAAACTCAGCACCCAAGGAATGGGACGCTGGGGAACTTCCAGTGGCGATCGCGCCAAGTTTGGTTTAACCATGCCAGAAATTATCGAAGCGGTGGACAAACTGCGCGAAGCCGAATTAATCGAGTCGTTGCAATTGTTACACTTCCATATCGGTTCGCAAATTTCCGCCATCAATGTAATAAAAGATGCCATCCAAGAAGCCAGCCGCATTTATGTAGAGTTGGCAATGTTGGGAGCAGATATGAAATATCTCGATGTTGGTGGTGGCTTGGGTGTAGATTACGACGGTTCCCAAACCAACTTCTACGCCTCGAAAAACTACAATATGCAAAACTATGCCAACGATATCGTGGCAGAATTAAAAGATACCTGTGCGGAACGGCAAATACCCGTACCTACACTGATTAGTGAAAGTGGACGAGCGATCGCTTCCCATCAATCGGTATTAATTTTTGATATTCTCAGTACCAGCGATGTCCCCCTAGATCCTCCAGAACCCCCACAAGAAGGAGAATCACCAATTATCAATTACCTGTGGGAAACTTACCAATCAATCAATAAAGAGAATTATCAAGAGTTTTTCCACGACGCAACGCAATTTAAAGAAGAAGCAATCAGCCGCTTCAACTTAGGAATTTTGCGTTTGCGCGAACGTGCTAAAGCCGAGCGTCTCTACTGGGCTTGTTGTCACAAAATTTTAGCTATTACCAGACAGCAAGATTACGTACCCGACGAACTGGAAGACCTAGAAAAAATTATGGCTTCCATCTACTACGCTAACTTATCGGTGTTTCAATCAGCACCAGATTGTTGGGCGATCGACCAGCTATTTCCTATCATGCCCATCCATCGCCTCGATGAAGAACCGACACGGCGGGGAATTTTGGCAGACCTCACCTGCGACAGTGATGGCAAAATAGACCGCTTTATTGATCTGCGTGATGTCAAATCTGTTTTAGAACTGCACACCTTCAAACCAGGTGAACCCTATTACTTGGGAATGTTCCTGAATGGCGCTTATCAAGAAATTATGGGCAACCTGCACAACTTGTTTGGAGATACCAACGCCGTTCACATTCAACTCACACCCAAAGGTTATCTCATTCAACATGTTGTCAAAGGCGACACCATGAGTGAGGTAGTCAGCTACGTGCAGTATGACTCAGAAGATATGGTGGAACACATCCGCCAGCGCTGCGAGAAAGCGTTAGAAGAAAAACGCATTACCCTCGCCGAATCTCAACGGCTAATGCAAACCTACGAACAGAGTCTCAGAAGATATACATATTTGAATAGCTAAGAGTCAAGAGTCAATAGTCCAAAGTCAAGAGTCAATGGTTTTTAACCAATGACCAATGACTAATGACTATTGACCATTGACTAACTAGCGTTTGTCCCCAGCAATTCTTCAATCGCTTGTCGTTCTAGAGGAGTATGAACTGGTGGTGCTTGACGAGCATCGGTAATTAGCCAGTCTAAAGCCGCCGCTTGGACATCAATGGATGCGCCTGTTTTATCTACGCAGTAACGACCAAACACCAGCTTATCTACTAGACGGACTCCCGGCCCCAAGCGCGACCATTCAAAAATAACGCTGTTATCTACGGTTGCGCCACTGCATATCCAACAATTCGGGCCTATCATAGCTGGGCCAACGATTTTCGCCCCATCTTCAATTCTGGTCATCCCACCAATGTAAACTGGGCCTGTGATATCTACCTTGTCCCAATTCACTGCAACATTTAAGCCAGTGTAGATACCAGGGGCGACTTCATGACCGGGAATTTGGACGTTTTTAATTTCGCCTAACAAAACACCACGAATTGCCCGCCAATAGTCTGGTACTTTACCAATATCTACCCATTCAAAATCCATTGGAATGGCGTAGAAAGGCGCACCAATTTCCACTAATTTCGGGAATAACTGACTACCGATATCATATTCAATGCCAGAGGGAATGTATTTAAATACTTCTGGCTCAAAAATGTAAATCCCTGTGTTGATGTTGGTGCTGAGGGCTTCTTCTACGGAAGGTTTTTCTTGGAAAGCTTTGACGCGCCCATCGTCATCAGTGACAACAACACCGTAACTAGAAACTTCTTCTAGGGGAACAGATTTAGAAATGATTGTAGCAATTGAGCCTTTAGATTTATGCCACTTGACAGCTGCTGTTAAATCTAAGTCAATTAAAGCATCGCCGCACAATACTACAAAGGTATCGTCAAAAAAGGGTGAGAAGTCTTGGATGCGTCGCATCCCTCCAGCAGAACCAATTGCTTCCCCTACTAATTTACCGTCGTCAATTTTCCCTTCAAAAGAATAGGCAATTTGTACACCGAACCGCTGACCGTCACGGAAATAGTTTTCGATTTCTTCGGCTAAATGGCTAACGTTGACCATAATTTGGTCAAAACCGTGTTGGCGCAAAAGTTCCAGTAAAAACTCCATCACTGGCTTTTGCAGGATGGGAATCATCGGTTTAGGAGTCGTGTAAGTAATGGGACGAACGCGAGTACCCTTACCCGCCGCGAGAATCATCGCTTTCATATAATTTATTCCTCAACCACAAGCCAGTTTACTTTCAATGAGTGATACTTAACCATCAGTTTTATTTTCTGCTCTAAGTAACTCCTAGAAACAGGGATAACAGGAATTTGCAAATTATTGCAACCATAGCAAGAGATAGACGACAAGCGTAGGCTTAGCCCACTGGAGGCATCGCTCATCTTTTAAATTTGCTAAAACTTAAAAAATGACCTCGGTTTGTCTGTGTAAATTACATATATTTTTAGTATGAACTAGTAATTTAATTTATTGGCTGTTCTACTGGTTTTGGGATGTTAGCTGCATCTGTGATCAATCGAATTTTAATCTCTTGGTAAAATTCTTCTTGAAATAGCTCTACTTTAGATTGAGCCGACAACAGTAGTAAAGCCCAAAACACACCAACTAGGTGGCTGTGTTCTGACTCGTGGCTAGAACTATTTTGGTGTGGTTGCTTGGTTTGAGACCACAATTGTACAAGCTGTTCGAGTGTCACATAATTTTGTTCTTGAAATAATTCTTGAGCAGCAAAACGCAGTACCTCCTCCAATTCTTTGGCTACTTCTGTGAGATTTTCTTGGTGAGCCAATTCTAGCGCTTGCCGCATGGTTCGCACACTAGGCTGACGCTTGACACGAATTGGTTTATCAACTTTTTGGACAAGTTTTAGCTGATTTGCCATCAACTGCAATTGCTCAATTAGCTCTTGCAGGGTGACACGACGCTTAGGCGGCGGCATAGCCGAGGGACGGCGGCGCAGGTG
Organism: Anabaena sp. TISTR 8404; assembly: GCF_056847745.1. NCBI lineage: Bacteria > Bacillati > Cyanobacteriota > Cyanophyceae > Nostocales > Nostocaceae > Anabaena > Anabaena sp. TISTR 8404. The sequence goes on from NZ_CP180578.1 coordinate 2,015,305, forward strand.
TAACTCTAAAGGCAGACGACGCTGATGTAAGAGGCCGTTTTCAATATCAGTGATGCCTTCATCTTCTAAGGTTTCTGGAACATCTTCGGCTGTTGACCATTGCATCAAGGTATTCGCTTTGAATAACACAAGCATTGATGCCGATAAAAAAGCCTGTCCAGATTGAGATAAATCGGCTTCGTAGCCTCTTGCTGTTGCCTCCGGTGCCATAAATTCTAAATAGCGGTCAATCACCTCAATTACCTTGACATCCCAAGGGTCTATTTCCCCCCGTTCAGCTTGGTCAATCAAGAGTGTTATCGTCTCTAATAGCTCGGAAGCATCCATTCTGATTTCCGAATTATGGAAGTTGTGATTTGAGGTCGGTGAAACAAATCCCAGCAAAATAGTGCAGTTAGTTTTTTATTTATGGACAAACTAATATATCATTAGGTTTTTATACTGGTGTTTAAGTAAGATAACTTAATAGTCAAGGGTCAATAGTCATTTGTCAAAAGGCTAGAGGCAAAAGACTTAATGATGAAATTTCAGACTTCAGACTTCGCACTTCAGACTTTTTTCAATTTATATCGTCTTCTGGTGGGTCATGGGGAATAGTTACGGTTGAGACAAAATTACCTCCTTTGTTACTTTTAATGGCATCAAAAGTGCCTTTGATAGTCCCAGCGATGGGAACAGCCACAAGTGTACCCAACAATCCAGCAATTTCAAATCCCATCAAAATAGAGACAAAAATCCAAATTGGATTGAGACCAATAAAGTCACCCAGCAATTTGGGAGCTAAGAGATTATCTTTAATTTGTTGCATAATAATTGCGGCGATCGCAACTTGCAATGCTAACCAGCCATTTTGTAGCATTACCAAAATTGTGACTAAACTAATGCCAAGAGTTGCGCCAATAAAGGGAATGAGTTCTGATATGCCAATAACTATGGCAAATAATAAGGCAAAAGGAACTTTCATGATGATAAAAATCGGGGTGAGAGTCACCACCATGAATAAGCCGAGTAATAATTGACTCAAAAAAAATCTTTGAAAATTCAATTGCAAAGATACTGTTAAAGGCACTCCAATATGAGATGGCAAAAGATTAATCAAGCCGTACCAGACGCGATCGCCATATAAAAGCATATAAAATGCCAGTACAACTACCAATACAAGATTTAATAATCCTGATAGCAAAGTCCCCGCCACACCCACGGCACCAGAAGCCAACTGTTGCACAATACTTTGAATGCTGGCATTGATTTGATTGCTCAATATGCGTAAATCTAAAGGCAAACGTCGCCGTTGGGCAAATGCCTCAAGCTGTTCTAGATTTGTTTGACTAGCAGTTAACCAATCAGGAATTTTATTTAAAAGTTGAATTGTTTGGTCAATAACTATCGGGACTAGGGTAACTCCTAAAATCACTACTAGAGTTAACGTCACCAGCAAAACTATAATTACTGCCTGTGTACGCGTGATGCGAGCGCGTTCAAAGAACTTAACTGGGTAATTCAGTAAAAATGCTAAAATCGCGGCAACGCTCAAAATGGTAATGGGATGCTTAAAATAGTTGAAAAGAACCGATAGCAGCCAAATATTGAGAGCGATAATCGGGCCGCTCAGACCATAGAATAACAGAGTTTGCAGAGAGGCTGAACGGCGCATGATATTTGATTATCTATAATATTCTGGAAATAAATTTGGGAAACTGGCATTGATACTAGCCATGATTTATAGATATTTTTAACAAAGCCCTGTATAAGTGTATCTGTTATAGAGGAAATCCATGACGATGAACACCACCATAGCCGACCTCCGCAAAGACTACACATTACAAGACTTAACTGAAACTGAGGTTGACCCTAATCCATTTATACAATTTAAAAAATGGTTTGAGCAGGCATTAGAGGCTCAATTACCAGAACCCAATGCGATGACTTTGGCTACTGCCACACCAGATGCGAAACCAGCGGCTAGAATGGTTCTACTTAAAGACTTTGACGAACGAGGCTTTGTCTTTTTCACCAATTACAACAGTCACAAAGGACAAGAACTCGCCGAAAATCCTCAAGCAGCGTTGGTTTTTTGGTGGGCAGAACTAGAACGGCAAGTCCGAATTTGTGGCCATGTAGAGAAAGTGTCAGAAGCAGAATCAGATGGGTATTTTGAGAGTCGTCCTGCTAAAAGTCGCTTAGGGGCGTGGGTTTCGCAGCAAAGTGAAGTGATAGAAAGCCGCGAACTTTTAGAACAGCGAATGCAGGAGTTTGAAAGTAAATATGAAAATCAGGAAATTCCTCGTCCTCCCCATTGGGGAGGCTTAAGAGTTATCCCTTCCGAAATTGAGTTTTGGCAAGGTCGTCCTAGCCGACTGCACGATCGCCTGCTTTATACTCTTTTAGATGATGGCAGTTGGAAAATTGAGCGGTTATCGCCTTAGAAATAGGGAGTGGGGAGTAGGGAGTAGGAAATGGGTGTAAGGGTTTAGGGGTGTAGGGTAAAATAACTTTATTCAAAAACATACTTTTCTGCTACTTTCCAATAGCGGGAGAAGCGTTTTAAATCGATGTAGCCGTCATATTCAAAAAATGGTTCGGCGGCTAAAACTTCCAACTTCAAAGAACGTTCTATTTCATCGCAGATATCATCAAATCTGGGACTGGGGCTTTCTGCTGTCACAACTAAATTTGCATTATGCTCTTGAGCAAAAGCTAAAATTTCTTGGGCTACATTACCCCGACGAATTTCTACTGGCAACTCTAGTAAACATTCATAAATAAAGGCGATGCGTTTCAAGCTTAATTGCCATTCTTCAATTAAAGCATCGTCCCAAACCCAAATAGCCGGGGCATCGGGGTATTCTTGAAGTGCAGGGTTAGCGGGACTAAGACAGTCGCCATGTATCCAAATAATTGGTTTATTCATTTTTTACCTCTCTTACCACGCTGCCAACTTTGACTATTTGGTTTTTTGGTAAATTCCCCTTTGGGAAATAGCTTTTGTTCTAATTCTTCGTAGCTACCTTCAAAGTCACAATGCCCGTATAGGGGACATTTCTGGCAATAGACACTTTTGGTATAGCGTTCTAAATTCTCGCGGTTGAAAAAGTATGGTTTATGACTAAATGTACTGGCTACCCATTGCCAAGACATATTATTACTAGCAGGATCACCATCTAAAAGATGTTGCAAAAACCACTTTGCCCCAGCTTGCCAACGAATACGCCGCCAATGAATGATGTAAGCAGCTAACCACATCCGGCTGTGGTTGTGTAAGTAACCAGTTTCCCGTAATTCTTGGCTAAAGCTGTCGATGCAAACTCGCCCTGTACTACCTGCTTGAATATCTTGGGGTAATTCTGCGGCGTATTCTGAGACTGTGTAACCAGTTTTATATTCTTCTTGGTCTTGCCAGATACCATTGCCGAGTTTGACATACAATCTCTGCCAATAATCACGCCAGCCTAATTCGTTAATCAGTTTAGTCGCATCGTCTGGATGCTTGACATTATCCAGCACGTAGTCTCGGATTTCGGCTAGGCTCAAAACTCCATAGCGAATATAAGGCGAAAGTCGTGTGACTGCGCCTGTTAAGAAGTTACGGGTTTTGCTGTAGGTGGATGGGTCTACTTTTTGTAACGCTTTTTGAGCTGCTTTGCGTCCCCCAACTGTATTGCTGATAGAGTCGTCACGTTCTGCGGCTTGCGGGAACTGTTCTCGCAGATAGGCTATCAATTCATCGCGGTTAGTAAATTTACGTAGCATCAAGTGTGATTTTTACAGTTGAGTTGTTGATAATTTGTATGGTGATGTCAGAAAATTTTAACTTTTTTGATTGAATGCTGAAGTCGAAATAGTGTGTCTAGATTTGCATAGTGTAATTTTGTCAATTACTGAGTTTTTGATAATTATATAGTAATGGCTTAAATAAGATTATTTAGGGTGTTTTATAAAAACATGGGTAAAATTGGAATCTGGAGATGGCAACTTTGAGTGCGGGTGTAGGAAAAATCGACTTGAAGTGAGTGTGAAAAATACACCAGGTGACATCACACAGATAGAATGCTGATTAGATTCAAAGTAGGAAATTCCTAATTTTTATCAACACTGGAAATCTCAATTAAAAAATCTCTTCTATGTAGGGTACATCAGTAAGATAAAACATGGAAATACCCAGAAATTATTCGTACTGATACACCCTACTAACTTTATCTAACCGGACTAAATATCACTGTTCCGCCTTGATTGCCAGTTCTTCTAAAGTTACCAATAAAAGCCCAGTTAATATATCCACCATCACCACGATTAGTGAATGTACCGCTTGTAAAAGTCCAAACACCAAATGGAACACCATCACAAGAAGCTCTCCTAAAGTCATCGCCTTTGAGGCTATAGCTATATCCTTGCTGTAAGTTAAAAACCATTACATTACGTCTTCCGCCTGCTCTACGGTAAGCTTCATTTGCTACATTTCTTACACAATCTGACCGATCTGCTAAGGCAGGTTGAGAAAATATGGCAGAACTAGTTGCTAATAATGTTGCACCAGTGATAGCTAGGGATAATTTTTTGATAATTGATTTTTTAACAGATGATTTGTTAATTAAAGCATTATTTTGCTGTGTCATGATTAACTCCTAAATTTGTGACATGAACTGCATTGATGAACTCAGGGTTCTCTTTTTCGATGATGTGATTTTATGTTTCCGAACAAGAGAAACTAAAGATAATTTGTTTTCCCTGTTTCTGCTTATAGATAGTTTTAAGTTCAATTGACTTATGCAGTTTTGTCAGTTAATGGAATGAAAGTCTTCCCAAGACCATTCATTGACCAGTAAAGCTTGCCATCACGACCGAGAACAACACTGACACCAGCCTTGTGATAATTTGGGTTCATAATGTTGGTGCAATGGCCGGGACTGTAGTGAAATAAATGCAAACTTTTGTGATGAAACATAATTTTGTTGAATTTGTTCCTACTTATAGGAAGATTCCACTAAAATCAACTTTTGGGTATCTCACTACAGTATTTAATTATTAAGCAAAAATAGATTATGTCTTCTACCGAACCACAAGGTCACTACCGTTACGATCCTCGTAGTTTAGAAGAGAAAGGGCCAGCACGCATATTTCCCTATACTGGGGAAGATGGAGTACTGCGTTATGTGTTAACTACTCTGCGGCAAAATCAACTCAATCAGGGAAAGCTATCTCAACCTTGGAGTCTGCTGCTGGAACAGATGGAAAAAGCCATCCAGACTTTAGATGAAGCTTGGGTACAACTGGCAGTTTTATTAGTAGATTTAGAAATTTTTCAATCGGGATGGTTTAATTTCAATTTGCCGCCAGATGAACAGTTTAATGCTAGTTATGTTCGGGAACGGCGGACGATGGGACAGAGATTAATGGCTGCAACAGAAGCCGCCCAGGCTGTAGATAATGTTACAGATAAAAGTGAGCAGCAACGATCGCAATTTTACCAAGAGTTAGAAGTTAGTGGCAGTTTGAGCGATCGCTATCTGCCAACACGTCCAGTAGTCAGTCGCATTTACGAACGAGATGGAGGTTTGACTGATTCTGAATTTGCCCGTCAACGTTTGGCTGGGCAAAATCCGATTGTGTTGCGGCGGGTACAATCAGCAGAACAACAAATTTTACAAGCTTGGACAAATCAATCTTACAAATTAGCTGATGGTACTGTTATCGACTTAGTCAAATCAGCCAGCGAAAATCGGTTATTTATTGCCGATTATCCTCTACTGCAAAACCTGACAGCCGCCGACTTGCAACCAGGACGTTATGTTGGTAGTCCTGTGGGGTTATTTTACCGCTCCCAAGAAAAACTTGAGCCTGTGTTAATTCAGGTGGAAAAAGGGAAAGTCCTGACTCCGGCTGATATGGATGACTGGATGCGGGCAAAACTTTATTTTCAAAGTGCAGATGTTACCCATCATGAATTGATTACTCACCTCTGCTATACCCACTTGGCAATGGAGGCGTTTGCAATTGCAACTCCCCGCCAATTGCCGAGTAATCATCCTTTATATCGGTTACTGCGTCCTCATTTACAATTTTTGCTGGCAATTAATACCAGAGGTAACACAATCTTACTAGGTGAAGGTGCTGCTATTGATAATCTTATGGCTCCGACGCGAGATGTATCGTTAGGGTTAATTAATCAAGCTTATCGAGAACGCCCGTTTGTAGAATATTCATTACTGAATGACATCAAACGTCGGGGAATTGAAGCAGAATTTCTCCCAGAATTTCCTTACCGTGATGATGCTTTATTGTTGTGGGATGCGATCGCTCAATATACTACTAGTTATTTACAACGCTACTACCACGACGATAAAGCAGTTCAACAAGATTCATATCTGCAAGCTTGGGCGGCGGAATTAGGCGCACCTTTAGATACCCGTTCTCGCGCTGAGTTTCCCCAAGCACCATCATGGTTTCCGCAAGAGTGGGTAAGTGAAACTAAACTAGATTTACCAGAATTACCTTCTTATCCGCGTGTACCTGGGTTTGGCGAAATTAATAGTCTGCAACAACTAATAGATATTACAACGCAAATTATTTTTACTTGTGGCCCCCAACACGCCGCCGTCAACTTTAGCCAATTTGATTATGTGACTTATGTCCCAAATGCGCCCTTTGCACTATACAGTCCACCAGACACACCCAGCAAACTAGAGGAATTATTACCGCCTCCAGATAAAGATTTAGCGCAGATGCAGTTAAGTTTTGCGTTGAGTGGGATTTATTGGGGAAAACTGGGAAGTTCTGATTTAATTCAGTTTAGCGATCAACGCGATCGCCAAACTTTGACTGAGTTTCAAAACGCACTGGTAGATATTGAAGATAAAATCAAAGCCCGTAATCAATTGCGTTTAGCTGAGACTGGGGTTGAGTATACATATTTATTACCCTCGCGTATTCCCAACAGTATCAATATTTAGCAGTTATGCGATCGCAAATGCTAGATGAAGAGTGCTGAGTTAGAAAAGGGTACTCAGCACTCAGCACTCAGCAAGGTAAAATTTTGAGGCGATCGCAATTTTTTCGTCATACTATGAGCAATATTCCCCAAATTGGACAACCTGCACCTGCTTTTTCTACACCTGACCAAAATGATAATTTAGTTAGCCTAGATGATTTTAGCGGTCAATGGATCGTCCTTTATTTTTATCCTAAAGATGACACCCCTGGCTGCACCACAGAAGCGAAAGACTTCACCGAATTAAATTCAGAATTTAGTCAATTAGGAGCCAAAATTTTAGGTGTAAGTCCCGATTCTGGTAAGTCTCATTGCAAGTTTATCAACAAACATAACTTGTCAATTACTTTGTTAAGTGACCCAGAACATCAACTAGCAGAATCTTATGGTGCTTGGGGATTAAAAAAGTTTATGGGCAAAGAATATATGGGAATTATTCGCTCAACTTTTCTAATTTCACCAGATAACATTATTGCCTATGCTTGGACGAATGTGAAAGCCAAAGGTCATGCTCAAGCTGTACTCAAAAAGTTGTCGGAATTAGCAAATAATTAAATATATAGTGCATCTATCCCGCCTCGGAATCAATTCCGAGGCGGGATATAGTTTCATACTGCAAATTTTCGACTTGCGTGTACACCGTAGCCTTTTAGAAGAGAGAAGTCGGTCGAATTCACAGTAATAAATAAACAAAAAGATACCCGACTTCTTAAAAAAGTCGGATATCTGAGCATCATTGATATAAATTCACCAATTTTGGCTTCTGATTCCTGAATTCTGTTTGATAATTTATTTCAACAATCACTCGGCAGATGTTATTGTTTGATTAACCGCCGAGTTTGATTTCTTGCGTTCCGACCTGCGTGTTCCACCAGCCATTTCATACTCATCACTCTTTTTGCCATAGCAAGATGCAACACTCAATAGCATTTGCTCAGAGTAACCATTTATATCGCGTTCTGCTTCTAGTAATGCGTTCTGTGTTTTGAGTACCATCGCTCGTGCTTGATTGTATGCGGCTAGTTTTTCTCGTACCTCCAGAATTTTTGTATTGTAATTAGCGATTGATAATCCATTACCAAAGTCTAAGTCAGGATTAATCATCTGCATTCCTTCAACTCTTCGTTCAGCTTTGGTGAGGGCGATAGAATTGCGTTTGCGTCGCGCCATATAGAGAACCTAACCTTGATTCTTACTGAGTTCTTTAGATACGATCAAGATACGCAATTATCAGATGCAGCAGCTTGAGTAAAGCTACAGAACTTTAAAAGCATGAGGATGGGTAGGGACTTCCAAGAAATAAATTACTCAGCAAAAATCATAATTTGATATCTATAAGATAATGATAATCATTCTGAGGGGGGTGAGAGGCGGTTGCCGACGGCAACCGCCTCTCACCCCCTAAAAACACTCATAAAAAAGTCTGCACTCTGTAAATAATGTCAGGTGCATTATCATCATTAATATTGATATTTTTTTAGCTGAAAGCTTTAAAAATAGTCAGAGAAATTAAGTGCTGCCACAACAAATATCAACAAACCATTTACCTAAATTGGGAAACTTTTCATTTGTGGAGTTAGTCAGACGTTCTATTTGTTCTTCAATAGCAGACATAGCTTTATTGGTTAGCTTAACTCCTGTTTCATAAGTCTGAGTTATTAATTTAACTACTACAGGATGTTTGCCTTTCCATGTCATGTTTTTTGCAAAATTTAAAGCAGTTTCAACTTCATCGAGAATGCTGCCATTCCAAGACTTTTCTAATATCCCCCATACTCTTTCAATGGGGTTATATTTGCTGTGATAGGGTGGATAGTAGGCTAACCGTATATTTAGTTGATATTGATGAACAAACTCGACTATACGTTTCATGAACTGGGTACGTCTAGAATTATTATCTGTCCCATTATCCTGGTTAAGAATCAGGGTTTTTATTGTGGGAAATCGCCAACTCTCACTCTTCCAAAAATCTTGTAGAGCATCTACAATAAAATCACTCGTTACATTAGACTCTGTAAAGTATAAAAATAGTTCGTCTAATTCTGGAAGGAAGATGCCGTAAGGAGTTACGGTAGTTTTTGGATGAAAATTATGGTCTTCTGTTTCTGTGACAACTCGGTTTTTTCCTCCTCTGTCAAAGCAGCCAATATCTACACGGGCTTTGGCATCCAGACTAAGACGTAAGATACTTGGATCATCCAGAGCGGATTGATTAACTATTGCTAATTGTTCAAAAATTGCGTCTGTTTCTGGAATTTTTTTTGAGGTAAAACTTTTGCTACTCGATTGAGTCTATAACCTAAATCATTCAATTTGATACGAATTGTTTCTTCAGTTGGTAACTGTTCGTCACTATAGCCACACTTTTCAATTAATAGTTTTCTGACTTTGCTTGCTGTTAGGCGTGTATATAACCTCTGGCTTTTAAAACTTGGGTCGGTTTGGCTCTGTGAATCAACTAATTTTTTAATATCTTCTAACAACGAAGGTAAGTGTTCTTCTGCTTTCCATCGACCCCTAGCTGAATAATTATCAAAGCAAGTAATCCCACTGGTTAATTCTTTAATTCCTTTACGAATGGTTTTTCTATCCCATCCCAACTCGTTTTGAGCTATGAGTTGTCCTCCATAGCCTAATCCCATAACAGTCTGCGCTTGAAAACGTCGTCTGGCTGCACCTTTCAATTGAGTAGCTGTTTCCTTGAGCAAACTTTTCAATGAGTCAGTTAATTCAATTGACACTCCAACACACCCCAAAACTCGAACCATATATTGAAATTACTACAAAAAGGGAAGTCACGGCAGCCGATGGCTGCCGTGACTTCCTACCCCCCTATAATGATTATCATTATTATGCTTTGGGGATTTTATTTCTTGGAAGTCCCGTAAGCTGGCTAAATAATGGTATTTTTGCTGAAATTATTCATAAAAATAAGTTTAAGAGTCGCAAAAGTTGATTTACGACTCAAAAACTAAGTTTGCGAGTTGCAAAAGCTGATTTACGACTCAAAAACTTAATTTGCGAGTTGCAAAAGCTGATTTACAACTCAAAAACTAAGTTTGCGAGTTGCAAAAGCTGATTTACAACTCAAAAACTTAATTTGCGAGTTGCAAAAGCTGATTTACGAAAAGTTTTTTACATATCTCAACAATAAAAGGCGATCGCCTCTTGTGTTAGTGATGCGATCGCCTTTTACAATCAATCTATCGATTACTAATTTTTGCCATTCGGACGTTGAATAATTGTTTCCACAACTCGCCGCTTAGCTTTCGGGTCAATTCCAACCAAGCGCACATACTCACCGCTATATTCAGCCAGATGGGATTCTAAAGTTGAGATAGCATCAGATTCAGCATCGACGTGAATTGTACCGCAACTTTGCCAAGCACCTGTACGGAAGCGGCGTTCATCGACGTGTTCAAAAGTAACTTTCAGACCTTGAGACAAAATTTGCCGAATTTGTTCTTGTGTTTCTAAAGAGATATGAGTATCTGATGCTGGCTGTTGACGATATCCATTGGTTGATGGCTGAGTGGTTAGTGTTGGCGCTGGAGGTGGTGCTGCTTGATAACCTCTACCCCGATTGAGGCGATTATATTCATCCACCAACTGGGAATTTTCCACCCGTTTTTGTTCACCCACCATAAAATGACCAGACTCAATTAAGTGAGACAAGCTAAAATCTGGCTTTTTAAATTCTGGTGGCCCTTCTACGCTGTTTACCACACGCAACGATATGCGTTCATAACCGACTTTGTGGATAAAGTCACGAATTTGTTCATCATAAATTCGGGAACGCAAAGCACTAAAAAAGTCAATTGATTGATTGGGGAAGGTATCAACCAACTGTTCAACGTCCCGTTTCGAGAGTCCATCTGGTGCAAAAATTCCGCCGACAATTCCTACTTTGTCATCACGGTTAGGTTCCCAATAAAATTTTTCCATCCGTCCGTCCCGAATTAACGGCGCATACAAAGTGGAAAAATCATTACCTGTGACGATAATTGGTACACGCCGTATTGGGTTTGCATCATAGCTTCCCGGCAATTGTACATCTGTGGGATTATCGGCAATATTCATCAGTGTGGCATTTACCAACTGTGTGTTTACAGTATATTGAGTGCCTTCGTCAAAGCGTCCTGCACCTGCATCTAAGTCGTTAATCATCAGCACGCACATTTTACCGCGCACTTTGATGAGTTCAGCTGTTTCCCGATAACGTAGCCGAATCAACCGCGCCGGATCTCCCGCATCTGGACTTTCCAATTCGCCACCAGAGATGAGTGTCACTTCCACACCCATTTTTTCAAAAGCTAACTCACACTGAAAGGTTTTGCCTTCGCCTTTGCGTCCATGAATCCCTAAAATCAAAGGAACTCTCACACCAGGAAGATTTAAGAAGTTTTTAGTGATGTGAACAGCAATTTTATCTAAAAATCGAGGAGCAATATAATAACTCATAACTATCCCTGGTGAAGACTCATTAAATAATGCTAAGTTTTTTTGGTGACTAATGTTTACTAATCTTTCGGTAGAATTTCAGCATCACTACTACAAACGCTTTCGAGCTTAATACATATACTCTTGAAAATCTTCTAGAGGCGCATCAAAGTCATCTGATATGGTTATTAAACCCTTCGCGCTTCCAGTTTGAGGACGACGTTTAACTGGCAATATAGGCATTAACTTTACAGCCGGCTGATTATCTTTGGTAATGATAATTTATTCACCATCAAGCGCTGCTTCAACGAGTTCCGATAAGTATTGAGATGCTTCAGCTAAATTAATTTGCTGCATAAATACTACCTTTTGCTAATAATATTTTAGCATTGAATGGTTAATTTAAAATTTATTTGCTAATTGCTGCACAAATGTTGGATGTTCTTGTGAGTTCAAACCTTGTTGTAGCACTGCTAAAACTTGCGTCATTTCTCCGGTTAATAATGCAGCTACATCTAACCATAAACCAGGAAATACATGACTTTTGATAATATTATTTATATCTGGAGCTAATGATTGATATTCACCATTTTCTAAAACAAACCAATCAAGCTGATTCTCAAAAACTTGCCAAACAATATATTCTTTCACACCATTACGACGGTATACCCGCTTTTTATCATACAAGTCGTTAGCGGCACTACTAGCAGCAACTTCAGCAATTAATTCTGGTGCGCCTTCTATATAATCATCGTCACTAATACGTGCTTGTCCACCCAGTTTTTCATCAATTAATAACACGACATCTGGTTGTGGTTCATTATCTAAATCTAAGCGGACTGTAGAATTATCACCCAACTCTACACCTGGGGTAGATACTTTGTATGTTCCTAGCCAAATTATCAAGTCTCCGTGAGGTTTTCCATGACTTTTAAAACGTAAGGGTGAAGCCACGTATACAACTCCTTCGATTAGTTCTGCTTTTTTAGTATCGGGCATGGCATAATAGCGACGTTCAAATTCTTGACGAGTTAGGCGATCGCCACTTTCTAACGGTGGTATTTTTATATCTGATGCTGTCATTGCCAAAATCCTCACAGGAGTTTTACTGCCTCTAGTATAAGCAATTCTTATTTAAACCAATTTAACCAAGCATCCCAATTATCAACAATTTGTGCAAATTCAGCATAACCAGCAGTTCGCGGATGAGCGCCATCATAATTTTTGGCTTCTTCTATCCAAATATTTGATTTAATTAATATCGGAAAAACGTTGAGGTAAGGCACATCTAATTGCTGACAAACTAAAGCAAACTCTTGTCCTAAATTGGCAATTCTTTGATTTTGTTCTGCATCTGTACATGGAGGTGGACTAATCATCAAAACAGGATATAACTGTTTAGCTTCGCTCAAAATCTCACGTATATTTTTGGGTGAGTCTTCGACAGCTACACGAGTTTTCCCATTTTCTATAGTTGTGTCATTTACTCCAAAAGAAAATACAACTCTACCGTCATACTCTTTTGGTAAACGATAGGTAGCTTCTCTCCGCCAACGTTTTTTTAGTTCAGTACTCGTTTCTCTGCGCACACCTAAATTATAGTAAGTAATGTCATAACCTTTTTTATTAGCATTGACACAAATTCTACCTGTCCAGCCAAGACATTCTGGGTCGCCTGTACCGTTAACAAATGATTCGCCCAAAAAGCAAATTCTTACTTCTGATAGAGGTTGTACAGTCATAATTCTTGATTATTCAATCTAGAAGAATCACATATCTCGAAAGATGGTGTTATAAATCTTTCTGAAGATTCATGAAATAGCATATAATTAGAGGCACAATGTAACATATCTCTACAGCCAACTCTATTCCACGCATTTGCAGATTATCATTATCTGTGCGTCAATTCTAAAATTATGGTCAAAAAAGTAGTGATTGTTGGTGCTGGGCCAAGTGGACTTTTATTGGCTCAGTACTTGTTGCGTCGTAGCGATAATTATCAAATCGATATTTACGAACGTCGCAGTGATCCTCGAATTGTCTCATTTTCTAAATCTCGAACTTATCCTATTTCCCTTAATGAAAGAGGAATGAAAGCTTTGAGACAAATAAAGGGACTGGAAGCAGCAGTCAAAGCCATAAGTTTAGAAATGAACGGTACAATTTTTCATCAAAAAAATGGTAAGACGAGATATACTCCGCGACAAAATCCCTTATTTACTCTTGATAGAACAAATTTAGCGATCGCACTTTTAGAAAGCTTAACTAGCAAGTATAATAATCCACGATTAAATATTCACTTTGACTGTCAGTGTCAGCAAGTTAATTTTACTGATAAAACATTAACATTAATCAATATTGCTGAAGAAACTGAAAAAACTTTTACTGTTAATTATGATTTCTTAGTTGGCGCAGATGGAGCCTATTCTGCGGTTAGAGAAAGTTTGAATTCAACAGAAGTTTTTGCATGTGAACAAAAACCTATTACAACTGATTACAAATCTTTTTTCTTACCAAGTGATGATGTAAAGTCAAACCTCAAGTTAGAACAAAATAAAATTCACTCTTGGATGCTCAAAGATGGTACGGTCGTACTTTTACTGCATCAATTAGGCGGAACAATGAGTGGTATTATTCACTTTCCTCGTCAGCACAATCAAGTAGCGAATCTTTCAACTAAAGAAGAAGTACTAAAATTTTTTCGAGAAAGTTTCTCGGAAATTGGTCAACTAATGCCAGAATCAGAAGCAGAAGCTTTTATTAATAGACCAGCATCAACAGTTTTAACAGTTCGCTGTAATAGTTATCATTATGGTGATAGTGTATTGCTCATAGGAGATGCTGCTCATGCTGTATCACCATCTATTGGTCAAGGTTGCAATGCAGCACTCGAAGATGTCTTTGTATTTGACCAGCTTTTAGATGAATATTCTGACAATATCCCAGAAGCTATTGCACAATTTACTGTGCGCCGTCAGCCAGATGGTTATGCTTTAGTAGAACTTGGAGATAATGCGTTTCCTTTATCGCAAGGATTATTTATTGAGTTTATTATCAGAGAAGTTTTGGCAAAAATTCTCCACAATATATTTCCTAAACAGTTTTCCCAATCACTGTTTTATTTGATATCAGAAACTACTGTTCCTTATGCAGAAATTTTGAGTTTATATAAAAATTGGATTGCCAAAGTTAAAAAATCTAATGCTAAGTTCTAAAAATGTTGGTTTTAGCAGCGATCACGCTTATCTAACATTTTAAATTTAATCATTCTCATCGGACTCAAAGAGATTAACTTTCTCTTGAGTTTGTGTTTTCCCACTCTGCTCAAACTTAAATCTCACTGACTGATTGATGCGTTTTACTCCACTTAGAGTAATCAACGTCAGCACTCCACCTAATAATCCCATTTGCCACAAACCACAGCCAATAGCAGCACCTAACCCTGCGGCTGTCCATACACAAGCAGCTGTAGTTAAATTGCGCACTTTGGGAGCAGCACTTTTTCGAGAGGATTCTTGTAAAATTAATCCCGCTCCGAGAAATCCTACCCCAGTAGCAACTCCTTGAATTGTCCGACTTAACGCATTAGTCGCCGCATAAGGACTATCACCTTCAGCTTGTAAAGGAATCATTACGAACAAGGCTGCACCCATACTTACCAGCATAAATGTTCTCATTCCGGCTGGCCTACCACCTTGCTGACGGTTAAATCCAATCATGCAACCAACTACCAACGCCATCACTAGCCTAAATCCTATATGTGGCCAATCATCAGCATTAACAAACATCGGCCCCATTTTTGTATCTCCTCATGTATAAAACTAAATTTAGTACCTATTCCCAATAGTTGAATGGCTACTTATTGATGAGTGTAAAATAAAGTACGGTAAAACTATTGGCTTTATGTAATTTAAAGACAGTTTAACAAAAATATAACAATAAGTAAATTAATACACACTGAAAAAAAGAAAATGGGGAGTAGGGAATATTGTTCCGTGATTCGCTAACTTGAAAATAGGACAATGCAATGTCACTGCTTTCTATTTCTGATTTCACTAGCATTCTGACTTCTGGTATATCAATAGCTTGTGGCTACCTATTTGAAAAAATCCCTTGCTTACCTGAATTCGATGTGTGATACTCTTTGTTATGCAAGTAAATACGGTAAATCGGTAGAGTTACCGCTTTTAGCAAGGATAAGATTCATGCAGCTACTATGGTTCATCCCTACCCACGGCGATGGGCGCTATTTGGGAACAGCAACGGGCGGCAGGGCTGTTAGCTTTCCGTACTTTCGACAAATTGCACAGGCAGTGGATGACCTGGGTTACACAGGGGCATTGTTACCCACAGGAAGGTCTTGCGAAGATGCCTGGATTGTGGCATCAACTCTAGTATCTTTAACCCAACGAATGCGCTTTTTAGTGGCGATACGTCCGGGGTTGATGTCGCCAACATTAGCCGCGAGGATGGCGGCAACTTTTGACCGTCTTTCTGGTGGAAGGTTGCTGATTAATGTTGTGACTGGTGGCGATCCGGTGGAAGCAGCCGGAGATGGCTTACATTTGAGTCATGATGCACGTTATGAATTAACAGATGAATTTTTGAGGATATGGCGATCGCTCGTCAATAGCGAAACAGTCAGCCTCAAAGGTGAATATCTAGATATTCAAGACGGCAAAATTTTGTTTCCACCTGTCCAGAAACCCTATCCGCCATTGTGGTTTGGCGGTTCTTCTGCGATCGCCCAAAAAATCGCCGCCAAGCACGTAGATGTTTACTTAACTTGGGGTGAACCACCTGCGCAAGTTGCCGAGAAAATTGCCGCAGTTCGCAGACTTGCAGAGATTGAAGGTAGAACTCTGCGGTTTGGCATTCGTCTGCACGTAATTGTGCGGGAAACCGAGAGTGAAGCTTGGGACGCAGCTAATCAATTGATTTGCTATGTGGATGATGAAGCCATTGCCAAAGCCCAAAAAGTTTATGCCAGGATGGATTCTGAAGGGCAACGCCGCATGAGTCAGCTACACAAAGGTAGTCGGGAAGCACTAGAAATTAGTCCGAATTTGTGGGCTGGTGTAGGTTTAGTGCGCGGTGGTGCAGGTACAGCATTGGTAGGCGATCCTGATACAGTCGCCGCTAGGATGTTGGAATATGCAGACTTGGGAATTGAAACATTTATTCTTTCCGGCTATCCCCATTTAGAAGAAGCTTATCGCGTCGCTGAATTATTATTTCCCCGTTTGCCTTTAACTCATTTGCCCAAAGTCGAAGAACAACACGTTTTAAGTCCCTTTGGCGAGATTGTTGCTAATGAAGAATTCCTGAAGCAGCAGTCACAGCAAAAAGCTGCCTCCATATCCTAATGAGTGAAGGAATGGGAGTAATAGCGCAAACCAAAAAAACAAAATCACCGTGAATTATAAAATAGGAGTTTAATTATATGACTCGGATTCTAGCGATCGCTGGTAGTCCTTCCCATCCTTCCAGAACCTACGGAATTTTGGAATATGCAACCAAACTATTAGAAAAAGAAGGCTTACATATAGATATTATTTCCGTGCGGGATATACCTGCGGAAGATTTAGTGTTTGGCAAATATGATAGCCCCGCCTTAGAACAACCCAAAGCTTTATTAGCCCAAGCCGACGGGATAATTATTGCTACCCCAATCTACAAAGCTGCTTACACAGGCGTACTCAAATCATTTTTAGACTTACTACCCCAAAAATCATTCACAGGAAAAGTCGTGTTACCTCTGGCGACTGGTGGCACAATTGCCCATTTGTTAGCCATTGAGTATGCCCTCAAACCCATCCTTGGAGAGTTAGGCGCACGGCATATTCTTGCCACCGTATATGCAGTAGACAAACAAATTCAAAAGCAAGCCGATGATAGCGTCCAGCTAGATGAAGAACTCGAACAAAGGCTGAAAGATGTGCTGCAAGAATTCGTCAAAGCTGTGAAATTCTCTGCTATTGAATCTCCACAACTAGCACACGCCAACTAACGCACAAGTTTATACCTCCGCTTACTTGCTACAGATGGGTAAATTTTATCCATCTGTTTTCTTTTTGGTAAAAGAACGTGAGTTCTATCAAC
This sequence comes from Anabaena sp. TISTR 8404, assembly GCF_056847745.1. NCBI lineage: Bacteria > Bacillati > Cyanobacteriota > Cyanophyceae > Nostocales > Nostocaceae > Anabaena > Anabaena sp. TISTR 8404. Next base: position 2,032,832 of record NZ_CP180578.1, read on the forward strand.
CTCTCCCCAACCCCTCTCTGCTTCAGGGAGAGAGTTGGAGAGGGGTTTTTTCAGTCCGTCGAACTCACGTTTTGTTACTGCCCAAGAAGTTGATTTTCTGGCTTCATTAAATGTAATCAATCTCATGATCAGTCTGCTCATAAATTATGTATAATCTCAAGCAATGCAGACTAGTCAATAATATAAACACCAAGTTTAACTTTAATTACTGATAATTTTTAATAAACTTAAGGCTATGATTTCTCAAGATTATGATTCCATCTATGCTGTTGATGAAATGCTTAGAAAAATCAGAATTAAGGAAAGTCAATTAAAAATTGCCAAAGAATCTAATATGGTTTATACATCTGAAGCCTTAAATAATCAAATATTAGATTTACGGCGTAAGTTATCTGAAGCCCAAGACCCAGAAATGCAAGCATTGATGAGTTTGCTAGAAGATTAAATTAATAAACAGTTGTAGTTTTGTAGAGACGCGATTAACTGCGTCTCTACAATGAAATATCTCAGGTTCGTAACTTTTAGCAGATTGCAGGTGAATGAGGTACAAATTTTTAGAACAAAGCTATATATCAATAGACTTTCATCTCTGTTCCCTGTTTTCTGTTCCCTGTTCCCTGCTGTAATTAGACTTTTTTCAACCAGCTAAACATTGCCCGTAGGTCTTTACCAACTGCTTCAATGGGATGTTCGGCTTCTTGACGGCGCATTGCGGTAAATCCTGGTTTACCAGCTTGATTCTCTAAAACGAATTCACGGGCGAATTGTCCTGATTGAATTTCGCGGAGAATTTTGCGCATTTCGGCTTTGGTTTGTTCGTTGACAACTCTGGGGCCGCGAGTGTAGTCACCATATTCTGCGGTGTTAGAAATGCTATCGCGCATTGTAGCTAAACCACCTTCTACAACCAAGTCAACAATCAATTTGACTTCGTGCAGACATTCAAAATAAGCCAACTCTGGTTGATAACCAGCTTCTACCAAAGTTTCAAAACCAGCTTTAATTAATGCACTCAAACCACCACATAATACTGCTTGTTCACCGAACAAATCAGTTTCAGTTTCTTCACGGAAAGTGGTTTCGAGAATACCAGCACGAGTTCCACCAATACCTCTAGCGTAAGCCATCGCGCGATCGCGTGCCTGACCACTAGCATTTTGATAAACAGCAAACAAAGCAGGTACGCCTTGCCCTTGTTCATAAGTCCGTCGCACCAAATGACCAGGGCCTTTGGGTGCTACCATCACCACATCTACATCAGCAGGTGGTATAACTTGTCCAAAATGAATATTAAAGCCGTGAGCAAAAGCCAACACATTTCCGGCTTCTAAATTAGGTTCAATTTCGTTTTTATAAACTGTTTTTTGCACTTCATCCGGTAACAAAATCATGATGAAGTCAGCTGCTTTAGCAGCATCTGCAACATTTTTTACGGTTAAGCCAGCGGCTTCGGCTTTTTGTGCTGACTTACTGCCCGGATATAGCCCCACAATCACATTCAAACCGCTATCTTTCAAATTCAGGGCATGAGCATGACCTTGGGAACCATAGCCGATAATAGCAATAGTTTTTCCAGCCAAAAGGTCTAAATTGGCATCTTCGTCATAGTACATCCGGGCCATAGAAGCATCTCCTGTCAGCAAGCATCATGATTATTTATAGGCAGGTTTTTGATTTTACCCCAAATTGTGTAACTACAGATAAGCTACGAAACATCAAAATTTCGGCGTTGCTGATTAATGGGATGAATTTAGTTTCGCGCAAAGGCGCAAAGACGCGAAAAATCGATTTTTTACTGTGATTAAATATCTTAAATTTATACCGCATTTATGCAACGCCGAAAATTGCTATGATTTCTTTTCGATTCTTAGCTAGATTTTATATACGCAAGCATCATACACAGCCACTGCAAAATACTTGTTACATAAATTGCAACAATTCCTACTTAGAAATTTTCCTCGGTGATACTGAAATTACTTTCATCCATCCGAGGCTAGATTATGAATTTTTCTCTACCATTACCACGCAAATCTGCTTTATTTGGGAGTGTTTTACTGGGAGGAGTTGTTTTCACCAGTTGTGCTGCTGCGCCGCAAAATTTTTCTACCAAATCATTACCGCCAAGTTCAGCCGAAAGTCAATTAGCAGGTCAACCAGCAGCTGATATTGCTGGTAATGTCGCCTCACCCAGCCGGGCGCGTCCTCAATTAATTAAAAAAGCCACAATGAAAATCGTGGTGAACTCCGTCGAAAAAAGTATTGATGCTGTTTCAGAAATTATTGCAAAACAACAAGGTGATTTAATTGGGTTAAACGAACGCCAACCAACTAAAGAAAATTCACGTCACACTGCATCTATACAGCTGCGAGTGCCGCAGAACTTGTTGGAATCTACATTAGAAGAATTAGCTAAATTAGGTACAATAGAAAGTCGTAATATTACGGCAGAAGACGTAGGCGATCGCTTGGTAGATTTCCAAGCTAGATTAACTAACCTCCGTAAAACTGAAGCTAATTTACAAAAAATTATGGATCGGGCTGGTTCCGTGCGCGATGTGTTAAGTGTTGCTCAAGAACTTAGTCAAGTCAGACAATCTATCGAGCAAATTGACGCTCAACTCAAAAACTTACAAAATCAAGTCGCCTACTCCACTATTACCCTTAACCTCGAAGCAGCTGTATCTAGTACCAGTCCTCAACGTGCAGTAGGTTCACAAATTCAAGAAACTTGGAACAAATCTACCCAATCTCTAGGCAGCTTTACTGTTGGTTTATTAAAGTTGGGTATATGGTTAATGGTTTACACTCCTTATTTGCTCATTTTAGCTGCGGGTGTCTACGGTTTTCTACGTTGGCGGCGCACCCATACACCAGGAGAAACTAGAAATTAAGAACCTGACTCTTTCATGGGATTGTACCGCTTAACACGAAATAATGAGGCAGATGAATGCCAAGATCAAAAAAGAAAGCCCTAGGGTATTGAAAGTACTATGCCAGAAATACACCAATCTATTGCTCAGCACTACCACGAACGTACTAAATATGACCCTGAAACCCTAGCCTCGAAAAATCAAAGGCTAGACTGGGCTAAGCAGCCAGTACCTTTTAAAGAGTATAAAATTGGCTCGGCTTTTGATCTTAAACCCTACTTGCAAGAAACGTTAGAACCCTTGGCTGCTCAAACAGATGCAGGGTGGTGGCAAAGACTGTCTCGCTTACTGTTTCGCAGCTACGGATTAACTGCCAGAATGCCTTCTATGGGTAGTGCAGTTTATTTGCGTTCTGCACCCAGCGCTGGCGGGTTGTATCCGGCTGAGGTGTATGTAGTTTCTCGCGGTACACCGTTTCTCCCACCAGGGCTTTATAACTATCAGTGTCGCACTCATTCATTGATGCTGTATTGGGAAAATGATGTCTGGCAAGCTTTGCAAGATGCCTGTTTTTGGCACCCTGCTTTAGAAAGTACCCAATTAGCAATTGTGGTGACTGCGGTGTTTTATCGTTCAGCTTGGCGTTATGAAGACAGGGCTTATCGACGCATTTTTCTCGATACAGGACATTTGTTGGGGAATATTGAGTTAGCAAGTGCTATTACTGATTACCGTCCCCACTTGATTGGTGGTTTTGTTGATGAAGCGGTAAATGATTTGTTATATATTGATCCCCAACAAGAAGGTGCGATCGCAGTCCTCGCTCTGGCAGACTTATTAGATATCAAACAAAATTTGCCTACGGGATGTACGGCTTTACCTTCAGCTACAGAAACTAATTATCCCTACATCCCTGATGGCGAATTGCTGAAATATTTCCATCGTCACACTCAAATTCAACCAGGTGTCACCGGTAAGCTGAATTTACCAGCTGTCAAACAAGAAAAGTCTTTGGAAGATAAATATAATTTTCCCTTTTGTCTAAAGATTCCCACAGTTACCACACCGATAGATTGGGGTGAAAATCTTTCAGGGTTAGAACTTACCATTCACAAGCGCCGTTCTACCCGTGCTTACAGTGGCGAAGATTTAACTTTTGATGAATTGAAGGCTTTACTTGATTTCACCTACCAACCACAAAATTACATTGACCAAAATCTTGACAGATCTCCCGACTACTTTGACCTTAACTTAATTGAAACATTCATTGCAGTTTGTGGAGTCAAAGGTCTGGAATCTGGCTGTTATTATTACGCACCCAAAGCCCAAGAACTACGGCAGATTCGGTTTAAAAACTTTCGGCGAGAGTTACACTTTCTCTGTTTGGGACAAGATTTAGGCAGAGATGCAGCCGCAGTTGTTTTTCATACCGCAGACCTGAAAGCAGCTATTGCTCAGTACGGCGATCGCGTTTATCGTTACTTACATATGGATGCTGGGCATTTGGGTCAACGCTTAAATTTAGCCGCAGTTAATCTAAATTTGGGTGTCAGCGGTATCGGTGGCTTCTTTGACGACAAAGTAAACGAAGTTTTAGGTATCCCTACTGATGAAGCCGTCCTCTACATCACTACCTTGGGCAGGCCACGGTAAAACCATGCATACAAACACAGAGGTTGCTCAAAATCTCTGTGTTTTCCTCTGTAGTTCCACCACTAATCTATACTTTAGTTTTCTAGACCTTTATTTAGTGCCGATTTAATTTCATCTCTAGTGATAGATTTTAATAAAAACTAGAAGTCTGATTCTTTTTATTTTTGATTATTGTTAAAATCTTGTTGGCTAAATTATATAGTATGTTTTCAAGCCGCTTATTAGATATGATGATGGCAGTGTTTGTATAAAACTGGAGTTAAAAATAAGTCCGCTGTTATTATTCTGCTACTGGCAAAGACTCAGTTTAGCAATAACTAGTGCCGCATTAGCATATATAAAAAGTTTGGTTTTATATAACTTAATACTTGGGGTGAAAAGTACCATCTAGAATTTAATTACCTATACCCTATAAAACACAGCAGAATTCAGAAGTAATGAGTCATACTAAGAATAGTCTTTATGCGTAAATCTGAGACATAAATGGTGTACTTTACTAACTTGAAATCTGCTGGAAATAAACTAACATACAAAACCATAATTAAGATGCTATCGCATATCGCCTATTATGTATGTAAAAAAAATGAGATTGTTTTGTTATTATTTTTGTACATAAAACTGCTCATACAATCTTTGATATTAAAAAAAATAAGCTTTAAATTCATTACAATAGCAAATGTTTAAAATTCCAATTCACTAAGTTAATAAATTTATTTCAAAACAATATTAATAATTATATGAATATTGATTTGCTATTTAATAATAATCCCTCTCCTATTTGGATATACGATAGAGATAGTCTAAATTTTTTAAATGTCAATGAAGCTGCAATTAGTAAATATGGTTATTCAAAAACAGAATTTCTGCAAATGCAGATTACTGACATTTACCCTGCGGAATATAAACCAGTTTTATTAGAAAATTTAGCTAATAATCACAATAATTTAACTTTTGATTATCAATGTAGACATTATTCCAAAGATGGAGAATTCATCGAGGTTGAAATCATAACACATACTTTAGAATACAATTCTAAAAAGGCTCATTTAGTTTATATTACAGATATTACAAGGTATAAAGAAAAAGAAGAAAATTTCCTGATAAATGAAGGGATGTTTAGAGCGATCGCCGAAGTCATACCTGTCCCTTTAATGATTTCAAGAATATCTGATGGTTTAATTTTAAATGCGAATCAAGAATTTTGGAAAGCATTTCGTTGTGCTTCAGAAGATGTAGCTAATTGTCCAGTCGCAGATATTTATCACGATATAGCTGAGTCCCAAAGCCTTGTAAAAGAACTAGAAAAACAAGGCGCGTTGCATAATTACGAAATACTGCTCAAAAGAGCAGATGGAACTTCTTTTTGGGCAATTGCTTCACTGCGATATTTAACATTTAATGGTGAGTCAGGAATCTTAGCTGTATTATCTGACATCACAGACCGCAAAAATACAGAAGCACAACTCAAAGAACAAAACGAATTACTTCAAAGTATTTTTGAGCGAATTCCATTGATGATTGCCCTAATTGATACAGCAGGAAAATTGCACTGGGTAAATCAAGAATGGGAAAAAATTCTTGGCTGGAAAATGGAAGAGTTTCAAACTCGTGATTTGCTATCAGAACTATATCCTAACCCAGAAGAGCGTGAATATGCGATTAATTTTATTCAGTCAGCAGAACACACTTGGGGTGATTTTAGAACTAAGGTGCGCAATGGTAACATAATAGATACATCTTGGACAAATATTAATTTACCTAATGGTCAAATAATCGGTATTGGGCAAGATATCACAGAGCGTAAGCAAACCGAGCGAGCCTTAATTACACAGTTAGAACGAGAAAAATTAATGCGAACTGTGATCCAGCGAATTCATCAATCTTTGGATTTGCAAGATATTCTCAATGCTACAGTTCAAGAAGTCCGACATTTGCTGCAAGTCGAGCGAGTAGTTGTTTATCAGTTTGCTCCCGATATGAGTGGTAAGGTTGTAGCAGAATCAGTAGAGTCGGGATGGACACAATCTATAGGTGTACAAATTGAAGATACTTGTTTTCAGACTGGAGCAGGAGTAGAGTATTATCAAGGACGTAAACAAGCGATCGCCAATATTTACGAAGCCGGACTGACAGATTGTCATATTCAACTGTTAGAACAATTTGAAGTTAAAGCTAATTTAGTTGTACCCATCTTATTAGAAGTAGGTGGAGAAAATACTGGCCCTCACCTTTGGGGTTTACTGGTAGCGCATCAATGTTCTAGTCCCAGAGAATGGGAAGAAAATCAATTAGACTTGCTTGATCAACTGTCAGTGACAATTGCGATCGCTATTCAACAATCTAGTATATTTCAGCAAGCCCAAACCGAATTAGCCGAACGACAAAAAGCAGAAATGCAATTGAGAAGTGCTTTAGCTGAAAAAGAAATTTTGCTGCAAGAAGTACATCATCGCGTCAAAAATAACTTGCAAATTGTCTCTAGTTTATTACAACTCCAGTCTCAAACTCTCAAAGACCCAGAGGTAATTCGAGTTTTCCGAGAAAGTCAAAATCGCATTGATTCTATCTCGCTAATTCACAAAAATCTCTACACTGCGCCGAACATTGGCCAATTAGATATAGTTGACTATATTCAGAGTTTAGCAACTAGCATTTTAATATCTTACCAATTAGGCCCAGAAAGAATTGGCTTAGAAACTAATATTGAAGCAGTCAGTCTCAATGTTGATCAAGCGATCGCTTGTGGCTTGATCATTAACGAATTACTCTCGAACTCGCTGAAACACGCTTTTCCAAATGAGCAAAATGGCATAATAATTATTTCTCTGCAAAATATTGGTGAACATATCAAAATGTCTATTCAAGACAATGGTATCGGCATACCAAATGATTTAGATTGGAATAATACTAATTCTTTAGGTTTATCTTTAGTTTATGACTTAGTTACAGAACAACTTGAAGGCAGCATTACTTTAGAACGTCAGCATGGCACAGCGTTTACCATCCTATTTCCTCAGTTAATTTTGCAGTGATATTTCCAATGGAGCAAGTGAGAATTTTAGTAGTTGAAGATGAAGTCATAGTTGCCAGAACCATTGCTAACCAACTGAATCAGCTAGGATATACAGTAATTGGTACAGCTTCTTCCGGACAAGCGGCCATTGCTAAGGCGTTAGAGAGCAAACCAGAATTAGTTTTAATGGATGTCATCTTAAAAGGTGAGATGGATGGAATTACGGCTGCATCTCAAATTCGGGAGCAGTTAGATATTCCAGTCATATTTCTCACTGCGTATGGAGATGATAACACTGTACAGCGAGCCAAAAATACTCAACCATTTGGATATATCATTAAACCATTTACCCCAAAAGATTTACGTATAGCCATTGAAATTGGTTTATTAAAACACGAATTAGAACGTGACTTAAGAGAGAACCGAGACCGATTAGCAACTTTGTTAAACTCCATGAGTGATGCAGTAATTGCCACAAATGAACAAGGAATTGTCACATTTATCAACCCGGCGGCGGAGTTACTAACTGGTTGGAAGCAAGCAGATGCGTTGGGAAAAGATATATCTAAAATTTTTCAACTAATTGATGAAGTTACGGAAACTTCTTTAGAAAACCCTGTGAAAAAAGTTCTGCGAGAAAGGCAAGTAGTTTATTTAGATGACTTTACATCACTGATTACTAAAAACGGCTCTAGAGTACCTATTGGTGATAGTGCTTCCCCAATAATGCGCCAGCCTGGACAGATAAATGGTGTCGTAGTTGTTTTTTGGGATCTCAGCGAACGGCGACAAGCGCAATTACTAGAACAAGCCTTACATAAAGAGAGAGAACTGAACAAACTGAAATCGTTATTTATCTCTACTGTTTCTCATGAATTTCGCAATCCCTTAAGTGTGATTCAATCCTCAGTGGAACTAATTGAACTGCAAGGAGAAAACTTAACAGCAGAGAAAAGAAAGACTTACTTAAACCGCATTAATGGCGCTGTGCAATCTATGAAACAACTCATGGAAGACGTGCTGTTTATGGGCAAATCAGAAGTCGGTAAATTGGAGTGCCATCCTAAACCATTGCATCTGGAAGAATTTTGTCGAGAATTGATCGCAGAATTTACCACAATTCATCCTAGCGCGTCGGCAATTATTTTTAACTGTGATAGCGATCGCACAGACGCGTGCATGGATGAACAACTATTACGTTACATAATTACTAATTTACTAACTAACGCTGTCAAATACTCTCCCGAAGGTGGCAACATCACATTTGCTTTAACTTGTGACCAAATTGAAAATACAGCTATTTTTCGCATTCAAGACCAAGGAATTGGCATTCCCGAAGCAGATCAAGGGCGGCTATTTGAATCATTTTATCGAGCTTCCAATGTACAATCCATTCCCGGTACAGGGCTAGGATTAGTCATTGTGAAAAAGTGTGTAGAAGCTCATCAAGGTCAAGTCAACCTCAACAGTCAAACTGGTGTCGGCACTACATTCACAATTACTTTGCCATTAAATTATCAAAACAGTATTCAGGAGCCAGAAGTCAGAATTCACTTATGAATTCTGCACAACTGCTCGATGAATCAATAAGTTGAAAATCACCACTATTCAAGGGGCGACAATGTTTAAATGCCATAGCTCTTATACTGCAAGTGCTTTAGCATCTTTGTCGCTCTTTTATTAGCAAGATTAGGACTTACGCAATGAGACGAAAAATCAAGGGTTTGAGCAAGGGTGTAAGGGTGTAGGGGTATAGGGGTGTATGTATCCAAAACCCTTACACCCAATACCCTTTCACCCCTAAACCCAATCTCCACAGACAATCTTGGTGCGTAAGTCCTGAAGATTTAGGAATTTACCGTTGGCTGAGTTAGCACACCGGTATTCCGAGTCTCTCCATTATTTAAGCGATTAATTGTTAACAGCGGTACTTCTTGTCGGCACGACAGGCAAAACCAATACAGTTCACCATGACGGACATGACGCAGTAGGGAACCACCGCAACACGGGCAAGTGTTGGCTCGCATACTCATTCCAATGTCCTCCTCAAAATAAAGTTGATGTTAAACGCAGGTAAAAAGGTTGTAATTTATAGCCGAACTTTAGCGGACTGGATGTTGTAACCGTCTAGGTTGATGCGATTTTTAATAATTTGTTTGTAGACTGTTTCGTAGCCGTCAACCATTTGAGTAACGCTAAATTTATTTTTGACGTGTTCTCTACAAGTGTGGCGATTTAGTTCCAAAGCGGCGGGAATCATGGCTGCCATTTCTTCATAGTTTTGGCAGATAAAACCTGTTTGACCTTGAACAATCACCTCCGGTACAGAACCAAAGTTCATAGCAATGACTGGTGTACCAGCGGCCATTGATTCAATCATCACCAAACCAAAGGGTTCTTGCCAAGAAATGGGAAAAAGCGTAATCGCAGCATTGCCCAGAAGTTCAGCTTTTTCGGTGTGGTTGATTTCACCGAGATATTCAATTTGCTGACCATCGATTTGGGGAGCAATCTCTTGTTCAAAAAACTTCGAGTCTGCGACATCAACTTTTCCGGCCATTTTTAAGCGCCAACCAGTTTGCTTTGCAATTGCGATCGCTTGGTGTGGCCCTTTTTCAGGAGAAAAACGTCCTAAAAATGCCAAATATGGCGGTTCTGTTGGTTGGGCTATAAACGGATAATCGGCAAGCTGAATTCCGTTATAGACTGTGGCAACATAATTTAAATGAATTTGCCTTTGGGCGTTACTAATGCTGACGTATGGTTGCTTTTGATGGTGACTGTAGACGTTAACGTTGTCTTTTGTAAAATTGCTATGCAAAGTATGCACTGTCGGAGTTGAAACCAAACTCGCCAAAGGTAATGCCGAAATTCCCACATGAGAATGAATGATATCGAATTCCGCTGCTTGTTGATAAGCTTGGCTCAGTTCTAACATTTCATACACTGCATACTCTTTGACATTACTGTCTAAACGTAATGCTCGTGGATAAATTGCTGCTAAACGAGCCAGAGTTTGTGAATCGCCAGCAGCAAACAAAGTTACTTCATGACCGCGACGCACTAATTCATCGGTCAAGCGACTCACTACCAGTTCAATTCCTCCATAATTTGGAGGCGGAACTCGTTCCCATAAGGGGGCTACCTGAGCAATTTTCATAAATTGTTTTGGTTCGGACTGTAAAAAAGTCTTTTTGTAAAGATTATTAAAATCTTTAATGGAAGACAAAGCATTTTTACTGACTCTTTTAAGATTTCAATTAACTTAACTGACTCTCAAGAGTGCAACATTAGTTAACAGTAACGTCAAAGCCTACCGATACATTTAAGACCATTTACATTTTGTAGCCACTAAGTGCCTACCCCTATAAAATATAACTCACGTTCCTTTGATTTCATCTACCTGGGGGATCAGAATTAGTTAGGATATTTTGTAGCAGAACTTACAAAAAGATAGATTTTGTAGCCGAAAATACTAAAAATCCATACCGGGATCAATTTTCCAGCAACCTTAATCTAAGTAAAAATCGGCAATTGCGAGGATCATTAACATAAAGATTAAATAATACTAAAATTTTGATAATTGAGAATATCATGCATTAGTTCGATAAATAACTAAATGAAAATTGTTACTTGGAATGTTAATTCAATTCGCACTCGTCTAGAGCAAGTGATCAATTGGTTAAGCCAAAATCCTGTAGATGTGCTTTGTTTACAAGAGACAAAAGTCATCGATGCTGACTTTCCGCGATCGCCTTTTACAGAATTAGGCTATCACCTCTACATATCAGGACAAAAAGCTTATAACGGTGTTGCCCTGATTTCCCGTCAACCTCTAACAGATGTTTCTTGTGGATTCACAGCAATATTGCCGCAGTTGGAACCAGAATGGGATGAGCAAAAACGCGTAATTACAGGTGTGATCGATGGCATTCGGATTGTAAATTTATATGTCCCTAACGGTTCAGCTGTTGGTAGTGAAAAATATGAATTTAAGTTACGTTGGTTAACTGTGCTGCGGGAGTATTTACAATTCTTGCTCAAATCACATCCAGCCATTTGCGTTTGTGGTGACTTCAATATTGCGCTGGAGTCGATAGATATTCACGACAAAGTAAATCCAGAAAATCATATTATGGCTTCGGAAGCAGAACGCCAAGCCTTACGAGATGTGCTGGAATTAGGCTTTGCCGATGCTTTTCGCAAATTCACTTCTGAAGCTGGACATTACAGTTGGTGGGATTATCGCACAGCCGCCTTTCGCCGCAACTTAGGTTGGCGAATTGATCATCACTATCTCACACCAGTTTTATACGATCGCGCCAAAAGTTGCACCATCGATGTTAGTCCCAGAAAATTACCCCAACCCAGTGACCATGCACCAGTGATTGTGGAATTTTAGTCAGTAGTAATTATGAACTATGTAACCTAATCTAAAATAAATCAAAAATTGATTCACTCAGCACTCAGAACTGTTTCGCAGTTCATCTGCACGACACAATTTCTTCCTTGAGCTTTTGCCTGGTAGAGTCCTTGATCAGCGGCGGCGATTAAGGTTGCAGGAGATGATTTGCTATCAGGGATGATGGTTGCTACGCCCAGACTGAGGGTAATGAGTTGAGTGACTTGAGAATTTGGATGGGGCAGTTGTAATGCATTAACATTAGTTTGAATTTCTCTGGCAACTGCGATCGCACCTTCAGCATCTGTGTTGGGCAAAATAATCGCAAATTCTTCGCCACCATACCGCGCCACTAAATCAGCAGGGCGTTTAACTGCCTGAGAAATGGCCTTAGCAACGTTTCTCAGGGCATCATCTCCTGCCAGATGCCCATGAGTATCGTTGTACAATTTAAAGCAATCAACATCACACAAAATTAAAGATAAGCAAGCTTGTTCCCGTGCCAATCGTTGCCATTCGGCGTTGAGTGTATCATCAAAGCAACGGCGATTTGCCACTTGCGTTAGACCATCAGAAGCCGCAAGGCGCTGTAATTCTTGGTTTGCTTGTTGCAATTTATGGTAAAGCTCTGATTGCTGAATCGCGATCGCAGCTTGACTTGCTAACTGGTTAAATAAGTTAATCTCTGATTGCTGCCATTCTCTAGTACTACTGCATTGATGAGCAATCAATAGTCCCCACAAACAATCTTTTTGTAAGATAGGCACAACCAAATTTGCCCGGATTTGTAAACTCCGCAACAGTTCCACATGACAAGGCGATAGTCCTTCTGTTTCAATATTTTCAATTGCTCTACTATTGCCTTGTTGGTAGTAATCTGCATGGGTGGATTGAAAGCAGGTATCCATAACATTAAATCCCAGAATGGACATCCATCCTGCCGCTAAGGACTCTACAGCAACTAACCCACTCCAGTCTGGCTCAAACCGATAAATTACTACTCTGTCTACAGCAAATAGTTGTCGCACTTCATCAGCTGTAGTTTGTAAAATCTCACTTAACTCTAGAGATTGGCGGATGCGTTGGGTAACAGCAGCAACAATCCGTTCAGATTCACTTTGGTGTTGTACCTGTTGCTTGATTGGCTGACCAGATACCGATGCTACACTTAAGGCGATCGCATCAAAGTGAGGAGTGGTCATCACCGGCACAGCACTTGGTTTACCAATCAAATAACCTTGAGCAAAAGTTGCCCCTCGTTCTCTTAACCAGTTCAGTTCCTCAATGCACTCAATTCCTTCTGCAACAGTACGGATATTTAACTTTTGCGTAATTTCAAGGATTTTCTCGGTAATTGAACCTTTATACAAATCTTGATGTACATCTCGAATTAACTCCATGTCTAACTTGATAAAGTCTGGACGTAACTGATGCAGTAAGTTCAAACTGGAGTAACCAGAACCAAGGTCATCAAGAGCAACTAAAAAGCCAGCATTTCGATAGTATTGCAGCACTGCTTTGAGGTGGGCTAAATCTTGAGGATTGTCTGACTCCACAACTTCAAAGACAACCCGATCATGGGAAATACCTGCTTGATCAATGGCCTCGACTGTACTGCGTAAGCAAGAAGCAGGGTCATAAAGCGCTGTTGGGGAAAAATTGATGAAGATTTTACCATTGGCTTGATGGCGGCTGAATTGAGCGATCGTGCTGAGGCGGGCGAGTCGGTCAAGTTGTGGTAGCAGTCCGGCTTCGGTTGCTAATTCTAAGATTGGTACTGGAGACAGTAAATTACCTTGTTCATCCAGTCCTCTTAACAGGGATTCATAGCCATAAATCTGCGAAGTATCCTGAATTGAGACGATGGGTTGAAAGTGACTAGTGAATTTTTCTTTTGCCAGCATTTCTACTAGCCAATCAGACTGATTGAACTTAATGAAGCGTTGTAATGAGGCAATGTCACTAAAATCTTGTAGTTGAGGTTGGATAGCGCCACGAATGAACAGAACTTGGGTTTCTCTCAATTCTCTTGGTGCCAGAAGTTGGGCTAAGTTGTAGGCAATTTCTTGAGCTTGTCCGGGTTGACAGTCTAAACTTAAACCTGGACGCTCCTGCATCAGTTCATACTCTATGGCAAACTGCCGCAGGTAGGCGGTAACTTTTGTTAGGGTATGGGGAACGGGAAACCAGAGAAAAAGTCTGCCTGCTTCCTTAGTTTGGCAACGTGCAAGATGACGACAAGCACAAGTTTTGGAAGTAGGAGATTTCTGGCTCATAGGTGACAACTTTGCTGATCTGGCTGATCTTAATGTTCCCACTAGCTTGACTGTAAAAGATAAATTACTCTTTAAGTAGATAAAGATTTAATGATTTTCAGCGGCAAATTGGTATGCAAGTCTCTACCTGATAAAATCAGGTGTGGCTTTTTAATTGCCATTGTGAACTCTTTAGACTGAAACACATAAATAAGAAAATAAACATAAGTATTTTTTACTCAGCACTTTTTACAAGCCAGGTGAAAAGCTTTGTTAGCAGCGTTACTTTATGGTCGAGAAGATTTACGGTTAGAGCAGGTAGCTGACCCTACACCAGCAGCTGGTGAAGTTGTCATTCAAGTGGGAGCAGCAACAACTTGCGGTACAGATTTGAAAGTTTGGCGGCGTGGTGGTCATGCCAAGATGTTGAAACCACCTACACTATTTGGTCATGAAGCAGCTGGAATCATTGTCGCAGTGGGTGCAGGCGTAACTAATTGGCAAGTTGGCGATCGCATTGTTGCCAATAACTCTGCACCCTGCATGGAATGTTTTTTTTGTCAACGCGAAGAGTATTCTTTATGTCCTAATTTGACTTGGAATAATGGCACATTTGCCGAATACCTCAAAATTCCTGCACCCATCGTCAAGCATAATTTATTGCGCCTGCCTGATGAATTGCCCTTTGAATTGGCGGCGATGACCGAACCTTTAGCTTGTGTATTGCATGGTGTCGCCCGTTCCAACATCAAACCCAAAGATAAAGTAGTGGTCTTAGGAGATGGGGCGATTGGATTAATGTTTGTCGCCGCCCTAGCTGATACTGTTGAGGTATTGCTGTGGGGAGGAAACAACCACAGGCTAGAAATTGGTCAAAAACTCGGCGCAGCGCAGACATTTAACTATCATCAAATTCCAGATATTCCTGGTGTGGTGAAAGAACTTACCCAAGGTTGGGGTGCAGATGTGGTGATAGAAGCCACTGGTGTACCGAGTGTATGGGAAACTGCGATCGCTTGCGCTCGTCCTGGTGCAACAGTCAACTTATTTGGCGGTTGTCCACGAGATACAACAATTACCGTGAATACAGAACAATTGCACTACAGCGAACTAACATTAAAAGGCGTGTTTCACAACACACCAGAATATGTGCGATCGGCACTTTCAATGATAGCGAGTCGTAAAATTCCTTTTGAATTACTCATCAGTGAAAAGCGACATTTAAAAGACTTAGAACAAGTGTTTCATGACATGAAAGCCCGTCGAGTAATTAAAGTCGCAATGGTTTGTAGCTAGGAATTAATTCCTCAATGATTGACCATGACCGTTTATTTAAAGAACTTCTTTCTAACTTCTTCCCTGAATTTATCGAGTTATTTTTTCCTGATGTCAGTGCTTATTGGGAGCGAGACTCTATCGAGTTTTTACCACAAGAAGTATTTACAGATGTGACTGAAGGAGAGCGTAAAATACTCGATATAGTTACTAAAGTTTCGTTCAGAAATCAAAATACTTTATTCATCATCCACACAGAACATCAATCTTATTCACAAGCTAATTTTAATCAGCGAATGTTTACTTACTTCGCTCGATTGCATGAAAAATATGCTTTGCCTATATATCCTATAGTCATTTATTCTCATGACACACCACTAACACCAGAACCGAATTCATACCGTATTGATTTTCCCAACAAAAAGGTGCTGGAATTTAATTATGAAGTCGTGCAATTAAATCAATTAAGATGGCAAGATTTTTTTAATCAGCTAAATCCTGTAGCTAGTGCTTTGATGGCCAAAATGCGGATGAACATTCAAGAACGTCCAACAGTCAAGCTCATGTGTTTACAATTGCTGGCGAACTTGGAACTCAACCCAGCACAAGTACAATTAATCTCAGGGTTTATTGATACCTATCTCGAATTGAATGCTCACGAAGAAAGACTATTTCAAGAGCAACTTGCTAGTATTGAGCCACAGCAGGAGGAAAGAGTTATGCAAATCGTTACCAGTTGGATGAGACAAGGAATACAGCAAGGAGAAGCAAAGCTGATATTACGCTTACTTAACCGCCGTTTAGGTAGTGTAAATCCACAATTGCAAGAACGTATTCAAAATTTATCAACTGCGGAGTTAGAAGATTTAGGTGAAGCTTTGCTAGATTTTACAACCACTGCTGATTTAGAAGCTTGGTTTGAAAATAGATAGTTAAAATAACTTAATTAGTACGGAGTGCCTTTTTCTCTTCGTTGTCGTTGTAATGCTTCTTCGTACCACTCTAATTCATCTAAAAATTGACCAACTTTCTTAGTTAAACTTGCTTCTTTTGGAGTACCTGATTCATCTAGAGAGTCTCCGATTTTAGAGATAGCAAACATGGTTGAAATAGTCACCATTCCCATCTCCCCTAGAAAAGCGCGTAACTGTATAGCTGCGCGTACTCCACCAAAGCCACCAGCCGAATAGGAAATAATACCAGCCGGACGGAAAAAGTATTCTTCTAGATAATGATCCATTAGATTACTCAACCCTGGCTGAATAGAATGGTTATATTCTCCTGCAACAACTACAAAACCGTCGGCTGTGCGGATATGTTCTGCCAATTGTGCCATCTTTGCCGGAGCCTGACCTTGATCATACTCTTTATACATCCGGTCTAAGATGCCAAAGTCATACTCCTTCGCATCTACAAATATTACCTCATGGTTTCTTTGCTGGAGTTGATCAATTATGAATTTAGCAGCTTTAATGCCCTGGCGATCGCTTCTGTAAGAACCATAGAAAACTAATGTTTTGAAGTTCATTGTAAATAGGGAGTGGTGAGTAGAAAGTAGAAAATGGGGTATAGGGATTCAAAGGCTTTTATCACTTTGTTGTTAAATTTACTTCAAAAATACTACTTTCTAGACCCTAGCCTCTAGTCCCTAGCCCCTTTTTTATTGCAAAAGTCCAATCATGTGTAACAGACCGCGACCAGTAATTAGCTCAATAATTAAAGCTATAAAGCCTAACATAGCAATGCGACCATTCCAAACTTCCGCACTGGTAGTCATACCCCATTCCCAACTTTCTGGGGGATACATTTTCACTCTTTTTTTCATTTGGGCTGCTTGTGACAGCTTGAAGTTGGGTTGTTGCAGTGCGTCAATAACTAAATCAGCCAATGCTCTAATAAATACTGGATGAGTATTCGGCGCAGGTACGCGACGGAAGTTGTGAATTCCAGCTTCTTCAGCAATTTCTCGATACTCAATATCAATTTCTTGCAATGTCTCGATGTGTTCGGAGACAAAACTGATGGGTACAACTACTATATCTTTTACGCCTTGTGCGCCTAATTCTTTCAACGCATCTTCAGTGTACGGTTGCAGCCATTCTACAGGGCCGACACGACTTTGATAAGCCAATGTGTGCGCATTAGGACGATTGAGGGTCTGCATAATTAAGTATGTGCATTCCTCAATTTCTTGTTGATAGGGGTCGCCTGCTTCTTCAACGTAGCTTTTAGGAACACCGTGAGCGCTAAAGAAGATATGCACGTCATTGGGATTAGGAAATTGGTCTAATTCCTGAGCGATAAGTTCCGCCATCGCTTGCAGGTAGTTTGGCTGTTTATACCAGGAGGGAATGACCGTATATTCCAGACGTTGCAATTTTGGGTCTTCTTGCCAGAGTTTTTCTAACAACCGGAAGCTGGAACCACTGGTACTAATGGAAAATTGCGGATAAAGAGGCAGAATGACCAGTTTTTCGATATCATCTTGAGTCAGGAGGGCGATCGCTTCTTCTGTATAGGGATGCCAATAACGCATACCTACGTAGATGTTAGCTTCTTGTCCTAAATCACTCAACTGTTCTTTTAAAGCTTCTCCTTGTGCTTCTGTAATTCGCCGTAATGGAGAACCACCACCAATTTGCTTATAATTTTCTTGCGATGTTTTGGTGCGCCGCGACGCAATAAACCAAGCTAAGGGTCTTTGCAACCAGCGAAATGGTAGGCGAATGATTTCTGGATCAGAAAATAAATTGTACAAAAACGGCCCAACATCCTCTAACTTATCGGGGCCACCGAGATTGAGTAATAAAACGCCTACACGACCCATAGCAGTTATTTTCCCCCAACCCTTTCAGATTTTTTACTAATGTTAACAATATATCTTTATTAAATATAAAGCTTAACAGTCAGGAAAGGTGCAATGGCCACAATTTTACGCGATTTAAGTTACCGATATCAATGGTTGTATGATGCTATTTCCCGCGTAGCAGCTATCAGTGTCGGTGGTGAAACCCGTTTTCGCCAACTTGCCTTACAAGGCTTAACAATTCATTCAGATACTCAGGTATTAGATTTATGTTGCGGTAGTGGGCAATCTACACAATTTTTAGTGAAATATTCACAAAATGTAACAGGATTAGATGCCTCACCAAAATCTTTGCAACGGGCAAAACAAAATGTCCCTGAAGCCTCATATATAGAAGCCTTTGCAGAGAAAATGCCCTTTGCAGACAATTCTTTTGATGTGGTGCATACCAGTGCCGCTTTACATGAAATGCAACCTGAACAATTAAGACAAATTATTCAAGAAGTTTATCGAGTGCTAAAACCAGAAGGAGTGTTTACATTAGTCGATTTTCATGCACCGAATAATCCCATATTTTGGCCAGGTGTCTCAGTATTTTTACTATTGTTTGAAACAGAAACAGCTTGGGAGTTAATTAAAACTGATTTACCAAGTTTATTAAAGGAAATTGGCTTCAACGTAGAAAAGACACAATTGTATGCTGGTGGAAGTTTACAAGTAATTCACGCCAAAAAATAAACTCTGTTTTCAGAGAGTAGGTTACTAAACAGGTAAACTTTCTCTAACTCTTTGCGTCTCTGCGTCTTTGCGTGAGGCACAAGATTTTAATAATTAACCGCAGATGTACGCAGATGGACGCAGATAAAAATCAAGTAGAGACGCGAAATTTCGCGTCTCTACCCATTGCAAAATCAAATAGATAATGCGCCATTTCTAGCTTAGAACAATGGGCAATTTCTAATTGATGATTTTGCCCGTCTAAAAAGATGGCTTGATTATTGTTACTCCCAAAACCGCTATCAGGCTGATCGATGGGATTAGCAACAATCACATCTAATTTCTTAGTTTGCAACTTCTCCTTTGCCGGGGTGATAATATCTCCCGTCTGTGCCGCAAAGCCAATTAATAATTGATGTGGTTGTTTGAGTTGTGCTAACTGGGCAACAATATCAGGTACAGGTTCTAGAGGTAAAGCTTGGGGGAGCGATCGCTTGGGCAATTTCTCTGTACTATAATCTCTAGGCTTGACATCAGCCACAGCTGCCGACATCACAATCACATCAGCATTTGGTAAGTATTCCAGCATTACCTGTTGCATTTCATCTGCTGAGATGACAGGTATGGCTTGCACACCCAAGGGTACATCCCAACTAGCAGGGCCATGTACTAAAGTCACATTCGCACCTCTATGCAATGCGGCTTGTGCTAAAGCCAAACCCATCTTCCCCGTAGAAGGGTTGCCAATAAATCTTACTGGGTCGAGATACTCTCGCGTTCCCCCAGCACTAATTAATATGCGTTTACCGACTAAATCTCGTTTACCACCAGTATGTAACAACGATTGAATGCGGGTGACAATTTCAGATGGTTCTGCCATTCTACCAGCACCGATGCGATCGCACGCTAATAAACCTGATGCTGTACTCATCCCATGATAGCGGTTGTCTGTTAACAATTGCTGCCAATTGCGCTGTACCGTCAACTGTTCCCACATATCGGTATTCATTGCTGGCGCTAACAACACAGGACAAGTCGAAGCTAACACCGTATTCGTTAGCAAATTATCAGCCATCCCGTAGGTTAACTTAGCTAATGTATTCGCTGTTAAAGGCGCAATTACGATTAAATCTGCCCATTCTCCCAACTCAATATGCAACGGACGAGAGTGAGTTGGTTGCCAAAAATCATCATCTGTATAGGCTGGATGACGGGAGAGAGTAGCTAAAGTCAGAGGTGTGATAAATTCTTGCGCTGAACGGGTGAGAATAACTTTAACTTCCACCCCACCTTTAAACAGCGTCGAAACCACCTCACAAACCTTATAGGCGGCGATACCGCCGCCTACACAAATAAGAACCCTTTTTTTGAGATTTCCGCTTAGGGATTGAAGATTAGACATTAGACATCAGAAAAAAAGATGAAGCCTGAAATTAATTTCATACTTCATACTTTATACTTCATACTTCATCTAAGCTTCATCGTAAGGTTCTAAATCTAAGAGGTAGATATAGGGTTCCACTAATTCTGGACGCTGAAAGGCGATCGCCCGCAGTAGATGCCAATCGTTCAAACCTTCAAAAGCATTGCTATAATTATCAAGTTCCAGACGAGTAGCTAAATCTTCCACATCTGCTGCGGTCATGGCAGCTATTTCTTTCCTGGAAATGCCTAGAGTCTTCATAATGCTTGCCCCTCCCTTATGCAGCATTTGCATCCAGCTTGGGTGAAGTTGCCCTTGACGCAACCACCCAATCTATATTACTCATTAGACGGCATTTGTTTCGTAAAAATTTGCATGATTTTTACCATAATTGTAAAAAATTTGTATTTAACGCTACCTAATTGTAGTTAAAACAAAATTTCGTAACGCCTCTAACATTTGCAGATTAATTTCATGTCCCGCATCAAATTCTCGGTAATCTACTGCAAAGCCCAGAGAATGCAATGTTTCCCGTGTTTTTATAGCTGCTTGCAATGGCACAACTTCATCTTTAGTACCATGCATGACTAAAGTTGGCGGAATCTCGCTTTTATTTGTCGGCACTGCATCAGGATGTAAATAGCCACTCATCACCGTTAAACCCGCCAAGGGTAACTT
The DNA here is from genome assembly GCF_056847745.1 of Anabaena sp. TISTR 8404. Classification (NCBI taxonomy): domain Bacteria; kingdom Bacillati; phylum Cyanobacteriota; class Cyanophyceae; order Nostocales; family Nostocaceae; genus Anabaena; species Anabaena sp. TISTR 8404. The sequence continues at coordinate 2,053,924 of NZ_CP180578.1, forward strand.
TAATCCTACTTCTAAAGTCATCGCCCCACCTTGAGAAAAGCCGCACAAAATCGTCCGCGACAAAGGTACACTGGTGCTGCTTTCTAAAGATTGCAAAAAGTCGGTGAGTAATTGGCGACTTTCAGTTAAACCCTCATACATATTCTCCATTCGCAGGTCATACCATGCCTTACCAACAGAAGAATAAGGATGGGGATATGGTGCATTCGGAAAAACAAACTGGTAATTAGGTAATTGGAAATAAGGCAACAACGAGGCCACATCCTCAGCATTAGCACCCCAACCGTGCAAAGCGACAATTAAGCCAACAGGGGGTTGAGAATTAGCAGGGGGGACATTAATAAATTGTAAAGACAGAAGCTTACTCCTAAAATTCAACTCTTGTAATTTGTCTAAAAATTTTACTCTGCTTCATCTTTTAGCAGAATGGTATTGCCAAGATTCAGTTCATTAGATGTCATCCTTGATTCAAGAACTCGCTTACTATCAAGCTACTATATGATTTACACAGCATCGCAGATGACGAGCTAAAAATCCGAGGTTAACAATTTGGAGGTAAGACAGTGGTGGAACTATCACACTCACTCATCGGTGCAAGACTTAACAACCAGCAAAATAAAATTAAAATAAGCTCTACAGACTTAGCTAATACTACTCCAGCAATTTCTTTAGTATCTTTAGACTGGCAGACTGGTCATAAGGGATTGATTAGTGGGCTTCTAGCTAAAACCGTTAATGAAATTCTTCCGACAACTGTAGATAACACTAGTGCAAAAACTGATACTGCAAATTTAGCTTCTTATATTGAACCAACTGAGCGATTAACTAGTTTAACTAGCTTATCTGATAGCACATTTATGTTTGTGACTACAGTATCAACACAGAAAGGCCATCATAGTAAGTTACTACATTTTGATGGGAAATCTTCTAAATATAAAAAACTCTCAGGATTTAAAAAATCTAATTGTACCGTTGAAAATCTGTTAGCAATTAAAAATAACAAATTTATTGGTGTAGTCAGTCTAGCTGGAGGTATTCCTCCTTTTGAGATAGTAGAAATTGATATTAAAAATGGCAAAGTCACTTCTGATTCTGATTTATGTTTGCCACAACTGCCCCCAGATGTGCGGCTGAACAATCTTGCTTTAGGCCCAGATGGAAAAATTTACGCTACAACTCTCGGTATACATGGTGTGACAAGATTAGTGCAACTAGATCTAGATAACAGGTCTATGATGACTGGGAAAGGCAAGATTGTTAACTTGTCACCATTAACTTTTGACGACAAGCCTTTGCAAAATGACTTACTCAGTTTGACTTTTTCTTTGTCAGGCGAAGTGTATGCACTTGCCAACCCGCAAGGTGAAGAAACTAACTTTCTTTTTTCAGTAGATATACACACGGGAAAGATGACACTGCTATCGAAAGCGGCAGTAGATAAGATTACTTGTTCTCATAAAAAGGGCAAGTAGTAATATATCAGCAAAATATTTATTTCTTTTTCTCGGCGATCGCCACCGAAAAATTGAGAGGCGATCGCCTCTCAATTTGGTAAAATCTCAGCATAAAATACCTATGTGGCGGTTAATTCTTCTCAATTAATCCACTCTCACACGGAAACGCACAAAACCAAAATTACTGCCAGACATATAATTAAGAGTGCCAAAATTCACCACCACCACACCTGTTGGATTAGTTTGATTAGGACAAACATTATTTGCACTTAAAGGAGCTAAAGGCGAGAAAAAGCTACCATTATCGCCATCCGCAGCATTAGTTATCGGTGTAGTTGTATTAGCTAGATTTACCAAAATCCCACTAGCGGAAGCAAAGCTATTGCTGATAAACCTTGTGCCATTAGGAATTGGGTCACAAAATCTCGCATTTTGTACTGGCTGGTTGCCATCTGCTAGAAAGTAAATTGTATATTCAACCTCATCCCCGCTTTGTAAGGTAAATTGCGGAATGAGGCTGGTAATTCCAACTGGTGGAAGTTGAGATCAGCCAGGAGCATTATCATTCTGATCATTAGGATCATCAATAAAACTGCCAAAGTTGACACCGCTAAGAGGCAACCCGTTTCTAACAACATTAGTAATTCGTTTCACACCCCGCAATCTTACAATTGGAGTTGGTGTAGCAGAACCCACTGTCACTTCCTCGCCTACTGTTGCTGGGTCGTAGCTGACACTTGTTGTGCCATTTGCCGTAGTCCGGGTGGGGTCAAGATAAGTAGCGATCGCACCATTGTTATACACTCCATCAGGTACAGTCGCAGCAGCATCGGTAGTAAAGGTGATTTGCACATTCCCACCACCGGGAATATTGAACCTACCAAAATTCAGAGTAGTTGCACCAGAAGTTGGGTTAGTTATACTGGTGCGTGTTGCTCCACCATTCAAAGTCACAGTCGGAGTAACAGAGCCATCAAAACTAAAACCGCTAGGCAAAGGGTCAGTTATATCAATATTAGTAGCAGTAGCTCGATTAGCAGCATTGGCAACAGTAATCGTATAAATTGCCTATTTGATTTGAAGAAATCAAGGATTGTGGAGAATCTTCCTCTTTGCCTTTCGTCTGATTGTCTTCTGTTGTCTCTATGGAAGTGAACAACTCCACCTGATCTGAAGTTATTAATTTGTCAGGTTGGCTTGGTCTTGGTGGTGAAAAAACAGCTTCCACATCATCTTCTACAGGTGCAATTAACTCTGGTAAATTGGGAGACTCAACTTTTTGTTGAGTTTGCGAATTTTGAGCAAATGGCTGGCTGTATTACTTCTGATATTTCCAGCTGTGGCTACTGCTAAATTTTTGCCTGTTCCGCGTACAGCATCCGGTGTGACTGTGACGGCATAGACTACATTCATAGTCCCTTGTGCAGAGATGCTGCCAGCATAGTTGATAGTTACTGTGCGGTTATCACCTTGGCTACTAGATACAGTTATCGGTGTAGTGACGTTGTTACTGGCGAGGGATGCTTGCAGCGATCGCGTCTCAAAATTCAATCCGAGGGTGAGAGTGTCGGTAAGGGTAATATTGCTGGCTGGAGAGTTACCAGTATTGCGGATAGCCAGCCGATAAATGACTGTATCTCCTGGTTCGACGGCGATGCGATCGGCAGTTTTGATAATCTCTAAAGCAGTTGTGCCTTTAGTAAAGAACACAGTATTAGAAGTAAAAGGCTGAATATTGTCACCTCCAAACACTGCTTTATTAGTAGTTTCATTAGCAATAACTGCTGCAACTCCAACTGAAAAAATTCCAGGAAGAAATAGAAGCAGAAGAAGATAAATCTGCTTCCAGTCTTTTATTAACTTCATAACTATGCCGAAAAACCTATCTTTTGTTCAAAATAGAAAATTTTTATCAATGAAAATGAGGAGATTTATTATTGAAAATATTTAACCATGATTATTCAAAACGCCGAATATTAGCAGTAAAGCTGGATATTATGCTTTTCGTTTCAACATTGTTGATATCCTGAAATTTTTGTACTCAATACACCAATTTTATATTTTTGTTTTAATTAAATTTTAAGGAATATCTCGTTTGGTAACAGGTAAATTTCTCCGCTTAACAGTTATTAAACGTTCTCGTATCCCTTTTAGATTAGCCAAGTTTGCGATTCGCAGACAATTTTTCTATCATCTCTAGACTTATTAACATCATGAGTCTCTCAATGATCCAAAGGCGGAAAAAATGTTGGCAGACTTTATTAAATTTGACCGACAGACTACATGGATCGGTTCAGCAATCATTATCATTGCAATTACTTGCTTATTTGTTATTGGGGTAGTTTTCACATCATAATTGAGTCAATGCACCCGCGCAGGCTTAGGATATCTAGTTACTGCAAATCCTCATGAATGCTATCCCCACCTTACCCAACTACATCGATGGCCAGTGGTTAACATCTAGCGCGACAGAATACTTAGATGTAATTAACCCGGCAACTGCCGAAATACTAGCCAGTGTACCTTTGTCACCAGCATCGGAAGTAAATCAAGCAGCAGAAGCAGCAGCGGTGGCTTTTGTCGGTTGGCGACGCACTCCAGCTACAGAACGAGTGCAGTATTTATTTAAACTGAAGAATTTGCTGGAAGAACATTTTGAAAATTTAGCGCGGACTATTACTGAAGAATGCGGCAAAACTTTAGCAGAATCTAAAGGTGAAATGCGTCGCGCGATTGAAAATGTGGAAGTAGCCTGTGGTATCCCGATGATGATGCAGGGAACAAACTTGGAGGATATTGCTAGAGGTATTGATGAAATCATGATTCGCCAACCTTTGGGAGTGGCGGCGGTGATTTGTCCGTTTAATTTTCCGGGGATGATCCCTTTTTGGTTTTTACCTTATGCGATCGCCGCTGGCAATACCTACATTGTCAAGCCTTCGGAAAAAGTACCGCTGACAATGCAAAAAATCTTGCAATTAATTGAAAAAACTGGCATACCTCCAGGAGTGGTTAACTTAGTCAACGGTGCAAAGGAAGCTGTAGATGCAATTTTAGAACACCCCAAAATTCGAGCGATTAGTTTTGTTGGTTCTACACCTGTCGCTAAGTATATCTACAGTCGCGGTGCAGCCAATGGTAAACGAATGCAATGTCAAGGTGGCGCGAAAAATCCGATTATTGTCTTACCAGATGCAGATATCAACATGACTACCCGCATCGCGGCTGATAGTGCTTTTGGTTGTGCAGGACAACGTTGTTTAGCCGCTTCAATTGCTGTCACCGTCGGGGAAGCACGACACACATTTACCGAAGCCATCGCCGCAACAGCAAAAAAGCGAATAGTAGGTAATGGTTTAGAACAAGGTGTAGAGATGGGGCCAGTAATTACCACCCAAAGTAAAACACGAATTGAACAATTAATTCAACAAGGCGTTGAGGAAGGCGCAAATTTGTTAATTGATGGAAGAAATCCTCAAATTACTGGGTATGAAAGAGGTAATTTTATCCGTCCGACAATTTTGCAAAACGTCAACCCTACGGGTGAAATTGCTTGCACAGAAATTTTTGGCCCTGTTTTGAGCTTAATTCATTTAGATAGTATTGATCAGGCGATCGCTTTAGTAAATAGCGGTCAATATGGTAATATGGCTTGTCTATTTACTAGCAGTGGTGCAGCCGCACGTAAATTCCGCTACGAAGCAGAAGCCGGGAACATCGGTGTTAACATTGGTGTTGCTGCACCAATGGCATTTTTCCCTTTTAGTGGGTGGAAAGAAAGCTTTTTCGGAGATTTGCACGGACAAGGAAATCATGCAGTTGAGTTTTTTACCCAAACTAAAGTGATTGTAGAACGCTGGCCTCATGATTGGTCGCGTCAGTTCTAAGTTACATTTTCTGCTTGCTGATTACACCAGTAAGCAGAACCATCCAGTTCTCTGTTAATTAGTCGCCTTTCAAACATTTCTCTTCGCAATAGCGCAGGATCGCCAAAGGTGTGATGAGCATTTAAAATTGCATTTACTTCTTTTTCAGTATAAATTACCCCAAATTCAAACTTGGTTGCTAAATATTCCAACACCAGCCTTTGAAACTTGGCTTTATTCCGTTTTGAAGGCCATTCTTTTATACGTCCTTGTTCATCTAGATAACTTTGAAGCTCAACGAAGTAGTTCATCTTTTTCAGTTAGCTAGATGTGCAATTGGTCATGGGTATGCAATGCTTTTGTCTAATAACTTCACCAAGGCACTTAGTCTGGGCAAACGCGTCACTATTAATCATGCTTGGTGATTAATATTAGGAGGAAAGTATGAAAAAAGCAATTATTGCTAAAACCTTGATTACATCAGTTACTTGTTTAACTTTGATTTCTCCTAGCCAAGCCTCTGCTCAACTCATACCACAGCCTTGGGTTTCAGTTGGTAGTAACGAAGGAGACATTACCTATGCAGTGGGAGCTAGAGCTTTAAATTTGGGTGTGGAAGTGGGGAATGGCCCTGACGGTGCTACCGGAGTAGATGTGTTAAAGTTTATAAGTTTACCAGTTATTTCTCCTTATGTAGGGGTGGGATTATATTCTCAAGATAAAGGTGTGGCTGTTTCTGGTGGTGTTCAGGTAGGGGCGACGAAAAACGTTTTCGTAGGAGCCGGTTATAATTCTGTACGAGGTTTTAATGGGCAACTAGGAATTAGATTTTGATTGTGTTGGGTAAGCATGGGCATTTTCTAGTAAAACCCTCAATAAAACCGGAATATAGTAGAAAATGCTCACGCCACAGATACCTAAAATTTTTGATAGCAATTCAATTTGATGTGGATAAGTTATATCATATACGACTGCTCAGTTATGATTTGCTGCATCTATACAGCAACCGCAAAACCTCTCCCCTAAACCCTTGCAGCCTTAATGATTAGTCTTTCACCAAACACGATATTATTTGTGTTGGGAGGAAAGAGGGAATGAGGAAGTTGTACTGAATCTTTGCAATAACCAAACAGGAATCCTATATCAATAATTTAGATATACTATAATCTGCCGCTTGATGATTACAAAAAATTAGCTGTAAAATCCGGCTATATGTTTTATTAAGCTGTTTTTTTATTATTTAAGTCTTATTTATTTGTTTGACCTGAATATATCTTTTGATTATAGCAGCTTGCTTTAATTATGTATGCTTTTTGCTTGGAAACCAGCAATTAGTTTACTTAGGTTTCCTAATATTTTAAAATATAATTAGGGCTGCGATCGCCAGAGAAAATTCCCCTTCAATTCTACTATGATGCTCGGCAATTGGTTATAGTGCGGCTAACATAGCTTAATCATCATTGGCAGTAGACATTCAATTTATGGGCAATATGATCCCAGTAAGTAGTACTATGACTTATAGTGATTATTTTCAGTGATGAATCGCAGCAGTACCTAATAATAAACTGCCGCATACACGTATTTCATCTCCACAGTTAATGTTATTTATCTAACAGGCTTCCCTTTATGGAACAAGGGTTAAGGTTACTTATCCAACTTGTACTAGAGTTTGCACCTGTAGTTGTCAATCTAGTACAAAAAAGAACAGCAGAAGGTCTGACGACAACAAACTACCAATTGCCGCAATTTGTCGAAGAGGTGATTGAATTTGTTAATATTACAACTAATAGCAAAAATTCCGAAGATGGATTTCAAAAAGAAAAACTTCTGCAACAGCAATTAGCAGTTTATCAACGAGAAACACAAATACAAATAGCACAACAACAGCGAGATACCTCGCTTCAGCTACCAGAAGTTAATAAAGTTTTGGATAGCTGGCCTTTAAGATTGTATCCTTCGCAAATTTTAGAGACTCGCAATAGTCAGAGAAATACTCCATTAAAAATTTTTCTCGCTCCTCCACAAATTAAATTTGACCAATTTGACTGTAATCCTGAAGAAATTTCCGAAATAGAAAGAATTTTGGCTGAAGGATTGCGGGAATTTATTAATGTCAATTATTCTCTGCATAACCCTGTCAGACCAACTGAATTTTTAGCAGGCGCTTGGGATAGTAAACGTTTTCATAGCGAATCTAGTATTAAGGCTTTATTTAGTCTGTTAAAAACAGAGCCGATTTTAATTTTAGAATCAGACCATGATGGAGATTATTTAAATTTTCGGATTGCTTACTGGGGTTTAGGTCAAGAAAATTATTTTTATAAAACAATTTCTCGTCTCCCATACAAAGAGATTATTCAAGAATTTGCTAAAGCGCGGGCTTTAGAGTGGAAAAAAATTAGAGATGAACTAATTGCTTTCGGAGAAGACTTAGAAGAAATCAATCACTTAGGTGGTGATAATGTCCAGAATTTGGCAACTTTAGAAAAGGCAGAAAAATGGCAAGCCAAAGGTATTGATATTAGTAAACTGTCGTTAAAATACCAGATCAATCAGCAGGATATTGCTAAGTTTTGCCAAGTATTAATTACCTGTCATTGTCTAGTTGCAGCTTGGGTAGCGGATGCTTATCACCTAGTGCATCATGATGTACCACCGTTGTTACCAGAGTTGTTACCTGGTTTGCTGAAAGATAGGCTAGATTTACCAACGGTACAGTCAATGTCTGAGGATAACATACTCCAGGTGTATGCTACAGGGTATCAACAAGTTTATCAAGCTCTGGAAAAAGAGCGCAGATATTGGGTTCCAGAGTTAGCTTTACAATTAGCGCAGAGTTTATCACATTTGCCCGATCGCTCTTGGGCAAACGAACAAGTAGATTATTCTATCAACACATGGTTAGAATTGCGTAAAGTTACAACTCAGGAATTTACTAACTCCTTAGAGGCAATGCAATCTGCCATCAAAATAGAAGATGAAGAATATATCTACAAATTAAAAGAATATTTTACGGCTGTGGGCGATCGCCAAAGTGTGGCATCCACAGAAAAAATATTACAGGCGATCGCTATACTCAAGCAAAAACGCAACTTAGAATCTCCCGAACTTATCCACACCTTAACTGGTCATTCTGGTAAAGTTGCATCTGTAGCAATTAGTCCGGATGGGGAGACTTTAGTTAGTGGCTGTGCAGACCAAACAATTAATATCTGGAATTTGCCAACCGGAAAACAAATCAGAACTCTCTCAGGTAATTTAGGTGAAGTTTCATCGGTAGCCATTAGTCCCGATGGAAATTTTTTGGCTGTTGGGAGTTGTCAACATCCGAAAAGTAATGTCACAGTTTGGCATTTAAAAACTGGTCAGTTAATCCACACTTTATTAGGACATCAAAAACCAGTCAATGTTGTTGATATTAGTCCTGATGGGCAAATTCTCGCTAGTGGTAGTAATAAAATTAAAATTTGGAATTTACACAAAGGCGATCGCATTTGTACACTATGGCATTCCTCATCTGTTCATGCCATAGCCATCAGCCCTGATGGTAGCATTCTCGCTAGTGGTAGTTCCGATAGCAAAATCCGGCTGTGGAACCCGCACACAGGTGATCCTCTACGTACACTCACAGGTCATACAGGCGAGGTACAATCAATTTCCATTAGTTCTGATGGACAACTGTTATTTAGCGGTAGTGCGGATACAACTATTAAAATTTGGCATTTGATTACAGGTAAACTTTTACAGACTCTCAATGGTCACTCAGATGCAGTCAAATCAATTGCCCTGAGTCCTAATGGACAACTATTATTTAGTGGTAGTGGCGATCGCACAATTAACATTTGGCGTATTTCTACCAATGAAATTCTCTACACCCTCACTGGACATACAGGAACAGTAAATTCTCTCGCCCTCAGTCCTGATGGTAAATTTCTTGTGAGTGGTAGTTCTGATAAAACAATCAAAATTTGGCAAGTATAGCAAAGTGCTGCGTATCAACCCCTCTACTACAGAGTTAACCAGCTAAAAACCTCCTCAACCGTTAAAGTTAAATCAATATTGCTAAGAATCGGGAGTTGGTCTGTACCTTTGAGCATTTCAACTCGTTGATTGGGGAAGATAGTTAAAATGTTGGCTTCCTCTGGAAAAATTAACCAACCCAGTTCTGTGCCATTTTGAGAACAATGTATTAGCTTCAGTAGAACTGTGGCTGAACTGTGGTCTGGAGAGAGGATTTCTATTGCCCAGTCGGGATGCGTTTCAAAACGGTTAGCAATTCTACCGGATGGTTCACGGGGAATGCGTTCCCAGCGAAACACAGAAATATCGGGAACTATAGTAGCACTCCCAAAAACACAACGCAGTTCAGGGAAAGCGAGGGCAATTTTTGAAGTTTCAGCCACTTGATTAACAGTGGCGACAAGTTTACCTTGAAGGCGGCTATGTTCTCCTTGGGGCATAGGTTTTTGACTAATTTTTCCGTTGATATATTCCGAGGCGGGTTGAGTTTCGGGGAGTTGCAGGAATTCTGCTAAAGTGATGGGCTTTACTACTGTAGTCATTGTTTTTTTGACTCAATTCTCTTAAATCTATTTTGGCTATAACTGCATCTGATATTTAGACAGTAAAGTATTTTTTAGTTTCAGATGCACCAAACTCAAGCAGTAAATTTGAATGTTGTGTGAAGATAGCGTGAAGATTTTTCTTTTTTGTGTGTTGGCGTTTATTTAAGTAGCGATCGCCTACTCTTACTATTTCATAATTCACTACTTCGATAGATTTAATTTGCGTCCCTGATGTTCTGTTTGGTTACTTACATAACATTATTAGTTTATGCTTATGAAACGCTTTTGCGTAACTAATTAAATAATATCTGGGGCTACTTATGTAGCGTACATGACAATTTATTTGATACTCAATATCCTAAAATCATTGAGCCTTGAGAGTTAATTCCTCGGAAGTCTAGCTGAAGTCAGAATTTAACTGCGCTTTTGCTTGTAAAGTTCAATCTCTAGATACTGTATAGTTTCCGAACGTATGATCTAAATTGAGTATATGAAATAGCTATTTCCTCTATCAGCAATCAATAAGTTAAAAAAATCCCACTTTTATCTTTTCTTTGTTATTTTGTAGTTAACGGGACAGTTCTCCACCATACGGTGAGTTTAAATATCAATTAAGTCAACGTTTCCCCGCATTTTGTAAAGCAAATAAGCATTTTGTGCTTACAGTAGTTTATGTCTGCAAGCGCAACATAAACTACTGGAATCAATTGCGAGGTTAGACTTAAATCTGCAACCCGCTAGTGTATCAACCTGAAAAAAAGTACTAACGATTATGCACAAAACAACTAATTTATCTATTATTCTGCCTGCTTTCATTCAACATGAAACTTTAGGCCAAATTGCAAAATTAGCTAAGAAAAACTCCTTAGCTCAATCTCGATATGATATTCTGCAACCATTACGTCAATGGCTTGACGAACTCGAAATTCAAAATCGTAAAGTAGCACGCTTTATTGCGAAATTGATCCCAGCCCAGTGTCCTTTCGAGCGTGATATTGTTTTGTTTGGTCGCAAAATTGCCCACATTCCCCCCATGTGCAAGCTGAATCCCCTTTACGAGCAATTTGTCGGCTTGCGTTTTCGCGCTTTGTGTTATTTAGTAGATCAGTGTGGCGAAGATATCCAGTCGTACTGTTAAACCCAAACTAACAACACAAAACATGAAAATTAAAATTGAGCATCAACCCAGTCAAGAATATCTCAAAAATTTGGGTGTGTTCAAATGGGCAATTTGGGAAAAGAAAGTCTCCAAGTTTCCCTGGACTTACGATACTGAAGAAACTTGCTACTTTTTGGCAGGTGATGTCATTGTTACGCCAAATGGCGGACAACCAGTGCAAATGGGTAAAGGAGATTTGGTGACTTTTCCTGCTGGTATGTCCTGCACATGGGAAATTATCAGCGACGTAAAAAAGCATTATTACTTTTCTTAATACGCATACCTCATTCTGACTTACAGCATAGTTCTGAGTTGAAAGTGCTGAGTATACACGTTTTAGGCTCAAAGCTTTGAGCAATTAGCAATGTCCGAATTTACGCTTCGACTGCTATATGTGGCTACAATCATACATAAAAGAGCCAGAAATATAAATTTCTAGCTCAAATCGTTGAGACAAAACAGTATTAAATTGAAAGCAAACTGAGGTACAAAACTTAGAATCTACCTAGGTTGTGCAACCCTAAGATGATACCCACGCCTAAAATGTGACCAAAGGCTGTAGTTGCTAGTAGTGCTGGTAAACCAAAGCCACCAAAGAATTTTGCTGAGGGTAAAGCTGGCTCGGAATTTTGATACTTAATGCTAGATTTGCCAAAGGTAATAGCGAAGATGTTGGCAAGAATCATGATGATGCCAACTGTAGGACTCCATTGTAGAGGTGTTGTGGCTGCTGCGAGTAAGGTTGAAGTCAACACTAGATTTACTCCTGAAATTTGTGAATGATTGAAAATATCATCGGGAAATCTAGGAATATAATTCAAGAAAAATCCTAATTTTGCAGCAATATTTAACAGTTATTCTAAATCCTTAATATAAACAATTATCTGGCTGTTAATACTGAATGATATGTAAATGGTAATCAGGAATACCTGAACTATATGATTAAGTAAGTATAGGGTGTGGATTTGAGGAATTATAATTTATAATTTCTCTTCAACCTTGATTCCATTTCTTTTAATAATGGCAGCAGGAATTCCTACAACAACACAATCACTAGGAACATCTTTGACCACAACTGAATTTGCACCAATTGTGACATTATCGCCTACCTGAATATTACCTAGTACTTTAGCTCCCGCAGTAATCCGAACATTGTTCCCAATTTTAGGACGACCTGATTTATCTTTATATCCAATTGTTACTTGTTGGTTTACCCAACATTGCTCACCCATATCTGCCATAATAATAGTGCTAAATCCATGCTGGATAAATAAACCAGCACCAATGTTACAAGAGGAATCTAAGAACAAAGAAGGACATTCTGGATAAATCAACTTGAGTAAATACATAGAAATCCGTCCGCTTAAATTACCTTTAAATAAACGGTAGTAGTATAAGTTTCTAAATTCTTTTGTCTTGTGCAGTAAAACCAGCAATTGAATCCACAAACTTTGTTCTGATACACCTAAAACTTCACTCCATCGTTTAACATCGGCAGTAATAATTTCTTGCTCTGTTGTAAATATGAATGGTATTAATAGCGGCGAAAACCAGAAAATTACTAATACAAAAAAAGCTTGTCTAAGAAAAAAACTCATTGTAAATCTCAAATAATTATAAGTAGATTATTAGAAATATTTATCGTTAGGCTCAGGCAGGATAGAAGAAGATTTTACTGCATTTTTTTATTAGGTCTACTTAGAACAAAAACTGCTAGATGCAATGTATCCGATAAAACTTATAATGGCAATATTTTTGGAAGTAACAGACGACTGAAGTTGCAGTTAATCTTGCACACACGGTAACGGCAAAGGCGAACGTGGGTTTCAAACCCTTGATTTTGATTTGCGTTATTGATGCGCCGTAGGATACGTTTGTGTTTAAATCCTTACGGGGTGGGTAAATTACCCATACTATGAAGATAGGTTAGTCAGCAATTTTAAAATTAGGTGCATTGAAACTGCACAAAAGCTGATAGCGTCAAACAATGTAAAATCATATTCTGGAAGTTACGGTTTGAAAACTCGTTCTAATTACTGGCAACTATTGCCATATATCAAACCCCAATGGGCAAATATTACGAAGGGATTTGTCGGCATTCTCGGATATGTGCTGGCTACACTAACGTTAATTAATCTTGCGGGTAAATTAGCAGCGCCTTTTGGGCAAGGTAATGTATTAGCGATCGCTCAACTAGCGGGTATTTGTGCTTTAGTATTTTTGATACGCGGCTTTTTTCAGTCGGTGCAAGATATTTACATGGCCAAGGTGGCTTTAAGAGTTGCTTATTATCTCCGCAAGCAAGTATACGGTCACCTGCAAAAATTAGATTTGAGCTATTTTGAAAAAGCCAAAACAGGTGACTTAGCTTATCGCCTGACAGAAGACGTAGATCGGGTTGGTGAAGTTGTCAATAAAGTACTGCATGACTTTGTTCCCTGTGTGTTGCAATTAATCGCTATACCCATATATATGATTTACTTGAATTGGCAACTCACACTCGCCACAATTGTGATTGCACCGTTAATGGGTGTGTTAATTGGGTGGTTTGGGGAACGGCTACGGAAGTATTCTCTGAAAAGCCAAAATCGCGTGTCGGGGCTATCAGCTATTTTGACGGAAGTTTTCAGCGGAATTCGTCTTGTACAAGCATTTGCAGCCGAAAATTATGAAATTGCTCGCTTTGGTTATGAAGCAGAACGTTCTTTAAAAGCCAAGTATTCCGCAGAACGTCTTAAAGCCATCCAAATCCCCATAGTTGGTTTTTTAGAAGCTTTAAGCGCTTTATCGTTATTAATGGTGGGTACGTGGCAAATTTATCAACGCAATTTAACTGTTGGGGATTTTTTCAGTTATCTAGCCGCCGCTGCATTATTAATTGACCCGATAGGACACACTACTAATAATTATAATGAGTTTAAGCAAGCTGAAGCATCTTTAGACCGAGTGTTTGAATTGATGGCAATTCAACCTAGGGTAATAGAAAAGCCAATTGCGATCGCCCTACCGCCAGTTAAAGGTAAAGTAGAATATCGCCATATTTCCTTTGCTTACCAACCTGGAGAACCTGTACTCCAAAATATTAGTTTACTAGCATTACCAGGAGAAGCGATCGCTTTAGTTGGTGCTTCCGGCGCAGGGAAGACGACGTTTGTCAATCTTCTCCCCCGCTTTTATGACCCGGAATCTGGGCAAGTTTTGATTGATGATATTGATATTCGGGATGTCACATTACATAGTTTGCGGCGACAAATTGGCATTGTTCCTCAAGAAACGGTGATATTTTCGGGAACCATCGCTCAAAACATTGCCTTTGGACAAGATAATTTTGATATGGATGCAGTGATGACAGCTGCGAAAATTGCTAATGCCCATCAATTTATTACCCAGTTACCAGAAGGTTATCAAACTTGGGTAGGTGAGCGTGGTGTAAATTTATCGGGTGGACAAAGACAGAGAATAGCGATCGCCCGTGCTGTGCTACTGAATCCGCAAATATTAATATTAGATGAGGCGACATCTGCATTAGATTCCGAATCGGAAGCTTTGGTACAGGAAGCACTAGAAAGACTGATGCAGAATCGGACAGTGTTTATTATTGCTCATCGTTTAAGTACAGTAAGAAGGTGCGATCGGATTCTAGTTTTAGAAAAAGGGCAAATTGTCGAATCAGGTACTCATGAAGAGTTATTAAGGCTGGAAGGTCGTTATGCTAGATTTTATGCCCAGCAATTTAGTTAATGGTCAAAAGTCAATGGTCAATTGTCAATGGTTTTAAACTATTGACTATGTATGGATTTGAGCGTTTGAGAGATTATGAATCAAACAACTGCTACTGAATATAAACATATCTTGATTGATGAACATAATGTGCCGTTCATCCAGGGAACTTCGATGAAAGTTGTGGAATTAGTGACTTCTATCCATGCTTATGGTTGGAGTCCCGAAGAATTACATTTTCAGTATCCACATCTGAGTATGAGTCAGATTTATTCAGCTTTAGCTTATTACTGGGAACATAAAGCAGAAATTGATGCTGATATGCAGCGACGTTTGGAGTACGCAGAAAGATTACGTTTAGAAGCCGGAGAATCACCATTAGCTCAAAGACTCCGTGCAGAAGGATTGATTAAATGAGCCTCGCTATTTACATAGATGAAAACGTCCATCGAGCGATTACCGTTGGACTACGAATGCGGGGTGTAGATGTAGTAACAGTACAAGAAGATCAGCGGACTGGTTTCCCAGATCCTCTCATACTTGATCGAGCAACGGAACTTGAGCGAGTGTTGTTTTCCCAAGATGAAGATTTTTTAGCTGAAGCTAATCGTCGCCAAGATGAAGGAATAGATTTTCCTGGTGTTATTGATGCTCATAAACTAAGAGTTTCTGTTGGTGATTGTGTGCGTGATTTAGAAATTATTGCTCAAGCTGCTTATATTGAAGAATTAAAAAACCGCATTCAATATTTACCTTTGTAAAGATGGCTATTGCTGTATTTGCCTTTGCTGTTCTTGTAGCCAAGCTTCAAAAAGTTCATTCAACAATCTTGCTTTCATTGGTTCATCTAGTTGGGCTGGGATAAATTTCTCCAACCGTAGAATAACAACCCATTCGGCTATTCTGGCTGGGGGTAAGACTTGACCGGGTTGGCTGCTAGATAACAACTGCACCATTCCCGGATGAATTGCTTGTAGTTCAACGGGGCCAACTAACCCACCAGTTTGGGCTTCTGGCCCTTGGGAGTATTCTTTGGCTAATTCTGCAAATGATTGTTCTTTTGCTTGCAGCCGAAAGTAAAGTTCTTGAACAAGTCCAATATCTTGAGTGCGTAGCAGAGAATAAATTACTTTATCCAGCTTGGCTTTGTTTTGAAAGAAGAAAGATTCGATTTTGCTACCCCAAGTAACAATTTTGAATTTCTCGATTTTAAGCTTCCGAATTGTGACTGCTTCTAATTGATCTGCGGTTATACCGTGATACGCCATCCAAGCTTTGATGTCAGCATCAGTTTTTAACTGTCTTTCTGTGTAAAACTGCTGTTGAGCGCGAGTAATTTCTTCTGGTGTACATTCTACAGATGCGATCGCTTCATCGATAATTAATTCCCGTTGTAGCTGGGGCAGCATTTGATAACTTGCCAGTAAAGGTATTAGCTCATTAGCTTGGATTGTACGGTTGCCAATTTGGAGAACTTCTGTCATTTTTTATTCCAACTGCGATCGCATCATCACGCAATTTATTTTTACACATTCAACTACATTGGCACTGAGTTATCTTAAAAGTATGGTTAACAAAAATTAAAGATGCAGAAAACTTTTGCTTCCTACATCTTTAATTACATCTTCATTTTTGAGGGCAGGGTAAGACTTTACAAGGTTTCCAAAAAGCTCAAAAGATCCGCCATTTCTTGGGGACTAGGCTGGAACTTGGGCATAGGTGGTGTTTCACCGCTAATGACTTGATGAATTAGCTTATAACGTGATTTCCGTTTAGAAACAGCTTGTAAACTAGGCCCTACTCTTCCATCTGCTTGCCAACCATGACAACCAGCACAATTAATTTGAAAGATAGCATTTCCTTGAACTGGGTCTCCAGCTAAGGAAAGAACGGTTTTAACATAGGGATCTGAGGCTTGTACCATTTGAACACCAAAGATGCCCAAAGGGATTGCCAGCAGTATCGCTAGAGCCAATAAAGCGATCCGCTGCATCAGAATTTCAGGTTTGGTAATCTGGTTATCCAAAAGGTTTGCTGTAAAAGTGTAGGTGTTCTAAAATTTTTCATTTCCTACACATAGCTTAAAAGTTCTTGATTTGTACCGCAAGCACAGATGACAGTCTTCTTACAAGTAGTCATTGCTCAGAAACAGTGTGGCAAGCGGGATTCGCCGCAATTTGGTAAAATCAAAAACGGGATATGAATAGTTAATAATTGCAAACAGGAGATTTAAAGTGGTTGAACCCCTACTTTCTGGTATTGTGCTTGGTCTAATTGTTGTGACTCTCGCTGGTCTTTTCTACGCTGCATATAAGCAATACAAGCGCCCTAATGAGTTGGGTGGTTAATTAGGTACTGAGTGCTGAGTGATGAGGAGTAGAGTCGTACTTGATTACTCTATATCCTCATCACTGTCTGTAGCTGAGTCAATAACTCTGTAGAAAGTCAGGGCTGTGTTACCGTAAACTTTTTGACGACAGATTTGCCAATCTGGGATTACTGGTGGTGTCCAGCCTTGGGGATTATGTTCGACGGCAATTTCACCTTTGGTATCTAACAAATTATAGTCAGCGATCGCTTCCAAAACAGGTTGATATAATCCACTAGCATAAGGCGGATCAAAGTAAATTCTGCCAAACTGTTTTCCTGACAAACTTTTTAACTGCTGAATCACATCACCACGCAATAGCTGCCATTGTTGCTCATTGTTAGCTAATTGCTGCCAATTTTGTTGAATAATCGAACAGGCTCGGCTTGATTGTTCAATTCCGACCACCAAGCTTGCTCCTCTACACAAAGCCTCTGCGCCCATTGAACCACTACCCGCGCACAAATCTAGCCAGCGACAACCTACAATTTCGCCTTGCCAAATATTAAAAACAGCTTCTCTTACCCGTGCGCTTGTGGGTCTGGTTTCTTTCCCTGGTAAAGTTTTAATCGGACGTTTGCCGTAAATTCTCAAACTCATGATTATTGGTCATTGGTCATTAGCCACTGGTCATTAGTCATTAGTCTGTAACTAAACAAATGACAAAAGACAAATGACAAAGCACAAACCCTATGCTGCAATTTGTTCACGAACTTGAGAAACAAAATTAGACAGGATTTGCAATCCTATATTAGAGGATTTTTCCGGGTGAAATTGCACTGCCATTAGGTTTTCTTTGGCGATGGCTGCTGTGATGGTTTGAGTACCGTGGGTAACAGTTGCAGCCCGAACTTGCGGATCTGTTGGGTCAACATAATAGGAATGTACAAAATAAACCCAAGGGTTCGCTGGTAAATGCTCCCATAAAATGCTTTTTGGTTGAGTCAATTCCAGTTGATTCCACCCCATGTGTGGAATTGTAATTCCTGGTTCATGCTGAAATCGACGGACTTTTCCCTTAATAATTCCGAGTCCCGGTTGGGTTCCTTCTGCACTTGATTCAAATAGAATTTGCAATCCTAAACAAATTCCTAAGAAAGGTTTACCAGATGCGATCGCGTCTTTAATTGGTTGTTCTAAATTCCGTTCTCGTAAATGTTGCACTGCGGGATCAAATGCACCAACTCCTGGCAATAGTACCGCATCTGCCAATGATATCTCTTTAGCAGAATCTGTAATCTTCGGAGTTGCCCCAGCTTTTTCTATGCCTTTACAGACAGAGTGCAAATTTCCCATGTCGTAATCTACGACTGCAATAACTGGCATTGACCGGCTCCTTGTAAATTAATTATGGAGGGTTTTTCTATTCTAAATAATAATTCTAATGAAGAAAAGATTTCTATTAACTTCTTTTGACACTTGGTTAAATGATCAACTGTCAAATTCATCGGATGATTTATTACAAGAAGTGAGTAAAGTTGATTCGCTCCCCCACGATTTAAAATTTCTGCGTCTGTTACCTGTAGATGTGATGCTTGCTAGTTCTTGGGTAATTCAAAAAATCGAGGAGTTGGAACCAGATTACATTATCTGTTGTGGGATGGCGGCCAGTCGCCAGCGATTAAGTGTGGAGGTGGGTGCTAATCAAGGAAAAATTTTTTTGCCGACGGTAGTTAATCTGGAAAAATTAGTTTCGGGAACAGTAGCAACTGATATTAGTAATGACTGCGGTAAATTTGTTTGCGAAGGTCTTTATTATGTAGTTCTCGACTATCTACAGCAATATCAACTGAAAACTTGTTGTATATTTGTTCACGTTCCAATTTTAAATCAAGAAAATTTGTTGGCTATTCTTGCCGACTTCTTATTAATTATTAACAATTTGGCACTCGCATAAAATGGTGTGCGTCTTTTAGGAAAATAGTCACCTAAGTATATGTTGTCATTTTTACTCAGTTTACTGATTGCCCAAGCAACACCTCCCACGCCACCGCCAGAAGAAGTTGTTCAACAACAACAAGTTTTACCTTTACCAGGACAGTTAGATTCAGTGCCAACTTTTAATAGCAACAGTCCAGAATTGGTATTGAAAGAAGGGATTTTACTCTCTACTTTTCCCGGAGAAGGTAAAAAAGTACCAACGGCGCATTTGAATTATCCTTTCCGGGGAAGATTTGATATTTTTGCTCACCATGTCGCTAAGGCTGACCCACCAGAAAATTTGCGATCGCTCTATCTCGGTATAATTTTGCATAACCCAACTAACCAACCAGTCACCGTCAATGTATTACAAGCAGCAAGTTATTTAAGCCAACCAGATGCACCATTTATTGAGTTACCACCGTTTGTCGAAGATACTTTAGGTAAAGTATTTGCGGGGCCGGGCGATCGCGTCATGTCTGATATCCTGAGAGGACGGCGACAATCAATCTTCCCAGCGCAAATTGTCCTTGCACCTAAACAGAGTCAGATGTTACTAAATCTCCCTATTCCTGTGCAAGGATTAACACCGCCTTTAAATGGTCGCTCTACCTTAATGCGCTTGCGGAGTAATGGTACAGTCTACGCTGCTAGTTTAGCGATGTTCGCCAAGGATAATCCTGATGGTAGTGAACGTGCGCCGACTTTAGAGGAGTGGCAAAATTTATTAGATAACGGCGATTTGTCCACGCCAAGAGATAAAACGCCTACTCCCTTAGAAGAAACTGGTAAGCCGAGAATTTACGGTCGTGTGGCTGGGGTTGTCGGTGGTTCTTTTTGGAGAGCATTTATAGTAGATAATCCCAAAGCCAGATTTTTGACCATTCCCCAGCCTGGACAAGCTGTTTCTTACGCTCTTAGCACCTTGCATGGTGGTACTTTAGGAACTAATCAAATTCAGAGTGCGCCGATGTTAGCGCGTTATCCCGACACTGCATATCGCGCACATGGCAACTATGGCATTCAATACAACCTGAAGTTGCCGTTATACAACAATACTTCTACTCCCCGAACCGTGGCTGTGGCTATGCAAACCCCAATTAAAGAAGATCAGTTAGTTAAACCTGGACTACGCTTTTTTAGTACCCCAGCAAAGCAAACATTCTTTCGGGGAAGTGTGCGGGTACGTTACAAAGATGATAAAGGTATGCCACAAACCAAGTTTGTGCATTTAGTCCAGAAGCGGGGTCAACCTGGAGAACCATTGGTAGTATTGAATATGAAAGCAAGCGATCGCAGATTAGTAGAAGTAGATTTTCTTTATCCCCCCGATGCTACACCACCGCAGGTATTAACTGTGTCAACGCAAAGATAAGTGCTGAGTGCTGAGTGCTGAGTGCTGAGTGTAAATTATCCAACTGACTTGGAGATTGTTCTAATTTGTAGAGATGTTACATTGCAACATCTCTACAAATTAGTCCACACGTTGAATACCAACGTGTTGGGTAAAAACAAACCAATCTTTTGAGAAACCTTTAAATTCAATATCTTTCAAGCTAAATTTCACATGACTGTCCTGAAGGGCAAATTTAACAATATTATTAGTGTCTGGCTTGTCGGTGAACAAAATTAATTCTGTACCTGCTGGGATTACTTGCTTGGATTGATCATTAAGTACCTTAGAATCTACAGGTTGACGTTTAATAATGGTGTCTGCATTAAACACCAGTTTCAGAAAACCTTGTTGATTACCGACACTTTGGCGATCTACAGTAATTTTTACTGTATCCTTTGTTTGTTGTTTCGTGGCGATCGCGTGAATAGTCGTTACAGGATTAATGGCATCTTGAATAATTTTGGCGTGTTTAGCGAAAGCAAACCAGTTACTACTAAAACCTTTAAATTGAATATCTTCTAAAGCCAGTTTATAGTGATCAGAATTGATGGCAGGTATTTCGTAAGACTTAAGTACAAGTAGCGTACCAATCGGAATATTTTGTTGTTTAGTGCTTGGCAACTGACTTGATTGCACTGGTTCTTGTTTAAGAATTGTATCCTGGATAAATAAAATGCGATTTAAGTTAGCCATATTGCCGCCCTGAAAACTTATATCAAGTTATACAATATAAAATTCAACCTCTACAGCGAAAATTCCAGATTTACTTACAATTACTGTAGGTTGGGTGGAGCGTAGCGTAGCCCAACATTGGTTTTGGGTTCCACTTCGTTACACCCAACCTACAAGAAATTTGATTAGTATTCACCACTGCTAAACTTTAACTAAAGGTAACTAATGCTAGTTAAAAAGACACGAGGAGAGATTAAATGAATACTGTGGTTCTCAATCTAGAACCGATAGCTCATTTAAGTGATGAGCAATTCTATCAATTGTGTCTTGCGAATCGTGATTTAAACCTGGAAATGAGTGCAGCAGGAGAATTAATTATTGTGCCACCAGTAGGAGGAGAAAGCGGAAATCAAGAAGCTGGACTAATAACTGATTTAGAAATCTGGAATCGACAAGCTAAATTAGGCAAAGTTTTTAGTTCTTCAACTATCTTTATCCTGCCGAATGGTGCAAAACGCTCCCCTGATGCGGCTTGGGTACAATTGGAAAGATGGGAAGCTTTAACACCAGAACAGCGCCAAAAATTCCCGCCACTTGTACCTGATTTTGCCATTGAACTCCGTTCCCAAACAGATAGGCTCAAATCTCTCCAAGAGAAAATGCAGGAATATATGGAAAATGGTTTGCGTTTGGGATGGTTAATTAATTATCAAGATGCCCAAGTAGAAATTTATCGACTAGGAAAACCTGTCGAAATCATACAAATGCCAGCCATTCTTTCTGGAGAAGATGTGTTGCCTGGATTTGAGATGCAATTAATGTTAACCTAACCTCTTTGAAAACCTTTCGCTGCTTGTTTTTGTCCCTTACCTTTGGGTTTAGATTTATTAACTTCTGCAAGTGCTTCTTGAAATAAGTTATGCAGATGTAAAGGCACACTGGCAATTTCTGGTAACTCTGGCTCGATAGGTTTACCAAATTCTTGCAAGAGTTTATCTAAGTCATTATTCAGGTTAAACTCAGGACGTTGCAAAAAATCTTGCAAGACTTTTTCTAATTGATTGGGATATTTTTGTGCTAACCGATGCCAGATATAAGCATTAACACTTTTATCTTCCAAATAGTGACGAATTAGTTTTTCTGCACCCTCAATACTTTGCCAATCATCAGCTAATAATATAGTTTTGAATTTAGTATATGTTGGTAAAAACATCAATCCCCAGCGGGGATGAGAAATGGCTGTGACTTGTTCGGCTTTGCGCAAATCAGCAGGTAAATCGACTTTAGGCGCAACCATTTTTTGCTTGCCGTTTTTACCGTTCAGCATTTGAGAAACTGCGTTAGTATCAACACCAAATTCTTGAGCAGCAGCGGTAATTTCGTCTGCACCAATACCAGCTTTCGCCACTATTTCATCTAAAGATTTGGAAGTGTCAAGTCCGGCGGCTTTGAGGTATTTCTCACTGATGATTTCTTGAAATTCAGCGATTTTTTTATTTAGTTGGTATCCTGGTAAAGTGATTTCATCACTACCAAAAAAGTCAACAAACTGCTGATGATATTGCTCTACTGACTGCCATGCTTCTTCTAGCAAGTCGGGAGCATCGCTGTAAAGATGACTTTTATAATTATCTTTAAAATTGCCAATGGCGACGGCGAGTTTTGGCTTACCGAGTTTACCCAGAAATGTGTGAGGGCCAGAAAATGTCCATTCACTGTCCGTAAGGGGAGAAATACGTGTTAATAAGATATCTCCAGGCTTAAAACGAGATATGGCTGGTTGTTTTTCAGGACTGTTAGACTTGACAATATAATTTTTAGCTGTCAGGACAGTGTAATGTTTAGCTGTCAGCCAGTTCATGAGTTCTAAGCCATCAGGTAGAATTTGGGTGATGGTAAATAAGCCCATAAAACTATGATGCCAGCTATGAAGTAAATTGCGATCGCTATCTGATAAATCTACATTACTAGCGATAAATAAATCTATTGGTGAGTTATCACCAACTTTCCCTTCTGTAATAAAACTGTCAATAATTAAGTCTTGTTGCGTACTATCGCTATTACCACGACGCATCTGTGCAGCAGCGTAAACTTCCAGTGCTTGCGCTAGTTCACCTTCCGCATCTAGGACAAAATCAACCAAGACTTGTTTGAGTGTGTGCGATCGTTTTACTATGGCATCCACAAGCGAATCTCTCTGCTCAACAGTTGTAGACTATAGCGTTTTGGCAGATGATCACATCTAACAATAGCTAGATTTTATTTAGCTACAAGTAACTAGACAGAATTAATTACATAAATTATTGCCCCATTTCCTATTCCTTATGCTCTATCTCTAAGGTTAAGTGATGCTTAAAATTGTCTTCATAGATGCAAAATGACCTGACATAACCTTATATAAATAACCATAATAATCACTGAAAATGAAATGGATATCGCCTTAATTGTCAAATTTATAGCTCCCTGTTTACCATATTTGCTGAATGTAGGTGGTAAAGTTGTAGAAGGCGCATCTCAGAAAGTCGGCGAAGATGTATGGAATAAAGCCAAAGCGATTTGGGGGAAATTACAACCCAAAGTAGAAGCAAAAGAAGCCGCTAAAGAATCTGCTGCTGATGTAGCCGAGAATCCAGAAGACAAAGATTTACAAACAGTTCTGCAAGTGCAACTCAAAAAAATATTAGATGCTGATACAACACTGGCACAAGAGATAGCCAAGATATTGCAAGCATCGGCGGAAAACTCAGGAGACAATATTCAGATGAGTGCCAATGCTTACGACCAAAGTACAGTGAAACAAGTCGGAAAAATTGAAGCTATTGAAGCTAATGAAGTGAGTTTTTAAACGCAAAGGGGCGCAAGGGTAACGCAAAGAGGCGCGGAGTGTTACTCTCAATTCTCTTAACCTCTGCGCCTCTGCGTCTCTGCGTGAGGTTTGTTAAGATTTTCACTTAGCAACACCAAATTCCGAGTGCCAAACACCAACTTTCGAGTGCCAAACACCAAATTTCGAGTTCTAAGCATCAAGTTTTGAGTTCCGCACAGCAAATTCCGAGTTCCAAACACCAAGTTCCGAGTTCCAAACATCAACACCCAGCAAAATTTGTCTATCTGCTGACTAAATATGACGGAACAACCAAATCCCAATAATCCAAACATCATAAAATTAGAGGGAACTGCTCAAGATGAGAGCAAACTAATTCAAATTGGTTCCATCACACCAAATAATGTCTATTTAACCACAGAGCAGCTGCAAACGGTTGTTCATATTGAAAGCAGTACCAAAGCAGAATCACCGGGGGTTCTCAAAGCAGGGAATCCCGGTAAAAGTTTGGCTTATTGGCAAGGACGAAAAGAAGAATACGCTCAAATCCAGGGATGGTTAACTGATGAAAACACCTTCTTAATCGGTATAGAAGGCATTGGTGGCACAGGTAAATCCATGCTGGCTGCTAAAATTTATGATGAAATTACGGGTTTCCCTAAGCGATTTTGGGCTGATGTCAGTAATGGGGCAGGTTTTAGCGATTTAGCCACACAAGTATTAACAGAATTTGGCTTTCGGGTTCCAGAACAAGAAGTGCAGTTAGTGGAAGCATTAGTTAAGTGCTTGCGTTCTGGGCAATTTTTACTCATCATTGACAACTTGGAAAGCGTATTACAACCTGATAGACAGTGGGGAAGTCTATTTTACGGTGACTTTTTCCAAACATGGGTGGAATTTGGTGGTAATAGTAAGGTGCTAGTCACCACCAGAGAAAGACCAGAATTAAAAGGCTTTGAGTGGCTACCCCTGAAAGGTTTACAAGTAGATGAAGGGGTAGCACTGTTAACTGCATTAGGCATTCGCGGAGATTTAGCCGAGTTTGTCGAATTAGTAGATGGGCATCCCCTACTGTTGCGATTGGTAGCAGACTTATTAAAGGAAGAATACTCACAAGACCCCGATTTAAAAAGATTAGCAGATTTAGGCTTAGGCAATTTGCAGCAGTTGTTGACAGATCCCCAAGTGGTAGGTATCCATCGCCGAGAAAACGTGGGGATGGTTTTGGTGTTGGATGCCAGTTTTAATAGATTGAGTGAGTTACAAAAGACTTTATTGCAGAATATTAGTGTGTATCGTGGTGCGGTTGACAGCACCGCAACAGTAGCAGTGTTGCCGGGAAATTCACAACCAGAAATTGAAGCAGAATTACGGAATCTGGTGAAGCGTTCTTTGTTAACAGAAAAGCTTAATGGTAAGCGACGCTTTGAATTTCAGCCAGTAGTTTTAGAGTATGTGCGCTATAAAGCTGCTGATCGGACACAGGCGCATCAACAAGCTATTAATTACTATCTTTTAAATGTTAAACAAAAACCTTGGCAGACTAAAGATGATATTCAAGAATATCTAGAAATTTTTTATCACTGGTGTCAACTAGAAAACTATCGCTTGGCATTTGATGTATTACAGTTTTGCAATGATTTTTTGAGCTTGCAGGGCTATTACACAGAGCAAATTGACTTATGGGGACAGTGGATAGCAGCTTGGAAAAAAACCTGTCAGAGAGCAAACTGGAGTTATGGATCTGCTTTCACTAGCTTAGGCGTTGCTTACTATTGTTTGGGACAATACCAACGAGCGATTGAGTTTCACCAGCAATCTTTGGAAATAGCTAAGGAAATAGGCGATCGCAATGGCGAAAGTACTGCCTTAAGTAATTTGGGTAGCGCTTATAATGCCTTGGGACAGTACCAACGGGCAATTGATTTCCACCAGGAGTCTTTGACAATATTTAGGGAAATCGGTGATCTTACAAAAGAAGGAACTACCTTAGGCAATTTGGGCATCGGTTACAGTTGCTTAGGGCAATACCAACAGGCGATTGAACTCCACCAGCAGTCTTTGAAAATATTTAGGGAGATAGCCGATTATCATGGTGAGGGTAAATCTTTAATTAGTTTGGGCAGTGTTTATGCCCACTTAGAACAGTACCAACAGGCAATTGAGTTCTATCAGCAGGCTTTGACAATATTTCAAGATATACGTCATCGCAAAAAAGAAGGAGTTTGTTTAAACAATTTAGGTCAAGTCTACTGCTCTGTGGGACTGTACCAACAGGCAATTGATTTTAACCAGAAGTCTTTAGGCATAGCTAAGGAAATAGGCTGTAGTCAAGATGAAGCACATTCCTTGACGAATTTGGGTTGTGCTTACTACGGGTTAGAGCAGTACAAACGGGCAATGGAGTTTTTCCAGATTTCTTTGGAGTTATATAGCAATATAGGCGATCGCAATGGCAAGGCGATTTCTTTAGGCAATTTAGGTAATGTTTATCGCTCCCTAAGACAATACCAACGAGCAATAGAGTTCTACCAACAGTCTTTGGAGGTATTTCGTGAAATTGGCAATATTCGAGGGAAAGCAAATTTCTGGGTTAATTTAGGTTTGTCTTTAGAAAAAGTCAACCGAGAATCAGACGCGCTTGGTGCTTATCGCAATGCGCGTGAACTGTATCTAAAAATCGGAATCGATGCTAATGTGCAACTTTGCAACGATGCAATTGAGCGTCTTTCTCAACCAAAAATGCCTGTAGTTTCTCGCCGTAGTTTTTGGGCGTGGTTGCGTCGCTTGTGGCGTTGGCTTCGCTCTTGGTTTCGGCGGTAAACAAAATCCATTCACTTATAATTAATCTAAGCTGTTAATTCCCGACTCTTTGATATTCATCGTTTCAAATTTATGAACAGTAAAACTCTAGAGATAGGTCAACTTATATCTAAAGACATTGCCGAATATTTCAACTTTCTTTCTCCTGGAGATATTAGACTGAAAAACTCAAGAATAGGAATTGAAAATATTCTTTATGAATATCTTGATTTTGGACGTTCTCCAGAGGACATTGCCCAAACATATCAATCAATTTCTTTAGAACAAGTATATGCAACTATTCTTTACTATTTGCAAAACAAAGAAATTGTTAGCGCTTACATGAAAAACTGGCTAGAACATGGTCATAAAATGAGAGAACAACAGCGACTTAATCCCCCACCCGTATCAGAAAAACTCCGCCAACTCCGAGCAGAAAGACAAGCAAAAAAATAAATACATGACGCTGAGATATCTGATTGATGAAAATGTCAATCCTCTATATCCAAATCAAATTAAACTAAAAGAACCTGAGATTGTTATCCAGGTAGTAGGAGAACCAGGAACACCATCGAAAGGAACTCTTGACCCAGAAATTCTCTGTTAGTGTGAGGAAAGTAATTTTATTTTAGTGACAAACAACCGTACTTCCATGCCAGTACATTTAGCTGATCACATTGCAGCTAATCGTCACATACCAGGAATTTTTATTCTCAATCCAAATTTAAGTATTGGTGAAAACATCGAAGAATTAATATTAGTCGCTTTAGCTTCAGAAGATAATGAATATCAAGACTGTATAGTTTATTTACCATTACCATAATTTGGATATATTAAGTCAGCAGCGAATTAGATAGCTGTGATAGTATGCCCTTAAACAATCCATAAACCAAGCATTATTTAATACTGCTTAAATATTAGCGAGAATTAACCGTGAGCTTATCTATCTATTTTCTCCGTCACGGACAGACAGAATGCAGTCGCAATAATGCTTTTTGTGGTTCCATAGACTCGGAACTTACCCCAGAAGGTTATGATATGGCTGAGGCTTTTGCAAATACATACAAGTCTCTTGCTTGGACAGCGATTTTTTCTAGTCCAATGCGGCGAACCATAGCCACAGCCAAACCTTTGTGTACAGCTATCGGGATGGAACCACAACTGCGCGATGGTTTGAAAGAAATCAACTACGGACTATGGGAAGGCAAAACCCCAAAAACTATTAGCCAAGAATATCACGATGATTATATTCGCTGGTCAGCAGATCCGGCTTGGTATGCACCAACAGATGGAGAAATGGCTATTACAATTGCTTCCCGCGCGATGGGTGTAATTGAAGAAATTAAGCATCTTTACCATGATGGCAATGTTTTAGTTGTGTCTCACAAAGCCACTATTAGAATTATGCTGTGCAGTTTGCTAGGTATTGATGTCGGACGTTTTCGTTATCGCTTGGACTGCCCAGTGGGTTCTGTGAGTATTGTAGAATTTACTTCGCACGGGCCATTGTTGCACACTTTAGCCGATCGCACTCATTTAGGTGAACAATTGCGAAGTTTACCGGGAACTTAGTGTGTTTTCAACTCAAAAAATATATTAATAGTGAGTTGGGTGAAGATGCAGGAAAGATATTTGCGCTTTCATCCAACATTTTTATATCAAAACTAAATCAGCATCAAATTTTTGCCATGATTCCACAGATTGAAACCATGTTCTTACGGCAAATGGCCTCTGGCGATCGCCTATATTTACAAGTTTACAAATTCATTGGCGCTCACCCAGGCAAAAAGGTTTATATTCAATCTAACTTACACGGTGCAGAAATTTCTGGTAACGCTGTTATTCACCAATTAATTGAATTTTTACTCACCATAGATGAGGCTGATTTAATTGGAGAAATTTGGCTAGTTCCGGTGTGTAATCCAATGGGGACAAATGAACGCGCTCAACATTTTTCTCCAGGTAGACACTGTGTTTACGAAGCTAGAGACTGGAACCGGATTTTTTGGGATTATGAAAAAGAAGCTGAAGATTTAGAAGAATTTGCTAAATCTCAACTGCTGTTTGAGCCAGAAGTCATTAAACAAAATTATCTGAGTCAAATCAAAAATCAATTTGCTAAAAATTTAAAAATAATTAATTCGCAGAGTAGTTTACCTTACACAGATCAATTTAGCTACAAACTCCAAAGTCTTTGTTTAGATGCAGATTACCTAATTGATTTACACAGTTCGACAAATCAAGGTTTAGACTATATATATTATTTTCGCGATCGCCAAGATAGTGCAAAATTCTTTTTGCTCGATTATGGCATATTACTCGATAAATACGATGGGGATGCTTTTGATGAAGCATTTATCAAACCCTGGTTAGCATTAGAAGCTTGTTTTGACAGTTTAGGCAGAAAAATCAAATTTGATATTGAAGCTTATACACTGGAACTAGGCGCAGGAATGCAGATAAATTCGCATTCTGTTGCTAAAGGTGTTCAAGGGGTGAAAAATTATTTATTGCAGAAAGGGGTATTAAAAACTGCTAACTTTCATCAACAACAAATAGAAAACCATGTGATGGCTATTTTCCATAGCAGTAACAGAACTAAATATTATGCGATCGCTGGCGGTATGGTTCAATCTAGAGTCGAATTAGGTACTGTAGTTCAAGCTGGAGATAGGCTTTATCAAATTATCAGTTTTAACAAAGAAAACCAATTGCCTAAACTGATTGATGTATATGCTGAACACGATGGATTGATTTTTGATGTTGGTACTAATCAGGCGGTAAATCAAGGAGAATTTGTACTAGGAATTATTTATTAATTTGATGATGGTGCAAGTTTATGAAAGCTTACGAAATTCAAAGCAATGCAGGAATTGATGCTTTAAAGCTAGTTGAACGTCCGCAACCCCAACCCGCAGCTGGACAAGTTCTTATTAAGATAAGAGCAACATCGCTGAATTATCGTGACTTACTGGTAGCTGAGGGAAGCTATGGTTCTGGGTTGAAATATCCCTTAATTCCCATGTCTGATGGTGCGGGGGAAGTTGTCGCCGTGGGTGAAGGTGTAACGCGGGTGAAAAAAGGCGATCGCGTCGCCGGAATTTTCTTTCAAGATTGGATTTACGGTTCCTTAACCAGAGAGAAAATGAAGTCTGACTTGGGTGGCGGTATCGACGGAATGCTGGCTGAGTACGTTGTGCTACACCAAGATGGGCTGGTTATTTTACCAGATCACCTTTCCTACACCGAAGGGGCAACTTTACCCTGTGCTGCTGTTACAGCTTGGCACGCTTTAGTGACGAAAGGAAACATCAGCGCCAATGATACCGTATTGTTGCTGGGTACTGGCGGAGTTTCGATATTTGCCCTTCAGTTTGCCAAACTTCACGGCGCGAGAGTCATCATTACTTCCAGCAGCGATGAGAAATTAGCACAAGCAAAAAAACTGGGTGCTGATGAAATTATCAACTACAAAACTACACCCAATTGGGAAAAGCAAGTTTACGAGTTAACCAATCGCGTTGGTGTAGATCATGTAGTCGAAGTAGGCGGTACAGGTACTTTACCACAATCATTACAAGCAGTCAGAATTGGCGGACGTGTTAGCTTAATCGGTGTGTTGACAGGAAGAGGTAGTGAG
Organism: Anabaena sp. TISTR 8404; assembly: GCF_056847745.1. Classification (NCBI taxonomy): domain Bacteria; kingdom Bacillati; phylum Cyanobacteriota; class Cyanophyceae; order Nostocales; family Nostocaceae; genus Anabaena; species Anabaena sp. TISTR 8404. The sequence continues at coordinate 2,084,310 of NZ_CP180578.1, forward strand.
ATTGATCCCATGCCCATACTATTTAAAAATCTCACAGTGCAAGGAATTTATGTAGGCAGCCGAGAAATGTTTGAAACTATGAATCAAGCAATATCTCAACATCAAATCTTCCCCATCATTGATTTAGTGTTTCCGTTCACCGCCGCCCCAGAAGCTTATCATTACCTCAAAACTGCCGCCCACTTCGGTAAAGTCGTCATTGAAATGTAATTCATCCTTCACACTTCATACTTTCCTCTTGCTTCCCCCTCTCAGGAGAATCCCCAGTGACCTAACTGCGATCGCGTTCTTGCTCTTTTCCAGGAACAATATTTGTTAATTGGTTCCCGTTGACCTTAAAATCCCAAGTTTCGCCGTTAACGTTCTGAGGATGAATGTAGAACAGCCAGCCGCCATCCCGATGTTCTGCCCTCAGTGAAAAATCAATAGCTTTCCCTTGGTGAAGGTTGAAATACTGCTCTAATGTGTGCTGAGTCATATTCCCCACAGATTTATTTAGGTTGAACTTGCTGATCAGCGGCGGGCTGCTGTGCTGGCATTCTGGCTAAGACCACAGTTAGCGCAGATGAAACAGCGGCTATGGTTTGCGCCCAACCGGAACCAATTACTCCAGCATTGCCTAATGTACTGGAGGCAACTGCAACAGATCCAAAAATAGCTGTAAGCCTGTCTAATGTTCGTTGATTCATATTTTTATGTTGGTAATCGCTTATTTCAGCATTCCCAGGAATAATTAATATTCATCATCCCGAAGAACAAACCCAGACTCCTTAGTAAGGAATCCGGCCAGCTGTTTAATTAAACCCCTTAGCCGTTTAAACTTATGTTCTAGCCGTTGATCAAAATCGTGGATACGGTAATCGTAGTGTTCTTTTTTTCCTTGATACTCAGTCAAGTGAACATCTAGTTTTTTTTCAACCGTGTAAAGCCTATCAATAACATTATCTCTAAGTTGATCAACTTCTTTTAAGACATTCGTCTCTACTGCTTTAATTTTTGAATTTATGTTGGCTTCTATTTGAGCAAGTCTGTATATACCACCAACAATCATAAATATAAGAGTAAAAACAGTTACAGCATTATTAGCGTCAATTTTCATACTTGTTCTGATGGTACTCTGCTTGTCATAGAGCCATCTTGTATAAATTCAAAAGGCATATAGCAGTTTTTGGCGATTTCATTCCATTGATCAACAGCAGATGCCAAAGGGTGATTTTCTGTCGATTGCAAAACAAGATTCCACAATAATTTCAAATCATCAAGATTGAAATCTTGGCGATTAGTCACACCTAAACTAATTGCTAAAGTCTCAAGTCTACGTACAGCATCTTTATCAGTAGCATCAGAAATAAATTGATTGTACGCAGCATTAGCCTGCATACTCCTATTGAATTCAGCCCAATTGATTTGAGGCGCAACCGTTGATTGTGGCTGAGATGCAGCTAAAATAATCTGCCCGTTTTCCAGTATATACTGCTCAGGATTCGAGCTTAATTCCTGCCATTTATCATTGCTGATTTGAATAGCCGATTCAGGAATCAGGCTATTGATTTGGTCATTAAAAAAACCATTGATTCGGTTATTTTCATCAAAACTAACGTAGTACATATTAAAGACCTATAGCAAATACTGTAAAATTGGGACTTGCACTAGCTAAAGTAGTTTCGTAGACAATTTTGGCTGTGACTTTACTGTTCGTTAAACTATCAAAAATCAGATTCATGAAAAAAGTTGCTGGCATCGTAGTATTTTGGCAGCCAACACATTGATAAACCGTGTTAAACGAAACAGGAAAAGTAATATCAAAGTTATATATTGTTCCGCCTGTAAATTGTTGAGTGGGAACAGTAAAACGTCTCCATTGTAAAATCAACCCATTGGGTAATTTTATCCAACCAGAATTAGCTGCTAACGATTGACTAGCGCCTAAATTAGCCCAAGCAATAGCAGCATCAGCTAAATCGCTTAAATTATAATTTTTTTGTAGTGCTGTATTGTTGGGGTTAGTTAAAGGCATATTATGTTAGTTCTCGTACTAAAGCATTACCGTTGGCAGCATCCCAAATACCAGAAATTGCACCAGTGTAACTGAATGGAATTTCGTAATAGCCACCAGCCGCTAATATAGCAACAAAGGCACTTGCAGAAGCAGTAACACCAAACTCAATATAAAGATTAGCGGTGCTTTTATTCCAAATAGTCCCGCCTTTGCGGTTACTGTTAGAAGCCAAAATCGTGATGCTGGTTGTAGAGGCGCTGACACTGCTTGGTGTAGAAGTGCTACTTGTTGATTCAAGTACAGTAACGCTGGCAGGATTATATAAAGCCATTATTCAACACACTCCGTAAAAGAAACTTTAGCCGCAAATTTAGAAACAGCACAAACTGTTCCAATATAGAGATTATTAAAATTAATTTCGTAGCTACCACCGGGTTTGATTGAAATTCCTTTGTTAGCTACTTTATCAAGCTCACTAAACACTAAAAGAATTTCCACAGGTGAAACATTCATTAAAAGAGCATATTTTCTAGCAGTGTTAGCTTTTAATATCACTACAGGAACATTAGCAGTAAGCTCTTTATCTAAATGAATGCAACTATCAAATACAGGAATTGCAATACTAGGTGGATTATTAATCATTTACTTAAAGCCAAGCTTCTAATTTTAAATTCCACTGAGCAAAGTTTTGATTGGGTGTCAGTGGTAAATATTTTGATGCTCTAATAATTGCTGGCGTTCGGATAATGTAGCCTTCAGAAATTAAAGGCTCTGGAATCCGAAACTCATAAATTGTTGGGAAATCTCGTACCTTAATGTAATAAGGCAAAGAAGCATCACTATTAGGATAATGAAAGATTAAGTAAGCAGCGCTTTTAAACTTCCAAATGTTCCAATCATCCAAATTTTGGATTGTAGTAGTAATGCGAAAAGTTTCAGAAGCTATCACATTATTGGGGAAAAGCTGCCAAGAATTTGTAACAGTTAATTCCCCAATTAAATCCCAACTAGCCACGAGAAGTTACGCGTCGTGCAAAGCCAACAGAAGTAATAACACCACTAGTACCGCCAGGAATAGTAATTGTATTGTCTACTAATTCATCCAATGCAGTAGCAAGTTTATCTTTGGCTACGAGCAATTTAATTGTGGTGGATTTACCGTCAGTTTTGCGAACCCTACAAGTAACGCGTCGGATAATGCCTTTAAGCAAAAGTTCTTTGACAGCATAATTAGGTAAATCTTCATCGTCTGCGGTTGCTTCAGTTATACCTACAGATGTCGCATTTGCACCAATGTATAACCCATCTGTACCCAAAAAAGCGTATTTAACAGTGCCAATAGTGGCAAGCAGCTTAGTAAGTTTTGGCATTTCTTTGTACTTAAATCTTGATGTCTAACTAATGATTCAACAGTTCAAAAGTGAGGTTTAACCCAAAGTAATGTGAGTTGGGTAATATGCAGTTTTGATTAAATTCGAGCGATACGATTGACCTGTTAATGTAGCTCTCGCTTGAGTCGATTTTTCTGTTGCTACAATCAGCGTTGCAGTTCTGCGCTTGAGGTTTTGAATAAACGAAACTTTGATTTTTCTAACTAACCCTTCAGCTATGGCACGTCCAACTGTTGTTGAGGGAACGCCCGCAGGAGGATCACCAGCTAACTTGACTACTCCCAAAGCAGTGCCAAGTCCGTCATAAACATCTGGTAAAACCAAAATAATGGCATTAGTTCCACTGCCGACTACATGAGGTTTATTCTCTACACCTTTAACTCTTGAAGCCATATTTAAAATGTAAAAATGTCTGTATGCCAGTTATATCAATAGGTACAGACGTTCTAGGTTTTAGGAAACTTTAAAAGTTTCCTTGGATCATGGAGTGATATTACAGTTTTGCATCAGACAGCAACTAGCCCACCGTAACGGTAAGTAGTGTCTACCAAAAATACAGGTATTGGCTTGCCCGGAATTTCCATATAGGCATACCGAAACCTAACATTAGCTGTTGGGCGAAACTTCTTTTTCTTTTTGGTTTGACCATAGACAATGTATGTTTCTGGGGCAGCGGTATTTGAACGTTTAGGAACTGCTACACTCAGCCTATCTTGGTCGTAGGTTGTGTTAGTTAATTGCAATAGCTTTTTGATAATATCTACGGCATCACTTTCTGTATTGCCGTAAACCCTCAATCTGTAACCACGTTCTTTGTGAAAATATAAATACTGAGTTTTACCTTTAGTTAAAATAATTCCTTGTCTACCGCTGACAAATAAACTTTTAATTTCTGTGGCTAAAGTTCTGGCTTTTGATTCAGTAATTGTTGATTGAGTTTCAGATATTAATCTAAAGCTATACTCAGCATCTAATCGTGTTTCATTGTTTGGTACTGATTCAGCATCCTGACTAAAGTAAAAACAAATTTTTGGATGGCCACTAACAGGTGGTTCAAACTCATCATTGCTACCGTAAAGAATGGCTAAATTAGCCCGTCCATAACCCAATACATCATAAAAAAGTTTATGCCTCATAGCCATGACCGGGGCTGAATCTTCATCGGTCATGGTGCAAGCAACACGCAATGAACCTCTAGGGGTATTAACTTCAGGTTCCCAAGAGTCACCCAAGTCTTTGAAATACTCTAAAACTTGTCTATTAAATTGCTGACGATAAACGTTTTGGAAATGTTCAAAAGTGCCAAAGTTTTCTGGTAGTGGCATAAATTACTCATTTGCATTGAAGATATCAGCTAATGCTGTGACAGCACCTTGAGAGATGGTTTTACTAGTATCTTGTAGGGCTTTAGTTTGTTCAGCTTCTGGTAAATTTACACCCTTTGGTTTTTCTGGGTCTTCTTTGACTGCTTTGACTAATTCAGTGGTGGAATTATTGAATTCAGTTACAGCATTGACAACATCAATCGGGGCTTGTGTAACCATTTGAATTGTTGATGCACCTTGCTGTGCATTCTCAAAGAAATTTAAAACTCGGCTGTGATAATTCGGCTGAGGATTAAACCACTGATAGGCTTTTTCACCAACTACACCCCAAATTCTTAAGGCATTACCTATCTTGCCGCTCATGCCACCAAGAATTTCTAATCCATTAATAATTGTGTGACCGATGTTAGTAAAGTTATTTATAACGTTGGTTGTTGCTTGATAAATTATATTAGCTTTCGCCCAAGCTGTAGAAATAGTTGCGTAATTTTCAGCACCAACAATGGATTTTACAAAATTCTCAACGGTGCTATTGATAACTGAGCCAATATCAAATGCTTGCCCGTTGTCGTCTTTCAATCCTATTAACTGAAGTACATTGCTTAACGCTCCAAGTAATGTTTGTCCAATGTCATTACTAAGCATGAAAGCATTATGAATTGTAGCTGCAAGCGTGAGTAAATTTATTGCTCTATCGATTTGCAACCACTTGAAGCCATTAATAAGTTTTGTGGCAATGCCTCCCGGTAATTGTGGGCCAAGTTTGCCATTGATTGTATTGAGTAGTGTTAGCTGTGCGGTATTAGCCCCGGCATTAAATTTATTAAGCAGGTCGTTTATTCTGTTATTCGTATTGTTGTTAATATCGCCAATAGCGTCGTTCATCATCTTTCTAGAACAACCCCCCGGTTGTGTTGTTCTACAGTTTCCCGTTGCCGCCGCGGTGACTGTCTGTTCATAGTTCAGTGGTTTGGGGATTGCTGCCACTGCATAACCCAGATAATCGAGCTTACCTAAAATTTTGTTTACTGTAGCGTCATCCACATCTTTACCATCCTTGCCATCTTTACCATCTCTGCCATCTTTACCGGGTCTTCCTGTTAATCCTGGTATGCCAGGTAAACCGTCTTTACCATCTTTACCGGGCTGTCCAGGTAAATAAATTACTGTAGTCACGCCGTCTCTGCCGTCTTTACCATCCCTGCCAGGTGTACCTTTGGGCGGATTGCGTAAAAGTTGATTGATTTTTTCTAATGCTTCGTTGGCTGTTCCCTGCGCTCTATCGGCTTTAGTTTCAATAGGTGGTATACGTTCACCAATGCGCTGTACTTGCTCAAATGCTTTCCTGGCTGTATTTGCAGCATCATCTACTTTTGGCATGATCGTATCTAGACGACTGCTTACGCTGTTTACTTTGTCAAAAGCACTGGCCGCAGTAGCATCAGCGTTGACCGCCAGCTGTTCGGCTCTGCCTGCTCTAGCTTCTGCGGTGGCGGCTTTACCGCTTGCCCTATTTGCTTCGGCAATAGCTTCACCACTATATGAAATAGCTGTATCAGCTTTACCCACTGCTTGCCGTGCTATGCCTTGCGCCTGATCAGCACTGCTTTCGGCATTTGATGCTCTAGTGTTGGCGTTGTCTGCTGAATTTTTAGCCTGTTGCGCTAGACCTTTTATTCCAGGCAATAACCCCAATATTTGAGATAGACCAGCATCCACAGTGTCTACTCTTGCTTCTACCGCATCAATGCGACTACCTAAAGTAAGCAAGGTGGCAACGCTGACTGCTAATGATGCCAGTGAGGCAATAATGCCAACGATAGCAGCTGCAATATTAGCTATCTTTGCAAGTGCGTTTAAAGCGTTTTTATTTGCTGCTGCTGCGTTGTTGATGGCTTCTAATGCTCTGCCAAGTGCGGTTTTAGCAGTATTATCAGCGCCCTTGGCGATATCTCCTACTGTGCGGATAGCGCTTTCATTTTGATATGCCCTCTCAAGTGCTTGCCTAGCTCGTTCTATACTACTATTTGCTAGTTTTTCGGCTGCGTCGGCTGTTGCTTGAACTGGTGCGATTTTACTGGCAATGATAGCAGCGGCTATCTGTGGTATTTGAGGCATAATACTAGCCTCTGTAACAGATTTAGCCTTGGCAACAATGGCTTCTTCATTTACCTTTGGTATTGCTGCTATTTCTGCCCTAAGCGCGGCTATTTCTGCTCTTAATTCGCTACAAGAATCAGCCATTGTTTAAATTTTTAACTAAATTTCTAATTGCCTTTATTTCCCCAGCTAATTCGCCGCAGTCAACACAGCAATAGCCAGGATATTGACCCGAAGGACATTCACATTGTCCTTCTGGACATCGCGCACAAAGAACTTCAAAATTGCAAGGACAAGCACCAATATTAATAAAAACGGTTTCGTTATTTTCGTTTTTAATTTCTATCTTGCAGTCGTCACCTGGGCATTTTTCCCCATCAATATATTGAATGGTTGCGCCTTCTTTTACTAGCAGTAGATATTCTGTCCCGTCGCAAAAAGTAATAACAATGTACGGAACATACTGTGTTGTAAAATCCCCAGGAAATACCCCGGCGACAGACTGACAAGAGCTTTCATACCAGCCATAAGCATAGGATTCTATTCTGATGCGATATCCAGAATTATTAGCGTTACCCGTGCTTACTTCTATAGGTGCAAATTGTGTTTGAATTTTCTGTTGTGAGCCACCATTAAAGTTATAAATTACTGTTGGTTTATCACCTGGGTTACAAGTCATGATTATAAGTAGTTGTCAGGGTCAACAGTAAATGAGGTGTCTACAGTTTGTAGGTTTATGTTAAAAGTTACTTGCCGATAGTTAGTATTGTTTCGAGATACTAAACTCTGAAAATCTGATTGACTAATAGTCACTTGAATGTCACTGTTGGTTCCTTGATTGGTTTCGTTTAAATAAGTAGCCATTTGCAAGATGATGGCTACTGCTAAACTCTCAGCAGTATTACTGCTATTTGCAGTTAATCCAACTGCGGCTAAGTCTGTTTTACTGATAGTAATTTCAGAAGCATCTTGAGTGGCGTTTGCTCCAAAAACTTGAGCGAGTGTAGGGGATGCCATACGGATTTATTTTGAAGTGAATAAATCCGTTGTAATCGTGATTTGAAAATCAGTAAATCTTCCAGTTTTATGTAATTTCAGAAGTGTTACCGATGGCGTGTAATCTTTGTGGTGAATAGGATTGACAAGACTTTGGTTAATAACTGAAATACAAAAGCTTCCGGTTTAACCATTGCCGTTGACTAAACCGGAAGTGACTAACACTAAAAATAATTTATGAAAAATAATCGCAATGGACAAGCATCTGTCTTTACGATGGCTGAATATTCCAAAATTAGAAAAAATATTCGTTCTCAAAAATACAAGTTACTTTTGGATCTGGCTTGGTTTACAGGTGAAAGGTGGGGCGCACTCATTCAACTGAAGGTGAGCGATATTTATGAAGCTGACGGTACTCCCCGAAAAATTATTACTTTCCGCGCTAGGACTCGAAAAGCTGTAGGTGGCAAAAAGAAAACTCACAAAACTCGGCAAGTACCTGTACATTCAACACTTAAAGAAGCTTTGCTGGCTTATAAACCTGAGTCTGACTCAGAATGGATGTTTCCCAGCAAACCCAGCTATACCGCATCTGAGGTTAGTAAGCACATTACTCTGCGGTACGCCGATTTAATGTTCCGAGATGCTGTAGAAAGAGCGGGATTAGGGAGTAGGGGGTTTAGCACTCACTCCAGCCGCCGCAGCTTTGCAACTCATCTGGCCAAGAATGGCGTTTCACTGAGAATCATTCAAAGGCTGATGGGATATACAGATTTGAGAATGCTTTCTTTCTACATTGACGTGACTGATGATGACTTAGCTGGAGCGATCGCTACATTATGAAATCTGAGTTATTCCTAAGAATCGAAATTTTCTATTGTCATTTGCAAGCTGGAAATTATGACCACCCTTATCAATTGGCTATGGCGCTAGAAGCATTGGCTAATCAAGCTTGGGATGATGTTGACCAAATTTATCCAAATTGCTTGTTACCATAGGCGAGTTCATAAAACTGATATTGACCTAGTGCGATCGCAACTTGCGAGTAGTAACGCGATCGCATTTTTATTACAATCAAGGCAATAAACTAAAAGCGGTTGCACTGCCTGTTTTCTTGCGATCGCATTTTTTATAAAATGTTCACTACGTATTCAAAGAACGCTTAATGAGACAACATTTCAATAGAAATTTTGAGATAAAAAATCAAAATTAACGAAAAATCAATACTTTCAGCATGAGCAGCAGCCTCCTCAAAAATGGCGATCGCCCAAAATACCTTATTGAGAATGCTTGACACTAGGGGTTACGACGCTCACACAGCTGATAGATAAATTTTTCAAGCTCTGCGGGTGAGTCTTTCAACGAATCCCATGCTGCACGAAGTTCTTGTACGCATTCAGAACGCCATTGCAATTCCTCTTGTGTAATGTTGGGGCATTCACCACACATTTGCTCAGGGTCGTCAACGGAGCATTCACCACTTGGTAGCCAAAGCCATTCACAGGTTTCTCTTGGTTCGATGTAATTGTCTTCAGTCATTGCTTTTCCTCACGCCAGGAGCGGATCAGGTTTTTAATTTCTGCGGGAGTTTGACCGTCAGCAATTGCAGCTTCAACTGCTGACTTTCTCTCAATTGCGATCGCACTTTTGATATTGCCACCAGGGATGTGAATATGATGCAACTTCCGGCCGTCCATCCACAGGTAACGGTAATAATAATGTTCTTTGCCGTACCGAATCACGGTGTACTTTTCTACCCAATGTGACTGTTCTGGAGCAGATTTAGTTGTGTTAGTTGTTGCTTGCTCCAGAACAGTAGAATCGGGTTTTGCCGCTTCGGATGTTTGCTCCAGAACAGTGTCTCTCACGGAATTGGGTTTATCCCAGGTGTCATCGTAAGCACTATTAATTGTTGGTGGGGTGGTGTACTGTTCTAAGTCAAACAATGTTGGCTGCTGCTGCTGGTGTTTCATGTTCCTAATCCCCAGTCTTCCCAGTAGCGCCACTGTAAGCACTCAATCAACCAGCCGGGAGGGTTGAATATTCGCTCGACAGCTGATCGCAGTTTGTACACACCAATAGCTGACAGCACATCATCAAGCGAGTAGCTAAATACTTTTGCTGGTTTTTCAGGGTGATAAAAGATACCAGCTTCTGCACAAACTGCGAGTATCTCCTCTTTCGCGGCTGCACTAGTAGAAGAATTGCTGCTGCTGCTGTTAGGGGGTTGCTCGACTGATTGCGGGTTTGAGGGTTGTGAAGTGAAAGTTTCTTGTCGGTTTTGATAATTTTTTTTCGGCTTGAGCCATTCCAAGGGTCGTGTAACTATTCGGACAATTCGCCACGTAAATTGTTTGACTAACTGGACTACTCTCAGGTCAACGAGTTGGGCTAGGGCATTTTTGAGTGTTGGTCTGGTGTAGCCTTTGCCCCGGTGCTTTTTCACCCACTCGTTGAACTCGGCTAAATCTGGTTCAACTTCATCGCCAATTCCCTGGCGTACTAGCCACTGCCACAGGAGTTTGGCGGCGGGGGCGATTTTATTTTCTAAACAGTATGCGTCGTGTTGCTCCGTCCAGTTGTTGCACTGGGAGTTTTGTAATTTGGTATTTCCTGGCATAATTCGTTCAGATAGATTCCGGCCGCCCAAGTGAGCGGCTTTTAGTTTTTTGGTTATATGCGATCGCTTGTTGTTGAGTAGCGATCGCTCTTGTGTAGTTAATGCTTGGTGTAGTTAAAAATTGCGATCGCAAAACAAAACCGTCCTTACCTATACAGGCAAAGACGGTTTATTAAATATGTTCTAAATTTGTTACTTTTCCACTGTTTTCACGAGTTACCAGATGATAAATATCGCTTTTTATCTGGTTGGATTCTTCTAAAAATTCATTTTCGGCTTCTTCACTTTCTCCCAGCCGCGCCTTTAGCCGGGACTGGTGGGCATGAACATATTCTAAATGCCTCCTCTCCAAAGCTTCTAGGCGCTCTAAGATTTTCCCAGCAGTCGTGTCTCTGACTGGGACGAGTTTCCAATCGGGATTTCCCCTATTGCTATCTTCTCCACTAACGCTGACCTGGAGAGTCCCATCGCTTTGGCTTTCTTGTGCAACTCCTCCCATGCGCTTTGACTTAGCTTGAGTCCTACTGTTGTTACGTCTTCTGCGGATTTTTTCGGTCTTGCCATTTAAGTCATCCATACGTTCCCCTCCATTTTACATGAGCAGAATAATTAAGCATGAGCAAAATGCTTGACAGGGATTCTGCTCATGCTTAATATACATTAAGTATTCTGCATTAGCAAAATACTTTCTCGCTCCCCCCTCACATTGCTAAATGCCCCGTGAGGGCAAAATCAGGAGCCACCACCGCAGCACTAGGCGAATTGCCACCGCAGCGGAAACACCCTAAAAAGTCAAAAGTTAATAGTCAATAGTCATTAGTCATCCGTGACTAGTGTATTTGTACGCTATATCCGGTGCATACTTCACACTTCACAGTTGCACCCATACAGTCATGCTGTTTAGTTTTGGAGGTCACAAGTAGACGAAAAAATTCAGATACAAATAACCAACAATTTTCTATAGGGTTTTATCGTTCGGCGGTCACACCTACCGCCGATTCCCTCTGAAATGAATACAAATTCCCATTGCCAATACCAGCACAAGCAATTGTGTCAGTTTGTGCTGGCTTTTCTCCGAAAAATAGGATTTTTATTATGAGTTACCAAGATGCGATTCGACCTTGGGCAGTTTTTAGCTGCAAACCAACTGGTAATATCTGCGTTGCCCGTTTTTGTAAACGTTCAGATGCCGATGCTTATATGAGCATTCTGCGCGGTCTATCTTCAGGAAATTATGTGGTGGCTTTTGATAAGCCGGTTGAGGTTTCACCATAACTTGAAAGCGATGGCACTCAGGATATGCGATCGCTTCAAACTGAATTCACTACTTCAACCGTTGACCAGTAAAAAATATCACATTACTAGGTCAGTTTTGAAATTTTAATGCGATCGCGACTAACAGCGACGTTACTGCGATCGCATTCCTAAACTCATCGCGACGTGAATTTAAGCATTATGCAAATCATATCAGTTCCCACCGTGTTCACTTGCAAAACACCCACAGCCGGCTGGCTGAATTTAGCTCAAATTCGCCAGCTGCAATTTGAAGAACAACCCAGTCCTGTTGCTGTTGTCACCTGGCACAACGGCGAAACTCAAAGTTTCTTTGGTGAAAATGCCACAGCCATCATGGCCACTTGGCAAGAAGCAAGCACTTGTAATGATTACCGTATCAAAAATCGGAGGCAATTATGAGCCAAGCCGCGATTAGTCGAGGTAAAGAAATTATCAAACAACAGATTCGATTAGCTCAAATTGGTGAAGTAATCCGAATCGCCGTTGAGGATGAGGCAAATTTAGCTCTATTTGAGCAAGCACTCAGGAGTTTTGATGTACAGCGAATGCTTGTACAAAAAGATGTCACAGTTGAATTTTATATTCCACAGTCACCAGTTGAACAAGCTAAAAATCATATCTTGAGCATCATCACAAATGCTGGTGATGATGTGCGAGAAATTATATTTCCATTTCTCGCACAAGATTATGCAGATGCAGAAATAGCCTTAGCTTCCCCTGAAGTTCAAGCAGCACTAAATGAGCGTGGCATTACAGCATCACTTCAGCAAGTATCTAAGCCACAAGAAATCATCGTAGCCAGTATCGACCAAGTAACCAATGGTGACTTAGACAGATTTTTAAGAAAACGTGGAATGTGAAACGAGGATAAACATGAAATATCAAACTATAGTCTACGAACGCTCAATTAAAAAATATGACGATACCCAAACAGCAAAGGTTGAATTAATAGTTGAAGAAGGGGAAGACCCGCATACTGTAATGCAACTGGCTCAAGGATTTGTAAATTCAGAACTAGGACTAAAAGCAGATAAATTAGAAAAAACAATTCAGAGCTTAGAAAGCAAAAAACACAGTCTAGAAAGTGACCTTAGACTTTTAGAAACTAATGTTTCTAATGCTAGAAGCCGATGGGAGAAAATCAAAGAATTTTTTGATAAACACGGAATAGAAGTAGAGGGTGATATCCCGTTTTAATCCGCCTGATGATGGCTACTTGACTCAGTAGCCGAAACGCTGGCAGTTATGCCAGCGTCGCGGGTTGAGTCGCGCAACTCACTCGCCTCTACTTTGTAGAGGGAAATAACACAGCAGTATAGATTTTTCAGGAGAAATGACCTAAAAGGTTTCTGAATTTCACGAATCCACTGCTGTTAATTATTTCCTCCGTGCTGGGTTTAAAAGTGAATTGTTGCACTGTTAATTTGGGTGATTCGTGACCTATTTTAGCACGGTTCTTGCTGCAAATAAATACACCCATTACTGTACCTTGAAAAATGAAAATATTAGGCTTGGATGTGTGTAAAAACAGCGTCGTCGCTTGGGAATTAACATCAATTCCTAAGAACTTTAGAAGCTATTTTAGGGATAATAAACGCCCGAAAGATAACGACCCTTTAACATTTAAAGCTAACGCTGATGGGGTCAATAAACTATTAGGACTAAAGCCCGATGCTATTGTTTTAGAACCCACTGGAGTACATTACAGTTGGATTTGGTCACACATTTGTAAAGCTGAAGGAATTAAAGTGTTGTGGGTTGGACATCAAGAGGCAGTTCATTATAGAAAACAAAACCGACTGCCAGATAAAAATGACCAAGCCGACGCACTTGCACTTGCAGCCTACGCATTACTTCACTGGGAAGATGAAGATTTTTTCTTACAGTTTGAATCTGGTCAAGTAGCAAAAATTCGAGAATGCTGGCTCCAAATACAGTCGCTGAATCGAATCAAGTCACCATGTGCTAACCGGATTCGCCAACAGTTAGCGCGGGAATTCCCCGAAGCTGCACTAATGAAAAGTGATCCAAGTGAAGCCGATGGACTGCCACCGCTTTGGGCTTGGCTTGCAGGTCGAGAACGTCATACAAAAAGAAAAAACTTTTACTATGACAACCTTTACAACAAATCCATTGCTAAACAGTATGGTGTAGAAATTTCTACATTTACCAGACGGCTTGCTAATTTACTGTGCGACTTTCAAGAATGGGAAACTGAGGTAGAGCAAGAGATGCTAGAAATCTTGCACTCGCCACAATTTACCCCTTACTGCCAGGTGATGAGTAAATTTGGTATTGGCTCACGTCCACAAGCTTTACTTCTCAGCCAAATTTACCCAGTTACAAAGTTTGAATCTCTTGGCAGATTTAAACGGCGGCTGGGAATGGCCAAAGATGAAAGCTCCAGTGGTGACAAAGAAACCATGAACACTGGTGCGGGTTCTAAATTGTGCAGATCACAGTTGTATTTGTGGGTTTTGGACATCATAGCTCCCAGCCATGCCCGTCCCAAAAATGAGTTTGGCCAAAAACTGGGGGAATTTTACGATCAGCGCAAAGCCCAATTTCAGGACAATCCAGAACTGTGGAAAAAGAAAGCCGTTGCTAGATTACAAGCCGAGGCACTCAGGGAACTGAAGCGATCGCTGAAGTTAAACTTACTTCCTATGGTCAACAAAGACTTAGCACCACAACTGGAAGCTACTTTAAATTTGACCATGCAAACAGTACAAATGTCACTTACAGCTAATATGGCAGCTGGTGATATTGCTCCTGGAATGAAGGAAAAGGAAGTTAAGAAAGGTTTTGGGAACTTAGTAATTAGCCAAACTGCCGCTTACGGTTGTAGGCTGCTATTCAAAGAATTGAAGAAAACGGTACTATAAACTTGCTACTCCCCTGTTTCTGGGGAGTTTAAAAACACGGCTTAACTATCTGGCTTAACTATCTAAAGTGAAATTCATTTACGCAATAGTCAGTTATATTAGGATGCACAGAGTTGAGTATCCACAAAAAAACCCAAAATTTAGACTGTAATGACTTATTTAGAAACAGCAGCAGAATTTTACCGCGAAGTTGCAGAAACCCCACAAGTAGGGCTTTGTTGTGTACAAAGTTCACCCTTGCAATTCCCTGGCTTAAAAATTCCTTTGCCGATGCAAGAAATGAATTATGGTTGTGGTACAACGGTTCACCCTACAGAACTCATCAACCAACCAACGGTGCTGTATGTTGGCGTTGGCGGCGGGTTAGAAGCGTTGCAATTCGCTTATTTTTCTCGCCGTGCTAGTGCTGTAATTGCTGTTGAACCAGTTGCAGCCATGCGTGAGGCTGCTACACGCAACCTAGAAATTGCTGCCACAGAAAATTCTTGGTTTAAGCCAAATTTTGTCGAAATTCGGGCAGGCGATGCTTTTAATTTGCCTGTAGCTGATGCTTCGGTAGATATTGTTGCGCAGAATTGCCTGTTCAACATTTTTGAACCAGAAGATTTAACCAAGGCTTTAAAAGAAGCATATCGTGTGTTGAAACCAGGCGGACGCTTGCAGATGAGTGATCCCATTGCGACAGGTCCGATTCCTGAACATCTTCAACAAGATGAGCGACTACGAGCCATGTGTTTATCAGGCGCTCTTACCTATCAAGAGTATACCCAACGCATTATTGATGCTGGCTTTGGTCAAATTGAAATTCGCGCCCGTCGTCCGTATCGGTTACTCGATACTCAAACTTACAACTTAGAAGAAAACCTACTTTTAGAAAGTCTTGATTCGGTTTCTTTCAAAGTTGCAATTCCTGAAGATGGCGCTTGTATTTTTACTGGCAAGACAGCAATTTACTGTGGTGCAGAATCTTTGTTTGATGACGGAGCAGGGCATCTGCTTCAGCGTGGGATTCCCGCAGCAGTTTGTGATAAAACTGCTGCTAAACTGGCAGATTTAGAGCCAGAACAAATCATAATAACTGATTCAACCTGGCACTATAACGGTGGTGGTTGCTGTTAAAATTTAAACTTTAAAATGTTAATTATTAGCTTATTTTTGGCTACGCTATTTTTAGCTTACTCTAATGGAGCAAATGACAACTTTAAAGGTGTAGCAACGCTGTTTGGTAGTGGGACAACTAGCTACCAAACAGCGATTTTATGGGCGACTATGACGACCTTTGCAGGTGCAGTGACTTCGATATTTTTGGCTGGTGCATTAGTCAAAAGCTTTTCTGGACAAGGCATTTTTCCAGATGAAATTGCTAATGTGCCAGAAATTCATTTAGCCGTAGCGATCGCATCTGGTGTTACAGTGTTAATGGCTGCTTTGACAGGATTTCCTATTTCTACAACCCACAGTTTAACAGGTAGTTTGCTAGGGGCGGGATTAGTTGCGATCGGTCTTAAAGTTAATTTTACTGTATTAGTAAACTCTTTTATTTTACCTTTATTATTTAGTCCCCTAATCGCCATATTTTTAGGTGCGGGAATTTACAAATTAGTTGAATATTTCCATACTCAATTAAACTTGTTAACCAATCAAAAAATGCTAGACACTCTGCATTTTATCAGTGCTGGCGTTGTCAGTTTTGCTAGAGGCATGAATCACACTCCAAAATTGGTTGGGATTATTTTGATTATTGAATATTTTTCGATTCAAGGCGGAATGTTAACCATAGCAATGGCAATGGGACTGGGTGGTTTACTCAATTCCCAAAGAATTGCTGCAACTATGAGTACAAGAATAACTTCGATGAATTCTACTCAAGGTTTATCTGCTAATATTGTTACAGGATTTTTAGCGATCGCAGCTAGTTATTTAGGTTTACCCATTTCCACAACTCATGTTGCAGTTAGTTCCATTGTTGGTGTGGGTTTAACTGAAAAAAAAGTGAATTTACGTGTTTTTTCACAAATTATTATTTCTTGGATTTTGACTTTACCCACTGCTGCAATTATTAGTGGTATAGCCTATAGATTGTTGCAAGGTTAAATATTTAGAATTTTATTGCATTTATTTCTAGTTTAGGATGATCAACTTATGCAAACTACCTCAATTACAAAAGTTACTGCCTTCAACCAGAAATTAAATACTCCTTTAACCAAAAAGAAAATTACTGTTTTACAAATTAACTTAGGTAAACGCTGTAACCTCGCCTGCACCCATTGTCATGTTGAAGCTAGTCCAAAACGCACAGAAGAATTGTCTCCAGAAATTTGCACACAATTAATTGAATTAATTTATAAATTTCCCGAAGTTGAAATTGTTGATTTAACTGGTGGCGCACCAGAAATGAACTATGGATTTAAACCGCTAGTAGAAGCAGCTAGAAAAACTGGTAAACAGGTAATTGTCCGGTCTAATTTGACGATTTATTTTGAAGATGGTTTTGGTGATTTACCAGAATATTTTGCTCAACATCAAGTTAGAGTAGTTGCTTCTCTGCCTTGTTACTTAGCCGATAATGTTGATAAAATGCGCGGTGCTGGAGTTTTTGATAATTCTATCAAAGCTTTACAGTGGCTCAACCAAGTGGGATATGGTCAAGACCCTAAGTTGATTTTAGATTTGGTGTATAATCCCCAGTTGCCCACAAGTGAAAAGTTTTCTCTAGCTCCTGACCAAAATAATTTAGAGCGAGATTATAAAAAGTTTTTGAAAGATAATTTTAATATTGAATTTAATAATTTATTTACTATCACAAATCTACCAGTTGGTAGAACCAAAATGTATTTAGAGCGCAAAAAACTCTACATTCCCTATCTACAATTTTTGGAATCTCATTTTAATGTCAGTACCATTGAGCATTTAATGTGTCGTAATGAACTTTCGATTGATTATTTGGGCAATGTTTATGATTGTGATTTTAACCAAATGATGAATCTACCAGCCAAAAATGCCAATGGGAAAAACTTAACAGTTACTCAATTATTAGCAGCTAGTAATTTAGACTTAATTCCTGAGGTACAAACCGCCGCCTATTGCTATGGTTGTACGGCTGGAAGTGGTTCTAGCTGTGGTGGTGCTTTAATTTAAAATTTAGTGCAGAAAGAATTAAAAACATAAGAATTTAGGTTTATGTCATCAAACGATAATCTTGCTGCAATTTTTATTAAGTGTGGGTCAATAATCTTTCCAGGGGTTATATGATCAGATTAGTTAAGTCTCCTCACACCACACTATAAAACCGTAGAAATTATATCTTTCTACGGTTTTTATTTTGTCTTAAAAGAGTATTGATGTGAATTAGGTCTGTACTTGCCAAAAAATTCTGTTACCAAAATTGTTACGAGCGTGTAGCAAACTACTCAGTTACCTTATCATGATATGTAGTTAAGCTCCTCACACCACACCGAAAGCCGTGTAACTCAGAGTTACATGGCTTTTTTCTTCTTCTGTATAGTGACAGATGAAGCTCACTAAATGAGAAAACCGCATTCTGTTAGAGAGAGCGACGGGTACAGGCAAAACTTTTCCAGTTTTTCAAATGATCTGGCGATTGTGGAAATCGACGGCAAAGAGCAGAAGCAGGTTAGTATCTAAGAGTTATGAGAGTTGCGAGTACCTTTGCAAGCTTTAGAAAAAGATATTGGCAAGAATTGTGACTCACTATATTTCATGTGTCCTGTTGTCTATAACCTTTACCAGAGTCTGTTAAAAACGATTTAACAGATTGAAAGTGATTCTCTGAGATAGCTCATAGTAATTAATAAAAATCCCCATTAAATTGAAGTTGGTGAAAATTTCAAGGGGTAAAGAAAGTATGATTAACCAACAAACAATCAATATCGTTAAGTCTACTGTACCTATCTTAAAAAAGAACGGTCAGCGAATTACCTCTCGGATGTATGAAATTATGTTTCACAATCATCCAGATATCAAAGCACAATTTGATATGTCTGCTCAAGCTAATGGCTCTCAGTCTGCAAAATTAGCTACAGCAGTTTATGGTTATGCCAGCCAAATTGATAATCTTTCAACTTTAACATCAATGATAGAAAAGATTGCCCAACGCCATGTACAAACCCATGTTCTGCCAGAACAATATCCTATTGTAGGAGAAAGTTTACTGCAAGCGATGAAAGATGTATTAGGGCCAGTAGCTACAGAAGAAGTGATGTTAGCTTGGACAGAAGCTTATCAGGCATTGTCAGAAGTATTCATTAACAGAGAACATGACATATACCTGGGTGAATTAACAAATAAAATACCCCAAATAGCAAACGATAAGGCTTCTGTTTGTAATTAAGATTTTGAGCAAAGGATGGAATTTATTTCAATTTTAACCAGTTTTTTCACTCAAAAAAGAGGCAAATGAACTCTCTAGAAATTATCCAGAAAGCTTACGTTTACCTAAATAAAAAAGATATTCTTCATTATTTTTCTCTGATGTCTCCTAATATCGAGTTTTATCAAACTGAAGAACTTCCTTGGGGTGGTCAGTATCGTGGCTTTGATGAGATCAACGTTTTTTTCTCAAAGATTTTTCCGCTGATTGATTCTTCAGTCGAAATATCTCACTATATTCAAGCTGGTGATCAAACAGTTGCAATCGGTAAGACTAGTGGCGTAGCAAAGCTAACTGGAAAGAAGTTTAGTTGTGTCTGGGTGAGTACGGCAATAATCTGCAAGGCAAATTCTGGAGTGTCCTGAATCATTTTTAGTAAGGCAGTGCGCTCAATCGTGAGAATCTGACAGTCTTGTTCAGCTACGATGTTTGCAGATGCAGCGAAATTGCCAATTAGTGCAGGCGGAGCAATAAGTTCTCCAGCGCGTATCGTCCGCACAATCGTTGCTTTACCTGTGAAAGCAGTTTTTTTGATTTCTATTTTGCCGCTGAGGACAGTAAACAGATCAGCTGGCAAGGGATCGCCCTCATACAGAATAATTTCTCCCCGTGAATATTGCTTCACCACAGCATAAGCTTGCAACTGGGCAAGCTGATTCAGATTTAGCCCAGACAGAAGTAAAATTCGCTGCAATTGTTCAATTGTGACTTGCATTGCTGAACTGTCCTCAAGCAAGCTTAATTTTGCTCTTCAGTTTAACTTTTTTCGCCCCACTGATGAGCTGGCTTAAGAAAAATTTTGATAGAAACTGTCAGACTCAAGGTAGTTCAAGGTTATTATGGTAACAATTTTGTCACTGAACAACTATTCCGGCGTTCCCGTGTAATTACAAATTATTTCTGTTTCTTTTTAGCTAACTTCACCCTGATTAATTTCCCGGCTGTTCGAGGAACAGCATATAACTTACTAAACACAAGATTCCACAAATAACCATATTGGGGAAAGTGTTTAATTAACAAAGCATCAGAAATTACATGAAATCTAGGTGGCTTTAAAGCTGGATCTTTATCTATATATCTAATTTGTTCTGGTTTTGGCATCCAGTGACCGATAATAGCATCTTTCTGAAAAAAGTTAGCTTGTACAAATAAACCAGATAATCTATCAAACCCACTTGAGGGTATCCAAGTTACTGCACCCATTACCTTGGTTGCTTGTGAAAGTTCAGGAAGCGCTTGCTGAATTAGCTCATTGCGCCAAACAAGGTTATTAAAATTTTCCACATGATAACCTTCGTTGTCTTTTCTGGTTAAAAACGGCCAGAAAAGATAACGCCAATCAAAATTTTTATCTAAAGGAGCAATTGGAACTTCTAATAAACCCTTATAGTTACCTTTTTGGTAAGGATAAGGATTTTCTGGAGTTTTTTTGCATATTTCTAATTGCTCTACATCAGGAATTGGTTCCCAAGGTTGTTGGATACGTTTTTCATCATTAATATCAATATTCAGTTTTTGTAACCGCAGCATCCAACTTTCAGGAAATCTTTGAAAATATTTAGCTAATAATTCGCAAACTTGGGGATGTACATAATCATCATCATCCAAGGCTAAAATATAGTCTCCTTGAGCATTGAGTAAACCTACAAACCTTTGTGGCATTTCGCCTTTATAAGGACTAATAATTTCTGTCACTCTGGGATCATCAATTTTTTTAGGTTTGGCTTTGGGTGGATAAACTAAAATAAATTGTACAGAACCTTCTACTTTTAAAAGATTTTCTAGCCAGTAATTAGAAAATTTGCCTAACGTAGGAGTAATAATAGACAGAAGTGGTTTATTATTCATATTTTTTCTTGATAAATTTACCGTAGATTTGCTGAATAAAATTCAAATAATTACTTGAATATAATCAGCTTACATTTGGCAAAATAAAAGTTAAAGTATTATCGAATAACAGCATGATTGCATAAAAATATTTACTAAAAAAAGGAGCAGAGAAATTATATGCAGATATTAATGCTATCGTCCACATTTCCATATCCGCCTAGTCGTGGAGGAACAGAAATTAGAACTTTTAATTTACTGAGATATCTCCAATATAATCATGACGTAACGTTGATTACACAGAATAACAAGGAAACAACATTAGCCGAGATAGAGGAATTACGGAAATATGTAAGTGAATTGATTGTTTTTCCTTTACCGCCACAACCTCAAGAAAAAAATGCGATCGCTCGTTTATTCGGTAAGTCAGCGCGTTTTCTAGAATCAGTGTTAAAAGCTACACCGCCAAATGTCCTCCATCGTTACTCTCCAGAAATACAAGCTTGTGTTGATAATTATGTCCGTACAAGTAAGTTTGACGTAATTACTTGTGAACATAGTGTAAATGAAATTTATATTCGACCAGAATACCGTAACAGAATAAATACGGTGGTTGATGTCCACAGTTCAGTATACGGCTGGATTCGCGATCATTTAGAAATGGGTGCGGCGCAAAATGCACTGCGCGATCGCCTATACTTATCTCTTGTTCTCAAGCGTTACGAACAACGTTACTGCAATAAATTTTCTAACATTGTGGTAACTACAGAAGATGATCGCCAAGAATTTCTCAAACTTCGTCCTGATCTGGAAATCAAAGTTATTCCCAACGGTGTAGATTTAGAACTGTTTCCCTATCGTTCCCAAGATCCAGGCGGACATAAGTTAATCTTTGTGGGAGCGATGGATGCATCTCATAATATTGATGCAGCACGTTTTTTTGCTGTCGAAGTTTTACCTAAATTACAACAACATTATCCAGACACCACATTTAGTATTGTCGGTGCTAGACCCACACCAGAAGTTTTAGAGTTGAAAAATCTTCCTGGAGTGGTTGTGACTGGTCGTGTGGCTTCAATGGCAGAATACTTACATCAGTCTACAATTTGCGTAGTACCACTCAGAACTGGCTTTGGCATTAAAAATAAAACTTTGGAAGCAATGGCTGCTGGTGTACCAGTTGTAGCCAGCGATCGCGGTTTGGAAGGATTAGCTGTAGATATTGCTGATCAACCATTACGCGCTTTGAGAGCAAATACGCCAGTAGAGTATGTCACAGCTATTAGCAAACTATTCGACAATCCACAGTTGCGTTCAGAATTGTCTCATCACGGTAGAGAATTAGTAGAAACACAATTCATATGGGAGATCGCCGGAAAACTTTATGAGCAAGTTCTGCTACAGCACTCCTAAATCAGGGGGAGTTCGACGAATGATCAAGAACCCCTCTCCAAACCTCTCCCCGAAGCGGGGAGAGGCTTAGAAAGCTTAATTTTGCGTTCCTAAACCAAGATATTAAAGCCCCTCTCTGCGTCAGAGACTCTTTGGGGAGAGGTTCATCGAATTCAGGTTAAATCATTATTGAACAAATAAATCCCCAACTTTTCAACGAAGTTGGGGATCTGAGTTAATCAAATTAAAGTTTGACTCTACTGTCGCATTGAAGGTGCAGCAAAAATTCTACTGCTAATAGGGATGCGAAATGTAGGTTGAGTCTTAGTTTGGTTATCACTTAAAGCAGCTGTATTCCCAGAGTTTTCCGAGATCACATTTGATTTAGTATTTGCAGAATCATCTGTATTATTCACTTGCGATCGCTCATTTTGATTAAATGATGTTTTTTCCGATGAAATATCGTTATTTAATTCTGTATTGGCTTCTTTGATAACTTGAGCGTGACAAGGAATGCAAATAACACTAGATACTGCACTGAACAGCAGTGCTAGTAGAGGACAACTGTATTGTTTCATTGTAAAGATATAATTTTTGAACTAAGGCTGGCAAAAGTTGCGTTATGCTATGAGCCTAAAATTCTGATTTTTATCTTCATGATAAATACATAGTTATGTTGCTGTTTTAAAATCAATTGCTTGGAATAAAATCATCCAAAACGCAACTAAACTTTAGATGCGAGATACACACTGATATATTAAATGTGGGATTGATTCACGAAGTAGCATAACGCAACTATCAGCAATATAAAAGAATACTGGTAGATAACTAAAGAGAAAAATTACTGATTTTTTGCAATAGCTAATCTTTATAAAAATGCCATTTATTCGCATATTTCAGGATATATATGAATTTTTAATTAACCAACAATCATAATTGATTTGATATTTGAGATTTTGACTAAATGTAAACAAGTAGATGTATATTAGCTAGATAAATGTTGGTTGTAAGCAGAAACTTTAAACGCACATTTCAAGTCTTTATATTCCAGCTTGACTCAGGAAAATACTTCTTGGGCGATCGCACCTCTAATTGAGCTATAAACATAAAATCTACTAAAGTAGACTCAAAAAAATAGAAGACTTCAATTACCAACAATTTCTATTAATCCGAAAATATATGAAATTGACAAACTTCACCAATGCCTTTGTTTTAATGTTGGTTATTTTAAATTTTGTACCAACAGCTAAAGCGCAAACGCCTGTAAATGAAACTTCTTTGCCATCTCAAGAAGTTACTGTGTTGCGCAAACAGGGAACTAAGGGATTGCAAAAATTTCTTGAATTTCACAGAAATGAACTCAGTCCTCGTTTGGGTGCAGTTCTTCCAGATGCCAAAATTCGTGCAGCTTTAGACGAACTCTGCCAACAGCGAGACTGCTACGCCTCTCGTCTATACTGGTACACTGACTTAGAAGCAGCAAAAGCAGCTGCCAAAGCGAGTGGTAAACCAATTTTATCTCTGCGTTTGCTAGGCAGGTTAGATCAGGATTTAAGCTGTGCTAATAGTCGGTTTTTTCGGGTGGCGCTGTATCCAAATGCTGCTATTTCGCAAGTTTTACAAAACCGCTTTATTTTACATTGGCAATCAGTGCGCCCTGTACCGAAAGTTACAATTGATTTTGGTGATGGTCGCAAACTAGAGCGAACAATTACAGGCAATAGCATTCACTATATATTAGACTCATCAGGTCGTCCCATTGATGCAATTCCTGGACTATACGGCCCCAAAGCTTTTTTACGCCAGTTACAACAAGCGGAAGTTGCAGCGAAAGAATACAGCAAACTTCCTAGCGCAAAACGTCAGGCTTTTTTAAAGAAATACCATAGCGATCGCCTAAATGCAATCCAAACGCAATGGACAGCTGATTTATCTCGCTTAGGTATTCAATCTCCCCCAAAACTAGTAGAATTACCAACTACTAACCAAGCACCGACAGCAGAAGTTGCAGGTTCTCTAGCAGTAACTAAAATGGCAATAGAAAATCCGATGCTGAATGTTCTGCGTTCTGATGTAGGAGAAAATCGCAATACCTTAGCAGAAATTACCGACCAAGCAGCTTGGAACAAAATTGCTCAACTTTATGCAAGTGATGCCAAACTAGATCAAAATAGCATCTCTTTGATCGGTGCTAAAAGATTTTCTTCTGCCAAAACTGAACCCGAAAATTTATTGAAAATAGTAAATAAATTTGAAACATTGATGGCTTTAGATACAGTCAGAAATGAATATATGCTGCACAGCCAAATTCATCAATGGTTTATGCAGGATGCTGAAACTAATAACTTAGTCAAGTTGAATGATAAAGTTTACGCTCAACTTTTTTTAACTCCTAGTTCTGACCCTTGGCTAGGACTTTTACCCAGTGACGGTTACAGTGCTATTGATCATGAAGGTTTACGTTAACTTACAGTAATTTTTAGCAAAACGGTATGATTCTAGAGAAGGCTATACCTGCGGTAGTAGTGGCTTTATTCTTTTGATAGACGTTTGAGAAAAAAGTAACACCTATTGTTAAGAAGAAGAATTCAGGAACCATAACAAGAAAGTGAGGATTCCGACTTACCGCTCATGCTAAAAATTATCCTTATGCACTAACAAATTTATAAGATATAGCAATTCTATTTGATTTACAAACTACTCGTGGAGGCGGGGAACAGGGAACAGATTTGTTTGGAACTCATTTAAGATTGCTATAGACAGAAATTTATGCAGAGTCTGATTTAGTAAAAGATAAATTATGTTAAGACAAGCATATTGACCAAATACTTTTGAATAATGCCGTGCGATCGCATCGCCACCTTTGTTCAGTCTGATAATTCAGGATTTTTAGCTTAATGCTAAATTTTTGTCACAAAATTGCCACCAATATCTACCAGTAAGCTGTAAGATAATCATGGGCTGAAACTGTGTTAATTAATTATTCTCAATCCTAAATATTCCTCAAAATGACATCTATGATTTGATTGTCTACATAACACAATAAAATTGTAGTCTCAACATTGATAAGCTACCTAATTTTGTGTTTATTAGCAAAACTTATCCAAAATAAAATTAATGAAAATATTGAAAATTTATATATTAGCAATAATTACTAGAATAACTCATAATAAGTTATTTTATACTACTACACTATCATGTTTTTTAAAATTGTAAAAATGTTGTGTTGTTGATTAATCTCTGCAAGTATATATCGGGAATTAAAGATGAATATACAAATATTTATCCAACGTTTAGAAGCCTTGCACAAACCTCTAGCAGATTTGTACCAAACTGCTAGTATTTTGCCTTGGATTCCTCCCGATATGCTACCACAAGCTTATCACGAACTTTACAGCACTTCCAAGATGGTACAGTTAGCAGCAGAGGAACTTTATCAGCAAAACGAAGTACTCAAAGAAACACAAAATTTACTAGCAACCGAACGCCAACATTACCAAGATTTATTTGAGTTTGCACCAGACGGCTATTTAGTTACCAACCCAGAAGGGATCATTCAAAATGCTAACTTAACCGCTGCTAAATTATTGAATATTTCTCAACAGTTTTTGATAGGCAAAGCAATAGTTAACTTTGTCTGTTTAGAAGAACGGCAGCACTTTCGCTGCGCACTCAATCAGCTATATCATGCAGATAGAGGCAAAGAGCTAGTCATACGCTTGCAACAACGTCATGGCGAATACTTTGATGCAGCTTTAACAGTCACAGTAATGCGCGATCAAGAAGGTAACGCGATACATTTACTCTGGCTACTGCGGAATATTTGCGATCGCCAGCAAACAGAATTGCAATTAGCCAAAAATGACAGTGATTTAATACAGAATCGCCCTAAATACAAACATACTAAAGGCGAAACTATTCCTCTGAATAACTCAGTTATTTGGTATATTTGTCGAGGTCTGGTCAAACTCAGCACTTTTAGTGAAACTGGCGAAGAAGTCTTACTAGGTTTGGCAAAAACACAAATGGTATTTGGTTCTAGCATGACTTCTCTATCTGTTTACCAAGCCACAGCTTTATCAGATGTCGAATTAGTACCGATTTATACATCAGAAATAGAAGTCACCTCAACATTGATTCATACTTTATTACCCAAAATCAATCAGAGGTTACAACAAACAGAATCATTTTTAGTTATATCTAAAAAGCAATTAGTAGAAGACCGTTTATATCATTTATTAGAACTTTTGAAACAGGAAGTTGGTGAACTTATAGAAAGTGGGATTCGCTTAAGTGTGCGCTTTACTCATGAAGATATAGCTAGTGCCTGCGGTACTACCAGAGTCACAGTTACACGATTGTTAGGCAAATTACAACAACAAGGTTTAATTACTTTTGATGCCAAAAAACACATAATTTTGAAGAATTCAGAAGTCAGAATTCAGAAGTTAGAATAAATCAAATACTAGTCTTATATGATTCCTCAACTGAAAACTCAACACCTCATCCTGCGAGGGTTTTGTGAAGCAGACTTGGATACTTACGCTGATATGTGCGCCCATCCAGAGGTGATGCGCTATATCGGTGCTGGTCAACCTTTATCTCGTGAGGAGTCTTGGCGGAATATGGCAATGATAGTTGGTCATTGGCAACTGCGAGGCTATGGGATGTGGGCTGTTGAAGAAAGCCAAACTGGTGAAATGATTGGTCGAATTGGCTGTTGGCAACCAGAAGGCTGGCCTGGCTTTGAGATTGGCTGGTCGTTGCGTCGGGCTTATTGGGGACGTGGTTTTGCTACAGAAGCCGCAACAGTAGCCATGAACTATGCTTTTACCCAATTACAGCAATCGCATATTATTAGTTTGATTCATCCCCTAAATACTGCTTCTGTGCGTGTTGCTCAAAAGTTAGGCGAAAAACTCCAAGGGACAACAGAAATCTTTAAAACTGAAGTGTTAGTCTACGGTCTGAGTCGAGAAGACTGGCAAAAAATGTAGAAATATCATCAAGTGTTATATCAAGCCAATACTTTGTGATATCGTTACCCAAACAGGAGTTCAGACTTCAGACTTCATACTTCATACTTCATACTTTATAAGTGACCTTGGACAGCACATCTCCATCATCAGGCTATATTTTGGCTTTGGACTTGGGTACAACAGGCAACCGTGCTTTTGTGTTTAACACAGCAGGTCAAATTGTTGGACAAGCATATAAAGAACTCACACAGTATTATCCGCAACCAGGCTGGTTAGAACATGACCCGGAAGAAATTTGGCAAGATACATGTTGGGTGATGCAAAATGCGATCGCAAATGCTCAGATTTCACCATCAAAAATAGCTGCTTTGGGATTGACTGTACAGCGGGAAACTTGCTTAATTTGGAATAAAACCACTGGGAAACCGCTACATCGTGCCATTGTCTGGCAAGACCGGCGCACCGCACCGTTTTGCCATCAATTACAAGCCCAAGGTTATGCACCCGAAATTTATGACCGCACTGGCTTGGTGATTGATGCTTATTTTTCTGCTACGAAGTTGAGATGGTTACTCGACAATGTTGCAGGTGTTGATTTGAACAATGTATTTGCAGGTACAATTGATACTTGGGTGTTGTGGAAATTAACAGGTGGTAAAGTCCATGCGACCGACCACAGCAACGCCAGCCGCACAATGTTAATGAACCTCAAAACCTGTGCGTGGGATGAAACATTATTAGAAACCTTTCAGATTCCGGCTCAGATTTTGCCACAGATTCAACCCAGCTTAGGCAAGTTTGGCGTTACTGATTCTGCCTTGCTGGGTGTAGAAATTCCCATTACCGCTATTTTAGGCGACCAGCAAGCAGCGTTGTTTGGTCATGGCTGCGATCGCCCTGGTTTAATGAAATGTACTTACGGCACTGGTAGCTTTTTGGTCGCCCACACTGGTTCAGAAATTGTGCGTTCTCAAAACAGGCTAATTTCGACTTTGGCATGGACACAAACTCACCACAACGGTACGTTAGAAATTGGTTATGCCTTAGAAGGCAGTATGTTTACTAGTGGTGCATGTATCCAATGGTTGCGGGATGGCATCAAACTGATCAAGACGGCGGCGGAAACAGAAACAATGGCTAGTCAAGTGCCAGATAACGGCGGCGTGTACTTTGTCCCGGCCTTTAGTGGTCTGGGTGCGCCTTATTGGGATATGAGCGCCAGAGGAGCCTTTTTTGGAATTACCGCCAGCGTTCAACCCCAACATTTAGTGCGGGCTGTTTTAGAAGCGATCGCTTACCAAGTTGTAGAAGTTGTTCAAGCCATCAATGCTTGTTCTCCCACTCCAATGGGGAGGTTAATCGTCGATGGCGGTGCTTGTGAGAATAACTTTCTCATGCAATTCCAAGCCGATGTATTGGGCATTCCTGTAGAACGTCCGAAAATGCGCGACACAACCGTACAAGGTGCAGCATTTGCCGCTGGTTTAGCAGCTGGATTTTGGGACAGCTACACAACATTAGTTAGTCAACGGCAAATAGACCGCATTTTTGAGCCTGATCCAGCGAGGAATAACGCTTTGGCAAACTTTACGACTTGGCAAAAAGCAGTTCAGCGTAGCCTAGAGTGGGCAGAGTAGAGCTAATCAATTTTAGATTTTGGATTGATAGCTGTAGTCACATAGATGAGAACATTGCTGATTGCTAAAAGCTTTGTAGACGCATAGCGGCTTCCCGTAGGGTAGCAACTGCTTTAATACTCAGCACTCAGCACTTTGCTCTAATTTCAGCCTCAGTTGGCCTTGCGGACTAACTTTGTATCCCAGGTGTAAAAGCCAACAGTATCCGGCATTCTAGAGAATCTTCCTGTGCGATAGCCTCGTGATAGTTCATTCAGTACCTTACTTTTCACTTCTCTGACTTCTTCCGCATCTAGGTTGCCGTAAATTCCGGTGATGACTTCAGCCACGCTAAAAACTTTCCCTGGATGTTGCCGAAAGAAAACGGTTAAAGCATCAATCAAAAATTGTCCTTCATAAGCTTTGAGCATAGGAACAACTTTTGTTTGTGGGACTACAACAGGCTTCTTCTTGCTTTTGCCAGTTTTAGAGTTGCTGCTAGTCTGATTAGCATTCACCAAACTCAAATCTAGAGTGTAACAACCAGGTTCGTTTGGGATACCAAACCAAGCTTGTCTTTCTCTACCTTGCGTCAATGAAGATTGAACTCTACCTTTCACCACCTTAAAGACATGGGGTTCTAAGTCACCATAAAGCGATCGCACAATAAAATCTATGTGGCAAACTGTACCAAGATGTTGTTCTAATAGCTGTTTAATGGCTTCCATCCGAGTTAAAGATTGATACTCGCTCAACATGGGAATGTCTACGTTATTCAGCGAGAAATCTTTGTTTGAGAAAGTAGTATCTGTGGCTGGAGACTCGTTGATTGTGGCTGTTGCAGAAGCAGAACTATCCGGTTCTAATTCTTCTGAGTCTGGTGGTGCTGCGTCTTGATGCGCTTCTAACTCACTCTCAGATGTAGCGACACCATGAGAAGACGGAGATAAAAGTAAGTCTTCTTTAGAAGCAGAGAACATTTCGTTCACTACCTCAACTGTCAGCAGCTTATTGTTAGCATCTGATACTGAAGACCAGCTAGATAATAAACCTTCGACATTGTTGAGTTGCGATCGCGCTTGATTGTATAGGTTCCCATACTCTTCAACAAGGCGAGCGTAGTAGTCTCGTAATTCCAACAAAGGCGAGATTAAAGTTTGTGGAGGGGGTTCTAATTGCGATTGAGGTTTCATAAAGCGTTAAATCAACCCAAAGTGGTGTCACTTGTGTAAGTCATTGGTCTTGGTTTGGCCTTTTGAGATGGCTGTGGAGATTTGCGCGGAGGTTGTGGTGGACGGCAGCTTTCGCAATATAAAGGACGAGGGCCAAAAGTCTCGCGTTTAGTGGTCTGATTGCATTGTTTGCAGACAAAGTGAAAGACTCTGGTGTGAATTAAGCGTTTATGCGCTCTAACAGTGTATTCCTGCACATCAATGTATTTACTTGCCATAGTTCAGAAGTGTAAATTTCAGTTCTATCAATATAGCTATTCAAGCAAATGAAATTGAATCAGTGTGTGTTGATTTGTAAGTTTTATTTAAATCAACGATTCATTTCCAAAACTGAAGTTGCAAATATTGCATCAAGTATCCAGACACTCACCAATTTGCTATCTTCCGACAGAGACATCAGTATTCATCTAACTTAGATTTAAGCCTTCTGATAGTGTCTTGTGTACAGTCAGTCAGTTTAGGTTGGGAGTGTGAATCTAGAATATCATTGTGGAGAAAATAGTTATGCCTAGTGGTCATGCAAGTCATAAAGGAACTGGAGATAAACCTAATACTAATGCTGAAGGCCGGATGGATATAGCAGCTGATAAAACTGTTAATCCAGAGGACGTGTTACTAGAAGGAGCAACTACAAATACCACAAGAACCCAAGAATTTGTGGATTATCCTCCAGCTATTCAACGTCCAGATGAGCAAACACAAACAAAACAGGAAGAGAAATAGAAAAGAATTCAAGAGTCTGAATTAATCAGTAGGAAAATTAGACCTGCTACTGTCTAGAACAATTTGCTCAAGTAATCATTTTAGTTCTACATACCATTAAATCAGCAATCAAGGAGATTAATTCTTTTACGTCTACAGGTTTAGTAACGTATTGTTCAAAACCCACTACTAATGCCTTTTGCCGATCGCTTTCTGCTGCATACGCAGTCAGGGCGATCGCTGGAATATTTCCGCCTTGGCTGGCTGGTAAACCTTTAATTAAGCGCATTAAAGTATAGCCATCAACTTCTGGCATTCCTAAATCACTAATTAATAAATCTGGTGGTGATTGGGCTATTGCTAACAAAGCTTCAGTGGCAGATGCGGCAACTGTGGCGATCGCGCCATATTGTTTGAGTAAGAAGCTGATAAACTGTCGCGTATCAACTTCATCATCAACAACCAGTATTTTCAGTCCGGCTAAAAGTGAGGGATTTAAATTCTTATCTTCGGCAATAATGGCACTGATTTCAGTTTTTCTATCTTTGAGTAGAGGCAAAGTTACAGTAAAGGTTGCGCCTTGTGCTTCACCAGGACTCTCTGCTTTCACAGTACCACCATGCAATTCTACTAAGTGATGAACTATAGCCAAACCTAACCCTAAACCACCAAACTTTCTAGTGATAGTACTATCTGCTTGCCGAAAATAGTCAAATACATAAGGTAAAAATTCTTTTGATATGCCTTGTCCTGTGTCTTTAACGATGATTTGAGCATAGTTTCCCGATGTATTTAGTTCAATTTCTACTTTTTGTCCAGAATTTGTAAACTTGATGGCATTACTCAAGAGATTAACTACAACTTGTTGCAAGCGATGAAAATCGCCTAAAACTAAAGCTACATTAATATCCACATATTTGTTAATCCGAATGGATTTTTCTGCTGCTGCTAATCGCACTGTTTCTAAAGCAGCATCAATTACATATCCCAAGTCAACAGTTACAAAATTTAGATGCAGCTTACCCCGCATAATTCGGGAAACATCCAATAAATCATCAATTAATTTCAGTTGTAATTTAGCATTGTGTTCAATCGTATCTAAAGCTTTTATTGTGACAGTTTCATCAAACTTGCGAGTTTTGAGTAATGTTGACCAGCCTAAAATTGGGTTGAGAGGCGATCGCAATTCGTGGGAGAGAATAGAAAGAAACTCATCTTTAATTTGGTTAGCTTGTTTGAGTTCTTCGGTTTGTTGTCTTAAAGCCTTCTCTAGTTGTTTGGTGTTGGTCAAATCTAAAATAAAACATACCCAATAAGGCGGTTGCTGCTGTACCAAAGCACCACCAATCAAAATTGGTACACGAGTATTATCTTTGCGGATGTATTCTTTTTCATAGGGAGTGCATACCCCAACCGTGAGAAGTTCTTCAATTTTCTCGCGATCGCGCTCATAATATTCTGGTGGAGTAATTTGTTGTCTGCAAATATTCCCGGCTAATAATTCCTCGCGGTCATAGCCAAGCATATCCAAAAAAGCATCGTTTGCTTCAGTAATTTTGTCTGGTGTGGCAAACATAATGCCAATGATATTCGCTTCAACTAACCGCCTTAATTGAGTTTCCCGCTGACGCAAATCTTCTTCTGCCTGTTTGCGTTGGGTAATGTCAGTAGTAGCACCGACTACTCTAATTATCTGACCATCTGCATCTCGAACGGCAAACCCCCGGTCATCTACCCAGACATCATAACCATCTTTATGGCGCACTCGGTACTCAACGCGGAAAAGATTACCCCTAGCCATCGCTGCTGCAAACTCGTCGATCATCTTTTGGCAGTCATCGGGATGGATGCGTTCTTGCCACCATTGCAAGCTTGGTTCTGCTTCTTGTTGGGTATAGCCGAAAAGTTTGGTCAGACCTTCCGTTCTTTCTATCGAATTCTGGCTAAGATTCCAGTCATATATCAAACAATTAACAGCTGCTGCTGCTAATTCAAATCGTTCATTACTCTGACGTAAGGCAATTTCTGTATGTCGGCGTTCTGTAATATCAAAAGCAATACCGAGAATTTGATGTGGCAACTTATTGGTAGTTTTGCGATATATGGTTTCATAGCTACAAAACCAACGCCATTCACCATTAGCGTGCTTGATGCGATATTCAAAGGTGAAGGTATCACTTACATCAGCAAATTGAAATTGTTCAAGATAAGTAGGCAACCGCATCAAATCTTCTGGATGCATCAGGTTGCTAAATAACTCGTTGCCCATTGCCTGAATTTCGGCTGGTGTGTAGCCCCAAAGTTGAGTAATTTTGCCATTAACGTAAAAATTTTGCTGCTCAACTAAGTCATAAATGTACATCACACCAGGAACAATATCAGCAATTTTTTCAATTAGATGTGGAGTCTCTAAATTTTCTTGCCTTTCACCCACACTAATTATGGGAAAATCTTGATAAAATTGCCGATTTATTTCCAGTTGGGGCGCGATCGCAATTTTTTTAAAAGTAGTGACAACTCCGTAAGGTGTAGATTCTTGACCTTGAAATAAAGGCTGTGAGTTACTTAACAGCCAGACTAATTCACCATTGGGGTGACTAAATCCACAAATAACATTTAAATAAGGATTACCTGTAGTTAGAGCTGTTATAGCTGGATGAGTTGCCAGACAACAAGAACCATCTTCATGAATGATATGCCAGTTAAAACTCAGCCATCCATGCTTTTGTAAATGTTCAGCAGTGACTCCTAGAATGCTTTCAGATAAAGCATTACAAGCTGCGATACTGCCATCAGCCAGCAGTAACACCATTCCCTCTTCATTACCCGCTACCGACAAGTAATTTTGCTGTATATTAATTTGCTGGTGTAGGTATGACCTGATTTGAGCCAGCTGATTTTGGCAGAATTCTGCATCTGGCATTCTGTCTATAAGTTAAAAGAAATTCAAGAAGAATTTGTTATTCAGTTTTCTAACATGACATAGAGGCAAGGGCAAGGCCTGAATACTTAAGTATAAATATAGGAATCCGATTTGATTACTAAAAATCCTTGTGTAGGTAGGGGATAGGGAGCAGCTTTGAAAGTTTCTTAATATTAGGACTTACGCAGTAAGACGAAAAATTAAGGGTTTGAGGCAGGGTGAAGGGGTACATTAACCCTCACACCCAATCTCAACAGACAAACTTTGTCTATAAGTCCGAACTGGTTTAAGAATTGCCGCCAGGTGAAGCAGCATGAATTAGTTCTGGCTTATCTTCGTTAGCTGGACGTTTAATAGTTCGCTCTGATGTGGGACGTTGAGAACGTTCGAGTGTTTGTACTTGTACAGGTTGATTTGTTTCAATGGATTGATAGAGCGCCTGAATAATGCGGACATCGTTTAATCCTTCGATTCCAGATGGTTCTGGGTCTTTATTTTGGAGAATGCAATCAGAGAAATATGTGAATTCCGCTGCTAACTGATCGTGCTGCTCAAAAGTACGCTCTTGGGTTTCACCATCAATGGTGAGATAGTGCTTGAGTTCTCCATGCCATGTATAGGCGGATTCTACACGTAAATCGCCTTTAGTACCCACAATCTGATAAGTAGAAACTTTTGCGGCTCCAAAGCTACAAATAAATGTGGCTAGTCGTTCATTGGGAAAGCGTAAGATAACGCTGGCCATTTCTTCTACTTCACTGAAGCGTTGTTCACCTTTGCTGGCTGCTACAGCAAATACTTCGGTTGGTTCATCTTGAAATAAATAACGTGCCGCATTAATGCAATAAATACCGATATCATAAATTGTGCCGCCACCTGTGACATCGCGTAAACGAATATTACCGCCTTCTACTTGTTGAGTAAAAACAGAGTTGAAAACACGCGGTTCACCAATTTTTTGCGATCGCACAATTTCTACAGCTTGTAAGTTTGCTGGTTCCAGGTGTAACCGATAAGCAATCATCAGCTTAACACCGTTATCTTTTGCCGCCTTAATCATGGCCTCGCACTCTTCTGCTGTCACAGCCATTGGCTTTTCACACAGCACATGAATGCCCTGATTAGCGGCTCGCACAGTATATTCCCGATGCAGGTGATTAGGTAATGCAATATAAACAGCATCAATCTCACCACTGGTTAGACAGTCTTCATATTCGTCATAAGAGTAAGTATGCTGAATGCCATACTTTTGGCTAATTTCTTTCAGTTTTGCCGGATCATCAGAAACTAAAGCAACTAATTCCGAGTTGTCAGTATTAGCAAATGCAGGTAAAGCTGCTTCTTGCGCAAACCAACCTAAACCCACAACCGCGTAACGAATTTTATTTTTCTCGTTTGTAGCCGTCATTTTTAGACCTTTTGCCAGAAAATTACTCTTATAAGGTGATGAACTTTCTGAAGTATTCCATCCTGCTGTTGAGAGAGACTCTCTTCATACTTAGGAAATATAAAGTTAAAGAAAAAACTATAGTTTAAGTAAATTTACTTTCTCGTTCAACCAATATAATGATGTAGCCTTGAATCTGTTGTTCAAGCATAAATAATGAACCGCATAAAATCTAATCCAACTGAAGTATTTGCTAGAAGCACCATCATTTTTCTCTTAATTTCGGTTGTAGGTGCTGTTCTCTTCAATTGGCCAGAGAATATCAAAAAAGCACTGATGGCATTTTGGATTATTGTTCCTCCTTTTTGGTTGTGGTTTGAGTTTTGTTACTTATATGATCGCGGTATGACTCCGTTTCCCAAAGATTTCGAGAAGTATAAATATAGTCAGGAACTCACAAAGAACTTATGGTTAGCTATCTCAGCAATTCTGTTGCTGATCTATTTTGGTAAGATGCCAGTTCTTCAGTAGGTACATTGAGTCAAAATTTAGTGATGGAAGATAAAATTAAGTAAACACTTCCAACTTTTGAATAATTCTCTGCAATGCCTGCAAAAGATGCGTTTCATGAGCTTGTTAAGATTGCCCTGGAAAAAGAGGGGTGGAAAATCACTCACGATCCGTATCATATTGATTTAGGATTTGTGGATTTTTATATTGATTTAGGCGCAGAACGTTTAATTGCGGCTACAAGAGATGGTGAAAAAATTGCTGTTGAAATCAAAACTTTTCTGTCAGCCTCAACAATTTCCGAATTTCATACTGCAATTGGACAATTTATTAACTATCACATTGCTTTGGAAGAAGAGGAACCAGATAGAATGTTGTATTTGGCAGTTCCAATAGATATTTACAAGCGGTTTTTTAAGTATCCATTCATTCAAACTGTGATTCGCCGCAATCAAATTCCATTATTAGTGTATGACACCCAAAAACAGGAGGTTGCTCAATGGATAAGTTGAATTTGTATCGTCAACTAATTCAAGAGTCACTGACAGAGAGAGCAAAATTACGTTCTCAAAGTGACCCAATCAAAAGTCAAACAATTTTTGATCGGGAGGGTGATCACTATCAACTTGTCAATTTAGGATGGAAAGATAGTAGTACCCGAATCTATGGCTGTGCGCTGCATATCGATATTATAGATGGGAAAATTTGGGTTCAACATGATGGAACTGAAGACGCAATTGCTGATGAATTAGTAGCCAAGGGAGTACCAAAGCAAGACATTGTTTTGGCATATCATGCACCTCATGTACGACAGTACACAGAGTTTGCTGTAGGTTAATTCATGTAGGAAGACCATCTAACTAGAAAGTTATTTCATCTCAAAAGACACCAACTTTATCTGTTTTTTCCCAAGGTAAATCTATATCCATGCGTCCTACATGACCGTAAACTGCTAGTTGGCGATAAAAACCGCCTTGATGAATTGTCGGTAAATGTCTTAAATTAAACTGTTTAATAATTCCTGCTAAACGGAAGTCAAAATGCTTTTCTAACAAATTGGTAATTTCTTCATCAGAAATTTTGCCTGTACCAAAAGTTTCTACTTGCACACTCACCGGACGAGACAAACCAATCGAATAACTTAGCTGGACTTCACATTCATCAGCAAGTTTGGCAGCAACTACATTTTTGGCTGCATAACGCGCAATATAAGCGCCAATTCTATCGATTCTAATTGGGTCTTTGCCACTCAAAGCTGAACCGCTATGTTTAGAATATTCGCCGTAGGTATCTATAGCATTTTTTCTGCCTGTTAACCCAGAATGTACTGCTGGCCCGCCTTTAATAAATGGCCCATCGGGATTAATAAATATTCTTGTTTTGGAATCTGGTCTAATTTCTTCATGTTCAAAAACAGGATTAATTACTGTTTCTTTAATATCATCTTGTAATTGTTGGTAATCAGGTTTGCCTGCTTTATTTTGACTGGCAATGACGGTAATACTATGAATTCTATAAGGACGGCGATCGCGGTATTCTACCCCTACTTGTGTTTTACCATCAGGAGTTAAATAAGGCAGGATATTTTTGTGTCTGACTTCACTTAATTGTTTGGCTAATTTATGTGCTAACCAAATCGGCAATGGCATCAGGGTATAGGTTTGATTACACGCAAAACCAAAGACTGTAACTTGATTTGTAACGGTAATTTTTTCTATCTCTTCATCAGATAAATTATTTTCATCAAATAAGTGAGCTTGACTTGCAGGTAATTCTCTCAAACTGGTCAAAATACTACAGGTTTTAGCATTAAATTCTTTTTGTTCGTAACCAATTTGTTCTATTACTTGTCTGGCTATATTTGTAAAGTCTACATTTGCGTTTGGTTCAAATCGGGCAGCAATAAATAATATACCTGTGGAAGCAGCACATTCGGTAATAACTCTGGCATAAGGGTCTTGTTGTAAAAATCGGTCTACTATAGCATCGCTGATTTGATCACACAATTTATCAGGATGCCCTTCAGTTACTGATTCTGATGTGAACATGAAGTCTTTTTTCATAATACTTATGCGATGTAAAAGTTTAATTTTTGCGCCTTTGCGCGAAAAATTTTAATTAACCGCAAAGCACGCAAAGGAAAGAAAAATCCTTAACTTACTTGTATTGCCTTGTTCTCTGGCAGCAGTAAGGGTAAAGCAGTATTTTGTGGCTGAATAGATTTTGTTGTTTCACTTAACAATAAAGGCCACAATGCACTACCAATAATGACAGCAGTATCCACAAAATTAACTGGGGTAATCTTCAGGAGATTTCTTAAAGGTGGCAGGGCGATCGCTAATAGCTGTATACTAAACGAGCCGATAATGGCAGCATTTAAATAACTATTGCGTGGCAGTTTTTCTTTGCTAAATAAGCTGTGATGTTCAGAACGGCAGCTAAATGTATGCAATAGTTGGGCTGAGGTTAAAGTAAAAAAGGCAACAGTACTGGCTTGGGGACTAAAGCCATATCTGCGGATGGCGTAGGCGTAGGCTAGTAAAGTACTGACAGATAAACCTGCGGACTCAAACACAATTCTGCCAAAGTCGGACTTTTTGATAATTGGTTCGTCGGGGTTACGCGGTGGCTGACTCAAGACTTCTGGTTCTGGTGCTTCCATTGCTAAAGACAAACCAGGGAAGATATCAGTAACTAAGTTCAACCAGAGTAGTTGAATAGCATTTAACGGTTCACCAATACCTGCGGCGGTGGCGGCTGTCATCACCATGATTTCGCTGAGGTTGGTGGCGAGGAGAAAATGCACAGATTTGCGGATGTTGTTGTAAATTGTCCGTCCACGACTGACGGCGACAATCATTGTTTCCAGTCTGTCATCTTCGAGGACGATATCTGCAACTTCTCTGGCTACGTCTGTACCGCCTTTACCCATTGCTACACCGACTTGGGCAGCTTTTAGGGCGGGTGCGTCGTTAATCCCATCGCCTGTCATAGCGACGACTTTTCCGGCTGCTTGCAAGGCTTGGACGATTTGCAGTTTATTGCTGGGACTGATGCGGGCAAAGACATCTACTTTATCACTGAGGGCGGTTAAGGCTTCTGGGGTGAGGTTATTGATGTTGCTGGAGTCGAGAATTTCTAATTGTTGTTCTCGACTTAATTCTAATTCTTTGGCGATCGCATAAGCTGTTGGGCTTTGGTCTCCGGTAATCATGACGGTGGCAATTCCGGCTTGATGAAAGTCCCCAATTAGTTGTTTTGCACCTTTGCGGATGGGGTCTGCCATGCCTACCAAACCTAACCAAATCAAGTCTGATTCATGGTTATCCTCAATTTGCCACTCGTCAAGATGGTTGTAGGCTATGCCTAATACTCGTAATGCTTTGCCTGCCATGCGATCATTTTCTATAGCGATCGCTCTTTTATCGGCTTCGGTTAATTTTACTATTTGCCCATCTTTTACCCATGTTTGACAAATTTCCACAACTTCGGCAGGGTTCCCTTTCACTGCGACAAACTTCTTACCATCATGAGTTCCATGAATTGTACTCATGAGGTTACGATTTTCGGAACGCAAGTTAGTTTGCACTAAGGGATACTTTTGTCTGAGGTCGATGATATCTACCCCTGAACTAATGGCCATGTAAATCAGGGCGTTTTCTGTAGCTGAACCGATGACTTCATATTGACCATTTTTCTCGCGGCTGACTTGGCTTTCGTTGCAGAGAACTGAAACATGAATTAGCTTTAACAGTTCATCGTTGTTATAGGGATTGATTGTTTTTTCCCCTGTGATAAATTCACCGTCAGCGACTTTGATGTTGTGGGTGTTGCTTTGAATTTCCACGACTGACATTTTGTTTTCTGTCAGTGTGCCGGTTTTATCCATGCAAATTGTTTGGACAGAACCCAAGGCTTCGACTGCACTCAGGCTACGTACTAAGACGCGGTTGCGGCGCATATCGCGGATACCGAGGGCAAGGGTAGTAGTCGCCACAGTCGGTAAGCCTTCTGGAACCGCAGCCACAGCCAGGGAGATGGATGATTTCAGCATTTGGACTAAGCCGTATCCCCGCCATACGCCCAAACCAAAGACTAAGCCGCAAATCCCCATACTGATTACTACTAACTGGCTACCTACTTGGTCTAGTTGTCTAGCTAAGGGAGTTTCCATTGCGGTGGCTTCACCCACAAGTTGTTGGATATTACCCATTTCGGTACTTTGACCTGTGGCGACAACTACTGCCAGTCCTTGACCACCTGTAACTAATGTGCCTTTATAGGCCATGTTCAAGCGATCGCCTAATGGTATATCTTCCCCTATCAGAGAATCATTAGTTTTAGTTACGGGTAGACTTTCACCTGTTAAAGCAGATTCATCAATACTCAGGTTATCTATTGCTAATAATCGCGCATCTGCGGCTACATAGCTGCCAGGTTTGAGCGCTAAAATATCTCCTACAACTACATTTTCTGTGGGAATTTCTTGGAAGTTGCCGTCTCTAATTACCCAAGTTGATGCTTGTTCTCGGTTTTTGAGAGAGTGAATGATTTTTTCTGATTGACTTTCTGTGGTGTAACCAATTGCGGCATTGAGAATTACCACACCTAAAATTACCGCCGCGTCAATAATTCCGCCAGTGAAAATGGAAACCCCAGCCGCCACTCCAAGTAATGCCACTGGCAGAGATTGAAATTGCTCAATGATCATGCTTAAATCGGAGCGTGTTTCTGTATGTGAGAGAACATTAGCCCCATATTTTTGTAGATTTGCGCTGGCTAACTCGCTGGATAATCCCAAGGTTTGAGAAGTATTTAATTTGTGCAGGACTTTATCAGCTGGCATTAAATACCAGTTTTCTGCATGTTGCAGCTTGGAATTAGTAACAGTTAGTTTGTTAGCTTTTAATTTTTTTTCACTTTTTTTGGCAGAAACTAACTTACTCTTCTTTTTGTAAGTTAATAAAACACTTTCAATGATTGCTGCTATATCTTTATAGCTTTTTTCTTTAGGAAAATAAACCAAAATTTTGCTAGTTAACGGATTAGCAGCCACAAAATTTATTTCTGGATAATTTGAGAGCGATCGCTCCAGATAATTTTTGAGTTCTGCTGAATTATGAAGTTCTTCTATTTTATATCTAGCTCTGCCTTTAACCTTGGTGTGTACTGCTTGAATCACTGCAATTTTTGCCCCCGTACTTTTCTTGCAAAACTGC
Source organism: Anabaena sp. TISTR 8404 (assembly GCF_056847745.1). NCBI lineage: Bacteria > Bacillati > Cyanobacteriota > Cyanophyceae > Nostocales > Nostocaceae > Anabaena > Anabaena sp. TISTR 8404. The sequence continues at coordinate 2,125,099 of NZ_CP180578.1, forward strand.
AATTTTGAGATATATCTATTGTAAAAGTATAATGTATGAAACTCCGATTGCTGTTGCTGGTATTGTTAAGAGTTTCAAAGTATATCGCTGAATTAAGCAGTTAAATTTGATTAATTTTTATCTATGTTTGCTGGCTGTGATTCTTCATTAACATTAAGTTTTATGAAACTATCAAAAGCCAACCATGCTAATATATACCAGGGTATATCTTCAAATTTAAATCCCTGTTTGATTAATTGAGAGATTGCAAATAAAGCAAGCCCTAGAGGCACTATCAACCGTAAATCGGCCGCACCGTTAGTCATTTTATAAACATCAGCATTAAAATCGGACATTATATTTAACAAATCTTTAGCTACCGCAGATTTTCCATCTGTTAAATAAATTTGAGAAGTTGAACCATTTCTATAATTAAATTGCTCTGTTGTTGGCAGAGTGCGCTCTCCCCTAGCCGCTGCACCTACATGTTCAAATGCTTCAACTGTATCTGCAACTACCTCTTGATACCTTTGTGATAGAGTTATACCTTCTTTTATAGCTGTTTTGACCAGAGGTTGTTTGATTACCTCAGCTACAGGCACAATCACAGGTGAAAAAATTATTGCAGTCAACCCGTCAACAATTTCAGGCAAATTGACTTTTTGCCAATCGAAGTTAGACTCCATAAGAATATATTCTCTAAAAGTAACTAATCACTATAGAAGCGTAGTCAAACTATTAACTATTTCCATCATCCAAAAGTCACATAGCTAGTTTTATATTTCTATCTCTAGCAAGAATTATGATTGCTTATCGAGGCTATTTCATCCAACAATCTCTTTGTTAAAGAAGTTAAATTCCATCTTTAGACTCAAGTACTGAGTAAATATAAATGTTAAGAATAAAAATGGAATTACGCCAATATTAAATATTGGTTGTAATTATAATTTCCATCAAAAAATAATAGAAAAACATAAGATTATGACAACTTCCACAGACCGCGATCGCCAAATTCAACAACTGCAAACCTTAATTCAAGGTATTGACTATGGAATGTTGACCACAGTCAATGATGATGGTAGTTTGCACAGTTGCCCTATGTATTCCAATGATGAAATAGAAGCAGATGGGACACTTTGGTTTTTTACTAGTGCTAATTCCCATAGAGTGAGTGAAATTGAACATAATCAGCAAGTTAATGTCAGTTTTACATCGTGTGAACAGCAGCGTTATGTTTCTATTTCTGGAACAGCGCAACTAATAAAAGACCGCCAGAAAATGGAAGAATTATGGAGACCAGAATTACAAACTTGGTTTGCTCAAGGATTAAATGAACCAGATTTAGCTTTACTCAAAGTCAGTATTAAACAAGCTGATTATTGGGATAGTCGTTCTAGTTATCACCCCCAACATATAAATTTGTCTCCCTTATCACGCGTTTAAAACAACAAATTTTATGCCCTATCAACAAATTGATGAATTACCAGATTCCGTAAAAGAACATTTGCCCAAACACGCCCAAGAAATTTTTCGAGCTGTATTTAACAATGCCGAAAAAGAATATGGGGAAGAAGAAGCTGCTTTTCGTGTTGCTTGGAGTGCAGTAAAGCGCGATTACGAAAAAGGTGAAGATGGGCAGTGGCACAAAAAGCCAAATAACTAGTGTGTAATTATTTGTACTGCTGATCAAATTAACAGTAAAAAACCTCTTTCTTTAGTTAGACGCTAACGGAAGTAGTAAAAGTTATTTTTCTTACTGGCAGTAGTAGTAAACTTCTATCCTGGGGATTGAAGCAAACAAAAGTTAAAATTTTGATCATTCAAGATGAGTAGCAAAAAGTTTGTCTTATTCCCAGGTTATTTCTTGATATTAGAAATCATCAACAAGAGTCCTCACGAGAGTTGAGTTCTGGTTGACTTTGAGGATGAGCGTTATTAATATGTTGAATTAAACTTTCAGCCATCTCTACAGCCACAATAATTAATTGCTGTTCTGTCTGTCCATATCCGCCCTCATCACTGACTTGTGGGTAAATGTGGGGGTTAGATAGCATAGCCGCCAATAATTGAGTTGCAGTTTCTTTTAATTCATAGATTTGTAAACTCACACACTAATTACCTCCAGTTTCAAGCTTTGCACTAATCCTAAAAAGTGAACAATTCGCTGTCGTCTGGCTAACGGGGCGACATCATGATTTAAAATATCTATCTGTCGATAGGTGCATTTTTGATAATATATATTTTTCTTTGTTGAAAGGTAATGCAACCTCAGGCAAAGAGCTTGTCTTGCAGAGAATTGAAAACAGTTATATGTTTTATTAAAGACACAACATATTACCCTTGTACACAGTTTCCAGGTATCTTGAAATGCAATTAAGCAAAAACTAATGATAGATATATGAAGAAGCGCTATTTTTTAGAGGCGAGTGCCGTATTAACAGGTGCAGCCTTATTATCACAGTTTATTAATCCGAGGTCAGAAATTGTGGCAAGTTCTAACACTGAATTTGAAGTTACCAAATCTGAAGAAGAATGGCGCGAAATTTTAACAAAAGAACAGTTTCAGGTTTTGCGTAAACATGGAACTGAACGCGCTTTCACCAGTCCCCTTGATAAGCAGTATGCACAAGGGACTTATGTGTGTGCTGGTTGTGAATTACCATTGTTTAAATCTGATACCAAGTTTAATAGTGGTACTGGCTGGCCGAGTTTCTTTCAACCAATTGAAGGTGCGATCGCTACTACTGTAGATCGTTCATTTTTTATGACACGCACAGAAGTACATTGTCGCCGCTGCGGAGGACATCTAGGTCATGTGTTTGCTGATGGCCCTGCACCCACAGGTCAGCGTTATTGTATGAATGGTGTGGCGCTGAAGTTTATTCCTGCTTAATAGGTTAAGGTACGATCGCTATCAATTATTAAACAATAAGACCCCCGACTTCTTAAAGAGGTCGAGGGTCTGAACCTCTCGATTTTTACAAATCAAATAAGATTGCTATCAGAGCCTAGTTTTTTAAAAGCTGGGCTTTTGCTTTCTTAGAGGATGCTTGAAAAGTATTATTGTTAACATCAAGATCTGAAAAACCTAACCCCCCTATCCTCTCTCCCCTACAAGGGAATGGGGGTTTTAAAGCCTCTCTCCTTTTAGGCTACGGTGTACACACAAGTATAACCAGCATAGGTTTCAACTCTTGGAGTAGTTTTGTAGGGTGCATTATGGACACACCAAAATAACTTTTGCGATCGCCGAAATGGTTTTTGAGTTCGCCGAAATGGTTTTTGAGTTCACCGAAATGGTTTTTGCGATCGCCGAAATGGTTTTTGAGTTCACCGAAATGGTTTTTGCGATCGCCGAAATAGTTTTTGCGATCGCCGAAATGGTTTTTGAGTTCGCCGAAATGGTTTTTGAGTTCACCGAAATGGTTTTTGCGATCGCCGAAATGGTTTTTGAGTTCACCGAAATGGTTTTTGCGATCGCCGAAATAGTTTTTGCGATCGCCGAAATGGTTTTTGAGTTCGCCGAAATGGTTTTTGCGATCGCCGAAATGGTTTTTGCGATCGCACGATTGCAACAATTTAGCTTTGTCACGCCAGCGTCACGCACCGCAAATCTTTGGTGGAGCAAGTTTTTCCGACTTGTGTGTACACCGTAGCCTTTTAGGGAAGAGGGTTGGAGAGGGATTTTTAGTATTTTTCACGACTTTCCAAACAACCTCTTACAAATCCTTAAAAATAACTATGTATTTGCGTAAAAACATACTTACGTATTGTATCTCTGTCTAATAATCATTCCAAAAATCTGTGTAATCAATTCCATGCATCGCCACTTTAAAAGTATTACCCTTACTACCCTGATACTTTCCCTGTTTTGTCCTGTGGCAACATCAGCAAATAATGCGTTAATCAAGCAGACATTAGCACAAACTGTTGCTCAACCTTACCGCAAAGCAGACGCAGAGAAACTCTATCAACAAGGGCTGCAACAATATCGGCGTGGATATTATGACGATGCAATAACAAGTTATGAACAAGCATTAACTATTTACCGCCAACTTGATGATAAAAAAGGAGTTGGACAAACGCTCAACAATTTAGGACAAGTTTATAATTTAATATTTCAATACCAGAAAGCATTAGCAGTTGTACAAGAATCTTTAGCAATTCGCCAACAAATCAAAGACCGCGCAGATGAAGGAGAGACTCTTGATAACCTTGGTGCAACTTACTTTTATTTAGATCAAAATGAGAAATCTTTAGAAACATTACAGAAAGCTTTAGTAATTCGGCGTGAAGTCAAAGATAAAGCCGGAGAAGGGTCTACTCTTAGTAAACTTGGGTTAACTTATGCTTATTTAAACCAACAACCTAAAGCTTTAGAAGTTTTACAGCAAGCATTAAAAATACAGCAAGAATTAGGAGATAAATTTCAAGAAGAATACACTCTATATAGAATAGGAATAGTTTACAACAAGATTTCCAACTATCCTCGTGCTTTAGAATGGTTTAATAAAGCTTTAGCTGTTAGTAGAGAAGTAGGTAATCGTGCTTTTGAAGGTAGACTTATTTATTTAATTGGTATTATTTATGAACAGCAAAATAAAGATGACCGTGCTTTAGATTTTTACCGCCAAGCCTTAGCAGTTCAACGTGAAGTTCAAGATAAAACTATCCAAATTAAAACTTTAAGTTTAATTATTCCTATATATGATTTAATTGCTGCCAATGCTGATTTCAGTGGGAGAACTTCTCAAGCTAAAGATATATCTAATCAAATAATTAAATTAGCTGAGGAAGCTTTAATTATTGCCAAAGAATTGAATAAGCCAGAAGAACAAGCCGACGCGTTGAGAGAATTAGGCAATGCTTACCAATATTTAGGAGATAATCAGAAAGCAACTGAATTATTGCAGCAATCAATTAAAATTGCTCGACAAATCAAAGCGCTTGATACAGAACGTTCTGCGTTATCTAATTTAGCAGTAATTTATGCTATACAGGGAGAATATCACAAAGTAATTGAGTTAAGAGAGCGACAAGTAGAAATTAATAAAGAGCAGAAAGATATTAGCAGTGAAGTTAGTACGTTATTAAATATTTGCACTACATATAATTTATTGGCAGAATATCATAAAGCAATTGTAGCTTGTCAACAAGCTTTAGTTAAATCACCAGAAATAAAAATTGAGGAATTACCATCTGGAAACCAAGATTATGCTCGTAGTTTCCCATCACTTGCTTTAAAAGCCTTGAGTTCTATTTATAGAAACCTTGGCGAATACGATAAAGCACTAGATTTTGCTAAACAAAGTTTAAGTGCAGTAAAAAATCTTCATCAACCAAAATTAGAATCTGATGCTTTAATTTATTTAGGTTCTGTATATCAGCAGTTACACGACTTTCCTAAAGCTATTGAAGTAACTCAGAAAGCTTTAATTGTCGTCCGCCAAATTAAAGAACCTAAGCTAGAAGCAAATGCTTTAAACCAACTAAGTGGAATTTATAGACAGCAAGGAAATTATAACTCTGCTCTTGAGTTAGCACAGCAAGTTTTGACAATTGCTCAACGTTTGCAAAACCCAAGCTTAGAAGCGGATGCACTAGATTCACTCAGTGATATTTATCAAAAACAAGGTAACTATCAAAAAGCCCTAGAATTAAGACAACAGCAATTAGCAATTTTTCAAAAAACCAATCAACGTCCTTATGAAATTTCTTCTTTAAGTAAGTTGAGTGACGTTTACCTTTTATTAGGAGATACAGAAAAGGCTATTGAAGTAGCAAATCAAGCTTTAACAATAGCAAAACAATTAAAAGCTCCTGAGTCAGAAATGCAACCTTTATCAAGGCTCAGTAGCGTATACAATACAAGAGGAGAATATGAGCAAGCAATAAAATATGCTCAACAGCATTTGATCATAGCTCAAAAATCACAAAATTTCGTAAATATAGGACTTGCTTCCAGTAATCTTAGCCAAGCTTATGATTCATTGGGTGAATATAATAAAGTCATTGCTGTAGCAGAACCAGGATTATTGTTTACAAAAAAAACTAATAATCGTCCTCTAGAAGCTCAAATTTTGCTTTATTTAAGCAGTGCTTATAACAGCATTGGTAATTACCAAAAAAGTAAGGAAATAGTAGAGCAAAGTTTAGCAATTACACGAGACATTAAAGAGCGTTCTTTAGAGGCTCAAGCATTAGCTTATCTGGGTAATGTTTACAGAAACCTTCAAGATTATTCCAAAGCTTTAGAGTTATCGCAGCAAAGTTTAAAAATTGCTCAAGACATTAAAAGCCCGACATCTGAGGTATTTCCATTAGGAAGTCTTGGCGATATTTATAGTAATTTGGGTGATTATCAAAAAAGTAATGAGTTTTATCAACAACTCTTAGTCAAACTGCGACAACTAAAAAACCGCAATGGAGAAGCTTTTGCTTTGCTGGCGATCGCAGGTAATTACTACAATACCGGAGAAGCACAAAAAACTGTAGACTTTGCCCAACAAAGTTTAGCCCTTTTAAAACAAAGTAAAAAACCATCCTGGGAAATAATACCACATCGGGCGTTAAGCCTAGCCTACGGTGAATTAGGTAATGATCAACAAGCAATGCAGGAAATACAAACAGTTTTAGCATTTGCAAGAAAGGTGCAGAACCCAGTTTATGAAAAAGATGCGCTGAATCTTTTAGGAGATTTACATCGTAAATTTGGCAGAAAACAGCAAGCAATTACAACCTATCAACAGGCGTTAACTATTAAAACGCCGACAGAAGTTACAGGTGGTAATTGGGGTATTTATGCTGGCTTAGGTCGTACTTACGCTGATTTAAATCAACCAAATGTAGCAATTACCTATTACAAACAAGCCATTAATGATATTGAACAAGTCCGTCGTAATATTGAAGGACTACCGCCACAGTTACAAGCTGCTTTCTTGCAAAGAAAAGTAGATTTTGGCAAAGTAAAAACCTCAGATATTTATCGTCAATTAGCAAACTTATTACTGTCTCAAAATAGAGAGAAAGAAGCAACACAAGTTTTAGAACTGCTCAAAATTCAAGAAATTAAAGATTTTGTGGCGACTGGCGCTACAACAGAAAAGCCAAAAGTTACTTTAAATCCCGCTGAAACAAAAATTGCTGCGCCTAATCAATCAATTATTGCTTTAGCAAAACAAATTAGCGAGTGCGAAAAAACTAACTGCAAGGATAAAGCTAGACTCAACGATAAACTAACAAATGTAGTTGCTGAATTTAATCAAGAATTAGCAAAAATTGAAACAGAAATCAGAGAACGTATAGCAAAAGATCCTGCTGCATTCCGTCCTGACAGTCCGAAGGTTTTAGAAATAGTCAAAGCACAACCGGGTACTGTAATGATTTACCCCTTGGTGTTAGAAGATAAACTTTGGTTGCTTCTGTATTCTGGCGATGCTGCTAAAAAGTTTGAAGTCAAAGTTGGACGAGAAGAATTAGGAAATACAGTCCAAGAATTTCGGCGACTAATAGGACGTTGTCAAAATATTGATTGTAGTGCTAGAGATATTTCGCAAATTCAATCAGTTAGTCAAAAACTGCATAATTGGTTGATTAAACCATTAGAAGCAGAACTGAAAGAAAATAACGTGAAAAATCTCGTGTTTGCTCTTGATAGGGTAACACGTTATATCCCTATGAGTGCATTGTTTGATGGTAAGCAATATTTAATCGAAAATTACACAGTCTATAATGTTTTATCCGCAGATTTAACAGATACCTCTGCTACCTTACCCGCAGGAACGCAGAATACTTCGGTTTTAGCAATGGGACTTTCTCAAGCTGTGGGTGATTTTCCGGCGCTAGAAAATGTACCCACAGAGTTAAATGCAATTGTTAAAACTAATAATAATCAACAAGGTATATATCCAGGACAAGAGTTTCTCAATAATTCCTTTGATTTTCGGACTCTGCGAGACCATCTTACAGGTAATAAGATTTTACATCTTGCTACCCATGCTGAATTTGTTCCTGATAGTAAAGATGCTTCTTATTTGTTGTTAGGAAATGGTGAAAAACTAGCAATTCCCCAAATTCAAACTTTAACAGGGTTAAGTAATATTAATTTAGTTGTTTTATCTGCTTGTCAAACAGCCCTTGCAGGTTCTCGTCAAGATGGGGTAGAAATTGCTAGTGTTGCATATTCTTTTCTTAATCGCGGTGCAAAGGCAGTAGTAGCTTCTCTATGGCAAGTAAACGATCGCAGCACTGCTCTGTTAATGCAGCAATTCTACAAGAATCTAGCTAGTAAAAATCATCCCACAAAAGCTGAGGCTTTACGCCAAGCACAACTAAGTTTACTACACAGCAAGCCTGGCTCTACAGACAGTGATTATTCTCACCCTTATTACTGGTCACCGTTTATATTAATTGGTAATGGCTTGTAATCTTTAGATACCAGACTTCTTGAAGAAGTCTGGTATCTGAAGCAATCACATTATTGTCACCAAAAAATCATCACATACAGCAACGACACGCCAATATTTAACAACCAAAACCCAAAATTAACTATGGAGTAAGGAAATTTTTTTTTCAGGTGTTTGGTATGATCAAAGTTAGCACTGATAAATTGAGATAGTTCAACTAGGCTGAGAGACTGCACAAGATTTAAACCCAGTGTTTGACTAGAAATTTTTTGGGCGTAAGCCGGATGGAGATAAGAGATATATTGAGGCTTTCTCGCAACGTAAGTTTGAAAAAACGGGACACTCAAAATATTCATATAACGACGTGCTTGGAAAACATCACCAACGACATCAGATGGTAATGCGACTTGTCCAGATGCGGGGTTTCCATCACCAATAGTAGAAAAGTGAGTTCCACCAACCAGAGTGACGAGGTACTTTTGAGAACTAGCAAGCCAAGAGTAAGGTAAAATTTGCTCAAATAAAGCTGGTGCAATAGTATCATTGCTACTAGCAACAATCATCACAGGGGTTTTTATCTGGTTTAAACCAGCCTTACCAAAAATAGAACTTGTCACAGGATTAACAGCGATCGCAGCTTTCACCCGATTATCTTGTAAATTGTAATTAGCAGATTGATTTTGCAATTCCAAAGCGCGACACTGAAATAATAAAGACATATTCCAAGTTTGATGTAACGCCTCAGTTGTACAATCTTGTTTTAGCTGGGCAAAATTAATTTTCGCACCCGCTAAAGCCAACGCTGTATAACCACCTAAAGAATGACCAAAAACTCCTACTTGTTGTAAGTTGAGTCTACCTTTAAATCGAGCATCTGATTTGTTACTTTTTTCTAGCTGATTCAGGATATATTTAATATCCAAAGGTCTATCTTGGAATTCATCTGCTGTGACTAATTCAGCAGCCTGTTCTGGAATTTGCGATCGCAATTGTTTTGTATCACTCCCTGAATGATTGGGAACAACTACTGCAAACCCATAAGAAGCTAGATGCTTAGCTAAATATTGAAAGTTACTGCTATCTGTACCCAAACCATGCGAAATAACAACTACAGGTACAGGAACCAAGAGATTGGGAAGATAAACATCAGTTAATAATCTGCGGTTACGGGTTGAGTCGAAATAATTCAATATATATTTTTGCGACTTTAAGCTTCCTGGTAGTTGCAAATCTGGTAGTTGCGAGAAATTACTAGGCTTGGGAATTGTGACAGATTCTAGATTAGACTTTTGTTTAACTTTGGCGATCGCTTGATTAGTCGCCTTCACTAAATCTTCTAGTTCCGTCGCTATCTTAAAACTACGTCCTAAATCAATGCGGACACTGTTAGCCGGATACTGGCGTAACAAATTTAATAACGTTAACCCCTCTGGTTCTGCAACAGCCAGAATTAACGCCGAACGCATCTCATCAAATGCTGGTTGTGCTTGTGGTGCTTTGTTTTGAATTACTTCTGTAAAACGGCGGAGTAAATATTCTCCTTGTGGTGTAGAAAGAAATTGCGACACCACCGCCGGACTAGATTTTACAGAAGTAATTAAAATTCGCTGTAATTCTTGAAACTGTTGTGCAGGTATATATTGCTGATAAATTGTTAATTCATCATCAATTACACCTTTTTTAGCAAAATTTTCCAAAGCAGTTACAGAAACTGATACCTCTAAAGCTGAATATGCTACATAAACCCGTTCTGCTGCTTTAACAGATGTATTAATTCCTAATATTGGCAGCAATGTTGACAGAACCAGCAACAGCGAATTTCTTTTCAGGGTGCTGGCCCAATTACTAAATAAACTATTCATCGCTCAACTGTTGCGGTGATGTTGTTTCACTGGATGTTGGCTTTGGTAGTTATTAGCGCACCCTAAATTTATAATTGTTAACTGTTAACTGTTAGCAGATAGCAATTCTCAATCCGAAATCTAAAATGACGTGAATTCAACAGACCTCTCCCTCCCAGCCTCCCTCTCCTAAAAGGCGAGAGAGGAGCAATGAAAAATAAGGGTTTTACTCCCCTCTCCTCGTAGGAGAGGGGCTGGGGGTGAGGTCAAAAAAGCACTCATCGAACTCACATTAAAATGGTATGACACACTCGCAGAAATCATAACAAATACAAACTTACTGTACCTCGGTATATGTAAATATGTAATGTATGCTGTTAATAAGTAAGTTTGCTTGTCATGTTAAATACGCACAATTAATTTCTTTTGCCCAAGGCGATCGCCATCGAACCAGCTACTACTAAACAAGCTCCGATCATGCCTATGAGTGTGATGTTTTCTGCTGGAATTAATGTAGGTGTGAATATTGCTACTAACTCAACTGCTATTAATGTCACAATCGGGGCTAAAGTCAGCACAGCACTAACTCGTGATGCTTCCCAATGTTCTAATGATTCTGCAAAAGCACCATAAGCAATTAAAGTATTGAAAGCACAAAAAATTAACATACTTAATTGCAAAGTATTCAGTTTTAAAATAGTGTCTGGTTTAGCCAAAGGTGTAAGTAATAAAGCACTGCCTCCATAAATCAACATCATGATGCTAAAAGAAGACAACGATTGTAATAACTGCTTTTGTACTAAAGCATAAACAGCCCAAACAGTTGCACCTAAAACTACTAAACCACTACCAAAAATATATGTGCCATGTGCAGTAATTAAATTGGTTAGTTGGTCACGGAAAAATATAATATACCCACAAATAAGTACACCAACCCCAATCCATTGACCCAACGTATAACGTTCTTGAAAAATAAATAACCCACCTAAGCCTAATAACAAAGTAGATAATTGAATCAGTACTTCTGCATTAGCAGGGGATGTCAGTGCTAAACCTTGCATGAATAAGAAATAATTAGCGCCTAACATCAGTGTAGCGATCGCTAACAATTTCCAAGAGCCAGAATGCAATTCACGTAACTTTGGTAACTCACCACGTACTCCCAAATAGATAGTCAGCAGTACGAAGGACACCAAAAAGCGAAACCAAACCACTGTATAGACATCCAGCGCTTGTACTATCACAGCCAGCGCGATCGGTAAGATTCCCCACAATAAAACAGTCAGTAGAGATAATGCCAGCCCTAAACGCCAGCGGCCAGAGTTTTGATGTAGTGACATTCAGTTATGGTATCAAAACTCTGGCGTTAATGCAGACCTCACAATCATCCTTGAGACTCAGGCAAAAACGTTATTTGTTGAGATTGGGTGTAATAGAACAAAAAACAACAGCCTTAAGACAGAAGCATTTTTATACATCTATATAGTAAATACTAATCAATTAATTTTTTCGCTGTAATATTTTTAGCTTGGAAAAATTAAATAAATACTATACATTGAATATCAAGTTAATAGATTGCTATAGACTTTAGTTCAATCTACTTAATGTTTTTTATTACTAAAAAACATGGCAATTTTACCTGTCATCATTTTCGGACTCGTGATTACGAGCCTAGTTATCTACGTTCTACTTATTTCCAAAGGTAGATGGCGAAACAGGCAGAGAATTAAATCTTTGCTATCTCAAAAGCTGAGATCTAAGTTGCAAAAAGCAATGATAATTGGAGCGATCGCAACCTTCGCCATCATTGCAGGAAACACCGTATCAGCACAAGTTACACCGCCCTTAGCTTCCCTCAAAACAGTTACAGTTCCAGAACCTGACAATCTTACAGACTTCGTAAAAAACAAAGTCGCCGCAATCAAGTTAGGAAAAGTACTGTTTTGGGATATGCAAGTGGGTAGTGACGGTGTAACCGCCTGCGCAAGTTGTCACTTCCATGCTGGTGCTGACAACAGATCCAAAAATCAAATTTCTCCGGGACTATTGCGAGTTAACGCCGACCAAACAATCAATCCAGATACAGTGTTTGATGTTGGTGGTGCGCCCAACTATAAACTTAAGCCAGAAGATTTTCCTGTCCAAACTAATGATGTCGTTTCTTCCCAAGGTGTCTTTAACAGCAAGTTTGTTGATGTCACACCTGGCAATGCCCAAGACCAAGTAACCTTAGTACCAGATCCTGTATTTAACATCGACGGTACAAATGTGCGCCGTGTCGAACCGCGTAACACACCAACTGTCATTGATTCTGTCTTTAACTTCCGTAACTTCTGGGATGGTAGAGCGCAGGAAGTCTTCAATGGAGTAAATGAATTTGGATTAAGAGACCCCAACGCTTATGTAGCCAAAGCAATTACTCCCAGTCAACTGGAATTTGTAAAAGTTAGCTTCAACCATGCTTCTTTAGCTTCCCAAGCTGTTGGCCCGCCAATCAGTTCTTTTGAGATGTCTGCTGATGGTCGCACCTTTGCTGAAATTGGTGATAAGTTCGGGTCAGTGGACAGCAAATTTCATCTTTTTAAAATTTTTGGCAAAGGTAAGAAACTACCCAGACTACTAGGGAAAAAGTTACTTGGTCTAAGACCACTGGGTAAACAATTAGTGCATCCCTTAGATAGCGTTTTAGGTTCAGAAAGTCGGTTACTTTTACCTGGAACTTTAACTCCCACCTATCAACAACTAATTGCTCAAGCATTTAAACCTGAATGGTGGGCATCCAATCGTATTATCCAAGTGAATGCTGACGGTAGCAGAACTTTCGTCAATCAACCACCAAACCGCCCCTTAGAGACCAATGAGTACACATTAATGGAGTACAACTTCTCATTGTTCTTCGGACTGGCGGTGCAGCTGTATGAGTCTACACTCATTGCTGACGATACACCTCTTGACCGCTTCTTAGAAGGAAACACCACAGCCCTCAGCGCCCAGCAGCTAAGAGGAAAAGAACTCTTTGAAGGCAAAGCTCGATGCACCACCTGTCACAATGGTGCAGAACTTACAAGAGCTTCTGTTAGTGCTGTACAGCAACAACGTATCGGGATACTGAATATTCCGAACTTTCCCAGAATTGTCTTTGACGAAGGCTTCTTCAATATTGGTGTGAGACCCTCTTTAGAAGATCTTGGTGTTGGTGGGAATGATCCCTTTGGCAATCCACTGTCAGAAGCACGATTATCTTTGTTAGGGAAGTTTCAGCAATTGCTTGGTTCTGACCCTAATACAACAGTTACTGCCAGTGACTTATTACTTGCAGATGGTAGTTTCAAAACACCCGGACTACGCAACGTCGAACTTACAGCCCCTTACTTCCACAATGGCGGCTACTTGACTTTGGAACAAGTTGTGGACTTTTACAATCGTGGCGGAGACTTTCGTCAGCAAAGCGCCCTCGCCCCGTTAAATTTAACGGAAGATGAGAAAGCTGATTTGGTGGCGTTTCTTAAAGCTCTAACTGATGAGCGAGTTCGCTATGAAAAAGCTCCTTTTGACCATCCACAATTGTTCGTCCCCAATGGTCATCCTGGTGACTCTACCTCTGTTACCGACGATGGTACAGGCAAAGCTACAGATAAGTTCCTGGTAATTCCTGCTGTGGGTAAGTTTGGTGGCAATGGTACACCTAACTTCTTGGAAAATTAGTCAGTTAGCCAGGTTTTGCAAATAACTAATACAGCAGGGAACAGGGAATAGGGGACAGGGAACAGGCTTGAAAGTCTTGTGTTACATGGCTTTTTGGTGAAAACTGGTACCTCATTCATCTGTAATCTGCTGTATTTTAGTACTACCCCTGTAGAAATACAGGGTTTTTTTGTAATTAGTTAAGGCGAATCGTCAAAACCCAAAACACTTAGAAGAAAAATTTGCATCAGTTGTTACTATTTACCCGATTTAATGTTAAATATTTATTAATTTTTTATTGTTGAGTTTGGTTTTGAGATGCCAAAGCTTAAAGTATAAAGTAGTATGTATATTTTGTTGACACTAAGACTTAAGAACAGCTAAATTGCAAGCAGTAAGGGGTTTGTATCGGAGATAAACTTTATTTTTACCTTTAAAAATTGTTTATATATCAATAAATCTATATATCCTATAAGTTTTTGCCTAAATTGTGTAATTTTTACCAGTATCTTGACTCGGCTAGGGACAAAATAATACTTACCAAGTATTCCATAAGTAATTGTTAGTCAGAATACTACAGTAAAGCTGCATCACAGAACAGAAACCAATCTATAAAAACTGAAGTGAAAAATCTGTCTTTGGATGTCAGATAACTTCGGATATTTTTAGGTTGCTTATACTGATGGCATCAAAAAATTTTCTTGGTAAAAATTAAAAATTATCTAGTAATCTTTATCAGGGCAAAATTAAATGAATAAAGTAACATTTTACGTACTTTTGTTGCATGGATTATTACTAGGAATAGCAACTGCCAATGCTGAGTCGCCACGTAGTCATAAAGACATTAAAGCATTGGGTATTAACCAGAGTTCAGAAGTTGCAGCCACCACCAACAGCACACAACCTAGTTGGAAAAAGTTACCATCACCGCAAGTTTGGGTGATTAATCAGGATAAAAAAGTCCAAAGTCAGCCTTTTACTTGGGTAGTGAAAAATCTCAAACAAGCACAAAGACAACCCTTTTTAGAAGTTGCCAAACCAAGCAGTAAACCGGAAAAAAAGCCAGATTCTACTGTTAAACCAGCAACTAAAGATAATTTAGAAAACTTTGATGAAGTAATTAAAGATACAGAAAAAAAAGAGGGACTATTCACCCTTTATCGCAATCAAAAAAAGAATAAAATTTATCTCGAAATTAAACCTGAACAGTTAAATAATAATTTCCTGGCAACAGCCACACTAGAATCAGGAATTGGCGAACGAGGTATTTACAGTGGTATACCTTTGCAAGATTTTTTGTTTTATTGGCAACGGGTAGATGACAAATTACACTTTGTTGTCCGCAACGTAAATTTTCGCACGCGGGAAGGAGATCCACAAGCGCGATCGCTTGCCCGTTCGTTTAGCGATTCAATTCTCTACATGTTACCCATCAAAAGCATTCATCCCCAACGCAAAACACTCCTCATCGATTTAAGTGAGTTGTTACTCTCAGACTTGGCAGGATTATCTGCAAGTTTAGGTGTGAACGCTACCAAAGACCAGTCATACTTTGGTGATGCCAAAGCTTTTCCCCATAACGTCGAAATTGAGTCGGTGTTGAATTTCTCTAGCAGCAGTAGTAGCAGTCGCAACAATGAAAGGCTGAGTTTTGCTTCACTGCCTGATGACCGTGGCTTTACTTTGCGCGTCCACTACAGTCTTTCACAGTTACCAAATAACGGTTATCGCCCCCGGTTGGCTGACGAACGAGTTGGTTATTTCATTACTGCTTACCAAGACTTAACCAAAGACAGTGGTGATCCTTTTGTCCGTTATATCAACCGCTGGCATTTAGAAAAAGAAGACCCCAAAGCCAAAATCTCCCGTCCTAAAAAACCAATTGTTTTTTGGATTGATAACGCAGTCCCTTTAGAATACCGTGATGCCATCAAAGAAGGCATATTAATGTGGAACAAAGCCTTCCTGAAAGCAGGATTTAAAGATGCCATTGAAGCCCGACAAATGCCAGATAACGCCACTTGGGATCCTGCGGATATTCGCTACAACACAATTCGGTGGATAAACACAGTCGATGGTTATTTCGCAATGGGGCCATCCCGCGTTAACCCCTTAACTGGAGAGATTTTAGATGCAGATATTTTAGTCGATGCCAGCTTTGTGCGGGCGCTGAAAAGTGAGTATCGTAAAATTGTTCAACCTAATCAAAACCAAAACCGCACATCCTTATCAGCCTGGATGCAAAATCGCTTTCTTTGTGGTGGTGAAGCTGCAAAAGACGAAAGTTCTCTACAGCTAGAACAAAATGGATTGTTGCGCAATTTATCTAAACTAGCTGGAGAGTATGATTTATGTTACGGCATGGAAGCCGCTAACCAATTTGCTTTTGGTTCCTTGGCAATGACACTTTTGAAAGACGGTACACCCAGCCAAGACCAAGTAAAACAATATATCAATCAATATTTACGTTTAATTATTGCCCACGAAGTCGGTCATACTCTGGGTTTGCGACATAATTTCCGGGGTAGTACTTTACTACCACCACAACAGATGAATAATAAAGATGTCACCCATAACAAGGGTTTGACTGCTTCTGTGATGGATTACATTCCGCCAAATATTGCACCTCAAGGCACAAAGCAAGGTGATTATTTTCCCAGTGCGGTAGGGCCTTATGATGAATGGGCGATTCAATATGGTTATGTAACTACCCAGGCGACAACTCCCATTGCCGAAAAACCATTGTTACAGGAAATTGCTAACCAATCTTATAAGCCAGAGTTGAGTTATTCCACAGATGAGGATGTTTATGACCTCGATCCTACAGCTGATGCTTGGGACAATAGTAACAATGTGTTGGTGTATTCTCAGTGGCAATTAGATAATTCACGGGTGATGTGGGAACGTCTAAATAGAGGTTATCCCACTGCTGGGGAAAGCTACAGCGATTTAAGTGAACGCTTTAGTACGGTATTGGGCAACTATTTTCAGCAAATTTATTATGTCAGTAAGTATATTGGGGGACAGTCTTTTTACCGCCTCAAAGGTGGTGATGTTGAGTCTAGCAAACTGAGCGATCGCGGCGATCGCCAAAATCGTTTACCATTTCAACCAGTCCCCGTAGAAGAACAACGGCAAGCTTTAAAAACGCTGCAAAAGTATGTGTTTGCTGAAGATGCCTTAAAATTTGCTCCAGATTTACTGAATAAATTAGCACCTTCTCGTTGGCGACACTGGGGTAGCTATCCCCGCGTTGGCCGTTTAGATTATCCCATTCACGAGTTAGTCTTATTCTTGCAAAGTGCCGTGTTGCGAGACTTACTCTCAGGCGATCGCCTCAACCGTCTCAAGGATTTAGAACTCAAAGCACAATCAGGTAAAGCACTGAGTTTGCCTGAATTATTTGATACGCTCCAAGATGGCATTTGGACAGAAGTCATCAAACCCCAAGGGTCAGCTTTGCAAATATCCAGTATGCGGCGAGGTTTGCAACGAGAATACCTGAATCTCTTAATTGGGATGGTGTTGCGCAAAGACAATGTCCCAGAAGATGCCCGGACTTTAGCTTGGTACAAACTCAAACAATTAGATGAAAAACTAGCGCAGGTCAGTTCTAATGATGAATATAGCAAAGCCCATATTCTTGAAACACGCGATCGCATCGAAAAAGCCTTGAATGCCCCATTGCAAGGAAATTAAGTTAACTTGAATTCGATTAACTTCTCCCTTGCTCCCTGCCCCCTTGTGGCTTCAATGTGCTTTCTTATATGCTTAACAGCTTATCAGCCTTACGGGAATGGAGTCAAAACTCTCAACTCTTTTGGCTGATCTTGATAGATTTCTGCTTGCAGGGGACTATAAATCAACTCGTACCAATAATGTCCTACCCGTGCATCAAATCCTTGGGGTTGGTCGCGCATGAATAGGTGTAAACATTTGGCAGATGTGCCTGGTAACAACTGCCAAGAGAAACAATTGGGCTTACCTTCGTGAGGATGAGCGATCGCTTCTATGTGTAAACTAGTTGCCAAGCCATAAGCTGCATAAGGGGGAGCAGTAGAACCAACCGCAAACCAATCAGGCACAGGGAAGACTTGCTCAACATCTTGGGTTTGCCCTAAATTTATATGAGCAAAATAATGCAATCCAAAGGGCAAATAAACTACCTCTGGTGCATCAGCCATCTTGTCTTCTGGATGTTTGGGTTTACCCTTGACAAATAATTCCTCAATCAAATAATCTGCGCCAGCGTATAAACTAATCACCCGATAAAGTTCACAGACTAAATGCCGATTTTGTCCTGTAACTGGGTCTGCACCCATGTAATCAAAGGGTTCAGAAGCAATGGTCACACTAGCACGCACTGGGCCACTAGATTGAGCCACTAATCGATAAGAGTGATTAAACAAAGACACTTGATAGTAAGGTGATTTGGGATAAAGCGTCCCTGGTAATTGAATTTCACTCACTTGCATACAACGTTTTTCTGGTTCTTGACCCAGCCATTCGCCCCGTGCCGACCGAAACGGATCGAGAAATTCCTGGTTGTCTAACTGCACACTAGTAGCCGAACCAGAAAACCAGTTGTGTCCGTTATCTTCCGGTGCTGGGATGAAATTGAACCAAACAATCAATCGGTTATTAACTAGTCTGACTCCCCTGGCTCGCTTATCTGACCCGTAAACTATTTCTAAAGACGGCTCACATAATCTTTTCGGGACTGGTTGACCTTGGTCAACTCGAATGAAAGCCGAAGCTAAAACATCATTTTCACCACAAGGCGGAATTGGTTTTTCTAGATGAAAGATTAAAACATCACGGCTAGGATCTTCAGGGTCAACCTGATCTACTTGCGCTTTGATTGGTGTGCGTGTCAGGTCATGTAAGTCAGTGAGGATCAGCTCATCTGCTGGGATTTGCCATTGTGTAGCGATCGCTTGCCAAGGTATGCTTACATAGCCGCTACGTCTGTAATTAGAGCGATTAAAAACAGTTAATAAATTCAGGTATGGCATTTGTTTGCCCTCCTGGAAGATGTTTTTAACAAAATAGCTAATTGTCAGAACTGTCTTTAGACAGATTCATCCAAATATAAAAAGTAGCGCAACAATTTGAGGAACTTGTGAGGGATGGGGATGAAAGCGGTTTTAGTTTACGTGTAAAGAGCCGCAAAAATGTTTCAGGACAAAGACGCTGCGATCGTGTCCATCCAACCCTACACCCTTGCTGCCTTAATGCTCATTTTTCTACTAGACACGATGTAATCTGTCATTTCTGACTGAAATAGTACAGACTGGAATATAAATTCCAGTACAGACAACAATCTATGACAATTGCGGTCTCACCCAAGTACAACTTCTTGCCTCGCTTTTTCAAACTGGCCAGCATTAGCGTGCTATCCAACATGATGGTTCCTCTAGCAGGTCTAGTGGACATCGCCTTTTTGGGACACTTGGCAGATATCCGTCACTTGGCCGGAGTTATCTTGGCAACTATTATTTTTGACTACCTTTACCGGGTGTTGAAATTTCTGCGTTCTAGTGTGAATGCGCTGACTGCACAAGCTGTAGGACTTGATGACCACAAAGCCATACTCTTAGCCGGGATACGCAGTGGCTTAATTGCTCTGGGAATTGGCTTATTAATTCTATCCCTACAATACCCATTACAAAAAATTGGCTTCACGATTCTCAGTGGTTCTCCAGACATTGAAATTGCTGGGGCTGATTATTTCCAAGCCAGAATTTGGGGAGCGCCAGCCGTGTTGCTCAATTTTGTATTAATTGGCTGGTTCATGGGACAAGAAAAGAATAGCGTCGTCCTGCTTATGTCTGTGATTGGTAATGGTTCCAACGTGCTGCTGGATTATTTGATGATTTCGCGGTGGGGTTGGGAAAGTATGGGAGCCGGACTAGCAACAGCTATTAGTCAATATCTGGCGTTACTGACTGGAGTGATATATGCCTGCTTTAACATTCCCTGGCAAACTTTACCCGCTGCTATGCAAGAAGTTTTTGATTGGGTAGCCTTAAAAGATACTGTGGCGCTCAAAAGTAACATTCTCATCCGATTTGTAGTATTGATTTCTACCTACGCCATTTTCACCAACTTGAGTGCAGCAATGGGAACTGAAATCTTAACAGAGAATGGTTTGCTATTACAGATTGCTTTGTTGAGTCAGTTCACCGTGCAAGGTGTGGGTATGACAACTCAAACACTAACTGGCAACTTTCACAGCAAAGGCGCTAAAGAACAAATGAGTTCATTACTGACTGTCTCTGTATTAACCAGTTTGGTAATTGCCTTGGGTTTTGCTGTAGTGTCGGTGCTGTTTCCTGATACAGTGTTCGGACTGTTAACTAATCACGCAGAAGTCAACAAACATATCAGTACTTCTACTGTCTGGTTGCTGCCACTTTTGGCATTAACAGCCATTGCCTTTATGCTAGAAGGTTACTTCATTGGTTTAAAGGAAGGTGCGACTCTACGTAATGCCGTTTTAATGGCTTTTGGATTTGGCTTTCTGCCTGTAGCAATTACAGCCTGGTATATTCACAATAACCAATTGCTGTGGATGTCTCTGGTAGCTT
Source organism: Anabaena sp. TISTR 8404 (assembly GCF_056847745.1). NCBI lineage: Bacteria > Bacillati > Cyanobacteriota > Cyanophyceae > Nostocales > Nostocaceae > Anabaena > Anabaena sp. TISTR 8404. The sequence continues at coordinate 2,145,598 of NZ_CP180578.1, forward strand.
ACATGGCAATTAATCTGACAGTACTGCTAATGCAAATACCCCGAACATTAGATAGCCAAACCCTAGAAAATCAACAACCACTACCATCGAGTTAGTTTAGGTAGTGACAATGATTTTGTAATTAAAAGCGATCGCATCTCAGGTTGAATCAAAAAATCCACAAATCTCAAATCATTTGGCAAAGATACAACGCCAGAAATTAGTTAGGTAAAAATTCATCGTCAATTACATTTGGTAGACTATATGGGCATTCTTGAGGAAATGTTTCTAAAGGTAAGCCAGTTTCAGGTTTTGCTTGTTTGACGGCTTCTGTATAAGACTCTGCAAATATACTTTCTAAATAAGGCTTGAGGCTGGGAGATTCTTTGATTGCTTTCTTGATTCGTCCGCGATGTTCAACAATACTTCCTTCCCAGCTACCACTTCTATTCTCAGGTTGAAACTGCCATTTCAGCAGATCCAAGATAACTATAATCAAGTTGCTTTCTAAACTTCTTCTCTCACTTTTTCCCATATCCTCAATTTCTTCGAGCAGATTTTCCCAATCCACATTGGAATAGTCTTGATTGCGGAGTTTTTCTACAGTTGTCTCTATCCATTGCAGATAATCTACCTCATAAAGATTGGGGAAATCAGTTTTTAGAGGAGACATAGCAGTTTCCATTGTGAATTGGCTAAATAATCAACTGAGTGAAGAAGCTGCACATATTTTATCTTGTGACTTGTCAAGCTTTTTGTTTCACGCAGAGGTGTGGAGGAGAATGTCAGAGTGAGTTCTGGCAAAATCTTCTATTGTTTGACCAATTTCATCAACTTTTCAATTGACAAAAATCAAATTGAAGTGTATTACAGTATTCAAAATTTCCAAAAATCTCATTTTAGCCTTACAAAGGACTAAATCTAGAAGTAGCGTAGAGGCAAAGCCGCTTTGCCTCTACGCTAAGACGTTTTATCCCGCAAATCGATACCACAAATCTCTCATATCCAATACTTTTCCTAGACCCTAATATTAGAGTAAAGTAAACAAGTGTAAAGAAGTATCACTTTTGTCTTTTACTTTTTAAAACAACTTGTTCACTTTTACTGTAGATATTTGTATAAGAACATCCATGCAGTCTTGTTTTTGGCGACGAATTCTAGTATCCATTGCAGTATTTTTCGTGGCTGGGTCAATTTGGATAGCAAATCCCTCCTCAGCGCTTGCTTATGACAATCCTGAGTTGTTGCCCAATTTCCAAACTCCGGTGATTGATTTAGCGAAAACTCTCACTGATATTCAAGAAGACAAGCTAGTTTCAGAAATAGAGCAATTTGAAACCGAAACTGGCTGGAAACTGCGAGTATTAACACAATACGATCGCACCCCTGGTCGAGCAGTAATTAATTACTGGGGTTTGGATGATAAAAGTATCCTGTTAGTAGCTGACTCTCGTGGCGGTAACATTCTCAGCTTTAGTGTTGGCGATGCAGTTTATGAACTGTTACCCCGCACATTTTGGATTGAATTACAAACTCGCTTTGGTAATTTGTACTTTGTACGCGAACAAGGCGAAGACCAAGCAATATTACAAGCCCTAGACTCAGTTAAAGGCTGCTTGCTAAAAGGTGGTTGTAATGTTGTGCCTGGACTGCCAAGAGAACAGTGGATTCTCACTCTAGTTACTTCCGTTATTGGTGGGATAATTTGCGGATTTGCCGCCCAACCTCGTAACGACAAACAAATTTTCGCTTGGCAATGGGCATTAATTTTCTCTCCTTTATGGGGAATTTTGTTCATCGCCTTCGGTATTGGGCCAGTTGTTACCCGCACAAGCGATTGGCTACCTTTAGTTCGCAATATTTCTGGCTTTTTAATCGGTGCATTAGTTGCTTACCTATCTCCTGTATTCAGCCGTCCTTCTTCAAGTGCGGAGTTGTAAATGCTGAGTTTATGAGTGCTGAGTGCTGAATTCAGACTTCAGACTTCAAACTTCAGACTTCAGATGACTCAGTACTCACTCTCAGCTGATAAGCTGAAAGCTGGTATATCAGCGCTGAATAGTGATGGAATGGCACGTAACTGATGCTCAAAGTTTAGCAATCATAGATAGTGAAATTGGCGATCATGTCTTTTCACCCGCAGAATATGAGATTGTACGGCGGGTGATATATGCTACGGCTGACTTTGAATATAAGTCTTTAATTCGATTTTCGGAACATGCTTTGCAAGCAGGTGCAGCGGCGTTAGCAGCACGTACAACAATTGTGGTTGATGTGCCGATGGTACAAGTAGGTATTGCCTACGATATCCAAAACACCTTTGCTAACCCAGTCTATTGCAGCATGGAAACAGTCACACGTCCCCAAAAGGAAAAAACTCTGGCAGCTTGGGGAATTGAAACCCTCGCCAAGCGTTATCCAGAGGGGATTTTTGTGGTTGGTCAAGCCCAAACAGCACTAACAGCACTAGTGGATTTGATTGAAGCTGAAGAAATTCGGCCAGCTTTAATAATTGCAACTCCAGTTGGATTTGTAGATGTGGATACTGCTAAAAGTCGCTTACAAGACTCTTTAGTGCCTTATATTACAATTGACAGTCGCAAAGGTAATGCCGTTGTCGCAGCTGCGGTTGTTGATGGACTGGTAGATTTGGCTTGGCAAGCTTACGGACAGAATGCAAATCGGCAAAGCTAAAAGAAGTATGAAGTCTGAATTATGAAGTATGAAATTTCAGACTTCATACTTCACACTTCATTTTATTCTTCATATCTCCGACGACGGCGGCGTGGTCTGTCTTGTTGGTCTTCGCGTAAGCGGCTACTGACTTCCGAAAAGAAGTCTCTACGGAGATAGGGGTAATCGTTCACCCACAAGTCACGGCTGGGAATGTAAACTTCGCTGAAATCGTCAATAGTGCTTAAATCTGGACGATTTGACATCACTATCATTTCAGCGATTTGACCACGAGCGATCGCTTTATGAAAAGGTTTTAGTGGCGCGTCTAACTCTACGCTAAATCCGGTGTCATCGCCAACTTCTAGGTTGATGCGTTTTTCTCGATTTTCAACAATTACTAATTCCCCTTTGCTGTTGACAGTTTCTTGTTTACCAATCAATCTGTCTGTAATCCACCAATCTAAAATTCGCCCACGGAAAAAGCCGCTGTACTTATAACGGCGGCATTTTGCATTCCGTACACTTGCTTGAAACACGGGAAACCACAGCCAAAAAAGCGCCCCAATTACCCCAAGAAAAAAGAGGATGGGGCCAAAATCCAGCCCAAACAGGACTTTTACTAGTAAAATTACAACTACAGAAACTACAGAAACTAATAGCCGCTGTAAAAAATTAGAAAATTTCCCCCAGTAGTACTTGTACTGCTGACCAGTAGCAATGAGGGGGACGACTTGTTCAAATTTCTGGCGAGTCAGTGGGACAAGCATGGGTGCTGGGTGTTAAGTGCTAATTTTTAGAGTATCTTTTCTAAACCATACACTAACGACTTTAACTGTGTGACTTTGCGAATTGCTAGTAGTACGCCGGGCATATAGCAAGCGCGATCGCTTGTATCATGGCGTAATGTATAAATTTGACCAGCCGCACCAAAAATTACTTCTTGATGTGCTATCAATCCCGGTAAACGGACACTATGAATTCTAATTCCTTCATCTGCTAGGCTCCCTCTAGCTCCAGGTATTTTCTCGGTTTCTTCCACAAGAGGCGGGTTAAAAGTTTTACCCATTTCTGCTAATAACTGTGCGGTTTGAATTGCCGTACCGCTTGGTGCATCTGCTTTTTGGTTGTGATGCAGTTCGATAATTTCTACATGGTCAAAATACTGTGATGCGGTGACTGCGGCTTGCTGTAACAATACCATCCCAATTGAGAAATTAGGAATAATCAAGCAACCAGTGCTGGCTTTTTCGGCAAAGTCTGCCAAATTTTGGATTTGTTCTGGGCTTAATCCTGTAGTCCCGACAACTGGACGAATTCCATAGGCGATCGCACTCCGCACATTGTCATACACTGAATCAGGATGGGTAAAGTCTACTATGACCCCAGGTGGCAGTTGTCTTTCACCAGCAACATATCCTAACATCGGTTCTAATTGGTCAGTGATTGGCACTTCCAATGGTTCACTTAAACCTGCTAGTTCACCCGCGTCTTTACCTTGGTGTTCGGGGTTGCGGTCAATTGCACCCATCAAAGTTAAATCAGGTGCTTGTGCGATTGCTTTGACTACTTCACGTCCCATTTTGCCAGCAGCACCGTTAATAATCACCGGAATCGGAGTTTGATTTGTCATAAGTCAATGGTCAATGGTCAATAGTTTATGGTGACACGAAAGCAGCTTGTTTCCTACCTCCCCAATTAACGTGGCAAGTCTAATATGTTTACAGACGAAAGCGAAAATTCGCCTGTAAACTCTCATTTAAAACATCTCAAATAATCCTTCATCTAATTCATAACCCAGCATTTGCGCCATAGATTTGAGCCGCGTTGAACTGGGAATATCTTGCTGTTTTAACCAATCAGTTAAAACAAATATTTTGTGCATTAAAAATATTTCTAATGCTTCAGGATTATATTGAATGCCTTCTTTTGTACTAAATTGGTGCGGTACAAGCATGGCGGTGTAACGAGCCAATTCTCCAGCTTTCCAATCTAGTAAAAAAGGCAACCAGGGATATTTGGCATCTAAGCGGATAAACCACAGGCGCAACTCTGCAACTTCCGAAAGTTCGCGCGGATCTCCAGGTTCTAAAGGGTAATCGATATCAAAGCTTAACTGCTGTTCATAGGAAGCGACTCTCTCTTGCAGCAGTGGTTCAATTACCGTTAAAGCAGGTGATAAATCTAATTTGTTAATCGAGTCTGTATTGAGTGCGATCGCAATAGCCATAGTAATTTGTAATTTATACTTGCTACGTCTATGAAAATAGGTAGTACGAACTTTACCCAGCACTCAGTATTGTACTCAGTTGTGGTAGTAACGCTGCAAATGCATTACCACGATGACTAACTGACTTCTTATCCTCTGGGGACATCTCGGCAAAGGTTAACTGTTTTTCTGGAACGTAAAACACAGGATCATAGCCGAAACCACCATTACCACGCGGTGCATGAAGAATTTCGCCACGACAAATCCCTTCAGTTTGCAGGACTATCTCACCATCCGGACGGGCGATCGCTACTGCACATACAAATTGTGCTTGCCTGTTAACTTCGTTACCTAATTCTTTAAGTAGCCTAGCAATACGCTCTGAATCAGTTTTGCCATAACGGGCTGAATAGACTCCCGGCACACCATTCAACGCATCTACCTGCAAGCCAGAATCATCTGCGATCGCCCATTGTCCTGTAGCTTTGGCAACTTCGGATGCTTTTAAACAAGCGTTAGCCGCAAAAGTATCACCTGTTTCTTCTACTTCTAGTTCTTCTGGCTTAAGAGTTAATTCCCAACCAGAACTTGCTAGGTAAGCTTGCATTTCCCGCAACTTACCTGGATTGCTTGTGGCGACTACGAGTAATTTGGTCATTGGTCAATAGTCAATGGTCAATGGTCAATAGTCTATAGTGTTTTCTTGATGAAGATAAACTTTTGACTATGGACTCTTGACCCTTGACTAAATTTTACTCGGCCCACTGTCTCGCCCAATCAAGGGTTTGATGTACTTGTTCAAGGGTAGGGGCTTCGCAGTAAAGGCGCAATACTGGTTCAGTACCGCTAAAGCGAATCATTAACCAACTGTTGTCAGCGAGGCGGAATTTATAACCGTCAATTGTTTGACAATCAATGACTGCTTTCCCTGCAATTTCGGTTAAAGGTTGGGTTTGTAGTTGTTGTAAAAGACGCGATCGCACTTCCATACTGGCTAAAGGTAAATCGATGCGATCGTAGGCGGAGTTAAATCCTGTTTGCTGTTGCAAGTAGGAATAATACTCACTCAAATCTTGCCCAGATTCAACAATGGCTTCTAATACATACAATGCTGACAACAGCGCATCTCGTTCTGGAATATGGCTACCGTAGCCAATACCACCGGATTCTTCACCACCCAGCAGCACTTGTGAGACTAACATTCTGTCAGCGATGTATTTGTAACCAACTGGTGTTTCAAACAAGGAGAGATTGTGTAATGCTGCGACACGGGGAATCAAATCAGAACCACTGACTGTTTTGATGATTTCACCTGTAAAGCCACGTCGCAAAGTTAAGTGGTCAATTAATATCGGGATTAATATTTGCGAACTTAAGAAGGTAGCGTCTTGATCTACCGCAGCGATGCGATCGCAATCTCCATCAAATACTAAACCAACAGTTAAACCTGATTTATTAGTTTCTCTGTGAGTTTTAATAACTTCAAATAGTTTAGAAAGGTATTTAGGTAGTGGTTCCGGCGCACCACCCTCAAATAAGGGGTCACGGTTGCTGTTGAGTTCCTTTACCTGATCACCTAATAATCTTGCCAGACCGCCTGCTGCTGCACCGTGCATCACATCAGCGAATACAGTTAGCTTACCAGAGGCGATCGCTTCGCGGATTTTGGCAATATCAACTTTGCCTTGTAGTCCTGCGGTGTAACTCGGCCAAGGGTCAAACTTGTCCAACTTGCCAGGAGTAGCTGCTGTTGGTACACCCTGCGGTAGCAGTGCTTCTATCTCTTTGGTAAATTCTGGCGGTACTGAGCCACCAAAATATCCTTTGACTTTTAATCCTAAATATGCGCCAGGATTATGACTAGCTGTAATAACTAACGCACCCAACGCATTGAGTTGTTTAGCAGCCCAGCTAAAAGCTGGTGTTGGGGCATAGCTTTCACTGAGTAAAACATCAAATCCAACGGCGGTGACAGCATCAGCCACAGCACGAGCAAAGTCTTCCGCCATAAATCGGCGATCGTAACCGACAATGATAGTTCGGCTACCCACTGTAGAGTAATAAGTATCATATAAGACTTTAGCGGCAACTGGTGCTACTAAGGCGAGACGCTCAAAGGTGAATTCTTCACCAATCACACCTCGCCAGCCATCTGTACCAAATTTGATTGAGTTAGCTACAACTGGCATCGGGGTATCCTAACTTTTCATCTGAGGATTCTAGCATTTGTACAGTGAATCGAGTAAAAAAAGTACCTGTTTAAAACTGTGTAGGAAATGTTGGGGTATATATTTATTTCACTCAAAGCCAGCTATCCTTTTGCCAAGGGTAAGGCCGAATGCAATTCTCTTTCTCTCTCAATCTTTTACAGGCGATCGCTAACAACAAGCAACTTTGCGTCTACGCAAATCATTCTAAAATTTAAGTAAAGCGATCGCCTGAATAACATTACGATTCAAAATTAATGCAACTAGAAGATTATTTTGACTTTCTTTCACCCGATGATATTCGCCTGAAAGGACACCGTATTGGTATTGATAATGTCCTTGAATATTATTTAGAAGGATATACACCAGAAGAGATTGTTACTAATTTGCCTTCTCTAAGTTTGGAGCAAATCCACGCGACTATTACTTACTATTTACATAATCGCACTCAAATCGATGCTTATTTGTCACGACTGGCAAAATGGCGTGAACAGCGTTACCAAGAATCTCTGACTCATCCTTCACCCTTAGCACAACGCCTGAGAATATTAAAAGCACAAAGAATTAATCAACAGGTAAATGCTTTGTGAAGGTTCGTTTTTTACTCGATGAAAATTTATCACCGCGTCTGAAAGTAGCTGTCCTTCGTCTTAACCCAGCAATAAATATTTTGCGTTTAGGTGAAAGTAATACGCCACAATTAGGAACTTTAGATCCTCATGTGTTGCGTTATTTAGAATTATCTCAACGGCTGTTGGTAACAGATAACCGTGCTAGTATGCCATCTCATCTAGAAGCACATTGGGCAGAAGGTGGACATATTTGGGGATTATTTTGGGTGCGTCCTAGAATATCAATAGGACAATTAGCACAAGAACTGTTGCTGATTTGGGAAACAACAGAAGCTGAAGAATGGCTAGATCAGTTAGAGTGGATTCCATTTTAAGCGATCGCTTCTCAACTTATACCCTCAAATAAAGCGATCGCCCTCAGAACACCATCATTGCACTTGAAAACACGACACTTCGAGTAAAAAGCTCAAGCGATCGCCTTCATAACACCATCATTCCACCTCAGAACAAGAACATTCTCGTTTGGAACATGAAACTTCGAGTTCAGAACATGAAACTTCAAGTTCAGAACACGAAACTTTGAGTTCGGAACATGGAACTTTGAGTTCAGAACACGAAACTTGGAGATAAAAGCTTGATTGATGATGTTGGGAACTTGAATTTTACTGTTGTGAGTTGAGGCGATCGCGTAAATCTGCTAAATTGTCACGCACAGTCACAGTATTAGGATGATTTTCCCCTAACTGTTGCTCAAAAATATCTAAAGCCTCGATGTAAAATTGTTCAGCTTCGCTGTATCTGCCTTGGGATACGTAGAGTAAAGCAAGGTTGTTGAGACTAATGGCAACATCAGGATGTTCTTCCCCTAGCAGCTGGCGGTAGAGTGACAAAGCCTGAAAGTACAAGGGTTCGGCTTCGCTGTATTTACCTTGAGAACGGTAGAGTAAAGCGAGATTACTGAGGCTAGTAGCAACAGAGGGATGTTCTTCTCCCAGCAGCTTGCGCTTGAGTGACAAAGCTTGAATATACAAAGGTTCGGCTTCACTGTATCTTCCTTGGGAACGGTAGAGTGCTGCGAGGTTGTTGAGGTTAGTGGCGATATGAGGATGTTCTTCACCCAGCAGTTTGCGGTAAAGTGCTAAAGCTTGAATGTATAGTGGTTCTGCCTCACCGTATCTGTCTTGGAATTTATAGAGTGATGCTAGGTTGCTGAGACTAATGGCAACATCAGGATGCTCTTCCCCTAGCAACTTACGGTAGAGAGCCAAAGCTTGAATGTACAAGGGTTCTGCCTCAATGTATCTGCCTTGAGAGCGATAGAGTGCTGCAAGGTTGTTAAGGCTAAGTGCGATATCGGGATGTTCTTCACCCAGGATTTTGCGTGTGAGTGCCAAAGCTTGGATGTACAAGGGTTCGGCCTCACTGTATTTGCCTTGGGAGTAGTAGAGTACTGCAAGGTTGTTGAGGCTTTGTGCGAGCTTGGGATCTTCTTCAGCGAAGTATTTTTTAGTGATTATTAAACACTTCTCAAGCCAAGGTGCTGCTTTGTCATACAATCCTTGACCATGATAAAATCGAGCGTTGCCAACAAATGGCCAAAGTAAATCTTCAACGCTGACACACTGAATGAGATTGTTCGCGACTTCAGCTATATGAGGTATTGCTGGGGCAACAGCCTTAATTTGCTGAATTGTCGGAGTTTGAGGAGTATTTTTAGCAACCCATACCATTACCCTGCAAAAACTTCGCTTAAATTCCTCTTTCTGCTCTAAACCTTCAAGCTTATCTTTGAAAAACTCCCGTAGCAGAGGATGTAGTTGATAAATTCCCTCACCCTTATCCTGGAGTAAATGTAACTGTAACAACTCACGTCTGGCTTTTTTCCAATCTTGAGCCTCATCATTTATTGTTATACCCTCCACTAACTCCCAAGGAATCGGAGCTAGAGCAAATAAACTCAGAAGACAGCCTAAACGTTGAGCATTTTCTCGCAAACGTCGCCAACTCAACTCAAACGCAGCAGCAACACCCAACTTCGCAGTCATTTCTGCTTGAGCTTCATCTAAAGCCTCATTCTTCAAACGCTCATTTTCCAAATCTTGCAGCATTTCTGCTAGGGATAACTCCTCATCACCTAACAAATAACGCCCGACCAATTCCAAACCCAAGGGCAAATATCCCAACCACTTACAAAGTTTTCTCGCAACTAACGGCTCACGTCGCAGTCGTTCCCTACCAATTATGAATTTTAATAACTGCATCGCCGCTAGTGGTGTCAGCACATCTAAATCTAAGCGCACTATCGGCGGTTGTAATTTTTCCCGTGTGGTAATTAACTGCTTAAACCGCTTAGGAACAGACTCTAAATAACGCCTAACTTCTTCTCGATAATTAGTGACGTTATCAATTACCAGTAAAACCTCACCTTCAGGCCATTTTGTAAAACAGAATTGCACTCTCGCAGCTAAATCTAAATCTTCTGGGATGTTTAATTGCAGCTTATTACGAGCAAACTGTACCAGTTGCACTCCCACATCTTGCACTGCGGATAACCAACAAATCCCGCCTTGATAAGTGACGCGGTGGGAATTGGCATATTGCAGTGCTAGTTCTGTTTTTCCAACTCCACCCATCCCCGCAATAGCTGCAATGGCTACCTGTTGGTTTTCCTGCAACAACTGATGCAGGTTTTGTAATTCCGTTTCTCGTCCGACAAACTTCACCACGCCACTGAAGGGAATATTATGATGAATTTCTTTTGTTATTTGAGTACGGGGAATACCGTTACCGTTATATTTTGCTGTTAGGTAAGCCTTTAATTTTTCTAGTTTCCCGCGTTTAGAGGTGGCTAACTCAGGACAACTCTGGGCAAACTTTTTATACACTTGAGCCATGCGCTTTGTGAACGCGTCCTCACCAATATTAATGTCGTCGGCAAGCTTCGCTTCACCCTTACCGGAGTTTTTAACCTGCAACCTGGCTAAAAAGGCTTCTGTTTGCTCTGGGGATAACTCACGATCAGCAGCTTCTTGTCTTAAAAACTCATCCCATTGCATAGACAGCCTGAAAAATTTTGCTTGATTCTACTTATCTTATACCTTGCTTCTACTTCATCTCTATTTCTCAGGCATCTCAGGCTTTCACAGCAGAAATACTATGAAAACAGTAAATTTCACTTAGGTTCGCGCCATGAATACTTCCCTAACAACTTCTACTAACCCCCAACCTTCTACCCAAACCTCACAGTTAATTCCCGTATCTTCCTCAACAATTGAAAATCCCTCTGCTTGGATACGTGACGGCCACAGTCCCACGGAAATCATTCTTGCAGCAGCATTTTTAACTTCCTTGTTGATGGGAGGAACTGCGACTTTGATTATGGCAATAACTGGATTAGTCAAAACTTTAGTACTAGCGATAATAAACCAAACTCAGCAAGAAAGAAAATAATTTATAGTTCAAGTCCACTCAAAATTTAGATCCCCGACTTCTTCAAGAAGTCGGGGATCTGAAGACTTTCACAAATCTAATCATGATAAAAATTAATAATCCTTAATAGCCTGCACTACTAAGGATTGCCAAAAAATATAATACTCACAATCCAAACCGTCTCTTAAAAATCATCAAGAAACTGACTGAGACGACTAATAACCGGGTCAACATCTTCAGGAGGTGGAGCAGGGTGGGTAGTGTTAACCATTTCCATTGCTGGGACTGTTGACACTACCGGCGTTGGTGCTGGTGAAGTTGGAGGCTGATGGTGAATAATCGGCGGTCGTTCTGTCACCAAAATTGCTAGATGCGCCATTTGTTGCGTCAGTTGCACAATATGGCGTTCCATCGCCTCCAAACGATTCGATTCTTTAGCGAAAAAACGTTCCTCTAGGTCGGCCACTTGACGTTGCAGTTCATCGATTTTCTGTTCAACCGAGTCAGCGGCTATTGTTTTTGAACCAGGCTTGACAGATTCCGGTACACATAAAAACTGCCATAGGGCTTCTTTGCAGAGGTCACTGAAGGTCTTTTCTGGTTGAGGCTCTAAATGGCTTTCTACCAGCGCCAACAAGCTTTCGTCTGCAACTTCTGGGTTGAACGTGACCGATTTAACTACTTTTTTTGACCATTGGAACATTGGTTTTACGACCTAGCAGCACGAACGGCGGATAATTGCGCCTCTCCATAAATATACTGCCCCAAGGCGTTAGCTTGGCGAGATGGTGCAGCTAAATGGGCGTTGATTTTGGCATCCTTCAACAGACGTTGCACATCTTCCCAGAAGAATTCGCCGCCGCCGCCAGTGATGATCACATCAGTCACACGCTCAGGTAGCCACGCGAGGACACGACTGCAAATGTCACGAGAAAACATCTCAATCAAGTTGGGGAGAAAATCATCAAGGTTCGCAGGCTTGCTAGAGCCTTTGGGACGATAGAAGCGTTCGCCTTTGGGTTTGTTGACAGCAGAAATGAGTGCCAGAGATTGGCTATCTGCGCCTTCAATTTCCTTAGCTACCATTTCGTAGAACTTGCTCATCCCGAAGTCTTCACTCTTAGAAGCACCTCGTGCAAAGCGGAAGTTATCTACCATCAACAAATCGATGGTTTGATGGCCAATATCGACAATAGCCGCTGACACTTTGGTAAAGTCGGGGCTGCCAGGGCCTTTTTTAGGTTGAGCTTCACACCACAGAAGGCTACCGTAACCTTCTGGCATTACCCAAACTTTATTGATGTTTAGGGAGACGGTTTCGCCTCTAAAGTTCATGATGTGAGGGCCAGTTAGCTGACTGATAATTTGAGCCTTTTCTTTCTCAAATTGCTCTAGAGAGAGGAAGGGTAGACCCAACACTACAGAAATTTCGTCTTTCAGCTTGAAATAGCCTGCACAGGCCAAAACTTTAGCAAGTGCGTCTTCTACCTTAGATTTACCAACTCCGAGATTTGCGCCAAAATCTGCTGCGAGTTGACCGACTGCATAGCCACTGCCTTGATATTCCATCCACAAATCCATTAAAGGATCTGTCGCACGGGCTTCAAAAATACCTCCCCGTACTTCTTCCATTGACATTTGTTTGACATTGGCAGGGATGAAAACCACATTACCGGGTTCGCGGCTGACAGAAGTCTTGGTAGAAGTTCTGCCTAAGTCCACACTCAGAATGGATTTACCGGAACCGCCATTAGTCTTAGCGGGAGTAGCAGTATTAATTGGGGTAGATGCTGAAACCCTGTTGAGAGGGATAGCAGCAGCATTCATTGGGGTAGCGGCGGAAGGTTGGTCTGTCATGAAAGCTCCTAGTCCTTTCTTAACTGTCTAAATTTAACTTGCTCATTTTACATACAAACATGCGAGATACCAAAAATTCTAGGTTTCGTCAAGTGTAGCTACGAATACGCAATCCTGCTGAGTTTAGGCGATCGCTTTTATCAGCATTATTTGGCTTAGTGTAGGCGAATTTTTACCAGATGTAACCCCCTTACTTTAAATCAACTTTAAATTAGGGTTGTGTATTTTAACGTCTCGTCTTTTTTCGCCTACGCTTGAGTACCCAGACCACAAATGCCAAAACCAAACTCCCAAGCACAATTTTGGATACTGGAGCAAGGTACTTGTCCACAAGTTCATACTGGCTACCCAACACATACCCTGAGTATGTTAGCAAACCTACCCAGGCAGCACTACCCAAGGTTGTATAAAATAAAAATGGTAGCAAATGCATGTTGCTAATGCCGGCAGGCACAGAAATCAAAGTGCGGACTCCAGGTACAAGACGACCAATTAACACTGCTTTGCTACCTTGAGAATCAAACCAGTGCTTTGCTTTGGTGATATCTTTGCTGGATACCGTTACCCACTTGCCGTACCGATCAGCCCACCTTTTTAAGCGCTGTTCGCCCAAAAACTTACCAGGATAGTACCATACAAGTGCGCCAGCTACAGAACCTACAAGTCCGGCAAAAAAGACACCAAAGATATTGAGTTGTGATCCTCCCGGCAACTTTGGACTGGCGGTAAATCCCGCCAGTGGCATAATCAACTCTGAAGGAATCGGCGGAAACAGGTTTTCTAAGAACATTAACAGCGCAATTCCTACGTATCCCAAGGACTTGATAGTACTAGTAATCCATTCGGTCATTGAGTCTATTCCTAAAATTGCAACACAAGTTTCGTTGCTTAATTTAGCTTTAATCTTCTTAAAACTTTACTGATAATCCGTACTTGCAGAGTACACAATAATTAAAATTGTGCGGCGATCGCAATCTGAAGCAGATGGGGAGCAGAGGAGCAGGCAGCAGGGGAGAATAATTATCTGTAATTCCTTCGGTTGTAGCTTTTAACTTTTCCCGTCTGTCTCTTGGCTTTTCTCAAAATCCTACAAACAACAGCCAAATTTTAGGGGCGCAATTATTACGCCCCTAATCGTTTCATATATTCAATTGAGCAGTACTGTTAGATTGTTGAAGTTAATGATTGGACTCTGGATTCAGATTGCCAATCTAACGGGTTAAATACTCTGTCTTCCAAAGCCATTTGCTCAATTAAACTTGCTAATCTTAGGGCTTTGAGCGCTTGTTCACCACCAACGGAAGGTTGATTGCCTCCGTGGACGCAATTGACAAAATGCTCTAACTCTGCACTAAGAGGTTGAATATTAGTGGTATAGACTTTTTCAATCAAACCATCTTGTCTGTAAAGTAACTGGCGATTGTCAGTTAAATTGGTGGTTGTTTGCCGATGAATCAGAATTTCATTTTTCAGAAAATCTGCTTCTGTGAAAGATTTTTTGCAATGGGCAACAATGCGGCGAATTTTGCGGTGAGTGACTTTGCTGGCTGTGAGAGTAGCAACTATGCCATTGGCAAATCCCAAGGTAGCTGTTACGTAATCTAAATAACCAGAATCTAAAGCACGAGTACCGCTTGCTGTGAGTTTCACCACTGGGGAAGCGGCTAACTCTAACATTAAGTCAATGTCGTGGATCATTAAATCCAGCACTACGGAAACATCATTTGCCCGATCTGAGTAGGGACTCATCCGGTGAGCTTCCAGCGCCAGCAATTCTTCAGTTTTCAGGACTTTGCTCAGTTCCTGAAATGCGGGATTGAAGCGCTCAATGTGTCCTACTTGCAAAATGCACTGAGATTCAGCCGCTGCGTTGACTAGGGATTCTGCTTCCGAAATACTAGCAGCAATCGGTTTTTCAATTAAAACGTGAATTCCAGCTAATAAGCAATTAATGCCTACAGCATAATGCAAGCGGGTAGGTACGGCGATGCACACTGCTTCCACATGTGGTAGCAAGTCACAGTAATCTTCAAAAAAACGCACCTTGTATTTGCTGGCAGTTTCTAAGCCTCGTTCAACATTGATATCTGCCACACCGACTAGTTCAACATCTTTCATTGAACTCAATACGCGGGCATGATGTTGTCCCATGTTACCCACCCCGACTACGCCTACACGAATCGGTCGTGGATGATTGCGCTGTGTGTATGAATTTGATTCTGCCACTGACATGCTATTTTGCACTATTGTTCTCTCCTCAACCACCAAATTTAGAGACGCTGCGGCCGTTGGCATTTATACTGAACAGCCAGTTATGATCCGTCTAAAACCATCCAGATGGTAACATAGAGGCTCTGTTTATGAAGAATTTCAAAGTTTGCGATAGTTCCCGCATTCTGGCTGTCATTTTTATGTTCAGTTTTAAATCAATCAGTTTTTTGCTCTTTACACAATAGCTAATGTGTTTTTTTATTAACTTTAAACACAAACTAAATTTTAAGTAAAAATTTCTAGATGCCAGTCAGGCAATTGAATACCAGGAAATTCACAAACTTAAAACGTTGTAAAACAATAATTTTTTGGTCAGTAAAATTACAAAAATAGCGACAATCACACTGAGGTATTGGTACAGTTTATAAACTGGTACAGTATGAAAGAAAAATACAGGAGTAAGGCTGACTTGTACTTTTTTAATATGATGATTTAGCAATTGGAAAACTAAAAAATTTGGCAGCCGAGATGAAAGCCGTAATTTTGTTGTCTGGGGGATTAGATTCTTCTACTGTACTGTACCAAGCCAAAGCTGATGGTTGTGAGTGTTACGCAATTTCTTTTGATTATCAACAGCGACATCGTCGAGAATTGAACTCAGCTATGCTCGTGGCGCAAACTGCTGGGGTGGTAGAACATCAGGTAGTCAGTTTTGATTTACGACAATGGGGTGGTTCCGCACTGACAGACGACAAAATCGATGTACCCCAAGAGCGTTCTTTGGATGAGATGTCGCAAAATATTCCTGTAACCTATGTACCTGCACGGAATACAATATTTTTAAGCTTTGCTTTGGGCTATGCAGAAGCGATCGCAGCCGAACGAGTTTACATTGGTGTGAATGCCTTAGATTACTCCGGCTATCCTGATTGTCGTCCTGACTACATCCAGGCAATGCAGGAAGTTTTTCGCCTCGGAACCAAACAAGGACGCGAGGGCAAGCCAACTGCGATCGTTGCTCCCTTAATTAATCTGAAAAAAACCGAAATTATCCAGCTTGGTAACGCTTTAGGCGTTCCTTGGGAGTTAACTTGGTCTTGCTATGGCGGTGGTGATGCAGCGTGTGGTGTTTGTGATGCCTGTCGCTTGAGGCTGGCAGCTTTTGATGAATTAGGATTAAAAGACCCGATTCCTTATGCTTAGAGAGTGGGTAGTAACGCAGAGCATTTCCCCCTTGCCCCCTGCTCCCTGCCCCGTTTCCTTATTCTCTCGGTAAGCGTTGTACCTGGATTTGATGCAGTCTTGGCCCAAAAATTGAGACTATGGTGAATTGAAGATTCTCGTATAAAAGTATTTCACCTTTTGTTGGCATTTTCTGCAATTGATAAAGTAGAAACCCTCCTAGGGTTTGATATTCTCTGGTTAAAGGCAAGTTGAGATTTAAAACTTCGTTGAGGTCTTCGAGGTTAATCTGTGCTTGTACCAAAAATGTGTCTTGATCCACAATTTCAATTAACAAGTCTTCGCTGCTTTCTGGTTCTCCTGTATTGCCAATAATTTCGCCAATCACATCTTGGATGGTCACTAGCCCTACAGTCCCGCCGAATTCATCTACGACGATGACCATTGCTGGTTTTTCTTGTTGCATCATCGGCAATAATTCACTCAAGGGTGTGTTTTCTGGTACAAATCGGGCGGGACGCATCCAAGGTTGGAGATGGGATGTAAAAGTTAGTTTCTCCATCGCCAAGGGTTGGGCTAAATCCCGAAAGTAAACTATGCCGCGAATGTCATCTAAAGATTCGCCAATGATGGGATAGCGGGAGTGAGCAGTAGCAGTCATTTCTTGGAGTAAATTCTGGAAGGTAGCATCTTTGGGTAAGGCAACAATCCCAGTCCGAGGAATCATCACATCTTGGGCGGTAACATCGCCAAACTCAAACACATTATTCAAGAGTTGACGTTCAGAATGTTCTAAACCCGTAGATTCTCGTTCTGTGGCAATGATCATCTGCAATTCTTCTGAGGTAACTGGTGGTCTCCAGCTTTGCCCGGTGTATTCAATGCCAAAAACTCGTAACAAACAACGAGTTGATTGGTTCAGAATCCAGATGAAGGGACTGAAAAAACGAACGATCGCTTTAACTGAGGGGCCTAAAAATCGCGCTAGTTGTTCCGAATACAGCAACGCTAATGATTTCGGGCATAATTCCCCTAACACGATTTGCAGATAGGCTACCAAAAAAAAGGCTATGGGAATTGACAGCGAATGGGCGAGGAAGTTCGTTGTTGTTTCTGGTAAAGGCCAGGATTTTAGCCACGCGCTCACCAGCACCACAATTGTATTTTCACCAATCCATCCCAGCGCCAAACTAGAAAGGGTAATGCCTAACTGTGTTGTTGATAGCAGCCGATCTATACTGCGTTGCAGTGTTTCAACTGCGATCGCTTGTACGTCACCAGCCTTGACTAACTGATGAATCCGCGATCGCCGCACTGTCACCATCGAAAATTCTGCCGTCACAAAAAAGGCATTGATGGCAATCAGCAGTAGTACTGATAATAATCGCAGCCCTACATCTGCCCAAGTTAAACCAGGAAAACCAATCACTGCCAAAGCTCGTGTAAATTCACTTAAAAGTAAAAAGTTAAAAGTTAAAAGGCAAAAGATTATTTTTACTTTTACCTTTTACCTTTTTACTTTCCAGCCCCTACCTTGCTACAGGAATATCAGATACATCTAACTTGAGTTTTTGTGCAGGATAATCTGTCAGTGACAGCGATACCTTATTCACATCATCCAGTAAAGCTGTAGGAATAATCACTGTACCAGCAAATGTCGGGCCATTTGCTGGTAATTCTGCTGGTAAACCTTCTGTACTGGCGCTCAAGGTTCTGCCTTTGTCGTCGGTAACATCTAAGAAACTATACAAAAAGCGTACAGAATCTTTACCTTTGTTCTGCATTTTCACTTTCAGTAGCAAATCGCCTCCAGAGTAACGAGCCGATTGCACCGCAAAAGTTACACCTTCGCTTTCAGCACTGATGGGAAATCCAGGTTGGAGTTTTTCTTCAACTTCCGGCGGCTTTTCTGGCGGCTTTTGTTTTTTGTTATTAGTTTCTTCTTCGTCTTCTTCTAGTTTTTCTGATTTAGCGGCTTTGGCCTTACCCTCGATGCGAGACTTAACAATTTTTAATATTTCTTCTTCTTTTAATAACGTTACTCCAGCCTGTTGGGAGTTACTTGTCTTAGCGCTGGCGAATTTGGTTGTAGGGCGACCATCTGGGGTTGACACTCCTTTGAGAGCCAAGCTTCCCAAGTTAAACCCTAAAAACGCGCTTACAGACCCTGCGCCCAACATCAGGATTAACAGAATGAACGTCAGTATTACAGTCGTATTTATTTTCATCGCTGACAAGCTGTTGCTGAAGAATGCTGGTCTATATTAAGAGCATTGAAGTTATGTACCTCAATCCTTAAAGGAACTTAATCAATCATAGTGTGCATCATTTCATAATTAGATTATGTAGTATAAAAATCTGATAAACTGTTATACAAGGGTAGACAAGTAGTCAACTTGAGATAAAATTAAAATTCGACCAGGGTTGGCCGAGCGGTTGAGGCAGCGAACTCATAATTCGCCCAAGGCAGGTTCAACTCCTGCACCCTGGATTTTTCAAAGTCAATGGTCAATAGTCAATGGTGGGTGATTGGTAAATACTGTGGACTTTTGACTATTGACTATTGATCAAATACTACCTTGGTGAAGCAGTTTCAAAGCGGAATTCTGTACCGACTCTTAGCTTGTTAGCATTTAAGCGAGGAGATGCAAGTAAGGAAGTATCATAAGGATTGGGTAAATCTGGTGTACGAAGATAAGGGTCATTACCAACTTGCTGAGTCATAACATCTCGATAGAGTGTGTTCATTAACTCAGCATCGCGGGCAATTTCATTTTCTGGGAAAGAATTGCGAAAACCGGAACCATTGCCGAGAAAGTTTTGTATTTGACGCTTGGGAGTGTTATTTTCATAAAAGTTGCGATCGTGACTAAAATAAGCTCGCTCAAATGCATCATTAGCTGTTTCATAATTGGGGTTTTCTGTTTCAGCAGATGCCACAGAGGGAAATATCAAACCCGTAGCTAAAAGCACCAAAAGACCACCAAAGGGTTTAAACTTTATACCCATCTTCCTTAACTCCTCAATTTTGCGCAAATCTTAACTTATGCTTAATTTCAGAACTCTGATGAGTTCAACCTTTGGTGTAGCACAACTGATAATCATTTGTAATGACGTATTCTACTGAACCCCTTACCCAGGCTGATATTTGGGCAGCCACTGCTGACTTAGACACTTTGCGCCACAAGCTACTAGACTTGTTTTGCCAACTCGCCTATCAAGAAGGTGATTTTGTACTTGCTTCAGGGCTACGTAGTACTTATTACATTAATAAAACACAGGTAACTCTCCACCCCCAAGGTGCTTTAGCCGTTGGACGCTTATTATTTCCCTTACTACCTGCGGACACTCAAGCTGTGGCAGGTTTAACATTAGGAGCAGATCCAATTGTGACAGCAGTCAGTGTGGTTTCTGTTTATGAAAACCGACCCATACCAGCACTAATTATTCGCAAAGAAGCCAAAGGTTACGGAACGAAAGCTTATATTGAAGGGCCAACTTTGCCAGAAGGTGCAAAAATTGTAGTTTTGGAAGATGTGGTTACTACTGGTCAGTCTGCCTTAAAAGCGGTGAACCGACTTAAAGATGCAGGTTACACCGTCGAACAAGTAATTGGACTGGTAGACCGCAAGCAAGGAGGTGCAGAACTTTACCAGTCGGTTGGTTTAAACTTTGAAGCGTTGTTTGAAATTGAAGAGGTTCAAAAACGGTATCGGGAATTGGGGAGTTAAGCAGTCTTTAGAATCAAGGGCAATAAGTTAACCACAAAATTCAAACGAATTTGGGGTGTAAAGGTGTAGGGGTATAGGGGTGTATGTATCCAAAACTCTTACACCCCTAACCCCAGTCTCCATAGACAAACTTTGTGCGTAAGTCCTGCTAAAGTTGGGTTAATCTGAAGTGGATTTATAGAAGTTAGTTCGATAGTTTTTTAATAAAAAACCCCAGCGAATTCACTGAGGCTTGAGCAAGCAAGTATTAGGAGTAAATCACGGCAGAAATCGATATCAAATAATCTTAGCTGTGAATTTATTGATGTCTGTTTCTTCCGTTCTTATCTTCTTTAACGAATAGTCAATCCAAAATATTCCTAAACTAGCAACAAAAATTTGGTTAAAGCCAACCTTACTCTATTAGAGGTTGTCTGAAAAGTATTATTAATCTTGAAAACCTAACCCCCGACCCCTTCTCTACAAGGGAAGGGGAGTAAGACTCAAAGCCTCTCTCCTCGTAGGAGAGAGGTTTGGAGAGAGGTCAAAAATGTACTGCGCCCAACCGAGAACTGCGATATTATAATTTTCGACTTTTCAGACACCCTCTTAGCTCGACAATTTCTCAATAAAAAACCCCAGCGAATTTACTGAGGCTTGAGCAAGCAAGTATTAGGAGTAAATCACGGCAGAAATCGATATCAGATAATCTTAGCTGTGGATTTATTGATGTCTGTTTCTTCCGTTCTTATCTTCTTTAACGAATAGGCAATACAAAATATTCCTATATCCTGCAAAATTAATTTCACAACTAACTAAAGTCTTCTATAGCATCTTAAGTCCGTTGAATTCTGCGCCAAAGGGGAGCGATTTTTTTTCCTAAAAGCTTACCATTTTCAGTACTTCCTCTCTGAGTGCTGAGGAGCCAGCCGCGTGGTGAGGCAGCGCGGCTGGCTCCTCAGCACTCAGCACTTTCAACTCAGCACTCTTCATCTGGCGAGGCTTTGAGAGTTAAGTCGCGGCAAATGACAAACTCGCTGCCCTCATTTTGGAATATTTTGCATTGAGCATTCGTTAAAGGAAATAGGAACAGTTCACTACTAAGTTCACCAATAGACAAGCAAATTTGATTATCAGCAAACAATTTACTTGGATATTGACCTTAATGTGAACTGTGACTGGAAATGAAGTGCGTACTTTTGGCTCTGAAAAAGTGCCACTTCAATGTTAACCCTGATGCTGTTAATGAAGGAACACAAAATTTATGTTGCAAATCATCGACCTCGAAAATAACGCACTGTTCACCCAAGTTTCTTCTGAAGAATCTGCTACTGTTAATGGCGGTGGGCCAATATCTGGTGCTTTCGGAAGTCTGATTGCACTAGGCACTAACACTTTTTTTAACCCTTTGGTAGGCCCGCAAGTACAAGGCGCGCTAACATTGCTCACACTTAGCCCCTTCATCATCTAAATTTGCTCCCATAAGTTGAAGTCAATAACGCGCTCACCGCTTAGAAGTGAGTGAAGTGGGCGCGTTATTCAACCTCTTGTAACCTTAGACATTTGCCTCCTTAACTATTCACTTCCCCTCTGCAAAAAATTAAGTTTTCTGACAATTTTTCCCAGGCAGGGGAGTGAATAATTACTTATTTTTTATGACTGGAAATCAAGTGTGTACTTTTGGCTCTGAAAAAGTGCCACTTCAATGTTAACCCTGATGCTGTTAATGAAGGAACACAAAATTTATGTTGCAAATCATCGACCTCGAAAATAACGCACTGTTCACCCAAGTTTCTTCTGAAGAATCTGCTACTGTTAATGGCGGTGGGCTAATATCTGGTGCTTTCGGAAGTCTGATTGCACTAGGCACTAACACTTTTTTTAACCCTTTGGTAGGTCGGCAGGTACAAGGCGTGCTAACATTGCTCACACTTAACCCCTTCATCATCTAAACTTGCTCCCATAAGTTGAAGTCAATAACGCGCTCACCGCTTAGAAGTGAGTGAAGTGGGCGCGTTATTCAACCTCTTGTAACCTTAGACATTTGCCTCCTTAACTATTCACTTCCCCTCTGCAAAAAATTAAGTTTTCTGACAATTTTTCCCAGGCAGGGGAGTGAATAATTACTTATTTTTTATGACTGGAAATCAAGTGTGTACTTTTGGCTCTGAAAAAGTGCCACTTCAATGTTAACCCTGATGCTGTTAATGAAGGAACACAAAATTTATGTTGCAAATCATCGACCTCGAAAATAACGCACTGTTCACCCAAGTTTCTTCTGAAGAATCTGCTACTGTTAATGGCGGTGGGCTAATATCTGGTGCTTTCGGAAGTCTGATTGCACTAGGCACTAACACTTTTTTTAACCCTTTGGTAGGTCGGCAGGTACAAGGCGTGCTAACATTGCTCACACTTAACCCCTTCATCATCTAAACTTGCTCCCATAAGTTGAAGTCAATAACGCGCTCACCGCTTAGAAGTGAGTGAAGTGGGCGCGTTATTCAACCTCTTGTAACCTTAGACATTTGCCTCCTTAACTATTCACTTCCCCTCTGCAAAAAATTAAGTTTTCTGACAATTTTTCCCAGGCAGGGGAGTGAATAATTACCTACTTCTTACTTAACTATTGACCTTGATGTGGACGGCTGGAAATAATGTGCATACTTTTTTGTTCTGAAAAAGTACACTTTAATCTTGACCATGATGGTTTTAATTGCACAATATGCTGCAAATTATCGATCTCCAAAATAAAGAACTGTTTAGCGAAATTTCTCATGAAGAATCTGCTACAGTTAATGGTAGTGGCCCCGTATCTTATGCCTTCGGAAGCTTCATTGCACTAAGTGCTGGCATATTTAATAATCCTCAAAATCTAACTCTCTCAAGAATTGTACAAACCGCATTATTTGCCCTTGCAATTAACCCCTGGATTCCTTAAGCATTTCCATAAGTTGAAGTAAATAATGCTCTCCATGTTTCAAGAAATTAGAGCATAATCCGATACTCACAGATTAAAACTGAGTTAAGTAAACATGTTATTCAACTTCTTACAATCATAGACATTTGCCTCCTTCCTCTTACCCTCAACAATTAAGTTTTTCGACAACTTTTTAGAGGATGTTTGGAAAGTTGTGAAAGATACTAAAAACCCCTCTCCAAACCTCTCCCCCTGCAAGGAGAGAGGCTTTGAAATACCCATTACCTCGTAGGGAAGGGGCAGCTCATGGAGTTAGGTTTTCAAGATTTTGATGTTAACAATAATACTTTCCAAACAACCTTTTAGAAGAAAGGTAGTGAATAATTCCTTACTTTTTACGACTGAAAATGATGTGTGTACCTTTTCACTCTGAAAAAGTGCTACTTCACTCTTAACCTGATGCTCCATTAATTACACAATATGCTGCAAATTATTGATCTCGAAAATAACGAACTTTTTATCGAAATCTCTCATCAAGAATCTGCAACTGTTAGTGGTGGTTTAGCCGCATCCTATATTTTCGGTGCAGCCGCAGCAACCGCTGGGATTTTTGGTGCGTTAATTGCCTTTGGAGTTCACTCTCTTATGTCAGAAGTTCGTAACTCAATTAACCAAAACATTCCGCCGTTTTAATCTCTATATTTTAATGACAAATTTCAGTTGTTAGTAATTAAAAGTTTAAAGTTAGATTAATTCAAAATTTCAGAATATTGCTGCGACTATTCTTTCCTGAAGATGCTGTTAATTACACAATATGCTGCAAATTATTGATCTCGAAAATAATGACCTGTTCACCCAAGTATCTTCCGAAGAATCTGCGGCTGTATTAGGAGGTATTACTGGTGTTAATTTGGCTAACATTCAGGATGGTATAGGTAACACTTCAAATAGCTTTAGATTCTTTTCTCTAGATGGCAACAAACTTTTTACAGTTGACCTTTCAAGATTAACTGTTAATTTGGTCTTTATCTTGCCTTCAGGCTTATCAAAGATAATAAATTGGACTAACGGGATTTAAAGATTATTAGGGTGAGACTTTGTTGCTAATTAAACTTTAGGTGAAGCACAAGTTTTAGGAAACAAAGCGAGATTTGAAGTCGGTTTTACTCCTAAATTTTGCTGTACCTATTGAAGCGAATTAAATACACAACCTGTACGCACGCACTAACTGGGAAGAAATAATTATGGTATACAAACAAAGACAGCCATTAACAAGGCCTGTAAGTTGGTATCTGCTTACGTTAGCAGTTGCTATGGCTGTGGTTCCTGGTACAGTTTCTCTCTACAGTTTTTCACGATTTCAGTTAACTTCTAAATCAGACTCACCTACTCCCAGCAGTTCTCCTAGGATGACTGCTGTTACTGCTTTAGGACGTTTAGAACCTGAAGGAGAAGTTATTCGTCTATCTGCTCCTAATTCTCAAGGGGGTGTTCAAGTAGCGAAACTTCTTGTCAAAGAAGGAAGTTGGGTGCGTCAGGGACAAATAGTTGCTGTTCTTGATAGTTATTATCCCCGTCTAAAAGCCTTAGAAAAAGCACAAAAACAAGTTTTAGCAGCTCAAGCTAGTCTGAATCAAGTAAAAGCGGGAGCCAAAGCTGGAGATATATCTGCTCAAAAAGCAACGATTGCTCGTCTAGAAGCTGATTTATCGGGAGCGATGTCTGCACAACAAGCAACAATGGCTCGTTTAGAAGCTGAATTACGTAATGCTGAAAGCGAAAATCAGCGTTATCAGCAGCTATACAAAGTAGGTGCAATTTCCGCTTCTGAGTCAGAAGCTAGGCGTTTGCAAGTCGAAATTCTGCAACAGCAGTGTAAAGAAGCTAAAGCTTCTCACAATCGAACTGTAGAAACTATTCAACAGCAGTTGATGGAGGCCAAAGCCAAGTTTGCAAGTATTACAGAAGTTCGTGCTACTGACGTAGAAGCAGCACAAGCTAATGTCGAGAGTGCAGAAGCATCTGTTAAACAAGCTCAAGCAGAGTTAGATTTAAGTTCTGTGCGATCGCCCATAACTGGCAAAATTTTGAAAATCAATACTCGTCCTGGAGAAATTATTGGGACTACAGGAATAGCTGACTTGGGTCGTACACAACAGATGTATGCAGTAGCAGAAATTTATGAAACTGACATTAAAAAAGTACGTTTAGGTCAGTCAGTCATTATTACTAGCGATGCTTTACCAAAGCAATTATGGGGAACAGTCACAGATATTGGTCTACAAGTCGAGCAACAAAATATGTTCAATAATTTGCAAGCCGATATAGACAACAAAGTAATCAAAGTAAAAATTCGGATCAGCAATATGAAAGATAACAAACAAATTACAGCCCTTACTAACTTACAGGTGCAGGTTCGTATTTCCATCTAAACTTTCAGAAAAAGCATATCACTTTAGGTTTCTAAAATGATTCTCAATATCTCTCTAGCTTGGCTACAATTAGCCCGACAAAAAGCTCGCTTTTTTGTCGCTTTGACAGGAATTGCTTTTATTACGGTACTATTGTTTGTCCAATTAGGTTTTCAAAATGCTCTATATACTAGTGCTACGCAATTGCATAACAATCTCAAAGGCGATTTATTTATAATCAGCAATCAATATCAATCATTGACATTCAATCAAAGCTTTCCACGCTCGTATTTATATCAGGTATTAGGGTGCGATGATATAGAATCAGTTAGCCCATTATATATGCAGTTTGCTAAGCTGAAAAATTCAATTAATAAGTTAAAATTTCCCATATATGTACTTGGCTTTGAGCCAGACAGGCCAATTTTAAACTTACCCAGTATTCAGGAAAACAGTAATTTACTACAATTACCTAACACAGTTTTATTTGACAGCAAATCTCGGTCACAATTTGGGCCAATACCTCAGGAATTTGTACAAGGAAACCCTGTAGTACTTGAAATATTTAACTATACTTCATCAATTGGCTACAAGGTAAAAGTTGGTGGATTATTTAGCCTTGGCCCATCCTTTGCAGTTGATGGAAATTTAATTGTTAATGCGTCTACCTTTTTCCAAATATTCCAAGGTCGTTCACCACAAAATGTAGATATAGGCTTAATAAACCTCAAAGCTGATGCTAATCTGCAAAAAGTATTGGCTACTTTAAAAGCCACATTACCTAAAGATGTAATAGTGATTACTCGCCAAGAATTCATTAATTTAGAAAAAAACTATTGGACACTCAGAGCGCCTGTTGGTTTTGTGTTTCAATTGATGGTGACTATGGTATTTATTGTTGGTGTAGTAATTGTCTATCAAATTCTTTACAGTAATATCGCTAGTCATTTAGCTGAATATGCAACTCTCAAAGCAATGGGTTTTAAAAATAAATATTTATTAATTGTAGTTTTTGAACAAGCTTTAATATTAGCTTTTTTTGGATATATACCTGGTTTTACTCTATCTTTAGGTTTATACGATTTAGCACAAAGTTCTACTAACTTACCAATCAGCATGAGCATAGATAAAGCAGCTATAGTATTATTATTTA
Source organism: Anabaena sp. TISTR 8404 (assembly GCF_056847745.1). Classification (NCBI taxonomy): domain Bacteria; kingdom Bacillati; phylum Cyanobacteriota; class Cyanophyceae; order Nostocales; family Nostocaceae; genus Anabaena; species Anabaena sp. TISTR 8404. Next base: position 2,172,108 of record NZ_CP180578.1, read on the forward strand.
TCATTTTAATGTGCTTGGCATCTGGTTTTATATCTACAATTAAATTGCGTAATGTAGACCCAGTAGATTTTTTTTAGTCTCATTTAATTAACTTAGTTATTTTGTAATATGGTTATGACAGACTCTCTTATTAAGGTAAGTAATCTCAATCACTACTTTGGTGAGAAAACATTAAAAAGTCAAATTTTATTTGACATCAATCTTAGTATTAAATTTGGAGAAATTGTAACTTTGACTGGCCCTTCGGGTTCAGGAAAAACAACCCTGCTGACTTTAATTGGGGGGTTACGTTCTGTTCAACAGGGGAGCTTGAAATTTCTAAATCAAGAGCTTTATGGAGCTAGTAATGATCAATTAGTCCAAGTACGTCGTTATATTGGTTATATTTTTCAATCTCATAACTTACTGAATTTCTTAACAGCTAGGCAAAATGTTCAAATGTCACTTGAATTAGACAAAGACATTCCTAAATGGGAAGCTCGTAAAAAAGCAGAAGCCATACTTCATGCTGTTAAATTAGGAAATCGAGTTAATTACTACCCATCTGAACTCTCTGGTGGCCAAAAGCAACGAGTAGCAATTGCTCGTGCTTTAGTAAGCCATCCTAAATTAGTTCTGGCTGATGAACCTACCGCAGCATTAGATAGTAAATCAGGTCGAGATATTGTTAACCTGATGCAACGATTAGCTAAGGAACAAAATTGTGCCATTTTAATGGTTACTCATGACAGCAGAATTTTAGATATATCTGAGCGAATAATTCATATAGAAGATGGCCGACTAGTTAAATAAGTTTCCTAAGAATATCAAAATAATTATCCGATTTTGCCGGATAATTCATGTCCCCAAATTTTTAATACTTACCATTTTACAAAAGAATAATTCACATATAATTCGCTTAAATTATCAAGAGTGAATTAAACATTTTTAATAAAATCTAAACTATTTATAAGGAACTAAAAAATGGCTAAAATCGTAATTTCCTACATTAATATGAATGATTTAAAGTTATTTATGTATAACTTAAATCCATCTAAATGTCAGACTATATGGGGAGGTTATATGTATTTTAATTTATTTAATAGTACTGGTGGTATCAATAATATTGATAATGCCTATTACTTGGGTTCTTATGGTATCAATTTTCATGATAATAGGTTTTACACAATAGACTATACAAGAACTATTGTCAACTTTTTCTATCTGTAATTATTGGTAATTGATGTACCCTAAGCATATAAAACCCTCAGGCTGGAAGTCTGGGGCTATACAAACAAAGCCTGCCTTCGCAGGCTAATTATATGCTTCTTTATATCGATTTGGTATTAGCTATTTTCTATGACAGTAATCTGTCAGCGATGACAAATAAAAAATCGCTGCAAAAAACATCTGTGATAGATACAGTTTTACATTAGTGCGGATGAAAGGACTTGAACCTTCACTCCTCTCGGAACTAGAACCTAAATCTAGCGCGTCTGCCAATTCCGCCACATCCGCATCAGTTAACCTATACTAGCATAACATATTTTTTTAGGGAATAGGGACTAATGAATCTAAAATTGCAGGATGAAGTTTAAATATTTCACTACTTTATACTTCACCCCTTATACTCTTGCTGATTCGTCCCCAATCACACTAAATAACTCCGACGCGCGGTAGGCGATGCTTGAACCCACAAAGAATTTCCCAAGAAATGGTATTTAATTGTTTCGCCCAATCATCGGCGGTGATTTGTTCTTTTCCTTGGTCGCCTAATAAGGTAACGATTTCACCTTCTTGAATATCAGGAACCTTACTGATATCGATCATCAACTGATCCATTGTAATTGCTCCAATTTGTGGCACTCGCTGACCACGCAACAATACTTGCATCTTGTTAGAAAGGTTGCGTGGTACACCATCAGCGTAACCAATGGCCACAACAGCAATGCGCATTTCTCGGTCAGCCACAAACTGATGACCATAGCTAACGCCAGTACCAGCAGCTATAGTTTTCACCTGGGTGACTCGCGCTTTTACCTGTAACACAGGCTTTAAATGAATCTTGTGTTTTAGATGTGGTGCGGGAGAAAGTCCGTAAACACCTAAACCGACTCTTACCATGTCATAGTGCAGTCGAGAATCTGCTAAAGTCCCGGCGGTATTTGCTAGGTGCAAGCTAGGAATTTTGATGCCGATTTTTTGAATTTGCGCGATCGCAATTTTAAATCTTCGATGCTGTTCTTCCATGATTGCAGGATCAGGACTATCAGCAGTGGCTAAGTGAGAATAAACACTCGCAATTGTCAAATGCGGTAAGCGTTCCACTAACTGCACAAACTCGGCGGCTTCTTCCCAATTAGTGCCTAACCGAGACATGCCCGTATCTAATTTAATATGTACGGGTACGGGAGAACCATAGTTAATCGCTTCTAAAATGTTAGAAAAAATTAAAGCTTGTTTGGGACTGCACAATGTTGGCTGGAGTTTCCAATGGGCGATCGCATGAATTTGCTCTGGTGTATGAGTTGCCCCTAAAATCAATATCGGTGCTTGAATTCCCGCTTCCCGTAATTGAATTCCTTCAGGAACTGTGGCGACTCCCAACCAACTCGCTCCCGATTGTAATGCTGTTTGGGCAACTGTGACTGCACCGTGTCCATAAGCATCAGCTTTGACTACCGCCATCAACTGTGTACGTGGTGATAACAACTGCTTGAGTTGCTGCACATTATGCGATAACGCATCTATATCAATTTCTACCCAAGCACGCTGCGAAAACCACGCATAGGTGTCGCACTGTTGATTAGATGCAACACCAGTCATTTGATCGCGACTTAGCATATTTCTCTTCTCCTATCACACCAGCAATAAACTTTCACATTATGTATTTATTTTTAGTTATTCATACCCATATAAACTACTTCCGTGTTAATTGAAAAGATTTTCTTAAAAGGAATTAAGTATTGAGTATTAAGTATTTGAGCCTCAAAAAGACTCTCAACCGCAGTTAATAAAATTTACAAGTATTATTTTTTACCTCAAATTCATAAATAAATTGAGGACGATCTTGTCCTATCTCATAGCAATCCTCTGGGGAGCATTCTCCGCAAAGATTTGCATTCCAAGATTCTTTATTAACTACAAGAATTATCCAATTATTCCGGAAGTATAATTTATTCTCATCTCCCAATGAGCAGAGAATCGTGTTAATATATGTAAAACTAATACCTTGAGCGTTAATCAATGGGGAAGGTTTTAGTCTTAAACGCCTCTTACGAACCGCTCAATATTACGAGCTGGCGACGTGCTGCGGTTTTGTTAATTAAAGGCAAGGCAGAACGAGTCGAACACAATGGCAGATTTCTTTACGCGGGTTTTCCATTGCCAACGGTGATTCGCTTACGTCATTATGTGCGGGTTCCCTACAAGGAAATGCCTCTGACTCGTCGAAACCTCTTGCACCGCGACGGACACACTTGTCAATATTGCGGCTACACAGGGGATGAGTTGACGTTAGATCATGTCATACCGCGATCGCGTGGTGGGGGCGATACCTGGGAAAACATCGTTACGGCTTGCGTCCGTTGCAATGTGAAAAAGGGCAATCGCACACCTCAAGAAGCCCATATGCTACTGCGTCATTTACCCCGCCAACCTTACAGCAGCCTCTATTTCGAGGTTAGTAAGCATCTTAAAAATGGACTGCATCAAGAGTGGCAAAAATATGTGATAGGTCTTTGACACTAACAACTCCACCATAAACTGACACAGCCACAACAGACTGTTGTACGTGTGACACTGTTGTCTGAGTTGGGGCAACTATGGGTTAGGTGCTAACATACTACTGTGACTGGTATTGCATTCTAATAAAGAATTGCAGCTGCTCATCGGGTTATCCAACAGTAGCTGTTCAAGTAGTGTGCTGGCATCTGCCTAAATAATTCAACAGTCTCCTATTGTATATCCATAACCTAAAAAAATCTAGACTTGCTCAAAAAATTCTCTCCAATAGAGAGAATGGTCTAGCTATGCTCAAAAATTAGAGTTTGCTCATAAACCAAAAGCATTGATTTTCTGCCGCTATATGTAATCTGGCAGAAGTTATGAAAATTTTGCCTGGTTATCTTGACAAAAAATACACCAAGATACGTATCCCCAGTATTCTATATTTTTGCGAAGATCAGAATGTGTGGCTAAATCAGTGAAACCCTGGTTGTAAATTTCTCAATCAATAATGCCTCACACTTAACAAAGATGTTTTCTATGCAACTAAATTCTTCCTTGAAGCAGTCAGAGAGTTTTTCATTGACTACAGAGCCAAATCCAGAGGATGCTGAAGTAGACCAAGAAGTACTTGAAGTACCGCTTAACAGGCCATCCTTGCCAGCATCTACCAACGACGGAGTAAGTGTTTATCTCGGTCAACGTAACAATTCCATAGCTTTTCAAAAAGCAGAGGAACTGCAAAAGACCTTATTAGCGCATAGACATGAGCGCCAACTGATCATTTTGCAAGATTTTCCCGACCCTGATGCGCTTTCCTGTGCTTGGGCGTACCAGCTAATTGCTCAACAATATGACATTAAGTGTGAAATTATTTATGCTGGGACTCTTAGCCATCAAGAAAATATCGCCCTAGTTAAGCTTACAGGTTTACCAGCGCAGCGTTGGACTCCACAAAACTTAAAATCCAAAGATTTGTCCTGTTATCAAGGCTTTGTATTAATTGATAACCAGGGAACCACCAGTCAACTATTAGTACAAATACAGCAAGCAGGAATACCATTAGTAGCCGTAGTTGACCATCACAGCTTACAGGCAGAACTCAAAGCAGAGTTTGTGGATGTCCGCCCTTATGTACGAGCAACATCAACAATTTTTACTCAGTACTTGCAATCTGGGTTACTCGCTTTGGATAGCAGCATTAGCCAACACGTTAAATGTGCCACAGCCTTGATGCACGGCTTGCGATCGGATACAAATCGACTGATGCAAGCACAAGAAGAAGACTTTATGGCAGCTGCTTATCTCAGCCGATTTTATGATGCTCAACTGCTAAATGCCATTTTACAGGCGAACCGTTCCAAGCGGGTAATGGATGTAATTGAGCGATCGCTCAAAAACCGCATCGTCCAAAATAACTTTTCCATCGCTGGCGTTGGTTATCTGCGCTACGACGACCGCGATGCTATTCCCCAAGCAGCTGATTTTCTAGTAACCGAAGAAAACGTCCACACCGCAGTTGTTTACGGCATTGTTCACGATGAAGACGATGAACTCGAAGTAGTCATCGGTTCCCTGAGAACCACCAAACTCACCCTAGACCCTGACGAATTTATCAAAGAAGCCTTTGGTCAAGACAGCACTGGACGCTTTTTTGGCGGTGGTAGAACCAGTGCTGGTGGCTTTGAAATTCCAATGGGATTCCTCTCTGGCGGTAATGAAAATCCTGCATACGCCAAGATAAAATGGGAAGTTTTTGATGCTCAAATTAAGCAGAAATTACTGAAGTTAGTGAATCCTAAAGATAACCCCATTCAGTCAGAGTAAATCTTGCACGCAAAGACAAAGAATCGATAGCGAAAGTTTAACTGAATTTAGATTGCAGCCAGAAATTTATTTCTTGGCTGTTTATTTATTATATAAATCTAAATTTGTGAATTATAGGTATACATGATAATTCTTGCATGAAGGTTAGAAAAAAAGAGCTTTAAGTCTCACGCAAAGACGCAAAGACGCAAAGAGTTGTGGAAGTATTCAAGTAGCCGAATGAAATTCAGCATAAAACATAGTAAATATACGACTCATAATTAGTATATTTAATGGCTAGTATTCTGATTGTCAGAATTAGCCAATTGTATCTCTGATGGCAACTATAATTTTTCTGTGTAAAGGTGAATTTGAATATTATACTGAAAAAGAAATTATTCAAAATAAAGACTTACCAAAAGAAGTTAAGTCGAAATTTATACAGAAAAAGGATTACTATAGAACATCTTGGAGTTGCGGCAATTCTAAATTTATAAAAGTGGGAGATAGAGCCTATTTTAAAACAATGGGAAGTGTGCAATTACCAATTTTGATGCTGAAGCAGCACTAGAAGCTGCTCATATAATTCCTTATATTGAAACATAAAATAATGCGCCATCAAATGGTTTGTTATTACGCGCAGATTTGCATACCTTATTTGACTTAAATCTTATTACTATTGATCCAGAAACCCTTCAAGTTTATATTCATCCTACTTTGCAAAAAAACTGAATATCGAACACTTGAGGGCAAAGAACTACGAGTTCCACAGGATGAAATGTGCCGTCCCAAAAAAGAGTTTTTGGAAGAGAGATTTAAGCAGTGTGAATGGTGCAAAAATTTGTAGTGCGATCACTTATCGCTGGCAGGTATGGCAAGATAGTTAATAAGATAACTTATTGCCCCAAAATAAAGTAATTTTAATGACACAGCAAGAGTTGTTGAATGAATTTTTATCTCTTCCGGCTGAAGCACAGCGTCAGGTAATCGATTTTATTGCTTTTTTACGACAAAGATATAAAAGCACTGAACCTAGATCTGAGTCACCAGATTTAGACTTGGTAAATGATAGTTTTATTGGAATGTGGCGCGATCGCCAAGATTTAGCTGACAGTACTGCTTGGGTGCGTAGTGTTCGAGACAATGAGTGGTCAAAATCTAATGACTAACTCAACTATTATTGATACTGACATTTTAATTGATGCAGGTCGTGGTGTTCTCAACGCAGTTCACTGTTTGCAAAATCTACAAGTAACTTCTAGCTTGGCAATTAGCGTAGTTACACAAATGGAATTAATGGTTGGTTGTGCTAATAAAGCAGAACTACAAACACTAGAAAATTTCCTGAAGCAGTTTTACATTATTAAGATTGATCAGGCTATATCAGACACATCTGTTGATTTATTACGGTCTTATCGGTTAAGTCATGGTTTGCTGATTGCTGATAGCCTAATTGCAGCTACAGCAATAGTCTGCAATTATCCGTTGATCACAAAAAATCAACGGGATTATAGGTTTATTCAAGGTTTAATCTTATTACCCTATCCATAAAAAAATTTAGAATACCTCACACTGGCGATCGCGCCAAAATTTACCTAACAGAACAGGTTCCAAAATAATTAGGATATGTTAAATAACATCAGGCGTAAATCCTAACTCAGCACTCAGGACTATCATTGTGGAACTGTATCTAATTCGGCATGGCATCGCTCAAGAAAGGCAAGCTGGCATTAAAGATGAAGAGCGACACCTTACTCAAGAAGGACGGCAAAAAACTGAGAAAGTAGCCCAGCGTCTCTTCAAGCTGGGTTTGCAGTTTAATTTAATTGTCACCAGTCCCTTAGTACGCGCCCGCCAAACAGCCGAAATTCTCGTCACCATCGGACTGGGTTCGCAGTTAGAAGAATCTACTCACCTCGCCCCTGGTGGTCATCTTTCTAGTTGGTTAGTTTACTGGTTAGAACCCAAAAATTATTCCCAAAATACCCAACTTGCCTTGGTAGGCCATGAACCTGATTTAAGTAGTTGGGCAGAAATTCTCCTTTGGGGAGAAGTCAAAAGCTGTCTAGTCCTGAAAAAAGCAGGTATGATCGGAGTAAAACTACCAGAAGCAGGCTCTGTTGTGGGTCGTAGTCAAATGTTCTGGTTGACACCACCCAAGTACTTGCTATAGCAGTTTTTCAATTCTTCTCGAAGAATTGTTGTGATAACGGCTACTGTTATGGCGAAAATAATTTCTGGTAAGTTAGCGTGATCAAATATTTCACAAAGTAAATGGTGTTGCCATGATGGTGTGCGAATACAAGCCTGGTTTAGAAGGCATTCCCGCCGCCCAATCGAGTATTAGCTACGTGGATGGGCAGAAGGGAATACTAGAATATCGTGGCATCCGGATTGAGGAATTAGCAGCCAAAAGTACCTTTCTAGAAACTGCTTATCTCCTCATCTGGGGTGAATTGCCAAGTAAACAAGAACTAGAAGCATTCGAGGATGAAGTTCGCCACCACAGGCGGATTAAATACCGCATTCGGGACATGATGAAATGCTTCCCGGAAAGCGGTCATCCAATGGATGCTCTACAAGCCTCGGCTGCGGCTTTAGGCTTGTTTTACTCCTTGCGAGATTTACATAACCCCGCCTACATTCGGGATTCAGTTGTGCGTTTGATAGCAACTATCCCCACAATGGTGGCAGCATTTCAGTTGATGCGTAAGGGTAATGACCCAGTAAAGCCTCGTGATGACTTAGATTATTCCGCCAATTTTCTCTACATGCTCAACGAGAAAGAACCGGATGCTTTGGCGGCAAAAATCTTTGACATCTGCTTGATTCTGCACGTTGAGCATACAATGAATGCTTCAACTTTTAGTGCTAGGGTAACAGCCTCTACCTTAACTGACCCTTATGCTGTAGTTGCTAGTGCTGTGGGAACCTTGGGCGGCCCGTTGCACGGTGGAGCCAACGAAGAAGTAATTCAGATGTTGGAAGAAATCGGCTCGGTAGAAAACGTCCGTCCCTACGTTGAGGAGCGGCTGCAAAACAAACAGAAACTAATGGGCTTTGGGCATCGCGTCTACAAAGTGAAAGACCCACGCGCCATTATTCTCCAAAACCTTGCAGAGCAGCTATTTGAGAAGTTCGGGGCAGATAAGTACTACGACATCGCCCAAGAAATGGAACGGGTCGTTGAGGAGAAACTTGGTCACAAAGGAATTTATCCTAATGTTGACTTTTACTCTGGTTTGGTGTATAGAAAAATGGGAATTCCCACAGACTTGTTTACACCAATATTTGCGATCGCCCGCGTTGCTGGTTGGTTAGCGCACTGGAAAGAACAACTAGCAGAAAACCGGATTTTCCGTCCTACTCAGGTTTACAACGGTCACCACGACGTTCCTTATATCCCACTCGAACAACGTTAACTGGCAGCGTGACAGTTAAGATAGCACCTACCTTCAAGTAAAAATATCAGCATCAACCCCCCAATCAGGGGAATCAGAAATCCTATAAGCAGCAAATAACCGTTGCCAGCATGGAAGCGGCAGTTTTTTGATGCCAATGAAGTATGAAGGATGAAGTCTGAAATTATGAAAAATTTTAGCCTTTAGCCTTCATACTTCTCCTGCTAACCTCATAGCAAATCTAAATCCTACCCATAAGCAGAAGTTCTTGTATAGCTACAGGGACTGAAAACCATGCAACGATATACTAGGCATGGGAATATAGCAACAAATCTTCAATCAGGAGTCATCTGGGAAGGATAAAAGATGAAGAGTGAAAGCTGAAATTTCATACTTCATAATTCACACTTCACACTTCAACTGACTTATAGAGCGGAAACATGAACTCAGGAATTGACCTTCAAGGAACGTTTATTAAATCCCTGATGGATTTAGGACTACCAGCAGGCACTGCCAAAGCAATATGGATGCCGCTGCCAATGATCCTAATGCTGATTGGGGCAACAGTGGGTGTGTTGGTGTGCGTATGGCTGGAACGGAAGATTTCAGCAGCAGCACAGCAGCGAATTGGCCCTGAATTTATTGGGGCTTTTGGTTTACTTGCTCCGGTAGCAGATGGTTTAAAGCTGGTGTTTAAGGAAGACATTGTACCAGCTAAATCTGACCCCTGGTTATTTACTCTCGGCCCCATCATTGTGGTACTGCCGGTATTTCTGTCTTATTTGATTGTGCCGTTTGGACAGAATATCGTGATTACAAACGTCGGTATGGGGGTCTTTTTGTGGATTGCCTTGTCTAGCATTCAGCCAATTGGGTTGTTAATGGCTGGTTACGCATCCAATAACAAATACTCCCTCTTAGGAGGATTGCGAGCAGCAGCGCAATCTATTAGTTATGAAATTCCGCTGGCGCTGAGTGTGCTGGCGATCGCTATGATGTCTAACAGCCTCAGCACAGTTGATATCGTCAATCAGCAATCTGGTTACGGCATCCTCGGCTGGAACATTTGGCGACAACCAGTTGGCTTCCTCATCTTTTGGATTGCCGCTTTAGCAGAATGTGAACGCTTGCCCTTCGACTTACCCGAAGCGGAAGAAGAACTAGTCGCAGGTTATCAAACTGAGTACGCAGGCATGAAATTTGCTTTGTTTTACCTCAGTTCCTACGTTAACTTAGTGCTTTCTGCTTTATTAGTCTCAGTTCTGTATTTAGGCGGTTGGGATTTTCCCATTCCGATTAACACCATTGCTAGTTTGCTAGGTGTCAGTGAAGCTAATCCTGTATTACAAGTAGTCACTGCTGGTTTGGGTATTACCATGACCGTACTCAAAGCCTACTTACTAGTGTTTGTTGCCATCCTGTTGCGCTGGACAGTACCACGGGTACGCATTGACCAACTCTTAGATTTAGGATGGAAGTTTTTGTTACCAGTTGGTTTGGTTAATCTTCTATTAACCGCAGCCCTGAAATTAGCTTTTCCCGTCGCCTTTGGTGGATAGTCCAATTTTAGATTTACGATTTTAGATTTTAGAGCCACTGCGTTGCGGTGAATCAGCCCTGCGGGAGGGTTTACCGACCCAGGCGACTGGCGAACCCGAAGGGGGGTTACCTCCGTTGAAGCAAGTGGCGTGATTGAGTCTAAAATCTAAAATCCAAAATCCAAAATCCAAAATTGAAAGAGAGTGTGAAACACAATGCTAAAGTTCCTGAAGCAAGTTGGTGATTACGCCAAAGAAGCAGTACAAGCTGGTCGTTATATTGGTCAGGGGTTATCTGTTACCTTCGACCACATGCGCCGACGACCCATTACCGTACAGTACCCTTACGAGAAACTGATTCCTAGTGAACGGTTTCGCGGTAGGATTCACTATGAATTTGATAAATGTATCGCCTGCGAAGTGTGTGTGCGTGTTTGTCCGATTAACTTACCTGTAGTAGATTGGGAATTTGATAAAGGTAGCAAAAAGAAAAAGCTCAAACACTACAGCATCGACTTTGGGGTTTGTATTTTCTGTGGTAACTGTGTGGAATATTGCCCCACCAACTGTCTATCCATGACAGAAGAATACGAACTTTCCACCTACGATCGCCATGAATTAAACTACGACAGCGTAGCTCTGGGCCGTTTGCCTTACAAAGTCACCAATGACCCAATGGTTACACCACTACGGGAATTAGTTTATCTACCCAAGGGCGTACTAGAACCCCACGGTGTACCCGCAGATGCACCTCGTGCCGGCGCAAGGCCTGAAGACCTTGTAGAAAAAGTAGAAAAATAAATGTCATAAGTCATTTGTTCTTTGCTAATGACTTATGACCAACGAAGTCTAAAGCATGAAAAAATCACTACATCTGTATATCTGTTGATGGTTGAGATAATTTCATACTTAATACTTCATACTTTCTATTGACCATTGACTGAGGACAAAAAAGTGAATCTAGCGGAAGGTGTACAGATTGTTTCATTGGGCATATTAGCTGTAATGATGATTGGGGCAGCACTGAGTGTAGTGCTGTCTTCCAGCATTGTTTATTCTGCCTTTATGCTAGGAGGCGTGTTCATCAGCATGGCAGGGATGTACCTGTTGCTAAATGCTGACTTTGTAGCAGCAGCCCAAGTGCTAATTTATGTTGGGGCGGTTAACGTATTAATTTTGTTCGCCATTATGTTAGTGAACAAACGCCAAGATTTTGCGCCATTTCCTAGTGCTGGAGTACGGAAAGTACTCACAGGTGTAGTCAGTCTCGGTCTATTTGGGCTGTTGAGTGCAATGGTTTTGGCAACTCCTTGGGCATACTCCACTACTCCTGTGGCTGGTGAAAGTTCAATAGTTTTGATTGGTGAGCATTTCTTCAGCGACTTTTTATTACCTTTTGAACTGGCTTCTATTTTGTTACTGATGGCAATGGTAGGAGCAATTATTTTGGCACGTCGTGAGTATTTGCCAGATCAAGTTTCACCTTCAACTGTTCTAACTTTGCCAGAACGTCCCAGAGAACTGGTATCAGCAGGTCGAGAAACCCAAGACTAAAAAGTAAAAAGTAAAAAGTGAAAAGTAAAAAGATATGGGTGAGACTGCGGTAACGCTGTAAGAACCAACTATTTTCTTTTTATTTCTTTTGCCTTTTAACTTTTTACTTTTACCTTTTGCCTTTTACCTTTTGCCTTTTGCCTTGTCCAGCATATTAGAGAAGGAATACTAGGATTCATGCAACTTCAGTACTTTTTATTACTGGCAGCCGCTTTGTTTTGTATCGGCATTTATGGTTTAATTACGAGTCGTAATGCTGTACGGGTGCTGATGTCAATTGAGTTACTACTAAATGCTGTTAATTTGAATTTAATGGCATTTTCCAACTTTCTTGACTCAACATTAATTAAAGGCCAAGTATTTACCGTATTTGTCATTACTGTAGCTGCTGCTGAAGCGGCGGTGGGTTTGGCGATAGTTCTGGCCATTTATCGCAACCGCGATACCGTCGATATGGAGCAGTTTAATCTCCTGAAGTGGTAATTTTGCGTGCAACTCAAGCAGGTAATCATTGCTTATAAGGCGCGAGATTCTCAAAGTAAACGCTGGGCAGAAATTTGTGCCAAGCAACTAGAAAATCGCGACTGTCATGTATTAATGGGCCCTAGCGGGCCAAAAGATAACCCTTACCCGGTGTTTTTGGCATCGTCTGGTCAACCAATTGATATGGCTTTGGTACTCGGTGGTGATGGTACTGTTTTAACTAGTGCCAGACATTTAGCCCCAGCTGGTATCCCCATTCTTGGTGTGAATGTGGGTGGTCATCTGGGCTTTTTAACCGAGTCTGTAGATGAATTTCAAGATACAGAAAAAGTTTGGGATCGGCTGTTTGAAGATCGCTATGCCATTCAGCGGCGGATGATGTTACAAGCCGCAGTGTATGAAGGACATCGCACGAATTTAGAACCAGTCACCGAGCGCTACCTTTCGTTAAATGAATTTTGTGTCAAACCCGCTTCTGCCGATCGCATGATCACCTCTATTCTGGAAATGGAAATTGATGGTGAAGTAGTCGATCAATATGTAGGAGACGGGTTGATTATTTCTACTCCTACAGGTTCCACTGGTTACACGGTCTCGGCCAATGGCCCCATCATGCACGATGGTATGGAAGCTGTGACCATTACTCCCATTTGTCCCATGAGCCTTTCTAGCCGTCCTCTGGTTTTGCCGCCTGGGGTTGTGGTGAGTATTTGGCCATTGGGCGATTACGATTTGAGTACCAAATTGTGGATGGACGGTGTATTATCTACTTCAATTTGGCCGGGACATCGCGTTGATGTACGGATGGCTGATTGTCGAGCTAAATTTATTGTTTTACGCGAGAACAATTCCTATTATCAAACGCTGCGCGAGAAGTTACTCTGGGCAGGTACAAGGGTTCGCTACAGTAACAATCATCGTAATTGATTGACACTCCCAAGTAGCCTGAGTGTAATTCTCAGAAGTTGATAATAGAGTTTGCTTCTACCTCAGTTGTTGTTTTAACTTACAGCCCCTGAAAAGATTCAGGGGTTTTTTGTCCTTATTAACCTGATACTAAGTTACTCTCAAAGAGATAGGACTTACGCAAGAAAACGGAAAATTAAGGTTTTACAGCAGGGTGTAGGAATATGAGGGTGTAAGGGTGTAGGTGTTAAAAACCCTTACACCCCTATGCCCTTACCCCTCTACACCCATCTCAACCGACAATCTTTGTGCGTAAGTCCTGGCTAAAGTTTGCAAAGAAAGCTTGGAGTAATTTATCGTCCACTTTCGGCCAGCAAATGTTAGTATTTGCCAGCCCATTGAGGGTATGTTGACAATCGAATTTTATGTTAGATGTTGCTTTTGCCTTTGAATTGGAAGAAGGATTTTCTGCTGCCAGCGATACAAATGAATACAAAGCGTTATCAGTAGAAATTTGGGTATTGCGAAGTAATTCAGCTTGCCAATCTCCATAGGGAAGTTGTTGCAGCGGGTAGCCCAAAGAGTGAATGCAGTTAATAAATTGACTCCAAGGAGCCGAATAGGAATTAACGAGATGGAAGGCTTTACCTAAAGATTCTGGTTGCTGGGACAGGTGGATTAATGCTTTGGCTATATAGTCTACAGGTGTAATTTCTGTCATACTATCCATTTCTGGCGCACACTTGAGTTGAATGCAGCCTTGGATGAATCTGTAAAATAGGTCATTTGCGTTCCAAATCCCGGTTTGACTGTGCCATGTGACTCTACCAAGCCTGTAGATACTGCAAGGTAAACCGCGATCGCGTGCCATCATGATAATCTTTTCTGCCACCCATTTACTTTGGGTATAACCTCCAAGCAGTCCTTGGCTGTGTTGCAGAGGATCATTTTCTTCAACCACCCCTAATTTGAAATACTCATCTGAGGAGAAAACGCTCAAAGTAGAAACGAAATGCACTGGCTTAATTTTGACTTGACTAGCTAATCGCAAGACTTCCTCAGTTCCCCGCACATTTGCTGCTTTGAACAAAGCGTATGGATAAATGTTATTGACTAACGCACCATTATGGTAAATCCAGTCAATTTTCTCAGCCAAGAGGTGAAACTCTTCATCAGCAAGACCCAAAAGCGGTTGAGATAAATCTCCCAATACCGGAATAATCCGCGAGTTAAAAGATTCTTCCCAAACTAAATAAGCTTTCAGGGTTTCTTCCAGGCGTTGTTTCCCTGCGGTCAAATTAGTACCACGCACCAGACAGTAGATATCTGCTTGAGTTTGTTGTAATAATTCCGCCAGCAAGAAAGCACCGACAAAGCCTGTTGCACCAGTCAGTAGAATCGCCTTTGGTTCAGTTACAGGTTGATAAACTAAATTCCCTGGCTTAATTGTCTCGTCTAAGACAACTTCAGCCTGTAAGTTTAAGGTGTTAATTTCATTATCACTGACAGTAGAATCTTTCCTAGAAGTAGATTCTATAGTTTGAGCCAGTTCAGCTATAGTTGGCGCAGTAAATAAGTGGCGCAGCGGTAACTTCATCTGGAAAGTCTCATTTACTTGAGACATTACCCGAATCGTTGTTAGGGAATGACCTCCTAAATCAAAGAAATTATCAAAAACACCCACCTGTTCCAGATGCAGTACATCAGCCCAGATTTCTGCTAATACCTTTTCTAAGTGGGTACGCGGTGCAACAAAACTGACTACCGACTGAGTATTCTGAGAATCAGGCACAGGTAAAGCTTTACGGTCTACCTTGCCATTGGGGCTTAAAGGTAAAGACTCTAAGCTTACAAAGGCACTTGGAACCATGTACTGAGGTAATTTCTCTTGCAAGAAAATGCGTAACTGATTAATAGTTAGATTTTGTTCTAAATGTGGCGCAAAATAAGCTACTAAGCGTTTTTCTCCTGGGATATCTTCTCTTGCTACTACCACACTTTCCCTAACGCCTGGATGCTGACTCAGTATTGACTCAATTTCCGCTAACTCAATGCGGAAACCTCTAATTTTTACTTGATTATCGATACGTCCTAAGTATTCGATATTGCCATCTGGTAAATATCGTGCCAAGTCACCAGTTTTATATAATCTACTCTCTCCTACCTCATCAAATGGATTGGGGATAAATTTTTCTTGTGTTAACTCAGGACGGTTGAGATAACCTCGCGCCACACCCGCACCACTAATGTACAGTTCTCCAGGTACACCTACAGGAACTGGTTGTAAGTGTGAGTCTAAAATGTAAACTTGTGCGTTAGCAATGGGACGACCAATGGTAACGTTGTCATCCGCTGGCGTACATTTGGCAGTTGTAGCGCAGACACTTGCTTCTGTCGGCCCATAAGCATTGATAAAGTTTCTGCCAACAGACCAAGTTTTGATCAATTCCACCGAGCAAGCCTCACCTGCAACGATGATTGTTTGCAGTGATGGCAGTTCTTCAGTAGGTAGGACTGCTAAGGCTGATGGTGGTAGGGTGACATGGGTAATGCCATAGTCGCGGAATCGCTCGATTAACGGCGCACCAGGAATGATTGAGTCTTTTGTTCCTAAATATAGTGTGCCTCCTGATGCCCAAGTTGATAAGATTTCGGATATACAAGCATCAAAACTGAAGGATGCAAACTGAAGAATTCGACTAGCAGAATCTAGACAAAAAGCCTGAATCTGTGCTTGAGCTAGGTTCGCTAGTCCTTTATGCTCAACCATCACACCTTTAGGTTTACCTGTGGAACCGCTGGTGTAAATCACATTTGCTAAATGAGACGCTGTGACTTCACTAGTGGGATTTTTCTGGTTGCTTGGGTCAATTTGTGACCAGATTTCATTTATAAAGACCAGTTTTGCTTGATTAACAGGTAATTTATCTAATAATTTCTCCTGGGTCAGGAGTATCTCAACTTGAGCATCTTCTAACATAAAGCTCAATCGCTCTTGGGGATACTCAGGGTCAAGGGGCAGATATGCAGCACCCGCTTTGAGAATACCCAACAGTCCCACTACCATTTCTAAGGAACGTTCAACACATATCCCCACCAGCGTATCTGGCTTCACGCCCAGAGTTTGCAGATAATGTGCCAACCCATTTGCACGACTATTTAATTCGCGGTATGTGAGATGTTGATTTTCAAACACCACCGCCACAGAATTGGGTGTACGCTCTACTTGCTCCTCGAATAATTGATGGATACATTTATCAGCGGGATAGTCTACTGCTGTATCATTCCAGTCAACTAATAACTGCTGTTGCTCAGAAGTAGTCAACATTGGCAATTGCGAAATCCGTTCTTGGGGATTTGTCACAATACCTTCCAGCAGTGTGACAAAATGCCCCAGCATCCGCTCGATGGTGCTGCTATCAAACAAATCAGTGTTGTATTGCAACCATCCTACTAATCCAGCACCAGAGTTCTCCATAACTAGAGTTATATCGAACTTGACGGTAGAAGTTTCAATTGGCAAGTCACTGATAGTTAAACCAGTCAAATCAAATTCTGATACAGGCGTATTTTGGAGAACAAACATCACTTGGAACAGTGGTGTATGGCTCATATCCCGTTCTGGCTGCAATGCTTCCACCAACATTTCAAAGGGCAAATCTTGATGAGCGTAAGCCGACAGAGCTGTTTCGCGCACCCGTGGGAGTAATTCGCTAAAGCTGGGGTTTTGAGCCAAGTTAGTCCGCATTACTAGGGTATTGACAAAAAAGCCAATTAGCCCTTCTATTTCACTGCGATCGCGGTTGGCAATTGGTGTCCCTACTAAAATATCTTCTTGCCCAGTGTAGCGATAAAGCAGGGTATTATATGCCGCCAACAACGTCATAAATAAAGTTACCCCTTGCTGTTGACTCAATTTTTCCAACTTTTGGGTTAACTCCACAGAGAGTCTAAACTCCAGATGCGCACCATTGAAAGTCTTCACCGCAGGTCTGGGTCTATCTGTTGGCAATGGCAAGAAAGCGGGTGCATTCGCTAACTGTTGTTGCCAATAACTCAATTGGTTATTAAGTACCTCGCCTTGCAACCATTGTCTTTGCCAAACAGCGAAGTCTGCATATTGAATTGAAAGTGATGGCAAAGACGACGATTTACCCTGAGCGTAAGCATTATAAAGCGTGGTTAATTCATCAACAAAGACACTCATTGACCAGCCATCACTGACAATGTGGTGCATACAGACTAATAGCCAATGTTCTGTATCAGATAAGACAAATAATATCGCTCTGATTAAGGCATCATTCGCTAAGTCAAAAGGCTCATTAGCTTTTTGTTGCAGTAATTTTTGTGCAGTAAATTCTCGCTCTTCCCTCGCAAGATGTTGCAACTCAACAATTGTAATTTTCCAAACTATAGGTGCTAAGACATTGGAGTTTATTTCTATTTCCTGCCCCCTGCTCCCTGCTCCCTGCTCCCTGCTTTCTATTCCCCATTCCCTAATAATTTGAGTTGGCTGTCCATCAACGGTAATAAAGTTAGTGCGTAATGCTTCGTGACGATGAATAATTTCCCTAAAGCTTTGTTCTAAAGTTGCAACATTCACACTTCCCATTAAGCGCAAACCAACAGGGATAATGTATGAGGCACTGTTAGGCTCAAACTGATCTAAAAACCATAACCGCTGTTGTGCGAAAGAAAGTGGTATTTCTGCATTCTCTGTCCTTGGTAAAATAGGCGGTTCAGAGAATTTAAGGTTTTGTTGCTGAATCTGCACAATTAATGGTGCTAATTGGGCAATTGTAGGGGCGGCAAATAATGAACGCAATGGTAGTTCGACTTTCAAGCTGCTACGTACACGAGAAACCAACTGTGTTGCTAAGAGGGAGTGTCCGCCTAACTCAAAGAAGTTATCATCAATACCCACTTGCTCTAGTTTTAGTACTTGCGCCCAAATTCCTGACAGGATTTCTTCAAGGGGTGTGCGGGGTGCGACATATTTTTCTAATTGCCCGCTAGTTGCTTGTGGTGCGGGTAAGGCGCGACGGTTAACTTTACCACTGGAGGTCAGAGGTAAAAAATCCAAAATAGCGATCGCACTTGGCACCATATATTCTGGTAGCTTGGATTTGAGGAATTTTCGTACTTCACTGACTGTGGGTGTCTGTTCTGGTTGGGGAACGATGTAAGCAACTAGGCGTTTATCTCCTGGGGTATCTTCGCGGACAACAACACAATTGGCTTGTATTTGCTCGTATTGACTGAGTACAGCTTCAATTTCTCCCAATTCAATGCGAAATCCCCGGATTTTTACTTGATTGTCTATGCGTCCCAGGTATTCAATATTGCCATCACTCAGGTAACGGGCTAAGTCTCCTGTTTTGTATAACAGTGCTGAGTGCTGAGTGCTGAGTGCTGAGTTGTGAGTTGTGAACTGTTCCCCTGCTCCCTGCCCCCTGCTCCCTGCCCCCTGTTCCCTGCCCCCTGCCTTCACAAAAGGATTGCGAATAAATTTTTCTTGGGTTAATTCGCTGCGGTTGAGGTAGCCTCGCGCTAGGGAAACACCACCAATGTGTAGTTCTCCTGGTACACCTATAGGTACAGGCTGTAAATATTTATCTAGAATGTAAATTTGGGTGTTGGCGATGGGGCGACCAATTGGCACTAGTACTGGCCAATTATCCACAGGAGGAGTCAGTGTAAAACTGGTGACAGCATGACTTTCTGATGGCCCGTAATGATTGTGCAGAGTACAGTCATTTAGCTGACTAAGCCACTTAGATATTGCAGGTGTAATTTGTAACTGTTCGCCTGCGGTAATGATTTCTTGCAAATGAGTATTGACTAACTCACTACTAACAGCGAATTCTGCTAGTTGCTGTAAGGCTACAAACGGCACAAACAATCTTTCTATTGCTTGTTCTTGGAGAACATTTAATAAAGCTGAGGTATCGTGACGTAATTCTTCTGCAATGAGGAATAAAGTACCACCAAAACACCAGGTCGTGAAGATTTCTTGGAAGGAGACATCAAAGTTAATGGAAGCAAATTGCAGGGTTTTGGCTCCACGAGCAATTTTGAGACTGTCTTGATGCCACAAAATCAGATTGCAAAGTGCAAGCTGATTCATAGCTATACCCTTTGGTTGACCTGTAGAACCAGAAGTGTAAATTATGTAACCCAAGTTATTAGCTTGTACATCAGAGATGAGATTTTCTTGGCTGTACTGAGAAATTAATTCAGCATCAGTATCTAAACAAACAAGCTGTGCTTGATTTGGGGGCAGTCGGTCAACAAGCGATCGCTGGGTAAGCAATACTTTAACTTGAGTATCTTCCAAAATGAAGCTCAAACGCTCAGTTGGATACTCACTGTCAAGTGGTACATAAGCTCCCCCAGCTTTGAGAATTGCTAATAGTCCAATGACCATCTCTAAAGAACGCTCGACATACAGACCAACCAAGGTATCTGGTTTGACACCCAAAGACCGTAAATAGTGCGCCAATTGATTAGCACGATGGTTTAATTCATCGTAAGTAAGTTGTTGATTGACTTTTCCAGAACCATGACTGGGCGCGTCTACAAATTCTACTGCTATGGCATCGGGTGTCAGTTCTACTTGCTCCTCAAACAGCTGATGGATGCACTTATGTAGGGGATAATCAACTTCTGTATCGTTCCACTCAACCAGTAACTTTTGTTGTTCGGTTTGTGTTAGCAGAGGTAATTGGGAAATTTGCTGTTCTGGGTTAGAGACAATGCCTTCTAGCAACGTGACAAAATGACTCGTCATACGCTCAATGGTACTAGCATCAAACAAGTCAGTGCTGTACTCCCACAACCCAACAAGTCCAGTAGGACTGTTTTGCATGATTAAGGTTAAATCAAATCTGGAAGTTGTCAGTTTTACTGCCAATGGACTGACATTTAACCCAGTTAGTTCTAATTCAGATGCGGTGGGCGCATTCTGGAGGACAAACATTACTTGGAACAAGGGTGTATGGCTGAGATCCCGTTCTGGCTGTAATGCTTCTACTAGCATTTCAAATGGCAAATTCTGGTGAGAGTATGCCGCCATTGCCACGTCACGCACACGGCTGAGTAATTCGTTAAAGCTGGGGTTTTCTGCCAAGTTAGTTCGCATGACTAAGGTATTGACAAAAAAGCCAATTAACCCCTCTATTTCCGAGCGATCGCGGTTAGCAATTGGCGAACCCACCAAAATATCTTCTTGCCCGGTGTAGCGATAAAGCAAGGTATTGTATGCTGCCAACAGCGTCATAAACAAAGTGACACCTTGCTCTTGGCTGAGTTTGGAGAGCTTATTGGTTAATTCACCAGACAACGCAAATTCTTGATGTGTGCCGTTGAAAGTCTGCACAGCAGGTCTGGGTCGGTCTGTGGGCAAATATAAAAAGGCCGGTGAGTCTTTGAGTTGTTTTTTCCAATAATTTAATTGGCTTTGTAGTACTTCCCCTTGCAACCACTGTCTTTGCCAAATAGCAAAATCGGCATACTGTATCGGTAATGGTTCTAAGGTCGAGGTCTTACCTTCAGAATAAGCATTGTAAAGTGCAACTAACTCCTGACTAAACACACCCATTGACCAGCCATCACTGACAATGTGGTGCATACAAATTAATAGCCAATGTTCTGTATCAGATAGCAAAACTAATGTTGCTCTGATTAAAACATCATGGGCTAAATCAAAAGGCTCATTTGCTTGTTGTTGCGCTAATTGCTGGGCCGCAATTTCTTTCTCTGTTGCAGGTAAATGCTTTAAGTCAACAACAGAAACTATTCCCTGTTCCCGGTTCCCTGTTCCCCATTCTTTGATAATTTGTCTTGGCTGTCCATCAACACTTACAAAGTTAGTGCGTAATGCTTCGTGGCGAAGAATAATTTCTTTAAAGCTTTGTTCCAAGACAGCAATATTTACACTTCCTACTAAGCGCAACCCCATTGGGATGTTGTAGAAGGAACTATCAGACTCAAATTGGTCTAAAAACCACAAACGCTGTTGTGCAAATGATAGTTGTAAGTCTGCATTTTCTGTCCGTTTAATGATAGGTGGTGCAGTCAGTTCTGAGTCTTGTTGCTGTACTTGCACGATTAATTGTGCTAACTGAGCAATTGTAGGGGCAGCAAAAAATTCACGTAATGGTAGTTCTACTTTGAAAATGTTGCGAATACGTGAAACTAATTGCGTTGCGAGTAGAGAGTGTCCCCCAAGCTCAAAGAAATTATCTTCAACGCCCACTTGCTCGACTTTCAAAACTTGCGCCCAAATTTGCGCCAAAAGTTCTTCATTGGGTGTACGTGGGGCAATATATTTGTCGGTGCTGCTGTAGGAATCTGGTGCAGGTAAAGCGCGGCGGTCTACTTTGCCATTTTGTGTTAACGGTAAAGACTCTAAAATGACAAAAGCATTGGGAATCATGTATTCTGGCAGCTTGGCTTTGACAAATTGCCGCAGTTCGTTTGTGGCTGGTGTAGAGTCTGGAAATGCCACTACATAAGCAACTAAGCGTTTATCTCCCAGAGTGTCTTCTCGAACAATGACGCAACAAGCCTGTACATCACTATGTTGACTTAATAAAGCTTCGATTTCGCCCAATTCAATCCGGAAACCGCGAATTTTGACTTGATTATCGATGCGTCCTAAGTATTGAATATTGCCATCTGGTAAATAGCGTACTAAGTCCCCTGTTTTATATAATTTTGACTTTTTACTTTTAATTTTTGATTTCTCAAAAGGATTGGGGATAAATTTCTCTTGTGTCAATTCTGGACGGTTAAAATAATCTCTTGCTAACCCTGAACCACCAATATGCAGTTCTCCGGGTACGCCAATTGGTACTGGTTGCAGATTTTTATCTAAAATATAAACCTGAGTGTTGGCAATTGGACGACCAATAGGAACAGAAACATCAGAACTTATTGATTGAGGAATTTGGTAACAGCAAGTAAATGTTGTATTTTCTGTTGGCCCGTAACCATTAATTAGTTGACAATTTTCTACAGTTTGCAGAAATTTTTGGACATGGGAAACAGATAAAACATCACCACCAGCTATCAACTGACGTAAGGGTTTGAAAGCATGAATATTTTCATCTACCATGAGATGAAATAAACCTGCTGTTAGCCAAAGAATAGTAACTTGATGTTGCTCAATAACTTTTCCTAGTTGATCAATTGTTGGGGTGTTGGCGGGGTAAATAACTAGTTTTCCACCGTTCAGTAACGCTCCCCAAATTTCAAAAGTAGCAGCATCGAAGGCAATAGGTGCAACTTGGAGAAAGACTTCTTTTTCACTAAAGCTTACATATTCAGTTTGTTTGACTAGTCGCACTACACCTTGATGAACAATGCTCACACCTTTGGGTTGTCCTGTTGAACCACTGGTGTACATCACATAAGCTAAGTCTTGCGCTTTGGTGTTGCTAGTCGGGTTGTGTTTTGGTTGTTGAGAGATGGTATCCCAGTTTGAGTCTAAGCAAATTAAGTTAACACTGCGTTCGGCAAAGCCGCACCGGAGGTGTTCGCCCAGCCTATTAACTAATTTTTCTTGCGTCAATATTACTGATATTTGAGTATCATCGAGCATGAAAGCCAACCGTTCATTTGGATACTCAGGGTCAAGCGGTACGTAAGGCGCACCCGCCTTGAGAATGCCCAACAGTCCCACCACCATTTCTAAGGAACGCTCTACACATATTCCTACTAAAGTATCTGGTTTTACACCCAAGGACTGTAAGTAATGCGCTAAGGAGTTAGCACGAATATTCAATTCACTATAAGTTAACTGTTGATTTTCAAACACCACCGCTACTGCATCTGGTGTACGCTCAACTTGCTCCTCAAATAATTGATGAATACATTTATCAGAGGGATAGGGAGATTTTGTATTATTCCACTCTACTAATAACTGTTGTTGCTCAGAAGCAGTCAACATTGGCAATTGCGAAATCCGTTCTTGGGGATTTGTCACAATTGCCTCCAGCAGTGTCACAAAATGACCCATCATCCACTCAATGGTGCTGCTATCAAACAAGTCAGTGTTGTATTCCCACCAACCTATTAGTCCAGTCGCAGAGTTCTCCATAACTAAAGTCATATCGAACTTGGCTGTAGAAATTTCGGTGGGTAATAAACTCACACTTAACCCACTCAACTCAAATTCTGATACAGGTGTATTCTGGAGACTGAACATCACTTGGAACAGTGGTGTATGGCTCATATCCCGTTCTGGCTGCAATGCTTCCACCAACATTTCAAAGGGCAAATCTTGATGAGCGTAAGCCGACAGAGCTGTTTCGCGCACCCGTGGGAGTAATTCGTTAAAGCTGGGGTTTTGAGCCAAGTTAGTCCGCATTACTAGGGTATTGACAAAAAAGCCAATTAACCCTTCTATCTCCGAGCGATCGCGGTTAGCAATTGGCGAACCCACCAAAATATCTTCTTGCCCAGTGTAGCGATAAAGCAGGGTATTATATGCCGCCAACAACGTCATAAACAAAGTTACCCCTTGCTGTTGACTGAGTTTTTCTAACTGTTGGGTCAACTCCGCAGACAAGGCTAGCTGTTTATATGCACCATTGAATGTCTGCACCGCAGGTCTGGGTCTATCTGTGGGTAATGGCAAAAAGCCTGGTGCATCCGTCAACTGTTGTTGCCAATAACTCAATTGGCTATTGAGTACCTCACCTTGCAACCATTGTCTTTGCCAAATAGCGAAGTCTGCATACTGAATTGGTAGTGGTGCTAAAGGCGAGGATTTACCCTGAGCATAAGCATTATAAAGCGCAGTTAATTCATCAACAAACACACCCATTGACCAGCCATCACTGACAACATGGTGCATACAGACTACTAACCACTGCTCTGTATCAGAAAGCAATACTAATGTCGCTCTAATTAAGGCATCATTCGCTAAATCAAAAGGTTGAATTGCTTGTTGTTGTGCTAATTGCTGTGCAGCAGTTTCTTTTTCTGTTGCGGGTAAATGCTGCAAGTCAACAACAGAAACTATTCCCTGTTCCCCATTCTCTCTTCCCCATTCCCTAATAATTTGAGTTGGTTGCCCATCAACACTCACAAAGTTAGTGCGTAATGCTTCGTGACGATGAATAATTTCAAATAAACTTTGTTCTAAGGCGGAAATATTCACACTTCCGACTAAGCGCAAACCTATGGGGATGTTGTAGAAAGAACTATTA
Organism: Anabaena sp. TISTR 8404; assembly: GCF_056847745.1. Lineage (NCBI taxonomy): Bacteria > Bacillati > Cyanobacteriota > Cyanophyceae > Nostocales > Nostocaceae > Anabaena > Anabaena sp. TISTR 8404. Next base: position 2,196,717 of record NZ_CP180578.1, read on the forward strand.
GGTTCAAATTGGTCTAAAAACCACAAACGCTGCTGTGCGAATGACAGTGGTATTTCTGCATTTTCTGTCCGTTTAATGATGGGTGGTACAGCCAGTTCTGAGTCTTGTTGCTGTACTTGCGCGATTAATTGTGCTAGTTGAGCAATTGTAGGGGCAGCAAATAAGCTCCGCAATGGCAGTTCGACTTTCAAGTTTGTCCGAATGCGTGACATTAGTTGCGTTGCGAGTAGAGAGTGTCCCCCAAGTTCAAAGAAGTTATCATGTCTGCCTATCGGCTCTACTTTCAAAACTTGTTGCCAAATGTTTGCCAGGATTTCTTCTATTGGTGTGCGGGGTGCGACATATTGCTGTGATAATTCACTATTCGACTCTGGTGATGGTAAGGCGCGACGGTTAACTTTACCACTAGGGGTCAATGGTAAGGACTCCAAGCTGACAAAGGCACTTGGAACCATGTATTCTGGGAGTTTAGATTTGAGGAATTGTCGTACTTCACTGACTGTGGGTGTAGTCTGTGGTTGGGGAACAATGTAAGCGACTAGGCGTTTATCTCCTGGGGTATCTTCGCGAACAACCACACAACTGGCTTGTATTTGCTCGTATTGGCTGACGACGGCTTCGATTTCTCCCAATTCAATGCGGAATCCCCGGATTTTTACTTGATTGTCTATGCGTCCCAGGTATTCAATATTGCCATCACTCAGGTAACGGGCTAAGTCTCCTGTTTTGTATAACAGTGCTGAGTGCTGAGTGCTGAGTGCTGAGTTGTGAGTTGTGAACTGTTCCCCTGCTCCCTGCCCCCTGCTCCCTGCCCCCTGTTCCCTGCCCCCTGCCTTCACAAAAGGATTGCGAATAAATTTTTCTTGGGTTAATTCGCTGCGGTTGAGGTAGCCTCGCGCTAGGGAAACACCACCAATGTGTAGTTCTCCTGGTACACCTATAGGTACAGGCTGTAAATATTTATCTAAAATGTAAATTTGGGTGTTGGCAATGGGGCGACCAATTGGCACTAGTACTGGCCAAGTGTCTACTGAATCAGTCAGAGTATAAGTGACGATTACATGGCTTTCTGATGGCCCGTAATGATTGTGCAGAGTACAGTCATTTAGCTGACTAAGCCACTTGGATATTGCAGGTGTAATTTGTAACTGTTCTCCTGCTGTGATAATTTCCTTGAGATGACTGGTAATGAAGTTATGACTAACTGCTACCTCCGCTAGTTGCTGTAAGGCTACAAAAGGAACAAACAATCTTTCTACTGCTTGTTCTTGAAGTAAACCTAATAAGGCTAATGGTTCTCGGCGTAATTGCTCATCAATCAACAGCAATGTACCACCACTAAACCAAGTCGAGAACATTTCTTGAAATGAGACATCAAAGCTGACAGGCGCAAATTGCAGGGTTTTGACTGCCTTAGATGACATTGGCGAATTTTGCAATTGCCACAGTATAAGATTGCACAGTGCCAATTGAGTCATGGTTACACCTTTCGGTTGACCTGTGGAACCAGAGGTGTAAATTACGTAACCCAAGTTATGTTCTTGCACGCCAGTCATGAGATTCTCTTGACTCAACTGGTTGAGGTGTGACCAGTCGATGTCTAAGTAAATGACTTGCGCCTGATGTTGGGGTAGTTTCTCAACTAATTTTTGTTGGGTGAGCAGTACTGATACGGCAGCATCTTCTAACATGAAACTCAGACGTTCTTGGGGATACTCAGGGTCAAGTGGTACGTAAGCCCCTCCTGCTTTGAGTATTCCCAGGATTCCGATGACCATTTCTAGGGAGCGTTCTACACATATCCCTACTAAGGTATCTGGTTTGACTCCCAAGAAGCGCAAGTAATGTGCTAACTGATTTGCACGACAGTTTAATTCAGAGTATGTAAGTTGTTGATTGTTAAAGATAACTGCAACTGCATCTGGTGTTCGTTCTACCTGCTGTTCAAATAACTTACAGATGCATTTTTCTTGAGAATAGTCTATTTCTGTATCATTCCACTCTACTAATAACTGTTGTTTCTCTATTGCTGTGAGTATTGGTAATTGGGAAATTTGTTGCTGCGGATTTGCCACAATTGCTTCTAACAAAGTCACAAAATGACCAAGCATTCGGCTAATCGTGCCATATTCAAATCGACTAGCATCATACATCACCTTCAGTAACAATTGCTCACCAGGGGCAACTATAACTGTTAGCGGATAATTTGTTTGTTCTATCACCCGAAAATTCGAGACAGAAAAATTGCTATTGGTTTCTAGTCCAGCACTATCAACAGGATAATTCTCAAAAACAACAATACTCTCAAACAAAGACGTTCCTCTAGGAACATCACTCAGCCCTTGAATTTCTACCAATGAGCTATAGGAATATTGCTCAGACTCTACCTGTTGCGCCTGTAAATCCTTCAACAAACCCAACAATTCTGTATGCTCAAAGATTTGCACCCGTACTGGCAAAGTATTAATAAATAATCCCACCATCGACTCTACACTAGCCAGTTCCGGTGGACGACCAGACACAGTTACACCAAATACTACATCTGTTTCTTGGCTGTAGCGAGACAGCAATAATCCCCAAGTTGCTTGTACTAAGTTACTCAGTGTTAATTGATGCTGTCTAGCAAAAGATACTACTGCTGCTGTTGCTGATGCAGTTAAGTTAATCTGCTGTTCACCATAGCCTGAGTTTTGTTCCCGCATTGACAATGGTTTATCGACCACCAAAGGAGTTGGTGTAGTAAAACCTTGAAATTTTTCTTGCCAATATTGGGTTGCTAATTCTTTATTTTGTTGCTGTAACCAAGCAATATAGTTGCGGTAGCTGGAAGTTGCTTTGAGTGGTAAAGTTTCGCCTTGAGAAATTGCTTGATAAAAGTCTAATAAATCTTTGAATACTAAAGATGACGACCAGCCATCAAGTAATAAGTGATGATAACACCATACAAACTGATATTTATTTCTCTCCAATTGAATGAGATGTAAGCGCATCAATGGTGCTTGCGACAGTTGGAAACCCTTTTGCCTTTCAGACTCCAGAAAAGTTTCTAATTGTTGTTGCTGCTCTTGTGCTGATAAATTTCGCCAGTTGTATGTTTCGACTTTCACATTTACTTGTCGATACACTATTTGTATCGGCTTGCTTAATGACTCCCATACAAAAGCTGTACGAAAAACAGAATATTTTGCTACTACTTGCTGCCAAGCTTTCTCAAAACCTTTTACATCTAAATTCCCTGTTAAAATGCAACTTAACTGCTCAAAATATGCCCCTGAATCTGGCGCATACAAACTTTCAAACAGCATCCCCTCTTGCATTGGAGATAAGGGATAAATATCTTCAATATTTTGCTGATTATTTTTGTTAATTTCTAATTTCATAAATTTTGTAATATTTGGTCAAGTTCTAATTGATTAAGATTAATTAATGGGAAATCTGTAGGTGTAAAACCTATATTTTCTTGTAATACGCAATGAGCAATTATCTCTTGCAAAATTTCGATAAATTCTTGAGCAATATCTTCAATGGTTTCTTGTTGATGGATATTGATGCTGTAAGTCCACTCTATTTGTAGTTGTTCGTTACAAATCATGGCATTAACATCTAGCAAATAAGGACGTTGACCTTTTAAACTATCGGTATTGCCACTAGATTCACTTGCTGGCTGCATCCAAGAAGATTCATTGAGCAGTTGATCGAATTGACCAAGATAATTAAAGCTAATTTCTGCCTGGGGTAAAGTCTGCAATTGAGCAGTGATTTCTGCATCTTGGCTCAAATAACGCAATAAGCCATAGCCAATTCCTTTGTTGGGAATACCTCGTAATTGTTCCTTGACCGATTTAATAATTTCACCTAAATCATTGGTATTTCCTAAATCAATTACCACTGGGAAAATCGTTGTAAACCACCCCACAGTGCGGGATAAATCAACACCATCAATAATCTCTTCTCGGCCATGTCCTTCTAAGTTGAATAACACTGACTCCGAATCAGTCCAAGAACTCAACGTCAAAGCTAAAGCTGTGAGTAAGATATCGTTAATTTGAGTTTTGTAAGCTTTGGGAACATCTTGCAGCAAAGCTTGAGTTTGGGTTTGGTCTAATGAGAGTGTTAATGTTTTAGCTGATGCGGTGATGTTGACACCTTGGGTATAGTCTACGGGAATCGACTCAACACTTTCATAACCTGCACTCAACCAATAATCTAATTCTGATTTGAGAATTTCTGAGTTGGCGTATTCAATTAACTGTTGCGCCCAATCTTTGAATGATGTGGTTTTTGCTGGTAGTTGAACTTTCTCACCTTCAGATAGTTGTTGATAAGCAGTCTGCAAATCTTCTAACAATATCCGCCAAGAAACACCATCTATTACGAGGTGATGAATGATGACGAGTAAGCGTGCTTGTTTGTCAACTCCTAACCAGAAAAATGCTACCTCTGCCAGATTGTTGGACAGGTTTAAACTTGCTTGTATCTGATTGGCTGTACTTTCTATGGCGGTTTCTATTTCTGATTCAGCAATTTGTGATAGGTTCAAACGCTGAATTTGAATGTTATCTGTTGGTTCGGTATGATTTTGCTGCCAAGTGGTGTCTGTTTGAGTGAATCTCAGCCTTAAAGCATCGTGATGTTTGAGGAGGTGTTGCCATGCTTGTTCTAGTATTTCTATGTTGAGGTCTGATGGAACTGTGAACAGCCATGATTGGTTGAAGTGGTGATTTTGGACTAAGTTCTGCTCGAAGAACCAATGTTGAATCGGTGTTAGAGGTGATGTGCCTGTAACTAGTCCTTGTTCAATTGAGTTTGATGTTGTGGTGGTGGTGACTGTGGCTAGTTGGGCGATGGTGGGGTTGGCAAATAGTTGTTTGACTGTCAGTTCTATTCCAGCCATTTTGGCGCGACTGATGATTTGGATGCTGAGGATGGAGTCGCCACCAAGTTCAAAGAAGTTATCGTGGATGCCTATTTGCTCGATTCTTAATACTTGCATCCAAATTTGGACTAGTTGTTCTTCGATGGGGGTGCGTGGTAGCACTATGTCTGTTTCGATACCTGTGCGGGCTTCTGGTTGGGGTAGGGCGCGGCGATCTATTTTGCCGTTGGGGGTGAGGGGGAAGGTTTCGAGGATGACATAGGCACTTGGTACCATGTGATCTGGTAGTTGTTCTTTGAGGAAGCTACGCAGTTCGCTAACTGTGGGTGTTGTCTGTGGCTGGGCTACGATGTAGGCTACTAGGCGTTTGTTTCCTGGTGTGTCTTCACGGGCAATAACACATGATGTTTGCACGTCTTGGTGTTGGTTGAGGGTGGCTTCGATTTCTCCTAACTCAATGCGGAATCCCCGGATTTTTACTTGGTTATCTATCCGTCCCAAGTATTCAATATTGCCATCTGGTAGATAACGCGCTAAGTCTCCTGTTTTGTATAAAAGTGCTGAGTTCTGAGTTCTGAGTTCTGAGTTCTGAATTGTCCCCTTGCTCCCTGCTCCCTGCTCCCTGCCTCTTTCAAATGGATTCGGGATGAATTTTTCTTGTGTTAACTCAGGGCGGTTTAGGTATCCTCGTGCTAGTCCTATTCCACCAATGTGCAGTTCTCCTGCTACGCCTATTGGTACTGGTTGTAATTGCGAATCTAATATGTATATCTGCGTGTTGGCAATGGGACGACCAATCGGTACTATTTTGAGATCAGTATCTGGTTGGCATTCCCAGTAGGTAACATCAATCGCCGCTTCGGTTGGCCCATAGAGATTGTGTAATTCGCACTCTAAACTTGTAAAAAAGCGTTGTTGCAGTTCCCAAGGCAAAGCTTCGCCACTACAGATAACTCGTTTTAAGCTAGTGCAATTTTTTACACTTTCTTCTTCTACGAAAGCTTGGAGCATAGAAGGGACAAAATGCAATGTAGTTACTTGCTGTTGTTGGATGAAATTGACCAAGTAAGCACTATCTTTATGTCCACCTGGTTTAGCCAAAACTAAACGCGCCCCAGTGAATAATGGCCAGAAGAATTCCCAAACTGAAACATCAAAACTAAAAGGAGTTTTTTGTAAAATGCAATCTTCTGCTGTTAATTGATAAGCTTCCTGCATCCACAGCAGCCGATTGCAAATACCTCCGTGGGTATTCATTGCGCCTTTGGGCTTGCCAGTTGAACCAGAGGTATAAATTACATAAGCCAAGTTACTCGGTTGTACAGAGGCGATACTTACCGTTGATTGCGATAAACCATCATTTTGGCTGAACTGAGAAATATAATTCCAATCAGTATCTAAGCATATAACCTGCGCTTGATGTTGGGGCAGTTTTTCCAGTAGATGCTGTTGTGTCAGCAACACTGGAACCGCTGCATCTTCTAACATAAAGCTCAAGCGTTCAATCAGATACTCAGGGTCAAGTGGTACGTAAGCCCCACCCGCTTTGAGAATACCCAATAATCCCACGACCATTTCTAAGGAACGTTCTACACATATCCCCACCATTACATCGGGTTTCACACCCAGAGTTTGGAGATAATTTGCTAATTGGTTAGCACGACAATTCAATTCGTGATAAGTCAATTGTTGATTCTCAAACACCACTGCTACTACATCTGGTGTTTGCTCTACCTGCTCCTCAAATAATTGATGAATACATTTATCAAGGGGATAATCGACTTTTGTATCATTCCACTCAATTAATAACTGCCGTTGCTCAGATTGTGTCAGCATTGGCAATTGCCACATCCGTTCTTCTGGGTGAGCAACAATTCCGTCAAGTAATGTTTGAAAATGTCCTAACAAACGAGTAATTACGGCATCATTAAATCGGCTAGTGTCGTAGTTAATTTTTACCAACAATTGCTCGCCAGGAACAACCACCAACGTCAGAGGATAATTAGTTTGTTCAATAGCGTAAATATTTTCTAAAGAGAAACTGTGCTTGTTTTGTTGCACTGCCTCATCAATAGGATAATTCTCAAAGACAACAATGCTCTCAAAGAGTGACGTTCCTCTGGGGACATCACTTAGCCCTTGAATTTCTGCCAATGAGCTATAAGAAAATTGTTCAGACTCTACCTGTTGTGCCTGTAATTCTTTTAACAAAGCCAACACTTGGGTATCTGCTGAAACTTGAACTCGCACTGGCAAAGTGTTGATAAATATTCCCACCATCGACTCAATGCCGGAAATCGCTGGTGGACGAGCAGACACAGTTGCACCAAACACTACATCAGTTTCTTGGCTATAGCGACCTAGCAGTATTGCCCAAGCTGCCTGCACTAAATTATTCACTGTCAGCTGATGCTGCCGTGCAGAAGTTTGTAACTCTGCTGTCGCTTTTGCTGTGAGTTTGATTTGTTGTTCGCTGTAGGCAGAGCGTTGCGGCTCCTGCATTGACAATGATTTATCAACAACCAAAGGAGTGGGTGCTATAAACCCAGCCAACTTCTGCCGCCAAAATTGTTCTGCTTGGGTTAAGTCTTGTTGCTGTAGCCAAGCAATATAGTTGCGGTAGCTGAGAGTTGGTTGTAAAGATAAAGTTTCACCTTGAGCATTTGCTCTGTAAAATTGCAATAAGTCTTGCAGCAACAAAGGCATTGACCAGCCATCAAGCAATAAGTGATGGTGATTAAAGATAAATTGATAACTATCTGCACTTAATTGGATGAGACACAGGCGCATTAATGGTGCTTGCGACAGTTGGAAACCTTGTTGTCGCTGTGACTGTAACAGTTGCTCTAATTGCTGTTGTTGCTGTTGTGCAGATAGCTTTTGCCAATCGTGGGTTTGTAGCTTGACATCTACTTGCCTGTACACTACTTGAAGTGGTTGAGTCAATGCCTCCCACACAAAAGCCGTCCGCAAGATGGAATGCCTTGCTACCACTTGCTGCCAAGCTTGCTCAAATGCTGGCACGTTCAACTGACCATTCACCGTGCAAATCCACTGTTGAAAATACACTCCTGAGTCTGGTGCATACAAACTTTCAAACAGCATTCCCTGTTGCACACCAGAAAGTGGATAAATATCTTCAATGTTTTGCCAGTTAAATGTTGAACTAGCCAAAAGTTGGTCTAGTCCTGGCTGGTTTAGCTTGGCTAATGGGAAATCTGAAGGGGTATAACCTCCATTATCTGGCGATAAACAATGAGCAATAATCTGCTGCAATGTCTGTACAAATTCTTGTGCCAGAGTTTCAATTGTGATGTCTTGGTGGAAATTGCTGCTGTAAGTCCACTCTATTTGCAGCCTTTCCCCAGTAATCATGCTATTTATATCTAGCAGATGGGCGCGGTTGTTCTGCAAACCGTGGATGTGTCCAGCCGACTCACTAGTTGGCTGCATCGAAGAAGATTCATTGAGGAGTTGATCGAATTGACCAAGATAATTAAAACTAATTTGGGCTGGGGGTAAAGCCTGCAATTGAGCAGTGATTTCTGCATCTTGGCTCAAATAACGTAACAAGCCATAGCCAATTCCTTTGTTGGGAATACCTCGTAATTGTTCCTTGACCGATTTAATAATTTCACCTAAATCATTGGTATTTCCCAAACCAATTACCACTGGGAAAATCGTTGTAAACCAACCTACTGTGCGGGATAAATCAACACCATCAATAATCTCTTCCCGCCCATGTCCTTCTAAGTTGAATAATACCCTTTCAGAATCAGTCCAAGAACTCAACGTCAAAGCTAAAGCTGTGAGTAAGATATCGTTAATTTGGGTTTTGTAAGCTTTGGGAACATCTTGCAGCAAAGCTTGAGTTTCGGCTTCATCTAACGAGACTGTTAATGTTTTAGCCGATGCGGTGATGTTGACACCTTGGGTATAGTCTACGGGAATCGACTCAACACTTTCATAACCTGCACTCAACCAATAATCTAATTCTGATTTCACCACGGTTGATTGGGCATATTCTGTTAGTTGTTGCGCCCAATCTTTGAAGGATGTGGTTTTAGCTGGTAGTTGAACTGTGTTGCTTTGGCTGAGTTGTTGGTAAGCAGTCTGCAAATCTTCTAACAATATCCGCCAAGAAACACCATCAACTACTAGGTGGTGAATCACGATGAGTAATCGTGCTTTTTTGTCAACACCCAGCCAGAAAAATGCTATCTGTACTAGATTTTCTGACAGATTTAAACTCGCCTGTAGTTCATTGGCTGTGGTTTCGATGACGGTTTCTATCTCTAATTCGGGAATTTGCGATAGGTCAAAACGCGAGATTGTAATTTTATCTGTTGGGTTGGTATGATTTTGCTGCCAAGTGATGTCTGTTTGAGTGAATCTCAGCCTTAAAGCATCATGATGAAGAACTATTTGCTGCCATGCTTGCTCTAAGATTTCAATGTTGAGGTCTGATGGCACAGCCAGGAGAAATGATTGATTGAAGTGATGATTTTGGGGTAAATTCTGCTCAAAAAACCAATGTTGAATTGGTGTTAGAGGCGATGTGCCTGTAACTAGTCCTTGTGGTATTGAGTTTGCTTTGGTGGGAGTGGCAACGGTGGCTAGTTGGGCGATGGTGGGGTTGGCAAATAGTTGTTTGACTGTCAGTTCTATTCCCACGAGTTTGGCGCGACTGATGATTTGGATGCTGAGGATGGAGTCGCCACCAAGTTCAAAGAAGTTATCGTGGATGCCTATTTGCTCGATTCTTAATACTTGCGTCCAAATTTGGACTAGTTGTTCTTCGATGGGGGTGCGTGGTAGCACTATGTCGGTTTCAATTCCGGTGCGGGCTTCTGGTTGCGGTAGGGCGCGGCGATCTATTTTGCCGTTGGGGGTGAGGGGGAAGGTTTCGAGGATGACATAGGCACTTGGTACCATGTGATCTGGTAGTTGTTCTTTGAGGAAGCTACGCAGTTCGCTAACTGTGGGTGTTGTCTGTGGCTGGGCTACGATGTAGGCTACTAGGCGTTTGTTTCCTGGTGTGTCTTCACGGGCAATAACACATGATGTTTGCACGTCTTGGTGTTGGTTGAGGGTGGCTTCGATTTCTCCTAACTCAATGCGGAATCCCCGGATTTTTACTTGGTTATCTATCCGTCCCAAGTATTCAATATTGCCATCTGGTAGATAACGCGCTAAGTCTCCTGTTTTGTATAAAAGTGCTGAGTTCTGAGTTCTGAGTTCTGCCTTCTGCCTTCTGCCTCCTGCCTCCTCAAAAGGATTCGGAATAAACTTCTCTTGTGTCAACTCAGGACGGTTGAGGTATCCTCGCGCTAGTCCTATGCCACCTATGTGGAGTTCTCCTGGTACGCCTATTGGTACTGGTTGTAATTGCGAATCTAATATGTATATCTGCGTGTTGGCAATGGGACGACCAATAGTAACTTTTTCATCCTCTGGCGTGCATTTGGCAATTGTGGCACAGACACTCGCTTCTGTTGGGCCGTAGGCGTTGAAGAAGTTTCTGTCAACAGACCATTGCTGCATCAGTTCCAGTGGACAGGCTTCTCCGGCAACAATGATTGTTGGCCATGTTGGCAGTTCTTCTACTGGCATAACTGCCAAGGCTGATGGTGCTAGGGTGACGTGGGTAATGCCATCATTTTTAAATCGTTCTATTAAAGGCGCACCAGGCATGAGTGCGTCTTTTGTTCCCAGGTATAATCTTGCCCCAGAACCCAAAGCCATCAAGATTTCTGATATGCAGGCATCAAAACTGAAGGAGGCAAACTGGAGAACTCGACTAGCAGAATCTACGCCAAACGCCTGAATCTGTGCTTGAGCTAGGTTAACTAATCCCCGATGTTCAACCATTACCCCTTTAGGTTTACCTGTTGAACCTGAAGTGTAAATTACATTCGCTAGATGAGAGGCTGTGACTTCACTCGCGGGGTTTTCTTGGTTGTTTTGGCTAATGTATGACTCTATTTCATCTAAAAAGACCAGTTTTGCTTTTGTTGCAGGTAACTTATTTAGGAGTCGCTTTTGGGTTAGCAGTATCTCAACTTGTGTATCGTCTAGCATATAGCTCAGGCGATCGCTTGGATACTCTGGATCGAGTGGCACATAAGCACCACCCGCTTTGAGAATACCTAATAATCCCGCAACCATTTCTAAGGAACGCTCTACACAAATTCCTACTAGGGTATCGGGTTTTACATCCAAAGACTGCAAGTAATGCGCCAATCTATTAGCACGGCTGTTTAATTCCTGGTATGTAAAATGTTGATTGTCAAACACCACCGCCACATTATCAGGTGTCTGTTCTACCTGCTCTTCAAATAACTGATGAATACATTTATCTTGGGAATAATCTATTGCTGTCTCATTCCAGTCAACTAATAATTGCTGTTGCTCAAATTTGGTCAACAAAGGTAACTGGTCAATTCGTTGCTGGGGATTTGTCACAATTGCCTCAAGTAGACTGACAAAATGCCCCATCATGCGCTCAATTGTGCTGCTATCAAATAAGTCAGTGTTGTAATTCCATGTACCTTTAAGTGAACCAGTCTCCTCCAGAATATTTAAGGTTAAATCACAGGCGGCTCCTTTTGACTCTGGGATGATTGATTGGACAATCAAACTATCGTTATTTTGTTGAGACTGATTCCAGACAAAGGCTACCTGATAGAGTGGGGAAAAACTGAGGTTGCGGACTGGTTGCAGTTGCTCTACTAATAAGGGAAAGGGATAATCTTGATGGTCTATGGCTTCTAATACACAACAGTGCGATCGCATCAGTAACTCTTGAAAAGTTGGTCTTCCTGATAAATCTCCTCGCAAAACTACAGGATTAGTAAAGTAGCCAACGATATTTTCAAATTCTGCGCGGTTCCGATTTGCTGTCGGATAGCCAATTAAAATATCTTCTTGATTGGTATAACGTAGTAATAATATTTGTAATGCTGTCAATAAAATAATATCTAGAGATACACGTTCTTTATTTGCTAATTCTGTCAGCTTTTGGCGCAGTTTTTCTTCAATAGTAAAAAAGCGGGAAGCACCATTATAGGTTTGAATCTGAGGTCTTGGTCTATCTGTTGCTAAGTTTAGCAAGGGCAACTCACCCGATAGCTTTTGCTCCCAGTAAGTCCACAAATTTTCTCCCTGAGAACTAGCGAGCATTTGCTCTGATGATTTGATGTAATCTTGATATTGATAGTTGTGTGGTAATAGTTGGGCTGTTTCACCTTGGGCGATCGCTTGATATAAACTTTGGAGTTCACTGGTAATGATTTCTAATGACCGGAAATCTCCAACTATCTGATGTAACGTGATTAAAAGAATATGTTCTTTTGTGGTTAATTTATCAGTATTAATCTGGTTAATTAATAAATCAAAGCGTAATATTGGCCCTTGTTCTAAATTGAAGGAGCGATCGCTTTTTTCTGATTGCCAGTTTTTTATATCATCTTGACTCAAATCGAAAGCTTCTTGGATGCGAAAGTCAACTTGCTGATGTTCGTGAACTGTTTGCACAGGTTCGCTATTAATGGTTGCAAAGGTAGTTCTTAAAACTGGATGCCTTGCAACTAAAGATTGTGCTGCCTGCTTTAAGGCAGGAATATTTAAATTTGCAACTAATTTTGCTGCATACGCAGCGTTATAAGCAGTATTACCAGGTGCTAACTGATATAAAAACCAGAGTGCTTTTTGACCGTGGGAGAGGGGATAGGTTGCAGCCTGATTAGTATTCTGGGATAAGATTCGGATAATTTCTGGTTCAAATTGCTGAATTTTCTGCAATAACTCAGAGATTAGTGAATCTTCAGGCGATCGATACCGCAGTTTGTTTCTATCAACCCACAGTTCAACATTCTTCGCTGAAAGTTTTTCTAGAAGCTCTGTTAAATTCATAATTCTACGTTTATCAATGCCTATTTTAATAAATCAAGAATTTTATTCTAAATATTGCTACTTTTAATAAGCTTACTAGTCTCTGTTATTTGCAGGTAATATAATATTTCTTTAGCATATATCGCTGATTTTATAAATCATTCACTGATTCACATTTGAACTTCTTGCCTTTTTATTACTAGATATATATATGAAATTAATTTTTATTTAACAATAAATTTTTTCTATTAATTATAATTTATCAATTATACCCCCTTAATTCACAAATTATCTCACTTTAGTCAATAAAATACAATGCCAGTTAAGACAGTTAAGCAGATAGTTAACAAGACATTTAAGACATTTAAGACAGTTAAGCAGACAGTTAAGACAGTTAAGAGGTATATGTTCAGTAACTTGGGGTTAAAACAAAAATCAAAATGTAAATTTGGTATGTACTGCGTTATAAAATGACACTTATTGCCAAATTATCTGCTGAAAATTTAGTATCTATCATGCTGTCAACTATCGACACCAAGGAGAATGCAGCAGATATATCAATGCGTCATAGAGTAAAATATTTTGCTAAAAAATAACTTTAAAAGTAGGTTTCCCAACTTGTGAGAAAAAGCTTATCATTCTCCAAACAGAGCAAAATTACATTAGACCAGTGTGCCACTTTACTTATAGCTAAAATGCTTATTTGGTAAGGAATTGGAACTTAACGCTAATTCCATAAAAATAGCTTACTTGTTACGGAAAATCTCAGTTTATTTCCAGAATATGACAACCCAAGTAGTTCAAAACCAATCTTCCAAGAATACTTATTCAGCTTTTACTCAGTTTTGGGAAAATGTCAAACTTGTTGCTGGGCCTTACTGGTATCCAACAGAGGCAGGAACAAGGGCATTCTCAGATGTAATTCGCTCATGGGGAATGCTCATTCTCCTAATTTCATTAATAATTGCGCTTGTCAGTGCAAACGTTTTTAATAGCTTTATTAATCGCTATTTACTCGATGTCATCATTAAAGATAAGGATCTTTCTAAGTTTTACAATGCTTTATTACTTTATGGTTCAGCTTTAGTATTGGTTACCTTATTGGTAGGGTTCACCAAACTTGTGAGAAAAAAAATTGCTCTCGATTGGTATCAATGGCTGAATAACCAAATTTTATCAAAATATTTAAACAATCGAGCTTATTACAAAATTAATTTTAAATCTAATATTGATAATCCCGATCAACGTTTAGCTCAAGAAATCGAACCTATTGCTAGTGATGCTTTAAGCTTTTCAGCAACTCTCTTGGAAAAAATACTAGAGATGTCAGCTTTTTGGATAATTCTTTGGACAATATCTCAGTCTGTTGCCTTAATTTTAGTGACTTACACAGTCATAGGTAATTTGATAGCTATGTACTTGTCTCAAGAATTAAATAAAATTAATCGAGAAGAACTCGAAGCCAAAGCTGACTACACCTATTGTCTGACTCATTTCCGCACTCATGCTGAATCAATAGCTTTCTTTAGAGGAGAGAAGCAAGAATCAAATATAATAGCCCGCCGATTTAATGTTTTGATAAATTTTGCTAAACAAAAAATTGATTGGGAGAGGAATAATGAGATTTTTAATAGAGGTTATCAGGCGGTAATTCAAATATTTCCATATATAGTATTTGGGCCTTTAGATATTAAAGGTGAAATGGATTTTGGAGAAATTAGTCAAGCATCTATATGTTGCTATTTTTTTGCTAATGCTTTAGCAGACTTAATTCGTGAATTTGGTAATTCTGGCAAAGTTTCTAGTTATGTTGAGCGTTTATCTGAATTTACAAATGCTTTAGAAGCTGTTACCAAACAACCAGAGGATACAACTACCATTAAATCTATAGAAGAAAATCAGATTGCTTTTGAAAATGTTACGTTAAAAACGCCAGACTATGAACAGGTAATCGTTGAAGACTTATCACTTTCTGTTCAGCCTGGAGAAGGTTTATTAATTGTTGGGGCGAGTGGTCGAGGTAAAAGTTCTCTACTAAGAGCGATCGCAGGTTTATGGAATGCTGGGACTGGTCGTTTGGTGCGACCTCCTCTAGAAGAAGTTTTATTTTTGCCCCAACGTCCTTACATTATCTTGGGAACTTTGCGTGAACAGTTGCTTTATCCTAATACAAATCGTCAAATAAACGACGCACAACTAAAAGAAGTTTTACGACAAGTAAATCTACAAAACTTGTTAAGTCGCATCGATGGCTTTGATACAGAAGTTCCTTGGGAAAATATATTATCGCTCGGAGAACAGCAACGCCTAGCTTTCGCAAGACTATTATTAACTCATCCCAGATTCACGATATTAGATGAAGCAACAAGCGCCTTAGATTTAAGTAATGAAGGTAATTTATATCAACAGCTACAGGAAACGAAAACAACATTTATAAGTGTTGGGCATAGGGAAAGTCTGTTTGATTATCATCATTGGGTTCTGGAACTTACACAAGATTCCGGTTGGCAACTGTTAACTGTGCAAGATTATCGCCATCGAACAACAATTACTCATAACTCTGCTGAGAATACTCGGATTACTGTAGACAGTTTGCCTCATCATGAATACCGCAATCAATCAACAATATGGTCGCAGACAATTATCAGTGCAGGTCTTTCTCATAAGGAAATGACTGAATTAACGTCCTATTCGATTACAACTATTAGAAGTAAGGCCAGTAAAGGGGAGTCTATTACTACTAAAGATGGCTTGACCTACCGCTATGACAAAGACCCAAAAGTGTTGAAATGGTGTAAAGTTTAGCGGTCATTTGCTGTACCGTTCCTATTTTTCACTTTAGTTTGATGAACCTCTCCCCCAACCCCTCTCCGCCTCGGAGAGGGGCAAAAATCTTCATGGTATTGAACGAGAAATAAAGGTTTCAAAGCCTCTCCCCTGTGGGACTACGGTGTACACACAAATGTTGCTAGAATGCCTATCCCGCCTCGGAATGAATTCCGAGTCTCATAGCAAAAGCGATCGCCATTCTCACCAATTTGAGGGATGCATATTTCCTGTTCAAGTCACTGTAATCTAAATACCAATATCAAAAAGCTTGAAGAACGGGAATCTGACTATGAGGTACTTATTTATAGTTTGGGTACTCATACTAACTTTAGCCTTTCCCAGTGAGGCACTTGCTCAAGCAAAACCCTCTTACACCCTAATTCCTGGCTTAGGAACGTACCATCATCCAGTTTCCACTAAGAATCCGGAAGCACAACAGTTCTTTGACCAAGGATTGAATTTAGTTTACGGCTTTAATCATGATGAAGCGGTGCGTTCTTTTCAACACGCGGCGGAACTCGACCCGCAAATGGCAATGGCATATTGGGGTATGGCCCTAGCTTTGGGGCCGAACATCAACGCAGTCATCACGACAGAAAAAGAACAAACTGCTTATCAAGCAATACAGCAAGCTTTGGCACTTTCTCCTCAAGCACCAGCTTCAGAACAAGATTATATTGCGGCTTTAGCAAAGCGTTATTCACCAAATCCTGATGCAGATTTGCACCAACTGCAAGTAGACTATGCCAAAGCAATGGCAAATCTCGCCCAGCAATATCCTGATGATTTAGATGCAGCGACTTTGTTTGCTGAAAGTTTGATGGATTTGCATCCTTGGCAACTTTGGACGCATGATGGTAAACCGCAAACTGATACAGAAGAAATTGTCGCTGTTTTAGAATCGGTACTGCAACGAAATCCTAACCATCCAGGGGCAAATCATTACTATATTCATGCGGTGGAAGCTTCTCTGCATCCAGAACGCGCCCTCGCCAGCGCCAAACGTCTAGAAACATTAGTTCCAGCCGCCGGACATTTGGTACACATGCCCAGCCATATTTATTTTCGCGTGGGAGATTATCAAGGCGCAATGCGGTCAAATGAGCAAGCGATCGCTCAAGATGTCGCCTACATCAGTAAAAATAAAATCCAGGGCATTTATTCTCAAATGTACTTTAGCCACAATATACATTTTTTGATGGTGGCTAGTAGCATGGCTGGTAGATACTATGATGCACTGCAAGCTGCGGAGAAATTAGTCGCCCATGCTTATTCTCTTGACCCGCATATACCTATGGTTGAGGGATTTTTGGGACATAAAATGCTGATACAAGCACGGTTTGGTGACTGGCAGGCGATTTTACAGACTCCTGCACCAGATGCGACTTTGCCCACAACCACAGCACTTTGGCATTTTACTAGAGGTTTAGCCCAGGCGGCTACAGGCAATCTTCAAGGCGCGGCTGATGAAAGCAGTGCAATGCAAGTTGCTATACAAAAACTGCCTGGTGAGGCGACTATTGGGTTTACTCCTGCTAGTCGTATTCTCTATATTGCGCAAAAATTTCTTGAGGGTAAAATTGCTAAAGCTAACCATGACTACGACTCGGCAATTAACTTGCTAGAACAAGCAGTAGCTGCTGAAGATGCCCTTGATTATGTAGAACCACCAGATTGGTATTTTCCCACACGGGAAGCATTGGGCGGTGTACTGTTAGCTAAGGGTGATTATGTCACAGCCGAGAAAGTGTTTCGTGCCGATTTAGAAAAATATCCCCACAATGGACGGTCTTTGTTTGGTTTGCACAAGAGTTTGCAAGCACAAGGTAAAGATGATGCAGTCCAACTGGCACAAGCAGAATTTACTACAGCATGGCAACACGCAGACACTCAGTTACAAGTAGAGAATCTCTAAACAAAAAGAGGGTGAGAGCGATCGCTCTCACCCTCTCTTGTATATTCAAGTAATGATGGCTTATGACTTACGACGCTGACGACCATTAGGCGGAGTTCTGCGTAAAGGAACTACTTCTGCTTCGTTACTTTCCCGCGCTACCCTAATGAGTAAGGCAGCAGCAATTAAGCTGGCAATCATCGAATTACCACCATAGCTAAACATCGGTAAAGGTAAGCCTGTAGTTGGTAAAGCGCCTGTAGCGACAGCGATATGCAATAAAGATTGTCCAATCATCACAATTGTCACACCGATCGCTACTAATCGATGAATCGGATTCTTGGCTTTCAGTGCCACTATTAATCCTAAAGTGGCGAATATCGCTAACATCAACAGTAGGGCGATACCACCTACAAAACCAAATTCTTCGGCGAAGACGGCGAAAATAAAGTCAGTATCTTGAATTGGTAAGAAAAACTGTTTTTGCTGAGAAAATCCATAGCCAGCGCCCCAAGTTTGCCCAGAACCAACAGCCAACAAACTTTGAACTAATTGGTAGCCGTCGCCTGTCGCATCTGCCCAAGGATTGAGAAAGGACATCACCCGCTTGCGCTGATACTCTTTGATACTAATACTGAGTACAGCTAATAATACTCCGCCTATTGCTGTTCCACCCAAATATTTATAAGGTAATCCAGCCGCTAAGGCAATGAGCCAAATCGTCATACCGCAAAGTGCAGTTGTACTCAGGTTAGGCTGGGCAAGAATTCCTAAAAGTACCAAACCAAAAATACCTATCCAAGTCAAGCGCACTCGCCAAGGTAATTGTTCCCATTGTCCAAACAGTCTGGCACTTTGCAACACTAAAAAAGGTTTAATTAATTCTGAGGGTTGAATAGGAATGGGGCCAATGGCTATCCAACGTGCTGCATCAAAAGCTTTTTTACCCAAGCCTGGAACGAGGGTTACGAAAATTAACAGTAAAAATATTCCTAAAAACCAATGGGATACCCGCAAAATTTTGCGTAACGGCAGATTCACAATAAAGTTGAAGGCAATTAGAGAAACTAACACCCAGATAATCTGACGTTTGAAGTAATATAATCCGTCACCTTGACGTGCGTCGGCAACTGGGTAAGATGCTGAATACAGCACAATCAACCCAAAAAATAGCCAAATCAAGGTCAACCACCGCAGCAGTCGCGCCTCTACAGCCCAGCTAGTAACAGAATTATCAAAAATTGGAATCAGTCGAGTTAGATTCACGATTCAGTACAGGTAAAGCTTAAAAATTCAGGTATAAACTCATAACTTATAACTTATAACTCAAATCTGATGTACTGCTTGCATTACACCGTTAATATAAGTTGATACAGATGAATTATTTTTTGGATCTACTGTGTCTAGAAGTGTACTGACGGTAGTAATTGCCTCTTGGATATTCTGCACACTGTAAGCTTTTTTGGCTCTTTTGGCTTGGCGATCGTACAAACGCTCAAAAGCAAATGCTATTAAGGGTACACCTACTGCGGCACATTCGTAAACTGTATTGTATCCTGCACCCCCAACGACAACATCAGCTGCGACTAGACACTCAATACCAGGATGGTGTGATACCCATAAAGCTTCGGGAAAATTTGCGGGACAATTTGCAGCTAACATTCTCACCGCACACTCTGGGAAATTTTGTTGTAAGTGTAAGGTGAGTTGGGCAAATAAAGACAACTCTAATGCTTTCCCAGCTGCACAAACAAGAATTGTTTTGATATCTGGGTCAACTTTTAGGATACGCGATCGCACACTAATTCTATCTGGCAATTCCTCAGCATTCCGAATCAACCAAGGTGCTGTATGCTGCACATTCGCTAAGTCAGCCAAAGGTAAATCTTCGCCTTCGCCTGGGACAATTACTGTATCGTAATTATTTTTTACAAAAGACCGCAAATTTTTGGCAGTTACATAGTCTGGGTTAATATCTCGATGTATGAAAATGCGGGGTATAGGCTGTAACGATGGTAAGATGTCTGCCAACTCACCACCTAAGCCTCTAGGAAAAGTATCAACTATCAAGCGATCGTAGCGAGTTTTCAGGATGATTTCTCGTACTTGCTGACAAGTTGCAGAAAAACCAGCTTTATCGGGAATCCAATGTACTGTGCAACCTTCATTATTTATTTGTAATGCGTAGGGACTGTTAGTAATAATCCTAACTTTTCTTTCTTTAGCTGCAATTCTCCCCAAGGATAAAGCACGATTTAGATGTCCCCAACCACCCCCAAGGGCGTAAATTAACCAAGTGTTAGCCAAATCTAAAGTATGAAGTCTAAAGTATGAAGGATGAAATTATCCCAGCCATTATGGTAATGAGAGATGTTCCAAACAATTCTTAATTTTATGCTTTATTGTTTTGTATCCTCTCAACTTGCACCCATATTAGTTTCAAAATCAGTATCTCGTTCGTTTTCTAAACTTATAGAATCAGCTTCGGTAAAGTCTACATTACCTGTTTCGGGGTCATAAGAATAGCGATCGCGCTCATGATAATAACTGCTACCCCAGGAGCGGTAACTACCATATTCGGGATAATAAGCATAATCATCATCGTATGACACATTACAGTCAGGGCAGTTTGTGCGATCAGTGCGTCCACAACGACGTTTAAATAAAAAGCCTACCATGCGATCGCATTCCCATTTTGTACTTTCAAAGTTGACGATAATTTCACAACTGCCAATTTGGATGCGATCGCCATTTTGCAGGATGCTATTCGTTAACTGCACATCATTAATTTTTATGCCGTCGCTTGTATTTTGGTCAATAATTGTTAACTCTTGATTTTGCCAATCAATCAAAGCATGGTAATCTGCAATTAAGTCATCTTCGATAACTATTCTAGAAACTCTTTGAGCATCAATTTGCTGTGGCATTGTCGAAAATTGTTTGCCAATAGCTACTGGTGTTTCCAACAATGGTTCTCTGCGATCGCCTGTATTTGGATCTACCCAAGTTAATTGTATTTGCAAAGTCTATTGTCCTCCTGTTAAATTGACAGCATAAGCCAAAGCCGCCTGCTGTTCGCGGTTGAGAACATCCAAACCAAAGCAAGCAAATGCAATAGGCGAAATCGTAGATTTTGTATAAAACACCGTTTTTTCTGATGGATTTTTTAAGGAAGTTTT
The DNA here is from genome assembly GCF_056847745.1 of Anabaena sp. TISTR 8404. Classification (NCBI taxonomy): domain Bacteria; kingdom Bacillati; phylum Cyanobacteriota; class Cyanophyceae; order Nostocales; family Nostocaceae; genus Anabaena; species Anabaena sp. TISTR 8404. Next base: position 2,217,388 of record NZ_CP180578.1, read on the forward strand.
ACCTTCTTTAATTTTTATTTGGTAAACTAGCTGATTATTTGAATTTAAAATTTCCAACCCATTATTGCGTGGCTTAATTTGATAAACTATTTTTTTAGCAGCATCTTCTAATTGGTAATCACCATTATTCTGCCTTCTCAGAATATATAAATCTTGATTTTGTGCTGAGTTTTCTAGCTTCCAAGAGTTTTTTGCTGTTACTATATAACCTAAAGTTTTATCAGCAGCATTCTTAAATTTAACTTTACCTGATTTATCAGCTTTAATTTTAGCTATTTCTTGCTCTTTGCCATCAACTAATTTAGCTCCATCTGTTTGCTGTTTGAGAGAAAATAAATCTGTACCTCCCTCTGTTTTAACCTTAATTTTATCGGTTTTAGTAGCTACATTTGTTTCATTCACAGCTACAGGAGTACTGTTGGCTTGATTAGGAGTGACACTACTTTTATTTGTACTGCTACATCCCAAAATAGCAGTAAACAGAAAAACTAAAATAGAAATTTTTAAACCTATACTTTTCATTTATCTTTTAATACTCTGGCTAATTTTCTTCATCACTTTCAGCAAAATTCACTTGTTCGTAAAGGTCACTCAATGCAATTTTAAAATCAAGAGTTTGCATCAATAAAATTTCTGATTGACTTTCAATTTCAGTAAATAACCATTGACCTTCCGCCGTTTTTACATACTGCATAACATGATAGTTATATTGGTCAATTAAAATATATTCTTTAAATTCAGGGATTGAGCGATAATATAAAAATTTATCTCCTTGATCGTAATTTTTGGTCGATTTAGATAAAACCTCGGTAATTAAACAAGGATTCATTACAGTAGTTGTATTGGTTCCTGTATAAATAGGTTGCCCTGCAATTACCATTACATCTGGATAAGTATACTGGCGATATCGAGGTATCCATAACCGTACATCACTGATATAAATTTCATAATTTTGTCCTTTCAAAGCAAACTTTAAGTATGCATAAAGGTTACCTGAAATTTTATTATGATTGGTAGTACCACCTGTCATTGGAACGATTTCTCCATCACGGTATTCGTTTCTGAATTCTGCTTTCTCTTCAAATTCTAAATATTCTTCAGGTGTGTAATAGTTTTTTTTGATTTCTAATTGCATAACAAATCACCTATTTTAAATTTTCCCTAACCATTACAAGGCCATTCTAGAAAAAAATAGCTCCTATTGGCTACTTACTTAGACAAAGCCTTTGCTAAATTAAGTACTTGATAAAGGCTTAAAAACATTGCCGTAACTGTTTGATAAATTTCCTCTTGATTGTCCGCAACGTTTGGGGCAATTCTGACTGCGATCGCTATGGATTTATCTGTTACCCTTAAAGCTCGTAGATGAGATAGTTTTGGTAATTTTACTGCACTGCTAATTTCATCTTTGAAAATTTTTATCGCTCCATAGCGGCGCTGAGAATAATTAATATTTAAGTGAACATCTAATCCTACAGATTTAATTTTTGATTTGTATTTACTCTTACCACTACTACCACGCTTCCAGCCGTACTGCTTTTTAGATATAGCAGTCGCCGATAATTCAAAGCGAGTTTTATCTAAAAGCATTCCTTGGATATTTATCCATTCATGTTGATAATTATCTACTTGCCAACCAGCTTTAACTGGATGTGGTATTGTACTTATTTTATGTTCATTTTTTTCAATTGGTTGAAAAGACAACTGCAACCGAATATTAGCATTTGCATCCATATCTCTAGAAAGCATTTGCAATATTCTTTGCGTTGACTGGTAGCGATAATTAACAATGTTAATTCTGCTAAACTTAAATCTATTAACTAACGCATAAATAAAACCAATAATCAACCCAATAATAGCTATAATCAATAAAATAAATAACCAACCTAACAATCCAGTATTGGTAATTGCAACAGATACAACGATTATCAATACAATGGAAATAACGATTCCTAAAAAATAATAGAGTGCCTTTTTGCCATATTCCTTTTGTTTTAGCTCTGCTAGGTAATCAATTTCTGCTATCTCATGCAAGTCTGCTATCACTTGATTAACTGGGGCTTGCACTATATAAGTCAAGTTTTGGCGGAATTGTTTTAAATCAACGGGCATATTATTACAAAATCATCAACCTGAATGAGGTTGATTAGATTTAGCTGATTTTTTACTTTTATTCAATTTATTGAGTTTTTTGATAAATTGAAATTTTTGAAATAATTTTTAATAAATATATTTCCAGTTAACCGTTACTATACCAAAGCAAAAAAATAAAAGGCGATGGTATGATGTAGATATCTATGAGTCAACAAAAAATAGCTTATATCTCCTTTGATATTGTGCCAGCACCAAAAGGGGCAGCGATTCATATTACAGCTTTTTCTAGAACATTGGCAGCAGCCTTTGATGGCATACAGTTAGTAACAGTTTCGCCAACAGTAGAATGTATAGATGCACAAGAATTTTATCCACAAGTTATCCAAACAACGTTACCAGCTTGCGGGGATAATTTGATTCAGCGAATTTTGCACTTTCGCCATTGGTTAAGGCTATGGTTACAAAACAAGGAATTTGAGGCAATACACATCCGTTCAATTTACGAAGGGTTTTTCATTGCCAAAAATAAACAGAAATATTGTAATAAGTTAATTTTTGAAGTTAATGGTTTACCGTCAATAGAGCTAAAATACCGCTATCCAAATGTTGTTGAGGATCAAGAACTTTTACATAAGTTGTATGCTCAAGAGCAAATTTGTCTAGCAGCAGCAGATTTAATCGTTACGCCTAGTAGTATCACCTCTGAATATTTACAAAATCGCGGTGTATCAGCTAATCAAATCCGAGTCATTACTAATGGTGTAGATTTAGAGGTATTTACCTATTATTCAAAGATAGCAACTTTCAACAATAAGTCCCTAGAACTAATATATTTTGGTACACTTTCACCTTGGCAAGGTGTAAATTTAGCAATTGAAGCTTTAGCTTTGCTTAACCGAGATATTCCAGCATATTTAACTGTAATTGGACAAGTAAAAAATGATCAAATTAAGATTTTAAAACAACTGGCTGTCAAATTAGCAGTTGCAGATAAACTCAAGATATTAGAACCAATTCCTCAACAAGAATTGGTGAAATATATTCATGCTGCCGATGTAATTTTGGCTCCTTTAACACCAAACGATCGCAACTTAGTTCAAGGTTGCTGTCCCCTGAAGATTTTAGAAGGTATGGCAACAGGAACACCTGTAATTGCTAGTGATTTACCAGTAGTAAGAGAACTCGGAGAAAATGGTGTACATTTTTTGTTAGTTAAGCCAGGTTCAGCAAAAGCCATTAAAGATGCAATATTACACTTGCAAAGTAAACCAGAATTGGCAACCCAACTAGCCGCCAATGCCAGAAGCAGAATAGAACAGCATTACACTTGGAAAATTGCAGGAGAAGCTTTAATTGCTGCTTATACAGAATTAGGCATCAAACGTTCAAGTAAGTAAAAAGTAACAAGATAAAAGTAAAAAATATTTAATTTTGCATTTCTACTTTTGACTTTTAACTTAAAAGATGGTCAATAATAGTTTGAAGTTGCTGTTGTTCTTGAGCGATAGAATGTTCTGCAAGGATGCGATCGCGTGCTGCTTGAGAAATTTGAGATTTCTTTGTCATTGGCAGTGCCAAACATTCTAATACAGCATCACCCAGCTTATGTAGTTGCGATCGCGGCATGATAAAACCATTTTCACCATGTGTAATTACTTCAGGAATACCCCCCGCATCACTAGCAATACAACAACAACCACAAGCCATTGCTTCTAATAGTGCATTTGGCATTCCCTCCCACAGTGAAGGCTGGAGGTAAACATCACACAGCCGCAAATGTGCCGCAACTGCTTGAAGATGCGGCAAATGTCCTGTAATAATAATCCTCTCAGCATTTTCTGGTTGCTCAGTTGCATAAAATTGCAGCACAGATTCGTGAGAAGCCCGCACTTCACCAATAATTAATAAGCAAGCAGGATGCTGATTTCGTACCGTTGTCAACGCATTCAACAAAAATTGCTGTCCTTTCTTCTCCCGTAATTCTCCGCAAAACCCCAGTACTACTTCCTCTGGCGCAATTCCTAAAGATTCCTTACTAACTTCCCCCATCACTTGCTGCGGTGCAAAAATTTCTGTGTCCACCGCATTTTTCAACACCAACACATCATCCCTACCACTCAATAGCTGAATTTTGCGAGACATATCAGCACTCACAGCCGTAATTAGCTGAGTGTGTTGTAACGTCCATTGCAGGCGGGCAAAATCTCCTGGAGGAAACATTTCTTTATCAATATCATTTCCCCGGACACTGACAGTGCTGGCTATTCCTTGCAATGCGGCAAACCAAGTAGCTAAAAAACCACTAGGAAACAAATAATGTCCCCAAACTGCATCATACTGATAACAAGAATGTAACCATTCCAATACATTCAAAGTATGGGGCATAGTCATATCCCAGTGACGATATAGCCCAATACGATAAACACGAGACTGTGCATCTACAGTTTCTGGTGGTAAAACTTCTCCTGGTTGAAGATAACGACTCCATGTCACCACGTCAACTTCTACACCCAACTGACAAAGTGTAGTTACCAAACGTGTTGCACTCCTAGCTAAACCCCCCAAATCTGGGGTAAATCGTTCTGTAATTAAAAGCAAACGTTTCATAAAAACTCTGCGTATCCTCTGGAAAATGGGAATAGGGGTGTAGGGGAAAGATTTTTTTATGTTTGGTTGTGAGATTTTCTCATGAATAGCTGACTTGAAAATAGTGCTGAATACTGAGTAAAAATACTAGCCCCTAGCCTCTAGCCTCTAGCCTTTGACATCACAAAAATGTGCAGACATTTCTTTTGTTTTCTGATTTTGTGGCATAAATTTATTGAATGCGGGCGATAGATACTACAGCACCCTTCTGAACAGTAGGTATTACACCATGACTCCAACCACTCATAGAGTAGATGATTTAGGTATCAAATTGCCTATTACTCAAGCTGCTTGTACCATTGCTCAACAATTTGCTAATCAACAACCTACCCCCGCTAAAGCAGAACAAGTTCGACTGAACACATTAGCTGTGTGGGTGGTAAATGAGTATTTGCAAATGATGGAAATTCCTACTAACCTCAAAACTGGAGACAGTTGGAATCCCATAATGCAGTTATGTACCAACGCAGCAGACCTAGAAATTGCCTCAGTTGGTCGTTTGGAGTGTCGCCCTGTAAAACTGCATGAACAAGCATGTTTAATTCCCCCAGAAACTTGGGAAGACCGAGTAGGTTATGTTGTAGTGCAAATAGATGAATTACTGCAAGAAGCCAATCTCTTAGGTTTTACTCGCAGTGTAGACAGTGAATTTTTACCGTTGCATCAACTGCAACCTCTAGAAAAATTAATTGATTGCATCGCCCAGTTGAAAGCTTCTCCAGTTCAAACCTTAGTAAACTTAAGCCAATGGTTTCTTGGGCAAGTTGATGCTGGCTGGCAAACAGTGGAATCCTTGCGAGATTTGTTAGAATCTAGACCTGCTTATGCTTTTCGTGGTGGTATAACTACTGAAGAATCATTTGGCAATCAACAGCCAGTAGCTACTAAACGAGCAAAATTAATTGATTTGGGTATCCAATTAGATAACAGTCCCTTAATGCTGATTATGGAAATTAACCCAGAACAAAATCATAAAATCAGCATTCGATTACAATTACACCCCACAAGTAATCAAGTATATTTACCAGAAAGAGTCAAACTCACGGTATTAGATGAGTCAGGAGAAATATTTTTGGAAGCTCAAGCCAGAAGTGCAGATAATTACATTCAGTTGCAATTTCGTGGTGAAATCCAAGAACAATTTAGTGTGGCAATCTCATTAGATGATATGAGTATTCAAGAACACTTTATGATTTGAGAATTCAAGAGGAAAGAGAGGCTAGAGATTAAGGACTAGAGGCAAGTATTTTTACTCAGCACTCAGCACTCAGCACTTTAGCGATAAAATCCAAAATTGTTTGTCAGTCATGGCTAAGTTAGTGGTTTTGAAATTCGGAGACGCTAGTTTCAACCAAGGGTTTGCTGTTACGCTTCAGATTGGTGAAGAAAGCGATCGCCCGACAACAGAAATCACTGGTAGATTGCCCCCATGTCCAGAAATGCCGCTTTACTACACCCGTTGGCAATCGAGTTATCGTCAAACAGGCAACAGTTATCGTTTGGATGCTGAGAAAATTCAAGTAACAAATGTTTCTATCACCCAAAGTTGTCAAGACTTAGCACACGTTTTACAGGCACGTTTTAATACTTGGTTAAGAGCCGAAGAATTTCGCCCACTACGAGAAAAATGGTTAGAAAAACTACTGCCAACAGATGAAGTGCGAGTAATTTTACAAACAGATAATAGTCAATTGCAGAGATTGCCTTGGCATCTGTGGGAATTACTCGATCGCTATCCAAAAGCAGAAATAGCGATCGCTTCACCAACCTATGACTGTATTCTTCAACCCCGCACTCAAAACCTAAAAGTCAAAATTTTAGCCATTGTCGGTAATAGTCAAGGAATTGACACTCAGGCTGATTTAGCCATTTTGCAGCAGTGTCCAAATGTTGATATCACTTTTTTAGTAGAACCCCAACGTCAAGAATTAAGTGATTTTTTGTGGTTAAAAAATTGGGATATTTTATTCTTTGCCGGACACAGTTCCAGTCAAGGAAATGATATCGCCGGGCGCATTTATTTAAACAAAACCGATAGCTTCAGCATTAACGAGTTAAAATATGCTCTCAAGCAAGCCATTGAACGCGGTTTGCATCTGGCAATTTTTAACTCCTGTGATGGTTTGGGACTGGCGCGAGAATTGGCCGATCTCCAGATTCCCCAAATGGTAATTATGCGCGAACCTGTTCCCGACCAGGTAGCGCAAGAATTTTTGAAGTATTTTTTAACTAGTTTTTCTAGGGGAGAAACGTTATACCAAGCAGTCCGCCAAGCACGCGAACGCTTACAAGGCTTAGAAGATAGATTTCCCTGTGCGACGTGGCTACCAGTAATTTGTCAAAATCCTGCCCAAATTCCCCTAACTTGGCAAGAACTCACATCTACCGAAACGCCAGAAGTACAAATTATACCTGAACGCCCCAAATTTAAATGGAAATTAGGCTTATTCTCTAGTTTGGCGATGACAGGTGCAGTTTTAGGATTGCGGTTTTTTGGCATATTGCAAACTGCTGAACTGCAAGCATTAGACCAAATGATGCGATCGCGTCCTCAAGAACAACCCGATTCACGGCTGTTGATTATTACAATTGACGATACCGATTTACTCAATCAACGTCGTAAGGGTGAAGTGTTGAAAGGAACTTCCCTTTCCGAAAAATCACTTAATGCCTTATTAATAAAATTAGAACAGTACAAACCACGAGCGATCGGTTTAGATATTTATCGTGATTTTCCCGCAGAACAGCCAAATTTAAGGGCGCGACTACAAAAAACAGACAATTTGATAGGTGTGTGTAAGGGTAGCGATTCCACAGTCAACACTAAAGGTATTGAACCACCGCCAGAAATTCCCAAATCAAGACAGGGGTTCAGTGACTTCATCCAAGATGCTGATGCAGTAGTTCGTCGCCATCTGATGTTTTTCACCCCAGAACCCGCATCGTTGTGTCCGGCTGAGTATGCTTTTAGTACACAATTAGCATTCCGTTATCTGTTACCTTTGGGAATTAAACCGCAATTCACACCTCAAGGCAATTTGCAGTTAGGTAATGCCGTTTTTCCGCGTTTATCGCCTCGTAGCAGCGGTTATCAAGGTATTGATGCTAATAGCGGGCAAACCTTACTCAACTATCGTGCTACTAAGAAGATTGCAGAAACAGTCTCACTCACACACATTTTATCTAATCCAGTAAATCCCGATGCTATCAAAGATAAAATTATCTTGATTGGTGTGATAGCTAGAGGTGATTTTCCTGACCAATGGGCTACTCCCTACGGCAGTAGATTAGAGACAAAAATGCCAGGAGTTATAGTACAGGCACACATGATCAGCCAAATTCTCAGTGCGGTTTTGGATAAGCGACCTCTACTGAAAGTTTGGTCTCCTTGGTGGGAAATTACCTGGATTTGGAGTTGGTCTGTGGTGGGAGGATTGCTGGTTTGGCGGTGGCGGCGGCTACCCAATTTGTTATTAGCGGTAGGTATTACCTCCGGCATACTTTATTTTCTGTGTCTTAGTTTATTAATCTGGGGTGTATGGGTGCCTTTTGTTCCCTCAGCTTTATTGTTGGTTGGTACAGCAGGTGCGATTTCAATCCAAAATTGCAAATCAGACTTATGGCAAAAGTTGAAAAAATAAATAATTAAACGTCAATCAGAGCAGCCTCAACAGATACAATCATCAATCTCAGCCGGATAAAAACTGGAGTTTATAACTAATGAAACTACTTTTAGGATTAGCTCTGGGTTATGCAGGTTTTTTTGCTAGTCAGAACTTAACACTAGCAACACCAGTAGTCGCCACTCACCATAGTATGGCGGCTTTATCCCAAAAGGTGTATTTTAACCCACCCCCACCACCAAAAGACCCACCCCCTGGAGGCCGGGTGTTGGGTGGAGCCACACGCGGTTCTTGTCCTCAAGTCAAACAGGATTTAACTGCTTTAGTACCCTTTACTCAAGAACCGCCCTCAGTGACTAATGTCTGGTCATTAACTACAGCAACACACCCCACGTTTTGGTTTTATGTGCCGTATTCCCAAAATGTGACTAGTCCAGCGACGTTTGTGCTGCAAGATCAGGATTCAAACCCAGTTTACGAAAAAGCGATCGCTCCTCCAACTAATCCAGGAATCATGAGTGTTTCGCTACCAGATGACGCGCCTGATTTAGCTGTTAATCAACGATATCGTTGGTTTTTGACTTTTTCTTGCGATAAAGCAAAACAATCACCTCCTGTTTATGTTGAAGGGGTAATCAAACGAGTTAACCTCAGTCCAGAAATTACCAAGCAATTACAAACAGCAACACCTTTGCAACAGTTTGCCATCTATGCCCAAAATGGCATTTGGCACGAAGCACTCACAACACTAGCTAAACTAAGACAAAAAAATCCTCAAGACACAGAATTGAAAGCACAATGGCAAGATTTGTTAGTCAGCATCCACTTAGATGATGTAGCTAAAGAACCAATTGTCTCAGACAAACCTTAAAACAAGGGTGTAAGGGTATGGGGTGCAGAGTGCAGACGAAAGTATTGAATACTCAGCAACGCCAGTTGCTACAACGGAGGGAACCTCCGCAACGCACTGGCTCCTCAGCACTCAGCACTCAGCACTGTTTAAACAAGACAAGCCAAAAAATCTTGTTTGAGTTTGGCTTCATCCAAATTCCGACCGATAAAAACTAATTCGTTTTTCCGGGTTTCGGTGGGTTTCCAAGGTCTATCTGGTCTGCCATCAAATATCATGTGTACACCTTGAAAAACAAAGCGATTATCTTCCCCAGCAATATTTAAAATCCCTTTCATCCGAAAAATATCGGGGCCTTGAGTACGCAATAATTCCGTCATCCAAGCATGTAATTTTTCTCCATCCAGCGCACCTTGGGCGACTAACGCCACAGAATAAACACTGTCATCATGTTCGTGAGCATCTTCGCCTAAAAAATTCGGATCAATTTCTAAGGCGCGATTCAAATCAAAGGCTTGTACACCTAGTAACGCATCCATTGATAATTCTGAGTTGCGGGTGCGGTAAATTTTTGCGATCGCATTCATTCCCCGAATCCGCTTTTCTAATTCTTCTAGTTCTTCTGGTGTGACTAAATCAGTTTTATTAAGTAAAATCACATCTGCAAAAGCAATTTGTTCTTGAGCTTCATCTGCATCCCAATGTTGCCAAATATGCTTAGCATCTACCACTGTCACCACAGCATCTAGAGACAGTTTATTTTGCATATCCTCATCAACAAAGAATGTCTGAATTACTGGTGCAGGATCAGCTAAACCAGTAGTTTCAATTACTAAATGGTCAAACTTATCACGTCGCTTCATCAAATTACCGATAATGCGAATTAAGTCGCCGCGTACTGTACAACAGATGCAGCCATTATTCATTTCAAATATTTCTTCATCTGCATCAATAACTAATTGATTATCAATGCCCACTTCCCCAAATTCATTCACAATCACAGCCACTTTTTTACCGTGTTCATAAGTGAGAATGTGATTGAGTAAAGTTGTTTTGCCTGCGCCTAAATAGCCAGTTAAAACAGTAACGGGAACTGAATCGGTAATTACATCAGCCACCATATTATCCAAACCTCTTGTATCGCCTGAATGATAATCTCAACCATAATAAGCTGTTTTATATTTTTGTGCTAAGTTGCAGAAAGTTCAGGCTTTTACAAAAAAACAACTATCTTTAGTAAGATTTAAAAAAGATAAAATTAACCTGCAAAATCATTAAAAACTAGCCGATTTTCTAGGTTCAGACATTGTGATCTCATGGTAGATTCGCTCTGACCGCTGTCAGCATCTACCCCAAAGGAGAATTCAATGGTCAGCAGCACATCAAATGGCAAAATTGCATTGATTACTGGCGCAAACAAAGGTCTAGGATTTGAAATGAGTCGCCAACTTGCCCAGCATGGATTAAAAGTTCTGATTGCAGGTCGCAATCTCCAAGCAGTACAAGATGCAGCAACGAAACTTCAAGATGAAGGATTGCAAGCTGAGGCGATCGCACTTGATGTCAACAACAGTACCCAAATTCAAACAGCAGTTCAAGAAATTGGTGACAAATTTGGCAAACTTGACGTTCTCATTAACAATGCAGGGGTAATGTTGGATGGTGCATGGATAATCAGCAACGCCAGTTCCGTTTCCCTAGACATTATCCGCAAAACCTTCGAGACTAACTTTTTTGCCTTAGTCGAAGTGACTCAAGCTTTATTACCCTTGATTTTGAAAAGCCCAAGCGGTCGGATTGTCAACATGGCAAGCATTGAAGCTTCACTCACACTTCACGCCGATCCAAACTCGTTTATTTATGATGCCAAACCCTTTGCTTACAATGCTTCCAAAGCAGCGGTTAATTCCTTCACTGTTCACTTGGCACATGAACTACGCAATACTCCAGTGAAAGTAAACAGCGCCCATCCCGGTTGGGTAAAAACAGAATTAGGTGGCGAAGGCGCAATGATGGACATTACCGAAGGCGCAAAAACAGGTGTTCAGTTAGCAACTCTGCCTGATGATGGGCCAAGTGGCGGCTTTTTCCATTTAGGTGAACCTGTGGCTTGGTAGTTTTGTTGCTAAGATGCGATCGCTTCATAAAATTCTTCTAGCAATGCCGACAATTTACTAGCCAAAAAGAGACACTTTTCAAATAGGGCTTAACGGCGGTTTGTTTGTTCAGTTTCCTCTTTCTGCAACCGTTTTAGGATGTATTCATCCTGTGCTGACTGAATTTTAAACAACCTTTCTCTTTCTTTAGTAAGACTTTCCTGGTTCTGTTTAATGAGTTCTTTTTGCTCATTAATGGCTTGTTTCAACATATCGGCATTCTCTACATTTATTGAGCGCATTACATTACTCGCAAAGAAAACGACTGCTAAAGCTAAAAAAACAGGAACGACTAAAGAAGTATTAGATAATATCCAAATCCATTCGGCATTTTTACGGGCTTTGGAAATAGTAGTTTCTTTGATGATCTCTGGTGAGCGCTCCTCCGGAGGTTTTGAATCCGAAATATATGTCAATTTTTGAGTAAATTCTTCTTTTATAGAATTAGGAATTTGTAGATCATATGTCATTCGCTCTGACATTCTTGCAGGTATCGCGGAGGACAATCCATCTGGAATATAAGAATCTAGGAAAACTTGAAACGCATCGAAGTCATTTTCAAAGATGTTCGCTAATTGACTAACTCCACCAACATCAATTCCTAAAGTAACACTTGAATAACCAATAATTTTGGCTGAAAAAGAAATTTTTGCTATTGATTTTAATAATGCTAATTGTTCTTGATAATCAGAATAAATTTTATTTTGTTCAATGTTTTCTCGCTTAAATCGGATGAATTCAGTTATAGAATTCCAAGCATCATGAACCATTGATAAAATCCGCTCATCAATTGCAGCCTGTTCGTAACGTATACGCTGCTCTACATCATCAATTAGCCTACTCAATCTTTGAAGCTGTTCTTCAAATCTTGCAATTGACTTTTGATCGTGTAGAGCTTCCCAGGGATATATAAAACGATTTACTAAGGCATCTCTGAGTGAATTACTAAACTGATTTACTAATTTTGCTTCCAGTTCGTCTATTGAGTATCTTGAATATTCTTCACGGATAGGTGCCCAAAAGCGCTCTCGATTTAATGTTAATAAATCTTGATTTATTTGCTCCGTTTTCCATGCAATTCTCAACCTGATTGTGTTAATTTGTCTATTCACCTTTTAACTTCCTATTATGTAAAAAATTTAAGTATACTATGGCGTATCTATAAGCTACAAAATTAAAGACTTTGAGCTTCAAAATAGAAGACTCACCCCAACCTAGATTTTTTAAGCTGATTTGGTATAGAGTTTTACGCCAAAGATGATGTTGCTCGTCGGATTTTATGCCACACTAACCCAGCCACAATCAATCCTAAACCGACTTGCCAAATAGCAGACTCTACCCAAAAAGCTAAAAATAAACAAGATAAAAGACCCAACCAACCTACCCAAACGGGATAAAGTCTCTCTGAAGAACCCAGTTTGAGAGAAGCTAAATTGGTAATTGCGTAGTAAACTAAAACGCTAAAGGCACTGAAAGACCACGTAGTTTTAACATTACCTAAAAATACTAAAAGAGCGATCGCAATTCCCACCACAATCACCGCCCAGTAAGGGGAATTCTGTTCGCGGTTCAGTTGGGCTAAAAATCTCGGTGCATCAGAACGGCGACCCATTGCTAATAACACACGAGATAAGCCTAAAATCAAGTTCAACAGCACACCCAACATTGCTGTCATTGCCCCAATAGCCAAAACCAAAGCCACACCGGAACCTGCCACACTACGGGCGACAACTTCTAGAGGTGCTGCCTTACTTTGCCCTACGGTATCACTTAAAAAATCTGCACCTACAGCCCCAATGCCAACCGTTGCGACAACTATATATAACAGCATTGTCAGCAGTAAACAGATAATCATCGCTTTGGGAATTGTAACTCTAGGCGATCGCGCTTCTTCTCCCATTGTGGCAATGCGTCCGTAACCTGTATAAGCAACAAACATCAAGGCGCTGGCATGAAGTACTGCCCCTGGAGAACTGGTGAAAAAAGGTGTTAAATTTTCCACTCCCACCGTTGCTGCACGAGGTAAACAAACCAGAACAAATAAACCTAAAGACAGCAATGTTACCGAAACTATTACAGTATTAGCAGTATTAGAGCGTCGAATTCCACTCAACACAATTACTGTCATCACAATTACAACTAACACAGCCACAGGTATAGTCCAAGTGTTATCCCATCCCACAATATTGAGGAAGTAACCAGCAAAACCTAAAGCGGCAGTAGCAGCAGAAGCCGTTTTCGCTACCAAAAACATCCAACCTGCGGTAAACCCAAAAGCCGGAGTCAAGTACTTATAACCATATTCATAAGTACCGCCACTAACTGCATGATTAGCAGCCAACTGGGCGCTGTTCAAACCATTACAAGTGGCAACAATTGCCCCAATTATCACCGCCAGAATTACCGCTGGCCCAGCTATCCCCGCAGCAATACCAATACTGACAAATACACCCGTTCCGACAATTGAACCCAGCCCCATCAGGGTTGCACCAAAAACTCCTAACTCGCGTTTGAGTTGGGTTGGTGAATTGCTAACGGACATCTTTGGGATCTCCTGATTTAGATAATTTAGTGATGTAACGCTCATTGCTGAGGATACCACTACAGAAAGACAGCACAGACGCAAAATTTTGCTACATTTTGATGTGCTAAAAAGTATGCGATGTATAAACTACATCAAAAATATGCATTTTTGTAATTAGTGTTAGTACCTTAGTCTATTTGTTCTGATATACTGGAATGCTTATAAATAAATGCCTGTGGGCTTTTAAAGTATTTTTATACATTTAGAAATAAATTAAATTTATGTATAAATTGATACTTTTATAGAAAGTATTTAGACTTACAGTAATTGATACTAAAAAGCTTAGTAACATTACTGGAAAATTTAAATAAATGCCTGATATTCTGCGTCATTCATTGTGGTTAGCACCCATAGTTCTGGGATTGAATGCGATCGCTGCACCACAAGCATTTGCCAATCCTGCGACACAAATTCCTGCTCAAAACGATGTAGTTAATGAGACCAAAGTGGAAGGTTCAGAGCCAGAACAACAGAACGAGTTTCAGGCTCAGGTAACATCTGTTTCCCAACTATCTGATGTGCAACCTACAGATTGGGCATTCCAGGCTTTGCAATCATTGGTTGAGCGCTATGGCTGTATTGCAGGCTATCCAAATAGCACTTATCGCGGAAATCGCGCCCTCACTCGTTATGAGTTTGCCGCAGGTTTGAATGCTTGCCTGAATCGAGTCAATGAACTGATTTCTAGCAGTACAGCAGACTTAGTAACGAAGGAAGATTTAGCAACTTTACAAAAACTCCAAACAGATTTTGCCGATACACTGGCACAAGTTCGGGGACGAGTTGATGCTTTAGAAAATCGGACAGCTATCTTGGAAAGTCAGCAATTTTCCACCACCACCAGGTTAAATGGAGAGGTAATTTTTAGTGTAGGTGGTGTATATGGCGAAGATAGAGCGATAGACTCTGACCAATATAGAGCAGGAGCCACCCGTGGCGCACCTTTGACAAATAATACAATATTTAGCGATCGCATCCGGCTCAACTTTGTTACGAGCTTCACTGGTAAAGACCAACTGTTGACACGTTTAGAAGCGAACAACACCGTACTTTTTAATAACGCAGTTACGGGTACAAACATGACCCGCTTTTCCTGGGATGGAGACACTAATAACGAAGTCTTAGTGGGAAAATTATTTTATCGCTTTCCAGTTGGTGACAAACTCAACGTGACTGTGGATGCAATTGGAGGAGAATTCTACGACAACTTCAACAACTTTAACCCCTTGTTAGCATCAATTCCTTTGGGTGCTATTTCCCGTGCTAGTCGTTTTTCCCCCATTTACCGCGCCAGTAACAGTGGCTCTGGCGTTAATTTTGGTACAGGAGTGAGTGTTAACTACAAACTCAGCGACGCAATTACCTTATCTGGCGGTTATCTAGCCAGAAGAGCCAACGATCCTACTGCGGGAAAAGGCCTATTCGATGGTAGTTACGGCGCTCTAGCACAATTGGCATTCAAGCCTAACAAAGACCTTTCCTTGGGATTGACCTATGCTCACTCATACTTTAGTGGCGCTAATAATGATGTAGCAGTTTCCGGGTTGTACGGTGGTTCCTTTGCTGACCAACCGTTTGGTGCTGGCCCTGGAAGTACAGCGGCAAATCCCCGTGGGATTGCGACTTCTGCCAATCACTATAGTTTCCAAGCCAGCTATCGGCTGAACCCGAAATTTGTCTTGTCTGGTTGGGTGGGGTATACTCAGGCGATCGCAGAAACTACATTTTTACCAAACGTCAATCGTGGTGATAAAGCCGACATCTGGAATTGGGCAGTTACTCTCGCTTTCCCTGACTTGGGTAAAAAAGGTAACTTAGGGGGTATTATTTTCGGCCAGCCACCGAAAGTCACAGATAATGACTTTGGCACAACTAATAGTATTGCCCGCCGTGAAGATTCTGATACATCCTACCGTCTAGAAGCATTGTATCGCTACCAACTGAATGACAACATCTCCATTACACCTGGATTGTTGGTGATATTTAACCCCGAACATAACAGCAACAACGATACTATCTACACTGGCATCATTCGGACTACATTCCTGTTCTAGTTCTTGAGAAAAAAGTTAACTTCTCACATATTCAATCCCTCAAAATGAGGAGGGATTGAACATTTTGTTGCTGCATTTCTCTCAAATATCAAGGATTAAGTATTTGATTTAATGACAAGATAAATCCTGGTAATACATCTTCGCCCCTAAGTTGAGGTGGTTGTTCAAAAGCGAAATTAATCACTTCAACCTCAACATTAGGGCAATAAATTTAAACTAAAGGTGTGAAAGGATCAATCAACCAACCCAAACGCGCCCCATTATCTCGATACTCCAACATTTTGGCACGCAATTTTTTGAGATAATCAGTCTCAGAGCGCAGTTCAATCACAAAATCAGGACAGATGGGTGGAAAGCGTCCCCGTTGCTCAGGGGTCAGTGCATCCCAACGTTCTTGCTTTATCCAAGAAGCATCTGGTGAACGATAAGCACCATTTGGTAAGCGAAATTCTGTAGAAGAGTCAAATACTTTACCCAGTTTGGTTTGACGATTCCATAAACCAAGTTCCATGTTGATTTCTGAATTTTGGATGCCGCTTTCGCCGCCAGTTGGAGGCATAATTATCAGTTCTCCCTCGGCGGTGAGTTCGATGCGCCATTCATCATTGGCTAGACATATTTGATAAAACTGTTCGTCTGTTAAACCTACGGCGGGTGGTATGTTGAGGGTGAGAGTTTCCATAGGTATTTTGCCAATAAGATTAATTTTATTATGAGCGATCGCTGATTCCCAAAGTGTAGTTTTGGGCGATCGCCTAGTCATCTAACTCCAGCAAACAAAAAGTAAACAATGGTAACGTTAGTAGTCATCATTAACACTCTCATTTCTCTACTGCTGTTCTTTATAGCTTGGGAAGTATGGCAACTTAAAGCACGAATAGCATTTATCACCGATAGGTTAACTGCCTATGAAAAATGTAGCCAGACTCTACTTTCTCAAGCACCCCAAAATCTCAATATTAGTCAGCAAAATATCCGCAATCTTCGCCTGAAAAACCAATCTCTACAATTCAAAATCCAGCAAGTGCGGCAAATTGTGAGTCTGCTATTGTTAGGTCAGCGAGTTGGAAAACGTTATTTTCGCAAATCCAATTCTTTCTGGTTGAGAAAGACACTCACCAAAGCCGAAATGAACAATAGCAACATTTCTGGCTGATAAATTGTCACGATAAATTAACTCGATAAAATCATTCTGGTTATACAACGGGAAACAACCCACCTAAAATAGGTGTAAGGAGAGAAACAATTCAAATGTCTAATAACCGTTCTGGAGTCTTTATTAGCGGTATGATGCTAGGAGCGACCATCGGTGCATTAACCGGTTTACTAATTGCTCCCCGCACAGGGCGCGAAACGCGTAAACTTCTGAAAAAATCTGCTGATGCTATCCCAGAATTAGCAGAAGATTTATCAACGAGTGTACAAATTCAGGCAGATCGTCTTTCTGCCAATGCACTACGTAACTGGGATGAAACTTTAGATAGACTACGGGAAGCGATCGCAGCTGGCATAGATGCTAGTCAGCGCGAAAGTGAAGTCTTGAATCGGCAAACACCTGAAGAAGACTCAGATTCAATTCCCCAGCCTTCGGAACGCTCGTAAATAGCATAACCGTGATTGATCCTCTGTTTTGGTTGGGACTGTCCCTACTCTTAGTCGCCGCCAGTCTAACTGCTGTTTTAGTGGCGGCTATACCCGCTTTGCAAGAAGTAGCACGCGCCGCCCGCAGTGCAGAAAAGTTTTTTGACACCCTTTCGCGGGAGTTACCACCTACTTTAAATTCCATCCGCTCCACTGGTATCGAAATCACCGACTTAACCAATGATGTTAGTGAAGGTGTCAAAAGTGCAGGTCAAGTTGTTAAACAAGTTGACCAAAGCATTGATGGTGCAAAAAAACAAGCCCAAAATATTCAAGTCGGTACTCGTAGCCTTGTTGTTGGAATGAAAACTGCTTGGAAGACCTTTACACGCCAAAAAACTTCTAAGCGTACAGTTGAACGTTTGCCCATTACCGACAAGCAACAACTAACATTGCGAGAACGAGAAGCCTTAAGACAAGAAAATCGCCGCACCAAAGCCGAAGCATACCGCTCTAATGAAGCTTCTAATTGGGATAGTACTTCTGACGATGAAGATTATCTTTCTTAGGTTTATTTAAATAGAATTCAGGAGTCAGAATTCAGAGTTCAGTATGAATCGGAGTCTGATTAGCAGATGAATAAATTAGGTTAGGACTAATACCAATTCAAAAAATGTTTGCGACAGATGGAGTGCTAAAAAGCTTACCAACAAACCCTTTCACAATCCAAAATCCAAAATCTAAAATCCAAAATGGTATAACTCCGGAGACGAAAAATCAAGGGTTTGGGCAAGGGTGTAAGGGTGTAGGGGTATAAGTTAAAGATAAATTTTACTGAAACTCAGTTTTATTCTTTTAACTTTTGACTTTTAACTTTTGACTTGACTAAGGGCGATTTATGCGATTGAGAAGCCAAAGCGATGCTACCAAGCCAGCAAAGTGTGCTGAGACTGTGTTTGTGTTTGCCTGAACTACCAACATATCAAGACCGCTAATAATCCGAGTCGGATCAAAAAATTGTGTAGTGATGGCTTGTGGAGATATTGACCTTGCCACCAGTGTACCAACGATCGCCTGCGCCCCTAAAA
This sequence comes from Anabaena sp. TISTR 8404, assembly GCF_056847745.1. NCBI lineage: Bacteria > Bacillati > Cyanobacteriota > Cyanophyceae > Nostocales > Nostocaceae > Anabaena > Anabaena sp. TISTR 8404. The sequence continues at coordinate 2,236,064 of NZ_CP180578.1, forward strand.
GTGTGACAACTGTACCAATTAAATTTATCCACAGACCTAAGCGTAATACTTGTACAGTTTCGCTTTTCCGGGGGCGGTTGCTAGGGTTGGAAGATTGTAGTTGTCGGCCAATTCTGGTGTAACGGAAAGCTAAATAAATACCCGCACCCAAAATAATTAGTCCACAAACCGCTAAAAAGACTCCAAAACCAGTCCCAGGATTATTACTAGGGCTACCGGCTCTTTGCGAGAAAATAGCAAAGAGCAGCACAATAATACTAGAAACCACACCTAGTACTAGCTGAATCCAAAAGCTAATCCAACCTGTGAGGCGAAATGTTTGGGCGATCGCCCGAATATTAGCAGAAGATGATGGAGCATCGGAATTTTGTGACATACTGATCACCAAAATGCTTGGCGCTTGCTAGATTTACTATCACACTTACCAGATGACCTATGAATATCTCAAGTAGAAATTCGTAGTGAAAGAAAAAATCAAGGACTTAAACAAGGCATATAGGGCTATAAAGGTGTAGCTATTCAAAAACTTTACACCCAATAGACTTCTTGCAGAAGTCGGGAACAGGGAACGGGGAATAGACCTAAGTTTTTCCTGTTTCCTACAAAAGTGCAAAAGCAACTTTTGCAAGAGACTTCATGAGTTACACTCACAAAAAACAATGAAAATACCTCTTCCTGTTCCCTGTTCCCTATTTTCAAGGCAGGTCTAATATCAACAACTAAACTTTGTACGTAAGTTATTTCATGTATAGAAAGCTATTATTGAATACTTAATAAACAAGTGTTTCATAACTTTTACAGACAAAATGGCATTTTACTTGTAAAATTTCTTCGATGGCATTTTATGCTTATGCAGTTCTAATCGGCTCGGCATCATTTGACACTAACACAGTGGCTAAGCCTCTGTCTTTCTTGCTCCTCACCACACTGCCTAGAGCTTAAATAGGAGTGTAATTCTTACGCTCCTTAGAATTTCGCTTGTATCCCATGACTTTATCTGCGTGGGGCATAATTGTTTTGCATTTTTTAAGTTGACGCTTTGAACACCTGCCTCAGTGTTTTTGTATTAATGATTACATTTAGTAATATTAAATACGTAACACAAGGATTATAAATCCCACCCTAAGGCATTTTTTTAGCCATTCACCAACCATGAAACTTGAGGATATATATCAATTCTTTGAAAATCCTCCGCCAACTTACCTCTGTCAGGAACTAGCAATTTGTTACATACTGTCTGTTTTACTGCAAGGTGAATCCTACGGAACCGAGTTAATTCAACGTTTAGAAACTGAATACCCTACCTATCGACTTTCAGATACCGTACTTTATAGTGCGATTAAGTTTCTCGAAGACGAAAGGGCAATTAATGGGTATTGGAAAAAGCTCGAAGGACGAGGAAGACCTAGGCGAATGTACCAAGTTTCTCCAGAATGGCAAGTTCAAGCGCAGGATTTAACGCGTCTTTGGCAAGAGTACATCAACGGGAGGACAAATTAACTAATAATTAATAATGAATAAATCTCCTCCAGTCACACAGTAACAATCATTTATGGATACTGCTATTCTGCCATCTACGTTGCTGCTCACCTTATTGTTATCAGTTGGGTTGTTTTTCTTTATTCGTGCTGCAACTAAAGACCGCACACAAACAGCACAACTGGTATCTGAGCAAGACGAAGCTGTATTAATGCCTCAATTGCAGGATTATTTCCGTTCACGGTCTTACCGAGTGGCAGCGGTAGACCCTGACAAAAATCAAGTCATTTTTGAGGGTTTTGTCCAACCCAGCTTGTTTTTAGCAATTTTTTTGACGCTGCTTGCAACTGTTGGTTTGGTTTGTTTATCGTTTGTTCTATCACTGCTTTTGCCTAACATTAGCAGTTTTTTGCTTGGGATAGTATTGCTATCACCTTTGAGTGGTTTTTTTTATTGGAAAAAAGCAGGAAGAACTGAGAAAGTTTTGCTTCATCTGCAAAAAGCTAATCAAGATGAATCAAACTCCCCAGCTAAGATTACTGTAACTGCCCATCGAGATGAACTGATTGAGTTACAGAAAGCACTCAATTTAAAACTGAGTGATTAAATTTTAGTTTTTGGACATTTCCTCTAGTGATGAGCAAGAAGAAATAAACAATAGGGAGTAGAAAAGAGGATTGTTGTGATGTAAGTTTTCTCTAAAACGAAATGCTTTAGAGAAAAAAGTATCTTGTAACGTCGCCTGCAAAAGGAAAGTGCATACTACTCTCGCTTTTGGATGCTTTGTAATCGCTCTTTCTAGCTCCCTGATGCGTATTTGATGATAAGCCAACTCATCCCAACCAATTTGGCTTGAGCCGAGTTGTTTGTCCAACCGCCTGGACTAAACCTCTACTGGCAAATCAGACCCAAATTTAAAAAAAATTGAAAATTTTGCATAAACTGAGCAACTTTGCCAGTTAAATGAATATTCAGAACAAATTCAACACGTAGGATCACCAATTGAAGTTCAGCGAGCGGCTACAGCCACAGGTTCTGAACCAGCCGGAGCTTCTAATGTCCGCAAGCTGGGAAACAAGAAGTGGTTTTCTTCTACGTACTGAGCACCAAACAGACCCTTTTCTGCCCAGAAATATCGGTCTGTGGTGTGTTCATTGCGCTTTACGAGTAGCAAAGCCGGTGGCAAGATACCTTCAGCTTGAATGAATTTTCTTGCTGCTGTCACAGGTTTTTCTTCGCCGCTTTCGATGCTATATTGAGGCACATGCTCTAAAATCCGCCGTCCTTCCTGGCGACGACGACTCTTCCTTTTCCGTCTCCTTGCCAACCTATTTTCCTCCTCTTTCAAGCTATTAGATTGTAGTGATAGCTACAAAATCCGTCGTAATTATAAAAGTTCTAGTTCAAAAAATCAAGAGTTTATAAACTTTTGATACAACAAAAATAATTTTTTTGAAGGCAAATAAATCACAAAACTAGTAAAGTACACAATTTCTTTATCTCAACTATGACGTAAGCAGCTTGAGTTAAGCTTGATAAAAACAGAGTTACAATCAAGCTAATTCTTGAAAATTCCCTCAAAGTTCGTGATCCTGAGCAAGAAATGAAAAATGTTAATGTCTGCTAGTTCAGATTTTGTGGCTTTATGCCGAGAACAAATAGCATTGTTAGCCCAAGGGTTGGGAGCCTCTTTAAGTGTGGTTTATTTAACACAAGAATTGGTAGAAGCTCCAACAACTGAGGCGAAACTAATTCCTGTAGTAGTTTATCCAGAAACAGCAGGATTACCACCAGGAGAAGAAAATACTGAAGTAAAAGCACGCAAACAATTGCAAATTAGTAATATTTTGCTACTCCCCAAACAGCAAAAAAGGTTATTAACAGCAGCTACGGAATCTACGGCTTCATCGCCAGAAGTAGACACAACAGATACTGGACAAGCAGATTTTCAAGAAGAGTATTTACTGAGTGGACACCAGATTGTTCTGCCCTTGGTTCATGAGGGTGTAATGATGGGATTACTGGTGACATGTAGAGAAGACCGAGCTTGGAGTCAACAAGAACAAAGTACAATTCAAAAGATAGTCCAGACTTTGGCGATCGCTTGTGTTTTAGATCAGCGTCGCGCATGGTTGCAACAACAGTTACATCAACAACAACTTCTGCAAGAACAGCAGCGAGATTTATTAGATAATTTATTACACCAATTTCGCAATCCCTTGACAGCATTGCGGACTTTTGGCAAATTGCTATTTAAAAGACTGCGCCCAGGCGACCCTAACCGAGAAGTGGGAGCGAATATTGTTCGAGAAAGCGATCGCCTGAAAGAATTATTGCAACAATTTGAGCAAGTTATTGACTGGACAGAATTAGATTTAGCACCGCTGGCGCTACCAGAAAATGAAGTATTTGTCGAAGCAACAGTACAACCAGAACCGAAGCCAATTTTGTTATTACCAGGTACAGGAGAACAAGAAACTGATTGCTCTTTAGCTGATTTATTAGCACCATTATTAGCATCAGCAAAAGCGATCGCCCAAGAACGTCATCTGAAATTAAAAACAGAAATTCCCAAAAACTTACCTTTAGTTCGGGTCAATATTAAAGCCTTGCAAGAAGTACTAAGTAATATCATTGATAATGCTTTGAAATACACACCAAAAGGCGGCAAGATTTACATTCATGCAGGGCAAGAAAGAGCAAATTTTTTAGGTATTGCTATTAGTGATACTGGCCCAGGAATTCCCCAAGAGGATATAGCACATTTGGGCGAAAGACATTATCGGGGTGTACAAGCACAAACAGAAATTCCCGGTACAGGATTGGGACTAGCGATCGCTAAACAATTAATCGAGCAAATGCAAGGTGAAATCGAAGTTTTCAGTCCAGCAATTACAAGAGCGATCGCATCAGAGGATGCACCGGGAACTACATTTATTCTTTGGTTACCTATTAGTCAATAGTCAATGGTCAAAAAGTTCCTTTTGACTATGGACTATTGACTCTTGACTAACAACTATCTAACTGAGACCAACAAATTTTGATTGACAGTCATTTGTAAATCGGTATTGGGATTAATAGCAATTAAGTCAACACTATTGCGACCGAAGAACAAGCCAATTAAGCCACCAATCGCCGCACCACCGAGAACTTCTTCAGTAGCGATCGCGCGATCGCCTGTCACCGCAGATACCGCCGCCGCCGCCCCAGCACCCAAGACAGTATTGGTAATAATAGCTCTAGTACTAGTACCTTTGTTGACAGTTTCGGTTGTTGTAATTACATCAGAAGTAGCTGCAATTTGATACTCTTGACCTGAGGTTAACACGAGTTTTTGAGCAACAAATTGCGAACCACCTTTTGCAGGTTTAAGTTGTCCAACAACTTGACTACCCGCAGGAATTACTACAGTACCGTCTTGAGTAACTACATTTTGGTCAACAGTCAGTGTCAACGGTGCAGTTTCATCCTTAGTGACGAGAATTTTCTTAGCCTGATCATACTTCACGGGGATAACAGTCCCTTGGGGAATTGTGATTGATACAGGTGTTGGGGTAGTAGGTTGAGCCGCCACTATATAAGGTGAGTTAATTGCTGAAGCTTGATTAGAACTGACCAACGCTTGATAAATAAATGCTGCCACCTGGGCGCGTGTTGCAGTTGCATTTGGATTGAGGAATTTGACATTGGGATAGTTCACCACAATTTGCTGCTCAGTCGCTGCTGCAATTGGGCTACGAGCATAACTAGCAATACCAGAAGCATCGTTGAAGTATTGCAGAGTACTTTCAACATTACCACTAGGGCTATATTCCAAACCATTAGCTAGAGAAACTAAAACCTGTTGACGAGGAATCGCTTGGTTAGGCTCAAAACGATTTCCAGGATATCCAGACAGAAACCCGATGGTATAAGCTTGCTGAATGGCGCTAGATGCCCAGTAATTGCTGGGTACATCCACAAAGTTTATTGCTTGCCGTTGTGGTGCTTTTGAAAAAGCCTTATTTACCATCGCCGCAAATTGAGCGCGTGTTACCGCTTCTTCTGGGCGGAAACTACCATCAGGAAAACCTGCAATTACACCCCGTTGTGACAATTCTTGAATAAATTGCGCTGCCCAATAATTCGATGAAACATCTGTAAAAGTAGTTTGAGCAAAAGATGGTGTAGCAGTTATAAAAGGTGCTACAGCGCCAGCAGTAATGCTCAAAGCCATGAGTGCAGCAGTTTTAGATTGCCAACGATTTACAGTAAACATCAATTTTACCTCTTTACATTTATTTGTTTTCTGTTAATTACTTAGACAATATTGGATAAAAAAAGTTTCTGAATATTTCTATTTTTTGGGATGTACTTACTTTTTAAATTGGAGATAATTCGCATAAAAATAGGTAATAAGTCATAGACATCTATCCTATGACTTATTACCTATTTCCCAGGACATATTAAAAATTAATTGCTAATTAATTAATAACTATTGCTCATTGCGGATAATTTCATAGCAACATGAAATTCCAATGAAAAAACTGCTATGCGAATTTGTACACATAGCAGTTATCAAATTAAACTTGAAAGGAAATTTATCCTTTCACTGCTATTTTCTTTTGTTGACGTTTTAATAGTGAAGTAGTTCCAAAAGCTCCTATTACCAATACACCTAACATTGCACTGGGTTCTGGAACACTCTGCGCTAATCTATAGGCGTGGTTATCTGTTTCAAAAGCAATACCATTTGAGCGCATCACAACTCGATCAAATTTTTCGCCTGCATCACCTACAAGATTGACAAACAGATTAGCTTGACCGCTAGTCCAACTACCATCCGCTACGGCACCTGGTACATCTGAGCCACTAAAAGTCTTTAACAACTGATTACCGCTATAGATGTCAATATAGTTGTAACTATCCAAGGAACCTGCATAAAAACCGAAGTAATCAATAGCTTCTTTGAAATTAATACTGACAAAACCACTATCACCTGCAACATTACTACCTGATGGAGCAATTGTCAGAAATTTGGTGTTATCTCCATAAGGTGAGGCATATTGACCACTAACACTACCTTGAACAATGTTAGTAGTAATATTAGAGTAAGTAGCAAATCCATTTGAATCATTTGCTGTCCCATCATCAAAGGTGACAGTTTTAGCATCAGAGTAGCTAGAGAACATACCGCCACTGACTACCATTGTTACGGCACTAGCTGGGTTGGCACTCGCTACAATAACAGTTGTTCCTAATAAAGCAAGAGATAAATTTTTCAGCATTCTAGTAAAAATCCTTGTAAGATGTGTGTAAATTAGCAATGATGAATGATTCCAAACCAACTCTAATCAACTGGTTTGATGACCGCACCTATACAGGAAATGGAAAGATATAGCAGGGAACAGGGAACGGGGAACAGGCTTGAAAGTCTTGTGTTACATGCCTTGTTGGTAAAGACTTGTACCTCATTTACCTGCAATCTGCTGTAACTTAGTTCAGTCCTATCAGTAAATTTTATTTGTCACAGTAGGACGGAAGATGCAAATTTATTTGGGTGCTTAATAATTTAATCTTGTTTTTTTTTACTAAAAACTGATACCGTACATACACTAAATTTCTTTTAAAGAATAAGTGAAGCGAATCTTAGAATTTATTACCCAGCAAATATTCAGCATATAACTCGAATATTATAGAAGACGAGATTAGGATAAAATAGTTGCAGAAAAATTAAATTTTTATCTCTAAAAATGAAGCGATCGCTCACTATATTGAAAGAAGCGATCGCTGATATGATTGATTAAATTCACGACTGAATTTTCAGTTAATAAGTATTGTTCCGGGATATAACTAAATTACTTGTCAGTGTGATATCTAAATCTTCTTCTGGTCTAAGCACAAATACATCAGCTTGTTTTTTCCGCAACAATACACTTGCTAAAGCACCCGCAGCACCGCCTGCCACAGGTTCTAATACTTCAATTCTCTTGTTACCTGTGAGTAGTGAAATTACAGTAGCCGCACCTGCACCAATAGCTGCATCCGTTAAAATTTGACCAGTATCAGCACCTTTGGTAATTTTTTCAGTTTCGGTGATGGTTCGAGAATTAGCATTAATTGGTAGTCTACGACCAGAAGGGAAGACTAATTCGGAAGCGACAAACCTGACACCTTTTCTATTGTCATTATTGCTGTCACTGGGGTAATTTCTGCCATATAAATCAACAGGTTCTAGTCTGCCGATAACTTCAGTTCTAGCAGGAATTAGGACATTTCTATTCCTATCAATAATGTCGTTAGCTATTTTTAGCTTGAGGGACATACTTTCGCCTGGAGTGACCACGATTTTTTCTTTTTCGTAAGTCACAGGCAAAGTTACATTAGCAGGAATCGTAGTTGAGCGTGATTGCCCAATATTATATTGTGCTTGGGCAGGAGCTAAAGCAATCATCGGAGCGATCGCACCTGTAGTTAGTGCCATTGCCATGAATGCAGCAGCTCCAGATTTAATTCGATAAAGGTGTGTCATAACAAAATTTGCGTTGATGTTTGTGACGTATGTAATGACGAGGCATTACTGAGATTGTTTCTGACTAGCTGTGGAACTATCCCTAGGCATATTCCGCAAGTTAGGCTGATTGGATGACGAGGAGTATCTGCTATTGTTCCACAAAATTTACACTGCTAAAATGCGTCGATAAATCAAAAGTTCAATACTTCTCACTAATACTATTTCTATATGAAGAGGTATAGAAATAACCCCACTGCCTGCGACACCTCCTTACGAAGGGGAGGTCAGGAGGGGTAAAAATAATGTACAGCTTCACAGAGAATTAGTCTGCTTGACGCAAATTTCCTGCTGTTGTTCCATCAGTATTTTGTTTTCTATTTTATATCTCAATATATATACCTTTATACTGATAAGATTATGTACAAGATTTGGTAGTAATATCCCGCCAAACTGTTGCAGAAATAGTTCTAAAAAATACTTATCTTAATTAAGAAGTGTATGGAAGTAACTAAAATAATTAAGACTTACGATCAGGGAGCAGCAGATTATGAGTCGATTATGCTGCGTTACTGGAATGTTGATCGTAAACCACTGATTGATTCGTTACAGCTTCACCCTGGACAAACTGTGCTTGATGCTGCCGTAGGAACAGGCCTGAATCTTCCCGTCTACCCCGAAGGAGTGCATATTGTAGGTGTTGATCTATCAAATAAAATGCTGGATGAAGCTCGGAAAAAGCATGTATCCGCAGACATCACTCTGAAAGTAACGGATCTACTGAACCTGGATTTTCCTGATAATAGTTTTGACGCAGCAGCATCAGGTTTTACCCTTTGTGTTGTTACTGATCCTGTCCGCGCTCTTGATGAGATTTTACGCGTTACTAAACCTGGTGCATATATCGCCATTCTAGATTACTGTAAATCACGAGACCCAGAGATTCAGAAATGGCAAGAATTAATATTTGATGCAGCTTTAGAATTAGGCTTTCCCACTGGCAAGATTAAGTGGAATGCGTTGATGGATTACGATGAATTAATTTATAACAGTCAGCTGCCAATTAAGGTGCTTCAGGACGAACGCATCGAAAATCCCAACCCATTTTTATGCGGTTGTCAACTACTCCTGAGAAACTTGAAAGATTGAATTAACAAAATGTTTACAAAAGAAACCCACCAACGTCACTAATCATACCTGCTATCCTCTCATCAAGCTAACCTCACATTCAAAAACTCAGCGTACCTTTGCGCTTACCTCCGCACTTCTTTGCGTTTCAACTAATTTTTCTCCAGATATGAGGAAAATCATTTGCCAAGTGGGAAAAACTTATTCATAATATTGTTAATTTTCGTAAAATTACGGACTTAAGGACTAGAATCCTGATATATACCTAGCTAAACTATCAAGAGTGCATCTGTACTGCTCGTTCATCAAATCCTAGATGTGGCGCTATTGCCTTAATGATTCCAGTACAACTTATCCTCAAAAACTTCCTTAGTTACCGTGATGCTACTTTAGATTTTCGTGGTTTGCATACGGCTTGTATTTCTGGTTCTAATGGAGCAGGTAAATCGTCTCTGCTCGAAGCGATTACATGGGCAATTTGGGGTGAAAGTCGTGCTTCTGTTGAAGATGATGTCATCCATGCTGGGGCTAAAGAAGTCCGAGTTGATTTCACTTTTCAAATTAACCAACAATTTTATCGGGTGATTCGCACGCGAGTTCGCGGTGCAACTAGTGTTTTAGAATTTCAAATCGAAACACCTTCTGGGTTTCGCCCACTCACTGGTAAAGGAGTCCGGGCAACGCAGGATTTGATTTTAGAACACATCAAGCTCGATTACGATACTTTTATTAATTCTGCTTACTTGCGTCAAGGTCGTGCGGATGAATTCATGCTCAAGCGCCCTACCGAACGCAAGGAAATTTTGGCAGAGTTGTTAAAACTGACGCAGTATGACGATTTAGAAGAACGAGCGAAAGAATCTTCCCGCCAATTCAAAGCGAGAGCAGAAGAATTAGAGCGTTCTTTGGAATTAATTAAAAGTCAACTGCAACAGCGGGAAACAACAGAAATTCAAAAATCAGAAATAGAAGCTGAACTGAATCAACTGCAACAGGTACAAGCTTTTGATAATATTCAATTACAAAGCTTGCAAGTTGTACAGCACCAGCGGCAAAATTGGGAACAACAACTAAGCTTTGTGAGGCAACAATATCAAAATTTGACGCAAGATTGCGATCGCCTCTACCAAGAACAATTGTCTGTCAAAGCTCAGCTGGCAGAATTGGCAGCCATATTAAATCAAGAAGCGGAAATTAAAAACGGTTACGCTCATTATCAAAGTCTCCAATCTCAAGAAGAAGCTTTTGCGGCTAAATTTGAACAACATACCCGCGCCACAGCCCTCCGCCAACAAAAGCAGCAGCAACTAACTGGGCAAATTCACGAAATTGAAAGGCAATTACAACAAGTTCAAGCACAACTCGAAGCTTTAGCACAGCAAGAACAAGAAATTCAACAAACGCTGAGTAAATCAGGTGAAGTCGAGGCCGCTTTAGGACAACTTTCCGCCGCGCGTCGCCGGGTGGCGCAGTTAGATGAACTGCAAATGCAAGTTTCGCCTTTATTACAACAGCGCCAAAGTTTGCAAACTTATTTAGATAGAATTCAAGCTAGTTTAGTCGCCAGATTAGAACAAATACAAGCCACAGAAAACCAACTGCAACGCGCCTCTCTACGCCACCCCGAATTGCAACAAGCAGTCATGGCGGTGGCGATGCAAATTGAGCAAATGGAGAAAGATAAAGTTTATTTGCAACGTATTCAAGAAAAAGGGCAAGAAAGACGACACTTTATTGAACGCCTGCAAGCCCAACAACGGGAATATGAAAGGTTACTGGGGGAGTTAGATCAAAAACTGCAAATGCTGCGAAATCCCGATGCGATTTGTCCGTTGTGCGAACGTCCTTTAGATGAACATCACTGGAACCGAGTTGCTGATAAAACTAAAGCTGAGTACAAAGACACTGAGGAACAATTGTGGGTATTTCGTGAACAGATGGCTTGTACAGATCGAGAAATTCAAGTACTACGTCAAAAATATCGAGAAGTATCGCAAAACTTAGCTCCTTATGACTCTTTGCGAGAACAGCGAGGACAATTAGCAGCTCAACTAGAATCTACAAGTGATGCAGAAGAACAGTTGCAACAACTAGCAGCAGAAAGACAGCATTTAGAGCGATCGCTCCAAGTTGGTGACTACGCCCACGACAAACAAAAAGAACTACGACAATTAGAAGAATATCTGCAACAATTAAATTACAATGAGCAAGACCATGCCTTAGCGCGGAGTGAAGTCGAAAGATGGCGCTGGGCAGAAATCAAACAAGGGCAGATTAAAGATGCGCTGAAACGCCAAACTCAATTAGCAGCCCGTAAACCAGAGTTACAAGCGACTATTACTCAATTACAAACTAAAATTCAGCAAGAGCAAACTGATTCTGAATGTGCCAAACAAATAGCGGCGCTTGAGCGTCAAATTGCTGAAATTGGTTATAGTTCCGAGCAACACAATAACTTACGTCAAGCAGTCCGCCAAGGGCAAGCTTGGCAGTTACGCTATCAACAATTGTTGTCAGCCCAACAGCAGTATCCCCAATTGCAAGGCAGATTACAAGAGTTAGAAGCGGCGAAAACTACTCGATTGAACGAACGGCAAAAACTCGCCAGCCAAATTGATGAAATTGTGCAGCAACTAGCACAGTCAGCTAACCCTATCGAGCAAATTCAAGCTTTAGAACAGCAGTTAGCTACTCGCAGGCGACAACTCGATGAGCAAATAGCCAAATTGGGGCGTTTAGAACAACTCGCACATCAACTAGAAACTTTGCAAATTCAATACGAACAACAACAACAACAACTGCAAGATTGTAAAAAGCAGTACCGTGTTTACCACGAGTTAGCCCTGGCATTTGGTAAAAATGGTATCCAAGCTTTGATGATTGAAAATGTGTTGCCACAACTAGAAGCAGAAACAAATCAATTGTTATCGAGACTGAGTGCAAATCAGTTGCACGTACAATTTGTGACGCAAAAAGCCGGAAGAAGCGGCAAATCGACAAAGAAAAATGCCAAGCTGATCGATACCTTAGACATTTTAATTGCTGATGCTAAGGGAACACGTGCTTATGAGACTTACTCTGGTGGAGAAGCATTTAGAATTAACTTTGCGATTCGTTTAGCAATGGCAAAATTATTAGCACAACGGGCAGGTGCAGCGTTGCAAATGCTAATTATAGATGAAGGCTTTGGTACACAAGATGCCGAAGGATGCGATCGCCTGATTGCGTCCATCAATGCGATCGCCTCTGATTTTGCCTGCATCCTCACCGTCACCCACATGCCCCATCTCAAAGAAGCCTTCCAAGCCCGAATTGAAGTGAATAAAACTCAACAAGGTTCACAAGTAAGGTTATTGGGTTAGTAAAACGGATTGCAACAAAAATTATCGATCATCACAAACACTAGACAAAATAAATTTTGCTAACAATTAATCGCTGATTTTAATACAATTTTCTTTAGCCCAATTTGCTATTGATTCTTGAGTCTCTTTATCGGTTGAAAGTCTTTTTATCATTGATACAACTTCGTCTTCTGGTACTTCTAAAGAATACCCATTCAATACAAGAAAGGTAGCCATCGAAAGAAAGGCTATTCTTTTATTACCATCTACAAACGCATGATTCTTTGCAAATGCAAAAGCATAAGCAGCTGCTAAATCAAAAATAGTTGGTGTAGGTTCGCCATAAGCAAATAAATTTTTAGGTCTATCTAAACTAGCTAAAAGCAGATTTCTGTCTCTTATACCTGGAAGTCCACCGTGTTCTGCTAGTTGTTCTTCGTGCATAGCTTTAATGACTTCCTCACTCAACCAAAAAATATCATTCACTTAGCTAGTTCACGAAGTGCGTTTCTATACTTAGTACTTACTTGTCTATAAGCTTCCATAGCCTTTTCATATTGAGATTTGCGAGGTGCTGCTTTAAAAAGACGGAGTACTTTAATATTACGAGAATCTCCCTCAACTAAAAGCAATCTTTTCCTATCAGGTACCAATCTTAAACAGTTTCCGTTTTTACGAAGTCTCAAGGGTTGCATAATTAAGCAAGCTGATAATTATAACTTTAATTTATTTATCTATCCTAAGTTAAATATATCTCAGATAATTAAGCTCGCACAACTCGCCTGGTTTAGTTAATTTTCTTCTTATGTAATAAATAATTTGGTTTAAAAAAATCTTAAAACCAGCTTTGGATTCTACTGTATCTGTTAATCTCTCAGAGAGAACATAGACAAAAATTATTCATCATTATTAAATTTTCCCACCAGCGATCGCCATAAAAAATAGTACATATTTTTCCAGATTTACGCTGGGAAAAATTTGTCATGGGTAAGATGGCCATGACTACATAGACCACTACACTAGCTTACTGAACAAAGTCAAAGTCCTGTTGTATACGGAAATTTGATATGACTTTAGCAATCTCTCCACAAACAAAGCCTTTAACAGACGCAGAATTGCAAAAAATCAACGCCTACTGGCGGGCAGCGAATTATTTGTCAGTAGGGCAAATATATTTACTCGACAATCCCCTGCTGAGAGAACCACTCAAAATAGAACACGTTAAACCCAGGCTTTTAGGACACTGGGGAACCACGCCAGGGTTGAATTTTATCTATGTTCATCTCAACCGCATCATTAAAAAATTAGATTTAGACATGATCTACATTGCCGGGCCTGGTCATGGCGGCCCTGGCTTAGTAGCGAACACTTACCTAGAAGGAACTTATAGCGAATACTACCCCAACATTTCCCAAGACGTTGAGGGGATGAAGCAGCTATTCAAACAGTTCTCTTTCCCTGGTGGGATTCCTAGCCACGTCGCCCCAGAAACCCCTGGTTCAATTCACGAAGGTGGGGAGTTGGGATATGCCTTAGTTCACGCTTACGGTGCAGCTTTTGACAATCCTGATTTGATTGTGGCGGCGGTTGTCGGTGATGGCGAAGCCGAAACTGGGGCTTTAGCAGCAAGTTGGCACTCGAACAAGTTTCTCAACCCAGTTAATGATGGGGCAGTTTTGCCGATTCTGCATCTTAACGGGTATAAAATTGCTAATCCGACAGTGTTATCACGGTTAAGTGATGAAGAATTAGAAAGTTTATTTGTAGGCTATGGCTACAAACCTTACTTTGTTGAAGGTTCCGAACCCGCCCAAGTCCATCAGCAGATGGCAGCTACATTAGATACAGTTATTTCAGAAATTCAAAACATCCAAAGAGAAGCCCGCGTACATGGTTTTCAAGAACGTCCACGCTGGCCGATGATTGTGTTACGCACCCCCAAAGGCTGGACAGGGCCAAAAGAAGTTGATGGTAAGAAAACCGAAAATTTTTGGCGATCGCATCAAGTTCCCTTTGGCGCGATCGCTCAACAACCAGAACATTTAAAATTACTAGAAGACTGGATGAAGAGTTACAAACCCGAAGAACTCTTCGACGCTAACGGCAAACTCTTACCAGAACTGGCAGAATTAGCCCCCACAGGTCTGCGTCGCATGGGCGACAATCCCCACGCCAACGGCGGTATCTTGTTGCGTGACCTGAGGATGCCTAATTTCCAAGACTATGCTGTAAATGTCACCCAACCCGGCAAAGTTGAAGCGGAAGCCACCAGAGTCATGGGGCAATTTCTGCGGGATGTGATGAAACTCAACATGGAAAGCCGAAACTTCCGCGTTTTTGGCCCTGATGAAACAGCATCAAATCGCTTAGATGCCGTGTTGGAAGTCACAGATAGAACTTGGGTGTCCAAAATCTTACCTGAAGACGAACATTTATCGCCCAACGGTCGGGTGATGGAAATTCTCAGCGAAACTTGTTGTCAAGGTTGGTTAGAAGGCTATCTTCTTACAGGTCGTCACGGGTTCTTCTCGTGCTACGAAGCATTTATCCACATCATTGACTCCATGTTCAACCAGCACGCCAAATGGTTGAAAACTACTCGTCATATTTCCTGGCGTAGACCGATCGCTTCTCTAAATTATTTACTCACCTCTCACGTTTGGCGGCAAGACCACAATGGTTTTTCCCACCAAGACCCAGGTTTTATTGACCATGTAGTCAACAAAAAATCAGAAGTTATTCGCGTTTATCTTCCCCCTGATGCCAACACTTTACTTTCCGTCACAGACCACTGCTTAAGAAGTTGTAATTATATCAACGTCATCATTGCCGGGAAGCAACCAGCACTGCAATATCTCGACATGGACGCAGCCATTAAACACTGCACCAAAGGCATTGGTATTTGGGAATGGGCAAGTAACGACCAAGGTAGTGAACCAGATGTAGTCATGGCTTGTGCGGGTGATGTGCCGACCTTAGAAACCTTGGCAGCTGTGGATATGCTACGCCAATTCTTCCCCGACTTAAAAGTCAGAGTTGTGAACGTTGTCGATTTGATGACATTACAGCCAAAAAGTGAGCATCCTCACGGTTTAAGTGCAAAAGACTTCGATACAATTTTCACAACCGACAAACCAATTATTTTCGCCTTTCATGGCTATCCTTGGTTAATTCATCGGTTAACTTATCGCCATACCAATCATCACAACCTCCATGTGCGTGGTTACAAAGAAGAAGGAACAACCACAACACCTTTTGACATGGTGGTTCTCAACGACCTCGATCGCTATCATCTAGTTATGGATGTAATTGATCGTGTGCCAAAGCTAGGCTACAAAGCAGCATACATCAAACAACATCTGCAAGATAAGCTGATCGAACACAAGCACTACATTTCTCAGTACGGCGAAGATATGCCCGAAGTTCGCAACTGGAAGTGGCCTTATTAAATTCTGAGGTGTGAAGTGTGAAGTCTGAAAAATAAAATTTCATACTTCATACTTTACACTTCCTACTTCATTCACACTTCATACTTTACAGAAACCTTAAAAGATATCTAGCAAAATGCGTTTAGGTGTCTAAGACTGTCACGATCAGCTCAGTCAGACCAAAATTAACGTGAGTTCGATGAGTACTGTTTTGACCTCACCCCCAACCCCTCTCCTACGAGGAGAGGGGAGTAAAACCCTGATTTTTCTTGACTCCTCCCTCTCCTAAAAGGCGAGGGAGGTTGGGAGGGAGAGGTCTGTCGAATTCACGTAAAATTAACCCAGCTAAATGCCGCGCTGAAACGGAGAACAGACCTGGGTTGTTCTCAACTAGGAGGTTGAATTTTGACGAAGTTAAAAGTTGGTATTAATGGATTTGGTCGTATTGGTCGGCTGGTGTTGCGTGCTGGCATTTATAATCCCAACATTGAGTTTGTCGGGATTAACGACTTAGTACCACCAGATAACCTAGCTTACCTGTTGAAATATGATTCCACTCACGGTAAGTTTAAAGGCAAGGTGGAAGCCAAGGAAGACGGCATTGTCATTGACGGACATTTTGTTCCTTGCGTATCTGTCAGAAATCCGGAAGAATTGCCTTGGGGTAAACTAGGCGCAGACTATGTAGTGGAATCTACCGGACTCTTCACTGATTATGAAGGTGCAAGCAAACACTTAAAAGCAGGTGCAAAGCGAGTTATCATCTCTGCCCCGACAAAAGACCCAGAGAGAGTTCCGACTTTGCTGATGGGTGTAAATCATGACCTATTCAACCCCAGCAAAGATTTAGTCGTTTCCAATGCTAGTTGCACTACAAATTGTCTCGCTCCCATTGCTAAAGTCATCAATGATAACTTCGGTTTAACCGAAGGGTTGATGACTACAGTTCATGCTATGACTGCTACTCAACCCACCGTAGACGGCCCCAGCAAAAAAGACTGGCGGGGTGGTCGAGGCGCAGCCCAAAATATTATTCCCTCATCCACTGGTGCAGCTAAAGCTGTGGCTTTGGTATTGCCAGAGTTAAAGGGTAAATTAACAGGGATGGCATTCCGCGTTCCTACCCCTGATGTTTCGGTAGTTGACCTCACCTTCAAGACTGCGAAAGCTACCAGTTACAAAGAAATCTGTGCGGCAATGAAGCAGGCGGCAGAAGGTGAATTAGCAGGTATTTTGGGCTATACAGACGAAGAAGTCGTATCTACAGATTTTCAGGGTGATACTCATTCCAGTATTTTCGATGCAGGTGCAGGAATTGAGTTAAACTCCAACTTCTTCAAAGTTGTTTCTTGGTATGACAACGAATGGGGCTACTCGAATCGAGTGGTAGACCTGTTATTGTCTATGGCACAGAAAGAACAACTGTTGGCTGTAGCAGCTTAAAAAGTCTGAAGTGTGAAAGCTGAAGTATAAATTTCATACTTCATACTTCATACTTCAGACTTCATAAAAAAGCGTTTTTACATACATAAGGAGAGATATGAAGCACAAGTGATATGGATGCAGCCAGCGCTTGCTCAAAGCATTTATATCGCAATATATACCTGAATCCTAATCCCTATGCGTCGAACCAAAATTATTTGCACTGTTGGCCCTGCTAGTTCTGCACCAGAAAAACTACAAGCCCTTGTCGAAGCTGGAATGAATGTAGCTAGGTTAAATTTTTCACACGGCGCTCATGAATTTCACGGACAAACGGCTAAGTATTTACGGCAAATTAGTGCCGATCGCCAAAAGCCAGTGGCAATTATGCAAGACCTTTGTGGCCCGAAAATTCGTTTAGGAGTTTTACCACCAGAAGGACTCAATGTCGAAGCTGGTGAAGAAGTCACCTTTGTCTTGCAGGAAAAAGGCAATAGTATCGACGAACTGCCTTTACCCTTGCCCACTTTGTTCGCAATGGTTAGACCTGGGGAACCGATTTTAATTAATGATGGACGCGTCAAATTAATAGTCACCGATCGCGATGCCGATAAAATTCGGGCGTTGGTGAAAATTGGCGGTTTAATTTCCACCCACAAGGGAGTAAATCTGCCAGAAACACCACTACCCGTAAGTTCGATCACCGAAAAAGACTTGATGGATTTACGCTTTGGCATTCAGTTGGGTGTGGATTTTGCGGCGGTTTCCTTTGTGCGATCGCCCCAAGATTTAGAACCGGCCCAACGCATGATCGAAGCCGCTGGGGCTGCCATCCGCTTAATTGCCAAAATCGAAAGACCAGAGGCAGTTGAGCGTTTTGACTCCATCTTACAAGTCGCTGACGGCATTATGATTGCTCGTGGCGATTTGGGGGTAGAAGTTCCAATTCACGAAGTCCCCCTGATTCAAAAAGATATTATTCACCGTTGTAATCAGGCTGGCAAACCAGTGATTACGGCTACCCAAATGCTGGAGTCAATGATTAGTTCACCAGACCCCACCCGCGCCGAAGCCACCGACGTTGCTAACTCCATTTTGGATGGTACTGATGCTGTCATGCTGTCTGGAGAAACGGCTGTCGGGCAATATCCGATTGCGGCAGTGCAAACCATGCACAACATCGCTGTACGGACAGAACAAGCTTTGCAAGAAGGTGGTAAGCATTCCTGGTGTCACGAAGCAGGTAGTCTCAGCGTTACCGAATCGGTGGCAGAAGCAGTATGTCGCATCGCTTATGAAACAGGCGCAAAGGCAATTCTTTGTAATACTACATCTGGCAGTACAGCCAAATTAGTGTCAAAATACCGTCCTTCCGCGCCGATTATTGCCCTCACCCCTGATGAAAATGCCTATCGCCAACTAGCACTTTCTTGGGGAGTAGAACCTATACTCATTCCCCCAGTTCACAACGCCGAGGAAATGTTTGTCAATGTCGTCAACACAGTGGCAGACACGGGTTTGGTGAATGAAGGCGATAAAGTGGTGATTACTTCCGGCGTTCCAATTGGTAAATCAGGCACAACTAGTTTAATCAAAGTGCATTCTATTGGACAGCCAATTCTGGCATGATGCACCTAGAATAAGGCTGAGGCTTCGCTCAGTGAAACAAGCAAGCGTTAAGAAAGATTGCCAAAATCAGAATTTTAGCGACCGTAGAGAGTGTAAATACATAGGGGAATTAGGTAAATCCTACACAAATCACCATCGCGGAGTTGATTATGTCTAAAAATTTACTAGAACAATTGCGTGAGTTAACCGTAGTAGTTGCTGATACTGGCGATATTAAAGCCATTGAAAAATTTAAACCCCAAGACGCGACCACAAACCCTTCACTGATTACTGCTGCGGCACAAATGCCAGAGTATCAGGAGATTGTTGATCAAACTTTGCTGCAAGCTAAAAAAGATGCCGACGCAGGTGCCACTCAAGCCCAAATTGTTTCCTTAGCCTTTGAACGTTTGGCAGTTTCCTTTGGTTTGAAGATTTTGCAAATCATCCCTGGTCGCGTTTCTACAGAAGTTGATGCCCGCTTGTCTTACGACACAGAAGCGACAGTTACCAAAGGTCGAGAAATAATTGCTCAGTATAAAGCAGCTGGCATTGGCCCCGAACGCGTCCTAATTAAAATTGCCAGCACCTGGGAAGGAATTAAAGCAGCAGAAATTCTAGAAAAAGAAGGTATTCACTGTAACTTAACTCTATTGTTTGGTTTGCATCAAGCGATCGCTTGTGCAGAAGCAGGTGTTACCTTAATTTCCCCCTTCGTAGGCCGCATTCTTGATTGGTATAAAAAGTCAACCGGACGCGACAGCTATCCCTCCGCTGAAGATCCCGGTGTAGTATCTGTAACAACAATCTATAACTACTATAAAAAGTTCGGTTATAAAACCGAAGTCATGGGCGCAAGCTTCCGCAATGTTGGCGAAATCACAGAGTTGGCAGGTTGCGACTTACTCACCATCTCTCCCTCTTTGTTAGGAGAATTGCAAGCCACCATCGGCGAACTACCTCGCAAACTCGACCCTTCCAAAGCAGCCAGCATGGACATTGCCAAAATCTCCATCGACAAAGCCACCTTCGACAAAATGCACGCCGAAGACCAAATGGCTTACGACAAATTAGACGAAGGTATCAAAGGATTTACCAAAGCTTTGGAAGACCTAGAAAAACTATTGGCAGAAAGACTATCTAGTTTAGAAGTAGCCGTCTAGCCATTAGACTCATTTTTTTCCGATAAGAAGGAATAACTTAACAACAAGAATTCTGGATATTCAATTCAGAATTCTTTTTTTGGCGTTGCAAAATTGAGATATGAATGTTAAAAATTTTATCTCTCAAAGTCTTAGTCTCTGAGTCTCTGCGTCTGGAGCGTGAGACACATTAATACTTTCACTCACCAACGTCTTTTTTTTAATCAATTGCATTTACTGTTTACCTTTTCACCTTCTGCCTTCTGGCTCCTGCTGTAAAATAAAACCTGTATAGACTAAGCCTGTGGTTCAGGAGACTGTTCATGACGGAGGCGCACAGTGACAAACAACTGTCGAGAATAGTTTTAAAAGGCTTTAAGTCTATTGCTGAGTGTGACGTTGAACTCTCCAGGGTGAATATTTTAATTGGGGCTAATGGGGCGGGTAAATCTAATTTTATCGGCTTTTTCCGCATGGTTCAGCAGATACTAGAACAGAACCTACAAGTTTTCGTCAGCCGTCAAGGTGGCCCTGATGCTTTATTGTACTTTGGTCGTAAAACCACAGAACAACTAGAATTTCAATTATATTTTGGCAATAACGGCTACTTTGCTACTTTAGAACCAACTCAGGATAATCGCCTAATGTTCACTTCTGAGTCTTTCTGGTGGGATCTTAGTGGTGAACGTCAAATAGGGAAAGGTCATTTCGAGACACAAGCCTTTATCGGCACAAGAACTAGAATTGATCAGTACGTTTTGCCCGTGATGCAGCAGTGGCGAGTTTATCATTTTCATGACACCAGCGACAGTGCCTACATAAAACAAGCGCACGGTATCAATGACAATGTTTACTTGCGTCCTGATGCTCGTAACCTGGCAGCTTTTTTGTATCTGTTGCGTGAGAATTATCAGAAATCTTATCAGCAAATCGTTAAAACTATTCGGCTGGTTGCGCCTTTCTTTGGTGACTTTCTCCTGCGTCCTTCTCCACAAAACAAAGAATTGATTGAACTGGAATGGTTCGAGAAAGAACAGGATATTCCCTTCAAAGCACATTTACTTTCTGATGGAACGTTGCGTTTTATCTGTTTAGCAACGGTTTTTTTACAACCGGAAGAACTTCAGCCAGAAACAATTTTAGTTGATGAGCCGGAACTTGGTCTTCATCCTTATGCAATCAAAATTTTGGCATCTTTGATAAAGACTATTTCTAAACAAGTGATTGTTTCTACCCAGTCTGTAGAATTACTCAACGAATTTGATGTTGCAGATGTAATTGTTGTTGACCGCTTGCAGGGGAAATCATTACTACGCAGGTTGGATGAGGAGGAGTTAGAGGAATGGCTAGAAGAATATAGTTTAGGCGAGTTGTGGAAGAAAAACCTCCTGGGTGGGAGACCTTCACGATGATACGAGTCCATGTTTTCGTTGAAGGTCAAACTGAGGAAACATTCGTCAGGGAACTACTCTACGAGTATTTTCAAGAAAAAGACATCTACCTCAACCCGATTTTGGTCAAAACAAGTTCTATAGGCAAGGGAGGTGTGGTAAGTTACGCCAAAATCAAGCCACAATTAGACCGCAAGTGCCGTGAAGATAAAACAGCATTCGTTACCACAATGTTTGATTTTTACGGCTTGCCCAATGACTTTCCCGGAAGGGATTCCCTGCCAAAAACTAGTGACCCGTTCCAAAAAGTTGAATATCTAGAACAGGAGATGGGTAAGGATATCGGTCACACAAATTTCATCCCCAATTTGTTGGTTCACGAATTTGAAGCGCTGCTATATAGTCAGCCACAAGTATTTGCTGAGTGGTTTGATGCCAGTGTAGTTAGTATTTTACAAGGCGATCGCAATAAATTTCTTTCACCAGAACATATTAATGATAATCCGTTAACCGCTCCCTCAAAACGAATTCTTAGGTGTTGCCAAGAATACGACAAAGTACTGCATGGTTCGTTGCTGGCTATTGAGATTGGACTAGATACAATCCGCCAGCAATGCCTGCATTTTAACCAATGGTTACTAAATCTAGAAAACATACATAAACACTCTGTGTAAGTAACAAAGGGTAAAAGTTATGAAAATCCTAGTACTAAATGCTGGTTCTAGCAGTCAAAAAAGCTGTCTGTATGAAATCGCAGATGATACTTTGCCGCAGTCAGCACCCCAACCGCTGTGGGAAGGCAAAGTCAACTGGACTCAAGACCGGGGTGTGGCAGAAATTGAGGTGAAAACAGCTTCTGGTGCTACTTTTCATGAGTCTATTTATGGGGATTCACGGCAAGCACATGTTGCTTATATGCTTTATACCCTCAGTCGTGGTGCGACTAAAGTAGTCAGCCAACTCTCAGAAATTGATGTGGTGGGACATCGTGTAGTTCATGGTGGACAAGATTACCGCCATAGTGTGGTGATTACTGAGGAAGTTAAAGGTGCGATCGCACGTCTTTCTAATCTTGCCCCAGCACACAACCCAGCAGCTTTAGAAGGTATCGAAGCCATCAAGAAAAGTTTAGGCGATGTTACTCAAGTAGCAGTATTTGATACTGGGTTTCATTCCACTTTGCCAGATGCAGCTGCGATCTATCCCGTCCCTTATGAATGGGTAGAACAAGGTATCCGCCGCTATGGGTTTCACGGTATCAGCCATCAATATTGTGCTGGGCGGGCGGCGCAAATTCTCGGTAAGGATTTAGCATCGTTGCGCATTATTAGTTGTCACTTGGGTAATGGCTGTTCGTTAGCAGCAATTAAAGATGGTCGCAGTGTTGATACAACAATGGGTTTCACACCCCTGGATGGATTGATGATGGGGAGTCGTTGCGGTTCCATCGACCCAGGAATTTTAATTTACCTAATGCGTCAATCTAATTACTCAGCGGAAAGTTTAGATTATGTGTTAAATAAAGCATCCGGCTTAAGAGGAATTTCGGGAATTTCTAGCGATTTACCTCAAGTTATTGATGCGATCGCCCAAGGGAACTACCGCGCCAAACTCGCTTGGGATATCTACGTTCATCGTTTGCGGTCTGAAATTGGGGCGATGCTGGCTAGTCTGGGCGGATTGGATGTATTGTTATTTACCGCAGGCGTAGGAGAAAAATCAGCCGGGATTCGTCAAGCAGTCTGCGAAGGCTTTGGGTTTTTGGGCTTGAAAATTGACCCAGAAAAAAATCAAAATAAGCCAGTTGATCAAGATATCGCCACCCCTGATTCTACAGTGCGAGTGTTAGTTATACATACACAAGAAGATTGGGCGATCGCACAACAATCTTGGCAAATCATGAAAAAGAATGCTTAATAAGCTAAAAAACATTTAAATTACATAACCATTCGTAAATGTTGTTCTTTGTCATTTTTTGTTAGTCATTTGTATTTACACTGGAGGAGGGACAAATGATTAAATTTTATATCTACCTGGGTTTCCAGATCCCCGACTTCTCAAAGAAGTCGGGGATATTATCGCTCATGAATTCCGAATTGGGATTACTTATCTGTCGGTAACTCCGCAACTATGGGCGAGTGATTATTGTTAGAAACTGGTGGATTATTCACAACAATTGGCTGTGGATGCAGAGGTGTTGGTGTCACTTCACCCTGCTTGGCGGTTTGATTCCATAAAATCATCGATAATAAACCATCGACTAAGCCATTGTTACTACCGTTACCACTGACCAAAACTTCGGGAATTAAACGGACGTTGCGATCGCCTATAATTTGCATCAGTTGCATTGCTGTATAACCCTGTGGCCCCAAGGCTTCTACACCTGCGCGGTAGGTTTCGGCTTTGGCGTTACCTGTGGCGCGAATCCCTTCGGCTTCGGCTATGGCACGTAATTTTATACCTTCTGCTTCCCCAGTTGCTTGTTGAATTTGGGCTTGGGCTTTGAGTTCTGCAATTTGTACGCTTTTTTCCGATTTCACCATTTCTTGTTGGATATCAGCCAGTGCTGTTTCCCGCACAAGTTGTTGGCGTTGGGTTTGGGCTACTTGCTGCACTTCGTAGGTTTTGCGTTGTTCTTCGGCAATTTTGCGGTCAGTTTGGGTTTGCATTAAGGATGCTGGTGGTTGAATATCACCAATTAAGGTGTCGATCGCTTGCACATCATAAGCGCGTAATGCAGCTCTAATATATTCAGCCGCTTCCGCTTGGCGATCGCTCCGGGCGGTGAGAAAGTCGAGTACAGTATAGTCTTGGGCTGAGTTGCGGAAATAGTTACCAATTGTCGGTTCTAATACATGGTCTACTAGATTTTGCATAGAACCTACACGAGAAATTACCTTTGGTGCATCCAAAGCACCCACATGAATAATTTGGGCTACTTCCAAATCGAAAGCAAAACCATCACGCGATCGCACTGTCAAGGAAGCTAAATGAGCATCATAGCTGTGGCGTTCAGTACGGCTTGACCAGTTCAACACGATGTTAGTCGTAGGAACCAACTCAATTTTCATAATTCGAGAGTTGATTGGATGTTTGCCCGGATATAACGGTTCTATCCACACACCTTTGTGTCCAGGATTAACTAAGTTACCGTGAGTGAAGGTTGCGCCACTCACATCTTCTTGAGATTGACCGACGAAAGAAATGACCACGCCTACATAGCCAATAGGAATTTCGGACATTGGTACTTGCTCAACCTGAACAAACCAGGGGTTAAGGTTCCAAGAACCAGATAAAAGTATTTGCTCTTGTAAACCTCTGCGTCCGCCAGCATCGAGAAATTTTTGACCATTCTGGAAATTGTCGTGTCCGGGAATCATTGGCCCAGCAATTTCACCAGCCGGAATTGGTAAACCATCTAAAGTGGTGACAATGCCAACTTTATCTGATGCGACGCTATACACCCGCAACTGTTCGGCGTGCATATCATTGTTTTTGGCATTAGCTGCCATGATTACTCGAAACAGCGCGGTGTTAATTCGGTAAGTACCAGCGGTGAGAAAACCCATTTGACGGCCTTTTTCTCCGCCGTGAGTTAGGAATTTTCGCGCATCTTGAAAATTGTCACAATCAACAATTTTCCCCAAAATCCGTTCTGGTGGGTTGGATGCGCCATCTGCGGCTACAATCAGAGCGATTTCACCTTGGGGAACAACCACTACTGATTCTTTACGAACTGAATATTGCCAAGGCCAGTAACCCCAGTGCCAACCAGGTGCAAGGGTATCAGCTTGCAAACCAGCCTCACCGTTAAGAGCTATCAATCGTCCGGCTGGTAGTCCCCGTCCAGAAAGGGCAAATTTTTTCACGACAATGCCAACTTCTCGTTCGCCAATCACTACTAATCCGCCAAAAAACAACGGCACAAATACAACAATGCCACCAAGCACCACTATGGGAATCAATGGTGCTATCTGCATTGCTTGATAGGAAGGCTGAGTTGTTGCTGTGTTGGTAGTAACGGTTTGTTTTTGGCTGAGGTTGACTGATCCTGAAGCGATTTCTACTGAATTTTGTGTTTTTATGGAAGCCGCATTGACTGAATTTATACCGCCCGTGACAGCTAAGGCTGCTAATGCCGACAATCCCAAACGAACTAATTTATTTTGTTTACTCTTACCAAGGGAAGATGAAAAACTTTTCATATTATGCGCCCTTTTGGGCAACTAATCATCTAAGTTAGCACTTCACTTGGCGAGGTCTAATTTTCTTAAACTTGGTGTAATTTTTTTTTCAAAATCCAATACTAATTTTTCTGCTGTCGGCTGCTCTAATAATGGAATATTCATAACCATACTTCCTAAAAAAAATTTGTAGAGCAAGCAGATAGCCTACTCTACAAAATTGAAAATTACGAGCAATGTTTATATCAAACCGCCAGCAGCTTGAAAACGAGCGCGGGCGCGTTTGAAGGCTTGGTTTGCTTGGATTTGAGCTTGCCGATCGCCTGCTGGAACTTGAGCCAGGCGGGTTTGAGCTTCGTTGTAAGCTGTGCGTGCGCTTTCTAGGTCAATAGCGTCGCCACGTTCCGCGCCATTTACTAGAATTGTCACTTCATTTGCTTCTACTTCTGCGAAACCACCCAAAAGTGCGATCGCTTGCCAGTTGGTATTTTTGCCGGCACGAACACGCATTACCCCTGTATCCAGGGCGGTTAACAGTGGTGCGTGTCCACTAAGGATACCTAGCTGACCAGTTGTACTGGGTAAAACTACTTCTTCAGCTTCAGCATCCCAGATTGTTTTGTCTGGGGAAATTACACGAACGGTTAATGTCATAAGCTTGTCAATAGTCAATAGTCAAGGGTCAATAGTTAGGAGTCAATAGTCAAATTGCTTTGGACTATTGACTTTGGACTTTTGACTAATTTCTAGCCTTTGAGCTTTTGGGCTTTGGCGATCGCTTCGTTGATATCGCCTACCAAGTAGAAGGCTTGTTCTGGCAGATCATCTAATTCACCAGACAGAATCTTCTGGAAGCCTTTGATGGTGTCTTCCAATTTCACGTATTTACCAGGAGAACCGGTGAATACTTCTGCTACGAAGAAGGGCTGAGACAAGAAACGCTCAATCTTCCGAGCGCGTGCTACAGTCAGACGGTCATCTTCAGACAATTCATCTAGACCGAGAATTGCGATGATGTCTTGTAATTCTTTGTAGCGTTGTAAGGTTGCTTGCACAGCGCGAGCAGTGTTGTAGTGTTCGTCACCTACAATGTTGGGCTGCAACATTGTAGAAGTAGAACCCAGTGGATCAACCGCAGGATAAATACCTTTAGCAGCCAAACCACGAGACAGTACTGTTGTACCATCCAAGTGAGCGAAAGTGGTTGCAGGTGCGGGGTCTGTCAAGTCGTCCGCAGGTACATACACCGCTTGAATAGAGGTGATAGAACCTTCTGTTGTTGAAGTAATCCGTTCTTGCAGCGCACCTACGTCAGTACCCAGTGTAGGTTGATATCCTACCGCAGAGGGCATCCGACCTAACAGCGCGGATACCTCCGAACCAGCTTGTACAAAGCGGAAGATGTTGTCAACAAACAGTAGTACGTCTTGCTTGTTCACATCACGGAAGTACTCAGCCATTGTCAAACCAGACAAACCAACCCGCATTCTCGCTCCGGGTGGTTCGTTCATTTGACCGTAAACCAGCGCGATTTTTGATTCGTTGAGGTTGTCTTTGTTGATAACCCCAGATTCAATCATTTCGTTGTAGAGGTCGTTCCCTTCACGGGTACGCTCACCTACACCAGCAAATACGGATACACCGCCGTGCTGGGTAGCGATGTTGTTAATCAACTCCATCATGATCACGGTCTTGCCGACACCTGCACCGCCGAACAGACCAATCTTACCGCCACGTCGATAGGGAGTTAGCAGGTCAACAACCTTAATTCCAGTCTCGAAAACGGAAGGTTTGGTTTCCAGGTCAGTTAGTTTAGGAGCGTCACGGTGGATAGGTAAGGTTTCCTCCGTGTTGACTGGCCCTCTGTTATCCACAGGTTCGCCAAGGACGTTAAAAATCCGACCCAGGGTAGCTTTACCCACTGGTACGCTGATGGGAGCGCCTGTATCGACAACTTCCAAGCCGCGTACCAGACCATCGGTGGAACTCATCGCAACGGCGCGAACTTGGTTGTCGCCCAGCAGTTGCTGTACTTCGATGGTGAGGTTGATTTCTTGTCCAGCTTCGTTAGTGCCTTTGATGGTCAAAGCGTTGTAGATTTGCGGTAATTTGCCGCTAGGGAATTTAACGTCTACAACTGGACCAATGATTTGGGTAATGTAGCCTATGTTTGTTTTTTCTGCGGTGGTGACCATGCTGAGCCTAATGATTGAAGCTATATTTCAGATGAGGTCGTTGATGACAAAAGATTAAGCAATGTCATCTTTCACTGTAGCACCGGAAGGGGACATAACTCCGTTAGTAATTCCTTAAGACCAGTGTTTTGTTTTGGATATGAAGCTAGAAACAAAAAACACCGCTTCACCTGTATTCTGACACGGTAGCTACAAATTCGAGGGAAAATTTATTTATGCTTTAGTTTTCAGTTTCTGACGTTTACACAATTTCACGAAAATCCTGATACAAATTCATGGGTTGTTTACTCTTTCCCCCTGCGCCCTGCTCCGTATTTTTACAGAAAAGCCTTATCCTGATGTTAAATATTGAAATCTACCTACTTAATTCTGCGTCTTTACTTGAATGCTCTTCACTTAAGATAGAAGTAAGTGCAAAAATCGCTTAGTCCCTATTTGCTCTAGCTTCATAATATTTACAGCAGAATTTGCTTATGAATTTCTCGTCAGCAAGACAATATTTTTACCAAGAGATTCAGCAACCTGACGAGTATATTAACTTGGCCAAGGCAGGGTTGTACATTGCCCAAGAAGAATATCCCAATCTTGACCCGGAAGAATATCTCAATGCCCTCGATACAATGGCACAAGAGGTTCAAGAACGTTTACCTGCTTCACGTTATCCGCTGCGGTTGATTCAAAGCTTGAATCAGTATCTTTATGATGACTTGGGATTTACTGGCAATCAGACCAACTATTATGACCCCCGCAACAGCTTTTTAAATGATGTGATTGACCGTCGAACGGGAATTCCAATTACTTTAGCATTGGTTTACCTAGAGATTGCCCAGAGGATTGACTTCCCAATGGTGGGTATAGGTTTGCCAGGACATTTTTTGATCCGTCCAGATATTCCAGATATGGAAATTTTTGTTGATGCTTTTAATCGTGGTGAGGTGATGTTTGCAGAAGACTGCCAGGAAAAACTGACTCAAATGTTTCAGCAACCTGTCAGTCTTAAACCCGAATATTTAGCAACTGTTAGCAATCGGCAATTTTTAGCCCGGATGCTGACGAATTTAAAATACATATATCTTAAACAGCAAGATTTGGGAAAAACTCTGGCTGCGGTAGAACGAATTTTATTGCTATTTCCGACTGCGATGTTAGAAATTCGCGATCGCGGTCTGCTTTACTATCAACTTGGGCATCACCCCCAGGCTGCTGAAGACTTGCAAAATTACCTTTCTAAGGTTCCTGATGCTGAAGATGCAGCTGTGATTCGGCGGTTACTTACCGAAATGGGTAAATATTGAATACCTTATTATTTCTGATTGGTGGGATTCAATCTCAGTCAAATGGCAATTTAAGCCTCAAGACAGTGTGTGCTTGGCAACTGCATTACTTAAGCTGAGTTTAGAAATGTGGAGACAAAATTCATGGATAAGCGAACAGTTCCCAGCCAAGCCCAAAAAATGAATCCTGAAGGCGACGAATCGCAATTAAGTCCAGAAACACTAGACAAAATCAAACATCCAGCGAAAATGGATGATGTCATTCGAGAACAATCAGCAGAAGAACGCAGAAGCAACCCGGCTTTAGTTCCTGAAATGTTGGATGAACCAACTGATGAAATTATTGGCTTTACACAAGAGTAGCAATGCTACTGGAAGCTACAATGGCATTCAGTAACTTGATGATTGCCACCTATGCTACCAGTCATCTATTCTGATGAGTTTTTGAATCACAAGACGGGAAATTATCATCCAGAAAAACCAGAACGTCTGACGGCGATTGTTCAAGCTTTAAAAGAAGCTGAGTTTGCCGAAAAGATTGCTTGGCGATCGCCTACTCCAGTCTCCGACAAACCATCACTGATGTCTTTGTTATTACAAGCCCACAGTCCAGCTTACGTAAAAAAGCTTGGAGAAATTTCTGCTACTGGCGGAGGCTATCTCGATGGTGATACACCAGTTTCACCCCATAGCTATGATGTGGCGTTGTTGGCGGTGAGTGCTTGGTTAGATGGTGTTGATATTGTACTAACTACAGAAAATCCGGCGTTTGTGCTGGCGCGTCCACCAGGGCATCATGCTGAAAGTAATGCAGGGATGGGTTTTTGTTTATTTTCTAATGCAGCGATCGCAGCTTTTTATGCTTTAGAACAAGCAGAAATTAACCGTGTTGCTATTCTTGATTGGGATGTACATCATGGTAACGGAACTCAGGCGATCGTAGAATCTCACCCACAAATTGCCTACTGTTCTCTACATCAGTATCCTTGCTATCCCGGCACTGGTAAAGCTTCTGAACGTGGTCATCATCATAACGTCCTAAATGTGCCACTGCCACCCGGTAGTGATATCGCCGTCTATCGCCCAATTTGGGAAAACAAGATACTCCCATTCTTACAAAACTTTCAAGCTGATTTATTAATTGTTAGCGCTGGTTACGATGCTAATGCCGCAGATCCTTTGGCAAGCATGAATTTACTCCCAGAAGATTATGGTTTATTTACAGAGTATTGTTTAGGTGTAACTCGTAAAATTCTCTTTGGCTTAGAAGGCGGTTATGATTTTTCTACGCTTTCTCAGTCTGTCTTAGCCACAATTGAACGCTGTTTATTGAATTGAATAGAGACTAGGGGCTAGAGGCTAGAGACTAGAAGTTAGGATTTTTCACTCAGAGAAATCTGACAAATTTTTGATGTTTTATTTGAGGCTTGTAGATTGAATTTGTGTTCTTGTAATCCAAACATTAATTGCTCTGTTTGAGTATATAGCAATTAGTATTATATTTTACAAATCTTATTATTGAAGCCTACTTCGGGTATACCATAAAATATCTATAATCAGAGGTTGTTTATTCTATCTACGGTTAGTAATACTTAAGAAAAAAAATACTATGCGTCATTTATCACTTTATTTTGTCAGTATATTAACCGTAAGCAGTTTGAACGCCAGTACTGTAACGCTGGCTAATACACCAACCCAGCTTGCAAAAACACATCTAGCGCAAAAATTCAACTGCAATGATCCTCAAACTCAATTAGAAATTAATATCTGCTCTCAGTTGGCATATCAAAATGCTGATAAAAAATTGAACCAAGTTTATAAACAACTGCTACCAAAGTTATCAAAGTCTAGGCAACAAAAATTAATTGCTGCACAGTCAGCATGGATTAAGTTTCGTGATACTAGTTGCGAGTTTGAGAGAAGTGCATACGAAGGAGGAAGTATTGCTCCCGCTATTTATTCTGCCTGCTTGGAAGAAATAACAAAACAGCGCACTCAACAATTACGCAAATATCTTCAACATGATAATTAATAACTAGAAGACAGGATGTAGAAGGGAAAAGTATTTTCTGAAGCAGTTTTTTTGGGCTGACACTCTACCTAAATTACTTGTTTTTTGTAAAAAAATGTAAAGTGAATTAAAAATAAAATTGCTTTTAATGAAGCGATCGCAATCCGCGAAGTCACTCACTGCGGTAGTCTAGATGAGAGTGAATATATCGCCTGGTTTGACATAACGTTATTATGACTTCAGTTGTTTCCAGTGCAACCCGCACTATTCGTATTGGTTCTCGTAAAAGTCAACTTGCTCTAGTTCAGACATACTGGGTAAGAGAGCAATTACAAAAAAGCTTCCCAGATATCAATTTTGAAGTCCACACCATGTCTACCCAAGGCGACAAAATCCTGGATGTAGCATTGGCGAAAATTGGTGATAAAGGGCTATTTACAAAAGAACTGGAACTGGGAATGATCAACCAGGAAATTGACTTTGCGGTTCATTCTCTCAAAGACCTGCCGACTAATTTACCAGAAGGCTTAACACTAGCGGCAATCACCGAACGGGAAAATCCCGCCGATGCCTTAGTTGTACATGAAAATTACAAGGACAAGCAAATTGAAACACTGCCTGAAGGTGCAGTAATTGGGACATCTTCACTGCGAAGACTAGCACAGTTACGCAATCGTTTTCCCCACTTTACCTTTAAAGATGTGCGCGGCAACTTGAATACCCGCTTGGCAAAATTAGATGCTGGTGAATACGATGCCCTAATTTTAGCAGCAGCAGGTTTGCAACGCTTAGGCATGGGCGATCGCGTGCATCAAATTCTCCCCAAAGAAGTTTCACTCCATGCTGTGGGACAAGGTGCATTAGGGATAGAATGTCGCGCTGATGATACAGATTTGATATCCTTACTCAAAGCCATTGAACATCCTGAAACACGCGATCGCTGTTTAGCAGAAAGAGCATTTTTACGTGACCTCGAAGGTGGTTGTCAAGTACCTATCGGTGTAAATACAGAAATTAATGATGGCAATTTAACCCTCACAGGTATAGTCGCCAGTGTAGATGGTCAAAAATTGGTCAAAGATACCGTAACAGGCGCAGCCAGCAACGCCGAAGCATTAGGTACAGAATTAGCCAACCGCCTGCGGCAACAAGGCGCACAAGAAATTCTGGAGGAAATCTTCGCCGAAATCCAACGGGGTTCTTAGAAATACTGGCAAACAGATGTGGTTAGATAAGAAGTGAGTCAATCAATTTTAGATTTTGGATTTTAGATTTTAGATTGACTCAGCCCACCTTTGGGAAGCAGCTTGAAAATTGGAGAAAAAACGATTTTAGATTTGTTCCACCTACAAGAAAATGGAGCATTAATTTAAAATTCCTTCTAATCCAAAATTTAAAATCTAAAATTCGGTGAGTCCAAAGGATGAAGTGTAAAGGATAAAAAAATCGGCAAATTTTTTCCGAGATTTCTACCATTCTTTGATTAAGAGTACCTTTATACTTCAGACTTCATACTTCAGACTTGTGAAAATATAGGCAGAACCGGGGAAACAACAAAGACCATGCGGATTCTATTCGTTGCAGCAGAAGCAGCTCCCGTTGCGAAAGTAGGAGGAATGGGTGATGTTGTGGGAGCATTACCTAAAGTCTTAAGAGAAATGGGGCATGATGTCCGGATATTCCTGCCTTACTACGGGTTTTTAGCAGACAAAATGGAAATCCCTAAAGACCCGATTTGGTGGGGATATGCCATGTTTCAGGACTTTGCAGTTTACGAAAGTGTACTGCCTGGTACTGATGTTCCCTTGTATTTATTTGGACATCCTGCTTTCGACCCCCGCCGCATCTATGGGGGAGAAGACGAAGATTGGCGATTCACCTTTTTTGCGAATGGTGCGGCTGAGTTCTGCTGGAATTACTGGAAGCCAGATATCATCCACTGTCATGATTGGCATACAGGGATGATTCCCGTATGGATGCATCAATCTCCAGATATCACCACTGTGTTCACTATTCATAACCTGGCTTATCAAGGGCCGTGGCGTTGGTATCTGGAGAAAATTACTTGGTGTCCTTGGTATATGCAAGGACACAACACAATGGCAGCTGCGGTGCAATTTGCAGACAGGGTGAATACCGTTTCCCCAACTTATGCCGAACAAATTAAGACACCTGCTTACGGTGAAAAAATCGAAGGTTTGCTGTCATTCATCAGTGGTAAGTTATCAGGGATTGTTAATGGTATAGATACAGACGTTTACAATCCAGCCGACGATAAATATATTACTCAACCCTTCACTACTGACACCCTAGAACAACGTAGGAAGAACAAAGTTTCTTTACAAGAAGAAATGGGGTTAGAAGTCAACTCCAGCGCCTTTTTGATTGGGATGGTAACTCGATTAGTCGAGCAAAAAGGCTTAGATTTGGTCATTCAAATTTTAGACCGCTTCATGGCATATACAGATGCTCAATTTGTGTTGTTAGGGACAGGCGATCGCTATTATGAAAGTCAAATGTGGCAATTAGCATCGCGCTATCCCGGACGTATGGCAACTTATCTGTTGTATAACGATGCTTTATCTCGCCGTATCTATGCGGGTTCTGATGCTTTCTTAATGCCCAGCCGTTTTGAACCTTGCGGTATCAGCCAAATGATGGCTATGCGTTACGGTTCAGTTCCCATCGTCCGCCGTACCGGAGGATTAGTTGACACTGTATCGCACCACGACCCAATCAACGAAGCTGGGACAGGTTATTGCTTCGACCGCTACGAACCATTGGACTTGTTTACCTGCATGATCCGCGCTTGGGAAGGTTTTCGTTACAAACCCCAGTGGAAGGAACTGCAAAAACGCGGCATGAATCAAGACTTTAGCTGGTATCGCTCTGCTAAGCAGTACGATAAGCTGTATCGCTCAATGTATGGCTTACCAGACCCAGAGGAAGAACAAGCATCACAAGCAGAATTGGTTTTGAATCAGTAAGATTTTTAAACGCAAAGTGGCGCAGAGTTAAACGCAGAGGAACGCAGAGAGTTTTTGTTGTTCATCTGCGTTCATCTATCTTCATCAGCGGTTAATTATTCTCTAGATTTTTAGACATGAAATGACCGAGGAACGAGAAAGAGCCGATAATGATTCGCCTTGGAAGGAAATTTTAGAAGCATACTTTCCCCAAGCGATGCAGTTTTTCTTCCCACAAACAGCAGCACTGATTAATTGGCAACGTCCCCACGAGTTTCTTGATAAGGAATTTCAGCAAATTACCCGCGAAGCCGAAGTTGGGAGAAGATACGCAGATAAGTTAGTTAAAGTCTGGCTTCTTGAGGGTGAGGAAATTTGGCTGTTGATTCACGTCGAAATCCAAGCCAAAGCAGAAGATACTTTTGCCGAAAGAATGTTTACTTATAACCTGCGAATTTTTGATAAATTTGCTAAACCAGCCATTAGCCTAGCAATTTTGTGCGATGCTGACTTCTCTTGGCGACCAAATCAATACAGTTACAACTATCCTGATTGTGGACTGCATTTTCGATTTGGCACTGTCAAACTGCTGGATTATCAAAATCGCTGGTCAGAATTAGAAACCAGCGATAATCCTTTTGCGACGGTGGTAATGGCACATTTAAAGACACAGCAAACTAGCAAACAGCCAGGAGAACGTAAAAATTGGAAATTCAGCTTAATTCGACGTTTATATGAGCAAGGACTACAAGAAAGGGATATTCGTAACCTCTATCGTTTTATCGATTGGGTTATGATTTTACCAAAAGCCTTAGAAGCAGAGTTTTGGCAAGAGTTTAAACAATTCGAGCAGGAGCGTAGCATGAGTTACATTACCACGGGAGAGCGCATTGGCTACGAGCGCGGTAAGGAAGAAGGAAAATTGGAAGGGAAACTGGAGGGACAACTGGAACAAGCACAAGCACTTGTTTTAAGACAACTGCAAAAACGGTTGGGAGATTTACCCCAAGAAGTTCGCCAACGGATTCAAAGTCTTTCGCTAGAACAGTTGGAAGCACTGGGTGAGGCTTTACTAGATTTTAGTGCGATCGCTGATTTACTCCACTGGTTACAAGCAAATCAAACAGTATAGTTTAAGTTTTGTAACTAATAAAAGTAAAAAATAATCCTCACTTCTTTTGGCGAACCTAAAAGTAATAATTCTCCAAAAAGATAATCAAGAAACTCAGAACCAACAAATTCTCTATAACTTTCTACCCAACTGACTTGTACAATATCCGAGTCAGGAAGATAATTCGAGTTTAGAGAATAGCAGTGCGCGTTTTCTGGCCATTGTTCGTAAGGAAATGGTTGATTACTAGAAAACAAATTCGTGTACTGTGGTTCAACCAATCCGTAGAATGTAATAGGTTGTTCCCAATTAAAATTGATCAGTTCTTGAACCAAAAGCCAAGACGCATTCCAACAATCATCATCTTCAATATAAGTTTTCAAAAAAGGTGAAAGGTCTTGTGGAAGACCTCGTGGTCGAGATATAGGTCTGATATCTGCACCATACTGCAAAAATCTTTCTCGGCGGACACCTGCTAGAACAGCAAAAAACTCATAATGTCTGCCTATATCTATTAGACCTCCTGCATGAATAGTGAGACGGTGTGCCAGTTGGCGATCGCAGATAGGACAATGAAGATAGTGGGAGCATCTGCGTGGAGGAGAAAAGATGGCTTATAGCGAGCTACAACCGCTTTCGGATGGTAAGTTCAAACGCTTGTGTGGGGTTAGTCGGAGTACCTTTGCGGAAATGGTGGAGGTATTAAACCCACATTTGAACCGTCAGGGACAACGGGGTGGACAGGCTAAACTGAGCGTGGAAGATCAGTTGTTGGTGGCATTGGAGTATTGGCGAGAGTATCGCACTCAGTTTCACATTGGCGTGAGATGGGGGTTGCATGAGACAACAGTGGGACGGATTGTACGAAAAGTGGAAGACCTGCTGGTTAAGTGCGGTAAGTTCCGACTACCTAGCCAGAGGCAATTGTATCAACCTGGGTGGGAGTGGAAAGTTATGATGGTCGATGTGGGGGAGATAGCCATTGAGCGCCCTAAAAAAAACAGAAACGCTACTATAGTGGCAAGCAAAAGCGTCACACGCTAAAAGCACAACTGTTAGTCGAGTTTGAAACCGGACAAATTATCTGTACTGCTATGGACACGGGCAAAACCCATGATTTTAAGCTACTCAAACGCAGTCGCTTGCCGTTCGTCTCTTCGCAATTGTGTTTGGCTGACCGAGGCTATCAAGGATTTGCTAAATATCATACTGCCGCTTGTACTCCCACCAAAAAGCCACGAGTGCAGCCCTTGCCAAAGGAGGAAAAGCAGCATAATCAAGCTTTAGCCCGACTGCGGGTGCGCGTGGAACATACAATTCGTCGCTTCAAAATATTTCGCATTTTCTCAGGGCGTTATCGCAACCGTAGAAAGCGGTTTGGTTTACGCATAAATCTAATTGCTGGGTTGCTTAACTACGAACTGGCACATACTTCTTGATTCGTGCAGGAGGTCTATTGTTTCTACAGGCGATAACTCTACCGTGGACTTTCTTAAACCTCGAAGTTTTGGTTTGAACGCTGGTATCCATTGTCCATCTTGTAGGTGTTCTGCCAATATTCTGATATCAGTACCCATAATTTTTACAGGCAAAATTAATTTTTTGGGAAAGGTAAAATACCTCTCCCTGGATAATGCAAAACCTAAAAATATTTACCTAACTCCCAAATAATTCTCTGCAATCTGCAAAATTCGTTCCGCTGCATGACCATCACCGAAAGGATTGATAGCATTAGCCATTGCATCATACGCCGCAGGATTACTTAATAACTCAGCCGCCGCCGCCAAAATACTCTCACTTTCAGTTCCCACTAATTTAGCTGTACCCGCCGTTACGGCTTCAGGACGTTCTGTGGTTTCTCGCAAAACTAACACTGGTTTACCTAAACTTGGTGCTTCTTCTTGCAAACCACCAGAATCAGTTAATAAAAAATGCGATCGCCCAATTGCAGCCACTAATTCGGAATAATCTAAAGGTTCGGTCAAAAATACTCGCGGATGTTGCCTTAATAATGCTTGCAATGGTTCCCTAACTGTCGGGTTGCGATGCAGTGGTAACACTAAAGCAGTATCAGGAAACTTATCTAATATTTGCAGAAAACCATGAGCGATCGCTTGTAATGGTTCTCCCCAATTTTCGCGGCGGTGAACTGTAGACAACAACACGCGATATTCATTCCAATTCAAACCAGGAACATTACACGCTGGTTCAGTCGCCGCCACATTCAACAGTGCATCAATCACTGTATTCCCCGTCAAGTGAATTTCACCCAACACCCCAGAACGTTGTAAATTTTCCACCGCCAAAGTTGTTGGCGCAAAATGCAATTGAGTAAGTTGCGAAATTAACCTTCGATTCGCTTCTTCTGGATAAGGATTGTAAATATTATCAGTTCTTAACCCCGCTTCCACATGACCTACAGGGATTTTTTGATAAAAAGCTGCCAAAGCTGCGGCAAAAGCTGTGGTCGTATCACCTTGGACTATTACTAAATCTGGCTTATTTATTTGAAATAACTCTTCTAGTCCGCGCAAACTGCGGCAGGTAATATCACTTAAAGATTGTTTAGGCTGCATAATCTCTAAGTCATCATCTGCTTTGAGATTAAACAGTTGCATTACCTGTTCAACCATCTCACGATGCTGTCCAGTTAAAATCACTTGTAACTCAAAGCTGGGGGATTTTTGGAAAACTTGAATTACTGGCGCTAGTTTAATCGCTTCTGGACGCGTACCTAGGATAATGGCAACTCGTTTTTGATTAGTCATGAGTCAAGAGTCAAGAGTCAAGAGTCAAAAGTCAAAAGTCAAAATTTAAAAGACTATTGACCATTAGTTAATAGTAATTGCTGAATCCTCAAAAATAACAAAGCATAACTTCTCGGAAAATCGACTATTGACCATTGACAATTGACAAATAAACATGAAAAAACCCGGCTGAACCGGGCAGATGTACTGTTTGTCGTGTTTAACAAAATAGTTATAGTTTGATTTCACAGGTTAAAGGACAAGCGGCATATACAGAAGTCTGCTGCACTTCTTCAGATTCTCCATGCAGCCAACTTAACCACTTGATTTGACTTGGATGTACACCTTTGAGAGTGAGGACAGCAGCAGCGATCGCAACTGCCAAAATGTTGAACAAAATTAACCCGCCTCCTACTAGTAAAACCGCACTAACAGGCATGACAGATTGTAAAACAATCGACAACAGACATCCGACCGTAGCCATCAACACAACTAATGGAAAACCGACAACCAACAAACATACTGCCAACGTGAAAGTCCATATCAAAAAGCTTTTAATCATCATCAAGGAGTAGGTCTTTCCGAGATTAGAGCTTTGAGCCGAAACCATGACTTTTCCTCCTAAAGGTACACAGCAATAAAATTAATTTCAGTTAGATACCGCTGTTGGCGAATCAACTGATTGTTTCAGTGAATTCCAGTATATAAAAGGGAATATGAAAAATGAGCATTTAGTAACTTAACTTTACAGTTAAGTTTTTCTAATTATGAATGTAAAGTTCAGTGTATTTCTTGCTATATAACCTCTTTCTGCCATCTATCTCAAGGAGTAGAAGCCATATAAGATGAGCTTGCCCAGGCTATTTTCAACTTCTTAAATTGATCCCCTTAACATTTCTTATAAAAACCAGCCATGTCTCTCATAATTCACAAATGTGTCTGAAAAAAATACCTGCTGATGATTTGGCTGTTGTTTGCTAATAAATTGTCTTGATTTTTGGGTAAAAACTTCTCATCTAACAGCAGAAAATTTTTAAGCTTTAGCAAAAGTATTTTTTAGCACATAAATTTATGCAAGTTATTACTGAAGCTTATCTCAGGATATAGTGTGCTAAACAAGTGTATATGGACTTTAGATTTTTCTAAAACAATGGCAAAATTTGCAAGCTTTATAAAAAAATATACTAGCAAACCTGCCAAATGTAACGAAATATTGCTTGAAAGTTCTTCGCTAAGGAACAGCAACAAACCTGCTGCCTGCCGTCCTTAGAACCACCAAAACAGATTTTTTGCAGATTCAAGTTGATAACTGGCCAATTTTGAAGATATATGACAGAAACACCGCATCCTGCCAATTCCAATCCTGTTGCTTCTCGGAATGTGCCACCAATGCCGCCGCCTCCACCATCATTAATGACGCAGCGGCAGCACACGCAAACGTTGGATATGTCCATTCATCGGAATACAACTCAACCTGCACCACCACCTGCGGCTACCCATCGTCCTGGAACTCCCCCAGCAACAGCAAACAGCAATCCTTCAGGATTAACCTTGGCGAAAATCATCAAAGAAGCTTTTGATAACGGTTATTCAGATATTCACTTGGGCGTAGGTGAAATTCCGCGCTTTCGTAACCGGGGTGAAATTCAACCAACAGAACATCCAGAAACAGATCATGAAACTTTCATGAGTTGGTTGCGAGAAGTGATGACGGAAGCGGAGATTCAGCGATTTGAGGAACACTTAGAATTTGATGGTGCAACTCAGTATGAATTCGCTCGTGTACGGATCAATGTTTTTGGCTCAATGAAAGGCCATGCAATGGTGCTACGGTTAATCCCACTGAAAATTCTCTCGATGGAACAGTTGAGATTACCGCCAGTGTTCCGCGACATTTGCCACTACCACAAAGGCTTAATATTAGTCACTGGGCCAACTGGTTCTGGTAAATCAACAACAATGGCAGCGATGATTGACTATATTAATCGAGAGATGGCAAAGCACATCATCACCATTGAAGATCCTGTGGAATTTGTCCATCAAAGCCGCAAGTCTTTGGTGAAACAACGGGAAGTAGGAATGCACACCCGCAAATTTGATAACGCTTTAAAAGCAGCTTTGCGGGAAGATCCAGATTTAATTCTGGTGGGGGAAATGCGGGATAAAGAAACAGTCAACACCGCCCTAAAAGCTGCTCAAACAGGTCACTTGGTAATGGGAACATTGCACACCAACAGTGCCGTAAAAACTATCGAACGGATTCTCAATTTATACTCTGGTGAAGAACAGGATGCGATGCGGGTAGCCCTGGCGGAATCTTTGGTAGCGGTCATCGCCCAAGGATTATGTCGGACGACCGATGGTAAACGAGCTGCGTTCCACGATATCTTAATTAACACTGAGGCAGTTAAAGAATGGGTCAAAGACGGTAAGTATGATGAAATTACGGAATTGATGAAGCAAGCCAGTTTCGACGGTATGATTACAATGAATCAGTCGCTGCTCAATCTTTATCAAGAAGGTCGCATTACTGAAGAGACAGCTTTAGAAATGTCACCAACTCCTAACGAAATGGCTCAGTTTCTCAGAGGACGAGTTTAATTACAGTCAAGGTAAAAAGTAATCAGTCTCTACTTTTTACCTCAAATTTTCCCAACCCCTGTAACTAGCTTGACTACACCAAAACTCTTTTTACCTAAAGTTTTCAAAGGTATTGCCTTATTTACACCTGGAGGCGATTTAATTTATTGCATCGACCCTAATAAGCAGGGTCGATGGCATTTGCATTTGTGTGCGGCTTTACAAGAAATCCTCGATTTACCAGAACCGCCTCACTTTTTAGTTCCTTGTTACACAGCAACCGTTGATCATTGGTTAGATCCGCATACTCACCAAATTCGGACTTTTGCCGAAGCTTATCCAGCAGTTCTGCAACATCAAGCTTTACTAAATGCAATTTTTGACACGGGTGATTTAGTATGGCAAGCCGCACCTTGGCAAGATGGTTTGTGCGATCGCATGGTGTTGGCAACTTATCGTTCTACATTTCCGCAACTTTGGGAAGACCACGACTTAATTGTTAACTTAGACTTGTCAGAAAAAGCTCCCAAATACCATCCATCTACTAAAGCCACACAACCGGCACAGCAACAAAACCAATGTTACGTTTTGCGTTTATTTATTGCTGGACATAGTGCGAATACAGAACGTATTCTGCAAAATCTACACGAACTATTAGAGCGATCGCTAAAATATCCCTACACTTTAAAAGTTATTGATGTTTTAACTCATCCAGAACAAGCAGAAATTGATCAAGTATCTGCAACTCCCACTCTCGTAAAAGTTTGGCCGCAACCAATTCGGCGCATTGTTGGCGATTTAGACAACGCTGAGAAAATTTTGCAGATGTTAGGCACTACAGAAAAGTTCTAAAAAGTTAGCAAATTTGGTATTAAGGCTGACAAAAAAAGATTCAAGATGAACATGGCATTTTACTGAGATGATGTTTTAAAAGTATTATTATTAACATCAAAATCTTAAAAACCTACACCTGTCAGACGGACTGCCTCCCCGTTGTAGCAACTGGCGGAGAGGTTTGGAGAGGGATTTTTAGTATCTTTCACGACTTTCCAAACATCCTCTGAGAATACTTATGCCAATTCTGCAATCAAAAGTAAAATTTATTGTCTAATGAAGCAGAAAAAATAAGTAATGATAAATTTTCATAATCGTATTTACGCTGTTTTCTAGCGATTATATATATTAATGATTAAAAGTGTTGGTGTAGTATAATTAAATTCTTAAATTAAAAAACTACTGATTATAAACTTACTTGGTTTTTAAAAACTTTATATTTTTTGTGAAAACTTTACTTTTGCTTGACAATACTTTTGTCAGTCTCTTTTAGGATGGTGTAAGCACACTACTTGTGTCACTATAAAGGCGCTTTAGTGAATATGTAAATTCTCTGTGTACGTAATGATGATAATAGCAGCAGACATAAAAAACTGGCTGCAAGTAAGCCGTTATAGTAATCGGGGAAGTATTTATTTGTTCGCTCCAATGGTTAACTTCAATGTAATGGCTGAAGTTGGAGACACTCCCCCTTAATAATGTGCTTGTACTTGCTGGGAAATTTGATCAATAATTCAACAATTACATCTTGAAGATGGTGAAGAAATTGTCTTCCCATTTTGGCACAGAATAAACAGATGTAATGGTAATCAATACTTTTTTCTTTGATTGATATCTGACAACTGAATTCTAATAGTTTGTCAAGTAACTAATTAATTTATATTAAAAGTTAGGTATTTGATGTGGTAAAGCATTAGGGTTCAGTATTCGACTATCTCAAATATAAAAAAGTGTTTTTTGGATTTTTCAGCAGTACAGCTAATAAATAGTAATTATATAATTTGCTGGTAAATAAATATATACAGCATTTCTTGTATAGCTATGTCTAACAATTAAATTATCCTTGTGTTTAACAGCTTCTAATCGTATAGCTAAACTTAAGTTTTTCAATACTTGAAAAACTTGAGATTAACCATCGCATTTTTTTATTCATCTGCAATCCTAAAATGCAGATATAAAAATATAGATGGTACTTAGCAAGACTGAAATACAAGATATTTTTACTTAGCTATCTCATGATTTCACTAATATTAAAGATAAAAACTTGCTAACACTAGAGCTATGTCTAACTTGCACATTTTTTCAAAATTGAAGCGATTTCAAGAACTATTAGTTACTACTATTTTAGGCGATATTCCTACAATTTTTGGTGGTGTAAAATTACGTAATTTGCTATATCGCGTTATATTTAGCCGGATAGGTCGTTCAGTTTATATTCAAGATGGGGTTGAATTTATCAGTACTGATGCTATTGAAATTGGGAATGGAGCATATATTTTCAAAGGTGTTCGTATAGATGGAAAAGGACA
Organism: Anabaena sp. TISTR 8404; assembly: GCF_056847745.1. Taxonomy (NCBI): domain Bacteria; kingdom Bacillati; phylum Cyanobacteriota; class Cyanophyceae; order Nostocales; family Nostocaceae; genus Anabaena; species Anabaena sp. TISTR 8404. Next base: position 2,278,924 of record NZ_CP180578.1, read on the forward strand.
TGAAAATAATAGAATTCACCTAGAAAATGGAGTTATTCTTGAGCGTAATGTTGTGATAGGAGCATTGAATAACACTTATATTCACATCGGTCAAGATACTTTTATTGGCCCTAGTGTTTGTATTGCTGGCCCTGGAGACATCAAAATTGGCAAAAACTGTCTTATTGCAGCTCATACTGGAATCTATGCCAATAATCACAACTTTACAGATCCGAAAAAGCCAATCAAATACCAAGGTATTACTTGTAAGGGAATTGTTATTGAAGATGACTGTTGGCTAGGTCATGGGGTGAAAGTATTAGATGGCGTAACCATTGGTAGAGGTAGTGTAATTGGTGCTGGCGCTGTTGTTACTAAAGATATTCCGCCATTTTCAGTAGCTGTGGGTATACCTGCACGAGTCATTAAAAGCCGTGATGGTAAAGAAATTTTCATGTCCAAAGAATTACCCCTGTCATCTTCAAATTAAGTTTTTAGGTAATTAACTACAGGTCGTTCTATCTACATAAAAATGTCTGTTAGCTAATTCCTAAATGCAATTAATTTTTAAAAGGGAACAGGAAAATACCCATAATTAAAATTAGGGGATTTGTTAATAACAGGCGTATTTTTTCTTGCACTACTTGTCTCGAAAAAAATGTTCTTACCTCTTTTCATAACACAGTTGGGGGCAGTAAACCCAATATGAGGGCAGTTTCTCAAAGCTGTTGCCTCTTACCACACCCGTTGCAACTGGTCAAAGAACATACATGAAAAGAGGCTGTTTCATTAAATAGAATTTTCACGACTAATCAGAAATCTGGGTATCTACCATCTAGAACTTTGTAGGAGATTAACTGCATGAGTAAAATCACAGAAAAATCTACCCAGAAGAGACTTCATCTTCCTTACTTAGATGGCTTACGTGGATTAGCATCTCTATATGTTGTACTTGTTCATGTTGAACCAGGAATCACAGAGCAATTGCCTTTTCACTGGTTCGTGTTTGTAAGAGTTATGAAATATGGGGCTTTTAGTGTCATTAGTTTTATTGTACTTTCTGGCTATGTTTTGATGCTGCCTATAGCTCGTTCTGAAGATGGTAAATTGCCAGGCACTTTAATCAATTATATTAAGAGGCGATCGCAGCGAATTTTACCACCTTACTATATATGTTTATTTATCTGCATTCTCATAGGAGCAGTTGTCTTCATTTTCGAGCAATTCACTAGTTTTCAATGGAATGAAATAGCAGGTCTCGGCTCATTTTCTCCTAAATTTAACTGGATTGATGTCGTATCTCATCTGTTATTAGTCCACAATTTTAGTGAGCATACATACATAACCATTAACTCTCCCATGTGGAGTATTGCCACAGAATGGCAAATGTACTTTTTGTTTCCGCTGTTATTGTTGCCTATATGGCGGCGTTTTGGATGGTTGATGCTTGTCATTATCGCTTTTGTCATTGGACTAACACCTATATACTTGTTCAATGGATTTCTTGAACAAGCGAATCCTTGGCTATTAGGTATATTCTGCTTAGGAATGGTAGCCGCAGATATTGGATTTTCTCAAAAACCTCGGCTAGTAGCTATGAGAAATTCTCTACCTTGGGGAAGACTGGCTATTATCTTTACCTGTATTGCTTTTATCACTGAGTGGCGACGGCTAGGATTGCATATATGGATTAACCAGAGTTTTGCTGGTCTTGCATTTGCTTGTCTATTTATTGGCTTAACCAAGTCAATAATTGATGGAAAACACCCACCATTAGCACTAAGGATATTAGAACATCCTTTGGCGATCGCACTTGGGACATTTTCCTATAGCCTATATCTCACTCATGGGCCAGTATTAGTCTTTGTGCGTTACTTTTTGTTTTATCTACCAATCTCACCAGATATGTTTGCTGCTGCATCCTATTTACTAGGCACAGCAATGTCACTCATCATTGCTTATTGGTTTTACTTGTTCTTTGAGCGGCCATTTATGTCTAGTTTCTTAAAAAAGCGTAAAGTCAAAGATGTAGTTATTTAAACAGAGCCTGAAACATATTATCCATAGATAATTAGCATATCGCGGCTGATAAATTATTTGACCGCGATTTCTCATAGCATTTATTTACGTCTGATTTGAGATATCAGCACTTGCCCAGCAAGTGAGGTACAAAATATCAAATTTAACATCAAATATCAAGATTTTCTAACTTTTGTCCTTCGGGTAAGACTAAGCTAATCGTCATTTAAATAGCACTATTTTCATGGTAATAAAAGCTGCAAACCCTCTCCCTTGCTCCCTGCTCGCTGCCCTCCTGCGGTCTAAATGTGCAAATTAAATGTTGAACAGCTTACTTTACCGTTAACGCAGTCGCTTCCTCTAAATAGCTGTTTTGCGGTGAATCAGCTTTGTGGGATGTTACAAACAGCTAATTAATCTGCTACTTTACCACCTAAACTCAAAAATAGAAAATTAAAAAAATATTAAAAGTAATATACTTTTTCAAAAAAATACCAGAAACTCTTTAATAACAAAGCAATTAAATATGATTAAAATTAGCACTCTCAACTAATGAGTGCTAATAAATAAGGAAGTTTATTTCCTAAGATATAAGCAATAAATACACTTTTTTACAGAGATTATTTAGAGATTCTCAAGCCATAATCATCACAAGAAAAATCTCCTTGCAAGTAGTAACGTATTGAGAGGAACTAAATGAAATACACTTTTGATATTGTCGGGGTATCTCCAGTTTTGCAGTTTTTTAATCATCAACAGCAGAATGTGCAAAAACCACAGTATCTAGGGGTGGAATATCTTGGCACACACACATGTACACTAGATGCATTTATCAAAACTGTGGAACCTGTACCAGCAAAATGGGGATGGGATTTAGATCAAGTAGTAGACACAGTAATTCAGTTTTGGGTGAGTCATTCAGAGAGTATTCAATATTGGAAAGCACGTTTGAGGGATGCTGGACAGAATAATTTAATTGTCGCCAGACTGGCAGATATTACGGCTTTGCAAGCTGAATTTGAAAGTCTCTTGGATAAAAACAAATAAGCTAAAGCATATATTCATTGCATAATCACTTTATGGAGTCGTTGACCGTTGACTGTTGACAGTCAACGGTCTTGGGGGTTTGCTTGAGTGGATTTTCGGCTAAATTCCGTTGGTCAGGAGATGGGCTGCTGAAGATTTACTTGGTGAATTAGCCCTTAGTTGTGATTTTTATCGGTTAATATTGCGATCGCATACTCAAGAATCCCGAAATTACCTGATATTTTTAAGGTGTGAGTCTTAACTCTTAATTATGCTCAGCAGTGTTGACCGATTGTTATTTGTGCGAAGAGTCCCGATTTTTAAGGAATTGCGGGATGATTTTATTGTGCGCCTGACTTCAGTGATGCACGAGTTGTCATTTCCGGCGAATTACACCATTTTTCGGCAAGGTGAAGAAGGGCGATCGCTTTATATTGTGGTATCTGGTAGAGTTAAAGTCCACATAGGTAATAAATTCCTCGCAGAAGTAGAACAGGGGAAATACTTTGGTGAAATGGCAGTATTTGATACACAACCCCGTTCTGCTACCGCCACTACTCTCGAACCTTGTGAATGCTTGGAACTAACACAAGAACAACTTTATGACGCGATTGAAGAAACTCCAGAAATAGCGGTAAATATCATCCGAGAATTATCACGGCTAATTCGCCGATTGAATGAAAGTGTTGATGTGACTCATTCATAGAAGCATCAAACTTTGCAGCCAAGCTTCATCATTCTATCGATAACTTGTGCAAGCGACTCTGCATCTTGGGCGGGTGCTGTCAAATTCATTTGTGCGTCATAATAAGTGTTAATTCCAATTAATCAAGCATCCCGACTCATATATTAAATTGGCATCAGTATACTTTCATACCGTAATTATCAACGAAAGTTAATTTTTTCTCAGTTATGCGTCAAGAATTACCTCATATTCTTCCATCTCCTCAACCTGAAGTTGCAGAAACTTTTAGTGGTTATCAAACTACCCATGAATTTTATTACGAAGTCCAGCAGCGCTTAGAGTTTCAGCGTTATTGTGAATGGTATTACACAACAGCAGAACATCATCGTCAAGAACTCAAAAAAATGCGCGGCGAACTCAACATTTTTCAGTGGTTTCTTCGCCGCTTTTGAGGGATTTAGATGATTTCTAATTCATTTTCGCGCAAGTGAGCTTTAAATTTTTTATTAAACTGGACTAGTATCGGCAAATTAGCGCTTACAGGTCTACCTTGCCATTGAGTAACAATATCCACAACTTCGCCTTCTGAGCCTTTGAGGTCAAAAGCTTTACCGCGATGTTCAGGATGATGGTAGACTACTACCGATTTATTAACACGGATGCGATCGCCAACTTTCATAAGAACATTTACACCTAGCTTTTGCGTTTCCACAAGAATCTCCACAGCCATCCCTCATCGAACTTGCTGGTTGAAAAACAGACTGTTTAAGGCAGTTATTTTTCACATCTAATCTAGACAAACGCCTTCTTGTATGCGTTTGTAACTTTTATACAAACAAAGCCTGACCGTGCAGGCTTTGTTCATAGTTCATCAGCGACAAATGTCTCACCGCTTTTTTCTCCTCATTGCACTTGTCCACGCTTACGGGTGTCTCAGAAGCGCTTTTTTGAGGATTTGTCAGCTAACAGGCTAATAAAGACCTGTTTTACTTTTGCTGTGCGCTTTAACGACAGATTTAATTCTACATCAAATGGATCTTCCGTTCCTATATGCTGTGCCTGATACTATTTCACTTTAAGTTTGATACAAATAGACCGCAGGGGAGCAGGGCGCAGGGGGAAAGAGTAAACAACCAATGAATTTTTATCAGGATTTTCGTGAAATGGTATGACAGCAATAGAACTTACGCTTGGGTGTAAGGGTTGTGATTATTTACCCTGTGGACAGACTGACTGTACTGTTTGAGGTAATTTTCGACACATTTGTTGGAAAGTTTGAGGATTTAGTTGCCACCAAGCTAATAATCCCAGAGTTGTACCGCCAACTAGTAAAGCTAATAGTCGTGCAACCAATACTAAAGGCTGCTTACGTTGATTCAGTTTTTTAATTGGCTTTGGCATAGGCTGCGGAGGAATAATCGGTTCCTCTGTCACATCCAAATTTAAATCCAAATCTAATAAAGCTTGAGCGCTTTCTGTCAAAGCAGGTTCTTCTACTTCTGGTGTTTCTGTTTCGACAATCTCTACTGGTGGAGATGATGAAGTGACTGGCACTAAGTATTCTTTAGAAAGCCGACAAAGAGTTAAAACGACCGATGTATTGTCATGACCATTTTTTTGGTTGGCAAGATTAATCAAATTTTGAACAGCTTCTTCAATTGGCAGTTCGCCAGATAACACAGGTATGGCAAAATCTTGCCAAGAATGTTCTACCCAATCGTTATCACTTAAACCATCAGAACACAGCAGTAATAATCCTTCTTCATCGATGATCAATCTTTGAATTGTCACTCGTAGAGATTCTGCATCTTTTGTGCCTAATGCTTGAGTTAAAGCCGTTGCATCTACTCGCTGGAGTGCTTGTCGATACAAACTTTTGCCATAACGAACTTCTCGCCAAGCTACATCATCATCCACTGTAAGTAACTGGTAGTAATTACGAGTTATCCAGTAAGCGCGGCTATCTCCAATGTTGGCTAAATAAAGTTCATGGGCATTATTCGATCGCCATCCAGAGATTGTTGCAATTTGTTGAGGTAATTGCAACGCCATCACCAAAGTTGTCGCCATACGTTCTCTACCTTGGCGTTTTTGTTCGTCATTGCGTGAGGAAATTAAATTATTGACTACCCGCAAACTGGCTTCTAGCTGTTCTTGTAACAATTTTGGTGCTACAGGCTCAGTTTGTTCGGCAACTTCTGCTAATAAGGCACGGATTTGCAATTTTAATGATTGTACTGCCATTTGGCTGGCAACTTCACCGCCTTGGTGTCCACCAATGCCATCACAAACCATCGATAAGCGTGGCATGAGTGGGTCGTAGGGTTCATCTTTATCTGGGTAGCAAGTATCTTCGTTTTGGCTGAGTTCTGTGCCGATGTCTGTTGCGCCTGCAACCTGAAGCGTGAGGGGTAATTCTGCTGCGGCTGAGAGTAACAGAGTATTAAGTTGAGTGGTAATATTTTCTAAATCTACTGTGCCGCACATTTGCTCAACTATGTTCTGTAATGATTGAGCTATCTGTGGTTGTGCTAATGCTATTAAAGGCTGCCAAGATTGCCCTAAATCACGTAGGCTGAGTTTGTTATCGGTTGGCGTTGGATGAAGTTCTACAAGACGCACACACCAACCTTGAACTCGTAAGTTATCTGGAATGAGTAAACTTTGCTCAACTCCCAGTTCTGCTAACGGTTGCCAAAGTTGAAGAATTTGCCATAGCCAGTAAACTTGTCTGACTGCTGTAGCTTGTTCCCAAGCATTGGCTATGGAGGGGTAAAGGTTGCCTGTTTCATCTATTGGTACATTTTCTAATAAGAGAATATTGTCTCCATCTGCATCTAAAGAGAGAGCAAACCCATAGGCTTGGGGAAGATGTAAATGCTGTTGATATAGTTTTAAGTAAGGAATAACTGTTTTTAGTAAATCTTGTGAAGCTTCTGGTGGTAGTCCTGGTTGAGTATCCAGCCATATCTGCTGGTTAATAACTTCATATCGCTCAGCGACTTGCGTTCCGGGAGAGATGTTAGCGGCTAAAGTACCAGTAGCCCAGAGATAACGGTGAACCAACGGAGTTTGACAATTATTACAGATGCGTAGACGCGAAGCGGCTTGTCGTGAGACATCGCCTATAGAGTTAGCCGGGCGATCGCAGCTAGGATTTATACAATAAATTATGCGTTCAGTAGAAATCATATAAGGTATATATTCTCAAAAAAATTAACTCGTGAATTTCGATTACATTCAGATGTCAAAGACTTGCTGGCTAGAATAGACTGGTTTCGAGTACCTCTGGCTACATCTTGTCACTGAAATTAATCAAAATTAATTCACAAAAGACAAAGGTGGGCTTTCTGTAAAACATCTATTTCTGAGTGAATCTAATCTCAGAAATTCTTTTCGTAAATGTAGTGTCTAGGATGGCGCTATGCCAAGTTCTACTTTACTTTGGCTCCTAGCTGGATCGGTTTTGTGTTTATCGGAACTGTTCTTACCGTCAGCTTTTGTAGCCTTCATGATGGGAATTAGTGCTTTTGTGGTGGCGCTACTTTCTCAGGTTGGGTTGAGTTTATGGCTGCAAGTAGCGATTTGGCTATTGCTTTCCACAATGTTGGTGTTACTATCCCGGCGGTATTTACAACCACGACGAAGTAAGTCAAAAATTCAGGATGCAGTTATAGCGGAAACTTTAACAGAAATTCCCGCCGGGAAAACGGGGCGAGTGCTTTACGAAGGCAATTCTTGGCGTGCGAAATGTGATGATGAAAAACTTGATGTTGCTCCGTACCAACGAGTTTATGTAGTTAGAAGAGAAGGAACTACGTTAATTGTGATGCCAGAAAATATATTGCATTCATAGGAAGTATGAAGTGTGAACTGTGAAGTATGAAGAATGAAAGTTGACATCTAAAAATATTTAATAATCAGGAGATTGAAAGTGGAACAGATTTTCTTACTAATCTTTTTAGCCCTTGGTGGTTCTGCGGTTGCAGGTTCTGTGAAAGTTGTCAATCAAGGCAATGAAGCTTTGGTGGAAAGATTAGGTAGCTATAACAAAAAGTTAGAACCAGGACTGAATTTTGTTATTCCTTTTTTAGACAAAATCGTCTATCAACAAACCATCCGCGAAAAAGTCTTAGACATTCCACCACAAAAATGCATCACCCGTGACAATGTTGGGATTGAAGTGGATGCAGTCGTGTACTGGCGGATTGTCGATATGGAGAAAGCCTGGTACAAAGTAGAAAATCTCCAGTCGGCAATGACAAACTTAGTACTAACTCAAATTCGTTCTGAAATGGGACAACTGGAGTTAGATGAAACATTTACCGCCCGTTCCCAAATCAATGAGCTTTTGTTACGAGATTTAGACATCGCCACCGATCCTTGGGGTGTCAAGGTAACGCGGGTAGAACTGCGAGATATTATCCCCTCCCAAGCTGTAAGAGAATCGATGGAAATGCAAATGTCCGCAGAACGGCGCAGACGGGCAGCAATTTTAAATTCTGAGGGTGAACGAGAAGCAGCAGTTAATAGTGCTAGAGGTAAAGCAGAAGCGCAAATCCTCGATGCAGAAGCCCGGCAAAAATCAGTAATTTTACAGGCTGAAGCTGAACAAAAAGCGATCGTCCTCAAAGCCCAAGCTGAACGTCAGCAACAAGTTCTCAAAGCCCAAGCTATTGCTGAGTCAGCAGAAATTATCGCCGAAAAAATCAACACTAACGCTAATGCTAGTAAAGCCTTAGAAGTTCTGTTTGCTTTGGGTTATCTGGATATGGGCGCGACTATTGGTAAAAGCGATAGCAGCAAAGTTATGTTCATGGATCCTCGCACTATTCCAGCTACCTTCGAGGGCATTCGCTCAATAGTTGCTGATACTCAAACAGACTCTAACTCGCTGTTTGCAAGGCAAATGAGCGATGTGAATGGGCAGTAGTCAATGGTCAATGGTCAAGTGTCAAGGGTCAATGGTTTGACTTTGGACTCTTGACTCTGGACTATTCATTAACCTGACATTCACCGCATAAACCAAAAAACTCCAGAGTGTGGTAAAAAATTTTAAATTTATGACTGCTTTGTAGCTGGTCTTCCAGGTCATGAACTGGACATTGATTAATGGGAATTGAAGTACCACATTGCAGACAAGTTAGATGGTGTTTGTCCTGTTGCGCCAGGCTGTAGAGGGCTTCACCGTTAGCTAAAGTCCGCACTTGCACCAAGCCTTCGAGTTTTAAAGCTTCCAAGGAGCGGTAAACTGTGGCTAAACCCAGATTTTGATTGCGATTACGCAATTCAATGTAAATATCTTGGGCGGAAATGCCTTGTTTTATGCTTTTCAGTAGGTTCAAAATCCGCTCTTGACTGCGGGTGCGTGTGGCTCTCATAAGCAATTGTGGATATTCACCACTGTAGTGGAAGCTGTTATACTGGCTATCTAATAAATTAACTTTAACTTTTCCACAATCTTATTTTCACTCAGTTGGAACAGAAAGTTATAGTATAGCGATCGCAGCATTCAGCAAAATAACTGTGCAACGGAAGTATCTAGCCAAAATTCATGTAACGCTTCGTCCTTCAGTCCTAGACCCTGCTGGTGTGGCTGTACAATCTGGTCTCAAGCAAATGGGATACGAAACTGTTGACCAAGTGCGGATTGGTAAGTACATAGAACTCACCATCATCTCTACTGATGACACTAAAGCGCGTCGAGACTTGAACAACATTTGTGACCAGATGTTAGCAAATCCCGTAATTGAGAACTATCGTTTTGATTTAATTGAGGTCGAAACACAGACGGGAGTGTTTTAGAAGTTAAAAGGTAAAAGGTAAAAGTAAAAAGAACTAAATCTTCTGTCTTTTTACTTTTGCCTTTTTAATTTTTACTTGTTCATATCCAAATGACCAATAACAAATGACAAAATTCGGCGTTATTGTTTTTCCGGGTTCTAATTGCGATCGCGATGTTGCCTATGTCACCAGAGACTTGTTGGGTCAACCAACACGCATGGTTTGGCATCAAGACACTGACATTGATGATTTGGATGTAATTATCATCCCTGGTGGCTTTAGTTATGGGGATTACCTGCGTTGTGGTGCGATCGCCCGATTTTCGCCTGTGATGCAGCAGGTGATTGAACACGCCCAAAAAGGTAAGTTTGTTCTCGGTATTTGCAACGGGTTTCAGGTATTAACTGAAGCAAGGCTTTTGCCTGGGGCATTAACAAGAAATCGCAACTTGCATTTTATTTGCGATCGCGTCCCCCTAAAAGTCGAAAATGCAAATATTCCTTGGACAAAAGCTTACAACACTGGTGAAGTCATCACTTTACCTATTGCCCACGGAGAAGGTCGCTTTTATGCTGATAAAGCCACTCTCTCAGCAATAGAAGACAACGGCCAAGTAGTTTTCCGCTATGCAGGCGAGAACCCCAACGGTTCACTCAACCAAATCGCGGGGATTTGCAATCGCCAAGGCAATGTCTTGGGGATGATGCCCCACCCAGAAAGGGCATCAGATGCAATGCTAGGTAATAGTGATGGGTTAAGTCTATTTCAAGGATTGTTAGAGAAAGTCGCTGCTGTAGTTTAGAGTTGAATTTTCCAATAATTTTAGCAAGTAACAGCAGGGGAGCATTTATGTTCCCTTATTTTTTATGTCCTAGTTTTTTGTATCAACGCGCATAGAATTTATTAAATATTTCTGCCAAAATTTAAAATCTCTGCTGTAATTAACGTGATTTCAATGAATTTTAAAAACCCCTCTCCAAACCTCTCCCCTGAAAGGAGAGAGGCTTTGAAAGCTTAATTTTGCATAAATAACTAATGATTTTAAGCCCCTCTCCGCGTCGGAGCGAAAAGTCTGAGCGGAGGCTTCCTCCGTAGACGCTTTGCGGCTTGCCGCAGGCATCAGAACTTTTCAAGACAGAGGGGTTGGGGAGAGGTTCATCAAATTCTTGTTAATTAGCAGAGTATTCGCCATTACTATCTTTTAAACACTGACTTGATAAATTGCTATTTAATGCACAAACTCAACTAAAGCAAATTTATATAAGCAGTGGATTCTCTAATGTATAATCCTGACTCGCTGCAATTATTTATTAAGTGGATACAAGCTTTTGATATTCGGATTTTACAAACAGAAGAAGATGTAGAAAAACATTTTATTTTGCCGATGTTTCAGTATTTGGGATATCCAGATTCATGTCGGCAGAGTAAGTACGCTTTAAAAAGTAATGATTTAGATAATTCCGCAAAGCAACTAAAAAATGTTCAAATTTATTTTGCAACCGATGATGTTATTCGACAAAATTCAGACACGTCATTGATACTTGTTATTTATTTATCACCAGATACACATTATTTTCAAGAAGCTATTGCACAAGCAAAATTTTATATTAATTATTTAAAACCTTTATTTTTTATAGTTACCAATGGATATAGTACAAAAATATTCAAATGTTTTCTTTACCATCGAGAAGAATTAATATTTGATTCGATAATTGATACATTAAAAAATAGTCAAATAGCTGAAAATATTTATAATCAGCTTAATTTCAATTTAATTAAAAAAATAAACAAACTTATACTAAATAACTTTAAACATACTAAATTTAGTAGTATAGAAAAATATTTAAGGCGACATACAGAATTTGGCAAGATTTTAGAAAATGCTGAGTTCGAGCCTTGTTTACTTAAAGAATGTCATCGCTTAATTGTTGTTAAACCAAAGGTATTAATTGAGTGTAATTTACCGCAAGCCTTTGGCAAAGGCGACTGTACCATTCAATTTAGCAGTGTTATTTTAAGAGGTTTGAAAATTGCCCTAAACCATCAACAAATTTTAGGTCAACTAATGACAGGGCTACATACTAAGCCTGAATGGGGTTGTCGTCGTTTTCTCAAACAAATAGATGCAGATACTTTTGAGGCTTCTTTAGGACAAACAACAGTAATTTTATCTGAGTTAGAAGCTGCCGACTTATGTTTATGTGTAGATGCTATTTGCCAAGAATATAAAAATAAAATTATCGAATTTGAAAATTATCTAGAAACTTGGGATTTTAAATTTATAGAATTTCCTGATGTCAGAGGGTTTCATCTATTTTCTGTAGATGTAAAACTATGGAAAATCATGCATAATTTTATTAAAAAATTTAATTATGTTCAAGGTAAGTCAGAATGGCATTTATTTGACCAAGGAAATATCTCTATTCGCGTGAGTCGGGGAATTCGTGATCATGCCTTTATTGTGCCACGACTCAGTAATTCTTACTCTGCATTATCTAATAATCAAGTTGATATATTATACGAAATAAATGATATACACATTGCAACTTTAGAAAGAAGTCACCTCAATTCCTGGCAAGAAGATATTGGTATACGAGGAACATGGACAGCAAAGTATACTAAAACTTGGCTAATAGAAAAATATATTCCCAAAGCTATTAATTATTATTCTCAGCAATCTCAATTACTAGAATTTGATTTAGATAAAAATATCTTAAATTATCAAAGTCAACATACAGCACTTAAAGGAATTAATGAAATTAAAGAGTTATTGCCTTATCTGCGAGATATACAAGCATGGCTACAAATATATATTGACAATATTGCAGCTTCAAGATTGAAACAATATTACCAAGTGTTCACAGATTTATTGCGAAATACTGATGCTGCGATCGCAGGCTTAGACTATATCACAATGAATTTGCAGAGAATAGTGTGGGAAAATCCTTCAGCAGAGATATTTAAAGAGGAAATTTTGACTTTTAAAGATGTTATCTATTACTTAGATAGACAATTTATAGATATAAATAATTATAAATCCGAAACTAGCTTGAAAGCAGATTTAATTACACGCATATTTATTTGGATAATTGAAAATGGTAAAATTAACTATTCTCAAGGGCAATTAAATGCTGCGAAACAAGCTTTGTTACCTCTGTGGGAACATTGTCGTTTTGAGACGCGCCATGTCTATCCTTATCGTTAATAGTTATTCTCCCCTACTCCCTATTTCATTGATAATAGCTTGAGCGATCGCCTCATTTCCATCCTTAGCAATTTTTTGGGGTTGCTTTGGTGGTTGGGGTAGTTCATGGAGGAAATTCCAATCACCTGCAAAAAATTCAGCGGGTGTGACAATTTGATGATGGTTGTAATTTGCAATTCCTTCTAAGAGAAAAGCTGCTTCTGCAAAATCATCGCGGGGAATTGTCACCATAGGGATTTCCAAGCGCGTCGCTTCTGAAAAAGTGCCGTAACCAGGTTTGGACACTACGCGTCCACAAATTGGCATAAAATCTACAGGACGGTATTTGTTATCTTGAATTTTGACTAAATTAGCTAAATCAGGCGCAGATTTATCAAAGGTAATAAATTGCCAATCTGAAAAATGTTGCAAGTTTTCGTAAGGAATTTGCTGTAAACCTAAACCACCAAAAGTAAGTAAAATAGTTTTATCTTGCGGTGTATTTATACCCCAATTAGCACGTAATTCATCAGCAGAATAACGCGGTGAACCACCAGTTAAACCAACATCTGTAATATTTTGAAAAGCTGGCATTGGTTCGTGAAATGGGAGACGAAACAAGCGATCACACTTAGAATAACACTCACTAATCCAATCTGCGATCGCCATAAATTCCCCGCCCCAATCTCTATAGATAAAATCCCAACCAAAGTTACTCATCATCCAGCAAGGAATGTCTACGGCTTTAGCAAATAAAGGTGCAATAAAAGGAATATCAGCTAATATTAAATCAACACTATTTTGGCGAATAAAATTTACTTCGGAAGCAATTAAAGAATTTTGCTGCTTTTTAATAGCTAACAATTTTTCTAAAGTTGCGGCTTTATCCATTGTCAAACTATCAGCCTGCACCACCCCCAAATCAAAAGCGCGGGGACGATGGATAAAATCACCTTCGATATATGACTCTAGCAACCAGCGCGGCGCAGTTGTCACCATAATCAACAATATGTCTGGACACAACTTTTGAATAGTTGCAGCCACAGATGCGGTGCGAGTAGCATGACCAAAACCGTGATTAGTTATAGCTACATATAAGATGGGGCGTTTCATATAAATAGGGGAGTGGGGAGTAGTAAGTAGGGTTATTCTCTGATAAGTATAGATTTTTTAGATTTAGTTGATGAGACATTAATCAGAGCTTTTTTTGTATGATGAAAGTAGAAAAAATTCTTAGCACTAAAGCTGTTGTATGCCGTCTCCATTTCCGGGAATGAACCCTTACCTTGAAAATCCCCAGCTATGGCCGGAAGTACATCATCGGTTAATTACAGCGATCGCTAATGCAATTGAATCAAATCTTCACCAAAACTACCGAGTAGCCATTGAAAAGCGAGTTTATACTACTGTGCCAGAGGATTCTATATTGGTGGGTGTTCCTGATGCCTCAGTAGTTTCTCGAAGCAGCAATTATCAACCTTCTACCACGCAGACAACCTTAGCACCTGACTCATCTATTACTGTCACGTTACCAGTACCCCAGGAAATTCGGGAAGGTTATCTAGAAATTCGGGATATGACAACAGGATTAGTAATTACGGCAATTGAAGTACTATCACCGACAAATAAGCGTCTGGGTAAAGGGCGAGATGCTTATCTTGACAAACGGAATCAGGTTCTAGAAAGCGCTACCCATTTAGTAGAAATCGACTTGTTGCGGGAGGGAATGCCAATGACAATGTTAGGCAACATCCCTACTTCCCATTACCGAATTTTGATTAGTCGCGCCCAGCAACGTCCCAAAGCGCAACTTTACGCCTTTAATCTGCAACAAGCAATTCCTACTTTCCCAGTTCCTTTAAAACCGGGAGAAACAGAACTAATGGTTGATTTGCAAAACTTGCTATGGCAAATTTACAACCAAGCGCGTTATGACTTGGCAATAGATTATCAGCAACCACCTATCCCACCCTTAGCCCCAGATGATGAAATATGGGCGAATGAGATTTTGCAAGTACAGGGTTTGAACTAGAATTTATGATTCACAATCCCGCCGCTTAAAGACGACGGGATTCTTGAAAAGGAGATAACTAAACAGATATAACCCTGAGCAGTATGCACTACAAATATTCTAAAATAAGTGCAACTGTTAAATTAGCAACAAGTGTCTTGTATTTGCTAATTTGGTTAAGCTTTTTTTATACCTTTTCTTTTTAAAATAACTCCAAAGCTACCAGCCAAAAGAGAACCAAGGATAATAGAAGGTTCGGGAACCGCATTAGATTGATAATTAGCTCTACTTACTGATAATATTGATGAGCCAAAAGTATCATCTACATCGAAAACACCAATGCCAACATTATAGCTACCAGATGTTGTAAAGGTATAGCTAAAAGCAGAGCTTCCAGTTAGAGGAATAACTGAGTTGCTAATAGTCACAAAGGCGCGATCGCTGGAGACAGTATCATAAGTTAAAAAGGAATAATCAAAACTGATAACATCACCAGCCAAAACATTAAAAGTTCTCTTAATGGCAGAACCTTCTGTAGCATCAATACCCAAGTCTCCTGGATTGAGACCTAAAAAAGTTTCTAGAGAGTTAATATAGGTCGGGTCATTACCTGAGACGTTGTAGTTGTCAACATCATCACTGCCATCTGAGAAAGCATTTGTTAGCGTCGCTTGGTCTGGAACTGCAAAAACATCACCTGATCTTTCCCAACTACTCAAATCAATGTTGGCAGCGAAAGATGGAGAGATAAGGGTGAAACTGCTCAAGCTGAAAAAGCTATAAACTATAGCCTTTTGAATTTTTTGTTTGATTAAATTTGTTGCCAACATATTAAGCTCCTAAAGTTAAATTAAAACAGGTTGTATGTAAATCTATGTGTAGGTACAAGCCTTTCTATTACCCTCCAAGTTTTAGTTTGGAGAGTAAAGCAAGGTCTTAAAATACGAAGTTGCTAGGGCTATTGAAAGTGCCTGAATTTGCTAAGTTCACTGTGATAAAAGGTCTGAAGATATCGCCAGTAGCAAGTCCATCACTATCAATTTGTACGCTGAAATTGCTGGCTCTAGAACCCTGAACAACTTTCACATAGCCATCAGCGATAGCGTTAGTACCGTTGTAGCCTCCTGTAACTAAGCTATCGAGCAGTTGAGTCAGGACAATACTATCTTTGCCAATCTCAAAATCAGTAATTGTGTCACCGCGATCGCGGATACTGGTATAGACAAATTGGTCATTACCACCTCCGCCAGTGAGCGAATCTGCGCCTTGAAAACCAGTAATTATTTCATTAACAGCAGATCCAACTAAGTTATCTCTACCAGACGTACCCGAAATAGAAACTGGTGGTATATCCTCATCATTGTTAATAATGCTGAAACGTAATGAAGAAACTAGGAGTTCAAAAGAAGATGCTTGCCCATCTTCTAATGCAATACTCACATCAAAAGTTTCTGTCCCCTCTACAAGTAAATCGTCTACTATTTCAATATCAAATGTTGCTGAATCAGTACCATCTCTAATAACAACCTCTCCAGCAAGAATACCATCTACAAAGTCATTTGCTTCTGTTGGCGCTGTTCCTATTCCCTGAATGCTGTACCTTACAGTTAAATCGCCTTCAAATGAGCCTCGCGCTACAGTGAGTGTTGCAGAACGGGCCGACGAATCCTCTTCATTAAGTTCTAAACGGTTACTTATGAGAACAACAGCAGGATTAATCACAGGATCTACGGCAACTGTACCCACAATAGGATTGAAGGTGTTATCTGTCAGTTTTGCAGCCTCAATAAACTCCTGATTGCCCGTAAGCGCAAAGTCTAAAATTGCTGCCTCACGTAATACTGGATTAGTAATCCCAACTGCATCAACTGCTGCTTCTGCAATAAGTCTTAAAGTTTCTGGAAGACTATCAACCGTCAGGATGCGTGTAGGTGCAATATACTGTTCGGGGAGACCTGGAAGGATTGATGTATTTTCATCAACCAGCCAACTTGCTGCATAGTCACCATATAAGGTTTCAGAAGATAAAGGAGTTGAGAGGATAGTTCCATCGGCAAGTTGAAAATCATCAATGGGATTTCCATTAGCATTGCCAAGCAAACCTTCAATCTCTCCCCTAGTTCTAGCGATTGAAGGTGAAGGGCTGACATTTATAAAGCTACCAAATACATCAACAGAAGTTGAATCCCCGTTGCCATGATCAATATCGTAACGCCGACCTGTGCGTAAAATAGACCCTGTGCCTACTCTGACGGAATCGCCATCTGCAATGGTTATTACTTCTCCATTAATAAGAAGTCTTCCTTCACTACCATTAGCTTCTAAAGATATAACAATTCCATCAACAGAAGTTGCCATAGCTTGTGTGACGGAAACAGCAGATGAGAGTTGTACAAATCGCGCTTGAACCTCATACTCTGCACCATCTGTTGCTCGTGCGAGGATAAAATCTCCTGAAGCTTGAAAATCATAAGCAAGATTATCAAATGTGATTAAGTGTGGATCACCAAAGGTTCGCCCACCTCGGTCATCTACTTGATCGCCAATTAAAAGTCCTGAAGCATCATTATCTTCTATGAGAATAAGTCCAGATAGAGGATTGTCGTCTTGAACCGAGATTTCGAGAGAAAACGCTACATCACCAAAGACTTCTGATACACTTGCCGTAATAATTAAATTAGGATTTGAACCTTCTGCCAACGTAACGGGAAAATCATTAAAAACTGCATTTCCTGTTGTTACTCGACCATCTACAAATACTCTTACAGGAAAAGAGGTATCACCTTCTCTGGTTAGTTCAAAAACTACTTGAGTATCTTGCGTTGTCCCAACAACAAAATCATTAACAAAACTGAGTGTATTGCCTAAAAGTTGTACTCGTTGATCGGAGAACTGTCCGAATTCAACATTAGTTAAAGTGTCTGTTCCATCTGCCTGAGTTCCTCTAACATGACTGATGGTAACTGTTTCACCATCATCTGAAATGGAAAAGTCGTAGTTTTCCACCGCGTCGGAATAAATCGATACATCCTCGCCTTCTCCTCCATCAAGAGTGTCATCTCCCTGACCTCCTGTGAAAGTGTCATCTCCCTGACCTCCTGTGAAAGTTTGATTTCCTCCACGACCAACAATTATGTCATTGCTATCTGTGCCTATAATCGTGTAGTCAAATTCAAATCTTTCATTTCTACCTGAGAAAGGAATTAACATTATCCCATCTGGATCTGGTAGCACCTCGTTAACATCAACCCCGATTAAATCGAGAAGATTACCAACTGTACCATTACTATTATTACCCGTTGGACTATAAGGAAAAAACTCGTTGTTTATATTCCTGGCATGTTGAACAATAAGATTCCAAACATCCTCTGCATCACGTCCACCCAAAGGTATCTCTCTACTACCACGCGAAGCAGCAGTAACAGGATTGCCCTCATTATCAATTCTGGCATCAATCGAGTCTATAATCGGGACGTTTTGCTCAATAGTTAATGGGCCATAATCTGGATCTCCCCCGCGTGTAGGCCCGCCGCGAACCACAAACTCATTTCCAGCATCATCCTGAAAAATAAGTAGTAAATGTCCGCTTATGGAAATTCCACCTGTTCCAGAATCGCCCGATCCAGAACCACTAAATAAAGCGACTGGTGTTCCCTCAATTAAGATTCTGCCCATTTATGATTTCTCCAAAAATTCTGTGTAGCTTCTGTGATAGCTCCCCACTTTTAAAACATCCTTTAAATGAAGGGTTTTAAAAATGTATATTGGACAAGAAGTTTGATCCATATAACTTCATACAGAGAACTAAAGTTTATGGAATATCAATCTCTAAGATTTTTATTTCATTGTTATAACGCCCCGTTACAACAACTTTATAGTTGCTTAAATCATTAGCCTGCCAAAAAAAATAGAATCTATTGCCTTTAAGATGGTCAGGGTGTTTTGATTGCGTGAAACCCTGCTCTGCCAGATAAAGCTTTAAATCCGAATAACTAGAACCAACTGGAAAGTTCTTCTTTATGCAAGAAGAAAAGGCATCCCTATCTCGTTTGTTACAGTTATCATATTGACTTGAATGAGATGACATTTGGCACGACAAGAATATTAGAAGAAACAATAAGCTTGTAATACCCCTTAAAAGTGCATTTTTTTGAGGCATATATTTTGTAAGCACATATCTACACCTAGCCAAGCTCTCTGCAAAGGTTCTTTTGCTATACCTTCTCCAAACGCCAGTGCCATGTTCTGGGTAAATTTCGTATCATTGGCAAAGACTCGCAACTGATCTTGCAATAGGAGGAATGCTTGTTCTATAGTCCCAAAAATTTCTGGTTTGAGGGTTAAAGTTGATTCTAAAAGTAGGCTGTTGTTGAGGATGCGAGTTTTACTCATGTCTATAAGTCTTTTTCAGATTAATGGGTGAGGATTGTCGAGGGAAAATTTGCCGAGGAGGCTATAGCTCATGCTTTTATTGCCTTCGGATATAAGGTTCTTTCATTACTTATCAATCTCAAAAACACACTGGTTTACCATCCAACTGATAGCAAGAATTTTTCTTCAAGCATCCTTCGGAAAGTTTTTAACTTAACCTTGACATTTATTAATGAGTTACTGTATTTGCTGTATGATTTGATTCTGGAAATTGCTAAATAACAGTACTTTTACTAAAAATTATTTATCATACTTTTGATAGAGGTAAGCAAATTTACTGAGCTTATTCATGAAATATTTATAATTTTCAGTAAACTTAGTATTAAATTTTAAATATCTGACTAAAGAATAATAAAATACTTTTCAAAGTTAATAGAATAATTAATATATTAGCTGTATTTCTACTTACCAAGACCAATCACTGCTAAACGAAATGAGTCGTAGCAAAAAGGTCAAACTTCAGAAAATTGAGATAACCTGGACAGAAAATAAATTTCTTAAACAAGAATGATAATCATTATTGACAAATTAGTGTAGTTTATTTTCTGAGAATAATTTATTGGGAGTATCCCACTTTTTTGCTTGTCATTGCGAATGTAACAAAGTGGAGCGTGGCAATCCCATCAAATCGTTAATATTGAAGATTGTGGGATTGCTTCGTCGTTCCTCCTCGCAATGACAATATTATTTTTTTGATGCAAAATAAAAACTGGGATGCTCCCTAATTTATTCTTTAGATATCCCTAATTTTCAAACTTCTCTATTTGTTCTACTAACTGGTCAATTTCTGACTCTACACTAAAGTAGTGAACAGTAGCGCGGATGCAGTCAGGATTTGCAATTGTGCGGGTGAATATCTTATTTGTCTCTAAAAATTGCACTAATCTAGCACTCGCTTGAGGATGATGTTCGACAAATTGAAATGAGATTAAACCGCTTTCGGGTGGGGAAATTCGTAAACATTTGATTTGGGGTAAGGCTGATAGTTTGCGCCAGAGATATTCACTGTTACGGCAAATTTGCTGATAACGTTCCTCAGCTGTACCCCATTTTTGATGAAGTGCGATCGCCTCCACCAATCCCGCATAAAATGAATAAGCGGATGTCCCCACTTCATATCTGCGGCCATCGCGGAACAAATCTATCGGTTGACCTTGACTATCTTTAATCACGCCGCGCCAACCAACAAATGTTGGTGCAAGTTTTTCTAATGCTTCTGGTCGTACATATAAACCACCGACACCAGCCGGGCCACACCACCATTTGTGTCCGGTAAAAGCATAAAAATCTGCCCCTAATTCAGTTAAGTTTAAAGGCAATAAACCCACAGATTGGGCAGCATCTACCAAGATTAAAGAATTATTATCTCTGCATACTTCTATAATCTTGTCAAGCGGCAAAACTTGACCAGTATTCCAAAGGACGTGACTGAGAATAACTAAGCGAGTATTGGGGCGTAAATTTTGCGCAACAACCACCACAGGGTCGCCTGCATTTAAAGTTGCCATCAAAGGACAAGTGGTAACTTCCACATGAAATCGCCGCCCAATTTCTTTAGCTGCGGCAATTACCCCTTGGTGTTCGCAGTCAGACAGCAGCAGATGGTCGCCAGGTTGCCAATCAATCCCCCATAAAGGAATATTACAACCCACAGTCACATTCTCAGTGAGAGTAATAGTTTCTGGCGTTGTGTTTAATTCTGTGGCGATCGCTTGTTTAATAGTTTGAGTATGTGAACCTATCCAACGTCCAACCTCATTTCCAAAGGGGCCTAGCTGCTGAATATGAGTTTCAGTTTGGATGATGGCATCGATTGATTTTTTAGGTAACGGCCCTTGTCCGCCATAGTTAAAATAAATTTTATTAGCTAAAGCTGGAAATTGCTCTCGATGGCGATGCAACTGAGTTTGTATAGCAGAAACACTAGTCATGTGCCGAATCTCAATATTTTTAATCTAAATCCTTGGGGCAGGGAACAGTGACAAGTGAATAGAATAATTTCTGTAACCTATAACCTGTAACCTGTAACCTGTTCCCTTGTTCCCAGTCCCAAAAAGCCATAATTATTGTTAGTTTAAATGAATGTTGATTAATGCTGAACACTTACTGCAATACCAACGCTGCAAACGCCGACCTATTTTAGATATTAATGCTGACAAAAGCCAGCGAGATGCGCCTAATGACTTGTTAGCCAAACTGCAACAAGACAAAATTGCTTATCATCGAGGTATTTTGGCAGGGTTTGACTATGA
Source organism: Anabaena sp. TISTR 8404 (assembly GCF_056847745.1). Classification (NCBI taxonomy): domain Bacteria; kingdom Bacillati; phylum Cyanobacteriota; class Cyanophyceae; order Nostocales; family Nostocaceae; genus Anabaena; species Anabaena sp. TISTR 8404. The sequence goes on from NZ_CP180578.1 coordinate 2,300,295, forward strand.
ACAACCCAAATATTCACCAGGAAATAGGGAAGCAGCACAAGCAGCGACTTTAGAATTAATGCAACGTGGAGTTGAGTATATTTATCAGGGAGTGCTGTTAAGCAATTATCAAGATTGGGTAGAAACAGCCAACGAAAAGTACACACTCCTCAGCCGTCCAGATTTACTCATTAAACAGCCAGGATACTCATGTTTTGGGGATTGGATGTATGTTCCAGGGAATATGGAACTAGGTAAGCGTCCCAAACAGGAATATCAAGTTGTTGCTGCATTTCACGCCCAAGCCTTAGCAAAAGTGCAGGGAATCAGCCCCGACAAAGCTTGGTTAATTTTGCGTACCAAAGACAGTGGTTATCCAGTAGATTTAGCGAAATGGACACCTCAGATGCTACAAATTCTGGAGGAGTTCGTACAAACGCTACAGTTATCAGATGCACCAGAGATGTTTATTTCTCGGCAAAAGTGCAATCTTTGTCACTGGCATAGTCAATGTTACGCGATCGCGCAATCACAAAACCATCTCTCATTATTACCAGGAGTTACACCAGTTCGCTATGCCCAACTCCAAGAACTTTCTTTAACAACACTCGAATCTCTAGCGAATACAAATCCTACGACTTTAGAAGATTTACCTGGTTTTGACAGTGTAGTAGCAACCAAGTTAGTCATCCAAGCCCAAGCTGTGATCGAAAAACGTCCGTTAATTTTACCAACTTCTTTACCACAAACAGAACTCACATTTACTGCGCCTGTAGAACTGTATTTTGATATTGAAGCCCAGCCAGACTTAGATTTAGATTATCTTTTAGGTGTTTTAGTTGTTGATAGGCAAAATAATACAGAAAAGTTTTATTCTTTTTTAGCTGAAACACCAGCAGATGAAGAATTAGTTTGGGGACAATTTCTCGATTTAGTTTGGCAATATCCCGATGCGCCAATTTATCATTTTTGTGTTTACGAATTTGATACAGTCAAACGACTAGCCAAGTTATATCGCACTCCTAAATCCTTAGTAAATCCTGTTTTAAATAGATTTGTGGATGTATACGAACAATTAATTCAAAGTGTTGCTTTACCTGTAGAAAGTTATGCACTCAAAGCAATTGCACGATGGTTAGGCTTTGAATGGCGTGATAAAGAAGCCAGCGGTGCCAAGTGTATTTACTGGTATGATCAATGGTTAGGAACAGGCGATCGCTCTTTCTTAGATATCATCCAACGCTACAACGAAGATGACTGCTATGCAACTCGCAGCGTCAAAGAATGGCTGGCCAATTTTTTTCAAAATGAATGCAGCATAATTCAGGAGTCAGAATCCTGTTTGTAAATCTTATTGATGTAGCAGGTTACATTTTGAAAATGAATTTTTAATTCTTTAACAATACTTTCTGGTATGTCACACGACTTTGTAAAACATTAGATTTATCTACGAAAAAATTCGGTCTATTATGCTTATTTGGGTAATAAACAGAAAAATTCTAGATATTTGACCCAGATCAGATAGCTATATGGAAAAATTCTGTATAAAAGTTGAACATTGACAAAATCCAGAAAATTTATTGATATTCTCCATAAATAAAAAGCTAATTTTGAACTTGGTAAGCTTCGGCAAGCAGCTTAAAATAAATACTTGGAGGATTAGGATTGACTACGGCAGCAAAATATGAAAATTTAATTAAATCGCTGCAATGGGATGGGTTGCGATATCTGTGGAATAACATTGAGGCTAGAAATACACCAGAATGGGATGCAGGAAGAGCCTTTGAATATCTTGTTTTGAGAACATTTGAGCTTGACGGAGCCGAAGTAAAGTGGCCATATAGAGTAAAACTATTTGGTGAAGAAGTTGAGCAAGTTGATGGTGTTGTTTATTCTTCTGGCTTATGTTGTTTAGTTGAAAGTAAGGACTTCGCAGACAAAGTAAACGTTGATATTGCTCCTATAGCTAAACTCCGCAATCAACTGTTACGTCGTCCCGCAGGTACGCTTGGATTAGTATTCAGTCGAACAGGCTTTACTGATCCCGCTCGCCATCTTTCTTATTTCTCCTTGCCACAGACAATACTCTTGTGGAATGGAGAAGAAGTAAAATATGCATTAGAGAAAGAAGCAATCTGTGAATTATTAACCCTCAAATATCGTGTATGTGTAGAAGATGGATTGCCTGATTATGACGTTAGGGAGAGAGATATTCCATGATCGCTTACATTGTTTGCGAAGGAGTTTCCGACGTTGAATTACTTCAAACTGTTCTTCCAAAAGAACTACTGAACGACGTTGAAATTGTTGCTGCTGGTGGATTATCTGCCATTAAATCACTTTCTCGTTCTTTACTTGTTCGCAGACAAGTACCGATTGCCATTATTGCTGATGCAGACTCAGTAGCTCCAGATTTGGTTCAAGAACGTCTCAACAGTATTGAAGAACTAGTTAAAAGCGTAGCTATTGATACACCAGTTAAAGTTATTCTGGCTGTTCCCTCAATAGAAATTATCTTTTTTCAAGATAGCAGCCTACTTTCTCGTTTGCTAGGTTATGAACCATCTCAAGAAATGCTAAGTTTGGCAACTTCTCAACCCCACAAGGCTTTACGAGAACTGCTTTCTCAGTCTCAGAGAGACTATAGGCAATCTCCACTTTTACAACAATTAACTCATGAGGATATTGAAACTTTACGCAAAACTCAGGTGATTCAAGAAATAATTCATTTCCTTCAATCTGTACAAGAAACAGCTCCAGTTTCATAAAATCTTGGAGATGAAAATACCCAAAACCTTAGTGAAACGGGTGATCAAGCTTGTGCTGCTGTAGTGCGATCGCCTGATATTGTAAAGTCATTCACATGAAAATAGTTAAAAAACCTGGAAAATTCCCCAAAATTATTTATTTAGGAATTGCTATTTTAATTGTCATAATTTTAATTATCAATTTTCCCACTAATTCTGTTGAAATCAGCAGTATAGACTTCATCGGAGAAGCAACATTATCCAAAGGATTATCTTTCCAAAAAACAGAGGTTGGGGGATTATCAGGCATTACTTATGATGCTAAAAATGACCTTTACTATGCTATATCCGATGACCGAGGACAAAAAGCTCCGGCACGATTCTACACTTTAAAAATAGACTTGAGTAAGGGTTTGCTAGAAAGCAGTGGTGTTGTGCCTGTTGGCGTTACCATGCTGTTAAATAAAGATAGTCAAAACTTTCCTCCTAGAACAACCGATACAGAAGGAATTGCTTTAACTAGTAAAGATACTGTCTTCATCTCGTCGGAAGGTGATGTTGACAAATTAATTAATCCTTTTATTAAAGAGTTTTCCTTATCTTCTGGGAGAGAAATTACAACACTACCTATACCGAAAAAGTTTTTGCCAGACAAAAGTAATAAACGTGGTATCCGCAACAATTTAGCCTTTGAAAGCCTGACTATTACACCCAATCACCAATATTTATTCACAGCAACAGAAAATGCCCTTATCCAAGACGGTTCAGTGGCAAAACCCAATGTCAGGACTCCTTGTCGAATTTTGCAATATAATTTGCTCACCCAGCAGCCTGGAAGCGAATTTTTGTACCAAACTGAACCAGTTGCACCGTTATTAGATATAACTGGCAAATTTGCTAGTGGATTACCAGATTTACTCGCTTTAGATAATCAAGGACATTTCCTAAGTCTAGAAAGGTCTTTTACTGGGTTGGGATTTGCGATTTTTCTATTTCAAGTTTCCTTAGCTGATACTGATGATATTCACAATATCGACAGCCTTTTGACAAACTCCAAAAATATTCGACCAGTTACGAAAAAACTCTTGTTAGATTTACGTACTCTAGACGTGGCGCTAGATAATATTGAAGGGTTAACACTTGGCCCTTGGCTACCTAATGGACAGCGCTCATTAATTCTTGTCAGTGATAATAATTTTAATTCTCTACAGCGTAATCAGTTTTTAGCTTTTCAACTCAAAATTGAACCACCCGTTATCAGGTGGTTTCGTCGGCTGCTGAATTTTTTCTAATAGCTAGATTATCTGTAGATTTTAATTTAATTTCAGGCGATCGCGCTTAGAACTATTTTCCCGTACATTTACTGTTATTAGGGAGCAGTCACCTTCAGATTATCCCTGGTTTCAGTGGATTTTCTCATTCATTTTGCTTAATCAATATGTTACATAATGTTTAAGCAATTTTGCAGAAAAATCCTTCATTATTTTATTAAAGCTTTATTTGCTCTTAGAGTGAGTTTTATCTTTTATAATTAATTCTCTAAAATAAGTGAAATTATTCATGGTTACAATTAAAGCTTGCATCAATATTTATCAAATAATTTTATAGCGTAACATTTCCAAATATGGTAATGCCCAAAACCGAAATAGATATTTATATTGGAAAGTTTTTAAATAATCGCTATTTGATAAAAGATTTAATTGGCAAAGGCGGTATGGGTAGGGTTTACCTAGCAGAAGATGCAGCTAAAGGTGGAATTTTAGTAGCTGTCAAAATTTTAATGCTCAGTCTAGGAAACCAGCAAATATCACAGCGTTTTGCCAGAGAAATTTTTATTGGCGCTCAATTAGGTCGTAAAAGTAAAAATATCGTTCGGGTATTAAGCTATGGCATGACTGATGATAAAACACCATTTTATGTTATGGAATATCTTCAAGGTAAAAACTTGAAGCAGATTCTGAAAGTACAACCATTAACACTTATAAAATTTATCGATATTTGTCAGCAAATTTGTTTAGGTTTACAGTGCGCTCATCAAGGTATCAGCCTCAAAGGAGAAATATATCCGATTGTTCATCGAGATATTAAGCCAGAAAATATTTTTATTATTGATGATGGTCAACAAGGTGAGGTCGTCAAAATTCTTGATTTTGGCATTGCTAAATTTTTAACAGAGCGTAGCGGAATGACCCTGACTGATTCTTTTATCGGGAGTTTACCTTACTGTTCTCCAGAACACATGGAAGGACGTAAACTTTTAGATGTACGCTCTGATATATATAGTTTGGGTGTATTAATGTTTGAAATGCTGACAGGAAAACATCCATTTCAAACAGAAAGTAACTCTTTTGGTAGTTGGTATCAAGCTCATCGTTTTCAAACTCCACCAACGCCAGAGCAGGTAAATCCTGAAGTAAAAATCCCTCAAGCATTAAAAAAATTATTACTAACTTGTCTAGCTAAAGAAGTCACAGAACGCCCGCAAACTGTTAGTCAAGTTTTAGTAGTTCTAGAAAAAATTAAACGGCAAATTAGCAGAGATACAGCAATTGAAATTGATAGCGAAAAATTTTCATCTCCGGCTACATTAGTACCAGTCACTTCGATTTCAGAAAAAGAGTGCTTACAAAAAACATGGCCAAAAAATAAACCGATCGCATCTATTGGTTTTCCTCATTTATTACATACTACTCAAGGAGTTATCCCAACTTTTTGGGCTATGTTACCTAAGCAGGAAATCACTAATTTTTCTGATAAATATCACAGTACTGAATTTATTGATAAAATGAATATATACCCAATGTTATTGTGGGTTACAGTTCTATATAATGCTCAATTTTCTCTGACTAAATGGCTATCTTATTTTTTAGATTTAAAAGATAATAGGGGTCAAAGAATTGCCAAACTGTTAGCAGATAGAGGTTACTATCATCTGCTATTTTTTGCTTTGGAAGAACCGACTCAATGTGCCAATGTTATGACGTTGACACTCACAGCTAAACAAAGACAACAACTGACAGATTGGTTGGAACTAGAGCAAAAATCAAATGAAGCGATCGCCTCTGAACAAGCGAAATCTATTTTGAGAGCAGAATACCAAAAATTAAAAGCAGAAATTTTGCAAAAATTAGTAGAAAAACAACAAATTGCCAAAGTTGGTTTTAAAGCTTGGTTGTCTCATTTATTTGATAAGTTACTCCAAATTTTATCACGTTCTGAAAAATGAGTTTGAGATGCAATAAATTTTTAATTATTTAATTGCGGCAATAGCAGAGGTTGTAAAAGTGAATCAAAGTGCATTCATCTCTCCACACATTACAGGATTGCTGGCCAATCGCTATCAACTTAAACAGTTGATTGGTAGTGGTGGCATGGGTGAAGTTTTTTTAGCCGATGATATTTTATTAGGTGGAACACCAGTTGCCGTCAAATTTTTAACTCAAACTTTTATTAACGAAAAAATGCAACAAGACTTTGCGCGTGAAGCAATGTTGAGTGCTGCTTTAAGTCAAAAAAGTCTACATATTGTGCGAGCCTACGATTATGGTGTAAGTGCAGAAGGCAAGCCATTTTATGTGATGGAATATCTGAATGGTCAAAGTCTCAAAGATTTAATACCTATGCCATTGCCCAAGTTTTTGACTTTAACACGTCAGATTTGTTTAGGCTTACAATGCGCCCACCAAGGCATTAATATTGATGGAAAAATATATCCCTTAGTTCATAGAGATATTAAACCAGCTAACATATTAGTTTTGCCAGATCCGATTTTAGGCAAGTTAATTAAAATCCTTGATTTTGGGATTGCTAAATTTATTAATTATGCCAATACAGTTAGTACTAACAGAGGCTTTAACGGCACGTTGCCATATTGTTCTCCTGAACAACTAGAAGGTTCAGAAATTGATAGCCGCTCCGATATTTATAGCTTGGGTGTAATGATGTTTGAAATGCTGACAGGTGCTAAACCTTGGCAGCCAGAAACTGATTTATTTGGTGCTTGGTATAAAGCACATCACTTTGAATCACCACGAGCGATCACCACCGTCAGTCCGCAACTGAAAATACCCCAACAACTTAATAATTTAATTATGGCTTGCTTGGCAAAAAAACCAAGCGATCGCCCCCAAAATATGGCTGAAATTCTGCGAGTGCTAGACAGTCTAGAAAAGTCTAGTTGCCAGAGTTTACCTACACCTTTAGCATCAAAATATAATCCTAAATTTAATATCAATGCTGAAATAACTCCCCTACCCAAAGCAAACTTTGCCAAACTGTCATGGCCACAAAATAAACCCATTCAAGAAATCGTTTTCCCCCAACTTTTAGATACACCCCAAGGCAATTTAGCAGCTTTGTGGCTAATGTTGCCGAAACAAGAAATCAAAAAACGAGTTCTGTGCCAACGTTACAATCATTTTGTTTTCATCACAGCACCACACCCGATGCTGCTGTGGATAACCCTCCTCTATGACCCAGAACTCGGCCCGAAATGGCTACCCTGCTACTTAGATATGCAGAACCCTCACAACCAAAAACTGGTTTATTCCTTAACAGAACATGGCCGCTATCCCTTGATTTGCTTTACTTTGGAAGCACCTCATAGCTGTATCCATGTTCTTAGCAGTCACATCGCTAATACCCTGCGACAAAGGTTAAAACTCTGGGTAGAGCAAAGTAAAAGCCTGCCAAACTCTGATCAAGCTTTGATGAGTAAGAATTTGTTAAAGCAGCAGTATAAACAAATCCAATCTCAGATACTAGAACATTTGTCCACCAAAGCGCAGGTTGTGGCTACCAGGTCAATCTAGAAAATTACATTGAAGGCCACTTGCAAAAATTCGTTTAAGTGTTATGATTATTAATCGTCAAGTGAAAGCCGCAGCTACAAAAGCCAAAGCAAACAAAAAAATACTTGACAAACCCAAAAAAAAAAGCAATAATAATAAAGTTGCGAATTAAGGGACTGTAGTTCAATTGGTTAGAGCACCGCCCTGTCACGGCGGAAGTTGCGGGTTCGAGCCCCGTCAGTCCCGTAAAAAACGAAAGTAATTAAAGCTGAGTCCTGATGAAAGAGTTTTCCGTAATCAGAACTCGCTTTTGTTTTTTAAGCCAAGGCTTAAAACTCAGCGCTGAGAGAGAAGTCAAAGCCAGAGTTGCCGCCATACACTTCTAGGGTGTGGCTGGCTACAGGCATTTGAACCTCGGTGACTCAGCACTTGCTATATTAATCATGCTTTGTGAAAGAGAGAATTAACTGTGACTGTTAGAGTCCGTATTGCTCCAAGTCCAACCGGAAATTTACATATTGGTACAGCCAGAACTGCTGTATTTAACTGGCTATTTGCCCACCACCACGGTGGTAAATTTATCCTGCGCATCGAAGACACAGATTTAGAGCGATCGCGCCCCGAATACACAGACAATATCCTGACTGGTTTGCGCTGGCTGGGACTCAACTGGGACGAAGGCCCGTTTTTTCAATCCCAACGCCTAGACCTGTACAAAACAGCGGTACAAAAACTCTTAGATCAAGGTTTAGCTTATCGCTGCTACACTACTCCTGAAGAATTAGAAGCGTTGCGAGAAGCCCAAAAAGCTAGAGGCGAAGCCCCCCGTTACGACAACCGTCATCGTCACCTCACGCCAGAACAAGAAGCCGCTTTCAAAGCCGAAGGACGTAGCTTTGTCATCCGATTCAAAATCGACGATGACCGCGAAATTGTCTGGAATGACTTAGTACGCGACAAAATGGTTTGGCGAGGTAGTGACCTTGGCGGTGATATGGTAATCGCCCGTGCTTCCGAAGACGGCGTTGGTCAACCACTGTACAACTTTGTTGTTGTGGTTGATGACATTGATATGCAAATCACCCATATCATCCGGGGAGAAGACCACATAGCCAACACCGCCAAACAAATTCTGTTATATGAAGCCTTAGGTGCAAAAATCCCAGAATTTGCTCATGCACCGCTGATTTTGAACATGGATGGGCGCAAGCTATCTAAGCGTGATGGCGTGACTTCTATTTCTGACTTTCAGAAAATGGGCTTTACAGCGGAAGCCTTAGTCAACTACATGACTTTATTGGGTTGGTCGCCGCCAGATTCCACTCAAGAAATTTTCACCTTAGAAGCAGCCGCCAAGGAATTTAGCTTTGAGCGGGTGAATAAGGCAGGTGCTAAGTTTGACTGGGCGAAACTAGATTGGTTAAACAGTCAATACATCCACAATATGCCAGTGGATAAACTGACGGATTTAATTATCCCTTATTGGCAGGAAGCTGGCTATCAACTAGAAGGTGGGCGAGAACGTGCTTGGTTAGAGCAGTTAGTAGCGTTAATTGGCCCTAGCATGACTCGTTTGGTAGATGCTGTAGAAATGAGCAAAATCTTTTTCAGCGAAACCGTAGAATTGAGCGACGAGGGCAGTAAACAACTGCAACAGGAAGGTTCTAGTGCTGTGTTGAGTGCCATACTTGCAGCCTTAGAAAATCAACCCCAACTGACGGAAACTGCTGCTCAAGACATTATTAAACAAGTGGTCAAAGAACAGAACGTGAAGAAAGGCTTAGTGATGCGATCGCTCCGAGCCGCTTTAACCGGAGATGTACATGGCCCCGACTTGATTCAATCTTGGTTGCTGTTGAATCATCTTGGTTTAGACAAGGCAAGGTTGAATCAAGCAATTAATTCGTAATGCGTAATTCGTGAGGAAGTCAGAGTCTTGGCGGTTTCCGTCGAGTCTGAACATCCGAACCCGAAGGGTAATTCGTAATTCGTAAAGATTCAATTACGAATTACGAATTGATATTTGTCCTGAGTTCAAGCAGCACAAGTCACCAAGAAATTCTCGCTCCATACTCATGACTGACTTTGAATGCCAAAACTAAAATATAGCCAAGGTATGTGAAGTAGGAAATTTTCATAGCCTGAATTTCAGGAAAATTTAGATTTTTAATCAACCAATCCAAAATCCAAAATCTAAAATCTAAAATTCTTCTGCCTCCAAATCAAATAGTCAATTCCTCTCATATTGGGAACTTAGTGTGTAAAAATCATGTCTTCCAAAGCACTGAGAAACTTATATAATTACAATGTCGAAAACATCTTTAAATAGAGGGATAAGATTATCATTGACGATATTGGCTTTCTGCGTCACATCAACAACCAACACAATCACTAATGCTGAAGAAGCACCACCGATATTTGGAGATGTGACTCTCAATCATCCATTTTCCCCAGATCCTCTGAATGTTCGGGGAATGAGTGGTGGTTCCATCTCTGGAAGCAAGGTTGCTGGGAGAAGAGAAACAGTCACTGGGCCATGTGATGGATTTGTGGATGAAGCACCAGACCATACCTTAGAACTCACAACCAGATTCGATTATCTCAAGCTGCAAGTGCAAAGTCCCCAGGATGTAACTATGATTGTCAAAGGCCCTGGTGGCACATGGTGCAACGACGATTTCGATGGCAAAAATCCTGGCATAAGTGGGGAATGGCTACCAGGAAATTATCAAATTTGGGTAGGTTCATACGATAAAGGCCAGTATTACCCCTACACACTGAAAATTACCGAAGTCAAATAATCCTCACAGGCTGTATCTACCAAGTCTGATGAAAAAGTGTCTGTTTCAGAAAGTTTACTCTGGATAATGACCAAGTTGCCGTTGATGAGAAATTAATAACTCAGTACTTTTTGAGCCAGAAAGCTTTGATTTTAAAGTTCTCTGGGTATTTTTATCCTGTTTTACTTTCTTTAATCTTGCGATGTTGTATTAAAATTAAGTTAAATTTAGTTAAGATTCTTGTCAGCGTCATACAATTACCATCAAGCCACAAAAGCTGGATGGTGATGGGTGATTGGACATCAGATTAAACAAAATGGATTAATAAACATCCGTTGCAAACTAAATCTAGTAACAAAGTGAGGCAACATCTCTTTTTGAGGTGAATGCCAAGCTAGGAGTTACTAGCAATGATTAATTGTATTGGCAGAGGCAAATTAAGATGAAATTCTCCTGGAGAGTCCTAGTACTCTGGACGTTGCCTGCTTTGGTAATTGGCTTTTTCTTCTGGCAAGGAGCATTTGCTAACGCTCCTGCGGATATGGGTAAGAATGCCGCCAATACCCGCATGACATACGGCCGTTTTCTAGAATACTTGGATGCCGATCGCGTTACTAGCGTAGATTTGTATGAAGGTGGCAGAACAGCAATTGTCGAAGCTATCGATCCAGATATCGAAAATCGCATTCAGCGGTGGCGGGTAGATCTGCCAATTAGCGCTCCTGAGTTAATTAGCAAGCTTAAAGAAAAACAAATTAGTTTTGATGCTCACCCAATGCGTAATGATGGCGCAATTTGGGGTTTATTAGGCAATCTTGTTTTCCCAATTTTATTGATAACTGGATTGTTCTTTTTGTTCCGTCGTTCCAGCAATCTCCCTGGTGGCCCCGGACAAGCTATGAGCTTTGGTAAATCCAGAGCGCGGTTTCAAATGGAAGCCAAAACTGGTGTGAAATTTGACGACGTGGCTGGTATTGAAGAAGCTAAAGAAGAATTACAAGAAGTTGTCACCTTCCTGAAGCAGCCAGAAAGATTTACCGCTGTCGGCGCACGCATTCCCAAAGGTGTTCTGTTAGTAGGCCCTCCAGGAACAGGTAAAACTTTACTAGCAAAAGCGATCGCAGGGGAAGCAGGCGTTCCTTTCTTCTCCATTTCCGGTTCCGAATTCGTGGAAATGTTCGTCGGTGTGGGTGCTTCTCGCGTCCGCGACTTGTTTAAGAAAGCAAAAGATAACGCTCCCTGTATCATCTTCATCGATGAAATCGACGCTGTAGGTAGACAACGGGGTGCGGGTATCGGTGGCGGTAACGATGAACGGGAACAAACCCTCAACCAGTTGCTTACCGAAATGGATGGTTTTGAAGGCAACACAGGCATCATTATCATCGCTGCTACCAACCGTCCCGACGTATTAGACGCAGCTTTGTTACGTCCTGGTCGTTTTGACAGACAAGTAACTGTCGATGCACCAGACATCAAAGGACGTTTGGAAATTCTGCACGTTCATGCACGCAACAAGAAATTAGACCCCAGCGTATCATTAGAAGCGATCGCGCGTCGTACTCCTGGGTTTACTGGTGCAGATTTAGCCAACTTACTTAACGAAGCTGCAATTCTCACCGCCAGAAGACGTAAGGAAGCCATCACCCTCCGCGAAATCGACGATGCAGTTGACCGCGTAGTCGCAGGGATGGAAGGTACTCCCTTAGTAGACAGCAAGAGCAAACGCTTAATTGCTTACCACGAAGTTGGACACGCTTTGGTAGGTACTTTGCTCAAAGACCATGACCCAGTACAAAAAGTAACTTTGATTCCTCGCGGACAAGCACAAGGTTTAACTTGGTTTACTCCTAACGAAGAACAAGGTTTAATTTCCCGTTCTCAATTGAAAGCCAGAATTACTGGTGCTTTGGGTGGACGTGCAGCCGAAGATGTAATTTTTGGTTCTGCCGAAGTTACCACTGGTGCAGGCGGTGATTTGCAGCAAGTAACCGGAATGGCGCGACAAATGGTAACTCGGTTCGGGATGTCTGATTTAGGCCCACTTTCCTTAGAAAGCCAACAAGGAGAAGTATTCCTCGGTCGTGACTGGATGACCAGATCTGATTATTCTGAAGCGATCGCATCTCGAATTGACTCTCAAGTGCGGACGATTGTGGAAGAATGCTATGAACACGCTAAGAAAATCATGCGTGAACATCGCACCGTAACCGATCGCATCGTTGATTTGCTGATTGAAAAAGAAACCATTGATGGCGAAGAATTCCGCCAAATCGTTGCTGAATATACTGATGTTCCTGAAAAAGCTCAGTACGTACCGCAACTGTAATTGCTAATCATTAATTCTTAAAATGGGTGTAGATTAACTGCTACGCCCATTTTTATTTTGAGGTTTAGCAAATAAGCATATTTTTGCTGAGTGTTAGGGAATACTAAGCATAGTGAAGTTTCGCCACTGCTATGCAATACATACTTTACCCAGCTGCTATCTACCTTTTGTTTATTGTTATTCAATATGTCCTGACTTTTTTACAGGTTTCTAAGATTAAGTTCCAATATCCTAAATACCAAATTACAAAATCTGATACAGTTCCTATCTACCTAAAAAAATTATTTCAAACACCAATTAAAGAACTAGAAGCAATTGGTTTCAAACCATGTAGCTACATACAATATCAACCAGTTATAAAAGTCCATCAACAAACTAACTGGGAACTGCTGTTGTATAACCAAGAGTTTAAAACATACGCCTCTACAATCATTTGCAGCAATTTGGGCGCTTATATGTTGCGTAGTGAAATCCGCCGGAGTGTAGGAAATACTCAAGGTGCGATCGCAGATCAACAAAAAGTAGAGAAGCTGACAGAAATGGATGAGGAAGATCCCAGCTAACCCCTATTTAAACGAATGTTTGTCCCGTTCATCTCAATGATCCCTTCTTGAGACAGTTTATAAAAGGCGCGGGAGAGTGTTTCGGGAATTGTGCCTAAAAGTGCAGCTAGTTGGGCTTTCGGTAAATCGAGTTCAACTATATCAGCATTGCCATTGCGATCGCTTAACTTGAATAAATAATTTTTCAAGCGTTCAGGGACTTCCTGAAACGACAGGCTATCAACTAAAAAGGTTAACCGGCGTAAATGTCGGGCAAAAGTTGATAGCATAGCGATCGCTAGTGTGGGATGTTGTTGCAAAACCATCAAAAATGCTGTTCTGGGAATAAACACAACCTCGGAATTTTCAATCGCAGCTGCTGACGCGGGAAAATTTCCTCCATCAAAGGCGGGTACTTCGGCAAAATGTTCTTCTGCGCCAAAGATGTGCAAAATTTGTTCTTTACCAGCATTTGCTAGTTTAAACACCTTAATTCTGCCGGATTTGATGATAAAAAACCCTGTACCTTCATCTCCCTCCCAAAATAAAGTTTCGCCTTTTTTATAAGTTTGGGGGATAGCAATATTAGCTAATGCTTGCAACTGTTCATCTAAGAGATTTTGAAAAATCGGTGTCTTGTGCAAAAACTGTTTCACTTCTAAGACACGTTCTGTAAAACTCATAAGTTATTCCTAATCAACCACCCACTCACGATGTAAACCATAATTAACCAAACTTTGCACAGACTCTTGACTTAGATCAAGGTTTTACTCAAGCGTAAACAATACGCTGGAAGCATGAAGATTGGAGAAAAAAACTATGTTCTGCAACCAGTGTGAACAAACGACTCGTGGCGATGTCTGTCATCAGTGGGGCGCGTGTGGTAAAAGTCCAGAAGTTGATGCTTTGCAAGATTTGTTGGTGCATTGTTTGCGGGGATTATCTCAGGTAGCGCTACAAGCAAAGTCTCTCGGAATCACCAGCCGTGATACTGATGAATTCACCTGCGAGATGCTATTTTCTACACTAACAAACGTGAACTTTGCGCCGGATGACTTTGTGGCTTTCGTCAATCGGGCGATCGCTTTACGTGAAAGTCTCAAGTTGAAAATTCAAGCCACAGGTAACACTGTTGTAGAATCGGCAATCGCGAATTTTCAACCTGCAAGTGACCCAAAACAACAAGTTCAGCAAGGAAAAGACCTAGAATTTGAGTTTATCAGTCAATCTGCGAAGAATGTAGATATTTTTTCTCTTAAGCTTACAGTTTTATATGGAATCAAGGGTGTAGCGGCCTATGCCTTCCATGCTTTAGAACTAAATCAGCACGACGAAGATTTGTACAGATTTTTCCATGAAGTTTTGGCACATCTTGATGACCAAGATAAAAGTTTACAAGATTGGTTAGATTTAGCCTTGAAAGTTGGGCAAATGAACCTGAAAGCAATGGAATTACTGGATGCTGGTAATACAGAAACTTTCGGACATCCTATACCTACAGTGGTTCCCCTCGGACATACCGCAGGTAAGGCAATTCTAGTATCAGGACACGATTTACTAGCCTTGAAAGCTATCCTAGAGCAAACCGTTAACACTGGTATTCAAGTTTATACTCACGGTGAACTTCTGCCTGCACATGGCTATCCCAAACTAAAACAGACTTATCCGCACCTCTACGGTCATTACGGTACAGCATGGCAAAACCAAACACATGAGTTTGAACATTTTCCTGGTGCGATCGCCATGACAACAAACTGCCTCATGCCTCCCCATGAAGCTTACAAAGATAAAGTATTCACACTGGGGCCAGTTGGTTATCCTGGATTGCCAAATATCAGTATTCGTGACGTATCACCGATTATTCAGAAAGCGTTAGAACTACCGGGATTTGCTGATGAGAAAGATGGCGGTACGGTAACTACAGGTTTTGCTCGGAATGCGGTGTTAAGTGTGGCTGATACTGTAATTGAAAGTGTAAAACAAGGTCAAATTCGGCACTTCTTCTTGGTTGGTGGTTGTGACGGTGCAAAACCGGGACGCAATTACTACAGCGAGTTAGTAGAAAAAATGCCCAGCGATTGTATTGTTTTAACTTTAGGTTGTGGTAAATTCCGCTTCTTTGACAAAAATTTGGGTGAAATCGCTGGTATTCCCCGACTGCTAGATTTAGGACAATGTAATGATGCTTACTCAGCAATTAAGATTGCGGTAGCTTTAGCAGATGCTTTTGGTGTGAGTGTTAACCAATTGCCATTATCTCTAGTATTGTCCTGGTATGAACAAAAAGCGATCGCCGTTCTCCTGACACTGCTTCACCTCGGTATCCAAAATATCCGTATTGGCCCGACACTTCCGGCTTTCTTCACACCAAATATTGTGAAGTTACTCTCAGAAACATACAATCTCAAACTGATTACTACTCCAGAACAAGATTTAGCTGCGTGTCTTGTCTCTTGAACAGTCGGGAATAATCTTCCTTTCTCTATCCGGTATAAGTCTCTCCCCGAAGCGGGGAGAGGTTATACCATTTTGGATTTTAGGTTTTGGGCTGTGAAAGGGTTTGTGGGTAAGCTTTTCAGCACTCCATCTGTCGCAATTATTGTTCAAATTGGTATTATTTATAATCTGTCGAACTCACATTCAATATATTTAACTAGGCGCGATCGCTAAACTCAAACAACTTTATGAGAACTTTAAGTAATCTGCCTAAGCCCGTGTTTAAAGTATATTTAACAACATAGTAATTTCTTTTAAGTATTGATTAATAATTTTCTGTAATTACACTGAATTTCCAGAGTGTAAAGATTAGTAATTCAGTGAAATCTACTAGGTTGATATTGTCATATATTTTTAGTATTTATTAGCGATACTAGAATTTTTGCTTTTACCACACAATTCAACTATAGAAATTAAGACAAGCTTGTTTAAGCGAGAAACTTTCACTAAAAATCATCAGTATTTTTACTGCTTTATTAAAACTTTAATTGTAATATTATGGGGATTAAGAAATACTGAAATATTGAATTGATACGCAAGATATAGTGTAAAACTTCCCTGAAATGAAAACATCAGAGATAGCAAAACATGTTCAACAATGTGAGTGAGGAGTTGTCACTGTTTTGGCAGCACATAGAAGAGCGATCGCAGTACCACGCAGGTTATCCATATAATTTAAGTTGTGACTTCACTCATATAACCAAGTTCTTTAATTTTTTATTAAATAATGCTGGCGACCCTTATGTTGAGCCAGATTTTGGTCTCCATTCTCGCAAGTTTGAACAAGAAGTTTTATCTTTTTTTGCGCAACTATATAAAATTACAGAAAATGAGTTTTGGGGCTATGTTACTGCTGGCGGAACTGAGGGTAATTTATATGGCATATTATTAGCCAGAGAAATTTATCCTCATGGAATTCTCTACTCATCTCAAGACTCTCATTACTCAATTGCCAAAGCAGCTAGACTATTTAGCATTCAACATCAGGTAATTAATTCCCAAAGTAATGGCGAGATAAATTATGAACATTTGTCTCAAGTAATTCAGCAAAATTCTCAGCAGCCAGTTATTATCAACCTGAATATTGGCACTACAGTCAAAGGTGCAATTGATGACCTAGACAAAGTTTTAGAAATTTTACAACGTCATCAAATCAAAGATTACTACATTCACTGTGATGCTGCACTTTCAGGGATGATTTTACCATTTCTAGATGATGCGCCTCAAGTAAACTTTCAAAAACCCATAGATAGTGTGGCTATTTCTGGTAAGTTTATTGGTTCACCGCTACCTTGTGGTGTAGTTTTGACAAAGAAGAAATGGGTAGAAAAAGTTTCAACAATGATTGAATATATCGGTTCAAAAGATACCACAATTCTAGGGTCACGAAACGGTCATACTCCCTTAATTATTTGGTATGCTCTGAAAACCAGAGGGTATGAAGGTTTTGCTAAAGAGGCAAAGACATGTATTCAGAATGCTCAATATTTATTCCAGCAACTTAAATTAAGAGAATATCCTTGTATGCTCAATAAATTCTCTAATACAGTTGTGTTTCAAAAGCCGGGACAAATGCTGATCAAAAAATGGCAATTAGCCACACTCGATAATTTTGCACACCTTATAGTTATGCAAAATATAGATCGGCAGAAAATTGATACTTTTGTGAATGAGCTTGTCTTACAAGAGGGACTATTGCCGGAAGCAGACTATCTACTGCTACAACCAGCACTATCTTAATCTAGAGAAGAATTTAACTTATTGTCCGAACTTTTTAGAGAGTGTATAAAAACAGAATAAAGGTATTTTTACACCTCTAAAAAGTTCGCGTCAGACACATTACTAGCAAGTAGTACTTCTACCGCAGCACCTTCCAATGCGGGGAAAAAGAGATATCCTTGTCCTTGATCGCATTGTAAGGCTTTGAGTTGGGCTAACTGTTCTACTGTTTCTATCCCTTCGGCGGTTACTGACATATTTAAGTTGTGAGCCAATGTGACAATTGCTCGGACAATTTCTAAATTTTCTCCTCGACTACCGATATTACTAATAAACGACCGATCAATCTTAATAGTTTTGAGTGGTAAGCGGTGCAAATAACTTAAGGAGGAATAACCTGTACCAAAATCATCCATATGCAAATCGACATTTAAGGTTGTTAGCTGTGAAAGCATAGCAGTTGCTAATTCAAAATTATCCATAAGCAAGCTTTCAGTAATTTCTAACTTCAAACTACCTGCTTCCAAGCCAGTATCTTGCAAAACTTGTTGAACCTGTTTGACGATATCAGGTTGCATAATTTGTTTGCCAGAAAAATTGACGCTAATTGTTAGGGGTGAGCAAGTGGGAAATTGTTGATGCCATGCTTGCAATTGACGACAGGCTTCATAAAGCACCCATTTGCCAATAGAAGCAATCATGCCAGTTTCTTCCGCTAGGGGAATAAAATCTTCTGGAGAAATAATTCCTCTTTCTGGATGATGCCACCTGATTAATGCTTCAAATCCGGTAAGTTTGCCCGTCATCAGTGACACAATAGGCTGGTAGTGAAGGCGAAATTCTTCTTGCTGGATGAGTGCATGGCGCATAGCAGTTTCTAATTGCAATAGCAGAGATGCACTTTCATGCATTTTGGGATGAAATACTTCATAGCGAGCCTTACCAAGAGATTTAGCAGAATACATTGCCACATCAGCATCTCGGAGGATATGTGCAGCTTGCTCATAATTCTTTGTACTCAAGGCAATACCCATACTTGCGTTGGTAAACACCTTATGTTCATTTAATTGAAAAGGTAAAGCAAGTAACTTTTGAATTCGACCAGCTACTTGTGTAGCACCATTGATACCATCAATTTCGTCAAGTAAAATGGTGAACTCATCGCCGCCAAAACGAGCCACCATATCTCCAGCGCGTAGAACTGATTGAATTCGATGAGCAATGGCAATTAAAAGTTGATTACCGAGTAAATGTCCTAGGCTGTCATTCACTACCTTAAAGCGGTCTAAATCTAAGAAGATAACAGCAAATACATAATTTTTTTGTTGTTTAGTGCGTTCTAGAGCTTGCTTTACCCGCTCCATGAATAAAGATTGGTTGGGTAGTCCAGTCAGCGCATCATGCAGACTGTTGTGCAGTAATAAATCTTGGGCGCGTTGTCGTTCAAAAATATCTTGTTGCAGTTGTTGATTAACTTTCATAAGTTCAATGGTACGTTCTTCTACCAACTGCTCAAGTTGACAACGGTATTGTTGTAATTCTTCTTCTGCCAGTTTCCGCTGAGTGATATCTCGGAGGATTACAACATATTGTCGCATTTGCAGATTAGATGGCTGCGACACAGTAGATTCAACAATGTATAAACCTTGATTAGTGTTGAGGGTTTGTTCACTCCGCATAGACCATTGCTCTGGTTTGCCATCATGGTTAACGAGGAATTGATTCAAGTTCTGTCCAACTAACTGCTGGGTACTAATTTGAAATAGTTCTTCAGCCGCGACATTTGTCTGAAGAATTGTACCTTGTTCATCAACAATTAAAACTGTATCTGGAACTGTATTAAGGGTGGTGATAAATAGATTTTTCGCTTGTTGGCGTGCTTCATCAATAGCCGCAATTTGTGGTAGGGTAGTCCAGCAAGCGATCGCTACTCCAATAAACGACAGCATTACTAGTGCCACAGCTAGTAAAGAATTGCGCGAGGTATCATGAACTCCATCTAATAAGTCACGCAGAAACCAACTGCCGATAGCAGAACTACAGATGAGTGAAACGAGAACAATTACTTGAAGTACAACAAAATCTGGGTTGTGACTACTAGACTTCGCTGCGTAACGCTGTGTCCACCATTGAGATTGAAATGGTGCAAATCTACAGCGACGTAGCGCTGCATCTCCTATCATCAGCACTAGGGGTAAAACTATCCCAATCAATAACTCTTGCCAACTCCAAGCTAAACCTCCAACTACTAAAACTATTGCTTCTACTAAAAAAAAACCCAATGACCACCAAGGCCATAACACCTCTGGCTTACCCCGACATAGCCACAATCCTAAATGCAGTCCCATAATCGATACTAAATAACATGTGCCTGCTACTGTGACGATTTGAGATACATTGCTGAAATTCAAACAAAGCAGACTGAGTAAAAAAGTAATAAATATAGCAGGCCCCAAGACACCTTGGCGGGAAACTACTGTGAATACGGGAGACAACTGATTATCTAAGGCAAGTTGATAGAGAATGCGTGGAGAGTTGGTAACTGCCGTAGCACAACTGAGAAGACATGAGAAAGCTATCAGCAATGTCACTAAAAAAGGGGCAAATTTCCCCCAAAAAGGCTGCGATGCTGCTAGTAAATTCAAGAATGTATCTTCACCGATTTCTGGGCTGGTAGCACCACACATTAATACCCAAGAACCACCGATAAATACTGGCGGAATTAGCCAAGCTGCTATAGTTAAAAACTTTAACGTTTTATGGGGAGAACGGCTATCAGCTACAAAAGCAGATGTGGTTTCACAAGCATAAACTGAATAACTGCCCAAAAAAAACCACTTTGCCCATTCTGCAAAGCTGAGGCTATGTGTGCTAGGTGGAAAAAGATTAGTACCATTTGAGAAAGCTAACCAGGCTACGCCTTGAGTACAAAACAACAGTACTAATGAAATTGCTGGGATCACAAAAAATAAGTGCAGCAGTGCTACAGCACGAGTACCACTGAATGCAACAATAAACGGAATCGCCGTAAAGACAATTTTTAATAAAGTTTCTGGACAAGAAATGCCTAAAGGTTGGAAATTAACCTTAACTAGGTCTGTGAGGATAATTGCATATAATGCTGGTGCTGCTGCCCAGCTAAAATAATATCCCAAGGCGACGTAAAGACCCAAACCAGGAAATTTCTGGAGTAGCCGAGCCGTATAATTAGGTGTTCCTCCTGTTACATCTAACCAATGTTTACCTAAACTTTGAATTTGTAAGTTCAAAATGCAGGAGACGATCGCCCCAAACAACCAAACTAAAATAGCTTTAGATCCCAGTGCTGCATGGATAACCGGTGCAGTGCCAATCCATCCTACATGACCCGTCAGCCCAAAACCCCAGGTTTCTAGATAACTCAAGGTGCGTGGCAGGCGCATTACCAAGCGCTGGGTTTTTTCTGCCTGCACCGAACTATTACTAACCATTGTTTTCTAGCTAGATGTACTGACTCTCCTCCACTGAATAACTGATCTGGCTTTTTATAGCTTCCGTGTAACTGCTGAAGTTCCCTGGAAAGTGCTGAGTGCTGAGTGCTGAGTTTTGAGTAAAATACTCTCCCCCTACACCCCTACACCCCTGCACCCTTATACCTCTGCCTTTTTTAAATTACTCGTTCTACTTCATCTACTTCTTTGGGAACTCCAGTGGTTAATACTTCATGGCCTGTGGGTGTGACTAATACATCATCTTCAATGCGAATGCCAATACCTATCCAACGTGAATCTGTTTCTGGTTGGTCTTCGGCTAGTTTTGTATCCGGTACGATGTAGAGTCCAGGCTCCACTGTTAGCACTTGACCAGGTTGTAAAATCTGGGGTTTGTCATCTCCGTGTTGATACACGCCAACATCATGCACATCCAAGCCTAACCAATGGCTGGTGCGGTGCATATAATATGGTTTATATTTTTCTTCTTCGATGATTTTGTCAATTTCGCCTTTGAGAATGCCAAGGTCAACTAAACCTTCGGTGAGGACGCGCACGGCGGTATCGTGAACTGATTTAAAGGTGTTACCTGGTTGTACTTGGGCGATCGCTTGCTTTTGTGCTTCTAGTACAATTTCATACAATGCCTTTTGTTCTGGCGTAAACTTACCACCGACGGGAAATGTCCGGGTAATATCTGAGTTGTAATAACTGTATGCACAACCCGCATCTATTAACAGTAATTCCCCATCTTGCATCTGGCGGTTATTTTCTATGTAGTGGAGAACGCAAGCATTCACACCCGAAGCCACAATTGAAGGATAAGCAGGCCCCATCGCCCCGCGCAAGCGAAAAATTCGTTCTATTTCGGCTTGAATTTCATATTCATAACGTCCAGGTTTAGCGATCGCCATTGCTTGATTGTGTGCTTCAATAGCGATCGCAGCTGCTTGGCGCATCATTTCTAATTCGGCTGCTGTTTTAATCAGCCGCATACTGTGCAGCACTGTACAGGTATCTTCAATCGCAATTGGCCCTGTACCCCGCTTGGGATAAGTCCGCAGTAGACTTTGGTAATATTGTAAGATTTTTTCGTTAAAAGAGCGATCGCGTCCCAAATGATAATAAATGCGATCGGCTTTTTCCAAATATTGAGGCAACTTTTCATCTAATTCATTGATGGGGTAAGCTGCATCAGCACCATAAATTTCTTTGGCTGCATCTACGCCACAGCGATAACCAGACCACACTTCTTTTTCTCGATCTTTGGGTTCGACAAACAACACAAAGCGATGTTCTGGATGATGTGGTGCTAACACTGCTACTGCTTGCGCTTCATTAAAGCCTGTCAAGTAATAAAAATCACTATCTTGACGATAAGCGTATTCGACATCGTTGTGCATTACTGCCATTGGCGCACTCCGAAAAATCGCAGTACCATTACCAATTTTTGCCATTAACTGCTCCCGACGCTGCCGATATTCTAATTGCATAGCTGTTCAATTTGTAAAATTATTGTGTTAGTTTACACATTTGGCAACCAGTGGCTATACACATAGAGCCTCTTTGTAGTTGCTTGTTTCAGTTATTTTAACTAAATTTACCATTCTCAGTGCTGAGTGCTGAGTGCTGAGTGCTGAGTAAGAAAAAAGTACTCGGCACTTTGGTAAATGCCCCGCCCTTTGTAGGCGGTCTTTTAACTCAGAGAGGAAGCACTTTCAAATCAGCACTTTTTTTTGGTAAGGAAGTTTTGTATTTGTTGGGCATTTTAATTTTTTATTGCTGATAAGTAGATAACAAACTTATTTTATATATTTAAAGCCTGACATTAATAAAATACACTGACAAAATAGCTAATTGATTATGCAGCACTTGCAAAAGTCATGAAAATGATTTATGGCAAATAATTTGTGTATATAAACCTTGATATTTAGATTTAAAAAATGTTTATTAAAAAAAATACAAAAAACAATAACTGTTATTAAATTACAGAAATTGATGTAATTTCCAAGTTAAAACTTTAATGACAACCAGTGATAAGAACGCACTATGTCTCTAATTCAAAATTCCTCACCATTTGCAAACAATAAAAGCTCGTTTTATCAATCTTTGGATATATCAAATGAATTAGTCTCAGACCTGAATGATCAGCAAGGGTTAGGTACATTTCTAGGACGTAGTACATCTTCAACATTAGGAACAAATTCTTTAGAAACACAGCAAATTTCAGCATCCAAAGTAACAGCAAGCGCGAATCCCAACCCTTACTTAAGAAGTGCAGCCATTGCTCCCGATTTTAACGGTGATGGCAAAGTAGACAAAATGTGGGTTAATGCTCAAACTGGTGAGATTGTCCTGCGCCTCATGGATGGTGGACAAGTTCTCTCACAAGGTTCTGTGGGTAAGTTTGACATCAACACTTGGACTTACAAAATTGCCGATTTTAATAATGATGGCAAAACCGACTTTTTATTGCGGAATAAACAAACAGGCGAAAATAGAGTTGCTTTGATGGATGGCACTAAAGTTGCCAGTACAGCAGCTTTAGAGAAAGTAGATGCCAACTGGAATCCTTTAATTGGTGATTTCAATGGCGATCGCAAAACAGATATCTTCTGGAATAATGCTCAAACTGGCCAAAATGCCCTTTGGTTGATGGATGGCACAAAAGTTTCGAGTGCAAATGTTCTAGAAACAACAGCAGTAGGCTTGACTCCAACTGTTGTTGATTTTGACGGTAATGGTAAGAGTGATATCTTCTGGCGCAATCCCAACACTGGTGCTAACAGTGCTTGGTTTATGAATGGTACACAAGTCAGTAAGTTTAATCTCCAATCTCAATCTTCTGCTTTAACTCCTATCCTTGGTGATTTCAACGGCGACTTGAAGACTGATATTCTGTGGAGAAATACTTCCACCGGTCAAAACAAAATTTGGACTATGAACGGTATCATCGTCACAGAAGGCGCTGCTAAAACCCTCGATTCCAATTGGCAAGCAAACATTGGTGATTTCGACGGTGATGGCAAAACAGATATCTTCTGGCACAATCAGAAGACTGGTGAGAACACCGCTTGGTTAATGAATGGTACAGCAGTTAAATCCGAAGCGTTCCTCCCCAGCAATAGCGCATCCTTGACACCATCCTTTGGCGATTATAATGGTGATGGCAAAACCGATGTATACTGGCGCGATCAAGCAACAGGTGTAGACAAGATTTGGACAATGAATGGCACAAAAGCAACAGAATCTGCTGTAGCTACTAAAGACAGACTTGGTGCTGCTTGGTATACAGGCTGAGACTCACAGCAGCATTTTGAATTTAGAATTCAGAATACGGCAGAAGGCAAGTAAGTTGTTTGTACAATTTCATTAAACTTTCTGTCATGGCAGTATGCTCTAACCCAGAGCATACTGCTTATTTGAGGCTATACGCTCTCTCATAGCGGCTCGTAGAGGCGAGATGATGTTGAGATTTTGGTTTGAGAAAATAAGAAATGCTATGGTTGTCTCACGATTCAGTTGATCAATGCTATCTAAGTGGGAATACTAATTTTAACCAATTAGGTTGGTTAAAGCATTTGTGAGGTTTATATCAATGTCCGAAATTAATATAGGTGATTATTTAGCTCACCCTTTAGTAAGATATCGTAACCATTTAGAATTCAACGGATATCACGTTGATGAAGAAAATGATTTGCTTTTATGTCGTCATCCCAGAAAGCATGGTTTGATTGTTAAACATGTACCAAACCGAGGAGTATTAATTAGAATTCTTTACTCGTGTAACCTCAATATAAGTAGAAGTCATCTCTTAGAGTATGTGAATGAATTGAATTTATTGTTTATGTTTACGAAGGCATATATTGATAATTCAGGCAGCAACCTATATATGGAAACTTTCTGTGAGGGGGAATATGACAGAACTAATTTTTCAATTATTTTAGACAATATTGAATACGACATGGAAATGTTCATCAATCATCAGCAAACTAGAGAATATTTACTATAATAAAAAAACAAATATAGCAATACTATTTGATTTACAAACTTATTCGTCAAGAGAGGGAACGGGGAACGCTTAACAGGGAACAGATTTATTTGTCACTCATTTAGGACTGCTATAGACTTTTTTGGTGGGTCACGCCCACCATTATTGTTTTAATTTAAAGTAAAAAAACAGACATTAGACTTCTTGCAGAAGTCGGGAACAGGGAACGGGGAACGGGGAATAGCCCCAAGTTCTTCCTGTTCCCTGTTACAAGAGTGACTGTAAACTGATATCTTGCAAAAGTTGCTTTTGCAAGAGGTCTATTGATTTTACAAAGTTGTTTGTAGAGCCACAGGTTAAAATTAACTATTCTCAGCAATGAAAAGGCGATCGCATCTGAGACGACCTGGAAAGCGATCGCCTGAAGATTATCTA
Organism: Anabaena sp. TISTR 8404; assembly: GCF_056847745.1. Classification (NCBI taxonomy): domain Bacteria; kingdom Bacillati; phylum Cyanobacteriota; class Cyanophyceae; order Nostocales; family Nostocaceae; genus Anabaena; species Anabaena sp. TISTR 8404. The sequence goes on from NZ_CP180578.1 coordinate 2,325,573, forward strand.
TACTCAGCATTCAATATAGATATCACCTTCATATTTCGCAATAATTAATAACTGTAAACCGAGATGTAATCTGAACGTTTGTTAACAAGTATTAAGCACAAATTGATAGATTATCTGTATAACGCAGTGATGTAAGATCCAGGAGATAGTAAAAGGCGATAACAGAGTCTGAAATAGCAATGGCACAGGATCGGAAGTCAACGGTTGTAATCACAGGCGCATCCTCTGGGGTGGGTTTGTACGCTGCAAAAGCATTTGCTCGCAGAGGATGGCACGTTGTTATGGCCTGCCGAGATTTGGCGAAGGCTGAAAAAGCTGCCCAAGAAGTGGGAATACCCAAGGACAGCTATACCATCATGCATATTGACCTGGGTTCTTTAGATAGCGTGCGCCAGTTTGTCAATAACTTTAGAGCCAGTGGCAAGTCCTTAGAAGCTTTGGTGTGTAACGCGGCTATTTATATGCCATTAATCAAAGAGCCGTTACGCAGTCCCGAAGGCTACGAGTTAACCATGACCACCAATCACCTTGGTCATTTTCTGCTGTGCAACCTCATGCTTGATGATTTGAAAAGTTCCCCGGCTGCGGATAAGCGGTTGGTAATTTTGGGAACCGTCACCCACAACCCAGACGAATTGGGTGGTAAGATTCCGCCGCGTCCTGACTTGGGTGAATTGGAAGGCTTTGTTGCAGGCTTTAAAGCACCAATTTCGATGATTGACGGTAAGAAATTTGAACCAGTCAAAGCTTACAAAGACAGTAAAGTTTGCAACGTGCTGACCATGCGCGAACTGGATCGGCGCTATCACGAATCAACTGGTATTACTTTCACTTCTCTTTATCCCGGATGTGTGGCAGAAACACCCTTATTCCGCAACCACTATCCTTTGTTCCAGAAACTCTTCCCCTTGTTCCAGAAGTACATTACTGGGGGATATGTATCTCAGGACTTGGCCGGAGAAAGGGTTGCAGCAGTGGTCATCGAGCCTGAGTACAAGCAATCTGGTGCTTATTGGAGTTGGGGAAATCGCCAGAAGAAAGAGGGTAAGTCTTTTGTGCAAAGAGTTTCTCCCCAAGCGCGGGATGACGCCAAAGCTGAACGCCTGTGGGATTTAAGCGAAAAGCTAGTTGGATTGGCGTAAAGGAGTACTTACGCACAAAGATAGTTTGTTGAGACTGGGTGTAAAGGGGTAAGAATTTTGAACACTTACACCCTTACACCCCTAAACTTCTTCAGCCTGTAGTATTTCTAACTACAAATGATTATTTTGGTCATGGGAGTCGCTGGTTCTGGTAAAACCACCATTGGTCAAGCACTTGCAGCCGCGACGGGATGGGAATTTAGCGATGCAGACTGGTTTCACTCAACCGCCGCTACAGAAAAAATGAGCAGAGGGGAACCACTAACTGATGCCGATCGCCTACCTTGGTTACAAACGCTGCAAACAGCGATCGCACAATGGTTGCAAGCAGACAAAAATGTCATCTTGGCTTGTTCAGCACTAAAAGCCAGTTATCGTCAGATTCTCTGCGTTGATGATCCACGAGTAAAGCTAGTGTATCTCCAAGGCAATTATGAGTTGATTGAGCAAAGATTGCGCGATCGCCTTGGTCATTTCATGAAAGTTAATCTTTTACAAAGCCAGTTCGATACCTTAGAAGTGCCTACCCCAGCTGAAGCAATTTATATTGATATCTCGCAAGATTTAGGTGCGATCGTTCAGCAAATCAGAAATTACCTGAACGTTTAATTGCCTGTATCGATATTTTTTACCTAATATTAATCAAGCTATTAGATAGCTAAAAAAAAGTTTCCGCATATATACTGTTGCTGCTAAAGTAAGATACCGCTATTTGTAATGGAAAAATATATGAGCAGCAATACTTACTTGTTTACATAATTTTTCATATAGTAATTCTCTTTAATTTAGAAACTACTCGTTAAGGCAGGGAACAGGTAACAAATTTGTTTGCAACTCCTATACGGATTGCTATATACGACTAACTCAGTGGTAAACTTGGTTTGCTTCTGTGTAATATTCCTGCACGAATAAACTTTTTTACATCTTGATTACGTAAAACAATAATTAAAATTCAAGTTTTTTGGGTTTAATGTGTAGAGCAGTATATTTTAATTTCATGTGAGTTGGTATAATTTTTAATGTCAAATAAAGCCATAATGTGGACTTAATATACATATATTTTTATCTTTTTTTAACAAAAGTATGGGAGAAAAATGTAACTTTTTTAGAAAAGATTAATTTAACTGAATTAATGATAATTGCACAAATTTTATAAATAACTCATGCGTATTTTGATTTATTCCTATAACTATCATCCAGAACCGATTGGAATTGCACCTTTAATGACCGAACTAGCAGAAGGACTAGTAGAACAAGGTCATGAAGTGCGGGTAATAACAGGAATGCCCAACTATCCACAACGAGAAATTTATCAAGGCTATCAGGGTAAGTGGTACATTACAGAAAAAATTAATGGTGTAACTATTCAACGCAGTTACTTGCGCATCAAGTCAAAACCCAATCTGCTCGACAGATTGCTACTAGAGTTAAGTTTTATTATTACTAGTTTGCCACAAGCTATTAGAGGCAAACGACCAGATGTAATTTTGCTGACGGTACCACCGTTATTAGTAACATTACCAGCGGCTTTGTTAGGGAAACTATATAATTGTCCAGTGGTGTTGAATGTGCAAGATATTCTACCAGAAGCAGCAGTGCGTGTCGGGTTAATGACAAATAAATGGATGATCCGCTTCTGTGAATTATTAGAGAAATTTGCTTATCGAAATGCCCAAACCATTAGCGTGATTGCTGATGGTTTTTTAGAAAATTTAGTGAGTAAAGGTGTATCTGCCAAAAAAATTATTTGTATTCCTAACTGGGTCAATATTAATTTCATTCATCCTTTACCAAAAGAGAATAATCCTTGGAAAATTACCCATCAATTAGATGGAAAATTTGTGGTGATGTATTCTGGTAACATTGCCTTGACCCAAGGATTAGAGACAGTAGTCGCTGCTGCTGCTAATTTGCGTCATATTCCAGATATTACCTTTGTGATTGCAGGAGAAGCGATCGCTTTGCGAAGATTACAACAATATTGTTTATCCTGTGGGGCAGATAATGTTTTACTCTTACCGTTACAGCCGCGCGAACAACTTCCGCAAATGTTAGCTGCGGCTGATGTCGGGTTGATTGTACAGAAGCGAAATGTAATCTCCTTTAATATGCCTTCTAAAATTCCCTTGTTGTTAGCTAGTGGCCGTCCCATTATTGGTTCAGTACCAGCAACAGGTACGGCGGCTAAAGCAATTCGAGACAGTGGCGGAGGTGTAATTGTCGAACCAGAATCAGCCGATGCCCTAGCAAAGGCCGTCTTAGAGTTGTACCATAATCCCCAGCAAAGAGAGCATTTAGGTAAAAAAGGTAGACAGTTTGCCGTCGAGCATTATGCTTGTGAACAGGCAATTGCCCGGTATGAAGGACTATTTATGGATGCGATCGCCAAACGTACATCAACAGTAGATAATGTTCTAAAATTAAGTTCCCAAGAATCAATTATTGATGTTCGGTAAACTCAAAAATTTTGCGATCGCTCTGGGGTAATATTATGACTCATATTTGATTAGTGAAAAAAATCAGTACACATCTGACTTTCCTCTTATCTGTTCCCTGTTAAGAGTTCCCTACCTACACAAGGATTTTCAGTAATCAAATCGGATTCATCTAGTATAGATGGTAAATTCATCAGCTAATTGTATGACTGCTCACAGGCAAGTACATACATATTCCCGTGAGGTTGTATGCCAGAATTACCTTTAGAGAATTTATCCACACCAATATATCTCCAAATTGTCAGTCAGACTCCGGGAAGGCTACGGCTAAGAATTTCCCCTCAGCACCAGGAACAACAAGAAATTCAGCTAATCGCTAATTCCTTCAAAGTTTTTTTTCCGCAAGTTGATCAGGTGAAGGTGAATTCTCAAACAGGCAGTATTACAATATACTCTGCTGCTGAAAAAAGTAATTTTACAGAAATCCTAGATAAATTACAGGCTCAAGGCATAATCATCATTGAGACCCCAGAAGCAAAATCCCAGCCAAAAAATTTCACTCAAACTTTATCTAACCTGAACCAGCAAGTTCAACAAATAACCAAAGAAAGTGTAGATTTGCGAGTAATTATACCTTTTACTGTATTTGCGATCGTTCTGAAAAGACTACTTCCCCCGTTAGCAAAATGGAAGACAACCACTTTGTATCTTCTGCTTTGGTATGGCTTGGAGAGTTTGGTTAAACTTAGCGACAGCGAGAAACCACCAACGGACAAACTATGAAGAGTGCTGAGTTGAAAGTGCTGAGTGCTGAGTAACAAAAAGATTACTCAGCACTCAGCACTTTGGTATAAATTAAGAATCAGCGTTTGATGATTCCTCTGAAGAATTTTCAGAGACTTGTTCTGACTCAGCTTCTGGTTCCGATTTGACAATGACTGGAGTTTTAACAGGTTTCGGCCCACGCGCTAGTGCAGGATTAATCTGCTGTTTAACTTCACCCTTAGAAGACTCTTTTTTTCTTTTACCAGACGAGCGATTAGAGCCAGAATGAGAGCGTTTAGGATTAGATTCAATAGAAGGCGCAGAATCAGAATTTCCTGAGTTATTGTCAGTATTTGCTTGAGCCTGACGTTCCGATTTCTTAATTGGGCGTTCTACCATTGTTAATTGTTAAAAATTTACTTGTATAGCACATCGGTTCGATGGGTATCAAACTGATGAATAGCATTTTTCCGGGGATTTTTTTGTGGCTTTAAATTAAAGTAAGTAAAAATACTTGAATTTTCTTACTTTTTGAAGACACTTACCAATACTAACGCATCTGTGTAGGGTATGTTAACGAAGTCCCGCCCAGAACTTTAATTCTGGGCTGATACCAAAAATCCCATCAAGTGGACTGAATTTTTCATTGAGTCCTCGTTCGCTTGTTTTTTGTTCAATCTACTTTTTGCAACTGGGCTACTCTAGGGTCAATAATTTTTTGTCCTAAACTAGCAAATTTAATCGCTACTGAGATTTTATTTCCTGCACCAAAAACGTGAGTTATTTCACCAATCCCAAAGGTTTTGTGTAGCACTTTATCACCGACTTGCCAATTGTGAGATACCTCTTGCTGTCCGCGATTTGTTGCAGCAATTTTGGTATAAGTTTGGTGCATTTTACTGTGGCTAGTTAATAATTCTGGGGGTAATTCGTCGAGAAATTGCGATCGCAACGCAGGTTCTCTTGAACCATACAAACGGCGTTCGCGGGCGAAGGATAAATGCAAGCGTTCTTGGGCGCGGGTAATTCCCACATAACACAAGCGCCGTTCTTCTTCTAAGGCTGCGGGGTCATTCATTGAACGGTAATTCGGGAATAATCCTTGTTCTAAACCCACCAAGAAGACTACAGGAAATTCCAATCCTTTAGAAGCGTGCAAAGTCATCAAAGAAACTGCTGTTTGTCCTTCTTTTAAATTATCTAAATCAGAACTCAGGGCTGTACTTTGCAAAAAGGCTGTTAAGGAAACATCCTCATTTTCTTCTTGAAATTGCAGGACGGCGTTATAAAGTTCCTGGACGTTTTGAATTCTGTCTTCTGCTTCATCTGTACCTTGACTTTGCAAGTCTTGCACGTAACCAGATTCATCTAACAAACCCATAACAATCTCGGAAACAGGAACCGTTGCGACTTGTTCTTGATAGCGGCTAATCATTTGGGCAAAATTATTCACCGATTTTGCCGAACGTCCAGCTAACGTATTTACAGATGTTTCATCGCTGAGAATTTCCCATAAATTAACACCTAATTGTTGAGAGGCGTTAATTAAGTTATCAATGGTGGCTTTGCCAATTCCTCGTCTAGGTGTATTGATTACACGCAATAAACTAACTGTATCAGCCGGGTTAGCGATCGCTCTTAAATAAGCTATAACATCTTTAATTTCTTTGCGGTCATAAAATTTCATCCCACCCACAACTGTGTAAGGGATTTGATTTCTCACCAACAATTCTTCAAAAGGGCGAGATTGGGCGTTAGTGCGGTACAAAATTGCAAAACTACCCCAATTTAATTCGGGATGTTGATGTTCTAAATTCCGAATTTGCCGAATCACAAAATCTGCTTCAGCAAGTTCATCATCAGCTTTGTGGCAATAAATTTGTTCGCCGCTTCCCCGCGTTGGCTTAAGAACTTTATCAATTCGTTGCGTGTTCTTTTCAATTAATTCATTTGCAGCTTGTAAAATATTTTCACAAGAGCGATAGTTTTCTTCTAACTTCACCATTGTGCGCGTATCTTCGTCAGGCAAACCATCACCGAAATCGTTCTGAAATTCCAGCAGAATGGTAAAGTCTGCCATGCGAAAGCTATAAATTGATTGGTCAGCATCACCTACCACAAATACTGAGCGATTGTGCCAATCCCATTCACTCTTTCTGTCTTCGCCGTTTGTCACTAACAACCGAATCAAATCATATTGAGTGCGGTTTGTATCTTGATATTCATCTACCAAAATATGACAAAACTTGCGATGCCAGTAACCTAAAACTTGCTCGTTTTGTTGAAATAATTTTGTCGGGACAAGAATTAAATCATCAAAGTCGAGGGCATTATTTTCTGCTAATTTATCTTGATAGGAACTGTAAACTTGAGCAATGACTCGTCCGCGATAATTTGGTTGCTCTCTTTCAAAGTCTTGCGGTGATAAGCCTTGGTTTTTGGCGTTACTGATAGCGTAGCGCACAGAACGCGGTTCAAACTTTTTATCGTCGAGGTTTAATTGTTTGGTGACGATTTCTTTCACTAAAGCTTGGGCATCAGATTCATCGAAAATAGAAAAATTACGATTCCATTTGCGGCCTTTTTCATCTTGATATTTTTCGATATCAAAGCGCAGAATCCGCGAAAATAAACTGTGGAATGTGCCACACCACAAATCTTTGATAGTTGTGCGGTAAACTTGCGATCGCAACTTTGTTTGTTCGTGTTCTGGTAACAACTCAAATCTTGTACCGTGTTGCGTCATCGCCAATTGTTCGGCGAATAGCTTTTGTATCCGTTCTTTCATCTCCCGCGCGGCTTTGTTGGTGAAAGTCACCGCCAGAATATTTTCAGGGTTGACACGGTGTTTGAGAATTAAGTTCGCGATGCGATAAGTTAGTGCGCGTGTTTTACCCGAACCAGCGCCAGCCACAACTAACAACGGGCCACAATAGTGTTCTACGGCTTGACGTTGGCTGGGGTTAAGGTGACTGAGAAAGTCAATCGTTGTAGTCATGGCTTGTGAGATGTGCTGGTGAGTCGCTGGTAGTCATTTGGTATTTTAGCAGCGTCACCCCTCAGGTTTTTATTTGGTGCGATCGGATAATTATTAAGCTAGAGCATTTTTGTTGATTATTAAGACTGGCCCAAAAACGTCAATAAGTCTTAATGAATAATCCACTAGATATTTACAATAACAATGCTGTTATCTTTGCCTGTACTTCTTCAATCACTGTCTCTGCTAAAGACTCAACAAACTGAACATTCCGAGCTTTCCAGTCTAAACACTTAATTTGATCTGTAAGAATAACTCCGTAAGTCTTGAAACCAGATGGGATAACAACCTCAAAAGGATAACCTTTCTGCTGCTTCGTGATTGGCATAAACAAAGCTAAGGAGGTTTTCTCATTATATGTATAGGGTGATATTACAAAAGCAGGTCTTAGCTCTTTTTGCTCATGCCCTCTTGTGGGTTCAAAGTCTAAATAAACAATATCTCCCCGATTAGGAATGTAAGAGTTCACTTGTGTTACCAGATTTCATTCCCTACATTAATTCCAGTATCAATTTCAGTATGAAGATTATCTGGGGTGATTCCTTGTAGCAGTTCTTCCAGTGAGTAGCTCTTGCGAGTTTTCGGCTTCACTACTAAATTTCCATCGACCACACCAATTTCCACTTCGGAGCCTTCAGCTATTTGAATTTCTTTAGCTAAATTATGGGGAATACGAATAGCAAGGCTGTTTCCCCACTTTGTAATAGTTGCAATCATAAGACACTACTAAATTGAGTAAAACAACTTTAACAAATACGAGAATTGCTAATGTATATACATAGTATATACATTAGCAAACTTATTGATAGTTTGCAATATGGACTCCACTATTCACATCTTGCACCTAGCCCCGACTTCAATCGCTTGGTGTAAGATATGTGACTATATTAAATACTCCTCAAATCTCCTCAGTATAAGTCTTGCAGCGGATGAAACAACCTCCCTCTCTACCGTTTGTATTAAGCTTTCCTGATTAACATTCAAATACTTACTTGTCAATAAGTACATATTTCATATATTGATCAGTATAGTAAATATAAAGTTTTGTATAGCGAGGACTAGGAATGTACATAGTACAGATTGCCTCGGAATGCGCTCCTGTAATTAAAGCAGGCGGTTTAGGGGATGTTGTTTACGGACTGAGTAGAGAATTAGAAGGTAGAGGGCATTGCGTCGAGATTATTTTGCCCATGTATGATTGTATGCGCTACGACCATATTTGGGGACTGCATGATGCCTATAGGGATTTGTGGGTACCTTGGTACGGTGCAGCAATTCACTGTTCTGTGTACTGTGGCTGGGTACATGGCAGGCTGTGCTTCTTTATTCAACCCCACTCGCAAGATAATTTCTTTAATCGCGGCTGCTATTATGGTTGCGATGACGACAATATGCGCTTTGCCTTCTTCAGCAAAGCTGCTTTAGAATTTCTCAATCAAAGCAACAAGCGCCCCGATATTATCCATTGTCACGACTGGCAAACCGGGTTAATTCCCGTCTTGCTGGCTGAGATTTACAAATACAATGGCATGGAATATCAGCGAGTTTGCTACACCATCCACAACTTCAAGCATCAAGGAATAGGCGGTGCGCAGACTCTCTGGGCGACAGGATTAAATCGAGAAGCTTATTACTTCCAATACGATAAGCTGCGCGATAACTTTAACCCCTTTGCCTTGAACTACATGAAAGGGGGTATTGTTTACGCCAATGCAGTCACAACAGTTTCACCAAACCACGCTTGGGAAGCGCGTTATACAGAAGTTGGGTGTGGTTTAGGCCATACATTGCATTTGCATCAAGATAAATTCACCGGGGTTCTCAACGGTATCGATTACGATTTTTGGAATCCTGAAGTTGACCGCTACATTCCCTATAATTTCACCCACGAGGATTTTGAACAAAAACTATATAATAAAAAAGCTTTGCGAGAGCAGCTGATGCTGCGTGCTGCTGATAAACCAATTGTTGCTTACATCGGTCGGTTAGATAATCAAAAAGGTGTGCATTTAGTACATCATGCGATTTATCATGCACTCAACAAAGGCGCACAGTTTGTATTACTTGGTTCAGCTACAGAAGCCGCAATAAATGCTCATTTTCAGCATGAAAAAGCATTTTTAAATAATAACCCAGATGTACATTTAGAATTGGGATTTAATGAAGAATTATCCCACCTCATTTATGCAGGGGCAGATATGATTGTTGTTCCCAGCAATTATGAACCCTGTGGGTTAACTCAGATGATTGGTTTAAAATACGGCACAGTTCCTATTGTTCGCGGTGTCGGTGGATTGGTAAATACAGTATTTGATAGAGATTACGACCAGAATTTGCCACCAGAAAAGCGCAATGGCTACGTATTTTATGAGACAGATAATTATGCTCTTGAGTCTGCCATGAATCGGGCAATAGATTTGTGGTATCAGTCTCCTGATGAGTTCCGTCAACTAGCGATTCAGGGGATGAAATATGACTACTCTTGGAATATTCCTGGAGCAGAGTATTTAAAGATTTACGAGTGGATCAGACACTCTTGGTAAGTCAGCATCATTTAATAACTTCGCTTAGTTACCGATTTATTTGCGTTTAATTCAATACTAACTTGTTACTACTGTAGGGTGCGTTTTGCTGTGGCGATCGCACCTTTACTAATTTATAAAAATTCAAATAATTTTTGCTAAGTAAAGATTTGTTTCTGAATCTTTGAATTATCTTGAAATTCTACAGAAAGTCAATAACACAGCTTGAAGTCAAAAGGACAGACTATAGTTTTTTTTGTTAATATTTATTTTCCCTGTCCAATGACTTTTTATATACAGTGAAAAGTTACTGAACATCTCAAGATAGATTTCATAATTTTTAAAAAAGCTATAGATCAGGTTAGAACGTTTTCATAGCTTGATGTTTTCATAATGTTTTAAGAGGTTATTATGCTCCATCACATTTCTATTTCTGTAAAAAATCCTCAGCACGTAGCTAATGTTATGGCAGAGATTATGCACGGTAGAGTAGTACCGTTTTCACCTAATCCTGGTGGTTATATGATGATGGTGGGAGATGAATTTGGCACAGGAATTGAGTTTTATCCATTAGGTAGTGAGCTTATCCCAGACGCATGGCAAGGACAAGCAGGATTTCAGATGAATGAGCATCCTGCAAACTACACATCGGTTCATGCAGCAATTTCTGTCCCTCTGAGTGTAGAGGAAATTGAACAAATTGGCGCACGGGAAGGATGGCGGGTGCTTCCTTGCAGCCGTGATGGTGCTTTCGATGTTGTAGAATTTTGGATTGAAAATCGTTTGATGTTAGAACTCCTCACCCCAGAAATGGCGGCTAAGTATCTGGAAGCTACAAACCCAGAAAAATTAGAACAGAGGGCTAATTCAGTTGCTGGTGTGAATGTGCGTAGATAAACTGTTATACACCTATTTATTCGGTTCGGATAGCAGGGGAGAGATGGCTGATAGGTGGTGTAAGGGTTTTGAACACCTACACCCTTTCACCTTCCCCCAACGGTAATCCAAAAACTGCGATCGCCTAATAATATCGTGACGGGCTGTTGCAATCAGTTGTTCACGAAGGTCAATCACAGTTTGATTCGTCATTTTTACAATTGCTGTAGATACTCCTGAACATCCCAGAAATTATTCCAGGGAATGTAGGGTTTTTGATGTTGGTCTAAATAGTGCGCTAGGCGATCGCGGGCAAATACAATAGAAGCTTGCAATCCCATATTTAAATCTGTGAGGGAGTCACCAATGGCAATTGTCTCATCAGCGGGATACTCTGCCATCACTTGCACTTTGGCGACTAATTCTGTACCACCTTCATAATTAGAATTAACCTGAAAGTAAGCACCACTAGTATCTATATCAACGGCGTGAATAGCTGCTACTCTTTGGGCTATCTCACCTAACACAACTTCTACCATTCCCCGCAGTCCACCAGATACCACAACCAAGGGGATACCTTGGGAATCAAGAAAATCTAGCAGTTCGGTAAATCCTGGACGTATAAGTTGCGATCGCGTAAATTCTAAAATTTCTTGATACTGTGAAGATGGAATTGATTCTAAAATTTTCTTGACTCCCTCCCGCAGTGTTACCCGCTGTGCATACATTTCTGGGAGAAATTGTGCAGCAACTTCCGGCGCAAACTTTTTTAGCACCGCGACAAAGGTTTCTTCAACTGTGATTGTCCCATCAAAATCGCAAAATACAATCCGCTTCACAGTTCATCCTGTTAGAGTAAGTTGATATCCTGATTTTTGCAGCAAACTTACACTTGTGACGCTACAGTTTGACGGGTGCGAATCTCTTTACCTGTATACTGCGGAACCCAACCTGCTGTATCTATGAAATAGCGGACTGCTTTGACTCGCCGTGCTGGGGTGAGATAAAACCAGTGTTCGGTTCCGGCTGGAACGTTGATATATTCTTCTGGCTGCACTGTTAATTCTACTTGGCTATCGTCAGGACGCACAAAGCCAAAAATTGCTTCCCCATCGATGATGTAGCGTACCTCATCATCTGCGTGAGTATGAATTTGGGTAAATTTTGCCAAGAATCCATCCAGGTTAGGAATTTCTGGATGCAACACAATCAAATCACGAGATTGATAGCCTGCTGTTTGTTGTAGTTGCGCAAAATAATGTTCTAAAGACTGAAGGACTTGGGCTTTTTGGTCTTCGTTGAGGCTATCTTGCTTCAGCAAACAATTTAACTCTGCATCCTCTCTTACAGGCCAGCGATTAAGTTGAATGTTCAAGGGTGCGAGTTCTTGGGCAATCTGATTTATATCTGTGATAATTTTGCCATCTTCTAGTTTTAAAATTGCCATAGCTTCCCTCCCAAAAAACGCCGCTTAGATAAACACTAATCTATTGTTAGTGTGCATTGCTGGTTTTTGCTCAAATATAATTTTACGTTAACTCTATGGACTTAGTGTATTTATTCGAGTCTATGAATAAAAGTTTGGCTGTGGTAACTGATCATTCAGCGCCCAGTTACCAATATCTCGCACTTTGTAATCTACTGGGTCGTGTAGGGTAAAGGTGCGGAGGTTGCGCCAATAACGATCAAAGCCATATTTACTGTTAGTAGCACGTGCGCCCATCACTTCAAAGATGCGGTTAGTAACTTCTAAACCAACTTTAGTAGCAGCGACTTTGGCTGTGGCGATCGCAACTGCACATTCTCCCCGTTGTTGGGCGGTCAAATCCCATTGCTGATCCCAGGTTGTTTGCAGTAATTCTCCGGCTTGTTCTACTAATACTTTTACTGCTTGCAAGTCTACCCACATATTGCCATAGTGTTGCAAAATATATGGATCTTGAGTTGCACTTTCCACACCTGATGTTAGCCAAGGTCTAGTGGTTGTGCTGGTATATTCTTTAGCAGCAGTAAATGCACCTTCAGCAATTCCTAAGTAGATATTTGCCAGATTCAATTGCGTCAAACAAGCGCGGATTGTACCGAAAGGAGCGCTGGGCTTATTTCTAATGCCAAGAATTTCCTGTGGGTGAACTAATACATTGTCAAAAGTAATACTACCGCTATCTGTTTGGCGTTGCCCCATGTTATCCCAATCAGCATGAATGGTAACACCTGCTTGCTGTGTGGGAATTGCCAGAATCATTAATTCACCAGTTTGTTGATTAGTGGCTGTAATCGGTAGTATATCTGAATCAAAAGAACCAGAACAGAAACTTTTTATGCCATTGAGTCGGAAATCATTCTCCTCTGGTGTGAGAATGGTTCGTTTATCTAAAGGATTGAGTGCATTACACCAAAACCAGTTATTACGGACAGTTTCAGTGTAATATCGTTCTTTCTGCTCGGCGTTACCAAAGATGTGGGGAATCACCACGCCGAGATGATGATATGAAAAAACATGGGCTAGAGAACTATCGACTTTAGCAAACTCGCGGGTAACTTTAAATGTTGTAATCCAACTTTCACCCAAGCCACCGTATTCTTTGGGAATAATCAGGTGCAGTAGATAACTTTGGCGGAGGCGATCGCGTTCTTGTTTTGGTGTTCCTCCTTGAACATCTCGTTCTACAGCAGTCTGAGCAAATTCTTGTGCTAAAGATTTAGCCAAAGCAATGTAGTCACTAGACTCACTAGTTTTGAGTAATTGCATTGAGTCACAATTCTCCTATGGGTTAGTTTGAAAATTTCTCATGGGAACTTCGGCATTCAACCAACTGAGAAATCCTGAATTGATCGCTGTAGGCGAAATCTCTGCAATAAAGTTAGTGTAGCTGATATGCTGGCGGATTAACTTTTCAATCTCTGCACCGTAACCATCTTGAGTTTTTACTATTAGCACTACTTCTGGTTCTTCTGTTATTTCTCCTTCCCAACTATAAGCACAAGTAATAGGAAACCAGTTAACACATACTACTAACTTTTGTTCGAGTAATGCTCGACCAATCTGCCGAGCTTCATCTGTATTATTCAATGTGATGTAGTAAAGTTTCATTGAACATCTCCGTTAACTCTTAAAATTTAGCAAGAGATTTTCCTGATTTAAATCTGCTAAATCGCCACACAAATCAACTATTAGCAACATCTCCCAACGCTTCAATAGTTGCGATCGCTGTATTCGTTTTATCTATGACTTCTTTATCCAGCTTATGTCATGTATCTAAAGTATTAGCTGCAATTAATACATTGATAGATGTATTTTGATAGTAATCTGCAATAAAGTAACATTTTAGCTTATAGCTTGAAGTCGATTGATAAATATAAATTGTCAATTACAAAGACATTAAAAGATAACACTAGGGAATCAAAAGGTTTGTGTATAAAATTACAAAAATTCACGATTCTGTATGTTAAGTTTAAGCATAATCAAGCAAAAACATGGTTTATAACCACATATTATATTATGTTTTAATAAGTAAAAGTTCAATTAAGTACAATTATATACATCTTAAGATGATTGCCAAAAATTAATTTTTATGCATACTCGTGTAAGCATAAAGTATTCCGTACAAAAATCACAACAATTACTACGTAATTAGAACGTTCTAATTTGAGAAAACTGCAAACTACAGATGTTAGCAAGTCCTACTTCTAAAAAGTTTTGACAATTAAATTACCAAATTGGCTGATCGAGAAAACTCACTATGAATACACTATCTATTACGAAGCTTGCTGTTCCAGATCGATTTTGGTATACAGGAGTTGACAAAAAAGTCCTGATAGACTTTGGTGACTATCGCCCACAAATTATTACCAAAGCAGGACAGAGTTCAGGTTTTGAGGCAACTGCCAGCTACACAGATCCTCAGACAGGTAAACTCCGGTTATATAGTGATGGACAGCTAATCTTCAATGGACAAACTCATCAAATATTAGAAGATGGAGTTTGGGGTGCAAAAAGTTGGTCGGCAACACAGGCAGTAGCAATTGTACCTGCTCCTGGTAATCCAGAGCGATTCTACATCTTGACAAACAACAACCAGGCGATATTTTACTCAATTGCCGATTTATCGCGAGGTATGAACGGTGCAGTAATTGTTTTAAACCGAAAACTCACAGGAAAAATGGATAATCCTGGGGAAGCTTTGGGTGTTGCGCCTCATAGCGATGGTAAGTCATTTTGGATACTGATTTTTAACGGCAGAACCGAGGTGCGTGCTTACTCAGTAGACAAAAGCGGCATCAATAGCAAATATGTTTCCTCAGCAATTGATTTCCCCGAAAATCGCCTGAACTCCTTAGTTGGTAAACGAGTTCATAAAGGTTCAATTATTTTCAGTCCCAATTGGAACAAAGTTGCCTTGGGTGTAGCAGGATTGGGAATTGCGATCGCCAAATTTGACCGCACTACCGGAAAAGTCAGCCACAGCGATTTTTTAATTCGCGGTTCGGCAGGATACTCCTGCGCCTTTTCTCCTGACGCGACAAAGTTGTATTACGCTAAAGGTGATTGGGAGTTTGGACAATGGAGCAAACATACTTTAGAAGGTTGGAATGCCATTCCGCACCAAATGGACTTAGTGACAGAGAAGGAGACCATAATTGATACATTGGCAATTGGTGATGTGACTGGCTATTCTGGGCCAAGGTTAGCTCCTGACGGGAAAATCTACTGGACAGGACAGGGCAAAACTTCTTTGGCTGTGGTGGAAAATCCCAATGCGCCAGGACACGCTCTCAGGTTCAATCCTCATGGCTTACCTTTAGGTACTGGTGTGTTTGGTAGTTGGAATTTGCCAACTCAGACATTTAGTTTCTATAAAGCAGATGTTGAGCGTTAACTATTGACCGTTGAATGTTAACAGTCAACACGAAAAATTGATATGTAGCAGTCAAAGCAGAAATAATGACAAAGACGAATTATCGAACATGGACACTGAGCGACTTTAAAGCCTGTTCCCTGTTCCCTGCTATGGTTTCATTCCCCAATATAAGTGCCTAAACAACGAGCGCTTTGTACCAAATAACCACCAGGGTCTACAGGTGATGGACTTTTAGCTACCACATCTGCAATGGGAACAGCCACAACTTGGCCATTTTGCCAAGCTACCATCTGTCCATATTTTTCTTGAGCGATTAAATCGACAGCCGCTTTGCCAAAGACTGTAGCTGTTAAGCGGTCTAAAGCGGAAGGAATTCCACCACGCTGAATGTGTCCTAAAACAGAAACTCTGGTATCAACTTGATGGCTAGTACATTGAGCAATTTGCTCGGCAATATATTGTCCCATGCCACATTTTAATGATGGGGATTTAGTTGTTGTTTCTAAACTGCAACTATTACCAAAATCTGTGGCACAGGTGGAAATGCCTTCAGCAACCACAACAATGGCAAATTTCCGCCCCCAAGTATTTCGCAGTTCACCGAGATGTTGACATAAACCGGGAATTGTGTATGCTAATTCGGGTATCAAAATTACATCTGCACCGCCGGCAATCCCTGCGTGTAATGCTAAATGTCCAGACGTGCGTCCCATCACTTCTACAATCATGACGCGATCGTGACTAGCGGCGGTAAATGTAAGACGATTGAGAGCATCCACAATCGTATTTACAGCAGTATCAAATCCGATCGCTCGTTCTGTGAGGGCGACATCATTATCTATAGTTTTCGGGATGGCTACTAAATTCCAATTGCCAAGACTAGCCAACTGATGAATAATATTCATGCTGCCATCCCCACCAATGGCAATTAACGCATCTAACTGTAAAGCTGCATAACTAGCAATCATCTCACTAGCACGGGCTAAGGTATCTCCTTTATTGATTGTGCCTAAAATAGTGCCACCCATATTCAGCAGGGGGTCGATACCGCGCAAATCCCAGCCGTGAACGCTAAGTGCGATCGCACTTCGCTCCAGCAAACCTTGAGTGGCATAAGGAATACCCACAACTTCCCAATCATAGGTAAGCGTAGCATGGCTCACAACTGCTCGAATGACACAGTTCAGTCCCGGACAGTCACCGCCACTAGTAAGAATGCCAATACGTTTTTTCATATATTCAATGGTTAATGGTTAAAAGGTAGGAGGCAGAAGCTATGAACAATTTCATACTTCATCCGTGATAATAAGATGGCTCATAAATTCGTCCCCATTCGGGTTTGTAAGTGCGCAAAGCCCGCATATATTGAGCGCGTTCAAAGGCGCTAGGATCAGGACAATTTTTCTGGCTCATGCTTCCTTGCAACTGTTGCACAGATTGGTATTCGTGTTTTTCCATCCATTGGCGCATTTCCTCTTCGATACAGCGGATGTGATCAATGCCATGACGCAGCAGTACAGAACACAACATGGTAATATTTGCTCCAACCATCAGCATTTTTAAGACATCGTGGGCGTTGTGAATGCCACTAGTTGCAGCTAAGTCGGCATGGATGCGATCGTAGAGAATAGCAATCCAGCGCATAGGTAAGCGGATATCTTGAGGAGTGCTTAATAGGACATTTGGTTGCACTTCTAAGGTTTCGAGGTTGATATCTGGTTGATAAAATCGGTTGAACAAAACCAAAGCATCAGCCCCAGCATGATCTAACCGCTTGGCCATATTTGCCATATTGGTGAAATATGGACTCAGCTTGACTGCAATGGGAATTTTGACGGAGGCTTTGACGGTACGTACCATGTTTACGTAACTCTGCTCTATTTCTTCTCCTGTCAGTTCCGTGTCAGTCTGGACGTAATAAGTATTTAATTCGATTGCTGATACACCTGCTTGTTCTAACAGTCTGGCATAGTCAGTCCATCCACCCAAAGAAGAACCATTTAAGCTGGCAATAATTGGGATATTTACCCTTTCCTTAGCTCTACGAATCAGTTCTAAATATTCTTCTGAACCGACGCGAAATCTGCCTGGTTCAGGAAAATAAGTTAGTGCTTCTGCAAAACTTTCTGTGCCATAAGTTAAGTGATGGTGCAGTTCGTAGTTTTCCATGCTTAACTGTTCTTCAAACAGTGAATGCATGACTACTGCACCTGCACCAGCATCTTCCATACGTTGAATATTATCAATATCTTCTGTCAAAGGAGACGATGAGGGGACAAGAGGCGATCGCAATTTCATCCCCAGATAATTTGTAGTTAAATCCATAATTTTTCTCCTTAAAAGTTATTAAATAGAAGCTCGTTTATTTCTGTATAAAATCTTCATTAGCTCAAACCACAAAATACTCAGAATACCTGCTGTGAAACAGATTGCTAAATCAATCGGATGCAATATAGAAAAGCGAAAAAGTTGACGTAACAAAGGTAAGTAAAGTACAAAAGCGAGGAAAACTAGCGCCCCTCCTAACACCCACCATAAAGCTACGTTGTTTGACTGTTCTGGAGAAATGGAGCGAGAACGGGAACGCAACATTTCCCAAATCGTGCGTGACCATGAACGATTAGTTAATATCAGGCTGAGGTTAGCAATAATTAGAGTTGTAAAGGTGAGGGCGCGTGCATCGAGTTCTCCTTGACCCCGATACAATGCAGTTGCAAAAACTATTAACAACACCAGTAAAATTCCTACACCTTGCAGCACAGCCAAACCCAATGTTCTCTGACTGAATAATGGCTCTTTTGGATTGCGGGGTGGACGGCGCATGATATTAATTTCGGGTGGTTCTGCCTCAAAAACTACTGAACAAGCCGGGTCAATGATTAAGTGTAAAAAGGCGATGTGAATCGGTAATAATACTAGCGGCCACTTGAATAACACTGGAATCAACGACATTCCCGCAATAGGTACGTGAACGGCTAAGGTATAAGCCATTGCTTTTTTGAGGTTGTCGAAGATGCGGCGACCTAATTTAACAGCCTCAACAATGGAGGAAAAATCATCATCCAGTAATACCAAGTCGGCAGCTTCACGGGCGACATCAGTTCCTCGTCCACCCATTGCAATGCCGATGTGGGCTGATTTTAAGGCGGGGGCATCATTGACACCATCTCCGGTCATGGCGACAATTTCACCATTATTTTTCAGGGCGTTGACTAGACGTAGTTTTTGTTCGGGTACAACCCGCGCAAAAATATTCACAGTTTTGATGCGGCGCGATAATTCAGCATCATCCATCTGTTCTAATTCTGACCCCGTAATGACTTGATCAGATGGTTCTAAACCGATTTGGCGGGCAATATTTTGGGCAGTACCAGGATAGTCACCAGTAATCATGACTACTTGGATACCTGCGGTGTAACATTCCTGGATGGCAGCTTTGACAGTAGGGCGAACTGGGTCAGCTAATCCGACCAATCCCAGGAACTCAAAATTAAAGTCGTGTTGTTCACCAGGCAAGGCAGTGTGCTGAAAGTAAGCTTTAGCTACACCTAAGATACGTAAGCCTGCATTCGCCATTTGGCTGATTTGTTGAGCTAGTTGCTGCATCTGGACAGAATCGAAATGGCATAAATCTGCGATCGCTTCTGGTGCGCCTTTGGCAGCAATAATGTAATCTGCACCTGTTGGTGATTGCCAAACATGGGACATGGCCAGCAAATGCGGCGATAGGGGATATTCGCGGATTAAGTTCCAGTCGTTGTGCAGATGTTCGGTATTAGCTAAATAATCATTTCCCAAGTTTTTGAAAGCTTTTTCCATTGGGTCAAAAGGGTCTTTTTGACTGGCAAGGATGCTGAACTCTACCAGTTGATGGAATGTTTCTGGTAATGGTTCTCGTTCATGTTGGTTCAGGTGATAAACTTCACCTTGGGCAAACATCTGATTGACAGACATTTGATTAAAGGTGAGTGTCCCTGTTTTATCAACACACAATACTGTTGCCGAACCGAGGGTTTCTACAGCAGGCATTCGTCTTGCTAAAACTCGTTTTTGGGAAATCCGCCACGCCCCTAATGCTAGAAAAATGGTCACAACAACGGGAAATTCATTGGGTAGAATCGCCATTGCTAAAGCTAAACCAGCCAAAAACCCGTTCAGCCAATTGCCTCTGGTAAGACCGTAGATAACGACAATTGCCACACAAATTGCGATCGCCACGATTGCCAATTTTTTTACCAGTTGTCCCGTTTCTTGTTGTAATAAGGTTTCTTCTGGTGTGACTGTTTGCAAAGCTTTACCAATTTTGCCGATTTCTGTATGAATACCAGTGGCGGTGACTTCAGCTACACCTTGTCCTGCAACTATTAAGGTTCCAGAGTAGACAAAAGGCAAATCATCACCACCAGGACGTTGTATAAAAGTATTGCCATGTTGGACAACTTTGCAGACTGGGACTGATTCACCTGTAAGGAGAGATTCATCAACTGTTAAGTGGGTGGAAGATAACAGGGTGGCATCAGCCGGGACGCGATCGCCTTCAGCTAAAATGATCATGTCTCCGCGCACGACTTCTCGCCCTGCAATGCGTTTTTGTTGACCGTCTCGAATGACCGAAGCACGCGGACTAGATAAATCTCGCAATGCTTCTAAGGTGTGTTCTGTTTTCTGCTCTTGATAGAGAGTGATGCCCATGATAAAAAAGACAAAACCAAGCAAAATTAGCGCATCTTGCAACTCGCCCAAAAAGATATAAATCGCACCACAACCAACGAGTAACAAAAAGATTGGTTCTTGTAATACCTCCGCCGCGATCGCTAAAATATTACGCTGTTTACTAGAAGGTAGTTCATTAAATCCTTCTCGCTTCAACCTATAAGTTGCTTCCTGTTCTGAAAGCCCAGTGATAGTGTTGAGGTCGAGTTGATTTAGCATACATATCTCTCTTAGTGGTCTATCAACAGAAGGCAGGGGGCAGGAGGCAGAAGGCAAAAGGCAAAAGGCAAAAGGTTAAAAGATGAACGAACTTTCATACTTCATACTTCATACTTCACACTTCAGACTTTTTTGCTAGATATTGATACATTTGCCATCTGGTATTAACATCGGCTTGTGCTTCTTGGAGTAATTGCTTCGCCGCTGCTGGGTTAATTTTGGTCAACATTTTGAAGCGGTTTTCTAAATACATTGATTGTTCTAAAGGTAGTTTTGGTGTACGCGAGTCGAGTTGTAGGGGATTTTCGCCCAAGTTGCGGAGTTCGGGGTTATAGCGATAAAGTATCCATCTGCCTGAGTCAACTGCGGCTTTTTGATTTTGCATGGCTTTACTCAAGTCGATGCCGTGGGCAATGCAATGACTGTAGGCGATAATCAGCGATGGCCCAGGATAAGCCTCGGCTTCTAAGAATGCTTTGAGTGTATGTTCATCTTTTGCACCCATCGCCACACTCGCAACGTAGACGTTACCGTAAGTCATGGCCATTAAGCCTAAGTCTTTTTTAGGTGCAGCTTTACCGCCAGCAGCGAATTTAGCAACTGCTCCCTTTGGTGTTGATTTAGACATTTGCCCGCCAGTGTTGGAATACACTTCTGTATCGAGAAGCAAAATATTGACGTTGTGACCACTTGCTAAAACGTGATCTAAGCCCCCAAAGCCGATATCATAACCCCAACCATCACCACCAATAATCCAGACACTCTTTTTCACAAGGTAGTCGGCAATACTCAGCAGTTGCTTGGCAGTGCTGGTCAGTTCTGGATGATCAATCGCTGCTAACCGCTGCTTGAGAATGGCGATGCGATCGCGTTGTTCCCAAATATCAGCTTCATCTTTCTGCACGGCGTTGAGAATACTATCTGCCAGTTCTTCACCGACAGCTGGTGCTAATTGAGTAAGCAATTCGGCGGCGAATTGGGCTTGCTTATCAATGGAGATGCGAAAACCTAAACCAAATTCGGCGTTATCTTCAAATAAACTATTAGACCAAGCCGGGCCGCGGCCTTCGGCGTTATGCGTCCAAGGTGTCGTAGGTAAGTTACCGCCGTAAATCGAAGAACAACCAGTGGCGTTAGCAACTACCATGCGATCGCCAAACAGTTGTGTTGCTAATTTAATATATGGTGTTTCGCCACAACCGCCGCAAGCGCCAGAAAATTCAAATAGCGGTTCTTGCATCTGCTGCTGGTTAATGTGATTCAGCTTCAGGTTGCGTCTATCAGGGTTGGGAATATTCAAGAAGAAATCCCAATTTTGGCGTTCTGCTTCCCGCAATGGGCGTTGCGGTTCCATATTTATGGCTTTTTTGCGCGGTTCGGCTTTGTTCTTCGCCGGACAGACATCAACACAAATACCACAACCTGTACAATCTTCTGCTACTACTTGGATGGTGTATTTTAACCCATGCCAATCGTGGTCTTTAGCATTGGCACTCTTAAAAGTTGGGGGTGCGTTTTCTAGTTCTTGGGGTTCGTAAACCTTGCTGCGAATCACGCTGTGCGGACAAACCATCACACACTTGCCACACTGAACGCAGACATCTGTATCCCACACGGGGATTTCTTGGGCGATGTTGCGTTTTTCCCACTTTGCTGTGCCAGTGGGATAAGTGCCGTCATTAGGTAAAGCACTCACAGGCAATTCGTCACCACACTTGGCAATCATTTTACCTAGCACTTCCCTGACAAAGGTGGGTGCAGTATCAGGTACAGGTGGGCGCAGTTCAATGTTACTATCTATACTTACATTGAATTGAACTACGTGGAGGTTATCTAAAGTGTGGTCTACGGCGTTCAGGTTCATTTGAACGATTTCATTGCCCTTTTTACCGTAAGATTTAGTGATGGATTGCTTGATTTGCGCGATCGCTTCTGCTCGTGGTAGTACTCCCGACAAAGCAAAAAAGCATACTTGCATTACCGTATTAATTCTGCCACCCATCCCAGCTTCACGGGCAACTTTATAAGCGTTAATTACATAAAATTTGAGTTGTTTATCAATAATTTGTGTTTGTACCAATCTCGGTAATTTCTGCCAAACATCCTCTAAGCTGTAAGGACTGTTTAACAAGAAAGTACCACCAGGGATAATATGAGTCAGCATATCGAACTGGTCTAAAAATCCCCATTGATGACAGGCGACAAAGTTGGCTTTGCTAATTAAATAACTTGAGTAGATAGGTTGAGGGCCGAAACGGAGATGGGAAACCGTGACGGAACCAGATTTTTTCGAGTCGTAGACGAAATAACCTTGGGCGTAATTGTCGGTTTCTTCCCCGATAATTTTGATTGAGTTTTTATTTGCGCCGACAGTCCCATCGGAACCCAAGCCGTAAAAAATTGCGCGGACTACATTATCTGGTTCGATATTGAATTCGGGGTCATAATTTAAGCTGGTGTGGGTGACATCATCGTTAATGCCAATGGTGAAATGATTTTTAGGTGTAGCGGCTGCCAAATTATCAAACACAGCTTTAATCATCGCTGGTGTGAATTCTTTGGAAGATAAACCATATCTTCCGCCAACAACTTTGAGAGTGCTGAGTGGGTTTTCAGTTAAGGCGGTGACGACATCTAAATACAAGGGTTCACCCGATGCGCCTGGTTCTTTGGTTCTGTCTAAAACGGCTATACTGCGCGTGGTTGGGGGTAAAGCGGCGACAAATCTCTGGCTATCAAAAGGACGATAAAGCCGCACTTTGACTACGCCGACTTTTTCACCACGAGCATTAAGATAATCTACTGTTTCCTGGACGGCTTCGCAACCAGAACCCATAAGAACAATGATTCTTTCTGCGGTTGGGTCACCGTAATATTCAAATAATTGGTATTTTCGCCCTGTCATTTGGGCGAATTCGTCCATCACTTTTTGGGTGATTTCTGGACAAGCATCATAGTAAGAATTAACCGTTTCCCGCGCTTGGAAATAGACATCAGGGTTTTGGGCTGTACCCCGTAACACAGGTTTATCGGGAGTCAAGGCGCGGGAACGATGGGCGAAAACTAATTCATTAGGTATGAATGCACGTAAGTCATCTTCATTTAACAGTTCTAATTTATTAACTTCGTGAGAAGTCCGAAAACCATCAAAAAAATGTACAAAAGGTATGCGTGATTCTAAAGTTGCTCTGGTTGAAATTAAAGCAAAATCATGGGCTTCTTGGACAGAAGCGGCGCATAAAATCGCAAAACCAGTGCTACGCGCCGCCATGACATCACTATGATCCCCAAAAATGGAGAGGGCTTGAGCAGCGAGCGATCGCGCGGCAATATGAAATACTGTAGGTGTAAGTTCTCCCGCAATTTTGTACATATTTGGGATCATCAACAATAATCCCTGGGATGCGGTGAATGTGGTTGTTAAAGATCCCGTTTGCAAAGCACCATGCACTGCACCCGCAACACCGCCTTCACTCTGCATCTCGACTACCGTTGGCACAGTTCCCCAAATATTAGGTTGATTTTCACTCGCCCAAGCATCCGCCCATTCAGCCATCGGTGAAGAAGGAGTAATTGGATAAATTGCTATGACTTCATTCAGTCGATAGACAACTTGGGCGACAGCCTCATTACCATCTATGGTTGCAAAGGTTCTTTTATTCATTTTCCTCCGTTCCCCTGAGTTGAAAAGAGAGGCTAGGAACTAGAGAAGAAATTTTTCATTTTTAGTTATAGGTTTTTTCCATAAGTAGGCAACTGAAAAGTACTGCGTAAAAATACTAGCCTCTAATATCATGTCTGGGTGATCAGTTGTGATTCCGTGCATCTATGCAGAAATCTTCAAACCCTCTCCCCTGCTCCCTGTCAAGAACTGCGGCCTTAATCATCCGTCTTTCACGGGACATGATACAATCTCTATTCTCTAGCCTCTCTTTGTTCTAGACTTTGTTGTTTCTAACTCGAAATTAGAGTAAAAACTTGAGGAACTTGTGAGGAAAATATACAATGGCGTATTCTTAGCAGAAACTACTTGTGAACTACCCTACCCAATCTTGGCTTCAGCAGAGGGTTGGGCTTCCGTTTGAGAAACCTTTTCACCATCAGTTACGACAGCAAAATGTTTTAGGGACTTCCAGAAAATAAACTATCCAATTTATCCTCTTCAAAACAACTTTCTTTCTCCTTGCTCCCTGCTCCCTGCTCCCTGCTCCCTGCCTACACAGTGATAGTATATTTTTTTAGTTGGAAGTCCCTTAGCCCATCAAAAGTATAGCCTGCATTACTCCACAGAACCCCAAAAGCAGTTGCCTACAGCACCAGGTTCCTTTTCAGTGAGAAATTGTCTCTTAGCAGAAACAAACTCTTCTTTAGAGAGAATGCCGTCCTGATCGATATCCAGTTTGGAGAATACGAAAGCTGATTTTTCAGCATCAAGGTTAAACACACTGAAGAAGAGTTGATGTTCTGGTTGTGATATGTGACCATCACTATCTAAATCAACAATGTCAAACACAGTCTCTATCAAAGGGTCTTTGTAATCTGGATTTGAAACCGCTTGCTCTATGCCCTGACAAAATTCTTCAGCACTGACCTTACCATCTCCATCCAAATCCGCTTTCGACCAAAAGTCCTCCCAAATATTAAGCCACTTCGACAACAAATCTTTGTGAATCTCTGAACCAAGCTCTGCACTACGGATTTTGGTGAACCTCTCAGCAAAAATTTCAGCATCTTCTTTGCCAATGAAGCCTGAATTATCGGCATCTAGACATTGAAAATGATGTAGTAACTTTTTTCTATGATATTCGCTTAACAATGCTTTTTACCTTTGCTGACTATTTGCAATTATTTAGCATATAGATGCTCTCAGCTTTATCAATAGAATGCAATAGCAGTTAGGGCAGTTAAGACCAAAATTTTACAAAGTTAATAATTTTGGTTCAACCCTGTAATTAGTCATTTGTCCCTTGTCCTTTGTAAATACAAATGACTAATCACAAAGGACAGACTTTAGTGTTAGTTATGTAATTTTGATGTGTTTTAGCTTACCACTGTGTAAGTTCTATTACAAAACAAAGCTGTATACTGACACAAGTTCAAACCTGTTACCTATCACCTACGAGATATTGCAAAATAAATGTAGTTCGTTGTGGTGACTACCAACAAATGCCAACTACACTTGCTGACGCACAAAATTTAGTTTCTGACCTCATCTCCCGCTACTCATCCCGTGTAGATTATTTGATGATTCGCTTAGAGGAAGCAGAAGGGACTGATATCTTGTTGCGTGGCGACAAGGTAGAAACCCTCAGTGAAGGTATTTCTATTGGTGGACATATTCGTGCTTGTTATAAAGGTGGCTGGGGTTTAAGCAGTTTTAACCAGCTTTCTACTATTAAAGAACGAATTGAAGAAGCGATCGCCGCTGCCCGGATGGTGGGTGATGAAGAAACTTTACTGGCTCCCATTGCTCCAGTGCAAGCAGTCTGTCAATTACCTCTTACAGGTACAGATCCGCGTAAAATTAGCCTATCGCAGAAAAAAGAATTGTGCGATCGCTACACTCAACTATTAAGAAGTGTTGACCCGCAAATCACCACAACTTCCGTCCGCTACGGTGATAGCGCCCAAAGAATCATTATTGCTACATCTGAAGGTACACTGATTGAACAATCTTGGGTAGACATGGAAATGCGCTTCGCCGCTACTGCGAGAAATGGCGAAACAGTCCAAACAGGTAGGGAAACTACTGGTTCGCGCAAAGCCTATGAAGATTTAATTAATTTAGATGAACAAGTTAAAAATGCTGCCCAAAGAGCAATTGCAGCTTTATCGCTACCATCAGTTAAAGGTAATACATACACTGTAGTTATTGACCCCATCCTGACGGGTTTATTTGTTCATGAAGCTTTTGGACACCTTTCCGAAGCAGATATGGCTTACGAAAATCCCGACTTACTGGAAGTAATGACCATTGGACGGCGGTTTGGGCCAGAAGAACTGCAAATTTTTGATGGTGCTGCTCCAGAAGGACATCGCGGTAGTTATTTTTATGATGATGAAGGTACACCCGCCACTACTACCCAACTCATCCAAGATGGGATTTTGGTAGGACGCTTACATTCACGGGAAACCGCAGGTAAATTAGACGAAGCACCCACTGGTAATGCCCGTTGTCTCAATTATCACTTTAGCCCGATTGTCCGCATGACCAATACCTGGATAGAACCAGGTAAAACCCAAGTGGCAGATTTATTTACAGATATCAAAGAAGGAGTTTATGCCCGTAACTGGCTGGGTGGGATGACTAATGGAGAAATGTTCACCTTTAGTGCCGGCGAAGCATGGATGATTAGAAACGGTAAAATTGCTGAACCCGTTAAGGATGTGACACTTTCGGGGAACGTTTTCCAAACTCTGGCTGATATTGAAGCAATTGGTGATGACTTCTACTGGGATGAGTCTGGAGGCTGTGGTAAAGGTGGACAAAATGGTTTACCTGTAGGTTGCGGCGGCCCCAGTCTGCGAATTAGGGATGTAGTTGTAGGTGGAGAAACCTAGGTAATTCGTAGTCTGTAATTTATAAATTACAAATTATAGACTAATAATTATATCATGTCCGGTTAATTAGTGATGATTCCCGCAATCATTGCACCCCTCCCCGTTCACCGTAGGTTCACGGGGAGGGGAGACAAAACGCAGTTTTGGCAGGGTGGGGTTCTTCGGTTTTTATAAGTAATCAAACGGACATGATATTACTAATTATCTATAACTTTTGTTAGTAAAGCCATCCACATATCTGGCGGATCGGCATAGTAATCTATATCTTCAACTTGATATCGAGATAATTCAGAACCACGCCGCAAAATAATATAATCACAAGGCTTAATGCCTTTGCCTACCCCCGTCATTTGTCCTGCTAGACCGTGATTTAGCGATTCAAATACGTAATCTCTACCTGTAATCAATTGGCTATAATCATGTGTTTTTTGCTTTTGGTTCTGCTCATTTGCTGAAATGAACATTAGGGGCAACCAATTAAAAAAATTGAAACTTAAGTTCATAACTATTCTCATACAAAATTTAAAATACCAAAATCATGTCTATCAAAAGATGACTTGGCTATGTAAATATGCCTCTTGATCAATAACCAATCCAGAAAAATCAGAAGAAAAAATCTAGTCAGTAATTAGCTGCACCTGATCTACCGAAGAAAATCTAATATCTCCTGACAAATAACTCTTGCTGTAGATGACCAAATAAAATTGGTAGAATTACCAACTATTTTTTGAATATACCTAAGAATAATTTTATAAGCAGTATCTCGAATCGAGACAAATTTTTTGCAGACTTAATTCTGAATTTTGATTGTTTAATTTTTATCCAAAGATAATATCGGTGTTGCTGATTATGCCAGCCATACTATCTTGAAATTATTAAGATTCTTGCGATAAACTCCTAAATTACGCATTTACTACATAAATTACAGGAGTATAAACAGCAGTGTCCACAGTAAATTTACTAAAATATTAGTAGATAATTATTAAAGCATTAGTTTTGTTTCCCTGACTTTAACTTTTTTAGAAGTATATAAATTTAGGATGAAATCTGAGTGTCTTTTATATGAATTTGTCTAGACAATTTGTTGCTATCAAGGTGTACCTTGTTTGAAGGCAACGTCTACCTGAATTAGCAGAGATTCTGGTATAGAAGAGTTATCTAACACAACATCTGCACGAGCTATTTTTTCTGCCAAAGGTAATTGACTTTTAATTCGTGCTTGTGCTTGTTCGTGATTAAGATGATTTCGCTGTATTAATCTTTGCAACTGTTGTGCTTCTGAACAAGTGACTACCCAGATTTCTGTAACTAAGTGTGTCATTTGTGCTTCAAATAATAGCGGTATAACTAATACCAAAGTTGCAGCGGTGGATGTAGCAATTACTCGGAGAAAACAGTCCCTTACATAAGGGTGAATTAAATCTTCTAACCATTGGCGTTCTTGCTGATTTTGAAAGATAATTTCGCCTAGTTGTTGACGGTTGAGATTACCATCAGAAAGTAATATTTGTTCACCGTAACGTTGAGTGATCGCTCTTAAAATAGGTGAACCAATAGATACTGCATCCCTAGCATAAGTATCAGCATCAAAAATCAGCAGGTTATAAGCACTGGCTAAATAATTAGCAACAGTGGTTTTACCTGTAGCAATTCCTCCTGTTAAGCCGATAATGCGTTTGGTCATTGGTCAATAGTTAAAAGTGCTGAGTGCTGAGTAGTAGTATATTCTTTCCCTGCACTTCATACTTCAGACTTCATACTTCACACTTCAGACTTCACACTTCATACTTTTTAATTAGCGCTTGAGTGAGTCCTTCTAAGGTATATTCTTCAGCCTCGACATCTACCCGTCCGAATAAAGCATGACAAGTTTTGGAAGTTTGGGGGCCAATGGAAGCTATACAAACATTTTGTAAATTGGCAGCAGATTTATTTGCAAATGTGTTGTCTATAATTTGACAGAAAAATTGTACAGTTTTAGAACTAGCAAAGGTAATAATATCTACCTGATGATTTTGTAAAGCTAACTTTGCTGGTTCTGGGATACTACTAGGACAGCAAGATTGATACGCTGCAACTTCGATGACTTCTGCACCTTTGGCTGTTAATTCTTTAACTAAAATTTCTCGACCACCAGTTTCGACTCTGGGGAATAAAATTTTTTTACCTAATAATTCTTCGGGAAAATGTTCTACTAAAGAGTCTGCCACAAAATTAGGGGGAATAAAATCTGGTTGCAGACCTTGTTGTTTGAGACATTGGGCTGTTTTCTCGCCAACAACAGCAATTTTCAGCTTAGCTAAAGCACGAGAATCTTGACCTTGTGCAGTTAATCTGGCAAAAAAATATTCGACACCGTTGGTAGAAGTGAGAATTAACCAATCGAAGTCAGATAAACTAGCGATCGCATGATCCAAATCTGCCCAACTAGAAGGCGGGCCAATTTCTAAAGCTGGCATTTCAATGACTGTAGCACCAACTGCGGTGAGGCGATCGCTAAATTCGCTCGACTGTACCACAGAACGAGTGACTAAGATAGTTTTTCCAGCGAGGGGGAGGTGTTTGGACATAGTTGCGAAACTGGGAATGATTGCTGTAGTCGAATCCTCAGAATATATTGTCTCAGATTGCAAGTACTGCCGGAGCCTGACCACTTCACCAATCACAATTACCACTGGCGAGAGAGATAACCCAGTTGTTTTTTCTAAAATATTTTCCAGTTGACCAGTCCAAATTTGTTGATTCGGTGTTCCCGCCCAGCGGATGATCGCAATGGGAGTGAAGCGCGATCGCCCACGTCGCATCAATTGATGTAAAATCTCTGGCAGATGTTGCCCACCCATCAAGATTACTAGTGTCTCTAACCGTGACAACGCCTCCCAGTCCAAAGCATCAGGTTCGTGTGCGGTAAATACAGCAAAACATCGACTCATCACTGGGTCTGTCAAAGGAATTCCAGCGAACAACGGCGCAGCTAAAGCCGAGGAAATTCCTGGTACTACTTCAAATTCACAATTAGCTGCTTTTAAAGCTTCGATTTCGGAATTACAGCGTCCAAAAATAAACGGGTCGCCTGATTTTAACCGCACAACTTGTTTACCAGTTTGGCAGTGCTGTACTAATAATTTGTTAATTTCCGCTTGCGGTGTACTAGGTTTACCACCACGTTTCCCGACATCTAACTTTAGACAATTAGGTGGTACACACTGTAATAATTGTTCATCTACCAAAGCATCGTAGACCAATACCTCAGCTACCGCCAAGAGATGATACGCCTTGACCGTCAGGTATGCTACATCTCCTGGCCCTGCGCCTACGAGGTAAACTTTGCCTTGTTGTTTAGTCATGATCTGAGATAAATGCGATCGCGCAGAAAAATTTCATCACAAAAGGCAATATGATCGTCGATGAGTTAGTGAGCGTAGAATAATCTTTATCAAGATCAATTGCTTTAGTCAAGGCACAATCCTCAACCTCTAAGAAATCACCTTACTATAGTTACCGTTGCCTTTTGTTACTCTTCATTTCAAAGGTTAATGCTAAACTAACCCGATTAATCTTTATCAAAATTCACATTTAAGTAAATTCCCGATTAACTTAGCAAATAATTCTTTACTTTTAGTAATTCTACTGACAAACTCTTTGTAAGAAAGCCGAATAAATTCTCACAAGCCATCGTTCTCAACATAGTTTTCTGTATGGTTACCACTCTTTGAGTGGCTAAATTTCTCGTGTCTACGCTTTAAATTTTTGTTCAATTACCATCAAATGTAGTCAAAATTATGCCTTGTGAAATTAACTACAGTGCATTTCAAGATTTCATAGAAGATCCATCTCAAACTCATTTGCTATTTGAAATAATTAAATATTCTTGTAAATCTAGTTACCTAACGTTACTGAAAACAATGGTTGAGCCTTTAGAATCAGACCATACCTTAATCAAGCTTTATCAAGAAAATTATAATTTAGGTAATTTAGATTTCGACTATTTTATCAATTTACCTAAAGAGACTCTGGGATATCAATATGCAAACTTCTTAATTACTCATAATTTGCAGCCTGATTATTACCCAACTATCAGAAAACGTAATTTAATGAGTTATATCAAAAATATCCTCTGGGAAACACATGATATTTGGCATGTAGTTTGTGGCTATGATACCTCTCTTCAAGGTGAGGCTGCTTTGCAAGCATTTCTTTTGGCTCAAGTTCAATCTCCACTGGCTTTAGTAATGTTAGGTGCAATCTTGATTCACATTGCTGCCAAGCAACCAAAAGAAATTGCCAGTACGATGAATTTAGTAGTATTTGCTTATCAACAAGGTAGATTAGCTCAAAATCTATTATCCGTAAATTGGCATTCGCTGTTTACAAAATCTCTTGATGAAGTGCGACAAGAACTCAATATTTATCAAAATAGAGTTCAGGAGTTTGACATCCTGATTCAGGAGTCAAAATTCATGATGAATCATATATAACTGTGCTAAATCACCTTTAACCAGCCAAAAATTTCACCTACAGTTAACTGTAACCCTTGGCAGAAATCTGGCACTGGCAGAACACTATCAAGTGCTTCAAAAGGTAAAGGTTGTTGTCCCGCAGGATAAGCTGCAATAAATCGCTCATCAGGGTCGATTAACCAACCCATTTGTGTGCCGTGATTGAGAGCGTGTAAGATTTTTTTTGTAACTTTTGTATGGCTTTGTTCTGGAGACAGAATTTCGATTATCCAATCTGGTGCAATGGTAAATGTATTAGCAATATCACCATTTTCATCAACAGGAAGCCTTGCCCAAGAGAAGACAGCAACATCGGGAACTATAGAAATTCCTTCAAATGTGCAGCGTAATTCTGGAAAAGCCCAACCAATTTTTTGCGCTTTTACAACAGCATTAATTCTGGGACAGAGTTCTCCTTGAATAGTGCTATGTTTTCCTTGAGGCATTGGTTTTTGAATTACTTGACCATCGATGTATTCTAAGCTGGGCTGAGTTTCTGGTAATGCGAGAAACTCTGCTAGGGTCAATATTTTATTTGGTGTTTGTACCATAAATCATCAATTGAAAACGATTAATCAATCTCAGGTTGACTTGGCGTTCATTTTTTCTAATAACTGAGCAACTTTTTTCGCTTTTTCTGGCTGGCGTTTTTGAAATAATTTTTGTGCTGTTTGTAAGTTGATTTTAGCAGCTTCTGGTTGATTTTGCTGAATTAAAACATTGGCTAGACGCAAATAAGCTTCAGGATTTTTCGGGCTGCGGTGAATAACTTCCTGGAATAATTCTGTGGCTTCAGTAATTTTATCTTGTTGATATAAAACATCACCCAAAAATAAGCGAACTACGTCATTGGTAGAGTTAATTGCAATAACTTTACGAAATTCAGCTTCTGCACCTGCATAGTCTTTTTGTTGATAAAGATTGATGCCTTTTTGAAAATAGTTAGAGGTGATTAAGGTTTTGACGGCAAAATAAACGAGTAGGACAATACTGGCAATAACTACCAAAATTGCCAGTATATCAATTACGGGAAGAGTATCTTGCATTGTGTTAAGCCAACAAACAGGCGATCGGGAATATTAAATATTCTAAGAAAAAGAGTTTCCAAATGAATTGATAGAATTGAGCGATCGCCCGTTTATCTTGTAAGTCTACTGTTAAACTGCGAAACCACATCCCACATAGCAATACTAAATGGGTAATCACCAAAAACGCTGAGTTCACTGACTCTAAACGCAGCACACCTGCTAAAACCATGCCCAAATAGCAGAGGGTGAGTACCCAAAGCGCCAAATTAAATACAGATGGCGCTCCCAGTTGAATGGTAAAAGTAGAGATATTGTACAAGCGATCGCCTTCTATATCGGGGATATCTTTAAAAATTGCGATTGCAAAGGTAAACACCAAAATAAATATCGTCAGTACCCAGACTGCTGGCGGAATTAATTCTTTGCTTTGCAGCAGCCAATTATAGTGCAGAAATAAACCCAAATTGACAATCGTCCCGCGTACCGAAAAAATGCACAGTGCAGCCCAAAACGGAAACTGTTTCAACCGAATTGGTGGTAAAGAATAAGCTGTACCAATTGCCAAACTTAAAGCTACCATCCCAAACAAAAACGGGCCGTTCAACCAGGAAATCACTAGTGCCAAAATTCCCGTAGTTATGACTATTAATTGCCCTATGCGCCGAGAAAACTCTCCTGATGCTAATGGTAAATGCGGCTTGTTAATCTTATCTATCTCTACATCTTCTAGCTGATTTAGCCCCACAATGTAAACATTGCCACATAAACAAGCAATCCATGCACCTAAAATTGGCAGTAGAGAATTGGGAATAGGCAATAGAGAATCAATACGATGATTGATGGCAATGGCAATGAAATATAAACCCAAAACACTCAGACTGGTGCCGATAATTGTGTGCGGACGCGAGAACTTCCAAAAAGCGTATAACCAATTAAATGACACAGGTTTGCGTGACAAAGGGCTATTTTGAGAACTTTGGCTCATGAGTAGCTTAAATTCAGTATTTCGGCTTACTGTTAATCATTGTCACAGAATTGGCTGATTAAAAACAGTCCAAGGTCTAGAAACGATTGTTTTGTTGGACATGTTGAGAGAAGATAAACATACGTTACTGAGAATTAGCCACAGCACTCTTCTAATGAAAGGCTAACCTGAGTATTTTTGCTGTAGTTAATTTTATTTAGACAGAGTAACGTTTCACTGCTTTTGGATTTTAAGTTATTAAAAATACATACTTACATCAGCAAAATTATGGTAGACAGTCAAGTAATGCTATACAAATTGAAGACTTGATAAATCACCTTTGCGGCAGAATGTATATTGGACACTAATAGATACTGGTTACGTCATCCATGATAGACGGTATGAATTCTCTTTGAGTTTCTCCGGTGCAAAAAATTCGATGTGCAGCATTGAATGAACAACTACCAATTAACCATTCCTCTAGTAAACATGAATACTTCAAGGCTATATGGCTAATAAATTCCATCACAAAAACAGACGATGGCGTGTGTGGGTAGGTGACAAATCATTCAACCCGATGAAACTCATTAGACCTCTTGCAAAAGCAACTTTTGCAAGAGGTAGGGAACAGGCAATAGGCAACAGGGAACAGGAAGAACTTGGGGATATTCCTCGTTCCCCGTTAAGAGTTCCCGACTTCTGCAAGAAGTCTATTTCTTTCCCAAGTTGGCGGCGCACGCTCAAGCGCCTTTTGCCGATGCTGGTGTTAGTCTCGTTCATGGCAGTCTTGTTAGTGGATGGACTAAAACCTGCGATCGCTCAACTACCACGCCAAGAAATTCGCGGTGTATGGATGACCAACAATGATTTTAATGTTCTCCGCGATCGCGCCAAAGTGCAGGCAGCTGTGAAGAACCTGCAACAGCTGAATTTCAATACCATCTATCCGGTGGTGTGGAACTCCGGTTATGCTATGTATCCCAGTGCAACCGCCCAACGCGCTGGTATTCAACCTTTTGTTTCTCGTGGCTTAGATGGGCAAGATATCTTAGCAGACTTAATTAATCAAGCCCATCGTCAAGGACTGTTAGTTATACCCTGGTTTGAGTTTGGCTTCATGGCTCCGCCAACATCTGAGTTAGCATTAAATCATCCAGAGTGGTTGACACAAAAGCGCAATGGTAGCGAAACTTCCATCAGTGCAGCTGGTGAAGTTGTTTGGCTAAATCCTTTCCATCCTCAAGTGCAACAGTTCATTACCAACCTCGTGCTAGAAGTCGTCACCCAATACGATGCTGATGGGATTCAATTTGACGACCACATGAGTTTGCCTCATGAATTTGGTTATGACAAATACACGGTAGCTTTATATACCCAAGAAACAAAAAACAATCCCCCCTCAGATCCGCAAGATCCAGCCTGGGTAAAATGGCGGGCAGATAAAATTACCGCTTTCATGGTACAACTCAACCAAGCGGTGAAAGCCAGAAAAACCAATGCTATTTTCTCGGTTTCTCCTAATTATTATGACTTTGCTTACAAGTTTCACCTGCAAGATTGGCTGACTTGGATACGGCAAAATATTGTGGATGAGCTAATTGTGCAAGTGTATCGTCCCAATCTCCAAAGTTTTATCGCTAACATTGGCCGCAGCGAAATTCAAGAAGCCCAACAAAAAATTCCTACAGGAATCGGAATTATGGCAGGGTTACGCAATAACCCAGTACCAATGCAACAAATTAAGTCCCAGGTTAGGGCTGCCCAAGAACGGGGTTTAGGTGTAGCCTTTTTCTATTATGAAAGTTTGTGGGACGTAGCTCCAGAATCTGTAGCTGAGCGTCAGGCTGGATTTAAGCGGCTGTTTCCGTATCCGGTAGTTCGGGCCAAACTCTAAGAAGTCATTTGTCATTTGTAAGTTAAAAAAACAGTAATTGCGATCGCTTGCTGGTATCATTCAACTACCAAACAAGCGATCGCATCATTATTTGATTGTTAACAGGGAACAGGGAATAGGGAACAGGGACTGTCTATGGCTCTTGATTTGAATCCCCGCCAAGACTTGCCACCTATAGGTGAGAGACTCATACCCATTGGTGGGGAGAGAAAACGAACGGACGAACTGCTGGAACTGAGCTTTGCCGAAGTGTTGCCCGTTGCCCGTTCCCTGTTCCCTCTCCCGAAGGGAGTTGAGATTTGCTGATGGCAGAAGCATCTCCTAGCTATTACTATCAAGGGTATTGTCCGCAAACGGGTGAACTGCTGAGATTACCCCGCACAGCGTTCATAGAAGAAATTGCCCGTGATTTAATGAACTATCTCGCAACGGATGAGCGTTATGCCAGCGAGGGGAAAATGTATGGTGTATTGTTGGTAGAATCCCCTACTGGTGAACAACAAGTAATCAAAGCTTTCTCAGGATTGCTGAATGGTCAAAGTGTTGTGGAGGGCTGGGTTGAGCCAATTCCCGGCAGAGAAGCAGTCGCTTTACAAGAAGCCCAGACTTTAGCCGCATTAGATGCGATTAAACAAGAACTTATTACCTTGCAGCAATTACCAGAACGACAGCAGTATGAAATATTATCTGGTGAATTTGAGCAGCAATTGCAACTCATGAGCGATCGCCATCGTGAATGCAGATATCAACGTCAAGCAAAACGCCAACTACTATGCGCAACACTCACAGGTGAAGTTCTCGCCTCAGCACTTGCAGAACTTGATGAAGCCAGCCGTCGAGATGGAATTGAACGACGACAACTCAAACGTCAACGGGATACAGTTTTACAACCGCTTCAGCAATTAATTGCAGCAGCAGATGCAAGAATCAGGGAATTAAAACAACAACGTAAAACATTGTCTCGCCAACTCCAAGCACAGATGCACGCCGCTTACTCGGTGATGAATTTTTTTGGAAAATCTCTAACTTTACAGCAATTGATGCCGGATGGTTTACCCACAGGTACAGGAGACTGTTGCGCCCCAAAACTTTTACACTACGCTGCAACTCATCACCTCAAACCATTAGCAATGGCAGAATTTTGGTGGGGGAAATCTTCTGGCGATAAAATTGCGGGGAAATTTTATGAAGCTTGTGCAGAACGTTGTCAGCCTTTGATGGGGTTTTTGTTGTCGGGTATTAGACCTAACCCCCCAGCCCCCTTCCCTACGAGGGAAGGGGGAGTTTTAAGCCCCTCCCCTACGAGGGGAGGGGTTTGGGGAGAGGTCATTCTTTATCAAGACGAATGGCTGATTGCTGTGAATAAACCTGCGTGGTTGTTATCTGTTCCCGGACGTTATCGTGATACCCAAGATAGTGTGGTGAGTCGTTTGCGTAATTTATTCCCTGATGGTATGAATCTTGCGGCTGTGCATCGATTGGATCAGGAGACTTCTGGTATTTTGTTAATAGCACGCGATCTCAATATTCATCGTCACCTCAGTCAACAATTTCAACAGCGACAAGTGCATAAAGTTTATGAAGCCATTCTTGCAGGTACAGTCACAGAAAACCAAGGTGTAATTGAATTGCCACTCTGGGGAAATCCCCAAAATCGTCCTTATCAACAAGTGAATTGGCAACATGGTAAACCCAGCGTGACGCAGTTTCAGGTAATTGCCAAAGAAGGTGAATATACCCGTGTAGAATTTATCCCGCTCACAGGACGCACCCATCAGTTGCGGGTTCATGCTGCGGTAGGATTAAAAGTTGTGATTTTAGGCGATCGCCTTTATGGGTGTTCTACTGAGGCTAGTCGTTTACATCTCCACGCTAGGGAAATAACTTTTTACCATCCTCAGTTAAATAAAACTATTCATTTACAGACAAAAACACCTTTTTAAACCAGCGTTATTTGTCATCTGTCATTAGTCATTTGTTAGTGATCATTTTTCATTGGTAAGGTAATTACAAATTACCAACTGCGAGTTATATGAGATACAAACTCTTAGGCAAAAGTGGGTTGAGAGTTTCTGAACTGTGCTTGGGAACAATGACCTTTGGTGAAGACTGGGGTTGGGGTGCTTCTGTTGACGAAAGTCGTAAAATCTTTGATACTTTCACAGAAGCAGGCGGGAATTTTATCGACACCGCCAATGGCTACACCGATGGTAGTAGTGAAAAAATCGTCGGTGAATTAATTGCCAAAGACCGGGAACGCTTTGTAGTTGCAACTAAATATTCTTTTCCATTGCAAATGAGTCAACCAAAAGGCGACCCAAATGGCAGTGGTAACCATCGCAAGAATTTGATTCAATCTTTGGAAGGTAGCCTCAAACGGCTGAATACAGACTACATAGATTTATTTTGGTTACACGCCTGGGACTATACAACTCCGATTGAGGAAGTGATGCGATCGCTTGATGATGTGGTGCGTCAAGGTAAAGTCCTTTACATCGGTATTTCTGATGCACCAGCTTGGGTTGTATCTCAAGCTAACACTATTGCTCATTATCAAGGCTGGACACCGTTTGTCGCTTTACAAATTGAGTATAATTTGATTCAACGCACACCAGAAAGAGATTTGCTCCCAATGGCCAAAGCCTTTGATTTAGCAATTACCCCCTGGTCACCCCTGGCTGCTGGTGTACTCACAGGTAAGTATAATAAGCCTCTGCAACCAGGAGAAGAACAAGGCAGACTGTCAAACCCCATGTTTGGAACAGTATCAGAACGGAGTTTAGCGATCGCAGAGGTAGTGAGTCAAGTTGCTGCCGAAATTGGCCGTTCACCTTCTCAAGTTGCATTAGCTTGGTTACGCGCCCAAAGTGGTGTGATTATCCCTATCGTTGGCGCACGCAAACTCAGCCAATTTCAAGATAACTTGGCTTGTTTAGATATCACCTTATCACCAGAACATCTGCAACGCCTGCATGAAGTCAGCCAAATAGAACTGGGTTTTCCCCATGACTTCTTGCAAAGTGATATGATCCGCGATCGCCTTTTTGGTGGTACATTCCACACAATTGATAACCATCACAAATAAGAGTGCTGAGTTGAAAGTGCTGAGTGCTGAGGGGCCAGTGCATTGCGCGAGTAAACCGCATTGTAGTAACTGGTGTTGCTGAGTAAGGTTAAATTACGGAGAATACTAAAGAATGATCAAGATAATAATCCATTAACTGCGAAAAACCATCTGTCTTCAGGAAGTTCCGTAAACTAAACGACTTTTTGTAGACTCATTGTGTCGATCAAAAAACGTGGAACCATGAGCGACAATAAGCAGACATCCCGCCTCTATCCTTCTCGCATCGATATTCCAGCTGAAGCACGTTCTCAAATCGTGGCCATTCTCAATCAAACATTGGCAGCTACCTTGGATTTGAAAACCCAAACCAAGCAAGCCCACTGGAACGTAAAAGGGACTGACTTCTATCAGTTGCATGAATTGTTTGATGAGATTGCAGGTGAATTAGAAGAATACGTTGATATGGTAGCTGAACGTGTCACTGCTTTGGGTGGCTACGCTTTCGGAACAGCTAGACTTGCTGCTAGTAACTCCATCCTGCCAGAATATCCCCTCGACATTTTGGATGGCAAAGACCATATAAAAGCCTTGGTAGATCGTTTTGCACCCTATGCTAAACATATCCGAGAAGCGATCGCTAAAACCAACGACTTAGGTGATGCAGATACCGCTGACCTTTACACAGAAGTTTCTCGCACCATTGACAAACGACTCTGGTTCTTAGAAGCTCACATACAAATTGATGAAATCAAAGCAGAGAACGGCACATCTGCTGCTAAAGCTCAAACACCAGTTGGTGTGAGATAAATACTTGCAAACTTCATAGTATCTTTTTGGTAAGTACGCCACTTTTTAGTGCGTACTTTTCATTTTATAGGTACATATCCTAATATTTAAATATGTCGAAAGCAAGCTAGATGAATCAAAATTCTCTCTAAGTTTAGTGTTTTATTGAAAGTAGAAATCTAGCGCATCAACTTGATAGTTCAGTAATTTATTGACTGCGATCACCAGCATATTTCGGCACACAAAAATATTAATTATTGAACTGACAAAAATCATATTAACTGAGGTAACTTTATGTCTCAAAATACAATTAACTATCTAGTTCATGATAGAAATAATCGCGGTCGTAGCCAAACTGGCTGGCTCGATAGTTACCATACATTTTCCTTCAGTCATTTTTACGATCCCAATCGTATGGGATTCCGCTCTCTGCGAGTGATTAATGATGATCGCATCGCTCCTGGTGCAGGTTTCCCTACTCACGGCCACCGCGATATGGAAATCCTTACCTATGTGCTATCTGGCGCTGTAGAACATAAAGACAGTTTAGGTACAGGCTCAGTTATTCGTCCTGGTGATGCTCAAATTATGAGTGCTGGTACAGGCATTATGCACAGCGAGTTTAATCCCTCGCCAACTGAACCACTGCACTTACTGCAAATCTGGATTTTACCTGATGAGCAAGGCTTGACTCCCAGATATGAACAAAAAGCATTTCCCCTAGAACAAAAGCGCGGTCAATTACGTCTCATCGCAGCTAAAGATGGACGCGATGGTGCGGTGACAATTCATCAAGATGTTGATTTATACGCCTCTGTGTTAGAAAGCGGTGATGTGGTTAAGTATCACCTAAAACGCGATCGCTATGCTTGGTTGCAAATCGCTCAAGGTATAGCAACATTAAACGGTGAAGAACTCAGAGCGGGCGATGGCGTACAAATCAGCGGCGAAGAACAACTCGAAATCAGCACCGACGTTGGCACAGAATTTTTGCTATTCGATTTAGGTTAATCTTTTGTAGAGACGTTACATATAACGTCTCTATTTTTTATCGATTATTAATTCGGCGATAACGAGCCTCGATAAACGAATAAATACCGTAAGCAATCAAACCCAAAGCCACTAAACCCAGAATCCAAGGGCCGAAGGGTTGCTGTGCCAAAACAGCAAGAGCTTCGCCTAAACCTTTGGCTTCACGAGCATTAGAGTGACGTGCAGCTTGAATTAAGAAAATACCGATGATGGCAAAGACAATGCCACGAGACGCTATGCCAAATCTGCCTGCACCTATCGCCCAATTTCGCTCGTTAGTAGACATTTCTTGCAGTTTGAAATGGCGACGAAACTTAGCTTTATATGCCTCGTAAAGATAAGAAATCCCAACACTAATCACAATCACACCAACCAATCCCACCAGCCATTGGCCGAAGGGTTGAGCTAACAATTTGGCTGTCCAGTCTTGAGTGGAATTACCACCACCACCACCTCCTGAACCGATAATCAGGCTGATTGCTGTCCAAGCTAAACCTCCATAAGCCAATGCACTAAAGGCATAACCCAAGCGTTTAATTACTTGTTTGGTGTCCATTGCTTGATGGGAGTGTTCTGGGTCAAACATTGCTTCTGCCAAGCGCCAGAGTGCGTAACCAATTAGCCCAACTGTCAAGATACTGAGCAGAAATTTTCCAAAAGGTTGAGAAACGATAGCTTGTAGCGCTCCACTAGTATTGGTAGTTCTGCCACCTGTACCGAATGCTGCTTGTGCTGCGAGGAAACCAACTACAAAATAGATAACGCCTTTAGCAGCGAAACCCAATCTTGCCAAACGCTCAAAAGAGGGGTTAGTAACTGCTTTTTTTACTGGTTGCTGAATATTTGCTGGTAAATTTGGTCTTGACATAAGTTTTTATATACTCCTAATTAATGATTTGATTAAGAAAAAAGTAGCGATTATTTTTGTTAAACAAGGCAATACCTAAGTAGCTCATCACAGAAATGAGGTTAATCCACAAATCAAGCATGAAATTGTGCTACGAAAGTTAAAAAATTCGCAAATAATTCTTATTGATAACTACATTGAATGAGAAGTTACCTGATATCGTCCTTTTTCTACACTCTGGCAGATTTATCTCTACATTACGAAAATCAAATCTGGCTCTGCTTGGTGAGCTTAGTTTGCCTGATTTTGAGATTGCGTTTCACCTGTCTGTTGGCGGAAATTGTTTAGCACTGCGGTATGAGATTTCTACAGGGACGGTGGCTAGAGCAGTTTTTAAGTGATGAAAATATGTGCAGTGTTTTGGCGATGCTTTTATCTCATCAATTTTTGCCAACAATACTTTATTTAAATTTTATATATTAAACAGTAATTGTACTAATAAAATTTTAGTACTGAAATAGGCTATAGATTGGGCTTTACAAAAACTATAGAGAGAATTCTATAAGCTAAATAGATGAATAGGGAAGCATAATAAATAACCCTAAATTACTCATTTTTTTTGGAATCAGGATAGCAAATCTAAGGAACTTTTCTGTCCAAAAAACTCTGGTAAATAATTTGCTGACTCTCTACCCACAAACAGAATCTATGAAGCTGAACCACAAACTTTACTTGTACTCATTTCTCGCTCAATTTCGATTCCTCAAGAATAGTTATACAGCCAAAATCATGTTGGTGGCATTTTTAGGGACTCACGTACCATTGCTCACTTTACTATTCTGTTTTGTTACGTCTAACTCTTATTCTTGGGAAATGGCGGTACGAGTGTTGCTGAT
Organism: Anabaena sp. TISTR 8404; assembly: GCF_056847745.1. Taxonomy (NCBI): domain Bacteria; kingdom Bacillati; phylum Cyanobacteriota; class Cyanophyceae; order Nostocales; family Nostocaceae; genus Anabaena; species Anabaena sp. TISTR 8404. The sequence goes on from NZ_CP180578.1 coordinate 2,367,718, forward strand.
TGCTTTGTTGGCGACACTTGCTGGTACAGCCGCCACACTTTATGTACTGCGTTATCTGCTGTCTCCAGTGATTTTGACATCAGCTGCATTGCAAGATTATTTTCATACTAAAAAATTACCAGAACTGCCTACAGAATTTGCAGATGAGGCAGGTACATTAATGGCAGATACCTCACAAACTCTGCATAAATTAGATGAGTTGATTCATCAGATTACTAATTATGACAATTTAACTGGATTACCAAATAGAGATTTATTTCGCGATCGCCTTTTTCAGAACATATCACAATCTCAAAACCATCAGCAGCTTATAGCTGTGCTTGTACTAGGTATTGATGATTTCACAGGTATTAGTCATGGCTTAGAGCATGAAAAATCAAACTTGCTGTTAAGAGCAGTTGCGCAACGTTTAACAAATTGTATGGCGCAAACAGATATTCTCGCCTATCTCAGCCAAGATGAATTTGCGATCGCTCACACTGATATACTTTCCTTTGAGAGTGTCGTTAAACTGTCGCAATCACTACTAAGTACAGTCTCCAAACCTTTCTTTATTGATGGGCAGCAGATTCACATTACGGCCAGTATTGGAATTACCATTAATAATTTAGGCGATCGTCATCATGTGGATCAATTATTGCAACAGGCTCACATCGCACTGTACCAAGCAAAACAGCAAGGCCGCAGTCAACATCGCTTTTATTCTCCAGAAATTAATGCTCAATTGCAAGAACGACTAGCACTAGAAAACGAGCTACGTGGAGCATTAGAGCGTAGAGAAATGGTAGTTTACTATCAACCCCTGATAGATTTACATAGTAGGCAAGTAACCGCAGTAGAAGCACTCATACGTTGGCAGCATCCTACACGGGGTTTGGTTTCGCCAGCTAAGTTTATACCAATTGCCGAAGACAATGGTTTAATTGTCTCCATTGGAGAATGGGTATTACGCACCGCCTGCGCTCAAAATCGTGCTTGGCAATTAGCAGGAATAAAGCCAATTCGGATGTCAGTCAACCTCTCAGCCAGACAATTTGAAGAACCAAACTTAGTAGAGGTTGTCAAACAAGTCCTACAAGAAACAGAATTGCCAGCATCTTACTTAGAATTAGAAGTAACAGAAAGCTTTTTGATGGGCGATATTCAGCGCTCGGTAAAAACTCTCAAACAATTACGGGAACTAGGCGTATGGTTAGCGCTAGATGACTTCGGTACTGGCTATTCTTCTTTGAACTACTTGAACCGCTTCCCTGTCAATATGCTCAAAATTGACCGTTCATTTGTGCAAGATGTCACATCAAATCCTGATAGTGCCGCCGTCACAGATGCCATCATTGCTTTAGCTAAAAGCCTCCAGTTGAACATCACAGCAGAAGGTGTGGAGACTCAAGAACAACTGGAATATTTACAAAAGCGTGGATGTCAAGAAGGTCAAGGATATTATTTTGGTATCCCTGCACCAGCCGAGAGAATTACCGAACTACTCCAGCAAAATTCTATGCAGCGAGAAGAGATAGCTGCATAAAACTAAGGGACTTCCAACTAAAAAGACATACTATCACTGTGTAGGCAGGGAGCAGGGGGAAAAAGAAAAATATCCTCTCTTGAAAATTGGATATTTTATTTTCTGCAAGTCCCTAAAGTGAAGTATCTTGATTGGGTAGTGCATCTCAAGGTACTTCACCTTTAACTTTTGACTATACCTTGGCGGCTATTGCAAATTTATAATTTCTGTGGTTAATACTGTACTTTTCGCCGAGAACTAAGACTAAAATTCATATTCTGCATTCGGTTGAGCGGTTTAATACCGAATTTACCATGCACACTCCGCAAATTTGACCACTATAAATACTGGTGTTAAAAATGATGAATTATTTTGGTGCATTTTGCGATTATGACTAAAGTTCAAAGATTAGCACACAAGATGTTGCAGTGCCAGGAAGAATCTGTGAGGTTTTCCGTGACACTTGTACCCAGTGACAACTCTCGCTTAGAAAAACTGGCTCAATTGATGGGTTACACGAAAAGCGCTTTCTGTAGTGAACTCATCGCAGCTGCCTTGGATGACATGGAGGAGGTAATTGATACTCCTGACTCTCACATTGATCAATTTCTGCCTTCAGCCGAGGAATATGCCGAAGCTTTTACTGCTATTGAAGCCAACCTCACTGCGGGACACCGAGCTATGTTAGTAGCTCATTATCATTTCCCTAATCGGACTACGACAACCTCGGAATTAGCTAGAGCAGCTAGTTATGACCATTATGGCGCAGTTAATTTGCAATATGCGAGACTTGGCTGTTTGTTGGCAAAATACTTAAATTGCTCTGTGCCAACTCACACTGATGGTTCGCCATTTCCGACTGCACTGTTGGTTGAGTGGAGTTTTGCGGATGTCTGGTACTGCACGTTGCATCCACAAGTAGCCGAAGCATTAGAAATGGTGGGATTAGTCGGTTGGCAAAGATAAGCCTGTTTGATTTGGAAAAATTTTGGTGTTGAGTGTCATTTATTCTGATGAGTTAAAAACGCTATCACAAACCAACTGCGCCTAAATATCCGCACCTGGCGAATCCGCTGCAATGATGTTTGCAATCAATAAAAAAATCCCCCAGTGGTGGCAGCCGCCGGGGGAGTTAGTTATCAGGGTGCATCTACCAATTAATTGTTCTAGTCGCGATCGCCTATAACCGGATAAAATTTTGTTTATTCTGGGCATAACTGTAAAAAAAATCCCCCAGCCAATGTAAGTCAGCCAGGGGAGTTAATTATCAGGGTGCATCTACCAATTAATTGTTCTAGTCGCGATCGCCTATAACCGGATAAAATTTTGTTTATTCTGGGCATAACTGTAAAAAAAATCCCCCAGCCAATGTAAGTCAGCCAGGGGAGTTAGTTATCAGGGTGCATCTACCAATTACTTGTTCTAGAAGCGATCGCCTCTCACCGGATAAAATTTTTTCATTCTCGGTATAACGGCAAAAAAATCCCCCAGCCAATGTAAGTCAGCCAGGGGAGTTAGTTATCAGGGTGCATCTACCAATTACTTGTTCTAGAAGCGATCGCCTCTCACCGGATAAAATTTTTTCATTCTCGGTATAACGGCAAAAAAATCCCCCAGCCAATGTGAGTCAGCTAGGGGAGTTAGTTATCAGGGTGCATCTACCAATTAATTGTTCTGTGTGCGATCGCCTCTCACCGGATAAAATTTTGTTTATTCTGGGCATAACTGCAAAAAAATCCCCCAGCCAATGTGAGTCAGCTAGGGGAGTTAGTTATCAGGGTGCATCTACCAATTAATTGTTCTGTGTGCGATCGCCTCTGACCGGATAAAATTTTGTTTATTCTGGGTATAAATACAAAAAAATCCCCCAGCCAATGTGAGTCAGCCAGGGGAGTTAATTATCAGGGTGCATCTACCAATTAATTGTTCTAGTCGCGATCGCCTCTGACCGGATAAAATTTTTTCATTCTCGGTATAACGGCAAAAAAAATCCCCCAGCCAATGTGAGTCAGCCAGGGGAGTTGAAGATCAAGGTGCATCTACCAATAAAGTGTTCTTAGCGGATGTTAACCAATCCGGATAAACTTATAACTCTTAGTTCAGAAAGATTATTAGCGTCATACCTGCTCATTATTTCATTTTTGTTCTTGCCTAGGTGCAGAGAATACCTTTAGCCGTTTTTTCAACGCCTGTAACTTTTGAATTTTCTACATTAACCAGCTTGGCAATAATTTGTATTAGATAAATTAAAATTTATACTAATATAAATTGATTTTTTATCGGTTACTACTATTTCTTGAAACTATTTTTATACACAATAAATTAATACCAAAATTTACTTATAAATACAAGGTTAACAATGAATTTTATGCAATTTTTCTAAAAACCATAAGTAATTAGATAGAATAAAATGTAAAGTATCAATTAAATGAAAATGCTTATCAAGCTTTTGCGTTGTAATTAAAAATTCCTAAAACGGTTGGATATCCTCAAACTTTAAACCTGGGTAAACGCGATGATGGTAATAGATTGGTTGGCTGTTTGGGGCGTAACTCAAGCTGTTGGATTTGCTTTTAAACCAATTTTTGAGGAATTAGCAAAAGACGTAGCAAAAGACTGGGCTAAAGATTTATTAAAATGTATTCCTAAGAACATTTTACAGCAATTAAAAAAGGAAGATATTGAAATTGCTGCTGGCAAAGCATTAAAGGAATTTTTAGAATTAATGCAGCAGGAGTTAGAAGATGCAGACATAGAAGAAATAGAACTGAAGCAGTATACTAAAACTTTAAAAAATTTTATTAGCAATCAATTTCTACAAGAGACGCTGGGTTATGCTTTCCAAGCAGACTGTCAATCTTTAGATGCTCAAGTACTTTTTCAAACTTGGTATGAAATGAATTTACCTAGTTTACCTCAAAAATTTGAGTGGGAAAGGCTAACCAAAAGATATGTCAAAAAAGTGAAAGCAATTATTCGAGAGTCAGATAAATTACGCTCTCTTCTAGACAGTCAAAATTTAGAAGAAGTAAATAAAAATCTGCAAGAAATGGCTGGTATTCCTACAGATTTTGACTTACAAAGGTATCAAGAAGGACTATATGAACGCTACGGAAATTTGAAATTAGATAGTTTAGATACAACTGGCTATGCGTATAATGAATTGAAGTTATGGCGCATGTTTATTGCCCAGAATGTGCGGGAAGTTCACCAAGTGTTACCACAAGTACATGAACTGCCCAAAGAACATTTAAAAAAACTCAGAGATACCAATCAAATAGAAGCAGAAATTTTACTAGAAGAGTTAGAAGGCTACCGCAGAGTTTATTTTGAACAACCAATAGTTTCAGTTTTAGATATTATCAATAATCCAGTTTATAAATATATAGTTATTTTAGGTGATCCAGGTTCAGGAAAATCTACATTATTGCAATTTTTGGCATTAAATTGGGCAGGAACGCCACTAAATAACATTATTTTTCAACCTATTCCTTTATTAATCGAGTTACGCACTTACATCAGACGAAGAGAAAATAACGAATGCAGTAATTTTTTAGAATTTTTCCATAAATGTAGCGGGATAGTTCATCATCTTAATCAACATCAACTTCATGAACATTTAAAAACTGGCAATGCTTTAGTGATGTTTGATGGCTTAGATGAAGTTTTTGAACTAGGAAAGCGAGAAGATGTAATTACAGATATTCATCGCTTTACTAATGTATATCCCAATGTGCGGGTGATTGTAACTTCTCGTGTGATTGGCTATAAACCACAACGCTTGCGAGATGCAGAATTTCGTCATTTCATGTTGCAAGATTTAGAACCAGAACAAATTCAAGATTTTATTAATCGCTGGCATGAATTGACTTTTAATGATGCAGAAGATAAATTACGTAAACGTGAGCGGTTACAAAGAGCAATTGATACTTCAAAATCAATTGCAGAATTAGCAGGAAATCCACTTTTATTAACAATGATGGCAATTCTTAATCGCAACCAAGAATTGCCACGAGATAGAGCAACACTTTATGAACAAGCATCACGGGTGCTGCTACATCAATGGGATGTGGAACGTGCTTTAGTAGAAGATTCGCGCCTCGACCCAAAAACTATTGACTATAAAGATAAGCAGGCTATGTTGCGGCAAGTTGCTTATCACATGCAAACTAGTGCTAAAGGTTTTACAGGGAATTTAATCAGTGTTCATGATTTAGAAAAAATTTTGATTCGGTATTTAAAAAATATCGAATTTGACAACCCAACTAAAGTTGCGAGAGTGATGATTAATCAATTGCGAACTCGCAATTTTATGTTATGTTTTTTGGGTGCAGATTACTATGCGTTTGTACATCGCACTTTTTTAGAATATTTTTGTGCATGGGAGTTTGTTTGGCAGTTCAAGGAAACACAAATACTTTCCATTCAAGATTTGAATAATGAAGTGTTTGGTAAGCATTGGCGTTATGAAACTTGGCATGAAGTGTTGCGCCTGATTACCGGGATGATTGAGCCAAGATTTGTTTGCGAAATTCTGGAATATTTAATGGCACAAAATGGTGAACCAGAAAAGTTTATCAATCTTTTTTTAGCTGCTAAATGTCTTGCAGAAGTGAGAAATAAGTTGTTAGTAACAACAACGGCGAATAAATTACTGAATCGGCTGAAAGATTTAACTAAATATGAGCTTGGTTATTATTACCAACCTTATCGAGACGAAGAAGAAACTAAATTAGTTCAAGAAATTCGGGCTAAAGCCGTGACATCGGTAGCTACAACTTGGAAAGATGACGCTGATACTTTGGTATGGCTAAAACAACTGGCTAGTGCTGATGAACATGAAGATGTGCGACGTACATCAGTGCAAGAATTAGCGAGAAGTTTTAAAGACCATGTTGATACTTTATTATGGCTAAAACAACGGGCGATCGCAGATAATGATTGGACTGTACGACAAGTAGCATTGCAAGAATTAGCGAGAAATTTCAAAGATGATCTGGAAATTCTCCCCATGCTGCAACAACGCGCCACCACTGATGAGAATGAATATGTGCGTCAAGCCGCTGTGCAAGAATTAGCACGAGGCTTTAAAGAAAAACCCGATATTTTACCTTGGCTGAAACAGCGTGTTGCTGCTGATAATTCTGGTACGGTGCGCCAAGTTGCAGTGCAAGAATTAGCCAGAGGCTTTAAAGATAATTGGGAAACTCTACCGTGGCTAAAACAACGTATCACAGATGATGATTGGACGGTACGCCAAGTTGCAGTGCAAGAATTAGCTAGAGGTTTTAAAGATGATGATGAAACTCTTTCTATCCTCAAACAACGTGCTATCAGCGATGAGAATGAATATGTGCGCCAAGCGGCTGTGCAAGAATTAGTCAGGAGTTTCAAAGACGATTCTGAAACTTTGTTTATTCTCAAACAATGCGCTACATCTGATAAATATTCGGGTGTGCGACAAACTGCTGTCGAGGAATTGGCGAGGGGGTTCAAAGAAGAACCAGAAATTTTGCCTTGGTTAAAACAGCGTACTAATGCTGAAAACGATCAGTATGTGCGACGTGCCGCCGTGCAAGAATTAGCTAGGGGATTTCAAGATGATCCAGAAACTTTGTCTATATTGCAACAACGAGCGATCGCTGATCAATCTTCCGATGTGCGCCGCGCTGCTGTGCAAGAATTAGGTAGAGGATTCAAAAATCACCCCGATACCTTGCTGATTCTTAAACAACGCGCCACAACAGATGATAACGAATATGTCCGCCGCACTGCATTGCAAGAACTGGCTAGGGGTTTCACAGATGACTCTGATATTCTCTTCATCCTCAAAAAACACGCTACAGCTGATAAATATGCAGATGTGCGACAAGCCGCAATTCAAGAGTTAGCTAGAAGATTCAAAAATGATCCTGATACTCTTGTCATCTTGAAGAAACGCGCCACTGTTGATAAATCATCTAATGTGCGACAAGCTGCTGTGCAAGAATTAGCCAGGGGTTTTAAAGACACACATGACTTATTTGAAGTGTTTTACACCTGTGCTGTTAATGACCCCTTTGTGCGGGAATATAGTTTTCAAGATAACCCCCGCCAAGTCGCACTAGAAGCAATTACCGAACAATATCCTAAACATCCACAAACATTACCATTATTGCGCGATCGCGCCGCAAATGACCCAGATGAGCAAGTACGGGAATTGGCAAAGAAAAAGTTAGCTGAGTTAAGTTAAAGTGCGATCAATCGTGCGTTACCGCTGATAGTAACAATGCTCCCAAAAGCCCAAGAGTAAGAAAATTCAGCCTTTAATTTCTTACATAAGTTGTCAAAAACGAGCCATATCAACACTTTTGAAAGCTAATGTGTCGCATCTCTATTGCGTGGTCAAAGCTGGGGGGGCTGGGGTGGCTGGGGAAGAAAACTGCGATCGCTGCCTTTGTTTCGCAATGCTGCTGCTCGGTCGTGGCTTTTGTCAATTAAGGTAGATTTTTTTTTAATATTCTTTCTCTATATCTTTTGATGGGGGTTGATTGGCAATGTTAATTTTTAGCATTGAAATTAATACCCTTTTTTATAGTTTTTTATGAAAAAGATTTTAATCTGTGATGATATTGAAGATATGGTTGAGCTTTTAAGATTTACTCTAGAACCAGAAGGCTTTGCAGTTGACACTACAAATAGTGCAAGGGAGGCAATTTTAAAAATCCAACAAAATCAACCTGATTTATTAGTATCGAATATAATGATGCCTGATATGAGTGGCTACGAACTCGCTAAATATATTCAGGAAAATTTAAAAATTGACAATCTTCCGATATTGTTTATAACAGCAATTAATGAAGAAGAATTCAAAAGAGAAAGCTTAGTTCAATTATCTCAAGTAATGTTCAAGCCATTGGATATTTAAAATTTTATAGACAAAATAAAATCCATGCTGAATGAAGAATAACAAATGACTGCGAACATATTTCTATCAATCCGGTATGACATACAACTTTACTTTTGGTAGAGTTGTCCAAATCTCAAAAAAGTGGCGGAATCGCGTTTACCAGATGCGCGATTGTTTTCTTGTTTAGAGACGCGTTTGTTTACAATGCGTCCCATTTTGAACATACCTCGGCGGCTACTCAATAAGTCGCACATCGCATCAAGGCTATTATAAAAAAGTTCTGCCTAAATCATTCCATAAGTAGAAATTGTATAGCACATATATCTTTTGCTCGACAGAGGTAAATCATTTATCAAACTTTTACACTGGGGTATCGCTAACTTAAATCGGGAGAAAACCATTCCTAGTTTAGTTGCAAAGACTTTTGGGGATGGAAAAACTTCAGAATGCATAAATAAATCCTACTCCGCAAACATCGTAATCTCCTACTAATTATGCATCCACCTAGTACCCCATTAATTCCCCCAGAGCATTTAGGATTGAATCGAGAAGACAACCAAAGTGGTTTAGCAAAACGCAATCAATCCCTAACTTATGACTTATTTGCACCAGAAATAATTGCTAATCCCTATCCATTGTACAAACGTATCCGCGAAGAAGATCCAGTTCACTATGAAGCATCCTTGGGCTACTGGATTTTAACTCGGTATCAAGATGTAGAAGCTGCCTTACGAGATGAACGGCTTAGTGCGAACCGACGGACTTTGTTTATTCAGCAATTGGGCAATCTAGATGTCAGTTTGATTCAAAACTTTTTGCAACTGACGGATAACTCGATGATTGAAAAAGATCCACCCGATCACTCGCGGATGCGAAAACTAGCGAATCAAGGCTTTACAACCCGTGCTTTAGAAAGCTGGCGGAGCATTATTCAAAAAACGACTGATACCTTATTAGATCAAGTGCAACATCAGGGTTATATGGATATTGTCTCTGACCTATCTGTACCGTTACCTAGCTTAATTATTGCCAAGATTTTTGGTGTACCAGAAAGCGATCGCCCTAACCTAATTCAGTGGGCGAGGGATATCAGTTCTTTCTGGGGCGCTCCATCTGGTAACAATATAGAAGAATTGGCGCGGAAAGCTGATACTAGTGCTGCTCAATTCACGGCTTTCATTAACCAACTCGTAGCTGAACGCCGTCAAAAACCAGGAACAGATATGATTAGCTTGCTGACAATGGCTTACACAGAGCAAAACCTGGATTTTGCAGAATTACCTTCCCTGTGCATTCTCATTCTCAATGCTGGCCGTTCAACTACTACTGATTTAATCCCCAATGGGGTATCAGCTTTGCTCAATCATCCTGAACAGCTACGGAAACTCAAGGATAATCCCGCCCTTATCTCATCAGCGATTGAAGAAATCATCCGCTATGACAGTTCGGTGTCCTTTGTATTTCGCATTGCCAAAGAAGATATAGAAATTGGTGGTCAAAAAATTCCCGCAGGTAGTATGATTGCTTTGGGATTAGGAGCAGCTAATCACGACCCAGCAAAATTTACTCTAGCAGACAATTTTGATATTGAGCGATCGCCTAATGAACATTTAGGGTTTGGCCCTGGTATCCATTTCTGTCTAGGTGCAGTTTTGGCTCGGATGGAATTAAATATTTGCTTCTCTACTTTGCTGAAGCGGTTCCCAAATCTTCAGTTTGATTCGATAAGACCCGCCCTTCCCCGTCGTAGTACCCTAGTTTTTAAGGGATTTGATGCTTTACCTGTGCGGTTCTAGTGAACAATGCGTCAAGAATTGAAGGTAAAAAAATATAAGATAACGCCGTTGCACAGTGACAAACTGGGGTATGGGGTAGTGTGAAGGTAGCTGCGACCAGGAGCAAACTAGACAGTTTAGTTTATTAACTTCCCAAAAAGTACCGAATTTTGTTAGAGAGTCGGAACTTTACCTAAAGAAATGACAATTTGATGGGTTCTTGGCAGATTTTGGTGATCTAGGTTGAGGGAAGGCAGAGGGCAGAAGGCAGAAGGCAGAAGTCAGAAAGATATAATCGAGATACTTCAAACTTCATTCCTTCAAACATTTGAGGTATAAGCCTCAGCAAGTTCTATGTCGGTGCTAACTCACCTATTACCAGATTCAAGCAATCTGAGACTTGAGAATTGCCAACTTGACAAAATAAAAACTCAGATAAATTTGATTGTTTCCGCAATCAGTAGAGTAGTTAACTGCCCATTTTGTAACCAACCAACTCAAAAAATTCATAGTCGCTATGAACGCTTATTAGCAGACTTACCCTGGGCTGATTACAGCATTACCTTACAGTTACGGGTAAGGAAGTTTTTTTGCATCAATAGTTTGTGTAAACGACGCATTTTTACAGAAAGGCTGACCAATGTAACTGCACCTTGGGCGAGAAAAACTCTACGTTTAGCTCAACGACTGAGTGTGATTGGTTTAGCTAATGGTGGTGCAGCAGGGGAAAGACTCTTACAGCAATGGGGGATAAAAGTTTCGCGCAACACACTGTTAAATTTAGTCCGCTCAATCCCACTGCCACCCATCGTAACGCCACATACTCTTGGAGTAGACGACTTCTGCTTTCGTAAATGTAAAACTTACGGGACAGCACTAATTGACCTAGAACGCAGCCGACCAATTGCTCTACTAAAAGATGCAAAAGCTGAAACCTTGACAGAATGGTTAAAAGCGCACCCTGGTGTCAAAGTCGTCTCACGAGATCGGTCAAAAACTTATGAAAGTGGTATTCGTCAAGGCGCACCAGAAGCTATTCAAGTTGCAGACCGTTTTCACTTATTGCAGAACTTATCTCAAACGCTCTATCAAGTCTTTGGTATGAATAACAAAGTACTTAAAGAAATTGAAAAACAAGTATTTAGTACTGATACTAAAGTGCATTTAGAGGTGGAAACATCACGAATTGAAGGCATTCGGGAATTGGATGAGGATACATCCCCCACCCAATTGCAGACCACTGAAATTCAAAACGAGTGTGGGGATGTTAAACCCTGTTTGGCAGAGAATACAGACGGATTGACTGCACAGGAAAACCCTCAAACCAATATTCTGCCGTCTGCCGTCTGCTCTGTGCCTTTCCCCGATAACCTTTCCATGATTGCTGAGACTAATAACAGTCCAGTTGTGCCAAGGTTTCCCCAAAACACATCTTTAAAAAGAAAAGTTCAATCCGCCAAAGCACGGGATAGACGGAGGGAACTCCATGAGCAAGTTTGGAGACTGCGGTCTATTGGCCTCTCAGGACTAGCAATCGCTCAAGAGCTGGGAGTTTCTAAAACTACCGTATTCAATTACTTGCGTAGCTCAACTTTTACCGAACGTCGTGAACGTAGCGACCACGGTCTGAGTCTTCTCAACCCTTATCATGATTACCTCCTCAGTCGCTGGAATAGCGGGAACCACAACACCCAAGAACTGTTTGAAGAAATTCGCACCTGCGGCTATATCGGTGGTTATGCTACGGTCGCTCGCTTCACTCGTTATCTCAAGACCTTGCGCGGATTTAAGCCAGCAAAGTGTTCAAAGAAAAACGCGTTCCCCAGGGTGAGTTCTTCCTCCCATCATCCTCTCACCCCCAGTCGCGTCACAGCTTTAGTCTTGCGACGACCAGAATTTATACAGCCTAATGAGCGTGAAATCATCGCTCAACTACAAACAGCCCATTCTGATTTGAAGTCAGTTATTGAACTAGCTCAACAGTTTGCATCTCTTGTACGTCAACGTCTACCTGAGCAACTCGATGCTTGGTTAAACACAGCTAAAAACAGCTCTGTTTCTTTGTTGCGCTCCTTTGCTGTTAGTTTAGAGTCTGACTACGATGCTGTCAAAGCAGGTGTAACTATGTCAGTTAGTAATGGCCCTGTTGAAGGACATATTAATCGACTGAAAATGTTAAAGCGGCAGATGTATGGTCGCGCCAAAATAGATTTACTGGAGCGACGGTTTTTGTTGGCTATTTGAGGACAAAAATTTGACATTTTACACTTGATTATATGAGTTATAGAAATCAGTTTATCTGGCAAAGGGCGGTTCAACTTGCTATCAATTGTTATAAATTTACCCGCCTATTTCCTCAGTCAGAATTGTATGGTCTAACTAGTCAAATCCGACGTTCTTCTGTATCTGTAGCATCCAATATAGCAGAAGGCTATGGTAGACGCTCAAAGCAAGAATACGTACAGTTTTTGCATATTGCTTTAGGCTCTTTAAGAGAACTCGATACACAATTAATCATTGCTAAAGAAGTAGATTTGGCAGAGAAAAATCTTTTTATTCCCCTATTAAATGAAGTTGAGGAAATGCAAAGTATATTAGTTGCCAGTTTAAATAAACTCAAAGTTTGAATCTATAATTTCCTTCTGACTCCTTCTACCTTCTGCCTTCTGCCCTCTGCCCTCTGCCTTCCCTCAACCTAGATCACCAAAAGTGGACAAGACCCATTTGATGCCTAAAAAGTACCAAGTGGTGCATCTATTTTGCTCTAAAGTTCCGACTTCAATTAAAAGCGGAACTTTAAGTACGATGGTTGCGATCACCCACAGAGCAGCATAGCTGATTGCTATCTCAAGAAGCTCATCAAATCCTGAAACGCTTATTATGCAACGCTTATACAATACTTTGCAATACTCGTTTCAGCTATATCCACTCCTATTTATATAAACTAAACTATCTAGTTTGCCCCTGGTCACAGCTATCTTCACATTACCCCAATTCGTTCGTCAATCTGTTCAAGCTTGCGGCATAGAAGGCTCTGCTTTTGCGATCGCTCTTAGCCTCTTCTTCGCAAGGAAGTTGAGCGTTAAAGGCTCTCGAAAGTCTTACTGTGTCTAGTTTTTACTTTTAAATTAAGAAATAGCATTATGTGGGTTGCTTAAATAGCGATCGCACGCTAATCAATAACTTAAAATTCTTCTTTACACCTTTGCGCGAAACAAAAAATTATTTCCCCAACTCCAAATCGCTGAAAAATAGTTGATTCATACGGTCATAATGCTGACAGTTGAGTGCAAGCAATTTTATCAACTTACTCAACAATTTGTTCACATGCTTCGACTGGAGCAGCATCACTCAACGCACTAATTAAAGCTTTTCGATAAATTCGCCAATTTTCTGGGACTTGGTAACGGATGTAAGCTTCTCCCCAGTAGATGTTTTCTTTAATCATCCGCCGAAAAGCCAAGGAAATGGCTTTTTCCAGCGGTGTTAAGCCTGCATCTAAATCGATTCCAACTTCAGACTTAAACATTTTAATGATTAAGGTAGAATCACCTATGAGCTTTCCTTGGTAGTCAATAAACGGAATTTTGCCTTTGGGGGCTATTGCTAAGTTGACTGCTGTATCAGTTTTATAGTCCAACTTGTCCATACGCAACCAAGTTTTGAGCTTCATACAAGCCGATGCTCAAGCTGGGTAGCCCCCATAAAGGCGGTGAAGTGTATAAGGTAATCATTTCTTCTTGGTGGTCAGTATGGTTGTGAACATCATCAACATACCACCAACCAAAATAGCGATCGCCAATCCGCCTGTTACCCAATCCAGCACATTAGTATTATCCATCTAAAAATCAACTCCCCGTTTCAGTTCTACGCCGTGATTAGCATAGTGTTTGTGGCAGTATACCTCAGAGTGGATACTCGCTAAATCAAAGTAAGCTGGTTGCTGTTGGCAACGTCCAGTAATAATAATTTCTGTATCACGGGGTTTGCGAAGTAAGGCTTGAACTATCGGTTCTACTGGGAGGAGTTCTAAATCTACTGTGGGGTTAAGTTCATCTAAGATGATGGTTTTATACAATCCAGATGCGATCGCAGTTTTGGCAATTTCCCAACCGCGTTCAGCTTCCACATAATCTAATTCTTGTCGGGAATTGCGCCAAACAATAGCATCTCGACCACAACGTTGATGATCTACCACTTCCGGGTAAGATTGTTGCAAAGCTGCGATCGCTGCATCTTCTGTATAACCGCTACCACCTTTGAGCCATTGCATAATCAACACGCGGGTAGAACCAGGATGGTTAATCCCTCTACCAATGGCTTGTAAAGCTTTACCCAAGGCGCTGGTAGATTTACCTTTACCTGCACCAGTATAAATTTCAATGCCCTCAATTAATAATTGTTGGGCAGTGGGGTGATGTTGCGGTTTCATTTCCGAGTGTAAATCCGCAATTTCCAGTAACTTTTCTGGTGCGCCGCGTCCGGTGGCGATAATTTCTAATTCTTGGGGTTTGGCTTTTAATGTCCGCACCACTTCATCTACTGGTAGCAAACCCAAGTCTAGGACGGGGTTGAGTTCATCTAATACTACTACCGAATACAAACCAGAAGCGATCGCACCTTTAGCCACATCCCAACCCCGCGCCGCTTCTTGTCGGTCGTAGGGAATAATTTCTTCTGCACTAAAAAATTCCGCTCTCCCAGTCCGTACCTGATCAATTAAATGAGGAAAACCACGCTGTAAAGCTGCGATCGCGCCATCTTCATCATAGTCGCGTTCTGGCCCTTTTAAAAACCGCAGCAGCAAGACGCGGTTGGAATGACTTGATGTGTTGATTCCCAAGCCAATCGAACGCAAAACCACCCCTAACGCTGCTTGAGATTTACCCTTACCCAAACCGTCATAGACGTGAATTTGACCTGTAAGCCGTTCAGAACGCGCTTGCGCCGTGCGTATACCAATCCCGTTCCTTGTCATCTCTCGAAAACCTGTAACGTGGCAGTCTCTAATCTTACCTAACGTCTTGCACTACCATAGCAATTTTGGATTTTGGATTTTAGATTTTGGATTAAAAATCCTGACTATCCGACAGTTCTAGAGTTCGCAAACAATTTTACCTATTTCAATTCGGTATCTGATGAAAAAATCTCTTTTGGATGCTTCCATACAAGAGTTTGCAGGATATATTAACAGGGTAAATAGGGGTATACTGGCACACCAAGATGGTAAACAGCGATCGCAATGAGATAATTGCCGCCATCAGCCTGATTATCCCGACTTTACCCTTTCACTTTAAACCTTACCATTGACTTTCTATGCTAGATGATTTTACCCTGCCTCGACTTTTGCCCATTGGCGTGATGTTGTTTAACCTTTTATTTTTTTTAATTGCTATACCTATTGAAGCTTATGTTTTCAATCGTCGGCTAAAGTTTGACAAGAAAACTAGTATTTTTTATGCCATAGCTACCAATCTTTTTTCTGGAACTCTTGGTTGGATCATCTTTTTTTTCTTAGAACCAATTTTGCCACCAGAAATTAAATCGGAATTAATTAATTATGTATTCTTTAATAACTTTAGATATGCCAATACCCAAGCAACTTTGATTTTAACTACTTTTATTATTTTCTTTACAACTTTTTTAATGAAATTTTTACTGTTACAGCTTTTCGTATTTACCTTAAGTGAAGATGGTTGGAAAAAGCCAGACATCACTGAAACATCTCAAAGGAGGCAGTTACGTCGCACTTCACCGAATATCAAATTGCAAACAACTAACTTAGTTACCACTACATTAATAGCGAATTCTTTCAGTTATACCGCTATTACGATTGTTTTATTGATTCGTAATAGATAAATTTTGTTATTTACATTACTTGGAGGTCAAAAATGAACGTTTTATTTAAAGACTTATTTGGCATATTTAAATTTACTGAAGATATCTATGCCAGAGTTAGAAAAATATTAGTACCATCCAAAGCTTATGCTTGGCAAACACTAATTTATTTAAGTGTATTTTCTGGGATATTATCATATTTTGCTATAGGATATGTCAGAGATATAATTGCCTTTTGCGGGTGGTTATTTTTAATTGCTGGTACAGCTTGGTATACCACTGATGATCCGCTGAGAGTTCCTGGCACCTTTATGCCAGTAGGTGCAGTAATTACAGGGTTTTTGGTGAGTGTTTTTGCCTTTGGCAATCAACAGGATGTAATTACACCCAGAACCATCGTACTCTGGCCAACTATATCAGCTTTAATTACAGCCATTCCTGAATTTATTGAAGGCACAGATACCGACTCAAAAGCGCAAATTCCCAAACCAGAAGTTAGGCAAAGAATCATCGTTTTAGTGGCAAGTTGTATGATTCTGAGTTGCTGGCTACAATTTTACTTTGTCATGGATAAATGGTTAAAAGAATATCCCAGCTTATTAGCAGATAACTTTCAACGCAGCACCTTTGTCAGAAGAACTGATTTTATTGAAAAAGTTCCAAAAAATGGTGTTTTAATTTTAGATAAACTGCAACCACTCGTAGAACAACAAATAGATGAACGACCTTGGTCACAAGTAGAAAGATGGCTACTAGATGCCAAATTACAAGTAGGAAATTTAGGGAACAGAGTTATAGAAAAACACCTGGGAACATTGGAAGAAAAAGCACTATGGCGTGTTGAACCACGAGTAGTTAATACTAAATCTGGTGGATATATATTAGATTTACTCAGTATTTGGCGAGGTCCAAGTTCCAGCCGAAAAGGATATTACCTGAAAAAATCTTGTCGGATTGACCCAGTAGCAAGTTCTACGAAAAAAGCCATCACAACCAAAAACCCAGAGGATAAAATCGCAGTCGGAGAAATAGAATGCGATCGCGTTAGTAAGTTTATTGCTGGTTCCCCTCCAGCACAACAGTAGGAAGTGTGAAGTGTGAAGTATGAAGTATGAAGTGTGTAGATACCTTTTGGGTGGCTTCTTGTAGGGTAATTTTATCTTTTAGCCAACTCTCTTCGAGAGAGGAAACAGGGAAGAGGCAACTGGCAACAGTGATATGTCATCAGGAGGAAAACTTAACAGGCAACAGGTTGTTTCTTTCTATTCCCTGTTCCCTATTCCCTGTTCTCTTATTAACCAATGACTATTGACCATTGACCATTGACTATTGACCAATGACCATTGACCATTGACTATTGACTATTAACCAATGAGAACTTTTGTAATTGCGAAAAATGTATTTCAGGAAGTGGTACGCGATCGCATTTTATATGTGATTGGATTTTATACTTTAGTGCTGGCGATCGCGTGGCGAGTACTCCCGGAATTTGCGGCTACTAATGAAACCAAAATGTTGTTAGACTTTGGCATTGTAGCCATGAGTACCATTACCTTAATTGTCGCTGTATTTATCGGTACTGGACTGGTTAAAAAAGAAATTGATAAGCGCACTATTTTGGTGTTAATTGCTAAACCTGTTAGCCGCAGTGAAATTATTACTGGCAAATTCTTGGGTTTGTCAGCAGTATTGGCTGTCTTGATATCCACAATGACTGCTATTTATCTAGTCTTTTTACAACTAGAGAATATTCCTCATCCTACACTCAGCATTTTAATCGCCGTAGTTTTTCTGTTTTTACAGTTATCTCTAATTAATGCTGTGGCTATTACTTTGGGGGTGTTTACGAATTCTTTGTTGGCGATAACGTTAACGTTTGCCGTGTACTTAATGGGTAATATTACTCAAGATTTAGTTAAATTGGGTCGTTTGAGTGAAAATCCAGTGATGGAACGTATCACTCAAGGTTTATATCTAATTTTGCCCGATTTATCCCGTTTAGATTTCAAAAATGATGCCGTTTATGGAATGCAAGCTTTACCGAATGCAACTGTGTTAATCACAAATGCAGGTTATGGAATACTTTACAGCATCATGCTATTGGCGATCGCAAGTTTTGTTTTCTCAAAGCGGGAATTTTAAATATTAGTCAAAATCACTGGCTGTTTGTAATTCTTAATTAATTCGGAGGCGCTTTCTAAAGTAAATCTAAAGAGACTCAACAGGAATAAAAACGAACGGTAGGATGCAGATAATCTTTCGGTAAAACGACTGAAATTAGAATCTTCGCAGGTATATACCAACATCACTTAAAAAGTCTGAGGTAGGAAATAACAATGCTGGAAAGTCTGGGAAGAATTAACCATCCATTCGTCAGAAGTGTTGCCGCAGCAGCTACCGTTGGTTCAGTAGTAACTTTGTCTACTGCTATTGTAATTGGGTTTGCCAATCCTAAAGATAAATCTGCCCATCAATTTGGTGTTTATTCCTCACTATTTGGTGCAGCTGCTGGTGCAGTCTTCGGCTTAGTTTATACCAGTAAAACAAGTGAAAATCAATCTACTCCAGACCTCAAAGAAACAGACAGCAATGTTTGGCAAGACTGGCGAAATTTTGTGGTTGTGCGGAAGGTAAAAGAAAGCGAAGAAATTACATCGTTCTATTTGCAACCTGAAGATAAAGGTAAAATTCCCAACTTTCAACCAGGACAATTTTTAACTATCAAACTAGATATTCCAGGACAAAATAAGTCTGTAATTCGGACTTACTCTCTTTCTGATTATCCAGAAACTGGCGAATATTATCGTCTCTCAATTAAGCGAGAACCTGCACCAAATGGATTAGATGTTATGCCTGGTATAGCATCTAATTTTATGCACGATCGCATTCATGAAGGTGCTGTAATTCCAGCCAAACCACCAAACGGTAAATTTGTGCTGGATGTACAGAAATATACCCCCGCAGTCTTGATTAGCAATGGTGTAGGAATTACGCCGATGATTAGTATGGCGAAAGCTTGTACTCGGCTGAATCCTCAGCGTCATGTTTGGTTTGTACATGGGGCGAGAGATGGTCAATTCCATGCTTTTCAAGATGAAATCATGGAAATTGCCCAACAAAATCTTAATTTAAATGTACATATTTGCTACAGTCGTCCTCGACCAGAAGATGCAGGTAAATATCACAGTTTTGGGTATGTTGATGCGGCGTTAATTCAAGAATTATGCCAACAAGAAGCTGAATATTTTCTATGTGGTTCACCACCATTTATTCAGTCTATTACCGAAGGACTGAAAGCATCGGGAGTACCTAATAGTAGAGTCTTCTTTGAATCCTTCGGGAAACCGATGAAAACTGAGACTGACAAACAAACTCAGACTACAACTCCAGGTGAGGAATTTGCAGAAATTGTCTTTGCCAAATCTGGCAAAACTTTAACATGGCAACCTAGTGATGGCACTATTTTAGAATTTGCCGAAGCTAATGATATTAATCCACCTTTTAGTTGTCGTGTAGGGGTTTGCGGTACTTGTATGTGTAAAATCCGCGAAGGTGAAGTTGCTTATCAAGAAGAACCAAGTGCAACAACTGATAAAGGTTCGGTATTGATTTGTATTTCTCAACCTGGAAGTTCTAAATTGGTATTAGATATTTAATAAATTACTTTAATATATGAAGCTTTAGATCCCCGACTTCTCAAAGAAGTCGGGAATATTGTTGTTTAATAACTAATAATGATCTCAGGTTTATAAATTGTACCTTCAGGCATAATGGTATGCCGGAGTTTACTATAAATTATTTTTGTTTCCCAAAGGTTTGCATTTAATAAATTTGCATTAGTTAAATTAGTCCAAGTTAAATCTGCGCCATTTAAGTTTGCTTCTGTTAAATTAGCTTCTAGTAATATTGCGCCGCATAGGCTGGCTTCTGTTAAATTAGCTTTGACTAATTTAGCTTCTATTAACGAAGCTTCAATCAATTTGGCATTACTCAAGTCGGCTTCTGTGAAATCTGCACCGCATAAAGAAGCACCCCAAAAGTTACTATTACTACATTGCGATCGCCACAAGCAAGACCCACACAAATTGGCATAACTTAAATCAGCATTGCTTAAATTTACTTGGGTTAAATTTGCCTCACTTAAGTCTGCGCCAGTCAAAATACAACCAGATAAATTAGCATAGCGTAAATCTGATCCCCGAAAGTTAGCATTACTTAAATCAAGTTCTTTTAACTCAATTCCTCGCAAATCGCATCTACTGAAATCCTGCTGCTGATTACATTTTTCGTGAATTTGGCTAGAGATTAATTCCTGCAAGTCAGCAAAATTTCTCATAGTACTCACCTCAGAGTATCAATAATTGCAAGGCTCAATTGTGAGAGTCATACCATTTTGGATTGGGAATTACTATTTGTGTCTGAATTCTCACAATCCATATTTTGTATTCTCTTTTCCAAGTAGTATCACTGTATATAGAGATTACACTAATAAAGCAAATTCGCTGAATGAGAAATTAATAATATTTGGAGAATTCACGAAAAATAAGCTATAAATGTAGCTTGCATAACAAAAATTGCTGACATAAGTCAGGAAATATTAATAATATTTAGGTACAGATACCCGACTTATTTTAGAAGTTAGATATCTTGTTATTCTCTAATCAAATTAATTATTCTTCGCCCCAAGTTCGTAATTGCAAATACACTAAAACTAAAGTTACAGCTAACAAAACTGTGGCAGCAGCAGCAGCATAACCGAAATCAAATTGACCAAAAGCTTCTTGATAAATGTAGTAAACCAACAAATTAGTAGAATTCAACGGGCCGCCACCAGTCATCACGTAAACTTGTTCAAAACTCCGCAATGTAAAAATTGCTGTGGTAACTGTAGCAAAAACTAAAGTCGGGCGTAGTCCAGGCAAGGTTACATACCAAAATTGTTGCCAAGCATTCGCACCATCTAATTCGGCTGCTTCATAGCGGCTGGGAGGAATTGCTTGCAACCCTGCTAAAAAGACAACCATATTAAAACCCAATTGTTTCCAAATACTTAAGATAATTAAAACAGGCATTGCCCAAAATGTATCTCCTAACCAAGGAATTGGCGCAATACCAAATATATTCAAAAATGCGTTTACAGGGCCAGCAGTTTGAAATAGCCAGCGAAATCCTAAACCAGCAGCTACAAGAGAAATGATTGACGGTAAAAAATAAGCACTTCTTAAAATTCCCCGCAACGCTAGGGAACGATTTAATAATACTGCTAACCCTAAAGGAATAATTAAACTGGGGATGACAGTAGCAAGGGTAAAATAAATTGTATTACCAAGAACTTGCCAAAAATCGGGGTTAAGTAGCAAGCGCCAGTAGTTTTTGAACCCTACCCAATAAGTACCTGTGGATGTAAAACTACCAGCCGTGAAACTGAGGTAAAACAAATAGGCGATCGGCCAAATTACAAACAGACCTAATAAAATTAATGCGGGTGTGAGAAAAGTCCAGGCGGCAAATGTATCATTATCTAGCCACGATTTATTAGTATATATTTTTGGCATCTATTAATTTTCCCTTGTTGCTGTTATGACCCTTTGCCCTGATTCTACTTTTAGCTTGGTTTCTCCCCATATTAGCGATCGCCTATCATTTACTGATACTCCTATCAAACTAGGAATTATGGCTTCTGGGAATGGCAGCAATTTTGAAGCAGTTGCCCAAGCTATTGAAAATGGTCAACTAAATGCCCAAATTCCTGTTCTAATTTACAATAATCCAGGTGCGAAAGCAGCAACACGAGCCGCAAATCGCGGTATTGAAACTGTTTTATTAAATCACCGCGAATACAAAAACCGGGAAGCTTTAGATAGGCAAATTGTCCAGACTTTGCGCCAGCATGATGTAGATTTGGTAATTTTAGCTGGTTGGATGCGGCTAGTAACATCAGTGTTAATTGATGCTTTTC
This sequence comes from Anabaena sp. TISTR 8404, assembly GCF_056847745.1. Classification (NCBI taxonomy): domain Bacteria; kingdom Bacillati; phylum Cyanobacteriota; class Cyanophyceae; order Nostocales; family Nostocaceae; genus Anabaena; species Anabaena sp. TISTR 8404. The sequence continues at coordinate 2,389,683 of NZ_CP180578.1, forward strand.
CTAACAGAATTATTAATATTCATCCCAGTTTGTTACCGAGTTTTAAAGGTCTTCATGCTGTGGAACAAGCTTTGCAAGCTAAGGTAACAATTACTGGCTGTACTGTGCATTTAGTTTGTTTAGAAGTGGACAGCGGCCCGATATTAATTCAAGCAGCTGTGCCAGTGTTACCAGACGATACATCAGAAACACTCCACGCCAGAATTCAAATTCAGGAACATCAAATTCTACCACAGGCGATCGCGATCGCTGCTCATCAACTCCAAACCAAACTTATACCTTCCTAGAATAATGACTTTTCACGTTATGTTGAAAAGTGAACTTGGAACCTAACCCCCTAACCCCCTTCCCTACGAGGGAAGGGGGAACATTCAAAGCCTCTCCCCGTCGCGGGGAGAAGTTTGGAGAGGGGTTGTTCAATAAAAGATTTAACGTTGCTGCATTTTCCAGAAATAACTAGAAACCCAATTTGTCATAATATGAGCAACAATTGGCACTAACAAGTTTCCACTCAGCAATGCGCTGTATCCCAAAATTAACCCAATAACAGTTGCCCACATCACGTAAGGCCATTGTTGCGAACCACTGAGGTGTAAAACTCCAAAGCAAAGGCTAGATACAATCACTGCTACATGGTCTAAGCCTAAAGCTGGCAGCATTACACCTCGAAATAATAATTCTTCACTTAACCCTGGTAGTAAACCCAGCCAAATTAAATCAGGCCAAGCTAAAGGTCTTAATACCAGTTCTAAATAATAATCTGCGCTTTGGCGATAAAGCGGCCACAATCGATAAGCTAAACCACTCAAGGCGGTGATGATCACTCCTACACCTAGCCCCCAAAGGAAATCTATTTCGTTCCATTCCCACTTGAATAGGAAAACATTACCAAAGCGTAACCACACTTTGGCGACTGTCCACAACAGAATTGCAGTCACCGCCATTGCTACCAGCACTTGGAAGCGCGTTAGGTATGGAATTTCAGGGTCTTGTTTTTGTTGTTCTACCACGGGAAAGTATGAAGTATGAAGTGTGAAGTGTGAAGTATGAAGTATGAAGTATGAAATTTGATTTTTTAGCCTTTAACCTTTTGCCTCCTACCTATTGACTATTGACTATTGACTATTGACCAAAGCATTAGGATTGATACCAGCTTTGAGGGCTACCACTACACCAACTGCTTCTAAATACGAGTTTACCTGTATGGATTTGATTCCTAAAGGTTGGGCAGGAACTTGTATTTGAGTTTTATTATCTTTGACGGTAATTATTTGGCATTGCTGTTCGCTTAAACTCAGCAAAGCACTACTGCCACAAGCGTTTGCAGGTACGATCGCAGCATCTATTTGATCTGCCCAAATATCTTCTTGGCGAGATGTAAATAATTGTTTCTCGACAATAAATTGTGGGGCGCGACTTAAGCCTACAAGTACGCTTGGTAAAAAAGTATAACCTAATTCTTCGGCCGCGGAACGAGGAGATAAATCAGGATAGGGAGGTGCGCTGGCGAGTGCTGGTGAATGGGCGCAAGGAATTTGCAAGTTTCTGACTAGTAAATGACTAATTACGGCTTCTGCGCCTGCTAGAGGGTCTACGCCTTTACCTTGACGATAGTTCTGCACAGCCTCTTCATCCATATCATCAGGGAAACGGGCAACAACTGCGATCGCTTCTGCCCCGGTTTTCTTTATCAGTCTCTCTGCTGCCCTCAGTAAACTATCGGGGTTACCAATGGTTCCCCAACTTGCCCCGGATGCTGAAGTGCGTAATTCTACATTTAATGGAGCATCAGTAATTACATAATCTGTGATGGTTAATCCAAGAGTTGCCCTTGCTGCATCGGCAGCTTGTAGGTGTCGCAAGCGCAAATCTGGTTCAATGCCTTGGTCTAAAAGCAAACCTATCTTATTATTGCGGACTGGTCGTAAACCCCAACATCCAGAGGCAAATTTATCAAGCCCGTAACCTTCCACATAAAAAGCGTTGGGGATGTTCCAATATAAACTTGCGCCGTTGAGGACGTTGGGGTGAGTGATCAGGCGATCGCAAACTTGTGCTAAAGTTCGGGCAACTGGTATAGCATCTCCTGCATATCCCCCAATTGCCGCCCCAACGCCAGTAGGTACAATCAGAATAGCGGTATAAGGACGTTGCATTGCAAGTGCTGAGTGAGTAGATGTGTATATTAACTGGAGTTTGATGAACCTCTCCCCAACCCCTCTCCGACGAGGAGAGGGGCAAAAATACTACTGTTTTTCTACAAAAAAATAGAGTTTCAAAGCCTCTCTCCCTGTGGGGGAGAGGTTTGGAGAGGGGTTTTTATCTTCATTTAACTCACGTGAAATTACAAGTCTGAGACTTTACTAAGTAATACAATCTTTTACCACCACTCAGCACTCAGCACTTAGCACTCAGCACTCTTAGTAATAACTGCTTCCACAGCAACTTTTTGCTGTTCTTCATCTACAGATGTAATAGCCCAACGCAATGGTTCACCTTGTTTTTTCAATTCAGCCTCAATTGCTGTTTGCAACTCGGTAGGAGTTTCTTGAATGTCAATTTCTGCGGTAATAAAATGAGTAGTCACTGCCGTCCATCCTGTTAATTAATTTGTTTTAGAATAGCCGAATGAAGTATAAAATTCTATCTTTCAGACTTCATACTTCATACTTCACACTTTATTGGTCTTTCCCAAATTGCAACTGATAAACGATGTCTTCTTTTTCAGTTTCAATTTTCAAGTCAGAACGGGGATAGGAGACGCAAAGTAATGCGTAACCTTGTTTTTGCAATTCTGGGCTAACACCCATACCATCAGTTTGGTCTACAGTTCCTGAGGTAATTTGGGCGGCGCAAGTCGTACACACCCCTGCATGACAAGAAGCAGGCAACTCGAAACCAGCAGTTTCAGCTACTGATAAAATAGTTTCATCTTCAGGAACTTGCAGAGTAAGAATTTTACCTTGGTGAAGCAGTTCTACGGTGTAAGTTTTGGACATATACTAAAAAATGAGTGCAATAGACAAACTCACTATTATATCTGAATTATTGAATAATATTACAGATATGGTCAACCACTAAATTTTGACTTCCAACCTAGGAACGATCACTGTACGCATTTGAATTCCCGCTAGGGCGTGTGGTAGGAGAAACCTGATTGTAAGTTGCGTTTTGGGCGAGCCATGAAAATAATCGCTGAAATACTAAGCCTGTTATAGTCAACTCACCAACAAACTTTGGTCATCAATGTTATAACATTAAGCCTTAAGGTTACAACATAAACCCTTAAAGCTAGAACATTAAGCCTTAAAGTTACAACATGAACCCTTAAAGCTAGAACATTAAGCCTTAAGGTTACAACATGAACCCTTAAAGCTAGAACATTAAGCCTTAAGGTTACAACATGAACCCTTAAAGCTAGAACATTAAGCCTTAAAGCTAGAATATTAAGCCTTCAAACTCTGCGATCGCTGTTGATTATGAAATAAAGGTGCGATCGGTAATTCAATTCAGAGAAATCACGCACATCCAGAAAAAATTGTGCTACAAAAAATGCGCTTTTTGCTGAACTAGAAAACAGATTAATTGAGCCAAAATAGCTTTGTAAAGCTTTTAAAAGTGTAAAATCATGCCTCGCAAAAAACGTAGTTCCCAGATTCTAAAAAAAGCAGAGTTTAGAGTTGCGGGACTAAAAGCTATTGACCCCAATATCAGTTTTGATGATAATTGCAACTTGCAAAACCTGATGCAATTAATCGAGCAATTTCAAAAAATGCTTGATGATTATAACGCTGCAATAGCTATGATTGACTCTTCTAAAGTCAAGCTAGATACAATGGAAAAAACCTTAAGTCAAATTTCAGACAAAATGGTGGTGGGTGTTGGTTTTAAGTACGGAAAAAATAGCGATGAATATGAACTTGCAGGTGGTATTCGAGAAAGCGAAAGAGTCCGTAAAAGTAGATTGACACGCTTAAAATCTAATCCAGAGAAAACATCAGATGAAAACACAATGACTGCCTAATAACAATAGTTCCGCGAGTTTCCAGATCCCCGACTTCTTAAAGAAGTCGGGGATCTATACCATAGTTCAGTATTGCTATATAATCTGGGCATTAATACAGAACTTCCGCCATTTTAAAACAAAATTTAAGATTAAATCAAGAACTAGAAGCAGATGATCGAGAGTTAATTATGCGTTTAGAACCACTTTATCAAAGAGACAGAGAACAAGCAAAAGAAGAAGGAAGACAAGAAGGAAGACAAGAAGAAGGACAAGGATTAATACTACGTCTACTAAATCGTCGTCTTGGTGAAATTGATGAATTATTAATTGAGCGCATTAAAGGCTTATCAATTGAACAATTAGAAAATCTCGGTGAAGCATTATTAGATTTTTCTAGTGTTACTGATTTAGAAACTTGGTTAGATCAACACTCAAGATAACTGATCAGTAAATATATTGAGAAATAGCTTTTTATCTCATAGAGAGAACAATTCCTCACTGAAGAATAGCGATCGCAGCAATTAAAATATCTTCAGTGGGAATTAATACGCAAAACTATCATTTAAGTATCAGCCAAAATACTTGATAACCGATTACCAGTAAGGCTTTCAGCTATAAAATGAGGTAAACTTTTATAGCCAAGTCTCGCCTAAAAATATTTCATAATTAAGGGTAGAACATCCCAACGGAGAATAGAGAAATGCTAGAACAATACCGTCAACACGTTGCCGAAAGGGCAGCATTAGGAATTCCCCCCTTACCGTTGGATGCGAAGCAAACCTCAGAATTATGTGAATTACTGAAGAATCCGCCCAAGGGTGAAGAAGAAACATTATTACATTTATTGCGCGATCGCGTACCCCCTGGAGTTGACCCAGCCGCTTACGTGAAAGCGGGGTTTCTCACCGCCATTGCCAAAAAGGAAATTAAAAGCCCCATCATTTCACCCATCGAAGCAGTGCAATTGCTAGGAACAATGGTAGGCGGCTACAACGTACAATCTTTAATTGAGTTACTGCAATTTGCCACCACATCAGTATCAGACTCTTCCGAAACACCTTTGGTAATGGGAGGCGAAGGTAAAGAACCCATAGCCGCCTACGCCGCCGCCGCCCTCAGCAAAACCTTGCTGGTGTATGATGCCTTTCATGATGTTTTGGAGTTAGCTAAAACTAACCCCTACGCCAAGCAGGTAATTAACTCCTGGGCTGAGGCTGAATGGTTTACTGCGCGTCCCAAACTGCCAGAATTTATTACAGTCACAGTCTTTAAAGTTCCTGGCGAAACCAACACCGACGACTTATCCCCCGCCACCCACGCCACAACTCGCCCAGATATTCCTCTCCACGCCTTGGCGATGTTAGAAACACGTCAACCGGGAAGCTTAGAAACTATCGCTGAGTTGAAAAAGCAAGGACATCCAGTAGCTTATGTTGGCGATGTGGTAGGTACAGGTTCCTCCCGGAAGTCTGCCATTAACTCCGTGTTGTGGCACATGGGACAAGATATACCCTTTGTGCCGAATAAACGTGCTGGGGGATACATTTTAGGTGGTGCGATCGCGCCTATCTTCTTTAATACAGCCGAAGATGCTGGTGCTTTGCCTATACAATGCGATGTCACCAAGCTAGAAACAGGCATGGTAATTACCATCTATCCTTACAAAGGCACAATTACCAACGAAGCCGGCGAAGTAATTTCCACCTTCACCCTCAAACCCGACACCATCCTTGATGAAGTTCGCGCCGGTGGACGCATCCCCTTATTAATAGGGCGTACCCTCACCGACAAAACCCGCCAAGCACTAGGGTTAGAACCCAGCACAGTATTTATCCGTCCTCAACAACCAGCCGACACAGGTAAAGGCTACACCCTCGCCCAAAAAATGGTTGGTAAAGCCTGCGGTTTACCCGGTGTCCGTCCTGGTACATCTTGCGAACCCATCATGACTACCGTTGGTTCTCAAGATACCACAGGCCCCATGACCCGCGACGAGTTGAAAGAACTTGCTTGTCTCGGCTTCAGTGCAGACTTAGTAATGCAGAGTTTCTGTCACACCGCTGCCTATCCCAAACCAGTTGACATCAAAACTCACCACGACCTCCCCGACTTCTTCGCCCAACGTGGCGGCGTTGCCTTGCGTCCCGGTGATGGTATTATCCACTCTTGGCTAAACCGGATGCTGTTACCCGACACCGTAGGTACAGGCGGCGACTCACACACTCGCTTCCCCTTGGGTATTTCCTTCCCCGCTGGTTCTGGGTTAGTAGCCTTTGCGGGTGCGTTGGGTGTTATGCCTTTGGATATGCCAGAGTCAGTATTGGTAAGATTTAAAGGTGAATTGCAACCCGGTATCACCTTACGAGATATCGTCAACGCCATTCCCTACGTTGCCATGCAAAAAGGCTTACTGACAGTCGAGAAGCAGAACAAGAAAAACGTCTTCTCAGGACGAATTCTAGAAATGGAAGGCTTGCCAGACTTAAAAGTAGAACAAGCCTTTGAACTTACAGATGCTTCCGCCGAACGTTCTTGTGCAGGTTGCACAATTAAACTAAGTGTCGAGACAATTTCGGAATATCTGCGTTCTAATATTGCCCTGTTAAAGAACATGGTAGCCAGAGGCTATCACGATGAGCGTACTATCATGCGCCGCGTCGCCAAAATGGAAGAATGGTTAGCCAACCCCGTGTTACTAGAAGCCGACACAGATGCGGAATATGCAGAAATAATTGAAATTGATTTAAACGAAATCAAAGAACCAATTGTTGCTGCTCCTAACGACCCCGATAATGTTAAGTTATTATCGGAAGTTGCTAACGATCCAGTACAAGAAGTTTTTGTTGGTTCTTGTATGACAAATATTGGTCATTATCGGGCAACTGCGAAAGTTTTAGAAGGTGCAGGTTCAGTTAAAACTCGCCTGTGGATAGCACCACCAACCCGCATGGATGAACACCAATTAAAAGAAGAAGGTGTGTACGGTATTTTTGGTGCGGCTGGCGCAAGAACAGAAATGCCTGGATGCAGTTTATGTATGGGAAATCAGGCGCGAGTTGCTGATGGCACAACTGTCTTTTCTACCTCCACCCGCAACTTTAATAACCGTATGGGCAAAGATGCCAGAGTCTATCTAGGTTCCGCAGAATTAGCAGCAGTTTGCGCGTTATTAGGGCGTATTCCCACAGTGCAAGAATATCTTGATATTGTGGCGAATAAGATTCATCCTTTTGCTGATAATTTATATCGGTATTTGAACTTTGATCAAATTGCCGGTTTTGAAGATGAAGGGCGCGTGATTCCGTTGGAAGAAATGCCCAAGATTGAAGATATTTTGGGTATGCCTACTGCGGCGAGGTAGTAAAAACTGCTTGTCCAATTTTAAACTATAGCTAAGAATTTTACAAAAAAAGCCCATTTTTGCGGGCTTTTTTTGTAAATTCCGGTTATTACTTTTTCAAGTAAATTAAGTTTATTATTGTTAATCTAGATCAAATTATACCAATATTTACAATGAAAGCCTCAGAAACAACGCTCCGTAACTTACTAGAAGGTGGTAAACAATTTCAAATACCTCTGTTTCAACGACCATACTCTTGGAAGGAGGAAAATTGGAAGACTCTTTGGGAAGATTTGATGAACCTTTACAACGATGAAGTACAAGGTTCGTATTTTCTTGGCCCCATAGTCACACAAGCAGAATTAGGAACAGCTGACGGCATCACTCCATATGTTGTCATAGATGGTCAACAACGTCTTACCACCCTTAGCATTCTCTTAGCAGCATTACGAAATCATCTCAAAAAATATGATAAACAGATGTCTGAACAGATATATGAATTTTATTTAATTAACAAATATCATAAAAATGACGATTACTTTAAAGTATTACCTACTCAAAATGACCGTGATGCATATAAAAGTATAGTTGAATTTAAAACTGCTAAAACTGCTAAAACTAAAAATACAGAAGCACAGTTAGGGCAAATAAATGCAGCTTATAATTTTTTTGATAAACGGCTTAAAGAATCTGTTCCTGAGCAAGATATACCACTTGATTTAACAAAACTGAAAAAAATTATATTAGAGCAATTAGTTATAGTAAATATCACTTCTGATGCAAACGATAACCCATATCTTATTTTTGAAAGTTTAAATAATAAGGGAGAAGAACTAACTCAGGTAGACTTGGTTCGTAACTATATATTTATGAGGTTACCGCATGAAGAGAGGGAAGATGTATATGAGAATGAATGGTTACCTTTTGTAGAAAGTTTTAAATCTAGTGTTGGACAAAAAGAGTATGCAGATGAATTAACAAATGCATTTTGGTTTTATCTACGTAAAGATGGTGAAGCAGTTCACCAGAAAGAAATTTACAAAAATATCAAAAAACGCTTTGATAAGTCAGAGATTGGTGTAAGGTCTGAGCTACAAACCCTCATACAGTTTGCAAGGTATTATCAGCGTCTTAATTTTTGCGAACAAGAACCAGAGCCTAAATTAAGAGCTTGCTTTGAGCGATTAAAGAGGCTGGACTTTACAACTTGTCATATATTCCTACTTAATGTTTATCATGAGTATGAAGAGGAACGGTTATCGCTTCATCAGTTTGAAGAAATTTTACGTTATTTAGAGTCTTATTTTGTACGTCGTTTATTTGCTGGAATTTCCACCAAAAGTTTAGGAGCAGTTTTCAATGCTTTGTACAGTGAAGTTCAGAAAGCAAATCTTGCTAATTTGGTTGATGGATTACAACAAGTCTTGAAGGGCTATGATAAGAGTAAAGTTTGGCCGGATGATGATGCATTACGTGATGGTATTATTACCAAGGATGTATACACTACAAGTTTGAGTGATAGAGCAAAGCTCCTTTTAGAAAGTCTAGAGTCATTTCTTACTAAGGAAAAAGTTACTCCGGATAGTGTAACTGTCGAACATATCATGCCCCAGAAATTAAATAAAGAATGGAAAACAATGTTAGGGGCTAATCATGATTCTGTGCATAAAAAATTGCAGCACACTTTGGGTAACCTAACTTTAACAGGATATAATTCTGAAATGGGTAATAAAGCTTTTACAGAAAAGTTGCGATATTTCCATACTAGCAACTTGTCGTTAAACCAATATTTTAAAAATATAGATGTTTGGGATGAAGAAGCAATTAAAAAGCGTGCAGAACACTTAGCGGAGATAGCTATTAAAGTTTGGCCTAGGTAAAGGAAGTATTCTATTTAAAGAATCCCAATGTTTAATTAAGCACCTGATCAACTTGCGATCTCACTTCCCATATTAAACACAAACCTAACCCCCCAGACCCTTACCTCATAGGGAAAGGGGAGAAATCATACTCCCCTCTCCGCGTCGGAGAGGGGTTGGGGGAGAGGTCAGCCATAATGTATGAATCAACACCAGCCTCTACGTTTCATACATGAATAATCCAACACCGCCGCACAAATCGTCACATAAAAAAGATAGACCTCATAACATAGTCATCGGACAAACAATAAACCCAACTAAAATACAACTTGCGAAAGAACTTCGTCGCCAAATGACACCAGAAGAAAAAATTCTTTGGCAACAACTTCGCAGTAATCGCCTCAATGGTTTACACTTTCGTCGTCAACAAATTATTGATGGTTTTATTGCAGATTTTTACTGTCACGCAGCTAGATTAGTGATAGAAGTAGATGGAAAAATTCATGAACAACAAGCTGAATATGATGCAGAACGTGACAAAGTTTTGTTAGCTAAAGGATTGCGTTTGTTAAGGATTAAAAATGAGGAAGTGAAACAGGAACTTGATCGGGTTTTGATGCTGATTTGTCAAGCTTGTTTTGAAGAGACCTAACCCCCTAACCCTGACAAGTGTAGGTATTTTACAAACGTGGCTGAAATGAGGTTTTTCCGTTGGTTGAAAACTCAAATTTTAGTCTTTGATTTTCCGCATAAGAACGAAATTTCGTGATTTGAACCACGTTTAGAACTCTGTTTGAGATTACCCACTCATCCCCATATAAAAAACCTACACCTGTCAGACCCCCTAACCCCCTTCCCTACGAGGGAAGGGGGGACAATTTTGATGTCTTTTTTGTGTTGAAGATTCAGGCGATCGCCTCTACTAAACCCGTAAAATTTAAATCATCACTTCCTCACGCTGACAATCAAAAACCACCATAAACCTAGCGTCGGGCTACCCAGTGCGATCGCACTAAATTTGTGTTCAAACCTGTAAACTTAACCCTATAAAGTATTTGTCCTGTTCCCCGAATTCCTGGTTCGTACTCTCCCACATAGCGCACACTGACCAGCCGAGAGTTTCATACAAGCAGAGAAAAAATCTATCGAGTTGGTGGGATAAAGCGTATTGTGTTTGAGGGATGATAGTTTGGCTGGTTTTAATTCTTCATCGACAATTCCATAAATTTTTTAGTTTAGTCTGCGGATTTTCCATCGATTTTGATGTATCCTAGATTTTCTTGGGTAATTTTTTCAACACCTAACTTCATAAAACTTTTTTGCGGATTTCGCTCAAGGTTCTTGAAGAAGTTTTTGACCTCTCTAAGAACCTGCTTTTTGTTGCTTATTTCTTTGTCAAACTTTAAGGCTTAATAAATCATCATGGATATACGACTAATCAAAAAATCTGAGAAATTAATCCTGAAAAAGATAAAACAGATAGAAGAAGAAAATCTTTCAGTAGATGATTTTGAGAGCCAAGAAGCTACAGTTGAGGAAAAGCCTGTAGTCAACGTAGTAGAAACTAGAGAGGCTAACTATATTCCAGTACGCGATAATCCTGTAGTTTTATCTATCGCCAATTCAGGATGGCAGGTTTCGGAAATTTTAAGAGATATCAGAGTGGATAATTTCTATGATTGATAACTAACGATTGTAGACTCAAAAACGATTACTCTTAACAGGCAACAGTATGAATTCTGTTGCCTATTCTCTGTTGTTATTAACATTTTTTTATGTGAGTGCAAGCAGAATTTGTAATGCTTCGTGGTAAGCTTTTCGCTAGTTATTAAGGTATAGTTTCCTATATTTCATGCTAGAGCTAGTATTAATCAAACTGGGAGGTTCTTTAATTACTGATAAGAACCAACCTTACACTGCTCGACTCGAAATTATGCAACAAGTAGTCGAGGAAATTAGTCTAGTAAACAAGCAAAATCCTAGTTTGAAATTGATTATTGGTAATGGTGCTGGTTCTTTTGGTCACCAGTCAGCGCATAAATATAATACTATCAATGGCTTTATTGGTGATGATGAAAAACTAGGGTTCTGCCTAGTCCACCAAGATTCTTTAGATTTGAATGTATTACTAGCTAAGTTATTTTTACAAGCAGGATTACCAGTAGTTAGCTTACCACCTCTAACTATGGCTATCACTCAAAACAAAAAACTACTTAAAGCCGAATTTTCTGTTATTGAAAACAGTCTACAAGCTGGCTTAATACCTTTAGTTTTTGGTGATGTTGTTTTAGATAAAGCAATTGGTGGCACTATTCTTTCTACTGATACCTTGTTACCAGAATTAGCCAAATACTTTCACAGTCAAGGTAAATACCAAGTACGACTCATCAATGCTGGTAACTATCCCGGTGTGTACGACCAATATGGGCAAGTAATACCTTTGATTACACCAGCTAATTATGCTCAAATAAAAGCAGTTATAGGTGAAAGTAAGTCGGTAGATGTTACTGGTGGTATGTCCCAAAAAGTAGAAGAGTTTTTGGCTATTTCTAGTTTAGGAATTGATTGTTGGATAATTGATGGCAATATTTCCGGAAATTTAGTCAAGGCTGTTTTGGGACAGCCAACTTTGGGGACAGTAATTAGAGCATTTTAGAGGATGTCTGAGAAGTATTGTCGCTAACATCAAAATCCTAAAAACCTAACCCCCTCGCCCCCAACACTCACGAGGGAATGAGGGTTTCAAAGCCTCTCTCCGTTTCGGGGAGCCAGCGTCGTGGGCGGGTTTCCCGACTTGAGGCGACTGGCGTGAGAGGTTTGGAGAGGGGTTATTAGTATAATTTTCGACTTTTCAGACATACTCTTAATTTTATTGCCGATTAATCTGAATCAACTCTGTTAAGATACTATCCAAGCTACCATTAACTTGAATTTTTTCAATCTTCTCGGCGATTCGTTCTAGCACTTCCAGTTCTTTCAAACGCAATGCGACGGGATTATCCTCCATGACTTTAGCAGTATTTAACATACTGCGAGTTGCAGCAGTTTCTTCACGACGACGAACTACGTTTGCTTGGGCTGCTTTTTCCGCTTCTACTACTTTGCTCAAGATAGTTTTAATTTCGCCAGGAAGAATGATATCTTTCACCCCAACAGAATCTACTTCAATTCCATAGTCTGCGGTTTTCTGGCGAATGTATTCAAAAATACTGCTATCAATTGCGCCTTTATCCTCTAGTAGCGCATCTAAAGTTCTTTCGCCGACTGCACCACGCAAAGCAAACTGTAACTCCTTGTATAAGTAGCTAACAATATCTGATAAACCGTTTTTGGCTTTCAGAGGGTCAATGATGCGGAAACCAGCAGTTAAATTCAAGCGTAACGGTACTTTATCTTTAGACAGGATATCTTGACCAGACACTTCCATTGTTTGCTGGCGGAGGTCAAAGATTTCTGTTTGCAAAGAACGCCCAAACATCCACCATACGTGCATTCCTGGTTGCAGTTGTGTTTGAAACTCTTGATTGATGTACAGTAGTCCCAGGTGTTGTGCAGGTACTTCGCAGATATGCACACAATTGCGGCTTAAAGCGAGAGTTTCTGGTAAACCGGAAACTAACTCAGCAATTAAACGAGATGGCAATGTTGCATCAATGTTGATGTCAATAACTTCTACTTCCACACCTCGCCAAAAGAGTTTGCGACTACATGGCTTGAGGATAGCAATTACTTTACCTTGATAGCGAGCGATCGCTACTTGCTGATTCTGTAATTGAACTATCTCACAATAAGCCGCCACAAACTCAGGATGTCGCTCAATTAGCACATCTTCTAAGGGAAAATCTGGATTCGGTAAAATCCGGCTGAGAGTCCGTACTGTCACATCTCTATCAACAGTCCAGAAAGCATACTCTCCTGATTCGAGTGGTTGGACAAAGTTATTCTGCACATACAACAAACCAATTTCATACTCGGAAATTTGGAATTTTTTAACTCCACTCAACGCAATTCCACGTAGTTGTTGTACAAATTCCGCAGGTAATGCCAAGCTTTCATTCAAGTTAAATAGATGAGTTTCTACCTCAATAAAACCACGCCAAAAAGCTCGAAGTTGATTTGGTGGAATGCTAACCCAATTTTGACCCCAGCGAACTAAAGCAGTTTGATTGAATGCGGTTCTGACTACTACAAGATGTTGCTGTAACTCTGAACTATGATTTCGCAGCAATAGTTCTAGGTTTTCAATCTTAGCTTCAGGTTGGTTGAGGTCATAGGTTCTTACTTGCCAATGCTTACCAAAATAAGTATGAGTACCGGGCTGCAAAATTTTCTTAAAATCACTGCGGTGATATAAGATGCCGATTTCGTTAGGTTTGATATAAAAAGTTCGCCACATAGTAATTTGCATAGATAACTGTCAAAGATTTGATAACCACATTTATAAGTTACGCATCAAGAGTTTACCCTCCGTATTAGCAAGCGGTAGAGCTTGATGTATGAAATTGCTTGACACGTTCAGTGATTCTGCTAATAAGCTTCTACTTGTATTATTTATACTACATTGTAATCAAAAACTTTGCAAATGTAGAAAGGAGTGATTGCGATCGCAGTAGTACCTAAACATAAAATATTGGGGTGCGTTAGGCTTAATGCCTTAACACACCCCACATTTACATCCTCATACTTTTTCTATAAAGATGCGTATCAAATTTCAAGTTGATGGAATTAAAACCACCTTCTATTTGGTTCTGCTGGAATCACTGCATAAGCATCAATTTCAAACAACATACCATCAAGTGCCAATCTAGGAACGGGAATGAGTGTGTTTGCTGGTGGTTTATTTCCCCACAAATTAGCAATTTCGCGTCCTAACGGGATCAATTTCTCTTGAGTGTGATTCACTATCAAAACAGTAGTCTTTGCTACATCTTGCGGCCTTGCACCAACGGCTTCTAAGGCAAAGCGCAGGTTCCGAAAAGCCTGTACCAATTGCTCTTCATAGTTATCGGAAACAAGATTTCCTTGTAAATCTGAACCAAATTGGCCAGAAATATAAACTGTTTTTGTTCTTGGTGGTGTAAAAGCTATATGACTATAACCATTTCGGGGAGCATCATACAAAGTTGGTGGGTTCACCAATTTCACATCTTTGTGATCTTGAGCGCTCACTTCTTTTTGCGTTCCTACAACAATAGCAGTTCCTAATCCGCTACCTCCAAGCCACAAAAGAGCATTTCGCCGCGAGAATTTTGTCACTATTGAATTGATAGCACTGGTAATACGTTGAGTCATCAAAGCTCCCTGGATATGAGTTATCTATTTTGGACTAGGCTTGGTTATATTATGCAATTAATATGAGTAAAAAAGCACTAAAAATAGAATATTTGGGTATAATTGCAGCACAAAATATTAACTTTAAAATATCTTTAAGAAATTACTAATTGATATATAAAATTTACGTTATTTTATGGCAACATTCAGTAATACTTTTAAAAGTTTTTTCTTAGGCTTATGCCTTAAGCTTGTTGAAAACGGATATGTATGTGATTGTAAAACTCTGCAAATGTAAGTGTTTACAGTTCAGTCGCGGGCAAATACATCTCCAAAACTGGATTAAGATTGCTGCTACTTTCTTTAAACTACCCGAAGGTAATCTCAAAAAAGACAACAACACTCAAATATGCCGTTCAGTTTGTCAATTCCAGAAAACTGGATTTAGTAAACGAAGGACATACTCAAGTTGAGGAGAGAACATTTGCACAGGCCACTTTACTGTTACTACCAACATCACAAGTAATGTTAGTAGTTCACCTACAATGCAGAGTTTTGAACAAAGTTGAATTGGCTATCTTGGCAGGATAGTGTCTTTTGACCCGGACAGGGTTTTTTGTGGCAGAAAGTGGATTTGAACCACTGATCTTTGGGTTAGAAGCCCAACGAGCTACCAACTGCTCTATTCCGCGAATTGTCGTTTTCCCTAGACAATTGTGTTGTGTGAAAGTACAGGAATCGAACCTGCAACCAATCGATTATGAGTCGATCGCTCTACCAGTGAGCTAACTTTCTGGGAGTTTGATGTAGGAATCGAACCTACGTCCAACCGATGACTTCGGATGCTCTACCACTGAGCTAATCAAACAATGGAGTAATGACGCATTGCTCTACGGTATACGCGCAAGCCAGAGGTTGGCGCACCAGTCGGGAATCAAGAACCCAAACCATAGTAAAGCGGATGTATTATTACCTTGTAACTAAATGTAGCACAAGAAAATTAAATCTTGTTCTGGAAGGCATTAAGTTTTATTTGACACAGTAAAACTTCAAACTAATTTATTTCTTGTGGTTGTGCGATCGCAGCATTAGCACGACTTCAGTCAGAAGGAAACCGGATTATAGCTGACTTAGGATGAGAGACACATTTGTAATTACTAACCGATGTTCTTTTTGATTTAATCCAGACAGATTTAACTGATATCTACAGCCAATGATAGAGTTCAATCGAATGTTTAATACTTAGCATAAATATAGTGACAAATATCAGTCTATCAAATTAAACATTTATTGTAGATATTATGTCTATTAGCTGCCTGACGCAACAGAATAAAAATAATAACTCTGACATAGATAATCATACCCAACAATCGATAAAAGTAGAAGTTGCCCTGGCGTTGGATCAAATAAAAAGTTGTGTTTGGCTAATTGGGATTCCATCATGGTTATTTGCCATCACAGACAGAAGCTTTGCTATTTTATCGGATGGAGAATTATCACCAATAGATATATTACAGCTATTGATGACTTGCCTATTTTTTGTTAGCTGGCTGTATTTAAAACCAGAGGAAAGTTTAAATAAAAATGATGTAGAGCCTAATGAATATGCAGAATACCTAAGTCGCAGTCAAGCTAACAAGTTTAGGTTGAAGAAGCGGCACATGATTAGCCAAGATTATATTTTACCTTTTCCTTATTATTGCCAAATCTATCACCTCCTGAACTTAAAACACTTGGAGACAATTCATAAATTCAGCCTTAACAACTTAAAAGTATTGAATATTAGCCAGTTTCAACAAACTAATATAGGTGGAATTATCAAATTTAATACAATGTTGCAACCAAATATCAATGTGTTGAGATTTTGGCGGCAACCAATTGTAGAGGTAGATTTAATTTTACATACTCCCTATACTATTGAACTGAGTATTCCTGCATACAATGGCAAAAGAATAGTTGTAATTTTTCATGCTTTTCCTTTAAATGAGCGGGAGCATCAATTATATATAGATATATATAGTGATTTAGAGTGGCCTAAGCCGATATTACAAATACTTTTACATTGTGCTACTTGTTTGACACTGTTTGAAGATTTGCCATATTTGCAAGCTTTAGCTGAAAAAAACTTCGAGCGTTTATTTAATGCAAATTTGGCTTCTAAACAGGAAACTATGCTACTGTTTAAACGATTTATAGAACTTTATGGTTCTCGTCAAGCCAGAATACAATTACCAGAATCAACTTAAGTTTGAGGCTAGACATACAAAAGATTGCCATAGGAATCATATTTGATTTCTAAAAAAAATCAGTACACTCAGATAAGGCTTCTTTCCTACTTCCTGGCTACACAAGTAAATTCGGAAATCAAACCAAATTCCTATATCTTTATGACCTAATCATGCAATTTCTTCAGTCGCTTAGATTCATACATTTTCATATCTGCTAGGGTGAGCAGTTTGTCTAAAGAAACAGGTTGATTTGAATCATAAGATTGCAATCCAACACTCATAGACAATAAAAATGGTTGCTGCTGAGTTTGATTGAATTGCGCGATCGCAGCTTGCAATCGCTGCTGGATAACTTCAGAACTAGGATCTCGTCCTTGCATCAGCACTACAAATTCATCACCACCCAATCTGGCTAGGATATCAGATTCGCGGAATGTATTTTTGAGCAAAGTCGCCGCCGCCACAATTGCAGCATCACCAATTTCATGTCCTAAAGTGTCGTTGATTGCTTTTAAACCATCCAAATCAATAAACATGAGACTAGCAGGAGTTTGCGATCGCTGAACTTGTTTGAGTTGCTGTTGTGCCAAGATAAAAAAGCCACGCCGATTATAAAGTCCTGTTAACTCATCGGTTATTGAGAGACGACGTACTTCAGCTTCCGCAGCTTGGCGATCGCGAATTTCTTGTTGCAGATAGGTGTTAGTTGCTGCTAAAGCCGCAGTGCGCTCATTGACTCGCTGTTCTAATTCAGAATATACTTGCACATTCTCCATCGCCACTGCTGTTGTATCAGCCAAAGCCTGTAATAACTTAACTTCTTCTGTAGTGGGATGATGAAGTCTTGCCCAATAAATACCAATAGCACCAATCGGGTCGAAGGTGCGAATCGGAACCATCACCATACTTTTAATAAAAGTCGGTTGATAAGCGACATGGGGAACCCTCATATCACTATACACATCACCAATAATTGCTGGTTGACGGTTCAACATTGCCCAACCGCCAATGCAGATATTCATCGGGAATCGCTGACCTTTCCACAAAGGAGCGATCGCATCCTCATCGGCGTAATAACAATAACCATTGTCCCGCAACACAAAACTAGCCCCATCTGACCCTGTTATCTGTCGTGCTGCTACCCTAACAATTTCCATAATTCGCTCTAAACTACGGGCTAGGGATAAATCTTGAACTACTACCAACAAACACTCCATTGCTCGCAAATATTCTTGGGTAGCAGTATCTTTTATATCTACCAGTAATGAGCAATGTAGCGGTGAGTTAAACTTGTTAATCATATTATTCTCTAATGAGTCAGTAAATTTATAATTCCCTCTAACTATTCCACTGTATAAATTTAAAAAGATATAATTTCTGGTTCAGTAGACAGGCTGTTTTGCTTCTCATACCAAGAACAAACCACGATATGATTTTGTGTGCATCTGTGCTTGGTTTTGTAAAACAATGCTTGATTGGCTTTATTGTTACCCGACTCTTTACCCTGGTATTTTACTCAAGCGCTATAAGCGCTTTTTTGCTGATGTGCAACTTGCTGATGGCGAAGTCGTGACAGCACACTGTCCGAATACAGGGCCGATGACTGGAGTCTCAACCCTTGGTAGTCTGGTACAGTTGTCTAAAAGTGATAATCCTAACCGGAAACTTGCTTACACACTGGAACTGATTCAAGTACACGATAATCAACCAACTTGGGTAGGCGTGAATACTGCTTTACCTAATCGCATTGTCAAACTAGCTTTAGCCAAATATTTATTCCCGGAATTGGGTAACTACAGCCAAATTAAAGGTGAAGTGGTTTATGGCTTAGATAAAAAAAGTCGTGTGGATTTCTTGTTGACAGGTAGTGAGGAAGAATGCCCGATATATTTAGAAGTCAAAAACACAACTTGGGCGCAAGGAACCTTAGCATTATTTCCTGACACCGAAACCACAAGAGGGCAAAAACATTTACGAGAATTAATGGCGCTGCTACCTTCAACTCGCGCCGTCATGCTGTACTTTATTAATCGAGGTGATTGTATAGAGTTTGCCCCTGGTGATAGTACAGATCCAGTATATGGCCAGTTATTGCGGCAAGCGATCGCCCTCGGTTTAGAAGTATTACCTTGTCGGTTTGATGTTTCCCCCGAAGGTATCCGTTATTTAGGTTTGGCAAAATTAAGAATTTAAACCAATATTCTAGTCAGGAATATCAGCCGATCGCAGCTGATATCCCAACCAGTTATACTCCTGCTTAAAGTTGATGAGTAGCGAGAAAAGCTTCAACTTCTGCGGCGGTGGGTTGAGAAGCGATCGCACCTGGTTTAATAGTAGTCAAGGCTCCTACAGCACTGGCATAAGTAACAATACGTTTTGCGGTGTCTGCATCTTTTAATTTCTGGATACCATGCTGACTTAGTTGGTGGATAAATCCTGCCAAAAAGCTATCTCCCGCACCAGTCGTATCAGCTACTTTCACAGGGAAAGAAGGTAATACACCTTCGCTTTCACTTAAACAATAGGCGCAACCTTTGTCTCCATCTGTAACTAATACCCCTTCAACAGAATCTAGACGGTAAGTAATAGCTCCTGCATCTGCGGTGTCAAATAGCCATTCTGCTTCCTCTTTGGAGAGTTTGAGAAAGTCAACGCGCTTAAATATTTCTTGAATTTTTTGCCGCGCGATATTTTCGTCTTGCCAAAATACTGGTCGCCAGTTAACGTCTAGCACAATCTTGAGGTCGAATTGTTCTGCTAAATTTAAAGCACGATGAACTGCCTTTTCGCTTTCAGGATAGGCTAATTCTAAAGTACCCAAAACTAGAAAATCTGCCTCTTGAAACAGAGTAGTGGGTAATTGCTGGGCTTGCAGACGAGTGTCGGCAAATTCACATGTATCATATTTACCAAAGCCAGCGAAAGTGCGATCGCCTGCTAAATCCCGCACCACATATACTTGTCGTGTTGGCGCAGTCGGATGACGTTGTACACCTGTTATATCTACACCGACTTCTTGTAATAACTGAACCAGTGCATTCCCCGGTTCATCTTCACCTACGGCTCCAACAAATCCGGCGGAAGTTCCCAGTTTCACCAAAGCACAGGCCACATTTGCTGGCGCTCCTCCTGGATAAGGAGTCCAAGATTGCACCTCTTCCAGCTTTAGCCCCAATTGATCGGCTAAACAATCGAACAGAATTTCACCAAGACACAAAACACGGGGATTGCTCATCTCATTTTAGATTTTCGATTTGGGTTTAGGAAGTTGAGAAGAATTCTGAAGTCAGAATTCAACAATAAATGCTGTTCAGAATTTTTTCTACCTGAACTTTGAATTCTAAGTTCTGAGTTTTCCCTGTTGACCCCTGACTTTGCAGTTCTTTTGAGGTCAGTATAAAATCTACAATAATCTTCATTATCTGTCGCCAGTCCTTCACAGAACTCAATGGCAATTTTTATTACTTTTGCCGAATGTGTAGGCTCTGAATTCTACTTTTTATTTCTAGTTATAAACACTTGATTTATTCGATAAATAAGTAACAAAAAATACTAATTTTAGATATAAGCGAACTTTTCATTCTGTTGAAGTTGAAAAAATTTATTGTCAATCGTATTGCAGCTAACACTTCAAATCCCTACAAACAAAAGAATCTTCTAGAATTAAATAAAGTGATTAAGTACATATACCAAGGGAGGATAGAATCAGTCATGGCTGGTGGCGAGTCTCAGACCCCTGTTACTCTGTCAGACAGAGAACTGCAAATTATCGACTTAGTGGCCGCTGGCTTAACTAACCAAGAGATTGCAGCAAAACTGGAAATTAGCAAGCGTACAGTTGATAACCACATCAGCAATATTCTCACCAAAACCCAAACAGAAAACCGAGTGGCACTTGTCCGCTGGGCTTTACAGTGGGGCAAGGTCTGCTTGAATGATGTGAATTGCTGTCCTCTGCCTAACCAGAACGAGTGAATTGTGTGCCAGTAAAGATGCGGTCAAACAATTTTGGATTTTAGATTTGCGATAGCGTAGCGTTAGCAACGCAGGAGCGTCTTTTAGATTGAACGCACCCACTTTTGGGATGCAGCTTGGGGATTTTAGATTTTGTTCCGTTTCCTCAGCGCAGGGGCTTATACCGAAGAAACAATCCAAAATCCAAAATCCGAAATCTAAAATTGGCACGGTCAATGGCGTTTGGCAGATGCCATAAATCGCGTCTAATATTGCGATAAATTTCGTCTGGCGTGCAGCTACGACATTTTGACGGTTCACAGCTTGTTTTCCTCCTCACGCATCTATTTCAGCGTGAACCTTGAGTTCTCGTTAGCATCAACGTCCAGCAGAACAGATTACTCTGTTATTGGTTATCCTGCAAAGCTGTTACCGTTGATACCGTTTCATAAAACTGTATCAACGGTACATTTCACCATATTTAAAAAGTTATAGCAGTCGAAGCATAGATTAGGACAAGGACTAATGCTCAAACATGGACACTAGGGAGCTTTCAAAGCTGTTCCCTGTTTCCTGTTCCCTGTTCCCTGCCATATTTATCCAGTCATCAATAAAAATTAGCAATAATCCCTGGCTGCAAGCGCTACATTTGTAAGAAATCTATGTTGCTCCATCAGTTTGAAGAGCAGTGTTGCTATGGAAACTTCTGCTTCTGTTCAAGGTAGCTTGTCTTCCTTTAACTTTTTTAGCTTCGACTTTACTACACCTCAATCTACCCTAGATGCTGATTTACTCAGACAGCTATCATTCGTGCCAGGTTTGAAAGAAATGCTGATGCTGCGGCAAGTTCACGCCCTGGAACACGCCACTGTCTGGGTTCTCAGTGAAACTAAAAACGCCCATACTCCCCCAGGAAGACCCAATACAATTCAAATTGATAACGAATTATTAGGTGGCTTATCTACTGATCAAGGATTTTACCTCTATGGTGAAGTCAATATTAGCAACTTGCGCCGTGCAGTGAGTCAAGCCCTTTATCGCCTCACACATGGCGAATGGGATTTGGCAGTACATCCCCGTTGTGGCACAAATTTATCAGTAGCAATGGTGTTAACTGCTGGAATGGCTGTTGGTGTACATTTGTTGCTACCATTTAGGCCAGTTGAGCAATTGATTGGTTTAGGCTTGGCAGCTACAACAGCAGCAGAAATTGCCCCAGATATCGGTTCAATAGCACAGCGTTACCTTACAACTGCTATTCCTTTTAACCTCACAGTTGAAAATATTACTGTGGCTCGTGATGTTTGGGGACGGCAAGGGCATTTTGTCAAGGTAAAATGGCAAGAACCTAATTCTTAATTCGTAATGAGAAAGCTTTATTTTTTATTGCCTGGAACCAGTAGCAAATTTGCCTGTGGCGGTCTTTGGGCAGAGTTAAAAATATTAAAACTTGCCCAACATATTTGTAGCGCAGATGTAGTTACTTACCGCCAAAGGGAAACAGGTAAGCTGTTTTTAGATGACCTGCTTACAGAACCAAATTTAAATGATGTAATTTTTGTAATTAGTTGGGGGTTTGATATAGCTAAATTAGCTGCCAAACTCCAACAATACAATGTTGTTTATCATGCCCACAGTTCTGGCTATAAATTTAATTTACCTGCCAGTATTCCCATTATTACTGTGAGTCGCAACACCTTGGGTTACTGGGGACAAAAAGCTCCTAATACGCTCATTTATTATTTACCTAATGAAATTAGCCCGGAATTTAAAAATTTAAACTTAGAGCGGGATATTGATATTTTAGTTCAAGTACGAAAGTCTTCGGAGTATTTATTAAAAGAGCTAATTCCTGCGTTACAACAAAAATGCAATGTGCATGTAGTTGATTATTATGTAGAAGATTTACCTGGATTATTTAATCGAGCTAAGATTTATCTTTATGATTCTGCTGAGTACTGGGCGCAACAAGCTGTCAGTGAAGGCTTTGGACTGCAACCAATGGAAGCTTTAGCTTGTGGGTGTCAGGTTTTTTCTAGCGTTAATGGTGGACTTTCAGATTATTTAGATCCGGGATTTAATTGTTATAAAATAGCAGGATATTCCAAAGAGTATGATATTCAACGTATTTTGAAGGTAATTAGCTCTTCGGCAGGTTTAGGTTTATCAGAACAGGTACTTCAAGAGTATCGCCACGAAAATATTATTCAAAGGCTGCAAGTTATTTTGGATGAATTAAATGAGTTTTTTGACCACAAACAACATCATTTATCTAATATCAAAAGTTTGACAAAAGGAAGGTTAAGGAAATTAATACTTAAAAATATATATAGTAAGGTGAAGAAAAAATATTTTCGTGGTTAATTGGTGTAATACAGAAAAATTACTTACATTATTGGCTCTTTGTGCCAGTTTCTTTGATGGAACATAGTTAGTTTTACTAGCGATTACATTTTAGTTGCTTGCGGATAACATGGAATTGCAATTGTAGGTATCTCATGTAACTTAATTCAGGGGTTGAAGTATGAAATGCCCACTTATAACTTTAGCTGTTGTTGGTGCGATCGCTCTAGTTCGTCCTGTCCACGCGCAGCAAGCAGAGATAGATCCGCTAACTATCGAACGCCATGAAGCGGCTACCCTGATTATCGAACCAATTACAATCAACAATAGCGCAATTAACGCCAGCGATCGCGCTTCTACCTTAAGACAAATCGCTAACTCTATTGGCCGAGTCAGCGAAGAGAAAGGATGCAAAAACATTAAACCTTTAGATATTCTTAACGATCCGGAAGCGGCGATTAAAGAATGCGAAAAACCAAGTAATAGTCAACCTGCTCAACGTAACGGTGAACCAGTGGATTATTTAAAAACTCCTCGGCTAGATTCTGGTGTCCGTTTAACAGTTACTCAGTTTTAAAACAATCTCATACCAATGTCTTCAATCGTAATCTCTACTTTGCCTTTTTGGTAGTAGAGATTTTTAGTAGTTAAAAGTTATAGCAAACGAAGCATAGTTTAGAGGATGTTTGGAAAGTCGTGAAAGATACTAAAACCCCTCTCCAAACTTCTCCCCTGCAAGCTACGGTGTACATACAAGTGGAAGTAAACTACTAAATAAAGGGATTTGAGGCCAGCACAATGAACTTTGTAACTGACGCGCTCTGCTGATGTCAGAGTTACGATGAAGGGAAGAATCCTTTTAAATTGGCGCGTAATGACTCTGGCTGAAACTCCCAACCACGACAACTCCCTTAATCCTTTGCTCACCCTCAACTACGAACCAGCCTTAGAATCTTTGGGTGATGATTACTACGACGAAGTAGCAGCAGAGGAATTCCCCCATTACATTTTGCGTTGGCGTAATGATGCACTGTTATCTCACTTGGGACTAGATGCTCAAGTTGTTACAGATGAGCATTTCATCACCACCTTTGGCAAATTCCAGGGACGTAAACCTTTATTAGCACTGCGTTACCACGGTTATCAATTTGGTACCTATAACCCTGCTTTAGGTGATGGTAGAGGCTTTCTCTACGGTCAAGTCCGTGCGACGGATGGCGAATTATACGATTTTGGTACTAAAGGTTCTGGTAGAACACCTTACTCTCGTGGTGGCGATGGTATGCTCACACTCAAAGGCGGAGTGCGGGAAGTGTTGGCAGCCGAAGCACTACACCGTATGGGAGTCCGCACTTCTCGCTGTTTAAGCATGATTGAAACGGGTTTATCTCTATGGCGGGGTGATGAACCTTCTCCTACCCGTTCATCAGTAATGGTGAGAATGAGCAGTTCTCATATTCGCTTCGGCACTTTTGAGCGTTTTCACTATTTGCAGCGTCCGGATTTAACCAAAAAGCTTTTAGACCATGTAATTGAATATTATTACCGTCCTTTAGCCACCGAAAAAGATAAATATGCCTTGTTCTATGCAGAATTAGTCAAGCGAATTGCAGAACTAGTCGCACAGTGGATGGCAGCTGGTTTTTGTCATGGAGTTTTGAATACTGACAATATGTCCATTACTGGGGAAAGCTTCGACTATGGGCCTTATGCGTTTATCCCTACTTATGACCCATATTTCACAGCCGCATATTTCGACTATTACAAACGTTATTGTTATGGTCATCAACCCAGTATTTGCCAATGGAATTTAGAAATGCTTCAGGAACCACTGAAAGCAATTGTTCAGCCAAGTGATATGGAAGCGGGATTAGCCAGCTTTGATGATTATTATGGTGCAGAATATCGCTGTTTAATGTTGAAAAAGTTAGGTTTTGAGGAGTTGTCGCATCCAGAAGCCGATGAACTTTTAGAATTAACGATTACTTTCTTGAAAGAAAGCCAAGTTGGTTATCATCTATTTTTCTCGGAGATGGCTCGGACTTTTTCTTCTAAGTGGCGTGATGAGCCAGCTTGCGTACTAGACAGTTCAGATATTGTGCCAGCAGCAGGTACTTCAGCAATTTTTGATAATTGGTGCATCCTTTACCATAAAATCTTAAATCATTTTGATTTAGATGAGATGGAAATTATCTCACGAACCTTATATAAGTATAATCCTAAAACTGTACTACTCAGACCTGTGATTGAATCGATTTGGCAACCAATTACCGAGGATGATGATTGGCAACCTTTTGCTAATTTAATTCAGCAAATTCAATCTACATAGTAAAATCCTATTTCCATAAAAAAAGTGTAACTATTTGTACAAGCATAACAATATAGCAGGCATAAATCGTGGGTGAATATCAGATACATGAATTCTCCAAGAATTCATGTATCTGATATTTTATTCTCTAAGTTTTTTACATCACCTAGGAGGCTATATTGTTATTAAATTTACAGCAATTGGCAAATTAATCAGGTATAAAGCTAAGAATTCACAACAGATATTATTCTTCTGTCTCTTGCCTGAAAACTTATGATTTTACGTGTAACATGCTATTACGCCTCTAAAGGTTCGTTGACTGCTGACTATTGAAGGTTAAGCGTCAGCAGTCAACACGAAAACTGCTGCCAATGTCTGATCAAAGCCTGGAATAACACTTGTGTTAGTTCTAGAGTATTGCTTGTTTCTCCTAAATTATTTTGTCATAACTTTTGTTATATGGATAGCAATTATCAAGGCGATAAACTAATAGTGAAATACAAATATTAAAAAGTTACAAATTTTAGCTTTAAAATATATCAAATAACTATTTAGCAACATCATGATTAAAGTGAGTAAAACATTGATTTAATCAATATAAAAAACAACAATTGACAAAAATTGATTTTTGTTAATATTTTTTATAAAAAAGAAATTTTTTTATTTTTTGGCTAGGGATTAAATATTTATAAAAGAATAAAAGATAAATAAAATTTAAGCAGTTTCTTAAAAAGAAACTAGAAAAAATAAATTTAAAAAAGGACGGTATTGTAAAATAAATATTCATAATTTTAAGTAACAGTAATAATCATTAAGACAAATGCTGAAAGTGCTAGAGGATGAATAAGTGGTTAGGCAGCACAAATATCATCAGTTGCAAGCAATAGAAATTTTCAGCAAAAGAGAATTGCTGCCATTATTGGTGGGGATTATTGTCTCAATTGCAGTGATTCTGCTTTGGCAGAGGTTAGTAATTGAAGAGCAAACGGACATTCAACAACTTGTTCAACAGCAGGCGATCGCTATCAAAACGGAATTAACTGCCCAATTGAATACTCGAATTCTCGCATTAGAGCAAATGGGCAATCATTGGCAATTGCACGGTGGTCTGGAACAGAAACAATGGCGAACTGAAGCCGCAGCTTATGTCAACGATTTCGGAGGATATCTAGCGTTGGAATGGGTTGACCCATCATTGCGAGTCAGATGGACTGTACCCGAAATTAGCAACAAATCCTTTTACAATATCGACCTCAGCCAAGAACCTCTGCAAAAAACAGCACTATTAACAGCACGTAACCTTCAGCACACTACTGTTAGCCGCACACTAGAACTTGTCCAAGGCGGTAAAGGATTTTTCGCATACGTACCACTGTGGATAGGAGAGCAGTTTGATGGCTTTATCGCAGGAGTGTTTCAAATTCAGTTCTTATTAGATTCTATGGTGCATTTGCCCCAAGGTTATAAAATTAGAGTCTTTGATGATCAAGAGTTAATTTACGGGCAGAATCCACTACCAACACAGCTACTATCTTGGCAACAAGAAGTCGGCGTTGACTTATACGGAGTCAACTGGCAAGTAGCAGTATATCCTTCTGAAGAATTATTAACAAAATTGCGATCGCCTCTACCAGTAATGATCTTAATTTCTGGATTAATCATTGCTGGTACATTGACATTATCCATTTATTTTGCTCAGAGTACCGAACAAAGAAACCAGCATATAGTTGCCATTAATCAAGAACTAGCAGAGCGAATTTGGGAACAGAAAAAAACTGAAATTGCTCTGCGTGCTAGTGAAACACGCCTGCGAGAGTTAGTCGAAACAGTAAAAGTAATTCCTTGGGAATTTGATATCAAAACTTGGCGATTTACTTATGTCGGGCCACAAGCAGAAGCATTGTTAGACTATCCCCTAGATGAATGGTATCAAGAAAATTTTTGGCTCAATCATCTGCATCCTCACGACCGTGAACAGGTGATGCGAATTTGTCAAGAAGCAACGGCTAAGGGAGAAAACCACGAATTTGAATATCGGATGTTCACCGCCAGTGGGCGAGTTGTATGGTTGCGAGACATAGTAAATGTTGTCAAAGACGCTGGAACCCCCGTAATGCTTAGGGGGTTTATGTTTGAAATTACCGATTTAAAATTAGTAGAAGAAACTTTAAGATTACGCGAACGCGCCCTAGCAGCTGCTAGTGATGGCATTACAATTGCCGATGCTCGACTACCTAATCAACCAATTATTTACGTTAATCCTGCTTTTGAGTTAATCACAGGCTATAGCGCTAAGGACATCATTGGCTATAACTGTGCTTTTTTGCCAGGTACAGATCCCTTACAACCAACAATTCAACAACTGCAATCATCCCTGAAAGCAGGCAAAAGTTGCCAAGTACTGTTGCGGAACTACCGCAAAGATGGCACCTTATTTTGGCATGAATTGAATATTTCGCCAATCCATGATGAAACAGGTAGGTTAAGTCATTTTATTGGCATTCATACCGATATTAGCGATCGCAAACAAGCAGAAGCAACTCTGCATCGCCAAGCCCTCATCTTTGAAAACATGTATGATGGCGTAATTATCACTGATTTAACCGGAAAAATTATTGACTGGAATGGTGCGGCTGAGTGGATGTTTGGCTATAGCAAAGCCGAAATCCTAGGCAGAACAACTAGTATTTTATATAAACCTGAAGCCGTTGCTCAACTTATGCCCGAAATTTTGCCAGATATTCAGCAGCATGGACGTTGGTCTGGGGAAATTCAATTTATGCGTAAAGATGGCAGTCAAGGAATTTGTGAAACCACAGTTATTCTCTTACAAGATGAGCAAGGTCAGCCAATTGCTAGTGTGAGTTTTAATCATGACATCACAGAAAGAGTACTGGCACAACAAGCATTGCAGAGACAATTGCATCAAACACTGCTGTTAAAACAAATCACCCAGCAAATTCGTCAAAGTTTTCATAGTAAAGAAATATTTGCCACCGCAGCTATCCAAATTGGACAAGCATTTCAAGCTGAACGCTGCCTGATTCACTCTTTTATCACCGACCCTCTCCCTCGCATTCCCTTAGTAGCAGAGTATAATGATTTTCCGACTTACTGTTGTCAAGAAACATTGGAAATTCCCGTTATCGGCAATCCCCATGC
Organism: Anabaena sp. TISTR 8404; assembly: GCF_056847745.1. Taxonomy (NCBI): domain Bacteria; kingdom Bacillati; phylum Cyanobacteriota; class Cyanophyceae; order Nostocales; family Nostocaceae; genus Anabaena; species Anabaena sp. TISTR 8404. Next base: position 2,418,154 of record NZ_CP180578.1, read on the forward strand.
CGAGCAAATGATGACCGAGGATAAAGCTCTTGCCTCTGATAACGTGTATGTTGATCCGTTACTGCAAGGAGCAGCAGAAATTTGTCAAGGCTTGAGCATAAAATCCATGTTAGCAGTCCGCACATCTTATCAAGGAGAACCCAACGGTGCGATCGGCTTACACCAGTGCAGCTATTTTCGCCAATGGACAACAGCAGAAATTGAATTATTAGAAGCAGTCGCCGCACAACTCGGCATTGCCTTAGCCCAAGCCCACCTACTAGAACAAGAAACCCGCCAACGCGAAGAACTTACCTTAAAAAACTTTGCCCTAGAACAAGCAAAACGTCAAGCAGAAGCAGCCAACCGTGCCAAAAGTGAATTCTTGGCAATGATGAGCCATGAAATTCGCACTCCGATGAATGCTGTAATTGGTATGACAGAATTGTTGTTAGATACAGAACTAACTCCCCAACAGCGAGACTTTGTAGAAACCGTTCATACCAGTGGCGATGCTTTACTAGCCATCATCAATGATATTCTCGACTTCTCCAAAATTGAATCAGGTAGGCTGGAACTCGAAGAAAAACCCTTTGATTTAAAAGCTTGTGTAGAACAAGTAATTGACCTTCTGTCCCCAAAAGCTGCCCAAAAACATATTGAACTGATTTACCTTATCCATCCCCAAGTTCCGACACAGATTGTTGGCGACATCACACGCTTGCGCCAAGTTTTAATGAACTTGCTCAACAATGCCATTAAATTCACTTCACAAGGAGAAGTAGTACTTTCTGTATATGCCAGCCAACTAGAAACTCAAAATCTCGAAACTACCTGCAACATTCTGTTTAGCATTCAAGACACAGGTATTGGCATCACTCCAGAGAAAATGGCGCGGCTATTCCAACCTTTCACCCAGGCAGATGCCTCAATGACCAGACTTTACGGCGGAACCGGATTAGGGCTGGTGATTAGCCAACGTTTAAGTGAAATGATGAACGGTAGCCTCTGGGTTAACAGTCGTGGCTGTATTGGTGGCAATCCTGATCCTGGATGGCAAAATAGCAGACCTGTCTCATCAACTTTCTCTGATTATGGTTCCACTTTCTACTTCACAATTACAACTAAAGTCGTTCCCCATTTAGCATCACGAGAAGTCAAGGCATCTTTTGCGCAGTTGGCTGGTAAGCGGCTGTTAATTGTAGATGACAATCCCAGCAACAGTAAAATTCTCAGCTTGCAAGTGCAACCCTGGCAAATGCAAACATATATTGCCCAATCAGGTGATGCCGCCTTAGCTTTGCTGGCACAAGGAATCAAGTTTGATATTGCGATTCTCGATATGCAAATGCCGAAAATTGAAGGGCTGAAACTAGCACGGGAAATTCGTCAGCAGCCTGGTGGTCAAAATCTCCCCGTGATAATTTTAACCTCCTCAAATGGCCCAGAAATAAGCAGCAACTATGATGAGATGGATTTAGCTTTCTGTTTGACTAAACCAATCAAACAATCTCAACTCCACTACGTCCTGACCCATGCTTGTAAACATCAGTTTCTCCCAACCAATATTTCTGGTTCACATACTTCCCCGTTGGAGTTTAATTTAGCCCAGAAAATGCCACTGCGAATTCTCTTAGCAGAAGATAGTTTGGTGAACCAAAAAGTGGCACTACTAATGTTACAAAAAATTGGCTACGACGCAGATGTAGTAACTGACGGGCGCGAAGTTATTCAAGCATTGCAACGTCAACCCTATGATGTAGTGTTGATGGATATTCATATGCCAGAAATGGATGGACTTAAAACCAGCCAAATCATCTCTGAGGAATGGGAAGCTAGTACTCGTCCTTATATTATTGCCATTACTGCCAACGCTATGCGCGGCGATCGCGAAACTTGTCTAGCCGCTGGGATGGACGATTATATTAGTAAACCTATACAAGTGGCAGAGTTAGCCCAAGCGCTGAGCAAGTGCCAGCGTCCTATCCCAACACCAGAACTACCTACACAAATGTCCTGGCAAACTCAAACTGAACTCCCAAACCTAAACTGCACGAAATCCACAGTTGATCACAAGATTTTGCAATCTCTGCGTCAGATGTTATCTGGAGATAAAATCGCATTTGCAGAACTAATACAATGTTATCTAATAGAAGCTCCGAAACTTATACAAGAAATTCAAGCATCGGTAGTAGCTGAAGATGTCGAAACTTTATGGAAGACAGCACACAAACTCAAATCCAGCAGTGCTTCTGTCGGTGCAACCAACCTAACAAACCTTTGCAAGCAGTTAGAAGTCAAAGGCAGAAGTAATGAGCTTCTTGGATGTGCAGATATCTTGTCACAACTTCAGCAAGAATATGAGCAAGTCAAAACTGGATTGCAATTAGAACTGGAGGCGGGAGTATGAAAAACAACTTTCAAAAAAACCAATCTCTAGTTCTGATTGTTGATGACGAACCCTTTATCCGTACTCAGCTGCGGCTTGCTCTAGAGCGAGAAGGCTATCAGATAGCAGAAGCACGAGATGGTATAGAAGCGTTAATGCTGTTTCAGCAATTGCACCCCCAAATCGTCCTCATGGATGCCATTATGCCCGGTATGGATGGATTTGAGTGTTGTATGCAATTGCGCTCGTTAGCTCATGGCAAGTATACACCAGTGTTAATGATTACTGGGCTGGAAGATGAAGAGTCAGTAGACCATGCATTTGCTGTGGGTGCTATAGATTATGTGACTAAACCAATTCACTGGCCTGTATTGCGCCAACGGGTAAAACGCTTAATTCAGCAATCTCAGCTACAACAACAGCTAGAAACTGCTAATCAAGAATTGCAAAGATTGGTAACTATCGATGGTTTAACTCAAGTAGCCAGCCGCAGACGCTTTGAAGAATATTTTGCCCAAGAGTGGCAACGAATGGCACGAGAGCAATTGCCTTTGTCTTTGATTCTTTGTGATGTTGATTATTTTAAATCTTATAACGATACTTATGGCCATCGGGCAGGCGATCGCTGTTTGCAAAAGGTGGCACAAGCAATCAAAGATAGTGTTAAACGTCCAGCCGATTTAGTAGCTCGTTATGGCGGTGAAGAATTTGCGGTGATTCTACCAAAAACAGAAATTCAGGGGGCATTGCGGTTAGCAGAAAAAATTTGCTCGGTTGTGAGGAGATTGGCAATTCCCCATAGCAATTCTCAAGCAAGTGGTTATGTGACCATTAGTGCTGGGGTAGCCACAGATATTCCTCAGCCTGGTTCAGACTTTCAAGATATGATATCTGCTGCCGATCGCGCATTATATCAAGCAAAAATTGAAGGGCGCGATCGCTTTCAACAGGCTAACAAGCAAGCACCTACTAATTTTTCGATTCCCCGTTGGGGTGCATAATATAGCAAAGTGCTGAGTGCTGAGGAGCCACTGCGTTGCGGAGGTTCCCTCCGTTGAAGCAAGTGGCGTTGCTGAGTGCTGAGTATAAATCCAGTAATTTCAAGGCTTTGAACAATCAACACTGTCTTAACCTAAGTGACTACAGCTATATTTTTTGTACTAGCAGGCATTAGGGATGTAAATTGCTCCAACAGTGCGGTCTGGGCAGATTTCAATCACTAAATCTACCACAGATGGCGATCGCAGCATTGGCTTAAGGAATAATTCTGGGTGGAGAGAACGCCAAAAATAATTGACAAAATCTTCAATCTGTGCATCACTCATACCTGATTTACCAGCAGCAATCATTTGTTGTTCGGCTTGCTTGCGCCATTCTAGGGAACTACGATAATCAGTGGGATAAAGCATAATCAAACTATCTAATCGCTCCCAAAGTGGTAGATAACTGCTCAACTGACGATTCATATCACGCGCAAATTCTTTGTCTGCCTTTGTAATAATTGGCGGTGGGGCTATATCAAATGCGTTTGGGTCAATTGGTTGCACACCCACAAACCAGCCTTCAAATAATACGATATCTATATTTTTAACAATTTCTGGAGTCGTGCGATCGCCTGCACCGCCATGAGCCGATTTATCAAACCGGGGAATATTGACAGAAGTTTTTCCTTGACGAATTTGATCTAGGACATTTAAACCTAAATCTAAATCATGGGTTCCTGGTGGGCCACGCCAAATCAAGCGGGGGTCTTGCTGTAATAATGCTAAGCGATCGCTGTAAGTTTTGTATAAGTCATCCAATGACCAACTCAGGGTGCGGTATCCCAACTGCTGGAGAATGATGGTTAAAACTTGGCACATTGTGGTTTTGCCTGTGCCTTGTACTCCTAAGATACCTTGAATCAACGGACGGTCTAGGTTTTGACGGTGGGCTGCTAATTTCATTCCTAAAGGGAGCCACAAGTCCCACAACAAAACCAACATTTGCTCAAAGTTAGCACGCAGGTTAGTTTGGCAAAATTGCCGCAACGCTGGTAGAACTGATTTGAGTAACTGCGATCGCCTTTGAATAATTTCATCAACATTTGTTGGTGTAATCCCAAAAGCCTTTGCTCTTGAAAAATCAACCAAGGCTGCTGCTCGTGCTTGCTGCCAAGTTAATTCTCGGACATCCTCTGTTATAATCTCCCTGAGCCAAGAATGCATCTACATCTCCTTCAACAGCACGAACCACAAATTTTTCTAAGAGCCTAACTTAAAGGCTTCCACAAACAAACTGTAAGTGAACCCCAGTTTTAGAGTATTCAAGTATTCTAACCAGAGCGGTCTTTTAGCAAAAAAGTTACGACTATAAAATATGCGGCTGGTTAACTCAGTTAATATCACTAAAAATGCTGCTACAACAATGTCTAATTCTGCTTTTTGTCCTGCTATTGTAGAGATTGCTGTTCCTAGAAAAAAGCCAAACAAAAAACTAATTATTAATAATGATATTCGCCGCCAAGGATTCAGAAACCATCGCCCTAAACTACTAGCAACGGCATCTAATAAATTATTAATTCGAGTGTTTTGCATCCATCAATACCTCAAAATTATGCAGATTACTTTTATTAAGAAACAATATTTGAATATTATGAGAAATTCTCGGAATTTTAACTACTGATTAATAACTTATACTTCTGATCTGCCTGGTTAAAATACTGTTAAATATATTGTATATTTTATTTCATCACCAATAGCAATCAGAATTTTGCCATGATTAATCATGAATTGTTGAAAAATGTAAATAATTTATAGATAATATATCTCAGGGTTTAACAACAAACATTTTGTTGTTCATACTACCCCAAGACTAAAAACTTTTGCAGGTAATTATACGCTTTAATGTTTATTTTTATGTATCCTTATTTTCTCCGTCTTGCTGAAACACTGCAAAACTCAACGTAACAATGGCAAATAGAAAGCTTTTTTACGTAAAATTAAGGTAATTATTCATGCAAATGCTGATTTCCGAAAAATGATATGTATGATACATTGCATAGCTTAATTTCATGAGAGCTATTGTAAGCAAGTCAGTAAATTTCGTGAATTCAGACGGCAGAGAATAAGCTAATATTTGGCCAAGACTAAACAAATACTTATTTCTAACCAATATCAAAATGAAATCTCAGGTGTATCGTAAGGCTGCTGTTACAGCTTGTACCTTGGGGCTGCTTGGATTGCTAGTGGGATGTTTAGATTTAGATGTGTCATTTGAGACTACGAATCCTGACACATCTGAAGCAGCATCTACTAATATGCCTCAGGCAAAAAGCAATTCAGAACTACCTATATTAGATGCTACAAATACATCCACAAATGTTTCTAGTACCATCACAATACCAGCAAACCAAATAGAACAAAGTACCAGCCAAGTTCAATCTATCTTGGTAAACCGTTCTAATGCGGCTGGTAGTGCCAAAACCCAAGGCACTTTGCGGATGAGTAATCAAACTGATCAGCCTGTACGTTTGGCATTACTAGCAAGACAATCAAAAAGTAAAGGCTCGGCTAGTAGCAAGATTAACTATGATATCCCAGCACATTGGGATTTTGCACCGCAAGAAGGTAGTAGCAAGGGCTTGCTGCTTTCCTTGCCCAATGGCAACTTAAAGCTAGAAAAAGGAGATATTTTAGTCGCCTTTGCCCAGGATGGTTCTCGACGCTACTGGGGGCCTTATGTTGTTGGTGAAACTTCCCTCCCAACTTGGAATAACCAAACTAAAGAATGGCTGTTGGTACTTAGTCCATAGTCAAAGGTCAAAAGTCCATAGTCCTGAGATGATAGTGTTTAGTTGATGACTAGTACAAAGCAAAAATCATAAAGAACAAAATCTCACTTGTTAACGACTAATAACTATTAACGGGCAACAGGGAACAGGGAACAGAGACTGTCTGTGACGGGGGATTTAAGCCCCCGTCAAGACTTGCCACCTATAGGTGGGGGACTCAAACCCAACGGTGGGGAAAGGGAACAAACGGACGAACCGCTGGCACTGAGCTTTGCCGAAGTGTTGCCTGTTGCCCGTTCCCTGTTCCCTCTCCCGCAGGGAGTTGACTGTTGACTGATAACTATTGACTAATAACTAAATGAGGATGAAATTGAGTAATTTCCACACTGTTAACCAATGGTTCAACAAGATAATACAGCGTCCATCTCTAGCCGTAACTTTATCGATTTTGTGGTTGATGCTGATTGGTTGGATAGGCTACGGGTGGAATTTAGGCAGTATTGGCTTAGTTGATGAAACAGAGCCGCTGTTTGCGGAAGCATCCCGGCAAATGTTTGTCACCGGGGATTGGATTACGCCCTTTTTTAACGGTGTAACTCGGTTTGACAAACCTGCCTTGGTTTACTGGTGTCAGGCGATCGCTTATGGCATGATTGGCGTGAACGAGTGGGCTGTGCGTCTCCCATCTGCGATCGCCGCAATTGCAGTCATTAGTTTAGGTTTTTATACTGTACAGTGGCACTTGGCAAAGCAAGACACAGCAGCACAAGTTGAGCGTCCGACTCGCCGCTACTTAACAGCTGCGATCGCAGCAGCTATTATGGCACTCAATCCAGAGATGATTGTCTGGGGAAGAACCGGTGTTTCAGATATGCTACTGACTGGCTGCATTGCTTCTTCTCTGTTATGTTTTTTTCTGGGTTATGCCAGTCAAGAGGGGAGTCGGGAGTCGAGAGTTGGGAGTAGAGAAGCAGTTTCCCATTTCCTACTCCCCAATAAATGGTATTTAGCTTGTTATGTATTAATTGCTGGGGCAATTTTAACTAAAGGCCCTGTAGGCATAGTGTTACCGGGGATAATTATTCTGGCTTTCTTGATTTATGTGGGCAAGTTACGCGAAGTCCTGCGCGAAATGCGTCCACTACTTGGAATACTAATTATTGTTGCTTTATCAGTCCCTTGGTATGTATTAGTAATTTGGCGGAACGGCTGGAATTATATTAATTCGTTTTTTGGATATCACAACATAGACCGTTTTACAGAAGTAGTTAATGGTCATTCCGCCCCTTGGTATTTTTATTTTTTGGTGGTGCTTTTAGGTTTTGCACCATACTCTGTATATTTACCCGCAGCCTTCGCTCGACTCAAGTTTTGGCAGCGATCGCACTGGCTAATGCAAGAACGCTCTCAGCAATTAGGTTTATTTGCTTGTATTTGGTTTTTAGGAGTTTTTGGTTTTTTCACAATTGCTGTGACCAAACTGCCTAGCTATGTTTTACCGCTGATGCCAGCCGCTGCTATTTTGGTAGCTTTATTGTGGAGCGATTATTTTCCTACACCATCTGCCTCTAGTTCTCGATCTCCGCAAAAATTATTTTGGTTTAGTGGCTGGGCAAACGTTGTTTTGTTCTCGGCCTTGTCTGTGGCGATATTTCAAATAACCCAGTTATTAGGTAGCGATCAAGCTGCGCCTAACTTCCGCCAAACTCTACAAAATTCAGGTATTACACAACTAGGGGGTTCTATCTGGCTGTTGAGTGCTATAAGTGTGGCATTTTTATTAATAACTCGGCGTTGGCGGGGCATTATTGGTGCAAATTTGTTGGGGTTTGTGGCATTTTTAATTGTTGTTTTGATGCCTGCTATGTTTTTGATGGATCAAGAACGTCAGATGCCTTTGAGGGAAATTTCTGCTGTTATTTCCCAGGTAAAACAACCAAACGAAGAATTGCTAATGGTTGGCTTTAAAAAACCGAGTGTAGTTTTTTACAGTCATCAACAAGTTAATTTCATCAAATTAACAAAAGATGCTGTTGTGTATATCAAAAATCAAACGAATCTGCCTTTAAAAGCACCTTCATTGCTGGTTTTGGCAGAACATAGAAACCTTGTCAAAATGGATTTACCTCCTGATGATTATGAAAATTTAGCTTCAAAAGGTGCTTATCAGTTGATTAGAATTTCTTTCAAGAAAATGAAGCAACAAAAGCAAAATATTTCTCTAATTTCTCAGAAAACAAGCTCCCAAATTCTTTGAGAAATCGGTGATGAGTCCCTCTCGATTTTTCAATAAAAATTAACCCTTTTTCTGCTGATGCTGAAATAATGCTTGATTAATCTGATGCAATAAATCTTCCATTGAGATTGAGCGAGACAGAACCTCGGTGGCGATCGCACTAATTGATTTATCTACATGATCCCGACTGCTATTTTTGTGCTGCTTGATTTCTCCTGAATACTTCATTGCGTGATGATTTATCCGCTGGTCAATTACCAAAATAGGCGGCAAATTAAAAGGTGAATCTTTTAAGGCTGTGAGAGCTTTCAGCACATCCTGATGAATTGGCGTTTCGCCTAAGCAAATTAGCAACAAATCAACACTATTGTGACGAATTTGTTGTGTTACTTCTGTCCAGCAGCGCCCAATTGCCGCTTTCAAACCTGCTGTTTGCAGATACTGAATTAAAGCTTGAAACCACTCAGATCCTCTTTCGGCAGTAGTGTTATTCAGGGTAGAATTTTTCAGGTTACGATAATTTCTGACTTGTTTACGTCTGATTTGGGGTAAATCATGTAGTGTTGTCAAATCCACCACTAAAATACTCGGTGGGCAACAAATACCAGAAGCAATTTGTAAAACTGACAACAGAGGATCTATTTTGTCAGGGCGATTTCCATGATTTTTCCCAAATGGTGTTAAACAGGGAAATACCGAAAGCCCAGGTATTTGCGAAGCGGCCAAGCTAGTAGCAACATCACAAGTTACCAATGGTAGAGCCACCAAACGGGGATGCTGAATTAATTGTTGTAAATAAGTTTGAGCTAAATAACTTTCTACATCTAATAAGATGACATCAAACTGCCAAACCCGTGCTAAGAGTTCTGCTTGGTCTAGGTTATCCACTTCTATCACCCGATGTTCACGCAGAGAGGGATGGGGGTTGATGGATACTAATTCGGGATTGACCAATCTCAGAATTCGCAGTGGTTGATTTTTGGCAATCGTTTGAGCAGTGTCAACATTTGACGTTGAAACTGTTGGTTTAGCGCACAATTTCTCCAAAAGTGGTGCTAAAGCCAAATTTTCTATGGGTAAGCTCAAGAAACCATCGGCTTGGTTAGCAAATGCTTGGTCTTTTTCTGCGCCTGTGGCTGTGACAATTACAGGGATATGACGCGTCGCTGCATCAGATTTCAGCAATGTCAGTACATCCCAACCTGAAAGTAATGGTAATAAAGGATTTAAAAATACAGCTTGTGGTTGTAAGCGTCGGGCTTTTTCGACGGCTTCTGTACCTGAACGCGCAATGATGACTCGATAACCTAAACCTTTGAGTTGTTCAGCTAAGTCTTCAATGTATCGCGCCACGGCTTCGACTATTAGCACTAACCTTTGAGAACAACCAGGGAGATGCGCCGTATTGCTGACTGGGGACGCTACGGAAGTTGGAATTTTTTGAATGCCAATATTTTGCTGTGTTCTCTCTTCTTGATTACTTGTGTCGGTATCAGTAAAACCTGTAGTTGGCGGGCTGGGTGGTAGTAATAGTGTAAATTGGCTACCTTTGCCTTCTTGAGACAAAAAGCTGACATCCCCTCCGTGCAGGCGGGCTAAAGCTCTGGTTAATACTAGCCCTAAACCAGTTCCTTCAAATTGCCTAGTGAGCGGGTTTTCTAGTTGTTGGAATTTTTGAAAAATTAAGTGTTGCTGATGTTCAGGAATACCAATGCCCGTATCCCAAATGGTAAAGGCAATCCAACCTTCCCAACGACTGACGCGTAAACCAATTTCGCCGGATGTTTCAGTGAATTTAAAAGCGTTGGAAAGCAAATGTACCAACATCTGACGCAAGCGCAATTCATCTGCCACCATTTGGTCTAAGCCTGGTTCAATTGTCAAAGTGAATTTTGGTATTGATGAACTGATGGTTGAGGCTTGATTGGTGGGTACAGTTTTGCTACTTTGAGTGTGGATAGCTTTGACTTCCGATTGGGCGCGATCGCACACGCTGCGAATATTAACTGGTGCGAGTGCCAATTCCATCTGTCCCGTTTCCATCCGGGTCAAATCTAAAATGTCATTGACCACACTCATTAAGTGACGACCGCTTTGATGAATCAGTCCGGCGTAGCGGGCTTGCCGTTCGTTCAATTCTCCTAATTGTTGGTCTACTAGCAATCGTGATAATCCCAACACTGCTGTAAGGGGTGTCTTCAATTCATGACTAATACAAGCTAAAAATTCATCTTTTAAGCGATTAAGTTGAATCAAGTCAGCATTTTTCGCTGCCAATTCTTTGCACAGCTGTTGCTGTTCAGTGACATCTGTTGCCAACACCAACCACAGATGATCAGAATTTTCGACTGGCTGACCATCCACAGCTTTGAATTCTGGACTATCTAGAGGAATTTTGGCAAATTGCCAGACTCGTTCCTGACCGTTTTGTTCTTCGACAACACAGGTACAAGTCCCCATTTGACTATCTAAAAAGCAGCGATTAAAGCTATGGGGAGGAGAAACGGGTGATTCTTGTAAGTGATGAAAATTGGGTGTAGATGATGGCGATTGCGGTAGTAAATTGTTATGGGGTAAGGCTTCGTGCCTCACTGCCCAAGTATTTTCTCCCGAATGCAGTTTCAGTTGTGATAATGTATTATCCTCACTGTAGGGAACTTTAACGGTTGTTTGCTTAGCGTATTCTGGTTGTTTGCTCAGAATTGGCGAGAGTATCGCCGCTACTTGTTTTCGCACATCTTCGGGATCTTTCAAGGCTCCCAATTGCTGCCACCAAGCTGGATTTTGGGAGACTATCTCACCAGTACTGGTTTGCAGCATCAACGGCCAAGGCAGTTGTTCGAGTAATTTGATCAGTGGTTTATGTAACAATGACTGAAGTTGATTGGTTTGGTGCGATCGCCAGTGGGTTTTGACTTTGGCCGCATTACTATGGGATGTGTCGGGATGTTCTAGGGAAATTTTGCCCGTCGATCTCCAAGCATGGGAGTATTTTTTGCCAGCCGTAGTTATGCCTGCCTTTTCTTGGGCTAATAATCTCAACAAACGGCTGCTGTCTAACAAGCCTAATAATTTGCCTTCTTGATCAACCAGTGTCCAATTAACATTGTTGCTCGATTGAGCAGCAGAATAGTAACGCAATAACTGCACAAATTGCTCAACGCGATCGCTTGCTGCTATTATTTGTATTGGCTCAAAAATGCTTTGTTTCCAGAGTGTCAGTGGCTGTTGTAACAAATGTAAATATTGCTCTTCTGGAGATTCTACCAATAGTTTTTGTGTTAAGTTGGCAGATTTTAACAGACCAATGGGTGCTTGCTGTTGATTTACTACTACTAGGCGATCGCACTGCTGTTGCTCAAAAATTTCTAAGGCCGCTACTAAAGTGCTTGTTTCGCCGCATTTGGGTACGGGTGCGAGAAAATTATAAAGCGGGTACTGTAGCATTGACATAAGGCTTTAGGGTTAATTCTTCCTCTGGCGGCGTTTGGCTTTAGCATGAGCGATTTGGTAGATAGTGTTCGCGCTTACAGTAATATCCTCACAACAAAAGTCATTTCTCCAATTCTTGCTTTAGCTGTAACACCATTGCCCTGGTGGGTTTGTCTGAGACATAGCATCGCTGGTTGATTTGAATTTTCCCAGTGTCAGTTTTTGCCTTTGCCACTTTATCAATTTGGGGAAATAACCTTACAGTGTTTTACTGGTATTGTCACTCCTGATTAAAAGTGACAGCTAAAACAATTATGGCTCCAAACATTCGCTTTAGAACCTTGAGGAATTATAATGATTTAGAATACGCGCATACTTTAAGTTAGTTTAAGTATCCTATCAAGGGGTGAAATCAAAAAATCTATATTCTGATAGATATACATATGCGAATCTCAATCAACTAATGTATCCTCTATAACGAACACCTCATCAACCGCTCAATAAATATTCCTGCTCACTTGTTGTCTGTGTTTGTTGAGTCAACTATAGACATTTGTGTATCTAGAGCGGTACTCGATAATCGACAAACAACTTGACTTATTATTAGTCAGGTTCTCTAAAGTTTTACTCAAACTTTGTTCAACTTAACCAACTTTGGTTGGAATGCTTAAGCAAGATGTTTAAATATATAAATGCTACTACCTATACTATTTTTCCAACCAAATGTTAAAAAAATTTTAGATAATCTCGCTGGGCTATGTATCCAACTACCATTGAACCCAAGCAGTTGGTGGTTTCTTCAGTCTAATTCAGCCCAATTTAGCACATGGAATTCGATTGCCGCCACCACAGCTAGACTTTACTACTTACTGAATTTGTTGCCAGAAAATCTTAATGAAAATTTTATAGACAAATATTATTACGTTTTGGCGTGCCAGCAGCAAAAACCACAGCAGGTTTTTCAGCAAATGACTCAAGTGGATAAGCAGGTATTGTTACAACAAATTAAATCTGATTATCGCCAGATTCTTATAGATTACTTTACTACAGACAAAACCTTGAAAGAAAAAATTGATAAATTTATCAATACAGTGTTTTGTGCTAATATTCCTGTGCCTCAAATCATAGAGATTCACATGGAACTCATTGAAGAATTTTCTAAACAGCTAAAATTAGAAGGAAGGAGTGATGAGACATTACTTGATTATCGATTGACTTTAATAGATGTCCTAGCACACCTGTGTGAAGCTTATAGATGTGCAATTTCTAAATAGTACATTACACCCATCAACCAGCATATACTCAACAGTCACGAACAACTATGTATTTCACTAAATTCAGTAGAACCAGATTCTATGTGATTTTTTATGTTTAAGTTTGTACCTTTATGAATAAAGCCAGAAAAACTTATGTTCTCAAGCTTTACGTAGCTGGGAACACCCCTAACTCAGTCCGGGCATTAAAAACACTAAAAAACATTTTAGAGCAGGAGTTTCAAGGTGTTTATGCACTGAAAGTAATCGACGTAATGAAAAATCCCCAACTGGCTGAAGAAGATAAAATCTTAGCTACACCAACATTATCGAAAATTTTGCCGCCTCCCGTTCGTAAAATTATTGGTGATCTTTCAGACAGAGAAAGAGTATTAATTGGATTAGATTTGCTTTATGAAGAACTGAGTGAAGAAGACTGGGAAGAGTCGCACAACCTTTAATCTAAATTTTTTGATTACAAATTAGCAACTTTAGTAATAGAAGAACCGGGTTAAAAACCCATATATGATCCAGCAATGAGTGACAACGAGCAAAAAGAGCAAAACCATACACCGATTGGGGGTGTAGAAAAAATTCGGACAATGATAGAGGGCTTTGACGATATTAGTCATGGTGGTTTACCTGTAGGAAGAACCACCTTAGTCAGTGGCACCTCTGGTACAGGTAAAACCTTATTATCCCTTCAGTTCCTGTATAACGGCATTACCTATTTTGATGAGCCAGGAGTATTTGTTACCTTTGAAGAATCGCCCAGTGACATTATTAAAAATGCTCATATATTTGGGTGGAACTTGCAACGTTTAATCGATGAAGGCAAGTTATTTATTCTGGATGCTTCTCCAGATCCAGAAGGTCAAGATATTGTGGGCAATTTTGACCTTTCGGCATTAATTGAGCGCTTACAATATGCGATTCGTAAATATAAGGCCAAACGAGTTTCCATTGACTCAATTACCGCAGTATTTCAACAGTATGAAGCAGTAGGAGTAGTCAGACGAGAAATTTTCCGCCTTGTAGCCAGACTCAAACAACTGAATGTCACCACCATCATTACCACCGAACGAGGTGAAGAATACGGGCCTGTAGCATCTTTTGGCGTTGAAGAATTTGTTTCGGATAACGTGGTAATTGTGCGGAATGTATTAGAAGGAGAACGTCGGCGGCGGACGACAGAAATTCTCAAGCTACGCGGTACAACTCACATGAAAGGTGAGTATCCTTTTACAATTACCAATGCCGGAGTCAACATCTTCCCCTTGGGTGCAATGCGCTTGACTCAAAGGTCTTCTAATGTCCGCGTTTCTTCAGGTGTCAAAACACTAGATGAAATGTGTGGTGGTGGTTTCTTTAAAGATTCGATTATTTTAGCAACAGGAGCCACTGGTACTGGAAAAACACTACTTGTGAGTAAATTTTTACAAAATGGTTGTGTTAACAGTGAACGCGCAATTTTATTTGCCTATGAAGAATCACGTGCTCAACTGTCACGCAATGCTTATTCTTGGGGCATTGATTTTGAGGAACTAGAACATCAAGGTTTGCTCAAAATAATTTGTACCTATCCTGAATCAACTGGTTTAGAAGATCACTTGCAAATTATCAAGTCAGAAATTGCTAATTTTAAACCATCAAGAATTGCCATTGACTCACTCTCAGCCCTAGCAAGAGGAGTGAGTAACAATGCTTTTCGGCAGTTTGTGATTGGTGTAACCGGTTATGCCAAACAAGAAGAAATTACTGGTTTTTTTACCAACACAACTGACCAATTTATGGGTTCCCATTCCATTACTGACTCCCATATTTCTACAATTACAGACACAATTTTGATGTTGCAGTACGTAGAAATTCGTGGAGAAATGTCGCGGGCAATTAACGTATTTAAAATGCGAGGTTCGTGGCACGATAAGGGAATTCGTGAGTATAATATTACGGCTGACGGCCCAGAAATTAAAGATTCTTTCCGGAATTACGAACGTATTGTCAGCGGTGCGCCTACCCGCGTTAGCATCGACGAAAAGGCAGAACTTTCTCGCATAGTCAAAAGTTTTGAAGACAAAAGGAGTACCGATTCCTAAATTTGGTATCGTGCTATATTCCTTCTTCAATTTAGTATCGTGCTATATTCTGTGGTGAAGAAAAGGTTTCTGCCGCTAGATTGATTTTCGTGTGAGGGGATGCGGTGAAAGGACAACAATTATTTCATACTTTCTTACCTGGCGTAACAGCAGCGGTATTAACAACCCAGCCCGCTTGGGCTGGAACAGTGAAGGTAAGTAGCATTCAACAAACGTCTTCTCCTAGTGTCTTGACTTTCACTGAAAGTCACAACTTGGTGGCAGACAATACCAATACGCAACTGCCTAAAACTGCCAACCAGATCTTTCCAGATGCAGGTTCTAATTCTGAGTTGACTACATTCAATGTGACAACTTTAAGTAATAATAGTAACCCAAGTATCTTGGCAGGAAATACTGGTGTGCCGCTTGCACAAATAACTCAGAAAAATCAAAGTAGTTTTGTCAGATCGACATCTACTTTAAATTTTTCTCAAAGTTCAGAGCAGCAAAATTCAAACAAAATTCAAAAACAAAAAAAATTAGCTACAGCTAATGGGGAGAAATTAAATAATACAGTTGTCAATTCTGCTACCTCCCAACCTTCTTTTATTCAAAAAACAGCAGTTTTCCCATCGGCAATTAAACAGCCAGCAGCGCCGAGTCCAACTTTAAAAACTCAGTTGCCAATAGTTCTACAAACGGCGGTTAAGGGGGCAGGAGCAGCTAAACTTTTGGCAGTGCAAAGTTGCTCACAGCAAATAGGGTTATTCAATACTTTGTCTGTGTACTCCAGAAATTGTGAGCAGCACAAATTGCCTAAAGAACTGACTGCACAAAACAACACTTCAACACCGGAACCTGCTGAAGTTACACAAGATTCCACTACTGTACCAAGTGAGCCTGGTGCTAATGCGACTGAGGCAGCACCAACAGCTACTCCAACTCCGGTGGAAGCCGCTCCAAATGCCCCAGTCCCTAGCAATACTACCCCAGCGGCTGGGGGTGCTGTAGAAGTTCCCGAAAATCTGATTCCTAGCTCTAATTCGCTGCAATTTCCCACCAAGGCAGAGGAAGTCACCGTTCAAGGTAATCAACCGATTACTTTAGAACAGGCTTTGGAGTTAGCACGGCGGAATAATCGGACACTACAGGTATCAATATTGGAGCTAGAACGCAGCCGAGCCGCTTTACGAGAAGCTCAAGCAGCTTTGTATCCGACTTTGGATATTAATGCGGATATCACTCGCAGTCAGTCGGCTTCTAGTCAGCTTCAGGATGAGTTAAATGGACGAGCAGGACTAAGGTCTAACCAGGATGAACCTAGTACAGGTTTTAATGGTCAAGCCCAGTTGACGTACAACATTTACACTTCGGGAAGACGACAAGCTGCTATCAAAGAAGCTGAAGAACAGGTACGTGTTAGTGAATTAGAGGTAGAGCGACAAACTGAGGAAATTCGCCTGAATGTTAGTACGGAATACTACAACTTGCAAGGAGCCGATGAGCAAGTACGTATTGCCCAGTCAGCGGTGGAAAATGCCCAAGCGAGTTTACGTGATGCTGAAGCTTTAGAGCGTGCTGGAGTGGGTACTCGCTTTGATGTTTTGCGATCGCAAGTGAATTTAGCAAATACTCAACAAGAGTTAACTAATGCAATTTCACAGCAGCAAATAGCGCGGCGACAGTTAGTAACTCGCTTAAGTTTGCCACAAAATATCACTATTAGTGCAGCAGATGCTGTGCAACTAGCTGGTTTGTGGAACAGATCGTTAGAAGAAAGTATTGTGCTGGCTTTTCAAAATCGTCCAGAATTACAACAGCAGTTGGCTCAACGCAATATCAGTGAGCAGCAGCGCCGACAAGCTTTGGCAGCGAATCTGCCGCAACTGAGTTTTATTGCTAACTACAACTTGCTAGATCAGTTTGATGATAGTGTCAGCATTACTGATGGTTATTCTGTTGGGCTGAGAGCTAGTTGGAATTTATTTGATGGTGGTGCAGCCAGAGCTAGAGCATCTCAGGCACGAGCTAATAAAGCGATCGCCGAAACAAACTTTGCCGAACAACGTAACCAAGTCCGCTTCCAAGTAGAACAAGCTTTTTCTACCCAGCGAGCGAATTTAGACAACGTTCAAACTGCTAATACTGCTTTAGAACAAGCGAGAGAAGCTCTACGTCTGGCGCGGTTACGGTTCCAAGCTGGTGTGGGTACGCAAACTGATGTAATTAACTCAGAAACTGACTTAACAAGAGCCGAAGGTAATCGTGTCACAGCTATCCTAGATTACAACCGTGCTTTGGCTCAATTACAGCGTGCAGTTACCACCCGGTCATTTCGTTAATTAGTCGTTAGTCATTGGTCAATAGTCATTAGTCAAAAGTTATGAGCCTTTTTCACTCTGGACTTTGGACTTTGGACTATTGACTCTAGACTGTTGACTATGGACTATCGACTTTTGACTAACCATGACTCAAGTTACATCACAAGAAATTGCTTTATTTCGTTCTCAGTTAATAGATGATCCCGTAGCAATGGAAGCGCTGGATTTGATTGAAGACTGTGAGGGAGATTTAGAAGATGCAGCTATGACTTTAGCTATCAAAGCCGGACAAGAACCAGAACAGGCAAATTCTGAATGGTTGGATGCTTTAGCGAAAAAATGGCGTGCAGTGATTTGCGAATCAGAATTTAGAGAAGAATTGGCTAATAACTCTATCCTAGGGATGATGGCACACATCAAAACAATGCCAACTTTTCCCAAAATTTTGGCGACACCAGTTTTAATCTATGTTCTCAAACAAGGTGTGAACAATTTTTGTGAACCATTGGATGGGATTAAATCGGGAGGGAATGGGGAGTAGGGAGTAGGTGCTAGAGGCGCTTAGACTAGAATTTTTGACTCAGCACTCGGCACTTTTTTACTGATAGGCTGTTAATTAAGGACAAACTTCTATCAGATAAATCTTGTTAGATCAATGAATTACCTTGTTGCTGTATTACCAGACCGTATCCAAGCTGAAGCTGCTTATCTTGCTTTGGAAAAAGACAGCATTAATAGCACAATCTTAGGTAAAGGTTATAAAACTGCTGATGAATTTGGTTTGATTGATCCCAAAGAGCAAGCTAAAAAGCAAGCACGGCTGATGGCATTTTGGCTAGTGCCATTTGGCTTTTTTGCGGGTTTTACCTTCAGCCTCATCACTGGTTTAGATACCTTTGCCTGGGCTGGTGAAATCGGCAATCACGTTATTGGGGGACTGCTGGGGGCTGGTAGTGGCGCTATGGGTGCTGTGTTTGTCGGTGGTGGAGTAGGTCTGCTTGTAGGCAGTGGTGATGCTTTGCCCTACCGCAATCGTTTGGATGCTGGAAAATACTTAATTGTGGTTCAGGGTTCGGAAACTTTGACTCGGCAAGCAACCCGGATATTGCGTCAGTTTGAACCAGAAAATATCCAAGGTTATTCGGAAGATAAATAAGGGTTTAAGGGTGTAGGGGTGAGGAAGGGATGTAGGATTGACCAATGACAATTGACCATTGACTATTGACTTTTAATAATGTTGCCACGAGAAGAACTTTTAAAGGGTGTAGAAAATCGAGATACTGTTGCTCGTGTAATTGATCAGGCGGAGCAAGCTATCAAAACTTGGGAAGCGGTTTTGACGGATTTTTTATCTCCGCCAGAATTAGCGGAAATTCAACGAGTTTTCAGCCGCTTAACTGAGGTGCAGTTGCTGGCGTGGGGTGGATATCCCCAAGCTGAACGACAAAGAATTGCGATCGCTCGTGGAGAAATCCCGTTAGATCATTCACAAGTCGCTGTTGTTGCCTTAGAAATTGCAGGCAATTTTTTGTTTGATACCGCTACTCACCGGGACTTTTTAGGTGCAATGTTGGGAACTGGAATTGTCCGGGAGAAGACGGGAGACATTATTGTTTTAGGAGAACGTGGAGCGCAGGTAATTGTTGTGCCAGAAATGGCAGAATTTTTGCAGATGAACCTACAACAGGTGCGATCAGTTCCTGTAAAAACTCAGCCAATCGATATTAGCGAGTTAAAAATTAGGGAACCAAAGAAAAAAGAATTAACAACTGTAGAGGCTTCTTTAAGATTAGATGCGATCGCCAGTGCGGGTTTTGGGATGTCTCGCAGCAAAATGGTAGATTTAATAGATGCTGGCGATGTGCGCGTCAACTGGAAGGAAATTACGCAAGCAAGTTTTCAAGTTAAATCTGGTGATTTAGTGGCGATTCGCGGTAAAGGACGTTTAGAAGTTGGAGAAGTTGCGGTTACTAAAAAAGAACGTTACCGTGTCCAACTTACACGATATATGTAAAGAGTGCTGAGTTAAAAGTGCTGAATGCTGAGTACTTTTTCCTTCAGCACTTTTAACTAGTTCGCCACTTCAGCTAATTCAATAATCCGTCCTTCGTAGTCTTTAACCAAAAAATTGAGAGGTTTTTGGTTACGAATTTTGAATTTTAAACCACGAGTTTCTACTCGTAATAAAATCATTTCCAAGCAGTCGCGGTCAAAACAAACGTGACGTTGCTGGTTTTTGCTGCCTAAACTGGCTCCGGTAATAACGTGTAGCTGGGTATTTTTCTTGAGTTGATACCACAGTCCTTCGTTGGCATTATTCATCGTTTTGCCAGACCAGCTAGGACTTGTGGACATATACAAAGGATCAATCGCAGTTGTGCCGATGGTTTGTTCATAGTTGTAGTAGTAATGCAAAGGCACTTCAGCGGCTGGTAAATCTAGCAGCCCTTCATACAACTGTCGCGCAATTTCCAAATCTGAAACCATGACTGTGTGTACTTTGGGCGCACTGGTGAGGAACATCCACATAGCGCCAGCGTATGCTGCAAGCAGCATCACCATAATACCTTGAGTAGAAAACAGGCTATCTAAAGGCAGGGATGGTAAAAACGAGCCTAGAGTCAACGGAGCAAGCAAAAACTGCATTACATTAGCTGCTATAACCATGAACAAATAAAGATTGTATAAGAGAGCCGCTTTTATTTTTATAGATAAAGACTAAGATTAAGTCCTTGTTTCTAGTGTATCAATACTAAAGTAGTCTGAGCTTCGGCAGCAAACCGAACCTAACCAAAATTTTACGGGTTGCACTCTGGGGCTGTTGTTATAAACATTATCTTAACAACTCTTAGCTAAAAGGCTTATGCAAATTCCTCATTTTCCCGAAACTAATCATCCGCTAGTTAAGTCACTGTTTCATCACAATGACCAGGAACTGCTAAGTCTATTTCAACGCTATCCAGAGGCTGGCAAGTATTTTACGGTGATTTTTTGCCGTTATAGCCCGATAGTTTATACCTTAATTCAGCATTCGGCGCGATCGCCTGTACAAGCAGATTATCTGTTTGCTCTCACTTGGCGACATATCTATTACGAACTCGGCGGACTTGATTTAGAAAACCCGCTGCCAGGACAAGAAGGCTTAACTTTACAAAATTGGCTAATTAACATCACAGCTTTTTGTATTAACGAGATTGAACTACCGCCAACCGAAGCCATTCATTATTCTTTGCAAGCTACTTCTCCACCTTTATGGTGCTACGTAGAAAAAGCTTTAGACCAACTGCCACCGATATTACGATTGATGGTGTTGATGGCGCAAACTTTTCATTGGAGTGAAACGAGAATTGCAGCTTATCTGCAAGCAGAAGGTGAAAGGATTGCTCCTGCCGAAGTAGCCAATTTTCTTCAGGAAGGCTATCGTATGCTAGAGGACAAATTACCTGCTGACATCCGCGCTATCTACTTGGGCGAAGATTTAGTGCAATCATCAACTACGTAATACCGCTTATGTTTATGGTAATTATGCCGCATCAAATAAAACTTTTACTGAAACTTTATACTCTCAGCCGAAATTTCACTGGTAAGTTTTATGCAGCAACGGCATTTATTTTCAAAGCATACTGTTTTGGATTCTGCGCACACTTTTGACTCAAAAAGCTATGGATTTTGGCTTTTTCAGGGTGTCACTACTTGGCGACGGATTGAACCATCGCAATTTTTTACTTTTTACTTTTTACTTTTTACTTTCGTCTTGAGTCCATTCGCCGCAAATGCGAGTGATATTACACAACAACTTCATCGTCCGTTAAGCAGTTCAAGTTGGCAACAATCGAGAGATGAAGCTGATAGTTTGTTACGGATTGGTGAACAGCAATATCGGTCGGGGAATGCGGCTAAAACTATTGATTCTTGTCAGCAAGCTTTAGAGATTTATCACTCAATTGGTGATTATAGATCTACGGGTTTAACTTATGAATTATTAGCCAAAGCTTATATTCAACAAGAACGTTTTAAAGAAGGGGAAGATGCTTTACGCCGAAGGCTCGCGATCGCACGGGATACAAAAGATTTTCAAGCGCAGATTTTCGCCTTAAATAATATCGCTGCAATTCTTCTTCAACAAGGAGAAACAGTTGCCGCAGGTCGCACAGTTCAGGAAGCATTGACAATTGCTCAAGGTGTAAAAAATATCGAAGGTCAAGGACTTTCTTTGAGCAATTTAGGGCTGGTAGCTGCCAGATTGGGTGATTACAATAAAGCGATTAAACTGTATGAAACAGCTTTAACTTATCGCCGCCAAAAAGGTGATTTAATTGGTGAAGCTAACACTTTAAATAATTTAGGTGATGCTTATCTTGCCGCCGGAAATTATCAAGATACCATCGGCGCTTATGGGTTAGCAATGCGGATGGCGAAAATGAATGGCGATCGCAGCATTCAATTACGTGCTATTGATGGTTTAGTCAAAGCGCACAGTTCTGTAGGACGCAATGAACGCGCTTTGGAATTACTGCAACAGCGTTTGATTCTGGCGCAAGAATTACAAAATCTGCCAGAACAACTCAAATCTTTTGAATCTTACGCCCAGTTTTACGAGCAATTGGGTAATTATACTACTGCGCGTAATTTCTACGAAAGAGCAATTGCGATCGCAAACACATTAGAAGATAGCAAGCGAGAACTAGTGTTGAAAGATAGATTAACTAAATTGCAGAAAAAGCGAAATTAATACTGTTTTGCTTTTAGTTTGGATTAGGTGTGTTAGCCTTTGGCATAACGCACCGCCAATCATGATTTTGGTGTCTCAAAGTGGTGACGTGTTCTCAACCCCAAATCTTAACGTAAAATTTGGTCAATCATCCGATTTGCTTGGGAACCATAACCGCCACCAAATAAATTGAAGTGATTCAAAATGTGGTACAAGTTATACAATATTTTGCGATTTTCATAGCCAGCATCTAAGGGAAAAACTTCGTTATATCCTTGATAAAAAGCAGCAGGTAATCCACCAAAAAGTTCGGTCATAGCGATATCAACTTCTCTATCGCCATAATAAGTTGCTGGGTCAAAAATCACTGGTTCTCCTAATACGGTACATCCAGCATTTCCACCCCATAAATCGCCGTGTACTAAGGATGGTTGTACTTCGTGTTGGGCTAATAATTCAGGAATTGCTGCTAGTAATTCATCTTGTTTCGGAAAATTACCACCCCGCCTTCTGGCTAACTGAAATTGATAACCGAGGCGATGTTTGCAATAAAATTCCACCCAGTCTGCTGTCCAAGTGTTGATTTGGGGAGTAGAACCAATAGTATTATTCATATCCCAGCCGAAACCATGTTGGCTGGTTACTTTGTGCATAGCGGCTAATTTGCGTCCCATTTCTGCCCACGCTTTGGGGTTACCGCCGCCCATTTCTAGCCATTCCAAAACAATATAGCCAGAATCACCACTTGTTCCCCAACAAATCGGCTTTGGCACACGAATGGTATTTGTGGCATACATTTGCTTTAATCCCAACATTTCAGCTTCAAACATGGCGACTTGTGATGCTTGGTTGAGTTTGACGAAGTATGTTGTTTCACCGTTTCTAACGGTGTAACCTTGGTTAATACATCCGCCACTCACAGAACGCCGTTGTTGAGTTTGAAATTTTTCGCCAGTTACCCGACTAATATGGGCATCAATGTCAGTCCAAAACATTCTGAAGTATGAAGTATGAAGTGTGAAGTATGAAATTACGTCAGTTATTAATGCGTGGTCAAAAGTCAAATGACAAATGACAAATGACCATTGACTAAAATTTACCTCGGTTTCATGACAACTACACCATAAGCTTCTGGACAGAGATATTGATTAGCGGCGAGAAGTAAATCGTTGGCTTCTTGTTTTTGTATGTGTAGTGGGTAGTTGAAGGCTGGTTCTAAATCGCCTACTAATGATTGATAAAAACCATATAAGCCAGCGCGATCGCTTGGGGTTTCGTTACCAAAAATAAATCTGTTGGCGACGCGTTTGCGGACACGAGCGATTTCTTTTTCAGTAACTAACTCGGTTTGTAATCTGCGGATGTGTTGGGCGATCGCATCTTCAACAGCTGCTATATTTTCCACTGCACATTTAGCGGAAATGTAAAATGTACCTTGTAGTAAGTTGCTCATATTACTAACTGCGATCGAAGAAACTAATCCTCGTTCTTCTCGCAAGTCTCTAACTAATCTTGATGTCCTACCGTGTCCTAAAATTCCTGCTAATACATCTAGTGCATAAGTCTGGTTTAACTGAGCTAATCCCGGAACCCGCCACACCATAACCATTCGTGCTTGCTGAAGGCTTTCATCCACAAATTCCCGACGCACAATTTCTGTAAATGCTGATTCGGGATTCATCAGTAAGTGCTGAGTACTGAGTGCTGAGTGCTGAGTTTTATGAACGTGGGTAAATCCTTCCGCCACAGTTTCAATTAATTCTTCTACAGGTAAATTACCCACAGCCACAGCAGTAATCGACTGCGGTTGATACCAACTAGCATGAAAATCTCGCATCTGCTGGGGTTGCAGCCCAGATATTACCGATTCTGGCCCCAATACTGGGCGGCGGTAAGGTAGTACATCAAATGCCATTTCCATAGCACGACGAAAAGTCCGACGATGGGGATTATCTTCAGAACGTCTGATTTCTTCTAAAACTACAGCCCGCTCACGTTCAAAGGCTTCATCAGGAATACTAGGATTAAATACGACATCAATTTGTAGTGGAGCCAGTTCGGCAAAGTCTTGTGGCGCAGTAGTTATATAGTAATGAGTATAGTCTTGGCTTGTAGCGGCATTGGTCACAGCACCCCGTTCTTCAATTCGACGTTCAAACTCACCACTGGCGAGTCGCTCAGTTCCTTTAAAAATCATATGCTCTAAAAAGTGAGCCATCCCGTTGATGGCATCAGATTCTACAGCCGAGCCAACTTTTATCCAGAGATTGAGGTTGACAACATCAATTGGCATTTGCTCTGCAATAATTGTCAAGCCATTAGGCAACTGGTGTAGTGTTGGAAAATTAAGACGAGGAGATTTTAACAGGGTTGAGGTCATGAGTAGTGGTGAGTGAACAGCGTTCTTACTTCTTTATCTTATCTGTCACTCAAAAATATCTCTTTTTGTTGCATCAGTTATAAATATTATCTTTAAAAATAAAATTGCTCTCAACTTCAGCCACTACGCCTGGAAATTACACGCTCACTCATGAGTCTCGTTGACTGTTAACAGTCAGTAGTCAACAGTCCACATCAGAAAATGCACAAATTCAGGTTAAAATAACTTTTCAAATAATCTACATAGTATCTTTATAAATCTGCATTTTTCTGTATATAAAAATTTAATTTAACTTGAGAGATTTTCTCTGAAAAGTTGAGAACAAGTTTAAGTATTTGCGGTGCGAATATCTCAATATTATCAAAAACTGAACTGGCAAGCGAACTAATTATCGATAGATTAAGAAAGGCTGATCGATTAAATCTCACTCATCTCAATCAACCAAAGGTGACACCAATTTTTTTGTTTGTATAGCAGTAGCAGCATAGATAAAGACAAAGACTAATGATCAAACATGGATGGACAATGAGCGACTTTCAAGCCTGTTCCCTGTTCCCTGTTCCCTGCTGTAAATGTTCCTATTTTAATAATTGGCTAATTCTGGACTAGCGATCGCCACCAAGCAATGAATGTTAAAGAATCAAAATATTAATCACAGTCGATGCAGTTACACACTTTCACACCATTCAATTTCTATAGCTGCGGTATAAGTATAATTTTCAGGGAAGTATGTGACTTTTGTAATCTTAAAGCTCTGATTCCGCCAAATAATATATTCTCCTAAGCTTGGTACTCTCGGTAATTTAATTATTTTAGCTTCGGTATCTTGCAATCCTTTGTCGGATTCGACTATGTTTTGGGGGATGCCATGAGCAATCACGCGAATTTGAAGCATTAACCAGATGCCACGGCAAAAGTATACAAAAGCCTGGATATTTGCGGACTTTTGCAGCGGTATGAGTAAAACATCCAAAATTTTACATTTTTTTAATATCATGATATCTCTGCCAATTTGCATAAGAAAATTTCTGCATTTGGATAGATGATATCTACAATCTTCTCAATATCCTATGTTGCTTTTTTAACGTCAGAAAATTTTGCCTAGAGTTAAGCCAATAGTTAAAGCATTATTAATGTTTCCAAGTAATCTAAAATTATGAATAGAAATATTAAGAAATATAAAGTAGATATCAATGTCCAGTGCTGCTATTGACAAAAGCAAATCTCGTGTTGTCGTAATTGGTGCAGGTATTGGTGGGCTGACTGCGGCGGCATTACTAGCGCATCGTGGTTACAGCGTTTTAGTCCTCGACCAAGCCATAGTACCGGGAGGCTGTGCTTCTACATTTAAACGTCAAGGGTTCACTTTTGATGTCGGTGCAACCCAAGTAGCAGGGTTAGAACCAGGCGGAATTCACCACCGCATCTTTTCGGAACTAGAAATTGATTTACCAGCCGCCACTCCTTGTGACCCAGCTTGTGCAGTTTATTTACCAGGGGAAAACACGCCTATCAACGTGTGGCGCGACCCAGATAAATGGCGCGAAGAACGACAACGGCAATTTCCGGAAAGCGAACCATTCTGGCAGTTAATGGCAACGTTATTTGATGCTAGTTGGGAATTCCAAGGACGTGACCCAGTTTTACCGCCGCGTAACTTGTGGGATTTGTGGCAACTAATTCAGGCAGTGCGTCCCAATACTTTCATTACCGCACCTTTCACGTTGTTGACTGTAGGTGATGCCTTAAGGTTATGTGGATTGGGTAATGACCAGCGTTTGAGAACCTTTTTAGATTTGCAACTGAAGTTGTATTCTCAAGTCAGCGCTGAAGAGACAGCATTACTCTATGCAGCAACAGCATTGAGCGTTTCCCAACTGCCCCAAGGATTGTATCATCTCCAAGGTAGTATGCAGGTGTTGAGCGATCGCCTAGTCTCAGCTTTAGAAAGAGACGGCGGACGTTTATTAATGCGTCATACTGTCGAACACATCAAAGTAGAAAACGGTAAAGCCACCGCCGTTGTCATTAGAAACCAGAAAACAGGCGAAGTCTGGACAGAATCAGCCGACCATGTAGTGGCTAACGTGACAGTCCAAAACCTAGTGCAACTATTGGGAGACAAGGTTCCATCAGGGTATAAACAACGAGTCGAAAAACTCCCACCACCATCAGGGGCATTTGTCGTGTACTTGGGCGTAGATGCTAGTGCCATTCCTTTAGATTGTCCGCCCCACCTGCAATTTATGTACGATGCTAACGGGCCAATTGGCGAGAATAATTCTTTGTTTGTTTCGGTTAGTCATCCTGGTGACGGTCGCGCACCTGATGGTAAAGCCTCAATCATTGCTTCATCTTTTGTTGATTATGAACAATGGTGGCAAACTTCAGACTATCAAGGATTGAAACAAAAATATACCCAAGAAGCGATCGCTCGTTTAAACAAATATTTCTACCTCAAACCCGAAACCATTATTTATCAAGAAGCTGCCACACCCCGCACCTTTGCTCATTACACAGGGCGCGATCGCGGTATAGTTGGGGGCATCGGTCAAAGAATACCCACCTTTGGCCCCTTTGGTTTCGCCAATCGTACACCCATCAATTCCCTGTGGTTAGTCGGCGACTCTACCCATCCCGGCGAAGGTACGGCTGGCGTGAGTTACTCAGCCCTGACAGTAGTTAGACAAATTGAGGCAGAATTTTAAAGTGCTGAGTGCTGAGTAAAAATACTAGCCTCTAGCCCCTATCTTCAACCCAAAGTATTTGAAACAACAGATAAACACTGATAAATTAGCAGTGTCTATCTGTGTTTAACTAATGAATTACGACACAGCCCGCAAACTGCTTGTATTGCAAACAATCACAACCGAAGAACACTCTGATGCTTTATTGATGCGGTTGAAATATGGAAAACCACCAGTTCCCGGTCAGATTACCTCAATTTTATTGGCATTAAAAGTCGTCTTTGAAGCCCTCAAAGATTCACCAACCATAGACCGAGAATTAATCTTTGCCCTTTATCAATTAGGAGTAAAGACACAACAGTTATATGTAGCTGGACGCAAAATGGGGGTAGA
The DNA here is from genome assembly GCF_056847745.1 of Anabaena sp. TISTR 8404. Taxonomy (NCBI): domain Bacteria; kingdom Bacillati; phylum Cyanobacteriota; class Cyanophyceae; order Nostocales; family Nostocaceae; genus Anabaena; species Anabaena sp. TISTR 8404. Next base: position 2,445,785 of record NZ_CP180578.1, read on the forward strand.
TTGGCCGCCACTACTTAAAGAAGATTTAGTGAGGATTTCTCTGGCGACGGAAAGTATCTTTTCTGGTGTATGGCAAGCCCCGCCATCTGGGGGGTTTGGCGGGGCTTAAAGTTCAACGAGTTTGCAATTCTTTGAGCAATTTTTCGACATCAGTTTTGAGTAAAACCGTCATTTGTCCAGTGAAAGCTTTACCATTTCGCGGTTTAGCTATTTCTATCCAATAAGCATAGCGATCGCCTATACGTAACTGTCCCTGCAATGCTTCCTTAATCGGAGTTTTGGCAAAACGGGCCGAGTTGACTTCACCTTGGCTAGGGTAGTCATAAACCACTTGACCTTGATTAAAGTCTTGATAAATATCGTAGCCGTAAATTACCCGCAACGATTCTTGCAGACGTTGAAAGCTCATACCGTTAATAGCATCATACATAGCCAAGCGTTCATAACGAATCCGGCTGCGGTCTTTGGCAAACTCCACTTTACCCGGAGGTAATACCGATGCTTGAAAAGTGAAACGCTGGGCTGCTGTATCACTCTTCTGCACATACAATTTTTCCCCACTCCGAGGACGCAGCGTAGGATGGGCATTCATCCAAGTAGTTACTTCTTCCGTACTTTGCCCTGGTAAAGCATTCGCCTTAGAATCAAAAACCATTCCCACGCACAGCCAGGGAACTAGAGAAAAACACAAAATTAAATTATTCACCAAAGATTTTTTTAGCATTTTCCTATTCAGGACTTACATGGAAATTTTTCCCCAATCAGGGGTTAACCATATTTTTCCCGTTTTACAAGGAGATGATGTCATGTAATGGCGATAAGTGACACAAAATATTTTAAGTAATTTTACTTAAAATATTAGCTATATTTAATATTTGTACTAGTTAAAAAAACAATTATAAGTATATGTCAAAACAAAGAAATCATAAGCTCACTCCACAAAAAGAAAATTTAATTCCAGCTTATTGGGACAAGTGGAGAAAAATAGCATTTTCCACTCAACCTATTGATAAGAATAAAAATAGAGAATTGGTCAAGATTTTATACTCCCTTGTAGATTATGAGATTCCGCAAATTATTTTTTGCCCTAGCCCGTATGCAGCTATTAACGAGATGCTATTAATGAATTCGTCTAACCGCTTATTATTGGTAAATTTTGTAGAAGATGTTTTGAATATTATCAAGCATGAAATCCAATATTTTTGGAAACAAATTTTCCTAGAAACCATTAACAATTATTCTCCAGAAAAATTCCTAAGTTATTTAGAAAATCCCGATATACCCTCAGAATTCAATTGTCCAAATCAAGATTTTTTTAATATATTAGACACAATCTTAAAACATAATCAATCTGAATTGGTTTGGCAACTTTGGGTTAAACACATAAATTTTCAAGCTATTTCATCATTTGATTGGATGTACACGGCTGCTACTTTTGATTTCTTTATTTCAGAATTAGATTGTTATCATAATCCTGAAGTATACAAAGTGGCAGAACAAGTAGTAATTGAATGTGGAACAATATTTCCTTTCAACAAAGTATGTTTTGTCTGCGATCGCCCAATCAAACTATCCTTAGATACAGAAAATAGGCTCCACGCTAAAGATGAACCTGCGATACAATTTGCCGATGGTTTTAGTTTATATTCTAACCACGGTATTCTGAGTATTTTTTAAGTTATTCAGCAAAAAATAGTATTAAAAATTAGTACTTTATGAAATTATATTCAATACTATTAAGCTTTTTACTAGCAAATATACTGTTTATTAGTTCTAATTACACATCACCTAAGCCTAAACCTCTACCTCAACCTCAAACTCAAACTAAAATTCAGCCAAAGATATATTATGTAAGTCCTACAGGCAAAGACTCCAATAATGGCACTACACTAAAAACTCCATTTAAAACTATCCAAGAAGCTGCAAATATTACCCAACCTGGCGATACTGTTTATATTCTCAACGGCACTTACACTAATTCAAACTCAAGACAAGTAGTTAATATTACGCGTTCTGGATTACCGACAGCCTGGATTAAGTACAAGGCTTATCCAGGACACAAGCCTAAAATTAAACATAATGCTTGGCATGGTATTTTTATTGGGAATGCATCATATATCGAAATTGAAGGATTAGAAGTAGAGGGAAATAATGCCAACATTACCATTGATTATGCTCTGGCTCAAAAAGATGTTGGGGATAACCATTTAACCAGTGGTAGTTGTATTAGCGTAGATGGTAGAAAGGCGGGAGACAAAAAGCCCCACCATATAATCATTCGCAACAATAAAGTTCATAATTGTGGTGGTGGAGGCATAGCTATTATTCAAGCCGACTACATTACCATTGATAGAAATGAAGTTTATAATAATGCTTGGTATTCTGTTTATGCTAATAGCGGAATTTCTCTGTATCAAAATTGGAATTATGATGATTATGTAGATGGGTACAAAATGTTAGTTACTAATAATAATGTATACAATAATCGTCAAAATGTTCCTTGGATACTTGTTGGCAAAATTACAGATGGCAACGGAATTATTATTGATGATAGTAAAAATACACAAAACAATTCAAAATTAGGTAGATACAAAGGAAAAACTTTAGTCGCAAATAACATTAGTTATAATAATGGAGGTTCAGGCATACATTCTTTTGAAAGTGAGAATGTAGATATTATTAATAATACTGCTTACATGAATAACCAGTCTCCAGAATTGAATGGAGGGCAAATATTTGCTAGTTTTTCCCGAAATGTTCGGATTATAAATAATATTATGTATGCTTATCCTGGAAAGAATGTTAATAGCAATTTTAAGAATAGTAATATTGTTTACGACTATAATATTTACTACAATACAAACAAAATTGTTGTTAAAGGCTGGAATGATATTGTTGCTAATCCAGAATTTGTAGACCCTAATAAAGGTAATTTTAAACTCAAACCTACGAGTCCAGCAATTGATCAGGGTACTTTTTGGCCTAGTATTAGCTACGATTACCAGTATTTTTCACGCATCATCAACAAAAAGCAAGATATTGGTGCTTTTGAATTTCGAGGAGAGGAGCCATAGGTTTTTGCTACCGATAAATTAATTGTGCAAATTCTCTAATCTGCTTGAGCATTTTCCTGACTATTAACTGCTAAAAAAGCTACTTTAGCTGCGGCTTGTTCAGCTGCTTTGATAGAACGTCCTCTACCTTCACCGAGTTTTTTGCCATGAAGCCAAACTTCAGCTGCAAATCGCTCTTGATTGCGGTTAGGTTGATTGATTTCCTCGACACGATATTCTGGTAAAACTTTGAATTGTGCTTGAGTCCATTCTTGTAACGCGGCTTTATAGTTGAGCCTAGCCGGATCAAGCCGAATTTCTGTTGCTAGTTGCTCAAAGTGCGGATCTAACCAAGAACGGATGAGATCTAAATTATTGGTGCTGAGGTAAAGCGCACCCAAGACAGCTTCAAAAGCATCTGCCAATCTTGACTCTTGACCAACTTTATCACTGGTTGCACTACCAGCGACTAATAAATAGAGTTCTAAACCATATTCTCTAGCTAATTGGGCGAGAATGCGATCGCTCACTAATACCGAACGAATTGCCGCAAAATCCCCAACTTGGCAATCTGGATATTTTTCCCATAAAATCACAGCCGCAGCCAAGCGCACCACCGCATCACCAACAAACTCTAGTTGTTCATAATTGGCTGAATCAGATACCGTTGGATGAGTCAGCGCCAAGTCTAATAGTTGCCACTTAATGGGTGCATCAAGTGGCAAACCTAACTTTCTTACTAAGCTTTCAAGTTGTCTTTGACGGCGGGGATAAACAAGTGTCATTAGTCATTAGTCAAGAGTCAATAGTCAATAGCCGATAGTCTTTCGTAGTTACTTTTGACTATGGACTAAAAGAGGAGAGAGTTGGTAGTAAGCCGGGTTCTGTTCTTAATGTAATTTTTTTACACAAGGGCAGTTATCTATCTGGGACGCTTGTTACCAAACGCCTCTAGCGGCTCTCATAAACGGAACTGGTAAAAGACCAACCGTAGTTCCTCTGGCCTTGCTCCCAACCGGGGTTTACCGAGCCAGCGCCTCTCGACGCTGCTGGTGCGCTCTTACCACACCTTTGCACCCTTACCAAAATAGTGCTGAGTGCTGAGTTGAAAGTGCTGAGTTTTTTTCTCAGCACTCAGCACTCATTGCTCAGCACTGACTTTGGCGGTATCTTTCTGTGGCACTATCCTCACGATCGCTCGCACTGGACGTTATCCAGCAAGTTTGGTCTTTCGGGAGCCCGGACTTTCCTCAAAACTATCTTCATGACAGTTCTGCAACTGCCTGCGCCTACTCTCTCCCTAATTACAGTGTAATCTTGGATGGCATCATGTGTCCGATTTGAGTTATTTCTTCTTTTTATTCCAAGGTAGAGCGTAAGTCCAAGGTAATTTCTTAATGGTGAAAGGACAATTAATCAGATACATAGGAGGAATATTTATACCTGGAGCTATACCAACACGGACATCAGATATTCTGAGAACTAGCTGTAAAGAAAATTCTAACTCTTTGCCTCTATTCATAAAGTCGTTATACAGCTTTTTTTGCGGCCCCTTTTCTAAGCCACTGATATTTATTAAAGGTTTTTTTGCTGAATAAGTTCCGGCTACAGAATCTAACTCTAGAACATCTTCGGCTGTGATTTTTTCTGAAACACTTTTTTTAGGTGTAATTAAACTAGGAGTTTGGGGTATTGCTAAGTCACGGGTTAAATATGGAGAAATCCGAATTACACGGCGCGATTGCTTGCTATGTTCAACAACTAAGGTGCTATTTTCCCAGTCAACATAGACAGCTAAATTATCTGATTTATTTTCAATGCTAATTTGTAATTCTTTTAATTCATCTACCGAGTAGGAGGAATTGAATTTAAAAGAAATTCCTATTTGGTCTTTGAGTTCTTGTTCTGTGAGTTGCTCGTTGACTGCGCCACCTTTATACTCATATTTGATTTTATCATCAATAGATTCAATCATCCGATTAAAGGTGTAAGACACTCCAATAATATAAAGTGTAAGTACAACTAAATTTTGATCGCCACTACCTCTGATCATTTGGAATTTTAACTCCCTGGATTAGTGTTGATTATTTAACTTTCAATCATTTTTGATACTAGAAAAATTAGCAAGCCATCCTCTACGCCAAAATAATATGAGTAAACTAACTGCGATCGCTACCATTAAAGCCAAGCAAGCTGGATAACCCCAATACCAATTTAGTTCAGGCATATTGAATGGTGATTTCTCTGTATTGAAATTCATGCCATAAATACCAGCAACAAAAGTTAAAGGAATAAAAATCGCAGAAACTACAGTTAGTAGCTTCATAATTTCATTCATCTTGTTACTGACTGCCGATAAATATACATCCATTAATCCTGATGCTAGTTCTCGGTAAGTTTCTACCATATCCATAACTTGGACTGTATGGTCATAGCAATCTCGTAGATAGATTCTGACATCTTCACTAATTAATTCACTGCCATCTCGAATCAAAGCATTAATTGCATCTCTTTGCGGCCAGATAGAGCGGCGCAATTGCAAAAGTTCTCGCCGAATTTGATAAATTTGTTGTAGTGTTTGTGGCGTAGGTTTTAAGATTACTTCTTCTTCTAATTCTTCAATGCGTTCACCATAAAGCTCTAATACTGGAAAAAAACCATCAATAATTGCATCTAACAGAGCATAAGCTAAATAATCAGCACCTGCTTTGCGAATAATGCCTTTACCTTTATCAATTCGTATCCTTACGCTTTCAAAACAATCATGCTCTGGTTCTTCTTGCACTGTCAGCAAATAATGTTTTCCCAAGACAAAACTCACTTGCTCACTATAAAATCCACAAGAGTTTTCCTTTGGTACTACCATCCGAGAAATTATAAGTAATTGGTCTTCATAATCCTCAATTTTAGGGCGCTCTGCCATATTGACTACATCTTCTAAAACCAGAGGATGTAACTCAAAAACTTTACCTAATCGTTGTAAGATATCTTGACTACCTACACCTTGAACATCCACCCAAGAAACAGATTCTGCATCTAAATAACTCAGACACTCTTCTGGAGTAGCTATTTGTTTCCGAATAAAGTTTGTTTGATTGTAATCAAACAAAACAATTGTGGGAGCTGCTGCATCTTCATCAATAATCAGAGTTCCTGGTAGAGTTCCTGGTAGATGATAAAAATCCTTGAAGTTTGGCTTACGGACTTTTTTGGTAAGACGGCGAATTTTGCTAATCATTTGTCAATTGTTAATTGTCATTGGTCATTCGTGATAATTGTAAGTATGTTGTCTGATTACTTTCCTAATTGGTATTAGGCCAAATTGTATAGCGAAGTGCTGAGTGCTGAGTAGAAACTCAGTATTATCAGAGGTTTCAGCAATCAATATAGTCCTAACCTATGCTTCGACTGGTATATAGCTAGATCGCTGATGAATGAGCCAGTGTATAAAAAAACAGCTTGCCTTGGCAAGGCAAACTGTTGAAAAAGATAAAGATATTTATATGGGAAGGGGCTAGGGGCTAAGGCATGAAAACTAGTATTTTTACTCAGCACTCAGCACTCAGCACTCAGCACTTTTAAGGCAGATGTTACATCATACCCATGCCGCCCATGCCGCCCATACCACCCATACCGCCCATACCGCCCATGCCACCCATGTCAGGTGCAGCAGGTTTCTTCTCTGGTTTTTCAACAACGATCGCTTCGGTAGTTAAAACCATACCCGCAATTGAAGCGGCATTTTGTAAAGCAGAACGTACAACTTTCGCAGGATCAATAATCCCAGCCGCAATCAAGTCTTGGAATTCTCCGGTAGCAGCGTTGTAACCGATGTTGAACTCGGTTTCTCTGACTTTAGAGACAATCACAGAACCTTCCGCACCAGCATTATCGGCAATTTGACGCAGAGGTGCTTCTAAAGCACGTTTGATAATTTCTGCCGCAATTTGTTCTTCTTCATGGAGGCTGTTCTTAATTTCGTCTATTTTGGTAGACAAGTGAATTAAGGTTGTACCACCACCAGGAACAATTCCTTCTTCTACGGCTGCTTTGGTGGCGTTCAGCGCGTCTTCAATGCGCAGTTTGCGGTCTTTGAGTTCGGTTTCTGTGGCAGCACCGACTTTAATTACTGCTACACCACCAGCTAATTTGGCAATGCGTTCTTGTAGTTTTTCTTTGTCGTAGTCAGAATCAGTTTCTTCTAACTGCTTGCGAATTTGACCAATCCGTTTTTGAATTTCTGGCTTGGTGGCACTACCAGCGACAATTGTGGTGTTTTCTTTGTCGATGGTGATTTTGCGGGCAGTTCCCAACATTTCCAAAGAAGCGGTATCTAAACTCAAGCCAATTTCTTCGGAAATTAACTGACCATCGGTGAGGATGGCAATATCTTGCAGCATTGCTTTGCGGCGATCGCCAAATCCAGGTGCTTTAATCGCGGCAACAGTCAGCACACCCCGTGCTTTGTTGACTACTAAAGTTGCTAAAGCATCGCCTTCGACATCTTCAGCAATAATCAACAGCGGTTGACCCAAACGGGCAACTTTTTCTAGTACTGGTACTAATTCTTGAATGCTGTTGATTTTTTTGTCGGTAATCAGAATGCGAGCATTTTCAAACTCAACGATCTGCCGTTCGTTGTTTGTGATGAAGTAAGGAGAAATATAACCTCTGTCGATTTGCATCCCTTCCACTACTTCTAGTTCAGTTGTCAGGGATTTGGATTCTTCAACAGTGATCACACCATCTTTGGTGACTTTCTCCATTGCTTCTGCCAGCATAGCGCCGACTTCTTCATCGTTACCTGCGGAGACTGTAGCAACTTGAGCGATCGCAGCCCCTTCTACTGGCTTTGCCACTCTGGCAATTTCTTCTACCAGTGCTTCGATAGTTTTATCAATTCCCCGCTTCAAGCTGATGGGGTTAGTACCAGCCGCAACGTTTTTCAGACCTTCTTTGATTAATGCTTGTGCTAAAACTGTAGCGGTTGTGGTGCCATCCCCAGCAATATCCTTAGTTTTGGATGCTACTTCTTGGATGAGTCTCGCACCAGTATTCTCTAAAGGGTCTTCTAATTCAATTTCTTTAGCAACAGTGATCCCATCGTTAACAATTTGGGGTGTACCAAATTTCTTCTCTAAAAGGACGTTACGACCTTTTGGCCCTAGGGTAATTTTCACTGCATCAGCTAAGGCGTTGACTCCTCGTTCTAGCGCCCGCCGTGATTCTTCATCAAAGGAAATAATTTTAGCCATGTTTCACTTCTCTAGCGCTTCCATTAGACAATTTAGCACTCGCAGACGCAGAGTGCTAATACCAAAGCTGGTCAGATTATAAATGGAAATGATCAGGATTGGTACTGGTGTGAAGTGTGAAGTGGGAAGTATGAAGTGTGAATTTCTCAACTTGAGTCTTTAGTCTTGAGTAAATACCAGTACCTTTTATTAAAAAATTGATTAATATACAGTTGATGCTCATGTAGGATACAGGCAGTAATGGTTGAATTGGGAGATGAATCTATACAACTCCCTTAGGTCTTTGGGTATTGCCGACCCAAGCGGCATCGGCTGGTTGGCAGTAGTATTTACGTTTCTCTTAGCTTGGCTAGTAACATGGCGCTTAATCCCGACAGTACGCAAGTTTGCCCTGCGGGTTGGTTGGGCTGACCAACCAAATGCGCGACGACTCAATCGGGAACCTTTACCGAATGCCGGAGGTTTGGCTATTTATGCAGGAGTAATTGCCGCGTTAGTTCTTGCTAGTCTCTTACGACCGATTGAATTACAAAATGTTTTGGCGCAGGTGTTGACTGTTCTACTAGGAGGTTCAATCCTAGTGTTGGTCGGCTTTATTGATGATCAATTTGGTTTACCCCCTTCTGTGCGTTTGTGGACACAGATCATCACAGCCTTGTTGCTGGTGGCTAATGGCATCAGCATCAAAGTTGCTTTCGGCACACCGATTGACTCATTTTTATCAATATTAATTACAGTATTGTGGGTGGTCGGCATTACCAACGCCATCAATTTGATGGATGGGATGGATGGATTGGCAGGGGGGATCAGTTTTATAACTGCTATGAGTTTGTTAGCAGTTTCAGCCCAATTTCCCAATAAGGCAGCAGCTACCTTAGTTTTGGCAGCCTTAGGAGGTGGGGCGTTGGGTTTCTTGCGCCACAACTTCCACCCCTCACGCATTATTATGGGTGACGCTGGAGCATACTTTTTTGGTTATGTTTTAGCTGCTACCAGTATTTTAGGTGACTTGCAGGTGACTACGGTCTTCTCCTTAGTCCCGACGGTTTTATTTTTGCTATTACCAGTCTTAGACACTACCCAAGTGTTTTTACGGCGACTATTGGCAGGAAAAAACCCCCTCAGTACTCCTGGTAAGGATCACCTACACCACCGTTTATTAGCTTGGGGGTTCTCGCAAAGTCATGCTGCATTCACTCTGTGGACAATTACCTTAATTGGCAATTTGCTGGCAATGACCATCCGAGGTATGCCTTTACCTGTGATAGTCGCTACCAGTGCTGGGATAATTCTTTTGTTGGGCTTTACCGTTTGGCAAAGAATACTTAATAATTCGTAATTACGAATTACATCACCATACCACCATCAACGTTAAAGACTTGTCCCGTGATGTAAGTTGCGGCGGGATCAGCAGCAAGGAAGCGCACCATACCAGCAACTTCTTCTGGTTGCCCGTAGCGACCAAGAGGAATAAATTTCAAAATTTCTTCGGTGTTGCTGAGATTGCTGGTCATATCGGTGGTAATAAAACCAGGGGCGACGGCGTTCACTGTTACCCCACGGGTAGCTAGTTCTTTCGCAACGGTTTTAGTAAAGCCGATAACTCCGGCTTTGGCGGCGCTGTAGTTCGCTTGACCAGGGTTGCCCATTTGTCCGGCAACGGAAGTAATGTTAATAATTCGCCCGGAACGTTGCTTGAGCATGATTTTACTGACGGCGCGGGTACATAAGAAAACGCCAGTGAGGTTAAGGTCAATTACGGCTTGCCATTCTTCTGGCTTCATCCGCAAAAGTAATGTGTCGCGGGTAATTCCGGCATTGTTAACTAAAATATCGACTCGACCAAATTTTTCTGTGGTGGCATTGATAAGTGCCTCTACTTGATCTGCTTGCGAAACATCGGCTTGCAGTGCGATCGCTTGTCCACCAACAGATGTAATTTCTGCTACTACATTATCTGCTGCTGTACTGGAACTAGCATAATTAACCACAACACTAGCCCCATATTTCGCCAATTCAAGTGCGATCGCCTTTCCAATTCCCCGCGAACCACCTGTAACAACAGCTACTTTTCCTTTGAGACTTTGCAAGTTTTCTGGCAAAACTTCCATGAATTATTCCTTAAGCTTTTGAATTACCGCGCTAATTATCTTATGGTGATTTGTGCTTGTTAATTCACTCAAGGGCAATATTTTTGGGGTAAAACAGAACGCGTCGAACAAATGACCATTGGCTGTTGACCCTTGACTATAAAAATAAAATAATGTTACAGCCATTCCAGACAGCACGCATTAATATTGAAAGCAATCCATAAAAATTCGGTGTGTGTCTTATGGCCACTAAAAAACATTTCAACAGCTTTGAAGAAATGCTTTCTGGTTCTGATGTACCTGTATTAGTAGATTTTTACGCTGAATGGTGTGGCCCTTGCAAGATGATGGGGCCAATTTTAGATCAAGTGAATGCCCAGTTAAAAGATCGTCTACGCATTGTCAAAATTGACACAGAAAAATACACCGAATTGGCCAGCCAATATCGTATTGAGGCTTTGCCAACACTCATGTTATTTAAAGAGGGTAAGCCTGTAGATAAAATTGAGGGAGTGTTACAAGCACCGCAATTAGTGCAACATCTTCAAAGTTTAATTTAAATATAGAAGAAGGCAGTTTCTTCCATACGCGACTGACACTCTTCGTAGCGTTAGCAACAATTGTCAGCAAAACACAACCCCGATTGTTCTAAACAGTCGGGGTTTTAGTTTTAAGTTATGCAGTGAAAATCTGACGAATTAAAATTGAGTTATAAACGTAAAATTTCAGCCTTTTTGCTTGAATGTTGAAGTTCAAAGAGTAAATGTTGAGCCTTTTTGCTCGAATGTTCGAGTTCGGAAGGTGAAAGTTCGAGTGATGAAGGCGAAGTTTCAAGCTTTTTACTCGAACGTTGGTGTTCAGAAGGCGGAGTTTCAGGTTTTTTACTTGAACGTTGGTGTTCGGAAGGTGGAGTTTCAGGTTTTTTACTCGAACATTGGTGTTCTGAGGGTGAAGCGTGAAGCTCAGATGCTCATGCTTGGTGCGATCGCTTTAAAAAGCGAGTAAAATACAATCCGGTAGGGTGCTTTAGGTGACAACCGTAATGCACCGAGATGTTTAGTAGTGCGCGACGCTGACTGTATTGAGCGTTTGAGTTTGAAATGTCAGCAAATTTTCTGCGTTGGGTGTTGCAGGATGTTGTTTTGTTTCGCGCAAAGGCGCAAAGGCGCGGAGAGGAAGGCGCAAGTTTTTGAGTTTTTTCACAACAGCTTTGCGAAAATGCTTGAGTCCGGCATGATTTATTTCATAGCCAAACCTACAAGCTTGTGAGTTGACTGTGAAAAAATTATTCAGCGCGATTAATGTTGCGGGGATGTGTCTTGCACCTTGGATGGTAGCAGGTGCGATGACAACTGGGTTAGTTTTAAGTACGCCAGTCACAGGGATAGCGCAACAGCAGACACCGACATATTCACCAGAGCAGCAAGCAGCTTTACAGGAAGCAAAAGAACTAAATGAGCAGGCATTCAAGTTATACCAAGAAGGTAAATACACTACAGCCATCCCTTTAGCAGAACGCGCGTTGGCTATCTATGAGAAGGTACTGGGGAAGGAACATCCTTATGTCGCCACTAGCTTGAATAATTTGGCTCTCCTGTATAAAGAACAGGAAAATTATCAACAAGTGGAACTTTTGTATCTCCGCGCCCTGGCTATCACAGAGAAGGTGCTGGGGAAGGAACATCCCGATGTCGCTACTAGCTTGAATAATTTGGCTCTACTGTATGACTCACAAGGAAAATATCAACAAGCCGAACCATTGTATCTCCGCGCCCTGGCTATTAGAGAGAAGGTGCTGGGTAAAGAACATCCTGATGTCGCCACTAGCTTGAATAATTTGGCAGGATTGTATGAAACACAAGGGAAATATCAACAAGCCGAACCATTGTATCAACGCTCCCTGGCTATCTTTGAGAAGGTGCTGGGGAAGGAACACCCCTCAGTTGCCACGAGCTTGAATAATTTAGCTGGACTGTATCATTCACAGGGAAAGTATCAACAAGCCGAACCATTGTATCAACGCGCCCTGGCTATCTATGAAAAGGCACTGGGGAAAGAACATCCTGATGTCGCCCAAAGCCTGAATAATTTAGCTCTACTGTATCATTCACAGGGGAAATATCAACAAGCCGAACCATTATATCTCCGCGCCCTGGCTATCTATGAAAAGGCACTGGGGAAAGAACATCCTGATGTCGCCCAAAGCCTGAATAATTTAGCTCTACTGTATCATTCACAGGGGAAATATCAACAAGCCGAACCATTATATCTCCGCGCCCTGGCTATCTATGAAAAGGTACTGGGGAAAGAACATCCAAATGTTGCTACTAGCTTGAATAATTTGGCAGGATTGTATGATGAACAGGGAAAATATCAACAAGCCGAACCTTTGTATCTCCGCGCCCTGGCTATCTATGAAAAGGTGCTGGGAAAAGAACATCCCTCTGTCGCTACTAGCTTGAATAATTTGGCTGAACTGTATCGCGCACAGGGAAAATATCAACAAGCCGAACCTTTGTATCTCCGCGCCCTGGCTATTAGAGAGAAAGTGCTGGGGAAAGAGCATCCTTTTGTCGCCTCTAGCTTGAATAATTTGGCTACACTGTATCGTTCACAGGGAAAATATCAACAAGCCGAACCATTATATCTCCGCGCCCTGGCTATCTTGGAGAAAGTGCTGGGCAAAGAACATCCCTATGTCGCCACTAGCTTGAATAATTTGGCAGAACTGTATCATTTACAGGGAAAATATCAACAAGCCGAACCTTTGCATCAACGCTCCCTGGCTATCTTGGAGAAAGTGCTGGGCAAAGAACATCCTAATGTCGCCAAGAGCTTGAGTAATTTGGCTTTCCTGTATCTCGCCCAAGGTGACATCACTCGCGCTACCGATTTTTTAAGCCGTGGGTTAGATGTTCAAACAAAAAATCTCAATCTAATTTTTGCTGTCGGCTCAGAAAAAAGCAAACAAGATTACATCGGAACTTTTTCAGGAACAACCGATGCTACTGTTTCCCTATCGTTACAAGAAGCCCGTAATAATCCAGCCGCCGCATCTCTGGCTTTAACTACTGTACTCCGCCGCAAAGGGTTAGTGTTAGATGCCGTAGCTGACAGCATCCAAATACTACGCGCTCAACTCGACAAAAATCCCGAAACGCAAAAATTATTCGCTCAATGGCTGCAAGTACAACAGCAACTCTCAGCGTTAATCTACTCTCAGCCAGAAAAACAAACCGCTAACCTGAAAAATCAATTAGAAGAACTGGAAGCACAAAGAGAAAAGTTAGAAGCCGCAATTAGTAGTAAAAGTACTGAGTTCCGTCAGCAAACCCAACCAGTAGAATTAGCAGCAATTCAAGCCAAAATACCAAAAGATGCAGCCTTGGTAGAAATTGTGCAGTATCAACCATTCAACGTCAAAGGTAAAACGGATGCTCAAAAGTGGGGTAAACCCCGTTATGCTGCGGCGGTGTTACGCTCAACTGGTGAACCAAAGTGGCTTGATTTAGGTGAAGCCGCAGAAATTGATAAGTTAGCTATTGATTTTCGTGTAGCATTAGTCAAAGGAATTAGATTTAAGAAACTCGGACGCACTTTAGACGAGAAATTAATCGCACCCATTCGTCCTTTATTGGGTGATGCCAGTCATATTTTAATTTCACCCGATGGGCAATTAACGTTAATTCCCTTTGAAGCTCTAACAGATGAGCAAGATAAATTTCTCATTCAACGTTACGCTTTTTCTTACCTTACCACTGGGCGAGATTTATTACGTCTAAACTCAGATGTTAAAAATACTTCCTCGCCTGTGGTGTTAGCAGATGTTGACTACGACAACCAAACACAAACTGTAGCTTCTGCAAAAGTATCTGGTTCGCGCGGTTCGCAAAATCGGCGCTCTGGTGATTTAGCAAACTTAATATTTGACCCATTAGCTGCTACTAAAGATGAAGCTGTTGCTATTAAAAAGGTTTTACCTAATGCGAAAATATTGTTAGGTAAATATGCGACAGAAACCGCAATTAAACAATTACAAAGTCCGAGTATTTTACATCTAGCTACTCACGGTTTTTTCATCGCTGATGAAGAACAAGACATCAACGCATCATCCGATTTTGAATTAACACCACGTCCAAAAAACATTATCCAAGTGGAAAATCCCTTGTTACGCTCTGGGTTGGCGTTGGCTGGGTTTAATAAACGCAAGCAAGCGACAAATAATAATGATGATGGTGTTTTAACAGCGTTGGAAGTTGCTGGTTTAGATTTACGCTCTAATCAATTAGTTGTGCTGTCGGCTTGCGACACTGGTAAGGGTGATATTAAAGTTGGCGATGGTGTTTATGGTTTGCGTCGTGCTTTGGTAATTGCTGGTTCACAAACTCAGGTTTTAAGTCTGTGGCAAGTTGATGATGCAGCGACAAAAGAATTGATGGTGAAGTATTACAATAATTTGCAGGCGGGGAAAGGAAGACATGAGGCTTTGCGTTCCGCACAGTTAGATTTGCTCAATAGTCAAGAGTATAGCGAACCGCAATATTGGGCGGCGTTTGTTCCTTCTGGTAATTGGACTCCGTTGCGCGATAAGTAGACTCAGATACCCAACTACCGCTAGAACACCAATTCAGTAATGCTGGAAGAACCTCTCCCCCTACCCCTCTCCTCGTAGGAGAGGGGAGTTTGGCTCCCCCTTACCTGGTAGGGAAGGGGGCTGGGGGGTTAGGTTTTTGACTACTGAATCGATGCTTTAGAGATATTTTTATCAAACAAAAATGGCTAATAGCTGTTCAGGATAAATGATTAGCTATTAGCCATAAATATAAAGTAAAAGCAAGCTACAGTTGTTCTGGTGCTTTCAGAGAGACTTTGCTTACTTCAGCAGTTGTTGCTTGTAAGATTTGGGTGTGAGAAATGGAGTTGTTGGCTAGGGTGAACAGTGGGTTTGACAAAATTCCCGCGATGGAAGTCGCAATTAAGCTGACTATTAACCCTACTTGTAAAGGTCTGTATCCAGGTAAATTCCAACGGACTTCGGGATAGTTTTTCACTACGTCGGACATTTCTTGGGGTTCTTTCACTACCATCATTTTGACTACACGAATGTAGTAATAGATGGAGACGACGCTAGTCACCAAACCTAGCAAAACTAATCCATAAAGACCAGCTTGCCAACCAGCCCAGAACAAGTAGATTTTTCCAAAAAACCCAGCCAGTGGCGGAATACCACCCAAGGACAGTAGAGAAATACTCAATCCTAATGTCAACAGTGGATCTTTTTGATATAAACCTGAGTACTCGGCAATTTGGTCGGTTCCTGTGCGGAGGGAGAAGAGAATTACACAGGTAAAGCCGCACAGGTTCATAAACAAATAAACCAGCAGGTAAAATACCATACTGGCGTATCCCGCCTCAGTACCAGCAATCAAGCCAATCATCACAAACCCAGCTTGGGCAATAGATGAATAAGCCAGCATCCGCTTCATGCTAGTTTGGGCGAGAGCCACCACGTTACCCAAGACCATACTAAGAATGGCGAGGGCTGTAAATACAAATCTCCACTCGTCAGCCACCATTGGGAAGACTGTAGTTAGCAAGCGAATGGCTAGAGCAAACCCAGCTGCTTTGGAACCAACAGATAAAAAGGCAATCACTGGAGTAGGAGCGCCTTCGTAAACATCTGGTGTCCACTGGTGGAAAGGTGCAGCGGAAATTTTGAAGCCAATACCTGCAATTATGAAGACGAGTGAAATCACCAAACCTAAAGATTGGCTGACGTTAGCTGTGGTGATCCCATCTGCGATCGCACTTAATTCTGTTTGACCACCTGATAGACCGTACAGCAGCGAAACGCCGTACAAAAATACTGCTGTACTAGCAGCACCAATTAACAGGTATTTCAGCGCCGCTTCGTTAGAGCGGGGGTCGCGCTTGGTATAGCCTGTCAAGAGATAAGAGGAAATACTTAAGGTTTCTAGTGAGATGAAAATCATCACTAACTCACTAGCCCCAGATAAGAACATTCCTCCTAGGGTAGCAGTCAGCAAAATTGCGATGAATTCTGCTAAAGCGGTGCCACTTTGCTCAATATAGCGAATTGACATCAATATGGTCACAACCGCAGACAAAGCAACAATACCGCGAAAGACAATACTGAGGTCATCACCAGTGAAGCCACCGCTAAAAGAGATGGGATTGACAGCATCCCATTGATAATACAGGGCGACAACTGCGGCTAGTAAACCCGCGATCGCTAGATATCCAATCCAGCGTGAAGATGTACGCCCCAAAATCAAATCAACAATCAAAACCCCCAAGAGGGTAACAATTACAATCCCCTCTGGTAGAATCGTTCCAGCATTTAACTGGGATGCAAGATTAGCAAAATCCATGAGATATATAGGGTTTGGCGATTAGACATTAAGGCTAACTTTGTTAATTTTATCCATTGTTCATTACCAAAGTTGCAATTTACCTTTGTGTCTTAAGCATAGACTGACTCTTGAGTAAAAGTAGCTAAAAAGAAGCGTATCAGCTAACTAGCACTCAATACTCTATCTTGATCATCAATTTAAATTATAGTTAAAATTTGGATTTTGCATCTTGTCAATTAAGCTAAATTCTTGACACAAGGCTCTCCATCTGACTTTATAACAAAGATGCTGTTCAATATCTCTGCCGAAAAATTTTAGTAAAAACAAGATTAAGTATTTTGCTGTTCTTACATTAAGAAAAACACAATTATTTTGAGCGATCGTTATTTCAAATAAAAATTAGGGAAGTATAATAACGAGCTTGTACAGGTTAAGATTTGTCCTTAAAAAATCAATTCAAAAATGTCTAACTCTAAATTGATTTTATTTACAGTACTATTATTGGTGCTTTTTGGCTGTCAAAGTGCCAAAGAAACCACATCACTAGATTCTTCATTAGTAGAACCTACTAAGCTTGAACCACCTCCAAGAGAATTAAATAAGAAAATAAATCTCAAAAACTGGGAAGTTACCATTAATAATATTAGATATGCAGGACAAAAATTCCCAGGAGCTTATGAAATCTATGAAGCTGCTGACGTTTGGACAGTAGTTTCTGTAGATATTAAAAATATCAGCGAAAAAAGACAACGGGAAGATGATACTCCTTTTAGTTTTTTATTCTCAAATTTAGTTGATGCTAATGGGGAAAAATATGCTCTTAAAGAAACCGAATACAAATATAGTAGTGATTTATTAGGTAAACCTTTCTCACCTGGAGAGTCTCGCACTGTAGAGTTATTATTTGATACACCTAAAGGTATTAAAGCCGAAAAATTTCTGCTTCATACTTTTGAGGCTGAACCCATAGCAATCCAACTTGAAAATAAATCATAAATTAATTTGGCAGACAAATATCTGGCGCACACAAACCAGAAAATTTTAGCGTTGTCACCTCAAAAGTATTTAAATCTACGCGGCGAATAGCGTGGTTATTAGTATCACTAATATATAGATAAGAATTCATAGCACTCAATCCAGAAGGTTCAAAAAAGCGGCTATTTTTACCTTGACCATCTTGTAAACCAGCACAACCATTTCCAAAAATTGTTTGACAATTACCTGTACTGGGACTAACTAATTTGATTTTGTGGTTATAAGTATCTGCTACCCAAAGAAAATTTTCAGCATATTCTATTCCCATACAGTGTTGTAATCGCACATCTGTATTTTGTCCATCTACATCACCAAAACCGAATAACTGTTGACTACCGCAAACAGTTTTGACTTGAAATGGTTCTACAATTTCCACACTCCGAATTGTGCTGATTTCGCTGTCAGCAATATATAACTCTTTTCCATTTGTCGTCATCCCACTAGGTTGAGCAAAAGCTGATTCTGTTAGTGAACCATCAACACAACCTTCTGCACCTGTACCAGCATAAGTTTTGATGATATTAGTTTTTAGATTTATTTGCCAAATTTGATGTGAACCCGCCATTGCAATAAATAAGGTATTTCCTACTTTTACTAAATCCCAGGGAGAATTTAGCGCTGTTTCTAAACCAATACCTTCATGCGGATGAATGTTGTGGCTTTGTTCACCAGTTCCCGCAATTGTTTCGACTACTTGATTTTTGATATCTATTTTCCGCAAAGCATGATTTTCTGTATCAGCAACAAAAAGGCTTTGACTTTCACTATCAAATACCATTCCTTGTGGTGCAGAAAACTGTGCTTCCTCAAAACTACCGTCAGTTAAACCAGATTTTCCTGTACCAATGATGTGAAAAACTTCGCCATCAAAGTTACTCATAACTAAGCGATGATGTCCAGAGTCAGCTATGAATAAACCTGCTGGTGTGGCTAAGACTTTACCCGGAAAAGCTAGAGGTGAAATGATTGGTTGTTGCTGTTTTTCTAAAATATAATTGATTTCTTGAAAGTTAATCGTGCCTTTTTCTTGGTGTTCATTAATAACTTTGGCAATTAACTGATCTAAAAAATCGCGCTTACCCTCACCAGAAACATAGCCAATTACATAACCTTCTGGATCGATAATCATGAATGTCGGCCAAGCACGTACAGTATATTCTTGCCATACTCGAAAATTTTTATCTACTAAAACTGGGTGTTCAATGTCGTAGCGGAGGATAGCTTGGCGAATATTTTCGGTTTCTTGTTCGTTGTCAAATTTGGCAGAGTGAACACCAATAACTGTCAGACTATCTTTATATTTTTGTTCTAAATATTTCAAGTCCGGTAAAATGTGCAGACAGTTAATGCAGCAGTATGTCCAAAAGTCTAAGATGACAACTCTACCCCGAAGTTGTTTCAAGGACAAAGGTTTGTCAGTGTTCAGCCAAGTGTAATTTTGTGGTAATTCTGGCGCTCTGACGCGTGAATTCATGAGGTATCCTTTGCTGTTAAGGGTAGATATGAGGGTGAGGGTACAGGAGACAGGTTACAGAGTTAAAAGTTTTCTGATATCTTGCACCAGCTTTTTATCCCGCCAAGAAATAAATTTCTTGGCTAATAGCGAAAGTCAGATTTATCTGACTGGTAGAGTATTTGAGTCCGTTGAAACGGACTTGTGCTATGAGCCAGAGAATAAATTCTCTGGCGGGAGATTGGATAGGTGCAAGCTTTGAGTTTTAGCATCTACCAATGTCCTAACGATTTTGGCTATTGCTGCACTTTATTTACCTTACCGAAAAATAATCTTGGGGCTGTATCACTTTTGAGTAGACTGGACAAACTTACTAGTACTGATTTAGAGGCTTGGGTACAACAAGCTCAAATTCAAGCTGTAAAAGGAAAAGTATGCGATCGCATTCCACAATTATCTGTCGCTAATCCTAACTGGTTTGCGGTTCATATCTGCTGTGTATCGGGAAAAACTTACTCTTCGGGAGATACAGGTTGTGTGTTTCCCTTAATGAGTGTAATCAAAGTCTTTTCGTTTCTGTATCTGCTAGAAACGATGGGCGCAGATCAAGTTTTGCAGTGGGTTGGCGTTGAACCGTCGGATGCAGCTTTTAATTCTTTAGACCAATTAATTACAGATGGTGGACATCCCCGCAATCCAATGATCAATAGTGGTGCTATCACCCTAGCTGATAAATTACCAGGAAAAACGGCAAGCGATCGCACCCACAACTTATGTCAATGGTTAAATCAGTTGACAAATTCCCAACTATTTCTCGATGAAGTTATGCTGGCTTCAGTACGCGCTTCTCGTTCAAGTGCTAACCAAGCGATCGCAGATTATCTTGCACAAAAAAATCGTCTCGAAAATCCCGAAATTGCTCTTGACACTTATGAGCAAATATGCTGTTTATCTGGACGAGTGGAAGATTTAGCTTTGTTAGGAACAGCCTTAGCTTGTGGTCATAATTTACAACATCATCGGTTGGTAAACGCAGTGATGTTAATGTGTGGACTGTATCAAGACTCGGCTAAGTTTGCTGTCAAGATTGGTCTACCGATGAAATCAGGCATTAGCGGTGGACTGTTAGCTATAGTACCAAACGCAGGAGCGATCGCTTGCTACAGTCCTGCTTTAGATATAGTAGGAAATTCTGTAGCGGCGATCGCTTTTATGGAGGCTTTAGCGCAAAACTTAGAATTGAGTATCTTTTAAAAATCACGAAGCCAGATTTCTCGGTGGGATTTCTTGCCCTTGATAAAACTGTTTTTCTAATTTGCCTAAACCAAACCAAATTCCGCCACCGAGTAATACAGCCAAGCTGGTAATAATCACGGTGATATTAGAAGTATGACCTTGAATCAATCCTAATAACGGCAGCAAACTCCAAACTAATACTGTTGCTATCACCACTCCTAACCGCAAACGTTGGAGATTTTTCAAAGCTGGACGACAACTAGCACAGTGTTTTGTGTGGGAATGGTATCTATCTAGTAAAGCTTCTTTGGGCAGTGGCGGTGGTAAAGTCTCACCAGGAAATGATTCTGCACAATATTCCTTTACCCAAGAACGCAACTGAAATACAAAACTATCAGCCTTAGTTGGTAAATAAAACGCTTTGGTAAAGTTGGTGCTGCCACCTTTTTGTTCTAAATAGCGTTCTTGGAAATGTAAGAAAATCTGATCATCTTCTAGTACACGATTCTGTCCCAGATGGGAGTACCAGCGAGGCGTAAGTTTCAGAAATAACCCTGGTAATTTGGAAGAAAATTTGAAAGGAAAGCGGGCAAATAAGCGACATTGGCCTTTGCGGATAGGAGTTGCATACACAACTGTCAACGTTCTACCAAACTGCTTGGAGGTGAGATCATGCCACATCAACCCCGGCGCAATAAAGGTAGTATCTTGTTTACCTAAAGTTCCTTTGCGGGGGCCTTCTGCCCAAACGCCTTTAAATCCCCATTTGCCTGACTCGACAATTTCCAATTCCACAGGCGCAACATTTGCTCGGTTGCCAACAGTGCGGTGATGAGTGTAAGGAATATGACTGGAATCGAGAACATTTTCCATTAATGTCAAAGCATCATAAGGTAAATCTCGAAAAGTATTCAGGCAAACCCAGCCATCAGTTTCTGCTTCTAAAACATCAACCACAGGAACCGGAGTTTTCGCAGCATTTTCGGCTTTACCAGGATAAACAAACAATAGTCCTTGGCGTATTGTGGTAGGTAGCGAAGTCGCGCAAGCACGAGGAGAAGTTTCTGCCTTCCCGTCTGGTGCTTGTTGGGGAATACTTTCGCATTTGCCTGTTCCAGAAAATGCCCAGCCATGATAAGGACATTCCAGCCAGCCATCTTCGTTAATTCTGCCTTCGGAAAGTGGAACTAAGCGGTGTGGACATTGGTCTTCAAAGGCACGCCAAGTTTGTTCATTGTTGTCCCACCACAAAACTAAATCGCGTTCTAGTAAGGTGAAGCGCGTTAGCTGGGATTTATCTAAATCTGCGACGTAGTGGACAGGATACCAAACTTCTAGCCAGTCAAAGCGATTTGGATCTAGTCCACCAGCAGGAAAATTTTCTGTATTTATTTGGGATAATGGCTGTAACAGGCTGTTGGACATGGTGGAATGCGTCAGAATGATTATCTACCCACCAAAAATGTAACAATTTTTTAACGAAGATGGCACGCAAGAGTCGTGAAATCAGCCAATGGTCTACATTAACAAGCAGTTGCACAACACAATTTCAACACTATGGCAGTAGACACAGGGAAATGTGCAGAGGCTAAACTAGCTTTGCGTCAGGCGCTGGCTGTTTCTGGTGGCAACACGAAAGATGAAGCTGTAATTGCTGCTATTGAAAATTTACGACTTCTCAACCCGAATCCAGCGCCAACTCGTGAAGGTAAGCTATTAGATAGTGAATGGTTATTGATTAGTGCGCCTAATTTTCCTGGAGGTGAAAAGCTGGCAAATGAGAAGTTTGCCTATACTCTAGGTCGTCTCGCTTTCAATATGTTCCAGCCGACGAAACTAAAAGTGGTGATTGACCGAGTTTTACAACCTGTTTTTTTAATAGGAAATCATGAACGGCGCAGTCATGATATTGTTGTGGAATTCACTACGGCTGATGAATCTTTGCCGCAAATATCTGGGGTAGTACGTAACCTAGGTGTTTGTGAACCTATTAGTGATACGGTGCTACAAGTGAAATTTACTGGAGGAATTTTAGCACCGCAAAACCCAAATCAAATGGATGCTTGGCAGGCAGTTTTTGGTCAGCAGCGTCAAAATACAAAACGCACTTTTAAAGAAAGTTTGATGTTGGGTTTATTTAAATTAATGTTTGGTTTGGTTCCGCCAGACACAATGAATCCTGAAACTGGAGAAGTTAAGTTTATCATGGAGCGATCGCCTAAAGGTCGTCTAGAAATTCTCTATCTTGATGAGGAGTTACGAATCACTTGTGGCGATAAGGGAACCATCTTAGTATGTGAAAGACAATAGCGATCGCTTTTCATTTCTACAGCAGTATCTGGAATTTAAGATTGCATACTCTCATCAACAGCCAAATTTCATGCAAACCCCCACTTCTACTATTCCACATTTAATCGCTGCGGGCTTTCATGCCCTTTCCGAGCCTTTGCGAATTAACGTGCTGGAACTCCTGCGACAGCAAGAACTGTGCGTGTGTGATTTATGTGATGCTTTGGGGGTCAGCCAGTCAAAACTCTCGTTTCATCTCAAAACCCTCAAAGAAGCTGGCTTAGTTAACTCTCGCCAAGAAGGACGTTGGATTTATTACAGTTTAAATATTCCCCAATTTAGTGTGTTAGAGCAATATTTAGCAGATTATCGCCAGCATGGTTTACTCTCATCTGCACGTTCCTGCTGCGATTAGTAAAATAAGGTATAAGTAAGCTGTACTTATACTCAGCACTCAGCACTTTGCTATTTTTAAGACAAAGAATATCCTGTGGTATTTTTCACAAACTGCAAAACTTTTTGATAAGAATCTGGGTTACTGGAAGGATTAATAATGATAGGAATAGTGCCATCTGGCAACCAAAAAGTTATCCTTCCATTGGCTTCTTGGCAAAAAGAACTAATGCAATGAAGGTTTACTACATATTCATTTTTGCCATCAATTATTTTGACCCAGTGACCACTTTCTACTTCTACATCAGTGACTTGTTCGAGATATTTCAGAACTTTTTGATAGTCTTCTAAGTTACTTTGAGGATTAATGACAATCGGAATGGCACTATCAGGTAACCAAAAGGTGACTCTGCCGTTTTTTTCATAGCAAAAAGCGTTAACACGGTCGAAATTGATCACATATTCTTTCCTCTCGTAAAAGATTTTTATCCAGTACGGCACAACATCTCCTTAAGTCCAATGTGGAAAAATGATGCTAACCCTGTATAACAAAATATGTCAGTCCTAAGTCAATGTTGATGGGGGTAATTTCTAAGAAACTTCTACAGGTGTTTGTAGATTAGAATTGGGATAGTTAAGAGCGATCGCAGCTTCCATAAATCCCTTAAATAAAGGATGAGGATTGCTAGGACGCGATTGAAACTCTGGATGAAATTGGCAAGCGATAAAGAAAGGATGTTGCGGAAATTCGACAATTTCCACTAAGCGTCCATCGGGAGAAGTGCCACTTATTACATAGCCGGATTCTAACAACCGCTGCCGATAAGTATTGTTGAATTCGTATCTATGACGATGCCTTTCTTGTACCATTTCATTTTGATAAAGTTTGGCAGCCAAAGTATTAGGCAGAATGTGACAAGGATAAACACCCAGGCGCATTGTCCCACCTAAATCAACTACGTCCTGCTGTTCTGGCAACAGGTTAATGACTGGATTAGTAGTATCAGGGTCAAATTCAGCACTGTTAGCATCTGAAAAACCACCGATGTTTCTTGCCCATTCAATAACAGCACATTGCATTCCCAAGCATAAACCCAAAAAAGGTATATGGCGATCGCGGGCATATTTGATAGCAGCAATTTTACCATCTACCCCACGTGTCCCAAAACCGCCAGGTACAAGCACACCGTCCACACCGTCGAGATAATTTTCGGCTGGTTCAGTTTCCAATACTTCAGAGTTTATCCAGCGCAAGCGCAAATCAGCGTGAGTGGCAATTGCTGCATGACGCAATGCTTCCACAACTGATAAATAAGCATCACTTAACCGTACATATTTACCAACAATGGCAATCTCCAATGTACGCTTCGGACTGTAAAGCCGTTCTACCATTGTTTGCCACTGTTTTAAATCAGGTTGGCGTTGTTCCATTTGCAGCAATGCTAGAGCTTGCTCTGCTAGACCTTCCCGTTCTAAAATCAGCGGTACTTCATAGATACTGATGGCATCTTGGGAGGTGATTACACATTTTTCCGGTACATCACAGAACTCAGACAATTTTTGTTTTAAGCCTGTGGGTATCGGGCGATCGCTCCGACAAACTAAAATATCTGGTTGAATGCCAATTGATCTCAGTTCCTTGACAGAATGTTGTGTTGGCTTGGTTTTCATTTCCCCAGCCGAAGCAATGTAAGGCAATAGCGTAACGTGCATATACAACACATTCTGCCGTCCCACTTGCTTACGTAACTGACGAATTGCTTCCATAAATGGCAGTGATTCAATATCTCCCACCGTGCCACCAATTTCCGTAATTAATACATCAGGATTGGTGTCTTTCGCAACCAATAAAATTCTGTCTTTGATTTCGTTGGTGATGTGAGGAATTACTTGTACTGTGCCGCCATTGTAGTCACCACGACGTTCTCGGTTAATTACCGCTTGATAAATTGAGCCTGTAGTCACACTGTTCAGGCGTGACATCAAAGTATCCGTGAAGCGTTCGTAATGACCCAAGTCTAAATCGGTTTCAGCCCCATCTTGGGTCACAAAAACTTCCCCGTGCTGAAACGGACTCATTGTACCGGGATCGACATTAATATAGGGGTCTAATTTTAAAATCGACACCGAATAATCCCGTGATTTGAGTAAACGGCCCAGACTTGCTGCTACAATTCCCTTGCCTATACTGGAAACTACACCTCCAGTTACGAAAATAAACTTAGTCATAGTAATTTTGAATTTCTCTCTTGCGCCTTCTCAAAATACATTGTGTGAAGTGTGAAGTATGAATTATGAAGTATGAAGTTTAACTTTTCAGCCTACTATGGGGAACGCCGAGAACGAAATTTCGTTCTTCCTTCAGCCTTGGTACTTTATACTTCATCCTTATCCTGGTCATTGTGACACAGTTATTGTCGTGAAAAATATTTTCGGATTAGTTGTATTCAGCTTAATTGCCACCTCCTCTGTAGCATTGGCAGATTCATCTCTTATTGTTGTTTTTCCTCAACCCAACTACCAAACCAGTGCGGAAAAAATATTTTTTCTTGGTACAGCACCACCAGATGGACAAGTTCTGATCAATGGTAAGCCAATTAACCGCAGCAAGTCCGGTCATTTTTCCCCAAGTCTCCCTTTACAGTTGGGAGAGAATGTCTTTACTGTAAGTCACAAAAATCAAACAATTCAGATTAAAGTGACCAGGCTTTCGACTCAGCCTGCTTTACCACAAGGGTTAGCCTTTGCGCCAGGTTCTCTCACGCCAGCAGTAGACATTGCCAGACTACCAGGGGAACCCATTTGTTTTAGTGCAGTTGCACCATTCAATGCTAACGTCTCCGTAAACTTCGCTAATCAAACTGTTGCCCTAGCACCGCAACCCCAACAAGTACAACTACCAAGTAATTTGGCAGCTCTCACAGGACGAAACCAACCCACCGCCCAGTCTAGTGCTGGGAAATATGCGGGTTGCACCACGGTGCAACAACCTGATTTTCAGTCCTTAAGCCTAATTTACGGTAACAACATCACTTCGGGTGCTGTTGTGCCAGATGCTAATAAAGAGATAGATTTAGGTCAACCTCAGTTTAAACTGACACTGAATGGTAAGACAATCACTCAACCAGGAACTGGCAAAATAAAAATTCTCTCCCCTGCACAGTTACCAGTTGCTGAGGTGACAGTAGATGCCGGTGTAGCCCGCACAGGCCCTAGTACCGATTATTCTCGACTCACTCCTCTACCAAAAGGAACACAAGCAGCAGTTACAGGAAGAGAAGGTGAGTGGTTGCGCTTAGACTATGGTGCTTGGATTAATAGTAAGGAAACTCGTATCTTACCGGGTGCAATTCCGCCACGGACAATTATTCGCAGTGTCGGATATCGCAGGCTTGCTGGTACAACAGAAATGGTTTTTCCCTTACAAATTCCTGTCCCAGTTAGTGTACAACAAAGTGATAAAACTTTCACTCTGACACTTCACAACACCACTGCCCAAACAGACATTATTCGTTTGGATGATGACCCCTTAATTTCTCGCCTCGATTGGCAACAAGTAACTCCGGGACAGGTGCAATACACCTTTAACCTCAAAAAAGCCCAACAATGGGGGTATGACCTGAGATACGAAGGTACTACCCTGGTTTTAGCTTTACGTCATCCGCCTGCCATTGGAAATCGCAAAGGAAAGCCTTTATCTGGTATCAAGATTGTACTTGATCCGGGACATGGTGGCAAAGAATCTGGTGCTTCTGGCCCAACAGGATATCTCGAAAAAGATGTGAATTTGGCAGTATCGAAGTTACTGCGCGATGATTTGGTGAAACTTGGGGCAACAGTAGTTATGACAAGAGATAATGACAAAGATGTTTCATTGCCAGAACGTCAAGCAATTATCAGTCGAGAAAAGCCTGCGATCGCAATTTCCATTCACCATAACTCTTTACCCGACGATGGCGATGCAGAAAACACAAAGGGATTTGCTGCCTTTTGGTATCAATCACAAGCTCACAGTTTAGCCATATTTTTGGATAACTATGTGGTTAAAAAGCTTGGTAGACCTTCATACGGTGTGTTTTGGGATAACTTAGCCTTAACTCGTCCAGTAGTTGCACCATCAGTTTTACTGGAATTAGGTTTTATGAGTAATCCCGATGAATTTGAGTGGGTAACAAATCCAAAGGAACAGCAAAAATTAGCCAAAGTTTTAGCAGCAGGAATTGTCGAGTGGTTTAGTAGTCAGAACAAATAGACAAACCATTGAAAAGTAACAGTTATTGTCAGTTATTTCTGGCTAACAAAATTTCTTTAATGAAATTTTAATTCTTAATGTCTGTTTCTTCTTGATCTAGAAATACGCACAAAAATTGCGGAAAATATTATAGAATAATCAAAATTTGAAATACAAAAGCAAAACATACATTTATAGGGACGGAGTTCCCTAACTTGGATGAATATTCTTTTAGAGAAATTTTTGGGATTAGCATGAATAGAATTTTGTGGATTGATTGTCTCAAGGGTATAGCTATTACTCTTGTTGTTGTTGGGCATTGTTTCAATGGATTACAGTGGATCTATTGGTTTCATATGCCTTTGTTTTTTATCATGAGTGGTTATTTGTATAAAACTAAAGGAGATTATTTTTCTTATTTGAAAAAGAAAAGCCAACATCTGCTGTTGCCTTATTTTTCATTCCTTGTGTTAGGTAGCGTTATACGAGTTGCTATGGGAATGAATCAGGAAAGCTTATTAATGTTTTTTTTCAGACATATTTATGGAGGTGCAGCATTAAGAGGTTGGTTCACCGCATTTTGGTTTGTAACTTGTTTATTCCTTTGTCAGCAAGCTTACCATTGGCTGTACATTAAGTTTGGTAATAATAATCGCTTGATGGCTGCAATCATGGCAGTTGCTTATTTATTAGCAATGTTAGACTCCCTATTTATCAAAAATCCTCCTTTGCCTTGGGGAATAAACATTGTATTGATGGCTCTTCCTTTTTACTGGATAGGACATTTATTATCCAAGCATTCAATAAATCTTCAAAAACTTTTACCTGTAGCGATCACTATTTACGTTATTACACTAATTATATCCAGCTATATAAGCATTTTCTTCGGGATGAAAGGAGGTACTTACGGTATCGTAGGTCTCAACATAGTTGTCGCCCTTTCTGGTTCATTAATCGCTCAACAAATTTCACAAGCAATTACATACAACAAAATTCTATGCATAGTTGCTAGTGAGTTAGGTTCAGCCAGTATGATTATCATGTACCTACACCAGCCAATTCAAATGGCATTAGGAAGTGTATCAGTTCATAGTCTTATTCGGACAGTTATTGCAATTACTATCCCTTTCTTTATTTACAAGCTAATCCTCAAATCTGACTTAGCGCGTCGTTTTCTTTTGGGCGAGATAGATACAAAAGTTAAACAATTGGCTTGACTAGCAATTTAACTTGATTTATGACGACCTATTTATTGCACTTAAGATTTTTGAGCAAAATTCAGTAACCGCATTTGCATCAGCAGGTAATAAAATGCTGTAAACATGACTGCGGAAAATATTTGTCCGCCCCAACCATCATGCCAAAAATCAAATGCTTTTCCATTCCAATAAGCAACAGAGATAGCCAATAATGTAATGCGAGCAGTATTGAAAATAAAAGCTAGAATGCATCCCAAAATGCTTATCTGTAATATCTGGAAGCTTTTTAGTCTGTAAGCAATACCTATTAACAAACTAGTCATCAACATCAAGACCATCAAATCAAATCCGTTACAACCCCATCCTATTTCTATACTACCTGTCGGCAATTTTACTAATATTCCATCTCTACTGCTGGGATAACCGATCGCATGAAGTACTAAATTAACACTCCAAGCTTGAATTTGATCCATTGTTCTTTCAGGAGTCAAAGCTTGCCATATGTATGCTGGTAGAGCATAAATTCCAGGATATATACTTAAAATCACCAAAAAACTGGGACGAAGATAAGTTTTGAAGAAATTTAGTCCCCAGTTGCTCAAAACAATACCTACTAAAATTACTAACCAAACTAATGCTTGAGACCAACCTTTGCTCAGACTGAAAGGGAAAAGACCAATTCCAAATAAAATCAAACTATGACCTAACCTTCGTTGGCTAGTTGCAGGATTTAATTTAGTAAGTTGACTTTTCTGTTGCCATAACTCCTGTAATGCTAAATAAGCAGCAGTAACTGTCAATAATGGAAATGTGCTACCACCAATCACGAACTGTGCTAATGTCTTTAACCAAAAAAATAAGTAATAGTAAATACCTACAATCAAACCACACAAAATAATAGGATTACATTTTTGTATTAAAGAGATTGTCAATATTTTTTTAATTCTGTAAACATACTTTTTATACGTAAACAAAGTAATTAAACCTCCTTTTTATCAACTATTAATTAAGCAGTAAAAAATTAGCAAATACTTGAAAATTAGTATTTGCTGAATATTAATTCAATCAAGGTTGATAAATAAGTATGTATCTCTGAACTAATTTATTTCATTTCCATTTGCTTTTGCTCTTGGCGATATTTGCGTATTAAACCTGCTCCTAAAGCCGTCATTCCTGGTATTAAGATTGGAACAGGAACTTCTTTATGGTTAGATGCTTGTTTTCTATCTATTGCTTTTGACCTATCTGAGCCACTTGTATTGGTTTGGATCGGATTATTTGAGTTATTACTTAAATTTTGACTTCTGGGACTGTTTGAATGTGTAGTCCATGATAGCCAGGGTATAAACCCCAAAAGCCATTGAATTTTTAAAGACCTTGATGTTCTTGAATTTGCCTGTTCGGTTTGATTCGGTCTGTTTTGCGCAATTGCATGATCTTGAGGAACAAATGTCATACAGATAGCCATAGAGGTAACGACCGCTATGCTTGTACATACGGCTTTAAATTTCATAACTATAGATTCTCCTCAAAAACTTTTATGGGATATTGTTTACACCTCTTAAGCGCAAATTATTACCTAAAGATTGATGCCTATTCATCCATCCGTAGATGTATGCTCTAGTGCTTGACCACTATTCTTTAGATATAGTTCCTAATTTTTTAAGCAAGAACTTTAAGAAAGATTGAGGAGTATGAAAATCCTATTCATTTAAAAAGAATTACAAAAAACAAGAAAAAATTTACAAGCATTAGAGTTGAAATTTGTTAGTTCAACTACGCTGTCCATCATGCAAAATTGGCATTGTAAACAATCCCCAAGCTAACCCTGTAATTAAACCAAAGGGTGTAACCACATAATTATTAAAATCCCATAAGCCAAAAATTTGCGCTGCTAATTCTAACGGGTAAGCCATCATCAACACACTGGCGAAAGCAGCACCATTCCAACCATATTGGCTTAACCAATAAAAACCCTTGCCACCAGTTACAGCATATAACAAACGAGTAATTAACAAACCCGTCACCGTGCCATAGCAGCGCATACAAACAGCCATGATAAATGGGGGTGCTAAATCTAAGCCCATCTCTGGTTGCGGACACACATGATTTCCCATGAAATAAATAATGTTCGCAATACCCCCAAGTAACCATATTCCAGACGCAGCCAGAAAAGGAGCGACTGGCGGGCCAAAAACCATTCCCACCAGCAGAAAATCAGCAATAAAACTGACCCAATTAATTTGCAACTCTCTTGTGAAAGCTACTCTTGCCATTTCCTCTCTCTGCGCCTTTGCGCCTTTGCGCGAAACTATTCTTAACCTACCACCGCACGATAAGGACTTGTCAACTTATCAAGCTGTTGAATCAATAAACTGAGGAACAATCCTACATCTGTAACTACACCCACTGATTCAATCGAACCACGATCGCTCAATTTAGTGACCACAGCTGGATTAATATCTACACAAACCATTTTCACACCAGCCGGGGTCATATTCCCTACACCAATCGAGTGCAGCATTGATGACAACATCAAAATCATTTCCGCACCTTCGAGATGTTGCGCATATTCTTGCTGGGCTTTAATCAAATCCATTTGGGTATCAGGCAAAGGCCCATCATCCCGAATAGAACCAGCCAGGACAAACGGCACATGATTGCGGACGCATTCATACATCACACCGCTGTTAATTACCCCAGCCTCTACAGCCTTAGCAATACTGCCATGACGACGAACGGTATTAATTACCTTCAGGTGATGGCGGTGTCCACCACGAACTGCAACACCCCGCTTCATATCCACACCGAGGGATGTTCCCATGATATTTTGCTCGATGTCGTGGACGGCGATCGCATTTCCGCCTAGTAAGGCTTGTACATAACCTTCCCGAATCAAGCGTGAGAGGTGTTCACCGCCGCCAGTATGAATCACCACAGGCCCGGCTGTGACAACTACTTTACCGCCAGCATCACGGATTTTACGCAATTCCCAAGCAACTTGTTCTACCACTAACTCGACGCGGCGTTCGCTGGAAACACCCGCCGACATAAAGCTGAATTCTTGGGCGTTGCGTTGTTCCCGCGATTCGGTTTTACGAATGGTGCGGATACCTTGAACATCCACAACTACTTGTTCGCCAATTTCCAAATCCCGGAGAATTTTACATCTTGCTAGGATACCATTTGCTGTTTGGGTGATGGCGATCGCACCATCCATACGCTGATTTTCTACCTTCACCCACTGGCCATTTATCCGCACTTCCGTAGGATAAATTGTGCTGACATAAAAATCATCAGGCGCGACACCAGCCAGAGTCACAGGTTCTAGTTTGGCATCCCGTTCATCTTGGGGTAAGTCTACCGCACCCAAATCAATTAATTGGGAGATGATTTCTTCCATCACCTCGTGGGATGGTGCTGATACCTTCACCTCAGCCGCAGAGGTACTTTGACGTTGTTCTCCCAAGTTGAAATTCAATACTTGGAAGCTACCGCCTGTATCGACAATCAAATCTAAGGCGCGGTTAATTAAACCTGAATCCAGCAAATGTCCTTCTAGAAGAATAATGCGGCTTTCTACAGACACATTTGCATGAACTTCTGCCCGCACAGGTTCAGTTACCCGCAAGGTAAGGCATTTAGCTGCACCACCAGCTTTGAGAAATTCAGTCAGGGGTGTTTCCAGGACTTGAAAACCAACTTCCGCCAAACGAGATTTTAAAGCATCGCTGGCTTTGTTCATAATCACGATACTGTCCACATTCACCGCATTACAAGCGAAGTTGACTGCATCGGCTTCTTCTATAGCTATCCGCTTTTCTGCTGCCACTCGCATTTCAATTAAGCGGTTAGAGTAAGAATCAAAAGCACCTGGATAATACAGTAAATAGCCGTTCGCTAAAGGACAAAAGCAAGTATCTAAATGATAGAAGCGCTCATCAATTAAACGCAGAGATAATACTTCAATATCCAGCCATTTGGCGAGATATGGGTGAGAATCTAATTCTGAACGGAAACCATATCCCGCCCATAGCCAACGCCCTTCTCTATCAAGAAGTGCATCACCTGCACCTTCAAAAGGTAAATCTTTTGGCAGTTCATATACTGTATAACCATTTTCTTCAAACCATTGTTTGAAGTATGGTTCTTCTCCCTGACGTTCTTTGTGTAAAAAACGACTGAGAACAACGTTGTCACCGAGAACTAAACCAGCGTTGGCTGTAAAAACTAAATCAGGCCAACCTTTCTGGGGTGTGACTAAATTTACAATGGCGTGTTCTTTGAGAATTTGATATAAACCCTGCCACTGTTCGACAGCGCGATCGCGTGAGGATTTGTGAATATTCCCCTCCATCCAAGGATTAATCACATAATCCACATCATAGTGATCAGGAGGACACATTAAAAAGCGAATCCGGGAATTCATAAAAATCTTACTAGCGTTTATAGATACTACAAGCCTAATCTGGATATAATGTCAAATCCGCTACAAAACCTCTACCTTTAGATAGTTGAAGGATTTACAAAGGTTTCGCTCCTATTCTATTACCAGAAAGACAAAGTTATAGCCTTGCAATTCCGTGTTATTCTAGCGCCATTTAGTGCGAATGACTCAGATGAGTGAGTTAATCATTACAGTTGATCATCAACCCGATCCAAAAGATATTCGTACTGTCATCAGCCATCTGGTGGAATATAACAATACTCAGACACAACCAGATGTACATGAGCCTCTGGCTATTTGGGTACGAGATGCTGACAGTACCATTGTTGCGGGTTTAGTTGGTAAAACAAACTGGGAATGGCTGTATATTTCGCATCTTTGGGTGTCAAAAACACTGCGAGGTCAAGGATATGGCAGTAAATTGATGCAGAAGGCTGAAGAAACAGCTAAACAACGCGGTTGTGGGAATGTATACCTAGATACCTTCAGTTTTCAAGCCTTGGGTTTTTACCAACGTCTCGGTTATCAAATCTTTGGTGTTCTAGAAGATTTTCCCCCCGGTCATCAGCGGTATTTTTTATCGAAAAAGCTGGTGTAAAGTGCTGAGTGCTGAGTGCTAAGTGCTGAGTATTAACACAGCGAGTAGTTGATTCTTTCTCCCCTACACCCTGCGCCCTTGCACCCTTATAAACTGATGTGTAAAAGCTTACAACTTTCTCCCGCCGCCAACCGTAGATAATCCCAAGGGGCCGCGAGTTACACCTAACTGGTTTTGTAATTGCAACTCTCGCCAAAGTTGAGAACCGGAAATTTCGCCTTGGAGTAGCTGACGGTAGCGCTGTATTGTTTTTGTTACTTGTTCTGAGGTTTCGTTGACAAATTCAATGCGGAAATTCCGTAACCCCAGTTCTATCAAACGCTGTACATATTCGGCTCCAGTTTGGGCTGTACCATTAAATACTGTGTTACGACAACCTGCGTCTGCTTGCAAAACGTGTTCACTACCCACGCGATCGCGTAATTTTACTTCATGTTTCTCACAGGGTCTGCCACAGTTGGTATAGTCAGTACCATCAGAAAGAAACGCACAAAAAACACAATGTTCCATGTGAAACATCGGTATATGCTGATGAATTGTCACCTCAAACCATTGCGGTGGACAACTGCTGAGTAAGTCTTCTAATTGAGTAATGTTTAAGTCGTAGGATGCAGTTAATCTTTCTAAACCAAAGTGCTGCTTATAATAATCTGCGGTTAAAGGATTAGCAACATTGAGTGAAAAATCACCGACGCATCTGTCTGCACC
Organism: Anabaena sp. TISTR 8404; assembly: GCF_056847745.1. Classification (NCBI taxonomy): domain Bacteria; kingdom Bacillati; phylum Cyanobacteriota; class Cyanophyceae; order Nostocales; family Nostocaceae; genus Anabaena; species Anabaena sp. TISTR 8404. The sequence goes on from NZ_CP180578.1 coordinate 2,480,146, forward strand.
AAAGAATTGTAACTGATCATAATTCCGCACCAGATAACCATCGGCATTAGCAGCTCGTACTTGTTGTAAAATCCAGTTTTCCCCAGGTTTGGTAATGCGGGGAGGTGCAACCCATATCTGAGTGCTGAGTGCTGAGTGCTGAGTGCTGAGTGCTGAGTGCTGAGTTCTATGTTGATGTACTAGTTGTACGGCTTGGCGATAGGTGCGGGGGTCTTCAAATTCACAGTAGAGAGTTTCAACACCAGTACTCAGCGCAGCTTGGAGTTGTTTGAGGTTGCGTACTAGAACTATGAGTGAGGGAGATGCGGGAGATGAAGAGGATATAGGAGGAAGTAAGTCTTTAAAGGAAACATGAGAACGAAGTTCCCAGCGTTTGGGTTGGCTGCGTAACTCTTCTAACTGCGCGACGATTTCTCGACGCATTTTGTTTAACTCACTCACAGGAACCATCACCGCACCTTTGAGATGGTTGGTTAGGTTTCCTAAGCAGAAGGGAGTGTTACCCAAACGACCGAACTGTTCTTGCAAGCGGTCTGTATCTAAAGGTTTGGTGTGCGCTTCGGCTAGTGCGATCGCAGATTCTACCTGTACGATATTACCAAGTTCATCGCGGGCGATCGCAATCAATAATTCCCCAACTTCGCCATAAATTTCCAAAGATATTGGACGCTGAAATTGCGGGGTGTCACCAGCAAAACTCTGACGCAGTTGCTTATCAAGTTCTGGGTCGCTTGTTTTCCACACCTTATCACCGATATGCACACGCCGGAAGTTGAGGTTATCTTTGCCAAAAGTTAGCACCGCTTCCTGACCTTTCTGTGTCACCGTGTAAACCCGACCGCCTTCTTCCTTCGCCTCTGGATGACCGCAGTCAAACACAATTCCGTCTCCTGGCTTCACGGGTGCTTCTAAGCTGATAGTCACCTGTTCGTTGCGAATGCGTGTAACTTCGCCTAGATAAACTCCGCGCTTCTTCCCAAAACGTGCATGAACTAATTCTTGATTATTAATTCCATTAAACCAACCAGTGTAAAGTCCGCGAGAAAACGCCATCTCTAAGTTGTATTGTTCTTGACCTCTCCCCCTACCCCTCTCCGAAGCAGAGAGGGGAGTTCTACTTCCCCCTTCCCTACGAGGGAAGGGGGTTAGGGGGTTAGGTTTTTCCAACTCCCCCATTACCCGATCTAACGCTTCTCGATAAACACGGGTAACATTAGCAACATACTCTGGTGCTTTCAATCGCCCTTCAATTTTCAGACTAGTTACTCCAGACTTCACCAATTCTGGTAATACTTCTAACCCAGCCAAATCTTGGGGACTGAGTAAATATTTGCGTTCTTGTAAATCGACAATTTCACCATCAACGATTAAATTGTATGGCATCCGGCAAGCTTGGGCGCATTCTCCTCGGTTAGCCGAACGTCCACCCAAAGCTTCACTAGTTAAACACTGACCAGAATAAGCTACGCACAAAGCACCGTGAACAAAAACTTCCAATGGTAAAGCAGTTGCTTGTTGAATTTTATTAATTTCTTTGATAGAACATTCCCGCGCCAGCACTACTAACTGACAACCGAGAGATTTGGCAAATTCTACCCCAGCCGCACTGGTAATAGTCATCTGAGTTGAAGCATGGATAGGAAAATCTGGCGAGAGGTGACGAATCAGACGACAAATACCGACATCCTGCACAATCACTGCATCTACGCCAGCAGCAATAATTGTGCGGAGATATTGCTGGGCTTCGGCTAATTCTTGCGGGAAGATGAGAGTATTAACGGTAACATAGCCTTTTACACCTCGCAGGTGTAAAAACTTCATTAATTGCGGTAAATCTGCTTCTGTAAAATTTTGCGCCCGCATTCTGGCGTTAAATCTATCCAAGCCAAAGTAAATCGCATCAGCCCCATTTTCGACAGCAGCTTTAGCACATTCCCAATTACCTGCTGGTGCAAGCAGTTCAGGACGTTGAAAAGAAATTTGTGGGTTTTGTGAGCGATCGCTTTTCATCAGGCTGAGATAGATTTAAATATCACCATAGCGATTCTATCAATAAAAACTTGTAGCTATAGATCCCTAGATTGTGCGGTATTTGGTGGGTTAGCCAGTTTTTATCCTGCGGCGCAATCTAGCGGTAGCGATGATAAAGTCAAATATAGCAATCCTAAATGATTTATCAACTTCTCTCCCTTGTCTTTGTTGTTCACATATAAACTAGGACTGCTATATATGTGGAAGTGGTAACTATGACTCAAACCCTACCCAAGTTAGCAACCTTTGAACAATTTATTGATTGGTATCCCGCAAATGGGGTGCGATATGAGCTACATCAAGGAGTTATTGTTGAAATGCCGCCCCCAACTGGTGAACACGAAAATGTTGTTGGATTTTTGGCAGCACAAATTACTTTTCAGTTTTTACAAATGGGACTTCCGTTTCGCATTCCCAAAACTGCCTTTATCAAAATTGAGAGTAATAACTCAACCTATTCTCCCGACATTTTAATATTAAATCATGACAATCTTGTTAATGAACCTCTGTGGAGCAAGCAATCGACTGTTATTCAAGCTGCATCTATACCAATTGTTATCGAAGTAGTCAGTACCAATTGGCGAGATGACTACTACGACAAGTTCAGGGACTATGAAGAAATGGGAATTCCTGAATATTGGATTGTGGACTATGCTGCACTCGGTGGCAAAAGATTTACTGGTAATCCCAAACAACAAACCATTACCATTTGTAATTTAGTTGATGGAGATTATCAAATGACTGTATTTAGGGAAGATGATGTGATTATATCGCCTTTATTTCCCCAACTCGAATTAACAGCACAACAAATTTTTGATTCTGCTTTGTAAGCTGGCGCTGGGCTTGGCAAATCACGCAGGCTAATCATATTGTCACGCAAATTGCTCATCTAGTTACAGTCACATCCTTGTTACTAGCAGAAGGACGACGAGTCGAGTATTTTTTCATTAGTTCTTGGACTTGCGTGGCTACTAATGGGTGTGAATCTTGTTGTAATTTTGGTAATAGTTCTAAGAGAACACGATGTGAAACTGCATTTAAATATGAGATCGCCGCTTCTCTGACAAAGCCTGTAGGATGGCGTAAAGCTAGTAAAATTTCGTTACTAGTTAGACGGATGCGGCTAACTTGAGCCAGATGAAAACAACAAGCTAAACACCAATCAGAGAGAAAATTATCTAAACTCAGCATTCTCCGCAGTCGCGCACTGACTGGCATTGGTTGATATTCTACTAATTCAGCTTCTACAAGATAATGCAGTTTTTCTTGGTGCGATCGCTTGTCCAAAATATTCAACAACAAAGATTTCACTGGCAAAGTGACTGTATGTTCTAAAATTTCTAACCCTCGTGCTATGTTCACCCCAGAAGGCGATCGCAAGTTAAACGCCGCTGCTTGCATTTTTTCTGGTGAATAAAGCAGTCTTAATAGCAACAGTAACCGTTCTCGTCCATCTATTTCTAGTTCTAATAAGGCTCTTTGTAACAATTCACAGACAACTATTGCTCTGTGCGATGATAAATGGCTGTCTAGCGTCTGTGGTTTTTGTAAATCAAGATAAGCCGCGTAAATTTCTCCTAAAAGCTTTAATTCTTGCTCAATTAAACTTTCTACCCTAGTTTGATGAAAGCGGTCTACTCTGTTGCTGGTTTCTGGTTGTTTCTGGACTTTTAATAAACTACGCAGAATTTGATATCTCATAGCACCCCACGATTTTTCTAGGTGTAGCCAGAGGGCTTCAATCGCTTCTAAAGTGGGAATTTGGGCAATCGTTCGCCATGCATACATACGTACTATTTCTGGCTTATAAGGATCGGTAGCCAACTGCAACAGCATATCTAGAGAGTCATTTTCCAGCTTGACTAAAGCACGCATGGCCGTGTTGCGAGTTGATTTATAGTAAAGTGCTGCAATCAATGCCGAATAGTAATCTTCTAACCGAGTTGCTGCAATCATTTCCAAGACAGCACAGCGCACACGCAAAGATTCATCCTGCAACAAATTCGGGATGTGAATTCGCAGTGCTTGGAGATAAACAGTTTCTCTCAGGGCTTTGACTCCATTGATGCGTTCTCGTTCTTGTTTGTGAGTCAACATCCTTTGCATGGTTTTGGTGGCTGCTACCTTTTGCATCGGCGTTCCCTGACGCAAAATCAAAGCGGCGGCGGTGGCGCGGATTAAAGAATGATGTCGGGCTTGCAAATATTCTTCGAGTTGACGCAAATTGGGATTTTCTTCAGCCAGCCAAACGTAACGCAACGCCAAAGCCAAAACTTCAGGATCAATTTTGTCTGGGGGTTGTTCGATTAACAAGCCCACATCTGAGATATATGCTGGATTTGCCCCGCCAATAAACATCACTTCCAAACTTTGGCGCTGCAATTCTGGTGGTAATTTCAATAACAATGGTGCGAGAACTTGCGCTGCTCCTTGGGGGTCAATTTGCGCTAAAAGTTCAATACAAGAGTGTTTATCTGCGGTATTGCCTTTTTCCCCTAAAGCTTTAACTACACCCTGTTTAAAGACACGCAAGCCCACCTTGGAAGCACTTAGTTCTCCTCGTTCTGCACTTAAAACTAATAAATCAACATAACGCGATCGCAGTACCCAAACAACTCTTAAACAAGTAGCCGCTGCTAATACAGTTTCGCCAACAAATACCCACTCTCGTAATCCTGGGGGAACAACTCGATTACAAACAAACAAAGTTGCCAAAATTAGTAATCCAGCCCCACCAGTCGCGATCGCTTCGGCTGTTCCACCAGATAATGCTTGCATGTGGCTGCGTAGCCGTTCGGGTATGGGTTGATACAGCACTGGCCCGCTACTGACAACAAAGGTGTAACGCAGCAATTCATCGCAAAATTTTAACCCGACTAATCCCCAAAAAATCCCGTATGAGTGTAAAGCTGGAAATAAATTTAATAAAGCGATCGCAGCTGGGACAACAAAGCCCACACTAATCGGTAAAAGTGCAGCGGTGAAAAACACACCAATCCGTTCGATGAGTCGGCTAGAAACAAACCACTGAGTTCCTAACTCACACAATCCAACAATGCCACCAAATATACCTAAAAAACTAGCAAGGTCGCGATCGCCTAAATTAGATTTCAGTTCACGAAGATATTGAAAATCAACTAATAATCCAATTACTTGTAAAAGCCCCACAAAAGCAAATAACTGCCATGTATAGCGGCGCAGTGGCGCTTGAATTCGCCGATATCGGGAAGCTTGTTCATGGGGAACTTGGCGTTGGGGTGCATCAGGAAAGGCGGCGCGATATTGATTGCTCAAATAAGCTAAGATTGCTGACCCTAAAACAATCAATGCACAAGCAATCAGGATAACTTTATCAAGTTTGACGAATTGCAAAATCCACGGCAAACTAAAGCCGCTGAGTACATCGGCTACTAACAAGCCACTGCTAACTAGTGGGTAGGTGCGTTTAATTTCGCGGATGTTGAAAATTTGGTTGGCAACAATTGAGGTGTTGAGGTCGTTGACGACGTAAAGTCCATCTACCCACAGCCGCAGTACGAACACCAAAATTACTGTCAGGTACGAAACCTGTAATCCCTCACGCAATAATACCAAGAACATAAGTGGCAAGACCATACAAGGTGCGATCGCCACTACTACCCAACGCAACGGAAAAATCTTTTGCAGCCAAGAATAAACAAAAACCAACCCCGCACCCATCGCGGCGCTGGCAATGTACATCCAAGGCAACGGCCCCGCACCATATTCATCTAAAAACAGTGCTACTGTACTATCCTCTGCCCATCGCAACCCGATAGATACAGTTGTGTAAAAGGCAAACATAACCCAAGTACGTTCGCCTTCTTCTGGGCGCAGATTTACCCACTGTAGCAGCCGTGAGAGAACACCTTTATTAACAACTAACGAGTAATTTTTCAGTTCCATGCAGTTTAACTTTCTGATATCACCCTGCAACAGTCCGATCAAACATCGCACTCAGCACTTAAAAAGCAAGAGTCCTGAGCAACTGAGTATTATGTTTCCCACTCAGCTCTCAGGACTATCAGTTTTAGATAAACTTCTGCGACCTTAGGTCGTTATGCTATTGTTAGCAGAGGATTATGCGTTGTGTTTAGAAAAGTTAAAGCTTACTTTTTGGGCGAAATCAGCATCATCATATTTCTCCCCTCTTTTTTCGGTGCTTGTTGCACTTCACCAAAAGGTTCAAGATCTGTCGCCATACGCTTGAGTAAATGTTCTGCTAAGTCACTGTGTTGAATTTCTCGACCCCGAAACATTACAGTAGCTTTGACTTTATCACCATCTTTCAAGAAGCGCTCTGCTTGTTTCACACGCACATTGTAGTCGTGTTCTTCTATTTTGTAGCGCATCTTTACTTCCTTGACATCAGCCGTGTGCTGCTTCTTCCGGGCTTCCCGCGCCTTCTTCTCTTGTTCAAACTTGTATTTCCCGTAGTCCATAATTCGGCAAACTGGCGGGTCAGCCTTATCACTCAACAGCACCAAATCTAGCTCTTTTTCTTCAGCTAGTTGCAGTGCTTCCTGAGGAGTGATAATTCCTAATTGAGAGCCATCAGTGTCAATGACTCTAATTTTAGGGAAGCGGATTCTTTCGTTAATTTGAGGCAGATCGCGAGTTCTTTTTTTCTCAATCACAGGCATTATGATTTGTGGAAGCTCTCTTTTTAGAATATAGTTTGGTTTTGCTTGGTATGCCTCAGAAGCACAATACTTAAATAACTGAGGACTTAACAACGAGTCTTAGGTTTTAGAGTAACTAATCTATAGCCCAGTTACTAATGGCTGTATTTGTCATTCTACTCATAATGAAGAGAATTTCTCTGCAATAGTTAACTTAAATTACACAACCAAGCGCAGCATTATCTATTGTAACAATTATTTTCTATAATATTGACAAATAGTCATAAATATACATTTGCTAGAGTGAGGAAGTCGGGAGTTGAGGGGTGAAAGAATTTAAGGGTGTAGGGGTTGATGGGACTATTATCTAGTTAAAAACCTCTACTTAACTCTCTACTCCCCAGATGACTATTTATGGAGGTAAACTTGACGACAGCGATACACTGGCAGCAACGAGTTGGGAATCAAAGAGATTGGGTTTGGCGGGGTTGGCAGACTCGTTATACCTACATCAGACCTAACGAAAATTACCGTAAGACAACACCCTTGATTTTGCTACATGGATTTGGTGCTTCGATTGGGCATTGGCGGCATAACTTAGCAGTTTTAGGCGAATACCATACAGTTTACGCCTTAGATATGCTGGGTTTTGGCGCTTCCGAAAAAGCTCCAGCAAATTACAGCATAGAACTCTGGGTCGAGCAGGTGTATGAATTCTGGCGAGCATTTATCCGCCAACCTGCTGTATTAGTAGGAAATTCTAATGGTTCATTAATTTCTTTGGCTGCGGCGGCTGCTCATCCTGATATGGTGCAGGGGATTGTGATGATGAGTTTGCCTGACCCATCATTAGAAGAAGAAGCTATACCTCCCATCTTGCGACCAATTGTTAAAAGTATCAAAAATATCGTTGCTTCCCCATTGATATTGCAGCCAGTATTTAAATTTGTGCGTCAACCCAGCGTCTTACGGCGCTGGGCAAGTTTGGCTTATTCCAATCCCGAAGCTATAACCGATGAACTGATAGAAATTTTAGCTGGCCCTCCCCAAGACCGAGGTTCGGCTCGTGCTTTTAGTGCCTTATTTAAAGCGGCGATCGGTGTTAATTTTAGTCCTAGTGTTAAAGCAGTATTACCAAAATTAACAATTCCTATGCTGTTAATTTGGGGACAAAAAGACCGATTTGTTCCGCCTGTATTGGCTAATAAATTTGCGCAATACAACGAAAAATTAGAACTACTCAACCTAGACAATGTTGGACATTGTCCTCATGATGAGTGTCCAGAAGTAGTTAACCAAGCCATTTTAGATTGGATGACTCGATGTTTTAGCGATCGCCAGCTATAAAATCAGGACAGCATATCTAGCCAATTTGAACTTGATTAGTATCAACTGCTGTAGCACCATTAACAGAGCGTGCTACAGAAACCATCTTATTAAGAATGTCTTGGCTAGGCACTTTCCCTTTGAGAACTACAGTACCACCTGTTTGAGCCACCCAAAGTGTATTTATGTCATCAAGCTGCTGATCTTGATCAAAGGCTAATGCTACGCGCTTAGCTAAGCCACTTTGGTCGTATTCGCCATTCAATCCGATTCTTTCTGGTGGGATAGATTGAGTCGCTGTGGGTGCAGCTGTAGCAGCTTGTGGTACTGCTTGCGGAGCAGGGTTAACTTGCGCATTTTGCGGTTTTTCTAAACCAAATAATCTTTTTAACCAACTCATAAATGCTGATCTCCTATAAAAATTCCATGACATCTTGAAGATAAAATTTTTCCCCAATGATTTTCATCTGTCAAGGAAAAGATTTGCACTTATGAAGGTTTCTGCTTGCAGGATGATTTGTCCAGAACTTCTGTGTAGACAGTGTAATGAGTGCAGGGATAAGTTTAAAATAGAAAATCACACTTATCAAAAAATTTAGTTTAACAGTACGTGTAGGGTAGCCATTAACTAGTGTTTGCGTTAGTAACATGCTACCTGAGCCTGTGTTGGCAAAGATGAAACATACCCTTTCTGTTTTGGTAGAAGACGAAGCGGGTGTTCTTTCCCGCATTTCTAGTTTATTTGCCCGCCGCGGCTATAACATAGAAAGCCTTGCTGTTGGCCAAGCTGAGCAGGGAGGAATTTCCCGTATTACGATGGTTGTCGCAGGTGACGATCGCATAATCGAGCAAATCACCAAACAACTATACAAGCTGGTCAACGTTATCAAAGTTCAGGATATTACGGAAACTCCCTGTGTAGAGCGAGAATTAATGCTTTTGAAGGTGAGTGCTACTAGCAGCAACCGCTCAGAAGTCATTGAACTGGCTCAGATTTTCCGGGCGAGAGTCGTAGATGTAGCAGAAGATTCCCTCACTCTCGAAGTGGTGGGAGACCCTGGAAAGATGGTAGCAATTGTACAGGTGCTACAAAAATTTGGTCTGAGAGAAATAGCCCGCACTGGCAAAATAGCTCTGACTCGTGAATCTGGGGTGAATACTGAGTTGCTCAAGTCTTTGGAAGCAAAGGTCTAGTAAAAGCGATCGCACTGTTTTTTTCCTTATGTCTTGTAAAGTGAAATTAATACAAAATTGACGCAGCTATTACCCCGACGAGTTTGCGGGGTTTTTTTTCATATTTATCCGATAGCTGCGTACTGAATTTTATCTCTAATGAGTCAGTGCTTATTTTAACAAGTTGATAATTTTTCCGGACAAATAAGTATATTTTACGAAGATAAATTAAGTGTTAACACTTAATTTCATCCTGATTTAAATACATTAACTTCACACAATCAATATAAATGTACGGTAGTCATAGATGAAGATTTCACTCAGCTAATTCTGTGAAGACTATGATGACGAATGAATTTAAAGCAGTTAAACTGTTTTTCTAGAGATTAGAGATTAGGTAAAGAGCTGAAGTTGCAAGATATCAGCTTTTCACATAAGGTTAGAGTTCAGTAATCTACATAGAAAACCGTAGCAGTTCCCCTACGGTTTTTTTATTATGGGAAATCTTACGTAAAATAACTTAATTTTGCTCAGTTTTAGATGTAACAAAAAAAGCTATTTAGTTGCTACAAACAGTGAATTTTTTTTAAAACATCGATTTGAATTTTCACATTTTCCAGTGATTTTACCGCACCAAAAATCAAGTAATTATGAATACAAAAGAATATATAGTTCGGTAAATTTAAAGCGTATGTTTTTAAAGAGCTTTGGTAGCGTTGTAGTAGCAATGACACTTTTAGCAGGTAGTACAGCTATTGCTCAGACTACTAATAACCGTTTAGCATTTCATGTGCAGGTAGGAGCGGATAATGATGGTAATCCTATTATTTTAGATGCAGGATCTGTACAAGGAAGTGATTATACTATCTTGCAAAAACAGGGTAATGGCATAACAAAAACTAATTTTCATGCTGTTTGTGCTGAAGGACGGTTATTTTCTGAAAAATCTTCTATCTATAATGCAGATGGAAAGTTAATTAGTGAACAACAAATCAAGCAAGAAATTACCCCTAAACCTGGAACACCTGAAGCTAATTCGATGGAGATTGTTTGTCAGTCAGCAAGTAATAATGGTAATCAGTAAGCATTAGTCAAGTACGCTATTACGCCTTAAAATCACACAATTATCAATGCGGTTTGTTGATTACTGACTGTTAACAATCCACAGTCAGCAATCAACACAAAAACTGATTACTTGAGGAAAAATTCAGTTGTCAGCCTAGTCTGTATAGTGGTGAGATTATTCAGTACATAAGTACACTGTGTGAACATTTTGGCGAAACTTTTGCGAGATTTCATCAGTCTGAATTTCCAAATTATGTAAAAAAACTATCAATGTCTTCTTCTAATCAGGGTATTCCTGGATTGCCTGATCTGACACATCCAACAGAACTGATTCAGTTTGGTAGCCAAATACTCAAAGCCTCAATTGTATTAGTATTTTTGGTTCTAGCTTTGGGTATAGCGATCGCACTTATGAGTTTTGCTTTGCGTCGCTATCAACAAGAAAACGTGATTTTTCTTGGGGAATGGGTTTGGCGTTACTCCCAAATTCTACGGGGATTACAGCATTTGACCTTGGTATTAGTTCTGTTGGTAGTCGGATTTTTCCTCTGTTCCACGTTAGGTAATCGCTATCATCACTGGGAACAAACAAAAGTTGTGCAAGTTGCGCAAACTGTGGCTGGCGATAAATTAGAACAAATAGCACCCCAAGTCCGCTATGTTACTCAAGAGCCATTCACCTATAGCACCCAAGTAAACGGCAAAATAGTTAAAGTAAATGATACACGTGAAGTAAACCGTTTCCTCTCCTTAGCAGGATCGCAGATTCAGGTCAAACTTGAGCAAAACACCGATGTTCAAGGTCGTAGTGCCGTTTATCGCATAGATTACAGTGCAGATTACAAAGTCATCAATCGACTCAAGGATATTCAAAGTTTTTTCCTTGAAGCGCCACCACCTGATGGCTACTCACTTTTGGCTAACTATAAAGTAGAACGTTCGGGAACTCGACTAGAACCTTTAAATCCCGGAAACTATAGCTTTCCCTTCAATTTGCAACCAGGACAAGAAGCCAACTTTCGCGTTACCTACCAAGCTCAAGGAGGGCCGCGCTGGGTTTATAATGCTGCGGGACAGATGCTTAGCAATTTCCGCCTGACAGCAACAGCTAACTTTGCTTTTGTTGATTTTGCTAGTGGGATTGTCCCTAACGACATTAAAGTTGACCGCCGTAGCACTCAGTATACTTGGGTATTTAATGATAACGTTTCTGTAAAAAATCCCTTTGGAGTTTTTACCAACACCGCACCTATCCGTAACACAGGAATTTTACCTCGGTTGTTATTGTTAGCCCCGGCAATATTTCTCTGGTGGATACTGCTACTGTATTTGTCAGTGCCAATGAGTTTGCAAAATGTGGCGATCGCATCTGGTATTTTCTTCGCTTGCATTTTAACCTTGACCTATTTGGCTCGCTTCATGAATGCAGAGTTAGCCTGGACAATGATTTCCCTCGTCTTTCTCACCTTAAGTTGGGGATTAGGATCAAACCGCAGTGCTTCTTTAGCTGTGATTATTTGCTCTATTGCTGGAGCAGTGCTACCTGTGTTTGGATTATTAGTCCCGTTTAGTGGTCTGACTTTAAGCGGAGCCAGTCTACTTTCAGCTGTTTGGTTAGCAGTGCGTCACTGGTATAGCTGGTACAGTTTTCCGCCAGAAGACCGTGTTAAGTAACTGCCAACAATTGTCTTTCCGAAATTTAATATCAAAGTACTTGCCAACAATTGCCTTTCCGAAATTTACTATCAAAGTACTTGACATTACCCCACCAAAAGCTGCTATATTAACAGAGGTGAAGCGATGGGGCGTCGCCAAGCGGTAAGGCAGCGGGTTTTGGTCCCGCCATCCCTAGGTTCGAATCCTAGCGCCCCAGTACAAAAAAGGCAGGAAAACCTGCCTTTTTTTATTGTAAATTCATAACGTACAGCAGAGTTAAAGTTACTGAAGTACCGCATCGAAATCTTCAAGCTAGGTATAGAAGTTTTTATTGTTCTGAATTCTGCTTTAACTTCTTTGAGCATATACATTTCATTACGCAAATCTAGTGAGAGAAACATATACTTACTAGGCTAGGCTTTGATACGTTTAATATCAGGTTGGAATGAAATTGATTTGTGCTAACCCAAAAACCTAACTTCTACAGAGTCAGAAGTTAAAAATTTTGTGCTGTTTAAGTAAAAATTTCGTGTAGCTGAACAGGAATATTCAGCCTAACTAACAAAATTCTCCTACGCAATGTTACTGTATTTGTATTGCGTTACCCTTTATTAAGCTGTATTTGTAAAACTGTAACCAAAATGGTAAGTGTATGAACTAAGGTCACAACAATACCTGCGTACTTAAAATTGTCTAACGTATTGGTTAGTTAGTCAATTCAAGAATTTGCCAACGCATAGCAACAGACAAGGTAACTTACAAGCATTCTCAACATCTACACCAAAATTCAGAGAGCAGCTTTTCTGCATCAAACCCCAGTCGTTTAATTTACAAACACTATGCTGAAGTCAGACAAACACCCTTACCTGTCACAAGCTAAATCTGCTCAGTTCTACAATAATGATGACGATGAATTACATATTGGTCAGATTTTTGCGACTCTGCGTCGTCGATTATTGTTAATTTCTGGGATCACTGCTTTAGTAGCTACAGTAGCGGTGTTAAAGGCAGAAACAGATCCTCCAGTATATCTTGGTTCGTTTGATATTTTAACCAAGCAGGTAACTGGTGAGACAAAGGTTATAGCTAGTGTGCCTCAAACAATTTCTGATCAAGAAGCGACTGGAGGTTCAGCTGGTTCAAGTACCACAACAATTCAAGTATTACGTAGTCCGCGAATTCTTGATCCGATTGTTGCCAAGCTGAAAACAAAATATCCATACATTACTTATGATTCTCTAGCAGCTGGCTTAAATATTGCAACAACATCTCCAGATATTTTAACTGTCCAATATACTCATCCAGATCCAAAAGTAGTTAGTGATGTTTCTAAGCTACTATCTGAAGCTTATTTAGCGTATAGTTTACAAGAACGTCAGTTAGATGTTGATCAAGCAATTGAATTCGTTAATAAACAAAGAAAGCCAATAGAAACACGGGTAAAATATTGGCAAAATCAACTCCGCAATTTACAAGTAGAAAATAACTTATTTGATCCAGGGCAGAGATCTGGTGAATTAGCTACTCAACTGGCTGGATTACGACAACAAAGGATAGAAAATCGGTTACAACTAGAACAATTATTAGCAAGATATCAGGATTTGCAGAGAGAATTAGCCCAAAATCCTGGTGAACGAGCTGGTAATTCTTTACTCAGTGAAAATGCCCGTTATCAAAAGATACTCGATCAAGTCCAAGCAGTAGACATTGAAATTGCCCAAAGATCAGCAGTCTATAGTGAAGAAAACCCAGCAATGGTGACGCTGAGAGAAAGGAAAGCTTATTTACTTCCTTTGCTGGCTGGAGAGGAAATGCGTTTGCAGAAAGAATTGCAAAGCCAGATTCGGTATGTTTCAGGGCGCGATCAGCTACTATATGACAAAATCAAAACTCTCAATAACGAGGTAAGATATTTAGCTACTCTGAATCGGGATTACAGCAACATTCAACAACAATTACAAATTGCCAATAGTAGTCTGACTCAATTTACTGCTAAACAACAAGCATTAGAAATTGAAAAAGCTCAAAAACAACAACCTTGGCGCTTACTGGATCCAAAATTAGCTCAAGTCAATAAACCCGCTGCTATTTCTAACAATGCCAAGCTAAACTTAGCAATTGGTGGTGTTTTAGGATTAATATTGGGTATAGGAGCAGCTTTAATTGTAGATAAATTGAGCAACATCTTCTACACTGTGCAAGAATTGAAGAACAATACAAAACTGCCATTACTAGGCATTGTTCCTCTTAGAAAAGAATTAGAAGCCGCACCTCAATCTACTTTATCCAGAGGGTTACAACAAACCCATCGTGCTTCTTTCTTTGAAATTTTCCGCTCTCTTTATACCAATATTATGTTGTTGGGTTCAGACGACCCCATCCGTTCTTTGGTAATCAGTTCTGCTGGTCAGGGAGATGGTAAATCTACTGTGGCTGTACAGTTAGCACAAGCAGCAGCAGCAATGGGGCAAAGAGTATTGCTAGTTGATTCTAATCTACGTTGTCCTAGTTTACACCAGCGTCTTGGGATATTGAATGTTCAAGGTTTGACGGATGTAATTGCTCAAGATTTAGAATGGGAAAATGTCATTGAGCGATCGCCCATTGAAGAAAACCTGTTTATCATGACTGCGGGGCCAACACCTCCAGACTCCATAAGGTTACTGGCTTCTAAGAAAATGCAGGATTTAATGACTGAACTGCAAAGCAGCTTTGATTTAGTCATTTATGACACACCACCACTGCTAGGATTTGCGGATGCTTACCTGTTAGCATCTAATACCAATGGTATTGTGTTGGTAGCTGGCTTAGGTCATTTAAAACGTACTGCCCTACAGCAAGTATTGGAAGAAATTCAAATATCTGGTACACCCCTGTTGGGTATGATCGCCAACAAGTCCAAAGATGCGACACCTGTTTCTCATAATTACTATCAGCAATACTACAAAAAGAGCATCAGTGCTGAAATAGTTGAGGTAGAAACACAAAATAACGAAGAGCAAGTTAACTCTGTATTGAGAGGAATCAAAAGACGCTAGATAATGTTTCAGAAGTCAGATTTTAATGTCTGACTTCTGAATTTTTACTTTTCAGGCGATTTTAAAGCTTCATCTAAAACTTGCCGAGCTTGTTCTGCTTTAACTCGCGCTTCTTGGTAACGCAGATTTACTTGGGCAAAATTTTTGAGAACCTTAAAGCCTTCTTTGAGACGAGTAATTTCCTCTTCTGTAACTGAGTTATCGGAAAACAGAACGTCAACAGCTTTGCGAATTTCTAATGCTTCAGTGCGTGATTCTTGCACTTTCAACTTGAGAGTGGCCAAGTTACTTAATACTTGGACTGCTTGAGTAATGGAATCCTCACCGTTAGCAGTATCAATAGTTGATTCCTTTACTTCAATTAATTGTTGAGGGCCAAATCCTTCTTCTAATTCCGTGGGGAGTTTACCCGCATCCATCAGTTCCATCAACTGATCCATTGCTTTATCACGGGCTTTAGCTGAATCTTTGCCAGGAACAGTGAGGATAATTTCTGGGCTTTGGGCGAGAGTATACTGAACCATATTTAAGGACAGAAAATTTGCTGGTTAACCAAGCCAAGGCAAATAATTCTAACATGGAGAAAGTAGTGATTAATATCTTACCGTATGAAAAATTAATCATTCTTTTTGCTGATTTTGTGCTGCATTTTGGCATTAATTAGCGCCTTCTTAAGCCACCGAAAAGAAAACTTTATACTAGTAAAGATAGAGTGAATTTAAACAGGAGGGGAGAGCAATGGCTCCCAATCCCACTATCATGCACGCTGTGGAACAACTGGGTTATCGAGTTACCATTGGTGATGTAGCAACCCAGGCAGGATTGAAAGTTGCAGAGGCTCAGCAAGGGTTACTTGCTTTAGCGGCTGATGCTGGTGGACATTTACAAGTAGCAGAATCAGGTGACATTGTTTACCTATTTCCGCCAAACTTTAGAGCAATTTTACGTAATAAATACTTGCAGTTACGTTTGCAAGAATGGTGGCAAAAGATTTGGGGAGTTCTTTTCTACCTCATTCGCATTTCTTTTGGGATATTTTTAATTGTTTCCATCGCCTTAATTACTATTAGCATCATCATTATTGTGACTGCTGCTAATTCTGATCGCGATAACGACAATAGAGGTGGTAATTATAGTGGTGGTGGCTTCTTTTATTTCCCGGATTTATTTTGGTATCTTAGTCCGAACTACTACGATACTCGTTACGAACAAAGGCGACAAGACAACCGTCAAGGCAGCGAGATGAATTTCTTCGAGGCTGTCTTTTCATTTTTGTTTGGTGATGGTAATCCTAATGCCAAGCTAGAAGAACGCCGTTGGCAAGAAATTGCGAGTGTAATTCGCAATCAGCGTGGTGCAGTGGTAGCAGAACAAATTGCTCCTTATTTAGATGACCTTGGGCCAAGTTATACACAAGAGTACGAAGATTATATGTTGCCTGTACTGCTGCGATTCAACGGGCAACCAAAAGTTAGTTCTGAGGGACAAATTGTTTATTATTTCCCAGAATTACAGGTGAGAGCGAGCAACAAAGGTCGTCAGTCAGTGCCAGTTTACTTAGAGGAATTGCCTTGGCGTTTCAGTAGGGCGGGTTCTGGACAAATTATGTTGAGTGCTGGCTTAGGAGTTCTGAATTTTGTTGGGGCGTTAATACTGGGAAATTTGTTAAGAGATGGTAGTGTTGCGGCACAACTGGGCGGACTAGTTGCTTTTGTCCAAGGAATTTATTGGCTGCTGTTGGCTTACGGTATTGGGTTCTTGGGTGTACCACTAGTACGTTATTTCTGGATTCAGTGGCGCAATAAAAAAATTGTGGTACGTAACCGCGATCGCTCATCTCGCGCCAGACTATTAACTAATCCAAATGTAAATTTACAGAAAAAAATTGACTATGCCCGACAGTTTGCTGCCGAAAATATTATTGAAAACAAAGATTTAGTCTATTCCACCGAAACTGACTTATTAGAACAAGAAATCGAGAATTCTGCCCAAATTGATGCAGAATGGCAAAAGCGGCTGCAAAGTGGAGAATAATTGATGAAGTGTGAAGGATAAATTTCATACTTCACACTTCATACTTTCTCTTACTTCGCTTTAATCGGTGTGAGGGCTACACCTTGATAATAATGTCCTAAAATTTGTAGGTGGTTAATGCCGCGTCGAGCTAGGTTGTACGCGCCCCATTGGCTCATACCTAAAGCATGACCATAACCTAAGCCTTGTAGGATAAAACTACCATCCTGGCCTTTGCTCACATTAAAGCGGGTACTCTTAAGTTTGAGTGCAGTACGTACTTCTTCGCCTTGTAAGACTTTTGTACCTTTGTCCCCGACAATTTTTAAGGCTTTGACACTGCGAAAAGGCGAGTACTGTTCTGGAATTATGTCCTTGACATTGCCTACACCAGAAATTCTGGCGCTAATTTCTGTAGGTGAGAAGGTTTTTACCCAATTGCATTCCTTGATATCTTGATCGTAATCTTGAACAGCCCGCAGGTAAGGCAAGCTATTTCCCCAGACATCTTCCACATTTTCAGTATGTCCGCCAGAACAAGCATGGAAAACAGAGAGAATAATTTTGTTGTTATAAGTAAGTACTTGCCCAGCAGTGCCATCAACCGCTGCGTAAGTAGTAGGAGATTCACTTATGACTCCTTTATAAATTTGCCAGCGATCAGGACTATCACCTAAATCGTAAATGGGATTATTGCGTTGTTTTTCCCGTTCGTAGAGGGCGTAGGTACGAGCTGCGATCGCTTGGGCTTTCAGCGCTTCTTGCGGCCAACTAGTATCCATTTCGCCACCAATAACGCTGTAGAGGTATTCTTCCGCATCTACCCAGTTAACCGCAGTTAAGCCTTTTTCTGTGGGGACAACTAAGGTTCTTCCGCGATACCAGCGATCGCCAATATAAACAAATCCTTTACCTGTTGGCTCAATCCAAAATAGCCCAGACTGCCACTTATCTAAAGCTACTCCTCCAGGAATTGCTTGGGCATAGTATGCACTCATTGCTGGTAATTGTCCCAGAGTGCGTCCAGTGCTATCCTTGACCAGAGCAGACGTAGAACTACCGACTTTAACTTGATTAACTCCCCTCTCAATTGCCACGCGTAAAATCACCGATGCTTGAGCTGGTGCAACCAAAGCAATCCACAAGAGGATACCCATCCACCAATGCCGGAATTTAAACTGAGAAAATAAAGAGCCTAAAAACAGTTGGAATTTCATGCTGATCATCTAATCACAACTAGTATCTGCTTGACGCTTTGGAATATGGCATCTACCACTCAAGATGAGACAGTTGTCCAACATAGGAGGTTGCCGCCTCCTATCAATTATGCATTGAATTTTTAGTAGAGATTAGAAAAAAGGACAGAAGGCAGGAGGACAAGTGAAAGGGAAGCAGAAGAAGTATGAGGGAGTAATCAAGGGTAAAGGACGAATGAAAAATGACTATTGACCAAATTAAACCTGTTGGTAATTTCTCACCTCATTAGCGATAATGCCAATTAAATTCAAATGGCTCAAAATTTCCTGAGCTTGCATTAAATCGCTTTGGGTTAATTGACCCATACGCCCTACCATGACAATTTCATGACAATATCCCGCTAAAATTCTCGCATCGGCTGTACCTAAAATCGGAGGAGCATCAACTAACACTAAATCGTAAGTTTGTTCAAACCGCTTGAGCAGTTCTTTCATTCGTTGAGAACTGAGGAGCTTGATTGTATCTTCTGGTTTAGGCCCAGCCGTCAAAACATCAATTAAGGGGTGAACAGGCTGGATGTAATTATGAACGTGGTGATTTGTTTCATCCAGCAATAATAAAGATAAACCCCAATCATTGGATAATTGCAGGATTTTATGTAGATTAGGATATCGCAGGTTGGCATCAATTAATAAGATACGACGATGCATTCGAGCCGCACTTGCCGCCAGCCCTAATAACAAAGTAGTTTTACCTTCCCCTGATAAAGCTGAAGTAAACATCAAAGATTTGAAAGGTAAAGGATACTTGGATATCTGAAGGTTTTGGTAAAGTATGTCCAAGGTTTCATGACAAGGTAACCAACTGTCAGTTTCCTCAAAAGAAGGTATATTGCGTTTTCCATTCCCAGAAATATTTGGCAGCCATTTCTTCAGTCCCCTTGGCGCTAGTTTTGGCACAGACCCCAGTAAGCGCAAATTTGTGGACTGCTGTAATTCTTTTGTTGAATAAATAGTGCGGGTAAACATTCCCCAACTCAAAGCCACAGCAATACCTAAAATGGGACTAATTACTATTCCGCCTAACAACAGCGATAATCTGTTAATTCCTGTGAGCTTTCCTAAACTTGGTTCTTCTAATACCTGCCATTCCAACCCACCTTGAGCGATTTTTAATCCTAAAGACTGTTGCGCCTGAAGCAGTTGTTCAAGTTGTTGGCGTTTCGCTTTTACTTCTGGAAGTAAGCGGTTATATTGCGCTATTAAACTTGGATATCTATTGAATTCAAACCGAAGTCGTTGTTCTGTTTCAGCCAAACTTTTTTCGTTGGCAACTAGTCCTAAAGTTATTGTTTGTACTTGAATTAACTCTTGTAATAGACCTGGGTCAACTCCCTCTGTTTGTTCTGTAATCAAAGCAGGTTGTTTAACATCTGCTAATAATTGGTTTACTTCTCTTTTGAGGAGAAATAACTGGTTCTGGCGTTGCTCTTTGAGTTGTTCTATGATGGGAGATGCATCCGTATAGCGCTTTTGTTCTTTAGCTAAAGTTAGTTCAGTATTTTTAAAGTCAGTTAATAGTGTTTGGTAGCGACTTGATTGATTTAAACGAGCAGCAATTCTAGCTTTATGAGATGAAGTTGTTATTTCTTGCTGTAAGTTATTGTAACGAGCTTGTACATCTTGTAGCTGAGCGCGAGTAAGTTGTAGTTGCTGTTGTACCTCAGCCAAAGATTCAATTAAAATTTTACTTTGTACTTCTGGGTCAAGCAAATTATGTTTACGGCGAAAATGCTCTAAGTTTTTTTCTGCTTGATTCACCTCTTTTTTCAACTGAGGTATGCGAACATTAATAAAAGCTAGACCTTTACTTAACCGTTCTTTTTGTTGTTGAATAATGTAGTTTTGATAAACTTGTTGTAGTGCTTGTAGCACTCTCTTTGTTTTAACTGGATCTTCATCGTTAAAAGAAATTTCTAATATTGGTGCAGTCAGTTGATTCGCTATAATTTTATCATCTAACTTTGCTACTGAAAGTTTAGGTCTTTGGCTATTAGATTTTTTACTGATAATATCTTCGACTGTAATATTTGGATAATGCGATCGCAGCATAGTTACAGCTTGTTCAATAAGTTTGGGACTCAAAAGAATTTTCATCTGCGCTGTGTAATCTACAACTGGTAGATTAAAGTCTACAATTTCGCTATTAGCCCCATTCATAATATTATTTGTTGTGACTCCTGTATTTAAATAAGGACTCACCAGCAATTGCATAGAGCTTTGGTAATTAGATTTTGTATTAACAGCAATTAAGCTCACAACAGACATCGCTGCACAAGAAACGCCTAATACTAAAAAGCGTCGGCGACGTAAAATTGCAGATACTTGTTTAATACTAACTTTAGGAATTGAAAAGTTTAGCATTATTTGCCGTTGATTAAAAATCATCTTTGCCTCTATAATTTTTTTAATTATTTAAACAATTGGCTGTAATTTACATCAGGAATATTTTGGTTAATCACAAAATTTATTTTTGTGGTCTCAGAAATCAACCAAATATATTTATACAATTGAATCTGGTAGATTTTTCTAGTCTATTGAACGCATAGATACAAAATTAACTTTGCACTTATGAATCTATGGGATTAATAGAAATATTTTCTGAGCGTAAATTAATTCAATATACAACGTCAACATTCTCTAAAAATCTTTATTGGATTCTAATGGCTGAAATTAGCAATATATTAGTAAATTTTTTTGACAAATTATTTAACTTAAATTGGAATATACTGAAAGTTATAAATAATGCTAGTATTTACCGAATAAAATATATTGCATTAAATTCTTAAAGCAAAAAGTAAATTAAAATACTTGAATATTTAATTGTAAAAACCCGTAAGTGATATGACATCTACTAACTTAAGCCTTAGCAGAATAAGATAAACATGGCAAATTTTGGCTGAGTATTAAGTTGTTATTACTCAGTAGATTAACTATTGAATGTTTCAAAATTCTAGGAAAATTAGTAGTCAGAAAAACAGATACATCTGTATATAAAAAATCTAATTAGTTTAAATAAAGTACATAACAAGTTAATAACCGCATATTTAATTTATTACTCGAAGTAAGTAACCAAGGCTAATTTCTAGGTATTTTGTTGCTAGAGTTAAGTGAAATATTTATAAACTTATGAGATTTTTCCTGTTAAACGCTTACGTAGCTTGTAAGTGGTCGCGCATTTAATTTATAAATTTTGTTGACTGTTGCGGGTTAACAGTCAACGAATCTCATTCCTTTATTGTGTAATTTAAAAATGTAATAGCTTATACATCAAATTTCGCTCAGGACTAATTTATTTCCTCAAATAGACGGAAAAGATTTAACCCAGCCGAATTTAATGGCGGTATCAAGAGCGATCGCAGCTAAAATAAACCACAGCACAGTTTCACCAGCCAGCACCACACTAGGTAAACTCCAACCAACATCTATTTGTGTTAACCCTCGCACTAAACCAAAAGCCATAACCCCGCCAGCTTTTAGTTGCGGATTTTGATCTTGGCGGATGATGTAGCGATAAGTAACCCCAAATAGTAAACCAGAAAAAGCTGCGATCGCCAAACTTACCAACCAGTGCCAATTTACTGTAACTTGTAAACTTGCAAGTACCTCAAAATACCTTGCCAATAGGAAAGTATTAATCAAATGAGTTATTAAGCAGGTAACACCCAGCGATAAACCCCCAATAATTCCTGCTTTGAGAGACTCTAGCCGTTCTGTCATAAATGGGATGTTTGAAAAACATAGTTGTAGCGTCACCGATAATTTACTGAGTTCGCTGTCGGCTAACTACTCTAAAAGATACATACAAATTGTGTAAAACTCTAATTTACCGTTCCTAAATTGCTGAAGATTTCAATTAAATTACCGTCAGGGTCACGAAAATGAGCCGTGCGCAGTCCCCACGTGGGACGGTCTAAAGGTTGCGTGACAACTGTAACATTGCGTTCTTTAAGTCGTTCATAAACTTCATCTACATTATCAACGGCAAAAATCAAAGCCATTTTATTGTGACAATCTGAAGCAGAAGGTAGATAAGCACTCGGAATTGCTTCAGCCATTAAATCTTTTCTAAATAATGCCAACTTGAGGTTATCTCCGGTGTGTAACTCGGCGTACCCGGTATTTTCATCACCCCAATCAATCCCAAAGCCCAGCACGTCGCGGTAGAACAGAAAACAATCTGTGTAGTTATTTACTAGCAGCCTGATATGTGTTAACTGAAGCATATAAATATTACGTCTATTAGTGAATATACAACCGTAGTCAGTCAGATTAGGATAGTGTTGATTGCTCAAAGCCTTTAATTTAGTGGGTTTACACTCAACACTCAGCACTCAGCACTCAGCACTTTGCTCTACTAACTATGAATTCTCGGCTCTGGATGCAAATTTACCAGCAGATCGCTTTCAACAATTGCTAATTCATCAAGCCGTTGCTGAACTATTTCGCGGTCAAAATAAGTATCTGCTAAAACCCAGTATGTACCAAAGTGTCGTGCTTCGGATGCCATTAAGCCTTTATAAAATTTAGCTAATTCCGGTTCCGGACAATGTGTAGCTAAAAGTCCCAGCCTTTCGTGACTGCGAGCTTCAATTAGGCCAGTGACGAGTAAGGAATCTAAAAAGCGGTCGGGTTCGTTAGGACGAACAGCAGCTTTCAAACCTGCACCATAGGGAGGCGGTGATAAAGGCGCAAGGGGAATATTGCGGCGTTCTAACCACTGGTTTACAAGTTCAAAGTGTTCTAATTCTTCACGCGCGATCGCAGTTAATTCCCTTACCATTTTGGTATTGGAAGGATAGCGAAACATAAAATTTAACGCCACACCCGCTGCTTTGCGTTCGCAGTGGGAATGGTCAAGCAAAATAATATCTAAATTGGCGATCGCTTGTTCTACCCAAGCATTGGATGTGGGTTGCTTTAGAGCGTTGATAGTTGGTAATACGGAAGTAAGCACAGGCTGACGAAACTTACGAAATTACAATTCTGCTGAGTATCCCAGCAAATCGATTGTAATGGCGAATGGCGTAATTTAGTGTGAGCGATCGCTGAAAAAACTGAATAGTATTAAAATGTGTAAGATTCTTTTTCCAAGATTTTAATTTCTTGCACTGTATATTTGTAAATATCTTTATCTCCCTGTGCTTGGAACAGTTTTGCCGCTTGCTTCAAATCTACAAGCGCCTGTTTTCTTCTCCCCATTTGAGAGTGTATTAAGCCACGATAATAATAGGCTAAACCATAGTTAGAATTAAGTGCGATCGCTTTGCTAAAATCTTTGATTGCAGCTTGATAATCTTTAACTTTAACTTGTGCTAAACCCCGTCCATAGTAAGCATCAGGGTTTTGAGAGTTAAGTTTAATCGCTTGTGTGTAGTCAGCGATCGCTTCTTTGTATTTACCCAATCCAAACCCAGCAAATCCTCGGTCATAATACGCATTAGCATCTTGAGGATTTAGTGCAATTGCTTTACTAGAGTCTGCTTGTGCTTTTTCGTAGTCTCCTAAGCGATAAAAAGCATCACCTCGATGATTATAAGCCAGAGAATTTTGTGGATTTATTTTAATAATTTGGGTCAAATTCTCTACGGATTCTTGATAGTTTTTCCGCTCATATTCACCAACTCCTTCTTGATAAAGAAATTGCTGATTATTTATAGTTTTTAACCAGTGCCAAAACCATCCAGTAACTATAACAGCTATTAAACTAGTAACTCCTGTCAATATCAACCTCACTCTTTGAGTCTGAAGTGTTTGTGGTTGGTACTGGTAATTTTTTAATTGTTGGAGGTCATTTAAAACTTCAGTTACAGACTGGTAACGTTTACGGTAATCAAACCGTACCATTTTATTGATAATTTGTGTTAATTCTCTGCTAACTTTTATCGTTTTGTTATGCCAGATAATTTCACCTGTAAGTAAGTTTTTGTGACTTTGCAATCTCGATATTTCGGCGTGAGATAAACCCATGATTGCAGCGATCGCAATTATTCCCAACGCATAAATATCACTATTATATTGAGGTTGACCTTGTAATTGTTCTATAGGTATATATTCTATATTGCCAACTGTAGTTGTCACAATTTCTTGCACAGAACCAAAGTCAACTAAAACTAGTTTATTATCTGAATGTCGCCGAATAATACTTGCTGGTTGAATATCTTGATGAATAACATTACGGTCATGTACAAATAATAAAATTTCTAATATTTCTAATAATAAGTTAATTACTTGGTCTTCTCTGAGAGGAAATCCTACCAAAATCTCTTCAGCTAATTGATGACCATCAATACACTCTTGAACTATATAAAACTCTTCACTTTCTTCAAAATAAGCCAATATTTTCTGAATTCTATCGTGTTCCTGTCCAAGTTGTTTCAAAATTTTTGCTTCTTTTAAAAATGACTGTCGTAGCCAAGTTAAATGTTGAGGATTGTTAGTTTCTGGATGTAGTTGCTTAACTATAAATTGCTGCTCAGGAATTGCAGTATCTTCTACTAGATAGGTTTTTACGGACTCTCCCATACATAGAAATTGCAGGATGTGGTAACGTGTATCCAGAATTTGCTCATCCATATATATAAGCTTTTATACGAAGTTGCTTGATTATATATTAGTGTTATTACTAGTATAATTTTTGTGGGGATCAATAGTTACAAAAAATATACAAAGACTAAGAAAATTGTCACTTACTGCAATTAATTTTCATAAATGCATAAAGCGGTATAGACAAAACAGCAAATAAGTCTCTGAAAAAAATGTAATTTTCACTAACTTACTCTGGCATAGTTTACTTCCAATACAACAATTCCTTAATTTCTACTCTTGATTTTTAGTAAAAATTTTACTGAGTAAATACTCAACAATCCACTAATGCAATTATTGCCGTGAGATCACTCATGACATGCTATTCCTCAGTACGGTAAAAGAGTTGTAATCGAATTGCTATAAACGCCAAATAGCTTGAAAATTAACTTATTTAAACGCAACAGAAACCAAGTAACTGCGGGGGCTAAGCGTCAATTAATCGAGGCGCTGCGTCGGCGTGATATTGCGTCCATCCAGCGCTTAACTATGCGATGGCAATATAATGTGGGCGAAGAAAAATTTACTGAAATGGTCAACGAAGTATTGCGTGAGTGCGATGCTGAAAGCCACAGTTGGTTTTTTACAACTTTTTTAGGGCAATTTAGATATCAACAGATGCAGCAAGCAGCCCAAAATAATGTCTTTCAGATATTAGTGAATGCAGGTTTAGAACCAGGAAAAGACTTTAGTCTTGGGCTAGATGGAGAGATGATTGTAAGCGATCGCGCCAAGCAAATCTTACTGCATCACCTCCCTCAGGAGCAACGGCAATTTTTTGAGGCTCAATTGCAAGTTTCCACAGTTGTAGATCCAATTGTGGCGATTGAACAACAGTTGGGTTGCCCGTTTTATACTAATTTGACCAAAATTGCGTCTCGTAAGGTAAAGGCACTTAGTAATACGCAAGCGGCTGCTTATTTAGGAGTATTACTGGCTGGTTTAGTCAAACGGCATCCAGCCCTTCAAGATGTGGACTTTCCCACAAAATTTATTTTTAATACTCTGCAAGAACTACCACAGCAGCGAGTCACAGCCATATTAAATGATCCAGAAACAAATCCGCAGTTTGATGAAGTAATTATCTTCCAAGATTTATTAGCAGCAATGGAAGAACCGGAAATGAGTAAAGTAGAAGGTTGTAACAGCCTAGAACAACTCAAAAAGCTGGATTTAGTTTGGTGTGGGGAATATCGGCTGGCAGAACTAGTCGCCAGCCTAGAAAAATTAACTAGAGAGTAAAATTGCTTCAGCCTTGATTATGTCTGAGTTTATGCTGGAACTACAAATTTCTCGCTACCAGCGAGATCAAAAGCAGCATGAATCACTTGTAAAGCTTTCACACCTTGTTCTTGGGCGACGACACAGCTAATTTTGATTTCTGAGGTAGCAATCATTTGAATATTAATTTGGTGTTGCGCCAACGCTTCAAACATTTTGGCTGCAACGCCTGGTTGTCCTACCATACCTGCGCCCACGATGCTGACTTTAGCGATCGCGCTATCTAATACAACTTCACCCCAACCTAATTCTGCTGCAACTTGAGTTAGTAGTTTTTGGGCAGTTTCCCCATCCATGCGTGGAACTGTAAAAGCAATATCCCGTTTGGGAATACCATCAATTATGCGACAGCGTTGAGATTGAATGATCATATCGACGCTGATGTTGTGCTGTGCCAATATGCCAAATAATTTCGCCGCCATTCCCGCCCGATCTGGAACTTGACGAATTGCCAAACGTGCTTGGTTCATATCTAAAGCGACACCGCGCACGGGGGAAGAGGAAACGGGGCAGGGAGCAGGGGGCGGGGGGCAGGGAACTACTTCTTGCTCCCTGGTTATTGTTTCCTCTGTCTCTCCCTTAGCGGCAATTTCAAAGGCGGTACTGAGTGCAGTCACGGCGCGATCGCAGTCTGTCGCATCAACTAAGCAACTGACCTTGACTTCACTGGTAGAAATCATTTGAATATTCACGCCTGCTTCTGCGAGGGTGGCAAACATTTTAGCCGCAACCCCAGGACGACCAATCATCCCTGCACCAGAAATGCTAACTTTGGCAACGTCTTGCTCGATCATCACTTCGGCTTCGTCTGATTTGGGCTTGGATGGATTTCTGAGTGCGGGTGCGATCGCTGCTGCTACAGCTTCTGCTCGTTTCAATATCGGTGTGGTAACGGTAAAAGCAATGTCGTTACTATTACCTTCATGAATTGATTGAATAATTAAATCTACATCTACATTTTGACGGGCGATTTCACCAAATAACTTAGCCGCTACCCCTGGCTTATCAGGTACACGTAACAAAGCTACCCTTGCTTGGTTAGTATCAAACTCTACCGCATCTACAGCCTTGGCAATTTCTAAATTTACTAGCGATCGCTCTTGGGGTTTGGGCGATGTCACCCAAGTACCGGGGTCATCTGTCCAGCTAGACCGCACTACCAAAGGTACACCATAGTTACGGGCAATTTCCACTGACCGGGGATGTAGCACTTTTGCCCCCAAGCTTGCTAGTTCGAGCATTTCATTACAGGTAATGGCATCCATCAGCTGGGCTTCGGGAACCAAGCGCGGGTCTGTAGTTAAAATACCTGGCACATCTGTATAAATTTCACAAAAATTTGCTTCAATTGCTGCTGCTAGGGCGACTGCTGAGGTATCAGAACCACCACGCCCTAAGGTAGTAATTTCTAATTCTCCAGTGCTGGATATCCCTTGGAAGCCAGCTACAACAACTACTTTACCTTGATTGATGTGACGCACCAGGCGATCGGTTTCGATATGTAAAATCCGGGCGCGGGTGTGTTCTGCCTCTGTAACAATTCCTACTTGTGCGCCAGTCATGGAAATAGCAGGCTGTCCCAGCTCTTGCAATGCCATAGTCAAAAGAGCGATTGTTACCTGCTCACCCGTAGAAAGCAGCATATCCATTTCCCGGCGGTTAGGATTTTTGGAGATTTCGCTGGCTAGTTTGACAAGTCCATCTGTGGTTTTACCCATTGCGGAAACTACCACAATCAAGGAATTTCCTGCTGTAACTGTTTTATATACACGCTGTGCAACAGCTTGAATACGTTCGACTGAACCGACAGATGAACCACCGTATTTCTGAACTATGAGCGCCATATCTTTGTCTTGAATGAAGTGTGCCTACTTTCATCAATGCTTCCGCCGGGTTTGAAAGCTTTGAAGGCATTAGCAGTAATTATTTAGTTTACTAACTTATCAGAATCAGTTGACACAAAAATTAGTCACTTAAGATTTTATGGTGGAATTTTGACTATTGTCTCTAAAATTTCTGAGCAAAATAAAAGGCAAAAGCCAAAGAAATTACTTTTGACTTTTGCCATTTTAATTTTTACTGAGTTTTATTCGCCTGCTGCACGCTTAACTTGGCGCGACTCCAACCACAAGGGGATAGCAATCACAGCCACTAAAATGAGTAAGGCTGCGATCGCAAATTGACTGACCCAAGCAACCAATTGTTCTAAAGAAATTACTTTGCCCGCAAAAAAAGCTAATGTCACCATCACAGCAGCCCAGGTGGTTGCTCCTGCTAGGTTATATAAAAAGAATTTTTGGAAGGGTATTTCTGCTATCCCAGCTAATGGGGCAGCGAAAATTCGCAAAAGTGCGAAAAAGCGTCCAAAAAACACAGCTTTAATAGCATTTTGACTAAATTGCTCTTTAATATTTAGTAATTTTTCTTCAGAAATTCTAAATATTTTCCCTATTTGCAGAAGGAAAGGCCAGCCACCAAGCTTCCCAATCCAATAACCGCAAGCACCACCAATTACAGCACCTGCAACTGCATCACCCATAACTAACCAGTAACTTAGTTCATCACTACCAGCTAGAAACCCACCTACAAGAGTTACGGTTTCACCCGGAAGAGGAATGCCCAAGTTTTCTAGTAAAATTCCCAAAAAAATTGCCCAGTAACCGTACTGGTGGGCAAATTCCTGGATGTTTTCTAGTGAAATTAATTCAAGAGACATCCCGCACCGCCGCCTTTACAATTTTTTACCTTTCCTCTATCTTGGCGCGTTTGTGGCTGGAGTGTCAATCAAAGTACTGTTTTGACAGCCTTGATTCATCCTAGGTTAATCACTATCAGTTTCTAAAATTTATTACTTATTGAGTATTGACTATTACTGGTTCAGCGTTTAATAGCACGGGTGCATAGTTTCTCAAACAAATCAATAAATTTTTTATAAAAAATTTATGAAAATCTCGTTTCAATATGAAAATCTTGTAAAAGCTACTATTGATACTGAATTTACTAGGCGTTTGTGCCTATATTTAGGAAAGTTAACACAAATTATACGACATGAATACGTAAGCTTATAGTCTCGACTTCACAATGGTAAGTTCACAAAGCTTGTGATTAAACTGTTTTTTACCGTTGAAACCTTGCAGTATTGATGTCGATTTTCATTTTTTCCAGTAGTTCAACTACCCAGATAAATACATGACTACAGTACAAGAATTGCAAGTGGTTTTATTCAAACCCGAAGGCAGCATAGATTTGCAGGGTGGTATGGCTCTCAGCCAACGTATGGCAGAAGTAGTACCCCAGCCAGATCAACTCTGGATAATTGACCTAGCAGAAGTAGATTTCATGGATAGTTCTGGTTTAGTTCCGTTAGTCAAAGCGCTGACTACTGCCCGGCAATGTGGTTGTCGCTTGGTTCTTTGTAGTGTCAAAGCTCCTGTCAGGTTAATTTTAGAACTGACACAGTTGGATTCAGTTTTTGAAATTTTTAACACTTACGAAGATGTTCTCAATATTGTTAGCGAGCAAACTTTGGCTATAGCAAGCTAAACTTTAATTATAGGGCTAAAAAGTGTTGGTGTTGCGCAAAACCAATTATTTTTTTATTCTTAACAAATTCACAGCGATCGCCAATTTTTCCTAGTGCTAAAACTCGGCACTTTTGCAAATGGGATACAGAAACAAACAGCTAAACTTGGCTAACAGGCTTTAAACTGTACCAATTTTACTCAATCTACAAATCTGACTTAGCAAAAACTCACAAGTTTAGAGCCTGCTGTTGCGGGCTTTGTTTATTTTGTCTGTTGCTGTTCATCTAGGCATTTTGGACAGCAGAAACATTGGCTGTTTCCGCCGCAGGGCGAGGAAAGTTAGGTAAGTCAATCCCACTGTGACTCGAAGTACGGGTTTTGAGAGCTAAGCGGTAACTCACGCTTTGTAGTTCTGCTTGCAGCTTGCGATTTTCTCGTTGCAAAATTGCTACTTTCTCTCTTACTGGAGCCATCCGCTCCTCAAACTTACGACGGTAAATTTGAGGTAATTCTTGTACTACCTGCTCCAACATCCGACTACGATCTGTTAGTTCTTGTACAGACTGGCGCAGTTGATAAATTTCCGCATCACGAGTAGCAATTTGCTCTTGATAAAATGTTACTTGTTGCTCAACAGCTTGTAATTGTTCTCGTAACGCCTGCAACTGACTTAAATCGCGCTCTGGTTCAGAACGCTGGGGCATAAAATTAGCATTGCCCTTAACAAGCCGAAAGAGTTCTTGAGATAGCTGTTGCACTAATTGATCACGCAGTTGCAACTCTTGTCGCAACTGCGAGACTTCTGTAGAGAGAGCTTGGATGTTGGGTAGGTCAGTTTGGCTCACAGTGGCTTACAGCTCCCATTGACGAATCTTTTCTCATCTTAGGTATAACGGCGATCGTACTGCCTTTGGCAAGTACTTGTTAATCTAGCATTCCCAACCGAAGCAGAAAAAAGTCAAAGGTAAAAAAAAATTTTGTTTTGCTTTAATTTGTACTGAGTTTTGCAGTACAAATACTCATTACTCAGTACTAGTTGATCAACAATGTCCTTAAGCAGTTACGGCAACTTTATCTGCTGCTGCTCCTGAAACTTCTTGCTTAATGGTTAAGTAGCGAATTACCTCTTCACTCAACCGCATAGCACGTTCTAGGGGAGCGATAATATTTCCCGGCCCAGTGTAGTTCATTTGGATGTAGATTCCATCCCGTTGCTTTTTAATTTCATAAGCCAGACGACGCTTACCCCGATTTTGAATTTCAATATTCTCGGCTCCTTGATCTTGAATCAAGGTCTGGTATTTGGCGATCGCTTGATCTACCTGTTCGTCACTGAGGTCAGGACGCAGGATATACATTGTTTCGTAAACTGTGGACATGAGTTTGAAATCTCCTTTTGGACAAGGTGGCTGCTAGTGTAAAATTATACAAATTCTCTTAGAAATAACCGTATATTTCAACATCTGAAGCAGCAAGGAACTATAATCTTACCAGTTTTTTATGTAAATCATCAGCAAAATCTGCCGAAATTCTTACTTTCAGCAAAAATTACTTTATGGATGAGCCGGAGTCAGAAGACAGAATTCAGAATACCCCATGCCTGTTGGCATAGCGTTCCCACAGGGTAGTCAGGGGTTTGAGTAAGGAAAGAATTTTTTCTTCTCCACGATTAAAATCCCTAACTTTCAACCTAGATTCTCTATCCAGTCGCAAGAATTCCCAAGCAGGATTCTGACTCCTGAATGCTGAATTCTTAGGTAACTAGTTTGCAACTGGGAATTCAGCCTTTGGTAAACAACAGCAAATTAATTTAGCTACTGGCTGAAGCAACAGGTATGCTTCCCACAGGAGCTTATAAACTCCTTTCATGACTGAAGATTCTACTCACAGATCTTAAATTACAGACAATAAGGATATTATCAAGGTTATGGCGCAGCGCTATGTGCGAGTTCAAAATCCAGAAGGCAAAATTTACTATGGGTTGCTACAGCTATCCCTGAATGTGCAGGTGCTGGATGCTCCACCTTGGTTACAGGGACAACCGACAGATTTAGTTTTAGCACCAGATAGTTACCAAATTCTTTCTCCTTGCGCTCCCTCAAAAATTGTGGCGGTGGGTAAGAATTATGCAGACCATGCAGCAGAAATGGGAACAGCCGTACCAAGTGAACCATTAATCTTTCTCAAGCCACCAACATCAATCATTGCCACTGAGGCAGAAATCAAGTATCCGCTTCAGTCTCAAAGAGTAGACTACGAAGGAGAGTTAGCACTAATAATTGGCGATCGCGCTTGTAATTGCACCCCAGAGGAAGCGCAAACCAAGATTTGGGGTTATACGATCGCAAATGATGTCACAGCACGAGACTTACAACAAAAAGACGGTCAATGGACTAGAGCCAAGGGGTTTGATACTTTTTGCCCCTTAGGCCCTTGGATTGTCCGAGAATTGAATCCAGGTGCGAGATTGCAGACTTTCATCAATGATGATCCAAATCCAGTGCAATCTGCGGGGATCGATCAAATGGTCTTTTCCCCAGATGTTTTGGTATCTTACATCAGTAAAGTTATGACTCTACTACCAGGGGATGTCATACTAACGGGTACACCCTTGGGTATTGGCCCATTGCATATAGGCGATCGCATTCGGGTGGAAATTGAAGGCATTGGTCGTCTCGAAAACACTATAGTAGGCTGTTAAGAAGCGCTAAGTGAATCAATTTTGGATTTTAGATTAGGTCAATCTTTGAATCTAAAATCATCAATCCGTCTTGAAAAGGTTGTTCAAGTCTAGCCACTCCGCTATCGCGCTCTGCCGACAGTCACGGAAGTGGCGTGGGAAACCATGCGTGGCAATCGCTCATGAGGGAAACCCCCTACGTACCCGTCGCTGCCTCACTAGACAACGCCAGTGAGGGAGCCAGGGAACTCGTCCCACGCACTGGCTCAACTTTTCGCAAAATCTAAAATTCTGCTGCCTCTACCATTTAGTATCTTACTATACCCTTAGTTATCTAACTTGCAGATACACAGCATCAGAAATTGCGGGAATTTCTGCATAACGTCCTAAGAGAGACTGGACAACTGAATAAGCTACTGCTGCCACAATGCCGAGGAAAATAGTACTGTATAAAGTTTGGGTAGCAAAGTCTCCACTGGGTATTAACCCCACAATATCAGTCAAGATGGCACACAAAAAGATAATAATGTCTAAAAGGATCGCTTGCATGGTATTGAAGCGAATAAAATGAGAAATTTTTTCGTTTCTCACTACTAACAACCATAAAGCAAAGAAAATTATAATTCCTGCAAACCGCACACGTCTGTAAAATGACCACACAATCAGCACAGGTGCAAACACTACTGTGAGAGCAGGAAATTGTTGTAATAAAACAAAGCCAAAACTCAGTACCTCAACCAGAGGTAGCAAATAAGGTAAACAAGCGAAAATGCGATCGGAAATATTTGTAGAACCACGCCAGGCCATTTTGCGTTCTCCTGTGGCAGAATTTTAAGAGTTACTTGAGCCTAGGATAACGCAGTTGTCTAGTTTCCCTGAAGAGACAATCATTGGATCTCGGCAATCCGAAAGCCCATAACGCACTCATACTGCTCTGGCTGTTGTGCGGTAAGTTTGCGAATAGCTTGTCCGCAATGTAGTTGACCGCCACGCCAACGCGGTTGACCACTCCTGTCAGCAAGTAAACAAGACTGGCAAACCTGCTCAGGGGTAAGGATTTGATCATCCATTAAAATGACTAACATCCAAAGACCTCCTGTAAATCCTCGAAACGATCCGCAATTTGTTCAGGGAAAACACACATACATTTTTGTATTTCAAGAGCGGCTGAAACTAGAATCGACATCCACTATGTGTATAGAAGCAATTTTGCTCTGCGATAGCTGCGGAGTTAGGCTCTAAATCTTGTCTCATGCTCTTTTTGACAAAAATGAGGTAATGATCAACAATTCCCCAGTGAACCTTAAATTTATTGTATGTTGAGTCTCTCGGAGATAGAGTTCTTCAGTAACAACTCATACATAAATTTTTACACCTAGTAGCAAAAATCTAAAGTATCAAGTCTGAAGTATGAAAGAAGCATTCTCATCAGCTTTTTAGAAATTGGTATAAATATTTCAAAGCAGTTTGATTCCCTACCTATAAGTGGGTGGTTTTTTAACTCAGAGAGGAAGCACTTTCAACTCAGCACTATTTACAACTATTAAGTTCATGTTCCAGAAAGAGCTTTATAATAATTAACACATTAATGGGACTTAACCGGGCTGGCATCTAAAGTAATAAATTCAGTTACTACCAATAGTGAATAGTCAGCAGTCAAAAAATCTGGCAATGTAGACATTTGGCTGCGAATTATTACTTAGATGTTAGGTTCCAAGAAAAACCACCATTGTGCAAATTTCCACTAAGGATAGATAAAGTGACTAGGACTAATTCAGACTTTCTTGCATCTTCTGATCCCGCGATCGCCGGATTAATTGACGAAGAACTCCAGCGTCAACGCGACCACTTGGAGTTAATTGCGAGTGAAAACTTTACCTCTGCGGCTGTACTCGCTGCTCAAGGTTCAGTCTTAACGAATAAATACGCTGAAGGATTGCCTGGTAAACGTTACTATGGCGGTTGTGAATTTGTCGATAAAATCGAGCAGATCGCCATTGACCGAGCTAAACAAATGTTTGGTGCGGCTCATGCTAACGTCCAACCCCATTCCGGCGCACAAGCTAACTTTGCAGTTTTCCTGACATTACTAGAACCAGGAGACAAAATCATGGGGATGGATTTGTCTCATGGTGGACACCTGACTCACGGTTCACCTGTAAACGTTTCTGGTAAATGGTTCCAAGTTAGCCACTATGGTGTTAGTCAAGAAACAGAGCAACTCGACTACGACCAAATTCGAGAGCTGGCGCTGAGGGAGCGTCCAAAGCTCTTAATTTGTGGTTATTCTGCTTATCCTCGCATCATTGACTTTGAAAAATTCCGTAGCATTGCTGATGAAGTTGGTGCTTACTTACTGGCAGATATTGCCCATATTGCTGGTTTAGTGGCTTCTGGCTTACATCCCGACCCCATTCCTTACTGTGACGTTGTAACTACAACCACTCATAAAACCCTCCGTGGCCCCAGAGGTGGGTTAATTTTGACCAAGAATGCAGAACTGGGTAAAAAGCTGGATAAATCAGTTTTCCCTGGGACTCAAGGGGGGCCTTTAGAACACGTAATTGCAGCTAAAGCAGTGGCTTTTGGCGAAGTATTAAAGCCAGAGTTTAAAACTTACTCTGCACAGGTAATTGAAAATGCTCGTGCTTTAGCAACTCAACTGCAAAACCGGGGCTTAAAGTTAGTGTCAGATGGCACTGATAACCATTTGATGCTCGTAGATTTACGCTCAATTGGTTTGACAGGTAAACAAGCAGATCAACTGGTCAGTGGTGTAAATATTACTGCTAACAAAAATACTGTACCTTTTGATCCCCAATCGCCATTTGTTACCAGTGGTTTGAGATTAGGTTCTCCTGCGATGACGACTAGGGGATTGGGAGTTGCAGAGTTTACCGAAATTGGGAATATTATTGCCGATCGCCTGTTAAATCCAGAATCAGAAACAGTCGCAGCTGATTGTAAACGCCGAGTAGCAGCACTGTGCGATCGCTTCCCCTTATACCCCCACTTGCAGATTCCTGTGCCAGCACTAGCATAAGAAGTTGAGCAATTATGAAGGCTGATAAGTTTTTTCAGCCTTCATACTTCATACTTTAGACTTCATACTTCCTTAACCAAAATCTTCTGCTGATAAAAACCGAAAATGTAGTAGATATTAAGTAGAAACCTCCCTCGACAGAGTTTTGTCTGAGAAACTACTTAATTTAAAATACAGATGCCTGCTCAGATTTATCATCTGATCGCCTTCCTTGTGGCTGCCGTAGTCGTTCTCTGGACTACGCCTGATGTTAAGAACATTGGTATAAAAAGTGGAAATGTAGATAAGCCTGGTGGTCGAAAAGTTCATGAACGCCCAATGGTACGCCTGGGAGGAGTTTCTATCTTCGCAGGTACTCTCATTTCTTTATTAATTGTCTGGTGGTTAGGTGGATTTGCCAATTTGCCGCCTGACAAAGAATGGCAAATTTGGGGTGTCGCCCTAGGGGGTCTGGGCTTTTTTCTCATTGGTTTAGCAGACGATTTATTCAATCTGTCTCCCTTGGGACGACTGCTGTTGCAAATTATCGTCGCTACTGGTGCATGGAAAGCAGGTGTAAGTATAGACTTCATTACGATTCCGACAATTGGCATAGTTGACCTGAACTGGCTAAGTTTACCTATTACAGTGATTTGGCTGGTGGGAATGGTCAATGCTATCAACTGGATTGACGGTTTAGATGGTTTAGCTGCTGGTGTGTCGGGAATTGCTGCTGTAGTTATGTTGGTGGTGTCTTTGTTTATGCACCAACCAGCAGCAGCTTTAATTGCTGCCGCCTTAGCTGGTGCAGCACTAGGATTTCTTCGATATAACTTCAATCCCGCACAAATCTTTATGGGAGATGGCGGGTCTTATTTTATGGGATTCACCTTAGCTGCGGTAGGCATAATTGGGCTGGTGAAAATTCCAGCATTCACGGCGGTAATTCTGCCTTATTTAATTTTGGCAGTACCAATTTTGGATATGTCAGCAGTCATTGTGACGCGCATTCGTCGTGGAAAATTGCCTTGGGTAGCGGATAGATGTCACTTACACCATAGATTGCTACAAGCTGGTTTGTCCCATCGTTGGACGGTTTTATTTATTTATACACTCACACTTTGGGTTGGTAGTTTAGCGTTAGCCATAGCGGGTATCCCTAGTGGCATTGCTTACGCTTTTGGCGCAACTTCGCTGTTAACTTACACTAGTTGGCGAGTTTGGAAACGTTCTCAGCAAAAGTAAAAACTAGCAAGGTAAAAGAAATACAGTAGTATGAGTATCTTTCTTTTACCTTTTGCTTTAATTACATGAGTGCAGAAATTATTTGTGTTGGGACTGAACTGCTGCTAGGAGATATCCTTAACAGTAATTCGCAATTTATCGCCCAACAATTAGCCAAACTAGGAATTCCTCATTACTATCAAACAGTGGTAGGGGATAACCCAGAAAGATTAAAGCAAGTTATAGAAATTGCTATTTCCAGAGCAAATATTTTAATTTTTACTGGTGGTCTTGGCCCGACACCCGATGATTTGACTTGTGAAACTATTGCTGATTTTTTTGGCGCACCCTTGGTAGAACGTCCAGAGATTATCGAAGATATTGCACAGAAATTTGCTCAACGCGGTCGCGTCATGACTCCCACCAACCGCAAGCAAGCTTTAATTCCTCAAGGCGCAGAAGTTTTACCCAACCCCACAGGAACAGCGCCAGGGATCATTTGGCAACCTCGTCCTGAAATTACGATTTTTACATTTCCTGGTGTTCCTAGTGAAATGCATCGGATGTGGCAAGAAACAGCAGCACCATTTCTGCAAAGCCAAGGCTGGGGTAAGGAAATTATTTACAGCCGGAGTTTAAGGTTTTGGGGTATTGGTGAGTCGGCTTTAGCGGAAAAAGTATCTTCTTATTTTGATTTGTCCAACCCGACAGTTGCACCTTATGCAGGGAAAGGAGAGGTGAGACTGCGAATTTCTGCAAAAGCAAATTCAGAAGCAGCCGCAGAGGAATTAATTGCACCTATAGAAAAACAGCTTAAAGAAATTGCTGGGTTGGATTGTTACGGTGCTGATGATGACACGTTAGCTTCGGTTGTTGGTGAGTTGTTGCGTTCAGCAGGCGAAACGGTGTCAGTCGCAGAGTCCTGTACTGGTGGCGGACTGGGGCAAATGTTAACAGAGATTGCTGGTAGTTCTGATTATTTTTGGGGCGGGGTAATTTCTTACGACAACTCGGCAAAAGTGCGAATGTTAGGAGTAAACCCAGACGATTTAGATAAATTTGGAGCTGTTAGCGCTGTTGTGGCTGAACAAATGGCAATTGGAGTAAAAAGTCGCCTAGAAACTACTTGGGGGTTAAGTATCACAGGAATTGCTGGCCCTGGTGGCGGAACAGAAACAAAGCCTGTAGGTTTGGTTTATATCGGTGTAGCTGGGCCGAACGATGAAGTGAAAAGTTTTGAGTATCGTTTTGGGACAATGCGCGATCGCACTTTTATTCGTCATTTAAGTGCATGTACCGCACTGGATTTGCTGCGTCGGCGGTTGTTGACGAGGTAGGGAGTAGGAACTAGGGAGTAGATTTGTTTACAGCTGATTTAGGATGGCTACAGCAATTTTCATTCCAATGACGTACATTTCTCTAGCCCCTAGCCTCTAATCCCTAACCTCTTTTTGTATATGAACAAAATTCCTATCCTCGAACCAAATCAGTCTTACACTTTCAGAAGCTATTTTGAGATGTCATTTGAGCTAGAGAATATCCTGGCTGAATTTTACTAGCGATCTCTTTTCAGTTCTCTTGGAATTGTAAAAATGAAGGGTGCTATCACCCATTTCCAAGAGAACTGAGGGCAAACAAAGCGATCATGTGGAAGGGCTTTTCTCGGTCGGAAGTGCTATCATGTCTATTTTTTATTTTTTTAGCTGCGATTTGTAGCTGAGAGCTTAATATTAAAATTTATTAATTATGAGTTTTGCTAAAGAATCATACTCTTTATCCATTCTATCCATCAAAGATTTTTGATAGGGTGACCAACTCCGTGAACTTTTTTTAGGTTTTTTAGTCATTGCCAAATACTTAATTGGTAAATTTAAGTGTTGAATATGACTAGCACCATTGTTTAAATCTTCAATTCTAGCAACAGGATCTCCAGTTATAAAATGCGGTACGCAATCATATAATGTTATTCCATCGTTCAATTGAGGAATTAAGGTATCATTAACTTTCGTTTTAACGTTTTCTAAATGAACCTGATCTATTTCTGTTTCTTTCCTTTCACGAGTTGAAGGAAATTTGATACTATCAAAACCATTGTAAATCCATCCACCGAATTTAGGTTTGCCTTTAGATGGGATAAATCCATCGTATTGATTTGATTGTTTATAATTGTCTGCTCCTAAATTCCATTCACTTATAAATTTAGGCAACATAGCACCAATTAGACTAATACAGTAAGCTGAGAACAAATCTGCTGTACAGGGTACTAAAAAGTAGTCAGAACAATATAAAGCTGAACGTACAAGAGTGTTAAAGGCAGGAGGTAAATCAATTAGAACATAATCATAGTTGTTCCCTTTATTTTTTAAATCTTCAACTATGATAGAAGGAATTAAAAACTTTCGTAAACCTATACCTAATGTCAGATCATTTCCAACGTCAAGAGAATCAGCCAATCGATTTAACCAGAAATCACCTAAAATAATGTCTATAGTCTGATTAACAATATTATTTTGATTTCTAAAAAAATCATCGTTCATAAAGAAAATTTTATCTTTATTCCTCTTTTTAGTAAGAAGCTTAAATTTTTGAAAATATTTTGGTTGAAAAAAGTAAGTTTGTGGACTTTGACTTTGAATATAAGCTTGAGCATAAGCCCTAATTGTTCTAGCAAGGGGATAATCTTTTGAAGCTTCAAGATATTGAGATAATTCAGAATACCCCATTGTTAGAAGAGAAAGATTACATTGAGGATCGTAATCAATTAAAAGAACTTTTTTCCCTTGTGCAGCTAGGGATGCTGACAAGTTAAAAATAGTAGTAGTTTTACCAACCCCACCCTTATTATTAAAAATGGAAATTATTTTTGTGTTCATAGTTTAATCTTGATGTTGTAGTTGCACAAGTACCTTAGTACTACTTGGAGTAATTGTCCAGAATACGGCTTGCTAATATGAATATCAAACTGATTTAGCAAATTAAAATTTGCTTATGCATCGCTGAATAACTATGGTAAACAAATAATTTTTAAACAATTCTTATAACAGACTTGCTTGCCTAAGAAGATTAGGTGATTTTAGCTAGAATAATCACTTCCTAGTACGACTTCGCAATAAAGCTACGCAGTCGCACCAAAAAAGAGGCTTACAGCACAATAATTTTCGTTTAAATAAAATAGCGTTTCTTACTTTTTAGCTAATCGCTAAATTGATTTAAATTTTCTGCGCGTAATTAAAAATCACGAAATTCCTTGCCGTGCCATACCCGTAAGACAAATATAGTATCTTCTTCACGCAGGTAACGAACCACGTAGTTTCCGGCGATCAGATCACGAACATTTTCAAGCTCCGGGACAGGACGGCCTATGTCGGGATAAAGTACAAGTTTTCCTATTGCCTGCCTAAGTCTTAGTGATACTCGCTCTGCCGCCTGCGGATTATTTTGAGCAATGAACTCTCTTAGTCGTACTAAGTCCTGCACCGCACTTTCTGAGAACTGAAGTTTCATCTTTTGGGTGCTTGAGTTTCAACACTGGTTCCCCAGGTTTCCAGCCACTTCATCACTTCCTCACCAGAAACGACTCTTTGTGCTTGAATGTCGGCGATCGCTTCTTGTGTCTCTTCAAGCATTCTTAGCTTTTGCTCCTCCCGTGCAATGTATTGCCGTAGAGCGTCGTTGATTATCCAGCCTTTCGTCCGTTGCAGTTTTGTTGCGGTCACTTCGAGCTTATCTTCAAGGTCATCATCGAGCCTGAAACTTGTAGTACTCATACCTTGCCTCAGATAATGCGTTATACTGCATTGTATTATATGGGGAAAATTGCCTGATTAAAAGAGTGAAAATTACTTAACATTTGTCAGCGCCTCCATTTGTGCCAGCAGTTTTCACCTATTTATTAAATCTTTGCTAAGAATTCTGACTCCTCCATTCTATTTGATAATATGTAACATTTAACACACTCATTATCGAAACATCAGTCATCCCAAGTCAGCCTATCAGAACAATCAATCTCTCAAGGGTTGCTGTATTGTTCACATTTTGTTACAAAAGTACAAAGAACTTCTAGAGACGCACAACCAAATGTTCGGCGGACTAACTGGTTTACAAGATCCTAAAGGCACTGACTGGGGTGAGCGGATGCTCAACACAGTTGCCAGCCAAACGATTCGCCATTTGTTTACTCAAAGCGAGTCAGTAGAAGTCTTTGTACGCTGCTATCCCTCCAGCAAGTTGTTGCAAGGCAGCATTGATAGCTTCAAGATGAGTGGTCGTGGCTTAGTCATCCGGAGAGACTTTGCTGTAGAGGAGATGTCTTTTGAAACGGATGCGGTGGCGATAGATTTTGGCGCGGTCTTAAGTGGCAAATTGAACCTCAAGCAACCTACTCAGGCGATCGCTCAAGTAGTATTATCCGAAGCAGGCATTAACCAAGCCTTCAAGGCAGAACTAGTGAAAAAGCGCCTAGTCAACCTTGATGTACCTGCATTGACAGAATTATCTGGTGGCCAGCCAGTTTCGTTCCCTGAAGTTCAGGTACAACTATTGCCAGAAAACCGCTTGCGGATTTCTGCAAAAGCTGATTTGAATAATAGCGAACTTGTCCCTGTAAATATGACCGTCTCTATAGCAGTAGAACGGCGACGACGGATTTCCTTTAAAGACCCACAGATAAACCTTGAACAAGTACCAGAAGGGCAACGAGCAACTTCTCAAACCCTAAGCATCGCACTGGCAGAGATTTTAGATAACATGGTTGATTTAGATCGCTTTGACCTTGATGGAGTGAAAATGCGGCTCAACCGTTTAGAAACTGAAGGACAAAAATTAATTTTCAGTGGATATGCGGAGATTGAACGTATTCCGCGTACTGGGGGAAGTTCAGCTTGAAAATTTTACAATCTTGTTTATAGGTTGTGCGTGATTAGCAGTGATTCACTGCGATCGCGTGCCTGCTTGATATAGCAATAGCCAGGGTAGTTAGGAATTATTTTTTAACACTGTAACCTGTAACCTTTCACCTGCTATAACTAATTTTTCCTAACCTCTAGCTTTTGCTGATGGCTAACTTCTAAAGGCAAGAAAATAGTCAACACCTCACCATATTGTGGACGTTGGCGCACAATCAGTTTACCGCCAATGGCTTGGAACAAGTGCTTAGTTGCTGTTAAATTCAAAC
Organism: Anabaena sp. TISTR 8404; assembly: GCF_056847745.1. Classification (NCBI taxonomy): domain Bacteria; kingdom Bacillati; phylum Cyanobacteriota; class Cyanophyceae; order Nostocales; family Nostocaceae; genus Anabaena; species Anabaena sp. TISTR 8404. The sequence continues at coordinate 2,521,833 of NZ_CP180578.1, forward strand.
TAATTGTGCCTGTTTCTGGTTGAAACATTAACAATTGACCAAGAGCTTTACGAATTGGCGGCGTTACAGATGTGTCTGCGGCATCTGAGTTTTGACACTGAGGTTGAGGCGATAATTGCAGCTTGAGTTGGTCGCCAGCCGGGATCACCTGTACTTGAATATGGCTACCAGCAGGCAAGCTGCGAGTAAAATTCTCCATTAAACCCGTGAGAACCCGATCCAACATAGTTGGGTTACTTACCACTGTAGGTAGTTGTTGCGGTAAAACAACATCCAAAGTGAGGTTGCGTCTATTTGCTGCTTGTTGCCAACGGGGAATACTCTGTTGCAAAACTTGATTGAGAGACATTGGCGTGAGATGAGTATTAGCAGCTTTCATTGCAGCACAAGTTTCTAGTTCTGCCGCCTTGAACAACAACTCCATGCGATCGATTTGCTCTGTACACTCATGATCAATAATTTCTAAGCGATTAATCACAGCCGCAGGCAAGTCACGTCGCTTCAGCAGTAGGCGAGTCATGGTACGAATAGTTGTGAGCGGAGTACGAACTTCATGAGCAAAAGCTTGCAGTAATTCTACATCGGGGACTGGGTGCTGAGAATGAGGACTTGAGGGTTGGATATGAGGTACACTTGTTGCTGTTTCCCAGTCTTTAGTTGCCTCTGGTTCTGGTAATTCCTGAAGTAACAACTGGCTAAACTGCATAGCAATGCGATAATCTGGCGCTACTGGCGAATACTGCTTTACTAAAGCATCTAGTTCGGCGCAAAAATCAGGATTAGTTAGCATTACCCGCGCTCCTATGGCTCGCCAAGCTTGCTGAACTATCTCTGGTTCAAAGGAAAATGAAAATATTTTGTTACCATTTTTGCGTTCTGCTAAAACCAGCACTAATCTAAATTTTTCTGTGAATACCAAGCAAAATTGCTCAGCCACTAGGGGATCGGCAGGTAGTATCGGAAGGACTGCTTCTTGAAAAGAATTTTCTTCAACTACCGTGGCTGTTGTAGGCATTTGAAATGGCATTAAAGCCAAGGGATTGAAGGGCTTGGCTGTAAAAGTAACTGTCTGTAAGTTTTGAGTTAATGCTGGTTGACTAAATAAGGGTGCTGGTGCTGCTAAGACTAATGCTGGTACAGCAGAAGAGCCACTTGCTAAAATATCAATTAATAGATGTTCTGTTGCTGCTAAACTGATACGCCACTGTCTCTCTGCCTTGGCTGGTGAACATTCAGCCATAGTTGATTGACTTTCGGCTAAAACTTCACTCAGACTTGGCAAGATCCATTCGTACACAGGTTTTCACCTCTTGGTTGGAGAGCGACTAATAATGTGGAAAAGTAATATTTCACTACTACTTAAGAGGTTATAGTCATTTGTGTACAAGAGACAGTCGTATAACCGAACAAGATAAGCGCAATTTCCCTGTCATATTTGAAAATTTCACAATTGACAATCAAAAATAGGCCGCGTTGTTCAAAAGTTACTGAATCAAACTGGACGCTGATATGGTTGAGTAATTTTGTAACCTTCAAAAACTACTGAGAAACCTTCTCCCTGCGGTGAAGCACACATTAACCCTACTTGTAATGTTGCTGTATTGGTAAGATATGCAAGTCGCAGCATTTGATAAAATTGACCATCTAGAGAATATTGCACTTCTACAGTTTCTGCTCGACGTTGTACCTTCATCCATAGTGCAACTGGTGGCTGTGATAGAGGAACTACCGACCAATCTGAGTAATCTCGTGTCACCACAGCACTAACATTTTGCATTCCTTCCACAAACTCAATCCCACATTTTAGCCACCAGGTATTTTCATTTTCCCTAATCATCAACCCTGCTTGGTCATACAAAGTTTGATATTGTCCAATAACTTTGACCTCTATCGTAAAATCACTTATGACTTCCTGATAGTAAAAGTTCCCGTTATCACGAATGAAGTTATAGTGAGTCTTGCGCCAAAAATCTGTCTTTGCGCCTGCATTAACGGATAAAACGTCTGCTTGCTTGTTCCAATTAGAAGGTTCGTTATACCACTTCATTTCAGTTGAATTATTCACTGATGGATTGTTTATTAATCCTATTAGTGATCATGCCAAGCTGTGAAGATAACATCGACACATTAGGTTGATTGATTTAATTCTTCAATCTGGGATACTGTGGTTTACAAGGACTTCCCCAACAAACTTGCCCATTAGGCATATTGGCAAATACACTACTACGAGCGCCAATTACAGCATTTGCACCAATTTCAACTCCGGGGCCAACAAAACAATCGATTGTTACCCAAACCCCATTATTAATAGTTATTGGTGCTGTTTTTAAACCAAAAGCTGGGTCTTGGATGTCGTGACTACCAGTACACAAGTAAGTTTTTTGGGAAATTACGCAGTGTTCACCAATGGTAATCTCATCCAAGCTGTATAACACTACGTCATCACCAATCCAACTGTAGTCACCGATGGTAATTTTCCAAGGATAAGTGAAACGTGCGGTGGGTCTAATTAACACACCTTTACCAATACGCGCACCAAACAGCCGTAGGAGAGAACAACGCAGATTATTTAAAGGGTGTGGAGTCAAGGGAAAGGCGATCGCCTGTACAAACCACCATAACAAAACATACCAACCTGGACGGCCTCGGTCAAACCAGGATTGGTCATATTTGCGTAAGTCTACAAAAGATTGGTTATTTGTCATTTGTCAATTGTCATTTGTTAATAAATAATAAGGACTAGGAATTTTAGATTTTAGATTTTGGATTTTAGATTAAAATCCAATCCAAAATTATTTCCTAGTCCTCAGTCTCTAATCTTTAATTTTCTAGATTGCTGTTTGTTCGATTTTTTGAGGTAGAGAGGCTGGTACAGTTTTAGCAGTACTTGCAGTATTTAATTTACCGCCACAGTTGCGTAACTCGTAAAGTTTCACGCCGATTTGATATTCATATTGACTCAGCAGACGTGCGTAAATATATCCGGCTTTGCCATCTAAAAAACCACGCTGAATAATGTAGAACAAAATAAAGCGTAAAATCGGTTTAAAAGGTAAATGCACCCATACTTTTTTCAAAAAGCGCTTACGTTGCACAGCATCACCAAATAAGTTCGCGCCAATTGTGCCTTTTTCATCTTGGCCAGTGAGAATATTGTAATAAACACGGGCTTCCCAATTAGAATAACGATTATGTCTTTCTAACCAGTGGAATAAGTCGCGGAAGTCCTCGTGCAGCATATCATTTTTGAGATATCCTACCTTACCTTGTAAGATAACGTGTTCGTGAACTTCGTTATCACCTGTGTTGGGGATATCTTCAGTATTTAGGTTTTCATAACGACCGATTTTGTGTTTAAACAAACGCAAATTCCAATCGGGATATTTACCGCCGTGACGAATCCATTTACCTAAGAAAAATACGCGGCGATTGAGATAGTAACCTTTGTATTCTTCATTTTGAATTGCTTGAGCAATTTCTTCCCATAATTCGGGAGTAATGCGTTCGTCACAATCGACAATTAGTACCCATTCATTACGAAAAGGTAAGTTATCTAAAGACCAATTTTTCTTTTTCGGCCAGCGTCCATTGAAGTAAAATTGGACAACATTTGCACCGTAGTTATTAGCAATTTCAATGCTCTTGTCCGTACTTTGAGAATCTACTATAAATATTTCATCTGCCCTTTGCAGACTAGCAAGACAAGCGGGCAAATTAGCTTCTTCGTTTTTGGCAGGAATAAGTACAGAGACGGGAATTTTAGATGACATATATGGTGTTTTTGTTATTTTTTATTGGATGTAGAGAGCAGACCCTGAATAGCAGCATTTAAATAACTTATTTGACAATATGTATACACAAGTCTGTCGAAGCGTTCTGCTGGGTCAGAAAAATACAGTAATGACTTGTATAAACCCCGAAGCAAGCGCTCGCTACCACGCACTAACTGATTGATACCTGTTTTACCTGCAAGTTGTTCTCGATAGCACTCACTGATACCTTGCCACCAGCCGCGATTCAAAAACCAAGAGCGATTCAGCCGTTCGGGTGCAACGTTATGTGCAACTAAAGCTTCTGGAAGATAGGCGACTTGCCACCCATACTGAAGTGCAAATTCAGTCATTTGCAGTTCTTCATTAGATAACAAGTTTTTTCCCACTCGACCAAGATGGGGATCAAAACCACCAATTTCTTCGAGAAAGCTACGACGAATCGAATAATTTAAGCCTCTGGGGGTTAAACCGGGTTGCTCGATATAAACTATTTTGTCACCTAGGTCGTAAGCTCCCAAATTGCCTGCTAATCCAGAAGATAGCCACTTGGGTGGTTGGATAGTTGGCGGCCATAAAAGTGTAACTTTGCCACCAGCGATCGCTAGTTTTGGGTTGCTTTGATATGCAGAATACAATACTTGCAACCAGCGATCGCTTGCTACGGCATCATCATCTAAATAAGCGAGAATTTCGGCACTAGCAACTTTAGCACCAGTGTTACGGGCAACTGATAATCCGGTGGTGGGTTCAAAGATATACTTTAAACGAGGATTGCAGGCTCTTTGTTCTACAACTTCGCGGGTGCGATCGCTTGAGTTGTTATCTACCACTATCACCTCAAAGTCAGCCGCAAAATCCTGCGCCAACAGGCTATCAATCGCCGCACCTAAATAGGTATCTCGATTGTGAGTACAGATAATGGCAGAGATTTGGATATCTGGCATAGGATTAAGTTTAAGTTGTCACCTTTGGATTTTAGATTACAGTCTTCTATCCAACGGTCGCCTGCTCAGTGCTAATCTATAACAAAAAATCCAACCCACCAACCGCGTTTCTTCGGAAATCGTCTTTAAATCTTCACGCTTGTTGAATATGGCTGTGTAAAACTACTAAAGTTTCTGCTAACTGACTCAGGCGTGTTTCTAGATATTGTTTGCGTCCTAACAGCTGACGTAACTTTTGATGACGGGCGATCGCCATACTAACTGTAGGCACCTGATCTGGTGGACAAGGACGTGACCAAACTTTACCAGATCCATCCAAGCCACAAAGGCGATATCCTGTACGCGCAAATTGATCAGCGTCTTTAGATCCAGTTGTGCAAAGTTCTTCTACATAGTTCATCAGGCGGTCAACTTCTGCATGGCGCAGTGTCACAGTTCCCGGCTGTTCTGGTTCTTTGGGATTGGATTCTAACCAACCATTAACTATTGGCCCTTCTAAATACAGGTCTTGGATTTGTTGCAGAATAGTGTGGAGTTCTTGCTGCCAACCAGCCACATGAATTTGAATTTCTTGCAACAGATTCATCGCTAAGGCTGGATTCGCTCCGTGACGATGGTTGCTGAAGCTAGGAGTTTTAAACTTGGGTAGGCTAGGTGTTTTACTACCATTTTCTTTTGCCGAAAATGTCTCTACAGAATGATGCTGGGAAAATAAATTTTGTTCAACAGTGCTTTCATTTTGAGAGCTGATGTCAAAGTTATCTGTTAGTTCTGATATTATGCTCTGATCATCAGATGTATTTATATCTGGTGTCGCTGCTTTGGCAGAAACACTAATTCTAAAAGATACCGGCTGCTTTGGCGAATCCCCCGCTTCCACAGTTGCATTGTCTCGATTTCCTAAATCATGTAGAGTTGCCTCAATACGTTTTAGACCTGTTTTCATAAAAATATCCTGTAAGTTTGCTGCCCTCTGTGGTGTTCAATCATTCACAAAGGTTTGTTGGGAGTTTTAGCTTTTGCTAATTTTGGCACAAATTAATGCTGGTGCTAATTTTATCTCTTAAAAGATATTTGCTACAAACAAACTCAAAATCATAGTCTCAATGTATGAAACTGGTAGGATTATTAGGCAAAATTGCTATTAACATCGCTACCACCATACTCTCAAAATCTGCCAAAGGTATTAGGAAAAATCTGTGGGTAAAGTCATCTTAATTACGGGGCCTGCTAGGTCTGGGAAAAGTGAATGGGCAGAATACCTAGCCAAGCAGTCAGGCAAAAAAGTTGTTTACGTGGCAACTGCTACAGAAAACCCTGCCGATACAGAGTGGCAAAAACGCATTCAACAGCATCAACAACGCCGTCCTCAAGATTGGACAACTTTGGCAGTACCAATAGAATTATCAGCTACCTTGGCTGATGCTAAACCTAATAGTTGCCTGTTGGTTGATTCTTTGGGAACTTGGGTAACTAATCTTTTAGACCAGGATGAAGTTAGCTGGCAAAACACGATCGCAGAGTTTATAGACACTGTACAACTAGTAGCTGCCGATATGCTGTTTGTCGCTGAAGAGGTTGGTTGGGGTGTGGTTCCCGCCTATCCCATTGGTAGACAGTTCCGCGATCGCTTGGGTTCTTTGGTGCGGCAATTAGGTACAGTCTGTGACGCTGTTTATCTGGTGACTGGTGGTCATGTTTTGAATCTGAGTGTTCTTGGTACACCACTACCACAAGTGATAGATGAAGAACTATAAACTATATTTTAAGAAAAATTAAGACTGCTTGATTATTATTTGTATGTCTTTTGAAGGGCTAATTTTTAATAGAAAATTAATACGATACGTAGATTAAGTCTCTTCATCCCGAATGTACAATTGTAGTATGGCAAACAAAGAAGATGTAAAAAAATATCTTGCCTACTGGTTTCAGTTGGGTAAGAGAGTAGTAGTCGGGAATGGGGCAGCACAGTTGTTACCTCAACCTGTCTACAGAGGTGATCAATATAGTCAAGAATTTGAAGATTGTTGGCAGAGAATTATTTCATTAGAAGCGTGCGATTGTTATCTAGAAGGCACTAGCGAAACCATTGCCGAATTGCTGACACCTGCATGGGAAATGATGCCTTGTAGTCGTTGCAATATGCCAATACCAATGAAAAACGTGGGAATGCCGGCAGAAACTTGTCCATGCAATAATTTACCTGGTTGGCCTAACACAGATTTACCAGCACCACGCTCTGCTATTGACAACCAAGAAAGACTATTGGGAATTCGCGATCGCTTGATAGAAAATCTTTCTATCAGAAGTAAATAAGCTTCATTCGGCAAGTAATTTCACAAGGTTTGTAACCGTGGTTTAGGGCAAAAACTGCGGTATTTTTATGACAAATTTCCTATGTCAGTGCTGCAAGCAAAATTTTTGTGATAAACCATGCCACCATATAGAATAGAGCGCCAAAATCAGCAATAGGAAAACAAAAAAACGCTGTGCAGATAACATTTTTAGGGACAAGTTCCGGTGTACCCACGCGATCGCGTAATGTTTCTAGTGTTGCCCTAAGATTACCCCAAAGGGCAGAACTGTGGTTATTCGATTGTGGCGAAGGGACTCAGCATCAAATTTTGCGGAGTGACCTCAAAATCAGCCAACTTTCCCGAATTTTTATTACCCACATGCACGGCGACCACATTTTTGGCTTAATGGGTCTTCTGGCTAGTTGTGGCTTAGCTGGCAATGTAGACAGAATTGATATTTACGGCCCACCTGGATTAAATGAATATATCCAATCGGCATCACGGTACTCTCATACGCACTTTTCCTATCCGATTAAAGTTCATACCATCCGTCCGGGAGTAATTTACGAAGATCAGGAATTCACCGTTACCTGTGGTCAGTTGCATCATCGCATTACTGCATTTGGATACCGAGTTGCCGAAAAAGACCGCTCAGGAAGGTTTGAGATTGAAAAAGCCAAAGCACTGCAAATTCCTCCTGGTCGGATTTATGGGCAACTCAAGCGTGGTGAAACTGTCACCTTGGCTGATGGCAGAGTGATTAACGGTACTGAGCTTTGCGGCCCTACAGAAATTGGACGAAAAATAGCTTATTGTACGGATACAATTTATACAGAGGGTGCAGTTGAATTAGCCCAGGACGCAGATGTGTTAATTCACGAGGCTACCTTTGCCCATCAAGACGCAGAGATGGCTTTTCAAAGATTACATTCAACAACGACGATGGCTGCACAAACAGCTTTAGCGGCTGGTTCCCATCGGTTAATTATGACTCATTTTAGTCCTCGCTACGCTCCTGGTAACCCTATAGATTTGAAAGATTTGCTTCAGGAAGCCCGTGCAATTTTTCCGAATACAAATATGGCTTACGACTTTATGACTTATGATGTACCGAGACGACGAGAAGTAGGGTTACAACAAGCACCTGTGAGTTAAAGGACGTGGATGAAGTGAAGATTTAGCTGATGCGATCGCCAAGATAAGCAACTGTAACACAGAATTTCTTACTCATAGTTGTTAAGTTTAACAATATCAATGCTTTTGAGAGCCAATGCGGGATATCTCTATTGCGAAGTCGTGGTGATTCTTGGGTGATTGCGGCGAATACAGCGCAATCAAGGTATACAGCATTGGCGGCTCCATAATAAAAAGCCATACTCTTGATGATGACTGAATGCACAACTTTAAGAGATGGCTCATACTGACTAAATTCACTAAATAACTTCTTTCTTACTCCATCACATTTATCATGCAGATGGTTCTTCTTCTCTCACACTTTGACTGATAACTTCAACTAACTCTGGCATACTTTCAAATCGATCTTGACCTGTTTGTTCGAGTAGCGAACGTAAATCTACAGTTTTATCTTTTGTCCAATGAATTTGTTCACTATCCTTCGCTTGTTGGAGTATATCCTCTTTACTGGCTGGAAAGTCTATCCCTGCCAGTGCTTGAGTAACTGCTGCTACTCCATAAGCTTCACCTTTATCTGGCCCGCGATGCTCAGTCCCTGCTTCAGATTTGGTAGACATAATATCCTCGTTACTAATAGTAATTGAGGTACTTACTTTTCTACACTAAAACTATTAGTTATTGTAATCTTCTATCTAGAGAATTACTTCTTTTATTACTTTGAAAAGTACTGTGTTCTTCAGTTTACTTAATTTAAGATAAATCCGAATTACTTGCATATTTTAATCTTGACTTTTAGTCAGGGAAAGCTAAACCAGTTCTTGGGTCACGGATATACAAACCTAGTGTAAGGCTACGCATTACTTCATCCCAAACAGGTGTTAACTGTTCTGCTTGGTCTGCCCAATAATCGAATGTAATCAAGCACTGAATATTCGAGCCTAAGCCAATACAAATTCGTGAAAAAGCTTCCCGTGGTTCGGCTTGAGTGTCAATAAATTTAATTTCTGTCCAGACAATTCTGGCGGTTTGGCGCTTGAGGGTAATAATTTCACCTTTCTCAATTACATCACGACTGTCTTCTTCTACTACTTTCTTCAAAGTAGGTTTGAGAGGAAACAGACTCCAGTCGTTGGGCGGTAGATGATTGAAAGATACTTCTAAACAACAGTCATCTTTGGGTGGTTTTTTATCCATGAACTTGAAAGATTTTTCTTGCGGTTCAAAAATCCAATTTTGGGGAACATTGAAGCGAACAGCCCCCCGGTTGGCGACAAAAATTTTATAGCCTGATGGAGATTCCCAGTGATGGTCAGGTTTGAGATCAAGCGTTTCTTTAATCCACTGAAGATTGCTTTTTTTACGCTTTGCCATAGTTTTAGCGATCGCTCACTTCGTTAATAATATCAAATTGACGGATGATGAATGTTTCGCGCCAAGGCGCAAAGGTGCAAAGATGATTTTGACTCAACGTAAACCCCCGGATGCTGATGCTGAGGTGAGTTTAACTTTAGCACTGACGGCAGAAGAACGCACTCGCAGTCGTCATCGGTTTGAGATGGAAGATGGTCAGGTTGTGTTTTTGCGTTTATCCAGGGGGACGGTGTTAAAGGATGGCGATATTTTACAAGATGAAAGTGATGGTAGTGTAATTAGAATTATTGCGAAACCAGAACCTGTGCTGACTGTTTCTGCTGCGTCACCACTTTTATTAATGCGAGCAGCATACCATTTGGGCAATCGTCATGTGCCTGTGGAAATTACGTCGAGTTATTTGCGTTTATCACCGGATGCAGTGTTACGCACAATGTTGACACAGTTGGGACTGGAAATTATCGAGGAAATTGCACCATTTCAGCCAGAGTTAGGGGCTTATGGACATCATCACTCTCACTAATAGCGATTTTTTGTTTATTTTACAGTTAGCTAGTCCAGCTTTACCTGTAGGAGCTTATAGTTATTCGGAAGGTTTGGAAACTTTAGTAGAAGATGGCATAATTGCTCACCAAGATAGTCTCAAACATTGGTTGACATCGGAAATGCGTTACGGTGCAATTCGTCTGGAGGCGGCGGTGATGTTACGCGCTGCGGAATCTGCAAAAGTTGGGAATTTAGAGGCGCTATGTTATTGGAATCGCTGGCTATCTGCGGCGAGAGAAACTCAAGAATTACGTAATTCTAGTTGGCAGATGGGGCGATCGCTCGTGCAGTTACTTGGTAAACTACAACCACAGCTACTACCTACTATTAATAGTTTGGGTAATCCTTGCAATTATGCGATCGCTTTTGGTATTGCTGTCGCACATTGGCAAATTCATCTTCATGCTGCTTTATTGGCATATCTGCATAGTTGGGCTAGTAATCTCATCACCGCTGGAGTTAAACTCATTCCCCTGGGACAAACCGCAGGACAAGAGTTATTGCTAGATTTACAACCATTAATTAGCGTAACTGTCCAAGAAATTCTTGTTTTAGAGGATGATGAACTGAGTTGTTGTAGTTGGGGTTTATCTTTAGCGAGTATGCAGCATGAAACGCAGTATACAAGGTTGTTTAGAAGTTAAGTATGAAGTATGAAGTATGAAGTATGAAGTGTGAAATTTCATCTTGTTGACCATTGACTATTGACCATTGACCATTGACTATTGACCATTGACCATTGACCATTGACTATTGACTATTGACCATTGACCATTGACTATTGACTATGACTGCATTTCGAGTAGGTGTTGCTGGCCCAGTAGGTTCGGGGAAGACGGCTTTAGTGGATGCTTTATGTAAGGCGTTGCGCGATCAGTATTATATTGCCGTGGTGACAAATGATATTTATACTCAAGAGGATGCACAATTTTTAGTGCGTTCTCAAGCTTTAGCAAGCGATCGCATTTTGGGTGTAGAAACTGGTGGTTGTCCTCACACGGCCATTCGGGAAGATGCTTCGATGAATTTGGCAGCAATTGAACAGTTAGAAGAGCGTTTTCAGAATTTAGAATTAGTCTTTTTAGAAAGTGGTGGTGATAATTTAGCTGCTACCTTCAGTCCAGAATTAGTCGATTTAACAATTTACGTTATTGATGTGGCTGCTGGCGATAAAATTCCCCGCAAAGGTGGCCCAGGAATTACTAAGTCTGATTTATTAGTTATTAATAAAACTGACCTTGCACCATTCGTAGGCGCAGATTTAAGCGTTATGGAACGAGATGCTAAAAAAATGCGCGGTGATAAACCTTTTATCTTTACTAATTTAAAAACTCAATCAGGACTAGCTGATGTAATTAGTTTTGTCGGTAAACATATTGGTTAAAAATTTGGCAGCGATAGTGAAGTGCTGAGTGCTGAGTGCTGAGTGCTGAGAGGTTGTTTGGAAAGTCGTGAAAAATACTAAAAACCCCTCTCCAAACCTCTCCCCTAAAAGGAGAGAGGCTTTAAAACCCCCATTCCCTTGTAGGGAAGGGGGGATAGGGGGGTTAGGTTTTTAAGATCTTGATGTTAACAATAATACTTTTCAAACATCCTCTGAGTGCTGAGTGCTGAATTATGTGTAATGTCAAGTTCGGTTAATTATTTATAAATCCTAAAACACCCCACCCGCTTTACGGCACTGTAGAGACGCGAAATTTCGCGTCTCTACATCTGGTGGAATGACGAATCAACGATGCGAGTCGTTACATTAACGATGCAAGCCGTCACATTAACGATGCGAGTCATCGCATTAACGATGCGAGTCATCGCATTAACGATGCGAGTCGTTACATTAACGATGCGAGTCGTCACATTAACGATGCGAGTCGATGAATTGAGATTGTCGATTCAGAAACTTGTGTGTATACCGTAGCGGTTGAGGTGGAGTGTAAAGATTGTGGGCATTATAACTCCATCTACCGGATTTGATATAAAAAAATATACAAAAAAAAATAAGGACACCTATGCTACCAAACTTCTATTTTCTTGCCCTCTATCTTTCGTTAGATACCAATAATGTATTCGTCATCTTAAGGTTAACTAATTTATAGAGTTAGAATACTTGATAGTAATTGATGATTAAACTGGTATTTTAAATATGATTTTTAGCTATCTTCTGTAAGAGATTAGCTAAAAAGCAGCAAGGTAATTTTATTCTTCAAAGCGCTTATACTCAAGCCTCAATTGACTTATCAAAGACCCCTACGTTTTTGTAGTAGCAGTCTGGGATAAAAATAATTTTCAGCGAACTTAATTTGCGTGATGACGCTATTAAATAGCGGTGTGCAGTATTTCTATCATCTCCCTAATTAGTTTCCGCCAGCGGCAGACAACATTACTCTCAACTTCCCCAAGGATATAGCAATGGCAACCGAACTGTTAACCAGAGAAAGCGACAATCTTGATTTAAAACAACTGCTGAAAACACTAACTGCTGTTAAAAAAGGTGACTTTTCGGTTCGGATGTCCGTAGAACACACTGGTATAGCAGGTAAAATCGCTGACACGCTCAACGATATTATTGATCAGAATGAGCGTATGGCATTAGAGCTACAGCGCATTGGAAATGTTGTCGGGAAAGAAGGGAAAATTACAGAACGCGCCTCTCTGGGAACTGTGCGGGGTTCTTGGTCAGATTGTGTAAATTCTGTCAATACCCTCATTACAGATTTAGTCCAACCCACAGCCGAGACTACAAGGGTGATTCGGGCAGTAGCTAATGGGGATTTGTCTCAAACGATCGCCACAGAAATGGATGGCAAACCCCTCAAAGGTGAATTTCTGCAAACAGCCAATATCGTCAACACAATGGTGGAACGGCTGGGTTCCTTCGCTTCGGAAGTAACGCGGGTGGCGCGGGAAGTAGGAACGGAAGGAAAACTCGGTGTACAAGCAGAAGTGAAAGGTGTGGCAGGTACATGGAAAGACCTCACCGACAACGTGAACCTGATGGCAGGAAATTTGACAGGACAGGTAAGGAACATTGCGGAAGTAGCAACGGCGATCGCTAACGGTGACTTATCGAAGAAAATCACTGTAAATGTGAAAGGCGAAATTCTCGAACTGAAAAACACCGTCAACACAATGGTGGATCAGTTGAACTCCTTCGCATCGGAGGTAACAAGAGTTGCAAGGGAAGTAGGAACAGAAGGTAAACTCGGTGTACAAGCAGAAGTTCGCGGCGTTGCAGGGACGTGGAAAGACCTCACCGACAACGTGAACTTAATGGCGGGAAATTTGACAGGACAAGTGCGAAATATTGCGGAAGTGGCAACGGCGATCGCTAATGGTGATTTATCGAAGAAAATTACAGTTGATGTGAAAGGCGAGATTCTGGAGTTGAAAAACACCATCAATATCATGGTGGATCAACTCAGTTCGTTCGTGTCAGAAGTAACGCGGGTGGCGCGAGAAGTAGGCAGTGAAGGAAAACTGGGCGTACAAGCAGATGTCAAAGGTGTCGCGGGGACGTGGAAGGACTTGACAGACAGCGTGAACTTCATGGCGGGAAGTTTAACAGCCCAAGTACGGAACATCGCAGAAGTGACGACGGCGGTAGCGAATGGTGACTTGTCGAAGAAAATCACTGTAGATGTGAAAGGTGAGATTCTGGAGTTGAAAAACACCATCAACACAATGGTGGATCAGTTGAACTCCTTCGCGTCGGAAGTAACAAGGGTAGCGCGGGAAGTAGGAACGGAAGGTAAATTAGGCGTACAAGCAGAAGTACGCGGCGTTGCAGGGACGTGGAAAGACCTCACCGACAACGTGAACTTAATGGCGGGAAATCTGACAGGACAAGTACGAAACATTGCGGAAGTTGCGACTGCGATCGCTAACGGTGACTTATCGAAGAAAATTACAGTTGATGTGAAAGGCGAGATTCTGGAGTTGAAAAACACCATCAATATCATGGTGGATCAACTGAGTTCCTTTGCATCAGAAGTAACGCGGGTTGCAAGGGAAGTAGGCAGTGAAGGAAAACTGGGCGTACAAGCAGATGTCAAAGGTGTCGCGGGGACGTGGAAGGACTTGACAGACAGCGTGAACTTCATGGCGGGAAGTTTAACAGCCCAAGTACGGAACATCGCAGAAGTGACGACGGCGGTGGCGAATGGTGACTTGTCCAAGAAAATCACGGTGGATGTGAAAGGTGAGATTCTGGAGTTGAAAAACACCATCAATACAATGGTGGATCAGTTGAATTCCTTCGCATCAGAAGTAACGCGGGTGGCGCGAGAAGTGGGAAGTGAAGGAAAGCTGGGTGTACAAGCCGAAGTTCGAGGCGTTGCGGGTACGTGGAAGGACTTGACAGACAGTGTAAACTTCATGGCGGGAAGCTTGACGGCACAGGTGCGGAACATCGCGGATGTAACAACGGCGGTGGCGAATGGCGACTTGTCCAAGAAAATTACTGTAGATGTGAAAGGTGAGATTCTGGAATTGAAGAACACCATCAATACAATGGTGGATCAACTCAGTTCCTTTGCATCAGAAGTAACGCGGGTTGCCCGTGAGGTGGGTACAGAAGGTAAATTAGGTGTACAAGCAGAAGTTCGCGGCGTTGCAGGTACGTGGAAAGACTTGACAGGTGCGGTGAATATGATGGCGGGGAACCTCACCGACCAAGTACGCAGCATTGCCGAAGTTGCAACGGCGATCGCCAATGGTGACTTGTCGAAGAAAATCACAGTTCAAGTTAAAGGTGAAATTCTGGAACTGAAAAACACCATCAATATCATGGTGGATCAACTAAACTCCTTCGCATCTGAGGTAACAAGGGTTGCAAGGGAAGTAGGAAGTGAAGGAAAGTTAGGTGTACAAGCAGATGTGAAAGGCGTTGCAGGTACGTGGAAAGACTTGACAGACAGTGTGAACTTCATGGCGGGAAGTTTAACAGCCCAGGTAAGAAACATCGCAGCAGTAACAACGGCGGTGGCGAATGGCGACTTGTCGAAGAAAATCTCCGTTGATGTCAAAGGTGAAATTCTGGAGTTGAAAAACACCGTCAATACAATGGTGGATCAGTTGAACTCCTTCGCATCGGAAGTAACGCGGGTAGCGCGAGAAGTGGGAACAGAAGGAAAATTAGGTGTACAAGCAGAAGTAAAAGGTGTTGCAGGTACATGGAAAGACCTCACCGACTCAGTGAACTTCATGGCGGGAAGTTTGACAGCCCAGGTGCGGAACATCGCGGATGTGACGACGGCGGTGGCGAATGGCGACTTGTCCAAGAAAATCACCGTCGATGTGAAAGGTGAAATTCTGGAGTTGAAAAACACCATCAATACAATGGTGGATCAGTTGAACTCCTTCGCATCTGAGGTAACGCGGGTAGCGCGGGAAGTAGGAACGGAAGGTAAATTAGGTGTACAAGCCTACGTCCGAGGAGTTGGCGGTACATGGAAAGACCTCACCGACAACGTGAACTCAATGGCGGGTAATTTGACAGCCCAGGTGCGGAACATCGCCGAAGTAACAAAGGCGGTGGCGAATGGTGACTTGTCGAAGAAAATCACGGTGGATGTGAAAGGTGAAATTCTCGACTTGAAGAACACCATCAATACAATGGTGGATCAACTAAGTTCCTTCGCATCGGAAGTAACGCGGGTAGCGCGGGAAGTGGGAACGGAAGGGAAATTAGGCGGTCAAGCTGTGGTGCAAGGTGTTGCAGGTACATGGAAAGACCTCACAGATAACGTAAACTCAATGGCTGGTAACTTGACAGCCCAAGTGCGAGGCATTGCACGAGTTGTAACCGCCGTGGCGAATGGTGACTTGAAGCGGAAATTAATGCTAGATGCGAAAGGTGAAATCGAAACCTTGGCAGAAACCATCAACGAAATGATTGATACCCTAGCGACCTTTGCCAATCAGGTAACCACCGTAGCGCGTGAGGTGGGAATTGAAGGGAAATTAGGAGGTCAAGCTAAAGTCCCAGGTGCAGCCGGAACTTGGAAAGACTTGACAGACAACGTAAACGAACTGGCGGCTACACTCACAACTCAGCTACGCGCGATCGCCGAAGTGGCAACAGCGGTAACAAAAGGTGACTTAACACGTTCGATTTCCGTGGAAGCACTAGGGGAAGTGGCAATCCTGAAAGACAACATCAACCAGATGATTGCCAACCTGCGCGAAACCACCCAAAAGAACACCGAACAAGATTGGTTAAAGACCAACCTCGCCAAATTTACCCGAATGCTGCAAGGTCAGCGCGACTTAGAAACAGTATCCAAGCTGATTCTTTCGGAACTTGCACCACTGGTAGGCGCACAACATGGCGTATTCTACTTAATGGATACAGGAGAACAACAACAGGCGTATCTCAAATTACTCAGCAGTTACGCTTACCGCGAACGCAAACATTTAGCGAATCGTTTCCACTTGGGTGAAGGTTTAGTCGGACAATGTGCGTTGGAAAAAGAGCGAATTCTGTTGTCAGAAGTCCCCAGCGATTATGTCAAAATTAGTTCTGGTTTAGGTGAAGCAGCCCCACTCAACGCCGTAGTATTACCTGTGTTGTTTGAAGGGCAAGTGACAGCAGTAATTGAATTAGCTTCCTTCCGCCGCTTTAGTGAAATTCACCTGACATTCTTCGACCAGCTTACCGAAAGTATTGCGATCGTACTCAACACCATCGCCGCTTCCATGCGTACCGAAGAATTGCTTAAACAATCGCAATCTTTGGCAGAAGAACTGCAAACTCAGCAAAACGAACTCAAAGAAACTAACAAACGTCTCGAACAACAAGCCCAATCCCTGAAAACTTCGGAAGATTTACTCAAGAAACAGCAAGAAGAACTACAGCAAACCAACGCCGAACTCGAAGAAAAAGCCGAGTTGTTGGCACTGCAAAAGAAAGAAGTTGAGCGGAAAAATCTCGAAATTGAACAAGCCAGACTTTCTTTGGAGGAAAAAGCCGCACAACTGGCGCTGTCATCCAAATACAAGTCAGAATTTCTGGCTAATATGTCCCATGAACTGAGGACACCGCTAAACAGCTTGTTAATTTTGGCGAAATTGTTAGCAGATAACGTCGATGGCAACCTCAGCATCAAACAAGTTGAATACAGCCGCACCATTTACTCCGCCGGCAATGACTTGTTGGCACTGATTAATGACATTCTCGATTTGGCCAAAATTGAATCGGGAACGATGTCAATTGATATGTCGCAAATGTTAGTTACCGATTTGCGAGATCAGACAGAACGTACCTTTCGGCAAATAGCCCAAGACAAAGGACTTGGTTTCACTATTGAATTAGCTTCCGACTTACCTAAAGCAATTTATACCGACCCGAAACGCTTGCAACAAGTCCTGAAAAATCTGCTTTCCAACGCGTTTAAATTTACTGACCGGGGTGAGGTACGCTTGCGCATAGAAGTCGCCAAGCACGGATGGAGTATTAATCAAGAAACCTTGAACCGTGCGCCGATGGTAGTTGCCTTTTCCGTGATTGATACAGGGATTGGTATTGCCCCCGAAAAGCAAAAAGTGATTTTTGAAGCATTCCAACAAGCCGATGGTACTACCAGCCGCAAATACGGCGGTACAGGTTTAGGTTTATCCATTAGCCGGGAAATTGCGCGTCTGTTTGGTGGCGAAATTACCTTGGTGAGTAGCCTAACTCAAGGCAGTACATTTACCTTCTACTTGCCACAATTCAATTCTGAGCCAACATCAATTACTCCTGAACCGATATCTCAAATAGTTTCCCCTCAGCCATCAAAACTCATCACTCTAGATTCAACCACCGTCACAGCAACTGATGTTGAGGTGCAGCCAACAGAGCCAGCTAATACAGTAGTCATCCCAACACAGAGGCTGCGCCCTAACCCCCATACGCCAGTTTTAGAAGACGATCGCGTTGACATCGAAAAGGGCGATCGCGTGTTATTGATTGTCGAAGATGACATTCATTTTGCCCGTATCCTCTTGGAAATGGCGCAGCAGCAAGGATTCAAAGTAGTCGCCGCCCAAAGTGGTAGTAATGGTCTAGCACTTGCGCAACAATTCCAACCTGCGGGGATTTTACTCGATATCCGCCTGCCAGATATGGATGGTTGGACAGTGCTAGATCGGCTAAAACATGATGCCAATACCCGTCACATTCCTGTACATATTATGACTGTAGAAGAAGGAAAGAGACGCAGTTTGCAACTAGGAGCATTGGCATATTTGCAAAAACCTGCCAGCAGCGAGAGTATATCCGAAGCTTTAAACAAAATCAAAGGTTTTGTAGAGCGGCGGGTGAAGAATTTACTCGTAGTTGAAGATGACGACACTCAACGCCATAGTATTGTTGAGTTGATTGGCAATAGCGATGTTGCCACTACCGCTGTCGCCACTGGACAAGAAGCCTTAGAGGCGATTAACTCTCAACAATTTGACTGCCTCGTCCTCGATTTAGGATTGCCAGATATGAATGGCTTTGAACTGCTTCAGCAAATCAAGCAGCAGCCAAATGGTGAATCTCTGCCCATCATCATTTACACTGGCATCGAATTGACCAAAGCCCAAGAAGCAGAATTGCGGCGGATCACAGAAACAATCATCGTTAAAGACGTGCGATCGCCCGAACGTCTCCTTGATGAAACTACATTGTTCTTGCACCGAGTCCAAGCGGCTTTACCAGAACCCAAACGGCAAATGCTGGAACAACTGCATTCGCGTGACTACATACTGACAAATAAAAAAGTATTAATTGTTGATGACGATGTACGTAATATCTTTGCCTTGACCAGTATGCTAGAGCGCTATCAAATGCAAGTCATGTATGCAGAGAATGGTAGAGATGGCATCACTATGTTAGAAACTACACCAGATATTGATGTTGTGTTGATGGATGTGATGATGCCAGAAATGGATGGTTACGAAACAACACGCTTAATTCGGCAAAACAGCCGATTCACCACCTTGCCAATTATTGCCCTCACCGCCAAAGCCATGCAAGGCGATCGCGAAAAATGCATCGAATCCGGCGCATCAGACTACATCACCAAACCTGTGGACATTGAGCAGTTGCTTTCTTTACTGCGAGTTTGGCTGTATCGGTAAAAGGTAACAGGAAACAGGGAACGGGCAATAGGATCGGGAGCCGCCCATAAGGGTTTCCCGACTTGAGAGAACTGGCGTTGGGGTTTTCACCTTCCACGGGATACAAGGATTTTTTGCCCACGATTCCACTCCGGTTTAAACCTTACTTCGGGGCTAGTTCCCGCCCCCAAGGGGCTTGGTAAAGTCTATGTATGGTAGGAAAAAAGGTTGGAAAGTCTATTGGTATCAATTTTCTCTAAAGTAGCATTTGATATCGTAGCGATCGCCGCGTCAGCAGGAGGACTCACTGCCATATCTCAAGTTCTGGCTGGGTTACCTGCTGACTTTCCCTGTGCAATTGTCATAGTTCAGCATCTTGATCCGCGACTTCCTTCCTTGATGGCAGAGATTTTGAGTCGGCACACTCCCTTACTAGTAAAACAAGCACAACAAGGAGATAGCCTCACTCCTGGAAGCGTATACATTGCCCCACCAGATCATCATTTGTTGGTTAACCCTGATGGTACTCTTAGCTTAACTCAAACAAAGTTGGTAAATTTTGTTCGCCCATCCGCCGATTTACTGTTTGACTCAGTTGCAGCCAGTTATAAAAAACGAGCGATCGCCGTCGTCTTAACTGGAACTGGTCATGATGGAGTCATGGGAGTTCAAGCCATTAAACAAATGGGTGGTATAGTCATCGTGCAAGATCAGGCGACTTCAGAATTTTTTGGAATGCCCAAAGCAGCGATCGCCACAGGGGTAGTAGATTTTATCTTGCCACTGCCCACAATAGCTTCTGCTTTAATTAATTTGGTAAACAAAGATTAATTTTAACGTGAGTTCGGTATCAGCTGAAACATGATTTTATCGTTGGTAGAAACTCTTATTCCTTCGTATAACTAGCAGCAAAATCGTCTTCACTCGAACTGAGGTTAATTATATGTCGTTCAACTAATCACATTCTGACTCCAGACACTTAACAATACTTCTAACTTTTCACGTACATTTGTACCCTCATAACCAAGTTATATGTCGCAGTCTTTTTGGAAATCAGTATTACTGATTACTCCAGATAAGTTATTGTGACATTGTGCTTGTGAATACTTAATAGTTATGCCAAAGCCGCGTTTTGTCCGTTTCTTTCGCCATCTTAATTGGCGCACGCTCAAGAAAACCTTTGCTCGGACAATCGAACGACGACTATTAGGACTTGCTGCGGAGATTGCCTTCAATGCCATGTTGTCTTTATTCCCGGCTATTCTGGCTGTACTGACAGCCATCGGCTTGTTGGCAGAATCCTTACAAGACACCTTTAAACAGATGGCAGCTCTATTGAGTCAAGTTGCACCAGAAGAAGCGATGATTTTGATTCGTGATTTTGCCAGCCAAGAAATTGCCAACTCTAAAAATAGTAGTTTGTTTTCTCTCAGCTTTGCGATCGCTATTTGGACTGCTTCCGGCGCAATCAGTACAGCCATGACGGCTTTTGATCAAATCCATCAAATTCCCCAACAGAATACCCGTCCCTTCTGGAAAGCCAAATTGATTTCGTTAGGATTGACATCTGGTACTATTGTACTACTAGTGTTAGCTTCGTTCTTAGTCTTTGTGAGTGACTTAGTGTTAGCAATAGCAGTGTATCAGCACAGTTCTTTACTGTTTTTGCAGCACCTTTGGCAGTTATTACGCTGGCCTGTCAGTTTAGGTATTGTTGCCACCACCTTTAGTTTTGTTTATCGCTATGGGCCTAGTGTGTGGAATTCCGGCACACCAATCATGCCAGGGGCAACTTTAGCAGCTATTTTTTGGGCAATACTCTCAGCACTGTTTCGACTTTATGTAGCTAATTTTGGCAACTACAATAAAGTTTATGGTGCAGTCGGGACTGTGATAGTTTTAATGCTGTGGCTGTGGATGAGTGCTGCTGTTCTCCTTATAGGCGACCAATTAAACGTAATTGTTGGCGAAGATATGCGCTATCAGAAAGTAGAAAGCAAAGAAGCAGAGGAGCAGGAAAAAAATTTATAACTCACTCAACACTCAGCACTCAGCACTCATAAATTAAGTATTAGGACAAACTCTTGTCAAATTGCCAAGCAGCAGTAAAATATTGAACGGTTCAACTTCAAAGAAGCGATCGCTTGAATGCCTGATTCTTCCTCACAGTTTTCTAATATTGATCCTGACGCTAAAGCACCCTCCTTGAGGCGACTGCGCCAACTAAGTCGCGTATTGGATAAAGCTATTACTATCCCTGGCACAGAAATTAGTGTCGGTTTAGATCCACTGTTGGGGTTGCTGCCTGTTGGTGGTGATGTTTTAACCTTGATATTTTCCGGCTACATCATCTTAGAAGCCGCACGATTAGGTGCGCCTAAAGCTACTTTAGGCAGAATGATTTTGAATATCATCATTGATAGCTTGGTGGGTAGTTTACCTGTAGCTGGAGACTTATTTGATTTTGCTTGGAAATCAAACGAATATAATATCAAACTATTAGAAGAACATTTAAAAGTTCCCCGCAG
The DNA here is from genome assembly GCF_056847745.1 of Anabaena sp. TISTR 8404. Taxonomy (NCBI): domain Bacteria; kingdom Bacillati; phylum Cyanobacteriota; class Cyanophyceae; order Nostocales; family Nostocaceae; genus Anabaena; species Anabaena sp. TISTR 8404. The sequence goes on from NZ_CP180578.1 coordinate 2,543,507, forward strand.
TACACAAAAAACAGACACTGGGTTTGTGTTAGCTGTTTTATTTGGCTTAATATTGATAGGCATTGTTTTAATCACAATACCAGTATTATTAATTAGCACCCTGTGGCGAGCAGTAACTGGTGGTTAGATATTGAATTAGTAAAAGAATGAAAGATTGGTGGCAAACGACTTTTCCCAAAGGGCGGCAAAGCGTAATTATTACTGATGCTCAAGGATATCCTGTACAAATTGCTTATGGTGAAAAAGGTACAGGTAAGCCCTTAATTTTAATGCATGGTATGGGTAGCTGGAGCTATAACTGGCGTTATAGCATTGAACCACTAGCAAAATATTTTCGAGTCATTTGTTTTGATGCCAAAGGTTTTGGATTTTCCGAAAAACCTTGCCTACGTCGGGAACATGATGGGCATCAGGTTATTGAATTAGAAAGGATTATTCAAGAATTATGTGATGAACCTGCTGTCGTTGTGGCAGAATCTTTAGGCGGTTTAGTTGCTTTAGCCCTAGCCCAAGAAAAACCAGAATTAATAGCGCGGTTAGTAGTAGTTAATGTGCCGATTTTTGCCGAACGCTTACCCCATTGGGCAATGTCAATTCTGGCTCATACACCAATAGAAGTTTTGCAAACAATAGACTCATTGCGTTTAGCTTATTTAGTCGCACCTTTAGTTAGAGAAATTATGGCGATCGAGCGGCGCAGAGTGCTATTTGATCCATCAATTTTGTCAGAAGAAGATGTGTATTGGATCACTTATCCTTTTACAGAAATTCCGGGGACATTGGTGAAAGTTGCCGAAGATTTGCAACTAGCTGCGAGAGAAATTGAAAACTTGACTAGTAATAAACCTAATATGCTCACGAGAATTCAAAACAAGCTATCTAATATTGAATGTCCCACACTCATTTTATGGGGCGATAAAGATAGTTGGTTCCCTGCGACTCATGGCGAAAAACTACATCGATACATTGCCAATTCCAAGTTTCAAATTCTGCCTGACTGCTATCATGATGCTTCTACAGGTTCAGCAAAAGTCATCAATGCAGCTATTCTAGAATTTTTACAGGAAACAAATTTCGTTTAAAAGGATGTTTTCAGACAGTAGCTAATTATTACACTCTGAAGAGACAAAACCTGTTAATTTATCAGTCTGATAAAATACCAATGCGCTTTCGGTTGAGAAATTTTCCTAGTTAATCATCCAAGATCTAAAACTCTTCTGCCTCTTGTTATATATCATCTGCTAGATTCGGCGTGCTGAACAATTTCAGACAATATACCCATCCATGCAGAAGTAAGACAAGTAACTAAATGACAGTGAGCATTCAAAAAACAGCAAATTTCTTGGAACAGGTTCATCAATCAGAATCCAGACTTGAACTGAAAAACGAAGCCTGTCGTTCAAGATTCTTGGTTCATCCCTACTCCACGTCAAAAGTGTGTCTTTTTTTGCATGGCTTTACAGCAGCACCTTACCAATTTGAGCCACTTGGCAAAGCTTTTTTCAACAAAGGATACAATGTTCTGATTCCGCTACAACCCGGTCATGGTCTTGCAGGTGAGTGGAACAGTCAAACTCCACCGCCATTACCAACAGACATTCAGACTTACCAAAAGTTTGTACTTGAGTGGTTGGAAATTGCTAAAACATTAGGTGAACAAGTTGTAGTTGGTGGTTTATCAACGGGTGGAACCTTAGCAGCTTGGTTAGCTTTAGAACATCCCCAACTAATTGAACGTTCTTTATTGTTTACGCCTTTTTTAGGCAGCAGTAATGTATTATTTGATCAGCTGATTAAGACTTTGCCAATTTACTTTGAATGGTTCAACAAAGATGCACCTGGTAATTTTGGCTATAAAGGTTTTCGCATTCCTGCATTACGAATATTTTTGGAATTAGGCGAGAAGATTTTAGAACAGGCTCAAAAAAAAGTTGCTACACCTATTTTAATGGTGTGTAGTGAAGGCGATCGCGCTGTTAACCGCACTAAACAACGAGAATTGTTTAAAATGATTCTCAAGCATCAACCAAAATCTTGGTATTACTGCTTTGATGATTCGCTACATATCGAACATCGCATGATGACCAAACTGGAAGATAATGATTATGAAGAACTTGTCATTACCCTTGCCAGAGCATTTGTTAACAGTGATTTAACTTGGGTGCAGTTTCAGCAAATGGCAAACCGCATCGCCCAGGGTGAAACTTATGAACAAATCAAGCGAGAATTGCACCTGGATGGTCAAGCTTCCCAGCAATTATCTGCAATGATGACACAAAATTTTGGTTGCGATCGCCTCAAGTGTATCAATCCATCTCAAGCATAAACAACAGAAACTTACACCATCTCAAACTCTAACTGATGACTTTTAAGAAAATCATGGGTGAAATGATCTACAACATTTGTATCAGCAAGTTCTAAATTATAAAAATCTACAACATCATGATCAAAATAAGGCCCAGCGTGCCAAGTACCTTCGTTTAACTTAATAAAACAATTGCCTGGAATCCGAAAAGCCGCAAGTTCTTCTAATACTGGTTCATTTAATTCATTATGAGGAGGACACACTGCAATGAACCAATCTTTGCCTTCTAAAGAACCTAAGCATTGAGTACATTGCACATGACGAGTAATTTTATGAAACTTGCGTCCGCGCTTTTCTAGACGCATAATATAAAATCGTGGAATGCCATTTTGCAGATTTAATTGGGCATCTTCTACATCAAAAGCTTTACCATCTGTACTGGCAAAAATTACTTGTCCATAAGGACGAAAATTTGCTGGTGTGATTAATTCTGCTTGTAATTGTTGGACTGTTTGTGATGTAGTCATAATATTAAAAATTTACCATTCTAATTCTTTAGGAATAAGTGATTTAGGAATTAATGAAGCTTGTATTTCCTTATCGGAAAGTCTTGTATACCACCAAGCCCAAGCGATTAAAACTGCTTGCAAGGGCAATCTAATTGCTTGAAATAAAGGCGAATCTGAATATCTTTCTTTTGTCACTCTAGGCAGAGGAAAAAGAGAAAAACTCTGACCAAAGGGATAAAAATAGATGATTATGCAAGGTATTCATGATGCTAATCAAGTAAGAAAATCCTGTAGAAAGTTGAGGAATAGGAAATACCTTGAGCCAAGGTTTAATCAAATTGAAAAGGATGAAAGGTTGAACAATCAGACGTAAATTATTTAAAATATTCTTCCAACCATAATTTTCATCCCACAAGGGATGCTCCGCAAATATTTTGAGGATATAGCTATGAGATTCATGGAAGACACTTGAATGAAGGCTGACCATGAGATAGGTACTACAAACTATTTCCCACCACTTTTGAATGTCAGAATAATGGGTCAGCCGAAAATCTGCCCATCCGAGTTCATTTTTACTTTGTTTAAGTCCATATTCTACCCATGTTCGTAAACCGTAAAGATTACCAACTTCTGAATACTTAATATCTGGAACATGGGTCATTAAAAACCACGTTGAATTTTCAGGTAGCTTCTCCGTGTCCGTCGTGACTTGCCAATAACGAATATCGCGCCGCTTGCCGAAGATAATCTCTCTAATATATCGAACTTCTTGTTTACCATTCGAGAAAACACGGTTAAACTTTCGCCATCTGTTATACCTAATTCTTTGCCCTTTTGGCAGCCAAACTCCGTGATTACTACGTATAGCTACAACAAAATTGAGTTGTAATTGATTCAAAACACTAATAAAATTTCCATCACTTTCTCCATACAGGCTATCTGCCAAAACTAATTCAAATTTAAACCCCATTCCTTGCAGTTCTCTGATTAATTCTGCTGCGATTTCTGGCTTGGTTTTATATTTATCTCCTGGCTGCAATCTCTCTCTTGGTTTATAGATTTGAAATGTTAAAGGAAAGGTCATATCCTCAATTATGCCATAGGCTGTTACTACAACTATGCCATTTTCTATTTTGCCTAAGTTCCCAATATACTGCCTTTTCACATAGTCTGTAGTATGACCTTGTTTTTTGTCTCCAGTTTCATCAATTATTAGAATTAATGATCGCCCATTTAATACTCGTAGTATTAGTTCTAATCTTTGCTTCTTTAATGATTCTACTGACCACGGTGATTCTGTTAAAAAATGATGTAATGATTGCTGATTTTCTAATCCCACCACAAGAGCTATTTCTGGTAAAGATTTTCTTTTTATCTCCGATATCATTCCTAAATGTAGGTTTCGGAAATTTTCAAAACTTCTCACTTCTGGAAATAGGTTTTGGTAGATTGCACAATATTCGTCCACAAATTTTATGCTTGGTTTGGGGCTTCTTGGCTGTGTCATAGTCCCCTCCTGCCTTTCAGACCTCTTTTCTGATTTTACTCTTCCCGGAGTGACAAAAGAAAGATATGGTATGGTTTCAATTTTAATATGATTAACTGCCATGTTGATATTGGCAGGGAAAACAGCAATAAACAGCAAAACTAGTCCCCAAGCCGCAGCTTGACTTACAGGCGGAACTAATAAGCCAATACCACCTAAAATTTCATAAAAGCCACTGAGATAGACTAATCCTAATGGGTAAGGAAGTTGTGGCGGCATAATTTTGACGTAAGGTTGTGGTACAGCAAAGTGTGTAATGCCAACTATGATGATTGATACTGCCAAGATGACACGAAAGAGTTCCTTACGTTTGTTCATGGTTTCGCCTGATTTTAAACTTGCGCTTACCACTTCAGGTTGCTGATTTTCAGGTGAGTTTGTCTTCAATCGACAGAAAGAAACTGATTAGTTAGATTTTAAAACTTGCGATCGCTCCTGTATCCAATCTTATAAAATTCCATTGACTAAAGGCTAAAGTGAGCGGCGGCAGATATGACTGAAACGAGGCGCGAAGACTCTCTACCGTCCCATCCACTGTGTTGTTAGCCTGTGCTGCGTCAAGTTAGATCGGCATTTACAATTCATCAATTGTCACCAACCCGCCCTCTGTAAACTGAATCACAAGTTCCTGCTCATCCAGCAAAGCAGTTCCAAGCAAAGGTCGTCTTCCTGTAGCAATGACAAGGACTTCTCGTTCTTCACCATTCCAAAGAACAGTCGCCTCATAAATTGGAAGCAACACTTCACTGTTATCCGCCAAATTTGCAGGCGTATCGTGCCTAAATGTTAAACCCATCAATGAAACCGCTTCCGAAGGAAGACAGAGTTCCCCAGTGAAACCTGTATCTATGACAAACTCAATCGGTATGCTTGAACCGTTCCGAAGCAGAAAGGTAAGTGCGACAGTAGCGTGTCTATCTGTCACAATTCCAGCAATCACTTGTGAACACGCTCCATGACCCCACCAAATGAGACAGCAACGTTGTAGCCAATGCGAATACCAAAGAGTCGGGCGTTGGGGTGCTTTTTGCTGAGGTTACGGGATGCTTGCAGCCCAGTCTGATCAACTTCATAATCCCCTGTTTCAATGTCGATGATGACCATCTTACCTATGTTTTCGTCAGTTTCGACCTTTTGACGAATTCCACCCTCGTACAGTTGCTTTGCCCGACGCGCAACTTCTTCGCGGCTTAAAAGAATGGCTTGCATACGCTCGCTCCAAGTCGTTACGCCAACTCTTTGAACCCCTCCATAATATCTTACAAACAAATCGCCTGTTAGTTAGATTTTAAAATCTGTGATTGTTCCCTGATCCAATATTGTAAAATTCCATTAACTAACGCCCAAACTCAAAATCTAAACCGTTAGAGCTTCTCAAAATTTGTCCAGGTTCTACCAAAATCTTCGAGTATTGGATTGGAACAGACAACAGTTAGATAGCTTCCCTTTGTGTGTCGTTTTAACCGACTCATTGCAACATAAACAGACTCAAGATCTGTATCTTCAGAAATAGCAATGACCATATAGCGAGCTTCCCATCCCTTAAAACTATGGATTGTACAAGCTTTGATTCGAGCGTCACCCATAAAAAATGCCATCTTTCGGCTCTTCTGTTCTTGTTGATCTGCATCAAAGATATGAATGACATTGAATTTTTGTTCGTTGAGAAGTGATACACAGGTTAGCCCCAACTTATGAGTTGGAAGCAGAAGAACAATATCTGGGTAAGCTATAATACTAGGAGTTGCTAAACCAGGCATTTTAAGTGCAGCAATGACACACTCTCTTGCTATTGACTGAGAAGAGCCAAGTTGCAGCCAACTTAAGTGAGTAGGATATAAATCTAATTCAGATACTTGTGCTTTTGGCAAGTTAAGTTTCAAGTTAGGTAAGTACCTGTTTGCAAAGTCTCTCAAGTACTTAATAAGTGAATGAGGCATTCGGTAGCATGTCTCTAGTTGTACCCAGGGGCCGCTAAATCCTGCACCATTCATAGCATCTTCTGTCCAACTCCTAGCTCGTTCGTAGAGATCTTGAGTCTCATCAGCAACTAGTATCATTTCACCGCCTGCCTTCAGGACTCGTCGCAGCGTGTTCCACCACATAGGGTTGTAGTCCTGTCCTTCATCAACCAGAATGGCATCATATTTGGTAATTTGTGTTCCTGCAATGTCAATCGCCTTATTAGTTAATTGAACAATCTCAGTTTCTAGCACTTCAAAAATATCTGGATTTCCTTGCCAAAGTGCGTTGTACTCATTATTGAGACCTGCCTCATTACAGATGACTTGTTTACACCATTCATGAAAGTGGAGCCATGTAATGTAACGATTAATTGTCTTACCTGGCAGCGGATAGCGGACTGCTAAATCTCGGAGATAATGCCATAACGTAATGTTGAATGATACTACTAAAGTGTCTTTACGTTCAATCGATAACTGAGCGGCTCTTGCTGCTAGTACCAATGATTTACCTGAACCAGCAGCACCACGAATACGCCGATACCCAGATCTCGTGCGGCTTGTTGCTAGTTGTCTTTGTTTAGGATTAAGCTCCAGAGGTTGCCGCTGATTAGCTGAGAAATCTGGCTCAACTAACCAACCTCGCAAAGATTTAGCAAGTTCAGGCTTCATGAATTTAGAACTGCGCCATCTTGCGGTAGGAAAAACAGTTTCTAAGTCATTTGATAGGAGAGCATCGCTCCCTGCCAGTGGGTAGTAAGGTTTGGCTTTCCCAAGGAGGTTCCGCGCTTGATAGAAAGGAAAAAATAACTCTTCTAGAGTTATAGTATCTGCGGTTGTCACGATCACTCCAGCCGTAATCAAGGAAAGATAGGCAGTCGATTGATCAGTGCAATTATTATTAATTTGTGGGCAGTATAAGTTAGCAATGCTGTTCTTATAAAGAAGAACCTTTTCAATAGGATTGTCTTTGAGCCGAAAATCTTTTCCATCTTTCGATGTTGCCCATAGCTCTGGGCTATTAGATTCAGACGATGAGTACCTTACATGATAAGGCATTGCCGTTAAATCCCAGTCTTTAACCTCAAAAACAGCGATGCCAACCTTCGGATTCAAGAGAACGAAATCTGGACGTAAGCCATTCAGGTGAGGCTGAATGTAGATCTCCCAATCTTCTGAAAGATTCTTATTGAAGAACTGAAAGACTCTTTTCTCTCCTACCGTTAGAGGAGTTCTGAGATTATCTAGTTCATGCGGTGAAGGGGAAATAAATCGATTTGTCATTAAGGTCTAACAACACTTAGATAGATTGAGACCAAGGGAAATCCGAATATACGGGAACTTTCTTTTTTACACTCTTACCTGTATATTATACTGAATTTTTTCGTATAACTATTCTTACCAACAAAGATAGAATCAGAACCGCATCTGATGCCGATCGCCTGTTAGTTGGATTTTAAAACTTGCGATCGCTCACCTATCCAATCTTGTAAAATCGGATTGACTAGCTCTGGTGCTTCATCTTGGGGGCAATGTCCTACTCCTTCTAAAGGAATGAATTTCTGCACTGACGAGTAGTTAGCTAATTCTCGCCCTAAATTTACTGGTTCCCAAGGGTCTGCTGTTCCCCATAAAATAATCGCTGGACAAGGTAGTTGTGGAAGTAAGTCTTCTGGTAAAGGCCCTGTGGAATAAGAAGTAAATGCCAAAAACACAGCCACTGCACCAGGATCTTTTGCTGGCGCTGTGAGAATATCGACTAACTCATCTGTAACTGTCTCTGCATTGGCGTAAGCTTGCAGTAAAATTTTTCGTACTGTTTTTGGTTTGGCAACTTGATTAAAAAAGAATTGCCCAATTGGTTTGACAGATAAGACACGTTGTAAAAGTGGCGCACCAACACGACGAGTCCAAGGCAGGGTTTCTCGTTTGCGATCGTGCAATAATCTCAAAGAGCAGTTGATTAAGGCTACTCCCAAGGCGATGTCTGGGAAACTGACTGCGGCTTGCATGGCTACAATACAGCCGATGGAATTTCCTACTAAAAAAGCTGGCTCACCAACGACTTCACGGCAAAAGTCTGCTACTTGCTGTCCCCACATTTCTAAGGTGTAAGCAATTTTTTCACCTGGCTGAGGTTTAGCAGAACTACCGAAGCCAAGCAAATCTATGGCATAAACACGACAAGTCTCTGCTAATACTGGTATATTTTTCCGCCAGTGCCACCATGAAGCCCCAAATCCATGTACTAAAACAACGGCTGGCCCGGCAGTTCCTTGAGTTTGATAGCAAATCGGGAACCCTTGCCACATCCAAGTTTGTGCTGTAAGTGCAGTTGTAGAAGTCGTCATCTGAATTTTTATTTACTAAATTTAATAATTTGTAACATTTTTGCTAATCTATCTTAAATTGTAGAAGCATCTTGTAAAGATTGTACAAAAAAGAAATAAAAAATAAGATAAAATAGTAACTATAATTACTTAAATTTAAGTAAATAAACTGAGCTATTTTAGTTGGTAATAGCTGAAAAACTAGCTAAATAGGTATATACGATAATTACTCCTAGGAAATGTGATGTCATATATTTATCAACGGAGCGATATTCAGTAGTTTTACAATTTACGGTTTCTCTGCTGATCTCTACAATCGTTTGATATCGAGCAACGGCGATAAGGTAGTTGGCACTAAAAAAGTGACGCTAAATTTCACCTAAATTTTTGTTCTAGTTCCTTCTGGTTCACGGAAATGACTATACTAGAAACAATTTATACTTCTGTTGGTGGCTATGCCCCAGATTTTGAACTGCCAGGAATTGATACGCGAGTACACCATCTCAGCCGTTATCTAGACAAATTCCATGCAGTTGGCGTTGTTTTTATGTGCAACTCCTGTCCGTATGTCAGCTTATATTTAGACAAGCTCAAAAAGATTCAAGCGGAATTTGCTGGTAGCGGCTTTACGCTAATTGGGATGAATGGCTGTGATGCTAATAAGTACCCTACAGAAAGCTTTGAAAATATGAAAGCTTTTGCCGAGCATCACCGCTTGAACTTTCCTTACCTCTGGGATTCTACTCAAGACGTAACCAGGAGTTTTGGCGCGATTAAAACTCCAATGGCTTTTTTAATAGATAGTAACGGAATGGTGCTTTATAAGGGTAAAATTGACAGTGACCCGCAAGTACCATCATCTGCAAGAGAAGATTATTTACGAAATGCGATCGCCGCTTTATTTAAAAATCAAGCAATTAACCCTCAAGAAACAGAACCAGTAGGAACCAGTTTGATTTGGCGCAACTAGACATAGATAGTCATTGTGCTGCTATCTTAAATTGGAGGCAATTGCAACTTTTTCGATAAAGCGTAACTTCATGGGAACGAATTACCGACGGGTTTTACTTAAACTAAGCGGTGAAGCCTTAATGGGCAACATGGGCTATGGAATTGATCCGGAAGTGGTCAAAGAAATAGCACAAGAAGTAGCAGAGGTGATAGCCACTGGCGTTCAAATCGCCATAGTCGTTGGCGGCGGCAATATTTTTCGTGGCGTAAAAGCGGCATCGGCGGGGATGGATAGAGCAACCGCTGACTACATCGGCATGATTGCCACGGTAATGAATGCCATGACGCTGCAAGATTCGCTAGAACGAATAGGAGTACAGACGCGCGTACAGACTGCGATCGCCATGCAAGAGTTAGCAGAACCGTATATTCGTCGTCGTGCCATCCGTCATCTTGAAAAAGGGCGGGTGGTAATTTTTGGTGCTGGTTCTGGAAATCCTTTCTTTACCACAGATACCACTGCGGCGCTCAGAGCGGCAGAAATTGATGCGGAAGTGATTTTCAAAGCCACCAAAGTAGATGGCGTGTACGATGCTGACCCCCAAATACATCCTAATGCCAAACGTTTTACAAGCCTCACCTATGCTCACGTTTTGGCTCACGATTTGCGGGTAATGGATAGTACTGCGATTGCCTTGTGTAAAGAAAACAACATCCCAATTCTTGTATTTGACCTAACGGTGCGAGGTAATATCCGCCGAGCAGTCATGGGAGAATCAATCGGCACCCTTGTGGGAGGTTCTTGTGAAATTAGCTGAAGCTGAGAGTACGATGCAAAAAACCGTTGAGGCAACTCAACGCGCATTTAATACAATTCGCACTGGTCGCGCCAATGCCAGTCTATTAGATAAGGTAACAGTAGATTACTACGGTACACCAACACCCTTAAAATCACTGGCAAATATTAGCACGCCAGATGCCACAACAATCCTGATTCAGCCTTACGATAAAAGCAGTTTAAACTCTGTTGAGAAGGCTATTTCCCTTTCTGATGTGGGTTTAACCCCCAGTAACGACGGTTCAGTTATTCGGCTGAATATTCCGCCATTAACAAGCGATCGCCGGAAAGAATTCGTTAAACTTGCTGCTAAGTATGCTGAAGAAGGTCGTGTTGCTATTCGTAACATCCGCCGTGATGCTTTAGACTCTATTCGTAAGCAGGAGAAAGCCTCAGAAATTTCTGAGGACGAAGCAAAAGACCAACAAGATAAACTGCAAAAACTAACAGACAAGTACACTGCTAAAATTAACGATTTGTTAGCAGAAAAAGAAAAAGACATCACAACTGTCTAAAGTATGAAGTGTGAAGTGTGAAGTATGAATGTTTAGAATTCATAATTTCACTAAAGAAGTATGAAGTGTAAAGGATAAATTTCATACTTCTGACTTCATACTTCAGCTTTTTTTGATAGCCGTGTTTGCTAATGTAGGGCTATTGGGGTTTATGGTCAGCCCAAGAGGTTAACATGGCTCACTTAGATATGCGTCGCCCCCAAAATATTAATGGCGATTTTTATGTAGATACTACTTGTATTGATTGTGATACCTGTCGTTGGATGAGTCCAGAAGTTTTTTCGCGTGTTGATGAACAGTCGGCAGTTTATCACCAACCAAGCAATGCAGCAGAAAGATTAACAGCACTTCAAGCACTTTTATCTTGCCCTACAAGTTCGATTGGTACAGTTGCAAAACCCAAAGATATCAAAGATGCTCAAGAGACTTTTCCAATTTTAGTAGAAGAAAATGTTTACCATTGTGGCTACCACTCAGAAAAATCTTACGCCGCTGCTAGTTATTTTATTCAATTAGAAGAAGGTAATATTTTGGTGGATTCTCCTCGATTTACACCGCCTTTAGTTAAGCAACTAGAAGAGATGGGGGGAATTCGTTATATGTATTTAACTCATCAAGATGATGTTGCAGATCATCAAAAATTTGCTGAACATTTTCAATGTGAAAGAATTCTTCATGCTGATGATATTTCTAGTGGAACTCGCAATGTAGAAATTCAGCTAACAGGTTTAGAGCCATTTAGGTTAACTTCAGATGTGTTAATTATTCCAGTTCCTGGACATACCAAAGGACATACAGTTTTACTGTACAAAAATAAGTTTTTATTTACAGGTGACCATCTCGCTTGGTCAGAAAGTAGACATCAATTAGCGGCGTTTCGTGACTACTGTTGGTATTCTTTTTCAGAACAAATTAAATCAATGCGGAATTTGGCTAATTATGACTTTGAGTGGGTTTTACCAGGTCATGGGCGGAGATTTCACGCAGATATTAATACTATGCGTCAACAAATGCACAAGTGTATTGATTTGATGGAAAGGCTTTGATTCTCAATAATTTAGATCCCCGACTTCTTGAAGAAGTCGGGGATCTTGTTGTTCATGAATGATTTATGATTGCTATATTATCTATTTGTATTTTCATCTACGCTATCTGTGCTTCTTTTAGCGGTATCTGGGTAAACTGAACCCCATTGTTTTACAGCTTCTGCTGATTCTTTAGCAATTCTTTGAGTGCGTTTACCAGGAGCATCTTCAGTTTGACGAGCTTCTCTATTCCACTCACCTGTAGTTTTTGGTCGATCAGCATTATCCTGATGTACTACTCTATCAAGCTCTCTGGTTACTGCTTTGGTATTACCACGCTCAATATTAGCATTGGTTGTCAGCACTAAAAATCCAACTAGTACTACAGCCACAAACCGCTTGACTTGAAGTTTATTAAGCAGAGAACTGATGTGAGAAAATGCCTTAGAAATTAAGTTTATCATGACCAGACTGTACTCCATTATCTTTACGTTTTTGGAGCTAATTGGCTGGATTAAAATACAGGTTAGCGATGAAATTTAGCCAAAATTTAACCTATTTTTGAACCAATTAGCTTTATCCAAGACATATCAAGGCTATCTGTAACAAAGGGAAACATTCCTCTAGCAGAAGTCAGAGCTTACTGCTCGCCAAGAGAAGCATATTGAATCCTGTACAGTCCGAAACTGGAATTGCTTGGTTAATTAAACCTCTATCTGAAGTGCGATCGCAAATACGAAAATACCCTTCATCTAAAATGACTCTTAATATATATTGCAGATATCTGCGATATATATTAAGTAAAAATGGGGTAAAAGTTGTGCTTTGAAAAGTGATGTCAAACGTTAGGATTAATCTGATCTGAATTTTTCTTTAAGTATTGCTCAGCCGTAAACCTGGAGCGATTGCTCTGTTGCGTGTTCTAATGTTCAAGTTCAAGCCGCAAATTGGGAATTATGGGGTGGCGATCGCATCAGTTATCGTTGCGGCTGGGCTGATGCTGACGCTCAATCCTTACATTCAGTTAACTCAAGCATCGTTTCTGCTCTTTTTTAGCGCTGTGACGATCAGTGCTTGGTATGGAGGGCGAAATCCAGGTTTGTTGGCAACTTTTGTATCGGCGCTATTTGCCAAATACTTTTTCCTGGAGCCAGTGTCGAGCCTGAGTTTGACCTTGTCCAGTGGAGTAAGGATGGGGCTATTTGTCTTTCAGGGATGTTTAATCAGTATTTTAGTCGGGTCATTACACATCGCTCAACAGCAAAGCAGGCGAAGTTTAGAACAACTCCAGGAATCGCAAGCGCGGTTCCGTCGTTTGGTTGACTCCAACATTATTGGGGTAGTGTCCGGCGATATATATGGTGCGATTCATGAGGTGAATGATGAATTTTTGCGCATGACCGGGTTTACACAGGAGGATGTCCGAGCAGGACGAGTTCGTTGGGATCAGATGACACCGCCAGATTTACGCGATCGCGATGTGCTGGCCTTAGAAGAGTTGCAGAAAGCCGGAAAAAGTACTGCCTATGAAAAAGCATTTATTGGCAAAGATGAGCAGCAAATTCCAGTAATTGTGGGAGCCGCTTTACTCCATAACGAGCCTGAAAGTTTAATCAGTTTTGTTCTCGATTTGAGCAAACGCAAACGAGCCGAGCAACGTCTTGCGGTTCAGTATGCAGTAGCGCGGGTATTGGCGGAAGCAACCACTTTGGCAGATGCGATTCCACTTGTGTTGCAGTCTATTTGCGAAAGTTTAGGTTGGCAACTGGGGTTTATTTGGCAGGTTGATTCGCAAAGCAATAAGTTACGGTATCTCAATAGTTGGCATACTCCCGACCTGAATATAACTGCCTTGGTTATGGCAAATCAAGCTACAACCTTTGCCCTTGGCGTTGGTTTACCTGGCCGCATTTGGGAAAGCGGTAAATCTACCTGGATTGCTAACTTAGCTGAAGATGAGAATTTTCCTAGAGCCGCGATCGCTCTTGATTTAGGACTACATAGTGTCTTTGGGTTTCCGGTTTCACTAGGTTGTGAAATTTTAGGCGTGATTGAATGCTTTAGCACCCATTATCAGGAACCTGATGCGGATTTGCTACAGATGATGAGTGCGATCGGCAGCCAGATTGGGCAATTTATGGAGCGCAAGCAGGCTGAGGAGGAATTACAGGCAAGCCAAGCCTTGTTTCAAAGCTTTATGAATTACAGTCCTACCAATGCCTTTATCAAGGATGAGTCAGGGCGCTATCTGTATGTCAATTCACTTATAGAGCGAGTATTCAACCGTCCTCTAGCAGAATGGATAGGTAAAACAGATTTCGATTTCTTTCCTCACGCAACTGCCCAAGCTATGCGAGACAATGATTTAGCTGTTTTACAAGCCGGACAGGTGGCGCAACTGGCGGAGTCTGCTCCCCTAGCTGATGGTGAACACTATTATCTCGCCTTCAAATTTCCCCTCAAAGATGCGGCTGGACGGCAATTACTGGCAGGAATAGCTGTAGATATCACCGATCGCAAACAAGCGGAACTGGAAATCCAAAAATTTGTTTCTCTTGCCGATAACAGCACAGAATTTATCGGTATGTGTGATATGAATTTTGTGCCGTTTTATGTGAATGATGCAGGTAAGCAAATGGTCGGGCTGGATAACACACAGCAATACAACGAAACTCCAGTCAGAGAATTTTTCTTTCCTGAAGATCAGGACTTTATCATCAATGAATTTTTCCCGCGCGTTTTTTGCGAGGGACGGGCGGAAGTGGAAATTCGTTTCCGTCATTTCAAAACTGGGGAAGCATTGTGGATGATTTACAACGTTTTTTACATCAGAGGTGAGAATAATCAACCAATTGGTTTGGCAACAGTCAGCCGCAATATCACCGCTCGCAAACAAGCCGAAATTGAACGTGAACAGCTGCTGGCCCGTGAACGCTACTACATGAACCAATTGCAGGGATTGACTACGGCAGCACTAGCAATTAATTCTGCCCTTTCCGTCGAACAATTATTACAGGTAATCACAAATCAAGCAGCATCAACCATTGGTACTCACCAAGCTGTTACTACTATGACAATTGACCATAAGTGGACACAAGCAATTACGGCCATATACTTATCTGATAAGTATATGGCTTGGCGGAATTACGATGCCCAGCCCGATGGATCTGGCATTTATGCTTGTTTGTGTCACCTGAATCGACCAATGCGGATGACGCAAGCTGAACTAGAGGTACATCCCTATTGGCGTGGCTTTGGCAAAGAGGCAGAAAAACATCCTCCCCTACGGGGCTGGCTGGCTGCTCCCCTGGTAGGACGAGATGGACGTAACATTGGATTGATTCAGCTTTCCGACAAATATGAGGGTGAGTTTACCGAAGCTGATGAAGCAATTCTGGTGCAGTTAGCCCAAATGGCATCAATCGCCGTGGAAAATGCTCGGTTATACGAAGCCGAACAGCAAGCACGGTCGGCAGCAGAAGCTTCACGAGAAACAGCTCAAGCCGCCAACCGGATTAAGGATGAATTTTTAGCAGTACTGTCTCATGAGTTGCGATCGCCTCTGAACCCTATCCTAGGTTGGTCACAGCTACTCCAGTCCGGCAAGTTAAACGCAACCAAGACTGCACAAGCCCTAAGCGTAATTGAACGCAATGCGAGGTTACAATCCCAACTAATTGAAGACTTGCTGGATGTTTCCCGGATTTTGCGAGGCAAACTCAGCCTGAATGTTGTTGCTGTTGATCTGGCAGCAATTATTCAATCAGCGATGGAAACTGTGCGGCTGGCGGCGGAAGCCAAATCGATTCAAATCCAGCACAAATTTGATCCAGAAGTTGGTCAGGTTTCGGGAGATTCTGCTCGCTTACAGCAAATAGTGTGGAATCTGCTCTCCAATGCAGTCAAGTTCACTCCCGAAGGGGGGCGAGTCGATATTCGGCTAGAGCAACATGGCACTTTTGCCCAAATTACAGTTAGTGATACAGGCCAGGGTATTTCTGCTGATTTTCTGCCATTCGTGTTTGACTACTTTCGTCAAGCAGATTCTAAAACAACCCGTAGATTTGGTGGATTGGGTTTAGGGCTTGCCATTGTTCACCACTTAGTCGAACTACATGGCGGCACTGTTCAGGCGGAAAGTCCCGGCGAAGGGCAGGGAGCAAAGTTTACAGTCAGGCTACCATTGCTATCCAACTTGTCTCAGGTAAAACAAAACTGTCAATCTTCAGAATCATCAGCTAATTTAAGCGGTGTTCAAGTTCTGTTTGTCGATGATGATGCCGATACACGGGAGTTTGTGGCTTTTCTGTTAGAGCAGGCTGGAGCCGAAGTAACAGCCGCCGCAACAGCCAGTGAAGCGTTGGCAATTTTAAGACGATCTAAGTTAGATGTGCTAATCAGCGATATTGGAATGCCCGATATGGATGGTTATACGCTGATGCGGCAAGTACGAGCCTTACCATCAGAGCAAGGTGGGCAAATTCCAGCGATCGCACTTACTGCCTATGCTGGAGAGTTCAACCAAAAACAAGCCCTGCAAGCCGGATTTCAACAGCATATCTCAAAACCTTTGGAGGCAGAAATTTTGTTGCGGGTGATTACTAATCTAATCCAACACAAATAGAAATATAGGAATCCGATTTGATTACTGAAAATTCTTGTTTAGGTAGGGAACAGGGAACAGGGAACAGGGAACAGATCAGAGGAAAGTTAGATGTCTACTGATTTTTTTCACTCATCAAATATGAGTCCTATATACAGCAATCTTTCCAGGGCAAAACTTTTACCAATTCTCGAAAAAACCTTTTGCGTCAGTCTTGTACTTAATTGATGCGATACATATAAATTTATAAAAAATAATACAAGCATTCACAAGGAAAATGGCGACTTCTTGTTATCATTTTTGATGCACTTACGACATATAACAATGGATGAACATCAGCGCCGCTCTTATTGGCGTGCTAATACTGCTTTAATACGTAATCTTTTAATTGTCTGGGCATTAGTTTCCCTAGTTTTTAGTATTTTGTTGGTTCAACAATTAAATGGAATACGTTTTTTTGGCGTACCTTTTGGTTTTTGGATAGCGCAGCAAGGTTCAATTATCATCTTTGTGATATTGATTTTTATCTACGCTTTTCAAATGGACAAAATAGACCGCAAGCATAATAAAAAGTGAGTAAAAACTGTGTCTGTTGAACTTTGGACGATTATAATAGTTGGGCTTTCTTTCCTCATCTACATTTATATCGGTTGGCAATCGCGGGTTGAAAATACTAAAGACTTTTTTGTAGCTGGTCAGGGAATACCGTCAATTGCCAATGGTGCAGCTACTGCCGCCGATTGGATGTCCGCCGCTTCGTTTATTTCGATGGCGGGGCTGATTTCTTTTTTAGGCTACGACGGTTCGATTTATTTGATGGGTTGGACTGGGGGCTATGTTTTGTTGGCGTTGCTGTTAGCTCCCTACCTGCGGAAATTTGGTAAGTATACAGTACCGGATTTTGTGGGCGATCGCTACTACTCTAATGTGGCGCGTTTGGTAGCAGTTGTCGCAGCTATTTTCGTTTCCCTTACTTATGTTGCTGGTCAAATGCGGGGTGTGGGAATTGTGTTTAGTCGCTTCTTGCAAGTGGACATCAACACAGGCGTAATCATCGGGATGGTGATTGTCGGCTTTTTTGCTGTCTTAGGGGGAATGAAAGGAATTACCTGGACGCAAGTAGCCCAGTACGCCATATTGATTATTGCTTACTTAATTCCGGCGATCGCGATCGCAACCCGATTAACAGGTAATCCCATTCCGCAATTAGCTTTTACCTTCAGTGATGTTGCTGACAAGCTCAATCAAATCCAAGTTGATTTAGGATTTCAAGAATATACTCAGCCGTTTGTGAACAAATCCATGCTCGATGTACTGTTCACGGCGATCGCATTGATGGTGGGGACTGCTGGTTTACCGCATATTATCGTGCGGTTTTACACAGTACCAAGTGTACGTGCAGCACGTTTTTCTGCTGGTTGGGCATTATTATTTATTGCCATTCTTTATACCACTGCTCCAGCACTTTCAATGTTTGCTCGGTACAACTTGATTAATACCCTGCACAATCAAACAATTGCAGAGGTACAACAATTAGACTGGGCGAGTAAATGGGAAAAAACAGGACTGCTGAGTTTTGACGATAAAAATAAAGATGGTCGTCTGCAATTAACCCCAAATAAAGACACCAACGAAATTAAGATTGACCCCGATATCATTGTGCTTTCCACCCCAGAAATAGCTCAACTGGCTCCTTGGGTGATTGCTTTGGTAGCGGCTGGTGGTTTGGCGGCGGCTTTATCGACCGCATCGGGTTTGTTGTTGGTAATTTCTAGTTCTGTCGCCCACGATATTTATTACCGCATTGTGGATTCTAACGCATCGGAACGCAAACGAGTATTTGTTGGGCGTGTGATGGTTGGTTTAGCCTTGGTGCTGGCTGGCTACTTTGGAGTAAATCCGCCAGGATTTGTAGGTCAGGTTGTCGCGTTTGCTTTCGGCTTAGCAGCGGCGAGTTTTTTCCCAATTATTGTTCTGGGAATCTTCGATAAACGTACCAATGCACAAGGTGCGATCGCTGGGATGTTGAGTGGTTTAATATTTACCATTATCTATATCATCAGCGTTAAGTTTGGCGGTGCGCCACCTTGGTTTTTTGGCGTTTCACCTGAAGGTATCGGTACTTTAGGTATGCTAATCAATTTGGTAGTTACCTTAGTTGTGTCTCGTCTCACACCACCACCTCCCGCAGAGATTCAAGCGATGGTTGAACAATTACGTTCGCCTGCAATTGAAGAAGACCAAGAAATAGTTTCGCATTAAGCGTACATAAGAATACAGACTATCCTAGAGACATGGCAGTGCCGTGTCTCTATTTGTAGGTTCAAATATTATTGTTAACTTAATTATGAGTAATAGTAGGTTGGGTGGAACGTAGTGAAACCCAACAGATGAATTATTCGGGAATATCATACTCACCAAATTTCCACAGTGCAACTTGTTGTCTAAGTTCCTCCATATCTAAATAATCATAAGCAAAAGCTTTCCGTAATAACGAATGTGGAATAAATTCGTCGTATTTTTGCATTTCTGGGGCTTCAGCGGTACTAACTAAATCTTCTGCGGAAATCCTTTGCTCACATAAAGAAGCAATTTCTACTTGCAGATATTTAAATTTACCTTTGCCTAATTTTAAAGTTAGATAATAAGGGTTAATTCCACCTATACTACTAATTTCTAAAGATTCTCGGCAAAAGGAATTCAGCAATCTTTCTAAGGTGCGATAAGTAACTGTTCCCATCCAAGGAAAAATACAGCATTTATTTTTGTCTAGTTGCAATATATTAGATTCTGCTAATCCAGCAGATTGTACTAATTCTCTAACTATTTTTAGACGTTGTTTAGCATTTTTTTGTAAATAGCTGTATTCAACATCTTCTAGTAAAACTTGCCGCATTCTTTGCAAAACTTTTGTATGAATACTACCGCCACCACCACGCCAATAAACAGTAGCTTTACCATCTACTTGCTTGGCTAAAACAACTTTTCTTTTAAAATCAACTTCTAAAACTTCCCAAGTTCGGCCTGCTAAACCAAATTGATTACCTACAGGCGGTGGTGTAATGATACTACCAATTTCAGTTGTGCCTTGCTTAACCGTATATTCTTGATGATCAGCAAATACAGCATAAAACTGAAATTTACCTACTATCTTTTCACCAGCCAAACCAATAATTAATTTACCTTGTTCAGTTTGCTGAATATGTCCAATATCAATTAAGTAACGTAACAATAATTTATAATCTGCTTGCGAAATAGCTACAAAAGGTGGCAGATTTAAAACTTGTTTAGCTAAATTAGCCGGAGATATTTCTCCTGTAGCTAATAAAATACTCATTGTTTGATGATAAAGCAAACTCAAAGGATATTTAATAGGCTTTATCGGCTCAATCCAACGTTCTTCTAAATAAAGTTGAATAATGGCAATACACTGCAAAATTTGCCAGGGAATTTGTTCTGGTAAATATGCTTCTTGTGATGGTTCATCTTCAGCGCAGACAAAGCGCATATCGGCAGCTTCACCTCTTCTTCCAGCACGTCCTAAACGTTGTAAAAAGCTGGCTACTGATAATGGTGATTCTAACTGAATGACTCGTTCTAAATTCCCAATATCAATGCCTAATTCTAAGGTAAGTGTAGCCGCAGTCACAGCTGGAGTATGCGGTTCTTGCATGGCTTTTTCCGCTGCTTGTCGTAAGCTTGCCGATATACTACCGTGATGTACATGATAGATATCGGTTTGTGCTTGTACTGTGGCAATTTCTCGTAAGGAAGCAATTACAGATTCAGTTTGGGTGCGATTATTCGCAAAGATGAGGCATTTTTTATTTTTGCTGAGATTAAATAGGTAATTTTCATATATTTCGGATGAATTAATATCATCACGAAGATAAAAATGTTCTACAGCCAGTTTAATTTGACGTTTTCCTACCTCAATTTGGGGAGTAATTACTTGTTTATCGGTTCCCGAACGCAACCATTCTTCCGCCAATGAGTAATCACCAAGAGTAGCTGATAAACCAATACGCCGGGGTTGTGATTGAATTGCATTGGCTAAACGCTGCAATTGACAAATAATCTGACAACCGCGTTCCGAACCCATAAAGGCATGAATTTCATCAATAATGACAAACTTTAAATCACCAAATAAACGAACTAAGTTATGATGTTTGTTAATTAACAAACTTTCGAGAGATTCTGGAGTAATTTGAAGAATGCCTTTGGGGTTTTTTAAAAGCTGATTTTTCCGATTTTGCGCAACATCACCATGCCAGTGGTAAACAGGGATATCGGCTGTTTTAAGTAAGCCGTTAAGGCGTTCAAATTGGTCATTAATTAAAGCTTTAATTGGGCCGATATACAATGCACCAATGGTATTTGTAGGGTAATTGTGTAATACAGTTAACACTGGTAAAAATGCTGCTTCTGTTTTCCCCGCCGCTGTGGCTGCTGCTACTAATAAATGAGCATCAGTGTCAAAAATCACTTCACAAGCTGCGATTTGCACTGGTCGTAATTCAGTCCAGTTGTGATGGTAGATATATTCTTGGATAAAGGGTGCAAGTCTGTTGAAGGCATTAGTCATATTTATAGCAGGGAATAGGGAACAGGGAACAGGCTTTAGAGTCGCTCAGTGTCCATGTTTGATCATGAGTCTTTGTCATTATCTCTGCTTCGATTGCCATAATTAATCACAAACTAAATTCCGCTGCATCATCTTCGTCTATACCTAAATTTTTACCTACGCTTGTAGGCTTGAATTGAGAACCATGAATTAATTCGCTGAATGCCATTTTGGGACTGTGATGTAGGATATTCAGCACACTAATAAAGTCTCGGATGATTTCGCCAGGGGTGAGTAATGCTTCTGCACCTAAGCGGCTAACGATTTCTTGCAGAAATTCTTGTAAGTTGCGATCGCTCAACGTCTTATCATAGCCATAGTGAACTACATGGATTTCTTTCAGACGTTGTAACAGCGTTAAAATTTCTGCTTGACTCAACGGGTTTAACCGAATTACAGGCCCTAAAAACTCTTGCACATTCGCTTGGCTAACAAAACGACTTTCTTTGGTGCGTCTTCGCCAAGCTTGGTCAGCAAACAGTCCACGGTTGGGGTCTTCTAAAAATTTGGTTGTGCCACCAATAAAGATACCAAGATGTTCGGCTTTGCACTGCATGGTATCATTAAACATCCCCAACAGTCTGTTATAGTTTTTCTCTCGCGTAACTGTAGTAGATATTTGGTACAAATTTACCGCTTCATCTAATAAAACTAGTAGACCTTTATAACCAATCTCAGCAACAAATTTAGCTAATAATTTGATGTAGTCATACCAACTTTCATCATCTATGATTACCCGCACACCTAAAGCGGCTTTAGCTTCGATTTTGGTGCTAAATTCTCCCCGCAACCAACGTAAAGCAGCATTTTTTAAATTATCATCATCTAATCTATAACCACGCCAATAAGCAATAATAACGTTACCAAAATCAAATCCGTGAACTAAATCTTCAATATATTGCACAACTTCTCGAATTTTGGCTTCAACTTGGTCATCAAAACCTTCGTCAGTGGGACGCATATTAGTTTCTTTGGCAACTTCTTGCTGAATTTTATTAATCCAACCTTCTAAAATTGAAACTAAAGCACCACCATCAGGCCGGGTTTTTGTTGAAAGGTGACTCATTAATTCTCGGTAAGTCGCCAAACCTTCATTATTGCTTCCTGCAAGGCGACGTTCATAAGATAAATCAGCATCAGCTACTACAAAACCTTGCTCCATTGCACGGTTACGAATCATTTGTAGGAGAAAGCTTTTACCTGACCCATAATTACCAATAATAAAGCGAAATGCTGCTACACCTTCTGCGATGTCATCCAGATTTTGTATGAGGCTTTTAAGTTCTTGTTCTCGACCAACTGCTATGTGTTCAACTCCTAGTCTCGGTACTACTCCCGCACCGAGGGAATTAATTAAAGCAGTGGAAATTTTCTTCGAGATTTTGAGCTTTGCCATGTACTTCACTAGATTTGATGTTCAACTTAGGGTATACAGCCCTAGTCAATAATAATTTTACGATAACAAGTAATATTAATTTGATGAGGCATGTCTGCTCATCAGGTCTTCGTACATAGCAATCATTTTACGCACATTTATCAGATGTTCTTGATAAACTTCGGGAATGTCTTCTCCTGGCTCGATGATTAATTCCCCTATGGTATCGTTGGCGCGGTCATTGATAGAATCAATTAATAGATTAGGCATTGTAATATTCGCTTCAGCAATTTGTTTAATTGCAGCTTTGGGATTATCTTCGTGGATGATTGCCTTTAATACTTCGATTTCATGACCTGGTAATCTTTCTAACAAGTTAGTCCATTCTTCAGGTAAATCTTCATTTGTATCTTCTGAAGGTGCAATTAAGTCGGCAAACGGAAATACATCAATTTCTTCTGCTGGGGTATGTGTAGACACATCCTCTAAATTAAGTGTTTCTGTTTGTTGCAGTAATTCCCAAACTTGGCTTTGTAATAAATCTCGTTCTCCTTGTAATATAGAAATTTGACCATTTAACTGTTGGATTTCTGATTGTTTCTCTAATATTTGCTGATTCAATTCATCCAGGCTACTAGTTATTTTGTCTCTTTCTTCTCTTATATTTGCTAATAATTGATTGTGCTGATTTACTAAAATTTCTAGCTCTTGAATTTCCATTCTTAGTTCATACATTTTTTCCTCTAGTTGAGGTTTGAGTCTGCCGAGTAAAGTTACATTGCTATCAATTTCTTCCTTTGCTTGTAGTAGTTCGTCAATTTGAGCTTGTAACTGGGCAATTTCAGCCCGCGCCACATTATTTTGTAACTCTAAACGGCGTTTTTCGGCTGTGAAGTTAGAGCAAGCGGTACTAAGTTCTATGCTACTTTTCTCTAGTGTTTGAATTGTATTTTTTAGATTATTGGTTTCAGTTTCTAACTGCTTTTTCTGTCCAGCAAAATTACCCAATTCTCGATGTAGACTATCCCTTTGGTTGCGAGATTCAGCGATTTGATTTTGGAGTTGTTGTGACTCCGCGTATAATAAACTGCGATGCTCTTCTATTTGTTTGATTTCTCGAAAAATTCTTGCTTTGAGTGCTTCTTGTTCTTTAATTCGTTTACGTAAAGTTACTAACACCAGCATTTCATGATGTCTACGTCGCTTATCGACAAATAATGCTGCGGCATAAGTAGCCAGTACAGTAATTATGCCTGTAATAAAGGCTTTACCAAAATCCCAATTGGGAACCAGACTAAGACCAAAACTTACACTAAAGGCTACTATGCCTAAAAGAAATCGATTACTGACCATTACTGCTTGCATATTGCTAATTTGTAGCGGAGTTAAACTAATTCGTAATTAAGATTGTGGCTGAGTGTCAGATTTAATATTAGTTGTCCCAAAGAGAGATATATCTGCTTTTAAAAAATCAATAAACTGCCGTGCGGTGCGTCCAGAACGACCGTTATGGCGAGTTGCCCACTGTAATGCTTGATATTCTAAATCTTCTGGGCTGAGATTAATTTTGCCTTGTACCGCTAAATGACGAATAATTGTTAAATAAGTCTGTTGATTTGCTGGTTCAAAGGTTAATGTCAGACCAAAGCGATCGCTAAATGATAACTTCTCCTGCATGGTATCCCAAGCATGGATTTCTTCGTGATCTTTGGGGGCTGGTCTATCAGCAAAGTATTCTCGAATTAGATGGCGGCGGTTGGAGGTAGCGTAGACAACTACATTTTGTGGACGTGCGGTTAAATTACCTTCTAAAACTACCTTCAAAGCTTTAAAAGCGTCGTCATCTTCCTCAAAAGAAAGGTCATCAACAAAAATAATAAATTTGTGAGGCAACCCGCGTAACTGTTCCACAATTTTTGGTAAATCTTGCAAGTCAGATTTGCCTACTTCTAGTAACCGCAGGTTACGTTCGCCATACTCGTTTAACAAAGCTTTGACTAAAGAAGATTTCCCCGAACCGCGACTACCGTAAAGTAATACGTGCAGTGCTGCTTCCCCTGCTAATAAAAACTCTGTATTTTTCAGTAAAGCATCACGCTGCAATTCATACCCCACCAGAGTACTTAACTTTATTGGGTCAGGATAAGGAATACCAATAAACTGCCCATCTTGCCAACGCAAGGCGCGATACTCGGCAAATAAACCTACGCCAAATTTTCGATAACAGGCGGCTAATTCTTCCACAGCATCAGCCCAATTTTCCCAATTTTGCAGGTCAAGAGTTATTTGCTTATCGGCATTATGGGACTCTTGATACCAAACTACAGGCGAAACAGGCAAATGAGCAACAGCTTGCACCCACTCGCTTAAAGCAGCTGTGCTGCATTCATACAGACTTTGTAATATCTGTAAATCATGTTGGGCGGCTGCAATTAAAGCAGGAGGTAATTCTGGGAAATCTCGTTGCTGCGCCAGTCGGCTAAAAGGATTTTCGGAAATGAGAATTTGCGAAATTAAGTAGTCTTCCCAATTTTGGTTTCGTGCGGCTAAGGCGTGGAAGTAATTGCCATAGGCTAGGAGACAACCCCTCGCGTCGGCATCAGTGTAACGTATTGCTTGCAACAGTTCCAGAAAGGCGAACCCGGCTTCGCTCTGGAGGACAGATTGGTAGAGTAAAAGAGATGCTGCTTGACGCTGGAGGAATTGAACCTGGGCATAGGACGAAGTACTTGCCGTTGCCATCGCTGGAATATCCATCAATCAACTGGGTGATGTAGCTAAATAGCTATGGTAAATTGTCTGCCGACCTTGGCTGTAAAGTCAAAATCTACATAGGTTTTAACAATGAATTTAAGTATAATTGCTGCTTTTGCCTACGGTATTTTAGCAATTGTTGGTGGGATTATTGGCTACGTTCAGGCGCGTAGTACAGTTTCGCTCCTCAGTGGTGGTGTTAGTGGTTTGTTACTGATTTTATCTGCTTACTTTCAGCTGCAAGGGCAAAGTTGGGGTTTGACTTTAGCATTTTGTGTAACTGCGGTTTTAGTGGTTGTGTTTACTATGAGATTTGCCAAGACACGCAAGTTTATGCCTGCGGGATTGATGATTGTTTTAGGGGCGTTGGCACTGGTGATGATGGCACATCAACTGTTGCTACGGTAACAATAGCTCTTTAATAGTACATTTATATTATTGTATGGCTTTGGCGATCGCTAGGCAATTAGGCTGCATTGGTAAAAAATCTAGCCTCGTGCTGAACGAGTATCATAATTTATTAATATTTAACCGTAAAAAATTCCCAATTCTTTTGCTAAAACATCCGGTTTTGTTTACTAACTAATGATAGATAAAAGTAATATTGCATGTAATGTTTGCAGTTTTGGGTACAGTTGAGAGTCTACCCATTGAGCAACCGGGGTTTGTGCGTTTATCTCACGTTGATAACGCAATCAATTATGTATACGGCGTTTAGTAGCCACGTTTCAGGATGAATCAAAATCCTGCGTAATCTCTGCATCCTAATTTTTCTGTAATATTCATCTTCAGACAGTTAACCTTGGGTAAACATTCAATTATTAGCGCGTATTTATGAGCTATTTCAGCCATCAATTACGCATATCTAATAATTATTATGTGATTAAAAGATAATGTTTTTTATGCTACTGAATATTTATGCTGTTAACTATATTAGCTAAATTTACACATAGTTAACCACTAATCTAAAAACCTGAAAACAATGCCAGACAATGCTTTTTTATCAAGATGATATTGCTAACGTCAATTTAGTTACTCAAAATAGCAGTCAATCAAAATCAGTGGTAGAGCCTATTAATTATTTTTTAATTTTCTCCCGAAGCATGAATATGTTTATGATTTAAACATAATAGTAATTAAATTTAGTATTTTCCACGAAATAATCTCATGATTTTAAAGTTTTTATAGTCTATGTCAGTAGTATTTAAAGCATAAATAAAGTTATTAATGCCATTTTGGCAGTCTTAAATATCAGAAATAAGATATTAGTAGTATAGAAAGAATAAATGATTTTTAGATACTTGTTGCTACCTACTTAAAGTTCCCAAGTAAAAATAATCCTGTAATTAAGTAATTGATTATCTCAGCACTTTTACGAATTAGGAAATCCAATATGTTATTACCACTATCTTCTCAAAATGTTATTCAGTATCTGCAAGCAACAGGGCTGTGTAGCTTGGAAGATGGCAACTCAGACTTATCTGATGTGCCGGGAAGTAGCAGAAAGAATTTCAATTTACTAGTGACTCTGGGAAATAATCGCCAACTGCTAGTTAAACAAGAACATCTTCAAGGTAATGAGGGAAATCTCCACGAGTTTTTTAATGAGTGGTTATTTCACCAATTACTGCGGCAGTTTCCAGTTTTAGGTAATATTGCGGCGATCGCATCATTAGTAGTACATTACGACGAGGAAAATTCCATCCTTGTCCGCAATTATTTAAGTGAATATCTCGAATTAAATAACTTTTATCAAAATAACGATAGCTTTCCTACAGAAATTGCCACTGCTATCGGCACTACAATTGCGGGACTGCATCGCGCGACTTTCCAACGCCGAGAATATCGTGATTTTATGGCCACTGCGCCAGAAGGACAGTATCGCTATAACTTTTACAACCCAGCACAAGGTGTAGAATCACTGACTCCTGATATTTTTGGTACAGTTCCAAAATCAGCATTGCAATTTTATACTTTTTATCAGCGCTATGAAAGTTTAGAATCGGCGATCGCAGATTTAGCCTGTGAATGGAAACCTTGCTGTTTAACTCACAACGATTTAAAGTTAAACAACATTTTGCTACATTCTCGCTGGGATAAATTAGATAATTGCTTAGTCCGTCTCATCGACTGGGAAGCTTGCGCCTGGGGAGATCCAGTTTATGATTTAGGCACTTTAATTGCCAGTTATTTGAGGATTTGGCTTTCCAGTTTACTAGTAGATTCCATGCTGGAATTAGAAGAATCTATGCAGTTAGCACTAATCCCACTAGAAGCAATTCAACCGTCATTACTGACTTTAATTCAAGCTTATCTCAATGCATTTCCCGCTATTTTAGAACATCGGCCAGACTTTGTAGAGCGTGTAACTCAGTTTGCTGGGTTAGGACTAATTCACCAAATCCAAGAAAAAATAAAGTATCAGCAGCAGTTTGATAATACTGATATGTGTGCGCTACAGGTAGCACAAAATCTGCTAACTATGCCAGATAAATCTGTACAGACTGTTTTCGGTGTTACCGCATCAGCAATTATTGACCCTATGGCTAAACAGCATCAACTAACCCAACCGCAAAAAGAACAGAAATTAGTTCGTCTCTATTACGAGAAAACCCGTCTGCGTGGCTGTTAAAAAGTAGGCTAAAGTTTCAAACTTCATACTTCATCCTTCATTCAGAATGCTAGATACTTCTACCAATCCTCTGTTAGATTCTCTGTTTGATATTTCGAGAAATATCCAGATTGAATCTAACTTTTCGATTCATCATCCTGATTATCAACCTTTTGCCCTACCAGCTAGAGTAGCAGATAGATTTCAGCAAAATTCTGCGGCTTTACAGCAGAAATATCTAACTTTGCTACTCCGTAATTTCCTGTATGGAATTTATTACAACGGTTCTCTGCAAAACGTTTTAGCTGTGAACACTGATACACCTGAGTGCTTGCCACCGCAGAATTTAGTTAACAATTCTCATTTGGGTATTGATTGGGAATTTTACGCGCAACTGCACGCGAATAATCACGGTAAGGGATATTTTGACCCTAGTTGGCAAGTGTTACGTCAAGAGCCTGATGGTAGTATGGCAGTGACGAAATTTGGTTTAACATTATATGTTGAGCCAGATTGCCATCTCAAACCTCATAGCAAATCTGCCAAACCGGGTGAGTCTGTGTCTATTTGGATGCCCAAAAATCATCTGCAAAATGGCTGTTATGTGGCGGTAAGTGATGTGGGACAAGAACGTCAGAGTTTAGATGATGAGTTGGGAACAGGAAGAATCTATTTTAATATTACGGCAGATGGGGCGATCGCACTCATGGATAGTCTGACGCAGCAACTCAACAAAGCATCTCTTCCCTTTACCTTTCAAGTACTTTACAATCCCAGAGCCTACGGACGCTACGATTCCGGCTTACTTTATTTTGAACGGGACGACTATCCAGCAATTCACCAAATTCTTCAGGCTGTTTATGCAGAACATCAATTCCACTTCCAGCCAGAAATCCCTTTGTTCACCAAGTTTTTAGCCCCAGGATTGAGTTTAGCCGAAGAACCACTGCAAAAATTCGCCGCGCAAGAAAGTTTTGGTATGAACCGTTGCCAAATTGTCGCTCATGCTTTACTAGAAGTATGGCAAAAAGGGAAGAATGCGATCGAGGAACGAATGAAGTCAATTGAGAAACACTTTGCACTTCACTCAGTTGATATGCAACGCCCTTATCTCAACCCTCGTTCTGAGGATATATATTACCCCTTAAATTGATAACTGTCTTTGTGGCAGTGAGATAATTTGAGATGGCAGGCTGATAGCCTGCTATTTTGTTTTTTAATTTTTAATTATACAAAAATGTCTTTTATCTATAACCGTACCGTGCGCTTTTCCGATACCGATGCTGCGGGTGTTGTTTATTTTGCTAATGTTTTGGGCTTTTGTCATGAAGCGTATGAAGCTTCTTTAGCAGCTTCAGGAATTAACATCAAGGATTTTTTTACGAAGCCTTCAGTTGCTTTGCCAATTGTTCACGCTAATGTTGATTTTCTGCGCCCCATGTATTGCGGAGATGAGTTAAGCATTAGTTTAATTCCGCAAAAACTTAGTGTTGATAAGTTTGAAATTACTTACGAAATCAGCATTGAAAATGTATTAATTTCTAAGGCTATAACTCGCCATGTTTGTATTGATGTGAATAGTAGAACGAAGCAAGAATTATCTGATGAAATTATGCAGTGGTTGGAAACAAACCGCAAAGAAGCAGAGGGTGCGGAGAGGCGGAAATCACGAGAGGTGATGTGAGATTTCTGGGTTATATGTGTAGTTTTATTTTGATGACTTGGCGCTATGCATCAATCCAACTACTGAGAAATTCTACCTGATTTTGCATTTATTCTGCTGACTTAGCTTTGTTTATACCAGATAGCTATGCGGCGGACTGTCACCCCTGTACCAGCAATAATTGGGCAACCGCCGTGTATTTCAGGATTATGATTAATTAGTGTGCCGATATCGGTAATAGTTGCCAAAACTTGTTCTCCCTATTGTTTCACACTCAATATTATTGTATGAGCTAGTAAGTGTGTCGGTATAGATATCTGTATTTTCCGCTTGTGAGGTACGGCGCTGTAATTGAATTTATAGCAGGAGACAGAAGGCAAGAGGTAAAAACATTACTTCTCCTGAAATTAACGCTTTTACAGTGTCCTAATCTATATAACTACAGCTATACTTTCAAAATTAGCTTTTGTCACCAACCTTACCTCATCCATAGAGAATCTTAACTCGTTTGTGGCGAACCCCGTAAGGTTTCTTATGAATTCTACCTCATCGATAGAGAACCTTAACTCGTTTGTGACGAACGACGTAAGGTTTCTTATGAACGCTACCTCCTTGGCGACGAACGAGTTGATTGTCAGGCAGTAACAAGTTATTTTACTGTTACCTGTTCACTATTATTATTGTGCAGAAAGTCTCTAGCTATTTGTTGTAGTGCTTGACGATTGACTTTGCCTTGAGAATTACGCGGTAAATTTTCAAGGAAAATCCAATGTTTAGGAACTTTGAATTTACTCAATTTCTGTTTAAGTAAAGTTTCAATTTCTAAAGTAGAAGTATTGGCATCTTGAGGAATATATATAGCTGTTAATGCCTGTCCCCAATGTTGATCTGGTACACCAATTACACAAACATCAGCAACCATTTCTGTTTCACGGATAGCTGATTCTATTTCGGCTGGGTAAACGTTTTCTCCACCTGTAATGATTTTGTCGCTGCTACGTCCGATAATATTAAGATACCCTTGGTCATCTAAAAAACCTAAATCATCTACTTGGAAGTAATCTTGATTTTCCCAATTATCAGGATAGTAACCAAAGGCTAAAGATTGAGCTTGAATAGTGATATTGCCAATTTGATTAGGTTGTAAAACTTCGCATTGTTGATTGCGAATTGTTACCTGAGCATGAGGTAAAACTTGCCCACTGTTAATTTTCCCTTGGAGAAAATCATCAGGTTTGAGGGTAGCTATTTGCGAGGCAGTTTCTGTCATCCCATAAGTTGGTGCTAACCTAATGTTGTGAAATCGTGCTTTTTCTAATAATTCTTTCCAAGCTGGTGCGCCGCCCAACATTACAGTATGAAATTGGGCTAACCATTGGGTTAATTCGGCATTTTGTAAAAGGCGTTGTAGTTGAGTTGGGACTAAGGAAATGAAAAATGTTGAGGGTTGAATAGAAGGTATTTGACCAAATTCTATAGTTTTGAATGGCAAAATTGCTAGTTTACCGCCAGTCGTGAAAGAACGCATAAATTGCATTAACCCACTGACATGATATGGGGGTAATACACAAAAAGAATTTACTTGTGTTAACTGAAAATATTTTGTAAAACCTTGCACAGATGCAGTGAGAGTTTCCCATGTGTGGATGGCGAATTTTATCTTGCCTGATGAACCACCTGTGGGAATCATGATGAGTGGTGAGTGCTTACTAAGTGCTGAGTGCTGAGTGCTGAGTGCTGAGTGGGGAGTGGGGAGTGGGGAGTGGGGAGTGCTGAGTGCTGAGTAGGGAGTGGGGAGTGGGGAGTGGGGATTAGTATTTACTAATAATTTCCTATTTTCGATTCCCCAAATGATATCTGGTTGGACTAATTCAAATACTTGTTGCCATTCTTGTGTTCCCCAGTCGGGGTTACAAAGGAAGACTGGACAATTAGCTGCACAAGCGGCGAGAAAACAAGCTAAAAATTTTACTGGTTCGCGTTCCGCTAGGATAATTTTTGGTGGTGTATGACGTTGTTTTGATATTTCTGTTAGTTCTAAATATAATTCTTCGGCTAGTGCTGAAAATTGATGGCTGTTGTCACCAATTAGCCAATCATGTTGAGACAAATTTTGCAGATAAGTTAAAGGTTGTTCCATAAACTTTCAGGACTGGTGGCTTCTGCTTGGGCAAAAAAATGATCAACGCCAAAACCAACTGCTCTGTTTTTACGAGATAATTCTGCTGCTAGGTTAAGTGCAGCTTGTCTACCAATCACAGTCTCAAATACAGAGGAAAAAACAGCATCAATTTCATGTTGTTGGCAAAACTGACGCAGCCGCGACGGTGAACCAACAATTCCGGGTTTGATGACAAAAATTTCTCGCCAGCCTTGCTGATAACAATTGATGAGTTGCTGGAGTGTGGCAACAGATTCATCTAAAGCGATCGCAGTCTGGTAACATCTACTTAACTCCAACATCCCCGCAAATTCTTCAACAGGTAGGGGTTGTTCTAGAAATTCAATTTCTAAAGGTACTTCTGCTTGGATGTTATCGCAAGTTGACAGCCATAATTTAGCTTCTTCGTAGCTGAGTCCGCCGTTAGCATCTAGGCGCAGTTTGGCTGAGGCGGGTAAGCTACGAATTAGGGTATCAAATATTGTTAGTTCTTGAGCGATCGCATCAACACCAATTTTCCATTTAAATGTGCGATATCCTTTTTCCCACAGCTTGTACCATTGCTGTAAAGCCACCTCCCCTGCTGATAATAAGCCACTGCAACTCAGCTTTTCTCCCACTCCCCACTCCCCACTCCCTACTCCCTCAAAGGCTGATTCAAACCCAAATTGACAAGCGGGTAAACAATCAGGAATAGAGAAAATTGTCTTTGATGTAATTTCTTTGGGTAGTTGGCGACAAAAATCTAAAGCTTGTTCTAAAGTTTCTGAACCAAACCAACTGATAGGCGCGATTTCTCCCCAGCCAACATTAAGTGCTTCATCAACAAAACGCAAAATAATACCTTCGCGCATATCCCAAACACCGTGATGAGTGGTGAGTGGACGCGTAAATTTCCGTTGATAAGGACGAAATTCAAAAAGTAGTGAGTGCTGAGTGCTGAGTGCTGAGGAGCCACTGCGTTGCGGAGGTTCCCTCCGTTGAAGCAAGTGGCGTTGCTGAGTACTGAGGATAAATTCTTGTTTGTTAAGACTCATCAGCCGATAAAAAATCCCACACCCAATAACAAACAACTCCAGAAATGTACAGCCACTGCGATGAATTTACAGTTGCTAACTTTTTCTGGCTGGTTGTGGTTTTGTTGGACGTGACGACATAATTTGACGGCATAGGGTAAACTTAGCCAACTCAACAATGTCCAAACTGGGAAAATTCTCAAGAAAACCAACAATAAAGACAAAGGATAGATACTGGCGGTAAACCAAACCAAAACTTTTGCGCCGTTGGCTGTACCGAGTCGAACAATAGGCGATCGCTTACCTGCGGCTATGTCATCTTTAACTTGGTGAAAGTGTGAACAAAACAAAATTAAGCTGGTGACAATCCCAACCACCACTGAAGCAGCAAAACTAGCGATCGACCAAGTTTGCGTTTGGCTGTAATATGCTGTTGGTACTAACAACGGCCCAAAGGCAAAAAAGCACAGAATTTCGCCTAATCCTTGGTATCCTAGCCGAAAGGGTGGCCCTTGGTACATATAGCCTAAAGTACAAGCCACCAACACCATGATGATTACAGTTGGGTCTTGTTGCCAAGTTGCGATCGCTATTACTCCTAACAAGCCGATCACCAAAAACAGATTTCCTAACCAAAATATTAGCGACTTATTACCCGTCAAATTCACCAGTGAATGATGTTTATTTTTATCGATTCCTGTTTCGGAATCAAACACATCATTACTTAAATTTTCCCAGGACAGAATTAAAATTGCTGCTATTAAAAAAGTCAAAAATACTGTAGTATTCAAAATTTTTGTTTCGGCAAAAGCAATTGCTGTTCCTATCCATATAGGCATAATAGCAACACTGTACATTGGTGGTTTAATTGCTGCCATCCACAGTTTACTTTTGGGAGGTGAAATCTGCTTGATAGTCATCAGTTAATATTCATTAAATTACCCACATTTTATCAAAATAGACTTCAGAAGTCATGAGTCAGCAGCCAGCATGAATGCTGTATGATTCCTCCAAAAAATCTGAGAATCTGTGGTCTAGAATTAATGGCGAGTTTGAATTCTCCACTAATTGATGCTGAATTCTGAAGTCTAGCTTTTGAATTCTTCTTCAATTATTTTACTCGGCACTTAGCACTGATTACTCAGCATTTTTTTGGACTGGTTAACCCTTTCTTAGTAAAACTTATTTTTTATTGCAGGTTAAAACTGAGCATAGCTTGTCAGCGTTTAGTAATACCTTAAACAAAGCAAACCATACTCTGGTGAAATGGTGACTGAATATGTTACCTGTAGAAATAGACCATGTTTAATTACACTTTAGGAAGATAACTTAAAAAAAATTTACTATTCTTAGATCCATGACAGTTTCACCATGTCGTAACAACTTCTTTGTAAAGCACAAAGACATATATCAATTTCTGTTAGCGGTTCAAGAAAATTGCCTCAACAATAATTGTCGGCAAATTGTGAGTATTTCGCTGGAGCTTGACTGGGTTGATCCTCTAGTTGTATTGGATAAACTAGCGCAAGCAAATGAAATAAATTTTTACTTTGAGAACAAAGGTAAAGCAGAAGCGATCGCTGCAATTGATGCAGTGGCAACATTACAAATTGATGGGCAAGACCGTTTTAATCAAGCAGAATATTTTATCAAAAATTGTCTAAAAAATATAATTACTTTTGGAGATAATCATCCACCTTTTGCCAGTCCACGCTTTTTTTGTTACTTTAGTTTTTTTAATCAAAACATTCAATCTGACTATCCTTTTCCCGCCGCTACAATTTTTCTACCGCGTTGGCAAATAGCTGTGAAAAATCAGCAATGCGTCTTAGTCGCTAACATATTAATAACTGCTAATGCGCAGCTACAAAAAATTTGGCAGAATTTGTGTGACAACATCGAACTGATTAATTCTTTAAAATACTTATCGCCCAAACTTGATATTGTATCGGCAAACATTCGTCAGCAATCTGTAACTCAGGGTACAGAATTTAAACGCTCTGTTGTTTCTGCTTTAGAAAAAATCCAGGCTAGTTATTTAAGCAAAATTGTGCTGGCAGATGCCTTGGATGTTCAGGCAAATCATCAATTTAATTTATATACATTATTAAATAATCTTAGACAAATACATCCTAATTGTTATGTTTTTTCTACAAGTAATGGTAAAGGACAAAACTTTATCGGGGCAAGCCCAGAAAGATTAATTTGTATTGAAAATCAACAGTTAATCACAGATGCCTTAGCTGGTTCTGCACCCAGGGGTAAAACACCAGCGGAAGATGCTGCTAATGCAAATCGTTTGCTGAACAGTGACAAAGAACGACACGAACACTCATTAGTGATTGACTTTATTACTCAACGTTTATTACAACTAGGATTGTCACCCCAAGTATTACCGCCACGCTTACGACAGCTATCTAACATCCAGCATTTATGGACACCTATTAGCGCCAAAGTTCCAGCTAACGTCCATCCATTAAAAATAGTTGCCCAACTGCATCCTACACCAGCCGTTGCTGGTGCTGCTAGAGATGTGGCGTGTGCTGAAATTCGGCGTTACGAAAGCTTTGAGAGGGGTTTATATGCCGCACCTCTCGGTTGGGTAGACTCGCAAGGGAACTGTGAGTTTATTGTCGGTATTCGTTCTGCGTTAATTGATGGCGATCGCGCTAGACTTTACGCAGGTGCAGGTATCGTCGCCGGTTCTGATCCCGATAAAGAATTTGCAGAAGTGCAATTGAAACTGCAAGCTTTACTCAAAGCATTGGTGTAATGTGCTATGCCAGCTAAAGATATTTATCACAATGCTGTGATAAACGCCCTCCAAAAAGATAATTGGCAAATTACTAATGATCCATTTATCTTAAGATGGGGTGCAAGAGATTTATACATTGATTTAGGTGCAGAAAAACTAATAGGGGCAGAAAAAAGCGGTAAAAAAATAGCAGTAGAAGTTAAAAGCTTTATAGGTGCTTCTCCAGTAGCAGACCTAGAAAATGCTTTAGGACAGTACATTTTATACTACGATATTCTCACTCGCCTGGAACCAGACCGCCTCTTGTATCTTGCTGTTCGTCAAGAAACATACTCAGAATTATTTCAAGAACCAATTGGTAAAATATTGATAGAAAATCAACGTTTTTGTTTACTCGTCTTCAATTCAGAAAGCGAGGTAATTATAGAATGGCTACCGTAGATGATTATCGCCAAATAATTCAAAAAGTTTTAAATGAATACGCCCAACTTCCCTACGCCTATGGAGAATTAGAAAGACAGTTAATTATTGACCAAGACAAAAACCATTATCTTTTACTGACACTTGGTTGGGAAAACAAACAGCGAGTACATGGTTGCCTTGTACATATTGATCTTATTAATAATAAAATCTGGATTCAAAGAGACGGCACAGAAGATGGTATTGCTAACGAACTCGTTAGTGCAGGAATTCCTAAAGACCAAATTGTATTGGCTTTTCAACCAGCAGAAGTGAGAAAGTATACTGAATTTGCTGTTACATAAATATGTAGAGACATTGCAATGCAACGTCTCTAACAAGGATATCGGTAGTATTTTTATAAATCCCGATGGATAAATGCCTTAGCATTTGCGCCAGTGTAACTAGCTACAATGTGTCCATCACCAGTCATTTGATACTTATACGTTACCAGTCCTTCTAAACCAACGGGGCCGCGAGGCGGCATTTGTTGAGTACTGATACCGACTTCTGCACCAAAACCGTAGCGGAAACCATCAGCAAAGCGTGTGGAACAATTGTGAAATACTCCGGCGGAGTTTACCAAGCCGAAGAAAGCTTCTGCGGTGGCGATATCTTCAGTAATAATTGCGTCGGTGTGGCGAGAACCGTATTCGTTAATATGAGCGATCGCATCTTCTAATGAGTCTACAATTTTAATCGACAAGATTAAATCGCTGTATTCGGTTTCCCAATCAATTTCGGTGGCGGCGGCAATCTCAGGTAAGATTTCTAAGGTGCGTTTATCACCTTTTAATTCCACATGGTTGGCTTTTAAAGCGGCTGCAACTTTGGGTAAAAATTCTGCCGCAATTGATTGATGAACTAATAAAGTTTCAATAGCATTACAAGCAGCAGCATATTGAATTTTGGCATCAACAGTAATCTCCACTGCTTTAGTAATATCAGCGGCTTTATCTATATAAGCATGACAAATGCCATCAGCATGACCAAGTACCGGAATGCGGGTATTTTCTTGCACAAACCGTACAAAAGAATTAGAACCTCTGGGAATAATTAAATCGACATATTTATCTAATTTTAAAAGTTCTAAAGTTTCTTCTCTTGTTGTTAGCAACTGCACTGCATCAGGACTAACAGCAGTTTGCGATAATCCTTGTTTAATGGCTTTAACTATTGCTTCACAAGAACGTACTGCTTCTTTGCCACATTTGAGAATTACACCATTACCTGATTTAATCGCCAAAGAAACAATTTGAATTGCGGCTTCTGGACGTGCTTCAAAAATAATTCCCAATACACCCAAAGGACAAGTGATGCGTTTGAGAACTAAACCAGTATCAAGTTCGCGGTGAATCTGCACTTTACCGATAGGATCAGTTAGTTTACCAACATCTCGGACACCAGCGATCGCATCTCTTAACTTATGTTCATCTAACTGCAACCGCTTGTATAAAGGTTTGGCAATTCCTTCCGCCGCCGCCGCTTGACAATCAGCCACATTCGCTTGCAATATGTCTTCTTTAGCCGATTCTAATGCTTGAGCGATCGCTTCAATCGCATGATTTTTCGCTTCTGTCCCCAGAATTGCCAACTTACTAGCAGCGGCGCGAGTTTCTCCAGCGATTTCAACCAGTGATGACCCAACTTGAGCAATAGTCATATCAAAAATAACTCTTAATTATGGCGCAAACATTTATTTTCCATCCTATCAATTAGTTGTATCGTGTCCGATGTTTCCCTGTAGAGACAAGGGAACAGGGAACAGGGAACAGTAAAAGACAAAAAAACTTATCTGAACTGTATTGGGTTATCAAATCCTGAAACCCTTTTCCATACCTATTATTCTCTTATAGTAGTAAAAGAGGCATCTTCTACGCCGTCACCAAAATAAGCTCAGTATTTAATGATTATGAATGATGGCACTCAAGAAAATTCTCAGTTATGGCAAATCTTGGTTGTTGAAGATGAGTATATTCTTGCCTGTAATTTGCAGGAAAGTTTAGAATCCCTGGGATACACAGTTATTAATATTGTAGATTCGGGAGAAGCAGCAATTGAGGAAGCAAGCAAGCTGCGTCCCGACTTAGTTTTGATGGATATCCGCCTGCGGGGCAAAATAGACGGTATTCAAGCAGCAGAAAAAATCTGGAATCATCTGCAAATTCCTGTTATTTATGTCACAGGACATTCTGATAAAAGTACTGTAGAACGAGCAGCGCTGACATTACCATTTGGGTATATCCTTAAACCTGTAAGAGAGCAAGAACTTTACGTTGCCATTCAAACAGCAATGAACCGCTATAACTTTCTAAATATCGTAAAAGGTTAGATGATTTAGGGATAGAATTCCAGATTTGTCAGGCTTTCTTTTTCCCATTTAGCCACACCCTTTCTCTTACTCTTTTTCTTGATGGGCATGTTAGAACTGCCTTGTCACAACCCAAAGCTGATTGAATATAAAGCTAGGGGAGGGAAAAATGATGAGACGTTGTCCACGATTATTATCCTACAGTATTGCCATTGCTTCAACTGCGATCGCTCTGTTGCTGTCAGTTTCGCTAGAAAACCTGATATCTCGAATTCTTGGTACTTTTTTTTACATAGGAATCATTGTAACTACTTGGTATGGTGGTTTTTATCCGGGGATTGTTACAGTTGCTCTGTCAACGCTGGCACTCAAATATTTCTTGATTCCTCCCGTACATCAACTCTGGATTGCTCAAACAGAAGATGTGTTGCGACTAGGTATTTTCTTCCTTGTTGCCTTGACGATTAACCTGCTAACTAGCAATCTTCGCAACAGCACGCAGAAGATTATACAACTCAACCAAAAACTGGCTCAAGAAAATGCCGAGCAACTGCGGATGGCTCTGTCGGCGGCAAAAATGGGAATGTGGGACTGGGATATAGTCAAGGGAGAAATCAAGTGGTCGCCAGAACACGAACAATTATTTGGTTTGGCTGTTGGTAGCTTTGATGGTAAATATGAAACCTTTGAAGCTTACATACATCCTGATGATCGTCAGGCAATCAACCAAGCAGTACAACAAGCACTGCAAACTCACAGCACCTACCAACATGAGTATCGCATTATTTGGGCAGATGGTAGCCTTCACTGGCTTGAGGCCAGAGGACACGCATTTTATGATGCACTGGGACAGCCTGTCCGTATGGCGGGAACTGTCATGGCAATCGATCAGCACAAGCAAGCACAAGCCGCGTTGCAGCAGAGCGAACGGCGATATCGCTCATTAGTTCATGCTTCGGCTCAGATTGTCTGGCGCACTGATATCAATGGGATGACAATAGCTGCGCCAGAGGTGTGGGAAGAACTTTCTGGACAACCCATAGAGGAAAGCTTGGGATTGGGTTGGCTTGATTTTGTTCACCCCGATGATCGCGATCGCGCCCATACCACATGGCAAGAATCTTACACAAATCACAGCACATACGAAACTGAGTATCGACTGCGGATGAAAGATGGCAATTACCACGATTTTGCTATTCGGGCTGTACCAATTTTAGATGCTGATGGCACAATTAGCGAGTGGATTGGCACCTGCACAGATATTACTGAGCGGAAACAAG
Organism: Anabaena sp. TISTR 8404; assembly: GCF_056847745.1. Lineage (NCBI taxonomy): Bacteria > Bacillati > Cyanobacteriota > Cyanophyceae > Nostocales > Nostocaceae > Anabaena > Anabaena sp. TISTR 8404. The sequence continues at coordinate 2,583,099 of NZ_CP180578.1, forward strand.
CAGAGGCAGCATTACAAGAAAGTCAAATTCAGCTTCAGCGCCAACTAGCTGAAATCGAAATTATCTATCAATCAGCCCCAATCGGGTTGAGTATCTTAGACACTGATTGCCGCTTTGTCCGTATTAACCAGCGCCTAGCAGAAATCAATGGGTTTCCTGTAGAAGCGCATATCGGTCGCACGGTGCGTGAGTTATTACCTGAATTGGCTGACGACATTGAAAGACTATTTTACACCGTCTTAGAAACAGGCCAACCGATTCTCAATGTCGAAATTAGTGGAGAAACTCCGGCTCAACCCGGTGTGCAACGAACTTGGTTAGAAAGCTGGTTACCGTTAAAAGATGGTAAAGACATCATTGCTATCAGTGTTGTGTGCGAAGAAATCACCGAACGCAAACGCATCGAAGCCGAACGCCAACAAGCCAAGGAAGAACTAGAACTTCGAGTCGCAGAACGCACAACCGAGTTAAGCCAACTCAACGACAATTTACAACAAAGTGAATCAACACTCCGCAGTTTCTTCAACAGTGGGGCAATGCTTATGGGTATTATTGAGCTACATAACCAGGACATTTTACACATTTCCGATAACCAAGCCACCGCTCAATTTTTTGGCACTACTCCAGAAGCAATGCAAAATCAGTTTGCCAGTGATTTAGGCAGACCCCAACTGAATATTCAGAAATGGGTGAGTCATTGTCGCCAAGCCCAACAAATTCAGGCTCCTATCCAGTTTGAATATCCCCATGACACACCCAACGAACAAAGATGGCTCTCTGCCAGTGTTAGCCCAATAGGAGTCAGTCCCAACGGGTATTCTAGATTTTCATATATTGTTGAAGACATCACAGAACGCAAACAAGCAAAAGAGCAGATCGAAGCATCTTTGCAAGAAAAGGAAGTATTAATTAAGGAAATTCACCATCGCGTCAAGAATAATTTAGCCATTGTTAGTAGCTTGCTACAAATGCAGTCTAGACGAACTCAAGATCCACAAGCTAATAACATTTTATGTGATAGTCAAAACCGCATTGCCTCTATTGCTCTGGTACATGAAACACTATATTCTTCTGAAGACCTCGCTAATATTGATTTTGCTCAGTATATTGCTAAGTTAACTACTCATTTATTTGCTGCCTACGATATCAGTTCTCAGCAAATCGAACTTAGTATTCAAATTGAAAATGTTGACTTAGATATTGAAACGGCTATCCCCTGTGGTTTAATTATCAATGAATTAGTTTCTAATTCTTTAAAATACGCTTTTCCTAATAATTGTACAGGTAAAATTTTAGTCACTTTTTATCCAGAAAATCAGCAGAATTTAATTCTCATCATTCAAGATAATGGAATTGGACTACCAGCTAATTTTGATAGCAAGAAGTCTAAAACATTAGGTATCAATCTTGTCCAAGGTTTAGTGAAACAATTGAGAGGAACTATCGAGATTAACCGCCATCAAGGAACAGAAGTTAAAATTGCTTTTCCCCAAAGTAAAGTATGTAAAACTTACGCATTGACAAGTACAACAAAAAGTAAATGAAGATAAGCTAATCGTCATTTAAATTGCACTATTTTCATGGTAGTAAAAGCTGCAAACCCTATACCTTGCTCCCTGCCCCCTGCCCCCTGAGGTCTCAATGTGCAAATTAAATGTTTAACAGCTTAATATTTACCTTGCCCATTGCTGCAAGATATAAGCATAAAAAGCATCTTTATCAACTTGATCCATTGCATAAATCTTACGCCCACCAGGCACAACTTTAGTTCGACCTTGACTCAGACCAGAGGTAATAATTTCCGTTTCCCATTCTCGCAGTTGATAAAATTCTGGGTGTCCTAAATAAGCTGTCGCCAACACATCCCAAAAATAATAATCTTGCGGAATTACCAAGGCGTAACATTGTCCAGCTAAATCAGAGATGGGATAGTGGCGTTGTTTGCCCATTTTGTACACAATGTCTGATGTTACGGGTACATTGTTCGTTAAATCTAAAGGACACATGATAATTTCAATCTGTGTTTGCCAAACTCGCGCTGCTGAAACAGCATCCCAATAGACATTCCATTCCGCAGAACCATCTTGTCCCGCTTCTAAACTTTTTTCAACGTTACCACCAACATTCAACGCGCCGCCCATCCAAACAATTCTTTGAATTTTCGCTTCAATATCTGGTGCTTTATCTAACGCCACTGCAACTGTTGTTAATGGGCCAGTTACCATCAGCGTGACTGGTTCTGGTGCTGCACGCAATACCCGCACCATAAAATCTTGACCGGCTTCTGCAACCAAAGGAGTGTTAATAGTATCCTGCTGGTTGAGAATGGGGAGATGGTCAACAATAAACGAATCACGTCGATAAAGACGGGGAAATGGATTTATCCCCCGCACTGTGCTTTCGGCAACGGGGATATGAGAAAATCCCATCAAATCAATAATTTTGCGTGTAGCGCTAACGGCTGGTTCAATATAACAATCGGCTGGGGTGACGACAACACCGAGAAGTTCTATATGATCCATCGTTAACAGCAGCATAGTGGCGAGATAATCATCTACACCACCATCATGATCCATTAATACAAGTTGTTTTGACATATAAGGAGAATAAGAAAATGGATGAATTTATGCAAGCTGCGATCGCCGAAGCAAAACAAGGTAGACAAGAAGGCGGAATTCCTATTGGTTCGGTTCTCATCAAGGATGGCAAAATTGTTGGCAGAGGACACAACAAACGAGTCCAAGATGGTGATCCTGTTACCCACGCCGAAATTGATTGTCTCCGTAACGCTGGCAGAATTGGCAATTACAGAGGTACAACACTCTATTCAACCTTAATGCCATGTTATTTGTGCGCTGGCGCAGTGGTGCAATTTGGCATAAAAAAAGTCATCGTCGGAGAATCTCGCACATTTCCAGGTGCTAAAGATTTTATGGTATCTCACGGCGTAGAAGTTATTGATTTAAATTTAGATGAATGCGAACAAATGATGAGTGAATTTATTCAAACTAACCCCGAATTATGGAATGAAGATATTGGCAAGTAGTCAATGGTCAATAGTCATTTGTTACTTTCAGCTTCACACTGTTTCCTCATCTTGCTGACTCTCCTCTCAAACAAAAAGATCCCCGACTTTTCAAAAAAGTCGGGGATCTAAACCTATTGATTTTCATACTTCACACTTCATACTTCACACTTCACACTTCATCTTTCAAAACTCCCCTTTCTTTGAGGAATGCCTCAAACATAAACTTATCAGGTAATGAAGTTTGTGCGCCTAGTTTTGTAGTTGCCAAAGCACCTGCGGCTGCACCCCAAACAACTGCTTGGCGTAAAGACATTCCGGCGTAAAGTGCAGCTGCTAAACCACCGTTAAACGCATCACCAGCAGCCACAGTATCGACAGCATGAACGGGAAAAGCTGGAACAAAGAATGTTTCTTCAGCTGTGGCGCAAACAACACCCTTTGCGCCTAGTTTAACGATCACAGATTTCACACCCCTTTGCAATAACACCGTAGCAGCAGCGGCGGCTGATTCTTCGCTATCTACCGTAAAACCAACTAACTGTCCTGCTTCTACTTCATTCGGGGTGATAATATCCACCAAAGAGTAAAGTTCGGCGGGTAAGTTAGATTGTGCCGGCGCAGGATCAAGAATAACTGTAATATTGGCATTGCGTCCGGCTTGGGAAGCAGCGACTACAGCATCAAAGGGAATTTCTAATTGTAAAAGTAGTGCTTTGGCTGTTGGTAATAAGTGCGATAACCTTTTGACATCTTCTTGATTTACTTGGCCATTTGCCCCAGGAATCACCACAATTTGGTTTTGTCCATGATCATCAACAACAATAATGGCAACTCCAGAGTTTGCAGCTTCATCTATCAAGATATTCTCTGTGTCTACACCAGCAGTTTGCAAATGATTTACCAGTTCAGCACCAAAACTTTGTGTCCCCACACGTCCCACCATCTGAGTGGGAATTCCCAACCGCGCTAATGCTACGGCTTGATTTGCACCTTTACCTCCTGGGACTTTAAAAAAATCTTTTCCCAGCAAAGTTTCTCCGATAACTGGTAATCGCGGTGCTGTGACTACTAAATCTATATTGATACTGCCAAAAACAATAATACTCATGCTGGGTTTTGTTGCTTCTGTCGCCTAACGATAGCGAACTATTCTTTTATACTCATGTGATTAGTGATCGCTATCCGTTTCGGCATAAATCCTAGAAAGATGTACTGTAGCTGTAGCTTTATTATAGGTATTGATTTGGACTGTGCATTAACAATGTCAGGCGACACATTAACAATGTCAGGCAACACATTAACAATGTCAGGCAATACATTAACAATGTCAGGCAATACATTAACAATGTCAGGCGACACATTAATAATGTAACTTGATACATTAACATTGCCGATTCAAAGATTGGTGTGTCACCGTAGCCTTAGCAAAAACACAAGCACTGCGATGATAAATAAAGCGGGAAAACTCTACATTTCCCCGCAGCGTCGATGTGATGTTATGGTTTTTAGTTCCAGAGATGACTACGCAGCAACAGGCGTAGCGAATTTAGCATAACGCTCTATGTAAAATTCCTTTGGATTAGCGATCGCTTTGACAGATTCCCGTTCTTTGAGAGCATGTTTCCACTGTTTCAGGCGAGCGAACTCAGCTGGTAGCGGAAAGTCACGATATTTTTTCAGTGCAGCCCAGCGCTCAAACCAAGGGAAAAAGGTAAAGTCTACCAAACTGACAGATTCGCCAAACCAATAGGAGCCGTCTTTAGACAACTTCCCAAAAGCTTCGTTCTCGATGAATTCTAAATGTTTGTAAAGTTCTTTTTTCGCTTCTTCTTGTTTTTGAATATCTGGACTCCGCAACAGACTAGAAAAAGCTGGTACAAATCTAGTGTTGGCAAAATCAATCCAAATACGAGCCTGGGCTTTACCTACTGGATTGTTGGGTAAAAGTGGGGGGTTGGGAAACACTTCATCAAGATATTCATTAATAACAGCAGATTCCCAAACGCGGCGATCGCCATGCACAAGTGCTGGTACTTTTCCATAAGGAGAAATATCTGTGAATCCCGCTGGCTTATTCTGCAAATCAATTTCAATCAACTCAAAGTCGATACCTTTCTCTTGCAGTACCAAACGAGAACGGTGAGCAAAAGGACAAACGACGGCACTATAAATTTTAACTTCAGCCATGTTTACGTTCCTTTATGAATAGGAATTTGTAGCCGACATTGGAATGCAACCATCCCAAATCTGTTAATTAGACAGAGACAGAACAACTTTCTTCCCTCCTGTCTCTCGTCACTTCATTTTGGATTTGCAATTTTATGTTTTTGATTATTCAATTTAAAATCCAAAATCCAAAATCTAAAATTTCTACAGCCAAGGCACTTCTTCAGGTGCGTAACGAAAGGCGCGGAAGACGGAATTTTGTTCCCCACGCGCTACCAACGACTTTTCACCAGGGACGTTGCGAACTGCGAAATGAGGATTAACATATTCCCAAACGAGTTCCCCTTCTACAGTCACTTCAAAAATGCGGCCATAAGCGCCTTCGGTAATCAAAGTATTGCCATTAGGAAGGCGTTGCGCTCCTGATATGTATGAACTGAAGAAGTTGTGTGGTGGACTATCAGTATATTCCCAAACTATTTCTTGAGTTTGACGGTTGACTTCAATTACACGCGAGAAATTCAACGCCGTGTGACGACGATGTGCGCCGTTATCGAAAATCAAGATATTGCCGTTAGGTAGTTCGTTCGGAAAGTGCTGCTGTGCTAATACATCATCACCCAGTGTCCAGATAATGTTTCCAGTTTGGCGATCGATAATAGCAACTGTGGAGATATTACGGAAGCTCACAATAATATTGCCATCAGCGAGTTCGCCGACAGTATTACCGTGAGTCCATTCATGCCGTTGATCTTGGGGAGTAATGGCAAACTTCTCTGGGTCGAGGTGTTCGTAGGCGTGCCAAGTCCAGACAATCTCGCCTGCGGGAGTTACTTCGTAAAGTACATCAGCATAAATATCACCATCTGCTTCTGTTCCCGCAACACCACCTTTGATGCGAGGAACCAGAGATTGGGGAATCTTTTCAATGGCTAATAAAATCACATTTCCATTGCGGAGTTTGCGTCCATCGTGATGATGGTCTGGATGCTGATACTCCCAGATGATATTGCCTTTAGGATCTACCTCTAAAACAACGCCACCTTTAAACGCCGACCATAGGGGAAAGCGTGGCGGAATTTCTGGAGTTTTCCCGTTATAGAACAAATTGCCATTAGGCAAGAGATAACCATATAACCCTGGCGGATAAGGCAGATTCCATTGATGTACTACTTCCCCTTGCAAGTTCAAAAGATATACTTCTCCATCACTTGTCAGTGGTGTAAAAAGTGTATATCCCTTATAAGCTTTCTCAGGATTATAAGCTTTGAGGCCAGTACCCCGACGGCGGATAGTATTTTGTTCAACAAATGTTGTGGCGATCGTCATATTCTACTTAATCAATCATAAGGTTTGTTGACTGTTGACTGCTAACGGTTAACAGCCAACACGAAAACGCGACAGCTGCTGACAAATGCTCAGTACTTTAGCATTGCTGAATCAGATGTATTGAAATCTTCAACTCCTTACCTCTCTGCGTGAGGTAATTATGCAATGCCAGTATTTTTAAGGTGCGGGGTTGGGATATTGAGTGTTAATTGCATCTAACTCTGCCAAAATCTCTTTGCTGAGAACTAAATTCACACTTTCTAGATTTTCTTGGAGTTGTTCTAGAGTTGTTGCACCAATAATTGTGCTAGTTACAAACCAACGACTCCGCACGAAAGCTATAGCTAGTTGTGCTGGACTCAGTTGATGGCGTTTGGCTAGTTCTACGTAAGCTGCTACTGCTTCGGTGACTTTAGGTTTAAGGTAGCGTTGACCAAAGTTTTCAAACAATGTAATTCTGGTATTTTCTGGTTTACCGTTGAGATATTTACCAGTTAAAAAGCCAAAGGCTAAAGGACTGTAAGCTAATAAACCAATGTTTTCGTAATAAACTGCTTCTGCTAAAGCTCCATCAAATACGCGATTGAGTAAGTTGTAAGCATTTTGAATGGAGATAACTTTTGGTAATCCTAATTGTTTGGCAGCATTACTAAATTGGGTGACTCCCCAAGGAGTTTCATTACTTAAACCAAGATAGCGAATTTTGCCTGATTGAATAATATCAGCAAAAGCTTCTAGTTGTTCTACTATTGGAACCGAGGGTTTTACTTGGGTGGGTTCAAAAATTGTCTGACCAAAACGTGGTACATAGCGGTCTGGCCAGTGAATTTGGTAAAGGTCAATGTAGTCGGTTTGCAATCTTCTCAGACTATCATCTACAGCTTGTTTAATATTATCGCGCTCAATTGCGTCTGCTCCCCCACGTAACCATTTAAAGCCTCGCCCTGGGCCAGCAATTTTAGTGGCTACAATCACTTTATCTCGCTGCTGATGTTTTAACCATTCGCCAATATATGTTTCTGTTAAGCCGTAAGTTTCTTCTCTCGGCGGTACTGGGTACATTTCCGCAGCATCAATGAAATTCACTCCGTTAGCAATAGCATAGTCTAGCTGCTGATGGGCTTCTTCAATACTATTTTGCCGCCCATATGTCATAGTACCAAGGCAAATTTCCGAAACTCTCAGGTCACTTTCACCTAATTGGTTATAGCGCATATCTTTGTGTTGTGTATTGATGAGGTGTTACTGCGAAGCTTTAATAAATATTTCGCTTTTTTCAAATTATTGACTTTCTAATTTAATGATTGTCATGGCAAGTATGTCAACTGGTTATATTTGCTATTCATTTAATATTCTTAGATATAAATAAAACTGATGAGGGTGAATGGTTTTAGTGCAGACAAATTACAGATATACATTAGATTTTGGCTAAGAATTTGAGCCTAAAATTGACTTTTTATACTTAAAATATTAGTTTTTATTAGCTTATTTATTAAAGCTTACTTTTTAAAATACTGTAAACCAGTCAACTTATAGTAGATTTTAGCAGAAAGTTAGAGAGATTTTGCAGTTACAAAAATTTATATAGCTTGAGTGCTGAGTTTGGGTTAGGGAAAAGGATAACAACTTTTATTTTTTGAATTCTCAAGAAAACTTGGCAGACTGGTATTTCTTGTATCTGTGGGTGTCTACGGATGATAGCACTTTGTCAGTTGGCTTGCTTTTTTGAGTTGTCTATGCTATTTTTTGCATGTAATACAAATAACGGTAAATCGCTCGGTAAACCGTTGTTTGTATTACACGATATCACAGCTAAATGGGCGGTAATTATAAGAGAGTGCTGGAGTTTACCTCTAGGCTCTCATCTTTCTTATCAAAGCAATATGCTACATCAGACAAATAGCAAAACAGCTAAGACTCATGCAGTGAGACAAACAATTAAGGGTTGGCATAAGGAATGTAGATGAGCAAAGCCTTTATTCGTCTGACTGCGTAATTACTGGATACGATCGCATTTCGTTAGTCAGAGATGAGACAAAAAAGTGCGATCGCATAGTAACTTGACCTGACACTATTTTTTGACTTATGACTAAAGTTTTAATTCTTGATGCCGATCAACAACCGCTATCTCCGGTACGTATCAGCCATGCCAGGGCATTATTATCTCAAGGAAAAGCGGCTGTTTTTCAAAGATATCCCTTCACAATTATTTTAAAAGAGTCTTTTTCGCAAATTAAACCAGAGCAACTCGGCTTTAAACTTCAACTTAGTGCTGTAGCTGCCAAACCAGTACAAGGCAGGAAGGGGCAGGCAGGAAGCAGGAGGTAAAAACTTCACTGTTCCATAACTAAGTTTAATCTTCCTGTTATGAGTGCATTTGAATTTGTTCTGACTCCTGAATTCTTCTTCGATGATCAGATCAAGGGAAAACAGGGGAGGTTTGCAAGTATCACTCCTGATTTTTTGTTACTTCCCCTAAATTCATAGTATACAGCGGTATATCCGTAGGTTTATAGTAGTTAACAATGACTAGAGAAGTATTCTGATGATTAACTTGATATTTCGCTATTTAGCAATTAAGTGGCGATCGCTAATTCAATTGATCAATCTTCCATTACAAAAATCACCTAAGTTACGCTTTCATGCTGCGCCTTTACCCATAGCAGGAGCTTTCATTACAGGTCTGTGTTTGAGCTTGTTATTTGCAGCTTGCTCATCACCATCTAATGTTAATTCTGCAAATAGTAACGCCAATCCAGTTAGCGATACTGCGCCTCAAGAAGCGAAAGTGGTCAGATTTGGTTATCAAAAATCGCTGATTTTACTAAAGGCTAAAGGTGTATTAGAAAAACGTTTAGCACCAGAAGGAAAATCTGTCGAATGGATTGAATTTCCCGCAGGGCCACAACTACTAGAAGCAATGAATGTGGGAAGCATTGATTTTGGGCATGTAGGAGAATCACCACCAATATTTGCCCAAGCCGCGGGTGCAGCATTGACTTACGTTGCTGGTATTGCTCCTAGTCCAGCAGGTTCAGCAATTCTTGTCCCTGAAAATTCGCCGATTAAACAATTGAGTGACCTAAAAGGTAAAAAAATTGCCTTTCAAAAAGGTTCTAGCGCTCATTTATTACTAGTTCAAGCTCTGCAAAAAGGGGGAGTCAAATATAGTGAGATTGAACCTAAATATTTACCACCATCTGATGCACGGGCGGCATTTGTTAAAGGTAGTGTAGATGCTTGGGTAATTTGGGATCCATTTTATGCAGCAGCACAAAAGGCTACTAATGCGCGTGTTCTCGTTGATGGCACAGGCATTAATAAACAAGGGGGATATTATTTAGGAACCCGCAAGTTTGTGACTGAAAATCCCAATACTGTAAAGGCAATACTAGAAGAAATTCAAAAGCTAGAAGAATGGTCACAACAGCATCGGAAAGAGGTAGCACAAACTCTTGCACCTGTGCTAGGCATTGATATAGAAACAATGCAAAAGGCAACTAGTAGACGTAGTTTTGGAGTGGTGCCAATTGATGATAACTTGATCAATTTACAACAAGAAGTGGCTGATACCTATTATCAATTGAAGTTGATTCCTAAACAGGTTAACGTCAGAGATGCAGTCTTAACAAAAGAACAATACGCTGCATTTTCACCAAAGATTTAATCTAAATTTAGGAAGTTCTTGGCGATGAGAAATCGCATCTATACAAACACCTACATATGCGGGTGACTTCATACTTCATACTTTCTATGAGCAATCCTACAGAACTGTTACGATCGCGCTACGGTGAAATTCCTTTTGATTCCCAAATTAATTGGAATGAATCACTCACCACATTACTCTCTCACCGTTCTATTCGTTCTTATCTGGGCGATCCTCTACCACCAGGAACCCTGGAAATACTGGTGACAGCGGCGCAGTCTGCATCTACTTCTTCTAATCTGCAAACTTGGAGTGTAGTCGCAGTCGAAGATCCCCAGCGCAAAGAAGAACTATCAAAACTGGCGGGAAATCAAGCACACATCCGTCAAGCACCGCTATTTTTAGTTTGGTTAGCAGATTTGGCGCGTCTGAGTTACGTTGCTGACAGTTGCGGCATTGCCCATGAAGCTTTAGACTATTTAGAAATGTTTGTTATGGCAACCGTTGATGCTACCTTAGCAGCACAAAATGCCACGATCGCAGCTGAATCTTTAGGCTTGGGAACAGTATATATCGGTGGTATTCGCAACCGCCCAGAAGAAGTAGCACGCATCCTCAATTTACCTTCTTCTGTATATGCGGTGTTTGGGTTGTGTGTAGGTTATCCCAACCCGGAAGTGAATGCAGCAATTAAACCACGTTTACCGCAGTCAGCAGTACTACATCGAGAAACCTATAAATTAGCCGAACAAGATGAAGCGATCGCCCACTACAACAACATCATCAAACAGTTTTATACTGAACAACAGATGAATGTTGCTGGTGATTGGTCACAACATTCAGCTGAGCGAATTGCTACTGTAGAATCTTTAAGAGGACGCGATCACTTACGTGAAGCCTTAAATAATCTTGGTTTTCAGTTACGATAAACACACACAAAAAAGCTTATGGATTTGCATCTCACTGGCAAAGTAGCCTTAGTGACAGCAGCTAGTAAAGGTCTAGGTAAAGCTACAGCACGGCAATTTGCCCGTGAAGGTGCAAAAGTCGTCATCTGTGCGCGGAGTGAAAACATCGAGAAAGTTGCTGCTGAGATTGAAGCGGAAACAAATACACAAGTCTTAGCTATACGTGCAGATGTCACCCAACCAGCAGATATTGAGCGGGTGATTAATGGCACTGTAGAGAAATTCGGCGGCTTAGATATTCTCGTCACCAATGCAGGCGGGCCACCACCCGGCACATTTGATGATACTGATTTGACTGCTTGGGAAAACGCCCTTAACTTAAATCTGCTGAGTGCAGTACGGTTGGTGAAGTCTGCTTTACCTTACTTACGCCAATCAATTGCACCAGCGATTCTGACTATTACTTCATCTTCCACAAAACAACCAGTCAAAAATCTAATATTGTCTAATTCGATTCGCTTAGCGGTGATTGGTTTTACCAAAACTTTGAGCCAGGAATTAGGCAGTGAGCAAATTCGCGTCAATAGCATTTTACCTGGTTGGACATACACAGAACGAGTAGATGAATTACTCAGCGATCGCACACTAAAAAGTGGTAAAACAAAAGCCGAAGAAATTGCCAGTATTGATGCAGCTATACCTTTAGGAAGAATGGGGACACCAGAAGAATTTGCTAATGTTGCTGTTTTTCTTTGTTCACCAGCAGCCTCATATTTAAATGGTGTGATGTTACAAGTTGATGGCGGTATGAATGCAGGGACATTTTGAAATAGGGTGTAGAAGTATAGGGATATAAGGATGTAGACAAGTAAAACCCTTACACCCCTATACCCTTATTCCCTTACACCCCTGTCAACAGCTAAGCTTTGTGCGTAAATCTTAACAAGAAATTATTTGTTCTTATTCTTGTTTTTGTGACTTTGGCGGCCTGCTTCAGCATGTTGCTCTCTTGAACCACCTTGAGTACCTTTAGACTCTGTATCTTCTTCTTCTGTATCTTCTATATCTTCAGTATCTTCCTTTTGTTTTTTGCGACCGCCGCCGTGAGAATGCTTTCCACCTTCACGACCAATTTCAGCCATGTGTTCTCTGTCTTGGCTAACAGTTTCGCCACCTTTGCGTCCAGCTTCACGAGCTTCTTCAGGTGTGAATTCGTGAGCAGTACCTTTTTCATGCGCAGCGTGTCCGCCTTTGCTGGCAATTTCGCGTTGCTTATCTTCATCCATTGAAGCAAAGCCACGTTTGCTAGTATCTGACATAATATCGCTCCTTGTAACAAACTATAGTTTTTGACTTTTATCAGTCAGTAAAAACTTTTAGTTGATTCACGTTCTCAATTTAGCTATCTCAATCATTGCTTTCATTGGCCATAGGAGAGAATCATGTCAGACTAAGCCACAACTTCAGATATATAACCTAAGTAGAGACGCGAAATTTCGCGTCTCTACATTTAAAAAATTCGTGAATGAACCTCAGAACATCTCGCATGAACCTTGGAACATCACGCATGAACCTTGGAACATCACGCGTGAACCTTGGAACTTCATTAATGAAGCTCAGAACTCGGTTAACGAGTATTTAATCCTTGCAAAGAAGTGCGAACATTAGGTTTTCTCGCCTGATATTGGGGAATTTCCACAATAGCGCTTGTCCCTTGAACACCATAGCGAGTCACCGCAGAAACAGCGACATCTTCAACTTGATTATTATTTAACAAAGTTGAATTCTGCCCAGCAGGTAAAATATTGGTATTCCATTCATTACCTGTTTTGGTTTGCACAACCCATAACCAAACTGGTTGTTTACCAGTAGGTTGCCATCGCAGGACAGTTTTAGTACCTGTGACATCTTTTTCTAGACGCACCTGTGGTTTTTCTGGTGGTGTATTATCCAACCAAGGTGATGAAGGGACTAACGCAGGATGATGATAAACATCTTGTGGTAACAAATCTGCAATTCCACCACGATTTTGCAGCAGAGGTTTCATACTAAAGTGAATATTTCCATCTGAACCACTTTGTCCTTGGGTGGTTTTAATTTGATAGATGATTTCCTTAGCAGGCCAAGCCATACTGCTTTTTTCACCAACGCGGCTAGTGAAAATTCCTGGCCAAATATGCCTTGCTTGGGTGTTTTGTTCTATCCACCAATTCAACAGCACAGGATAACTTTGTTGTTTTTGTTCAATTTTCCAGTAAAGTTGTGGTGATAGATAATCTACCCAGCCATTCATTAACCATTTGCGAGAATCAGCATATAGCTCTTCATAAGGATTAAAAGCTTTGTCATTGCCTAGTTGTTTTGGAAATCCTGGTTGCCAAATTCCAAAAGGACTAACACCAAATTTTACCCAAGGTTTAGTGCTTTTAATATTTTGATACAACCGTTGGATTAACGTGTTGACATTTTCCCGCCGCCAATCATCACGGTTCTCTGTTCCTCCTGATTGTTTATATTTTTGCCAACTAATTTCATCAGGAAATTCAATAGTATGATGTCTTCTATCTTTTTCGGGATAGGGATAAAAGTAATCATCAATGTGAACACCATCGATATCATATCGATTGACAACATCCATAATTACTTTGATGGTGTAATCTTGTACAGCTTTTTCACCGGGGTCTAACCAGAGATATTTGCCGTAATGTTTGACTAATTCTGGATGGGTTTTGCTGATATGATTCTCAGAAATTCTTGATTTGCCTTGAGGATGACTGGCGCGATAAGGATTAAACCAAGCGTGTAATTCTAATCCGCGTTTATGAGCTTCTTCCACTGCAAAAGCTAAGGGATCATAATAAGGTGCTGGTGCTTTACCCATCTGTCCAGTTAAAAACTCTGACCAAGGTTCATAGGTAGATTGGTATAACGCATCACTAGCAGGGCGGACTTGTAAAATAACTGCATTGAGTTTTAATTTTGCCGCGCGATCGAGTATGGTAATTAACTCTGCTTGTTGTTGTGCGGTAGTTAAACCTGGTTTAGAAGGCCAATCAATATTTGCGACACTAGCAACCCATACACCCCGAAATTCTCTATGGGGTGAGGGCGGGGTGATAGCAACTGGCTGAGGTGAGGAGTCAGCAATTTGCATTGGGAGGAGAGAAAAGGCAGAAGGTAAAAGAACGACGGGAAGAAACTTGATGTTTCTCACAGCGTGGTGATTTGTACCATGCTGTGCTAGACGTAAAAATCCACTAAGAAAAATGTCTTTGATGTTCACAAAAATTTTGGAGGAGCGTTTCACAGATTAAACTATAACGTTATGGAAAAGACCTCTACACCATCTACGCGTCTTGCTTCCCTGGATGTATTTCGGGGAATTGCGATCGCCTTTATGATTTTAGTGAATAATCCCGGAAGTTGGGATTATATTTATCCGCCTCTCGAACACGCCGAATGGCATGGTTGCACACCGACAGATTTGGTTTTCCCATTCTTTTTATTTATAGTCGGTGTCGCAATGGCGTTTTCTTTTGCCAAGTACACAAGAGAAAATCGACCGACTATTGCTGTTTATCAGCGCATTCTCCGCCGAGGACTGATATTATTCGCCCTTGGTTTGTTCCTCGCCTTGTTTACCTTAGCCCTTGACTGGTTAATTAAAGGTATTCCACCCAATTTCAGTACGCTGCGAATTATGGGAGTGTTGCAGCGCATCAGCCTAACTTATGTCCTAGCAGCACTAGTAGTTCTCAACCTTTCCCGCCGTTGGTTGTGGATACTAGCAGGTGTTGTGCTAGTTGGTTACTGGTTGGCAATGCAATTTATTCCAGTTCCCGGTTTTGGTGCAGGGAATCTTTCCCCAGAAGGTAATCTTGGCGCTTACATCGACCGGATAATTCTCGGTAAGCATCTTTATCGCGGCGGCCCCTTTGACCCGGAAGGTTTATTTAGTACTTTGCCAGCAGTTGTTACAGTTTTGTTGGGATATTTTACAGGTGACTGGTTGCGAACTCAGCCAATTAAAAGCCGTACCAGTGTCAATTTAGTAATTTTTGGCTTAATTGCTTTAATTATTGGGCAATTGTGGGGCTTTATATTTCCGATTAATAAACAACTCTGGACAAGTTCTTACGTTCTGTTTACGGCTGGGTGGGCATTAATCACTTTGGCTTTGTGTTATGAACTCATAGAAGTCCGCCATTTCAAACACTGGGGACTACCATTAGAAGTAATGGGATTAAATGCCATCTTTTTGTTCGTTGCTTCTGGCGTATTCACAAGAATTTTAATTAAAACCAACATTGGCAGCAGCACCACCTACACTTGGATTTATGAACATCTATTTCGCCCTTGGGCAGGAGCGCTCAATGGTTCGCTAATATTTGCCATAGTTATGGTTTTATTTTGGTGGACGATTCTTTATGGAATGTATCGTCGTCGCTGGTTCCTAAAAATTTAAACAGCACAGGATTTACGCAGTGATCCGAAAAATTAAGCGTTTGAGGAAGGGTGCAGGGGTTTAGGTTTTCAAAGCCCCTACACTCATACCGTTTCACTTTCAGTTTGATACAAATAGGCCGCAGGGGGAAAGAATAAACAACCAATGAATTTGTATGAGGATTTTCGTGAAATGGTATCAGTCTGAAAAGACAACCTTGGTGCGTAGCCTGTATTCTAGCTAAAGCTTGCGAAAACGGCGATTTCGGAGTAGCGTTCCAACTCCAATTACACCTGCAACTATTGTTGTGTTAGTTTGAGGTTCTGGAACTGTTTGAATAAAGCCAGTCACTGAAGCCCTAGCTATGTTAGGAATAGAAGGATCAGAACTGAGTCTATCAACTTCAAAAAAGCTCAGTGTGCCTCTGGCTTTTGTAAATAGTCCCTCACCGCCAATAATAGTGAAAATACCAGAAGCTGTTGCTGTATTGGTTGTAAAATCAATTTGTCCGGTAGCGCTGTCTATACCAAATAACTTGTTAACTCCACTTCCAAATACTATAGACCCAACTGGTAAGCCTTGTACTCCAAAAGTTGTTGGGTCTGTATTTAAACGAAAAAAACCTGTAGTTGAATCAATTTCAACGTAATTTAAACCACTAATTGTGTTTAGACCATAAGGAGCATCGGTGCTTTCTCCTGAGAGAGTTGCTCTTAATACGTTCTGTGTAATATGTGTAGAAATAGAAAATATATCGTAGTTAGCACTAAATGCGTAAGTAGTATTGGCTAGAGCTTTTGTAGTATTAGAGACTAAACTGATCAAAGCCACAGCTACAGGCAGTAAACGCAAGCTGTGTGTACGGGATAAAAGTTGCATCGCTTTGATAACAAGTAGGAATAATTACTCTAATTCTACAAAGATGGTGTGCTATATCAATAGGATATTTTGATTCCAAGATGGTGGATTTTGATATTTACACTTTTCTGCACTTTATATTGCAATTATTGGATTTCACCAAATTTTCTGATATTTTCCACTAACTTTACACCCCTGTGTTTCTTCAGGTTATCCGGAATCGAAAAATTTAGTTTTGTAGCTCTCAGTGTCATAACAGCAATCATTCTAATCCTTAATCCAAGAACTACTGACATGGCAGTAAAGCAATTATCTCAACTAAATATCGCTTCATATACCACTAACAAAACATTTTATCCATCCCCAACTGCTTGGGAAGATCAAGTGTTTTATTTTATGATGCTCGACCGATTTTCTGATGGTAAAGAGAATGGATATAAAGATAATGCAGGAAATGTTGTTTCTGATGGTGTAATTCCTATATTCGCACCAGGCGATCAAAATAATGCTACACGCACACCAGAAGATGCAGCACGTTGGCGAGAAGCAGGCGTAAAATACGTTGGTGGTAACCTGAAAGGACTAACTAGTAAAGTAGGTTACTTAAAGCGTTTAGGTGTATCTGCAATTTGGATTAGTCCGATTTTCAAACAAGTATCTTTTCAAGAAACATACCACGGCTACGGTATTCAAGATTTTTTAGAAGTTAACCCTAGGTTCGGTAGTCGTGAAGATTTGAAAGAATTAGTGCAAACTGCTCATGCTAATGGTATTTACGTAATTCTAGATATTATCTTAAATCATTCTGGTAATATTTTTAGTTACGAAGCAGGTACTGTTGATTACAACGGTGCAACTTATCAAGTCAAAGGTTTTAATGACGAAACAGGTCAACCCAGCATCCCATTTCGCAAAACTGACCCCAACAATCCCGCAACTTGGCCTAAAGAAAATGACGCAATTTGGCCAGTAGAATTTCAAGATCCATCTTTATATACCCAAAAGGGACGCATCAGAAATTGGGATGGCGATCCTGAATTTCTAGAAGGAGATTTTGAGGATTTAAAAGATATTCATCATGGCTTTGGCGGACTGGATGATTATGTAGCATCTCCTGCTTTGAAATATCTAGCTCAGGTGTATAAATATTGGATAGCCTACGCAGATATTGATGGTTTCCGCATTGATACTGTCAAACACATGGATAAAGGAGCAACTCGCATTTTTGCTTCGATGATTCATGAATTTACCCAAAGTATTGGTAAGGAAAAATTCTTTTTGGTGGGTGAGATCACTGGTGGAAGACGCAGAGCATTTGAAACTTTAGAAGAGACAGGTTTAGATGCAGCTTTAGGTATTGATGATATTCCGGACAAACTTGAATATTTAGTCAAGGGATATCGTAACCCCATAGATTACTTTAGTTTATTCCGTAATTCTTTGCTGGTGCAGAAAGAATCTCACGTTTGGTTTAGAGATAAGGTCGTAACAATGTTTGACGACCATGACCAAGTGCGTAAAGGACAAAACAAAGCAAGATTTTGTGCTGATCAAGACGCTGCAAAAGTTGTACTAAATGCGTTAGCACTCAATGCTTTAACGCTGGGAATCCCTTGTATTTATTATGGTACAGAACAAGGTTTTGATGGTCATGGAGATAGCGATCGCTATTTGCGCGAAGCTATGTTCGGTGGTGAATTCGGTGCATTTGCTACACGAGGTGTTCACTTCTTTAATGAAGAAAATTACGTTTATCAAGAAATCGCAAAAATTCTGAAAATTAGAAGAGAGAAAAAAGTTTTAAGTCGCGGTCGTCAATATCTCCGCCCAATTTCTGGTGATGGCGTAAACTTTGGTCTACCGCAGATGATTGGTAATGAAATTCGTTCTGTAGTACCTTGGTCGCGAATTTTCAGCGACCAAGAAATAGTTGCGGCTATTAATACCGACTATTACCAACTTCGTGAAGCTTGGGTAACTATTGATAATGAATTGCACAATGAAGGTGATTTTCTCACCTGCATTTACTCTACCGATAAACAACAAGAAGGTCAAAAGGTAAAAATTGAAGCCAGAAATGGTAAAGCTGTGAAAATTACTGTTCCTGCGGCTGGGTTGGTAATTTACGAATAAATTTCTGTTAAATGCTCAATTTCTCTCCTCGTGAGGCGCATATTTATGCGCCTTTTTTTATGTGATTGAAGGAGCGATCGCAGTTTTCAACTTTTTGTCACTAAACTTATCTAAGAGCGATATTGTATGCCAAAATAACACATTATTAAATGATGTAGTGTTTCACAAAACAAATTAATCGCGTTTTTGTATAAAGATAAACATAATGAATACTTTGCAGAGTACTCAAGCGCGATGGCAAGGTTTTTTGCCTGCTTGCAAACTTTAACCTCCAGCAACCTCAAGTACAAATATAGGACTCATATTTGATTTCTGCGCAGCTAGGTACACTTTTATTCCTTCTTACCTGTTCCCCGTTCCCTTCCTAAGCAAATGTTTCAGGAATTAAATCGGATTCCTAGAGAATCAAAATTATATATTTAAACAAATACTTTTTTTTGATAAAAAATAGCAAAAACTCAATTAAAAAATGACACATACAGACATAATTTTATCAGAAACAATTGATATTATTGACTGTGATAATGAGCCGATTCATATTCCTGGTTATATCCAACCACATGGTTTACTTTTAGCACTAGAAGAACCACAGCTAAAAATTCTGCAAGCCAGTGAAAATACCAGTCAATTTTTGGGGATTCCCGCAGCAGATTTAATTGGTAAAGATTTAACTTATCTTTTTTTCTCAGAACAAGTCCAGTGTATTACTGATTATCTCCAACAAGACAATTTCACATTTGCCCACTTATTTGAACTAAAATCTAAACTCCACAATGGTGGAGAAAATTTTCATTCAGGGTTTATCGGAATAATACAGCGATCGCACAATATTTTAATCTTAGAATTAGAACCAATTTCATATATACAAAGCAGTCCATTCCTAGGATATTATCATCTTTTAGAAAGAGCAGTTTCTCAGATAGTTAGTGCCAAAAATTCCCAGGAACTATTTCAAATTATTGTTACAGAAGTCAGAAGAATTACTCAGTTTGATCGGGTCATGCTTTACAGATTGGAAGCAGACCACAGTGGTGTTGTGATTGCCGAAGATAAGCAAAGCCATTTAGAAAGTTATTTAGAACTACATTATCCAGCATCGGATATTCCAGCCCAAGCCAGAAAACTTTACTACGAAAAATGGCTGCGATTGATTCCAGATATAAATTATCAACCAGTTCAATTAATACCTCCAAATTCACCATTGGATCTGAGTCAAGCAACATTGAGAAGTGTATCGCCCTGGCATATAGAGTATTTACATAACATGGGTGTTACAGCGACTTTGTGTATCTCCCTTGTCAACAAAAATAGGCTTTGGGGTTTAATTGCTTGCCATAACTACACTCCCAAAAAAGTTGATTACGAGACTCGCAAAATTTGTGAATTTATCGGACAGTTTGCCTCAGTTGAATTACTCAACCAGCAAGAACAAGCGTTGAACTCCTATCGCCAACAAGTAAAAGCAATTCAAGAACAACTGCGGCAAGCATTATCTAACGAATTAGACTACATCGGCAATGTTTTTAAACGTAACGAGTCTAACTTATTAAATTTAGTGCAAGCTCAAGGCGTTGTCATATTATTAGAAGAACAATTAACTCTCATTGGTCAAACTCCTTCAGAAACTGAAGTCAGAAAGCTGATAAATTGGCTGTCTGAACAAAAACGCCAAGAAATTTTCTCTACGGATTCTTTACCACAACTCTATCCACCAGCTATCAAATTTAAAGATAAAGTTAGCGGCATTTTAGCAATTTCAATTTTTCTTAATCAAAGGTCTTATCATATTATTTGGTTAAGACCAGAGCAAGTACAAACTGTTAATTGGGCTGGTAATCCTCATACGTCAATTTCTGTTGCTTCAGATAATAGTCTGCGTCTAACTCCACGCAAATCATTTGAACGGTGGAAACAAACAGTTCAAGGTAAATCTTATCCTTGGCAACCGTTTGAAATTGAAGTTGCACAAGAGATGAAAAATAATCTCATGTTAGCAGCACTAGAATTTTCCCATGTGGCGCTTCAGCAAGCAGCTGAGCAAGCAGAAATTGCTAACCGTGCCAAAAGTCAGTTTTTGGCAAAGATGAGTCATGAATTGCGTACTCCGCTCAACGCTATCTTAGGGTTTACGCAGATTATGATTCGTAATAGTTCTTTATCTCAAGATGACAAAGAGCATTTAGATATTATTAGTCGTAGTGGTGAGCATTTGTTGGCTTTAATTAATGATGTTTTAGAAATGTCAAAAATTGAAGCTGGTCAACTAACCTTAAATGAAAGTTATTTTGACTTGTATCGTTTGATTTATTCAATTCAAGAAATGTTTGCCTTAAAAGCATTAGATAAAGGTTTAAACATTATTACTGAGTTGAGTCCAGAAGTAAATCAATATGTTTGTGGCGATGAAGGCAAGCTCAGACAAATACTAATTAACTTGCTTGGGAATGCGATCAAATTTACAGTTGTTGGTCAAGTTGTACTGCGAGTCTCTTACGCTCATTATGCTTCATTTTCCGCAGCAGAATCAGGCAAAATAACTGTAGAATTTGCTGTTGAAGATACTGGCCCAGGAATTGCCACTGAAGATTTAGAGTTAATTTTTGAAGCATTTGCGCAAGCTAAAGGTGGACGACAGTTTATGCAAGGTACAGGCTTGGGACTAGCTATCAGTCGCCAGTTTGCCAGATTAATGGGAGGTGATATTCGCGCTCAAAGTGTCTTAGGTCAAGGTGCAACTTTTATTTGTAGCGTGCAAATGACTGTTGCTGAGCAAGTTGATGTTTTGCCTTCTACACAAGTAACTAGGCGAGTTATTGGTTTAGAACCTGGTCAACCTAAATACCGAATTTTAATTGTTGAGGATGTTTTAGAAAATCGCCAGTTAATGGTAAAGCTGCTAGAGTCTGTTGGTTTT
Organism: Anabaena sp. TISTR 8404; assembly: GCF_056847745.1. Classification (NCBI taxonomy): domain Bacteria; kingdom Bacillati; phylum Cyanobacteriota; class Cyanophyceae; order Nostocales; family Nostocaceae; genus Anabaena; species Anabaena sp. TISTR 8404. Next base: position 2,604,525 of record NZ_CP180578.1, read on the forward strand.
GAGGTATGTGCGGCGGAGAATGGTCAGACAGCTGTTGATATCTGTAAAGCTTGGCAACCCCATCTAATTTGGATGGATATACAAATGCCAGTGATGAATGGTTATGAAGCAATTAAGCAAATTCGCGCTCATACTCAAGGTAAAGTTTTGGCCATTATTGCTTTAACTGCGAGTGCTTTTGAAGAAGATAGACAAGGAATTTTGCAAGTAGGTTGTGATGATTTTGTTGCCAAACCTTTTGAAGAAACAGTTCTATTTGACAAAATGGCGCAATATCTTGGGGTACGTTACATTTATGCCGAAAATTCTCAACAAAAGCCACCTGATGCAAAACACCAATCTCAAAAATTAACTTTATCTGATTTAGAAGAAATGCCAGCAAACTGGATTGCTCAAGTCCATGAAGCTGCGATGATGATTGATGATGAAAAACTCTATCAACTTTTCCAAGAAATCCCTGCAAGTAAGTATCAACTTGCTGATACATTGAAAGATTTAGTAGATAATTTTCATTTAGAAACCATTATTAACTTAACTCAAGAAATTATCAAAGATCAAGGGTAAATCGAATTTTAAATTATGACATTATCCCAATCTTCTATTCATTCTGCTTTGATTTTGCTTGTTGACGATACACCAGATAATCTGCGTTTATTAGACAAGATACTTGAGTCTCAAGGATTTAAGGTAAAAAAAACTGTCAGTGGTAGGATGGCAATTCAGGCGGCGCAAATAGAACCTCCTGATTTGATTTTACTAGATATTAATATGCCAGAAATCAATGGCTATGAAGTGTGTCAGCAATTAAAGTTACAAGAAAAAACAGCAAATATTCCCATAATTTTTATTAGTGCGCTAGACCAAATTACAGATAAAATCAAGGCTTTTGAGTTAGGGGGAGCAGACTACATTACTAAACCTTTTCAAGAGTTAGAAGTGCTGGCGCGGGTGCGAAATCAATTAATGATTTACGAGCAGCGAAAATTATTGATGGCGCAAAACCAACAGTTACAGCAAGAAATTCAAGAACGCCAACAAGCACAAACAGCTTTGCAAGAACTCAATAGAAGTTTTGAAAAACAAGTTATAGAACGCACTCAGCAATTACAAAGATCGTTAGAATTTGAAGAAAGATTGAAACGCATTACAGATACAGTTCGTGACAGTTTAGAGGAAGGACAAATTTGGCAGGCCGCAGTGGCAGAGTTAGCCGTTGGCTTGGCACTAGATTGCTGTTATGCAACTATTTATAATAGAGAGTTAAAAGTTTGTTCGATAGAATATGGATATAGCATAGTTAGTGATAATGTTTGTGTTAAAAGTTTTATTGAACAAGTCACAAAATGGACGGATTTTTTTCAAAAATTGCTAGAAGAACAAAGTACTCAGTTTTGCTATGGCGGTAATGAAAAAAAATATGCTACTTTACTATGTCCGATTTTTGATAATCAAGAAATTTTAGGTGGCTTGTGGTTGTTCAAATCAGCAGAACAAGTATTTGATGAATTGGAAGTCAGGTTAGTTAAACAATTAGCAAATCAATGTGCGATCGCACTGCGTCAAGCTCGACTTTATCAAGCAGCGCAAGCACAAGTTCAGGAGTTACAAAGACTAAATCAACTAAAAGATGATTTTCTCTGTTCTATCTCTCACGAGTTACGCAACCCCATAGCTAATATTAAATCATTTATCCAATTACTAGAGACAGAATTAACTATTTATCATCAACACAATCATAAAATATCGCAGTATTTGACAACTTTACACGAAGAGTGCGAAGGAGAACTGCAACTGCTGCAAGATTTACTCGACTTACAATATCTCAATGCTGAGTTTTATCCCTTACAGTTAACTACTATTAACTTATATGATTGGATTCCCTACACTGTAGAAGTTTTTGTCATCCAAGCTCAGCAACAGCACAAAAATCTCCAAATTCAACTGGCTCCAGATTTACCATTGCTAACTACTGATATATCTAGTTTGAGTCGTATTCTGCGTGAGCTAGTCAAAAATGCTTGTAAGTATACGCCTTCTGGAGAAACTATTACCGTAACTGCTCACCAACAAGATAACCAACTACATCTTTGTGTGATTAATTCTGGTGTGGAAATTCCTGAAGTTGAACTATCTCGCATTTTTGATAAATTCTACCGCATCCCCAATTTGGGACACATCACACTTGGAGGTACTGGCTTGGGGTTGGCATTGGTGAAAAAACTGGCAGAAAATTTGGAGGGTGCTATTTTTGTAGAATCACGCACACAAGAGATTTGCTTTACCCTGGTTTTACCACTGCTTCCTCATATTCATGAAGACACGGTAAGGAAACTTGACGGCTAAATATTTTTATAGTACAAAAATACTAAGTTAAATTGCTGATTGCGTCAACATAACTCCACAACCACACCAGCAGGAGAGCAAAGTTAATGAAGCTATCGAAAGTAGACTTGAGCAGTTTAGTAGCGATCGCTCATTCTGACGGATACTTGCAATTATTGCTAGATAGAGGTGATGAACTAGAATTTTTAGAAATTCCTGCACCAGTCCAAGCTTATGAAGGATTGCAACACTTGAGTGAGATTGTAGCCGAAACTGCGACACTTCCGGTAGTGGAAGAACCAATTGCGATGTTACCAGTTAGCTCATCAATGGCGATCGCTGTGGGATATAGTGAGAGCGATCGCATTTTGCAAGTAGAGTTTCAAAATGGCGCAGTCTATCAATATGCTGAGGTAGAGCCAGAAACTTGGGAAGATTTACATGAAGCTGACTCGATTGGTGAGTTTTTTAATCAAGAAATTAAAGGTAGATATGATTCGGAACGCATCGATTAATCAAACAAAGTGCTGATATCATTTTTATTTTGCCGAGCATATACGTATTATTAGCCAGCAATCAACTGCTGAAAACGCTCATTATTGGCAATTTCATCAAAATCTATATCAGTTGCTGCATCTTCCTTATATCTAGGATTAATTTCTATTGCTTGTTGGAGACATTCAAGAGCTAATTCAGCTTGCTTTTGTAGTGCATAACACGCTGCTTTGTTGTAGTAAGCAATAGCATAATCTGGTTTAATTTCTAAAGCTTTATTAAATGCTGCGATCGCATCATCATCCATCCCTAATCTTACCAAGGTGTAACCGCGTTTATCCCAAATCTTCGGAGATTCTGGTTGGAATTTTAGTGCTTGCTCAAATGAAGCTAATGCTTCTTCATATTCTTCCAATTCTATGAGAGATAAACCACGATTTAACCAAGCTGTGGCATCATCGGGTTTGATTTTTGTCGCTTTATTAAAACTAGCAAAAGCTTGTTTGTGCTGGCGGAGATTACCGAAAGCTACGCCGCGATCACACCATGCTTGATGATAATCTGGTTGCAGTTTGATAGCTTGATCATAAGAAGCGATCGCATCTTTGTAGCGTTTTAATCTTCCGAGAGCGATACCGCGTTTTAACCAAGCAGTTGCATTATCAGGCTGGATTTCGACTGCTTGATTGTAGCAGGCGATCGCTGCTTCATATTGCTTTTGGGCAAATAAATCATCACCTTGTTGAATATCAGCTTCTGCTGATACTGGCGGTTGTGGTTGAGGTTCTGGGGTTTGTTCTGCTTTTGACTCTGTAATTTCTTGCAGAATTAACTCTTTACGTTGTTGAGCATCTAACTGTAACTCTGAAAGTTGAGCCACAAATTCTGTTTTTAATTTTTCGAGTTTTTCGAGAATGAATAACTTTTGTTGTTGAGCATTTACCTGCAACTCGGAAAAGTGTGCAGCAAACTCTAGACCAGATTTTTCTAAATTTTCAATTATTAAGTCTTTACGCTTTTGGATATCTAGTTGTGATTCTAATTGCAATTTTTCGATATTTTCTAATATTTGTTGCTCGTATTGAGATTGTAAACTTGATATTTGAGATTTGATACTATTTTCTAATTCTATAATGTTTTGCAGTGTTTTATCTTTTTGTTGTTCGGCATTGACTCTAATTCCTGCCAACTGGGAGATAAATTCTTGTTGAGTTTTGCTCAACTCCCCCAAGAGATTATCTTTTCGCTGCTGACTTTCAGAGCGTAATCCCGATATATGCAAATTAAAGTTATGTTCTAATTCTGCTATATTTTGCTGGGTTTTATCTTTTTGTTGTTCTGCATCTACTCTAATGCCAGCCAACTGAGAGATAAATTCGGCTTGAGATTTTAATAAATCCTCAATTAAATTATCTTTTTGCTGCTGAATATCAGATTGTAAATGAGTAACGTGAGTTACTAATTCATTTTTAGATTTTTCTAAATATTCCCAGGTTAAATTCTTATGTTTTTCAGTACCTAATTTTAGCTCTGAGATTTGCGCAGCAAAATCAGATTCTAAATTTCCGATATTTTCTAGAGTTGTATCGCGTTTTTGTTGAGCAGTTAACTGCAATTGTTGTAATTGATGAGTAAATTCTGATTCTAAATTTTCTATATGCTTTTGCAGGTTCTTGATTTCTATTTCTAACCCTGACAAGATATTATTTTTTGATTGTGTTATGTCAGAAGCAAAAGTAGCTAAATTATCTTGTTCTTGTTTTATTTTCTGCTGTAGAGCTTCCGATTCATGTTCTAATTCTCGATTGATTTTTTTAACTTCTTGAATCAGATTTTCGGCTTCTTGCTTAACAATAGTTATCTGATTTTGTAAATTTTCTATTCCTTGTAGCTGTCCCATTGCTCTGTCAACAATTTCTCGAATTGCTACTCGTCGTAACAACCAAAATAAAGCAATCACGGCAACAGGAAATAGACTTAATATGACTAGCCAGAGATTAAGCAAGATAGTTGTAGATAGAACTGGCGATTGCGATCGCTTTTCGGTTCGCAGTTGGTTTAATTCTTCCCGCTCTTGATTGGAAAGTACCTGAGCGACAGTTTGTTCTTTGGCGATGGGTGGTGTAGTTTGTCCACTAGCCAAACCAGCAGACAGCAGCAAGGGTGAAAAGGCGATCGCGCTTTTCAAGACTAATGCTAAGACAAATTGATTCTTGCTGTTCATCCCAACCATCTCGATTTGTTCGTGCCTTTTCCAATCTATAACAGAATTTCGTTATCGGTTGATAAGCTGACTGCTCGTTCACGCAGAAATTGATTTGCACAGACGTAGCATTGCTACGTCTCTACTCTACAGCTGGTAGGAATGTCTTCAACTATCCACAGTGACTTGTGGTGAACATTTCCAAGATGGTACCGTCTACAAGTTGGCACAGGAGCGGAAAGAGTTCTCAAATCATGAAGCGCAGACACAAAGTAGCTGGTTTTCACGCAATACTCTTCAGCCTTAGCTTAATTTCAACATATTTCGTACCTGACTCTACTGTTGTTGCTGCACCACCAAGAACCCCAGATAAAACAGTGAATTGCGAAATTTTAGTAGTAGGTGGTGGACTATCAGGAGTAGCCACCGCTTACGAGGGGTTACTAGCAGGCCGAACAGTGTGTTTGACAGAAATCACCGATTGGTTGGGAGGACAAATTTCTTCTCAGGGGACATCTGCGTTAGATGAAAGACCAACCCAACGCGATCGCCAATTTTATTCTCGCGGATATACAGAATTACGCAACCGCATTCAGCGGCATTACGGCAAACTTAACCCTGGTGACTGCTGGGTAAGTGACTCTTGTTTTCTTCCCCACGATGCCCACACCATTCTGACACAGATGCTCAAGGATGCAGAAAAAAAGGGCAAAGGCAAGATGGAATGGTTCCCCAACACCGTAATTAAAGAATTGAATATTAATTCTAATGGTAAAATTATCGATGGTGCGATCGCTATCCAACATCAACCAGTTAAAGGCGCACCACCTCTTAATACTTTTACCCTAGCTCAAACCATTGATGATGCTTATCGCTACCAAAATTCATCTCGGTTTAACAAAAGAATTATTCGCTTTGTCCCCAAGGTTCCCAAAAAGTCAACCACAAGCAATTCTCCCCAGTGGTACGTTATCGACGCAAGCGAAACCGGAGAAATTATCGCCTTAGCAGATGTTCCCTATCGTTTGGGTATTGATGCACGTTCTTTTTTAGAACCGTCTTCTTCTAGCACCAGCAATGATCCTTACTGTACCCAAGGTTTTACCTACACCTTTGCAATGGAGGCAACAAAGGAACCACAACCGCAAACAATGCCGCCATTCTATTTACAGTATTCACCATATTTCAGCTATGAATTAAAAAGATTGGCAGACTTTGGCTTAGTTTTTACCTACCGTCGGATATGGAGTCCCACCCAAGGACAACCCACACAATTCAATGGTGTGAGATTCACTGCACCCACACCAGGGGACATCTCCATGCAAAACTGGACTTGGGGTAATGACTATCGTCCTGGCACTGCCAAAGATAACTTAATTTATACTCGTCAACAACTGCAAAGCACTGGACAGTTAAAGCCAGGCGGCTGGATGGGAGGACTGCGGACAGAAACTTTACGCAAAGGTGAAGAAAACGCCCTGGCATATTATTACTGGCTAGTCCAGGGGACTACTGATTCTCAATTAGGTAAAGATGTAAAACAACCGCAAACGAGAAATCGATTTTTAGCTGGGTTAAATTCGCCAATGGGGACGGTGCATGGTTTGTCAAAATATCCCTACATACGAGAAGCTAGGCGGATAATTGGTCGCCCTAGTTGGGGACAACCCCAAGGCTTTACGATTTGGGAAGTGGATATTTCTCGCCGCAACTATAACGATGAGTACTACCGCAAAACTTTAACTGCGGATACTTATCGCCAGTTAAAAGCAACATTGGCAGGTTTAGAAGCTGCTTCTGTAATTACAGGTCAAGTCTCACCAGACAAAGCCTTACGTCGTAGTCGTTCAACAATTTATCCTGATGCTGTGGGTATTGGTCACTACGCCATCGACTTTCATCCTTGCATGGTTCAAAGTCCGCCAGAAACTCCTGGTAACAAAGAACGTCCAGGTGAAAGGCGCGGCGCTGGACAAGCTTATCCTTTCCAAATTGCGCTCAGAGCGATGATTCCTCAAAAAATCGACAATTTAATTGTTGGTGGTAAGAGTATTGCTACTAGCCATATCGCTTCGGCTGCTTATCGAGTACACTCCTTTGAATGGTCTTCCGGTGCGGCTGCGGGAACTGTAGCAGCTTTTTCCCTGAAAAATAATATTGCGCCTTACCAACTAGTGGATGATTTACCAAAACCAGAACCGCAACTGCAAGCACTCAAAGGCTTGTTAGAGAAAAACGGCAATCCTACCGCCTTTCCTGACACCTCAATTTTTAATCAAAACTGGGAAGATTGGCGGTAATTGTTACACTTAGGGATGGGAAATGAGAATTATGGTGTTTTCATTCTCATTCCTCACTCAGATTGATTCAGTGCGATCGCATTATAGAGTAGCATATGATTAATTACCCAAAACGACCTGAAACATAGTCATGGGTGCGAGCATCTAAAGGATTATTAAATATTTGACTTGTTGTTCCAAATTCCACCATTTGACCAATACGACTTTCGTCAGTGCTAAAGAAAGCTGTGAAATCCGACACGCGAGCAGCTTGCTGCATATTATGGGTAACAATTGCAATAGTCAATTCTGAGCGCAAACTATGAATCAGTTCCTCAACTTTCATGGTAGCGATGGGATCAAGCGCTGAACAAGGCTCATCCATTAATAGAACTTTTGGTTTAATTGCTAAAGCACGCGCAATGCAGAGTCGTTGTTGTTGACCACCAGAAAGTCCTAACGCAGATTTATCTAATTTATTTTTTACCTCATCCCAAAGGGCTGCGCCTTTCAGGGCTGATTCTACAATCTCATCTAATTCTGTTTGCGATCGCCTACCTGCTATTCTGATTCCATAAGCTACATTTTCATAAATGCTCATCGGAAAAGGGTTTGGTTTTTGGAATACCATCCCAATTTGACGACGCAAGCGATTGACATTAATCCTAGGATCATAAATGTTCTGGCCAAAAAACTCTACACGCCCTTCTACCTTGACCGCACCTTCTAGTTCACTAATGCGATTTAAAGTTTTAATAAAAGTGGATTTACCACAACCACTAGGGCCAATAATTGCAGTTACTTGGTTTTGATAAATATCAATTGATACCCCTTCAATTGCTTTAGAGGTGCTGTAATAAAAGCTGAGGTTTTTAACTTTAATCGCTGGCACTAAATGATTCATATTTACGAAAATGAGAAAATAATTATCAAAAAAATTAGCTTTTTACTTCATCTTTCTCTTATTTGTGACTAAGCGAGAAATTAAACTCACACAAATAATTAAGCTGAGTAAGACAATAGCAGTAGTCCAGACTAATTGATTTTTTTGCGGGTCTGGGTCGTTATAAAGGTTAAAAATTAACACTGGTAAAGAGGCTGTAGGACTGAGTAATCCTGGTGACCAATCTAAACTGAATAATGCAGTGAAAATTAACGGTGCTGTTTCACCTGCCGCACGGGCGATCGCTAGTAAAATACCTGTAGTAATTGCAGGTATAGCAGCAGTAAATACGATGCGAAAGGTCGTCTGAAAACGAGTTCCCCCTAGGGCTGCTGAGGCGAGGCGTTGGTCTTTGGGAATTAATTTTAAGGCTTCTTCGGTTGTGAGAATGATGATAGGTAACATCAGTACAGCTAACGCAAAGCCACCTGCAACTGCACTAAATCCTTTGGTAGCTAAGACAATTACACCATAAGCAAAGATACCCACAATAATCGACGGCACACCCGTAAGAATTGTGGCGATAAAACGGACAAAATGTGCCGCTGGGTTGATTTGACTAAACTCAGCTAAAAATATCCCTGTTAATATCCCGACAGGCAAACTCAATAGCGAGGCAATGATAACAACTGTTATAGTTCCTGTAATAGCATTGCCCAAGCCATAATCAATGACTGGTTTGACAAACATCTCTGGCCTTAAGCTAGAAATGCCACGTTTGAGAATTTCCCATAAAATTGATATCAAAGGAATTAAAGCTAAACCTGTGAATGCAAAGGCGATCGCATTCATACTATATGTAAATAGTTGTCTACCTGTGGGTAAAGGACTATATAATTCTCTTGCTAACAAAGATTCATCTATTTCCGAATTTTGATAATTACTCATATTGCTTATCTAATTTTTTTCCCAACCAACCGCACCAATAACACAGCAGCAATATTTACGGCTAAAGTTAATCCGAACAAAATCAGCCCCAAATAACTTAAAGCACCAATGTGTAATCCAGGTTCAGCTTCAGCAAATTCGTTAGCTAATACAGAGGGAATTGTATAAGCTGGATCAAGGAAAGAAGCACTAATTTGAGATGAGTTACCGATTACTAAAGTTACAGCCATTGTCTCACCCAAGGCTCTACCCAATGCCAGCATTGCTGCACTAACAATCCCAGAAAATCCTGCTGGTAGTAACACCCGAAAAATTGTTTCCCAACGAGTGCTACCTAAAGCCATTGAAGCGCTACGTAATTCTTTTGGTATGGCGAGTAAAACATCACGAGTTATGGCTGCCATTGTTGGTAGAATCATAATCGCTAAAATAATTCCTGCCGTCAACATATTTGTGCCTACAGGATCTACCGAATTAAATATTGGTATCCAATTAACATGAATAGCTAACCATTTTTGTAATGGTTCCAAAACTGGAATAAACACAAAAATTCCCCACAGCCCAACAATAACACTAGGAATTGCGGCAATTAACTCTACCACAAATGCCAAGGTAGTTTGCACAGATATGGGTAAGAAATTTTCGCTGGTGACTATTGCAATTGAGATACCAATTGGGACGGCAAAAAAAATGGCGATCGCACTACTAATTAAAGTTCCATAAATGTAAGGTAATGCACCAAAAAGCTGATTTCCCGTATCCCAATTTTGACTCCATAAAAATCCGATGCCAAATTGCTCAACTGCTGGTTTAGCTTCTTTGTAAATTACCCAACTCATGGTAAATAATATGGCAACGGTAATCGTAGCAAAAATATATGTTAACCACGTAAATCCTTGATCAAACCAGAAATTTACACCGTTAGAAGCTGTTAATTCTATGTTGTCATCACTTGGATTTATTTGAAATAACGGTTGATTGTTGCTTGGCTCAGATGAGTTTGTCATGAATAAAAACTTTATTTTTTGAATTTATTTATATCTAAATTCTTATGCAATATTGTTATGATTTATAATTTTAAACTTGTTATTTATAGATTAAAATTTATAAATAGGGAGGTAATAGTCCACCCTATTTATGAAGATAACAAGTAGGTTACAAATTAAGTTCTATTTCACAGAACTATTGACAGTTTGTACTATCCGATTTGCAACTTCGTCTGGAATTCTTGTGTAGTTGAGGTCATCATTATATTGTTGACCGTCTTTGAGTACCCAATTAATCCATTTCTTGATAGCATCAGCTTTAGCCGCAGTAGGATATTGTTTATAAATCATCATCCAAGTAAGACCAACAATCGGATAACCTTGGCTTGGATCTCCGACAAAAACGCGGTAGTTATCAGGAAATTTCACAGTGGCTAAAGCTGCATTAGCAGTTTGCAAAGAAGGAGAAACAAATTCTCCTTTTTTGTTTTGGATTTGTGCTGACTTGAGTTTGTTTTGAGTAGCGTAGGCATATTCTACATAACCGATAGAACCAGGGGTACGGGCTACTAAAGCGGCTACACCTGGATTACCTTTGCCTTTGAGTACATTGGGTAAAGTCCATTTAGGAGCAGTACTAGTGCCAACTCTACCTTTGAAATAACCACTAATGTTACTCAAGTGGTTTGTGAAAATAAAAGTTGTACCGCTACCATCTGCACGAACTACAAATTTAATTGGTTGATTGGGTAAATTTACACCAGGATTATCAGCCTTGATTTTAGCGTCACTCCAGTTGGTGATTTGACCAGAAAAAATAGCTGGTAGTGTAGCGCGAGATAATTTGAGATTGCTCACACCGGGAAGATTGTAAACAACTGAAACTGCGCCGCCTGCGGTGGGTACTAATATGACACCTCTTTGTACTTTAGCGATGTCTTCATCTTTCATAGCTGCATCACTACCACCAAAGTCAACAGTGCCAGCAATAACTTGACGAATTCCGCCACTACTCCCAATTCCTTGATAGTTAATTTTTAAGTCTGGAAGTTTCTTTCTCACTTCACGAGCATATCTTTCGTAAAGTGGAGCTGGAAAAGTTGCGCCTGCTCCATTAAGAGTTTCAGCTTGAGCGATCGCTGTAAAAACAGGGCTAAATGCAACAGCAGATGCTACAACTGAAGTGGTAAATACTTGGTACAAAGTGGTGGTCGAAAAAGTCATATTACTCCGTAATTTTATGAAGAGTTTTTGCTTGACTTGCAGCTGTAAACAAACTTGTATTATTTAATTATTGAAATAACATTAACAATAGGTAAACAACAAGTTAAATATAATTAAAAAATTTTTGATTAAAAAATAATTTTTCCTATAATTAAGTAAGAAAATATAATTAAGCTTTTAAACAATTATTGGCTAAAAATTACGCCATCAAATTGTTAGAGTATAAAATAATTTTTATGAAAACAGAATCTAGGATTGATGAGTAAGAATAACTGTTAGTTCTCACTTATGACAGAATGGTTGAATAAAAATTCAACTGTAAATAAACAAAATTCTCAATGTTCAAGAATATAGATATTTAAAACCTTTTATATTTTCTTAATATCTAAGAATTATTTTTTTAAGTATTTTTAGTGTTTTTAGTTTATATTTCTATTTCTGATTTTAACTAAGTGTTTTAAAGTATATTAAAATACTATATATAGCTTTGCTAATGATTAACTAAGATTTAGTAGAGCATGATGCAACTCACTATGCAGCTAGAAGCAAGCAACACTAAGGTTGATTTTATTTCTGTCTTTTGGTGTAGGTATGTATTATCTATATTTCAGTCTGAGTGTTGTAGCGATCGCACCTTTTCCACTTTTAGATTAAATACAACAACCCCATAATTTACTTAAATATTTAATGAGGTGCTGTAACGTATTTAATCAAATTTGAAAGAATAAAAATATTTTTGTCATATTAAGATTACTCACAGGTCTAAATATAGTTTATTGATGAAAATATTGTCAAATTAATCCAAAAAAATCAGAAATTCATCAATAAAAACCTGAAAAAATGTAGAAAATAATGGTAACTTATTTTACAATAACTCTTGAGGAGGCTGATAACTCTTTACCTTAATCTTATACAGGTATCTGATATCAGTATATTTGCTGTATAGCCAGATTGAAGAAAATTAACTTCCAGTGTTGAACCCGGCGTAGTAATACAGAGCTACGGATTTTCATGATTGCGTTTAGTCAACATCTATACACATACGATTTTCTAGCATGAATAAACTAATTCCAGCAATCAAAGTTAAAAATCTCAGCCTTTACTACAACACCCAGAAAATCCTGGAAGGGGTGTCAATGGATATTTACCAGGATAAAGTAACAGCAATTATTGGCCCTAGTGGTTGTGGTAAATCTACTTTTATTAAATGCCTTAATCGAATGAATGAATTAGAAGCAGAAGTTCGGGTTGAAGGGAAAGTAGAGTTTTACAATCAAAATATTTATGAACGTCGAGTTAACTTAAATCGATTACGCCGCCAAGTAAGCATAGTATTACCTAAACCAAATCTTTTTCCCATGAGCGTTTACGATAATGTTGCTTATGGCGTAAAAATATTAGGATGGCGACCAAAAGTAGAATTAGATCAGATTGTCGAATCTGCTATTAAAGACGCTGACCTTTGGGATGAAGTAAAAAATAAACTGCATAAATCAGCGTTAGAACTTTCTGGCGGTCAACAACAGCGGCTTTGTATAGCGCGTGCTTTAGCTGTCAAACCGAAAGTCATTCTTATGGATGAACCTTGTTTTGGTCTTGATCCTATAGCAGCTACGAAAGTGGAAGGTTTGATTCAAAGTTTGCGTTTGCGATCAGAATTAACAATGGTAATTATTAGTCATAATTTGCAGCAAGTCACACGCATATCTGATTTCACTGCTTTTTTCGACACAAATGAACATCGTATTGGGCAAATGGTAGAGTTTGGACTCACAAAAAAAATTTTTTCTAACGCCCTGGATACACGCACTCGTGAATATGTATTAGCCCGTCTTGGTTGTGGTAAATAAACATAGGGAATAGGGGTGTCTGGGTGTATGGGAAAGACTTTTTCAAATTTGGTTGGGAAATTTTTTATCTATGTATTTATTAAGTTTATAAAAATTGCATAATGTTCAGATACCTGACTTATAAAAAAGTTTGGTATCTGGGAGAATTTCTTTTAGGGAGTTTTACGGTTATCAGATAGTTTATTGCACAGATATAACATGGGTAATTTTCTAGCTGGGAAAATAACTTAATAATCTCAGCTAAATTACTACAGGTAATTTATGAGCTATGCTAAAACAACTGAGTTAAATGGCTCAGGTATTATCACCCAAATTCAGCCATGTGAATCAGAACAGGCGACTGTCAACCTTACCTCTGTTAACAAAACCGGGATAGCAGTTTTACTATTAGATGCGGAAAACTTACAACTGAATCCTGAGACCGAAAAATTTTTAACCACAGTTTGCACCTGTCCGATTCAAATTAAAATTGCCTTTGCTAATTGGTGCAGCATGGGGAAAATAGATGTAGAGTTGCATGGACGTGGTTACGATTTGATTCATGTCCCTGTGGGTAAAGATAATGCTGATGGAAAAATGATTGCGTTTGGTTCATCTATTCACGAACTATATCCAAAAGCTAGAGAAGTTTTAGTTTGTTCTTCAGATAAAGTGATGACTAACTTATGCAACCATCTACAGCAACATGGCTTGACAGTATATCAAGTAAGTAAACAAGGTGAAGATATTACAGTATTGAATAGTTATACAGGTAAAATTGTGAGGCTGTTTGCTAATGATGTCCCCGAAATACCTGCGATCGCACAATTTATTCAACAAATCAAAGAGTTAATCAAAGCTGAACAAAAACGCACTCACAGTTATTGGATTAAGTTATCTACTATCTCTCAAGATTATAAAAACAAGTATAAAATATCTATCAGTCAGGTTGCTAATAAACATTTTCCTGATAAAAAAGCCAGAGACATATTTGTTAATTATCCTACAGAATTTGTTACGCATCAAATTGAGCAAAATGCCCCTGTATATATCACTTTATTTGAAATTAATTCAAATGAAGATGAGATTGTGCAAAGTACTGCTAAACCTGTGTTATCGTCAAATATTACTACCAAATTAGACTTAGAACAGGCACTCAAAAATATTATTAATAAATTATCTAAAAACTCGCCTGGAAGTTACATTGATATCGGCCCTTTAGGTACTGAGTTTCAGAAACAATATGGTAAAACCATTACTGGACAAATCAAAAGCTTGCAACTGAGGGGCAATTTTATTAAATTTTTGCAGTCGTGTACTTCCTTTCAACTCAGGCAAACTTCAAAAAGATGGCAGATAGCAATTAAATAAACTCCAATGCAAACCCTTGCTTATCTGCGTGCAATAATGTAGGATGCTCTCATAATTATTGCTTAAGAAGGACTTGATAATCTAGCGAAAAAGGCAGAATTTACACATAGATAAGCTCAAATGCTAGATTTTCAGGATTTATGGAAATTGCTCACGTTCACTTCTATGTAGAAGATGCCACAGCTTGGCGGGATTGGTTCGTATATTATCTTGGGTTTACCGCAGTTCCTAGTAGGATGAGTTCAGAACACACTTGTACCGAAATGGTGCAAAGTGGCGCTATTTGTTTTTTGCTATCTTCACCGTTATTACCCACCAGTCCGGTAGCGGCGTTTCTGCGTCAACATCCTCCTGGTGTAGCAGATATTGCTTTTACTGTGCAAGATGTGGAAGCAGCGATCGCTCAAGCAGCAGCACAGAAAGCTACAATCTTAGAACCCATTCAACAATATCCCGGCTATAAGTGCTGCAAAATTGCAGCCTGGGGTGGAATGACGCATACTTTGATGGAAAAAGCAGAAAGTGGAAAATGGGAAGCACGCGATCGCCCCATGTTTACCGCAATCGATCATATAGTTTTAAATGTACCAGTTGGTGAATTAGAGCGTGCTGTGGCTTGGTACAAAAATGTTTTAGATTTGCAACCACAGCAGACATTTAAAATTAAAACTGATCGCTCTGGTTTGTATAGCCAAGTGCTAATTTCTCGCAACGGCAGCGTACAATTACCAATTAATGAACCAACTTCGAGTAATTCCCAAATTCAAGAATTTTTGAATGTGAATCGTGGTGCAGGAATTCAACATATCGCCTTGCGCACATCAAATTTGATTAGTGCGATCGCGCAATTACGTAGTCGTGGTTTATCTTTACTCTCCGTTCCCCAGACTTACTACTCACAGCTAAAAAAGCGGACAGAATTTCCCTTATCACCCTTAGAACTTGAAGCGATCGCTCAACAAGAAATTTTAGTAGATTGGCAAGCTAATACTCAAAACGCCCTATTGCTGCAAATTTTTACTCAACCTATCTTTGGAAAGCCGACATTTTTCTTTGAGTTTATTGAACGGCGTTTCCAAGCTCAAGGTTTTGGTGAAGGCAATTTTCGCGCTTTATTTGAAGCAATTGAAAGCGAACAAATCAAACGCGGAACTTTGCAATAAAACAGTCGTATATAAGGTTGAATTTGGTGGAAAATTTGTGGTTAAAAATCATGCCAACTTGGCTACATATACCTGAGCATCGCTGCTAAATTATAAATGGGAAATAACTTGCGGGCTTGATAAACCAACTTTTACTACACTAAACATGCTAGAGCATTAACAACGGACGGATTTAGGTTGGTTGCTTATTTTGCTCACTCTTTTGAGAGATTGCTGCTGTTTTTATTGTAGCGATCGTTATCAAACTTCTTTATCTCGAAAAGGACAAACATAACAGGAAGTCCTCGTTGATTACTCCTATCCTTTCTTTCCCTCGTCCATCTCAAAATGGACGAGGATTTTTTATTTTGTAGAATTTACCCCAATTACACCCATGATAATTAAAGCTATAGATAAAAACTTGACAAGAGTCATTGATTCACGAAACCAAATAATACCAATACTAGCAATTAAAGTTGTTCCTAAACCTGACCAAACAGAATAAGCAACACTAACTTCAATTCTTTTGAGTGATAAAGTCAAAAAACTAAAACAAACTCCATAACAGACAAAAATTAATACTGAGGGAATAGTTTTAGTAAATCCCTCAGACAATTTCATGGAAGTTGTACCAGCGACTTCAAACAAGATTGCAGTAATGAGGTAAATCCAACTAGTTGTCATGTTTATTGCTTGATTTTAAGTGGGTAATGAAGAATATGCACTGTACAACTAAGCATAATAAGTAAAAATTATATAGTCAATAAATTAACTGATTCTGCTATTTTTACAACAGTTATATTAAGCCTTTAATATTTGATGAAATTATCAGACTTGGTTGTCCGATTTTTTAAAGAATTCGGATATCTAAAAAATCAGTTTTTACACCAAAATCATGGCGGTTTACCGTACTAATATTAACGTTCGGTAATCATGATTTTAGGAGTGAAAGAAACCGAATATACACCAATAGAGTTTGTGAATACTATAAAAACAAAGCAAATGAATTAAACCTAAACCAACTAGATAAATGAGGTAGAAATATGACACTAGTACGTTGGAATCCTTGGCAAGAAATGAACACCTTCCAAAGACAAATCAACCGTTTATTTGCAGAAGAAATGCTACCATCTACTTTAATTGAAAGAAGCTTTACAAAAGTTCCCGCAGCTGAGTTACAAGAAACTGAAGAAGCTATTCATCTCAAACTAGAACTGCCAGGAATAGAAGCCAAAGACTTAGACGTGCAAGTTACAGAAAAAGCTGTCTACATCAGTGGTGAACGTAAATCTGAAACCAAAACAGAAGGCAAAGGTTTAACCAAGACGGAATTCCATTATGGCAAATTCCAACGTTTGATTCCTTTACCTACTCGCATTCAAAATACCAATGTCTCTGCTGACTATAAAGATGGGATTTTGACTCTGACATTGCCTAAAGCTGAAGACGAAAAGAAAAAAGTTGTCAAGGTGAATCTAGAATCTGTTGGCTAAAAATTAGAGGCGTTGCAATGCAACGTTTCTACAGAGATAAAAATTCCGCTTAATCAGATACCCGACTTCTTAAAGAAGTCGGGTATTTTGTTGTTTACGAATGATTTAATATTGCTATAAGCTGCGATTTCTACTTGATGATTGTGGTCTGTCTATGGGAAAAACTTCAAAATCGAAAGTTGCAATCAGACGTTCATCAACGTATACCTGTATTTTATGTTTACCAGGGGGATCACCTGCTGCGATCGTCCAATAGTTTTCAATCACACCATCATTGGCTACAGTTTTCCGCCTCATTACCGACTCTGTACCATCAGCTGAGACTGAAAAGTTTTCACCATCATCTGTAGCCCAAGTTTCTGGAGGTTTTGGTAACCGTAGAACTTCTCGCCATGTCACTTCACCTTGGTAGTCCTTGAGTTGAATCCGCCACCCATATTTACTACCTTCTTGTAGTGGTACTCTGAATGTGGGAATAAAGTTAACTTTACCTCTAGCATCAACTCTTGCTATCCCAAACTCAGCTTTGTCGATCGCAATTGGCTTGTTAGTATTGCTTGCTTGAGAAATTAACCCAGTAGATGCTATCTTGTTGTCGGCGATCGCAACTGTAGCATTGATTGGCTTAGAGGCTACCAACCCAGAGACTAGCCAAGAAGAAGTTAGTACAACTATTGCAGCCCAAATTCTCATTAGCAAAATTGTCTGTTATTTACTAGTACTTATTCCCATCTTTCTACCTGTCTTCCGGGTTTAGTCCCGATAAACAGGCAAGTTGGCAGAATACAATTTGCAGGATTAGTAGTCAGTTTATAGTTAAATCGGCAACACAATCTAGACTAACTAAAAATACTTTTCTCTCCAGCAACTTGGTAGGACTGCGAAAACTACCATCGCAAGTTGTAAGTGTAAGCGCTATATATGCGTCTATTATTAACTGTTTTGCCTACAATACGGAATTTTTGATATGTAAGCAATTCCTGACACTCGGCAGTTTGGTTAATTAACGCCATACTGTTCCATCCCCCTGAGGGGTAAAAGAATGAAAATCTTAACGCAAAAATCACAAATGCGATCGCAAAATCTATATCAGCGACTCTTAGTATAAGAAATGCGATCGCAGTCATTAACAGCAATCAGAAATTAAGCAATATCATTTCACTAACATTGGAGAATCGATATCTAACAACCAATTTTCATCAACAAAATTTAAGTTTTCATCGTAAACTAGAACTAATTCAGCAAGTTTTTGAGTGGTATTATTTGGGGCTTGTATGTTAGTGTCAACAGTGGAAGCTATGAGTAAAAACTTGAATTTTAAAAAGCGTTCTTTCTGACTAACACCAATAGAACTACTGACTAATTCAGCCTTTAAATCACCAGGTAAAGTAATTGTTTCATAGTATTCATCTTGCTCATCCCAGTAGCCACATATTTTATACTCACATTGCTCAAGATGTTCTTTAACGAGAATATTGGCATCTAAATTTTCCAATATTTCAGTTAAATCTTGCCAGATTTGGTGATTTTTTAGTTTCAGTATTGTCATAGTTATGTGGGCTTAATGTTCTGTTACCAAACCGGGAAAGTGTAATATACCATCAATAAATTTTGCATGAAATCGGCTATCGCCACCTTTACCTAGAACCTTAGATTTTAAATCGTAGCCTGACTCTTGAGAAGTCACTAGTCCAACATGACCGCGAGGGGCTACTTGCCCTTTCTCAATGGCTTTTAAATGTTTTCCTTTAGAATCATATTTCAATCCTAACTTTATTTGTTCGCTGGCAAATGACACAAGCAAGCCACTGGTTGACAAATATACAGTATCAGGTCGAATAATTGACCAATTATCGGGTAAAGCTTCCATTCATTGAATACTAATGCAGTAGAAGCACAATTTATGTGAATGTAGCGCGATCGCTAATCAATAGTAAACATCTCCTAGTAAATTGATAGTGAGGCGTTTTGGAAAGTAAACAGCATGGCAGATATCACAAATTCCATCGAATCATACCGTGCCTTAGCACTGCAAGTTACTTGCCATGCTGTTAATCAAGCAAGCGATCGCCACGCAGCCCAGGTGATGATGCATAATACTATCAATCGCTTGGCAACACAAATCGCCGCCAGCATTGCTTTTATTGGTTTTGACTGTCGCTTAATTGTCTTACCAGAATATTTCCTCACAGGTTTCCCAATGGGGGAATCTTTGGCTGTGTGGGGAGAAAAAGCTTGTATAGAAATGCACGGTGCAGAATATGAAGCACTGGGTAAAATCGCGCAAAAACATCAGATATTTTTAGCTGGTAACGCCTACGAACTCGACCCTAACTTTCCCGGCTTGTACTTTCAAACTTGCTTTGTGATTGACCCTTCTGGCACTATTGTGTTGCGGTATCGGCGGCTAAATTCGTTATTTGCACCCACACCCCATGATGTTTGGGATAAATATCTGGATTTTTACGGCGTAGAAGGGGTGTTTCCCGTTGCGAAAACAGCAATAGGGAATTTAGCCGCTTTAGCTTCCGAAGAAATTTTGTATCCAGAAGTGGCGCGGTGTTTAGCTATGCGCGGTGCAGAGATTTTTCTGCATTCCACCTCAGAAGTTTACAGCAAAAACCTCACACCCAAAGACGCGGCGAAAATTTCTCGTGCTGTCGAAAATATGGCATACGTTGTTTCTTCTAATACCGCAGGTCTAGCTAATAGTTCTATCCCCATAGCTTCCGTTGATGGCGGCTCAAAAATAGTTGATTATCGCGGTATTGTACTAGCAGAAACAGGTGCAGGCGAAAGTATGGCAGCTTTCGCAGAGATAGATTTAGCTGCCTTAAGACGCGATCGCCACCGACCAGGGTTAAATAATTTACTCTCTCGCCAGCGATTTGAACTCTACGCCCAAAGCTACAACCAGGCACAATTTTACCCAGCAAACACTATGCTGGATCAAGAATGCGATCGCAAACACTTCATCCAAACACAACAAAAAACTATAGAACGTCTATCCCAACTGGGGATTATTTAAAAGTATGAAGTCTGAAGTCTGAAGTGTGAAATGACCATTGACCATTGACTATTGACCAATGACTAATGAACAAACCAATCGAAGTCCGCAACCCCCGAACGGGAAAATATGACTATATAATTATCCCACCGCCGCCGAAACTGCTGGCACAGCAATGCAACCGGGCAAAAAGGGCGCAAGTGCGTTGGCAAAAACTCGGTGTCGAAGGTAGAGTTGCTGCTTTTCAAGAATGGAAGCAAGTTATCTTATCTAAACGCGAAAAACTCACAGAGGCTTTGGTCAATGATACGGGTAGATTATCTATCTCGGTGATGGAAATTGACTCATTCCTGTCCAGTATTGATCGCTGGTGTGGATTAGCCCCAGAATTATTACAAGATTCTGCCAAGAATACATCTATCCCCTTTATCGCACTGCAACAAACATCAGCACCTTACCCTTTAGTTGGGGTAATTAGTCCTTGGAATTTTCCACTGTTGCTGTCTACCATAGATACTATTCCTGCACTGCTGGCGGGTTGTGCTGTGGTTGTTAAACCCAGTGAAATTGCACCACGTTTCATCGCCCCACTAATAGCCGCAATTAATGAAGTTCCGGCGTTGCGTGATGTTTTAAGTTTTGTTGAAGGAGCCGGGGAAACTGGGGCTGCTTTAATTGAGAATGTAGATTTAGTGTGCTTTACAGGTAGTGTCACCACTGGACGCAAAGTTGCAGAAGCCGCAGCGAAAAAATTTATCCCTGCTTTTTTGGAATTGGGTGGCAAAGATCCGGTGATCGTTTTAGAATCAGCCGATTTAGAATTAGCAACATCAGCGATTTTGTGGGGTTCTGTCGTCAACACCGGACAGTCATGTTTATCAATTGAGCGAATTTACGTTGCGGAATCTATCTTTGAAAAGTTTTATCATCAGCTAGTAACTAAAGCTCATCGCCTACAATTAGCCCATCCCACCATTGAAACTGGCGAAATTGGCCCAATTATTGCCGAAAGACAAGCAGTAATCATTAACGAGCATATCTCAGATGCTGTAGAAAAAGGTGCAGTTATTCATTGTGGCGGTAAAGTTGAAGACTTAGGCGGTGGTTTGTGGTGTCGTCCCACAGTGCTGACTCAAGTAAATCATTCTATGAAAGTCATGACAGAAGAGACTTTTGGCCCTATCATGCCAGTCATGCCTTTTGCCACAGTTGAAGAAGCAGTTAATTTAGCCAATGATTCAATTTATGGACTGAGTGCTGCGGTGTTTGCAGAAACCGAAACTGAAGCTTTAGCTGTTGCCCAACAAATAGATGCAGGTGCTATTAGTATTAATGATGCTGCTCTTACAGCCATCATGCACGAGGGTGAGAAAAACTCCTTCAAATTCTCCGGTTTAGGCGGTTCGCGCATGGGTGCAGCAGCACTAAAACGGTTTTTGCGGAAAAAAGCTTTTTTGATTAAAACCAACTCTCATCCAGACCCTTGGTGGTTTAATCATGGGTAATATTATTTCACGTTAATCATTGAATCATTCTTTGTAGGGTGTGTTGTCGCATAGCGCAACGCACCATCTGAGACATATTAAGATGTAGCGATCGCTCTTGTCAAAATATTAATTGGCGTTTGTTGGGTTTCGCTGTTACTCCACCCAACCTACTGTTAACTGTCAGCTGTCACCTATGTTTCCTGAAATTTAACCCAATACAGTTCAGATAAGTTTTTTTGTCTTTTACTGTTCCCTGCTCCCTTGTTTCTACAGGGAAACTTTCTTAACTGAACCGTATTGAAATTTAACCAACCCCTACGGATTCATTCACAGCTTCACTAGCGACAACACCATTAGTTAAAATCGCTTGACGAGTTTTCAGGTCAAATTTATAGCCATGTGGCAAAATGTGCAGCTTTGCACCGCAAATTGCCAGAGGTTCATCCCGAAGAATTTCGCCCATGTTATTGTATGTGGACTCTGATTCATCCACAATTGTGACGGAACCTTCACCAATAATTTCAATTTGGTTATCAGTCACAACGATCGCAGTATTCTCATCAATACCAAACCCTAATACCGCAGGTTCACGAATTAAAGCTGTCACCAAGCGTCCTAAGCGTCCCCGTTGTAAAAAATGTTGGTCAATAACTACCCCTGGTAGAAAACCAAGTCCCGGCCCCATTTCCACAATTTCCATCCGGGGTGTGCTTTGAGAATCACCCTCGACAATCATTTTATCGGGCATGACAGCCGCACCAGCACTTGTACCTGCTACAACTGCACCTTCAGCGAACCGTTGGTGAATTGCCGCATCGATTTCAGTATCCTTGAGGATGCTGGTAATCCGCGCTTGATCTCCTCCAGTAAAAAATATTCCAGTTGCTTTACTAATAGCTTCTAAAGCAGTAGATGAAGCTGCATCTTCACGAGTTTCTGTATCAACAATACGAACCTTTTCTGCACCTAGCCGTTCAAAAACTCTAATATAGTTTTCTCCAACTTCTCTGGGCAGTTCTGTTGCTGCTGTCATAATTACAATATTGGCTTTTGTACCACCAGCGCGACGGACAAATTCTCGCAGAATTTGGCAATCGCCTTCTTTGTCTTCTGCTCCCCCAATAATTACCAACTGGCGTTTATGTTTAGCCTCTGTCATAATGCCTCCCGGATAACCGGATTAAGAATTAAATTTAGATTAATTTCAATAAAACATGACAATTCCTACAATCAAATCATCCATTTGGCAGATTAATTTTTGTTAGAAAAAGCTAAATTATATATAACTTTATGCGCAAATAAAAAATTGCCTTGTGTATTAGTAATTGGTAATTTATTTGGCAGAACTACCAATTACTAATGTAGTAATAATGTATTTATAACTCTCCTCAAGTGTAATAACTAAAACATTGTAGTTATTATTGAGAAGTTTCTAGCTCTCTCAAGAGTAGAACGCTGAACAGAGAAGCGTTATGACGTGATTTTGTTATTAACCTGAGTTTTGTAAAGTTGGGTGTTGTAATCTACACATCTAAAAGGAAATTTTTACTGGGGACGAATTTTATAAAGCAAGTTCACTAAAAACAAACGTGCTTGTTCCAAAGGTAAATGTCGTGGTTTACCTTGATATACAATTTGAAATTCGTTGATATCCGGGCCATCTCCATAGCCAGAAATCAGCTTACAGTGAAAAGCTTCCTCGGCGAGTTGTCTAACCTCATCTCTAAGAGCAGCTTTTGTGCTATTCATGTTTGGCTGTCTCCTCGAACCCTATTTTTATACTTATATATTTTGATAAATCAAAAATCACCCTTCAAAGGTTATATTTTTATCGTTGCAGATTGCGTGTAGAATGCTAGTGATTTTATGAAACCTTGTAGGGATTTGATTATGCCTTGAGATAGTTGAAAATACCTAACAAGTAGAATTAGGGTGAAGCTAATGAAGTCAAAGACAAAGTTACAGCTTGCCCAGAGTTAATTTGAATCAATCTACAATAATTGATTGAGTCTAAGCAACCACAAATTAAGGTTGAAATTTCAGGGTGTTTAGCAAAGGTTGAGAATCAATGATTCAAGAAAAAAGCACCAATGTAGTCCGTGTGAATGCCAGAAGAACAGATGTGTTTGATGTTTTCAACTTCGAGCATTTCGCCGGGCCTAACCCTTACTTAGATAGAGGCGCGTTAGTATTTGATTTTGCGCTGACTGGGTATAGACAGCCTTTGCCCATTGAAGATTATATTGCCAAAATTAGCGATCGCTATCCACTTCTAGGCAACCAAACTTACGAATCATACGCCCATTTATTTGCACGCGCCGCGTCAGAACTGGGAAGGCTGGAAATGGATTTGCACCTTAGCCACTACAGTGTTAAGCCATACGATAAGTTTACGCGGATTAGTGTTCAATCACTGCATCCCCGCACCACCAGAGCAGTAATTTACTGTGTTTGGGATTGGTTTGAAGCCATTAGCCAAGACGAAGATTTTCTTTTTGACGACCAATTAAGCAAGTTACAAACCCGATTCCGCGAATCTGTTTATGGCGGCCCCACCGTTTACTCCTTATTACGTACCGCCGATGAAAAAGGCATTCCCACCTTTTATCTCTGGGACGAAGGACTAACCCAATACGGTTGGGGAAAAAAACAGGTTCGGGGTGTAGCTACAACCTTTGATTGTGATAGTCATATTGATTCTGACTTCACCACCCGCAAAGATGACTGCAAAGACTTTTTAGGTCATTTAGGCTTCCCGGTTCCCAACGGTGAAATCGTTAGTTCTGAAAAAGAAGCCTTGATAGTAGCCAAGGAAATTGGCTATCCAGTAGCTGTCAAACCTGTGGTAGGCCATAAAGGAATTGGTGTCACCGCAGAAGTACAAGACTCCTACGAATTAGAATCTGCTTACGGTCGCGCCTTAGCAGCAATTCCAGAAAACCAACCCATACGCATCATCGTTGAAAAAAGCATTTCCGGTAAAGATTTTCGCTTGCTTTGTGTCAACGGTAAATTTGTTGCAGCCACAGAACGCCGTCCTGCTTCGGTGACAGGTGATGGTTACTCCACGATTAATGAATTAATTCGGCAAGAAAATCGCAAACCTGAACGTTTAGATTCACCCACATCGCCAATGAGCAAAATTCAAATTGATGAGGCGATGGAATTATATCTAGAGGAACAGCGTTTGTCTTTAAAAAGTGTTTTAGACAAAGGGCATACTGTTTACCTGCGTAAAGTTGCGAATCTTTCCGCTGGTGGGATGAGTATCAATGCCACCCATACAATTCATGATGATAATATTATCTTAGCTCAAGATATTGCCCAACATTTTCGCTTAACTTGTTTGGGTATTGATGTTATAGCTGAAGATTTAGCAGAATCTTGGAAAAAAGGTAACTTTGCCATCCTGGAAATTAATGCTGCACCAGGTATTTTGATGCACCTTAACCCAGCAGTTGGTGAAAGTGTAGATGTGCCATCTCGCATCCTCGAAACTTTTTTTGAGTCGGGTATTGATGCCAGAATTCCCATTATTACCTTTAACAAAATCTCAGTTCAGGAACTACAAACAACAATAGACCATATTTTGTTACAACATCCTGAATGGACAGTCGGTGCTGTTTGTCGTGAAGCTATTTTTGTGAATCGTTCACAAAAAGTTCTCCGCCAAGATTACAACAGCAATATCCAAGGTTTACTACGTAATCCCAAACTAGATTTACTGATTGCTGAGTATGAATCAGAAATTTTGGATACAGAGGGAATGTTCTATCAAGGAAGCAACATTGTCATTTTAGATAATCCCACTGAAACCGAAATGATGTTAGTGCGTGATGTTATTGACGGTTCAACAGTGATCATTAAAAAAGACAACGATGTTTCAGTTAGGCGCAAGGGCTTAATTGAAGATTACACCTTGGGAGAAGATGAACCCTTTACAAGAGTTTATTTAAAAGAAATTGGCATGATTTTATGAAAGGGAACAGGGAACGGGGAAAATTAAGCCACCCACAGGGGGCGGGGTTTCAACCTGCCCTGCAAAATAATGATTATTTCGCCCAAAATTCCACTCGGCTTTAAACCTCACTTCGGGGCTAATTCTCTCTTCTGTTCCCTGTTCCCTCTTAAGAGTTCCCGCACCGAAGGGGCTAGTAAAGTTAATTGAGAGACGTTGCATTGCAACGTCTCCATTACTATCTTAGTTTTTCATAGGCTGCCAAAATAATTCTTTCTGTTTCTTCCCAACCAATACATTTATCAGTTACAGAAACACCATATTTTAATTCTTCCGGTTTGCAATTCAATGGTTGATTGCCTTCATATAAATGAGATTCCAGCATCATCCCAACAACTGATGTATTGCCATCAACTATTTGTTGAATCACATCTTCAAAGACCTGAGACTGCAATCTGTAGTCTTTATTTGTATTGCCATGACTACAGTCAATCACAATTCTTGGTGGTAAATTAGCCTCTTTTAATTTTTGTTCTACTACTTTGACATTGGCTGCATCATAGTTTGGCTGATTTCCACCTCGTAAAATCACATGACCGTAAGGATTACCTCTAGTTTGAAAAACGCTGACTTGTCCTTTATTATTAATTCCTAAAAAATTATGGGGACTTTTAGCTGAGTGGAGAGCATTTAAGGCTACTTGAATATTACCATCAGTGCCATTTTTAAAACCGACAGGCATAGAAAGTCCACTAGACATTTCGCGGTGAGTTTGTGATTCTGTGGTTCTTGCACCAATAGCAGACCATGTAATTAATTCACTAATATATTGCGGTATAATTGGGTCTAAGGCTTCTGTACCAGCAGGCAATTCTAATTCAGTAATTTTTAATAGCAAGCTTCTGGCGGTTAATAAACCTTTTTCAACATGAAAAGAATCATCCATATCAGGATCATTAATCAATCCTTTCCAGCCGACTGTTGTTCTGGGTTTTTCAAAATAAACTCTCATAATTAATAAGAGTTTATCTTTAACTTTCTCAGCTAATACTTTTAATTTTTCAGCATATTCTAATGCCGCTTTTGTGTCGTGGATAGAACATGGGCCAACTACAATAAACTTTCTACTGTCCTGAAAATCTAAAATATGTTCTAGTTGCTGTCTATATTTTAAAACTGTATATTCTGCTGATTTAGTTATCGGCAGTCTTGTCTTAACGTCATGAGGCGTTAATAAAATGTGAGAACTTTTGATGTTAGTATTAGATAATTTGTTGTGCATGGAGCGGCTCTGGAGATTTTTGTTATCTCATTGCTTGAGTGGAAATTAATATACACATTTTAGGTCAAAAGCACAACAATAGATGAATCTATTTTTATTTAAACAGACTTTATTCCTGAGTCTATTGATAGTTTAACTGTACTTACTGACGAGGAGAATTACTGGCGATCGCCAGTTTTCTAATCATAAATAAAAAGGGGCTAAATGCAGCCCCCTTAATTCTATAAGTACTTAGGTTGACTTTATGTCAGAGAATCTTGTTACTGCCAAACGAAGACCTTGGCTTCGTATGGGCCAATATCAGTCATAATTCCATCATCACCAGCCTCAACATCATAATTGCCCGTCCACTCGTGCCAAGTACCGCTACAAGGAAAGTTAGGCACATGATAGCCGGCTAAAAAGTTTTCTGAGAAATTTGCTACCACCACTACACGGGAACCCTCATCATTCCAACGGCTATAAGCCAGCACCTTTGCTTCGGCATTTTCGTGGATAAAGTCAATATTTTCGGTGTACAGGGCATGGTTATTTTTCCGTAAATGAATCAAGCCTTTGTAGTAATCAAATAAACTACGATTCAAATCATTACCTAGTAGTGTCCAATCAATTTTCGATGATTCTTGTGTTTTAGGTTTATATTCGCCAAACTCTTGCCCCATCCATACCAAAGGTACACCAACAGCCGTCATCAAAATGGCTACACCTAATTTGATCCGTCTAAAAGCTTCTTCATCAAAAACATTCCGATTACCTAACTCAACCATCACTCGATTATGGTCGTGGTTGGTGAGATAATTCACTACATTGGTCGCTCCCATGAATCCTTGGCGTTTAGCATCAATCACATCTTTGAGGTTTTCTAAATCAAAGCGATCGCCGCAAATGTGGGCTGTGATTGTGTGCATAAAGCTATCATGCCAACAACCATCCATTGGGCCATCAATATTAGTAATACTAGTAGTCTCAGGGATGTGTTCGGCAATATTATAAAAAGGTTTAGCACCAGCAGTTTTTTTTGCTTCTTGAACTATCCAGTGCATGAAATCGTAGTTAGCTATTTGTCTTGCCGCATCGTAGCGAATCCCATCTATGTGATATTCTTGAATCCAAAAGCGGACTGTATCACCAATAAATTTTCGTGCTGGATAAGTCTCTAAATTTTTGTCGTATAGTTCATAATTAAACTCCGGCCCCCAGCTATTACCAGGGTCACGAGGCGCATGGTGATACCAATAATCATGGTCTATTTGAGTTAGAGGGCTAGAAGATTCCGAGTGGTTATAAATCCCGTCCATAATCACTCGAATACCTCGGCTATGGCACTCATCAATTAGTTGCTTTAACCCATCTGTAGAACCATAACTAGATTCAGTTGCAAAAAAATATCGGGGGTTATAACCCCAACTATAATCACCAGGATATTCTTTAACTGGCAGCAACTCAATAGCGTTAATTCCTAAATCACACAAATAATCTAACTTTTCAATAACATGTTTGTATTTACCTCTGGCATAAGGGTCATCTTCACCACCAGAAAAATCTCCAACATGTAATTCATAAATAACTAACTCATGGTCTGCTGGTAATGGTTTGTCATCATGATGCCAAACATAAGTATCAACAATTTTTTGTCCATCTTTAATGCGGATTACGCCATTATCTTGACCACTCATTTCGTCAATATCAGTTGCATAAGGGTCGGTAACATCTACGCACTGATCTGGTTCAAAGAACCATGATTTTGACTGAACACGAAATTTATATTGATAAACCCCATCTTCTAATTCAACAGTTGTCCGAAAGTAACCATCTTCACCTTTTTCCATTGGAATTTCTTGCCAATCAGAAAAAGAACCTATTAATGCAGCACCTTTGTTATAAGGTGCAAATAAAGTAAATTCAATGGGATTAGCCATAAAAATGTTCAATTATATAAAGCGAATATCCGTATTTTCTTAATAATTAATCAATTTGCAAATCGGTCTAGGGAAATAATTAACTCAGCACTCCTCTATCTACAGGGATACTAGTTAATATCAAAATAGGTATTTTTTAAAAGTTAATTCCGAAAAATGCCTGATATTTGTCTATAATCAGCTATCTACCATCAAGCGATAGAGTTTATAAAATTAATTTTCATCTATTTATAGATAACAATAAAATAATATTCAGTTGAAAATATCTAAATATCAACTGAATATTTATAGAACAGCCCTAAATTGGTGAGAAACAGATTTAATTCCTAATCTATCATCAGGAACAATTACTCAATCAAATAGGATTGCCTTATAAAGGCTATAATTCAGGATTTTGCTGTTGCCAATAACTTAACAACCAATTGGCGGCTGTTGCTCTGCGTGTTTCTCTGGGAGTAAATTCTCCAATTTTATAACCTTTAAAACCCAACTTTTCTTTGAGGCCTTGCTTGTATTCTTTGGGAATAGAACGTGTTAACTTCATGGTTGCAGGGCGACTTTCTAGAAAGTTTGGCGGTTCTGGATATTCATCTCGCCATTCGGGAATAACTTCGCTATTGTCCCATTTGTCAGTTGTGGAGTTATAGCGATATCCCAAGTAGTGCCATACTAACTGATTAACTGTGGCATCATCAATTTGATCTTTGAGTATTCCCCAAACTGTATCTGTATTGAGAGGTGGTAAATTAGACATAAGCAAGGCAGAATTCAAACTTTAAAATTAGCAGATTGCTCAAGAGTAATCTGTAATTAGGGATGCAAGCATCCGTCAGAGTACAGCAATACACAAACAATAATTTATCATCACCTTTAGTGACTCTAAAAGCTAAGGATAATTTTTTAGTTATCTACTTTTGTTAAAAAACTTATCTGCCAAAACTTGAGTTTTTAATTAAAATTTTGTTCTGGATTCACTTAACAGGTAGACTGGAAATCGTAAAGATCTGACCGGTTTATGCAAGACTCCACACAGCTACCCAAAATAATTCGCGCCCATGTCTTAATTTCTGGACGAGTTCAAGGAGTGGGCTATCGCTATGCAACGGTCGATACCGCCAGCCAATTGGGTTTAACAGGTTGGGTAAGAAATCTTCCTGATAATCGCGTAGAAGCAGTATTTGAAGGGGCGCGGGAAGTTGTAGAGGAAATGATTCGCTGGTGTCACTCTGGCCCACCTGCGGCTATGGTGCAAGAGGTTGTGACTGAGTATGAAAAACCAGAAGGTTTGCGGGGATTTGAAGTTAAGCAGTTTATTAAATAGATAAACGTGACTGGAAAATATGGGCTAGAAAAAAGTATAGATTGATATAGGACTCATATTTGATCTTTGAAAAAAATCAGTACACATCTAACTTTGCTCTTATCTGTTGCCCGTTCCCTGTTCCCTGTTGCCTACCAACACAAGGATTTTCAGTAATCAAATCGGATTCATATAGTATATCTAATGTAGGGCGATCGCTCGTTGAAATAAATTAAATTTTGCGCTGCTTGATTGGCTGAGCGGGATTCCCTGCATATATGGTCATCGCTTCTAAAGAACGTCCTGTCACTCCACCCAAAGTCAATACTGCTCCCTTACCGACGGTTACGCCTGGGCCAACTACTGACTTAGCAGCAATCCAGCTACTTTCTTGAATATGGATTGGGGCAGTAATTAATTTAAAATCGGGATGATTCCAGTCGTGGTTTCCTGTGCAGAGATAAACCCCTTGAGATATGCACACATGACTTTCGATAGTTACAGTAGCCAGGTTATCAATCCAAGCATCTTCTCCAATCCAAACATGATCACCAACAGTTAATCGCCAGGGAAATTTAACGCGCACTCCTGGTTTGATGCGGACGTTCTGACCAATTTGCGCTCCAAAACTGCGAAGTAACCAAACTTTAAAACCTGAAGCAGTCAACCAACGATTTTGTACTAACGTAAATCCTACAAAATACCACAAGACTTGTTTCCATAAGGGTGCGCCAGGGGTATAAGTTCCAAGAGTATAACTATCTAACCGCATATATCAAGCCAAGTAACATTCTATTAAATAGTGGCTCCTGTAAAAACAAATATTGGGTTACTTGGCGCTTGGATAGTTTTACCCAGATTTTCATAGATGAATTTACGTTCTTCATGAAGAAGTTTATCACTATTTTGAACATCAAAAATATAACTTCTTTTTATCTATGTAACACATAGATAAAAACTTATTGAGTTAGTTTGATAAATTTTAACTTCATAATTTATCCGCAAAGCTTACCAGTTTTGACTTTTGAGTTTTTCCAAGGCAATTAACCCCACGTAGTTTTACTGTAATCTGCTTTATGGTAGATGAATTTATGGTAAATTTACCCAGGCGGAGTCGAAAAGATTCTGATTTATTGAGGAGGTAACAGTCATAACTGTTTATCGTATGTATTTGATGTGTGCGATGTCTAGCGACAAGCCGCTTTGCGTCTACGCATTCAGACTCGCTGTTCCATAGCCTGATTTGTTTCTCGATTTAACTTAGTGTTAGCCACAATTTAAAATTTTTGTTCAAATTTATTCTGGAGGCAAGTTAGACAACTGCCCTAAAAGAATAAATGGTTAAAAGTCTACCAAATGGTGGTACTTTTAAACAAATTAAAGTTTTCAGTGTGTATCCCTTCCCTGAATAATTATCAACTTCTGAATTTAGACAGAAGTGTGTTCCCGATATTAATGACAATAGGCTGATGAGGTTCTATGAAGCTTTTTAATAATCTTCTGACAGTAGTCTATTCTCCTACTGTTTTATTGTGTGCTGCTTTTTTTGGGGCAGTTCCCACCAATGCCGTTAATCTAGCCTCAACAAATACATCTTCCCAAATAGCAACCTATCCAATTACAGTTAAAGACACCAACAATAACTCTGTTGAGAATGGTAGTCTAAAGAAATTTATCAACAACATAAAACTGGCTCAGACAACAACCACAGTTCAGACAGTTTTCACAACTCAAGTTCCTGGCGGTTCCGCGAATGATCGTTCTTACGAGTTAGGAATGAAATTCCGCAGTACCACAGGGGGACAGATTACTGCTATTCGGTATTGGAAACCTTCCGGAGAGACAGGAACTCACACTGGCAGAATCTGGTCAGCAACAGGAACTGTGCTGGCTACTGTTACTTTTAGTAACGAGACTGCTTCTGGTTGGCAACAACAGGCTTTGAGTACACCACTAAGTATTCAAGCTAATACAAATTATGTGGTTTCTGTGAATGCCAATAGCTACTATCCTTACACACAAAATCAACTAGCTAGTTCCATAGTTAATGGAAATCTTAGCTCAGTTGCCGACGGTAGCAATGGAGTGTTTAACTACACTCGCGGAAACTTCCCGACTGACTCCTACAAAAATAGCAACTATTTTCGTGACATTAATTTTGTTGCTGCTACCCAAGCAACACCAACACCAACGCCTACTCCGACTCCAACGCCAACACCAACGCCGACTCCAACACCGACTCCAACACCAACGCCAACACCGACTCCAACACCAACGCCAACACCGACACCAACACCAACACCAACACCGACTCCTGTTCCTCCAACTATCAATGACCAATCTACTCCATTAGATCATCTTAGAGCCGCACCTAAACCCGTATTTAAACAAGGCAATACACTGCTACCTCTGTCTGCTTCCGCCAGTTGTGGGCCAAATAACCAAATGTACACTGAGTTAGCCAATTACTGGGGATACGGACTACCAATAGAGAAGGGTGGTTTGGATCAAGTTGCCCGTGCTAATCCTGGTAAATATCAGTCTGTAGTTCTCATAGGCGAAGTGTATAAATTTTATGATAACTACGATGGGCGCAACCCTGACCGTCCGCAGCTACCGCCGAACACCTGGTTACGTGACAGTAATGGAAATATCATTCTCCAAGGTGGTAAGCCAATAGTCAGTCCTGCTGCACCAAATGAAACTTTTCAGATTATAGGTGACTATTACGGTAAAGCACTAGGTCAATTAGAGAAATCTTCTGGGCAGCCTATCAAGGTAGTTGTCAATGAAGGTGAGACTGGGCTTTGGATTCCTGGCGACAATGACCCAGAACAGTACTTCGGTCGAGATCCTTCGGTAAAAGCTGACTTCAATAATTCTGGACTAGGCGACTGGTTTGCCTATATCTCTCGCAATAAGGCACGGCAGGAAGCCGCACTGAAAGAAAAATTGTTTAGCTACTTGCAGTCTCGACCAGTCTACTCTTGGTATCAAGAACAATACGGTACTGAACGTGGTCGATGGGCAGGCTGGAAATGGTATATGTTCATGTACGAAAACTTCCTTGATCCTAATCGAAAACCGTTAGTATCTGATTATACTTCTCCAGAGATGTATCACAATTTTCATAACTCTGGCTGGACTGGTATACATTACAACAGCACAGTACCTTGGGATGCTTTGACACAAGCATTGAACAACATATCTGGAGCAATTAGTCTTGGACAAAAATTTGCCTATCCCTGGGTAGCTATGGGTTCGGAAGGAGAAGTTCCTATCTCGGAGCCAGATAGATTCATGGGTATGATGAAGTCTTACTACACAGCAGGAGCTATTGGAGCTGTGAGTGGTTATTTTGTGTGTAGTGGGCCAATATGGGAGTCTCTCTACTATAACAAGCCTGTTGGGACAACAACTCCCACGCTGGTTCAGCAATTAACAGTCCTGGGCCATGTTCATGCCTTGTTCTCACATCTGGAAGATTACTTGCGTAACGGTGACTTGCTACCAGGGCCCAATTTGCATCCTTATCAAAGTTACACTAAGGTACTGCCAGCAATGGAATTTACTGCTGAAGGTGAAACCAAGCAAGTAGCTGGTTTGTGGGGGCCTGTAACAATACCAACAGCTCGTGTTCTGGCACGGAAAATTGTTGGTGAAGATCGTTGGTTAGTTTCTGCTTGGGCGAATACGGGTGAAGATCGCGATATCAGGGTGAAAATTGATAATAAATTAGGAACTTTGACTTTACGTGCCAGAAAGGCTGGATCTGTGTACGTTGTTAAACTTGTCAATGGACTGCCTCAAATCACCCTTGTAGATTCTGATGCAATGAACCCCACGAAGAATATGACTACTTCTACTGTTTTTTAGTCGATGAAACGCAGGTCTATTTGTATCGTCAACTAAGTTGACGATAATGATAAGCAATAAATAGGAGTAGATGGCAAAAATTATTTGCCATCTACTCTTTTTTCCAATGTATAGTTTTTATGTATATGAAAAGTCTTTTGCAAATTTTAGCTACTTGATGAGTATAGTTTTCAACACTTACTAGATGCTCCCGTACAACCTATAAAAATCCAAAGAAGAGAGCGACCTAAGTCTCGAATAATAGGCAAAATAGTTTCTTTTTTAGGGTTTTCTGATGGTACAGAAATGGGTGTGAATGCTATGCCTTGGCTACCAAGAATCAACGTAGCGATCGCCTTTGCTCTAGGCATATGGAACTCTGAAGTAATTAAGTAAATATGTCTGATATTTCGACGCTGAAACGCAGGAATAACTGTGGTAAAGTTTGTCACAGTATCAACAGCACAGTAATCAAGGTGAAGACGACTATTTGATACACCAGCTGCCCGAAAAATTGGTTGTACAAGTTCCGGTGGTGTACCAGAAGAAACCCATACTTCTAAAGAAGGATTCCAATGTGCTATTTTAGCCGCAGCTTTTTCTCGATCAGTCCAAGCACCAAGGGTTAATATAGCTTGAGGTTGAGGTGCTTGGTACTGGGCTATAGCTAAACGAACAGGAATGATCAGTAAATGAAAAATTATCAAACCTGTTAAAGCTAATATTAAGTATTTCTTGAGTCGGTGATCAAACCTTCTCATAATAATTATTCTTGCTCTTTTGCCAAATCAGTTTCAATCAAACGGATTGCGAGAAGAATTTCTGCCAATACACGCTGAAATGTATAATACCAACCATGCCAACCATCAAGAATGCCACCTTTAAGGATTAAGCAATAAAAGAAAATAATAAAAGGAGCCAGAAATTTTTGTTTGCGGATGCGATCGCCCCAACTCAATTCTCTGGATGGAGTTTCTAATAACTTCTTGACTTCAATCACCATATACCTATCTTGCGCCCACAACCATCGACTTAATGATTTGCGATCATCATGGTAAATATAACCTGATAACATTGCTGATTTACCTTTAACCTCTAAAAGTTGAGTATGTCCATCATCAATATAAATAGATTTACTTTTTCGGAACAAAATTTGTCTTGGCGGTAGTATGGTTCCCTTTAATGGTTTACCGAAAACACAGTATTTAAACTTAGCAAAGTAACCGTCTATCAGAGAATCTTCAGGTAGTTGCTGAATTTCATCAATCAGCTGGTCTGAAAGAACATAATCAGCATCCAGAGATAGAACCCATTCAGAGTTAACCTGCTGTAATCCATAATTCCATTGTGTAGCGTGAGTATCAAATTTTCGCTGGAATAATTGCACTTGTGGATAAGATTTGATAATTTCTAAAGTTGCGTCATTACTATAGCTGTCTACAATAATAATTTCTTTGGCAAAAGTTAATTTTTGGAGTGTTCGATGGATATTAATTTCCTCGTTATATGTAAGAATTAATGGAGTAACTTTTTCCAGCATAAATAATAAATTTTATAGAAGATAAACCTATATATTTTTCTAATCCAATAGCAGGAAGAATACCAAATATTTTACTTTTTATCAAAAACTTGATGTCTGCTTTTATTTATTATCTGTGTATATATATACTGCATTTGAGAAGCCAATTTTTCTAAAGTATATTTTTCTCTTATAAATTGACTTGCTCGAATACCTGTAGTTTGAGCTAATTGAGGATTTTTAAGAAAATCTTCCAAAGCATTAGCGATCGCTAAAACATCCATTTTAGGAACATAACCTAATTGATTTTCTTGCACAACGAAAGCTAGAGCCACACCAGGAGTTACAAGAACAGGAACACCTACAGATAATGATTCCAAAACTGAAACCGCAAAATTTTCTGAATGAGAGGTAAGAACAAATAAATCTGACCCCTGCATCAGTATATCTTTTGTCTCACCTGCAACAAAGCCTACAATTCGAGTGCGCTCATGTAATCCATGAGAAATAAGCAAAGATTTTATTTCAGCTTCGTAATCAGGAGTACCACTACCTGCCAAAATAAAAGTAAAGCGGTGGTGAACTAATTTAGCGAGAGCAGGAATCAAATAATCTAAGCCTTTTTTGTAATGTAGTCGAGATAAAAATAAAATGACAGGTTCGTCTTCTGGAATATTAAATTGTTGCCGTAAGCGGTAGCGAGGATGAGAAATCTGGTTTGGTAAAGATATTCCCAGAGGTAAAACAAAGTTGGAAGCTTGCAATCCCAATAGTGAAACTTCTTGCTGTTCTTTTTGGGAAGTGAAGTGGATTTTCTGACTAGCGTTGAGATTAGCTCTTTCTATAAGTTTGAGGTAAGTTCGTTTTTTACGCTGACTTTGTTGTAAAGACCACTCACACAGTAGACCATGCGGAGTCACTATATAAGGTACATTTTTAAGGCGAGCGATCGCCATTGCAATTGTAGATGGATAGGAGAACAGAGCGTGAATATGTACAAGTTCATATTTAGTGATATTTTGCCAAAGCCATTGCGTTAGATCAGCAGAAAATGCGTATTCTCTAACTGCTTTAATATCGGGCGAAAAACGGTGAAAAAACCAAACTGGTATATGATTGAACTCAATACACTTTCCTAGCGGAACATCCAGCAAGTTATCACCATCATCGTTTGTAGTGGCGATTTCAGCATCAACATTGCTAAGTCGTAATGCCTTGACCATATCTAATACAGCCTGACTAGTGCCACCACGCACTTTTGTTATCGAAGGAATAACGTGGAGAACTTTCATTAGTAAAATTAACTCGCTAAAAAATTGGTATGTATAGCTTTTTTATTAATCTAATGAACAAATATATAACTTTATCTGAAAAAGCTCTAAATAAATTTTAGTCAACACTATGAATCATTCAAAAATATTTTGACTTCGTATTCCCTATTATAATTGACGTTTATTTTGAGCAAAATCCAAATCAAGCAAATACTTTCCAAGAGATAAATACATTAACAATGAAAATACAGAAAATGATAAATTTCCCAAAAGAAGAGCTTCTGAAAAGCTTCCTACTAAAAGACCTGCCAACCCAGCAATAACAGTACTACTGTGTAAGAAGTAACTAGGTTTCCTGTTACTTAGTTTATGAAGTTGAAATATCATTTTCAAACATCCTAGACCCACCATTAATATTGGTATAAATCCTACCAATCCTGTAGTATCTCCAGCAGCTAACCAAGTACTTTCACCAAAAACTACCCGATCTCCGTACAGTGGTGAGCCAAAAAGTGGATTGTTCATAAATCCATTCCACATCCCAGACCATGCTCCTTCACGCGTATTTCCTCCTGAAACAAACCTGTCACTAGCTGGAGCGTTGCTGGAAATTATATCTGTCTCTGGATTTTTAAAGAAAAAAGATATAGCAGATAATACTCCAACAAATAAGCCTAGCTTTAGCAAAGTACTTCCTTTATTGCGATAGAAACATAAAATTGAGCTGACTGTCATCATTGCTCCAGTACGGGAACCAGTGAGAAATAGGAAGTAAACAACAAGGAGTAAAAGAACTATCCACAGAACTTTTATCCAATCCCATCTTTTGCGGCTTTCTATGAGAAATAAAAAATTGGGAACAGTCCCAGCTAAAAGAGCAGCTGCATGTTGTGAATTTCCAGTAGTTCCTAAGAACCTTCCTTGTGCAAATGTCATTGCCTGCATATTGAATTTTGCCTGATAAGCACAGGCAACAGCGAATATAACACCCACCATAGCCAGTGACCAAACTCCTAAGTGGAAATTATGTTCATCTTGTAACCAACGCCACGGCCCTGTTTTAAACATCAGTACAAGTGCCAAAAATGTCACTAATGCAATTAGCCCAAAGTTGAGATCGCCATAAAGTAGAAGTTTAAAAAAAACTGCCACCTGAAATGCTATGAGGTAATAAACTGGTTGTGGAGTTAGTATCCGTCGCCACCCATTCCGCGTTTGCATTCCTAATAAAAGCAGTAAAACGAGCAAAACTATGGTTAGGGGGCGACCCATATCACGTATCTGCTGTAAGGGAAAAACTAAAGATGGGGGTTCCTTTATCCATTCATCCTGGAACTTCCCAAGTGAAGCTGCATAACAAAATAATGAGAATAAAAACCAAGCTAAACGGCGAGAGCGTGTAGCTTGTTCCAAGAATATCAGAATGATGACAATACCTATTAGGGCATAAGGGCTAAATATGAGATCAAGAAGTT
Organism: Anabaena sp. TISTR 8404; assembly: GCF_056847745.1. Classification (NCBI taxonomy): domain Bacteria; kingdom Bacillati; phylum Cyanobacteriota; class Cyanophyceae; order Nostocales; family Nostocaceae; genus Anabaena; species Anabaena sp. TISTR 8404. Next base: position 2,642,773 of record NZ_CP180578.1, read on the forward strand.
TATCTGTAAAATTTGAAGCCATATTTTAGAGTTCATACCAAAATTCCGAAAACCAAATCACTGGTATTTTACTTGGCAGATTTCATCTGGTATGTATGGTGTATTAACTCTTGCCAACGAATTGCCCAGATGTTAGCAGCATAGGGAGCTGCTAGTTGTTGCGATCGCTTTCCCCAAGTTGGTAACTCAAGGTAATTTTTATGTAAAGTCACCATCGCTTTGGCTAAAGCTTCTGGAGATTCTTTAGGTATAATTAAACCATTATACCAAGAGCGAACTACCTCAACCGCAGAACCACAAACATCGGTACATATAACAGGTAAACCTGCTGCTGCTGCCTCTACCAAAGCTAAAGGCCAAGGATCAAACCTACTGGGCAAGATAAAAGCCCCTGCTGATTGCCAAACCTCTTGCATTTCTGATGGCTGTAGAAATCCTCTATTTTCGATTCCTGGCTTACCCTGAAGATATGTTTCCAAAGAACCTTTTCCACAGCATACCAATTTCCAAGGGTTGGAAACTTGGGAATAATAGAGTTGATAAGCTTCTACTAAGACATCAACTGCCTTAACCGGAACGTAGCGGCCAATAAATAAAAAACAACGTGGCCATTGCGACTGAGTACGATGTTGCCATAGTGGAGACCAGGCATCGTAATCAATACCATAAACCCCACGCACTATATTTGCTGAGTCAATTCCCAAGCGTAAAGCATATTGCCAACTACGCTCTCCAGCCACGACCACAGTATTTATGTGTTTTAAATAGGAGCGGAGAAACCAAGGAGCTAGGTGCTGCCTCCAAGTCCCCCACCAAGGAGTATCCATAGTCATCACTATGGCTATTTTCTGGGATTCAGAAATAAACGCCAACTGATGATAGGGTTTATGCAACCAGCCACAAAGAACAATTACATCTGGAGATTCTGACAAAACTAAATGCTTAATTAAATTAGCATCTTCTCTTTCTTGTATATCTAACAGCTGACAAGGAATACCTTGCATCAATTGGTCAGAAAACTCTGTTTCAGTGTGAGCCTGAAAGGCAACAACAAATACATCAATGTCTGGTAATTGATGCAAAGCTCGCCAACAAGCTGCCATATAACCAGAGATGTCAGACCAGCAAAAGACTACTTTTAAAGTCATAGTTACTGTCATTGATATTAAGCAAATTCCTGTAAAGCAGTTATTACCCGATCTACACATTGTGACCAAGTATATTGTGCTGCATGTATACGCCCTAGTTGAGCATATTCTTCGACAAGATAACTATTTTCCGCCAAATTCACAAGTATCTCCACTATGGTTTCAGTTGCTTCTGGATTAACAACAATCCCAGCATTACCAACAACTTCTGGTAGAGAAGCTCTGTTAGAAACAATTACTGGAATACCTACAGCCATCGCTTCAAGAGCAGGCATACCAAATCCTTCATAAAGCGAAAGAAATAAAAGAGATAATGCCCCACGTAGCAACTGTGGTAAAACTTCGTCTGAAACCATGCCTAACAAGGTAATGTTGGAATAAGATTTAGCTGCTTCAACGTAATTTGCTTCTAATTCCCCAGCTACAACAATATTTAGGCTACTTTTGCATCTAAGTAGAGCCTGTGCAACAGCCAGGATGTAATCACCTCCTTTTTTCTGACGCAAACCACCCACTACTAAAATATAAGGTGCTTCAACTGGTAGCTTTAAGTCTTTTGGATTTTTTGAGGCAATATCAAAGAAGGACTGCTCCACACCATTCCCAACCACTACAATTTTCTGTGGATTGCCTCCCAGTAAGTCCACCATCCGCTGTTTGGAGAATTCTGAGACAGTAAAAATAACCCGACAATCAGATAAAGCACGACGTACCCAACGTCCCCACTTATAACGGAACCATTGATGTTGCCAACTACCTGACCAAGGTAAATTAATTTCAAATGCTTGTATGTCATGAATTGTGACAGCTACTGGGCATTTGGAGACCGGAATGTAAGTTTCCATCGGTGCGTAGAGCCAGTCTATTTTTTCAGGCAAATATTTATCTATACCTGGATAGCCAAGCAACTTCCATAGACGCTCAGTGGAGTTTTCTGGTGTAGGGAAAGTATGTTTGGGTAGTTCTCGCAAAGGACAGCTTGGGTCTAACTTATTGTCTTTTCCTAACCATTGTTGCGAGAACAAAAGTTCTAATTGTATCTTTTTTGTAGCTGCAATCCCTAGTAAAATATTATTTATATGCCGTCCTACTCCTGTGCAGGGTAAGTATGTACGAATAGGATGAATGTAAGAAATAATTTTCATTCACATATTGTATTTTTGTACAAATAAGAAAATAGTTGGTCAAAAGTTATAAAGTTTCTTCTTTTATAACAGTTATTGTATACTTTTTACTAAGTAGTAAAAACCTAAATAAATAAAATTGTTGATGGTGCGGTGTTATTTTTTACTAAAAATTCTATGAAACGTACTTTGGATACCTCCTAAGCCTACCATGCAGGTATATAAGCTATATAAATATGCAGATTCATCTTTTTGAGATTTATTCCACAATACTTGAACCGCATACTTTGAAGCTAAATAAGAAAAACCTAATAAAGATCTAAAAGTATTAAATACGGTTAATTTATCCTTTATATACACTCTAGAGTTGCCAAATCCCAAACCAGCTACTTTAAAAAAGTCAGATTTTAGTTTATTAGGAGATACCCAATGGTGGACTAATGCTTTAGGAGCATAAATCGCTTTGAAACCAGCTTTTTTCGCACGCATGAGATATTCTACTTCATCTCCACGGTTGATTTTGTTGTTTTCATTTTGAATGCCTGTATGCATCAAACCAAGCGTTTCATATACATGGCGACGAAAAGCTAGATTTGCAGCTATAGGGCCTGGTAGATCAACATGGATAATCTCATTGCCTAAATCGTATGCCGAAAGAAGTGTCTCTAATTTAGGGTTTAACCATTGTGGAGGATCTACTGATTCCCACCATAGCAGGATTCGGCCACCTACAATATCTATAGAAAAGTTTTCAAAAGCCTCAACTAATCCTACCAACCATTCTCTATCGAACTGAATATCATCATCAACTATGGCTAGAATTTCGCCTTGAGCCTCTTGGAGACAGCGATTTCTTGCAATATTAGCTCCAGCAGTTGTTTCATTAAAATATTTTAAAGTGTACGGAAACTTTTTCTGGTAATCATCTAATAAAGTTAGAGTATTATCTGTACATGCATTAGCAGTAACAATAACCTCTAATACAATACAAGAAGGTACTTCAATTTGAGCAAGACTTTCTAATGTCTTCTTGAGTAACCAATCACGGTTATGAGTAGGAATTAAAACAGAAACAGAATTCACTCTAATTTTGTCTTTTACCATAAATTCTTGATTTAACATATAGATATCTCTTCTCTAAAAAATCATATTAACGATCAATATTTAATGCTCTAAATAATATTTATTTTCTTTTTTATTCGATGATATAAAGTATTAAATAAATGATTCTTGCGTAAAATTTCAAGAGGCTTTTGCCAAAGATAATTGAGAAAAATATATGTATAAATTATGCCATATTTCCAAATAGGCTTTCGTTGTAAGTAGTATTGGTAAAATAAGTTGATATGAGGTAAGAGAGAATTCATACGGCATCCTGCCCAGTGTAGCAGAATAATCTGTTTATTATGATCGTCACTGCCAAAATTCCAAAGAAAGTATTTACCACTTTGCTGGTAAATATTACCTAAATGTGCTGACCAACCACGTTGACAAATTCCTCCGAATACTTCAGCAAAATGCCCATAGCATACGGGTTTTATATCACAACAGTAGTTGATAAACACCTGATCTGTATTTCTAGGGTTGAGTTGATCCCTGATTTTCAAGGCTTCCTCTGCTAACTGTTCAAACTCTTCTATTGAAAATAATCCTTTACGAGAAGCCCAACGACCAGAATTAAACCCACGCCCACGTCCTTGTCTTAATAATTTTTGGCGAAATGCTCCAGGTTCATAAACTTGGTCAATGGCGCAGTCATAATGTAAAAAGTCAAATCCCAGGTTTTCTACTGCTTCAATAAAAGGTTTGAGATCTGCTAAGATAATTTGGCGAGCATCTAAGTACATAAAGTAATCTAGTGGCCCCCAAAAAGATGCATAGCGCCTGAACCAGTAGGGGCCTGTGGATGTATAACCTAGTTCAAATCCTTGACCGATCGCTTCTAAACGAGAAAAGGATGAATCAGTATATATCTCAAAGCTATAAATATCACTCAACTTTAGGAGGCGATCGCACTCATCATTAAAGGGAATCAGAATCAGACGTAAATCTGGGTTAAAGGTTCTGAAGCTATTGAGAAAAGCGATCGCCCAATCATAAACTACATCATTTGCAGAAAAATATACTCCAATACTCTTAGAGTGATCCATATTAAATTTTTATATTTTTAACTTAAACTAATATATTCCTCTATATTTACGTAAAACAATTATCCATTCACTGGGAATCAAATTACGTATTTTACTAATAAAATTTTTTTGCAACCAAAATCCTTTATATTCATTAATAAAATACCAGGTTTTTTCCCATGAATTACCAAAATATCTTCTGCAAATAGACCAACGTTCTCTAGTAAAACTCAACAAATCTCTAGATGCTCCTCCTGAAGCATCAAATTTCGATATAACTATAGGAATTTCTTGAAAGCTGTAGCCAGCTACGTACACCTTAGCCAGAAAATCATGATCCGCACACCAAGCTAAGGAAGTATCAAAAGGATATTGAGCTTGCAGTTCTCGTTTCACAAAAACACTTTGATGGCAAGTTGGTATTTCATGCCAAATTATAGATAAATCATACGGCTTACGTTGATAAGTACGGTAGCCATATCTATCATTAATAATAAATTCAACTCCTCCATAAATAACATCTATGGAGTCATCAATATATTCTGCAACTTTAGCGAGTGTATCTTCTGCAAAAAACTTGTCCCCAGAATTCATAAATATGATCCAATCTCCAGTAGCCGCTGAGACTCCTTTATTCATGGCATCATAAATACCACCATCTTTTTCACTCACCCAGTGAGATATGCTGTGATTCTTTTCACGCAAAAAGTCTACTGTACCGTCCTGAGAACCTCCATCAATCACTATATATTCTATGTTTTTATATGTCTGAGAAGTAACACTAGCGAATGTTTCACGTAAACCTTCAAGACAGTTATAAGTTACTGTGATTATAGACACAAGAGGTAATTTTTGAGATACACTTCTCAGCTCATCAATTGGCTCTTTAAATTCATAATTATTTTTTTTGTCTTCCATTTTGAATATTTGTTTTTGTAGGTTTTTTAATTTTTGAGTTTAAAAGTTTATGCCCTTATGATTTACTAATTTCCACTAGAGTTATTTTTTGACATAATGCAAATAATACTTGGCATTATGTCAAATTTGTTTTACAAATTGGCAATTTCTTTTAATGCTAGTTTTCTCCCCTTTTGTCCAGCTTGATGGAAACGAGCTACTCTAAAACCATATCGTAGACTTAAGTACAATGAGTATATATTTGATGCTCTCCAAAAAGAATCAGATGAAATAGTGCCTCGAAAATACGCCAGCATAGTTTGTGAGTAAGATAAACCCTCTACTAACCGCAGGAGATAGTCTTCTTGCAAACGACCAGAAGGTATTAAGTGAGTTAAATTTAAAGATGTGTACATCCCTGTGCCTAAACCAATATCACATGCTGTTAGAGCCAAATCAGAGTCTCCACAAGATGTAAGCATTTTCCCTTTGCGATCTAAGGCAGCTCTCTTAGGATCTTGAGTAACCAAATCTACATACTTTTGAGCAACAGTTTTGCGAACACAGAGTCCTGCGCCACATGGGACTGTCTCATAGTTATCAAGTAAATTTGACCATTGATCACGCTCAAACTCTCGGATTGCCAATATTCCCAAATATGGCTTTGTCCATGATGGAGGAGGTTCTTCAAATTCAGGCTTAATTAGTCCACCCCAAGCACCAATAATTGGATAGTCTTTAGCAATTCGCCATACAACTTCTAAGTAACTGGAATCCAAAACGTTATCATCATCAACAAACACTAGTACTCCAGCTTGAGCTTCACTAATACCTCTTAATCGTGCAGGAGTGAGACCTAATTTTTCTTCTCTAATATGACGAGCTTGAGGATGCCAACTTAAATCAATTTCAGAAGCCAAAATTTTATTACTAGCATTATCAACTAACAAAAGTTCCCAAAAATCTTTAGATAAAGTTTGAGATTCAAGTGCAGCTAAAACCCTCTCTAGATAATTAGAACGAGGATTGTGAGTGCAAATAATTACACTAATAGGAAGTTCCATAAAACCTAATTTTGGTCTTGGTTTTAAAATGCTGAATGTTCAAATTCTAAATAACCTTTTTTTACCTTGCGTAGCCAGAGAAGATTATCAACTTGTCCTCCAAATTTCCAGTTACCACTAGCAAGGGCTTCGCCAATAGTTCTAGCTACTCCTTCAAAAGCAATACAATCATGAAAGGCTAGTACGCCTCCTCCTACAATCCAAGGAGAAGTCTTTTCGTAATCGTTTTTGACACCTAAATAACTGTGGTCACCATCAATAAAAACAAGGTTAAATGGATGTCCCAATTCTGATGTTGTTAGGTCTTGACTATTTTTACGAAGGGGAGTTATGTATTTTGCTAAACCAGCAATATTATTTTTAAATTCCAAGAATGTATCACGTTCACCCTCTGGCATGGTTTGGTTTTCCCAAGTATCAACACAAAATAAATGCCCCCCCTGTGGAGCTAAAGCAGCGCTAATGTAACAACTAGAAGCTCCCAAATATGAGCCTATTTCTAGCGCCTGAGCAGTAGTTCCTTGTTCTTTTGCTAATATATAAAGAGTGTTTAGTTCTCGTCTGGTCATGTGTGTGCCAATATTTTTAGCATTTGGACACCCTAATTTTGCTAATTCTTGATTAATGACAGAATTTTGAAAGTTTGTCAGAAAAATTTCTGTCCGCCAATTAATATGTATGGATATTCTATATAATAAGTTACTGCTTTTCATGATATTGGATAGTATAGTACTTTTGCTTCACAATTCGATTGCCAATATTCTATTGAATTTTTTTCTGTTTTTGAAGTAGCTTCAAGAAAAAATTAAGTTATATAAATAAGTTGATAGCATTTTAGGCATTTTCTATTGCCCAATCACCTCTTAATAAAACCAACCCAGTACCACTATGTCCACTAATCCCCGTTCGGTAAAAATCTCCAGCTACAACATCTATACAACCAATAAAATCTCTTGGCCAATCAGCTTCTATACCATTAACTAAAACTCTTGCTGCTATAAAGTATCGACCAATTGCGAAAGGAAAGTCTTTAATTTTGCACTTAAATTTTCCTGCTTTTGGAATGCCAGAGAATGTACTTCCTACATAATCGCTATATAGGATAGAAATTCTTTCTCCAGAAAAAGTATGAAGTGAAAATCCGAAACTAGCATTTTTGATAAACTTATCTACAGGTACCTCATAATGGAAAACTAAAACCAAATCTTCGCCAGAAGCAGCGGACACAAGAGGATTACCATAGATATCTTCCAGAGAAAAATTAGTAATTCTTATATCTCCAGAACCTGAGCGTTTTAAATCTAAAACATTTAATGACTTTGTTTGAGCTTCTAAGTCTCTTAAATATAAATTTATTGCTGACTTTGTATCACCAATAAATTTGACGCTACCTGAGCTTAATATAATGCCTTTTGAACATAGATTTTCGACAGTAGCCATTTGATGGCTAACAAACAAAACTGTACGTCCTTCCTTTCCAACATCCTCCATTTTTCCAAGACACTTCTTCTGGAAATGAATATCTCCTACGGCCAGCACTTCATCTACAACTAAAATCTCTGGTTCTAAATGAGCCGCTACAGCAAAAGCAAGGCGCACGTACATACCTGATGAATAACGCTTGACTGGCGTATCCAAAAACTTTTCTACTTCAGCAAAATCAACAATTTCATCAAATTTGCGCTTAATTTCTGCTTTACTCATTCCTAAGATGGCACCATTGAGATAAATATTTTCTCTGCCTGTTAATTCTGGATGAAAGCCTGTACCAACTTCTAATAAACTTGCAACTCTTCCTTTGATAGCTATCTTACCCTTAGAGGGTTCTGTAATTCGGCTTAAAACTTTTAATAAAGTTGATTTACCTGCACCGTTACGTCCAATAATACCTACGCGATCGCCCTGCTTAATTTCAAAATTAATATCTTTTAATGCCCAAAATTCTTCTCCAGTTCGATTTGTAGTTTTTTCAGCAGATTTGAAAATTTGCTTACTAATTGTCTTGACTTTACTTGTCACAATATCTCGTAAAGCCTTATATTTAAGACCTTCGCTTTGATGAGTAATAGTGTACTTTTTTCCCAAATTTTCTACTCTAATACAAGTTTCAGACATTAAATAAGCCCTCTTTCAGTTAAATAAATATTCATCATATGGTGAAACACTGGAAAAATAATGGCGTGTTCTTAAACTTGCGCAGTATCATCTCAGTACTCGCAAGCTCTTTTACTGAGGCATATCAAAAAATGCTTGATGAGCTAAAGATTTCAGCAATTTTGGAATACACATCACTCTTACTATAAAGAGCAGTAATGTTCGAGGGCAGCATAGAGTCAGTGATCGCTTGATATAGTATCTAAAGCTGTGCCATTATTTCCTTCTATTATGTTTTATTGTGGAGAGTAGAACAGGAATCACCTAAAACAGAAGCTTCTATCGAGCCAGTGATTGTTTTAGTTCTCTGGGGTCTGCTGTAGTTTGAATGAACTCTATCAACTCTTTCATCTGTACTGCCATGCACCCTACTAGCCACTTCCAATGGTTACCATATCAACAACTGCGATTTTTCACAAATGATTTAGGATTGCTAGATAATTGCATATACTGTTTATTTTAGACTGGTAAGTTAATCTAATCCTAATTTTTACTGCAATTACTCGATATTTATCAGCTATGCAATCATCCTTTAATCTGCACTATTTGGCTATATCGCTCAATATCCCGTTGTAATATATGATTTATTAATTGAATAATCAGAACACAATTGCTAAATATTATCGACTTTAGGAATAAGATTTTTGCTTCTCTTCTACCATAATTCGCACTACATCCTTCATAGTGAATGTTGCTTGCCATCCCAAATTTGCTTTTGCTTTGGCTGGGTTACCTCTGCCAACTGCAATATCAGTAGGTCGAAATAAGCTAGTATCACTAATTACATATTTACACCATTCCAACCCTAAACAAGCAAAAGCTTGTGCTACAAAATCTTCTAATTTTGATGTCTTACCTGTAGCAATTACATAATCATCTGGTTGTTCTTGCTGCAACATTAAATACATCGCCTCAACATACTCAGGCGCCCAACCCCAGTCACGCTGAACAGAAAGATCGCCTAAATAAAGATGATTTTGCTTGCCTTGAGCTATACGGCAGGCCGCAGAAACAATTTTCTGAGTCACAAACCTTTCAGGTCTTAAAGGAGACTCATGATTGTATAATATACCGGAACAAGCAAATAAGCCATAAGCTTCTCTATAATTAGCTACTTCCCAAAAAGCTGTAGCTTTAGCAACACCATAGGGACTTCGAGGACGAAATGGCGTATTTTCATTTGCTGCCTGTTCACCAGTGTTGCCAAAGCACTCGCTAGAACCAGCATTGTACAGTTTAATGGGAGCGCCAATAAAACGAATAGCTTCTAGTAGATTAAGAGTACCGGTAGCGATACTTTCTAAAGTTTCTACTGGTTGCTCAAAAGACAGACCCACAGAACTTTGGCCTGCTAAGTTGTAAATTTCATCCGGTTGAATTTTTGTGATAACTTGTAGGACGCTGCGGAAATCAGTCAATGCCACAGATGCTAGTTTCACGTGATCATAAATACCCAAGCGGACTAAATTATGAAACGACGAAATTTGTGCGTCCCGTGAAGTTCCACAGACGATGTATCCTTTATTTAATAATAACTGTGCTAAATAAGCTCCATCTTGCCCTGAGACTCCACAGATAAGTGCTTTTTTTTGCATACTCATAAATTAGTAATTTCACTTGTTTTAAGGTTACTACCCTTGAACACAAGGGTAAAATAAAACACGATGTTATCATAACTTTTTGGAATAAGGTCATTCTGTAAGAGGGTGTTTTAAAATTTTTAGAGAGTCAAGGTTAAGCGAAGTCGCTTCAGCATAATACGGGTTATGGCAAGGTAAATAAACGTTTCCGAATAATATGCTGCCAGAATCTTAGAAGAGGAGTTGTCACTCCAAAGTCATCGATTATTTTTAGAAGCATAAATTTTATTAGTATTATATTTACGTTGCCATGAGCTAGCTTTCCTTGGTTGAAACATTTGCCTTACAACTAGGTGACTAATATATTTGATGTGGCTCCAAATAACTCTTGCTACACGCAGTTTAGACTGTCCAAACTGCCGACGCTTCAATTCGGCTGGATACTCTGCAACTTTATAACCCTGTAACATTGCTTCTGCAATGATTTCTACTAAACCCAGAAATCCTGGATGCCTGATGTTGACTGTTTCTAATACTTCCCGGCGGTAGGCGCGAAACATACTGGTATAGGTATGTAACTTTTGAGGAAGCACCAGTCTATAAAGTTTTGATAAACCTTTGCTGAGAAATAAACGCCACTCTGGAACATTTTTCACCTTACCTTGGGGATGATAAGGCGATGCTGTCACAATGTCAACATCGTCATACATTAATTCTAAAAGACCGATTAGCTGGTAAGGCTCGTAAGTACAATCACTATCTATAGTGCAAATAATCTCACCTGTTGAGTGCGCCACACCAGTTTTTGTTGCTGCTGACAAACCTTTATTTTTTGGATGACGGATAATTTGAGCTTCTTGACCAAAGTATTCGTGTAATTTCAAAAAAGTATCATCACTGCTGCCATCATCAACACAAATTACTTCCACTGATCTCATGGTTCTCAGTTCTGTTAAAACTGGCTCCAATTTTTTCTTTAAAGATGCAATCCCTTCAGATTCATTAAAACAGGGAACTATAATGCTAATGGATTGTTTTTGAGCTATTTTTTCTAAAAACGAGAATTGTGAGTGCATATTTTTCGCCTTTATTTAAGTCAATTAGAACAATTTTGAGTATCCGATAATAAAAACCCCTGCCTGTTGAACAGTAGGGGTTTAGAGAACTTTAATTGCATTTTAGATACTGCTAAATCAATAGAAAGCAAATGCAATTTGATCAACTAAAAATTTTGTTAAGTACTGCAACTCACCTGTTTTCAAGTCTATGGTGTACAAGGATTTAGTTTTTTCACCATGAGGAGCAGCAAGTGCATACAGTTGTCCGGTTGAAGAAAAGGCCATACTTAATAAATCATTTCTCAACGCTTTTTTTTCCAAGTGCAACTGTACATAGGGGACAATTTTTGCTTTACCAGTAAGTAATGACCTGTTCTTTAAATCTATTTGCACTATATTTATATTTCCTTCTCGATCAATATTAGTAGCGTAAATTTTACCATCAGGAGCTTGAGCCAAATTACTAAAGCGTTCATCTGGAGACAAATCAGGTAATCCTAGTTCCGTCCCAGCAGTGATTTTACCTGTTTTAGAGTCAATCACAGCGAAGTAAAAAGGTGGAACTCCCTCGCCTAAACTGATAATACTCAAAAGCCGATTATCTTTCATCGCCATCACGCTTTCAATAGTGGCGTTATTGGTACGAAATCCTGATACTTTTAGACCTTGTTGATATGAATAATTCTTAGCATCAAATATGACAATTTTGTTATAATTACCCTTCTGGGTACTTACACAAGAAGAAATTACCAACCTACCATCAGTTAAAGTGGTTGCATCAGTAATCCGCTCATAGGTTTGGCTATATAAGGCTTTAGGAACGCTTTCAGTTGAGGTTCTTAAGTTTGTAACGAGGTTAGATGCAACTTCCAGTGTTGATAATAATTTTCCAGTTAGCGAGTCTAAAGTTTGTATAACTACTTGTGGAGTTGTATTGGCAAGATTGGTACTAACAGAGAGAGATAGTAAACCAAAAAGAGATAGCTCAAGCTTGATACTGTTGGGGTCAAGACTAAAGCCAACAAGTTTTGAAGATGTGGATTGTGCTAATGTTTTGTCTCCTACTTTAGCGATCGCGGCGGTAGTGGCACTAGCGATCATCAGCTGACCAAATCTGCGGCGTCTTAAGCTCAGGTTCATATGATTTCCAGATTGATTAAAAATATTTTTATACGGCTGAGAAGATACATATTTCTCAGATGTAAAGCAGGTAGCAATGTCAATCATTACTACCTGCTTTACAGTTTTCATCAAGACACTATGATGCCTGAATCTGGGGTTGTTGGGATTGCACCCATATCTTTTAAGATATTGACAGTGATTTGTTTAGCGCGGATATCTTCGCGTGGTGTGATCACACCATCACTATCTAGTCCCCATGCCCACTGAATAGAACCAGTAGAAAAGACTTTGGCTCCACTAGCAGCTGTGTAGCGAACAGCATTTGATATTTGATAATCTGTTCCAGGAGGAACATCCGGATCTATAGTTCCTGGATCAACTGGTGATTGTGACAAAACAACTAACCCACTTGGGCTTGCACCATTGTTAATCACTGCATCCCATTCAAAACCCACTAATAGTGGTATTTCATCACCATCTTCTAGACCTGTGTGGGCATAGTAAGGGTCGGTACTATTGGTTACCACAAAATCATAACCACCATATACAGAATCGCGATCGCCTGTGTACATTACACCTAGCAGGGCATTTTCCGGATTATTGTTTTGTGGACTGCGGAATTTATTAGTTGGTGCGACTGGATCTTGCGCCCAATCATCTTTGTAACATGCCATAACTCGATTAGCCTGGCCAGTGCTGGAGTTCTCAAGCCGCACCCGCCAATAACAAGTATTAGCTGAGAAAAACGCTAAATTCACTGGTTGACTACCATCACGGGCTTGTTCAACATGATTCCGTGCTTCCATTGACCAATATTCATCATGGCCAACTGACATAAATATCTTGTGCTGCGGTAGCAACGCCGAATTAGAGTGTACATCTACGTTAGTAACGTATGTCACGTCATAACCTTGTGACTCTAACCAGCGTGCCATGTTATATTCCCAACGCAGAAGATTGTTAAACTCACCAAGTTGTGTAGTTGTTTGTGAGAATGGCATATCGAAAGAAACTTTTAATGCTCTTTGACCTCCAGTACTGTTAAAAGCATACAAACTACGACCACTACTGTTGCTATAAGCTAAGTGGTTTGTAAAGCTACTTTGAAATAAGATATCAGCATTGCTACTGTCATCACGGACAACAAACCATACATGTGATTGCTTGCCAGTTGCCTGATAAGTAAGTTTGGCAATGTACAAACCACTAGTCCAGTCGTTACCAACGTTTACAGTATAAGAAGTTGACCAGTTAGCCTCTGCAAGACGAGTATTCTCATCGGTAATTGTGAAAGCTGGTTGGGTAATCCCATTTAGTGAACCACTGCTGGTAATTAGCCGTCCTCCAGTACCGCCATAGTATCCTAAACGATAGATATCTATGGTAAATGCCCCTGGTGTTGCTACGGAAACTTTGATTCCTATACTACTACCCTTGTTGACGCTAGTTGCTGTAGCGTAGCCAGCAATTTCATTACCCCCTGGGTTGGTGATTTTCCAATTTGTAGTGCCAGGTTTTTGATTTTCCATAACAATATGATTACTACTTGCTGGCACAGCTGTAGCCGTAAAGTAGACACTACCAATACCTGCGGCAGAGACAGTAACAACAGTACCATTATTGGCACCACTAGGTATAGATCCCAAGGTTAGCGTTGTGCTTGCTTGACCATTAGCATTAGTAACTGCACTAGTAGGTGAAACAGATCCTCCTCCACCGGAGACTGCAAAGTTAATTGGGACTCCTGATTGGGGAGTGCCAGAACTATCATTAACTTGAACTACCAAGTTGTTGGGTAAAGTAGTACCCACAATGCCACTTTGATTATCACCACTTACCTTGATTAAAGTACTACCAGCTGAGAAAACAATATCGCGGAAATAGTTGCTGTTGCTGTAGGAATTAGTCGGAAAATTATTTAGGCTACCAAATACTCCGTTATTACCATCAGCCACTGATCTGAGAGGCCCATTGACAATGGGACTAGCTAATTGATCGTATGCAATAGAGAAATGACTATTGCAGTTAACTGAAACTACGTAGACTTTATTGGCTTCAATGAATAATGGATCTACCAAATTTTGTTGCTGCCAACCTGAAGCACTCTCATTTGTAAAAGTTACAGTTGCTAAAGGCACACCTCCTGTTCCAGCCCAAATTTTGCCCACATGAGTTCCAGTTTCACTAGGAGTTTTTAAAAATCTAATAGCTGTAATTTTACCTGCTGCGGTACTCAGAAACTTCATCCCTAGTTCATAAGATGTACCGTCGCTGGCATCTTGGATACTTGGTGTTTGAGTGGTCAATATAGTGAGATTATTGTTCTGCACTAAAGGATTAGCAGTTGCCGTGAAGGTGACACCACCAATCCCAGATGCCGTTAAATTCACTGTATTGGTTACAGGATTTGTAGCACCTGATGCTGCTCCCAATGTTAAAGTTGTGCTTGCTTGACCATTAGCATTAGTAACTGCACTTGCAGGTGAAACCGACCCGCCACCACTGGTAACTGCAAAATTAACTGTGACTCCTGCTTGAGGATTACCGCTAGGATCATGAATTTGGACAACTAAGGGATTGGGTAAGGTAGTTCCTGCTGTACCTGTTTGGTTATCGCCTCCCACCTTAGTAATAGTAGATGTAGCATCAGCAATAAACACTATGTCACGGAAATAGTTGCTATTCCTATAGGAATTGCTAGGAAAACTACCAGCACTACCAAATACACCATTATTACCGTCTGCAACAGAACTGAGATCACTATTAACAATGGAGTTTTGCAGTTGATCATAAGTGATCGGAAAGTGGGTATTACAGTTGACACTTACCACATAGGTTGTATTAGCTTGAATATTTAGTGGTGAACTAAGTAACTGTTCTTGCCAACCCGAAGCAGTCTCATTAGTAAATGTAACTGTTGTCAAAGGATTACCACCAGTTGCTGCCCAAATTTTGCCTACATGAGTGCCAGTTTCACTAGGAGCTTTATAGTATCTAATTCCTGTAATTTTACCTGCTCTGGTGCTACGAAACTTCATTCCCAGTTCATAGGAGGCATTATTATCACTGGCATCGGTATTATCTGGAGTCTGGGTTGTTAATACTGTTTGACTTGTTAAAACTTGTGCTATTAAAAATTCATCGTTCTCATTGGATATTTCAGATTGATTGCTTATAGATTTGTTCTGATTTTTATCGAAATTACTTTGATTATTCATCATAGTTTTCCTTATACTAAAACTTTTTATTTAACATTTAAGACCTGGTTTAAAATACAGTACGTCTGTGTGTTTTTTAATCAAATACACATAACAAAAAATATCTAATTTCAATCTTTATTCGCAGATTCCCGCAAACATAATTTCAATTATAGTAAATATAACTGAATTTTATTTTTTATCATTGTCTAAATACACGAATTTCACCTTCATCTAACTCAAAGGTATGAATTAATTTATGTTTTTGAGTAATCCAATTATCAATTAAAGGATTAAAATCAGCATAGTTTCGATAATTCCATATTTCAAAAGAACGGTGTATGTATACAATAATTTCAGGAGGTTTAGATCGCATCCGCTCCAAAAAATATTGCTCTTCTTTGGTATTTGCAAGAGTTACTGGTAAAAATGTAAGTTCTCGACTTGGTGAGTGAGTTTTTGTAAGAAAATTGAGAATATTGCCTTCAGGTAATACCAATACAGATTTAGCACCTGAGGTATTAATAGTTTTGATAGTCTGATTTAAGGCAGTAGCAACAGTAGCATTGGTAGTATAAAAAGTACCATAATCAGAGTTGACTTTATATTGATAGATATTTAATGTATTCTCTAATATAAAAAAACTACCTAATAACAAACAGACCAAAAGACAACGGTACAAAAACCATCTCAATTTTTGGGAAAAAGAATAGAAAAATGTGAATAGTGTCAGTATGACTGGTGCAGCATATAGACCATAAAAATCAATATAAAATCCCCAGCGGGCATTAAGTAATAATGAAAAAAATAATAATGTACCTAATAAATAACTATTTTTTTGTTGATATTTTTTAAATAAGATTAAAGCAAACCATATTCCTGAAATTAGTAAAAACCAGGATAAATTTTGGAGAGTATGGAAAGGAAAATATTGTTTTTTATAAATTATAAAAATTAACCAAGCTACTAAGTTTAATCCAAGCCATGCCAAAGTGACACTTATTGGTAATTCAATTAAGTAACTAATACGTTGAAAACTATGCAAAAATTTCAATTTTGCTACCCAGTGAGCAGCTAATACTGCTACAGCAATTACTAGTGAACTCACAAAAAACGATCTAAATTGAATCCACCAAATAATTATAGTTTTAAAAGGAGAAACCTGAAAAGCAAGATTGCGTTGTAGTATATTAGCTTGACCGACTGGAAATAATGATAGATAAAGTTTTTCCCATGTAATTGAATGCGCCAGCAAAGCTAAGGGTAGGAAAACACAAATTGACGCTATCAGAATTACCAGCAAGCTCCGCACTATTCTGTTACTGAGCTTATGATGAGAATTGAGATTAATGCCAACTATAACACTCCCTAATACAGCTACTCCATATTCTTGTTTTGCTAACCCCGCTAACCCACAAGCGATCGCAGCTACTACCAGCCACTTCAAGTGATTTTCACTGACGTACAAATCAAGACAGGCGATCGCTATCAAAGACAACACTATTGCGTAAACTGCTCCAAAGCTATAAGGCATTATAAAGTTAAATATCCCAGGGCCTAGAGCGCAGTAAACCAACATAGATAATGTACAAATAACAGCCCAATTAGCATTGGTTAACCTTTTTGCCAATCGATAAAATAGTAATGCTGCTATCAACGATAATCCTACACCCACTGCATAAAAAACTTCCAGTCGATGTCCAAAGATTAGTAGTATAAACGCATTGACATAGTATGCAAGTGGCCCGTAGTAAGTTGCTACATCTCTATAGAGTACTTGTCCATCAGCAAGACGTGCTGAGATTTCAACTTCCCGCCCAATATCAATAATAGGCGTTTCTAACTTTCCCCAATTAATCCAAGCAAGTAGAATAAAGCAGATAAGTACAGCTATCAGCCCAGAGTCAATCTGCACATAACGATTATTTTGTAGATGCTGCTTTGCAGCAGATAAATTGATAGACATATTTATCAAATCTATAATGCTGATACTAGCTTTTTCACAAATTGTTCTACGTGTTTCACTACTGTATTATTATTGAGCGTATCATTAACAAACTGTGATGTGTTAAGAACGAAAAAATCATTATTTTCTGTAAATATTTGGGAGACTAAATTAGAATAATTTAATACTTGTAATGGCTGCATTTTTTTAGCACGATTAATATGGCTTGCTACTATATCATCTGCTTTAAGTTCTGGAAACAGCAAACGCAGTCCTTGAAAAAATAGCTTTTGAATTTCATCATCTGATTGCTTTAACAGTGGATCATCGGAATGCACATATTTCGGAAAGTAAGTGATGTGCATACCTGCTGTTTCCTGTAAGGAAACTAGGTTACTCATACCAAGAACCCCTGTAAAGGGAAGACGCTGGTCAGCAATATTAACTATGTAATAAGGCACTAAAGCTTTACGAGTAATTAGTGCCATACAAATGACACCCAAGTATTCCACTGTGTCAGTTGTTTGTCCAATCTTTACCATATCTTTGGCAACTACACTTTGTAGAATATTTACTGGCCCGGTAAATATTACTTTATCAAAATGCTCTTTCTTGCCATTATATTCAACCCAAATACCACCATTGGGATGAGGTGCAATGTATTCAACTGTGGCACTAGTGTGAATGTCACCACCAGCCAGACGAATTAATTCTTCTAATCTATCAAAAACAGTTTTGTAACCACCTTCCACATAACCCAATTGTTCTTTATGCAATGAGGAATCACGGGCTGAAAACAGGCGTTTGATATACGACCAAATAAACACAGCAGAGACACGTTTATAGTTGTCTCCTAGTTTGGCTAATAGCAAAGGCTTCCATAACTTTTCATATGTATTTCTACCTGAAAGTTTCAAAAGCCAATCTTCTACAGGAATTTTTTCCAGTCTGCGCCAGTTATTAATTCTGGAACCATACAGTAGAGTGATAGCCAACCGCAGCTTTCCAATGATAGTCAACGGTGGAAACAGCAAAAATTCCAGAGTGTTGCTAATGGAATATAATTTCTGATCTATGTAACATCCTGTAAGAGTGCGATGCCAACGTAGCTTGTCAGCAAGCCCAATATCTTGAAGAAATTTAATTAGATGAGTATCAGATGGTAGGATAACGTGATAAAAACGATCCCAAATAAAGGAACCGTAATCATGATAGGTGGTAAGTCCGCCTAGTTGTTGGTTACTCTCAAAAACAGTTATTTTATGACCTTGCTGCGAAAGCCTATAGGCTAACGCTAATCCCATCATACCGCCACCTACAATACCGATATTCATAATATTTCAAATTAGATTTGTAAAAACTATTTCATTTGAGGAAAGGTGCGTTGACCTGATTCTTAACGCACCTGAAAACTTGATATTTGGCTATCAAAAAACTCTTAATATTTATAAAGACCAAGACGACGTTGCCATTCAATTGTACGAGATAGTCCCTCTTCTAAACTGACTACAGCCTTCACACCCAGAATTTGTTCACACTTACTGCTATCTGGAACACGCCGTCTAACATCTTCATATTTGCGACCTGTAAAAGATTCATAAGGGATAAAGTTCAGCTTGAGTTCTCCTGGTGTATTACTCAGTCGCTTAATAGTCTTAGCTAAATCAAGGATGGTAATTTCATGATTGCTACCAATGTTAAAAATTTCCCCGTTAGCTTCTGATTTGACAGTTGCAGCATAAATGCCAGCTACAGTATCGCTAACAAAAGTAAAACTGCGGGTTTGCAGCCCATCACCGTGAATCGTAATTTCACCATCATTCAATACTTGTTCTATAAATACTGATTGGGGGCCACCCCACCACGATAAATGATGCCGTGGCCCATAGGAACCGAAAAAGCGCAGAAGAACAACAGGGATACCGTAACTGTCTTGGTAAGCAAAAGCTAAATGTTCATCAAATAGCTTAGATACTGCATAACTCCAACGTGCTACTGTTGATGGGCCAATTACGGAGTTATCTTCTTCGCTAAAGGGGATTTTGGGGTTACGTCCATATACATCTGATGTAGAAGCTAAAACACATTTACAGTTTAATTTTTGTGCTAAATCTAATACATTTTCTGTACCTTGATAATTTATTTTAAGAGTATCGATAGCTTTGCCATATCGAGGAATTTTGAAAGCAGCTAAATGAACAATACAATCAATATCATTATCTAAACTTTCAAATGTACTTTTTTCGGTAACATCTTTTTGCAGAAATTGAAACCCTTTGTTGCTAAAGTTATGGGAAATATTTTCTAATTTACCCATAGAGAGATTATCAATACCAATGACCTCATGACCCGATGCCAAGAGCTTATCTAACAAATGGGAACCTAGAAATCCTGCAACTCCTGTCACTAAAATTTTTCGAGGTAATTGATTCATAAAACTTCCTATTTTCAAGATGAACAATATGTGGAATAGACAGTTATAGTTATAATTATTTTTGGACAACAAGAATTACACCAGAGATAATAATGGAAATTCCTATCCATTGACTCAATACAACGTGCTCACGGAGAAAATAATAGGATGCCAAAGGTACTAGAGCAAAAGTTAATCCTAGTGTAGGAAATGCCTGGCTAAGAGGAATCGTCCGCAAAACAATTAACCATAAAATAGTTACAACTACGTATGATACAAACCAAATCCAAAAATAAGGTGACAATAAAATATTTTGGATTGGCTTGCTTGCCGACTGATTATTAGAATTTTGAAATGCATACTTCAGTGATAACTGACCTACTGTACCTAATACAACTACAAGCAATAAAATTAGCCAAGGAATTATATTCATCAGCAAATATCTTCTATACAATTATGTTTTTAGCTAATCTCTTTATTAAGAGACGTGCGATTTTTCAGCGGTATAGCTACTAAAAGAACTCCAATAAAAATTAAAAATATTCCAACTATTCTACTAGTTGTAATTGTTTCACCAAAAAAGTAGTATGATCCCAATAATATTCCTACATAATTTAAGCTAGTAAGCGGATAGGCAATACTAAGTTTGACAACTCGCAGGGCAAATATCCAATTGATTATTCCCAGACTGTAAATGGTTAAAGCTAGAATTAATTGCTGAATAAATGACCAAGTAAACAGTAGTGTAGTTGTATTACTCATGGTATGCTTCATCAGCAACTGGCCAATTATGCCAAATCCTATACTGGCAAATAAACTAGTATATGAAACTAATTTCACATGAGAAGTTGATGATTTAGAATTCATCGCAGTTAAAAAAAGCAAATTTTGTCAATATCAATATGTCAATGTAGATTAATTGACTGAGCATGTCTAAATTACATCGGCAAATGTTCTTTCCGTTTTGCGGAAATACCAGATTCCACTTACTAACAACAAGATTACGAATCCCAGAGATAGTAAAAATCCTGGTAAATAGATACTGGATTCCCGCCCAATAATTGCCCAGCGGAATCCATCAATTACACTTACCATAGGGTTTAATGAATAAAGCAATCGCCATTGCTGCGGTACAATACTGCTACTAAATCCTACAGGCGAAATATATAAACCGAATTGCACAATAAACGGCACAATGTAACGAAAATCTCTATATTCTACATTCAATGCAGCTAACCATAAACCTGCTCCGATCGCAGCTGCAAATGCAATTAATATAAATAATGGCAATGTCAAAATTCGCCAATCGGGTACAAAATTATACCATGCCATCAAGCCCAACAGAATTATTCCAGAAATCATAAAATCCACAAAACTGACAATTACTGCACTGGTAGGCACAATCAGGCGTGGAAAGTATACCTTAGATATCAAGTTGGAGTTATTAATTAGGCTGTTACTACACTCACTTAAAGCGTTGGCAAAAAACTGCCAAGGTAGCATCGCAGCAAATACTAATATTGGGTATGGTGCGCCTTCAGATGGTAGTTTAGCTAGATTGCCGAATACAACTGTAAATACTACCATCGTTAAAAAAGGGCGGATCAATGCCCACGCTATACCAATAGCTGTTTGTTTGTAACGCACTAGAATATCGCGCCAAGCCAAAAAATAAAATAGTTCCCGATAGCGCCACAAATCTTGCCAGTACTGGCGTTCGGTACGCCCAGCTTCAATTACTAACTCCTGTTTGGAGACAATATTTTGCTCTCTCATTGATAATTTATTTAATGATTAACCCACAAATTCAAAATCTTTAATGCTGTTGTAGTTAATTAGTTTTGATTGTCTGCGCGTGAATTCTCCAACAGAAGGATTTCCGTGTGGATGTATAACTCCTGCTACCTGCTGCCAAAGTTCTTGTGGGGCTGGTGAAATTTCATAGGTGCGATCGCCAGATTTTTGTACGTGATACCATTTTGTTTGTTGGCATTGTTCACACCAGAATGCTTCTAACCATTCCCCCTCTAAAGGAACTGTTTTTTGGCTTGCTACAAGCATTAAGGCATTACGCCGACTCATACCTCTTTGTTGCAACTGGCCTGGTTGGTCAGCAAAAATTTGATATTTCTGACTGACGCTATCTATATAGCAACTGTGAACTGGGCAATAAATTGCCCTCCTTTTAGAACGCTTCCGATTTCGGTCACACCTTCTCTGCAATTCGGCCTCCCACATTAATTAACTACAAAATAGATAAGGAAGGTTTCGTTGGAGGGACTGAGATCAAAATGACCATCAAAGCCCGTCTCCTACAAATTTATAAATATTTAGGCTATTTCAATTCATACTTTCTCATGTTATTTGAATGCTAAGAATGAAGAAGAATTAAATTGCGTCTTAGAATTTTAAATCAACGTTTTTAGATGAGTTTTGTATTTCGTAAGTGTATTATTATTCAATAGTTTTTTTTGATATTTTCAAGAGAAAGTAGATTTTTTTACTTACCTCGCTTGTACGCTATTATAACATGTTTTAAAACGTTAATTATCTTTGATAACAGGTTTATCCTAAATTTCAAATAATTTTTTTTCTGGAATATTTTTAAATTTTTTCAGCAAAAATATATTATTTACACTAATATAGTGACCGCCAAATCTTGAGAAATAATATTTTCCTTATATGTATAAAATGAATGCAGGCAAAATCAAAAAATTGTTTATTGATTGATGACTTGCTCTCTTCAAACAGATGAATAAGAGCAAGCTATTGAATATTGTATTCCTCCTGAAATGAGAATAGAAATGAACCTTGTAGTTGTTATTAGTGAGTTTGTTATCAACAGCACATTAGGATGTTGCTAAGATTGCACTGTTGGAATATAAAACTACAATGAATATTTTTACAGGGTCAACATTGAGTGACCAAGCAAGTCTATTTAGTCTGTATTTGAGACACAGGTATCACATCATCGGAGGCTATTGCTTGCTGTAAAACGTCAAAATACTGTTGAGAGATCAACTTGGGTGTAAAATGCGATCGCAAATACTGACGACCTGCTTTTCCCATCCTTTCTCCTAATTGTGGGTCGCGGCTAAGTAAACGAATAAATTGAGCTAGTCCGTGACCGTCTCCGTTGTCGAAAGTACCACCGCAGTTAGCTTCTGCAATTAACTGTCTAAGATAAGAGTACGGTGAACAAATGACTGCTACAGGTCTTCCCGCAGCTAAGGCAGAGTAGAGTTTGCTAGGAACAACCAAACCTTCTGTAGTTTCATCTACACTGACAAAGGATAAATCACAGGCTGTTAAAGAATAGGGTAGTACTTGCTTGTCTTGATATGGTAAAAACGTAAAGTTTTTCAACTGCAAGCGGTTGACTTCTTTAATTAATTCTTCTCGCTTTGCTCCACCACCAATGCACACAAACTGAATTGGTTCATCTTGCAGTTCTTTAGCTGCTTCTAGCATTGTGTCAATGTCATGACAGCGCCCCATATTACCAGAGTAGAGAACTGTAAACTTTTGGACGATGTTGTGTTTCCAGGCAAACCAATTTTCTTGTTTGGCAATTGGTACAATCAGATCTGGATTAGCCCAACTGTGAATGACAGAAATCTGATCGCTGATCTGCGGACAATGGGCTAACACCCGTTGTTTCATGGCTGGACTGAGAACTATAATTCCTTTTGCATTGAGCCAGACTTGTTTGTTAATGGTACGCCACATTCTGACTAGCCAATGACTCTTGGAAATCACGCCCAGAGCGATCGCAATATCAGGATGCTGATATATCAGCAATTAACGACTCAAAAAAGTCAATTAGATGCTCAGGTAGCTGCGGAGTCCACTCGTTTTCAACCAAATAATCCTACACTGCAATCATTAAAAGAAAAGCGAGATAGTTTGTTACCTTTAATTAACCAAGAAGCAAAGCGATTTTTAGATAGTAAACGTGCCGAGATAACGACTGGAATTAGACTTTTGGAAGTACAGAGTCAGGCACTAACTAAAAGAGAACAGGAACTACAAAAAAAACGCCAACAACTACCTATCTTGTCACGACAATATACAGATCTACAACGGAAATTACAAGTTGCAATTGAAAGTCTGAATCGGTTTTTATCTACTCGTGAAACTCTGCAAATTCAAAAATCACAAACAGAATTTGGTTGGCAGTTACTTCAAGCACCAGTTAGACCAGGATATCCCATAACTTCATCTAGCTTAAAACGAAATCTCATATCAGGATTGATTGCGAGTATTTTAATGGGAATTGGCGTTGCTTTACTATTAGAAAAACTGGACAGTACATATAACAGTATTAAAGATTTAAAAGAAAAAGTTCAATTACCTTTATTAGGAAACATACCTTTTGAAAAGCAAATTCAAACCGAGCAAGACCACCATTTTGCACAAAATCTCCCTTTAATCAACCTACCCAAATACTTTGCTGAATTTCTTCCTGATTTAAATGTTGCAACAGTTCAAGAAAGCAGTAACTACTCTACAAACTTTTTAGAATCTTTACGAATACTGTATACAAATATTCAGCTTCTCAGTTCCGATCGCCCGATTCGCTCTATTATCATCTCTTCAGCTATGCCTGGTGATGGGAAATCTACGGTTGCTTTTAATCTGGCTCAAATAGCGACAGCAATGGGACAAAGAGTGTTACTTGTAGATGCAGATCTACGTAAACCCACAATTCATGCTTTATCAGACTTAAGTAATATGTGGGGATTGAGTAACTTAATTTCGACAAACTTGCCAGTAGGGGAAGCAATTCAGCAGATACCCACATTAAGTCAGTTATCTGTAGTTACTTCTGGGCCAGTACCACCAGATGCTACAAAATTGTTATCTTCTGAAAAAATGAAGCGACTGATGGTAGAGTTTCATAATTCTTTTGACTTAGTAATTTATGATGTACCTCCTTTGGTTGGCTTGGCTGATGTCAGCTTGATTGCACCGCATACAGACGGTATTTTGATAGTCGTGAAGATTGGCAAAACACAGTCTTTGGTACTGAAACGTGCTATGGAAAATCTGAAGCTTTCTCGCTTGAATATATTAGGTATAGTTGGTAACGGAGAAAAAAATAACTTTCAAAATTATTAAAAGATAGATAAGCTTTGTATGAGTTGGTGCAAAGTGAACACAAAAGATGAAGAGTAGCATTAATACTAGATTTTTTGTAAATTTCTAGCATCAAATGTTCTTGTCAAGGGCGCGATCGCTTTAAGACTGAAGCCTCTTTATCTATAGTAGATAAGTACAGTCACATATGCCATATCTGCACATACAACCCTAAGTGAGCGATAGCAATTCTATTTGATTCATCAACTACTCTTGGAGATAGGCAATAGGTAGTAGACTTATGTGCTACTCAATTAGGGCTGCTATAGTATTGATTGCTTTTTCCTGATAATTTAATTCTTTTTAGCTATTTTCTACTGACTTGAGTATAATTTTTATCGTTATCTCGTAAAAGTTTGTTAGTAGTGATCACCACAAAAACTAACAGTATCAGCTGGATTTGCCAAGGTGCTAAGACTAAACTTACAACTAGACTGACAATTGTAAAGACACTGGTGAGATAGGCTAGTTCATCATTACATTTTTTAGATAAGTAGCCAGTTGCTAAACCTGCAAACAGTGGAATTAAAAAAAACAAAGGCATCGTTAATCTTCTCCTAACGTAAGATGTAAAGGAATGAACAGTTTTAATTTAAATTTTTCTTCATAATCATTGCTGTCAATCTTACATCCAAAGATGTTTTCTTCACAATACTCTCAATAAAGAAACAATCTGCAAGTCAAAATTCCGTAATTATCTAGTAAATAAGTTTAACACTCAGTGCTGTCACTATAATAACGATCTAGGATATTACCCTTAGAAGTAACGTTTTCCACTTAGATACCCAATGCTGAACATTCCTCAACTATTAGCAACTGAACTAGACCTCAAACCTTATCAGGTGCAAAACGCGCTGGAACTTTTGGCGGAGGGTGCAACAATTCCATTTATTGCACGTTACCGCAAAGAGCGCACTGGTGAAATGAATGAAGTGCAATTGCGTGATTTGTTTGATAAGTACAATTACTTAACAGAATTAGAAGCGAGAAAAGCAGTAATTTTAAATGCGATCGCCGAACAAGGTAAACTCACTGATGAGTTAAAAGCAAAAATTATCTCTTGTCAACAAAAAACCGAACTTGAGGATTTATACCTACCATATCGACCAAAGCGACGCACCCGTGCCACAGTGGCTAAAGAAAAAGGATTAGAACCTCTAGCAGAGTTTATCAAATCGCTGAATATCAAAAATGGCATAGCTGCATCTTTAGAAGTAGAAGCCAGCAAATATATTTCTGAAGAGAAAGGTGTAAAAACCTCAGATGAAGCGCTCAAAGGAGCAGCCGATATTCTAGCAGAAACAGTAGCAGAAAACGCTGAACTTCGTGCCTATTTGCGCGACTACCTACTGGAATCAGGAGTATTTGTTTCCAAAATTAAAGATGATTATTCAGAAGGTACAACTAAATTTGAGATGTACCGGAATTATCAAATCAAAGTGAAAAATATTGCTCCCCACAATATGTTGGCATTGTGTCGTGGTGAAACAGAGAAAATATTAGACTTTGATATTACTTTTGATGAAGATTATGTGCTTGCTTATCTCGAATCTCAAGTAATTCGCACAAAAGTCAGAGCAATTAGAGATTTCTATCAGATGATGCTGAAAGATGCTTTTAATCGTCTGATGAAGACCTCTCTAACGGCAGAGGTGATCTCTGCTAAAAAAGATTATGCAGATATCGAATCAATCAAAACATTTGAAGCTAATCTGCGTGAGTTATTACTGTCTGCACCTGCGGGAATGAAACCGACCCTAGCGATTGATCCCGGATTTAGAACTGGATGCAAAGTAGCAGTTTTGGATGAAACAGGCAAATTTTTAGAATATCAGGCAGTTTTCCCCCACCAAGCTGCTGAACAGCGAACTAAAGCAGCACAAACTATTAAAAATTTGATTGAAAAATACAAAATTGAGCTAATTGCTATTGGTAACGGTACAGCTTCTCGCGAAACTGATGAATTTGTCACGCAAGTATTACAAACTCTAGACCGCAAACCAATTAAGGTGATGGTGAATGAATCTGGTGCATCGATATATTCTGCCAGCAAAGTAGCCTTGGAAGAATTTCCCGACTTAGACGTGACAGTGCGGGGTGCGATTAGTATCGGTCGTCGTTTGCAAGACCCATTAGCAGAATTAGTCAAAATTGATCCTAAATCAATTGGGGTGGGACAATATCAGCACGATGTTGATCAAAAGTTACTGAAAAAAAAGCTAGACGAAACTGTTGAAAGCTGTGTGAACTTTGTTGGTGTAGATTTAAATACCGCTTCTAAAGAACTTTTAACTTTTGTTTCTGGCATTACAGCCGCAGTTGCCAATAACATTGTTACTTATCGTAACCAGTATGGAGCTTTTAAAAATCGCCGCCAACTTTTGAAAGTCCCAAAATTAGGGCCGAAAGCTTTTGAACAAGCAGCAGGATTTTTGCGGATTCGTAATGGAGATCATCCTTTAGATAATACAGCGGTACATCCAGAAAGCTACTCAGTAGTTGAAGCGATCGCTTCTGACCTCAACGTACCATTAAATCAAGTAATCCAAATTCCGGAAAAACTCAAAAAAGTTAATCTCAAAAAATATGTCACCGATAATATTGGTGAACCTACATTGCGCGACATCCTCAACGAACTTGAAAAACCAGGTAGAGACCCTCGTGCTGAATTTAAGTATGCCACTTTTAAAGAGGGGATCAAGGACATCGCCGATTTACAAATTGGTATGGAATTAGAAGGAATAGTGACTAATGTTGCTAATTTTGGTGCATTCGTGGATATCGGCGTACATCAAGATGGCTTAGTGCATATTTCCCAACTCGCCGATAGATTTGTCAATGACCCCAAACTCATAGTTAAGGTGGGACAAGTTGTCAAAGTTAAAGTACTAGAAGTCAACGAAAAATTAAAACGAATTAGTTTGTCAATGAAAGCAGTTAAACAGTAATGTAATAGAAAATGGGTCAAGGAGCAGAAAGCTTTTAGGAATAGGTTTTTCTCACTTTGGCAGAACAAAGAACTCTATATTTTATTTAGCCAAACTTAGTGGTTGAACACCGCTAACAGCTTCACTATTGATTGATAGAGGTAGTTCAATACAAAACTCTGTTCCTTTTCCCGGTTCTGACACACACCTCATATTACCCTTGTGCTTGTCAACTATAATTTGATAGCTAATTGATAAACCTAATCCTGTACCCTTACCGACGGGCTTTGTTGTAAAAAATGGATCAAATACTCTTTCTTTAACTGCTTCAGGCATTCCTGAGCCATTATCAATAATTCGGATAGCGACGTAGTTTGTTTGTAAAACTTCTGTAGTAATGGTAATTTTACTGGGATTGGATTGAACTTCTGCGATCGCTCGTTCACTATTAAAGCTATCCAACGCATCAATTGCATTACTAATAATATTC
Organism: Anabaena sp. TISTR 8404; assembly: GCF_056847745.1. Lineage (NCBI taxonomy): Bacteria > Bacillati > Cyanobacteriota > Cyanophyceae > Nostocales > Nostocaceae > Anabaena > Anabaena sp. TISTR 8404. The sequence continues at coordinate 2,671,160 of NZ_CP180578.1, forward strand.
ATGAATACCTGATTAAGAGAACCAGGATAACATTCTAGTAAAGGTATATTTCCATAATTTTTTACAACTTCAATCCGATAATGATCAACTTTTTCTTTCAGACGATTTTGTAAAATTAATAAAGTACTATCAATACCTTGGTGAATATCAACTTTTTTCATCTCCGCCTCATCAAGACGAGAGAAATTTCTTAGAGATAGAACAATCTCTGTAATGCGTTCAGTTCCTACCTGCATTGAATGGACAATTTTGGGTAAGTCCTCCAGTATAAAATCCAATTCTATAGCTTTGATATGATTGCGGATTTCAGCCTCTGGACAGTCATAATACTTTTGATAAAGATGTACTAGTTTAAGCAAGTCTTTAGTATAGTCATTAATATACTTTAAATTTCCATATATAAAATTAACAGGGTTATTGATTTCGTGAGCGATTCCTGCGACTAATTGCCCTAAACTCGACATTTTCTCAGCTTGAATTAATTGCGCTTGAGTTTGCTGTAGTTCCTTCAGAGATTCTTCCAGTTTTTGAGCCTGCATCTGGGCAACTTTAGTTAGATGCTCTTTGATGCGGAGAGCGTTCTGTAATTCTGTACGTTGCTGAGTTAGTTCTGTAGTTAACTTTTCGGTATCAGCTAAAGCAGTATTTTTTGCTTGTAAAAGAAATAGAAAATCAGTGATTGGGTCGTGAATTGCAAAATCCTTAAGTTTAATACCAAAAGGAGGTAAGCTGGCTGTATCAGTAATCCAGGGAGAGCCTAGAAAAAATATAATTTCCTGCTCTTGCTGATACATCATTTGGCCCTTGAGATACATACCATTATGGATAAACTCCAAAATAAAAAGAGAGCGTGACTTTTTATTAATGGCATCAAAATCAACCGTAATAGTTGGACGATTAATCTGGAAATGCTGCTCAATCTGACTACCAACTAATAATTCAGGACTGATACGCTCTAATACATCTCCAGTCTGCAAAATTTCTCGCTTCCGGTTGAATACAAAGTGGAATGGAAAAGCTTTAGCAAACAACTCTGGTGAAAGGCTGATGTGAGGAGTAACCATTCATGTAACGCTCAGTGCTTAGTGTGGTTTATACTTCACTAAAAATTCATCATGTTCAGCACCATCATCCCGGCTCTGGGTTTGGGTAATCTCAACTTCTGTATCAAACCTTGTTCCCAAACCCTGAACTAGACCAACAATCATTGGAGTTAGCCCCTCTCTGTGAGAACGATAGTGTAAACTAAGAGAATTTTCTTCCATCTCACTACACTCAAATAATGGGGGTTGGAGATGAGGAAAACTTACTCCGACACGAGCATGAAGATTGTCCAGATTTTCTAGGAATTCAGGTAGGTTATCTCCACTCATATCCATCATTTCGCCATAGCCTTCTTCGGATGTATATTGCACCCAAAATTCTCCAAAGGCTTGCATAATCTCGGAAGTGGATAAACCTAAAACCACACTAGCAGCTTTCACTAAGCGGTGAGTGATGTCATCGGGATAGCCTTCCATACTAATGAAAACATCTACACCCACCTCAGCTTTTTGCTTAATCTCTTTCCAAATTTCTTCACCAAAGCGAGTACACACCATATCTTGAATCGCTTTGTTGACTAATCCATACATAAAAGCCTCCTCTAAATCTATACCCAACTTTTAATTGGTCAAGTTGACCAAGGCTCAACTAAAGTATTTCCTACCTTAGTGATCTAAATTTCGCTTTTTCCTTATTTCTCTTTAATCTGGCGGATAATTTATAGTTTTAAAAACTAAAAAAAGTAAAACACATTTCTTGAATTTTAATGCTACAAGTCATGATGATTGCATCCGTATTTACACCCTTTTCATTTGCCTATACTTATGGGTTGATGAGCAGCAAGGAATCGGAAGAAAAGTTATATTTAGAAATTTGACGCTGGATACCGTTAAAGAATTGCACACGAGCATTCATTGCTTCTACAATAGCCAGCTTAACCTTAATGTCGCTATCTTCTTCACTCATAGCAATTCTAGGTTCAATAACTTCTGCTAGTTTTGCTGCATGACTATCATCCACATCAATATGGACTTCAAAAAACACTAAAGATTCTTTAGGTAAAGGTGCAGCACCAACAATACCGTTATAAAGTTGCGTGTATAAGGAACTAACAATTCCCTCAGAAGCATAACAAACTGCACCTAGTGCAGCTAAGTAGCCATATTGATGGGGAATTCGTAAATAGGTTTCAATTAAAGCACGAGTTTCTGGGGCGGTGGGTAATTTTGCTAAAGTGTTGTCATCAATACCAAGGGCGCGGGTAAATCGACGAAACAATTCTGGATGAGACTTATTTGTGTCTCCCTGTCCCATTTCATCAAATAGGTTTTCTAGGATGACTAACTGAACAACTTCATCTGGACAGCAGGACAAGATACTGGCTAAAATTCGATTGAATTCTTTAGAGAATTTATACATTTGAACAGCTAGTATCTGTATGTCTGAAAGGTATAAATTGCCAGTACGACAACGCCTCAAGAAATCATGGTTCCATAAAGGATGATTAGCCGTAATTTCACTGTAAGAATGTTTGATTAAAGATGACATAATGCGTTATTTGTTACTTCGAGACTTTGATGGCTAAATGGAGAGGTAAATCGAGTAAAGGACTAAAAAAAGCTTGATCTAATGCAACATGCTCTGGAGTAACGCGTAACTCCTGTAACGTTGGCATTGTATTGAAGCCAGCAATTTTCATAGCACTAAAATAATCCTCAAGAGTTTTATGAATTAGCTGGACATTTAGCCAAGAACCATCACGCTTCCAAATACGGCCAGGAAATAGCTGATCTCGTTTGCTAAAGTAGCCTTTATCCTCCACTTGAAAATAAAACGGATATGCTGCTTCCCGCATATATGGAAAAGAAGGATGGGGGATGCTGAATATAAATTGACCTCCAGGACAAAGAACGCGTGCAACTTCTTGCATACATTCTTGGGTCTGAGAAATTGTCAAATAGTTAAATAAGAAAACTGCAACTATTAAGTCGATTTCTTCATTACCAAATTGTTTTAAATCGGTAGCACATCCTACTTCGTATGTAATTCCTAAATTTTCTTCTACTTGTTGTGAACGGGCTGCTTCTATCATGCCTTGGGAAAGGTCTATGCCATGAACTTGTGCAGCACCACGGCGGCGCAACTCTCGACTGCAATAACCTTCGCCACAACCTAAGTCGAGTACTCGCAGCCCATGAACAGGTTCACAAAGTTCCAGGATAAAAGGACGCGCTGTAAAGTCAGAGAGGGAAATAGGTTCAGTTCTAATCCACTCTGTTGCTGTGCAATTATATAACTGCCTAGTGGATTTAGTATTATTTGACATTGACATTGTTAAATGATTATTTATATTTTGGATGTATTAATCTTTATTCATTGCAAAAATCAAAAGATTAATAGTTACTGAAATTACTTATTTTCTAACATCTATCAAGTAGATTTTTGAATGTAGATTTTACTGAAGTTGATTTCTTGAATCTGTTTTTGGTTGGATAGCGTATATTTGCGTTGTATTAGACGCTTATCAACAGTGAAATATTCATTTTTTTCAATGTGGCTAAATAAATCTATTTCTCACTTAATAAATTCTTGATTTTAGAAATATACATGAAATTCATAATTGTATCTGTTTATTAAGCTATCTTTAACTTTATCTTGATTTAACTGAGATTTCCAGTAATTAATAATTTCCTAAAGAGAACTTAAAAAATAAATTCGTATATCCTACGAAGAATAAATGTAATAAACATTGTTAAATTTTAATAGCAGTATTCGTTTTAAGTAACGATTTATCTCTGGATATACTAAGTAGTTTTGTTAATTTAGAAATATCTCAGGCAAAAATGATAATTAAAGAATCACCAGTAACCGAGCAATTACAATACGAACGTGCGATCGCTTTTTCTCAACTTGGTGACCAACTATTCAATGAACTTGCAGAGAGAATGGCGACAAGGCATCAGTATCGATTATTATTTGAACATACATTAAAACCTGAGCTATTTCAGCAAATTAGAGTTGCAGCCGCAGGTTATATTTCAGCTTGTCTAAATAGCCCTATTATTCTCTCAGAAACTGAAATGCTGCATCGGCTGTTAGAAGCCAGAAATAATTTGCCTAACTACACTGGAACTGGCTTATTAATGCCCAAGCGAGAACATATTTTAGCATTTAACGTTTTTCAAAAAAGTGTAGCTGACGCTTTTTACCAATTAGGTGCAAATGACATTATTGATGCTGTAGATTTACCAGTCAATCTGCGGATGGTTTACGGTCAAACTAGTATAGAAAAACTGCGTTTGCCTTTTACAAGTTCAAAGTGCCATAGTGATGTATGGGCTGGTGTTCCTGCTGATGCAACTGTAGTAGTTTTACCATTATTTGGTGACATTGATCATATCACCATCGAAGCAGGTGAAATGCCCCGCAAAATGGAACTACAAGCTATGCGTGTTATGTCTGACTTCGATGAAGGTAAAAATATTCCGATGGTTGTTTCTTACACAGAAGCAAAACTAAAACACGGAACGATGTACTTTAATGATGCACGGGGATTGCATCAAACTGTTAGACGGAAAACAGAAGGTCTGAGGATTTCAGTAGATTTTCGGTTTCGCAGGAAATTCAATGAAGCTTACCGAGCAATGGTAGCACCTAATATTGGCGGTGTTGAAGAAGATATGAGTGTACCTTATGAAGACTGGCTGAAGGTTGGCAAAGAAACGTTAATTGTATTTGATGAAACTGTAGAACAGATGCGGCAACGACGACAGACTCAAATTTCTGAGCCGCTTTATACTAGAGGTTATCGCTTAGTAAATATGTTTGATTAAATACTAGGAATAACTTAGCAATAGTCTGCAATATAGGGAACAGGAAACGGTGTGATGCTGGTTTCCTGTTCCCTATTCAGTTATGCAGTACCCTTAAAGACTCGTTCAGCCGGGCCAGTCATGTAAATTCGTTGGTCTATTTCTGACCATTCAATTTGTAAGCAACCTCCTGGTAATTCTACGGTAGCAGAGCGATCGCATTTTCCAGTTAACACGCCAGCAACTAAAGATGCACACGCACCTGTACCACAAGCTAATGTAATACCTGCGCCTCTCTCCCATACTCGCATTTTGAGGTGGTCACGACTCACCACTTGAATAAATTCGGTGTTGGTTCTTTGGGGAAAAACTGGGTGATGTTCAAACTTCGGCCCTATTGTTTCTAACGGAATCGCCGCTACATCTTCAACAAAAGTTATGCAGTGGGGATTACCCATACTCACACAGGTGACTTCCCAAGTTTGCCCTGCGACTTCTAAAGGTTGATTAATCACTTTGGCATCAGCAACACCCAGAGTAGTTGGAATTTCTCTAGCTAGTAGCCTGGGTAAACCCATATCTACCTTAACTTGACCATCGGGTGTTAGCTGGGGTGTAATCGTACCCGCTAAGGTATGAATACGATATTTATCTTGAGTGCGGGATATATCTTCTAAATCGGCGAGAAATGCAGCTAAACAGCGAATCCCGTTACCACACATTTCGGGTTCTGAACCATCAGAATTAAAAATTCGCATGGTATAGTCAGTACCGTTTTCTCCTGGTAAGGCAAAAATCACACCATCTGCACCAATGCCAAAGTGGCGATCGCACCACTGAATTGCTTGTTCTGGAGTCAGGACTGGTGAAGCTGACGAGCGATTGTCAATTAAAATAAAGTCGTTTCCTAGACCGTGATACTTAGTAAATTCGATTGCCATTTTTCCAATGATGAATTATCAATGATTAGAAAGTATGAAGTATGAAGTGTGAAGGATAAAGTTTGTAGACACCTTTGGGTGGCTTCCTTAAGGGTAGTATCAAATTTTATCCTTCATAATTGATAATTCATAACTGCTTACAGAAAACATTTTCCATTGTGCATAAACCATTATCAAAAATGTCTACAACTGAATTTGATACGTCACTGCCAAGCATTCGGCAAGTGCAGAACTTGATTAAACAAGCCGCAGTAGTTGAGTTCAAACTGGTCACAGGCGACCTGTTGACAGGTAAGATTTTATGGCAAGACCCCAGTTGTGTGTGTATTGCGGATGAAAACAGTCAGCAAACAACTATTTGGAAACAAGCGATCGCCTACTTCCAACCCAAAGGTTAATCTTCAAGGCAGAAACTCTTTCAGCGTCTGCGCTTCATTAGCTTTGGCTATAGGGATAGATAAAGGCACTTTATTGGCTGCGGCGAATAATGGTTGTAGTTGATTCAAGCTCGGTAAGCTACCACATAGTAATACTTGATCATCAACTCTTAGTTCTGTTTTGTCATCAGGGCGGCGAATAAACTTGCCATCCCGTCGCAGTGCTTGTACCTGTACAGATTTATCCTGTTTCCTCAAGTCTGCAAGGGTTTTCTTCTCAATCGGAGAATCCGCTTCAATAGCTATCCACTGACAAGCAGTGTTTTCTCCAGGAACGGCTATCTTACCCTGAGCGAATTCTTCTAAGGCTGCTAGTTCTTCGGATGCGCCGACAACCAACAAGCGATCGCCTTCCTCTAATTTGGTTTGATTATTAGGATAGTCGATTTCATTGCCGTTAACGCGGCGAATTGCCATCAAGCTGACCCCTGTTAAGTAACGCATATCGGCTTCTTCTAAGCTCATCCCAATTAGGGGTGAAGTAGAAGGTAGGGGATACCAACGACGATTTAAATCACGGGTTGCTTGGTGTAAATCACGGGAAACCTCGGAAGCAGAACGCTCTGGCCGTAAATCTAAGTAATGATCATTACGGATTTGCTGCATTTCGCGTTGGACGATAAATGGCGAGAAACCTAAACCATTTAATAAATAAGTTGCCATTTCTAAGCTGGCTTCAAATTCTGGTTGTACTACTTCCCTAGCCCCTAGCTGATAAAGCACTTCAATATTTTTGTCTTGGGTGGCGCGGACAACCAAATTTAATTCTGGATGTAGTTCTAAAGCACGTTTTAAGGACAGACGAGTACTCATGGGGTCAGGAAGTGCGATCGCCATTCCTTTGGCGTGGTTGACACCTGCGGTTTCTAGAACATGAAAACTCACGCAATTACCATAAACATAAGATACTCCCGCATCCCGTAACTGCTGAATTCGACTTTCGGATTGGTCTATAACTACCACAGGCAAGTCATGCTGTTGCAATAACTTCACCAAATTCTTGCCCACACGCCCATAGCCACAGACAACTATATGGTCTTTTACAGGTAATTCTTCCGATACATCTCGTGCTTCACCTTCTCCAGCTAAATAAGGTTTCAGCCAAGGCATGGATTCGGCAAAATTAAACAGGAATGGTAATAGCCGTAGCACAAAAGGAGTCAAAATCAGCGTAACGGCTGTAGTTCCTAAAATTAATAAATATATGCGTCGAGACACCAACCCCAACGCTTGACCTTCACTGGCTAGAACAAAGGAAAATTCTCCAATTTGTGCTAGTCCTAACCCAGCAATTAAGGCGGTTTTCAACGGGTAGCGGAACAGTTTGACTAAGGGAGTAATAATCAAAAACTTACCGACAAATACCAGCGCTACTAAGCCTAAAATTAATTCCAGATTGTTCCACAAAAACACTGGGTCAATTAGCATCCCAATGGCGGCAAAGAACAAACTGGCAAAAATATCTCGTAGCGGTTCTACGTAAGTCAGGGTTTGGTCAGCGTACTCCACCTCAGAAATCATCAAGCCGGCGACAAAAGCCCCCATTTCAATAGATAAGCCCAAATACTCTGTTAACAGAGCAATACCTAAGCATAGAGCCACTACACCTAGTAAAAATAATTCTCTACTTTCCGTGCGGGCTAACATTCGCAATAATGGCGGTATCAGCCAAATACCCGCTACTACTGCCCCAGCGGCAAATAAACCAATCCGCACCAACGCTGTGAGTACTGCTACACCAATGACTTCGGCCGGTGCGTGAAGCGCGGGTAGGACGGCAAGCATTAGCCCTAAAGCCAAGTCCTGCACCACTAAAATCCCCAGCATTACCTGTCCGTGGGGCGTTTCCGTCTCGTTTCGCTCCATCAAGCACTTGAGGACAACGGCGGTGGAAGACAAGGAGAGAATTGACCCCAAAAATACACCTTTAGCGGGTAAACTGCCCCAAGCTCCCGTTACTCCACACACTACCACTGTGACTAAGATTGTCAAGGCTATTTGTAGTCCACCTCCACCAAGGGCGATCGCTTTTACTTTTTTTAATTCAGCAAAAGAAAATTCTACACCCAAGGCAAATAATAAAAAGGCGACTCCAAACTGCGCTAGAGTCTCTACTTGAATAACTTCTTTAATCAGCCCTAGCCCCGCAGGCCCAACAACCATTCCGCCGATGAGATACCCCAACAGCACGGGTTGTTTTAAAAGGGATGCCAACAGTCCCCCACAGGCTGCAACTGCCAAAACTGATACTAAATCGACAATTAATCTAAAATCTTCCTGCACAATCTTTAAAAAGAACTATTAAGACCTGTTAACTTCAGCATACAAATTTTTATCTATCTAAGGGTTAAATTGTTGGTATTGAGGCGACAAAATTTGTGCTTTCTTGTTGAAACAGCCCAACTACAACTATTGAATAGATTGGCATCGTTCATTGTAAGTCACTGCTAACCATGAATTTAGAGATGAGGCTAATTACAACCGTTTCATAAGCAAAAATACTTATTTGATGCTGCATTGCCAGCAAAAGTTTATAGTATAAAAAAATACTTGCTCGAAGTTAACCCAAGAGTTGCCTGGAAAAAGAAATCTTGAGATAGTCTTTTTCCTGTAATGTACTTATGACTGGATTAGTTAAATTCACATTCTACTAACTTCTCTGACAATGAAAAATCTAGCTAGTCAACATCGCAAAAGAGATTATATCTGGCTAACAATTATTGTTATTTCTATCTTGCTTTTAGGGATTTATTTTCGTTTTGTTAACATTGATCAAAAAGTTTATTGGACAGATGAAGTTTATACTTCTTTATGGCTTTCTGGTCATGCTAGTACAGAAATTATTGAAAAATTTTATAATGGTGAAATTGTTAATGTTGGCGTATTACAACAATATCAACAGCCCAATATTGCACAAGGTATTAGTAGTGCAATTACGCGGCTGGCTTTAGAAGATTCTCAACATCCACCACTATATTACTGTCTGGCTTGGTTATGGTCAGCTTGGTTTGGTAGCTCGGTAGCTACAATTAGAAGCTTATCTGCCATTATTAGTGTGCTTTCTTTAATCAGCATATATTATTTATGCCGAGAATTATTTGAATTGCCATTAACAAGATGGATGGCTGTTTCACTGATAGCTATCTCTCCGTTTCATGTTTTATATGCTCAGGAAGCTAGAGAATATAGCTTATGGACATTAACTATTGTCATGGCTAATTATTCAGTTTTATTAGCTTTAAGGAAAAAAACATTTTTCAGTTGGTTGATTTATACAATTTCCCTGGCTTTGAGTTTTTACACATTTTTGTTCTCAATCTTTTTAGCTTTTGGACACGGCATTTATATATTAGGAATTAATAGATTTAAAATAACTAAGACATTAATGGCTTATATATTATCTCTAACAGCAGCAATTATCGCTTTTATCCCTTGGCTGATAGTTATTAATCAAAGCAGAATGGCTGGTAGAATTCAACGATTAGATTGGATAACAGAACCGACTAGTTTACCAGCTTTAATTAGTAAGTGGCTGCTAAATATCACCCGAATTTTTTTAGATTGGATAATTATTAATGAAAATACATCAATTAAAGCAATAATTTGGTTGATACCATTTACTTTGGCATTTTTAATATTGATTACTTATGGATTTTACTATCTCTGTCGCTCAACGCCTAAAACTACTTGGTTATTTATATTCACTTTAACTTTAACAACGGCAATAGCCTTAATAATTCCTGATATTATCTTTGGCGGTAGACGTTCGGGAGTTGCTAGATATCTAATACCGACATTTTTAGGAATTCAATTAACAGTTGCTTATTTATTAGCTAGTAAGTTAGTCGCACTTCAAAGCCTAAAATGGCAAAAAATTTGGAGAGGAATCACTATTTTTGTAATTTTTGGTGGGGTGATATCTTGTGTAATTATCTCCTCTGCTGACATTTGGTGGAATAAAGGTGCGGCAAATAATTTAAGATTAAATCAAGTCGCTGCTGTCATCAATCAAATTTCTCATCCTATAGTAGTAAGTGATGCTAAATTCCCTTATATTTTAGGATTAACTCATATAGTTAATTCAGATGTTAATTTTCAGCTAATTACTCAGCCTCAAGATTTGGTTATTTCTCAAGTAAAAGAAAACTTATTTTTGTTCTATCCATCAATAAATTTACGTAAATATTTAAGGGTTCACTATAATCTAGAACCTGTTTATATGGAAAAAAATTTAGTTTTTGGTTTATGGAAAATACAAGCTGTTAATCAGCGCAATTGACAATTAGGTGAGTTAAGGCATCAATTAAGCGATCGCTCTCCATTGGCATAATATTCTTACCGTGCATAATCTCCTGTGTAATCACAAAATGCACTAATGAACCAATGAGTATTCTGGCTGTTGCTTCTGGATCTGGGATGTTTAATTCAGAACAAGAGGCTAAATATTTACTGATAGTCTCGATTGCGGGTTTGGCAATACTAGCGATAAATACCTGCGCTAATTCGGGAAAACGCGCTGACTCTCCCATCAGCAACCGTTCAAATGCTTGATATTCTTGGTCATTAACCATCTGATCTAACGCTGTTTTGGCTAACCTCCGCAGCACGATGTAAGGTTCTCCTTGGAGGGGTTGCGTTCCCAAAATTGAATGAAACCGCTTTCTAGCTAGTTTCTCTATTAATGCCCGAAATAATCCTTCTTTATCTTGAAAGTGGCTGTATACCGTGGCTTTAGAAACGCTGGCTGCTTCTGCTACTTTATCCATACTAGTAGCAGCATAGCCGTGAGCGAGAAACTCCTGCATTGCCCCTTGGAGAATCTTTTCTACTTTCTCTGTTGAATTTGAACGGTCAGTTTCTCCCACTTTTGGGCGTGCCATCTTCAATATTCCTTATGTAAACTGTCTTAAGAATTTCTGTAGCTGTAACACTTGAGTCGAAAGTAAGTCTAGCAATGGTTTTAAATAGTAAATACTTTTCCGCGATCGCTTGACTAAACTACTCGGTTTAGTATAATCCTAATTATATAACTATACGGTTTAGTTTTGTATTTCACGCTTCATTGTTCTCTAATAACCGTTGAGCATCTACATCAGGACTTACATAGAACAGGGTGTAAGGGTATGAGGGTGTAAGGAAGTAGGTGTTATTTTACACCTCTATACTCTTCTCTACATCCAATTATCCAAACTGGGTCACAGCATTTACCAAAATTTATTTTCCCGAATTTGAATCAACCGATTTGGAATGGTTTCAAAGGTATGCTATTGTGCAGAACTCAAAGCTAGGTAGGCCGATATCTCGTCAGTCGATTTTCCGTCCACCCTTTTTTATAGCCACTATTGTATCTTTAACCGTAATTGGCAGCAGTATTTTTACTGTATTGAAATTTCGGGAAGTTGCTAATCAAAGGGCGCAAGTTCCAGCAGCACTTTTGCCAGAAATTAAAACAGTAACAGCTTTGGGGCGAATTGAACCAAAGGGAAAAGTTATAAAACTCTCAGCTTCGACATCAACAGAAGTGAGTCGAGTCGAGCAATTGTTAATTAATGAAGGGGATAAAGTAAAAGCAGGGCAAGTAATTGCCATTTTAGATAATCGCGATCGCTTAGAAGCAGCATTTAAAGAAGCACAAGAACAAGTAAAAGTCGCCCAAGCGAATCTAAACCGCATTCAAGCAGGGGCAAAACGTGGAGAAATTGCCGCCCAAACAGCCAAAATAGCCGGACTAGAAGCAGAAAGACAAGGAAATATTGCTTCCCAAGCCGCAACAGTTGCCCGGTTGCAAGCCGAAGTCCGCAACGCTGTACTTGAAGATAAGCGCTACCAAGTTCTTTATCAAGAGGGGGCAATTTCAGTTTCTCAACGAGATAGTAAACGCTTAAATTTAGAAACTGCCCAAAAAAATCTTCAAGAAGCCCAAGCACAGTTAAAACGCATTCAAGCATCTAGTCAGCAACAACTCAAAGAAGCCACCGCCACACTAGACCAAATTACCGAAGTCCCAAAAGTTGATGTCGAAGCTGCCCAAGCAGAAGTAAATCGTGCTGTAGCAGCAATGAATCAGGCTAAGGCCAATTTACAACAAGCTTACGTGCGATCGCTCCAAGATGGCCAAGTAATTGAAATTCACACCCAGCCAGGTGAATTAATTGGCAATGATGGCATTGCGGACATTGGACAAACCAGCCAGATGTATGTTGTCGCTGAAGTTTATGAAAGTGATATCGGCAAAGTCAGTCCAGGACAAAAAGTGCAAATAGTCGGTGATTTTTTGCCAATTGAATTGCAAGGAACAGTAGAACGCAAAGGCTTGCAAGTACGTCGGCAGAATCTAGTCAATACTGATCCCATGAGCAATATTGATAACCGCGTAGTCGAAGTGCATATCCGACTAGATAAAGCATCCAGCCAAAAAGCAGCCACTCTTAGCAATATGCAAGTCAAAGTAGTAATTCAAATTTGAGGAGGCAGGAGGCAGGAGGGTAATTTATTACTTAACTCTTATTACTCAGCACTCAGCACTTAATTATGATGGGACTAATCAAACAAATGCAGCGACGCACACCGTTAGGATGGCTGCAACTGAGTCATGAAAAAAGTCGTCTGTTGGTAGCATTATCAGGCATTGCTTTTGCTGATGTGCTGATGTTTATGCAGCTTGGCTTTGAGACTGCACTGTATGACAGTAATACAAGACTGCATCGGAGTTTACAAGCAGATATTGTGTTACTGAGTCCTCAAGCCCGTAACCTGCAAAGTATGTCTTCGTTTTCGCGGCGACGCTTGTACCAAGCGATGGATGTACCAGGGGTAAAGTCAGCCGAACCAATGTATTTCAGTAACAGTATTTGGAAGAATCCCCAAACGCGACGTGAGACGGGGGTGTTAGTGATTGGGTTTAATCCCAATAAGCCAGCGTTTGATTTACCTGATGTCAACCAACAATTGCAGACGATCGCCCTCCCTGATAATGTTCTATTTGATCGTGGTGCTAGAGGTGATTATCAAAAAGCGATCGCACAAATTGATCAAGGTAAAATCCTGACTACTGAAATCGAACGACGCACAATTAAAATTAGTGGATTATTCCAAGTTGGTGCATCTTTTGGGGCAGATGGTAGCCTGATTACTAGTGATCAGAATTTTCTGCGGATATTTCCCCGGCGACAGTCAAGTAGTATTAGTTTGGCTTTAATTCAGGTAAAACCTGGGTATGATTCCAAACAGGTAGCAATGGCATTGCAAGCACATCTCAGAGATGATGTTACGGTGCTAACTCATGCCGAATTTATTGAATTTGAAAACAACTTTTGGCGAACAAACTCACCCATTGGGTTTATTTTTAGCCTGGGTGTATCAATGGGATTTGTTGTTGGAGTAATTATTGTCTATCAAGTTCTTTCTGCTGATGTTAATGCCCATATCAAAGAATATGCCACCTTTAAAGCGATCGGGTATCGCAATTACTATTTGCTTAGTGTAGTTTTTGAAGAGGCATTAATTTTAGCATTACTAGGTTTTATCCCTGGTGTAGCAGTATCCTTGGGACTTTACCAACTAACTCGCGCCGCTACAAATCTGCCAATGTATATGACTTTAATGCGGGGATTGCAGGTAATAATTTTAACTTTTATCATGTGTGCGATTTCAGGAGCGATCGCTACCCGTAAACTTCAATCTGCTGACCCTGCTGATATGTTTTAAAAGTTGTCGAAAAATATTCACCATATTTCCGCTAAATCCAAAACAAACCCTGGTAAAACATCCTCTCCCGATAAAGTTTGTGGACTTTGCAAAATTTCGACTTCTTGATTGGGGCGATAAATTTCTAGCTGCTGCTGTTGGCGATTAATCAACCATCCTAGTTTTGCGCCATTATCCATATATTCTCTCATTTTGGCGCGTGTCTTTTCTAGAGAATCACTGGGAGACATTAATTCCACCACAAAATCGGGACACAAAGGAGCAAATCTTTCTTTTTCGGCTTGAGTCAAAGCATTCCACCGTTCCATTTTCACCCAAGACGCATCTGGGGAGCGCTCTGCACCGTTAGGAAGTTTGAAACCACTAGAAGAGTCAAAGGATTTTCCTAGCTGATTCTGGCGACTCCAAGCTCTTAACTGATAAGTTAGATCGGCATTACGATCACCAGTTTCGCTTCCTGTAGGTGGCATAATAATTAATTCTCCTGTAGCTGTACGCTCGAATCTCAAGTCACGATTATTTTGACAAAGCTGAAAAAATTGCTCGTCAGTTAAGTCAATACTTAATTCGAGGGGAGCAGGTAAACTGACGGTATTAGTGTTCATATTATCTGTACAAAGAGCAGCAATATATTTCTCAATTTTAGTATCGTTTTTATAGGAATCGCCTTTCTTATAGCAACAGCATCACACTTCTATCAAATACTTAGTACAGGATTTCACAAGTTCATAAAGAAAATTTGAATGAAGACTCTGCATACCTTTGTCTTGACAAGTTTGCTCAACGGGGGGAACCCCCGCACGCAACTTTTCGCTGCGTTTAAAAAAATTACGAATTAATGAGGTAATTAGATTTTTTCATCAATAAAATTTGATTTTGAGTATCAAGGACAAAAAATCATAATTATCCCTGATTTAATTACAACTTACTTATGACTTACAAACCCATTATTGCCATTGAAAATCTCAATCACTATTTTGGACACGGGCCTTTGCGTAAGCAAGTTTTATTTAAAATCAACTTAAAAATTAACGCTGGTGAAATAATTATTTTGACTGGCCCTTCTGGTTCTGGTAAGACTACTTTATTAACTTTAGTAGGTGGGCTGCGCTCTCCACAGTTTGGCAGCTTGCAGGTTTTAGGAAAAGAACTTTGCGGTGCGACAGCAGAACAATTAGTGCAGACACGTCGCCATAACGGTTATATATTTCAAGCACACAATCTGCATGGTAGTTTAACAGCAGTGCAGAACGTCAAAATCGGTTTAGAATTACACTCACATATTAGTTCACAAGAAATACAAACTCGCTCAACCCAGATGCTAGAGCAGGTTGGATTGGGAAATCACTTACATTACTATCCCGATAAACTCTCAGGCGGACAAAAACAAAGAGTAGCGATCGCCCGCGCCTTGGTAAGTTATCCCAAAATTGTCCTAGCCGATGAACCTACCGCCGCGCTTGATAGCCAATCAGGGCGAGATGTAGTTAACCTGATGCAAAAACTTGCCAAAGAACAAGGCTGTACCATCTTAATGGTGACTCATGACCATCGGATTTTAGACATTGCCGATCGCATTGTACAGATGGAAGATGGCAAACTAGTGCAAGCAGCTAAGAAGTAAAATTATTCACAAATTTGTCGTGTGTTTGCAATATTGTCGTCATACGTATGTGTGATATTAGATGCTGTATTTGGTTACAAAATGCTTTTTTTTGGGTATGAGGTAGGTCTTCCTACCTTTTTTTATTTATTAAAATTGAATAGGAAACAGGATACTCTTCTTCATTTCCCAGGATGTAGAGACGCAAAATTTCGCGTCTCTACTCAAAAAATATTTCCTTGCTACCTCTGTTTGACTAACTACTCAAAGCCTTGATAAACCGTTGCAAACTCTTAAACATACTGGGCTTTTTCACAGGTGTAGCATCAGTTGATGTCTGCGATCGCCCTTGCATGAGAAGATAATCTATATCATCACCTGATGGTTTTTTGGGCAATTCGGCAATTTTTTCCCAGGTTTCGCCTTTTTGGACTAAAACTTCCCACTGTCCGGGATAGCAGCGAAATACAGCCGTGGTTTCATCTACTGGACGCAGGTAGTAACAAGATTCAATTGTATTGATAAAGCGATCGCGGATTTGTCTGGCAGCATAGCCAATACCCACAGTACCAGAATCTTCTAAACGTGGGTTTAACATCACCAAAGCGCGATCGCCGATAATTTCACAAACTTTTTCTAGTTGCGGTACTTCCACAGCAGTGGGTGCAACAAATAAGAAAATTTCGTCTTCTGGCTGAATTTTAGACTGAATCGACGCAGCCCTACCTGTACCGATATCAAAAATTTGAAATGGTGCATCTACCCAATCACGGCGGGCTAAGGCTGCACCACCAGCATCGGCAAAGAAAACCTTCAAACGAGATTCGTATTCCGCAAATAGCGGCAGAAATTGTTCGGCTACAGGCATAGGTTTGAGTTCGGGGAACAGCAACTCAACTTGCAAACGAGTGTAACCATCTGCCAAAGCGGCTTTAGTAGCTTCACGAGCTTGAGCGATCGCATCTTCAAGTGTATTAGGAAGTTGACTCATAGTTTAAATCTAGTTTTAGAAATTGAATCACCAATGCCTAATTTTTGCAGTTTTACCGCCCAGCGATCGCTTGCTCAACCACAAACGTTATTTACCGTGTGATTTTGCTACCTTATCTTCTGGCCCCACTTTATCTATCTCGTAACCATTGGGATAACTGGGAATAGGAGAATCAATATAAAAATCAGTATGAGTTCGGGGTGGGAACAAGTGCATTAATTTGGCTCGGAATTTCAGTATTCTTACCATAGTAGAGCGCAACAATGGTGAAGGATGTTCAAAACCAAAGGCATCGAGCATTGTCTCATCAAGTAAAGCATAGATGATTGGTTTTAAGGGTTGTCGCATCCACCAAGGAAACCAACTTAAAAATAAAGCGAGGGTTCCTTCTCCAACACGGCGATTTGTGTCGGAATAGCGAAAGTTATCACGTTCGTAGTCTTGTTTATAGCGTTCAAACTCTGCGTAGGTTTCGGGGATATTTTGAATGTGCATCCGTTTACCTACTTCTCGCCAGAAGTAAAAAGAAGCTAATTTTTCTTGTTCGCACATCTGTCGCCAACCAAAATTGGCATTCCAGTGAATAGGATCATAAATAAAGGTCGAAAGTACATACAAATAATCTGCGTTATCAATCTTAAAGCGTCCGTGGATGGCATTCATGCGTTGCAATGCTTGTTTACCGCGATCGCTCTCATAACCCCACTTGATAATTTCCACAAGTATAATCGATGTGTCGTCGTAGCGTTTTTGCGGACGCTCATAAAATTCTTTTGTCTTATCCAGTAATTTAGAAATATTGGGAACACAATAAGTTCGCATTAAGGCTAATTCGAGCGATCGCTGCATTTCCCAAGTAAATTCATACCCCGACATCAGATAATATATCTGGCTATGGTCTTGCACTGGGTCAAGTTGCTGAATCAGATTTAGGTTTTGATAGCGGTTGCGAAACATATTCATCAATTACGCTGACTGTATTTATTGTTAATCATCTCTATCACAGTTGATTTCCAACTTTTTATCGTGTTATTCTTAATCAGACCAATCGGTCGGTAATGTTTTCATGTCTAAAGGCGAAGAAACCAAAACGCGAATTCTCCAACAAGCGGCGGAACTGTTTAACCAACAAGGATATGCAGGTTCGTCTATCTCAGACATCATGCGTGTTACTGGATTGCAGAAAGGAGGAATTTACAATCACTTCTCCAGCAAAGATGAACTAGCACTACAAGCTTTTGATTTTGCGATCGCCCTTGTTAGTCAGCGGACGAGAGCCGCAGTGCGCAGTCAACATCATGCAATTGAACGCCTGCAAGCGATTATTGAAGTATTTAGTAGCTTTGTCGAGCATCCACCGATTAAAGGCGGTTGTCCACTGCTAAATACAGCAATTGAGAGTGATGATGCTCATCCTGCATTGCGAGATCGGGCGCAAAAAGCTATGAACTCTTGGCTCAACTTAATTGCTCAAATTATCACCAAGGGAATTGATAGAGGTGAAATTCGCCCTGGAGTAAATGTTGATGAAGTCGCAACTATTATCATTGCAACCTTAGAAGGAGCGATGATGATGAGTAAGTTATACGACAATGAAATTTATATGCAAAGGGCAATTACTCACTTGAAACAGTATATAAACACTCATATTAAAAGCGATGGTACAAATTAAAATCTACGGTTTAGCAGATAAACTTAATCCTATAAAAGCCGAACTATCAAATATTGTTCATACATCTCTAATTGAAATTTTAAAAATTGCGCCTGAAAAGAAATTTCACCGTTTCTTCCCCCTAGAAAGAGAAAATTTTTACTATCCCAGCGATCGGTCAGAAAATTATCTGATTATTGAAATTGTTATGTTTGAGGGACGCTCAATAGAAACCAAAAAAGAGCTAATTTGTAACCTGTTCCAAAATATTAATGAGACTTTCAATATTTCTGTTAATGATATTGAAATTACTATCTTTGAGACCCCTAAATCTAACTGGGGAATTAGAGGAATTCCAGGAGATGAATTAAATTTGAACTACAAGGTAGAAATTTGAATTTATGCCTCAGTAATCAACCAAAATAAAATTACCCAATAATTATCTAGATTAGATACGTTTGACAACAAACAGACCTTTGAGTCTTAAATATTAATTTAAGGAGAAATTATGGCATTAAATCAGCATCTGCACAGAGCCTTAGAAGTAAAACTAACAATTCCTGTCAGAACTTATGACATCGACTTTGCAGGAATTGTCAGCAACATTGTTTATATCAGATGGCTAGAAGATTTACGCTTAAAGTTCTTAGATGAACATTGGCAACTTGAGCAACAAATTGAGCAAGGTTATACACCAATCCTACTAGGAACTGAAATCAGCTATAAACGTTCCATCAAACTTATAGATAAAGTAGTTGGAAATTTATAGTTGAGCGAATTAGGACGGCTAAAATGGACTGTACAAGCTAAAATTTTCTCTAATAATGAGTTAGCAGCAGTAGCTACACAAAAAGGTGCGTTTGTGAGTTTGCAAAATAATCGTCCTATTCCCATCCCAGCAGAATTGCAAAAGAAATATGCAGAGTGTCAGCAAAGTTAAAATTTTTTATCCAATTACAAACCATTCGGTCTTTATTATAGTAAAGTTACGTAGGCGTGAGTTGAATCAGGGAAAGAAAAAGTAAATTTTCGCACCTAAATTATTAAAGGATATATTTCTAAGTTTTTTCTACATTGTTGATTTGCAATATCATGGAGTAAATTGCAAGCATTGTCATTTGGCTAGGAATATAATGCTTGTATTTTTTATTCATGGCGTAGCTGAATCAAAAGTGAAATTTGCTGAACCATTAAAATCTTTAATTAAAAATAAGTTTTTAAATAGGGGCAAATCTTTACCATACTTTCATTCAGGTTTCTATGCTGATGTTTTAAACTCTAAAGGTAAAATATGGAATTTTATTCAGCAAGAGTTAGAAAGTGTTTGTGAAGAATATCCTAATACCAATCATCAAGATATTTTTCGTGGACAAGAATTTAGAGAACAATTTCTCTCTGATTTTGTAGGAGATGCCTTTACTTATCTTAACGTTGAAAGAGGTGCAAAAATACGAGCGTCTATTACAGAACACTTAGAAGATTTTATCAATAATCATCCTGAAGAGAAAGAAATACATCTAATTGCTCATTCGATGGGAACTGTAATTTTATGGGATATACTCTTTTCCACTAAATTTCAGCCTGGTGATGCAGCCTTTAAGTTCCGCTCATTAATTAAAGATAAAGTGGAATTAGGGAGTATAACTACTATGGGTTCACCAGTAATTTTATTTAATATGATATTTGATATTCAAGCTGAAACTATTAATGAGTTTATCTTACAATATCAAAAACAAAATCTCAAATGGGTAAATATTATTCATTCATCGGATATCATTGCTTACCCCATTAGTTCTAGTCTAATACCCAATAAAAGCAATTTATGTATACAAAATAAATTTATTGCTACGGAAGCTAATCACCTAGAAAAATCTATAAAGAATTTAGATAACTCTTTACCTATTGAAGCAGCCAGTCAATTACATTCGGGAATTCAAAAATACTGTTAAATAACAGTAAATAGGTTAAAAATTTAATATTTTTGCATTCTGTCCTTCTTGCTGTTAACAGCATAAGGACAGAAATGTAAGTTTGCTCAAATGACATTGAACAAAATAGATGCGTTTATCTCCTCGTTAATACAAGACAACAGCAGACAATCTCATAAAAAATACATGTAAATGACTAATGAGAAGTAACTCTATAATTTTCCGATGGTTGTAATATAGCTAAATGAAAATCATGCCTATTTTCAACTGTCAGGAAACGCTCTTGTAAAGGTTGCCACTGCTGCCATAATTGATAACGATTTTCAGCTAATAAATTAGCTAGTGTGGGTAAATGAGTGTTAAATTCTGATTTAAAAACATCTGTCAACCATTCTCCCAGAACTACACTGTCTTGAATGCTACCTAAAATGTCTTGTATGCTTTTTACTTCTGCAATATAAGCTGCGTAAGAGTCAGTATACAAATCAGCAAATAATTCCATTTGATAACGCACACGTTTGGCTTGTTTGCGTAAATCATGAATTGTGTCGCCTTTGTTAGTTAAATGTTGTTCTATCTTTTCTGGTTTCCAGTCAGTGCGAACTTTCACATTAGACTCGGTAACTTGGGTTCCAACTAGCCATCCTGGATGTAGGAAAAAAATACTCACTTCAGGTAATAGCAAATCAGGTAGTACTTGCTGAATTGGTGGAGAAGCTAAAGACTGATAGCTAGGTTTTTCTAACCACTCTTCTAATGTTTGCTTAAAAGACTTATACGGTTCATCTTTGAATGTCTTCAACACTTTTTCTAATGCATCTTCTCGCTGTTTTGCTAAAGTCTGAAAGACTTTACGTAGAGATTCTTGTTCTTTTTCGGGTAATTTTGGTTGATAACTAGTTTCTAAACTTTCTTTTAATACATCTAAATCTCGAAGGCTACCAAGCCGACGAGCAATTTTACCAATATTTTTATCACTGGCTGGCTTTGGCAAATTTAGAGCTATATCAAATCTACTAACTGCGGTGCGGAGACGGCGCATACCTACACGCATTTGGTGTAATGCTTCGGGATCTTCATCTTTTTTAACAGTTTTTTCGTACTTTAAAGTTTTATTAAAATGTTTTTGAATAGCTTGATAGGCGTATTCCCCTAGAGTTTTTACTGTGGGTTTGGTAGCTAATTTCATGATTAATAACAACTAGTTACTTATTTGTTTTATTGCATAATAGCATTAGCTAAAAACTTCCATCTATCTTTAGATATTTTTTTTAACTTTACAGCTACAATGATAGGCATTCATATTAACATGAAACTTAGTTACTAAATGCGAAAGCACCCATAAATACAAATTTATTTTCTATGTTTATTTACTGAAAACTCGAATAAAAACTTGATAATTTTTATCAAGTTTTTAGTTATTAACATAAATATACTTTTTATGAAATCTAGTCTATATTATTTTTTTAATTGATTTAAAAAAATGTATTAAACTTTAAAATATGATAAATTTGTAGTCGATTTTCTATGGGCGATCACAAAGATTTTTAAATAAAAATATAATTACCTAATATATAATATTCACTATAAAATTTCAAACATCAAAGTTAATTTTTCAATTGCAAATAATTAATAAAAAATGAAAAACCCACATTTAATCCAGCAAATAGTACTTTCATTTACTGAAAGTTTCCGAAAACACAGAACAGATATTTCTGGAGTAATGCTAACAAATGACAAGCATTTATGGCTGGGTTCCGATGAAACTACAACCCTGGAACGGCTAAGTTTTGCTGAGAAAAATATATTTGCCCAACATCAACAGTTCCGAGTAGCTGATTTTCTCAATCTACCTGCTTCTGAAGAACAAGAAATTGATATTGAAGGACTGGCTTATACAGATTACTATTTATGGTTGGTCGGTTCTCATAGCTACAAGCGTAAAAAACCAAAGCCAGATAAGTCTGATCAAAAAAATATTGCTCGGCTGGCAGAAATTGAATTAGAACCCAACCGTTACATTTTAGGCAGAATTCCCTTGATAGACGGCAATCTACGTTTGTCTTGTCAACACCCAAAAGACTCAAATGTGCAGTTAACATCTGCCCAATTAGAGATAACAGAGCAAGGTAACTTACTTATGGTAGCTTTAGCAAATGATCCTCATTTGGGTTCATTTATTAAAGCTGCAATTCCAGGCAAAGATAATGGTTTTGATATTGAAGGTTTAGGGATTTATCAAAACCGAATTTTTTTGGGTCTGCGCGGCCCTGTATTGCGAGGTTGGGCTATAGTTCTAGAAATTGAGTTAGAAGATTCTAGCCCTGGAGTGATGAAACTTTTGCAGATTGGTACAGAAAACAAAGAATATAAAAAACATTTTGTTTGCTTGAATGGGTTAGGAATTCGAGATTTGTGTGTGGATGGAACAGATTTATTGATTTTAGCTGGGCCAACAATGGATTTAGATGGCCCAGTGCAAGTTTATCGTTGGCAAAATGGTGTTAACTCGCCAGACAATCTTCTAAACTATCCACAGCTTGTGCAAGAAATTCCTTATGGCGATCGCAATGACCATGCTGAGGGCATGACTTTATTTCAAGATATATCTGGAGTACCTTCTGTGTTGGTAGTTTATGATTCTCCAGCCGAGACTAGGTTAATTGACGATCGCAGCGTCACAGCAGATGTATTTCAATTAAATTAAAGGTTCGTAGAAATCGCTTGTACAGGGCAAGTCGGAATACACTGTTCACAAACAATGCAGCGCGATCGCGTAAATGTTAACTTGTATGTTTCTGGGTGTAGACTGAGGGCTTCTGTCGGACATACCCCAGTACACAAGCCACAGTCAACACAGACATCTTCATCAATGGCAATTTCTCCTAAACTCGAAGAGACACCAATATGACGCGATCGCATCCACTCAATTGCTGCATCTAACTGATCGATGTCTCCTGATAGTTCTACCACCAGTTTGCCAATTTGATTAGGAGCAACTTGGGCGCGGATAATATTGGCAGCTACATTAAAATCTTTTGCCAATACGTAAGTTACTGGCATTTGAATGGCGCGTTTGGGAAAGGTAAGGGTAACTCGTTTTTTCACAGATTTAGCAGAGATTGGTCTAAGTTTTAGGGAGCCGAGGTCACAAACAGAGAAAACGATAAACTAAATAGTGGCATTATAAGTATGAATAAATTTGCTATGACTACAGAAGCACCCGTGAATTCTCCCGCCAAGCCGGAATCTACATTTGGGGGGCGTTTGAGAAACTTCTTAATTGTAATAGTAGCGATTGTCCTCAGCGTTGCCCTCTTCTTAGGGTTAAGAACTGAAAGTAATTCTATTTCCGTAGCAGAATTGGGTAAAAACTCTACACCCCTAGATGTCGCTTTAACTAACGGTAAACCATCAATAGTTGAGTTTTACGCTGACTGGTGTACTGTCTGCCAAAAAATGGCTCCAGATATGGCTCAACTAGAACAGCAGTATGCAGACAAAGCAAATTTTGTCATGCTGAACGTAGATAATAACAAATGGTTGCCAGAAATGCTGAAATACCGTGTAGATGGCATTCCCCATTTTGTATTTTTAACTAAAGATGGAGAAAGCATAGCCCAGGCGATCGGTGATATACCTCGTACTATCATGGCTAATAATGTCGAGGCGTTAGTAGCTGGTACGCCTTTACCTTATGCCCAAGCTAGTGGTAAAACTTCTAAAGTTTCCACCTCAGTTACACCAAAAACTCAAGACGACCCCCGCAGTCATGGTAGTCAGGTAGTGAATTAATATCATATCTGGTTATTCCAGATATGATCACGTTGACCAATACCAACAGTTTTAGTTTGTTAATCACAGAATTACAGGATGAATCCTATTAATGGATGATCCTGTATTTTTTTAAAGTCATTTGACAACAATAAAATAACCCAGTTTACAAGACTGGGTTAAGAGTTCATCCTCTATAAACAGGGATAAATAGGGGATAAATTTTTGCTATACTGACTTGATTGACTTGCTGTAGAAAGCGGATTTTACTAATTTAGACTTTGCCAGATCAACCACCTGCAACAGCGGGTACAATACTTACCTCATCACCATCTTTCAAGGGTGTAGCTGTTCCTTCTAAAAAGCGAATGTCTTCGCTATTAACATATAAATTTAAAAAGCGGCGCGGTTGTCCTTGTTCATCACACAAGCGAGATTTGATACCAGGACAGCTTGTTTCTAAAGCATCGAACAACTCAGAAATATTACTACCGCTGCACTCTATGGTAGCTTGATTATTTGTGAACTTTTGGAGAGCAGTAGGAACTAAAACAGTTACAGCCATAATTGAAGTATGAAGTGTGAAGTGTGAAGTGTGAAGTTATGAAGTATGAAATGTGAAGCCTGCGAGCAACCCCTTTGGGTTTAAATCTTTCAGACTTCAGACTTTAAACTTCAGACTTTAGACAAGAACTTGTTGCCATTCTAAGCGGTCAAGGGTGCGAGAACGTTCTAGCGCACGTTCAAAACTATCGAGTTTGGCATCAATAGTTAATGGTTCGCCAATGTAACCTTGAACTGCTTCTTGGGTTTTCAAACCATTACCAGTGATGTAAACAACGGTAGTTTCATCTGGGTCAATTTTGCCAGCTTCCACCAATTTTTTCAGCACAGCTATGGTTGTACCGCCAGCTGTTTCTGTGAAGATGCCTTCGGTTTCTGCCAACAGTTTGATGCCTTCAATAATTTCTGCATCGGTAACTGATTCAATATTACCGCCTGTTTTCTTAGCAATTTCGACAGCATATACACCATCTGCTGGATTACCAATTGCGATCGATTTAGCAATTGTATTTGGTTTCACAGGTTTGATGAAGTCGCGGTCTTCTCTAAATGCTTGGGCGATAGGGGAACAACCTTCAGCTTGTGCGCCGCTGAAACGCACTTTTTTACCTTCTACCAAACCAACTTCGACAAATTCTTGGAAGCCTTTGTAGATTTTGGTAAATAGTGAACCAGAAGCCAGAGGTGCAACTATATGATCTGGTAGTTCCCAACCAAGTTGTTCAGCAACTTCAAAGCCAAGAGTTTTGGAACCTTCTGAATAGTAGGGACGCAGATTAATGTTCACAAAACCCCAACCATGTGTATTCGCAACTTCAGAACACAAGCGGTTTACCTGATCATAGTTGCCTTTGACAGCCATGAGAGTTGGGCTGTAAATCAAGCTGCCCAAAACTTTACCTGCTTCTAAATCAGAGGGAATGAATACACAGCAATCTAAACCAGCGTGAGCAGCGATCGCAGCTGTAGAATTTGCTAAGTTACCAGTACTTGCACAAGATACTGTGGTGAACCCTAATTCTCTAGCACGAGACAGTGCTACTGATACCACCCGATCCTTGAAACTGAGGGTGGGCATGTTGACGGCATCATTTTTAATGTAAAGCTTGTTCAGACCCAGGCGACGGGCTAAGCGCTGGGAACGCACCAAAGGAGTCATCCCAGTTCCGACATCAATTACATTGTCAGTTGCAACAGGTAAAAATTGACGATAGCGCCAAATTGAATTTGGCCCTGCTTGAATTTTTTCGCGGCTAACACTCAGGCGGAGATTGCTGTAGTTATATTTCACTTCCAAAGGCCCAAAGCAAAACTCACAAACATGACTAGCTTTGAGTTCGTATTCCGCGCCACATTCCTTACATTTCAAAGCTTCTAAGGTGGCGTTGGTTGTTTGGGTGTGTGTGGAGGTTGCCTGAGTCATAGCGATCACTTTCCCTGTTTGTCCGTCAACTGTCGCTTGATAGTATCACGAGTAAAAATACCAGTCAAACATACCCGACAAAAATTATCGGGTATGTTCCGGTAATCTAATAGGACTTACGCATGAAAACGAAAAATTAAGGGTTTGAGGGAAGAGTGCAGGGGTATAGGGGTGTAGGAAGGTAAGGGTATGAGGGTGTAAGGGCGTTAAACACCTACACCCCTACACCCAGTCTCAACAGATAACCTTTCTGCGTAAGTCCTGTCTAAATAACTTCGCAAAAACGTATTCTCTTGCTCATTAGAATACGTACATACGGAAGCATAACAGATATTTAGTATAAAAATATAATATAAATTAATCTTTACTTAAGTAATAAGACTTAGGGTTTTTGAGTGTGAATTTTTGACATATTAGTATTTAAACTGTTTTGGAATTAGATGTAGTTGATTTAACGTTGTGATTGTTACGCGATCGCTGTGTAACAACTAGTCGGCTCAATATCAGTAAATAAAACTGAGTTAGCTAAAACTAATTACATCGCTATTGCACGTTTATATATGTAGTTAAACCAGTATTCCGAAGTAATTTATATTGCTTTGGAATCATTTCGTCTGATACAGCAATAACAGACTGATTTTCATTACCTGAATATGCCAAGTAACTATATTAACTAAATGAAACTTCGTCACAAAATTAAAAAAACTACGAGTATCAAGTTCTACAGAAGCTTAGCAGCAACAACATTACTGGCGAATGGCTTTTTTTTGGTCTCTCCTGTGTTAGCTCAAACTACGCCAACAGCCCCAGGTACACCTATCAATAACCAAGCGACAGCCACCTACGAAGACCCCAACAATCCCAACGTACCAATTAATAGTACTTCTAACACTGTAACTGTCACCGTTGCTGAAGTAGCTGGTATCTCCGTTGTGGCTGGTACACCTGTAGATAACAACGGTGGAACTCTGCAATCAGGTGATCTGGTATATTTTCCTTTTACTATTACTAACATCGGCAACGACCCGACTCAGTTCCAACTTCCTACCCAAGCTGGTATTACAGGCCCAGGTACAGTAGGCACATTACAATACAGCACCGACAATGGGGCAACATGGACAGATGTTCCGGCTGGCGGCTTCACTACACCTTCTATACCTATTAATGGGACGATACAGGTACGAGTACCAGTCACAGTAAATTCAGGAGTAACACCAGGTCAAACAATTAAAGTTACTTTAGGGGAAACTACACCTGCTGATACTGCAACTAATTCCCCGCGTGCCGGATCTGTTAATGACGCTAGAGATGTTTACACTGTTGATAATCCTGATGGTACACCTGGAGAAGTTTTAGGTGTACCTGCTAACGGTGTAGTAGAAGGCAGCGCATCAGCCAGCATCACAATCGCTCCTAAGTATTATTCCTTAGCTACCATACTCAAAACTCGTAGCGCTTATAGCAACCAGAATACACCAGCAGATATCACAGACGATACCATCAACTACAGCTTGAGTTTGCAAGTTAGGTCTATAGATAACACAGGGCAAAACATCACTCCTTCAGCTTTAGCGGGTTCTGATGTGCCTGGTCTTACTGGCAAAAATATCTTAGTTTCTGATGCTATTCCTTTTGGAACAGAATTAGCAGCAGCACCAACCGCACCCACTGGTTGGACTGTAGTTTACTCTACTACTTCGCCCTCTACACCTGCTAATGCTGCTACCTGGACAACCACAGCACCAGCTTTATCTACAGTCACTCGCATCGGTTTTGTTAAAGCCACTGTAGATGGTAATACGAGTACATACTTACCTGCTGCGGATGCACAACTCACCCAATTCTCTATTCAGTTAAAAGTTAAAACTGGACAGACTGCACCTTTAACCATCGCCAACATCGCTCAAGTATTCGGTAAAACACCCGAAACAAATGCTCCCGTACTGGATGAGTCTGGTGACCAAAATCCCAGCAACTTTGACGGGTCTCCAGGTAACATGACACCCCCACCAACTACCGACAATAATGGGGATGGCGTACCAGATCAGTTACCGCCTACTGTACCTAATGGTTATCTTGATGACCCGAAAACTAATCCAGGTGTTCTGAACACAACAGGAACTGACACCAATAATGACAACACTGGTCAAGGCTCTGGTGGTGAAGCTAACGTTTTTGCAATATACACTACCACACTACTGAATGGCCCAAATGGGCAACCAGATGCAGTAGGGCCAACAAATAACAATGATGACTTTACAAACAAGTCTTCTAATGTTCCGGCTAATATTGCTCCAGGTTCAACATTTGATCCAAATGTAGTTACTTTCAATAACACCATTAGAAATAGTGGTACTCAAGCAGACAATATCTCCATAGTACCTACACCACCTGCTAATGCAAGTCACTTACCAGTAGGTACAGTTGTAACTATATCCGCTAACAATGGTGCGACTACTGCCACTTATACATACAATGGCACGACATTTACATTCACGAATGGTACTGGTGTTGTGGGAGGTAACCCAGTTAGTCCCACAAACCCAGTGCGAATTGATGGAATAGCAGCAAACGGTACAGCTAACTACACTGTGACTGTTGACCTACCTAATGGTACACAACTTTCAACTGATCCTGGTTTTGA
Source organism: Anabaena sp. TISTR 8404 (assembly GCF_056847745.1). Lineage (NCBI taxonomy): Bacteria > Bacillati > Cyanobacteriota > Cyanophyceae > Nostocales > Nostocaceae > Anabaena > Anabaena sp. TISTR 8404. The sequence goes on from NZ_CP180578.1 coordinate 2,699,679, forward strand.
ACGCGGTTTCCCTGTACCAATTACAGCTTTCATTGACACTAATGCTAACGGTTTATTAGATGATGCAGCCACAAACACCACTATTGATCGCGTCTACACTGGTTTCTTGCAACTGATAAAACAGTCACGGATTTTACAAGGATTTGGGCCAGCAGTTCAAGGTAGTGATGGTACTTTCAGTACAACACCGAAAAAACCTGCGCCAGGAAATATTATTGAGTACCTAATTCAGTATAAAAATATTTCTGAACCACAGCCAGGGAGTGGTAGCAGTAATGTAACTTTGAATGCAGTTAATGTAGTAATTACCGAAGATGGTACTGCATCACCAAATAACTGGGCAAAAGATAACGCACCCTCCAATGGCGTAATTGATACAAGTCATGTTGTTGGCTCGGCTAAAGACTCTGGTAGCAGCACACTCACATTTTTCAGTGGTGATCCTGCTACTACTCTTCTTGGTAGTGAACAAAGTGGTGCTACTGCGGCTACGGATGTCACTAAGTATGTAAATACCCTTAATAATCCGGTTGCACCAGGTCAAACAAGAACATTTATCTTCCAACGTAAGGTTAACTAGTATGAAGATGAAATATTTATTGATTGCTGGAGTAGGTTCCAGTCTATTGCTAACAACAATTTCGTTTACTACTCATTTACCAGGGGTAGTTAGTTGGTGGCTTAGTACTGCTGTGGCACAAAGTCCGCAAAAGCAAGCCGCTTTAAAGTTAGTTTTGGCAGCAGAAAAACAGGTTTTAGTTAAGGATGAACAAGGTAAGCAAAAGGCAACATGGCAAGCTTTGAAAAATAATGCAATTGTCCACCCAGGAGATGTGTTGCGGTATACCTTGACTGGAGAAAATACCAGCGATCGCCCCATCAAAAATCTGATACTCAATCCTCCCATTCCCCAAGGCATGGTTTATGTGTTGAAATCAGCAAATTTTCCTGGTAATGCCAAAATTACCTACAGCATTGATGGCGGACGCAGTTTTGTCGAAAATCCCACGATTAAACTGAATCGCCCTAACGGCAAAGTGGAAACTCAACCAGCGCCTGCAACTGCGTACACTCACATCCGGGTGCAACTTCCCTTGGTAGCAGCAAAAACTACAGTTAAGGTAACTTACCAAACTCAGGTACGCTAACTGACGGTTTTTGTGCTGCTTTTGGGCAATATTTATTTACTAGTCAACTGTTGTTCTATTTTCATTTTTAAAACATTGGTTGACTACATCACTACTAATTCATCATTCATAGATACTTACTTCTTCTCGCTAACAATAGTTTTCACTTATAAATAAATGCCTTTATTAACAAATGTTAGGGCGTTTCTGAGGAGTTAAATTCAGTGAGTCGTCCTCATAAAAAAAAACAGATGTATTTTGGTAGTAACTGGCACAAAAGGTTAACACCAATAGTTTTTTTGGTCAGCTTTTTGCATACTAACGCACCCACAATAGCAACCGCGCAAGATACTCGTACAGTTAATCTTATCAACCAAGCTACTTATACTTATCAAGATAATGATCAGAATGTTTCATATCAAGGTACTACTAGTCAACTTAATGTGAATACTAGCTCATTAGTTGACCCATCAGGAAGAATTTTAGGTTGTGGAGGTACGCTTTTAGCAGACTATACAGGTTTTTCTGTGGGTATATATGAACCTAATCCCAGTGACCCCACAGGAACAGAATTAGGGCAATTAGTTTCTTTAACGCGTACAGAACTTCCTGATATTCCTAATAATAATATTCCTGGTGGTAAATCACCTAATAGCGAGAATAGTAATCCCTTTTTGATTACTAATAATCCAGCCGGTGTTTATAATTTCTTACTTGACCCCAACAAAGGTCAAACTGATCCAGGAAGAAAATATATTTTTGTCATCAATCCCCCAGCTAATTCTAGATACCAACAACGTCGGATTAGAATTGATATTCTTGATCGCACAGGTACAGGTAATAACACTGTTGTGCGTTATGCCGCTACTTCTTTAGATGGTCAACCAATCCGTCTTACAGGTGACACCAGAGTAGAAGACACCATTGTTGTAGTACCCAATGCAGAGGTAGTGGGGCTAGATTTATTAGCTTTTGAATTGACAACAAACATGTGTCAAGCACAACAGTTGCAGATTATTAAAACAGGCGATCGCGCCACTGCGGAACCAGGAGATACAGTCATTTATCGCATATCTGTGAAAAATTTAGCTGATATTGGCTTAAATAACCTGGTGGTCACTGATAGCTTGCCTTTAGGCTTCCATTTTATCCCGAAATCTGTCCGGGGCGAGTTAGATGGTCAAGCAGTTAACATTACTAGCGATCGTAATGGTAATACAGTCACCTTCCGCACAGATGCAACTATCCCACCAGAAAAAGTTCTGAATATCGCCTACGCTGCTCAACTTACACCTGATGCACTGCGGGGGAATGGTCGTAATAGTGCGATCGCAAATGCACTGCGAATTGACAACCGTCTAAGTACCAAGGATGGCCCTGCAACCCATCAATTAGTGATTCGTCCGGGGATTGTTGCTGACTGCGGCACAATTATCGGTCGTGTGTTTGAAGATAAAAACTTCGACGGCGAACAGCAATCTGGTGAACCGGGAATAGCAAATGCCGTGATTTTTATGGAAGACGGTAACCGCATCACCACAGATCCCAATGGCTTGTTTTCTGTCGCCAATGTTTTGCCAGGTAGTCATACTGGTGTTCTCGACCTCAGCAGCATCCCTGGCTATACTCTCGCTCCCAACCGGAAGTTCCGCGAACGCAATAGCCAATCTCGCTGGGTACGTCTGGAACCTGGCGGTTTAGTCAGAATGAACTTTGCTGTCACCCCCAGCAGGAGTAAATAAAGTATGAAACCTAAACTGCACGGTGTAACTAGCTTTAATCTCAAGCTGATGGGTGCGATGGCAAGTGCAATCAGCTTTATTTTGTATCCAGCTGTCGTTAAAGCACAAGCATTTATTCCTGAAACAGAAAATAGTCTTCAGGATAATATTCAGACTTTTCCTAGTTTGGATATCTCTGAATTAAATTATGAGCCTTCTGTTAACGCATCAACAAAAACTAATAAGACAAGCGGGAAGGATAATCAGATTGCTGCTTCTTTTTCTGAAATTAACAAACTCACCTCGATTGAACCTCTCTTAACAAAAACCAACATACAATCATTTCAACCCGCAACTGATATTCAGTTACCTAAAGGCTTACGTAAAATTGCGGCATCTGTAGACAATCAAAACCCAACCATCAAAATTCTCACTCCAACTACTGACAGTGTGGTTGATTTACCTGCTGCCAATGTCAGTGTGCAATTTCCTAGTGGTAGTCAGGTAGAATTGCGTGTCAATGGCATCTTAGTAGACTCATCTTTAATAGGACGGACAGAAACTGATAGTACTACCAATTTAGTAACGCAGACATGGTACGGTGTCTCACTTAAAGAAGGAGACAACTTCATCTCTGCACAAGAGGTAGGTAAATCAGAATCATCTGTAACAGCGCGAATAGTAGTGCGGGGTGCGGCAAAAAAACTCACTATAGAAACAGTTGAATCTCGTATCCCCGCTGATGGACGTTCAACAGCAACCATTCGGGGTCAATTACTTGATGAAAATGGCAATCGTTCTAACCGTGATGCTGTTGTTACATTGACATCGACTGCGGGAGAGTTTGTCGAGAAGGACTTCAAGCCTGATGAACCTGGATTTCAGGTAGAAGCGAAAGCTGGTGAATTTAGAGTAACATTGCGCTCAGATTTAAAAGCACAAACAGTCCGCATTCGCGCCACAACCAATGCTTTAGAAGCCTTTACTCAACTGCAATTTGAAACGTCCCTGCGTCCCAGTTTATTAACTGGCGTTATAGATGTTCGCTTGGGTGCTAGAGGTACAGATTATTACGGTAGTTTTCGAGACTTTATCCGTCCAGACAAAGATAAAAAAACTCAATTAGATTTTCACTCAGCCGTATTTGCCACAGGTGCGTTAGGAGAGTGGTTGTTTACAGGTGCATACAACAGTTCCCGCAATCTCAACGAAGATTGTAACTGTGATAATCGTCTGTTTAGAACTTACCAATTTAACGAGCAGAACTATCCAGTTTACGGTGATAGTTCCAAAATAGATGTCGTTGCACCTTCCATAGATAGTGTGTTTTTGCGGTTTGAGCGAAACTCGAAAATTCCTAATGCGGCTCCTGATTTTTTCATATGGGGTGATTACAACACAGAAGAGTTTGCCCGCACATCCCAGCAATATACTTCTATCACCCGTCAACTACACGGTTTTAAAGCTAACTATAACTTTGGAAATCTGCAATTTACAGGTTTTTATGGCAATCATCTAGAAGGATTTCAACGAGATACCATCGCACCTGATGGTACGAGTGGTTATTACTTTCTTTCCCGACGGCTATTAGTTCCCGGAAGTGAAAATGTCTTTATTGAATTAGAAGAACTGAATCGTCCTGGTACTGTACTGAATCGCAAACAACTAAGTCGCGGCCCAGACTACGAAATTGACTACGATCGCGGTACACTAATTTTCCGCGAACCAATTCTCCGCACCGATATAGATAGCACCGGACAAGTTTTGGTACGACGGATTGTTGTTAGCTATCAATACGAAAGCCAAAACTCTGACAGTAATATCTATGCAGGTCGATTGCAATATAACCTCTCCCGCACTTTGAATCAAGAAAGTTGGTTGGGTGCAACTTTCGTTCAAGAAAATCAGGGAATGCGTGACTTTCAACTTTATGGTGCAGATGCGCTGATTTCTCTGGGTAGTAATGGCAGACTAATAGCTGAATATGCCCATTCGACGAACGATTCGGAAGTTATAGGTAAAGTCAGTGGTACTGCTTACCGTTTAGAAGCTGAGGGACAAATTAGCAATGCTATTCAAGGACGTGCTTATTATCGATTTGCCGATACAGGTTTTGCCAATAATGCCACGATTAGCTTTGTTCCTGGGCAAACTCGCTACGGAGCGCAACTAACAGGTAGACTTTCTACAACTACTAATCTTCGGATGCAGTACGACTACGAAGATAATTTTGGCATTGCACCCCAACCTTTAGATACCTTTGAAGAACTATTTGCACCACGTTCGGAAGCCACACCTGGAAGTAAAGTTGATAATTCCTTGACGACGATTTCGGCGGGGATTCAACAACGTTTAGGTAAGGCTACGGTTGACGTTGATTGGATTCATCGCCATCGAGAAGATAGGATTCCGATTAATGCTTTAACTAGTGATTCTCATCAACTGCGATCGCGTCTGGCTTTTCCCATTGTCAAAAACCTGACTTTCGCAGCCCAAAATGAACTAACACTATCATCTAGTGCCGATACTGTTTACCCAGACCGTACCATCTTAGGGCTAAATTGGGCTGCTATCCCTGGTGTCAATATCAGTCTCGCCCAACAGTTTTACAGTAGTGGTCAATTGAGTGGGAATTCTATCACCAGTTTAAGTATTAATGGCGAACACAAACTCGGCACAGACACCACCATAACAACTCGTTACTCAATCTTAGGAGGTGCAAACCAACTAACAACCCAAGGAGCTATTGGTCTGAATAATCGTTGGACAATTGCTCCTGGTTTGCGGCTGAATCTTGCGTATGAACACGTATTTGGCAGCTTCTTTAACTGGACTGCAACAGGACAACAATATGCCCAACCTTTTACAGTCGGTCAAGCAGCTTCATCTATTGGTTTTGAGAGTGGTGATAGCTACAGTGCTGGTCTGGAATACAGTGATAACCCTGAGTTCCAAGCAAGTGCGCGTTATGAGCATCGTACCTCTGCTAGTGGTTCTAATACTGTAATCTCAGCAGCCGCTACAGGAAAAATTTCGCCAGCTTTGACAGCTTTAGTACGCTATCAACAGGCAAACTCAGCCAATCAAAAACTCACGGGCTTGGGTGATACAGTAAACCTGAAACTGGGTTTAGCCTACCGTGACCCCAGCAATGATAAATTTAATGCTTTATTGCGTTATGAATATCGAGAAAATCCAGAGGTAATTCCAGACACTATCCTACTAAATAGTGGTACAGGCTCTCAAGACCATACCTTTGCTTTAGAAGCTATTTATGCGCCTAACTGGCAATGGGAATTCTACGGTAAGTATGCTTTGCGTAACAGTACATCTTACTTAGCTAACGATTTAGTAGGGACTAGTACCGTTAACTTGGCGCAATTTCGAGCTACTTATCGCCTGGGATACAAAATGGATTTAGTCGGAGAGGCGCGTTGGATAGGGCAAGGTAATTATAGTGAAACAGGCTTTGTTGTGGAGACGGGTTATTACCTGTCTCCAAACCTGCGTTTAGCTGCGGGATATGCCTTTGGTAGAGTTGATGACCGCGATTTTTCTGGTGTACGTTCCGCAGGCGGCCCTTATTTGGGTTTAACGTTGAAACTCAACGAATTATTTGACGGCTTTGGACAGCAAAAAATTCCCCCACCACAACGTTAGAAAGTATAAATATAACTTTATTAAGATGGTAGATTTTGCGAGACTTTGGGCAACCTAAAAGCTAAAGACTTGGTAAATGAGTTAATTATCCTTCAGCAATAGTATCTCTGAACTTACCGTGAATGCGGTTTCAATTGACCTCAGGAGCTAGTAACACACCAATGAATCTACTGTACATACATCTTTTAGCATCTAAAAAACGCCCTCTAAAATGCTATGAGAGACTATTCAACAGTGTAGTGCTATCACTATTAACCCTGAGTGTTTGCTCACAAACTGTCCGAGCAGAAGGAAGTCGCACACTTTATCCTAGTGGAGCTACGGGTCATCGCGCCAACATAGAATGGCGTACTAGTACATACGGCAATTTAGTTAAGCGTCGTACCTTACTCAAGGTCTATGCTCAAGCTGGTGAATATATTCTGATGGGGTCTTCTGCTGTCAAAGTTAATAATGGTGATATTCGGGTTTTTAGCCCTGGTGCTGTTACAGGTTCAGTTGGCAACGAAAACATTCCTTCTTCAGCGGCTTTTAGCTGTAAGGCTCAACCAGGAACAAATACAGGTAAAATTACTACTCGTCAGCTAGAGTTAGCTGGGCCTCGTTCTGTTGATGGTACGGGTAACACAAATGGCTATGAACCTTGTTTTTATCAAGCTCCAACAACAGGTATTTATGATATTGTCTTTTCTGGCCCATCAGGAGAGAACTCTGACAGTGAAACTGCTCCCACCGGTGAAATTGATTTAACTAATGCAGACAATTTTAATAGCAAGCAAAGCACCAGTATTGCAGCTTGGGATGTCACAGTCCGCAGCAGTGCAAGCTCAACAACAGATATAAACGGCAGGTTATTCAGTTACTATTTTGCCTTATTTACTGGTGATAACGGTCGATATCTCAATTTTCCTGTCTATCCTGTAACTACAGATGGCTACCAATACGAAATAAAGCTAAGAGGTACAGATCCCAATGGATTTATTCTTTACGGCAATCAAGTGGGATTTTATGACAGTGATGGTAAGACACCGCTTTATCACGATATCCTGGCACAAAATAATACACTTAATCCTCCAGAAGGGGGTACTAGCTTATCTCGTCCGCAATATGCTACATTTTTGAATACCTTAGATTCTACAGTACTTCCATATATTGATCGCTACAGACCCGATGGCACGTTGGATGGCACTGGTATTCCTGCTGTTCCCATTGCACCCACTGTAGATAGTTTAAATTTCATAGGTACAGCTGGGGGAAATACAAGTTCTTTAGGTACAGGCGGTACTTTTACTTTTAACACTAACATAACAGGCAACTACGAAATCGTTATTAGTAGAGACGGTTCAAATTTTGACCCCACTAGCAGCCAAAACCGTGTGCTGCGAGGTGTAATGAATACAGCAGGCGGACAGTCAGTTACTTGGAATGGTAAAGATAATAGTGGTGATAATTTCCCGGTTGGCACTAATTATAACGTCCGCGTCAAGGTTCATTCAGGTGAATACCACTTTCCTTTACTAGATGCAGAGAATAATTTTTCTGGTGGCCCGACAATTACACTGCTGAATAGCACTAATCCACTGGGAAATACCACTGTATTTTATGATGATCGCGGATATACAACCATTGGTGGTACAAGTGTTGGTACTCCAGGGACTGTACTCTGTGGTATTGGTCAACCAAACCCAGCCTTTAGCAATCCGATTTCTGGGTTTAATAGTACTAACAATGACAGGAAATTTGGCCAGTTCGGTAACCTTGGTAATACCAATTCAAAATGCACTGGTTCTTTTGGAGATAGTAAAGGACTGGATTTATGGACGTTTTATCCCAGTAATACTGAACAAACGCCATTAAATATCATTGACTTTGGTGTAACTATCTCTGGCACTTTATATCAAGACAGCGATCGCGGAGATGACTTTGATGCTGGTGAACCTACTTTACCTGCTGGTATTAGTGTCAAACTACTGAGAGCTAGTGATAATTCTGTTGTAACTGTTACTACGACTAAAGCAGATGGTACTTACAGCTTTACAGGTGTAGTGAATGGTAATTATAAAATTCAAGTTGATACCACTAATAGCAACATTCCTGCTGGATTTTCGTTGGGGACACCTAATGACCTAGCTGTTAGTGTCTCTGGCAATGCAATAGTAAATCAAAACTTCGGCTTTGATGTTTACAAAGTCTCGCCTCTAGCAGGCCAAGTCATTATTAATGAAGTACTTTACAGAGAAACATCAAGTAGTGCCAGTACAAACGATGAGTTTATTGAACTATATAATGCTTCGTCGTCACCTGCTGATTTGAGTAGTTTAAAGTTAGCAGATGGTAATCTTATAGTTAATGATACTGATGGTTCATCCGGTGGATTTACTTACACATTTCCTAATGGGACAACTTTACAACCTGGACAATACGCTGTTATTTGGATAGGTTCAAAAAACGCTAGTACCCAAGCTACAGGAGCATCTTTTCAAGATTGGTTAGGGTTGTCTTCTAGACTCAATAATAATGGCGATGATGTCTGGTTATACGATAGTCAAAATCAGATTATTGATTACGTTGCTTATGGGGCGAATAACGGCATTAACACACCCCCGCCAAGTTCTCTCAATCTTTGGGACAGCGCTTATCAATCGTCCCTGGCTGGGGCTAGTAGTGGTCAGTCGATTAGCTTAACTCGCAATGGCAATGACACTAATACTAGTGCTTGTTGGGAACAATCTACTAGTAACAGTGCCAGCAATAGATGTTCTACTTATTTACCAACCAGAGATACTGATGGTATTGGTAATCGAATTACTAGTGTTGGTCTAAGCAATAATGGTAGTAGCGCCAGCTTACTGTTAGTAAAACGTATCACCCGGATTAACAATCAAGATGTAACTGATATTGTTGATGGTCGCAGTGATGTGCCTACAAGTGCTAACAATTATGTCCTATCGCCGCGTGACGTTGATGATAATGATCCTAAATGGCCTAGTGGCTACTTGCGAGGACAAATTAATGCTGGTGCTGTTAAATCAGGAGATGAATTAGAATACACAATTTATTTTCTCTCGAACGGTGGCAATAGCGCTAATAATGTCAAATTCTGTGATTTAATTCCAACTAATAGCAGTTTTGTCACAACAGCTTTTAATGGTCTAACTCCTAATGATGGTGGTTCCGCAGGAGACCAAGGTATTGCACTGGCTGTTGGTTCTGCTACACCGACTGTATATTTTAGTAATGCCGTAGACACTGACCGGGGAGCTTTTTACGCAGCTAATAGTTCATCTACGCCTGCAAGCTGTGGTAATAATACGAATGGAGCTGTAGTAGTAAATATTACAAAAGCTTCTGTTTTGTCCAGTTTACCGCCAGCTACTGGACAAGGTACACCAACTAATTCTTATGGTTTTATTCGGTTCCGTGTCAAAATCAAGTGAGCAAGTTTTGCGATCGCTATACCCATACACTCTATTGTGGTATTAATTACCTCAAGTGGCTGAAAAATTAAGTTGCACAGGGTATGGCACAACCAATTCGGATTCTTTTACAGACGACGATTCCTACCACTGAAAACGACTGGAGCATTGTTCGTTTTTCTATGCTACAGGAGTATTTGGCATCGATTCAAGATGAAGTGGGCAATTCTTTATTTGAAGTTGTAGCACGCGATCGCCACTCAGATGCAGAAGGTAATGATCCTATTTTAGGTAGCCTTGATCAATCTGATTTTGACGAACTTTGGTTATTTGCTTTAGATGTCGGTGACGGTTTAACAGCCAAAGATATTGCCGGAATTAATGCTTTTCGACGACGCGGTGGCGGTATTTTAACTACGCGCGATCATCAAGACATGGGGTGTTCCATGTGCGATTTAATTGATATTGGCGATATCCATTATTTCAATACCAAAAATCCTGACCCTGATGAATCTCGCTGGAGTCGAGATGACCCGTATACAACTTATATTTCTTGGCCTAACTATCATTCAGGAGCAAATGGTGACTATCAAAAAATCACGGTTGTTGAACCTGTTCACGAACTATTGAAAAATCCTAATTCACCTTCAGGAAAGATTGAGTTTTTCCCTGCACATCCTCACGAAGGCGGTATTGGTATACCTCCAAGTAATCCTAATGCGCGAGTAATTGCTTTAGGAAAAAGCTTAGTTACAGGTCGTGATTTTAATTTGATTGTGGCAATTGACCATTACCAAGATGCACAAGGTAATAACTTAGGGCGTACTGTAGCTAACTCTAGTTTTCATCATTTTGTTGATTACAACTGGGATATTACAAAAGGCTGTCCTAGTTTTGTTGATGAACCCCCAGGAGATGGCATGAAAAATGATCCACGCGCTTTAGAAGATATTAAAACCTATGTTCGTAATTTAGCTTTGTGGCTGGCAAAAAAAGTGTGAAGTGTGAAGTGTGAAGTATGAAATGAAGAAATTCTTATAGTCAGGCTTGCAGCAATTTATAATGGATGATTTGTTTACGCCTAACTGTACTAGTACGTTACTACGAAAATAAGCAGACCATTAGAAATGGGTAAAAAGCCTGCTCTATAAGTATTTTTTCTTTTTACTTTTGCTTTGTTGTACTAACGTATTGTCAAGATGAAGCATGAAGGATGAAGTATGGAGTAAAAAATTTCATACTTCATACTTCATACTTCATACTTTTAATTACGCTTCATCTAAAGCCGCAATACCGGGCAGAACTTTACCTTCGAGTAATTCTAAGCTTGCGCCGCCACCGGTAGAGATATGGCTCATTTGGTCAGCCAAACCTACTTTTTCAACAGCCGCTACAGAGTCACCGCCACCGATAATAGTGGTTGTACCTGTTTTGCTAATATCTGCTAAAGTACGAGCGATCGCTTCTGTACCAACAGCAAATTTATCAAACTCAAATACACCCATTGGCCCGTTCCAAATTACAGTCTTGCAATCAGCTAAAGCTTCTTGGAAAACTTTTACAGAGTCAGGGCCAATATCCAAGCCCATACCATCAGCAGGGATGTTGTCAATGCTGACAGTGGTTGCATTGGCATCAGGTGCAAATTTATCAGCCGACACGATATCTGTAGGTAGCAAGAAGGTAACGCCTTTTTCTTTAGCTTTTGCTTCCAAAGATTTCGCTAGTTCTAGCTTGTCTTCTTCTACCAAAGATTTACCAACATTCAAACCACGGGCTTTGTAGAAGGTGAAAATCATGCCACCGCCAATGATCAGTTTGTCGCACTTCTCTAGTAGAGTTTCGATAACGCCGATTTTGCTGGAAACTTTGGAACCACCCACAATTGCTGCCAAAGGACGTTGGGGATTTTCAATCGCACTTTGGAGGTACTGCAATTCTTTTTCAATCAGATATCCAGCAACAGAAGGACTCAGATAATGGGTTACACCTTCTGTAGAAGCATGAGCGCGGTGTGCTGTACCAAAAGCATCATTTACGTAAAAATCAGCATTAGCTGCTAGTTTCTTCGCAAATTCTGGATCATTTTTCTCTTCTTCTTTGTAAAAGCGGACATTTTCCAGCAACAGTACTTGGCCATTTTGTAAAGCCGCTACTTTAGCCGCCACTTCATCACCAATACAGTCATCGGTTTTAACAACTTCTTGCCCTAACAACTCAGAGAGGCGCTTGGCAACAGGCGTTAGGCGCAGTTTCTCATCTACACCTTTGGGACGACCAAAGTGGCTTGCTAGAATGACCTTAGCGCCCTTCTGCGTCAAATCTTTGATGGTTGGTAAAGCGGCGCGAATGCGAGTATCATCTGTGATGTTGCCTTGGTCATCCACAGGCACGTTAAAGTCAACTCGCACGAAAGCGCGTTTACCTGAAATATCAGCCGCAGATAAACTTGCTAAAGTTTTTTTGGACACAGCCGAACCCTCCTGATTGCCTTTTTGTTATCGTTTTGAAAGTATAACCATCAAGATTTTACCGGAGTCTGGGGTGCGGAGGAGAGATATGTTTAAGACAGTCTTATTTCCAATCGATCAAAGTCGGGAAGCACGAGAAGCTGCTGATGTAGTTGCCAATGTCGTGCAGCAGTATGGTAGTCGCTTGGTAGTACTATCTGTGGTGGAAGAACCCGCCGCAGAATCACCAAGCGCTGATCCGATGGTTTCACCAGAGGTAGTTGCCAAACTTCTCGAAAATGCTCAAGCTTTATTCTCACAAGCGGGTATTCAAGCTGAAGTTTTGGAACGGCAAGGTAAACCCGCATTTACTATTTGTGATGTTGCTGATGAAATCGGTGCAGATCTAATTATTATGGGTTGTCGCGGACTCGGCTTAACTGATGAGGGTGCGACTGATAGCGTTACAACACGAGTGATTAATCTTTCTCCTTGCCCAGTTTTGATAGTGCCTTAATCGTGTTGAGTAGTTCGTGCAGCTAATACATATTGTCTGAGGACTTACACACAAAATTTAGTGGTTCAGATTGGGTGTAATATCATGTCCGGTTAATTAGTTATGATTCCCATAATCATTGCACCCCACCTCTTAACCCCTCAGAGTTCACTCTGAGGGAAGACAAAACGTAGTTTTGGCGGGGTGAGGTTCTTCGGTTTTAGTAAGTAATCAAGCGGACATGATATAAGGGTATAAAGGTTTTGAAAACTTACACTCTACACCCTATACTTGACAATTTCAAAGCAGGTCTATTTTGTTTTTTATGAATGATTTGTTACAGCTTGATAATCATTTTTTAACTAAAAAATATGCTGTAACATATTCAGGCAATTGCCTGATATGCTGGTTAAACTCTTGCCGATTTTGAAAAATTCCTGCTAAGAAATCAAGTTGGTAAAGATTGGGTAAAAATGCTCCACCTGTATCTGCTATCACTCCCATTCGCAGATTTTTACGTCCACCTTGATTATGCTCAATTACTACTACTTTACCTAAGCCAACATTCAGGACATCTCCAGCAAAGGTCACTCCTGGTTTAATCGAAATTTTAGCTTCTATTTTGTGACCATAACCTTTAATAGCATCTACCTTTTTAAAATACCAATAACGTTTCTGGGCTGCTGCTTTTAAGCCCCGAATGTAAGACATACCATTATTTCTATCTACATTAAAAAATGCTTGAGAACCATCTGTGAAATTAATCAAGATAGTACCTTGCAAGAGGGCTTCTTCTAAGCCATCGCGGGTAAGATAAGCTAAGGGTTGAACTTTGCCAAATTCTTTACCGCCGGGTTCATAAATCCCTGATAAAACATCCTGTTTAGTATATTTCGTATAGAATTTATCTGTAAGTGAGTTACTTTTTAAGCTATAAATTGGCGTATTAAATTTAGCTGTTTTGGTGCGAGAACCTTGATGAGTAAATACTGCATATTTGGTAATGCGTAACTGTTTTTGGCTCGTGTTTTGCTTATTATAGGCATTCCATTTAATAACTCGAAAATTTTTATTGATGAAATTAGGATCTTGGAGACGAGTCGGACGATTACTCGCAATGTCTTCTTTTAAGACAATAATCATAAAATCTAAAGTTTGCAGAACATCTTCTACAGTTACTCCTTGAGTTCCTAGTATGCCTTTACGTTGAATATCTGGATCATCAGCCGCGTGGTCTTGAAAATATTTACGGGTATTAATGAGAGTAATTAATAAATCTGACTGATTGAAATTTACTTTGCTAGTTGGTAATTTAGTTGTAGATAAAATCTGATTACCATTAATACTAAATTTATAATTTTTCCACTCATCGATAACTGGATAGCCTACAGATACCGATGCTGCATATTTATCAGTAACTGGCAGTAAAACAGGTGGATTTCCACTAACATCTTGCATGGAAGCTAGAGAAATTTTCGGTTGAGATAAGGCAAAATTATCCTGACTATTTTCTGGTTGGGCTAGTGCTTGGTCTTTTGACGGAGAGTGGAAATAGCCATGCGCGAAAGTAGCAGTTAATAAGGCGGCGATACCCAAAGTAAGGCTGAGTTTTTGACTGAATGGGTTATTCATAGGTGAGAAAAAATTTCTATTAATAAATAATAGTTACACTTGCTTAATATCTGGAGGATATTAATTTGACAATGCAGAAACCGTGATTACAATAGTGGCATTATAACTTGTGGAAATTTCATCAATGCCTCACAAGGCATCATAACTCTGTGTACCTAACCAATTTCATATTGGCGTGATTAATATAACAAAATTCAGTACTTCCCATTGTCAGCCAATATAGACACTCAGTAAGAGTATAGCCATGAAACTCTTGTGCTAAATCGTTCGGAGGATTCATGAAAAATTTTCGACATTTATTCAAAAGAAAATAACCCATATTACCGTTGTTCTGTCAATACGTAACATTTGTACAAATAGCAGCAAATGATACTGTCAAAAATCGTACATGACAGTTTAATCATCAATAATCTAAAAAAAATCTAAAAAATGTTAAGTATCTCCATTAATCAACCTTTACCTAGTGTGCCGCGTTTGGTGACAGCTTTACCAGGAACTCGTGCTAAAGCAATTGTAGAACGCGATCGCGCTGTAACTTCCCCATCCTACACCCGCGACTATCCCTTAGTGGTGGCTCGCGGTCAAGGCTGTATGGTGGAAGATGTGGACGGCAATGTATTTTTAGATATGACCGCTGGTATTGCTGTCACTGCTACTGGACACGCCCACCCAGAAGTTGTCAAAGCCATCCAAGAACAGTCAGCGTGTCTGCTGCACATGTCGGGAACAGATTTTTATTATGAACCGATGGTGGAACTGGCGGAAAAATTGGCCTTTCGCGCCCCTTTTCCCGAAGGTGCTAAGGTATTTTTCTCTAACTCTGGGGCGGAGTCGAACGAAGGCGCAATTAAACTAGCTCGATATTACACCAAGCGATCGCTCATCGTTGCCTTTTTGGGTGCATTTCACGGGCGTACTTACGGCGCAATGTCTTTGACTGGTTCTAAAACAGTACAACGGGCTAACTTTGGGGCGTTAGTTCCTGGGGTAACTCACATTCCTTACGGCACACACGCTAGTTTAGATTATTTAGAAAAACAACTATTCAATACTATGCTACCGCCCCACGAAGTAGCAGCGATTTTCGTTGAGCCAATTCAAGGAGAAGGTGGTTATATTGTCCCTGAAGATGGATTTTTGCAAAGAATTCGAGATATCTGCGATCGCTACGGCATATTAATGGTAGTGGATGAAGTGCAATCAGGAATGGGACGTACAGGTCGCTTGTTTGCCATTGAACATTGGGGTGTTATGCCTGATATTATTACCACGGCTAAAGGTCTCGCCAGTGGTTTACCTCTCGGCGCAATTCTCGCCCGCCCAGAATTAATGATATGGCCGCCTGGTTCCCACGCCACCACATTTGGCGGAAATCCTGTGGCTTGTGCGGCGGGTTTGGCAACTCTGCGACTTTTAGAAAGCGGCTTGATGACCAACGCTACCCAAATGGGAGAACTGTTACAAGCTGGCTTAAATCAGTTGCATCAAAAATATCCCAGAATGTCTTTACCCAGAGGCAAAGGTTTAATGGTCGCGGTCGATTTAGTTGACGAAGCTGGCAATTATGATAGTAAACTACGCGATCGCATCATCCAAGAAGCCTTTTTACGCGGTCTGTTATTACTCGGTTGCGGTAAAGCAGCAATTCGTTTTTGTCCACCCCTAGTTATTGACAGCAACCAAATACAAACCGCCCTCGAAATTCTCTCTGACATCCTCAAAAGTGCTGAGTGCTGAGTGCTGAGTAAAAATTACACTTCTTCCCCTGCTTCACTCTGTCACCTGTATCCTGTCCCCTGTTCCCTTCTTCTATATATGAAACCCGAACTCGCTGCTTACCTTTGGGAATCACTTTGGCAAGAATACAAAGCCAGAGTCAACTATGCCCAAATTTACCACAACATGATCACTGCGGCGGGAGGAACCGTCGCCAACGACCATATCGCCTTTCGGTCTTTGCGTTTGGTAGTCGATAGTTCCCAAGGCAAAATTAACCTGGGTATCAACCACCTAGGACAAATAGCCGCAGCCTTGGGTTACCAAGTTGCAGGTGAGTATACATTTGCAACAACACATCTTTATGCGCGTCACTATCGCCATCCTCAGCAAGCAGAATTCGATTTGCCCAAACTGTTTATTAGTGAATTAATTGTTGATGAATTACCAGAAAATATTGCCCAATTAATTTATC
This sequence comes from Anabaena sp. TISTR 8404, assembly GCF_056847745.1. Classification (NCBI taxonomy): domain Bacteria; kingdom Bacillati; phylum Cyanobacteriota; class Cyanophyceae; order Nostocales; family Nostocaceae; genus Anabaena; species Anabaena sp. TISTR 8404. Next base: position 2,716,372 of record NZ_CP180578.1, read on the forward strand.
AAACAGTCTCCACAATTCTCGATGAATTTATTTCTTCTTTTACACCTGTTTTACTAGATGCAAATAATCTTGCCAAATTAAAGCAAACTTTCACTCGCCCTTGGCAAATTCCTCTGCGGTCAGTAGTGGAAGAAGTAAACAAAATTACCCAATATGGTGCTTGGGTATTGTTACACGGTTACGCCGTCAACCACTTTACAGGCTACATTAACCGCCAAAATACTCCTGCATATCCTGATATAGATACTACTGCTCAAGCTTTGACGAACTTGGGTGTGCCGATGAAAGCCGAAATCGAAGGAGATGTTAGTTGTGGTTTACGCCAAACTGCAACCCACGCGGTAACAGAAATGGTGACAGTGCTAGATGACAACAGTCATGCAGAAATCCAGATTCCTTGGACTTACGCTTATTATGAACTTGCCCAGCGTTACCTCATAGAAATTGAACCAGGAAAATTAGCACTTTTTGATGCTTTTTTAGGGAAAAATGCCCAACAATTGTTTGAAATGACTCGACGTTAATTAGAATTCGTAATTCGTATCTTGAGGTAATTCTTTCACAGAGCGAGTGAGTTAGCGCAAAATAAGCGATCGCTGTTTCAGGAGGCACTTATTTGGGAAACATAAGCTCCTGATGGATATTCATGGTAAACGTAAGATTTAATCGAAGTATTCTGAGCAGTCAAGACTGTTTTGTAAGGAAACCGATGAACAAATTTATATTGAGCTTGCTTTCTACCCCGGTGCTGATTAGTTCTATTCTGTCTATGGCAGTGATGGTGAATCAAGCGCAAGCAGCTGAACCAGATACAAAAGCTACAGAAGACCGTTTATCTTGTATTCGCAATAAGCATAAGGTTGGTTTAGTTTGTGCTAGAGCTTCTGTATTAGCACAAATCCCCACACAGCAGGCTGAGGTGGAGTTTTCTAACGATAATGTACCGATGCTAGAGTTCAGTGACCAAGAAAGCGAGATGGCTGTCACTTTATTTGGTTGTGACTGTCCGGCTTGCATTAATTCTTTGCGTCAGATGAGTGGTGCTAAACCTTTGGTTTATTAAAATTTTTCGAGCGATCGCTTTAATTTTAGCTGTTGTAAAAAAATTTTAGGGACACAATAATCATTGTGTCCCTATTACATTCGTAATCATTAGTAACAGCCAGCCCAAGTTATCCATTTATGAGATAAGCCCATGTGCATTACTTTGCCAGTCATCTCATGTTCAGTAACAATGGCTTTTGTGAAATCAGCACCACTAATTTCTGCTTCATTAATGTTACTAGCAATCAAATTTGCTTTCTTGAGATTAGCACCAGTAAAGTCTGCACCACTCATTTCTGCTTCACTGAGATTTGCACTTAGCAAATTTGCCCGTAATAAATTCGCACCCCGCAAATCTGCACGGCTGAGGTTGCTTTTTTCTAAACTGGCTCTAATTAAGTCAGCACCTATTAAGTTGACTTCACTCAAATTTGCGCTATTGAGCGTGGCTCCACTTATGTCTGCATCAGTTAAGTTGGCTCGGCTGAGATTACATCCACTCAAGTTAGCTTGACTTAAATCAGCTCCACTAAAGTCAGCTTCCGCAAAATTCGCACCCCTTAAATCAGCACCGCAAAGATTAACTTGATGCAGATTTACGCCCATAAATTCCCTTTCTCCTGCTGCATACAAATTCAGGAGTTTGTTAGCATCCATATTTCCACCTCATCATGTCTATAGGTACGCAAGTCTAGTTGTGCATTAACACTACTCAAACCACACCACAGACTATTTTTTGAGTTGCTCGCAACTGGAATTTTATAAAAACTCGTAGTTTTATTGTGCTATGGTTTCACCTATTTGTAACCATTTCTTAAAAGAAATATACTTAACGTCCTCAACATTAAACTTCTTGCAGAAGTCGGGAACAGGGAACAGGGAACGGGGAATAGACCTAAGTTCTTCCTGTTCCCTGTTGTCTATTACCTGTTAAGTGCCTCGTGCAAAAGTTCCTTTTGCACGAGGTTTATTAAAGTTTTCAGACATCCTCTAAGCTCTACTTTATCTATGGCTTCTGAAGCAGTTAATTTGGTTATCAAAAGATTAATTCAGGTTAATAGTTAGTTATTATTATTTACATTCACGGGTAACATGAGATGATTTGATGATAATTAGTCAACATAATTTCCTCTAGAATTTCAAGCGATCGCCCAAATAAATCTTGAAGCGATCGCTCTTCGTTTTTAGCCAACAACTTGTATAAAAATAGTTAGATTTTTGGATTAATTTAACAGCAAAACGTAATTTTATTTATAAAATTAATATTAAATTTTGAATAACAATGAAACCAGTTAGATAGACATCTAATTTGATATTTTAATTTTGTGCTTGAGATGCCTGAAGTGGTTAGCTAAAGGAAAAAATCGATAAAACCTATATCTTCTATCTTCTTGGTAGCCTTTGCCCAATAATTTTACGCTATACCTAAAAAAAGCCCCCCGGTAGTTAGCCGAGGGATTCTGCAAGTCGGTAATTGTCGCACAAAGACATTCGCGAGTATCACCATACCAACTTACATTTGAAGAAATCTGCCAAAATGCCAAATCGATGTTGGATTGAAAACGAACTACTGTGGAGACAAGGAGTAGGGAGTGAGGTGTATTGGCAAATTCCTGGTTAGTGGTGGCGAACTAGAGGCAGATATTTAACAATCAACCTGCAAGCCCGATTAGAATTTAAGTAAAGAAATATTGCGTAGCTTACGGGCATGAAACGGATCGTCTTAATTGCTGGGTTTGAATCGTTTAACGCTGACTTATACAGAAAAGCGGCTTCTGTGGCTGAATATCGCTGTCCTGATTTAGACATTCGAGTGTTTAGCGATCGCGATATTACCAGTAAGCGTGCGGAAGTAGAAACAGCACTGCATGACGCTGACGTATTTTTTGGCAGCTTGTTATTTGATTATGACCAAGTTTTGTGGTTGCGCGATCGCCTGAGTCAAGTTCCCATCCGGCTTGTGTTTGAGTCAGCTTTAGAATTGATGAGTTTAACCAAGCTGGGAGAATTTGCCATTGGTGACAAACCCAAAGGAATGCCCAAACCAGTTAAATTCATCCTCGACAAATTCAGCAACGGACGCGAAGAAGATAAACTTGCAGGTTACATCAGCTTCTTAAAAATTGGCCCGAAACTCTTAAAATTCGTTCCAGTGCAGAAAGTCCAAGACTTACGCAACTGGCTAATTATCTATGGTTACTGGAATGCTGGCGGGCCAGAAAACCTCGCTTCTTTATTCTGGACACTTGCAGAAAAATATTTAGGGCTGAAAATCGGTGACATTCCTCCACCAGTCGAAACCCTCAACATGGGATTACTGCATCCCGACTATCAAGGGTTTTTTGAATCGCCTCGCCAATATTTGGAATGGTATGAGAAGAAGGGAACAGGGAACAGGGAACAGGGAACAGGGAATAAAAACAGTAATCAATCCCCAATTGTTGGAATTCTCCTTTACCGCAAACACGTCATCACCAAACAACCATACATTCCCCAATTAATTCGCCGCTTTGAAGAAGCTGGTTTAATTCCCTTACCCATCTTCATCAACGGTGTAGAAGGCCACGTAGCAGTTCGGGACTGGATGACGACCGACTACGAACAGCAACAACGGCAACTAAATAATATTGAAACGCCTTCCCTTTCCCAAGATGCAGTTAAAGTTGATGCCATAGTTTCCACCATTGGCTTTCCTTTAGTAGGTGGCCCGGCTGGTTCAATGGAAGCAGGAAGGCAAGTAGAAGTAGCAAAGCGCATCCTGACTGCTAAAAATGTCCCTTACATTGTCGCCGCACCATTATTAATTCAAGATATCCATTCTTGGACACGTCAAGGTGTCGGCGGCTTACAAAGTGTAGTTTTATATGCTTTGCCAGAACTCGACGGGGCAATTGATACCGTTCCCCTTGGTGGTTTGGTAGGCGAAAATATTTATCTCGTACCTGAACGGGTACAACGATTAATTGGTAGAGTTAAAAGCTGGATTGCTTTACGGCAAAAATCTGCATCAGAACGTAAAATCGCCATTATTTTATATGGTTTCCCTCCTGGTTACGGTGCTGTTGGCACAGCTGCCTTGTTGAATGTGCCTCGCAGTCTCATCAAGTTGCTTCATGCACTTAAAGACCAAGGTTATAACGTTGGCGACATACCAGAAGATGGGGAAGAATTAATTCGCCAAGTGAAAGCAGCCGATGAAGAAATGGAAAGATGGGAAATGAATAAACCTTTCCCAGATTCCGCTATTACTGTTAATGCCAGAAAATTAGAAAAATGGTTGGGCTATCTCCGCACATCTCGCGTTGAAAAACAATGGAAATCTTTAACAGGAAGCGGGATTAAAACTTATGGGGATGAATTGCATATTGGAGGTGTGCAGTTAGGGAATGTGTGGATAGGTGTCCAACCACCGTTAGGTATTCAAGGCGACCCAATGCGGTTAATGTTTGAACGCGATTTAACGCCGCATCCGCAATACGCAGCTTTTTATAAATGGTTGCAAAACGAGTTGCAAGCTGATGCTGTGGTTCACTTTGGAATGCACGGTACAGTTGAATGGTTACCTGGTTCGCCTTTAGGAAATACGGGTTATTCTTGGTCGGATATTTTGTTAGGTGATTTGCCTAATCTATATATATATGCGGCGAATAATCCTTCGGAGTCAATTTTGGCGAAGCGTCGTGGTTATGGGGTGTTAATTTCGCACAATGTACCACCTTATGGTCGTGCAGGTTTGTATAAAGAATTGGTAGCGTTGCGCGATTTAATTGCGGAGTATCGAGAAGACCCGAAAAAGAATTATGTACTGAAGGAAGGGATTTGTAAAAAGATTGTTGATACGGGTTTAGATGTTGATTGTCCGTTTGAGGATGCGAAAAAGTTGGGCATTCCTTTTACGCCAGAAAATATCAGAATGTTTAGCGCTCATGCTTTTGATGATTATCTGGTGAAGTTGTATGAATATCTACAAATTTTAGAAAATAGATTGTTTTCTTCTGGGTTACATACATTAGGTGAACCGCCAAACGAAGAAGAGATGACGGCATATTTAGAAGCTTATTTCGGTGAATCACAAAGACAGGGCGAAGAGAAAGAAATTAGAGATTTATTAATGCAAACCACAGATGAGTTAATAAATCTGTTGCGTGGATTAAATGGGGAGTATATTCCGCCTGCGCCTGGTGGTGATTTGTTGCGTGATGGTGCTGGAGTTTTGCCAACGGGGAGAAATATTCATGCGTTAGATCCTTATAGAATGCCTTCACCTGCGGCGTATGAGAGAGGTAGGGAAATTGCCCAGAAAATTATTGCCCAACATTTACAAGAACATGGGAAATATCCTGAAACTGTGGCGGTGTTGTTGTGGGGTTTAGATGCGATTAAAACTAAGGGTGAGTCGTTAGGAATTCTGCTGGAATTAGTTGGTGCGGAACCTGTGAAGGAAGGAACTGGCCGAATTGTCCGTTATGAATTAAAACCATTGGCTGAGGTGGGACATCCGCGTATTGATGTGTTGGGTAATTTGTCGGGAATTTTCCGAGATAGTTTTGTAAATATCATCGAATTGTTGGATGATTTGTTTTTACGCGCGGCTGAGGCGGATGAACCAGAAGAACAGAATTTTATTAGGAAACACGCTTTGGCTTTAAAGGCACAAGGTGTAGAAAATACTTCAGCAAGATTATTTTCTAACCCTGCGGGTGATTTTGGTTCTTTGGTAAATGATCAGGTTGTCGATGGTAACTGGGAATCTGGGGAAGAGTTAGGTAATACTTGGCAAAGCCGCAATGTGTTTAGCTACGGGAGACAAGATAAAGGCCAAGCTAGACCAGAGGTGTTGAATCAGTTGTTGAAAACGAGCGATCGCATTGTCCAAGAAATCGATTCGGTAGAATATGGTTTAACCGATATTCAGGAATATTACGCCAACACTGGCGGTTTGAAAAAAGCAGCCGAAAAACAACGCGGTAAAAAAGTAACTACCAGCTTTGTCGAAAGTTTCTCGAAAGACACCACCCCCCGCAATTTAGATGATTTGCTGCGGATGGAGTACCGCACAAAATTGCTAAATCCTAAATGGGCGCAAGCGATGGCAAATCAAGGTTCTGGCGGTGCATTTGAAATTTCTCAACGGATGACAGCCTTAATTGGGTGGGGTGGTACTGCCGATTTTAAAGATGATTGGGTATATGACCAAGCTGCTGATACCTACGCTTTAGACCCAGAAATGGCAGAGAAATTACGCAAAGCCAACCCCGAAGCTTTCCGCAATATTGTTAGCAGAATGTTAGAAGCGCATGGACGTGGTTTATGGCAAGCTGATCAAGATAAATTAGATAAATTGCGTCAGTTATATGAGTTGACTGATGAACAATTGGAGGGCGTAACAGTTTAGAAAATAGGGGATAAGAATGAAGTTTCTGATTACTATTTGGCAAGACGAAGATGGAGTATTTATTGATGAATGTCCATCAATTCCTGGCTGTATAAGTCAAGGTAATACTGAACAAGAAGTTGAAAAAAATATCCAAGAAGCAATCAAAGAGTGTTTAGAGGTAAGGGCTGAAAACGGAATGCCCATGTCATAGATTTGTCTATATCAAGTGTCAAGCATCCAGCACGCCTTCCTCGCGTATGCCAAGTGAGCCACCATAACTAACTTATCAGCGTTTTATATGCAAAACTCTTTCACTGCTGTATTTGAAAAGATAGATGACTGGTATATTGGCTATGTACAAGAATTACCAGGAGCAAATGTCCAGGAGAAAACGTTAGAAGAAGCCAGAGAAAGTTTACGTGAAGCTGTTGAACTTATCCTGACTTCTAATCGAGAACTTGCAGAGAGACAACTTGCACACAAAAATGTTATTCGTGAAAATATTACAGTTCAAATTTAGTGAAAAGACGTGAATTAATTCGACATTTAGAAGATCACGGTTGTCTGTTTCTTCGAGAAGGTGGCAAGCACACAATTTACTATAATCCAGTAAATAATAGGACATCAGCAATTCCCAGACATACTGAGATTGTTGAGATTCTTGCTGTCAAAATTTGTAAAGATTTGGAGATTCCGTCTCCTTAAGAAATATAGACAGTTCCTTATAACTGCTAGAGAATGATGAGCTTGAGAATTTCTCCGCGTAACTTTGCGTTTACCTCAGCGATACTCCGCGTTAAAAAGCTTAACCCTCTAATAACTGCCGTGCAAACTCAATCGCTGCATCTGCTGTCGTAATTTTACCCTCAGCTTGAGCGATCGCAATCTCTGTCAGTAGCTCGCCTACGACTGGCGACGCGGGAATATTTAATGCTACCATTAAGTCTTTACCACTTACTAGTTGAGTGGGATGAGCGACCAGATCATCAGGGTTAAGGTAGCGGCCGATCAAAGGTGAGTAAACCAATAATGATTTGTCGCCTGACATCGCCTCTACCAAAGTATCGTGTGCTACAGCCAATACTGCTACGGCAGGAAATACATTACCTGCTTCTTGGAACAAAAAATATTGTTCTCGGATAGATTTGTTGGTAGATTTTAGCTGCGGGAACAGCTTCAAAGCAGTAATAACAGCACGAATTTCGGCACGGCTATAAGTGAGTTCTTGGAGTTCTAATTCTGCAACTTCGGGATGAGTATCTACAAGACAAGCGAGTTTGGCTATACCTAACCAAGTGGTTTTGATAGTGTCGCGCAGGTATTGTTGCAGTTCTTGTCCTAGTTGCTGCCAATTTTGTGCAAGGATGGCGGCGGCTTTGTCAACGGCTGCGAGTTTATCAAAGCTTGCGGCTGTAGCATTTTTGCAGAAATAAGCAAGTAAGCCATCTTTCCCAGCACTAGCTAACCAAGGCGTACCTTGGGGACTGGCTAAAAGATAGCCAATTTCTGTGCGGACTCGTTCTGCGGCGACGGTGCTGATGTGTGACGCTAAAGTCCGAATTGTGGCTTGGGTAGTTGGTTCAATGGTAAAACTTAGTTGGGCGGCTTGGCGATAAGCCCGCATTAATCGCAAAGGATCATCTTCGAGGTTGGCTGGTGATACCATGCGTAACAGACCTTGTTGTAAGTCAGCACAACCTTGCAATGGGTCGATGATTTCTTGGGTGTGAGGATTATAGGCGATCGCATTAATTGTAAAATCACGTCTATGCAAGTCAGTTTCTAAACTATCACCTTCTTGTTGGGCAAAGTCCGCCGTTGCTTGGGAAAATACGACACGGGCAATTTTGCGTTCTGCGTCGAGTAAGACAAAGCCAGCTTGATAATGTTTAGCGATCGCTCTGGCTACCTGCACTGCATCAGATGGTATCACAAAGTCAAGATCCCAATATTCGCGAGTTCTGCCTAAAATCGCATCACGCACTGCACCACCCACCATGTAAGCTGGTTGTGGCAACCATTCCAAGCTAAAAGGCCAATTTTGGGGCGCGAGAATTGAATGAACAGAACTTTGCATTGTAATAAAAATCAACCCGACAACTAGTGAAGAAAACCTTTGCTTACGTTAGATTAGCAATAAAGCTTCCTGGAGTTGGTTATATTATGTGTATTTGCGTAAACTGCCACTACGTAGACCGTTGTGTAACCTATCATGCCGTAGAAACCCAACACCAACAGCCTCATTTAACAGAGAATCCGACTTTTGACCCAAATGAACCTTCCATTAATGTCAACATCCGCACCAAAGAGGATGTTATTGAAATGGAATGGGATGTTGTTGGTTGTCTTAGCTTTAAGCAAGAAATAGGTAAATGGTCGAAATTGCGTCCAGGTGAACTAGTACCGACGTGATGAAGATGATAGGTAAATTTCCAGCGACTACTGCTATTTATTGTAGTAGTCGTATATTTTTATGATTTTATGATTGAATAAATATCACGCCAACTCTAGGAAAATCCATATAATTACTCGCTTTGATCACGGAATTAACAACACTACCAGCCCAAACATACGCTTTATCACTACATACAACCACGCCAGAATTAGGCTTGGCTATTAGTAACTTTGCTGGCGAAACTCGCTCAAATGTCTGGAATTTAGGGCGTGATTTATCTAGTTATGTACATCAATATTTAATTGATTTTATCAAACCACAAACTTGGGCAGATTTGGCATTTATTGCCGTTGCTAAAGGGCCAGGTGGTTTTACAGGTACTCGTATTGGTGTTGTCGCCGCCCGTACTTTAGGGCAACAATTAAATATTCCGGTGTTTGCTATTTCTACTTTAGCGGCGGTAGCTTGGTCACACAAAAATGACAATCAAAAAACAATTGCCGTAGAAATGCCAGCACAACGCGGAAAAGTTTTTGGTGCTATTTATCAGGTTAATTCAGATGCTTCAGGAATCACAACCTTATTTCCTGATACAGCACTAACACCCGAAGCTTGGCAAGAAACTTTAGCTAACTGCAATACTGAGTATCAACTAATTCAAGCACAATCTGGGTTAGCAGCAACCGTAACAAATATTTTGGAACTTTCGTATTTAGAATGGCGACAAAGAAAACGTCCTGAATGGTCAGAGGCTTTACCTTATTATGGCCAACATCCAGTAGAAATTTAAACTCTACTGGCATTTCTCCACATTATAGTTATACTGCTGTCATCACCATGCAAAATTTGTAAGGTAGAAGTAAAACAATTATAAATAGAAATGTATAAATAAATATTTATTAAGGAGTATTGGTGTGTTAAGCAATAAATTATTTCAATTTTTAACAGTAGGAACAATTACACTGATTGCTACTGGTGGTAGCTTGAGTTTGACAAAGTTGTTGCACAAAGATGTTCTTAACAATACTTTACTATTGTCTCAATCAGTAGGTAAGAAATCACCAGCAGTAAATTTACAAGATGTTGCTTTAAATACCACTAAAGAAACTATACCGAAAGAATTTCAGGGGCAAACTATTTATCAAGCAAAATTACCAATAACAGAGAAAGTTATTGCCCTGACTTTCGATGATGGCCCAGGGCCAAAAAATACCACACAAGTCTTAGAAATTTTAAAGAAAAATCATATCAAAGCTACATTTTTTCTAGTAGGAGAAATGGTAAGTTTCCATCCTCAAATTGTTAAACAAATTGCAGATGAAGGTCATGTTTTAGGTAACCACACATGGCATCATTGGTATCGGCGTATGAATGTAGCTACAGCCGCTAGTGAAATTAATCGTACAGCAGACATCATCTATAAAACTACAGGAGTTAAAACTATATTATTTCGTCCCCCTGGTGGTTTTCTACACAATGGCTTAGTTGATTATGCAAAAGAGCAAAAGTATGCGATTATGATGTGGTCAGATGAATCAGAAGATACGCAACGTCGCTTACAACCTGCAAATCTGATTAAGAATGTAGAAAGAAGTGCAAAACCTGGTGGAATTGTCTTGATGCACGATGGTGGTGGTAATCGTTCTCGAACTGTGAAAGCATTACCGCAAATTATTGCAGATTTAAAAACTAAGGGATATAAGTTTGTAACTATACCTGAATTGCTAGAATTACAAACTCAAGCCAAAGATGTAGTAACGGCAGAATCATCTGTAGTTACCAAAGATGAGCATCCTAATCATCAATTACATAATCAATGAGGCTCTATATACTAAATTCAATGTAATACACAATACTATTTATTAATATTTTGTTGTGTAGTATACACAAAATTAGTATGATTTTGGCGCACTTTTAGGTTAACAATTGGATTATCCAAAATCTAAAATCTTAAATCAATGCTGCCTCCATCTTTCCAACCAATTTCCCAGCGTCCAACGTTAAAATTACCACATAACGCCAGAGTTGCCGTATGGGTAGTAATGAACGTAGAACACTTTACCTTTGGCAAACTTGGAACAGCAATTCAACCGCATTTGAATAGTTATCCAGAAATTGCTAATTATGGCTGGCGAGATTATGGTAATCGTGTGGGAATTTGGCGATTATTAGAATTATTTGCCAAGTTAGAAATACCTGTTACCGCAGCAGTTAACGGCGAAATTTGCACACTTTATCCAGAAATTATGACTGCTATGCAGCAACATAATTGGGAAATTATGGCGCATGGTATTAATAATTCTACTGGTCATAGTGGCATGGATAGAGAAACAGAAACTACGATAATTAAACAAACTCTAGATCTATTACAAAGAACTACAGGTAAACTCCCTCAAGGCTGGTTAACTCCGGGTTTTTCCATTACAGAATCGACATTTGAATTGTTACACGCAGCAGGTATTGTTTACACTGCGGACTGGGTAAATGATGACCAACCTTATTGGTATCCTTTGCCTAATGGTCGCTTATTAGCAATTCCTTACACTATCGAAGCCAACGATATTAGCTTATGCTTAAGTAACCGTTTTTCGGGTGCTGATTTTGCTCAAGCAATTATCGACCAATTTGAGCAATTATGGCAGGATGGAGAATCACAGGGACGGGTAATGGCAATTGGGTTGCATCCGTTTATTGTGGGACAGCCGCTAAGATTGAAGTATTTAAAACAGTGTTTATTGCATATTAAAAATAAATCTGAAACTTGGTTAACTACTGGGGAAGGAATTTATGAATATTTCACAAACCCAAATTATAAAAATACCTGTAATTGATGCTAATGCCGAAAATGTTAAACCATACGGGCATTTATTAGGAGATGATGTGAGTAAACCTGGACTCGGCATTCCCTTTTATCAAGGTAGAGTATTAGAAGGCGAAAATATTGATTTTACCTATCGGGGAACGGCAACTTTGAGAACTGCGAAAATTATGCCAGGATATCCCCCGATTATATGGTTAGAACGTCATATGCACATGACGCAAATGTTTATCGGTTTGGGTCAAGCTCCGTTTATTATGGTGATGGCTCCACCAAATCATGAGAATGGGGAAGATTTGCCTAATTTAAATGAAGTAAAAGCGTTACGCTTCCCGGCTGGACAAGGACTGTTGTTGCATCTTGGCACTTGGCATGATTTTCCCATAGCTTGCGATCGCCCGGTAGTTATCCTCACCGCCAATTCTGATGAAGTTGTCACCGCGTTGAGTCAAATGCAAGCACCTGGTGAAATGAACCAAGGCGATGTTTACAAAATTTCATTACCAAAAAGATTGAATTGTGAATTACACTTAGATATTTAATCAAACGCAAAGAAACCTCCGCGATACTCTGCGCTTTCCTCCGTGATCCTCTGCGTTAAAAAATGGATTTACTCAACGCTGATACTTATTTCTGTCCTAAAGATATTCAAACCATCACTCACTGGGGTGAAGGTTGGACTTGGTTAGCAGGTGGAACATGCTTATTTTCCGAACCGCAACCAAATGTAAAAGTATTAGTAGATATTCAAAAATTGGGATGGGATGAAATTGAAGTTAGAGAAGGTTATCTAATTATTGGCGCAACTTGTCCACTAATTAAATTATTAGAATATCCTTACCCAGAAACATGGACAGCAATTACCGGATTAAAAAATGCCGTTACAGCATTAGCAGCGTCATCAAAAGTAGTTAATGTGGCGACAGTGGGAGGTAATATTTGCCTTGCTTTATCTGTGGGAACATTAGCACCAGTAATGGTAGCGTTGGATGCAACTTACGAAATTTGGAATTTACAAGGACAGTCACGAAAAGTTGCAGCTAAAGAGTTTCAAATTGGCAGTAAAAAAACAATTTTGCAACCAGGAGAAATCTTACGCCGAGTATTAATTCCTCTCGATAATTTACAATGGCAAGTTAATTATCAACGCTTTAGTATAGCTGCAACTGATCCAGCTTTAGCAATTGTTGTCACTGCTAAAAATCAACAACAAATTCGTTGTGTAATTGCTGCGAGTGTGACTGCACCTCGACTAGTAGAATATCAAGATTTAGATAGAGAAAATTTTATTGAAGATAGTAAAGCAAGTGCAAGTTATCGACAACATATAACAGAAGTTTTAATTACGCGATCGCTATCAGCATTATGCACAACCAGTTAAAATTTCAAGTTAATGGGCAAACTCATACCATCGCTTGTCATCCTGGAAGCAGTCTTTTAAGTTTATTACGCCAGTTGGGTTATTTTGGTGTCCATCGTGTTTGTGAAACAGGTGATTGTGGCGCTTGTACCGTCTGGGTAAATGATACACCCATCCATAGTTGCATTTATCCGGCGATGCGAATTGCTAATCAAACAGTCACTACCATTGAAGGAATTTCCCAAAACGGCGAACTCGCACCTATACAGCAAGCATTTTTAGCAGCACAAGGCTTTCAATGTGGTTTCTGCACTCCCGGCGCAATTATGAGTGCGGCGAAGTTACCCCAATTATCAGAAGCCGAATTGCGTTTCGCGTTGAAAGGAAACCTCTGTCGCTGTACAGGATATCAAGCCATAGTCGAGAGTATCTTACTTTCTCAAAACTCAGCACTCAGCACTCAGCACTCAGCACTTAAAACTCAGCACTTAGCACTCAGTACTCAGCACTCAGTGGGACAAAACATTCCCAAACAAGACGGAGAATTAATCGTCACAGGTAAAGCAGCCTACACAGCAGATATTACAATACCTGGATTACTTCATCTTAAAGTATTGCGATCGCCTCATCCTCACGCTCGTATTCGCAATATCGATACCAGCAAAGCCAAAGCACTTCCCGGTGTAGTTGCTGTGTTCACCCACGAAGATGTTACAAGAATACCTTACACTACAGCTGGTCATGCGGAACCAGTACCAGATCCTTTAGATCATTACTTATTAGATAATAAAGTAAGATTTGTAGGCGATCGCGTTGCGGCTGTCGTTGCAGAATCACCAATTATTGCCGCACAAGCTTATGAATTAATTACTGTAGATTACGAAATCTTACCCCATATTATTGACCCTATCCAAGCAATGAATAATGGGGTTGTCATTCACGATGAACCAGAATCATCACAAATACCTGATAGAAATCGCAACATTGCTGGACAAGTATTTCTCGAATTTGGTGATATAGAACAGGGATTTAACGAAGCAGATTTGATTGTTGAAAACACATATCATTTACCTGCTGTTCAACACGTTCACCTCGAACCTCATGTAACTGTCAGTTGGTTAGAAACAGATGGTACATTAGTTGTACGTTCTAGTACCCAAGTTCCGTTTCATTGTCAAAGATTACTCGCACAAATCTTCAACTTACCTCCAGAGAAAGTTAGAGTTTATAAAGCACAACTCGGTGGTGGTTTTGGTAACAAACAAGAAATATTATCCGAAGACCTTTGTGCTTTAGCAACACTGCGAACAGGTAAACCTGTACAATGGGAATTTACGAGAACAGAAGAATTTACCGCCACAAATAGTCGTCATGCAATGACAATTAAAATTAAAAGCGGTGTTAGAAAAGATGGTACTCTAATTGCCCAAGACATAGAAGTAATTGCCAACACTGGCGCGTATGGTAATCACGGTCAAACAGTAGTATTTTTATCAGGTTATATTCCTTTAGGTTTATATCGTTGCCCTCATAAAAGATATCACGGTTTTGCAGTTTATACAAATACAATGCCTGCGGGTGCGTTTCGCGGTTATGGCGCAACTCAAGGCACTTTTGCAATGGAATGCCAAATCGATGAAATTGCCCAAAAGCTAAATATTGACTCTGTAGAAATACGTTTGAAAAATTTAATTCGTCCAGGTGATGTTATTAATTTATCAAAAGATAAAAGTCACTTTAACTTAATAGGTAGCTATGCCGTTAATGAATGTTGGGAAAAAGTTATCCAATCACTTAATTACGTTCCAGGAACACCACCAATAGTAGAAGGTTCTCGCCGTCGTGGTGTAGGTTTCGCCGTTTCGATGCAAGGTAGCGGTTTGTGTAAAATCCATCTTGCCAATGTGAAACTATCACGATTACCTCATAACAAATACGAATTAAGAACAGGTTCCGTCGATGTTGGCACTGGTTCTGATACCACTTTAAGGCAAATTGCCGCCGAAGTTTTAGGTGTAACGGTTGCTGATATTCATATTATTTCTGGAGACACACAAAATACACCTTTTGATGCAGGTTCTTATGCTTCCGCAACAGTTTATATTTCTGGACAAGCGGTGAAATTAGCTGCTGAAGAACTTCTAAAAACAGGAGATGATAGTGTGGAAATTTCTTATAAAGCAGATGAATCTACATTAACTTTTGCTGTCCAAGGTGTAGAAGTAGAAGTTGATATTGAAACAGGCAAAGTTCAAGTTTTCAAATGTGTGCAAGCAATTGATATTGGTAAAGCAATTAATCCCCGAATTTGTCACGGACAAGCAACAGGCGGTATAGCAATGGGAATTGGCTATGCTTTCACAGAAGAATTAAAATTTGATGCACAAGGACGCATTCTTAACCCAACATTGCGCGAATACCGCATCCCCACAGCCGCAGATATGCCACCAATGGAAATAATTTTAGTAGAAAAAGCCGACCCCTACGGCCCCTTCGGCGCGAAAGGTGTAGGAGAAATTACAACTAATTGTACAGCCCCAGCCATAGCCAATGCGATCACCCACGCCACAGGATGCCGACTCCGCCAACTTCCCATGACACCGGAACGCATTTGGCAACAACTCCAAGGTTTCTAGGCTACTAACTAGGTGTCAACATTACCAATTGCTGCTTAATCAATGTTCTTACCTCATCCAACCCAAACTCTACATTTGCCAAAATCTCTGCGACTGTCGCTTGTCCACTACAAGCTTGCATAAACTCAAACTCTGCTGTTGATAAATTGACAATTTGGTAGTCGTAATTAAAGATACATTGGCTTGGAAAGCCATCAATACAAGGATTTAATTCGGGAATTGCTGATAACAGAGTTTCATCACTTGACCAGTCAGCTTTGGCTACAGGAGGACGACCAAGGAAAAATTCGTAATGAGTAACTTCTGGGTCTAGTAGTTCTATTAAACGATACAACTGACGCTCACTCAGATTTTTTGCCCGTTCGATTAACTCTGGTGCTTTACTCAAAAGTCTATCCAACTGCCAAAAACCAGGATTTGAAAAGCCGATAAACTCTAAGCCAGAAGCATCAATCAATTCAAATAGTGTCTCAACATTGTAATCAACTTCTTGGGGATGAACGTACATATCAGCAAAGCATTCATCTCGCTGATTTTCCATTGCCCAGCGTTGTTTTTCGCATTTGACAATTCGGTTGTTTTCTGGTAAAGAGGAAAATATTTGTCGTCCGACTTGCACCCCGTCACGGTAGTCGCCGCGCTTGTCGCCTTGAAGAAGTGCGATCGCTTTTTGCATAAGTTGAATTTCCCAGCGTCCCAACTCGCCATACACAAAAATGTGCATCAAACCGCCTGGGGCTAATTTCTTGGCTAAAGCTTGAATACCACGAATCGGGTCTGGTAGGTGATGCAAAACCCCGACGCAATTAATTAAATCAAATTCACCTTGTAACTGTTCCACGTCGTAGATGCTGAGGTGATGAAACTCAACGCGGTTTGCGCCGGAACGCTGACAACGTTCTTGCGCCACAGCCAAAGCACCCGCACTCAAGTCAATCCCAACTACAGAAGCTTGGGGGTTAAGGTGAACCAAGTATTCTGTACCTACACCTGTACCGCAACCAGCATCTAAAATGCGGATGTCTTGCTTTTGCGGTTTTTGACCTGTGCAGAAGTTATACGCTGCTAACCAATTCCAGCGCCAGTTATAGCCTGGGGGTGGTTCATCCAGCAAAGGTTCTGGGGGAAATGGGTAAGTATTGTAGAGTTTGGCAACAGCAGCACTAACAGTTTGGGAATCTGACATGATCAACAACATCGCAGCATTTCTGAGTTTATCGAAATGCTGGACATTTGTGGTAGGGGTTTTTGAGAGGGGTTAGGGGCTAGTATTTTTACTCAGCACTCAGCACTTTCAACTTTTAATCCCGTTGTTGATAATCTTCAGATGACTGTGGATCTAGTTCCCAACGACGATCATCACGCTGTTCGAGAATGTCGTTGGTACGGAGGAAAGCGCGATCGTCCATTTCTAGGCCTACAGCTGCTTCTATTTCTTCTGTAACATCCTGCTCTGGAACAGCAACCGTACCACCAACAGCTTCATCGCCTACCGTATCTTGCCAATAAGTATAACCATCATCACTGATGACTTCGGGACTATCTGGATACTCTGGGCTGGTTTTGTCTAGCGATCGCTCACCAATATTGTACCCTGGCAGGTCTTTCACTCCAGTGCCGTAAGATTCGGTAATTTCTTGCGGCAAATCTTCAAAATTAATTTCAGGATAATTATTTTTTTCTGCCATAATATTTGCCTTTTCTGCATTCCCACAATAACGCTTTAATTGACAAAATTTGTCTCACTTGGGATGTACAACTTTAGAAATAAATAAATCTATCCCCTTAGAACGAAGTTAAGGTAGTTTTTACAGCCTAATCTTGTAAGTGTAAATTCAAGGTCAAGCCACTTGTAGTTGAATCTGTTAGTTATGAGTTTAGAAGTTCTCAACCCACACAACAAACTTACCCAATGTCGCACTTCTAAACTCGTAATTTTTTTGGATAAAAATTGAAACTTTATATTTATTAATTATTCCTAAAATTTTCTAATATCCAAACAAGTATTAATTTTTATTTTTGGAGGTAGAAAGTGGAATATCACGAGTTCATTACCCATGTGCAAAGCCTCGCTCAATCAAATTCTCGTGAGGAGGCAGAAGTGGCTACCCGTGCAACACTAGAAACTATTAAAGAACGTATTCCCACCAGTGACATTCAAGACTTAGCTGCACAACTCCCCCAAGAACTAAAAAATTATTTACAAGGTCAAGAGCAAGCAACTGGTCAGATATTCAATTTGCAAGAGTTTATTGAACGTGCCAGTCAAAAAGAAAATATAGCACCGACTACTACAGCAATTCATGTCCGGGCGGTTTTTGCTGTGTTGCAAAATGCTATCAATCCGGAAAAATTCTCAAGATTCCAAGCCCATTTTACTCACGATTACGAAGAACTATTTGCTGCACCACCAACTAGCGAAGTACCTGCATAGTTCAGTACTAGTAATTGATAAATTTTCACACAGTTAACAATTAATCGAAATAGGAAAATCTATGGCATATCAAAACAATCATTCTGGGAAGAAAAAAGTTGCAATTCTGATTGAAAATGATGTAGAAGATGCAGAATTTACAATTCCTTGTAATGGGCTGAAACAAGCGGGAATGGATGTAGTTGTCCTCGGTTCGCGGATGAATGAAAAATACAAAGGTAAACGCGGTAGAGTTTCCGTTCAACCTGATGGTACAACAACAGAAGCGATCGCAAGAGAATTTGATGCAGTAATCATCCCTGGTGGTATGGCTCCTGATAAAATGCGGCGCAACCCCAATACAGTTCGCTTTGTGCAAGAAGCATTCCAACAAGGAAAGTTAGTAGCAGCAGTTTGTCACGGGCCACAACTTCTGATTGAAGGTGATTTGCTCAGAGAAAAACGCGCCACTGGTTTTAGCGCTATCCGCCGAGATATGCTCAATGCAGGCGCAAATTATCAAGATGAACCAGTTGTAGTTGATGGTAATTTAATCACTTCCCGCGAACCTGGAGACTTAGCAATTTTCACAACAGCTATTCTCAGTCGCCTCGGTTACGGCGGTAAAGATGCGGCACTTCCTGATGAGACAGATACTAACGCTGAATGGTGGAAAATAGCTGATGCTTGGGGTGGTTCAACTAAAAGTGAGATTGTTAGAGGTTTGAATACTGCTTTGAGTGGAGAGCGTTATTCTTTAGAAGCTTTAGAAAAGTATTACGAAAAAGAATCAGATACCCAAGCAAAAGTCATCTTTCAAGAGATGATTGCTAAGAAACAACGCCATATTGAAATATTAGAAACCTACCTCAACAGATTAGGTGAAAAACCTTCTTTAGCAGCCAATATTGCTAATCAATATGCCAAAGTAAAAACTGCTCTGACTGGTAGTGATGATATCTATCAAATACGTTGCGCTTTAGGTGATTTGCAAACAGGTATTGGTGACATTGGTAATTTGTCTGCAATGTTTACCGACCCAGTAGCAACCGCTATTTTTAAAGAAATTTACCGTGATTTGATGAGAGATGAACAACGCTTGGTAGAGCTATATCAGTCACGGCTAAGTGCGGGAGTGCAAGCTCCTAAGCCAAGTACAGGCGCTGCTGTATCTATGTAAAACGAACCGCAGAGGCGCAAAGAGTAAAGATACTTATGCCTCTGCGATGATTTTAGGGGAGATATCAAAGTGACTTCAACAGGCGATCGCATAACAAAAACCCCAACAGAAGCCAATGAAATGGAACGCTGGGCTTCTTTGATTGGCGGTGGGGCTATGGTACTCACAGGTTTAAGCCAACGCTCTTTACGAGGAGTGCTAACTGCATTGGCTGGCGGTGGTTTAATCTACCAAGGCATAACCAAGCACAGCACGATTCAGCAAGCACAAGAAGCTATTGGAATTAATAAACCAATCAAAGTTGAAAAGACGGTAACAATTAATAAACCAGCAGATGAACTTTACCGCTATTGGCACAACTTTGAGCAGTTACCCACCTTTATGAAGCATCTGCAATCGGTCAAAGTGTACGATGCAAAACGTTCCCATTGGATTGCAAGTGCGCCCTTAGGTAACAACGTCGAATGGGATGCAGAGATTCTCGAAGATAGAGAAAACGAGTTTATTTCTTGGGCTTCTGTAGAAGGTGCAGATGTCGATAACTCCGGATTTGTCCGCTTTAAAAAAGCTCCTGGCGATGTCCAAGGACAAGCTGCTTCGCGTCTACGCGGTACAGAAGTCAAGGTTGTTTTAGAATACAACATTCCCGGCGGCGGATTAAGTGCAGCTATTGCCAAACTTTTCGGCGAAGAACCAGAACAGCAAATTGGTGATGACTTGCGCCGCTTCAAAATGCTCATGGAAGCCGGGGAAATCGCCACCACTGAAGGTCAGCCAACAGGACGCAGGTAGAAGAAAGAGGCAGGGGGGCAGGGAGCAGAGGGAGAGAGCTACTAATGACTATTGACCAATGACTATGGACTAATATTTATGAAAGCAGTCTGTTGGCAAGGTGCTAATGAAGTTCGGGTGGAATCAGTACCAGACCCGACAATTCTTAATCCCCGTGACGCGATTATTAAAATTACTTCCACAGCCATTTGTGGTTCCGATTTACATATATATGGCGGCTATATCCCAACAGTCCAAAAAGGTGACATTATTGGTCACGAATTTATGGGAGAAGTTGTCGAAGTTGGTAAAGGGGTCAACAATTTAAAAGTTGGCGATCGCGTTGTTGTTCCTTCTACAATTGGCTGTGGTAGATGTGCTTATTGCCAGCGTGATATGTGGTCGCTGTGCGATAATTCCAACCCTAACAGTTGGTTAGAAGAAAAGTTATTTGGCAATGTCACCTCAGCAATTTATGGTTACTCTCACCTCCTAGGTGGCTATGCAGGCGCACAAGCCGAATATACCCGCGTACCTTTTGCTGATGTTGGCGTTGTGAAAGTTCCGTCAGAGATACCTGATGAAAAACTACTATTCATCTCCGACGCTATTCCTACTGGCTACATGGGAGCAGAATTGTGTGATATTCAGCCAGGAGATACAGTAGCCGTTTGGGGTTCCGGTGCAGTTGGACTGTTCGCCATGATTAGCGCCTATATGATGGGTGCAGAAAAAGTAATTGCGATCGACCGCTTCCCGGAACGTTTGGAAATGGCGAAAAAATATGCCAAAGCCGAAGTAATTAACTACGAAGAAGTTAATACTGGTGAAGCATTAAAAGAAATGACTGGCGGACGCGGCCCTGATGCTTGCATTGATGCAGTTGGTTTAGAAGCACACGGAGTTGGTTTAGAAGACTTCTACGACCAGACAAAACAAAAGCTCAGATTAGAAACCGACCGTCCCCACGTATTAAGAGAAATGATGGTGGCCTGTCGTAAAGGTGGCACTTTGGCAATTATGGGTGTTTATGGTGGTTTTGTAGACAAAATACCTTTTGGTGCTGCTTTTAACAAAGGTCTAACCTTCAGAATGGGGCAAATGCACGGACAGAAATATATGCATTTGTTACTCCAGCAAATCTTGGATGGCAAACTCGATCCTTCCTTTGTGGTAACTCATCAATTACCCCTAGAAGAAGCGGCTCACGGTTATCACATTTTTCAACAGAAAAAAGACAACTGTGTCAAAGTCGTCCTCAAACCATGAATAGGCTATTAGCCGTTCAGTTGTACACACTAATCAATAAAACAAATGAGGTTATTTATGAAGCAAGTAATTTCTAGCTTACGCAAAATTATGGTTGTTTTCTTAGTAGGATTTATGTTCTTACTAGGACAAGCTTTTAGCTTTGTGAACGTAGCTCAAGCTGATGTGACCACTCCAGAAGGTACTTATTACAAAGGCACACCTGAAGGACAAAATAAAGGTAT
This sequence comes from Anabaena sp. TISTR 8404, assembly GCF_056847745.1. Lineage (NCBI taxonomy): Bacteria > Bacillati > Cyanobacteriota > Cyanophyceae > Nostocales > Nostocaceae > Anabaena > Anabaena sp. TISTR 8404. Next base: position 2,737,859 of record NZ_CP180578.1, read on the forward strand.
TCAAAACGATAATCAATTAAGAAATGCTGAGTCCAAACTTAAAGGCGCTACTGAGAATATCCGCGAAAAACTAAACTTAGATGAAGAAACTCCCAGAGCAACAAAAGAATTTCTCAAAGATGCGAAAAGCCGAGTAGGTGAAGCAGTTAAGCCATCCACAGAAAGTAGGGAAGGTTATTACCAAAATCCTCCTAGCAAACAACTCAGAGATAGAGTTTAAGGCAAAAAGCAAACGTAAAAAGCCAAAGATAAAAAGATAGTCATGTAGGTGTGTTAGGCGCGTCTTTTTGATATGAGAACTCAGTGAATTAGACAGACATTTCCCTCTCCTAAAAGGCGCTACGCAAGTCGAAAATTCTCACGTTGAAACCATATCCCGCCTGGAACTTTAGTTCTAGGCTAATAGCTAAAGTCCACTCAAGTGGACTGAAATTTTCATTAAGTTCTCTTTAGATGACTTTTGCTATGAGACTCGGAATTCATTCCGAGGTGGGATAGGCATTTTAGCGATATTTGTGTGTACACCGTAGCCTCGTAGGAGAGGGTCTGGGGGTGAGGACAAAACAGTACTCATCAAACTCACGTTAACCAAAGCGCCTAACACACCATTTTATATAAATGACTAAAGACCAATGACAAAGGACTAAAAATTATGAAAGCAGTTTGCTGGCACGGAGCAAACGATGTGCGGGTAGAAACAGTTCCTGATCCTAAAATTATTAACCCGCGTGATGCCACTATTAAAATTACTTCTACAGCAATTTGTGGCTCAGATTTGCATATTTATGATGGCTACATTCCCACCATGCAAAAAGGCGATATCCTGGGGCATGAATTCATGGGGGAAGTTGTAGAATTAGGTAGTGAAGTTAAGAATGTAAAAGTTGGTGATCGCGTCGTTGTTCCCTTTACAATTTCCTGCGGTAACTGTTTTTTCTGCCAACGCGATTTATGGTCTTTGTGTGATAACTCCAACCCAAATGCTTGGATGACAGAACTGCAAATGGGTCACTCACCATCGGGCTTATTTGGTTACTCTCACTTATTTGGTGGTTACGCTGGCGGTCAAGCAGAATATGTCAGAGTACCTTTTGCTGATGTTGGCTTATTCAAAATTCCTGACCATCTGACAGACGAGCAAGTTTTATTTTTAACTGACATCTTCCCGACTGGCTACATGGCAGCAGAAAACTGCCACATTAAACCTGGCGATATTGTCGCTGTTTGGGGTTGCGGCCCAGTCGGACAATTTGCCATTAAAAGCGCCTATCTCCTTGGTGCAGAACGCGTTATCGCCATAGATCGCATTCCCGAACGTTTACAAATGGCGAAAGAACAAGGCAAAGCCGAAGTCCTCAACTATGAACAGATAGATGTCGGCGAAGCACTTAAAGAAATGACAGGCGGGCGTGGCCCTGATGCTTGTATTGATGCAGTTGGTATGGAAGCACATGGCACAGATGCAATGGCTGTCTACGACCAAGTAAAACAAGCAGTCCGTCTAGAAACAGACCGTCCCACAGCATTACGTCAAGTAATTTTAGCTGCTGGCAAAGGTGGTCACGTATCACTTGCAGGAGTTTACGGTGGCTTCCTCGACAAAATACCGATGGGTTCGGCGATGAACAAAGGTTTAACCTTCAAAATGGGACAAACCCACGTTCATAGATACTTAAAACCCTTACTCAATCACATTGAAAACGGTGATCTCGACCCTTCATTTGTGATCACACACAAACTACCTTTAGACCAAGCACCCCACGGCTACGAAATTTTTAAACACAAAAAAGATAACTGTATCAAAGTTGTTCTTAAACCGTAAGGTGGTTATTAAATATGACTGACACCACTGTTCACAAAATAGATTCCAGCCATTCACCCAAAGGTCAACTCGGTCAGAAATATCTGGCTTCTGGCAAAACAGTTTCTATGCGCCTTTGGGAAAATGAACAACCAGGCGAAGATAAACAACCAACTGCACGTGACTATGAAACTGTTGGTTATGTAATTAATGGTCGTGCAGAATTGCACATCGAAGGACAAATGATTTTGCTAGAACCTGGTAGTTCTTGGGTTGTTCCCAAAGGTTCACATCACAGCTACAAAATTCTCGAATCATTCACGGCTGTAGAAGCAACCAGTCCACCTGCACAAGTTCATGGACGCGATGAAAATTAACTTTTCATAGTTCACCTAACTTCAATGCCTATTGTCTATAGAGTGCGTTGAGTTTTCACTAACGCACTTTTTTTAAATTCCTATTATTCGATTTTGGCGAAGCTATATAAAACTTCCAGAGATTTTTTCCTTATTCTCTGTTTTCTTTCCAAAACCAATAGTTTTTTACCTTAGCCGCAACATATTAACTACTGCGGAGTTAAAAATTTAGCTACGGTTTGTACATCCTTGTCACCGCGTCCAGAACAGTTAATGATAATTCTGGGACTACCGTCCAGTTGAGGACAGAGAGTTTCGAGATAGGCGATCGCATGAGATGTTTCCAATGCTGGGATAATTCCTTCTAGACGGGAGAGTCTTTGGAATGCTGCTAAAGCTTCTGCATCGGTCACGCTGTAGTATTCCGCCCGATTAATATCTTTCAAATAGCTGTGTTCTGGCCCCACTCCGGGATAATCTAACCCAGCACTAATCGAGTGAGCCTCAGTTACTTGTCCATCTTCATCTTGCAGCAGATAGCTCATCGCTCCGTGCAGTACACCAACTCGCCCTTTTGTCAAGGTAGCGGCGTGTTTGTCTGTATTCACACCTTCACCAGCAGCTTCGACCCCAATTAACCGCACAGATGGTTCATTTACAAACTCATAGAAAAGCCCCATTGCATTGGAACCACCACCCACACAAGCCATAAGAATATCAGGTAAACCACCCCACTTTTCTAAAGCTTGGGCGCGAGTTTCTTGGCCAATCACTGCATGAAAATCGCGCACCATCATTGGGTAAGGATGCGGCCCGGCTACAGAACCGAGGATGTAATGAGTTGTTTCAACATTCGTCACCCAATCTCGAATTGCTTCCGAAGTCGCATCCTTGAGAGTACCTGTACCCGCCTCCACCGGACGGACTTCTGCTCCCATCAACCGCATTCTAAACACGTTTAATGCTTGGCGTTCCATATCGTGAACACCCATGTAAATCACACATTCCAAGCCAAACCGGGCGCAAACTGTGGCTGTCGCAACGCCATGCTGTCCAGCGCCAGTTTCGGCAATAATTCGCTGCTTACCCATGCGCTTGGCTAACAATACCTGACCAAGAGCATTATTGATTTTGTGTGCGCCAGTGTGATTTAAATCTTCCCGCTTTAAATAAATCTGCGGCCCTGTACCATCAGGTCGGGCATAATGAGCAGTCAGCCGTTCAGCAAAATACAATGGTGTAGCGCGTCCCACATAATCCCGCAGCAGTTGTTGGAGTTCTGCTTGAAACTCTGGGTCATGACGATATTGCTGATAAGCTGTTTCTAGTTCAGCTAAAGCAGGCATCAGGGTTTCCGGGACGTACTTACCGCCAAAGCGTCCAAAGCGTCCTTGTGTATCGGGAACCTGAGCAGTTGTGGAAGAATTTGGAGAAAGGGGAGTAGTAGTCACGGAACGATGTTGATGACAAGTAAAGACTTCATTAATTATAGGGATTTTCAGCCAGATAATAGCAATTCGTAATTTGTAATTCCTAATTACGAAAGTCTCACACCATAATAAATGTAGTATAACTGATCACTACCGCCATTTTGTATGTCTGCTTCCAAATCCAACTCTGATAAAAAGATTGTCTACCAAGAATTCGGGAACGATAACTCCGCCGCCACCGAAAGACCAATTCAGGAACTTCCACCACAACAACAAAACTTAAGAATTCAAGCGACTCGCGCCGGACGCAAGGGTAAAACGGTGACAGTGATTACTGGGTTTCAAGCCAAACCCGAAACTTTAGCAGATTTAGTCAAACAGTTGAAAACCCAATGCGGTACTGGTGGGACAGTCAAAGACAACACCATTGAAATTCAAGGCGAACACAAGCAGAAAATTTTAGAGATTGTTACCAAATTAGGTTACAAAGCTAAAATTAGTGGCGGTTGATGAAGAGCGTGTACAGCAGGGGGGCAGGGCGCAAGGGAGAGGGTTTGCAGTAGTAATAGTAGGTTGGGTGAAGGCGCACAACAGATAGTAACAACAATACGATAAATCTATATTGCGCCGTAACCCAACACCAAATAGCGTTAATTGTACTTATTTTGCTGTTTTCTTCATGTCATTTGTTGGGTTCCACTTCGTTTCACCCAACCTACAAGAAATGCCTACAGTTGAATCGAGAAGAAGTTGTGAATTTACGCCGAGTACTATACGCAATGGGTGAACATCCTCCAGATAATGGCTGATAACGATTTTGAGTATATGTTCAGCCCCGTGGTTAGCATCAGGTGGATAATATTCTGGCGATGCTATCTTTGAGGAGTAGAAATAACGTGATGTGCAACTTATTTTTAAACCCTCTCCAAACCTCTCCCCTAAGAGGAGAGAGGCTTTGATTCTTGCTCCCCTTCCCTTGTAGGGAAGGGGTTGGGGGTTAGGTTTGAGGGAAAGTTGCACACGGCGTTAAATATAGCGTGACAGGAAGCTGAAATGGACTTAATTAGGATTTTAGTGGCGATTTTTCTACCGCCTTTGGGAGTATTTTTACAAGTAGGTTTGGGAAAAGATTTTTGGATTAATATACTTTTGACATTTCTTGGGTATATTCCGGGGATTGTACATGCGGTGTGGGTAATCGCCAGGAAATAATAGCGATCGCTTGATGATTACCAATTACCGATAGTACATAAACAATAGTGGTTTTCATCAAGCATTGTAAAAATTTTGGCAAAACCTGAACGTTACGCCTTTGTGTGTAAAGAAAATATTCATTTTTCAGGTAATAATACTACTTCTTCAAGACGTGAAGACCGATCCAGTTAGTTGCGCTCCGCTTCATACAATAACCATATAAGATTTTTTTCTGCGCCTCATATCGGGAGTGGTTATTCAAACAGCCTATGCAACCTACTAATCCCAACCAATTTACCGAAAAAGCCTGGGAAGCGATCGCCCACACACCAGATATTGCTAAACAATATCAGCAACAACAAATCGAAAGCGAACACTTGCTAAAAGCCTTGCTAGAACAAGAAGGTTTAGCCAGCAGCATTTTAACTAAGGCGGGTGTGAATCTGCAAAAAATCCGCGATCGCACTGATCAATTTCTCCAACGTCAACCGAGGGTGTCTGGTACAAGTAGTTCTGTGTTCTTGGGACGCAGCTTAGACACACTACTAGACCGTGCGGAGAACTATCGTAAAGATTTTAAAGACGAATATATTTCTATTGAACACTTATTGCTGGGTTATGCCAAAGATGACCGTTTTGGCAAGAGTCTACTCCAAGAGTTCGGGTTAGACGAAGGCAAGTTGAAAAATATTATTAAACAAATTCGTGGGAGCCAGAAAGTGACCGACCAAAATCCAGAAGGTAAATACGAAGCACTGGAAAAATATGGACGTGACCTCACAGAAGCAGCCCGCAAAGGTCAACTCGATCCGGTAATTGGTCGAGATGACGAGATTCGCCGGACTGTGCAGATTCTCTCGCGCCGTACCAAGAATAACCCTGTATTGATTGGGGAACCTGGGGTTGGTAAAACTGCGATCGCGGAAGGATTAGCTCAACGCATCGTGGCTGGCGATGTTCCCCAATCCCTGAAAGACCGCAAACTCATCGCTTTAGATATGGGTGCTTTGATTGCAGGGGCAAAATTCCGGGGCGAATTTGAAGAACGCCTCAAAGCAGTTTTAAAAGAAGTAACTGAATCTGGCGGTAATATAGTTCTATTTATTGATGAAATTCATACCGTTGTCGGCGCAGGTGCAACCCAAGGCGCGATGGATGCGGGTAACTTGTTAAAACCGATGTTGGCGCGGGGTGAGTTGCGTTGTATTGGTGCGACAACTTTAGATGAGTATCGCAAATATATCGAAAAAGATGCCGCTTTAGAAAGACGCTTCCAACAAGTTTATGTTGATCAGCCCAGCGTCGAAGATACGATTTCGATTTTGCGTGGTTTGCGGGAACGCTATGAAAACCATCATGGCGTGAAGATTTCTGATAGTGCTTTAGTGGCTGCGGCGCAACTTTCTAGTCGCTATATTAGCGATCGCTTCTTACCAGATAAAGCTATTGACTTGGTAGACGAAGCTGCTGCTAGGTTAAAAATGGAAATTACTTCCAAACCCGAAGAACTCGACGAAATCGATCGCAAGATTCTCCAATTAGAAATGGAGAAACTATCTTTGCAAAAAGAAAGCGATGCAGCTTCCCGTGAACGGTTGGAAAGATTAGAAAAAGAAATTGCTGACCTCAAAGAAGAACAAAGAACTCTCAGCGCTCAATGGCAGTCTGAAAAAGATATTATCAACAAAATTCAGTCTGTTAAGAAAGAAATTGAACGCGTCAACTTAGAAATTCAGCAAGCAGAAAGAAACTATGACCTCAACCGCGCTGCGGAATTGAAATATGGTCAGTTAACTGATTTACATCGCAAACTCGAAATCGCTGAAAGTGAATTAGCAAACGCCCAAAGAAGCGGTAAATCTCTACTGCGGGAAGAAGTCACCGAATCTGATATTGCAGAAGTTATTTCTAAATGGACAGGAATTCCCATCAGCAAGTTGGTGGAATCAGAGAAAGAAAAACTGCTGCATTTAGAAGATGAACTGCATCGTCGAGTAGTTGGACAAGCTGAAGCTGTGACAGCAGTCGCCGATGCAATTCAGCGATCGCGTGCTGGATTAGCTGATCCGAATCGTCCTATCGCCAGCTTTGTGTTCCTCGGCCCTACAGGTGTAGGTAAAACCGAGTTAGCCAAAGCCTTGGCGGCGTATATGTTCGACACCGAAGATGCACTGGTGCGAATTGATATGTCTGAGTACATGGAAAAACACGCCGTCTCGCGGTTAATTGGTGCGCCTCCTGGTTATGTCGGTTACGAAGAAGGTGGACAACTCACGGAAGCTATTCGTCGTCGTCCTTACGCAGTGATTTTGTTTGACGAAATCGAAAAAGCCCACCCCGATGTGTTTAATATTTTCTTGCAAATTTTAGATGATGGACGCGTCACCGATGCCCAAGGTCATACTGTAGACTTCAAGAACACAATTATTATTATGACCAGCAACATCGGTTCCCAGTTCATTCTCGATATTGCTGGAGATAATTCTCGTTACGACGAAATGCGCCATCGGGTAATGGAGGCGATGCGGAATAGCTTCCGTCCAGAGTTCCTCAACCGGATTGATGAAATTATCATCTTCCACAGTTTAGATAAGAAAGAACTGCGCCACATTGTACAGTTGCAAGTACAAAGATTAAGAGACAGGTTGAGCGATCGCAAAATATCTCTCAAACTCTCCGATGCTGCGCTTGATTTCTTAGCTGAAGTGGGCTATGACCCCGTATTTGGGGCGCGTCCACTAAAACGTGCAATTCAGCGCGAATTAGAAACGCAAATTGCCAAAGCCTTACTTCGCAGCGAATTCCATGACGGCGACACCATCTTTGTCGATGTGCAGAATGAACGACTGGCTTTTAGTCGTTTACCTGTGGAAGTATTTAGCAGTTAATTTAAGGTTGTTTCTCGCATAGACGCAAAGGCACAAAGAAGTGTCTTTGCGTTTTTTTATGAATTATTTTCTGGTTCTGTATATTTGCAGAAAACGTTGATTCCGATTTTGAGAATATATAAGACTACAATTGTGGCGATCGCTGCATCAATAGGAATACCATTCACAGCTGCCACAGTAACTAACGAGCCAATAATACTATTAAGTAAAGCAGCACTCCCAGGGTTTTTAGTATATTCTTTGATTTTGCCTTGTAAACCATCATCGCCGCATATTTCAGCGCGAATTTCATTTAGTGTTAATTGTAAGAGAGATTTATTTTTACCAAAAGCTGTTTTACCAAATTGTTCTTGCCAAAGTTCATCAAAACTAGCTTCTAAATCACCGTTATTTTGTTGTAAAGTTGTGAGTGCTTTTTGCGCCTGCTCATCTTGGATGATTTGTTGCAGTTCTTGAATTTCGGTAGAAGATACTTGGGGATTCATGCTAGATTCTCATTACGGGATAATTGGGATGCTCAGGATTAGGTATAAGTCGCTGATTTTTACAATCCACTAATAAATCTAGCGTTTCCAGTACAGTTTGCCCAATCAGCACAATATTGCCTGTAACTAATGTAGCTTCAGTAGTTTCTCGCCCTGCTAATTCTATAATTACGGGTTCCGTCACACCGACAGATTCTTCCATCCCATTAGCGTATTCCGCCACCTGCTGACCGCGAATTCTCAAACCTAACTGCTGTACAATCGACATGGGGAGAACAGTACGTACAGCACCAGTATACACCAGTGCTTCAGTTTCACATACACGCAACATATCGGGATTGAGCATTCCTCGACTGACAAGTGCTTCATCTATGGCATTTATTAGTTTAACTTTGATGCGAACTGCGCCCATAGAATCATTGCTGGCATTATTGGCATGATTGAGATTTACCATAATAAATATCTCCTAGAAAATTAACTAGGGAGAATTTGTCAGTTCTTGAATCAACGATCGCAGGTATAACTGAATGTCTTGTCGTCACCAACATTACAACATTAAGTCTTAACGCTACGATATTAAGACTTAATGTTACAACATTAAGGCTTAAGGTTACAACATTAATCACCAACATTACAACATTAAGGCTTAAGGTTACGATATTAAGGCTTAAGGTTACAACCTTAATCACCAACATTACAACATTAAGGCTTAACGTTACGACATTAAGGCTTAAGGTTACAACTTTTTGACAAAAGCTTATGCGATCGCTCTTTAAGATAGTGCGCTTTGTGCGATCGTAAGCAATGCTTAAACAAAACTTATATAAGGGACTGCAAGATCCCCGATTTCTTGAAGAAGTCGGGGATCTGAATCAACCTAGCCTATCCCGCGCTGTCCAAATTGCCTCGCGTACCTCTCCAGCGCACTCTTCACCCGTCGTCTCGCGCCAAATGCTTTGAAACTGGGTTTCACCTAACTGCTGAAGCATACGAGCTAAAGCATTGATATAATAACTGATAAAATCTTGATAGTGCTGTAAAGCAACGCCTAAAGCTCCAATATAAATTAGCAAAGCTTCAGCATAATTTTCTTGAGCTTCTAAAAGCCTTCCCCATTTACCCAATGTTTGTAAAGTCCAATACCAATCTTTAAATTGCTGATAAGTTTCCCAGGCTTTTTGATAATACTTAATCGCCACATCAAACTGCTGTTGCTCTTGGGCTACCATAGCTAATAAATAATAATCACTAGCTGCACTATAATAATCTTTTCTCTGTTCTAATATATTCAGTGATTTGAAGCAGTAATCAATAGCTACATCAAACTGTTTTTGCTCATAGACTACCATACCTAGTTGGTGATAGACAGTGGCAGCATTATAGAAATCTCCGCCATCTTCAAAAATTTTTAGTGCCTTGTTATAGTAATCAACTGCGATATCAAACTTCCTTTGCTTTAGAGCAACATTGCCCAATTGATGATATTCAATGGCAGCACTAGACAAATCCTCTGAATCTTCTGCTATCTTCAATGCTTTGTTATAGTGATCAACAGCCACATCAAATTGCCGTTGTTCTTCAGCTACGATGCCTATTTGGTGATAGACAGTGGCAGCATGATAAAAATCTCCCTCATCTTCAAAAATCTTCAGTGCCTTGTTATAGTACTTAACTGCGATATCAAACTGCCTTTGCTTTTGAGCAATGTTGCCAATTTGATGATAGTCATTAGCAGCACTGTACACATTACCGGTATCTTCTTTTATCTTCAGCGCTGTTTTGTAGTAATCAATAGCTGTATTAAACTGCCATTGCTTTTCCGCAACATAACCTAGATTGTGATTAAAAGTGGCAATCTGATCATTAACTGATGGGTCATTTAGCGCTGTCAATTTATCCAAAATTTCTTGATAGATTTTTCTTGCATATTCTAAGTCAGCACTTAGCGCTGCTTCATTTGCATCCACACTTCGCAGATACATCCAAAAATTAAAAGCATCTTCACCCTTTACTGTCACATTTGCCAAGTTAATGTTAATTTGTTTAAGCGCCCGTTGCCGCAGTGATTGATATTCAGTTTTGCGACCTACACGTTGATACACTTCTCCCAACACTTGCAGAATTAACTATGCTTTAGCCCACTCTTTTTGCTGTTCAGCAAGGCGTAGATTTTGTAATAAATTTGGTTCTTCAACTTGCAGTACAGAGGTTGCCATTTTAGAGTTGCTGATGAGTTGCTTGTCATAGTGAGCTGCTAAATCAGCATAAAAAATCAGCAACTTTTTTTCGAGTTCTTTAATCACCTCCTGGGAAGTAATTCTGTTTAACTGCTGGCGCAAATACCAAGGTAGTGCTGGGTGAATTTTGTAAATAGTCTCACCCAAATATTCCAAAATACCTGCGGCGGTGGCTTCATTTAGAATCTGCAACCAATCAACTTTTTGCAAATTCTCCCCAAACACCACCCGATAAGCTTGTCCAGAAATATTATCAGAACTTTCAGATAACAAATATAGGCAATCTGCATTTATCCGTTCTGAAAACAACGCCAAAAATGGTAAATGCTGACGTGTTCGTTCCGACAACTTGGCAAAGGAATAATCCAACGACACAGTTAACGACTTATCCCTACCTTCCTCATCAGCACCTCTAAAAGTATCCAACCCCAGCCGCAACGCTTCAATTAATTGAGTTGGTGTCTGTGTCTTTAAATGCGGTAACACCACCCGCAACGATAAGGGATGTCCACCCAGCAATTTCAATAACTCTAAATACTCTTTTGGTAAGTTCTTTCTCTCTACACCCACAGTTTGCAAAATCTTCGCGGCTAACTCTTGGGCATCGGCTTGAGATAAACCCTGCAAATTGATTAAACTATATCCACAATCAAGCCAAAGTTCTTCGCGGCGGCTGGTAATTAATACCCAAGATTTACCGCCTTGTAATTCTTTGAGAAATTGTTTGAGATTGTTTCTTTCTTCTGCACTCAGTAAAGGTTCATTCCCCGTCGGGAAACCATTGACTGGTTCAAAGTTATCCCAAATCAACAAACAAGGCTGAGATTGCAAATATTTGAAGACGGCTCGTTGTTGTTGCTCTGCCTCATACTGGGAAAACTTATCTCCCCAAACAACTCTTCCGACTTCGTTTATTACCCGAATTAGTGACGCGCCAGACTCGAAGGAGGTAAAAAATATCTGCTTACGCCCTTGAGTTTCATCTAACCATTGGGCAAACCCTGTTGTTAGCTCAGTTTTACCTACACCTCCCATACCTTGCAACAGCACAATATTATTTTGGCGAAATGCTCGCTCTAACCGTAAGATGTCGTTGTCTCGCCCAATAAAACCGTAGCGTCCCTGTTCTGGAAACCTGAATAAATTGCTGATGGGTTCTGCCAAAAAGTCATCAATATCAGTAAAGTCTTCTGTTTGATGATTGACTTTTGTAAACGGTGTATAGGTTTCCTGCTGGTACAACACCGGAACCATCCAGTCAGCTAAAGGTAAATCACCTTTAGGGCTAGGACGCAAACGTTGATTTATTACTTGTCGCCTTGCTGCGGCTACAGCATTGGATACATCGGTTCCCGTGACTAGTTGCTGATAAAATCTGCCGATGAAATGTTTGGCTGCTTCGGCTTGCACGTTATAAGCCATTGCAACTACGCCCTTTGTCCCTAAAGATACCAAGCGCGTCGCCACAGAAGAAAAACTACCATCTCCTTCTTGGGCTGATTTACAAGCATTCAAAACAAAAATCGGCACACGACAATCATTTAAACTCTGAGCAATTTGGGCAGCAGTAATAATTTGGGGTGAACCATCGGTATTTTCAAACACCAATACTCCCTGCCCTTTGCTACCGTAAGAATGTTGAAATCCTGTGCTGTTTTCGTCAAAGTCCCCATGTCCATCAAAATGGACGATATGGTAAAAACCTTTATGAGCATTTAGTTCTTGCTCAAATGCCTCAAAGCTTGGTGGACGCAGCACTTTGAGGTTGACATCCTTTTGAATTGGTTTTAGGGCTTCGAGTAGAGGACGGGCGATAGTTTTTAAAGCGACATCTTTTTCGCCATAGGGGCGGGAAACTACTAATAATATATTTAACTTGTCCTGGGGTAATTCTTGGAGAGGCGATCGCACTGCATAACCGTTGAGACTGCGATACATTCCCCTTAAAGACGGTGCAAGAAATTGATAATCAGGCGTATACAGCAACTCCCAAGGTAAATTTAGCACTTTGGGGTCATCAGAAGAAATATTAATTTCGCACTTGTCTAGCCCTTCCCTTGTAGCTTCTTGAAAAAAATCCCAAGCTTTAGTGGTGCGGGGAAAAACTAATTCAAATAACTGCTGTCCCCATTCTTGAAACTTTTGCTCGATTTTCTGGGCTTGCTCAGGGAAAATACCATAAGGAAAAGGTAAATACTCTTCTAAGTACCAGCGTAATTCAGTTAATGTCTGTTCATCAAATGGATGCTCAAAAGTGACTGGAGGTGCTGAACGTGGTGCAGATTGTTCTCGTTGCCAGGAAAGTTGGATTTTTTCATCTTGATGAGTAATCCGCAACCAATTCTGCGCCATAACTACCTCTATCACTGGTTAGCTAATCCGATGCTAACTTAACTCAGTAATTCACGTAGAGGTCGGCTGATTACGCAAATTATCAAGATGATGGTGGAATCAAACTGGCAGTTTTGGCGACACTATCCCAAACTATCCAACCGCAGGAACTATCTACATCATCTGCATTGTTGGTAACTTTAAAATAGAGTTTTTCGCCACCTTTGGGTTCAATGGCAAAATCAGCATTTTGAGCATAAACAACTTTGAAACCTCTATCCCGCAAGCAATACATTGCCCAAGCTTTCAACGATTGCTTATAAGGTTCGTGGGGAATTGGTGGTTTGGTAAGTGCGGCTTCGATGACTTGAAATATCTGCATTGCTATATGAAAAGGGAAAGGAGATATCAGGTTGAGATAACGGCTTAGTACTCAGGAGTCGGTATTCTCACAGCAGGTTGAGGATCGCAACGAATTTCAATCATAAAACCATCGGGGTCATAAAAGTAAACACCTTTACCTGTAGGACGATTAACTGGGCCATGTGCGATCGCTATATTATTCTCCTGCAAAACTGCTAAAGCTTTCTCAAATAATCGCGGATCTATATCAAAAGCTAGATGATACGCTCTTGTAAAACTCTTTTCTGGATCTGGATTTGGTGGCTCAAGATCAGGTGTCCAGAATAAATCTAAAATTACGCCATCAGGAGTAACAAAGTTAGCAACTTTCCCCTCGGCGACAAGTTCCACCAAAGTTGCGGGTACTTGCTTTCCTGTCAATTCATGCAAGCCCAAAACACTACCATAAAAGTGACGCGAAGCTTGCATATCTTTGACGTTGAGAGCAATGTGATGCACTCTCCGCAAATGTCCAGGAGCAAGGATATTTTTCATAAGGCAGAGTAAATTTCCTTACTAGGATAGAAGTTGAACTCTGAAAAAGAGTTTACTTTCAATTATTATGGCTTTTGATTATTCTTTAGACTTCCAAAAAATAGATTTTCGCCAGCATCCTGAATTATATCGCGTTGGTAAGGGCGAACAAGGTGTGCTTTTGGTAGAACCCTACAAATCAGAAATTCTACCTCATTGGCGATTCAAAACACCTGAGATTGCTAAGGAATCCAGTGAAAAAATCTATCAGCTTTTTCTAGATTATCTAGCACAGGATGATTTTGTGGGAGCAGACATGGCGCGGAAGTTTATCCAAATGGGATATACTCGTTCTCGCCGTTATGCTAATCATAAAAGCGGCAGAAAATACAAAAAAACTTCCGATGAGGGAAGTTCAAAAAAAGAAATACTGCCTTATGATGTAGACCCAGTAAAAGCAGAATCAGCAGCTATTTTTAAAGCTAAATGGGTGGAAGCAAAAACAAATGCTAAGTATCTCCAGCTTTTAGCAAAACATAAACACATGTATGAAGGCTGAAGTAGAGACGTTACATGTAACGTCTCTACTGTAATTACTAATTATCTTCTATATTCGTCGCCGCAATCGCCAATTATCTGATATAGATTTCGTGATTTTTGAGAAATTTGATCTAGGCGATCGCAGTCTTCTTGATTTAATCTAAAATTAAAGACTTTGGCGTTGTTTTCAATATGTTCTGTTACACCCAGCCTTGCGCCAACAATTACACCTCCCACCGCTGGTTTATCTAAAATGTAACGTACTGCCACATTAGTAATACTTACACCATACTTATCAGCAATTTCTTTAAGTGTAGAAAGTAATTCTTGAAATAATTGCCAACCACCCCAAGCATCAATCATATTTTTATATTTACGTAAGCTGGCTGTGCCTAAATCAAAGTTTCGTGGTTCTGGCTGACCTAAATATTTTTCTGATAATAAACCACCACAAACTGTGCCGTAAGTGAAAAGTTTAATATCATGTTGTTGACAGAATTGCACCATTGACACTTCTGGACGACGGTCAACTAATGAAAATTGCACTTGATTAGAAACAATTTTAATCCCTGCGTTAATGATAATTTGCAGATGTTTTGTATCAAAATTGGTCAAAGCTAAATGTTTAATTTTTCCCTCAGTTTGCAATTCTGCCATAAATTTGAGGGCGTCTAGATAATTTTTATCGTTATACTCCCACCAGTGAAATTGAATTAAATCTAAAGATTCAACATTCATTCGCCGTAAGGAAATATTAATATTTTCCTCTACGACTTTTTTTGTCATTTTGCGAGGGCGAGGAACCCATTTTGTAAAAGCTTGTAAGTTAGCTAAAGCTTCTTTACCTCTAGTAGCAACTAGTTGACGGCGAAATTCCCCAATAAAATCTTCAGCAGGGCCATAATGGTCGGCTAAATCCCAAGTTGTAAACCCTTCATCTACATATTGGAACATAGCATGAATTGCTGATCTGGGATTGATATTTCCATGTGCGCCAGACACTTGCCACATACCATTTAATATCCGGCAAATGTTCAAATCGGGAGTAAGTTGAAGACGACTTTCTGCGGGTAACACCATATTGTTGAACTTTGAATTATTTAACGCCAGTCTTTTGCAGCTTGTTCTAGAACGTAAGCTGCAACATCTTGAATTTCTTGTTCACTGAGGCGGTCTTTATAAGCAGACATATTATTTTTTCCATTGGTGACAATGGATATAATTGCCTCTATTGAATCCATATTATATTTCTTAAGCGCTTGCTTTTTTAAATTCTTGCCCCGTCTGATGATGTTACTACCGTTAATATGACAGCCAGCACAATGAACGCTGAATATTTGTGCGCCATTAACTGTATCGTTAGCACTAGCAGGCAAGGTGAAGGTAATAGTCAATAACAAGAGAATTAAACATAATAATTGCACGATTTTTAGCAAATTAATGCTCATAGTTATGATATTTGTTCGGGCGGTTATCATTGTTTTATAGCAACTATAAATTAATCTTTATCTTCTCACAAGTATGTACATACTGATACTCAATATGTTGAGGTGAAGAAAACCGTACATCTACACGGATAAATGCTGACGATTTTTCACCTTTCCTTTCTATCTAAAGGAAGTGCCTATGACTGAGAGAATAAGCCAGAATATGAGTGTATCACCATCTCTAAAAATTTTTATCCAAATTAGCTAAATGCCCAGAGTTGAAAATGGTTAGAAATATCAAAGAACAAATTCAAACAGACCTTAAGCAAGCTAAAGAAACTGGTCAGTTACGGACTGAAAGAGTTCGAGAAATTGTAAAATCAGCAGTTTCTCAAGTTGCTTCTGAGTTTAAAGAAGGTTCAATTGAACTGCGTGGGCTTGTAAAAGATGCGGTTTCTGCTGTGATTGAAAGCCTCCAAGAAAAAGGTACTGAAATTAAAGAAGAAGTCACAGCTTCTATCGAAGGTGCTTTAGAAGGCGTGAACCAAAAAAGACACGAGAATATCATTCAAACTCAGTCAGAACTGCAAAGGTTGCAAGCTCAACTAGATAGCGAAGAAGAAAAACTGCAACAAGATGTAGATGTGATATTAGCAGAGATTGAAGAAACAGGTAGGGAAAAACCTGCTGATACCAAAAACATCATTGATTCGGCTGTTAACGCCATCAAAGATAGTGATGAAGTTTCTTTACTAAAAAAACGTTACGCACAATTGCAAGCACAACTAGCAATTGTTCGTGCTAATTTAGCTGCACGTTATGGTGGACGTTCTGAAGAAGTCCAAAATTATCTGAACGATGCAAAAACTTGGTATAACCAAGCGCGTCCGCAAGCTGAAGCTGTAGCGACACAAGTAGTACAAAAGCGATCGCAGTTAGACGATAAACTAAAAGAAGCAGGTACAGCTATCGCTAGAAAAGAATTCCAAATTAAACAAACCTTACGGGAGTTATTACTAGCCACTGCTGATTTGTTTAAAGAAAAGGACACAGCAGATAAAAACTAGAAGATATATATAAATTTAGAGACGTTGCAATGCAACGTCTCTTTGTTGTAATTAATTATTTTCGGCTAGTCATAGCTATGACAGCATTAACTGTAATTTCAGGGAGAATGCCTAAACTTGGTAAAATGTCTACTCCAGCAAAAACTATCGGTAAATCATCTCCTTGCCAAACCCAGATTTGCTGACGAGCAATATCTATTAACCAAGCAAGTTGTGTTCCATTACTGAGGCAGTGGAGAATTTTATTTTGTAAGTCTAAGGTACTTTGTTCAGGCGAGCGAATTTCAATTAACCAATCTGGCGCTCCATTAAATGGGCCATCTTCATCACTCAGGCGATTGCAAGCAATGATAGCAATATCTGGTACTGGTGAGTAAGGAGGTACAATGCAGCGTAGCTCCTGCACCGCTTCAAATTGATCGGTGCGATCGTTAATATAATTAACTAGATTACGTTGTAGGCGTGAGTGAAAGAGAGTTGCCATTGTTTTTTGAACAACTCGCCCATCAATTAATTCCCATGCAGGTGAACTCTCAATATTGGGTTGAGCAAGAAACTCTGCAAGCGAAATCCTAGTGATTGACTGGGGCATATTTTGTGACAAAGTTTTACTATGCTTGCTTGCAAGGATTCTGATTATATTTCATATTTTATGGGCTTTCTGTCCACTTTTTCACTTACTAATATCATTTGATAATCTTATTTCTAAAAATTATTCTAGCTAATAACTCGTGGCTTGATAAAAAGAGTGGACTATGGAAGCCCACCCTTAATTCGTTGTCCTTATTTAGAGAGGTTTGTGCCGAATCTGTTTAGAATTCATGACCTAATTTGAAACTTATCTTAGTAAGTGCCGCTATTAAATGCTTCTTCTCTCTTAGCCACTACCCAAAGAGCATGAATACTACCAGGAAGCCAACCAAGCAGGGTGAGCAGAATATTAATTACCAAAGTTGGGCCAACACCAACTGTTAGAAAAACGCCTAAAGGAGGCACTAAAAGAGCAAGTAAAAAACGAAATAATTTCATGGGTTTGCTGTTAGTTTTTCAAATTGATTAACTCATATTGTCCAGAATTAACATAACTCTTAACTCTGTCTCAGGAATTATGTTAATTCTGTGGTTTGATTCAAGCAGAAAATACTTGTACTATTGCTGAGGGTTACCTTGAGGTAATTCACCTTGGGTTGAAGTATTGCCAGTTAATAAGTTTCTTTCAACAAAGTAGTTGCTAATGAAAGTGTTAGCCAAAGATAGAACAACAGGGCCTAGAATAAAAGCAATAATTCCATGAGCGCTAAACCCAGGCACTAAAAATGCTGCTAAGGCAAAACAGATACCGTTAACAACCAACGCAAATGCACCGAAGGTGACGAGGTTTAAAGGTAACGATAGAGTAGAAAGAACTGGCTTCACAGAACTATTGATTAAGCCAATTACGACAGCAGCAATTAAAGCCGAGGGAAAGTTAGCAATATTAACACCAGGCACAACTAAATCAACAATTAGTAAGCTCAGTGCTGTAGCTAGAGTTATTAGAAATGTTCCCAACATTTTTTTACCTAAAAAGTCAGTGATAGTTTTTTGAATGTCTTTCTACTATCATTAACAACGTGGCAAGATTTACCCTCTCTTGCAAGATAGATTCTGCTTCTACCAGTTGACTGATTTAGGTAGATTTGCTGTAAAAACTCTAGAATACTACCAATTCAAAAAATTTATCGAGATAAATTTTGTAGAGACGTTGCTTTGCGAAGTCTTGACTGAACCTAGACATCTTTACCACCAGTTACCGCTTCTACCTTCACACTCGCGCTTTGTTACATAATGGCGGTAGCGAAACATAGCTTCTAGTTGGCTTTGTATTAACCAACCACTGATAAATTCAACTGTATCTCCACCTGGCATGGCGAAAGATATCGCATCTGTTAACTTGGTTTTACCATCTTCTGGCTGAAATTCATGGCGATGTACCCAAGCTTCAAACGGGCCAGATATTTGTTCATCGACAAATAGACGATATTGTTCGCATTCAGTGTGACGCGCTAACCAAGTTAAAGGTAATGGCCCCAAAAACAAACGAAACTCTGTGATAGCACCTACTTCCAGTCCTCCTTCTCGCCGAACTACTTTGACTGGTTGCCAAGGCGGAGTTAACATTTGCAGGATATCTGGCCTTTCATGAAATTGCCAAACTACTTCTATTGGCGCATTAATCACAGATGAATGGTTGAAGTGCAACATGAACAGCAAAACCTAAAATTTAGCCTTCGTATTCGGTATCAATTTCGATATCTAGGGTGTCTTCATCAACCCGGACATACAAAATATTCGGGTTACAGCAAACTTGACAATCTTCAACATAAGATTGCTGTCCCCCCGCACTCAAGTCAATAAAGGTTAAGTTGGGTTCGCCGCAAAAGGCGCAGTAATACTCAGCAGTTGTTTGCATTCAATTTTTGGCTATGAATTTATGGGCTGTAGTTCTTTGGAGGATGAACGGAAATGACTGGTCGCCTCATCCAAGTGCTTTAGTAGTGTAGACTGCGGTAGCGGCCCTTGCAAGTGGCTCCAAGGCAAGACTTGGGATGTTGACCAATTAGCATGGACGTAAAAATCTAAATCGGGGATTTTTCCTTTAAGTTGCTTGAAAGCGCGTTTATAACTACCTAAAGAGTCGCCAAAGTCGCGGGTGAGTTCCAAAAGTTGAGATAAGCGGCGATCGCCTCTCGATAACAAAGCCTGTATGATAGACCAGTTATAACTTTCTGGGCGAAAATCTATCCCCTGCGGTTTGAGTTGTTTTTGTAAAAGCTGCAACCGTTTTTCAGCTTGACGATTTACCCCAAACCATTGAAATGGTGTATGCGATTTCGGTACAAACGTGCTACAGCCAAAGCTTAACCGCAATCCTGGTGCAGCTTTTTTGATACTCCGCATCATCGCCACAGTCGCCTCTAAATCTTCTGCTTCCTCACCAGGAATACCAACCATCCCGTACAGTTTCAAGCCTGAGAGTCCACCTGCTTTCGCATTTATCGCCGCTTGGATAATTTCATCATTTTGCAGCTTTTTGTTGATGATTTGCCGCAGTTGATCGGAACCACTTTCTACAGCAATGGTAAGCGATCGCGTGTCTCGTTTTGCCAAAGTTTCTGCCAACTGCACCGTTACAGTATTAGTTCTGACGGAAGCAATACTCAACCGCACATCATCATATTTCGGCTGACTAATGTAATTTAATAACTCCTCAAACTCTGGATGTTGGGTAACAGAAGCGCCTAATAATCCCAGGCGATTTGTTACTGCTAAACCTCGTTCAATTGCTGGAATTAATGAACCTTCGAGGCTGGCAGTTCTAAATGGTAAAGTCAGATAACTTGCCAAACAAAAGCGGCACATTTCCGGACAACTTCTCACCACCTCCACCATGTAAATATTTTCCCAAGCAGCTTTTTCTGTAACCACTGTGGAAGCAGAGAGAATATTTCCGCGATAAGTTTGCTTTTGAACAATGGCGGGAACATCTGAAGAAATTGGCTGAATTGACTTTACTTCACCATCTGGTGTTTGATATTCCACCTCGTACAAACTCGGAATATAAATTCCTGGTACTTGTGCCAATCTTTGAAGCTGAGTTTGTCTAGGAGCATATCTTACTTCTTTGTAAGATTCAACAAAATTACCCAGCAGATTTTCCCCATCTCCTAACAAAATGATATCAAAAAAATCAGCAAAAGGTTCAGGGTTAGCCGTGAGAACTGGGCCGCCACCAAAAATGAGCGGATGAGAATTATCACGTAAATTTGCCCGAATTGGAATATTTAAAGTTTCCAACAAATTTAAAATATTCACATAATCTAATTCCCAAGAAATCGAAAATCCCACAATTTCCGGCTGTCTCGGAAGTTGTTCATGAATATCAGTAAATAGACGACTCACCTGCACATCATCACGCATTGCCAAAGTTGCCCAAACTACCTGATAGCCAAGGCTAGTGATACCTACACTGTACTCATTCGGAAAAGCAAAAATTAAAGGTATCGCATCAGTATCAGAAGTAGTGGGAGTGAATAAAAGACGTTCAGCAGCAAATACAGATGATGTCATGTCGAAATAATTTGTAGTTCGTAATTGTTTATCTTTGATACTTTATTTAAGACTTACTGCTTTGTCCGCAATCAGTTTCATCTATATTTTTATCTTAAAGAAAAAGAAAGACTCTGCGTAACTTTGCGTTTACCTCCGCGAAACTCTGCGTTTAAAAGTAAAAATTTATCTCACGCAGAGGAGCCAGCGCTGTGCAGGGGTTCCCCCCGTTGAGGCGACTGGCGTGCGCAGAGAGGATATGGAATTTGAGATTTGATTCATATTTCATCCCCTTATTTAGCAACGTCATACTAAAAAGTACAAGCGATCGCTAATTCTGCATGTCGTAGTAAAGTATCTTTATCCAACGCATGGACAACATATTGCGGTGTTTGGGCTAATAATTTTTCAATTCTCTCTCTAGCTGCTGTCACTACCTCTTGTTTCAAGCTACCTTTGCTAAGAGAATCAGCAAAATCTGCCGACATATAATAAGTACGTTCCAAAGAAGATGAATTGATATTCCGCGAGAGGATGAACAAGTCACACCCAGCATTAAATGCGCGGGCGACAGTACCGCTTTGGGTAAACATATCGGAAATTGCTTTCATATCCAAATCATCGGATACAACCACACCCTCAAACCCAAGTTCTTCCCGTAGGATGTTTTTGAGAATAGGTTGCGAGATAGTCGCCGGCACATCTGGGTCAATTTTGGGAAATAAAATGTGAGTTGTCATAATCAAGGGAATTTGCGCTGCAATCAAGGCTTGAAAAGGTATTAGTTCCCGATTACGCAAGTCTTCCACAGTTAAATCAAGCACTGGTAATTCAACGTGCGAGTCTGTACTTGTGTCTCCATGTCCAGGAAAATGCTTGGCACATCCTAAAATCCCCGACTCTTGTAGACCCTGGTAATATGCCAACGCACCTTCTGCCGCCGTTTGTGGTGTATCACCAAAGGCACGCGGCCCAATTACAGGATTAAGAGGATTTGAGTAAATATCGGCTACAGGCGACCAAGATACGTTAATTCCCAGTGATTTTAGTTCTGTGGCTGTGGCTTTTGCTACTTCATGGGCGTGCGATCGCAACAGCGAAGCATAAGGAAATCTGGTAATTGGTAAAGGTGTGCGTACTACGCGTCCGCCTTCATGATCTAATGTCATGAACATCGAATCGCGTTCCGCATATTGTCGAATTTGGTCTATTAGTTCTTTAAAGCTGGCTAACCAAACCTCATAAGGAACGCCATCTATAAAGTTTTTAGCAAAAAATATTACTCCAATTGGTTTTAATTCACTGAGTGCCTGTTTATCATCATCGCTCAATTTTGTGCCAGAAATTCCGATAATTACGTGATTTCCGAATAATTCCATATCTTGCACTTTCGACATAATTTATTACCAAGAAGTTATAAAAATTAAGTATTAATACAGAACTAACCAAATAATGACTCTCTAAATTTTTTCATCAATCGCGCTCAAGCTGACTATACGGGTTTCTTAATTTCACACTTCATACTTCACACTTCACACTTCAGCCTTCAGCCTTTCACTCTACAAGATATCTTAAACTCTTCAAGAATCTGCCGTTACTTACAAAGAAACCGTAAATTTACTATAGCTTTATAGCCTAAGCGCACGGCAATCAATTAAAATTCAGTGACTTATAATTACGCATTTTTACTTACGTATTTGTTAGGGAAAGCATCGCCGCGATCGCATCCTGCTATTTTTTTAGAAAAATTATGTTGCTGAATTCATACAATAATTTTTTTGAGCATTTTGTTACTAAAATTCATAATTTTTGTTACGAAAATTTTCTAGGTTTGACAAAAAATCCAAGATGGCTGTTAATGCGTAACGTAGCTCAGTATCAACTGGTAAGAAATATCATCAAGTTTTTTTCCAAATCTAGTAGTCAAGCATTTTTAAAGTTAATCAATGAGCAGAATTCTTATTTCACCAACGTGGATGTAGATGAAGTTGTTAAAAACTTATATGACGAAGGTTTATCTGTAGGAATTAATTTACCTCAATATGTTGTGCAAGAAATAGTCGAGTTTGCTAAATCCACACCTTGTTACGCTAACCAGAAATCTCATTTAGGTTTTTATTTTCATCAAAAAGAAGCAGCGCAAAGCCAAGCAGGTAAGCAAGTTGTTACAGGGTTTTATTACAATACAGGATTATTTTGTGCAGCAATTAAGAAATTGCAAAACGACCCCAAATTATTAGCGATCGCAGCTAAATATTTAGACGCTCAACCAGTGCATCAAGGTAATAAACTATGGTGGAGTTTTGCTGGCGAAACGACATATCGAGAGCAAAGCCAAGCCGCGCAATTTTTTCATTATGATTTAGATGACTATCGCTTTATCAAATTTTTCTTTTATTTAACAGATGTTGATTCTCAAAGTGGTCAGCATATCTGCGTTCGTGGCAGTCACAAAAAGAAAAAACTCACACATCTTTGGTTTCGTAAACGCGAAACAGATCAAGATATTATTAATTACTACGGTCAGGAATCTTTGGTAAATATTTCTGGTCAAGCAGGCTTTGGATTTGTCGAAGATCCCCTGTGTTTTCACAAAGGACTACCACCTACTCACAAAGACCGCTTAATTTTACAAATAGAATTTGCAACTACTGACTATCAGATGCAGCATGACATCAAAGACACTACTTTGTTGAAAATGATCAATAGTCAATAGCCATTTGTGCTTCTTGGTTGCACCCTCTCTCCCTAAAGAAAAATCGGTGTTACGAAAGTTTTTGTCCAGGCGATCGCACAATTACTGCCAAATGTAACGGATTGCAACGTATAATGAGAACGACAAAACGATTAAGAAATATTGAACAACAGTAGGTTTAAATGCGAGTAGCGATCGCGGGTGCTGGTCTAGCAGGACTTTCCTGCGCGAAATATCTTGTAGACGCAGGTTACACTCCCATTGTCTTGGAGCGTCGAGACGTATTGGGTGGCCTTGTAGCGGCATGGAAAGACTCTGACGGCGACTGGTACGAAACCGGGTTACACGCCTTCTTTGGGGCATACCCCAATATGCTGCAATTGCTCAAGGAGTTAGGCATTGAAGACCGCCTTCAATGGAAAGAGCATACACTAATCTTTAATCAACCAGAAAAACCTGGAACACTCTCACGTTTTGATGTTCCTGATATTCCATCTCCGTTTAACATCATTGCCTCGATTCTGCGCAACAACGATATGTTGACTTGGGAGCAGAAGATTCGGTTCGCTATTGGCTTGCTTCCAGCCATCGTGCGCGGTCAAAACTATGTCGAAGAGATGGATAAATACAGCTTTTTGGAGTGGCTGAAAAGACAAGGTGTAGGTGAGCGAGTAGCCAGTGACGTATTCATTGCTGCTTCTAAAGCCTTAACCTTTATCAACCCCGATGAAGTATCGTCCACAATCTTATTAACAGCCCTAAATCGCTTTCTGCAAGAGCGATATGGCTCCAAAATCGCCTTTTTAGACGGTTCACCTACAGAACGTTTGTGTCAACCTATCGTTGATTACATTACCGAACGTGGTGGCGAAGTTCGGCTCAATGCACCCCTCAAAGAAATCTTGCTCAACCCAGATGGGACGGTTAAAGGATTTTTGCTGCGTGGGTTAAATGGCGCACCAGATGAAGTTGTGACAGCAGACTTTTACGTATCAGCCATGTCAGTTGATCCTTTAAAAGTCATGTTGCCCGAACCTTGGAAGCAAATGGAGTTTTTCCAAAAGCTAGAAGGCTTGGAGGGTGTGCCAGTAATTAACTTACATTTATGGTTTGATCGGAAATTAACAGATATTGATCACTTATTATTTTCGCGATCGCCCCTCCTCAGCGTTTATGCTGATATGAGCAACACTTGTCGAGAATACGCTAACCCAGATCGCTCAATGTTGGAACTAGTTCTAGCTCCTGCTCAAGATTGGATTAGCAAATCTGACGAGGAAATTATTGCTGCAACTATGACCGAGTTGGAAAAACTTTTCCCCGACCATTTTGGAAAAGAAAATCCAGCCAAACTCCTGAAATCTCATGTAGTGAAAACGCCGCGTTCAGTTTACAAAGCGACTCCTGGTCGTCAACAGTACCGTCCGCCCCAAAAAACTCCCATCGCCAACTTCTTTCTGAGTGGGAGTTACACCATGCAACGCTACTTGGGCAGTATGGAAGGGGCCGTACTTTCTGGTAAGCTAACAGCGCAGGCGATTTGTGAATCGCTGCCAGAGGCCAGTGCCTCAAACCTACAAACGCTAACCCGACCGCCTGCAACGAATGCTGCAACTGCCTGATTCCCCCCCGCGCATGAAAACGCTGGTCTCTGTAGACGAGTCATACAAACTTTGTCGGCAACTCATAGCCAAGTACTCCGCGACCTTCTACCTGAGTACTTTACTTTTGAGTAAAGAAAAACGCCCAGCTGTTTGGGCAATTTATGCTTGGTGTCGCCGTACAGATGAACTAGTGGATGGCCCTGCATCTGCTCTTACCACACCAGAAACCCTAGCTCAATGGGAGCAGCAGCTAGAATCAATTTTTGCTGGACACCCAGTCGAAAATTATGATGTAGCTTTAGCTGATACTGTGCAACGCTTTCCGATGGACATTCAGCCCTTTCGGGATATGATTGCTGGACAGCGTATGGACTTATACCGCAGTCGCTACGAAACATTTGAGGAACTATACCTCTATTGTTATCGTGTCGCCGGTACGGTCGGCTTGATGTCAACGGCCATCATGGGGCTGGATAACACCAGCAACACAGCACCGTGGAACCGTGAACAAGCGCCATATATTCCCACTCAAGAAGAAATTGCTCTAGGAATCGCTAAACAACTGACCAACATCTTAAGAGATGTGGGAGAAGATGCAAGGCGGGGGCGAATTTACATTCCGTTGGAAGATTTGGCAAGATTTAACTACACCGAGCAAGACTTGATGAAGGGCGTGATAGATGAGCGCTGGCGTTCTCTCATGCGTTTTCAAATTGCGCGGGCAGAACAATTTTATCGCAAGGCAGAAAGAGGTATTGCCTACCTATCTCCTGATGCACGTTTGCCTGTTTGGGCAGCACTGATGCACTACAGTGGCATTTTAAAAGTGATTGAACGCAACGATTATGATGTGTTCAATCGGCGAGCCTACGTCCCCCAATGGCAAAAGTTATCTAGTTTACCAGTGGCATGGCTGCGATCGCAGGTTCT
This sequence comes from Anabaena sp. TISTR 8404, assembly GCF_056847745.1. Taxonomy (NCBI): domain Bacteria; kingdom Bacillati; phylum Cyanobacteriota; class Cyanophyceae; order Nostocales; family Nostocaceae; genus Anabaena; species Anabaena sp. TISTR 8404. The sequence continues at coordinate 2,763,809 of NZ_CP180578.1, forward strand.
GTAAAATGAGTCAATAGTCCGTAGTCCAGAGTCAGCAGCAAAACCTAATAAATATTGACCATTGACTATTGACTATTGACAAAAAAGTGCTACGATAAGTATTCGTGACCCTGGAGAGGTGGCTGAGTGGTCGAAAGCGGCAGATTGCTAATCTGTTGTACGGCAGGCAACTCCGTACCGAGGGTTCGAATCCCTCCCTCTCCGTTTTCAGCGAGCGAACTGCTCTCAGTATTGCAAAATATTAAATAATATTAATGTCAGGGCTAACACGGTTACTCCTTTTGGTGGATGTTATCATTTAACATTTGGAGTCTGTTAAGATCGAGCTAACCTGAAACATAGTTTGAATCTTACTTTCAGGCTCCTGAACATCAGAGGAGTGAAAGTAAATTATGCCAAGAATTACTGCTGCCTTAGCCTTGAGTTTAGCCACCATAGTCACAGGCTTTTTAACGGCATCTTGTGATAATGCTAATACTGCCAATACCACCAATACTGCTTCCCCAACAGCTAACTCAACAAGTACAACTAGCAGTACTGACGGGTTAAAAATTGGGACTCTACTACCCACAACTGGTGACTTAGCTTCCATCGGACAGCAAATGGTAGGTTCTGTACCTTTGCTAGTTGATACAGTTAACGCCTGTGGTGGAGTCAACGGTAAAAACGTCACCCTTGTACAAGTTGACGACCAAACTGACCCCAAAGCTGGTGCTGCTGGTATGACCAAACTGGCAACATTAGATAAAGTTGCTGGTGTAGTTGGCTCCTTTGCTAGTAGTGTTTCTACAGCAGCAGTTTCCGTTGCTGTACCAAATAAGGTTATGATCGTGTCTCCTGGTAGCACCAGCCCTGTATTTACTGACAAGGCGAAGAAAGGCGACTTTAAAGGCTTTTGGGCGCGGACTGCACCCCCCGATACTTACCAAGCACTAGCATTAGCTCAATTAGCTAATAAAAAAGGTTTTAAACGCGTTTCTACCGTTGTAATTAACAACGATTATGGTGTTGGTTTTGAAAAAGCTTTTGTCGAAACTTTTGAAAAATTAGGTGGCACAGTAGTTAATAAAAATAATCCAGTTCGTTACGACCCCAAAGCCCAAACCTTTGACACCGAAGCTGCCGCTGCTTTTGCAGGTAAACCTGATGCAGTAGTTGCTGTACTTTACGCTGAAACAGGTAGTTTACTTTTGAAAGCTGCCTATCAACAAGGTTTGATGAAAGGAGTCCAAGTTCTACTTACAGATGGTGTAAAGTCGCCTACTTTCCCTGAACAAGTAGGTAAAGGTGGCGATGGCAAATTTATCTTAACCGGAGCGCTAGGTACAGTACCTGGTTCCGATGGCAAAGCCTTAGACGCTTTTAACAAATTGTGGAAAGACAAAAAAGGTGGTTCACCAGGAGAATACGCACCACAAGCCTGGGATGCAGCTGCATTGCTAGTTTTGGCAGCACAAGCCGCTAAAGACAACACAGGTGTTGGCATCTCCAGTAAAATCCGTGAAGTTGCTGCTGGCCCAGGTACAGAAGTGACTGATGTCTGTGAAGGGCTAAAGTTACTCAAAGAAGGTAAAAAGATTAACTACCAAGGTGCTAGTGGCAACGTAGATGTTGATGCTAACGGTGATGTACTTGGTGTTTATGATGTTTGGTCTGTAGGAGATGACGGCAAAATTAGCGTGGTTGATAAAGTTACGCCTAAATAAGTAGAAAGTAAGAAGGCAAAAGAATTTTTTCTTTTGCCTTTTGCTTTTTTACTTTTAACTTCAGTAATTAAAAGCCGCTGAAATTGTAACCAACTCCTACCAATAAACCGACATCGGTTTGGTCAAAAAATCCAGCGTTCACAGCAGCTGTGGCTGTAAATCTTGAGGAGAGGGGTACATCAATACCACCAGATACCAAAAAAGCCACTTGGGAATTATCACCAGTATTAATAGCTGCACCAACACCTACGTAAGGAGCTATTGGTAAAGGTTCGGTAAATGAGTCTTGTTGTAGCGAAAAATCGTAGGTAACGGGAATCAAAATTGTAGTGTTGTTACCAAACACTGCTGAAGGTCTGATAGAAAAAGCATTTGTCAATCCGATCTTACTCAGAACTGCAAAGTTACCATCACCTAAAGAAGAGTCTCCACCACTTAAGCCAATATTAGCGCCAACACCGATATAACTTCTACCACCACGAGTCGGTCTACCAACATTAACAACATCTGATTGGGCAACTTTGACATCCGCAGGTTGATCAACAAGCGCTGACGATGATGTTGTTACTGTCCCAGGAATAGGTGTGAGAATTGAACTACTAGATTCCTGAGTGTCAGCACTAGGAAATTGTTGAATAGCAAAATTTGTGTTTGTTGTCTCCACTTCAACATTTAACTCATTGGGAGACGCTGCGGTAATAGAAGGCTCAGTTAACTGCTGAGTATTTGCCGTGTCTACTGTCTGGGCTGTGGCAGAAAAACCACAAGTTAAGACAGCAAATGTAATTAAACCCGGCAACAAAACAACACCTTTACGAAGAAAAATAGTATTCACATTCACTCCTAACAGAATATTGCCGTAAAAATACTGAATTTCACGTATTAATGCGCAAAATTCGGCAATGGTTCGACTTTAACTCACAAATTTATTTCCTACATCCTGAGAAGGACGTAGGTAGTGAAAATGAAATATGAAAAAATTAAATTAGTTTTTAGGAAGTGATGAGTCAGGAGTGACGGAAACTTTAAAGATTGCTAATGGCTTCTGTAACTAGTTTTGAGACAAAAGGTAGAATCTCTCGGCTAGTAGCATTGGCTTTACCTTCAGTAAAAACTACTAGCACATAAGGACGCTGATCAGGTATCTCAATATACGCTGCATCGTGACGAACTTGACTTGTCCATCCAGCTTTTGACCAAATTTGTGCGTTTTGCGGTAAACCACCACCTAAAAAACCAGTGATTTGGTCTTCTTCGACATTTTTAGGTAAATCATCAGGGTTGAGACTGCGTTTGAGCAGATTCATCATAGCTTGCGATCGCCCACTCGAAACTGCTACCCCACCCACGATACTATGTAGCAAACGAGCGATCGCATTTGTTGTTAACATATTGCGATTATCAAACATCTCTCCATAAAATGCCCGTTCCCGACCATAAGGGCCATCACACCAAGTTTTTTGACAGATATTTATTGTCTCCATCTCTTCCCAACCCAAGGACTGGTAGTAGCGGTTAACAATATGACGCTGTTGCTTCCAAGTTTCAAATGGCCCTGGTGGTAACTCTGGCCCCGAAGTAGTCCCTGTCAAAATATCTACAACTAAACTTGTGGCATCATTACTAGAATCAATTATCATATCGCCCAAGGCTCGCTCCAATTCCTTAGAGGTTTGGATCATGCCTTTTTCTAACCATTCATTTACTGCTACCAAGTAAAATAACTTAACCACACTCGCGGGGTAAATCCGTTCCACACCGCGATAAGTAAAACCACGGACTGGGTGATTCCAAAAGGCATCGGGAGTTAAAGCGCCACCAGTATTTACGGGTGCTGGCGGATCGTAGACAATCCAAGTCAGAGCAATTTGATTTTGGGCTAATGTCGGAAATGTTGCCCAAGTAGCCTCTAAAATGCCATTACCCAAATTCTCAAGTTGTTCGTCTTTTCTAAAGAAAACCATTGAATAATGCTCTCTAATCCAGAATTCCAAATCCTCAAGTTGACCGCAGATGAATACCAGTGTCTTGCTGACCTCAACTTATATGATTCTCCTGCTTGTACGCGCTTGGCAACTCAAGCTGCTGTTGGGCGACATTTGCAGGTAACATCGAATCATCAAGATACAGCGGTTGAGGTGTATTTGTGTGAGGATGATTATCCAGCCTGGATGTCCTTTGCGGATTTGGGTTTATTACAACCTGCTACTGTACAATATCAAGCTGCCACATTTGCGGAAACTGAAATTAAAAAACTCCTTCCCAAGGTTATCGCTTTTACCCAAAAAGCAATGGAGCAATCTAATGAATATCTTTGGGGCGGTACAGTGGGGCCAAATTATGATTGTTCTGGCTTGATGCAGGCGGCGTTTGTCTCAGTGGGAATTTGGTTACCGAGAGATGCTTATCAGCAAGAAGCATTTGTCCAACCCATCACACTGTCAGAATTACAACCAGGAGACTTGATATTTTTTGGCACACCGCAAAAAGCTACTCATGTTGGGCTTTATTTAGGTGATGCTGCATATATCCATAGTTCGGGAGCCACTCAAGGACGTAATGGAATTGGGATTGATATTCTCTCGGAACAGGGAGATGAGGTGAGTCGGTCATATTATCAGCAACTGCGAGGTGCTGGCAGAGTTGTGAAAAGTTACGAACCACAGAAGCGTTGAGGACGCAGAGAGTTATGAGGAGTGGGTTGATTCCAGAAATAACGACTGAGGAAAATCAGGGAATTTCCGCAAATGTACCAGCAGTGTCGGTGGTAGTGCCGGTACGTGATGAAGTGGAAAGCTTACCACATTTATTAGAGGCGATCGCATCTACTTTATCTGATAGTCAAATCAGTTATGAAATCATCTGTGTAGATGATGGTTCCACAGATGGTTCGGCAGAATTTCTCAAAGCACAAGCCCAAAGCCGCAGTGATTTAAAGGCGGTAATTCTACGGCGCAATTACGGACAAACAGCCGCGATGTCTGCTGGCTTTAACTATGCAGTGGGCAAAACAGTTGTCACTTTAGATGCTGATTTGCAAAATGATCCTGCTGATATCCCAATGCTGTTAGCCAAGTTGGATGAAGGCTACGATTTAGTTAGCGGTTGGCGGCAAAAACGCCAAGATGGGGCTGTGAATCGCTTGTTACCTTCCAAAATTGCTAACTGGCTGATTCGTCGCACGACAAGTGTGTATATTCATGACTATGGCTGCTCTCTCAAAGCCTATCGGGCAGAATTGGTGGCAGATATGAATCTCTACGGCGAATTGCACCGATTTTTACCAGCCCTGGCTTACATTGAAGGGGCAAGAATTACAGAAATGCCTGTGCGTCACCACGCGAGGCGATTTGGTCGCAGTAAGTACGGCATCTCCCGAACTTTTCGGGTGTTAATGGATTTGTTAACGATTTTGTTTATGAAGAAGTTCCTTACCCGCCCAATGCACGTTTTTGGGTTGTTGGGTTTGAGTTCAATGGTATTGGGCGCGGGGTTAGGAATTTATTTGACGTTTGTCAAGTTAGCTATGGGTGAAATGATTGGTAATCGCCCGTTGTTGATTTTGGCAGTTCTGTTATTAGTAACTGGAGTACAACTATTTTGCTTTGGTCTGTTAGCAGAGTTGTTGATGCGTACCTATCATGAATCTCAAGGACGACCAATTTATCGGGTAAGGGAAGTAGTTGAAAATAAAAATAACCGAACTTGATGTAATTGGTAGTTAATATTAATTGTAGGTTTTTCTTTTTTAACTTTTACCTTTTGACTTTTGATTTATTATGATAGCCTCCCCTCAACCCAACTACCTTTCACCGGAAGAATATCTGCAAATGGAGGAAGCAAGCTCCATTAAACATGAATATATCGACGGCTACATTTACGCAATGGCTGGAGCAAGTGACCCTCATGTTACCGTTGCTCTCAACATTGCTGCACTTCTGCGAAATCATGTGCGCGGTTCTGGCTGCCGTGTTTACATTGCTGATATGAAAGCTCGAATTGAATCTTTGAATAGATACTACTATCCTGATGTGATGGTGACTTGCGATGCCAGAGATCAGGAAACACCTACCTACAAAAGATTTCCCTGTGTAATTGTCGAAGTTTTATCTGACTCTACTGAAGCCTTTGATAGAGGTGATAAATTTGCTGATTATCAAGTACTAGAAAGTCTACAAGAATACGTTTTAATTAACACGAAACGCCAGCGAATTGAATGTTTTCGACGTAATAATGAAGGATTATGGGTTTTGCAAACATACACATCTCAAGAAAAATCTTTTCGACTCAATAGTATTAATTTTGAAGGAACAATGGCAGAAGTTTACGAAGATGTAGCGTTTGAATAATGTTGAGTGAAAGTAATCTTCCGTAGGCGAAACGCAGCGAAACTCGAACAACCACCATATTGGTTACGGGAAGTGGTGGCAAAAAATGTTAACTAACGTAAAAATATTAGAACAATATAGTTAGCGTTATTTGCATCTGCTTTGAAAGCTTTTAATACATTTGATGCCGACCTCCGGCGAAACCTGCTGATTCTGTTTACGGCAGGTTTGTTATTCTGGTCAAGTACTGCTGCCTTTTTACCGACGCTACCGCTATACATTGAGCATGTGGGTGGTAGTAAGCAAGAAATTGGCATAGTTATGGGTGGCTTTGCCATTGGGTTATTGCTGTTTCGTCCGATGCTGGGAAAACTAGCTGATAAACGTGGACGTAAAATCGTCTTATTAATTGGGACAGCAGTAGCAGCGATCGCACCTTTTGGCTATTTAGTATTTACATCCATCCCAGTATTATTTTTCCTGCGAATTTTTCACGGAATTAGCATTGCAGCCTTTACTACTGGCTACAGTGCTTTGGTGGCTGATTTAGCACCTGTCGCCATTCGTGGAGAAATTATTAGCTATATGAGTTTAACTGCTCCCATTGGTTTAGCCGTGGGGCCAGCAATTGGTGGATATTTACAAGATACTTCTGGCTACGCACGTTTATTTTTGTTTACCGCAGCAGTCGCTGTTGTTGGTGTATTGTGTGCATCACAAGTTATTAATCCACCATTAAATACACAACGACAATCAGAACGCCAAAACAGTAATTTTTGGCAAATTTTGCTGAGTCCAAGGGTGAGAATACCAGCGATTGTGATGTTACTGGTAGGTACATCTGTTGGCGCTATGCATGTCTTTGTGTCGTTATTTATTAAATCTACCGAAGTAAATTTTAATGGCGCCTGGTTTTTCACAATTGCCGCCATTGCAAGTTTCACGATCAGGGTGTTTGCTGGTCGAGCCAGCGATCGCTTCGGTCGGGGTTTGTTTATTACCTTTGGAATTGCTGCCTATGCTTTAGCTTGTGTATTACTATGGCAAGCTAACAGTACTACTGCTTTTTTAATCTCTGCCATAGTGGAAGGCATTGGTGGTGGAACGGTGATTTCCATGATGGTGACGATGATGGCAGATCGTTCACTAACACAAGAACGCGGGCAAATTTTTGCTATTTGTATGGCTGGATTTGACCTAGGAATTGCGATCGCTGCCCCGATATTTGGCTATGTCAGTGAGTTTGTAGGCTACCGCAATATGTTTGGCTATAGTGCTGCACTCACTTTTTTGGCACTGCTAATTTTCCTCACCTTATCTAACAAAACTTTACCGGATTCTTTGCGTTTTGCTCTCGGTCGTGGTGAAGATGCCTTTTCATTGAATAATATGGATTGAAAATGCAAAAGGCAAAAGCACGTATCACTTTTGCCTTTTACCTTTTTACTTTTTATAACGGGCGAGGAGGGATTCGAACCCCCGACACCGTGGTCCGTAGCCACGTGCTCTAGTCCACTGAGCTACACGCCCCTGCCAGAAAAACATATTAGCACTATATTCCCAAATGATGCAAGACAATTCTCAAAAAAATTTTTCTGCCGAGTTAAGTCATCTGGATTCTCAAGGACAAGCACAGATGGTGGATGTTTCTGGCAAAGCTTCCACAGTCCGCCAGGCGGTTGCCGTTGGGAGGGTGAGGATGCTGCCAGAAACTTTGATTGCCATTCAGGATGGCAATACTCCGAAAGGTGATGTGTTAGCCACAGCTCGCATAGCAGGGATTATGGCAGCCAAACAGACAGCTAATTTAATTCCCTTATGTCATCCCCTGCCATTGCAAAAAGTCGCCGTCGAAATTACCCCTGACTTTCAATTACCTGGTTATCACATCCAAGCTACCGTTAAAACCAAAGCTGAAACTGGTGTTGAAATGGAAGCTTTAACTGCCGTTTCCGTAGCAGCGTTGACTTTATACGATATGGCAAAAGCCTTAGAAAAGTCGATTCAAATTGAATCGATTCATTTAATTAGTAAAACTGGCGGAAAATCTGGAGATTATTCTGCATCAGAAATCTAGCCTACTTAATCTCACCTATAGCTTTGTTGACATCGGTGGGATTGCCAAATTCCTCATCATCTGGTAGTTGCTCTAATAACGATAGAACCTTGCGATCGGCTCCCTGTTTTTGAGCATGTTTAACTAATTCGTCCTTACTAGCAGGATAGTCAATGCCCTTTAAATGTTTTTGAATCTCAACTGGGTTTGCTTTAGCCATTTTTGCCACCTACCTCTTATGGTTAGTACCATCTTCACAAGAGGACATATTGGCTCCCTCTATCAAATAGGAGAATCATTTGTAACATATAGAAAATTAAAGCTCACTCAAATGGTTGATGCAGTTATTCTAATATTTGATATCTTTAATAACGGATAATTTTTTGTATTAATTACTACTGTTTTATAGCAAGAATATTAAGATGAGAATTTTTTTCAATATAGTTATAAATTCAAAATTCGATGATTGTTTGCAGCATGAATGAGATTTTAGGGAAAAATTTCAGATATAAAAAAACTAATTACACAATAAAAGTTTAAGTTTTTTTTGGGACGTAAATCTAGTAATATTCAGAGGTTAATAAAGTTATAAAAAAGTTGCAATAACAGCTTAAAAAGTTCAGGGAGGTTCCAGCTATGTCCCCTCCAGAAATTGATGTATTAGAAGCAAGACGAATATACAAATCTACTGGTGCAATTCCGGCGCAGATATTGCGCTCAACTATCTATCGTGCTTGGGAGCGATCGCATTTACAAGGAGCTAACCCGCACGCGCTCCAAGCCGAAAAACTATCAAACCTAGCTACAGAGCGGTTGAGAGAACAAAAGCAAACTTTGATTCAAGTCGCTACTCCTTATATTCGGATGCTCTCACAGGCCGCTGGTACAGATCGTCATGCAGTTATGTTAGGAGATCAGAATGCGATCGTGCTGGATGTAGTGGGTGATAAACAGACTGTACAAGGGCCAGAACCTTTTCCTGGTCCTGGTTCTTTGCTATCGGAGGCTGTAGCTGGTGCTAATGGGATCGGTACGCCATTAGCAGAAACAGATTATGTAGAAATTATTAGTGCAGAACATTTTATTGATGGGTTTCATCCGTTTACCTGTCAGGGAATTCCTCTACGTGATGACAAACAAGAAATTATCGGAGTATTAAGTATCTCCCTGCGAAGTGCAGATGCTAGACAACGTCTGAAAGAGATATTAGTGTGTGCATCTGGTGGAGTCGAAGCAGAATTATTAATTGCCAACTTAGAAAAAGATGTGCGTCGGGTTTTAGAATCTCATCCTAACGAATATCAACCACTCGAAGAATTACGCCAAGATATTATTCAAGCACACCAAGCGGCACGTTTAAAACTAGAAGTCGTTTCGCGGATGGTCGCAGTTAACCGTCTAGACTACGCGATGCAATTGCTGCGTCAGGCTGAAAAATCAATTCAAATATTTCGTCGCCGTGCGGAAATTTGGCGAAGTTTAGCATCCTTTGAGATTGGAACACTCCAACCTGTATCATTGACTGATAATATATCCAATTTAGTGGATCTTCTGTCAACAGAAGTAGCCATTCGTCAGGTAGAAGTAGTTACTGACTGGTACGAACCAATCTCAGTAGTTGCTGACCCCAGAAGCCTTTTACGCCAACTGCTGCATTATTTTCTGCAAGCTTTTGATTATGCAGGCAAAGGTGGAATAGTTAAAGTAGTAGTCCATAAAATTCCCAATTCTGAGTTAGCGCAAATCAGTTTTCTAGTGATTCCAGTCTTTAATATCTCTCAATCAGCACCAACCTCGCAGGTTTTTTATCTACCAATCACAAGAATTAAAGATGAACAGTAAAAATTCGGGAAAGCGCAAAGTCCTGATTGCTGACGATGACGATGATAGTCGAGTTATGCTGAGTTTTCTCTTAGAAGAGGAAGGTTGGGAGGTAAAGGAAGCCAAAAATGGTAAAGAAGCTTTAGAAATAGTGATTCAGGAACGGCCAGATTTATTAATTTTAGATAATAGAATGCCAGAACTTACAGGAGTTGAAGTGTATCAGCAACTCCAGGCACAAGGTATCAATGTAGCAATCGTGTTAGCCACTGCACACGGCTATCTAGACGAATTAGCCTCATCCCTGGGAATTGCTCATTTTATTTCTAAACCCTATGACATTCCACAGTTGTTAAAAACTATAGAGTCTGCTTACAAAAATTCTCTAGGTTAAAGTTGCTGAGATTGAGACAAAAAGAAGTTAGTAATAGCAACTGCACTCCTAAAGACCTTAGAATAATCAAGTATGTTGAAATCTGTAACAAATATTTATGCCTCCTCGTTGGCCTCGCAAACCTGATCGCAATGACCCGGAATTTCGTAAGTTAGATGACCGGATGAATTTTGCTGTCCATGTCGCTGTAGCAGCCACAATTAATTCTGGTCTTTGGTTTTTCCATAACCTGAAAGCAGCCAACTGGGAATGGTTGCCATTGTTGACCGCAGGTTGGGGAGTAATCTTGTTGCTGCATCTAGTTTATATTGCTGCGATCGCTAACTATTCATCCACACCGCCTAAATCCACCTGAAGATGGACAGTTGATGCTAGGGCATTTGTAACCTGTGGGAGTAGAGTTAGCTTGATTAATTGAGCAATAATAATATATAGGTTGAGAGCTGGCGCTCTTTCTTAATATAGGGTGATTTTTATGGCTAAAACTAACACCGCAGAATTACTAGAAGCCCTAGCATCGGAAATTGGTGAAAATGTTTACATAGATATTGCGAAGTGGCATCTTTATCTATCGGATGCCAAACTGCATACTGTTGTTGCTGAGCAGTTGTATCCTTTAATTACTTCTAATAATGTCAATGAAGACCGCGTAATTGCAGTGCTGGAATCTATACCAGTGAAGATAGGCGGTGGCAGAAGGGAACTAGCACTCATAGATTTACTGCCCTTGCAATGTCAGGTAAATTTGGTGGATATTTTAGAAAAATTTCAACGCGAAATATAATTTTTAGACTTTGATAGTCTCAAAAATAACTTCTTTAGCACCCCTATTTTTAGGAGGTGAAAAGTATGGTTGGCTATGAGTTTCATGATGGATATACTCTAGCAGAAACAGCAGATAAACTAGGCAAAAAAGCTTTACAGTTAAATCTGATACCTAGTTTTGTTGTACGTTATTTTGCTGATAGCAGGCAATACTACATTCCTAACGAACAAGAATCTCAACCGCTGACACCAGAACAAGCATATATGCACTTTAAAAAATTAGTCGAGACTTCTGGTAAGTAATTATTTCTCTATTCAATTTTGCAGTGGATAGTTTACATCTACTTGAGGAGGTTAGTTATATGTTTCTCCAAATCAAAAATACCAGCGATTTAGTCAAAATTACTGATATTCAGGAATTAATCGACCCGAATATTAATATCGTTCACGGACAAGACCAAGAAGGTCAAGAAGAACAAGATACTGATTCTTTTGAAAAAGCAAATCTTGTTTTTCCCTCTGGTGAAAGTTTACCTCGCTGTTGGTTAGATGCTAACTATCGTAGTAAAGTTAAAGCTTCTTGATTACATAATTAAAGAAATCTTGATTTTTAGTTAAGAATTCTTGTAATGGGTAATTAGGTAAATCTAATTACCCATTATTTTAATTTTAATTAACCATTAGTAGATGATACAGCTTGTTCTGATGATTTAGCTGCTTCATTAGCTTGAAAGTTGGGAGAAATTGCTTTAGTAATCCAGGCAGTGAGGATGTGAGATAGCACTCCCATCGGCCCAGCAAACAGACAAAGTATTAAAGAATGAATTGTCCAAATTCCGGTTTTCTGTCCTTCCCAATAAATAAACCTCCCAACAAACAAATCCATTACTAAAAAATGAATCCAGCCTGTTGCAGCGGCTTTTTCATCAGCAAAAAATCGAGCAATATCAGCTAGTTGGGGATTTGATAAAGCTTGAGCATTTTCTGGTGTAATGCTGGTGATAAACAAATATAAATATGCTCCAGCTAAGGGCAGAAATGGAATGTATGACTCCATGATTCGCCTTGTAACTTTCCAGTTGGGCAGGAGAATTATTAATGCCCAAAAAGGCAAAACAAACAGATTGGCAATGTCAAACAATTGAGAGATTGTCATAAAAAGAAGAGGTAGATTAGGTGACAGGTGATAGGTTACAGGTTACAGAATTAAAAGTATTTTGATGTCTATTGCTATAAATAGCAAAAGTAGACTAATTTACAAAGCTACAAGTTGTGATTCTATTTCTGTTGAGTTCAAATCACGACCGATAAAAACTAAGCGAGTTTGCCTTGCTTCTGCTGCTTGCCAAGGACGGTCATAAAATTTTTCAAAGCGGTTTCCTACACCTTGCATAACTAGGCGCATGGGTTTATTGGTAACTGCGACAAAGCCTTTAATGCGGTAAATTTCTTGTTGCTGGACAAGTTTTTGCAATTGTTGTTGGAGTTTTTCTGGGTCAAAGGCGCGGTCTAAAATGACGTGTGTTGAGGTGATTTCGTCGTCGTGGTCGTGGTCTTCTTCTGTATCGTGATGGCTGGGACGGCTATCTAAATTGTCTTCCACAGCGGCTTGCAATCCTAATAATACAGAGGGATGGATTTGACCGCGATCGCTCTCTACCATTTTCACCACTCTGGGCAATTCTTGTTTAACTAATTCCTCAACTTGTGCTTTCGCTTCTGCATCTACTAAGTCAGTTTTACTCAACACCACTAAGTCTGCACAAGCCAGTTGGTCTTCAAATAACTCCTGCAAGGGTGTTTCATGTTCTAGGCTATCATCTGCTTGACGTTGGGCGGCGATCGCTTCTAAATCACTGGCGAATGTCCCGCCAGCTACCGCTGCACAATCTACAACGGTAATTACTGCGTCTACTGTTGCAGCGTTACGAATTTCTTGCCAACGAAAGGCTTTAACCAGTGGTTTAGGCAAAGCTAACCCAGAAGTTTCAATCACAATGCAGTCGATGCTATCCCGGCGTTTAATTAACTCTTGCATTGTGGGATAAAACTCTTCCTGCACTGTGCAGCACAGACAGCCATTGGTTAACTCAAAAATATTACTCCCGCCATCTTCATCTTCAGGGCAAATTTGACAGGATTTCAATAATTCGCCATCAATACCTAGTTCGCCAAATTCGTTGACTAAAACGGCGATGCGACGACCTTGGTTGTTTTGTAATAAGTGGCGAATCAGGCTGGTTTTACCACTGCCTAAGAAGCCTGTAATCACGGTGACAGGAATTTTTGTAGCCATTTTGAGAAGTATGAACTGTGAAGTCTGAAGTATGAAGTATATAGTGTTTTTGCTTCTAGTGGTCTTGTTGAGTTTAGGGGATGAAGGACTAAAGGCTAAAGTGTCACATAGCAATAATTTCATCCTTCATACTTCACCCTTCATACTTCAATGGGGCAACTTCCTTGCGATCGCCTTACTCTTGATAAGATGACCCCAGGGAAACTGCCCCCAGAATTAACTAAGATTAGTTTACAAAAATTTACTCAGCCGTAGCTAGTTCGGTGCTGCCGCGTGTCCGGCGACGGGTGAGGCTGTTGTACAACATCATGCCAATAGCTTTAATTAAGTTGCCTTCTAATTCTTGGAACATCTTCATGTTCATCCCAAAGGCAGCGTTGGCTTCATCCACGATGCGATCGCCTGTAGCATCATCAATGGGTAGTTCGTCCAATGTTTGACGATACTTAGCTTTAAATGCCTTCTCATCGGGAATTTCCTCAAATTCATAGAAGGCGGTTCCTTGGCTATCACTCAAATTCATCGCTGTCACAGCAATGTTCTTGAGAATCTGTCCCCCAGATAAGTCACCCAAGTAACGGGTGTAGGAATGAGCAATTAATAATTCTGGTTCTGTCGCAGAAATTTCGCGGATGCGTTGCACATAAGCTTCACCCGCTGGCGATAATTTGATTTGCTCGCGCCAGTTAATACCGTAATAGTAGCTTAGGTCTTGCTCTAGGCTATGCTTGCGGTGCAGTTGGGCAAAATTAATTTTGGAAACAATTGGGTGCTGGCGATGCTTTTCCATCTCCTCTTCCATTGCCGAGTAGACGAAGTAAAAGTTAGCCACTAATTTGCGGTAGGAACTCTTCTCTACCACTCCTTTTAAAAAGCACTTGACAAAACCTACATTTTCTGCCATCGTGTGGGCTTTTTTAGTGCCGACACGCAACTTGCTGGCTAAATTGCTGCTCATACTAAAATTTCTCACCTTTAAAGGGATATACCGAGGTTCCGATTTACGAACGGCTAAGAAAGGTCATTAAAAAGTTACATTAGAACTATTTGATGAGAATTTATATTAAAATTTTTTAAGCAATGGAAGTGTATACTTTTGTGAAGCTGTCTGAGGCTGCGAATATGTAATTTTTCTACTCATCGCCAAGCGGAAAATTTATGATCAAGAAAGCGATCGCCAGATTTTTTTGTATAAAAAATTTACAAACCTCAGAAAAATTTTAGAGATTTTCACTTAATTCAGTCTATTGGTAATAGATTCTGAGAAAGAAAAACGATTATATAGTTAGTAAAAAGTGCTGAGTGCTGAGTGCTGAGTAAAAAAATCATACTCTCTAGCCTCAACATCTCTGCTTCATTTGTTCTATGCAGTTTTATGATGGCTACTTGAATTTGTTGAATAGAGAGTAAAGTAATATTTTCTAGTGTTACGGTGTGGGGTGTTTAAAATTATGGTTTCATCAATAACTCGAACTCAAGGCAACATCCGAGGTCTTTCTGTCAGTGAATCTACTAATTGTGAAAAAGGCATAGACGAGAATTTAGCTTTTAGCTTGATATCACTACCAGCAACTCCCCTGTTTGGTACAGATGGAATTCGGGGAAAAGTAGGAGAATTACTGAATGCGCCCTTAGCTTTACAAATAGGTTATTGGACAGGTGTAGTTTTACGTAACCATGCAGGTGAAGCAAGACCAGTAATTGTCGGACAAGATTCTCGTAACTCCAGCGATATGTTGGCAATGGCTTTGAGTGCCGGGTTAACAGCCGCCGGAATCGAAGTTTGGTATTTAGGATTATGTCCTACTCCCTGCGTTGCTTATCTTACCAGCATAAGTGAAGCAATTGGCGGCGTGATGATTTCTGCTAGTCATAACCCACCCGAAGACAACGGGATTAAAGTTTTTGGTGCGGATGGGGCGAAGTTACCGCAAGCATTACAGGCAGAAATTGAAGCGGGATTGCGCGGTAAGTTAGCAGTTGTAGGTGGAATGAGTAATTGCGGCAGACATTATTCCCGTCCGCAGTTAGTGAGTGAGTACAGCCAAGCATTGAAACAACCCTTGCAGCATAACGGAAATCTGCAAGGGATGAAAATTGTTTTAGATTTGGCTTGGGGTGCAGCCGTTGGGTTAGCGCCACAAGTATTTATGGAAATGGGGGCAGAAGTTATCTGCTTACATAATGCCGCAGATGGCGATCGCATCAATGTTGATTGTGGTTCCACTCACCTGGATATTTTGCAAGCCGCAGTTCAAGAACATCATGCAGACATAGGCTTTGCTTTTGATGGTGATGCCGATCGCGTTTTAGCCGTAGATAACACTGGCAGACAAGTCAATGGCGATTATATCCTTTACCTGTGGGGTCGTCAGCTGCAACAACAGCAACAACTACCAGATAACTTGATAGTTTCCACTGTCATGGCCAACTTAGGATTTGAAAGGTCATGGCAACAACAAGGTGGTAAATTGATTCGCACTGCTGTTGGTGATCAATACGTGCAAGCAGAAATGCTGCGGACTGGCGGAATGCTGGGTGGCGAACAATCCGGTCATATTTTGTGTAGACACTATGGGTTTACTGGCGATGGGTTATTAACAGCCTTACATGTAGCCAACTTAGTCAAACAATCTGGTGTTTCCCTAGGGGAATTAATCGACCAAAGCTTCCAGACATATCCCCAACTATTGAAGAATGTCAGAGTAGTAGATCGCGATCGCCGTTTAGGGTGGAAAGATTGCCAACCTGTTCAAGATGCGATCGCCTTAGCCGAAGCCGCAATGGGTGATGCTGGCAGAATCTTAGTCCGCGCCTCTGGTACAGAACCAGTCATCAGAGTCATGGTTGAAGCCGCTGATGCCGAACTCGCCGAACATTGGACAAATGAATTGGTTGCTAAAGTCCAGCAACATTTAGCGTAAGAGTCCTGAGTTCAGAAAAGTAGCTGGCAGTGAAATGGTATTACTCCCCTTCCCTACAAGGGAAGGGGACGGGGGTTAAGTTTGTATTAGGGCCATAATCTTCAAACATCGACACCACCAGACTTTCCTGCCTGTTCCCTGCTATATGGGACTTCCAGAGAATGAATGACCCAATTTATTTAATGAGATTTTTCTTTACTCCCGGTTATTTTTTTAATTGGAAGTCCCTATCTTTAGGCTCTAATTTTCCTACCAATTTTAATATTTCTCTAACCAGAGAATGATGAACTATGGAAATTTATGAATATGCAAGTTGGCTGGAAGTATTGCAAGATATGGCAGCATAAATCCCCAGATGCCAACCAATAGAGCATTTGTTCAATTTACATGAGTCCGGTAAATTGTCTGGAAGTTTACTTTCAGTGTGTTTAGGGCTACCTATTAATGATTCGGAATAAAATCTACAGTGCTGGTGTTGCGACTCTGGCCTTGATTGGGGGTGCGATCGCTTTTTCTACACCAGGTCAAACTGCTACTGTGCAACCTGCAAAAATATCCAGCCAAAGCTTTCAACTGGCACAATCTACTGTGAATACTGCTGCACTCGAAGCTGCGGTTTATGACCAAATTAATCAATATCGAGCTTCTCTAGGTCTACCACCATTAACTCGTAACTCTACTATTGACAATCAAGCCAGGATTCACAGCCAAAATATGGCTAGTGGTCAAGTTGGATTTGGTCATTATGGTTTTGGCCAGCGAGTTCAAGCGATCGCAGCTACTATTCCCTACAGAGGAGCTGCTGAAAAT
Organism: Anabaena sp. TISTR 8404; assembly: GCF_056847745.1. NCBI lineage: Bacteria > Bacillati > Cyanobacteriota > Cyanophyceae > Nostocales > Nostocaceae > Anabaena > Anabaena sp. TISTR 8404. The sequence goes on from NZ_CP180578.1 coordinate 2,780,909, forward strand.
GTTGCTTACAACCAGGGATATAGAGATCCGGCTACCCAAGCTGTACAAGGCTGGCTGAGAAGTCCAGGACATCTGGCTAATATCAAAGGTAATTACAACCTCACAGGCATTGGTGTTGCTGCAAATAACAGAGGTGCGGTCTACTTTACCCAGATATTTATCCTCTCACGATAGAACAATAACATTCAGTTAAAACTTGCAGTGCGTTACTTTATTTGCGTAACGCACCGCACCAAAATTTTTTTCTAGTCTGTGTTGCGGTATTTTTAGAAAATCTCAAGACCAAAAAACAAATCTAAAAAACTCTTTACCCTAGCGTATAGTCCCTTATTTTCTGGATTTGAGCAATTTTTAATAATATCCTGTTACATATTCTGGGAAGTCGAAGGTAGAGTATAGGTCTTACTCATCTATATTTTGTAATTCTCCATGTTTCGACAACCTGCTTTTGGCATCGCTTTAAGTACGCTTGTCCTTGCTAGTGGATTTATCTCTACTCCCATACCAAGCCACTCATCTACCAACAACACCACTCAACAGATTGCCGCTAGTCAGCTGGCCTCATCAACTACAACCTTTAACACGGCTGCATTAGAGAAATCAGTTTTTGAACAAATAAATCGCTATCGAGTTTCTAAAAAACTGCCAAAGTTAACCTTGAATGCCAATATTTCCCGACAAGCAAGGATTCACAGTCAAAACATGGCTAAGGGAAAAGTGCCGTTTAGCCATAACGGATTTGAAAAGCGCGTTAGGGCTACTTCGATAACCTTCAATAGTGCAGGTGAAAATGTTGCAGTTAATCAAGGATACAGTAATCCTGCCAGCCAAGCTGTGATTGGTTGGTTAGAGAGTCCTGGACATTTGAAGAATATCAAAGGCAAATACAACCTGACTGGGGTTGGTGTAGCGACTAATCAACAAGGAGAAGTCTACTTAACGCAGATTTTTCTGCTGACTAGATAATATTGAGTTGCTGAAATTATGTAGTGTCTAAGGGTATTCTTTTGTGGAAGACACTGCATTTATTGTTGAGTAATTCATGACATTACCAGATTTTCAGGTTTGCGATCGCGACATTAATGACTCTACCCTCAGTGAGTACTTAAAATCTGAGACAATCGCTGTTGATACAGAAACAATGGGGTTATTACCACAGCGCGATCGCTTGTGTCTCGTGCAGCTGTGCAACTCGGAAGGTAAAGTAACAGCAATTCGCATCGCCAGAGGCCAAACCCAATCCCCAAATTTAAAACAACTTCTCGAAGCAAAGAATGTACTGAAGATATTTCACTTTGCTCGTTTTGACCTTGCGACTTTACGCTACAACTTGGATATTGACGTTCAGCCTGTTTTTTGTACAAAAATTGCGAGTAAGTTAGCCCGTACCTACACTAACCGTCACGGACTAAAAGATGTAGTACAAGAGTTAGAACAAGTAGAACTTGATAAAAGCGCCCAAAGTTCTGATTGGGGTAATGCTGCGAATTTAACTGAAGCGCAATTAAGTTATGCTGCCAATGATGTCCGCTATTTAATCAGTGTCCAGCACAAGCTGAGTGAAATGCTCAAACGAGAAGAACGTTGGCAACTCGCACAAGAATGCTTTCAAGTTTTACCTACAATAGTTTCATTAGATTTATTACAGTTCAAAGAAATCTTTGAACATTAGTAGTGAAGAGTCAATAGTCAAAAGTCAAAAGTCCATAGTTAAAACTTGTGTCAACATTCTCTTATACACTATTGACCATTGACCATTGACTATTGACCATTAACCAAAAATCTAGACTTCTTTTTTCTGAGTTTCTGTGTGATTTTTCAGACGAGCTACAACATTATAGTCGTCTGCACCTGCGGGAGTTCTAGATTCAACGATACCTTCTGTTGGGCCGCCGATTGCCTTCCATGCAGCTAGACCACCCTTGAGTTGAGATACATGCTCAAAACCAGCAGAATTCAGAACTTGTGCAGCTTGAGCAGATTCTTCATCATTGCTACCGTAAACGTAGATATCACGGCTTTTATCTATAGATGGTACAGCTCGCTCAGCTAATTCATTGATTGGCATGGGCATTGCTCCCATGATATGACCTTCGTTAAATACTTGGCGATCGCGTACATCCAAAATTGTAAAAGCTGGTTCGCCCCATTCCAAGCGCGACTTCAGGACATGAACATCAGACTGAGGCTCTATAGTTGGCTGTTGAGGAATAATACCGCCTACTAAATTATTAGTCATAAAATATCCCTAACTGACTTCCTAACAGCAATTTAACGAGAGCAAGCTATTTAATTGCTCTTTCTTTGGGATGAATGTTATAAAAGTCTTTCTTCTGGTATATTAGTTGGTTTTTCCAGATTTATGGCACTTTCAAAATATTTTAAATAAGGAATCAAAGTAAAAAAAATGCCTGCTAATAATCATATATAATTTAATTTTTTCTCTCTGCGATCGCCAACAGCAATGTTTCTTCAATTTCTTGCCGAATTCCAGGTGTAATATTATAAGAATTATTCAGACAATTTACTAATAATTTATTGGCATTATAATATTGCTGAAGTAATTCTACTTGCTGTTTATTAAACTGCCAATCATGACAAATATTTCTGTATTTAATTAAAAGTTCTCTAAATTTTCGACTCCAGAATTTACCGTGTTCTATCCACCACTTGCGAAATTTATGAGGATGGCTATGTCCATTTGGCAATTGTTTTTTAAGATTGTGGAGACATTGTTTAAATTTAGATTCAACAACCAAATTTAGCGCTTTATCAAATGCAATATTTAAAGCATGAGCATAATCGAAAACAACAGCATCATTCAAGATATAGTTACAAGCAAATTCTAGTTCCGCAGCACAGGCAAAAGTACTAGTAAGAAACTCATCAATAGCAAGTTCAGGGTTGAATGCTAAATTGCCGATAATAGCACGCTCAAGACCGTAGCTAGATGAATGGCAGAAAACTTGGAATTGAGGAAAATTATTACCTTTAAGAAATACTTCTAATGAACGACCAACACAAACTAGATAAAAAGCCCGGATAGCTACTGGTTTATATTGAGTATTAACTGAGTTAGATTTTTGATGTAACCATAGTAAAAAATCTTGAATTGTCTGCTCATTAGCTACTAAAAAATCAATTTCTTGTTTCATTAAATGTAGCATTTCATCAGCAGTCGGTAACATACTCACAGTCAGCAAAAAGACATTTTGCCATTTTTTATCAGTTATATGCTTAATTAGCTGATTTACGGACTGCTCTTGGGAATTGTCTACAATATTTTTGGCAGTTAAATATTCTTGCAAAGCCAAATGTGAGAAAGAGTAAATTCCCTGCGATCGCTCAACTAATAAACCATACTGTACTTCCAGTAATTTCAGTATTTTTTCACTATCTTGCAAGTGCCGAGTTCTCATTTGTGAGGAGTTAGGAAAAAGATAATGATGTTTATTTAAATACTGAGATATTAGTAATGAAATTTTTTCTTGTTCAAAAAAATAATTTCCTTGCTCAAAAGTAAAAGCCGCAATTTGAGCAACTAAGTTTTTTATATTAACAAAGTTAAAATACCAGTCAACTGAATACCTTTGAATACCTCGAATTTCATCCCATCGCTTTACTAAAATATTCAATGCTTGCTCATACAACTTAGCAGGTTTAAATTTAAATTCAGATTTTGCTTGGAAGAATAAGCAGATTAGATGTAGTAAAATTGGTGTTGTAGCTAATTCTCGTAGTTGCTGATTTTCTGGTAAATGCAGTTGATGAATAAATAAGTTGCCTCTAGCTTCCCCATCTTCTCTAGATTCATGAGCAACTGCAACAAACCATTTTTTTATAAAAGTTTCGGCTTGTTGTAGATCAAAGTCTGCAATTTCGATTTCTGTAAATCCCGGAAATTTGTATTTTTGAACCGCTATTCGACTGCTAATCACAAACTTATTTTTGTAATAAGTCTGAGAAAATCGACGAATTTCTCGGTTAATCTGATTTAAATCTTGGGCTGGTACTTCATCTAATCCATCTAGCAAAATCAGTCCTTTGCCTTCAGTTAATATGCTGAGTGTTGATTCTGCTTCAACTCTACAACTCAGAAATTCTTGGCTAATATATTTCAACAGACTAAAGTCATTGTGAACTGTAGAGTCTTCAGCAAATTCCTTGAGACTGATAAAAATAGCTATGTGGTTTGGTTGAAATTCCCCTTCATTACACTTAATCGCCAAGTATTTTAAAAAAGTTGTTTTACCTAAACCTGGTTTACCCAGCACCATCAACTTTGAGTAAAGTGATGCAGCTTCTAATCCTGATAATCTTCTTTGAAGTTTGTCTTGTCCGAGTCGGTTAAAGCCTGACTCAAAACAAAAGTTATTCAACAAATCTCCTATGTCGAAGCATTGTTGGTTAGTAATTTTTTCTAAGACATAAACAGTAGTATAAATATCGACCAATGGAACTGCTTGAGCAACATCCAACATTTGCAGAGTACCGCACTGGTCTTGAATTTTGCCTTGGCGCTTTTGACGAATTTCCTGCACCAATGTATTTAAATCTCTACTGTTAGCTTGTGATTTAGTCGTCGCTTCTGAAGTTATATCTTCCGGTAGACCAGCAACTTTTTGCCATGATAATCCTAAATGTTGACAGATTTGTACAAAACAACTGCGAGAAACTGGCTCACCTGCAAAAAACTTAGATACTGGTTGACGGGTGATACCTAAAGCTGTTGCTAATTTGTGTTGGCTTAAAGTTTTGTCAGTTAAAGCTGTTTTTGCAGCCCTGATACCTTCCGAAGAAGCTCTTAGTCCTTGGCTTGTCATACTATCAGCTGTATTAAGTAATTTTTGTTATACATAGGGATGTAGCTGTACGTAAATCCACCCTGGACAGATACCTGTATTTTCCCAAATAAAATATTCCACCAGATTTATACCTAGAATTAATTTCAATCTGGCTTGGTGAGCAATTTACTTTCTGTCTGAAAGCTATCTGTTCTTAGAAAATACTCAAAAAATTCCAATTATTTTCAAGAACAAAGTACTTGATTATACTTTGATTTTCAAAATCATACAAAACTCATACAAAACTTATACATTTGGTATGCACTATGATAGCTGAAGTTTTCCTAAATTTAATAGAAAATTAAGTGTATCTCAGTAGAATAGTGCCAATGCCTAGTAAAAAGCTGTTTTATGTCTAAGTGATCAACTTAGGTAAAGGTCAAGAAAAACTAAAAAATTTTTGTAATATAAATTTTTTTAAACTGGCTGCTCGCACTCCAAAAAAGCTACCTCAACCGCGAGTTGCTGAATGAATCATAGGCTAGAACTTTATGGTTATGCTTCCTGCTACAAATCCGAAAATTCTTGTTGTAGATGACGACTTTAGTGTGCGTAATCTTATTTATCGTTTCCTGAGTCGAAAATATCAAATAGAGTCTGCGGCAGATGGTAAAACAGCTCTATCTTTGTTTGACCAATTTAATCCAGCTTTAGTAATTTTGGATTGGAATTTGCCAGATATCAGCGGCTACAATTTATGCGAAGAAATGCAGAGCCGTACTAATGTCTTAGTAATGATATTGACTAGTAGAAATGCGGAAGAAGATAAAATTAAGATTCTTTCTGCGGGTGCTGATGATTTTTTAACTAAACCGTTTAGTTTGGCAGAAGTGGAAGTTAGAGTACAAGCACTTTTAAGACGTGTACGTTGCATCAATCCTTCTCCTGTACAGCGTTTAGTGTTCAAACAACTAGCAATTAACCCAGAAGGTAGAGAAGTCACACTAAATGATAAACCACTAAATTTAACGGCTTTGGAATTTAATATTCTACATTTTTTGGCAAGTCATCCTGGGCAAGCTTGGAGTCGTCCCCAACTTATCCAAAAAATTTGGGGTTGCGACTATGTGGGAGATGGACGAGTTGTTGACGTACATATTGGTCAACTGCGCAAAAAACTAGAAGTTGATCAGAATGTACCTGAGTTTATTAAGACGGTTCGCGGTTACGGTTATAAATTTGAATTGCCGGAAGCTACAAATATTTGAGCCGCTTACCATCACATAATAAATCAAGCAAATCCAGCATTTATAACCGGAAATCTCCGAATTTCCTAATATTTTAGCTTCTGTTTAGTTGAATGCTAAAACTTGTCATAACACGTTTATATGTCTTTTTTAAAGACAAAACTTGTCTAATTATGTCTTTAAAAATTATGCGCCACATACACCATTGAGCAAATAGTAAATTTAGGTAGCAAAGCTGCTAGAATCGCCATATTCAGTCTGAGCAGATTAGCTAAAACACATATTCATTGCATCATCACTTCATGATCATGTTGATGCTTGACTGTTAACTGTTGACTGTCAATATCATTCAATATGTAAAGGAAATGTGGAAAATTTTATTAATTAAAAGATGGTTTTTAAAATAAAAACTGGAATATAAATTCCAATTTTTATTTTAAATGTTGACCTCGACATAATTATTCAATTTGGGTCGAATAAATCATTTTTTTTGCTTGCAAATTAAGGGCTGCCAACTAATAATGCAAGTATGCAGTTAAGCAAATAAAGCTTAATCGCAAACAGAAACTAACATTTTGATCCAAAATAATTGGAGGGAAACTAATCATGAATACCCAAAATTCCGTATTGAATTATGCTGGTTCTGAACTGTTTGTAGATTCTGAAAGTTTTTTGCAAGATTTAGCTGATACAGATGCTATGAACTTACAGGGAGGCTATGGCCCCGACATTGAAAAATTGCTGGAATTTGGTGTAAGTGTGTATGCACTAAATAATATTGCTTCCATCGCTAAGTCATTTAGCGCTGCTGGTGGCGGTATTCTTGGTGGTGGCGGTGGTGCTGCTGGTGGCGGTGGTGCTGCTGGTGGCGGTGGTGTTCCTGGTGGCGGTGGTGTTCCTGGTGGCGGTGGTGCTGGTGAGTAATAACATCTCCCTATTAAATAGGATTTAATTTGTGATGGTTGAATCCTAATTTCATGAGCTAATGAGCAGGATTAAGTAATTAATATCTTTATCCTGCTCAGATTTACTAGGCTAACAATCAATAACATCAATATAGCAATCCTAGTTGATTGATAAGCTAATCTTTGAGGGAGTGAACAGAGAACATGGATCATAAATTTGTTGGCAACTCATTTAGGATTGCTATAACTATTCAAGGAGTTAAAGCAATGACTAGAACTTTAACTGAACTACACTCTACTTCTGCTGAGCCATTTTATGATTATGAAAGCTTTTTACAAGAATTATCTGATACAGATTCTATGATGATAAATGGAGGAAAAAACAATAATTATTCTAATCAGAGTAACTACGAAAAAAAGTTATTAGAGTACGAGTTAGTTAAATGTGCTATCTCTTGTACTATTTCTCTATGCAAGTTATTGATTGATATTCCTCAATATCGATCGCAAAATTGTATCTCCTCAGAAAAATTAGAAATAGAAAGGTTTTTGAAACAATGTTATTTTCCTTAAGCAGCCAAAATGTGATTAATTACCTGTCCAACTATTTTTGGGATGACAGCTTTTGAATTAATTCATCCTACACCTTTGCACTTATCTAAGTAGTTTTAATAACAGACAGAAAATTATGCAATTGCTAAATTCACCGACATTGCAAACTGCAAATACTTTGAGCCAGCAATTACTCAATACCTTAGAAGATATAGCTACTAAGGTTCAGATTCAATCTAACTTTTGTATTTCCCATCCAAATTATAAACCTTTAAAACTTCCCGATGAGGCAGTATCACGCTTTCAGCGATTACCATTAAACCTTCAGCACAAGTTTCTTAATTCACAATTGTGCAATTTTCTCTACAGCATCTACTATTGCGGTGCTGGGCGATCTGCTCTGTCTTTAGATATAAATCCAATGGATTCGACAATGCCCAAGAATTTAGAGAATAATACTTATCTTGGAGTAGATGTAGAGTTTTATGAGCAATTACACTTGTCCAATAAAGGTATAGGCTATTTTGACCACGGTTGGCAAGTTTTAGTAGAAGAAAGCGATCGCACTCTTGCAGTGAAAAAAGGTGAATTGACTTTGCACATAGAACGCGATCGCTTTCTTCAAGATACAGAAAAAAATGCGATCGCTGGCGATATAGTTGCTGTCAAGATGCCTCGTAATTTAGTACAGAATGGTTTTTACATGGCGGTGGGAAATGCCGGAATATCAAGAAGTGCTGATACTGCGATCGATTCACACCTTGTACGTGTTTACTTTAATTTAAGTCCTGAAGGTGCAGTTGCAGTCATGAGCAGCCTAACAGATCAACTCAACACTATGTTTATCCCTTTCACTTTTAAAGCGCTTTACAATCCTTCAGACTATGAGCGCTACGATACAGCAGTACTTTACTTTGAGAAAACCAAATATCCCTTGATTCAACAAGTACTGCAAGATATTTATGTCAACTATAAATCACATTTTAGAGAAGAAATTCCACTATTTACAAAATTACTCGCCCCCGGAGTTGCTCTTGCAGAAGAACCAGATAATAAATTTTCTGAGAAAGAAAGTTTTGGCATAAATCGTTGCCAAATTGTTGCCAATGCTTTACTAGAAGCTTTACAACAAGGGGATGAATCAAAAGAAAATCGTATAGCTTTAATACTTAAACAATTTGCCTTACAAGGAATTGAATTACTACGTCCTTATCTTAATTCCAACTCTCAGGATATTTATACACAATTAGTTTGAACATGGATTGTGTCAGGAATCTTTTTTGGGTTTTTTAGAGGCAATAAAATAAAATCAGCTTATTGTTGTACAAAATTATAGACGCAAAAATATTAATTGAATATCTATTGATGATTGTTAGCCTTTAATAAGTGTCCTTAGACTCAAGTATTCATCTTAGTCTAAGGACTTTTTTTAATGTTTTTTTGCAAGTACATGAGGTATAGCAGGGAACAGGCTTTAAATTCGCTCAGTGTCCATATTTGATCATTAGTCTTTGTCATTATCTATGCTTTTGCTGCTGTACATCTCACCCAAATTGAGCCTTTCCGCGTTATATGACAGATTTTTGGTGATATCTTGGCTCAATCATAATTCGTGTTACATTTACCTCAGACTCGACTAATATCTGGGTTGTTGATATGGCTGTTGTTGATATTGTCGTTGCTGTTGTTGCCGTAGTTGCTGTAGTTTACGCTGTTGTTCATATACCTTTGGGTTAAGCTCTTGGTAACGATTTCGCACGTAATTTTTACATTGTTCGATTTTGGGACACAGTTTCACACCATTTCTAATAATTGGTCTGATTTGTCCATATGATGGAGAAACATTGACAGCAACAGTAGTCGTTAAAGTTGTTACAGCCAAAAAAGCAGCAAAAAGACGTTGATTCAACACTGAAGTTATTTCTATTTTGATGATGTTCATAACCTTCCCCCAGTCGCTTAATTCAAGACTTAAGATAGTTTTTCTGAGTTTAGAAAATTAGCTCAACTTTTTCCCTAGCTTGATATTGAGTTTTAAACCTATCAAAATGTGAGTTTGAGAAGATAGGATTGCTGTTAAAACTGCGATCCGCGCAATCGCACCTCAGAGGATGTCTGAAAATGATCAAGTTGGAGAGTTCACCAATGGTATCCGTAGCATGGGTGGGGTAATGTACTTAATTGAGATGAAATGTGCTGTATATAACCGCTTTCTTGACCTTGAATTTTCAATAAACAAATTGTTTTATTTAATTAATATTCATATTTAATTTTAATTAATAATTAAATATGAATTTAAATCTTGCTGAAGATATAAATTAAATACAACAGCGATAAACTACTTTACTACTATTTATGGCTGTGATTGATAAAACACCTTTACTAATATTGAAGTTATTCAACTAAATCAAAAATTAGTCATTTAGCCAAGTGATTCAATTTCACTAAATTAGAATTGACTAGAGCTTGGAGAGAAAAGCAAAATACTAAATCAATTGATAGATGCACATTTCGCAAAAATATTGAGCTAAGCAGACTAAATCAATGGCTGTTATAGCAAAAACACCAATTTGGGATGCTTTTTCTATTTGGATGAGGTTTGTACTTTCTATGTCACATGAAATCAACCAACTTCAAGATTTGGAAAATTTTAATGTTAATAACAGTAAGTTTTTAACACCTTTTCAGCAAAAGGTTTTGTTAAAAAATCTCCAAACAAGTTTACAACCTGAATACCGCCGCCGCATCGAAATTATGTTGCTGGCAGATCAAGGTAAATCTCCAAGTAAAATTTGTCAAATATTAGGCTGTTCTTACCATATGGCGCGATATTGGAGCAGTGTAGCAAAAGCTGGGTTAGCTCATCAATGGCAGGAACAAAAGATAGGTAGGCCCAAAAGTGTTAATGAAAAATATATCGAACGCTTGAAAGAATTAGTAACTAATAGCCCTCATGATTATGGCTATCCATTCCAAAACTGGACAGCACAATGGTTAAGTAAACATTTAGCAAGTGAAATGGGAATTAAAATTACCGAACGCCATATCAGCCGTTTACTTAAACAAATGGGACTGTCTACGAAACGAATAAATAATAATCTTCAACAAGAAACTGCTAATATTCAAGACTCTGAAATTCTCATAGGTGATTTACAATTTACCTGTGAGCATAATAGTTTTCAAGATTTACTCTATTTCGTTAATACCCATCACTAATTATTTGAAAAGAGAGTATATCTTTTTAGATTGTGTTGTTAAAAGTACTATCAATATTTCAACGGCACAATCTAGCTAGTGGCTGCTATTTTCAAAAAACAGGAATTAAATAATGAGTGATTTTTTTATTATTTCTCCTGAAGATATCTTGTATCAAATAAAGCTTTCTTGCCAACTTCCAGAGATGATTGAGGCAATAGCTACTAGGAAAATTATTACTAATGCTGCTGATCAAGCGGGTATAAAAATCAAAGCAGGAGAGCTTCAACAGGCGGCAGATAACATGCGATCGCTAAAAAAACTGATCAAAGCTAAAGATACGGAAGTATGGCTAGAAAAACATTATCTTTCTTTAAATGAATTCAAAGAATTAGTTCAAATTTCCTTACTTTCTACAAAGTTAGCCCATCATCTCTTTGCAGAACAAGTCGAACCTTTCTTTTCTGTACATCAACTCGATTATGCTGCCTGTATTACTTATGAAGTTGTTTTAGATGACGAAGACTTAGCTTGGAAACTGTTTTATGCATTGCAAGAAAACAAAATTTCTTTCCAAGATATTGCTAACCAATACATACAAGAACCAGAATTACGCCGCGTTGGTGGATATTGCGGAAGACGATGCCGTAGCAATTTGAGTCCAGAGATTGCAGGTTGTGTTTTTACAGCTAATCCACCACAAATTCTCAAGCCAATTCTCACACAAAAAGGAGTTCATCTGATTCGGGTTGAAGAAATTATTCAACCTCATTTAGACGAAGCACTACGCTGCAAAATTCTCAGAGATTTATTTTCTGCTTGGTTAAAGCAACAACTTGAAGAAATCAAAATTGTGGTGCAGATTTAATGTCAGGGTGTAGGTTGGGTGGAAGAACGGAACCCAACATCATCCAGATTTTGTTGGGTTACTACACCCAACCTACCATTCTCTTATCTCACTACTAAATAAAAAACCTGTAATAACGCAAAATTTTACGTTTATACAGGTTCTTTAGTGAACATTTTTGATTTTTTTAACTTGCTGATTCTGGGGATGCTTCTGTTTTTTCTGGTTTGAGTAAGGGGAAAGCTATGACATCCCGAATACTTGCAGAATCAGTTAATAACATTACTAACCGATCAATTCCAATCCCTAGACCGCCTGTTGGTGGCATTCCATATTCCAGGGCGGTAAGAAAGTCTTCGTCTACGCCTTGGGCTTCTAAGTCACCAGCAGCTTTGCGGGCGGCTTGGGCTTCGAGACGTTCTCTTTGGTCGATGGGATCTGTTAATTCTGAGAAACTGTTGGCGGTTTCCCGTCCCACAATAAATAACTCGAATCGTTCTACCAAACCTGGTTGAGAACGATGGGGTTTTGCTAGGGGCGAAATTTCTACAGGATAGTCAATAACAAAGGTAGGTTGAATTAAATTTCCTTCTACCTTTTCTTCAAAAGCTAAATTTAGTAACTTCCCAATTGATTGGGCTTCATCTGTACCAGGAATCCCCGCATTTTTAGCTGCGGCTTTTGCATCTTCCAAAGTTTGGAAAGAATTAAAGTCTAAGCCTGTAGCTTCTTTAACTAAATCGTGCATTGTCACCCTTCGCCAAGGTGGTGTTAAATCTACAGTTTCACCTTGGTAGGTAATTTGCAATGTGCCGAGAACTTCTTGGGCAACGGTGGTAATAATACCTTCCGTCAGTGCCATCATATCGTTGTAGTCGGCGTAGGCTTGGTAAATTTCGATTGAGGTAAATTCGGGGTTGTGTCTGGTGGAAATTCCCTCATTACGGAAAATCCGCCCCAATTCAAACACTTTTTCAAAACCACCCACAATCAACCGCTTGAGATGGAGTTCTGTGGCAATCCGCAGATACAACTCCATTTCGAGAGTGTTGTGGTAAGTGATAAAAGGTCGTGCATCTGCACCACCAGCTTCACTTTGTAAAACTGGCGTTTCAATTTCGAGGAAATCTCGCTGTTCTAGATAGCGGCGAATACCAGCAGTAATTTGGGCGCGACGGCGAAAAGTTTGCCGGACTTCAGGGTTAACAATCAAGTCAACGTAGCGCTGGCGGTAGCGCTTGGCAACATCTGTTAATCCATGCCACTTGTCGGGTAGGGGCAATAAGGATTTTGTGAGGATGGTGTATTGTTTGACGTAGACTGATAACTCGCCCTTTTCAGTCCGTTTAATCGTGCCTTTAACTCCCAGAATATCGCCTGCATCTGTGAGTTGCTTCAGGTGGTTGAAAGCATCAGCATCAATTTCTGCCATGCTTTCTTGAATACGACTTTTCTCCAGATAAAGCTGTATGTTGCCGGTTTCATCTTGCAAGGTGAAGAATGCCAACTTACCAAAAACACGCCGCGCCATAATCCGACCGGCGATCGCAACTTCTAAATCAACTTCTTCGCCGTTGGCTAAATCAGCAAATTTTTCTTGCAATTGGGCGGCGTTGTGGGTGGATTCCCAACGATAGGCGTAGGGATTAGCCCCTAACTGCTTAATCTGGTCTACTTTTTCCAGCCTTGCGGCACGGATATCTTCTTCCGACATGGTAACGAACTAAATAGGGCAAGATTAATTATAGATGCTGCAAAAGTAGACAGTGAGAGATTTTTGCACTTGGCAAAATTGAAATGCGATCGCCAAAGGTATCTGACAATGACGCAAACCAAAGTCCGCCTCTGGAATGTAGATGAATATCACCAAATGCTGGACACAGGTATTATCAAAGCCGACGAACGAGTGGAATTAATTGAGGGACAAGTAATACCCATGAGTGCGAAAAACCCTCCCCACGCTGCTACAACATTGTGTGCATCTAGTTAAGCCAATACTCGCAACCTGAACCGGACATTGCCATTGTTGCCATCGATTCACAAAAATACATTGACCACCATCCTGTACCGGATGAAGTGTATTTGTTGATTGAGGTGGCGGATATAACACTAGAAACAGAACGTAAACAAAAAGCCCCTCTTTATGCTAAGGCAGGAATTACAGAATACTGGATTTTAGATGTAAATCAGCGTCAGGTTTATGTTTTTCGCGAACCTAATTTAGCAGGTTACAGTCAACAATTAATTTTAGACGAAGATTTATCAATCTCCTTAATTGCCTTTCCTGAAATTACAATTCAAATTAGTCAACTGTTTCCATAAGTTTAGTGATCGCCACAATTTAATCAAGAGCGATCGCTTTTTATTGACACAGCTATTAACACAACTATAAACTTACAAAATTTATGGCTTATCTAGGCAATTATATATGCTATCTTTGCCCTACTTGTAAGGAATACTGAGACATAATAGCCTTCATTTTCAAGTTGATCAATTGCATAACAGCTTTAATCATGTTTTGCTGATCTGGATGTAAATCTAAACTTTCTAGAGCTTGATAAATATTATCTCCTGCCCGTAACTTTTCTTTCAGCTTTTCCCGTTGTGATGCAGTTAATATGGCATTAATTTCTTTATTGCGCCGTTGACGTAAAGCCTGAATTTTTTGGCGTTCTTGGGGAGTAAAATCAGCTTCAGAATAGGAAATGACATTGACTGTAGCTTGGCTATCTCGTGCAGAAATCACACTAGAACTACCATGAATTTGTAGAGGCGTAGCTAAAGCAATCCCAGGCATAAAGATGACAAGAGCAAGAATATTAGCTACCACAGATAGCCATTTGGGAAATTTAAGTACCATGTTAAGAAATGCCTAAACGAAATTTCATGCCAAGATTAGTTAGGCAAGATTCAAGTTATATTGAATCTTGGTAGCTGGTAGTATAGAGGATGTTCCAGCTTATTTAACAAAGGCATACAGCAACATACAGAAGACAAGTTTCTCCTGAATATTGATTTCTGCCATGCACCCCTAGAAAGTATTATCGGAGATCAGGGAATCTTAAAAAATAAATCACGCTACAGAAAATTTATGTTCAGTGAAGCAAGTAAAAAGCTTGTCCTCCAAAAGTTATCACTTGAAGTTAAAATTGATAAGATAATTTTATGGTTTTTAATCAACTTAATCATTGATAATAAATAAAAATAAACTGTTGTCGGGTGGGAATTATAATACCCACCCTACTGGCTACTGAGACCTTTTCATTCTGTTAATTTCTTGTTGTAATTCTTCAATTTGCTGCCGTAAATTTTCTGCTTCACTTGCGGGGTTTTCCGATGCAACATTTACTGCACCCTCAGCAGGCGATCGCTGATAGTTGCCTCGGCGAATTTGCTGGTATTCTTCTGATCCTGCCCACTCCTTTAAATAACGTATACGTTCTACAGCAAAAGGATGGCTCAACATCGCACCCTGAGCGCCATTGTAGACCAAGAATTTATATATTTGATTCAGTCCATCTTCATCCAATGCGTGATAATTTTCAGACTGGCGGATAAATTCTTGTAAACTACATTCGTGGGCATATTTGCTACTTCCGCCAGATACCTTCATCATCGAAGACATCACAGGATTTAAGTCATCAATTACTAACAATGCGGCACGATCCGCACTTAATTCAGCTTTCCGCCGCCATTCAAAAAAGGCGTAGATTAAGGCTTGGGTAACGAAATTACCAATGCCAAAGGTCAATTCACCTAGAGCAGAAGCAGCGCTCATCGCCCACATCGCCATTTGAATTAAAATAGTATGACCACATTTAATATGCCCCAGTTCATGGGCTAAAACAGCCCTAATTTCGACTTCCTCTAGCAAGTCTAGTATGCCTGTATTTATGACAATGAAAGGATTATCTTGCCCTAAAGCATAACTATTTGCTTGGGGATCTTGTGAGACAAACAGTGCAGGTTCTGGGTAAATGTCCAAATCCCGCACACATTCCCGAAATATCTGGTAAATAGTGGAATATTGACGTGGCCCTACTTGGATGGTGTTACCCATTAGATAGACTAACTGCGGGCGTTCGTAGACAAATTCCATGAATTTACGGGCAATTAAATCAAATCCTGGTAAATTTCGTAAAGCTTGTTCAGCTTGGCGATCAAGTGGATGCCTAAAGGCTTCGCTAGAAATTCCTGTGTAAGTTGGCATAAATTACAGTAATGAGTCAATGGCCAGTAGTCAATGGTGAGCCAGTGCGTTGGGGAGACAGTGCGTTGCGGAGGTTCCCTCCGTTGTAGCAACTGTCGTCGGGTTTCCCGACTCCCTCACTGGCGAACCCGAAGGGTCAAGGATCAATAATCTATGGACTATGGACTCTTGACTAATGACAAGATAATAGAAATGGGGCTAATGGAAGTAAAAATCACTTTGTATGGGATTAAAAGCGTGTGATTGAGGCAGAAGTTCATTTGTCACTACATAACTTCCTGCGATCGCAGGCGGGGTTCCCTTCCTGGCCTCATCATTTGACGATGGCAAGGTTGGTAGCACGCGCCTTGCGTCTGGGACGTAGTGCCTTAATTCAAGTAGGAGCAGCTTGTGGCTATCAAGGGCGATATCGCACTAGCTTTGTCGCATCAGCATTGATGTGGCATGGCCCTGTTATTATTGTTGCTCCAGAAACAGTGCAACAACGTTTATTGCAAGTAGAAATACCCCGCTTACAACAGTGGTTACAAGCTAAAAAACCAATCAGGACAGGCGATGTTTGGCCTAATTCCGAGTTCCAAGGGTTACTTCTGACTTCTCCAGAAGCTTGGTTAAAAGGACAGTTAACATCTTCTGATACCTTTCCCCCAGGTATTCCGACAATTATTGATGGCGTAGATGATTTAGAAGATTGGGTACGTCATCAATTAATTCAAAATGTGCAACCTCAAGACTGGGAAGAACTAATGCTGGCTTGTCCTTACCAAGTTGAAGCAATTCGTTCTGCTAGAACACAACTGACAAAAGAAGTATTTCAGCACCCAGCGAATCCTTATGAGTGCTATCTCATCTCCCAGCCAGAAGCAGAAATTATTCATCGTCTTTTTGCCGAGTTAGAACTAGAGGCTATTCCTGAAGTTTGGAAAAATTTCTGGCAGCAATTTCAATACATCGATGAAAATTCTCTTGTAAATCACCCACCTCATCTTTTTTGGGCAACTATTGCTCGTCGCCAAGGTTTATTTTCTTTGCATTACGCCCCGATTGAACTTGGCGAGATACTTTCGCCGATTTGGCAACGACAGCCAGTAGTGTTAATCGGTAGTGCTTTAGAAGCAGAAACGGAAGCGCCTGTATTTCGTCAACGTTTGGGGTTGGATGATGTAACTTGCTTAAAGTTTTCCTCAGATAGTCAAGCTCAAGCTATTCAACTGTATGTACCCCATCAGTTACCTTTACCTAACACGCCAGAATTTCAACCAGCCTTTATTCACAAAGTTCGTACACTACTATGTTTGAGTGCGACAGCCCCAGGATTGACAGTTATTTTAGTGGGAGATGTACCACTCAAGGCGCAAGTAGGAGCGATTTTGGCTTCAGAGTTTGGTTCGCGGGTGCAGGTAGAAAAAACCTGTTTAGATGAAAATGGTATTTTGATTAGTGGTTGGGAATATTGGCGAGAACATCAACATGTTTTACCTGCGCCCCATCTATTAATTATTGCGACTTTGCCCCTGCCATCTTTAGAAAATCCCCTGGTGGCTGGTAGGGTAGCTCACTATAAGCGATCGCATCAAGATTGGTTCCGTTTATATTTATTACCAGCCGCGTTAAATGAACTGCAACGAGCGATCGCTCCTGTACGCGAAAATCAAGGTGTAGTCGCTTTGCTCGATAGTCGAGTTGTTAACCGCAGCTATGGCTCACAAATCCTGGCGGCGCTTAGTCCTCTAGCACGTATTAACTATCTCGACCCCAGTTTATTCTCTAACCCGGATGAAGAAGATTCTGCCTAAATGACAGATAACTATTTATATTTTGTCAACGGATAGCGATCGCCTCTGAGCAAACGGTATTATCAGCTTGTGGGTAAATTTAGAATAAAACACAAACTAATTGAAATTTTGAATTGCTAATTATGGGTGAAGCAAAACGTCGCAAAGAGACACTGGGAGAAAATTACGGTCAAGAAGAACGTATTTTACCTTGGGTTCCCATCACCAAAAAACAATCCGAATTATTTGTGACTTGGACTACTCGCGGAGCCTGGATTGGGATTGGTACTATGGTTGCTGTTTGGGTAACTATTCGTTTTATTGGCCCAGCCTTTGGTTGGTGGCAAGTTGTAGGTTAAAGAAAAATCCACCAGATGGTTGGGTTTTGCTATCACTCAACCCAACCTACCGTCCTAATAAATAATTAAAAAAATACGTTCAAATTATCCAAAAAATGAGCGTTACAATCTGGTTAGCTAGAGAATGGGCTGATGAGGAACTTCTTGAGTTTGTAGAAGGCGATCTTGTTGATATTAACAATGTGCTTCAACAGCAAGGTTTACCGACTCATCAGGAGCCATTTGGAGAATGGGTTCATAATTTAGAATTTCCACAACTTAGTTGGTCATATTCCACTATTCACTATCTCAGATACTTAGCAGCCAGATTTCTTGAAAATCGTGAGTGGAATCCAACAGTTGAAGACAGTAACAATAAAAATATTCCTGCATATTTAAGAGAATATATTCTTGAAGACAGAAAATCTCATTTAATTTGTCATTCTGATTGGGATGGATATTACGTTCCTATTGATTTTGAAACAGTTATCTATGATCAAAATCTACCTGGTTATTGGCTTGGCTCAAGTATTGCTTTAGTCAAAGAGTTAGAAGATTTATCAAAATTACTAAATTTTAATCTTGGAGAATTTACTCCTAACCTAAACAATCTCTATGAACAAAGGAAAGAAGAGTTAGATAATGAAAGCGATTTTTTAAGCGTTCACAAATCACTACTTTTGGATTTAAATACTGTCGCAAGAGCAAGTGTTGAATATAGGAGTGCTATTGCTTTTACTTAGCTTTTAAAACAAAACTGATTAACAGGGAATAGACAATAAATAGATATCTATTCCCCATTAAACTCTAAGGCTTATTCAATTCGCTTTTCCAAATATTGACCAATCATCAACTGTTCTCCAGCACGAGAGATAATTGTTTGTCTGGTGCGATATTTGTTACCAATAAACTTTAATTCTTCCTCAAACACTGAACCTTTGTACTCAGTTCGCAAACACAGAGTTTCAGAATTAGGGAAATAATATTCTGCGGTGATTGGTTTGGATGTGGCAAAACCGCGATCGCGGTACAAAATATTTCCTAATGCACCAAATAATGTCGAACCTTGAGAATCTTGCCTATTTTTTAGTATATCCGTACTATTCCAAACTACTTCCGCACCACAAATCAAAGTATCTGTATCAGGTAAATTGTGCAACTGCGCCAACTTTTGCAATTGGGCGCATCCTCTTTCCAAAAACCGAATGGTGATTAGACTCACCATTTCCTTCGTTTCTCCCTCTGGGAGGGTATAATAGCGTCTTTCTGAGCGCCACTGACCGGCTGATTTTCGGAAAAATTCTGTAATTTCTGCTTCGTGAGTGGTTTGAGTCAGTCTTAGCGGTGATGTCACGCGTTATAGTCCTCGCCTATGGTAAAAATAGCGTTTGTACATATACTACAGGGTGACAAAAGACAATTACGGTTTAGATTTTTTAATATATCTCATAAATACTGAGAATTACAGATTACTTTCCTAGCATCTTTGCTAGTATATGTTATGTATAATTAGTAAAACTAAATATCATCATTTTAAGCGTGCTAACGCCAAAATTAGGGCAAAAATTAGCCCTAAATCTGATTTTCTACAAGCCTCTTATCTTGAGCCACAGCCAAGATGATTGAGAAAAATAGATTACAATCTTGATTTCACAAAAGGTAAAAAATATTTTACTTCTGAATCAGCAAGTAGCAGCAGGCTTTTGTACCTTGATTTAGCAAAAATTGTAATTTTTGCTACCAAATATTTTTGAGTCAACATTTATTTACTATTATTTAATCTAGCTATAGACATATATACAAAATTACTTGGGAATAAAAAGCTGTTATGTTTGAAAAACTTTTTACATAAGCAAAATAAATGATTTTACCCGGACAACAACCGCAAAAATCGATGAAACAGCAAACCTACATAGCTCCAATCCAAGTGATGAATAGCCAGTTAGATTTAATCGCCAAGATTGATACAGAAAAACCCACACAAAATATCAAGTGTTCCCATAGCCAATCAAAGAAATTCATATCATTATTTGCTTGTTTATTAAGCACAGGATTACTGTCGGCTAGTTGTGGCTCTCTACCAAAAGAAGCTGCTGAAGCACAATCACAAAGAGGAAGTGGGGAACGTGGCGGTGCAACACCAGTAGATGTGGCGATCGCCCGTACAGATACACTAGAAAAGCCACAAGAGTATACAGGTTCAACCATACCTTATCGCACTGTATCGCTGCGATCGCAAGTAGAAGCACGGTTATTATCTTTAAACGTAGATGTAGGCGATAGTGTCAGAAGAAGCCAGAACATCGGGCAGTTAGATGATGCTTTGCTGCTGACAGACTTAAAACAAGCCGAAGCAGAACTAGCAGCCCAAAAATCCGAAGTAGCAAGAGCCGCAACCCAGGTGAGTAATGCGCGTGCGGAAGTTGAGAGATTGCGCTTACAACTAGTGCAAGCGCAAGCCGACTCACAAAGACAACAGCAATTATATAAAGAAGGTGCGATCGCCCAACAAACTGCCGAACAAGCACGCACTCAAGCCCAAACCGCCGCCCAAGCCTTACGAGCTGCGACTGAGCAAGTACGTACAGAACAGCAAGCCGTCGCCGCAGATCAAGGTAGAGTCCTAGCACAACAAGCAGTCGTCGCCCAAGCCAAAGAACGCCGTTCCTACTCCCGACTGATTTCTCCCATCAATGGTGTAGTTACAAGCAAAGTTACAGAACCAGGAAATCTTTTGCAAGCAGGCGGTGAAGTTCTGCAAATTGGCGACTTCAGCCGTGTGAAAGTAGTAGTCCAAGTTTCGGAATTAGAACTGGCAAAAATTAAACTTGGGCAATCTGTACAAGTACGCTTAGATGCCTTCCCGCAAAAAACATTAATTGGCAAAGTTATACGCATATCTCCAGCCGCCGATGCTACCGCTCGCCTGATACCTGTAGAAGTGGAAGTTCCCAACCGTGATAGCAACATCGGTAGTGGACTGTTAGCACGAGTTAATTTTGAAAACCAAACAGCACCGAGAGTTGTAGTTTCGCAAACCGCCATTCAAAAAGCAGCCACAGATAAACAGGCTTCCAGAAACCAGACAAATGGCACCATATTTGTACTTACAGACACCCCAGGACAGCCAAAAGTAGCAGCGCGAGCCGTCACCTTGGGTAAAAAAGCTGACAGCAAAGTAGAAATTTTATCGGGTTTACAACCAGGAGAACGTTACGTAGTTCGCAGTGGTAGACCTTTAAAAGATGGCAACCCTGTACGTCTTTCAATTCTTTCCGAAACAGGCGAATCGAATTCTACACCGCGCGGAACCAGAAATTAACAACTCAGTAATCAGGTTGAATTTGGAGTGCAATCATAGCCATGCAGCAAGTCCAAAAAAGCGGCGGATTTAGTATTAGTGCCATATCCATTCGCCAACATATCGGTACGCTCATGCTTACCTTGGCGGTAATCGTGATGGGTGTATTTTTTATTGTTAAACTGCCCGTAGATTTACTACCTTCAATTACCTATCCCCGGATTGGTGTGCGGGTACAAGCACCAGGTATTTCTCCAGAGGTAGCAATTGATGAAGTGACCAAGCCTTTAGAAGAAGCCTTTTCCGCTACTGAAGGTGTGGTACAAGTCTTTTCTCAAACCCGTGAAGGGCAAGTCAGTTTGGATTTGTACTTTCAACCAGGAGGCAATATTGACCAAGCCTTAAACGATGCCACTGCTGCCTTTAACCGGGCCAGAGGTACTTTACCAGACACTATAGAAGCACCACGCTTATTTAAAGTAGATCCTTCCCAGTTACCTGTTTATGAAATAGCGTTAACTTCACCAAGCTTAGAAGGTGTAGATTTACGTGTTTTTGCTGAAGAAGAACTAGCGCGAGAACTAGGAGTTGTCCCTGGAGTTGCCGGGGTAGATGTATCGGGAGGAGTACCAGAAGAAGTTAGAGTCAATATTGATTTAGACCGCTTGCAAAGTTTAGGCGTAGGTTTAACGGATGTCTTAGATGAACTGAGAGACCGCAACCAAGATATTTCCGGCGGTCGAATTTTGGGACAGAATTCCGAGCCATTAACGCGGACTGTAGGTCGCTTCCGTAGCGCCGAGGAGTTGAGAGATTTATCGTTTGAGGTATCTTCTGGGTCTTCTACAACCAACACCAATACTCAATCATCAGTCCCTAGCCGCCGCGTTTATTTGCGAGACTTTGCCGAAGTTATAGATGGCTCAGAACTACAAAGAGTTTTCGTTTCCCTCAATGGTGAACCAGCTGTAAAAGTCAGTATTCAAAAACAGCCAGATGCCAATACTATCAACGTTGTTGATGGTGTCAAAAAACGTATAGAAGAATTGCGCCAATCTGGTGTAATTCCTGAAGGAACAGTAATTACCCCTACTTTAGATGAATCCCGGTTTATCCGTAATTCTATTTCCAATGTTACTAGTTCTGGTTTGATAGGGACATTACTAGCTGCGATCGCAGTTCTCCTCTTTCTCGGTTCCTTACGGCAAACTTTGATTATTGTCCTCGCTATACCCCTAGCCACACTAGCGGCAATTATCTTGATGGGGTTATTTGGCTTGTCCCTAAACGTATTTAGTTTGGGTGGTTTAGCGCTGGGTGTAGGTATTGTGGTGGACAACTCCATCGTTATGTTAGAGAACATTGCCGAAGGTGTAGGAATGACCCCAGGCAAAAGTACTAGAAGCAGGTTGAACAAACAGCAATTAATCAATCAATCAGAACAAAGTAGTCGAGAAGTCGAATCAGCATTAATAGCTTCTACTAGTACTAACTTGGTAGCAGTATTACCATTTTTGCTAATTGGTGGCTTTATCGCCCTGCTATTTAATGAATTAATTTTAACTATCAGCTTTTCTGTAGCCGCTTCGATTTTAATTGCTGTTACCGTTGTCCCAATGATGTCATCTCGCTTGTTGGGATGGAAGTTTTCTAGCCGTTTGAGTGAATTTTGGCTATTGAAAGAATTTAACCGTCGCTTTGATGCTGCCACCAGAGGATATGGCGGCTTTTTAAGTATGATATTACGTTGGCGGTTAGTGACAGTTGCGATCGCCATTCTCTTTTTTGGTGGTGGTAGCTTGTGGATGGCACCACAAATTCCCCAAGAAATTCTGCCCAGGATTAGTACAGGACAAGCTAACTTAAATGCCCAGTTTCCTCCCGGAACACCTTTGGAAACTAACCTCAAAGTTATGAATGCGGTGGATGAGATTCTCCGCAACCAGCCAGAAACAGAATATGTATTTTCCACTGCTGGTGGAGCCTTATTTGGCAATACCACCAATGCCAACCCCTTACGCGGTACTAGCAACATTACCCTCAAATCTGGTACCGATGTCGAAGCTTATGTGGAACGAGTCACCCAAGAACTTGACAAATTAAACTTAGCTGGAATTCGTCTGCGCCTTTCCCCTGGACAAGTGCGGGGTTTGATTCTCAATAACTCGCCTGTACGTGGTGCTGATGTTGACGTAATCCTGCAAGGAAATGACCCAGACACATTGCAACAAGCTGGTCGTCAAGTTTTAGCAGCTTTAGAAGAGCAAGCTACCCTGGCCAGATTCCGTCCCGATGCCGATGATAGACAACCAGAAATTCAGATTTTACCTGACTGGGAAAGAGTTGCAGCCCTAGGTTTAACTACTACAGACATTGGCGATACAATTCAGACTGCCCTTGAAGGTAGCGTCCCCACCCAATTACAACGTGGCAACCGCCTAATAGATGTGCGGGTCAAGTTAAATGAAACAGCAGTACAAACACCATCTCAATTAGAAAGATTGCCATTATTTGTAGACAACAATCGCCAAATTCGTTTAAGTGATGTTGCCAGAATCGTTGAAGGGCAAGCTCCTGGAGAAATTCAACGCATCAACCAACGCCAAGTTGTCATCCTTGCAGGTAATTTAACTGAGGGCGCTAGTTTGAGTCAAGCCATAGCGCAAGTGCAGGAAGTAATAGATAACCTAGATTTGCCAGAAGGTGTTAGCCGCTTGCCTAGCGCAGCCGCCCAATCAAATCAAGAATTGCAAAGCTCCCTGCAACTATTAGGTGGATTAGCTACCTTTCTTGTATTTGTAGTGATGGCAGTGCAATACAATTCCCTCATCGACCCGTTGGTGATTATGTTTACCATTCCATTAGCACTAGCGGGAGGGATTTTCGGACTTTACATTACTAAAACAGCTATTGGTGCAACAGTCATCGTCGGTGCAGTGTTGTTGGTAGGTATTGTAGTGAACAACGCCATCATCATGGTAGAGTTAGCAAACCAACTTCGGGAACGAGATGGAATAGACCGCAAAACTGCAATTTTACAAGCGGCACCACAACGTTTACGCCCTGTACTCATGACTACTATTACCACCGTTTTAGGTATGTTCCCCTTAGCATTGGGAATTGGCGAAGGTTCAGAATTTTTACAACCTTTGGGTGTAGTTGTGTTTTCCGGTTTGTCACTAGCAACTGTATTAACACTATTTATTATTCCGTGTTTTTATACACTGCTACACGATATTCTCGATTTCCGTTGGGTGCAGCCAATTTTAGTCCACTTTGATAAGTGGAAGAAAAGATTTTACTAACAGAAATGAGGTAAAAAATTTGTGGTATTTACAACACCCTCGACATAAAAAATCGGGGGTATTTTTTAAGAATCAGCCTCTTATAGCAAAGTACTGAGTGTTGAGTATAACCCCAGTAATTTCAAGGCTTTGAGCAATCAATACTGCCCTAATACCGTTTCACTTTAAGTTTGATACAAATAGGCCGCAGGGGAGCAGGGCGCAGGGGGAAAAAGTAAACAACCAATGAATTTGTATCAGGATTTTCGTGAAATGGTATAACCTATGTGACTACGGCTATAATATTGAACTTTAATGCAAAATAAATTTGCGAACATGGGAATTTTGGATGTGATAATGACGTAAAAAGATAGCAGATATTAAAAGTCGCCATGCTGTAAGTGAAAATACAGCTTTATCTAATACTAAAAAGGAGTTTTGAAAATTTTTTTGCTTCAGTGCTACAAAAGCCCAATGGAGTTTCAAATAGTTTTTTATATCTTGAAAACTAGGGATATATGGACGATAATTTTCATTAACTAATGAGTAAATTTTTTCTTTAATTAAAATATTAGTATCTAGACGTTTATAGACAGCAAACTTATGATTATAGGCTCCTGACCAAATAGTCCGGTAAGCCAGACATTGATTGAGAAAAATCGCATCACCAAATTGAGCAATCCTTAGCCAAGAATCTATATCATCGCAATTAGCATCTAATTGAGAATCCCAACCTCCAGTTTTACAAAAAGCATCACGACTGCAAGCTACTTGTACAGGTGTACCAAAAGGCAGTAATTCCAGCAGCATACCGTAGTGAATATCTGCTTGAGGAACATAAAAAGCTAAACCAGGGCCAAGTTGAGGAGTACGACTGAGTTCTACTTCATTTTCATCTACTTGCGCCGCCACACAAGAGCAAATCACAGCACTAGGACAAAGGGCGATCGCCTTCGCCATCTCTTCGATACAATTGGCAGCTAGATAATCGTCATCATCTAAAAACTTAATCCAGTCACCACTGGCTTTTTGTACGCCTGCATTGACTGTGGCCGCATGACCTTTATTGACCTCATTGCGATGGTAAATTACTCTATTACCTAAGCTTTCTACGTAGGCTTGCGTGTCATCAGTAGAACAATCATCAGCTACAATCACTTCACAAGGAATTGTCTGGTTGATAGCAGAATCAACGGCTCGGCGTAGTAAGCTTACGCGGTTATAGGTAGTGATAACGACGCTAAATTTCATAAAAATCACACCTTTAGCAAAGCTTTATGCAATATAGCTTTCATTTTTAGATAGTCAAATCGGGGAAAAATTCTAAATCTTATATATCACTAGACTGAAAGCAGATTCTCGATTTATTATGGATGATTGTGGGTTTTTAAGCAGATAGGCTATGAACGCTCAAGAGATCATCCGCTCCATTGAAGCGGAACAACTAAAATCTAATCTGCCCGATATTTATGTGGGCGATACAGTCAAAGTCGGCGTGAAAATCAAAGAAGGTGATAAATACCGCGTACAACCCTACGAAGGTGTTGTCATTGCCAAACGCAACGGCGGTATTAACGAAACTATTACCGTTCGCCGCGTCTTTCAAGGAGTAGGAGTAGAGCGAGTGTTTTTATTACATTCGCCTCGGATTGACAGTATAAAAGTGGTACGACGCGGTAAAGTACGTCGTGCTAAACTGTACTATCTACGCGATCGCGTTGGTAAAGCAACTCGGATCAAGCAACGCTTCGACCGTCCTTTGTAATTTTTTGCTCAGGGTATGAGAGAAATCTCAATTAACAAGCGGCTTTTGCCGCTCAGTTGTCTCCCCGACAAAAATGATGTACAATAAAAATCGCAATTGCGTTAAACTAGATAAAAGTTCAGCGCAATCACCGAATCCAAACCAACCTGTGCGCTCTTAGTTCAGTTGGTAGAACGCAGGTCTCCAAAACCTGATGTCGGGGGTTCAAGTCCTCCAGGGCGCGCTCGCAAGCAAAAAACAAAACCCGAAACAATAGCACTTCTACTCAATACAGTAGCTAGTGCTGATGATTTCGGGTATAATTGTTTTATAATTAGAGATTTTTTGCTGCAAGTCAGCAGGATGGAATCAAAGCTGTAACAGTGAGATACAAATTAGCAAGATACAGCTGTACAAGAAACGGGGGGATAAACAACAGTGGCTAAAAAAAATGAAGCTGAAATGCCTGAAAATACTGGCGGGTTAAACTTGCAAAACTTCATTCAAGGAACGAAAGAAGAACTTGAAAAAGTAGTTTGGCCAAGTCGTAGACAGCTAGTGAGCGAATCAGCAGCCGTGCTGTTAATGGTGACACTCTCCGCATCTTTGATTTATTTGGTGGATGGATTGTTTGCTTGGGCAGCAAAACAGGTGTTCTGATGACTTTTGCAACAGACGACCCACTTAACTCAAATTTGCAGTCAGAGGAATCAGCAGAAGCAGCGCTCAAAGAAGCGCGGTGGTATGCAGTGCAAGTAGCCTCAGGCTGTGAAAAACGCGTCAAAACAAATTTGGAACAACGCATCCAAACCTTTGACGTAGCAGACAAAATAATTCAAGTGGAAATCCCACACACGCCAGCGGTAAAAATCCGGAAAGATGGCAGTCGCCAGCACACAGAAGAAAAAGTGTTCCCTGGCTATGTGCTAGTAAGGATGATTATGAACGACGATACATGGCAGGTAGTCCGTAACACCTCTCATGTAATCAATTTCGTGGGCGCAGAACAAAAACGTGGCAGTGCCAAAGGTCGTGGTCACGTTAAACCAGTACCTCTGAGTTACTCAGAAGTAGAGAGGATCTTCAAACAAACCACCGAACAAGAGCCAATTGTCAAAATTGACATGGCCACAGGTGATAAGATAGTCGTGCTTTCTGGCCCATTTAAGGACTTTGAAGGCGAGGTGATTGAAGTCAGTCCAGAGCGGAGTAAACTCAAAGCCTTGCTCTCGATTTTTGGCAGAGATACACCAGTTGAATTGGAATTCAATCAGGTAGAGAAACAGAGCTAAATACCAATGGCGAAAAAAGTAGTAGCGGTCATTAAACTGGCCCTGAACGCTGGAAAAGCCAACCCAGCACCACCAGTTGGCCCTGCATTGGGTCAGCATGGTGTTAACATCATGATGTTCTGCAAAGAGTACAACGCCAAAACAGCAGATCAAGCTGGTATGGTTATCCCTGTAGAAATCTCGGTTTATGAAGACCGGAGTTTTACATTTGTACTCAAAACCCCACCAGCATCAGTGTTGATTCGCAAAGCAGCGAAAATCGAAAGAGGTTCCAACGAACCCAACAAAAAGAAAGTGGGTTCCATTACTAAGGCGCAATTGAGAGAAATTGCCCAAACTAAATTACCCGATCTCAATGCCAACGACATCGAAGCGGCAATGAACATCGTGGCAGGAACCGCTAAAAATATGGGTGTAACCATTACTGAATAGTAAAAGAAGGCAGGAGGCAGGAGGCAAGAGGCAGAAGGAAAATATTATGACTTCGCACTCAGCACTCAGCACTCGGCACTCAGCACTTAAAAAACTATCGGGGGAGAAGTTAAGCTTCGCCATTGACCCCAGGAGAGAAAAATGACAAAAAAAGTATCGCGTCGCTTGCGAGAACTGCAAGCAAAAATAGAGGATAGGGAATACGCACCCCTAGACGCTTTAACATTACTCAAAGAAACAGCAACAGCTAAATTCTCCGAAGCCGCTGAAGCACACATCCGATTGGGAATTGACCCCAAGTATACAGACCAACAGTTGCGGACAACGGTAGCGCTGCCCAAAGGTACAGGACAAATTGTCCGGGTAGCAGTTATCGCCAGAGGTGAAAAAGTAACAGAAGCAACCAACGCTGGTGCGGATATCGCTGGTTCCGAAGAACTGATTGACGAAATCCAAAAAGGTATGATGGATTTCGACAAACTGATTGCGACACCAGATGTCATGCCACAGGTAGCGAAACTAGGTAAATTACTAGGGCCTCGTGGTTTGATGCCATCACCAAAAGGTGGTACAGTAACATTCGACATTGCAAGTGCGATCGCAGAATTTAAAGCAGGTAAATTAGAATTCCGGGCTGACCGTACTGGTATTGTTCATGTTATGTTTGGTAAGGCAGCTTTCTCCCCAGAAGATTTGTTAGTAAACTTGAAGGCGTTGCAAGAAACAATTGACCGTAACCGTCCTTCAGGAGCAAAAGGCCGCTATTGGCGAAGCTTCTATGTATCTGCTACTATGGGGCCTTCGATCAAAGTTGATATCACCGCTCTACGGGATTTAAAACTGACCGAAGCTGCTTAATCATAAATGGGAATAGGGAGCAGGAAAGAGAAAAGCCTACTCACGACTCCCCTAAAACTAAATAGTTCAAACCGGAGACAGCAGGTGCGAATAGCTTAATATCCTGCCGAGGTAAAAACTCTCATTGCCTGAAGTACTACCCACAAGGTGTAGGCGCTACAGCGTCAAGAGTTTTGCTGCGAACCCCGGTTAAAGAAACTGGGGTTTATTGTTTTTGGTTATTCAGAACTAGAACACACAAGCAGGAAAATAGCTGATTTTGCCCTTGGAGGTGAAACAAGATGGGTAGAACGTTAGAAAACAAACAAGAAATAGTAGCTGACCTCAAACAATCTTTGAGTGAGTCAACTTTAGCACTTGTAATTGAATACCAAGGGCTAACAGTTGCCGAAATCACAGATTTACGGCGGCGGCTGCGTCCGACTGGTACTACTTGTAAGGTAACAAAAAATACCTTAATGGGTATTGCCATTCAAGAGGACGAAAAATGGCAACCAATGTCTGAGTTGCTGAAAGGTTCTT
Source organism: Anabaena sp. TISTR 8404 (assembly GCF_056847745.1). Classification (NCBI taxonomy): domain Bacteria; kingdom Bacillati; phylum Cyanobacteriota; class Cyanophyceae; order Nostocales; family Nostocaceae; genus Anabaena; species Anabaena sp. TISTR 8404. The sequence continues at coordinate 2,810,195 of NZ_CP180578.1, forward strand.
CCGCCTTTTTGTTAGTCAAAGAAGATTTCTCCTCAGCAATTAAGGCTTACCAAGACTTCCAAAAAGCCACCAAGAAAACAGAAATGCGTGGCGGTGTCATGGAAGGCCGCTTGCTGAGAGAAGCAGATGTCAAAGCTCTAGGTGACTTGCCATCCAAAGAACAACTCATGGGTCAAATTGCTGGAGCTATCAATGCTTTGGCTACCAAAATTGCTGTGGGTATCAACGAAGTTCCTGGTGGCTTGGCTCGTGCTTTGCAGGCTGTGGCTGAGAAAGAGCAAGGAAGCACGGCTGAATAAAGTATGAAGTATGAAGTATGAAGTGTGAAATAAACCAAATAAAAAAAAGTGGTTTATTTACTGAGTTTTTCATTCTTTAGACTTCTTTAGTCAAGAGTCAGTAGTCAGTGCTAATGACAAATGACGAATGACAAATAATGAATAACTAATAAAACATTACGGAGTTACATCAATGTCTGCTACAACCGATCAAATTTTAGACCAATTGAAAAACTTGACCTTGCTAGAAGCTGCTGAATTAGTTAAGCAAATTGAAGAAGCTTTTGGCGTAAGTGCTGCTGCACCTGCTGGTGGAATGATGATGATGGCTGCTCCTGGTGCTGCAGCTGCTGCTGAACCAGTAGAAGAAAAAACTGAGTTTGACGTAATTCTAGAAGCTGTACCTGCCGACAAGAAGATTGCCGTACTGAAGATTGTACGTGAATTGACTGGTCTAGGTCTGAAAGAAGCTAAAGACTTAGTAGAAGCTGCACCTAAGCCAATTAAAGAAGGTATTGCTAAAGATGCAGCTGAAGATGCTAAGAAGCGGATTGAAGAAGCTGGCGGTAAAGTTACCGTTAAGTAGTTACAGTTCCAATACTAGTTTTTAATTAAGAAGCCTATCAAGGCTTCTTTTTTTAATGTAAATCATATTTTTAGAACAATAGCCAAGGCAATTAGGCGTTGCTGAATTAGGGGATGAAATCTCAGGTACTCAAATATTCAACTCCTTATTCTCTCTGCACCTCCGCGCCTCTGCGTGAGACAATTCATCCCGCATTTATGCAACGCCGGCAATTAGAATATCAGGAAATATAAACGATAGCAAAAGACTTTTAACTCTGTTACCTGTTACCTGTCCCCTATATATCTTACTTGAGAATAATCCGATTACGCCCTTGGGCCTTTGCTGTGTAAAGTGCTTTGTCTGCCGCCACAATCAAATCTGAAGGGGAAGATTCCCATGTAGGAATCAGGGTAGCTACGCCTATGCTTAACGTGACATATTCATTCACAATAGAAGCGTCATGAACAATTTGTAAATTTTTGACACCAGTTTGCATGGCTGTAGCTACATGAAATGCACCAGATGCATGGGTATTTGGCATAATTACAGCAAATTCTTCACCTCCGTAACGTGCCACTAAATCATGATGTTTTTGTGCATTTTTACTTAAAACCGCACCGACCTTTTGCAAACAAACATCTCCAGCCGGGTGACCATATTGATCGTTATAAAATTTGAAATAATCAATATCACATAAAATTAATGACAAAGGAGATTCCTCTTGTGCTAGATTAATCCACTGTGTATTGAGATATTCATCAAAACGACGACGATTAGCAAGACCTGTTAATCCATCAACATTAGCAAGTTGCTGTAAAGCTAGATTTGCGGCTTCTAACTGCTTATATACTTGAGCTTGCTGTAGCAGACGACGTAAACGCTGGCGCAAAACCGCCCAATGAATTGGCTTGGTAACATAATCAGATGCTCCTGCTTCAAAGGCACGATCTACAGACTCCGCATCATCCAAACTGGTAATCATTAATATTGGTGTGCGTTCCCATAATTTGGAGATGACAGTGTTTCCTGTGGCAGAGTCAGTATCAAAATTTGCCAATGCTGACATGAGATTATTTCTAGCGATTTGGAGCAAGTGCTTACAACAAGTAAAGCCATCCATTACAGGCATGATTGCATCTAGCAATACTATGTCTGGTTTGACAGTCTCATAAGCGTCTAAACACTGCTTACCATCTGCAACCTCAACAACTCGATAGCCTTCTTGTTCCATAGCTTCACGCAACAGCACGCGGATGGTCTTATCATCATCAGCCACCAGAATTACTGGAGGTTGTTTAGGAAGAGAAAATGGGCTTATGCCTGACATGAATTGCGTTCCACAGAAAATGAAAGTATCGGTGAGGAATTAACTTAAGAAAACCTGAATAACATAAATAAACTGCCAATAAGCAAGATTTTGTGACAGTAAATCTTACTGGAAGGCAACTGGCTCAAAATTCATGACCGCAGTATGAGTTGTGGGTAGAGTAATGGTGTGGCTGTTGAGTAAGTGCATGTTAGCAGCAATTTCTGATTAAATAATCTATGTGACTGACAACTGAGGCTGCGATCGCACAACAGTTCTAGCCAGGCTGGTAATTTTATTACTAAGCTATCTGACTGCACAATCAATTGTTTTGAAACAAAAGAATATTGAATTAGCTTCAGCAAAGAAAAGTTTAGACAATTAGGTTTCATAGACAATTTACTGAAAAGACAAAAGCAATTTTTAGTTATCTAGCTCTAGCTAGGTGAGGAAGCCTTATGTTTATATTTCCCTGGTAATAAAGTTTAATTACTATTTTGAGCAAAACTTCAAATCTACACTATGTTTATCAAGTTCTTAAGTTACTTTAGATACCTACAGAGTAGATGCTCAGCAATTACTAAATATTGCTGAGAAAATAGCTCAACCTCAATCTGAACATCACTAAGTTGTCTTTTATTTATAGCTATGGCAAAACTTTACCTATGTAAATTGAGGTGTAATTACATAAATTACATGAGGTTAATATCAAGTTATATAATAAACTTTATCGTTCAGAGGCTAACTCACTTGAGAGTTAAGTAAGATTTCTGATTTCAGGCTGAACAACTTATCTATGCTACAAAATATAGCTGAACCTTTCAAAAAATTATAATTTCTGACCTCGAATATATAAAGGCATAATTCAGAAACCGTAATTCTTTAAATCAAAATATTTATTTAACAATAATTCTTAAGTATATTAAAAAAAGAAATTTAAGTTAACTAAAGTATACCTATGCCAGACTCTTTAATGTATCAACAAGATAACTTCGTTGTCTTAGAAACTAATCAGCCAGAACAATTTCTGACAGCAGCAGAATTATTTGAAAAGCTGAAAACAGTTATACAAACAATCAATCATCAGGATTTACCACCAGATTTACAAAATATTGATTCTGTGGAGGCTAAAGTCCAATATCTCATCGATACTAGTTGCGAATTGGATGTTGGAACTGGAAAATATTTACAGTGGTATGCAGTGCGATTAGAAAAGTGATTTTTGGTCAATAGTCAATAGTCCAAAGCCAAGATTTAATAGCAATTTTTTCACTGAACCGGATTGTCTTATACTTCATTTGACCATTGACTATTGACCATTGACTATTGACTAGTAACTAACGCTAACTCAATTTTATCTTCGGCTGGCTGAGTAATTTTAATTTCTACTCCAGGGCCAAAATAGCTGGTCATTTTTTCTTGTTTTTCTTGCCAAACACTAATTGCTACGAAAGGAGAATCAAATTCTAAAATTAAAGCGTAAGCACCATTAGCATCCTCTTCTCGTAAACCTGTAACAGTTGGTCTTTCTTCATCGGATGGACTAAGACCTAAGTAAGATAGTGCGCCATCTAAGTGAGAATCTTGACCGTAGCAGTACCGAGTAATATCTTTGCGGATTTTATTTTGAGTTATAGTTGCTTGCTGCTCTCGTAGAGACAATACTGAAGGTGTTGTAGGTTGACTGAAGGGTATTGGTTTAAGTTCGTTGGCTTTGAGTGCTAGTCCTCCCAAGAGTAGAGGAAAACCATAAAAAAAACCGACAAGATTTAGTGTGGCATTATTAGCAGCATAAGCTATAAAGCCGACAAGGGTTAATATGCTACCAACGGTTAAACCTAGAGTTCCCAAAGATATTTGGCGTAACATGAGCTGAAGATAATATTTATTAACACATTAGTTTTATTATCATCGGCTATGTGTAACAGATTAGGGAACCCCAAAAACTTAGTTTGTTTATTCTTGACAACTTTTGGCTGGCTGATCAAGCTTTACTCATTTTTGCGTTAACTTTAAACTGGAGGACTATAGTTAACAATTTGCAGATTAACAATGGATTTACAAACTATAAAAGAACGAATCACCGCAGTTCAAAGCAAACGTGACTACCTTTTGAGCCTTTTAGAACAGCCCAACTTGGGAACTTTAAGAGTCGATGTCAATCAGGCTTTAGAAGAACTAGATGACTTAATTGATGAATATAGACGAACTATCCCAGAAACGGGAAATAATTAAGCTGCACTAAAAATTGCGTCGGTATCTCTTTTAACTCAGAGTTATACCGACGCTTCTCAATAACAGAACGTTACCAACTCTCCATCCAGAACTGAGCTAAGCCTAAGCCCATCAGCTATTCATTTTGCTACATTTAACTGGCAATTTTACTATCTCCTCTTCGGTATCCTAATTGTTTGACTAAAGCGATCAGCTCAGTTGTAGGTACATCTTTTTTACAAAAATCATCAAAGTTGGCCATTCCCGTTGCGCGTGGAGAATTAGCATCTTCTACCGAAGAGTAAGCAAGTATCTGGGTATGGGGAGAGATGGCTTTTATTTGACTAGAAGCACTCCAACCATCCATGATTGGCATCTGTAAATCTAAAACAATCACATCAGGCTGGTAGCGTTGAACCATTTCTATAGCTTCTTGACCGTTACTAGCTAACCCAACAACTTGAATATTCTCTTGACAAGAAAAAGCTAATTGCAGGGTTAAACGAGTCAGTTCGTGGTCATCAACTACGAGAACGCGTAACGCAGAAGACTCACAGGAGAGCATTAACATTCAAGGGAATAAAAATTAGTGACAACAATGTTTATAGTTTATGAGAGCAAGTACCAAGAATTACTCTATCTTATGGTTGAATAAATGCTTTTTTTTCAACCCATTCATATAGAGCAAATGTAGAAAAATTAAAGTTTGCTAAAAAAATCAAATTTTTACTAGTTATCAGCGTAAGAAATACTCTTCTGTGAATCAAGCAAATTGGAAGTTAAACCTGTAGAACGCAGTGCCATATTCATAAGAGTTATTTGTGAATTAGCTTCTGGGCAATCATCTCCAGGATGGCGTTGTATATAAGTACCATCAGCTTGCAATTCCCAAGCTTGGCGGTTATCTGCCAGCATAATTCCTAGGATTTCTTGCAAATCTTTAGCAATATCTTGATCTTTAATTGGGGTAATGACTTCCACTCGTCGATCTAGGTTGCGGCGCATCCAGTCAGCACTACCAATATAGATTTCTTCTTGGCCATTATTGTAGAAATAATAGATACGAGAGTGTTCTAAAAAGCGACCAACTATGCTGATTACGCGAATATTTTCACTGATGTCTTTTAGTCCTGGACGTAAGCAGCAAATCCCCCTAATAATGAGGTCGATTTGCACACCAGCGCGGGAAGCTTCGTACAACGTGGCTATGGTTTGTGGGTCAACAAGAGAGTTCATTTTGGCAACAATCCTTCCAGAGAACCCATTCTTCACATTTTCAATTTCACGCTGAATTAAAGATAAAAAGCGATCGCGCATATTCACAGGCGCAACCAACAATTCTCGATAGGATTTTTGCCGCGAATAACCAGTTAAAAAATTAAACAAATCTGTAATATCAGCGCCTAATTCTTCACGACAACTAAACAATCCTAAATCGGTATATAGTCGTGCAGTTTTTGGATTGTAATTGCCAGTACCGATATGTACATAGCGACGCATTCTATCTTTTTCCCGTCGCACTACCATGACGGTTTTGCAATGAGTTTTTAAGCCAACTAATCCATAGACAACGTGAACTCCCACTCTTTCTAAACGCCTTGCCCAGTAAATATTATTTTCTTCATCAAACCGGGCTTTTAATTCTACTAATACTGATACTTGCTTGCCGTTTTCAGCTGCTGCAATTAAGGCGTTAACTATCGGCGAATCACCGGAAGTCCGGTAAAGGGTCATCTTGATAGCTAGTACATTCGGGTCATGGGCTGCATGGGTGATAAACCGCACCACCGTTGCTGAGAAAGATTGATAGGGATGGTGTACAAATAAATCTTTTTCTCGAATCACAGCAAAAAAGTCTTTGCCTTCTTCCATCTCCATAACATCTGCATCTATACTGGGTTCTCGCAACCGTTGCAGACGAGGAGGAACAACAGACTGACGAGGAGGATCTTTGAGTTCGGGCAATGGTAATGCCATAAAATACATCAAGTCTCGTAGACCCAATAAACCATCTACTTCATAAACATCGCTGTCTGTTAAATCTAAATCTTGTAATAACCTGGTACGGATTGGTTCTGGAGTTTGGGATTGAATTTCTATTCTGACGGGGCTACCACCGATGCGGCGTTTGCGCAGTTCCTGTTCAATAGCTAACAGCAAATCATCTGCTTCATCTTCTTCCAGTGCTAAGTCAGCATCACGAGTAATACGAAAGGGATGATATTCCTGAATATTCATACCCGGAAATAGCGCATGTAAATTATGCGCGATCGCCTGTTCTAAAGGTACACCTGTCCAGTTGGCTGGTTGTCCATTTTCTTGAATGCCTAACTCTGGTGGTAAAGGCAAAAATCGCGGTAAAACGCTAGGAACTTTAACTCTGGCAAAAAATTCTTCTTCTGTATCAGGGTTTTTGACTACAACTGCCAAATTTAAGCTGAGATTGGAAATGTAGGGGAAAGGATGGCTAGGGTCAACAGCCAAAGGAGTCAAAACCGGAAATATTTGTTCTTCAAAATAATTATCTAAATAAGTCCGCTGTTTCTGGTTTAAATTAATGTAATCCAGCAGATGAATACCATGCTTCGCTAGTAGTGGACGCAAGACTTCTTCAAAATGTTGATGCTGTTTGACTACTTGCGGGCTAAGATTCAAACGAATATCGTCTAGCTGTTGTTGTGGGGTACGACCATCGGGAGTTAACTGAGTAACTTTAGCTTCCACCTGTTGCTTCAAAGCGGCAATCCGCACCATAAAGAATTCATCTAAATTGGAACTGAAGATTGCTAAAAACTTCAGCCTTTCTAACAGTGGTGTGCGTGAATCGCAGGCTTCGTGCAGTACTCGATTATTAAATTCCAACCAGCTTAACTCTCGGTTGAGATAATATTGTGGATCGCTCAGATTGATGGGATTAGCGCTCTTTTTAGATTTCGGCATGACGATCTGCGGGTAGCCAGAAGTAGCCCACACGACTGAAGAACAATAAACATAGTAGTGGAAATCGGTTATTGACGAGAAGTCGCTTTTTTACAAAAGTCAGTTTGCTTTGATCAAGTATTCTTGCTTTATCGAAGAAAACTTTACTTTTCCTTAATTTCTTTGGCTGCTGTAGAAATTGGTAATTGCAGATTTTGGTCGTAGACAAACTCGTTGCGAATCGTTACTTCGCGTTTGGGGAGAGTATCACTACTTGCGATCGCATCTTGAGGTGGAACGCGTAATGTATACTTGCCAACAGGAACGCCATCTACACGATACAGACCAAATTCGTCAGTCATAGCTGATAAAACTTCTGTACCTGCAATATTTACCAGTTCTACTCGCACATCTGGCATGGGTTGACCTGCAACATCGGTAATTCTACCAGCTAAACCGTATTCTAATCTGGCAGCAAAATCTAAATTGGTTACACCTGCCATACCCACTTGGGCAACCCGACTTGTTTTCGGTAAAGTAAGTTCTACAGGTAATTGTTCTGGATCAACTTCGACTCGATAAACACCTTCTGGTAAACCACCAACAAAGAAGTTGCCACTAGAGTCAGTTGTTGCACCGCCAACTGCTTTGTTGTGGTTATTGATGACCCGTACACTAGCACCTTTTAAGTCATAACCTTGGTTTTCGCCTGAGACAGTAATACGTCCGGCGATCGCGCCTCTGTCTTTACCTAGAGAGGTAAAATTACTGGGGACTGCTCTACCACCAGCAAAAGACAAATCTGATACTAATGATACAGTCAGGCGATCGTCGCCAAATACCCCAAAAGTACTTCTGTTGCTTCTAATAGGAATACCTTGATATTCAACTCTGGCAAATAAACCAGGAAGTACCTGCATACTAGCACCAGCAATCGGCCCTATTTCTCCGTCACTATAAGCTACCCCCAGTCTCCAACTTAACTGGCTGAGACTGTAAGGATTATGACTAATAGTTGCTGTGTAGCGAGTAGCAAAATCACCACCAAAATCACTACCTAAAGATAGCTGATAATTCCGAGTAAAATCATAGCTAAAGTCAGTTCTGTATCTATCACCAAAAGTATTAAAAGATAATCGAGAAACACGATTTACCTGATAAAAAGCATTAAATAAATACAGTCCGTCAATATCAGGTCTACCGCTTAGGTACAAACTTGAAAAAGGTCTGAAAGAAAAAGTAGGTGAAATATAGTCAGCAGAATCACTATCACTTTTACGACTACGAGCTAGAAAACCTAATTGAAAATTATTATTGAACCGGTAACTCAGTTCTGCACTGTGGTTTATAAATTCACCAGATTTCGTTCCATTTCTATATCCTGCTGGGACAAGCTGAGAATTAGCGCTAATATCCAAACTGCCCAATCGGATATCTAAATCTGTATTGTAGGCAAATTTATCAAAAGAGTTACCTACACTAGCAGATAGAACTACCGGATTTGCAACGCGCCAAGTGAAACCAGCCTGACTTTGCAACGCATTTGGAACAGCTTGTAACGAAGCTTCTACAGTTAAATTATCTGAAAGACCTTGACGTAATTGATAAAAACCAACTGGTTGATCAGATCCATCAAAGCTAACATTACCTAACAAAGCATTTTGGGCTAAGTTACCATTGAACCCTAAACCAGCTAATTGAACATTACCTCCGGCTGGTAATAACAAATCAGAAGCATTGACTCTAACAGAGCGAATTTCTATAGGGACACTGAGATTATTGCGATCGTAAATTAATAGTTCGATTTGATTATTCTGACCAACAGGTAAATTAACATCAACAAATTCATATCTGCCATCAAATCCTACTTGTTGTTGTGCTATTACAATCCCAGCAACTCTCAGTTGTACAAAACTTGCAGGAGGTGCTACACCTTCAAATGTTTGAATAGGTCTAGAACGTCTGGGCAAAATTTCATTAGCACTGTTATTGATGCTAAAATTTTCTGAAGGTAAATTAGTGTATCCAATTTGCGCCCCTGTTAAATTCAGTCCGTTTAACAGAGGATGTAAACCAACTTGTTGCCTACCTAATTGATAAAGAAATCGATTGTTCCGTTTATAGTAAAAATATTCTGTAAGATCAGGCGTATTCTCAAAATTATTATTGAGACGTACACGCCATAAACCACCTGCTAACCTACCACCTAAGAGCGTAGAACTTTGTAAGCTGACATCTCCAGAATTACTAACAAGATTTAATTCTTGCCGGAAATTAGAAAATCCATTGATAGGAGCAAATACCTCTGGCTGTAAGTTAAATGACTGAGCTACAGTATTTCTGCCATCTCTACTCCAAGGTAAGTCAACTATTAAAGCTAAATCTAAAGAGTTAAATTCAACTCGTGAAGATAATTTTTCTCTGACTATGGCATCACTAATATAAGTAATACCTTTAATATTTTGAATTTCATCTTCAGCCAGATCAATGACTCCAAGAGGCGTATTGAGTTGAGTAATATTTTCTTTTATTGCAACAGTAAAGCCAGCAAGTTTGGCAAAGTCCTCTAACGGCAACAACAAAGAAGTTCCTTGACGTACAACGTCTAAGCTACCAACTTCTCGTCTATTGAGAATTACCCCAAGTAATAAATTTTCTAAGTTGGAACTTGCTGTTTGAGTAAAAGTGATTCTTGAAGCGTCGTCAGCATTTAATATATTTGTGCTTACATTCACATCCTCTTTTTTTGGTTGTACTTGAGGAGTTTGTGCAGGTTTTCGGGTTGATTCTGTTGATGAATTGGGTGTAGTGGTTGCGTTCGTTGCGGTTTTCTGCGTAACTTGTGGATGAGGTGGTTGTTTTGTTAAAAAAGATGCTAAATCTGTTGATGTCTGAGACGCTTGATTAGTAGCAGTAACTTCAGTAGGTAGATTAGCAACTTTGCTTTGAACTGTTGAATGAGGCGGTTGTTTGGTTAAGAAGCTGGCTAAATCATCCGAATTTGTAGAAAATTTACCAGTTGCAATAGCCTCGCCGAATGTGGCACTCGTTACACTGGGGAATTGCGACTGTACTGTTTGTGTAGTGGAAAAGACTGCTAAATCTTCTGAAGTTTGGAAAGTATCTCTAGTAGCTGTACTTTCAAAAAGTGCTGTGGCTGTTGCGTTTTGAACTTGTGAATGTTGTTTATTTAAAAAAGCTGCTAAATCTTCTGGTGGTTTGGCAGTATGAGTATTAGTAGCAACTGTGGCAGATGCTGTGGGTGTTGTTTGTTGAACTTGTGGCTGAGGTGTCTGTTTAATTAAAAAAGCTGCTAAATCTTCGGAAGTTTTGGTAGTTTCACCAGTGATTTCAGCAGGAATGGCAACTTCTTTATTTTGAACTTGTGGTTGAGATGGTTTTTTGAAAGCTACTGAGTCTTCCTGTGATTTGGAATTATCACTTGTAGAAACTTTGGTAGGTGCTTTAACTTTGGTACGTTGAACCGAAGGCTGAGGCGGTTGTTCGGTTAGCAACGCCACTGAATTGTCTGTTGTGGTTGTAGCGTTGTTGGTGGTGGCAACTTTGGTGCGTGCTTTAACTATAGTACGTTGAACCGACGGTTGAGGCGGTTGTTCGGTTAGCAACGCTACTGAGTTGTCTGTTGTGGCTTTGTCAGTGCTGGCGACTTTGACAGGTGCTTTGATTTTTTGACATTTAACTAGTTGTTTAGTCAATAAATCAGGAAATTCTTCTGGCTTTTTTGTAGTTTCGTCAGTAGTAACAACTTCTGCTGGTGGTGTTGTTGATATACATTTGACCATTTCTTCGGTCAACGAATCAGCAGATTCTTCTGATGTTTGCGAAGTATTAGCCGTCAGAACTTGGGACAGTGCTGTATCTGTCGTATTTTGTAAAACTCCCGCTTTATCAGAATTTTCCTCAGTAGAAAACTCCGCCACTGGTGTAGTTTCTGGAGGAATAGGAGTAGCTACCGTATGTCGTGCTTTTCTGTAGGCTGGTTTAGTACTAGTTTTATCCAACGCTACGGTAGGAATCTCTTTTGCAGGTAAGGTGGTGACTTCTGTTGGTGATAAAGGAGGGGAGGGTTGGTAGATCATATTTGAATACGAATGCTGGTAAGACAGCCTAAAAAGGGTGTAGGCTGCAAGGAAATCGCAAAGACAGACAAAATAAGTAACTTAAAAGGAGATTGAGGACTAAAAAACCCTATGGGTTGCGAGGCGTTACAAGACGACGCAGAGAACTAGGAAGGCTATTGCTAGAAGGTTTTACTGTGCTGGCTGTATTGGTTGCAGATGTGACTGTAAAGGGAATACCTTTATCAATTGGCGTACCGTTTAAATCACCATTGATATCTAGCACGTATTGGCCAGGTGGTAATTTTTTAGCAATTTTAAGTATCACTTGACGACGAGTATCTGGCAGTACAGGGCTTGAAGGTAAAGAACCTGCATCTAATACACCGTTTGGTAGACTGATTTTCTTTTGTCCTAAGTCTGCCATTGCTTTAGTAACACTTGCCCCAGGATATTTGTTGGCTGGCCAAACTGCATATTGACCTTTCATCCTGACATAGGCATTACCTTGACTGGAAACATCGAAAGCTGCTTTTATGGGGGCGGTTTTATTGTCTACGGTGATGGAATTGAGTACACCAACTCTTTTGACATCACCAACATAGCCGTAAACAGCAACGCCAAAACGCCCAAGAACTTTGACATTTGCAGTTGCTTTAGGGTCATTATTTTCGTCTGGCCCCGGTAGTTCTTCCACATAGATAAAAGCACGATGTTCTCCGGGTTGTGGTTGAACGCGGGGACGAATTGCAAACCGGACTGTTTGAGCTTTACCGGGAGGAAGGGTAAACTGAACGGGATTAACGAGAATCCATTGGTCTAAAGATTGCTCAGTTGGTGCTACAGGTTGAACTTCATTTTTTTCATTTAATGTCCAGCCTTGAGTGTAAATTTTAAAAGTAGCTGGTTTTTTACCATTATTTAGGACTTTAAAGGATTGAGTGACTTGTTTTTTTTGCCCAATATTTAGCTCAAATCTGGGAGGGCTAACGCCGATTGATATTGCTGCTATTGGTTGACAATATAAAGTTGCTAAACCAATTGCTGCTAAAACACCCACACACAATTTCTTCATAATTCCGCACACCACTATTTATTCAATATCAAGCAAATTACTTTTTCACAGTTGTTCTATTACATCTATATGTAAGTCGCAAGAATAGTTACCAGAAGCTTGAGTATTGTTCAAATCAATCTTGAATTTTGCTCCACCTTGGATAACAACTTTATCTGGATTCGATGAGCTTGGGCCAACAGGAGTAATTGGAATAGGTTCAATGCTTAATTGAATTGCTGAACTCTGATTATTACATTGATAATTAGCTGTGAAATTATTCTCAGTACCGCTTGCTACTTCTAGCTGCCATAAGTTATTAATGGTGCGGATAATTTGTTTATTTGCAGGAGTGAATGATGCCCCTGTTAGTCCGCTACCCTCTGCTACTTTTTGGACAGTATTTTGAGAATCAATATCGCTAACTACTACAGGTATTTGGAGCGCATCAGTATTGATTTTGAGACAGCCATCGGCAACGCTTTGACAGTCTAATTGTGCTTGTGCTATGTCAATATTGCTGAGTTGAGATAAACAAAAGATAGATGCTGCTATGCCAATATAAAATTGCCGTTTCATTGAATTCCTCACGGGGCAATATCACAAAAGATTAATGTGGCAATTGATAAGAGACAGAGCAACAGAAATATTTCACTTTGTAACTGAAAAGTCTGTAAAAAGGGTAAAGGCTGCCAATGCAGCCCAAATAACTTAGCCCGCTAAAGCAGGTCGAGTTGATCTAAAGACTGTGGCATACATTTATCAAAAATGTGCAAAATTAAAGATGCACCACAGAACGTTTAACCTAGCAAAATTACCTTGCTCTGAGTCAGTTGTAACTGCCACTTAAGCTCTCTGGAAATAAAGAAGATCAACTTTACTTATTGAGCTGTAGCTGTAATTGTCAAAGTTCCACCTGTGTGGTCTCCTGATTCTTTGACGTTAGTAAAGTCAAATGTAAAGTCTAATGCTCCTAGAATGGCATTATTGTAATCTAGACCGGGAGCAGCACTGCTAGTAGGTGTATTAGGAGTAACAGTCAGCCCAATGGTAGATGTATTTTTTGTCAAGTTACCAGTGTATGCTGCCCCGTGGCTAATATTTCCAGTAGGCCCGCCTAGACCCCAAGTTTTATAGACAACAACTCCTGTGAGTGTTTTCGTTGTACCGAAAGTGATACTAGCACCACCGTTAAGAGGGGAAGCAATAGTACTGGAAGTTAAGTCGTTTGTTCCAGCTTCGGTTTGTATTGGTGTTCCAGGAGTTCCAGATGACAAATCTGTTAGTGATGGTGTGAAAGTCAAACTACTATAGGTTTCCAGATATACGATGTCTGGAATTGAAACAGTAATTGGTACAGTAGTTGAAACTTGAGCTTTAGCAGGAGCAGATAATAAAGCACTTGCTAGAGTGGCAGTACCTAGAGCTAATACAGCTGCAAAAAAATTCTTTTTCATGGGGGCTATGTAAATCATTCTTGACGAAAAGATTACACAATCAATCTATCCTTGTATCAAAAATGTCACCTCAGAAAAATCACCAAAATCTATGAAGTTTATACATATTTGGATTAGTACAACTACTATGTACTTCCCTAATTCATCAATAAAATATCATCCTAAAATTTAACTAAGTAAATTGCTATAAATTAATTCAAAATAATTTCAATTACAGTATAATTACTATTAGTATTACAGTGGTATGACTTGATAAATAGGGTAAAGAACTAATTAAAATAAATGGGAAATAATAAGTTTTTAATTAATTAACGGGCTATATTGATGAATTTCGAGTGAATTCAATATCATACTGTTCTAACTTAGTAGCTAGGAAAATTATTCTGCTGCGATATTCTATTTGTTTACTGTATTCTGAGCTAATAGCTTTCTTTATCAATAAATCTACGTAAGTAGCTCTGGGTTGCAAGTATGTTTCAAGCTACTCGCCGTCGTCTTGCTATTTGGTATACTGCCGTAACTGCGGTGTTGCTGTTACTGTTTGCTAGTGGTGTGTATTTATATGTCCGTAGTACGTTGGTGGAGCGGATTGACGATACGCTGAATCATGTCGTGGAAATTGTAGAGCGATCGCTTGTCATCGAACCAGTAAATGATGAAACTGACAAACTCCGCATTAATGTAGAAGCCAGTTTTCGCAACAATGCCAATAATGTAGACGATGACCACATCGATTTAGAATGGTTCAGTCCTACAGGGAAATTACTTTGGTCAACTTTATCAGAACCTCTCAATATCCCCATTCACGGTAATCATACTGGCGAAACAGTACGAGTACCTAAACAAGACCAGTGGGGAGACTCAGAACTATCGTTGCGTCAAGTAACTCAGCGCGTAGAATTTGGACGACAAGTATTAGGATATCTGCGTGTAAGTCATCCTTGGTTTGAAGTTACTAAACCCAGCCGTCAGCTAATTTTGGATTTAGCACTGGGGATTTGGTTAATGTTACTGTCGGTAGCTGCAAGTGGCTGGTTTCTTTCGGGTAAAGCAATGGAACCAGTAGGCGATTCTTATCAAAGACTGAAGCAATTCACAGCTGATGCTTCTCATGAATTGAGAAGTCCCATTACTTTAATTCAAACTAATGTGCAAGTCGCTTTAAGTGAATTGGAGTTAGTGGAAGCAGAAGTTAGTACTTCCGCCAACTATCGCCAGCAGTTAAAGGTAGTAGAAAGACTGACGCAACGCTTGGGTAAGTTGGTTAATGACTTACTGTTTTTGGCACGTCAAGATAGTGGTATCAGTAAAGATACGTTCTCACCTTGTCCTTTAGATGCGTTGCTGATGGAAGTTGTCGAAGAACAGCAACTTTTAGCAAGTGAAAAAGGCATTACTTTGAATTTAAACCTAGTTGACCCCCCTGCTATTGAAACTAGTCCAGAACTGCTAGAAAATTGGTTCACATTAGTAGGTCATTGGGATCAGCTAGTAAGGCTATTGACAAACTTAATTAGTAATGCTTTGCAGTACACTCCAGCGGGTGGAAAAGTAAATGTAGAGTTGACACGCCAAGAAGGAATGAGTCGGGTATCAAGGATGCGTGTCAGTACTGCTCAGTTACAAATTAAAGTCAGTGATACTGGTGTTGGTATTCCCTCAGAAGCATTACCACGTTTGTTTGACCGCTTTTATCGGGTAGATCCTGCACGGACTCATAAAAAAAGTGGAAATACAGCTACAGACAGTGCTACAGGTTCAGGCTTAGGACTGGCGATCGCTCAAGCTATTGTGGAAAATCATCAAGGTCAAATCCAAGTTGAAAGTACCATTGGCAAAGGAACAACTTTCATTGTCACTCTACCCATAACTCTAGAGTCTTAAATTTTTTTTATTTTTTTGTTTCCTGTGACAGATGAATAGATTTGGCGTTACTTACTAACTTATATAGCAAAGCTGGCATTTTTAATTCATAAATTGAAGCGCTAACAGTTTATTGTTGACTCTTTTAATTCCCTAGAGTAGCCAGATAAACTGCTGATTTATTTTGCTTAAATGCAGCTAATCAATAAGTTATTGGAGGAGATTAGATGCAAACTCCTATTGCAGAAAAAAATCTACCTTTTTTAGAAAAGGTAAAACAACAAAGTGGTTTAGCAGACCTTTATGATGCTAGAGATATTACAGAAGTAGTATTTCGGGTTATGCGTGACCTGATGACTACAGAAGCAGCTGACCGAGTTGAAGCAGAACTGCACAAACCAGCCGAAGAAACTGATGATAAATCTCTGCAAATGGAAATTGCCGAATTGTGGCATGATACAAATCCTATTGTCAGCTTTTTGAGCCGTGTACGTCCACCTTGGCAAGGCCCTGGCATTTTTAAAATTGATAGCGATCGCTTTTTATTTCGAGTAGCTAATGAAGGTACTATGCCACCAAATGTAGACCGTGAACAGGTGGTGAAAGCTGTTTTTTCTGCTACTAAAGATGAATTATCTTCAGAAAGAATTGAGGAAATTGCTAGTTGGTTACCAGATAAAGTTCGCCAACTTTGGGAAGAAGCTTAGATTCGTAAATTTATCTGCCTAAAACTTTTGGGTTATGAATTGCCATTAAAATACAATTCATAACCCAAATATAATTTAAATAATCTTATAATTGAAATTAGTTAGATTTTAAATAATTTATTTTCCAATCAATTCCTAAATATAGGATTAGTAAATACTTACTAATATTTAATATCAAAAATAATTTTTATGAAATTTATACTGCTGGCTGTCTTACTCTAGAAATAGTTATATTTTAAAATTTTCAACACTCTAGTTAGATACACAACTTTATTCGGAATAGTAAATTTAAATTATTGCATTAAAGTTTGTCAAGCAAATCTAGATAAAACTCTTTTTAATCAATAAATTTCGTCTAAATTTTTCTTCTCAAATACACTTTCAACAAGACAAGAGTCGTACAAAGAAAAGTTTTTGGGAAATTATTAATGCTCAATCTGTTGAATTCGTATTAAGTGAATTTACTAATCTCTAAAGTTTCAAGTCTATTAATACTCAATATCGCTCAGGAGTGAAGAATGAATATGAGTTCTCAAAAATTGCGCAAATTTACTGAAATATTCGGTGCTGTTTGCGGAGGTTTATTAATTAGTGTGCCTACTATTTCTCAAACAGCAGTAGCTCAACAGCCTACTTCTGTAACACCACAGCAGACAACTTCCAAGGTCAACCCTTGCCCTAGTATTTTTTATGAAGAACCACATAATAGCAGAGTTATAGTACCCCAAGGATGTCCACCTAATGCTATAACTCAAAAACTAGCTAATGAAGGTCTGCTTCCTGCTGCTCGTGCTGCTACACCGTCACCATCCCAAACAGGATATGGTATGGGTGGTGAAACCCCTCAAGTTGGTACAGCTAAAGTAAACCCTTGTCCTCGAATTTTCTACGAAGAACCTTTCAACAGTCGAAATCTTGTGCCACAGGGATGCCCACCTAACGCATTTTCTCAAGGGCAGCAACCACAACGAGAAACTTCAACTCAGGTTGTTCCTGTTACTCCACAGGCAACCACACCTACATCTACTACTCCTAACGTAATTCAACCACCACTACCATCACAACGACAAGCACCAAGTGCAACGATCGCTCTTGCCAATGGTAAAGTTAATGTGAAGTTGATCAATGATACTGGAGCTAAAATCACTTACCAAATTATCGGTGATACAGAACCGCGATCGCTAGAAGGTAAGGCAAATGTCATGTTGCAAGATGTTAGCGCTCCAGTTACAGTTACATTCCAACGAGAAGATGGTGGACTCCTGTCAGTTACACCCCAAGCTTCTACAGAGCAACCAGGAATGTTAGAAGTAACTTTAGATGAAACTACCGACTTAGCTCAAGACACTAAGGCTATGAGGATTCAACAAAACGGTTCAGTGTACTTGAATTAGTCTAATGAGAAAGTAGGGAGTGGTGAATGGGGAATAAGGAAAGAAATTTTTGTGATGCTAGATAAGTATGTAAAAATTCGCATATCTAGTATTCTTCCACTCCCTACTCTCTACTCCCTCATATTACAAATTAGTACCATCTGTAGTTGATGACTGAGGTAACAGAGGTTCAGGCTGAGGCAGCGGTTGAGGATTCAACAATTGCTGCCAATTTCTAATTTGGTCTTGGGCTGTGTTATATGCAGTTGTGCCTCTGGGAATCAATTGAGCAATTTCAATTGCTCTGCTGAGATTAGAATTACTCTGAGCGCGTGCAATATCAAGCAACTGTTGACTCCATTGGTCAATAGCAACATTTGCATCCAAGCGGAGGATATTTCTGCTTGGTACTTTATCAGCTAAACGAATTGCCTCAACCAATGCATCGGGTGTACCGACAACTGCGACTTCTCGTGCCTTTTTCCAGTTATCTTTGGCACGAATTTGCTCTCGCCAATCATCAATAGCCGCTTGGGCTTCACCAGAAAGCGCTCTTCCGGAAGATGCAATTGTCTGTGCTGTGTTAATAGCAGCAGCCAAATCTCCTGTTTGAGCTAAATCTCGTGCTTGATCTAAGTATGGCTGGTCTTGGATGCGTTGGATTTTCGCTGTCCAAGTGTTAATTCTTTTGCGTGCTTCGGGATATAATGCCCGACCCCTACGGATTTGACTGGCTTCAGCGATCGCAGCTTGCAAGGAGTTGATATCCTCTAGTAAGGCTATTTGTTCAGCACGTTCTAAGTAGGGACGGTCTTCAATTGTCTCCACTTGAGCTTGCCAACGGCCTACTTCTTGCCTAGCTTCTGAACCACGAGGATTGTTAGAAGGAATCTGCTGGGCTTCAATAATTGCAGCTGCTAAATCGTTAATTGTACCTTGGCTGGCGAGTGTCCGTGCTTTTTCGAGGCGGGCAACATCTTCAATTTCCAATTGCCAACGGGCAATTAACTGTTGTGCTTGGTTATATTTTGGTCGGGAAGGATCAATTTCTTGTGCTTGAGCGATCGCTGTCTCTAAACTAGAAACTGTACCTAGCCAAGCACTCCTTTGGGCATCTGCTAAAGATATAAAGTCTTCAATATCCGCTTGTAATTTGGTATTGTCAGGAATTTGTCTAGCAATATCTAAGGCTGCATCTGCATCCCGTGCATCCAACTTAGCCTGTGCTAATTCCAGCATCTTACGTCCAAATAAGGGAATCGACTCCTGCGCTTTTTCATAAAAATAGCTGTCCTTGCCAATCGATTCTGCAATTTTGATCGCTTCTAATAAGTTATCTACTACTTTGGTTTTGGCTAAACTGTCAGCCTTGTCTAACTTATCACCATCTTCTCGCACTGATACAATCAGGCGGCTGAGTTGGTCATACTTAGTACTTGACCAGTATTTATTGTCTACACGCAGTAATTTTGCCGCCAACATCGAGGCTGATTGCCAGCGTCTTTGTTGCAATTGTTCTTCTACTGTTTTGTAGATATCTTCTGCCTTAGACCAAATAGATTCCCATTTGGTAATTTTTTCATCTACTAACTTATATGCAGGCAGGTCTTGAGGGATTTTTTGGGCTGTGGCGATCGCTTCTTCTAAATTTCCGGCTTGAAAACTTTGATCTGCTAACTGTAGAATATCCTGCGACCACTGTTCGACAAACCGATCAATTTCTCCCCGCAGAGGGTGATTTTCTGGTAGCTGTTTAACTAGTGCGATCGCTTGTAATAAATCATTAACTGTCTGTTTGGAAGCAGCTAACTGAGCGCAGTGCAACCGCACCGAAGCACTAGCCAAAGGCCAAAAAATAGATGGACAGTTAGGAGCAGCTGGCAACTTCAGCAGCATTGCCATTGCTAAAAACCCTATACTGCCAGGAATCAACGCTAACAATATTGACCATAACACCCAACTTTTCATCCAGCGTGGCAATGGCCGAGAACGTTTGCTGGGTGAACTACTTTCTGCGGTGTGTTGATCTGTTATTGGTAATCCTTCCGAATTATTTTCTGTTTGTCGCTTCACTGACTTAGAGGTAGAACCAGTAGCTGGGATGCCAAATGCTTGAGTTTCACCGAAGTTTGGTGTTCGGTTTGTGTGATCTGGCTCTCTGGCTCTGGCTGGAGACCAACCTTCTGGAATATCCCGCTCTGTCATCTCTCACACCAAAAATTTATTAAATAGCGATTGGTTCTAGGTCAATAATTCAGTTGTTGCCATAGTAACTTTCTCATTGTGAAAAAGCTACTGTTCAGCTGAACTTTCTCCTGGTATACCTTTAACCTTTTTCAAATTCAGTGTTAGTTTATACTTTCCTTTTAAATAGAAGATTCTGCTTGTAAATCAACAATTAACTGAGCTAAGTGATCACTACTTGCCTGATACACTCTGCCACAAAAATCACAAGTAGCTTCAGCGCCATCATCTTTAACAATCATGTCTTGTAATTCAGCTTCTCCTAACATCTTAAGTGCGCCCAGCATCCGATCAAAAGAGCAACCGCAGTGAAAGCGCAACATCTGGGTTTCGGAAAATATCGACAAACCCATATCTCCTAAAAGATCGCCAAAAATTTCTGGTAGTGTCTTACCTGCTTGCAACAATGGCGTAAATCCTGATAAAGCAGCCACTCGTGACTCTAAGGTTGCAACTAAGGCTTCATCTCTAGCAGCTTTGGGTAAAACTTGCACTAATAACCCTCCAGAGGCAGTTACTCCATCTGCACCCACGAATACTCCTAACACTAAAGCTGAAGGTGTTTGTTCGGAGCTTACTAGATAATGAGCTACATCATCACCAATTTCTCCAGAAACGAGTTCTACCGTACTAGAGTAAGGGTAACCATAACCGATATCACGAACAACGTAAAGGTAGCCACCGCCTACTGCACCACCGACATCAAGTTTACCTTTAGCGTTGGGAGGCAGTTCCACAGAAGGGTTTCCTACATAACCCCGGACTGTGCCATCTAAGCCTGCATCTACCAATATACCACCCAAAGGGCCATCGCCCTTGACTCGAACATTAATCCTTGAGCCAACACGCTTCATACTAGAAGCCATTAATAAGCCTGCTGCCATAGTCCGTCCTAGTGCTGCTGTTGCCACATAGGAAAGTTGATGGCGCTGCCTAGCCTCTTCTGTCAAGCGTGTAGTGATGACACCCACTGCACGAATCCCACCTTCGGCTGCTGTAGCGCGAATTAACTGATCCGCCATGAAAAAACCTTACATTTCTTAACAAGTTGACTTTTTCTATTCTAAGTTCTCAGTTGCAATTTAAAGTGAGGGTATGATGATTGGCGATCGCATTTGCAATACTAGAAATACAATTGAGCGTTTCATAGAATCTTTAAAAAATGCTAGGTAACTTTCAACAAAGCCAACTGCGGATAGAAATCGAAGCATCAGCCAAGGCAATTGGTGATAGCTTGCTACGTCCTGCACAACTAGAAAAATGGCTCTTAGGTCAACGTTTTACTCCAGGAATGCCAGAAGAAATTTATCCAGGATTTCAGTTTACAAGTTGGACGGGGCCTGTTTCGATCCATCATAAAGTGGATGTAGTTCAAACCAATTGCCTGCGCTTGCTACTCAGTGGCGGAATTGATGGTTTTCATGAATGGTACTGGGGCGAAGGTTGGGTACAGTCGCGCTTGGAAGGAATTTCGATGTTACCCCTAAATTTAGGTCAAACTCTGAGTTTGTTGAGCTTACGTCAGTTTTTAGCGCAGAAAAGCAAATAAAAAATGACAAAGACGAATACCAAACGCAACTTCTGACTTAAACTTATGTACTTTCAAAACTAAAAGAGTAGGGAACAAAAATCAATATAAATAATTGGCGAAAAAAAGAGTCTATGTTATGGTCGTAAGACAATAAATTAACGTAGTTCAACTTTATACTTGCTGATGACTTTATATTATAATCCTCGGACAAAACAACTTGAAAGTAAGTCACCTCTAGATATCTTTTCGGTACTCTTTCCAGCTTTTTTTCCTATCCTCGAAATATTTTCTAAACCTGGTAATCTTGAAAATGATGATGCTAAAAATATAGAAACTATTATCAAAGCTGGTAAGGATAATAATGTAGATGAAATGGAAATAGAATTAGATCGTCAAGTAGTGCAAGGTTTAGACATAAAAGGTATTGAAAAAAATATAGACGGTATTAATATAACCTTGGGTCAGAAAGGAACAACCAACTATAAACTTAAAGTGAAATACAAATAAACATTTTACTGTTAATCTTCAACAGATAAAACTTGCTCAACTGTTAATTCTAATTCTGGAAAAGTTGGAGATAAAATCCTTTGTGTACCAACAAACTCTGCTGGTTCATATAATTCTTCAATCAAGGTGAAAACAGTCACTTTGTTGATTAATGGATCAACAATCCAATACTCTGGAATATTCAGAGCATTATACTCAACTCGCTTAGCTCGATAATCTGTGGTCTAGGTTGATTCACTGACGACTTCTACTACTAACAAAGGAGGTGGTTCATTAATTTCAATAATGGCTTCTCGGTGTCTCAATTCTCGCCATTGAGACAATGGAATTACAACTACATCAGGAATTCTTGATGTATCCCATTTGCCACCACGAGGAGAACGAACACCAACAACCATTTGTTTGGCAGTCCAATCCAAATTTAGTCTGAGAATTTCATCTTGAAAGCGTTGATTGAGAAATCCCACTACTGCACCATGTTGTCCACTCCCCAAACTCATGGGAATTAATTCTCCATTTCCTAATTCGTAACGAGTATCAGTGCCATCATTGTATTTTAGATACTCAGCAAAAGTTAGTTTTGGGGTAGTTATAGTCATACTTCTTTTGCTGCCATTGTTAATTTTTACTTGGCTTCACAACTAATACGGAACAACCAGCTTCTTCTACTACTTGACTACTAACAGAACCCTGGACAATTCGCTTCATCCCAGTTAACCCGCGACTACCAATAATAATCAAATCAGCCTTGTAAATATTAGCTAGGCGAATAATCTCATCTGCTGGTTCGCCAGTCACCAATTCTACTTCACTATTAACAGATAACTGTTCTTGGTAAGATTGCAGCTGTTTTTCAATTTGGAAATAAGACAACCCTGGAGATTCTGGATGAGGACGATCTGCGGGTAGTTCCATTTCTGATTCTGGTGTCGGAAACACATGACAAAGAACGACTTTGGTTTCTGGCGATAATACCAAATCGTCCAAAACCTGAATTACACGTTCTGCAATATCCGAACCATCCAGAGCTACCAAAATATTGTTTAGCACTGTCCTCGTCTCCTAAAAAGTAGACCCCTGACAATCAACACATCACCCACATTTATTAGCGCTTACACCAATAATCTTGCTGATGGAAACTGAAGTTGATTGTGTTTTATTTATGCTGGGCGATCGCAAATCGCTTTTTCGCACTACAGTTTAATCTTTTAGTGTGCAGCCCAGGAGTCCTTTTTGCTAAAAGTATAGGAAAAAATTAAGCATTCCCCATCACTCATCTTTTTGAATCCGCCGCCGGACAGAATCAGCATGGGAAGGTAAGCCTTCAGCTGTTGCGAGTGCATCAATTGCGCCAGCCACTTTTTGCAGGGCAGTGGGTGAGTATTGAATAATACTAGAGTGTTTCAAGAAAGTTTCCACACTTAGTGCCGAAGCATAACGAGCAGCGCCAGAAGTGGGTAATGTATGGTTTGGCCCTGCTAAATAGTCACCTACAGCTTCTGGTGTCGAGTAACCTAAAAATATAGCTCCAGCGTGACGGATTTGTGGCAAAATTGCCCAGGGATCTTTGACTTCTAACTCTAAATGTTCAGGAGCAAATTCATTTGACAGTTCTGCTGCTGCGGCTAGAGATTCGACAAGGACAATTAAGCCATAGTGAGCGATCGCTTTTTCGGTATCTATCCGCCTTGGATGATCGACTAATTGTCTTTCAACTGCGACTTGGACATTTTTTGCCAAAGCTGTATCTGTGGTCAGCAAAATTGCCGCTGCCATTGGATCATGTTCAGCTTGGGCTAACATATCAGCAGCCACATGCACAGGATTTGCCGATGAATCGGCAATAATTAGCACTTCGCTCGGCCCTGCCAGCATATCAATGCCCACGGTTCCATAGACGAGTTTTTTGGCTAAGGTGACGTAAATATTCCCTGGGCCTGTAATAACATTGACCTTCGGAATTATTTCTGTACCATAGGCTAAAGCTGCGATCGCCTGCGCCCCGCCAACTCGATAAATTTCTTGCACTCCTGTTTCTTGAGCCGCCACCAGCACAGCTGGGTTAATGACTTTCCCCGCCCCTGGTGGTGTTACCATGACTACACGCGGTACACCAGCCACTTTTGCTGGAATGGCATTCATCAACACGGTACTGGGATAAGCCGCACGACCACCAGGGACATATATCCCGGCTCGGTCTACAGGGGTGTAGCGTTTGCCCAACACTACATCATCTTCCCCGAAGTTTACCCAGCTTTTTGGGACTCGTTGACGGTGAAATGCTTCAATTTGACGAGCAGCTAACTGAATTGCTTGGAGCAATTCTTTAGATACTTGTTGGTACGCTGTATCTAATTCTGAACCCGTGACGCGCAGTTCTTCAAGCTGCAAGGTTTGGTTGTCAAATTCAGCCGTGTAGTGTAACACAGCTTTGTCGCCTTGGCGCTTCACCGCTTGCAACACTTCCCGCACCGTTGCTTCTTTGTGAACCACCTGTTCGTCATGGGTGCGATCGCAGATACGTTGTAGTTCTGCTTTAACATCTGCCTGCTGAGTAATGATTCGCAGCATGGAGTAAGGAAAATGCCAAAATTTTAGATTATTCCCGCTTGAGAATTAGTCTTGCTCTTGACCCCCAAGAGGGACGAGTTTCGCTTTCATTCTCATCTCTAGCTTAACCTGGATTTTTTTGATACTCCCAAGGCTGCCAGCACATGGGTTACTTAATTTAGATGATCAAAGTTGCTCAGTTCAACTTGTCTAGTTGGTTCACGCCAGAAAGCGGCGGTCAATTCCCCCGATTCTCGCTCCCTATCTCTCATTTTCTGTAGGTTTTTTATGTTGATACATTCTGATTTGCCAATTTAGAAGTAAGAATAGGGTCTGAGTATAGTTTTTACTTAATTTTCCTAACTTTATCGACTAACATACTTACAAATGCAATGTTTCAGTTGTATACATGTAAACACCTAAAATTTAACTATATTCATAGTTACTGTCTACTAAAAATACATCCTGATTTGGCAGCAACATTGGCAGTTACACCACTGGTTCAGGTGGTAATTAGTTAGGTAGATAATTTATTGAAGTACTTTATTCTAGCTTATTTCCTAGGTTAGGCATACAAATTAGAAAATCGCAAATTATCCAGCTACGCCTTATATCCCCAGCTTCAACAGACGACCTTTCAGCCTAGGTTCTGGAGAAGCAAGATTTTTTTGAGAAATTCTGACATTGGCAAGATGAATGCTATATTAGTAAATCTAGTAGTGTGTGTACATCTTAATAGTCTTTTTGGAATCGACTGTGGCGAATACAAAGTCTGCTCTTAAACGCGCCAATATCGCAGAACGCAATCGGCTGCGGAATAAAACCTACAAATCAGCTGTTAAGACGCTGATGAAAAAATACTTGACTGTGGTAGAAACCTACGCGGCTAATCCAACGCCCGAACTCAAACAAGAAGTAGAAGTACGACTGGCTGAGGCTTACAGCAAAATCGATAAAGCTGTCAAGCGGGGCGTTCTGCATCCCAATAATGGGGCTAGGAAAAAATCGAGATTGGCTCACAGACTCAAGCCACTCACGCAAACAGCAAAGTAGTCAATAGTCAACAGTCAATAGTCAAAAAAATCGGCTATTGACTCTGGACTATGGATAATTGACATTTGACTAAAAATGCAGCTGATTGATACCCACGTTCATCTTAACTTTGATAACTTCCAGCCAGATTTAGCAGCAGTGCGATCGCGATGGCAAGAAGCGGGAGTAGTGCGTTTAGTACATTCCTGTGTTGAACCATCAGAGTTTTCCAGTATTCAAACTATCGCTCACCAATTTCCTGAACTAAGCTTTGCCGTTGGTTTGCATCCCTTAGATGCCGAAAAATGGCAAAGTGATACAGCCGAGAAAATTAAATACTTAGCGAGTTCAGAACCGAAAGTGGTAGCGATTGGGGAAATGGGGCTGGATTACTACAAAGCCGAAAACCATGAGCAACAGCGCATGGTATTTGCAGCGCAACTAGCGATCGCAGCCGAACTCAATCTTCCCGTGATTATTCACTGTCGTGATGCGGCCAGTGATGTCAGGGAAATTTTGCAAAAATGGCAGGAAATCAAAGGCGGAAAAATTCGGGGTGTAATGCATTGCTGGGGTGGTACACCAGAAGAAACTCAATGGTTCCTTGACCTTGGTTTTTATATTAGCTTTAGCGGAACTGTTACGTTCAAAAACGCTAAAGATATTCACGCCTCAGCCGCGATGGTAAGTAGCGATCGCCTATTAATTGAAACAGACTGCCCTTTTCTTGCTCCTGTTCCGAAACGGGGCGAAAAACGTAATGAACCTGCTTATGTTCGCTATGTAGCGGCAAAGTTAGCCGAGTTGCGGGGAGAGACATTAGAAGCGATCGCCCACCAAACCACGCAAAATGCCTGTAAATTATTTGGTTTGGCTCTATAAGAGTTAACTATGACGATTAGTCGGTGTAGGAAAAACAATTAAAAGCTCAGGAGGATAAAAATATGTTAATATTAATCCCTCCAAAACATTTTGCTTGCGTCATAATGATAAAGGAAGAAACTGAAAACTTTTAAGTTGCATATTGTATTGTTATCAACTTGACCATCCTCCACTCTCCACATACGGATGCTCTGAATACATGACTAACCGTGGCAACCAACATTAGTAGCTCAACTTTGGCAAAATATACCCTGCTTTGTATCTAAAACTATAGAAAATTGTTAAAAGTAATTGTCTTGTGAGTAAAACCCACCACAATAAAGCCATTTTGACTCAACGCCGACATCAGGCGATTAATTATTACTATCTTTAGATATTGCCGTCAATATAAACGGTGTATTGAAAGATGCAACATTTTCGAGCGGCGTAAGCAACTTTACGCGCTTTTGGGAGGGGAAGTGAGGAAAGTAAATCAAATGCAGAAACATCTCAACCTGTTGTTGAGAAATCAAGTTAATAGCTGGTTTTTAATAGCTATTGACTGCTGGCAAGGGCGTTTACCCCCCTTGCCAAAATTGCCCTGTCCAGATTAAAAAATTGCTGCGATTATCCGCATGAATCAATAGCAGGTGGCACAAGGAGAAGTTCCCAAACAGCTAAGGACACTGGCTAGTAAAAGGAACCGTCCCACAGCAGTGTCCTCTAAAAGTTTAACCAGGTTGACAAAGGTAGAGGCATGAATAACGACAAATATATGGAACCCGCCTTTTTGTTGCCCGACTTGATTGAAATTCAGCGATCAAGCTTTCGCTGGTTTTTAGAAGAAGGGTTGATAGAAGAACTAAACTCCTTTAGTCCTATTACAGACTATACAGGCAAATTAGAACTGCACTTTTTAGGACAGAATTATAAACTTAAGGAGCCAAAGTACAGCGTTGAGGAAGCAAAACGGCGGGATAGTACTTACGCAGTCCAAATGTATGTCCCCACACGTTTGTTAAACAAAGAAACAGGGGACATCAAAGAACAAGAAGTATTTATTGGTGATTTGCCTTTAATGACCGATCGCGGCACGTTCATTATTAACGGAGCCGAGCGGGTAATTGTCAACCAAATTGTGCGATCGCCTGGAGTTTACTACAAATCTGAAATCGACAAAAACGGACGACGGACATATTCAGCCAGCCTCATCCCTAACCGAGGAGCATGGCTAAAATTTGAAACCGACCGTAACGATTTGGTCTGGGTACGTATCGACAAAACCCGGAAACTTTCAGCGCAGGTACTTTTGAAAGCCTTAGGTTTATCAGACAACGAAATTTTTGATGCCCTGCGCCACCCAGAATATTTCCAAAAAACCATCGAAAAAGAAGGGCAATTCTCAGAAGAAGAAGCCCTGATGGAGTTATATCGCAAACTCCGTCCTGGTGAACCACCAACCGTATTAGGTGGACAACAGCTGTTAGACTCACGGTTCTTCGACCCCAAACGTTATGACTTGGGTCGAGTTGGTCGCTATAAACTCAACAAAAAACTCCGGTTGTCAGTTCCCGATACCATGCGCGTGCTGACTCCTGGTGATATCTTGGCAGCCGTCGATTACCTCATCAACTTAGAATATGATATCGGTAGTGTTGATGATATTGACCACTTAGGTAATCGCCGTGTAAGAAGTGTCGGCGAATTGCTGCAAAACCAAGTACGGGTAGGATTAAACCGCTTAGAACGGATTATTAGGGAACGGATGACCGTATCTGATGCTGAAGTTTTGACACCAGCATCCTTGGTTAACCCTAAACCATTAGTCGCAGCTATCAAAGAATTCTTTGGTTCCAGCCAATTAAGTCAGTTCATGGATCAAACCAATCCGCTGGCAGAACTGACACATAAACGCCGACTTTCAGCTTTAGGCCCTGGTGGTTTGACTCGTGAACGGGCGGGGTTTGCTGTGCGAGACATTCATCCCTCCCACTACGGAAGGATTTGTCCCATCGAAACTCCAGAAGGCCCCAACGCTGGTTTGATTGGTTCTTTGGCTACCCATGCTCGCGTTAACCAGTATGGCTTTTTAGAAACACCATTCCGCCCAGTAGAGAACGCACGGGTAAGATTTGATTTACCTCCCGTCTACATGACCGCCGATGAAGAAGACGATCTGCGGGTAGCTCCAGGAGACGTACCTGTTGATGAAAATGGTTACATCATTGGGCCACAAGTACCAGTACGTTACCGTCAAGAATTCTCAACCACAACACCAGAGCAGGTAGACTATGTAGCGGTTTCACCAGTACAGATTGTATCTGTAGCTACTAGTATGATTCCTTTCTTGGAACATGACGACGCTAACCGCGCTCTGATGGGTTCTAACATGCAGCGCCAAGCAGTACCCTTGCTCAAACCAGAGCGTCCCTTAGTAGGAACTGGTTTGGAAGCCCAAGGTGCGAGAGACTCCGGGATGGTAATTGTATCCCGTACTGATGGTGAGGTCACCTACGTTGATGCCACAGAAATTCGTGTACGTCCCAAACCAAATGCATCAGAAATTAAGTACACCGTTTCTAAATACCAACGCTCTAACCAAGATACCTGTTTAAACCAAAAACCCTTGGTACGAATTGGTGAACGAGTTGTTG
Source organism: Anabaena sp. TISTR 8404 (assembly GCF_056847745.1). Lineage (NCBI taxonomy): Bacteria > Bacillati > Cyanobacteriota > Cyanophyceae > Nostocales > Nostocaceae > Anabaena > Anabaena sp. TISTR 8404. Next base: position 2,839,392 of record NZ_CP180578.1, read on the forward strand.
CTGGACAAGTACTAGCAGATGGTTCATCCACAGAAGGTGGTGAATTAGCGCTGGGGCAAAATATTGTCGTCGCTTATATGCCTTGGGAAGGCTATAACTACGAAGACGCAATTTTGATTTCTGAACGGCTGGTACAGGATGACGTTTACACCTCAATTCACATTGAAAAATATGAAATTGAGGCTAGACAAACAAAATTAGGCCCAGAAGAAATTACCAGAGAAATTCCCAACGTCGGGGAAGATGCTTTACGCCAGTTAGATGAACAAGGCATTATCCGCATTGGGGCGTGGGTAGAATCAGGAGATATCTTAGTTGGTAAAGTTACACCCAAAGGTGAATCTGACCAACCACCAGAAGAAAAACTCCTACGTGCGATATTCGGGGAAAAAGCGCGGGATGTGCGAGACAACTCGTTACGTGTACCTAACGGTGAAAAAGGTCGCGTAGTTGATGTGCGCTTGTTTACCCGTGAACAAGGCGATGAACTGCCACCTGGAGCCAACATGGTAGTACGGGTGTATGTCGCCCAGAAGCGGAAAATCCAAGTTGGGGACAAAATGGCAGGTCGCCACGGTAACAAAGGAATTATTTCCCGGATATTGCCACTGGAAGATATGCCTTACTTGCCAGATGGTTCACCAGTAGACATCGTACTTAACCCCTTGGGCGTACCCAGCCGGATGAACGTTGGACAAGTATTTGAGTGTCTTTTAGGTTGGGCTGGTCATACCTTGGGCGTGAGATTTAAGATTACTCCTTTTGATGAAATGTATGGGGAAGAATCATCGCGCCGCATTGTGCATGGCAAATTGCAAGAAGCACGAGATGAAACAGGTAGAGACTGGGTATATAACCCTGATGACCCTGGCAAAATCATGGTGTTTGACGGTCGTACAGGCGAACCCTTTGATCGACCAGTCACAGTAGGCGTAGCTTATATGCTGAAACTGGTACATTTGGTGGATGATAAGATTCACGCCCGTTCTACAGGCCCCTACTCCTTGGTTACTCAGCAGCCCTTGGGTGGGAAAGCACAGCAAGGTGGTCAACGCTTCGGAGAAATGGAAGTTTGGGCATTGGAAGCCTTTGGTGCAGCTTATACCTTGCAGGAATTGCTGACAGTTAAATCTGACGATATGCAGGGACGGAATGAAGCGTTAAATGCGATCGTTAAAGGTAAGGCGATTCCTCGTCCAGGAACACCTGAATCCTTTAAGGTGTTGATGCGAGAACTACAATCCTTGGGATTGGATATTGCTGTTCACAAAGTAGAAACCCAAGCAGACGGCAGTTCTCTAGATGTAGAAGTCGATTTAATGGCAGACCAAGCAGCTAGACGCACACCACCGCGACCCACTTACGAATCTCTTTCCCGTGAATCGTTGGAAGACGACGAGTAGAGAGTGCTGAGTACTGAGTGCGGAGGAGCCAGCTGCGTAGTGAGGCAACACCGTCTTGGGGATTTCCACGCCACTTCCTTTAATGGGGGAAACCCCCCTTCGGATTCACAGTCAACTGGGTCGGGAAACCCTTCCGCAGTGATGATTCACCGCCACAGAGTGGTTCCCCATGAGCGAGCGGTTGCCACGCATAATTTTCCGACTTGAGCGGACTGGTATTACTGAGGATTTAACATCTTAGTAGTTCGCACTCAGAGCTTAGAAATCTCTTGATTCATTACTTTTAACTGAATACTTTACTTATAACGAAGAACTCAACACTTAAGTATGAGAGCAGCCCAAACTAATCAGTTTGACTACGTAAAAATCGGCTTGGCATCACCAGAGCGCATTCGGCAATGGGGAGAACGCACCCTACCTAATGGTCAATTAGTAGGTGAAGTCACTAAACCAGAAACGATTAATTACCGGACTCTAAAGCCAGAGATGGATGGCTTATTTTGTGAGCGCATCTTTGGGCCAGCAAAAGATTGGGAATGTCACTGTGGTAAGTACAAGAGAGTCCGCCACAGAGGTATTGTTTGTGAACGCTGTGGTGTAGAAGTCACTGAATCTAGAGTGCGCCGCCACCGCATGGGTTATATCAAACTCGCTGCACCCGTAGCTCACGTTTGGTATCTCAAAGGTATACCTAGTTATATTGCCATCCTGTTGGATATGCCTTTGCGGGATGTAGAGCAAATAGTTTATTTCAACTCTTATGTTGTTCTCAGCCCTGGTAATGCCGAAACTCTAACTTATAAACAACTACTGAGTGAAGACCAGTGGTTAGAAATTGAAGACCAAATCTACAGTGAAGATTCTACCTTACAAGGGGTAGAGGTAGGTATTGGTGCGGAAGCGCTGTTACGCTTACTGGCTGATATTAATTTAGAGCAAGAAGCGGAAAGCTTACGTGAAGAAATTAGTACTGCTAAAGGACAAAAGCGAGCAAAACTCATTAAGCGTCTGCGGGTAATTGATAACTTCATTGCGACTGGTTCTAAACCAGAGTGGATGGTTATGACAGTCATCCCTGTAATTCCCCCTGACTTGCGCCCAATGGTGCAACTAGATGGTGGACGGTTTGCAACCAGTGACTTGAATGATTTATACAGACGCGTTATTAACCGCAACAACCGTCTGGCACGCCTACAAGAAATTTTGGCACCAGAAATTATTGTGCGGAACGAAAAGCGGATGCTGCAAGAGGCAGTAGATGCTTTGATTGATAACGGTCGTCGTGGTCGCACAGTAGTTGGGGCAAACAACCGACCTTTAAAATCTTTATCTGACATTATTGAGGGTAAGCAAGGACGCTTCCGCCAAAACTTGTTGGGTAAACGGGTTGACTACTCTGGACGTTCTGTAATTGTGGTTGGGCCAAAGCTAAATATTCACCAGTGCGGCTTACCGAGAGAAATGGCAATTGAGCTATTTCAACCATTTGTCATCAACCGCTTAATTCGCAGTGGGATGGTGAATAACATTAAAGCGGCTAAAAAGCTCATTTCTCGTTCCGACCCAAGTGTTTGGGATGTGCTGGAAGAGGTAATCGAAGGACACCCAGTGATGCTTAATCGCGCACCAACACTGCACCGTTTGGGGATTCAAGCTTTTGAACCAATTTTGGTAGAAGGACGAGCCATACAACTACATCCTTTGGTCTGTCCGGCGTTTAACGCTGACTTCGACGGCGACCAAATGGCGGTACACGTACCACTGTCCTTGGAAAGTCAGGCAGAAGCACGGTTGTTGATGTTGGCTTCTAACAATATTTTGTCGCCAGCTACAGGTAAACCAATTATCACGCCTAGCCAAGACATGGTACTAGGAGCGTATTACCTAACCGCAGAAAATCCCCACGCGACGAAAGGGGCTGGTAATTATTTTGCTTCGCTTGAGGATGTGATTATGGCCTTTGAGCAACAGCAAGTAGACTTACACGCCTATATCTACGTGCGGTTTGACGGTGAGGTTGAATCAGATCAACCTGATACAGAACCCTTGGAAGTAACTAATAACGATGACGGTAGTCGGACATTACTGTATAAGTTCCGCCGAGTTCGAGAAGACTCCCAAGGAAATTTAATTTCTCAGTACATACGCACAACACCTGGCCGCGTCATTTACAACAAGGCAATTCAGGAAGCACTAGCAAGTTAAAAAAGTCAAAAGTTAAAAGTCAAAAGTCAAAAGTATTTGACTGATGACTAATGACTCTTGACCAATGACTATTGACTAAGGACTAATGACTAATGACTAACGAAAAAAAAGTTTTTCGCAATCGTGTAGTTGATAAAGGTCAACTGAGAAATTTGATTTCTTGGGCGTTTACCAACTACGGTACGGCGCGAACCGCAGTAATGGCAGACAAACTCAAAGATTTAGGTTTCCGCTACGCTACCAGAGCTGGGGTTTCCATCAGTGTGGATGATTTGATGGTACCACCGAGTAAGCGTAGTCTTTTGGAAGCCGCAGAAGAAGAAATTCGGGCGACAGAAGCTCGTTATCAACGGGGAGAAATCACAGAAGTCGAACGCTTCCAGAAAGTAATCGACACCTGGAACGGTACTAGTGAAGCTCTCAAAGACGAGGTGGTTGTTCACTTTAAGAAAACCAATCCCCTCAACTCTGTGTACATGATGGCGTTTTCGGGAGCGCGGGGTAACATTTCCCAAGTCCGTCAGTTAGTGGGAATGCGGGGATTGATGGCAGATCCCCAAGGGGAAATTATTGACTTACCCATTAAAACCAACTTCCGGGAAGGTTTGACTGTAACAGAATATATTATTTCCTCTTACGGTGCGCGGAAAGGATTGGTAGATACGGCGCTACGGACGGCTGACTCTGGTTATCTGACTCGCCGTTTAGTAGACGTATCCCAAGATGTAATTATTCGGGAATTTGATTGCGGTACTACCAGAGGTATTCCACTACGATCAATGACCGAAGGTAGCAAAACCTTGATTCCGATCGCAACTCGCTTAATGGGACGGGTGATTGGCGAAGATGTAGTACATCCTACTACGGGCGAAATTATTGCGCCACGCAATACTCCGGTTTCTGATGACTTGGCAAAAGAAATTCAAAAAGCTGGGGTAAAAGAAGTTGTGGTGCGATCGCCTCTCACCTGTGAAGCCGCACGTTCTGTTTGTCAACACTGCTACGGCTGGAGTTTGGCTCACGCCAAGATGGTAGACTTGGGCGAAGCTGTCGGAATCATTGCTGCTCAAAGTATCGGTGAACCAGGTACTCAGCTAACCATGCGGACATTCCACACAGGTGGTGTGTTCACTGGGGAAGTGGCACAACAAGTGCGCTCGAAAATTGCTGGTACAGTCAAAATTCCCCGCAAATTGCGGACAAGGCCTTACCGTACCCGTCACGGTGAAGATGCTTTGTACGTAGAAGCTAACGGCACCTTGATTTTAGAACCCACTAAAGAAGGTTCCGAAACTCCCGTTAACCAAGAAATTCAAGTTACCCAAGGTTCAACACTATACATCACCGATGGCCAGCAAGTAAAACAAGGTCAGTTGTTGGCAGAAGTAGCAATTGGTGGACGGACAACTCGTGCCAACACCGAAAAAGCTGTGAAAGATGTGGCTACTGACTTGGCTGGGGAAGTCAAATTTGCTGATGTCGTTGCTGAACAAAAAACAGACCGTCAAGGTAACACCACAACTACAGCCGCACGAGGTGGTTTGATTTGGATTTTGTCTGGGGAAGTTTATAACTTGCCCCCTGGTGCAGAATTGGTGGTGAAGAATGGCGATCGCATCGATAGTAATGGCGTATTAGCAGAAACCAAGCTCACTAGTCAGCATGGTGGTGTGGTGCGTTTACCAGAAGCTACCCCAGGTAAGAGTACTAGAGAAATTGAAATCATTACCGCTTCGGTAGTTTTAGACCAAGCAGCCGTTACCGTCAACAGTTCTCAAGGGCGTAACAACTACCTGATCTCCACTGGGAACAACCAGGAATTTAACCTCCGAGCTACTCCAGGCACAAAAGTACAGAATGGTCAAGTAGTTGCAGAATTAATTGATGACCGCTATCGCACTACCACTGGTGGCTTTTTGAAATTCGCTGGGCTAGAAGTCCAGAAGAAAGGCAAAGCCAAACAAGGTTATGAAGTGGTACAGGGAGGCACAATGCTGTGGATTCCTGAAGAAACCCACGAAGTCAATAAAGATATTTCCTTGTTATTGGTAGAAGATGGTCAGTTTGTCGAAGCTGGTTCTGAGGTAGTGAAAGATATTTTCTGCCAAAACAGTGGTGTCGTAGAAGTCACCCAGAAAAACGACATTCTGCGGGAAGTGGTCATTAAACCCGGCGAACTGCTGATGGTGGATGATCCAGAAGCAGTTATTGGCAGAGACAATACCTTTGTCCAACCTGGCGAAGAATTGTTGGGACAAACCTTTACGGAATTGCGCTACATCCAGTATGTCGAGTCTCCAGAAGGCCCTGCATTGTTGAGCCGTCCTGTAGTTGAATTTGCTGTACCAAACACCCCAGATGTACCTTCTACTACATCTGTGAGTCAGCAAACTGGACGTTCAATTGAATTGCGAGCAGTACAGCGTCTGCCTTACAAAGATGCTGAACGTGTCAAATCTGTAGAAGGCGTAGAACTCCTACGCACTCAGCTAGTGTTGGAAATTGAGCAAGAAGGTGAACAAGACCACAATGCTTCTCCCCTAGCGGCAGATATTGAATTGGTGCCTGATGCGGAAAATTCAGATATACAACGCTTGCAGCTAGTAATTTTGGAGTCATTAGTAATTCGGCGTGACATTGTTGCTGATGCTACCCAAGGTAGTACTCAGACAAGTCTGGAAGTGCAAGATGGCCAAACCATTGCCCCTGGTGCTGTAGTCGCAAGTACTCAAATCTTGTGTAAAGAAGGGGGTATTGTACGAGGTGTCCAAAAAGGTACAGAAGCAGTACGCCGTTGCTTAGTATTGCGTCACAGCGACATGATTACAATGACTACTACCGCCAAACCCAAGGTGAAAGTTGGCGATTTGATGGTAGAGGGGGCCGAAATTACTCCGGGTGTATTTGCAGAAGAATCTGGGGAAATTGTAGAGGTGAAGAATGCGGCTCCGGCAGCATCTGGTGATGAATCAGCACTCAGTACTCAGAACTATACTGTAACTATTCGCGCTGGTCGTCCTTACCGAGTCAGCCCTGGTGCAGTATTGCAAATTGAAGATGGTGACTTAGTACAGCGCGGTGATAACTTAGTGCTGTTGGTATTTGAACGTGCCAAAACTGGAGACATCATTCAAGGTTTGCCTCGGATTGAAGAACTTCTCGAAGCTCGTAAACCAAAAGAAGCGTGTATTTTGGTACGAAGAGGTGGAGAAGTCAAGGTAGTTTATGGTGATGGCGATGAAGCGATCGCTGTCAAGATTGTCGAATCCAACGGTGTAGTCAGCGACTATCCCCTTGGCCCTGGACAAAACCTGATAGTACCTGATGGTTCCCACGTCTCCGCCGGACAACCGATTACTGATGGCCCATCCAACCCCCACGAAATTTTGGAAATTTTCTTCAGCTTGGGTTCTGAGGATGGAGTCTACGCTTGCGCCAGCCATGCTTTGCAGAAGGTGCAAACATTCTTGGTGAACGAAGTGCAATTGGTGTATCAGTCCCAAGGTATTGATATTGCGGACAAACACATTGAAGTGATTGTGCGTCAGATGACCAACAAAGTACGGATTGATGATGGTGGTGACACCACTATGCTGCCCGGTGAGTTGGTAGAATTGCGCCAAGTTGAACAAGTTAACGAAGCAATGGCAATCACAGGTGGTGCTAGGGCGCAATACACACCAGTATTGTTAGGTATCACCAAAGCATCTTTGAACACCGACAGCTTTATCTCGGCTGCATCCTTCCAAGAAACCACACGGGTCTTGACTGAAGCAGCGATTGAAGGTAAATCCGACTGGTTACGTGGTCTGAAAGAAAACGTAATTATCGGACGATTGATTCCGGCAGGTACTGGCTACAATACTTATGATGAACCTGGTGCGATCGATGATTACTCTACTTTAGACACCACAAGTGTGTTGGATGAAGTGGATGATCCACTGGATATGGTGTTAGACGATCGCACTGCTCGTGCCTACAATTTAGATACACCTTCTCTGACAGAAGGTACTTATGGTAGTCGGCGTACAGGATCAATTTTGGATGAAGATGATTTAATTATCGATGGAGTCCATGAAGTTCATGACCTCGTATCTGATGAAGAAGAAGATGAATATGAGGAAGTTGACGATGACGATGATGATTTCGATATGTAAATCAAAAGTCAATAATTAATTCAAAAGGCAAAAGAAAAGTTTCTTTTGCCTTTTTCTTTTGACTATATGAGAAAAACTATGGTCAAATTATTGAATAACAAAGTTTAGGTTAATCTTACTTATACAAACAATCTCATCAGCAAATCAATAAATGTGATATATGACTAACGAAACAAATATGCCATCTTTAGCCAACCTAGAGTATTTTCCTTACATTGATGAAGCAGGTAAACTACCTGAAATATTTCAAGGAAAAATCGGTGTGTATGCTATTTTTGACCAGAATAAATCACTACAATTTGTGGGATATTCTCGTGATGTTTATTTAAGCCTAAAACAACATTTAGTTCGTCAACCAGAACAATGTTATTGGGTGAAAGTTCAAACTATTGAACGTCCTAGCCGCACAGTTTTAGAAAATATCGAGAATGGGTGGATTACAGAAAATGGAAGTATGCCTTTAGGAAATGGAGACAATAAAGAAAAATGGACGCAGCCTATCAATGTTAAAAGCTTAATGACAGCAGAAGAACAGGCGAATCATCAAAATCCAGCTAATGATGAGTTAGCACAAATAAAAGTGATTAAGAATGTAGCGCGACGAGTAGAAGCAGAAATTATCAAAATTTTAGAATCTCGTGGGTTGCAAATGCAACTTCGCTTCAATCCTAAATTAAAAGAAGAAGGGTTGCTTGATTTGAAATCTTGAGAAAAAATTCCGAAGCTAGAACTAATGGGAAAATATTATTGGAATTGCTTGAATTTATTATTTGCCGATCGCAATAACTCTTGAGCTTTTAAATAAACAGTTGTACCTTTTTCTACTCTTTCTAATTGGTTAATAATACTGTGCAACTGACTAATTACACGATTACGATCTAAATTTTGGGGTTCAGTGGGAATTGAAGCTACTAAGTTTTCGATTTCTCGTTGCGCCCTAGATAAAGCTTGTACAGATTCTGCCTCAGCTTGTCGTCTGATTTTGATCTGACCCAAATTAGTTTCATAAGTTGCTAATAACTTTTGTGCTTGGGCATAACCTACCACATCTTCAGAAGAAATTTGTTTTAACCGATTAATGGCTTCTAACCACAACTTTTCGATTTGTTCCCATTCAGTGAGTGTGTGTGGTGGATTTTGACCAGCTTTTGCTGCTTGCCAAGCAAATTGCTGGGCGGCGGTAATTAAAGCACTGACATGTTCATTTCCTGCTGCTAATCCCACAGCTTCCTTAAAATCACGCTTGTAGCCATCTAGTTGATTTTGAGCAGTTTTTCCGGCTAAAGTTTGGCTAGGAATTTCTGCTAATTTATCTAGTGCTGCACGCCAAGCTGCGATCGCTAACTTTTTATCAGTTATTGTTGTAGCTTGTTGATACTGCTGTTTTGCATTCAATAATGCTTGGCTATTATCAGCAAGCAAAGCTTGAGCATTTTTTTCTTGAAAAACCTTGGCTTCTAGCTGTCCTACTTGACGACGGGCTGTATTGATATCGTAAACGCTGAGTCGCCACTCATACCACCAATATTTATATTCCGGCGAATCGTTAACCAAACCAGTTGGCAAATTGTTGAGATGTGTTTTTGTCTGTTGCAATTGCTGTTCACCCAATGCCAAATCTGCTGCACTAGTCGGTTGTTCAATTAAGTATTCAGCTTGCTCAATTGATGCCAATGCCTGGCGATAGTGTTGTTCCATACTCATGTAACTGGGTAGTAACAAAAACGGCGCATTTTGCACCACAGCCCGGCGAATGATTGGGTAAGGCAAATTTGCCACCCAGACCACACCTGGGGACTTCCAAGAAATAAAATCCCCAAAGCATAATAATGATAATCATTATAGGGGGGTAGGAAGTCACGGCAGCCATCGGCTGCCGTGACTTCCCTTTTTGTAGTAATTTCAATATATGGTTCGAGTTTTGGGGTGTGTTGGAGTGTCAATTGAATTAACTGACTCATTGAAAAGTTTGCTCAAGGAAACAGCTACTCAATTGAAAGGTGCAGCCAGACGACGTTTTCAAGCGCAGACTGTTATGGGATTAGGCTATGGAGGACAACTCATAGCTCAAAACGAGTTGGGATGGGATAGAAAAACCATTCGTAAAGGAATTAAAGAATTAACCAGTGGGATTACTTGCTTTGATAATTATTCAGCTAGGGGTCGATGGAAAGCAGAAGAACACTTACCTTCGTTGTTAGAAGATATTAAAAAATTAGTTGATTCACAGAGCCAAACCGACCCAAGTTTTAAAAGCCAGAGGTTATATACACGCCTAACAGCAAGCAAAGTCAGAAAACTATTAATTGAAAAGTGTGGCTATAGTGACGAACAGTTACCAACTGAAGAAACAATTCGTATCAAATTGAATGATTTAGGTTATAGACTCAATCGAGTAGCAAAAGTTTTACCTCAAAAAAAATTCCAGAAACAGACGCAATTTTTGAACAATTAGCAATAGTTAATCAATCCGCTCTGGATGATCCAAGTATCTTACGTCTTAGTCTGGATGCCAAAGCCCGTGTAGATATTGGCTGCTTTGACAGAGGAGGAAAAAACCGAGTTGTCACAGAAACAGAAGACCATAATTTTCATCCAAAAACTACCGTAACTCCTTACGGCATCTTCCTTCCAGAATTAGACGAACTATTTTTATACTTTACAGAGTCTAATGTAACGAGTGATTTTATTGTAGATGCTCTACAAGATTTTTGGAAGAGTGAGAGTTGGCGATTTCCCACAATAAAAACCCTGATTCTTAACCAGGATAATGGGACAGATAATAATTCTAGACGTACCCAGTTCATGAAACGTATAGTCGAGTTTGTTCATCAATATCAACTAAATATACGGTTAGCCTACTATCCACCCTATCACAGCAAATATAACCCCATTGAAAGAGTATGGGGGATATTAGAAAAGTCTTGGAATGGCAGCATTCTCGATGAAGTTGAAACTGCTTTAAATTTTGCAAAAAACATGACATGGAAAGGCAAACATCCTGTAGTAGTTAAATTAATAACTCAGACTTATGAAACAGGAGTTAAGCTAACCAATAAAGCTATGTCTGCTATTGAAGAACAAATAGAACGTCTGACTAACTCCACAAATGAAAAGTTTCCCAATTTAGGTAAATGGTTTGTTGATATTTGTTGTGGCAGCACTTAATTTCTCTGACTATTTTTAAAGCTTTCAGCTAAAAAAATATCAATATTAATGATGATAATGCACCTGACATTATTTACAGAGTGCAGACTTTTTTATGAGTGTTTTTAGGGGGTGAGAGGCGGTTGCCGTCGGCAACCGCCTCTCACCCCCCTCAGAATGATTATCATTATCTTATAGATATCAAATTATGATTTTTGCTGAGTAATTTATTTCTTGGAAGTCCCCTGCGGGAATGCCAATAAGTATAACTATCCCAATTAGCTTAATACCTATACCTCTTTTTGCTTTGTTATGTGTTTTTTTCTGAGGTGTATTGCTAAGTTGTGCTTGTGCTGCTATTTCCTGTTCTAATTCAGCTAATGTTTTTTGCTTTACTACTTTAGGTTGTTGGCTAATTCCAGCGCTATTTTGAGATTTATTACGTAAAAAATTTTGAGTAATTTTGTGTAAAAAAGTCATATATATATTCAGTGCTGAGTTTAGTATTCCCAAACTCAGCTTCAAATCACAACAATTTGTCGTGGGTTACTGCCACTCACCTTGTAAAGTAAAAGCCGCCCAATAATAAGGTGAAGAGTAATTCTCATCTTCCAACGATTCCAACTGGGCGGCTCGGAGTGCAGCTGCTGGGGTCAATCCCTGTTTCAGAATTTTGGTATAAAATTTCTTCATCAATTCTGATGTTGCTTCATCATCCACACTCCACAAACTCACCAATACACGGGGGCTACCTGCATACATAAATCCCCTAGCTAATCCTACTAATCCTTCGCCTTTAATTTCTTTGCTTAAGCCAGTTTCACAAGCACTAAGAACAACTAATTCGGCGGGGAGTTTGAGGTTGAAAATATCTTGCAGACGCAAAAAGCCATTTTGCAGCATACCTTTTTCGTTAAACAGTGACAGCACAACACCGGATAAAGCTGGGTTTTCGGTATCGAGAAGGCCGTGGGTGGCAAAATGTATTATGCGGTATTCACTTAGTTGAGAACTAGTAACAAAAGCGCGATTAGCGGCAAATCCTAATGCTTGTATAGTCTGAGATTTAGGCACTAAAGCTACAATTGCCTCGGCTTCTTGGCGAGTAAAAGATAAACGCTCAAAAGAGAAATTTGGGTTGATGAATGGAATTTTTTGCTTAGGTAAGGGTTGATGGATAATACTAGTTAAGCGATCGTCATCATTACTAAATACGGCATCTGCTATGACTGCTAAGGTTTTACGAGGAATTTTACGTTCTCTGTGTTCGTGCCTGATTACAGCTAGAGTAGAAGCCGAGGGTAAGTAAATAATTTCATGTTTCTCTAGCAGGGGTTTGATATTTTTACCGGAGGTTTCAGGTTGAGGTAGGGCAGCAAATGGCAGATATTGCAAAGCACCATTACTAACAATAACTAGACGTTTATTACCCAATTGACTAGCGACTGGTTGTAACAGCATTTGACTGAGTTTTTCTAGCACTTCTGAACTACGAAAAGTACCTAAACCAGAACTTGCATCTATTTTGGTGTTGGCAGTAAGTCTGTAATATCGGATTTTCAATAAATAGTTAAATTGCTTAACAACTTTTTCAATATCTGCTCGTTTAGGTAATTCATAACTGCTGATGCTAGTTTTACTAACCGCCCACAAATAACTGCGTTCTTCACCCAAAGAGTATTCCAACAACAGAGTATTATCATCCAACACCTGCTGTTGAATTTCTTTGAGAGAAAGGGGTTGAGGTTGAGTGAGGTCAGCATATTTGGGACTAGTCAATCTAATTTGTGCCTGCACATCTTGATAGTCCTTGAGAAGTGAGGTCAGTTCATTTTCTAAGATTTGTGCTTGTTCTGGTGTGTATTGCCCACTGTTGTAAAGTTCTAAACGGCGTTTTTCAGTTGCATCCAATCGCTGTTGCAAGTTTTTTTCTGCTTCTAGTAGCTTTGGTTTAACACCTTGGCGAATATCAGCGTTAGCTTCCGTGAGTAGTTCCAACAAACTGCGAGAACGATATTTTTCACTTGTTTGCAACGCCAAAGCATCGTAGCCTTGGGTTGGGTATCGTTTGTGCAATTGCATTAATAAGTCATTGGCAAACTGGTAAATTGTTTGCTGCGAGGCAAAGTAAGAGGTACGCAGTTGCTCGTTGGTGATTTTTGTGCGTAAGTTTTCGATTAGCTTGATAGCTGCTTCAATTTGAATCAGGGATTGTTTGAGGTTACCTTGGTTACGTTCTAGATAGGAAATATTATAAAGAGTGATTGCTTCCCCAGCTTTATCCTTCATTTGCTGTCTTAAGGGCAGGGATTGGTTGTAATACACCAGCGCTTGCTGTGTGTTTCCCAATGCGGAGTATACACCGCCAATATTATTGAGGGTGGTTGCTTCACCTGCTTTATCACTTACTCGCCGTGATAAGGAAAGTGAATGGGCGTAATACTTAAGTGCTTGTTGTTTATCTCCTAACGAGTCATACACACGACCGATGTTATTGAGAGTGACGGCTTCCCCAGTTTTATCTCCTACTTGTCGCCTTAAGGGCATTGACTGGTTGTAGTATTTAAGTGCCTGCTGTTTATCTCCCAATCCGTCGTAGATTCGGCCGATGTTATTGAGAGTGACGGCTTCTCCAGTTTTATCTCCTACTTGCCTTCTCAAGGGCAGACATTGATTGTAGTATTTAAGTGCCTGCTGCCTATCTCCTAAGGCATTGTATATACCGCCGATGTTGTTGAGGGTCGTTGCTTCCCCAGCTTTATCCCCCACTTGGCGTGATAGGGCTAAGGATTGGTTATAGAATCCTAGAGCCTGCTGTTTGTCTCCTAATCCATCGTGGACACCACCGATGTTATTGAGAGTGGCGGCTTCTCCGCTTTTATCTCCTACTTGTCGTCTTAAAGGCAGAGACTGATTGTAGTAATTGAGTGCTTGCTGTTTGTCTCCCCAAGCATCGTAGACGCGGCCAATGTTATTGAGAGTAACTGCTTGCCCAGCTTTATCACCTACTTGTCGTGATCGCACTAAGGACTGGTTGTAGTAGTTAAGTGCTTGCTGTTTGTCTCCAAATGCGTCGTAGATACCGCCGATGTTGTTGAGAGTGATGGCCTCACCAGTTTTATCACCGACTTGCCGTCTCAAAGGCAGAGATTGGTTGTAGTAGTTAAGTGCCTGCTGTTTGTCTCCCAACGCGTCATAGACACCGCCAATGTTATTGAGAGTAACTGCTTGCCCGGCTTTATCTCCTACCTGTCGTGATAAGGGTAAGGATTGGTTGTAGTATTTGAGTGCCTGCTGTTTGTCTCCCAACGCGTCATAGACACCGCCAATGTTATTGAGAGTGATAGCCTCCTGGGCTTTATTTACCATTTGTCGTGATATTGGCAGGGACTGGTTGTAGTATTTAAGTGCTTGCTGTTTGTCTCCCAAGGCATTGTAGACACCGCCAATATTGTTGAGAGTCACTGCTTGTCCAGCTTGATCTCCTACCTGTCGTGATAAGGGCAAGGATTGGTTGTAGTATTTGAGTGCCTGCTGTTTGTCTCCCAACGCGTCGTAGACACCGCCGATATTGTTGAGAGTAATTGCTTGCCCGACTTGATCGCTTACTTGCTCTCTCAGAGGCAAAGACTGCTTGAAGAATACTAGTGCTTGCTGTTTTTCACCCAGGGCATCATGAATAAAGCCAAGCTCGTTGAGTGTAATAGCTTGTTGTTTAATATCTCCTATTTTTTGCCAGAGCTTCAAGGCAGTTTCAAATTTGGCGATCGCTTGTCGGAACGATGTTTCTGTGCCGTGCTGAAGCAACTCTTCCCCTTCTTGAAAAATTTTCTCTGCGGTAGTACGGTTGACTTCTGGTGAAATTGTTTGTGGTTGTTGGGCAATATTTAGTGTTTCATAGCCAGCAGCTACATCTAATTCAGCAAAAATTATTATGCTGACTAAGAGAAGGGAAGTTTGACTGAACGCTGCTAAAAATCTTCTTGGCTTCTGGAGACGTTCGATTCTCTTAGTCATAACAGCATTTTTTAGCAATGAAGTTGTAACTGATTTACTATACTTTTAGGTAATGTACAGCTTGTAATTTTTAATAAAAAAAACCGACTTATAAAGAGATTGCATTAGAGGATGTTGGAAAAGTCCTTTTGCCCCTTTTTTAAGGGGGCTAGGGGGAATCAATAAGTGCTAAAAGTTACAGATAAATACTTTTAAAACAATGTCTTAATTTATTTCTATAAAAATAAATCAAGGTTTTCAATCCAAAATCCAAAATCTAAAATCCAAAATTGGTATGAATGGTGAATGCTGCGAAAGGTCGTGTAGGCTTTTGGTAAGGCGCGATTTTCTTGGGCATAGCAGCATTTTTACACAGGTGGTTGTATTTTTGGGAATATACTTCTGTGTGCTGTGATCGTTTGTGTTTTTAATAAAAATTTTTTCTCTCACCCAGAGTCGCAGAGGCGCGGAGAGTTATAAGAGGAAACAAGGTTTTTTACATACGATCGCTCGTTCCGGCAAGAAGGGTGCGATCGCCTTTATCATGTTTCAACATTAAAGTATAAATTTATACTTTTGAAATATAAAATTAAATATTATTGTTAATAATTTCCCAGAGTTAACAAACATAAATTATGTCTATCATCACAAAAACTCCAGAGTGAAAATAACACAGTGATAAGTAGATAAATTCAAAAAATACAATATCTAAAAAATGTAAAATATTGCATACAAATGGCTACAAATACTCCATACGTCGAGACTCAATCTTTTACAAACTATTTCAACAATTGCCTACACTGTTGTTTCAACTACTAGCTGAACCGCTAACCAATGCAGAAGCTTACTGATTTGATTCAGTAGCAGTCAAAGAACCTAACGCTTCGGCTTTGCTCACAGGGCTAAATTTGAAATCGATGGGGTGTTATAAACACTCTCGTTATCTCACAAGGGAACATCGTCTGCCTTGACATCGTGATGTACATTTAGATATGGCGGACGTATTTAACTGTTCATGACATCCATTCTGCTGAATAATCGCTATCAAGTTATCCAAGTACTCGGTGCTGGTGGATTTGGGGAAACCTTTTTGGCAGAAGATACTCACATGCCTTCTCGCCGTCGCTGTGTGATTAAGCAACTAAAACCGATTGCCAATGATCCTCAAACCTATCAATTGATTCAACAGCGGTTTGAAAGGGAAGCCGCAACTTTAGAGTATCTGGGGGAAAGTAGCGACCAAATTCCCAGGCTACACGCCTACTTTTCAGAGAATGGATTATTTTATCTGGTGCAAGAATGGATTCACGGTGAAACTTTAACTCATCTTGTCGAAAGTAAAGGATGCCAAAGTGAAACCACAGTCCGAAAAATTCTCTTGAGTCTACTATCAGTATTGGATTATGTGCATAGCAAAGGCATCATTCACCGCGATATTAAACCAGATAATATTATTCTGCGTGCTGTTGATGGCAAGCCAGTTTTGATTGATTTCGGTGCAGTTAAAGAAACCATCCGGACAGTAGCTATTAAACCAGGATATCCAACGCAATCGCTGGTAATTGGTACGCCAGGATATATGCCTAGCGAACAAGCAATCGGAAGACCAGTTTACGCCACAGATATTTATAGTTTAGGCTTAACAGCTATTTATTTATTGACGGGCAAACAGCCTTCAGAATTACCAACAAATCAACAAACTGGGGAGATTCTCTGGCAGAATGATGCACCGCAAGTTTCGCCGCAACTAACGATGGTGCTGAATCAAGCAATTAAGCCCCAAGCGAGCGATCGCTACAGCACTGCCAGTAAAATGCTTTATGCTTTAAACTCTGCAAGTAATATTTCTACATCCACTACTATCAGTTTCAGTCCAGCTGTAACTGCATCAACTCAGCAAACCCAGACATTTTCTACTCCCCCAAGAATTCCTCCACAAGATTCCAAAAAACCTATCTGGATCTTTGGTGGGTTAATAGTCGCTGGTTTAATTGCTGGGATAGGAATTGCTCGCTTGACTCGTCCGCAACAATCAGAAGTACCTATTGTTACAAATTCTGACTCTCAACCATCTCCTATTCCAACTTTAGAAGCTAATAATCCGCCTGCTGCTGCACCATCATTTTCTGTTACACCTAGCACTCCTCCAGAGTCGCCAATCAATTCTGCGCCTTTATCTGCGAACAATGGCACTACAGAATCTAATTCTGCCAATGAAGCTCCAGTACAAACCGATGAGCAGCCTGTAGTTCCAGATACTAATAATTCGACAACTACCCCAGATACCCAACCTGCTGTAATTCCTACAAGGGAAGCACCTGCGGTAGAACCAGAAAAGCCAGATAACAAAAAAAAAGAAAGTACAACAAGCCGTCCAAGCGTTCCCGCATTTCCCACAGGTACAAACAGAAGCACCGTAGAAGCCACTCTCGGAAAAAAACGTGATTTAAGAGGCTTATGGCGTAATACTCGCGCTGTCACTTATAAATTAGTCCCCAATCAAATCGACTTGGGCTATTTATTCGACCGTAATTCCGGAAAGTTAGTCCAAACAGAGGTAGCTTTTGCTCAGTCAGTAGACCCGGATGTTATGCAAAATACATTAAGTGGACTGCTCAACGGTAGAGTTAATTCACAAATTCAGCAAGGGCTACAACAAATTCAACAGCGTCAGAGAGATGATTTTAGTGCGGATTTAGGTACTGTGAGGATACAAATTGTGCGCCAGTATTGTGACTTTATTTATATCAGTGTTTGGGAAGCAGATTTACATCCGATTGGCAAACCATCGGAGGCGAAACAGTGTTCGTGAAGCAGAGACGTAGCAATGCTACGTCTCTACAAAAAGATGTGGTTCAGATATTTAAAACGGATACACTGGCAATGTGAAGTGGAACCATGCTCCGCCGTTGGGAGTAGAATCTACCCAAATCTGCCCATAATGCGCTCGAATGATACGCTGGCATAAACAAAGACCAATGCCATATCCCTCAGTACCTTCATCTCTTTGTAGGCGGAAGTGATTTTCAAAAATGAGATCACGACTTTCGATGGGAATACCAGGGCCAGTATCACCGACACTAAATTGAACTTTTTGGGTAGTGCGGTGTAAGCCAGCGACAGTAATTTTACCGCCTAATGGTGTATACTTAATGGCATTATCTAAGAGATTCACCAATACTTGGCGGATGCGTTCTGGATCGGCATAGACGCAGGGTAAGTCTTTGGGAATATCTGTTTCTAGTGTTTGAGATTTAGCAATGTAGCGATCGCGCAATTCCTCTAACACTTCTAAACAGAGTTGACCTAGTTCTATTTTTTGAGGTACGATAGGAAACTCTTTATCACTACCCCGACCAACCTGCAATAAATCAGCAATTAAGCGATCAATTATCTTTGTTTGAGTAAAAGCTTGTTTTAGCAGATGTGCGGTCATTGCTGGTTTCAAGCGCTGAAATTCACCTGCTTCTGCATTGTAGTTGGATTGAAGTGTGTCAATAGCGATCGCTGCTGCTGTTAAAGGATTTCGCAGGTCGTGAGCCAGCATTGCTATAACTCGGTCTTTAAATTGTAGCTGCTCTTGAAGTCTTTCTTTTTCTTGCTTCAAATGAAAAATTTCATCTGAGAGTCGGATCAGTTCTGCCGAAGCTGCTACAGAAGTAATAGTAGACTTGGGTGGTGACACCCGACCATTGTCATCTATACGTTCTTGAAAATCTTCTTGCAATTTTAAATAAGCATCTACAGCAGTTTGCCAGCGCGGCCACCAGTTTTTTAGTTGAGCAATGATATTACTTCCAGTAAGAATTTGCCTGGGTTCTGGATGAATTTTGATCAATGCTGGCGTAGCTACCAACTTAAAATGTTCTGCCAGATACGGTTGTTGACCGACATCGATAATTTGAACTTCAAAGTTATACTCAGCCTGCAATTCTTTCAAGTAAGCACGTATTCGCTGTACCTGTTGTCGAGACTGGGGTCTTCCATCGACAAACAGTAATAACTGGAGAGGAGCCTCAAAATAAGTAGGCTGATCCTGGGAAACTTGCATGTAATCGTGTTTCAGCACTGGTAACAACCTGGCGACGCTTTGCAGAAGGTAAAAATGGACTAATGGTTGTCGATGGTCGTTGTTCTTATCAATTTAATATCTATTTTAGATTTTTCATACTCCTATCCGCTCTAGGTTTTTGATGTGAGATGCATTTTTTCACTTTTTGCTTTCTTTTTAGCTAATTTGCTGTCCAAGAAACAACTTACTTGTCAGTATAAGTTCGTATGTAAGCGTATTCACAATGTAGCATCAGAGTTAACTGATGAAAACTTTTATACTAAAACAAGCTAGTTGGTACAGGAATAAGTTGATTTGGCGGCTTTTACTAAGTTGGCTCTCAATGAACTAGATGCCAATCTTCGGGCATTTGTCTGGTGGAAATGATTAACTTTTCCAGCCAAACTATATAAGTTTTACTTAACTATCAGCACTAAAGCTCTAAAGCTTGGTGTAGCTATCAAGCCGATTTTTTCAGAACAGCTTCCCCGTTACTTTAGCAGTTTACTAAGCCATAGTCACAAATGTACTGTTTTTTGGCAACTTTTAGTAAGGATTTATGCAAAATTCCTGAGTACTAAATTAATTGCGATCTCAATAAATTGACTAGGTATGAGTTTAGCAACCCACTAATTGTTGCTGGTGAATCCCAACGAGATTTTTATGCTGTTCTTAACCCTTATATAAAGTTTCCAGATTCATAAACACTAGAGACTCTTTTGAGAGTATGGAAACATGAGCTAGTGACAGCACCAAAACACATCAGAATTTCTGACAAAAGTATCTTCCCCGCTTCTACCACAAAATTTTTCTCTGGAATGCAACAACAGTCATAGCTAAATACTGAATATTTTAATAACTGCGATCGCATTACCAAAGACAGTAGTTTTTGCTTTCACAAATGCTCAGCATTCATTGACAGTAGCGCCGAGTGCATTCGTCCTGATATTTCATTGATAGAACTTGAGAAAATTGCTACCGTGCCTAACAGTTTTACTTAAAAAACCGATTCTCAAAAAACGCAAGTTTATATCCAGTTTTTGGAATTACCTAAGACTGGCTTTTTGGCGTTTTTATATAGTTTAGCCTAACAAACTCGGCTAAATTTTGTCCAGAATCAATGTAAAACCAATCAGTGAGAGCTAAAATTTTTGCTTGTTAGGTGAGCCTAAGTGGGGATGTATTTTTAGTTTAGCATTATGAAGTTATAGTAACTAAATTTTATTTGGTGTATTTTAGGAGAAGATGAGATTTTATTAGATAAATAAAAGCAATTTCAGTATGCCATTACGACAATGCCAAGACAAGAGGCGACTGTCGTCTGTTCTGTAGACTTATAGTAATTGGTGTTTATTAGTCAATTTTTTAAAGATATTTACGTTTCGTAACTTAATTTTGTTTATTACCCTAACTAATTTACTTTTTAATTCATATTCAGTTGTACTTGCTTATTAGCAATAACCAAAAGTTTATTTAGTAATAGAAGTGTTCATACCTAGCCTAAAATTCTATCCAACCAACCTATTGTCTTACCGCTATCAGAATACTTACAGCACTTTTCATCTACATCGGTTACATTAAACTAGCCTCTTGCCTTTGATGCAAATGTACTTTCCTCAACAAGCAATGGTGGATTTTCTGCCTTTGCAGTAGTCGTCGGCTAACCGCTACGCCTCTAGGTAAAAATATTGGGTAATCTAGCGGTGCAACACGAGTCAGACAACTAAGAAGCACCTTGAGTACCTTAAGAACTGTTACCTTTGTCTCTGAGATTTCACCATAATTGTTTATTTACGTGTCTGATTACGAAACTTAGCGGATTATTTGCTAGTCATCCGTTATAGTTTTGCATGGGTTGGACAGTTACATAGCTGTCACATTCGACCCTTTTTAACCAACTATAATTCAGCACATCACAGACACAAAAATGAAATATCAAGGTTTTCATTTTTCTTCCGTAAAAAATATTTTCTCTGTTTCTGGAAGAAACCTTGGATTTAATTTATCCCTAAGAGCCGGACTGACAGTTTTGTTAGTTACTGCAACTGGTTCTACATTATTGATAGGCGCAGCGAATGGAGGTGCTTTGCCAAGTGTTACGGCGCAAGCTCCTGCGACGGCTAAGGTGATTTATGTCAACCCAGCAACTGGTCAAGACAATGCTGGTGCTGGCGCAACAGAAGCAGCACCATACAAAACTATTAGCTTCGCACTCAGTCAAGCTCAACCGGGTACAATTATTCGGCTGGCTCCTGGAACTTATAACCAAGAGGCTGGAGAAACATTTCCGCTGTTGCTCAAATCAGGCGTGACATTACAAGGTGATGAATCAACCAAAGGTCAAGGAGTAATCATTACTGGTGCAGGTTTTTACACCAGTCGGACTTTTGCGAGACAAGAAATTACCATATTGGCTGATAACAATACCACGATCGCAGGTGTCACCGTCACCAACCCGACTCAACGTGGTACAGGTATTTGGGTAGAATCAACTAACCCTACTATCCAAAACAATACTTTTACAAACAATGGTAGAGAAGGTGTTTTTGTAACGGGTACAGGAAATCCTAAAATTGAAGGCAATATATTTGTCCAAAACAAAGGTAATGGAATTTCCCTGGCCAAAGCTGCTCAAGGGGAAGTCCGAAACAACTTATTTCAAGATACAGGTTTTGGGCTGGCGATCGGTGGCACTTCCACAACTTTAGTTGAAGGAAATCAAATCATCCAAAACCAAGACGGTCTGTTTATTTCCGACTCTGCTAAACCTGTACTCCGTAAGAATGTCATTCAAAATAATAAGCGAGACGGAGTAGTTGCAATTACTACTGCTCAACCAGACCTTGGGACTAACGAAAATCCTGGTGGCAATCTCATACGTGGTAATGTTCGCTATGACGTAAATAATGCTACTAAAACTAATACTATCGTTGCTGTGGGCAATGATGTTGACCAGAAAAAAATCTTTGGTCAAGTAGATTTTGTCGCAGCGACAGTTGAACCACCACCAGGAGGCGCTGTTGCCTTTAAAGATGTACCAAGCAATTTTTGGGCAAGAAGCTACATTGAAGCTTTAGCCTCACAAAATATTATTGCTGGCTTTCCGGATGGCACATTTAAACCTAATGAACCTGTAACTCGCGCCCAGTTTGCTACTATTGTCACGAAAGCGCTGAATCCATCAGCAAAACGTAGTGCAATCAACTTTAAAGACGTACCTAGTAATTTTTGGGCTTTCACTGCCATTAGATCTGCTTATCAGAGTCAATTTGTTTCTGGCTACCCTGATGGCACTTTTAAACCACAGCAACAAATTCCGAGAGTGCAAGCATTAGTTGCCTTAGCCAATGGTTTAGGCTTAACTGCCAATAATCAGAATGTGCTTGATTTTTACAATGATGCGGCACAAATTCCTAACTATGCAGCCGGCCCAGTTGCTGCGGCTACTACACGTCAATTAGTGATTAACTATCCAACTGTTAAACAGCTTGATCCTAATCGTCAAGCAACTAGAGCCGAAGTAGCAGCTTTTGTTTACCAAGCACTAGTTAATGCTGGACGCGCCCAACCAATTACCTCACCTTATTTAGTTACAGTGCAGTAAATTTCTCAGCTATTACGCCTTTAAATTACACAACCATTCGTAAGGTTTGTTGACTGCTGACTCTCAACAGTCAACAGTCAGCAACTGAAGGGGTGACAGCTGAGTTAGAAAATCAAAAGCGTCAAGACTAACAGTTTTTTAGTCTTGACGCTTTTGATTTTGTAGTTTTTCTTAAATACAGGGTCTTTATGTATTATTTGACCCTATCTATATATTATGTGTTTATTTTCAGGGTCTTTATACTGGCTGACCCCGTTTGAACATTTTCTAGTTTCTCAGAGTATTTTGATTTACGCTAATTTCCTAATATTTTTTTTATATTTTCTTTCCTTGTATTGCAGATTGTGTCATAAGTTAAAGAAAAATAACCTATGTCAAGGCATGTAAGCCTCAATTCGATGTAAGTTCTGTATTATGCCAATAAAACCTTATCCTGTAAAAAATATATGTGTTATGAACAAACCATTTACCTTTAATTTGAATTATGGGGCTTAGACTGTTTCCTGTTCCCTGTTCCCTGTTGCCTTTTAAGACGTTTTTCCCAACGCCACAAAAAGACCATCAGAGCTACAATGCCTAATTGCAATGCCAAATTAGGTAAAGCGCTATCAAGTTCTCTACCGGCAAGGACTCGAAAAAAGAAGACAAATGCGCCAATAAAACTAGAAGCACCAACACCAATGTAGATAAATTGCCGCAAGCCGCGATAAGGTGCGGCGATTTCTGCTTTTAAACGAGCATATTGTTCTGGATTAAGGCTGGTTTTGGGATTTGGTTCTACCATAGGTAAATAATGCTATAATTTCTATTCGTGTATGCCGATGTGGCTCAGCGGTAGAGCAGCTGATTCGTAATCAGCAGGCCACGGGTTCAAATCCCGTCATCGGCTTTATTTGGTGAAAATTTCACAAAAGCCTTTTAACAGATTAATACAGTTAGCGATCGCTCCTAAATGAGCAATTTCATATCCGTGGGTGTTTTGTGTCGGAAATGCCAAACAAGCAGCACGTCCCACATGACCGAATTTCATGGCAATTGAAGCATCACTGCCAAACCCGTTGAGGATTGCTAATTGTACAGGGATATCTAGTTCCTTAGCAGAACGACACAATTGCATATTCAAGGCTTCATCATATATCCCATAAGCATCTTGAGACAGCAGCACCGGGCTTTCACCATCTTTGATTGGGTATTCCTCAGATAAGGGGCAAATTTCTAACGCAATCAAAGCATCTAATTGCTGATTTTGGGTAAAAAATAGCGCTCCAATTGCCCCGACTTCTTCTTTGGCTGAGGCTACCAAATACACATCACAAGCTGGTTGCTTCAGTGTTTGGGCTAAACCTAAAAGAATAGCAACTGAAGCTTTATTATCCAAGGTGTAACTGGCGATGTGATTGTTTAATCGAATGGGATGTTTGCGATGCTTACCAACTACCATTCGCGTTCCTGGTCGAATACCTGCGGCTTCTAGTTCTGTGGTGGTGCGTTTGGTTTCAATCCAGGCATTTTCCCATTTTACAGGTGTATCTTCTTGCTGGACTTTTTGTGGTGATTCGTGGGAAACATGGCGAGAACCAAAGCTAAGGATACCAGAGATAGTTTCATTGTCTCCGAGTAAATCAACAACACCTTCGCCGTACACCCAAGGATAAGCACCGCCAAGCTTGCGAACTTCTACCTTACCTGCATCGCCGATGGTTTTGACAATTGCCCCAATTTCATCTTTGTGAGCTGTAATAGCGATCGCTCTACTAGCGTCTTGACCAGGAATTTTAGCAATAATATTATCAGCGCGATCGCTCCAAACTTCTACTCCCAGCGCGGCAAATTGCAGAAGCAAAAATTGATTAATCTCCGCTTCTGCACCACTAGGAGAATGGTGCATGACTAATTCTTCAATAATCTTAAATAGTTGCTCGTAATCCCACATTAATTAAATAAGTAATCAGAATAAAGAATTCAGAATGATTCGACCAAAGACAAAACTTTGCTTGTCAACAGTGACTTACTTTACCATTAATTTAATTTATTCTGAATTCTAACTCCTGGCTTCTTTTTAACCGATATTTGTACTTACCATCACACGTCATCAAAATAATATGCAAGCAATATCTGTACCAAAACCAAACGCACCGCAACCGCCAACCTTTAGTTCTATGGAAGAGGAACGCCTGCACCGTAAACAGCGATTAGCAGCAGCATTGCGTTTATTTTCCCGTTATGGTTTTGATGAGGGAATTGCGGGTCACATCACAGCACGCGACCCAGAAACACCAGAACACTTTTGGGTCAATCCTTTTGGGATGCACTTTGGTTTAATTCGTGTCAGTGACCTGATTTTAGTCAACCAAAAAGGTGAGGTAATTATAGGCGATCGCCCAGTTAATCGAGCTGCTTTTGCGATTCATTCCCAAATTCATGCAGCTAGACCTGATGTAGTAGCAGCAGCCCATGCCCATTCTATCTATGGTAAAAGCTGGTCGAGTCTTGGTCGCCTGCTTGACCCCCTCACCCAAGATGCTTGTGCTTTTTACCAAGACCACAGCTTATTTGATGACTATACAGGGGTGGTGCTTGACCCCCAGGAAGGGCAGCGTATTGCCCAAACCCTCGGCAAAAATAAAGCCATCATCCTGAAAAACCACGGTTTACTTACCGTTGGACAGTCGGTTGATGAAGCTGCTTGGTGGTTCATTGCAATGGAACGTTCTTGCCAAGCGCAGTTACTGGCTGAGGCCGCTGGCAAACCTAGTCCAATTAAACATGAGTCTGCTGAGATAGCACACACTCAAGTTGGTTCACACAATCTAGGCTGGTTCAGCTTTCAACCGTTATATGAGATGATTGTGCGTCAAGAACCTGATTTATTGGAGTAAAAGCCAGCTTTTTTTGTTGGCGCTTGAGTCTGGCAAATGCAACCACAGCACTAAGTGTCAACAACCCTAAACTAGCAGAAGGTTCGGGAACAGGTGTTGCTGACTGTCTTAATTGTTGAAAGGCGTAATTTCCTAAGATTTGATGAGCAGTGGTTGTAGGATGCTGATTATCCCAAAATAAATGCTCTGCTGGGTTATTACATAAAGTTGGAGGAGTCGCATTAAGGTCGAAACAAGGATTTTCTGCATCAGTAAACCCTAATGCTTGGGGGTTGCTGAACAGAGAATAAATATCCAACCCAATAACATCTAGGTCTAAAAGAGGATTTTGGTCAAACTCTTGAATAATTTTTGATAATCCGGCATTATGTGCCAGAGTCAGTTCACTGAGTCTTTGAGATTGTCCTAACCTCCGCGCTACAGGTGTAGTCCCTAAATCTGGCAGATTAGGTACTAAGACTGTTTTCGCACCCAAACTTACCAGGGCTTGCAGTGCATTCGATAAATTCCCTAAAGTTTCGTCAGGGGTGAGACGTTGCACAAAGCTACCTTGAGTTGGAAGGTAATCATTTGCACCTGCCCACAATATATAAAGTGCATTTGAGTCAACTGGAAGCTGACTGCTATTTAGTAAACTTTGGAATGCTCCAATCTCCTGCGGCAAACCTGGTAGTCCTGCCAATTCTGGAAAAGTTAGAGAAAGGGTATTGTCAGTTGTTGTAGTAGCTCCGCCAAAGGCAAAGTTAATGCCACCTGTTGGTGTAGAACCTTGAGTAACTTTAATGAATGGAGTTGGTGAATCTAAATTTAATTTTTCGGCAAGTTCGTCTATCCAAACTGGGCCATTAGAAAAACGTCCTTCAAAGTATGGTGGTGGCGGAAACTCGACACCAGGGACAGAAGCTGATACAGCATTGTATACATTACCTGTGTCTGTAAGACTATCACCGAATGCGTAAATGCCACTAAATTGAACAGCTGAAGCCTTCAGAGGCAGAATAACTGAAAATGCGACAAATCCTGCCGTTAAAAGCTGTTTTTTCATTCTTATTTTAAGCCTGTGTTGTTTGTGATTGTTGTAAAATTTAATTATCAAAAATTACTGCTTTTAACCGGAATTTTACATAGCACAGCCTAATTAATCAAGAGCAGAGCCATAGTAAGATTTAAGTAGTAATACTATCTAATATGCCTAAATCACTGCTAAGTAAAAACCGGATACACAAAACATTTATCGTATTTTTAGAATTACACGAGTTTTAAAAAGCTATCTTAAAACTTGTATCAGCAAAATTAGCAGGGTAAATATTACTTACCTTGCTTGATCATTCGTAGTCTTATTTGGCAAGATTGGTATTATGTAGGCGATCGCTTTAACTTCAAAGCATCTGCTGCTGATACTCCATCACCTAGAGTGCCGAAATACCACAACGCCGCAGCCGCCTCAGCACGAGTCACTGGTTTTTTCGGTTGAAACAGCGTCGTATAACCAAACACCCGCCGAATATTTGATTGTTCTGCACTTTGGAAATCAGCCAATATTGCCCGTAACGCCTTCGGGTCAATTTTTCCTGCATCTTGGAAACCCCAAGTTTGTTTAACTGCATCTAAATTTGCCGTCGGTAAAGCTTGGCGAGTATCCAAAGGTACTTTCCACAAAATCATTTGCTCCCTTGTGAGGGGTGCATCTGGACGAAACAAAACTGCGGTTGAGTCTCCCGACAAGGGACTGGGAATTAAACCAGCTTCAGCTAATCCTTGAATCGCCGGAAAATCTGGGTCTGTTTTTGCTACATCACTAAAAGCTGGTTGCGTACTTTCCGCCGCTAAACGTATCTGCTTGGCGGAATTGTTCGCATACATAGCATTGTTAGCTGCAACTAACCAACGTGCATATATTCTTCGGGTGATGATTTTACCCGGTTCAAATAAAGTTGTTGTATTAGAATTAGCCTTATTTGCTGGAGATTCAACGGACAAAACACCCAATGCAGCTAAGTCTTGAATATGTTGACGTAATTCTTGTGGTGCTTTGTTGAGATCTGAAAATTCTCCAGATGCAGGTATAGTTGCCGTAGTAGTTGAATTATTAGGCGTAGTGTTTGGCTGTGTTGCAGAGTTTGTCGGTGCTACTGGGCCAATAAACTGCGGATCTCCAGGTTGCGGCGCATTATTATTCGTTGACGGGGATTGTGCTGTCTCAGTACTATTTGGGACGTACTCAATTACTAAACTAGTAGCTGTTTGTGGTTGATTAGGTGCAGCATTCGTCACTGATTGAGCTTGAATCGTTACATTTAAGAGCAAATCATTGCGTCGCGCTTCAAATGTACCGACATCATCTGTTGGTTGTTGTAAGATTTGCCAGTTATTATCCTGCAACTGGCCGCGATAAAAGCTAGTGATAAAATTGCTGGGATCGGAACTCAACCAGCGCGTTGATACTTTATTATCTGAGCCATTAGCAGGTGTAACTTCCTGAAGTTTGGCGTTTTGATATAACGGGATCTCTTTAGGAAAATCAGCAGGTAACTGGACTGTGGGTTCGTTCTGTGCTGGTGGTTGTTCGCCTTTACTAGCTTCTCCAAACACAACTGGGTTGTTTTGCAGCCTGGGATCTGCCGCTAAAGAATCTTCCAGATTTTTGGCGGTTGGAGTGTTGCTACAGGCTGTTATGGAGGTAAGTAAAACAGCCAGACTTAATAAGGCGGCTGGACGTTTGCAGGGAAGCACAGGCAGAAATTTATATTACGTGTCCTTTTCTACCCTAGCGCAGACTGGCGAAAGTTCACCTTTGGTTAAAGAGTTTAGATTTGCTTAAGCTTAATTAATATAGTAAATTTACTGGTATTAATAATATCCATTTAAGTGCTGTTCTGTAATTTTATGGCTTTCTGTGAATTGAAATCGCCCAGTAGTGTTGTTAATTCAACAGATTAACCCGAATGAAACAGCAAAAAGCTCGACGTAGCCGAGGGGTAATTTTAACTCGTCAAGGCTGGGAGAAATTTCGAGATGCCAAAATTCAAGCCGAATTTGATGAGAATGCTGGAGATAGCTTTTCTTTAGAAGAATTAAGCGATCGCCCACATCAACTCCATCATCAAAAATGCAATCGCACAGAAGTGGCTCAACAAAAATTTTTGTGATTTTGCTAGTAAAAACTAAAGGGAAGCACTGTAAGAATGCTTCCCTTGAAACTTGCTGCTTCGGAGCAAGTATCCCAAATTGATTTGATTTTAGTAAGCTAAAGTTTCTAAAGTTTCTCTTAAATATTTTTGTACTTGCTGTTCCAGGCGCAGCCCTTGTAATTGGGCATGGCGTTCTAATTGCCAGCGTTGGAAACCGGAACTGGTAGCGATCGCACATTTAAGGCTATACCAAATTTCAGTATCAGCGGGATATTGGCGATTACTAGCAGCAGGAGTTGGAGTCATAGTCCCTTATTCCTCAACTTTAACAGTTATGGCAGTTTTCGTTTTGAGTAAATACAAAGCTGCCTGTACGAGACAGTGTATACTCTGCGAAATATTGATCAGTTTCCGATTTTTAGGGCTGCTGCGAGTTTCTATTGATCCCGATTAAGGATTGAAACAACCTGGGTAAAATTTGATTAACTTGCACCCCTAAAATAGTGAAATCATGCTTGATTTTTTCTAAAGATAACGGTTCTAGAGCAGCAAATTCTGTGTCATTTGTCACTAAAATTCGTGCCACACTCACAGGAACT
Source organism: Anabaena sp. TISTR 8404 (assembly GCF_056847745.1). NCBI lineage: Bacteria > Bacillati > Cyanobacteriota > Cyanophyceae > Nostocales > Nostocaceae > Anabaena > Anabaena sp. TISTR 8404. The sequence continues at coordinate 2,868,564 of NZ_CP180578.1, forward strand.
TGTAAAAATAAATTACTGGCTAAAAAAGCTAAAGCCGCCAACAGTAACCCTAAGCCGCGCCACTGTGGCAAAAAGCTGACTAAATGTTGCACTTGGGGAACAGCCTTGTAAAGCTGCCACAGCACTACAGTTAATATTATTGCTGTTACCAGCGACAACACACGGTTGAACTTAGTATTAATTAAACAAAGTATCTTACGCTGTTGTTCGGTCAGATTTTCGGGTTTGAGAGCTATTCCTAAAAGAGAATATATATAAAATGGACGACGTAGTTGCATCCATAACAGTGGGGTAACACCAATGGTGGCTACTAATAATAATTCTCCCCACACTGGTAAAAGTGGTTCACCTATAGCTAAGAATAATAAACACAAAACCAAAAAAATTGGTAGTGCCGCTAATCCAGCAATGTGAATCCACAATATAGGTTCAGAGCGAAACGATGACATAGAGAAAGTTTTGAGTGCTGAGTGCTGAGTGCTGAGTTTTTTATTTTAAGTTTTTAGTGTGGAACTAACTTATTTTCAGTTCAACACACTTAAACTTTTTTGAACTCAGCACTTAGTGTTAACCACTATCTTGTCAAGGTAAGAGTACGGCGCTTAGTAACCATCTGGTAGGCTTCAATGATGTCGCCTTCAACCCAGTCATGGAATTTGTCTACGTTAATACCGCATTCATAACCGGCATTGACTTCACGCACATCATCTTTGATCCGTTTGAGGGAGTCAAGCACACCTTCGTAGATGACTTTACCGCCACGGCGGACACGCAGTTTGCAGTTACGCACTAACTTGCCAGATTGCACATAACAACCAGCAACGGCTCCCTTGCCAACTGGGAATACAGCACGGACTTCGCACTGACCAAGAGGTTCTTCCACCAACTCTGGTTCCAACAGACCTTCTAAGGCTCCTTGGATATCTTCGAGGAGTTTATAGATAATGTTATACTCCCGGACATCTACACCAGCCTCATCAGCAGCTTGTCTTGCGCCACTGGCGTAGGTGGTGTTAAAGCCAATGATGACTGCGCCACTGGCAGCAGCTAAGTCAATGTCTGTTTGGGTGATTTCCCCAGCCGATGCTAACAACATCCTGATTTGCACTTCGTTTTGCGGGATTTGCTTGAGTGATCCCACGATCGCTTCTACAGAACCTTGCACATCGGCTTTCAAGATTAAGTTGAGTTCTTTCAACTCGCCTTCTTGTGCTTGTGCAGACAAGGTTGTGAGGGTAACACGTCCTTGCAACAGTCGTGATAGGCGTTGTTTGTCGGCGCGATCACTGGCGATAGAACGGGCTTCTTTTTCGTTCTCGAAGACCTCGAATTCATCACCTGCTGCGGGTACATCACTTAAACCCAACACCTCAACGGCAAAGGAAGGTGAAGCTGCTTCCACTCTGCGGCCACGGTCATCGACCATTGCTCGAACTTTACCAAAGGCTGAACCAGCAACCAGCATATCTCCGACGTGCAGAGTCCCGTTCTGAATTAGCAAGGTAGCAACGGCTCCCTTGGCTTTATCCAGGTGTGCTTCAATTACGGTTCCTTTCGCCAGGCGATCGGGGTTGGCAGATAGTTCTCCGACTTCTGCTACCAACAGAATCATTTCCAGTAGGGTATCTAGGTTTTCGCCCTTAATTGCACTTACTGGAACCATAATGGTCTCACCGCCCCATTCTTCTGGAGTTAGACCATATTGGGTGAGTTCTTGTTTAACTCTGTCTGGTTGAGCGCCTTCTTTGTCAATTTTGTTAATTGCCACAACAATTGGCACTTCTGCGGCTTGCGCATGGCTGATGGCTTCCACTGTTTGGGGACGCACACCGTCATCGGCTGCCACTACCAAAATGGCTATGTCTGTCACCCTAGCGCCCCTTGCCCGCATTGCGGTAAAGGCTTCGTGACCAGGGGTATCTAAGAACACAATCTGATGGGGCTTACCTTCATGTTCTATGTCCACATGGTATGCACCAATGTGCTGGGTAATTCCACCAGCTTCCCCGGCTGCAACTTTGGTTTTGCGAATCGAGTCGAGTAGGGTTGTTTTACCGTGGTCTACGTGACCCATGATTGTCACGACTGGCGGACGACGAAGGAGATGTTCTAAATCTGCCACGTCGATCATTTCTGTGACTTTCCGCGCTTCTGCTTCTGGTTCGGCGGTTTCAACTTCTACTTCTAGCTCTTTACCTACTAAGGTAATGGTCGGGATATCCAAATTTTGAGTAATACTCACCGCCATACCTTTGAGGAACAGGATTTTCACAATCTCTGTATCCGCAACCACCAATTCGTTAGCGAGTTCTTGCACAGTCATCGGGCCTGTGACCACGATTTTTTCTGGACGCTCGCGTTTTGGCTCGGCTTCTTGACGACGATTTTGTTCACCGCGATTAGAGCTAGTTTTCTTGCCTCTAGTAGTTGGTGCTGCGATCGCTGTGGCAGTTACAGGTTGTGCAGGTCGAGCTGCTTTTGGTTTGGGAGGACGAGCAATAGAAAGACTTGCCTGGATAGTAGCCGGGATTTCTAGACCTTCTTCATCTAGGAAATCATCATCTTCAAAGTCATCATCCAGGATTGGTTTGACCCGCTTACCTTTGGGGCCTCCTTTGCCAGCTTTCTCTTTAACTTCGTCAATTATTTCTTCTTCTTGCCACTTCTTCCCACCTTTAGCTAGACGAGGCGGTGTTGGTCGTTTTAAATCTAAGAGTTCTGGAACGACAGCCTCATCATCAACTCCGATTTTTGCTGTTGCTCCAGCAGCTGGTCGGCTAGGCGGAGTTGCCAGTGGCATTGCAGCCACTTGTTCTGAGGGACGTACTGGCCTTTGAGGACGTGGCCCATCTCCTGAGCCTGGGGCAGAAGGTCGGTTTGTCCGCTGCTCTGGTTTGGCAGGCCCTGGGGTCGAACGACCCTGTTTCGGCACTGGTGGAGCTTGTGGTGCTTCTGTTTGAGACTGAGATGGTTTACCAGCCTTAACTGGTTTGGCTTGGTCGCGATCGCGTTTCAGGATCGGTTTTTCTGCGGAACTTGCCTGAGTACTAACGGAGGGCTTTTCTGCCTCTGGTCTTGCAGGTGGTGCAGATAATTGCGGTTTTTGGGGTTTTTCCGGCCTTGGCTTATGCGAAGGCGCTTTTTCTGGTTTTTGGGCTGCTATATTTTCTGATACCTGCGTATTCGGTTTTGGGGTTGCGTCTGTGACAGCAGGTGCTTGTGAGTTCTCAGACTGATTCCGGGGTACAGGTCGGGTTGGTGCCGTCGGCTTCATGGGTGAGACTGGTGTAGCGAAGGGCCGTGGAGGTGCTGGAGAATTGACTTCAGACGAAGCAAATTGATTATTAGCAACTGATGCCTCTGGGGCATTGGTGTTAGGATTTCTCAATATTTTGGGTTTACGAATTTCCAAAATTTGTTGTTTGTGTGATGGTGGTGCAGGCCGGCTATGAGAGCCAGTTTGGTGTGAATTTGGTTTGTGAGTGGTTGTTCCTAGTTCTCTTTTGGGTGTTCCATTCGTTACTGCCAGTTTTTCGGCAGCCGTCCGGATACGTTCTGCCTCTGATTCTGAAATTGTGCTGCTATGGCTTTTGACCGCAATATTGAGCTGGTCGCAAATTGCTAATAGCTCTTTGTTATCCAAATTCAATTCCTTTGATAATTCATAGATTCTAACTTTGCCGTTGTTCATCCACTCTTCCCCTTTAATTGACAGTTTTTTGGCGGATGGTTGCCTGGAAGTGCGACATCTCCATCCTTAGATCACTGTTTTTCGGTTGCCCTTGGTAATTTTGCCGGTGCCTCCAATCAGGAAAGAGAGATGTTTCGGGTTAACGTTGGCATCTTTGCCAAATATGGCTGTTGACAAGCTCCCATAAAAAATTTTTATTGGAACTTTTGATGCCGAACTGCGCCTGAGCGCTACCAGGTTGCCATTCTGTAGTTTTTTGTTTTGCTGATTCTGAGTCTTCCACAACACAATCGAGTAAAACTTTTTGGGAGTATTGCTTCGTTCCTTTTTAAATTAAAGAGCCGCTTGCTAACTACACCCATTTACTATTTTGGCACTAACCCCAGCAATTGCAGAGGGTGTGTCTTCAGCACGAGTAGTTCGGCTTTCGGCACAAACCTCTGGAGATTACCGCCACAAAGTTTTTTCAACCTGATATTTAATTTTGCTGATGACTTGGGGCTAGACGTTGCCACAATGTTTGATACAGTGTTTCTGGCACTGATGCTTGTAGCGATCGCCCTAATCTATTCTTTTTGTTTGCCGCTTGCAAGCAACTTGCTTGCGGACAAATATAGGCAGAACGCCCCATGCCCTCATCTAATTGTACCTTTCCAGACGGAAAGACGCGGACAATTCGCCAAAAGTCTTGCTTCAAGCCGACTTTGCGACAACTAATACAACGCCGATAATTCGGTTTCATCAGTTTTTTATAGGCATGAGGTCAGAAATCTTCAGGTGATAGTTAAGTTAGCATAGCTAATCTTTGACTTATACCTCATCTTTTCTCAAGTAATTATTAAAACTCTGACTGAGGTAAATATTAGCAGAACTGACCAATGCTAATAAATTACTCTTCTTCATTGGGGTCATAAGTTTCATCTTCTAATTCTTGTAGATTTTCCTCCTCTAATTCTTCTAATTCCATATCATCATCTTCTAGTTCGATGTCATCTTCCTCTAGTTCCATCTGTTCTTGCTCTAGTTGAGCTTTAGCACGAGCGGCTGCAAATTTCGCATCTTCACCTGCGTGATCGTACTTGGCTTTATCTTTAATATCAATTTTCCAACCTGTTAGCCGAGCTGCTAAGCGAACGTTTTGCCCTTCTTTACCAATTGCTAAACTCAGTTGGTCTTCGGCTACTAATACGTGAGTTTGCCGAGTTTCGGGATCCATCAGGCGAACTTCATCTACCCTAGCCGGACTTAAGGCATTGGCAATGTATGTTGCTGGGTCTGGAGACCAACGAATTACATCTATTTTTTCGCCGCGTAGTTCATTAACTACTACTTGAATTCGTGATCCCCTAGCGCCAATACAAGCGCCTACTGGGTCAACATCCCGATCTAATGTATCTACAGCTATTTTCGTGCGGGGGCCGACATAACGCGATGGCGGATTAGCTTCTCGCGCTACGGCGACTATCCGCACTACTTCATCCTCAATTTCTGGGACTTCGTTGGCAAATAAATAAACTACTAACCCAGCATCAGCACGAGATACCAAAAGTTGTGGCCCCCGCTGTTGACCTTGGGAAACTTTCTTTAGATATACCTTAAAGGTGGCATTAGCTCGATAGTTATCGTTTGGTAGTTGTTCTCGCTTTGGTAATTCGGCTTCTACTTCTGGCTGACCAAAAGTACTGCTAACTGCCAAAATTACCGATTGTCTTTCAAAGCGCAAAACTCTGGCTTGCAGTACAGTTCCTTCTAAATCTTGGAACTCTTCTTGCACCATTTGGCGTTGTTGATCCCGTAATTTTTGCGCCAGGACTTGCTTGGTTTGCATAGCGGCCATCCGACCAAATTCTCCTTGGTCGGGGGTGACATCCAAAACTACAGAATCGCCTAATTGTGCTTCTGGGGCGACTTGTTGCACTTCGTCTAAGGAAATTTGATGGTCGGTATTACTAACTTCTTCAACAATGGTTTTGGTTGAAAGAACGCGAAATCCTTCTTCATCAATATCTAGTTCGACTTCAAAATTATCAAAGTAATCTTCATCAAATTGCTTGCGTTCTAAATTTTGCGCACGGCGATAACGTTCATAACCTTTCAGCAGCGCTTCTCTAATCGCTGATTGAACTGCTAGACGAGGTAAATTTCGCTCCCGGCTAATACTTTCAATTAATTCTTTTAATCCTGGTAGACTAACCATTGACATAAGCAATCTCCTTTAAAAATCAGGGAATAGGGAGTAGGTAGTAGGCAGTAGAATTAAGCATTAATAGCCAGGGATTAGAGAGCATTCCTCTAGCCCCTAGTACACTTCTGAGCCAATAAAGTACCCATGATAAATCGCTGAAAAGCTGACTTGGGTTTCTTTATTTCATACTTCAGACTTTATACTTCAGCCTTTTTGTACTAGTCCCTAATTCCTCGTTTACCGACGTTCGTCTAGTTGCACCCTAGTAATGAGAGAACGAGGTATCTCTACTACACGACCTTTTTGATTTAAATAAATGTTGGTTTCATCCCGGCGAATCAACTGACCATGCCACTCAGGTTGTCCGTCGTGGGGTGGCGAAGTGGTGACAATTATAGGAAATCCTTTGAAGGAAATAAATTCTCTGTCAGTTACCAATTGCCGCGAAATACCTGGACTAGACACCTCCAAAACATAGGCATCTGGAATGATCTCCGCCGCGTCTAAGCAGGCTTCTAAAGCGCGGCTCATCCTTTCACAATCATCCAAACCAGTATCCTGCTGGGGATTGCGAATGTCTACCCGCAATACTGGTGGACGTTGGTTAGTGTGAAAAACTGCGCCAACGACTTCTAATCCCAGTTGTTCTGCTACTGGTGTCGCCAAATCAATAATTTGTGGGACTAAAGGATGAGTCATGCGAAATTTCAATAAAAAAAGTGGGCTTCGACCCACTTCCTGCGATAGGGATATCTTCCAAGAAGTCTTGTAACGAACTGATGATAGTTCGCCCTAAATTGAGTGTAGCGCATTTCTTTCAGAGTCAATAGTCAATGGTTAAAAGGCAGAAGGCAGGAGGCAGGAGGCAGAAGCATAAAATTTCATACTTCATACTTTACACTTCACACTTCATACTTTTTTTTCGACGATCGCAGAACTTTTCTCTACTATTGGTTGAATATATGGTTGTGTTCTTAATTGTCTGGTTTGCTCGACGATTGCGTCTATATCTTCTTGCGATAGGCGCTTGACGTAGTTCAGCTTGACTTCTTCGAGGAAATCAAACAGTAAGCTTTGAATTTCAGCAACTACCTGTTTTTGCTGCACTTCGCTGCTTAAAGCTTTGGTGAAGCTTTGCACGAGTTGAGTTGTGAGTTTTGCACCGACAGAATCTTCAACAGCACTGACGATGGCACTGTACAAGGTACTAGTGATTTGAGTTGCTAGTTGTTCGCCCAGTTGGGTTTGGACTTGACTTATTCCTGGTAATCCTTGTAAGTTGCGGTAAAAGGGAACTTGATGTAATACACTGTCGATGTTGTGGCGCAAAATTGCAGCTAAATCAGGTTGAATTTTGGGGAGAACTTGGTAGACGACGGTTTGGACTAAAATTGTGGCGATCGCTTCTATTTCATTGACATTATTGATATCGACATAGGGACGTAAGTTTTCTTGTTGCGCAATCCAGCGGGTAAAATCACCTTGTTTGATGGAAATTTGAATTTGGTTGATAACTCTGACTACGACAATTTCTGTGAGTTCTTCGGCAAAATTTGCTACAACTGTTTGATTAATGTGGTGCTGCAATGGCTGGAGATTTAATAGTTCTGCTTGGTCAAGGCGCACAACTACAGGTATAACTCGCAACCATCGGCAAAATGGTAATAGCAGAAATATGTCGTACCAACGCTCTAATATCGCATTTAACCAGCCATAACCCAGATGGCGACGTTTGATATAAAAGATGCGTGCCAGAAACTCGATGGCAAATATAGTGATAAATGGCAGGTCAATTCGCCAGAAAGCATCAAAATAGTCGCTATTTTCCCCAATTTGACGGTAGTAGTTACTGGCAATTAAAGGACTAATTTTTTGATTAAAAAAGGTAATTTCTTGATTCCAGCCATTTTTGGATAGGTAAGCTGGACTCCAGAAAGTAGCAAAGGACTGCTTTGCAGAATCATTACCGACGCGATCGCGCATCCGGTTTTTAATTTTTTCTAGAGTACCACTCTTGCCAACCCCGGCAAATGGATTGCTATCAATCATTTCGACACTCAGGCGACTCAGTTCCATTAACTTTCCCTTCGCCTGTGGGGATGTTAAACCTGTCTGGCTGACCTGTTCTTTTAATGCCTCTACTGTTTTTAAATAATTTTGCGTTTCTCTATGTGGTTCAATCCCCTTAATTGGATCGTAAATTTGGGTAATTTTGGGTAATCTCCGCAAGTAAAAATCACGCCATTGTACATAAGTCAAATCAAACACAACTAAGCCTAAATTTACTGTGGCAAGTAGTGCCATCAATCTTTCAAACCAAAGGTTTTTTTGTTGTGGTGATTTTTGATTAACCATTTTTAGTTTTAGATTATACAAGTTTTAAGTATTTAGTTATAACCTAACTAGGGAGTTGATACTAGGTAATAGGAAATATAAATACTTCTTGAGAAAGATGGAAAAATTTTATTGCAATATTAGTTAATTTTAATTAACAGGATGTTAATTAATCACAAATAATTAAACCTTGAGAAAAAAGACTTCAAGAAAAGTAAAATGCAACTGTTAATTTCTATATAATGCTGACTTAACTGCAAGGAGTTTGAGATATGTGGTGTGGGTTTAGTAAAACTAGCGCAATTATTGCTGCTACTTGTTTAGTAACTTCCAGTGTACTGATTTCTAACAGTACCTTTGCTGCACGTCAACGTAACTATACGCCACAAGAATTGCGTGCTGTGTTGCAGGGGCTAGGTTACAAAGTTAAAGTCACGAACACACCTCTGACAGATGAAGAAACGAAAAAGGCAATTCGTGATTTTCAAAAAGGCTACAAACTTGGGGTTGATGGCATAGCAGGCCCCAAAACCCAAGACTTTGCAGCTAACATTGTGCAAATTCTGCAAGCAAATTTAAATGCGGTACTGAAACCAAATCAGCCTCTGCCTCGTGATCAATTCTTTGGCCCTCGGACTGTAGAGTTGATTAAGGAGTATCAGAAAAAAAATCAGCTTCCAGAAACAGGAATTGCTGATTTAGCACTCCGTCAAAAGCTAAATGCAGAAGCTAAGGAAATTGTAGGTCAGCCTAAACCTGAACCGACGGCAACACCAACGGCAACACCGACAGCGAAACCGACAGCAAAACCAACGGCTAAACCAACGGCGAAACCGACAGCGAAACCGACAGCGACACCAACGGCGAAACCGACAGCGAAACCGACAGCAAAACCAACGGCAACCCCAACAGCAACACCAACGGCAACACCATCTTCTACGCCAACAGCGACACCAACGGCGACATCAACCCCTACACCAACACCGACACCCTAAGTGCTATAGCTGTAGTCACATAGATTAGGAAATTGCTGATTGCTAAAAGTTTTGATACTACTAGGTTTATACTCAGCACTGTCAACTCAGCACTCAGCACTTGTCTATACCTAGAGTCTTTGATTAGGTTCTTCTAAAGGTCTGCCTTTGGGTGTGGGTAAAATAGGACGACGGTCATCGTAAGGCATGGGAATGTATTGTACGGTGGGTCGTCCTCCCTGTGGTTGTGGATACAAATCCATCAAATCGTAAATGGAACGGGGTAGTCCGACGGTGACGGGCAACCCCATTTCTGTTGCTTCTTCAACGGTGACGGGATAGTCGTGGGTGACACGTCCAGTTGTTAAAGCTTCGATAATCGGTTCAATGTTTTCTGGTTGAACTTTTTGTTTTGGCATATTATCTTTGAGCAGAGTCCGCACAAAGCGTTGTACCTGCTGAATGGCTTTACCTGCCAAGTCTGCCATGATCAAAGTTTGATCATCAATTTCACTGATAGGTTTATCTTTAACTACTTTCAAAATGCTGGCGGCTGGGTAGTTACCTAATTGAGGATCAACTGGCCCCAAGACTGCGTTAGCATCCATCACAATTTCATCAGCAGCTAATGCCAACATTGTGCCGCCACTCATGGCGTAGTGGGGTACGAAAACTGTGACTTTTGCAGGATGACGAATTAATGCCCTAGCAATTTGTTCGGTAGCAAGTACCAAACCACCAGGAGTGTGCAGAATCAAGTCAATGGGAACATCTGGAGGGGTGAGGCGAATTGCCCGTAGTATTTGTTCTGAGTCTTCAATTGTGATGTAGCGTGAAATGGGGATACCCAGTAGGCTGATAGATTCTTGACGGTGTATCAGCAAAATCACGCGACTTTTGCGTTGCTGCTGGAATTCATGGAGACTGCGAATCCGCCGATATTCGATCTGCCGCCTTTGCCAGATGGGTTGTAGAGAAGATAGAAGCAGAAAAATCCAGAATAAATCACCAATACCGAAGCCCATAGGTTTGATTGTCCAAAAATAACTGTTCTTGTCATTAATTGTGACAATCTTTGGGCGATCGCAAGTCTATCTAGGGGTTTATCTCACATTTCACATAACTTCAGCACATTATTAATAATGAGTTGCTGACTTGCGATGATGTACAGCTGTCACACCATCCTGATTTAAAACTTTACCGTTTTCTACAGTGGCATAAACTAGCCAGTGGTCTCCTGATTCCATCCGGTTCTGCACTTTACACTCCAAATATGCTAAGGCATCTGCGAGGATAGGAGAGCCATTTGTACTTTCTTCGGTGGCGACACCTGCAAATCGGTCTTGTCCTGGCCCAAAGGGCTTGAGGAAATGTTTCATTAACCCTATGTGATTGCCTTCTTTAAGAATGTTGAGGACAAATTGATTACCTGAGTGGGTGAGTGGTTCTACTGCCCGGTCTTTGGCAACGGCGATAGTTAACCCTGGCGGATTAAAGCTGGCTTGCGCTACCCATGAGGCTAACATGGCACTGGCTCGATCATCTTGTTTGGCTGTCAGCACACACAAAGAACCTATAATGCGTCCAACTGCTTGTTCAACGTTTGTGGCGGGTACACTTTGCGATCGCACTTTTTTAGCTTTCTTCAATGCTTGGGCAAAGTCGGTTCCGGCTTCTTCGCACAATTGCAGGGTAGCATCATCGGGTTTAAACTTGACGCGGATGGTATCAAAACCAAAGCGATAGCCAGCATCTTTGAGTCGGCTTTCAATTAAATCTACTGCTTCGCCACTCCAACCAAAGGAACCAAATACACCTGCAAGTTTATTATTAGTTGCTGTGGATAAAACAATCCCTAAAGCTGTTTGTACAGGTGTCGGTGCATGACCGCCCAAAGTTGGGGAACCCATGACAAAACCAGCCGACTTTTCCACAGCCGCACGGATTTCTTCTGGCTCGGTAAATTCGCAGTTAATTGATTCTACAGCTACACCCGCTTTTGTGATGCCACGCGCGATCGCTTGGGCTAAGGTTGCGGTATTGCCATACGCCGATGCATAAATTAAGGCTACTGTCAAGTCAGCAGATGTTTGTTGTTGACTCCATTGGCGATAAGCTTTGGTCAGATCAATTAAGCCGTAACGTACTAAAGGCCCGTGTCCTGTCGCATACAAGCGCACAGGAAAATCAGCCAGTTTTTCTAAGGCTGTTTCTACTTGCCGCGCATGGGGAGCCATGAGGCAGTCATAATAATAACGGCGGTCTTCGTTAATGATTTCCCAACCTTCATCAAATACCTGGTCGCCGCAGATATGCGCCCCAAATAGTTTATCTGTGTAGAGAATTTCGGTTTGGGGGTCGTAGGTGCAGAGTTCGTCAGCGTAGCGGGGGTTGGGTGTGGGAATGAATTGCAAGTTATGTCCCTTACCCAAATCTAGGGTTTCTTCCCCCCGCATGACTATAATTGGTAAGTCGGGATTTTCTAATGCACCGCGTAAATTTATCGCCCCTGGGTTAGAACAAACAAAGGTAATTTGTGGTGCAATTTCTAATAAAGCTTTTAAAGTGGCAGCGCGGTTAGGGTTGATGTGACCGAGAATGACATAATCAATTGCTTTGACATCAATGCGCTGTTGCAACGCATCCAGATAAATTTGCGTGAAAGTCTCCCCTGGCGGGTCAATTAAAGCAATTTTGTCAGCTTGAATTAAATAAGAGTTAGCTGTAGTCCCTTTAGCTAAGGCATATTCTATTTCAAATCTTAACCTTGCCCAACTGCGCGATCGCAGTAAGGTTGTATCGGTAGCAATGGGCAGTATTTGCACGTCACGCGGTTTAGTAGCTGGCATAATTTTTGAATAACTTCTTTATTTTTAAGAATTTATTATGAATTAAACAGCAATTGTTATATATGAGTCCACAATTGCAGCAAAAGAGTACCCATCTAAATTAAAGCTTAGTTTAGTTGATTAAATTTTAAGCTTTTCTTATGAAGAAGATAACAAAATTAATTGCAGATATCTGGCGCATCTTTCTTAGGTTTGGATTTGCGAAAGCGATAGTCAAAGACAACGCTGTTAAAATAAAACCATACTTGCTGCCACACTCATTCTACGGTAACAACTCACCAAAAGATTGAGACAGATAGATTGAAGGTTTGTCATAAATAAACAAACTGTCGTTACGACAAAACATAATTGATAAGTTTTACTTAAGTTTTGTTAACAACAATATAAGCGTTTACCACAAATAAACAAGCTGTCGTTACGACACAAACTTCATTTCTAACGACAACTTCTGCGGTGATAACGACATGCACAAAATTTTACTATATGTAAACACCAACTGTACGGATCAAGATGCTGTTTTCCAACATACTTGCTTAAAGCTTTAACTATAAATGAAAAATGTTCTTTTTTCTTGTCCTGTTGCAGTATTTGTTTTAAACCTTCAACTATTGAACAACCAGTTATAAAGTCATGCTTTGATTGAAGCATCTTTAGTAATTCTGCGAATAATTCATCTGTATTGGTAGAATTCAGTGATAATTTTTGTTTCAAAGCATCCAGAATATTAAAACTTGATTGATTAATTTTACAAATAAAATCATTCCATTTTCTTTCTCTTTCTTCCAGTACTTTCATCATTTCATATACATATTGATCATAGGATTTATATTGGATTGCTCTATATTGTAATTTTAAGTTTTCTTCGCCAAAGTAGTTTTTATTCAGTCCTAACTCTTTGCTAATTTGTATTGTTAGATTTATATCTAGCCATTGATATACTTTATAGTAATCCCCTACTATATCTATTGGATATTCATAAGCTTCAACTATTTTTTCAGGTATTGCATCAAAATGACGAATATAAACTGGTTCGCCGTCTTCTTCAATTCTATCTAAAACCCATTCATTAAAGCTAGATTCTGGAAATTCCTTTAGACCAAAATTAGCTAATTCATGTGCTTGTGACCAGTAAAAATTTAAAACTCCACATTTATCATCAAATTTTATTAACTGATTTAGAAATACATCTTTACACTCTTTTTCTAGCTCATTTCTTCCTAACCACAGTAAAATTATCTGTTTCCACTGCGGTTCAAAGATGCGATAAGTTCCTTGACTGGGATTTTTGACAACATGGTTGAGAAAGAAATGCCAGTCATCAATTGCTTTAGCAGCAAAATACTCTTGAAATGAAGCATGAAAGAAAGCGTAAACAGGTTTTTTATTTATATCTATCCCTACTTGATTCAACCAGCCACGGTTAAGTGCTAATTTCAGCAGTGAATTTTCATCATCCGCATCACCCAAAAACTGACTAACAAAATCCTGACGTAAGCGAAAACGGTTTGCTTCTTGATCTATTGCTACTTTTGCTAATTCCCCTAATTTGATATTGAGTTGCTGACGCTGGTGAGAGTTTATAGCAAATTCTTCTTTTTTCCACTTGTAGAAATCATCAACAAATTGCTGATAAAGCCCCGCCTGTGTATCGGGTAAATTTCCATCTCCCGATTGCCAATTTAAACACAACAATGTCAACCGCAGAGGATTTTTCACTAAATCTCTAATCCGTTCTTTACCCGGCTCTTCCAGCGCATTGCATAACTGCTTCCCCGTTTCAGGAATTTCAATTTTATTAAACCATTTATCAATAAATCTCTCTACATGTTCTGGATAAGAAAAATCTAAAGTTCGATAAATATCAAAATCATCAAGGGCATTACTGCCACCATCCCACAGATTAACCCGACAAGTTAAAACAATTCGCGATTGAGAAATTAAACCTGATTTTTGGAATTGATGTGAAATTTCTGTTAAAGGATTAGATGCAGACATTTCATCTAATCCATCTAGCAGCAGCCAGACATTTTTTTGATTCAATAAATCCACAAAATCATTCTTTAGCTGTTGAGTGGCTTCAGCTTTACCTATTTTTTCAGCCACTTGAGTCAACCAAGTATCAAACAGATAAGCTTTTAGTTCCTTGCCGCGCAAATCTGCTAAAGATACCCAAATGACAATCGACTGTTGAATCTCACGGGATACCCAATCAGCAATTTGCTGTAATAGTGTTGTTTTTCCTGCGCCTGGTTCACCAATAATTGCAATTCGCTTACCTTGACTTTTCGGTGTGTTCTTTTGTTTGATAACTTCTTCTAAAAAAGCACCATGCTCAAATGTTTTGGTGATTTCTGTCTCCTTATACAGTTCTGAACCCTGTTCTGGAGATATATCATCCTGATCCTTACGCTTGGGTGGTTTTTTACGCTCAACTAATCCCAGTGGTACGTAAACATCATCAACTTGCAGCATTACGCCTTCAGTTGCTGCCAAAGGATTTGTTGTCAGCTTGCGCCGTTCTGCAATTATTTCACGACAGACTTCACGCCAGTCATCAGGAGTTAACTTTGTCCCATCCTCCCCTGGGGACGACTGTAGTCAAGTCTCGCCGTGATGGTGAGTGCCGCCAAAAAAGTTAGTATTATGGGAGCCAGTCTTTGTTTGATAACCAGTGGCGTTATCTCTGTTAACCTGAGTCATTTGGCTGTTATCTTCAACCTTGTGAATCTCTATCTCGTCAGCGATTTTCTGAACATCTGCCGCAAAATCCTTATCATTGTTCATCACATCGCGTAAATATACAGCCAATGTCTGTAATTCTTCTTCGTTCCCGTTTTCTACAGCTTTTAAGGCATTAGCCGCACTAGCATTACCACCAAGTTTTGTGCGAATCTTTTGATAAAGTTGATCAATCTTGTTTAATCCAACTTCGGTAAATTTTTCCCCTAACTTACCAACGCTCGATTCAAAGAATTTACCACAGGCGAGTTTCGCAATCGCTAAGGCAGCAGCAAAGGTTACAGGATCAACCATAACTTTGAATATTTGCAGTTTAGTTAAAACTATACAGTGTTTTTTAGCTGTTATTCATTTATTACTGATGCGCTAAACCTGATGGCGATCGCTCTTTGCGGCTGTTTAGTCAATTGTACAGAACGAAACTTTACCAATTCGGGTAAGATGAAGTGCGATCGCCCTTATCTAAACTCAAACAGAATAAAAGCGATCGCTCCATTCCGGTAAGAAGACAGCGATCGCTTTTATAAAATTCAGACTTCAGACTTCAGACTTCACAATTCCTTAGTAGTGATTTCCCACCTTACGATGATGCACAGCTGTCAATGCTTCAGGCTTGGAAACTCGTCCGCCGTCAACGGTGCTGTATACTGCCCAGTGATCACCGCAGTCCATCCGACTAACTACTTCGCATTCCATGTATGCTAAAGCGTCGGCGAGGATGGGTGTACCATCTTCAGCCAGTTGGGTACGCACACCTGCAAAGCGGTCTGCGCCAGGGGCGAACCGTTTGAGGAAGTGGCGCATGAGTGTTTGATAATTGCCTTCTTCTAAGACATTTAGCACGAAGCGATCGCCTACTTGCATTAATGATTCAATCGCCCGATCTTTCGCTACTGCAATGGAAAAACCTAAGGGTTTGAAGCTGGCTTGGCTTACCCAAGAAGCTAACATCGCGCTGGATACATCGCCTTTTTTGGCAGTGATAATATACAATCCGCCACTGAGTCTACCGAGGGCTTTATCTAAGTCTGCACCTAGGGATTTCATGGCTTTGATGCTGCGATCGCGTGTTACCCATTGTCCCAAGTCTGTACCTGATTCTTCACACTGCTTATAAATGTTTTCGCTTGGTGTTTCGCTAAGTTGAATCACGGGGAATGCTACGTGCAGTCCCAAAGCCCGGAATTTATTCAATAGGGGGTAAGTTGGCTCATCATTACCGCCAGCAGTTTCAAATATACCAATGGCTTGTTTATCTTTGGCAGAGCCTAACACTGTGCTGAGTGCAGCTTGAGCAATGGTATCACCAGTTGCAGGAGGCGCACCAATTACCAACCCAGAACAACGTCCAACCAGTTCGCGTAATTCTTGCAAATCTGTGGCTGAACCCAAATCTATTATTTCTACAGCTACGTCAGTTTTGCTGATCCCGTTAATAATTGATTGGGCGAGGCGATCGCTATAACCATATTCAGAAACGTAAAATACACCAACGGTGGTTTCTGGTTTGGCTTGGGTTTGACTCCATTTGCGGTAACGTTGGGTTAATTCCTCAACGTTGTGATAGAGTAACGGCCCGTGACCTGTAGCAATCATTTTAATAGCTGGCAATTCTCCCATGCGCTTTAAGGCAGATAGCACCGACCGCGCATTCGGCCCCATCAAGCACTCATAATAATATTTAAAGTCGGCTTCTATAGTTTTTAAGTCTTCGTCAAAGGTTGCATCGGAGCAATAGTGCATTCCGAAAGCATCGCAGGTGAAGAGAATTTGGTCTTTATGGTCGAAGCTAAATATTGTGTCAGGCCAGTGTAAGTTAGGCGCAATTACGAATTCTATCTCGTGACCGTTGCCTAAATCTAAGCGATCGCCATTTTTCACAATCTTCCGCTTAAATGGCTGATGCACTAAATCTTCCAAAAACTGAATTGCTACTTTCGAGGCGACAACTGTAATTTCTGGAGCCATTTGTAACAAATCTTTCACTAAGCCGCTATGGTCTGGCTCGGTGTGGCTGATAATCAAATAATTGATATCTTGAGGATTTATCAATCCTGTCAGGGTATCAAAATACAGTTTGCGGAATTTCTCATGGGAGGTATCAACTAAGGCAATTTGCTCACCGCGAATCAGGAATGAGTTGTAGGTAGTACCGTTTTGTAAACCGAACTCAATATCAAAGCGATCGCGATCCCAATCTAGAGAGCGAATTGCCGTCGTATCTTGAGCAATTTCCTCAGTCTGTATAGTCAGCCGTTTTTCCGTTTTTTCGGTGAGCGATACCATAACTCCCCTCCTGAATACAATGAGTATTTATTCCTCTTCTTCTATTTTGACACGGTTTAAATGTAAATTTTTATTAAAAAACTTAAATAAGTCAAAAGTGTGAAACCGCGTATACAGAAACCTTGGTTGGCTTTGGAAATAGGTAATTCCCGCCTGCATTGGGCGTTATTCGTAGGCGAAACCCTTGATTGTACGTGGAATACAGACTATCTACCTGATTCAGTTATACAGCAGTTGGGTAACGGGCAAACTGTAGATAATTTCCCAGCAGAGATTTTTAACTTTCCCTGTCCTCTTCCCCTGGTAATTGCTTCCGTTGTTCCCAGTCAAACAGCACTTTGGCAAACTTACCCCAATGTTCGGGTGATTACCTTAGAGGACATACCTTTAAAAAATACCTATCCCACATTAGGAATTGACCGTGCTTTAGCTTTGTGGGGTGCTGGAACACATTGGGGATTTCCGATATTAGTCATTGATGCGGGAACTGCACTTACTTTTACAGGTGCAGATAGTCAGCAAGCATTAGTTGGCGGTGCAATTCTGCCAGGATTCGGTTTACAATTTGCGACTTTAGGTCAAAAAACAAGTCAATTACCACAGTTAGAAACGCCAAATTTTACATCTTTACCACCACGTTTTGCCCTGAATACATCAAAAGCAATTCAAAGTGGAGTAATTTACACTTTATTAGCAGGAATCAAAGATTTTATTACAGCGTGGTGGGATATATTTCCTAATAGTAAAGTTGCGATTAAAGGAGGCGATCGCACTTTACTAATTAACTATATGCAAAATTTATATCCAGAAATTACAGCAGGCTTAATTGTAGAACCTAATTTAATTTTTTGGGGAATAGCAACGACTGATAATTGATATTGACTTACTAAGAAATACCCAAGCAAGCATGAGAATAGTAGGTTGGGTGGAGCGTAGCGTAACCCAACAAAGTTCTAACTTTTCACGCTATGTGGAAAAGCTAACATAAAACCTAACCCCCAACCCCTTCCCTACAAGGGAAGGGGAGCAAGAATCAAAGCCTCTAACGCCACTGAGGGAGTCGGCAGAGCCGCCCAACGCAGTGGCTCCTCCTTATAGGGGAGAGGTTTGGAGAGGGGTTTTCCAGATCCCGTGAAAAGTCAGAACAAAGTCTTAATTCATGTTGGGTTCAATTTCATTTCACTCAACCTACTAAAATAATTGTATTACTTCCCTGATAGTCAATATTCTTTGGGATACAAAAGTTTCAAATTGAACTTCATCCACTTTATATAATTAAATCAGTTTAACTGTATTAATAAAATCTCGAATTTCTTCCGCCACAATTCCAGCACACGCTTCTGGCAAATCATTACCAGCGTGAGCCACTAATTTAAAATCTACTTGTGGAATTAATTGTTTATAAGTTTGGCTTTGAAACACAGCATCAAAAGAATCTTGCCCACCTTGCAAAATTAAAACTGGAACTTCAATTAAATATAATTTATCTTGCAATAACTCTGCTTGAATTTCTGGTGTTTGTCTGTGGAATAATAGCTGACAAGCTGTTGGATATTGCAACCAAATTTGACGTTGTTCTAAATCTTGCTCTATTTTCTCTTGCCAACCCAGCATTTTAATTAAAGGTCTGAGGAATTTTAAAATATTGACTAATAGTGGTGAAAGTTCTACTAATTTCCTCATTTTCTGCCAACGCTTTTCTTGTTGTTCTATGTTTACACCTTCTGGCGCTAATAGTACTAAACCTTCAACTTGTTCTGGATATTTCAAAGCATAACTTGCTGCAATCCAACCTCCAAGAGAATGGCCTACTAAGTATACTTTTTCCAGCCGCAGAGCTTGTAGTAGTTCAGCTATAGACTCTACCTGTAAATCTATCGAATAATGAACGTTAGGCTTATCGGACTCACCAAAGCCTAACAAGTCTGGTGCAAAGCAATGGAAATTTTGTGCCAACTTTTCCATAACTGAAGACCATTGGCTGCTATCGTTCCAAGCACCATGTAACAAAACCACAGGAATACCTTGACCAGCCTCACTCCAAAATAATAATCCTTGCGACAGCTTTCTGCGGGAGTTACGTAATAGCGTATCCATCTTGTATATAAAAATTACATCATAGCTGATTGTAGTTTTTATATTGGATTTTGCAATTAAATCCCCAAGCTAAAATCTAAAATATTGTTACGCTAGTGTCGTCAAACCGTTTAAGTAGTCTTGTAGCTGTCGGGAATGGTCATGAGACATAGGCCCAGTCGGTAAAGCACTGGGAGAAAAAGCTTGGATTTCCATGACTTCTAAAGCATCTTGAATTTCCATTTTCCCTTGTACTTCTGCTTCCACCACGACGCAAATCGAATGAATTCTAGGATCGCGGTCTGGCGCAGAATAAACACCTACCAAACGTTTAATTTCTACTAACTCCAGTCCAGTTTCTTCTATTAATTCTCGGCGAACTGTACTGGGGATGTCTTCTCCCCAGTCTACCATTCCTCCTGGTAATGACCAAAGTCCATTATCTCGCCGCCGAATTAATACAATTCGACCATCGGGTAATATCGGAATAATACTTGTACCAGTAATAGGATGGCGGAAGATAATACCTAATACTGTTTGTCCATAGCGCCATAAACCGCGTGTAGACTGGACAACTGCTGCAAAAAAAGCCAGAACGTTCAAGCTGAAAATATTGGTGTTATGTTTTTTTATTTCCTGCACTCGCATTCACTCAAATAGCTAATGATTGAGATTTGTTTCACACAAAGATGCTTGTGCTTGGGGATTTTATTGTTAGAGGATATTTGAAAAGTATTGGCTGATTTAACTGAAAAAAGTGCTGAGTTTTGAGTGCTGAGTGCAAAGTAAAATTTTACTCTTTATTCTCTTGACTCTAGCCTCTTTTTCGTTTTTTCTAGTGTAGGCCTTTTATCATGGCTACTAGTAATTTAATATACATCTACACTTAGACTGTCTTTCCTTCAAATAATGAGGAAGTATTTAAATCTACAATCTTTTAGTTAGGTCTTTCCAAAGAGGAATTGCCGCAAGGCTTGGCTAACTGACAACTGTTGATTTCTGGTTGGTGTAGACTAGGCACATCAAGCAAAATACCTGATAATTTTCAAATATCATCTAATAGTTTTTGTATGATAGCTCAATTTTAGCATTTGGTTAAAACAAAGTTTTTGTATTTCTATATACATTATTTTCACTAAGGGAATAAACAAGCAATATTATCTTTTAATTTTTGTTAAAAATATAAATTTTAATTATTAGGAATAATTGGTTTTATTGTTGAAAAAATCCAAACTTCTCTAAAAATTAAGAATTTTGTGTGAGAAATTGCCAGCAAATTCTACAATATTTATCCTGAGCATTTAGAATCATTATTGAATTTTTAGCCGATAGATATACTTTTTCTATATATATTCTTAATTTAAAAATATTTTTCCTTTTTACTATTATTTTAGTCTGGCAAATTGGTCAAGTTACAGAAAGAATCAAAAATCTATATTGACATGATAAAATTGAAGACGATATAATTGTATGCTGTTCAAAGAAAGTATCTAGACTGTTAAACTAGGGGAAAATCATATCAATAGCATCAGCACTAGTAGCTGATAATGCCTAAGAGATGCCTAGTTTATCTTTTTTTGTTGTTTATTCATGAGGTGAACATGGCTAAGCGCCGTAACCCGAAAAAAGAAAAGGCGCTACGGAACCAGGCATACGCCAGAAAGTTTCGTAAACGGACTACAACGGGAAGAATGCAAAGAAGGTTCCAGCAAAGACCACCTAAGAGTGAGGAAGATGAAGGCGCAGCAGCAATTGATGCTGAGTAAGCAGCCTGCTTAATTTCTGATTCTTTAAGTGATTCTAATTTGAAGGGCGTATATCTTGTACGCCCTTATTTTTTGAAGTGTGAAGTGTAAAGTCTGTAGACGCTTTTAGCGGCTTGCCGCAGGCTAGTCTGAAATTTTATGATTTATAGCAATAGCCAAGGTAGTTAGGATATTGGTAAATAATAAAACTTAGACACCGAAAGGCTTTTATTCCTGTTCCCTGATTTGAGTGCGGGCGGTATGAATTGCTTTATTGACTTGGGCAAAACCTGTACCGCCATAACTGTTACGGGCGGCGACAACTGTACGAGGTGCGATCGCATCATAAATATCTGCGGCGAATGCGGGATGTAATTGTTGCCATTCGTCTAATGTTAAGTCCTTCAAAAGTTTACCCGCAGCAATGCTAGTTTTTACTACTTTGCCTACGAGATTATAGGCTTCACGGAAAGGAACACCTCTTGCTGCTAAGTAATCTGCTACATCTGTGGCATTGGAAAAGTCTTCTGCAACCGCTTCACCCAAGCGCTGACTACGAAATTCCAATCCTTCGCGCAGCAAAATTGTCATTGCTTCTAAACAAGCTTTGACTGTATTAACGCCATCAAATAAACCTTCTTTGTCTTCTTGTAAATCTTTGTTATATGCCAAAGGCAAGCCTTTCATAATAACTAACATTGCCTGAAGATGACCAAAGACACGCCCAGTTTTGCCGCGTACTAATTCTGGTACGTCGGGATTTTTCTTTTGCGGCATAATGCTAGAACCAGTTGCACAGCTATCTTTGAGCGTGATGAAGCGAAATTCTTCCGATGCCCACAGAATGATTTCTTCCGAAAGACGGCTGAGATGAACCATAATTAAACTGGCAGCACACAAAAATTCGATCGCAAAATCGCGATCGCTCACTCCATCCAAGCTGTTAGCATAAACATTATCAAAATTGAGTAATTGGGCGGTGTAATGGCGGTCAATCGGAAAAGTCGTTCCAGCCAAAGCACCGCATCCCAATGGTGAAATATTGACTCGGCGAGAAACATCACCCAAGCGTTCCCAGTCGCGTTGCGCCATTTCAAAGTAAGCCAAAAGGTGATGGGCTAAACTCAAAGGTTGGGCGCGTTGTAAATGGGTGTAGCCAGGAATCAGAGTTTCAACGTTTTGTTCTGCTATATCTAGCAAAACTTGTTGAAATTCCCGCAATTGGTGACGAATTTGCTGAATTTGGTCGCGGAGATAAAGCCGAGTATCTGTACCTACTTGGTCGTTGCGCGATCGCGCTGTATGTAACTTTTTACCAACATCGCCGACAATTTCTGTAAGTCGCTTTTCCACGGCAAAATGTACGTCTTCAGCATCAATTCCTGGTTGAAATTTGCCTTGACGATATTCTTGGCGAATTTGTTCTAAACCTGCAACAAGTTGTTCGCCTTCCTCTGGGGAAATTATTCCCGTATGCGCCAACATTTTGGCATGAGCTTGAGAACCAGTCAGGTCGTATTCTATTAATTCAATATCAAAATTAATGCTGGCATTAAAACGAGCGATCGCCGGATGCAGTGCTGATTCAAATCGCTGGCTCCAAGTTTGTTGTTGCGTCATAAAAAAACGGGAATGGGGAGTAGGCAAATACTCTAATCCCTACTATTTACACCCCATTCATGTCAACCGTAGCTGGTAAGATTACGAAACAGCCAACCAATCACCAAACCAATCAGCAAAGCCCAAATTTGACCTGTCTGTACAAAGTGATTCCAAGCTTTTTGTACCTGTCCGAGCAGATTAGGGTCAGTAATTTGTTGTGCCAGCACTATGGCATTCATAGGTAAATGCCAAAATAATTGAAATGTATAATCGTTCAGGTAGTTCATATCAAATCCCCGTGAAGTCCTTTATGTCATAACCTCTACATATATGGGATGTCCAGTATTTGGTTAATTTGATACGAGCTAGAGACTAGAGGCTTGAGTTGGCATAGATAACAGCTGGACATGATATTAAGCTTTAAGTACCCTCACAACTTTTTCACAACAGAAATCTATCCTTTAATTAGGATTGGCTAGGGGTGTCTTACTGGCTGGCTTAGATAAATTTCATATCTGGTCGTAGAGGCTAAATCGCCCTAGAACTTCTTATCAAATCACTTGATTGAGAAAGGGAAGAGAAAGCAAGGAGTTTGCTGAGAGGTTTTTGAAAAGCTGAGGCTTTAGACAGGAGCGAAATAGGTTTTAGAAGGTTTACAGTTTGTTGAACAGATCAATGTAAATGTTGATGTCTGATTAAAAAACTACTCAAAATCGCCCAGTTGCAACAAATATTCAAGGGGAGCGCCCCATGAATTTATCAAGTCACTCATCTGTAATTTCTACCTTTCCCCTGACAGCTATTGTTGGTCATGAGGCGATCAAATTGGCGTTATTACTAGTCGCTGTAGACCCTGATTTGGGAGGGGTGGTAATTTCTGGTCGTCGCGGTACAGCTAAATCAGTTATGGCTCGCGCTCTTCATGCGCTGCTTCCCCCTATCGAAGTAGTTCAGGGTTCTTGCTGCAACTGTGATCCTGAGAAACCAGATGAGTGGGATGATGAAACAGTTAGGAGCAGCAGCCAACAGAAGAATGGAGAAGCTAATTTATCCCTACTGCCAACAGCAGTAATTCCCGCCCCTTTTATACAAGTTCCCCTGGGCGTGACCGAAGATAGATTGCTAGGTTCAGTAGATGTCAGTCAGTCAATCAAGCAGGGAGAGACGGTATTTCAACCTGGATTACTGGCACAGGCTCACCGGGGAATTTTGTATGTGGATGAAATTAATTTGCTGGAGGAACATATCGCTAATCCGCTCATGGCTATTTTAGCTGAGGGGCGCAACCAAATTGAGCGGGAGGGCATTAGTTTTCAGCATCCCTGCAAACCTTTGTTCATTGCTACCTACAATCCAGAAGAAGGTAAACTGCGAGAACATTTACTTGACCGAATTGCGATCGCGCTTTCTGCTGATGAGGTGTTGAGTATAGATCAGCGCGTTCAAGCTGTCGAGCAAGCTGTCAGTTACGCAGAATCTCCGCAAAAATTTCTCCAGCAATATGCCGAAGACATCGCAGACCTCAAAACTCAAATTATTCTAGCGCGAGCATTACTGAAAGATGTGCGAGTGAAACGCGAGCAGATTACCTACTTAGTCAATGAAGCGATTCGCGGTCAGGTACAGGGACATCGAGCCGAATTGTTTGCACTGCGAGTCGCTAGAGCGAGTGCGGCTTTGAATGGGCGGTTAGAAGTGAATGCTGAGGATTTGCGCCATGCAGTTGAATTAGTAATTGTACCCAGAGCAACGGTAATTGAGTTGACGATGGAACAGCCGCCACCGCCACCCGAACCGCAACCAGAACAACCGGAACAAACAGACACCGAAACCCAGGAGAAAACCGAACAGGAAACACCAAGTATCCCTGAAGAATTTGTCTTTTCCCCAGAAGGAGTCATTCTTGACCCTGCGGTGCTTTACTTTGCCAAAATCGCCCACCGCAGACAGGGTAAAGCTGGGGGGCGTGGGCTAATTTTTTCCCAAGACCGAGGGCGCTATGTCAAGCCGATGTTTCCCAAAGGCAAAATCCAACGGATTGCTATAGATGCCACCTTGCGTGCTGCTGCTCCCCACCAAAAGATACGTCACCAACGTCAGCCAGGTCGTCGGGTGATTATTGAAGACGACGATATTCGAGTCAAGCGATTAGCCCGCAAAGCTGGAGCATTGGTCATTTTTGTCGTTGATGCTTCTGGCTCAATGGCCTTGAATCGAATGCAATCAGCCAAAGGTGCAGCTTTGCAGTTGTTAGCGCAAGCATATCGTAGCCGCGACCAAATTGCTTTAATTCCCGTCCGGGGTGAACGTGCAGAGGTGTTGTTGCCTCCCACTCGCTCAATTACAACTGCTCACAAACGGCTAGACTGCTTACCTTGTGGTGGAGGTACTCCCCTGGCTCACGGTCTGGCTCAAGCAGTGCGAGTCGGCTCAAATGCTATGCAATCCAAAGATATTGGTCAAGTTGTAATTGTACTGATTACCGATGGTGGAGCGAATATTTCTCTGTCGCGCTCTCTTGGTCAACCGTTTTTGGGTGAAGAGAAACCAGATATAAAGGGAGAAGTGCTAGATATTGCTGTAAAACTTCGGAGATTAGGAATGCAGCTATTGGTCATTGATACAGAAAATAAGTTTATTTCAAGTGGGCTGCCCAAAGAGATAGTACAACGGGCAGGCGGTAAATATTATTACTTACCTAAAACAACAGAGCGAATAATTGCAGCGATGACGCAGAACGCAATAGCAGATATCAAAGGATGAATAAAACAGGCACTGGAATTAATAGTCTAAAGACAAAATGCGTCTTTGTTTATTCCCAACCACTCCGGCAATACTATTTTTAAGGGCGAACAGACGTTCGCCCCAATGACTGATCCCATTTCACAAAAAATCTGATACAAATACAGACTGTGTAGAGACGCGATATATCGCGTCTCTACAAAATTGATGTTTATCATGATTAACGTGAAATGGTATGAGGTTTATTTACCTGAAAATTGACGTTAGTTTACAACGACGCGATCGCCTTTTTTAGTAGATTCGTCTTTGCCTTCGACCTCTGGAAAAAGCTTGACTGATGCTTCTCCAAAAGTTTAGAAATCACCAAGCCTAATATGTTCTGAGAGAAGTTTCTTTAACTCCACTATGTTTTGTTTCTCTTGTTCCTTAACCTTTCTCCAAAAGGCTTGTACTGAATCATACCCCTCAGCATTAGCAATATATTGATCGTAACGCCATAGGGCATCCAGTCTTCGACTCAGATCGTGAACCATATCATGGTCGTGGTCTTTAACACCCTGCGATTCTCCCAGGTGTTCTACTTCCTTCCGATAAGTTTCTAAACTCATTTTTCATTCCTCTGGGACTCGAAAAAATGGACTTAACCGATTTCTTGGCTGCAAGCCCAGTCTCTGTAGCTGTTGGGCTTGTAGTCTCAGGAATTTCAATCACTGTAATTCGGTTGTGGTTATAGTTTGAAATACGCCCTAGCCTTAGATTACTCAAGGCTGATAACTCTTTGCTATTCCTTTTTGCAGATACATTATTTATCAAAAGACAGAATTAGTCATCTCTTCTCTCTGCCAAGACACACTCATCTTTCTGACTCAGCCCAAGCCAAACAAAGCAGTACTAATGAGATTTTTATCCCACCATAATTTCTTCCTCATTATTAATCTCTACTCTTCTTCAAGAAATCTCTTGGCTGATGTCTCTACTACTCTGTACTGCTAGGGTTTCAACTAAAGACAACCACAATAATTTCAACGTTAGTTTTTCAAACCAAGGTAAAGCAGTCCTACAGTTGAGGTAATTTCGCCGCTGTCCGCAAAATTTGCCCTGCTAATACGGCTGCGCCAAAACCGTTATCAATATTGACTACACCAACGCCAGCTGCACAAGAGTTAAGCATTGTCAATAGAGGTGCTAAACCACCAAAACTTGCACCATAGCCAATACTTGTAGGAACAGCAATCACAGGACAATCAGCCAAACCTGCAACCACACTTGGTAAAGCACCTTCCATACCAGCTACAACAATTAACACTGATGCAGAATCAATTAGGTGACGGTTACTCAGCAAGCGGTGAATTCCAGCTACACCTACATCCCAAAGTCGCTGGACGCGAAAACCAGAAAGTTCTGCTGTGACTGCGGCTTCTTCAGCTACAGCTAAGTCAGCAGTACCAGCCGAGAGAATACCAATCTCTCCCGGAAACTGTGGTTCGATAGTTTCGGGAGTAATAGCGCAAATTCTTGCTAATTCGTAGTATTGCAAACCCCGAACTTTTGATTGCAGTACCGCATAAACTGATGGTTCGATGCGAGTAGCCATCACCACGGGGTTACGTTGGCGCATCACTTCGATAATGCGGGCAATTTGTTCAATAGTTTTCCCAGGCCCCCAAATGACTTCCGGGAAACCGGTTCTCAGTGTACGATGGTTGTCGATTTTGGCAAACTCACCCACAGGTTCATAGGCTAAGTTTTTGAGTGAGTCTAAGGCAGTATCTGGGCTAACTTTACCATTGGCAACGGCTTCGAGGAGCGATCGCAAATTTTTGTCATTTGTCATTGTGTCATTTGTCATTTGTCATTTGTCATTTGTCAATGGTTTTTACTATGGACTATTGACTCTTGACTATTAACTATTTTGTAATTTTAATTTCATGAATATTCCAGAATGCCCCAGCAATAGCAGAATAGTTAATGCCTTCAAAGCGATTGCGTACTGCTGTCATTGATAATCCATTTACCAAATAAATAAAGGGCAGATTCTCCTGGGTAATCTGTTGGGTTTTACCATAAATTTCTTTAACTTTTGCCTCATCAAATTCCTGAGTAGCTTGGATATAAAGTTTACCAATTTCTAACTCCCAAGGAGAAGCTTCCCAGCCTTCAATTGGTTTTTGCCCAGGTTGTGGTTTTTGATTAAACATATGCAAGCCACCCTCAGGTGACCAAACATTAGCCCCATCATTTGGTTCTAAACCACCTGTCAAACCGAGTAAAGAAGCTTCCCAGTCTAAGGTATTAGAAAGTTTATCTGTATAGGTACTCCATGCGATGGGAGTAAAATCAACTTGCATACCGATTTTAGCTAGGTCTTGTTTAATCTGCGCTCCCATTGCTTCACGAATTTTATTACCGGAATTAGTGAGCAAAGTAAAGCGAACACGGTTCCCTTCAGAATCTAATAATTGACCTTGTGCGTTATATTTAAATCCAGCTTTAGTTAATAGTTGTTTGGCTTTTTCCAAATCGTAATTGTAGGTTTTTAATCCTTCTTCTGGTGAAAGATAATAGGGACTCTGTACAGTAACTGGTGAGTTTTGAGGTCTTCCTAACCCACGAAAAGTATTATTAATCATTGTTTGGCGGTCAATAGCATAAGCAACTGCCTGCCTAAACTCTACTGTGTTAAACCAACGTGATTTTATTGGATCTACCAATGGTTTTCCATTTCTTTTCCCTTTATTCAAATTAAACAAAACAAAGCTAGTGCCAGTTGCAGGTTCATTCCCATAAATTTTAAAATTTCCCTGTTTTTCTTGCACCTTAAGCAGAGAAAAGTAATCTGGTGTGACACCCACAGTATCTAACCCACCAGAACGAAATTGAAGTAAGGAAGTATCTGTATTTTCAACAATTTGCCAAACCAATCGTTCAATATAAGGCTGCGCTTTACCTTGAGCATCTTTACGCCAATAGTAAGGATTACGCCGAAATACTACACGCTCACTAGTGTCATAGCGCTCAAGTTTGTATGGGCCATTAACGATAATTTCGTTAGGAGGAGTATCAACACCCCATTTACTCAAAAATATCGGTTTCCCTTCACTGTCTTTCTGTTTGACATATTTTTGCAAAGCATGAGCGGGTAATATAGGAGTACCTGTATTCAATAGAAAAGGTCTAAAGGGTTCTGGTAAAGTAAATTCTACTTGCCGTTCATTTACTTTTTGAATAGTGGGTAGTTTCCGACTAATACCAATTCTGAAAGCATCTCTAACATCTGTCGGAATTGCTTCATTAAAATAAATATCTTTGTAGGTAAACACAACATCATCGGCTGTGAGTGGCTTACCATCAGACCATTTCAAGCCTTGACGCAGAGTAAAAGTAAACTTCAATTTATCTGCGGAAATTTGCCAAGATTCGGCTAATCTTGGCTCAACTTTTCCAGTAATGGGATTTTGGTCAACCAAGCCTTCGTAAGTTAAACCAAAAATATTCGGTGATTCTTGACTAAGAGGATAATTGAATGTTTTAGGATCACTAAGAATACTGCTTACTACTTGGGGTATTTGTG
Source organism: Anabaena sp. TISTR 8404 (assembly GCF_056847745.1). NCBI lineage: Bacteria > Bacillati > Cyanobacteriota > Cyanophyceae > Nostocales > Nostocaceae > Anabaena > Anabaena sp. TISTR 8404. The sequence goes on from NZ_CP180578.1 coordinate 2,897,358, forward strand.
CAGCCGAACTTTTAAAGTTGCTAGGGTTACAAGCTGCAACTGTAACTGCTGTAAATGCAGATAAAATTATGAATATCCAAAAACGTTTAATTAACGAAAACATATTTGTATTAGCTTGCCTAATTGTAATTATGTTAACTATTTTGAGATTGTAGCCAACCCAAAAAATCTTGAGTTCTGCTAAAGTAGCTTCTTCCTGCATTATGCAAAGCTGACTGTATTTCTGGCTTGCCAAAATCAGTCTTATTCTCACTCAGAAACACTTTAGCTTGTTGACTATGTGAGTTTGCGTGTTCAATAACACTCCTTAAAATTAAGTTGTCCATAATATCATTTTGAATAAGCAAAGTTTCTGGTTGGATGATAGTTGATTGAGAAATATCCTGAATAATTCGTTGTTCTAACTGTATTAATTCAGCTTTTTCTAGAAGAATGTTTATTGCATTAGATAATCTCTGTTGAATATCATTAAGTAACGATATGTTTAAAATTTTGACTTGCTCTAAATTAGATAAAAAAGCTTTAGCATTAGGAGAGCTTAGATCGCGCTCTGAGTTATTAATTTGTTTGTCTAACTCTTGTCCAAACTTTTGGGCGTAATTCTTTTCTTTTTCCCATGTAGAAAGAGCTTCAATATAACAAATAGCTGGTATTACTATATGAATTGATTGTGGTGGGTTCCGAAGTAAATTTTCTGCTTGTAAATCTCTTCCCTTGGCAATAGCCATCAAAAAATTGGTTTCAATATAAAGTATCAGCACCTATGTTTACCTGAGAATAAGTTTTTCCCCCTTCCAGTTGTGATAATAAACCAATATCTGCTAATCCATTTGAGGCTGGCGGAAATTCTGATTTCCAGTGATATGCTAAATCACGTAGCCATGCTTCTACCAGCGTTTCCATGTATAAATTAAATATTCTTTTATGGCTAAATTCTGCATCATAATAGCTAAGAATGTCAGATGTTTGAAATGAACTAAGCCTCTGTAGTGAAGGAAGGTTTTTAGATATTTTATATCTAAATATTTCTATGTTTTTCAAATCAACTAGCATAGCAAAGACGACATCATTAATTACTAAAAATGGATTTTTGTGTGCTATTGTCCAGTAAAGTTTTAGTTGTGATAACCCTTTTTCTTTTGCAACAGTTCTTTCTGTTTCTAAATTTTTAACTTCCACAACTAAAACAATCTTTTTGTCTTTATTTAAAACAACAATATCAGCAACATAATTAACAGGTTGAAGTTTTGCGACTTCCATTTTTATCAGGCTCCCAGCTAGTTAATAATTTTAGATAGATTAATTGTTCATTTACATTTATCCTAGCTGCTAAAAAATTATTAGCTTAATCAGCAGCTACGAGTAAGACTACGGCATAAGCACAGATGCCTTCTTCTCGTCCGACTGGGCCTAGTTTTTCGTTGGTGGTAGCTTTGATGCCAACTTGATTAGGCTGCAATTCTAAAACAGTCGCTAGTTTGTCTCGCATCTTTTCAATATGCGGTTTTAATTTTGGACGTTCTGCTACTACTACTGAATCAATATTGCCTATTTGCCAACCTTGCTCTTTAATTAGCTGATGTACTTGAGTTAAAAGTATCAAACTATCTGCGCCCGCCCATTGGGGATCGCTGGGGGGAAAGTAATGGCCAATATCACCCAAGGATAAAGCTCCTAGCATGGCATCCATAATGGCATGAGTTAATACATCAGCGTCACTATGACCCAGTAAACCCAGTTCGTGGGGAATTTGAATTCCACCCAAAATTAAAGCGCGATCGCTCACTAATCTGTGAATATCGTAGCCGTTACCAATTCTGATGTTCATAGTCAATAGTCAATAGTCAATGGTCAAAAGGCAAGAAGCAGGAGTATTTCAGACTTCACACTTCATACTTTTTCATCCCCCTGCTCTTTGTCCTGTAGCCATTTTGAGAGCAAATCGGGACGGCGATCGCCTGTGCGTTTGATTTGTTGTTCATAACGCCAACGAGCAATGGCGGCGTGATTCCCAGAAAGTAAGACATCTGGCACCTTCCAACCGCGAAAATTCGCAGGACGAGTATACTGGGGATAATCCAATAATCCCTCTTCAAAACTTTCGGCCTTCAGAGACTCAACTTTGCCAACAGTTCCAGGTAGGAGGCGCACCACGCCATTAATTAAAGCCATTGCGGGAATTTCGCCACCTGTGAGAATAAAATCTCCTAAAGAGACTTCCCTTGTCACTAAATTTTGCACTCGCTCATCTACCCCTTCATAATGTCCACAGATGACCACTAGTTGGTCATAATTAGTCGCCAACTCCCGCAACAGAGGTTGGTTGATTGTTTGACCTTGCGGACTCATCAAAATTATCTCTCTGCGAGGTAAACAGGGCAGTGACTCCACAGCGCCAAATATTGGTTCTGGCTTCATCAGCATCCCCACGCCACCCCCGTAGGGTTCATCATCTACCTTTCGGTGTTTGTCATTTGTAAAGTCTCTAGGATTTACTAAATTAACTAGGGCAATTTGTTTGGCTAAAGCTTTACCTAACAGCCCAGAACTAAGAACTGAGGTAAAACAATCTGGAAAAAGCGTAACTATATCAAAGCGCACAGTAATTCGTATTCGAGAACACTAATCTTAAAATTGAATGTCTAGTAAACACAAGAAGCAAATGTAGGTTACAACTACAGATAAGCTTAATCAATAGTATCTAAAAGTACTAGAACTGTTGATTTTTAGTGGCAACCAAAGTTTTTCTAATTACTTAATTTATGTTTAAATATTGTCACAACTACATTTAAATTAATAATCTGACCAAAGTTAACAACTTCCAGGATGCATCGAGCCAGACTCGGAAACAGCGTGTTAAGACCTGCTCACACCCAATCCCAGAAAGGAAACTTAGTTCCCAACTTCCCCAAGGAACCCTAGATCCTAAACAATATTCTGCCAGTCTGGAACCGTGGACAGGTGAACAACAAGGCGCTGGCTTTGAGGAAAGGCAATAGATACATGAAAAATAATGTTTCATGTGCCTCAAGCAAGAAGCCAAGTTGGCAGAAATTGCCCCTTGCAACTTCCAAAAAGTGTCCTCTTAAGAAAGCAAAATGCCCAAAGCATTAGGATACTGAACCTTGTTAAATTCACACGCCATTCGCCACAAGCCAGGGAACCCGTCCAAAGCGATGGCTCACGCCATTCGCCACAAGCCAGGGAACCATGCGCGGCAGTCGCTCATGGGGGAAACCACGCCACTGAGGGAGTCGGCAAAGCCGCCCAACACAGTGGCTCCCCAAGACCGCGCTGCCTTACCAAAGCGATGGCTCCTGAAGTTGTTGACAGGAGAACAAAATGCAGCAATTGAAAGCTAAATCGCTGGAAATGAGGACACCCCAAGCAACTAAAACCGCTGTTATGGTCATCGGTGGCGCTGAAGATAAAGTTCATGGGCGCGAAATCCTGAGAACTTTTTTCGGTCGTGCTGGTGCTAGTAAGGCTTATATTACAATTGTTCCATCTGCCTCCCGCGAACCCGCTATTATCGGTGGTCGGTACATTCGCATTTTTGAGGAGATGGGTGCTGAAAAAGTTGAAATCTTAGACATTCGTGAGCGGGAACAGTGTGAATCCTCCCAGATCAAGGCATCTCTAGAGGCGTGTAGCGGGGTATTTCTCACCGGAGGAGACCAACTGCGCCTTTGTGGCGTATTGGCAGACACCCCAGCGATGGAAATTATCCGTCAGCGGGTGAGAGGAGGACAATTAACCTTAGCAGGCACTAGTGCTGGTGCAGCCGTAATGGGGCATCACATGATTGCTGGTGGCGGTAGTGGCGAAACACCAAATCGCTCTTTAGTGGATATGGCAACAGGTTTAGGATTTATTCCAGAAGTAATTGTTGACCAACACTTCCACAACCGCAATCGTATGGGTCGTCTGATTAGTGCGATCGCCTCTCATCCAGACCGACTGGGAATTGGTATCGATGAAGATACCTGTGCTGTATTTGAACGTGATGGTTGGCTACAAGTTATGGGCAAAGGCAGTGTCACTATTGTCGACCCGACTGAAGTCACCCATACCAATGAACCTCATGTTGGTGCTAATGAACCATTAACATTGCACAACTTACGTCTACATATCCTCAGTTATGGCGATCGCTTTCACCTGTACCAGCGGACTGTATTGCCTGCGGTACACCGGATCTCCAGCTGACGGTATAGAGTATCCGAGGTTACATTGAGGTTGATCGCATGTTTATTTATTGCGGTAGAAAAATTTAGCGGAATACCATGTAAACAGAAAAAACTGTTCACTATAAACAGTTTAGCGGTCAATTCCAGTATGAAACTAGAATTTTGGTTCCGAATCTCCATCTACCTATTCCCATGAGAATCCTCAAGATCCAGACCTTACGCGGCCCAAACTACTGGAGCATTCGACGCCACAAACTGATCGTCATGCGCCTCGATTTAGAGAACCTTGCCGAGACGCCCTCAAATGAAATCCCTGGATTTTATGAAGGATTAGTTGAGGCGCTGCCAAGTCTGGAGGGTCATTATTGTTCGCCTGGCTGTCATGGTGGTTTTCTAATGCGGGTACGAGAAGGTACTATGATGGGCCACATTGTGGAACACGTAGCTTTAGAACTCCAAGAACTAGCTGGAATGCACGTCGGCTTTGGTCGCACCCGTGAAACTTCCACCCCCGGAGTTTATCAGGTAGTCATAGAATACCTGAACGAGGAAGCGGGGCGCTATGCAGGCAGAGCCGCAGTCAGGCTGTGCCAAAGCATTGTAGACCGCGGCCGCTATCCCAAGGCAGAACTAGAACAAGATATCCAAGACCTAAAGGACTTCTGGCGTGACGCTTCTTTAGGCCCCTCTACAGAAGCAATTGTCAAAGAAGCAGAAAAAAGAGGCATTCCCTGGATGCAACTGGGCGCACGCTTTTTGATTCAACTAGGCTACGGCGTGAACCAAAAGCGGATGCAAGCCACCATGACGGATAAAACTGGCATTCTGGGAGTGGAACTAGCTTGTGATAAAGAAGCAACAAAACGTATCTTAGCAGCAGCTGGTGTCCCAGTACCTAGAGGTACAGTAATCAACTTTTTGGATGATTTAGAAGAAGCGATTGAATACGTTGGTGGCTATCCTATCGTGATTAAGCCACTCGACGGTAATCATGGACGTGGCATCACCATTGATATTAGGAACTGGGAAGAAGCCGAAGCAGCTTATGAAGCAGCTAGACAAGTTTCTCGGTCAATAATTGTTGAGCGGTATTACGTTGGGCGCGATCATCGGGTACTCGTGGTAGATGGCAAAGTAGTGGCCGTAGCCGAACGTGTGCCTGCTCATGTGGTTGGTGATGGTAGATTAACGATCGCCGAATTAATTGAGGAAACCAACAAAGACCCAAATCGCGGTGAAGGACACGATAAAGTTCTCACCAAGATTGAACTAGACCGGACTAGCTACCAACTACTAGAACGCCAAGGTTACACTCTCAATAGTGTATTACCAAAGGGGACAATTTGTTACCTCCGCGCTACCGCCAACCTCAGTACGGGTGGCATTGCCGTAGACCGGACTGACGAAATCCATCCTGAGAACATTTGGCTGGCGCAAAGGGTAGTTAAGACCATCGGTTTAGATATCGCTGGCTTAGATATCGTCACCACAGATATTAGCCGTCCTTTGCGCGAAGTCGATGGGGTAATTGTAGAAGTCAACGCGGCTCCTGGTTTTCGGATGCACGTTGCCCCCAGTTCTGGGATTCCCCGCAACGTTGCTGGTGCGGTGATTGATATGCTGTTCCCCAACGAGCAGTCTAGCCGTATCCCCGTCCTCAGCATTACAGGTACAAATGGTAAAACCACCACTACCCGACTGCTGGCACATATTTATAAACAAACAGGTAAGGTAGTAGGTTACACAACTACAGATGGAACTTATATCGGGGATTACTTAGTAGAAGCAGGTGATAACACAGGCCCCCAAAGCGCCCATCTCATCCTGCAAGACCCAACTGTAGAAGTAGCTGTATTAGAAAGCGCTCGTGGTGGTATTTTACGTTCCGGCTTGGGGTTTGAAGCGGCAAATGTCGGTGTAGTGCTGAATGTAGCTGCTGATCATTTGGGTATCGGCGATATTGATACCATCGATCAATTAGCCAACCTCAAGAGTGTAGTTGCCGAAGCTGTATATCCTGATGGCTATGCTGTACTCAATGCTGACGATCGCCGTGTGGCTGCAATGGCAGAAAAAACCAAAGCGAACATTGCCTACTTCACCATGAACCCGGACTCAGAATTAGTCCGCAAGCACATTCAACAAGGGGGAGTAGCCGCAGTCTATGAAAACGGCTATCTATCAATTGTCAAGGGCGATTGGACACACCGCATCGAAAGGGCAGAACAAATACCACTGACAATGGGCGGACGCGCACCGTTTATGATTGCCAACGCTTTAGCAGCCAGTTTGGCAGCCTTTGTGCAGAACGTTACCATTGAACAAATTCGCGCCGGATTAAAGACATTCCGTGCTTCTGTAAGTCAAACACCAGGCCGGATGAACCTATTTAACTTAGGAACCTTCCACGCCTTAGTAGACTACGCCCATAACCCAGCCAGTTACGAAGCCGTGGGTGCATTTGTCCGTAACTGGAACACCGGACAAAGAATTGGTGTCGTTGGTGGCCCTGGTGATCGCCGCGATGAAGACTTTGTTACCTTGGGTAAACTAGCCGCCGATATTTTCGACTACATTGTTGTTAAAGAAGACGATGACACACGTGGTAGACCACGGGGATCAGCCTCGCAATTGATTATGAAGGGTATTAATCAAGTTAAACCCGATGCACGTTGCGAAGTTATCATGGACGAAACCCAAGCAATTAATAAAGCTTTGGATATGGCTCCAGAAAACGGCCTAGTGGTAATTTTGCCAGAGAGCGTTAGTCGCGCCATTAAATTAATTAAAGTACGTGGTCTAGTTAAAGAGGAAGTGCCTCTACAAAACACTCCTACAGCAGCCACAGAAAATCAAAATCACAATGGGGTGTCACCTTCCTCGGTAATCAACACACTGTTATAACAGGGACAGGGAACAAGGAACAGACAATAGGTTAAAAGTACTTTCATATACGCTTTTTTCTGAAAATTTGTACCTCAATCACCTGTAATCTGCTGTAGATACAATTAGGATTTTTCATTAGTAAAGGCGCGAGAACTTCGCGCCTTTATATTTTCAACTCAATAGCGTAATGACTATTATGGCAGTCAAAACAATGCTTTAGCCTGTAACCTGTCCCCTGTAACCTATCCCCTTATTCTTGTTCTTTTTCCACACTTTTTTCATCATTAGGAGTATTCAATTCTTCTTTAAAACCCCGCAAAGTCTTGCCTAGTGCATTTCCCAGTTCAGGAATTTTTTTCGGGCCAAAAATCAGCAGCGCGACTATGGCAATTACACCCACTTCTGGCCATCCAAGTCCAAACATACAAGTTTCCTCTCAAGCTTCTGTAGTCAACTATAAACTGTGATGTACAAGCTATTTCTGACAGCATCTTGTCTAGTCTTGGGTAAGGGGGATACCTAACCAATCGCTTAATTCATGAGCTAACCATTTCAGTTCTGGTTCTGATAAGACAATATTACCATCCGGATATTTTTTGACTCCAACCCAGATATCTAATCTTGCTGGGATGGTAGTTCGATTACCTTCACTATCTTTAATAAAATGCTGGGGAATGTAAACTATCTTGGTGATATTTTCTCTAGGCGATCGCTGAGGTTTAAAAAATGTCCAACCCCATAAATCACGTTTGACGCTAATTTCCTGGTGATCTATTCGTAATCGCAGGCTGCCAAATAAACCAAATATTAAACCCCAGAGCATGACAAAGCCAGCACTCCAAAAAGGCAAAGAGAACAAAACAAAGGGAATATTTGCCGGGAAAGGTGCAGCAAGAGCGTTGATTGTCCAAAATAAAATAAATGAATTCCAGGCGATCGCAAATCCACCAGTAAATAGCATCGATGCCTTAAAACCACTTGGTGGAATGCTAATTTCTAGTGCATCCCAATTTTTTGTGAGTTGGATTTTGCTCCCAGCTGGTTTACCAACAGTTAAAGCTGTAGTTGGTGGTTGCCAATGGGAATCATTTAAAGCTTGCAGGGCTACATTTGCAGAACTCAAACGTCTATCCAGACTAGGTTCAGTCATCCACTTTAACCACCGAGTCAAACTCGAACTGAGATTAACTGCGCTATCAAACTGAATCCGAAAATCTTTTTGGGGTAAATCAGCCGGGTGAGTGCCTGTAACTAAGTAAATTAAAGTTGCACCTAAACTATATAAGTCAGATGCAGGCACTGTGCGTCCACCAAATTGTTCTGGCGGCATATAACCGTAAGTACCTACTACTGTTCGTGTTCCACCTTCAGTAGCCAGGACTGTTTGCACTGAACCAAAATCTATCAAATAGACTTGACCGACACTATTACCAGAACGCTCTCCCAATAAAATATTGCTAGGCTTAATATCACGGTGGATCACAGGAGGATTTAAACCGTGTAAGTAAGTCAAAATTTCTAAAACTGCTGTGGCTATCTGTTTAACTTCAAGTTCTGTAAAAGTCCGCCCAGATTGTAAGTATTGCTCTAAAGTTTGTGCTGGAATATAAGTTTGTACAAGAGCAAATCCTTTGATTGTAGGTGAATTTACCTCAAAATAGTCTAAATAGCGAGGAATCGCAGGATGTGATAAAGATTTTAAAGTTTCGGCTTCACGCTCAAATAACTTGAGATCATCCCATTCAAAGTCACTATTAAAAGAGAGTAACTTAATGATGACTAATTGTTGAGTTTTTAAATCACGAGCAACAAATGTCCGCCGCCCTGCCTTTTTTCCTAACTGCTGTTGAATTTCGTAGCGATCGCCTAATATTTGCTCGGTGACCATGATTACTTATCACGCTACATCGTAAAAATTTTTATAGTTTATGGTTTGTCCCATTAGACAAGCCGACATCTTTAGTATAAATGTGTGTTTCTATGCCTTCCCAACATTGGCCTTACGTTACCCCAGGCATTCCTGACGAATTATTCGAGCATTTGCCGGGAATTCCCTTCAGCCAACGAGAAGTGCGGCTGTTATTGATTGCACAACTCCGACTAAAACCCGATTCAGTATTTTGGGATATTGGTGCAGGGACAGGTACAATTCCCGTAGAAGTTGGGTTACTCTGCCCCAAAGGTAAGATTATTGCTGTAGAACGAGATGAAGAAGTAGCCAACCTCATCAAGCGTAACTGCGATCGCTTTGAGGTAAAGAATGTTGAAGTTCTAGAAGGTAGCGCCCCAGAATGCTTGCATGAGATTAAGACAGTACCTCATCGCGTGTGCATTGAAGGCGGACGACCCATCCAAGAAATTTTACAAGCAGTGTGGAATTATTTGCCTCCATCAGGTCGAGTCGTCGCTACAGCTGGTAATCTAGAAACCTTGTATGCTATTTCTCAAAGCTTTTCGCAACTGCGAGCTAGAAATATCGAAGTTGTTCAGTCTGCGGTAAATCGTTTAGAAACGCGTGGCTTTTCTCAGACTTTTACCGCAGTTGATCCCATTTTTATCCTCAGTGGTGAGAAACTAGACTAAATCTAAAGGATAAAGTCTGAAGTATGAAGTCTGAAATTAATGCTTCACACTTCACACTTCATACTTCAACATTTCATACTTATCGTTTATGCCTTGGTCTCGAATTATTAGTGGAATTATTGCGATCGCGCTTGCTTTGGTGGCAACCCTTTTAGGCGGTTGGTATTTCACCATTGTGATTGCGGTCAGCATCTTTTTAGGTCAACTGGAATATTTTAATTTAGTGCAGACTAGAGGCATTGTTCCTGCTGCGAAAACTACTATATTTGTCAGCCAAATTTTGCTGATCATCTGTACGGTAGATGGCAGTTTAGCTGATGCTGTACTGCCTTTAGGTGGTACTGTAATTTGTTTTTACTTGCTATTTCAGCCCAAAATGGCCACGATCGCTGATATTTCCGCTTCGATTATGGGACTATTTTATGTAGCTTACTTGTCAAGTTACTGGGTAAGATTACGGGGTATTGGTAGTGCAGCAGTTAGTAATATTCTGTTAAATGGTTATTGGCCTAATTCTTGGAATGAGATTTTAGACCAGAAAAATTTAGCAGTTTTACCGCCAGGGTTCACTTTCACAATACTGGCGTTTTTATGTATTTGGGCTGCTGACATCGGCGCTTATGTGATTGGTAAATTCTTCGGCAAAACCCGCTTGTCTGATATCAGCCCGAAAAAGACTGTGGAAGGCGCAGCATTTGGAATTGCAGCCAGTGTCGTTGTAGCGATCGCTGGAGCTTATTATCTTCAGTTACCTAAATATCTCTTCACAGGTACAGCTTTGGGTTTACTGATTGGCATTGCTAGTCTTTTAGGCGATTTAACTGAATCGATGCTCAAGCGCGACGCTGGGGTGAAAGATTCTGGACAGTTGATCCCCGGTCATGGTGGCATTTTAGATCGTACTGACAGTTACATCTTCACAGCCCCATTGGTTTACTATTTCGTCACACTGTTATTGCCGTTGATTAGGTGAAGGCAGAAGGCAGAAGCTATGAACAATTTCAGACTTCAGACTTCAGACTTTTTATGGATTAACATTAATCTTGCCGCGACACACCAACTGAGCCGGGATCACTTTTAGTTCTTGGATTTCGACATCCGAACCTAAATCTAGATCGTAATCATCATTACCTTCAACTAGCGGCGCACCATTTTCTAACACTTGAATATGTGATAACCGTAATTCATGATTACTCAGTAAATCTAAATTTAAAGATATTTCCAGAGGCGTATTTTCACTGGGACGTGTTACGATAGCACCCAGAATTATTCGATGATTCTCCAAAATAATTTTTTCCCAAGTTATTTGCTTGGATTTTGGGCTGTGTTCTGGTACAAGTTTAACCAGTACTTCATTTAAAGCAGTCCCTAACAGTTCGGATGAGAGGGAACAGTTGAGATCCTTCTCTTCTACGATCAGTTCGCCAATTACTGGTACTGTTGCTAACAGTCGTAAGGGCTGGCCTTTCAATACTGCGCCTATGTTGATTTGAATATTCTCCGCTACGAGTTGAATTCGTGTAATATGGAGGCCTTGATACACTGCATCGCTTGCAGAAACAGAAACCCAAGGAATACAACCAGAGAGAAGTTGGCGATCGCTCGCTTTAATATCTACCTCTAACTGGGATACACGACTCACTTGCGTTCTTAACCAGAGTTTGACTGCTGTTGTGAGGACGTTAGTAATAACTCGTATATGGTTTGCACCTTTTGCTTGGGAATTTTTTTCAGGCATGGAATTATTGTGTTGATGAGTATTAGCTCAGCAACTGACTGAACTGAAATAAGTCTTAAATGTAACATTTATGGCGATTCAGCACAAAATGCCAATACTATTATTATTTAAAGATTGAATAAAGAATAAGTAATTTCCACATGGAGGTAAGGTTACAGAAAGCTCTGTCTCAACTAGGTATTGCTTCACGTCGGGAAGCTGAAGAAATGATTCGGCAGTCGCGCGTGCAGGTAAATGGGGTATTGGCACATTTAGGTCAAAAAGTTGACCCGCAAACAGATGCGATCGCTATTGATGGTAAGTTAATTTCTGCCGCAGAGCGCCCGCCTTTAATATATTTGTTGTTAAACAAACCACCAGGAGTAGTTTCGACTTGCGATGATCCTCAGGGAAGAAAGACAGTTTTAGACTTACTACCCAAAAAGTTACGTGCAGGTTTAGGAATTCATCCTGTTGGTCGTTTAGATGCAGAGTCTACAGGCGCATTAATTCTCACAAACGATGGAGAACTGACATTTGGACTCACCCATCCACGTCATAGTATTCCTAAAACTTATCGTGTTGTGGTCAAAGGCCATCCTTCGCCAGCAGTAATTGAAAAGTGGTGTCAGGGTGTGATGTTAGATGGAAGAAAAACGCTCCCTGCTCAAGTAAATCTTATAGAAAGTTTTGCTGAAAATAGCTGTTTAGAAATAGTTTTAAAGGAGGGTAGAAATCGCCAAATTCGGCGCGTAGCCGAAATATTAGGACATCCAGTTATTAAATTACATCGAACTGCTATAGGTTCAATTCAATTAAAAAAGCCAAAGGAACCCTTATTACGTGAGGGTCAGTATCGTTCTCTAAGGGATGAAGAGGTTCGCTTTTTGCAAAAGTGCATCAAGCACATAACTATTAAAGATTCAGCTGAGGTAAGGAGCGTAGCAAAAGCATGAAGTGGTTTAAGTTTAAAAGAAAAAATCATGAGCAACCAACACTAACTCTAGAGCAACAAAGAGCAGAAAAGTTGAAAGAAATGGGCGCTCAACTTTGGGCTGCTCGTCAAGAGCGGAGTTTATCTCTAGAAGAAATGGTGGTGATTACCAAAATTTCGCGGCGGCTACTACAGGCGATTGAAGAAGGAAATCTAGAAGATTTACCAGAACCAGTTTATATTCAAGGTTTCATTAGACAATATGCCGATGCTTTAGGTTTTAATGGAGCAGAATTTGCTAAGGCTTTTCCTGTGACTTCTACACCAGTGGTGACAACAGCCACTGTTCCTGTAAATAGATCACTAGGTTTATTACGCCCGATTCATCTTTACTTACTGTACATATTTGTGATTGTCTGCTCTGTGAGCAGTTTATCTAAGGTGTTAAATAGTGCTGACTTTAGCGCTAGTAATAGTGAAAGTCAGCCACAAGCAGAAACTGTTGTACAACCAGCACAAAATTCAGAAAACGAGAATACAGAAGCTCAATCTGTAAGCGCAAATCAAGAAAATCAATCAGTGCAGATTGGTGTCACTTTGAAGGAAGCATCCTGGATTCGTGTAGTTGCTGATGGCAAAACCGAGTTTGAAGGAATTCTCCCAGAGGGAACTCACCGCGTTTGGAAAGCCCACGAGCAATTGACAGTCAAAACTGACAATGCTGGTAGTGTGATGATGAGCGTCAATCAGCAAGAAGCTAAACAAATGGGAGAACCTGGTAAACCAGAAGAAGTGAAGATTGCTGCGGCTAAGCCTCAATCTTGAAAAGATGAGGGAGATAAAAGGCTGGGGAGATAAGGCGCAGGGAGCAAGGGGGAAATATTCTCTCCCTGGCTTTCTGCCCCCTGCCAAGTTTCCTCATTTTGGTTGGGGAGCGCGACCGTATAATTGGGTTAGAGCTTTTAAGCGATCGCTTAACTCTTTGGTCAATGCTTCTGAGTGATAGCGCCACCCCCAGTTACCTTCGGCCACACTAGGGAAATTCATCCGCGCCTCAGTTCCCAAGCCTAAAACATCCTGCAACGGAATAATTGCTTGATTGGCCACAGAACTTAAAGCCAAGCGAATCAAATCCCAATGCACACCTTCAGGGCTAATACAACCTAAATAAAGTAAGAAGTTTCGCTTTTCGTAATCATTGGCTTTATCAAACCAGCCGACTGTTGTGTCATTGTCATGAGTTCCGGTATAAACTACAAAATTCCGTGAGTAGTTGAAAGGTAAAAAGGGATTACCGGGATCAGAACCAAAGGCAAACTGCAACACCTTCATCCCAGGAAATTCATACTTATCACGCAGTGCTTCTACCTCTGGCGTAATTACTCCTAAATCCTCAGCTAACACAGGTAGCTTACCCAATTTATTTTTAATTGCATCAAACAACTCATCTCCAGGTGCTTTCATCCACTCGCCATTGATGGCTGTTTCTTCGCCTTGCGGTACAGCCCAATAAGCTTCAAATCCTCTAAAGTGGTCAATGCGAATCACATCTACGTAATCTAGCATCGCTTCAAAGCGACCTATCCACCACTTAAAGTTTTGTTTTTGCAATTCTTCCCAGTCGTAAACTGGGTTACCCCATAATTGACCAGTAGCACTAAAGTAATCTGGTGGAACTCCCGCCATCAGTTTCGGTTCTCTGGTTTCTTCATCTAGACAAAAGATGTCGGGATGTGACCACACGTCAGAACTATCTTGAGCTACATAAATTGGAATATCGCCAATAATGTGAATGCCGCTCATATTGGCATAAGCCTTGAGTTCCGACCACTGACGGAAAAATTCAAACTGGATGAATTTGTAATAAAAAATCTCAGCACTTAACTGCCGCTGTGCTTGCTCAATTGCTTCTGGTTCGCGCTTTACTAGTGCTGGTTCCCAAGTATGCCAGCTTGCTCCTTCGTGGGCATCTTTGAGCGCCATGAATAAGGCATAATCATCTAACCAATAAGCTTTGCTGCCACAAAAACCTGCAAATTCTGTTTGTTGTATGGGGGTTGCTTGCACTTGAAAATTTTTGCAGGCCGTTTTGAGCAATTCCACCTTAATTGGTAAAATTTTGTCGTAATCTACCTGAGCAGTGTTGAATTGTGGCAAATTAGCAAAGTCTGCTTCAGAAAGTAAACCTTGCTCTTGAAGTTTTTCAGGACTGATGAGCAAAGGATTACCTGCCATTGCGGAATAAGCAGCATAAGGAGAATTACCATAACCAGTAGGACCCAAAGGCAAAACTTGCCAATATTGCTGGTAGCTCTCTCTGAGAAAATCAATAAACTTGTAGGCTTCTAAGCCTAAATCACCAATACCAAATCGGCTGGGAAAAGAAGTAGGATGCAGCAAAATGCCGCTGGATCTGGGAAAAGGCATATTTATTTAGTTTCAAGTATAGGCGAAAGCAATTGTCAAGGGCGACACGCTAAGCGATCGCATTGAATCTATCACAGAAAAGCAGATTCTTATCTTTTGTTCATAGTCATTTGTCATTTGTCTTTAGTTAGTAATCTAATGACTATTAACTTAATGACTAGTGACTATGAATTACCGTAATCCTGCTCCGACGGTTGATATCATCATTGAATTGGTTGACCGACCACATCGGCCAATAGTGTTAATTGAAAGGCTTAATTCCCCATTTGGCTGGGCAATTCCCGGTGGTTTTGTTGACTATGGTGAACCTGTGGAAGTAGCAGCCAAGCGGGAAGCTGAGGAAGAAACAAATTTGCAGGTAGAGTTAATTGAACAATTTTTGGTATATTCTGATCCCAGCCGCGACCCTCGTCAGCATACGATTAGCATGGTATTTTTGGCAACAGCAACAGGAGAGCCAAAGGCGGGAGATGATGCCAAAAATGTAGGCATTTTTGAGTCTTGGCGTGTGCCGAGTAATTTATGTTTTGACCACGATCGCATTCTGCGGGATTATTGGCATTATCGGCATTATGGTATACGCCCCAGGTTAGGTTTTAACTAACAAACCGCAAATTAAAAGAATACTGGTGACACAGAATACTTGCGCTTATACTGTGTCAGTGGTATTCAAAGGTGCATTATGGATGCTGAGGAACTTTTGGAGAGATACGCAGCAGGTGAACGAAAATTTCATTCAGTAAATCTGAGTGAACAAAATCTTCAAGGATCAGATTTTAGTGATATGGAGCTAAACAACGCAAATTTGAGCGGTGCTGATTTAAATGAGACCAACTTAACAAAAGCGAATCTTAATAATGCAAATCTCACTAAAGCATCTCTAAAAAACACAAAGTTAAATTCAGTCAACGCTTCTTCAGCAACATTTGATTGGACAGAACTAAATGGTGCTGATTTAAGTTGGTCAAATCTGAGTAGTGCTAATTTATATTATGCAAACTTAGAACAAGCAAAGCTAACAGGTACAAATCTAAGTAGCGCAAAATTAATTTCTGCAAATTTAGATGCAGTGAACTTGAGTGGAGCTAATCTTAGTAATGCAGACCTAAGTGTAGCTTCATTAGCTTCAGCTAATCTAAGTAAAGCTAACCTATCCAATGTCAATTTAGTTGATGCTTATTTAATAGGATCTGACTTGACTCTAGCAAATTTAACTGACGCAAAGTTAGAACGTGCTAAACTCCAAAGCACTAAATTCTCTAGAGCAAAATTGGATAAAGTGAATTTGTCAGAGATGAACTTAGCTAATGTAGACTTTACAGCAGCCTCACTTCAAAGTACTAATCTTAAAAAAGCACTACTCCAAGGAGCGAATTTAGAAAAAGTCAATTTGCGATGGGCAAAACTAACCCATGCAAATCTGAATAAAGCAAACTTGAGAAGGGCTGACTTAACGGGTGCAGATATCTATGGTGCAACCTTTATAGATGCTGACCTAACTGGTGCGATAATGCCTGATGGAGAAATCTACAAACCGATCGCTGCTGAGGTGGAAGTCGGTAAACAGGAAGGATCGTTAGAAAAAGTAATATCTATGACACGAAAAGTTATTAATACTGATCAAGCACCTGCACCAGTGGGGCCATATAATCAAGCGATCGCAGCTTCTGGTCAAATGATATTTGTGGCTGGACAAATTGCGATCGATCCTCGGCTTGGTGATGTTGTTTACACTGATGATGTAAAAAAGCAAACTGAGCAAGTATTAGCAAATCTAGAAGCAATTCTCAAAGCTGCTGGAGCGACTTTTGCTAATGTTGTCAAGACAACTGTATTTTTAGCTGATATGAATGATTTTGCTGCTGTGAATGCAGTTTATGCTAAATACTTCCCTGAAGATACAGCGCCAGCGCGTGCTTGTGTTCAAGTTTCGCGGTTACCAAAAGATGTGCTGGTAGAAATTGATTGTATCGCAGTGGTTTGAAACTAGTTGATCAGCTAATAACCTCGACTTCTTTAAAAAGTTGGGGTTATAAATTCATTTTAATACCTGAGAGAGGGCGGAATGAGCCGCTATATCATTGCTCCATCTGCCAGCCGTGATTTAGTTGAATTAAAATTATTAGTATAGGATGGCTATAGATCCAACATTGATTAAGCAGTTTCCAGAATTGATGGCAGTGTTAACTTTCAACACTAGAATTAGCGATTAAGACTTCAGGTTGACTTACTTGCTCTTGAGCAAGACGTTCATAGTGTTCTTTATCTCTATATTTGATAACTCTACTAGGTTGACCGCCTACAATTGCTAGAGGTTCAACATTAGAAGTTACAACTGTACCTGCTGCGATAATTGCTCCATCTCCAATCACAATACCTGGAATAATTAAAACATTGGCTCCAATCCAAACGTTCCGACCAATCACAACAGGTTTATGAATGTAAACATCGTGTTCGTAAGGTAGCGCATTACTTTGATAATCGTGATTCGCAGATAAGATGACAACGTTAAATCCGATTGTAGTGTTATCGCCAATGGTAATTCCACCGCGACCATCTAATACGACATTTGTGCCAATGTAAATTTTATTGCCTAGGGAAACATTTTGCGGATGGTCAATCCGAATATCATTTCTAAATCGCACACGGGAACCAACAAATTTTAATTGGCGCTTGAGTTCTTGATGTTGATATTGCCTGATTTTGGTTTGCAAGTATTCTTCCCACTTGACAATGTGAGGGATGAAAGATATTAATATTCGCTCTAATTTATTGGTAATTTTATTGCTAATTTGTTTCATGGGTTTTCTGAAAGATTATTGTTTAGTATTCCCTTGAAGATTAGCGATCGCTTATAGTTTTAAGAATACTGAAATTTAAAATACACCCCACCATCACATCAAAAAGGGTGGAGTGTACTTAAAATGAGATGAAAAGGTATTTACCAGCCTCTAATCTTGTGGTTCAATACCTGCTGCTCGCAATTGCGCTGCTAGTCGTTCAGCGCGTTGTCGTTCTTGTTCAGCGCGTTGTCGTTCTTGTTCAACACGTTGCCGTTCTTGTTCGACTAACTCTGAACCCCACAGTAGTAGTTGTCCGTTTTCATCCCACCACCGCAACCAATAACTTGTACAATTTTCTCGTGTACCTTGCCATACGCCCAGGTAAAGATTCATTTCGGCTATCCAGTAATGTTGGTTTTCATCAGGGGTTTGTATGGTGTATCTGTCTGTATTGTTATCTAGGCGATAAACTTCTAAGTTTCCGCTATCCGGCTCAAATATGGCATAATTTGGCACTTTTAAGATGCGCTCGTAGAAAAACCATTTGCCAGGGGGATAGGTTGGTTTGGCAGAATACTCTGTCCCTTCTGTATCGGAAACAAATTCCATGACAATTACTGGGATATCGCCTTGGAGTTGGGGAGTGTAACTGCGAATTACTTCTTCTTTATCAACGTTGATTTTGGCAATATAAGCCCAATCAGGCGCTTTAATGACCATTATGCTGTTTAAAGTCGCGCAGATGCCATAATTTGTGGTTGTCAGTGCATTATCTGGGATTTTTCCTGCTAATTGTAAGCTTTCGGTGAGTGCTGCGGCTATGGCTGGTTGGTTGATGTTGTCCACTGGCTCATCTGGAAGAACGTAATCATCGGGTAGTTTTTCCCAGGTGATTTGGTAGTTTTGGGTAGCGATGGCTGTCATATTTATCAGGGAGTGGGGAGTAGGGAGTAGGGAATGGGGACAGAAACTATACTTATTCGTCGTCTGGATCTAAATCGCTTTCTTCTAGAGTGTGATGGGGGATGGCGGCGATAATTGCATCGATAACTTTAGAGACTGGTAAAATCTCAATATTATAGTCGGGAAATTTTTGACCTTTTGGGACGATCGCTCGTTTAAATCCCAATTTAGCAGCTTCTTTTAATCGCAGTTCCATCTGGGAAACTGATCGCACTTGTCCCCCTAATCCAACTTCCCCAATCAATACTGTACCTGGATCGACAATGCGATCGCGGAAACTAGCGACAATGGCAATAGCTATGCCTAAATCAACCGCAGGTTCTCCAACATTTAACCCGCCAGCCGAAGCCACGTAAGAATCTAGTTTGGACATCGGAATTCCGACGCGCTTTTCTAAGACAGCGAGAATCTGTACAAGGCGGTTATAATCTATACCTGTGCCTGCGCGTCGCGGTGAGGGATAACTCGTAGGACTAACCAATGCTTGCAACTCAACCACAATCGGGCGTGTACCTTCGCAAGCCACAACGATAGCTGTACCTGGTGCAGGATCATCACGATTACCTAAAAATAACTCTGAAGGGTTAGGAACTTCTCGCAATCCATGTTCCACCATTTCAAAGATGCCGATTTCGTGGGTTGCCCCAAAACGGTTTTTGACTGTTCTTAATAAGCGGTGGGAGGCAAAGCGATCGCCTTCAAAATACAATACTGTATCTACTAAGTGTTCTAAAACTTTCGGCCCGGCGATCGCACCTTCTTTAGTGACGTGTCCGACAATTAACATTGTGATGTCTTCGTGCTTTGCCACTTTCATTAAGGCTGCGGTACACTCCCTCACCTGGGCTACCGAACCAGGCGCAGATGTCAGCGCTGGAAAAAACACGGTTTGAATACTATCAATAATCGCTACATTCGGTCTGAGGGAATCCATTTCCCGCAGAATTTCTTCTAAATCTGTTTCTGGCAAAACATACAAATCTGCGCTTGTACCTTCTGACGCTTCTGCTTCTGTTTCTTCTGTATTAGCAGATACTTCGGTAACTTCTGTGTCTGCATCGGCTTCAGCTTTTTTGCCATTACCATTGCTAACCACGTTCATAGGTTTGGAGACACCCAAGCGCAAAGCTCGCAATTTTACTTGTTGTCCTGATTCTTCGCCAGAAACGTAGAGAATGCGGTATCTCTGCGCCAATTGATTAGATACTTGCAGCAATAATGTCGATTTACCAATTCCCGGATCACCACCGATTAATACCATTGAACCGGGAACAACACCACCACCCAAAACTCGATCTAATTCTCCATAGCCAGATTCCCAACGAGTAACTTGGCGATCGCTAATTTGATCAAATGTCAGCGAAGCTCGTGGTTTTGCTGGTTTATTATTGGATTTACCATTATTTTGCTCTTTATGCCAACTGCTGACTCCTCCTCTTGTGGGTACATCCACAGAAGATTGAATCGCAATTTGTTCTTCTAAAGAATTGTAGGTTCCGCAATTAGGACATCTACCAAACCATTGGGGAGATTCTGCACCACATTCGTTACAAATGTAAAAGGTTTTCGGCTTAGGCATTCTTAAATCTTAATTAAGTTAATTATTCTTAATTTTTTCTTAATTCTTACAAAAATCTAAAGTCAAAGAAAAGTGGGTTCTACGGCATTTTTCAAATCAATTGTGGGAATGATATCTTAATATTATGGTATTAAAAATTAATCATGAAAAATTTTAGTTAAGGAGCGTTGAGAAACTTGGAAAGTCATAAAGAAAAAATTCTGGTGGTAGACGATGAAGCCAGCATTCGCCGGATTTTAGAAACGCGCCTTTCGATGATTGGCTACGATGTTGTAACTGCTGGCGACGGTGAAGAAGCGTTGGACACTTTTCGCAAATCTGATCCTGATCTAGTCGTTTTAGATGTGATGATGCCAAAGCTAGATGGCTATGGCGTGTGTCAAGAATTACGCAAGGAATCAGATGTCCCTATTATTATGCTAACAGCCTTGGGTGATGTTGCCGATCGCATCACTGGGTTAGAATTAGGTGCTGATGACTACGTAGTTAAACCATTCTCGCCCAAAGAGCTAGAAGCGCGAATTCGCTCAGTATTACGCCGCGTAGATAAAACAGGTGCTTCGGGAATTCCCAGTTCTGGAGTAATTCACGTAGGGAATATTAAAATCGATACCAACAAACGGCAAGTTTACAAAGGCGATGAGCGCATTCGCTTGACAGGAATGGAATTTAGTTTACTAGAATTGCTAGTCAGCCGTTCTGGTGAAGCTTTTTCTCGTTCGGAAATTTTGCAGGAAGTTTGGGGATACACCCCAGAACGCCATGTAGATACACGAGTGGTAGATGTGCATATATCTCGGTTACGGGCAAAATTAGAAGACGATCCCAGTAACCCAGAACTAATCCTGACTGCACGTGGTACAGGGTATCTGTTTCAACGCATAATTGAACCTGGAGAAGAGTAAGGAAAAAGTATGAAGTGTGAAGTATGAAGTATGAAATTTGAAGAGTTTCAAGCCTATTCCTTGTTCTGTACTATATTTTTCAGACTTCAGACTTTAGACTTCAGAATTTAGAAAGATGACTAAACCTGATCCCAATCGAGTTCTGCGCCGTTTACCCATAGTTGTTGGTGGGTTAGGCGCTATACTTTTGCTGATAAACCGTGTATTAACACCAGAACTTACAGAATCCCAATCGCGTGGCGATGTGTTGGGTGTAATTTTGAGTGCTGTGTTAATTTTAACGGGTTTAATTTGGCAACAAGTACAGCCGCGATCGCCTGATGCGGTCGAACTGATTGGTGAAGAAGGTTTTGTGCTGGCAGATAATTTACCAGAAGCCGTGAAGACAGAACTAGCCTGGGCATCTCATTTGATATTAACTAATACAGTCACGCGATCGCTGGTAGTTGTATATCAAGGCAAAGTTTTGTTACGTCGCGGTATTCTGGGTACTAAATCTGAAGTAGTACCAGGGCCAATCTTAAAACGTGTTCTCGAAAAACAACAACCAGTTTATTTAGTTGCTTTAAATGTATATCCTGGCAGAATTGAATTTGATTATTTACCCGAAAATACTCAAGGGGTAATTTGTCAACCAATTGGAGATCAAGGAGCGATGATTTTAGGAGCAAATGCGCCTCGCAGCTATACCAAACAAGATGAAAATTGGATTGCTGGTATAGCTGATAAATTAGCTGTAACTCTCCAAAAATTAGGAGTTGAAGCTGAATAATTAATAATTAAGAATTATGCAAGTTATTTATTGGTTACTTGTTGCCTTAATGGTAGTAGGAATTATTGGTGCTGTAGTGCCTGCAATTCCTGGCAGTAGTTTAATTTTAACTGCCATTATTATTTGGGGATTTGTTAGCGGTTCTTTTACAGCGATAAAAATACCGTTAATAGTAACAGTAATTGTTTTGCTTTTAAGTGTGGGAGTTGATTTTTTAGCTAGTTACATAGGAGCAAAACAAGCAGGTGCTAGTAAATGGGGACAAATTGGTGCAGTTGTCGGGTTAGTTTTAGGAATATTAGGATTATTACCAGCTTTACCTTTTGGCGGGCCGTTACTCGGAATGTTATTCGGGCCGTTATTAGGAGCAATTATTGGAGAATTTATTTACCGTCGAGAATTATGGCCAGCAATAAAAGCAGGTATTGGAATTGTCGTCGGTACATTAGTCGGGAATTTAATTCAAGGTTTGTTAGCAGTTGCAGCCGTTGCAGTTTTTCTGGTCACAACTTGGCCGCAAGTATATGGTGGATAGCTTTCACTTACAGTAGGGGACAGGAGACAGTTAACAGCGTTGAGACTTTCTTTTTATCCTAAATCTGCTGTAAATTCAGAAAAGTAAAGCTTAACTTTGATAATCTTGCTTTCTTTTCTCTGCTTGCTCAATACGTTGCTTGATTGCTTCTTCCGCTATCCGAATATTTTCTCCAATTGGTGTACCATCTTCAGCAAACATTGGCCCGTACCATGTAGCTTCCGAGTCAGAAGTGCGGCGACTGTATAATACGCGTAAAGGCTCTACATCCTCCCGATGTGCAAGTGCGTAAGCTATCAATTCCTTAGTAGTCATAGCTTCAAAATTCGGTCGCATTGAAAAACCTCCAGTTTCCATCAGGGGGTACAATGATTTGAATTTCCTCATTGACGAAAATAAACACTATTCTGGTTTGATCGTCAAAGCGGAATAACTCTATGCTGCGATAGCTGTTTGATAACATTTGGCAGACACGCACACAGGCTTGTGCTTATTCGTTGGTAGGATTTATAGTCTGTTCCTGAATTGTGGCATAAATCATCATAAGTCCTGCAAGTAGCGACTGTCTTAAAAGTCAAGCGATCGCATTTGCTGTTTTTGCGAATACATTCGTTATATCGGAATTCACTGATAGAGATTTTGCAGAAATTTACAGTATAAGCGCCAGTGTGTATAGCAAAGCGTTACCCAACAGTGAACAAGCCGGATAATGGCTTGACTTGTCTTAACCGACCATAAAGTTTTTGTAAATTCTTTTGCGGTTTATATCTAAAGTAGGATGTATTTCAGCAATAATAAATTTACTTGCCAGTAAAATTACAGTCATGACCTGCTGCCTAGATCCGGCTTGCCATAACCCACCCAATCCCGATGACGTAATGCACTGCTCTAACTGTGGTGGGTTGTTAATCACTTTGAGAAACCGCTATCGTCCAATTGAATTAATAGGTGGCGGGGGATTTGGTAAAACCTATCTGGCAGAAGATATTGACAAACTCAACGAGCGTTGTGTCATCAAGCAATTTGCACCGCAAGTCCAGGGAACAGGCGCACTCAAAAAAGCCACAGAACTATTTGAACAAGAAGCAAAGCGACTGCAACAGTTAGGTAAACATCCCCAAATTCCTACACTGTTAGCGTATTTTAATGAAGATAAACGTCTTTACTTGGTACAGGAATTTATTGAAGGACAGAATTTATTAAAGGAATTACAACAGCAAAGACATTTCACTGAAGAGAAAGTTAGAGAACTCTTACTGGATTTGTTAGATATTCTCAAAACAGTTCATCAACACAAAGTCATTCACCGTGATATTAAGCCAGAGAATATTATTCGCCACAATAGTGGCAAGTTAGTACTGATTGACTTTGGTGCATCCAAACAACTTACAGCAACGGTAATAACACAAGGCGGAACTAACATTGGTTCTTTCGGTTATGCACCAATGGAACAAATGCAGGGTGGTGAAGCTTACCCAGCCAGTGATTTATACAGTGTTGGTGCAACTTGCTTTCATCTGTTGAGTGGAATTCACCCTTGGGAGTTATGGAAACGACAAGGTTATGGTTGGGTTGCTAGTTGGAGAAAGCATTTGCCGCAAGAGGTGAGTCAAGAATTTGGGCAAATGCTAGATAAATTATTGCAAGAAGAATCTCATCAACGTTATGAGTCGGTGGAGGAATTATTACAAGATTTAAATCCACCACCAAAACCTTCTATAACCAAAATCCAGCCAGACTTTGCAGACTTACCAACAACACAATTACCAGTAAATCCACACCCAATTTTATATCCACCATCAGCGCCTCCTGCCCTACCTTCTAAAGCTCAAGCACCTCTAACAGGTATATTGGAGGAGCCATCAGGAAATTCAAAAGTATCACCACAGCCATCTAGACAATATGGTAAGTTGGCAACAAAATTACTGCTGGGTGTTGCTATTACCTTAGTGGGAATTCAAATATATGGTTATTTTCGCGATCGCTTTTTTCCACCTAGTCCGATAATTGCAAATGTTAGTGAATTAGCTAGTAAAGCAAGCAAACTCTTCTTAGAAAATGTCCTCAAAGGTTATTCCAATTACAATTTGCCTAGTCCCGTTGCCATCAGCCAAGATGGCAAGATTCTTGCCTGTAGTAGTGGTAACAAAAACTCCAACATTAAACTGTGGGATATCGTAACAGGAAAGGAAATCCTTACCCTCCCAGGTCATTCAGAATCAGTTCGTTCCGTCGCTTTTAGTCCAGATGGCAAAATTCTTGCCAGTGGTAGTGAGGACAAAAACTCCAACATCAAACTGTGGGATATCGTAACAGGAAAGGAAATCCTTACCCTCCCAGGTCATTCAGAATCAGTTCGTTCCGTCGCTTTTAGTCCAGATGGCAAAATTCTTGCTAGTGCTAGTGATAACAAAAACTCCAACATTAAACTGTGGGATATCGTAACAGGAAAGGAAATCCTTACCCTCCCAGGTCATTCAGAATCAGTTCGTTCCGTCGCTTTTAGTCCAGATGGTAAAATTCTTAGCAGTGGTAGTGGTGACAGAAACTCCAATATCAACCACATCAAACTGTGGGACATTGCAACAGGAAAGGAAATCCTTACCCTCCCAGGTCATTCAAAATCAGTTCGTTCCGTCGCTTTTAGTCCAGATGGCAAAATTCTTGCTAGTGGTAGTAATGATACAACCATCAAACTGTGGGATATCGCAACAGGAAAGCTCATCAAAATCCTAGAAGGTCATAAAGCCCAAGTTAATTCTGTCGTTTTTCGTCAAGATGGCAAAACCCTTGTCAGTGGTAGCCGCGACAAAACCATTAAAGTGTGGAATCTCACAACGGGAGAGGAAATCCTCACCCTTGAAGATGATTACGGGGTTAATTCCGTTGCCATCAGCCGAGATGGCAAAACTCTTGCCAGTGGCAATATGGACAACACCATCAAAATTTGGTGGTTACCGTAGCCATGATTGACCTACGCTAAAGTCAAGACGGTTGAACCAAGTAGAAGTAGGGAATTGAACAATGGCAACATAAACTCAATAATATAGAGTTATGTTGTAAAGTGATCGCACCATTATTAATTCAAGGTGCGATCCGCTAATAACTAAACAGTCTCCAACGATTTCTGCGCTTCTGTGGCGACTGCTTCGACTTCATCATTTACTAGACTTTCTAATATTGATTTAGCTTCTGCGCCACCTAAACGCGCTAAAGCTTGGACAACTCGATAGCGCATTTGCCAGTCGGGATTGGTAGAGTATGGAGCTAATAAAGGAATCGCTTCAGTATTTCCTAAGTCTCCAAAAGAACTAATAGCAGCCGTTTGCACTAATTCATTTTCTGATGAAAGTGCTTCTTTGAGTAAGTCAAAAGAACGCGGATCTCCCAATTCTCCTAAAGTAGCGATAATGCTGAATTGAACTAACCACTCACCAGTAGAGTGGTAAAGCTGCTCTAAGTCTACAAAAGCATCGTGTAGTTTCAGCGCTCCTAAACAGTCTGCGGCGGCGGCTTGTACATCAGCTTCGGGGTCATTGAGCAAGCGATCGCGTAAAATATCCAAAGATAATTGCAAATCCTGTGTACCGAGTGTATCCATTTGACTCACAGCTGAGTACCGAACTCTTGAGTTCTTATCGCCCATTGCAATTTGCACTAGTTCCAAACCTACGGCAGGATCTAATTCACGAATATTATTTACCGCACGCAAGCGATCGCCCAAATCCTCAGAACTGAGCATTTGTCTTACAGACTCAGGAGTAATACTCATTTAATTATCCTAATTTCAAAGATGTTTTAAAAATGTCCATAGTCAATAGTCAAATGTCCATAGTCAATAGTCAAGATACTCTTAACTATTTACAAATGACTCTTGACTCTTGATTACTATTAACTTGCTGCCATTGCCCGAATTACATCACCACGGGTCAGGATGCCAACTACTTGACCTTCACTATCTAATACAGGTAAGCGATGCACATTGCGATCGTGCATCATTTGTGCTGCTTCTTTTAATGTTTTGTTGGGAGAAATAGTTACGGGATTTTTACTCATAACTTCCCCAACTATTTGCCCCAAAGCTTTGTGTAAATCACGCTCGTAAGTAGCAGGATTTTTTAAATAGATCACACTATCCAAAAACATGATGTAAGCAGGTGGAGTCACACCAGTTTCTTGCCACATCAAATCAGTTTCTGAGATAATCCCCACCAATTTACCGACATCATCCACCACAGGTAGCCCACTGATGCGTTTCTCTGCCAAAATCTGAATGGCTTCCTTCAGAGGAGTTTCCGGCCGAACAACAATCGGGTCGCGGCTCATTACGTCGGCAACAGTTTTAGACATTTGCTTGCTGACACCATTATTTACAGTCCCTGCGCTTATTGTAGAAAATTGCCGGGATGAACGGAATTGAGTTAATAGATTGTTACTTGTGAACAATCGTCATTTGTCCTTTGTTATTGTCCATCTCACCTTAAACCTTGTTGATGCAACAATTATTCAGCCAAGCTGTATCTGTGGCTGATAGTGCGGGTATGGGGTCACAAGTGTAATCAATATATTTTGGTCGAATTTGTGGAGCTGAATCGTTAGCGATCGCAGTTATTACGCGATGATGAATACCAGACCATAGTGCTGGATGCTCTAAATAGGGATTCATCCCAGGAAATGGAGAAGGCATAAGTAAGGAAAAAGGAAAAAGTCAAAAGTTAAAAGACGGCTTTACTCAGCACTAAGCACTCTGTACTCAGAATTTTTCAAGGCGGTGATAATTTGACTGTTTGCTTCGGGAAAAGTGTAATTTTCGAGTTCATCTAAGCTTACCCAGAGAACTTCATCACATTCTAGGGGTTGAGGGATACCTGCTATCAGGTGACAGTGATGCACGGTTAAAGTAACGCGTAAATGGGTATAAGTATGGTCAATGGTTATGAGATGTTCTTTGACTGCAATTTCTATACCCAGTTCTTCGGCTATTTCCCGGCGGATACATTCTTCAATTGTTTCCCCTGGCTCAATTTTGCCACCAGGGAATTCCCACAAACCACCCATCGCACCTTGTGGACGACGGCGGTCAATTAAAATTTGCTGCTGGTCGTTCCAAATTACGGCGACACCAATAATTTTATGTGGAATAGAAGTAATTTCAGTCATAGTTTATAGGAATGATAGATGGCTGATTAAAAAACTCGGCAGGCTAATTTTGTGTCTGCCGAGTTTATGTATTGATAGTCAAAATTACTTTTAATTTATCGAATATTGTCGCAGATGTTGCTCAAAGTCTCAAGTTATAGCAAAGCGCTGAGTGCTGAGTTAAAAGTGCTGAGTATAAATCCAGTTTTATCTAGCCTTTGAGCAGTTAACAATGTCATAACATATCTGGCTACAGCTATATGCTTTAAATGCTATTGATTAATCATATTCCTTGCTTCACTAATAAAATCCTAACTGCGTTAACGATTAGTAGCTGTATGGAGGATGTCGCTAACGCATGGCTGGGATTTGAAATTTAGAGCAGGTAGGTTGTAAGAATTCCGCACGAGACCAGTTTTTGAGTTAGATACCTTAGCTATGGCTGAAGATAAACTCAACAATTTTAGATTTTGAAGGCAAATTTGCCATCACTATTCAATTTCTGGATTGTTGGTTTCTGTACCTTGTAATGCCATTTCAAAGTCCATGCGTTGTTCAGCATTACGCAGGAAATAACCACTAATCATTGCGGAAGCAAGTAAACGACCAAGACTTTCCCGGCTGGTGGTAATGGTCATATTAAAGTGTTCGGGTGGTAAGTTGCCTAACAAACCAACAATGTTGCGTTCCATCACTTGGAAGACTTCGGGAGATGTTGGTTTTGATAATTGGCTAACTGTTTCAGGACTGAGAGATTTAAGATATTGCCACAGCACGTTGCTGGTTTCTGATGCGTCGCTGTTAAAAAATTCTGAGACTCGATTAGATTGGTTACTCACGTTTTACCTCCTGTACTACCATTGCTGGCTGCTATGTTTGCAACTGAGATAATAAGTGCCTGTTATATATTTAACTTAGCTGCCTCTTTGGTGTTCCTGTTAAATAATTTAACAGGCACATTCTCACTTGGAAGTCGGTGTAACCGTACCAAAACCAGAGTATTTTCTCGACTGATAGTCAATCGTCCAAAGTCTATAGTCCATAGCTCTTGACCATTGACTAACTTGCCAAATACTCATTCATTGCAGCTTTGGATTTGCGGAGTTTGTTTAAGGCTTCGCGTTCGATTTGGCGAACTCGTTCCCGGCTGATATTTAAGATTTCACCGATTCTGGCAAGGGTGAGAGCTTGACCATCAATTAACCCAAAGCGCAAAGTAATTACTTCTCGCTGCTGCGGGGTGAGTTCTTCCATGACTCGTTCTAAATCAGATGAAAGAGAAGTTTGCATAACAAACTCTTCGGGAGAAGCGCCTGGATCTTCCAACATTTCTCCGAGTTCGGTGTCGTAGTTATCTCCCAAGCGTAGATCTAAGGAAAGGGGTAAACGGGCTTTTTCGAGATACTCTCGCACTTGCTTGGGAGTTAAGTCTAGTTCTTGCGCTAATTCTCCTACAGAGGGGGCGCGTCCAAGTTTTTGCGATAGCTGACGCTGGGCTTTTTTGATTTTATTGAGTTTTTCGGTGATATGAATAGGCAGGCGAATAGTACGAGCTTTTTCGGCGATCGCCCGCGTAATTGCTTGCCGAATCCACCAGTAAGCATAGGTAGAAAAACGATATCCTTTGGTGGGGTCAAATTTTTCTACACCCCGCTGCATCCCAATGCTACCTTCTTGGATTAGGTCAAGTAAGTCAACGTTGCGCTTGATGTATTTCTTCGCTACAGATACCACTAAGCGTAAATTGGCTTCAACCATTCTACGTTTAGCAATTTCACCCTCGGCGATCGCTTCGTTTAACTCGGCTATGTCTAGTTTCGACTCTTTTGCCCACTCTTCTAAAGTCGGCTCGCGTCCCAACTGACTAGCTAAGGATTCTCTGAGTTCTTGTAAAGCGGTTGAACGCTGCACCTGTTTGCCATAACGAATTTCTTCTTCATGGGTTAACAGTGGGACACGGCCGATCTCACGCAGATAAGTCCGCACGAGGTCTGTAGCTGTCGGAGCGGTCTTCATGGCGCTGCTCATTGGTGATGTTGGGTTGATTGCTTGAGTCATTCAACTAGTAGATAACTAATAAATAGATGTTTGTTGAAGGTGCTGCCCAGTCTGACAGGGAACTTATGCTGTTGTTTACGATTTACGCGCCCGTTGGTGTCGGTTGCTTTTATTAATCAAAAATTAGACTCTTAACTGCTAGAAGTTACAGTTTTTTCTGAGTTTGTACAAGTATCTACGGTTAGATAAAGGTAGCTAGGACAACACCTTTTCTCTTTAAGCTTTATTAACAATTGTAACATTTCTGAGAAATATTGAAAAGCCCCACAGCTTGAAGATGATTGGATTTAAGAATGGTTGTGATAAGCTGACTACAGTGGTTAATAAACCTTTGTTGCTTATCCGGCAATCATGAGAACTGTAGACTTTGGTTAATGGGTATAGAAAAGTCATTTGCTGATTTTTGCTATGGTGCTTGGGCTGAAACTCTGATTAATAAAGCGTTTGACATAAGTATATTTACTTTAGATTGTTAGGAGCGATCGCTCTAGTTAAGTAATAAATCTTCTTAGAGAGAAAAAACTTTACTCATATTTGTTAAAATATCTCAATAGAAACCATAATGTTTCTTCTATAATAATTACTTAATTTTCCTTGTAAATACTGCTTAAAGCAGATTCATAAAAAAAGGGTAGGAGACAAGCCAAATCTTTATACTTTCTCCCAACCCCTCATACTCCAGTCAAATTCAGTGCCACGCCGGGCAAAGTTACGACTAACGCTTTATGCAATAATCTTGGATGCCTTTTACGTCCAAAGTAGTATTTTGTAGGGAACGGATAGCAGCAACGGTAGCTTTAGCGCCAGCGATAGTAGTAATAATGGGGATTTTGTAAGCTAAAGCTGTACGGCGGATGAGCCTAGCATCAGTCTGAGCTTCTTCACCAGAAGGTGTATTAATAATCAGTTGAATCTTCTGGTTTTTAATCGCATCGAGGACGTGGGGACGACCTTCATGGAGTTTCAGCACCAACTCAACATTTAACCCTTGTTCCTGAAGTACTTGGCGTGTGCCAAAAGTTGCCATGACTGTAAAGCCTAAGTCAATAAATTCCTTCACCACAGGAACTGCTGCTGCTTTGTCGCGATCGCTCATCGACACAAATACAGTACCATTCAGGGGTAAACGCTCACCAGCAGCTAATTCTGCCTTAGCAAAGGCGCGACCAAAGTCACTATCAATGCCCATCACCTCACCAGTAGAGCGCATCTCTGGCCCTAGTATTGTATCTGTACCAGGGAATTTATTAAACGGTAAAACTGCTTCTTTCACAGCAATATGAGAAGGTATAACTTCCTCAGTAAAGCCTAATTCCTCAAGAGTTTTACCCGACATAATTAAGGATGCCAGCTTCGCTAGAGGTACGCCTGTAGCTTTAGAAACAAAAGGTACAGTCCGAGAAGCGCGGGGGTTAGCTTCGAGAATGTAGACTTGGGGAGAATAAGTACCGACACCCACAACAGCAAACTGAATATTCATTAACCCGACAACTGAAAGCGCTTGCGCCAGTTGCACAGTCCAAGTGCGGATTTGATTGAGAACTGCTGGTGGAAGAGAAATTGATGGTAAAGAGCAAGCAGAGTCTCCAGAGTGGATACCTGCTTGTTCGATGTGTTCCATGATGCCGCCAATCACGACCCGTCCGGTATGATCAGCGATCGCATCTACATCAACTTCGATCGCATTCTCTAAGAACTTGTCAATTAAAATTGGATGTTCTGGTTCTACTTGCACCGCAAAGGTCATGTAGCGTTCCAGTTCTGTATCGGAGTAGACAATTTCCATTGCGCGTCCACCTAATACATAGCTAGGACGCACCACAACTGGATAACCAATGCGTTTAGCAACAATCAGCGCATCTTCATAACTCCGCGCAATACCATTAGGTGGTTGAGCAATATTTAACTGTTTCAGAATCTGCTCAAACCGTTCCCGGTCTTCGGCGGTGTCGATAGAATCGGGTGATGTACCCCAAATGCGAGTGCTGAGTGCTGAGTGCTGAGTGCTGAGTGTTGAGTTATGAGTGCTGAGTGCTTGCTGGAGAGGAAGTGCTAACTTTAATGGGGTTTGTCCACCGAACTGGACGATGATTCCTACTGGGTTCTCGGCTTCGATGATGTTGAGAACATCTTCTTTAGTTAATGGCTCAAAGTAGAGGCGATCGCTAGTATCGTAGTCTGTAGAAACTGTCTCTGGGTTGGAATTGACCATGATGGTTTCATAGCCTGCTGCTTTTAAAGCGTAAGCAGCATGACAGCAACAATAGTCAAATTCAATGCCTTGACCGATGCGGTTGGGGCCACCACCCAAAATCATTACCTTGGGTTTATCGGTGGGTAAAACTTCTGTTTCTTCTTCGTAGGTGGAATAGTAATAGGGAGTAAACGCTTCAAACTCAGCCGCACAGGTGTCTACAGTTTTGTAAACTGGCACAACTCCTAATTCTTTACGGTATGCCCTAACTTCATCTTCTGTGGTTTTGGTAGCAAAAGCAATTTGGCGATCGCTATATCCTTCCCGTTTTACTACATATAGTTGTTCTTTTGTCAACTGTTTTAAAGGTGTGCGCTTGAGGAATTTTTCTGTTTCCAACAATTGCTGCATTTTATCGAGGAACCAAGGGTCAATCCCTGTCAGTTCGTAGATTTCTTCATTTGTTAGCCCTAGTTGCATTGCATGACGCACAGCAAAAATGCGCTCAGGATTGGGTGTCCGTAATAAGGCGCGGATTTGTTCACCACTAGGTAATTTTTCGGCTTTGTCGCAACCCCAACCAGCGCGTCCAGTTTCTAAAGAACGCAATGCTTTTTGGAAGGATTCGTTAAATGTGCGTCCCATCGCCATCGCTTCCCCTACTGACTTCATTTGAGTAGTCAGCACTGGTTCGGAACCGGGGAATTTTTCAAAAGCGAAGCGGGGAATTTTGGTAACTACATAGTCAATGGTCGGTTCAAAGGATGCGGGGGTTTTCTTGGTGATATCGTTATTAATTTCATCCAAGGTGTAGCCTACAGCTAATTTCGCCGCCATTTTGGCAATGGGGAACCCTGTAGCTTTAGAAGCTAAAGCCGAACTGCGGGAAACACGGGGATTCATTTCAATGACTACTACATCCCCAGTCACGGGACTGACAGCAAACTGAATATTAGAACCACCAGTTTCTACACCAATCTCGCGGATAATTTTAATTGACATATCCCGCAACCGCTGATATTCCTTGTCGGTAAGGGTTTGGGCGGGTGCAACGGTAATGGAGTCGCCTGTGTGGATACCCATCGGGTCGAGGTTTTCGATGGAACAGATAATCACAACGTTATCTGCTAGGTCACGCATGACTTCCAGTTCGTATTCTTTCCAACCGAGGAGAGATTGGTCGATAAGAATTTGGGAAACGGGACTAGCATCAATCCCTACCTGCGCCATTTCTTCAAATTCTTCTTGGTTGTAAGCTATACCGCCACCAGTACCGCCCAAGGTGAAGGCAGGCCGGATAATTAAAGGATAAGTACCAATTTTACGGGCGATCGCTTTGGCTTCGTCTAAAGATGAAGCTGTACCACTAGGACAAACCTGCACGCCTATCTTGGCCATCGCTTCGTTAAATAATTTGCGGTCTTCCGCTTTTTCGATCGCTGCTAACTTTGCACCAATTAATTCCACATTATATTGATCTAGAACACCGTTTTTGGCGAGGGTAACGGCGATATTGAGGGCGGTTTGTCCTCCCATTGTTGGGAGTAAAGCATCTGGGCGTTCTTTAGCGATAACTTTTTCGACTAACTCTGGTGTTAACGGTTCAATATAAGTGCGATCGGCCGTTTCTGGGTCAGTCATAATCGTTGCTGGGTTAGAATTCACCAGCACAACTTCATAGCCTTCTTCTCGTAACGCTTTACAGGCTTGGGTTCCAGAGTAGTCAAACTCACAAGCTTGCCCAATCACAATTGGGCCAGATCCTAACAGCAGTATTTTTCGGAGGTCTTGACGGCGGGGCATAGTCTTTGGGTTGGAGTAAGAAAATACAAATCCTGATTATTTTAAGGGTCTTTGCCCTCACTCATGTTGTCTATTATGAATTTTTCCAAGTGCGATCGCAGCAGAACGGCAAAAGGAATACACAGAGTTAACCGTCAACAGTCAACAGTCAAGCAAAAAAAGGACTATTGACGAATATATATCTTTTACTATCTCATGCTCTTTACTCTTGTTTACTGACTCAATATCTCAACTTTTTTGTGAGCAGAGTTTTAACTAATTCGCAAAAAATAAATTATTCAATATCTGAGATAAATTTTTATTTAAGCTATTCATAATTCTAATTATTAGATATAAGTGGCAAGCTTGTATTCCTGCTGAGGAATATAAAAAACATGTTTTAAACAAAAATATTTCTCATCTACTTAATTGCTAATAATTTTTAATATCAGTAAATAGCAATTATTTCAGCTTGTTATTTTTTGTGTATTTAAATAAAAAATGACAGAGAAAGAATTAGCTTCTCTGTCATTTTTTACTTTTTCTTAATATTCCGACTTGTGAGATTTTGTCTCAGCCTTATAGAGGCTGAACTAGATGATAAAATTTCTAGTTTTGAGCAGGCTGTACAAAACCCAAGGTTAAACTGTCTTTTGCCAAGAAATGAGCTAAATGATAAGCTCGTTCCTCTGTTTTTAACAGAATTTTTTCGTACAAATAACGTGTGCCTCTGTCGCCCAAACTCTCTGCCTGAGCGGCTTGGCGGCGAATAATGTTAATGATAGCTTGTTCTGCTGCTAGGTCATTTTCTACCATCTTACGGGAAGAATATACCCCATCAGACTCTTGCTCAAAACAGGTTAATTCTGCCAATTTGCTGAAAGAAGCAGCTGGTACACCACCTAATCCATTAAGTCTTTCGCCAATTTCATGAACGTGGTCTTGTACTTCGTTATAACTATCGTTGAAAAACTCATGTAATGAGTAAAATTCTGCACCTTCAACTACAAAATGATGTTTCTGGTACTGCAAGTAGAGTGCCTGAAAACTAGCTAATATGACGTTTAATCCTTCTGTAACTGGAGCAGTAACACTGCGGTCTAACAATACAGGATTGTCATAAACCTGACCAAAGTTTTGTAACAAAGTTTGTGTATCAGACATGGTTCTCCTCGCTTTTTCACAGTTATAGTTTTTAACTGTTTAGTTTCTACATATTAACATTCTAAAAATAGAAACAAGCTCAAAGAATATCATAAATTTCTAAATTTTTTGTTATTAAAATTGCAAATTTTTACTGTTAATAGAATCAATCTATACCCACTACATAGCGGGTAGCTACTACCATAAGATGCACTTTGTTAACTGCGGGCGCAGGAAGTCAGGGAAAATCTGACTTTGTTTCTTCCATCTACCCTTACACCCTGCTTTGTTTCTGCTTTTCAATATCTGGTAGCCAATACCTGACATACCCCGTCAAAAAACTTTTCATGCAAATTTTGCGAAATCCTGAATAAGGTCAAAAGTTGATGACATAAGCTGTTGAGCTTGTTGTTATCAGCAGAATTAATGAGAAATTTTCATATTTTTTCTGGCGAATAACTGAGAATTGTTCGCACTTAGGTTATCCTTATTTAAAGAGGCTGTACTCCCAAAATTCTAAAAATCAGGGAGCTAAAGCACGCTAGTTACTGCAAGTTTGTCGCACTTTTGAGGGTTCGTCTCTTGAAATCGTTTAGTTCCGGTTCAGAATTAGACCAGAAGTACGTTGTTGAAGTTAATTGGGCAGACCGCTGGCAAGTCTATCAACGTTTACACGAGCTAGATATTCCCTGTTGCTGTGAGACTAACCAGCCATTGCAAGTTGAAATTGCTAACCCTTTAGCAATGGTGCAATTTTGGTGCGTAATGCGACGATTTACAGATTGTCGTCAAAATCTGATTCAGATTCTTGAGAATAGCTGGCACAGTCGTTACCAAAAGTAATAACTGAGGACAGATGTCTAGAGTCGCTCTCGTAGTTAGAACAGAATTATTTGGTAAAAAATAGGGCAAAAAATATGGGTACAATCTACAGTACAGAAATTACAGAGTTTTGCCTGGAAGGCAGATTTATAGATTTTGTTATTAAAGATGGTTATAAGCTAAAAGGTTTAAAATTAGATACTTCTGAGGGTGAATGCTACGTAAAACTAGCTAAACATTTAAGGATTGCTTTTGATTGGCGCTTACCAAAAGGTACTTGGCTGCAAGTTGTTGGTACAAAAAAATACGACGGAAAAAAAGATGAGTTGACGCTGAAAGCAGAACGTGTAATGGCGGCGCGGTCTGATTTAGGCAGAGTTTCGACTAGCACTGCATTACAGGAACCACCTGTCAGAAATGATGTTAAGGCAAAACCAGCCAAAGCAAAACAAACAATTCTTGTGTGCCAAAAGTCGGACTGTTGGAAACGTGGTGGTAAAGGAGTTTGTCAGGCTTTTGAGGCCGCACTAAGCGATCGCGGTTTAGAAGACCAAGTTACCATCAAAGGGACAGGCTGCATGAAAAACTGCAAAGCTGGCCCTAATATAGTGATGCCAGATAAAACCCGCTACAGCCGCATTCAAGCATCCCAAGTTTCCACACTGATGGATAAGCATTTTGCTGACAAGCCTGAAGATAAGCAATCTTCTAATTTAGAAGGATTAGCAATAAATATCTCTAATTTCAATAAAGATTCTGCAAAAATTTCCACAATTTAATGAGAAAATCTTAAAGTTAAAAGATTAGTGTGTTCCCTCAAAACTCGGCTATAACTTATGCAAAAAGTTTGCAAGAGTTATAGCTGGGTTATTTAATATAGTTTTTAGGTAAAAATAATTGCAGTTGCTGAACTAGTCAACTTTAAGCTTTGCCAGAATTTCTAAACGTTTAAGATAACTCTTCATATGTTCAGCACTTTTGGTAGGGACACAGCCATCATTGTATAGATAAATTCTGTCTGTATTTGGATCTCCCTTATAAGAGAGCTTTGCTGCTGTTGTTGAAGTTATACCTTTTAATTCAACACAAATAGGATAGTCTTCATATTCAATGTTTTCTGTAGTCTTAAAGCCGATAGGCTTATATTCTCTGTTCAACACCACGTATCGTCCATCAGATTGCTTGTCCAGACAGTAAGGTAAAAATACTGATCTAAAGTCGTTCAGTGCCATATTAGCTTTTTAATTGTGAAGCCTTTAACTTTTAATCTGTATGTAAGTATGTAACGAATCATTACATTATAGATATACACACTAATCAACTTACTATCCACGATAAGCGCTCAGAAAAACTAGCTGATTCTCCATTTCTTTAGCAGATTTAGTTGCCATTAATTTCAAAACTCGCTGCATCTGCTCACCTACTGAATAGTCTTGCGTCGAAATAATAATACCTGAATGATTTCTGTTTTCGGTCATGTAAACACTATGCAACTGGCAGAAATCACCAGCATTAAATGTATAAAAAACACGTTGCTGTTCAGTGGCGATCGCTAACTGTTCCTCATCTCTGAAACCAGTTGTTGTTAGCTCACCAACAGTTGTCACATCTACTCCTCTTGCTCTCAATGCCCCGACGAATCTATGATCCATCGCATCCTCATCAATTAACAGTCGTATTTCACTCATACTTAGTGAGGCATCTGGTCAGCAAGTTGTTCATAGCTTGACTTCTCAGCCGTGAGGTAAGCTTCAATTTCCTCTCGATTAGCGTGGTAGTAAGTTAAGGCAGCATATACTTGTGCTAAAGTCAAATTTCCCATTCGTTCCACGATTTCTTCCGCATTCAGCCCCATTTTGTACCAAGCTGCAACTCGTTGCACAGATACTCTGGTTCCTGCGATGCAAGGGCGGCCACCAAGAGTATCTGGTGTGCGAAAAATTAGTGTACCAATGTCAGTAATAGTTTGCATCCACTACATTCCTTTGTTTTGCCCTTTAATCATCAATCTACACCTCTGGAAGTGCGATCGCACAAAATACTTGTCAAGCTACATAGAATCTAATCGCTGACGCAATTTACTACTAAAAGCATCAATCACAGTCACAATTACTAACAGCACAAGCATCATGGTTGTGGCTTTGTTGTACTCGAACCCATCAATGTAACTCTTGAGTTGAAAGCCAATTCCACCTGCACCAACTACACCCAATACTGAAGCGGCGCGGATATTATACTCAAACATCCATAAGGTGTAACCTAATCCCAAAGGTAAAACTTGGGGTAAGATGCCGTACTGCACAATCTGAAATCTGGATGCACCCATGACTTGCAAAGATTCTAGAGACTTGGCGTTCACCGCTTCAATTGCTTGTTGATAAAACTTTGCTAAATAGCCAATAGTGTAAATTGCTAAGGCTAAAGTTCCGGCGGGTGCGCCTAAGCCAGTGGCGGCGACGAAAATCAAACCTAAAATGATGGAAGGTACGGAACGCACAGCGTTTTGCAATAAGTTGGCTAACCATTGCAACCAACGCGGCGCAACATTACTAGCACTAGCTACAGCGATGGGTAAAGATAAAATTGCGCCAATGGTGGTTCCCCACAAAGACATTTGGATTGTTTCAATTAATGCCTTAATTGCGATATCTACAACTGTGGTATCTGGGGGAAATAAGCGAGAAACAAAATCGGTGATGTAAGGCCAGCTAGATGTCAGTAATTCAAAATCGACTTTGATACCTCGCAAAGCCCAAGCATAAACTACAACAACAATTAAAAGGATGAGTAGGGGACTCATCCAAGGGTAACGGTGAAGAATTTTTGAATTTAACATTTGACAAATTGGGCTTGCAAGTTTTCACAAAGTCCGTCGTAAACAATGCGTCCCGCTTCTAAAACGATCGCACGTTGACCATATTTTGCGGCTATGCCTAAATCGTGCAACACTGTCACAATCGTCATGCCTTGCTGGTGTAATTCTGATAGAGTTTCCATCACCTGTTGACAGGCGACAACATCTAAACCTGTAATCGGTTCATCGGCTAAGAGAATCTGCGGTGATTGAATTAATGCACGGGCGATCGCAACTCGTTGTTGTTGTCCACCACTGAGTTGACTGGTTTTTTGATAAGCTTGTTCTTTTAAACCCAACTGCGCGAGTAAATCCATTGCCAAAAGGCGATCGCGCCCAGGAAATCCAAATAATGTCTGCCAAGTTGTCCTTACGCCAAGTCTGCCACACAATACATTATCAATTGCTGACAACTGCCGAATTAATCCGCCTCCCTGAAATAACATCCCAACGTCACGCCGGATTTTTGGCAGTGTGCGGGGAGACATTGTGACACCATTGATTTGAATTTCTCCTTTGGTGAAGGGGACTAATCCGACAAGCGATCGCAATAACGTCGATTTCCCTGCACCATTGAGTCCCAGTAAAACAACAAACTCACCCTGTTTGATTTGGCAACTAATACCATTCAAGATAGGACGATTTAGAGATGCAGCATAAGCTGTCTCTAGGTTATGACATTCAATTACAAAATTACTCATCTTATACTTCTCTCTAAAAGTGCTGAGTGCTGAGTTGAAAGTGCTGAGTTAACCAGATGCGAAATATACACAGAATATTTAAATACTAAGTAGTTTTGCTTCACTCAGAACTCAGAACTCAGCACTCAGAACTCAGCACTATTAATTAAGGTGCAATCCCAATCCGAGTGAGGGCATCACGAACTGGTGCAAGGTGACGATTATGATCAACTCTTACCAATTCGGTGGAGTTGTATAAGTTACGTAGTAGTTGGTTGTTTTGTGATTGATTTAGCTTTAGCAAAGCGTTGATTAATCTTTCTCTGTCTGGGGCTGCTACATCATCATCAATGGCGATACCGTGGGCGGGAACACCAGAAATTTTATGCAGTATGCGCAACTTGCTTTTTTCTTCTGCGGTGATATACGGAGAGAACATAGCATATTCTGAAACAACTGCTACATCAGCCTGACCGCGTACTACTGCTTGTAAAGCTTTACTATAGTTACCACCATAA
Source organism: Anabaena sp. TISTR 8404 (assembly GCF_056847745.1). Taxonomy (NCBI): domain Bacteria; kingdom Bacillati; phylum Cyanobacteriota; class Cyanophyceae; order Nostocales; family Nostocaceae; genus Anabaena; species Anabaena sp. TISTR 8404. Next base: position 2,936,819 of record NZ_CP180578.1, read on the forward strand.
GCAACTTGACCAAAGAAACCGTCGAGGCGATCGCGGTCAGGTACAAATCCCTGCTTCACCAACTCACTGACTGGAAAAATAAACCCTGAACCAGAAGTTGGAGAAGTAAACGCCATTCGCTTACCCCGCAGTTGTCCTAGTGTTGCTTTGGCATTATTTCTAGTTTTCAGAGGGCTATTACTGGGAACAACAAATATTGAGTTATAAGTGTATCTACCAGAATAATTGTCACGGACTTCTGCTAAATACAACTTAGCATTTGCCAACTGTTCCGCTTTCAAAGCCGGACGGCTGCTTAAAAAAGCTACATCAGCACGATTGGCTCTCAAAGCTTCCACCGCCGCAGTATCATCACCAATCTGTGCTTTAACGGGAATTTTTAACTCGTTAGAGAGAAATTTTGCTACAGCGTTGGCTTTATTTTGCAAATCTGTAGAGTCAGAACGACTAGGAAAAATTATTGTTAGGTTTTTGAGTCTTTTGGCTTGGGCAAGTAAGCGTGGCGCTTGTTGATTAGGAATGGAGTTCGCATTAGCATTCGTTGTCTGCATTGCCCCAAAAGTGCCGACTACCAAACCTGTTAACGCCGCAAACGCAGCGCCAGCACCCAAAACGCCCTTTTTACTCACACTCATTTCTAACTCTCCGTTAGGAACTATTAGCAGTATTTTTGATAAAAAATTTCAACTACTTTAAAGAAAGAATCTAGAACTTTTAGGAATAAAAGTCAATATTAATCGTGTAATCACTTGTTAAAGATGAGTGCTAAAGATAGCAAAAAACAGGCTATTAATTAGCTTCTCAATAGAAAGTAGGGGAGAACTTATTCTTATTTGGTATTTGGTTGTGAGATTTTTACCTGATTAGCTGTAGAGAATTTCGTAGTTAACAATTTGGCATCTATATAAATTAAGTATAAAATCACACTTAAAATTTAATTTGCGATCAAGACGATTACTCTTTGGCAAAAGTCTGCGATACTATTTTATACATTTTATGCGCGTGTTATACCTAGCGAATGCTGCCAAACGATTTTCCCCAGCAATTTTTTGGTAAAAATGGCATTGGTAAATTTCATTACGTCGAGTATAAAGAGTGATGTAATTCCAATTCTTCAGGTATAGGACAACAGATTTACACTTGGAAACCTAGCTAAAATCTGACTTTTTGAATTACGAATTATGAATTACGAATTACAAATTAGTTTTTAGATATTGGGGTCATCCGTGTTCAAATTTCTTACTAAACTTGACTATTTACTGAAAGAAACTTTCTTGGGGTTGTTGCGCGGTGGTTGGATGAATTGGGCAGCTGTCAGTACTGTTGCGGTGTTACTATTTCTGTTCGGCTTGAGTCTGCAAACTTCTTGGCAAGTTGAAAAACTCCTCAATCAATTCGGTAGCCAGTTAGAAGTTTCAGTATATTTGGAACCAGGAGTCGAAGCTAAAAGCATCGAGCATTTGGTAGTAAAAATGCCGGAAGTTGTGGCGATGCAAACCATTCCCAAAGCAGAAGCTTGGGCAAAATTAGTCAAGGATTTGGGAATTGCTGATATTGACGGTGCTACCCAACAACTAGGGGAAAATCCTTTAGTTGATGAGATGAAAGTCAAAGCACGTAACTCTCAAGCAGTACCGATTTTAGCTACAAATTTGGCCAAATTGCGCGGAGTTGATACTGTGCAGTATGTAGATGAAGCTGTCAAACGCATCGCTCAGTTGCATCGAGGTTTGAACTGGTTTACTGTGACCATTACTAGTATCCTGACTTTAACTGCGATCGCGGTTACTACCACCACCATTCGCCTAATTGTGCTGGCGCGACGACGCGAAATTGAGATTATGCAACTAGTAGGCGCAACTTCCGCTTGGATTTATCTCCCGTTTATTTTACAAGGAATTTCCTTTGGCTTGGTTGGCGGTGCGATCGCATGGAGTTTTATTTCGGTAATTGAACAGTTTTTAGGCAAGTTACTAGCTAATCAACCAGAGTTTATCCAATTCATTGCCAATGGTTTGCAACTTGCACCCTCACAAATCTTATTATTACCCCTGATTCTTTTAAGTTTCGGTGCAACGGTAGGATTAATAGGAAGCTTGTTTGCTGTACATCGATTTGCTAAAGCATAGTCAAGAGTCAATTGTCAATGGTCAAGAGTTATTGATTAGCTTTAGTAAATCACAAATGACTAATGACAAAGGACTAAATTACTATGAAATCTCAATGGGAATCTTTATTGCAAAATCTCGGTGAATGGCAAGGTTCATTCACTCGATTTTCACCCCAAGGTATGCTTATAGAAGATATCAAAAGCGTTGTTTCCTTGGAAGGATTGAACGAAAATAAAACCATCCGCCAAATTGTTAGCCGCGAAGAGCAAGAAGATTTAATTTTAGAATACAGTTCTCTATCTAAAAGTACACTTTTTTTTGAAACTGGTGCATTTTCACAAGGTTCCATTCAGTTAGCACCATTTACAGAATTTGGTGCAGAACTCGGTTTAATTCATGAAAATCGCCGCTTACGTTTAGTGCAAATATTTGATAAAAACGGTCAGTTAGATAAAATAACTTTAATTCGTGAACATTTAGCCGGAACCGAACAAGTAGAAAATCCTCGCTTATCAGTAGATGATTTGTTGGGAGAATGGCGCGGTGAGGCGATTACAATATATCCTGACTGGCGATCGCCCGACACTTACTCTTCAACTTTAAAATTACATTTGGATAATACTGGACGATTAATGCAGAGTTTGACTTTTGGGGAACGCACCATCACTTCAACTGCCACTATCATAGGTTCTACCATTCTCTTCGACCAAGACCCACAAAAGCAAGTGCAAGTTTTACTATTACCTAACGGTGCTTCCGCAACATCTCCATTGCAAGTGAAGTTACGCCAACCCTTATTTTTAGAAGTAGGTTGGTTAATTCAACCTAATCTGCGTCAGCGTATGGTTCGCAGCTACAGCGATAAAGGTGAATGGGTAAGCCTAACTTTGGTAACTGAACAAAAGGTGTAATAGTGGTTATGACAATTAAGCAAATATTGTGAGAAAAATTATTTATGTTTTTTCTTTTTTATTATTTAGTCCCTGAACTCTCGCCATTTCCTAAACCTAAGATCGATTTGATAAAAGCATCTCCTGAATATCCAACCAGAAAACCTGTAAATAAACCGCCCCAAAAGTCTTCGACTGACACAACTTGCTGAACGTTACTTTTACGAGCAAATGCAACAATAATAATTAGAGCAAAAATTATTGTTCGAGATACAGACAACCAAAAACTGCTAGATGAGAAGTCAATGGAGTTTTTATTATCACTAACAACAAATCCTAAGATACTACCAATAATTGCACCAATGATCGAAGAGCGCATTGGTGATCTTATATCTACAGAAAATGGAATTGTATCTATATGATCCCTATCATCGATTCTGTAACGAACTTGTATTTGAAAAGTATGACTAACAGGACTAAAAAAAAGCCATATTCTAGTCTTTAATACAAAATGTTTTACTAGAGAATCTCCTGGATACAATTGTATTCCAAACTTACCTGAAACTCCTGCATCGTTTTTATTGTCCTCGACATAGTTTTCATTTTCACCGTATAAGTTAAACGTTACACTTGAAGAATCACTATTTACTTGAACCTTACTTGTTGAGTAGGCATTGAAAGTTGCCTGACTAGATTTTAAATTGACTATAGGTGCATTAAGTCGCAAGCTACCGACTGATTCCTCTTCTTCTGGGCTAACAGCTACAGCTACTCTTTCATCAGATTCAGCTTTAAAATATCTAAATATTCCTAATATTTGAACAAGCTCAAGAGAAAGAAAAGTTTGAAATATGTCTTGTAAATAAAATATGCATTGAATAAAAGTAGCTTGTAATACTTTCTTGATTCCTATCAACTTATTTTTATTTTCTTTTGCTTCTTGATTAAGTCTATCTTTTATTTCTTCTAGAATTTTACGTCTGGATTCTTCAATTTTTTTCCTGTATCTCTTCTTAGCTAGTTGATCATTAATGTCAACCGGAATATGTGTCTCAGTACTTAAGATTCTAACAGGGACAGCAAATGGATTTCTGATTATGACATAAATAGAAATTTCCTCACCAGCAGAGGTAAGAGGCTTAGATGTTGAGGCTTCTAACTTCAAAGATCCACGAATATCTGAATCCTTAGTTTTCTCTAGCTGTTTTTCATAAAGACATTTACTATCTTGCTCTTTATTATTCATTTTTATTTCGGAATATTTAATTTATGGCATTTACAGTATTAAACGGAAACTTTCTGGATATTATGAGCTTAATACCTGAAAAATCAAAAATTTATAAATATTTATGTGATATGTTACACCAAAGAACAGCGACGCTGCAATGCTTTCTGAAGTAAAGCTTGGTATTCTTTATTGCCAATACCATAAGCGCCAAATCTTTCCAAATGCGGGTTCATCATTTGAGCATCAAACAGCACAAATTGCCTTTGGCGCAATCGTTCTACTAACTTTACCATTGCCACCTTTGAGCCTTCGGGAATGCGGTAAAACATCGATTCCCCGATGAAAGCACCACCAATCACAATTCCTAAAATACCGCCTGCGAGTTCATCACCTTGCCAAGTTTCAAAACTATGAGCAAAACCTGTCTCATGCAGTAAAAAGTAAATTTCTTTTAATTCATCCGAAATCCAAGTTGTTTCCCGGTTCGCACAGCCATCAACAACAGCCGAAAAATCACGGTTAATTGCTACTGTAAACCGTTCTTGATTCAACACACGCTGCAACGACTTAGGATAGCGGAATCGCTCATCTAAAGGAATCAAAGTGCGATCGCGGCTACCATACCAACCCAAGCCATCATTGTCGTCAGCCATGAGAAAATAGCCTTGAGCATAGCCTTGAATAATAGCAGCGATATCATATTGCATAGATCAAATTAAAAATAAAAAATATCAGAGGAACGCAATCTGATGCGATCGCCATCCTCTGCGCTCCTCTGGGATATATCTAGCGTTACTCTGCGTTTAAAAAGATGACACAACCAATCCCATCCATCACCCTACCACCAGCTAACGACCCCATCCTTGAAGGTGAGTGGTTACAAGAGCGCTTGTTACGATGGCTAGATGCAGAATTTATCCCCGAAGCAATCAACCAAAAAATTGCCCAACGAGCAGCGCAAATCTTTGTGCGTCAACGCATGGAAGGAGAAAACGACTTAGGTTCTCTGGTAATTGCCATTGTCACAGAGATGCAAGGGTTTGATTTTTCCAAAAGCTTTTATGGAGAGTTTGCGATCGCTAACGCCGTCAGCGATCTACTCTTAGAAAGTCTGGGGATAGACCGTTGCTGCGGTCAATAAAGTAAAGTCCAAAGTCAACAGTCCATATTTTGACCATTGACTAATGACTAATGACTACCAGCTAGACTTAACCACTCCAGGTAACAAACCTTCGTGCGCCCACTCCCGCAGAACGTTCCGAGACAGTCCAAAGTCGCGGTAAACACCTCTGGGACGACCAGTTACCCAGCAGCGATTGCGGCGACGGTTGGGCGCACTGTTACGAGGTAGTTGTTGGATTTTGCGGTGAGCATCCAGTTTCTCTTCTAAAGATTCTGCCTGTTGGAACTCTTCTAACAGAGCTTCCCGCTTTTCGGCATACTTGGCCACTAACTTGGCGCGTTTTTTCTCGCGCTCAATCATACTTTTCTTCGCCATACATTCTAAATAAAGACAGCATTTTCCATTCTACAGTGTCCACATCAATTCTAGGAAAACTCTTTATTTTGTCTAGCCTATTGTAATCACTTTGTGAGCAGTAGGACATAAATCAGCCAGTTGACAAGCTGCACAAGCTGGAGAACGGGCTTTACAAATAGCACGGCCATGATAAATCAGCCGAATTGACCAATTTTCCCAATCTGGCTGCGGTAATAACTTCATCAAATCTTGTTCTATCTTGACGGGTTCAGAATACTTAGTTAAACCCAAGCGTTGGCTGAGACGCTTAACGTGAGTATCTACAGTCACCCCAGCATTTATCCCATAAGCATGAGCTAGAACTACATTTGCTGTTTTTCGAGCCACACCAGGCAATTTTAATAACTGCTCCATTTGATTAGGAACAACCGAATCAAACTCAGTCACAATCATCCGACAGGCTGCTTGAATATTCTTTGCCTTATTGCGATAAAACCCTGTAGAACGCACCAAGTTTTCTAACTCTTCTAAATCAGCATTAGCTAAACTGGCTGCATCGGGAAAACGATTAAATAAAGCTGGTGTCACTTGATTGACGCGCTCATCTGTACACTGAGCCGAGAGAATTGTGGCAACTAGTAGTTGTACAGGAGTTGAGTAGTTTAATGAGCAAGTTGCATCTGGATACAAATGCTTGAGGCGATGGAGAATTTCTAATGCCCTTTGTTTTTTCGATGGAGATTTGCGAGTAGTTACCATGCTAATTCATAATTCGTAATTCGTAATTCGTAGTTTAGAAATACAGCAGTTTGCATATTTTTGGAATACTGTAGAGACGTTACATGTAACGTCTCTACATGGTTTTGGTTTTTACGCTTGTACCTCATTTACCTGAAATACGCTGTATATAGCCAAAAGTAGGTAAAAAATAAATTAGCCTGCATAGGCAGGCTTTGTTGAGGTAGCGCCAGACTTAAGTCTGAGCGCATTGAGGCAATTTTTGCACCCATTTCTACTGAGTAGTTAACTGGATGGTTTCTTTAACAATTAGGAAAATTCCTAATCCTAAAAGTAGGACTAAGCCTGTTTGCATCACACCTTCTTGAACACGGCTAGGTAAGGGTCTACCGCGCAAACCTTCAATCAATAGAAAAGCTAATTGTCCGCCATCCAATGCAGGTAAAGGCAAGATATTGATAATGGCTAAGTTAATGCTGATAATGGCTGCAAAAGATAGCAAATTAGTACTGTCATCAGCAGCTAATTTAGCACCAACTTTGACAATATTAACTGGCCCCGAAACTTGTCCAATGGTTTGTTGGAAGTTGGTAATTAACTGACCAAAACCGTTGAGTGTACCAATAAATAGTTGTTGGAAGCGGTTAGCAGCAATACCAAAAATCTCGAAAGGAGTGCGGGGACTACGAAAAACAGGTTTACCATTTGGCCCTAGTTGAATGCCCACCATACCTTTACCATCAGCACCTTTTGATGGGGTTAAATTCAGAGAAAGTTGTTCATTTTTCCGCTGAACTTTGAGTTCAATTTGCTGATTGGGATGAGTTTGAATTTCTTTGGTCAATATAGCTGTGGACTTTTCCGAAGCAGGCAGTTCTTGACCATTAACTGCTAGAACAATATCACCTTCTCTAATTCCGGCTTGATAAGCAATAGATTGTTCATTAACCGGTTGAACAATTACGCCTGGTTGATAATTGAACTTTTCTGGTATGCCTACAATACCCAATTGTAGAACTAGCACTAAATAGGCAAATATTAAATTTGCTATGACTCCCGCACTGATGACGATCGCCCGATCTAAAATTGGACGGTTACGCAGCAGATTCGGGTCGTTGGGTGGAATTTCACTATCTGGGTCATCATCGGGAAAGCCCACAAAGCCACCCAAGGGAAAGGCACGGACAGCATATTCGGTTTCCGTTCCTTGGTATTTCCACAAAACCGGGCCAAAACCCAAAGAAAAGCGGTTAACATGAATGCCTTGAGACCTTGCGGCTATAAAGTGTCCCAGTTCGTGTACCAAAATTAAAACAGCCAAGACTGCGATCGCTGCTAAAACTGACATAAAGCAAATTAGTCAAAATATTCGGATATATATTTTTATTGTAGTAGTTGGTGAACGGACGCACAGATTTAAAGCAACCTACAATATCAGGTGATTTGTGTTACAAGTTACACCCATGCACTAACGTACCACTCCTAACTTACGCTCCTCAATCAACTCTTGTGAAAGTTTTCTACTAGCAGGAATATATTTTCTAAAAATAGCCTGAGCATTTTGAACCGAAGTTTTAACACTATCTTGGATTGGTTGGTCTTCTATGACTAGGACAGCATGATAGTCACCCACAGGCAAATCTACAGAAGAACTGATTAACAACTTGCGATCGCTAGTTATACTGACAATTATTTCTAATGTTTTCATTTACTTTTGCTCTCTGTTGATTATATTGTGAGCGATCGCTACGCCCAACCCAAGCATTACACTATTCATAATGCGTCCACATCCGCAAAATTTTTACCGTATTCTCGGATTCAATCACTTCATATACCAAACGATGCTGAATGTTGATTCGGCGAGAGTACGCACCTTCTAAATCTCCTACTAACTTTTCATAAGGTGGTGGATTCTGAAACGGATTACTTTGAATGATATCGAGTAACGTTTGCGCCTTATCTTGTAAATTGCTTGCAGCTAGTTTCTTAGCATCTTTCTGTGCTTGTTTAGTGTAAACTAGTTCCCAACTCACCACTCTAACTCCCGACTGCACTCCTCAATCGGTGTTGCTAATCCTTCCCGAATTGATTCGCGCATCCCTGGAATTGACAGAAGATAGAGAGTTTCTTGTACAGATGCCCAATCTGCCTCAGATAACAGCACTGCGTTACTATTATTGCCTGCAATAATAATAGGTTGATGGGACTGATTGACGGAATCAATTAAATCCTGTAACCGCTGTTGAGCTTCATTAATTGGAATCATCATCCTTTATCCTTACAATAGCCCTTTGCCAATTTTTTTACCAGTATGAAAGGGGATAGAAACAACTCGATTACCTTCATGTTTCATCTCGGCGGTTAATTTCATCTAAGTCTAATTCAACATTTTAGTCTAGATACGCAACTACGAAATGAACGATCAAACTTTAGTTTTTCGGTTTTTTTGCAATCTAACATCCGAGTGATGTAATAGTTAATCCATCTAACGCACTACGCAAATTTCAATATTCTACTCTTGGCTATTTTTCTGGCTTTCAACGATTTCTTTAAATTCTTTTGCAATTTGTTCTCTATCAGTTGGATTATAAAAAACTATTGATTTACCAGCTTTTGCTTCATCTATGTCAGTATCTCCTAAATAGGTCACTTCTACAGAAGGTGCTAATACCTCGATAACATCATCCTCAGTTAAGATTACATAGTGCATTAGATGTGGATGATACAATTCCAAAAGTGGTTCCTGAGATTGGAACGAAGCAATCCAGGGTGAATTTTCAACAATAAAGGTGTTACCATAGCGTTGATTTGATTCATCTAGATGTTTCCATAAACTCAGGCGGTATTCTTCAAGAATATTGCGATAAGCCGGATATTTTTCAAAGGTGAAACACCAACGAGGTCGATTTGATAATCGAGGTGCTTCAATCGTGATATTTAGCATTCCATCGTCAATCAACGAAACCATCACCAATGAAATTACATCAGCAATTGGCGTATCCCAACGCTTGACTTTCCACGAGTCGTACATTTGCACTAAAAATAACCTGATAATGTAGTAGTCTATACAATCTATGTTTGATTTTTCTACAAATTCATACAAAACTGTAGAGACGTTTTAGGTAACGCCTCTACTTGTTCCTCAGATATTTAACTACAACACCTCACGTCCTAGATAAGGTTGCAGTGCTTCTGGTATTTTTATGCTGCCATCTGGTTGTTGATAATTTTCCAAAATAGCAGCCATAGTTCTTCCCACAGCCAAGCCGGAACCGTTGAGAGTATGGACAAACTGCGTTCCTTTTTTACCCGCTTCTTTAAAGCGAATATCTGCCCGTCGGGCTTGGAAATCAAAACAATTAGAACAACTGGAAATTTCTCGATACTTCCCAGAAGATGGTAACCAAACTTCTAAATCGTAGGTTTTTGTTGCTCCGAAACCTAAATCACCTGTACAGAGATTAATCACACGGTAAGGTAATTTTAAAGCTTGTAAAATTGCTTCTGCATTCCCTACCAATTTTTCTAATTCATCAAACGAAGAACTGGGATGAACAACTTTCACTAATTCAACTTTATTAAATTGATGCAGCCGAATTAAACCGCGCATATCCCGCCCATAACTTCCCGCTTCTCGCCGGAAACAGGGAGTGTAAGCACAGTGGTAAATAGGCAAATCTTCCGCGGCCAAAATTTCTCCCCGGTAAAGGTTGGTAACGGGAACTTCTGCTGTAGGAATCAGCCACAATTCATCATCAGCGCATTTAAAACTTTCTTCGGCAAACTTCGGTAATTGACCTGTTCCTGTTAAAGAATCAGTATTCACTAACAACGGCGGACTAACTTCTACATAGCCAGCTTCGGTTTGCGTCTTCAGCATAAAGTTAATTAATGCTCTCTCTAACGCTGCACCAGCCCCTACCAGATTCACAAACCGGCTTTGGGCAACTTTGACAGCACGCTCAAAATTGAGAATACCCAGCTTTTCGCCAATTTCCCAATGGGGAAGAATATTGGGGTTATGGGGTAGATATTCATCACCCCAACGCCTTACTTCTATGTTTTCTTCTTCACTTTTACCTACAGGTGTAGAGTCACTAGGTAAATTGGGTAGAGCAAGTATCAGCTGTGTAATTTCAGCTTTCAGTTCTTTTTCTTTTGGCTCTAGTTCACTCAACTGAGCTTTAATTGAGTTACCCTCATCACGCAAAGCCTGAATTTCTGGGTCTTGAGGGTTAACACCAGATTTCATCTTCTGCCCGACAAGTTTACCAATTTCGTTACTCCGAGCTTGGAGTTGACTGCGGTTCATCTCCAATTCTCGTTGGTGCTTGTCTAAGTCTAATATCGGCTGAATGTCATAATTACCGCTACGACTATTCAACCGTTCTTGAACTAATTGCGGATTTTCCCGTATTTGCTTAATATCCAGCACAGATTTTTCTCAGTTTCTAGCCTAGAATCTTCTTGATCAATACAGTTAACATACAAAGTTTCAGCATATATTAATTTTGGCTGGCTGAAACTGGAAAAATCTATCAAATGTCAAATTGGCGTAATTGTGGGTTGATGATTTTCTGTCAGTAGCTGTTCGTAATCTTTCGGTGTATCCAAGTCGATTAAACCTTTGGGAAATGGAATTGCCAGCACTTCTTGGACATAGTTTTTGATGATCTGTTTTGCACCTGCTACACCACTGAGCGTAGTTAATTGGGCAAATAAAGCGCGATGAAATAAGGCGGGAACGCCCAGAGTAGAAGCATATTCGGAAGCGACAATTAGCTTATGATCAGTTTGATGCACTTCAACTAGCTGATTGATGAGTTGCGGACTGACAAAAGGTTGATCGCACAGCATGATAACAACAGCTTCTGCGTCTGGATTGATGGTATGCAAGGTTTCTACACCCAGACGAATTGAGGTACTCATTCCCTCATCCCAAAGAGGATTTTCGACAATATGTACTGGTAGTGAGTCAAGCTCTGGTTGAATGCGTTCAGCGTATGCCCCCAGTACAACTATAATTGGTTGACAAACAGAGGCGATCGCTACTTCCACTATGTGACGAATTAAACTCTGTTGACCATACTTTAGTAGTTGTTTAGGTGTTCCCATCCGAGTAGATGCACCAGCTGCGAGAATAATTAAACCGACACCAGACATGGTATTTTCTCTCCATGAATTGCACCTGAGCGATGCACCAAAAAAATTAGAAGCCTGACATAGTTTAAACTTGCCAGACTTCTTGTTAACACTCAGTAATCTTTTACTGGTAGGGAAGTAGTTAACTTGAGAACTCCAAAAACTCAGTGCAAAGACTGATTTTTGTTAGCTGATGAGGCACACCTCAATATAGTTTTTTAGTTGAGATGTATTAAATTATCAAGGATACAGACCGCGATCGCTTAATGCCTGTGCTACTCTTCCTACACCCAAAGTATAAGCTGCTAATCGTAATGGAACTTGCCGCACTTTTGATTGCTGAATCACTTGATGGTAAGCTTGCACCATCAAATGTTCCATTTCGCGGTTGACCCGTTCCTCATCCCAGAATAAGTAAGACAAACCTTGCACCCATTCCAGATAACTCACTACCACACCCCCAGCATTCGCCAAAATGTCTGGTAGCACAGTCACACCCCGCGCTTCTAGAACTCGGTTGGCTTCGAGAGTCACAGGGCCGTTGGCTGCTTCGGCAATAATTTGCGCCTGTACTTGATGGACATTTTCTTCAGTAATTTGGTTTTCTAAAGCAGCCGGAATTAAAACATCGCAAGGCAAAGTCAGTAATTCGGCATTGCTAATTGCTCTAGTGTGTGGAAAATCAATAAGATTGTGATGATTTTCGGCAGCGTAAGCTTTTAAAGTCGGGATATCCAACCCATCGGGCGAATATACCCCACCTGTAACTGTGGAAACAGCTATTACTTTCGCTCCTGCTTGGTGTAATAATTCGGCAGCTGCGCTACCAACATTACCAAAACCTTGAATAACGACTCGTATTCCTTCTAATGTTTTACCTTGGTCTGCCAAAGCTTCACGCACAATAATCATTGTGCCGCGTCCAGTTGCCTTTTCTCTACCAAGGGAACCACCAACGGAAAGCGGTTTACCAGTCACAACCCCTGGTACAGCATGACCAACATTCACTGAATAAGTATCCATCATCCAAGCCATTTCACGGGCAGAAGTACCCATGTCTGGTGCGGGGATGTCTAGTGAAGGGCCAATATCTTTGATTAATTCGCTGGTGTAACGACGTGTAATGCGTTCTAATTCCCCAACACTATAATGTTGTGGATCTATTGCAATACCTCCCTTAGCACCACCATAGGGAATACCCAATAATGCACATTTCCAAGTCATCAACATTGCTAGTGCTGAGACTTCCCGCAGTGTAACAGCTGGATGATAACGAATTCCACCTTTGTAGGGGCCTAATATATCAGAGTGTTGTACTCTATGTCCCGCCAATACCCGCACTTCGCCATTGTCTAGTTTCACCGGAATTGAAACTGTCACAACCTTGCGCGGGTGGCTGAGAATTTCTAGTACACCTTGATCTAACCTTAATTCTTTCGCGGCAGCTTCTAAGTAGCTACAAGCTTGATCGAATGGACATATATGTGCTGGCGTAGCGGCTTCCAGCGGCATTGTAGGTGTTGCAATCATAAAAGTTTCTCCTAATCGCGGTATCTTTGCGAACTGGATACATATATGCCTAGCTTATCCTCTATATTCAAAAAGTAAGAAAATTCTGTAGTTTTTGTTACAATTTAATTTTTTGTTAAAAAAACCACAGTTCAACGGTAAAACTGTGAACTATGGTTTATAAACTGTTAAGGATCAATATTTAGAAATTAGGGATCAATTTGGCAAAAACACCTGAGAAGTGAAGCTACCATGCAATCCATAGGGAATATGATGCTTGAGATGCAGACGGGCGATCGCACGTTTTTCGATATCATTAGCATCTAAAATTACTACGTCTGTACGGTGATACGCAGCATCATAAACCAAAACTAATAGATGTATCTGCATCTTTGCCAAATACTATCTTTGCTCTGACTCTACGACTTTTATAATCTTATGTGTTTACAACTAAGCTAATGTTACATTTATAGTAGCACTAAGATTGATGCAGTTGTAGAGGTGAGCGACTCGGAGTGTTTTGATACACTGACCTGTAATTAGATTAAATCTTCTCTGAATAATTGATTTAAGTGCAATCTATTTTTCTTTCTTCATCAATATTCAGTATTAAATCACACTGAAATTTTAAAGTGTAAGTTATGACAAGCTCATTATATGAGTGAGTCATTCAATGTTTGGTCTACTTTTATTAGTTAATTTTGCTTCCATTATTGCCTTTGCTACTGGACTGATTAACCCAAAACTGGTGCTTCGTGGGGAAAAGCGCACTCGACGCAAAAGCACTGAGATTTATCTGTCTGCTTTTGTTCTTTCCTTTATTGGAATGCTCGTTTTTGCCCCGAAACCTGAGCCAGTAGTAATTACACCAGTTGCAAAGCCAAAGCCTGCACCCGTGCAAGAAGCGAAACCCTCGCCAATACAAGAGGTAATACCAACCCCAACGCCCACACCCACGCCAGCAAAAGCAACTCCAACACCCACACCTGAATTTGTCACCTTTGACCCAAGTGTATGTAAAAGCGATCGCTATCTTCCAATCAACGGAGCCAGCATCGCCTTGTATACCACCTGCCAGTATCTCAATACCGATTTAATTCAACCTGAGTCTGTTTCCGTCGTCACTGGTGCAAAAGGCAACGGCGAGCCATTGGTTCTAGAGTTACAAGCTGAGTCAGGGTTTGAAAAAGTCCTGTGGCGGGATTACAATCTTGCACCCGAATCAGGCAAAGACGTGTGTGTTGAGTACAAAGATGAATCTGTATCTTGCCTAGCGTTTTCTAACCCTGATGAGACGGCTGGCACACAAATTCAACCACAAGTCACCACAAGCACTCTCAAAGATGCTAAGTGCGAGGATTTTGCCATGCAAGAGCAAGCTCAAGCAGCTTTACCAGCTAATCCTCAACTGGACAGAGACGGCAACGGAACGGCTTGTGATTCAGTTCTTTCTGGGGGTGGCGGTTCATACGTCCATTACAGAAGCAGTGGTTCATCATATCACTACACGAGGCGGCGGCGCAGGAGAAGATGACAAATTAAAACCCAAGAGCATATGTCGAAAACATTACTCTTGGGCAGTTTATGAACACCAATTAGTCAGGGAAGTTTCACACTCCTGTAGTTCTTGAGCGTTCTTTAGGCTGGCTTGGGTAAGTTTATGAACACCAATTAGTCAGGGAAGTTTCACACCCACAAAACGTCAACGAATCAATCTGGCAAAAACACCTGCGAAGTGAAGCTCCCATGCAATCCGTAGGGAATATGATGCTTGAGATGTAGACGGGCGATCGCACCTTTTGCGATATCACTAGCATCTAAAATTACTATGTCTGTACGGCGATACGCAGCATCATAAACCAAAGCCAGCAGCCAGCCATCATCTTCTGTTTCTGCACCAGGACGGGGAACAAAAATCGGTTCACCCATAAAACCACGGGGTGCAGCACTCCAAAGTTGTCTTTCTCCTGTTTCCCAGTCTAGTTTTAAGATAGCTTGCAAAGGAGCATTCCCCATCTCTGCATGAGCCGCACCTGTATATAGATATCGATAGGTGCGTCCTACTTTCGCCGGATTGATGGTGGGAAACTCACAACAGCGTGCTTCAATTAATTTTCGTTTTACTGTTCCATCATTGAGGTTGAGGTAAAACCGCCAAAGTTGTCCTGGCGCAAGTGCGTCAAAATTAACTTGGCGAAAATCGCTTTCTGGTTCTACCTGTTGTAATGAATCGTAGCAAATCGAGTCAATAATAATTTCATCACCCATACCAAAAGCATTCACATGATGGAAAATGAACCCTGATGTGGTTTCTAAAATTTTGACTTCTGTTTGTCCTAGCTGGGGAAAACGGGGAATGACAATAATTTTAGTTGGTTGATTTGGCTGTACTTTAATACATTCGCCTGCACCGCGCATTCCCAAGGCGAAGGGTATGGGATTGAAAGCAACGGGATTTTGAAAGAAGATGCAGTAATTGGGGGTAATGACAAAATCGTGAATGAAGCAAAACCCCGGAACGCTGTGAGCGTGTTTTCTGATAATTTTTCCGGCTAAGTTTAACTCAAAAATGGTAATCGTGGTGGATAATCCCGGTTTAATTGAGAAATTGACTAGGCAAGGCTGACCACCATCTTGTTCGCAACTAGGGTCAAGTCGGGGATGTGCGCTAAAAGCTTCACCCTCTGATAACGTACCGTTGAAATATTCTTTACCCAATGTTTCTAGGGTGTAGGGGTCGAGGCGATAGGGTTCAGCAGCTTCCCATAATGCTAAGAGTTTATCGCCCAAATAAATAACGTTGGTGTTAGCAATATGTTTAAGTTTGAAGTCAAAAATATTAGCCAGCCAACCACCGGGTTTTTGTGTACCAAAAACACCACGATAAAGAATTTTTCCGGCTTTTTGTTCTGCTAAGTAGCCCTCGGTGCGGACAAAGCTGTTGCGGAAATGGGCGCGACCATTAGTAAAGGTGATGCGCCTAATCATTCCATCACCATCAAAAGGATGATGAATGCGTTGTCCGTTGATATCTAGTAAGCCAGGGCCGTTTCTAAATAGCGTACCTTGCAGTTGTGGAGTGATTTGTCCTTCTATATCATCAATCCAATAGTCAAATTCTTGGGTGAGGGATTGATATCCTCCTTGCCAATCTTCACGGGTGTAGGATTTTTGTAATTCTTGATTTTTTAAATTTTGCATAGTTTTGATTTTTTTCACGCAGAGACGCAAAGGCGCAGAGAGGTTTTATTCAATAACTTGTGATTCTTGTTCTTGAAGTATTAAATTTGGTATGAATGGTTGTTCGCTACTACTTGGCAACGCTTCGATTTTTGTATCGTCTTTTGGTAGCCAATTAAGAAATGCTAGTGGTAATAAGGTGCTGAGATTTGTGATAATTACCAAAATCCACAGTGAATCAAAGTTACTCTCGGTGATACCTAGCCAGTGCATGATGATGGCTCCAAATTCATAGGAAACCATTCCAGCTAAGTTAAAGATTGACATTAACAAGGCGAATAAGGTTGCTTCTACTCCAGGGGGGCAAAGTCTGGCTGCTAATACTAAAACTGGCATATAGGCGATTTGTCCCATAACTGTGAGTATGAGACTGTCTCCTAAACTAAACCAGCGGTCATCTATACCTAAAGCACGGTTGGTGTGAGTTACCAAAAGCAGCATTGTCATGCCTAAAACTGCTGAAATAACGGTACTCCAACCAAAAATGACGCGGAATGGCACGCTTTTCAAAAACCTTTGAAAAATCCAAATGCCAACTAAAGATGCCAAACTTGTTACTAAACGGACTCGCCCTAAAAATTCTGGTTCAAAGTGGAGTTCGTTAGTGCTGAAGTAGAAAAAGGCAGATTCAGCAGTCGGAGTAGCTTGCAAAATAAAGACGAAAGCGGCTGGTAGCCAAATTGTTTTTTGGCTGACTGCTTGGCGTAGCTGTTTGAGTTGATGCCGGATATCTAAGGAGTTAGCGTTATTAGTATCGTTAGTTTCTTTATTTACAGGAGATTCAGCTATTAACCAAGCTACACCGGAAACAATTAACGGGAAACTAGCGGTAATTAAAAATATTGTGCGGGTGGTGAAATGTTCGAGGAGCATCCCGCTAAAGTATGCTGTGACTAATCCTCCAAATGCAGTTGCACCCCAGCACAAAGATTGTAATGAGCCTGCATCTGCTTGAGATTCAACTCTGGCTCGTTCTACGACCAGTGAATCAACTATGACATCGCTGACAGCGATCGCAAGTGAACTCAGGGCGATCGCCATTGTTGCTGCCCAGCTACTATGAACCATTGTGGCCATACTGACCCAGGCAATAGCTCCTAATATCCCGGACAGTATTAAATAAGGGCGACGACGATAGCCGAAAATAGGCAAGCCATCGGACATAAAGCCAAATAGTGGCTTTATCATCCAAGGTAGGGCTACAACTCCCAACATTGCCGAAACTTCAGCCGGACTTAGCAATAATTCATCTTTGAGGAAAAAGCTAACAGCTAAACGCGCCAGTCCTAAAATTCCTTGGACAAAGTAAACGCTAAGAATAGCAATTAACTCGGCACTGGGTTCATGGCCGAAGAAGATTTTTTCTGTTATCGAGTCTTTGACCTTGGACAAGCCAGAGGAGTCAATGAGCATTTGATAAATATTTTTTAAGTTTTGTCTACTTTTCTATAATATCGATTTCTGAAGTGTGAAGTGTGAGGTCTGAAATTTTGTCTTTTGGCTTTCTGCCTTTTGACAAATGACTATTGACTATTGACCATTGACAATTTATTAAGAATTGTGCTTGCCTTGAGTGGCACAGATGTAAATCTAATTGTCACAATATGTTCGTCAATATCAGATTTTTTCATCACCTTAGCGTAAATAAATTCTTCTGTGGTGAGTTCGGTGCCTAGTAATTTAAGTTTGAGATTATTTAAGATTTCTAAGGAATTTAGCGATCGCATCTGTGCAACTTTTTCAGAAAGGCTGATCAATTCACCCTGAAATACTGCGCCAACTGCTTGTTTGCCTTGTAAAACTGTATACTCTATGAGGACTGGCACATTTAGATTGACTATTCCTTCATCATCGTTGGGCAAGAATAAGTTATATTGACCACCAACGCCGCGAATTTCGTAAATTGTAATCGGTTCTTTGATGCCTTTAGGCTCGATTTGCATTTGTCCGCCAATTTGCAATTCAATGTTCGCATCTTGACGGGTATTTTCTGAAATTAAAACTTGTCCGCCAACTGTATAAGTTTCTACACGGGAAGCCAAGTTAACATGGCTACCAATAACTGTATATTGGGCGCGTTTTTGCGAACCGATATTACCAGCAACGACCTCACCTGTATTAATCCCGATGCCCATTTCTAAGGTAGGGAGATTCATTTGCTTATTGTGTTCATTGACTTGCTGCATGGCTAATTGCATCGCCACAGCACAAGCAATCGCTCTTTGAGAATCATCAGGACGGTTAATCGGCGCACCAAACATCACAAAGATACCGTCACCCATGAACTCGTTAATTGTACCTTTGTATTGATTAATGACCTCGGTCATCGTTCCTAAATAAAAATTCAGAATAGTCACTACTTGTTCAGGTGACAATTGTTCCGACATGGCAGAGAATCCACGTAAGTCAGAAAATAGCAGGGTGACTTTGCGGCGATCGCCACCTATTTTTAAGCCAGCAGGATTTTCGAGTAAATTAGCAACTACCTCATCTGTGAGGTAACGACCAAAAGTTTTCCGCATTCCCGATGCACTTTCAGCAATGTATTGCGTAACTGCGATCGCTGAACCTGCTAATGCGAAGAATGACGGTACAACCGGAATCCACCAACCGAATAAAAAAGCTACAAAACTACTACCAACCAAAGTCCCAGTTGTTAACACCACATTGATCGGCAAACGGATTTTTTGATGACTACTGTGGCGCTGTATCCAGCATAAAGTTGCACCTGCGATCGACCAACTCAAAATCCACAGATATTCTAACGGTTCAGGTAAACTTTGAATTTGTTGACGACCATCTATAGCTGCACTCAAAATTTGACTAATCAAATTTGCATGAATAGTGATACCAGCCATGCGTTCTGGTTCAGCAAAGACACTACTACTATAGGGTGTATAAAATAAATCTTTTAAACTTTCAGCCGTTGCGCCAATTAGTACAACTTTATCCCGCATCAAGTTTGGTGGAATGCGATTTTCTTGGACTTTTGTCAAAGATATTTTCTGAAACTGTTGTATTCGTCCTCGGTAGTTGATCAGCACTTGATAACTACCAGCATTCGCGCGAATATAACTACCATCATTAGCTTCAAAAATCGGAAAAATACCTTTACCTAACTGCAAATAGTTTGGGTTAATCGCCGATGCTTTCTCTGTAATACCTTCTGGTTTTAAGTACAACAAAGCTAATTTCAAGGCAAAACTTTCGAGAACTTCGTCATTTTTAAAATTAACGTAGAGCAATCCGCGTCTAATTCTGCCATCTCCATCTATAGGCAAATCATTTGACCCAATTTGATGGCGTTGCTGCAATACCGGAGACGCATTAACAGGGGAACTATCAGCAGTATCCGAGACTTTTTGCACCCCAATTATATTAGGCGTAGATTCAAATACCTTAACTAAAGCTTGATGACCAGGATTAACAGGTAAATCACGATAAATATCTAAACCGATCGCCCTTGGTTTTTGTTGCTTAATTTTCTCTAATACACTAGCTAAAGCTGCATCCGACATCGGCCATTGCGTTTGCTTGCGAACATCTGCTTCATTAATTTCAACTATTACAATGCGGCTATCAACTGGTTCTGATGGACGTAGCTGAAAAAAACGATCCAAAGCTACTAATTCCATCAATTGCAGCCAACCTGTTAACCGCATTCCAATTACTAAAGCTGTTACACTAGGAACAGCAAATAAAACACCCCGCCATTGCCAAATTTGCGGTTTAAGTTTTGACCACATCATAAAATTTAAAGATAAAAAATAAAAAGTAAAAAGGCAAAAGATGTTAGTCTTTTTACTTTTGCCTTTTATATTTTGACTTCTATTCCCTACTCACTTGTTCACTTGTACAGCAGTCAATAAATTGTTCTGAAGCTAGTGCAGTCAACTTAACTGATTTTAAGAATGTCCACCAATTGATTCTGGCTCTCACATTTTTTGGATCATTGCGGCGTAACTGCACTAAAGTAGTGAGTGCGTCATGCCAAATCCCAGCTTCTGCATAAAGAATAGGTAACTTTTGTGGGTTTGCCTTTGCTAGATTTTCTGACAAAGGTGCTTCTGCTAGAGTGCGTTCTACCCAGCCATCTACCCAAGGATTTATGCTGGAATCTAAAGAATTGCAAACTACTGTCAGATACCAGTGATAGCTTTTACCTACTGCTAGTTCTGGGGCAGTATTAGGAAGTGTAAAACTAATAATTCCTGGTTTATTTGGTAGCGTCAAAGTAGTTTCATAGACGACTTTTTCGTTTTTGTCAGTTAGGAGAAGAAACTTTGCTGTTTTGACTGATGATTGAGGCACAAACCAGTAAAACGTTGGACGTTCGGCTAAAGTCAATCCTAGTTTATTTGGCGGTAGGAGAGAAGTTAGTGGCTTATTTCCTTTCAAGCAGGAAGAACCACGAGTTGAACCACCAGCACTTGGGGGTGGATCTGCTCGTTTTGGTGGCTTAAATGCTTGACTAATTTGCCAAGTTTTTTCTCTAGAAAAAGATTCAGCTTTTACCTGTGCCGTAAGACTAGAAATTATCAGAAAATCTAAGCACAGTATCGAAAAGACTGCAAAATGTACGGACGATTTAATCCCTTTCATATTGGTGAGAGTGCCTTGGTTTTAGATTTACCAAAACTGATAAATTTTAACTTATGAGCCTTTTCCAGGATCTAGTAAGACCAATTGGAAGAAAGAATACGACAGATGGATTTTCAGAACTCAGACACAGACAGAAATTCCAAATCTAAAATCCAAAATGGTATGAGACCTGGCATTCAGCAGTCAGCTAAATATAAGTGTTCCCAAAAGCAACCTCAGATTTTGCATTTACGAAAAATTACTAAAGTCCAAAACATCTAATTGATCCTAGAGGATCAGAAATTTCGCGTCTCTACTGTTGACGATCGCAACTTTACCGCTGACTATTGACTATTGACTATTGACTATTGACTAATGATTAAAATCGCAGTTATTGGTGTGGGGCGTTGGGGAGTACATTTACTGCGGAATTTTTTAGCGCATCCCCAAGTTAGTGTAGCGGCAGTAGTAGATCCTCATTGGGAAAGATTAACAGCAGCCAAGCAGCAATTTAACTTGGATGACAATATATTGTTGACAACTGAGTGGCAAGCTTTAGAAAAAGTACCAGATTTGGCAGCAGTTGCGATCGCCACACCAGCCACAACTCACTATCATTTAATCAAAGATGCCCTCCAGCAGGGATATCATGTCTTAGCAGAGAAGCCTTTAACTTTAGACCCTAAAGAATGTGAGGAACTTTGCCATCTAGCAGAGTTACAGCAGTTAATATTGATGGTTGACCACACCTATTTATTTCACCCAGCAGTTGAAGCCGGACAAATGGTAGTTCAAGCTGGCAAATTAGGTGAATTACGTTATGGTTATGCTTCTCGTACCCATTTGGGGCCAGTCCGACAAGATGTTGATGTTCTTTGGGACTTAGCCATTCACGATATTGCGATTTTTAACAACTGGCTGGGTCAAGTACCAGTGAAGGTACAAGCAACGGGGACAGTTTGGTTACAAACAGAGGGGAGTGGGGAATTTAATTACTCACCATCGGGTTTAGCGGATTTAGTGTGGGTGACACTAACCTACCCAAATAACTTTCAAGCATACATTCATTTGTGCTGGCTTAACCCTGATAAACAACGGCGATTGGTAGTTGTGGGTAGTCTGGGTAGTTTGATTTTTGATGAAATGTCTTCTGCGTCACCATTAACTTTATTACATGGAGAGTTTGAACGTCAGGGAAGTCATTTTTTACCTGTTAATCAAAGCCGAGAAGTGGTGGAATTAAAACCCGGTGAACCTTTACAACAAGTGTGCGATCGCTTTATTCAATCCATACTCCAGAATCAACCTACCGTAGTATCATCGGGCTGGGTAGGTACAGAGTTAGTAAAAATTCTGGCAGCTTTAACCATATCTCTCAACCAAGGTGGACAGCCTATTTTTCTGACAAGAGAAGCTAGAGGCTAGAAGCTAGGGACTAGTATTTTTTCTCATAACTTCGCACTTTCAAGTCAAGTATTCATGAGAAAACATGGCCACCAAATATGAAAAACTGTCTTCTCTAGCCTCTATTCCCAAGTCTCTAGCTTCTATCTTCAAGACAGTAGGCAAAAAAATTACACCTGGGGGAATTGGTGAAGGCTGTAGAGACTCAGCTAGAGTGAATATATATAAATATAAATTTTCAAATGACCATTTACTTTTACAAAGTTTGGCAGCCTTACGGGTGTTTTTCTAACTTTTCGTCCCATCCAATCCAAATCCAGGGTACTTATTGGCCAACGGTTGAGCATTATTATCAAGCACAAAAGTTTGTAGGCAGCAGGGATGCAGCAATTATATCCGTCATTCATGCTGCTGCTACACCAGAAGAAGCTGCCGCTTTAGGACGCTGTAGTACACGTACACTCCGTTTAGATTGGGATTTGGTGAAAACTCAAATTATGCGTGAGGCTGTACTCAAAAAATTTCTCACTCATGCTGATATTCGGGAAGTTCTACTAGCCACAGGTGATGAGACGATTGTCGAGAATTCCCCCACAGATTATTTCTGGGGTTGTGGTACAGATAAAACTGGTCAAAACCATCTTGGAAAAATTCTGATGAGTGTGCGCGAAGAAATTCGACGATTACACCTTTACTCTGTAATCACTAGTGATTGTCTAACAGAATAGCTACATATAAAAGGGCATTGCTACTGAGAGTGGGGAATGTTGACATTCCCTAAATTAAAAAAATTTACACGTTAGTCCATTATATTTACTTAATTAATTCGCTTAAAAATAAAAAAAATATAAAGATATATAAATATAATAGAAAGAATTTTGGAATTTGATGATTTACATAATTTTACCGAATACATCATACAAAGGTAAGTATAAAATTAATTGACAATTAATATTTTCTCTTTAGTTATTAAAAGTCAGAAATAGAAATGGCGGCTCGGATTTAGCAGGGTTTTTTAAGAGAGTTTAATTATTTTTGTATAGGTTTACTAGGCAATGGAATATACTGATAACCCAAGCGGTTCGCAGCCAGTCTTTGGCCAAGAAGGCTTATTGCACCGGATAACAAACCGGATTAGGCGATCGCTGGAACTGCCAGATATTTTAACAGCCACCGTTGCCGAAATCCGTTTGTTTTTGGCTACAGACCGAGTTATGGTGTATCGGTTTGAGGCTGATGGTAGTGGTGAAGTTATTGCTGAATCTATTCATGACCAGATTCTACCATCCCTACTAGGGTTGCACTTTCCGGCAACAGATATTCCCCCGGAAAGTAGAGAAAGGCTGCTGTTAGGACAACAACGTGTAATTGTAGATGTATCTAGTGGCAGAGTAGGGTTATCTTCGCTACAGCCAAATGATAACGAACAACCTCTAGAAACTGAAAATTTTTACGATCAACAAGTAGATCCTTGCCACATTCAATACCTCACAGCAATGGGGGTGCAGTCTTCGCTAGTGGTGCCAATTTTACATAGCGAAGTGCAAGGGGAATCACTAAAACCTTCACTGTGGGGACTATTAGCAGCGCATCACAGTCAACCGCGAGAAATTTCGCCAGCAGAACTGACATTAGTCCAGCAAGTTGTTGATCAAGTAGCGATCGCTATTGCCCAAAGTAACCTGTATACTCAAACTCTGGCTAGGCAAAAGCGGGAAGAGACAATTAACCGTGTGACTATCTTACTGCATAAATTACCAAAACTTGAATTACAAGCAGCTTTAGAAGAAACTATCACAGCATTAGATGGAATAGGTGGCAGACTTTACATTGAACAAACAGCAGAAGTTTATACCTATGGTGATCAACCGAAAATTCCCTTCGAGTTAGAAACTAGCATCATCGAACAACATCCTGTTTGGCAAAAATGGATGGATGAATGCAAACAAGGTCAAATTTGGGCTACTACCAATCTTTATGATGAAGAACATTTGCGCGTCTTAGCATTTGCGTTTCGGTTAACCCAAATTCGGGGAATGTTAGTTATGCCTTTGCACTACCGACAACAATTTATCGGTGTGTTAACTATTTTTCGCCCGGAATTCAATACCGAAATCTTATGGGCTGGACGACGTGAGCAAAATCCCCAGCAACAGTTACCCCAAATTTCCTTTGATGTGTGGCGAGAGGAAAAAAAGGGACAAGCGGTTGAGTGGACAGATGAAGAGATTTCTCTAGCGCAGGCTTTATCTTATAGCTTTTCTATTGCTATTCAGCAACAACAAATGTACCAAGAGGTACAGCTGCTGAATGCTAATTTAGAACTACGAGTCAAAGAACAAACAGCGGAACTCGAAAAATCATTATTATTTACGAAAGTAATCAAGCAAGTTTCCGAACAAATTCGCCGTTCCTTAGACTTAAGAACTACTTTACAAACCATCGTTCATGAAGTTCGTACTCTGCTGAATTCTGATAGAGTTGTAATTTACCAAAGAACCAGTGAATCTCATGGTCAAGTGATAGTTGAAGACATCAATGGTAATTGGTTATCAACATTGGGAATTACAACACCGCAAGGATGTTTGCCTGATGAATCTGCTCGTTTTTTCTTGCAGGGTAAAGTTAAAGCAATTAAGAATGTCTTTACAGATTCTTTAGATCCTTGTCACCAAGAATTTTTGCAGAGTTTGCAAGTACAAGCCAACTTAACTGTTCCGATAAATATAGGTTTTCAACTTTGGGGTTTACTGATTGTGCATCAGTGTGAAACTCCCAGAGACTGGCAAGATACAGAAATTAATTTACTACGACAGTTAGCAGACCAAGCGGCGATCGCTATTCAACAAGCTCAACTTTATGAACAAAGTTGTTTAGCTGAAACTGAAGCTAGAGCTAAAGCTACACAATTAGAACAAGCTTTATTAGAACTCCAAGAAACACAAACACAACTAATTCAAACAGAAAAAATGTCTAGTTTGGGTCAGCTAGTAGCAGGTGTAGCCCACGAAATTAATAACCCTGTTAACTTTATCTACGGGAATCTACACTATGCGAGTAAGTATACCCAAGACCTGTTAAAAATCATCCAACTTTATCAATTGCACTATCCCCAACCTCATAATGAAATTCGCGCTACAGCCAAAGCTGTTGATTTAGAATTTTTAGCCGAAGATTTACCAAAAATGATTTCTTCGATGCAAATTGGAGCCGATCGCATCCGCTCTATTGTATTATCTTTACGTAATTTTTCGCGCTTAGATGAGGCTGAAAATAAACCAGTTGATTTACATGAAGGTATAGATAATACTTTATTAATTTTGCAACACCGTCTTAAATCAAATGCTCATTTTACTGGCATTGAGATAATCAAGGACTATGGCAATTTACCATTGATAGAATGCTATGCCGGACAAATAAATCAAGTCTTTATGAATATCCTCACTAACGCCATTGATGCTCTAGAAGAACAAGGCGAAGTAGAACAAGGAAAATCTAAGCTTCCTAAGCCTCGAATTTTGATTTCTACTCAATTAGCTACAGATACATCACGCGTATTGATTCGTATAGCTGACAATGGTTCAGGAATGCCAGAAGAAGTGAGAAAGCGCATTTTTGATCCGTTTTTCACTACCAAATCTGTAGGCAAGGGTACGGGGCTGGGACTAGCGATTAGTTATCAGATTATTGTGGAAAAACATGGTGGCATGATGGAGTGTATCTCCGAGCCAGGTAAAGGAACAGAGTTTTGGATTGAGATTCCTATTAAATTGTTGCGTAAAGTTAATTCTACAGAAAAGCAGGAAGCAGAAGAGACGCTAGAAATAGACTAAGGGACTTCCAACTAAAAAGATATACTATCACTGTTTAGGCAGGGGGCAGGGAGCTTCTGAGCAGGGGGAAAAAGAAAAATCTCCTCTCTTGAAAATTGGATATTTTATTTTCTGCAAGTCCCTTAAACAACTGATTAATTTGAATTCATTCAATAATTCTTAATAAAACTCAAGCTAAGACTTTAGCAAATCTAAAATTTATTCAACAAAAAGCTAACAATTTGATAGGCAAAATATTTCTATAACTATAAAGAAAAGAGCTTTCTTGAATAAAATCAAACACTCATCTTTAACTAGCGAGTTCTTGATTCTGCCATTAAAAGTAAAGTTTAATTGCAGAAACATCCACATGAAAATACAGGTGTTAATCTAATAAATGAAGCCACTAAGCTTCCCTGGCAGATAAAACAGCTAGATTGCAACAAAAGAAGAGGTAAAACGCTGTTGAGTTCATGTCTGTCTCGTTCAAAACCAACAACACCCAACGCGAACACTGATATTTCCTCAAATATTGAAAATCAGGGGGCGCTGTAACTGATTTTCATTGCTTGTTTTGAGTGGTGAAAGAGATTACATCCCTGGCTAGAAAAAACAAGAGGAGGAAATAATTAAAGTTAGTAGATGCTTGGGTGTTGTTGTGTTTAGGGAAATCAGTGTAAGCTTGTACAAAGTTAAATAAACAGTTAAATAATCAGGGACAGTGAAAATAGCGCCTTATGTCAATTATTGCGCTCAGAGCATGGTATATTCAGGATTATGAGCCGATTTCGGAATTAGAAAAACGCCCCCCAGATATTCGCCTTAGTAAAAAAAGTCTACTGCGATCAGCAATGCGTGCAGACTTTTTAGAAGATAGTGATGCGGTGAAAAAGTCAGTTTGGTTTGAGCGTTATCTGGAAGGGGAAAATATTGAATTTTATATTGAAGGTAGTGGTGGTTATTGTGTAGCTAATATTGACTTGATTAGTCATGAAATTTATTTCACTAAACAAGCATTATTAGCCCAATTAGACCCAACGATTTTTTTATGCTATCAAACTGAGTATAGTGCAGCCAGCGATGCCCTGCGAGAGGGATTACAAAAAAGCTTGGAAATTTTGAATATGCGATCGCGCCTTCCCTTAACATTAGTAGAATCCTATCGGCCAAGCGATGGAACTCTGCGATTAAATCGGGCAATGATGCGAAAAATCCGCAAGAGTTTATTGTTTATTGCAGACACTACACCGATAGCCAGTATCGACGGTAAAGAAAATCAGCAATTAATTCCTAGTCCCAATGTTTGCATAGAAATTGGTTATGCAATTCAAAGTAAACGCTCCGAACAAATTTTGTTAGCACACATGCAACGCCCAGAGTTAGAAGGGAAGATTCCTTTTGACTTACCTACACAACAAATTCTGCAATTTAAAAATAGTACAGAACTCAATAAAATCCTGATTAAAGCACTAGAAGCTCAGTTAGCACGGTTTAAATTATTTTATTAAGGAAGAGGCTAGGGGCTAGAGGTAAGAAAATATATACCTGGTAAATACACCAATTGTTAGAGGAAAAGTAGCGGTATCAACTCTTAACGTATATACGTAGTTAACTTATGTAATGCGAATCCAGAGGTAAAAATGACTCAGGAAAAAGATAAACTGATTAACTTATCAGTCCATGAATCCTCAGTTCCCAGTCTTCTAGATATTGATGGGAATCAACAAACCCCAGAAAATATGAATGAGTTGAATGATTCTGTTCCTGATAATCAAAATGTTGATGCTGCTAATCCTCAGCCTTTTGATGATGTTAAAGAAGACAACTTGGGAGACAGACAGATAACTATTGCTAATTTGAGTGCTGGCTAATACAGTTTTAGACTTTGGATTTTAGATTTTGCGAAAAGTTGAGCCAGTGCGTTGGGCAGCTTTGCCGACTTGAAGCACCTGGCGTTGCGTGGGCGGGTTTCCCGACTTGAGCAAACTTTTCAAGATGGATTGAGAATTGCTGTCTGCGCCTGAGTTCTATCAATATATCTGTCTCAATCATTTTTTCAATTGGTAAAACTCACTCCAACGGTTTCACGATTATGTGGTTTTAACATAAATGCCATATCAGGGCCAGCAGGCACAATTCCACCAGGATTCAGCGGGAAAAGATTACCATAATAGTCTTGCTTGACACTTTCTAAATCGCAAGTGCCAGCAACACTTGGTAACTGATACAAGTCGCGCAAGTAAGCTCCTAAATTGGGATAATCTTGGATGCGGTGGCGGTTGCACTTGAATAAACCGTAATACACAATGTCAAACCGAAACAAGGTGGTGAATAACCGCACATCTGCTAAGGTGACATTGTTTCCACAAAGGTATCGGCTTGTATTTAGCGCTGCATCAATTTCATCAAGAGTGTTGAACAGTTCATCACAAGCTTTGTTGTACGCTTCTTGCGTTTGGGCAAAGCCGCAGCGATACACACCATTATTAACACTTGTGTAAATTTTTTGATTCCACCAGTCAATTTTGTCTTTTAATTCCGGTGGGTAGAGATTTAGTGTGGGGTTTGTAGCGAACTCATTAAATTCTGAGTTCAGCATGACAATAATTTCCGCACTTTCGTTATTGACAATGGTTTTGGTTTGTTTATCCCACAATACAGGAACTGTACAGCGCCCACTATAGCCAGGTTGGGCAAGTTCATATAATTCGGCTAAGGTTTGGCAACCTTCATCTTCGCTAGTGAATACCCAACCCCCAGAAACAGCAGAAGGTTCCACAGTAGTAACTGAGATAGCATCTTCTAGCCCTTTAAGCGCCCGAACAACTAATGTGCGGTGCGCCCAAGGGCAACCCAACCCAACATAAAGTTTGTAACGTCCCGATGCTGGTTGGTAAATGTTCCCTTCAGCTTGACTGACAACATTTCTTAACTGGCTGTCGGGACGAATGTATTCTCCTGATTTGTTGCGGGGGGCGAGTCGGGACATCATGATATGCCAAAGACTTGTCCAAACAAACTTGCCTAAACCGATGATTAGCTTTGGCGGGAGAGATTTGCCTTTTTTCTTAATTTTGGTATTAGTCATAGTTGAGTAGTAAGCAACTGCACTTATGCTCAATTACAACTCTATTGTGTCGGAAAATTTAATTGTTATCTTCAGTGCGGACTAATTGACCTTGTTTATATGCTTGCCGTAAAGCGATCGCTTCTGCCACAATATGCTGGGCGCTCAATCCTTCTTCATCCATCATTCGTTGCAAAGTCACACCAGTCTGTTCGGAAGGTTCATGAATTGGGGGAATTTGACAATATCTCCCACCATTTTTTGTCCGTCGCCAAATACTTGGTTTTTCATGTCTAGCGGTTCTGGGTTGACGCTGCTTTTTAATTAAGGAACGGACACTTTCTTGATTGATAATGCTTAAGTCTAGTAAGTGATTAATGACTTGTTGATACTTTTTGCTGTTTTCTGCTAACTGATAGATAGTTCTCGGCTCAACTTGGGCAACATCTTGTGGTGAAAACTTCTCAAACGCTGCGGCTATTTGCAGATAGCGCTTTTCTTCACCCTGCCAACCATGTTCTAAAAGTAGCTGTTTGTAGTCTCGTAAAGAAAGCTTTTGCTTTTGTTCTGCTAACCAAAAGGCATGATACAAAATTGCCTTCGTGACATCAGTGAGCCTTTGAAAAGCCAAACTTTCGACGTTAACGCTCTTTCGGCGATGAGATTTGTTTTCAGTAGATTGCTCAAACTTTGATTGGGTGATGGTTTGAGAATTGACTTGGGCTGCAACTATACCCTGTAATGGTGTCATCATAGTATTGATATCGTTTAAACTTCGCGTCGGCAAAGTATCGCTCAGCGTTCTATCACTAGAACAATTGTACTACTAAAATTTCAATAAAAAACCCCAAACCTACGTAAATTTGGAGTAAAGGGATGAAACCTTGATGGGGTAGGGTTTTTGAGGCGAAAGTTTTTTTATTAACTCTGATTAGATGTTAACTTTTTTAACCATCTATCGGCTTCGGTGTATAACTTGAACTTCTTCTCATCAATACGAAACTGCGTAGTGTGAACCATGCGTTTACCATTTACCCACTTTGTGCCGTGATGTTTATGCAGTAATTCATGGTATAAAACAAACTCAGTCACAAAGTTGGGGACATTAACATTATCAAGAGTTGTACTAATAACTACCCTATCTCTAGCTGGCTCGTAGTGACCAAATTTCCGGTAGGTTTTAATTCGGCTCCATGCAAGCCTGGGTTTGACAAGATTAGCAGCAAAGTATTCATGGTTAATTTTGTCAAACAATTCATTGAGATTATAAAAATTACCTTGAGGATTTTCGGCAATTACTTCAGCAATTAAATCTAAATCTAAGAGAACAGAACTATATTCTTCTGAACTAGCAAATGCTCTAATTAGTTTAGTATGTTCTTGACTTTTGCCAAAAAGAGTACATTGTACTAATGCTTGAAAAACTTCTTCAGACGCATTAATAAAACCTTCATTAATCTTAAGCGAAACAAATTTGCTAGAGCTTTTACCTTGGTATAATCCTGCTAAATTAGTGAATTCAATCATAATTTTAGCAGTATTGTTACCGTAGTTTTTGAGAACTTTTTGGGTTGTTTCTAACACACAATAAGTACTACTGAGGTGAAGCTTGAGATTTTGTTCGTCTGTAAGAAATTTAAACCAAGAATAGATTTTGCGAGATGAATTGGTCAGGTTTGCAGGAGTGATTTGTAGGTTAGAGCAGATACTTTCAATTGTTGTTACTGTTTTGCTTAAAGTATAAGTTAATTGTTGAATTTGAGCAGCGTTTGGAGTTGGTGAAGACGCTAAATTAAAAATATTTTGTAATATATTATTTTGTTGAACTTTGATGTTCTTGATGCTGATAGTCTCAACTTTCATGAGATGCTGCGGAATGAATAATTTTTAGATTTTAGCTGAAGATGCTTTGTCACTAGCAATAATATGTATATCGATATTTTTTAATAAGCGTACCAATTTTTGGGTTAACGAACCTTTGAGGAGGATTTGCCAACGAGAACGCTGACTTTCGCCGATGACAATTTGGGTAATCCGGTATTTCTCTGCAACTTCGGCGATCGCTTGAGCTATATTACTATTGGTGACGCGAATAAAAGTCCCGGCAAATTCTTGACACAGCTTTTCACAGTTGTGTATGTGTAAGCTTTCCTCTTTACTCAAGAAGCGCTCAGGATCGGCGACAAACACAACATAAAGTGGCGCATTCATATAATTAGCGAGTCTAGCGCCACGACGCAGCAATTGTAATGAATTAGGATAAGTAGATATACATACTAAAACTCGTTCATGGATGTTACAAAATTGTCCATTAGGATTAGAGGCGATCGCATCTTCTTCGATATTATCTGCTACCTCTCGCAAAGCTAATTCTCGTAAAGCAATCAAGTTACGACGCTGAAAAAAGTTATCTAAAGCTTGTTGGATTTTTGAATGCGCGTAAATTTTCCCTTCTAACAGCCGCTCTTGCAGAGTTTCTGGTGTAACATCTACTACCACTACCTCATCTGCTTCTTCTAAAATTCTGTCCGGAACCCGTTCTCGCACAACTACCCCAGTAATTCTGGCTACCAAGTCATTCAGGCTTTCCAAATGCTGCACATTCATTGTGGAATAGACATCAATACCCGCCGCCAATATCACCTCTACATCTTGGTAGCGTTTTTCTCTTGGGGAACCTGGAACATTGGTATGGGCGAGTTCATCAATTAAAACTAATTGAGGCGTAGATGCGTAACTACTTGTCCCCAGACATCGCTGTAAAATTGCCTCTGTATCCATTTCCGTCAGAGTCAACCCACCGCGAGAAATTTCTTTTCGGGGGATAATTTCTAAACCTGCTGCTTTTTCTGCTGTCTCTTTACGCCCGTGGGTTTCTAATAGTCCAATAACTACATCAATTCCTTCTTGTTTGAGTGCAGTTCCTTCTTCTAACATCCGATAGGTTTTACCTACGCCCGGAGCCATACCAATAAATATTTTGTGTTTACCTCTGCGTATTGAATGAATAGAAGAATTAGTAGCTGCTACACCTGAATTATTGTTTTTTAACATGAGTTAGGTGATTGAAGATTCACACCAATTCGGAACTTATAAAGTATGAAGGCTAAAAGATAAAATTTTACACTTCATACTTCACACTTCACACTTCATACTTCATTGATTGAGCTTACGATTAATATCTTGCAAATCCAAAGCATAATTCAAGCGTAGAATATTAACGCCTGGTTCGCCAAAAATCCATAAAAATCTGCCATCAGTATACTTGTTCAGTAAAGGTAATATGTCATCTTCTTTGATACCACGCGCACTAGCTACCCGTGATATTTGCTGTCTGGCGGCTTTCAAAGAAATATGTGGATCTATACCTGAGCCTGAAGTATAAATTAAATCTTCAACTGGTTGAATACTTTGTTCTTGGTATTGATTTGATTGCTCTATAACGCGGTTGAGTAACTCTGGATTACTAGGAGCAAGATTACTAGCACCAGATATACCAGTGGGTTTAGCTTTTCTACCTTGGCTATATCGTACTGTACTAGGACGACCTTGAAAATAGCGCTCTTCGGTGAATATTTGCCCAATTAAAGCCGAGCCAATGGGCTGGTCATCTATATTTACCATGATGCTGCCATTAGCTTGAAAAGGAAATAAACCTTGACCAATTACCAGAATTGCTAAAGGATAAATCAGTGCAGTGAGCAACCACAATATGAAAGTGATACGAATAGCTTTGAGAGTTTCTCGAATAATTAGCATACAAAGTTCTGAGTGCTGAGTATTAAATGTTTAGAAGCGTTCTGGTTGGAAAACAACAACAAATAGATAAATTATTAGTCCTAAGAGTACTGCACCTAAAACACCATACGCCCAAGTAAATTGAATTTGTAATGGGGTATTAGTAGACGCATAAACTACGCGAGAAATGCCTAAATTGAGGCACAGTGCTAGAAAAATTTTGATTGCCAGTTTTTGTTTACGCCATTGTGACCCAATATAGGCGATCGCCTGCATTAAATTTATCTGCTCTTTATTCATATTTCTCTTCTAATTCCCCCTACTAACAGGGCAAAAAATAAAAATTTGTCAATAGTCATTAGTCAATGGTCAATGGTCAATAAGAGAACAGGGAACAGGGAATAGGGAATAGAAAGAAACAACCTGTTACCTGTTAAGCTTTCCTCCTGATGACATCTCACTCTTGCCCGTTGCCTCTTCCCTGTTCCCTCTCTCGAAGAGAGTTGGCTAAAGGACAAAATTTCATACTTCATACTTCATACTTCATACTTCATACTTTCTTCTATGCCAACCCTACAGCAGTAATCAATAAATCTATTAGCTTAATGGCAATAAATGGTGCAATCACCCCACCTAAGCCATAAATTAAAATATTGCGTTGTAGTAATTGATTAGCTGTCAGGGGTCTAAATTGCACACCTTTCAAAGCCAAAGGTATTAAAGCAGGAATAATCACAGCATTGTAAATTAATGCCGATAGCACAGCCGAATTTGTGCTAGTCAAATTCATAATATTGAGACTTTGCAAGTTAGCGGCTGCAAAAATTACCGGAATAATTGCAAAATACTTGGCAATATCATTAGCAATAGAAAATGTTGTTAATGCCCCACGAGTAATCAACAGTTGTTTACCAATACTGACAATATCGATGAGCTTGGTGGGATCAGAGTCTAAATCTACCATGTTGGCAGCTTCTTTAGCAGCTTGCGTACCTGTATTCATCGCTACACCAACATTCGCCTGTGCTAGTGCGGGAGCATCGTTTGTCCCGTCGCCTGTCATGGCTACTAGTTTGCCTTCTGCTTGCTCTGTTTGAATCACACTGATTTTATCTTCTGGTGTGGCTTCGGCAATAAAGTCATCCACACCGGCTTCTTGGGCAATTACAGACGCGGTAATGTGGTTGTCGCCTGTGAGCATGACAGTATGTACACCCATACGGCGTAACTGAGCAAAACGCTCACGAATGCCAGGTTTGACAATATCTTTGAGATAGATGACACCGTAGATTTCTTGATCTAAACAAACTGCTAGAGGTGTACCGCCTTGTTGGGAAACTCGCTGGTATGCAGTATCTAATTCTGGGGTATCTTGGCCGTTGCGAGAACGGACAAATGCTTTAATCGCTCCGACTGCGCCTTTGCGAACTTCACGTCCATTGGCTAAGTTCGTACCACTCATGCGGGTTTTAGCAGAAAATTCTACAGCTTCGGCGCGGTGGGGATCAAAATCTAGTCGTGCGCCTAATCTTTCTGCGAGCCGAGCAATGGATTTTCCTTCTGGGGTATCATCAAATATGCTGGCTATCAGGGCAATATAAGCCACTTCCTGCATTGAATGACCGTTAATTGGGATAAATTCTTCTGCTAAACGATTACCGAGGGTAATTGTTCCAGTTTTATCTAGAACTAAAGTGTTGACATCACCGCAAGCTTCTACTGCTCGTCCAGAAGTAGCAATAACGTTATATTGGGCGACTCTATCCATACCTGCAATTCCAATCGCACTGAGTAAGCCACCAATGGTTGTAGGGATCAATGCCACCAATAACGCGATTAAAATTGGGATGCTGACTGGACTTTGGACGTAGTAGGCGAAAGCTGGCAGAGTAGCAACAACAAATAGAAATACTAAACTTAATACTGCCAGTAAAACTGTTAGTGCAATTTCGTTGGGGGTTTTGCTACGTTCTGCCCCTTCGACTAAAGCAATCATCCGATCAATAAAACCTTTACCGGGATCAGCTGTGACGCGAATGATTAATTCGTCAGAGATGATACGGGTTCCCCCTGTAACGGAACTGGCTACATCTGAGCCTGATTCTTTGAGAACTGGTGCAGATTCGCCAGTAATTGCTGATTCATCCACCGAAGCCACACCCATGATGACTTCGCCATCGGCGGGGATAATGTCGCCAGCAACAACATATATATTGTCACCTTGTTTGAGACTAGTAGAAGGAACTTCGGTAATTGAGCCATCAGGGGCGAGTTTTTTGGCTGTTGTCTCTGATTTAGTCGATCGCAACGCATCAGCTTGGGCTTTACCACGTCCCTCAGCTACGGCTTCAGCAAAGTTAGCAAACCAGACAGTAAAAAACAAAATCCCGGTGAGTATACCGTTGAACAGTTGAGGATTTTTCTGTTGAGTAGGGCCGAATAAATTGGGATCAATGGTGACGGCGAGAGTAATCAATGTGCCAATCCATACCAAAAACATCACGGGATTTTTGATCGCAGCTTTGGGATTCAGCTTGATAAAAGCATCCCTGATGGCTCTGAGATAAATTCCTTTAGTGTTGATTCTGGCTTGTTTACGGGCTTGGCGATGATCGCTCGGACGCGATCGCGGTGTTTTAGACTTAGGGGTAGGTGCGACTGGATTCATAATAATTAGTAGTGCAAGGGAAGATAGAGGTAGGAGGTAGGAAGCAGAAGAATTTTAGATTTTAGATTGCCGATTTTAGATTGAAAGATTGTCATAATCCAAAATCCAAAATTTAAAATCTAAAATTGATTCACTCAGCACTTTTCTTAACCACCCGATGTTAGTTTAAATCCTTCGGCAATGGGGCCTAGGGCTAACACGGGGAAAAATGTCAATACCCCTAAAATCAGCACTATGCCAGCTGTAACTGTGGTGAATAGTAATGAATCGGTTTTGAGTGTTCCCGGTGTTTCTGGTGTGATGGGTTTGCGCGACATACTATCTGCCAATAGCAAGATGGCAATAATTGGAATGTAGCGCCCGGCAAACATGCTGACACCTGTACTTAAATTCCACCACAGAGTATTATCAGCTAGTTTTTCTAAGCCAGAACCGTTATTAGCTGCGGCTGAGGCATATTCATAAACTACTTGGGAAATGCCGTGAAAGCCTGGGTTAGTAATTCCTGAGAGGGAAAAAGGATAAGCTAAAGCGATCGCACTGGGAATTAAAATCACGATGGGGTGAATTAACAGCACTACACTAGCGAGGACAATTTCACGTTTTTCGATTTTGCGTCCTAAAAATTCTGGTGTGCGTCCCACCATTAATCCAGTTAAAAACACGGTGAGAATTAAGTAAATCAGTAAGTAAGCTGTACCTGTACCCTGTCCACCCCAGATAATCTGCACAAATAAGTTAAATAATGTGGCAAATAAGCCTTGAGGCATTAAAGAATCGTGCATTCCATTGACAGCACCAGTCATTGTGGCTGTGGTAGTAACTGCCCAAAGTGCTGTTCCTACCGCCCCAAATCGCACTTCTTTACCTTCTAAATTTGGCAGTTCTACTCCCAACGTGCCGTTAATGAGGGGGTTTCCTTCTAGTTCGCCACCGACTGTTACCCAAACCAGAATCACGAAAGCGGTAAACACCATCCAAAACAGTAGCCAAGCTTGTTTGATATTTTTGGCAAACATCCCGTATGTAAAGATCATGGCGGCGGGAATGGCTATCATCGCAATCAGTTCGATTAAGTTAGACGCGCCATTGGGATTTTCAAAGGGATGGGCAGAATTTGCTGCAAAGAAACCGCCGCCGTTCTCGCCCAACATTTTAATCATTTCAAAGGAAGCTACAGGGCCTCTAGCAATGTATTGTGTGCTTCCCTCTAAAGTTTCCAATACCAATGGTTTCTCGATTGTTTGTGGTACGCCTAAGAAAACGAGGGCGATCGCACCAACTACCGAAATCGGCAATAATATTCTCGTAATTGCACGGCTAAGGTCAACATAAAAGTTACCTAACTTTTTACTCGTTAATCCCCGAATCAAAGCAATCCCCACCGCCAAACCTGTACCCGCAGAGGTGAACATCAAAAAGCCTAAAGCAGCTACTTGGCTGAAGTAACTCAAAGTTGTCTCTGGGGTATAGTGTTGCTGGTCAGTATTAGTGACGAAGGAAATTACTGTGTGCAGCAATGTATCCCAACGTGGTGCATAAAACCCATTGGGATTCCAAGGTAAAAATCTTTGATAATGTATCAACCCGAAAACTAAAATACCCATGACAATATTGCTGAACAGTATTGCTCGGATATACTGCCAGCCTGTCATATCATCTTTTCGGTTAACACCTGCTAACAGATAAATGCTACGTTCTATCGGGTTCATTAGGGGATCAAGCAGCGTTCTTTGCCCCATGAACACACGCGCTATGTATCTTCCTAAAATTGGTGCGATCGCTATGACGATACACAACGTCAAGCCGATTTGTAAAAAACCTTGTCCCATTTATTTTGCGCTCAATTTAACTTAAGAAGGAGAAAGCTAATTATTTTAGATATAAAGCTGTAGTCAGATTATGTTAGGACAGTGTTGATTAATCAAAGCCCTGTAGACGCACAGTGGCTTCCCATAGGGTAGTAACTGGGTTTATACTCAGCACTTGCTATAAGAGTGAACTATTTGACTATGAGATTGTGAGCAATTTGGCAATATTTTATTGAGTCTCAATACTTCTATCTCGATTTACTCTGTTAATTCACTACAATTTTTTAGTGACTTTTTAAAGTTTCTGTCAAGAGTATTTAAATTTCAATATCAGCTACTTATTTATACGCACTCTAAATTTAACGTGAGTTTGATGAGTGCGTTTTTGACCTCACCCCCAGTCCCTCTCCTACGAGAAGAGGGGAGTAAAATCCTTATTTTTCGCTCCTTTCTCGCCTTTTAGGAGATGGAGGTTAGGAGGGAGAGGTCTGTCGAATGTACGTTAAATTTAGAGCTTACGGACTCAGCGTTGTCAACTTTTTTATAACAATTCTTATTTGAATGAATTATACGGTTAGGGGCGCACAGCTGTACGCCCCTACTCTCAATCAACCTTTTACTACCGCAATTTCACAATATATTTACTGGGTCAACATCTATTGTCAAGCTAACGCTATCACAACATAACTCTCTAATTTCTTCCCAATTGGGTAACTGGGGTAATTCATCAGGATTAAATTTAAGCAAGATTTGCCAACGGTAACGGTTCGCTACTCGCATCACACCTGCTGGTGCTGGGCCAAGTATTTCAAATCCTTCATGGCTACTTAAATTTGTAGCGATGATTTGCGCTGTATTCTGCACTTGAATGGGGTCAAGGCTGCTGAGACGCAACAAAATTAACCTGCCGTAGGGAGGATAATCCAGGGCTTGCCGTTGTTCTAATTCGGCTTGGCAAAAAGACTGATAATCGTGGGCGCGGACTGCTTCAATTACGGGATGTTCTGGAGTATAAGTTTGCATAATCACTCTCCCGGCATCGTCGCCTCTCCCGGCGCGTCCGGCTACTTGGGTGAGAGTTTGAAATGCCCGTTCACTAGCGCGGTAGTCTGATAAATGCAGCAGTCCATCAGCGGCGACAACTCCCACTAGTGTTACTTGCGGCAAATCTAAACCTTTGGTTAGCATTTGCGTCCCTACTAATAAATCTGCTTCGCCGTTAGCAAATTGAGTTAATAAGGTACGGTGTGCGCCTTTGTTGCGGGTGGTATCGCTATCAAAACGGATGCAGCGCAACTGGGGAAATTGTTTGGCTAATTCCTGCGTAACGCGTTGAGTACCGCTACCAAAGAATTTTAAGTAAGGCGAACTACAATCAGGGCAGTATTGGGGATGCGATCGCCCATAATTACAGTAATGACACCGCAATAATTGTGGCGCTCCTGCTTCTGCATGGTGGTAAGCTAACGACACATCACAGTGGGGACACTCCAACACATAGCCACAACTGCGACAAGACACAAAGGTACTGTGTCCGCGACGATGAATAAATAAAATGCCCTGCTGTCCTTTTTCTTGCAATTGTCCTAAAGCTTCTTGCAAACTGCGACTAAAAATTGACCGATTTCCTTGCTGTAATTCTTGCCGCATATCTACCACTTCTACTGGTGGTAGTGGGCGCGAGTTGATACGTTCGGGAAGGGAGAGGTAGTGAGTGAGTGAGTGCTGAGTGCTGAGTGCTGAGTGCTGAGTGGAAGAATTTTCTTCTGCCTCCTGCCTTCTGCCTCCTACCTCCTGACTTCTCACACTCAGCCAACTCTCCAAAGATGGAGTTGCGGAACCTAAAACTAACGGACAATTTTCTAACTCAGCACGCCACTGGGCGACGGTGCGGGCGTGATAGGTGGGGATGGGAGAATCTTGCTTGAAACTGCTGTCGTGTTCTTCGTCTAAGATAATCAAACCGAGGTTGGGTAAGGGTGCAAAAATTGCACTGCGCGTCCCGATGACAACTTGCGGTTCGCCTGTGAGCATTTGTCGCCATGTGTCGTAACGTTCGCCTTCAGAAAGGGCACTGTGATAAACGGCGACTCTGTTACCAAAGCGGGCGCGGAATCTATCCGTGAGTTGGGGGGTGAGTCCAATTTCGGGGACTAATACTAAGGCTGATTTACCTTGATTGAGTAATGGTGCGATCGCTTGTAAATATACTTCTGTCTTGCCGGAACCTGTAATTCCATGCAACAAGACTTGAGCAAATTTATCTAGAGATTGTATAGTAGCTAAGGCGTTTGCTTGGGCTGCATTTAAGGATTTGGGTTGGTCTTGAGCTAATGTCGGGCTTTGTTCTGAGCGTAAAACTTCTCGTTCTTCAATAACGATGTAACCTTTTTGTGCCAATGTTTTGAGGATGGAAGAACTGGCATTACAAATTTGTAGTAGTTCACTGTGCCATAATTCTCCACCACGTCGGCGTAATACTTCGATAATTTCCCGTTGACGCTGAGTTAAATCGCGATCGCTGGTATCAATTAAGATTACCGCTTTTTGTAATTTGGGGCGAGTTAATCTTGGTGCTTCTAAATAACTTTCCACCAAGCCCAAACGCAACAGTTCTCGCACTCCCCGATAGGTGAACTTGACTTTCTGTTGCAGATAGGCAAAACTGTAATCCCCTGTTGGTTGAGTTTGCAACAATTGCAGAATTTGCTGTGCCGACGGACTGAGAAAATTGAGTGATGATAGTTGTGTGCTGTCTTGGCTTTGGCTATTACTAGTTAAGCGAATACGACGTTGCGATCGCCCCAACAATCCCGGTGGTAAAGCGACTCGAATGACTTGCATCAGCGGCGTATAATAATATGTCGCAACTCGATTTAATAATTCCCAATAATGAGCGGGAAAAAACCCCACACTCACTACATCTTCTACTTCCCGAATTTTGTCTGGTGGTAAATCAATATTGGGTGTTGCCAATATCCGAATAGCGATCGCTCCTAATTGTTGTGCGCCAAATGGCACCGTTAAAATATCCCCTGGTTTTATTTCTAACTGCGGTGGCAACCGATAAGTAAATAATCCTGTAGCGCCTGGACAGTCTACCAGCACTTCAATGTAGCGATTACCCGAATTTTGGGCTTGGTACGACTCTCCTGACTCTGCGACTACTAAATTTTGTAAATTTACGTCATTAATATACATATTTTTTGCTTTTTATTGACAGGAATTAATCATCCCTTCATTTAGCTCTAAAAAAATTAACTTTTTTCTCTCTAGAATGTAAATTGTATTTCGCAATACTTTTATCCCTCATGATACTTGATAAGTTTCCTGTTATGTAACCTACTAGACAAATCAAACTTAGCCATACGTGCAATAAATATTTGAAGTCCATCCACTATAAAAACCAAAATATATTCCTGACTATTTATGAAATCATTTGCCTATTTACTAAATATGGCGTAGCCTTTTTCCCTCCATTGATAGATATTCATTTCTGTGTGTATGTGAGATGCTTTTATACAAATAATTTATTTCAGAAAATTAATTTACTGAAATTTGTCCTTTAAAAAATTTTATGAAGTTCAAATAACCCAGAATCAAGCATTGAAATTAAGACATTAATTCCCACCCTAGAAAGCTTAAAAAATTTATAAAAATATAGGAATTTTTAAGAAATGGGAATAATTACTCGGTTTTTTTTATATTTGTTAAGGTTGAGAATGGTTGAGGGAGTTTGACAGATTAAGAGATTAATAAAAAAATAAGAAGTATATCTGTTAGAACCTGAGACAATAATTTTTTAGGTGCAATAACCAGTATTTGCCAGAGATTTTATCTAGCAGGAACCAAAAAATGACACCTATAAGAAAATTTTTGGTTTTGCTAAGTAATTAGTAGAAACTTGTACTTTGCTATAGAACGGGTGCATTTGTTTCTAAGGGGAAACTACCAAGCTGCAAACGAGTAGCTGTCAAGGAATTATGTACCAAACAAAGCAACCATCCCTAAAGGAAACTATGAATATTGCTGAATTGGGAACAATGGAAATATTGGAAAACGCTGTCGAGACAGAAGAGCAACTACTCGAAAATTTAGAGTTATTGGTAGAAGAGGAACCCCCAATTGCAGAAAATCTCGAACCAGAGGAACGTGATGGGGATGAGATGGCAGCGGCACGACCTTCTGGATATAACAAAACTGAGCATGATGATGCTGTAGGGGCGTTTTTTAAAGAAATGGCACGTTATCCGCTGCTAAAACCAGATGAAGAAGTAGAATTAGCGCGGCGAGTTCGATTTTTAGAAGAAGTTAGAGAAATTCAAGCCGCCTTACAAGCCGAATTAGGACAGCACCCGACTAAAGTTCAAGTAGCTGCCCAATTAGATATGACCGAAAAGCAGCTAGAAAGCCGCTTATATCAAGGTCGAGTAGCGAAACGCAAAATGATTCGCTCGAACCTGAGACTAGTAGTATCAATTGCCAAACGATATTTAAATCGCGGAGTGCCTTTTCTGGATTTAATTCAAGAAGGGGCTATGGGATTAAATCGCGCTACAGAAAAATTTGATCCCGACAAAGGATATAAGTTTTCCACTTATGCTTACTGGTGGATTAGACAAGCAATTACACGAGCGATCGCTAATGATGCCAGGACAATTCGCTTACCAATTCACATTGTAGAAAAACTTAATAAACTCAAAAAAGCCCAACGAGAACTTAAACAAAAACTCGGTCGTAACCCTTCAGAAGCAGAAATGGCAGCTTCTTTGGAAATGACCGTCCAACAATTACGCCAACTACAACAATTACGTCGTCAAGCACTCTCCCTCAATCACCGTGTCGGTAAAGAAGAAGACACAGAATTGATGGACTTATTAGAAGACGAAGACAACCTTTCTCCTGAAGCAAAAATGAATGAAAACATGATGCGTCAAGAGATTTGGGAAGTCTTAGGTGATGTGCTAACTCCACGAGAAAAAGACGTAATATCTTTACGCTATGGACTCACAACCAGTGAACCCTGCACCCTAGAAGAAGTTGGCAATATGTTTAATTTATCGCGCGAACGAGTGCGCCAAATTCAAAGCAAAGCCATGCGAAAATTACGCCGTCCTCACATCGCCAAACGTTTAAAAGGTTGGTTAGTTTAAAAGTTATAGCAGGGGACAGGTCACAGTTGACAGGTGACAGGGTTAAAAGTCTTTTTCTGTCTACGTTTTATCATTTGCTGATGTCCTAACTGTCTTGGCTATTGCCACATATCGCAATACGGTTCAGATAAGATAATTCGTTATGTTTTGTAAACCAGTAGAGACGCGAAATTTCGCGTCTCTACAAACCTGATATTCTCACCAGATAACCCTAACTGAACCGTATTGCTCTATATCGCGGTGCTGATTCATGCCACCTGAAATGAATGTCCTAACGTTTTTGGTTCTGGCAAAGGTTCACCATCTTCCAAAGCTGATTCAATCAGCATTTCTAAAACTTCTTGAGCATTTTTCAAAGCTTCTTCATAAGTATCGCCATGAGTGCAAGGCTGCATGACATTAGTAAACTCAGGTAATAAAACTACATAACATTTATCTTCTTCTGACCATTGAATAATAATTGTGTATTTCATTCTTCTGTTTCCTCTCCTTCTTCCATTTTCTTTAATTCTGCCAGTGCTTCATTAACTTGCTTTTCTAAATAAGGTTTAGCATCACTACCATCTTTACCAGCGATGATAATAGCTTGAGGCAATAGCGGATGTATCTATTTACTGTGGCTACCCTTTGCTGGTTTATAAGTAAACCCTGCTTGCAGTAACAAACTTTTTAATTCTCTAATTTTCTTAGGCATAATCGAGAGTGTATGTTCACTTATCGCTGGTTTGATTTCTCGTTGTCTCTCGCAAACTTCCCGCCTGACAATCTCGCAACCAAGCTTTCACACCTTGGGCAACTGTACCATTGCTACTATCTCGTGGTGGTGTTGGTGGTTGTTTGTTAGCCAAAGAACCAGTTTGAGTGAACATCGTTACCAAATACCAGCCACTTTGATTTTTAGTCAAAAATAACCAATGAAATTCTTGTAACTCAATTGCTTTGCTATCTATATATTGCCTTTCTAAGGTAGTAAAAAAAACTTGCTCAACTTTTGTGGTTGAACTTTTTTGCTCACCTAAATCATCACCAGCAGGATTTAAAGGTAGAGGTTGAAACTCTGGTCTACCTGCTAACACCATATAGCTGTAAGCATCACTACTTCTTTTACGACGACGAGCGCGTTGACTAGCGCGATTGGCATATCCAGGTAAATCTTGCAGAAGTTGAGTAGTTAATGTTTCGAGATTTTTTTCTTTGCAAGCAAACTCCACACCTCTCTCTGCTGCTAGAGAGAATGCTGAGTTATCAATGCTGTTGGGAATTAGTAGCCAGAAGGTAAAAGCTATGACGGGGAGTAGGGAGTAGGGAGTAGAGAGTAGGGAAGAAACTATTTTCATACTTAGTTATGGGCTTTTTTGTGAATGATTGACTTGAAATGTCATTTGTTAGTAGTTCTTTTCCCTCTACACCCTTGCACCCCTGCTTATTTTGTAATTAACTCCTCAGAAATTCGCTTCCAGGCTAACTCAGGTTCAGCAGCAGCAGTTATGGGACGACCAATTACTAAATAGTTTGCACCAGCGAGTATGGCTTGGGCGGGAGTGAGAGATCGCATCTGATCTCCTTTTTCTGCCCAAGTAGGACGCACCCCCGGACAAACTAGCAAAAAATCATCCCCACAAGTTTGCCGCAATTGTGCCACTTCTTGGGGTGAACACACCGCCCCGTCTAACCCTGAATCTTTCGCCATCAATGCCATTTCTAAAGCAAATTCTGGCAACTCTAGGGGAACTTTTAAATCAAACGCTAACTGTCTGCTAGAAATACTCGTCAGCAGCGTAATGGCAATTAATTTCGGCGGTTGAACTCCACCTTGGGCTGCACCAGCTTGGG
The DNA here is from genome assembly GCF_056847745.1 of Anabaena sp. TISTR 8404. Taxonomy (NCBI): domain Bacteria; kingdom Bacillati; phylum Cyanobacteriota; class Cyanophyceae; order Nostocales; family Nostocaceae; genus Anabaena; species Anabaena sp. TISTR 8404. The sequence goes on from NZ_CP180578.1 coordinate 2,981,224, forward strand.
CTGCTTCTGTGGCTGCTTTTAAGGCATCTCTACCTGCTGTGGCATGAATTGTTAGTAAGTCTACCCCGTAACGCGCTGCACTGCGACAAGCCCCAGCCACAGTATTCGGGATGTCGTGAAATTTTAAATCTAGGAAGATGCGCTTTTGCCGAGACTTTAATATTTCTAAAATTCTCGGCCCGGTGCTGGTAAACAACTCTAAACCAACCTTCCAAAAACTGACTGATTCTAACTTGTCTACCAAAGCGATCGCACTTTCTAAATCTGGCACATCCAAAGCCACGATTATTTTGTCATTAGTCATTAGTCAATGGTCAATAGTTAAAAGGCAGGGGGCAGAAGGCAGGAGGCAGAAGGTTAAAGAATAAAATTTCAGACTTCAGACTTCAGACTTCATACTTGTTAAGGTACTAAACGCACAAATTTATTTTTACCAACTTGCAAAACTCGTCCGTACAACTCATTAGGTTCTTGGTAAGAAGTATCAACATCGGTAATGCGATCGCCATCTAAGCGTACACCACCTTCTTGAATTTTCCGCCGACCTTCACCTGTACTTTTACACAAGCCACTAGCATTGAGTATAAAAGCCAACTTTGCTGGAAACTGTGGTATCTCAGCCAGGGAAAATTCAGGAACAGCACCTTCTTTACCACCACTTTTCGCTGCTTCTTTGGCTTCATTCGCAGCTTGTTCGCCGTGATATTGTTTTACCACTTCCCAAGCTAAAAGCATCTGGCGATCGCGGGGATTTTCTGGCAATTGATCTAAAGGTAAATCAGTCAGTAGTTCAAAATACTGTTCCAGCAAATTATCAGGAACACCTTGTAACTTCTGATATTTTTGTCCTGGATGTTCCGACAAGCCGATGTAATTGCCCAGCGACTTAGACATTTTCTGTACGCCATCTGTACCAATTAAAATTGGCAACAGTACCCCAAATTGGGGTTTTTGCCCAAAATGACGCTGTAAATCTCGTCCTACAGCAATATTAAATTTCTGATCAGTACCGCCTAATTCTACATCTGCCTCAACGGCCACAGAATCGTAGCCCTGCATCAAGGGATAAAGGAACTCATGCAAGAAAATCGGATTCTCTTTTTTGTAACGTTCAGCAAATCCTTCCTTGGCTAACATCTGCCCCACCGTCATCGTAGACAGTAACTCCAAAATTTTCCCCAAATTAAGCTGGGAAAGCCATTCGGAGTTATAACGCACTTCTAACCGTCCTGGTGTGTCAAAATCCAATATAGGACGCACTTGGTCTAAGTAAGTTTGGGCATTTTGCGCCACATCAGCTTCTGTTAGCTGGCGACGCACCTCAGATTTACCTGTCGGATCACCAATGCGAGCCGTAAAATCACCGATGATGAGGACTGCCGTATGACCAGCATCTTGAAACGCTCGCAGTTTTCTTACTGGTATGCTATGACCAAAGTGAATATCAGCACCCGTGGGATCAATTCCCAATTTGACTCTGAGGGGTCTGTTACTATTTGCTAGGCGTTTCTCTAAACTTTCAATTTCGCTATCAATATCCGTCGGTTTTGGGAATACTTCCACTATCCCACGATGCAGCCAAGAAAAATCTTGCGCCATAATAGGAGATTCGCTATTAACTACACTTTTTATTTGAGAAGTTAGGTTGGTTACATTCACTGGCAATTTGTCCGTTTTTTCATCTGCCAAACTAATATAATTGCAAAAAATTAACCACCTTGCTGCATTTGGATGAATTACAGTTAAATTTACAAGTGAGGAAGTGATATCACCGTGTCGTCTAGGACTCTTGAAAATAAGCAGCCAAAACGTCGGCCTTCATCAGGTTTTGAGTTTTTCAAAGGCGTAGGTCAGATAACTGGCGGTACTCTTTTATCAATAACCATGCTGACAAGCTCTATTGTAGCTGGAGGGCTTGTTGGTTTAGCTATTAGTTTCCGCAATTTACCGGATGTTAGACAACTGCGAAACTTTTTACCAACAGAAACAACTTATATTTATGACATTAAAGGTAAACTGCTGGCCAGTGTTCACGGGGAAGCTAACCGTGAAGTCGTGCCTTTAGATAGAATTTCGCCAAATTTGAAACGGGCTGTACTAGCTAGTGAAGATAGCCATTTCTACAATCACCACGGAATTAATCCTACAGGTGTGGGACGTGCCATTGTCGTCAACGCAGTTGCAGGTGGTGTGAAGGAAGGTGGTTCTACCATCACCATGCAGTTGGTCAAAAATTTGTTTTTGTCACAAAAACGCGCCATTACTCGGAAATTAGCCGAGGCTGTATTGGCAATTCGGCTAGAGCAAATTTTAACCAAAGACCAGATTTTAGAAATGTACCTCAATCAAGTGTATTGGGGTCATAATAATTACGGTGTACAAACAGCTGCACGCAGTTATTTTGATAAGTCCGCCGAAAATTTAACTATTGCTGAATCTGCCATGATGGCGGGTTTAATTCAAGCGCCAGAAGAATTCAGCCCATTTGCAAGTATGAAGCTGGCAAAACAAAAACAAAAAGAAGTTCTGGGGCGGATGCTGGAGTTGAAATGGATTACTCAGCAAGAATATGATGATGCTCTTAAACAAGAAATCAAACTAGGTAGAATCAGGTCTTTCCAAGGTAGCGCTCTACCTTATGTTTCTAACACTGTGTCCCAGGAATTAGCGAAAAAGTTTGGGCGTGATGCACTACTTAAAGGTGGAATGCGAGTTCAAACGACAGTTGACGCTCAATTCCAAATCATGGCAGAGGATACTGTCAAAAAATGGCATAAAAATCTTCTTAGTCAAGGCTTATACAAAAATCAAATTGCTTTAGTAGCTATTGATCCACGTACACATTTTGTAAAAGCTTTGGTAGGCGGTGTTGACTCGAAAGCGAGCGAGTTTAACCGAGCAACTCAAGCTCAACGTCAACCAGGTTCTTCTTTTAAACCATTTGTTTACTATACAGCCTTTGCTACTGGTAAATATACACCAGATTCAACAGTAGATGACTCTCCGGTGAGCTATCGAGATGGTAATGGTTGGTATTACCCAAGAAACTACGATGGTTCGTTTAGAGGGCCAATGCCTATTCGCACAGCCTTAGCCCAATCTCGCAATATCCCGGTAATTAAGATAGGTAAAGCTGTTGGGATGTCTAAAGTGATAGAAACTTGTCGGACTTTAGGAATTATGAGTCCGATGGAACCTGTAACTTCATTGCCTTTAGGTGCGATCGGTGTGACACCACTAGAAATGGCGAGTGCTTATGCTACGTTTGCTAATTATGGCTGGCAATCTCCACCAACAATCATTGCCCGTATTACTGACAGTAGTGGTAATGTTTTGCTAGACAATACTCCTAAACCCCAGTTAGTTTTAGATCCTTGGGCTGCGGCTGCAATTATTAATACGATGGAGACAGTTGTTAGGGAAGGAACTGGTAAAGCGGCAGCAATTGATCGTCCCGCAGCAGGTAAAACAGGTACAACATCTTCAGAAAAAGATATTTGGTTTGTTGGTACTGTACCACAATTAACAACTGCGGTCTGGGTAGGCCGAGATGACAACAAACAATTAGCCAGCAGTGCAACTGGTGGTGGTATGGTGGCTCCTATTTGGAAAGATTTTATGACTAAGGCTCTCAAAGGTGTACCAGTAGAAAAATTCAAGTCTCCTTCGCAGTTTCCTAGACCAAAGTCAAATTAATTTTGGATTTTAGATTTTGGATTAATGACCAATCCTCAATCCAAAATCTGAAATCTAAGATTTTTAAGGCTGTTTTTCTAGTTCAGCTTTCATCCGCTCTAGAGTAAAGTGCATTTGGTCAAACATTTGTTGCGGAGTAATACCAAACTGACCTAATTGGGTTTTTAACTGTTCTACTGTCATTTGCGCCATAAAATCTTCTGATAGCTCGAAGCGCTTCATAAAAATGCGATAGCGATCCATCATGGCTTCCATCTGTTCAATAAACAGTTTTTTGCCTTCGCGGTCAAATTTGCCATAATTATTACCAAGTTTGATTAGGGCTTGGTAATCTTCAAAAAGCTCTTTTGCTTCTTGCTGAACTATCTCAGAGTCAAAGAATCCCATATTACTTTTACTAAACTGAGTACTGGAACTCAGCAGCTTATAGTGAGTGATGCTTATATTTTTATTCTAGTCTAGGGGATTTATTTAAAAAACAAACTTCGGTTGAAGTACGGTTTTTGACCTAGATTCCAACACTTGACTTTAGTGGCTTGATGTTGAAAAGCAGCATCAATATTTGAATTAACATGACTCCAGATAATCTCTAAGGATTCGCTGTTTTAAATGTATTACATTGCTGTGGATCACCTGTTTGAATACCTCGCTTAAACCAGCGGACTCGTTGGGCGGAACTGCCGTGGGTAAAAGATTCTGGCACTACGTAACCTTTGGCTTGTTTTTGTAAGCGATCATCGCCAATACTACTAGCAGCGTTTAAGGCTTCTGCGATATCACCAGTCTCCAAAATTTGGCGCGATCGCTCCGCACGATTTGCCCAAACTCCCGCAAAACAATCTGCTTGGAGTTCTTGGCGCACAGATAACTGATTTGCTTCTACTTGATCTGCTCGTTGTTGTAGCGATCGCACTTGATCAGAAATTCCCAGCAAATTTTGGACATGATGTCCAATTTCATGGGCAATTACATAAGCTTGGGCAAAGTCGCCTGGTGCTTGGTAGCGGTTCTTTAAATCACGGTAAAAGCTCAAGTCAATATACACTTTTTGGTCTAGGGGACAGTAAAATGGCCCCACGGCCGCACGCGCAAACCCACAAGCAGATTCCACCGCATCGGAATATAACACTAACTTCGGCTCAACGTATCTGTTACCGCTTTGTTGAAATATCTGGCTCCATGTGTCTTCTGTATCCGCCAGCACTACGGAGACAAAATCAGCCATTTGGTCTTGGGCTGGTTTCTGCGGTGATTGGGTGACTGGGCGATCGCTTGGTCGGTTATTCTGTTCTAAAATTATTCGTGGATCACCACCCAAGAGCGCCACTAGCAACGATAGCAGCAGTGCGCCAATCCCGCCGCCAACTACAGGAGCTGAAACCCGCATTCCCCTTCTGTCTTCTACATTTGTACTCCGACGACCTAATTGCCAACGCATAATTACTGCTTGCCCAAATCACATACAAAGCACAATTGCAGCAGGTCAGATAAAATCTATACCTACCTTTTAGCTCTACTCTCTTGATATTACTGATTACCTTGGTGAAGTTCTTCTACCTGGGGTTTAACCAGCAACAAATAACTGTAATTCTTCAGACAGGTTGTGAATACGATACAGTTCAATTAACCTGCAAAACTATAAAACCGATATTCAGGGAGAAAAAATTTATGGGACTATTCGACCAAATTCTTGGTGCTGTCGCTAATCCCAATCAACAAGGTAGCTTGGGTCAACTGGGAGGTATTATTAACACCGTGCAACAGTTGAGCGATCGCACTGGTGCAGATTCTTCTACTATCCAATCTGTTTTGGGTATTGTGGGCAATTATGTACGTTCCTCTTTACAAGAAAAGCAAGCTACAGATGGTGAAGCCGAAGCCCAAGCTTTGGTAAATCAATATGCTGGTACTTCACCTAATCCCCAAGCTGTGAATTCGCTGTTTTCTCTTGGGATGCAACAACAAGTGGCTGAGGTGGTTGCTCAGCGCACAGGTTTAGATGCTGGAACTATTCAACAGTTACTCCCCTTAATTGTGCCTGTAGTTCTAAACTTCTTGCAATCAGGTGCAAATGCCCAAAATCCTCAATCTGGCGGAAATTCAGTGTTGAGTACATTTTTGGATGCAGACAGAGATGGCGATGTTGACATTGCTGATGCTATTCGCTTGGCTAGTCAATACCTTGGCAGATGATCAAGTTGATTTAAAAATTAATTTACAAATTTAGTTGGCAAAATTTGGTCTTGCTTGTCAGGATCAAAAAAGAAGGACAGGAGACAAGAGAAAAGAAGCATAGCTTCCTTGTCTCCTGACTCATACCATTTTGGATTTTAGATTTTGGATTCTGAAAAGGTTGGTTGGTAAGCTTTTCAGCACTCCATCTGTCGCAATTATTTTTCAAATTGGTATCATTTTGAGCCGATAGGAATGGCAGACATGACTAGAGATCCGCGATTTGTATCCCCTGATTATTTTGCTGATCGCTCTTCAACTACTGATGGATAACTACTTGATGCCTTACAAAACCTATTAACACCAGATCGCACTCCAATGCGATCGCAACTAACCATTCTCCGCCGCAATCAAAAACTCCTACTTTACATCGTCCCCGAACCATCTCCTAACAAAGACTAACAAGCAAGAATATTTTCCTCAGCACTCAGCACTCAGCACTTTTAACTTTTTGATTATCCTCCACTCACAGGAGGAATCAGTACCACTTCATCACCATTTTGCAGCAATGTATCTGGTTCCACAAAAATTAAATTGATACCAAAGCGAGTGATGTCGCGCCATTTGGCGAGTTCTGGGCGTTCCACAATCAGGCGATCGCACACTGCTTTTACAGGTGTACCTTCCGGAAATTCCAGCGCCAATTCTGGAACCCCAAAGGCTTCTTGGTAAGCAGCGAATAATTTTACCGTGACTGTGATTGCAGATTTAGACATACAAAAGCTTGGCATTCTGGAAGTATTCTCAATCTTAAGTTTCTCAAACAGACAGAAAAATGATGTAACACTTGAGAAACTGTCACTTGGTATCACCATGCAATACAACTTGAATGTTGCTAGGGTGATTAGCAAAAATACTAACATCCATTAGCCCAGAAAAATGATGAGAAAAGTAAACTGAACTAATCGAAAAGGTTGTCTGTTGAGAATAGCGCAGGGTGTAGGTGTTTTGCTGACTTACACCCTGCACACCTATACTCCTATACCCTTGATTGGTTTATTACTGAGTGCAATTGGGAGTGCTGTCAGGAGTAGCATCAGGATAAAAAGTACGAATACCGCCTGATCTTCTGACGAATACAGCTTTAAAAGTTCTACCCTCATCGGTGACGCTGAGAAGACATGCTTGGTTAGTGCTGCTAGTGTTGGGGTTATTCTTGTAACCTAAAGATGCCTTTGACAAAATTTCTTCCGCATTGAGAGTGTAAGGATAACCTTTGATAGTAGACTGAGCAGTTCCAGTACCTACCTTAACGATCGCACCCATTGTGTAGATTGTGTTAGGAACTACTTCTTCGTTAAACGTATTGTTGTTCAGTCGTCCTGCTAAACCTTGATTTTGTAACTGTACATAACGACCAACAAAATGCATCCCACCAATGGAACCGCCTTGAACTGGTTCTCCGCAAAATACATGATCAAAACCTGCAACATTAAACCAGATATTGGTTAAATCTTCCAAAAACTGAGCATCGGAAGTACGACCTAATACGAGATATCCTCCTACATAACCTTTAATATTTGCCAATACAGTAGGATTATTATTCATCATAGTTTGGAAGGCAGTGCGACTCACAACTGTACCTGGAGTGCCACAAAGATTAACTACTGCTGTATCAAAGCTGTTGAGGGGTGGGGCTGAAGGTGTAACATCAGCTGGGCTACCATAAGCTAACCCAGACACAGGGTTTTCGATATCGTCAAAGAAAGGTACAGAACCCGCTGGTAGAGAAGAAGAACCGGAACCGGAAGAACCATAATCAGTAATTACAATGTCATCGATGTTGGTTCTGTTGGCGGTTCCATCAGTTTTACGAATTTCACAGCGAACGCTACCAGAGATGTTGGGTGTAAAAGTTGCTGTTTGCAATGTTGTAGAAGTGGTATTAACAGTGGAACCGACTTGTATCCATGAAGAACCACTGTTAGTTGAACACCAAACACCCCAAGTAGTATTAGCATCAGTACCAAATTTAGCGTGTTTGATAGTAATAGTGCCTGCACCTGTAGTGCGATCAAACCTCATTGAAACTCTACCACTACTGCGAATGCGGGCCGACTTTGCGCCACTTTTTCTATCAGTGCTGAGATCCCCAATCAGCGCATCATTCATATTCCATAAGCCTGTGCTGAGATTCACATCAGCTGCTGCATAACTTCCTTTTGTACCACTTTCAAATCCTTCAGAAAGTGTGACACCATTAGCACTATTTACACAAAAAGTAAGCAGTATAACTGCGCCTGTTGATATTTTTAAAGGAAACGCTAACTTAGACATACTTAATTGGTTGGTTACTTGAGTTAATTAGTAGTTGATTCTGAACCTGAATAGTCAAGGAAATACGCTAAATTACTTCATTGATAACGAAGTAATCAAGAGAAAACACAAAATTATAAATATGCGTGATATTTATAATTTTGCATTTTTAATTTGTAATATAGTTTGTGAAATTGCTCGTTTTATATTAAATTCTGATTAAATATAAGTTAAACCTGTAATTACCTATTTAAATAAAAAGCAATATCCCCGACTTCTTCAAGAAGGCGGGGATATTTGTCTTTCAATGATATTTTTTGATTAGTCTTCATCTTTAACCCAGAGTATTCCAATCAGTGTATCATTTATAAAAATGACACCCGTGTCAAATGTTGCTTCTGTTAAAGAATCCCAAGCACTAAGCGCAGCGTAGTTGTTGACAAATACTGCGTTGGTGAAAAACTGACAGTTGCTTTTAAAAAAGTTGAACATCTTAGTAGAAATTTGTTCTGCGGCTTCTACTGTCATGATTTTTGATGAATAAGCCAAATCTTTTGTGAGAACAAATACTAAAATTTTACTTGCCGCTTCTTGAGTGATTTCTTGCCAGCGATCGCTAAGTCCAGCATATCCAAATTGACTAACAAATAAATCTATAATTTTGATTAAGTCTTCAGGTTTTTCAATTGTGACATCAGAGCTTATTTGTTTAATTTCAAACAAAACATTTCCCAGAATACGTTGTGACAGTATTTCTGCTCTCAATTCTCTAATTTCTGAAGAATCTGCATTGTCTAATATGTTTACGCTCATGATTATTGAGATAAATAGTTGCAGTATCTTGCTAGGTTAATTCCTGTCATAGTAACCCTAAATCATTCGTAATAAATAACCAAGCACAAATGACCAATGGCGAATGACAATGTTACAACATTACTCCCAAGTTGACACATCTCGCAGCACATCAGGAATTTCTCCCATATCTAAGGGAAATTCCAACAAAGTTTCTCTGTAACCTAAGTACCCAGACTCAGCAAACGATAACAGCATTCGCTTGAGCGCAAACCAAACTTCTGGTTCGTATTCCCAATCATTATAACGCGAAGCCCGACCCGCAATCGAACGTAGCGCCCAAAAATAAGAATTTCTCACCACTGAACCGCCTTTTTTAAACTCTGGCAAATCTTCGTGGTGAAGAAACAATACTTGATTTTCAATTCTGGCTTTCATATCGGCCATTTTAATTGATTGGAGCGTAGATCTCTTGTCTACAAACTGGAACTTAAGCCCAAACGGAAAGTAAACCCAGGACTGTAGATGCGGTTAACTCGCTCGTATTGCTCACCTAGTAAATTTTCTAAGTAAACCGTCAGTCCTAAATTGCCAGCTAGAGGGACGCGACCACTAAAATCTAAATTGAAATACGATGGGGCAAAATCTGTAATTTGGTCGCCAGGTCTGTTAAATAAAGCTCGACGCGCACCGCTGTTGTATGTCATATACAAATTAGCTTGCCAACCTGAATTTTGATAACCAACTCCAGCTTGGAGTAATGAATAAGGAATCAGACCAAGTTGTAAACCTCTTTCTGTACCTGTTTTGATTTGGGCATCTGTATAAGTATAGTTGAGGAAAGTTGACCAACCAGAATTTAGTTTGAGTTGTAATGCTGCTTCTAAACCATTAGTATCTACTAGGCCAATATTTGCCCATCGTCCTGCGACCACGCCCAGACGATTATCTATACTGCTGCCGAAATAGGTAAACTGTCCAGTTAAATTTTCTGTGAATTTAACATCTATTCCCGCAGTCCAAGTAGAGCCAGTTTCTGGTTCTAAATCAGGATTTGGTTCCCAACCATGAACTGTATCATAAACATATAACTGATCTAGCCCTGGGTTACGTTGTCCGCCAGCCCAACTTCCGCGCATGGCAATTGTTGGTGTGAGTGCATAACGTAAACCCACACTAGGATTAAGATAATTACCAAACTCTGTATCAAAGTTTTGTCTGAGTCCTAAATCTAGTTGAAAATTCTCGCTAATATTCCAACTATTAACAGCAAATAAAGCTGTGTTTAATAAATTTCTGTTTTCAGTTTCATTATTAGCTATGCGAGTTGGGTCGGTACTTAGGACATCACCGTTTAAGTCAGTGTTTTTTAAATCCAATCCCCAACGTAATTTATTGTTCTGGGTTAATTGCCACTCATGGTCTATTCTGACTGATAGTTGTTGTGTATCTAAAGCACCTGTACGATAAAAGTTGCCAGTGGGGCCGTATGTACTGAAATAGTCTTGATTGTAACCAATTGTAGTTGTTAAATTAGAGCGATCGCCATTTCCTAAGCGAGCTTTCCAAGACAAACCAATATTTAAGCCATTGTGGTCTAAACGGTCTCTTTGTAACGGGAATCCAAAGAAAATTAAACCTCGACGACTGCTGAGTGTCGTCACATCTAAATTCAAAGTATTTCTGGAATTTAAATCTATACCGACGTTAGCAAAATAAGTACTTGTGGCTGTATCTGCATTAGATAAAAAACCTTGAGCATCACGGTTAGCTGCGCCTACAGGAACACGATAACGGTTATCTGTAAAAAATCTTTCAAAACTGAGATTATATCTAGCATCACCAACTGAACCACCGAAACTCACTTGTTGATTATTTAAGCTAAATGAGCCATACTCCACGCTACCAGTTAGCTTAGGTTTACCATAACCTTCTTTGGTAATGATATTAACAACTCCGCCAAAAGTTGAGGAACCATACAATGTAGAAGCTACTCCGCTCGATAATTCTACTCTTTCAATTGCTTCTACAGGAATACTATTTAAATCAGTTGTACCGTGATAAGTGTTGATATTATTATTAATCGGCCTGCCATTAATCAAAAATACCGATTGATTAATTGAAGCTCCGCGATAGTATGTACCTGTATGAATATCTGCACCACGACCGACATCATTAATAGCAAAACCAGGTAATCTTTTTAAAACATCAGCAACGCTAGTAGCACCCTGTTTTTGGATTTCTTCTTTTTCGATGACGTAAACAGGTGTAGACCCAGATAAAGTATCTTGTTCGCCGATTACTTCTGTAGTAATATCTGCATCTTCAGCAGGTTGTGTTTCTAATTCTGGCTGAGTTTCTTGATTAACTTCTTCGTTGGAATCAGTTTCTTGAGTTAGTAATTCAGCATTTGTAATGGGTAACTCAATTTCTTGCAAGTTAGGAATATTTGCAGTTACTGGAGTTGATTCACCGCCAGGTTGCTGTTTAATTTCAGTATCAATAGCCGCAGCAGGTAAAGTTATCAGTAAATTTGGTAAAGCAAGTAGCAGCCAACAATTATTTTTCACGTACTCTTTCACACCCAGTAACAACAATCACCAATGGGTATTGTTGCTGGTACTGCAAAATCTTGTCAAACGACATACTGTCGTATTTATTGGTAAGACCTTTTCTTGATGAAGATACAATTTATTCGTTTGTGTAAAGACGTTTTATGAAACGTCTCTACACAAATTTATTTGGTGTAGCTTCTAACTCTGCTATTAATTAGCGCTTAACACCAGGAATTATATCCAAAACCATAGCCGCCACCGTAACTGCCACTGGAACTTCCCCCACCATAGCTGCTACTGTGACCACCATAGCCACCAAAACCAAAAGTGAAGAACCCAAATCCACCCGCAAGAGATGTGATTTCTTGGCTAGTTAGTTCATCAAGAAAACTTTCAGAATTGTGAAACAGTTCAGAACCGATAACATTTAACTCATTAATTGCAACATTTGCCATTGATTTTACTCCTTACTTTTCAAAGATTAGACTGTTTAACTGATTTTTTGTCTAATCTAATTTCGATGTTGGCAAAGTTACTATGAGAATTCAATATTTTAAAATCTAATAATTAGACATAAATATTGAATATATGTCTGTCTAATTCTTTTTGAGATCAATAAGAATTTGTTACTAAGCTACTTGTATGGCCAGTTGGATTTGATGTTGCCAGTGCTTGAGGATATGTATCGTTTTATTGTAGGCAACTTTTTGATTTTGCTGTTCAAAGTACTCAGATGCTTTATTTAAATCAGCGATCGCTCTTTGATGATACCCTAAATTATACTCAGCTACAGCTCGATTAAGATAAGCTTGGGCATTATGAGAATCTAGCCTAATAACTTCAGAAAAATTACTGACTGCTCCTGTGTTGTCTCCATTACGACCACACACACAACCCAGGTTAAAATAAGCTCTATAATCGCTAACATTGAAACGAATTGCTAGATTAAAATCGTGCATTGCTGCTGCGAAATTATGCAGATGAAAAAAAGCTAAACCCCTATCGTTGTAAATATCTACAAACAATAAATTGGCTACTTGAGGAATTTGCGTTAATGCTAAATTAAAATCAGTAATTGCATCTGTGTAATTACCAAGCGCGTTCAAAGCTACACCGCGATTATAATAAGCGCGAAAATCATTAGGTTTAAGAGCGATCGCTTGATTATCATCATCAATTGCACTTAAATAATTACCTTGCCTGTAATGCGCCAAACCTCGATTTAGATAAGCTTCAACATTATCTGGTGCAAAATTTATTGCCTGATTGCAATCAGCGATCGCTTGATGGTAATCTTGTAAATCAAGATAAGCAAGACAGCGATTACTGTAAGCAGCGGCAGTTTTTTCCTGTTGCTGAATTACTTGGTTAAAATAATCTATTGCTTCCTCATAATTGCCTTGTTGCATCTGCATCACACCGAAATCGAAAGCATCACTCACTATATTTTGAGCAAGCAATACAGGTGATGAATGTAAAGATGTAATGCCAAAAATTAGAGAAAAAAAAACTACCAAGCTGAGCAAAAATCGCCAAAAATTAGTCATAAGTATTAGCAATAATTTTGGCAAATATAGAATTGGCGGGACACTTAGTCCCGCAGTTTGTAGAAAGATATACTAATCTACTTCCAGTCTTTTTCTGCTTCTCCTAGTACGTAAGCAGCTACATCTTCAATTTGAGCAGATGTTAAACGACCTTTGAAAGCAGGCATAGCATTTTTACCATTTGTCACTTGAGAAATAATGGCTTCTGCTGAGTTCATGCCATATTTTTCTAGAGCATCTTTCTTCAAAGTCTTGTTAGCTTGAACTAAATTTTTCCCACCTGCATGACAAGCAGCACAATTAGCGCTAAATACTTTAGCGCCATTAGCGCTATCTGCTGCTAAAGCCGGACTGCTAAAGGCAAATGTGAAGATAGCAATGCCTAACAGCACTACTGAAATCATTTTTTTCATCTAGTGTTCCCTCTGAGACCAAAGCGGATTTGGTGCAATATACTTTATAATTTTCAATTGATTAAATTGCCTTCGTCAAAAGACAAGCTGTCAAACTTCGCCGCAATGATTAAGAAAAGTTGCCTTCTTGATATGCTTAACATGAGTTGACAGTAGTAGGTCAGCGGTAATCAGGTGTTGTGCTTAAGTTTTTATTAAAAAAATCAGAATTTCAAATTGAGATTCCTATCTATCTTGAAAATAGAAGTTAGAGGCTAGAGATTAGATAGAATAATATTACATACAGCACTTTCGAGGTAAATGAGGTACACATAGTATTGGTGCATCAAGACTTAAAATGAAAGCATACTCAATCGATTTACGAGAAAAAATAGTAAATACTTACGAAAAGGGTGGTACTTCAATAAGAAAGGTTGCTGTGCAATTTGGTGTAGCAAAAAGCTATGTGCAAAAGCTAATCCAACTTCATAGAGTGCAAGGACATCTAGAACCCAAAAAGCAAGGTGGAGCCATGAAGGGTAGGCTAGATGATTTCGCGAGCGAATTAGCCGAAATGGTTCAAATTTACCCAGATGCAACTTTATTGGAATATTGCGAATATTTTGGAGAAAAATACAACGTTTGGGTGTGTGCAAGTGTGATGTGTTGTGCATTACAAAAACAAAAATTAACTCGAAAAAAAAGACTTTGCGTAGCAGCCAAGGAAAAACAGAAAGAGTCCAAAAACTGAGAATAGAGTATTGGGAGAAAGTAAAGCAAGTAGACCCAGAAAACCTTGTATTTATAGATGAAATGGGTGTTTTACTTGGCTTAACTAGGACTCATCAAAGAAGCGAGCGCGGCACTAGAGCGTATAATTTTAAACCATATTACCGGGGAGCAAAAATAAGTGTAATCGGAGGAATTAGCTTAAAGAAAGTTTTAGCGGTGATGACTTTAAACGGCTCAATGGATGGAGATGCATATAAAGTTTTTGTAGAACATTTTTTACTTCCGCAATTATGGGTTGGTGCAGTCGTTGTAATGGATAATCTACCTGCTCATAAAGTCGAAGAGATTCAGCTTTTGATTGAAGGAGTGGGAGCAAGTGTTCTTTATCTATCTCCTTATTCTCCTGAATTCAATCCAATTGAACATTGGTGGTCACAATTAAAAGCTTTTCTGAAACAATTTTCTCCCAAGAGTGCATCTGTCGTTGATGGTTTAATTAAAATTGCGCTGAAACTAGTTGATCCAAAGCATCTAAAAAATTGGTTTACTAATTGCTGCTACTGTACCTCATGAACCTCAAATCTGCTGTAACAAGTGGAGCGTAGCGTAAACCAACATAATTGTTGGGTTCCACTTTGTTACACTCAACCTACAAGAACTACTCTTTAATTACTAGCCTCTAATCTCTTTTTTATTACTTCGCTGCTAAATTTTTTATTGCTTCTTCTGTGACGCGACAAATTCGCCAATCATCTAAAATGGTGGCTCCCATACTGCGGTAGAATGCTTGTGCTGGCTCATTCCAATCAAGCACGCTCCATTCTAAGCGTCCGCAATTTCGCTCTACAGCAATTTGGGCTAGTTTAGTCAAAAGCGCTTTACCAATACCTTGGCGGCGATACTCTGGTAAAACAAACAAATCTTCAAGATAAATTCCTGGCTTGGTGAGAAAGGTAGAATAATTGTGAAAGAACAAGGCAAAGCCTACAGCCTGACCTTGATATTCTGCTAAGATTGCCTCGATATATTTTGGCGAACCAAATAGATGCTCTTTGAGTGCCGAAACATTTCCAGTTACGGCATGAGATAATTTTTCGTACTCGGCTAACTCTTTAATTAATTGAAATAGTACATTGCTATCAGCTGGTTCAGCAAAACGCAGAATTAAATCAGTCATTAGTCCATAGTCATTAGTCCATAGTCATTAGTCCATAGTTAATGGACTGTAGTCAATAGTCTTTTGACTTTTAACGCTCCAGTCTTTGCATTGCCGTAACACACCCTTGTATTTTCGGGCAGGCAAAATGCCTACCCTACAAGAATCATCCCTTATCTGTCTACAGATCCCATGATTACGTCAATACTGCCGAGAATAACGACGATATCTGCGACTTTCATACCCCGCAATAAATGAGGCAGAATTTGCAGGTTGTTGAAATCTGCTGGGCGAATTTTCCACCGCCAAGGGAAGACATTATCATCACCAACTAGATAAATGCCTAATTCACCTTTACCGCTTTCAACACGGGCATAAACTTCGCCTTTGGGCATTTTGAAGGTGGGTGCAACTTTCTTGCCGATATACTGGTAATCAAAAGCATCCCACTCGGATTTTTTGCCAGCAGCTAGGCGTTTAGCTTCGAGGTTTTCGTAGGGGCCGCCGGGTAAGCCTTTGATGGCTTGCTTGATAATCTTCACAGATTCGCGCATTTCCCGCATCCGCACCATGTAACGGGCTAAACAATCACCGGCAGTTTCCCACTGAACTTCCCAGTCAAAATCGTCGTAGCACTCGTAATGGTCAACTTTGCGTAAATCCCACTTTACGCCAGAAGCGCGTAACATAGGGCCAGACAGCCCCCAGTTAATTGCTTCTTCGCGGGTAATTGTACCAATACCTTCAACACGACGGCGGAAGATAGGGTTATTGGTAACTAACTTTTCGTATTCATCAACTACAGGTAAGAAGTAGTCGCAAAATTCCAGACATTTATCTACCCAACCATAAGGTAAATCAGCAGCTAAACCACCAACGCGGAAGTAGTTGTTATTTACCATGCGGTAGCCTGTAGCCGCTTCCCACAAGTCGTAAATCATCTCCCGTTCCCGGAACTGGTAGAAGAAGGGAGTTTGTGCGCCAACGTCAGCGAGGAACGGGCCGAACCACAGCAAGTGGTTGGCGATGCGATTGAGTTCCAGCATAATGACGCGGATGTAGCTGGCGCGTTTAGGAACAGCAATACCAGCTAACTTTTCTGGGGCGTTAACTGTGACAGCTTCGTTAAACATTCCCGCTGCGTAGTCCCAGCGACTAACGTAGGGAACATACATAACAGTGGTGCGGTTCTCGGCAATTTTTTCCATTCCTCGGTGTAAGTAGCCGATCACCGGTTCACAATCAATGACATCCTCGCCATCCAATGTGACAATTAGCCGCAGAACCCCGTGCATTGAGGGGTGGTGTGGCCCCATATTCAGCACCATTGGTTCAGTACGGGTTTCTATTCTGGCCATAAATTCCGTGTTCTCCCATGATCAAAAATTGAATGGAACCGCGTAGATGCCAACCAGACCGATAAAATCGTGTCTGCCAAAATCAAGTTTGTAGGGGCAATATCTTCAGGGTAAACCCTGTATCTATTGCCAATACATGAGTTTGTTGGAGAAGGGGTGGCAGCAGAGGGATTTTATGATGTTTCTTTTTGTTTCACTTCTTCAACTATTATATGGAGCTTGAGATGCCGGAAATTGAGGCATCGGAATTTTTTCAACTCCTTGTGAGTGAAGTGGAAAGTTCTTCTCCTAGGACGCGATCGCTCTATTTTCCCTATTTTAAGTACAAGTACAGTAGCTTTTACAGCATTATTGTACTTAGATGGAAGGTAGCGATCGCCTTTTGGCTGAACTTTGTAATTTCCTGAATTTAATCAAATTCCCCATAATCCCAAATGTGCTGACTTAAATCTGCCTTTGTATATTTCTATCAGTTTTAACTACAAGTTTTTACCAAAAAAAACTGATATAAGGCATTAAGTTACATAATGATGAGAATTTCTGGCGCAGTGGGAATAATTAAACAATCAGCTATTCCATAATTAGCAAATTTTTACTTTATTTTTTGTAATTTTAAAATAAAAAAATGGCACATCTCACAGAATATCCAACCATATCCACTCTCCATGAAGGAATTCAAACGATTATCTATCGCACACAAATTCCTGATACTAAGCAACAAGTTATTCTCAAGTTATTAAAAAAAGAATATCCATCTCTTGAAGCTTTTACTCGACTGAAGAACGAATATCTAATTCAGCAAAAATTAGACTTTCCCTATATTATTAAAGCAATCAGTTTAGAAAATTTTGGTCATCGTGTAGGACTATTATTAGAAGATTTTGGTGGACAGTCTTTAGCACAAATCCTCCAGACAGACAAACTTGATGTAATTCAAGCTTTAAAAATTACTATTCAACTAACTAAAGCTTTAGATTATCTGCATCAACACCAAATTATTCACAAAGATATCAAACCCAGTAACATCATCATTAATTCGCAAACAAATCTGGTTAAACTGGCTGACTTTGGGATAGCTTCTCGTTTAAATAAAGAAACTCCTCAATTTACTAATCCTAACTGTGTTGAAGGCACACTCGCCTATATGTCGCCTGAACAAACAGGGAGAATGAACCGCATTCTTGACTATCGCAGCGATTTTTATTCTCTGGGCGTAACTTTATATGAAATGCTCATTCAGCAACTACCATTTTTTAGCCAAGACCCCCTCGAAGTTGTTTACAAACATATTGCTGTTCCGCCG
Organism: Anabaena sp. TISTR 8404; assembly: GCF_056847745.1. NCBI lineage: Bacteria > Bacillati > Cyanobacteriota > Cyanophyceae > Nostocales > Nostocaceae > Anabaena > Anabaena sp. TISTR 8404. The sequence goes on from NZ_CP180578.1 coordinate 2,999,243, forward strand.
ATAAATCCTCAGTTCTTAAATCCTGAAATTCCTACCGCAGTTTCAGAAATTGTGATGAAGCTGATGGCAAAAAATGCAGAAGATAGGTATCAAAGTGCCACAGGGTTATTAGTTGATTTAGAAACTTGTCTTGAACAATTAAAAACTAAGAGTGAGATTACTAACTTTACTCCAGGACGTTTAGATATTTTAAGTCAGTTATTAATCCCACAAAAGTTATATGGACGAGAAGCACAAGTTGATGAACTTTTAGCTGCATTTGAGCGAGTTAATTCTGGAAGCAGTGAAATTATGCTTGTTTCTGGATATTCTGGTATTGGCAAGTCTGCGTTAGTTAATGAAGTCAATAAACCGATTACCCAACGCCAAGGTTACTTTATTTCCGGTAAATTTGACCAATTAAAGCGGAATATTCCTTATGCTTCGTTAATTCAAGCTTTTAGTTATTTAGTGCGTTGCTTGTTAACAGAGAATCAAGAAAAAATTGCCATTTGGAAAACTAAAATATCAGCAGCATTAGGTACAAATGGCAAAGTTATTACTGATGTTATTCCCGAAATTGAATTAATTATTGGTAAACAACCAGAAGTCCCAGAATTGGGAGCAACAGAGTCACAAAATCGCTTTCATCGTGTTTTTGAAGAATTTATCCAAGTTTTTACTCAAAAAGAACATCCATTAGTCATATTTTTGGATGACTTACAATGGGCAGATTCTGCTACTTTAAATTTAATTAAACTGCTAACAACTAATACCAACAGCAAATATTTACTATTCATTGGTGCATACCGAGATAATGAAGTAAATCCCACTCATCCTTTAATTCAGACAATCGCAGAAATTGAGGTTGCTGGCAAGTATGTGAATAATATTGTCTTAAAACCTTTAGATTTCACTCATGTTAAGCAACTGATTTCTGACACTCTACAAGCGAGTCGATATATCAAAGATACAAAGTCTACAGCTTTTGAACAGCAAATTAGCCAATTAGCAGAATTGATTTTTAATAAAACAGGTGGTAATCCCTTTTTCTTAACACAATTACTGCAAGTACTTTATCAAGAAAATTTGCTAAACTTTGACTTTTGCTCTCAACAATGGCAGTGGAATTTAGAAAAAATTCAAGCAATTGGCATCACTGATAAAAATGTTGTAGAACTAGTTGCGAGTCGGTTACAAAAGTTGCCACAAGTTACCCAAGAAGTGTTAAAATTAGCCGCTTGTGTAGGTGATATATTTAGCCTCGATGTTTTGACAATCATCAATGAAAAATCATCATCAATAACAGCAAATGAGTTATATCCTGCTTTACAAGCTGGGTTAATTCTGCCGTTAAACGAAAGTTACCGTATTCCTTTAGTGTTTAATCAAGAAGAAGCGGTGCAGTTAAAATTTGAAACTGCAAGAATAAGTTATAAGTTTTTACATGATAGAGTCCAACAAGCTGCCTATTCTTTAATTCCAGAATCTCAAAAGCAAGCAACTCATTTAAAAATAGGTCAGTTGCTTGTTGAAAATACAGCAAAAGAAGAAATAGAAGCTAATATTTTTGATATTGTCAACCAGTTAAATGTAGGTAATACTTCGTTAGTTGAACAATCTCAAAAGACGGAATTAGCAAAGTTAAATTTAATTGCAGGACGTAAGGCGAAAGCATCTACAGCTTATGAAGCAGCTTTGAAATATTACAAAATCGGAATAGAACTTTTAAGCACAGATGCTTGGCAAAGTGAATATAACTTAGCAATAAGCTTATATGAAGATGGCGCTGAAGTTGCTTATCTTGGGGGGAATTTTGCCCAGATGCAGCAATGGGCTGATGTAGTGCTGCTGGAGGCTCAAACTTTACTAGATAAAGTGAAGGTATACGAAGTACAAATTATCGCTTCTATCATTCAAAGTCAACAACTAAAAGCTATTCAAACAGCATTATCAGTTCTGGAATTATTAGGAATTAAAATTCCTGATAAACCAACAGCTGCTGAGTATGAACAAAGAATAGAGGAGATTACAGCTAATTTACAAGGCAGAGCGATCGCAGATTTAATCAACTTACCATTAATGACCGATCCGCAAAAGATAGCAGCAATGAGAATTTTGATGGGAGTTCTCCCCGCAGCTTTTCAAACTGCACCTGAATTAATGCCTCTTATTGCCTATGAAATGGTTATTTTATCCTTAAAATATGGTAATACATCTGTTTCTGCCTATGGTTACAGTTTATATGGATTACTTCTTTGCGGTGTTCAAGGGCAAATTGATATTGGTTATGAATTTGGTAAATTGGCATCAAATTTAGTATCACAATTTAATGCCGAAGAACTAAAAGCAAAAATTCTCACCGTTGTTAGCGCTCATGTGATGCACTGGCAAGAGCATATTCAAGAGACATTAATCACATCTAAAAAAGGATATATAAGTGGTTTAGAAACCGGAGATTTAGAATATGCCGGATACTGCGGCTATATCTATCCTTATCATTCATTTTGGTTAGGTAAAGAACTCTGGGTTTTAGAGAAAGAACTTGCAGCTTATTGTGAATCACTGAAAAAAATTCAGCAACAAGTTGCCTTTACTTGGAACTCAATATATCTGCAAACAGTGTTGAATTTGAAAAATAATCCAGAAAATGTTTGCTGTTTAAAAGGTGAAGCTTACGATGAGCAAGTGATGTTACCAAATCATCAGGAGGTAAATGACTTGTACACTATAAACCACCTATTTGTTAATAAGCTGATGCTGGCTTATATATTTGGGGAGTATCAGCAAGCTGTAGAATATGCTGCAATGGCAGAAAAATCTTTAGGTGGTGTTACGGGGCTTTTTGTAGTTACTTTATTCTATTTTTATGATTCTTTAGCACAACTAACAAATTATCAGATAGCTTCAGAATCAACGCAGTCGGCAATTTTAGAGAAAGTCCGAAATAATCAACGAAAAATGGAACTCTGGGCGACTCATGCGCCTATGAATCACCTGCATAAATTTTATTTGGTTGAGGCAGAAATATATAGAGTTTTGCAGCGAAACCTAGAGGCGATGGATTACTATGAACTTGCTATTAAAACAGCACAAGTTAATGGTTATCTTTTGGATGAAGCTTTAGCTTATGAGTTAGCCGGAAAATTTTATCAGTCTCTAGGAAAAGAATTAATTCATGAGACTTACATCACTAAAGCTTATTATGCCTGCATTCGTTGGGGTGCGATCGCTAAAGTTAAACACTTAGAAGTAAAATATCCTTTTTTAGTCAAACAAATTACTACTCCCGAAGCGTCTACCATCAAATTAGATGTCACTCACATGACAACTAACACGACTACAAGTAGTGGTTTAAGTGATTTCTTGGACTTAAATACCTTCATTAAAGTTTCCCAAGCAATCACTAATGAAATTGTTTTAGAAAACTTATTGAGTAAGTTAATCAAAATTTTACTAGAAAATGCTGCTGCTCAAAAAGCAGTGTTACTACTAGTAAAAGATAATCAGCTATATATCGAAGCTGCGGGTAATGCTGTAGATGATATAGTTACAGTTTTACAATCAATGCCTGTTGATAGTTATCAAGATTTACCTGTGTCTGTGATTAATTATGTTTTCCGCACCCAGGAAAATCTCATCTTAAATGATGCAATTAATAATGAACCTTTCAGCTTCGATAGATATATCCAAGTATCACAATCAAAATCATTGCTTTGTTTACCAATTATTTATCAATCAAAACTGACTGGAATTATTTATTTAGAAAATCAAATATCAACAGGAGCGTTTATTCCCGAAAGAGTGCAAGTGTTAAAAGTCTTGATTTCTCAAATGGCGATCGCAATTGAAAATGCCAGACTATATGCTAATGAACAAGACAAGTCTAGACAATTAGCTCAGTCTCTGCAAGACTTACAAACTGCACAATTACAAATTATTCAAAGTGAAAAGATGTCATCTTTAGGTAATTTAGTTGCCGGAGTAGCCCATGAAATCAACAATCCTCTTGGCTTTATTACAGGTAATCTTGACTTAGCCAAAGATGCAATTACTGATTTAATTGATTATCTACAACTTTATCAATCAACATTTCCTAACCCTGGCGACGAAATTGATGAAAAAGCTGAAGAAATAGATATAGATGTCCTGCTGGACGAATTACCCAAAATGATTGATGGGATGAAAATAGGGACAAAACGCATTCGAGAAATTAGTACTTCACTACGTACCTTTTCTCGCACTGATACTAAGTCTAAAGTCTCAGCTAATATCCATGATGGTCTTGATAGTACCTTGATGATTTTACAACATCGCTTAAAAGCCAATTATGACCGTCCGGCTATCCAAATTATCAAAGAATATGGCAGCATTCCCTCTGTGGACTGTTATCTAGGACAGCTTAATCAAGTTTTTATGAATATCTTAGCCAATGCAATAGACGCTTTGGATGAAGCAACCTCTGTTAATACATCAGCAGATAAGATTAACACCATTACTATCAAAACAGAAGTTGATAATGTTCATCAAAATGTAGTCATTAAAATAAAAGATAATGGTCAAGGTATGACAGAAGAAGTTAAATCATGTATTTTTGACCATTTATTTACTACTAAAACTGTGGGCAAAGGCACAGGATTAGGTTTATCTATAAGTCGGCAAATTATTGTCGATAATCATAGTGGGAGTTTAACTTGCGAGTCAGTGTTAGGAGTTGGAACAGAGTTTAGAATTTCTATTCCTATTTCTGGTTGATAATTATTAGTTATATTCATTTTATTTAGATGCCTATTTTTTCAAAAAAACGGGTATTTTATTTTTGAAATTAATTTATGAAAATTTTATGGTACTAAAGTAATTTTACTGAAAATTTCTTAAAAAAACTTGATAATATTGGCACTATTTTTATCACACTAAATTAGTTGTAATCCTCAATTACATCTTATTGATAAATTGCTATGAATGTTTATATGTTCAAAATTTAGCAAATCAATTTTTGAGCATAAAATTGTTTTTAAATGGCAAAGTCAAAAGAATTTAGTTGATTTTGATTAGCTAAGTAACCGAAACCTTGCCTGAAGCAAGTGACATTCAAAAACACAAAACAGGTATCAAGAAGTTAATTCTATGAAAAAGAACAGAGAAAATAAGCAAACAGTATCTAATTTGCTGTCATTAGTATTAAATCGGTTAAGCTTGATTTTGCTGGCTGGTGTGATGGTTTTGTTTGTAGGAAGTAAATTTGATGTAGCAAGAGCAGCACAACCAAATGCAGAATCAGAAATCCAAAAGTTGGCAGTATGTTACGCATTAGGAACTGATGCTATTGGTAGAGGAAATCTTCAAGAAGGAAAAAATATTTACCAAGATTGTTTTACTCCAGATGCTGAGATAACTGCTGTTTTTCCAAATGGAGCTAGTGAAACAAGATATGGTGCAAATGATTGGGCGGATTTTGTCTATGCAGTATTTCAAGGTAATGGATATCAAGCTACTCAGCATTTAATGGGTTCGATAAATATTGAGGTGAAAAATAATCAAGCAACCATGTCTTCTTACCTTCATGCAACTCATAAGCTTTCAGATACAAGCATTGATGTTGCTAATGGTACTTATGTAGATACAGTTATTAACAAAAATGGGCGCTGGAAAATTAGTCGCCGTGTTCTGACACTTATTGATTTCTTAAACCTTTCTTCTCCTGGTTCTCCTGAGTCGGAGCAGACTTCAGTATCCAACACTGCTGTTTCTAATACTGCTGTTTCTGATTCTCTTACTAATTCTAAAAAACCACACAGACCGCACATCCCTCACTTAAAATAACAATGCTTCACACATTTTAATCTTAGATTGATAAAAGTTAGGACAGGTATTTTACCTGTCCTAAAAAATTAGGAACCAAATCCAAACGGATATTTTAGGTAGGACAGTTAGACCTTTACTTGGGATAAAACAAAGAATAAGTGGCTAGTAACTTCTGCATTTCTACGTAAGTCAAGCGGATATTATGTCAGCTATATTGCAAATTGAACAAGCTAATACACATTTATGGCTTTCGATCAACAGCGTTTTGATAGGCTAATTCAGAAATTAGAAATTTTTGCTAATCAACAACCACATATTTATAGATTGCACGTTGCGTTGTTGGCTGTGTTGGGCTATGCCTATATATTACTGATTTTAGCTGCGGCGGTAGCATTACTATCAGGTATTGTCTGGTTGATGCTCAACACCAAGTCATTTCATACTTCAGTTCTGAAAGCTGTGATTTTTTTACTAGCGATCGCTATTATACTGGTGCGATCGCTTTGGGTAACATTTCCCTCACCCAAAGGCTTAGCATTACGCCGCAAAGATGTACCCCGCCTATATTGCTTGGTTGACGACATCTCATCAAAATTAAAAGCTCCGAAGTTTCACCACATCTTGCTAACCACAGATTTTAGGGCTAACGTTGTCCAAAGACCACGCTTAGGTTTTCTTGGCTGGCATCAAAATTATCTAATTGTGGGTTTACCATTGATGTTAGCATTGCCGCCTGAACAATTTCGGGCTGTGATTGCCCATGAGTTGGGACATATTTCGGGAAATCACAGTCGTTTCGCTGCTTGGATTTATCGCCAACGTATAGCTTGGGATAGGATTGAGGAAGGACTTGGACAAGGTGGTAATGAATCATCAGGATTCATTTTTCAGCGATTTTTGCAGTGGTATATTCCATTTTTTGATGCGTATTCTTTTGTATTAGCAAGGTTAGATGAATACGAAGCCGATAAATGTGCTGTCGAGGTAGCAGGAGTAGAAACATCTGCTAAAATGCTGATGAATTTGAAGGTCAAAGCTAGATTTTTAGAAAATTACTTTTGGTCTGATATTTATCAGCAAGTACATACAGAAATTGAGCCACCAAAAGCAAGTTATACAGATATGCAAACAGCTTTAGCTCAGGGAATACCTTTGAAAGAAGCAAGCATTTATTTAGCTCAATCACTTGCTGAAAAAACTAATAACGCAGATACTCACCCGTGCCTCACAGATAGATTAAAAGCTTTGGGGTTTATTCCCGGTATTCAAGAAGAATTAGCTGTATCTGCACCGATCAGACTCAGCGCTGCTCAAGAATATTTAGGTAATTCTTTAGAAAAATTTAGAGATGATTTTAGTCAAGCTTGGTGCGAGAAAATAGCCACACCTTGGCGGCAAAAATATGCAGAAATTCAACAAGCATGGGATATATTAGATAATTTGAATGCTAAAGCTGAAAGACAGCAGTTATCATTAGGAGAAGCAACTACCAGAGCATTGTTAACATTTGAGTTAGAAGGTGAAGAAGCTGTAGTCCCATTATTAAGAGAAGTTATTAAGATAGATAGCCAGCACGTATCAGCTAATTATTTACTTGGACAAATCCTATTAAGATACGACGATGCCAGTGGAATAGAACATATTGAAATAGCGATCGCTCAAGATATAGACATAGCATCTGATGGTTATCGGATAATTTATTATTTTCTCAAAAACAAAGGCCAAAATGAGAGGGCAAAATTATATCAAGAACGTGCAGAGCAGCATCATGATTTGCTTTTACGAGGTCAGGAAGAACGTGCTAGTATAAAAATTAATGATAAATTTCAAGCACATGATCTTTCAAATAGCGAGATAGATAAACTGCGTCAGAAGTTATCTCGTTACCCAAATATTACAACTGCTTACTTAGTGCAGAAAGTAGTGCAATATTTTCCAGAACAACCGTTTTATGTTCTAGGTGTAATGCGAAAATTCAGTTTTTGGGAAAATGACCATGAAGCCGATAACACAAGACTTATCGACGCTCTGTTAGAAGAAATTGAATTACCTGGTGCAGTATTTTGTTTTGTGTTGAATAGTAACTTAAAATTTGAGAAAAAGTTTAAACAAATACCAGACACAGCAATTTACCAGCAGAAAATAAAAAAATTGTAGAGACATTACAATGTCACGTCCCTACATCCACAAAAAAATAGATAATAAATCTGTGTGCTACCACTCTAGATTTTTTTGACTTCTAATGAATTCTGATTCTTCCCCATCGCTGGCTATTGACGAACAGATATTTTCTCATTTACCTGTGTTACCGCAAGAAGTAATTGCAGGTTTAGCGGTGTCTGCGGGAGGTCATTATCTCGATACAACTGTAGGCGGTGGCGGTCACAGTCGCTTGATTTTGCAAACTGCGCCGGATGTAAAGTTAACTGCTATTGACCAAGATGAGGATGCTTTAGCCGCAGCCAGAAAAGAATTAGCTGAGTTTGGCGATCGCGTAAAATTTATTCAAAGTAACTTTGCTGCTTATCAGTTTCCCACAGCCACCTTTAATGGTATTCTCGCCGATTTAGGCGTGAGTTCTTATCAGTTAGATACACCAGAACGAGGTTTTAGCTTTCGCCACACTGCAAGTTTAGATATGCGGATGGATAAGCAAGGTTCACTCACTGCTGCTGATGTAATTAATGAGTGGGAGGAAGCAGAACTTGCAGATATTTTCTTTAAATACGGTGAAGAACGACTATCCCGACGCATTGCTAGACGCATTGTCGAACGCCGTCCATTTTCTACGACTACAGAATTAGCTGAAGCGATCGCATCTGCTGTGCCACCTAAATACCGTTATGGTAGAATTCACCCGGCGACCCGCGCTTTTCAAGCTTTGCGAATTGTCGTCAACGATGAGTTAAAGTCTTTAGAAACTTTTTTAGAAAAAGCACCAAACGCCCTTGTCCCCGGTGGGAGAATTGCTGTTATTAGTTTTCATAGTTTAGAAGACCGCTTAGTCAAGCATGGTTTACGCAATTCTCCACTATTGCGGGTAATTACTAAAAAGCCAATCACTGCACAAGAATCGGAAATTGCGAGTAACCCGCGATCGCGTTCTGCCAAACTGAGAATAGCAGAAAGAGTCAACTGAAGATTCAACCATAATTAAGATAATGAACCAAGCAACAAACCATGCACATTCTAACCCTTCCATATCCCGATGATTTACTTATTACCTCCGGTAAATCACCCCAAGCATTAGAAGCAGAACTCACATTTTTACTTGCAGTTAAACTATTCGAGCTACGCCGATTATCACTTGGTAAAGCCGCTGCTTTTTGCGGTATGAACAAACCTCAATTTATGTACGAACTAGGGCGTTTGCAAGTTCCTGTTATCAACCTAGATGATGATCAAGTCGCTGACGAATTGCGCGATGATTAAATGCTACGAGATGTTGGGGAACTAGACTAAGTGGTGATAATTTTTAGTCAAATTGCTTTTTAGTTAATAATTAAAATTTATCTCTCCTTTCATAACGACGGCGGTAGAGTAATTCTAACTGTCCACCATACTCTTGAATTCTTGCAAGTTGGCGCTGGTATAGTCCTCGAAAAGTATTGGCAAACAACAGTGTAAAAATAGCTACAACTAATCCTGATGCTGTGGATACCAAAGCTTCACTAATCCCAGCAGTGACACCTACTGTGGTTGTACCTCCCACATCACCAATATTTAAAGAAGCAAAGGAGGTAATTAATCCTAAAACTGTACCTAACAATCCTAACAACGGTGCAAGGCCAATTATCGTATCAAAAATGTTTTGAAAGCGTTTGAGTAAAGGAATTTCGGCTTGCGCTTCACTTTCTAGCGCCAAACGAAATTCTTCTGGTGTTGGTTCTTCTAATTCTAAAGCTGCTAGAAAAATCCGGGCGATGGGTAAGTCTGTATTTTTCTGCAATTGATTTATTGCACCAACCACGTTATCTGAGCGATAAAGCTTTAACACTTCTTTGACAACACGATTTTGACGATTATTAATTTTCACCCAAAACAGGATACGTTCAATAATCAGCGCCACTGCTAACAAAGAAAACCCTAGCAGCGGCCACATAACCACGCCACCAGCCGTGAATAAATTGCTAATTTGCATTTCCTCAGTCAATAGTCAAGAGTCAATAGTCAATGGTCAAGGGTTAATGGGCAATAGTCAATGGTCATGAGTTTTGATTCTGTCTATAGGAATCCGATTTGATTACTGAAAATCCTTGTATAGGGAGGGAATAGGGAACGGGGAACAGGGAACAGATAAGAGGGAAGCTAGATGTGTACTGATTTTTTTCAATAATCAAATATGAGTCCTATACTTCTACTCAGTGCATGGTTGTAGCTATATCTAGACCATCACTTTTCAGCAATCCATCTTCCATGTAAATGATGCGATCGGCAATATCTAGGATGCGGTTGTCATGGGTGACTAACAAAATTGTACAGCCTTGTTCTTTGGCGAGTTTCTGCATTAATTCCACAACATCGCGCCCAGATTTTTTATCGAGTGCGGCTGTAGGTTCGTCTGCTAAAACAATTTTAGGATGGCTAACTAAGGCACGGGCGATCGCTACTCGTTGTTTTTGTCCGCCAGAAAGTTTTTCTGGGTAATAATTTACACGTTCTGCCAAGCCAACTGTTTCTAGCATAGCGATCGCTTTCGCATCAATATCTTGATTGAGATATTCATCATGCAATTCTAAAGACATCCGAACGTTTTCTTTTGCTGTCAGAAAAGTCAGCAAATTATGCGCCTGAAAAATATAGCCTATCTGACGACGCAGTACTGTCAATTTACGTTTACTGGCTCCACAAATTTCTTGTCCTAAAATTTTTAAACTACCTTCTTGGGCAGAACGTAGTCCACCTAATAAGGTCAACAAGGTGGTTTTACCTGAACCGGATGGCCCAGTCATAATTACAATTTCACCTGCATTAATTTCTAAATTAATATCAAATAAAACTTGTTTTTTTAGCGCACCTTCGCCAAAGTAATGATTCAGGTTACGGACTACAATTACAGGTTCTAAAGCAACGAGTGAGTCGGAAGATTTTACTGGCAGAGATTCTTGTAACATAAAAGTTTGATTGTTAGAAAATATCCGCAGGGTCAGCAGCACTTAGTTTCCGCATAGCGATCGCACCAGATGCTGTACACATAATTACTGTCAAAATAAACACTGTAATTGCCCGTTGCGAACTCATAAATATGGGCAACATAGTAGCGCTGTAGGCGAGTTGATACAGACCTAAAGAAAAGAAAAATGACGGAATAAAACCTAAGAAAGCGAGAAATATTGCTTCTTGAAATAAGACTACCAACAGATAGCGATCGGTATACCCCATTGCTTTGAGGGTGGCATATTCTGGCAAATGGTCAGAAACATCAGAGTAGAGAATTTGGTAAACAATCACGATGCCGACAATAAAACCAACTCCCACACCTAAACCAAAAATAAATCCAATGCCCGTACCATTAGACCAGTATTCTTTTTCAATTTGCGCGAATTGTTCTGGAGTTAAGACGCTGACATCTTTGGGTAATCCAGCTGCAAGTTGTGATTGTATTTTTAGTGGATCGACATCTGGTTTAAGAGTAATTAACCCAACTTCAATACGGTCTGGTTTGCGTTCGGGAAAGATTTGTAAAAAGGTAGAGTCACTGGTAATTACATTACCATCAGCTGCAAAAGATGCACCATTACTAAAAATTCCCTTGACTCTGACAGTTTTATTGTTCAATTCTGTGTCAAACTTTCCTGTTTTCTGAAAAATCTCCCCTACCGCCCCATATTCTGGACGACCTGCTTGGTCAAACAAAACTTGATTTAACTGTTTGATAGGGTCTAGATTTTGTTGAACTTCGGGAAAATTAAACGCAGATTTTGCCGGATCGATACCCCAAACTAAGATGGCGCGTTCTAAACGTGTTTCGGGATTTCGCCATTGTCCAGTGCCAATATAAATTGAATTTACCGATTGCACACCATCGTAACCTAATGCTTGGTACAGTCGCTCTCTCGAAAAGCTTTTAACAGAAAATAAAGTTTGAAATTGGGGATTAATTAGTACTAAATCTGCTTGTAAACTGCGATGTGGTTTGATAGCCGCATCAAACAATGCCCCTTCAAATCCCATCTGAATAAATATCAGCATGTCGGCAAAGGTAATACCTGCGACTGCAACTAATAGCCGAGTTCTTTCTTTTAATAACTGTCGCCATGCTAAAGGTGTTTTGAGAAAAAATTTCATACTTTGTCAATGTTCATTTGTCATTAATCAAAAGACTCAAGTATTAAATTTCATAGCGTTGCTGATTTAAGCTATGAATTTGTCTCATGCAAAGGCAAGGCAGCGCGTTGGGCGGGTTACCCGACTTGAAGCGACTGCCGCGCAAAGACGCAAAGTTACAAAGAAACAGAAAGGCTAATTTGGCATTTCATATTCTGATTCAGCAACGCCAAATTTCATACTTCACACTTCATACTTTTTTAGATTTCAATTGCTGTTTGCACTTGTAAGTTTGTCAAACCTGCAACTTTTTTACTGTCTTCAGGATTGAGGCGAATTTTCACTTCCACAACTCGGCTATCTAAGTTTTCTCCGGGTTGGTTGCTAAAAACGTTTTGACGATTTACCTGTAACCCAACATAGAAAACTTCACCGCGCAATTCTCCAGGAAATGCTTGACTAGTGACTACTGCTGATTGCCCGAGTTTGACTTTGCCGATATCTGTTTGATAAACTTCTGCGATCGCAATCATCTGTTCGGTTTGCGCTAAGTCTGCAATGCCGTTATCACTGATTTTTTCGCCGACTCGTGTGTGAATCTTGAGTATTTGCCCGGTCATTGGCGCTTTGATATAAGCTGCTTGTAGGTCAGTTTGGGCGCGTTTGAGTGCGGCGATCGCATTTTCAACTTCCATCTTGGCAGCTTGCACGTCCACTGGTCGGACTTCGGCAATACTGGTGAGTGTGGCTTTGGCTTCGCTGACTTGTTTCGTACCTGTGGTGTTAATTCTGGCTAAAGAAACTTTCGCCTCGGCTAGTTGTCGGCTGGCGGTGGAGTTAATTCTTGCCAAAACTGCTTTGGCTTCGTCTAGTTGTTGTTTTGCTGTCTCGACAACTAAGCGCTTACTATCAAAGGCAGAATTAGAAATTGCGCCTTCTGTGTATAGCTTTTGATAACGTTCATACTCTGCTTGGGCATTGCTGAGTTCTGCTTCTAGCTTCCTAATGCTTGCCTCTTGGGCGATTCTATCACCTTGCCATTGAGCTTCGATGCGGGCGATCGCTTCTTGTTGCCCAATTGTATCTCCTTGAGATTGGGCTTGTAAGCGTTCGATGCTGGCTTTTTGTGCTTGAATTTCGCCAGCTTTTGCCCCGGCTTTTACTTGATCAAGTTTGGCTTGGGCGACTCGCACTTGTTTTTCGGCTTGGAGTACAGCTGTTTCTAAGCGATCGCGCGAATCTAAAATTGCTACTATCTGCCCAGGTTTGACAATATCACCTTCTTTAACACGCATTTCCATGACGCGATCGCCATCTAAAACCAATGGTGCAGATAAGCTAATGACTTCGGCTTCGGGTTCTAGTCTGCCCAAGGCTGTGACTTTTGGTGCAGATGTCATGACAACTGGTTCCGGAGAGGCGGTGCGACCAACTTGTCCAAACTGAGAAACGCCATAAACCACAATTCCCCCTGTAATTGCTGTTGCCGCAATTACTAAACCCAGTAATTTTTTATTGGCAGGTTTAAATAACAGATTTTGCCCCATATACCCCTCTAGAAAATCTTAATAATGAAATTGCTAATTAACAGAAGTAGTAACTTTCTGCTGCAAATAAGCTGTCAAAATTTTTCCCAGCAAAGCACATTTTTCAATAAAATCAATTGTTTCATCACCCCATAATTTTTCTAAAATTAACCCATTAACAAAGCTCACAATAAAAGAAGCCAAAGTTTCATCTTGAACTCCCAAAAACTTACAAGCTGCCTGTTGATATCGCTGATTTGCACGTTTGAAAACATTACTCTGATTCAGCATTTTTTTTGAGTCTTGATGTTGACAAAAATCAACCCATACAAAAGTCCATTTAATAAAGTAATCTTCATTTTTGGCTAGATATCTTCCTAGGGCTGCCATTGCTTCCGGCAGTGTTTCTCCTCCCTCTAACTCTGCTAACGCCGCACTCACATCCTGTTGTGAAATCTCTTCTACTAATTGTTCAAATAAAGCTTCTTTACTAGAAAAGTAGTGATACAAAGTCCCAGTGGAAACTCCCATACCTTGAGCAATCTGACGCATGGTAACGGAGCCATATCCTTTTTGGGCAAATAAATCGAAGCATTTGCCCAGAAGTTCTTTACGGTATTGGTCATGATCAACAATCTTCGGCATGGGTAAATTTTATTTATATCGAACGGTCGTTATTTATAATTCATAAGCAAAACACAGCTTAGGTAATGCACACATCGAGATAATTCCTAGACTGACAAATTTTAAATTTCTTTACCTGAATTTAGTGCTGCTCAGATAAGAATTACCTATTAATGCAGGCAACTTGCTAAGCTAAAAAATGCTATTGGCTATAAGTGTTAAATTTACACTTATATATACTTCTTAATGTATGCTTTACTGTCAGCCCTGTCAAGCAAAATTAGATTTGCCCTTAGACAAAAGTAATGTATGGCAAAGTGCTGAGTATAAACCCAGTAATTTGAAGGTTTTGAGCAATCAATACTGATCTAACATATCTAAATACGGCTACAACTTTGCAGGGTAAAAATCTTGCAAAAAAGTTGTGGGTTGTCGTTTGAATTAGCTTTGCTCAACGAAAAATAAAACCCAACATACTAGTAATTGTTGGGCTTTATTCTTCAACGATTGACTGTACTCATATCTGGATAGCGTTCCCCTGCGGTGATGCCTTTGGGTGCAACAGTTTCAATGCGATGTAAATCTTCTGGTGTGAGAGTAATTTGCGCAGCGGCAATATTTTCTTCTAAATAAACACGGCGCTTTGTACCAGGAATAGGAACAATATCTTCGCCTTGTGCTAATAGCCAAGCTAGAGCAAGTTGGCTGGGTGTAACGCCTTTTTCAGTAGCGATCGCTTTTACTTGTTCGACTAATTGCAAATTTTTGTAAAAATTATCATCTTGAAAGCGAGGAGATTTTCTGCGATAGTCATCAGCAGCCAAATCATCAGGGCTAGTAATCGCACCTGATAAAAACCCGCGCCCTAGTGGACTGTAAGCCACAAATCCAATTCCGAGTTCGCGGACAGTAGGTAAAATTTCATCTTCTGGGTCGCGGCTCCATAAAGAGTACTCTGTTTGTAGTGCGGTAATTGGATGCACTTTTTGCGCCCGTCTGATTGTATTAGGAGCCGCTTCCGAAAGTCCTAAATAGCGGACTTTACCTTGCTGGACTAACTCTGCCATTGCGCCTACGGTGTCTTCAATTGGCACGTTTGGATCAACCCGATGTTGATAGTACAGGTCAATTACCTCAACTCCTAAACGTTTGAGAGAAGCATTGCAAGCTTGATGAACATATTCTGGACTACCATTCACACCTTTCCAACCACCATCTTCAGTCCGGACATTACCGAACTTAGTTGCTAACACGACTTGATCACGATGTTCTTTAATTGCTTTGCCTACTAATTGCTCATTAGTAAACGGCCCGTACATATCAGCCGTATCAAAAAAATTCAAACCAAGTTCTAAGGCTCGATGAATAGTGGCGATCGCTTCTTGTTCATCTCGACCACTATAAAATTCAGACATCCCCATGCAACCAAGTCCTAGTTGGGAAACTTCTAATCCTTGCTTGCCGAGTTTTCTAGTTTGCATAGAAAAATGTCCTAATAACTGAAAACACAGCTATTTAGCAGTATTTTTTTCATCTAGTCATCTAGCCGAAGGAATACTTAGCTATCAATTACCGACTATTTATACTTAAGATTAATTTTATAATTCAAATAAAAATAATATTTTACCTAATTTATAGCAATGATCTAAAAATAATTCATTTATTAAATATTGAAATAGGAGAACAGTAATTTTAAGATGATTTGTAACAGTTTTTAAAGCTTGTTTTCACCAATAAATAAGTAGATTTTTCTTACCTATTTACTAGTGAAATTTTATTCTAGTTGCTTACCGAAAGAAAAACAATTATGTTTGATTCAAAAATCAACTGGCTGGTTCCTGTCGCTTTCACAGTAGTCAGTTTAGGGTCGAACGTGCAAAGCGTAAAAGCGCAGAGTGCATATAGTTCTTATATATTTAGTGCTGATTACACTACTTCAGTAAGTATTGATCCAACTTTTAGACCAGACTTAGGTATTGTGAGAGCAACCATTACAGGTGAAAGTGTAGAACCTGCTCCTTATGGTTTGAATTTCTTTATTAGCAATACTTACGGTAAGCTTAATCCTGTGGAAAACCCAGCCATCAACCGATATACCTTTAATTCAGATCCTAGGGTGTTTGGCTTAGATGAAGAACCAATATTTTCTGATAGGTATTATGGTGGTGCTAATGAGTTATTCGGCACAGCAAGTGACAGCGCTGAAATTAATTTTGCCGAAGGTACGATCAGGGGTGGCGGGACTATAACTATTACTGGTGGTACAGGCTTATTCAAGAATGCTACAGGTACGATAACTTTTACTGAAGAAGACAGACTCAGCCCACCAGGTACTCCTTCACAAGGCTTGGCTCAACTGAATTTTAACTTACAAACTCCGCAGCCAGTTCCCGAACCAAAAGCCGCTATAACTTTCATTGGTATGGCTGTAATTGGTATCGGTGTACGAATTAAAAAAAATATTCGCCGTAAAGGCAAAGGTTCTCTTTTGATCCGCAGCTAAATCTCAGGATGAATTTATCGCAGGGGACAGGTAATGGGTGACAGGTGACAGAGTTAAAAGTCTTTTGCTGTCTAAGTTTTCTTATTTCCTGATGTCCTAACTGTTTTGGCTATTGCTATACCTGAAAAGTTGTGGAAGATTACCGTAATTATGAGGGGTCACACCCCTCATAAAATAAAAAATATATTACGGTAATATTACTGGATAGGCAAAAAAGTGTGTTATACTGTCTAAGCAGTATTACATAAAGTAAAAAACCTGCATAAGCAGGTAATTTTAGCTATTAGCGCTAAGTAAAACATAGTGCTGATTTAGCATGTCGAAATTAGAGTAGATTAAAGCTACAAGCTACTCTTGTTTTTATGAACCTTTTAGTCAGTTTTTAATTGTTATATTTTGAGTCAACGCATTTTGCTAGTAAAAGCGATCGCTTTTACAGCTTCTGTCCTGTATAGATAGAGCGGACTTCACCGTTACGCCGAACAATGGCTTCCCCATTATTGACTTCTACTAATGTCCAGCCACTACTACCAATAGTTTCTCCGATATTGATGCGGCGAGTCACACCCTCAACTTGAAATAAAGCCGCAGATTTATTGCCTAACTCCAGCACTCCCTCTAAGGTATGACTGGGAGTCGGTTGAGTATTCGATGCCAAAAATACTTGTTGAGTCGTGGTTGGTGCTGAAACTAAGCTGGCTATTTGAGTTGGTGCAGCACGTAGTGGCGCAACAGGTAATGCTGGAATCGGACTAGCAGATTGTCGTACAGTAATCGGGGCGGTACGCACAGCCACAGGCTTGAGATCTGTACGCACAGCAGCAGCCAACATATTGACACTGACAGGTTTAGCTGGTGGCTTAACAGTATTTAAGGCAGTTGTTACAGCATTAGGCTGAGTTGTCTGTTTCGCATTGGCTACTGGCGGTAGAGGTAAGGGAGTACCAGGAATTCTTGGTAGCCCATAGCGCATGGGTGACGGCGCTTGATACACAGGAATATAGATACGTTCGACAACATTGTTGGCAGAACGGTTAGGAGTAGGTGCTGTATTGTTAGCAGTGAGGGGAGATGGTAAATTACCGATTGGTGAACTACTAGCGTAGGCAACCGCAGTAGGGTTAGAAGTTATACTATTACTGATTCCGGTGCGAACAGATTTTTGACTACTTGTTGCCCCTTGCTGATCGATGATTGCTAACGACCCCAGTATATAATCAGCTAAATCCGCCTCAACATCTGCGCGTGTGGGTAATTGCGCTTGCGACACCAAGTAATTCTGCTGGGTTACTTTGGTAGTCAGAAAAGCGAGAACTTCAGATCGTAATAGGTAAATCGTACCAGCGATCGCCACACCAATGGCTGTTCCCAAAATCACCAGCTTGCTGAAAGCCCGTTTGATTTTTTGAGGACTTCTGATTCCGGAAGACATTGCCGGAGTATCGACCACAACTGTACTTGCATGGGGATTTCTAACTTGAGGAACACCATGTACAGTTCGATTCAGCGTGTTTGGCAAGACAATCTGCGGTATATTCAGTGTTTGCAGAGGCTCGTAGTCTGAGTAATACCAATCGTTTGCAGATGTTTCTTCTTTAGAACGCCCTGGTATGCGACCAGCATACCTCACAGTATGAGAAGACAAAGTGCCACTGCTATCCAAAATACCGTCAATATCGGCAAACAGATCATCCATCAAGCCATCAGCATAGATTTCTATTGACCAAGGTTCGTTGGTAATTAATTCTTCTGATGGTTCCGGAACGATGAG
The DNA here is from genome assembly GCF_056847745.1 of Anabaena sp. TISTR 8404. Taxonomy (NCBI): domain Bacteria; kingdom Bacillati; phylum Cyanobacteriota; class Cyanophyceae; order Nostocales; family Nostocaceae; genus Anabaena; species Anabaena sp. TISTR 8404. Next base: position 3,017,718 of record NZ_CP180578.1, read on the forward strand.
ATGGGTGTTGAATTCTTGTAACATAGGCATGATTTTGGGTTTTGTTTGCCAGGATTAAACAATGCTTTTAATGCCTGGAAATCAGGGTTTTGCAAAAATTATCGAACTGCCAGCCTAAACTTGACGCGTTTATTTTTATGTGGTATTAAATTCAACTGTAGTCTGGAGATGGCTAATGATGCCAGTTATGAATTCGTGTCATCAATCATACCAATCTCCTTCCTTCTACTATACTCACCTTTGTTAAAACTTTAAGTTAAGTTAACGCCGGAAAGTCAGTCTGGTTCTTTGTTTTACGCAATTCCAAAAATATTAACAATGCGTTAATATCCGCAGGATTTACACCTCCAATACGGGCAGCTTGGCCGATAGTCAGTGGTTTTACCTTAGTTAATTTTTCCCGTGCTTCTTTAGAAAGAGTATCAATTTTGGCATAATCTAAATCCGCAGGTAGCTGGCGGTGGGCTTGACGGGCAATTTGTTCAATTTGATTTTGCTGTCTAGCAAGATAGCCAGAATATTTGATGTCAATTTCTGCGCCTTCTTTCTCCGCTTGGGTGAGGCTGGGATTGCTTAAGCCATATCTGTCGAGGTCAACATAATGAAATCCTGGTCGCCGCAGTAAGTCAGCTAAGGTAATCGAACCTTTGATTGCTTGTTGAGTGTCAGATGCGATCGCTTTTCCAACTTGATCATGTTCTTTGATGCGGGTGGCGTATAAGCGTTCTTTTTCCGCAGTAATTTGGGCTTGTTTGTTGGTGAATAATTCCCAACGGCGATCGTCAATTAAGCCAATTTCCCTTCCTAAAGGGGTGAGGCGTTGGTCAGCATTATCAGAACGCAACAGTAAGCGATATTCAGACCTGCTAGTAAGCATCCGGTAAGGTTCCCGCAAGTCTTTCGTGCATAAGTCATCCATCAGCGTACCGATGTAACTTTGCTCACGGGGAAATACAATCATTTCTTGACCGCGAACAAACCTTGCTGCATTAATTCCAGCCACAATTCCTTGGGCTGCGGCTTCTTCGTAGCCTGTTGTGCCGTTAATTTGTCCAGCACAAAATAGACCGGCAATCTTCTTCGTCATCATTGTGGGATAACACTGTGTTGCTGGTAAATAATCATACTCTACCGCATAAGCCGGACGCAGCATTACACAGTTTTCCAAACCAGGAAGACTCCGCAGCATTTGTAATTGCAAATTTTCTGGCAACCCAGTCGAAAAACCTTGAATATATAGTTCGGGAATATCTCGCCCTTCGGGTTCAATAAAGATTTGGTGGCTTTCCTTATCAACAAAGCGCACAATCTTATCTTCAATACTGGGGCAATAACGCGGGCCTTTCGCCTCTACCCAACCACCGTAAACAGGTGATAGATGTAAATTTTCTTGAATTAAGCGGTGGGTTTCGGCAGTGGTACGGGTCATGTAACAAGGCATTTGTTCCCGTTCTACCCACACCTGGGGGTCAAAACTAAACCAGCGAACTTCCGCATCTCCCGGCTGAATTTGCATCTTACTGTAGTCAACCGATCGCTTGTCTACCCGTGCAGGTGTCCCTGTTTTCAGCCTTCCGGTTTCAAACCCCAAGCGATTTAAAGTTTCTGTCAAACCCTCAGCAGCAAATTCTCCGGCGCGTCCCGCCGCCATTGATTTTTTACCAACCCAAATTTTGCCGCCTAAGAAAGTGCCAGTTGTCAAAATTACTGTTTTACATTCAAACGCCACACCGAAATAAGTTTCCACACCAACAACTTCATCGTTAGCGCCCAAAACTAAATCTGTTACCATCCCTTCCCGAATGGTCAAGTTTTCTTGATTTTCAACAATAGCTTTCATCACCGCTGCATATTCACGCTTGTCTGTTTGGGCGCGTAATGCCCACACCGCAGGCCCCCGTGAAGAATTAAGGATGCGCTTTTGCAAATATGTGCGGTCTGCCATTTTGCCAATTTCCCCACCGAGGGCATCTACCTCATGAGTTAACTGAGATTTAGCCGGGCCACCGACGGCGGGGTTACAAGGTTGCCAAGCGATTTTATCTAAATTCAGTGTTAATAGCAGAGTTCGACAACCAAGACGGGCAGCGGCCAGGGCGGCTTCGCAACCGGAGTGACCTGCACCGACGACAATTACATCATAAGCGTCTTGGAATTCAACACAATTGTGCATGGTCATACTTATACAACAGCAAGCTAAGAGTCAATGATATTTTAGCTGATCCAGTGCTTTCAAGGATGCGCCTTGTTAATAAAAAAGCTATCAAAAGAACTAGTCATCTGGTAGTAGTGAAATTTTAAAATTTAGTAATTATAATTATTAATTAAGTTGCAGCAAAGCAATTTAGTTAGTTGTGGTTTGCATATCTCAAAATTCTTTATTTTGTAGCAGATGTGCAGATAATTTTCATTTAATATTTTTACAAAATTAAGCAATCAATGAAACGTTTAATTAAAAAAGCAAAATTTATCTTTACTGCTATTTTTATTTGTTTGGCATTGGTTGCTAGTAATAGTATCCAACACTATCAAGCAGTTAATCATCCTCCAGCAATAAATCAATGCTTAGTTCCAGGGGTGTCTGGCTGTACAGCTAATGCCCAAATAACAAGACCTGTTGCTAATGAACCTTTAAGTGAGCAAGAGCGTTTTGTTGCGTCAATTATGCAGAAGTTAAAAGTAATGCCCGAACCAGGAACTTTTGAATATACCTTATTACGTTCCTATGGCGCTGCATTTATCAACCCAGCAGATGATGTGAAATTGCCGCCAAAATTGCTTTTCACTAACGAAGAAGATACTAAAGAATTCCAGTCACAACTAACATTAGAAAAAGTTGTTGGCACAAATGACTGTTATTTACAAAAATCAGCAGCCGAGGCTTTAAATAAAGCCAGAACCCAGTACAATATTCCCCTAAAATCAGGATATGGTGCTAGTGATTGTACTCGCAGTTTCGCTACGAATTTAAGATTTTGGCATAAATATGCGAATAATAAAACTTTAGAAAAAGTCAAAGAAGGTAAGGAAACAGCAATTCTTGGTTTAGTTGCACCGCCAGGAACATCACAACATCTTTGGGGATTAGCAATTGATTTAGGTGTATCTAACCCAAAGCAAAGACAGATACTGAATCAAAATGGTTGGTTTCAAACCGTAGTTAAAGATGTACCGCACTGGACTTATCTTGGTGTACCAGCAGAAGATTTGCCAAAGTTAGGGTTTAAAAATCAAGTTATACAGGGAATTACTTATTGGGTAACACCTCTGTAAGGCATTAAAGTCAGCTGTTGCAAATTTATTTTATAAATTTAATAACTAACAGGTAAGTAGAAGAGCAAAGAAGAGGTATTAAGAATTTTTTACTAAATCCAAAATATGCCATTGTAAAGTGGAACAGCTGAGTAGTTCGGAGTAAGGAGCTAGAATTCAGGAGTTAACAATTATCTCTGCTCCTTTGAAATTTCCGACTAAAGGAGTGAGTAGGTGACGGAACTAATCAGTTCAGAAATGCGGGACAGTTTATTTGCTGGTGATGGAGAGATGTGTAAGTTGATGCGATCGCATGATTGGTCGCAAACACCACTTGGCCCTGTAGAGCAATGGCCGCAAAGCTTACGCACCACCGTTAGTATTTTGTTAAATTCTCGTTACCCCATGTTTACATTTTGGGGGCCGCAACTAGTAAAGCTTTATAACGATGCTTATCGCCCTGTCTTAGGCTCAACAAAACATCCAGCAGCATTAGGTCGGTCTGCACCTGAAATTTGGCCAGAGATTTGGGATGAAATCGGGCCATTGGTGAATCAGGTAGTGACGAAAGGTGAACCCACTTGGTCAGATAATTTTCAGTTATTCATGCACCGCAGTGGCTATTTAGAAGAAACTTACTTTACTTTCTCTTATAGCCCCATTCGGGATGAAACAGGCGGTATCGGTGGCTTGTTTTGTGCTTGTACAGAAACCACACAACAAGTTTTAGGCGATCGCCGCCTCCGCACCTTGCGTGATTTGGCGGCACAAGCAGGTAAAGCCAAAAAAGTGGAGGCAGCTTGTGAGATTGCAGTTAAAACTTTGGCTAATAATGCAGCCGATATTCCTTTTGCCCTGCTTTACTTACTTGATGCTGAGGGCAAGCAAGCTGAACTGGTAGGCACTACAGGCTTAGAACCAAACACTCCCGCCAGTCCGAGTTTAATTGATTTAACAGAATTCACCGAATTACCTTGGCCTTTGGCAGAAGTAGTACATACTGCTCATGTCAAGCAAGTTACAAATGTCATTGAGCGATTTGGCGAACTTCAGGTAGGGCTTTGGGAAGAATCGCCCCACACAGCGTTAGTTTTACCTGTAGCATCGCCAGGACAAGAGCGCCCGACAGCATTACTGGTGGCAGGTATTAGTTCTCGGCGTGCCTTGGATGATGATTATCAAGGGTTTTTGGAATTGGTAGCGGGACAAGTAGCATCAACGATCGCCGATGCCCGTGCATATCAAACCGAACGCCAACGGGCTGAAGCTTTAGCAGAAATTGATCGCGCTAAAACAGTGTTTTTTAGCAATGTCTCCCATGAGTTCCGCACTCCCCTTACCCTGATGCTGGCTCCTTTAGAGGATGCTTTAGCTGACACCACCAACCTTTTACCACCCACACAACGCGATCGCCTAGAAATTATCCAGCGCAATGGCTTACGTTTGCTGAAGTTGGTTAATACACTGCTTGATTTCTCGCGGATTGAAGCCGGACGAATGCAGGCGGTATATCAGCCAACAGATTTAGCCTCCTTCACAGCCGAGCTTGCCAGTAATTTTCGTTCCCTCATCGAACGGGCTGGAATGTCACTGGTAGTAGAATGTCCGCCCCTAAGTGAACCGATTTATGTTGATCGGGAAATGTGGGAAAAAATTGTGCTGAATCTGTTGTCGAATGCCTTTAAGTTTACCTTGAGTGGCACGATTAGCATTTGTTTACAAAGTTTTGGCGATCGCATTGAACTAGTTGTTAAAGATACAGGAATTGGTATCCCTACAGAAGAAATACCTTATTTATTTGAACGCTTTCACCGCGTTAAAAATGCTCAAGTCCGCAGTTTTGAAGGTTCGGGCATTGGCTTATCCTTGGTACTGGAGTTAGTCAAACTACATGGTGGAAACATCCATGTAACGAGTGAGTTAGGACAAGGCAGTTGTTTTACAGTCACGATTCCCACAGGATTTGCTCATCTACCGAGCGATCGCATTGGTGCATCACGCACACTCACATCAACAGCAATGGGAGCCATGCCCTATGTGGAAGAAGCTTTGCGGTGGTTACCAGAAGAAGGGAACAGGGAACAGGGAACAGGGAACAGCGACAAATCAGACCTGTCACCTATCACCTGTCACCCTTCGGGTTCCCCAGTCCCCCTACCCTTACGGGAAGACGTTTTGCGTCTACGTGACGGAAACCGCCAAGACGGGGGGTGGTCTCACCTATCACCTTTGTCTGCCAGAATTCTTGTAGTTGATGACAATGCTGATATGCGGGAATACGTCAAGCGATTACTCCAGCAACGTTATCAAGTAGAAGTGGCAGAAGATGGCATAGCAGCACTAACTACGATTCAGCAATGGCATCCCGATTTAGTGTTGACAGATGTGATGATGCCTCGCTTAGATGGCTTTGGGCTATTGCGAGAACTGCGGACAGATCCTCAAACGCAACAACTGCCAATTATCCTGCTTTCTGCTCGTGCTGGTGAAGAAGCACGAATTGAAGGGTTAGAAACTGGAGCCGATGATTACCTGACTAAGCCCTTCTCTACCCGTGAACTGCTGGCACGAGTGGAAGCTACTTTAAAGATGGCGCAGATTCGCAAAGAAGCGGCGGTACGAGAACAAGAACTGCGTCTGGCAACTGAAAAAGCACAACAGGAGGCTGAAGCAATAGCCGCACGCCTATCTCACATTTTAGAAAGTATGAGTGATGCCTTTATGGCGTTAGATCAAGACTGGCGAATTGTTTACCAAAATGCCGCCGCCGAACAAATTAATCATGGCAAACCCCGCACTCAGGTACTGGGAAAAACTCATTGGGAAGAATGGCCAGCTTCGGCTAACAGTGAATTAGAATACCAATACCGTTATGCAATGGCACAGCAGATTCCTGTTCATTTTGAGTATCATTACTACGCTCCGCCTAACTTTGATGTGTGGGTAGAAATTCATGCCTATCCTTCAAAACAAGGGCTAGGAATTTTTTATCGTGATATTAGCGATCGCAAACGTGCCGAGGCAGAACTGAAAAGATATCATGAACAGTTAGAAATTCGCGTAGCAGAACGTACATCAGAGTTAAGTAAAATCAACGCTCATTTACAAGAAAGTGAATCAACTCTGCGTAGCTTCTTTAACAGTGGCTTAATGATGATGGGTATTGTTGAGCTACATAATAACGACATTCTGCACATTTCGGATAATCAAGCCAGCGCTGAATTTTTTGGCACAACTCCTGAAGCAATGCAGAATAAGTTTGCCAGCGATTTAGGAGTATCGCAACAGAGAATTGACCAATGGATTAGTTATTATCGTCAAGCACAGCAAATTCAAGCTCCCGTAAAATTTGAATATTTGGCTGAAACTGCCACAAGTCGAAAGTGTCTTTCGGTAAGTGTTTGTCCAATTGCAGTTAGTTCCTCTGGATATTCCAGATTTTCTTATGTTATTGAAGATATTAGTAATCGCAAACAAGCCCAAGAACAAATCGAAGCATCCTTACGAGAAAAAGAAGTATTACTGAAAGAAATTCACCATCGCGTCAAGAATAATCTCAGTATTGTCAGCAGTTTATTGCAAATGCAACACCGACGCATCCAAGATCAGCAAGCGATCGCTATTTTGCGTGATAGTCAAAACCGTATTGCTTCTATTGCCTTGGTGCATGAAAAACTTTACCGTTCCCAAGATTTGGCAAACATCGATTTTTCGCAATATATTCTAGATTTAACAACACATTTATTTGACTCTTATAATGTCAGTTCCAGCCAGATAAAATTGAATCTGCAAATTCAAGATGTCAGGCTGGATATTGAAAGTGCTGTACCTTACGGGTTAATTATTAATGAACTAGTTTCTAATGCTTTAAAATACGCTTTTCCGGCTCAAATTCCAGGAGAAATACTAGTAAAATTATCTCAAGATGAGCAACATTTAATACTGATTATTCGAGATAATGGAGTAGGGCTACCTCAAGACTTTGATCATCAAACAAAAAAAACATTAGGTATAACTCTTGTACAAGGTTTAGTTAAACAGTTAAGGGGAACAATAGAAATTAACTCCCAGCAGGGAACGGAATTTAAAATCACACTGGTCAACTCATCCCAGAAGGCTGATTCTCGTCCGCGTTGATAATTATTACAATAAAATAGTCACACCCAACTTTGGAGTTCTGGCAGTGGGCTTATTTGATGATTTGAGTCGATTTTTAGAAAATCGTTTAGAAGAATTCTTGCGTAATAATCCGCATTTGGAGTTAGAGGCGCTGTTAGACCAACTACGTCAGCAAGAAGAGGATACTTTAAAGCTGATAGCAGATTTACAAGTACAAGAAAAGCGATCGCAAGATGAAATTCTCTCCACCGCTCAAGAAATTCAGCGTTGGCACATCCGGGTACAGAAAGCCAAAGATGCTGGTAGACAAGATTTAACCGCCGCCGCCCAAGAACGCGAAGCAGCCTTACTGCGAGAAGGAAACCAAAAATGGGGACACATGCAAGGTTTGAAAGAACGCCTCAACCAATCTCAAGAACTATTGCGAAAAATCCAGGTACGGCGACAGGAAGTTCAAGCTAAAGCCGCCCAAGCACAGACAGCCCGCGCTCAAGCTCAAGCCCAGCAACAACGCATCGAAACTAATGGCTGGTGGAATTCATCTGCGAGTGCTTCTAAAAGTTTTGATGACTTAGAAGAAAAGTTTCGCCGTTGGGAAACAGAGGACGAGTTAGAAGAAATGAAGCGGAATTTGGGAAGAAAATGAGTATGATTCACCCGCTTTGAACTCAAGTTCAAGGCTAATAGCTCAAGTCTACTTTAGTAGACTAAAAATTTTGGAAAATTTAGTCATCTTCAGATGACTTTTGCTATAAGCAAGGAACTTGAGTTCCTTGCGGGACTTAAGATTTACTAAATTTTGAATTCTGGCTCCTGAATTCTTTGTTGGAGTCACAATATTTATAGAAGCCTATATTTTTTTCGCAAAAATGTCTGCTAAACGCACGGAAACTAAAAGTCGAAGTCCCATTCAATTGGGCGACTGGCCGATTGAACAACTACCAGGATTGAGTCAAGAAGAACAAACTCAACTACAAGTTCATGGCATTAAAACTACGCGAAGCCTGTTTAACCAAGGAAAAACTTTGGAAGCTAGGGTAGGGTTAGCTAGTAAATTACAAGTTCATCTTCAGTATGTAAATAAATGGGTAGCTTTGGCTGATTTAGCTCGAATTCCGAGTGTAGGCACACAATATTGTGGCTTATTGCTTCATGTCGGTATCGGTTCTGTAGCGCAATTAGCCGAGACTCCTAGCTACAGATTGCGCCAACAAATCATGCGTTTGCAAGTAGCAACTTTGCAACGCCGAGATTTGTGTCCATCAATTGAGTTAGTACAGCAATGGAGTCAACAAGCTAGGACAGTGCTGAGTGCTGAGTGCTGAGTAATAAATTACCTTTCTGTTTTACTCTTTTGCTAATACTCCATTGAGGAAAATATCAGCGAGTCCTTCGGCCATGTGCTGCATTTCTTGGGGAGAAGCATCAGGTTCCATGAGAGTGTTGTTAGAAAAACCTGCGATCGCAAACATTCCGAGGAACACTTTAGCAACAAGTTTGGCATCAGTTTGGCGATAGATACCTTTATCCATTGCCGTTTGAAAGAAGGCTTCAGCTACATCTGTCATTTTATTAATAACTTCTAATTGAATGCGATCGCGTAAATCAGGGTGAAACTGCACCTCCATAAAACACACCCGCATCAAATCAGCATTTTTCTGGAAATTCCACATCCGGCGACGCATCACCTGAGCAACAGCTTTATAGCTGCCCATTTCACTCAATTCCGTCAGCAAATCTGTTAAGATTTCTACCCAGCCACTGGTGGCCACCTCCACCAAAATTGCTTTTTTATTCGGAAAATGACGAAATAGCGTACCCTCAGCAACTCCGGCTGCTTGCGCTAAGTCGCGGGTAGTAGTGCCATCAAATCCTTGGGAGGCAAACAATCGTCTCGCCGCTTGTAAAATGCGGGTACGTGTTTGTGCTTCTGAGGGTGGGGGAGAATTAAAAACTCGCATAACAGTTCCTGTGTGATCTCCAGAACACGACTGGTAGCATTATTGTCTAACGTCGAGTACAAAAAGCTCAGAAAGCTTAATACAAGATTAACGCCCTGCTGAGTTAGTTGCATGTTTCTCAGGTAGAGGAATTTGGCTAAGTTAAGTATGCCAGGAGGCAAAATTGGCAATCAAGAAATTCCATCAGAGTTATCAGATAGTTCACAAATCAAAGCCGAATCTCATATAGCAAGCCTAATACCTAGTTTCTCAAATCAGCCAAGTAATTGCTGCTCACGAATGATTTAGAACTGCTATAGATGCAAATCATCATATTTTTTCATCTAAAAATTAGCAAAGCAACTTAACTATTTGTTAAAAAAATTGACATATTTTCTTCATGAGAATGACAAGCTGCTATTAAAAAAAATCTCTATTGTTGTTGATATCAGATGTTCTAACTAACGGTAATAAATTCAGGATTTTGAGATATGGATAACATTTTGCTCTGTCTAGGCTTAGGTTTGGTAGCAGGAATAGTCAGCGGTATGACAGGAATTGGAGGCGGAATAATTATTCTACCAGCCTTAATTTTTCTATTGGGATTTTCCCAACATCAAGCTCAAGGTACGACACTAGCTTTACTTGTTCCTCCTATTGATATTCTCGCAGCATGGACTTACTACAAGCAAGGATATGTAGACTTGAAGATAGCAGGATTGCTCTGCTTAGGTTTTGTATTAGGTGGTTGGCTCGGTGCCAAAATAGGAACGGGATTATCTAATGTGATATTAACGAGAATATTTGGAGTTTTGCTGCTTATTAGTGCTATCAGAGTAATGTTGACAAACATGAGCGATTCAGCACTTTAATTTAGTACCGCAAAACTAGCAATTTAAGTAATATAAAATTCACGAACGTGAACATTTTAGAATTTTCTCTATTAGTTTGGCTTGGTTCCTTAACCGCAGGTTTTCTGGGTTCACTCACAGGGTTAGGAGGTGGAGTAGTAATCGTACCTTTGCTAACTTTAGCGTTTGGGGTTGATATTCGATATGCTATTGGCGCTTCATTAGTATCTGTGATTGCTACATCTAGCGGGGCTGCATCTGCATATGTTAAAGAAGGTTACACTAATCTGCGGTTGGGGATGTTCTTGGAAGTAGCGACAACAGGCGGCGCGATAGTTGGGGCAATTGTGGCGGGGGTAGTTTCTACCAGAGCGATCGCAATTGTCTTCGGTATTGTTCTACTGTACAGTGCATACCTATCGCGTCAACCTCGTGTTGAACACCTCGACAGTGAACCGCCAGATCCTCTGGCTACTTCTCTCAAACTGAACGGTAGTTACCCAACTCCAGATGGAGAAAATTTTTACAATGTTCGTGCTGTACCAGTTGGATTTGGACTGATGTTTGTTGCTGGGGTACTTTCAGGATTACTTGGTATTGGTTCAGGAGCAGTGAAAGTACTAGCAATGGATCAAGCTATGCGTATTCCATTTAAAGTATCTACCACCACCAGCAATTTTATGATTGGGGTAACGGCAGCAGCTAGTGCTGGGATGTATCTGAAACGAGGCTATATTGATCCAGGACTAGCAATGCCAGTCATGTTAGGGGTACTGTTTGGTGCTTTGTTAGGAGCAAGAGTACTGGTAAGCGCTAGGATTGGGCTGTTGCGAAATATCTTCAGTCTCGTTATTTTGGCGTTGGGAATTGAGATGATCTACAAAGGTTTAACAGGAGGGATTTAAAATGTCTCAACTCCGGCGCAGATGGAGCGACCATCAAGTTGAGCAGTTTGTTGGCAACCTTTTAAGATTTGGCGTGCTTTGTGCTACCACCGTAGTTTTAGTAGGTGGTGTTTTGTACTTGATTCGCTATGGTAATAGTCCTGCTAATTACCAGTTTTTTCGGGGAGAACCCGCCGATTTCCGCTCTTTAGAAGGAGTAGGAACAGCAGTTTTATCAGGTCGTCGTCGTGGCATCATTCAATTTGGCTTACTACTATTAATTGCTACACCGATCGCAAGAGTATTAATTTCTCTGTTAGTCTTTGTAAGGCAAAGAGACTTTATTTATATAACTGTGACTTTGATTGTACTAACTGGATTAATTTATAGCCTTTCTGGAGCCAACTTGTCACTTGAGTAATACAAGTGTTTGATTTTTTGTAAGAATTCAGGAGTCAGTCGTCAGAATTCAGTATAAATTCTGTACGGGTTTAAAACCCCCGCGAAATCGAAGATTTAGCGGTCTGTCATTAGTGGTGGGTCTGAATACCTCACTAATTGATTCTGGATTCTTCTTCAAATCCTGAATTTTATCTTTAGGGGAATTGATTTTTGCTTATGAATCAGTTTAGTAGCCGACAAGCAGTTTTCCATAGAACAAATCAAGTGTCTGCAAAACTTTTGCGGTTGTTTATTACACTTTTTGCTATCACAATTTTAGTTTCGGGTTCGCTACCAGAAGTTGCGGTAGCGCAAACTCAAACTGCGTCGCCTCCCTCAAGAACAGTACAACCTAGCAAAGCACCCGTCCCATCTGATAACAGTTCGATTCAGCCTTATTTGGATCGGGTAGTTAAGCAATTGACTCAGTTTCAGCTGGACAATGGGATGAAATTCATTGTCTTAGAACGTCATCAAGCACCTGTAGTTTCTTTTTTGACTTATGCTGATGTGGGTGGTGTGGATGAGCCAGACGGAAAAACAGGCGTAGCACACTTTTTGGAACATTTAGCTTTTAAAGGTACGCAACGTATTGGGACAACAGATTATAAAGCTGAAAAACCTTTACTAGAACGCTTAGAACAGTTAGATAGCCAAATTAGAACTGCCAAAGCTGATGGTAAAAAAAATGAGGTAGGGCGGTTGCAAGCTGAATTTAAGCAAGTGGAAGCACAAGCCGCCAAACTAGTTAAGCAAAACGAGATGGGGCAAATTGTCGAACAAGCGGGAGGGGTAGGTTTAAATGCCAATACTTCTACAGAAGCCACCCGTTATTTTTATAGTTTTCCATCTAATAAATTAGAACTTTGGATGTCGTTGGAGTCAGAGCGATTTCTAGAGCCTGTACTCAGCCGAGAGTTTTACAAAGAAAAAGATGTCATTTTGGAAGAACGGCGTTTACGGGTGGAGAACTCGCCTATTGGCCAAATGGTGGAGAAATTTATCGATACAGCTTACAAAGTCCATCCATACAGAAGGCCAGTTATTGGTTATGACCAAGATATCCGTAATCTGACACCAGAAGATGTGGAGAAGTTTTTTAACACTTACTATGCACCCAATAATATTGCGATCGCAGTTGTTGGAGATGTCAACCCCAATGAAGTTAAACGACTAGCGCAAATTTATTTTGGGCGCTTTCCCGCCAAACCTAAACCACAATCAAAAATTCCTGTCGAACCCAAGCAAACACAAACACGAGAAGTATCCTTAGAACTACCTTCTCAACCTTGGTATTTAGAAGGTTATCACCGTCCCGCAATCACTCATCCAGATAATGCTGTTTATGAAATCATCAGCAGACTGTTGAGTGAGGGACGTACATCCCGACTTTATCGATCTTTGGTAGAAAAACAGCGTTTGGCGCTTACTGCTCAAGGTTTTAGTGGATTTCCCGGAGATAAATATCCCAATCTCATGCTATTTTATGCGCTAACGGCTCCTGGCCATAGTGTTGATGAATTGGCAACAGGTTTACGCCAAGAAATTGACAACTTAAAAACTCAACCAGTCACAACAGTTGAGTTACAGCGCGTGAAAACCCAAGCTAGAGCAGATTTATTACGCAGCCTTGATTCTAATTCAGGAATGGCACAGCTGTTGTTGGAATATGAAGTCAAAACCGGCTCTTGGCAAAACTTGTTTAAGCAGTTAGATCAAATTGCGGCGGTGAATCCTGCTGACATTCAGCGAGTAGCAAAGGCAACGTTTACGCCAGAAAATCGCACCATTGGCAAGCTGTTGTCAAAACAAGGTTGAACATTGAAGCAAAATTCAGAAGCCAGATTTCAGTAGTCAGAATCGATGAGTAAGTGATTTAGATTATTCCGTCAGAGATAGCCGTAGTCACTTACGCTAGGACAGTGTTGATTACTTAAAGCCTTGATTTTACTGACTTTATACTCAGCACTCAGCACTTTGCTATGAATTCTGAATTCTGTTTTGATAAATCGCACAGACAAGATATGAAGAAAAATATGCCAAGATCCAAAAAAAATCACAAGAGTCAGCGGCTTTTGATAGCTTTAATGCTGGCTTTTGCCTTTTTACTTTTGACTTTTGACTTTTCTCTAGCAGCGACAGCAGCCAAGCATTACACTGATTTACAACTACCAGCCCTACCTGCGGTCAAGTTACCCAAGTATGAGCGGTTTGTTTTACGCAACGGCATGGTTGTGTATTTAATGGAAGATCATGAACTGCCGTTAGTCAGTGGTACAGCCTTGGTGCGTACAGGTAGCCGTTGGGAACCAGCCCAAAAAGTTGGGTTGGCTGGTTTGACAGGTACAGTTATGCGGACTGGTGGAACTAAAAAGCATTCACCAGATGAACTCAATGAACTGTTAGAACAGCGGGCTGCATCTGTAGAAACTAGCATTGGTGAAGGTTCAGGTAGCGCCAGCTTTGAAGCATTGAGTGAAGATGTGGAAACAGTATTTGGACTGTTTACAGAAGTGTTGCGCGAACCAGTGTTTGCTCAAGAAAAGCTGGATTTAGCTAAAACCCAGGTTAATGGCGCAATTGCACGGCGTAATGATAATCCTAATGAGATTGCCAGTCGAGAATTTCGCAAATTGATTTATGGCAAAGATAGTCCTTATGCGCGAACGGTGGAATATACAACGTTAGAGCAGATTAACCGTGACGATTTGGTACAGTTCTACCAGCGATATTTTCACCCCAATAATATAATTTTGGGGGTGGTAGGGGATTTTGACTCCAAAAAAATGCGATCGCTTATTCAAGCTAAATTAAGTAATTGGCAACGCAACCCTCAAATCACTAAACCTCAGTTACCAGAAGTGCAAACAGCCAATGACGGTGGAGTATTTTTTGTTAATCAGCCACAGTTAACTCAAAGTAGTGTACTAATTGGGCATTTAGGTGGCAGGTTTGACAGTCCAGACTATGCGGCACTAGATGTATTGAATGGAGTGTTAAATGGGTTTGGCGGTCGCTTATTTAATGAAGTGCGATCGCGTCAAGGTTTAGCTTACTCTGTATATGGTTACTGGAGTCCCCGCTTTGATTACCCTGGAATTTTCTTAGCTGGTGGACAAACCCGTTCCGATGCTACCGTGCAGTTCGTCAAATCCTTACAGACAGAAATTAAGCGCATCCAAGCTCAACCAGTTAACGCTAAAGAACTAGCCTTCGCTAAAGAATCTACCCTCAACTCTTTTGTTTTCAACTTTCAAGACCCCAGCCAAACCTTATCGCGGTTAATGCGATATGAATATTACGGCTACCCCTCAGACTTTTTGTTTCGCTATCAAAAAGCCGTCGCCGCCACCACAGCAGCAGATGTGCAACGGGTAGCCAAGCAATACCTCAAACCAGAAAATTTGGTAACCCTGGTTGTAGGCAATCAAGCTACCATTCAACCGCCATTGACAGGTTTAGCCAAACAAGTAACACCCATAGACGTAACAATTCCTGGTTCGCCATCACAAGCGAAAAATTAATTGTGTAGAAATGTAGCCACAAGTGGGTTTTATACCTAGATATAAATAGAGGCATGATATCTCGTGCCTCTATTTTTTTAGTTTTATTTTTAGGTTTTATGTCAACAATTCAATTTGTATTTTCAACATTGACATGACAACAATATTTTCGCTTTTATAGACGAAACTCCTTGAATTGTGTCTAAAAAATCAGGTAAAAAATATTGAATTTAAAAAATGTACCTACAAAATATAAGAGAGAGATATTATGTGTGCAGCTTTATTCTATTTAAAGCTGTATTCACTAACTTCACTGTATTTTCGGAGGCAAATCAATGGCAAGAATAACAATCTCAGACCTTTATCTTAGTAGTGACGAGCAGCAGATTACTGAACTAACTGCTTGGGAAGCTAGAACTGTAGCAGCAGGCGCAAGTACAATCACAATCGACACCAGTGATTTGTTAAAGCTGCAACAAAATATCAATGGCATTCTTCGGAGTGTGTCGGATCAGCTACAGCAAACATTTTACGGACAGCAGCAACAACAACAACAACCTAATAACCGTTATGCTGGTCGGCGACCAGCATACGACGATTATTACGATTATTATTAATTCTGTACGATATGTTGTTGCTCAGAAAGTTAGTAGCCAAAACAAAAGAGTCATGAGAAACTGATCATTCTATCTCTTGACTCCTTCGATTTCTGTGGATTTATCTTGCTGCTCATGAATATCAATGCATTAGCAAGCAAGTTTTTTAACTAAATTATTTTATTGATAATCGTACTTTCTAAGTTCAAACACTATAAGAAGGTACGATTTTTTATGTAAATCATTAGCAGGAGAATTTATAGAAATTCTTGTTTTCATGAGGTATTTAAGCAGCTAATAAAATTGTACAAAAATTCTAATACACATACATTTATCGTAAGGGCGCACATCTGTCTGTGCGCCCTTACTAAATTATTTATATGGTTATTCAAGTAAATAGTATTACTCATGCACTAATCTCTATAAACTTCAAGATGTTTACTTTGCCAACCTTAATTATTGATATTACTACCAGTTCAAAAAAAATGATCAAGCAAAATCTAAAATTTCAAAAAGACGTAAGACATTTATTTAAGTCTTTCTAAAGGCGTTTATAGGGTTGATTTTTACAGTTTGGGTAAATAAAAATTGCATTAACAGTAAAGCGAAACACAGCTTAACTGCTTGCAAAAAGCACTTGATGACAAGCAATTGAATTAGGAGTAAATCATGGCAAATATCACTCTTTCAGAATTAAAAGCTGCTGGTTCTCAATTGTTCCAAGATTCTGAAAGCTTCTTAAATGACTTGAGCGATGTTGATGCGATCGCTGCAAATGGTGCTAATGGTTCTTACTATGGCGGTCACGTTAGCGACTTTTACGGATTCAACAAGTTGATTGAAAGCTTTGTTGATGTTTATGCTCTTCAGCATATCTATGGCATCGCTAAGTCTTTCAGCAAGTCTCACTCCAACAGCTACGGTGGCTACTAATAGCTTTGTAGTTCATTAATCAGCTATATTTCGCTGAATAATTATGCGAAATATAGCTTAACTCCCCACAGAAATTATCAATTCTAAGCAAGTCTTTGAGGATAAAATCATGGCAAATATCACTCTTTCAGAATTAAAAGCTGCTGGTTCTCAATTGTTCCAAGATTCTGAAAGCTTCTTAAATGACCTGAGCGATGTTGATGCGATCGCTGCAAATGGTGCTGATGGTTCTTACTATGGCGGTCACGTTAGCGACTTTTACGGATTCAACAAGTTGATTGAAAGCTTTGTTGATGTTTATGCTCTTCAGCATATCTATGGCATTGCTAAATCCTTCAGCAAATCTCACTCTTCCAACTACTACGGCTAATTATAGCTTTGTAGTTTATTAGTCAGCTATCTTTCGCATAATTATTCAGCGAAAGATAGCTTAAGTTCCCAAACAAATTATCAATTCTAAGCAAGTCTTTGAGGATAAAATCATGGCAAATATCACTCTTTCAGAATTAAAAGCTGCTGGTTCTCAATTGTTCCAAGATTCTGAAAGCTTCTTAAATGACCTGAGCGATGTTGATGCGATCGCTGCAAATGGTGCTGATGGTTCTTACTATGGCGGTCACGTTAGCGACTTTTACGGATTCAACAAGTTGATTGAAAGCTTTGTTGATGTTTATGCTCTTCAGCATATCTATGGCATTGCTAAATCCTTCAGCAAATCTCACTCTTCCAACTACTACGGCTAATTATAGCTTTGTAGTTTATTAGTCAGCTATCTTTCGCATAATTATTCAGCGAAAGATAGCTTAAGTTCCCAAACAAATTATCAATTCTAAGCAAGTCTTTGAGGATAAAATCATGGCAAATATCACTCTTTCAGAATTAAAAGCTGCTGGTTCTCAATTGTTCCAAGATTCTGAAAGCTTCTTAAATGACCTGAGCGATGTTGATGCGATCACTGTTCATGGTGCTGATGGTTCTTACTATGGTGGTCACGCCAGCGACTTTTCTGGATTCAACAAGTTGATTGAAGGCTTTGTTGGTGCTTATGCTATCCAGCATATCTATGGCATCGCTAAGTCTTTCAGCAAGTCTCACTCCAGCACCTACGGTGGCTACTAATAGCTTTGTAGTTCATTAATCAGCTATCTTTCGCTGAATAATTATGCGAAAGATAGCTTAATTCCCCAAACAAATTATCAATTCTAAGCAAGTCTTTGAGGATAAAATCATGGCAAATATTACTCTTGCTGAATTAAAAGCTGCTGGTTCTCAGTTGTTCCAAGATTCCGAAAGCTTTCTCAATGACTTGAGCGATGTTGATGCGATCGCTGTTCATGGTGCTGATGGTTCTTACTATGGCAGCCACGTCAGCGGATTGTCCGGATTCAACAAGTTGATTGAAAGCTTTGTTGATGTTTATGCTATTCAACATATCTATAGCATAGCTAAGTCTTTCAGCAAGTCTCACTCCAACAGCTACCTCGGCTAATAATAGCTTTATAGTTCACTAATAAATACCAATTCTCTGTAGAGACGCACTGTATCAGCCTGCATTTAACACTATCAGGCATAGTTATAAAGTATGTAGGCTGTATTTCTCTAGTTTGAGGCTGAGATAAAATGCAGCATCACAGAGAATTGGTATGAGTCAGCACATTAACAATGAAGCTGTATTTTGCTTCATTACCTGCAAAAACCTGAGTATAACCACTTTGAGGAAGAAATTATGGCTAATATCACTTTTTTGGAACTAAATGTTGCTGGCTCTCAATTATTTCATGATTCTGAAAGCTTTCTCAATGACTTGAGCGATGTTGATGCGATCGCTGTTTATGGTGCTGAAGGCAGTTACGCCAGCGACTTTTACGGATTTAGTAAGTTGATTGAAAGCTTCGTTAGGATCTATGCTATTCAGTATATCTACAGCATAGCTAAAAATTTCAGTAATAATAACTACTACTAACTGTGTAGTTTCTTACTAAGATAGCTCTCTTGGGTTTGATAGAAAAAGCATCTTCAGGGTTCAAACAATCACAGAGAGCCAATCATATCAGACTCCTATTTAATTTTTGAAACAACTATTTATACATCTACCTCACTTGTTCCTTATTAACAGCCTCCCACCTTTACACGTAATTTCAGCACTATCAATTGCTCTCATCTGCATAAGATGAATATTCTTTCTGCTGTATTCACCAGCGTTAAACTTACTCTGACTTCACCTAACTAATTTGTAGTTAATTATTGAACCTGATGGCAATAATCGATGAATTGATCAGGTTCAATTTAACAACAGCTTCATGATTTTCTGGGAATAATGAAATGGCAAAAATTATAATTGCTGATCTAAGTTCTAGCAACTTAGAAATCTACCTGACCAAAGTGAATGGTAAGAACACAGAAGTCAAAATGCAGAATGATTAATAAATCAAGCCCTTCCTAGACAGAGATTTTAATAATTTAGAAGTATTAGTTATCCAACTCTGATCAATGCTGACTTCTGTATTCTGTATTCTTACCTTTTATCATTACCTGATTAACCAACCAAAAATTCAACTAACTTGAGAAAATTCTAACACTATGCCATTTTTATTAAGCTCTCAAAATGTTCTCGACTACTTGCTATCTTTTGGACTTTGTACTCAGGAAGAACAGTCATCAAGCAAGATTGAGCTAAAGCCAGCTAAAAACTTTAACTTGTTAGTTAGTTTACCTGATGGTAGGCAACTTCTAGTTAAGCAAGAGCCTCTTAATCGAGAAGGAAAGGCTGCTGGTGAATTTTTTGAAGAATGGAGAGTTCACCAGTTTTTCCAACAATTTCCCGATATCAATCATATTCGCTTGTTTTGTTCAGAAGCAGTGCATTTTGATGCCGATAATTCCATAATTGTTTTTAATTATCTCAGTAACTATCGGGATTTGGCAGATTTTTACATGAGAGAGAATGTCTTTCCCACTGAGATTGCAACGATACTGGGAACTACTTTGGCATCAATTCATCGCGCCACCACTCAACATCCAGACTATCAGGAATTCTTCCAAAACATCGACGAGCAGGTATCCATTCCCAAAAATCCCAACCTCAATTTAGGGTTAGATAGAATTACCCCAGAAATTTTTGGTATGGTTCCTAGCGATGGATTAAAATTCTTTGCCCTTTATCAACGTTACGATAGTTTGGGACAGGCGATCGCAGATTTGCGGCGTTCTTACACTCGCTATTGTCTAACTCATAATGACCTGAAACTGAACAATATCCTTTTATCTTTAAGTTGGCAAGAAGCGATCGCAAATGACTCTTTCTCAGGTGAAAGTATTGTTCGCTTGATTGACTGGGAACGTGGTACTTGGGGAGATCCGGCTCATGATTTAGGAATGCTCATCGCCAGTTATCTGCAATTCTGGCTATATAGTATGACTACTAGTAAATCGATGGCAATTGAAGAGTCATTGCGTCTTGCTACAACACCGTTAGAACTACTTCAGCCTTCGATTGCAGCACTGATGTCAACTTATTTAGCTCATTTTCCAGAAATCTTAGAGAATCATCCAGATTTCTTGCAGCGAGTTGTGCAATTTTGCGGTTTAGCGTTAATTACAGCTATTCAAGCCGGACTCCAGCATGAAAAAACTTTTGGTAATGTCGGAATTTGTATGCTCCAAGTCGCCAAGAGTTTGCTGTGTAATCCACAAGCATCTATAAAAACAATTTTTGGGGTGGAAGCTTTAGAACTTTTACCAACAAACTTATCTCGCAATTAAAAGTTAATTCTTTCCCTTATACCCATTTCTATCCAGGGTTTGACTGTTTCTTTACCTCATGTGATATGCCGAAAAAATGCAAAATTGTAAATTTTGAATTTTGCATTTTTTACTTTTCTTCCTTGCACACATCATACTCTCTACATTTGTCTTCACTTGATTTTTACAGGTCAGTTTTTATGCAAATATTAGATTCCCTCGTAACTCAACTTTCAGAGATTCCTGAGTCGTTGCATACATCACTACAAGACATTATTTCTAAAATTGAAATTAAGTCTGCTTATTGTATTCAGCACCCAGATTACAAACCTTTGGAATTGCCAGAATCAGCGGTTTCTCGCTTTCAACAATTACCTGCGGCTCTGCAAAAGAAATTCTTAAGTCTGCAATTGCGAGGTTTTCTCTATGGCATCTATTACAATGGCTCTTTGAAAAATTCTCTCGCAGCCAATACAGAGACAAATAATGTCGTTTTAAATCAAAATTTAGAAAATAATACTTTGCTGGGTGTAGATGTGGCTTTTTACGATCGCCTGCATGAAAGCAATAAAGGCGAAGGCTATTGGAATTACAATTGGCAGGTAGTAAAAGAAGACATAGATGACACTTTGGCAGTACAAAAGGATGGTTTAACTCTGCACATTGAGCGGAGTCGTCATCTATTACCACAAAACCAACACGCAACTGTGGGTAAGTACGTTGCAGTTAAAATGCCTAAAAATTTGGTACAAAACGGGTTTTACATGGCGGTTGCCAATGCCGGAACTGCGACAAATCGTGAAAAATTAGTGCGTGTTTACTTTAATGTCACTCCAGAAGGTGCAGTTGCAGTTATGGACACCTTGACTACTCAACTCAACTTTCTAGAGATTCCCTTCTCATTTAAAGCACTATACAATCCTTCTGAATACGAACGTTACGATTCAGCAGTGTTTTACTTTGACAAAAAGGATTATGAGACGGTTCACCCAGTATTAGAAAGGGTGTATGCAGAATGTCAATCTTATTTTCAGCCAGAAGTTCCTTTATTTACTAAGTTTATGGCACCGGGGTTAGCGATCGCAGAAGAACCTAACCGCAGATTTGCGGAACAAGAAAGTTTTGGTACTCATCGTTGTCAAATTATTGCTAATGGCTTGCTTGATGCTTGGGAGCAAGGAAATAATACGCCAGCAGATCGGATGGCTGCAATTCTCCAACAATTTTCCCTATCTGAAGTGGAATTACAACGTCCTTACTTAAATGCTAAGTCCCAGGATATCTATGTGCCTTTATCTTTATAGTGATGCCTAGATGAATGAAGTAAATGTTTGCACTAATCGCTTACTCTTGGACAAAGCTGAATTATCTTCATCAGTAAACAGGCTAGATTTCATACACAAGAGATAGAACGATGAATAAAGAAGTATCGCAGTACACTCTCCATTCTGAAGAATTTTTCCAAATCATTAAAGCTATCCTCTTGGGTAAGTATGCTTGGGCTTGTATTTTATTCCTGCGTTTTCTTGGCTATAATCCTACAGAATACATACCTGAGCAAACTTATTCGCAAGTAATGAAAGATAACTATCTACCGGGTATGTCAAGCTTCAAAAAATTTGACCGCCATAACTAAAATTTAACAGCATTCACCGCCTTCCACACCCCTTTTATCCACCCTTAATCAGGGGAAAGGGGGTTTTTTCTCGGCTTTTTTCCAAAGAATTTTTATCACACTCGATAGTCCTCTTCTGTCAGTCTGGGAAAATAAAAATAAGTGTAGGTTGGGCGGAAAGAAGTGAAACCCAACAATGCCAAGACTTTTGAATGTTGGGTTTCGTTCTTCAACCCAACCTACGCCGAAATTGATAAAAGTCTTAAAAAATAGGGGCTTTAGATTTTTTTCTAGAAAGAGTGATTAAAGAGGGATAGATAGTAAATAAATTGTTTTTCGGTATATTACTCAATGTAATGTGAGTTTGACCAGAGCAGTTTTGACCTCTCCCCTAACCCCTCTCCTACGAGGAGAGGGGAGTAAAAACCGTATTTTGTTGTTGCTCGTCCTTCGCCAGGAGAGGGAGATAGGGAGGGAGAGGATCATAGAACTCGCGTTAAATGTAGAGATGCTGCAATGCAACATCTCTACAAGGTTTTTTGTAGGTAAATGAGGTGTATATACTCCTATTCACCATCTTTCTTGAGTTTTAAAAATCGGTTTCTAGCTGTTCACCAAATATAATCAAGCAGGTTTGAGTAAATCTTGCGATGATGGAGAATTAGAAGTATTTGGTAGCTTTGTTACTATTTCTAAATTAGCAACTTGTTGTTGTAACCAAGTTGTAAAAAATTCTCCCATAATTTGCAGACGTAACTGCTCATCCAATTGCGGTTTAATGATTTCTTCAACAGCAATTATATGTACTCCTTTTGGGGTCACAATTGGTTTAAG
Source organism: Anabaena sp. TISTR 8404 (assembly GCF_056847745.1). Lineage (NCBI taxonomy): Bacteria > Bacillati > Cyanobacteriota > Cyanophyceae > Nostocales > Nostocaceae > Anabaena > Anabaena sp. TISTR 8404. The sequence continues at coordinate 3,040,427 of NZ_CP180578.1, forward strand.
AATTTGTGGTGGAGTGGCAGCAAACACGGCTGCGGCAATCTCTGGTCTAAAGTCTGCACGGCGACGGATGCCTTGATAACCTCCAGCACGGCGAATTTCAGGATTTTCGATGTATTGGCGGGCAACTTCTTGAAAACTAATTTCGCCTTCTTGCAGAGCATAAAATAGCTCTAAAGCCAAGTCTTCATCGTCTAAGACAACTTCATAAGTTGCTGCTCCATAATATTCAAATTGACGAGCATAAAAATAGGGTTCGACTTTCTCAGCAAATAAATGATTTGCTAATTTAGCAGATAAGATGTTTGCTTTCGCTATTTCTTCAAAATCATCTAGAGAAAGAAGATGTTTTTCTAACCAAGCCCAAGTATCTTCTGCTCTCAAGAGATTGTTGGCAAAACGCATACTATCTGCGGCTTGTTGTAGTTCTTCTACTTCCACTGTAATACCGACTTTTTCGACTGTCTCGGCAATAATTTTTTGAGTGGCGATCGCATCTAATATACTAGGTACTTGACAAGACAGTTTTATGTAATAAATAATGTCTTCGACATTAATATTTAAAAGCTTGGGCATCATCAATTTCCTCCACTAATTCTGATTAGTGTTTTACAGGCTGCATCGAAGTTAACTGCATATCTATATATGTTTACTAGAGAGGAGTTTTCTTATCTCTATCTAGTGGAAGTTTCGGCTAATAATAAAGTTTTTTTTCTTAGACAAAAGGCTTTTGTTAACAGTTTAAGAAATTAAATATTTTAGACTAATAACTAATAAAAATGTGAAATTAGGACAGGCTGTAAAAGCCTGCCCTATTCACAATCAAGATACATGATTTTATTTCAAAAGTAAGTAGAAATAATAATTACAGATCTAGCCCGCCTTTTTGCAATTTCTTGAATGGATCTAAGATAAAGTCGATTACGCGACGCTGACGAATAATTACCTCTGCATTCGCGGTTTGACCTGGTGTCAAGACAATTCGTTTGTCACCAGCTTGGATATAAGGTTGATCTAAGACAATATCCAATTCATAGGTTTCGATAGTGGCTTGTCCTTGTTGGCCGTTGGTCTGTACTTTCGAGCTAGGTGAAATCCAATTGACGCGCCCTTGGATGACTCCATAATCTTGGAAGGGATAAGCATCAAATTTGACTTTGACGGGCATACCGACTTTCAAGAAGCCACTTTCTTGGCTAGGCATTTGGGCTTTCAAAATTAAAGCACTATTCTTAGGTGCAATTTGAGCAACTATTTGTCCGGCTTCGACTACAGGGCCTGGTTTCTGCACAGGTAATTCAAAGATTGTGCCATCTATTGGCGATCGCACTACTCGCTGCTGTAGTTGCAGTTTGAAGGAGGTAATTTGGCTCTTGGTTTGGGCAATTTCTGATTGCAGACTAGTAATCTGGTTCTGCATATCTTTGAGTTGTTCCTGGCTTTTCAGCAGTGCTAGTCTCCCTGCTTGCACCACGCCTTGATAGCTGCTTTGCTGCTCATCTAAACGTAGTTTTGCTTGCTGAATATCTGCCCAGGCTTGATTCATGATGGAATGATAACGGCTGAGTTCCTCCTTTAAACTTAATTCTGATTGAGTGACATCGGCGTTGGCTTGTTCTTGCAAGCGTTGGCTTTCTTCGGCAGTCTTTTCTAGTTCCACTACTTTAACTTGCGCGATCGCACCTTGATCTAAAAGTTGCCGATAGCGGTCAACTTCTGCTAAATCTCGATTGAAACGACTGTAAGCTAATTTTTGGTCAATCAGTGTGGAACGAATTTTCTGCCTAGCCTGCTCTACTAAAGCAAGTTTTTCGAGTTTTTGCAGGTTATAACTACTGACTTTGGCATCAAAATTTTGCTGTGCTTGGTTAACTTGGGCAACTTTTTCTAATGCTTGGGCTTGGTTTTGCTGTTCTTGAATGTTAATCGCCAGCATTAATTGGTTTTTCAGTAGTTCCAACTGCGATAGCCGACTGACTAACCCTTCTAGCTTCGTTTGTGTTTGTTGCAAGTCTGTTTGCAACACATCAGAGTCTAGCTGCATTAAAACCTGCCCCGCTTTCACCGTCGCGCCTTCTTGGACGTTGACGGCTGTGACTGCACCCGTCACCGGAACGCCCAATTTTTGCGTTGCACCTTTAGGTTCTAAACGCCCTCTGGCGGAGCCTGTCTCGTCTACTTTGGTGAGCATTGTCCAAGGTATAACAATACCTGCAAAGGCGACTAGCAAGTACAGCATTGAACGTGTCCAGAGCTTGGGTAAGGCATCTAGAAGTTCTTCTGTACCGTAATACCAATCGTTAATCTCGGTTGCCTGTATTGGCTGATCGACAACTACATCAGAGTCATCAAACTGGCGAAGTTCATCCTGCTTTGGTTGAGTCAGTAAGGATGCAGAATTGGGATAAGAATTTGGCATAGGTAATTCAACAGTTTACTGTTGAGCGTTAACTGTTCATGTGCAAATTTCCCAGATGCTCAATTTGTTTGCGCCAGTTGTTGCTGGTTGAGATAAAAATAATGACCTTTTCTGGCAATTAATTCGTCGTGGGTGCCACTTTCGACTAATAACCCCCGATCTAATACCAGAATTAAGTCTGCGTGACGCACGGTGGACAGGCGATGAGCAATGATTAAACTTGTGCGTCCTTTGAGAATGGTTGTCAGGTTATTTTGAATAATGCGTTCAGATTCAGCGTCGAGGTGACTGGTGGCTTCATCTAATAATAATAAACGCGGATTGCCCAATAAGGCACGGGCGATCGCTAAACGTTGGCGCTGTCCGCCAGATAACATTCCTCCACCTTCACCAATTTGGGTTTCGTAACCCATTGGTAACTGTTTAATAAAGTCATCTGCGCCGGCTAAACGCGCCGCCTCGATAATTTCTTCTAAGGTGGCTTCTGGGTGAGCAATGCTGATATTTTCGCGGATTGTACCGCCGAATAAAAACGTGTCTTGATCAACAACCCCAATTTGAGAACGAAGCGATCGCAAAGAAATACTAGTCACATCGTGAGCGTCAATTAAAACTTTGCCATCTGTCGGCGGATATAGCCCCAAAATCAACTTAGATAAGGTAGTTTTGCCCGAACCACTCCGCCCTACTACAGCCACAGTTTGCTGAGGTTTGATTTCAAAACTCAGATTTTCTAAGACATTAATATCGCTGTCTGGATGATAGCGAAAGGTGACATTCTCAAACCGGATATTTCCGCTCAACCTTGGTAAAATCTGCCGGGGTTGATGTTGTAAATCTTCTTCTGGTTCTGCTTCTAAAACATCATTAATTCGCTCAGTCGCAATCATCACTTCTTGCACTTGGTTCCACAGCACAACTAGCCGTTGAAAGGGGCGAATAATGTTGCCCAAAAGCATATTAAAAGCAACAAGTTGTCCGATTGTTAGTTGATTTTGAATTACCAACCATGCCCCAAACCACAGTAGCCCCGTAGACACAACTGTTTCAATTGTCGCACTAAAAATTTGTAGTTGATTCCCTACTATCTGCCCACTAAATGTCTTTTTAATTAAATTATTCAGCAGTTCTTCCCAGTGCCAACGGACTGTTTGCTCAATGGCCATCGAGCGAATTGAACGAATCCCCGTTAAGGATTGAATCAGATAACTATTTTCGTTGGCTGTGGCGTTAAACACCTCACGACTAATTCGGCGTAAAAAGGGTGTAGCTACAAGCGCCAACAATACAAACGGCGGGACGATGGTTAAGCTGAGTAAAGCCATTGATGAGCTATACCAAAACATCAACCCGACATAAATAAACACTGTCAGCAAATCTAAAGTGATAGATAATGCTTCACCAGTGAGGAAGCGCTGAATTTTTTGATTTTCTTGAACGCGAGAAACAATATCACCCACATAACGCGATTCAAAAAATGCCAGAGGCAAACGGAAGGTATGTTTGATAAAACCTACCAATAGCGACAAGCTGATGCGATTTGCTGTGTGATCTAAAAGATATTGTCGCAGTCCGTTAATAGCCACACGGAACAACCCAAAAATCAACAACCCTAAACCCACAGCGTTTAAGGTGAGGGTGCTACCTTGGACAATTACTCGGTCTAAAAGTAGTTGCGTAAATAAAGGTGTAACTAGTCCAAATACTTGAATGAATATCGAAGCCGTGAACACCTCTAGTAGCACTTGCCAGTGAGGTTTAACTAAATCAAAAAACTGCCAGAATTGGATATTTTCTTCTTCAGTTTCTTTGAGTAAGGTTGTGGGTTGTAGTAATAAAGCGTAACCAGTCCAACCGGCTTTGAATTCGCCTGTTGTCAGAGTGCGTTGTCCAATAGCCGGATCACCAATAATGACCTTTTTTTTGCTAATTTCATAGACAACGACGTAATGTTTACCTTCCCAATGGGCGATCGCCGGTAGCGTTTGTTGAGCTAATTTATCCAAACTAGCTTTTACTGGACGAGTCGCAAAACCAACACTCTCTGCTGCGGCTGTCAAACCTCTTAAGGAAGCACCACCACGACTAACGTTAGCTAACTCTCGCAGTCGATTGATACTTAAGCGCTTACCCCAATAGCGACTTACCATCACTAAGCAAGCTGCACCACAATCTGCGGCACTTTGTTGTTCAAAAAATGGATATCGCTTAGTTAAGCGTCCCCACACATGACTTGCCCTAACTGTCGGGTTAGGAAAGTAAGCTTTACGTGGCTTCTGTTTCGGCACAGATGGCGGATTAGGTACAGGCAGATTAGGTACAGACTCTTCCCTCCTACCTCCTGCCTTCTGCTTTCTGACTTGCTCTCCACTTCCCCAGTCTCCACTCCCTACTCCCGCCAAATCTGCCAACTGCGGCCAATATGCCACGGCTGTTTGCCAATCAGCATTGTGTAGGCTGTAGACAATAGTTGGTTGTGTAGCTTGCCAATTCCCTTCTTGGGGATATATATAAATGTTCCCGGATGTCAATATACGTCCGTCAGCGTGGAGTAATTTACCGCGACGTAATAACCAGAGTTTAGTATCTTGAAATAATTTGGCTGGGGGTGGGCCGCTGTCTAAACTGTGTCGGCGAAATAGCGATAAAGCCTTGAGCATCTCTTCTACAGAGCCATTCAATGTGATGGGCGCACTTTGGCAGCATAATAAAAGTAAATTCCATAGTTCTGCGCGTTTTTGCAAGCGATCGCCCACACTAGGATATAGCTGAATAATCTCCTGCAACAATGCTTGCGAAAGATAACATAGTTTTAAGTTGACAGAAGCCCTCGCCACGTAAGCACAAAACTCTTCTTCGGGAAACAAAGTTAATTCGCCAAATGATCCCCCAGTTGTCAGGGTGCTAATTAAGTTATTCGCACTATCCAGTAGTCTGACTTTACCTGTGAGAATGATATAAATGCCTGGGGTTGCTGTTGTTGCTTGCCAAAATTGTTTGGCAACAGGTGGTTCGATAATTTCCACTCCTGCCAAGCATTTTTCCATATCTTGACTTGATAGTGCTTCGCCTAAGACGTGGGTAATTTGTGGCGCTAACTGTTCTTGAGAAAATCCTGATGGCATTTTTTCACCTTCATCAATTGGGGCTATACGAATAAGATCCCCCCGCCTACCGCGACCCCCTTTTTAAGGGGGTAAAAGAGATTTATCAGCCCCCCCTTTTTAAGGGGGGTTGGGGGGATCTTCACTTATTGATTTGTCTGCATTAAGTTATATGACCAAGGAAAAGTCGGCTCGCTATGAGTTTTTAAATCACCAATGGTAATGTTGTTGTCTTTTGTCTCTTCTGTTTCTTGTTGAGTGGAACTTTTACGTTTAGTCGATAGTCCCATTTGTTTGAGTAGGCGGTTAACGTGGCGATCGCTAATAGAAATTCCCAATTCATTTGCTAAATGTTTGCTTAACCATTGGGCTGTCCAATAACTAAATGCATAGCCATAATCACGAGGACTATGACTTACTAATTCTTTCAATCTATCGATATATTGAGCGTTGACAATTTTTGGTCTGCCTATTGGTCGCTCATTCCATTTATGTGCTAAACCAGCTTCTGCTATGCCAATCCAGTAGCGTGCCATTTCTTGGGAACAACCAACAATTTCACATATTTGAGTTTGAGATTTGCCCATATCTGCCAGTAACATAATTTCGATACGCCGGAGATATTCTGGTTGTAAATTACTGTGCAAGTTTTTCAACAAAGCTTTTCTTTGAAAGGGTGTCAGAAATTTGCTATCTTGAGGATCGTAATTTTCCAAACCTTGATATTGATTGGAATAGTTGGACATAATTACTACCAGTTTTTGTTGATTATCGAGTGTTTGATACGAAGTCAGAATATTTCAATCATGGAGAGATGATTTAATCAGTTAACCCTTATTGAATTTGAAGTCTGACTCCAGTTTTAATGTTTGTCCGACGCTGAATGTTTACCCCCTGATAGTTATAAATCATCGGGGGTTTTATATTGCCTCTGTTGTTGCAAATTAGAATTCTGTGTTAATAGTTTGTCCTAGAATCATACAATCACAAACATTTCTAGTCGCACTATTCTACTCAGAAATAAAAATTGGGTTAAAAACAGCGCTCACACCTTGGGAGCGCAGATAATTGAGCAGTAGTAGTATGAAAACTGACCAAATATTTAGCCAGCATAGCTGTTGTTTTCCTTGATAAACAGCAGTTTCTGGTAAAACACCTAAAAGCAATAAACTATGAACTATAGCAAAGTGCTGAGTATAAATTTAGTATTTTCCAGACTTTGAGCGATCAACACTGTCCTAATCTAGGATTCGACTGCTATAGTAAAACTGAATAATTTGCCAGACTTTCCTATAGTTTGGTGTAACGCTGGTATGAGTTTCACAAAATTGCTTGATGAGTATAGGAAAGTAAGCTAGAGCCTTTTGGCGACTTATATTTTGGGGATGTTACTGAACTCTGCAATTTAGATTTACAGTTCAACCTCAAGCTCATCAAATTAAGTTGAGTGTGATTTTTAATGAGAGGTTGATAGCTGTTCTACAGATTAGAACTGAGAGCTACTAAGGTCAGGTATGAGGACAAATCTATTTTTCACACTCGCCTTAAATTTCTTTATCCTATCAGCAGCAGAGTACAAGCAATCTAAAAATCATCTGGAAGAGAAGTTTTACGAAAAAGTGGCAGTTCCTCACTTTGTTAAGTTAGCCTAACTGTTATTCTTTTAAGAATTTTTCTAAACATAGTCAATAGGTTTTATGAAAAAAAGGTGAACTTTACAAAAAAAGTATATCATCTTTACCAAATTTTAACAATTAAGTTTGTTTAAAATAAAATGATCAATATTCAGGGACAAAAGGTACATCTAAAAAATAGAAGTATTTAATATATCTAAGTAATAACTATCTATCTCTAGGATGAAAATTATTGTCTAGCAAGAAAGTAAAGGTCTACTGAGTTTCTTCAAAATATTGAATAGTCATCCGATATTGAAATAAAACCACAGATAACTCAGTGTTGAAAATATGCTAGATAAAATCTTATATATCACCAAGATACATATACTTGATGATTCCTTAAGTAATCATGTATTTAGCATACATTGTAGTTCAGTATTTAACCAATGCTGAAACATTTTATCGAGAATTTCCTGATATCTTTCAGGTGTTAATTCAGCAGGATAAAATTCTTCTACAAAAAAAAGATGGTAACCTTGCTCAGTTTTGTAAGGGCCTATTACCTGTTGAGGTGATGCTCTAAATACAACGGTGGCTATATCTGGCTGAAGTGCAAAACGATAAACTATACCTTCATATCCACACTTCCGCCTACGATGAATATCAATATCATAAATTTGTGCTGCATGATAAAAACTGATTTCACCATCTTCAATTTGATAGTAAAGTTCTTGTGCAAGAGTTTCAGAGTCAATTATGATTTGATACAAAATAACTTGATCAAATTCCGCGTGATTTTGAGTAAAAAAATTCTCTACTTCATCAGCAAATAATACTTGTGCTAGTTTGTGCGATAATAGGCGATCGCAGATTCCTCTTTCCCAATCAGATGGTGTAACTAATTGATCAGCTAACCATTCCAGTGTATCTGCGGCTCTTTCCAAATGTCTTTCTCGACGCTGATTTTCTGCTTCCGCTTCAATTTCTTCAGCTGTGATAGTAATACCTCTAGCTTCGGCGGCTTGCCAGATGACTTGGTTAATTAAAATTTTGTGATAAACTTCTTTCAACCGCATTTCTTTTTTGAGGAATTTTACAACTTCTTCTGGTTCAATAAAAATTTTGGCAAGGTCAGTCATTGGTATTAATAGTTCTTCCGAAGTTTCCACAACTATCTTCAGTTGTGTAGTGCTAAGTTACTTTAGCTTGATTTGATACATAAAAAACTGGAAGCTATTTGAGTTTTTAGCTTCCAGCGTTAGCTGTATCCATTACATCTTATTACAGCAGATATAATCCTGTTTGGTAGAACTAGGATTACGAGCATCAAAGCAAAAGTCTAGTAGCTAAATGCTCTATCAGCCACAACAATTGCTAACTGTTACTTTGTCTATTTCCTGTACTACAAAAGTATGGAAGACTCTACCAAATTTCTCCCACCATTGAGAAACTGAATAGAGGGCATTTAAAGTTAAAATTGGGGGAATCCACCTCTCTAACTTTTATTTGCTCAGGCTTCCTCGAAAACAGAACCACCAATAGCAACAGTTAGATTGTCTGTCTTGATTTCAGAGTTATGTACTCTTTGGTATACTGATTGCTTCAGCAAAAACAATCAGTTAAATGTATTTCATAGTCAGATATTCAATGATTTTATCATTGTTGATGAATGTGTTGGTTCATCACCTCTATGTATAATTTAATTGATTTTAATAGTTTAAATTTGCCATTTTGGCACATTTTACAATTAAATTTTATCCTTACTTTGACTATTTATACCAATTCTCAGTTTCAGGCTCTCTATTCTTCTGTAGGCGCTAGAAGTCTAGGTATAGTGAAACAAAACCCACCTTTAGAGGTTTGCTTAAAGGCGGGTAAGTTAATTAGAATAAGTATAATTAATGCGATTCTGTTACAGAAATTTATATAAATCAAGAAATCAATTCATTTGCTTTACATAAAAGCTCTACTTTCTTTTTTATCTGTTAAGTGTAACTAGTGACCGATAACCTACCATGCTGTAAAGTTGCGATCGCATAATAGGCTATCAGGCACTTAATCGTCTCAAACTATCTATGAATGCAATAGAAGATTTAATTAGTTTCACAAACTTTTAAGCAAAAATCTTGAGTGTGATCGATATTTGATTCATAGTTCAGAGGTGGATATTCTTGAATTTCTTGTGTTAGCCATTGCTCCATATTCCCTCCCCGAATTTGTGTTTTTTGCTTACCTACTACTTCAAGATAAGTTAAGTCTTTAATTGTACCTAAGCAGTTAGCCGCTACAGATTTATCAGCAGATGATTGAGTAATTGTGATAGTTTCACGCTCTTGTGGCTGCACTCTATTTGTGGAAGAATTTTCTTTCAGCAATCTGTTATAGGTGCGATAGGGAATGTAATGTAATGGATTATAACCAGCTACGCGTAGCATTAACACACATGCCCATGAATACTTGCCTGCTAGAATCGCTTCAACTATTTGGTCGAATTGTTGAGGATTGATACCTTTATTAAAGTTACTGATGCTAGTCATATCGTGATTCATGGTGTAATTGTCTGGGAAATTAGGTGTTACAAGTAGTCAATGTTTGATTAATAGCTGTCACAGTAGCCGGCTGTAACAACTACCTTTTAAATATATTTATTTTTTAGTTTATACCTGTAAGTAAGGACAAATTTTTGCTGTAAAAACCATATCATTCCTTGTTTTGAGGTTAGAACTGCATACGTTCTGATGATGATTTCCATGAGCTTGACCTTGGAGCAGAAAGTTGACTGTATTTCATCCAGTAATCAGTTACTTTTCAACCTTTCATCATATCATTTCACTGACTATAAAAGTCTGGCTTGGCTCTTGGTAGATGCAGTTTTATCCTCTTTGAATGGTCTAAATTTTTAGTCTAATTTATTGCCCTGATAATGATATCGTATAATATTTTGCCGGAGTTCATCTAGCAAAATTTAGTAAAAAATTTATCACTGTTACTGACAAGTTAAAAGTTGGTTATTTAGGAAAAACATTAATAGCTACTTTAGTATTTATACTACGTTTTTCTCTAAATGTCATCTGCTAAATTAAAATTTTACCAGTTAAATTTACTGATTTTTTTTGATGTCTCCATTTGTATTATGCAAGTTTTAGTATTGTCACGAATTCGTTGTTCAGTGGGGGGTTTGACCCCTCATTTATTGTTCATTTGGAACTATTATTTGGTTCAAATTCATATAGAAATTTACCATTAACTTGTCTAATAAACAATCACTAAATATAGTAATTTCTATAGCATTAAAAAAAACAAAGTAATTTTATCTAGTTTACGCAGTTGAAAATATTTTCAACAAAATATAAAATTCATCCGGAATGCTGGAATACAGAGATACCCGACTTCTTAAAGAAATCGGGTATCTGAGCTTGCTAAGTTTGTACTCAAATGAGCAAAATTACAGTTGTAATTGCAGTTTAGCTAGGCAGTAATAAAGACCATTTGTTTCCATAAGTTGTTGATGAGTGCCTTGCTCAACTAACATACCTTGGTCGAGAACAAGGATGTGGTCAGCGTGACGCACGCTAGAGAGACGATGAGAGATGATAAAAGTGGTATGATACTGACTCAATCGAGCTAATTTTTGGTACAAACAACGCTCAGATTCAGGGTCTAGACCGCTAGTAGCTTCATCTAGAATTAAGATTTTGGGGTTGGTAATCAATGCACGCGCGATCGCAATTTTTTGTCTCTGACCACCAGAAAGCCGCAAACCTCGCTCCCCAACTGGGGTGTTGTATCCTAAAGGCAGTTCGCGGATGAAACTGTGGGCTTCGGCTAACTTGGCGGCAGCGATCGCCTGTTCATAATTAAAATCTGGATTATGCAGGGTGATATTTTCTAAAATCGTGCCAGAAAACAAAACATTATCCTGTGCAACAAAACCTATTTGACTGCGTAAAGATTGGGTTGACACCCTACTAATATCTATCCCATCAATTAAAATCCGCCCACTACTAGGACGATGTAAACCAGCCAGTAAATTTACTAAAGTGCTTTTACCACAACCACTTTGACCAATAATGCCGATAGTTTGTCGCGGTCTCACCCGAAAAGAGACATTTTGCAAAGTATGGCGCTTGTCATCAGGATGATAGCGGAAAAACACATTCTCAAACCGCACTTCACCACGAATTGCAGGCATTACCTGTAAAGGTTTTTGGGAATTTTCTTCTGGCTGAGAATCTAATACATCGTTAACTCGCTCCACTGCTGTTAGTACTGCTTGCAATTCATCCCACAACTCCACCAACGCCAACACGGGATTTGTCACATTACTAATTAGCATATTGAACGCCACAAATTTACCAAGTGACATATCCCCACTGATAACCAGTTGCAACCCACTCCACAAAACAACCGTAGTTGCAACGTGACTAATTAAATTCCGTAGCATTTGCAAGACATTGGCTAACTTCTGACCTCGCAACCGCGCCTTGAGCATTTTCATCAAACGCTCTTGCCAATATGTCTGCACTGAGCGTTCAGCTGCGGCGGTTTTGACTGTCACAATTCCAGTAATGATTTCCACTAGAGCGGAATTTTGGCTGGCTGATGTTTGTAAAACTTCCCGCGATATTTGCTTGAGGAAAGAACTTGCTCCCAGAGTCAAAATCACAACGGGGACAATTCCACCCAATACCAACAATGTCAGTTGCAGGTTGAAATAAGCCATCACTCCCAGGTAGACAACTATCATCAAAGTATCGACTGTGCTAGTGATAGCGCGACGAGTGAGGAATTGTTGAATTTTGCGGTTTTCTTGAATGCGACTGAGAATGTCTTCAACTCGGCGGGAGGTAAAAAACTGCAATGGTAGCTGCAAGGTATGTTGGACGAAACCAGTAATTAAGTTAGTATCGATGCGATGAGCAAAATAGTCGAGCAGATATTGTCGTTGTGCTGTTAAGACAATACGCCACACACCCAAGCACAAAAAGCCGAGTGCAAAAGCATTCAAAGTCGAAAAATTTTTCAGCAGTATGATTTGGTCGAGAACAGCTTGGGTAAGTAGGGGAGTCGCCAACCCAAATACTTGTACAACTAGTGAGACAAGAATAATGTGTTGAATGAGTTGGCGGTAAGGTTGTAATGTCTGCCAATAACGACTTAAGGAAAGTTTCTCGCTTTGGAGGGTGTGAAAATTTGCCGTTGGGTCTAATAAAAGCGCGTATCCTGTCCAATTAGCTTCAAAATCTGAGCGCGACAGCCATTTTTGACCGATCGCCGGATTAGCAATTAAAATGCGATCGCCTTTGATTTGCCAAACCACAATATAATGATTACCTTGCCAATGGGCAATCCAAGGACTAGTTTGTGATTCCAACTTAGTTAAACTCGCCCTTACCTGTAGCGCTTCGTACCCCAAGGTTTGGGCGGCGGTGGCTAAACCTGCTAAAGATGCACCTGTACGGTCTACTTCTGCTAAGTTCCGCAAAGTATTGAGGCTAAAGCGTTTACCCCAATACTGGCTAATCATTGCTAAACAAGCTGCACCACAATCTGATGAACTTTGTTGGGGAATGAAGGGATATCTTCGTCGTGGCTTAGCTTTTGGCTGAGGTTGATTGAGTTGTGGTACTACATCAATCTCTGGTTCTGGGGAAATTTCTGGTTGGGAGTAGTTGAGCTTGGGAAGCGGAATTTGGGTTATTTCTGAACTACTAACAACAGCTATTTCCTGTTGTGTATCTTTACTGGTAAATAGTTGCGGTGCGAATGCTTGGGCTGATTCCCACTGTTCAATAGGTAAATGGTAAACTAACAAGTCTGTTTCAGCAATTGTATCTGGGGAAGCAACTTCAGGATATCCCCAACTATCTCCCAGTAATAATGAGGTAGTGGTTCCAGTCGCCAACCAAAAACGTCCCGCAGTTGCTGGTGTGGCTGTGGTTAAAGCTGAACCCGCAGAAATTTTAGTAGTAATTATATAAGGTAAGAATTGCCGGAGAGTTGCACTGTTGAGCGATCGCAATTCGGTATAACTTTTAAAGAAGATCAGTGCTTGGCGCTCAAAGGCTAATTTTTGCAGGTGCTTTTCTAAATTAGGTAAGCGCTGTAACCATAGTTGTAAATCCGCAATCGTGATTTGGGCTACAAATCCCGGACTAGCACCAATCGCACGGTATGATAAGGGGCGATCGTAAAATAAATCATCTGCGCCAAAGGTCTGCTCTGCTAATAACAACTGTGTAGAAACTTCCCGTCCAAGAGTTGCATCAAAACTTAGCAAACGTACTCGTCCTTGACAAACTAAGTAAAAAAAATTACTTTTAGATTCAGCAACTATATTGTCAGTGTATTGAGTTAAATTATCACCTAGTTGAAACTCGCGAATTGTCCAAAACTGTCTAAATTCTGATGCTAGATTTGTATCCCCTGCAACTATGTTCAACAGTTTAATAATGATTGCTTCTAAAGTACTAGATTGTTTTTGACTGCTAATTTTCAGTTCTCCCTGAACTCTGAACGAAGAAGAGGGGTTCATGCGTTAATTTCTGTTCTCAGTGTAAGTTTTTTTGATTTTATTGAAGCTAATTGATTAGAGTTCTACAATGCTGGCAACACTTCTAATATTTAAATTTTGCCTCATTGCAACAGCCTCCGGAAAACGCAATTATTTGGATTTTCCCTCAAAAATTGCTGAACAATCATTTTTCAGTGGCTTTTCCTAAACGAGAATTTGATAATCAATAACTTACTGAGAAGCTGAATTTTTTTTAATTTAAAATAGTAGGGATCAATAATTAGTCGTTACTTATTCATATTTTACTAGCTGTTAACCAGTATTTATAAATTTATTTTTGACATTAAAATTATTCATCCGTATACTCACATAGCTGTAAACAAAATTAAACTGACTCTGCGGTAATTTTTATTCAATTCTGCTGAATTATTATTTGTATTTGAGTAGATATAAGCAGTTAGTTTATTTTGAACATAGGCTATTGGCTACAATTAAATTGCATAATATAAGTTAGGATTGTTTTGGGTTGTTTCAGTAACATGTAAGTAAGTATTTAATTTTAATTTTACGTTACTTACATTTTCTGTTAATTTATGCAATACCCGGAAAATATAAGTACATCTTGCCAAGCTCTGATTTGTGCTTGCGATAGAGTGTGATCCAAGACAGAATAGTAGGACACCTACGGTTACATTTGTGTAACTAAAGCTACTTTTTTTAGCGATCGCTCAACTACTAATTATATATCGACAATCAAGTAGCTGTAACTTTCAATATACGTACTGTTTATAGAGGACTCATATTTGATGCTATGAGACTTGATTTTGCTGGAATTTCTGTGGTAGCCTGCGTTTAGTCAAATCCGATTCAGTGATAGATTTACCGTATTTTAAATTCCCTATTGCACTTCAGATCCCTGACTTGTGAAAGAAGTCGGGGATCTTGCTGTTTACAAATAAACCACCATGAGCAACTACCTCCTTAGCCTTGTAGGAGCATCATTTTTGGTAGTAGCACTTGTTTTATCAAGGCTGTCTTTTGTTATACCCAAACGGATGAAGAGCGATCGCACCATTAATCAGGAGTAAAATCTGGTGTATTTACTTACTGCATCTAGTATGATGTTAATATGTTGTAAGTTGAGATGGTTAATCTATTACAAAAGTAAATAGTTTACATGGGCAATTTCATGAAAAGTTTAAAATATTACATAAGTGTTTAAAGTACAGTAGAATGTCAGAAAACAAACTTAAAATAACAAATTTGGGGCATAATAAAGCTTAAAATAGCTGAAAGTTCAGATTTTAAGGTATTTTAGGAATTTTAATAGACTGAAATACAAATTTTCTCTGAATATAAGCTTTTTAGCTTATTTTGCAACAAATTTCATTTGCAGACATAGCAATCCGTTAAGGAATTGTTAGTAAATATATTGTCTGTTCCCTATGTTTATGAGTAAATTTATTAAGTACACGGAATAAAGTTTAGTATTTTTTATACTCTAAAATTGGGGGAGGTTTCGACTGCTGTTAAAACAAGAAATTTTCCGTGCTTTACACTGTTTAAATTCTTAGAGCAGTTGGATAATCAGACTCTACAAAGTAGATTTTGTGTCCACAAAAAGTTGTTGGAACACAGCCTATGCAAGTAAAACAAACTAAGAGCAAGAGAAGAAGAGGCGTTGTACTAACTCCCGCAGGGTTACAACGTTTACAAGAAGCGATTCTATCTTGGGAAGTTGCCAGAAACAAAGGCGAACGCTTAACTTTACAGGAACTTAGCACACAAATCAGTATTTCTACCAAAACTTTGAGCCGATTGTGGTCTTTGAGTAAAGGCGTAGATCAAAAAACTCTCAAATTGTGCTTTAGTGCCTTTAATCTCAAATTACAGGAAGAAGATTTTATAGTTTCGAGTGGAGACAATGAAAGCGAAATATTAGAATTTTTCTCCAGGAATTCATATACACAGGAAGAAAATTTTGCGCAATTCTCTAACTACGAAGTCGAACACCGTTGGTCATATCCAGATGGGCCTGTAGCTCTAGATTCTCCCTTATATATTGAGCGTCCTCCAATAGAAGAATTAGTTTATCGAGAAATTACCCGACCAGGCTGCGTAATTCGGATTCGCTCTCCCAGACAGATGGGGAAAACTTCTTTAGTGCTGCGTCTTTTAGCCTATGCAAATACACAAAGATATCGCACTGTTAATATAAATTGCTATCAAGTTGATGACCATTATTTGACTGATTTAAATAAACTTTTGCGTTGTCTTTGTTGGCAAATTGCCCAACAGTTAGAAATTGAACCCAACCTGGATGAGCAATGGGATGATGAGGTTGGTTATAAGTTAAGTTGTAGCTTCTACTTGCAAAAATATATTCTCAAACAGAGTGATAATCCCATAGTGTTGGTGTTGAGCGATGTTGATCGCTTTTTTAACTACCCACACATTGCTCAGGAATTTTTTGCATTATTGCGTTCTTGGTGTGAAGAAGCACGACAAAATAACAGCTGGCAAAAGCTGAGGTTAGTAGTAGTTTATTCCACAGAGCAATATATTTCTTTAGATATTAATCGTTCACCATTTAATATCGGACTACCTATTCGTCTGGGCGAATTTACGCAGCAGCAAGTAGAAGATTTAGCCAGTAGATACGAATTAGACTGGAGTTCTGGTCACGAATCTGCTCAATTGATGTCTCTTGTCGGTGGACATCCAGCTTTGATTCAACTAGCTTTATTTCATATTGTCTCTCGCACCATTACTTTACACGATTTGATTCAAGAAGCGATCGCCAATGGTGGTATATATCGCCATCACCTATGGCGACACTGGGTAAAATTACAAAGCAATTCTCATCTGCTCAAAATATATACGGAGCTTGTCAGAGCAAAACAAGGTATTTTAATTGATCCTGTTGATGCTTATAATCTCGAAAGCTTAGGATTAATTTGCTTTGATGGCGATCGCATTCTACCCCGTTGCAAGCTTTATCAAGCTTATTTTAAAAAACAATTATCAACTCTTGTTTAATATTCGACTTACGGACTCACAATTTGCTACGTCAAGGTTTTTGGTAAGGAAGCATAGATATAGCAGGGAACAGGCTTTAAAGTCGCTCAGTGTCCATGTTTGATCATTAGTCTTTGTCATTATCTATGCTTCGACTGCTATAGCTATGCGCCCTTACCAGAGAGTTTCATGTCAATACTGCAACTGACACAACAACAAACCAAACCATTGATTTGAGTCAGTCCATGTTTGTATAGGAACTAAACCCCGTGTTTTGAGTTGTTGCTGAATGTTTTTCAGGTTAAATTTGCGAGAAATTTCTGTCAGAATAGTTTCGCCTGGTGCAAAATTAACAGTGAGGTTGAGGGATTTTAATTGCACAGTTTGCGATCGCATACTTCGCAAATGCATTTCAATTTGATGTGCAGATTCATTATAAAACGCCCAGTGTTCAAACTGCGTCGTATCAAAATTGCCTTCAAATCTACGATTTAAATGCTCTAGCATATTAATATTAAACGCTGCTGTCACACCTTGGCGATCGTTATAAGCAGGTTCCAAAATTTCTTTTGGCTTTTGTAAATCTATCCCTAGCAAGAAGTACTCACCTACTTGCAGCGCATTGGTAATTTGAGAAAAGAAAACATCACACTCTTCAGGCTTGAGATTTCCCAAAGAACTACCAATAAAACCAATCATCCTACTTGGTGACTGCTTTGATGGCAGTTGTGCTAGAGCCATTTCATAAGTTCCAGCCAGTGCGTAAACTTGTAGTGAGGGATAGTCTGTTAGTAACTTTCTAGCGCTATTTTCCAACATTCCTGCACTCACATCTATTGGCAAATAGCGCTGAAGATATCCCAACTCTTGGTAAGCATCTAGCAAAATCCGAGTTTTTGTAGAACTACCGCTACCAAGTTCCACTAATTCACAAGCACCTGTGATTTTGGCAATTTCACCTGCATATTGTTGTAGGATTGTCGTTTCTGTGCGAGTTAAGTAATATTCTGGCAACTCACAGATTTGTTCAAATAGCTCAGATCCTTGGTCATCATAAAAGTAATATGGGGGTAAAGATTTGGGGTTTTGAGTTAAACCTTTAACTACATCACTCCCCGCAGTTGATGTAACTACTCGTGTTGCTTCTACCAAACGCTGTATCTGCAAACGTTCTTCAATGCTATTTTGGGAAGTAACTTTGCCGTTAACAGCTTTAGATATTGTCATTTATCCTCCGCAGAGTTGTAGTAGATGGCTTGTAAACACAAACTTTCCTCTAGCCAGTGAAACACACAGCCATAGCTGCTAACATCACGCCTGAGCCAGATTAATCTAGATTGAACACTATATTTGCTGCTTTTTTCATTAAAACAGCACTAAGTTTTGCTTAATCAGAATTGGCAGCACAGCGGAACCCAGCAAAGATTTGACGTACACTCGGATAGTACCAATTACGAAAACTAGAACGTAGTACCCAAGGACGAGTAGACCAACTACCACCTTTTAGGACGCGGTGTTTGTTGTCAAAATAAACTTGAGAGTAACCGACATAAGGGTAACTTTGGAAACCTTGATAAGGCGCAAACCAAGAAGCTGTCCATTCCCAAACATTGCCGAGAGTATCGAATAAACCATAGGCACTTTTTCCGGCGGGGTAACTATTAACTGGGGTTGTCTGACCTAGGAGGCGATCGCAATTACAATATTCAGCTGTGGGCATTTCTTCACCCCAAGGATAGGTGCGACGACGGTTAGCTTGAGCATCCCAACTAGCGGCTTTTTCCCATTCAGCTTCTGTGGGTAAACGCTTCCCAACAAACCGCGAGTAAGCCTCAGCTTCGTACCAACTGACACCACATACTGGATGATCATCATAACTGCGATCGCTATACCAATAAAGTGGTTGTCTCACCTTCTCTGTTTGTAGCCATTGCCACCCAGCTTCCGACCATAACTGTGGGTTTTCATAGCCTCCTGCCCCCATAAATTGCCGATATTGTCCACAAGTCACCGGATAACGGTCAATCCAATAAGTATCCAAATATACGCGGTAGCTCAGGCTTTCATTATCCAACGCATCAATAGAATTGTTTCCCTGCTCAAACTCCCCAGCCGGAATCATCACCATCTCTGCTTGCTTCGCAAAGTCAAAAGTCCAAAGTCCAGAGTCAAAAGTTATTAATTTTGACTGTTGACTATTGACCATTGACTGTTGACTCTTTGCCATTTCCAACACATAGCTGAGAATTTCACAGTGTTGACTTTCGTGTTGAATTAAAAACCGCCAGAGACGTTCTTGCGGTTCAATATCAGCTACTTCTAGATATTCCAGCACTTTGACTCGAACTGTCTGCAAGTAATCACTGATTTGAGCTAAATTTGGTAATTTGACACGTTCTGATTTAGGTAAACCATCAGCTGCAAACAACTTGCGGTATTGTGGAAATAAACATCGTACACCTGCACTGTGTTCTAGCAACCATAAAGACTCAGTGTAAGCGATATGTCCCAAATGCCAGCCAATAGGGCTAAAATCAGGATGATACTGAGTACGAAATGTAGCTTCGTCTAGCTCATCAAACAACATTAAAGTTTTCTGACGACATTCATTTAAGGCATGATAAATAGCCTCTTTTTTGCTATAGCTGGTCAATTTTGATATCACAGTCTTCTCCCACACTAATAATGCTGTTTTCTGGGCAAGGATTCCAATTGCCAGGAAATAAAGGTTCCGAAGCAATAATTACAGAGTTCGGAAAATTGAGATCATCCCGTATCCAATACAAAGATGGATTTGGTGAACCAATAGCAAAACGGGAAGCTATCAAGCGTTTTCCGTCACTCAACACGATGTTTGCTAAAACCTTGACTTGATGGCGTTTGGCCATCTCTGAAATAGTTAATAAAGTGGCGCGTAAAGCATATTCAGGCGGACGATGTTTGTGAATTTGACTCTGAGACAGTAAAAACGCAAACAAATGTTCAGAATCAGTGCTGCCATAAATTTTGTTGTAAAAATCAGGCGCTAAAGTGCTGCGGATTTTGCGGTGTAATGTTTGCCGAAAATTTTCAATAAATCCGTTGTGTAAAAATAGCCAATTTTCGTGATTAAATGGCTGGCAATTAGCAAAATCTAGGGCTTGCCCTGCTGTAGCGCTGCGTACATAAGCCAAGACACAATTTGATTCAACATATCGGCTCAGATGAGGTAAGTTGATATCATTCCAAATCGGCAATGTATTTTTGTAAATATAAGGAGCAGTATCTTTTTGAGTATGATACCAACCCATACCAAAACCATCTGCATTCACTACTCCAGAATTCATTTCGCGGGGTTGGTAACTTTGGACAATTAATGAATGTTCTGGTTTATACAAAAGATGCTCCAAAGAAACAGGCGAACCGAGATAGGCAAGTAAACGGCACATGATGAAAGTATTTACTCCCAATTGCTATATAGAAT
Source organism: Anabaena sp. TISTR 8404 (assembly GCF_056847745.1). Taxonomy (NCBI): domain Bacteria; kingdom Bacillati; phylum Cyanobacteriota; class Cyanophyceae; order Nostocales; family Nostocaceae; genus Anabaena; species Anabaena sp. TISTR 8404. The sequence goes on from NZ_CP180578.1 coordinate 3,060,558, forward strand.
AAGCATGATTGCTGAGAATTGACTGAATAGTAAATAAGTTTGTGCTATACTTACCCTCCTCACCCTGCAAAACTCCTAATGAAGCTCAAGTTTTAGATAAACTTATATTATTCTGTCGTAATTAGTCAGCTTTACTACGGAATTATTTATCAATAAGACAAGAGATTTAAGTGTGTGGGTTGTTAATGAAGAAAACATTTATACTTGTACACCCTTACACCCAATCTCAATAACTAACCTTTGTACCTAAGCCTTAACTAACAATTGCTGATGACTAACTCAATGATGGTTATTTTCCCGTATAGACATAATCAAACATGGGTATTTGATGATGAGCGTCTAGGGTTGGTGCAAGAACCATTTGTTAGCGGTGTACCTGAAATGATTGATATTTTTGTTCAAGGTATAGCTAATGTAAATGAAGGATTTAAACTTCTGTTTTCTGCTAGTCCTTTCCCTGGTTATCAAGCAGAACTAATTTGGTTGGGAGAGGAGTATAACGGTAACTGGTATCGCTGGGAAGAAAAAAGTCTGGAGGGTTGGCTATGTCCAGCATTATTTAAATATTTTGATCAAGCTCCAAAAAAAATATATTGTAAAGCCGAAAGCTTGTATACCTAAATCATTGGTGAAGTAAAATATCCCCGACTTCTTCAAGAAGTCGGGGATATATAGAGCCTATTTATAAAGTAAGTATTAAGTAGGGGAGGCAAAAAGCAGTGTGGATGTTCTTCCTGCTCTATTAACGTTGTGTGACGGCTATGGAAAATTTGGGATTTTGAGAGAACCAGGATGAGCCGTAACACACCATATAGGAATCTGGTTTTAGTAATAAGTAGCATCTCTATTGCAAAAAATTGGCTACCAAGTTTCTGTTTAACAATTAGCTATTGATAATTTGGAACTAGCGACAGATTTGACAACCACGGTCTAGCACCGACAGCACGGCGAATTTCTCGCCAAATCTGCGTTGCAGCTAATGCGCCATCACCCGCAGCAATTACCACTTGATTCAAACCTAGCTTCAAGTCTCCAATCGCAAAAATGCGCGGATGAGAAGTTTTACACATCTGATCTGCAATCAAATATCCCCCTTTGCGCGCTAAATCGAATTTTTCGAGATAGGTATTGTGATAGTGCGAACCCATTGAGATTAAACCAGTTTCCAACTCAACCACAGTACTATCCACCAATTCCACACCGCTCATGTGATGATTTTTACCCAAAAATTGCTTAATTGGTGTTTCTACTAAGCGATAACCATACTGCTGTAATTTAGAACGTAATTCTACACTCACAGTAAACAATCCATGAGTGAAGATAGTAATGTAAGGCGTAAACCAACTGAGATTAAATACCATTTCCTCAATACTGGCTTCACTCCCCGCAAAAAAACCGCATTGTTTATCAATCATTTCATAGCCATCACAAACCATACAAACGTGCAAGTTATAGCCAGCGTATTTAAACACATTCTGCATATTTTCTAAAGGTGGCAAATTGTCAATAATCCCACTAGCCGCAATCAAATACTTAGAACGCAACACAGGGTAAATACTATTTTGACGACCTACTTTTACCCGTACAGCAAAAGTATCTCCCTCGTCCACCACATCCTCAACGTAAGCGTTTAAAAAATCTCCATCCAACGAGTCATAATGTTTTTTACCTTGTTGTAACAACACACGACCTGGGGTATCTGGAGGCAACCCCAGATAGTTATGTAATTCCTGCATCCAGAAAGAACGCGCCTTACCTTTGTCAATAATTAGGCTAGAAAGGCGGTATCTTTGTAAGTAAATTCCAGCAGAGAGACCACCAGCACCACCACCGACAATAATTGCATCATAAACGTGGTCAAGACGTTCCGAGAGATTACTCTTTGATAGTTGCATATTCTTACCTATTTACTATTCACGTACAGCATTTCGTCCATTTGTAACAAATTATCTGCGTACCTCTGACTTGTAAGTGGTGAGTAGGGAATGATGAAAAACCACTTTCATGCTTGGCTGCACCCTAAATTTTCTCTTTGCACCCCTCCGCGCATACCTCTGCGTTTTTAAACCCACCAAGGTTTTTCACCAGTACGAGGGTCTGTTTCTTGCCAAGGTGAAATCCAAATGTAATCATCTTTAACCTGGACGCGAACCAACTTCAGAGGGCGGTTAGCAGGCCCACGTTCTACAGAACCTTGGGCATCATAACGCGAACCATGACAAGGACATTGGAACTGTCCATCGATAGGATTCCAAGGGAAGGTACAACCCAAATGAGTACAGATATCAACAATACCCATTGGATCGAGAGTGCCATCTTCTCTAAGAGTCAAATAGGTAGGCTCACCAGCTAGTCCAGCAATTAAAGCCTGTGTTCCTGGTGGTTCAACTAAAATTTGGCTGGCTGGGATGGGATGACCGATTTGGTCTTTAGCGAGAATACTACCTTCTGCATCAGTGCTTTCGGCTGGAGGCATAAAAAACTTAGTCGCTGGATATAAGGCCGCACTAGCCGTAGCTGCCACAATAGTTCCAGTGAAGAAATTCAGGAGTTGCCGTCTAGATATGGAAGGGTTGGGCAAACTCAAACTATCATCCATAAACTTTCTCACTCTTTAATTAATATTTATTTATTATACTACTATATAGTTATATAAAATTTTAGGAGATTTCTTTTCCCGAATCCCTTGTTGCAATCAGTAGCTTAATTAAAAGTAATACAAGAGTTCTGATTGCGGACAAATAATAACGATCGCAATCATACATCGCATTACAAACCCTAGTTTCTAACTCCTAATTCCCCCAAATCAGCAATCAAACATTTGGAGATTTCCTGCAATGGCTCACATTGTTATCGTCGGTGCAGGGTTGGGCGGTTTACCCACCGCTTATGAATTACGGCATATCCTCCCCAAACAACATCAAGTTACCGTCATTTCAGAAACCCCTTACTTTACATTTATTCCTTCATTACCTTGGGTAGCAATGGGCTTAACTTCCTTAGAGTCCATTCAGGTGAGCCTGCAACAACGGTTAAAACAAAGGGGTATTAACTGGATACTAGGGCGAGTAGATCGCTTGAATCCTCAAGACCAAAAAATATCGTTTGGAGAGCAAAGTATTACTTATGATTACTTAATTATCGCCACAGGTGCAGAACTGGCATTAGATGCGATCGCTGGTTTAGGCCCCGATGGATATACTCAATCAGTCTGTAACCCGCATCATGCACTCAAGGCGTTTCAGGCTTGGCAAAACTTTCTCCTAGCACCGGGGCCATTAGTAGTAGGGGCATTACCAAAAACGAGTTGTTTAGGCCCTGCCTACGAGTTTACGCTATTAGCCGACTACGTACTGAGAAAACAGGGATTACGGGAGCAGGTATCGATTACTTTTGTAACTCCAGAACCTTATGCGGGACATTTGGGTATTGGTGGGATGGCTAATTCTGCCGAGTTAGTGACAAAATTCATGGCAGAACGAGGGATAGAGGTTATTGAAAACGCAGCAGTTACAGCAATTGAGCCAAATCAGATTCATCTGGGAAATGGCAGAGTATTGCCATTTGGTTACTCAATGTTACTACCACCCTTCCGAGGGCCGCGCTTTGTCCGGCAAGTACCGGGATTAAGTCATCAGGATGGTTTTATTCCAGTATTGCCTACATACAGACATCCTAAATATGCCTCAATTTATGCGGTGGGAGTTGTAGTAGAGATTAAACCACCAGAGGTAACACCTATCCCTTTGGGAGTACCCAAAACTGGACAAATGACAGAAGCAATGGGCATGGCAGTAGCCCATAATATCGCCATTGAATTGGGAGTATTTTCTGCCCCGCCTGTGACTCCAACACTTGATGCCATTTGCTTTGCTGACTTTGGTGATTCGGGAATTTTATTTCTCGCTAACCCCGTATTACCTGATGTAGCCACAGGCCAACGTCGGCGGGCTGTAGCGTTGAGCGGTGCTTGGGTAACTTGGGCTAAAGTCGCATTTGAAAGGTATTTTCTAGCAAAAATGCGCCTTGGGACAGCAGTACCTTGGTTTGAAAAACTGGCGTTGAAATTATTGGGATTGTCTTTAGTTGCACCTCTGGCTGTACAGAGTAGTAGAGATATCAGCCAAGAGAGTTGTTGAAGAAGAATAGAGATTAAAGATGAGGAAGAAATTATGAATTGTCAAGGAAACCGCCGCCGACATCATCAAATATCTAGGTTAAATTATGGGGGTAAAAGAGGTATGTGTGGTGTAGCGATCGCCAATACTACCACTAGCCCAACTTCTGTTTCTAATCCTAAGACCGAATTGAATGCCAACACCCAACAGGCAATGATTGATGCCATCAATGATGAATATTATGCTCGTGCTTTTTACACAGCAGTAATCAACAAATTTGGAGAAGTGCGTCCTTTTAGCAATATTGTTCACGCCGAGGATAGACACGTTTCGTTGTGGAATCATCTATTTACCAGATATGGATTGCCGATTCCTCCTGATAATTTTATGGGAAATGTCCAAGCCCCCGACACTCTCCAAGCTGCCTGTCAAGCAGGAGTAGAATCAGAAATAGCCAATGTCCAGATGTATGACCGCTTTTTAGAATTTGTGCAAGAACCTGATTTACGAGATGCTTTCACCCAACTTCGCCATGTTTCTCAAAATCACCATCTTCCTGCTTTTCAACGTTGTGTAGGTCGTTATTTCCTCTAGACTCAATGTGTATAAATTAAGTCGAGGATGTGTATTATTTCCTCCTCGACTTAACTGCCATCCTTATCATCAATTATGTGGCAGAAGGATTTACATCTTGACCTGCTGCTTTCCAACCATTGATGCTTGGGGGAAAACCTCGAACATTTTCATAACCTAAAAGACGTAAACTCATAACGGCCATTGCTGAACGATAACCAGATGTACAGTACATTACCACAGGCTGATTTTGCGGAATTTTATCAAGGTTTTGCGCTAGTTTTGGCAGAGGAATATTAATAGCATTACCAATATGCCCAGTTGCATATTCGGAAGCCTCTCTCACATCAATCAAAAGTATATTATCTTCTCTGATTAACCGTTGCAATTCTTCTACATTGCCCACAGTGTAATAGCCTTTGGGAATGGAATTAAGATAATAATCAACTGCGGTTTTTAGGTCTGAATCTGAGTTTAACACTGTTGTGATTTTTGTAATTGGGGTAGGTAAGTTTTGATGCAATGATAGGGTAAAGGCTAATGCTGATGAGTTATATGTAACACCAACAAGACTACAGAGAAATATCCCTATTGCTAAGAAATTTGCTAAGAATTTTTGATGCTTCATGGTCTAGATTTTAATGGTATTCTTTTGATTTTAAATGAGGAAGTATTTTGTCCTATATCCTAGACCATAAAAACAATTTATACGTCAAATTAAAGTGTGAATATAAAAATTTAGCTAGAGCTTTTAGCAGCAATTTCTGCTTTAGCTTCAGAGACAAGTTTTTTACTACCTTCATAGGTAATCATGCCACTTTTGATGGTTTCCTTAGCGATAGATTTACCAATTTTTTTCACCGTTGGTAGCAGCATTGGTAGGAGAATAAAGCCAGTAACACCAACCAGTAGTAATTTTGTCATCCCTGGAAATAGGCAGTATTTACCGAAAAGAGGATTCCTTGTTAATGCCTTACTCAATTGATATTACAATTTCATAATTTATCTGCCTTCCTTACTCAAATACATTCAATTTTTGCAAAACTGGCTTATGAGAAATTATGTGCTTATTTAAGCCTAAGTTTCTGGGTACAATACCGAAAGCTAGTCCAATTAACTCCGTAATGTAGATGATCGGTAAACCATAGTGAACGTGATATTTCTTCTCAATATCGGGTTGTTTGATTTCTAAGTTAGTAGCACAAAAAGGACAAGCTAAAACTATACAATCAGCCCCCAAAGATTGAGCCTCATCTAATAGTTGCTTAGTCAATTCCAAGGCGACATCTTCTTTTGGGATGACTATAGAACTGCCACAACATTTGGTTTTCGATCGAAAATCAACGACCTCAGCGCCATATGTTTGGGCTGGACAATTAGATGATATTACCATATAGTTATATCATAATTAAGCTAGGCAAATTTCATCAGGAGTTAAGCATCATGTTATTTCGACAGCTATTTGACCCAGAAAGTAGTACATATACTTATTTAATTGCAGATTTAGAAACCAAAACAGCGATGTTGGTCGATACGGTGGTAGAAAAGGTAGAACGCGATCGCCAATTACTGCAAGAATTAGGGCTAACTCTCAAATACTGTTTAGAAACGCATATTCACGCAGATCATATTACTGGAACAGCGAAACTACGCGAAGCGACTGGTTGTGTGGGAATCGTACCCCAAAATGCCCAAGCTGTGTGTGCAGATAGATTTATGAAAGATGGCGAAGTATTAGAATTAGGCAGCGTGAAAGTAGAAGCGATCGCAACTCCTGGTCATACAGATAGCCATAATGCTTATTTAATCAATGGTACTCACCTGCTGACTGGAGATTCGCTCTTAATTCGGGGTTGTGGACGGACTGATTTCCAGAGTGGTAATGCTGGAATGCTGTACGACGCGATTACACAAAAATTGTTTACATTACCTGACGAGACCTTAGTTTATCCCGGTCATGATTATCGAGGTAACACAGTTTCCACTATTGGCGAAGAAAAACAGTGGAATCTTCGGCTTGTAGGGCGTAACCGTGATGAATTTATCACATTCATGGCAAACCTAAATTTACCCGACCCGAAAAAGATTATGGAAGCAGTACCCGCCAATCAACGTTGCGGTAACGTTGCTGCTTAATCTCATTACACACAAACTTCCCCGATCTCTGCGTTAAGAATCCTCTCTATTCAAGGGCAAACATTCATGACTACTTCTGGTAAACGCACATTACAAACCGTTGATGCTCACACTCTCAAACAATTGCTAGAGCAACAAACTGTCACACTTATAGATGTCCGAGAACCGTCTGAGTATGCAGGAGAACATATTCCAGGTGCAAAACTAGTTTCCTTATCCCAATTCGATCCGCGTCAAGTTCCCCAAGATGAAGATACCCAAGTAGTTTTTTACTGTCGGTCTGGTAATCGCTCGACAATGGCGGCGCAAAAGCTATTTGATGCCGGATTTACCAAAGTTACCCATCTACAAGGAGGTATGAATGCTTGGAAAGAAGCCAGTTATCCAACCAAAGTTAACAAGAATGCCCCTATTAGTTTAATGAGACAGGTGCAAATTGTCGCGGGTTCTTTAGTGTTTACCAGCACATTATTAGGAGTAGTTGTTTCTCCTGCTTTTTTGTTAATCAGTGGCTTTGTCGGAACAGGATTGATGTTTGCGGGAATTACAGATACTTGTGCGTTAGGAATGTTACTAGCAAAATTCCCGTATAATCAACGGAGCAGCGTATGACTTGGATAGTAGGGCATGTCTTGGCTGCTTGTATCGGTGTGAGTTTAGGCTTAATTGGTGGGGGTGGTTCGGTTTTAGCATTGCCAATTTTAGTTTATGTTATGGGGATACCTCCAAAGTCGGCGATCGCAATGACGCTTGTGATTGTTGGTACTGTCAGTTTGTTGGGTGTGATTCCTCACTGGCGAGCTAAAAATGTGAATTTCAAAACTGGCTTGATTTTCGGTTCAGCAACAATGTTGGGAGCATTTGTCGGAGCCAAAATCGCTACCCTACCAGTTGTAACAGCAGCTTTTCAAATGTTGCTGTTTGCAATCATGATGTTGCTGGCTGCGGTATTAATGATTCGCCGCAGTTCTAAACCTGCGGTAGTAGATAATCAACTGGCATTGTATCCTCCACCTGTGTGTAAATATTGCTGGTTGTGGTTAATCACTGAAGGTTTGGGTGTTGGGGTACTGACTGGGTTAGTTGGTGTAGGTGGTGGGTTTGCGATTATTCCGGCTTTGGTACTGTTGGGAAAAGTACCCATGAAGCAAGCAATTGGAACATCACTATTAATCATTGCATTTAATTCAGTAGCCGGCTTTGTGGGCTATGTGGGTCATGTTTCCTTAAATTGGAACTTGGTTTTATCGTTCATTGTGGCTGCTAGTGCTGGGACAATTTTTGGTGCATACTTAGCTGAATTTGTTCCTGCTAATAAACTTCAGAAAAGCTTTGGTTATTTTTTACTGGCAATTGCAGCTTTAGTACTGATGCAGAATTTTCATAAGCCTCAGTCAACACGCACTTCAGAATATATCCCTGCAAATAAAATTCGTGGGTTTAATTATTTGTGGAATACAAAATCCCCGACTTCTTCAAGAAGTCGGGGATCTCAATCTCTTGATTTTTACTAATTAAATAGGATTGCTATCTTTAGGAAAGACTAGGCAATACAGAACGAATAGTATTGATAAAGTTTTGCGCGTACTGCTGAGTGGAGAAGTCTAAGGCGCGTTGTCGTGCAGCTACTGCGACATTTTGGGCAAAGTCTTGTTCGTCTAGGTAGCGAAGAATTGCGATCGCCAATGCCGCTGGATCGCCGTATGGTGTTAATAAGCCATTAATTCCATCTGTAATAATTTCAGTCGGGCCGCCTGCATTACCAGCAATTACAGGTTTACCCAGCGCCATCGCTTCAATAATCACTATTCCAAATGGTTCTTTATCAGACGCATGGACAAAGACATCCATCGCTTGTACCCATTCTGGGATGTTGCGCTGGAGTCCTGGCATAATTACTTTTTCTTGCAGTCCTAAAGCAGCTATCTCTGACTTGAGAAAGTCTTCGTAGTCTGCTTCTAAATCGTGTTTACCGCCAACTACCACACAATGAGCATCAGGATATTTCTCCAAAACTTTCGGCATTGCTTGCACTAAGACGTGCATTCCTTTCCAGCGTTGCAGTCTGCCAACAATGCCAATTAGCGGCCCGTGTGATGGTAAGCCAAGTTTTTGTCTTGCTGCTTGGGGTGAAGGTAACGCAGTCGGCTCAAATCTATCTAGGGCTACACCAGGATAAACCAAAGGTGTTGGTCTGTGCGGCCAAATTTGGGCTTGGGCTTGCTTGCCATCTTCCGAGAGGGTGATAATGGCACGGGCTGGTAATAAAGTTGCGAGGCGGACTAACCAAAACTTGTCATGGGGAACTTCCAGTTGATACCAGACTGATGGTAAACCTGCCAGCATTGCTGCAATACCGCCGTAAAAATGGGTAATCCACATCCAATTGATGATTATATCTGCACCTTCACGACGAGCGATCGCAGCTATTCGCAACACAGTAGCAATTAACTTATGAACTTGCCGTAATCTTCCACTTTCAATTACTCGCGTATCAATACCCAACTTCCTGACTTGTTCCACCATCGGGCCGGATTCTAAAAAGATGGCTATCCACTCGACACCAGCATTACGCCCTTGCTGCATCAAGTCTAAAAACATCATTTCACCGCCACCTCTTTGTTCGGCTAGGGGCATTACAACTATAGCTTTCATAATGTATTCCTAATATTTAATAAAAACTTCGTAGTAGGGTTAACCAGATCCCCGATTTCCGGGGATCTAATAATTACGAATTCTTTCATGCTGATAATATTTATGTGCCGACATTGCCATTGCTAAAAATCCCCACAAAATCATGCCGGATACGCTCAACATACCGCTACCGATAATTAATTGAGCGCAAGAACTTATCCCAATAGCACGAGCAGCACTCACGAAACTATCAAACCGCGCTTCGCTATACTGCATCACACTAAAAAGAATCAGGATTAATCCACCTAAATAAAATACGGCTCCAAACCAGCCGAGGGTAAAAAACATATCGAGAATACCGCTATCAATGACAAATACTTCAATTTGTCCTGTTTTTTCGTTGACCTTCCAAATATTACCTAAACCATTACCAAGAACATTAGAAAGAGCTATGCCAAGGTTGCGGTCATAGCTTCCAGATCTATCTTTAAAACTAGTATCTTTTTCTAAATTAGAAAAACTTTCTAACCGTGCTGATACCACCTCAGAAATTGGCTCGATGGTTGTGAGTGGGATAACACACAATGCCATAATTACAACGATCGCAATTAAGCGCATTTGAATTTTGGCTTTAACTGAACCCATAATCATAATTACGCCGAGTAACCAGCCTCCCCAGTTAGTTCTGGCTTGGGCTAGTAAAAACGAGACGTAACCGACAGCTGAAGCAGGAAATATTAACGGCCCGGAAGCTGTAAATAACAATAGCAGCCCGGTCTGCATCACTGCACCAAATGGCCCGACTGAGTGCAGTGTACTCCAGACACGCATTCCAAATGGTACAGGGTCGCCAGAACTGGTAAATAATTTTGATTCTATTAGCCAATATCTATCCCATTCAGGGGCGACAACAAATTGATAAATACCATAAGCGCCTGTTAGCAAGACACAAAACAGAAATGTCCGTTGTAAATTCTGGCGATAACTGGGATAATCTCGCCAGTTCATGAATAAATGAAAAGAAAAGATAATTGGACTAAGCCAGTCTAGTAAGCCGCGTGCTACAGGAACTGGGGCATTATAAATTAATCCTACGAGAAAACTATAAAATACGCCGATAGCAGCCAAAATAAAAGGTAAACCTCCCTGACGAGAGGCTTGAGGAAAATGCCGTAAAAATGTGGCAATTGTCACAAATACGACTAGATAAGGTGCGATGAGAATCTGACGGGTAGGATCCCAACCAACGCGATAGTCTATTAAACGAGCAACTAAGGGTGTGAGGAACCACATCCACCAAGTAAAACCAATGTATAAAATCGGATGGCGCAGGTATAAAAATATCGCTACTACTAAAGCTGTCGCCGGATAAATTAGGCGTAACAGACTAGCAGCGCCAGCAAAGTAGCAAGTTACACTCAGCAATACAAAGCCTAATATAACTATCCAACCTTGTAGCGATCGCTGTCGTGGTGAAAATGGGGTTTGTAAAAAGCTATTGAAAAGTAATGGTTGAGAAATCACTGTGCATTTCCTGATATTTTTTGAACGCAGAGTTACGCAAAGGTAAACGCGGAGGTACGCAGAGTTTTGTTTTTAAGGATTTTTCGCTCTGTAACCTGTAACCTGTAACCTATCACCTGTAACCTGCCATGTTTGCCATCCTTGCCAGCGACCACGCCAGGAGGCTAGTAATTTGCGGGTGGCTAGTTGGCGTTGGCTGGGGAAAAATCTTAGCCATTGGATGAAGCCAAAACAGTCTCTTGTACCGATTAAAATGGCCCAGAGCAAGAAGATGATGCGGCGTAGGGATGATAAGTGTTCTAGTAAGACGAGGGTTTCGTTATGGACTAAGTTAATTTGGGCGATCGCATTAAAGTTGTTGCGCTGGTCTTCGTCAAATCGCTGTGCGGGATAGTGGTCAACAGCAACATACGGGTCGTAAATCATCTGCCAACCGGCACGTTTTAAGGCGAGGGTAAATGCCATTTCAAAGTGTACTTGTGCGCCTGTACCTCGCATCCGCTCGTCAAAACGTAAGTTGGTGATGGACTGGGTGCGGAAACTCATGTTCACACCTTTGAGAACATCAACAGGGCGCGGTTCACCAACTCCGAGGTGATGGTTGCCAATAACGCGGCCAAACCACTGTAGTTGACCGACTACGGCGCGAGAGTCGTTTTCGAGTTTATTGCTATGATGTATCCAATCTCGCCCACCAACACCGCCAATTTGACTATTAGCCTGAAAGTGAGAGTTAATTCGCTCTAACCAATCAGGACGTGGTGCAGCATCATCATCAGTAATTGATACAACATCTCCCTCAACTGCTGCGAGTCCAGCGTTAAGGGCGGCAACTACTCCTGGTAGAGTGACGATGACGGTTTGTAAAGGCAAGTTGTGTAAGGGAAATTCCGCAAGAAAATTCCAAGTGTCTGTATCCGTATCTCGGACAACGACGATCACTTGATCAACCGATTTAGTTTGCGCTTGCAGTGCCGAAAGGCAACGAGATAGATCTAGAGGACGGCGATAAGTCGGGATGAGAACTGTGTTCTTCATTCTGTTGTAACTCCTCAAATAGATCCATATAGGTTTGAGCCATAGTTGACCAACTGTATTGTTCAGCGACAGTGCGGGCTGCTTGACCCATTTGTTGCATCAGGGTGCGATCGCTTACTAAAAACGACAAGGCAGTAGCTAATGCCTCAACGTCGTCTGAATCTGGTAAAACAATCCCACATTCGGGCGTTACCAACTCTGCACCCCCGGTAGCTGTGGCAGTAATCACAGGTAAGCCAGAGGCGAGGGCTTCTAACAATACCAAGGTGCAAGCTTCGTATCGGGAGGGAAAGACAAATACATCCACTGCCCGCATGATGTCGGCGATATCACGACGATAGCCAAGAAAATGTACCCGTTCGCTGAGTCCTAAATCAGCAGCTAACTGCGGAAATGGGCTACCATCGGTACTCCCCACCACTGCTAGATGTAAATCGGGAACTTTCACCAAGGCGTGTAAGACGCTATCTAAATTCTTCCTAGGTGTACGGATGTCTCCGGCAAATAATCCTAAATTTACGTTCTCTGGTAAACCTAATTCTTGGCGAGAGGCGATACCAGGGGTAAATTCTTGCAAATCTACGCCATTGACAATTACGCGAATGCGATCGCGAGGTACGCCAATATTAATTAACTCTTGGGCAACTTTCTCGGAGACGGCGACAACAACTTGAGCGCGTTGAAAAGCTTGTTTTTCCCAACGTGCATTTAAAGCGGTGTACAACCATTGGTAAAAACCGTAAGCATCTCGACGAATTCGGGAAATATGTACAGGCGATCGCAACCAAGAACTATGTACAAAATGTACAGCATTCACATCAGCAGCAACTTTTGTAATTGCGCCGTTAATTTTTAATAAATCGATTTGAGAGCGATTTTTTTGTAACCAAGCAGCACTTTTATGAGCAAATATAAAATTACGAATAAACTCGCTTGGATAACCATCCACAGAAATTGGAACCCAGGTAACTTTATTGTTTTGTTCAATTTCTGGCGCTACTTCGCTGGCTAATAATATTAATTGATGACCACGACGAATTGCTTCTAGAGCAACTTCATAGTTTACTCTTCCTTGACCATCACCTTTCTTGACTTTGTGGGTAACAATGCAAAGTTTCATTTATTTTTATACTCCCAGCAATTGATTAGCTAATGGTTGTGGAGTAAAACTGAGTATCAGTGCTACTAAAGTTCTGAAATTCAATTTTTGTTTGCTGAGTGCTTGCCATAGATAATGACGAGCATCCGTTATTTGTTGATTTCGCAGTAAACCAATTCCTAAAGTTGTATGAGCGTCTAACCATTTGGTTTTAAAATACTCACGAAATTCTTGTATTTTGCTATCTTCCATGAAGGTTTTATAGCAAAATATTTCGCTTTGGGCTTTGCGAATTTTTGCTTGCGCATCTCTACTGCCACTGAGCATCGTGTCAGTTTGTTCATGAGCGCGATAGCGTGTTAATCTTTCGGGATAATAGTAAGCCCCATAACCAGAAACGCAGCAAAGATAAGTTAAATATAAATCCCACATCCCGCCAACTTCTTGGGGAATGCTATCCCAATCAATGATATGATTACGAATTAAACAAGAGGCGGCAGTTGCAATACTTTTATCAATTAAACCGATTTTTGTAAAAGATTGATGGATACCTGGAGCTAAAATATCTCGCTTGAAACCGCGTGTATTTTCTTCTGTGCCAATTTCATTAATGTTGCCATTACCATCAATAATATATTGGTCAGAAAAAGCCAAAATCAAATTTGGATTTGCTTCTAGTGCAGGAACAAGTTTGGCTAAAAAATCCTCATTCCACATATCATCATCATGGAGACTGGCAACATATTTGCCGCGTGCCATTTTAAAGGCATTCATTTGATTAGGTAACATCCCAATATTTTCTGAATGTCGCCAAAATCGAATGCGAGAATCGTCAAAAGATTCGATAATTGCTTGCGGGTTTTCGTCACTACAATTATCAGAAACAATAATTTCAATATTTTGGTAAGTTTGGTTAATTGCGCTGGCGATCGCTTGCTTTAAATACTCTGGGCGATTGTAAGTCGGGATAACTACACTAACTAATGGTTCTGATAATTCAATATTTATTGTCATACATTTAAATCGTTAGCTTTAGTACATTTTGAGCTAAATGAGTCATGCATTATAAATGGCTAAAAAGCGTATTATTAGGATTTCTTTATTTCAGACTTCAGACTTCAGACTTCAGACTTCATACTTTTGTACTAGTATGAAATTCAGCGATAGTTTTGGCATAAATTTCCGTCAACCGCTGAACATGAACATCAATAGTAAATTCTTCCTGATACCAAGCTTGGCCTTTTTCACCCATTAATCTAGCTTTGGCATAATTCGTCGCTAATTCATTAATTGCAGCCGCTAACTGTGCAACATTGTTAGATGCAGCTAAAATCCCTGTTTTGCCATCTTGTAAGTGTTCCGGGATTCCCCCGACAGCACTAGCAATTACAGGTCGATAACGCGCATAAGCTTCTAAGGTGACAAGACCAGCAGGTTCCGGCCAAAGACTGGGAAAAATCACCGCCAAGCACTGTTGATAAAGGGTTTCTAATTGTTCAGCGTTACACCAACCATGCCAAGTGATGCGATCGCTTACACCCAAATCATCAGCTAATTTTTCCATATTTGGCTTATCCCAACCATCACCAGCAATATCTAAATGAATGTGTCGCTCGGTTTTGGTTAAGGCTTTGAGTAGCCACGCTAAACCTTTATCGGGAACAATCCGACCAGCAAATAAAATACGCTGATTTTGATAAGTTGTCCGACTCAGAGGTTCTGTGACAACCTTGGGTAACTGTACACCACAGCGCAAAGTGATCACTCGCTCTGGTGCTATCCCAGCACTAATAATTTGCTGACGCACATATTCACTATTAGCAATTACAGGAATTTTTAGTTTCTTGAGGTTATTCAGCGGATTGTAAGCATTCCACCAATTACCGAAGATTTTTTGCGGTCGCCTGCTACCACAACCATCTACCATATGACCCCAAACACATCCCAGAGGATTCATGACGCGATCGCAAATTTTGCCTCGGTCTGCTAAATATTTTGTACCACTCGGACAATAGCTACAGTGATTGTGCAGGGTAAATATTGCTGGACATTCTTCGCGTAAGTCTGCTAAAAATTCTGGGTCGTGAATATGTAGTAACTTGAATCGCTTTTGATTCTCTGTCTTAATACACTTGAGAATGCGTTGATGCACAGTCTCTTTTCGGGAAATCTCACAAGATTCTGAGATTTGTGAAAGTGCTAAAGAAGCCACATAGGTTTCAATGCCTCCGCCTCCGTTAACATTAGTGTTAGTGCAGTGATAAATCATTTCTGTATAGGTTACATTTTTGCTCATTTTACAAACCAACATTCATCCAAAACTTATATCTAACATCATTGACATAATGCCTCATAGCAATTTTTGAACTAGCAAATTTATCTGGATAAATAAACTGGTCTTCTACATTCAAAATATATTTTTGTGAACAGAAAGGTTTACCTTGATTGTGGTGAATTGTTAAATGGACAATTGTTTGCTCTGTAAAATATATCGGTTTATCTTGAAGTTTTTCTAATCTTTCAATCGCAAAACTCCAATCTAATTCATGATTAAATAACAGAAATCCCGCATTAACTGGTTGTAATTTTTCGCCTTCATGATAGATAAGTCTTTCATCTAATGAAGCAGAGCAATCAGGAAGATAATAGCAAGATGTTTCAGGCAAATTGCTGAAGTTATCTAAATCTACGCCACCAGGAAAAAATAAAATATCTGAATCTGTGTAAATTGTTGCGCCTTTGACAGGAATTGACATCAAAGAAGCTAATTTTTTACCCATTGGATGGAGTTGGGCAAAATCAGTCACGCATTGCGGTAAATCATGGCGTAGCAGTTTTGGAAAAGGTATGATATCGACGCAGGGATGAATGCGGCGCAGTAATTTACAGCTAGAGTCGCTATAGCTACCATCAGAAATTACCACAAATCTTTCTGGAACGCCGATGTTACGGATAAAGGAGCGAATACTTGCTACTTGTTCTGGCAAATCTCGTTCGCAAGAAAATGAATAAACAGTGAGATTAATTTGACGAGTTTGTTTGATTGCTAAAGAGCTAATTTGGTTAATAAATTTTGTATAGAGATTACGAATAATTTGACCTTGAATTCTAGCAGTATGGTAGCTAATATTTACCATTTAATTTACCTCAAAAATATAGCAATAATAATTAAATGCAGATGCACCTAGATAAATTTATGTTTGAAAAACAAGAGTCAGGATAGTGAAGCATAAAATTTCATACTTCATACTTCAAACTTCACACTTCATACTTCATACTTTCTTACCCTGCTTGACCCATTTCGTATTGAGTTTTGTGATATTCCCAAAGCTTACCTTTTAGCTCTAGAAGTTCTTGATATTTGCCTTGTTCAACAATGCGTCCTTGTTCTAGAACAACGACTTTATCTGCATTGGCGATAGTAGAAAGACGATGAGCGATCGCAATTACTGTCCGACCTACTGATAGCTTTTCTATTGACTCTTGAATTAAGCGTTCAGTAACAGAATCTAATGCACTAGTAGCTTCATCTAAAATCAAAATTTCTGGGTCACGTAACAAAGCCCGTGCGATCGCAATTCGTTGGCGTTGTCCTCCAGATAATCTTACGCCTCTATCTCCTAATTTAGTATCAAAACCTTCTGGCATTTCTTCAATAAATTCAATCGCATTTGCTAGACGCGCCGCTTCTCGAATTTCTGCTTCTGTTGCTTTTGGTGTTCCATAAGCAATATTTTTCCAGACAGAAGTGTTGAAAATAAATGTATCTTGACTGACTACAGCAATTTTATGCCGCAATGAATTGATATCAAATTTTTGGATATCAACCCCATCAATCATCACATGACCTTCAGTAGGATCGTAAAATCTGGGAATTAAATCAATCAGTGTACTTTTACCTGCGCCAGTTGCTCCTACTAAAGCTGTTGTTTTAGCTTTTTCAATGCTGAGGGTGACGTTATTTAGTACTAGCTGATTAGGGTCATAACCAAAATCTACAGAAACAATATCAATAGAATGTTTCAACCCAGAAAATTGGATTTTGCCATTGTGTAAGTAGGTTTTATCATCAGTCCTAACTAAATCTTTAATATTATCTGCTGCCCCTGCAAGTGTACTGAGATGCGCTCTCGTACCGTTAATATCTTGAATAATAGGGACAACCCGAAATAACACAAAGAAAAATGTGAGCAAAGAAGCCACTTGGAGTGTGCCATTCACCACAAAAACTGTAAAGGCAAAAATAATCATGCCGATGAGAATTGTACTAGCTATACTTTCGGCTAGAGGTCTCACCAGCGCCCAAATCAAGATAACTTTTTTGGAAGTATTAACTACATTATCACTAGCATTATAAAACCGCTGTCGCTCAAAATCTTGCGTACCAAATGCTTGAACTGTGCGAATTCCGTTAATAAATTCTATGGCTGTGGAGGTAAAGTGACCGTTAGCAATAGAAGTACTAAAACTGGTTTCTCTAGCACGAGCATTGAGAGTGGATAAGCCTACACCTGCTAAAGTAAATAAAAGTAAAGAAACAATAGAAAGCTGCCAGGATAACAAAAACATCGAGATAAAGTAGACAGTGGCAGTGATAGTTCTAGTCATCAAAAAAGCAGCACCGCTAAACCACTGTTTGATGCGCTCAATTTCTGTGGTAATTGTATTGATCAGTTCACCAGAACGCGTTTTAGCAAAGTAGCTCAACGGCAAACTTTGTAACTGTTCAAAAATTTGCTTCCGCAGGCGATCGGCTAAAAGTAATTGAGTGGTTTCTGTATATACCTGTGCCAAATAATTGAAACCAGCACGTAACCAAGTACTTAATAAAATCAGCAGAGATATCCGATATAGTCTATTAACTGCCGAACTATTGGCAGCCAAAATCCAAATATCAAACCACTCGATACCAGTTTGAATCGGTTTAGCATTTGGATTAGTTAAATTTTGCAAAAACGACAACAAAAAGCCAATACTAAAACCTTCAAATGTTGCTGCTAAAAAGGAAAATATTAAAGCAAGAATAGCAACTTTGCGAAAATGTTTAAACTCTCGCAATATTAAATAATTTTTTCGCCAGAATGTACTAGCTTTAAATAAATTGCTTAATTTTTTTCTTAGTTGAACAAGCATGAGTTTCTGAACAAATAATTTCTAATTATTACAAGTTGCTATGGATGCTTGGCGTTTATTTTGCTCTAGCTTAAGTGCGGCAAATTGAATTCATCAATTACCGCACTGCTTGTAGAGATTTTTAGCTGGATAGAGAAGAGAGCAGTCAAGAATCAGTAATTATGAATTATTAATTATTAAGTTTGATTCTGCTGGGACTGACCACGAATTTGTCATGACAGGTAATTGATTAACTGGTCGCTGTCCTTCTGAACTTAATTGCACTGCTGCTTCTAAATTCCAAGCACGAGACTTAATCAAACTCATCTCACCCCGCAGCACATTTAATAACTGTGGTAGATTGTCGAGTCCGTATTTACGCATCCAACGACCTAAGGGTGTGATACCGTGCTTTGTTGTAGTGGAGAACTTAATAGCTTGAAAGAGTTTACCGCGTTCTCCTACATACCACTCACAAGAAAATAGAGATTCTGGTGAGGAAATTTGCAACAATAGCAGCAATACCGCCATGACTGGAGTTAGCAATAGCAGCATTACTAAAGCCGTAATCCAATCAATGAGTCGTAGTAAAGATCCCCAAGGTTGGCTATTTTGTTTAAACATTAAATTTTCAGAATATCCGCAAAGAAACATTGGCTTATGAGCTTCTTTACAAGCATCAGCCCAAAACTTTACCCAAGTTTCACCAATTTTAGGGTCTACACTTACCAAATTCACAGGGGAATGCTGTAAGCAATTTACTAATAATTGCTGATTTTCTAAAGCTGGTAAATATGGCTGTTTAAATTTACCGGGAGACTTAACTAACAACTGACCTCGCCGCCATTGTAGTGTGCAGTATGAGGAGCGCTCGCTTTGAGGTTGTGGATTTACACTATAAGTAGTCTGTAGAGTACGAACTAATGCGCTAGTCATGTGTCTTTGGATAAGTATGATAGTAAATTGCTGATCTCGAAGGCGATTCATGCCAAAGACTTTGATCTGAATCTTTTATCCAACAGAATTCAGGAGTCAGAATTCAGAATTCAGTAAAAATTATGTATGACTGGCAGATGAATAAGTGGATTTAAGACTACCACTAAATCTTCAATTTAACGCTCTATAACTAGTGGTAGGTCTGAATTCCCTAATAGTTGATTTTTGCTTTTGAATTCTGGCTTCTGAATTGTTCTAAAAATTAGTAGATGACTGAGTTAAAACATCTGCTTGTTTAACTTGCTTTTTCAGCAAGTATTCATCTTTCAGAATTGTGCTGCTGTAAAGATGTAGAAACTACAAAGATAATAACTAGGTAGATAGCAATCAATATTTGGGAAGTCTTGCAGGTAAACTTGCTGTTTTGTGGGTAGAAGGGATATTGGGTAAATGTAGATACAAATCATCCGCTTACTCTTTTACCCGATACTTGATAACTTGGGTGAACTGCGTCTACCTATTTTGTCAATTTGATCAGTCGAAGAAAACTAGTCCACGTTTGTCTTTTAGCTGCTTAGAGGAGCTTTAATCTCTAGGATATAAGACTCTGTAGAAATGACTATATGCTGAAGTAGATTCTTTATTTAGTCTTTAAATTACGAAGACTTGATTATCATAATTATAAAGTTGATATAAATATACTTAATTTTTAGTAAGTAACTAAGATTTAAATTTGACATTAAAACTGTTTAATCAAGACATTATTGGTTAAATATTAAAAGTCTCAGATCCCCGACTTCTTAAAGAAGTCGGGGATCTGTTTTTTTATGTGAAAATTTTCAAAAAAATATGTGCGATCGCATCCTCCCAAAGAGCGATCGCACATATTTAAAATGTAACTTTTATCCTATTTTTCTACCGCTTGTTTCAAAGCCAAACGATATTCCTTGGGATACTGCACAAAATTACTGTCAGAGCTAGAAACACCATTAGCTACAACTCCAATCAGATTTAACTTACTCAACATACCTGTAGCTTGAGCAAGTTGGTTGCGAGTCACAACACCCATACTGGCTACCAACACCACACTCCGACAAGATGATGCTGTTAACATAGCATCTACCAATCCTAATACTGGTGGAGCATCTACCAGTACCAAATCATAATTCTCTTCAAAAGTTCTCATCAGCTGCATCATGCGTGGAGAACTTAACAGATGAGCAGGATCAGCAGGTTTAGGCCCAGCCGTCAAAATATCAATGTAAGCTGAACCTAAAGATTGAATCCCAATCTGGTTCGGTAAAGTAACTTCACTACTAAGTAAAGTTGATAGTCCTTGTTCATTAGGCAAATTTAGCTGTTCGTGCAAGCTGGGATCGCGCAAGTTCGCATCAATTAGTAATACTCGTTTGTGTAACCGAGCCGCACTCATCGCCAAACCCAAGGCCATACCTGATTTAGCTTCATCAGGTAAAGCCGAAGTAATCATCAAAGACTTCAAACTAGATACAGTATTGAGAAGTTCAATATTTTTGTAAATTAAATCCAACGATTCCCAGCGCGGTGGCGACTGTAACACCTGAATTGTCCAAGGAGCAGGTGTTTCGGGCTTACCGAAGGGTAATTTGATAATTGAATCTCTGGCTCTAGCTGGTGGTAATTTAGGAGTCGTACCTAACAAAGGTAGCGCTACTTGCTTCTCTAACTCAGCGGTTGTATGTACAGCATCATCAGATGCTTCACGTAAGAATGCAGCAATACCTCCTAACATTAAGCCAACAACCGCACCTAACAAGAGATTTTGTTGGAGGTTGGGGCCTAACTGCACACCATTATGGGGTTCTTCCACCACTTCCCAATTAAATCCACCTTTAGCTAGTTCTTGGCGCAATTGTTGTTCGGCTCTTAACAATTGTTCAAATCTTTCTCGGCTAAATTGCAACTGTGGTTGGATGCGATTGTAATAAGCCAATAAAGGCGGGAAGCGTTTGATTTCAAATCTTAGTTGAGTTTCTTTTTGTGCCAAAGTTTGATCCCTAGCACTCAATGCAACTATTGTTGTTTGGGTTTCTACTAATTGACCAGCCAGATTCAAATCAATTTGGCCGAATTGTCCTTGTTGTAAAAGCGACTCTCTAGAACCAACTACGCCAGATGACTTTGTGCCTAAAGTCCTGCCTACTTCTTGTTCTAATAATGCTTTTTGACTACTGAGTTGTTCTTGCAGCTTCTGCACATTCGGAGTTTCATCTGTGAAGCGCAAGCGTTCTTGAGCCAGTGCTAGTTCAGTTTTTTGGATTTCGTTAAGCAACCCTTGATAGCGCGTAGACTGACTGAGCCGAGAAGCAACCAGCGCATTTTGGGGAGAACGGTTAAGTTGTTCTTCTAAAGATTTTTGCCGCGCTACAGCTTCTTGATATTGAGCGCGAGTTGTGCGGCGTTCTTGCTCAACATTATTCAACGCATCTTCCAACGCTTTGGCTTGAGCCACCGGATCGATTAAATTCTGATTACGGCGAAATCTTTGCAGGTTTGTTTCAGCTGCATTTACTTCTTCACTGGCCTTGCTTAACTGTTCTCTGATGACTTGCAGACCTTTTTGCAGACGAGCATCCTGCTGTTGTTTGTTGTATTCCACATAAACTTCCCGAATAGCCGTCAGAACTTTTTGTGTCTTGATTGGGTCTTTATCGGTGTACTCTACTTGGAAAATTTTGGTAGCGATATTATCTTCTTTTGTTTTTAGCTGGTTTAAAGCTAAAGCGCCTTTAATATCACTAACAGTTGTGTCCGGATATTCTTTACGAAGTTTATCGACAGCTTTTTGAATCAGTCCCGAACTCTGCATGAGATTTAACTGAGTGGCTGTGTCTATCTCCACATTCGGTTCAGTGAACTGATTTTCTACTCCACCTGTTTCTTTTTTACCTTGATAGTTAGGTTCTACTAACAGTTGCATCGAGCTTTTGTAAGTAGGCTTTGTCTTAGCAGTAATAATTGCTGCCATAGCAATTGAAGCTACAAATACTGCTACAAACCAAGGAAATCTCCGAATAAAAACTGCTAATAGTTGTCCATAACCCGGTTCTGTGTCAGCAATTGTATTTACACTGGGATTAAGACTAGTCTGAACCACTTTTATTATCCTTCTCTGCGAGACGCTACACGAACAACTAACAAGCCAGATGAATAATTAATGAGTTATACAAGTTTGATCAATAAGTTGCTCAACCTTCCTGAAAAATACTGGTTCCGAAAAATTGTTCACTGCATGATTACGAATATTTTCATAATTCCAAGTGATGCGTCCGGACTCTAGTAATGCAGCTTGTAGAGAGTCTGGTGTTTGTCTCTTAAAAAAGACTCCGGTTGTGCCGTGTATTTGGGTATCTAACACACCACCAGCGCCATAGGCAATCACTGGTGTACCACTAGCATTGGCTTCTACAGGAACTAACCCATAGTCTTCTAAGGCTGCAACTATCACCGACTTTGCTTTAGCAAACAAATCTTTACGTTGGCGATCGCTCACGTGTCCTAAAAATTCGATATTATTTAATGCCTTGGCTTTGAGGCGTGCTTGTTCTGGGCCGTCACCTGAGATTAATAACCGCCACCCCAACCAATTAAAAGCTTCGACGATTATATCTAGCCGCTTATAACTGATCATCCGTGCAGATGCTAAATAATAATCTTCTTTGGTATCTGAATAAACAAAGTTACTGGTATCAATTGGATAGTTAACTACAATTGCTGGTTTGCCATAAATCTGTTGAATTCTTTTAGCTACAACGCTGGAATTCGCAATATAAAGGTCAGGTTCCTGAGCATATTTCAGGTCTACCTGCCGCATTAATTGAAAAATTTGTTCAATTAAAGGCGCAAAATATCTATAATCTCCGTACTCGCGCAAATATGTTTCTGTATCCCACAAAAAACGGGTAACATTATGACAAAAACACACATGATGAGCATCAGGGCGTTTGCGTACAGCTTTAGCAAAACTAGTGCTACTGCTAATAATTAAATCGTAATCTTGCAAATCCAAAGCTCGAAAGGCAGGAAAGTAAAAGGGAGCCATCATTCTAAAATATTTGGCTGCACCCGGAATTTTTTGTAAAAAAGTTGTCTTGACTATCCGCTCACCCATATCAATAGTTTTTTGCGGGTCATACAAAGATGTAAAAACATCAGCTTCGGGGTAGCGCTTACATAGTAATTCAAATACGCGCTCTGCCCCACCACGCTGAGTTAAATAATCATGGACGAGAGCAATTTTCATAAATTTTATCCAACCTACTGCTGAATTATGTAAGAAAAGTATTTGAGTCAAATACTGCTATAACTTTAGTGTTTAGCACTATAAAATTTCAGAATTAAGTTATTAGTTCACTGGAATACTTTTTGGCAATATTTATCTGATTTTTAATTTGATTAAATTATTTATAGTATTTACTTCTGGCTAAAAATCATTCTTCAGCAAAAATATTTCTTTAGACATAGAATAAAAAGATAATTATAAAAATTGA
Source organism: Anabaena sp. TISTR 8404 (assembly GCF_056847745.1). Taxonomy (NCBI): domain Bacteria; kingdom Bacillati; phylum Cyanobacteriota; class Cyanophyceae; order Nostocales; family Nostocaceae; genus Anabaena; species Anabaena sp. TISTR 8404. The sequence goes on from NZ_CP180578.1 coordinate 3,084,257, forward strand.
TAGACTCATATCCCCGACTTCTCTAAGAAGTCGGGGATCTTTTTGTTCAGCGATGATTCAATTGATAATTGAAAGGCTCAGATACCCGACTTCCTTCAAGAAGTCGGGTATCTATTTAACTCAAAATGTTGAGGATGGCTATATCAAAACCAGAGATTATCCAACAGCGGCGAGAACTTTTTCAAAAGCAAAATAAGCATTTTGTTCAGTGCGTAGTTGATCACAAAGTCTGTTTTGTGGTAACTCAACATCGTCGTAAGTCAAGACTTGATCGCGAGGAATATCTCGTTTCAAGCGACAGCCTTCAGCTAAACCCATTGGTAAAAGTTTTTGTGCTTGAACAACAGGAGAATTTTCACATTGGCCGTAGGTCATATAATAACCAATGCCATCAAGAGTTTCTCCAGCTTTCAAATCGATTTTGGCAGTTGCAACTACATCTACCAATGGTTTACCAATCGGAGCCATCACAGCATCGCGGAACAGAACAGCACGAGCCACAGATAAGGGAACTTCAAAATGGCACAGGTGATAAGGAGTATAGAAGCTATAGAGAGGCCCTTCACCTAATTTGTAGAGGTTGAGGTAGTGGCGTTGTTTGGGGTCATCGTGGGTGGCGAAGATAAATACACCAGGGCCGGGTTTAGCACCAACTACATAATCAACTATTCCGCCTAATTCTTTGAGTTGGTCGATATCATACATGTTGGTCATTTCATCAACATGACCAGTGAAGTCATAGCCTAGCATTCCTCGCTTAGCGACTTGCATCCCGGTAGCATTGGCAACGATCGCTTGCTCAAATGATATCTTTGTCCCATCAGCAAAGCTGGTCACCATGTGGGCTTTTTGTCCCCAACGCTTGGCGAATGCTTCTTGGGTTGTGGGGTTGCGATAAGGGTCTTGTAGACCTTTGATGTTACCGCACAATAATGGAGTCAGACCGATGCTTTTCACAAATCGGTAAAGATTCATTTCTACACCTGGTTGGTCGCCATCGCAAGCGCTAAGGATAACTCCAACTTTGTCAGCATAAACTTTGAGGATGGAACCAACTGTACCGTCGAGTTCGGCATTCATCATAATTACATGTTTGCGATGAGCGATCGCTTCCATGACAACATGAGCGCCAAATTCGACTGCACCAGTGACCTCAATAATCGCTTCGATGCTTTCCGCTTGACAGATTAACTTAGCATCTTCAGTGATAGCATATGTACCACTGGCGATCGCATCTTCTAAATCGCTAACAGTACTAACAACTTGAATATCTTCAATACCAGCTTCTGTATAAGCTCGTTTGGCTCCATCAATACTGCGGTTGAAGATAGCAACTAACTCCATCCCCGGTACTGAATTAATAATTTGGTTAGCAATTCCTCGCCCCATAAAGCCAGCACCAATCATTCCCACTTTGATTGGATTGCCAGCAGCAGCACGAGCTTTTAAAGCATTATCAATAATAATCATGAACTTCCTCTGATTTCCCTTGGTAATTTTTTAATATTTGTCGATTATCGGTGTTTAATTAGAACCATCAACTATAGACTTACTGGTACTGTCTCAGGCTCGCCTACACGCATCATGCTCATTAGTGGCCAATTCAAATCTTTTTCAGAAATTTCTGTTACTTCTAAAGGCCATTCAATATTAAAAAATGGGTCATTATAGCGCAGACCTCGCTCATATCCTGGTGTATAAAACTCACCAACTTGATAAATTACTTCAGCATCATCTGTGAGTGCTTGATAGCCGTGAGCGAACATTTCTGGTACATACAAAGCCCGACGATTATCTGCGGTTAGTTCAACACCAATATGCTGTAAAAATGTAGGTGAATTAGGACGCATATCAATAATTACGTCATAAATTGCACCTTTAGTACAGCGAACTAACTTTGTTTCGGCTGCGGGGTGGAGTTGATAGTGCATTCCCCGAAGAGTGCCTTTTTTATAGTTATAAGACAAGTTACATTGCGCTACAACTGGCTTTAAACCATGAGCTTCAAATTCTTGAGCGCAGAAATATCGAGCAAAAAAACCGCGATGGTCATTTCTTTCTTCTAAGTCAATGATGTAAGCATCTTGGAGATTTGTAGCGGTAAAAATCATGAATTACCTCAATATAAATATGGATTGCAAAAAGTTGAACAAATTATCTATTTATTTCAGAATTGACAGATGTAGTCACTGAGATGACGACAGTATTGATTACTCAAAACTTTGACGAGACTGAGATTATACTCAGCACTCAGCACTTTGGAATAACTCTGGTTTAGGAAAAGTGTCATCCCAATATTGAGTACATAGTTCTGGTCGCTTGGGTGGGTTGGCGGTATAGACAAAAAATAGTGCTGACCGTGCTTCTGTACGGAGAGTACCGTGATGTAAAGCAGTTCTGGGATCTGCAATTACAACTGTACCTGCTGGCCCTGGGCATGATTTCCAAGCTGATTTGGGAATAATTTTTTTTACTTGTTCATCGCTGATTCCTAAGTAACCAGACTGCCAAAGTTTGTAGTCCACTCGATAGGAATTTAAATTAGGAAAAGATGTTAAAGATAAAGGAATATACTCAAACGGCCCATGCTTTTCTTCGACATCATTGAGATAAATAATTACTTTAACCATTTTGCGGTCTTCGGAATCTTTATGCCACAACAATGTGCCAAATTGGTGTTCGTTGGGGAAGTCTTTACGTAAATGTACACCTTGAAAAGCGACAGGTAAACCAAGGTAATTTTCAATTATCTTTAATAGCCTGTTTTCACTTCCCCAATTAAAAAATTCTGGTAAATCGGTAACTGTATAAATTTGTGGTAGTTTTTGGGCAAGATGAGAGTTATTGGCGGCTATCATGCTATTTAATTGATGATAAGCAGCCTGTAGCATTTCTGGGGTAGATGTTAAACCTAAGTCGGCGAGTGTGGTTACATAAGCGCCTTCTCGTTTGAGAGTATCAACAATCAAGCGATCGCCTGCTTCTAGCGCAGGTAAATTAGGAGCATACTGCCAGAGTTTTATTTTATAAGCTAACTCTGAGTTTAGTGTTGCCATTTTGCCTTTAAGTATGTTTAACATGGCATGACTCTACTTTGTTTTAATAATGGATTTAAGCTGCGATCGCCTATTATTTGTGGTTCGTACTTCTTGTGGTGTTGGTTCGTTAGCTTCAGCAAGTTTAAAGTCTTTCATCGCCATCACATCAAAAGCCGAAAGACTCACTAAAGCTAAAAAAGGAATTGCTACCTGAATAGCAGATAAAGGCCATCTTCTTAACGCGCCAAAGAAAACCTTTAAATCAACTTCTTTACCATTTCGTAACACCATTCCTCGGCAAAATTCCTTAGAATAGCCACATTCACCTAGTTTTAAAATTACTTCGGGAATGTGTTTATATTGCATTAATAGTGCAGATTTTGGCTCTTTTTGCCAATAACTCACACCAACAATACATTCTAAATACGTCTCTTTGGTAACAATGATTTTGCCATTGGCGGCGCAATAACCAGCTATGTATGCTAAAGATATCCAGTTACTCGCAGCATCCGGCCAAATTTGCAAGGCGCGTTTTACTAAGTCACTGCGGTAAATACTAGCTGAGAGAAAAATTACTGCACCAACACTTTTAGCAAAGCAGTATTCAAAAATAGCTTTACTATCTTCACAGCCATCTTCTGCATCGGCATCAAACCAGCGATTACCAACTATAGTTGGCGGATGAACTGGTTCACCAGTAATTTTATTACGTCCAGAAAAATTCAGAAATAATAACCCTAAATCTTCATTTTGTTTGAGCTTGTTGATAACATAAGGAATAGCTCTATCTTGAACTGGGTCATCATCACCAATTGTCCAAACATATTTTGTGGTGGCAGCACTTAGGCAATACATAATATTTCGCATTACGCCTAAGTTTTCAGGATTTCTATTAGATTTAAAGGTGATATTGCTTAGTGTTGCTTGCCATTTTTGAATAACAGCCTGAGTATGATCTGTAGAACAGTTATCTGATACTAAAATTTCACACTCAGATTCAAAGCCTTGGATGGCTTTTGCTAACCAAGACAACTGTTTATCTAGTAATTCAGCCCGATTATAAGTAGGTATGGCAATTGTCAGTAGTTTATTCATGTTTTTATAAAAACAATAGATTTCAGGATGAAGTTTACTAGTACTGTCTAGATACCCGACTTCTTTAAGAAGTCGGGTATCTAACTTGCCTAATATTGGGGCCTACTTTTTAGTCCAGAAGAAATCTTTGTCAATTTGTTCGGTACGAATGAGATATTCTAGCTGCTTTAAGCGAGTAAAGCCTCTAAATAAGAAGGTGTCTTCAGTCATATCAATTTGACTGAATAAGTTGAACAATTGCTGTGCGCCTAATTGAGCATTCCAATCACATTTGAAACCAGGTAAAATGCTGTTAATTTTCTCGAAGGATACACGATAGCTGCGGTTATCTGCGCCATTTTGACCAAAGCTTAATTTACAACCTGGGAAGGTATCAGCAATAATTTCGGCAATTTCTTTGACTCGATAGTTATTAGCAGTATCGCCGACATTGAAGATTTGATTGTGTACGATGTCACGGGGTGCTTCTAAGGCGCAGATAATAGCTTTACAAATATCTAAAGCGTGGACTAATGGCCGCCAAGGTGTACCATCACTGGTCATTTTAATTTCTTTACTTGTCCAAGCTAACCCTGCGAGGTTGTTCAATACGATATCAAACCGCATTCTGGGGGAAGCACCAAAAGCAGTAGCGTTTCGCATAAATGTGGGTGAAAAATCATCATCCGCCAGAGGTATAACATCCCGTTCTACGAGGGTTTTACATTCGGCGTAGGCGGTTTGAGGATTCACTGGAGATTCTTCTGTTACATCGCCTTCGGTAGCAACACCATAAACACTACACGAAGACATATAAACGAAGCGACGCACACCCATTGTTTTTGCTAAGTTAGCCAGACGCACTGAACCGAGATGATTGATTTCGTAGGTGATATTGGGTGCTAATTGTCCGGTGGGGTCGTTGGAAAGTTCCGCCATGTGAACTACTGCTTCCACACCTTCTAAATCTTCTGGGGTGATGTGGCGGATATCTTTGTTGAGAGTTTTAGCTGTAATTTCTGTACCGTTGTACAGCCAACCAACTTTATAAAAGCCTGTATCAACACCAATCACTTCATGGCCACGTTCAATTAACAGAGGAGGCAATAAAGAACCTAGGTAGCCTTCTGTTCCAGTTACTAATATTTTCATTTGTGTCAAATTATTTGTGTTGAGTAATTATTTTGGTAAGTGAACCCACTTCAACTAACTAAAGAGAATAATTACAACATTAGTTTTAGAGTTTTGAGTTATTTACTAATGCTAGTTTGAGAAATTTTCGGCTTAAGCGCCGCCAAATAGTATCTCGCCATCCTGACCAAGCTGTCATGTCAAGATATTTAAAGAATAAATCTTTTTTGGGATGTTGACATTCGGCTCTCAATCCGGCATACCAAGGCTTAGGAGTATTAGTAAAGTGAATAATGCAAGGATGATTCAGTAGTTCCTGATAAACATTTTCAGGGAAAGGATTATTTTTCCGAAAAGAATCATCATAAACTTTAGGCATTTGATTCCATTTTGGATGCAGTTCTCCCCATTTATCAGCCAAAATGGCATTTAGTCCATCTTGGTCGTTAGGCCGATATTTTTGATTATTCCTGATATAATCAAGAATCTTATTGCCTATATTTTCAGTCCGCCACTTGGCAATATTGATGACTAACAATCCGGCATTAAAGTATTTACAATCTGGAGAAATGCCCAATTCTCGATAGTTTTGCAAAGCTTCACACATCGATATATTCAGTTGGACATCATCTTGGACTGCTAATACATAGTTATCTCCTATATCAATATTCCATAACTCTTCTAAATTGCCTGTTACTACCATGTCGCTATCAAGATAAATAGCTTTAGTGAACTCTGGTGGTAAAACTTGAGGTAGGAGTAACCGATAATAGGTGGGAATAGTTACGTGCCTATTCAATGACAAGTTTTCAAATAAGGCATCATCTAGCCTAATCCAAGAAATATCAACTTGTTTTGAGTCAATCGATTTAGCAATCTTGCGTTTGTTAGTTTTGCTGATGCCACCATCCAGGATAAACAAAGCTAATTTGCGATCGCTCTGAAAATTGGCTAATGCTGAACGAACTGTGACAGCAAGAGGCATTGCATAGTTGTTGTCAGCAGCACAGACAAGAACAATGGGCTGCTGATTGGATACAACTGACATAAATTTTAAGAATAATTACTGATGGACTAATTTCCAACAATTGACTGATATGCCATCAGCTATCCCAGAGTGCTAGTGCTGTTTATAGCCTTCGCAACTCTGGAGTTATGTCAAATTCAGTCATCTAACATGCAGTGACGACTGCTGGCATATCTGAGTGTTGGGCAATTTGTGCAACGATCGCTTTACCAATTTCCAAAGAAGATGTGGCAGCTGGCGATGGGGCATTGCAGACATGGATAGAGTTTTGACCGGGAATGATCAAAAAGTCGTCTACGAGTTTGCCGTCATCCATTAAAGCTTGGGCGCGAACTCCCGCATGGGTGGGAATTAAATCCTCGGCTTGGACTTCGGGAATTAGTTTTTGCAAACTTCTCACAAACGCCGCTTTGCTAAAGGAACGAATGATTTCTTGAATACCTTCATCAGCGTGTTTGGCTGCGAGTTTCCAGAAACCTGGGTAAGTCATAACTTCGGCAAAATCTCTCAAGTCGAAGTCGGTTTTTTTGTAACCTTCGCGCTTGAGGCTGAGAACGGCGTTAGGCCCAGCGTGGACTGTACCATCAATCATTTTGGTAAAGTGAACGCCTAGGAAGGGAAAATCGGGATTAGGCACTGGATAAATTAGAGTTTTCACCAGATAGCGTTTTTCTGGGGTGAGTTCGTAATATTCGCCCCGGAAAGGTACGATTTTCGCTTTGGGTTGTACTCCACCTAATTTAGCAATGCGATCGCTATGCAATCCGGCACAATTGATCACAAATTTGGTTTCAAAGTTGCCTTGATTGGTTTCTAGTACTTGATTTTTCCCACTAGCAGAGATTTTCAATACTTTGGTATTGAGGCGTAAATCTCCGCCTTGGTTTTGAATTAATTGGGCGTATTTTAAACAAACTTGCTTATAATTAACAATACCAGTCGAAAATACCCGAATGCCAGCTACACAACTAACATGGGGTTCAATTTCTTTTACTTCTTCTGGGCTGATTTTCTGGACTTTTAAATTATTTTCTAAGCCACGCTTGTAAAGATTTTCTAAGCGTGGTAATTCTTGTTCATCAGTAGCAACAATAACTTTACCGCATACTTCATGGTCAATTCCATGCTCTTGGCAGAATTCTACCATTGAGCGACTACCATCACGGCAAAATTGAGCTTTAAAACTCCCTGGTTTGTAATAAATACCAGAGTGAATTACACCACTATTATTGCCTGTTTGGTGAAATGCCCAGTTGCTTTCTTTTTCTAAAACTAGAATACGTGCTTGTGGATAGCGTTTACCCAAGGCCATTGCTGTAGATAATCCAACTATTCCACCGCCGACAATAGCAAAATCGTACATTGGGATTATTGCACTTAAATGATTGTGAATAAGTTAATGGTCAATGGTCAAGAGTGAAATTTCATACTTCACACTTCATACTTTCCTTACCAGATTTGCCAGGGAGCTTTACCACTCTGCCATAATTCTTCGAGATAATTTTTATCACGTAAGGTATCCATTGGTTGCCAAAAACCACTGTGTCTAAAAGCCGAAAGCTGTTCCATGTCAGCCAGCTTTTCTAATGGTTCTTTCTCCCAAACGGTGCTGTCATCCGCAATTAAATCAATCACGTCTGGTTCGAGAACAAAATAACCACCATTTACCCAAGCACCTTCACCGTCACGTTTTTCGCGGAAGCTGGCGATTTTAGTTTGCTCTTGTTCTAAAGAAATAGCACCAAACCGTCCGGCTGGTTGTACGGCTGTAAGTGTAGCTAAAGTCTTTTGTTGTTGATGAAATTTAATTAGCTCGGTGATATTTACATCACTCACACCATCACCATAAGTGAAGCAGAAAGTGTCATTTCCTACATGTTCCGCAACTCTTTTTAAGCGTCCACCTGTCATGGTTTTATCACCTGTATTAACTAAGGTGACACGCCAAGGTTCTGCATAACCAGAATGCACATTCATCTGGTTAAAACGCATATCAAAAGTAACATCTGACATGTGTAAGAAGTAGTTCGCAAAATACTCCTTAATTACGTAACCTTTGTAGCCACAACAAATAATGAAATCATTAATGCCGTGTGCTGAATAAGTCTTCATGATATGCCAAAGAATTGGTTTACCACCAATTTCAACCATCGGCTTGGGTTTGATACTGGTTTCTTCACTGAGGCGTGTACCAAGACCACCAGCCAAAATCACCGCTTTCATGCAATTACCTCGGAGATTTGTAGGGAATTATTGTTTTGATTTTCTTGAGATGAAGAGGATGCACTTGGTTTGAGAAAAACTACTCTTGCTTTGTTTTTCTCAGTACATAATCTAACTAGAATTTTTGCTACTTGTGTAAAGAAGAAGTAAATAAAAATCTGTTATGTGTAAAACGTTTATGAATAGTTTTACACTGAAAGTTTTATCAATTAAAGCAATAAAAATATTACCAAATAAAGAATCAGGATTATATTTCTATAACCCTGATATTACTTACTTTTGGTTGGAGTAAGATAAATATTTTCGAGTAATTAATTAGTGCCAAAATTGACACGCATCATGATTATTAACAATCAATAATCAACAATTAAGTAAAACTATTGACCTTTGACTATTAACTATTAACTATTGCCTAATTTGTGCCGATGGTTCCCCAGGCGCTAGAGCTTTGCAGTAAAGCATTGCATTGACTTTCTATGATGACGCACATACTGCTAAGTGCTTGCTGGTAGTTTTCGGTATCTTCTTGTTCCAAGGCTAGTTTGGCGGCTAATTGTAAATCTTCAACGGCTTTCTGGTTATTTTGTTCAGCTTCTTTACCACCGTATTGGGCGATTTCATAGCGTACCATACCGCGTTTGAGATAGACTTTTGCCAGTTTTTCGTTAAGTTTTAATGCTTGGTCAAAGTCAGCGATCGCTTTTTGGTATTGTTGAGCGTAATCGGTACTGTATTGTGCCATTTGATAGTATACCGAACCCCGCTGAAAATAAGCTTCGGCTTTAGAAGCGTTAAGTTTAATCGCCTCTGTAAAATCAGCTATTGCTTGTTGAAACTCTTTGAGAGATTCACCACTATACTTAGCAATTTGCGCCCGAACAATACCTCTTCTGATATATGCCTCGGCTTCTTTGACGTTGAGGCGGATGGCATTGTTAAAATCTGCGATCGCTAAATGATATTCTCGATCTGGATCGTTGCTATACTCAGCCAGCATGTAGCGAGAGTTACCGCGATTCACGAAAGCTTTGATTTCTTGTGGATTGATTTGCAAAGCTTTGGAATAATCTGCTAAGGCTCCTTCGTAGTCTTTTAAGTTGTAACGAGCATTACCTCGGTTAATAAAAGCTTTGGCGTAGTTTGGTTCTTCTTGGATGGCTTTAGTAAAACTTTCGACTGCTTGCTTATAGTCGCGCACTTGGTAAGCGGCATGGCCTTGTTTGTAATAATCTGCAAAATTTAGAGTCTGATGGCTAGGTGCAGCAGGTACCATCAAACTTTGTTGGGTGTAGGCATTTTGCGACACCAACGGACGAGTGAATTTCACCATCACATCCAAATAACCCAACATCCCCAAACCCAGACAACCCAAAATTATGGGGTAAAATCTCGATACTTTTGGACGCTTATAAGGAAAATAGTTAGGAGTATTATTGGCCTGCCAGGGATTTGTCTGGGCAAATGACATTACTGGCTGTGGTATGCGTGCAGGCTGATTATAGCGCCTTGTGGGGATGGTACGCGGCTTGAGATGTTCTTTATTTTCAATTGCCCGCTGTGATGGAAAAGGATCTCGTCCGCCTAGACGCAAAGCTCGTTCACACCAAGGGCAGCTGTGTAAGTGGTTGCTGTAGCGATGCTGCGGGTTGGCTGTGCAAGTAATTAGGGCATCTTCAGCTTCAGTAAGGGCAGATAGCCAAGTTTGAGCGCTAGGACGCAACTGTGGATTGTTATGGCCTGCTTCAAAACACTGAACAAATAATGCCTGCAAGCTAGGATGTAGCATTTCCCAAGGGGGAGCAATGGGAGTAGGCAGGTAAGGAACTTGGCGGTTTTGACTGTAGGTGAAGTGTCCAGCGGCGATGCGGACTTCGTAAGCTGGTGGTTCGGCAGTACCTTGAAAAATCCCAGAAAAAGGATGTGTACCTTCCATTAATAATTGGAAGATTAGCACTGCCAAACCAAACAAGTCGTGATAAACTTCGCGATCGTGTTGCGCGAAGACTTTATTTTGTAGTTCTGGTGGGGTAAACTCAGCTTTACCCACTCCACAACGATAGACAATATTGTTTTTTAAATCTGGCACTTGGAAAGAATCAGTATCTACCAAGCTTACCAGTGCCGTGTCACTAACTAAAATGTTGGACTCGTTGACATCACCCACGCAATAACCACTAGTGTGCAAAGCGGCAAAAGCGGCTGCTAAATTACGCGCTGTGCGGACTAAATATTGGTAGTTGAATAAAGGGCAGTGTTGGCGGCGGGTTCTGGGGTTGTAAAAGTCGATAATTGGCCGCATCCCGCGAATGCGGGGCATGATAAAGCCAACAACGGTTTTACTCCCATCTGCCGTTGTGATTAGTTCTTGTGGCCAAGCGATGGAAATATGCCCCAAGTTAGCTGTGGGGTTTTCCGGTGGGTTAGCCAGCATGGCTCGCAGTTTTTTAGTGTGATTGGCTGTAGGTTTGTGATAAACCTTCGCCACTAAATTGCCATCAGATGGCACTGCATAAATACAGGCTTCACCACCTCGCCCCAAACTGACGCTGAGGTTAATGATTTCTGGCTGGGGAAGACAACGTAGTACCTTCATGTTTAATCACAGTTAACGGGGGTTATATAAAAGACCGAACTTGCAGAATCCTTGTTTATGAGCGGTTGAAGGCAGCAATAATTAGCGTTAAATCATCGTCGGTACGTTGTGTAATCCGCTCAGAACCTAAAAACCTCACCAGTTGCTCTTTGGCTAATGTCTTATCCTCAGCGTTTTCGATAAAGTCAAACAAAGGAAAAAAGAAGGGTTTGTGAGGTTCGCCAACCACCATGTTCAAAGCCAGCATTTGTAGTCCATCGGTGAGGATACCAACGTTGACTATTTCTTCACGCCATAATCTCATTTGTGCTGTATCTATAGCATCCAAGGAAGTTAAAAAAGTCGTTTCGTTGATATATTCTCCGTTATTGGGCATGGTTAGTGCAATCAAATTTCCTTGACGATTCTTTGCGACTGCCATGCCGTCACCGATTTGTGCTGCTGCTACCATTTCTGGTGTGGCAATTGTAATTATTAAGGTAGTTGCTAAATCTTGGGGTTGTTGGTTACAGGCTGCGGCTTCAGTTTCTACCGCTTTTTTGGCAGCCAGCAAGGCATCACTCAACAAAGATTGCACTACTAAATCATCTGCTAAATAAGCGCGAGAGACTTCTTTGATGGATAAATGTTCTACAGCTGCTTCTGTGGCTACCATCGCGCCAATTTTCCCTTGACTGGCAGAACCTGCACCATCGGCAGCTGCGGCGACTAATATATTGTCTGGCAATAGTTGCCAGTTATGCGCATCCTGACACAGCTGCTTGTTTCTGATGTGGCTGGCCCCACATACAGATGCGGCGACTACCCGCCAATGAGAAATCTGTTTTGATGTGTTCATAGATTCTTTGTCTGGGCTGGCTGTGTAAGTATTAAACCGCGATCGCGCGATTAAATGGAACCCCAGCCAATTGGCGGTAGTGCTACTTGTTCATCGACTTTGGAGTGGGAAACAGCAGCCATACTAGCAGACAACCACATAAACATTTCTACAAAGTTTAGTCCTCGCAGTTTGAGCGGTGTCCGCACTGCTAACTGATTCAGCCTTGTCATGTTGGCATTTTCCACACCAACTGAGAAAAAAGCAACGCGTTTATTGGCTTCGTCACCTTGAACTCGCTGTGCGGCTTGCGCTACCAGATGTTCTTGTTCACCTTGGGGTTCGCCATCGGTAATCATAAATACCCAAGGACGATAATAAGCAATGCCGTTAGCCCGATATAAGGATTTGCGCTCTTGTACCATGTCTAAGGCTTTATGAATTCCTGCGCCCATACTGGTGAGTCCTTGGGCGGTGAGAATTGGGGGGTTAAATTGATCGGCTGTTACAAAGTCTTGGACTACATTTACTTGGCTATCAAAGGTAACTATTGCTACTTCTACTCGCCGAGCCGCCAGGGAGTTTTTGACTAATTCATCTTTCAAACTCAGCAAGCCTTGATTGAGTGCTTCTATTGCATCTCCTTGCATTGAGCCAGATGTATCTAGTAACAACACGCAAGGACAACGGGGTTCAGGATTTTCCGCAAATTCTACTACTTCATCAAGTGTTAATGTATCTTGCATAACTTTTTGTGTTATGTTATAGTCCAAAGCTTTATTTTCCTTTTTTCAAAGTATATAGTTAAGTTTCCGGAGCCTAAAAGGGAATCAGTAAATTTTTGGCGATCGCTGGCCGAACCTTCATTTAACTATTAAACAAATACTTTTCATCAATTTCTCTATACATTTAATAAATTTTTCATCAAGTTCCGGTTGAGAAATCAAAAATTTACGAAGAGTTCATGTTCCTGACCAGAACGAAACTACGAGAATTTATGTAGGGCAAACATAGAATATAATAAGTATGAAAATTTGCCTACATAAAATTTTAAAGATTTCGTGTGGAATCTCTCACTTTTGTCCCAAACAAAAGTGTTGATTCACCCAAGTTCACAGTAGTGAAACCCTTGAAGCTGGCATTTTCCTCTAATACTGAGTTGAAAAAGTAAAATTTTCACATTTTCTTCATTTTGCTAGGATTTACCAGAAATAACTTATCTATCTTTTAGGCGAGGTATCTTTTCTATTCTGAATCTAGCGTGACTGGGAAATCCCATCTCACAAAAAACTTGAGATTTTTTGATTTGGCAATTTTTTCAGGTTTGTTTGTGCTTGATACTCCTTGAGATAATTTTTAATGTATATACTTCGTGAAGCCGCCACTCCGACCTCTGGCTGGGTAGAAATACCAGCCTCAACAACCATTTGTCAGACATGGTAATGACACTTATTTCATGGAGATTACCTTTTGTCGAAGTAGCTCATCCAGTTCAGTAAGTGAGGCGATGATTTCCATCACTTTTAATATAGATTTATATTCTTCTTGTAGAAAATAATTTTCTTGGAGACATATTAAAACTAATAAAGTACAACATAAGTAAGAATCCAAATTTACATAAATTCTGTATAATCTCCTAAAACAATTTTTAAAGATGCATAATTTCGGTACATTTACAGTTTTACGTCCTCAAAGTTTATTAAAACAACTATCTAATGGTGTTGACACTACTTGTTTGCAAGCTTTTAGTAACTTAGTTACTTGGTCTATTTATATAGAACAGGGAACAATAACCTACGCTACCAACTCCGTCGAACCCTTTGATAGGCTGGAACGTCATCTGCGCCGTCTCAACTTGTTGCATAGTGCAACCCGCGTGCAATTACGCATGACGTTTGAACAAGAGTTATCAAATCAACTTATTTCTGATAGCAGCGATTTATCCAGTCAACCTGCTGATTATCAAGCAATTAATTGGTTAATAAACGAAGGTTATCTGGATAATGCCCAAGCCACAATTTTGATTCAAGAATTGGTAAAAGAAGTGATTGAATCATTTTTGTTAATTAAAGTAGGGACTTATGCATTAAGTGATGCACGGCAAACAGTAACAAAAATCTGTCGGTTGGATGTAGAAAAAACTTTAGAAATTTGCCAAATTCAATTACAAAATTGGCAGTCTTTTGCCCCACAAATTTCTTCACCTTATCAGCGTCCATATTTGTTAATTAACAGTAAAATCCACAGCAAAAATTTACCGCAACTACCTCCAGAATTAACTAATTGGATGAAGGGTTTTAGCCTGCGTCATCTGGCTGTAATCTTGAATCAAGATGAAATGCAACTGGCGCAAAATTTATACCCTTATATTGTTCAAGGTGGGGTGATTATGCATGAACCAGACCCGCCATTTGATCTGTTACCGAAGTATACGCCAGCAGGCTCAGTATCTTCTCGATATATAACACCATTACTCAACAGACAATTCATTGATACGGTAGTAGAACCCAGTAACCGTAATGCTCAACCAGAAACGGCTCTGGCTGTAGAAGATTTTAACCTTGTAGTGCGATCGCCACAAACTTCACCACCATCAAGACAAAATCTTCAGGAATTAACCATACCAAATACCATAAATTCTGCACCTGAAAGAGTAACGACTACTACTGTAACTGCCAAAAAGACTTATAAAATCATTTCTGTAGATGATAGCCCGACAATTCTGAAAGAAATTAGTCGTTTTTTAGAAAGTGAGAATTTTGCTGTAGTAACGATTGATGATCCGCTAAAAGCTGTTATGTCAATTATTCGCCATAAACCAGACTTAATTTTGTTGGATCTCAACATGGCTGGCATTGATGGCTATGAATTATGTAAGATAATTCGCAATAATTCCATGTTTAAACATACGCCAATTATTTTTGTCACAGGCAATAAAGGAATTGTTGATAAAGTTAAAGCTAAATTAGTCGGAGCATCTGGTTATCTAACTAAACCTTTTACCAGTGCAGAATTGCTGAAATTGGTGTTTATGCACTTGGCTTAAAATCCCTACCTTCACGAGTAAGTTCAGAAATCAAATCAGATTGCTATATGAGACATTCCCGTAGGGTTGTAAGCTGAGAATACAGATGATAGTGAGCTAGTACAACCAGTAACAATGCAAATTAGTCGAGAACTATCCCTATCAACTATGGGTTGCGGCACTTGGGCGTGGGGAAACCAGCTGTTGTGGGGATACAACGAAAGTATGGATGACCAGTTGCAAGCCGTATTTAACTTGTGTGTCAGTAATGGTGTTACCTTATTTGACACAGGCGATTCTTACGGTACTGGCCGATTAAATGGGCGTAGTGAGTTACTTTTAGGACGATTTTCTCAAGAATATCAAGGTTTAAACAAAGACAATATTTGCATTGCCACAAAACTAGCCGCTTATCCTTGGAGGTGGACACGCCAGTCCATGATTAAAGCTTGTCAGTCTTCTGCTAAGCGCTTGGGCAGAAACGTTGATTTGGTACAAATGCACTGGTCAACAGCCAATTATGCACCTTGGCAAGAAAAAGGACTATTAAATGGTTTAGCTGACCTTTACGAACAAGGTTTAGTTAAAGGAGTTGGTCTATCGAATTATGGGCCAAAACGGTTAAAAATGGTGCATCAAAGATTTGCCGAACGAGGTGTTCCCATTTCTACCTTGCAAGTACAGTATTCTTTGTTGTCTACTTATCCGGTAACGCAACTGGGATTAAAAGATGTTTGTGATGAATTGGGCATTAAACTGATTGCTTACAGCCCTTTGGGTTTGGGGATATTAACAGGTAAATATTCAGAAAAAGGGGCATTTCCCAAAGGTATTCGCGGGTTGTTATTTAGACAGTTATTACCAGGAGTGCGATCGCTGTTAGCATCTTTACAAGAAATTGCAGAATCTAGAAATAAAACCATGTCACAGGTAGCCATTAACTGGTGTATCTGTAAAGGTACTATTCCTATTCCCGGTGCAAAATCCCTAGCCCAAGCACAAGATAATATTGGTGCTTTAGGTTGGCAACTCAATGCAACAGAAATAGCAGAGTTGGATAAAGCAGCAGGGAATACAGATAAAGTAATGGTGCAAAATATTTTTCAGACTAAGTAAAAATTTTATAGTGTATCTCGTTTTCAGGGGCTAAAGACTAGGGAAAGTATACCTTTTCCCTTACCTTTACAGAGTAACTTTCTTAACTAAACCGTATTGTAATATACCTCTGTTTCAATACTTTTCTCCTTCAACAGTTAGATGCATCCTACGCTACACAGTGCAAAGCTATGAGGGTGTAATCGTTTGATTTCAAGGATTTAGTTGTGGAGATCAGCAGACGAGATTTACTGAAGATAGCTTCTGCTTCTGGTTTATGTACAGTAGGACTGGCAGCTTCAGCAGGGCTTTCCAGACAAGCTTTAGCCCAAAATCAGCCAACTCAGATTAAAAAAGGCGAAATGATTTACCGACAGTTAGGACGCACTGGGGAAAAAGTATCGGTAATTGGGTTAGGCGGACATCACATTGGCAGACCAAAAGATGAGGAAGAAGGCATTCGGCTGATCCGTGCTGCTATTGATCGTGGTATCAACTTTATGGACAATAGCTGGGACTATCACAATGGCGGGAGTGAAATTCGCATGGGTAAAGCACTCCGGGATGGTTATCGGCAAAAAGTCTTTTTGATGACAAAAATCGATGGTCGCACAAAAGAAGCTGCTGCCAAGCAAATTGATGAATCTTTGAAACGATTACAAAGCGATCGCATAGACTTATTGCAGCATCATGAAATCATCCGCATGGAAGACCCAGACCGGATTTTTGCTCCTGGTGGCGCAATGGAAGCAGTTCTAGAAGCCCAAAAAGCAGGCAAAATTCGCTACATCGGTTTTACTGGCCACAAAGACCCCTTAGTTCACCTCAGAATGCTTGATGTTGCGGCTCAAAACAACTTTCGTTTTGATACGGTACAAATGCCACTTAACGTCATGGATGCTCATTTCCGTAGTTTTGAACGCCAAGTTTTACCCAGACTAGTCAAGGATGACATTGGTGTACTGGGGATGAAATCAATGGGTGATCAAAACATTCTCAAAAGCAATACAGTCAAACCTATTGAATGCTTACACTACGCCATGAATCTACCAACTTCAACGGTGATTACAGGCATTGAAAGCATGAAAATCTTAGACCAAGCTTTAGAAGCAGTACGCACATTTGAACCCATGAGCCAAGAGCAAGTTCAAGAACTGCTAAATCGGACTCGTCAAGCTGCTGCCAAAGGTCAGTATGAACTCTTTAAAACTACTAGTCAATTTGATAGTACAGCTACAAATCCTGAGTGGTTGGGTTGATTTTTAGCAGAATTTAGACGATAACAGGCTCTCTACCTAACTTTGAGAAGAACTAAATGATGTACTTTCTTGTCAGTAAGCCAACGTTTTAGATCCCCCTAAATCCCCCTAAAAAAGGGGGACTTTTATCTTGTCATTCCTCTTTAATTGCGGAATTAACAGGCTTTCTACTAGGAGCTAATACCATTAAGAAATCAAATTGTTCTTTATCTGGTGTGGTAGAACTTGTCGCACTAAAACTGTAAACTGAGCCAACTATTGGTTTCCAAGGACGGAAGTTTTTATCATCAAAGAAAGTGGGTACAAAGCCATAAATCCATGACAAAGTAGACCCACCATTGAGATAGAAATATCCGTAATTGGGACGAGGTAAAGAATTAGTTGCTGTTTTGAAATTGTAAGTCGAAGGTAAGGGAATATAAGGCTGCGGTACTAAATCTTTAATTGCGCCAAACCCAGTTGTAATTACAACAGTATTCTCATCTGTCCAATTGTAAGCCAGCAAGCTTTGTGAGTCATCGCCGCCTACATCCCAACTAGTGACAGTTTGACCTTGAATATTGTGAGTTTTAACTGCTACTTCTCCTGTTGAAAAAGATGTAATCAATTCATCTAACTTCTTCAGAGTAGCTTCAGCGGCGGCTCGATTATTTGTTTCGATAGCCATACCTATGCCTAAATTCAAATTAGGAATTGAGCCTAGTAATCCGCCTTTAGAAGGAAACAAAAAGAAAGCATAATCACCATTCATCCAATTAAGGATGTCTTTTTCTAAATCAAGTTTAGTATTATCAAAAACGAAACTCCGGAGTTGGGTGAGATACTCTTTGAGTTTTGGCTTTGTACTAAGAGCTTCCGTTAAAAGTAGCCATTTCTGATTAAGATTGCGACCAGTGGCAGCAGAATAAGTGGCAGCTGGTAATCTAGACAGTATCGCCTCGTGTTTTTCGCTTTGAAATTCATCTTTTTCTGTTTTCGGAGTTTGGCGATAGGCAGTAGCTTGAAAACGCAATCCTTCTGGTTCTACTGTGAGAAAACCATTAACAGTACCGAAGTTTTTTAATTGCTCAATGTTAATGGCATCACTACCAATAACAGGAAAAGGCAAACTAGGATCTTTGGTGATGTCGTTAATTAAAGGAACAAACGTCACCAAGTTTTCATAAATTGAAAATAAAGACTTAGCATATTGAGGATGCTTGATTGTGTCCTGAAATTGCTGATTTTGCGCGAGCGTTGTATTTCCTTGGGACGCATCAATAATTTGCTCAAGGGGTTTAGCAGTAATGCCGGTGACAATGTAACCTGGTAAAGTAGCGATCGCAATTCCCCGTTGTTTATTCAACCAGTCTGGTTTACCCAAAATCGGCGGTATCGCAACTAAGTCGAGTTTTTGCTGAGAATGAACCTGCTTGAGTTTTGGTATGGGTTTGCTCTGGGGTAACTTATTTGATGCTGGCGGTAATTCTGGTAATTTGAGTTCGGGAACTGATTCCGGTGGAGCAGGTGCTTTGGGTAATTCCGGTAATGGGGTGTTTGATTCCGGTGGAGCAGGTACTTTGGGTAATTCCGGTAATGGGGTGGTTGATTCCGGTGATTCCGGTATAGGTGCTGATTTTGGCTGTTCTGGAGGTTGCACTTCCAAAATAGTAATGCCTTTATACTCCCTGACCTTGACCCGTTTTGGATCGCCATTTTTAAGTATGTCTAAAAAAGGCTGTATGCGTGACTCATCTTTGATGGGAGCCAGCATGACAAAGTTATTATCTATGGTTGCGGTTGTACCTTCAACTTTTGGCAAAAAAGCAAATGCTACTTGATCACCTAACAAAGACTCAATCTCTTTTACATAGTCGAATTTAAAATTTGGTGGTAAATATTTGGATACTGCTGTAAAGGCTCTTTCAAATAAATAAAAACGATTTAAAGATGTCCAAGCTTCTACCTTGGTGTTGACTAAGCCTACTAATGGTGTATCTGCTGGTAAGATATTAGCGATCGCTGGGGTAGTAGGAGTAGTAGATGCAGCAGACTCGCTAGTCTCAGCCGCAGGAGAAGTAACTGCCAAAGCCGATAATAGCGATACTGTAATAATCGGTGAGACCATTTTGAATTTTAGATTTTAGAATTGAAACCTAGCAACTAAATGTATAAGGCATAAAATGCAATTGTGCAGGTTTCTTTTTTATATTTTTATGACTAATAAATAAATAAATTTTCAAAAAAATTAAAATTAATTCGCAAACAATAATTAGTTTTAACAGTTAATAGTCAATAGCCCAAAATCAAGCTTTTTTAGACTATTGACTAAAGAAGTATGAAGTGTAAAAGATGAAGGATAAAAGAAACCCAGTATATGTCTTATCACTACTAGGCGAAAAAATTAAGCTTTTTTCCTCAGTTCAGGTTTCATCCCATTGTAAATAGGATAATTTCACACTTCATACTTCAGACTTCAGCCTTCTTTAACTAATCAAGTATTAATTGTCCCAGTCAAAGGTGAACTGGCACTAGCGTAGGATTTGATGGGCATTCTGCCAGCTAAGTATGCCAAACGACCTGCGACGGTGGCCAAATTCATAGCATAAGCCATTGCTGGGGCATTTTGCGCTAGAGCGATCGCACTATTAATCAACAAGGCATCTGCACCTAATTCCATTGCTTGAGACGCTTCTGAAGGTGAACCTATCCCTGCATCTACAACAACTGGCACATTAGCGTTTTCAATAATGATTTGGATATTGGCTGTGGTTTTTAGCCCTTGTCCTGAACCGATGGGTGATGCTAAAGGCATAACTGTTGCACAGCCAACTTCTTCTAAACGTTTGGCTAACATCGGGTCAGCATTAATATACGGTAATACCGCAAACCCTTCTTTTACCAATTGTTCAGCAGCTTGCAGTGTACCAATCGGATCTGGGAGTAAATATTTTGGATCTGGTATTACTTCTAATTTCACAAAGTTATTATCTTCTTGCCCCAAAAGTTTCGCCATTTCTCTACCTAAACGGGCGACGCGAATTGCTTCTTCGGCAGTTTGACAACCAGCCGTATTCGGCAACATCCAAATTTTTGACCAATCTAATGCTTCCGCTAAACCTTCATGTCCAGGAGTTTTGGTTTGGACTCGGCGTACTGCTACTGTGACAATTTCACAACCACTAGCGATAATGCTTTGTTGCATTTCTGCAATACTGCGATACTTCCCGGTTCCTGTCATCAGGCGAGATTGAAAGGTTTTGCCTGCAATCACGAGTGGGGAGTCAGCCAGTGGGGAAGTAGGGAGTTGGGAGATTGCGCGATCGCCGTTGGTAAAATTAGCAGAGTGAGTGAGCATAGGGGCGGTAGAAGGCTGGGTGTGAAAACGAGAATAGTGGAAATGAGCCAGTAATGAATCAGATTTGTGTTCGCAAATTAAATCAGCAATTAACGCTGCTGTTACAGGCGCTAGTAAAATGCCATTACGATAATGACCTGTAGCCAAAGTTAAGTTTTCACAGTGGCTAGTTCCCAGAATTGGTAATTCATCTGGGGTTGCAGGACGAAAACCCCACCAAAATTCTTGAATGGAATAATCTTGTAATTGTGGATATAAGCGAATAGCTTGCTGAAGTAAAGATTGAATTCCAAGAGGGGTGTTATTCGGGGTAAAACCCACATCTTCGCTGGTCGCACCCAAAATAATCGAACGATTTCGCCTGGGTACAATGTAAATATTTTCGCCAAATAAAACTCTTCTGAGGGGCAATTCCGGTACGAAATCAGGTAATCGAACACTCAGCATTTGCCCTTTACGCGGACTCACAGGCAAAGGTAACAATTGGTTTGACCAAGCACCAGCAGCTAAAACATAGTGACTGGCACGAATTACGCCTGTGTTGGTTTGTACACCTATTACTTGCCCTTGCTGTTGGATTAATCCTTCGACAGTGATGTTTTCTTTGATTTCCACACCGAGGGATTTAGCCGCTGTCCATAGTGCTTGAGCTAATGCCCGATTATCGACTTGAGCATCTTCAGGATACCACCAACCACCAACGACATCATTTCCCAATCTTGGCTGATATTGATGAATGGCTGTTTTATCTAACCAATACGCAGGTGATTCACAAGGTGTAGGAGATTCTGGTCTTTGATATACAGGCGCTAAAATGCCACAAGGCCAATAACCAGTATTTATCCCAGTTAAATCTTCTAGCTTGCGTGTCCATTCTGGGTATAAGGCACGCGATCGCCTGCATAACTTACCCATCATCTCATCTTGGATAATTTCTGCATCTGGTGCTAACATGCCAGCAGCAGCATGGGTAGCAGCAGCCTGGAAATCACGACAAAGCACGGTGACATTTGTCCCGCGCAGTTTGAGTTCGACGGCGATCGCCAAGCCAATAACACCGCCACCAATAATTAAAATGTCACTAGTCATTAGTCATTAGTCATTGGTTATTAGCCATTGATCATTAGTACACAACTACATAACTTATAACTAATAACTTGTAACCAATGACTAGGGATTGGGGAAAGTATGAAGTGTGAAGTATGAAGTATGAAATTTCATCTTTTATGCTTTACAGTCCCCAGTACCCAGTCACTCACTACCACAAAGCTCGAATCGGTGTTCTAACAGACTCGTTATCACTAACGGATGTACCAGTTTCTGTTGATTGTACTTCTCTTGTGGTTGTCTCTGATGTATTGTCAGGAGATGAGAAGGATTCACTAGAAGTGGTATTTTGAGCAACGCTGTTGCGGCGTTCAGTTGTGGTTGTATTTAGGTTTTCTTGGGCAACACTTCTGTTGCTTCTAGTTTCTGTGGTAGTAGTATCTTCCTGGGGAGTGCTGGCTCTGTCTTCACTTAAGCCACGACTACCTCTGCTGGGAGCTGTACTATTAACATTAATATTAGCTGGGAGAACGCGCGATGTTTTGCCGCCGGGAGTATTATTACTGGCAGTTTGTTGTTGTCCACCCATTGGAAAGTTGATGCCTAGCAGTGTACCCAATAAAATTGCCAAGCCTCCACCCATGAGAATAAGCGGTGTCCATCTACCCATATTATTTTGCTCCTTTGTAACCTAACCTTTTAATTTCCAAACTATTCGATAGCCCTGACCCAATAATCCGTAAAATCCTCTATATGACAGGCTCAAAGCAGTTCTATTGTAGGAGAATGGCAAGGAAGCGATCGCTACCTTTGTGACGCTTATTCACAGTCAATACATAACTTTAGCGATCGCGATCGCACCATCACTACCAACTAACTGACTGTTCTTTGCTTTAGCCCCGCCATTTTAGAGATCTATAACCATTTTGCAGCAAAATTTTTCGTAATTTAAACCCAAAATTGTCCATCTACGCCTTAATCTAACTGAACGTGGCGTTGGATGCAGCGCCAGATGCACGTATTTTTTGTACCTTGAACTAGTACTTTGGGCATATTTAAATTACCAAACTGGCTTTTTGTTGTATCTTGGCACATTTCCTCTACCGTTGTCTCGCATGATCTTGTCTTATGACCACAAATCCCTCTCCTCAAATCTGGCTTTATGACACCACACTACGGGATGGCACTCAATGCGAAGGGCTATCAGTGTCTATTGAAGACAAGCTACGCATTGCCAAAAGACTTGACGAATTAGGAATTCCTTTTATTGAAGGTGGTTGGCCTGGTGCTAACCCAAAGGATGTTCAATTTTTCTGGCAACTACAAGAAGATCCGCTCAAACAAGCAGAAATTGTGGCATTTTGTTCTACGCGTCGTCCTCATACCGTAGCTGCGGCTGAACCAATGCTGCAAGCAATTTTAACTGCCGGTTCTCGCTGGGTAACAATTTTCGGCAAATCTTGGGATTTACACGTTACAGAAGGTCTCAAGACAACTTTAGAGGAAAATTTGGCCATGATCCGCGATACTATTGAGTATTTTCGCTCACATGGGCGACGCGTGATCTACGATGCCGAACATTGGTTTGACGGCTACAAAAACAATCGAGATTATGCTTTACAGACATTAGAAGCTGCGATCGCAGCTGGTGCTGAATGGTTAGTTTTATGTGACACAAATGGTGGGACTTTGCCTCACGAAGTCAGCGAAAGTGTGCAAACTGTAACTAGTCATGTGTCACTTGTCATTTGTCAAAATTTAATGACTAATAACCAAGGACAAAGCATAACTCCCCAAATCGGCATCCACACTCATAATGATTGTGATATGGCAGTAGCAAACGCCCTAGCTGCTGTGATGGCTGGGGCAACAATGGTGCAAGGAACAATCAATGGATATGGTGAACGTTGCGGCAATGCCAACCTTTGTTCTTTAATTCCCAACTTACAATTAAAGATGGGTTATAGCTGTATCGCAGAACACCAGCTTACTCAACTCACAGAAGCGAGTCGTTTCATCAGTGAGGTAGTAAATCTTGCACCTGATGAACACGCGCCTTTTGTTGGACGTTCGGCGTTTGCTCATAAAGGTGGGGTGCATGTCTCCGCAGTTGAACGCAATCCTCTCACTTACGAACACATTCAACCCGAACAAGTCGGGAACCGTCGGCGGATAGTAATTTCCGAACAAGCAGGATTAAGCAATGTGTTAGCTAAAGCCCGTACTTTTGGCATTGAATTAGATAAGCAAACACCAGAAGCACGACAAATTCTCCAACGCCTCAAACAATTAGAAAGTCAAGGCTATCAATTTGAAGCTGCCGAAGCAAGTTTTGCGCTGTTAATGTATGAAGCTTTGGGTGCTAGGCAAGAATTCTTTGAAGTGAAAGGGTTTCAAGTTCACTGTGACTTAGTGGAAGGTAAGGAAGCGAGTAGTGCTTTAGCCACGGTGAAAGTCGCCGTCAACGGACAGAATATTTTAGAAGCAGCGGAAGGTAACGGGCCAGTCGCAGCTTTGGATGCAGCCTTACGCAAAGCTTTAGTGAACTTTTATCCCCAACTTGCCGCCTTTGAATTGACCGACTACAAAGTGCGAATTCTCGACGGACACGCAGGTACAGCAGCCAAAACCAGAGCCTTAGTAGAGTCAGGAAATGGCCATCAACGCTGGACGACAGTCGGCGTTTCAACCAATATCTTGGCAGCTTCCTATCAAGCTGTGGTTGAAGGATTGGAATATGGTTTGTTATTACATTCCCAAGCAGAAGCAGCATTGAAAGTTTAATGCTATTGGTGAGAGTAGTCAGATCCCCGACTTCTTGAAAAAGTCAGGGATCTCGTACCTCAACACTCAATACTCAGCACTCAGTTTATTGGCAATCCCAAACAACCCACTATCTCGGTTTACTCATTAGTTGATGGGGAATATCAAGTGCAGCAATTCCGAAATAATAAGCGCCTTATCTCACAAACTTTCCCAGAACTAAAATTTGGCTGTCGAACAAATTTTTCAAAGTGTTGGCTAATCTTGGCTTTTGAGATTTTAAACAACAACATTCTTGTTTGAAATGAGAACTTTCGAGTTCGGAAGGTGAAGTTTCTAGTTTTTTACTCGAATGTTGGAGTTCCAAGGTTGACAGTTCGAGTTCAGAAGGCGAAGTTTCCTGCTTTTTACTTGAATGTTCGAGTTCAAAGGCTGACAGTTCGAGTTCGGAAGGTAAAGTTTCTATCTTTTTACTCGAATGTTCGAGTTCCAAGGGTGAAAGGTGAGGCTTTGAGGTGAAAGTGTCAGGAAATTTTCTGCGTTGGGTGTTGTGGGATGTTGAATTTTCTCACGTAAAGGCGCAGAGACGCAAAGAGGAATGAGAGGGTTTTAGATTTTTATCACAAGTACTTTGCGAAAATTGCTGAATCCGGCATGATTTACTTCATAGCCAAACCGAAAAGCTTGTGATTTGACTGTGAAAAATTTATTCAGCGCGATTAATGCTGCGGCTATCTGTCTTGCACCTTGGATGGTAGCAGGTGCGATGACAACAGGGTTAGTTTTCAGTACACCAGTCACAGGAATAGCACAACAGCAAACTCCAGTGCATTCAGCAGAGGAACAAGCAGCTTTAAAAGAAGCTTTAGAACTGAATGAACAGGTAGTTAAGTTATATCAAGAAGGTAAATACACTACTGCCATCCCTTTAGCAGAACGCGCATTGGCTATTAGAGAAAAGGCATTGGGACAAGAACATTCATTAGTCGCTACTAGCTTGAATAATTTGGCTGGACTGTATCAAGCACAGGGAAAATATCAACAAGCCGAATCATTGTATCAACGCTCCCTGGCTATCAGAGAGAAAGTGCTGGGCAAAGAACATTCATTAGTCGCTACTAGCTTGAATAATTTGGCTGAACTGTACAGAGAACAGGGAAAATATCAACAAGCCGAACCTTTGTTTCAACGCTCCCTGACTATTCAAGAGAAGGTGCTGGGCAAAGAACATCCTGATGTCGCCATTAGTTTGAATAATTTGGCTGAACTGTATAGAGAACAGGGAAAATATCAACAAGCCGAACCTTTGTTTCAACGCTCCCTGACTATTCGAGAGAAGGTGCTGGGCAAAGAACATCCTGATGTCGCTACTAGCTTGAATAATTTGGCTGCACTGTATCGTGTACAGGGAAAATATCAACAAGCCGAACCTTTGTTTCAACGCTCCCTGACTATTCGAGAGAAGGTGCTGGGTCAAGAACATCCTGATGTCGCTACTAGCTTAAATAATTTGGCTGCACTGTATCGTGTACAGGGAAAATATCAACAAGCCGAACCTTTGTTTCAACGCTCTCTGACTATCTATGAGAAGGTGCTAGGTAAGGAACATCCCTCGGTCGCCACTAGCTTGAATAATTTGGCTCTACTGTATCGTGTACAGGGAAAATATCAACAAGCCGAACCTTTGTTTCAACGCTCCCTGGCTATCCGAGAGAAAATGCTGGGCAAAGAACATCCCGATGTCGCCCAAAGCTTGAATAATTTGGCTGAACTGTATGATTCACAGGGAAAATATCAACAAGCCGAACCTTTGTATCAACGCTCCCTGGCTATCACAGAGAAGGTGCTGGGGAATGTTCATCCTGATGTTGCCACTAGCTTGAATAATTTGGCTGGACTTTATCAAGCGCAGGGAAAATATCAACAAGCCGAACCTTTGTATCAACGCTCCCTGGCTATTCGAGAGAAGGTGTTGGGGAATGTTCATCCTGATGTCGCCATTAGCTTGAATAATTTGGCTGCACTGTACCAAGCGCAAGGTGATATCACTCGTGCTATTGATTTCTTAAGGCGTGGGTTAGAAGTAGAAGCACAAAATCTTAATCTAATTTTTGCTGTTGGTTCAGAAAAAAGCAAACAAGATTACATCAGAACTTTTTCAGGGAAAACAGATGCTGCTGTCTCCCTATCTTTACAAGAAGCTCGGAATAATCCAACTGCCGCATCTCTGGCTTTAACTACTGTACTCCGCCGCAAAGGTCTGGTGTTAGATGCCGTAGCTGACAGCATCCAAATACTACGCTCTAAACTCGACAGCAGTCCAGAAACTCAACAATTATTTTCTCAATGGCTGCAAGTACAACAGCAACTTTCAACATTAATCTACTCTCAGCCAGAAAAACAAACCGCTAACCCGAAAGCTCAACTAGAACAACTGGAAGCACAAAGAGAGAAATTAGAAGCAGCAATTAGTAGTCAAAGCTCCGAATTTCGTCAGCAGACACAACCAGTAGAGTTAGCTGCCATTCAAGCCAAGATATCCCAAGATGCAGCTTTGGTAGAAATTGTGCAGTATCAACCATACAATGCCAAAGCTAAGACAGATGCTCAAAAATGGGGTAAACCTCGTTATGCGGTGGCGGTATTACGCTCTAAAGGTGAACCGCATTGGCTTGATTTAGGTGAAGCCGCAGAAATAGATCAATTAGCCATTGATTTTCGTGCAGCTTTAGCCACAGGAAGACCATTTAAAAAACTTTCCCGTACTTTAAATGAGAAATTAATCGCACCCATTCGTCCTTTATTGGGTGATGCCAGCCATATTTTAATTTCACCCGATGGGCAATTAACATTAATTCCTTTTGAAGCATTAAAGGATGAGCAAGATAAATTTTTAATTGAACGTTATGCTTTTTCTTATCTCACCAGTGGGCGGGATTTGTTGCATTTTCAACCAAATGTTAACAATGCTTCTGCACCTGTGGTGCTGGCAGATATTGACTACAACAACCAAACCCAAACTTTAGCCTCTGCTAAAACAAGTAGTTCACGTGGTTTACAAAATCGCCGTTCTGGTGAGTTGGCGACTTTGGAATTTCCACCTTTAGAGAATACGAAAGATGAAGCTGTAGCAATTAAGAAGGTTTTACCTAATGCCAAATTACTGTTAGGTAAAGATGCAACAGAAACGGCTGTTAAACAACTACACAGTCCCAGCATTTTACATTTGGCGACTCACGGTTTTTTTATTACCGATGTGGAACAAAATCTCAACACTTCACCAGATTTAGAATTAATACCACGTCAACCGAAGATTATAGAAGTGGAAAATCCACTGTTGCGTTCTGGTTTGGCGTTGGCTGGTGCAAATAAACGCAATCAAGTCAAAAACGGTAGTGATGATGGTGTGTTGACGGCGTTGGAAGTGGCTGGTTTAGATTTGCGTTCTAATCAATTAGTTGTACTGTCGGCTTGCGACACTGGTAAGGGAGACGTGAAAGTTGGCGATGGTGTTTATGGTTTGCGTCGGGCTTTGGTAATTGCTGGTTCGCAAACTCAAGTTTTAAGTCTGTGGTTGGTGGATGATGAGGCGACAAAGGATTTGATGGTGAAGTATTACCAGAATTTGCAGGCGGGTAAAGGAAGACATGAAGCTTTACGTGCTGCACAGTTAGATTTACTCAATAGTCAAGAATATCAGCATCCACGATTTTGGGCGGCATTTGTTCCTTCTGGTAATTGGACACCTTTGAGTGGCAAGTAGGCAAAAAATAGTGGACTTTAAATCAAAATAGTTCAGTTAACAGCAAAGTATATACGAATGTTGGGTTTCGCTACGCTTCACCCAACCTACGCGGGAATAGTATTAATTTATAAGGAGTGCAAGGTTATAGGAGTAAGAATATTTCTCCTTCTGCCTTCTGCCTCCTCAAGTAAAACTTTCCCAGGCTTGAGCCAGCAATTGACTTAACCAACGTCGTTGCTGCCTATCTAGCAATGGATCATCTTCAAGTACCTGCGCGGTTAAATCTTCCAAAGATTTACCTTGAGAACGGACAATTTTAATTACTCCTGCGATCGCAGAAGCTACAAGTTCTTCATCAACTGGCTTTTGTTGTAACGCAAGAATGTCTTGAGGGCTATCTGGAATGGGATAATTCATGGCGTGAGGTTTACAAAGTTACAAAATGAAGAAAAAAATTTGACAAATTATTAAAAGTTCTTTACAGAATCTTTATTTGACTAATAGGGCGGAGTTTAGCGGAATTTTCGCCATTAATAAATCTGTCGAAATGAGTATTTTAAGGGAGATGTCAGCAACACATGAAAGAAATCCTTTATTTAGAAGTTCCAATTCCAGACACAGCAGCGGTACGTCAGTGGCTACAAGCGGATTTTCAACCAGGAATTGGCGAGAAATCACTAACCCCAGATGGCTTCTGCCTGAAATTACCTACAGACTATACAACATCTGTCCAGAGTATTTCCGAAAAATTACCGACAGAACTATCAATTTTTGTGTGGTCAGTGCAGAGAACTACCTATTTAAAGGTCTTCCGTTGGGCAGATCAGCCTTTCCCTCAAGAGAAGGAGATTTTGCTCCGCCTCAAGACAGAAATTAGACAACGCTTTCCCCATCAGTACCCTAAACCGCCAGCAATAGATTTATCCCAACAATCAATTTTTGAAGCGTTAGCCCCATATTACCCACTTACCGTTAAATATTTTCAGAAAATGCCCAATGGCGAATACGACCTCAAACGTGCCTATTGGTGGGAACAACGATGGCGCGAAGGTGTACGTAATCCCCAAGAACCGCATCAGGTAATCTTTAAAAAAAACCAGCAGACAGAAAATCCCAATCCCCAATATGATTTGATTTACATCGGTGGCGCACTAGGGGTAGTCCATGCGGCAGTTATGGCCAAACTGGGATACAAAGTGCTGTTGGTGGAACGTCTACCTTTTGGGCGGATGAACCGGGAATGGAATATTTCTCGTGATGAACTCCAAAGCTTATTAAATCTGGGTTTGGTAACCACCACTGAGTTGGAAAGCATTATTGTCAGAGAATATAAAGACGGATTTAACAAATTTTTTGATGGTAATAATCCGCCAAAATTGCGATCGCCTATTCTACACACACCCACAGTATTAAACGTAGCCTTAGATTCAGAAAAATGGCTGCAAATGTGCGGTCAAAAACTGCGGGCGGCTGGTGGTGATATCTGGGACGAAACTGAGTTTATCCGTGTGGATATTGATGAACCACAAGTTGTGGTTACAGTCAAACATTTACCCACCCAGGAAGAAAAGCAAGTAACTGGGCGATTATTAGTAGATGCAATGGGAACTGCTTCACCCATTGCATGGCAATTAAATGGTGGTCGTGCTTTTGATAGTGTCTGTCCGACAGTGGGTGCAGTTATTGATGGTGGATTTGAACCACAAGTTTGGGATTCTCAGTATGGAGATGTGCTGTACAGTCACGGCGATATTTCGCGGGGAAGACAGTTGATTTGGGAACTGTTTCCCGGCGCAGGTGAAGAACTAACGATTTATTTATTTCACTACCACGAAGTCCACCCCGATAATCCAGGTTCTCTGTTAGAGATGTACGAGGACTTTTTCACAATTCTGCCAGAGTATCGTCGCTGCGATATGGATAAACTGGTGTGGAAAAAGCCAACATTTGGATACATCCCAGGTCATTTTAGTGTGAGCAGTAGCGATCGCAAAGTTGCCTTTGATAGATTAATTGCGATCGGTGATGCTGCATCTCTTCAGTCTCCCCTGGTGTTTACAGGTTTTGGTTCTTTGGTGCGGAACTTAGAACGCTTGACTACACTGTTGGATACCGCCCTCAAGCATGATTTATTAAGTTTCCGCCACTTGAATAAAATTCGTGCTTACCAAAGCAATGTTTCGGTAACCTGGCTATTTTCTAAAGGTATGATGGTTCCGACTGGAAAATTTATCCCTCCCCAGCGGATTAACTCGATGCTGAATACCTTCTTTGGGCTATTAGCAGATGAACCGCCGGAGGTTGCGGATAATTTCATTAAAGATAGGTGTAATTGGTTAACCTTTAACCGCTTGGCACTCAAAGCCGCCCGCAAAAACCCAGCTTTAGTCTTGTGGATTTGGGAACTGGCTGGCCCCAGAGATTTCTTGAGATGGGTTGGTAACTATCTTAACTTTGGTCGCTATGCCCTAGTCAGTACTTTGCTGAGTCCTTGGTTGGCGAGTTTTTTGTGCAAAATTCAACCTTGGTTGGAACCTCGTAATCCGGCTTTGTGGTTACAATTATTAGCTATTCGTTACGCAATTACCACAGGTAAACCGCGATCGCCAAATCAAACGCCAACAGTTAAACCAGAAACTGTAATTCTTAATTCGTAATTGAGCAGGGTATAGTGCGTTAACGTGAATTCGATGGAACCTAACCCCAACCCCTTCCCTACTAGGGAAGGGGCAGAAAATCTAAAACTTAGTACGAAATAATAGAATTTTTAAGCCTCTCCCCGCTTCGGGGAGAGGTTTGGAGAGGGGTTACTATGAATTTATCGAACTCTTGCATGAGGCTAACGTCCATAACGCACAGCGAATCTCTAGCGGTGTCGTAATCTCACAGAATACACACCCTACAAAACTGATTTTTAATTACGAATTATTTTTATTCCTAGGACGAAAATTTGGTAATTCCACTGATGCCAAAGATTTACGTCCCTTGGGTGGACGTTGGGGATAAACAACTGGTGACGGTGATTGAGAATCATTGTTATAGTCACCAGATGTTTCTTGGGGTAACTCTGTCTCTGACAATTCCTCAGTATTCTGTGGTGTGGGTTCTAACCAATAATTTTCTGGCTCTTCAGTTGTCTTCTTGGTCAACGGTAAAGTAAAGGAAATTGGTGAATTATTTTCTGTTGATTCTTCAATTACCGAACTAGGCACAGTAATTGGAGTATTATTTTCTATTGCTAATGCTTCCAATTGCTCTTCTAGTGTAGGTTCTGATTGTTCATCATTTTTCACCCAAGTTTCCCAAATCGGTGCATCAGCAGTATTGGTGGTGACATTGGTTTCACTGGTAGCAGACGGTGAAGCTCCCGGTTGGGAAGCAAAAAACATTTGGATGAGACTATCTATTTGCTCATCTAATTTTGCTGAGCTATCAGCTGAAACCGTTTCTGATGTAATTGGCTCATCATCTATTTCTGAAGTAGGATCTGGTTCAGTTGATTCTGGTGTGTCTTCCTGAGTCTGCCAGTTCCAAGGAGAAGATGGCTGAGGAACAGGATTATTATGGCTGGGTGAAGGTGGTGCGGAAGATTCAGCCCAAGGATGAGCAACATTCTCAGAGGGAGTTTCTGGTTCTGCTGACCAAGGTCTAATTGGTTGTACATTAGGAAATAAAGACCGCGCCTTTCGAGAGAATCTGCTTTGCTTAGTAGTGCTGTTGTAAGAAGTATTACTCGCTGTCTCGTCAGGGGAGTCGTTGTTGACAGCGGGTGGTTCTAAACATTTTTCCAAAGCTGCCTTAAATTGCAGTGTTTGGCGCTGTTGACGCATCAACCGAGTACGTAATTCTCGACAAGTAGTTTCTGACTGCAATACCTGCTGAGACTGTTCATTATAATTAGTCTGCAATAATGCACATTCCCGTTCTAACTGAGCAAGGCGTTGTTGGCTAATTTGTAGCTGTGCTTTATAAGTTTCTATGAGAGTTTCTTGACGTTGGACAGTTTGTGCAGTAGTGTCTAACTGTTGAAATAAAGACTGAATTTGTTCTTGGGCAGCAATCAGTTCCTGTGCTTGTTGGTTGAGCATGGACTCAGTGACACTAGAACGCCGTTTCTGCCACTGCAAAGCCTTTTCTGTCTCAGCTAAGTCATCTTTGAGATGCTCTACTTGTTCATACAATTCATTGTTAGCTGCACGCAGTTCTTCATTTAATACCAGCAGTTTCTGAAATTCATCATCAATTGCTGCTTGTTGGCTACTGTCTGGTTCTGCTACCCATTCTTCTTGGGTGACATTTTCCGAGGGTTGAGGATTTGGCGGATCGGGTTGTTTTTCTTCTGCTGGTTTGAGAAGTGGCAATTGCCTAATAGCCAGATTTTCAGAAGGCACAACTGAATAAAAAGGACAGCTCGCCGACTCTGGTTGTAGCGAGTTAGCAGAATTGAGAGATTCCATCACAGCCCTGTTGTTTGAGGTGTCAGCTTCATTCATCACTCTTGACCCACCCACCTAAAGATACTCAGCGATGCTCAGTTCAGCATTGCTCATCAACTTTGTTCGCTCGGCATTTAATTTAGAAACCAAGTTGAATTTTTCCCAAGCATGAGTCACTAGTTATAGGTTAGTGTTCCCATTTTGCATCTAGAACTGATGACGTTATAACATTACAACCTGAGAACCCGTCAACCTTAGGCTAGATGAGGGTTTATGGTGCAAATGTTACGAGGTACAGATTTCAGCATAGATGCTTAACAAAAGTCGTATCTAGGTTGGCTGCGGTCAATAATTATTTGTATTTGGTAGTAATAGCTGCCTGGTAGAAATTCACGCGCTAGACAAATATCTGCGCTGTATATAATTTAGCAAACACCCTGGTTCTAAGGGAACAGGGGTGTGAGACTACAGCGGGAAGTAGTGGTTTAGGGGTATGAGGGTGTAGGGAAAACCCCAACCAGAGTTGGCTGTTCGGCTCTCGATTTTATGTGTTGGTTCTTTCACTTACAACTCTACCCCCTTATACCCTGACACCCAATGTTAGTTATGGCAACTAGAAATGGTAGGTTGGGTGAAGCAACCGCGAAACCCAACACAGTCTTGATGATGTTGGGTTCCATTTCATTCCACTTCATTTAAGCGTAAGAAAGCATAGGCAAGGAATTCACAGAACAATTTCACCCTTGCCCCCTGCACCCTTGCTTCTGATTACGGCAACCAACGAGGATGGAAACCAATTAAAGGTAGCTTTTCTGGTTTAATTGTGGTCACAGCTGCATCGGCAATGGGTAACAATGGCATCAACCATAAACTGCTAGTTGCGATCGCTTCACCATCATCTGTCTTTAAACTACTGGCAGGTGCTTGCACGTTATTGGGTTGTGGTACTACTTGGTCAAATAACAAACCTAGACCATCAGGGGATAGGCTCATTTCTACGTTCCGCTGATCCACTGGTAAGACTAGCAGCGGTTTCTGTTGTCCAGTTTTCAGGTCAATGGCGACTAAATAAGGTTGCTCTACGTATTCGGCTTGGGTGATTAACTGCGTTAACAAGCAATAGAGAGTGGGTGAAGCCGGATCAAATTGGCAATTAATTATTGAGCCTGTAGTTTTTAACAAAGGTTTTTGGATACCTTGGTTAGTAACTAAAAATAAATCTCGTGTGTAATCGGTATTAAATTTGACCATTGCCGCCTGGGAACCATCTTTGGAGAAAGCCTGCACTAGACCAAATTGCGGCAGAAAGTCTAAGGGTTTCCTCGCATCTGCTTGTAGTGGTAATATCGCAGCCCCTTGTCCTTGAGCAACAGCAACAGCTTTACTATCGGGAGTGATCATAAAATCTCCTCCTGGTTGGCTTTGCAGCTTTTGAGGAGTGGGTTTTGCGCCTGATTTATCCCAGTTTGTGGGCATATACCACAGCCCAAAGTCACCGGGATTATTTTTATTACCGCGTTGGACGACGAGAATTTCGCCATCTGGTGATAAGTCAAATTTGAGGTTTTGATAGTCTTTATTATCTAAAATTAAGTCAACTTTACCCGCCGCTTCTGGTTTAGTGTCTGATTTCCCAGGAATTCCCGTTGTTACTGTGTACAACTGGGCAGAGAGTAAATCTTCGTTGTTGGCAGTCCGAGCCGAAAAGAAGATTTTTTCCCCATTTGGAAACGGTTTAAAGTCCATCACCGTTATGTCTTTGGGGGTGAGTACTTTTTTTTGCTCTTGGGTTAAGTTGTAAAGAATTAACTGCCCTTGTTCTTCTGGGTTGGCTCCAATATAAATAATGACGCGATCGCGGGTACGAAAATTCCCGACAAAAGGCTGTATAACTTTACTGTTACTTTCTTTTTGAGCAAATTTATCTTTGGCTTGTTGTAGCTGTACTTTATAGTTCGTGCCGTAGGGGGCTGGTGTTAATAGTGTATAAACCATCCGCCTACCAGCCCAACTAAATTTTCCTGCCAAAGGCGGCTCAATTTTTAAGTTATCCTCAACGCTTTTAATATCCATTGGACGGCTAAAGGTGAGGCTAAAAGCAATATCTTCAGCACCAATTTGCTGATTCTGCCAAGTAAAATCGCGGACGCGGGGGGAAACAACATCACCTTGTAAGATGATAAAGCCAATCAGCAAACTTAGTAGCAACATCAAGGCGATCGCTACGCGGTCTAGTGGTTGGATGAGTGTTTTACTAGTCATTGGTCAAGGGTCAAGGGTCAATGGTCAATGGTCATTTGTCAATGGTCAATGGACTTTGGAACGCCAGTTGCCACAAGTCGGCATAGCCGACGACAGTCGCTTCAAGTCGGGAAACCCGCCCACAGCGCTGTCTCCCCAACGCACTGGCTCCTCTTGACTAATAGCTATAAGGATTTTGGGGTTGGGGAATTTTTTTGACGGAGTTAGCCACAATGGTTAATTGGCGTTTGCTGCTGAGATTTTCGGTAGCCATTTGTCCTTCAACTTCTAACCAAGTATCAGGGGCGTACTGTTCTTGATTTGCTGGCAATTTCACGGGTAATCCTACGGGGTAAGCATCCGCAGCACAGCATGAGAGAACAAATCGGGCTAGGAACACATATTCTTTGCTTAAATCTGGTGGATGGATGACAAATCCCTGGACTTTGGTTTTTTGCCCTGTATATGCGTCTGGTTCTGGATAAACGTTGAGTGTCCTTACCCAGTCTACAAGCGATCGCTCTTCTGGACGAATTGAAGCCCGAAAGGCTTGGGGTTTAATGCGTGAGGTTCCGAGTAAATCAGTTACACCTCGGTTGAGTGCTTTATCACTGGCAAACACTTGCGGGGTAATGATGAAACCCAAAATTGCCGCAGTTAAAAGCAAAGCACCACTCCAACCAGGAGGAAATAAACTCATGTGCTGGACATTTGGCACAACATCGCGGTGGCGACGTTGCCAAATTTCTTGCATTTTGAATAAACCGACAATTATCAAGCCAATACCTGCCACTACTACCAAACCAAAGTAATTTGGGTGAATCAACAAATTTAGCTTGCCAGTTAGCCAGTATTTCAACATCAAAATTCCCCAAGCTGTGATTGCTAGAACATCCAGCCAAGGGAGTAATAAATTGGGGCGTTTAGGTTTAGGTGTCATTGGTCATTTTTCAGAGTCAAAAGTCCAAAGTCCAAAGTCAATAGTCTTTAATTAATCAAACAAATAATTATTGACCCTTCGGGTTCGTCAGTGAGGGAGTCGGGAAACCCGACGACACTTGCTACAAGTCGGCATAGCCGCCCAACGCAGTGTCTCCCCAACGCACTGACTCACCATTGACTATTGACCAATTTACAAAACGTGCAAGTTAATAAACAGCGTGAATAAGAATGTCAATTGTCCGGCTAAGGCAAAGAGGTAAAAAATTGCCCTGGGTTTCAGAATGGATAACATTAACCCAACGCTTTTGATGTCAATCATTGGGCCAAAGACCAGAAAAGCCAACAAGGAACCGCTACTAAATGCTGAAGCAAAGGATAAGGCAAAGAAAGAATCGACTGTAGAACAAATTGAGACAACTGCTGCCAAAATCAGCATAACGATGATGGAACTGACAGGGCCAGCACCAAGACTGAGGATTAAATCACGGGGTGCAAAAACTTGGATAGCAGCTGCAACCGCACTACCAATCACCATCACTGCTCCTAATTCTCGCAATTCTTGAATGCTGTTATCTACCAGCAGGCGCAGTTTAGCGGCTAGTGGTTTATTCGGGGTAGCGAGTGGATCATCTGCTGGTGATACACTGCCATCTATACGTATGGGCATACCTGCTTTACCGCCCAAAATATAAGTCCCAGATTGCAACAGGCTTGATGTTGTTGGTTCCTGAGGAATTTGGTAACGTTTTCCCCGACGTTGAGTTTCCACTTTGGTGGGTGGATTAAACTTCATATACCGGGCGATCGCAGGTTGGACTATGGGATTTAAGTCTTTTTGAAAACTAAAGACAAAGCCCACAATTATGGCAATTAATAGGGAAAATACGACTCGTAAAACTACTATCTCTGGCTGATCGCGAAACGCCGTCCACGTTGCCCAAATTACGATGGGGTTAATTGTTGGTGCTGCTAGTAAAAAACCAATTGCTACAGGTGTGGGTACCCCCTGAATCAGCAATCGCCGCGCTACTGGCACATTGCCACACTCACACACCGGAAATAAAAAACCGACCAAACTGCCAACTAACGCGCCCAACAGTGGATTTTTGGGCATTTTTTCGACTAATTTGCGCTCATCAACAAAAAACAGCAGCAAACTAGAGAATAAAACCCCTAGCAGCAAAAACGGCATCGCTTCGACTAGCAGACTCAGAAATATCGTGAAACCATTGCTCAGTTGATTCATGGGTGTCGCAGTCAAAAGCGGTTGAAAGTTTTGAGGTTATGTCTAGTCATTCTATCGAAATGGGGATCAAAATCATGTATGGATAATTAAACGTCATTGACACAACCAGACTATGTGGAATTCGTAGTCTTGCTTAAGCGCTATCTAGCGCCTGTGAGTTTTAAGTATAGTCATTTTACATGAGTGCATTTACGGAGGATGGCTATTCTTGAGATTGTCTAAATTCCGAAATAGTTCCGAATTATCGGTTGATGTGCATAGAACTAGGTGACGTTTAATTACCTAATGTTTATACTTACTGTAAATTATCTGATTAGTGTGTTATCTTCCACGCATTTTCATAAAGGATTTACAGTCTTTAAACAATTGAGGATCACCCTTGATTACGCATCTCAGTGTTTGAACTTAGTTTTGGCCAATCGGTCATAAGCTGTGGTTGATTTTTACTATAAAAACTAGCAAACTGCAATACCATCTGAAATAATTTTAGTAAAGATTATTGGATTGATTATCTTAAAAGTTGCAAAGTATTGTTTTGGAGGTTGTTGATGAAAATTTGACTAATGCAGATTTTTGTTATTGTTAGTTAAAATTGTGATTAATCAAGCTATTAACTTATTTATCTCAGCCCAAAGTTCATTAGGGCAAACAAATAAATATCACTAGTGATAAGCGTCAATTTGTCATGATTAATGGTTTCAGGTCTATTGAAGTTTCATCACATAGTTATGTTTATTTCTACCAAATTAATTAGTAAGCTAGGAATATCTAATTTTTACTGATTAATTACTGATTAAAATTTTTATATATCAGGGTCTCCAGTGTCACAAGAATTCATTTCTGCAATATCACCACCAATTTTATCGATTGCCAGCGATCGCTACCTCAGTTTAGAATCAAATCTCCAAGAACTGCCAATGTACAACTTTGGTATAGATATTAGTTGTACGGCTGCTGAAGTTGCAATTTTTTTAGAAAAATATCCGCGATTACCAGGAATAATTTTACTGGAAAGTAAAGAATTCATAGGGATGATTTCTCGGCGGCGACTACTAGAATTCTTCATTCGTCCCTATGGACAAGAGTTATTTGCTAAAGCTACCTTAAATGAACTTTATAGCTATGCACGCACAGAAATTTTGTTGCTACCAGAGACGACAACGATTTTAACAGCGATGCAACATACGCTCAAGCGATCGCCAGAACTTTTTGCTGAACCTATTGTTGTCCAAACAGACGCAAATATCTACAAATTATTAGATATTCATGACCTAAATCTAGCTGCTTGGCAAATTCGCGGTATTGAAACTCAGGTACGCTACGAACGTAGTCAAGCCCAAATGATTCAAAATGATAAAATGGCACGTCTAGGGCGTTTAGTGGATGGCGTAGCCCATGAAATTTTAGACCCCGTAGGCTTTATTTGGGGTAATTTAACTTACATCTCTAAATATAGTCAAGACTTACTCAAGCTGATAGCGACTTACGCTGAAGAATTACCCCATGATTCAGCTGCAATTAATCATCTTAAAGAAGAAATTGAATTTGATTTTCTAGAAGAAGATTTATCCAAAGCTCTAGCAAGCGCTCATACTGGCGCAGAAAGATTAAAAAAACTCGTTACCAGCTTACAGAATTTTTGTCATATTGATGAAGTTTATCCTAAACCAATAGATATTAATGCTTGTCTAGATGGGATTATTCTACTTTTGAAAAGCCGTCTAAAAGGCGAAATTGAGATTGTGAAGAAATATGGTAAAATTCCACCTGTCTCTTGCTTTATGGGACAATTACACCAAGTATTAATGAATATTTTTAGTCAAACTGTTGATAGTTTATTAGATGAAGCCGTGCGACAGCAGTTTCATTCAAAATGTGAAAATAACAGCAACAAACCTCAAATTGTAATTACTACAGCAGTTATTTCTCAAGCAGCAACCCAACCAAATGCACCAGATTCTCGTTGGGTTTGCATTAGCATTGTTGATAATAGTCCTGGAATGTCTGAAGAAGCCCAAAAACAAATTTTGGCTTCTTTTTCTACTGAGAAACGGGCTGATATCGAAACTAGTTTAGGAGTTAGCTACCGAATTATTACAGCTAGACATGGTGGTAAGTTAAATTTCCGTTCTCAGGAAGGAGTAGGTACAGAATTTAAAATACTTTTACCTTTGGTGTAGAGTATAGATATTAATCAAAATGAGATAAAAAACACCTAGAAAATTATTAATTAAAAATTACTAATTAGTATTAGATGTACTGATAAAATTGAATTTACCAAAACCCAGAAATTGACCATTGGCCGTTTCGCCCATTGGAAATGCTGTAACTCCGAAGCTATAAACACCAGTTTTTTGGGGATTCTGCACAGCCTTTAAAGCAATAGTAATTTCAGTACCAGGAGACACAGAAGGCTCAAAAGTAAACGATACTTTTTGATTTTTTTCGTCGCTCCTAATATCTTTTAATTCTAGTTTTTCTCCTTGCTGAGAACGTGTCCCTTTAAAAGCAACACTCTCATTGAGATTGAAGCGAATGTATTCTGCACCTTCAGGCTGGTTAATTGTAATTTGTTGCAATGTGGTTCCAGCATTTTTTGGTAAGTGAACTGTAAAGTAATAGGTAGCTCCCAAGGTTTTAATTCGACTATAACTAATTGTTACCTCTACTAAACTCGGCGGTTGGACAAAAGCTGTTGTTCCTTGTGAAGCTGGTGGAGTCGGAAGAGAGGGTTGAGGTATAGAAGGTGTTAAATTATCTCTTTTAATATTATTTGTCTGATTGAAAGCAAAAGAACCAACCAAAGACGAAGATTCCCAAGGCGTTTGTTTACCGTCAGTTGTTTGGAGTACATCAGCCCGCACTTGTTTAAACATTTGCTCGACATCTAGACTGGGAGTCTTGATATTACGTAACAAAGCTGTAGTGTAGGGGCTGTTGCGCCCATCTCCATCTAAGGCAACTTTTCCGGGTGCGGTAGCATAAGCAATGAGTGTACCTTTAACAGCTTGTACTGGTGTAGCTAAACCGCGTTGTAGAGAACGCCATTGACGAGAGAAGGGATTATTTCGACAGGCATCTAAAATAATAAAATTAGCATCGTTAGCCGCATCTTCCATGACGTTTAGTACTTTACCCATCGCCATCGCTTCGTAACGTACATCTTGTTCTCTTTCCAGCCGCGCATTTACAGGTATTAAATAATTTTCTCCGTCTACTTGTAGTCCGTGACCTGCATAGTAAAAGAGTCCGACTCCTCCCTGACGCAAACGGCGATTAAAGCTTTCAAGTGCTTCTTCCATTTGTCGCAAATCTGCATCTTTGAGGAGTATGACATCAAATCCCAATTGCTGTAAGGAGTTAGCAATATCTGTAGCATCGTTAACAGGGTTAGCTAATGTGTCTGCTAATTTGTAATTGGAATTGCCAATAATCAGTGCAGTGCGGTGTTGACGTTGATTAGGGATAGAATTTTGGGCAATAGCTTTGGCTGCGATCGCTCCATCTATCTTTATCCTGGCGTGAGCTAAACTAAACGTTAATGGCAACAATAGTGCCGCAGTTCCTAACAATAGTTGCCATTTTTGCCACAACATTTTGTTACTCTCGCTGAGTTTTTATATAAAAATTTAAATTTGATTATCTAAACTAAATTTAAATTTATTTTACTCCTAACCACCGTGAGATTACATAAATATTTTTAAATAAAGCGTAAAGAACGTATAAAAAAGAAGTAGCTTCCCGTTCGCCGTCAGGTGTTCCCGAAGGGTAGAGTAGGATGTAAGGGAAGAAAATAAATTTACAAGAAAGCTTGTAGGGTGAGTATGATCATGCTCACCCTACTGTTGTAGTTTATAAATTTGCTTGCAATAAAGTCTCCCCACGTTTATAAATTTCTCTGGCATAATCTGTCCAAGTACCTTGCCCCCAATAACGAAAGCAGCTAGTTTGCAGCAATAAGTTATAGAGTAATCTTTGGCGGTATTGAGATTGTTGAGTAATTGCTTCCGGCTCATCCTTTAGAAACAATTTATCTATTTTTTCATGAAATAAACTGCTGAGTTGATTCATCGGAGATAATACATTTTCATATCCTTTTACCCAACTGATATGATTCGTCCAGGAAGCCCCATCTACATGAAAGTTAGGGTTTATTTGTTTTAATTCTTGGATGGCATTTTCTACAGCTTCAGGTTGACAATTCTCTGGAGAAACTCGTTGCCAAATTTGATGTTGTCCTATTGGTTGGCAGGGAGGATAATCTTGGGGGTTGCAACCTGCGGCTGCAATTAACTCTAAATATTCTGTGCCGCACATCCCGACAACACCAGATTTACCACCACCATGATTGACCATATCCCACCAAGCTTGTTTAAAAGCACTGGGAAATTCATTCATCATCACACCGCCATTTTCACCATCACCAATTTGGCTGACTATTGGTGGTACTAATACATTACCTATTTGTTGTTTTGAGAGAGTTTTAGCTTCGTAGTATGGTTGCATCTGAGCAACTAATTTTGTATCAGAACCTTGAGTTTTAATTAAAGCTGTAATACTAATTGTTTCGCCTTGAGAATTACGAGCGATTAAACGGTGTGGTAGATGTTTGTATGTCAGAGGTTCGCCATTGATTGTTTCTACAGAATGTTCTTGTACTAGTAACCAGCGATAGCCGCATTCTTTCAGTGCTTTGACAAATTCAAACAGTGTATCGGGGTGATTTGGCAAGTGCATTTCTGGAGGTGAAAAACCTTTGACTCGCGCCAATGCTTCCCAGCCAAAAATAGCAGCAAAATGTTGTTGCCAAGCAATAATATGCAATTTAATATCAGGTATCGGTGTGGAAGGAACAACAGCATGACTCCACATTGTTCCTAACCACTCGACGTAAGGTTGATAAGCAGTATCGCAAGTAATTCGTTTGAGGTTGTCGAGGATATCGTTGCGTCCCATTTGACGCAATCCCCACAACAAATTGCCAGAGTAATCTAGCATGACGCGGGGATTGCAACCTTGACTGACAAGTTCAGGAATGAAATCGCCCATACGGCTATAACAATAAGCAAATGGCCCAGCGTTGTGGTTATCGCCTTCGTGGGGATGTTCAAACATATATTGCAGATTGCTGATCAGTTCGCCACCATATCCTGCGGGGATGCTTGGCTGGTGCATGTGTAAGGCGATCGCAAATACTGCATTAATATCC
The DNA here is from genome assembly GCF_056847745.1 of Anabaena sp. TISTR 8404. NCBI lineage: Bacteria > Bacillati > Cyanobacteriota > Cyanophyceae > Nostocales > Nostocaceae > Anabaena > Anabaena sp. TISTR 8404. Next base: position 3,126,505 of record NZ_CP180578.1, read on the forward strand.
TCTAACCTGAGATTAGTTGAGGGTAAAAAGACAGGTTCGTTGTGGTTGACTACAGAAAGAACTTCTTTCTCCCAACCAGAAATATTTGGTAAGCCGTCAACAATTTCTGGCGGTACAGTCGTAGGGAAGGAAAGCATAAGTATGAGGAATAAAACTTTTCATCCCTCATACTGTATCCCTATTGTTGCGATCGGCGATCGCGTCCCAGAATCTCTTAAGACTTACGTGCAGATACCAACCCAGTTACGTTTCTAGATAGCAATACATCAAAGAAACGATTGATTCTACTCAATAAGCTTGGTCTTTCTTCAGACTGCTGCTTTTTTGGTGCTGGCGGTACAGCAATTTTTAAAATCAACTCTAACAACCAAGGGGCGAGACGTTGACACCACACAGCTAAATGACTTTGCCAACCAACTAAAATTTCTGATGCATCATTCTGCAATCCGACAATTAATGCTTGCGCTACTTGTTGGGGTGTCATGGGGATTACCCAACGGAATAATTGCAAGTTCCGCACCATATCTGTGTCGGTGAGAGATGGTAATAAAGCTGTGACTTGAATGTTGTACTCGGCTAGTTCTTGACGCAAGGCTTGGGTAAATCCTAAGATGGCAAACTTTGTGGCTGAATATGTTGCCATCGTGGGTGCAGCGACTTTCCCCATTAAACTAGAGACATTAACAATTGTCCCTTGTCTTTGGCTGGCCATGCGTCGGGCGATGAGACTGGTGAGAGTGTACATTCCCAACAAATTCACCGAAAGTTCTTCTTGCACTTGGGGAAGTTTGGAACGCAAGAATGAGGTTTGATATGCGACTCCTGCACAGTTAACCAGTAGATGAATCGGGCCATGATTACGCCACAGTTGTGCTACAGCAATATTCACCTCAGTGGCGCGTGTTAAATCTAGTGTCATAACGACGGCTTCTGTTCCCATCGCTTCAATTTCTTCGGCGACTTGGGTTAACTTTTGGCGATCGCGTGCTATCAAAATTAGCTTTTTCATCCCTTGTTGCGCCAGCGCTAGGGCGATCGCTTTTCCAATACCGCGAGAAGCCCCTGTAATTAGAGCAACGTTACCTTGAATCTTCATCGGTTTTCATCTCCAGAATTTAAGTCTTACCCTGCGTTTTGTGCTTGCAGATAGACGCAATTACAGTTACTCGTTTCCCACAGGTAAGACAAATCATCGGTCTTGTTGGAATTCAGAGGAGAACTCAGCGTTTAGCAATGAGATATTTTTGTTTCCATCTACATTGCAGAAATCCTCTGCCTTCCAGATAGCAAATCAATACTTCAAGCAATTGGCTGAATAGACTTGGCTCATACTTTTTACCTCTTTTAGATTCCGAGGGTTTATCAGCAGCGTTGCTACACACACGTTAACAGCAAAATCAAGTAGCTGCAATATTTTTTAATAAGAATTTCTTAATACTTCTTTACTCAGATGATATATATGGTGAATATTTTGATAAATAAGTTTTTATGAATATTGTAGTTCAAATATATAAATTTCTTGACAATTAGTTATAAGGTCTACAAATTTAAGGGTATCTATTAGCAACTATCAGTAAGATAGAGAAAGTTTATATTAATTACTAGACATAAGAAAGACATAAAAAAGTCATATACAGCAGAATTTAGTGAAATAAAATAGCCTCTATGTCTGGCTTTAAGTCCTAAATTGTCTACTCCACCAATTTGCACTCTGCTATAGCTCCAATAATATTTGAGGCAGATTGATTGAATTTATATACATAAATAACAACAATATATAAATTAAAAGCGCAGAAAATACATTAACTGAGCGATCGCTTCCGCAGGTAATTGCAATCGCTGTTGAAAATCAGCTAAATTACGGTATATTCCATTTGCTAGGCGATTTTCTACCACTGCTTGAGCAAGAGATAAATCGATAAATGGCGTTTGTACCAACATCTCGACTGTAGCGGTGTTTGGGTTAACTACATGGGTTGAATGAACCAGAGATTCATTGTCATAGTAAACAAAATGCAGCAGTGGCTCTAATGGCTTGAGACGCTGTACAGGTAAACTCAAAGCAGCGGCAATATCTTCGATACAGTAAAATTTAACCCCAGAACGGGAAAGTTCGACGAGCGATCGCGCTTGGTGAATCGACAAACCTGGTAAGCGTAACCAATCATCCACCGTTGCTTGATTAACATCAATACGAATACCCAATTGTGCCGCTATTTGAATTTCTTCACCAGATTGCAACCGATAGTAAGGATCATTGAGCAGTTTGGCGCGGAGTTTTTGTAACTTAAAGTTTAAAGGTAGCCAGTTTTGCATCATCTTTGCTTGTATCAAGAAATTTGGTCGAGTAGCTGGCGGCGCTTTTGTTCAAATTCATATTCTGAAATTAGACCATCTTGGCGGAGTGCGTCTAATTCTCGCAAAGCATTCGCCACCGTTTCTACTTGATTGCTTGCTTGTTGGGAAAACTTAACAGCTGACTTACCCTGATTAAAATTGCGGTCAAAAGCTTCTTCATCTAAAGCTAGATACCAAACACCTTCAATAGCACTAGCCACCTTGGGGATCGGTGTCCAAGAAAGCAGAACATATAAAATCCCCCACAACGGCTGACCCAAATAAAACTTGTGTAATCCTGAGATGGTGAGCGTACCAGAAAAAGCGAGAATAGCAGCGATACTGCGGCTTTTGCGTTTTACTAACATATTTTCTATAAATTTACCACTATCACAGTTAGGTCTATCAAACAGCGATCGTAGCAAAATACCTAACTAAATTCAGCATCATATAATATCTGAGGATAACCAAAATTTAACCCCTATCCTGATGCTATATTAAAATCTTTCCAGCAAGGTCGGGCTGTGTGGGTGTTGTTTTAATCACTGCTTCACTCACCAGCAAACTCTACTTGTGTATGAGTGGATTGTTTCATGTTTTGTCAGAAAGCGATCGCCGTCAATATTTCAAGAAAGATTTTCTAGGTCTTCATAAGGGCCAAGAAATCTTTCCCCATTAAAATGAATCATGTGATCAGGTTGATCTGCTACCCACACTTCTGTTTCCCAAGAAATCTCAGCTAGATACCGAGTCATTTCCTGACGACTGGGAAAGGCAGTTACAAACACCAATCCTTTACGGCTAGACTGAAACAGTTGCTTTAATTCATTGCGACGTTTCAAGTTTACCGGGCCATGACTTGTTACAGCCTCTATTAATATCAGCCAGTCTTGTCGCTCATAGTAAACTACAACATCTGGCATTTTACCGTGAATGTCTATCTCAATTCCCAGTTCTCGGAATTGCTGAGTTTCATTGATAATAAACTTATCTCCAGCATCACCTACATAAATCACAAAACCTCCTGGTGTAAATTTGGGACAGAAACTTTCTAAAATGTCCTTGATTAATAAGTTCTGTCCACCTGATGAAAGCTGAATAGCTTGACCATTAGGTAAAGTAACGGGAATTATGGGTCTATTTCGCTTTCTGTCCTGCAATAAATTTGTCACTGAAATAGCATAATTGTGACGAGCTTCTTCCCATTGTGCAGAACCATAGGATTTAATCAGCGACAATGCTTGTTGATGAAGTTGATAACACCATTTTGGGCTGTTAATTGGTCGTTCCGGTCGATCTGGATTCTCCACAACTATCCCCATCTGCACAAACTGGTGCATTGTCTGTCGTCGCACTGTTTCGCGTGTATTCGGTGCGTATTGTTTACCGTAGTGATCACGAAACCAATCCATCATTTCTGTGATTCTGCGTTTTGGTGCTGTTGCTTGATGCCAAGGTGTTTCAGGTCGAATGTCTGCTAAAGCCAGTAAACACAGTGCTGATCGTTCGTTCTGTTGCGCCTTGGGAGCAGAAATATCTTTGAGAATTGCCAAAGCCTCCTCAATTCGTTTGCTCGCCTGAATTGCATTTGTGGCTTCGCTCATAATCGACAAAGTTTGATGTACAACTTGATCAAGTTGTTCCTGATCTAAGTGAGAATCACCTATTTGGCTTCCTAATCGAATTAAATCATCTTTGCTAGGGTATTTAAGTTTACGCAAATCTGTGGCGTTGACTTGTGTGTGTCCACTAAATTGACGGAAGTAACTATCTAATAAAGTTGAATTGAGAAATGCTGTTAAGCCTCTTGCTAAATCAGGGTTCATTCCCTGACCTTGAGCATGGTAGTAATTTAAATGATTTTCTATACCAATTACCGGAAAATCGCTAGGAGGACACACAGCAGCTACAACACGACGCTTTTCTTCTTTAGCTGAAAACCGCTTTGTTAAAACATACCAGCCAGATGGCACTAACCATTTTGCTGTTTCTGGGTTTTGTGTAATAGCGATCGCTTTACGGGGATTACTAGGGGGAAAAAATACTTTCCCTGCCTTGATTGCTTCTGGATAAATTAATGGCACACTGTGATCATCCCAGCAAGTTCTCAACGCTGATTTGAGACGAAAATCCACAACTGGCCCGGTTGAAACTTCTAAGCCCAGGTCATCTAAAGTAGATGAGAATTGATTCATTTGCGCTCTCAGATAATCTTCAAGAGAGTTGGTCACAATATGAATAAAACTTTCAGAATCATGTGTATCAACAACTTGGCTATAAGGAACATATCTTAATTCTGAAAACTCATCTAACTTGCTTTCAATATTTCTGGTTATTTCTACATAATCAGGTCTAACTTTGGTTTTAATTGCGTGGAAAATAATATTTTCTTGTAATACCCTATCTTCTATAAAAGCTGCTGAACGGCTCTTAAAAAGATGAATTTTTGAAATTGCCATAGTTTGCAAAAAAGCTTGCCGAAAAGCTCGAAAATAAAGACCATTACAAAAACTTCTAGGCGTAATAGCAACTATCTCTCCGTTGTCATACAGATTTAAAAAAGTTAGCCAAACAAAAGCACTATATAAATTTACAGTTTCGATTCCTAGTTGTGCGAGGATTTTTCTTTCAATTGATTGGCTATTAATTTTTTTATAAGGTGGATTGAGAATTGCATGGGTAAAAATACTAGATGACTGATGGAAAAGTGGTAAATTGATTTCACTAATATCCTTAATAAAACTTTCTTGATGTAAGCAATAATTTGCTGTGATCCCTATTTTTTCTAAAGCGACACAACACTCTGTAAGGCATTGCCTCAAAGATGGTAACAAGGCTGATTCAATTTCATAAGCGGTGAGCAAACAACTTTCGACATTGTGAGGATTTGCTAATAGTTGTTCGACAAATGCAGCAGTTAACGCACCAACTCCAGCCCCAGGATCTAAAAGACTAATATGACCAGATAGATTGCTGAACTGTCTCGCCATCAACCGCGCAATTGGTGCGGGAGTGAAAAACTGTCCCAATTCACTGCGCTGCTGTAAATTCAGTTTTGATGAGAAATGAATCCTGTTAATATCAGTGGAGTCTGTGAGGAACGTTGTCATTTTAATGTGAAAAAATTAGCCTGCGATCGCAGACTTGCGGGTATAGCCCCAGATTGCACGTCTGGGGCTATTAACTAGTAATTAACCTTGAGTTACCTTTTCTCGCTCCAAGAACTTCTCTAGTTCTGTCAGCGCATCAGCATCAACTTTGGTTTGCATGGGACAGAACTTAGGCCCGCACATTGAACAAAATTCAGCCGTTTTGTAGATGTCTGCGGGTAAAGTTTCGTCGTGATATTCCTTAGCTCTTTCGGGGTCGAGGGATAATTCAAACTGACGGTTCCAGTCGAAGTTGTAACGGGCGCGGGAGAGTTCGTCGTCTCTGTCTCTTGCGCCTGGGCGATGTCTAGCAATATCAGCTGCGTGGGCTGCTATCTTGTAGGCAATCAACCCATTGCGGACATCTTCAGCGTTGGGTAGACCTAAGTGTTCTTTAGGTGTAACGTAGCACAGCATTGCTGTACCATACCAGCCAGCCATTGCTGCACCAATAGCAGAAGTAATATGGTCATAGCCAGGAGCAATATCAGTTACCAACGGCCCCAACACATAAAAAGGTGCTTCGGAACACTCTTCCATTTGCTTGCGGACGTTAAATTCAATTTGATCCATTGGGACGTGTCCAGGCCCTTCTACCATCACCTGTACATCGTGTTCCCAGGCTTTGCGAGTTAACTGTCCGAGGGTTTTCAATTCCGCTAACTGTGCAGCATCGGAAGCATCATGGGTACAGCCAGGACGCAGGGAATCTCCTAAGCTGAAAGAAACATCATATTTCTTGAAAATTTCAATGATGTCTTGGAAGTGGGTGTAAAGCGGGTTTTGTTTATGGTGATGCAACATCCACCGTGCCAAAATACCACCACCACGAGAAACAATCCCCGTGATGCGGCTTCTGACTAAGGGCAAATGCTCCATCAAAATGCCAGCGTGGATGGTTTGATAGTCTACCCCTTGCTGGGCGTGTTTTTCGATGACGTGGAGGAAGTCGTCAGCGGTGAGGTTTTCAATTCTGCCGTGGACGCTTTCTAATGCTTGGTAAACTGGCACTGTACCAATAGGTACGGGTGAGGCGTTAATAATAGCGGTGCGAATTTCATCTAAGTTACCGCCACCTGTGGACAAGTCCATCACGGTATCAGCGCCATACTTCACCGCCAACTTCAATTTATCTACTTCTTCTTGAAGGTTAGACGAGTTGGGCGAAGCACCAATATTGGCATTTACTTTACATTTAGAAGCAATGCCAATGCACATCGGCTCTAGGTTGGTGTGATTAATGTTCGCCGGGATAATCATCCGCCCCCGTGCTACTTCCTCACGAATTAGGTCAGCAGGAAGATTTTCCCGTTGAGCAACGTAGTGCATTTCTTCAGTGATAACACCCTGACGTGCGTAGTGCATTTGAGTTACATTGCTCTGACCACGCCGCTTGGCAACCCATTCTTTCCGCATATTGAATTCCTCGATAAACAGCTTCCCTCCGCTGGTATTACCCAGACTCAGGTGTTAAGGGTGTGATCTCAGCCTGATGATTTAGGCACCCCTAGCATGGATGTAGATTGTATCACTTTGTTTAGGGTTGGGGGCAAGAGGGTTAACAATTTATGAGGTGTGGGTGAGAGCGATCGCTATAATATTTTTGTAATGAAATATCAAGAGGCGACGCTGAAGGATGAACACAATTGAACCAAATAGCGACGCGCAGGGTTTTATAAATGAAGAAACTTTAACTCACAGTCCAGAGAATTGGGAGGATGAGGAAAATGAAATCATTCTATTTAAATACTCAATCACTAGCTATGGAGCAGATTACCCTGTTGACAGTCTTGTAAACCGTTTAAAAAATGGCAGTATATACATACCTTCACTTCAACGTCGTTATGTATGGAAATTAGAGCAAGCTTCACGTTTTATAGAATCACTTTTACTTGGACTACCAGTTCCAGGTATTTTTCTATCAAAAGAAAAAGAAACACAAAAACTGTTAGTAATTGATGGTCAACAAAGATTACGGACGCTTCAATATTTCTATGCTGGAATCTTTCCGGTTAATAATAAAGATAAAGAGTTTGCTCTTAAAGGTGTACAACCTCAATTTGAGGAACGGACATACAAGTCTCTTTCAGATGAAGACCGCCGCAGGTTAGATGATTCCATCATACACGCAACAATCGTCAATCAAGATGAACCATCGGAAGATGACAGTAGTATTTATCATATTTTTCAAAGACTGAATACAGGTGGTACAAGATTAGAGCCTCAAGAGATTCGTTCTTCTATTTATCATGGAGAATTTAACGATTTATTAAAGGAACTCAATAACAATTCTGCGTGGCGGGCTATATATGGTACAAACGACAAAAATTTGAGAGATCAAGAACTCATTCTTCGATTCCTTGCACTTTATTTTAAAGATAATGAATACAAAAAACCTATGAAGGAATTTCTTAACAATTTTATGGGCAAAAATAGGCATTTAAAATATTATTCTACTAGCCAAATTAGACATATATTTGAAATTACGATTAACAAAATTTATCAATGTATTGGTGATAAAGCTTTTAAACCTAAAAAAATTTTAAACGCATCTGTTTTCGATGCAGTTATGGTAGGTGTTGCTCGACGAATAGAAAAGGGTAATATTCACAACTGTGAAGAATTGAAATCAAAATATACCAGCCTCTTAGAGAATGAAAATTTTCTCGCAGTAACAGTAAATACAGCTCGTACATCTGAAGAAGAAAATGTCAAAAATAGAATAAAAATTGCTACTGATATGTTTGCTGAAATAGAATGAAAAATCGTGAGGTGATGCGGGCTAAACAAAAACTGGATAACCTATTTGAAAAAGTTAATCAGTTACCAGATGACAATGAGCTTAAGGCACATTGGGCAAGATATTTATGTATATTAGTTTCAGGCTTTATAGAAAATTCAGTACGTGCAATATATAGTCAATATGCAAAAAATAAGGCTATTCCAAATATAGCTAATTTTGTAGAACGTAAATTAGATGATTTACAAAACCCTAAAATGGAAAAAATACTTCAGTTAACAGGAGCATTTAGCCTAGAATGGGAATCAAATCTCAGAAAAGCTACTGAAGGTGAATTAAAAGACGCAATTGATAGTATTGTTGCTAACAGAAATAATATCGCACATGGTCAAGATGTTGGTATCACATATGCAACAATAAAAGACTATTATCAAAAAGCATTTAAATTGATTCAAATTATTGAAAATCAATGTAACCCTTAGCATGATTATACATATTAAAACAGTTTAAAATTTTAAATACGCTAATCAATATCATAAAAACTTATATCTACAATTGATCAGGGTCAATACCCATTTGACGTAAGCGTTCTGCCAAGCGTTCGGCTCGTTGCTGTTCTTGTTCTAACTGAAATGCTAATTGTTGGGATTTTTCATCACTACTCAGCAACAAATTTCCCTGTGCATCCCACCACCGCAACCAAGGTGCTTCCATATTTTTATACTGCCCTTGCCAAATGCCTAATTCCACGCCCATCGGGGAAATGGGATAGTGACCTCTTTCATTCGCTGGCAGTAATTGATACTTTCCATCTACTAGATGATATACCTCTACTGAAGCTTTACTAAACTCGTAAATACCGTAAAATGGCACTCTAATTGCTTGCTCATATACCCAAAATTTACCAGTGAGGGGTGTTTTATCCCGTTCTTCTAAACCATCACCAGAGACAAATTCTAAGACAATTAATGGTGCGACGTATTCTTGCCATAACACATAAGAACGGCGAAATTTACCGTTTAACATTGGCGGTACGTTAGGCATATAAAACCAATCAGGTGCTTCTGCGCCTTTTTCTGGTGGTTCTGTTAAACGCCAGTAGATACCGCAATCTTGGCCAATGCAGTATTGATTATCAGGATGTAGTTGCTGTAATAACCCTGCAATAGAATCGGTCAGAAGGATACTTTGAGGATGTTCTTGAAAGTTTTTCACAAAGGTTCCGTCTGACTCTGGTAATTCAGTATGGTCTGGAAGATGGGTAATGCCTAGTTCAGAAGATTTAGCAAGGGTCATAGAACTTTGGCGCAGTTTAATTTGGAATTCGTAGTTAAATAAAGCTGGGAGATTGCCTGATGTAATTAAAAAATTTGGCTACATATAAGTATTATAAGTCTGGCGATCGCTCCTGGTTAATTAGTAAAAATGCCCTCAATGGAAGCGATCGCACCTCACCCTTCTAACCACCAAATATTTCCCGGCGATCGCCTTTTTGAAATCTCATTCAATCTTGTTTTAAAGCCGCTGGAGCAGGATTTTTGGCATTATAGATTAATACCTTTAATAGGGAAGCGCCTCCCAGGAACAAAAAGAACGTCGGCAAATCTTAGAGTTCGGCATATTCAACTTTATGTAATTTTTCTTAAAATTCCCAAATTTCTGCATAATTTCACGCAGTCAACCCTGTTAAGTATCAGTTGGGAAGTCAAGGAGTAGAGAAAAAATAGATAATTTCTAATGACTAGTAGCTTTCGGTATCTGATTTTTCACAAACCCTACGGTGTTCTCAGCCAATTTACGCAGGAAACACCGAATCATAGCACCCTTAAAGATTATATTGATGTACCTGATGTGTATCCTGTAGGGCGTTTGGACTGGGACAGTGAAGGGTTATTACTGTTGACAAACGATGGAAAATTGCAACATCGACTTTCTGATCCGCGTTTTGGCCATCAGCGAACTTACTGGGTACAAGTAGAGCGGATTCCCGATGCAGATGCTATAACCAAATTGCAAACGGGTGTAGAAATCCAAAATTATCGCACTCGACCTGCACAAGTGAGGCTGTTACCTGAAGATCCACCAGTATGCGATCGCAATCCACCTATCCGATTTCGCAAAAATGTGCCAACAGCATGGTTAGAAATGACTTTGACAGAAGGCAAAAACCGTCAGGTGCGGCGCATGACTGCGGCTGTAGGGTTCCCAACTTTGCGACTCATCAGGGTGAGCATAGCCCATCTCAACTTGGATGGACTACAACTAGGTCAGTGGCGTGACCTAAGTGCATCTGAACTCAAATTGTTGCATAACTTACCTAAAAAGTATGCAGAATCTAGAACTCACAAGTCTAAATTCTCTTAGTAAATATATTTTTTGGGGCAACCATTAAACAGATGTAAATAAACGTGAGCAATACTCTGTGAGCATTAGCCATCACTAGAAAGAATTAAACACTGGAAAACAACTTTTTTGGATTTAATTGGTTAAATTTAGTCAAAAAAAGTATAATTAACTTTTTTTATTCCCTACTAATGAATTTTAGCCTTTGGGTACAAGTTTAAGTCTTATGAGCTTTAATCAGCGATCGCTCTGGCATCAAACGCGCGAACAACAAGATACCTTGTCAGCCACTCCGGCTCGCTTGGAACTTGTGCCTGAACGAACCTCGGATTTAGAACTGTACACAGCAGAAATGCTACGGCGTACACAAGCAGAACTCCAGTGGTATCGAAGTCTCTATGACAATACGCCGACAATTTACTTTAGTTTGAATGCGACGGGAATAATTGTGTCTGTAAACCAGTTCGGAGCCAACTGTCTGGGTTACACACCTGAACAATTAATCAACACCTCTGTGTTGAATTTGTTTGAACCAACAGACAAACAAAAACTATCTGAGGCATTCATTCAGCTTTTCAGTAATACTCACCCCAATCAATCTATCAATGGAGAATATCGGCTCAACTGCCCTGATAGTAAGATTACATGGGTCAAAACTACACTCAAGATATTGCCTAAAGAAGAATATTCTGAGAAAAATCCCGCTATTGTGATGGTGTGTGAAGATATCACCGCTTATAAACAGCAAGAAGTTAATCAACAAACAAGCCAAACGACAATCCAGGTGCAGTTGGCAGAGATGGAAAGCCTCAGTCGCCTCAAGGAAGCGTTTCTTAACACCGTCTCCCACGAACTCCGCACGCCACTAACGAATATGAAAATGGCAATTCAAATGCTAGGAATTGCACTGCATCAAGAGCAAAATTTGTTGGTGGAAATGGCCAAGCCACAAGCAGAACGCTCAAAAGCATCTCGCTATTTTGAAATTTTAAATAACGAGTGCGATCGCGAAATCAATCTTATTGATAACTTTCTCGATTTACAAAGGTTAGATAGCAATGCTCAACCTTGGGTACTGGAAACTATTCAAGTACAACAATGGCTTTGGCGGGTTGTAGAGCTATTTCAAGCACGTAACCGCGCTATATGTAAGCAAAAGGTAAGTTTAAGCATAGCGCCTAATCTACCTTTACTGGCCTGCGATCCTTTCAGCCTAGAACGCATATTCATAGAACTGCTGACTAATGCCTGTAAATTTAGCCCTCCAGATGCCGAAATTGTGATTTCTACCCGATTAAAGTTAGAAAATATGCAATTTCAAGTGATTAATTCAGGTGTAGAAATCCCAAGCTCGGAATTACCAAACATATTTGAAAAATTTTACCGTATTCCTAGTAATGATCCGTGGAAGCAAGGTGGCACAGGATTGGGGCTGGCATTAGTGCAGAAATTAATTCAGCAATTAAAAGGAACAATAGAGGTAGAAAGTAAGTCAAATCGTACCTGTTTTACTATCGAATTACCATTGCATCGCCAATTAAGTAAAAAGTAAAAAGGTAAAATTAAAAAGAGAATTCATGAGTAAAGTCAACATTGCTAATACTGTTTGATCAGCAAAAATTAACTTGCCGTTGTCTAAAATATTTAGCTAATATGCGTCACAATTAATACTGCCACCAAAATTCACTGGTGAAACCACAATCTCTTGTAGGTCTACTGTAGGCAGGGGCAACTAAAATTGTGGCACTTTGGATATTAGTGGCTAGAAGCACCTTGGAACGGGAATAGAGGAACTTCCACTATGCTGATTTGCCCTCAGTGTAAATTTGAAAACCCCAACGCTAATAAATTTTGTCAAAACTGTGGCACCTCCCTAACTCATCATGTTTGTCATCAATGTGGTACTGATGTACCATTAAATGCCCAACATTGTGATAACTGCGGTGCAGAGTCTGGAAAAGTGTGGTGGGCAATTATTACTAAAGAAGGAAGTGGGGACTGGGATTTAGGCAGTTGGCAAGATGATCAGGATGATTTACCAACTTTACCTCTTTCCACGGAATTGACTCTACCACTTTCTGCTAGACCCGTGTTGAAAGCAGGTTCTTACATAGATAAAGAAAAACGTTATCAATTGTTAGAAGCCCTGCCAATCTCAGAGGAAAATATAACCCAGACAGAAGTTTGTGTTCGTGTCTTAGATTGTCAGCCGTATCAAATATCGCCTGTCGAAGCAATATTAGAAAACATCAATCAAGGATTGTTAACTTCATCTGGCAAAGAAATTGGTGTTCCTAAGTTTGCCAAGGCTTATGTAGAATTACATGCGTTAAATCAACCAGGAATACCAGTAATTCATGATGCTTGGCAGGAAGGCAACACCCAGGTTGTGCTAATTGAAGACCGTTCGGATTGGCCAAGGTTAATCGAACTGTGGAAAGAAGACACAACAAGTTCGTTACAAATTTTACATTGGTTTTATCAAATGACCCAACTTTGGGCAGTGCTAGAGCCAGTTAAATGCCGTCAAAGTTTGCTGGAGTTGTCGAATCTGCGAGTGGATGAAGACCAAACACTGGCGTTAGAAAGATTGTATGTAGATTTTGAGGCAGATATAACAGCAGAAGACGAAACATTGGCACTAGCAGAACAGCCTTTTAGTTTGAAAGCATTGGGGGATGTTTGGCAGGAATTATTTAGGCAGTCCCAACGCACACAGTTTGGTGCTGTATTGCAGATTTTGGAGGATTTGGAACTCAGGAAAATTCAAACTATCCCTCAGTTGCGATCGCGCCTAGAAGCGATCGCCACAGAACTAGAAACATCACCGATTCCTAGTTTTTCCCCAACAGCAAACCAAATTCCTACAGCACCCACCGTCATTCAGTTAGAAGATGAGGTAGATGAAGATAGTTTCGCCAAAAGCGACGACTTACCCACCATTGTTCTGTCAATGCAATTAAGCAGTCTCGAAGATGTCGGACGCACAGACGTAGGTCGTCAACGTCAGCACAACGAAGACTACTTTGGCATTGAAACTAAAATTGAGAAGCTAGAATTACCCAAAAACCGAGTTTTACAAGCCCGTGGTTTGTATATTCTCTGCGATGGTATGGGTGGCCATGCTGGTGGTGAAATAGCTAGTGAATTGGCTGTTAACACCGTGCGGCAATACTTTCAAGAACATTGGAAATCTGACAAGCGCCCAACTGAAGAAAATATTCGCGAAGCAGTTTATTTAGCTAATCAAGCAATTTATCAGCTAAATCAACAAGATGCCCGTTCGGGAGTTGGGCGTATGGGTACTACCTTGGTGATCCTTCTCATCCAAGATACCGAAGCAGCAGTTGCCCATGTGGGAGATAGTCGCCTCTACCGCTTAACTCGCAAACGTGGACTAGAACAACTCACCGTAGATCATGAAGTTGGTCAACGAGAAATTGCTCGCGGAGTCGAAGCCAGCATCGCCTATGCTCGTCCAGATGCTTACCAATTAACTCAAGCTTTGGGGCCACGTGACAAAAGCGCTATCTACCCTGATGTTGAGTTTTTTGACATCAATGAAGATTGCCTGCTAATTTTGGCCTCTGACGGTTTATCAGATAATGATTTACTAGAAACCCATTGGAAGACTCATTTACTTCCTCTGCTAAGTTCTGGCGCTAACCTGGAACAGGGTGTCACCGAATTAATTGATTTGGCAAACCAAGAAAATGGTCATGACAACATTACTGCAATACTTGTGCGGGCAAAAGTGCGCCCAAACATGGAAAGTATGAAGTCTGAAGTATGAAGTCTGAAATTTTCCCTTAAGCCTTCCTACTCCCTGTTCCCCACTCACTACTCCCTATTTTTTATGCAGGTTTTATTGTGGTTATTGTGACACTGTTAGAACCGCAAAACAAAACGCCACTCAAACAGTGGTGCTTTGAGAATTCCACCGTGATTCGGATTGGTCGAGCGGTGGACAATCATGTGGTTTTATCTGATAGTTTGGTTTCCCGACATCATCTAGAACTCAGGCAAGTCAGTGCTGGTAGTAATGAAGAATCTTGGCAGATATATAGCCAAGGTACAAATGGTACTTTCCTCAATGGCATTTTAGTTATTCAAAGTCCGCTACCTAATAATGCCATGTTGCAACTGGCACAGGGAGGCCCAATACTGCAATTTCAAATTCAAGAGGTTTCGCCCGAAAGTAGTGCAGAGTCAGAAAAATGGGCTGCATCAGTGTCTGCAAATCAAGACCCTGCTAGAGCAGCTTACACTTGCACTCATGAAGGTAATTCTCCAAAAAATTTGTTTTGCATCCATTGTGGTCAACCTCTATCAGTGCAACAGACAATTCGTCAGTATCAGGTATTGCGCACTTTAGGCCAGGGAGGTATGGGTACAACTTATTTAGCTTGGGATACAAAAGGTTGGATGACGGGAAATCCGCAACTTTTGGTCTTAAAGCAAATGAACGCTGATATGGCTAAAATTGCCAAAGCCCAAGAATTATTTGAGCGGGAAGCTCATACGCTAAAATCTCTCAATCATCCTGGAATTCCCAAGTATTACGACTTTTTTGTGGAAGGTGGCAAAAAATACTTGGCTATGGAATTAGTGCATGGGCAAGATTTGGAAAAACGAGTCCAGCTAACTGGGCCTGTCACGCCAAGCCAAGCGATCGCCTGGATGATTCAAACCTGCGACATTTTAGACTATTTGCATAGCCAAGAACCACCACTAATTCATCGTGACATTAAACCCGCTAACCTGATGGTGCGCAATGCCAATAATCATATAGTGGTGTTAGATTTTGGTGCTGTTAAAGAAATTGGCACGACACCAGGCACTCGAATTGGTGCAGAAGGTTATTGTGCGCCTGAACAAGAACGCGGACAACCTCTGATTCAATCAGATTTATATGCCATTGGGCCGACACTAATTTTTTTGCTGACTGGGGAAAACCCTTTCAAGTTTTTCCGCCAAAAAGGACGTAATTTTCGGTTTGATGTGGCAAACTCTCCCACGATTACACCCCAAATTAGAGAGGTGATTGAACGTGTTACAGAGCCTTTGCCACGCGATCGCTATCAAACCGCTAGGGAATTAGCCGCAGCATTGGCCGCTTGCAAAGCTTAGGTGCTATGGATGAGGAAGAATGAAGGCTAAAGTATAAAATTAATTTCATACTAGCCTGCGGCAAGCCGCTAAAAGCGTCTACACACTTCATCCTTCATACTTTATTCCTCATCCCATGCTTCTACAGCCAGTAGTTCACTGATTGGATCTTGCATACTGAAGCCGAAGTCTAACAGTTCCTGTTTCCAGTGCTGCCAGTCATTGCCGTAAAGGAAGGCAATTTTCCAAATGCTATCAGTTGGTTTGATGATATTGGATTCTACGAGTGATTGCACGTTACGCTGCAATTTCACCATTGGGTGAATTACTTGCTGAGTCATAACCTAGATTGATTTTCAGATTTCGTTTGGGTAAATGCTTAATCAAAACTGCTTTCCGCTTGGCAATTTTTATCGATGCGTAGAGCGTTGGAATTGGTAAAGCTAGTCTTAACTTTCTAAATATACCATAACAAACTCTACTTATTTTTGGCAAAATGCGGTTTTGTACGGTAATTACCACCACAAAACTGAGAATTTTACCAAGTACTCATCGTGTGTGCGTCACGAAAAAATCAGCCGTTTTGAAAGTTGCAGTGATAACACAAGTTAAACTTGCAGATTTTTATGTACTTCAGCCATCAGTATGTGAGTATTTGTTGATAAAACAACGATTTTAGGCTGATGTGAGGTTTTTAAAGCACGGTGAAGGAGGGTTTACCGCGTATATTTAAACGTAGTATACAATACCGCAAGCATGGAAACCGTAGACAAGCTTAATTATTACAAAAATTTATAAGTTATTAATTTTTTTACAGAAATTATGCGGTAGCTGAGTTAGTTTTCTTCAAAAAGCAAAACCAAAGATAGATTTATTTCTTTTATGCGTAAGATATTCCACTCTAGGATTATAAAAACTTTACAACCTAGATGATAGTTTCTCTAGGGTGCTGGGTACTCTCATAACTGGAGGCTTGCTGGTATCTCAGTATTTCTAACAGCAACCATTAGAACATGTCTAGCTCTGGGGATGATTATATTATTTCCCGTCAAAAGAAAATTGAGCGAAAGAAAAGGATTTTAACAATCGTAGGGATAGGCTCGTTTGTGGGTTCAACGGTATTTGGTGTGATTAATGGAGTACAACAAACACATCAGCAGCCCCACCAGACAAACAATGTATCTGTTGAGTCTACTTTACAGCAAGAAGTCCAGGGTTATGAGCTGGTTTTGCAACGAGAGCCAAACAACCAACTTGCTTTAGAAAAACTAGCTTTAGCTCGACTGCAATTAAAGGATACCAAAGGTGCGATCGCGCTGATGGAAAAGTTAGTCAAACTACACCCTGAAAGACAAGATTATAAAGCTGTATTAGAGCAGGTAAAAAAGCAGCAAGGTAAGTAATAACGAGCTTCATTTTTAGAGAAATATTGTAATTATTTAGGTATAAACATATATGACAAAAAAACTTACTCAGTCTAATATCTTAGAGTGCCAAGAAAAATTTAATCTTTCTTACCATGTAAACTTTGCTTTATGGTGTGAAGAAACAGTAGGGTTTGCTGGTAAAAATGTTTTAGAGGTCGGCGGAAGTCTACCTAAAGAATTTGTCTTTGATTATTTACATGTTAAATCTTGGACTGCTGTTGAGTCCCCTGAATATGAAGATGCTCTTAAAGGAGTTAGCAATATTTCTCAAGCATCAATCTTGCCTCATTTAGCTGATAATGAAAAACTGGATTTTACTAATAAAAATACAAATATTAATAAGTACCGATTTTATGCCGCAAATATAGAAGAACTACCTCCTGATTATTACAATCAATATGATTTAGTTTTTTCGATAGCTGCATTTGAACACATTCATAAGTTTCCTACAGCTTTAGAAAAAATGTTTTTAGCTTTAAAACCGGGAGGTCAGCTTTTTTCTGTTTTTTCTCCTATTTGGTCTGCTCATGACGGGCATCATTTACCCCTAATTACAGACACCAAAGGAAAAAGTTTTGATTTTCATAATTCTCCTATTCCTCCTTGGGGACATCTACTCATACGTCCTCCAGTACTTTGTCAGCACCTTTATCAATTCATAGATAAAGAAACTGTGGATTTAATAATGTACCATGTTTATAATTCTGGACATATTAATCGTTTTTTTACGGAGGACTATGTAGAGTTTATTAATCAAAGCCCCTTTAAAATTCAACGTATTGAAGGAATTGGGATAACTACAATTCCTTCAGAAATTCAAAATAAATTAGAAGAGCTTCATCCAGGAAGAACACATTTTGCGAACAATGGCTTATTAGTAGTATTACAGAAAGAGCTTAGTAGTTTAAATGAACAAATACTATTACAAGTAAAAAATAATCCATCCATATCACTTAGCTCGTCTCCAAATGTAACTCATACAACACAAGCAAATGAATCTCCAGCTAATAAGTTATCTATTAGTAAAACACCACAAAATAAACAACGTATAGATGTAGTGTTACAAGCCACTGGCGTTCATGGATGGTCTTTTTCACAAGGTTGGGTAAATACTTTACAGCGCGAAGGTGTGCTAAATCGAGTATTTCGACCAGTTGCTGGATGGGGTGCAGAAGAACCTTTAGATGATGATGGTTTATTTGAATATCTCCAAAATCCGCAGGCAGATATTATTTTAATGCTGGGTTTTGACTGGCATTCTCAACCACTACATAGTACTCTTAAATGGCAAGAAAGATGGCATCAATCCCCAATAACTAAAATAGCAACTGTTCAGGAGTGCCATTCAACAAATGTAGTGCAAAATACTCCTGTATGGCAGCAGCAAATGTACCAAGCTATTGCAAGTGTGGTTCCTTGTGTAGATGGTTTGATTTGTAATCATGAACCTGATGTAGATTTCCTGAAACAGCAATTAGGTATCTCTCTGCCAATGATGTTCATGCCATTTGCTATTGATTCAGAATTTTTTAGAATGAATAAGCCATTTTCAGAGAGATTAAATCGAGGCTTATTTAGAGGTAACACGCCTCGTTACTTCACGGAAGAATCATACAAAGAACGTCATAGATTAATAGAAGCTTTAAGTCAACATCAGAATGTAGATTTATTTTCCAATAATCTACAACATGATAGAAATCCTGTAAAAATTTTAGAAGAATATGTGCAAGAAATTAATGAATATCGGCTAGTTTTAAACTTGCCATCTAATTCACCAACATTAACTGCACGTCCATTTGAAATCATAGGATGTGGTAGTTTGCTTTTACAAAATAAAATTACTGGTGTTGAATCTCAGAAATTACTCAAAGATTGGGAACATGCTGTCTTTTATGACGGTGATAAACCAGAGGATTTAATAGAAAAAATTGAATACTTGATATCGAATCCAGATTTGGCTGAAAAGATTGCTATACAAGGCTATAATTTATGCCATGAGTTACATACTCTTAAATGTAGAGTTACAACACTTATAGACTGGGTAAACAATAATATTCCAGCTAGAGAGCGCATTAATCCATTAGTTAATCTAAGTGAAACAAGTAATGCACTGGGTAGATTTTTTTCAGATGCAAATACAGGTTTTACAGTTATTATTGATGGAGTATTTTTCCAGCTTTACCAAACTGGGATTGCACGTGTCTGGAATTCGTTGTTAGAAGAATGGGCAAATAGTGGATTTGCTAAATATATTGTTGTACTTGATCGTGGTAATACAGCACCTAAAATTTCTAGAGTTAGGTATTTAGATATTGCCAAATATGATTATAACCATACTCAAGCTGATCGAGAAATGTTACAGCAAGTATGTGATGAATTAGGTGCTGATTTATTTGTATCTTCTTACTACACAACCCCATTAACAACGCCTTCTGTATTCATGGCTTACGATATGATACCAGAAGTGCTGGGATGGGATGTGATTAATAATCCTATGTGGCGAGAAAAGCATTTAGCAATTCAAAGTGCATCCTCTTACATAGCTATTTCCCAACAAACGGCGCGTGACCTTAGTAAATATTTTCCGGAAATTTCTGTAGACTCTGTAACTGTAGCTCATTGTGGAGTTAAAAATACTTTTTCGCCTGCAAAAGCAGAAGAAGTTAATGCTTTTAAAGCGAAGTATGGTATTACAAGACCTTATTTTATTTTAGTTGGTGCGGGAAATGGTTATAAGAATAGTGGTTTATTCTTTCAAGCCTTTTCTCAACTTGCTAGTAGCTATGGATTTGATATTGTTTGTACAGGCAGTGGCGGGATATTAGCACCTGAATTTAGAGCTTATACATCAGGTAGTGCTGTTTATATGTTGCAGCTTACTGATGAAGAATTAGCAACAGCTTATTCTGGTGCTGTGGCATTAGTTTATCCTTCTAAGTATGAAGGTTTTGGTATGCCTGTAGTTGAAGCGATGGCTTGTGGCTGTCCGGTAATTACTTGTCCTAATGCTTCAATTCCAGAAGTAGGAGGAGAAGCGGTAATTTATGTGAAAGATGATGATACAGATGGACTAGCAAATGCTTTGTTTGATGTGCAGAAACCTAGAGTTCGTCAAGTATTAATTGAGGCTGGTTTAGCTCAAGCGCAAAAGTTTTCTTGGACAAAGATGGCTAACATAGTCAGTTCTGCTTTGATTAACGCCAGTTTATTACCTTTAAATCTCAAGGAAATTAATGTAATTATTTTTCCTGATTGGTCGCAATCAGAAGAATTAATTGGTTTAGAATTGGAATCAGTAATTAAAGTGATCGCAACTTATCCTGATAGCCAAAAAACCACTCTATTAATTATCACAAGTAACATAACTACTGAGGATGCAGAACTGTTACTTTCTGGTGTTACGATGAATTTGTTAATGGCAGAAGATTTGGATGTTAGCGAAGGTTTAGAGATTTCTTTGGTTGGTAATTTAGCCGATATCCAGTGGCAAGCTTTATTACCTCAGATCAGCAGCAGAATTATCATAGAACATGAAGATAAAGCAGCTTTAGCAGAACTAGCATTAGAATCAATACCAGCATGTGAGCTAGAAAGCTTTATTAATCAAGTTTGTGTTTTTTAAAGCATTAGTAAGTACTAAATAGTTTCAAATTTATTGTGAGTGCTTTAACATTAAAGCACTCACTGTAATTTAAAAGGTATATTGAAATTATCAGCAGGAGTTTATCAATTGATTACTACAACAGAAGAATTAATACCTGATTTATGTAATGTGAAGACAACAAGTAATATCAATGTAATTATCTTTCCTGATTGGTCACAATCCGAAGAGTCTCTTTGTCTAAATTTAGCAAGGATGATTCAGGCAGTTAATAATCATCCTGACAGTAATCAAATAACACTAATTATAGATAGTAGTAATATTCCTGAAGATATAGCTAATTTAGTTTTGTCTAGTGTATTGATGAATCTGATCATGGCAGATGATTCTGATATTAGTATAGGATGTGAAATTTCTCTCCTGATCAATTTAGATGCTTACCAGTGGGAAATGTTAGCTTCTCAAATCCATGCACAAATTATTTTCAACGATGCACATCAGGAAAATTTATTTTATTCGCAAGCTGATAATATTCCAGTATATACAGTAGAAGAATTCTGTAATATATCGATAGTTCAACTTATTTGGGATTTAGGTAATAGATTATTCCAAAAAGAGCAATGGCAAGCTGCGATTGCTCAGTATCAAAAACTGCTAGAGTTACAATTACATGATTTACAAATTTACTGGCAATTAATTCACTGCTATAGAAACTTAAACTTAATCAATGAATATTTTATCACCCTACAGCAAGCTATTGAACTATACCCAACAGAAGGTAGCTTACATTTTTTATTAATTATTGATTTACGTCGTAACGGTCGGATACAAGAAGCAATTGCTAGTGCTGAAAATGCTTGTAACTGCCTCCCAGATGATTATACTTTTAAACTTCTAAAATATTTAACAGTTCCCAGTATTTATGATAACGAAGCTGAAATAGCTTTTTATCGCCAGCGTTACACCCAAGGATTAAAAGATTTAATTGCACAAACCAACTTGCATACTCCAGAAGAAAAAAACAATGCTTTAGTTGGTATTGGTCGGCTGACAAACTTTTATCTATCTTATCAAGCACAAAATGATAGAGAATTGCAAAGTCAATATGGACAATTAGTGCATGAAATTATGGCGGCTAACTATCCTCAATGGGTTGCGCCTTTATCTATACCTAATCTCCAGCCACAGCAAAAAATTCGCATTGGGTATATTTCTCATTTCTTACATTCTTATAGCGGAACATTATGGTTAACTGGCTGGCTGCGTTATTGTAATCATCAACTTTTTGAAATTTACTGTTACTATACAGGCAATGATCCAGATCCAGTCACACAACAATTTCAAGAATACAGCGATATTTTTCACCATATTCCTCATAACTTACCAGGAGTTTGTGAACAAATAATTGCTGATAATTTACATATTTTAGTGTTTCCAGAAATTGGTATGGATCCGCAAACTATGCAAATAGCTGGACTGCGGCTTGCGCCTGTACAATGTGTAGCTTGGGGACATCCGGTAACAACAGGCTTACCAACAATTGACTATTTTTTATCTAGCGAGTTAATGGAACCAGAAAATGCACAAGAACATTATTCTGAAAAACTAATTCGCTTACCTAATATTGGTGTATCTTACCCGAAACCTTATATTCCACCAATCATCAAAACTCGCTCAGATTTTCAGCTTTCAGATGATGCGGTGATTTATTTATGTTGCCAAGCACCATTTAAATATTTACCACAATATGATTTTATTTTGGCGGAAATTGCTCGACGTGTTCCGCAAGCTAAATTTGTATTTTTGCGAGGAACTTTACTCAAGCCGCGTCTTCAACGTGCTTTTGCTGCTATTAATTTGGATAGTGAAGATTACTGTGTATTTTTGAGTATCCCAGAACGCTTAGATTATCTGATGATTAATTTACTGTCAGATGTTTATTTGGATACTTTTACTTGGTCTGGTGGTAATACTACCTTAGAAGCGATCGCTTGCAATCTCCCCATTGTTACCTGTCCAGGAGAATTTATGCGTGGTCGTCACTCTGATAGCTTTCTCAAAATGCTGGGAGTGACCGACACCATCACCGAAAATGAGGCAGAATATATTGATATTGCCGTCAAATTAGGACTTAACCCAACTTGGCGAAACCACATCACTGAAAAAATGAGTCAGCGTCATCATTTATTATTTGATGATCAGGCTTGTGTTGCAGGTTTAGAAAGTTTTTATAGGAAAGTGCTGAGTCTTGAGTGCTGAGTAAAATTATTTACCCCTATCATCTATCACCTGTCACCTGTCCCCTGTCCCCTGTCCCCTTACTCCTCAGCCTGACCAACGCGCCGAATGTTGATAATGTCGCTCATTTTTTTAATTTGGACAAACACTTGTTCTAGTTGCGGGCGATCGCGTATATCTATACCTAAGTCCATTAATGCTGGTTGTCCACTAGCTGTTTTGACTTGGGCATGACGGACGTTGATCCCTTGGTCGCTCAAACGTGATAAAATATCTTTCAAAACGCCTACACGGTCAAGAGCTTCTATTTGGATATTGACAGGGTAAGTGTGGGGACGAGAACTATTTTCTACAGATGAGTTCCATTTTACTGGTACTAAGCGATCGCCTTCCACATTATCTAAATTGTGACACCCTTGACGATGGATGGAAATTCCCCGACCGCGTGTGACTACGCCAATAATTGATTCTCCAGGGATCGGCGTACAACACCCAGCCAGATGATACACCAAACCTTCCACACCCACAATTGGCGAATCGCTGGCACGGGAACTACTGTGAGGTACATCTCGTAAAGCTTTGGCTGTTGCTGATGATTCTTTTGGTACAAATGGCGGTATAATCATTGTTGCAGGTTGCTGTGCTTTCACAACTTCGCGCCAGCGGTTGAGTACCAAATTCAAAGTAACTTCGCCATAACCCAAAGCTGCGAGTAAATCTTCCACGCTGTGATAGTTGCATTTTTCGGCGACAGTCTGCATTGCATCTGATTTCAACAGATTATCAAAGCCAGTTTTACCGAGTTCTTTTTCTAACAATTCTCGGCCACGGGCGACGTTTTCTTCGCGGCGCGATCGCTTGTACCATTGCTTAATCCGGTATTTTGCGGTGGATGTTCTGGCAAAATTCAACCAATCCAAACTCGGATGGCTATTCTTTTGGGTAATAATTTCGACAATATCGCCATTTTGCAGTCGGGTTGATAAAGGTACTATGCGCCCATTTACCCGTGCGCCTGCACAATGATTACCAACTTCTGTATGGATACGATAAGCAAAATCTATGGTGGTAGAACCAGGATTTAAAGATACAACATCACCTTTGGGAGTGAAGACATAAACATCATCTTCAAATAAGTTATCTTTGACACTATCTAAATACTCTTGTGCATCTTTCAAATCGCTTTGCCATTCTAACAGCTGCCGTAACCAAGTAAACTTTTCATCGGCTGCGGTCAATGTACTATTAGAACCACCTGTTTCTTTGTACTTCCAATGGGCTGCAATACCATATTCAGCGATACGGTGCATTTCCAGGGTACGAATTTGGATTTCTAAAGGACGACCAGTTAAACCAATTACCCCAGTATGCAAAGATTGATAACGGTTTGGCTTGGGTAATCCGATATAATCCTTAAATCGGCCGGGAATCGGGCGAAAAGCGTCATGAACGACAGCTAAGGCTCGATAGCATTCTTCGTTAGTTTGTACAATAATTCGCAGTGCTGCTAAATCATAAATTTCATGAAATTCCTTTTGCTGTCGTTGCATTTTTTGATAAATGCTATACAAATGTTTAGGACGACCGCTAATATCTATGCAGCGAATTCCGGCTTGTTGTAAACGTTCTCGTAAAATTTCTGTAGCTTTGGCTAATTTTTCTTCTCGCGCTGTGCGTTTTTCCGAAACGTGCTGTTGAATTTGGCGAAAAGCTTCTGGTTCTAAATATTTAAATGCTAAATCTTCTAGTTCCCACTTAATATGCCAAATACCCAAGCGGTTGGCTAAAGGTGCAAAGATATCTCGTGTTTCTTGGGCGCTGCGACGGCGGCTTTCTTCTGACATGTATTGCAGAGTTCGCATATTATGCAAACGATCTGCTAACTTGACTACAATTACTCTGATATCTTGCGCCATTGCCAAAAACATTCTGCGGAAATTTTCGGCTTGGCTTTCGGTTTTACTTTTGAAATTAATTTTAGAAAGCTTGGTGACACCTTCGACTAACCGCCGTACTTCTGAGCCAAATAGCTCTTCTATTTCTTCAATTGTGACATCTGTATCTTCAACTACATCATGAAGAAAACCAGCTGCTATCATAGCAGGACTACCCCCTAAGTCACGCAGCAAACCAGCTACGGCGACGGGATGATAGATGTATGGTTCTCCAGATTTGCGAAATTGTCCATGATGGAGTTGATAGGCAAATGAAAATGCTCGACAAATTAACGATGCATCATTCTGCCTGCGGTCTTCTGGTTCGACACTTCTAGGTGATGACTCTCGTAAACACTTGTTTAGCCATTCTGGAAGTGTAACGTCAATTGAAGTACTAGTAGCTATGCCGCTCATACAAGAGGTGATCGGTGGATAGTAGAGATGGACAAAATTTACAGCATCAACGGTTGATGATCCTGTATCCCTGGTGGGGGTGGTAAATGCAGTGTGAGGATGATCACTAAATTGCCTGTGTAATCATCCATTTTCGGTTTTAATAAGCATAAGCTTGAAAAACCATAGATGGCGAATAAAGCCTCAAAGGGGGATTTGAGGCTTGTGATAGAGATAATGGTTCAAGAAGATATACTGTAGAAGAAAAATTTCTTGTCATTAATACTATCTTAAATGGCACTAGATGTCTTTAAATTGTCAGAAATATCAAGCGCTTGCAAACTTATTAGTGCAATTACGGTCTGATATCGCTGCTGTGCAACTTGACAAAACCCAACTGCGACAGCGTGTTGTTGAGTTACAGCAGTTATTTCAACGAGAAATTGTACCTTTAGCAGCAGAAGACTCAAAAGAGCAGTCTTATCGGACGGAAATTAGCAAACAACTGCGCTTATTGGAAATTGATGTCACATTTTTCCAAGGCGCACGACAGGCTGCAACGGCACAAGCAAGACTTCAAACCATTGGCGATCGCCTCACTACTCTAATTCAATATTGCCACGCAATACTGCAACAAGAGACACCAGAAGTCACGGAAGATTAGTTTGTCTGTCAAGTTTTGCCGTTAAATTGATCAGGATCAAAGAAATCTGATTGCCAACATAGTGGCTTTAGGTTTATGAAGATTTAATGCTGATATTTAAGTATGCTTGTCATTTGTTATTGGTTAATAAGGGAACAGGGAACAGGGAACAGAAAGAAACAACCTGTTGCCTGTTAAGCTTTCCTCCTGATGACATCTCACTGTTGCCCGTTGCCTCTTCCCTGTTGCCTCTCTCGAAGAGAGTTGAATAAAGTACGAAATTTCACACTTCAGACTTCATACCTCATACTTCATAACCGACACCTTTAATTATCAGTTCTACTGTCTGGCGCATATAGCTGGCTAATGGTTCTGGAGTAGGTTTAAAGACCAAGGCGTAATATAGTGACCCACTCACTAGGTCGATAATTAAATCAATATCCGCATCCGGTTGAATTTCTCCTCTAGACTTGGCACGTTCCATGACTTGTGCAAAAGCATCACGGCGGGGTTTGGTATATTTTTTCCAGTAAACTTGGGCAAATTGCGGATTGCTAGAGGCTGTACTAATAATCAAGGCGAGTGTCTGGCGGCCCAGGGGACTTTGGATTCTTTTTGCGGCATTGTTGATTACAATATCCATATCTCCCCAGAAACTACCAGTATCCGGTATTGATACATCTTCTCGCAGACTTTCTATCGCATCTGCAACTAATTCTTCTTTGGATGTGTAACGCCTGTAAATTGTTGTTTTACCAACACCAGCACGAGAGGCGATCGCTTCTATACTCATGCTTTGGTATCCGATTTCTGCTAGTAAGTCTAAGGTTGCTTCAAGAATTGCTTGGTCTACGTGGGTACTACGTGGTCTACCAGAGGGATTATTCATAGACAGTAGGGACTAGGGAATAGTGAGTTGGGAATAGGAGAAGGACTACTTTCCTTGGTTATGAAACAAGTTTCATTGAGGCTCCTGCTATACAAGCAATTTTCTCTGCCTTTAGGTAGTATTTTCTATTTTTAGCGAATTCCCCCTTGACCTTTCTTAATATGATACGCTACCGTATCGAAATATATTGATAAGCACAACCATGCCCTAAGAAATTAGGGCTTTTTCTAGAAATTTCTTACTTCCAATATGATTGCTATTGATAAAAATGGCTATTACTAAAAGTTCTAGTTTTAACCAAGCTGGTTATGTACAAGGGCCGCTGAAGTGGGCGATCGCTTTTTCTGCTGCTCTCGGTGCGATTCTCGAAGTCATTGATACTAGTATTGTGAATGTTGCTCTGACATCCATGCAAGCAAGTTTAGGAGCAACAGTCAGTGAAATTGGCTGGGTAGTAACGGGATATGCGATCGCTAACGTTGTGTTAATTCCTTTATCTGCTTGGCTAGGAGATTACTTTGGTAAAAAAACATACTTTATTTTTTCCTTGATTGGCTTCACCATCGCCTCGGTTGTCTGCGGATTATCAATTAATCTCCCAATGCTGATAGTTTCCCGCATCGCCCAAGGCTTATTTGGTGGAGGATTACTAGCCAAAGCCCAAGCTATTTTATTTGAAACCTTTCCACCAGCCGAGCAAGGTTTGGCGCAAGCAGTATTTGGCGTGGGAGTGATTTCTGGCCCAGCAATTGGCCCAACGTTGGGAGGTTATCTCACCGACGCATTAGGTTGGCGCTGGATTTTCTTCATTAACATTCCCTTTGGGATTTTAGCAGTAGCCATGTGTTGGATGTTTCTGCCCAAGGACAACAAAAATCAAGCCCAGAGTAAAGCCGTTGACTGGTTAGGAATTAGCCTTTTGATAGTGGCAATTGGCTGTATGCAAACTGTGTTAGAAGAAGGCGAGAAAGAAGATTGGTTTTCCTCTGGGTTTATCACCAGTTTGGCGGTAGCTAGTGTTGTGGGGTTGGGACTATTTATTTGGTGGGAACTGAAAACTTCACATCCCGCCGTTGCTTTGAGAGTTTTGCGTCACCGTTCGTTAGCTGCGGGCAGTTTTTTATCAGCAATTGTCGGGATGGGATTATATGGTGCGCTGTTTGCTGTGCCGATTTTCGCCCAAAGTATTTTGCATTTTACCGCCACACAGACAGGATTATTGTTAGCTCCTGGTGCTTTAGCCTCGGCGATCGTGATGATTATGCTGGGTAAATTATCCACCAAAATCGATGCCAGATTATTAATTGCGATCGGTGGTGTGGGAACCGCCTTTGTGATGTTTGATTTGTCCAAACTAACAGTTCAAACCGGCACAGATGATTTATTTTGGCCTTTGGTCTGGCGGGGAGCTTTTACTGTATTGATGTTTCTACCTTTGAGTTTGGCAACTTTAGGCCCCTTACCCAAGCAAGACGTTTCTGCTGGTTCTGGCTTTTACAACCTCACCCGACAACTAGGCGGTAGTGTCGGTATTGCGCTCCTCACGACTTTGTTAGATAAACGCGAAGCCTTTCACCGCGCGATTTTATCAACTAACCTCACTCCTTATGATTTAGAAACCAATCAGCGCCTTGATATGCTGACTGGCGCAATGCAAAGCCAAGGGATGGACACAACCACCGCCCAGCAACAAGCTCTGGCTTTACTTCAGCAAACTATCAATACCCAAGCTGCTGTTTTATCATTTGCAGATATCTTTCGAGTGGTAGGAGTAGCGTTTCTTTGCTCATTACCATTGTTGTTGTTCTTAGGTAAAGGCGGTGCAGGCGCAAAAGCCCCAGTAGGACATTAGGATTAAAATCGATGCTCTGAGTTTAGAAATAGTGTCAATTAAGGTGCTATATTACTACGATTTGTTCCTACAATCCCATCAATATTCGTAGCCTATCTTCCACTTCTGCCAGGATGATTGACGATACTATACCTAAACGCTGTTCAAGACGTTCTATAGAAATTGATCTCACATCTTCACACTTAATAAAGCTTGTTACTTTTAATCCACCTTCTGGAGGATTAATGTTTACATGAAATGGAATCCCTTTATCTTTTGAAGTGATTGGCAATACCACTACTAAACCAGATGCACCTTGATTAAACAAGTCTACTGATATTACCAAACAAGGGCGTTTTCCAGCTTGCTCATGACCTTTAACAGGATTAAGGTTAGCCAACCAAACTTCACCTCTAGCGATTTGCATCACTACTCCTCAACTCCGTCAGCCATTGTTTGATCCCAAGTTTGTCTTTCTGCAAGTTCTTCTTGCCAAAGTGTTTCATTTTGCCTTAAAGCAGTAAAAGCTTGGTTAGCTTCTGCTAAAAAAACATACCTACGGTAATTTTCAATCGCTTTATCTAAAACCGTCTGAATTGATTCACCGGAAGTTGCTGCCAGTTTTAATAGAGATTGATGAGTAGTTTCACTGATATTAACTGTCAACTCAGGCATGGCTCAACCTTTGAACTACTACAAGGCATTGTAACCAAAGCTAATCTGAATATTTCAAGGTTGATAATTTTGTATTTGCCAGAATCTCCAGTTCCAAGTTCTTGAAACTTAACATTTGCAAAAACTCTCGGTAGAATCCCCACAGAGTTATTTAGGCTGCGGTTGCTGCTCTCCGGTTGCGGGCTGCTGCACCAGGTAGCCAAGCATGGCTGTAGCCAAACCGCCAATTGTGCCGGCCAAGCCATGATTAATCACTCCGGCACTGCCAAGAAGAGAGGAAGCACCAGCAATCAAGCCAAGAATTGTAGAAAGTGTATTGAGTGTTTGCTTAGACATTTGAATCTCTCCTTAAATTAATCAAGTTAAAGCTTTAATCTTCAATAATGTCATCCGGATCAACCGCAGGTTGAGAGCGAACAACAAAGCCAGTTTGTTTTTTGAGATGTTGCTGAATATCAATAATGTGAAAATTCAGCCGACTAAACTTGTGTTTAATCATCTGTTTAAGTCCATGTGCTGTTTCGGTGTGCCATTCCTTGCGAACAAGATAATCAGCCTTATGAACCAAAAAATCTGTTTGCATGGTATGGATTTGGTCAGCAATCTTATCTGAGACTTTATCAATTTCTCTGTAAATTGCTGCTTCCATGTGGCTAATGCGATAGACAATCCCAATTAGCGCACAAATCCCAATAATTACATCTAGGGAATTTTTAAAATCAATCATTTTATGTAATGAGCATAGACAGCGATTGTCTAGCGTGAATAAAAAGTAGGAAATTAATCCGAGATTGACCAACTTATAAAGCATCAATTTTGGATTCAACACGTAAGACATCATCTTTAACAGCCTGAACTAAATCAGTTAGTTCACTGCTTAATTGCCCCGTAAACTCATAAATTGTGAGTTGTAAATTCCTCAGCCAGTAAGCATCAGATAATACCAACTCATAGCCACTAGCAATCTCAGGTAAAACTAATAATTTAGAACGATTAAGAGATAAACTGTAAAGTGCTATTTCTGACTTTTGACTATTAATACCAGCATTGGGGAATGATTGAAAGGCTCTCAAATTACCCGCCCATTTCCACCTTTTACCTGCTGGAATAGTAGATACTGTTTTAGCTATTAGTATTTTGCTACTAAAAGTAATAGGAACCTCAAAAGCTGGCAGAGGATAATAACCACCTTCTGGCGTTGCTTGTACAGCTTCCTTATATTCTTGATAAGCTAAAGACCAGTTTTGTGAATTGTTTAATTCACCTGCCACTTTTTATAGTATCCCTGCTGCATTCAAATTAGTTTCAACTAAAGTGAGATACTCATCTACATTTACACCGCAAAGTTGCAGAATATCACAATAATCCTCAAGTTCTAGTTCACCTCTAATGAATGCACTTTTTGCAAGTTCAGCACATTCCAATTGTTTGATTAAGTGTTCGCTTTCTTGGATGCTCATCCCTGCTGTGGTGATGATTTGTAGATTGAGTACCTCGTTAATCATTAGCGGTAAATCTCCGGCTTAAAGCTCACACCTTTGTTACCAGTAGCAGCAGCTACAGCCGCAGCAATA
Organism: Anabaena sp. TISTR 8404; assembly: GCF_056847745.1. Taxonomy (NCBI): domain Bacteria; kingdom Bacillati; phylum Cyanobacteriota; class Cyanophyceae; order Nostocales; family Nostocaceae; genus Anabaena; species Anabaena sp. TISTR 8404. The sequence goes on from NZ_CP180578.1 coordinate 3,157,391, forward strand.
CCCGCTTTTACTTCTGAATATGATGGGTCGGCGGTACTGCGACCAAACGGGTAAGTATAGGATGCACCTGCTTTAGATTTATAAGTATCACCTGTGATTTTTGAAGTTTTGGTTGTGGCACTCGTCCCGGTGACATTTTTGATTACGGCTCTGGCTGGTGTAAATCCGTTGACCTTCTGTAAATCAGCAGTTCCCTCTGGAGTCGTATCTATATTCAATTCAGTTGCGCTAACTCCCGCATTACTAAAATTAGTGATAGCGCGTTGACTAACTTCCACCAAAAAACTAGTAGTGTCAGCCGCAGGTAGAGCAAATGGCTTGAGTGCTGCTGCTGTCAAATCACCAGGATTACTAGCAGTGGCACGAGTATATGTAATTAAACGCCTACCACCTTTGTAGTCCTGGTATTGGCGTAGTTGTGAACTTGCTGGCGCGTCTGGTATTTCTGTCGTTTCGGTAGCACCTACCGGGCGTAGATATTTCAGGGCTGCGTCGAGGTTGTTAAATCTTTTACCCATATTATTACTGGTGTTTAAAGTATCTTTCTCGGTTTTAGCACCCCTAAAATGCAGAAAAGCGTAAGAGGACAAGTATACTTCTCTTTGAGAAAACCTTGAGCAGTTAAGCGCTGGAAACTCTTTCTATAACTGACTTTAATCCAACCTCACTAACTGCAACTAGGTTGATAGCGTTAACTCTGCCATTGATCAGTAACTGAGCATAACGAAATCGGACATCGACCCTTGGTCTTTGTACAGGTTTTTTAATCGTTCGTCCGTAGACTGAATGAGTTCCTGGGTTTAAAGAATAGCTCCGGTCATGCTCGATAAATTGTTGATTATCATCACTGAATGGATGCCCTTGTATTTCTAAAACTTTTCGAGCGATTCTAGTACCTTCTGCTTTTGATTTAACAAGTAAGCGCAAATCATAACCATGATCTGTGTCTTTGTAGGTGTATTTGTACCATCCTTTTTCCCAGACAAAAATCGGATTTGCAAATTCTCTTTTAATGGCACTTGCTAATGTTTCAGCGTTAGCTCTTGTGATTGTTGCTGAAGTTTCATTCATTAACCTAAAAGTAATTTCACCTGTTGCTGGATAATTTCTATCAGTCATATCAGCGTCAGGACGCTCTTTAAAAAAGAGTTTAATTTGTGGTCTAAATGTTACATCTCGCTGCATTTCAGTAACAGGAATACCATAGATAGGAGCCTGTAGAGATTGAGCATGACCCGCAGTAATTTCAAACAGCCAAAGTCGCATCATTGTCATGGTGCTTGTATCGCCATCTTTCATGGTGCAAGCATGGCGTAAGGCGGCTTTTGGTGTAGAAATGTCGTTTACTTCTTGATTTTTAAACCACTGAGCCACGGCTTTGTTATGCCATCTGCGTACAGTATCTTGAAGAAACTCCCACTCGTTAAAATTATCTGGTAATGGCATAACTTACTCATCTGGGTCTAAATCTAAATCGGCTAATTCTAGAGCCGCACTTGTTAATTTTGCAGTTGATTCATTGGCTTTTAACTGTTCTGGTTCTGGTGCTTCTTTGCCCTTGTTCGCTGGGGTTCCATCTTCTTTGATAGCCGTAGTTAACTCAGTTGTTGCATTAGTCAATTCAGTCGTAGCGTTGATGATGTCAAGTGGTGCTTGCGTCACCATTTGGATAGTTGATGCACCGTTTTGTAACCCTTCTAAAAATTGAGTAACTCGATTGAATTTCGGTTGAGGATTCATCCAAGCATAAGCTGATTCCAAAACCTCGCCAGATTTTCGGAGTGCATTACCTATTTTGGCAACATGACCAGCAGTCATTTCTAATCCGGTTAGAACTGCGCTGGCCAATCCTTGAAACGCGTTGAGAGTGTTGACTGATGCTTGATAAATACGGTTAGCTTTTGCCCAACTTTCAGTTAGTGTCTGATAATTGGATGCCCCAATCATTCCTTTAATAAAATTTTCTATTGAACTACTAATAGCAACTCCAATATTAAAAGGTTGTCCATTATCATCCTTTAACCCTACAAGTTGCAGCACATTATTAATTGAGCCTATTAGCGTTTGCCCAATGTCATTTGATAACATCACAGCATTATGAATGGTTGCTCCAAGAGTTAGTACATTTAAAACTCTATCAATTTGTAACCATTGCACAGTTTGTATTAACTTCCCTGAGATACCACCATTAATTTGTGCGCCAAGTTTTGTATTGATAGTGTTGACTGTATTATTTACGGTTTGTATAGCTCTCATTAAAGCTGCATTAGCAGCAAGATTAATAGCATTCAGCACTGCATCAACTCTGCCCAAAACACTAGTAAAGCCTGCTGCCATCGCCGCACGAGTAGCAGCGAACTCTGTAGCCATTTGAGCAGATAAACCCGTAATTCCTAATTGATTTAAAAATCCTTGAATACCATCTAATTTTGCATTTTGAGTATCAAGTTTGTTTCCTAAACATCCACCAGGGCGAGTTGTTCTACAAACTCCTTCAGCCGCTGTAGTTGCCATCGCTCCAGTAAATTCGCCACTACTAGCCAAGGTTGAGGGCATCCTTGTAATTTGCTGTTGAATTTGTCCTAATTTTTGTAATCCTTGTTGGTTCAATGCGTTTGCACCTCGTATTTCTGCTTCTAGTCCGCCTATTCTTCCTAATGCTTGATTAGCCTTGCTTAAAGCATTATTGGCAGTACCCTGTGCTGATGCAGCTGCCCCGGCTGCACCTGTTGCGATCGCAATTCCAACTCCGGCAATTTGGATCGCATTATCGGCTTTACCAGATGCACTGTTAGCCGTAGCTTGGGCATTAGTTGCCGCTCCGAGTGCATGATTAGCATCAGCCAGAGCGTTGTTTGCTATGTTGCTGGCACTAATAGCTGTGTCTTTAGCATCGTTGGCAGTGTTTAGCGCTCTATCCGCTGCACCTTGAGCATTTGTTGCAGTATTATTAGCCGTTCTGGCTAGGTCTTTAGCTTGAGTAGCATCACCAATTGCCCTTTGTGCAAGGGTAGCCGCGTTCTGGGCAACACTTCCCGCTTGATTTGCAGTACCGAGAGCTTCATTAGCTGTAGATTGTGCGATATTTGCACGGTTAGCTGCTTCAATAGCGTTGCCGTTGGCTTCTCTTGCAGCGCTGTAAGCGTTGTCGGCTCTGCTGGCTGCATTATTAGCTGCCCCTACAGCATTGTTGGCCATGGCTAGAGCATTGTTACCCACACTTAAGGCAGTGTTTGCTGTGCCGTATGCCTGATTAGCTGTCTGGTTTGCTCCGTTCGCCGTATTCAAGGCATTTACAGCAATGCCTTTAACACCATTAAGTAAACCTAGTGCTTGGCTTAGACCAGCAGAAACACCGTCTACTAGAGACTCTACTGCATCTATGCGACTGCCAAGAGTGAGAAGGGTAGCTACAGAAGTTGCTAATGATGCCACGCTTGCGACAATTGACACAACCGTAGCGGCTACACTTGCAATTTTTGCACCAGCATCAAGGGCGGCATCAAGGGCGCTACCAGCTTTGCCAAGTGCGTCTGACGCTTTACTGATGGCATTACCAGCTTTAGAAAGTGCGTCAGTTGCTTTACTAGCCGCACCTTTAGCCACTGCCATAGCTTCGGCTGCATTACCAGCAGCATTATCAATTGCTGCCTGTAGTGGATTAAATTTTTGTGCAATCAATGTACCAACAGCGGGAAGAATTACATTTTGACTACCTGCAATAGATTGCTGAATAATACTTTGTTCATCCACTGGTTTGATGGCTGCAATTTCGGCACGTAATGCAGTAATTTCTGCTCTTAACTCGCTGCAACTATCTGCCATTATTTATGCTCCTAACTAAGCCTCTGATATTGCTAATTTCACCTGCTAATTCACCACAATCAACACAACAATAGCCAGGATAATTAGGCGTGGAGCATTCGCATTGTCCCTCTGGACATTTACCGCATTGAATATCAAAATTACAGGGACATTCACCTCTATCTGTGAAAATTACTGCACCGCTACTATTTTTAATTTCAATCTTGCAATTCCCGCTGCTGGCTGCGCATTTCTCACCAGAAACATACTGCACAGGATTTTCACTCGTTAATAATACAAATTGCTCTGTCCCGAAACAGTCTATATATTTAAGAAAAGGAATGTTTTGACTTCCTTCCACACCTGCAAAGACACCTATTACAGATAAACATCCATGCTCTAGAACACCATAAGCATAGGAGGTATAGCGAATCCTATAACCTGTTTCATCAGCGTCACCTGTGCTTACCTCTACAGGTGAAACTGTTGTTTGGTACGTGCGTTCACCGCCGTTATTAAAACTATATTTGATTATTGGTTTATCACCTACATTACAAGTCATACTAATATCTGTTTGGGTCTATTACTGTGTCTGGATATTCAATGATTTGTGTATCATCTAAAAGTACATAATCATAAGCTTTGATTTCTAGAGTAATAATTCTCTTGCCTTGAGAAGAATAACCACCCCATACACTAGCTACTATCTTGTAAACATTGTCGTCACCATAAATTGGTATCCATCTATTAATTAAAGCGACTACTAATGATTGCGCTGAATTGCTGGTTGCTGGTGTTAATCCTGTTAACTCTGATTTAGCAATATAAATATTGTTAATATCTTGAGTAAAGGGATATCCAAAGTAATACTGAAAACTGTTGAGTGAATCAAAAAGTGATTCACTACCATAGATATCTCCTGGCACTGGAGTGCCTATAGTAATAAATGTTTCTGATGCGTATATGGGACTTCCAAAAACCACAAGGTAAGCATCAGTTAACAGGGATGAATTCTGCCATAAATCATTAGGCATACTATTGTGTTCTAATAGCTAAGCCACCAGCTATGTTATTGAATACTGTATATTGGTAGCTGGTATTTTGTGGTTGAATTACATCGTATCTAGACAACCCACTTGCAGCTACAGAAGCTAAATCATCAGACGTTTTACCAACAATGCCAGCGTTGGAACTTGAATAATAAATAATTCCTGCTAACACATCCCGTCTGTTTGTTATTGGATTAGCTGTTCCCATGCCAGAATTATTGATAGTATTGGTCATCCCGGTATTACCAAAAGGATTCAATGAGCTTAATTGCCCTCCACCATAAGGGTTTACCCCAAAAGCAATACCATAAGGATAATTATTTAAATCCCACCATGTCGGCTTATTGGCTGGTACTAGTAGCCCTAATGCACCTACGTTTGTGCTTTGCACTAATTGAATGAGACTGTATTCACTACCACCATTAAAAGCTGATACAGACACAACCCCTGACGCTGCATAAGTTGCGATACCTTGTTCTGTTCCCGGATTGCTACCTGTATGAGTTGTGGCGTTCCATCCAGAATGTATCTGTGCATATACAGCCAGTGCAGTTGTTATTCTGATTTTGTAATAGAGTATGCCGTAAGTTTTAGAAACATCTACGCTTTTTGTGTAAACAAGTATTCTGTCAGTGCCGCTTGTGTAATCATCGATTGGATTTGTGAAACCTGCATTAGTCATTGCCGTTTTGATGCCGTTGACTAAGCTAGTTTGCGTTACCGTTCCAACAATACTTGAATCAGTTTTAGTTGCTGCCATTACAAATAATTATCGGGGTCAACAGTGAATGAGGTATCTACGGTTTGTAGATTTATATTGAATGTTACTTGCCGATAATTAGTACTATTTCGAGTTACTAAAGACTGAAAATCTGATTGTGAAATAGTTACTTGAATATCGCTGTTGGTTCCTTGGTTTGTTTCGTTTAAATAGTTAGCCATTTGTAATATGATGGCAACCGCTAAACTCTCAGCAGTATTACTATTACTAGCTGTTAGTCCAACCGCGGCTAAGTCAGTTTTACTGATGGTCAATACTGATGAATCTTGACTGGCATTCGCACCAAAGACCTGTGCAAGTGTGGGTGATGGCATAACGGATTTACTGAAGTGAATAAATCCGTTGTAATCGGGATTTAATTAGGCGTAAATCTTCCAGTTTTATGTAAAAGCAGAAGTATTACTGATGGCGTGTAACTATTGCCAGCAATAGGATTGAGCAGAATATTACTAATAACTAATATTAGAAATATTCCGATTTAACCACTGCTAATGGTTAAACCGGAATACAGAAGCAGAGAAAAAATAGCATGAAAAATAATCGGAACGGTCAGTCAGCAATTTTAACTGAGACTGACTATTCTAAAATTCGTCGGTACATTAAAAGCCAAAAGTATAAGTTACTTTTAGATTTGGCTTGGTATACGGGTGAGCGATGGGGGGCTTTAATCAAACTGACTGTTGCAGATGTTTATAACTCTGACGGTACACCACGAGATTATATAAATTTTCGTGCCAGGACTCGCAAGGCCAGTCCTGATGGTAAGCGCAAAACTCGGCAAGTACCTGTACACCCAGTTTTACGCGATTCATTAACAACCTATAAACCAGAACAAGGAGCTTGGTTATTTCCAGATCGCTCTGGAGGTGAGCCGATTTCACTTCGTTGGGCAGATATGATTTTACGCAGTGCAGTTGATAAAGCTGGTTTGACAGCTAAAGGTATCAGCACTCATTCCACCCGCCGCACCTTTATTACCAAACTGGCAAAAAAGGGTGTTAGCCTTGCAACTATTAAAAAAGCCACTGGTCACACTGACTTGAAGGTTCTTTCTCGTTATATCGAGGTCAGTGATGATGAAGTCCGTGAGGCGATCGCTACACTATGAAATCTGAGTTATTCCTAAGAATCGAAATTTTTTATATCAAGCTACAAGCGGGCGATTATGACCACCCACAAGATTTAGCCCGCGCACTAGAAGCACTAGCAAACCACGCATGGGATGACATAGACGAAATTTACCAGCGGGTGCTGCCGTGACAACTTGCTATGGTAAGTCCAGAAATATTCATTTTTGTGCGATCGCTATTCTCCTGCCTGTTGGCGCGATCGCATTTTTTATTCAGTCTTAATGCTATTTATACTCAATAAAATTTTTGCGATAAATCAAAATCAATCTAAATTTCTACGAAAAATCAAGCTTTCTAGTCGCTCGAACAAGCCCCAGGAAGCTGCACCGGGTGAAGCTGCATTTATTGAGAATGCTTGACACTAGGAGTATAGGAGACTCAGCGCCAGGAGCGAATTAGTTTTTTAATTTCTGTAGGCGTTCGACCGTCAGCGATCGCACTTTCAACCTGTGATTTTCTACCAATGGCGATCGCACTTTTGACATTGCCACCAGGAATATGAATGTGGTGCAGCTTCCGGCCGTCCATCCACAGGTAACGGTAATAATAATGTTCTTTGGCGTACCGAATGACGGTGTACTTTTCTACCCAGTGTGACTGTTCTGGAGCAGATTTGTTTGTATCTGTTCTTGCTTGCTCCAGAACAGTAGAATCATGTTTTGGTGCATCCTGTGTTTGCTCCAGAACAGTGTCTCTTACGGAATTGGGTTTATCCCAGGTGTCATCGTAAGCACTATTAATTGTTGGTGGTGTCGTGTACTGTTCTAAGTCAAACAATGTTGGCTGCTGGTGGTGGTGTTTCATGTTCCTAATCCCCAGTCTTCCCAGTAGCGCCACTGTAAGCACTCAATCAACCAGCCGGGAGGGTTGAATATTCGCTCGACAGCTGATCGCAATTTGTACACGCCAATGGCGGACAGTATCTCATCGAGGGAATAGTTAAAGATTTTGGCTGGTTTTTCAGGGTGATAAAAGATACCAGCTTCTGCACAAACTGCGAGAATCTCCTCTTTCGCGGCTGCACCCTTATAAGAATTGCTGCTGCTGTTAGGGGGTTGCTCGACTGATTGCGGGTTTGAGTGCTGTGAAGTGAAAGTTTCGTTTCGGTGGCGTAAGTTTTTTTTCGGCTTGAGCCATTCAAGGGGTCGTGTAACTATTCTGACAATTCGCCACGTAAATTGTTTAACTAACTGCACTACTCGCAGTTCGACTAGTTGAGCAAAGGCCGCTTTGAGTGTTGGTCTACAGTAACCTTTGCCCCGGTGTTTCTGTACCCACTCGTTGAACTCGGCTAAGTCTGGTTCTGTTTCTTCTCCAATTCCCTGGCGTACTAGCCACTGCCACAGGAGTTTGGCCGCGGGGGCAATTTTATGTTCTAGGCAGTATGCGTCGTGTTGCTCTGTCCAGTTGCACTGGGAGTTTTTTAATTTCTGGTTTCCTGGCATAATTCGATTACGTAAATGCAGCCACCCTGCGTAGGGTGGTTTTTAGTTTTTAAAAATTGTCAGTGGCGATCGCTTGTTGTTGAGGTTAAGCGATCGCTCTTGTGTAGTTAATGCTTGGTGTAGTTAAAAATTGCGATCGTAAATCAAAACCGTCCTCACCTATGCAGGCAAAGACGGTTTATAAATCGGGTTCATCTTCCTTTGATTCAACAGCTAGGTTATAAATCTCCTCTTTAACCAGCCGCATCTCTTGTTCAAAGTAATCTACAAATTCTTTGTTCTCATCAAGTCGCGCCTCAAGACGTTGACGGTGAGAGCCAACGTATGAATTAAAAGCTTTTTCCAATAACTCAAGGCGCTTTAAGATTTTCCCAAGAGTGCTATTTCCCGATCCGAAGAAGACATTTGGCCCAGTGGTATCTCTCCCCTGGCTATCTTGGCTACTAAATCCGCTCTGCTCAGTCCCATTGCTTTCGCTCTCGACTGGAATAGCTCCCAATCCTTCTCGCTGATGAATAGGGACACGTTTTTTGCGTCTTCTGCTAACTTCCTTGGTCTTGCCATTCTTTTTTGTGTTCACAACGGTAAACCCATTTTACATATAGAAAATGAAATCCCATATAGAAAACTGTTGACAGGAAGTTTTCTATATGATTAACATAACACTAGTTTCTCATATAGAAAACTAAATTTCGCTCCCCCCTCACCCTTGCCATCGTGCCTGTGAGGGCAAATTCAGGAGCCACCACCGCAGCACTAGCTGTTAGCACCGCAGCGGAAACACCCTCGCAAGTCAAAAGTTAATAGTCAACAGTCATTAGTCATGTGTGACTAGTGCTAATCCTGGTGCATACTTCACACTTCACAGTTGCGCCAATACAGTCATGCTGTTTAGTTTTGGAGGTATCAATTTAGACGAAAAAATTCAGATACAAATAACCAACAATTTTCTATAGGGTTTTATCGTTCGGCGGTCTACACCTACCGCCGATTCCCTCTGATGAGCTTTTGTAATACAAATTCCCATTGCCAATACCAGCACAAGCAATTGTGTCAGTTTGTGCTGGCTTTTCTCAAAAAATAGGATTTTTATTATGAGTTACCAAGACGACCTTAGACCTTGGGCAATTTTTAGCTGCCGTGTATCGGGTAATGTCTGCGTTGCTAGATTTCGCAGTCGGAGTGATGCCTATGCTTATATGAGCATCCTGCGCAGCCATAATCCTAGTGCTGTTTATGAAGTTGTTTTTGATAAGGAGCCGGCTGAGGTTCAAGGTTAATACTCGAAAGCGATCGCAGCATCAGGAACGGCGATCGCTTTCGACCAGGTAAAAAAATTCTGAATGGTGCGATCGCACTAACAACGACATTACCGCGATCGCAATTTTTCCTAAACTCACCGCGACGTGAATTTAAGCATTATGCAAATCATATCAGTTCCCACCGTGTTCACTTGCAAAACACCCACAGCCGGCTGGCTGAATTTAGCTCAAATTCGCCAGCTGCAATTTGAAGAACAACCCAGTCCTGTTGCTGTTGTCACCTGGCACAACGGCGAAACTCAAAGTTTCTTTGGTGAAAATGCCACAGCCATCATGGCCACTTGGCAAGAAGCAAGCACTTGTAATGATTACCGTATCAAAAATCGGAGGCAATTATGAGCCAAGCCGCGATTAGTCGAGGTAAAGAAATTATCAAACAACAGATTCGATTAGCTCAAATTGGTGAAGTAATCCGAATCGCCGTTGAGGATGAGGCAAATTTAGCTCTATTTGAGCAAGCACTCAGGAGTTTTGATGTACAGCGAATGCTTGTACAAAAAGATGTCACAGTTGAATTTTATATTCCACAGTCACCAGTTGAACAAGCTAAAAATCATATCTTGAGCATCATCACAAATGCTGGTGATGATGTGCGAGAAATTATATTTCCATTTCTCGCACAAGATTATGCAGATGCAGAAATAGCCTTAGCTTCCCCTGAAGTTCAAGCAGCACTAAATGAGCGTGGCATTACAGCATCACTTCAGCAAGTATCTAAGCCACAAGAAATCATCGTAGCCAGTATCGACCAAGTAACCAATGGTGACTTAGACAGATTTTTAAGAAAACGTGGAATGTGAAACGAGGATAAACATGAAATATCAAACTATAGTCTACGAACGCTCAATTAAAAAATATGACGATACCCAAACAGCAAAGGTTGAATTAATAGTTGAAGAAGGGGAAGACCCGCATACTGTAATGCAACTGGCTCAAGGATTTGTAAATTCAGAACTAGGACTAAAAGCAGATAAATTAGAAAAAACAATTCAGAGCTTAGAAAGCAAAAAACACAGTCTAGAAAGTGACCTTAGACTTTTAGAAACTAATGTTTCTAATGCTAGAAGCCGATGGGAGAAAATCAAAGAATTTTTTGATAAACACGGAATAGAAGTAGAGGGTGATATCCCGTTTTAATCCGCCTGATGATGGCTACTTGACTCAGTAGCCGAAACGCTGGCAGTTATGCCAGCGTCGCGGGTTGAGTCGCGCAACTCACTCGCCTCTACTTTGTAGAGGGAAATAACACAGCAGTATGGATTTTTCGGTAGAAATGACCTTAAAGGTTTCATGTATTCACGAATCCACTGCTGTTAATTATTTCCACTGTGCTTGAGTTTAAGAGTGAATTGTTACACTACTAATTTGGGTGATTCGTGACTCATTTTAGCACAGTTTTTGCTGCAAATAAATACCCAATTACTGTACCTTGAAATGAGAATATTAGGCTTAGATGTATGTAAAAACAGTGTCGTTGCTTGGGAATTAACATCAATTCCTAAAAACTTTAGAAGCTATTTTCGTGATAATAAACGTCCGAAAGATAACGACCCTTTAACATTTAAAGCTAACGCTGATGGGGTCAAAAAATTATTAGCACTAAAGCCCGATGCTGTTGTTTTAGAACCCACTGGAGTGCATTACAGTTGGATTTGGTCACACATTTGTGAAGCTGAAGGAATTAAAGTGTTGTGGGTTGGTCATCAAGAGGCAGTTCATTATCGAAAACAAAACCGACTGCCAGATAAAAATGACCAAGCCGACGCGCTTGCACTTGCAGCCTACGCATTACTTCACTGGGAAGATGAAGATTTTTTCTTACAGTTTGAATCTGGTAAAGTGGCAAGAATTCGAGAATGCTGGCTCCAAATACAGTCGCTAAATCGGATCAAGTCACCATGTGCTAACCGGATTCGCCAACAGTTAGCGCGGGAATTCCCCGAAGCTGCACTAATGAAAAGTGATCCAAGTGAAGCCGATGGACTACCGCCGCTTTGGGCTTGGCTTGCTGGTCGAGAACGTCATACAAAAAGAAAAAACTTTTACTATGACAACCTTTACAACAAATCCATTGCTAAACAGTATGGTGTAGAAATTTCTACATTTACTCGACGGCTTGCTAATTTACTGTGTGACTTTCAAGAATGGGAAACTGAAGTAGAGCAAGAGATGCTAGAAATCTTGCAGTCGCCACAATTTACCCCTTACTGTCAGGTGATGAGTAAATTTGGTATTGGGTCACGTCCACAAGCTTTACTTCTCAGTCAAATTTATCCAATTACCAAATTTGAATCGCTCGGTCGGTTTAAACGTAGATTGGGCATGGCCAAAGATGAAAGCTCCAGCGGTGACAAAGAAACCATGAACACTGGTGCGGGTTCTAAGCTTTGCAGATCACAGCTGTATCTGTGGGTTTTGGACATCATAGCTCCCAGCCATGCCCGTCCTAAAAATGAGTTTGGCCAAAAACTAGGTGAATTTTATGATCAGCGTAAAGCCCAATTTCAGGACAATCCAGAACTGTGGAAAAAGAAAGCCGTTGCTAGATTACAAGCCGAGGCACTCAGGGAATTGAAGCGATCGCTTTCTCAAAACTTACTTCCTATGGTCAACAAAGACTTAGCCCCACAACTGGAAGCTACTTTAAACTTGACCATGCAAACAGTACAAATGTCACTTACAGCTAATATGGCATCTGGTGATATTACTTCTGGAATTAAGGAAAAGGAAGTTAAGAAAGGTTTTGGGAACTTAGTAATTAGTCAAACTGCCGCTTACGGTTGCAGGCTCCTATTTAAAGAGTTGAAGAAAACGGTACTATAACCGTACTACTCCCCTAACGGGGAGTTCAAAAACACAGCTTATCCCTCTAAAGTGAATACATAAGCCTTATCCTTTTTCCTCACAATCATGGGCAATACTTTTGGGCATCTATTTCGCATTACTACCTTTGGTGAATCTCACGGCGGCGGTGTGGGAGTTGTAATTGATGGTTGTCCCCCGCAACTGGAGATCACAGCGGAAGAAATTCAGTTTGAGTTAGACAGAAGGCGACCAGGACAAAGCAAGATCACCACACCGCGCAAAGAAGCAGACACCTGTGAAATTTTGTCTGGGGTGTTTGAAGGCAAAACTCTAGGGACACCCATTGCGATTTTGGTGCGAAATAAAGACATGCGATCGCAAGACTATGATGAGATGGCGGTAAAATATCGCCCTTCCCATGCCGATGCGACTTATGATGCTAAATACGGAATTCGGAATTGGCAAGGTGGTGGTCGGTCATCAGCGCGGGAGACAATTGGTAGAGTGGCCGCAGGTGCGATCGCTAAAAAAATTCTCCGCCAAGTTGCTAATCTAGAAGTGATCGGTTATGTCAAACGCATCAAAGATTTAGAAGGCATAGTTGATCCCAATACTGTCACCTTAGAACAAGTAGAAAGCAACATTGTCCGCTGCCCTGATGCAGAATGCGCTAATCGCATGATTGAATTAATCGAGCAAACTGGCAGACAAGGTGATTCTATCGGTGGTGTGGTGGAATGTGTCGCCCGAAATGTGCCGAAAGGTTTGGGTGAACCAGTCTTTGATAAATTAGAAGCCGATATTGCCAAAGCTGTGATGTCGCTTCCTGCTAGTAAAGGTTTTGAAATTGGGTCAGGTTTTGCCGGGACGCTGTTAACAGGAATTGAACATAACGACGAATTTTATATTGATGAAAATGGTGAAATTCGCACCGTAACTAACCGTTCTGGGGGCATTCAAGGCGGGATTTCTAACGGCGAAAACATCATTTTACGAGTTGCTTTTAAACCCACAGCAACTATTAGAAAAGAGCAGAAAACAGTCACTCGTGAAGGTGAAGAAACAGTATTAGCAGGCAAAGGCAGACACGATCCTTGCGTATTACCCCGTGCAGTCCCAATGGTAGAGGCAATGGTGGCGCTGGTGCTATGTGACCACTTATTGCGTCATCATGGTCAGTGTCAGGTATTGTAGTAAGTCTAATCGGTTTAACGTTCCCAATCACCGGACGCAGATAGCTTTTGCAACTAAATTAACCAAACACACGCTTTCCGGTGTATTGGGCTGATTAAGCAGAGGTCTTCGAGGATTTTCTCCGACCAAGTATATAGCAGGGAACAGGGAACAGGCTTTAGAGTCTCTCAGTGTTCATGTTTGATAATTAGTCGTTTATTTGTGGAAAGTCCCTGATTATGATTCACCAATTAGTGTAAATGCTGCCCAACTCAAAGGATGATAGCGTTGTTTGATTAAACTTAGCATCGCCTGACGTAGAGCTTGCGCTTTATCAGGATTTTTCTGAATATGTTGATAAAACTCAGTCATGATTAACTGAGTTGATTCATCAGGGATATTCCATAGTGAAACGATTACACTGGGTATTCCCGCAGCAATCAAAGAACGCGATAATCCCACTACACCATCTCCAGTAAGTGAGCCTCGTGCAGTTTTGCAAGCACTTAAGACGACTAATTCGGCATTTAATTTTAAAGAGAGGATTTCTTCTGCTGTGAGTAAGCCGTTGTCTCCATTAGAAGGAGCTAAGGCAATCCAACTTCCCAAACCTCCTTGATCTTCAGCCCATCCGTGGGTCGCTAGATGGATGATTCGGGCTGTTTTCATACGCTGTAGAATGTTGCTTTTAGTGGCATATTTGCCAATAATTGCTTTAGTATTAAACAGACGAGCAATGTTATTTGCTTCCTTTTCTGCAAACGGTAAAGACTCTAATTGTTGAGGAATTTCATCATCATTTGTTGAGATTTTGGGCATAGTGGGATTACCTACCACTAACACATTTTTAAGAGCGGCTTGTTTAACTTTTGCTTTTTCTTGGTGAGTCAGTGATAAAACCTGAATAGAAGGAGAAGTTAAGATAGTGTGTTGCTCAATCAAATATTTGCCATTCTCATCTTGCAGTGCTGAAAATGGGAGAAAAAAGAGAGCATCATCAGGAATAAAAATTATATGTTCATTCGGATCTTTGGGTAGATCGGCAGCAATAGGTTGGATGAGAATTTTATGTAATTGTTTTAAATAGTTACTCCATTCATGAGGATTGGAAGTGAGAATTTTAGTAACTAATTGGTCTAAGGTTAGATGATTTTCATCTTTTAGTTTTGTCAAGTCAACAGAGTGAAATATAATTTTACCTGTAGGTGTAATTACCCAAATATATAATTCTGATTCCTGCCATTCTCTTTTTCCTGGAGTTTTGACTAGTAAAGGATGATGAATAATCGAATATTCCACCAGTGTGGCATTTTGCTCTCTGGCTATTTGTTGGATTTGCTTGATTTTAGGTGGTTTTGGTGGCTCAAATTTCTGATCAGGTTGAGATAGCCGAGATGTGACTAACTCTACTAATACTCTGGCTTTTGACCACTCCGCAGTTTCTAAAGCCGCCTCTGGCTTTTTCTGGGCAACTAATACACGCTGTAAAGTGATAAATGGTGCTTCATATCTGTCACCTACAAAAACTCTTGATATATCTGATAGCTCAGAATCAGCAAAGATATTTTTCAGTCCATCTTCAATTACCTTGATCCCACCTAAAAGTTTCATTTGAGATTCTTGCAGTTTCCCAGCATTGAGAAATAAATTCCCGAAACGTCCCAATGTTCCCCCATAATAACGAGCAGAGTTTTCTGCTAAAAAAGGCAAAAGTTGTTCGTAAGCTTTCACAGCTTGATTCGTCTTTCCTATGAGTTCATAAGACTCAACTAACCGAAACAGAGCCTCCCTTTCTAAGGAGATATTTTCAACTTCTTTGGCAATAGTTAAACTCTGTTGGTAATAATCAATTGCTATTGTATGTTTTCCCAAAATAGAGTAAGTATCCGCTAAACCTTGCAAGGTTATCCCCTCATAATTTCGGTCTTTAATGACTCGATAGATATTTAATGCCTGTTGAAAAGAATTAATCGCATCCTCAAATTGACTTTGATCAAGTTGCTGATTAGCTTGATCTAATAAGCGAGATGCTTCTGCTTGTCTGTCATTTGGTGATTGTGCTAAAACCTGAATGCTAGAATGTGCTGTGAAAATTGTGATTAAAGGCGTTGCAAAGGTAGCTAAAACAGTAATACTGGTGAGCAAAAAAAGTTGATGTAGTTGCATCTGTATATATACTAAGAGAATGGACAGTTTTCTCTCAGTTATAACCTGCTAAAATATTTCTGTGTAAATTTTTTATATCGTAATTAATAATGAATTTAATTACCATACTAGGCTTAGTTGCTGGGGCATTAACTACCATAGCATTTTTGCCCCAGATGTTTAAAACTTGGCAAACAAAATCAGCAAAAGATGTTTCTTTTGTGATGTTGATTACATTTATGACTGGACTGTTATTGTGGTTAATTTATGGTCTTGCTCTACAAGCACTGCCAATTATTATTGCCAACGCCATATCATTTATTTTTAACTTGATAATTTTGTGTTTAAAAATCAAGTATAAATAAAGTTAAATTACATCAATTTCTCACTATTAATGCCTCTGTAATTAAGTCCATACTATTCCATTAAATAGGTTATAAACAAGGTAAAAGTTAAACTTAACTAAGACTCTTTGTTTATAGCCTAAGTTTTAGGAAGTACCAAGTATTGATCATTAATATTTAACTGTTAAAAATGCTTGGCGTTTAGCATGAATGTTTTTCATGTGTTTTTTGACTGTGTTAATAGTGATGTAAAGTTTGTCAGCAATTTCTTTATAGCTATAGCCACCTCGATAGAGAAACCAAATTTCTGCTTCTCGCGGGGTGAGGTCATATTTTTTTACTTCTGAGATCGCAGCATTTTTTAAAGATTCATATCGGTTTTCTATAATCACTAAAAAACATGGAGATTGCAACATATCTAAATTTAACAATCTAACTCTGATGCGGAAAGCAGTTGATTTATCAAGGACAATTTCGTCAGATAAAATCATGAGTTCCTCAGGAAATTGATTTTGACTGTTAAGTAAGGATTGGCAAAAATTCCAGATAGCTGGGGGAATAAAATTAGAGTTTAGTTTATCTTGGTTTAATTCACAACAAATATCATGAGCCGAGGCATTAGCATGAAGCAACGTGCCTGTTTTGCTAATAATTAAAATACCATCTTCAAAACTCTCCAAAATTTCTTGCAAAAAATCAGCTTGTTGTCCGATATGGATAGGAAATTTTTGTAAATGTTGTGGTTGAATAGATTGTTCTGCTGATGTTTGAGTGAGAGGTAGTAGAGCAGAATCTTGAATTATCATAAAGATTTTATTACTTACTAAGTGTGTTTTAGAGCTTTGTAGGCAACAAACGTTAAATACAACTTTGAAATTGTCTATTTCGGATGAAAATTTTTGAAAAAAATCTATCGAAAGTTAGAGGCATAATTCTTTTATAATTTGTTAATTCAGTCAAATACATAAGTAAAAAATCACCCCACTTTAAACAAATAGGGTGATGAAGCTGGAAAGTATTCAATTTCAAATAAGATGGCTATAGCTTGTCATGCAATCAAGAACGCCGCACATTTAAACAGCACCATTCTTTCTTTTTCCACAGAGTCGCCACAACCCAACCATGCTTTTCTAAAGCATCTGCTACTGATTTGGATTGTTCTATTAAAATGCCGCTGAATATTGCCCAAGTGTTGGGTTTAGCGATCGCAGTTATTTCGGGAACTAGTTGAATAATCACATCAGCCAAGATATTACAGACAATACCATCCACTGGCTTTTCAATGATTTTGCTCAAAACATCTACACTACCTTCGGCTGGAATTAAGCGTTCTGGACTAACGTTATTGAGGGTGCGATTGCTAAAAGTTGATTGTACTGCCAAGGGATCATTATCCACCGCATAAACTTTTTCCGCTCCTAGCAAGACTGCACCGATGGATAAAATCCCAGAACCGCAACCAATATCTGCAATTATGACTGGTTCTTTTTCTGCGTTACCAACAAACGATTGCGGCACTTCGCTCAAGCGCATTTCTAGTGCTTCTAAACAAAGCTGAGTTGTCGCATGGTTCCCAGTACCAAAGGCAACACCAGGATCAAGCAGGATCACTAACCTTTCTGTTTCTGGCACTGGTAGCCATGCAGGATTAATCAAAAAGCGATCGCCTATTTCCTGGGGTTGCCAATATTGTTTCCAGCTACTCGCCCAATCTTCTTCATCGATTAATTGCCAATGCAAGCTAGGCGCAGATAAACCTACACACAAAGCATCTTGACGTAGCCGCAGCGCTAATGCAGCCAAGTCTAGTAACTGTGCTTGAAATTGCGGCAGATAAGCCTTTACTAAAGAGGAATTTCCTTTGCGTTCGCTCGCTGTTCCCCGACTACCAAAATCTTCCAACCGCCAAAAGATAGAATCTTCTAGCTCTGGTTCACATAAAATTTGCAATTCCCACCAAGTGTTTGCCATGCCATGTTAAGTGCTGAGTGCTGAGTGCTGAGTGCTGAGTAATTAGTATGAGAGTGAAGTGAGTTATGAGTAACTTTTGACGTTCTTCACTCAGCACTTTCAACTCAACACTCAGCACTTTTAAAGTGTGACTGTATACGCGTCCCGGATGCCTGGTACTTTGGTAATTTCCGCCAAAATGCCATCGGGTAAGGGATCATCAATACTCAAAGCCATTACCGCATCACCACGAACAATTTTGCGGCCTACCTGCATACTAGCAATGTTGACGTTGAAACTGCCGAGGAGAGAACCGAGTTTACCGATAATCCCTGGCATATCGCGGTGTAAGGTAAACAGCATGTGTTTGCTGGGGGGAACGTTAATCGGGAAGCCGTCAACATCAGTTAAATGAATTTCTTTTTCACCCAACAAAGCGCCTGTAACTGAGTGAGTACCTAAAGTACCTGTAGCTTCTAGGCGGAGGGAGCCTGCATAGTCGCGCACTGAAGCATCTCGTGTTTCAATGACGCGAATTCCCCGTTCTTTGGCTTCGATGTTGGCGTTGACGTAGTTTACTCGTTCCCGCAAAGCTTGGTAAAGTAGACCTTTGAGCGATGCTATTACCAAAGGCTGACTCTTGTTGGTTGCTAGTTCTCCTTGTAACCTCACTGTCAGTGTTTCTACGCGACCGCCAGCTAACTGGCCGACCAAGTTACCCAAGGTTTCTGCCAATTGCATATAGGGTTTGAGTTCTTCCAAGACATCGGGGCCGAGTCCGGGAATGTTGACAGCGGAGCGTGCTGGTAATCCTAGCAACACATCACGGATTTGTTCAGCAACGTCAATTGCCACATTCACTTGTGCTTCTGTGGTGGAGGCTCCCAAGTGAGGGGTGAGGATGATATCTTTACCAAGCGATCGCAATTCCGATTCGCTCAAAGGTTCTGACTCGAATACATCCAACGCTGCACCAGCAATTTTGCCTTCTTTGATCGCTGCGGCTAAAGCTGCTTCATCAATAATCCCACCACGAGCGCAGTTGATAATCCGAGCTGTGGGTTTCATTTTTGCCAGAGTTGTGGCGTTGATTAAATGGGTAGTTTCTGCGGTTTTGGGAATGTGAAGTGTAATGTAGTCGGCTTGCTGCATGAGCAAATCCAAATCTACCAACTGACAACCAATTTGTTCTGCTCTTTCGTTGGAAATAAAAGGGTCATAAGCCAGTAATTTCATTCCCATTGCTTTAGCTACAGCCGCAACGTGGGAACCAATTTTACCTAAACCAACAATACCGAGAGTCTTTTTGTAAACTTCTGCACCGACAAAAGTTTTACGATCCCACTCACCACGTTTCACAGAAGCGTTAGCATCGGGAATGTGACGAGACAAAGACAACATCATTGCTAATGCGTGTTCCGCTGCTGCGATCGTATTCCCCTCAGGAGAATTAACTACAACGATTCCTTTGCGTGTAGCCGCAGGCACATCAACATTATCAACACCTACACCAGCACGACCAATAATTTTTAACTGCGTGCCAGCCTCAATAATTTCTTCAGTCACCCTTGTGCCAGAACGAATCATTAGCGCATCGTAATCACCAATAATTTCGATTAATTCTGCGGGTTTTAGACCAGTTTTGACATCAACAGTAGCAACTTGGGAAAGAATGTCAATTCCAGCTTGGTCAATAGGATCGGAGACGAGAACCTTGGACATGATTACTTCATTTAAATCTATAGGTTTTGCTGCACAAGACTTTTTAGTTTAGTCTTTATCCGCTGCATTTCAGCAAAAATATTCGTTTTGATATCAACTTAGCTTTCCCACCTTGTGGTGTTGATATTTAGAGTATCGCTTGAAGGGATAGTATGGCGCTGCCTCCTAGTCTCTGAAAATGAGTGGCTGTTAATACACCCTCTGGTAAATATAAACCAATAACAGAACCAAAAAACTAAGATATTTATTAATCGTTAAGACTTATGGATATCAGGGGAGTAGTGAGTATAAAATTCTCCTCCTGTTCCCTCCTCATCCGAAATTGCTATAATTCTGGTGAGGATATTGGTACGGGTAAATTGCCAAGTATCCGTAAGTTTTGGGGAAACCAGCCATGTTAGAGTACAACTTGCCGAGGTACTTGCCCTCTGCTGAAGAGTTGCCAGACTCTGATGAAACTCCTGTGGATAATGAACTGCAAGAATTAATACCAGGGTTGCTCAAGGCTATCTTGTTAATACTTTGGTCAAAACGCAGGGACTGGTTTTTTGGCATAGATATGGGTATTTATTATCACCCTGATCAGCTGCCAATTGTGCCA
The DNA here is from genome assembly GCF_056847745.1 of Anabaena sp. TISTR 8404. Lineage (NCBI taxonomy): Bacteria > Bacillati > Cyanobacteriota > Cyanophyceae > Nostocales > Nostocaceae > Anabaena > Anabaena sp. TISTR 8404. The sequence continues at coordinate 3,177,662 of NZ_CP180578.1, forward strand.
GATGGATTTTTGAGTTTGGGCGTAGAAAGGTTTTATGATGAGGAACTGCGTCCTAGTTATGTGCTGTGGGATGAAAATGTTCTCCCGATTTTGGTGTTAGAAGTAGTTTCTCAAAATTATCGCAAAGAGTACAGCGATAAGCTAAATGAATATGAGGCTTTGGGTGTACTTTATTATGTGATTTATTCTCCTCGTCGTCGCCGCAAACCTCGCTTTGAAGTACATAAATTAGTTAATGGGAAATACCAATTACAATCAGGTAATCCTGTTTGGTTAGCAGAAATTGGACTGGGAATTGGTTGCGAACGAGGAAATTATTGTGGCTTAACTAGAGAATGGCTTTATTGGTATGACGAGGAAGGTAAAAGATATCCCACACCAGAAGAACAAATTAAAGCAGCACAAAAACGTGCTGAATTAGCGGAACAACGCGCTCAACAAGAAGCAAGACGCGCTCAACAACTGGCAGAACAATTAAGAGCCTTGGGTATAGATCCAGATACTCTTAATTAATAGTTGGATTGAGTAATAATTAATCCACATTAATCATACTTAATATGGTTAAAATTATCCAAGCTCAAAATATTGGAATTGCCTATTTAGAGGAAAAATTTGGTTTACAAATCTCACAAGATGAAAGGTTTTTCTCAGAATGGTTAGAAGAGTTACCGGAAGCTACAAATTTAGATAGACAATATTTGGATAGGGTAAAATCTAATTTTTTAAGTTTAGTTAAGCGTCCGCCAATTTTAGAAAATGCTGTCAAAATGGTGATACTATCACCTCTATTAGACTTGGCAGGATTTTATCGTGAGCCATTTGCGATCGCCACTGAAGAATCTGTAGAAATTACAGTCCAAGATGGAGAAGAAATTATCAGAGGCAGAATCGATATCTTGGTTATTCAAGAGCAATTTTGGCTATTGGTAATAGAATCTAAACGAGCAAGTTTTTCTCTTTTAGAGAATATACCTCAAGCACTATCTTATATGCTGGCTAGTCCCAATCAAGATAAACCAATATTTGGATTATTAACTAACGGCAGCAACTTTATTTTTTTGAAGCTCATAAAATCAAATAAACCCATCTATGCGCTTTCTGATGAATTTACTCTATTAAGAAGAGAAAATGAACTATACAAAGTTCTGCAAATATTAAAAAAACTAAGTCAAGTTTTAATTTAATTTATGTCTAATCGTCCTATTTATCTTGATTGTCATGCGACTACACCTGTAGATGAACGAGTATTAGCCGCAATGTTGCCATATTTCACCGAAAAATTTGGCAATCCTGCTAGTATTAACCATGTGTATGGCTGGGAAGCAGAAGCGGCTGTCAAACAAACGCGAGAAATATTAGCAGCAGCAATTAACGCCACACCCGAAGAAATTGTATTTACTAGTGGTGCAACAGAAGCGAATAATTTAGCCATTAAAGGTGTGGCTGAAGCTTATTTTCAAAAAGGTCAGCATATTATTACGGTAGCTACAGAACATAAAGCCGTTTTAGATCCCTGCCAGTATCTGAAAACTCTGGGTTTTGATATTACAATTTTGCCAGTCCAACAAGATGGACTAATTGATTTAAATGAATTAGAAAAAGCCTGTCGTCCAGAAACGATTTTGGTATCAGCAATGGCGGCTAATAACGAAATTGGGGTGTTGCAGCCATTAGCAGAAATTGGGAAAATTTGTCGCGATCGCAATATCATCTTCCATACAGATGCAGCCCAAGCTATTGGTAAAATTCCCTTAGATGTGCAGGCAATGAACATCGATTTAATGTCTCTGACTGCTCATAAAGTATACGGCCCCAAAGGCATCGGTGCATTGTATGTCCGCAGGCGCAATCCCAGAGTCCAACTTGCACCCCAACAGCATGGCGGTGGACATGAACGAGGAATGCGTTCTGGAACTTTGTACACACCGCAAATTGTTGGTTTTGGCAAAGCTGTAGAAATCGCTTTAGCAGAACAAGCAACAGAGACTAAACGCCTTACCCAACTAAGACAAAGTTTGTGGTTACAGCTGTCGCAATTAGAAGGAATTCACCTCAACGGACATCCTACCCAGCGACTAGCAGGAAACTTGAATATCAGCGTTGAGGGAGTTGATGGTGCTGCACTTTCTCTTGGACTGCAATCGATAATGGCGGTATCTTCTGGTTCTGCTTGTTCATCAGCAGTTATCGCACCTTCCCATGTTCTCACAGCCTTGGGAAATTCTGAGCAACTAGGCTATGCCTCTGTGCGATTTGGCATTGGCAGGTTTAACACTGCTGCGGAAATTGATATAGTAGCCAAACATGCGATCGCCACCATTCAAAGTTTACGCAAGCAGAAAACTTTGGTATAAGTAGCCATCATCAACTGCTTCTCAGCAATAGAAGCAAACCTTGGCTGATTTTTCTTTTCTGATTTTTGTTAAGAAAGAAGCAACTAAATTTATAGAGAAATTCAGGTTTAGTCTTCCATCAGCGACCGATTTCGACATCTTCAAGGATACCGAGTGCATCAGGTACGAGGACTGCTGCGGAGTAGTAGGCGGTGACAAGGTAGGAGATAATAGCCTTTTCATTGATACCCATGAAGCGAACGGACAAGCTAGGTTGGTATTCGTCAGGGATACCAGTTTGATGTAAGCCGATTACACCTTGGTCTTCCTCACCCGTGCGGAGTATCAGAATAGAACTAGTCTGGTTCTTAGTAATCGGGATCTTGTTACAGGGAAAAATCGGTACATTGCGCCATGTAATGATCTTACTCCCATCAATATCAATGGTTGATGGATAGATGCCTCGACGGTTACACTCCCGACCGAAAGCTGCGATCGCCCGCGGGTGAGCCAGAAAGAACTTCGATTTCCGCCGACGGGTAACTAGTTCGTCAAGGTCATCAGGAGTTGGGGGGCCGCTGCGGGTGTAGATGCGCTGTTTTAAGTCAGCATTGTGCAGCAACCCAAACTCGCGGTTGTTGATCAACTCGTATTCTTGACGTTCCCGCAATGCCTCGATAGTCAGCCGCAGTTGTTCTTCTGTTTGGTTGTAGGGTTCGTTGTACAGATCCGCAACGCGAGTACTCACCCGCAACACACTCTGAGCAATGCTTAATTCATATTCGCGGGGTGAGAGTTCGTAGTCAACAAATGTTGTTGGTAACGTCGTCTCTGTGGGATGAGCGACCGACAAAGCGATCGCAGCTTCTCCGTACTTGTTTTGTGGTTGTTGGGCGCGAGTCCGAAACTGGTCAACTTGAGCCTGCAACACCTGTGACTGGTCGAGCAATTCCCGAAATGCCTGTTGTGGTAGCGCCAATACTGTGGTTCTGGTCAAAGCTTTGATTGTGAACTTCCAACTGCTTTCTGACTGCACCAACACCTGCTCGCCAAAATAATCACCGTCAGCCAGCATATCCAAAAGAGGCGGCTCGTCATACTTGCCAATACCAATCTTGTTTACTTTGCCATGTGCGATTAAAAAAAGCCGATCAGCTGGCTGACCTGACTGCACTATGATGTCATCAGGTGCGAACTCCTGCTGCACAAACCGACCCGCCAATGCAGTCAAAACCTCAGCATCGTCAAACCCTCGCAGCAATGGCAACTCACAAAGTTCCTGGGGAATTACCTGCACCTCGGCTCTGGTGTTGGAGAAACTTAACCGCCCATCACCCACGGTATAAGTTAACCGACGGTTCAAGCGATAAGTGCCACCCTTTGTCTGCACCCACGGCAACATCTTCAACAACCACCGCGGCGTAATTTCCTGCGTTTGCGGTGCAGATTTTGTTGTTTTAGATAAATTACGGGCAGCATCTTTACTCAAACTTAGTTGAGGTTGTCTACCTTCAACTAAGCGATTCGATTCAATAAAATCCGTCATCACTTCATCCTCTAGTAACAATTTTGGATTTTAGATTTTAGATTTTAGATTTGTTCCACGTAGCTTGCTTGTTGCAGAGCGAGTATAAATCACAGACGTGTTGAAATTTTGAATCTTTCATAGGACTAGCCCTTTACCCCGGTTGGTGAGCTTGCCGAACTATACCCTTTTCCCCACTTCTGCAAGAAGTCTAATATTTTTACCCACCTTGAAAGGGCTAGTCCTATTTCAATCCAAAATCCAAAATTTAAAATCTAAAATTCAATCACTCAGCGCCCGATTTCGACATCTTCGAGAATGCCGAGTGCATCAGGAATGAGGACGGCTGCGGAGTAGTAGGCGGTAACCAGGTAGGAGATGATGGCCTTTTCGTCGATGCCCATGAAGCGGACAGACAGACTCGGTTGGTACTCATCAGGAATACCTGTTTGATGTAAGCCGATTACCCCTTGTTTTTCTAGACCAGTGCGGAGCAAAAGTACAGAACTAGTGCGGTTATTGGTGATAGGGATCTTGCTGCAAGGAAAGATAGGTACGCCGCGCCAAGCTGTAACCTGAACGCCGTTCACATCTACACTGTGTGGATACACACCCAGGCGGTTGGCTTCGCGGCCGAAGGCAGCGATCGTCCGGGGGTGAGCTAGGAAGAATGACGGCTCTTTCCATACTGTTGCCAACAACTCGTCGAGGTCGTCGGGTGTGGGTGCGCCGGTGCGGCTGTAGATGCGCTGTTTGAGATCGGCGTTGTGCAGCAACCCGAATTCGCGGTTATTGATTAACTCGTGTTCTTGACGTTCTCGTAATGTCTCGATAGTCAACCGCAGTTGTTCTTCTGTCTGGTTGTAGGGTTCGTTGTACAGATCGGCTACTCTGGTACTGACTCGCAACACTGTTTGAGCGATGCTCAACTCATATTCGCGGGGTCTAAGTTCGTAATCGGCGAAGGTTCCTAACAATGTGGCTTCTTGGGGATGATCGGTTGCTACCTGAATGGCGGCTTCACCTTCGGCATTCTGTGGCTGGCTGAGGCGGATGCGGAACTGTTCGACATGAGTTCGCAACGCCTCGGACTGACCGATTAGCCTCTCAAACTCCTGTTGGGGTAGCGACAGAACTATGGTTCTGGTAATCGCTTTGAGGGTGTACTGCCAAGTGTCCTCGGACTGGACGACAGTTTCATCGCCGAAATGGTCGCCGTCGGCTAGCACATCGTAGACAATCTGTTCGTCATACTTGCCAATACCAATTTTGTTCACCCTACCACGAGCAATCAGAATCACGCGATCGGCTGGCTGACCAATCTCCACAATCGTGTCGTCTGGGGCGTACTCCTGCTGAACAAATTGGTTTGCCAACGTGGTTAATACACCATCGTCCTCAAATCCTCGTAGCAAGGGTAATTCAGTCAGTTCTTGGGGAATTACTTGTACTGTCGCTCCGGTGTTGGTGAAACTGATCCGCCCATCACCCACCGTATAACTCAACCGCCGGTTGACTCGAAAGGTGCCACCCTTTGTCTGTGTCCACGGTAACAGCTTCAACAACCACCGGGATGTAATTTCCTGGTTCTGCGGTGCAGATTTGGCAGTTGTCGCCAAATTACGCGCCGCTGCTGTACTCAAGGTTAACTGAGGCAACCGATCTTCAACATTCAAATTAGGATCGTTAGAATACGTCATAATTTAATCCTCCACTTTTTAGTTACTAGAAAAAAATCAAGTTTTACCTGACGACTGCTGACCGAGGAACCCAAAGCCGCAAAATTTATCAAAAGAGAATCCAAGAGTTACTTAGTAGTTGCGATCGCCTACCTAACTGAGACCGAATGTACTGACCAAGGATCTAATACGTGCAGCAGATGTACCTAGTCCTGTAGGGCCTCTCAGCAGCCGTTCTGCTGGCGAACTATTACGCAATTCAAATTCCTTATATCGGTCTACCGCTATATGCCACTTGAGAACGCCGCACATCCACTGTTGTAATTTCTCAACGTATCCGTGCAGTTTCTTACGAGTACTTTCATCCAGATCGAAATCGTCGAAAAGTACAGGCAGTTCGGTAGCAACGATGTTTTGAAACTGTTGCGCCCTAGCAGTCATCAGATTGTTAACAATCTCGACAGCCTGGGATTTGTCGCAATTGAGGAAATTCTGAATAACCAGCACGCCATTATTGAGTTCGCCCTCGAATTCAATTTCTTTCTGATAGGAGAAGATATCGTTAGTCAAACAGGCGAAGTCGGCGGCCGAATTATCCAACTGGCGCATCGATCGCGTGCGGTAAATTTCTTGCGGGATCTCGTTACCTTGAGCTAGTCGAGACAGGCTCATCGTTAGATCCGAACCGAACGTCTTACGGCGCATCTCCACATAATCTATCGGGTCTGGAATCCGATTTTGGATTTGGTTGGCAAGTTCCCACAACCAGCTTTCAGTCATGTCCTCGATCGCACGGCGGAACTGACTCCGCGCATTTTCAGACATCGGCCCGGCTGTACGCGACCAGATGTCAGCCAAGCCGCGTTCTACTGGGTTAATCGGCTCTGGGGTAGGGCTGGAATCAATAGGCATGAATGCCGACAGTCGGGCGTTGAATACTTTCGCACCCGCCATGTTGCGGCTATGTCCGTAAAGCGCCGGAAAGTAATCGTCGGCATAGGTTCCCCAAACAAGCCAACACGCCGTGATATTTAGCTCAGAAGCAGACGCATTCGGATGAATCAATGCCCCGCATAAGGCTACGTCGGCAACGTCGAACTTGTGGTCATTCCAGATGACGGCATCAGGAATACCGGGTAGTGAGTCCAACATCCCCATCTGACGCGCCCATTCCTTGGAATGCTGCCGCGCTCCATTCAGATGGGGATTCAAACTTGTAGAGAACGGCATGTAAAACTTCGGCAATTTCACCGGCCCCACAGGCTGATATGGAACGTGAGTAAAGCTCTTAAACCTTCCCAAACCCAAAGCACTGTATAACTTGCTAATATGTGCAGCCGATGTGCCTAGTCCAGTGGGGCCGTCCAGAACCGACCCGGATGTTGCAGAATTATCCCCTCCTTTGTTCATGTAGCGGCTCGACCTCATATGCCACTCATGACCGCCCGACTGCCAATCTTGAAGTCCTTTGGTATATAAAAGAACGTTCATCCGAGCCACCGGGTCTAGTCCATACTCTTCAAACAGAGGGGGTAACTCGGTGATGGCGGTGTTGTCGAACTGCTGTAGCCGCGAGGTTAGTAGGTCGTTGGTGAGGTTAGCCGCCTCTTGGGTACTCACATTCAAAAATCGCTCCAAGACCAAAACGCAGTTAGCGTTCTCACCTTCCTCCTCTACTTCTCTTTGGTAGGAGAACAAATCGTTGCGGAGATGCACTCCATCGGAAAATGTGTCTTTCAGCACCCGCATGGGGCGAGTAGCAGCGATTTCAGCCGGAACCTCAACAAAGGCGGCGTGTTCGACCAGATTGGCTGACCACGGTGCGCCACCAACCTTGCGGCGCATCTCAATGTATTCGATGGGGTTAGCGATGCGATCCTGGCGGATATTGGCGAGTTCCCACAGAGACTCTTCTAAGAGGTTCTTGGTACTCTCGAAGAACCGCAGCCGCCAATCCACAGATTTGGTAAACGCGGTGCGAGACCATAAATCAGCCAAGCCTCTTTCCACGGGATTGGTGGGTGTTGGGAAAGTTTCGGTAGGATAAATTGGCATGAACATTGGTAGCCTGCCGAGATATTCCTTCGCCCCTGCCATATCTTGAGTGCGCTTATAGATTTCCAAGAAATGATCGTCGAAGAAGAATACCCAAACATACCAATCAGTCACTAGATCGAGTTCCGTACTTGGTGCATCTGGATGGGTATACGAGCAAAGCAAGGCATAGTCGTGGGCATCAAACGTCCTCTCGTCCCAGATAGCCGAGTCTTCAGCTTCTTCTTGCGAGCCAAGTATCCCCATTTCGTAAGCCCACGCCTTAGAATGCACTCGTGCTGCTTCTAGGTTTGGGTTTAGCCGCGCGGGCCAAGGCATATAAAATTCTGGCAGTTCAAAGGGTTGCATGATCTGCGCGTAACCTCCTCTGAAGTCTGGTTGCTATCTTTATTTCCATTTGAAAAAGCTGTTTAAGTCATTACTTCTTTTTGATGTTGGTAGATGAATTGTTTGTGATTTATTTTGATACTCTCGTAATTTTTCAGATTTGTAGAAAAAAAGCAATCGTAGACTAAAGGACTTCAAGAAATAATCTAAAAATTGATTTGCAAATTAAAAGACAGTTAAGACATTTAAGACATTTAAGCCGATACTTAAATCAAGAATTGAAGACAGTTAAGACAGTTAAGCCGATAGTTAAAAGATTTAAAACAATTATTTAAAAATAATTACTAACGGTTAATTTTTTGCGACTAACTAAATGTATAGCTGGTGGGTCAAATACCATAAATGAATCTCTGCCAAAATCGACAAAGCCTTTGCAGGATAATAATTTGCTGGTTTTAGCAATTTTAGCAATGCCTCACAAAAGGTTCTTTAAAAATAGGGTATGTCCACAAGTTTTAAAGAACCTGAACTTGGATCTCAAAACCTAGCAAATTTAGCTTAACGGCAAATATAACTTGTAGAATATGAGCTGAGAGTAGGGGAAAGAGAACAGAGTAAGGACTGTTTTTTCTCCTCTTTTCTATTATGTTCTATGTTTCTTACATATAATTTACTGTCAACAAATGGCGCATTTTTGTCTTATCATGCATCTTTATCGAGAAAAGGTATGAGTCTGCTTTACCTATTTTTTTGTTTCGCGCAAAGATGCAAAGGCACAAAGAAAAGCTCGCAAATAACAACTTTTGCAAGAGGTCTTTTGACTATTGTTTAAAACTAGAAAGATTTTTGCTCCTTTCCGCGTCAAAGAGGGGCTGGGGAGAAATTTATCGAATTCACGTCAGAATTAAATCTTTTCGCCAAAACAGTGCGCTCGTGCTGAGTGCTGAGTAAAAGGTAAAATTAACTGCACTCAGCATATAGGGTTTGAAGACCCTAAATTTATTTATGAAAAAAATATTTTTATTTTTTTCGACACACGTAGTGCAAGAAAAAATGTGTCCTTGTTTCAATCCCCTAACTTTAGTTATAGTGTTGTACTCAGCACTTTCAACTCAGCACTACTGAATCAGCACTCTCATTACGGTGTTTCTGCTGCGGAATTTACTTGTTGTGGTGGAAGGTGTTCTAGGGGAATCAGTGTTTCCATTACCGATTTGACAATTGGTGCAGCAACAGTGGAACCATAAGCGTTTTCGCCCTTTGGTTCATCGACAATTGCCAAAATTACATAGCGAGGAGCTTCCACAGGTAAAATTGCTACAAAGCTGGTGATTCTAGCACCAGGGATATAACCACCGTTGGGACTAGCTTTTTGAGCTGTGCCTGTTTTACCACCAATGCGATATCCAGCAATTTTTGAAGGTTTACCAGTGCCTTCAGAAACAACGGTTTCCATCATTTCTACAACCTTTTGGGTGATTTTAGGCGAGAAAATTTGACGTGGTTCAGGAAGTGTCGGTGCGTAATGCATTTTCCCATTGCTATCCACCAGTCCCCGGACTACATGGGGTGTTACCAATTTTCCCCCATTAGCTAAAGCTCCATGCAGCTGTACTAGTTGTAAGGGAGTAAGAGAAAAACCTTGTCCAAAAGATGCAGTAGCTGGTTCAATGGGCGAGGAAATAAATCTTGATTGACTTTTCAGCGAACCACTAACTCCAAAAGGTAAATCTGTTTCTATAGGTTGTCCTAATCCCAAACGTTCTAACCAAGTGTAGTAGACAGAGGGGCGCATTTTTTGGATAATCTGCACCATCCCGATGTTGCTAGAATTTTGCAGAATCTTGGCAATGCTAATTTGCCCATAACCATTGTGTTCGGCATTTTTAATTACACGGTCAGCAACTTTGATATAACCAGGATCATTAAATGTATCATCTGGTTTGATTACACCATTTTCTAAGGCGATCGCCACATTTAATGGTTTAAAAGTTGACCCCGGCTCGTAAAGATCAGCCACTGTCCAGTTTCTAAATAAGCCTATTTTTGCTTTGCCATATTCATTGGGGTCATAAGTTGGCTGCGAAACCAGGGTTAGTAAAGAACCGTCTAACGCATCCATCACAATGACGGCTCCACGTTTAGCCTTAAACTTTTCTACCTGTGCTTTCAGCGCCAAACGAGCGGCTCTTTGCAGACGGGTATCAATGGTTAATTGCAGTTGCAAGTCATCAGCATGGAGAAAACCTTCAGGAGCATTATCTGGTTTTAATTCGCCGTTCCCAGACTGCATTAACCGCACTTTCTGCACAGAACGTTCTAGCAGTTTCTCTTGACTATATTCCACACCTGCTTGACCACGACGTTCCAGGTCTACGTAGCCCACCACATCTGATGTTACATCTGCTTGCGGATATAAACGGGAGTATTTTGGAATTAATTCTAAGCCATTTAAGCGTAGTGCAATTACGCGCTCAGCAATTTCTTCTGGTAGCGCCGGTATAAGTATGATCCCACTTTTGCGGCTTTGAAAAGTTTTAACTAAATCAGCCGCTTCTTTGCTGATGATTGGTGCTAACTTTTGGGCTATTTCTTCATTAGACTTATCAAACAGCTTGGGATGGGCATAAACGGTATATACAGGACGGTCAACAGCCAAAATATTGGAATTACGATCAATTACTAAACGACGAGGCATAAAAGGTCGCAAACTCACCATTTGTTGATTGCGTGCCTTCTGAGTTAGTTTTTTTCCTTGAATAATTTGTAAGTTGTATAAGTTAAAAGCTAACCCTAATCCTGCGGCTACTAAAATAGCCCATACTGTCAAAAGTCGGACTTTGCTGCTTTGGATAGGTTCTTGGATTTTGGCAGTAAATTTTCCCATGAACCTTTTTCGGGAAATCTTCTGCTGCTTTGTAACTCCAGAATTTCTAGAATTTTTGAATTTTAATTTACTTGACGACTTCTGCATCGGCTTCGTCCTTTGTTATTTGTCATTTGTCTTGGAAAAATGACTCATGACTATCGCAGCCCTAAATGAGTTATGAATAAATCTACTTCTTACTCCCTAACACCACTGAGGGAGTCTGGCGACCGAACACAGTAGTTCCTCACTATTCCCTGCCTCTACGAGTAGTTGAGAAGTCAAATAGGATTGCTGTATTGCCTTTAATATCCCAATGGCAAGGAGGTTGGCTGTTGCATTGGAGAATTAGATGTTGTGTTAGGCAGCGTGGAATTGGCAGGAGTATCAGATGCTGAAGGTAAGAAAATTGTCTTATCTGGCGTAGGTGATACCAATCCTGCACTTGGTTGTTCTGCTTCTTCTGCCATTTGGTTTTTCAGCATGGCGTTGGTTGTTCTTAATTGTCGCTCATTGCGTTGCAGATTTTGTAAGCGGCGAAAGTCTTGATTCCATAGTTCTTGAGAATAGACTGTCCAACCATAAACAACAAGAGCTACAGCAACTAATAAAAATGTCACAACAGATGAGTAACGATGTACAGCGTACAACCGCAGTAACCAATTAGGTAAAGCTTCAGCAGTAGGCACAATAGGCAGATTTAAAGAGCCAGACGGAGCCTTCTTAGATTGGTTTTTGCTCTGAGAAACTTTGGATTGAGTTAATTCTTGTGTCCTGTTGGTGGCAGAAACAGATAAATTTTTAGCAGAACGCCGTTGACGTTTAGGCGATACTACCGGAGATTGTTCTGGAAGTGGGGATACACTACTCATAGCTGACCCCCGACCTGCGGAGCGCCGCCTTTGTGCAGTTGGTTGAGAATTCCGCCAGAACCAAGTACTAGGTGCAGACACAGCTGATTTACGAACAGCAGCCATAGATTTTTAAAGATAGGAAATAATGTATTTTAGTCTGTTTATTAAATTTTGCTCAGGTTAAAATAGCATTTTTTGCGATCTGAAGGAGCATAGCTCTAAGCTTTAGGCTTGGTTATACTATCTTGGATTGGGAATGACTGCGCCTAAGTTTTATGAATCTGTTGCAGTCATTGTTTTAATTGGTTGTTTTTGAGGGAGTTAATCCAAATTTGTGCTTCACTTGAGTATTGCAATAGTTACAATCAGCCATTAGCCATTGGCTAACTTGACATTTTAAGTATTGCATCTCAGTCTGGCAATACCAAATAAAAAGAAATAACCTTAGCGATCGCCTAACAATCTTTGGTATGGTAACTTAATACCCAAATTACAGAACCTCATCAGTCTGTGGCCTAATAACTTAACCACAAACAATCAGCCCTAAGAGTGTTTTTAAATATCTCATAGACAGGATATTTCAAAAATTAGCAATAATATAGGTTATCTTATTCAAAAGGCACAAAAATTTGATTGCCACAATTGGTGAAAGAGGAGTTATGAAGACAAAAATCTTTGGTTTAGCTTTAATGTTAAGTTTGGCGGCAGTTCTGGGCGCGTGTGAAGGTGGTGGTAATGCGCCAAGTGCTACAACCTCACCAGCAGCTACAGGTGAACCCTCAGATACTGGGTCAACACCCACCACTACTACACCAGCTGCGACCATCACACCCACAGCTACTACAACACCCACAGCTACTCCCACTAAAACACCCTAGTACTTTGTCTTAGATTCAGTTCTAAGGCAATGGCTTGGGATTACTGTTGAGTACAATTGTTTGAGTTAATGAGTAGAAACAAGAATCTGAGTATTCTTCAGCGAGTGGATAATCAACTCAAACACACTTCAGATATCTGTTAATGTAAAACAGCAGTTATTGGACACTGGTAATGTTGGTTTAAACCACAACCAAGTGTCCATTTAAATTTTTAGCCTGATTTAGATAAAAAAGTTTCTATTTTATATCTGCACTGTTGTCTAAACCTGAAAAGCTGAGTTCGCCAATTTTTCTGAAAAAATTGAATAGGCTATTACTACCTGTATTCAATCGAACTAGTAAGTCTAGAATAAAAAGAAAAGAAATCAAAATTAGATGGCAAGATTTGATTAGTAATTCTTTTATTTAGCTACTGAATTTTTGACTTGAGGGTGGTGAGATGGGCAAAGTAAAATCTAGAAAGCGAATAATATTTGGGGTTTTGAGTATTACCTCTAGTATTAGTATGTGGTTAATGAGCCATTGGGGAGCAGCAGTCATGGCTTTACCACCGTCAGAAGATATACCAGAAGAGATATTGCGGACAGAAATTATTATAGATGCGCGATCGCCTATTGATGGCAAACCTGTAAGTGCTGCCGAGTACGCACAGCTACAAGCCCAACTCCAAAAAGTTCCTCCACCGACATTAAACACTAAACTGCGGCAAACAGTGTTTCTGCTACGGATACGTAGAGTCTTGCTTCAGTTATTTCCATTCTTGGATATATAATCATCTCTCATCTGTGATTGGTGATTGGTTCTTCTCCTCATCCCTGTTGTACTCATCTGATGTACTATAACGGTGGCAATAAATTGCAAATAAATGTAAAGAATATATATAGATATTAAAAAAGTCGGTTTAGTTAATCACTTTATTCAACATAGGTACCTTCATGTCCACAGCTACGATCGCTCAGGAACAGGTTAACCGCATCGTTTGGAATCAGCATCATGATCCGTTTGAAATACTTGGCTCTCATGCCATAGAACAAAATGGCAAAAATGTGTGGGCTGTACGTGCCTACCTCCCAAATGCAACCCAAGCATGGGTAATCGTTCCCCAAGAACGAAAAGAATACCCTATGCAACCCGTACATGATCCTCATTTTTTTGAATGTACGATTGAAACTCCAGAACTGGCCAACTACCAGTTACGGATTCAAGAAGGAGAACATGAGCGAGTTACTTATGACCCTTATGCTTTCCGTTCTCCTCGCCTAACAGACTTTGATTTACATTTATTTGCTGAAGGTAACCATCATCGAATTTACGAAAAACTAGGAGCGCACCCCACCGAAATCGACGGTGTAAAGGGTGTTTATTTTGCAGTTTGGGCCCCCAATGCCCGGAACGTTTCTGTACTAGGAGATTTTAACCTTTGGGACGGACGCAAACATCAAATGCGGAAAGGCCCCACAGGCGTTTGGGAATTATTCATTCCCGAATTGGGGGTAGGGGAACATTACAAATATGAAATTAAAAATTTTGAAGGACACATTTACGAAAAATCTGATCCTTTCGCTTTTCAGCAAGAACCCCGCCCAAAAACAGCATCCATCATCACTAATTTAAATTCATATCAATGGAATGACGAAGACTGGATGGAAAAGCGTCGTCACACCGACCCTCTGACTCAACCTGTCTCCGTTTATGAAGTACACCTGGGTTCTTGGCTACACGCTTCTAGTGCTGAACCGGCTAAATTACCAAATGGTGAAACTGAGCAAGTAGTTATTGTTTCTGAACTAAAACCAGGTGCGCGTTTTCTTACTTATCGGGAATTAGCAGACCGACTGATTCCCTACGTCAAAGATTTAGGATATACCCATGTAGAACTACTACCTATTGCCGAACATCCTTTTGATGGGTCTTGGGGTTATCAAGTCACTGGCTATTATGCACCTACTTCTCGTTTTGGTAGTCCAGAAGATTTCATGTATTTTGTTGACCAATGTCACCAAAACGGCATTGGGGTAATTGTCGATTGGGTTCCTGGTCACTTCCCCAAAGATGGGCATGGTTTGGCTTTCTTTGATGGCACTCACTTATACGAACACGCAGACCCTCGTAAAGGTGAACATAAAGAATGGGGTACTCTGGTATTCAACTACAACCGCAACGAAGTTAGGAATTTCTTAGTCGCAAATGCCTTGTTTTGGTTCGATAGATATCACATCGATGGCATTCGTGTAGATGCTGTGGCTTCGATGCTGTATCTTGACTATTGCCGTAAAGATGGTGAGTGGCTACCTAACCAGTACGGCGGTAGAGAGAACATAGAAGCGGCGGATTTCTTACGTCAAGTAAATTACCTCATTTTTAGTTATTTTCCTGGCGCACTTTCCATTGCAGAAGAATCCACTGCTTGGCCGATGGTGTCTTGGCCAACCTACACAGGCGGTTTGGGCTTTAACTTGAAATGGAACATGGGTTGGATGCACGATATGCTGGATTACTTCAGCATGGATCCTTGGTTCCGTCAATTCCACCAAAATAACGTCACCTTTAGTATGTGGTACAACCACAGCGAGAATTTTATGCTGGCGTTGTCTCACGATGAAGTTGTGCATGGTAAGAGCAACATCATCGGTAAAATGCCTGGTGATCGATGGCAGAAGATGGCGAATGTGCGTTGTTTATTTACCTATATGTTTGCTCACCCAGGCAAGAAAACCATGTTTATGAGCATGGAATTTGGGCAATGGAGTGAGTGGAATGTTTGGGCTGACTTGGAGTGGCAATTGTTACAGCATGAGCCACATCAACAATTGAAAAAGTTCTTCCAAGAACTCAACCAACTCTACCGTTCTGAGCCATCTTTGTACACCTTAGATTTTGCCAGAGAAGGGTTTGAGTGGATTGATTGTAGCGACAACCGTCACAGTGTAGTTTCTTTCATTCGCCGTGACAAAGATTCTGACAATTTTGTCGTGGTGATTTGTAACTTCACACCCCAACCTCATTCCCACTATCGCATCGGTGTGCCAGAAAAAGGATTTTATACCGAGTTGTTTAATAGTGATGCCCGTCAGTATGGGGGTAGCAATATGGGTAACTTAGGCGGTAAGTGGACAGATGATTGGTCAATGCACAATCGTCCTTATTCTTTGGATTTGTGTCTACCACCGTTGGGTGTGTTGATGTTCAAGTTAGATAAAGAGAAAACATCTAAAGCGTTAGGTTCTTAATCGTGAGGGTGGGTATAGTCCCACCTTTTTTTATATTTTGAAAATGCGATCGCACAGGTGTAGGG
This sequence comes from Anabaena sp. TISTR 8404, assembly GCF_056847745.1. Lineage (NCBI taxonomy): Bacteria > Bacillati > Cyanobacteriota > Cyanophyceae > Nostocales > Nostocaceae > Anabaena > Anabaena sp. TISTR 8404. The sequence goes on from NZ_CP180578.1 coordinate 3,193,474, forward strand.
GAGAGGATTTTACAGTTTCTGCACAGATGCAGTGAATTATAACTGCTCGGTCGGACTTGAGATGAAGTGTGCGATGAACTGTTGATTCTCTTACCTTCAACATGTCTGCGTTCCGTTAGGTTGCCGTAGGCATTGCTTCATCTTGGTAACCTTGATTTGCTCAAAGTAAAATCTGCACTGTCTTGAAGAGATGAGTGGAATTGTTACCTTTCCTGGTTAAGTCAAATAGTCTATCTCATATCATGTCCGCTTTGATTACTTACTAAAACCTTTCAAACAACTTCTAAGTTTCTTTGCTTAAAATCCCATTATTATTTTTTAACTTAACTCTAGTACCAGGCCAACCTCGTCCCGCCCTCCGTCAAACTCGCTACTTGCTGTTGCTAGTCTTAATAGCTCTTTCGATGCGTCCTCTTTGGGGATAATGTGTTCAGCCTCAGTTTCCTGCAAAGCTTTGATGTCTGCTGGACTAATAACTGTTAAAGGCATGATTTTGGTCTCCTTTAGTAAGAAAAATTAGTTCTCGAACCCCGTTATTTACATTTGTGAGAGATTAAGGTTGAATGCCATTGATCAATCAGCAATAGTACTGAAAATTGCTGAAAATCACGATCATCAACACAATTTTTGAGCAGGCGATCGCTTAATCTTGATACGTATGATTCATTCTTGTCCTATAAGTTCAGTACAAGGATGTATTTCATACATATATCTTTCCTAAATTTTCAGAATATTTTCTAATTGACGAAAGTCAAATTATCTTAAAATCTCACTGATGATATGCGCCTTCTGTTTGAGGCCAAGTTATATCATGTCCGGTAAAAGACTTATGATTAAGACCGCAGGGGGCAGGGAGCTTCTGAGCAGGGGAGAGGGTTTAAAGATTTTTGCATAGATGCACGGAATCACAACTGATCACCCGAACATGATATTAGAGCCTGTCAAGAAACAGATTGTACAATTTGCTACCCAGAAAGCTTACTAAGAAAGTATCTCTCACTCAAAAAAGGCAAGGTTGTTTTGTGACAAACTCTTAGCCAGATTGCTCTTGATGAGAGCTAGGGTAGCTCTACTAACAAAGGATGAAGAATACTTTATTATACTTAAAATCAAACCAGTAGGTAGCAAATATAAGCTTAGTTGCAATTGCTTAACAGCTTACTTGATAGATAAGCTTACACCTAATATATAACCGTGTTAAATCCTTTTAATGAAAGTTTTAGAATTTACTAAAGCTTAATACTAGCTGTTAACATTTTAAGTTTTTATTAAATTTGCCTTGCTGCATATAAGCATATTGAATAAGACTATCAAAGGGAATTCCAAAAAAATAAAATCCTCAACAATTAAGAATAATAATCATTGTGACAAAAGGAAAAGCAGCCGGTGGCTGCTTTTCCTTCCCTCTTTTCGTAGTAAATTCAATTAGGGACTTCCAAGAAATAATTCGCGTCAAATTGAATTATTTAAACATAAAATTTGAAATCACTGATAAGATGTGTTGACTGTTAACAGTCAACAGTCAACAAATATTCAATAAGTTTGTCGCAACACTTCTTCTATTGAACCTATCTGTTGAAACATTGCTATTAGTTCATGTGACTTGGTTTTACGTTGCTCAAGTATTTCTTTTAATGGTGTTAGCAATTTGACATCTGGGTCATTAGCAAGGGCGAACTCAGATGCTTGTAAAACTTTTTTAGCATTAGCAAAAATATCTTCATTATCAAAACCTTCTTTGGCAGAAATCTGATGTAAAACTGCGTCGGGTATTGTAACTCTACCTTGTAAAGTTTCATCTAATACCAAACCTTTTAATAATGCCAGTAAGGCAGCATAAAGATTAAAATCATCACAACTGTCAAAAGCTTTAAATTCGATGCGTCCAATTTCTGCGGGAATGCGGGCAATTTTTGTTAATGATGGGACGCTAGGAATTAATTGTTCTTGTTTTTCAACAAAAACTAGGGTTGCTGAACGTTTTCCTGTTCTGATAAAAGTTCTGACAGATAGTCCTTCCCATAAACTCCCATTGTAAAAAGGAGAACTATAAGTAAAAGGGACAATATAAGGACTGTAATAAGTTAATTTTCTGCCAATATCGATTAAAGTTTTTGTAGACATATCTGCTACAGAAATATTCAAATCAGGCCCATAACTGACCATGTAAATATTGGCAGTTTGCTCGTCAGGATAAGCTTGTAGTTGTTTAATTTCAAAATCGTTGAGTGGGGGTTGAGGTTTAAACACAGTTTTGTAAGGGTTAAAACTAGTTAAAACTGGTGAGTAACCATAACTCGCAGCTACCTCGCGTAGTAAATTAAAACTTTCTGTTAATTCATTGACTGCGCCTTGAATATGAGTATGTATAGTTGTCCTAATTTCAATACCTTTAGCTAAACAATCAATTGGTTGATCAGAATCAGCAAATCTTTCAAATCCTTCGATATACCATCTCTTCTTTTTAATACCGGCATCACCTACACGCAATTGTGGATAGTCGCTGGGGTAGGTAGGTAGTCTTTCTACAATCTGATTGAAATCGGCAAACTTTGTATGGTCAAAATCTGCAAATTTTCCTTCTTGGTTCAAAAACGCAACTTCATGCTCAATACCAAAATAAAACATTGCTGATACCTTAATTCCTAATTGTCGATTTCTGCGTTTGTGAGATTTCCATCCAACTAGAACACCAATTCAGTAATGCTAGAAGAACCTCTCCCCCATCCCCTCTCCTACGAGGAGAGGGGAGTTGCGCTACCCCCTTCCTTTGTAGGGCTGGGAGTTAGAGGTTGTTTGAAAAGTATTATTGTTAACATCAAAATCTGAAAAACCTAACCCCCCAAGCCCCCCTTCCCTACAAGGGAATGGGGGTTTTAAAGCCTCTCTCCTCGCACGGGAGCCAGTGCGTTGCGGTGAATCAGCGCTGCGGGAGGGTTTCCCGACCCAGGCGACTGTGAACCCGAAGGGGGATTCCCACGACAGTCCGCTCAAGTCGGGAAACCCGCCCACGCGGCTGTCTCCCCGTTGTAGCAACTGGCGTGAGAGCTTTGGAGAGGGGTTTTTAGTATCTTTCATGACTTTCCAAACATCCTCTTAGGTTTTTAATTACTGAATCGATCCTCTAGTGCGTTTTGCTTATCCACTGACTCATAGCCGAATCTCAATAGAAAATCCCGGCTGATGGTGTTAGAGGTTGGTATATGCCTTCATTATTGAGGATTATTCTTTAATAAATACCACCTTATTTGAGATTAATTTGCAGTAGTAAATGTAGCAAATTCAACTCTTTGAGTGTGATAAGAGTTGTAAGTCAGAAATTTGGAGGTACATACACTACTTGGATTAATTTTTATACGATAAATTTAAGTAAAAAATTTCTCAAGATTTTTTTAAGAGTAGTGTGGTCAGGAAGCGATCGCTTTTTGGTTGTAGTTAACGAAAGCGTAAATCTTAAAAGCCTGTTAGTTAACTGTGCAATCAGTGACCTTCAAGGTAGCCTAGTATTCACCGAGAGAAGTTTGAGGCGAAGTGTATGACAAGTGTCATAAAATCCCCATACAGTAGCGAACAAATTGCAGCTTGGTTACGTGGACTGCTAACGATTGCTTGGGCAGATGGTAACTTTGATGACCATGAACAGCAATTAATTGCCAGTATCACCAAAGAAGAGTTAGCACCTAGCCTAAAATGGGAATCTTTTGAGGTAATTACACCAGAAGAATTAGCCGTAGTGTTGGGTAAAAGCACACCAGCAGCCGAAAATTTTTTACGTACAGCTGTAATGGTAGCGATCGCTGATGGTACATATTCCCCTAGCGAAGATCAAGTTCTGCATCAGTTTTGCCAAGCTTTAGAACAACCAGAAGATATTATCGCCGCCCTCCGTCACACCCTAGAAATTCAAGACCAGCTAGTTACTGCAACAGATATATCCAAAGTACCACCTCATTTACCACTCGACTCTCTGCGCGACTGGTTAGATGGGCTAGATGTTCAAGACCCCAGAGTCGCTCGATTTTTATGTAAAATGATTCCTTCTCAGTGTCCCTTTGAACGAGATGTCACTTTATTTGGACGCAAAATTGTTCATATACCGCCTTTGTGTAAGATTAATCCCCTTTATGAACAACTAGTAGGTTTACGTTTCCGCGCCCTCTCTTATTTGGCAGATGATTGCGGCGAGGATGTCACTCCATATATTTAAGTGCTGAGTATTGATTGTTGAGTTCTGAGTTAAAAGTAGAGAATAAGAGTAAAGCATTGATTAAAAAACTTATAATTTAAAACTCACAACTCAACACTGTAAAAATATGCAATTCATTGATCAAGTAGAAATTGAAGTTGAAGCAGGTAAAGGTGGCGATGGAATTGTCGCCTTCCGCAGAGAGAAATATGTGCCGGCTGGCGGCCCTTCTGGCGGAAATGGCGGACGAGGTGGTTCAGTTATTTTCCAAGCTGTAGAAAATCTCCAAACCCTACTGGACTTTAAATATAACCATCTTTTTAAAGCAGAAAACGGTGGTCGAGGCGGCCCTAATAACCGCACTGGTGCATCCGGAAAAGATTTAATCATCGAAGTTCCCTGCGGTACAGTAATTTATGATGCTGAAACTGATGAAATCATCGGTGATTTGGTTGAACCAGAACAAACTTTAGTAATTGCTGAAGGCGGTAAAGGTGGGCTAGGAAATCAACATTTTTTAAGCAACCGCAACCGCGCCCCAGAATATGCGCTCCCAGGTTTAGAAGGGGAAAAGAAACACTTACGTTTGGAGTTGAAACTATTAGCCGAAGTGGGAATTATTGGTTTGCCAAATGCTGGTAAATCTACCTTGATTTCATCTTTATCAGCAGCAAGACCAAAAATTGCCGATTATCCTTTCACTACCCTTGTGCCGAATTTGGGTGTAGTGCGAAAACCGACTGGTGATGGTACAGTTTTTGCCGATATTCCCGGATTGATTGAAGGTGCAGCCCAAGGTGCAGGTTTGGGGCATGATTTCTTACGTCACATTGAACGCACACGAGTTCTATTACACTTGATTGACGCAACTAGTGATGATGTCATCAGAGATTACAATACAATTCAACAAGAATTGCAAGCTTATGGACGAGGTTTAGCAGAGCGTCCCCAAATTTTAGCACTGAATAAAATTGATGCAGTTGATCGAGAAGAAGTTGATTTAGAAGCATTAGCTACCCAATTAAATCATCTTTCTTATGCTCCGGTTTTCTTGATTTCTGCGGTAACGCGTACTGGGTTAGAACCAATGTTACAAGAAGTTTGGAATATTCTTGACCAAATTAATGCAATTGAAGCAGAGCAAGTGTTTAGTTAGGGTTTGCGGAAAAAGTTCTTTGGTGGAGGTAGGGAACAGGGAACAGGGAACAGGAAGAGGTATTTTCATTGTTCCTTGTGAGTGCAACTCATGGAGTCTCTTGCAAAAGTTGTTATTTGCGAGCTTTTCTTTTATTTCTGACTAATCAATTTAGCGATCGCAATTGCTAAATCAAGCGGATCTACGGGTTTGGGGATATGTCTTTGAAAGCCTGCTGCCATTGCTTGTTTGTAGTCAATTTCGCCAGCATAAGCGGTAAGGGCGATCGCAGGAATTTGCCCGCCTTTATCTGGGGGTAGTTGTCGGACTTGGCGTAGCAACATATAGCCATCTGTAATTGGCATTCCAATATCGCTTAATAAAATGTCTGGCTGTAACTTGACTAATGCTTCTAATGCCTCAGATGCAGATGATACTGCTGTGACTTCTGCCCCATATTGTTCTAAGGCAAAAGTGAAAAACTCTAACACGTCAGCTTGATCATCAACAAATAAAATTCGCACTCCTGCCAGTAATGACTCCTGAGTTGCCATATCTACCTGTGCAGACTCGGCATTCAGCACTGCGGAATCAGCACTTTTATGCAGTGGAAGTCGGACGGTAAAAGTTGCCCCTTGTCCTTCTCCTTTGCTTTCTGCCGAGACTGTACCGCCGTGCAGTTCTACTAAATGGCGGACAATCGCCAGTCCTAAACCGAGTCCGCCAAAAACTCTGGTAGTTTTGCCATCTGCTTGGCGGAAATATTCAAACACGTAGGGTAAAAATTCGGGAGTGATACCTTTACCGTTATCAATTACTTGAATTTGTGCTTCATTGCCGACTTGCTCTAAACTTACTTCTACCCGTCCCTCTGCTGGTGTAAACTTCACCGCATTGGATACAAGATTCCAGACAATTTGTTGCAAGCGATCGCCGTCGCCCATAACTTCGACGTTATGATTCGGCAGTACTGTTTGCAGTTGAATGGATTTGGCTTCGGCGGCTAAACGTACTGTTTCTAACGCTGCGGTAATTGTGCTGTTTAAATCTACAATGCGGATATGCAAACTTAGCTTACCGCGCAAAATCCGCGACACATCTAATAAGTCTTCTATAAGTTGGGCTTGTAACTTGGCGTTGCGCTCGATTGTTTCTAACGCCCGGCAGATTGTCGCTTCGTCGTTTTTGCGGGTACGGAGTAATTTTGCCCAGCCCAAAATCGGGTTGAGGGGTGTTCTGAGTTCATGGGAAAGTACAGCCAGAAATTCATCTTTGATGCGGTTGGCTGTTTCGGCTTCGGAACGGGCAAGGCGTTCGGCTTCGTAGAGTTGAGCGCGGGCGATCGCTTGCGCACACTGTTGCCCCAGTGTCAACATAAATCCTTGATCTGCTTCGGGAAATGTTTGGACAGTAGCAAAGCTTAACCCTAATGCCCCTATGACTTGTTTTTCTAAGATTAGTGGAATACAAGCAAAAGCACAATTTCCTGTGACAGATAAAGCTTCTGCCAAGTGGGGATAACTAGCTGCTAAGGCTTCTGGACTGGCAATAAAAATTGGCTTGCCAGTTCTCACCGTTTCCGCTAAAGGCACAGCCGCCGTCACCGGAAAACTTTCCCAAGCCTTCAGTGCTGATTGCGAATAGCCAGTTGCTTGGACAATTTTGAGATAACTGCCGTGTTCTGCTAACAAGACAACAGAACCAGCAGTAGCACCCAAGGCAGAAATTCCTTGGTTGACTACCACATCAGCTACTTGTTGCGGTGTAATAGCTTCTGAAAGGGCAGCAGTGATTCTTTGTAAACGCGCAGTCCGGCTGACAGCTAATTCTGCGGCTTGCTTTGCCTGCTGAGTTTTTTGGTAAAGTCTAGCATTGTCAATGGCTGTAGCAGCATGGCGAGCTAAATCTTCTGCTAATGCCAAGTCTGCTGAGTTGTAGGCGGGGCTAGATTCGCCTCTTACTAAAGAAATTACGCCAAATACTTGCTCTCGCAAATGCAGGGGAATGATCATTAAAGAACCTATACCAAGGCTTTGCAGTAATTGCAAATGCTCCTCATCTTGAGCCATTGCTGCGAGAATTTTGGATGGAACTTCAGGACAAAAGATAGGTTCTCCCCTTAGCAATTTTTTCCGAAAAGGACTGTTGTTTTCATATTTAACGGGATAACGCCGTCGCATTTGGGTGATTATTTCTACCTTTGCCGGATTAACGGCGATCATCGCCACCTGTTGAACTGTATAATCTTCTTTGACAATATCAATCACACACCAATCTGCTAAAGTCGGCACTACCAACTTAGCGACATTATTCAAAGTGACTTCATAATCGAGTGAGGCAGCTAGTAGACTACTGGCTTCAAATAAAAAGCTTTGGGCTGCTTCGGCTTGTTGGCGTTCTTGTAGAGCGGCTTGCCGTTCGCTGATATCTTCAATAATGCCGACTGCATACTTCGCTTGCCCATGAATATCCCAAACTGCTGAAGAAGTCAGATTTACCCAAACGATAGAACCATCTTTGCGAATGTAGCGTTTCTCTAAGGAATAACCACTAATTTCCTTAGCTAACACTCTTTCAGCTTGTTTCCAATCACTTGCCAAGTCATCAGGATGGGTAATGTCCTGAAAGTTCATCTGGATTAATTCTTCTTGGCTGTACCCGGTAATGTCGCACAGGGCAGGATTCACTTTTAGAAATTGTCCATTTAAACCTACCAAAGCAATTCCTACTGCTGCTTGGTTGAACATTGCCCGGAATCGTGATTCACTCTCGCGCAGAGCAATTTCAGCGACTTTGGTTGCTGTCACATCCGATAAAATAATGCCAATGCCCTCAGTTTCATCCAGAGCATTGCGCACTGGGTAATAGTTACCCAACCAGTAGCCAAACGTTCCTGGTTTGCCTGGTGGTTCCCCACTAATTTCGATATTCAACAGCGGTTCGCCTGTCTGTAAGACTTGCTGTAATGGGGCTTCAAACTGAGCCGCCATACTGGGAAATACTTCGCTAAATTTGCGTCCTAGATGGGCTTCGATGGGGAAACCGTTAATGTCGGCTAAAAACTGATTAATTCTGATATAGCGTAGTTCTCGGTCTAAAAAGCAGACAGCTACGGGTGCGCCAGCTAACAAAGCATCTAACAGTGACAGCGATTCGGCATATTTGATTAAAGCTTGATGATTATCTCGATAAAGTTGGGCATTTTCTACGGCTAAGGCAGCGCGATAGGCAATATCTGTGGCTAAACTTAAATCAGCTTGATCGTAGCAACGATGAGAATCAGCGATCGCAAATGTCATACAACCCAATACGCGTTTGTGTGCTACCAATGGCACAACCATTGCCGACTTCACCTTCATCTGCCGGACAATTGCTAAATGTTCCTCGTTTTGTGCCGCCTCCACTAACATAGAATCAGTTACTTCAGCAATTAATTCTGGGTTGCCTGTTTGCAGTACTCTAGCGATCGGATGTTCACCTTGAGTATTCGGTACATACTCCTGAAGTTTCTTGGCTAACTCTGCCTTAGACGCATCTGCATAAGCCACAGGTAAGCGACGAATACTACCATCCTCAGTGAAAATTTCCACACTGCACCAGTCAGCTAGTTGGGGTACAGAAATTTTGGCAATCTGCTGTAAAGTTTCCTCATAATCTAATGACGTAGAAAGTAAACTACTAATTTCTGCAACATAACGGAGTTGCTCTTCTGTCTGTTTGCGTTCTGTAATATCGAGGACAAAAAAAGCTCCTCGGTCTAAAGTGTCCTCAAAATGACTGCTACCGATTAATACTGGTAAGCGACTACCATCTTTGCGGATATATTCTTTCTCAAACGGAATGCAAAAGGAATTGTATTGAAATTGTCTCAGTGCTTCCTCATCAAGTGGTAAATATTCCACAGGTGTCAGACTTCGCCAGTCTAGTTCTCCACTATTTAATTCTTCGCGGCTGTAACCCAGCATATTTAGCAAAGCATCATTGGCATCTGTGATTCTGCCATCGCGTTCCCAGAAGCCAATACCAATCATATTTGATTCAACCACACTGCGAAACTTCGCTTCGCTTTCCCGCAATGCTTGTTCCGCTTGTTTTAAAGGAGTGATATCAACGCCAGTAACTCCTACTCCCAGTAACTTTCCATTTGGTAAACTTACCGGAAAGTAGCTGACTAAACTTTGACGATGTACTCCTGGTGGATATGTTTCACCGCTGACTTCTTGATTCAGTAATGGTTCCCGCGTTTCCATCACTTGCTGAAAAACAGGCTCTAATTGCTCTGCCCATTGTGGTAATATTTCCCTTAAAGTCCGGCCAATGTGTTGACTTAGCGGTATCCCATTAATAGCAGCTAAAGCTTCATTCGCATAAACATAGCGGAGTTCTGTATCAAAAAATGCCAGTGCTACTGGTGAACTAGTTAACCAAGCATTCAGCAACGCCAAAGATTCATCTTTTTGCTGAAGAGCTTGCTGAAGTTTGCTTTGTAACTTAGCTTTTTCGATTTCTGCTTGCTTGCGTTCAGTAATATTCACCGCTACACAAGTTAATCCACCTTCTACCCCTTTGAGCGGTTCCACTAGCAAGTCATAATAAAGAATTTTCCCCCGCAGAGTTACACAAACCTCTTCACGGGAAGAAACATCTTGTTCTATTACTCTTTGCTTAATCGCTGTTAATTCCTGCGCTATTGAAATTGGGAAAAGTTCATAATCAGTTTTGCCCAGCACTGATTCTGTTTTGTCTACTCCCTGAAGATTATGCACCCACTGATAGCGTAAATCTCTATCCTGCTGAAAAACTATAATATCTGAATTGGTTAAAGCTAAGCGAAATCGCTCTTCACTGACTTTGAGTTTTTGGTAATTGATTTCAGCTTTGCGCTTAGTGTGCCTTAATGCTTCGCAGATAACACTGAACAGCATTCCTTGTAAAGCAAATAACAGTATCTTGACACTATTAGATAAGTTTAAATCCAGTGTGTACTGTTGGGAAAGAAAAAAGTAATCGCTTAGTATTACCGATAATAAGGTTGCCAGCAGCCCTGCTTTCAAACCACCATACCAAGCACTCACCATCACAGCACCAAAAAATAGCAGGAATGGCGTTCCCTGCATGTTTAGCATTGGGTCAAGCAATAGCATTACTACTAGTGCTGTGGCGACAATTAACACCACAAAGCCATAACGGAGAAACTGCGAATAATGAATGTAGGGCATGAAAACACTTGCAAAAAACCAAAACTTGTGGCGTGGTCTATACATACCCTAAGCTAGTTTCCAAGTTTTTGGAACTCATCTTCCGATAGATCCTTGCTTTAGAAAAACAAATACCTTTTGCTAGTGGTCAATTTTTCGCAAATATTGTATGTATTTCTAAATAAGATTGTAATATTACAAGCTTTTATTAATAGTAATTTATTAATTATTCACAAACTAATTTTTCTCAATTTATCTTAAACTATAGAAGCAAAAATGTGGCTGCATTAGCAACAAAGTTTGAACTGATTGTCATTTATTAGCTTCTAACATCAGTATGATTAAATATGAAGAGTTAATGTGTATTGCTCAATACAGCAACTAATTTTTCTAGATGCGTTCCTTCATGAGTAGCCATTAGAGAAATTCTGATGCGGCTGGTAGGTACTGTCGGTGGACGAATTGCGGGGGCAAAAATACCTGCCTCTTTGAGTTGTTGACCAACTCGCAGGGCATCGGTTGGACTGGCTAATTGAAAACAAAGTATAGGTGATTCTGTAGGCAACAATTTCAGGTTAGGTAACTGCTGTTGCATTAAATTTTTCAGGTAATCTATATTGCGCCACAATTGCATTCGCCGCTGGGGTTCTTGCTGCACAATTTGAATTGCGGTTAATGCTGCTGCTGTATCCGCAGGTGAAAGTCCTGTGGTGTAAATCCACGTTGGGGCGCGATTGCGTAAAAAATCAATTAGGTTGGCATTTCCGGCTACATAACCGCCCAAACTACCCAAAGCTTTACTCAAAGTGCCAATTTGAATTAATTGCTTTCCTGTACATCCAAAATGCTCAACACATCCAGCGCCAGTTTTACCAATTACTCCAGTGGCATGAGCTTCATCAACTAGCAGCATACAGTGAAATTCTTCAGCTATTTCTAACAATGTTGGTAAAGGACATAAATCACCATCCATACTGAAGACACTATCAGTAATAATTAAACAACGACGGTAGTTTTGTCGTTGTTGGCTGAGTTGAGTTTTTAAAGCTGCAACATCACAGTGGGGATATTCAATAATTGCTGCGCCGCTGAGAATTGCCCCGTTTTTGAGGCTGGAATGATTGTATTGGTCAGAAAGAATTAAATCGCGTTTGCCAACTAAAGCCGCGATCGCTCCCAAGTTAGCAAGGTATCCTGAACTAAAGACAATCGCATCTTCGGTTTGTTTTAAAGATGCGATCGCTATCTCTAACTCTCTGTGTAATTTTCTGTGTCCACTGAGTAATCGAGAACCAGTGCTGCCAGTACCAAATTCATGAATAGCTGCGATCGCCGCCTCAATTAATCGCTCATCTCCAGCCAATCCCAAATAATCGTTACTGGCAAAATTAATCACCTCTCGCCCTGCCAAAACAACCTTTGCACCAGGGCGATCGCTCAATGTCTGTACTGAACGATACCAGTCCGCCCGATGAATCGTCGCCAATGATTGTTCTATCCAAGCATAAGGGTCTGTGGTCATAGGCGAAAGAGGAAACTTATACTGTTTACTTTTTACCTTACTCAATACTGAATGCTGAGTACTTTTTACCTTACTCAGCACTCAGCACTTTCAACTCAGCACTCTTAATTAAAGTGCTTCTGGTGGAGCAATATCTGAGCCGACACTAATTCCAGTTTTACTGGATTTAATACCTGGTTTAGTAATTATTTCAGAATTTTGGCTTGATTGGGAAATAGATGAAGACGGCGTGACATCTGGATTTACAGTTGTGTCAATTTTCCCAGGCTGAGACATTACTGATAATCCTCCCACCGTCCCAGCGACGAGTGCTGTATAGCCCACATACAAATGTATAGGTCGCAATTCTAGCTTCAATTTTTTGGAAGTCTTTTTAGGCTGAGACCAAGAAGGTAATACTGATGGTACGGTGTTAGTTGCAGGTAATGAATTGGCTAAAACTGCACCATTTAGCCCTAAAGCATTACCCATAACCCGGATAAATCCTCGGACTAAAATATCTTCTGGTAATGAATCTAAGTCAGCATTTTCTACTGCTTCCATTTGATGGATTGGCAAGTGAGTGAACATACTCAAGTCTCTCAAACAAAAACCTTTAGCATCACGGGCTTGTCGCAGTTGCTGACCAATTTGACGCATAATTTCTCGACGCTGTTGGGCTAAGTTTTGCTTGGCTAGTTCAGCTTTAGTAATTTTTTGATTGGGGTTCAGCCAGTTCATGAGTGTTGGCAGAGGATGTTTGTGTTCAGGACTTTCTGCATCCTTGATAGAGGAAATGGTTACATCTTCAGTTGCCAAAGCTGTTGATAATTTTGTTATTTGTGGGTCGAGATTATTGTTGGTGATGCTATTTGCCACATCATGAGAGTTTTCTAGCTCTGTACTTGCCTGTTGGTTGCTATCTAACACTTTTGCATGATGTGCAAATTGCTGAAATGCTAAACCAATTGCTTCTCTACTTACAGCTTTAAACAAAGTCTTAGCTTCTGCGGAAGAGCCGAGTAACTTTTGCAGTGCAGCCACCGCTTGACGATAAACTTTACTGCGATGGAGTTCGGCTTCAATTTCACCCAGCAGCGATCGCAGTTCGTCTTGCGAAATTTCAATAGCAGGATTTCCCGGAATTTTGAACAAGTATGCTGGTGTTGTAGTCATGATTGAAGTTGCTCCTGATGCCAAGCAAAGACTGGTTATACCTGTATAAATTTTCCTTGCGCTTGAATGTTGCACCCGGATATTTATGTATGAATTTGTAAAATTTTTGGATAAAATTATTACTCAATAATAATCTTATATAAAATACTTATCTCAGCTACAACCAAGAAAGTATAGCTGGAAATGCTTGTAGAGTTTTGCCTTAGTTTGGCAAGGTTTATGTAACATCTAAATATTGAACTATGTGCTTTTTTAGTATTATTACTGAACTAAAAAAGCAATAATTTTACATAAAACCTTGTTTGGATTGTACCTAACAGTTGATTAAATTTTTACTTCTTGTTAAATCAATTTAATAACTTGATAGTAATTACATGATTAAAGAGGAGTTTTGTACTCCTCCAATTGCCTACTACATCAAGGATGAGAATTATTATGTGCCTTGGCTTTTTGTACAAATAACTGCACCCATTGCAGATATTTGCCACCAGAGACGACAGCTGCATCGTTGTGGTCTGCACCTGGAACCAAAATGAGTTGTTTCGGTTCAGGCGCAGCATCATATAGTTTTTGGCTCATGTAAGACGGTACAGTTGAGTCAGCAGTTCCGTGAATGAATAAAACTGGCATTCGCAACTGAGATACTTTTTTGATAGATTCAAAGCGCTGTGTCAGAATCAAATCGACGGGAAATAGCGAAAACGATTTGCGAGTAGATACCATCTCACGGATAGATGTAAACGAACTTTCCACAATTAAGCCAGCAGCTTGCGGCTGTTTAACAGCCAAATCAATAGCGATCGCACCACCTAAAGAATGGCCGTAAATAAAAATTTGCTGGGGTGGAATCTTTTGTTGTTGTGTGAGATATTGCCAAGCTGTAGCAGCATCTTGATAAACTCTCATTTCATTAGGAAAATCGCCTTGACTGCGACCATATCCCCGATAATCAATCAGCAGCACCGAAAATCCTAGTTGATAAAAGCGATGGGTATGAGCTATATTTGCGCCAATATTAATGCCATTCCCGTGCAGATATAACAACACCTTGGCATCGGGCTGGTCGGCTTTAATCCACCAACCGTGGATTTTTTCCACCTTTCCCACGCTAGTTTTTACAGGTATCCAGACTTCTTGATAAGGCAGATTGAATAACTCTGGTGTTTTTTCAATAACACTAGAGGGAAAAAAGATGAACCTGGGTTGCTGAACAAACAAAAATAGACAGATGGTGCAGTAAGCGATCGCTGCAATTATGCCGACAATCAGTAGCAGCCTCAACCCTAATAACGATAACAATTGCAGCTTACGTATTTTCATGTGAGCGATTTTATGCTTTAAAAAATACTTGTATAGCAGTTTTCGTTTTGTTCGTATAGGGTCGATAGCGACTTTTCTCTGAGTCCCACAATGTGTACTAGAGCAGTTTTACACAATTCATAAATGACGAGATCCTCGACTTCTCTAAGAAGTCGGGGATCTGAGCCTCTCGATTTCAGTTTCCAATTAGAATTAAATTAGTCAAAAAAATTGACATTAATTTAGTAATTCTTCTGTTAAATGGTAAACATGAGTTAATTTGAGGAGAAGGGCGTGAATCTCTTACAAGACAATCAAAAAGAACAGTTACAAGAAATAAGTAAAACTTTAAAAAAAGTAAGAGAAGAAAAATCTATTCAACTTGAAGAGGTAGCAATTAAGACGAATATTCGACTGGCTTGCTTAAAAGCTTTAGATGCTGGTAAATTCGATGAATTACCTGAACCTGTTTACATTCAAGGATTTATCCGTCGTTATGCAGATGTCATAGGCTTAGATGGTGCTACCTTAGCCAAAACTTTTTCCACAGAAGTTAAGACTCCAGAATTTGATAGTAATTACAGTCAAAACTCAGAGAATAAACCAAAATTCCGCTTACCTGTGTTTATACCTTACGCTGTATTGTTATTAGTTGCTGCATTTGGGCTAATTTACGTACTCAATCCCCAATTTTCAGCCGAATCTCTGGTCAAAAAATTCAACGTAGGAACGCCACAAAAACGAACAACAACAGCATTATCTACACCTGCATCATTACCAAAATCTGAATCTTCTACATCTTCAAATCAGGAACAAACTTCAATATCTGCTCAAAATCCGGCGACTCCATTACCTGTAGTCGCATCCCCCGCAGCATCCCCCAACAATACTGCGAGTCAAGCTGTAGCCGTCACTTTAGAACTTCAAGGTAAATCCTGGTTACAAGTCAAAGTAGACGGCAAAACCGAGTTTGTGGGTGATTTAAACAAAGGCGATCGCAAAACTTGGACAGCCAAAAAACAGTTGACTGTCCGTTCTGGAAATGCTGGTGCTGTATTGATTTCTGTGAACAATCAACCAGCAAAACTCTTAGGAAATCCAGGTAAAGTCAAAGAAGTCACATTTACTCCAGAAGTTAAAAGTCAACAGTCAACAGTCAATAGTCAATAGTCAATCCTTCTTTTCCCTTGTTCTCAGCAATCAGCACTCAGCACTCAGCACTATAATTCTGGTTGACGTAAATGCCAATCTGTCGATTGTTCATAAGCGTAAGCGACTTGCAAGATTTGGTCTTCTCTTAAGACATTGCCAATTACTTGCAAGCCGATGGGCAGTCCGTTATCGTCAAAACCACAGGGTAAGCTGATACCAGGTAAACCAGCCAGATTGACGGGAATAGTCATCAGGTCATTTAAGTACATACTCAAGGGATCTGCGGTTTTTTCCCCGGCTTTGAATGCTGTAGTGGGAGAAGTAGGAGTAACTAATACATCGACTTTTTTAAACGCATTTTCAAAGTCTTGCTTGATGAGGGTGCGGACTTTTTGCGCTTTGAGATAGTAAGCATCGTAATACCCAGCAGATAAGGCGTATGTGCCAATCATAATTCGGCGTTTGACTTCGGTGCCAAAACCAGTAGCACGGGTACGAGTGTACATAGACAGCAAATTATCTGCATCAGGTGTGCGTAAACCATATTTCACGCCATCGTAACGAGCTAGATTAGCTGATGCTTCGGATGGAGCAATGATGTAGTAGCTTGGTAAGCCATAGCGGAAACGAGGACAAGAAACTATGTGAATTTCTGCGCCTAAACTTTGTAATTGATCGATTGCTTTAGTAACAGCTTCCTCAACAACGGAGTCTAAACCTTGACCAAATGTTTCTGTAATTACCCCGATGCGCAACTTTCTTCTGGCTTTGAGATCTGGTCTTAAGGTAGCCGCGTAGTCAGGAATTTCTACTTTTAGGCTAGTGGAATCTTTAGGATCATAACCTGCGATCGCTCTGAGCAAAATTGCTGTATCTTCGACAGAACGTCCAAAAGGCCCAATTTGATCCAAAGATGAAGCGTAAGCCACCAAACCATAGCGAGAAACTAACCCGTATGTGGGCTTCAACCCGACTACACCACAGAAAGATGCTGGTTGGCGAATTGAACCACCAGTATCCGAACCAAGGGAAACAACACATTCTCCTCCGGCGACTGCTGCGGCTGAACCTCCAGAAGAACCACCAGGAACCCGCGTTAAATCCCACGGATTAGCTGTTACTTGATAGGCAGAGTTTTCTGTCGAACTACCCATTGCAAATTCATCTAGATTGGTTTTGCCAACCATCACAGCCCCTGCATCCAGCAGTTTTTGTGTCACTGTTGACTCATAGGGAGGCACAAAATTTTCCAAAATGCGGGAAGCGCAAGTAGTAGGAATTCCCTTGGTACACATGTTATCTTTGATGCCAATCGGAATCCCTGCTAAGAGGCCAATTTCTTCGCCAGCAGCAATTTTGGCATCTACAGCACGAGCTTGCTCTAACGCCTGCTGTGCGGTTACATGCAAGAAACTGTGCAATTTCGGCTCTAACGCTTGAATGTTATCTAAAGCTTCTTGGGTAATTTCAACGGCAGAACGTTCTTTTTTAACTAGCTGTTCGTGCAACTCGCGTATGGATGCCATGACTGCTCCCTTGGTGACTCAAGTCATTGATTTTAGTACATATTGCAGGGAAGTATGAAGTATGAAGTCTAAAGTCTAAAGTCTGAAGTGAGTTTATAGGGTATCCCGTCTTGGATGTTGAAATGAGTGCAGAAACACGGGACTATCTGTAAACCCGTGCTGGCAGGTTTAGTTTGTATAGCCTCATACAGAAGTCTGAGTATTTGCTTTATACTTCACACTTCACACTTCACCCTTCACCCTTCATACTTCATACTTTCCTGTATTACAGCTTGAAAACAGCAAATATATACTTGATAAGCGTATGTTTGCAAATTATAAAATTTGAACTATTAACTTAGCTATAAATTTCAGTTATTGTCGTGTAAGAAGATAGGAGTGGAACTTACACAAGTAAATTTTTGAGTCTGGTGATTCATTCATAATTGAAGTAATATTATTCACTTTTATTGATTTTGTTGCGGGGAACAGAGAGATGGTCAAAATAATTACTCGTAAATATATTGGTCAAGAAAATGTATATGACATTGGAGTAGAACAAGACCATAATTTTGTCATTGAAAACAATTTAATAGCGTCTAATTGCTTTAATAAATCTCACTCTACTGCTTATGGATATGTGACTTATCAAACTGCATATTTAAAAGCGAATTATCCATTAGAATATATGGCAGCACTGTTAACGGCTAACAGTGGTGATACAGACAAGGTACAGAAATATATTTCGACTTGTTTGAGTATGAATATTCAAATAGAGCCGCCGGATATTAATCGCTCTGGTGTAGATTTTACACCCGTAGGAGACAAAATTTTATTTGGTTTTTCCGCAGTGCGCAATGTGGGGCAGAATGCGATCGCCTGTATTTTAGAAGCGCGTGAGCAGGAAGGGGAGTTTAAATCACTGTCTGATTTTTGCGATCGCGTGGATTTACGCGCAGTTAACCGCCGGACTTTGGAATCATTGATATACTGTGGAGCTTTTGACAAATTTGAACTTAATCGCCATCAATTAATTAAAGACCTAGAACTTGTTTATGATTGGGCGCAATCTCGTGCTAAAGATAGAGCTAGTGGTCAAGGTAATTTATTTGATTTATTAGGCGGATTTTCTGCCACTACCAAAACAGTAAATAACGTTTTTGATTCTGCACCAAAAGCCCAGCCTGTACCAGATTTTCCGCCGCAGAAAAAGTTGCAGATGGAAAAAGAATTGCTGGGATTTTATGTCTCAGATCATCCACTAAAATCTATCAAACATTCGTCTTCGATTTTAGCGCCGATTAATTTGTCACAACTCGGTGAACAGAAAGAAGACACATTACTTTGTGCGGTTGTGATGTTAAATAATGTGAAAAAAGTCATGACCAAAAAAGGCGATCCGATGGCGATTTTACAGATAGAAGATTTAACTGCTCAATTAGAAGCAGTGGTCTTTCCTAAAACTTATGAAAGGGTGAGTAATGCACTCGAAGTTGATGCGAGATTAATTATTTGGGGTAAAGTTGACCGAAGAGATGAACAATTGCAATTAATTGTGGAAGATGTCGAACCAGTAGAAACCGTGCAAATGGTGATGGTAGAGTTAACTCCTCAACAAGCTATCACAATTGAAGAACGCGATCGCTTACGTACAATTTTGAAAGAACTGTCAGCAGATAAAGAAAAAGCCAAAGTTCCTGTAATTGGAATTGTACAAGCTGGTAACTCTCGTCAACTTGTCCGGTTTGGAAGGCAATTTTGGGTACAAGATTCACGCTCAACTGTTTTAGCACTACAAAATGCTAGATTTCTTGCTCATGTAAAACAATTGACTGGTAATTAATCAAAGATTACTAAAAAATTAGGTAACAAAAATTACTGTAATTGATATCTTGAATATTGCTTCGTCAACAGTATATTGCCGTAGTAATACTGTAGTAAACTCGTTTTTTTAGTGACTTATGCGGATGAAGTTTTCTTGTAGGTAATGATATTTTTTGATGCTAGAGGGAGTGTGATATTGCTAAGTAAAGGAGCTAAAGCTTAATGATTGCAAATGATTTACATAGATTTGTTTCTTATTGTAAAAAAATTCAACCCCAAACCCAAGAAGATATCAAACAGTTTTTTGAAGGGGTGATAGTTTTTCCTTACGATAAGGAACTACTTTTGCAAGCTTATTTGTTTTTAAATATTAAAAATTTATTTCCTGATTGTTGCGAATTACTGTTATTTGAAAAATCGCCAATTGCAGATTACACTGATTTAGGAAAATGTGATTTTGTCTATCTTACATTACAAGGAAATTTGTTTTTAATCGAGACTAAATTTATTGATACAGAAGCAACAGGTGCTACAGAAAGAAAAAGACGAAATAAGCACAGAAACAAAGTATTTGAGCAAGTAATTACTTTAAAAAATCGCTTTAGTGAATATTGGGATATTAAACTGAATCAATTAGAATGTGGCGTTTTCACTACAGATGCAGAAGTGGAATGGCGGGGTAATGGTATGAATGTTATTACCAAGTCAATAGCAATTGATCAGCTAGAAAAATGGCGGAGAAATTATAGAAGAATTAACTAACTATTTTTGTAAATATATTAATTTATTATTTAACTTTTATTAAATTATATTTTTATTTTATGTTAATACTAAATTATTAGAGACGCGGAAATTCGCGTCTCTAATGTTTTATGCTGGTGACGGTTAATCAATTCTAAATTTGGGCTACACCATCCAACAAACCATCAGAAATAATCACACCATTACTAGCAGCAATTTTTTCCACAACATCTAATTCGCCAAGATTAATCACTGGTAATAGATAATCATATAATTGCATTGCCTGTAAACAACTATTAATACCAGATACTGCTGTGTTATAACTTTCAATCTTTTGTTCAACAGCACTTAGCAAACGGCGATTATTTAAAATTTTCTCTTCAGCTTCGTGTTGCAAAGTCTGTTCTAAATAAATACGCGCCTGTGGGTACTGCTGTAAAATCGCATCCGCTTGTTGTTCCGCCATTGGTAGCAACTGAGTTTTCAGAATTTGATTGATAGTTTGACGGAAAGATTTGCGAATTGTGTGCGAAACTTTTGGTTCAAAATCTAACTTCAATAATTGCCTAATTGCTGGTTCAGCTTCTATCATGCTTTCACAGTCGTAACTTTGGGAAGTTTGCTGCAAAGTCTGACGAAACTGATAGATAGAAAAAGTACCTTCATCATAAAATCTAGCACTTTCTCGAACGAAGCGATCGCATTCTACCCGCGCCGCACTGACTAAAGCTAATGATACCTGTTTTTCTACAACTTTTAACTCTTGTTCAATCCCACCATCATTACCCAACAAACGATATAACTGACGGTAGTATTCGGTTTTGCGAATTTTCTCCATTAACCGTTGAAATAAATTCGCAATTACTTGTTCGGAACAATCTACTAAAATATCTTCCAATTGATTGGATAAATAATAAAAAGCCTCTACTAAAATTGCAATTAATGGTGCAGTTGCATTACGCGGATGAGTAAGAGTCGCACGTCGATAAGCATCAGCTACAGAAAAAGTATCTAGCAATTCATCTAAACGCCGAATCATGCGTGATTGCAATTGGCGAAAATCGGTTTCAAACGCATCACAAGCATTATTAATTACATGGTTAACTTCTTCTGTAATATCTTGATTAAAATCTTTACCAATTTGCTGTAGTTGCTGATTAAGTCGCTGTAGTTCCTGTGACTTCATCGCTTCAATTTCTCGTGGTTGACTGTCTAAATCTCGATAAGCTGATTGATAATATTCTTTCAGCTTAATACAAATATCTTCTAAATCATCAGCCAGATTTTGAAAAAGCATGGGACGCTTTTCTTCAGTCAAATAACGACTAATTGCTACTCGAAATTCTTCAATTCCACTATCGAGAATTAGCTGATTAATTAAAGGTGTTCCTTGTTCATTTAAAATCCGCAAATAGTTTTGATTTGGGGTTTCATAACCATTGAGAGAAATCCGAAAATTAGTATGAGCAAGCTTACCAGAAGTTACACAGTAATTATTAAATGCGTAGACAAACTGTGGTGTTTCTTCTTGATTATTTAATCCTTGCACACTTTCAGCAAAGATAGAATCTAAACCAAATCTATCTTGTAAACTTGTCTGTTTAATTTGGCTACCGTAAAAACCAAGTAAGCCACTGGTTTTATAAACTCTGCTAGTATCCCGAAACTGATTATTAATTAAATCATCCAACCGTTGCCTTAGTTGCGTATTGTACCAAGTTTCATCGATGCGGTTGAAGACATAAAAAACGCGATCGCGGATTCCGCCATTTCCCCGCATTGTTTCTAAAAGTGCAGTTTCTTCTTTTGTCATATCACCAGCAGATGCAGGTTTCAAGACACACACCACCGCTGATGTATCTGGATGTTGAATTTTGGCGTAAGTTAACTGTGCATCCTTCTCTACTGGTGCATCAATTCCTGGTGTATCAATAATAACGTTACCATCTTCCAAAAGAGGATGGTGACAATAATATTCAATCCGCTTTAAAACTGCACTATTACTCCCACGACGTGCATATCCAGCCGCTTCTTTCAAATTAGAAAAGTTAAATTTTTCCATTGAATATGTGGCATTATTGATTGTATGAATATGTTCCCGGTTAGCTTCATATCCTGTCAATAATAAGATTAATGCTTTCGCTTGTTTTGCCCGTTCAGATTTACTTTCCCCACCTTCCTGCTGAATGATGGCTTCACAGCCTTGATGTAGTAAATTGCTAACTTCAGTTTGATTTATATTTGCTGCTGTTTTAAATCCTAGTTGCTGACATAAATAACTTACTTGTTCCCGAATCTCAGCTTCGCTTAAAAATGTCAAAACTACTCTTTCTTTATCTATTTGCGCATACTCAATTTTGCATTCTGTACCTGTAGCGTGTCCCTCTGCACTGTAGAGTAATTCTCTCTCTAGTAGTGCATTAATTAGCATAGATTTGCCTGCACTAAATGCACCTGCAAACACAATCTCAAACTTGGGAGAAATAGCCTTGCCCAAAGAAGTTTGTACAGGTGTGATATCTTGAGAACGCAAAGATGGTTCTTGCTGTAAAAGTTGCAATATTAATTCTACTTGCTCTTTTAAATTTGCGCACTGAATTGGCAGATTAGTCATTTTGAATACCCTGGTATTACTTATCAATATTAATAACCATTGAATCTGCCAAACCTCAGTAATTTTACGCTGAAGTAAATAAATTATTTGATAGATAAAATCCCCGACTTCTTTAAGAAGTCGGGGATCTGAACACCAGACACCAGATATGAATACTACATAACGTATTAATTAACAAAATATTTTTTGTCAAATAATTTTCTTTTCCATTTTAAATAAACAAATGTATCAATTACTGTAATAATTTAATCTTTGGCTTCAATCTAAGCTATTAATAAAATCTAACTAGAGAGGGATGAAATCAAAACTGGTTCTATACCAATAACATCAATGTTTGCTGGTGAAACTGAATTCAAGCATCGGCATTGAAGATAGGTAACCAAGTAATTGTAACTCCAATAAATGGATTTCATCCTATTGACAACTAATACTGGAATTGTAGGTTTAACTACTCATGCTTGACGACAAATCTTTCAGCAACTCGATAGATACTCAGCAATTGCTGGATGCTAATAACTGGAACGTTATTGAAACAAAATTTGACCCAAAACAGCTACATCACAAAGAAACAGTTTTTAGCCTGAGTAATGGCTATTTAGGAACACGAGGAAGCTTTGAGGAGGGATATCCCCAAGATAGCGCAGCAACGCTAATTAATGGTGTTTATGATGATGTCAACATTGCTTATACCGAACTGGTAAACTGCCCTAATTGGTTGCCATTGATAGTGACTGTAGCAGGCGATCGCTTTAGTATGGATTCTGGAGAGATTCTCAAATACGAACGTCGCCTAGATTTGCGTTTGGGTTTACTGAGTCGTGATGTGCGTTGGCGCAGTCCCCAAGGCCATACCTTAGATTTACATTTTGAGCGTTTTGCAGGTTTAGCAGATCAACATGTTTTAGCAATTCGTTGTCAAATCACATCTATAGATTTTGACGGGGAAGTTACAATTGAAGCAGGATTTGATGCCGAACCAACAACCGAAGGCATTCCTCATTGGCAAACTTTACACCAAGGGGGCTTAGATCAAATTATTTGGCAACAAAGCAGAACTCTGCACTCCAATATTAACTTGGGGATGGCTGCTAAGTTGGTTGTCGATGGTGATGATCATGCACCTATTTTTGTAGATAATACCTCTGGTTCACCAGTTTTAACCACCACTTTAGAGTGTGCGCCACACCAAACAGTGACTGTAGAAAAGATTGTCACTGTCTTTACTTCTAGGGAATGTACGCTTCCCATTGCCTCAGCTTTATATAGACTAGCCGATGAACCAAGGTATATTACCTTACTAGCAGCACACATTGCTGCCTGGGAGGAAGTCTGGGAAGACAGCGATATTATTATTGAAGGCGATCGCCAAGCGCAGTTAACAGTCCGGTATAATCTTTTTCAAATTCTGGCTGTGGCACCCCGCCTCGACAACCGAGTAAGCATCCCCCCAAAAACCCTCTCTGGTTTTGCTTATCGTGGTCACATCTTTTGGGATACAGAAATTTTCATTCTGCCTTTCCTCACATTTACCCAACCAGCCTTAGCCCGTAACCTACTCACCTACCGCTATCACACCTTACCAGGAGCAAGGCGTAAAGCCCAAGAAGCCGGTTACCAAGGCGCAATGTTTGCCTGGGAAAGCGCCACAACCGGAGATGAAGTCACGCCTCGTTGGGTTCCTGGTGCTAACGGTGAGTTAGTCCGTATTTGGTGCGGTGACATTGAAGTGCATATTACTGCTGATGTCGCCTATGCAGTTTGGCACTATTGGCAAACCACCGACGATGATGAATGGATGCGTGACTATGGCGCAGAAATTATTCTCGATACCGCAGTTTTCTGGGAAAGTCGCGTGCAGTGGAACGCAGAACGCCACAGTTACGATATTTTAGATGTCATCGGCCCTGATGAAAATCATGATCGCGTCGATAATAACGCCTTCACTAACCTCATGGTACAGTGGCATTTACACTCTGCTTTAGCGTTCTGGGACTGGTTCAAGCAAGCTTATCCCGAAAAATCTTCAGAGTTAGTGCAACAACTAAACTTAACTACAGAACGTCTGCATCGTTGGGCAGAAATTCAAGAACGCATATTTGTTAACCAAGATGCAGCCACAGGTTTAATCGAACAATTTGAAGGCTTTTTTGAACTAGAAGATGTGAACCTTGCTGACTACGAACCCCGTACCAAATCTCTGCAAGGTCTATTAGGAATTGAAGCCACCAACCAAAAACAAATTCTCAAGCAGCCAGATGTGTTGATGCTGTTGTACTTGCTGCGTCAGCGCTACGACCATAACACCCTAGCCAGTAACTGGGAATATTACACTCAACGCACCGACCACACCTATGGTTCTTCCCTAGGCCCGGCAATTCATGCAATTTTAGCTTGTGACTTAAATCAACCGCATGAAGCCTACACTCACTTTTTACGAGCAGCTTTAGTAGATTTAGAAGATGTCAGACGCAATGCAGCGGAAGGTATTCACGCCGCCAGTGCTGGAGGAGTTTGGCAGTCTGTAGTCTATGGCTTTGGCGGTGTACGGATGACACAATTTGGCCCTGTGGCTTGTCCCAACTTACCTCCTGGCTGGACACGCCTCAAGTTTCGCTTGCAATGGCGTAACGAATGGTACGACTTCGACTTGTGCCAAGAAACCACAATGGTCGTGGGTACGCCAGAAGTTGCTGTTCCCGCTTTGGTAAATACTAACAGTGGTGTCACCTTAGATTTGGATAGTGTGCTAACAGAGACTTCTGAATTGCATTAATTAATGCAGAGTAAAGCCTGCCTCCGCAGGCTTCCTTACACCCTTGTGTTTCTTGAAAGTTTAGGAGAAAATCAAACTTTTCTATCATTAAATAGTCACAGGTGATTCCACATAAATCGTCGGCTCTTGCAGCTTGAATTCAATCCCATGATTAAACAACTTTTTAGAGATTTTTTCATTTGCTAACTCTAACAACCGTTTACGCAATTGCAGCGAATTTTCACTTGAACCCAAAATAAAAAATGTTACTCTTGTGCGCGTGAACAGATGTTCATCTTGATGATTTAAAAAAGTAATACTAGTACTGCCAGGGTCAATTCCAAACAGAGAATTAGTACTTTCAACAATTACCTGCTGCACTAAAGCTTGTTCTCGTTCTTGCAGGATGTGTAAAAAATCGAGGTAAAGTAGCACCATCACTTTTTTACCACGAGTAATATTCTCGATTTCTAAGTTTGCCAAGATGGAATTAGGGATAATAAATAAGGTACTCTTAGCCGCAGTACGTATTTTGCTTGATCTAATTCCAATTGACTCTACTCTGCCAAACAAACCTTCAGGAATTTGACTAGATTTCTGTAAACGAATATATTCTCCAGGAACAAAGGGTCTATCCAAATACAACACAATAGTTCCCAGCAACTGTTCTAAGGTTTTTTGCGCTGCAAACGCTACAGCTAAACCTCCAATTCCTAACCCAGTTAATAAGCCAACTAAATTAAATTGTTGACTTTGAGCAAAAGCTAAAACGGCAATAAATCCAATAATAACATTTGCCAAAGTCTCAAATACTAAAAGTAATTCATCTACTTCACGACCAAATTTTCTGACTATTTCAATGCCATAGGAACGAAGAAATTGGCGAAATAATCGAGAAGATAGCCATGCAAGGCTAATAATTACAGATAAATCTACAATTGGCGCTAAAAAATTATAGATTGATTTGTAATCTTCAATCCACGCTAAAGATAATGAAATTAAAATTAAAGTCCCAGCAATTCTAAATAAGTTTCTGAGGGGTTCGACGAGATTATTATAAATGCTGGCTACTTGTTGGGGTGCAAATCTTTGAGTAATAATCCTGACGAATGTTGGGGTATATCTCCCTACCAATAAAGACAGAAAAATGAAACCGAGAAATACACCAAATCTAGACAAAGCTAATATTGTGGTTTCACGTTGAAAAAAATTAAGCAGAAATTGGGAAATATTTGTCATTATCTCTAAATTGTAATCGGCGAGTCTACATAAATTGTTGGTTCTTCAATATCAAAAGCAATACCATATTCTTTCAAACACTGAGTCATAGTTTGAGTTGCTAAATCTAAAAGCTGACGGCGCAATTCCATTGAAACATCGCCAGAACCCAAAATAAAGAAAGCTACTTGTGCTTGAGTTTTTTCTATTTCGTCCACATGATTAATATTTTTAAATGTTACTTCTGTATTGCGTGAGTCAATGCCAAAAATATCATTAGTACTATCGAGAATTACTTGACGAATTAAGGCGCGTTCTTCACTACTAATTGCTCGGTAAAATGTCAAATAAAGTATAGACATGACTTTCTTAGCACCAGTGAAGTTCTCAATATTCAATTGAGTCAAAGCACTATTAGGAACTATGATCACAGTACCTTTACCAGAGGTTCTAATGCGTGTGGATCTCAAACCAATAGATTCCACTCTGCCAAAAGTTCCGTCGGGTAGTCCGATATAATCATCAATGACAAATGGACGGTCAAGATAAAGAACAATACCACCGAGAATTTGTTCTAAGGTTTTTTGCGCTGCAAAGGCTACTGCTAAACCACCAATTCCTAAACTTGCTAATAACCCTAATATATTAATTTGATGCGTTTGAGCATAAATCAGAATTGCAATCACAATAATGATGATATTCGCTGCCCACCTTAAAAGAATGAGTAACTCACTACTGATTTTTTGACCACTCTTAAATGCAGCATTTAGTAAATAGAAATCAAAAAAGTTTTTAAATATTTGTGCTGCTAACCAACTACCTGCGATCGCTAAACTTAAACTAATAATAATTTCTAATGAGTTTGTCCAAGAATTATTCGGTAGGACTAAGGCAAAAAACTCACTAATTGCAATTAAAAATACAACAATTAATAAACTTTCATTTGGTTTGAATAACTTTTGATATATATCATCAATTTGGATAAAATTTAACTTATTGAACAATAATCTTGTTAAGGATAAACTTGAACGACCTATAAATAATATACAAATACCAACCACCAGACCAAATAAGCCAATTTGTATTTCTTTATCTGTCATAATTTCCGGCAATAAAACCATCATATTTCCAATAACTAAGTTACCAATGAATCAACTAATTTTCACAGTTGATATTTGCTATTGTAGTGGCACAAGGCCTAAAGTTAATTAGACCTTGCTCATTATTAAATTTTTTGTTGCAGTAGTCTTGTTATTCATTTGTGTGTTGGTAAAATGCTAACCACAAGTAAATACTCGATAGATAGGCTACCGCTAAGATACAGACAGTTCGGATAAACTGAAAGTCATTCATAATATTTAATTACGGGATAAATGTGCGTGAATAGTTTACAAATATAAATTTGTAAACGTTGGAGTTAGCATCCAAATAGCAGGATGCCGTTAAAATGAATTCAAAAGCTTGAATCAAGCACAATGAACTAGGTCATTAATATTGATAAAATGACCAGATAGATGCAAACGTTTTTCCTCAACTCTGTTGAGGTATACGGCTAAACGGTGATGAATTACACTTGCCTTATATTTGACTAGCTTTTCACCCAAGCTTTGCTTGCACTGCTAACCCTAAACTACTGTAAAGTCAGTAGAAATGACTGGATTACCAGTATTTTTTAGCCTATGATATGCAGTCGAATATCGCTACAGTTTTTGTTTGCCCTCATTTTATAATAAACCAGAGAATAATTACCAAATATTTTTTTATTTAGAAAATATTTATTTTGGGAACAATACTAATTAATCGTTAGCCTTAACTAGGCTGAGTAAGCCAAGCTCAGGGAAAGTATTTATTAAAATAATGATAATTATTGAGGATTTTTACTGTAATAACCTTTATTTTTGCTAAATTTAATATTAGTAATTTATGATATTTATGTTATTAATAGTATCTACTAAATTTTATTTATATGTTATTTCTTTTTGTAAAGATATACTTAAAATCTCAACAGCCGTAGTTTAATTAGACTTTTATTCAGCAATTTTACTTTAAATTATTGGCTTCTAAATGTAAAGAAAATTACGACAACAATGGTTATCTTCACTTTGCCAAATTTTCTGCACAGCCCTGTTTAATAGCAACCTAGTGCCTCAATATTGAGTAAAGTATGCGTAGCAAATAAAGAAAAAGAAAAAGAAAATTTTAAGAGTCACCTTAAATAGGCATACTCTACATACTTAAGTGTTAATGTTGTTAATTGACTTAAGATTTTTTCTTTAAATTAAAACGAGCGCGGCAGGGTTCGAACCTGCGGCCGATTGCTTAGAAGGCAATTGCTCTATCCACTGAGCTACGCGCCCAATATAAAATCATGGCTCTGACAAGAGCCATCCATACAATTATATCGTTATCGCCAGCGATAAGCAATCAAAAATTGCGGATTTGCTATGGCAAGGCTAAGATGCTAGTCGAATAAAGCAAATCAGTCATTGATTAGCTATATTGGGTGGTCGAGGCGTGGTTATTTGCGTGTTGGTGTAGATATCCTTTGGGTAGCTTACACTAAGGTGGCTAAAGAGCGATCGCACAGCTTACCTGAATTACACACTAAGTAATCGCACTCTTGGCGATGTAACCAAATCAGATTATAGATCGCATATCCACAAAGCCCCTGTGAGGAGTTATTGTAGCGTGCCATGTTTATTCTCAAACGGCAGGATGTTGAAATATCAAGCATTCAGCACCCAAAAAAGGATCAGCAAGTGCCGATCCTCCATTATCAGGGGCTAACCTTTCGGTTGATTAGTTTATTTAAAGCTAATCAAGAAGAAGAAGCCCGCGCCTTGTGGAGAGATTTGACAGATAATCGCGGCAAAGCTTGTGTCTTGTTAGAAGAACCAGATCGTTTTAGCGTCTGGGGTAAAATCCGCTTAGAGCAGCTAGATGGTGATACTGGTGGTCATAACAAGACGGGAATACTCATCCAAGCCAGTATTTTGCTGTTGCAAGCTGTTCATCTGGATATTGAAGAGTTTTTAGGCGCTAAACAACTAACATTATTTGAAAAAGATTTGGGTGAAGTTTTGCGACAGCAGAAATTTCCTGAAACTTCTTCCCCCGAAGCAGTTAAACACTTAGTGACAATCGATCCCTTAGAAGCAGTTAAACTTCCGGCTTGGCAAGAAAATCATGTGACGACATTTTTGCAAGAACTGCACAAGCTAGGGAAAACCTATTTTGGTAATGCCAACTTTGCCAATAAAGTAGCCGATAGGTTACAGGATATGGCAGAAGGCGAGCGATCGCTATTTATTTCTTGGCTAAATCAATCTTCACTAAGTAAACTGTGGCAATAGCGTGAAAAAGGATGAATTATGAATTATGAAGTCTGAAAAGCTTACTTATATCCTGAATTTTGGCAAAAACAAGCTTTTTCGCGCTAAAAGCGACCAAGGCACACACCAATAAACTCTCACTTTATCCTTCAGACTTCAAACTTCAGACTTCAAACTTCAGACTTCAAACTTCCAGCGTGCATATACATAGTCAATTCTTATGAGTAGCTCATACAACAATTCTCTGCGTTCTAAATCCATTTTCACCAATCGGAACATCATTTTAGCCAGTATTGCCTGGGCTGTGATGGCGCTATTATATTTTTTGTTATTTAGTGCTAAAATTCCAGGAGCCAACGGTGTAGAAAGTCGTGCCGAATGGTATGTAATTGGCACAAATATTTTTGAAGCGTTAGCTTACTTGGGTGCTGGTATTTTATGCTTAAGGAATTGGCGTAGCCCCCAAATCGTCAGTAGTCGAAATGTGTGGTTGGCAATTGCCATTGGTATGCTTTCTTATTTCCTGGGAGGGATATTTTTTGGCTATACAGAAATAATTTTAAAAGAAGAACCAGATGTTTCGATTGGCGATGTATTTTTTGTATTGACTTATATTTCCCTTGGCGTAGGCATGATTTTAGCTGTGGCTTCGAGACGGATTAATTTAGAAAAATGGCAATGGCTGATTGTATCAGCAATAGGAGTGTTTGGCAGTTTGGTGGCATGGTGGATTTCGATGCAACAAACAACGCCAACAGAACTACTGGCTGCAATTTTGAATTGGTTTTATGTAGTTAGTGATGTAGTGCTACTGATTATCGCTACCACATTGCTCTTAGCTTTTTGGGGAGGGCGAGTTGCCCAATCTTGGCGAATGATTGCAGCGGCCGCGTTTTCGCTTTACATTGCAGATATGTGGTTTAAATTCGCGCAAGGGCCTAGTTACCAAAGTGGAGACATATTAGAAGTGTTTTGGGTGTTTAGTGGAGTGCTATTTGGGATGGGCGCAGTCCTAGAACATGACGCATCATTGAGCCGGACTCGCCGGGAGCGTGGACGTAAACGAGCTTAGATTTGGTGTCTACCGTGAGAAAACTAACAGATTCAGACAAACAAGAAATTCTTAAGTTATATCGAGAGACTGCTGAAACGACCTCGACTTTAGCAGAACGTTATGACGTGAGCAACTCAACAATTAGCCGCTTGCTCAAAAGTACCTTACCAGAAGATGAGTACGAATACTTAGTTTCTTTGAAACGAGCCGCTAGAACTCCTGAAGGTAGGGCGCAGGTAAATTACGAGCAGTTGCCTTTGTTGATTCCTAAAGAGCCTGAGATAGAACCACCGAAGAGCGAAAGCAAACCTATAGAGTTGCCCAAGCTCAAGTCTCAGGAACCCATTATCGAGGCAGAACCGCAGCCAGAAGAAGATACGGAAGAATCTAATTCTGGTATTAGAAGGGTGCGGCGGCGTTCCTCGGCGGTGACAGAAAAACCAAAGCCACGATTAATTAAAAAATCAGAGATTCCGCCAGAAGAACAGCCGGAAATTGCCCCCATTTCTAGTCCGATTTTGGATGAGGAACGTCCAAAAGTGACTGTCTTCGCTGAAATGCTGGGCGAAGAATTGCTAGATGAGTCCGAAGATTTAGATGATTTAGAGGAAGACTTAGATGATGAAGATCTAGAAGATGAAGATTATGAGGAGGATGAAGATTACTTTGAAGAGCCAAGACCTTTAGTTACAAGACGCAGATTAGGTGAAGCACCAGTTCAAGTTTTACCATTATCAGCAGCTAATCTGCCGAGAACTTGTTATTTGGTAATTGACCGTTCCGCAGAGCTAATTACTCGACCACTCAAGGATTTTGGTGATTTAGGGCAAATTCCTACTATTGAAACTCAGCAAAGAACGCTGCCGATATTTGATAACCACAGGGTGGCGAAACGCTTCTCAACCAAGCGCGATCGCGTCATTAAAGTTCCCGATAGTAGAATGCTCCATAAGGCTCGGACTCATCTCCAAGCCAAAGGCATCACCAGACTGTTAATTGATGGTCAAGTCTACTCGTTGTCTACCCTTTAACAAAATAGAATCAGGGGACATAAGGAATTAGGAAAAGCACTGTTCCCTGTTCCCTGTTCCCTAATTGTGCGTGTAAACCGCTAAATTAAAACGCTTAGCTAAATTAATAATGTCCTGTTTGCGGGCAATTTGATTAACCCATAGTTGAGGAATACCCTCAATACCGTAGTAAATTCCCGCTAAGCCACCAGTGACAGCCGCAGTTGTATCTGTGTGTCCACCCAAGTTCACAGCTTTTAACACTGCTTCTGCATAAGACGAGCTATTTAACAAACACCATAACGATGCTTCCAGGGTGTCAATAACATAGCCGCCAGATTTAATCTCTTCCATTGGTAAGCTGGCAATTTCGCCACTAAAGATTCTGGAGAAATGTCCCATTTCTCCAAGACATTGTGGGTCAGAATAAATTGTTTGAATTTTTTCTAAGCCTTGAGAATAAGCCGTTGGTAAATTAGCGCCTTGTAGTAGTTCAATGGCGATACTAGTATAAATACCACAGGCCATTTGCGATCGCAGATGAGCATGGGTGATGCAAGACACCTGATGCACCCGAAAAATTAATTCTGGAAAGTCTAAAGTTTTATGGCAATAAGCCATCGGTAAAATTCTCATCAAAGAACCATTACCGTTACTCATTTCGCTGGTTCCCCCAGCCTCTAAGGGTGGAACGCCTTGGTTAATGCGCATAATGGCTGCATGAGTACTCTGACCAATACCAAATATTTCTCCCCTAGGAGTCCAGTAAGCTTGCTTGTACCATCGCCAAAAAGATAAAGCTATAGCATCCAAGGAATATCCTCGACAAAGGCTTTCTGCCAAGCAAAACGTCAGGGAACTATCTTCTGACCAAGTTCCTGGCGGTTGATGCCATGTGCCGTAACCTAGCATCTTCGTGACAGGGGATTTCATGCGTTCAGCGCGTCTGGTAAACTCTACCGGCACACCCAAGGCATCACCGACACATAAACCCATCAAACCAGACAATGTTTGTGTAGCGGTTAGCATTATGCCATCTCCACGAAAATTGCCAAAATTTAACAGCCAGAATACAGACAGCTCTGAATTTTCACGTTATGTGGAAAAACAAATTAGAAACCTAACCCCCCAGCCCCCTTCCCTACGAGGGAAGGGGGAGAAGTCAAAGCCTCTCTCCTCGTAGGAGAGAGGTTTGGAGAGGGTTTTCCAGATACCGTGAAAAGTCAGATCTATAAATCACATCAAACCCTGATAAATTCTGAGTTGTAAATTCTGGCTACTGAATTCTGATGAATTAACTTTATATATTTCTGTCAGAGCTTATTGCTATTACTGCTACAGGCGATTGTTCTACATTAATTGCAATATCAAAACAATCAAATTTAATTGACTTTACTCATACGATGATCACGAGAACAATTAATTGTGAGATTTAGTAGACAATCTTGATAGATAAAAATGGTGTGGTGCTGACACTTTTTAGTCAGAGTTCACCACACCATTTTGGATTTTTGCGTAATTCCTGAATCAGCCGCCCCAAATTTTTTCGGAAACTGTTGTTGGTGAAATATCTGCCACTTTCCCAGAGGGGGATTTAATGGCGAGGAATTTTTCACTTTTTGGTAACAACTTTGCCGGATCTGAGGAGCCGAATAGACCGATAGTATAGGTCTGTACTGCAACACTCAACTGTAATGGCGCACTTTCGGTAGACAACATTAAGTTTGCACCGGCAATCATTGCCGTCAACTTGCCTGTATTATCAGGAGATGTCACCTTAATTTCAGGACAGGATTCTCGGAGCGATCGCACAAATTGTTCATCATCAGCACCTTGAATCACAACTACAGGCATATCTGGCTGCTTAACTTGAAACTCTTGAATAATCGGCTGCCAGTTCTCAACCGGATAGGTTTTATCAGCACCTTTCGCTCGTGATGCTGCATCAACACCTCCATAAATCAAGACGTAGCCTGTTTCATTTACGCCTAGACGTTTTTGTTCATTTTGTGACCATTCAATATCTGGTTTTGGGACATTAACCGCTAACTCTGACACAGATGTTGTTACACCCAATGGTTTTAGCAAATCGTGATACGCCGCCGCTGCATATTGAGATGGATTAAACGGCACAGTATGAGTCAGAAAAACTGCGCCTTTGCCTTGAAAGCCAATACGCATGGGAATCCCTGTTAACCAGAGCATCAGTCCCACTAACCAACTTTGCCCAAAAGCAATGGCAACATCATACTCGCGATCGCGAATTGTGCCTACCAAGTTACCCCAATCTGCTAGACTGTTACGATCTTTATAATCAAAGGTCAGTACCTCGTGAACAGACTTGCTCACCCGGTAGGCAGCCTTTGACTGGGGTTCCGTAACGACATCTATCTGAGCGTTGGGATAAGCACGCTTCAGATCATCTAAAGTCGGAAAGAAGAGAATTTGGTCGCCAATTCCGCCAGGTACAAGGGCTACTACTCGCATAATAATTATTGACGCTTACTCGCTCCTTATTTTAGGGGAATATAGGTATTGGATATTTAACGAAAGTCTGAAGTCTGAAGTCTGAAGTCTGAAATTGTATCTTTGTAGACTGCTGTAACTCCTTTTGAGTCTACGTCAACCTTTATTCTTAATTAATTTTGTAATTGAGGACGCTTGTGTATTTATTAATTCCTGCTGCTGGTGTCGGCAAAAGAATGGGTAGTAACCGTAATAAACTTTTACTTGAGGTACAGTCAAAACCAATTATTGCTTGGACTCTGTTAGCGGCGGAAGCAGCAAGTTCTATCAGTTGGATTGGAATTATTTCTCAACCTAGTGATTGGCCAGATTTTAAAAATATCATTGCTGATTTGCATCTGACTAAACCTGTGGAATTTATTATTGGCGGTGCTACGCGTCAAGAATCGGTGTACAACGGCTTGCAAGCATTACCACAAGCAGCAGAGCAAGTACTAATTCACGACGGCGCTAGATGTTTAGCTACACCGAATTTACTGAATGCTTGTGCAGAAGCAATTCGCCATTGTGCTGGTTTAATTGCTGCCATACCTGTAAAAGACACGATTAAAGTTGTTGATGAAAGTGGCATAATTCAAAGTACACCCGACCGACAGCATCTGTGGGCAGCCCAAACTCCCCAAGGATTTAATGTCCAGTTATTGAAACAATGCCACGCCGAAGGGATTCGTCAAGGTTGGGAAGTGACTGACGATGCAGCTTTATTTGAAAGGTGTGGGATTGAAGTTCGGATTGTTGAGGGTGAGGAGACAAATTTAAAAGTAACCACTCCCCAAGATTTAGCGATCGCAGAATTTATCCTCAGCCACCGAAAAAGAGGATAGGAGGTAGCATTTTTACGCTTCACTTTTAAAGATTACAAATAATTAAGATTTCCTTTGACTTTCGCAACAATAGCTAGTATAATCCCACACACAATTGTTAATTGTCAGTTATCAGTCATCCGTCGTCAGTTAAATGACTATTGACTATTGACCATTGACTATTGACTATTGACCATTGACTAACACCCAATGAAAACAGCCACCGCGACCAAGACAGCGACTAAAATAGAAGCAATTCTCTACTTGAAGGGCAAACCCTTGTCTCTGGGCGAAATAGCCGAGTATGCCGCTTGCGATCGCTCTACTGCGGCAGAAGGCATACTTGAACTGATAGACAGTTATGCCCGTAGAGATAGCGCATTAGAAGTTGTTGAGACCACAGATGGTTATAGTCTGCAACTAAGACCTGATTTTCAAGATTTAGTGCAAACACTGATACCTGTAGAATTGGGAGTAGGCGCATTGAGGAGTTTAGCTGCGATCGCCCTCAATAGTCCTATACTGCAAAGCGATTTAATTAATTTACGTGGCTCAGGTGCGTACCAACACGTTCAAGAATTAGTCGAACTGGGTTTTGTGAAGAAACGTCGAGATAACGAATCGCGCTCCTATTCGCTACAAATAACACCAAAATTTCATCAGTACTTCCAAATCGAGCAACTTCCCCAACCGTTTGATACTAAAGAACAACAGCTAGAACTAAACTTAGCCGTTGAAGACGACATAGAAGAAGTTAAGGACTAGAGGCTAGAAAAAAGACTTTTTTATGTTAGTTTGTGAGTTCTCCCTGTAAAAGCTTGAGAAATTAGCTTGCAAGGAAATGGATGCGTTTCAAAAAAGCGTTGTGAGGAATTTTTATGAAGCGCAGGATTGTTAAAAAAATTGTAATTGGCATTTTATTTTCAACATTATTATTTTGGATAAATGCCACCACCGCTCAGTCGCAGTCTATATCTTTAGAGCCAAATATAGATAGCACAAAAATATTACTAGGAGCGCCAATCAAATATCAACACATTGGCAACGGACAACGGATGAGCAGAATACCAGGAGGAGTAAGAGAGCATTGTTTGTTAGGCGGAGGTAAAAATAGTTTAACTATTTTAGTCCCAGAAAATAATCCTGTACTGACTACTGTTGAACGTCCCAAACTATTTTTATATATTCCCAAAACTGCAAAAACTTCTGTACAAAGATTTGAGTTATTTGTAGAAGATGCTGCTCAAAAAGTAATTTATCAGAAAAAATATAAGGTGAATCAGCAACCAGGCATTTTTAGCCTTGATTTACCTGCTGATAAGAATCAGAAATTATTCAAAATTAGTCAAGAATATAATTGGTATTTAGCAGTGATTTGTCCAGGCCCAGACCGTTCTCGTGATCTGGTTGTGGCTGGAACAGTGAAACAAATCGTTCCTGACAAAGATTTAACTAGTAAGTTAAAAAAAGCTTCTCCAAGAGAACGTGCAGCTTTATATGCTGCCAATGGTATTTGGTACGATAGTCTGGCTATCCTGGCACAGTTACGTCGTCAACGTCCAAATGATGCTGCTTTGCAAACAGATTGGCAAAGTCTTTTAGAGTCAGTCAAATTAGCAAATATCGTCCCAGAGCCTTTATTGGGTGAGCTAGAAATTGAGTGAAAATTATTTAAGTAACCCAACATAATTGCTGCCTAGCTTCCCTACCCCTACTCCCCTGCACCCTTGCACCCCTGCACCCTACCTTCTTGAAGGTAGATCTAAAACCCATACCTGTGGAAAAGGCCCTACTCTTGTACTATGGTTTAGAGTAGAATTAGCAACTAAGCTAAAAAAGACTGCCAATGGTGTTTGATCCTAACTTTTTGAATGACAACTCTGAGGAACACCCGAATCAACTTCTAAGCGAGAACTTTGAGGAAAACCCCAATCAGTTACTCCAGTATTTGCAACATCAGTCGCCTGATGTTCTGGCTCGTGTCGCCCAGTCTGTCAGCCCCGAAATTAAACAAATCATTTCCCAAAACGTCCAAGGGCTGGTGGGGATGCTGCCCGCAGAAAATTTCAACGTGCAAATTACCACAGACCGAGAAAATCTCGCTGGGCTATTAGCATCGGCAATGATGACAGGGTATTTCCTACGGCAGATGGAACAAAGAATGCAGTTAGATTATTTGTCTGACGGCCAATAGTGATAGCAGGGAACAGGAAGCAGGAAATAGGCTTAAGAGTCTTTTGCTGTCAGTGTTTTATGATTAGCTTATTTCCTAATCTACCTGACTGCTGCTATAAGTAATGTCAAAGTCAAAAGTTCATAAACTCTGGACTATTGACTATTGACCATTGACCACTGACTATTTTTTCGGATAAGCTCCTGACTGCACTTTCAAAGTCTGAATTTTTCCACTGCGGTTGATTTCAAGTACGAGGATATCTCCGACTGTGCTGGATTCTACTAGTTTTTGCACTTGGGCAGATGTTTTAACTGGCTTCGTGTTAACTTTTTGAATTACGTCTCCAGGGAGCAGTCCTGCCCGTTTTGCCGGCGAGTCATCTAAGACTCCTTTAATGGCAATGCCGGAATCTTGCTGGATGTTAAGCTTGTTTTCCTGATTAATTTGCTGTTTTTTGGTTGGAGAGAGATCTACCATTTCAATCCCCAAAAAAGGATGATCTACACGCCCCTTAGTAAATAGTTCTTTAGCAACACGGGCGGCAGTTTCAATGGGAATTGCAAAACCTAATCCCTGGGCATCAGCGCGAATAGCTGTATTCACGCCAATTACCTCGCCTTGGGCATTTAGCAAAGGCCCACCAGAATTACCAGGGTTAATAGCCGCATCGGTTTGGATAAAACTAACGCGTTTATCTGGGACACCAACTTGAGCGCTAGTCCGGTCAGTAGCGCTGATAATGCCGATAGTAACAGTGTTATCTAAACCAAGAGGATTGCCAATGGCGATCGCCCACTGTCCAGGAATTAAATTCTGAGAATTGCCCAGCTTGACAGTTGGTAATTGATCACCAGGAATTTTCACAACTGCCACATCTGTAATCGTATCAATGCCCAGCACCTTACCCTCAAAAGTTCGACCATCTTTGAGGGTTACTTGTACTGTATCTGTGTCTGCCACTACATGGGCATTGGTCAGCAATTCACCATTTTCACTCAAAATAAATCCTGACCCTGTACCGCGCTCAATTCGCTCCTGCGGAATTGCTTGTTCCTCTTCACCAAAAAAGCGGCGCAATAAAGGATTTTTTAAAGCTTCCGATATAGGATTTGCCACTTTACGAGTCGCATTGATGCGCACCACCGCGGGGCCGACTTTCTGTACTGCTGTGGCGATAAAATTCACGTTATCGCCGCCAGTAGCTCCAATACTGCCGCCAGGAGCATAAGGAGACACAGATTCTGATGGTAAAGCCACCGTCACATTTTTTAACTCTCGAAACGAGCGATTTTGTATCAGCAGATAGCGACTCCCAAACAAACCTGCACCACCACCAACCAATAGTAAAGATAAATAAATAGCCAGTTGCTTCAAAGATAAATTCATAATAATTACGCTTAAGGAAAGCAATGCAGTTGCTAATTTCTAAGTGTAGTCAAGCAAGTCATAAGTGGACAGATAAATTTCACATACAGTTGCTTAATAAATATTTAAACTAAAAATTTTATTCGAGAGGCTGAGGAGTGCGAAGGATGTAGACACCTTTGAGTTAGCTTCCTCTACGCCCAAGGATAGCTTGCGGGATAGGCTAAAGGCTGAAATTGCCTCTTACCTGGCGGTAACATCAAATCAGAACATATTTTATACTTAAAATTTTTCGCTTTCCCATAGGTAATTTTTCAACTTCAATGTTCTAATTTGTACTTATTATTTTGTGCCATTATTGTTGAAATTCTCGAAATTCCGCAAATATGTGGAGATTCAGAGAATTTGTTGCTACTCAACTGCAACGTTATATAGCCAATTTTTTTGGGAAAAATAATTTTATTAGTAAACGATTATATTCATACACTGTTATGACAATTCCTCTGTTTTTCGGGGATGCGAGGGGAAAGCATGGCTACGCTGACACAAAAGTTCAGATTCCTAGCTGTTTTATAGCTAAAGAAAATTACTTTCAGAGTCAAACCTTACTTGATTGGGCAGTTAGCGATGCTGAGCAATTCCCTATAATCATCAAACAGTTTATGGAAGTATTTAGACGCGATCGCCCGAAAATCTTCAATTGGCTCGGCGCTCAAGCCGCGATTTCACCAGAAAATGCACAGCTTGATCAAAATATACGACTGCAACTGATGCAAAGCGACAACTTAATTGCAGACAATTGGCAACTTACTCTAGATGAGGTGTTTCATGTCCATAGTTAGCCTCAGAAAGATTTTTAACAAAAAAGAGTTGCCTTCGCTGCTTCAGAACTTAGCCTGCCACATTAACAGTGCGATTGATATTGAACTGGCAGACGGCACAAAACTGATGAGTATTGGCGAACAAACAGCAAAAAACCGATATCCAATTGAGGTGTCAGGAGAAAACATCGGTTGGGTTGTTGGAGAAGAACAGACAAACACAGTTGCAACCTTGCTCTCCTTGCTGGCGAAACAAGAAGCCGAGAAAAAAGAACTAGCTAAAGAATTGCTAGAGCGATATCAAGAAATTGATTTGTTTCAAGATATCTCGACACAACTGACAACGAGTTTGGATACACGACAAATTGCCCAACTTGTGCTTCAGGAAATGAGTCAATTAATTGAATCTTCTGCGGGGGTAATTCTGCTCCTCAATCCTGATGCCAAAACCTGTGAAATTATTGCCGAATTTGGGCTGTTTTTTGACCAAAATCAGCCAAACCTAGGCAAAGAAATCATTGACAATATTATGCAATCTGGTCGTGCAGAACTTGTCAATGATGTGCCAGCCGATCCGCGATTATGGGGAGAGAAAAACATTCAAGCGCTGATTTGTGTGCCGTTGCGGGCTAAAGAACGGATACTAGGAGCGATCGCTATTGGCACAAACAAAACCGATGCCTATAAAGCTGAACATCTCAAACTTGTGAGTATCTTTGCCTCACAAACAGCCGTAGCCATTGAAAAAGCTGTGCTTTATGAACACAGCATTCAAGCAACCGCCCAAGCAAAAGCCCAGACAGAAAAGCTGCAACAGGCTCTGCAAGATTTGCAACTAGCTCAAACCCAATTAATTCAAAGTGAGAAAATGTCCAGCTTGGGGCAACTGATTGCTGGAGTTGCCCACGAAATCAACAATCCGGTGAACTTTATTTGCGGTAATTTGCGCTACGTTGACGAATATGCTCAAGATTTGTTGTATCTGCTGCAAGCGTATCAGAAATTCATACCTGTAACTCCCCCAGATTTAGAACCAGAGTTAGACAATATCGATGTGGAGTTCATCATGGAGGATTTGCCCAAACTGCTGGATTCAATGAAACTGGGGAGCGATCGCATCGTCGAAATTGTCAAATCTCTGAAAAACTTCTCCCGTCATGACGAAGCCCAAATGAAAGCCGTCAACATCCACGATGGTATTGACGGCACACTGATGATTCTACGCCATCGCCTCAAAGCCGCTACTCACCGCCCAGAAATTGAAATTATCAAAGACTATACCGAACTTCCTCTAATTGAATGCTATCCCGGACAGTTGAATCAGGTGTTTATGAACATCCTGGCAAATGCCATTGATGCTTTAGAAGAGGCAATCGGGAGTGGGGAAATATCTAGTTCTACTGCCCAAATCACCATTCGTACTCAAAACATAGATAACCAGTGGGTTGTGATTCGCATTGGCGACAACGGCCCAGGTATGAAGGAAGAAATCCTCCGACGCATCTACGATCCCTTTTTCACCACCAAAGAAATTGGCAAGGGAACTGGCTTGGGTATGGCAATCAGTCACCAAATCATTGTCGATAGACACCAAGGAATTCTCAAATGTCGCTCTCAACCAGGTCAAGGCACAGAATTCTGGATTCAAATTCCGGTGAATTGTGCAGTAGAAGAAGCGCAGGAAAGTCAGGATAGTAAAAGTTATACCGCCAAAAGTTCGGCACAACCCATCTTGAGCATCGACCCATCAAATGCCACATCCGATGCAGAAGGCTTCATTGCATCAACAACCCCCATACTCAAACCAACTGAACTGCTGATTCGCCATACTCAACTGATTCGCCGACTTTCGCAGCAAAATCCAGATGTTGGCGCAACTTCACCTGAGCAAATTTACCAGATGTTCCAACGTCACCCCATTTCCTTAAAGCTTTACGCCACCTTGTTGTCTTGGTTCTGTTGCTCTAACCCTACCCAAATCCACCATTAATTCAAAATCCATATCAGGAAACTATAACTATGTCTAGCCAACTTGACGAATTTAACCGTCAGCTTTTAGAAAAATGTCCCGTTGGTCTGGTACTTTGCCGAACAGATGGAACGCTGATTGACATTAACCCTGCCTATGCTGCCATTTTGGGGCGTACTGTTCCAGAAACTCTTAACCTTAACCACTGGCAGATTACTTCTGAAAACTATGTTGCCACCGAGCAAGGCATACTAGATTCCCTAGAACAAACTGGTCGCTACGGCCCTTATGAGAAAGAGTACATTCACAAAGACGGACATTTGGTTCCAGTCAAAATCTCCGCAGTGATGCTTGAAAAAGATGGGGAAAAACTGATTTGGTCAAGTGTGGAGGATATTAGCGACCTCAGAAAAGCTCAACAAGAACGCCAAGAAACCGAAAAAAGTTTGAAACAGAGCGAAGCACGATACCGCTCTTTGGTAAAAACTAACACGCAAATTATCTGGGTTAGCTCACCAGAAGGAATTTGCTTTGAACTTGCAGACTGGATCGCCTACACAGGGCAAACTTTAGCTGAAGCAGAGAATGGAGGCTGGATTGATGCAGTTCATCCTGACGATCGCGGCTACACCGGAGAAGCTTGGGGTATTGCCGTAGCCAACCTCAGCCAATATCAAATTGAATACCGCATTCGCGGCAAAGATGGCAACTATCGCTACTTTTGGGTTTGGGGCGCTCCCGTAATTGAAGATGATGGCAGTGTGCGAGAGTGGATTGGCACTTGTACAGATATTCACGATCGCAAATTGGCAGAAGCCGAAAATCAACGGCTGAAAGAAAAATATAGTACTTTAGTAACTGCTACTTCTCAAATTGTCTGGGGAGCGACAGCAGAAGGGGCAGGGATTAGCAGTGAAATGCTGACTTGGATAGCTTACACAGGCCAAACTGAAGCAGAGGTCGATGGTTGGGGCCGGATCGACGTTGTTCATCCCGATGACCGTCCTCATTCCTTAGAAACTTGGAATACAGCTGTAGCAAATCGAAGTCTCTACCAAACCGAATATCGGATACGTGGCAAGGATGGGATTTACCGTTATTTCTCAGTTTGTGGCGCTCCTGTTTTAGAAGCAGATGGTAGCATTCGAGAATGGATTGGTACTTGCACCGACATACACGATCGCAAATTAGCAGAAGCGGAAAATCAACGTTTATTGGATATGTTGAATCATTCCAGCGATGCGATCATTGTCCGCGACATGAGCGACAAAATTTCCTACTGGAATCAAGGTGCTGAAAGGCTTTACCATTGGACGCGAGAGGAAGTCAAAGACCAATACATTTACACATTTCTCAACAAAATCTTTCCCAAACCAAAAGAAGAAATCACAGCAGAGTTATTACAGCAAGGCAATTGGGAAGGAGAAGTCCAACACATCA
The DNA here is from genome assembly GCF_056847745.1 of Anabaena sp. TISTR 8404. Lineage (NCBI taxonomy): Bacteria > Bacillati > Cyanobacteriota > Cyanophyceae > Nostocales > Nostocaceae > Anabaena > Anabaena sp. TISTR 8404. Next base: position 3,236,271 of record NZ_CP180578.1, read on the forward strand.
CCCATGATGACAAATTAATCACTGTGCAGAGCCGATGGACATTGCAACGGGATAGTTCTGGTCAGCCTTGCGCAGTGTTGGAAATTAATACTGATATTACAGCCCGCAAACAAGCAGAAATTGCTCTACGCCAACTCAATCAAGAACTGGAACTCAGAGTTGCCGAACGGACAGCTGCTCTACAAAATACCCTTGCCGAAGCCCAGGGGTTAAATGCAATTTTAGATAACTTAGCGGATGGTTTGTTGGTAGTAGATACCTCAGGACAAATTACCCACTTCAATCCTGCCTTTTTAGCCATGCACGGATTGACAACCAAGGCTCTCAAAGGTAACTATCAAGAACTACCAATATCGGGTTTAGCACATCTAATTGAACAAACTCAATCCCATCCTCAAGAGGTATTTGCTGCCGAAATTGAACTGGCGAAGGAACGCATCGGTCAAGCAGTAGCAACCGCCATCTTTAAGCAGACAGCAGCTAACGAACCTGCTACTTGTTTCGGTTCGGCACTTTTGATTCGGGATGTAACAGCAGAAAAAGAAGTTGACAAAATGAAGACCGATTTTATCTCCACAGTTTCTCACGAACTGCGGACACCTTTAACTTCTGTGTTGGGTTTTGCCTCCATCATTAAAGAAAAGCTCGAAACCGATGTCTTCCCGATGTTGACTAGCGAAGACCGCAAGCTGCAAAAAACAATTAAGCGGGTGGGCGACAATCTCAACATTATTGTGTCGGAAGCAGAACGACTCACGTCGTTGATTAACGATGTTTTAGACATTGCCAAGATGGAAGCTGGGAAAGTGGAATGGCAAATGCAGCCCCTTGATCCTGGTGAGTTACTTGATTGGGCGACGACTTCCACAGCAGCATTGTTTGAAACTAATGGCTTGCAACTGGTGAGTGAGATTGAAACTGGACTACCGCAAATTGTGGGCGATCGCAACCGTCTATTGCAAGTTCTGATCAACCTGATTTCTAATGCTGTTAAATTCACCCAATCCGGTTCTGTTACCTGTCGTGTCAAGCAACAGCACGACGGTGTATGTATCAGCGTCATCGATACAGGTATTGGCATTGCACCAGAAGACCAACCAAAAGTTTTTGAGAAATTCCGCCAAGTTGGCGACACCCTCACCGACAAACCCAAAGGTACAGGACTAGGACTGCCCATCTGTAAACAAATCGTCGAACATCATGGCGGTAGAATCTGGGTTGAGAGTGAACCAGGTAAAGGTAGCACGTTCTCGTTCCTAATTCCCATCTACGCCAGTGACGACAAAACCAATGGACAAATCAATCTAGAGGCCTTGGTTAAACAACTAAAAGAACACGTCATCACCACAAATAAGGTGTTGAACGAAAACCGTAAAACCATTCTGGTAGTAGATGATGATACCAACATTCGAGAATTACTCCGGCAGCAACTAGAAAACGAAGGCTACAAAGTTCGAGAAGCGAAAGACGGTATGGATGCAATTCATCAAATTAAAATTGCCCGTCCCGATTTGATTCTCCTGGATGTGATGATGCCGCAAATTAACGGCTTTGATGTGGCAGCCGTCCTGAAAAATGACCCCCAGACAGCAGATATTCCCATCATCATTCTGTCAATTATTGAAAACAAAGAACGGGGTTACCATATAGGCATCGATCGCTATCTCACCAAGCCCATTAACTCAGAACAACTTTTGAGCGAAATTGGCTTACTACTTTCTCAAGGAACTTCTAGTAAAAAGGTATTAGTTGTTGATCAAAATGCCTCAACCTTAAAAACCATCTCAGATGTACTACAAACTCAGGGATACAGTGTGATTGAAGCCTCCGATCCGCAAGAATGCATCCACAAAGCCCGTTCAGCTAAACCTGACATGATTATCATTGATTCAATCTTTTCTCATGAAACCGACTTGGTGAAAACCCTACGGTTTGAGAAAGATTTAGAAAATGTATTTTTCATCATGTTGTCTGACCGCTAATAACAGAAGGCAGGAGGCAAAAAATTTTAGATTTTAGATTTTGAATTTTGGATTGGTTAATTACAAATCAAAAATTGAATGGGCAGGAGGATGAAATATTTACTTCATCCTTCATTTATAACTCCTAGTAGATTGTTGCCAAGCATGGTAAAGCTTCTAGAGGGTTTTTCTATTTCCAGTTCCCCTCCTACACAAATCATTTTAGGAATTAAATCGGATTGCTTTATGACTCAAAAAATTCTCATTGTAGATGATGAACCTAACATTGTAATTTTAATGGAACAAGCTCTAGAAGCATTAGAAGATGAGGGGGTAGAACTTTTAACTGCTAGAAATGGAGAAGAAGCCCTCGAAACTATTAAAACTGAAAAACCAAACTTAGTTTTTCTTGATGTGATGATGCCTAAAATGAGTGGTTTGGAAGTTTGTCAGATAGTTAAACATGACCTAAAACTGAATGATATATACATTGTGATGTTGACAGCAAAGGGACAAGAATTTGATAAGCAAAAAGGAATTGATGTTGGTGCTGACTTATATCTAACCAAACCATTTCGACCTAAAGAAGTGTTGGAAAAATCAATGCAGGTGTTAGGTTTTTGAATACAAAATTACAACAGAAAACCTTTTTTAAGCAGTTTATTAACACTTTTTACTAGTTTAAACAAAGAATGTAACAAGTTCAGATATTAGGGGCGTACAGATGTGCGCCCCTACTTTATCTTTATGCTGGAAACAATTGCGATCGCCTGAAACTAAACAGGCTGGGGTTTGAGTAAATCTGTCTTGGTGACAAACTCGTTAAAGGGTGTTGGTAGCTGCTGCGGTATAGCGATTTGAGAAGTTTGCAGTGGTAAGCGGGGGAAAAGTAATTCAGCTACACGATAAGCTTCTTCTAAATGGGGATAGCCGGAAAATACGAAGGTATCAATTCCTAAATCGGCATATTCTAGCATTCTCGCTGCTATTGTGTCTGGATCTCCGACTAAGGCTGTACCTGCACCACCCCGCACTAAGCCTACACCAGACCATAAATTAGGACTGATTTCTAAGTTTTGGCGGCTACCGTTGTGTAGCTGCGCCATACGGCGTTGCCCTTCTGATTCTGACTGGGAGAAGCGTTTTTGAGCAGATGCAATTGTGTCATCATCTAGATATTTGATCAGTTCGTTAGCTGCATCCCAAGCTTTTTGAGTGGTTTCCCGGACAATAACGTGCATCCTGATACCGAAGCGCACTGTTCTCCCTTGTTCTGCGGCTAGTTGGCGGACTTTACTAATTTTTTCGGCTACTTGTGCTGGTGGTTCGCCCCAAGTTAAATAGACATCAATGTGTTTGGCGGCTACTTGCAAAGCCGCATCGGAAGAACCACCAAAATATAAGGTGGGGTAAGGTTTTTGTATTGGGGGGAATTGTAATTTCGCACTCTCAACTTGCAAGTGGCGACCATTGAATGTTACTTCATCACCTTGCATGAGCGATCGCCAAATTGTTAAAAATTCATCAGTCAGTTCATAACGCTGATCATGGTCTAAAAAAATGCCATCTTTGGCTAATTCTTTAGAGTCGCCACCAGTCACCACGTTTAAAATAATTCGACCGTTAGAAAGTTGGTCAAAGGTAGCAGCCATCCTCACTGATAGTGAAGGTGACATAATCGCTGGACGAAAGGCAACTAAAAATCGTAAGCATTGTGTAACCGGAATCAAAGAAGCAGCAACAATCCATGTATCCTGCTTTTGTCCAGTACCAATTAACATCCCGCCATAGCCTAATTTATCTACAGCTTGGGCTATTTGCTGCATATATGGATAATTGGCTTGTCGTCTGCCAATTGTTGTGCCTAAATAGCGTTCATCGCCTTGAGTCGGTAAATACCAAAATATTTCCATAATCTTATCTCTGGCTAATAGTTTTTGGTGTTATCGCTGCATATTGTTCGGTAGTTAGCATTGCGTCTTTCACATCAATGCGTTTCGGAATTACTTTTTCTTGGGCAAACAAATCAGCAATTTTCTGTTGACCTTCCATGATTTCTGGTGTGATTGGTCTTAAGCCGTAAGTACGCCTTTTAATCATTGTGCTTAAAATGTCTTGATCCAATTTGAGGTAAGGCGCAGTTATTTTTACAACTTCATCTGTATTCTGTTCTGCCCATTTACCGACATTATTTATTTCATCTAGAATTACTCGTACTAACTCTGGATTTTCAGTTGCAAATTTGCGTGATGCCATGTAATATCCACCTTGAGTAGCAATCCCACTTGCATCTCTTAAAACTCTGGCATTGGCAACTTTTTGGGCTGATGCTAAGTAGGGATCCCAAGTTACCCAAGCTTCGATTTTTCCTTGAATAAATGCAGCACGAGCTTCTGTCGGCGGCAAACTAATTGCTTGAATATCACTATATTTCAAACCACCTTCTTCCAAAGCTTTAATTAATAAGTAATGAGAAGCAGAACCCTTTTGAAAAACTACTTTTTTACCTTTCAGATCTGCTAATGTTTTAATTGAAGAATCGTTTGGAACGATAATTCCACTTCCTTGACCATTCCCCGGCTTATTGCTGGCAATGTATACTAACTCTGTGCCAGCAGCTTGAGCAAATATCGGCGGAGTTTCACCTACAGAACCTATATCAACTCTACCAACATTCATCGCTTCCATTAATTGTGGCCCTGCGGCAAATTGCGCCCAGTCTACAGTAACGCCCAGGGGTTGTAAGCGTTTTTCTAATACTCCTCGAAGTCTGACTAAATCACCTGAACTTTGATAGCCCATGTGAACTACTTTGGCGGTAAAACCTGTGGTTTTATTCTCCGATTTTGGGGTATCAACTGAGCAACTAACTAAGGTTGTAGAAATGCTAAATATTCCAGGAAGTATAAAAAGAGAAACACGCTGAAAAATATTGATTTTTGTTTGTTTTACTGCTGTTACCATGTTTTTGCAAGTATTCGTAAAAAGGTAGACACGACAAATTAAAGCCAGTGAAATCTGACTTAAGGTAGTTCCCAAAAATTAATTTCTGGGACGGGAAATATGAAGAAATTCACACAAGTAAAGATTGGTAATTGGTAATGATGAATCAATTACCGATTACCAAGTCATCAAATTTATGGCAGAGGTTGTTGTTGAGGTAGGGAGGAGTAGGGTTTAGACTGGCTGCAATTGCAAGTTCTTCTGGAATAGTTCTAAAACATGCTTCCACGCATCAGCCGCAGCTTCGGCATTGTAGCTGGCGCGATGGTTGCAGAAAAAGCCATGTTGTGCGCCAGAATAACGGAAGATTTGATGCGGAATTCGGTGTTTCTTTAATTCCGCTTCTATTTGTTCGGTTTGTTCTAAAGGAATGCCTTTATCTTCTGTACCAAAGAAGGCGTAAATTGGGTTTTTAATATCTGGAGTACGAGTAATTGTGGGTTCTCCACCGCCAGGAGTGGAGGTCGGAATTCCACCACCGTAGAAGGACGCTGTGGCTTTGATATCTGGTAAGGTGGCTGCTAAGTAAACAACGTGTCCACCAAAACAGAAGCCGATGGAACCGATCGCATCTCCTTGGACATTGGGTAAAGTTCGCAAATAAGCGATCGCTGCTTGAATATCACTCAATATCTCTTCAGCTTTTGTCTGATCCTTGGCGGCGCGTCCACGTTGAATATCGTCGGGGGTGTAACCAGCCTCAAAACCAGGTGCAGTCCGTTGAAATAAGGCTGGTGCGATCGCTACATACCCTTCGTTAGCTAGTCTTTCTGCAACTTCCCGAATATGGATGTTGACTCCAAAAATTTCTTGAATCACGATGACGGCGGGAAATTTCCCTTCTTTTGCAGGTTCCGCTAGGTAAGCATCAATCTGCAAATCTCCGTTTGGGACTTTAACTTGATTAGTACGAATTCCTGTGTTTGTCATCTTAAGGATTAGTCCGCAATTCCTTTGAGAACAGGGTTTTTTACAGTATGTCCTGATAAATACTACTAAACCTATATCGATTTACCGTATTTTTAAAGTAGTATTTCACAAACATCGTGCAATGGCAAGCCCCTTGTCAAAGTTAAAAGGGTTTAGCGGTTTAAGAGTGTAAATTTTTACATTTGCTCCACTGTACAGGGGTCAGAGGGTTTTGATTGCTTATATTCAGGATGCGATCGCTTTTTACGGCGAGATACTGGTGAGAATCGAAGAGAAATTGCAGAGTTTACCAAAAAATCCAGAGATTGAAATATACCACGTAATCTACAAAGTAATAATTTGAACTTATTTTCTAATTTAGGCTTTTTTCCAAATAAAAATTTTGACGAAACTGTGTCAATATTGTGTCATTTAATTAAAATCAAATTTAGTGATATCTCTAAAGAGATAAGGTGTATAAGTATTTACTTTCAAAGTAATTATAACTTTTTCCATTGCTATAATCAGCAAACTTTAGTCAAGTATTTGTCACATTTACGTAATACTCTTCTTGAAAACATAAGAGATAATTTTAAGACTTAGTATATTTCAGCCCTAATTTGAAAATCGTATGTGATCACACTTTTGTTTTTTTTGGCTGTGGGAAAGCTGCATCATGCGATACAAATTCAATCTAAATTCTTTAAAAAAAATACGTCAACGTCTGGCACCTTATATTGTGGCATTACTAACCGTAACGATTTCACTATTACTGTCAGTGCTACTAAGTTCGCTACTTAAACCAACGATGTTTATGCTTTTTTTTGGGGCTGTAGCAGTTAGTGCTTGGTATGGCGGGATGGAAGCAGGGCTACTTGCAACTGCTTTGTCAACTGTATTTATAGACTATTTTTTTATCGAGCCATTATTTACATTGTTTGCTTACCGTATAGATAGCATAGTGCATCTATGCGTGTTTGTAATAGTAGCAATTATTATGAGTGGGCTTCAGAGAAAATTACACATTTCTCAGCAACACCTAGAAAAACGAGAAAAGCAGCTACAAGTGAGTGAGGCTAAGTTTAGGCATTTAGTTGAATCTAATATCATTGGTGTAATTGTCAGCAATAGTAAAGGTGAGATTGTTGAAGCTAACGAAGCCTTTCTGAAAATGATAGGTTATTCACGCGCAGAAATTTTAGTAGGCAGAATACGATGGCAAGATCTCACACTGACAGAAGATTTAGGGCTAAGCGATCTCTCGATTCTCGAACTAGCAGCTACAGGAGTATTTCAACTGCAAGAAAAAGAATATCGCCGCAAAGATGGTAAGCTTATATCTATTTTAATTGGTGGTACTTTATTGCGAGCAGCTGACAATAACCAAGAAGAAGTAATTTCATTCTGTCTTGACATCAGCGATCGCAAGCAAGCAGAACAAGAGCGAGAACAACTGCTCAAACGGGAACAAGCCGCACGCTCAGAAGCAGAAGCAGCAAATCGCATCAAAGATGAATTTTTGGCAGTGTTATCTCATGAGATTCGCTCACCATTGAATCCTATTCTTGGTTGGTCACAGTTACTTCAAAGCAAAAAGTTAGATGAGGTTCAGACCGCTCAAGCACTAAAAGTCATTGAGCGCAATGCTCAGTTGCAAGCTGAACTAATTGACGACTTGCTGGATATTTCTCGGATTTTGAGAGGTAAACTAACCCTGAGTATTCGCCCTGTAGATTTGGGAGCAACGATTCAAGCAGCAATAGAAACAGTGCGTCTGGCGGCACAAGCCAAATCAATTCAAATACATACAATGCTAGAAACGAATTTAGACAAAGTTTCCGGCGATCCTAGTCGATTACAACAAGTCATCTGGAATCTCCTTTCCAACGCAATTAAGTTCACTGATGTAGGAGGAAGTGTAGACATCCGGCTAGAACGCCTTGGTTCTCAAGCTTTAATCACCGTCAGCGATACAGGTAAAGGCATTCAGCCAGACTTCCTTCCCTACGTATTTGACTATTTTCGCCAAGCAGATAGCACCACAACCCGAAATTTTGGTGGATTAGGTTTAGGTTTGGCAATTGTGCGGCACTTAGTCGAACTGCATGGCGGAACAGTTGAGGCTCAAAGCCAAGGTATTAATCAGGGAGCAACTTTTATAGTGAAATTACCACTGATGCCGACTCAACCTTTGACAAACCAAAATAGTGAACAATCTGAGCAATCTTTAGATTTAAATGGCATCAAGATTTTAGTAGTAGAAGATGATGCAGATACGCGGGAATTTACTACTTGCTTACTAAAGGAATACGGAGCAAGTGTCACAGCAGTTGCCTCAGCAAGTGAAGCACTAATTACTTTCACCAAATCTCAGCCAGACTTACTTTTGAGCGACATTGGTATGCCAGATATTGATGGATATATGTTGATGCAGCAGTTAAGAACCCTGCCCTCTGAGCAAGGAGGAAAGATTCCCGCGATCGCCTTGACTGCTTATGCTGGAGAATGTGACCACCAACAAGCTTTAAAAGTAGGTTTTCAAAAGCATATTTCTAAACCAGTAGAAGCAAAGAAGCTGGTTGCAGCAATTACTGACTTAGTTAGTGCAAAACTTAACTAGATTCTGTCTTGATGCTCACCTTTGTTGAGCAGTTAATTGTGAAAGTCAGGGAAGATGCAACCGCAGTTTAAGTTTGTGCATAAGGTAGAATAACAGCGATGTCTTAAGACAAGCCACTTCGCGTCTACGCACCAGAGATAAAATCTGTTAATGAAAATTTCATCACTAGCTGCTGTTAGTAAAAACCGTATACTCTGGGCTGTTTTGCTCATCAGTACAGCGCTAATTATTACTTTAGTGCTGTCGTTGTCTCAAGGCGCAGTACCTCTAAGTCTTGCGCAATTGTGGCAAGCGATTCTGCATCAAGGCGATTCTATAAACCAAACTATTATCTGGGATTTGCGGCTGCCCCGAATCATCGCTGCTGTAATTGTTGGTGCAGCTTTGGGAATGTCCGGCGCATTGCTGCAAGGGATGTTACGCAACAGTCTGGCTGATCCTTTTATTTTGGGAATTTCCGCAGGTGCAGGGTTGATTGTGATTCTCATGATTACTTGGCAAGTTTTCCCTATCGCCATTCCCTTTGCGGCGTGGCTAGGGGCAATTTTAACCTCAGCCATAGTAATTTTTCTCGGTCGTGCAGGTTCGGGAATTTCGATTGAACGGTTAATTTTGGGAGGAGTAGCAGTCAGTTCTTTATTAGGTGCAGTCCAAAGTACATTGCTGTTACTCGCCGAAGACGGTCAAATTCAAGTAGCGTTGAGTTGGTTAGTAGGTAGCTTGAACGCTAGAGGATGGAAAGAAATTACGACTGCGGGGCCTTATATTATTGTGGCGTTGCTTGGCGGATGGTTGCTGGCGCGGTCTGTGAATGTGCTGGCGTTGGGAGATGATTTAGCTGTTGGTTTGGGAGTATCATTGACGCGATCGCGTTTATTAATTGGTGGTGTTGCAACTTTATTAGCAGCTGGTGCAGTTAGCATCAGTGGTTTGATTGGCTTTGTTGGTTTGGTAGTACCGCATGGAGTCCGGTTGCTAGTAGGTACAGACCACCGCTTTGTTTTACCACTGTCAGCGCTGGCGGGTGCGTGGTTGCTTACCTTTGCAGATTTACTATCTAGACTAGGTGCAGTCGAATTACCAGTAGGTTCTGTCACGGCTTTATTAGGTTCACCTTTATTTATCTGGTTACTGTATCGTCGTTCTGCTGGCTTGGGTAAATCTTAGAGGTTGTTTGAAAAGTATTGTCGGTAACATCAAAATTTTAAAAACCTAACCCCCCAAGCCCCCCTTCCCTACAAGGGAAGGGGGGTTTCAAAGCCTCTCTCCTGGCAGGGGAGAGGTTTGGAGAGGGGTTTTTAATAGAATTTTAGACTTTTCAAACATACTCTTAAAAGAAGAATGCAGAATGTAGAATTCAAAATGGACGATAAAACTAACAAATTCAAAAGCTGTTAAATCTATCCTCTATCACCTGTAACCTTTCCCCTGTAACCTATCACCTACTATAAAATGCCTATAGAATTGCAAAATCTCACTGGTGGTTACACCGCAGAACCAATTGTTCAAGATATTAACCTCACTTTGCAAACAGGAGAATGGTTAAGTTTAGTTGGTGCTAATGGTTCTGGTAAATCGACCTTACTGAAATTATTGAGTCGAATTCTGACACCCCAACAGGGAATAGTATTACTTGACGGCAAAGCAATTCATTCTCAACCGCCGAATGTAGTAGCACAGAAATTGGCACTGTTACCACAACAACAAACTGTGCCAGCAGGTTTAAATGTTAGACAATTAGTCAGCTTAGGACGTACACCGCATCAACCTTGGTGGCAATGGGAATTAACAGCGCAAGATTGGCAGAAAGTTGATGCGGCAATTCAAAAAACGCAGTTAGAGAAATTTAGCGATCACCCCGTCGAACAACTTTCAGGCGGTGAAAGACAACGAGCATTTTTAGCTTTGGCACTGGCACAGGAACCAAAAGTTTTACTCTTAGATGAACCGACAACTTATTTAGATATTAATTATCAATTGCAATTATTAGAACTGCTGAAAGATTTAAATCAACAACAGGAATTAACTATAGTTACAGTTTTACATGAATTAAATTTAGCAGCACGCTATAGTTCTCGTATTGCTTTATTAAAACAAGGAAAACTTTGGGGAGTTGGCATACCAGAAGAAGTGTTAACACCACAGGCGATCGCTCAAGTTTTTGGTGTAGAAGCTGTAATTATACAAACACCAGTAGGTTTACAAGTTTGTGCTATTTCTGCTGTGTGAGAGAAATAATTTGTATTCAGATTTAAAGGTGCGATCGCCATAAAAAATCCCTTAGATTTTTTGTCTAAGGGCTGATGTTCAGGTATTACTTTGTGTCAGAATTCAATGAACTTTAATCTTCAATTGGTGCGTCAGGAACTTTGGCATAAATATCAGCTTGAGTCAAATTCGGAATTAACCAATCAATATCACCGACTTTGAAGACATTAGCAGGAGCGATGTTAAATTCCAGCACACCCGTTTCGGGATTTGTTTTAGCTACTAATTGAGTTCCATCTACAACTTTAACAGCCAAAGGTTCTGTTAATCCTTCAGGTTCTCCAGGTAATTTAGTCCCAATTGGTAAATAAACACCATCGCAATCCCAATCATCATCTGTAACTTGACCATTTCCCAAAAAATAAAGATTATTGCCTTGAGCTAATTTTTTGGGTTTATGAGCATATACAGCTAAGGTTTTACCTGTTTCATTGCGGCACTGCGCCCAATTTTGTGCTGTTTCTAAAATATATTTTTGTAATTTTAAATCACCCAATTTATGTTCAATTTCTTCTGGTGTATATTGCGTATCAGCAGGAGTTTCTTTTAATTTCAAAAGGTTATCAATTGCTTGATTAACTTCAGTATATTCAGTTCCCTGGGTCAGATTTGGTTTATCAGCCCAAGAAGGTGGGGCAACTACTAAATTGACTATAAGTACTAAAGCAACGAGAGCAATTCGGAAGAGTTTCATGATATTTCTCCTATGGAGTATGAAAATGTTTTCAATTTGTCTTGATTGAGTAACAAACATTGATAATTACATTCGCCAGTCAACATCCGCAGATGTTTCTACCTGTGTATTAATCCCATATAGTTTGACTAATCCCATCAAAACTAGACAGCTAACAGCCAGAGCAATTGGAGGTAATGAAGCACTATCTAAAATGATAAATACACCTAAACCAATCAACACAAAAGGAACAATATTGTTCCCATACTGAGAAATCAAATTACAGATAATAGGTTGGCGGGTAAGTTTATATGTTCCATAACACCACACTCCAACTAGGGACAAAAATACTGCAATTATGACTAATAAACTAGAGAAGTCTGCATTAGCAAATAATGGCATATAAATACTGACATTATCACTACCATTGGCAATAGTAATAGCCGCGACACTCAAACTTTGGGGAGATAAAAAACTAGTAATGGGTGAAGATTTAGTTAATTCTTGCTCTGATTCTGTTGTTGAGGACGAATCTTTGTCTGGGTTCAGTAGACGATTTAATCCAATGGCGATAGGTGCAAAACCGAGAAAACCAATGCAATGAGATGGTAAGATTAAACTACCGAGAAAACCAACTAAACTTGCAACAACCAATGTACTAAAACCAAGATATTGACCAATTACAATGTGCCGACGACGGAAATTGGCATTCACTTGAGAAAATAACAGCGTCAAAATGACTAAATCATCCAAATTTGTAGCGGTAAAAGCTGTTATCCCAGTGGGAATTCCTGTAATGATTCCATTCATTTCTATCTCTCCTTTATCTGCACATTGATGTTGTGCTGTGACTGATTGATTTTTGCAAATTCTGGTTGCTACTTTGTTAAGTGTGGAGACGTAGCATTTAAAGTTAACTGAAGTGCTAAATTAATCCAAATATTTGATTATATGAGACTAGTATTTGATTTCTGAAAAAACTCAGTATCCCTTTATTTCTTCTTTCCTGTTCCCTATTCCCTCCCTGTGCAATTAATTTCATTAATCAAACCGGATTCTTATATTAAATTGCTGCTAATGCTTGTAATAAGTTAAGAGTGGAAGAGTCAAGATTTTAGTCTAGAACTGGCTCAAGATATTTAAAATTTAGACTCTCACTCTAGTGAAAAAATGACAAAATAGTTGCTTATTCATTGTTATCGACGAATATATTTATCAATTACTTTGGCATTATCTGCAATTGAGTGATCACTTTTGCTGACTTGATTAACAGCAGCTTCTTTAGGAAATTTATCGTTAATTTGAACAATGAGTCCTGATGCTAAAGTGACTCGATTCTCTTTAATTTCTTTGGAAGCAGCCGCTAAATTTACTTTCATTTCCCGTAGCATTTGCTGTTGTTCTTTGACAATTTGAGTGAGTTCTGCGATTTGTTGAGAGTGCAATGCGTCTAACTTTTCGTGGAGTAGTTCAATGTTTTGTCCGGCTTGCAAATTTACTCGGTGGTCAATTTCAGCGTTTCTTCTGTCAGTATCAGACTGACGGTTCTGACTCATCAAAACTATTGGTGCTGTGTAAGCTGAAGCGAAAGAAAACACCAAGTTGAGCATAATGAATGGTGACTCATCCCAATGGGGAACTCCTGGTGCTAAGTTCAAACCAACCCATCCTGCTAAAACGGTGCTTTGGCAAATTAGAAATTTCCAAGAACCTACATGAGCTGCTAGTTTATCAGCAAGGCGTTGACCTGGAGTTAATTCTTCAGTTGTAATTTGTTGTAGCTCTGATTTTTGTTTAACTACTGGATTCATAATTTACCTCTTTGGGTAATTGCTGTCTGTGTTTTTCTTTATGCATTTAATTTATGGTGTTACTCTGATAAATACAAATATTATTGCTTTTTAAATTAATAAATTTAAGTGATTGATACAAAGAACAGCCAAGAACTACTTAGATGGAAGTTAAGCGATCGCTCTCCAACCTCATCTATTCGTGTAATATGAGTTAGCTTTGCTAACCAACACTTCTATGAGTCAACTGACATCTAAAGATTGGATTATCTTCCAACAACGACTTACTCCGTATTTATTTTTGTTACCTGCTTTAGTTTTATTGGGGTTAACTGTTTTTTGGCCTGCATTACAAGCCTTTTACCTCAGCTTCACCAGTTACGAAGATATTAGCCAACCACCACAGTGGATAGGTTTTGCTAACTTCCTGCGCTTGTGGAAGGATGCAGTTTTTTGGAAAACTTTAGAAAACACTTTTCTGTATCTTGTAGGTGTAGTCCCAATTTTGGTGATTACCCCTTTAGGGTTAGCAATTTTAGTAAATCAAAAACTACGGGGAGTTAGCTGGTTTAGAGCTGCATATTACACACCAGTAGTTATCTCAATGGTAGTTGCAGGTATCGCCTGGAAATGGTTGTATGCAGAAAACGGCTTACTTAATCAGTTACTCAGAACTTTGGGGATTTTCCCAGAGGGAGTTCCTTGGTTAACAAGTCCAGATAAAATTTTAGGGATTGTACCAATTTCTCTAGCCAGTGTGATGGCTGTCACGATTTGGAAGGGATTAGGCTACTACATGGTAATTTATTTGGCTGGGTTGCAATCAATCCCTACTGATGTGTATGAAGCCGCAGCTATTGATGGTTCAGATGGTATCCGCAAACATTGGGATATTACCATACCTTTAATGAGGCCTTATCTAGCTTTAGTAGCAGTAATTTCGGCTATTTCTGCAACGAAAGTTTTTGAAGAAGTGTATATTATGACCCAAGGCGGCCCGCTAGATAGTTCTAAAACTATTGTTTATTATTTATACGAACAAGCCTTTAGTAATTTAGAAATTAGCTATGCTTGCACAATTGGTTTGATATTATTTTTAATAATTTTGGGTTTGTCAGTTTTACGCTTAGCTATTAATCAGCAAGGGGGAGATTCTATTGTATAGAATCAAAAAAATCAATTTAGTGATCTATTGAATGTATGCTGATTTAGCAGTAGCTATTTTTTGATGAATATCAATGTTAGTATTTTGGCGGTGGAGAATTCTAGCAAAGAATCCTGGATATCTAGATTCCAAATTCTTTGCTTTTGCTTTCGCTCCCCAACGAATATAGCCATAGTAAGACTTAATTAAATAAAGCTCAGCTATGGGTACTTGATTGTAAGCGAAATAAAACTCAGATATTAATTCATTAATTAAGGCTTCTTCTTGAATATAGCCATAATTGGCGGCTCCTTGAATCGCTGCTTTGTAATGAGCGAGCGCTTTCAAATTATTGCCTAAAACTCGCGCTTTTTCGGCTGCAATTAGTTCATATTTATGTTGATAATTTTCGGGAGCGTGTGCTGCCCAATTTCTCATCTTATTCTGATTATTTTCAATCTTTTTCAAAATTTGTTTTTGAGCTTCTGGATGCTGCTGATTTGCATAACTAGCTAACAACGCCAAAGAATAGTAAAAATTGTGCGTTGCTAATGTCATAAATCCCCAACAACTTGCTGCATACATTTCTGCAAACTCTGCATGTGCTACAGATTGGTCATACTCTTTAAATAAATACAGCAGCATAGCTTTGTAAGAATAAGTCATGAACAGTGAAGTCTCCCTATTAGCTTCTTGAAAAACCGGGATGATTTCTGTTTCATTAAATTCATCACCAATTAAACGGCAGGGATTAGCTGATTCACCTGCTAAATTAGCTGCTGTTTGTCCGACTATACCAATTGTATGAATCACATTGTTTTGTTGCAGCTGCCACATTAAATTAATGTAGGGTTTTTGAGAATCACAAATATCATCTAAATGATCCCCAAGCAAAAATTTATGCTGACAATAATTAATAATGCTGTAACCTGCATATTTTATATCACTTGCTGCTAAACTCATTTGCAGAGCGTCTACAAAAGCTGGGATTGTTTCTTTAGCATGTTCTTGCCAAGGGCGAACAAAAGCATTAAATATATTGACAATTTTGCATTGTAATTCTGTAGACTCAAATCGAGTCACTACCTTCATTGCCAACTGACCAAATTCATACCCAGACTTAATATCTCCTAATGCTCCGCACAGTAGCCAGCCATAAAGAGCATACCCATAAGCAGCCTGTGGAGAATTGCCAAATCGCATACTCAGATTAACTATCTTAAATATGACGAGTGAAAACAGATTTGGAGTTGTCAGATAAGCAGGAAGAAGTATACTAATTAAAACCCGCATTGCCGCAATTTTATAAGGATCAGTCATCTCTGGCAAATAAGCTAAGTTATCAATGCCTTTGGCTTTGACAAGCATTTTAGTAACAAGAGTGTTGCCGAGAATATTAATTTGATCAGTTTCTTGCGGCAAAGAAACACCCAGCATTTTTAATGCGGCTGAAGCAGTATTAATTGCCTCTACAATTTGGTTTTGAGCAATATAAAATTGGATTTTAATTTCGTAGACTTTGATTTTATCTAGAGGCTTTTTAGCTTTTGTCAAAACAATTTCTGATAGTTGTTTAAACTTCTCATAATTGCTGTATAAGTATTCAGCCTCTATAGCTTCAATATGTAGGTTTAAAGCTAAATCATAATTAGTAGACCAAACTGTTTTTGGCAGGAGTCCTAACCCAACATTTAAATATTTAACAGCAGCTTCACAAGCTGTTGATTTTTTGGCTTTAATTCCAGCAATTAAATTAAGAGCAGCTAAATGTTCTTTGTCTGGTGTTTGAGTAATTAATTCCAAACCCAGATTAAGTTGGTTGACAATATCAAAGATGTTTTCTTCAAGAGCAGAATCAGGGGTTTTCTGTAATAACAAGCGGCCAATACTCAAGTGTGTCTTTTGCTTTTGGTCATTAGGAATAAGAGAATATGCTGCTTGCTGCACGCGATCGCACAGAAATTTGTAGGTAATTTGCTCTGTTTGCAATACTGGTAAAATCAGATTGAATTGCAGTGCATCCCACAGCGCCTCAGTAGTATCTTGTATGGAGGTTTTATTTGCGATCGCCAGATTTTTCAAGGTAAATTGATTACCGATACAAGCTGCTAACTGCAAAACTTGCTTGGTTGTATCTGGGAGTTTATGCAGTTTTTGTACTGCCGATTCTACAACTTTATGTTCAGTAATTTCTATTGCTTGAATTTGCTGAATATCCCATTGCCATTGTTTCTCAGCAAAATCAAACTGCAATAAATTTTCTGTGTCCAGTGTTTGCAGTATGTAATTGATGAGAGAGGGATTACCTTGAGTTTTGTGATAAATTAATTGCGCTAATTCTTTAATTCTGTCATGATTTTTATGATGTAAGTGAAAGCTCTGGAGTGTTAAAGTGGCATTCAAGCTATCACTAATTAATTCACAGATATCCTCAAAACTTAATGGCTGAAGCACAATGTTATGTACTACAGCTTGGCGGAAGTGGATTTTTTCAATTGTATTAATTGTGGGATGATTTGAGTGAACTTCACTATCCTGATACGCACATATTATCAATAAATATTGACTATTTTGATTGCAGATTACCTTCTCAAGTAATTTGAGTGATGCTGCATCTGCCGATTGTAAGTCATCTAAAAATACAACTAGTGGGTATTCGGGCTTGGCAAAAACCTCGAACAATTGTTGTAAAACATGAGGTAGGCGATTTTTAGATTCGGTAGCTGCTAATTCTGCTACAGTAGGTTGAGCTCCGATAATTTGTTCTATTTCGGGAATAACGTCAATAATGACGTGAGCATTAGAACCTAATTCTGTGACAATATTTTCTTTCCAACCAGCAATTTTTTCAGTACTTTCTGTTAATATCTGCCTAATTAATTGTTGAAAAGCTTGAATAAATGCAGAGTAGGGAACATTTTGCTTCAACTGGTCAAACTTACCAGAAATAAAAGATCCCTGTTGCTGAACTATGGTTTGGGAAATTTCATTGACGAGACTGGTTTTTCCAATCCCAGAATCCCCAGAAACCAGGATCATCTCTGTGCTACCAGCGGCTACTCGATAAAATGCGTCAAGAAGCGATCGCACTTCCTGAGTACGTCCATAAAGTCTTTGGGGAATTTGAAATTTACCAAATTGATCTAACTCACCCAAATTCAATTCAATAATTTCACCCTGAGATTGTAACTGATACAAGCAAGTTTCTAAGTCTGCTTTTAATCCCAGAGCATTTTGATACCTGTCTTCAGGCGCTTTAGCCATTAACTTCAGCACAATATCCGACACTGGTTTAGGAATTTCTGAGTCAACTTCGTGCGGTGGTACTGGGTTTTTGGCAAAATGACAGTTTATTAACTCTAAAGCATCGGTCATTGTAAACGGTAACTGACCAGTCAACATTTCGTAGCAAGTTACACCCAAAGCATAAAAATCTGTACGGTAATCTACTGACAGATTGGTTGTTGCGGTTTGCTCTGGTGAAATATAAGCTAAGGTTCCTTCTAATTTTTCAGGATGGCTAATGCAGGGATTTTTTTTTGACAGCTGCACAGCAATACCGAAATCAATTAATTTAACTGTCAAACTCTCCGGCGCTAACAGAATATTTTGAGGGTTAATGTCTCTGTGGATAATCTGCTTTGTATGTATGTTATGTAAAATTTCAGCTAATTGAATGGCAATAGAGAGGAATGTCAAAACTGGCAATTTCCCTAAAGCTAATAATTGTTGAAAAGATATGCCCCAAAAGTCTTCTAAAATCAGAGCCAAACTATTACCAGATTTTTCTAAGCCATGTACTTTGACAATTCCTTTGACATCCTCTAGAGCCTGGAGAATTGTGTATTCATGGCGTAAACTTGTAATTTCTTCGAGAGTCGGATATTCCGCCTTGGTAGTTTTAATAATAACTGTAGAGAAATCTGACTCGCTACGACCACGATAGATAGAGGTATCTACACCTTCATACAGATATTCGTTGAGTAAGTACCCAGGCAGGTTGGCAGCCATCTTTTTATTAATTTCAATTATTAGCTGAAATTTTCTTTGCCAACTATGAAGATATTCTAAATTTCCTCGTCCATGTTGATAGTGACATAAAACTTTACATCAACAGTTTTATACCTTATTTTCCTTATTTTAGCCAATATAGCATGATATTCTCAAATCAATAAACATCAATTTTTTTGACAAATTCAATATTGAAGAAACGTAAAATTTTTAATAGTATAATTACTCATTTACAAGAAAACAAACTTGAGAAATTTTTAAAGTTAAATGGGTAATTGAAGAAGATTAGTAGAGAAACTGTTTTAAGCCTATGATCAGAAAGGCGATCACACCTACTAAAGGAATAGATGCGATCGCTAAAATAAAAGCAATCTTTTAAAGTGCCAAACTTGTATAAAGTAAATATTTCCAGGTGAAACTTCTGCTATTTAACTAAACGTCTGATTGACAGTTCCTGTATTTTGCTGCACAAAACCCTTGATATCACCACCACTAATATTTACATTGAATTTGCCTGTGGCTGCCTCCTGCGGTTTCACCAATTCCATAACTTTCTGAGCAGCCTTGATAATTTCTTCGTCTTTATCAGCGCCAGACTCAACGAGTTCTTCCTTAAGTGGCTCTTGCCAAGCTTTAGGCTTTTCCTCATGCTTATCTAAAATATATCCTGCACTTAATTTATCTTGGGTCTCAAACTTACGCTTAATCAAAGCTTTTAAAGCATTATAAGCATCTTGAGCAATATCACCAGCAGTTTTAGTAGCACCAGTTACTAATGCTGAAAGAATAAGAGAAATAGGATCCATAAACTCATCTCCGAAAAATTATTACTACACAAAATAAGCAGCTTTCTGCAACTCTCAGATAAATTCCAGCAGTTTTACACATGACTTGGTTTAACTGTTGGAGTACCACATTTGGGACAAAAATTACAATTTACCGAATTTTTATGTCCGCAATTACTACAGAAAATATAATTTTCTTCTGGCTTTAAAGTTTGGTGATCGATATATTCAGTATTTTTTAAGCCTAGGTCTATTTGAGTGTTATTCCTATAAATATGAGCGAAATGTTCCAAAAGCATACGATGAATAAATATATAGCCACCACCAACTTTGTGTAGAAAGACAAGTTCACTAGCGTAGTTGAGGAAGTGGGCATAATTCCAAGGCATAAAACCTTGACGATGAAGAATAAAACGTAACGTGAAATGTCGAATACAGGCTGTGCCACCACCAAATATTAAACCCAAAATCAGCCCCCATCTTAGAGCAGGAGTTGCTATATCAAGTGGCGTGCTTTTTACCCAATTGTCTAGCCCATAAATTAGTCGCAAATAAATATTAGAAATTTGCTGCGAATTAAACAAATAAATCGGAATCAAAATTAGCCAACTAATTAACCCAGTAATTACGGCATTGCTCGCAGATTTCCAAATACCCTGGTTGGGAAGAGTTTTTGTTTCTATTTCAGATCCTCTCAAGGCATCAATTACACCCAAACACAGACCCAAACTCAGCCCCCACTTCAGTCCGTATTCTATCCCCCACATTATTCCTGATCTTGCTCCTCCGTAAGCTTGCCACTTTGTCAGGCCAATCCACAGGCCACCAAGCGGTGCTAAACTGAGCGCAAAAATTAGTCCCCACTTTAGTCCAGTAATTAATCCTGCAAGCAAGTTATTCAATGTTTTTTTCCAAGGCCAAGTCAGGGTTTCATATGTTTTAATTTCTGCTGCACCCCATCCAAAAATCGGCGCTAAAACTATTCCCCACCTCAAGGCATTCATCAGTCCCCCTCTCTGATGTTCGACTGCTTGCCAACCTAACTCATAAAGAGGATCCCAAGCATAAATTGGCCATAATATCAACAGAGTAGCTAAACCCCCAACCAACATACATCTAGACCGATAGCGGCTTTGTTGAATGTTTGTGTCCAACCAGTTGGGCTGCATTTGCTCAATCAGAAAAACCGTTTGAGATGCTTGAGACATTTTATAAGCTAACCAACTCAGCCATCGAATCACTTGTTCTTTAGGATATTTGTGATTTTTGCGTTGGAACCTCTGCTCAATATAAGTATTGAACAAGTGCTGACGACGTTCTTCCACTGAACCTGTTTGGGGTAATTCTGCTAGTTTCTTGCCTTTATAAGCCAGCGTCATCACACTGAGGGTTAAGGGTGACGATGCTAAGGAATGCAACTTCGTATCTGTCTGAAGTAGATGTTTTACGGCTTCCAGTTCCCTACCAGCTTTATCCAAATATTGCTTAATCTGGTCATCGCTTAAAGGTAAGATGCGGATTGCACCTTGCAATTGCAACTGAGAAGAGAGAGCTTCGTAGTCCTTAATACGGCTGGTTACGACAATCTCAGTATGTCCGTGTTTTTGCATAAATTGGTTGATAGTTTCAACGCAGGCTTGCCTCAGTTCCGGCTTGACTTCATCCAGTCCATCTAGCAACGGTAGTATTTTTTCCTGTTTTACCCAGCTTTTACCACGACTCTTAGGAACTTGATATCTATTCCAGAGTTCTTGAACTAGCCAGTCTGATATCTTTTGTCGTTTATTTACCCATGAAGATAAAGTAAACACTACTGGAATCGGTCGGCTCATGTCTTGTTCGGTACGCTCAATCAAGCTCTTTGCTAATTTGAGAAGGGTTATTGTTTTACCTGATCCTGGATCTCCAAGAATTAACAAGGTTCTTCCCTCTCCCATTTGATTAAAGATATCAGTCGCATCTGCACCTGTTGGTAGTCGATTTAGCTGAGCCGACTGCTCTTTTTGTTCAGTAAAAATATCTTTGACTGCATCTAATTCTTCTTTTAAACCAAGTTCTATCATTACTTTGGTGTGTAATGAATTTTCTAAGATATTTTTAATCCAATAATTTTTAACCTTATTGAGTAAGACCTTTTTCTGTTCCCGCTCAGACTGAGTAAATTTTTTTGCTGCATCTGATGACCTTAACCCAAAAAAGTTAGATAGTTCAAAAGTAAAGTTTTGATGTACAACTCCTTTATTTTCATGAACCCAACCCTTAACTCCACCAAAAATCTGAAGATTATTTGGCAATTCAGATCCATACATTTTTTGAACACCTCTAATTTAGATAAAAGGTTAATCTAGGCTAAACATAAATTACTAGCAAAAACACTTAAGGTAGTTGCAGAGAATGCCTAAAAATTTATAGACAAGGTATATTACTCATACATTTAAGGATGTGCAATGTAACCGCATCGCTTTTGACTAGCATTGTTCATACACACTGCGGCTAAATTTTGTGAAAACTTATAAGCTTCATCAAATTGTGGCTGGATTATAAATTTGCCACTAGTGTCTATATAACCCCATTTATTACCTTTTTTGACTGCTGCCAATCCTTCTGAAAAGTCATAGCGACGATCTAAATTTTTGCAATTAACACCTTCGCCATTAAAGCTTTCTAACACATCACACATATAAGACTGTTTTTTCTCAGATGCAGAATCAAATTGTGGTTGAATTATAAATTTACCGCTAATGTCTATATAACCCCATTTATTACCTTTTTTGACTGCTGCCAATCCTTCTGAAAAAAGACTAACGGAATCAAATTGTGGTTGAATTGTTATCACACCATTAGTATTTATATAACCCCATTGTCCATTTGCATTTGTTTTAACTGGAGCGAGTTTTTCACTAAAAGCATGAGCTTCCTCGAAATAGGTTTGAATTATAAAGTTACCATTAGTGTCTATATAACCCCATCGACTATTTCTTTGTACAGGAGCTAGACCATCTTCCGAAAAGTCACCAGCACCAGTAAATTGTCGTTTAATTGCTTCTTTACCAGTAATGTCGATATAACCACAATTAGGAAGACATACCCTGGCTAATCCTTGAGAAAAATTAGCTGCGGCGCGAATAGGATATTGAGGTGGAATTACATAAACACCTTCTTTGTTTATATAGCCTCTATTCTTGCCTCTCTTCCAAACTAGTGCTAGTTTGTCAGATTTAGAAAATGGCAAAGCACCATCAAAATCTTCGTTAATTATAGGTTTACCATTTCTATCAATGTATAACATATTCCCAGTATCACTGCTCCTAACGGGAGCTAAATCCTCAGAAAAAGTGCCAGCAGATAGATAAGTTGCGGAAATTTGATAATCAATATTTGTTGTTGTTGATAGCAGTGGATTTGTTGGGCTAAAAAAATAGTTAACTAAGGTAGTTATAAATGCAGTTGCAACAATTAAAGCAATATATATATAGTTTTTATTTATGTATAAAATTTTTGTCAATTCAATTAAATCTGCTATCAGGTTGGTAATTTTTTGTATGAAGTTAGTATTTTCATCCATAATATTTATCCAATATTTTATATTTATTAGTCCAATGGGATTTATTGATACACTAGGCATGATTATGAGTGCCCTCCTCAAACCTATACAAATCAAACCTCAGTGAATATACCAAGCCTAAAAAACAGGCTCAACTTTGTCACTAGCTAAATGTTGGGTTTAAAACCTATCAAAATGTGAGGTTGAGAAAATGCAAACTACAACCTCACAATTCCGCGATTGAGGGCGGTGACTAGGGCTTGAGTCCGATCGCTCACGTTCAACTTCCCAAAAATATTATTGGCATGGAACCTGACGGTACTCTCAGCAATATTCAGGAGATTGCTAATCTGCTGGTTATTCTTACCTTTGGCGATGAGGCGCATCACTTCTAACTCGCGATCGCTCAACTCTTCATTACCCATCCGCTCTGTTAACTTGGCTGCTATATGCGGCGGAATGTACTTTTGACCTTGATGAACAGTGCGAATCGCATTCAAGAGTTCGTTTGGTTCAGCACCTTTGAGAATATAACCTTTTGCACCAGCCCGCAATCCGCGATAGATATCTTCGTCACCATCAAAGGTAGTCAACACAATAATCCGGGCGTGTTTAAACTTACTACAAATGGTTGCGATCGCCTCAGCACCTTCCATCTTTGGCATTTGCAAATCCATCAGCGTCACGTCTGGCTGATGTTGCTGAAAAAGTTTTATTGCTTCTTGCCCATCGCAAGCATGACCGACTACACTCATGTCTGGCTCACATTGGAGCAACATTGTTAATGCTTGTCCCAAAATGGGATGATCGTCAGCAAGCAGGAGGCGAATAACATTAGATTGGTTCATCTCATTTACTCTTGCTTAATGTAAGATGCAACCTGAAAAAATGGAATCAGGAGAGCTAAGACAATTACTCAAGAAGCAATTAGAATTTACGTCTAATTGTGTAGGTAAGAAATTGTCAGTTAATTAAATTGAAGATTCAGCTTGTTTGCTTCCTCTCTGTATTCTTAATAAGTGAAAGCAAAATTAACTTATGCAGTTTTGAGATTAACTCAACGTGAAGTCGATGAACCTCTCCCCAAAGAGTCTCCGAGGCGGAGAGAAGCTTAAATATCATTATTTTTCTTGCCGTTAACCGTTACAGTCACTTCTGTTCCTTGCCCTGGCGAACTCCAAATTGTTAGTTTTGCCCCGATGCGTTCAGCCCGTTCGCTCATGATTAACAACCCAAAACTGTTAATAATAGATACACTAGCTATGTCAAATCCTTGCCCATCATCTTTGATTCGCAAGCTACACTGTTGTTCTTGATAAGCTAGTTTTATTTGAATTTCTTGAGCTTTGGCGTATTTGAAGGCATTGGTTAATGCTTCTTGCCCAATACGAAGCAAGTTGTTCTCCACATCTGGAGGCTGAGGATAGCTTTCCCCTATTACTTGAAAATTAATCTGTGTATTGCTAGAGCCAAACATCTGCGTTGCAAAGCGATTGATAGCATTGCATAGATCCCCTTCTTCTAATAATTGCGATGTCTGGCGACAAGTCGCTTCGCGTCTACGCATTGCTTTAATCGAACGGCGTGCTTCAGTTAGCCCAGAATGAGCTAAGTCTCGCCCTACTTTGATTAATTTCTGTGCTGCTTCTATATCAGTTGTGAGTTTTCTAGAGGCGGTGTCTAAGTGAACAATGACAACGGCGAAGGCTTGGGCTAAAGTATCGTGAATTTCTTGTGCCAAACGGTTACTTTCTGCTAATACAGTTGCCTGTTTGGCTTGCTGGCGATTAGTGATATCTTGGATTGCAGATATTCTAATGGTACGCCCACTATATGACATGACTCTGGCTCTGATCTCTGCGGGAAAGGTGGTTCCATCTTTGCGCAGACAAACAGTTTCATAAAATCCTTCATTACCTGCGCAAATCTCGTGCATGACTTGTTCGTGATATTCAGGAGCAGTAAAATTCAAGACATGCGTACCAATAATTTCAGAACGTTCATAACCAAACATCTCAGCACAGGTTTGGTTAGTGTCTAAAACTATGCCATTTTCGCTGATAGCGATCGCTTCAAATGTTGCTTCTGCTAATAGCCTAAATCGTGTCTCACTTTCTCGCAGTGCTTGCTCTACCTGCTGGCGTTCTGCTATTTCTTGTTGTAGTGCTAGAGTCAGTTCAGCAACTTTTTGCTCTAAAATCGAATTAGAAATAACAAGTAGCTTTTCTACTTTTTTGCGTTCGGTAATATCAATACAAACGTTGAGCGCATCTATTTCTTGCCCTGATTTTTCAAAAACTGGTGCTTTTAAAAGTTCTCCAGGGAGATTTTTATTTAGGTTGTGAAACTCCATATTCTTGATAGAGATATTTGTTTTTGGTTGATGCAGTCAGCAGGTTTCTGGAAGAATCTATTGAAATTCATCTAGTAAGTAACATCATTTTTGCATAACTAATTACAAAGAATACTGAGAACAACAGTGAACTTTAAAAAATATGTCTTTAGATAGGTGCTATTTTTATTAATTATTTATCAGAAATTATATAAATACAAAAAAATTACAACGTTTTCCGCATTTATACACAACTAAAACTTATAATTTTGTAGATGAAATGTGACAAATATTAAATAACAATAATTATTAATTACAGCAATAGGATATTGTTTCGTTAGAAGTCTATGACAACTGCGCCAACTGCTAAGATGATCGTAGTTTCCCACAATCGTTAAAACTTAATGATTGACTCTAACTTTAGATAGATGTAATATTTTGGTTAACAGAAGGGGAGTAGCTACTGGCATAAATGTGAAAGTTTAAAGCCAGTCCATCTGAATCAACATACTGGTGATGAACCTGGTTCAGATGTCAAATGTTCAGTATTTGAAAGCGAGACCTTCACTAAGTTCACAGATAAGATGTGAGCTTGGTGAGGTCTTTTGGCTCTCTTCAAGCTCACATCGCTAAGAATTGTTTAGGAGCTTGAGAGAGTGTTAACAGCTTTTACCGCAGGTTTGTTATTAATTACCGTTTCAGAGCTTGGTGATAAAACTTTTTTCATTGCCGTGATTTTGGCAATGCACCATTCACGGCGGTTAGTGTTCACTGGAGTAACAGCCGCCTTAGCCGCGATGACTATTTTGTCAGTGCTATTTGGGCAAGCCGCATCTTTACTACCAAAAGTTTATATTCATTACGCCGAAATCGCTTTGTTTGTTGCCTTCGGTATTAAGCTGTTGTACGACGCGAGTAAAATGCCTGCGGCTACTTGTAATCAGGACGTAGTAGAAGAAGCAGAAGCGGCTGTCAAACAAGCAGACTTACAACTACCAAAGCGAAAAACCCCCTGGGCAATTTTAACAGAAGCCTTCTTCTTAACCTTTATCGCCGAATGGGGCGATCGCACCCAAATAGCTACCATTGCTTTAGCAGCTGGTAATAACCCAATTGGAGTTACGACTGGAGCAATTTTAGGACATAGCATTTGTGCGGCGATCGCAGTTATTGGTGGTAAACTCATTGCTGGACGCATTTCTGAACGCCAACTTACCTTTATTGGTGGATGCTTATTTCTAATTTTTGGTGTAGTTGCTGCTGTTGAAGGAGCGTAAAGTATCCCGCCTCGGAATGAATTCCGAGGCGGGATAGGTATTGTGCTTGCCAAAATTAAAGATTTTCTCAATTTAAGATAATTTTGAGCGCAAACAAGGGATAACTAAAAATAGTTTCATATAGGTAACTATTTTCTAAATGCTTCTATGACATATTGCCTAAGAATTGCTGACATCCCCACAAATGAACGTCCGCGTGAGCGTTTGATGACTTATGGCCCAAAAATTTTAGCAACAGCGGAGTTAATTGCAATTCTTTTAGGCACTGGTCAAGGGCCTGGAAAACTCTCAGCCGTAGGTTTGGGACAATATCTTTTACAAGAATTAAGCAAACACCAACGAGACCCATTAGCAGTTTTACGAGAAGTCACCCCGGCTGAGTTAATGCAAGTTCCTGGTATTGGCCCAGCCAAAGCCACAACCATTTTAGCTGCGGTAGAACTAGGCAAACGCGCCTTTCAATCCCGTCCTTTAGACCGTACACCAATTGATAGTCCAATGGCTGCGGCGGCTGCACTTAGTCAAGACTTAATGTGGCAAACGCAAGAACGTTTTGCCGTATTGTTATTAGATGTTAAAAACCGTTTATTAGGTACACAAGTAATTACTATTGGTACAGCCACCGAAACCTTAGCTTCGCCACGAGAAATTTTTCGGGAAGTCATTCGTCAAGGCGCAACACGCGCAATAGCTTTCTTTTGTCACTCCGGGAAGAGTAAAATCAGAAAAGAGGTCTGAAAGGCAGGAGGGGACTATGACACAGCCAAGAAGCCCCAAACCAAGCATAAAATTTGTGGACGAATATTGTGCAATCTACCAAAACCTATTTCCAGAAGTGAGAAGTTTTGAAAATTTCCGAAACCTACATTTAGGAATGATATCGGAGATAAAAAGAAAATCTTTACCAGAAATAGCTCTTGTGGTGGGATTAGAAAATCAGCAATCATTACATCATTTTTTAACAGAATCACCGTGGTCAGTAGAATCATTAAAGAAGCAAAGATTAGAACTAATACTACGAGTATTAAATGGGCGATCATTAATTCTAATAATTGATGAAACTGGAGACAAAAAACAAGGTCATACTACAGACTATGTGAAAAGGCAGTATATTGGGAACTTAGGCAAAATAGAAAATGGCATAGTTGTAGTAACAGCCTATGGCATAATTGAGGATATGACCTTTCCTTTAACATTTCAAATCTATAAACCAAGAGAGAGATTGCAGCCAGGAGATAAATATAAAACCAAGCCAGAAATCGCAGCAGAATTAATCAGAGAACTGCAAGGAATGGGGTTTAAATTTGAATTAGTTTTGGCAGATAGCCTGTATGGAGAAAGTGATGGAAATTTTATTAGTGTTTTGAATCAATTACAACTCAATTTTGTTGTAGCTATACGTAGTAATCACGGAGTTTGGCTGCCAAAAGGGCAAAGAATTAGGTATAACAGATGGCGAAAGTTTAACCGTGTTTTCTCGAATGGTAAACAAGAAGTTCGATATATTAGAGAGATTATCTTCGGCAAGCGGCGCGATATTCGTTATTGGCAAGTCACGACGGACACGGAGAAGCTACCTGAAAATTCAACGTGGTTTTTAATGACCCATGTTCCAGATATTAAGTATTCAGAAGTTGGTAATCTTTACGGTTTACGAACATGGGTAGAATATGGACTTAAACAAAGTAAAAATGAACTCGGATGGGCAGATTTTCGGCTGACCCATTATTCTGACATTCAAAAGTGGTGGGAAATAGTTTGTAGTACCTATCTCATGGTCAGCCTTCATTCAAGTGTCTTCCATGAATCTCATAGCTATATCCTCAAAATATTTGCGGAGCATCCCTTGTGGGATGAAAATTATGGTTGGAAGAATATTTTAAATAATTTACGTCTGATTGTTCAACCTTTCATCCTTTTCAATTTGATTAAACCTTGGCTCAAGGTATTTCCTATTCCTCAACTTTCTACAGGATTTTCTTACTTGATTAGCATCATGAATACCTTGCATAATCATCTATTTTTATCCCTTTGGTCAGAGTTTTTCTCTTTTTCCTCTGCCTAGAGTGACAAAAGAAAGATAGTCGCTCACAACCATCCTTCTGGAAACGTTGAACCAAGTCAAGAAGACATAGAATTAACACGTCAATTATTAGCAGGAGCGCAGTTATTGGGCATTCCCTTGTTAGATCATGTAATTTTAGGTAATGGAAATCACCAAAGTTTACGTGAAATTACAACTTTATGGAATGATTTTCCTCAAGGTGATTAATATATCTGACT
Organism: Anabaena sp. TISTR 8404; assembly: GCF_056847745.1. Lineage (NCBI taxonomy): Bacteria > Bacillati > Cyanobacteriota > Cyanophyceae > Nostocales > Nostocaceae > Anabaena > Anabaena sp. TISTR 8404. The sequence continues at coordinate 3,264,871 of NZ_CP180578.1, forward strand.
TTTCACAATATCTGGAAAACCTCTCTCCAAACCTCTCTCCTACAAGGAGGAGCCACTGCGTTGCGGAGGTTCCCTCCGTTGTAGCAAGTGGCGTAGAGGCTTTGAGTCTTACTCCCCTTCCCTTGTAGGGAAGGGGTTGGGGGTTAGGTTTGTATTAGACTCAACTGGAAACGGCTATATATCTGGAAATTGTCTATTGACAACAAATTTAATTTATGTATTCGTAAAATTTGTATCTTATTGCCAGATTTTTCTCAAAGCCAAATGCATAATAAAAAAACCCATTTCTCACCCTGTTGACTCTCCTAGCTTTTCAAATCATGACGGGGAGAGGAATTGTTGCTGAAATGGGGAAAATCAACACTGTTTTCAGAAGAGGTTTGGCGAGACTTCTCAGATAAATCTGACGCGCTACCAAGTCAAGATTTATCAGAAAACCTTTTTTGGAAATATATTCTAGAAAATCACGCCTGTAACGCTTTGGCATATTAGTGCATCGAATGTTTTGTTTTTAAAGCGCGTAAATTTACTAGGATATCTCCGCACATCTAAGTTGGAAGACAGATGGAAATTTCTTACCGCAACATTAATTACTCACTCAATCCTTCTTCCTCTTTGTCAGATTTTCCAGTGCTTCAAACCGATAAGTATATATTGCGACTGGCTTCGACTGAAGAAGAATTAGAATCTATTTTTCGCTTGCGGTTTGAAGTGTTTAATCTGGAACTAGGCTTGGGATTTTCTAGTTCTAGCCTCACCCAGATGGATAAAGACAAATTTGATGAAGTTTGTCATCATTTAATGCTGATTTCCAAACATACTGGTCAAACAATTGGAACTTATCGGATGCAAACTTATCAAATGGCTTCTCAAGGGTTGGGTTTTGATGCTGCTGACGTGTTTAATCTCAGCACAATTCCTGATCATGTGCTGCAAGCATCTGTAGAAGTTGGACGTGCGTGCATTGCTAAAGAATTTCGCCACAGTCAAGCACTGCTATTACTGTGGGAAGGATTAGCAAATTATCTGATCTGGAGTCAAAACAAATATTTTTTTGGCTGTGCTTCATTACTAACTCAATCTTCTAGGCAAGCTGCTTGTGCATATCATTTTTTTCAAAAAAACAATTTCATGCATTCGAGTATTTTAGTTTATCCTAATTCGCAATACTGTTTAGAAATTACTCAACATTGCTTAGATAAATGCAAAGTAGAAATTCCCAAAATTTTACAAGCTTATTTAAGTATTGGAGCTAAAATATGTAGTTTTCCCGCAATTGATCGGCAGTTTAAAACAATAGATTTTTTAACCATCTCAAATCTAGAAAACTTTACAAGATGGCATTTACCCAAGTGTTTTACCAATAAATCAAATTTGCCTTTATCAAAAAAGCTTTAACCGTCAATTTGGCTGGCGATCGCCATCCTGAATATCTTCATAATTCATGTAACTATGCAGCAGAACACCCTCATTCCAAGTTGGTTGCGGTTTTTAATTATTGTTTTGCTGGTAATGGCTATATCATTTCGCTTTTTTAACATTAACAGCAAAGTTTATTCCCATGATGAAATATATACATCATTGCGGATCTCTGGTTATACAGTTGCGGAAGTCAAGCAGCAATTATTTAATGGTCGTGTAATTACTCCAGAAAGTTTTGCTCAGTTTCAAGGTGTTAATCAACAAAAAGGACTGAGTGATACAATTATGTCTTTAGCGAAAGAAGACCCACAACATACGCCACTTTATTATGCGATCGCTCGATTTTGGCTAGAAATTTTTGGGAATTCAGTAACAGCAATTAGAAGTTTATCAGCTTGTATTAGTTTGTTAGTATTTCCTGGTATTTATTGGTTATGTCGAGAATTATTTCATGTGCCATTATCACTACCTTGGTTAGCGATCGCACTTACCGCCGTCTCCCCAATTTACCTGATATATGCCACAGAAGCACAAGAATATATTCTTTGGTTAGTCACAATTATCATCAGTAGTACCGCACTCATTCGCGCCTTGCGACTAGAATCAAAATCTGAAGACCAGTTTACTAATTGGAGCCTTTATACAATCACTTTAGTATTAAGTCTCTACACCTGTATATGGAGTGGATTCGTTGCGATCGCGCATGGTATTTATGTCATCACAATTGCCAGATTCCGTTTAACAAAAACTGTCAGAACTTATCTATTAGCAACAATTGTTGCCTTTTTTGCATTTATTCCTTGGATGATCATTGGATTAGCTAAATTTTTTCAATTCTTGCTATCTAATGAGAAAGTACAAACACAGTTACAACCACTACCTTTATTACCATTTTTGTTAAAACAGATCAGCAGAATATTTTTTGATTTAGACTCGGCATTAGATAACACATCAAATTATTTAATTTGTGCTTTTTTTGTAATTTTAGTAGGATGCGCTATTTATTTACTTTGTCGCACCACCAACTATCAAGTTTGGCTATTTATTGTGACTTTGATAGTAGTACCAGCACTACCCTTAATCTTCCCAGCTTTCATGTCTGGGGAGATTAAGCTAGGTTCTGAGCCATATTTTTTGCCATCTTATTTAGGCATTCAAATTGCTGTGGCTTATATGTTAGCGACACAACTTTATAATGGTAGTTTAGCAAGGCGAAGAATCTGGCAAACAATTATGGCGCTGATAATTATTGCTGGACTAGTTTCTTCACGGGTATATTATCAAGCTGAAACTTGGTGGCATAAAGGCGTAAGTTACCATAATCTCCAAGTTGCACAAATTATTCATCGTTCTTCTCTTCCATTTTTAATTAGTGATGCTGAGGGGATTAATTATGGCAATGTCTTTTCTTTAAGTTATCTTGTAGAACCACGAGTCCGGTTTAAGTTAGTCAAAAATCAAAGTATTCCTAATATTTCTGACAACTATACTCAGATTTTTTTCCTCAATCTTGATGATAATTGGCGAAAGCAATTAGCTACCCGATATAAATCTACGATTAATCTTGCTTATCGAGATGAGTATTACTCACTCTGGGAATTAAACAAATCCCGTAAATCTCGCCAAAGTGTGATTTGGCAACGTAATCAGATTTCTGGCAATTGACAGTATAGTAATATATAGCAGTCATAAATCATTCATAAACAACAATATTCCCGACTTCTTTAAAAGGTTGAGAATATAAAGCATAATAATTTTTCAGAATTAATTAGAATTGCTATATACAGCAGTCGAAGCATAGATTAGGACAAAGACTAATCATCAAACATAGACAATAAGCAGCTTTCAAGCCTGTTCCCTGCTATATGAAAAAACTTATTAATCAACAAATTTCATTTAAAAATATTAATTTCAAAATTAATGACTACATTTTTGTAATTTTAATGTGGCTGGTGAGCCGACTCGTAATTATTGTTGCCATGCAAGTTGTTGCTCCTTTAATCTACACATCAACTGTGCATCCATACTGGCAACCTCCATATCCATTAGATTATTCTCCTGACTTTATTCCTAAACCCAGTTGGGAACTCTTTTCTCATTGGGATGGTAAGTGGTATCGCAGAATTGCTGTTGCAGGTTATGACTACGCTAACGATGGAAATCAGCATTCTATTGCCTTTTATCCTTTATTTCCTTTAATTAGTCGTGGGCTAATGATGTTTGGCTTACCCTTTGAAGTAGCGGGTACATTAGTAAATAACATCAGTTTTCTGGGTGCGCTACTTCTGTTGTACTCTTGGGTAAAAGAATGTCATGGTACTAATGTTGCAAGATGGGCAACAGCGGTCATGGCTTGGTGTCCGTTTTCTTTATACGGTACAGTTATTTATACTGAAGGATTATTTTTGTTTTTGACAACGGCAGCGTTGCGAGCATTCGATAATCGTCAGTATTTTTGGGCTGCTGTTTGTGGTGCATTAGCTAGTGCGACTCGCGCCACAGGAATTACATTATTACCTACTTTTATCTTCGTCGCCTGGAAAGAAAAAAGACCATTAAACGCCTATATTGCCGGACTTTGTATACCATTAGGGCTGCTTTCATTTAGTTTGTATTGCGCTATTACTTTCAAAGAACCTTTAGCATTTGTTCATGTACAAAAAGCATGGGCGCAACCGAGTTGGTGGTCTATATTTACTGAAGCTATTTCTTTAGGCAAAGATAGTTTAATTAAAGTTGTGATGGTTTTTGGTGGTGGCTACATATTGTGGTACTTTCGCACTCAGCTTAGTAAAACTGCTGTAGTCTATGGTTTTTGCTCATTATTACTAATAATATTCTCTGGAGCGCTAATGTCTATTAACCGTTATGCTTACGGCATTGTATCGCTTTCAGTTGCATTAGGCTTGTTATTTTCTCGCCAACATCGTTGGGGATACGCAATATTAACTTGGTTCGCCATATTGCTCTTTTCTTACGCCTTTAACTTTACTATCTGGAATTGGGTGGCGTAGTAGGGACATACTTCTGTGCGTCCCTACTAAAACTTTAGACCTTAGCCACTACAACTGGGCTAACATTCACTTTTCTGTCAAAAATAATGCGTGGTTTCAGCAAGATTCTCAACAGTAATAAAAGAGAATCTAATTCTCCTGGCACATTCTGTCGTTTCCATTGTCCTGGGCGGCAAAATAAAATTTCTACTAGACGACGATATTGACTTAAACTAACTGATTCAAAATTGATGCGGATTGTGGGAAATTCATTTGCAAATCCAATATTCATAATTTCCCCAGCTAGATGCAAATTTTCTTCGGCAATTTTAATGGTTACTGGTTGACTAACAATTAAATTTATGGGTGGTTGCTGAGTTAGTGCTATCTCTGCGCCAACTTCAGAAATCATTGTTGTCACACCCCAAAAACTATCATTACCAATTTTTAATTGTACGACTCGCCGTAAATCAAACCATTCAAATTGATCGGTCTTAGGAGCATCGAAAAAAACTAGGATAGCCGAGCCAATCATGACTAAATTATAGACACTCCACAACCAACCTAAGCCCATACCTACAGTTTGTTCAGCCATTGCAGGTACTTCTGTAGCCATAGATTGTTTGACTACACAGATACAGAGGTTATGCCACAAACTAATAGCTGTAGCGATAAATAATATGATTAAGGGTGAAGCTAATTTCCAATTGAAAGTATAGCGATCGCTTCTGATTCCTTTAGGTGTAACTTTAAATCCTTTCGAGAAAGGGCGTAGCAGAGATTTCACCAACGTCAAAGCTAAAGGAAAGCATAATACTAAAAAATAAATGTCTGATAAAAATGCTGAACGAGAATGCTTATTTAACCAAGCAAATACTGAAATATTTACTAAATAAAGAGGCAACCAAAAATAAACTAATTCTGGTAATTTTGCCCTAATTGGAATTACATCCAGAAATGAATAAGCTAAAGGTATCAAAAGAAAATAAATTCGAGAAATAGTCGAAAACCAACCCAAGAATATAGCTAAATGAGCTAATCTTTGCGTTATACTAATTCCGGGAATTATTAGAGGATTAGATTTAATAAACAGTCCTTGAAATGTACCTTGCGCCCAACGCAAACGTTGAGTCGCATAAGCAGGTATATTTTCTGCTGCCAAGCCTGCACTGAGTAATTCATTTAAATAAATAATCCGATATCCGTGAGAAGTTAAATTAACTCCAGTAAAATAATCTTCGACTAAAGTTTCAGTAACAAAACCTCCCACTTTCTCTAAAGCAGCGCGGCGAACAATAAAAGAAGTACCAGCACAAATTGCGCTTTCTACATTGTCTCGAATCGACTGAACATGTCGATGAAAAATTTCTTCATCGGGGGTGAGAATATTTTCTAAGCCAAGATTTCTGGCTATAGGGTCAGCATTATAAAAGCTTTGTGGTGTTTGCACTATGGCTATAGTTTCATCTTGAAAAAAGCCCACAGTGCGGGTAAGAAAATTTTTGGTAGGGACAAAATCAGCGTCGAATACAACAATTAGTTCACTATTTGTTTGCGCGAGTGCATGATTTAAGTTTCCGGCTTTAGCGTGTAGGTTATTAGGCCTGCTGATGTAGTGACATCCAAGTTCTGCTGCTAGTTCTCGCATTTCTAAGCGCCGATTATCATCCAAAAGATAGATGTTTTTTTGCGGATAGTCTAGAGCTTGACAACCAATTATCGTGCGCCGCACAATAAATTCTGGCTCGTTGTATGTAGGAATAAAAACATCTACAGATGGTGTAAAATTATCCTCAATCACCGCGATTGATTTTTCATCGGCTTCTCGGTGACGTTCTTTGATATTTAACATTAAAAATTGCTCAATTAAAGTGCTAGAAATTATCAAAATTTCTAATACAAATAAACTCAAACTAATTGTTCCATTGAGCGGATCAATCAGGTTGAGAGTAGAAAGCGATCGCCATAACATATAGCGTAAAGTTAAAATTATTAATATCCCAACTACCAACCGCTGTGACCAAATCCGAGGCTGAGGAGAAAGTTTCATCACCACAAACATCGTTAATAGCAATCCCAAAGTTGGTAAGAGTAAATATTCATCATTTACCATTGGTGCTTCTAACCACATTGGTGGGTTGGCTTGCCAAATATAAATTTGAGTAAAAAACCTATTGATTGTGCTGTTACCTGCAAACCAACCTCCTACAACTAAGCCAGATAAAACAACAATTCCCAAGAGCATTAGCGTCACTACTCGAAATATTAAAACTCTTTGAGCAACAATATTGGCAGCAGTTTTTCGCCTCATATTCAACAGATTTAATCTGTCGATTTCAGGTTTATGCACTTGCTTAATCTCCTAAATAACTAAAAAAAGTTGCTAATTTGTATAAAAACATTATATAGTTAAAAATTGTAAATAACATGTTACTAGCCCTAGCTATTCGCTCTATTAATTCTCAATCATGGGCAACTAAATTTCTTGATATGTACCTTTTGTGAATGAATAAGTTGTAAAATTAACTAGAATGAAATTCTGATAAAAATAGCTGAACTAAATTTTTAACTAATTCTCAGCGTAATTTAATATTCGTCATCACAGACAGCTATAAATTGTCCTCATATAATGAATTTGAGGATATAAACACTATGAAATTTAATAGTTTAGCTATCCTTGGTATTATTGCAACTGTTAGTCTCGGCTCAATTCAAGAAGTAACTGCATATCAGACACAAACTGCCACACCTATTGCTACTTCTGGAATTACCCAATTAGCCGCTGCTGTGGGTCAGTCTGCTTACTTTCAGCGTGGAGAACACGCAACTCAAGGAAGAGTTAGCATTGTCACTAGAAACAAAACAAGATACTTACAGTTTGATCGGAATTTTAGAACAAGTAGTGGCCCTGATGTATTCGTGATTTTACATCGCTCTTCTACACCGCCAATTTATGGTGTGAAAAGAAAAGATTATGCTTTAATTGCTCGCCTCAGAAAGTTTAGTGGTAGCCAAACCTACGCTTTACCTGCCAATCTTAATTTGTCTGGATATCAATCAGTAGCGGTCTGGTGTCGAAAATTTAATGCTACTTTTGGTTACGCAAGTATAGGCGGTTAAATAATTTGAAAGTCTAGACACTGATTTAAGGATGGGAAATTTTAGATTTTAAATTGAAGAAGCTAAAAATTTTTCCCAATCCTCAGTTCAACATTACATTATGCAGAGTTGGGTGATATAGCAATCCTAAATGAGATCTAAACAAATCTGTTCTCTGTTCCCTGCCTCCACGAAGAGTTTGTAAATCAAGTAGGATTGCTATATTAATATATTTATAAGTAAACTTATCACTCTGGCATACTGTTAATATTACAAAATCACAATAATTCTACGACAAAATATTTTATGGAAATAGCAGATTTTCTTGGACTTTTACATCCAGCGATCGCAGTTATTTTTGTCTTTCCTTTAATTGGGAATGTTGTTAATTTTGCATGGCAAACACGTCAACGCCGTTTGCAAAGTTTAAACGAAGGTAAGAGTAAAATTCCCCCTGTAGTCGGGAAAGAGCATAAACAGTTAGGTGATTGGCTAACCAGTGCAGTTGTAGGATTAACATTGGTAGGTTTAGCTTATCCGATTGGCAAAAACATTATCAAAAAGCAATTATGGAATACGGCTAATTTTCAAGTGATTTTTATATTATTAATTTTTGTAGCAACTATTGCTTCTTTAGTATTACTTTATCAAGCAAAACAGAAGTCATGGCGAGGTGTTTTTGCCACCTTAACTGGTGCTGGTTTAGTAATTTTAGGCTGTCAAGATGGCGTTTATCGTCGGACTAACGAGTGGTACTGGTCACACTACTATATTGGGATTACAGCAGCTTTACTGATGATTTTTTCTTTGGCAATTGTACAAGATATTTATAAATCTCATCGCTGGCGAGTAATTCACACAATTTTAAATTGTATAGCTCTGTTACTATTTATCGGTCAAGGATTAACAGGCACAAGAGATTTATTAGAAATTCCCTTGAGTTGGCAGGAACCTTATATTTATCAGTGTGATTATGTCAATAAAACTTGTCCAACACCAAACACGCAAGCACCGAAGTGAATCAAATTTCGAGAATATTTCGCATAATTGACGTTTTTTCGTTACGAGTTCGACTCACAATTGGGATTGCTGCGGTTTCAGCTTTAGGATTAGGTAGTCTTGCTATCTGGACAAGCTGGAAAATGCAGCAATTTTTAATTAATAGCTATAAGACCAATATTCAACAAATTGTTCAACGTTTACCTGATAATGTAGAACTTTATACTGAAATTAATCCCTCGGAAAATGGGTTACAAAAAGCAATTGATAATTTAAGCAGTTCTCAGACATTTTTATGGGTAAAAAATTCTCAAAATCAGATATTAGCTCAATCTGATAATTTAAATAAACTACCAAATAACAAAACATCTGAGTTAATTTATTTAACTGAAATATCGATGGAACCCCTAGTAAAACAAATGGGCAAAAGCTACTTTGTTTTGTGTGGTAGTACATTAACATTACAAGGTAAGGTAATGGGGACATTGTTTGTAGCGCAGGATGTGACCCAAGAACAAAGGATGTTTTTAGTAATTGTGCAGAGTTTGGGAATAGGCAGTCTTGTGACAATTACAACAATTTCTGTAGCGATCGCATTTTATATCAAACGTTCATTGCAACCTTTACGCCAGTTAAGTCAAATGACTGAAGTCATTTCTATTGCAGACTTAGGAAAAGCACAAATTTATTTAGATAATGCACCCAGCGAAGTGAGAGAATTAACCCAAACCTACAACATGATGTTATCGCGTCTGTTCCAATCGTGGGAGCAAGAGCGACAATTTGTGAGTAATGTATCTCATGAGTTACGTACACCCCTCACCATCGTACATGGCTACTTACAAAGCGTCTTACGACGGCAGAATAATTTAACTGAAATTCAACAAGAAGCATTAGCAACAGCCGCAGCAGAAGCAGAACGTACCATTCGGCTTTTACAAGATTTACTTGATTTAGCCAGAGCAGATAGTGGTCATTTGCATTTTCGCCTGGAACGCTGCTTGTTGAATGACTTAGTAACAGAAGTTGTAGTCATGGCTAAAAGTTATAGCGATCGCCAGATTACCATTGAATCCACCAACCAGCCAATTGAAGTCAAAGCTGACTACAATCGCCTCAAACAAGTTTTACTAAATTTAATTGATAATGCTGTTAAGTATTCTGATTCAGAAACTACTGTAACTGTGAAGTTTCATCAACAAGCAGACCAAGCCATCATTCAAGTTTGCGATCAAGGTTATGGAATTCCTTTACAACACCAATCGCGCATTTTTGAGCGATTTTATCGACTAGATGAAGCGCGTACTAGTTCTACTGGTGGGTGTGGTTTAGGATTATCAATAGTCAAAACACTGATCGAGGGTATGGGTGGTAATGTAACGGTGCGATCGCGCTTAGGTGAAGGTAGTATATTTACAATTACTTTGCCAGCCTATTTATTAATCCCTAATTAATCATTAAAAACAAGTCAAAAACAATAATTTCTAATCCCTAATCTCTTTTTCATATGACTGTTACTTACTCTAACTACTATAATTTAATGGCAGTCTTACTGTTACCGTAGTCCCCATATCTTGCCGACTTTCTAGGCTTATCTCACCACCATGTAAATCTACACACTTTTTCACTATAGCTAATCCTAAACCTGTGCCTTGAATTCGCCGCACATTACTAGCTCGATAGAAAGTTTGAAAGAGATTAACTTGGTCTTTTTCAGGAATACCCATTCCCTGATCTTGAACCTGAAAAATTGCCATACCATCTCTGCAATTTAAATTAAATCTGATATGACTTTGGGGCGGAGAATATTTAACAGCATTAGAAATTAAATTAGTCAAAATACAATATAGTAATTCTTCATCCATGTAAGTTAAATTGCATTCTCCCTCATAGCTAAAGGTAATATTTTGTTGGCCAGCAGCCTTCATATTAAATACTGCTGTGATTTCTTCACAAAAACTAATTAAATCTAAAGAAGCAGGTTTGTATTCTAATCTGGCAGCTTCACTTCTGCTTAGAAACAACACTTCATCTAACAACTGAAGCATGTGGTTGATAGCATCTTGCACACGTTCAAAATATAAATTTTTTCGCTCCTCACTCAGATTATTATTATTTTGGAGTATATCTATAGCAGTCCGAATTGTAGTCATTGGGTTGCGAAACTCGTGAGAAACCATTGCCACAAAATTTGACTTTAACTCGTTAAGTTGTTGTTCTTTAGCTAACGCTTGACGGCTAATTTCTTCACTCTCCCGTAACTTATTTAGAATTTCTTCCCGTTCAATAGCATAGCGAATGGCACGCACTAACTGTTGGATAGTAATTTGGTCTTTAACTAAATAATCTTGAGCGCCTTCTGCTAAAGCTTGCATAGCTAACTCTTGATCATCAAATCCCGTTAAAACGACCACAGGAATATCTGCTACAGCAGCTCGATATTCTTTTAAAGTATCTATTCCAACCGAATCTGGTAAGCCCAGATCTAACAAAACAACATCAAATTTATCTGGTTTAAGAGTATCATTTTCAGAATCATCTGCTGTGAGGTTATTACCTGCCAAACTTATATCTATCGCCTCAGATAATCGTTCAACATGCATCATCCGTACCTCCTGTTGATAGGCATGTACAAATATTTGATGCAGTAGTTTAGCATCAGTAGGGCTATCTTCTACTAATAGAACGTGAATTACCATTTTTTGCATAAAATCCGTTTATATAAATTTGCCCAACAATCATCTGATTCTTTCATTGTGAAAACAATGCTCAATCATAATTCATATTGGGCAAATCGAAAAAGACACTATTAAATTGAGGAATCTAGTGGCAGTTTGACCGCTGCTAACCAAAAATCTTTAATTAACTGCACAACCTCAATAAATTGGTAGACATCAAGGGGTTTTGTGACATAGCAATTAGCACTGAGATTATAGGAACGTAGTATGTCCTGTTCATCTGTTGAAGTGGTCAACACAACAACAGGAATACATTTAAAGCTGGGGTCGGATTTTATTTCTGCCAGCACTTCCCGTCCATCCATCCCCGGTAAATTCAGGTCGAGTAAAACCAAATCTGGACGTGGAACATCAGCAAACTCTCCTTGCTGACGCAGATAATTCATTGCCGTTTCGCCATCTTCTACCCAATGCAAGTTATTGGCGATTTTGGCATTCAGAAAGCCTTTTATAGTGAGATTAGCGTCGCTAGGAGAATCTTCAACTAGCAAAATTTCAATGCGCCGGAATGCCTGACCATTTTTAATACTGTCATTAACCATATATTACACGTATTTGACCAAAATTTTTCAGGTAACTGATTCATGAAGGGTTAAATAAAATGTTGTACCCACCCCTAGCTGAGATTCAGCCCAGATGCGACCATTGTGACGTTCAACAATTTTTTTACAAATAGCTAAGCCAATACCCGTACCCGGAAATTCCCGACGAGTATGCAGGCGACGGAAAATTTCAAAAATCCGGTCAAGGTACTGGGGTTTAATGCCAATACCGTTATCTTGTACTGAGAACAACCAAACGTAGTGCTGAGTATTAAGTGCTGAGTCCTGAGTCAGATATTCTTCCCCTACTCCCTTGCACCCCTGCACCCCTGCATCCTGTCTTCTTACTGCCCTAATATGAATTCGTGGAGGCACATCTTTACGGCGAAACTTGATGGCATTACCAATCAAATTTTGGAATAATTGCACTAATTGGGTTTTATCGGCGAGTATTTCCGGCAATGGATCATAAGTGATGATAGCTTGACTTTGGGCGATCGCAACATGCAAATTACCCAGAGTCTGCTGAAGTACAGCATTGCAGTCAGTCAGGGTAAATTCTCGACCACGAGTGCCTACACGAGAATACGCCAGCAAGTCTTGAATCAACTGCTGCATTCGTTTCGCACCATCAATGATGTAATCTAAATATTCCTGGGCAGACTCATCTAACCGCTCTTGATATTCCTCCACTAATAGTTGGCTATAGCCCGTCACAGCCCGCAATGGTTCTTGCAAATCATGAGAAGCCACATAAGCAAACTGTTCTAATTCTTGATTCGAGTTTCTGAGTTCTTCATTGAGTTTTTGTAATTCAGCTGTACGTTCTTGAACTTTAATTTCTAGTTCTGCTTTCGCTTGTTGCAGTGCTTCCTCTGCTAGTTTGCGGTCTGTAATATCAGTATGAGTACCTATCCACTCTTGAACTTGGTTTTCAGCATCCAGTATGGGAACTCCACGCACAGCAAAAAATCGATAGCTACCATCAGCCACTCGCACACGATGTTCCAGTTTATAAGGACTTTTCCATTCCATCGCCTGATTCCATAAAACCTGGGAAAAATCCTGGTCTTCAGGATGAATTGCATTCAACCATCCCCATTCTTGAATGTCTTCCTGACTTTGCCCTGTTAAAGTTAACCACGATGAATATTCTTTAGGAAATCCCCTATCATCAGCTATCCAGACTGCTTGAGATGTAGCAAGTACTAATGAGCGATAACGTTTTTCACTTTTTTCTAAAGCCAGTTCTGCCAATTTGCGACGTGTGATGTCTTGAAAAAAAATGGATAGCCCTTCTTGGCTGGGATATATCCGATTTTCAAACCAGCGCTCCCACGGTGGATAATACTCCTCTATCTCAATTACTTTCTGTTCTGCTAAAGCTTGGTGATAAGTATGATAAAATTTTTGTCCCACACCTTCAGGGAACTCTTCCCAGATATTTTTGCCAATCAAGTCCTCAGGACGACGATTAAAAATTTGTCCTGCCCTTTGATTAACGTAGGTGTAACACCAATTACAATCTAAAGCTACAAAAGCATCGGTAACAGTCTCTAAAATATTGACCAATTTTGCTTTTGCCGCTTGTTGTTCTAACAAAATGGCATCTGCCGACAAAACTTTATTAATCCTAATTTGCTCTTGCAGTAGCAAATAAACAACTACTATCAGAAAAAAACTCAAACCATATCCTAACGCCATTGCAAAAACAACTTGACTAAAATGTCCATTTGTAGATAATGCCCGCTGTTGCAATAGTGTTTTTTCTTCACTATATATTGCTTGAGTAATATTTTTGAGTTGTCTGTCGATATTGATGGCCTGATCAGCTGTAGCTACTTCCACAGCTTTTGACAAATTTTGTTGCTCGAAAATATCAATAGATTCCTGTAATAAGTCAAATTTCTGCTTAATTTTAAGTTCAAGCTGGTTAATTCGGTCTTGTTGATTGAAGTTATCCCTAGTTAACTGCCTAATAATTTGAATCTGTTGAGCAACTTTTTGCTTTTCTTGCTCATAAACTTTTTGATAAACTACCTTTTTCGTGAAAATGTAACTACTACGTGCGCCTTCTGCATTGCTCAGACCAAGATGCAGATGATCTAAAGCTTCTATAACTTTATGAGTATGAAGTACCCATCGCTTTTCTTCTGTTAACTTCTTGAAGCTGATGAAAGAAGTTATACCAACACCAAATAGTAGTAGTAATGCTAAAGCAAAACCACCTGCAACAAATTTTTCTGAAAGTTTCTTCATGAGCGACTCGCAGGAGTGCATCTGATAACTGAATCAGATAGCTCATTAACAGTTATCTGAATCAAATGATACATTCACAATTGAAAAAAATCATACAAGTTTTGCTTATATTTAATATTTATCTTTATTGATGGCTGAATTAGTAGCTGCTTTAAAAAGTCAATAACCATCAAAGACAACAAAGCGCAAAAATATCCCCAACTTCTCAAAGAAGTTGGGAATATAACAAAATACCTCTATTGATAGATGACAAAATAAAATATTGTTATTTTTGATATCTAATTTTTTCAATAACTCGTCATTACAAGTTACAAAATTATATTAAATTTAAAAATTGAGCAGGTAATTATCGTTTTTATAAGATATACCCACTCAATATTTGCTGACTCAAAATTATGAAAAAACTTAGAGCAAACTATTCCAGTTCTATCTATTTGAATCAAATTAACGAGATTCAGTACCTTGATTAGGGCTACCTGCTACATCATCTTCACCAGGTGCTTCTGGTTTTGCAGTATCTCTAGCATCAGATTGAGAAGCATCACCAGTTTTGCGAATATCTTCTTGTAATGGGGTTTGATAGCCACCAGAAGCAGTAGGGGTAGTATCTTGATTTTTAGACTTTTTTTCTTCAGTCATAACTTTCAACTCCTTTTATTGTTGGCTTTATTTTAGAAAAATTAAGAATGTAAAGTTATCTATCTAAAATATGGTTCTGACTGATTGCCTGCTCTGCCATAAGTATTATTTAGTACTATTGAAAGAACAAGTTAATTGATCAATTGGTGTTAACTATAGACTTAAAATTAATTTAACCAGTATATTTTAGTGATTAAAAATACAAAAAGCCTCACAGTAATTGATGTCTTCAAAAAATTTACCCTTACCATCTGGATGTATTCTGCGTCGGGCAAAGTCTGCTGATAAGTGGTCAATTCTATCATTAGTATTTTCAGCTAAACTTGACCCTACTCAATTACGTTGGCAACAGTTCTCCGTTATCGAATGTGACGGTAATTTAATCGCTTGCGGACAACTACGTAATTTTTTAGGCGTACAAGAACTTGGTAGTTTGGTTGTTGCACCAAATTGGCGAGGTCGCGGTTTAGGCAGTTTGCTCACCCAACATCTGATTAATCAAGCTACAGAACCACTATACCTAGAGTGCTTAGGTGAGCAACTATCACAGTTTTACAGGCGCTTTGGTTTTGTACCAGTTTCTTTTGAAAACCTACCTCCATCTCTCAAGCGGAAATTTGGAGTCTCTCAATTGGCTAAAAGGCTATTAAGAGTGCCTGTAGTATTTATGCAATATAAAAGGCAGTAACAAAGAGCAGGGGAAAGGACTATTGAGCTTTTGCAAAAATTGTTAGCAAAACAGGCCCTAATAAATAATGATGACTCTCACACACAAGCCCAGATGAAGAACCTAAAATTTCTCGTTGCTTGGGGCTGTAGAACCTGACTCCCAAAGGAGAAATTGGTAGTTTTTCAGGTTCTGTCTCTTTTTTAGAGGTAAAATCGACTAGGTAAAAGCGTCCACCAGGGGTAAGCACTCGTGCTACTTCACTCAGCACTTGTTGAGGTTTTAAATAATGTAAAAAACTGATAGTGTTGAAAACAGCATCGAACTGAGCTTCGCCAAAGGGTAGAGACTCTGCATTACCCTCGACATAAATTAAACGTGGATGATGACGGTTGCTGAGTCTGGCTATACGCAACATATTCGGAGATAAATCTAAGCCTGTACCACGCAGATGAGGAAATTTTGTGGCTAGGCGTTCGAGTAAGCGTCCCGTACCACAGCCTAAATCTAGTACGTTGACTGGCTCTGATAGATCAACGTATTCTAATAACCGTTTATGGATAGCTCGATAAAATATTGAAGGAAAAATCCAATCGTAGCTTGATGCCCAGCTGTTAAACAGGACTTTTTTGTTAGTGATAAAGTTGTCAGTCATTGGTATTAGCACTTGGATGGCAGCGATATCTAGCCTAGCGTGCTGCACAACAAGTGTGGGAACCCAAGAAATGATTCCGAAATCTAAGAGTTAGGATTTGTATTTAAATACGTTACCACAGAGAAAACATCATCTGTGAGTGTAGCAGACACAGGCGATCGCTGCATAAAGTTAATTAACTCAAATCTATATTTTCTAGAGGTTCTAACCTCATAACCTCATTAAGGTGAAACACTATGACATCCATTACTTTAGTTCATTTACACACAGACCTCTTACAACCAGTTCGTGAATGGTTGGACAGCAGAGAATTTCATAACGCTCAATTAGCTCATTTTTTGTGTAGAGTTATACCATCTCAATGTCCGTTTGAACGAGATGTCACTTTGTTTGGTCGAAAACTGTTTCACATTCCGGCAATGTGTAAACTCAACCCGCTTTACGAGCAATTAGTAAGTCTGCGTTTTCGGGCGCTGTGTTATCTTGCTGATGAATGTGGTGAAGATGTAACTGTTTATTGCTAAACTTTGGAAGTCAATAAGCGCAGCTATCGGTAATTACAGACGCACACTTGTTATCTGCTGTAATCTATACTAAGCTAATTCAGAATCAATTTAGATATGCATCTAACTAGTTCTGAGTCTGTGTTAATTACTGCTTTACCTTGCTGAAATCACTCAAATCATCAATATGACGCACATCTTACTTGTAGAAGATGAGGTCAAACTGGCGCGATTTATCGAATTGGAACTGAATTACGAAGGTTATCAAGTCAGTGTCGCCTACGATGGATTAACTGCACTTACTGCGGCGCGGGAGCTGCATCCAGATTTAGTTATCTTAGATTGGATGTTACCTGGGTTATCGGGTTTAGAAATTTGCCGCCGCCTGCGAAGTACTGGCGATAAAGTCCCAGTAATATTATTAACAGCTAAAGATGAAGTTAGCGATCGCGTTGCTGGTTTAGATGCAGGTGCTGATGACTATGTAGTTAAACCTTTTAGTGTGGAAGAATTATTAGCCAGAGTTCGCGCTCATCTGCGCCGTAATCAGGAAGCAGACGCAGCAGACATATTAGAATTTGAAGATCTCAGCTTAAATCGCCGCACCAGAGAAGTCTATCGCGGCGACAGGTTAATTGAACTCACCGCCAAAGAATTTGATTTGCTCGATTATTTACTTTCTCATCCCCGACAAGTAATCACACGCGATCGCATTTTAGAAGAAGTCTGGGGTTACGACTTCATGGGTGATTCCAACATTATCGAAGTTTACGTCCGCTACCTGCGCCTCAAACTCGAAATCAATCACGAAAAACGCTTGATTCAAACCGTGCGCGGTGTTGGCTACGTCCTGCGTGAGTAAAGTATGAAGTGTGAAGTATGAAATATGAAGGGTGTAGGAGTGTAGGGCGTAAGTGAACAAAACTCTTAAACCCTATCCCCTCACACCCTTACAACGCCAGTCGCTTCAAGCCGGGAAACCCGACGACAGTTGCTACAACGGAGGGAACCTCCGCAACGCACTGTCTCCCCAACGCACTGGCTCAACTTTTCGCAAAATCTAAAATCCAAAATCCAAAATGGTATAATCCCTCATCTTTTCCCTGTTCCCTGTTCCCTAATTACAAACAACCGTTAAACTTCATTGCAAAATAATAAAGATTATCCAAGCAACATGATAAGTTTTGATGATGTGAAGCAACAGCGCTATAAGGAGATAACAGTGGCAATGGAATCAAATTTAGTAACGGGCAAAACTGTACAAAACGAAGATTTTAGCGAATACGTTGCCCATTTACAGATGCATATGACCCTGCAAGCTCGCAATCTGGTTCCAACCCTAAAACACACTGTAGAGGACAGTCGCCAGCAACTTCTCCATCAAACCCAAGCCACCTTTGAAAAGTTAATTTCGCGGCAAGGTTTGTAAATATAGGAAATTTAACTAAAAGTCAAATAAAATAAAAGCAGGTATTGTTGGGTTAACGCCAATAGCGCACTCATCAAATCTGCTTTTTTGCTATTTTAAGCATTTAATCACTAAAATCCACCTTTTGAAGCAATAGCCAGCAACGGCAAGCCGTTAAGATTATTGCAGCAGTTCCACCCACGAGCAGTTAGTTAAGGCTACATGGCCGCTTGAATCAAAATGACTTCATTACTTCCTCGAAATCTCAGCGTTGTCATCCGGCCAGTCCACTATCGGGATCTGGATGGAATTGAGCGATTAAATCAAGAGTCATTCGCCGCTATGACTCCCAACGGTTCTAGCATTGCCAACCGTCAGATGCAATCACTTCGTCGTTGGTATGGATTACTCAAATTTTTGAGTTGGTTCCCTAATCCTCTACAGTATCGTTTCTGCGCCTATGTAGCTGAACAGGGACGGACGCTGTTGGGGATGATTAAAGTGTCACCGTTTAACCGCACCCGCAGTACCTGGCGCATTGATCGAGTCATGCTAGATCAAAGTGCGGATAAGCAAGGGATTGGCTCACAATTGTTGCGTCATTGCTTTGAGTCGATTTTAGAAGCGCGGACTTGGCTATTAGAAGTCAATATCAACGACATAGAAGCACTAGCACTTTATCGACAAAATGGATTTCAACGTTTAGCAGAAATTACATACTGGGAAATTGAACCCGAATTACTCGCGGAATTAGCACAAGCAGAACCAGATTTACCTAATTTGCTGCCAGTGAGTAACGCTGATGCTCAGTTACTTTACCAACTGGATACAGCATCAATGCCGCCTTTGGTGCGTCAGGTATTTGACCGCAACACCCGCGATTTTAAAACCAGCTTATTCGGTGCTTTAACTGACGCAGTGAAGCAGTGGATCACCAAAACAGAAGTCGTCAGCGGTTATGTGTTTGAACCTCAACGCAAAGCCGCAATTGGCTATTTTCAAGTGCAGCTTGACCGCAAAGGAGAATCTCCCCATGTGGCGACGCTGACTGTTCACCCTGCTTACACTTGGCTGTATCCAGAGTTACTTTCGCAATTGGCGCGGATAGCTCAAGACTTCCCTCAACAATCTTTGCGACTGGCTTCTTTAGACTATCAGCCAGAACGAGAAGAATATTTAGAACGGATTGGGGCAAAACGCATTGAGCATACTTTGATTATGTCCCGCTCAGTGTGGCACAAACTCAGAGAATCAAAATTTGTCTCTCTCGAAGGCATTCAATGGACTGATGTACTGCAAGGTCTGCAACCAGCACGTAAACCAATACCTGGCGGGATGTCATGGGCAAAAACTGGACAGCAGCCATCCTCAGATATACCAGTGCCAACCAAATCAGAGCCTATAGCCTTTAAGTGTAACAACTGTAACATTGAAACATCTAGCCAAAATGAATCAGGAGATACACAGCAGGAAAAGTAGGATAAAAGGTAGCAGTGCAAAGTGCAGGATAAGTATCTAGCACTCAGCACTCACTACTTAGCACTTATGACAATGACCACAAAGCAGTATATTTCAGCACTAGGTTTAGATATTGGACGTAAGCGAATTGGTGTGGCAGGATGCGATCGCACAGGTTTAATCGCCACCGGAATTACGACAGTGGAACGTTCATCTTTTGAGCGCGACGTTGAGCAATTTCAACATATAGTCAATGAACGTCAGGTAGAAATCTTAGTAGTTGGTTTACCTTATTCAATGGATGGTTCTTTGGGATTCCAGGCTCGCCAGGTGCAAAAATTTGCCACCAGACTAGGTAAGGCTCTCAAGCTACCTATTGAATATGTGGATGAGCGCTTGACCTCTTTTCAAGCAGAGCAAATGATTATAGCAGAAAACCGCTCCCCATCTCGGAATAAAGGTTTAATTGACCGGAAAGCAGCAGCTTTAATTTTGCAACAATGGCTAGATGCCAGACGAGCTTCCGCAGTTGAGCGGCTGTCGAGTATTGATAGCTTTTGACATGATATTCTGAAAGCAATTACTTAGCAGTTGTGTTTTAGCATAAAACTATTTGCTTGACATTGTTTGTCATTCAACAGTAAAGCAATTTTCACAGTTGCGAGTATAGATAAAGTTTAACTAATCGGCTATGTTTTCCTCTCCATTTTCTGAAGATAACGATCGCGATGGAACAGTTTCCATCACCTTGACTGATGACACAGGGCGAACCCTCGAATGTTATATAGAACATTCGCTCTCTGTAGATGGGCAAGAATATGTCTTACTTCTTCCTGTGGACTCACCCATAGAAATTTTCGCTTGGGAAGGTGAAGACGAGGAAGAAGAAGCCGTTTTAGTAGAAGATGATGCCATCCTAGAAGAAATTTTTAGTACCGCCCAAGCAGTTTTATCTGAGCAAAACCTGGTTCTCAAAAATACTGCTTACGCTTTGACAGTCGCTGGTGAATTACCTGCTGTCGATGAGTCTGAGCTTTTTACATTAGAAATAGAAGACGACGAAACAGATTTAGAACCAGAGCAACTACAGTTACTCGCCAGTTTCTATCACGAAGAACAGGAGTATGCAATTTATACCCCCCTCGATCCCCTGTTATTTTTTGCCAGAATGACAAAAAATGGTGAACCAGAATTACTGTCTCCAGAAGAATTTCGCCAAGTGCAGCCACTTTTAGAAGAACAACTTTTTAACGAAGTGGAATAAAATCTTAAAAATTCAAAATTAAAAATAAAACAGTCTCGTTTTTAAATTTTTAATTGCGAATTTTTCTGCACAACTTTAGCAAAAAATTCAGGATTTTCTCTAAAAACCCAAGATTAAATTCACACATCAAACCATTTTTCTAAGAGCGCATGGTTAGGCGCTCTTAGAAAGATTTGGCAGTACCAATTCTCTAAATCCAACATAAACTATCTTCTAACTATTGACGGTTGGATTTTAATTCGTGAGTATTAAAGAAATGCTCTTGATTTAAAGCATTTTTAATTGTAATTCTGAAATATTGTCTATGACCTGGAACAATCTCTTACAGCCTGACTTGATTTTACACGGTTCAGTATTGCAATTGACAAAAGAAATTATTCAACAATATGGGCTGAAGGGACTGGTATTAGATGTGGATGAAACTTTAGTTCCTTTTACAGTGGGGACTGCGTCACCAGAACTCAAGCAATGGGTAGAAGAAATCCGCATCAATTTTGATTTGTGGTTGGTAAGCAATAACTTAAGTGAAGCTCGAATTGGCAGCATTGCGCGTTCCTTGAATTTACCTTACTACTTGGGAGCAGCCAAGCCCTCTCGCCGAAAAATTAGAGAGGCTCTCCAGGCAATGAATTTACCTGCACATCAAGTAGGAATGGTGGGCGATCGCTTGTTTACTGATGTTTTAGCAGGTAATCGTCTGGGAATGTTTACAATTCTTGTAGAACCGATTATTCATCCTGATGCAGCCCTGCGTTCCCATCCCATCAGAAACTTTGAAGTTTGGTTTTCTGAAATCTTGGGAGCCTCGATCACTTCTAAACAAAGCTCAAGTGACAAAAATTAACAAATCATCAGGAAAGTAAATCTAAAGAAATAATTAAAAATTATTTGGAAACACAAAAAACGGGAGATTATAAGTATTAATAACATGGGGTCAGCAAAAAAAGACCCTAGTAAATAGTAAATAACTATAAACTAGTAGAGCGTCAGCCTTCACCAATAGAAGGATTGGCGCTTTACTTTTTAGTCCAGAGGAGCCAGTGCTGTGGGCGGCTCTGCCGACTCCCTCACTGGCGTTTAATAGTCCAAAACAAAAATCATTATCTAGAAAAGATGAAGTGAGATTTTTTCGATACAAGCACCATCCATTGATGAGTCGAGTAATTTCATACTTCACACTTCATACTAGCCTGCGGCAAGCCGCTGCGCGTCTACACACTTCATACTTCAATTGACCAATGACCAAAACGATTGTTGTCAAAATCGGCACTTCTAGCCTTACCCAACCAGAAACAGGGCAACTAGCACTTTCTACCATTGCCACTTTAGTAGAAACACTTTGCTATTTAAGGCAGCAGGGCAATCGAGTAATTTTGGTTTCCTCCGGTGCTGTAGGTGTGGGCTGCGCAAGATTGGGCTTAACGGAACGTCCCAAAGCGATCGCCCTTAAACAAGCAGTAGCCGCAGTTGGTCAAGGTAGGTTAATGCGTGTATATGACGATTTATTTACTACCTTGCAACAGCCTATTGCCCAAGTTTTGTTGACTCGCAGCGACTTAGTACAGCGTAGCCGTTACCTCAACGTATATAACACCTTTAAAGAACTGCTGGGACTAGGTGTAATTCCGGTAGTGAATGAAAATGACACCGTTGCGGTAGATGAACTGAAATTTGGTGATAATGACACACTTTCGGCATTAGTTGCTAGTTTAGTCGAAGCAGACTGGCTGTTTTTACTTACCGACGTAGACAGATTATACTCAGCCGATCCCCGTTCTGTACCCGATGCTAAACCCATTGCCTTGGTAAGTAACATTAAAGAATTGGCACAATTGCAAATCCAAACAGGTGGTCAAGGCTCACAATGGGGTACTGGTGGGATGGTAACAAAAATATCAGCTGCCAGAATTGCGATCGCTGCGGGAGTGCGGACTGTAATTACTCAAGGGCGATTTCCGCGAAATCTCGAAAAAATTTTACAAGGGGAACCGATAGGTACTCACTTTGAACCGCAACCTGAACCCACCTCAGCCAGAAAACGCTGGATAGCTTACGGACTTGTGCCGACAGGAAAATTGTATTTAGATCCAGGAGCGATCGCTGCAATATCACAAGCTGGAAAATCATTATTAGCAGCGGGTATCAAAACAGTAGAAGGAGAATTTGATACCCAAGATGCTGTGCAATTATGCGACACCAACGGTAACGAAATTGCTAGAGGATTAGTCAACTACAACAGCGATGAATTGCAAAAAATCTGCGGTCGTCACTCTAGAGAAATTCCCGAAATTTTGGGGTATGTTGGTGCAGACACCGTAGTACATCGAGATAACTTGGTTTTGACTTAAATAGAATTAGGATATCGGCTGTTGCTGATTAATGGGATAAATTTTGTTTCGTATAAAGGCGCAAAGGCTCGAACAATCAATCTTTCATTTTGGTTAAACATTTAAATTCATCCTGCATTTATGCAACACCGGATATTGAATCGAATTAGAAAAGATGAAGAGTACTGATATGTCGTAAGCCAAATGTATCCTTTATACTTATTGTTACTTCGTTTATAATCTCTGTCATGTAAGCTCAGTTCATACAACGCTTAACATATAAAAAATATGTTGACAATTTACTTAGCTGCTCCTTTATTTAGCCAAGGCGAACAGGATTTTAACTTTAAAGTATATCAATATCTAAAAGAAAAAGGTTATCATATCTTCTTACCACAAAAAGAGTGTGAAAGACTTAAAGGAAAAGATATTTATAAGGTTTGCTTATCAGGATTACAAACATCTTCACTTGTCATAGCCATTTTAGATGGAGCCGATGCAGATAGCGGAACCGCCTGGGAATGTGGTTATGCCATTAGTAAAGGTATTCCTGTGATTGCACTCCGCACAGATTTTCGGCTTTCAGGAGATACTGGAGGCTTTAATACTATGCTCTACTATAGTGCATCTAGAATAATTGAAAAATCTGATAGATTTCTTGAAGATATTGTTATTGCGATACAAACTTTGCAATCTAAAAAAGATTAATTATGAATTTTAGAAAGTTTCTGATAGAAAATCCCTTGGGAGTAATCATATTAGCTATATTGTCTGGATTAATTACAAACTTGCTGTCATCTTTTCCTCCGTTGATCTATCCTTTCTTAGCTAAATCAGTGATAGTTCAGGTATGGACAATAATTCTTTTAATTTTATTAGGTGTTTGTATTGCGTTACTCTTTTGTTCTTTTCTTTTAAAGCAAAAAATAAATAATGATCAAGAAGCTTATCAACTTCTTGAAATAGATAAAGAATTATTAGATTGCATTTCTGAACTAGCAAAAGGGAAAAAACCAAGTAAGGATTTTGATATTTTAATCCAAAATTTATTACATAATATATGTGATTTTCCACAATTTAACAATTGTGGTATAAGCATATTCTGTCCTGAGCCGAAGAATAAGAATTATCTAATAACCTGGAAATATTGCTTTGCCGAAGCACAAGATTTTACGAAATTTTATATAGGTAATAAAACTTCTAGTGAAAAAATTGGAATAGCAGGAAAAGTATACAAAGAGCAGGTAACAAAAATTGTTCATTTTCAAGTAGATAAAAATAATAAAATTGAACCAGATGATAAGGATTATGAGATATTTCCAGGGCAAAGGACAATCCAATATCGAAGCATGATGTGTATACCAATTATTGATACTAATAAAAATAGTTTGGGAGTTTTATGTATAACCAGTAGAAAAAGAGAAACTTTTGATTGTAAAAAAAGTCAAAATTTAGGTATTTTAATTGCTAATCGTTTGGCAGCAATACTGCTTGTATCGTTAAATGTACCATCAGTTCAACCACCATCGGTCAAAACAGTATTACCTTAGTAAACATTGATTGAAAATATCAATTTCTCATAACTGTGCAACTTTATATAAAGTTAAAAATAATTTCGAGAGTGAATGATATATACAAAAAACTATAGAAAATGGCTGAAGCTGAAATATGGCAAACTCAACTTACTAAATCACTGCCCAACGAGTTACAAACAAAGTTGCCAACTATTGAGCAGTTGGAGGCAGAACTAGAAAATTTGTCAGCAGAAATAGAGAATGATTGATTAGCTTACCTCTAACCTTAAGTACGAGCTAAAAGGGGAGCAGCAGCTAGTAGTGTTTGAGTATAAGGATGTTGCGGATTAGCAAAAATTTGTTTTGTTGGGCCAAGTTCGACAATTTTACCGCCATGCATCACAGCAATGCGATCGCACAAAAATCTTGCTAACCATAAATCATGAGTAATAAATAGATACGTTAACTCAAATTCTGCTTTTAATTGCAACATCAAATCTAATACTTGTGATTGCACGCTGGCATCTAACATACTCACAGGTTCATCACAAATCAACAGTTTAGGACGAGTAATTAAAGCACGCGCGATCGCAACTCGTTGTTGCTGTCCTCCAGACAAATCTGATGGGTAACGTTGATAATAAACTTCTGGCGGTGTTAATCCAACTTTTTGCAACATCCACAAGACTTCTTCTTTGGCCTTAGCAGCATCAGCAAGATTGTGAATTAACAAAGGATCACCTATACTCTGCCCCACAGTCATCGCTGGATTTAGGCAAGCATGGGGGTCTTGAAACACCATTTGCATCTGTCGGCGGGAAGAGCGAATTTCTTGGCGTGATAGCTTGGTTAAATCCTTGCCCAAAAATTCCACCTTACCAGCCGTAGGACGGATTAATTGTAAGATAGTCCGTGATAGTGTGCTTTTACCACAGCCCGATTCACCAACTAAGCCTAAAATTTCTCCCGGAAATAGTTCCAGGTTAATTCCATCTACGGCTTTGATTGTCTGACTTTCAGCTTTAAACAGTCGTTCAATCAAGTTAGGTTCTATGGTGTAGTATTGCTTGAGTTCTGTAACTCGTAAAAGTGGCGATTGACTATCAAGTGTTGGGGATTGCGAATGGTTTTCACTACTTCCATCTACAGCTTGAATATGCAAAGCTGCTTGTAGAAGCGATCGCGTATATTCATGTTGAGGATTGCCAAATACTGATGCAGTCGGCCCCATTTCTACCATCTTGCCGTTGTACATTACGCCGATGCGATCGCAATATTCTGCCACCATTGCCAAATCGTGAGAAATCAGTAGCAGCGCCATATTTTCTTCAGCACACAGACGCGTTAATTCTTGTAAAATCTGGGCCGAGACAGTCACATCTAAACTAGTGGTAGGTTCATCAGCCACAATTAACTTAGGATTCAAAAGGAGAGCAAGCGCGATCGCTACCCTTTGTCGCATCCCACCGCTGAACTCATGAGGATACTGATTCCATCTACTCGCCGGGATTTTTACCTTTTCCAAAGTCGCCAGTGCTTTTTCTTTCGCTTGCTGCGCTGATAATTCTGGTGAGTGTGCCTGAAGGGTTTCAATACAGTGTTTGCCAATCGTCATCAGCGGATCGAGGCGTGTCATCGGATCTTGGAAAATTAGTGCTACCGCCTCCCCCCGAAATTTCCGCAACTGCTGTGGTGTTAAATCAAATACTGACTGTCCCTGAAAAGTCACTCGTCCCTCAATCCGGCTAGATGGAGGTAACAAGCGCATCGCTGCTCGTCCCAAAGTAGATTTACCACAACCAGACTCGCCCACTAGCCCCATTTTTTCCCCAGGTTGTAGTGTAAAAGATACATCATCAACCGCCCACCTAAGTTCTTCCTCACCATGTTGAGGATAGGCAACTCGTAAATGTTCTATACAGAATAAAGCATCACTCATATTTATTTATCAGCCCAGAGCTACCAGCTAGAATAATTTCAAATTTTAGCTAGTGTATCAAATTCCCTAAAGTTCCTGTTCCCATTGACTGATAAAAACTCCGCGTCACTCTGCGTTTATCTCATCATCCTCTGCGTTTTCACCCCAAACTAAAAAGGCACTCCCCGTTAGGAGAGCGCCTTTTATTCACAGATGAGTTATTGCTTCAATCTCAGCAGATTAGCCGTTGATAGCAGGAGCTTGAAGTGCAACAGGAGCAACATCACCAGCAGCCAAGTCTAAGGGGAAGTTGTGAGCATTGCGCTCGTGCATGACTTCCATACCCAAGTTAGCGCGGTTGATGATATCAGCCCAGGTGTTGATCACGCGACCTTGAGAGTCAATCACAGATTGGTTGAAGTTGAAACCGTTGAGGTTGAACGCCATTGTGCTTACGCCCAACGCTGTGAACCAGATGCCGATTACAGGCCATGCAGCTAGGAAGAAGTGCAAGGAACGGCTGTTGTTGAAGGACGCGTATTGGAAGATTAAGCGACCGAAGTAACCGTGTGCTGCTACGATGTTGTAGGTTTCTTCTTCTTGACCGAATTTGTAACCGTAGTTTTGGGATTCGTTTTCGGTTGTTTCACGAACTAAGGAAGAAGTTACCAAGCTTCCGTGCATTGCACTGAACAAGCTACCACCGAATACACCTGCTACTCCTAACATGTGGAAGGGGTGCATCAGGATGTTGTGTTCTGCTTGGAACACGATCATGAAGTTGAATGTTCCAGAGATACCCAAGGGCATACCATCACTGAAGGAACCTTGTCCGATGGGGTAAATCAAGAATACTGCGGTTGCTGCTGCTACTGGTGCAGAGAATGCTAGGCAGATCCAAGGACGCATACCCAAGCGGTAGGATAGTTCCCACTCACGTCCTAAGTAGCAGAATACGCCAATCAGGAAGTGGAAGATTACCAACTGGTAAGGGCCGCCGTTGTACAACCATTCGTCTAAGGATGCTGCTTCCCAAATTGGGTAGAAGTGCAAACCGATAGCGTTGGAGGATGGTACTACTGCACCGGAGATGATGTTGTTTCCGTAGAGTAAGGAACCTGCAACAGGCTCACGGATACCATCGATGTCTACGGGGGGTGCTGCGATGAAGGCGATTACGAAGCAGGTGGTTGCTGCGAGCAGGGTAGGGATCATTAGTACGCCGAACCAGCCGATGTATAGGCGGTTGTTGGTGCTGGTGATCCAGTTACAGAACTGCTCCCATATGTTGGCGCTTTTGCGCTGTTCTAAGGTTGCGGTCATGTCTTTATGATTGCTTTGGTTATGTATGTTTCAGGTGTTTTCACCTGTTGTTACATATCTTAATCAAGACTGTTGCGGTTTGTAAAGTATTTTGCATAAAAAAATTACTTAAGTAGGCTATAAGTGAAATTTATAACTAGTTAAATTTTAGGGTGAGTGTTTGATAAATCTGGCACTCACCCCATTTAAGATTTGAGAAAGTAGCGATCGCCTGAGAAAAATCTACCTTGATAAATTGGCTGATTGTTTCTTCTTACGTGCTAAAACACCTAATCCAAATACAGATAAACCCAGAATAGAACCTGGTTCTGGTACTGGAGCAGCCGTGTAAGTAACTTTTTGAACGCTGTTGGCATCTATAAAATCTTCAGCGTTGACGGTAAAAGCATCTACTACATATTGCAATCCTAAACCCTGTCCTGGGGTAATTTCGCCCAAGAAATTTGTCAAAACCGCAGCAAAAGAATCATCAGCTTCGGTGTATGTCTGACCACCGTAGGTAGCATAAATTTTTAAGCCTTCAGCAACTGTTACATATTGGTCATCCGCCGCCGCTGCTTGGTCAAATGAAAGATTACCAATCAGCGTTCTATCTGTGTTTGAGAAGCCATAGCTAATGAATGCTGCTTGAGCAGGCAATGTCTCCCCAGCCACAAAAATTAACACAGTTCCTAATGTCGCAGCTGCTAATTTTTTCAACATTATTTTTCTCTTGGTTGAAGAATGGTGGAAATAAAGGAAGTAGATTTCATACAGCAGAGATGAAGTCATAGACATCTCTGCGACAAAAAGCTTTACAAAGACACATGAAAAAGGCACAAGAGGCTAGAAAGTAGTATTTTTGCTCAAGTCACTAATCAAACGTTCTTTTTTTCTAGCCTCTAGCCTCTATTCTTAAGATGCCGAGCCTGTCAAAGCAGCTTTCATTGCTTGAAAGATATGGCTTTGGTCTACCACTCCGCGAACACCAGGTGCAGTGTAAGTCCCAGAACTATCTGTAAACTGGACATTTTGACCTAACAATCGTGTCAGAGTTGAAGAGTAAGCACCTTGGTAGTACACAGGTACAAGCCGACGAGTGTGAGTACCCCAAAGGTATTTGTATCTTGGGTCAGAACCCCAAAAGTGACCAGCATCACGAGGATTTTGCTTGTTGTATGTAATCTCTTTAGCGTTATACTTCAAGCCTCTGGTTTGATTTGGGTCTGGGTTGGGAGTCAGTCTGGAAACAAAGTCATTATTGAGAGTTAAATAATGGTCGTGGTCAGCAGTCACAAGGAGTAAGTTCTTGCTCCAACCACCATTATTGTTAATCCAGGTAATAACTTCTTGGACTGCTTTGTCGAAGTCATTCACAGTACCGATGAGGTTATCCATGTTGTCGTCGTGAGCAGCCCAGTCAATATCGCCCCCTTCAACCATCAACCAAAAGCCATCTTGGTCTTTACCGAGAACTGTGAGTGCAGCTTTTGTTAGATCAGCCAAAGTTGGGTTTTCATTAATTTCTCTAGCGATGAAACTAGCATCAGTTTCACCAGGAGACAGAGGACGGACGGTATCAGGAGCAGGGCTAGGAACTGGGTTTCCATTCCCATCAATCACAGGGACACATTCGTTTGGGGAACCAGGAATATACTGACCTGATGGACAAGCCGCTGGAGTAACTGCACCTCTAATGACGGAGCTATAAAGTGAGAAGTTATCTAGACCTGTAGTGCTGTAATCACCTTTAGAAGAACTGGTGGGTAAGTTACCATTTTGTCCACGCGCACCATATAGACCAAACAATCTGCCGCCTTGATTGGGGTCGATGGTAGCTGCTGTGTTTAGCAGGACTTGAGTAGCATTTGGGCTACGTTCTAAAAAGGTGTAGCCGTATCTATTGCTTGTAGGAGTAGGATTATCTCTCAGATGCTCGTAAGTATCTTTGGTGATGTAGGTGTAATTGTAGACTGGCCCTACATTAGTTCTATTTTCAAAGTCTAAGGGATGTCCACCACCTAACAAAACATTGGGTTTAAAGTTCAGCAATGTTTGTTGCAAAATGCTGTCTTGGTTGCTGAGAGCAGGGTTGTAAACGCTGTCGTACTTACTCCGACGGTTGACGAAAGAAGCCGCAGCCGCAGGAGTAGCGTGACTCACAGGTACAGAAGTAACAAGACCTGTAGCTTTGCCCTGTTGTTGAGCAATTTCTAAGATGGTTGTTAACTTCCGCTCGTAAACGTCTACACCCAAGGCATTGTTATAGCTCTTTACACCTGTATAGAGAGTAGTGGCGGTGTTAGCAGAGTCAGGATAACTGTACTTGATGTACTCTCTGTTGTAGCTACCAGGATTGGCAGGGGTGAGAGGAATCCAAGGCGCAGGGCCTCCTTGGTTGATGTCATAACCTGCTAAATTACCGTTGGCTATGCTGTTACCATCAGCGCGATCGCCAGGGTTAAATGGAGTAGCTGAAAATGAGAAACCAGGACGAACAGAACTTGCACCTGTAAATGAATTAGAGCCATCCAGAGCCGAGTTACCTGTGAGATGTACCTGATTAGTTGGATTGGCTGGTGTACTTCCTTGAATGGTTGTACCGTAAGTTGTCACTAACCCATAGCCGGTCAAATTTTGAAAGCTCAAACCAGAGCCTTTACCACTTGTGTAGAAAGGAGCGCCTTTGGCTACAGCTGCGGCTCGTGCCATGTTCCAACCCATTCCATCGCCGATCATGATGATGACGTTGATTCCATTACCACCAGCAGCGAGAGCCGGAGCAGGATTACCAAACGTCAGGAAAGTACTAGAGAAAAGGCAAGCCATAGCAAAGCTCAGCACTCGCCTGTACTTTTTCAAAAATGAAGTCATTGCAGTGCGCCTTATAAATTTATTCAGCAAGTGTTAGCTTTTATAGCTGTTAATCACTTAGGTAAGGAAGGTGTTGATTGCTCAAAGCCTTGTAGGTGCTGGGTTTACACTCAGCACTCAGCACTTTACTATAGCTATTGATAAAAATTCGGTTCTTCGTGGCTATAGTAAAAATCTGGAGGTAGGTTTGCTTGAGCCTGGGTTGCAACCTGGGGATAAATTGGTTGAGCAGCAATAGCTGTTTGTTGGCCTGGAATTTTGAAGGACAGCGAGACTGTCAGAACTAGACCAGACAAAAAACAAGCTAATAAGCGCCAATACTGTTTTAGTAAAGAAATCATCGAATTAGCTCCTCTAAGGATGGAAACAATATTTTTTCTGCACGATCGCGATCGTCACATTCTTCTGCTGGTAAATTACACATACAAGCAGCATTAGTAATATCGGTAATTTGACCGCGCAAGCATTTCACACTTTGAATTACTAAATAAGCAGCAAAAAAAGCAATAAGTGCTGCTACTAATAAACTGATGACTCCATCCGCCCATGTCCAATTCAACCAGATAACTGCGATCGCAGCTAACACTGCACCCACAGAACTAGCTACATCCGCTACTAAATGGAGAAAAGCACCTCTGATATTCAGGTCTTGATGACTGCATCCATGTAGATATAAAGCGTTAAAGCTGTTAATTCCCAAGCCAATCAAGGCTGTTGCCAACATTGGTATACCAAGGATTTCCACATCGGGAGATTGCAGTCTCACCAGAGCTTCTTTGACGATCCAGCCAGCTATACAAGCTAGACTGATACCGTTAATCAAGGCTGCCAAAATATCTAATCGGTAGCGCCCCAATACATTGTGTTTTGATATGGATTGGGATAGCCAGGAGGCGACTAATGCTAGACCCAATGCTGCTACATCCGAAAGAATGTGTTCAGCATCTGCTAATAAAGATAAACTGTGGCTCCAAATTCCTGCACTCAATTCCACACAAAAAAAGACACTGAGTAAAACTAAGGCAGTCCACAAAGCCTGAAATTTTTGCTTTACCTGGCTTGATTGCATCGAATCTGACCTGATATACCTACTGGAGTTTCTCTCCAATAATAAGCTATCAGTTAGCTGCTCCCTCGCTGAAAGCACCATTCTTAGATACCTGAATACCTGTACATTCCCGCATCTAAATGTACAAGTCTCTAGGTTAACGATTGAATAAATAAGGTTTAATTACAGGTAAAAATCCGTAAAAACTTGGAGATATTAAGTGATAATGATTATCAATTTAATTATAGGTGGTAGCTATTGTAATGAATGTTTGAAAAGTCAGGTACAAGATGTCAGCTTTTACAAAATAGGTGGCGATCGCCTAAATTAAGCTTGAGGGAATATCAATATACTTTCTTGTGCGATCGCCATAAGTCAAAAAACTTTAACTACGTTGATGAAATCCTCAGTTTTCTATCTGTAGTACCTATCGTTTCGGTAATCCCTGTCTCTTCTGTCATATCTGTCGCTTCTGTCATACCTATCGTTTCTGTCATATCTGTCGCCTCTGTCATACCTATCGTTTCTGTTATCACCAACTGCAAACTCAGCGCGACAACCATTTCTTACCCAGATACGATTTCCTCTGTAGCCCCAATTTCCTCTGCAACTTGCATCAGACAATTGCCTCACAAATCTGACTCTACCTCTACTGGGTACAGAACAAGTATTCCTCTGATTATTCTGACTAGAACAAGTTATTATTTCTTGCGCTGAAGCCGGAGTTGCAACGCCCAAAAGAGTACCGATACTAACGTTGGCAGCAATGAAGGTAGCTGCAATTATGGGAAAACGCATAACCATATCAAGTATTAGACTACTTCAAGAGTTTTCAACAAGAACTATAGTAATTGTAGCGAACTGTATTAATAGGCAATTTTGCTATAGTAATCCGATTTGATTAATGAAAATCCTTGTATAGGGAGGGAATAGGGAACGGGGAACAGGGAACGGATAAAAGGGAAGCTAGATGTGTATTGATTTTTTCAATAATCAAATATGAGTCCTATATGAGTCCTATATCAAATTTAAATGCCAAGAATATTTGCATTCTGAAAAATATAGGCTTTGTCTGGTGCATGAAAATCTATATCCAAGAATTAAATATTATTAACTAGATTTAAGAAAAAACTTTTTTCACTGAATTAATAGTTATCTTGAACCTGACAGCAAAGTATATTTTTCCTGCTGAGATGTTCTAGCTTTATCAAAGTTGGCAGAGATATTATAAAGGGTATTTTTAAAAATGACAGGTGAATTTGATTGAGATTTATGTAGAATTATTTGCCCTGACTCTGGAAGAAAATACCAAATTTAATCTTTGGCTGCGGCGCTAAATATATAAATAAAAAACTATCAACTTAGGAGTCTGCTATGGAACCGCTAGACCTGAAATGGATACGTAGCCAGTTTCCAGCACTAACGCAAAAAATCAACGGTCAACCTGCAATTTTCTTCGACGGGCCGGGTGGTACTCAAGTACCGGGGGCGGTATTAGATGCGATGAATGACTATCTGGTAAGGTCAAACGCCAATGCTCATGGGGCTTTTGTGACAAGTGCGCGTACCGACGCTACTATTACCTCTGCTCGTGCGGCGATCGCAGATTTTTTGGGATGTAATAGTGATGAGGTGGTATTTGGTGCGAATATGACCACCCTTACTTTTGCTTTGAGTCGGGCGATCGGTCGAGAATTGCAACCAGGTGATGAAATTATTGTCACACGACTAGATCACTACGCGAATGTTTCTTCTTGGTATGCGTTAGAAGAACAAGGTGCAACTATCCGCGTTGTAGATATTAATGTTGATGATTGCACCTTAGATATGAGCGAACTGGAAAGGCTGATTAACCCAAAGACAAGGTTAGTTGCCGTTGGCTATGCTTCCAACGCTGTGGGTACAATTAGTGATATTGCTGCGATCGCACGTTTGGCTCATGCAGTTGGTGCTTGGGTATTTGTTGATGCTGTCCATTATGTACCCCACGCACCTATCAATGTACACGCTTTGGGTTGTGATTTTCTTGCTTGTTCTGCTTACAAATTCTTTGGCCCCCATGTTGGAATTTTGTATGGTAAACGAGAACATCTAGAACGTTTGCAACCTTATAAAGTTAAACCTGCACCAGATGAAGTTCCCTCACGCTGGGAAACAGGAACTCTCAATCATGAAGGTTTAGCCGGGGTAGTAGCGGCGATTAACTATTTAACTAAATTAGGTTGTCATGTTTCACCCTCAATTGATAACGAACTCGTTGCAGCCTTGATTGAAGCTGATAAGGAAGGATTACAAACATTCAGTTGTCCTCGGTTTCTCAAATCATCAGAACAACCAAGCATCACCTCTGCTTATCACAGTCGGCGTGCGGCTTTAGTTGCAGCCATGTCCGCCATCCAACAATACGAACGCGAACTTAGTCACAAATTAATTTCTGGACTGTTAGAAATTCCTGGGTTAAGCTGCTATGGCATCACCGATCCAACTCGCTTTGCTTGGCGGACACCAACAGTAGGCGTGCGACTAGCTAATAAAACACCTGAAAGTATCGCTAAAGCATTAGGCGATCGCGGTATTTTTACATGGCATGGTCATTTTTATGCGCTAGGTTTAATAGAGAGGTTAGGTGTAGAAACTACTGGCGGCTTACTACGAATTGGATTAGCACACTACAACACCGTCGAAGAAATTCATCAGTTGTTGCATGTGTTGCATGAAATAGCAGTGCTGCCTGATGATTAATTTTTCTTTTTGAAGATGCGGGGTTATTTCAACCCCGTGAGGTTTTATGAAAACTAACCTTAATTCCTACGATTTAGTATTAAAAAATGGCTGGGTAATTGACCCTAGTCAATCACTGAATAGCCGTTTTGATGTTGCTGTTCGTGATGGTAAAATTGTCGCCGTTGCTGAGCAGTTACAGCCTTACGACGCTAAGCAAATATTTGCAGCTCATAATTATTTAATTTGTCCTGGCTTTATCGATTTACACGTTCATGTCTACGAGTGGAAAACAACTTTTGGTGTGCCTGCGGATGATGTTGGTGTGAATGCTGGGGTGACGACAATTGTTGACCAAGGTAGTAGTAGTCCGTTTACATTTTCCGGTTTTAAATCAGATATTGTAAAAAAATCACAAACAGATGTACGTAGCTTTTTATTAGTTAATCATGCAATAGCGCAAACTATAGGTAACACAGTTTCAGGGTTAGAAAATCCCGAAAAAATTGATATTGAAACATTGGTACAAGTAGCAAAAGCAAATCCAGAGATTGTACGTGGCTTTAAAGTCCACGCTGATTCTGGTTCAATATCGCGCTGGGGTATGGGCGTACTGAAATTAGCACAAGAAGTTGGCGATCGCACTAATTTACCGTTATATGTTCACACCGGAGAATTGTTTCCTGTAGACGAAGCTAATCGACCCAAACCAGAGACAGTAGTAGAAAATGGGCTGTCATACATGAAAGCCGGAGATATTCTCGGTCACTGCTACAGTTGTCAACCGGATGGGTTGATGGGAACACGCACTCAAGTACCAGAGTGGTTGTTTGCAGCTATCGAGCGAGGCATACTATTAGATCTAGGACATGGACTCAAATTCAGCTTTGAGATTGCGCAGCGGATGATGGCGCAAGGTGTTTTTCCCCACACTATTAGTAGTGACGCTCACGGTAATTTTAAGCAGCTTCACGATGACTCAACGCTGAATTACAGTTTGTGTGGTGGGATTTCTAAACTGATAGCTTTAGGATTAGATTTAGCAGATGCGATCGCCACTGTCACCATCAACCCAGCCCGCGTTTTAAAAGCCGAAGCAGAAATTGGCACTTTAAAAGTTGGTTCCATTGCAGATATCACAATTCTGGAGTTAGTAGAGGATGATTGGTTATTTTTTGACGCTTTAAAACAGCCATTGAAAGCCAAGCAAAAACTAATTCCCGTCGGGGTTGTGCGTTCAGGAAAGTTTATCCAACCAAATTGTCGCCTGTTGCGAGATTTAGTTGCGATCGCTTGATGAACCATGATGTACAGTGACTTTTTATTTATTGTATTGCCAAATTAATGTCATCGAGGGTGTGACGTTAAGCGTAAGAACTCACACAGAGAACTTACCAGCTATATCAACACAAATTGTTGCAAGCTTAAAGTGAGTCAGGCTTAACTTGATGACACCAATTTGTTTCAACGTCATTTAATTTGTCACTGTACAAAATTTGAAATTTCATGATTTGGTGTTGGGTTACGGCGCAATTATAGATTGACCATGTTGCTGTCAACATCTCTCATACGCCTCCACCCAACCTACTTTTTTCTACATTATTCCCCAGTAATGGAAAGTCCTTCAACCCAAACTCTGGGAGCAACACCGCCTGGGGTTAATTCGACTTCTTTTTCGACGGAAACAATGGACTTTAGGACTTGTAAGAAATCGCCAGCAACAGTTGCTGACTCAATACTTGTCTTCACACCTTTGTTAATTAACCAACCGTCAAAAGGTAAAGAAAATGAACCTTGTAAAGCTTTCACCCCAGCATGTAAAGCTTGTAAATCATCAATCAAAATTACATTTTCCGCAGTTTCCAAACTCAACTCTTGCTCAGGGGTTGCTGCTGCGAATACATGATAAAAATTGGGGCCAACGCTAACTTTAGCACCAATACTGGCATTACCTGTTGGTTGCGCATTCATTCTTTTAGCAGTACCAGCACTATGTAAAAAGCCTGTTAGCACACCATTTTCAATCAATTTTACTTGACGCGTTGGTGTTCCTTCGCCATCAAAGGTTTCTGCACCAATATTAGCTGGATGCAACGCATCATCGTAAACTGAAAGTAATGGAGAAGCAATTTCTTTGCCTAAATCATCAGGAGTAGACAAACTTTGCTTATCTAAAATGTTTTGCGCGTTAAACAAATTAGAAAAAGCACCCAACAAACTCAAAAAAGCATCTGGAGAAAACACAACTACATATTTACCAGACTTAACTTTTTCGTAGTTCAAGTGACTGATAGTTTTATCTGCGGCTTCTTTGATGCAACCATTAATGTCAAGATCATCAACACTGTGGCTGATTCTAAAAGCATTACCACTGCGGGGTTTTTTATCTTCTTCTTCAGTTTTGCTGTAAAGATAAACTGAGGCGATGGAGTGAGATTCGGTTCTGATTGCACCCTTACTATTGAGATAAAATCTGTCAATATCTCGTTGTGCTAAGCCGTTGTAAGGTACGCCTTTAATTGCTGGATGTGCCGACAGTAATTCTTTTTCTGCTACTAGTAATTTTTCTATCAGTTCAGAAACTGGGGCTTGAGGTGCTTTTTCATCTGGTGGATGAGAAATAGGAACTGTCGCTTCTGGACTAAAATCAGGAACGTTTTCTTTGACACCAAAGAAACTAGCGTCGTAGGCAGTTTTTAGTGCTAATTCTAATCCTTTAGGGTCTACATCTGTGGTGCTGGTAATGCCAATTGTGTTTTGCTCATTCCAAACACGCACAGTAACACCAGAGCGATTTGAGGCTTTAACTTGTTTTGGCTCACCTTGATCTACTTGTACACTGGTTTCGTCTATGATTGAGCCATAAATATCGAATTTTTTGATGCCAAGTTTATCAGCATTTTCCTTGGCGTAAGTTGCAATGTCGTTGATATTGGGCATAGTCAATTTTGGATTTTTTGATTTTAAATTAACCGCAGATGGACGCGGATGTTTTGCTTTAGTTATTGCTGAGTACTAAGTAAGGCAAAAAGTATTCTTTGCTTGTCTTATAACTCAGCACTATTCATCTATGTACATCTGTGGTTTTATATATGAATAATTAGCGTCCGCCGACGGTGATGGAATCAACTTTGATGTGTGGTTGTCCAACTGTGGTGTAGATGCTGCCACTAACGGAACCGCAGAATCCTGGGGCTAATTCTAAATCTTGGGAACACATGGAAATTTTATTCATAATTTCCTTAGCTTCACCAATTAGTATTGCTCCTTTTAATGGCTTAGTAATTTTGCCATTTTCAATTAAGTAAGCTTCATCAACACTAAAGTTAAATTGGCCTGTAGCGCCAACACTACCGCCGCCCATTTTCTTACAGTAAATACCTTTATCAACGGAGGCAAATAAATCTTCGTTGGTGTATTCGCCAGTTGCAATATATGTGTTACGCATCCGGCTGGCAGCAGCAAAGGTATAGTTTTGTCGGCGGCCACTGCCTGTTCTGGGGTGTCCGGTACGCCAAGAACCTGCTCTATCTGCTAAAAAGTTTTTGAGAACACCTTTTTCTATGAGTAATGTTCTTTGTGCTGGCATACCTTCGTCATCCATGTCGATTGTCCCGAAGGCATGATCAGAACGCCCTTCATCCCAAGCTGTTAAACTTTCATGGGCAATTTTTTCGCCTTTTTTATCGGCAAAGGGTGTGGTATTGCGCTCAATTTGCGTAGTTTCTAGTAAGTGTCCGCAGGCTTCATGGAAAATTACCCCGCCAAAGTGATTGGCCATAATGATGGGGTAAGTACCAGATTCAACGTAATCTGCATACAGCATCTTGCCAGCAGATTCGGCTATTTGTTCGGCGGCTTGGGTATAGTCCCAAGTTCTTAGGAAGTTGGCATCGCTGGTATTTCCTGCGCGTTCACCAATGGAAGCACGATTCGCACCATCGGCACACAACAAGTTAAATCCTACCGATTGGGTGAGGCGAATGTCACGGGCAAAAGTTCCATCACTGGAAGCAACTAACACTTCTTGCCAATCTCGGAAATAAGTTGCACGGCGAGATTGCATATGGTTGGCTTTTTGCTTCAAAGCAGCAGTACCATCCAAAAGAACTTCGCCCATTTCACGGATAGAACTACACAGCCCTAACCAGCCATCTTTACCTCTTTTTGTGGCGTAGTCTCGCAATAATTCGAGGTTGATTTCGGGGATGAAGGAATAAGGCGCGGGTAGTTGTAACCCTAAAATAGAAAGTCCTTTTTCTAAAGCTGCTTTTAACCCAGAGAAGGAAAGGTCATTTGTGCTGACATAGCAGTCAGCTTTGCCACGAAATACTCTCACGCCTGCACCTGTCGCCAAACTTGGTGAAATGCTGGTGATAGCATCATCTTCTGCTAGACAGCTGATGTAGTTGCGACGTTCTAAGAAAAATTCGATGAAGTCAGCACCGGCGGCGCGTCCTAGTCCCAAAAGGGTAGCCAGGGGGGCTTCCCACGTTTCATCGAATCGTTCTGTTGTGGAAGAGTATTGTAAGGTCGGTAGTTGGTTCGAGAGAAGTAGGGTACTTGTAAGCATGGGTAGCCTCGTCTGCTGGCCGAATTTCAGGGATTTAACTGAAAAATCCTAGTGTGTTAACTCTAGCAAATTTACCCAAATGCAGGGGAATGGGGAATAGGGAGTAGGGAGGCAAGGGTGCAGGGGTGTAGGGGAGATGAGAATTACTCCATATATATACATTAATTATAACTTACCATGTATATACAAAAATTAATTTTCTCCTGCCTCCTGCCTTCTGTCTTCTGCCTCCTTAGAGGCTTGACGGGCGAAGATTTCAATCATTTCGCTGCGGGTGAGGTTATTTTTTGCTGCTAATTCTGCGAGGTTTTCCCAAGCTGTATCTGTGAGTCTGATAGACCTTAATTGTTTGGGTTCTGAGCGGTAGTCCATCTGAAATTTGCCGGAGGAATTACGTTTGCGCCTGGGTGTTTTCTGTTTTGTACCAGAATATTTATCTGTAATTTCAGTTTTGGGAATTTGGTTGTTGGTAATTAAATTAATTAAGTTATCAATTAAGCGATCGCGCTCCATTGGTAAAATCCCTTGACAATGCAGCATCTCCTGGACAATTGTGAAATGAATTAATGTACCAAGAAAAATCCGCGCTGTGACTTCTGGGTCAGGTAATTGCAATTCTGGATGAGCAGCAAAATATTGCACAAGAAGTTCTAAAAGCGGTTTATCGACGTTGCTGATAAAAACTTGGGCTAGTAAAGGGAAACGTCCAGACTCACCAATAATCAGCCGCACTAAACTCAACAACTCTGGCTGATGTTTAATCTGCTCAACAATATTAATTCCGATACGCCGCAGCACAACATGAGGTTCTCCTTGGAGAAATTGTGCGTCTTGCGGACTAAAGGCTTCCCGAAAATTTTCCTTGGCTAGTCGCTCAACTAAAGCAGTGAATAATCCTTCTTTATCTTGAAAGTAATTGTAAACCGTCGTTTTCGATACACCTGCTGCGGCTGTGACTTTATCCATTGTTGCTGCTACGTAGCCGTGTGCTAAAAACTCTTGCATTGCCCCAGCAAAAATAGCATCAACTTTTTCTGCTGAGGGTAAACGGTCTTGATTGGTTTTTTCTGTGTCTCTCCTCTTTTTTCTCATGCTTTAAATTAACTTTCTTTAGGAGAGGGAACAGGGAACAGGCAACGGGCAACAGTGAAGTAACTCTTTTAGATACAAGGTTTGTTGTCTGTTTTTTTTCTTAACCTGTCGCTGTTCCCTTTTAAATATCAACTTATCCGAAACTTTAATTCTACCGATAACTCTTGACATGATTGTAATGTACCGTATAGTTTATTTACAGTACAGTTAAACTAATTAGTTTAATTAACGTACTAAATAAAAGGGGGCTGAAAGTGCCTGAAGTAGGAGAGAGAGGTTTGGAATCTTCTAAACCTAGCGTTCGCCAACGGATTCTGCTGGTATTAGCGATAGGATTTGCGATCGCCGGCATAACAAGATTTTGGCAGGTAAAATCACAGGCTTCTAATGCAACAAAAACTGTAACTGTACCACCAATCAAAACGGTGACAGCTTTGGGCAGACTAGAACCAAAAGGACAAGTAATTAAATTGTCAGCACCTGCATCGATTGAAGGGAACCGAGTAGAGACACTTCTAGTTAGGGAAGGTTTTAAAGTTAAAGCCGGTCAAGCGATCGCAATTTTAGATAGCCGAACTCGCCTCCAGGCAGCTTTTCAAGAAGCACAAGAAGCGGTAAAGGTAGCACAGCTAAATTTAGCAAAAGTGCAAGCTGGTGCTAAAGAAGGTGAAATTGAAGCACAAAAAGCTGAAATTGCTCGTATTCAAGCACAAATATTAGGTGATGAACGAGAGCAAAGAGAAACAGTAGCCAGGTTAGAAGCGCAATTGCAAGGTGAACTAACTGCCCAAAAAGCAACAATTTTGCGGCTAGAAGCAGAATTAAAAAATGCTCAAGCTGAATTTCGTCGTTATCAGCAGCTTTATGCTGAAGGTGCAATTTCTCAGTCTTTATTTGATAGCAAGCGTCTGAGTTTAGATACTACTACCCAGCAGTTGCGTGAAGCCAGAGCGAATCTCAACCGCATTAATAACACTGGAAGCAAGCAAATTAACGAAGCAAATACAGTTTTAGCTCGAATTAATGCCACTGGTAACAAACAACTTCAGTCTGCTGTAGCAACTTTAGACCGGATAGCAGAAGTACGTCCGATTGATGTGCAAACAGCAAAAGCTGAAGTAGACAAGGCAATAGCAGCAGCTAAACAAGCAAAGGCAAATTTAGAACAAGCTTATGTGCGATCGCCCCAAGATGGTGTAGTCTTAGACATTCATACTCGTTCTGGGGAAATGGTGTCGGAAAACGGCATTGTGGAAATTGGGCAAACCAACCAGATGTATGCAGTTGTAGAAGTTTATCAAAGTGATGTCCGTAAAGTGCGCCCCCAACAACAAGTGCGGATATCAAGCAAATCTCTGCCAGGAGAATTATATGGCAGAGTTGATTGGATTGGCTGGAAAGTGCAGCGCCAAGATATTATCAACGCTGACCCCAGTGAAAATATTGATTCTAGAGTTGTCGAAGTTCATGTGCGGTTGGCGGAAGCCTCCAGCCTCAAAGCCGCCAAATTTACTAATTTACAAGTCAAGGCGGTGATTTCGCTGTGATGGGATTAATTCAAGAAATTCAACGCCGCACACCGTTAGGATGGCTACAACTAAGTCACCATAAAAGCCGCCTGTTAGTTGCCATATCAGGTATTGCCTTTGCTGATGTTTTAATTTTTATGCAACTGGGCTTTCAGAATGCACTGTATGACAGCAACACTCGCCTGAATCGCGTGTTACGTGCAGACATAGTTTTGATGAGTACCCAAAGCCGTAACACTTTAAACTTATCTACCTTTTCCCGGCGGCGACTGCTTCAGGCGGCTGATGTCCCTGGTGTAAGATCAACCTCAGCCATGTATATCGGTTTAGTTACCTGGAAAAATCCCCAAACACATCGTCCGACTTCACTGCAAGCAATTGGGTTTAATCCTGAAGAACCTGCTATAGATTTACCAGAAGTTAACGCCCAGTTAGATAAGCTAAAGTTGCCGGATACATTTATTTTTGACCGCGCTACCAGAGGTCAATACAACGAAGTTTTTAGTCAAATTGAAGCAGGTAATACCGTCACCACAGAAGTAGATAAACGTACCATCACTCTTGATGGCTTATTTAAATTAGGTGCATCCTTTGCCGCAGATGGAACATTAATTTCCAGCGATGATAACTATTTACGCATCTTTCCTCGACAACTAGCGGGGAGTATCAATTTAGGTTTGATTTATACAGAACCAGGGTATGACCCCAAACAAATTGCTGAAATATTAAAACTCTATTTGCCAAAACAAGATGTCAAAGTACTAACCCGCGGGGAATTTGTCCAATTTGAAGAAGATTATTGGAAAAGCGAAAGCCCCATTGGTTTTATTTTTGGTTTAGGCGTAGGCATGGGATTTATTGTCGGTGTGATTATTGTTTATCAAGTCCTCTCCACTGATGTAAATGCCCATATTAAAGAATACGCCACCTTCAAAGCAATGGGTTATCGCAATTTATATTTATTAGGTGTAATTTTTGAAGAAGCAATTATCTTAGCATTACTAGGATTTATCCCTGGATTTGCAGTACCTTTAGGACTTTATCGCTTAACTCGCAACGCCACAGATTTGCCCATTTATATGACAACCGCCAGAGCAGTAACAGTCCTAATCATAACTATCATTATGTGCATGATTTCTGGTGTGATCGCCACTCGCAAACTTCAATCTGCCGACCCCGCCGATATGTTTTAAAAAGACTACTCATAATTCTTTGCGCCTTTGCGTGAGAAAAACTTATTTATGGAAACTAATTATTCTTCCGAACCCGTCATATCCATCCAAAATCTTGACTATTACTTTGGTAAAGGACAACTCCGCAAACAAGTTTTATTTAATATCAATCTCACCATTAATGCAGGTGAAATTATCATTATGACCGGGCCATCTGGTTCCGGGAAAACTACATTATTAACCTTAGTAGGTGGCTTGCGTTCTGCCCAGTCTGGCAGTTTAAAAGTATTAGGTAGAGAACTTTGTGATGCAAATGCAAAACAACTCACCCAAGCACGACGCAGCAACGGTTATATTTTCCAAGCCCACAACTTACACGGTAGTTTAACAGCCATCCAAAATGTGCGTATGGGTTTGGAAGTGCATCCAAAAATTTCACCTCAAGAAATGCTGGCACGTTCTCAAACCATGTTAGCCGCAGTCGGGCTAGAACATCGACTGAATTACTACCCAGATAGTCTTTCTGGTGGACAAAAACAACGAGTAGCGATCGCCCGTGCATTAGTCAGTCAGCCTAAAATAGTTTTGGCAGATGAACCAACAGCCGCCCTTGATAAACAATCTGGGCGCGATGTGGTGGAATTAATGCAATCACTCGCCAAAGAGCAAGGCTGTACAATTTTGCTAGTGACTCATGATAACCGCATTTTAGATATTGCTGACCGAATTATTTACATGGAAGATGGTCATTTGGTTAGAGATGGGGTGAGTGCTGTAGCAATGGAAAAGTAATATCAATTTGAAAAAAAGAATGAGCAATTAAAAAACTTAGATTCAGCAAGGCCTTCAGGGTTTACATCTGTATCAAATTCGGAAACCCTTGTAAAATCAAGCGTTCTTAATTGCGTTAGCGCAGCGTTAGCGAGTCCGCGAGCGTCATTGTGAATTGCGAATTGCGAATTGGTATAGTCCCGTACTTTTTGCGATTGTTTTGTCGTTCCTCCTCGCAATGACAAATTTTCAAAGCGATCGCACGGAATTTTAGTCCTCAAAATTGTAATCTTAAGCCTTAATGTTGTAATCTTAAGCCTTAGTGTTTTAGTCTTAAGCCTTAGTGTTGTAGTCTTAAGCCTTAGTGTTGTAACCTTAAGCCTTAGTGTTGTAACTTTAAGCCTTAATGTTGGTACTTGTATAAAAAAAGTTTTAACTTCAAGTCTTAATGTTATAACTTTGCTTATCAAAGTTGTAACTTTGATGGTCAAGGTTGTAACTTTGATGGTCAAGTAAATGGACGGTGCGTTACAGTTTACGCCTAACACTAATACTCCTGGAAAAGTTGAATACTTATCGTGCTTTGCTTAAGGTAAAGAAGTATTGAG
This sequence comes from Anabaena sp. TISTR 8404, assembly GCF_056847745.1. Taxonomy (NCBI): domain Bacteria; kingdom Bacillati; phylum Cyanobacteriota; class Cyanophyceae; order Nostocales; family Nostocaceae; genus Anabaena; species Anabaena sp. TISTR 8404. The sequence continues at coordinate 3,308,966 of NZ_CP180578.1, forward strand.
GTGGGCGAATTATGGAAATCAATCACAATCATGCTGAAACCTTAGCAGCGTTACAAGAATTAATTGATGTAGTGGCAAAATTGCGATCGCCTGATGGGGGTTGTCCTTGGGATTTAGAGCAAACCCCGGAAACGCTGACACCATACGTTATCGAGGAAGCTTATGAAGTAGTAGACGCAATTAAAAGTGGTGATCAAGCAGCTATTTCTGAAGAATTAGGTGATTTACTTTTACAAGTTGTCTTACAAGCCCAAATCGCCAGTGAATACCAACAATTTACCCTCAAAGAAGTCGCCCAAGGCATTTCGCAAAAATTAATTCGCCGCCATCCCCATGTATTTGGTGATGTGTCGGTACAGAATGTTGATGAAGTGCGGCAAAATTGGGAACAAATCAAAGCGGCGGAAAAAGGCGAAGCAACTCCCGAAAATCAACAACTCAGTGCCAAACTCAGCCGCTACGGACGCACCCTTCCCCCATTGATGGCGGCGATGAAGATTTCCCAAAAAGCGGCGGCGGTAGGTTTTGAATGGGAAAACATTGATGGCGTGTGGGCAAAGTTTCACGAAGAGTTAGCAGAATTTCAGCAAGCTTTGGCCGAAGAAACGCCAGAACGCCAACAAGCAGAGTTAGGTGATTTATTATTTGCGGTGCTTCAGTTAGCTCGGTGGTATAATCTTGACCCTAGCGCTGCTCTGCAAGGCACAAATCAGCGATTTGTGCAACGTTTACAAAAAATGGAGGCAGTTGTTGACCGCCCCCTTTCTGATTACAGTTTGGATGAGTTAGAAATGCTCTGGCAACAGGCAAAAGCCCAACTTGCCCAAGAGCCTTGATACATACCAGTTTACAATTTGATGGTAACAGTCTTAACTTCGGTGTATTGTTGCAAGCCATATTCGCCTAATTCGCGGCCAATACCTGATTGCTTGAAACCACCAAAGGGTGCAGCAGCATCGAATACGTCGTAGCAATTTACCCAGACTGTACCTGCCCGGAGATTGTTAGCGATCGCATGGGCTTTGGTGATATCCTGAGTCCATACGGCGGCGGCGAGTCCGTACATGGTGTTATTTGCCCGCTCAATAACTTCGTTGATGTCTTTGAACTTGATGATACTCATCACCGGGCCAAAGATTTCTTCTTGGGCAATTTTCATGTCATCACGGACATCAGCAAAAACTGTGGGGGCGATAAAGTAACCGCGATCACCTACTCGTTTTCCACCACAAAGCATCTGAGCGCCTTCCCGCATCCCAGATTCGATGTAACCCATGACTTTGTTAAACTGTTCTTGGTCTACCTGCGGCCCTTGATCTGTCTCGGAATCGAAAGGATCGCCGACAATTCGCTGTTTAGCTTGTTCGACACTCTTAGCAACGAATTCGTCGTAGCATTTTTCTTCAACAAACAGCCGGGAACCAGCACAGCAACATTGACCTTGGTTAAAGAATATCGCATCGTGAGAGCCTGCGATCGCCGCGTCCATATCTGCGTCAGCAAACACAATGTTGGGACTCTTACCACCAAGTTCTAAAGTCACACGTTTGAGGTTACTTTTAGCCGCCGCTTCCATAATTAGGTGTCCAACTTCCGTGGAACCAGTGAAAGCAACTTTATCAATATCCATGTGATTGGCGATCGCCGCCCCAGCAGTTGGGCCGTATCCTGAAAGTAGATTCACCACTCCCGGCGGAAAACCAGCTTCAATAATTAACTCTCCTACCCGCAATGCTGATAACGGTGTTTGTTCAGCCGTTTTCATCACCACAGTATTACCAGTAGCCAAAGCTGGTGCTAACTTCCACGCCTGCATTAATAATGGGAAATTCCAGGGAATAATTTGACCAACTACTCCCACAGGTTCATGACGTGTATAACAAAAGTACGGCCCGTTAATCGGGATAGTTTTTCCTTGAACTTTATCAGCCCAGCCTGCATAGTAGCGGTAACAGGCGATAACTAAACCTAAATCTCCTAAAGAATTTTGTAATGGTTTGCCATTATCTAAGGTTTCCAGCCGCGCTAACTCGTCAATATTCTGCTCAATTAAATCTGCTAACTTATAAAGCAACTCGCCGCGACGAGTTGCAGACATATTGCGCCATTCCCCACGATTAAAGGCGTGACGCGCTGCTTGCACTGCTTTATCTACATCTGGTGCATCTGCTTCTGCTACTTCGCAGATAATTTCACCTGTAGTTGGATTAATTGTTGCAAATCGGCGACCGCTGACACTATCTACCCACTCATTATTAATCAGCAGTTTGGTTGGGCCGATTTTGACCTGTTGCTTTGGTTTTGCCGTTGTAACCATCAGGCTCTCCTTCAGCTTTTGGAGAAAAATTGGCTTATATCTATTAATTATGTTGTCGGTAATACAGCACTAGCGCTGACTTTCGTTATAAATCTTTTGATTTTAAGCTTCCGCCTTCAGATTTCCGTTCCCCGTTCCCTGTTCCCGACTTCTGCAAGAAGTCTACTGATGACTGCTAACGGTTAAGCATAAATAATCAATACTCATCTGACTTTTCACGGGATCTGGAAAACCCCTCTCCAAACCTCTCCCCTACAAGGAGAGAGGCTTTAATTGCTCCCCCTTCCCTTCAAGGGAAGGGGGCTGGGGGGTTAGGTCTGGCGTTAACTTTTCCACATGACGTGAAAAGTCAGATACTCATCAGTCATAACTACTTAAAAATACCTGATCTCGTCCTGCGGCTTTAGCTTGGTACAAAGCAGCATCAGCAGCACGGTAAAGTGCTTGGACATCATTACCATCTTGAGGATACTCAGCCACTCCAGCACTGATGGTAACAGTAAAAGTTTCTTGATTGTTAGTTGTAAATTCTAAGCGGCGTAGAGTGTCTAGTAAGCTATTAAGTCGCTTGACTACTTGTGTTTGGGTGATCCCATAAAGTCCAATGACAAATTCTTCACCACCCCAACGAGCTACCACATCTTCTTGACGGAATGACTGCTTTAAGAGTTTTCCTAACTGGCTCAAAACTTGATCACCAGCGTCGTGTCCATATTGGTCATTGATGTTTTTAAAACGGTCTAAGTCCAAAACTGCAAAATAAAATGGTTTGTTTTGACGTTCTGCAAGATGTAGCAGTCGGGTGAGTTCTTGGACTGATTTACGCCGATTGGTAATTCCTGTTAAAGCGTCAATTTCGGCAAACTTGCGGAGAATTTGGCTACGTTCTAGACGACAAAGTACACGCGCCAATAATTCTGGTTCTACAATTGGTTTACTAACGTAATCATCAGCACCAGCCGCAAATACCATTTGCACTATTTGAGTGTCTCTGTGTGCTGATAAAAATAACACAGGCAAATTGCTCCAACGAGGATCGTTTCTGACAACTTGACACAAATCTATGCCATTGAAGTTTGGCATTTCCAAATCTAAAATCAACATATCTGGAATAAATTGTTCTAAGGTCTCCCAGAATTGTTGTGGATCATCCAGCAAATTCAGTGTGAATCCCCAAGGCTCTAATACTTTACGTAGAATATCGAGTATTTGCGGGTCATCATCTACAATCAACAGTTTGGCTGATGATGTAGTAGATTGTTGCAAAACTGTGGCGATCGCTTCCATAATCTCTGATGGAAAAACAGGCTTTTGTAAAAAGCCTCTACCTCCCATTCTGGCTACTTTCACCCGCTCGGCAAAACTATCTTGAGATGTAAATACTAATACTGGTATGGGAGGATGCAACGCTGACAATTCTGCTAGTAGTTCAAAACCATTTTCTGTAGATTGGGGAAAGCATAAATCTAGTAATACTACATCTGGTCGAGAACGAGCGATCGCTAACCTTGCTGTTGCGATACTCTCAGCAACTACAGTTTCAATTCCCGAAATATTTGCTTCTGCTGCTACTTGTTCAGCTAATTGCACATCATCATCAACGATTAACAGTCGATATTTTTGGTTGAAATTTGTAAGTTGTACCGCTGACTGTTGGGGAATTAATCTCGGATTTTGTTCTAATATTGTTTGTAACTCTAGCAGCAGTTTTTGTATCTGTTCTGCTTGGGCTTGTCCGAGTTTTGCTTTTGATTTCAAGATTGTTTCTATGTTGTGACACAAGCGCGTCGCATTATCAAAGCCAAAACTACCCAAGGAGCCTGCTAAAGTATGAGCTTGTTGTTGTGCTTGTTGGCGTAAGTCTTCTGTTAAGGTGTTTGCTTGTAAAGATTGAACAGCTTGCTTGATGATTGCAATGCGATCGCTATATTTGCCTTGATAACGCTCCCACACTCCAGCTAGTTGGGAAGTTATTCGTTGTTCAATTGTAGAATCAGCACTTGGTAATAGGCGATCGTTATTTTCTTGATCTGCTTTTCTGCTGTGTTTTGGCTTTTCTGTGCCAATAATTGTCTTCTTGTTATTTCCTTTCTCTAACTCTTTGGTATTCAGCCGATACCCAAATCCGTAGACTGTTTCAATTAAATCAGCCTTTGCTCCTGCTTTCTTGAGTTTAGAACGCAAACTTTTAATATGCGCTCTCACAGTATTTTCCGAAGGAATCTCATCAAAAGACCATAAATAGTCTAACAGAGAACTTTGACTGAATATGCGCTGGCTATTGCGTAATAACAGTTCTAGTAGAGCATATTCCTTAGCAGTCAGAGGCAGAATTTTTCCTTGATAAGTGATTTGACAGCAACTAGGATTAAGACGCAAAGATCCAAATTCAATTATTGGTGTAGTGCTAACCATACCTCGACGCAACAAAGCCCGGATTCTTGCCAACAATTCCTCTAAGTTAAATGGCTTAATCACATAATCATCGGCTCCAGCATCTAACCCAGCTATTTTTTTAGTACTGTTATCTGCTGCTGTTAGTAACAGAATTAGTGTAGAACAACCTTGATTACGTAGCTGTTGGCAAACACTTATACCATCCATTTCCGGCAGTATTACATCCAGTACAATTAAATCATAAGCAGTTGCTAAAGCCAGTTCTAAACCTCTTTTCCCGTCAGTAGCTACCTCAACTAAATAATGTTGTTCTAAAAGTGCTACTCTCAGTATTTCAATGATATTTGTATCATCTTCTACTATTAGAATTTTCACAATAAATTATTTGTGTTTAATTTAAATTTTTAATTTTTATTAATTGATGTTTAATTACTCAAGCTAACAGCATATATAGTCATTCAAGGCTCTTGGCTTGAGGTTACATTTTTTGAATTTTTATTTCTTCACAAGTTATTCACAAGCAGCAGCTAACCTATTATTGATACTATCTCATCTAAGTTTTAACACTGATTTCAGATGCAACAAAGTAAACAAGAGATTTGGCGGCACAATCATGAGTAGAAAATTTGTGATTAGTAAATAATTGCTCTCTTTCTAAAATAGCTCTTGTTCTTCCAAAGAGTAGCAATTACTTTGTTGCAGAAATTTACTAAATCATCAGGATAAGCAAAAATGACAAAACGAATTTTAGTAATTGATGACGAAGATAGCGTGCGGGAGATTGTTCAAATCTCCCTAGAGTCAGCAGCAGAGTGGGATGTAATTACAGCCTCTTCTGGTAGCGAAGGCATAAAAATGGCTGAATCTGAGCAACCTGACGCTATTATGCTAGATGTAATGATGCCAGAAATGGATGGCCCAACAACATTTAAAAAACTGCAAGAAAATGTTGCAACTAGTCATATTCCCACAGTTTTACTAACAGCAAAAGCTCAAATTAGCGAACAAGAAGAATTTCTCAACTTGGGCGTAGCAGGAGTAATTGTCAAGCCATTTATGCCGCTGGATTTAGTTGATAACATTTGTAAAATTCTCAACTGGACGACAGAGCATAGCCAAGTATGAGTTAGAAGATGTTTGGAAAGTCATGAAAGATACTAAAAACCCCTCTCCAAACCTCTCACGCCAGTTGCTACAACGGGGGGAACCCCCGCAACGCACTGGCTCCCCTGCAAGGAGAGAGGCTTTAAAACCCCCCTTCCCTTGTAGGGAAGGGGGGCTTGGGGGGTTAGGTTTTTCAGATTTTGATGTTAACAATAATACTTTTCAAACAACCTCTTAGGTGTAAATGTTTTTTCAACCATATTTAGAAAACATTAGCCATAGCAATTCGTTTAGGAGTTATCAACAAATTTATTCCAGACTCCCAATTCCCTCTTTCCATGAGTAGTTGAGCAATCAAAATAGTATTGCTAGATCAGCCTTGTACTTTAGTACAAAGTGTACTCCCTCACAAAATCTTCACAAAAATGTCATAGCCTAGTGCCAGAAAGCTGAAGGTGGTAGAGAAAAGTTTTCTCTACCTGCTTTTTGTTTACATAAATATAAGCTTTTCCTCTTTTACAAAAAAAGATCAAAGTAAGGTAAAACCATTTTTTCAGCCTCTCTCCCAATTGAGGTGGGTTATGAACAAAGCCAAAATTAATACTGAACTAAAAAAAACTATGCTGGCTAAATGCCCGACAGGAATTCAAGGGCTAGATGAAATTACTTATGGGGGGTTTCCGCAAGGAAGACCAGTACTTCTTTGTGGTAGAGCAGGTTGTGGCAAAACCTTAATGGCAATGGAATTTTTAGTCAGGGGTGCGACTCAGTATCATGAGCCAGGTGTATTCATGGCATTTGAAGAAACCCGTGAAGAGTTAACACAAAACGTTGCTTCCTTAGGCTGGGATTTGGAAGAACTGATCACAGAAAAAAAACTAGCCATCGACCATGTTTATATCGATCGCAGCCAAATAGAAGAAACAGGGGAATATGATTTAGAAGCGCTGTTTATTCGATTAGGCTACGAAATTGATGCGATCGCAGCTAAAAGAGTTGTCATAGATACCCTAGAAGTATTATTTGGTGGGTTAAGTAATGCTGCGATCGTGCGATCGGAATTGCGGCGACTATTTCAATGGCTAAAATCTAAAGGTGTCACTGCAATTATTACCAGTGAAAGTGGCGATAACAGCCTCACACGTCACGGTTTAGAAGAATATGTTTCAGATTGTGTAATTCGGCTAGATCAGCGTGTCAGTAATGAACTTTCTACACGACGTTTACAAATTATTAAATATCGTGGTTCTAAGCATGGCTCAAATGAATATCCATTTTTAATTAAAGAAGAAGGCATTTCTGTTCTGCCTGTTACCTCAGTCGGCTTAGATTATCCAGTTACAACCGAATGGATATCGAGTGGCATCAAACGCCTCGATACAATGTTGGGAGGGCAAGGTTTCTTTCGCGGTAGCAGCATCTTAATTTCCGGTACGGCGGGAACTGGTAAAAGTTCATTTTGCGCTCATTTTGCTGATGCTACTTGTCAAAGAGGAGAAAAATGCCTTTATTTTGCCTTTGAAGAATCTCCCCAACAAATTATTCGCAATATGCGTTCCATCGGCATAAATTTAGAAACTGCTATTAACAAGAATTTACTAAAATTTCAAGCATTACGCCCAACCTTTTACGGCTTAGAAATGCATTTAGTTAATATGCTGACTACAGTTAATGAATTTCAACCAGATGCAGTCATTCTCGACCCTATATCTAATTTAATTTATGGAAGTAATGATATTCAAGTTAAATCCTTTATGATGCGCCTGATTGATTATTTAAAAACCAAAAATATTACAACAATATTTGCAAATTTAACCGAAGGTAATAGTGCTTTTGTAGAATATACGGAAGTTGGCATTTCTTCATTGGCAGATACATGGATATTGCTACGAACTATAGAAAGTAATGGCGAACGCAACCGCTTAATTCATGTGCTGAAATCTCGTGGTACGTCACACTCTAATCAAGTACGCGAATTTATTCTTACTTCTGAAGGATTACAGTTATTAGATGTGTATTTAGGCGCAGAAGGCGTACTCACAGGTACAGCCCGATCTGTGCAAGAAGCCAAAGATAAAGCTGCTATTTTAGCTCGACAACAACAAATTGAACAAAAACAGCACGAAATTGAACGCAAACGGCTACTAATGGAAGCACAAATCAAAGCTATTCAAGCACAATTTGAAATTGAACAAAAAGAAATTGAAAGACTAATTTTTATTGCAGAAAATCAAGAGGAAATTTTGCAATACGAAGAAAGAAAAAGAGCATATTTGCGTCAAGCAGACTAATAAATACGCAGTCGAGGCTTCATCATGGATTCCATTAATTACCGAGACAAATGTAGTGAACCAGAAATAGATATTTGGGAGTTGCGGCTGTATGTAGCTGGACAAACCCCTAAATCTTTAAAAGCGTTTGCTAATTTAAAGAAAATTTGTGAAGAACATCTAGAAGGTCGATATCGTATTGAAGTCATTGACCTGATGCAAAATCCCCAATTAGCTAAGGGAGACCAAATATTAGCTATCCCAACTTTAGTGAGAAAACTACCAGAACCTGTAAAGCAAATTATTGGAGATTTATCTAATACAGAAAAGGTTTTAGTAGGGCTAGATTTACGTCATGTATTATAAAACTAATCCAAGGATAGTTATGAATAGTTCATACCAAATCAATGATAACTCTGATGAGTTCAGTATAGAATCTACAGAAGAGTTTGAAACAGCTCTGGCAAAATTAGATTTGCCAAAATACGTTTTACGTTTGTATGTGGCTGGTAATACGATCCGTTCTATGCGTGCTATTAAAATCTTAAAAAAGATTTGTGAACAATATCTACCAGGACGTTATGAAATTGAAATTATAGATATCTACCAACAGCCGGAAAGCTTGGAAAAAGACCATGTATTTGCTGTACCTACCCTAATCAAAGAACTCCCACCGCCTTTACAAAAGTTAGTTGGCGATTTGACAAATGTTGATAAAGTGATTATTGCTTTAGATCTTGCTTAAGCAATCACTTTATCTAATAATAGGTTACGAGGGTAATTGTAGTGAACCAGCTTCAAGAACTTGAACTAGAAAACATAGCTCTGCGTAATGAGATAAAAGTTCTACAGGAGACTTTCAGAGCTATTAAAATGGGTGAAGTTGATGCTTTAGTTGTTTCTAGCCTTCAAGGTGAACGAGTTTTTACTTTAGAAAATGCTGATTATCCTTATCGTGTTTTTTTACAAGAAATGCATGAAGGTGCTGTGACACTAGATGAGCATGGCACAATTCTTTACTGTAATCATCATGTAGCAGTAATGCTAAAAAATTCCTTAGAAAAAGTTATTGGTTCTAATTTTGAAGAATACATAGCACCAAAAGAAAAGCAGATATTTAGAGGATTATTTCAGCAAGCTAGACATGAAGTTCGTCGGGTAGAGTTCAATTTAATTGCTGAGGATGAAACTCAAATTCCCGTTTATTTGTCTTTGAAACCATTACAAATAGACAACGTAGAAGTTACTTGTATAGTAATAACAGATTTAACAGAGCAAAAACGTAATGCAGAAATAGTTGCTGCGGAAAGACTAGCAAATTCTATTCTAGAACAAGCAGCCGAAGCAATAATTGTTTGTGATGCGAGTGGGCAAATTATTCGCGCTAATAATTCAGCACAGCAACTGTGTGGAAAGAATCCTTTATTTCAACCATTTGATGTGTCTTTTCCTCTGCAATGTAATCATTGTAGTGGTTATCAACAAATAGAAGAGTGTTTGTTTGTTAAAAAATCAGCAAATTGCCAGCAAAAACCAGAAATATTTTCGTTATTTAGCGTCATGCAAGGTCAATGTTTTCAAGGAGTAGAAGTATTATTAAAGCGCCAAGATGGTAGGGAGTTTAATTTACTGTTGGGTGCTGCTCCCCTATTAGACTCAGAACAGCAAATTATTGGTAGTGTAGTAACATTAACGAATATTACAGAGCGCAAGCAAATAGAAGAAAAAATAGCACAGCTTGTAATGCGTGAACAAGCTGCTTGTGCAGAAGCTGAAGCAAATAAAAATCGCTTATCTAGTATATTAGAAAGTATTAGTGATGCTTTTATTGCTGTTGATAGTAATTGGTGTTATACCTACGTTAACCAAAAAGCCGCAGAAATTGTTGGTAGGGCTGCAAAAGATTTAATTGGTAAAAATATTTGGCAAGGATATCCTGAATATATTAGAAAAAATTTTTCTGAAGCTTGTTATCAAGCTTTTACCGAGCAACGTTTTCTGCAATTAGAAGAATATTACCCATCAAGCCAGCGCTGGTTTGAAAATCGGATTTATCCTTCTTTGGAAGGTGTATCAATTTTTTTTAAAGACATCACTAAAGAAAAGCAGATTGAAATTGCTTTGCGGGAAAGTGAAGAGCATTTAAGGTTAGCTTTAGAAGCTGCACAAATGGGAAGTTGGGATTGGAATATTCTGACTGATAATCTCAAATGGTCAAGCCGCCAAGAACAATTATTTGGTATGGTTCCGGGTACGTTTGCAGGTAACTACGAAGCTTTTCTCGCCTGCGTTCACCCAGACGATAGAGAAAAAGTTCACCAAAAAGTATTTGATGCCAAAGATCATAAAACTGAATATTATGTCGAATACAGAGTGATTTGGGATGATAAAAGTATTCACTGGATTGCAGCGAAAGGAAAATGTATTTATGATCAAGCAGGTACAGCAGTACGCATGATTGGTACTGTTATGGACATTAGCGATCGCAAGCAAGCAGAAACAATTTTACAACAATCAAAAGCAGAATTAGAAATCAAAGTTGCAGAGCGCACTACTGAATTAACTAATGTCAATCAGCATCTGCATAGATTAATTCTAATTTTAGAAGATAATATTAAATACCAGCAAAAAATCGACGCTCAACTCCGCGAAGCCGAACGACGCTGGCGCAGTTTATTAGAAAATGTCAAGTTGTTAGTCGTAGCACTTGATACTTCAGGTCGAGTTGAATATATTAATCCTTTCTTCTCAGAATTATCTGGCTATTCTCAAGCAGAAATCTTAGGTAGGAATTGGTTTGAAATTTGTATTCCGCAACATGAACGACAGGATGTAAAATATTCCTTTGCCGAAATTCTAGAGCAAGAATTACATTCTCACTATCAAAATTCTATCCTCAGTAAATCAGGAGAAGAAAGATTAATTGCCTGGAACAATACTGTACTAAGAGATTCAGAAGGTAGAATCGCAGGGACGATGAGTATTGGTGAGGATATTACTCAACGTCACGCCTTAGACAAAATCAAGAATGAGTTTATCTCTGTTGTCAGTCACGAACTAAGAACCCCTATGACTTCAATTCAAGGAGGTTTAAATTTATTGAACACTGGTTTAGTTAAACTTGATTCTGAACAGGGTAAACGGATTATTAAAATTGTCTCAGAAAGTTCTGAACGTCTCGTCAGACTTGTAAACGACATTTTAGATTTAGAAAGATTACAATCGGGAAAAATTACTTTACATAAACAAAAAATTAATGCTGCGCAATTGTTAAACGAAGCTCTAGATTTGATGCAACTAATGGCAAATAAAGCCGAAATTAATTTATCAGTTTTACCTCACGCTATTGAAGTAACAGTTGATAAAGACAGAATTATCCAGGTATTAACCAATTTACTGAGCAATGCCATTAAATTTTCACCTAAAGGGTCTACTGTATTAATGACAGTAGAAGAAATCCTTCCAAAAGATAATCAAGACAGCGCTGTTTTATTTAAAATTCAAGACCAAGGTAGAGGTATTCCTGCTGACAAACTAGAAACTATTTTTGAGCGTTTTCATCAAGTGGATGCTTCTGACTCTCGTAGACAAGGCGGAACGGGTTTAGGTTTAGCTATTTGTCGCAACATTGTAGAACAACACGAAGGACGTATTTGGGTGGAAAGTACCGTAGGTTTAGGTAGTACTTTTTACGTCTTACTTCCTCTGTAAAAAAGATAAATCTTCCCAAAACTTTATATAATCCACCTTTTAGTCTTTGTTCAGGCAATAGCACGAAGACTTTTTTGATTATCTATTGCGTTTATAGCTGATTTGTGAGAAATTCTAATTTAACTAATAACTACGGTAAATCTATCGGTTTTTAGTATTTTAAGCGGTTACCAGAGTAAGCCTCAATACTGACGCATAGATTTTGTCTAGTTCAACGTCAGAAAGTAGGAAACTCTTTACATCTCCAAAAGAACTTCTTTAACGCATCGTGTTGTCGATGATGCGCCATAGCTATGCAACGTCTACAGGAAATTACTTGTAGCCCTGCATCATCTTGACTTTTTTAATTGAGGAGCAAATCTGATGCAATTTGAATCTGAGTCAGCAAATCAAGCTCAAAGCGCAAGCCAACAGTCTTCAACTCGCCGTTCACTTATTAAACGCTTCAGCAGACGTTCATTTCTCAATCGCACCACCGTGTTAACTGCTACTGGTGTAGTTGCAGGTGTGATGGGTTCCACATTTTCTGCTTTCAGAAAAGAAGGTGTTGTTCAAGCCAGAGAACGAGATATTGTTGGACGGTTCGACTATAACAGGTTTGTTGATAGAGCTTACCGAGTCAGGGTAGAAGCTGCCAGACTAGAACGGAGTTTTCCTATTCCACCCCATCCAACTAATGGTGATGAGCAGCGGTATGCCAACAAAATTGGCAGTGACTCCAGAGGATTGCCTCATAACCAACGAGGTGAAGTCAACCTAGACGCTTATAACTCGTTGATTACCGCACTGACCAGACAAGACCCAAATCAGTATGAAAAGATTATTTTGGGTGGTACAAGAAAGCTAGTTAACCCTCAGGGGCCGCTGGCAATTAGCCTTGAAGGTATTAACGCTGCTCAGATAGCAGTGCCACCACCACCAGCTTTAGCTAGTGCAGCACGCGCAGATGAAGCAGTTGAATTGTACTGGCAAGCTTTATTGCGTGATGTGCCTTTCTCTAAGTTTCAAGATAATACAGATGATCCGAAAGTTTTGACAGCTGTTGAAGACTTGAACAGACTTTCCGCATTTTACGGGCCAAAAATAAATAATCGTGTCACCCCGCAAACTTTGTTTCGCGGGAGTGTCAGCTATGTTGACCCCTCTGACCGTTCTGGTAGAACAGCAAAACATGTTACTCCTCCAGGGGTATTCAACGGCCCTTACATTTCCCAATTTTTATTGCGGAATATTCCTTGGGGAACGCAGTATGTTTTGGCAGTAATTCGGACTGCTCTCCCTGGTAATGACTTTCTCACCGACTTTAACGAATGGCTGACTGTTCAGAATGGTGGTAATTCTGGCAGAGCAATTAATTATGATCCCAAACGCCGTTATATATCTACTGTGCGTGATTTGGGTGAGTTTGCCCATATTGGTGGCGCTTTATATTACGGGGCTTCTTTACTACTCAGTTCCCCTGTTAGTTTAAGTGACCCGCTGATTGATGGTGGAATTGGCGCACCATTAAATCCGGGTAATCCCTATGTTAATTCTCGGACTCAAGTGGGTTCTAATGCCACATTTGCCGTTGGGCATTTGCAAGCCTTGTTAAACTTGGGAACATCACGGGCAATTCGCGCTTCATATTGGCAGAAGTATTATGTACACCGCATTTTGCGCCCAGAAGCCTACGGTGGGCTAGTCTACAACAACATTGTCAACCAAACTCAATATCCCATTCATCCTGAGATATTGAATTCCCAAGCTTTAGCGCGAACTTACAGTATCTTTGGTACTTATTTGCTACCGCAAGCTTACCCAGAAGCCGCACCTTTCCATTCTTCATACACTGGTGGTGCTGCGGCGATCGCAGGTGTTAATGTGACGTTATTAAAGGCTTTCTTTGATGAAAATTATGTCATTCCTAACCCTGTAGTACCCGACCCCAACGACCCAACACAGTTAATTCCCTACAATCGTGAGCCATTAACAGTCGGTGGTGAGTTGAACAAGTTGGCAACTAATTATGCCATTGGTCGCGGTCATGGCGGTATTCACTGGCGTACTGATGGTGCAGCAGGTTTGGCTTTAGGTGAAGAGGTAGCCATCAGTATTCTCAGAGATGAAAGATTAGGCTATAACGAAGAATTCCAAGGCTTCACCTTTACTAAATTTGACGGCACCAAAATTACTGTTTAAAAGGTAGTGAGAAAAAACTGCGATCGCTTGTTTATTAGGCGATCGCATTTATTAACTCAGTCAAAATTTAATTAGATATTTTGTAAATCAAAAAAACTGAACCAATTGCGCCGCCATTTTCTAAATAAATTTTATCGTTGTAATATAATCCAGGAGACCTACCTCCATCAAATAACATCCCTTCTTGAATTTTACCTAAACAGTTATTGCGGGCAATTCCGGATAACACATCATCAAACATATCTGGTAGTAGCTCTTGATTAATTTGAGAAGGTTCAATAACTGAATTAGCTTTTATATCATTAACTAACAAAATTACATAACCTTTACTAGTTGTCGCCACCATAGAGCGATTAGTGGCTTGCTTACAGGCAAATTCTCCTAAATCTTGACAAATATCTTTAAATTTTCCTTGACGGTAAAATCTGCCATTACCACCAACTAAATTGTAATTCAGAATATTGTTACTTCTTCTACCAGCCTGAATTGTAGCTATTCTCTCTTGGGGTCTACCTCCAGAAATTCCAAAGGAAGAACGCCGATTTTTAAATGCTCCCGAATACTCAACTCCGCGAGAAATATTTAAGCCTTGTGGTTGATCATCAGTACCTATATAGTCAGCGTTAATTGCTGCTAGAGGTCGTTGTCCATTTAATTTAGAATTTTCCTCAGTAATAATTTCATTAAATTGTTTCGGTACATAATTTCTAATAAATTTTCCTTGTTTGTTTTTAGCATAAAGCTTGTGAGATAAACCCACATTCACTTTAAAATCTAATTTTGGTGATTTAGGATTAAAGATAATTACATGATTAATACCTTTTGCAGATTTCTGACCTTGATTATTGGTTTTAAAAAATTCAATACTAAATTGAGGATTTTCACCAGAACAATTTTTTGCTAAATTTGTTGATGAATTTGCAGGCTCTTGTTTACAGCCTGTTAACAAATTTATCGTAATGATAAATATAGATAAGAGAAATATTTTTTTAATCAACATACTAAGATGATAAAACCCGCTACAGAACGACTATAGCGGGTAATAATTCAAATTTCCAAACAGAGGTTATTTAAAATACCCTTAGAATATCCATTCGGGAACGGCTTCTTCTTTGGTGTTGGTATTGCGAGATGGTGTTTCACGAGTGAACTTCATGTGAATTGAGCGTGTTTGCTCACCATCAGCAGCAACTGCCAAAATTGGGTAGTCAATTAAACCATCTTGGAAGGACATCTGGAAGCGGAATGTACCATCGGGATTCAGTTTAATTTCACGACCACCAATTGTCACGGTAGCATCGGGTTCAGTTGCACCGTAAACAATTAATTCAGCATCGGCAATTAACCAGAACTGGCGTGGACGAATGGGCGCGGCGGAAGCTGAGAAGCCTACACCAGACATTCCTACACCAGACATGGTTAAACCAGACACAGTGGGAACTGCCCACATTCCTACACCAGATGGGAAGACGTAGGAACTGATAGCTTGTTCGGGACGCACGGAACCAGGTACGTGCTGCATGGAACCAAACAGAGAACCTGCAACCCGTTGTGCTTCAGCAGATTCTGCTAAACCAAAGATTTGTTCGTAAATGGGGTTGCCATTTGCACCTGCTGTTGCCAGTTTCTTGGCAGGTGGTACGAGTTCGTACAGAGTCTTACCACGCAGGTCTTCTTCAAAGTTGACGGTGAGGAAGACATCCTCAATCCAGTCAGATGGGTACACGGGAGGAATGTGTACTTGGGCAGAACGAGCCAGTACTAACCAACGCCCGTCAGGAGAACGATAACCGATATCGATGACATAATCGCGATCGCTTACAGGAATTGGTAAATACCATTCCCTGGCTAGTTCATCAACAGGATATTCTTGAATGCTATGGGGGCTTTGATAATCAAGGTTGATGTCGGTGACATCATAAATTCGCAGTGCCAACTGCTGTCCACCTTGCCGACGCAGTTCTTCTTTATGCTCATTGGGAATATCCCAATAAGTGTAAGCCCACTGAGGATCGCGCGGTAAAAGTACAATCCGACTTTCACCATATCCACCCGGTAGATCTGCGAGTCCTTCATCAACATCAGCCAGAGAGCCACCAGTGCGG
Organism: Anabaena sp. TISTR 8404; assembly: GCF_056847745.1. Taxonomy (NCBI): domain Bacteria; kingdom Bacillati; phylum Cyanobacteriota; class Cyanophyceae; order Nostocales; family Nostocaceae; genus Anabaena; species Anabaena sp. TISTR 8404. The sequence goes on from NZ_CP180578.1 coordinate 3,325,051, forward strand.
TCTTCTTGACCCAGTTCAAATTTTGCTGCTTCCACGGTTTCCTGTGCCTCCAGTGAACGAGATGGGCTAAGCGAAGCTTTGCTGCGCTGCACTTCTTGAATTGCTGCCAGCAGTTGTGATTTACGCATTCGGCTATAGCGGGAGACGCTATATTCGCTGGCAACTTTACGTAGTTGCCGCAATGTCATCTCCTCTAGCGGTGGGCGTTCTTTTGCCATTAATTTGGCCTCCAGTAGTTTGAAAGGTAAATTATTTCTCCGGGTTACAGAATGCTCTATATAAATAAAGTGTCATTCCCCCAGACGAATTTTTTATTCCTGACTCCTGGTTTTGCCCAGTTTTTAAAGTTTTTTAATTCGCTTTTAAAATGAGGGTCACTCCCTTTTAGTTTCCTTGAATGCTTGAGTAAGCATTTTTCGGGATCGGAGGAGTCGTTTTGTTAAGTAAATATTAACCAGTAATCATGCCTATTGATCAAGGGGTCTAAAGGCACTTTTTTCAGGCTTTCACGAATTTAATAGCTCTGACGGGATCATATTGTTATAGAACCATGACAATTAGGCTTAGCCGCAAGACTAAATGTCATGAAACCCTGATATTTTAATGTGTAAAGCAATAAAACCCTTATGGACAAACGATCTCATCTCAGGATCAGGGGGCAAGTAAGCAAGCGATCGCCTAGTTGTGCTGCAAATACGTCAAAATCTAAGTAAAAGCGAACTTTACTGAAAATGCAGATTACCCAGAGCCTTCATACAGCCATTCTCGTAACCAACTTAGAACGCTCCGAACACTTTTACAGTCAAGTGTTGGGATTGTCAAAAATTGACCGCTCCCTCAAATATCCTGGTGCATGGTATCAAGTTGGTGACTACCAAGTTCATTTGATAGTTGCATCAACTGTACCAACTGATCACCCCAACGAAAAATGGGGACGCAACCCACACATTGCGTTTGCAGTAGCTGATTTAGAACAAGCTAAACAAGAATTGCTGGCTCATAATTATCCTATTCAAGCAAGTGCTTCTGGTCGTCCTGCTATCTTTACTCAAGATCCAGACGAAAATGTCATTGAAATAAGTCAGCAGTAATTGCAAATTGAGTATTGGTTCTTCAATCATCAGGAATTATCTGAAGACCTAATCACCATCCAGTATCTCAAGTTGTAATTATTTCTACATACCATGAAAGGCAATTTTATCTACAGCTACTTTTGATAAAAGTGTCATTTTTCCAGTTTTTATATCAACAGCTAACACAGAATTATTTGGTTCATAGTTGAGATTAGCAAGTGCAATCAGTTGACTAGAGGGAGAGAAGGTTAAACTAAGTAAGTCACTTGCTAAATACTTTCTGTTATATGTTAATTCTGCTATGGGTGAAATTAATAACTTGCCTGTAATCAAAGACTTTTTACTGGGGTCTAATTGAACTAAAGTTGCTCTACCTTCCGAGGTAAGAATCGTAGCATAGAATTTGCCATCGGGGCTAAGAGCAAGATTGCTGAAGCGTATATTGCTTGGCAGTTCTGGTAAATTTAGCTCGTCACCAGAAGTAACTTTGCCATTTTTTGGATCAATAAGTATTAAATAGAAAGGAGGAAGACCATGATTGGAACTAGCAATACCTATGATTTTATTATCTTTTGTTCCTAATACTCCTTCAATTGTATTATTACTCTTTCTAAATCCTGATATCTTTTTCGATTTAGGTTTTTTGAATGATTGATTGCTGGTAAATATAAGTTTACTATAATTGCCTTTTTGGTTTGTGGTCACTGTTACCATCACAAGTGTGTTATCTGATAAGGTCGTAAGACCAGTCAGCCGGGTTGTTTCAGTATAAAAAGCTTTTTTGGAAGCCTCACTTTTTGTATCTTGATTATCAACAATAATTGGAGGAATTTCAGTGGTTGATTTTTCACTACCAGTTGTTAAATCTAAAGATACTAACGTAACTGCTGGGGTAATATTTTCTAAATCTGTAGAGGTTTGATCCTTCTGCTTATTTTTTCTGCCAGGAAGCCTTACTCCTACTAGCGATCGCGCATCTTGTGCCAAAGTTTTATTTTTGACAAGATTCAAAAGCATAGTTGTAGTTGCACTAGCAAGAATTAACTGACCAAATTGTCTGCGTTTGATTCTAAAATACATAAATTTACTTCATATAATTAATGTTTTGTCGCTAAAAATTCTAGGTTTTACCTAATTATTGGCGACACTATTTTTTTGTAAAATTAGTTAAAAATGCTATGGTTCAGCTAATAAAAAACTCAAAAATTTCATATTTTATTAGCTCATTTTGGCTAATGTATTGAGTTAAGTTAGTTTTTGTTAGTTAATAGATACTGATAAAAACATACTAGCCTCCAGCCTCTTGTTTATATCTTCTGTTATGGCAATTCTTGACAACTACTTCAATCAGGAGCAATCAAGAAAGGAATAGCATTTTAATCTACTTTCTTAAAAAAATACTAAGATATGATATGCAGTATGACCTCTTACTTGTTGTTAATGACAAGCTTTTTTGAACCGACTTGTTATAACTTATTAAATAGGTAAACCCAAAGACCAAAGCATTTTATTCGGTAGATGCCAGCTAATTTCCTTTGATAAAGATAACAATGCAATTCTATTTAAAGCCGTTCTCCTATAATTATATACGCAGTAAAAAAGATAGTTATACTCACCATACCCAAACTTTAAAATATCTTTCTAATGACAGAGTTTTATATTGATTAAATGATGATTTGTATAAAAATATTATCGCCATTCTTTGCTAAATCTTTACCAATAATTATTTTTTACCTCATGATAATTTATGTTCACTAGTCCATCAAGCATTGCTACCGTGGAATAAAAATGCAAATTTACAAAACCAAACAATTACAGACAGCTTAATTTAACTGCTTTGTGGCTGATGTTTTTACCATTCAACTATTGATTGACTAATGAAAATTATTAGCTATATTTATTGTGACCTTCTCCTAGAACCAATGCCGCAAAACATTAATTGGCAATGGGAAGTAGAACGAGTTTATGAAGATTTGGTCAAGGGTGTTGCTGATGGATACACCACACGCTTGCAATTACAACAATTACTCACAGACTGCCAAAATGAACCAGTAGAATGTTTGCTTGTTCGTCGCTTAGAAGAATTAGGAGATACTGTAGAGGAAGTAAGCGATCGCTTAAATGAATTAGAAGCGCTGGGAGTAGCTGTCATTGCTACAGAACAATCGTACACATCAGAGCGATCGCTATTTCGCGCTGAATTAATCAAATTACTCAAAGAAATCCAATATCAACAACGTAGTCGGCGCATTCGCCAAGGACACGCCCGCAATCGTCTCGACGCAGCACCCCCACCAGGTAAAGCACCCTACGGTTATCGTCGTGGTCAAGGAAAATACATTATTGACCGCAGCACGTCTCCTGTGGTCAAAGACTTTTTTGATCACTTTTTACTCTACGGCTCCTTGCGGGGCGCAGTGCGTTACTTAGCAAAAAAATACGGTAAGAAAATTTCCGTTACCACTGGACGACGCTGGTTAACAAATCCTGTCTATCGGGGCGATACAGCTTATCTCAACGGTGAAATTATCTCTGACACCCATACTCCGATTATTTCCAAAGAAGAAGCCGCCCAAATTGACCGACTTTTACGCCGTAACAGCCGCTTACCATCTCGAACCGCCAGTGCGCCGCGTTCTTTAGCTGGGTTAGTTGTCTGCGGCGAATGTCAGTCACACATGACAGTTACCCGTGTTACCCGCCGCCACCAAGATAAAGAGTACCTTTATTTACGTCCGATTAGTTGTCCTCGCAGCCCTAAGTGTCGAGCTATTCCTTACCAAGAAATTTTAGAATGTACGATCGCCAAAGTTTGCCGTGACTTACCATTAGCAGTAGCAGGCATGAACTCTCCAGAGTTGGATACAGTCAAGAATAGTTTAGGAAATGCGATCGCTCGTCAACAAGAAATCCTCACTCAGTTACCAACATTAATTGAAACTGGCATTTTAGATGCAGAAACAGCAAAATTAAGAGAATACAAACTCCGCACAGAAATCTCAGCACTGCAAGCAAAGTTAGCCACACTTCCGCCAGTTAACCTGCGTTCTGTCGCGCAAGCCGTTTCCATTCCCCAATTTTGGTTAGACTTATCAGAAGCAGAACGACGGTTTTATCTGCGAGAATTTATTCGAGAAATTCAGATTATTCGTCAAGATAAACAGTGGGATTTGCGCGTGGTGTTTATTTTTTAGTCAAGTGCTGAGTATAAACCCCGTTTGTTTCCAGGTTTTGAGTAATCAATCATTTCCTAACTGGCTTGGTAGTTGCTTATATGCCCAAGTTTCATGTTCAGAACTCGGAGTTTCGTGTTCAGAACTCCAAATTTCGTGTTTTAAACCTGAAGTTTTGTGCTTTTATCGGCAAGTTTCGAGTTCTGAACTCAAAGTTTTGTATTCTAAACGAGAATGTTTGTGTTCAGAACTCGAAGTTTCGTGTTTTAAACAAGACAGTTAATGTTCAGAACTCGGAGTTTCGTGTTCCAAACGAGAATGTTATTGTTCTGAAGTGAAATGATGCTGTTCTAAAAGTGATCTTTTTCATTCAAATTGTAAACCGAGAGGCGATCGCCTGTGAGGATAGATAATAAATAGCGATCGCACACCTAACACCAGCGTCATTTTACTCATATCGGCAATCGCTTTACTCGGAAAATTTCATTACTCACAGAAATAATTGCTCCCGCCTCTAAATCTTTCTGACCACGCAAATGTACAGCATCATAACCACCACCACGCAACCAAGATACAGTACTTAGCGAAATTCCCATATCTGCTAAAAACTTCATTATTACTTGTTAAGCACTTTGAAAGGGAAAAACTCGTTCTTGAGTCAACCACGCTGCGTAAAGTAGAGATTGACGTATATCTTCTGTTTCTAGATCAGGATATTCTTCTAAAATTTCCTCTACAGGTTTCCCATTAGCTACCAAATTTACAACTAAAGAAACCGGAATTCGCATTCCACGAATACAAGCTTGTCCACCCATAATGCTAGGGTTAAATGTAATTCTCTCCAGACCTAACATAATAATTATTTCTCTAACATCTTTTTTGTAACAAAATCTGTAACAGCAATGGTATTTCAGCTTTTACTCGACTAGATTGGTGAAAAATCTACGGGTAAACCCTGAATATAAGGGTAATGTTGCTAAAAGATATACGGGACTATCAAATTTTATTTCTCGGTTCATTTCTGGCTTTGGGAATTGGCACAAGGGACTGGACGCTGCGCCCTGAGATGGTTGTTGTGGCGATCGCATCTTGTTTATCAACGCAGTGGATTTTGTCAATGGTCAATGGTCAATCGTCAATGGTCAATGGTCAAGAGCAAAAACCAATAAATCTGCGTAGTGCGTTGATTACCTCTCTTGGACTCAGTTTGCTATTGCGGACTGATCATTGGCTAACGATGGCATTAGCCGCAGTCAGTGCGATCGCTAGTAAATTTTTCTTCAAAGTTGGTGATAAGCATTTCTTCAACCCTGCCAACTTTGGCATCATCACAGTCTTAACTCTGACATCCGATGCGTGGGTATCACCAGGACAGTGGGGGGAAGAGTGGTGGTATGGGCTGTTATTTGCCGGGACTGGCGGTATGATTTTGCAACGCATTGGTCGTTGGGACACTACAGCCGCTTTTTTAGGTTCCTACTCCTTGTTAGAAGCCATACGCAACCTTTGGCTGGGCTGGACTTGGGATGTGTATTGGCATCGGTTGATGAGTGGATCTTTACTGCTGTTTGCCTTATTTATGGTCACTGATCCCCGCTCAATTCCCAACGCCAAAATCGGGCGTGTAGTTTGGGCTATCTGCATCGCCAGCTTAACTTTTATCCTGCGAAATTATTTCTATGTTTCCACAGCAGTTTTCTGGTCACTGTTCGCCCTCGCACCCTTAACCATTGTGATTGATTGGCTTTGGTCATCCCCCAGATTTTCTTGGCACAAGGAAGTAGAGGAAGAAGACATAACTCGAAACTCAGCACTCAGCACTCAGCACTCAGCACTTTAAAAAGAGGTATAAAATGAAACGATTTCGACTGATATTTTCATTATTTGTAATATTCATAGGTGTGCTGTGCTTTGCACCAACAGCTTGGGCATTTTGTGGATTTTATGTAGCCAAAGCTGATAGCAAATTATACAACCAAGCATCTCAAGTAGTGCTGGCGCGGGATGGCGATCGCACAGTTTTAACAATGGCTAATGACTTCCAAGGCGAAGTCAAAGATTTTGCAATGGTTGTACCTGTGCCAACCGTCTTAAAAAAAGAGCAAGTACGCATTGCCCAACCCAAAATCATTGAACGTTTAGATGCTTTCAGTGCGCCGCGCTTGGTAGAGTATTTCGACTCTGATCCCTGTGATTTCAATGATCGGGTATATGAATCAGCGCCAGCACCATTAGCTAGACCTGCCGCAGGTGCAACCAGAGGCGGCGATGCTAACTTGGGTGTGACAGTCGAAGCACGATTCAACGTTGGTGAATATAACATTGTGATTTTGAGTGCCAAAGAATCAGGCGGACTCGAAACTTGGCTAAATCGCAATGGCTACAAAATTCCCAGAGGTGCGAAACAGCTATTAAAACCATATATTCGCTCTGGAATGAAATTCTTTGTTGCGAAAGTCAACCTCGATAAATTTGAGCAATCTGGCTATCAGTTTCTCCGTCCGCTACAAATTTCCTACCAATCACCCAAATTCATGCTGCCCATTCGTTTGGGTATGATTAATGCCAACGCTGCCCAAGATTTAATTGTGTATGTCCTCTCACCCCAAGGACAAGTAGAACTCACTAACTACCGCACAGTCAAAGTTCCCTCCGATGCCAACATTCCTGTGTTTGTCAAAAATGAATTTAGTGATTTCTACAAATCCATGTTCCAGACTGCATACCTCAAAGAAGACAGAAAAGTAGCTTTCTTGGAATATGCCTGGGATATGAGTAATTGTGATCCTTGTTCAGCAGAACCCCTCAACCAAGAAGAACTCAAGCAAGCAGGTGTATTTTGGCTAGATAATAATTCCTCTGATTACGTGCCAGCGCCACCGAATTTCCGTCGTCCGTTTCCTAGTAGTAGCGTATTCATCACCCGATTGCATATTCGCTACACCCGCGACAAATTCCCAGAAGACCCCATGTTTCAAGCTACCTCCAACCGCGAGTCTTTTCAAGGACGATACATTTTGCAGCATCCGTTTACAGGCGAACTTAAATGTCAAGCTGGTAGAGAATATAAGCGGTCTTTAGCCAAGCGGTTTGAACAAGAAGCCCAAACTTTGGCCAAGCTAACTAACTGGAATATCCAAGATATTCGCCGCAAAATGAAGTTGAGTGTGGGTAATCTGACTTCTTCTTGGTGGGAAAATTTATTATCCTGGCTGGGGATGTAAAGCTTATTTCAAATCTTTTTGCAGGTAAATACTCAAGATGTGTAGAGCAAGACCCAATCCCCAACCCAAGAGAGGGTAAATTGCCCAAAAGTACCCAGGGCTAGTGACCAAATTCAACACAATTAAAAAGATATTTACCACAAGATAGCTAATTAAATGTGGCTTGATTTTTTGTAGGCGGTAAGATTTAGATGCTTGCCGCCTTTTTATGATTTCTTTTTCCTGTTGCCATGCTTGTTGAGCATTTTGCAGAGTTACAAATGAAATACCAAGTTCTGCTGCCATTTCTTGTAACTGCTGTTCTGAAAAATTTTCTTGTTGTTTCTCAGCCATTGCTCGCTGAAGAATCTGCTGCACATCTTCTGAGCGAAAAGTAGTCATAGATTTAGGCTCCTAGATTCCATCTGTCGCCATAATTGTGCAAAAGCAGATAAAAGTTTGTGCTTTCAGAACCTTTTCAGGAGATTTCACTGGAATTGATGACTTTTTGCACCCCAAGGCTTACGTGCCAAGGTTAGTTGTTGAGATTGGGTGTGAGGGTGTAAGGGTATGAGGTGTACGGGTTGTAGATAACTTCGTGGTGTCTTGGTTCGATGATGTAGGTTTTATGCCAAATCCCCACACTTTAACTATGTCACCTGACGACGCGGAATTCACTACGAGAGAGGATGGTTAGCTTGGTCTGACGAAATGATTGCCTTTTTAAGCAGCCCAGCGACAAACTATTGATTATTGACTATGGGAATCATATTTGATTTTTGAAAAAAACACAGTACACATTTAACATTCCTGTTATCTGTTCAGCGTTCCCTGTTCCCTACACAAGGATTTTCAGTAATCAAATCAGATTACGATCTTAACAACCCTAACCTTGATTTAGGGTGCCAAATAAATCCTGAATATTCTAGCCAAGAAAATTGTCTAACCATAACATATGGTTAATATCTGGAGTGTCGTTGTCAGCAATACTTAGAATATTCTTGCTATTTTTTTGTCAAAATTGCCATGATGCAACTCGATGAAGAGTTACGCAACTTAGTTACTCAAGCTTGCAGCTATCCTCCTGGAAGCCCGCAACGTCAAAAGCTACTTACCAAAATCATCCGTTTAACTTCAGGCAGACTTTGGCGAGAAAATACTCCCTACTATCAAGATGCACTGCAACAAACTTGGTTGTATTTCTGTCGTAATGTTTGTGATGGTTTAACTGGTCAGACCTATGATCCCGCTTATGGTACTGTGATCACTTGGTTGAATGCTTATCTTAAACGCAGACTCCAAGACTTTTACCTCAACCATCATCGGGAACAAGCCTTAACATTGCCGCTACAGGTACGCCAGTACGGGTCGAGTGGAAATAGAGACACCATTGATCTAACTGACAACTTACAGGCTACGCCACAAGCACCGCCAATTCTCGAAAACTTGGAAACATGGGCAACAACAGATGCAGACGGAGAATTATGCAGTACTCACATTAAAGGTCGTCCAGATGTGAATTGTCAGGTATTGATTCTCAGACGCTTACCACCAGAAGTTAGCTGGAAAGAACTATCCGAGGAATTTGGCTTACCTATTCCTACCTTGAGTAGCTTTTATCAACGTCAATGTTTGCCACGCTTGCGAAAATTCGCGGAATCAGAAGGTATTTTATGAAGATACAAGATTGCAGGTGAGTGTAGACGCGTTGCTGTTAGCGTTAGTGACATTAATAGCGTCAGTCTTTTCCTTTACCGAAGGCGTTATATCATGTCCGGCAAATCAGTTATGATTCAGCATATCTGTGCAGAAAGACAAAACCCTTTCTCCCCCTGCACCCTGCACCCTGCCCCCTGCGGTCTTTATGATAAGTCTTTTACCGGACACGATATTACTGTATATGCACTTTGTGCGGCCTGTCGCTGGCTGGGGTAGCATAGCGGCTGGCCATCAGAACATTACCTGGCAAGTCTTTACTTCATCTTTATGAAACGCTAAAAATATAGTATAAATAGTATCAGGCATTATTTGATATTTTTCCGTTTATCTCTAAAAAAATTAAATTTGCCATCGTAAAGTTACTTAATTAAATGTATTTTGAGTTACCTAAAATTTACTAGGAGCTTGAGCTAGAATCATAGACTGTGGGGATGAGCATTTTGAGTTGTTTGCATTTTGCAACTTCTTCCTATGTATATCCCCTGACACTATGAACTTGTTGATTAATCCACAATTTCCCGATTCTACGAAATTTAATTGAATATACCCCCAACTCCCTGAAAAAAATGAGTTGACCAAGGTCATGCAAATTTCCAGGAGTAAAATTGATTTGGCTCCTGGAATTGGCATAGTGAAAAAACATATCGTTAGTTCTACTTAATGTTCCCACTACGTTCAGCAAGTATAGAGTGAAACCACATGACTAACTCTCGCAATCAAGAACGTCAATCTAAATCCCGCACCCGTGTGCGTATGTGGTTGCTGATTTTAAGTCGTGCTGGCATTCCTTTGTTAGGCATCTTGTTAGTGGGAATAATCTTAGGCATTTGGCGGTTACAAAGTTTTGTCCAAAAAGAGTTAGCGCCGTTAGCAGAACAAAGCCTCACTAATACTATTAACCGTCCAGTGAAACTGGGGAAAGTGACCAGTTTTTCCCTGACAGGAGTGCAGTTTGGGGCTTCGGAAATTCCCGCAACACCTACAGATCCAGATAAAGCAGTGGTGGCGGCTGTAGAAGTTGGTTTTAATCCTTGGCAATTAGTTTTTCATCGTCAACTAAAGCTTGATGTTACCTTAGTTAACGCCGATGTTTACATTGCCCAAGACGAACAAGGACGTTGGATTACTACTACCATCGCGCCACCAGGTAAAAGCGGATTAATCAAAACTGATTTAGATAATCTGCGGCTACGTAATGGCAAACTTGTACTATTAGGTCAGAAGAAAGCTGGGGTACTCGTCACACCTGTAACATTTGCTCAACTTAACGGTTCTGCCCAACTGTTGGAGAATAATCAACTAATTAAGTTTGATGTGAAGGGGCAGGCAGAAACTGGTGGGAATGTAGCAATTCAAGGAGATGTGCGCCCGAAAACTTTAATAGCTGACATTCAGTTGAGTGGACAAGATTTACTCGCCTCTACTGTTACTAATCTGGTGAAGTTACCGCTGAACTTACAAGCAGGTAGAGTGAATGGCGACTTGCAAATTAAACTAGCGCCAGAGCAAACTCCGTTATTATATGGCAGCGCAGATTTACAAAAAGTGACGCTGCAAATTCCCCGCGTACCTCAACTTTTAAGCAGTACCGAAGGTGATATTTACTTCAAAGGCACAGAAATACGTCTTGACAGTTTGACTACCAACTACGGCAAAATTCCCTTAGTTGCTAACGGAACTATTGATAGTCAAGCAGGTTATAAGTTAACAGGACGTGTAAAAACAGTAAGTGTCGCTAATGCCCAAACAACACTCAAACTAAAACTACCTGTACCTGTAGCTGGGCAATTAAAAGCAGACTTACAAATCACTGGGAAGGCAACTAACCCGATTCTTTCTGGTGCAGTAGCCACAATTAACACTGCCCGGATTGATAAACTGAATTTTAAAAGTATTACTAGTAAGTTTGAATTTTCTCCGAATGCAGCCTTGTTAACCTTGAGAGACATTCAAGGTGAAACCACTGTTGGTGGAGAAATTATAGGGGGTGGCAAAATCGCTCTCGGAAAAACCCCACTGCTGAATTTAAATTTTGTTGCCAAGAATTTTGCTGGAGATGCGATCGCTAAAATCTACAACTCCAGCCCGACTTTCCAAATTGGTAAAGTCGCCGCTACAGCCCAAGTCACTGGTAATCCTAACAACGTCAGAACTTTCGTACAGTGGCAAGTACCCCAAGCCACTTACCCTGGTAGAGGTGAAACCATCATCACCAGCGATCGCACTCTCTATTTCCAAAATGTTGCCCTGAGAGTTGGTGGTGGTGTCGTGCGGGCGGTGGGCAGATATGCTAATGAACGTTGGCAAGCAGATGTTACAGGTGATGGCGTACAGTTAGAACCGTTTGTTAACAAAAATCAACTGCAAAATATTTCCTTGGATGGTGCAGAATTTAACGGTCGGTTGCTTCTAGCTGGGACTAGCGGGCCATTTCAAATTTCCTCGATTCGCACTCAAGGCGCAGCAGTGCAAATTGCTGGTGGTGCGATCGCCATTGCTAGTGTTCAACTCCAAGACCAAAACTTTGCGGCTCAATTAGTTGCCAATAATGTGCGGTTAGGACGTATCCTCAAAAAAGCTCCCCCAGCTTTACAAGGGCGGTTAGCAGGGACATTTCAAATCGCTGGCAATAGAGATAACCTCAGTCTGAAAACTCTTCGTGGTACTGGTAAAGCTAACCTCAGCGTCGCTGGCGGTACAGTCACAGCCACAAACATTCAACTGGCAAACGGCTTGTATCAAGCACAGTTAATAGCCAATAATCTAGATGTGCAAGAACTCACACCCAATACACAACAACTTCGCGGCAGATTAGTTGGTCAGTTTAATGTGGCGGGTTCTGCGGAATCCTTTCAACCACAATTTATCCAAGCCAATGGTCAAGCCAAGTTGACTGTGAGTGGTGGCACAATTATCGCCTCAAACATCAAAGTTAATAACGGTCGTTATCAAGCGCAACTGCAAGCTAACAATGTGCCAGTGCAACGCTTGACAAAAGTACCACCACAGTTCCAAGGAGATTTAACTGGTCAATTAAATGTTGCTGGTTCGGTAACATCCTTTCAACCACAAACCATCCAAGCCAATGGTCAAGCAAAGCTGAATGTGGCAGGTGGGACAATCACCGCCTCGAATATTCGTGTGGCTGATGGTCGTTATCAAGCGCAAGTCCAAGCTAATAATGTGCCGTTACAAAAGTTGGCAGCCGTACCGCCACAATTCCAAGGTGCATTAACAGGACAATTAAACGTTGCTGGTTCCGTTGCATCTTTCCAACCACAAACTATCCAAGCTAGTGGTCAAGGGCGTTTGAATTTGGCAGGGGGGACAATCACCGCCTCGAATATTCGCGTAGCTGATGGTCGCTATCAAGCTGTAGTCGATGCGGCTGGTGTGCAATTAACTAAGTTAAATCAGCAGTTACGGGGGCAATTGGGTGGTAGGTTACAAGTAGCTGGGGCGTTGGGTTCGGCTACGTTGGCTAACGTGAATGCCTCTGGTAACGTGCAGTTATCTCAAGGTTTACCTGGATTAGAACGACCATTAACAGCTGCGATCGCTTGGAATGGTGAGAAACTAGCAATTAACCAACTCACTGCCCCTGGTTTAAATGTTAGTGGTGACATCGTAGCCAACGCCAAAAAAGCAGGCATACCAGAAATTACCGCTTTAAATCTGAATGTCCAAGCTCAGGACTATAATTTGCAACAGTTACCGATTAATTTGCCCAATCAAGTCGCTGTGAAAGGCAAGGTAGATTTTAACGGTAAAGTAACAGGTAAATTACCATTACCAAACGTCACAGGCCAAATTGCCTTGCGAAACTTGGTAGTGCAAGACATTGCTTTTGAGCCATTGTTAACAGGTAATATTGAATCAGCCCAAGGACGCGGCTTGAACTTAGATTTGATTGGAAGTAGAGACCGCATCGCCTTCAATTTAGATGCTAATAATCGTCCCCAATCCTTTTTAGTACAGTGGCAAAATGCCTTAGCTACAGGTCAATTTCAAGGCAGTAATGTTGCACTCAATGTACAGAACTTTCCCTTACAAATCTTGAATGTATCTGTACCACCAGCGCTACGTTTAGGAACTGGTAAGGTAGCTGGGTTAATTACTGGCGACTTGCAAGTAAATCAACAAACATTTGCCGCGAATGGTAATTTAGCGATCGCCCAGCCTAAAATCGGAAGGATACAAGGCGATCGGTTAACGGCGCAATTTAGCTACGCTAATGGTAAAGCCACTCTCACCAGTAGCGAATTTGTCAAAGGTAATAGTATTTACGCCTTTGCTGGTAGTTTTGGTCAAACTCCGAGAGGGCCACAACTCCAAGGCAAACTGAACGTGAGTCAAGGTAATATCCAAGATGTCTTAGCCGCAGCGCAGATATTTGACATCCAAGACTTCCAACGTGGTACATCAGAGCCAGCTTACGGCACAGCAGCCGATTTGACTACCTATGCACGTGGCTTACCCAATCAACCTTTATTTGATCAACTGCGGCGGTTTTACGAAATTGAGGCAGAAATAGCACAGCAACAGCAACAACGACGGGACTCGACACTGTTACCAGAACTAGCAGATTTACAAGGAAACTTCAACGGAGAAGTAGCTTTAGATACTGCCACAGCTAATGGTTTATCAGTGCAATTTAGCTTGAACGGACAGAACTTTACCTGGGGTAAAGAAACAGAAAGCGATCGCTACTATAATGCAAAACAAATCATTGCCCAAGGTAGCTTTGAAAATGGCGTGTTGCAGTTGCGACCGTTACGCATCGAGTTAGACAATAGTTTGCTGGCCTTTACAGGTAACATCGGCGGTAAAGACCAATCAGGTCAGTTGCGAGTTACTAATTTTCCCATCGCCTTAATCAATAACTTTGTCAAACTCCCAGTTGACATCACAGGTAATCTCAACGCCACCGCAGCTTTAGCAGGCGGTATTGCCAACCCTCAAGCCCAAGGCGAATTAGAAATTACCGACGGAACCCTCAATCAAAAGCCTGTCGAGTCAGCTACAGCCAGCTTCAGTTATACCAATGGTCGTTTGAACTTTGGTAGTATCGTCTCTGTTGCTGGGCCAGAACCAGTTAACATTAATGGCAGCATACCCTATCAGTTACCCTTTGCTACTACCGCACCAGCCAGCAATGAAATTAGCTTGGATGTCAAAGTCAGAAATGAAGGTCTAGCACTGTTAAATCTGCTGACAGATCAGGTCGCTTTTGAAAAAGGTGAAGGCGAAATTGACCTCACAGTACGTGGAACCAGACAGCGGCCAGAGTTAACAGGAATTGCCACTGTTAAAGATGCCACTTTTGCTGCTTCAGCTTTACCAGGTAAGATTAGACGGGTAACGGGCAAGATAAATTTTAACTTTGACCGCATATTAGTCGAAAGTCTGCAAGGCAGATTTAGCCGGGGTCAAGTCATGGCAGCGGGCGAAATTCCTGTATTTAATAATGGCGTAGTTGCAAGTACTCCCTTAACCGTAGACCTTGATCAGCTAAATTTGAATCTCAAAGGATTGTATAAAGGTGGTGCTACTGGCAATTTACAAATTACTGGTTCAGCTTTAAATCCTCTCATTGGTGGTCAAATTCGTTTATCTGATGGTCAAGTTTTATTAGCAGAATCTACTAACACCAGTCCATCTACCACTAGCAATCCTGTCAAAGCCAACAAGCAAGATAAAACTGAGGCGAGAAATAACACAGCAAGATTAAATAACCTTGAATTAACCTTAGGTAACAATATCCAAATTACCCGTCAGCCTATTCTCAGCTTCCAAGCCACAGGTAAGCTGACAGTGAACGGTGCTTTGAATGCACCTATCCCCGATGGCACAATCCGTCTACAAAAGGGTGGTGTGAATTTATTTACCACTCAGTTTAATTTAGTGCGTGGCTATAAAAATACAGCCACATTTCGGGCTGACCAACCGCGCGATCCCATCTTAGATGTGCAGTTATTTGCCAAGGTACTTGATGCAGTCCAAACTTCTGAGTTCACCAGAACAAGTTCTACGGGAGGATTAGGTTCTTTAGAAAGTGTGCGAGTCGAAGCTAGAGTTCAAGGGCCTGCTAGTAAACTCAACGAAAATCTGGAACTCACCAGCAGTCCGTCACGTAGTCAGACAGAAATTGTCGCTTTGTTAGGCGGGGGATTTGTCGATACTCAAGGACGTGCTGATAGCACATTAGGTTTAATTAATATTGCCGGTTCAGCCGTATTTAATAACTTTCAAACAACATTTAATCAAATTGCTAATGCTTTTGGCTTAAGTGAATTCCGCATCTTTCCGACTGTGATTTCTGATAATCCCGAAGCGGGAAGAAGCAGTTCCACATTAGAATTAGCGGCAGAAGCTGGGATTGATATTTCTACAAAGTTTTCGATTTCCAGCATTAAAATTTTAACTGCCAATGATCCTTTTCAATGGGGGATTAATTACCGCATCAACGATGAACTGCGGGTGCGTGCTTCTACTAACTTAGAAGACGACAGTCGTGCAGTAATTGAGTATCAAACACGGTTTTAGATCAGAAGGAAGAATATCATTTATGAGTTCATCATTCAGGTTCCTCTCCAGCAACAAGTTCATAGTGCAAATTAATAAACTTTATTTATCAATTTAAGAAAAAAGAATATTTGCTTCTATTTAGTTGTTAACCATAATATTTATGACATACAAGGCTAAGGTACCTAGCTGAAACAACACATCAATTTTATTGATGCAAATTGCTAATAAATCCTCCAGATTTTGGAGACTTATCTTACCTTACGCAACAATCATGAATTGGTTAACTAGTACATTAATTATTGGCATCTCTGCTGCTTTTGCAACTACTTTTGACGACAATTTATATTTGACCGCCTTCTTTGGCAAAGTTAATCGTCATTTTCGTCCGCAAAATATTATTCTTGGGGAATTTGTCGGGTTTACCGTATTAATACTTGCCAGTCTTCCTGGTTTTTTAGGTGGTTTAATTTTACCCGCAGCTTGGGTTGGCTTGCTAGGTTTTTTACCAATAGCTATTGGGATTAATCATTTATTAACACGGGAACAACAAGAAGAAACAGTACAAGCTGTATCAGTTGATTTTGCCTCTTCAACTACAACCAAGCACCACAAGAAATCTCTATGGGCAACTCTGCGCGACCCTCAAACTTATCGCGTTTCCGCAGTTACCATTGCGAATGGAGGCAATAACATCGGGATTTATGTACCACTGTTTGCTAGTAGTAATCTGCCAAGTTTAGGAGTGATTCTCTGTGTCTGTTATCTGACCGTGGGGTTATGGTGCTTTTTATCTTACAATTTAACCCGTAATCCTCTCATAGCTCCTCTGCTGACGCGCTATGGTCGCAAAGTCTTTCCTTTAGTATTAATCTACTTAGGATGCTCTATCCTCATTAAAAGTGAATCATATCAGCTTTTACCTGCGATCGCTATGTTTTCTCACTAAACTGACGAACTAAATATGCCCAACTGTTATGGATAAGTAAATCGGTGGAATAAAACCGAACTATGTGAAGAAAAGTAAAGAAAGCTCAAATTCTTTCTCCCCCTGGTTCCTGCCTTATTCCAATAATAATTATTTACGCCGACCTACTTACCGACTTATTTATCGCAGTAGCAATGACGAATAACGACCTTCACTAGTTAACTTGATACTTATTCATAAATGTTTTCCCTTAATTGTGAGAAAATATGGTAAGAATCAATATTTGATTTTCTGGGATAATTCTGCTCATTTTCTTGCACTTTAATCAAGTTATATTCAATATTTTCTGCATAAATAGCAAAGGTTATATTAAAAATTTCCAGGAAATTAATTACCCGTTTGCATTCATCTTTTGGTAACTTTTCGTAGTAGCGAATTAAATGAGCAATTCTAATTTCTAAATGACTACGAGAATTTTGACAAATTAAAATAATTTTCAACAATAAAATTACTAAAGTTAATAGATGACCTTGAGAAAGTAGTAAAACAAATAATGCCGAAGGTTCTCGACCATTTTCTGTGGTTAGACAATCAATTAGACGATTACAACTTCTGAGGAATAATTTTTTATCTAATATTTCATCATCATAGTCAGGCTTCCAATTAGATAATTTTTCTGTTAGCTGCTGATTTAAAATTTTGACTAAGCCTATATTTTTAACAGAAAAAAATAAGTATTTACGGATGCTTGTTTTAAATTCCTTAAAACTTTGATTCTGAGTTTGTTTGATAAATATATTGGCTAGATTTTCATAACTAAATAACCCTTTTTTAAGGATAATCATTTTGATTAAACGCAAAACGTTATCACCCAAATTACTAGGATTTACATAGCGTGTGTTACTTGAAGCAGAGGACTGAGAACGTGCAATATACATTGCTAATTCAAACTTAAATTTGTCCTTCCTCTGTTGAGCAAGTTGGCTGGCTGCTTCTTGTTGCTCTTTAGGATTATTAATATCAAAAGATTGCGCAGCGAATAAATAAGCTGCATAGCGATTAGCCCAGTGAACTTTGCTTTTACTATCGTGTTTATTGGCAAATAATTTTAATTCTTGATAGTCGTCACTATTTACAAAATTTTCAAGCCAACCTTTATAAATATGCAAGCTAGTATAAGTGTTTTTTTTACAGCGGACATCATAATTAGCTAATAAGTTAATTAATTCTTGAATATATTCATATTTTCTTTTAGATGCCCAGTTATTTACTATAATGTAGCAACAGCGCTTGATAGTATGATGAAATTCCTGCTCGTTATTAGCTAACAGCATTTTCCGAATTACAGGTACAGTATTTAAACTGCCTGATTCTAAAAAATCAAAAAATAATCGTTTAAATTCTCGCAAGACTTCTTCTGGAGGCTTTTGATTAACAATTTCCATGAAGAAGTTATATATCTTTTCTTGCCCAAGTTGTAAATTTAATGGCTGAAGATGGGGTTTAACAAAATTTGGTTCTTCTAAATCAGGAAATAAACTATAAGTGGTCATGGAATTGCTCAAGACCAATAATAAAGTGGATAAATCTGTTATTTATTAGATTAACTTTGACAGTCACCAGCATCAATCAATTTTTCAAAGATACAGTAATTTTTTGAATGAGTTTTGATGAATTTACTGAAGTCTTTGTCAAGATTAAATTTTCCGAACTCAATTATTCAGAAAAAGTACGGATAAGCAACACTGTGTTAATGTTTAAAACAGTTAAGCCTGCTTAGTATTTCTAAGCAGGCTTTATTGAATTTGTTTTTTAGTGGGGGTGGAGGGACTTGAACCCTCACGACCGTTTAAGGTCAACGGATTTTCATTCTCTTGCAGTTTTCACTACTACCTGATTCAGGTTTTGAGAATTGGACTCTCCCTTTACCCTCGCCTTGACGTTAGGGTAGCTCCCGTCGAGTCTCTGCACCTTCCAAAAACTGTTGGTTAAAATTTGAGAGTACAAGCTTTAAATTTGCTCAGCACTCAGCACTTTTAACTCAGTACTAATTTTGGCTTGGCTCAGGATTGCCTTGTCTGTAAACAGATTTAGGTTTCCCTGAGTTTGAGAGCTTACACTTGAAGAATTTCTTCTTCAAGGCTCAGTTCGCTAAGTCCGTAGCGTCTGCCATTCCGCCACACCCCCAAATTTACTTAGGAGTCACTTATTTTGTGGAGGCAACAAACACCTCCTCATCTATTCCACCATCAATGTGCATTTTGCGCAACTAGGTTTAAGAAATTTTGTTTAGGTTAGGCGATCGCATGAATTTTTGCTATCTGTAACCTTAGACAAGCATCTTAAACTGGACTTTACAAGTACACTTTTTAGACACTGGCTTTGCTATTGTAGCACCTTCCTGAATTTTGTCCAGGTAAAAGTGCGGAATTTTTGGCAACTTATCTAAAAATCCAAAATCTCAAATGCCCAAACCCCCATTGTTGCTGTAGAGTCAATCCAAAATCCAAAATCTCAAATCTAAAATTGTTTGACTTTCCTGAAGCTACGCGTTCAGCCTATGATGAGAAACAGATGCACTGAATGGCCTTGTCTACAAAGAGAAAAAACCTATGATCGTAGCCCTGCTGTATCTGATTTTGGCTGGAGCTTATTTATTAGTCTTCCCTGTGGCTGTACTGTTTTACCTCAAGCAGCGGTGGTATGTAGCCACCTCTATTGAGCGTACTTTTATGTACTTTTTGGTTTTCTTCTTCTTTCCCGGTTTATTGGTTCTGTCGCCGTTTGTGAATCTGCGACCACAACCGCGAAAAATTGAAGTCTAACGAGATTGGTAGGTCATAACTCTCATGCGACGCATCGACGCTCTTGGAATTGGTTTAGGTATTTTTATTGCTGGTGGCTTGGCTTATGTGGGATTACAGCTTTTTGGCTTAGATGGTCAACAAGCTGGGATATGGAGCCAAGTTGTCTTAGTGATTGGCTTGATTGGTTGGGTAAGCACTTATGTTTACCGCGCTGTGAATAAAAATATGACCTACCATCAACAACGGGAAGAGTACGAACAAGCTTTTTTCCAAAAGCGACTGGACGAACTTACGCCGGAAGAACTAGCGAAACTTCAAGCTGAGATTGAACAAGAAAAGCAATCTCAGATGTAAAAAGTGCTGAGTTCCGAGTGCTGAGTGCTGAGTAAATTAAGAAGTACTCAGCGCTCAGCACTGAGTTTTGTAAAGTGATCATTTTATGAGTCAATAGTCAATAGTCATTTCTTTTGACTATTGACCCTTGACTTTTGATTGTTGACTAATGACCGCCATTTCCGATCGCTTTGAAACCTTAAGACGGAATCAAGAGTGCGCTCTGATTCCGTTTATTACTGCTGGTGACCCAGATTTAGCAACCACTGCATCTGCTTTGCAAATTCTTGATCGCAGTGGTGCTGACATGATTGAACTGGGTGTTCCTTATTCTGATCCGCTTGCAGATGGGCCAGTCATTCAGGCGGCTGCTACTCGTGCTTTGCAAAAAGGAACAAAATTAGAAGCTGTTCTCGAAATGCTGCAAGGAGTTACTCCCAATTTGCAAGCGCCAATTATTTTATTTACTTATTACAACCCAATTCTGCACCGAGGAATTGAAAAGTTTCTCCAGCAAATTGCGGCGGTGGGGGTAGCAGGTTTGGTAGTACCTGATTTACCACTTGAGGAAGCGGGTGGTTTGCTCAAACCTGCTAGTGAGATTGGGATTGATTTAACTTTATTGGTAGCGCCTACTAGTTCTGCTGACAGAATTGAATCCATAGCTCGTTCTTCCCAAGGATTTATCTATTTGGTTAGTGTCACTGGTGTTACAGGGATGCGATCGCAAATAGAAACACGAGTGTCAGATTTGCTTCAACAAATACGCAATGTTACTGATAAACCCATCGGTGTTGGTTTTGGAATTTCGCAAGTTGAGCAAGCCCGTCAGGTAAGAGATTGGGGCGCAGATGCAGCAATTGTCGGTAGTGCTTTTGTCAAACGTTTAGCAGAAGGTACTCCAGAAGAAGGGCTGAAGGCGATCGCTGAATTTTGCCAAAGTCTCAAAACTGCTCTACGCAATAGGGAATAGGGAATGGGAAATGGGGAGGAGCCACTGCGTTCGGTCGCCAGACTCCCTCAGTGGCGTTAGGGAGTGGGGGTGAATTATTGATCTATTGATACTTGACTCTTGACTCTTGACCCATCACTTTCTTGCCACCTAAGAAAAAGTAGATTAAGAATGTATAACAGTGTAGTTTTTTTACCCTGGTTTAGTAGACAATTTGACGTTTATAGTCTTGAATATTAACAGCAGATTGCAGGCTGTAAAAAAACTAGCTGATGCTGCCGCTTATACTTTGAGTGTTTAGGTGAAGTTGAGTAAGTATACATATTATGAGTGTGAGAGTGTGTCAGTCACAAATAATTACGTCGCAGTTGAGGGACAAAGGCGATGAGTGAGAGCATGGCATTTATCGGTGGAGTCGCTGTGGCTGGTCTGGCGGCTCTTGTTTTGCTCAAGGGAACAAATAATCCCTTACAACCAAACTTCGCTGTTACCCCCCAATTACCCACTGTAGTTGCACCCCAGCTACAGCCACCAGTGCAATATCCTTCAGCCTACGGACAACCCTATCCCAATCCTCAGCCACCTAATGTGTCCAGTCCTGAACAACGGGCTGAATTTAGTCAGTTAAAAGCTGATTTCGACCGTTTAAAAAACGATAACGAACAGTTAAGGGTGCAAAACCAACGGCTACTCGATAATTTCAATGCTCAACAGTTGCAATTAGCTCAACAACAGAGTCAAAAAGTAGCGTCTGAAGCATTCCAATCTCAAAATGCTTGGTGGTCTTCACCCATTGTTTGGGCTGTGGGAGGCGCGACACTGACTGTGGGTGGTGGTATTGTAGTTGCTGGAGTATTGGCTTTGTTTGGGCCACGCAACCGTCCGACTCGGACAGTACAGGTAATTCATCCTTATCAAGGTTCTACAACACCTTTAGTTCCTGTGCGTCGGGCTGAATTTCTCCCACCTTCTCGTGCAGAAGCGAGAAGAGTTGAAGCGCCAGAATACGACGAAATGCATTAATTATCCAACAGGAGCCAGAATACAGAAAAGGGATGAAGTTTTCACAAGGAATAATATTTAATACTAGTTCTGCCCACAAGGGATAAGGTTTTAAACTAATATTCATCACACAGTACACAGTTGTACAAAAATCATGCTGAATTCTGATTCCTGAATTCTTCTTGATAAAACACTTGCGAGTTAGATCAAGCATAAGGTGAAATATTCGCCTTGATGCTTAGTTTTTTTATTTATGTTCTATTTAGGATAATCTGTTTCAATCTATATATCCCTGTGTCTGATGATTCAGCCAAAGCTTGAGCTGTTTGAAGCAACGCCATCACTATAGGTAAAAAAGTTGATGGGTAGTTGCACAGGCGATCGCGCAAAACCATGTCAAAAGCCTGCTAAACTATCGCCAACTCACTTTATATTTCAGCATGGCAGCTGACACTTTGGATGAGAACACAAATTCATACAGGGAAAAAATATGGCATTAGGTAGATTAGTTAACGGCCAGTGGACAACTGTCTGGACAGAACGTAACGAAAACGGCGAGTTTCAGCGAACGCCAACGCAGTTTCATCATAAGATTACAGCTGATGGCGCAAGTGGATTTAGAGCAGAAGCAGGTAGATATCATCTGTATGTTTCTTTGGGTTGTCCTTGGGCGCATCGCACTGTTTTATTACGCGCTTTGAAAGGACTTGATAAAGTTATTGGTCTTTCTATTGTTGATCCTGTAATTAGCAACCAAGGATGGAAATTCTCAGATAAACCAGGATGTATTCGAGATAAAGTTAACCAAGCTGATTATCTTTGGCAAATTTACACTAAGGCTAATCCAACTTACACCGGGCGAGTTACCGTCCCAGTGTTGTGGGATAAACACACACAAACAATTATCAATAATGAATCTTGCCAAATTATTCAAATATTGAATACAGAATTTAATTTTTTCGCGGAGAAGATGGTAGATTTTTATCCAAAATCGTTGCAAACTTTAATTGATGAAACCATAGATGCTATTTACCAACCTATAAATAATGGTGTATATCGTGTAGGTTTTGCTGCATCTCAAACTGCTTACGAACAAGCACTAAAAGAATTATTTCTCGCATTGGAATATTGGGAAAAAGTCTTAGGTAAACAACCATATCTCTGCGGTGAAGAAATTACATTAGCAGATTGGTGCTTGTTTACTACTTTATTTCGATTTGACTTGGCATATTATGGTTTATTTAAATGTAATTTGAAGCGGTTAGTTGAGCATCCCAATCTCTGGAACTATTGCCGAGAATTATATCAATATCCAGGTGTCAAGCAATGGTGTAATATCAGTCATATCAAGCAACTTTATTATCTAGGCTTACCAGAATTGAATCCCAATGGTATTGTGCCAGTAGGCCCCATCATTAATTTTGACTTACCTTATAATCGCCGCGATCGCCAAAACTAAATATTCTTTTCTAAAATTTCCTTTGTTAAATCAACAATATCAATTATCATGTACCAAAATTTTAGTACTCAAAGGTAAATATCTGCCTAATTGTTAAAAATTATATGGCAAATGAAGATGTAGCTTTTTTTCGCACATTTGGATCTGTATTCGCTGGGGTTGGTAGTATTTTTGTAATTATAAGCATCATACTTGCCTTGAATACTCGCAGTTTTTTCGGCAAATCTATCTCCACCCAAGGAACTGTGATTGATTTGGTAAAACATACATCTAGAAACAGTGACGGCGGTGCTTCTACTGCTTATTATCCAGTAATCAAATTTACTGCAAACTCTGGTAAACCAATAGAATTTGAAGCTGATAGTGGTAGTAATCCTCCAGCATATACTAAAGGTCAAAAAGTAGAAATTCTCTACAATCCTCAAGAGCCAGAATCTGCAATGATAAATTCTGAGTCAGATTTATGGATTATCCCGACTATATTTATTGGTTTTGGTTCAATTTTTGTATTAATCGGAGGAATTCCATTAGTTAAATCATTCCTGCCTAGAAAATAAAGTGATGGGCAGATGATTATATATTAATTTAATTTTATTTTCACATGGTAAGTAACTTGCACTAAACCTGAATCATAAGTTTTAACATTTTTCAACTCAAGTTTTGTTTCTAGACTTGAGTCATTAATAATTAAGGGAATACCACTGCCTAATATAATTGGATGAATTGATAGAATTATTTCATCAATAAAATTATGCTTCAAAAAATACTGGATTGTCTGTGCGCCTCCAACTAGCCAAATCACACCACCGTTAGATTGACGCAGATTTGTAATAAAATCATGCCAATCAGCATTTACAAATGTTGCGTTATTTTCTGCTTTACCTTGATGAGTATTAGAAAGTACAAAAACTTCTTGATCAGTATATGGATATTCATCAAATCCTAATACTTGCTGATAAGTCTTATTACCCATAATTAATGTATCAACTTCAGAAATAAATTCTGTATAACCATAGTCTTGGTCTGTAAATAGCCAATCTATTTCACCTGATTCTCTAGCAATATATCCGTCAAAACTAGAAGCAATAAATAAACTAATTTTTCGCATAATATCCCTGGAATTGAGTAACTCTTGATTAGAGATAATACATTAGCATATGATGACCTTACGGAAAAAATTATATTTTTGTTTTTGAGTAAATGTTTATACTAAATAAAATATGCAGAAAAATTATCAATTTAACTATAAGTTAATTAGCTATACAGATAAACCATATATTGTTTTATTACACGGTTTTATTGGGCAGTTGGATGAGTTTGATGAAGTTATAAAATTATTAGGTACAAAATTTTCTTATCTCACACTTGACCTTCCCGGACATGGGAAAACTCAAGTTTTAGGTGAAGATAAATACTATACAATTGAACAAACTGCTCAAGCTTTAATTAATTTATTAGATGAGTTGAATATCCCTAAATGCTTTTTAGTTGGCTATTCAATGGGTGGAAGATTAGCTTTATACCTCACCCTGCATTTTCCTGAACGTTTTTATAAGGTTGTGTTAGAATCAGCTTCTCCAGGTTTGGCTACAGAACAAGAACGATTAGAACGTGTGAAAAAAGATGAACAAATAGCGAGGAACCTAACAAGATGTGTTTCTAAAAATGAGTTTCGAGAGTTTTTACTAAATTGGTACAATCAGCCAATTTTTGGTGCTATCAAAAATCATCCCGATTTTGACAAAATGTTGGATAGTAGGTTACAAAATCAACCGCTTGAGTTGGCTAAATCACTACGATTGATGGGAACTGGGAGTCAAACTTCTTTATTGGAGAAGCTTAAGGCTAATACAGTACCTTTACTTTTACTAGTAGGTATTAATGATGAAAAATTTATAAATATTAATACAAAAATAGCTGAATTATGCAAATTTACTCAGTTAAAAATAATTAGTAATTCTGCGCATAATATTCACTTAGAGAATACTAAAGAGTTTGTGCAGCATATTCAAGATTTTTTGACAATATATTAATATATAAACTTCAATTACTTTAATTTTTGTTTGATTGTTGACATTCTACCTGTTTTGAAGAATAAGTCTAGGGTGAATACATATAAATAGTAACTTGGTAAAATTGTTTTTTAAATAACGGATGGATGACTATACCTTGCTTTGTAGTATTTTTTTGATGCGATTATAAAGCGACCAGTCACATTTCTTATTATTCAGGATGCTAAATCGTTCGACTTTAGCTAACATCTCTGTTAACTCAGGTATAGTCAATGATGTTTTTAATAATTCAGAAAAATTTGCTATTTCACGCTTTAGTTTTATAGACTCTGCATAACATACAGGGCATTTATTCGGGCGCATCCAAAAGTATTTTTTCTTTTCTTCATACCACTGCTGTTGAAGACTTGCGGGAAATTCTGAATATTTACCACAAGCAATACACTCGTATGTATAGGATTCATAATAGCTGGGAATTCCCCACGAGCGTTTTGATGCTGCTGATAATTCAGCAAAATTGACTTTGATTTTGTTCTGCGAAATTTTAGTTTTTTTTCTTTGAGGGTTTGCTGTGATTTTAGATTTTCTTTTGATGGACATGGGAAATACTCATCATCAATTTAAATTTAATGTAAGTGCTACCTTAGTCGTATTGCCATTGTTAAATTAATATTTAGATCAATTTGTCTTAGGTATTAGTGTTGAATTTGGTGTTTTATTTACAGACGGTGGTTGATTGGCTGCGGCTAATTCTTCTCGTAACATTTTCTGATAAATCTGAGGTAAAGAACTACTGATGGAATTAGTTTCTATTCCATATCCTAGACTTGTCCAAGTTGGAGATAAACGCCGCAAAACATCATTGATTTTGCCTTGACGCAGCAGTTGAGAAATATCAACTCCCCAAACTTTGATATCATTCAACCAACGGTAAACCACTACATCTTGAAATTCTGGTTCAAAACTATAAGAAGTCCAAAACACCATCCTCATAGGGTTGGGATGATAGCGCGGGGCAATGTTATACCAAGTAGTGTTGATAATTTGATATCTTCCCGCTGCGGTAGAACAATTACCTGTATTTGGCCCAGTAACGATGGTGACGCAGATTTCTGGGTGGCGACTGAGGTCTGTTACTTGTTGTCCACCATATAACAAAGAGTAAGGACGGTTACCATTAGCTTCGCTGGCGGAAATGGTTCGCATCAAGGCGCGAATGTAAGGGTCGCCGCCTTTCATGACTAGGGGTGGTTGATTATTATTAAAGACAGGATCGGAAGGCGATCGCAAGTCTCCAAAAAGATACCACTGCAATAAGCATACAAAAGCCAGCAGCGCTGCGATCGGGCCAATTAATTGTTCAACGCCTTTGAGTTTAAAATCTTTCAGAGAATCACTCCTTTGTTTTTGTTAATGGTCAATTGTCAATAGTCAATAGTCAAGGGTAATTTGCCTTAACTATTGACTACAAACTATGGACTCAGCATTGCTGAAATAACTCCCCAAAGGTTTTTACACTCGCTTCTGGTTTAGCGATAATCTCGACAATTTTATTGCGTGCGGCTGGCTCAAATAGTGCTTCGACAGAAACTTGAGCGACTTTTTGTCGAGGAATACTCCCATCGAATAATGTATCTGCGCTCTGCATTACGATAGCATCAGAGTTATCTTCATTTTTCAAACCACCAGGTCGCACAATTGTATAGGTGAGGCCACTTTTTTGAATATACTCCTCGGCTTGTTTTTTCCAAACTAAAATCAGCCAGAACAAATTCAAGGGATGGAATAGCACAGATGTACACAAAGAAGAAACTAAAACAAAATGCTCAATTCCCTTAGCTTTAGCAGCATCCACTAAATTTTTAGTACCTTCAAAATCTACTTTATATGGCCCAGTCGGATCAAAACTTGGTTTTGCCCCCGTTGCACACAGCAATACAGTACTATCTCCTAATGCAGTAGCAAGGCTTTCGGGTTGCAACACATCGCCAGCAACCAACTCCGCATCAGGAGGTAAAATCGCTCTAGCTTTCTGTATATCCCGCACTAACGCACGCACGGGAATGTTACGCGCTACTAACTCTTGGACAATTCGGCGACCTGTCTCACCTGTGGCCCCTGCTACAAATGCTTTCATTAGAACCGCTATCCTAAAAAACTAGTATGTGATTTATCCGTATTTTAGTAATTTCATAAAGTTCGTGACAGAATCTTGAAATTTCAGCCAAAATAAGATCTTGCGTGCGAAATCACCCAAGTAAGCTGGGAATCATTAATATAGCCAAACGCCAACTCAGAGGGGAATGCAATTGATGCTTTCAACAAACGGCGAATATCAATCCTTTGATATAAAAGACACTGTTTTACCTGTTGAATCCAACTTAGTAGAAACTGATGATGTAGTTACAGAGTCAATTGGGACACAAACCCAATTTTGCGGTTGCTACAACGATTTTATGGAGATGTATGCCCCAGTACATCAAGTTGCTGAATATCTCAATGCTCATTCGTCGTGGTTTACACGTTGCGCTGAACCAATGAAGGTACAGCCATTGGGAGAAAATGGCTACGCTTTGATTATTGGTCGTTTTGGCTCTTTTGGTTATGAAGTGGAGCCTAAAATTGGTTTAGAACTTTTACCACCGGAAGACGGAGTATATCGCATTCGGACGATCCCCATTCCTGATTATCAAGCACCAGGTTATGACGTAGATTATCGAGCATCGATGCAATTAAAAGAGTATCAATCTGATGATGCTGCTATGATTTCCGGTGAGGTAACGCGAGTTGAATGGGATTTAGATTTAAAAGTTTATCTGCACTTTCCCAGATTTATACAACGACTACCCAAGTCTCTCATTCAATCTACAGGTGATCGCTTACTTAATCAAATTGTCCGCCAAGTCTCTCGCCGCTTAACACGCAAAGTTCAAGAAGACTTTCATCAGTCTTTGGGAATACCTTTTCCTGATCATTCCAAGAAAAAGCGCTGAGTAAAAAGTCAATAGTCAATAGTCCAAAATTTTTTGACCATTGACTATTGACCATTGACTAATTAAGCATTAGAAAGAATTCTTTGGACAATTTGCACGCCAGTAATAGCCTGCCAAGTAAATAGACCTAAAATCACGAAATTCAACAAAATGTGAGTTACTCTTGCCCAATTGGCTCCTTTTTGCATGAAAGGAGATAAAGCAGCAGAAAATGCAACTAAACTAGTCATTCCTAGTCCTGCAAGCAAGTGTGGCCCGACAAATAACTTACCGTTATTGATATAGGTAACAGCCATCCCACCAACTGCGCCTACTACCATCAAAGCTAAGATGATAGACCCGATTTGGTAGTGTTTGATGTTAAATTTGCCTTTAATTAGTTCTTTCTTTTCTTCCCCTTGAGCGTTTCTGGTACGCTGTACTTGCAATCCCAAATAAGCAGCATAAAGTGAAAGCGCTAAAAGTACCCACATAATTAGCGGGTGAAAAAAGTTAAGCCAGTATTTCACCGAGGGAGACAGTTCCAGATTCATCGTGTTCTCGCCCAATTCTTAAATCTTAATAAAAATTAGCATAAGTCTAAGGGCAATTCGTAGTTCGTAGTTGGTAATTCGTAATTAATTTAGGAGTCCGCCAAGAAATAAATTTCTTGACTAATAGCTAAAGTCAGATAAATCTGACTAGGATAGTATTTCAGTCCGTTGAAACGGACTTGTGCTATTAGACCGAGAATTTATTCTCAGGCGGGATATGGGGTAGATAGACTTTCTCAATTTAGCCCTATTGCAAAAGTACTGAAAGAATTTCAAACTAAATTTGGGGAATAGATAAGAAAACTGCCTGGGCAGGATTTAATTCATGAGTGAAAACAACGATGTCTTGCTACTGAAGGCTGCGAAAAGTGGAGATATCAAGCGGCTGAATGAGATTTTAGCTGCTGGTGCAAATGTGGATACGTGCGATCGCTCCGGGACGACGGCGTTAATGTATGCTGCTAATTTAGGCTACACCGAAATTGTGCGATCGCTTTTAGATGCGGGGGCAAATATCAACTTGCCAAGAAAACGCTATAAGTTAACAGCGTTGATGTTGGCTGCGAGTAATAAACAAGTAGATATTGTGCAGCTTTTAATATCGAGAGGTGCTGAGGTTAATGCTATCAATGAAGATGGCAGTACCGCATTGATGGCAGCTGCACTTAAAGGTTATGTGGAGATAGTGCGGATATTACTTGCTGCTGGTGCTGATGTAAATATTGCTGATAACGATGATGACACTGCTTTAAAATTGGCAGTGAAGCAGGGACACGTAGCAGTTGTGCAACTTATATCACAAAATGACGCAGATGTAAATCTTCAAGATGAAGATGGTGAGACACTGTTGATGATTGCGGCAGATTTGGGAAATTTAGATATTGTCCAAGCATTGTTAGCGGCTGGTGCAAATGTCAACTTACAAAACAGTGATGGTGGTACAGCCTTATCAGCTGCTGCTGCATCCGGTAATAGTGCGATCGCATCTGCTTTACTAGATAAAGGTGCAGAAATTAATCTGCAAGACAAAGACGGTGAAACTGCATTACATATTGCCGTTGTTGAAGGCCATCTTGAAGTAGTGCAAGTGTTACTCAGTCGGGGTGCAAATGTCCAAATCAGAAATAAATTAGGCGATAGTCCCACATTAGTTGCAGTATTGCAAGGACACAGTGAAATTCTCGAAGCACTGCTTCATTCTGGTGCAAATCTTTATGGAGAAGCAGAGAT
Organism: Anabaena sp. TISTR 8404; assembly: GCF_056847745.1. NCBI lineage: Bacteria > Bacillati > Cyanobacteriota > Cyanophyceae > Nostocales > Nostocaceae > Anabaena > Anabaena sp. TISTR 8404. Next base: position 3,354,993 of record NZ_CP180578.1, read on the forward strand.
TCCTTTAATAACTGCAATATCCTTGGGACACACTCAAACAGTCAAAGTATTATTAGACTACGGCGCTGATCCTAATACTCTGGGAAATGACAGTCAGACTGCTTTACTCAAGGCTGCCAAACGCAATCAGATAGAAATCATTAAACTGTTACTAGCCAAAGGCGCAAATGTCAATTTTCAAGACATGGCTGGCGCAACAGCATTAATGTGGGCTGCTTCCGGGGGTCACACTGAAACTGTGCAGATATTACTCCAAGCTGGTGCAAATTTGAATTTGAAGAACCGTGGTGGCTATACCGCTTTGATGCTGGCAGAATTTAATGGGTATCAAGATATAGTCAAGATTTTGCAAAAAGCTGGGGCGCAAGAATAATATCGTGTCTGGTGAAAGACTTATCTAGGACTCATACCATTTCACGTTAATCATGATAAAGATAAATTTTGTAGAGACGCGATATATCGCGTCTCTACACAGTCTGTATTTGTATCAGATTTTTTGTGAAATGGTATTACGCACAAAGATTGTCTGTTGAAAATGAGTCAGAACTTATACCAATTCTCTACAATCAGACAACAGAATGAAATTTTAATTGAAGCGCAGCAGAAAGAAATGCAACAGCAGAAACAAAGCTATAGGAGTTTTAGTCGATGAGTCCTCTTGAATCGACAAACTCGTTACCGCTATCGCCGCCCAATTGCAACGAGTTCTTGTACTGGATTTATTTTATACCTATTTTTCAAAAGAAAATATACTTAAAAATTAGTATAATCAGCAAATTAAATATATTTGGTTGAGATATTGTGATATTCCTTTTTCCTAGCGATTACTTTAATCCTAAAAAAGCGGATGCAGCTTACTCGGAGCAAGTTGCTTGTATGCAAAATGCTGGGTTTGCAACTTGTGTTATTTCTTTAGAGTCGTTAGGGACAGTTTCGTCAAAGATTATTCCAGTCCCAACTTCTGGTTCAAAAGTTGTCTATCGGGGTTGGATACTCGCGCCCGGAGATTATGAATTATTAGTTAGTGTCGTAGAAAGTACAGGGGCAAGTGTTTTAACTTCTAAGGCTGAGTATTTAGCTACACATTATTTGATTAATTGGTATCCCTTAATTACGGATTTAACTCCAGAGACTAAATTTTATTCCGTCGAGGATGATTTAGAGAACCAGTTGAACCAACTTGGCTGGAATGGATTTTTTATCAAAGATTATGTTAAGTCTCTCAAAACCTCAGTTGGTTCCATAATTAGTCAACCTTCACAAATCAAAACAGTAGTTGCCGAGATGCAAAAATTTCGAGGCACGATTGAGGGAGGTATTTGTGTACGGCGGCTTGAAGATTTTGTCCCAGAAACCGAAAAGCGTTACTTTATATTATCTGGTAAACCTTTTGCCGCTTTACCAGATGAAGAAATTCCAAACATTGTTTTTGAGTGTGCCAAGCGGATTGAGAGCCAGTTTTTCTCTGTTGATGTAGTAGAACGTAGAGATGGCACTAAGCGAATCGTAGAAATTGGTGATGGCCAAGTGTCAGATATTGTTGGATGGACGGCTGAACGTTTCGCTCAAATTTGGATTGACAGCTAACAACCTTCCACGCGTGGACTGCTCAGAGAAAAGATATTGTTTGAGTAAGATCGCCTCATCCTTATGTTGGGTGAAAGTAGAACCCAACAAATGCCATGAATAAAATCGCAAAATTGCAATTATTTTACCTGTCACAATATTTTCTCAAAAGATTATAATTTGGTGTTGGGTTACGGCGCAGTATATATTTGCCGTGTTGCTACCAGTATCTCTTGTGCGTCTCCACCCAACCTACTTTTTTCTTTAACTGTAACCTATCACCTATCACTTATCGTTAACGTGAGTTCGATGAACCTCTCCCCAACCCCTCTCCGAGGCGGAGAGGGGCTTGAAGATAATTGATTATTCACGAACAATGAAGCTTTTGAAGCCTCTACGCCACTTGCTACAACGGAGGGAACCTCCGCAACGCAGTAGCTCCTCCTTGCAGGGTAGAGGTTTGGAGAGGGGTTTTTTAAATCCGTCGAACTCACGTTATCGTTAAGTTCGCAGGCAAGCAGGAGAGAGATACAGTTTTACCTTGTCTTCATACTTTAAATAGCGCCCTCTGCTGAGATAAAAGTTATGCAAAGGACGATAAGCATTAGAGCTAAGAGGGCAATATATCAATGTAATATCTATCACTTTGTCACTGTAGTCTGGCTTACTTTTATCTTTTTTTCATTTGTGCCAGATGAACAGAAAAATATATGACAAGTTTGATACTTTTTTGTTAAGAATAGTTACAGCATCCGTAACACTAGGAAATATTTCTTCTTATGGTAGACTCCCTTGAGAATCACCCACCCCATCAAGTTGTGATCATTGGTGGTGGCTTTGGTGGACTGTATGCGGCAAAGGCACTTGCTAAGGCTAAAGTTAACGTTACGCTGATTGACAAACGTAATTTTCACCTGTTCCAACCATTGCTGTACCAAGTTGCTACAGGTACACTATCACCCGCCGATATTTCCTCACCCTTGCGTTCGGTATTAAGCAAGAGCAAAAATACAAAAGTGTTGCTCGGTGAAGTCAATGATATTGATCCCAAAGCACAACAAGTTTTTTTGGGTGATCAAGCGATACCATACGATACATTAATAGTGGCTACAGGTGCGAAGCATTCCTATTTTGGTAAAGATAACTGGGAAGATTTTGCTCCTGGGTTGAAAACCGTAGAAGATGCGATAGAAATGCGCCGCCGGATTTTCTCAGCCTTTGAAGCAGCTGAAAAAGAAACAGATCCCGAAAAACGCCGGGCTTGGTTAACTTTTGTGATTGTTGGTGGTGGCCCTACCGGAGTAGAATTAGCAGGTGCGATCGCTGAACTCGCTTATCAAACCCTCAAGGAAGATTTTCGCAACATCGACACTTCAGAAGCGAGAGTTTTATTGTTAGAAGGGTTAGATCGGATTCTGCCACCTTTTGCACCAGAATTATCTCAACAAGCAGAAGCATCATTACAACAATTGGGTGTCACCGTTCAGACAAAAACTTTAGTAACCAACATTGAAAACGATGTTGTCACCCTCAAACAAGGCGATGAAGTGAAAGAAATTGCTGCAAAAACAGTATTATGGGCAGCAGGTGTCAAAGCTTCACCAATGGGTCAAGTCTTAGCAGAACGTACAGGTGCAGAGTGCGATCGCGCTGGTAGAGTAATTGTTGAACCCGACTTAAGTATCAAAGGCTATCCCAATATTCATGTAGTTGGCGACTTAGCAAACTTCTCCCATCAAAACGGCAAACCGCTACCTGGCGTTGCACCAGTCGCCATGCAAGAAGGAGAATACGTTGCCAAATTAATTAAGGAAAAAATCAAAGGTAATACCTTGCCTGCGTTTAATTATAGCGATCGCGGCAGTTTAGCCATGATTGGGCAAAATTTAGCCGTTGTTGATTTAGGCTTTATCAAACTCAAAGGCTTCTTTGCTTGGTTATTCTGGCTACTAATTCATATCTACTTCTTGATTGAGTTTGATAACAAACTAGTAGTTATGATTCAGTGGGTATGGAACTATATCACCCGCAAACGTGGCGCAAGATTGATTACTGGTCAAGAATTGCCACTACAAGTAAGAAATGACTATTACAAACCAACGCCAACTAGACAAACAGTGAACGTCTAGAAAGGCAAAAGTACACAAGTCGAATATTTTCACGCTGATCCCATATCCCGCCTGGAACTTAAGTTCCAGGCTAATAGCGAAAGTCCTCTAAAGATGACTCAAAGAAAAATTTTATCTAGTCCACTTGAGTGGACTTTCGCTATGAGACTCGGAATTCATTCCGAGACGGGATAGGTATTGCAACTCAAAAAATTGGGGAATAGATTTTTCTATTCCCCAATTCCTCATTCCTAATCACCTGATAAATCTTGACTAATCCTGAGATAGCACAAGTCTGGGTATAGGCAGGTCTTGATTTTCCAGTAATTCACCTGCGGAGATTTCGTTCACACTTGTTTGTTGTAATACTGTTAATAATTCTGCACTTTGGCTTAATAACTCGTCTACATTAATACCGCCATAACTATCTGGATAACGACGCAGGCGGTTACTTCCCTCTCCCAACAAAATGGCTGCACCTCGCAGATTACCATTTCTTAGATGATACAACGCTACAGCAATTTGGAGAATACCTTGATAAAAAGTCTTTTCGGGTTCAGTGGCTTCAATCCACAAAGCCTCTAAAGTGTCATGACAGGCGTAAAACTGTCCAGAGTTGAACTGTTCTACACCTTGCCAAAACTCTTGGGGCATAGTTTCGCTCATGCCATACTATCTCGTACTTCTTTAATAGTTTCGAGAGATATTTCTTGGCTTTCACCAGCGAACTCATTGTCTGGTGTCAAAAACAGCATACAGTGGCATTCTTTTCGTTCTCTCATAGGCACACAAGGGCAGTTCCAATATGTAGCCTTGACTTCAGCTTCTTTGTCTTCGTAGTGGCGGCAGGGACACAAAGGCGCACCCAGTTCGTCTTTATGTTTGGCTAACCCTTCAATTACCACTGCGGTAACTGAAGGTTCACTACAGAAGTATGTTCCAGTACGCTTGGCGTATTGTTCGGAAAAATGCCGCATTGCCTCTAGGCTTTTATCGCTGGAATGTGTGTTAACTTCTGATGTGATCATGTGGATCGGGCGCTCATAATTTAAATATTTCTTTGCATTGTACCTCAGCCTCAAGGTGCTGTTACTGGGGATATCTCCCCAACCGGATCAGATTCAATGACGATATTTTCACAAAAACCGAACTATACCAGCATTCAATGAAATATTGAATACATAAAATACTCCTTTACAATGCTTGTAAAGGTTTTTGTAGTTGAGGTTGCAGAGCCTGTTCGCTTTGCAAAACAATACCAGGATAATCATGATTAACTATCACTGATTTTTGATCTGAGGGATCATTATTTTGCCACAAAATCCAACGACTTCCTTGCGGTAGAGAAGTTAGCGTCAGAGAATTTTGAGTTAACCAAATTAAAGGATAGTTTGGTGTTTCTGTGGTGCTGGCATCTTCTTGAAATGTTGTGGCGGCTAAAGTTTCTAAGACTGTAGTATCACCTTTTAGTAAACTTGTCGATGCTGTCCACAGTTTGACTGGCATTCCCATACGTTGTGTGTAAAAATACAAACTTGCTGCGGCAATTACTGCTTGCTCAAAATCATTTTCTTGCCATTTACCAGCACTGTCTAAGGCAATAACTATTTCTTGTCCGCCTGTAACAACTTCTAATTCCCTAACTCTTAATTCACCATAACGGGCGCTAGTTCGCCAGTGGATTAGCCGAGTGGGGTCGCCGATGCGATAGGGACGGAGCGATCGCACTAATCCTGATGTTGCAGTCTGCAACGGTCTATTGATAGAATCGCCTTTTTTGCTTTCTTCTTGCCCCATTTCATCAACTAATGGGCAAGTAGTTAAAGGTAATACAGTCGGGTAAACAATTGCGATCGCCTTACAATCTCGCTGACGACGACACCAAAATAAACCTAAAGGTGCGCCAGTAGCTAATTCGACATTGTGCCAGCGATAAATACCTCGGTGCTGGGTAGGGTGATAGTAAACCCAACGGTAACTATTTTTACTAGGAATAATTTCAATCGCCTGTTTAATTGGCTTACCCAAAACAAAAGGCAAAATATCCTCGACTTGTAGCAAACTAACAGATTGTGCTGTGGGATTGTGAATTTCTAATTCTACAGTTAAGTCATCGCCAGCAGAGACAGGTTGAATAGAACTGCGGGTGATAGTTAAACCAACAAGCGATCGCGGTGGGAAAACTGCTGCAACAGCTAACAATGCTACACTCACACCGCTAATCGCATACAGCCAACCCGCCATCGTATTGACAGCAGCGCCAAAAAAACAAACAGCAATTCCTGCGAGTACCCAACCGCTATATGTCGGGGTACTGGCACGATTTTCTAACCAGTTAATGATAGGTTTAATGATTTTCATGTTTCTTTTTTAACCCAACATCACCGGAAGTTCACAGGTGTATAGTGCTGAGGTTATTTCAGTAGCAGAACACTCATAATAATTAGCAAGCATCATCTTTAAGATTCAAAAATGTCAATGTCGGAAAATCTGAGTCACGCAGAAGAAATCCAAGCAATTCGTCGCCGACCAGCTATGTACTTTGGAAGTACAGGAGTACAAGGTACAGAACAGTTTGTTTATGAACTGGTAGCAAATGTCCTTGACGCTTACTTGGCAAAACAAGCAACCTTTGTAAATGTAAGTTTGAATGGAGCAAGTATTTCAGTTGTAGATGACGGCCCAGGACTCCCATTTGATGAACCTAGTGATATGGATGGTGTTAGCCTTGCTACTAAATTGTTAACTCGTATCCATCAGACACGCTCATACGATGAACACACTCCCCACGTTCATATAATTAGACGGGGTGTTGGGCTGGCTCCGATTAATGCAACTAGTATTCAACTAACTGTACAAAGTTGGCGTTTTGGAATGCTGTGGGAACAACGCTTTAGTAGAGGAATTGCTCAAGGGTCTGCCAAGATTATTGAACAAGGTAATGGTCGAGGAACAAAAATTGAAGTAACACCTGATCCTGAACTTTTTGGACAAGCACAACCCAGAGTAGGAATAATTCGTAGAGCTTTATTTGAGACAGCTCATTTGTTTGGTGGTCTGAAGATCGGATTTAATGAAGAGCGTTTCTATGCACCCAAAGGATTGGAAATGCTAGGATTTATACTTTTGAATCGGCAAACAGACGCTAACAATGTGCCATTTCATGTAACGCTGCATCATGACAATATTTTGATTGAAGCAGCTGCTTTTGGCGATAAGCTGCGAACAGGTATCTTTTCAGATCAGCGGCAAACTCGCACATTTTCATGGGTGAATGGAGCCAGAACGCCAGATGACGGTAGCCATGTTGAAGGTTTTCGACAAGTATTGAAAGAAGTAAACTGGAAGCCTGCACTCAGCCTGATTCATGTTGTCATGTATGATCCACGTTTTGCTGGGCCGACACGTGGCAAATTGGATGTACCACATATTAAGGAAGTAATTCAAGATGCACTGCGCGAACCTTTATGTCAGTATCGAGGTTAATAAACCTAATTTGAGGTTTCTATCACTATCAAAATTCGTTATTTGTGAACTTTTCTTTGCGTCTTTGCGCCTTTGCGCGACACTTAAAAAAAAGGTGGGAATTTCCCACCTCAATTTTTCACTTAAATTTCGCTTTACTCATCGTCCACTTATTACTCCCACTCTATCGTTCCAGGTGGCTTGGATGTGATGTCGTAAACCACGCGATTCACACCTTTAACTTCATTCACAATTCGGTTGGAAATTACTTCCAAAACATCATAAGGGAGACGCGCCCAATCTGCGGTCATGCCATCTTCACTAGTAACAATCCGCAAAACTATAGGATAGGCGTAAGTACGCTTGTCACCCATCACGCCAACGCTGCGAATTGGTAACAAGACAGCAAAGGCTTGCCAAACTTCGTTGTATAATCCACGTTGATTAATTTCTTGCCGCACAATTAAATCGGCATCCCGGAGAATATTCAAACGTTCAGATGTGATTTCGCCAATAATGCGAATGGCTAAACCAGGGCCGGGGAAGGGTTGGCGTTGAACGATTTCTTCTGGTAGACCAATAGAACGACCAACTTTGCGGACTTCATCTTTAAATAATTTCCGCAGGGGTTCGACTAGTTTAAATCGCAAATCTTTGGGTAAACCGCCTACGTTGTGATGGCTTTTAATTTTGACTGCTACCCGTTCACCAGTTTGGGGGTCAACGTTGGTATCCGCAGATTCGATGACATCTGGATAAAGTGTGCCTTGGGCTAAATAATCAAAGGGGCCGAGGCGCTTGGATGCTTCTTCAAATGTACTAATAAATTCATGACCGATGCGACGACGTTTTTCTTCGGGATCTGTAATACCTGCAATGGTATCCAAGAAGCGATCGCGGGCATTCACATATTCTACAGGGATATGAAACTGTTCTTGGAACAATTTCACCAACCGTTCTGGCTCATATTTGCGCATGAAGCCTTGGTCGATAAATACACAAGTCAGCTGATCACCGATCGCTTTATGCAATAAAAACGCTAAGGTAGAAGAATCAACTCCCCCAGATAATGCTAAAAGTACGCGTTTATCGCCAACTTTAGCGCGAATTTCCCGAATAGCTTCTTCTACAAATGCTGCGGTTGTCCAGGTGGGTTCGCATTCGCAGATATGATAAACAAAGTTGCGAATCAGTGCTAAACCACCAATGGAATGTACAACTTCGGGGTGGAACTGCACACCATACAGTTTCTTTTCGTGGTCAGCAATGGCAGCACAGGGAGTATTTTCTGTATGTGCTAATACTTCAAAACCAGGCGGCATTTTAACCACAGAGTCTCCGTGACTCATCCACATGGTTGTGCCATCTTCGACGTTGGTTAATAAGTCGGTGGGGTCATCTATATATAATGAGGCTTTGCCATACTCACCGCGATCAGCTTTTGCTACTTCTCCGCCGAGTTGGTTCACCATCAACTGCATCCCATAGCACACACCCAGGATAGGAACTCCTAAATGCCAAATTTCTGGGTCACAATGGGGAGCTTTTTCGCTATAAACTGAACTCGGCCCGCCAGAGAGAATGATGCCTTTGGGGTTAAGTTGCCGCAATTGTTCGGCTGTGGTGCGATAAGACAGAACTTCAGAATATACTTGAGTTTCGCGGATGCGTCTGGCAATCAGTTCGGAATACTGAGAACCAAAGTCAAGAATAACAATCATTTGACGCTCAAGCCGCCCCAATTCTTCTACTGGTTGAGGCGCTTGTTCGGTTAGTAGAGTCACCGCTGTATTCATGATGGGGGAGTGTGAATGAAGTAGTAGATAGTTGCACAGTAGTCTGACAAAAATACCATCTATAGCCTTAGTCACATAGATTAGGGGAGTGTTGATTGCTCAAAGTTTTGAATGAACTGGGTTTATACTCAGCACTCAGCACTTTGTACTCAGCACTTTGCTATGGGCTGGTAAATGGTAAACGAGTCCCCTACAAACGCGGGTTATAAAGCGTTTGCTCGGCCAATCAATCTGACATGGTATTAGAAGGAATAACTTACCCTAGAGTGGTTACTGAAAAAGTTATTTATTTGGATTATTAATGATTATTCATAATAAGTTAACATAATTTTTCGATTAAGAAACAAGCAGTTTTGCTCTTTATGATAATTTTGCGATCGCGATCAAACAAAATTGAGCCACAAGTTGGTACTTTTGTGCCTCGGTTATTATGGCTTTGCATGTATTCTTGAGAACGCGTATCTATCGATTCGGCGATCGCACCATAAACTTGATTTACCCAATCACTACCACTATAATCATCTAATTCTCTAAGATATTTTAGTGCCGCTTCCGCCGTTGCACTGTTAAATACTACTTGTATATCTGATGACTTTATCCCAGCCAAAGCACAGTGGGCTGCTAAAATTTCCCGCCGCCCATCAGCTAAATGATGATGGGTATGAAAAATTCCCCCAGCTAGTTTCAGCAACTTACCATGATAGCCAAACAATAAGATTTCTTTAACGCCCAAAGCATCCGCTTCAACCAACATCGGCCCTAACCAGTTAGCAGTTTTTACCAATTGTTCAGGATTAATACCGAGTTTTCGCGCTAAATCTAAGCCGTTCTCACCAATGCAAAATACTAAACTTGCAAAACGACTGGCTTTTTGTTGTAATTCCGTCCGAAAAGCCGCTAACTGATCAGGTGAACTTAAAGGTTGGGAAATCCCGGTTGTACCTAGCAGCGAAAGTCCTTCAACTACGCCAAAAGCAGCATTGGAAGTCCGTACAGCCAGCGATCGCCCTTCCGGTAAAATAATCGTCACAGTGATTTTCTCACCCGTTGTTAATATTCGCTGCAAGTTCTCTTGCAATAACCTTTGAGCATAACTATAAATAGCAGGCTGGTCATCTGCATTGAGAATTTTGCCAATTCCTTCGCCACCTTTGATAGTTACTGCTTTTTCTGCTTCACCACCCCACTCCACCATTGCCCAAATCGGTGTATCCCGTGTGAGGTCAAGATTATCACCAGGGTCACTCCGAGTAATTGCTAAAGCTATATTTTCAGATAGCCCTGCTACTTGTTCGATTGGTATTTCTGCGATTTGCGGTGGTGCAATTAAATCAACCGCTACAGTTTGCAAAGACTGACGCTGGCGTAACCAATGTAACGCCGCCACAGCCGCAGCACAAGCAAAGACGGGTAAAGTGTATCCAGCTTTGGTCATTTGTCAATTGTCAATAGTCCATAGTCAAAAAGCAGAAGACAAAAGGACAAAATTTCACACTTCATACTTCACACTTCATACTTCATACTTCACACCCCGACTTCTGACAACAAAGCTTGCATTGCTTCCCAAGAGATGCCTTTTTGAATATAACGAGGTGATTCTGGATTATAAGGACTGGCGATGCGATCGATACTGAGAATTGTGGCTTCATCTAATAGCACTGGAACATCAGGATCAAAAGCAGTGGGGCGCATCAAAGAACTCGAAAAACCTTTAAAAACCGCAATTTTGTCTTGCTCATCGGCTATTTCTACCGTGATCAATAAAACTTCTTGGGGGCGTTTAGCGGTGTACTGTTCTAGGCGCTTGCCAATGGAATTATTCATCAAATTGGAACTTTGCGATTGAATTAATTAATGATGTGTGGCTGAACGTCCTTGTTTGCCAAGCTTAATGAGAACAAAATAGCTTAAATAAAGCACATAAATGACTAAACAAGCGATGCCCAGAAATCCGAGAAATGCAGGCTTACTATTGTGATGGAAATATTCTTTAAAGAGTAAGGGGGCTTCAAACCAAACTCGACAATAAGGAGTTTTAATTGCTGTTTCCGAAAAGGCACAACCGATAAAAGGGATAAAAGCGATCGCACCCAGCAGGCTATAAACTGTCACAGCCCAGCGCCAGGATGTAAAAATCAACTTTAGCGGGCTACTAGGTTGATACTCAATTTCTTCATTGAGATCCACCCAAAACCATAGAGAAATAGGAATCAGAATACGTGCTGCTAAACCGGAAATAAAGCTGACTGGATACGCAGCAATCATTAAGTAAATTGTAATTGCCAAAAGACTAGCAACCCGCCAGTAAATCATTAACAGGCGTTGTATCCCTTCTGCCTTTTGTACAAATGCCCAAATTAGCAGGATTAGTGGAATAATCAGCGTAAATAATACTGCCAGTCGATAATCAGCCCAAACATAGGGGCGGAACCAAACGTCTTCCATTGTTTTTGCCAGACGATAAATACAAAGTTTGCATGAAGAACAGATATTTAATATAGCGGATACTTCAGCAAATACTTTAAATATCCCTGCAAAATAAATTACCTAATTAAGCAACAAAACAGGAAAGAGGAAACAGGCAGTAGTTGTGGATAGGGAAATTTTGGAATTATAGAAAACTCTTTAAATAGCTAAATATTATTGATGTTTGGTTACTCACTCCATCCTTCATTTGGGTGAAATTTACCCTTTTGTCGGTAAAAAAAAACAAGCAACTTACAGATCTTTTACTTTTGTAGCTTGTACCAAGTAGCTACTTGTATTCAGGGTCAGTTAAAAAACGTACCCCAAAGAGCATAAAGTACAAGGTTTCAGTAAACAGATTTTGGTTGCTTGCCTGTTGGATGAACAGAACTTGACCCACTCAATGTCTATTCATCGTAAACCCGGCACTCAGCCGCTTCTGGGTTGTCATCGCAGTATTGTTCTAGTGAGTTTTTAGGCTTACTTTGACGCTGGTGAGAAGCTTCAGCTTGTAGTTCTTCAACTGCATCCCAAGCGGCTGCACACTCAGCAGAATTGCTACCTGAGATATCACAGACAGCACGAGCTTGTTCTACTTCTTGTTGAATTTGTTCTTGGATGTCAACTTTTGCCTTGGTTTCGCTCATAGCTTTCATTTCGTTGTGTGTTGTTAATACTAGTATAGAAAAATTCAAAAATTTCTATTTTCTGTACTATCACTCATCATTCTACCTAATTATGTTGATCTACTCAGTGTGAAGGCCTGATGACTGATAACTACGGCAAACCAGGATATTTATCCTGTATCTTTGTCTATCTTTTAAGATTTTATAGAGTCCGTACTGCGAAAGTACATCTATAAACTATATTTATTGCATGTAACAAGAATTGATAGAATATCTGTCTTTAAAGGCAGCTATGTAGGAGGTGAAGCATTGCGGGAAGGCAGTCTGATAGGCGGCTTTGCCTCGTCAAAACCCTGGGCTAAAAGCACGACAAAAGGAAGAGATGAAATTTCATGGCAGATCAAATGCAGTGGGCTAATGCCCTATCAACCCGTCCTTCTCTAGAAGCCGCTGTGACAGATGCGGTGCAACAAACTACGTCTTCCATAACAGCACCAGCGGATTTAGGGCTGGTATTTATTTCATCTGCTTTTGCTAGTGAATATTCCCGGCTTTTACCTTTGCTAGCAGAAAAACTTTCCATACCTGTCATGATTGGTTGTAGTGGTGGTGGTGTGATTGGTACTACAACTGAGGGACAAACCCAAGAAATAGAAGCAGAAGCGGCTTTGAGCCTGACATTAGCACATTTGCCAGGAGTAAACCTGCAAGTTTTTCATATTTTGGCGGAAGAATTACCAGATTTAGATAGTTCACCAGATACTTGGATTAATTTGATTGGTGTACAACCATCAGCCAGACCACAGTTCATTTTGCTGTCTAGTTCCTTTTCATCGGGAATCAACGAACTCTTGCAAGGACTAGACTTTGCTTATCCTGGTTCAGTGATTGTTGGGGGACAAGCCAGTGGCGCTGGTATGGGTAGTCGGCCAACTTTATTTTGTAACGATCGCCTTTACCGTGAAGGTACTGTAGGCTTAGCTTTGACTGGCAATATTGTACTCGAAACTATTGTGGCTCAGGGCTGTCGTCCAATCGGTAAGCCAATGCAAGTTACCAAAGCTGAGCGCAATATTATTTTAGAACTGGATGAACAAGTACCACTGGTAGTACTGCGAGATTTAATTAACAGTCTGAGTGATGAAGAGCGGACTTTAGCACAGCACTCTTTGTTTGTCGGTGTGGCGATGGATGAGTTTAAGCTGTCTTTGCAGCAGGGAGACTTTTTAATTCGCAGTATTTTAGGGGTAGACCCAACTGGAGGTGCGATCGCAATTGGCGATCGCGTTCGCCCTGGTCAACGTTTACAATTTCATTTACGTGATGCGGAAGCCTCCGCAGAAGACTTGGAATTTCTGCTGGAAAAATATCACAACCAAGAAAATCCTACATCCTCGCCGATTGCAGCTTTAATGTTTGCTTGCGTGGGTCGAGGTGAAGGACTTTATGGTAAACCCAATTTTGATTCCTCACTCTTTAGGCGCTACTTCCAAAATATCCCTATAGGCGGCTTTTTCTGTGGAGGCGAAATTGGCCCTGTAGGCGGTAATACTTTTCTACATGGTTACACCTCCGTATTTGGCATTTGCCGTCAAAATAAGTAATGAGTGCTGAGGAGCCACTGCGTTGGGGAGACAGTGCGTTGCGGAGGTTCCCTCCGTTGTAGCAACTGTCGTCGGCTCCGCCGACTCCCTCAGTGGCGTTGCTGAGTAAGAAATTCTTCCCTCACACCCCCACACCCTTTACACCCCTAATCCCCCATCTTTTCCAACAAGAGGGTGCTGTTGTTATCAATGAAGTGAGGAGTACCACAGCGAGCGATCGCACTGTATGCTTGAATGTAATGACGCACGTCTTGGGGAAAATGCGGATAGTCAAACAAAGCATCGCCATCGGCTATAGTTGCCCAAAAATCACGCAGACTGGGAGCTATTTCTTGAGCTTGCTCTAATGGTAAGTTTAATGGTGGATAAGTCAGAAATTTCATTAAGAACGGCAAAGAGCGATCGCCCATCCATTGTTTAGATAAATGTTGCAAATTAGGAAAATCAGGCACAGATTTTACACGATGAGATAAAACCTGTAACCATTCTCTGCCGTAGTTATCTTGGCGAAACTCAAAAATTCGATAAGGATGAGGATAACTCACTAAAGAACCAGTGGTGATATCGTACACCCCATCTGAACAGGCAATATCCTGAACGTGTAAATGACCTGTAAATACTAACTTGACTTTATACTGACGGAGCAGTTTTAACAGTTGAGGTGCATTTTGCAACATATAGCGGTTGCCCATTGGATGGCGTGACTGCTGAGGTATATGCTCAACTACATTGTGATGCACCATCACCAGCACTAATTCTTCAGTTGCTGCTGCGAGAACCTCTTCTAACCAAATTAGTTGTTGCTGATCTAAGCGTCCTAACTGCTGACCTTCTTGATTGAAATAGTTAGAATTTAACCCAATCAGCCGCACTCCAGGTAACACTTGATGAGTGTAGTAAATTTGCTCAGGATTGTCATAGCCGAACTTGCGGTAATAATAGGGGAAATCAGGCAAACCAATGGATTGCTGATCTGCTGTTAATACAGGAACGTCATGATTACCTGGAACCACATAAACCGGAAAAGGCAACTTAGATAAGCGTTGTTGTAACCAAAGATGGTTTTCTGGTTCACCGTGCTGGGTTAAGTCACCTGGGAGCAACAAAAAATCTAAATCAAGTTGTGTTAAATGTTCGATAACACTTTCAAAAGCCGGAATACTAACTTCCACCAAATGAAAACGACTGGGATGATCCCAGATTGTGTGGGGAAGCGCAATGTGTAAGTCGCTGACTACAGCAAAGCGAAAATTGAGAGTCATTGATTTGCAGACAATTTTAAAAATACGGGTTAAAAAAAGCCTTTTCCACAAAGTATAACCTTTGCTCTGTCAACTCTGCTGGAAAACCATTGCTTAACATTTGTATATAAGACTTAGATACCCGACTTCTTTAGGAAGTCGGGGATATTGTTATTCATGAATCATTAATAAGTTCTATATTTTTATTAGCTACCATAAAAATATAGAACTTATTGGAAAATAAATCGTATGCAAACATTGCCCAGTTACTAATAAATTATGGTTTTAAAATTTATCTTGATAAATAGAGTATATTTGATAGTTTTAAATTGAATACTTTATCAAGTATCTAACTTTAAAAGAAAATTTATTATATAATCGTATACTTAGTTTTTTATCTAGAAATCAAGGAGTATCCACTTTGGCACCTGTTAGAGTGCGCCAACACGTTAACCCACTTGCCCAAAAATATCGCACCCCAGTTAATCCTCTTGAGTGGGAAAAAGTTTATGTACAACCCAATCAACCACTGCACTTAGATATTGGCTGTGCTAGAGGTAGGTTTGTATTGCAAATGGCGCAGGTAGAACCTAAATGGAATTTTCTTGGTTTAGAAATTCGAGAACCGTTGGTAGTGGAGGCGAATCAGTTGCGTTCTGAGTTGGGTTTAACCAACCTGCATTATTTGTATTGCAATGCAAATAACTCGTTACAACCGCTGTTATCTAACTTACCTCTAGGAATTTTACAGCGGGTTACCATTCAATTTCCCGATCCTTGGTTTAAAACTCGTCATGCTAAACGCCGTGTAGTGCAACCAAATTTAGTGGCAGAATTAGCTAATTATTTAGCTGTTGGTGGGGTTGTATTTCTGCAATCAGATATGAAATTTGTTGCTGTAGAAATGTGCGATCGCTTTGCAGAAAATCCTGCGTTTGTGCGAGTTGGTACAGAGGAATGGTTAACAGAAAATCCCCTACCAGTCCCCACAGAAAGAGAAATAGCGACCCAAAACAAAGGTGAACCAATTTATCGGGCTTTGTTTCAAAAAGTGCTGAGTGCTAAGTAATACCATTTCACGAAAATCCTGATACAAATTCATTGGTTGTTTACTCTTTTCCCCTGCGCCCTGCGGCCTATTTGTATGCAAACTTAAAGTGAAAAGGTATAAGGGTGTAAGTTTAGCGCTTGATCAAAGGTAAATTGACAATGAATGTTGTCCCAACGCCAACTTCGCTGTTTACCATAATTTCGCCACCATGTGCATCCACACACTTTTTTACAATTGCCAGTCCTAAGCCAGTACCAGGAATTCTACCGACATTTTCTGCACGATGGAAAGGCTGGAACATTCGCTTTTGGTCTTGTTTAGGAATACCAATTCCCCAATCTTGAAAGCGAAACATAACAGAGTTTTCTTGGCTAATTAATTCAAACTGAATTCTGCCATCAGGGAGTGAATATTTAATTGCATTGCCAAGTAAATTGCCTAAAATATGGCGCAGTAGTGTTTCATCCCAAACTGCGTCACCTAATTCTCCATAACTAGCAAAAACCAGATTTAGATTTTTTTCCTTAAGAGTTAATTGCGCTTCATCAACTAATTGATGGCAAAATACTTCTAAATCTAATGGCTCTAGGTCGCATTGAAATTTACCAGAATCAGCCCTACCAATTAACGACACTTCATCTAACATTTGTGCCATATTCTTGATAGCAGCACGAATCATTTGCAGATGATTACGTTTTTTTTCTTGAGTTAATTTATCTTCATTATTTTGCAGTAATCCTGCTGCTAAAAGAATGGTATTTAACGGTTGGCGGATATCATGAGAAAGCATAGAAACTAATTCTGATCTGAACTGGTTGATTTCATTAGCTTTCACCAGTTCCGCAGTGCGTTCGTCAACGCGTACTTGTAATGTCTGATTAACTTGGCGTAATGTTTCTAAAAGCTGTTTACGCTCGATCGCATAACATATAGAACGAACCAAGCCATTAACATTGACTTGACGTTTGACTAAATAATCTTGCGCTCCTTCTCTAACTGCTGCAATTGCCAGGTCTTCATCGTTGGTATTTGTTAGTACTACAATTGGCACACTAGGCGCACAATTAATCAACACTGGCAGAGAAGATAATCCTTGACTGTCAGGTAAGGTAAGGTCTAACAAAATAATGTCGTAGTTACTGCGACTAAGTTCATTGAGTCCTTCTTGCAATCGCTTGACATGAACTAGCACAAATTCTTTAGCATCGGCTTGCTGCAAAAACTCTTGCAATAACCTAGCTTCTGCCAGATTGTCTTCAATTAACAAGATTTTTACTAAGCTTCCAGCCATAGTTTTCCGGTTTCAACCCCTGGGAAGTGTTGAGTTAGAAGGCAGAAGATGAAAGGATGAAGTATAAAGGCTAAAAGCTGAAAAATAAATATTTCATACTTCATACTTCATACTTCATACTTCTTCTTACTCTGACGGTAAGGTGACGGTAGACAGCCAAAAATCTTCGATGCCTTTGACGATTTGAAATAGTTGGCTGAGGTTACGGGATTTAGTAATGTAACAGTTGACGTGTAGGTCGTAGCTGTGAAAGATGTCATCCTCGTTTTTTGAGGTTGTTAGCACGACTACGGGAATACGTTTGAGTACGGGGTCGTTTTTAATTTCTGCCAATACTTCCCGACCATCTTTTCTCGGTAAGTTCAAATCTAGCAGAATCAGGTCAGGGCGGGGCGCATCAGCATACTCACCTTCTTGGCGTAAAAATGCCATAGCATCTACGCCATCTCTGACCGTCACTACTTCGTGAGGCACTGAGCTATTTTTCAATGCTTCTTGGATTAAGCGAACATCGGCTTTATTATCCTCGACCAAAAAGATGGTTTTGAGCTTGTTTTCCGTTTCTACGCTCACGTTCGCGCCCTCCAACTGGAATTGTAAAGTAGAAGGTAGCTCCTTCACCAAGTTGTGATTCTACCCAAATCCGACCCCGATGGCATTCGGCAATCTTTTTGCAGATAGCCAAACCCATACCTGTACCAGCGTACTCGTCTCGTGTATGTAGACGTTGAAAGATCACAAAAATGCGATCGCTAAATCTTGGGTCTATGCCTATACCATTATCGCGTACCCAGAACAACCATTCATCTTCTAATCTCTCGGCTCCTACATGAATTTCTGGCTGTTGATCACTGCGGAATTTGATGGCGTTGGCAATCAAGTTCTGAAATAGTTGCATTAACTGGGTACTACCCGCCATTACTGTTGGTAAGGGGTCATGGGTAATAATTGCTCCCGTTTCTGCAATGCGTTGTCTGAGATTACCGAGGGCGCGTCCTAAGGCTGTTTCGACTTCAGTCAGTTGAAATGCGATCGCCTGTGTATCTACTTTGGAGTATGCTAATACGTCATCAATTAACGTCTGCATCAGGCTGACTCCCTGAACAGCATAACTGATAAACTCTTTGGCATCTTCGTCCAGTTCTTCGTTATAGCGCATTTCCAACAACTGCACGTAATTCGCCACTTGATTGAGTGGTTCTTGCAAGTCATGTGAGGCGACGTAAGCAAACTTTTTCAATTCGGCGTTGGAACGTTCTAAATCTTGCGCTAATTGTGCTAATTCATCCGCTTGGCGCAATACGATATTGACAATTGCTTTGCGCAATTCTAGCGCGGCTTTAACTTCGACAGGTTGCCAAGGTAAAGATGTTAAGCGAACTGTTTCTTTCCACAATTCAAAAGATTTGCGCGGACACAGACGCACATTTCCATCTGTCTGGCTAACTTCAAACGCTTTATTAGGATCACCACCCCAATTTACAGTTTGAATTACTTCTGGACGGAACCACAAAACATAATTCCGCTTGGAAATAGGAATCGCTAATAAACCACTAGCAACGTTTTTAAACCTTTCCGCATCTGGATAAACCTGTGGCAAAGAATTGGTATAGAAAACTTCTTCATCGACATTATTCTTTAACCACTGCACCAAAAAATTCAGGTCTTCTTCTGAAGGAGTTTCACCAATTAATGTATAGTTGTCACCAAAACAAACAGCCGCACCTTGAGCGCTAGTTAAATCTAAAAGATTCGGTTGATGTTTGACTAAACCATCGATAAAGTTTTCTTCTTGAGACATATATTCAACCAACAATGATTGAATATGTGTCAAATTCATGCGATAGTCATAATCTTCGGTTTCTTCTCTGGCGGAAATTTCTGCAAATATGACTCGTCCTAAAAATTCGCAGGCTTTCCGTAATTCGTAAGAGACAAATTTTGGTGTTTGATGATGACAAGCAATCAATCCCCAAAGTTTTTGGTCTTTAATTAAAGAGATAGTCAAAGAAGCACCCACACCCATATTGTGTAAGTACTCCAGATGACAAGCAGCCGGACTGCGGAGAATTGAGTTAGTTAAATCTAATGCACGTTGGCTTACCGGATTAATAGCCGGAATTAATTGTACTGGCTCTGCCTGAGCATCGGGGATAATTCTAATAGAATTAGATGCAAATAATTTTCGGGCTGGCTTCGGAATATCTGACTCAGGATAATGCAAGCCTAAATAAGGTTCTAGATGTTCTAGCTTTTCTTCAGCGATGACTGAACCATGTCCATCATGATCAAATTTATATAGCATTACCCGGTCAAAACCAGTTACCTTCCGCACTTCCTGGACAATTATCTGACAAAAATCTCGCAGATTTGAGGTTTTTTCTAACTGGTTAATAGAAGTTCTTGCCAGATGGTAAAAGCTTAAGAATGGGATATTTTCTTGAGAAAATGCTAGTTCTAATTCTAGAATTAACAACCCTTCTGGATTCCGGTGAAACACTGCGTCAAAAACTACGTATTCATCACCTTTTTTTCTAAACCAAAGTTTTGTTGGGTTGATAAATTCGAGATTATCTTCTGCTAACCCAGCTTTAATCCTTTCTAGTTGAAATGAGTCGAGTAAATCTTCGAGTTTTTTTTGCAAAATTTGTTCCGGTTCTATGCCGAAAACATTCCAAGTGTTATTACTAACTTGTAATATTTGTAACTCCGGCTCTGCCAACACTAATAAAACTCCATGAGGCTGTATTTGCCGAGATGTGTGAATCGGAGCTTCTTTTAGGCTAGTTACATTAATGCTAGGAAGTTGTAAGTTTAATTCCATTAGGATTCTCCTCTATTTCTAGGGAGCATCAAAAGCAGCGCCTATATAGGTTGTACCTATTAAATTGATTAACTTTATGACACTTCCTAGATGTAAGCTTATATAATTTCTACTCTTTAAATCTACGTAATTACTAAATTTTTACAGTTTCAAAATAGAATGATGAATTATAAAACTTTTCTTGATTTTTCTTCATCTATTCTGATTTTTCTGATGCCTAACTTTTGATACCTCTGTTGCCTTGTTGAGCTTTTATATATCCTACTTAGCGTTTTTAGTCTAACAGGCAGGCTCTATAAATACCGATAAGAAATGTAAAAAATATGCGATTAGCTACCCTGCATATATGTAGCAGTATTAAGAATTAATAGGTGATAGGTAACAGATGACACTTATTTTAATCTTAAATTGCTTTAAATCCAAGAGTTAAACCACATCCGTAGTCTATAACCTTCGGATGAAATAGGTAAACCTAAATAAATGGGCAACCAAAATACAAAAGCCACTAAAATAAACACAGAAATGGTGGCACCGATCGCCTGCAATGGACGATAATAGCTACGAAGACATTGATCGACAAACCAAGCGATCGCTAAAAATGCAAATACCACAGCCGTCATATAGTGGTAAATAAAAGCGCACCGCGACACCCGCATCCAAGGTACTAAGTTAGTAGTATAATTTACAACTAAATACAAGGCAATCCATGTATCGACAGTGAAATTTTTCGGTAAGGTAAAACGTTTTTGCTGCCGCCAATAAATTACCATCGAGACAATTAGCATCCCCATCAAGAATAGAATGGCAGCAGCAGCAAACCACCACAAAAAAGGATTGCCCATTGCATGAACATCATAAACAATTTTTCCTGTACCAGATGGTAAATCAGGCCCTAAAACAGGTAATGGATCAGTAGCATTTTGGCCGGTTTGGTAATAATATGCCATTGGTCGTGTCAACAGAGGCCATTTATACCAAGCTGCACAGTAGGGATGTACTTGAGCATTATTACCACCTAGACGTTCATGAAAAGCCAAAATTTGCTTGTGGACTTCTATAAATCCATATTTTTTATCTAGTTGTAAATGAGGAATCCAAATTAAACTATAAACAGTCAGCGGGAGAATGCCTAAAAATAATACAACTTGCCAAGTATACAATTGTGTGAGTTTTTGCAGTGGTGAAGACGCTTGTTGATTGATTTCTTCAGAACCATTAGATAAATTATCAATTCCATTGATTTTTTTCACTAATATTTGCCATATCCAAGCAAATATCCACAAAAAATAAACACCACCAAGAAAAAATAAACCATTCCACTTAGTGGCTACAGAACAACCAAAAGCAATCCCAGCAATTATTAAAAATAGTTTACGTTTTTGTTTCTGGTTATTTAAGGCTAACAGAAACAACCAATGCCCTAATAAACCAAATAAAACTATATATATATTGATAAGTGCATAGCGAGACTCAACGATAAATATGCCATCAACAGCAGTGAAGAAACCCGCAATTAAGGCAAAGCTGCGACGAGAACTCAATTGATAAGCAATCCCAGCAATGAGTAAAGGGATAAAAGAACCTAAAAAAGCATTAATCCAACGATAATCCCAAGGCGATCGCAGTGAACCTGTGAGTCCATTCACGCTCTCATGCCAAAATGGTACATGACTGCCCAACCAAATACCTAGGGCAATTATCAGTTTCCCTAATGGTGGATGACCATCAAAAAAGGGAACATGGGTGAGATAGTTATTACCAAATTTAGCGTAGTAAACTTCATCAAAAACTAAAGTATTAAACCTATCTAACCCCCAAAACCTCACAGCGAGTGAGAATAAAAATATACCTGCTAACTCAATGTAGAACCTGTTTTTAGTCATTAGTCAATAGTCTTTAGTTATAGCGAAGTGCTGAGTGCTGAGTGCTGAGTAGAAACTCAGTATTATCAGTGGTTTCAGCAATCAATATAGTCCTAACATCTGCTTCGACTGCTATATTTTTCCTTTGTTCTGCTTTGTCAGAAAATTTTTTAGGGTGAGCATTGCCCACCCTAATAGTACTGAATATTAGAATATTAAGCGATCGCAAATTCTGAATCTTGCCGTAGTTCTTCAGACCAAAACCCCAAAACAATCTTATCTTTCGGTACACCAGCATTGACGAGTTCTGCTGCTACTCCCTCTTCTGTGCCATCACGTTGAATCCAAATCTTACCATCAATAATATCAACGTGAATCAGACAACCGTGAACACGACGAGTTGCAGTTGGCGATAGTTCTGGTACTGGTTCTCGACCGAGAATCATCACCAAATAGCGGTCTTGTTCTTTATCAAAGATAGTTTCATACTGAATATTGCCGTAAGAGTAAGGAATTTTTGTATGTTCAGTAAGAATGTGGCAAATTAGCTGTCTGTATTGTTCCATCGTATCCACCGGATGATTACCTCCTGTTTTGGATGAAAAACAATGAGAGGAATTTTATAGTCTTCCAATATCAGTTTACCAAGTGGCTCTTCTTCAAAAATATCGGTAAAAACATCCTCGTGAACAGCAATATACAAAACCCTATCTGGGTAATTGCGAGAGATTACAGAAAGGTATGTAAAATATTGACCAATCGCTTGTTCGAGGTCTGCAACTTCTGAGTCTCCACCAAAAGTTTTAATTTCAACAGCAATTTTCTGCGTTCCTTTGTCTGCTACAAGCAACTTTTCTGCACCAAGATCAGCATATAAGTCCTTTTTTCCCCATTTCAAATGAAAGGGATCATCAGTAATCGTCCACCCATCTTTAATGAGGGCGTTCTTGACGTTCTCATGGTAGCGGTCTCTAACTGGCATACATGGTTTAAGCTATCGATTGTCATGATTGTAATACCAGAAGTAGAAACGCGTACTAGTATGGCAGTACAGTATTTGATGCAAAAAAAATCGAGTCTGCATCAGGCAATAAAGGAAGGGAAAAAGAACAAGTGTAAAGTGTAAAAAGTAAAAGTATAAAGTGCTATCAGAAAATCCTTCCAACCTCGCAGACAACACGAAAACCAAAAATGACGTAGCGGAAGTCGCGGTAATTATAGCTGCGAGACACGGAACGGCAGACAGTAGGAATGTCATTCCAGGAACCGCCCCACAGAACGGCTCGTTCTTGTTTTTGAGAAAGATTCTTATTATCATCAAACCAAGGACTGCCATCTGTTGGCGCACCTTCATAGTTAGCGTGCCAATCATCCAGACACCATTCCCACAGGTTCCCGTGCATATCGTATAGTCCAAAATAATTGGGTTGAAAGCTGCCTACTGGCGTTGTTTTTTCTCTATACTTTCCCTTGGGGGCTGCACCATAAGTGTAGTTACCATCATAGTTGGCGACTTCAGTTGTGATGGTGTCACCAAAATGAAAGGGAGTCGTTGTACCAGCGCGACAGGCATGTTCCCATTCTGCTTCACTTGGTAAGCGATAATTACGACCTGTTTTTTGAGAAAGTCTGGCACAAAATTCTACAGCATCATACCAAGTAACCCCCTCTACAGGACGATGATCATCACCCTTAAAATAAGAGGGTCTTGGATCTAAATCTTGATTGATTTTAGGGAAAAAAGCCGCAACTTTTTCCCATTGTTCTTGAGTAATGGTATATTTCCCCATACAGAAGGTTGGAACTGTTACTTGATGTCTGGGGAGTTCATCATCATTTCCTTCTGCTTCATTTTCAGCAGCACCCATTAAAAATGTGCCATTAGGAATTTCGACCATTTCTAGATTTACGCCAAACCCCAGATCTTCTATAAAATATCTAGCTTGGCTGGTGCGAGTAACTCTTTTGATTCCAGATTGGAATTTCACCGTTTCAAATTCAAATTCTTTTAACAAAGTATTTTCTTAGAGTTGAGAAATAAGTTACGGCTTACGCTTAACAAACCCTACATATAATTTAGAAATGGTTTCATAATCAACCGGACATAATATAGCAGTCATAAATCATTAGTGAACAAGAAGATCCCAGACTTCTTAAAGAAGTCTGGGATCTGAGTCTCTAAAATCTGAAATTTATCGCTTTACTTAAGATTCAGGACTTTCGACTTTTGCGACTTCCAGCATTGTTTTTAGTACCGAATCTGGATTTAGACTGATGGAATCAATTCCTTGTTCTACTAAAAACTGGGCAAATTCTGGGTAGTCGCTGGGTGCTTGTCCACAAATACCGATTTTGCGATCGCGTTTTTTGGCGGCTTCTATGGCCATTTTCACCATTTGCTTAACGGCGGGACTGCGTTCATCAAATAATCTGGCGACTAAAGCGGAATCTCTGTCTAAACCCAAGGTTAGTTGAGTCAAATCATTGGAACCAATGGAGAAGCCGTCAAAGACATCTGCAAATTCTTCTGCCAAAATTACGTTACTTGGTAACTCGCACATAACATAAACTTGCAAGTTATTAACGCCTTGTTTCAAATTATTTTTTGCCATCTCTGCTAAGACCAAACGCCCCTCATCGGGAGTGCGGCAAAATGGAATCATAGGAATGACATTTGTTAAACCCATTTCATCCCGGACTCGCTTGATAGCCTGACACTCTAAGGCAAAAGCAGCTTTATAGCCTTCATCATAATAACGTGCTGCACCTCGCCAACCCAGCATCGGGTTTTCTTCACTTGGTTCAAATTGTTTCCCGCCTAACAAGTTGGCATATTCATTACTCTTAAAGTCCGACATCCGCACAATCACAGGTTTAGGATAAAATGCTGCGGCAATTCTGGCTATGCCTTGGGCTGATTTATCCACGAAATACTGCGGCTTATCATCATAAAGTGCAGTGATTTTAGCAATTTCTGCTTTTACTTTTTCATCTTCTAATTGGTCGTAATGCAGCAACGCCATTGGATGAATTTGAATTTGATTAGCAATGATAAATTCCGTCCGCGCCAAACCTACGCCATCGTTAGGAATTGCAGATAAACTAAAAGCCTCTTGGGGATTACCTACATTCATTAAAATTTGGGTGCGGGTGCGAGGCAAGTTTTCTAAAGGAACTTCTTTGACTTCAAAGGGTAATAAGCCGGGATAAACTTTGCCGTCTTCGCCTTCAGCACAGGAAACTGTGACTTCTTGATTATCTTTTAGAACTTGTGTAGCATTCCCGCAACCAACGATCGCCGGCACACCCAATTCTCGTGCAATAATTGCAGCATGACAGGTACGTCCGCCAGCATTGGTAATAATTGCACTGGCGCGTTTCATAATTGGTTCCCAGTCGGGATCTGTTCTCTCGGTAACTAACACATCCCCTGGTTGGAATTTGTCGATGTTGTGGACATCTAAAATTAAGCGGACTTTCCCTTGAGAAATGGCTTCACCAATTGCACGTCCGGTAACAAGAGGGAGTGGGGTAGATTCTTTACTCGTTCCCAAGCGATAGCTACGTAAAACATTTCCTTTTTTCTGTGACTGTACAGTTTCAGGACGCGCTTGCACAATAAATAATTGATTGCTGATCCCATCTTTTGCCCACTCAATATCCATTGGGGTGTAATTACCGTGAACTTGAGAATAATGGTCTTCAATTACGCACGCCCAACGTCCTAGTTGTAAAATTTCTTCGTCATTCAGGGCAAATTTAGTGCGATCGCTTTCAGGAACGGGTACATTTTTGGTTAACTTACAATTATCATCTGACCTAACTGTTAATGTATGGACGCTATCACTAGCACAAGCAATTAAATCTATGTCCGAGGCAGGAACATAAACCATTTTGATTTCTTTACTGCCTAGTTTTTTATCAATAATTGGGCGGAAACCTGTTTTTAATGTTGGTTTAAATACTACATATTCATCGGGATTTACTGCACCTTGAACAACGTTTTCTCCTAAACCGTAGGCGGCGGTAATTAAAGCTGCATCCTTAAACCCGGTTTCTGTATCAATAGAAAACATTACGCCTGATGTTGCTAAATCAGAACGCACCATTTTTTGCACACCAACTGATAAAGCCACATTAAAGTGATCAAATCCTTTTGTATGGCGATAAGAAATAGCGCGGTCAGTAAATATAGAAGCAAAACATTTATGACAAGCTGTAATTACTTCATCAACACCAACAATATTTAAATAAGTTTCTTGCTGTCCGGCAAAACTCGCATCAGGTAAGTCTTCAGCAGTGGCGCTGGAACGAACAGCAACATCTGTTTCTGTTTGGTATTTATCACATAAACTTTGATAAGCTTTAGCAATTGCCTGACGCAAATCTTCTGGGAATGGTGTGTGCAATAATAGCGATCGCGCTTTTTCTCCACGTTCGCGTAAATTGTTTACATCTTCAACATTTAAGTCAGAAAAAAGTTGGCGTAACTTTGCTTCTAATCCTGCTGATTGAATGAAATAACGATAAGCATAAGCAGTAGTCGCAAACCCCGTCGGGACATTCACACCTTTGGGAGTTAATTGTTGAATCATCTCTCCTAAGGAGGCATTTTTTCCACCTACTAGGTGTATATCTTTAATGCCTACCTCATCAAACCAGAGAATGAGCGATCGCTCTTTAGAAAATGAAGACAAAGTTTGATGAGATACTGTAACCATAAGTGTTACCTCCCAAATAAATACTCTGGTGAATGAGCTTTAAATTTTAGTGAATAATTTTCTATCTCGCACCTAGCAGGTATTTTGGCGCTGAATCAGCGTCTGATATATCTTTTTGGTGCTTAATAATTCCTTTGGGATCACGATAACAAATAAATCCAGATTTTGGGTATGATATGCATCATTCCTTAAAATAGTGCCTACAGTGTCTACAAATACTCCATAAGTCAGTAACTGTCTCAGCAATTACCAATAATGTAACGAAAAATAAAGAGACATTGCATTGCAATATCTCTAAAAATGTTATGGGTAATTACACTGTTCTATCTAAACTTGATTGGGTGGGTTAGAATTACGAATTACTTTAGCAAGTCCTATTACGACGTTGCTGAATAGGGGTAGTAAAAAAATTAGTTTGTTTTATTTGATAGATAGGAGTAAGTCTGATTGCGAATGGCGATCGGCCAGTGTTGATTTTGCAACCTACCCTGACACCTAATGAGTCTGAATGTCCAGCAGGGGGTTTTTGCTCTTTAGGTGTACCAAATTTAGAAAATTAGATTTCCTAATTAAGTCACTACCATTTCCGAAAAATACATAGAGCAAGCAAGGCAATACTAGTGCAAATTAATAATTAGATAAATACATTTTTTTATCTGCTGATTTTGCTGATGAGGTGCTAGTTAATCAAAATCTAGTTTCATCTTGAAAGAGATACCACCAACGCGGTTAACAGTTTCGCTATTAGGTACAACTTGCCAACCGAATCTTTGATATAAATGCAAAGCAGGATTTGTGCTTCTAATACTGAGTGATATGGCAGGGTAAGATGTTCTGGCTGCGGCGAGTAAATGAGTCAGTAATTTAGTACCCATACCTTGATTTCTGTATTCTGGGAGGGTTGCGATCACTAGTTCAGGTGTGCGATCGTCAACATAGCCATATCCTGGATTTTCCCCAGTCAACAACCTTATCCATGCGGCTCCTACTGGTTGACTGCTACTTTTATAGATAGCAACGAAACCTAAATCATCTTTCCGTCCCCAGCATTGAACATACTTAGCTAAATCAGGATTATTCATCACATCCTGTAGTGTTTTACCTTCTGCTTGTATATGCGCCGCTTCGCATAGCATTTGCCATAAAAAAGGTTCATCTTGTGGCGTGAGGAGACGAATAAAATAATCCATATTCTCAATTTTGCTAAGGGTAGAATGCTGCGATCGCTAAAAAACATACCATCTATTTGTGAACGTGTATGCAAAAACCCCTAGATATTAATATCAGGGGCCTACGTCAATTAAAATTTTTCTTTTTTACATCGAAAGAATTAAGACTTGCTGGCTACTGTTGGTTGCTCTAAATAGCCATAAACAATTCGAGATACTTGACTGATGAAATCTCTCGCTTTTAAATCATTAAAAGGTCTTCTCACAAAAATTCCTGCTAAATAGCGCTTACCAGATGGCATTTGAATAATCCCGGCATCACCCAGTACAATTCCCAGAGTTCCTGTTTTGTGAGCAATTACAGCGCCTTTACCCAGACCAGCTGGTAATAACTTGGTGTTATGAACACGCTGCATAATATCCAAGACTTTGCCACGACTGGAATCAGTCAACAAGCGATTGTTAGCAACTAATGCTGACAGTCTGACTAAATCTTTGGGGCTGGTTTTATTAGTACCCTTGAAGTCGCCTAAGAGATTTTGAATGTAAGTATTTTGCAAACCCCAACTGCGGAAACGCTGATTTAACTTAGCCTTACCACCCAATCGGTCAATAATCATATTGGTAGCAGTATTATCGCTAATGGTAATCATTTTAGTCATCGTTTCTAACAGACTAAAACGACTGCCAGCACGCTTGTATTGAAATTCTCCTGAACCACCAGTTATTAAGTCACGCCGCATAACTAAGGTTTCATTGAGTTTAACTCGGCCGGCATCGACTTCTTGAAATAGCGCTACCAAGATGGGAAACTTGATTGTACTAGCTGCTGGAAAAACTTTCTCGCCATTTAAATCTAGATAGTTACCTGTATCTAAATCTAAGAAGAACATTCCTGGGTCAAGGGAACGATAACGAGATGCCAACGCTTGCACCCGCGATCGCAATTGTGGTAGTTCCTTACCTAAAGGTACAACTCCAGCAAACAAAGAAACATCACTCACTGAAACAGGAATCTGCTCTTCACTAGAGGAAGCAACAGTGTTATCTATGGGGTTCGCAATGCGTTCTAGCGATGGAAATTTCACCATCCAATGAGTAGAAGAATCACCTTGAATCAGCAATTTTCCAGGGTCTACGGTATATCCTGGTGCCAATTCAACTACTACCCTTGTCGTGTTAGCATCAACTTTCCCAACGCGAACTTCCCGTACTGTTGAACCAAAATTTTGCCGAACTGTATTTTTATTCAGTTCTGTACCAGGAAGATCAATAACCAGCCGCGTGGGATTTTGAATTAAAAATGCTCTCGGCTTAACACCAGAGTTGGTAGTAATGTTGAGTTGATTTTGCGCGGTATCAAAACTCCAAGATTCTAAGCGAGATGCTCGTGCTGGAGAAGAAAGCAGGACAATACTGACAACGCTAAGCAGAAATAAGCGTAATCTCATGCGTGTGATTATTTAGAGCGACAGTTGAATTTACTTGCACCAATTTTCGAGGCTGTCCCGGTTGATCCGGAATAAACTCGAATCATAATTCGTGGCAAATCCTTACGTCAAGACACGCAAACCACAGAATAGTTCCTTTACCAAAAATTTAATTAGGAATCAGGGAAAAAATTGGGACTGACAAGTATAGGTTTCTGAAGTTATTTCCTGAAAACTTTTTATTAGGACGTAAAAAATGATGAATGTTACGTATCAAGATTATTTTTGTCAAAAAGCTCTAGTCAACGGTCAAAAATCAAGTGTTTTTGAACTATTGACCATTGACCAGAAGAGGTAGGGGAGCAAGAGAGAAAGATTTTGAATTTCCCTGCCAACAGGGATTCAAATCTATGTCATGGGGTTTTAGCCTGAAGATAATTCACTCAATGGTGTTGGCAAACCATCAATGCTGATAGTGTTTTTCTGTTGTTGATATTCCCGAATTCCTTGTTCCCCTTTTTTATTAGCCCAATCTACTAATATCTGGCGTTGACCTTGGTATTCGTAAAGTGGAACGCCAAAACCACAGGAAGTTTGCACACGCTTAATATCAGCGACGATAATTTGCCGTGTTCCTGGTAACTGAGGAAACACAGAAGATATCAAGTCCCAATCAGGGGAACTTGGTAAAATTACGTATCCTGTACCGTAAAGTCGCAAAATGCGTGGTGCGTCAGTAAAGGCGCAAAACATTAAGGTGATGCGACCATTTTCTTGAAGATGGGCTGAAGTTTCGTTACCACTGCCTGTTAAATCTAGATACGCTACTCGGTTGGGTGATAAGATGCGGAAGCAATCAAGACCTTTGGGAGATAAATTAACGTGACCTGTAGGACTGAGCGGTGCAGTACCTACAAAGAAAAGGTTTTGAGCCGCAATAAATTCTTGCAATTCTTCAGTTATTGAGTCGAATAGTTTAGCCATAGACGCTCAAGAATAAAATGTTGATGGTTGACGGTTGACTATTAACAGTCAGCCGTCAAGCTATATGGGCGATCGCTTATACTCTAACTCGATCGCTTCTAGACCAGTGCTACAAACTTGTATGATTCTGGGCGATGCCTGACTGTTGCAATTTCTTATTAGTTATTGATTCCAGATAAAATGGTTTGTCGCAAAAGTCAAGCAATAAAATTAGAGAATCTATTAGCTGGGTATTAGCAGATTGACGAGGATACACATACAGAAAAAGCAAGGTTTTGAGCTAGTTATTCTTTGAGCCAGTAACAACATATCATGTCATCAAAAATAAACTTAAATTGACAAAATTTTTTATCTTGTATCTTCCTTATTGATAAGATATATCATTTAGTACCGGAAACTGATAGTCTAACTGTAAAGTTGTCCATTTAGTTCTTAGAGATATTGCCCATGTATAAGTTGTTTGAAGCAGGTGGCGTAGTTATGTGGCCGCTGCTGGCGTTTAGTGTGGTGGGAATAGCCTTAATTATTGAGCGAGTGCGTTTTTGGTATCGGATTAATACCCGACAAAACCGTGTAGTTAGAGAAGTGCTGAATCTCTACCGCCTCGATAATGTTGTTGGTGCGTTAGATAAATTGCAAAAGAATGCAGATTTGCCTGTAGCACGCATTTTTTTAGCTGCACTGCAACTAGAAGAACCAACCCCAGAAGAATTTCGTCTCGCACTAGAAAGTGAAGCTCAAGCCGAAATCCCCGTTCTCAAACGGTTTCAAAATATTTTTGACACAATTATTGGTCTTGCACCACTTTTAGGTCTATTGGGTACTGTATTGGGATTGATTGTTTCTTTTGCATCACTAAACCTAGGTGATGTGGGCGGTACAAAAACCGCAGGGGTAACAGCAGGTATTAGTGAAGCGCTGGTATCCACAGCTTCAGGATTAATCGTAGCTATTTTTACACTTTTATTTGCCAACACCTTTCGAGGGCTATACCAACGCCAAATTGCGGCAATGCAAGAATATGGTGGACAATTAGAACTGCTCTATCGCCGTCGCTATGAACGAGGAGACAGAACCTATGCGTCTACAAGATGAGCCAGATTTACCACCACAAATCAACATCGTACCGATGATTGATGTGATATTTGCGATTTTGACATTTTTTATTATGTCAACACTGTTTTTAACTCGCTCAGAAGGTTTACCAGTTAACTTACCCAAAGCGGCGACAGCCAGACAGCAGCAAGTTCCTGCCAAAATTACCATCACAGTAGATAAAGATGGAAACGTGAGTGTCAACCGCCAACCAACTACTATTGATGGTTTAGTAGGACAATTGCGTACCTTGGTAGGCGATAACCAAGAAGCATTAGTGGTTGTGAATGCTGATCAACAAGTTGCTCATGGTAATGTAGTGGCGGTGATGGATAAGGTACGACAAATCCCAGGGGCAAAGTTGGCGATCGCAACTCAAAAGCCTTAGCTAAAATTAGTCATTAGTCCTTTGTCAATACAAATGGCTAATGACAATCTCAACCTGCCTCCTGCTATAGTTGCTACCAATATGACGTGAAGAATAACGAATGTCGTTTTTTGGTAGAGCAAGTTAATATATAATCGATAAAATTAATTTTATGACTCTCGTGGTTTTCCAGCATTGAGGAAAACTCATTAGCATTTACCAAGATTGACTATATAAGTAATTCCCCACTTTCCAGTACCAGCGCTGTCTACCATGAATACGTGAGAGTCAATTGTAATTAAGCGAAATATCGGGGTTAACTTAGTAAAAATTTTTATGCAGTCGCGCCTGTCAGATAATGATCTGCTGCTTAAATCCCGATTGCCCAAATCCCTTAAATCCTAAAGGCAAGCAATTATGCCAAACTTGTAGCACCCCTTTGGTGCCACTGTTAAGAAATCGCTTCCGTGTGATTCGGGTACTTTCCGATGAGGGGGGATTTGGCAGAACTTATTTATCAGAAGATACCGATAAACTCAATGAACTTTGTGTAATTAAGCAATTAGCGCCGAAATTTCAAGGAACTTGGTCGCAGAAAAAAGCAATGGAGTTATTTGCAGAAGAAGCCAAGCGATTGCAAGAACTTGGCGAACATCCGCAAATTCCCACACTCATTGCTTACTTTGAACAAGATAAATGCCTTTATTTAGTACAACAGTTTATTAATGGGCAGAACTTATTAAAGGAGTTACAACAGCGCAGAGTTTATAAAGCGAATGAAATTCAAGCAATTTTACTCGATTTATTACCTGTACTCAAATTCATTCACGATCGCGGTGTCATCCACCGAGACATTAAACCAGAAAATTTAATTCGCTGTCGTTATGATGGGCGCTTAAGTTTGATTGATTTTGGTTCTTCTAAGCAATTAACCGAGAAAGTCAAAAATAAAAGTGGCACATCCATTGGTTCTCACGGTTACTCCCCACTAGAACAAATCAGAGACGGTAAAGCTTATCCAGCTAGTGATTTGTTTAGTTTGGGGGCTACCTGTTTTCATCTACTAACAGGAATATCGCCTTTTCAATTGTGGATGGAACATGGCTATGGTTGGGCGAACAATTGGCGGCAATATTTACGTAGTCCGTTGTCTCCAGAATTGGATAACGTGATGAATAAGTTGTTGCAAAAAGACTTAAGCCAACGCTACCAATCAGCCGATGAAGTTATCAAAGATTTGATTCCCACACTACCACGCGCCCTACCAGCCGCAGGCCAGTCATCGGGAAAATTCCTTGTGACTCAAGTGACTCCAAATTCAACTTTTTCATTTAAATATGCTTTTATCAAAACTTTGGTCTTAGCGGCTGCTTTCATTTTGTTATTCGGATTTAGTGATTCTTGGTATCAACAATATCGCCAGATTCAAGCTAGTTTGTTATCGAGACTAAAGCCGCAAAATAACAGTTCTACTCATAATGAAGTTGTTTTCGGTCAGTCATCCAATGTTCCGACTAGAAATATTTCCTTAGCTAATACCCTCACAGGTACAGCAAAATTTGTTGTATCTGTAGCCATCAGTCCCAATGGACAAACAATTGCGAGTAGTGGTGAGGGAGAACGCATCATTAAAATGTGGAATATTGCCACAGGAAAAGAAATATTAACTCTCAATGGACATTCGCAAAAAGTAAATGCTGTAGCTATCAGTCCCAATGGCAAAACTTTGGTGAGTGGTAGTGATGATAAAACAATTAAAGTCTGGAATTTGACTACAGGTAAAATCGTCCGCACATTAGAAGGACATACTGATTCAATTCAGGCACTAGCTATTACTCCTAATGGGAAAATTTTGGTGAGTGGTAGCGATGACAACACTCTTAAAATGTGGAATTTAGGCACAGGAAAGTTAATTCGCACACTCAAAGGACATAAATTTTGGGTGCGTTCAGTGGCTATTAGCCCAGATGGTCGTAACTTAGCCAGTGGTAGTTTTGATAAGACAATTAAACTTTGGCATCTCTACCAAGAAGACCCAGCCCGCACACTCAAAGGAAATGCCAATACAATTACATCAGTAGCTTTTAGTCCTGATAGTACTACCTTAGCCAGTGCCAGCCGCGATCGCACCATTAAACTTTGGGATGTCGCCTCAGGTGAAGTTATCCGCACCTTAACAGGCCATACTAATAGCGTTACTTGTGTCGCTTTTAGCCCAGATGGTATGACCTTAGCTAGTGCCAGTCGCGATCGTACCATCAAACTTTGGAATTTAGCGACTGGGGAAGTTATCAATACCTTGACAGGCCATACAGATACTGTGACATCCGTCGCTTTCACTGCTGACGGTAAGACTATTATTAGCGGCAGCGAGGATAATACCATTAAGATTTGGCGAATATCACAGTAAGCTGGCTACGGTGCAAATACAAGTCGAAAAATTTCATCACCATATCCCGCTTGGAACTAAAGTTCCAGGCTAATAGCAAAAGTCCACTTCAGTGGACTGGAATACATTTCTCTTTGAGTCCTCTATAGAGGACTTGTGCTATGAGACTCAGAATTCATTCCGAGGCGGGGCTTAGAATATGTCTGCACCTTTTCGCGTCTCATAGAGATTAGGGAAAGGTTTATTCAATTGATTTTAATTGATGGAATCAGCGATCGCGTTTTATACTTGAAGTCCCAGCCTCAGAACATGAAAGTTAAGCCTTTGAGGTCGAAGTTTGAGGTTCTGAGGCTGACAGTTGAGCCTTTGAGGTTGAAGTTTGAGGTTCTGAGGTCGAAAGTTGAGCCTTTGAGGTCGAAGTTTGAGGTTCTGAGGCTGAACGTTGAGCCTTTGAGGTTGAAATTTGAAGTTCTGAGGTCGAAAGTTGAACCTTTGAGGTTGAAATGAGAGTGCGATCGCATCACCTTTCAGGTTATTTTGGGGATAAATGAGCGATCGCACTTAACAAAAGACAATTACAATACCTTTAGCATTCTTCTTTGCACCTTTGCGCCTCTGCGCCTCTGCGTGAACCTTAAAATTTTAATTTCCAAATATAATGTCATCGAGAATTGATATAGTCTTGCACCAGGCGACTAAAGTCACGGCTACACAGGCAAAACCAGCCTATCCAGGTTTCAAACTCTTAATTTTGCGTTAGTCCGCCTGTGCGGACTAGGTTTGTATAGCCGCGAATTCCATTCGTTAGGGAGGAGTGCAAGACATAAGTCCTTTAGCCTCCTGCAACATCCGCAAATCTGCCTATACTAGTCCGATATAATAATGAGTCATTCTTTGTTTTCCTAACTGGAGAAACCAATGGGTCGCGCCAAAAAGGTTGTCTTAGCTTATTCAGGTGGTGTAGATACTTCTGTGTGCATTCCTTACCTCAAGC
Organism: Anabaena sp. TISTR 8404; assembly: GCF_056847745.1. Lineage (NCBI taxonomy): Bacteria > Bacillati > Cyanobacteriota > Cyanophyceae > Nostocales > Nostocaceae > Anabaena > Anabaena sp. TISTR 8404. The sequence goes on from NZ_CP180578.1 coordinate 3,390,042, forward strand.
AAGAGTGGGGTGTGGAAGAGGTGATTACTCTCGCAGCAGATTTAGGCCAGGGAGATGAATTAGAACCAATCAAAGAAAAAGCCCTCAAATCCGGTGCTAGTGAATCTCTGGTGATTGATGTCAAAGACAGCTTTGTTAAAGATTACGCTTTCCCTGCTATTCAAGCGAATGCACTTTACGAAAATCGCTATCCGCTGGGAACTGCCCTTGCTCGTCCCTTAATTGCCAAGATATTAGTAGAAGTAGCAGAAAAATACGGTGCTGATGCGATCGCACATGGTTGTACTGGTAAGGGTAATGACCAGGTACGCTTTGATGTTTCCTGTGCTGCCTTAAATCCCAGCCTCAAAATTTTAGCACCGGCGCGGGAATGGGGCATGAGCCGCGAAGAAACCATCGCCTACGGGGAAAAGTTTGGCATTCCTGCACCTGTGAAAAAGTCTTCGCCTTACAGTATTGATAAAAACTTGCTCGGTCGCAGTATTGAAGCGGGTGTGTTGGAAGATCCAGCCGCAGAACCCCCAGAAGAAATTTATCAGATGACGAAGGCGATCGCCGATACCCCCAATGAACCAGAATATATTGAGATTGGTTTCGTCAAAGGTATTCCCACAACTATCAACGATGCAGCCAAAAACCCCGTTGAATTAATTGAAACACTCAACGAGTTAGCAGGCAATCATGGCATCGGTCGCATTGACATGATTGAAAACCGCTTAGTCGGAATCAAATCACGGGAAATTTACGAATCACCTGCAATGTTGGTGTTAATTCAAGCACACCGTGATTTAGAAAGCCTCACTTTAACCGCAGATGTTACCCAATACAAGCGCGGTATTGAAGACACTTATACCAAATTGGTTTACAACGGTTTGTGGTACAGTCCTCTGAAAGCTGCCCTGGATGCTTTCATTCAACAAACTCAAGAACGCGTCTCTGGAACAGTGCGGGTGAAACTTTTCAAAGGTAACGCCACCATAGTCGGTCGTTGGAGTGACAACACACTTTATACCCCCGACTTAGCCACCTACGGCGCGGAAGACCAATTTGACCACAAAGCAGCTGAAGGCTTTATTTATGTTTGGGGTCTCCCCACACGCATTTGGGCGCAACAAGATAGATAAGCTGAATAATTTGCTTAACTAAATTAACGTGAGTTCGACGGGTATGAAAACCCCTCTCCAAACCTCTCCCCCACGGGGGGAGAGGCTTTGATAACGAAGAATATTTCTGCCCATCTCCGCTTCGGAGAGGGGTTAGGCTGACAGGTGTAGGTTTTTTACGTTCTGCCTCAAAAACGTTGATTTGGGGTGTAGGGGTATGCAACTCCAATTAACTCATGATTTTTAGAGTCATTACTCATCAAATTATGAAAAACCTACACTTGTGAGGAGGGGTTGGGGAAGAGGTTAAAACAGGCTTGTTGAATTCACGTTAAATTAAACATAACCCTTGTAGGGTAGGCAAAATGCCTACCCTACAAAAAGCATCCCTAATTTGGCAACAGATTTTACTCTTACCTTCTACCACCCATAATCTCATCAACTATTAATAAACCTGTTGCTAAAACCAAAGGTAAAAAGTAGTATACGCCGCGATAGGCCAGCATTGAACCCAAAACTGCCGCCGCAGAAAATTTAGCTGAAAGAATTAATAAAATTACTGTTTCAAATACACCCAAACCACCAGGAACATTACTAACAACACCTGCAAACATTGCCAGTAAATAAATTCCTAAAAAGTCTAAATAAGATAAAGGTGTGCTATTAGGTAATAAAGCATAAAGAACTGCTGCTGCCAATATCCAGTCAAGACTAGAAATAATTATTTGAATCAGGGATATCTGAAAAGATGGAAAGCGAAATTCATGATTGCGAATAATTAATGTTTGTTTAATAGCAAAACTGCCGATTAAATAACTCATAATTAAGCCGATAAATATCACACCAATAGGACGCACGGTGTTAAATGGCAAGTGTAATGGCGTAGGAATTTTGAGCGGATTAATCAAAAAGACTAATCCAGCAACAGCAAACATTCCCAACCAAAAAGTGAAATTAACAAAAGCAATGATTTGGGCGATCGCAATTCGTGATACTTGCCATCTAGAATAAAAACGATAGCGAATAGCACTACCAGTCAACAAAGCAAAACCGACAGTATTGCTGAAGCTTGAACTAATAAAATTAGTCAAAGCAATTTTTCGCCAGTGCAGGGAACGATGAATGTAGGCAAAGCCCAAAATATCGTACCCAACCATCACTAAATAGCCGAAAGCTGTTAACCCAATTGCCCAAATCAAACGCTGTTTGGGAATTGCAGCGATCGCCGCCAGAATATCATGATAATTATACTCGCGTAGTTCATGAGCGATCGCCCATACAGAAAGCGCCAGCAACAACAAGCCAAAAACAGAACTAATGTTGAGTCGCAGCTTTTTCAGCATTCTTTAAATCCTATTCGCAAATTTTCCATTAACTTGACACAGCATTGTCATATCGCAGGCTTAAGCTCTTGATGTAAAACCATCAAATTTTAAACAAGTAATGTAGCAGCTTTCCATGACGGATGATGACTGTTTTGAAGATGCCTTAGTTGGTTACTCAATTCACCTGCGGCGAGGTGTAAATTTACAAGTTTGCTATAGTCCTGGTGTAACTCCGCCGATAGTTTTTATTCACGGCGGAATGGGCAATCATTTTAACTTTAGAATGCAGTATGAATTTGCTCAAAATCAAGGTTGGGAAGTTCTCGCTTATGATTTAGCTGGACATGGACAGTCTAGCCGTTACTCGCGCTATTCTATTGGGCGACATTGCCGAGATTTAAAGCGATTGTTGCACAAATTTGACATCAATTCGCCTGTGTTATGTTGTCATAGCTATGGCGTTCCTATTGGTTTAGAATTTGCCCAACATTATCCAGTGAGTGCAATGATTGCCATTGCTGGTGGTACTCACGATTTAGCACCTTGGTGGGAAATTCCCCTGATGAAGTTGATGGCTTGGGGTGGGAGATATCTTTACCATTTACCGAGTGTGCAAGCCTTCAATAACTTCCTCGCCACTTCTTACCGTCACAGCGTTATGGAACGGTTTTTTGCCGAAAACCCAGTACCAACTGATTTTGATGCTTACAAAGCCTTAGAAATTTTTTGGGACTATAACTTTTTTGTCCGTCATACACTACCGCAGAATTTGCATATTCCCACTTTAGTAATTACTGCGGGAAAAGACCCTATGTTTACTCAAAAAATGGGAGATGAGTTAGCGAGTCACTTTGTAAACGGTACTCATATACATTTTGCCCAAGCCGGACATCTGGTAATGGCAGAGTGTGCAGAGTTAGTGAATCAAGCGATCGCAGATTGGTTAAACCAACAAGTATATTCTTAATTTCTCAATATGAATTACAAAAAAATCCTACTACTAATTTCGGTATTAACTTTAGTTGGCTGTAAATATTCCCAAGGTGTAGCCGCTAAACCACCACAAATAACCGCTTTCCACCTACCAGCACAGCCAGATGCTAAAGCTTTAGCGACTCCCCTCACCTACAAAATTGAATCCTACGATAGCCAAGTTATGGGAGGAAAACGCACCTATGGTGTATCGTTACCCCCTGGTTATGAACAAAATCCCCAACAACGTTACCCCGTAATTTTTCTTCTCCACGGTGGACACGGTGAACCTCTTGATTGGTTTAACGACAAAAAAGGACAAGCACTCAAAACGCTAACAAACTTATACACGACAGGTAAATTACCACCCAGTATTATTATCACGCCCGATGGTAACGACAAACGCGGCTCTAGTCCCTATTTTGATCCCCAATATATCGATGGCCCCAATGGTAAAGTTGCTACAGCAGTGGGATATGAACTGGTAAAACTAGTGCAGAACCGCTATCGCACCCTACCCAATCCAGATTTTTGGGCGATGGGTGGATTATCTTCTGGTGGTTGGGGTGCAATGAATGTCGGATTGCACAATTTGCAGAACTTCTCTATTTTATTTAGTCATAGTGGTTATTTTAAAGATAAAAGCGGCCCGCAAAATAGCCCGATTATATATATCAAAACTCTGCCACCGCAAGCAAAAAAAAGACTACGAATTTATCTAGATTCAGGCAAATCTGATACCGAAGAATTAAATGATGCTCAAGAATTTTCTCAAGTTCTGAGCCAACAAAAAGTTTACAATTTATTTCGACAGTTTCCTGGCAGTCATACTTGGCAATATTGGCGGGAACACTTAGCAGATTCTCTGACCTTTGTAGGTGAGCAATTTCGGATTGCGGAAATCGCCCATGCTGCTGATAATGTAGGCGTTAAGCAGCCAAAAAATCAACATAATCATTAATCTTGCTGGCAGTAGTCTTAAATTTCGTTATCGATTAATGTGAACAACCAGATCCCCGGCTTCTTAAAGAAGTCGGGGATCTGATCCTCTTGATTTCCCAGCTGATAAATATATGAAAATTTCTAAAATTTTTCTGGGTTTAGCAGGTGCGATCGCTATTCTTACTGGTGCAGCATATTACTATGTTTTTGTATTAGGTGCGCCCCAACTAGATCCACCCCATCAACAAGCAGATACAGGCTTAAAATTTCAGTTAGAAACTTTCAATTCTAAAGCTATGGGTACAGTCCGCCAATATGGCGTAATTTTACCTCCTAACTATCAAAAAAATCCCCAAACTCTCTATCCAGTTATCTTTTTATTACATGGTGGTCATGATGATGCTCGTGCTTATGCTGATAAATATGCCATCATGAGTGTGTTACATGAATTGTATAAAAGTGGCAAATTACCACCATCAATTATAATTACGCCAGATAGCAATGATAATCGCGGTTCCAGTCCTTTATATGACCCCGATTATTATGATGGGCCGAATGGCAAAATTAAGACTTTAATTGGTGCGGAATTAGTTCAAGTTGTGAAGTCACGCTACCGGACTCTAGAAAAACCAAAATTTTGGGCGTTAGGTGGTCTATCTTCTGGTGGATGGGGAGCCTTTAATATTGGGTTACGCTATCTCAACAACTTCAATATATTATTTAGTCATAGCGGTTATTTTACCGATAACAGTGGAGCGCAAAATAGTCCGTTACAAATAGTCCAACAGTTATCAATTTCTGATAGAAAGCGACTACGTGTATATCTTGATGCAGGCTTGAATGACCCTAATTTGTTGGCTTCTACTCAAGGTTTTCACCAAGTCTTAGATAAGTTAGATATTGCTAATGTATTCTATGCTTTTCCTGGTGGTCATGGTTTATCAGGTGCAGATGTTGGCTGGAATTACTTTCACAAGCATTTGAAAGATTCTCTTTCTTATGTAGGAGAACAATTTAAAAGATTTAAAAAATAATTAAATGAAGATTTACGCCGATAAAACATACTTATTTAAGATGACTAACAACTTAAAAACTCGAATTGGACTTTGGAGTGTAGCTGTCCTGACAGGGTTAGTCGGAATAGTAAATCTTCTATCCGCAGTCACACCGAACCTCTATGGACGTAATCATTGGCTAAAAGAATTTTTACCGTTTGAAATTCGGGCTACTGGTCATATTTTTGCAGCATTAACAGGCTTTGTTTTGTTGACATTAGCGACTAATTTATTGCGCCGCAAGCGGGTGGCTTGGCTGCTGACAATTAGTTTACTAGTCATATCTATTTTTAGCCATTTAATCAAAGGCTTAGATTACGAAGAAAGTATATTATCAGGTATTTTACTGGGGCAACTAGTTCTGATGCGCCATGTTTTTACAGCTAAATCAGACCGACCCTCAATTGCTAGAGGTGTGCGAGTATTGGTTGGTGCTTTGCTGTTTACTTTGGCATACGGAACAGTTGGATTTTATTTATTAGATGGCAAATTTACAGAAAATTTTAATTGGAAAGATGCCATACTTCAGACTTTGGCAATGTTTTTTACTGAAGATAATTGGGGATTACAATCAAAAACTAGATTTGGTGAATTTTTTGCTAATTCTATTTATATTATTGCTGCCAGTACGATTACTTTTGCAGTAGTAATGCTGTTGCAGCCTGTGTTTTTGCAGAACTCTGCAACTTCTATTGAGCGACAAAAAACCAAAGAAATTGTTGAAAAGTATGGTTGCTCGTCTTTAGCAGCAATTACCCTTTTAAATGATAAAAGTTACTTTTTTAGCCCTTCTGGTAAGAGTGTAATTGCTTATGTACCCAAAGGTAGAGGTGCGATCGCCCTGGGAGACCCCATTGGCCCAATTGAAGACCGTCAAGAAGTAATTGTGAGTTTTCAGCAGTTTTGCCAACGTCATGATTGGTATCCTGCCTTTTATCAAACTTTACCTGACGATATCGACCTTTATATTTCTCTGGGATTTAGGATACTCAAGATTGGCGAAGAGGCGATCGTTGACTTGAAAAACTTTACTTTACAAGGTAAGGCGGGTAAAAACTTTCGCCCATCAATTAATCGGTTAACAAAACTCGGCTATCAAGTTAGTTTTTATCAACCACCAATCGCCAATGACTTGTTACATCAACTGAAATCTGTTAGTGATGAATGGCTAAAGATGGCGCAAGGTTCCGAAAAACGCTTTTCTTTAGGATGGTTTGACGAAGCTTATCTGCGTAATTGCGAAATTGCTGTTGTGCATACTCCTGATGGTGGGATTGCTGCTTTTACCAACGTTTTGCCAGAGTATCAGCTAAATGAAATTACGATTGACATGATGCGTCATCGTTCGTCCATTGAAAACGGGATGATGGATTTTTTGTTTATTTCTCTGCTTCAGCATTTTAAAGAAGAGGGCTACGACACTTTTAATTTTGGACTTTCCGCCTTGGCTGGAGTTGGTGAAAATCCAGAGTCACGCCGCCTAGAGAAAGGTCTGCACTATCTTTACGAACATCTGAACCGCTTCTACAACTTCCAAGGCTTACACGCCTACAAAGACAAATTTCGCCCTAGTTGGGAACCCCGTTATTTGGTATACCCTAGTTTAACGGCCTTACCCGATGTAGTTGTAGCATTGATTCGTGCCGATTCAGGCGATCGCCTCCTCGATTATTTCAAACCAGGAGCCTAATTTCTTTATTGATTGCTCAAAGCATTGAGAATACTGGGTTTCTCCTCAGCACTTTGCTCTACCGAGAAATTCTTTTAGCGTCGTAACTCACCTCCTTTGGTTTCTTTTACTAACGAATATTGACTTCTTGCAAGTCATTTTCAAAAGGCGCATTGATCAATTTATTTGTATTTTGTTTAGGAGAAGCTAGATCGAAAGCTAAATTTTGACTTTGAGTTTGCAGACGTTGTTTTTGAGTATATTCTTGTAGTTTAGTTTGAGCTTGAGCATATACTTTGGTGTCTTTAGGAATTTGGCGCAAAAATTTAACAGCACCATCAAAATCACCAAAAGCTGCTTTTTTATAAGCATTTTGTAAAAAGTAAGCGGCTCTAATCTGCCGTTTTTGATTGTACTCAGCTAATTTTTTCTGCACTATAGCGCCAGCCGAACTTTCTTGGGGAATTTGGCGCAAATACTCTAAAGCTGCTGAAAAATCTCTAGCTTCAGCTTTTTCATAAGCCTTGGCAAGTAAACTTTGTGTTTGTGTTTCGATATTAACTCGTGCTTGTTGAACGAGTCTGTCTGTTTTCGATTGCCAATATAAAATGTCTGGAACTTTAGTAGCAGTCTTTAATACATCCGACCATCTACTTTCATTCAAGGCTTGTTCTGCTAATAAATATTGTTCCGCAGCTTGCAGCCATTGTTGTTGCCATACTTCGATTGTGGCTTGTGCTTCTGGGTAAACATTGCTGTGGGAGGGAATTGATTTAGCTAGAGCGATCGCACCTTGCAAATCTCCAGCTTGATAGTTTTCTGTTGCTTTATATAAAGTTTCAGTTTCTGAATATGCCGGAGAATTATTTAGTAAAGAATATACACCAAATCCCATCAACAAAGAATTAGCCGCCAGTCCGACTTTCATCCCTGTCATGATTGGAGATAATTTGTCAGAGGTTGGATTTTGCCGAGTCTCATCACTCGTACCAACCATTGATGATGACTCTTGGTATTTTGTTGGCAAAATTTGCGATGGCTGGGTTTCTCGTCTCATTTGTTTGAGTACACGCAGCACCTCACCCGCAGTCTGAAAGCGTTCTTGAAAATCATAACGGATCATTTTGCTGAGAATAGCAGCTAAATAATCATTAACCGGAGTGTTTGGCGAACGCCAAATAATTTCATTAGTATGAGGATCAACTTTAAATTGTAGAGGTTCTAAACCTGTTAACGCTTGGATAGCAATCATACCCAAAGCATAAATATCACTGTTGGGTCGTGTTTGCCCAATAAATTGCTCTGGTGGAATGTAACCCAATGAGGTGACAGGAATCCAATCGATTGGCAATTCGGTATCTAGAGAAAACTTAACAGACTGGATAGAACCAAAGTCAATTAAAACCAGTTTGCCATCAACACAGCGTCTAATTAAATTTTCTGGTTTAATATCACAATGAATGACGCTTTGAGAATGCACAAATTCTAAAATTTTCAAAACATCCTCTAAAAATTCTACAACTTCGCTTTCCGTCCAAAGACATCCCCATTGTTGATTAATTGGTAACTCTGCTGTTAAATCATGACCTTCCACAAACTCTTGTACTAGATAAAGCCGCTCATTTTCTTCAAAGCAGGCGATGAGTTCGGGAATTTGCGGATGACTACCCAAACGTTTGAGAGTCTCCGTTTCCGTGAGAAAATGTAGCCTTAATGTGTCTAAATAGCTGGTTTGGAAGTTGCTAGTTTTCAGCTGTTTCACAACACATCTAGGGTTTTCTGGGTAATCTATGTCTATAGCAGTATATGTCTGCCCAAATACACCTGCACCCAGACTTTCAACGATTTGGTACCGCGATTGTAGTACTTTACCGATCATGTAGTGGCTCATAAGTTGGTTACTTAGTAAGTCCTCCTATAACTTTTCTGACATCCACCCATTATTTCCGGAAGCCCTTGAAAATAAATCACTACAGCTTTGATTACCGTCATCCTAGCTTGTTAATTTTTACGTATTTTCATCAACAAAATAAAATTGTTTTGCTATTTGTATTACATATACATATAAATTAGACTTTGAATCTGGAATATTTTCCATAGTATCGAGAAACTAGCAAATGATGCAGTGTTTTCACGATCAAAATATTAGCCCTGGCTTTTACGGTTTCCAGCAGTTAACAGAAGTAGAATCTATATTATTGACAATAGATGAATGAGAAATCAAGGTGACTTCACCTTTGTCATGAAAAACCCAATTGGTAGTAGGGATAATTTTGCGCAGATTTGATTTCAATTGTGATAGAACAACTAATTTATCTGCATTAGACTGCGTTAAAATTGGTAAAGTCCGAATATCTGACCAAATCACATCTGCACTCAGAAATGCTTCAGGAGTGGGAGGTAAACCACCTCGTCCTGTAAAAATTAAATTACTATTTTGTGTATTACCATCAATATCTGTAGTTGTCCCTTGACTAGCGATCGCCTCACAAAATGAACCACTGGAGATTAGGTTTAGGGGTGAAAGAACTTCGCCGTCAGCGTCAGCCGAACGCTATGGGGTGTAAAGGCTTTGGATACATACACCCTTACACCCTTGATTTTTCGTCTCTGGAGTTATTCCTAACCAATAAATAAGCAAAAGAAAAAGGGTTCCTTACGAGGAGAGAAGGAACCCCTGTGCGTATTTGCGTAAAAAATTTAGAACTCTGCAATCAACGTAATCCAGTTTATGAATTATCCCTGTTTTTCAGGAATGCAACTATGCTACAGGAGCTTTTTGCTTCCGCTTCATCCACAAACCCATAGCACCAGCAACTGCAACACCAGCAGTAGAAACAGGTTCAGGTACAGATGCAGATTTGATGGGGAGTTGTCCAGCAACTATAGAACCAGAAGTAGTGGAGAATACTACACTACTGAAAAGACCATCAGTTGGGCCATTTCCAGGTGAGCCTGTAAATCCAGGAGCAAATACCACTCCTAAACTGGCTGTTTCTGAACCTGTTGATGCAGCGACAAAATTGGTAAAGCGAAGACCATCGTTAACAGCTATACCAGTGTTACCAGCGATCGCACTAGAAAAGGTTTTCAAAATATTGTTAGAAGCATCCCGTACATTTACGAGCCAACTGGTCAAATTGACTTGTGTAGTAGTTGGTAGTTGGGCTACATCTACTGTATAAGTTCCATCAAAAGAGCCATTCTGTAAAGCTAGAGCTACTCCTGTTGAACCAGGAAGTGCTAGGGATTCAAATTGCCCAGAAAAATTGAAGGTTGCAGCATTGGCAGGAGCATTGCCTACAGATGCTAACATAGCAATACCAAGGGCAGTAACAGCAGTAGCTTGAGATAATTTTTTGTAAGATTTTAGAAGCATGAATTGAGGTTCTCCAACAGTAGATTTCATAAATTGGGGAGTGCTGACAAAATTTTTGCAAAGTTACTTCTGTACCAGAGAATACATCTCTAGCTATAGGAAGTGGGAAATCACGTAATCGCATCAGTTAAAACTGATTCAAAGTTTGAATCTTTAGCCAATTTCTACATTAGCAAGCTTTGTAACCTCCGTAGTTTTTTCTACGTGATTTTTAAATATTTGCGTAATAATTACACAAATTTACTGAAATCAAAATCATGAGGTTGAATAATTTGTTGTCAATGTCAGTAATGTTTTTGTGACTACGACGGTGATTAAGCTTGCATCTCTAATTGACTCCCTAGTTTAGTGAAGCTTGATTGTTATTGTTGCCTTTGCACATTTCCATACTGTCAGTAGAAAAAAAAAACGGCAATAAAAATGGGAGTTTTTTACGAAAAGATTAAATTCTACTTTCAGTAGTATCTAGGTAAAAATTACCTCGGTATTTGATTCTACAAGGATTTATAACTACTGGTTCCAGAATGGGTGTCAGTAATTACGCTAAATTTACTTAGCGGAAAGTTTACAATCATGGCTAGAGACTTCCAATTAAAAAAATAACCAATAGCTATGCAGGCAGGGGAGCAGGGAGCAAGGGAGAGGGTTTGCAGCTTTTACTACCATGAAAATAGTGCAATTTATAATGACGATTAGCTTAGCCTCTGTTTTCAAGGTGCTACTGAGCTTCTTCATCTTGTTCCAGGGCTTCTGCTTTGTCTTGTAGAGGTTTGACAACTCTGGCGATCGCTTCTTGAATAAATGCTTTAATAAACTCGTCTCGGCGGTTAATTTGAAATTGTCGCTGTACAACCTCGGTCATCCCGCCATCACCCCAATCTTGATCATGGCGAAAATATTCAATAAAACTTTTCCCGGCAATTCGCGTTAAATATGCCGCTGTCACGCCCTGAATTGCTCTACCAATAATAAATGTGGCAACATTCAGCTGCAAAGCTGTAGACACTAATTGAATTGCGCCTTTAACTATCCCCAAACTGGCAATAGTTTTTGCTAACGATAAAGCTAACTCCCGCCCTCGTTCCATGTTTAACTCACAGCCGTAGACTCTGCCAATTTCCACAACCATTTGGGCATTGACGGCGGCTGTGGCCAGTAAATCTACTACTGGTAAGGGTGTAACCGAGACAACACCAGCCCCAATCCACTGAAAGCGCTCGACAATTTTATCGGCTTGACGACGACGCTGGGCATCAATGAGTTTGCGTGCTTCTTCACCTAACCGTAAAGATTGCAGCAAAATGTTATCTGCGACTAAATCTTCGCCTTCCGCCCGCAGCACAGCCGCCATCCGCCGCAGCAACGGTACAATATCCGGTTCTGGTTGATAGAGTTCGCCTGTTTCTAGTTGAGCAGATTGGGGGTTAGCTGCGATTGCCACCACATCGTTAGCCCCAATAAAGCCCCGGACGCGTTCTCGTAACCGCGCTAAAATCACTTCTTTATTTTCGTCTGTGTAGAGGTCAGTTTTGTTGAGAATCAAAAGCGATCGCTTGCCAATTTCTGCTAAACCCCGCAATGGTTCATATTCGGAGCGTCGTAAGTCATTATCTACAACAAATAACAATAAATCTGCGGCTGTGGCCAATTCTCTAGCTAACTGTTCTCGTTCAGTTCCCGCTACGCCTGCTTCTAAAATTCCGGGTGTGTCGGTAATTAAAATTTTGCGTTCCAATCCCTTCAAGCGCAGACAATAAGTTTCGCCTACTGTTGTTGTCCCCATTGGCGCATTTACTTGACCTACCATCCGCCCCATAATTGCGTTGACAAGGGAAGTTTTGCCTGCACTTCCTGTGCCGAACACGACAACTTGAATTTCACCCCGTGCTAAATTGGCTTCAATTTCCCGCGATCGACTTAATAAAGCTTGGCGTGCTACTTCATCTTGAATTTGCGATACTTGTTGGCGCACAGCTTGGAGTGTGGAAGAAGCTGCATCAGATTTAGCTGCCGGAATTTGCGCTGGTGTCACTCGTCTGCGTCCTTGGCGAGAACGTTTTTCGCCAGCCTGAAGCACCAACACGTAATAAACAAAAGCAGCAACTAAACCGCCAATCAAGACAACCAGCAGCAACAGCAGCAAATTGCCCAGCAACGGCGAATAAGACAACTGCCAATAAAGGCGCGATAGGGAATCTATCAGCCACAGGCTCATTGCCAAAATGACGATTAGACCAACAATCAGCGTGACTATACGCGATAAAGGCATGGGTAGCGGTGGTTAAGCTGTGACACACCTAAATTGTACATTTTAGATAGCAGGGGAGAGAGGTGGCAGTTTTCTCCTAATTCGTAGAGCTTGGTCATAGACTTGCTCATCATGAACGCGATCGCTCAAAATTCTTACTTTATAGTTCCTCTAGCTCATCTAATGTCAGTGGTGCTTGGGAACTATGGCGTACATACAACACAAAAACCTTTGTATCTCGAATCGTAAACAGCACTCGGTATATGTTTTTAGATTTTCCGTAAAGAAGTTGGCGGACTGGCTCTGAAAAAATCTCATGTTCAACTGCTAAAGCACAGCGTTCAGGTTTATCTTGTAAAGTAGCGATCGCATTCATTAATCCTCGAAACCAACGATCAGCAAATTCAGGATTCCGCTCTCGATACCATTGATAAGCTTTCTCAATTTGAGCTTCTGCAATGCGTGTAATCTCAACCTGAAATGCCATACTTTTGCTGCATTTGTTGGATGAAATCTTCAATGGGGCGGGTTTGACTTGTGTTCAGTTCCTCGAAGCCTTGCTGAATACCTGCAATTGTCTCTAATTGATCAATCAGCTGGCGTAGTTTGCTGGGATCTATTTTGTCAGGATCAAGAAAGGTAACGAGGACTTGTGATCGCTCATTGACATCTTGCGGTAACTCGTTAAGTTGAATTTGCCCATTCTGATAAATGCCTGGGATGGTTTTGAGCATGAGTTGCAATCAGATTGATAGTTGCTTTTATTCTACATTCTCTATTTGTAGAGCTTGGATATAGACTTGCTCATCATGAACGCGATCGCTCTCTAGATAATTTACACTCAAGGTGAGACCGAATTATTTGCAGCTTCTGTTATGTCTTCTAGTTTAGATTCTTTGCCACCTGCTCTCGCTAAAATCGTCCAGCGCTTTCAACGTGCTTCCGATCCCAAGCGGCGCTATGAACAACTTATCTGGTACGCACAGAAGCTTCCAGAGTTCCCAGAAGCTGACAAAGTACCAGAAAATAAAGTCCCTGGTTGTGTTTCTCAGGTTTATGTCACCGCAACCTGTGATGATGGAAAAGTTGTATTTCAAGGAGAATCTGATTCTCAGTTAACTAAGGGATTAGTCGCACTATTGATTGAAGGTTTAAATGGGCTTAGTCCCACAGAAATTGTCCAACTCACACCAGATTTTATTCAAGCAACTGGTTTAAATGTCAGCTTGACACCTTCCCGTGCTAACGGTTTTTACAACATATTTAAAACTATGCAAAAAAAAGCATTGGAATGTAAGTTAGAGCAATAGTTGAAAGTGCTGAGTGCTGAGGAGCCAGTCGCGTAGGCGGGTTTCCCGACTTGAGCGAACTGGCGTTGCTGAGTTGAAAAGACTAGTTAAAGTCCACTTACGTGGACTAACTCACAATTTAGTTTTTCAACCCGCGCAGGCGGGTTTTGTCTGTGTAGCCGCGATTTCCAATCGCCAAGGCTGCTTAAGCTGTTTTGAAAAATCGAATAATTTCACGGACATGATCAAGAAATTGCCCATCAGTAGAAAGTTGCGCGATCGCATTTCTAGCTTCTCTGGCTAACCGTTCATGTTCTGTTTGATTTGTCGCACGTAATTCTTCTAAATTAGCTAAAATTCTTGACAGTTCTTTGCGTGTTTCTTCAGCAAACCTTTGTTGAGTTGCGGGTAAAGAATATGATTCTTCTGGGTTGAGTTGTTCTTCTATAGATTGCACTTTTTGTTCTAATTCAGAGAAGCGATTCCGCAGTTCAAAAATATCTTCGCGGGGATATTTCCATTCTTGGCTAATCATGGTTAACCGTGCATACAAATATTCGTAGGCGCGGATAGCGGGACGCAAAATTGTTAATAATAAAGCAGCACCGGAACTGATGTAACCTACTGCGCTAATTCCAGTGGCGGCGAGGGTGTAAAGTCCAACGGCTGAGAATAAGTGTAAGGCAACGGCTAACCAAAGCGATCGCTTGGCTAATAATTGGACATATTTTACTTGTTTCCCATCTACAGCAATACCTTTTTCGGAAGATTGTGCTGCTTCTGCTAAAACTTCTTTAGCTTGAAAATGCACGTTCCAAGGTACAGTTACAATTACCAATAACCACCAAAAACTTGCACCGCCAATTATCCAATCTAAAAAGTTACCTGCGGGTACATGGAACCATTGCAATACGCCAAATGCTAACAGTAATATTGCAACAATTCCCACAATTGAACTAATAAAAAAGTTAAAATACATTTTGCCATGACTCCAGTGAAGCTATTACTTCAATCATGGCGATAACTGGGCATTTATACGGAATGATTGTGCTGGTTTGGCTACTTGCACATATTAATTATTCAATCAGATAACTGCGCCAAACTCTTTGAGTATCTTTGTTATTCTTATCTGGTAATAATAAACGCCAAGTTTTACCTTCTTGTTGAATTTGTATATAAAGTTCAAAGGGTTGTTGCAGTTGCGTCAACTGTCGCTGCGGTAGCTTAATAATTAAATCGTATTTTCCCTTAACGCGAAAGGCTGGTAAATTTTGAATTGTCAGGGGTTTTTCTTCGGCAATTTTTAGCTGCTTAATTTCAAATCCCTGAAAATCTACATCTAATTTTTGACTAAGTTCTTGTTTGGTTTGTTCTAACCCAAGTGCGATCGCTTTTCGTACTAACTCGCTAGTTGGCAGCAGCCCAATACTACCACAAGCTGTTAACAACACCAACAAAATCGTTGTGATCAAGAATCGCACCATCTTCGATATTTTACTCTCCAGCGTTAGTATAGCGGTATATGCCTTAAATTCTGCCATCTATCATGACAAAACAGACTATTGGACTTGATAGCCAAGTTTACGATTACTTGTTATCAATTTCTTTACGAGAACCAGAAATTTTACAAAAGTTACGCTACGAAACTGCCAAACATCCTAGGGCAAATATGCAGATTTCGCCAGAACAAGGACAGTTCATGCGACTGCTAATACAGTTATTAGGTGCAAAAAAGACTCTAGAAGTTGGCGTGTTTACAGGTTACAGTTCGCTTTCGGTCGCCTTAGCCCTACCTGCTGATGGTAAAATCGTTGCTTGTGATGTTAGTGAAGAGTATACAGCGATCGCACAGCGATATTGGCAGCAAGCCGGAGTAGCCGATAAAATTGACCTACGATTAGCACCAGCCTTAGAAAGTTTAGATCAACTGTTGGCGGCAGGACAAGCTGGAACCTTTGATTTTGCTTTTATCGATGCCGATAAGGAAAATTATGATGGATATTACGAGCGATGCTTGCAATTAATTCGCCCTGGTGGCTTGATTGCGATCGATAATGTTTTATGGTCTGGGCAAGTAGCTAACCCCCAAATTCAAGATAACAGTACTCAAGCTATCCGTACTATTAATCAAAAGCTGCGAGATGATGAACGAGTCACTCTCTCACTGGTTCCCATTGGTGATGGACTGACTTTAGCTCTCAAACGAGGTTAATACATCCTCGTGGCACATTGATATAACTAACTACTTATTTTTAGATTTATAGGGAGATGAAGTGATCATTAGAGTATTGCCCATCTCCCTATTTTTATGTTTTTTTTAGTAGTTAAATTTACTTATATAGATAATTATTTCCTCAAAGCTATAACTAAAGTATGAGATGTAATTTAGCTTAGTTAAGTAACTTTATGAAATGTCTGGCAAGCTTAGTTTTAGGAAAAATATTTTTCTAAGGCTATTATTTAATTTACTCTAAGATTACAGAATTTTTGGGTTTTATAATTCAACTTGTTTTATCATCAATTTTGACTCTAAAAAGTTTAAATTGATATATTTTGATATCCAACGCATCAGTAATAAATATTTCATGAAAAGGAACTAACATGAATTTGCTATTGCCAAAAATTCAAAAAAGAATTCTTAAAAAAATTTACCAAATACCATTTATGCAACATCAGGCGAACATTGCTTATCAAATAGCAGTTAATCAGCATAAGCAGAATTTGCCTATTCTTTCAAAAGATGACCTAGAATTAGTTGAAAAAATTAATAATGAAGGTGTTGTAGTTACTTCATTAGATAATTTAGGAATTGTATCTAATCATCAACTCCTGCAAACAGCCAAACATCTTGCATCTCAAATCAAACCAGATATTAACAGTAATTCCGATAAATTTGTTATTCATGCTAGTTCACAGCAAATAATGGAATATCCTGAAATTTTTTTGTGGGGACTAGAACAACGTTTACTGAATATTGTTGAACATTATCTTGGTTTACCAGTAGCTTATCATGGTGCATATTTTCGTAGAGACATCGCTAATAAATTAGAAATAGGTTCTAGACTTTGGCATATAGATTCAGAAGACCGCAAAGTATTAAAAATAATAGTTTATGTTAATGATGTGGCAGAAAATCAGGGGCCTTTTCAATATCTTCCTCCATCTTTAACCTCAAATGTAGCCCAAAGTTTAAAATATACCTCCGGCTATATACCCAACCAAACCATGCAAAAGGTTGTTTCATCAGCTAATTACAAATCCTGTATTGGGAATTCTGGTACAGTAATATTTGCTGGCACTGGTAGTATTTTTCATAGAGGCAAGCCACCAGAAGTTTCAGATAGATTTACTATCTTTTTTGATTACACTTCTAGAAGAAAAAAAGAGCTATTCTATATTAATAATTCTCTGCCACATCAAGATTTACTTAAATTATCTCAAAACCTCGCTGCAAGACAAAGGCAATGTCTGTTTTGGCAAGAATATCTTGAATAGCTCGTAATTATTTTCTTTTAGGTATAACATTTCTAATACCACTTTTAGCACCCATATTATCACCTTTATAGCGGGGGATAATATGAATACTAGCGTGCATAATATTTTGACCAGCCTCTCGATTAATATTCATTCCCACATTAAAGCCATCAGGCGCAAATTCTGTTTTTAGAATCTCTTGAACTTTATTCACCATCAGCCAGCAAGCAGATTGCTCTTTAAAAGGTAGTTCAAAATAATTACTAACATGGCGTTTGGGTATTACTAAAACATGTCCTTTGCTTATAGGATAACCATCAAACATAGCATAAGCAGTTGCTGATTCCGTTAACAATCTTAGATTTTTGTAAGGATTACAAAATATACATTGATTAGATGAATTGTGCTGGTAATTATAGTGAATATACTCATATATTTCTCGGCTTTCATCCAAATAAATTGAGTTGAAAGGCAATTTTACAAAACATTGATATGTAGGTTTTTTATGCACATAATGTTCTCTAAATCCTTCTTTTTTAATATCCCTTCTCACGACATAATAAGCTTTACCGCCTGGTTTTAACAGGTGTGATACTTCCATCAGCACATGAGCTTGTTCTTCAGAAAACAAAACATTTAAAACATAAAAGCAAATTATTGTATCAAATTGCCCATAAGGAAAATGTGGCAAATAATAAGGATCATAACCTGTAATGTCACAGCCTTTTTCGCGCAACAATTTAACATCATTACCAAAACCACAACCAAAATCTAGTATTTTGCCTCGAAGTAGGTTTTGATTTAATAAAAACTTTGCTGGAAATGACAGGTAAGTTCTTTCTATAGCTGTAAGATAACTATATTGATTTTTTTGCTGCTGCATAGAATGCTAATTTTTAGAGCATTCCTGTCTTAGCACAGCTGATAAGTTAAAACAGCAAAATCCTAAAATTGGTTGACCGTTAACAGTCAACAGTAAAAAAAGGATATGCACCGTCAAACGTTTCACAGCACATATCCTCGATTTCTCCTAATTTTACTTAGTTGCCAGAAGTTCGGAAACTGCGGCGTGTGCTAAAACAACGCTAGGTTCTTGTTGGAGAGCAGCATAATATTTTCTGGCAAACTCATTACCTACCTCTGAAGGTACAACGAGAATGCGGGTATTTGCAATCAAATTTTGTACATCTTCCAATGATATGGGTTGGTCAGATGACAAAGTTTCATCAATTTGCACAACTAGTTCAGAAATCCGATGTAGCCAAGCAAATTGTTCGTCAGCAATAACAAGCTGAAAGAGTTGACTATTAGATACTCGTCCATGCTCCTGTTCATAGTTGATACGTTCTATATCCAATAACATCCGGTGAAGATGTAGTAATTTATTTCGTAAATCACGCAGATATTGATGTTGATTGATTCGTTGTAGAAGTGTGTTACCAGTCAATGTAATTTATCCTCTCGTTACGATATTTTTAATTGCTTAAATACTTGCTGCTATAAATATGAGGCACAGTTGTAGAGTAGGTATAAATATCTAAATAAATCAAGCAATCAATTTGAGACAGCAATATACTAATTGTGAAAATTAAGTAGGTATTTTCTGAAAGCTGTCATCAAAATTACGGTACTAAATATATTTCACATATGGTTAATCATAGATCAAATATCTGACGCATAACAAATAGAGCTTACACTACTTTTATTTCGGAAAACCCTCGATAAATTAATAGAGGATTGTTGTCACACTATATTTTTAGCGTTCGATTGGCTTGCAAATGAATATGGGAATAATCGAGCCTTACAGTAGCGGTTTTCTAGAAATTTTACCAGAGGGTGAAAGCAGTGACTATTGGTTGATTGCAGGGATACACATCAATGGCGAAGTCTTCTGTCCTAGTCCGCGACTTTACCGTTCCGAACGGGTAGCACTAGCAAAAGCGGCACAACTTTATGATTGGATAGCTGACCACAAGCAACAAATTAGTGATGGAGATTACTACTGTTCAGCATTAAATGTATCCCTGTGGTATCAACCAAAAGTATCTTAGCGGCTGTTTGCTGAAAGTTTTTTATGAGTCTCTCATCGTTGAGATAATTCCATTAAATTCGCCAGTTTGTATACAACTCGCGCACCTACATTGCCATCCCACTCTGCATCACCAACTTCACAAACATCAAAGCCAATAATTTTTTTACCGCTATTCACTAGTTCACGAAATAAACAGAAGGTTTCCTCTAATTCCAAGCCACCAGCCACAGGAGTACCTGTATTCGGACAAAGTTTCGGATCTAAACCGTCTACATCAAAGCTAATGTAGACATATTCTGGCAAATGACTGATAATTTCGCGGCAGATATCAATCCATGTGCTTCCAGCATAAAGTTTTCGCTTAATAGCAGGATCATAATAGGCAATTATGCGACCATGAGATTGCTCAATCATTTGTACTTCATCATGACAAATATCGCGTAAACCTACCTGGACTAACTTGGAGATTTGCGGTAGTTTCAAAGCATTAAACATGATAGAGGCATGAGAAAATTCAAATCCCTCATAGGCATCTCGTAAATCTGCATGTGCGTCAATGTGCAGAATGCCATAATTGGAATATTTGCTTGCTAATGCTTGGAAATAGCCTAATGGAGAACTGTGGTCACCGCCAATGACTGCAACTTGCTTTCCTTGATTTATGGCTTCCTGACATTGGGTAAACAACCATTGATTCACCTGTTGGGAAGCCTGATTAATTTCTGTCATAACAGAAGATAAATCTGGTGTATCTGTTAAAGATTTACCTTGTGCTAGTCTTTCGATAATTTGGGCAGCTAAGGTGCGATAGTAATTATTTTTTTCTAAAATATCTTGAGGAATTTCTACCAAAAAAATTCCTTGTTTCCAACCCTCAGGATTGTCAAAGTCAAATAAATCCAGTTGAATTGAAGCATCCAAAATTCTTTGAGGGCCGTTTGCTGTACCTGCACCATAGGAAACGGTAACTTCCCAAGGTACTGCAAAGACAATTAAGTTTGCTGAGTTGTAATCAAATGGCAAACCAAGGAGGTTGCCATTAATTTCACCTACACCACTGGGATTATAGTCTTGGAGTTGGTTAATCATCGATCGCAGTTATAGATTTACCTGGCTAGAAATTATCCTGTCTGTATGTATTTTAGCGATCGCACTGATTATTCACCATTTCCCCCTTCAGAAAATCTCAAAAGTTTCGTAATTTCAGCTATTAAAATACTAGGTTCTACAGGTTTATGGATATAGCTTTGAAACCCAGATAAAAAAGCCATATTGTAACTCTCTTCCGAGTTGAGAGCCGTTAAAGCAATCGCAGGTGTATAAATGTTTTGCGATCCCAACATTTGTCTAACTTTGCGAAGTAAAGAATATCCATCTACTTTTGGCATAGCAATATCAAAAATTAAAACATCAAATCTTAAATTTTTAATTATTTCCAATGCTGCTAAAGCTGATTTTGCTGTTGTTACTTGCACACCATAGCTTTCTAAAATAAAAGTAGTTAAAAAAAGACTATCCTCGTTATCATCTACTACGAGAATTTGCAAACCATCTAAAGATTGGTCATTTTTTATATCTTCTTGGAGATGCCAATCCTCATAATTATTTGCCATGATAAGCTGTGCCTCCCTAGTTGGCCTAATCAATTACGGAGGAATTCCCAGGAGTAGTCAGCCGCATACTGACTACTCCTGGGCAACTCATAATCAAGCTACCACGACATTAGTCATATACAGCAGAAGTCAGGAGCCAAAATTCAGAATAAGACTCTATACCTAGCTTTGAGGCTTAAATGGTGAACTTCACTTACGTGAAATAAGCTGTATCTCCAAAAAAATTGATGATTTTATACTTGATTTTTGTAGGTTTTTATTTTCTATAGGACTCATATTTGATTAGTGAAAAAAATCAGTACACATCTAACTTTCCTCTTATCTGTTCTCCGTTCCCTGTTAAGAGTTCCCTAACTACACAAGGATTTTCAGTAATCAATTCGGATTCCTATAGAATATTTTGAATAGATAAAAAAAATACAGATAAACAAGATTCATTCTCATAATAAATCTGTGTTTATCTTTAATATATGTCCTTGGATGACATATCTGAATTTCTTGGCAAGTGAATACAGAATTAAATGCTTTTAGAAAGTCCAGTGTTGCTAACAAAACGTTTGTAGACAATCATCGCTCCAAAATTCATCAACAAACAAGAAATGGCTAAAGACAACAAAATATAAGTAGGAGCCATAACTATCCCGATAACAAACCAACTATATACGTGCAGTGCCATCGCTAAAGCAAAAATACTGGCAATTACAACAACTGGCTGCACTTGATAGATGGGGCGACGTAGCAACGTCATAATGATGGTTGATAGGGTAGTAATTAAGTTGGCTGGTACGAGAAATGCACAAATACCAACACAATTGGTTCGAGAAAATTCTGCTAAGGTATGAAAATCAATCATCAATTTAGTTAGATAGTATTAACAGTTTATATAAACTAAATATATTTTTATGTATTTTAACTAACACTAGCACTAATGAAAGTATATACTCCGACAATGTAACATAAGTTAAAGTAATTAAATTAATTAAATATTACTAATAGTTAATATTCAACAATTGAAATAATTCAGGTGGGTTGTACCCACCATAAGTGAATTAACCCGGCAAAATTACTGTATCAATAACATGAATTATCCCGTTGTCAGCATCGATATCTGCTGCTAAGACAGTGGCATTTTTGATTTCAAACCCATCAGAACAATCTATTTTAATGGTTGAACCTTCTACAGATGTAACTATCCCAAGTTTGGCTAAATCAGCCTTGGTCAGCTTTCCAGATACGACGTGATACTTTAAAATTCTTGTCAGTTGAGGAATATTTTGCAGCAAGGTTTGTATGGTTCCTGGTGGTAACTTGGCAAAAGCTTGATCATTTGGTGCAAAAACAGTAAACGGCCCTGGACTTTTTAATGTCTCGACTAAGCCAGCAGCTTGTACAGCAGCTACTAAGGTTTTAAAAGCATCGTTACTAACCGCAATATCAACAATATCAGCCATATTTTGTTACCTATTCACTGTTAAAAATTTTAATTTATATTAAAGCGATTTAATTTTTTTTACGAAAAAGTCAAGTAATAAAATTGCCATAAGTAAAACTCAATCTAATTCATAGATTCTCATCGATAGTTATGATTTATTCTGCTTGACTCTGATGTCACCAAATTCCTCATTGGGGTGAAGGGTAACAGACATCGGTTTATGATTATCCTAGAAAATTCTTTGGTAGAAGAAATGCGCGATCGCAAGTATGCCATCATCGGAACAGGTGCATTAGGTGGGTTTTATGGGGCCAAACTGCAAAAAGCTGGTTTGGATGTTCACTATTTACTCAAGAGTGATTACGAACACGTCAGTCAATTTGGTTTAATCATCGAATCTAAAGATGGCGACTTCACCTTACCACAAGTTAACGCCTATGACGATGTTAATAAAATGCCACAATGCGATGTCGTAATAGTTGCACTCAAAACCACACAAAATTATTTACTCTCAAAATTATTACCACCTGTGATTAAGAATAATGGGGTGGTATTAGTATTACAAAATGGATTAGGTATAGAAGAAGAAATTGCCCAAATTGTTGGAAATATCCATATAATTGGCGGCTTATGTTTTTTGTGTTCTAACAAAGTAGGAAAAGGGCATATTCGTCACTTAGATTATGGACAAATTGTTTTAGGAGAGTACACTCTTAACTATCAACCTGCGGGCATTACCAGTAGAATACAGCAAATTGCCGAGGATTTTCAAAATGCTGGCATATCAATTGAATTAACGGAAGACTTGCTATTAGCACGTTGGCGAAAATTAGTCTGGAATATCCCTTATAATGGGTTGTCTGTTGTTCTTAACGCCAGAACCGATGAATTAATGGCAAATTCCCACACCAGTCAATTAGTGGAACAATTGATGTATGAAGTAGCCACAGGCGCAAAAAGTACCGGACGTATTATTGCTGACAGCTTTATTCAAACAATGCTTGATTACACAGTCAAGATGAAGCCTTACCGCACCAGCATGAAAATTGATTATGACGAACATCGCCCTTTAGAAGTAGAAGCAATCGTTGGTAATCCATTACGCAAAGCGCAAGCAGCAGACGTATTTTTACCGCAAATTAGCTGCTTGTACAATCAGTTAAAGTTTTTGGATGCGAGAAATAAACAGTAATTTATATAAAAAATTCAATATTCAGTTAAAGCAAATATTCATAGCATAATTACTTTACAGGGTTGTTGACCGTTAACAGTTAACAGTCAACAATTCTATATATAGCAGTCGAAGCATAGATAATGACAAAGACTAATTATCAAACATAGACACTGAGGGGCTTTAAAACCTGTTCCCTGTTCCCTGTTCCCTGCTATAAATTAGCGCAAAAATGTCTTTTGTAAAGATGTCAGTTGTACATCAACTGCACTCAGATAACTTGGATCTTGTAAAAATTGATCTGGTAGTTTGTTGGCATTAATAGCAGCTTTGACTAAATCTTCTGCGTGAAGATTACCTCTTTGGTGCTGAAATATCAGAGTACTACCGCTAGGAATACCTTGTGATTTGAGATTACCTTGATAAGCAAGATAAACAAGATTAAAAGGTTGAATTACATGGAAAGCAGTAACATTACTAGGTGACATATAAGAGTTAATAGCTGTAGTTATTACTTGTCCATGTCTGGCACTAGCAATTTTAGCGTCATTAAAAGTTGTTTTGTCCGTACCTGTTTCAGCCGCCGCAATTCCTGCGGAAAGAATTACAGAAGCGAGGCTAAGAAAAGAAGCTGTTAAGGTTGAGAGTTTCATAGGCTTAGGCTGCGGTGCGGTTTACAAGTAAGGACAAATGCGCTAGTACTAACATTTCTGTTTTATAACTTCAGACCTGCTGTACTTAATTCATCTAAGTAGTTGAATTTTGATTCATCCAACTGAGTGATGATTGTGAAATACAACTACAACAAGAGTTTTTTGATTCCAGAAAAACCGCAAAAACATTTATCAAAAATGGGTGGTAAATATCAAAGAAAACTTTTCTGATGAGCTAAAATTAGCGATCGCCTTCTCTATGCTGTGATAGTATGCGATCGCCCACGTACAGATCAGCAAGTTATTGCACGTTTTTGTAAAGCTAACTCAATGCGATCGCCTGGTTTAGGTTCCATCACCTGAGTAGTCAGATTATTCTGTTGAAGTGAAACACGCAAATCTTCCGCCGTACCCACATCCTTCAAAAAGTTCGGTACTAAACCCTCATAAGTTGTCTCTGCTTTTGCTGCGGTGGGTAGGATAAATTGCGGCTGCAACCACTTAGCTACTTCTAACGTACTGTTTGTCCCTCTAATAATTGCCCCGACTAAAGGCAATGCCAAGTCAACTGTTGGTGTGATGATTATATCAACAGGTGCAAATTGTTTCAGTTGTGGCGAATGATATCCATGCGGCTCGTAGTAGAGCGTAAAATTAGTATCTAATTCTTTGAGTAAATAACTATTCTCTACAACAGTAGGGCCAATTTGGGAACCAGGCAAAGCCCTAATTTCTATTTGATTATTCAAAGTGAAAATTTCACCATGACTTAGAGATGTCACAGAAGTGTAACCCAAATCTTGAGCAACCTTAGCAGCGTTAGGAGAAGCCACAACCGGAATTTTGCGGTCAAGTTGCTTCAAGGTTGGTAGATGTGCATGGTCTGGCAAACCTTGAGACAGCAATATCAAATTAATATTTTCTGGAATTAATCGTTCTTGTTTCAGAGAACCTTTAAACAACCAGTCTAAGCCAAAACTTAACGAACCAACTAGCCAAGGGTCAACTAGTATCCGTTGAGAAGCAATTTCAATTAGCCAACTATTGTTGTCTAACCAAGTCAAGTACATAACCAAACCGAAGTAACACCTGCCTTTATTATCCAAGACCAACGCAGGTAAATGAAAAATCAAGGTTTAGGGTTTTAGGGATGAAAGTTAGCAAAATCATTTCATCGCCCTTAGAGTATGTTTGAAAAGTATTATTGTTAACATCGGAATCTTAAAAACCTAACCCCCTACCACCCAACACTCACGAGGGAATGGGGGTTTCAAAGCCTCTCTCCGTTTCGGGGAGAGGTTTGGAGAGGGGTTTTTTGTATCCTTCTCGACTTTTCAAACATTCTCTTAGCAAGCTATTGTGTACACACAAGTTTCTGAATCAGCAATGTTAATGCGTCGCCTCACATTGTGATTGTGTCGCCTCACATTGCTAATGTGTCGCCTCGCATTGCTAATGCGTCGCCTCACATTGCTAATGTGTCACCTCGCATTGCTAATGCGTCGCCTCGCATTAGCAATGTCAAGTGAAGTAGTTAATGATATACAGCATGTTTTGGATGAATGAGGTACAAGGGTAAAACCCAAACCCATGTAGAGACGTTACATGTAACGTCTCTACAGTATTCCACAAACATGCAAACTGCTGTAAGTCCTATTGTTTATGGCAGTATAAAACCATATTTTTTAAGTACAGCCTTAGCTTCATTGCTGGATAAAAATTGACTAAACTCCTTGGCAGCATTGGCATTCTTACTACGTTTAACAACAGCCATTGGATAAATTATTGGCGAGTGATATTTTTCGTCAGCAGCAACAACTACTTTTACCTTGTCAGAAATTTTGGCATCAGTAGCATAAACTAAACCTGCATCAGCATTGCCACTTTCCACCGCAGCCAAAACTTGACGCACATTGTTGGCATAAACTAGTTTAGAAGTTACTTGCCACCAAATACCTAACTTTTGCAAAACTTGCTGTGCGTATTGACCAGCCGGCACACTCCTGGGTTCTCCAATAGCAATGCGCTTGATTTTAGGTTCTTTGAGATTGTAAAAGCTGGTAATGCCAGTATTATTTTTGGGTATAACCAAGACAAGGCGGTTTTTAGCCAAAACCGAGCGAGTACCAGGAATCAACAGTCCTTTTTGTTCTAAAGCATCTACTTGCCTTTTCCCTGCTGAAATAAACACATCAGCTGGTGCGCCTTGTTCAATTTGTTGTTGCAAAGCCCCAGAAGCGCCAAAGTTATAATTTATATTGACATTAGGTTTATTCTGTTGATAAATCGGTTTAATTTCTTCCAGTGCGTCTTTCAAACTAGCAGCAGCAGAAACAAGTAAAGTTACATTCGACTGTGCTGTAACAGTAGAATGTACAATTAATGTTGAACAAACAGCAAGTAATAAACTAGCTAGTGCTGTGCCAAGAAAGGCAATAATTTGTCTTCTTTTCATACAGAAATGGTGTAGCAATAGATTCTTCTGCAATTTGATGGCGCTGGGTAGGATCATACCAAGCGTCATTCCAGTCTTTACCAACTGAATTGGTAACATTATGCCAAGAAAAGAACAAGGATGGATCACATTTCAAACATCGGAAGAGGAGCGAAAAATCCTCGAAGAGTTCTGTCAAGACTCTCAGCGCACCAAAACCGAAATTCTGCGAGAACTTGTGCGTGGTCTTACTAAGCACCAAGCAACAAGAGTACCTACACCAACTAAACAGGTAAGTCCAGAAAATGCTGAAATACCTGCGCTAGAAATTAGTAGTCCAAAGAAGCCTCTCAAAGTTAGTTCCCGTAATGTTCTCAAAGGTGTTGTGAAAAAAGTTGTCACTGGAGCGGTTAATTGTGAAGTGACACTAGAAATTGTTCACAAAGTGGAACTAACCTCCATGATTACCAGAACATCCGCAGAAGATTTGGGACTAGCGGAGGGAGAAGAAGCCTATGCGGTAATTAAATCTAACGATATTGTGATTGCTAGAGAATAGACATGGAATGATTGAAATATATAGAGGGTAATATCAAGTTTGGATAAATAATTGTCATTGCGAGAACAACGGCTGAGCGCTTCTTTAAAAGAATATGCTGCATTCGCAATGACATAATGTAATGAATTCTGTTTGATTGATTACTTAGTTTTGTAGGGTGCGTTAGGACGATAGTCCACAACGCACCGCTAGAGATTTGCGGTGCCGTACTCTCACTGAATACACACCCTACGAGACTAATCTCTGACTCCTGAATTCTGCTGTAATGTTCATCGCTGACTGAACAGCGTATTTGTCTTCTGCCTTCTTAACTACAATTAACAGCAGAAGCCGAGTTAACCTTTGTTAAATCGCTAGTAAATACGGCTGTGTATTTATAAGGCGATGAACCAGCGCAAGTCATGGAATTTCGATCCGCACGCCGAGGAGACCACCACGAATCTGCAAGTACCTTTAAAGTTGTGCCATTCCATGACAAGTTCGTGACAAGTAAAGAATTAGTTTTACCATCATTAGGCTTTTTGGCAGTGACAAATGTCGCATAAGAAACATCACCATTGGTAGGATTAATCCTGGCGATAACTGCTACTTTTGCACCACCACCGCTACCATAGGAAGTCAGCCAACCTTTCTGAGCAAAACGGCGAAAATCTTTACCAGTCTGACTACCAGTTGAAGAGAAAACGCCATACAAAACACTTCCGCCATCCCATAACAACCCGTAGCCTGTACCATCATCAAGGGTTGTTTCGTAGTCACTGCGACACCATTTTTTCACACCCTTATCAAATCGAATGATGCGGGGGTCTTTATTTACAGATGATACTTGTTGATAACCAATGTAGATTGTTTTTCCGCTAATAGATACTTTCGGCCCATTTTTCGCTTTGATAGTGGCTTCAGTGTCATTGCAGGTAAATGTCACACTTTTGGCGAAAGATGTCTGTATAGTAGTTTGGGCAAGAACTTGCGGAATTGCTAAATCAATTCCTAATCCTACTAAGCAGCATAAAAATCCCAAATATTTGGGCAATTGGCGACGATTAATCATGAATTGGAAGTAGATAACCCTGTACAAGCCGAGACCTTAACACAAAGTTAAATCACTGCCAACCCCAGTTTTAATGTGATTGAGAAATGAATATCTTGGCTGTATAGGCTGGAATATTAGTCACTAAAGCATCCTGGCTAACTTCCACTTGAAGGTTGTCGAACCAATCCCACCAAGATTCACTAATGGGAAAATCTGGAATCCGATAATCAATGAGATGTTGGTCAGAAAAGTTAAGTACGACAACGACTTGAGAACCTTGATTATCCCAACGAATATATGCCAATACTTTAGCCTCGGTATTGGTATGGAAAAACTCAATATTGTCAGCTTGCAAAGCGGAATTTTTCTGGCGTAAAGCAATGAGCTTTTTATAATACTCAAATAACTCAAGATTTTGGTCATTGCTTAATAAAGACCAATTAATTTTTTTGGGTTTAGTTACACTTTCGCTTTTTTGTTGGTATTCGCCAAATTCATCTCCCATCCATAGCATTGGTACACCCATTGCTGTCATTAAGATGACGACTGCTAATTTAGCCCTGGTAAATGCGTCTTGATCGAAAATACCGCGATCGCCTAATTCTCTCAACAGACGTTCACGATCATGTGTTGCTAAATAATTAATAACATTAGTGTTTTTAACATAACCCTGTTGTCTAGGATCTAACACTGATATAACTTTTGCTAATTCAAATTTTTCACCACAAATTAGGGGAATAATAAAATAGTGGAAACTCTCATGCCAGCAAGCATCTAACGGCCCATCTGGTTTCACTACAGTGCTGGTATCTGGAATGTGTTCAGCAATGTTGTAAAACTGCTTTGGTGCTGCACTTTGTTTTGCTTGTTGCGCCAGCCATTCTAAAAATTCAAAATTAGCTAATTGGCGTACTGCATCAAACCGAATCCCGTCAATATGATATTCTTGAATCCAAAATTGCACTACATCACCAATATATTTCCAGGCTGGTTTGATATCTAAACTTTCATCATAATTATTATAGTTAAACTCTGGCCCCCAGTAATTATCTGGGTCTTCAGGATAGTGCATATGTTCGTAATACCAATAATTCCTGTCAATTAGCATTAACGGACATTCTTCATCTGTATGATTATAAATTCCATCAATAAAAACTCGAATGCCTCTACCATGACATTCATCAATAAACCGCTTTAAATCTTCTGTAGTCCCATAACTAGATTCAGTGGCGAAGAAATGCCGAACTTTATAACCCCAGCTATAATCACCAGGATATTCATTCACTGGCATTAACTCGATGGCATTAATTCCTAATTCACAAAGATAATCTAGTTTGGCGATCGCTCCTAAATATTTACCTCGTTTATCAGGGTCATTTTCATGTCCTGTAAAATCTGCAATATGCATTTCATATATGACTAATTCCTGATTATGCGGTAGCGGATGCTCATCATACTGCCAAAGATATGTGTCAACAATTCGTTCACCATTTTTAATTTGAATTACACCGAATTCTCTGGCTTCATCAATATCTGTAGCGTAAGGGTCAATTACATCTACCCATTCATTAAGTTTAAACTGGGGGCTTTTGGTTTGTACCCAAAATTTATATGAGTAAATTCCATCTTCTAAAGGAATCTGTGTTTGAAAATAGCCATGATCATTTTTTTCTAAGGTGATATCTTGCCCTTGTGAAAATGAGCCACTTAAACTTGCTTGCTCATTACGGGGTGCAAACAATTTAAATTCAATTAAATTTGCCATTTTAATTAGATATATAATTGCTTATTTAATATTTTTATTCTGAACTTTAAAATCAAAAAAAACTTCTTTCGGAAGTTATAATATATAAAAAAATTAATTCCCTAAAAGGCTGTTGGAAAAGCCTAAAAAAGCTTTAGTAACAAAATTAGGATGCGTTCTAGCAGCGCGTTATGTACCGAGAAATATGGTGCATTAAGGCTAATCCTGACCTCTCGAATGCCCAAATCCTTTCATCGCTGTAACACCCCCTACTAGACTAGGAAAATTTTCACATTTTCACATTAATGCTATAAACCTGTAACAAAAGTGCAATAAACGCTGTCTACATTAGTAATAGATAATTCAAACACCCTTTCAGACAGCAATGCAAAATCAAATACCAGACGAAAATTACCCATTAAATAGCAGTTCTGATGCCAAATACCGCAAACAAGCACCTTGGAAGAAAGCAGCAGCTTCTCTATCCCTAGTGTTGCTAGGATCTGGTATGACCTTGGCAGGTGGTTATCTCGCTAACCATTCGTCGCAGGTGTCGGAAAGTGCATCAAATTTGGCATTGAGCCGAGTCAATGCTGCACCGCCAATAGTACCTGGCACAGATCCTAATTTTGTGACTCAGGTAGTAAAACAAGTAGGGCCAGCAGTCGTGCGGATTAATTCATCACGTACTGTGAAAACCCAATTACCAGAGGAGTTCAACGACCCATTTTTCCGCCGCTTTTTTGGTTCACAACTCCCAGAATCCCAAGAAAGAGTAGAGCGGGGTACTGGTTCCGGGTTTATTATTAGTGGTGATGGTCGGATTCTGACCAACGCTCACGTCGTTGATGGTGCTGATACAGTAACAGTAGTCCTCAAGGATGGGCGGAGTTTTCAAGGTAAAGTATTAGGAAAAGATGACTTAACTGATGTGGCGGTCGTCAAAATCCAAGCCAACAATTTGCCGACAGTCAGCTTGGGTAACTCAGACCAATTGCAACCAGGAGAATGGGCGATCGCGATTGGTAATCCTTTAGGATTAGATAATACAGTAACAACAGGTATCATCAGCGCTACTGGACGCAGTAGCAACCAAATTGGTGCATCTGATAAGCGTGTAGATTTTATTCAAACTGATGCAGCAATTAATCCTGGGAACTCTGGCGGGCCGCTACTCAACGCCCGTGGTGAGGTAATTGCCATGAATACAGCAATTATTCAAGGAGCGCAAGGCATAGGTTTTGCTATTCCTATCTCTACTGCGCAACGTATTGCCAATCAACTGATCTCTACAGGCAAAGTCGAGCATCCTTACCTTGGAATTCAGATGATTGGGTTAACACCACAACTAAAACAAAATATTAATTCTGATCCTAATAGTGGTTTGAGTATTGATGAAGATAAAGGTGTCTTAGTTGTTAAAGTGATGCCCAATTCACCAGCAGCCAAAGCAGGCTTACGTGCGGGTGATGTTATCCAAAAGCTTGATGGTAACCCTGTTACAGATGCGGAGAGTGTGCAGAAGGCAGTTGATAAAAGCCAAATTGGTGCAGATTTGCGCTTAGAGTTACGTCGTAATGGACAAACCGTGAACTTATCTGTGCGTCCTGGTGCTTTCCCATCTCAACAAGTGCAATAAATAGGACTGATGGGTTTCATGGGGTAAGGGTGTGGGGGTGTAAGGGTATTACTCACTTACACCCTATACCCCTACACCCCTTTTCTAAACTAATGATTAGCGGAAAAACAAATATCTTGCACCAATGATTAATAAAAAGATGCCATACAACTTCTTCATTATTTCACTGCTAATAAATGGCTGATTGGCAAATAATGCACCAAAGAGGTTACCTATAACTAAACCAACAGCAATCATGACCGCATATTTGATATTAATGTTACCGCTACGGTAGTAAACTGCTGCGCCTAAAATACCAATGGGTAAGATTTGGGCGGCGATAGAAGTTCCAGTGGCAAATTTTTGATCCATTCCTACCAACAGTACCATTGCTGGCACCATAATTGCACCGCCACCAATGCCAAACATACCACCAGCAACGCCAGCCGCCAGACCAATGAGCAACATTTGTACAAGAATATTAGACATACCAGAATATTTGTTGTTGAATCACAGAATTAAGAATCTGACTTTTCACCTTATGTGGAAAAACTAACACGAAACCTAACCCCCTAACCCCCTTCCCTCATAGGGAAGGGGGAAAATTAAAGCCTCTCTCCTTGTAGGGGAGCCAGTGCGTTGCGGTGAATCAGCGCTGCGGGAGGGTTTCCCGACCCAGGCGACTGTGAACCCGAAGGGGGGTTCCCACGACAGTCCGATCAAGTCGGGAAACCCGCCCACGCGGCTGTCTCCCCGTTGTAGCAACTGGCGTGAGAGGTTTGGAGAGGGGTTTTCCAGATCCCGTGAAAAGTCAGAATTAAGAATACAGAAGTCAAGAGTCAGAATTCTAGCCATTTTTAGTCAGGACGAAAAGATAATTGATGATGTGTTGCAAATATTTTTTGAGTTGGGATCAAACTATCATCTCTCACCTTTTTCACTATTCTGGCTACTGGATTCTGAATTCTCAATACTTTCTTACAAACTAATTTTATGTGACAAGATTGATTTGGGTAACATACCATGAACTCCTTTTTGGGGACTATTCACAACTTGTGTGATGCGAAAATTGACGGCTAAACTAGATAAAACATAGGCATCTTCTGCTGATAAATTCGCAAAAAGTTCCAGAAAATTAATCATATTTTTTAAAGCTTGTTCTAAGGCTGCGTCTAAAGTTGCGGCAAAACCCATTGTGATGATGTCTGTCGGGGTTTCAGCAATAGGGGTTGTGAGTGACAAATCTTTGCGGAGTGTGAGAGAGATTCTACCGTTCATCGAGGTTTCAATGGCAGTAACATTTACTTCGCCATCTCCTTGAGCAGAATGTCCATCACCAATCGAAAATAATGCTCCAGGGACGTAAATTGGCAAAAATATGCGAGAGCCTGCTTGCAGTTCGCGGTTATCGATGTTACCGCCATAATTACCGGGTGGAATAGAATTGCGATCGCTTTCTGGTGTCGCCACACCCAGGATACCAAAAAAGGGTTTGAGGGGAATTTTGATACCACTATTTGCCGGAAATTCCGCGATATTATTGGCTAAATCTAACCCAATAAATCTTAATGCAGGTTGGGTAAATTGTTCGCTTAAGGCTCCCCAACCTGTACGAATCGCATTAAAACCAACAGGTAACCGAGGTGCGATCGCTTCTAATCTTACTTCTAAAATATCTCCTGGTTCGGCACCGCGCACGTAAATTGGCCCAGTGAGTAAATGCGGCCCCCCAGCAATTTTGCGTTCTGCTGGCAGATTTTGGCAAATATCCACAAATTCTGGAGTGAAGAATTCTGGTGGCGCTTTTTCGTAAACGTAGTAACCAGTGTAAGTTTCCACATCAATGGTGTCGCCAGAATCAATGGTAAGTGCTGGTTTGAGGAGATGAGAAAAACCACCAAGATGCACTGTTTCTTTGGTAGCTTGTAAAATGTGGTGAGTCATTACTGCTGTTCTTGTCAAGATTATTGCTTAGAATAGCGAATTACAGCAGCTCTCAAATTATTTATTTATTGCTATAGCAATCCTAAATGAGTTACGAACAAGGCATATATAGCAATTCTACAATCCAAACAAATCTGTTCCCTGTTCCCTGTTCCCTACCTCCACGAGTAGTTTGTAAATCAAATAGGATTGCTATATCACTTGCGATAAACTCCGCAATAAATCTTTGGCTGTGTAAGGTTTAGCTAAAAAAGCCTTTGCGCCAGCTTCTAGCAACTTTTGACGATGCGTAGATAAACCACTGGTAGCAATAATTTTTATATCTGGATTGATGCTACACAAAATTCGGGTAGTCATTAATCCATCTATATTCGGCATCATCATATCCATCAACACTGCGCTGATTTCTGCCCTGTGGTTAGGATAAAGGCTAAGTGCCTCAATGCCATCATTAGCAATTAAGGTTTTGTAATTATTGTTTTCTAAAGTTAATTTAGTAGTTTTTTGGATAAATTCTTCATCCTCGACAATTAAAATTAACTCACCATTGCCTGGAGTTATTTCTTCTTCTATAACTGACTCAGTAGTTGTTTCTTGTGCTATTGGCAAGTAAACATGAAACTGTGAACCTTTAGCTAATTCGCTTTTTACCTCCACAAAACCACCGTGATTCTTCACAATCCCTAAAACTGTAGAAAGACCTAATCCTGTACCTTGACCAGGTTTTTTGGTGGTAAAAAATGGCTCAAAAATGCGCTCTAAGATTTCCGGCGAAATTCCTACTCCTGTATCGGAAATAGTCACAACAATATAGCTGCCTGGAGTAACATCACCAGACATTCCAGCATAAGTTGCATCAATCAACCGATTTTCAGCCGAGATTTTGAGGATACCGCCATTGGGCATAGCATCACGAGCATTGACTACAAGATTCATGAATACCTGATGCAATTGTGTGGGGTCTGCTTTCACAATTTCTAGAGTGTTTGTTGTCGGAATTTCGGTTTTGATTTCTATAGATTTGGGAAATGTTTGTTTGATAATTTGTACTACTTCTCGGAGCAAATGGCTAACTTGCAATACAATATGTTTTTCTTCGGAACTTCTAGCAAAGCTCAAAATTTGTTGTACTAAATTAGAGCCGCGTTTGGAACTATTTTCTAATGTTTTACAAAGTTCCTGTGTTCGCGCATCAACGTTTGGTAATCTTGATGGGATTAATTGAGAAATCATTACAATGGGAGCAAATATATTGTTGAGGTCATGAGCAATACCACTGGCTAAAATTCCCAAGTTTTCTAGCCTTTGGGTATGGTAAAAATGCCGCTCCATTTGTTTTTTGTTTGTGATGTCAGTGTTGACGACTAGGATAGATTTAGGTTGTCCAAATTCATCGCGTACTAGTGTCCAGCGGCTATCAACAATAATTTCTTTGCCAGTTTTGGTGATTTGCGCTAACTCCCCATTCCAGGAACCTGTTTCGATAGTTGCTTTCAGGCTGGCTTGAATTTGAGGATGGGATTCTTTGTGAAACAACTGATGAGTTTTTTTCCCGCAGCTTTCTGTTTCTGTCCAACCATACAAGCGTTCTGCGCCTTTGTTCCAAAATAAGATGTGATTTGCTAAATCTTGGACAAAAATGGCATCGGTAACAATATTGATTAACGCTGCTTGTTCACGCATCTGCTGTTGCGTCTGTTTGAGAGCGCTAATATCCCTAACCATGACAAAATCAGCAGGTTTTCCTTCCCAGGTAATGCGGGTGCTGGTAATTTCGACATCAATGATGGAGCTATCCTGCTTACGGTGTCGCCACTCTCCACAATAGATAAAATTTTTCAACCGATACTGTTCTATGTATTGCTCAAAAGCAGGAATGTCTTCAGGCGGGCGAATATCCAAGAGGGTCATGGCTAAAAATTCTGATTGAGAATAGCCATAGTGAGCGATCGCTGCTTGATTGACTGCTAAAAAAGCGAGAGTTTCGGGATCGAAAATCCACATAGGTTTAGGATGATTTTCAAACAGCAGGCGATACTGTGCCTCTGATACTCGCAATTTCTCCTCGACTTGTTTGCGATCGCTCAGGTCGCGGAATGACCAATACAAGCGAATTAATCCCTGGCGATCGCATTCCGCCGACAAAGAAACAGCAGCAGGCAATAATTCTTTTTGTCGTGGTGTTAAAGAAACTTCTTGGTCTTGCAGCAAGTGCTTTGCTGTCCAATAAATATTTTTTTGTTGGCCTCTCACCTGGAAATATTTCCCACTTTCAGCCAGCAATTTTTTCAACTTTTCCAGTTGCTTGTAAATCACTGAATGATCTCTAAAAGCCACAAATAAAATCAGTGGTTTATTGACTATGTAATCTTGTCGGACATTGAACAAAATTTGCGCTGAGTGGTTCGCTTCTAAGATAATTCCCTGCTCATCAGTTACTAAGTAGGCATCTGGGGCAAAATCGAATAAATCTTGGTAGCGCTGACGTTCCAATTCCAACATTTGTCGAGTGTCTATTAATTCCTCGTTTTGTTGGCGTAATTCTTCTGCGGTCACGCTTAACTCTTCCAAAGCTATGGAAAGTTCGGCGATCGCAACTGAGAGCAAGTCATTACCAAAAGCAGATGCAGAATTTGCTTGTTGTTGAATTTTTTCTAAACGCTCTTGAGCAGCTGCAATTTGTTGGTCTAATTGCAAATCTTCAGGTGTCATCAGATTGGCTCTCTTTGATTAATAAAATTACTCCGGCTCTTTCCCGGTCAGCGTCGAGCAGGGGATTGTAGCTAATGTGACACTGAATCCTACGTCCTCGGCGGTTAACAGCCTCGATGACCATTTCCTGGTGTTCTGTAACTCCTGCTAGACAGTTGCGAATCGGCTCTCGTAATCGCTCCACTGGTAAGCCAATGTCGAGACTAAAGAGCGATTTCCATTGGACTTCTTCACGCCGTAGTCCCCAGAGATTTTCTGCTTCTTCATTCCAACTCAGAATATTCAATTGGCGATCAACAACAATCACTCCAGCCCGCAAGCTTGCCAAGATAGAATTTAAGAAAGAATTGACTTGGTTGAGGTCGTTGGTACGCAGGCGCAACTCTTCATTGATAGTTTGTAATTCTTCGTTGGTAGAGTGAAGTTCTTCATTCATTGTCTCCAATTCTTCGTTGGTAGATTGCAGTTCTTCGTTAGTGGTTTCTAGTTCTTCGTTAGTTGATTGGAGTTCTTCGTTGGTGGTTTCTAGTTCCTCGTTGCTAGACTGAAGTTCTTCGTTGGCCGTTTCTAGTTCTTGATTAGTGTGCTGGAGTTCTGTTTGCAGCTCATGGCAACGGGTCATATCGTTAAAAGTAATACTTACACCGATAATTTCGTGATCGTGGTCTTCTAGGGGGACAATATTTACATCTAAGTATTGGACTCGATTATCCCGTAGATGGCGGCTCACATCTGTAACTAAAATTGGGATGCGTTGTTGGTAAGCTTGCTCAATGGAAGAGCGCAACTCTAGCGGACGGTAGGAAATTTCTAAATCTTGTAAAGGGCGGCCTTGATCTAATATGTTAATGCTAAACATAGTTCTGGCAGTCTCGTTTGCCAGCACCAAATGGCCTTGATAATCCACAATTAACTGAGCAATAGGAAGGGCATCAAAAGCAGCTTCTCGCAAGCTGAAGTGTTGGGTTACATAAGTGCCTGTTTCATCCTCTGCCACTTGTAGAAAGGGAAAAAAGCGATCGCGCTGGTTGTTTTTAGGGACGCGGCGAAAAATACGGTGTTGCAAACTGATGGGAGTAAATAAGTTGGTGTGAGTTAATAACATCTCTGCTTTGCCTAACAGCAAGACACCTGTGTCATGAAGGGCAAAGTGAAAGCGATCTAGAATTTTTCCCTGGGTCTCGGCATTAAAGTACATTAGGGTATTGCGGCATACCAACAGGTCAAGACGGGAAATTGGGGCATCCTGCACCAAATCGTGGCGACCAAAAATCACTAATCGACGCAAATCAGAACGGAAAACGAAGCGATCGCCTATTGACTCAAAGTATTTTTCTCGCAGTTCTGGGGCGACAGGTTGGAGTTGTTTGGCGGTATAAGTGGCATGACGAGCTTGATTGAGGGCTTCTTCATCTACATCCGTCGCATAAATTTTGACTCGCTGGCGGAATTTCTCTACTCCCAGTACTTCTGCTAAAATTATCGCCAGCGTGTAAGCTTCCTCTCCAGAAGCACATCCCGCACTCCAAACCCGAATAGATGCTTTTTCTGGCTTATGATTGAGCAAGTGGGGGAGAGTTTGAGTTTGTAGATATTTCCAGGCACTAGCATCTCGAAAAAAAGTAGTTACATTAATCAAGATTGTGTTAAACAGAGGCACAAATTCCTCTGGGTGAACTTGCAGATAATCGAGGTATTCAGTAAAAGTTTCAATATGGTGAGTAGACATTTGCTTGTGTACCCGCCGCATGAGACTAGCACGCTTATAGCCTGTAAAGTCAAAGCCCCGCGATCGCCTGAGAAATTCCAGAAGTTCTTCAAATACTTGCTCTTCGTTGTTGGTGTTCATGACTGAGAATATGCAAACTCTGGAAAGGCTATTTTGTCTTGGCAGGTAGGCGCTTTGACATTATATTGCATTCAAAAAACAGTTTATATAGTTTTTAGTCTCTAAGCTCAAATTTAGAGACAAATCCTAACAGGAAAATGTGAAGAATATGTGAAAGGAAGTATATCTGACTTTTCAGGGGATCTGGAAAACCCCTCTTCTGCGGACTGCCTCACCACAGTGCTGGCTCCCCTACAAGGAGGAGTCACTGCGTTCGGTCGCCAGACTCCTTTGTTCTAGTCAATCCTCTGCACTCTGCTTATTACAAGTCTTATTAAATACACCTTAAGATAGTTTCTTTATCAATAAGTTGAGTTTTTATTTGCAGTTCAGAGAATTTATTTAATGGGTAGATAGTTGTTGCAAGTTGATTGACTTTATCATCTAATTTATCTTCTTTCCCTGGTTCAACTTCAGCAGTACAAACTGTTAATTCATAGCGTTTTGAGTGTTTATTCAGCGCAGCGATCGCTACTAGATATAATTTGTTAGCCATAAGCCAATACCGTCGGGAAACTACAAATATTAATTTAAACAACAATCTCTCTTAGACTGATTTCAGATTTTACAGAAGCAAAGTGAATAACTTGTAAATATATCAGCAGATGTTAGCGTATCTAGACTTTTTTAGTTCACTTACTACCCATACCTCTGCTCTCAAAACACTTAACTTCAAAAAATTTCTAGATTTCTGAGAAAAACCCGGAAATTAATACCATTTTGGATTATGTGTACATAGTCACTTAGATGAGGACTTGTTGATTGCTCATAGCCTGGAAGATACTGGGTTGATACTTGGAGTTCAGCACTTTGCTATATGAGACAGCCGCAAAAAAATTGACAGTCAATAGCTAAAGCGATATACCATATCAAGGTGCAATATACGCAAGTTTTTTATTGTTATGTCTAATATTGAACGCGACGAAACTAGAGAACAGCGCATCGCCACAGAAATTATTGTTGATGCGGAAGATAAAGAAGATCGAGCGATGGGTTGGTATTATTACTTAGAAGAAGCCTTGAACTGTCCGTTTATGGCTAAGTGGACAAAAAAATCCCGCAAAACATCGACAACAGAGAAAAAACAAGTCGAAGTGCTAGGAATGGCCCCTGATGATGAGTGTTTAAAAGATATGTATGTGGAAGTCGCTGACATCAATGGTAATGATGATGATGTCTATTCTGCAAAATTATCAGAAATACAGGCTATTGATGCAGATGATGAAACCCAAGAAGCGATCGCAGATTGGCACTATTGGCTTGCTAGAGGATACAAATTCTAGAGTATAGCCATTTAGCTGCTCAATTATCTGATAAATAGCGAATAATCCGACAGGGGTTTCCCGCAGCGACGACATTTGCAGGTATATCTTTAACCACCACACTACCAGCCCCAATTGTGCTGTTGTCGCCAATTGTTACCCCTGGGCAAATTATTGCACTTCCACCTATCCAGACATTGTTACCAATTTTAATTGGTGCAGCTAATTCTCTACCAGTTAGACGAATTTCTGGTTCTACAGGATGATAAGCAGCATAAATCTGCACGTAAGGCGCACACAAAACGTTATCACCAATTTCAACTATATTGCAGTCTAAAATTACACAACCATAGTTCATAAATAATTTATTACCAGCATAGATATTACTGCCGTAGTCACAGTAAAATGGCGGCACAATGGTAATTTTTTCTCCTACTTTACCCAATAATTCCTGTAATATTTGTTGTCTTTGCTCTGGTTGGTCAGCAATCGTACTGTTGTATCTTTGCAAAAGACGACTAGCTCTTCTATTCTCAGCCATTAGTTCTGGATCTTCTGCTAAATATAACTCGCCAGCCAACATTTTTTGTTTTTCTGTTTTTTTCATAAGAAATTTTGCAGCTTTATTAAATAAAACCTAATAATTTACAACCAATTTTCCAGGCTAGGTTTAAATTATAATAATCTTGAAATTTAAAATTTAAACCAACAACTTGTTAATAAATCTGAAATTTGCTTTCGGTTATTAAACGAAGTAAAAAAATTTAGAAGAAATTCGGAGGAATATGCCTTTTCGGATTTTAAGCTTGGATGGTGGCGGAATTAGGGGAGTAATTGCTGCAACTATTTTGGCAGCTATTGAACAGCAAATTAATCAACCTTTGCATGAGTATTTTAACTTAATAGCAGGCACTTCTACAGGGTCAATTTTAGCATCTGCGATCGCCACAGGACGCAACAGCCAAAATATCATTGATTTATACACACAAAAAAGCTCAATTATCTTCCCCTACAGCAGTCTTTTTTCTTTACAGCGGCTTCCTCTCATCCTGAAATATGGGATATCTGCACCAAAGTTTTCTGATTCTGGTTTAATTCAAGTTCTTCAAGAAAATTTAGGTGAGACAAAATTATTTGATATTCCTGAACCAAAATTATTAATTACTTCCTACGACACCATTGCTAGAGAACCAATTATATTTAAAAGTTGGCGGCAAGACAAAGATTATGGCAATGTACCACTGTGGGAAATCTGCGTTTGTTCTGCCTCTGCGCCTACTTATTTTCCAGCACATAAACTAGATAGAACAGTCAATGGTAATGTTGAAAGAGCTACAGAAAATACTATTACGATAGATGGTAATGCTTCCCATACAGAAAACCTTTATAACAATACACAAATAAGAATTGTGAGTGGTACAGGTAGAGGTCAAACTCGCACTATTAAAAAATATAAAGGTTATACACGAGAAGCTTTGTTAGATTCGCCTTGGGAGAGGATACCAGATAATACTGCAACCTATTCCATTAAATGTATCTATTCTGCGATTGATGGTGGTGTTGCGGCTAATAACCCATCAGCTTGTGCTGTAGCTGAAGCTGTAAGATTAGGCCATGCAATTGAAGATATTACCATTCTTTCTATAGGTACAGGCGATCGCACACGCATCATCCCATTTGCACAAGCCGAAGGCTGGGGTTTGATACAATGGGCGCAGCCAATTATTGGTATATTGTTTGATGCTTCGTCTGGAGTGCATGAGTACATCACCAACCAGATAATTCCAGACCACCAGATGCTACGCTTGCAGTTTAAGCTAGATAGAGAGCTGATTGGTAAGCGATTAAGTGATGATATTGATGATGTCAGTGCTGAGAATATTCAGAATTTAATCGAAGCAGCAAAAGCTTATATGCAGCAGCCATCAATACAAACTGCATTGAAGGAATTTTTACGCATAAACG
This sequence comes from Anabaena sp. TISTR 8404, assembly GCF_056847745.1. Lineage (NCBI taxonomy): Bacteria > Bacillati > Cyanobacteriota > Cyanophyceae > Nostocales > Nostocaceae > Anabaena > Anabaena sp. TISTR 8404. The sequence goes on from NZ_CP180578.1 coordinate 3,431,558, forward strand.
AAGAAGGTAGGACGGGAACTAGTTAAACAGTTATTGCCAATGTTTGGGATATTCGAGGTAGTCTGGCAGAATAGTGGTGCGATCGCCCTTCGCTGAGTCAATCTGCCATTGTTCTAAGTCTTTAATTCCTGTTAAGTTAGCTCCATATAGGTTAGCTCCTTTAAGTCCTGCTTGTTGAAGTTTAGCTGAACGCAGATCTGCTCCTTGTAGTTCACATCCTTTGAGGGTTGCCTTTTGCAGGTTAGCAAGATTGAGAACTACCCCTTGTAGGAGAGCGAAAAATTTCGGGGGAGATGGGCATTAATCATCCCAAAGACCTTGAAATTTAGTAGATGCAAGTTCGGTGTAACGAACTGTGTGCTGAATATTTTTATGTCCCAGGTAACTCTGAATTGTCCGAGTGTCAATACCTCGATTAGCCAAGTAATAGCCCGTTCCATGCCTTAGCATATGAGCATGGACTCTGAAAGGTAGACCAGCTAACTCACCAGCTCGTTCAACAATGCCGGCGATCGTATCATGTGCCAACGGGCCATGTCGAGAGGACTGGAAAACGTAGGGACTAGCAGGATAATCTCTTTGAAGCTTGCGGAGAGAACGAATTTCCTCAGAGTAAAGAGGATGAGTAGATGGAGTACCTTTTTTAACCCGCTTCACGTAAATTGTACCACCATTCCAATCTATTTGTTCCCAGCGCAGAGATGCCACCTCTGCCACTCGCAATCCGTGACGATAGATTAACAAAATTAGGGTTGAGTTTCGATGAGCATGGCGACCCTTGGATTTTTTGATAGCTGACCGCATCAACTCAACTTCTTCTGGTAACAAATGTTCTCTAGTCCTAACCTCTGAGTATTTGTGAGAGTTAGGCGACTGACGCTCTCCTTTTTGAGTTTTACCAACTTTCGGTACTTGGAGGAGCTGCTTGATCATGACCCAAACCCCTAAAAAGCTTGGGGTATACGAGCTGATTTTACCAACTTAGACACGAAAGTTGGTAAGCACAAAGACATAAAAACCAAGCCAGTCTTCTACAGAAATCTTTGACTATAAAGTAAATTTAATTACACTGCTTTGCGTTTTTTAAAGCATAAGACTTTAGCGTATTGCCCGTTCGCTATCGACCTTAAATCCGGGATACCATTGCTGGAATTTGCTAACCCACTCATCATTTAAAACTTTAGTTCGGACTTGGATTAGGAGATGACTTCCTTCTGGAGTCCACCGCATCTGTTGTTTTTTAACGAATCGTTTGCTAATCACTTGATTGACGGTAGATTCTACAAACGAGCTAGAAATACGTTCTCCATTCCGGTAGCGTTCGCCATAATTTGGAATATACTGACCATTATTTGAGATGTAAGTTTCAAATTCCTCTAAATAGTCAGAGAGTTTTTCTGCTTCCAGGCTTGGTTCAGTATCATAATCATCTGAAGCTAATGCACAGGCACTATCCATTAAATCTTCAATTTTTGATAATGCTTTAAATACATTCCCATGCCACAAATACCACTTTAAAGAAGTCAAATCTTTTTGGATTGATTCGCTCGAAATACCTGTTTCTACATCTTCTTTAGTTATACCTTTGGCAATTTGTTTCATCACAGTGATCCGCATTGTGATGTGAAACCAATCGAGTATATGTTCTGCATTAGGGTTCAGATAATACTGTAAGTCACGAATACTTTCTTCACCATCTGATAAAAATGTGACCTGTTGGTTCATTTGCATCCCTTGAGATTTTAGCACCTCAAATATACGGCGTTGCGGTTTGGTATCGTAACAATAAACCATGCCAAAACGCTTGGATGTACCGTCAGCTTTTATACTCTTGCCTGCAATAACCTGAAACTGACCTGCTGTTTTAGTTTTTCTGTTATAGAAACGAACATATCCTCCATCCATACCTACTACCAACGGTAAATCAGGTCTGGGAAGCCTATCCCAATCTCTCTGGCAACCCTCAAATAATATTCCGACTTCTTCTGGTAATTCTGATTCCAAACGCTGACCAAGTGAGTGTAGATTGTTGCGTATAGATGTAGCGTTTATTTCTCCTTTTACTGGTAGTAATTCTTGTAATAATTTGCTAGACAGTCCATAAGACATTAGGGATGCAAATTTTGATTCTAGGTAGAGCAATTCGGGTGATGTACGCTCTTTTAATAGGTTTGCTACTGGGTTAAAACTACGAGTTGTTTGCTCACTACAAGCACAGTTAAATAATCGATGACATTGCAGTTTTAATTTACCAAAAGGTGTTCTATGTGTGATTGTTCGTTTATCTTTATGCAATAACTTCTTGCCACAATCTGAGCATAATTCCTGCTGTTTTTGATATTCTGTAATTTGTTGATTAACTATGCTGCGTTGTGTCTGAAGCAATAATTCTTTGCCTTGGTCTAGCGATAGTCCTAAGTTTTCCGGTTGTAGATTACCCTTTTCAATTTGTAAAACTTCTTGGATTAATTGGGTTTCTCCTGATTCTGATTCAACAACTACTTGGATTTTAAATTTCACACTATCCCCTTAAACAATTACATCAATTCTCTGTCTCCGGTAGCGTATTTTAGTAGATTTTGGTTGACTTTTTGACGGTCAAAACAGTTTTGATACACTAGTAGCCAAGTTAGTAACGAGCTTGCTTCTTCTCTATCCATGTCAAATTTCTTGTTCTCTAACATTGAAGCAAAACGCTCTAACACGTCAGAAATAAAAAATTCTTCCCTTGCTTTCATGAAGCCCCAAGGGCCACCACAGTTCTCAGGGGGGCAAACACCTTTACCGCCAGTGCAGATTGGGTAAGTTTGCGTTGGATCTGGAGTATGTATCGCTTCTACTCTGATTTGATGCCGCCACCAATAACGCCATGCACCCATTAATGGGCAAATACTGAAGTCATATTCGTATAAAAATTTCTCTTTCTCCCTCAAACCAAGGGACGAGAGTTTTACTTCACAGGCGCGATCGCTAAATACTGTTCCCCCTGGTTGGGTAATCCCGTACTGCTTACCGTGGATGATGAAATGATGGAGGTGAATATCTTCCCACCCCATTGCCAACTGGATCGTGTAATGCAAATCTTCTATTGTGCTATCGCTGCTGACTTTTATACGCCGCCAAATCATGGGGCTGATGCTCAACAGCACCACTTTTAATTGATATATGACTCTTTCAGCCGGATCAATCATTGAGTCATCTTACCGCGTCTTGTCCCTCATCTCCCCCGAAATTTTTCGCTCTCCTTGTAGGTTAGCTCCTTCTAATCTTATCTCTTGCAGGTTAGCAAAATTGAGGACTGCCCCTTGCAGGTTAGCTCCTTCTAATCTTATCCCTTGCAGGTTAGTAAAATTGAGGAATGCTCCTTGTAAGTTAGCCATATTTAGTTTTGCTCGTCGGATATCGATATTACTTAAATCAAGCTTTTGATTTTCTTGCTCATTGTCACAATTACGTCGTCCAATAACAGTGAGTGCAGCTTGAATATCTGTGCGAATTTTTGGTATTTGCTCTGTCTCGGTGTTTTCTTCTTCCAGTTTTCTAGGCGCATTCTCTCGCACAAACGCCGTAAGAACTTCCATAATTGTCCAGTGGTCTTTTGAGGAATCCTTAGCAATTCTTTCTAACGTATAAATTGCACCTAATCGTACTTCAATCTTGTCGCTTCCAAGCTGCTCAATGGCTTTTGCAAAGCGTTCTGTTATTTGTTTATCTTCTGCTATTACAGCGTTTTTAAGTGCAGCCTCAGCATTTTTTAAGGCAGCTTTGGCACTTTCATTCGCAGCTAAAGCACTTTTCTCCATAGCTTCCGCACGCTTGGCTGCATAGAAAGCGTTAATAAATACAGCAATTCCGGCAAAAATTGTTCCGGTTGTTGTTAAGGCTTTAATGCCATAATCTAACCTCTGTTCTGTTGTTAAACCCTCAACTTTTACAAAGAATAAAACAACTCCTGCTAAAGAAAGAATAAATATAATTGGTAAGATTGTTAACAAAGTTCTCAGAGCGTCTGTATTGTTCTCAGACATAAATGATTCCATATTTTAGCGTTGCTGATGATGGTATCAAAAGCTCACGCAAAGGCGCAAAGACGCAAAGTAATTTTATGCCAATTAACTCAACTAAAAAATTTCTCCACGCAACGGATGAATATTTCCACACCCATTGGTAAGACTGTTTCATCAAAATCAAAACGTGGGTGATGATGGGGATATGCTAAGTCTTTTTCTGGATTAGCAGAACCGAGGAAGAAGTAACAACCGGGAACTTCTTTTAAGAAGAATGACATATCTTCGCCGCCCATTGTTTGGCATTCTGGCACAATTCCTACAGGCGTTTCTACCACTTCTTCCGCAATCGATCGCACTAATTCTGCAATCCCCGCATCGTTAATTACTGGGGGATATAAACTCCAATATTTTAAGTCATAGTTTGCACCGTGACTTTGGCAAATTCCAGCAATTATTTGCTCGATACGCTGTTTAAAAAAGCCTTCAAATGCTGGGTTAAAATATCTCACTGTGCCTTTCATATTGGCTGTGTCAGCAATTACATTGTGGGCTGTACCAGCATGAAGCGCACCAACAGTCACAACTGCGGAATCTATGGGGTTAACATTCCTAGCGACAATAGTTTGTAAGGCGTTGACAATTTGGGCTGCAACTACAATTGAATCAACAGTTTGATGGGGAATTGCACCATGTCCACCTTTGCCTAAAATTGTGCAGTTGAATAACTCTACAGCCGCCATCAACGCACCAGCACGAACACCGACAGTTCCCAAAGGAAGGTTATTCCACAGATGTAAACCAATAATGGCATCCACATCAGGGTTTTTTAGTACCCCAGCCTCAATCATCGGTTTTGCACCGCCCGGCCCTTCTTCGGCTGGCTGGAAGATGATTTTCACAGTGCCAGCAAAGTCTTGCCGATGCTGCTGGAGATAGTATGCTGTACCTAATGCGATCGCTGTATGTCCATCATGTCCACAAGCGTGCATAATTCCATCATGCTGCGATTTATAAGGTACTTCGTTCAATTCTTGAATGGGCAAAGCATCCATATCTGCCCGAATTGCTAATACTTTTTTAGTGCTGAGTGCTGAGTGCTGAGTGCTGAGTGCTGAGTTTTGAGTGCTGGGTTTTGTTCCTTGAATCGTTGCTACAATGCCAGTCTTAGCAATACCAGTTTGATGTTCAATTCCCCATGCTTGCAATTGACTGGAGACAAACTCAGCCGTCAGTTTTTCTTGAAAGCCTAATTCTGGTTGTTGATGTAGCCGCCGCCGCCACTCGACTAATTGTGGTTGCAATGAGCGAATTGAGAGTCGCACACGGGATAAGTCAACAGAATAAGAATTGGGGAATGTGGAAACCATGATAGCAACAAACTGGTAGAAGACGGCTGAGATTGAGTTAACGTAAGTTCGATGAACCTCTCCCCAACCCCTCTCCGACGCGGAGAGGGGCTGAAATATCTTTATATACCAACGAAAATTTAAACCTTTGAAGCCTCTCTCCTTGCAGGGGAGAGGTTTGGAGAGGGGTTTTTAAATTCATCAACTTTACGTTGGCTTATGTTCTCAGTTTAATATTTTCTTAAATATTTAGCGCTTCTAAGTTTAAATTGGATGCGGCATGGGCAAGTTTATCTAAATCTGCTGGATTATCAAAATAAGGCAAGCAGCCTAAAACCGGGATGTGTGTGAATGATTCAATTACCTCTGGTGGTGTCCAGTCGGCAATCTCTGCATCGGTACGAGGTTGGATGCAGTTTAGTACAATGCCTATGAGGTTTATCCGTGACTGTCTAGCTAATGCGACATTAGCCACTGCTTGAGATATTGCACCTAATCTCACTGGAACTACCAAGACTGTCGGTAAGCGCCATTCTCCGGCGATGTCAGCAACAGTTAATTCGTTAGTCATGGGTGAACCTAACCCACCGGCAGATTCTACCAAAAGAAATTCATAGCGCGATCGCAATTCACATAAAGTTTTCCACACTACAGCTAAATCAACTTGACGATTTTCTTTTTCGGCAGCGATGGGTGGCGCTAGAGGCGCTTGAAAATACAAAGGTGTAATTTCTGCGGGTGATTGTTCTAGCTTAAACAGATTTTGATACCACTCGCGATCGCCAATTCCCGACTGTATTGGCTTCATAATTCCCCAGTGACGCTGCGGATAATATTTTTGCCAATAAGCTGCTAATGCTGTTGTTAATACAGTTTTGCCAGCTTCGGTGTCAGTTCCAGTAATTAGTAATGTATTCAACAATCTGCTTTAAAAATCTTACGAGACGTAAATATAGCGGAAATCTTCACTAATTACAAATCTCAGACTTTCTCCTTTGCAGGCGGCACAATTTTAGTCTTATTTAAACCTGCGTCAATTTCCTGCAAAATTTTAAAATCTTCTGCTGGCAAAGGATAACTACTAGTATTAAATAAACCTGCACTGGCAGCAGGTTGCTTTTCTAAAAAAGCAAATGCTTGGCGAAATTGTTGCGGTTGGGCTTTAATTGGTGCGTCAAAATGGCAGGGAATAATCCACTGAAAATCCCAGCTTGCCACTTTATCAGCCCAGTTAAGTGTTTCTCTGGGTGCGCGGTTAAGAATAAGAGTTTGTAAAACTGGTGCGACAAACAAACGTCCATCACCGCGCAGGGCATGAAATGACCTCTGCCAGTTATCTTGCCATTTGAAGGGAAATAAACCAAAATAAGCTTTGCGAGAACGTTCTGGTGCTTTGAGGGCATCGCGGAACACTTCGCCCCAAGCAGGTACTTCTAAAACGCTGGGTTGGAAGTATAAAGCAAACAATGTGATGCGTTGCCATCCTTTACGGCGATTTGCTTGATTATCAGCAACAACATCAGAACCTTTTTCTTTGGCGTGAAATAGTAAAGGATAAGGGTCAAGTTGCACGATCGCTGGTGGTTCTTCTGGTACTGACACCACCGAATCTGTTACTAATAAAGTGTGCGATCGCTTATGAAAAAATGCCACTTCTGTAAACTTACCTGGGCCAAGGTCAATCGTCTTCAAGATTGCATAGTCAAACTCGTCGGCAAAAGGCGCTTTACTACAGTCTTCTGGTAATACTTGAGTTCGTTTCGCAGGCAAACCCAACCAACTTAATGGTAAATTCAACGGAAAACTCCATTGATTTGGGGCGACAAATACCTGTGCATTGGGAAAGCATCTGGCGAAGGGGCCGACGAAGACTTTATGTTCAATACCGGAGATAGTTGGCAAGATAATGTATTTGACATCACCGTGTTCTGCAACTAACTCCTGCACAAGTTGAAGACATTCTTTTGTCGGTGCAACAGGCGCATAGACAAGTAAACCACCTGCATCTAGCTTGACAACTGTCATGCGAATTGGCACAACAACGTAAAAGATGCCCTGCAATTGGTCAAAAGTCCAGATGGTATTTTTGATGACTTCTTTACGAATTGTTCGCCGTCTGCCGTAGGGGTAGAGTGGCACAATTGGCCAGAATGGCCAGGAAATATCTTTGGGATGAATTTGTTCTGTTATTGCACGTTCATCGTGAGCCACCCTACGACCCCTCCGAATCTTAATACTTAAGTTTATTCGTTATCTCCGAAGTTGGAGTTTAGCAAATTCTGGAGCTAAGAAACTAGATAATTTTTTTCTCACGCAAAGGCGCAAAGGCGCAAAAGAGTTTGCAAGAGTTCGACCTACATACTCGGAGGAAATAATTGAGCCAAGTCGATAGGGCTTCCCCAATAGTTAATCATACATTTATTATTTTCAATGCTGATGATTTCCTCGCCATAAGGATTCCACCAGGATGGTGCATTTTTCCATGAAACGCGATTGCCAACTTTCCAGATTAATGGTGTTTGGGGTTCAAGTTTATCTGGCTCTGGAGTTGTTTTCGCTGTCTCTTCTATAGTTGAGCCACAGATGGTTTCTTTCCAATTAACGATACTGACTAATTCTATGGATACAATTTGGCGTTGTTCACTATATAAAGGTTGGATTAAAACTGTTTTCTTACATATTGGTTCAATTGCATGAATAATACCTTCTATCACTTGTCCTTGGATATTCACGTACCAACCAATAAGGTCATCATGATGAATCCCTGATTTAAGCAGATCCACAACCGGAGTTAAGGATTTACATAACTCTTGGTGTTCTTCAGGGATAAAGGGGTTGCGATTTTTTGATTCTCCTTTTTCATCGGGTAATAAAGAAATATTAGAACCCGTAGACACTTGTAGAGCTTTTTCTAATAATTGGGCATGGCTTTCTATAGTTGCTTTTATGCCATTCTGGTTAGGATTGTAAAGTGTAAATTCAATATTTCTAATTTTTTCTTTAATAATTTTTTGCTCAAAAAAACCATTATCATATAACTCTTCATAAGAGTCTTTATAAACCTCTGTTGTATGTGCAAAACCATAGCACAGTATTGCTCGTTCTACAGCCGTATAGCTGTTGTCACCACATCGCCAGTCTGTTATATCAATACCCGCTGCTTTGTGTCTAAATGACCTATCTGCTTGTTTCTGTGCAGAGATGCCAGAAGTTTGAACTTCAACAGCGAATATGGGTTTATCGTTATTTCTTATCAGAATATCAGGACGATTATAACCATTTGGATTATTAATATTTTTCTCGATTTCTATGCTTATATTTTTAAATCCGGCGTAGCTTGCCGCTTCTTTATACCTGCACTGAGTTTCAACTTTTATCCATAAATGCTCAATTGATTCGCCCATGTTGCGAGTAGGACAAAGGTTATTAGCTTCTTCGCTTTCATGTCTAAAAAAGGAGGCAACAGTTATTCTTCTGTTGTTCACTTTTTTGAAAAACTGTGGAACAAAATGTAGAACACCTTGGCAGATAGGACATATTTTTAATCCTGGATACTCAGATTCTAGCTCCTCTAGAGTTTTGTAATCTTCTGATTTTATTGGTTTTTGCCCTTCTACATGAAATGCAATTGGTGTCATACTTGACTTTCACTAAATATAGTTACCATTTAACAGTTGCTACCATATTATTTTCTCATTAAATTATATGCTTTGGCAAACACTCTTTCTTGGCGACTTTGCGCCTTTGCGCGAGACAAAAAATACTTATGTAAGAGGTCTATTGTTACAACAAAGGCGTGAGTAAGCGAGATATTCTCACAGCTAACTTGAACCACAAAGGTTTTTTGTCGTACTCGGAAAAATTTACGGCAACGGAGGTTGCTAAATCGGTTTTCAACATTTTCTCGACGCTGTTGACAAATTGAGAATTGATAATGAAACTCATAACTTCAAAGTTGAGAAAGAATGAGCGATTATCGAGGTTGACTGTTCCTACTCCTGCTAAATCATTGTCTATGAGGATGATTTTTTGGTGCATGAATCCATGTTTATAGCGATAAAATTTGATGTCTATCGCTTTCATTTCGTTGTAGTAAGAGAATGAACACAGATAAACAAATAAGTGATCGGGACGGTTTGGTAAGATAATTCGGACATCGACACCGCGCATTGCTGCTAATTTTAAGGCTGTTAAGGTTGAATCATCTGGGACAAAATAAGGAGTGGCAATCCAAAGACGAGATTGTGCTTGATTGATAGCATTAACGAAAAAAAGTTGGCAAGCTTTGTGTTTATCTGCGGGGCCTGTGGGTAAAACTAATGCAGTTTGATTAACTTCCCAGTTAGGTTGCACTTGCCAATTAACATCAATAACTTTGCGCGTTGCCCAATACCAATCTTGCAAAAAAGAACTTTGCAGACTTTGAACAGTCGGCCCTTGCAGTTTTATATGGGTGTCACGCCAAGGACTGAGACGGCGATTTTTACCCACGTAGTCATTACCAATATTTAAACCACCAGTAAATGCTATTTCACCATCGACAACTAAAATTTTGCGATGGTTACGGAAATTAAGTTGGAAACGATTACCTCTACCTTTAGTAGTGTGAAATGCACTTACTTGAATTAAATTTTGACGTAGAGAGTTGATATAAGTGCGAGGTAATTTGTTAGAACCAATTTCATCGTAGAGAAAATAGATGCGTATGCCTTGTTTTGCTTGGGCAATTAAAGCTTCTTTAAATTCATTACCTGATTCATCATCATCAACAATGTAAGATTGCAGCAAAATATAGTCTTTTGCAGAAGCGATCGCACTCAACATTGCAGTGTAAGTTTGCTGTCCATCAATTAATAATTCGGTAGCATTACCTGATGTAAAAGAAATGCCTGTAAATGTTTCCGCTAATGGTTCCAGTGACTTTAATTTTGCTGGTATTGCAACTTTAAATTTAGTAATTTCACTATAAGCTTGATGAACTAATTTTTGATGTTGGGCAAAGACTGAGCGCAGGGCTTCAGCATATCCGTGAAATTTAGTTCTGCCTAAAATCCAGTATAAAGGGAGAGCCAGCCAGGGAAATGTTACTAAAGAAATACTCCAGGCGATCGCACCACGCGAAGAACGCACAGTCATAACTGCATGGGCAGCATAGCCAATTCCCAAGGCATGAACTACAACAGTAGCCGCACTCAAAAACGTGAGGACGCTAATGTCTACAAGCATCTTTATTTTTTACGTATCGACATAACTAAATTCTGCCAGTAATGGTTTGTGATCGGATGAATAAATTTCGTCTAAAACCTTAGCACTGGACTGTTTTTCAGTTAATCCTCGATAAAAAATATAGTCTAGGGGGGGTGACAATAAGAACCTTTTAATCTTCTTGCTTTCATGGATGGCAAATTCTACTGGTCTTAAGCCTAATTTAGTTACAGCCTTATCTAAAATAATTGCTCTTTGGCGATTCCAAGTATTAAAGTCACCCGAAAAGATAATCGGCCCATGATGTGTGGATAATGCTAACTCTATTTCTTGTAACTGAGTTTTGAATTTGTTTATATCGACAAAGTTAATTAAATGACTATTGATAGTTAAAAGTGTTTTTGATTGATTAGATAAAGGATATTCCGTAATTAGTGAAACCTTGGGCGTATTAACCAGAGGTTCATAGTGTTTAGTGACTATGGCTTTTTTAGTGAGAGGACTAATGTTAGTTGCTGTTAAAATCCCGCAATAAGTTTGATGATGAGCATCGAGAAAATTCGGAGCATAAGCCCAACTAAAATTTGTCAAACCAATAATTTGTTCTACACCCACGCCCATACGAACTTCTTGGAGGAAGATTAAATCTGGCTGATACTGCCTCAAAATGCGGTAAAAATCTTTAAACCAAGCTTTTTCAAAGTTATTTTTAGCAATATTCCAGTTTAAAACTTTAATCGAGTGAGGATTTAGTTCTGTTTGCAGTTCATGACTGTTGTCAAGGGTAGACTCGTGAGTACGAATGAACCGATAAGAGGGAACAAACTGTCTGGCAAAAGAGGCGACGTTTTCTTTGAAGTCAGACATGACTCAAATTTAATTAAACTTTATCTAGCTTAACTCTTGACTCTTGCCTTGCAGCTAAAGGAAGTAGGATTTTAGTTAAATGATAAGGGTTGGAAGTAGAGCATTCACCCTTTTTACTCGACAAGTCGTATTCAGAACTCGAAATTTTATGTTCCGAAGTCAACTATTCACCCTTTTTACTCGACAAGTCGTGTTCAGAACTCGAAATTTTATGTTCCGAAGTCAACTATTCACTCTTTTTACTCGACAAGTCGTGTTCAGAACTCGAAATTTTATGTTCCGAAGTCAATCATTCACTCTTTTTACTCGACAAGCCGTGTTCAGAACTTAAAGCTTTGTGTTCCGAAGTCCAGCGATCGCTTTTTGAGCTTGCAAGTAAAGCCCTAACTTTAACTTAACAGTGATTACATGAGCAAATTGGCATGAAAAATACTCTGCGTTTCTCTGCGCTAACCTCAGCGCCACTCTGCGTTTAAAAAATTACATTTTTAAATTTTGCTTTGTTTCAGTAAGTTACCATGAATAGCGATCGCTTGAGTGCTTTCTGTTATGCACTCTGCTGTACAGCCTTCTGAACAGCTTCTAAAGTAACATTAAGCTGTTGAGCAATCTGTTCTACAGTCATCCCTGTTTTTACTAAAAGTGGAACAGTAACTTTTAACATTTCAGCTTCCCGTTCTTCTCGACCTTCTTCTCGACCTTCTTCTCGGCCTTCTTCTCGACCTTCTTCCCAACCCTCAGCTTTTGCTTCTTGATAAACCCTTGTTTGCTCTAAAGTTATACCCAGCATAGCTTCTACTTCCTCTCTACTCAAAGACGAAAACTTGTAAACAGCAATCGTGGTAATAATATCTATGATTTCGTTTTTCGGCAGTGCGTCAGTTGACTCTAATTGTACCCGCTGAATTAATTGCTTTGCTTGCTCCGCCATTTCACTCTCGGAGGCAATGGTCAACTGCAATAAATTAATGCCTATTGGCTGCTGGTTGAAAACTCCTAACTCATCCAAATAAATGCGCTGCACTTGGTCGCTGTTCAAAAACATTCGATGAGTTCTTGTATCGCTTGGTTCTAAACTGCGAGATGGAAAAATGACTACACAATACCAGTCATCGTACTGAGATTGATTCCGGTACAAATATGTCAGAGATTCAGTAAAGAAGCGATGATAGAGAGCCTCGTCTTTCTGAAATTGAACTTCTGCAAAAAAGATAATTCTGGGTGTAGCACCCTCTGGCGGTAAGAAAATTCCATCAATCCGAAACGCAGTTTCTTTTACCTCAACCGATTCAAATCGATAGTTCTGCGCCTGTTCAGGACGGTAATTAACGAGTTCAAAAATCAACGCCGGAAAACGTTTAAAAATCTGGTAATAAATGGAGTCACGTTTCACTGAAATATCGAAATAGGCTGATTATCGACTATTAATTTTATCAGTTGGCGCAAATCACTATTTATACCGAAGTTAAATAAGAATTTAACTGACGATGCAACTGTTTATTATTGAGTTTAGCTTTCCATTCTCGAATAGCGATCGCAGTTCTGGTTGTCGGTGATACGTATGCTGGCGGAGGTGGTTGTTTGGGTTGATGCTGGTTACTACTTAGCGGTTTATTTGTTAAACAGTTAGTTAAATTTGGTAAATTACTTTCTACATTTAACGCTTTCACGACATCATCAACAGTCTTAAAGCGATCATCTAAAGAAAACTTCACCATTTTTTCTAAAATTCTGGCAAAGTTATCACTAACGTTCACTTCTTTTTGCCAAGATATCTCACCGGTGTAGGTATCATGTCCCAAATCTAATGGCCCTTTACCAGTTAACAGATAAATACAAGTCACTCCTACTGCATAGATATCACTGGCGTAAACTGGTCGCAGCGCAAACTGTTCTGGAGGTGCAAACCCCATTGTTCCTACAAAATTAGTTGTTGCCGTTTTATTCCCAGTTTCTTCAGGAATATCAACTAATTTCTCCTTAACAGCACCGAAATCTATCATCACCAACCGCCCATCATCTTCACAGCGCAACAAGTTTTGCGGTTTAATATCTCGGTGAATTACACGATTTTGATGGATGTATTGTAAGATTGGCAGAATTTCGTGTAAAAACTGTTTAACTTCTGCTTCATTTTTTGTGCCGTTACGCCTGACTTCTCGCGCTAAAGTGCAGCCTCGCACATATTCTTGCACTAAATAAAACTCACCATTGCCTTCAAAGTAGTCTAAAAGCATGGGGATTTGCGAATGACTACCAAGTTGCGCTAAAGTTTTTGCTTCTTTTTCAAATCTTTCACAGGCTTTTTGCCAACTTTTAGTACTAGTCGTCTTCGGACAAAGCTGTTTAATCACGCACAGAGGATTTCCTGGTAATCTGGCATTTCTGGCTAAAAACGTAATGCCAAAACCACCTCTACCTAAAATTCGCAATATGATGTAGCGATCGCGGAATAGCTGCTTGGAACCACACAATTGAGCCAGTTGATTGTGTTGTAAACTGTACTCGTCTTGAAAATTAGTAATCTTTCCAGAAAAGCGATTCATAGCTCAAACACAGCTACTCTGTATTGTCTTCAATTTAACTGTAAAAATTTTTTTTTGCCAGTATCATTACGGCTTCTTTGCAAAATTCTGATCTATTTCCCAATCTCATCCTTAAATTTAAATCAAAAATTTATAGTTTTTACAAAAATTTATCCGGATTACTTAAACTGTTGGTCAAATTTGCATAAATTGATTATTAACCGCAGATTAAGACAGAAGCATACAGTTAAAATTAGCAAAATATCAAGGCTGAAGCAATTTCACACTTCAGCCTTCATACTTTACTACGGTACTTCAATAGGAATCAATGCATTTTCTGGTAAATAATCGCGGAAGCGCCCATTATCAGCCATTACTAAAATCAGGCGCAAAGGATAATCTGGTGGCACTTGCAAGTCTGCCCAAGGCACAGAAACCTCTAAACAAGTGTCTAAAGCTACCTGGGCGCGACTAAAGCGGGGCTGCCATTGATAATCTTCGGCTGCTTCCCGGAACTGCACTGATTGTGTCAGCAAGTTAATTTCTAAATGGTGGTGATACAAATAATTTACAGGTGCTTGCTGCGGCACATCTGCCAAGGGAATTGGGCTGTTGTGCATTGTCTTCTCAGGATAGAACCACAGCAAATTTAGCTCTGGTGGCAAATCATGTCCTGGTGCAACACCACTTTTGAAGTCTACCCGTAAATAAAAATTCAGGTGATCTACTCCATACCACAGGCGTTGGACAACGCTGCTGTTGTGCATTGTGCCTCTAGCACCACCAACTTCTATGCGTCCGGCTTTGTCCCAATCCTGTTCATCACCTCTGCCATCAATGACAGGGTGAATAAAGCTTTCTGGAATATGGTTTGCTCGAACTTCATGCACCTCTAGAGGTTGAGAAAGATAAGCTGGTACAGGTTCATTTAAGGCTTTGTAAATGCCAGACAAATGTTCCCGAAATAATTGATCAAAGATGGCATCTTGATTGGAAGAATGCCCTTCACCAAACCACCAAAACCAGTCTGAACCCTCAGCGGCATACAAAGCTTCCCATGCAGCTGGGTTGTTTTCTTCTGTGGCTTCAGGATGACTGGCTAGTACCGCTCTTGCTTGGGTGAGGTAGTCCCAAGCTCGATTTTTCACTGGGTCGCCAATCCAAGTTGTGAAGCTGCCATCTACCCAAGAACCACTGTGTAATTGTTCTTCAGGGATAGTGGCTGTGGGGGGGAATTTTTCGATAAATTCAGAGACAGTAACGAGTTGAAGTTGGGGGTCATTGCTGAGGCTGTGATATAAAGCTTCCAGGAAAAGTTTGCCGTCTTGGGGATAAAATTCCCAACAGTTCTCACCATCTAAGGCGATGGTGACTAACCAAGGTTGTTCACTGGGGTTTTCACGCTGCTTTTTAGCGATCGCTTGCAGATGTCCTACTAAGTTGGCTGCTGCTTGTTTTGGCTGCATTGACCCGTAGGTAAAGCCAATTAAATCTGACAATCTATGGTCGCGGAAGACAATTGCCAAATCACCTGCTGGGGTTGTCAGGCGATAAGGTCGATACAAAATTTCTGGTTGCTGGACGTTTCCTGCGCCATCCCGGTGGAAGAAGTGTTTCAGTGTCCATCCTAAGACGGCTTCGTCTGAGCAAATCCACTTAAATCCTTGTTTAACAATATACGGTAATACTTCTGGACTGACTGATTGCTCAGAAGGCCATAAACCCCTTGGTTCTTGGTCAAAGCGGTCTATATATAGATCCCAAGCTTTACGTAAGTGGCGAGGAATATCTTCTGCCCATTGAAAGCGATGCTCTGGTAAGGCCATATTTGGCACAGCTACCCGACCAGAGTTGGTATCAGCCAGTAAGGGCATAATCGGGTGAGTATAAGGCGTGGTAGTCACTTCTAACTGCCCTGTTTGTTGCATTTTCCGGTGTTGGGGAATAATGCGGCTTAAAATTTGGCGCTGTTTGGCATAAATTTGCTGGCGATCGCTTAAACTAAAGTTCCGTCCTTGTTTTAACCACGCCGCAATTTCTGGGTCATCCCAAAACAACGGATCTATCCAGGCTAAGTTGTGCCAAGCCAGCAAATCACTGTAATCTTGCACTCCCCAATTTGCTAAACACCAAGCTTGCCCTTTTTCTTGTCTCTGTTGATACAACTCGGCATAGCGGGGATGTGGATCAATCAACGTGTGGTGATTGGCATCAAAGAAATGGTGGACAATAAATTCCTGCTGATCCTGTGTTAGTTGTTCCGCAGGAGTCAAACTGGCTGTTAAATAAGGGTCAAAAGCTGTACCAGCAATGTAATCTTCTAATTGCAATATCAAAGAAGGAACCAGATTCACCGTTTGGTGTAACTTTGGATACTGTTCGAGGATTAATATTAAATCTAAATAATCTTTGGTACCATGCAAGCGCACCCAAGGTAGCTTGTACTGCTGGTTAGATGAAAGTGAAACGCCGCTGTCAGGAGATTTGTACAGCGGCTGATGTTGATGCCAAATAAAGGCAACATAAAGTGGATGGGACATAATCGGTAGTGATTAGGGAAAAGGAAAGTATGAAGTATGAAGGATGAAGGATGAAATTTTATACTTGAGACTTCATCCTTCAGCCTTTTTGTACTAGTCCCTAGATGACTTGCTCAACTTCAGCAATTTCGGGAATCATTTCTCGCAGGCGGCGTTCAATACCCATTCTCAGGGTCATTGTGGAGCTAGGGCAAGAACCACAAGCACCTTGTAGCCGTAATCTGACCACAGGGCCATCAAGTTCCACAAGTTCCACATTACCGCCGTCAGACATCAAATAAGGGCGCATTTCATCTAAAACGGTTTCTACGTTGTCAATTGTCAGTTCCATTGTTTTAGACCTGTGAAGTTAGTGATGGTTATTAGGTATTAGTTGTTCGTAGATTTTTGGCACTACTACCAACTCAACACCCATAACTTTGTTTTTTAGCTTAGTTAAATCAATCCTAGATCTAATTGTCGCTAGATTGCTTGTCGTACTTTTACCGTTCCTGTTGATGACAAAACAATAACAAGCGACTCAACAACTACTAGCATCAAGCCGTCTTACGGAATTCGTGAACTTACCATTGAATAGAGGAGAAATCTATCATAACTTTACCTTACTGTCCACCCATAGATATAGTGTTTTCATATACAGTCATCAAAAAAGGGTGCAGGGAGGTGAGGGAGTTGGGGAGTAGGGGAAAGAGTTGTTCCTATTAACAGGCGCAATCTAAGTTATTGTCAGTTGATGAGACAATTACTGGTTGCTGATACAAAGGTACTGTGAAGGTGACGGTTGAGCCAAGTCCTTCACCCAGACTGTAGAAATGAACTTCACCGCCCATTGCCTCAATCAGCTTTTGCGATATTGCCAGTCCCAACCCTGTGCCACCATATTGGCGAGTGCGGGAACCATCTACTTGAGAAAATAATTGAAACAATTTATCTTGTTTGTCTAAGGAAACACCAATTCCGGTGTCGGCTACTCTAACTCTGACCATCCCAGGAAATTGCTGGTCTTGGAATTTGACTTTTTTCTGTACAATGTCAGCTGTGATGGTAATACCGCCTTCATGGGTAAATTTAATGGCATTATTTACCAAGTTCAGCATAACTTGCAGCAGTCGTTGATAATTGCCTTGGACAACAATTTCATCGCAGGTGGTGGGAATTTGCATCCGAAAACTGAGATTTTTCATTTCGGCTTGGGGACGCATAAAACTTTCTACACCACAAAATAACTCATCTAAATTGACAGGAGCGCAATCTAATTCCATTTTGCCTGCTTCTATTTTGGCAATATCCAAAATGTCGTTGATGATGTTCAGCAGGTGGATTGATGATTGGTGCGCTTCTAAGAGAAACTGATGTTGTTCTTCTGGGTCGTCTGCCATACCCTCTAGTATTAGCTTCAAAAAGCCAATCATCCCGTTGAGAGGGGTGCGAATTTCATGGGAGACGTTGGCTAAAAATTCACTTTTGAGGCGGGAGGCTTCTTCGGCTTTTTGCCTTGCTGCTTCTAATTCTTTATATAAAGTAGCATGAGCGATCGCTGTGCCTAATTGATCTGCTACTTCTGTTGCTAGTTCTAATTCGGCATTTGTCAGTGGATAGCATTCATCGCGCACACTTAGGGCAATCAAGCCATTTGCTTGGTCTTGATAACAGGTTGCTACCACTAAAACTTTTTGCTCTGGACACAGAGCATATTTCGCTACCTCCATCACCACTGGTTCTAAAGTGGCTAATGCTTGAGCAAATGCTGGCTCAGAAGCTACATCTATTTCTAAGCCAAGCATGGAAGTGCGTTCTGGCTGATGATACTCTGCAATAACTCGTACTTTTGAGCTAGAGGGCTGATATGGACAGATAATACAACGTTCTAACTTTAATGCTTTACCCAAACTGTCTACTGTTTGTTGCCAAATAATGTCTAAGTCTAAAGTTCGCCGAATATTTCTAGTAATTTTATTTACCAGTTTTTGATGTTGCTGCGAACGTAAAGCCAACTCGATTGGTGTAGGTGCTTTTGGTTGATTACTGAGTTGTTTTTGCTCAACTGTTGCCTGCAATAACCGTCCCATCACTACAACTGTAGTGGCGGCAGTTCCTAGCGGCGGCATGATTGGACAAATGACTAATTCCAACTCGCACAACTCTTGCTGGTAGCGAAACCAACATTGAAACTTTTCTGGCACCAAACTTTCTAAAATTCGGTTTAATCGTTCCAAATAGGCTACCTTATCCACTGGAGCAAAAGTTTCATCTGCATAGCTGTGATTCAATATTTGCTCAGGGTTTAATCCCAAGACTTCGCTTTGCTGCCAATAAAATGTCAGGTAGCGGCCTGACCCATCTTGCGTATATACCAACTCAGAGCCTAGAGTCGGTAACGAGTCATGCGTATGATTAGCTGTGTCTTCCAGATTTTGAGAAAATAAGTTTGGCAATTGGGAGTTGGCAGTAATAGTCATTTAATCGAGTTGGGTAGACAAGTGGCAACTCAATACAGTTTTGCTTAAGCTGCTGAGAGCTTCTGCATACTTACATTGGGTGTTTTAGCTGTTATGAAAACAATGATTGACAAACTTGTCATTTGTCTTCTTGTCTATGAAAAGCTTTTTTGTGGCTATCAATCATTCCATTCACCTCTAGGCGGTACAGGTGTACGATAAGGAGTTCGTGTCAGTTCGTCATCTCTGGGAATCTCACCCCGTAACCATTGGCGGATTGCTACCTCAATTACTTTGCTGGGATCATTGGTAAGATGCTGAATTTGCTCTAATAGTTCAGAATCTAAGCGGACAGCAATTTCTACCTTATCGGCTTGTCTTTGCTCCCCTTCGGTAGCTCTCTCTTTCATATTCATAGGTTTATATACTCTGAATTTGTTTTGTCAAAGCTTTGTAAAGTAGTTCTACTCACGTTTCGGGTTAGTTTACTGACAAATCTTAAAGGTATAGTTACATAGTTCCCCGAAATCTTACCAAAAGTAACAGCATAAGATTTTTAAGTGGCAATTTTCATAGAACTCACTCTTTCAATGCTCTAGAAGTTTTGTCAGTAAATCAGTAGATCCGAGCATTTACCAGGTGTAACTGCCCACGATCCCTACACTATGTACTTATATATATTTATTGTACGCTGATGGTTGATCAATACCTGCAAGGAAAAATAGACTTAATTATAGAGACTTTATATAGATTTGCAAATTACTTAAGAGGCAACTGAAATATGAAGTATGAAGTGTGAAGTCTGAAACGGTATTACCCATAAAGGTATAGGAGCATAAGTCAGAGACAGTAATTGTTTTCGCCCAAAGGCAGAAGGTAAGATGAAATTTCATACTTCATACTTCTCACTTCATACTTCATAGCAGCGTCTTGCCTAAGAAAGCATTAAAATACATTAAGTAAATCGCTGTTTATAACCTTGGTTGCTGCTTCAGCAAAGATAGTATATGACTGACGTTCCCGCAGTTCGCATTCGCAATTTCTGTATTATTGCTCACATTGATCACGGGAAATCCACCCTTGCCGATCGCCTGCTACAAGCTACTGGCACTGTTGACGAACGGCAGATGAAGGAACAGTTTCTCGACAATATGGATTTAGAACGGGAGCGCGGCATTACAATTAAGCTGCAAGCTGCCCGGATGAATTACACTGCTAAAGATGGTCAGCAGTATGTATTAAATTTAATTGATACTCCCGGACACGTAGATTTTTCTTATGAAGTGTCTCGCAGTTTGGCTGCTTGTGAAGGGGCATTGTTAGTTGTAGACGCGTCTCAAGGTGTGGAAGCGCAAACCCTAGCAAATGTTTATTTGGCACTGGAACATAATCTGGAAATTATTCCAGTTCTGAATAAAATTGACCTTCCAGGGGCAGAACCAGACAGAGTAATTAGTGAAATTGAAGAAATTATTGGTCTTGATTGCAGTGGGGCAATTTTAGCCTCGGCTAAAGAAGGAATCGGGATTAATGAGATTTTAGAGGCGATTGTTGAACGCATTCCGCCAGCACCTGATACAGTGAATGAACGCTTACGAGCGTTAATTTTTGATAGCTATTACGATCCTTACCGAGGCGTAATTGTGTATTTCCGGGTGATGGATGGGCGCGTGAAAAAAGGCGATCGCATTTATCTCATGGCATCCGGTAAAGAATATGAAATCGACGAGTTAGGTGTTCTTTCACCGACTCAAAAGCAAGTCGAGGAACTCCACGCCGGGGAAGTAGGTTATTTGGCAGCCGCCATTAAAGCGGTAGCCGATGCACGGGTAGGCGATACCATTACCTTGTCTAATGCCAAAGCATCTGAACCCTTACCTGGTTACACCGAAGCCAACCCAATGGTCTTTTGTGGGATGTTCCCCATTGATGCTGACCAATTTGAAGACTTGCGGGAAGCTTTAGAAAAGCTCAGACTGAATGATGCGGCACTGCACTACGAACCAGAAACTTCTAGCGCGATGGGTTTTGGCTTCCGTTGCGGGTTCTTGGGCTTGCTACACATGGAAATTGTGCAAGAACGGTTAGAACGTGAGTATGACTTGGATTTAATTATTACTGCGCCATCAGTTGTTTACCGTGTAACTACTGTCAAGGGTGAAGAATTATATATTGATAATCCAAGCCATTTGCCTGCTCCCAATGACCGCGAGAAAATCGAAGAACCCTACGTGCAAGTAGAAATGATTACGCCAGAGGGCTTCGTCGGCACGTTGATGGAGTTGTCGCAGAATCGGCGTGGTGTCTTCAAGGATATGAAATATCTCACCCAAGGGCGTACCACTCTAACTTATGAGTTACCTTTGGCAGAAGTTGTAACTGACTTTTTTGACCAGATGAAATCGCGATCGCGTGGCTATGCCAGTATGGAATATCATCTGATTGGCTACCGCGAAAATCCGCTGGTGAAGCTAGATATCATGATTAACGGCGACCCTGTTGATTCTTTGGCGATGATTGTCCATCGTGATAAAGCTTACAACGTCGGACGGTCAATGGCTGAGAAACTCAAAGAATTGATTCCTCGCCATCAATTTAAAGTGCCAATTCAAGCCGCCATTGGTAGTAAAGTCATCGCCAGTGAACATATTCCCGCTTTACGCAAAGATGTACTAGCCAAGTGTTACGGTGGTGACATCAGCCGTAAGAAGAAACTGTTGCAGAAACAAGCTAAAGGTAAAAAGCGGATGAAAGCGGTAGGTACAGTAGATGTACCCCAAGAAGCTTTCATGGCTGTGTTGCGCTTAGATCAAAATTAAATAGACGCTGTTATTAACTGCATACAGCGAAGCAATAACAAGGAATGTCTAAGGGAAGATTCTCTTTACATTCCTTTATTTATTTCCTGAGAGTTTTTACTTAAATCTGGAAACAAGCAAAGAATAATGCTGTATTAAAACTCAAAAGAGGGGTAAGAGACTTCATCCCCAGAGGAAATTTATCAATTAATCTAGTAAGTTTCATGAGGTATTTGCGAATCTACCCAACCTTGCTACCCTGTGATCTATCGTTGTAATTATTAAAAAATTAGAAAACTTTAGTAAACATACTTACTCAGTTGATTTCTTCTGCTTGTATTTTGAAATAAATCTAGCTTTTGAGAAATTGATAAAACTTTGGAGATTTTAGTAAATGAAAATACTTGTATTAAGTTGGGAATTTCCTCCAAGGATAGTCGGCGGTATTGCCAGACACGTAGCTGAGTTGTACCCGGAACTAGTCAAATTAGGACATGAAATTCACTTAATTACCGTAGAGTTCGGTCAAGCGCCGATGTATGAGGTAGTTGAAGGCATAAATGTGCATCGCGTCCCGGTAGGACATAGTAACGACTTTTTTCACTGGGTTGTGAATCTTAACCAAAGCATGGGTCATCACGGTGGTAAGTTAATTTTAGAGGAAGGCCCGTTTGATTTAATCCATGCCCATGATTGGTTAGTTGGAGATGCAGCGATCGCTCTCAAGCATAATTTTAAAATACCTCTCATAGCAACTATCCACGCCACAGAATACGGACGCTATAACGGAATTCATAACGAGATCCAACGCTACATTCACGGTAAAGAAACCTTACTCGCTTTTGATGCTTGGCGAGTTATCGTTTGTACCGACTATATGCGCCGAGAAGTAGGACGCGCCCTCAACAGTCCTTGGGATAAAGTTGATGTCATATATAACGGTATCCGTCCTGAAAAGAAACAGCATCATCAAGATTTCCATGCTCAAGATTTTCGCCGCCAATTTGCCGAAGATGGTGAAAAAATTGTTTACTATGTCGGCCGTATGACTTATGAAAAAGGTGTACCAGTATTATTGAATGCTGCACCTAAAGTACTGGCCCAAATGGGTGGTTACGTTAAATTTGTGATTATTGGTGGCGGCAATACCGATCATCTTAAACGCCAAGCCGCAGATTTGGGTATTTGGGATAAATGTTATTTTACTGGTTTTTTATCTGACGAATACTTAGATAAATTCCAAACTATTGCAGACTGTGCTGTATTCCCTAGCTTTTACGAACCCTTTGGCATTGTAGCTTTAGAAAGCTTTGCATCTCGCGTGCCTGTAGTAGTTTCTAATACTGGTGGTTTCCCGGAAGTTGTACAGCATACCAAAACAGGTATCGTTACCTGGGTAAATAACCCTGATTCTTTAGCTTGGGGAATTTTGGAGGTTTTGAAAAACCCCGGATATCGGCAATGGCTAGTAGATAACGCTTATGAAGATTTAGAACGCCGCTTTAGCTGGCCGAAATTAGCCAAGCAAACAGAATCAGTTTATCAGCGAGTTGTGCAGGAGCGATCGCAAGTTGTCTGGTAATTTAATACAGAGTAAAACTGAGGATACTGCCCAGAAACGTAGAGAATAAAGCATTACTCTGGGTTAATTTGCGTTAAAAAACATTACAAGCTCTGTACGCTGGGAATTTTCAGCCTTCTGATGCGAGAGTAAACAGTAAATGCAGTTTGCTCTAAAAAGTTAGTATGACGAAGGCATTCCCAGATATAGCAAAGTTCTGGAAGAATTTGGGAACTGTGTTGTTAAGGATGGGTGCCAGTTTAATAACCCGTCTTACAGCATACCTGAAACGCCACTTCATTGACAACACTGTTGATGTTGTTCCGCCCCTTTCCCTCCAGCACCGCTTAGCTGGCCCGGTATTTAACTTAGGAGGCGGCGGCCCTGATGTCGAGAAGGCTATTCAATGGATGATTGATCAAGTGCGCGGGAGTAGTAACAGCGATGCTAAAGTTGATGTGGTAGTTCTCCGCACATACGGCAGTGATGATTACAATCACCTTATTTATGGCATGAGAGGCGTGAACTCGGTCAGGACGCTCATAATAAGTAACCGCCAAGATGCCAACCGAGATGATGTTGTGGAAAAAGTGCGAAAAGCTGGCGTAGTGTTCTTTGCTGGAGGAGACCAATGCCAATACATCCGCAGTTGGAAAAATACCAGACTAGAGAACGCTGTGCGAGAAGTCTACACCAGAGGCGGTGCAATTGGCGGGACGAGTGCAGGTGCAATGATTCACAGTGAGTATGTTTACGATTCTTGCGCTTGTGAAGATAGTATCGAAAGTAGAGAAATACTCGAAGACCCTTATCGAAATATCACCTTTACATACGACTTTTTTCAATGGGGTCATTTGCGCGGAACCATCATCGATACCCACTTCGATAGCCGCAAACGTATGGGTCGAATCATGGCTTTTATTGCGCGACAAATTCAGGATGGCAAAGCTAACCGTGTTTTAGGGATAGCTATTAGTGAGGAGACATCGCTTGTAGTCGATAAATACGGTTTGGCTAAGGTGATGGGAAGAAACGCCGCCTACTTTGTCTTAGGAGACCATCCGCCAGAGATATGTAAACCCCGAACGCCACTAACTTACCATGACTACAAAATTTGGCGAGTTCCCAGCGGCGATACTTTCGACCTGAGAAACCCACCAAATCGAGGTTATTACTTTAGAAGCGTGAAGCGAGGAAGATTTAGTTCAGATCCCTATTAAGACTGGGTGTAAGGGTGTAAGGGAAACAAGTAACTTGGAAATCACTATCTAAACCAGTCAACCCCAAGTTTATAGTTTTCACCGTACACCCCTATACCCCTACACCCAACGTTATTTAACTTACAACTTCGTCCCACACTCAGAACAGAAGTTATGGTTAGGCGCATTCATGCTACCGCAGTGGCTGCAACAAACTGGTTCTACGGAACTTGTTGGTGGTTGCTTGGGTAAACCGACCATCTGCGCGTTGCTCTTACCAGGGGCTACCATTGGATAGCAGTTTTCATCTCTGGTGACGTGGACATTCAAGATGACAGGGCCGTTATGTGCCAACATTTCGGCGATCGCATCTTTTAATTGCTCCCGTTCTTTGACTACAATGCCTTTGATACCATAGGCTTTTGCCAACAACTCAATATCTGGCATTCCGACTTCCATGTTCGAGCAAGAGTAACGTTCGCCGTGGAAGGCTTGTTGCCACTGGCGCACCATTCCCTGCCAACCGTTGTTGACAATTACAGTCTTGACATTAATACCATACTGTGATGCTGTTCCCAATTCTTGTAAACACATTTGGAAACTCGCATCACCGCTAATACAGATAACTTCTTCATCTGGGAAGGCAACTTTCGCACCAATTGCCGCAGGTAAGCCAAAACCCATCGTGCCTAAACCAGCGCTGGAAATCCACCGCCGTGGCCCATTCTTGAGGAATTGGGCTGCCCACATTTGATGCTGACCGACATCTGTGGTGTAGAAAGCGTTGGGTGCTTGGCGACCTACTTCGACAATTGCTTCTTGGGGGGAGATACTGTCGGGGTGTTGTGGTACTACTAAGGGATACTCTTCCCGCCAACGGTTAATTAAATTCAACCATTCTTGGTTTTGGTTGGGTGTGGGTTTAATCCCAGATTGCTTGCAGCGTCGCAACAAATCAACTAAAACATTGCGGACATCACCAACAATGGGTACTTCTGGAATGCGGTTCTTCCCAACTTCTGCTGGGTCGATATCGATGTGAATTACCTTAGCGCGGGAGGCAAATTCATCTAATTTTCCTGTCACGCGGTCATCAAATCTTGCCCCAACGCAAATCAGTAAATCACAATCACTCACAGCAAAGTTAGCGTAGGCTGTGCCGTGCATTCCCAACATCCCCACAGACAGAGGATGATGTTCATCAAATGCCCCAATTCCCATCAGTGTGGTAGTGACAGGAATATTGAATAACTCAGCTAATTGTTTAACTTCTTCATGGGCGTTAGATGCGATCGCACCACCACCAACATACAACAATGGTCGGCGGCTTTCTTTAATTAACTTAATTGCCGCATTGATTTGGCGGGGATTTCCTTTGACTGTGGGACGATATCCAGGCAATTTAACAGCACCTGGTTCTACAGGTACATAATCAAATTCTTCAAAGGCTACATCTTTGGGGACATCAATTAAAACTGGCCCTGGCCGTCCTGTGCTGGCGATGTGAAATGCTTCAGCCACAATTCGTGCCATGTCTTTGGGATCGCGCACTACATAAGAGTGCTTGACTATGGGTAAAGTAATCCCGTAAATATCGGTTTCTTGGAACGCATCTGTACCGATCATTTTCCGGGGTACTTGTCCCGTGACAATCACCATTGGGATCGAATCCATGTAGGCTGTAGCGATACCTGTTACCAAGTTTGTCGCCCCAGGGCCAGAAGTACCAAAGCACACTCCTACCTTGCCAGTAGCGCGGGCATAGCCATCTGCGGCATGGGCTGCGCCTTGTTCGTGCCTTACCAGAATGTGCTTCAACGCACCAGTTGATTCGACTTTGTATAAATCATCGTAAATCGGCAGGATTGCTCCACCGGGATAACCAAAAATATATTCCACGCCGTGGCGTAGGAGACTGTCTAGTAAAGCAAAACCACCAGTTGCCCGTTTGGGTGCCACAACTGACGATTGAGAAGCAGCCGACTGGTTTTGATTCTCAGTTTTTGAAGGACTAATCGGGGAAGGCAAGCTCAAGGTCACGGTCGAACCTCAGATAATAGCTAAGTTAACGCTTAAATTCTGTAGTTAAGATTTCATTTTAATTGAAAAGTTAGATTAAATGCCTATCGATTTTTAAATATCAATCACAAGATAGAAGTTACAAAGCAACAAATCTGTTGGCGATCGCTATTTTTAAAATATGAACTATAAGATTGCTCTGCTCATTGTGAGTAAAGCTGACTATCTTCAATCATAGACAATGAATCAGTATGATCAAGCTCTTTAAATTACGTCTTGTAAAACTCGGCGAGTATTTTGCCATGCCCAAACACCGACGGCTGCAACTATCATACTCATCGCTACTAAGACAACACGCAAGCCAAGCGCATCTGTTAATGGGCCAGTAATTGCTAAAGGTACTGATAAAGCAATATTTACGGCATGATTTTGAAAGCCAAACACTTTACCATGCATGGTAGGTGGTGTTTGCTGCTGAATTAAAGTTTGCATCGGTACGCCAATTAAGGCAGCACCTATGCCTAAAAATGCACACAGTCCCAATGCCAGTAGTAAGTTATGGGTAAATGTGAATACTCCCAAAACTAGCGCCATCGCTAAAAATCCAATTAAAGGTAGTGGCTTATGATGCAATTTATCTGCCCAGTGTCCTAAAATTCCTGCACCAATCACCATACCTACCCCAGCTGCTGCTAAGAAAAAGCCAAATTGTTTTTCTTTTAAACCAAAGTCTTCTGCTAATCGAATTGTTAGTACTGTTAAAGCTGCAAACACACAATATAAAGTGGTCAGTTGCAGCATAGCATTTAAGACCAAGCGGTTTTTCTTTAGGTAGCGCACACTTTCTGTGAATTCAACCCAAGGGTTCACAGATCCTCGATGTTCTCGATGGGGTTTGTGTTCTTTAAACTTAATCGGTTGCATAATCACACCCGATAAAATGTACAGTCCGCCTACAATAATTTCTTGACCGTAATCTTCTCCCATTAAGCTTTTCGCCCAACTTAACATCGGTTCTCCAACTGCAAAGCCAACTATCAACGCGCCCATCATAGTGCTGCTAAATAGGGCGTTGGCTGCCATTAAATTTTCTCGGCGCACTAATAAGGGGATGGCGGCTTGTTCTGCGGGAGCAAAAAACTGAGTGACTGTGGAGATAGCAAAGGTGAGAATTAACAAAATGAAAAACTCCCTTGGTAAAAAGGGCAGACACAGTGTTAATAGCCCACGCACAATATCGGAGCCTACCATAATTAGCTTTTTTGGCAACCGATCAACAAACACACCACCTGCTGAACCAAATAAAATGGCGGGGATGGTAAATGCCACCATCAAAGTTGAGTACATCGAGTTTTCTGCTAATCCCGGTGGGGCTGGATAAAATTCCAGCAAGGCAATCATCAAAACGAAAAAGACTTTATCTGCCAACTGGGAAATGAGTTGCCCAATCCACAGGAGCATGAAACCACGGTTTTTTAGCAGTGCGCTAAACCCATTATTTACAGCAGCAGGTTCAGTTGGAAACATCGGTTACTCAATGATTACGACTAGGGTAGATGGGGCAGGAAAAAGTATGAAGTGTGAAGTATAAAGTATGAAATTTTAGCTTTCTGGTACTTCGATTTTGGATGAAACAATCGAAAATTTAAAATTGCCAATCCAAAATCTAAAATCCAAAATCTAAAATTCTTTTGCCTCTTCTATTTCTCACTCCTGTTTGCCTACACTGTTTTCCGGACTATTTTTATTCATAGCGTTTTACCAACAAATGCAAAAACTGAGCAGCCGTCAAGCGCATTTGTTGGGGAGAAACTTCACAAGAAGAGTCTACCCACCAACCTTGAACAGTTTGGGGCGATCGCCACATAGATAGATGGTCAACGGCTGGTTCTGCGTAAAAATTATTATGCCCACTACCCAGTAACGAGGAACTCCAATGTGTAAAATAATCGTGGCTTAAGCGATGAATGGGAAAATTACCCCATAAAGGGACACCCCATCCATCTATAGCAATAAATGCTTTGACTTGTCCTCCTAAAATTTGCCAGTTCCAAGCGGCGACTATTGCACCTACTACTCCGGCACTGAAGCTAATAAATACAACGGGTGAGTTTTGTTGATTTTTTAAGCGATCGCCTAAAAACTGCAATATATGAGGTGCTGATAAAGCTAAAACACCTTTTCCCGGAAAAATTATTGTCTTGATTTTATTTTGTTTACTTAAGCTATCAGCACCTACTGTTAACCAGTTTGAGATAAAGCTGTTAGTTAATTCTGGGTCATGGATTCCAGGGCAAATGATGATCGTCATTTATCTATTGGTTTTCACAACTTTCACTCTCTGATGATTGAGTTTTTTGTAATTGATCAGATTTTTGTAAGTATTTATATTTAAAAGTAGTGCTATAAAAATTACTAGTAAATTCTACATTAATATTGGAGCGTAGTGAAATCTTGATTTAACTAGAATTCACATTTTTCTTTAGGATACTCAGAAATTATTTTGTCATACTCAGTATCTAGTATTAACGTAAGTATGTCTTTTGAAGTATTGTTGTTAATTTTATGGTTATCCTATCCCCCCGGAAGGGATAATGTTTTATGATCCAGAAAAATACATAGAGCTATTATTTAGCTCTTTAATCTGGTTTATATTGAGGAACTTACTGTGGTTGCTACGCCAGAAAAATTGCAACACACCCACGAGCATCTACCAGGTCAAGACCGTGTAGCTGTATTGCTTATGGGTTATGGTGAAGTCGAAAGCTACGAAGATTTCGCCAACTATAATGAACAGGCTTTAAATTTATTAACAGCAAAATTCGCACCAGTCCCGACTTGGATTTATCCTCCCTTAGCACGGCTATTGGCGTTATTTGACCGCCATGAATGGGGTCATACACACCACGACTTTATCTCGCCACACAACGCTATATTTGAACAGCAACGAGCCGGGATTGAGCAGAATTTACAAGCTAAGTGGGGCGATCGCGTTAAAGTATTCAAAGCCTTTAACTTCTGTGCGCCTTTTCTTCCTAAGCAAGTTTTAGCGGAAATTCACAACCAAGGATTTGACAAGCTGCTAATTTACCCCTTGTTGGTGGTTGATTCAATTTTTACTAGTGGGATTGCGATCGAGCAAGTGAATAATGCTCTATCTGAAATAGCTGATGGAGAAGAACATTGGGTTAAAGGACAGCGTTACATTCCTTCTTTCTACAATGAACCCGCCTACATTGATTTGATGGCGCATTTGGTTGAGGAGAAAATTAACGCTGATTTAGCCGCCACTTACCTACCTTCTCAAATCGGGATCGTTTTAATGAATCACGGTTGTCCTCACAAAGCTAAAGGCTTCACTTCTGGGATAACTGAAAGTCAAGCACTATACGAGTTAGTGAGAGAGAAATTGATTAACCGCTATCCTTTAATATCGGTAGGTTGGTTAAATCACGATACGCCTCTGATTGAATGGACGCAGCCCAACGCCGAACAAGCTGCCAAAAACTTGATTCAATTGGGTGCGAAAGTAATAATATTTATGCCTATTGGTTTCGCTACCGAAAATCACGAGACTCTGTTAGATGTCCATCACATTATTCATGCTTTAGAAAAACAGCATTCTGATGTGAATTATGTGCAGATGGCTTGTGTTAACGACAATGCAGAATTCTTGGCAATGGCCGCAGAATGGGCAAATCCGCAGATTGCAGATCTGTTGTCAGAGGAAGCTTTGGCAGTTAATCCCCATTCAAGTGAACATCATCACCACCACCATCATCATTAAATAAATTAGGTGGGCAAAATTTTGCCCACCCTACAGATAATACTGTTCATCTCCCCAAAATTACGCATGAAGATTGGCTTGTTCTTGTAACCAAGAATCTACAGGTTGTCCATCTTTACGTCGCAATTCAATTTCTACCACCATGACTTCTTTAGAACCAGGAGGAGCAGGTTTTTGATGAAAAATAATGTCGTAATCTAAGGGATTTTGATTGCGTTCTTTGAGCCATTCCTGGACTTTGGTTGTAGCGAAAAATGATTGTCCTTGGTCAAACATCCGAGTAATTTGCATTTGCAGGGTGTAGGGATTTATCCGACCCATTTTTTACCACCTTTGTAAAGTATTTTAAAGTTAAGACGTTGCCTACTCTATGTTATACCGAGCTATTAGATTGCAAAAGTTGAGTTGAGGCGATCGCACCATATTGACAATCATCCTTGCAACCATACGCACTGAGGTCACAATTGCGGGAAACTGAAAACAGATCCATTAACCAAGGAGAATTCAATGGGCTGGACTAAAGTTATGGCAGCTGATGCACTTGCCCCTGGTGCGAGAGAAGTGGTAAATGTTGGCAAGCGAAAAATTCTCGTGCTAAATCACGAAAATCAATTATATGCGGTAGATAACGCTTGCCCTCATTTAAAATTACCTCTCAAGAATGGCAAAATCGAAGATGGGGCAATTGTTTGTCCTACTCACCGTAGCGCTTTTGATTTGCAGACTGGGCAGGTAAATAATTGGTGTCCCTGGCCGCCTGGAGTCGGTAAAGTATTGTCTTTAATTTCGCAACAAAAAACACTGCCAGTATTTCCCGTGCGCGTGGAAGAAGGCAGTATTTGGATTGATATAGACGATAACTAAATTTACATTTCAATGGCATTAATTGGGCGGGCAAGATGCCCACCCTACTTACAAAGCATGAGATAGCCGCAAAATGTTACCTATAATTACATAACGGCTCCCGTAAGAGGATTTTGAGAGAAAATATAAATGTAGAAAACAAAAGCTAGATCAAAATCTCAGTTCTGTTTTCAAAGAAAATTTTTCGCCTCAAGTGACTTTGCAAAGATGGCAAATGGAGGTGTCTTATGTTTAGCGATTTTCCACTCTCTGACCCTACAACTTACCTCATTGTCAAACTCATCGTCTTGATGTTGGCACTACTACTTTTGATGGTAGTTTCTGCGGCTCCAGCCGTGTAGAAATTAGTTAGTTGTTATCAATGCTTCTGTAAAAAGCTAGTCTCCCAGAAATGTATGGGTGAGATTATGCTGAAATTGAGCAATTTCTTACCACTAGGTGTTTTCTGTGTAAATTTATTAGCAGGTTCACTATTTTCTGGTAAATTGCTTCTCAAGCAAGACTTTCTGCTGGCAAATCAACCAGTAAATATTGCTAGTTTAGCAAACGGTAACTATCAATTTTGTAGTCAACCTGATCCTAAAGATTGGCGAGATGGGGCTGGAGTTTGTTTGAATTTCAGTAAAATCGGAAATCAAGTGAATGGCTATTATGGCTATCCGCACTCGGATCAATTTGTTTGTATTCGTGGGATAGTAGATGGCGATCGCATCACTGGTGAAGGTCTAGGTATAGTGTGGGATAATCTTCAACTGAAAAATACACCTGAGTCTGCTGAATTTAAGTGGGACTCAGAAGGACGTTTAACACTTAATCAGGGAAGTATCCTCACTACGGCCAATGCTAACGAGGATAATGCTAAGTGGATTTTGTACCGTAAGGCTTCACTAAATCTTCAGGGATTTTACCAATACAATCGCCCTCGCATGACACCAGTATCTCAATTGTGTCAGTGGAGTTCTACATATAGCAGTCCAAACATAGATTAGGACTATTTTGATTGTTAAAACTCCTGTAGAAAAGCGGCTTCCCATAGGGTAAATACAAGGCTTTTCCTCAGCACTCAGCACTTTGCTGTAGCAATTGATTAACTAGCGTGTTCCCAGTCACTGAGTAACTCATGTTCTTGCTTTATCTTTTTGGTTTTGCGGAATGGAACTTTAGGGGAACCTATATCTATACGCCCAAAAGACTGTTTTTTCTGCTTGGTAGATTTTTGATTTTCTGTGGTTAAAGTCGTCATTGATGATTATTTCCTAAAAACTCAGCACTACTTTAAATCATCAATTTCAAAACCGCAAATTTCTGAAGAGGTATTATTTATATTATTTAGGCGATCGCACGGTATAAAAGTAGTCTATTATGACAAACATTTTGGTATACCTATGGTTTACTCCATATAGGTATACCACTAGGTAGAACTATGCCTTTGAGAGCTAAAAGTTTTGATTAATTACATGGGAATTGCGATTGTAAACTCGGTTCCTTTACCTGGCTGAGAATTTACTTCCATTGTGCCTTTGTGTTTTTCTACGACGATTTGATGGGCTATCGACAAGCCAAGTCCAGTACCTTTGCCAACGGGTTTTGTAGTGAACAAAGGCTCAAACAGCCGTTGTTTGAGTCGCTCAGGAATGCCAATTCCATTGTCAGCAATCCGAGTGACAACCATTTGTTGAGCATTTATTTCGGTGGCAATTTTAATTTGCGGAATTTTATTGGTCATTTTACCTTGGAGAATAGCTTCATCAAGAGCGTCAATAGCGTTGGCCAGAATGTTCATAAATACTTGATTCATCTCTCCGACATAGCAGTTTATATGTGGTAATTTTCCATAACACCTCATAACTTCAATGCCAGGGCGATCGCCGTTAGCCTTCAGGCGATGTTGTAAAATCATCAGTGTACTATCTAGCCCTAAATGCAAATCAGCAGGTAATTTTGTATCACTGTCCGAGCGAGAAAAGCTGCGCAGTGAAGTAGAAAGGTGCTGAATTCGTTCAGAGCCTATCTGGAGTGAACTCAAAATTTTTGTGAGATCTTCGAGAACGAATTTTAAATCCAAGTCTTCAATAAAATTAGTAATTTTGGCTGTTGGGTTGAGATACTCCTGTTCATAAATTTGGAGAAGTTCGGTTATTGAGCTAATGTATTCCTTTAAAGGCGGAATATTGTTAGTGATAAAGCTGATGGGATTGTTCATTTCGTGGGCAATACCAGCAATTAACTCTCCTAATGTTGAGAGTTTTTCTTGCTGCACCAGTTGCACTTGAGCTTGTTGCAAAGCAGCGGTGCGATCGCACACTTGTTGTTCTAAAGATTGAGTCAATTGCTTAAGTTGTAAATGCACGCGCACTCTGGCAATCACTTCCTCTTGGGCAAATGGTTTCGGGATATAATCTACTGCACCGAGAGAAAATCCTTTGATTTTACTTTCTGTATCGGCTAAGGCTGTAGTGAAAATAATGGGAATATTGTGCGTTACAGGATTGGCTTTGAGGCGACGACAAGTTTCAAATCCGTCAATACCCGGCATTTGTATGTCTAGTAACATCAATTCTGGTTGATTGCGTTCCACCTGAGCGATCGCACTTTCTCCATCAACTGCAACACGAAAACGCCAACCCTCACTAGCCAACGCTTCCGACAATACAGATAAATTGGTGGGATTATCATCCACAATTAAAATAAATCCCTTAGTTGAAACCTTATTCATGATGGATTTTAAAATTAAAGTTAAGCTAAATTAACTAATTGTTGTTGAATAAAACCTTCTAAACGTTTGAGTTGGAAGTTGCTTGCTAACTGTATAATTTGCCCAGTAAAAGTGCTGAGTTGCTGATTGGATGCAGAAATTTGCTCCGCTATTTCTAAAATTTTTTGAATATCGCCGTCTTGTGCTAGTTCCAAGAATTGCTGTAAAATTTCTTTGCCAGGAAGAACTAAATTAACTAAACAATCTGAACGCTCTACATTTGATTTGTTGATTGAGTTTTGCTTATTTTCATACAACCATTCCAGTTGCAAGAATTGACGTAGTAATTCCAGAAGTGTTTCAGCTTCTATCGGCTTGGGGAGAAAGGCATTTGCACCCATATCAATACTTTTATATTCGTCAATTGCAAAAACACTGGCTGAAGAAGCAATGATAGGCATCTCTTGAAATTGGTCAGAATGGCGCAAACTTTTAATGAACTCAAATCCGTCCATTACAGGCATAACTAAATCAGTAATAATCAAGTCTAGTTTGCAGGAATTTACTTGTTCCCATCCTTCTTCACCATGACTAGCTTCTATTACAGTAAATCCCACTGGTTCTAGTAAATTGACAATTACCGAGCGGTTTTCCCATTTATCATCCACAATCAAAATAGTGCGCTTTTGCCCTTGATAACCAATAACAATTCCCAGCTCTATGACTCTAGAAACCTTTGCCCAATCTTTAGATTCTGGTAGCTCTACCTCAAACCAGAAAGTGCTACCTTTGCCAAACTCACTTTCCACTTGAATTTGACTATTCATCAAAGATAGAATTTTTTGGCTAATTGCTAATCCTAAACCTGTACCTTCAGTTTGTCGCTTTTGACTGCCCACTTGTTCAAAAGGTAAAAAGATTTTCTCAACTTGCTCAGGAGTGATACCTGCACCTGTATCTATGATTTCAAAGCGAATTTTATAGATAATTTGTCCTTGGTTATTCACTGTTTGATTAATAACTTTAACCTTGAACGTGACACTACCTTGCTGTGTAAATTTAATCGCATTACCAAGCAAGTTAATCAATACTTGCCGCAAGCGTTTTTCATCAGCACGAATTCCTGTTGGTAAATTGGGGTCAAGTTGCAGATTAAACTGAATCACTTTTTGTTCGGCGCGGATGCGACAAATTTCACTTACACTTTCTAGAAATGCAGGTAAGTAAAAATCAATCGAATTTAATTCGAGCTTCCGGGCTTCTATTTTAGACAAATCCAAAATATCATTAATCAGAGTTAATAAATGAGAACCACATTGATAAATAATGCCGATTCCTTTGCTCCCTTTTTCAGTTAAAGGTTCTGTGCGTTGGAGGATTTGTGCATAACCAAGGATGCCGTTAAGAGGTGTACGTAATTCATGACTCATATTAGCGAGAAATTCACTCTTGGCTTGGCTAGAATCCTTCGCCATTTCCTCGGCTTGGCGTAGTTCTTTTTCGATGCGTTTGCGCTCAACAATTTCACTTTTAAGCACTCTATTAATAGCTTCTAACTGGGCGGGACTAGGTAGTGTGAGAGCTTGAGGTATGAGATAAATTAAGGCGAATGTTGCATATATGGAAATAATTGCAGTAAAAGCTTTTACACCACCTGCAATCCAGTAATCAGGATGCCAAAGCGTCCAAATTTCCATCAAGTGTCCAGTTCCGCAGGCAAGGATAAAAGCACTAAATAATTGAAATACTCCATTGAAAGGAACATCTTTACGTTTGGAAATAAAGTAAATCAGTAACAGTGGAATAGAATAATAGGCAAGGGCGATCGCGCCATCAGAAATAATGTGGAGCCATACTAATGCTGGTTTCCAGAGATAACAATGCCCGTGAGGAATGAAACCAGTTGAGTAAATGGGATGGTTAAACAATGCCAATATCATGCTAGAACTTGCTGGAAATGTATTAAGCTGTGTAAATTTTAGTATTCCCAGATCATTACTAAAGATGAACTAGCATTTCGTGGCTATTATGGTATCCTCAACTGCTGCATCTACCGCTGAGAATTAACAATAGAAAAACCCCGACGAGTTGGTTTAATTTTGGCTAACTCAACTTGAAAATTAACTTTATCACTTGTTTCTTTACTTCGTGCTTCCAAAGTCCAGTTTCCAGGACGCAAATACCAAAATAAAGAAATAGCTGATTGTGTATCAAGTTTTTTACCATTCAGCCACCATTCGACAGATGCAGATTGATTTCCAGCAAGCTTAAATTCTAATTTTTGCTTTCCTTCAGCACCAGGATATAGTAAGAACAAATCGCCATTTTGGGGAGAGACAATTCTCAAATTACTAGAAAGAAAATTTGATTGCTGCTTTGCTAACCAATCATCATATTCTGGTGGTAAATGAAAGTTATTTTGAGTTTCGTAAGCAATTTTGTCTTCTGGATAAAAATATTCCTGCACCACAGAGTTACAATCTGGTGTTGGGCGTAATCCAGAAATTGCACATATAGGTAGTTTAATTAAGCCTTGGGGAACTGTAAAATCTGTTGGTTCTTGATTTTCATGCAGATGTAACATAATGCGATTCCACAAAGGTGCTGCACCCATAACTCCCGAAACTTGACGCATCGGTTCGCCGTTAAAATTTCCCACCCAAGTAGCAACGGTGTAGTCGGTAGTGAAGCCAACAGTCCAAGTATCCCGAAAGTTGGAAGAAGTACCCGTTTTCACAGCGGCGGGGAAGGGCAAGTTTAACACCGAGTCTACACCAAAGGCTGTGGCGCGGGCATGGTTATCACTCAACATATCAGTGATAAGTTGCCATACCGTCGAATTTTGGATTTGAGATTTTGGATTTTGGATTGCAGAATCGTTAATAG
The DNA here is from genome assembly GCF_056847745.1 of Anabaena sp. TISTR 8404. NCBI lineage: Bacteria > Bacillati > Cyanobacteriota > Cyanophyceae > Nostocales > Nostocaceae > Anabaena > Anabaena sp. TISTR 8404. The sequence continues at coordinate 3,468,298 of NZ_CP180578.1, forward strand.
TAGTTACAAGTGGGATAGCTTGTCCTTGTCGGGCCATTGTGACGTAAGCTTGAGCAAGTTCCCATAACGTAACTTCGCCACTACCGAGAGTTAAACCTAAACCGTAGTATTCGGGGGTTTGATTGAGGTGAGTAAATCCTAGTTCATGCAGACGTTCTAGAAAACTTGGTACAGTGACCTTTTCTAAGACTCGCACGGCTGGAACATTTAAAGAATTGGCTAAAGCTATCCGCACGCGTACTGGGCCAAGAAAGCGTTGAGTATAATCTGTTGGGCTATAAAGTTTCGCACCAGGAATGGCATAGTGGGCTGGTACATCGGCCAAAATCGTGTTTGGGCGAATTAGTTTTTTTTCTAACGCCAACTCATAGACAAAAGGTTTGAGAGTAGAACCTGGTTGACGCAGTGCTTGTACTCCGTCGTTGCGTCCGAGTTTGGCTTCGTTGAAATAATCAGGTGAACCGACGTAAGCCAAGACTTCGCCAGTGTGGTTATCAATTACTAAAGCTGCTGCATCGTGGACGTTGTTAGCGGTGAGGGTGGAAATTACTTGCTGCGCTTGTGCTTCGACGAATTGCTGTAATGGTCTATCTATGGTGGTAGAAATGGGGGATGTTTCTTGTTGGGTATTTGATAACTGAGTTGCTAACCAAAATAAGAAATGAGGTGCAGCGATAATTCCGCGTTGACGAGATTGAAAAACTACTTTTTCGGTTTGGGTTTTCTCGGCTATTTGTTGAGTGATATAGCCATCCTGTACCATACGGTTGAGGGCGTATTTTTGGCGCTGTTTCACCCTGTCCCAATGTTGTAGCGGGTCGAAGTAGGTGGGATTATTAGGGATAGCCGCTAGAAGACTGGCTTGGGCCAGATTTAAATCACTGGCTGGAGTAGAAAAATAAGTGCGGGATGCGGCTTCTACACCATATATATTGCCGCCCATTGGTAGACGGTTGATATATGCAGCGAGAATTTCGTTTTTATTCATTCCCGCAGCTAACCGCCAAGCTAACCAAATTTCTTGCAATTTACCTGACAGGTTGCGGGGAGATGGTTCTAACATCCGCGCCAATTGCATTGTAATTGTGGAAGCACCGGAGACAATTCGTTTGGTATGAATGGCTTGGTTGATGGCGCGGATAATGGCTTTCATATCCAACGCGCCATGATGATAGAAACTGCTATCTTCGGCGGCTAAAATTGCGTTGATAAATTGAGGAGAAACCTGATTTAAGGGTACTACGGCGGTGTGTTCTTGGTCACGGGTGAGTATTGTTCCTAATGGTAAACCGTTGCGATCGCTAAATTCCAAAGCTAACCGATTTTGGGCTATATCTGCGGCATGAATAGGAGCAAAATATGGCAATAGCCGCACTACTAGGCATATTAATAAAATAGCTAAGATAAATTTTGCTTTTTGGATGAGCCGTCTACTTAGTCTCATCAGGGATTTCTCAGTTAAATTTACTTTAATTTTGACGCGATCGCTATTTCTTTATCAGTAATTATTTCAAAGACTTAACAATTTCTCCCAATTTAAATTAAGAATTGTAGTTATTTTAGGAAATAGCTATAGGCGGTTGGTTATCCATATAGAACAAGAATCTCACGCAAAGGCGCAAAGACGCAAAGAAAAGATAAAGCTAGTCTTTTTTATTTAACATGATTATTAAAATTTTTCTTAAATTATTTATTACCCTGACATTTCTATTAGGCATTAGCGGCTGTAGTTTACTAGGTATATCCTCAAACAAAGAACCATTACCTGCTGTCTCTCCACTCACACCACCAAAGTTGCCAGACTGGATTGAACAAATTAGCCCTGTTGGTGATGCAAAACCTCTCAACCAAATTCGCATTCGCTTTAAAGAAGCTTTAATTCCTGTTGAAAGTCTTGACAGTCAAGAACAGCAGAATTTATTACAAAAATTTGCTTTATGGCCGCCTTTACCCGGTCAATTTCGCTTTTTAACACCGCGTATGGTAGGCTTTCAAGCCGATAAAGCACTGCCACAAGCTACAAGATTTCAAGTTACCTTAAAAGCTGGTTTGGCAGATTTAAAAAATCATCGGTTAAATCAAGATTTAGCTTGGACATTTAACACTGAGCCTATCAAGCTGACTAACTTACCGGGTGTTAATCCTGTTGAAAAAGCAGATATTCAACCTATCGATTTACAACAAAAGCTACAGTTTACATCCAATGTAGAATTGAACTTATCTTCTTTACAAGAGCATATCAAACTTGTGCCGGAAGGTAAAAATCAAGATATCAAATTTAATGTAGATTTGGCGAAAGAAGAAAAACCCACAGAAGGTGAAGATCCCTTAGAAAAATTTGACCCTTCAGCACGTAGTTGGGTTTATAATTTAATACCGCAGCAAAGTCTCGAAAAGGCAACTAACTATCGCCTTGTATTTTCTCCAGGAATCTTACCAGATTACGGTAACTTACCTACAGATAAAGAGTTTGTTAGTAAGTTAGCAACTTATTCACCCTTAGCATTTCAAAAAATTAATTTTTACGGACAACCAGATGTTAGCGGAACCTATGGGCGCTTTCTTAAAGGTAGTCCACAGTTAGAATTTAATAATATCTTAGTAGAAGATTCCGTTAAAGATAATATCAAAATTGAGCCAGCACCAAAAGATATCTCCCGAATGCTACAAGTAGGAGATGAATCTAGTGTGGTGACTATCAATCCCTACGCTTTAGAACCTGCTACTAATTATAAAATTATGATCGCCGCAAATCTCAAAGATAAATTTGGGCAGACTTTGAATAAACCTGTCAGCTTACAATATAATACTGGAGATTTAGCGGGTGATATTTGGGTTCCGTCTGATTTACATATTTTCCCATCGGGTCAAAATTTACAGTTAAATATTAGTACAGTTAACCTACCAGAGTCTAAATATAAAGCAGCTTATCGTGTAGTTCAACCTACAGATTTAGTTTATTTTAATGGTGCTTATCCTAAAGGTAATGATAATGATTTATTACCACAGCCAAGTGCATGGCAAAGCTTTAAAGTAAATAGTAAGAAAAATCAACCAGTTGATGTCAATGTACCTTTAAGAGAAAAGCTTGGTAGTCCTACAGGAATGTTGGCATACGGAGTACAAGCACGCACGAATAAATATCAAGAAAATGGCAAGGAACTTTGGCGAGAACCGACAACTTATGGTTTAGTACAGTTAACAAATTTGGGTGTATTTAGTCAATGGTTTCCTGATTCTGGTTTAATTCGGGTACATCATCTGAGTGATGGTTCGCCAGTGAAGGGTGCAGCTATTGACATTTATCAATCAAAGTTAGAGGAAAAATCTTCAGGTAATGCTGTACCTTGTGCGACAGGGAAAACTGATGAAAATGGTACTTTAAGACTTCAGCGTGAAAATCTAAAGCAGTGTTTTGCAGATAAGCAAAGATTTACAAAGTCACCACAACTATTAGTAATTACCAGTGAAAATCAAGATTGGGCTTTTGCGAGAACTGAAGAATATAGTGGTGTTTTTGGTTACGGTATTGATGCAGGTTGGCAAGAAGGTAAACCAGAATCAAGGGGTGTAATTTTTTCGGATAGACAGTTATATCAACCAGGAGAAAAAGCTTGGTTAACTGGTTTTGCTGATTATTTACAAAATGGAAGTATTCAGCAAGATAAAAATGCTGATTATCAATTAACTTTGCTAAATCCTGATGGACAAAAGACTGATTTAGGTAGCAAAACTACAAACGAGTTTGGTACATTCTCTCTAGAGTTACAGATTCAGAATACTCAAAAATTAGGCTACTATACAATTCAAGCAAAAGGAAAAAACGGAAATGAAATTTCGGGTGAATTTCGGGTAGCTGAGTTTAAACCACCTAATTTTAAAGTGGAACTCAATTTAGATAAAGAGTTTGCCCTTGTTAACGACAAAATTGAAGCGAAAGCCGCTAGTAATTATCTATTTGGTGCGCCTGTAGAAGCAGGAGAAGCAAAATATTTTGTCACACGTCAGCAGACTAATTTTATCCCTAAAGGTTGGGATGAATTTAGTTTTGGTAGACAATGGTTTTGGCCGGAAGAAAGTCCATCTTTACCGAGTGATGTGTTGCAGACTAACTCCAAGTTAGATGTAAGTGGTAAAACTAGCCAAACTGTGACAGTGGCTAAAGATTTACCTTATCCGATGACTTACCGAGTAGATGTGCAAGTCGCAGATGTTTCTAATTTATCTGTGGCTACTTCGCAAGAGTTTACAGCATTACCAAGTAATCGACTAATAGGGTTAAAAAGTAATTTCATTGCTGATGCTGGTAAAGCTTTACCTATTGAAGTTATTGTTACTGAACCTACAGGAAAACCTATCATAGGTCAACGGGTGCATTTAGAATTACAACAGATGAAATATAGCAGTGTGACGCAGGTAGTGGAAGGTAGCCGCACTGCTAAAAATCAAGTTGAATATAAAACAGTGGAACAAGCAGAAATTACATCTGCTGATAGTCCTCAGATATTAACGCTAACACCACCAGAATCAGGTTCATACAGAATTAGAGCTAATAGCGATACAAAAGAAGAATTAAGTGCAACAGATTTGCAAATTTGGGCAACAGGAGAAAACCCAGTTTATTGGAGTTCAGATGAAGAAAATCGCCTAGAAGTTAAACTAGATAAAAAAGAGTTTCAACCTGGGGAAACTGTCACAGCTTTAATTCAATCACCTTATCCAGAAGCAGAATTATACTTTGCTGTTATTAAAGACAAACCCCTCTATCAACAAGTAACCAAAGTTAAGGGAGGCGCACCCCAAATTCAGTTTCAAGTCACCCCAGAAATGTTACCTAATGCAGCCGTAGAAGCTGTATTAGTGAGACAAGGCGCACCTCTCAACCAAATAGAACCAGGAATAGATAAATTAGTAAAACTTGGTTTTGCACCTTTTAAAGTCAACTTGCAAGATAAATATTTAAAAGTGCAAGTTACGCCATTGCAAACATCTTTAGAACCTGGTGCAGAACAAACAATACAGCTAGAACTCAAAGACAACCAAAACAACCCCACACCCGGACAATTTATAGTCATGGTGGTAAATGAAGCCGTGTTGCAACTGTCTGGTTATCGTCCGCCAAATTTGGTAGATACAGTCTATGCAGAACAGCAAATATCTACCCGTTTCAGCGATAATCGTCCTGATGTGGTGATACAACCGCAAGATATAACGAAGCCCAAAGGCTGGGGTTATGGCGGTGGTTTTTCCGTCGGTGCAGCAAATACCCGCGTCCGTACAGATTTTCAGGCGTTGGCTTACTACAACGGTTCTGTGTTAGCTGATGCTGATGGTAAAGCGCAGATAACCTTTAAGTTACCTGATGATTTAACTACATGGCGAGTGATGGCTGTCGCTACTGATGGAAACTTGCGCTTTGGTAACGCTGACGCGACGTTTATCACCAGTAAGCCATTGCTAACCAATGCCATCTTGCCACAGTTTGTGCGTCCAGGCGATCGCATCTTGGCTGGTTTATCCGTCACCAACAACACCGGGAATAACGGAAACCTATCAATTAACGGCGAACTTAGCGGTACAGTTAAGTTTGCCGAAAAGAACCCCACAACTACTTTTTTGCAAACAAATGCAGAATCAGCTACTCGTGCTTATCGCTTCCCCATGATTGCAGGTGGCATTGGTGAAAGTAAAGTCAGGTTTACCACCCAGCTAAATAATACAGCCGCCGATGCTTTTGAAGTGCCTTTAGAAGTGAAGCCGCTAGAAATTACAGAACAAGTTGTTGAAACTGGTGTGACTGAAAAACAAGTTAAAATTCCGGTGAATGTTGATAAAAACATCGCCCCGGAAGCTGGCGGTTTAGATATTCAATTAGCGAGTACATTAATACCCGAAATTAAAGCACCCGCTAAACAAGTTTTAGAAGATGATGATTTACCCTTTGCAGAACCAGCCGCTAGTCAATTAATCATTGCTGCTAACTTGCAAACTTTAGGACAAAAATATAGTCAATCATTTGCTGAATTTAATCCTAGCCAGAAAGCAAATCAAGCCATTACTCAACTGCAAAAACTACAAGTAGCCGACGGTGGTTTTGCGGCTTATCCAGGACAAGAAAAATCTGATCCTTGGGTTTCTGCTTACGCTGCTGAGTCACTAGTGAAAGCTAATCAAGCATTTCCAAATTCTGTAGATGCTGCAATACTTTCGCGGCTGAAAACTTATTTGCAAAAAGTTTTAGCTAACCCAGGACAGTACGATTTTTGCAAACAACAACTTTGTAAAAATCAACTGCAATTAAACGCCTTAATCGCCTTAGCAGAATTAGGCGATAAACGCAATAGTTTCCTGGGTGATATTTATCAACAACGCCAAAACTTTGATATAGTTACGCAAATAAAACTAGCGCGATACTTATCTCAATTCCCAGAATGGCAAAATGAATCACAACAAATGCTAAACCAGTTACAACAAAATATCTATGAAACTGGTCGCACAGCAGTTATTAGTTTACCCCCTAGTTGGGGATGGATGAATTCATCTACCACAGCCCAAGCACAGGCTTTACGGTTATTTATTGCCAAACAAAGTAACCCAGAAGTTATTGATAAATTATTCCAAAGTCTTCTAGCAATGCGCCGCGATGGCACATGGCAAACTAACTATGATAATGCTCAAGCATTAACAGCTTTAGTAGAATATAGTCAACTGCAACCCACACCACCCAATTTTGCAACAACAGTCCAATTAGCTGGTAAAAAGTTAGGTGAAAATCGCTTTACTGGCTATCAAAATCCTAGCTTGCAGCTAAATGTACCAATGGAAAAATTACCGCGTGGTCGTCACGATTTGACCTTACAAAAATCAGGTAATGGTAAATTACATTATTTAGTTGCCTATAATTATCGCTTGCAAGGCAATCAACCAGGGAGATTTAATGGTTTACGCGTTACACGAGAAATTAGCAAAGTCGGTGAAGAAAAAGTTCTGCAAAAAACAGGAATGTATGCTTTTGATAAACCATTAACTGTAGATAGTGGACAAGTATTTGATATTGGTTTAGAAATAATTGCAGATCATCCTGTAGACCATATAGTAATTAAAGACCCATTACCAGCAGGATTTGAAGCCGTAGATCAAAGTTTTCAAACTGCGACAGCCGCATTGCAAGCCAAAGCCGATAGTTGGGAACTTGGTTATCGCAATATTTACCGCGATCGCATTATCGCCTATGCTGACCACCTCGAACCAGGAGTTTATAGCCTGCATTACTTAGTCCGTTCTGTAACTCCCGGTACATACCGCTGGCCTGGTGCAGAAGCGCATTTACAATACGCACCCGAAGAATTTGGGCGTTCTGCTGAGTCTACAATCATTCTTGAGGAGAGGCGGTGAGTTTTAAACGCAGAGGTTTGTGGTGAACCAGCGCTGCGGGAGGGTTTCCCTCCGCTGGTGACTGGTGAACCCGAAGGGAGGTAAACGCAAAGTTACGCGGAGTTTTTCTTCTCTCTGCGTTCTCTGTGTCTCTGTGGTACCCTTCAGGAAGCCGCTTCGCGTCTACGTTAAAAAAATCGCTGGACAAACGCAGTATGTTCTGGTGACTTTAACCCTTCTTGTACTACTTTCAAAACTCGCACCATCTGATTGTTTAACAGCGCCTCTACTGCTAAGAGAACGAATAATTCCATCTGCACTTGGAGATAGCAATTGATAGTCGCTATCTATTAAGCGAAGCTATTGTACCAATCTTGGGAGTTGTCGGATACTTTTAACTTTAGCAAACCACCGTTATTGAGAAGTATTGCTCATATAATTATGCTCAACCCCAAAATAATTCTAATATCCGTTGTTGCACTCGTTCTCTAACTACTTCCTCCTCACCAGATAACCAATCAAATAACATTTCATATATCAACGGTACACCCAACTCTAATTCTTCTAAAAGATGACGCTGACTAAATACATCTTGTGGTTTACCCTCTAGTATTAATCGTCCTTCATCCATAACAAAAACCCAATCTGCCCAACGATAAACTAAATCTAAATCGTGGGTTGCCATCATTAAAGTCGTACCATTTTGATGAATTTTTTGCAGAGTTGCTATCAAATTTCGAGTATGTTTGACATCTAAATAGGCAGTAGGTTCGTCTAACAACAACAGTTCTGGGCGCAGTACCATCACATCTGCTAGGGAAACTCGCTTTTTCTGTCCTAAACTCAAATGATGTACTGGTCTCTCCGCTAAAGCAGTCAACCCAAATTCAACTAATGCTTGTTCTACTCGGTATTGAATTTCGGATACAGGCAAATCTAAATTGCACAAACCGTAAGATATATCTTCTTCAACAGTAGAAGCCACTAATTGTTGTTCTGGATCTTGAAATATTAACCCAACTTTTTGGCGTAATTTTCCAATAAAATTACGATTGTAATTTAACGGTTCACCACGCCAACTTACAATGCCAGCATCTGGTTTATATAACCCATTAGCTAATAAAAACAGTGTAGTTTTCCCACAACCATTTTGTCCAATTAATGCACATTTTTTACCTAATGGAATTTTTAAGGTTAGACCATTCAAAGCTGATTGTCGTGCGCCTGAATAAGTGTAATATACTTGTTCAAATTCTAGTAAATATTCCTGCATTCCGCCAAAATTCCAATCCTAATAAGCCAATACAGCCGCAAATTGCTTCGATGATATATCGCACTTGGGGACGATAGCGACGAGGATGCCAAACTTGAAATTCACTGACAAAACCTCGTGATTCTAGTCCTAGAGAAAACTGACTATATCGTTGTAATGTGCGCTGTAATAGTTGTCCGATAAGTACCGCTAAACTTTTCATCCAACTACGCCAAGTTCGGTAGCCACCACGAGAGTTTTGTGCTGTCCATAATTCATTAGCTGTGTTCAGCAGGATAAAAATAAACCGATACATTAATAATAGTAAGTCAGTCAAAAGCACTGGAAATCGTAAGTAACGCAGAATTTGTAAAATTTCTGTGAAAGGAACTGTTAACATGAGAAAATATAAGCAAGAGACAGAGGCTAATGCTCTGGTTAAAATTGCCCATGCTTGCAGACTTCCATGATGACTGACATAAATATAGAAGTGTCCCAGACTTAGACCAGACAAAGAATCTAATTGTATTTTTGGCAAATCATTAATTGCCACTACATTCACCATCAGTGCTGGTAAACTTGTCAAACAAAATACTATGGTGAATAATAATAATCGCAAATAAACACCAGTTGGAATTCTTGCATAAATAACTATCCAAACACCCATCCAAATTGCTATCAAAATTTGTACTAAGGGATGGGTAGTAAGGGAAATAGCAAGAGTGGTAAATGCAAAAATTAGTTTATGTTCTGGTGGTAATCTTCGCAGTCGATTAGTGTAAGCTAAAGTGTCTAATTGCAAGCTCATTCTTCAGGTTTTTGTTGTTGGGAACGTCCTTTATACAACCCAATTACATAACCAACTACTCCAGCACCCAAAGCTGCTTGTGAAGCAAATAATAAGCTTTCTATTTCTCCACTAGCAGGTTCAAAAAATGATTTAAACCAAGGTTGATATCCAGGTTGTATTTCAGTAATTGCTTTTTCAGCTTTGTTATCGGAACCTGCAAATTCCGCATCACGCACCAATATTAATGGTGCAACTGCTAAACCTAATACAGCTACTAGCAACAGCCAGTTACTCAACCCTTTTTTAGACTGATTCATTTCCTTTGGGTTCCCGTTTGATTAATTTCAGCAATTCCAATTCTTGAGGATTATAAGATTGCAGCCAGTTCCACACCAATACAGTTAGCAATCCTTCACTAATTGCTAGGGGAACTTGAGTGATAGCAAAAATTCCGGCGAATTTAGCGAATGAAGCAATAAACCCACCAACAGGGGCAGGAAAAGCTAGGGCAAGTTGAATGGAAGTGATAACGTAGGTAAGTAAATCTGAGATAGCTGCGGCTAGAAATATGCCAATTCTTGGTTTACCACCCAACTTAATTGTCAAATTATATATCCAGTAAGCGACAAATGGCCCGGCGATCGCCATCGAAAATGCATTTGCCCCCAGCGTTGTCAAGCCGCCATGTGCCAGTAACAAAGCTTGAAACAACAACACTAAACTACCCAAAACCGACATTGTTAAGGGGCCAAACAGCACTGCACCTAACCCTGTTCCTGTAGGATGAGAACAGCTACCTGTGACGGAAGGAATTTTCAATGCTGACAGCACAAAAGTAAAAGCACCAGCTAACCCCAGCAGTAGTTTCAATTCCGGGTTTGCTTTAGTAATGCGAGTTAAATTACGCAATCCCAATAGAAAAAATGGTAGTGCCACAACCCACCAAAAAATTGCCCACTGTACTGGTAAAAAACCTTCCATGATGTGCATTGCGTAGGCAGGTTTGGGTAAACCAATTACTAGATAAAAACTGATAAATCCTATCAGGCTTAGACTAAGTAAGGCCTGTTTTTTTCTTTCCATAATCTGTACCTCGCAGATTTATGTAACGAACTGATTCTAACCGGCGGGCATCCTGACTCACCTAATTTTGGCTCACAGTTGCGGGACAGCGCCGGATTTACACCGGACTTTCCCCCTTACGTCTGATGGCTGCTCCCCATCAGAACCGATTTCAGTAACTATATCACTATTTCTCAATGTAGGAATTTCAGCAAAAGCCGCATCTATTTCAAAAATCAAATATAGTATCATCCATCAAAGTGAGGTGATGTTGAATGAATAAACTAACAAAACAACTAGTAATTTGGCTGAGTGCAACTATCTTACTTGTCGGTTTAGCAGGTTGTGATAAATTCTTTGGTGCTTCTGGAGATTTGGTTGAAAGAGTTAGCGATGGTGATACTTTGGCTGTCAAAGATGCTAAGGGTAATAAATTTAACGTGCGATTTGCATGTATGGATGCGCCGGAAGTACCCCATTCGCAAAAGGAAAGGAATAGTAAAAGTGCCAGCGATCGCAATCAATTTAGTTGGGGTGTAAAAGCACAAGAACGCTTACAGGAACTCGTAAAACAATCAGGCGATCGCGTTATCCTAAACATCACAGATAGCGATCGCTATGGGAGGAAAGTGGCAGAAGTTCGTTTAAAAGATGGTACGTTTGTTCAACAAGTCTTATTACGCGAAGGTTTAGCTAAGGTATATCGTCCTTATTTAAATAAATGTCCCAGTAAAGATTTAGTTCAACAAGCTGAAGCGCAAGCGCAGCAGCAAAAGCTGGGAATTTGGAGTGATACTAAGTTTATCAATCCTTGGGAGTATCGCAGTTTTAATAAAAGAAAGTGACCTGTATTTTATCTGCTTCTATCTGCGGTTAATTTGATCTCTACCGAATACGCCTTACCCCGCCAGTAGCCCATAATAACGATTTCTTCAGACTTCTATTTGTTCTTCCCACCCATGCTTACAAGCTATTTCTTTAGTGACAAATTCGATCAGCGTGGGTGGTGCGGTTGAGATTAAAATACTGGGATAAACAGCTGTACCCCAAACAGGATGCACTAACATACAGCATTTGTTTTTAATTACTGGATAGCCAAGTAATGCTTTTACTACTGCTGTATCATTATGGGGCATTGCACCAGGACGGGAAAGTAAAGGATAGCCAGTGCGCGGATCGATTAAGTCTGTAAGATAGCCGCGATCGCGCAGTTCAAAAGCCACATCAATCCCGAACCGCATAAACTTTTCGCGTAACCGTTGTTTTTCGTCTTCTATTTCTTTTGTACTTTCCACTAAATGATGTTGCGATCGCTGCAAGACAATCACAACCCAGAATAAAGCTTCTTGTTTCCAATCTGGTAATATCTGTTCGCAGTTGGCACAGATATATTCGCTAGGTGCATGAATGGAAATTTGCACCTCTTGTCCCATGTCGCCAACTAAATTTATGGGACTGCTTTGTTCCGAAATGTAAATGCTTGGGTAGTTCACTACATTGATTCGGTTGTTTGCAAGTTGTTAATTTATTCCTTGGGATCGATAATAACTCTTAAGACTTTATAAAAACCATCAATTTTCCCTAAGTAGAAAGATTTTTTTGTAATCTATGCATTCAACTGGAAATTTTTAATCTCATTTTTATCAATTATTAACCTTGCTTAAAAATGAGAGCAAGAGGTTAGGGAAGAGTTAAGTCGGTTGGCGTGAATAATTATTGGAATAAGGCAGGGGGCAGGGAGAGAAAGAGTTTGAGCCTTATTTACTTTTCTTCACATAGTTCAGTTTTATTCTACCGATTTACTTATTTGCCGATTTGGCTGTATGGAAAGTTTATAGGGTCTGCCTTGAATCTCTAGATTCAGCACCCCTTTTTTATCTTGGCAGTCAACATTTTTTTGATGGGGACTGTGAAAAATGTTAAAGTCCGGTTCTTTTTTACCCGTTGCTTAGCGCCTGAGTGACCAGCCTTGAACCCAAGGCAACATGAGAAGCAATTTATACGTAATATTTTTTGGAGAAGCTGCCCCAACAATTAAGTCAGGGCAACTTCTGGTACACCCCTTGCACAATACAAACAATATCAGTATTCACAACGATTTGTTTGCCAAATTGGCAGAAATTCACAATCAAGTAGTAAGCCTAACTCTGGGAACCGGCGTTAGCGGCAAAGAACCAGCAAACAAGTTGAGATTTTTAGATTCACCTCACGGGTAAATTCTCAATTCTGGCTTTTGCTTCCTCAATCCTTCATTGTTAATTGTAATAATAGAAGCAGCCACTTGATTAAGCCGAAATAGTTAAATTTACTGCATTGTGTAAGTCCTAGCTCTCAGGAATCAACTAAACTCAGTGAGGCTACTCATGAATACTTATCAGCAATTCAATATTAATTTACGCGAAGAACTTGAGGTAGCTAGAAGACAGTTGAAATATGACCAAAAAGGTGGAATTGCAGCCTTAGATAATATTTACCGTCAAGGTAGAGTACCAGATCCACTTTTAAACGGTCGCTACTGGGGTGAGTTTCTTACCGCTAATTTCCACCCAGTTTTAGATAGTTGGTTAGATATCATCACTAAAATTTGGCTACCTTGGGAAGGTAAAACATTTGATGCTAAAAGCAACACCGGAGATAATATTTTTACGAATGATGGGTTATTGCTAGGACGCTTAATCTGGCCTTTCTATAATGGTTATGTTGCAGATGGTAGAGGAAGAACGCTTGCTTTTAAATTTCAATCATCTCGTGATCAATGTTTATTAGAGCCAGACATTGAAGTTTTGCGGTTGAACTTTGATTTACCAGATAATCCCCAATTCCTGATTCGTGACTTGGTAGACCAATTAGTCCAGATTGATCATGATTTTTATTTAGGTAAAGCTGTACTAAAACATCCTGATGGCGGTCGGTTTTGTGCTGCTTACTTCACCCTCAGATCGGGCTTAGTTAATCATTAAGCTTGCATATTTAGTTGATTGTTGACTGTTGACAGTCAACAGTCAACAAATAATATAAAATTCTTAATTAAAAATTAGTATTTCCACTCCTCATATTCAATAAAATAAACACAGATCTCGCACTCTTCTGTTGGATTAACAGCACATTGGATATAAGGCGATCGCGCGTTAAATAAGCAGTCGTTTTCTGCAAACCTATTTTGGTGTTTGCGGCTGTGATTTTGTTCTCGAACTTGCATTTGGGGTGAAGCTATGGCTGATAAAATTCCCAGTAAGCCCCAAACTGCGCCACAAAAAGCCATTAACACAAAATCAGCAATACGACCCATATTCAACACCTAGCTAAAATCCTAACTGTAAATGATTTTAGTGATGTGAATATATTTGTTCATCCGTCATTAGCCATTCGTCTTTAGTAAAGAAAATTGATAAATAATTAGTCAAAAAGGATAAATATACAGAAAATACAAGTGTCCTAAGTTATATATCTACATAATCTATAAAACGACTAATTCTGCCATAATAGTTAGATTTACGCTTATTAACATCTGTTGAGTCTGTTGAAGGTTCATCAACAGTCGGTAGTATAATTTACATAGGTTATAATCTTGCGTAACTAAAATTTTTTCAAGTAAACAATTTTGGTATTGCTCTAATGGTTTTAAGTCCAGTAATTACAATCAATATCTTTCAAAAACAAGCCAACGCTCAAATATATTCTGCTGGCCAAGTCATCTTTGAAGAAGGACAGTCTGGTGAGTTTATGTTCGGCATTGTCGAAGGAGAAATAGATATATTAGTAAACGGTAAAATTGTAGAGACAATTACAACTGGGGATGTTTTTGGTACAGGGGTACTTGTAGGAATCAAAAATCGTACTTATACTGCGATCGCTAAAACTGAATGCAAACTTGTTTCTCTAGACGAAAAAAGATTTCTCTTCGCTGTTCAAGAAACACCGATGTTTGCACTCCATGTAATCAAAAACTATTCAGAGCGTTTATCTCGTTTACAACACATGGTTTAGGGTGAAATCTACCACAAGCAGAACCGAGAAAGCAGACTACAAATCAATCACTTTCTCGGTGTGATCGCATTGTCTAAAGAAACTTAGCGTAATCGATAGAAAATACTTCTGTCAAATTGCACCCGCTCAAAAGCTTCATGTAAATTAATAGTAGTTTCACCACTACCTAAAAATAAATAGCCATCTGGTCTTAATTGCTGTCTAACTTTTGTGAGTAAATTTTTCTTAGTAGTTATATCAAAATAAATTAAAACATTGCGGAGAAAGAGAATATCAATATTAGGTAAAATTGACCAAGAATGCACAAGATTTATCTGGCGAAAATCGATTACTTGGCGAATTTCATCATGAATTTCCCATTCATTATCTAACAATTTAAAATATCTTTCTCGGAGATTTTTCGGTAGACCACGCTTAATTTCTAATTGGTTATAACGCCCTTGCTTGGCACGGGCTAACACTTTACCAGAAAAATCACTAGCGATAATTTGTACAGACCAATTAGCCAATAAAGGAAAATGCTCCCGAATCAGCATGGCAATACTATAAGCTTCTTGGCCATTAGAACAGGCAGCACACCAAATATTTAGCGATCGCTCAATTCTTCGTTTTTTGATCAACTCTGGCAACACTACTTGTTTCAAAGCTTCAAAGGGATATGTATCTCGAAAAAATGAAGTTTCGTTAGTAACTAACGCCTCAATTGTCTGAATATGCAGATCACTTAATGGTTGATGCCGCAAGTAAGCAATTAAATCGGCAATTTTAGTGAATCCGGCGGCTTCGGCAATTGGTTGCAAATGTAACTCTGCCAAATAAGTTTTATCACCATCTAACACCACTGCTGAATGCTGATGAACTAATTGCCGCAAATAGTCAAAATCTGAAGTAGTGATATCCATTTTCTGTTTCATCACAAACCTGTCCTTTGGACAGGATGGATGCGCTGCATAATTTCACCTGCCATTTCCTCCAGGGGAACAATTTGATTCGCCAGCCCAGCATTGATAACAAAACTAGGCATTCCCCAGACTACACTACTAGTTTCATCTTGTGCCAATACCTGTCCGCCAGACTCACGGATACATTGACAGCCATGTAATCCATCTTGACCCATACCCGTGAGAATCACTGCGATCGCACCTGCACCGTAAACCTGGGCAACTGAACGCAACAGCACATCCACAGAAGGGCGACAGGAATTTTCCGGTGGTGCTTGATGCAGCCCCAGGCGCACTGCACTGCCATCACGTTGCACAATCATGTGGAAATCTCCCGGTGCAACCCAGACTTGTCCTGCTTTTAACAGCACACCGTCAATCGCCTCCGCTACAGGAATTTGACACTTAGAGGATAATCTTTCGGCTAGTAGCTTTGTAAACATCGGTGGCATGTGTTGCACAATCAAAATTGGAACTGAGAAATCTGCGGGTATCTCACTTAGTAGTATGGCGAGGGCGTTTGGCCCCCCGGTAGAAACCCCAATGGCGACCACATCCACTGGCTGTTTTTTGGCGGGGATGGGAAGAACGAATGTAGGCGCGATCGCACTTACCGGAGAAAATGCGATCATTCCTGCACCAAATTGCTTGATTTTGGGAATTAATTCTTGAAGGATATGCTGGTTAGCGGCCTCTACACCTCCCAGATTACTGGGTTTGGTGGCGTAATCTGAAGCACCTAAAGAGAGAGCTTCTAGGGTAGCACTTGCACCAGTATGAGTAGAAGTGCTGAACATAATTACTGGTAAGCGTGGATATATTGGTCGGAGCGCAGCCAGAGTTTCTAAACCGTTCATCTCCGGCATTTCCACATCTAAAATGACAACATCGGGATTGACTTGCGGAATCTTTGCTAAAGCAATGCGACCATTAGCCGCAACCCCCACCACCTCTAGTTGCGGATCGCTGGATAAAATCTTACTGACGCGACTGCGAACCACCACCGCATCATCCACAACTAATACCCGAATTTTTGGCATAGTGAAATTTCAAGAAGAAGAATTTGATGCCTCACGCATAGACGCGGTAGCGGCTTCCCGCAGGGTAGGCGCAAAGGCGCAGAGAGTTAAATTTTTTCCCTAGCCCCCTCAATACTTGAATTGAGTCACAACTTTTTGCAAATCTACGGCCATACGGGCTAATTCGGTGGCTGCGGCTGAGGTATTACTGGCTCCTATGGTTGTGGTTTGCGCATTCAGGGCGACAATGCCGATACTTTTGGCAATATCTGTTGTGCCTTGGGCGGCTTCGGCAATATTTCGGGCAATTTCATTAGTGGTTGCTGTTTGTTCTTCCACAGCGCTGGCGATGGTGCTTTGCAAGTCGTTAATTTGGTTGATAATGTCGGTAATTTGAGAGATGGCTGCCATCGCACCTTTGGTATCGCTCTGAATTGCTTCAATTCTTTGACTAATATCTTCGGTAGCGTTGGCTGTTTGCTTGGCTAATTCTTTAACTTCGTTGGCGACGACAGCAAATCCTCTGCCAGCATCCCCGGCTCTGGCGGCTTCGATGGTGGCGTTGAGTGCTAGTAAGTTGGTTTGTTGAGCAATGGAAGTAATGACTTTGATGACTTTGCCAATTTCCACACTACTTTGACCAAGTTTATCTATTGTCTCATTGGTGCGATCGGCGGTTTTAACTGCCTCATTGGCAACTTTTGCCCCTTCGGCGACAGTTTTGGCAATTTCCCGAATGCTGGCATTCATTTCTTCTACTGCTGTAACAACTGTGATGCTATTTTGATTCACCTGTTCTGCCGAAGCCGAAGCTGAAGTCGCCTGTTCTGCGGTTTGTTTGGCATTTTCCGTCATTTCTTTGCTGACTGCGGTTAATTCTTCGGCAGAAGATGCAACTGCTGTGGCTACATCTGCCATTTGTCTAATAGAAGACCGCAGACGGCTAATCATCTGATTGGCATTATCAGTCAGCTGCTTAAATTCTCCCGCATTGTCTGCCTCGATGTGTTGGGATAAATTTCCTTGAGCAACAACCAGGGTAACTTCTCGAATACTTTTAATCTGCTCAGAGATATTTGCAGACATCTGATTGACGTTGTTCAGTAATTCTTGCCAAGAACCTTTAGCACCTTTGACAACGGCTTGAGAACCGAATTTTCCTTCTGTACCAATTTCCGCTGCTATGCGTGCAACTTCGTTGTTCACGCTTTGGTTCAAACTCACCCATTGATTAAAAACTGTGGCAATTTCACCTAAACCATTGTTCTCAACTGCTAAACGAACGGTAAAATCACCATTTTTGGCAGCTTTGAGTGCTGCTAATAAAGGTTGTAGTTGTATATCTGTGATATTTTGATTAATTTGTGTTGGCTCTGTATTATTTTCTGCGGGAGTTTTAGAGTTGGCTGTTTTCCCAGCCCGATTTGTAGCCATTGCCAATAGCTCCTAAATTACTTGAATGTTGAGAATTTTTTCTGTGTCAATAACTAACAAAAACCCTTCTGCAAGGGGGTAAGCTCCCGCCAGTACTTGACGAATTCTACCTTTTAAGGTTGCGGGTAGGGGTTGAAAGGTGTTTTCGGGAAACTCCAAAACATCTCCCACATTATCGACAAGTAAACTCACTAGTTCATCATCAGAACATACAACGATATTAAACCCCTGGGCTGCTTCTAGATGAATGTTTCGCTTGACCGATTCACCCATATCTAATCGCTGCTGCAAGTCAATCACAGGAATAATCTGTCCCCGCAAGTTAATCAGTCCACAAATATCTGGCGGTGCTAAAGGTACACGAGTGAGGATTTGGGGACGAATCACTTCTTGAACGTGCTTTACGTCGATGGCAAAGTAAGTTTGATTTAACCAAAAAGTGCAAAGTTGTTGTTCAGCCACGTTCACTCACTTGCAGCAAATAGGGGTTAGCAATCTCAATCACAGCCTCAACATCGAGAATTTCTGTGATTTGCCCTTGAATTACGGCACAAAATAAAACACCCGGTCTACTAGGGATACCTGTTATTGTTAATGGTTCCTCTACAATATCAAGAATGCGCTCAACTACTAGCCCAACACTTAGTCCGGCTTTGGGAGAAACAATCACTAGTTGCAGTGTATCGGTTTCAGTAGTGGGCGTTAACTCATCACCAGGAAATATCTTTTGCAGGTTAATTAAAGGCAAAATTCTGTCGGAAGACCGTACAACCTCCTGATTACCCACTTTTTCTACAGCAGTGCGCTTAATTTCTTCTAACCGGAAGGCGATCGCAATTGGTATTCCCATCAGTGCGCCTTGAGGCCCTTGAAACAGTAAAATTAATTGGCGTTCTTCTACTTCTACTAGGATATTTGTCGCTGAAATACTCGACAATAGCTGTTGTTTCTCGTGCAGTCCTGCCAGTTTTGCCAAATTTACCGCATCAATAATTAATGCTACTTTGCCATCTCCCATGATTGTGGCTCCAGCAAACAAAGATAGTGCTTTTAACTGCTTTCCTAAAGGTTTGACAACAATATCTTGAATGTCTTCAATTGTGTCTACGACCAGTCCAAATTGATAGTTGTCGGCTTGAATGATGACTAAAGTGAGTGCTGAGTGCTGAGTGCTGAGTGGGGAGTGGGGTGTATTTGGAGGTTGTAAGATTTGATTGAGGTAAACTAAGGGGATGAGATTACCACGCAGGGGATACACGGGTACGTCGTAATATATTTCAATTTTGTTGAGTGCTTGTTCTGGTTCTAAGCGCACTAACTCTTGGAGACTGGCTTGGGGAATGGCATAGCGATCGCCGTCATTGGTGACAATTAATGCAGGAATAATTGTTAATGTCAGGGGAATTTTGAGTATAAATCTGGTTCCTTGTCCTGGTTGAGTGTCAATTTCAATACTGCCGTTAATTTTTTCAATATTACTTTTGACTATATCCATCCCCACGCCACGCCCGGAAAGGTGACTAATTTGTTCTGAGGTGGAAAAGCCGGGTAAAAAAATTAAATTTCTGGCTTCTGCATCGCTCATTATCTCCGCTTGTGTAGGACTAAGTAAGCTTAGTTGCTGCGCCCGTCTTTTCAGTTGTGCTGGAGATAAACCACGACCATCATCACCAATTTCAATATTGACTTTGCCGTTTTCATAAAAGGCTTTGAGAAAGATCTTTCCTGTGGTTGACTTACTAGCCGCACTACGGTCGGTTGGTGATTCAATGCCATGATCTATGCAGTTGCGGACTAAATGAGTTAAGGGGTCTTTAATGGCTTCAATAATACTTTTATCTAGTTCTGTATCGGCTCCTTGCATTTGAACTTCAACTTGTTTACCATGTGCGATCGCTAAGTCTCGAATTACGCGCGGGAATTTTTGCCAGATGCTACTAATTGGTTGCAGTCGAGTTTTCATTACCCCTTCCTGCAATTGGGTTGTAATCAAGTTGAGGTGCTGGCAAGTTGCAGCAAAATTACTATCTTTATATTTCTGGGAAAATCCCATCACTTGGTTACGGGTTAAAACCAGTTCCCCTACTAAGTTCATCATCTGATCTAGCAGACTCACATTCACGCGGATATAAGCTGATTCTGATCCTGAAATTGCAGTTTCCGCAAGTTCAATGGGCTGGGGCGCTGGTAGCAATGGCGAAACTGCTACTATCTGTTGCGTTTCTTGTAATCTCGTTAAAGCACGGATAAGAGTAGAATAGTCATCGTTGCCTTCATGCTTTGTGGTTTTAATCTGGGATAGCAACTGACGGATGCTATCTACTGTTTGCAGTAAAGTGCTAATGATTTGTGGTGTGATTGTCCAGTTTAGCTGATTGTTCTCCAGCGATCGCTTTGCACCATCACGCAAACATGATATTAAACTTTCTCCTGCATGAGCCAGGGATTCTAACTTGGGAAATGGTAAAAAGCCACAGTTTCCTTTGAGTGTATGCAGTGAGCGATAAATTCGATCTAAAGCTTCTCGGTTGACAGATGCTTTTTCTAAATCAATAATGTCTCTTTCAATTTGAGACAAACTTTCATAGCTTTCAACGAGGAATGCTTCTATGTCATCGTTGTCAATTTCCGTTAACTCCATTGGATTGATAGGCTATAAAATTATATCTTGCGTTTTAATTTTAATATTTTTAAAATCAACAGATATATTTCTTGAGAAAGATGTTCACAGTAGTTAATGCTGAAAAGATAATGGTTAAACCCAATCATCAAGTGTGAGATATGCAATGTCCCCGTTGCTATTCAACTCAAACTGCTAAGAATGGTCATCGCAAAAACAGACAATGCTATAAGTGCAAACAGTGTGGTCGTCAGTTTCTCGAAACTTATCATCCTTGGAGCTATTCAAATGATATCAAGCAACTTTGCTTAAAAATGTACTTCAATGGTATGAGCCTACGGGAAATTGAACGAGTAACGGAGATTCATCACACGACTGTTTTACACTGGCTACGGCAAGCTAAGTCAACAATAGATAATATTTCTCAAACCTAAATAATTTGACAAAAATATCTGAAAGTAGCATTATAGTTTCAGCAAGATATATGATTTTGAGAGTATGTTTATTTTTATAAAAAAGTATAAAATTGCGTTATTTTTAAATAAAAATTTATTTCATAATACTGAGTTTGATTTAACAAAATATCTATGCTAAGCCAGCAATCTAAAATAAGTAAATATAAGGAAAAAATTTTAGGGTTAAGCTGATGAGCTTAGTATTAATTATTGATGATGCAGCCTTTTCTCGGAGAATGATTCGCAAGTTTCTGCAAGTTGATGGTTATGAAATCCTGGAAGCTACTAATGGGCGTGAAGGTTTAGAAATAGTTCACAAATATCAGCCTAATTGCGTGTTAGCTGATTTGTTAATGCCAGATATGAATGGGTTTGAATTTCTTCAGGCTTTACAAGATGAAGGGTTAAAAATTCCCACAATTATCATTTCGGCAGATATTCAAGAAGGCGCACGTAATCAAAGCTATAACTTAGGAGCAGTTAACTTTATTAATAAGCCCCCGAAAGAACAAGAATTGCGCGAAGTTGTTCAGCAAGTTATTAATACCAAGGAATAAAAATCTTATGAATGTGACAGTAGATCAACTAGATGCTTTACAAGAATTAATTAATATTGGAGTTGGTCGAGCCGCCAGTCTACTGAATGAAATGGTAGATTCTCACATTCGTTTGGAAATTCCTTTTGTTAAAGTCTTGAGTACTACACAAGCATATGAAGAATTAACTAGTCGATTTCATGATGCTAGTTTAGCATCTGTTAAGCTGAATTTTACAGGCTCTTTCTATGGCACAGCCGGGTTAATTTTTCCGACAGAAAGTGCATCAACATTAGTGGCAGTTTTGACGGGGGAAGAGCCTGGTTCAGATGATTTAGATGCAGTTAAAATTGGAACTTTAAGTGAAATTGGCAATATTGTAATTAATGGGGTGATGGGTTCAATTAGTAATGTGTTGAAGCAGCACATGAATTACACACTACCTGTTTATTTAGAAGCTAAAATTGATAATTTATTATTAACTACAGATGCCAACGATTCTAAGATTTTACTAGCCCAAGCTCGTTTTACGATTGAACAATTAGAACTGATTGGTGATATTATTTTAATTTTTGAGGTAGGAACATTCGATGCGTTAATTCAAGCGATTAACGAAGAGATGTCCATATTATGGGAAAATTCCCATTAGTGTTGAGCAGCACAAATCAAAAATAGTGTGAGAAGATGAAAATAATTGAGCAAGCCCAAGAAAAATTTAGCTTGTTAGACCAAGTTCCTTTAGGAGCTTTTGTTTTAGATTCGGAACACACCGTTTTATTTTGGAACTGCTGTTTGGAAGAATGGACAAAAATCCAGAGAAGTAAGATTTTAGGAACATCTATTGATGAGTATTTTCCTCATTTGAATCAACCTCGTTATTCTATCCGTCTCAAACAAATTTTTGAAGGTGGCCCGCCAACAATTTTTTCTTCTCAGTTGCATAAATATGTGATTCCTGTAGCGTTACCGCAGGATAAATACCGCATTCAACACACAACAGTAACTGCTGTACCTGCATTAGAAGGAGATAGATTTTACGCACTGTTTTCCATTCAAGATGTGACTGATTTAACCTTCCGAGTTCAAGAATACAAGAATATGCGCGATCGCGCCTTAGCTGTAGCCGAAGAACGCCAGCAAGCCAAAGAAGCCGCAGAAGCAGCCAACCGCATTAAAGATGAATTTCTGGCTATAGTGTCTCATGAGTTGCGATCGCCCCTAAATCCGATTTTGGGATGGGCAAAGCTATTGCGCAAACGCACTCTCAACGAAGCCGCCAGCCTTCGCGCCTTGGAGACAATTGAACGCAATGCTGAACTGCAAGTGCAATTAATTGATGATTTATTGGACATCTCGCGGATTCTACGGGGTAAGCTATCACTGAATTTAGAAACCGTGAATCTTGCTTCTACGATTGAATCTGCCTTAGAAACAGTGCAATTAGCAGCCGAAGCCAAGTCAATTCAAATTAAACTGCATCTTGAGCCAAACATTGCCAAAGTCAAAGGTGACAGTGGCCGTTTGCAACAAGTTGTTTGGAATTTGCTATCGAACGCTGTCAAATTTACTCCTGATGGAGGACAAGTTACTGTTTATTTAAAACAAATTGATTCTCAAGTTCAAATCCAAGTCCAAGATACAGGTAAAGGTATTAATCCGGAATTTTTGCCTTATGTCTTTGAGTATTTTCGTCAAGCAGATAGTAGCATCACCCGCAGATCAGGCGGACTAGGACTAGGTTTAGCAATTGTCCGCCAGCTAGTTGAGTTACATGGTGGTAGAGTTTGGGCGGAAAGTTTGGGTGAAGGACAAGGCGCAACATTTACAGTTTGTCTACCAGCGCAACCACAAACTCCAGAGTTAGTCGAGGAAGAAAGCAAAGTATCTAGCACTTCCTATCCATTTCCCATACTTTCCCTGCCCTTAGAGGGTATCAAGGTATTAATCGTAGATGATGATGTTGATACACGGGAATTTCTGGCCTTTTTTTTGGAACAGCAAGGTGCAATTATCACTACAGCACAATCTGCCTATGAAGCCCTTGCCGCCATAGCGCAGTCCCAGCCAGATATACTATTGAGTGATTTAGGTATGCCAGATGTTGATGGCTACGCTTTGATTCGCAAACTGCGATCGCTTCCTACTCATCAAGGTGGCAAAATTCCCGCCATCGCCCTGACAGCTTACGCCGCCGAGACAACCCAACAACTAGTTTTTGCCGCCGGATTTCAACTGCATATTGCCAAACCAGCCGATCCCACAAAATTAATCGCTGCCATCGCGGGACTGGTTCACAAGTGAAAGCAGGATGTAAAATTCATGCTGATTACAACCATTACACCCCTAAACCATACACCCTTACACCCTGTCTCAATTAAATACCCAAAATAAAAGAGCGATCGCAGTTCCGTGGTAGCGATCGCTTATCTTATAGCCTATAAAACCCTGAACAAAGTAATCGATTACTAAAATTGTATTTTTGCTGGCTTCATTCTGACTGTGGGGTAAGCCCCCTCATGGGCTTAACCCCTCAATCTGCGTCTTGCTTAATACTGGTATTAATTTCTCTAATTTACAACCGAATTAGAAAACTATCACGCAAGTGAAAATCCGCTTCAGCACCTTTATGAGCTAATGCCCAGTAAGACACTTGAGTATTGTTTTGTTTTACCACAGTAGTAATTGCCACATCAATACCTTGGTCTGATGAAATGATTTTCGCCAAATCTACATCTAAATTCAGCGTTAAAATGTCAGCCTGATGCTTAACAGCGAATGGCAGAATAGTAAAGGCTGTTTCCGCTTGCATCCCTTGACGATAGCCATCAAAACGATAGACATTCCAGTGTCCAGCGGGAGATAAGTTAAATTCCCAATACCTTGTTGAGTCTTTGATTCCCACAAAGAACTCAAAGCAAGTATCTTGCCATAGTTCATCCTTGCGGGTTGGTGTATCTGATGGTGCAGCAATGATAATTTCTGTTAAATCGCCGAGTAGATTGTAAGTAATAGCAAGTTTACGCTCTTTTCGGGCGATATTACCTGTGATTTGCACATCAGGTAGCAAGTTGTCAGATGCAAAGGGTTGCAAAGTGAATTTTTGCTCGTTCATTTCATATCCTGAATAATCTTGCGAATCTGGCTTTCTTGAGATTCGATACTTTCGGTTAGCTTAAACTGAACGATCGCCCTTGCTAAATTATGTTCTGGATGCTTGACTTTAAAATATACGTTCCCAGCTAAGTAATCGGTAAAAAATCGCAGTCCTAATTCAAAGGCAATTAAACGAATGCCATCGTACATATAGGCATAATCATTCTCAGTCAAAAATGCTTTCGCTACGGAAAGATAACCTTGTAAAATTCCCTGACACAAATCTGTATCAAAATAAACCCTATCCCATGCTTCCGTTTCTTCACCAGCCGGATTGCAACCAGAACGCAAACAATCACCAATATCGTAATGTACTAATCCCGGCTTCACAGTATCAAGGTCTATCACACTGACAGCTTTTTGCGTTGCCGTATCAAACATGACATTGTTAATTTTGGGATCACCGTGCATTAAGCGTAATGGTAGCAAGCCTTGTTCTTTGGCATTTTCGAGGATCTGGGCAAAATTTGTGCGATCGCTAACAAACTGCAAGCAATAATTAACTTCAGGAGATAATTGCGGACTATTGTTTGCTAAAACTTCTTGATAATGACGCAAATAAAGCGGTGTAATGTGGAAACCCGCAAGCGTATCTGCCAGTTGTTCTGGTGGTAAATCGCTGATTAAATTGTGAAACATTCCCAAGGCATAGCCAATTTCCTTGGCGTATCCAATATTTGGCATCGTATCGAAAGACTGTGAGTCTTGAATATAGCTAATTGCCCGCCAAAAAGAGCCATCAGCATCCATAAAATAGTCTTGAGAATTCTTGGTTGACAGTACCCTTGGTACTTCCCAGCGACGGTTGAGGGGTGTGTATTGCAGACGCTGATAAACATGATCGCTAAAAATCCGCATATTCTGCATAATCAGTTGCGGCTGACGAAATACCTGGGTGTTGATGCGTTGCAAAACAAAATACTGTGCTGGTGCAGAATCCAAGGTTACTAAAAAAGTGTCATTGATATTACCACTGCCAAATGCTGCCACACTTCTCACATTATCCTGAAGCACAAATTGCTCGGCAATTGCAACTAGATTCGCTACGTTCTGCTTGCTGATAACTGTTGCCATATTTATTTTTGACTACTCCCCACGCAAAAAGCACAAAAGCAATAGCAGAAATGTTAACTCAAGTGTTGGCTTGAGAGTATATAAATGTGTTGCGACTTTCAGCCAGAATAGGCAACTTTCTGTGGGAGAGAAAACGGGCAACGGGCAACAGTGATGAATTTTTACCATTCCCTAACCAGCACCGCAGCTGCACCCCCTATTTCCTATTCCCTGTTCCCTGTTAACAGAAAACTTGTCAGCATGAGCCACTGATATGGTCAGCGAACTCAGTACAACAGCCAGACATGGCAGTTACAACCACGTAGTATTCAGCGTTAGGAACTTTGAGCATCATCTTCAGTCTAAAGAATTGGACAGAAAACTTTACGTAAAATTCCGCAATTGCCACCAGGACAACTGAATACATATCATGTCATCTTTAACTAGAAATTCAGTAAGTGGCAGTTTTTTTATCAATTTCCACTACTGCATATAACGCGATCGCTTATATATATTTAGTTTGTTCTTCCTATGGTAGAAAAACACACCAAGATTAAATTTCCTCTTTGGCAGTATCTTAACCAACCCTTATTTAGCCGTGATTCTAAATTAGAATTAAATCCTCATCGATTTGCTCATAGCTGGCGGATTGGATTGCTCAAAAGGTGCTGGCATAAAGAATGCGATGCCAAGGGACATCAACAATCATAAATTTAGTTAATAAATATATATTCCGATCTGAGTTACTTGGTAAAAGTATCCAAACCTCGGTAAATTATCAATATTTCATAGATTTGCATTTGTAGGTTTTATTTTAGATATATCTACTTTTGTAAAAAATCTATTAATTTTTTTAGGGTGCGTTAACACTGTTGACGTACCCTATTAACTTGATAAAAGTTATCCAAACCGAATGAAGCGATCGCTTGATCAGCAAGTTATCTTAATTAGCAAAAATCCCTTTGGGAAAGCTGTTATTAACTGACGGTATCAACCGAGGTGAGGTAGGTACTTCCGTTAAAGTCCCGTCAGATTGATTAACCCTCAGTACGTGTAATTGATTATTCGGAAGTGGAGCGGTCGTCAGTGGTTGAGCAACCACATGCAAAAATGATTCTGTAGAGTCTAAACTTAACTGGGCAGGGCCATTTAAACTTTGACTCCGGAGTTTGACTGTCTGAATCTCTACTGGTGTGGTTGGGTCTTGAGCAATATCGTAGACACTAATACTATTGCTACCAGTATTGCTAGTGTAAAGACGAGTTCCGGCACGGTTAACAGCAATCCAGCAAATTGCGATGCCTGAATTAGATACACCTCTTAAAAAGGTTAACTCTCCAGTAGCTTTGTCGTAGGAATAGACTCCTAATTGACCAGTGGCTGGAAAAGTGGCGTACAAAATTGGCTGTTTGGGATGAACCTGAATTCCCAGTGGGATATTTGGTGGGCTTGGTGCAGCGGGCTGAGGTACTAACTGTGGTGAGTTTGGACTTGCTTGCAGTTGACCGTTAGGGAGAATTTGAAAAGAACGGAGAAACTTGCTTCCAGACTCAACACCAAACAACAGTCGCTTATCTGGTGAGGTAACTACTTGGAATGGTAGAGAACCTTGAGGAATTGATCTGGTAGAATTCGGTACTGGAATCAGCTTGCCTTGAGGCGTAACACGAAAGCCAGTATAGTTTGGTAGTGAATTACTTGCTTCTTGAGATGGATTTTGCAGGTCTCGATTCCAGTTCAACACATAAAGGAAATCACCCGCCAAACCCAGGCTGACAGGCCCCACGCCACCTGAAGGAAATGGAGAACCCTTGACAGGAGAAAGGCTACCATTTTTATTAATATCAAAGACTGCAATTGTATTGGAACCGGAATTGACAGCAAAAAGTCGATTACCTTCGGGATTAGCAATTATTTCTTGATCAGATGCGAAAGTTGTATTAATAGGAATTCCAGATATATTGGTGACAGGGGCATTAACAATACCCGCACCTCCAGTAGGAAAAGATGGAGTGGGTAATGGTGTTAGTGTACCAAAGGCATCACGTTGAAATCCCAGAATAGAGTTGCCATTTGGAGTGGGAATGTTACTTTGGGTATAAACAAGATCATTAGAACGATACCATTGCCATTGGGCATTAGCATCTTTAACTGCGAATCCGCCAGTTAACAGAACCGCAGTCAAACCACTTATTGTCAGCCAAATTTTAGAACGCTGACGATTAACCTTGCTAGTTTTAGAGATCATATTCATACATCCTGATAAAGCAGAAAATTAGTAGCAATTGCCACAAAGCTTTCTGTAGAGATATCAGATGTGATCCGAGAATTTATGCAAATTGCCCAGTACAAATTTTCTGTTTTCGGAATATACAGAGATTGTCCATTGAGAAATAGAGGGTTTTTGCAGTTAAATAATTCCAATTTCAATCTCAGTAGCGAGGAAGTATTGCCTTTATATTGTCATCATTAAATTAAGTACTCTTGCAAATTCACAGAGTTTCCATAGATAACATCATGACCAAAACAGCAGTTAATCCATATCTTGATGGCAACTTTGCGCCAGTTCGTGAAGAAATTACTGCGGAAAACTTGCAAGTAATTGGTGAACTACCGCCTGAACTATCAGGAATGTTTGTGCGGAATGGCCCAAATCCGCAGTGGTCACCTATCGGTCAGTATCATTGGTTTGATGGTGATGGGATGCTGCATGGTGTCAGAATTAATCACGGTAAAGCTGTTTATCGCAACCGCTATGTACAGACGCAAAAATGGCAAGCTGAACATGAAGCAGGTAAAGCGATTTTGACTGGGTTGTTAGAACCGCCACAGCAAAATCATGATGCTATATCGGGAAATACTGCTAATACTGCTTTAGTTTGGCATGGTGGTCAGCTATTGGCAGTGTGGGAAGGTGGTGAGCCTCATACAATTCAAGTTCCAGAGTTAAAAACAATCGGTGAGTACACCTATAATGGCAAATTAATTTCTCCTTTCACCGCTCATCCCAAAGTAGATCCAATTACGGGAGAAATGATGTTTTTTGGCTACTCGTTTGCACCACCGTATTTGCAATACGGCATAGTTTCCGCAGCAGGTGAGTTGTTATGGACAGTACCAATTGATATCCCTACACCTGTGATGATGCATGATTTTGCTATCACGGAAAACTATACAATTTTTATGGATTTACCCCTGACTTTTCGCCCAGAACGGATGCAACAGGGAAAACCAATGATGATGTTTGAGCGCGATCGCCCAAGTCGTTTTGGCATTATTCCACGTCACGGCGATAACAGCAAGATTCGCTGGTTTGAGAGTTCGTCTTGCTATGTGTTTCATACCCTGAACGCATACCAACAAGGTGATGAAGTAGTTCTAATTGCCTGTCGCATGAGTTCTACTTCGGTGTTGGGTTTTAGTGGTATTGAAGATCCAGATGCCAATATTCCGCGACTGCATCAATGGCGGTTTAACCTCAAGACTGGGGCTGTGTCTGAGTCTAGGTTAGACGATACTGCTGGGGAATTTCCCCGCGTTAATGAGAACTTCTTGGGGCGGCAAACTCGCTATGGCTATGTGAATAAAAACGCAGATACTCCTGTGCCTTTGTTTGATGGTGTAATTAAATACGACTTTTATAATGGCACATCCCAAATTCACGAATATGGGCAAGGGCGTTATGGTGGTGAGTCTGTATTTGTACCACGCCCCAATGCTACCACTGAAGATGATGGCTGGTTGATGACTTTTGTTCACGATGAAGCAGCAAATACTTCCGAATTGCTGGTATTGAATGCTCAAGATGTCACGGCTGAACCTGTAGCAAGAGTGTTAATTCCCCAACGTGTACCTTATGGGTTCCATGCGACTTGGGTTACTGAAAAACAGTTGCAAGGGTTTTAGCTAATTGAGAATAGGGGTATAAGGGTGTAAGGGTGTAGGGGTCGAAGAAATGATGATTCATCCCCAGGGTATGGTTGTATGAAGTGTAATTGAACAAAACCCTTACATCCTATACCCTTGCACCCAGTTTCAACAGACAATCTTTGTGCGTAAGTCCTAGTTGTATTGCACTCAAATGAAAACTTGTGGCTTGACAATTAAAGAACTCACCCAAGCAGTAGGTGGTGGCATAACTCCCCGGATGGTGAGACATTACCATCAATTAGGACTATTGCCGCAACCAGTGCGATCGCCAAGTAACTACCGTCTCTACACTGAACAAGATGTCATCCGGTTGCAACGAATTGTGGCGCTGAAGCAGCAAGGTTTCCAACTCAATCACATCCGCAATATTTTAGAGATGGAACCAGAAACGGAAACTCTCACAGCGCAATTACAACAACAGTATCGGGCGATTATGCAGCAAATTGCCCAACTGCGACAAACAGCCTCAGCATTAGAAGGATTATTAGGACGCGATCGCCATTGTCAAATTATGCAGGCGGAAGTATTAGCTCAACTGAAATTATTGGAAGTCGAAACCCAAGTTGGATTAGGCGGACTAGAAAAACTTTGGAGTCGTTTAGACGCAGAGGTACATACCCACTCAGAAAGTTTTGCTGAATCCCTACAACGTTTGTTACCTGATTTATCCCACCGTTCGGAAATTGAACAACACCTAATTTCCCAGTTGGTTTTAGCCTGTGGCGATGTGAGTTTAGCATCTTTTGTCAGGGTGAATGCAGGTGCGATCGCTGCTAGTCGTCAAGTTCTCTCTTCCGGTTGTGAGATTTTTGTCGATATCCCCACTGTTGCAGCTGCCTTAGATCAAACCAGATTAGCTCATTTAGGTTGCCAAGTGACTACTTTAATTAACAATCCCCACGTCACCACCGCCACAGAAGCCGAACAAGAATGTTGGCAGCATCAAGCATGGCGAGAAAAGTTATTGCAAGTTTCTTATGGTTGCGTTTTAGTAATTGGTTATGCACCTTCTGTTCTGCTTGCAGCCTGCACCGCCATTAAAGAGCAAAAAATTCAACCAGCATTAGTTATTGGAATGCCTATTGGCTTTAGTCATGCGCCCGCCGCTAAACGCCAACTCATGCAACAAGCGGTTCCAGCTATTACAATTGAAGGCACTTTGGGCGGTGGGCTACTTGCTGCAACTGCCCTCAATGCTTTGGTTGAGTCTTTGATTGAAAAGCCAAATTGTCATTGTTATTTAAAAAGCGCACAGTAGCAATACCAATTGTGGAATGCGATCGCTCAATTTATGATTTTGTCTAAGGTTTAGGTTGGGGATAAAGTTTTTTTCTTCCTAAAGTAACAAAAAAGGTTAACTTACCCAATCAACCCCAAATGTCGATGAATTACCTCAACAGCATTTGCCACACCATTTTCACTCCTAATCTTCTCGCCTAATTCTTTGGCTTTAGAGCGCATCACAGAATCTTTGAGGGCGACTTCAATAGCTGCTGCTAAAGCTTCCTCTGACAACTCCTTGTACGGAATTGATGCAGGACTAACTCCCAGTTGAACCACCTTTTCTCCCCAAGTCGGCTGATCTGCAAAAAAGGGTACGATGATTGTGGGTATCCCTGCTCGTAATGCTGCCGCAGTCGTACCTGCACCACCATGATGAACCGTTGCTGACACTTGGGAGAACAACCAGTCATGGGGAACTGAGTTAATCACTAATGCGCGTGAGGAATCTTTAATTTTATCGGTTGTTCCTACTTTTCCCCAGCCTGACAGTATGATGCCACGCTGACCAGTTTTCTCTAAAGCTTCCAAGAACAAGTTTGTAATTCTCTGTGGATCTTGCATTGCCATGCTTCCAAATCCAAGATAGATGGGTGTTGGCTTTTGAGCAAGAAATTCCTTCAGTTCTTCAGGTGGCTCATAGGTGTCAGCTTGGTCAATAAACCAATAACCAGTTACATAAGCCCATTGAGGCCAATCCTTGGGTCTGGGAATCACATGAGAACTATATCCATGTAGTACTGGAATTTGTGATAGGTTTTTAGGCGTTTTCTTTCGCCAAGGACTGCCCAAAAACGGCAACGGGGGCAATTTTAATGTTTGGGTTCGGAAGCGATTGATTAAATGTTTGTATCTGTGCCAAAACAAGAACTCTACTAAAAAATAGCTGGCATAGTTTATCGCTCTACTCAGTGGATTATTAGCGATTTGGGTAAACTGCAACAAAGGAAACATCCCCGTTGGGCTATAGGGCTGGTAGAAAGCTATAAAGCAGGGTATTTCTAACTTCTCTGCTATGTGATATCCCCAGTTTGTTTGGGGGGTGTAGATGATCACTTCACTTTCTTGACACGCTACCCACGCCGATTCTAACTGTTGCTGAAATAGCTCGTCGCTTAGAAGCTCGAATTTTTCTCCGCTCATAGCGCGAATACCTGCGTCTGATTGGAATAGCTCTTGAGTATTGCCCCCTAGAGGCGCAAACTCCAAATCAAACTGCCTAACAAATGACTCAAAGTTTTCGGTTGTTGCTATTGTTACTTTATGCCCAGCACGTCTTAAACCAATGGCCAAGGCACAATAGGGTTGCAAGTCTCCCCTTGATCCTAATACTATGAGCGTAATTTTCAGTTTTCGGTTTGGTACGTTGGGTAAAGTTTGATTCAAATGCCTTCTCCTGTGAAGATGGTTCGACTCAATAAGTGTATTGAATCACCTGTTACTTTTGAAAACCGCCCAAGCAATTAACTCGACAACAGATGGAATAGGAATAACCTGCCAAATCAAGCGTCATATATCAAGTTAGATTAGCGCTTATATTATAAACTCGATTAAG
Source organism: Anabaena sp. TISTR 8404 (assembly GCF_056847745.1). Classification (NCBI taxonomy): domain Bacteria; kingdom Bacillati; phylum Cyanobacteriota; class Cyanophyceae; order Nostocales; family Nostocaceae; genus Anabaena; species Anabaena sp. TISTR 8404. The sequence continues at coordinate 3,500,740 of NZ_CP180578.1, forward strand.
TAAATTCCCCGTTAGTTCTCACCAAATTCTGAATCTAAACAACCGTATAATTTGGTAATGGCTGCGTTTTGTTGCTTTTGTAGCTTGGCGGAATCTCACAAATAGTGCTTCTGTACTTAAGTAATTAGCGATCTCTATCGGTTTTGGCGTTTGCCCAACCCTGGCGGCGCGGAAATCGATAATTAATCATCCGGACTTGATATTACATGGCTCAACTACAAAGAATTGCGATCGCCCCTTCACAATTGCAACAAGACCAAATTTTACTTACACCCCAGCAACTACATTATCTCGGTCGCGTTTTGCGTTTGCGTGAGGGCGATCGCTTTATTGCTATGGATGGTATGGGCAAATGGTGGTTAACACAGCTGGCAGGAGAACAAGCCCAGGTTTTAGAATTACTTTCCGTAGAAACTGAATTGCCTATAACAATTACATTGATAGTTGCGTTGCCCAAAGGCAGCGGATTTGATGAAATTGTGCGCTGCTGTACGGAAATTGGTGTAACTTGTATTGCTCCAGTCATGAGCGATCGCACTCTCCTCAATCCTAGTCCCCAAAAACTCGAACGTTGGCGACGCATCGCTGCTGAAGCCGCCGAACAATCAGAACGAGCTTTTGTCCCCACAATTTTAGAACCAGTGGCTTTTATTTCAAGAGTCAATGGTCAAGAGTCAATGGTCAAGAGTCAAAAGTATATCTGTGAGGCGCGTGGTAACTATCCTCATCTAAAAAACTGCTTACCAAATAAAGAACAAATCACCAATGGCTACGAACTAATTATTGCTACAGGCCCCGAAGGCGGCTGGACAGAACAAGAAGTTGAAAATGCGATCGCATCCGGTTTTCAACCTGTATCTCTCGGTCGTCGTATTCTCCGCGCTGTTACTGCACCCATCGTAGCTTTATCCATAGTTACCGCAGGTTGTGAAGTATAAATGATATAGCAAAGTGCTGAGTTCTGAGTTCTGAGTGCTGAGTATAAGGCTAGGTTTATTCATTGTTCAGAGCAATCAACACTGGCAAAAAACAAGGTGGGAATGCAGGGAGAGGGGAAAATGATTGAGCAGGTTGCGATCGCTTTTGAGCGTAAAGATTATCACACAGCTGCTAAGTTACTCCAACAGCTAATCAAACAATCACCAGATAATCCTTGGGTGCAATTTTATGTTGCCAGACTGTACGAAGTATCTCATAAGCGACAAGATGCAGAGAAAATCTATCGCCAGTTGTTGCGGAGTACAACCAACACCAAAATAGTTACCCAAGCACGTCAAGGCTTGCAACGCCTCCAAGAAGTTGAACAAGAAGAAAGACAACGGGCTATTGCTAAAGCTACAGCTGAACCTAACAGCAATGAACCAGGGTTACTCGTCTTAGAACCTTTGAGTAATGCACAAAAGTCAACAGTTGCAGCGAAATTTGCTCAAATTATGCAGATAGACCATTATACAGCAAGGCTAATTCTACCCACTCGGAGTTGGAGAGTCTATCGTTCTGGGCAAGTGGGAGAATTGAAATTTTATGGTGAACAGCTACAGCAAGCTGGAATTCCTTGCTTTTGGGCGACAATAGCCGCAGTTCAACAAATACAAGTTTATCAGGTTCAATATTTTTCCGAATCTGGTCTAGAACCGACCGTTGTTTGTCGCAACCAAACTAATCAAACTGGTACTCTCACTTTTAATTGGTCAGAAGTCCAAGCCAGAGTAGTTGGACTTTTGCCGATTTTTGAAGAAGTTGTAGATCTTGATGCGCGTCACAAGCTAGAACGTAAAACTCAAACTCAAGACTATGCCCAGTTTTGCGACCTACATCTACCAAGGCGACGTTGCATTCTGCGCTTGTCTGATCATAGTTATGATTTCCAACAAGGTGTAAAAATTGCTGCTCAAGCTAGTCAAAATACTATCAGAATCAACTGGAATCAAGTACTCAACTGGCTAGAGCAGCATCTGCCACAAGTGAAGCTTTGGTCAGAATTTACACCTTTTGCGGAGACGGTTTTAGATCAAACGGAAATATTAAGCAGTATCACACCCCATATACATCTGTTTCGTCGAGAACCAACTAATTGGGATGCGGCTTTTCAGTTGTACAGCGGACTGTTATTTAGTAAATGCTTAGCGATCGCTAACAATGAAAATTAAACCACTAAGCTTGGTTAGGAGTTTTAACTTGACTTGCCATGTCTAAGAAAGAACTCATATTTGCTCCTGGACGGCGGCGACCATTAGAAGCAGTAGGAACTAAATATTTTGGTGCAAATGTAGTTATAGTTGGTTCTTTCTTAACAGCAACAGCTGCTGCGGGAGCTTTTTCTGGTTCAGTTGGCGCAGCTTTGCCATTTTTGGATGCTTTTGCTTTTACTGCTTTAGCAGCAGGCGCTGGTTTTTGCTCAGGCTCAGGCGCTGTGGCTGTAGCTTTTGTGCCGTTAGTAGAAGCAGCTGCTGGTTTAGCTGTTTCTTCTGCTTTAGCTGTCGGTGCGGGTTTAGCTGCTGGCGCTGGTGCTGGAGTTACTTCTGCACCACTTTCATCTAACTGTAAGTAGTAGCCACCATTTTTTTTCTTGCCACCGAACAGCCCTGTGAAGAAGCCTAAAATCCCAGCAATTAAATTTTTGATAAAACCGAACATTAGAATTTCTCCTGCCTTCTATATTCTGTAAATTTGACCGTAATGTTAAAAATTGCAGCTTAATGCTACATTTTTTTGCGCCGTACTATTACTTTGACTAGCTTTATAGTTTAGTGCTTACGCAACACTTTAGTAAGACTACAGAGCAAATGTCTTTGATTTTGCAGGCACTTGCAGCCTGTATATATCAAGACTAATTATTAAATTTTACTGTAACTATAAGCAAGATTATGAAAGTTGGCTTAACAAAAATTAACAAAGTTGCTTAGATAAATACATAAATAACTGTGAAGCAAATATCAGATTTAAGCCAGTGATTTGAGTGTCATAGCTTGTTCACAGATAGCAAGATAACTTAGCTAGATTTTTGACAGACCCATGCAGGTGAATCAAGCAATGAACACCATTAATCAACAGTACAACCCCGTATTATTGATCCACGGTATTGGAGATACGGAAGCTGTATTCCGCAAGATGAGAAATTATTTACAAGACAAGGGTTGGTCTGTGTATGCTCTCAATCTAGTACCAAATAATGGCGATGTTGGTCTTGATGTATTGGCGCAGCAAGTAGCTGATTATATTGCCGTGACCTTTGAGCCAGAGCAGAAACTAGATATAGTAGGTTTCAGCATGGGCGGAATTGTCAGTCGTTATTATGTACAACGACTGGGAGGAATTGAGCGCGTGCAGCGGTTTATTACCATCTCATCACCGCATTATGGAACTGTAGTCGCCTATGGTTCTTGGCGGCCTGGTTGTTTACAAATGCGTTCTAACAGTAACTTTCTCAAGGATTTAAATTCTGACGCTGTGATGTTAAAGCAGTTGAATTTTACATCAATTTGGACACCTTATGATTTGATGATTGTCCCAGCCAAAAGTTCGCAAATGCCCATAGGTACAGAAGTCATTATCCCAGCAGCATCACACCCTTGGATGTTAACCGACTCTAGAAGTTTGGCAGCAGTAGCCACAGCTTTAGCCGAACCGATGCAGAATATTAACCGCGATCGCCAATTTGGGTATACTCATAACTACCAAAAATCGCCTCTGGGTAGCGGTAATATTTAAACTCCAGCAAATTGTAAAAAGGATCTTCTAAAAAGAAAGTCCGATGTTCTAAAGGAGAACCAACAAATCTATCTTTGGCTTCTTCTCGAAATAAAAGTTGCTGATTTTGTGCTTTATTTAACAAGCTTTCCCAGTCACTTTCCTGAGTAAATATTAACCCAAAGTGCCTAGGATAAATCGTGCGTTGCCGTGTTAAAGGTTCTTTAGTAGTATGTGCTACTAGTTGATGACCGTAAAGATTCAGAATCAGCGCGTGAGGATTTTCTCGGCCAGGAATACAGCCCAAGCCATCAACATAATATGCCTTTGTCTGAGCAATATCACTCACAGGGAAAGCCAGATGAAATATAGGTTTATTCATAACTTGTGTTCACTAGACGTGTAGTTGCCATAGCAATAGCCAAGGTACTTAGGATATCAGTAGATAACGGGACTTAGACACCAAAAGACTTCTAATGCTGTCACCTCTAAGCTGTAACCTGTCACCTGCTATATCTACAATTTAGGCGCTGAAAAGTCGTTTGTGGTTAATTGGAACACAGTTTTATATTGCTGTCGCTTATATGCTGTTAGCGATATTTACATCCTTGGAAAAGAGAGTAGGGAGTGGGGAGTAGGAAGTGGAAATATTCTTTGTTTGTGCTTGGTAGTGGATTTTTCCGTGAATAGCTGACTTATTACTAAGTCAAAATACTAGCCTCTAATCTCTAGTCCCTCTCCTACCTTGTTGTAGCTGAAAAAAATTTGTTGTTTGTCTTGCCTGTTTTTTCTCTCACTACTAGTAAAAGTAATAGAATCGATGCAATTCTAGAATTAAAGAATGAGAGACAACACCCAAGGTCTAAAATTAGTTATTCTGTTGATATGCTGGCAATGACAACACTACTTGTGATTCACTGCTAATGTTACCTTTAATTGACTCTGCGAATCCCTGGTTAGTAGGAGTAGGATTAAACGCCATTCTTTTGGGTTTAGTTTGGATTGCTCCCAAAAAGCTGCTTACCCCAGCAGGGATATTCCACGCCTGGATATTGGGCGTAATAATTTGGGGAACTTTAGGTTGGCAGGGATATCTAGTAGTTGCGTTTTATTTCCTAGTGGGTTCAGGAGTGACGCGCATCGGTATGGCACAGAAAGAAGCCCAAGGCATAGCCGAGAAGCGTTCTGGTGCAAGAGGCCCAGAAAATGTCTGGGGTTCAGCGTTAACTGCGGCATTATGTGCTTTGGGTGTAGGAATCATAAATTCGGGATTTTTAGGATCTAATCTTCAGTCTCTAGTGCCTAATCCTGTTTACCTGCTGTTGTTGGGCTATGTAGCGAGTTTTAGCACCAAGCTATCTGACACATCAGCCAGCGAAGTCGGTAAAGCCTATGGTAAACGTACCTTTTTGATTACCACACTGCAACCAGTACCGCGAGGTACAGAAGGTGCAGTCAGTTTAGAAGGAACTTTAGCGGGTATAGTGGCATCGATCGCGATCGCCTGCGTTGGTTGGGCGGTAGGATTGATAGATTTATTAGGGATCGTGTGGTGTATCTTAGCAGCCTTCATTGCTACCAATCTAGAAAGTGTCATTGGAGCCACACTGCAATCGAAATATACTTGGCTAACGAATGAATTAGTCAATATTTTAAATACCTTAATTGGTGCGATCGCTGCCATCTTCTTTGCTTGGTTGTGGACAATAGCGATCAGTTAATTATCTGATGAAATTTAAAAATCTTTTTAGGCAACACATTCATAGTGAGTTGCCGTAATTTCCTATGCTGACCAAGGTTAAGTCATCCTGAGCCAGTATTAGTCTCTCTAAATTATGAACTTTTAGCTGTTTTTCTTGAGTTATTTCATGGAATCTTTATCATTTCTGTTAATAAATGATCATCCACTCTCAATAGCAGAGGCAGTAAAATATCTCCAAGCTTCTGGCAAATTATCACAGTTTATTGGCGATATTCTCCGTCAGTACGTGATTGAGCAAGAAATCAAAACTAGAGATGATTTAGATATCAACCCAGCATTAACAGAACAAGCAGTTATTGACTTTCGTTTAAAAAACCAACTAACTCAACCACAAATTTTTCAAGAATGGTTACAAGCAAATGGTACAGATTATGAAACATTTCATACATCAATTACCTTCGGTTTCAAATTAGAAAAACTCAAAACAGTAGTTACGCAAACAAATATTCCTGAGTACTTTATTGAAAGAAAAATTTTTCTAGATCGCGTCGTTATCTCTCGCATTATTGTTGACAGCCAAGAACTTTGTGAAGAACTCAGAACTCAAATCGAAGAAGGAGGCAGCTTTGAACAACTAGCCAGAGAATATTCCCTCACAGACGATCGCATAATGAACGGCATGATGGGAGCAATCAGCCGTGGCACTATGCCAGATACATTGCGGTCAGCGATAGATGTCGCCAGTTCTGGGCAATTGGTAGGGCCAATAGAACTAGAAGGACGTTATGGTTTGTTTCGAGTCGAACAATTTCTGCCAGCGTCTTTAGAAGATACTCAACTCCAACAAGCATTACAAAATGAGTTATTTGAAAAATGGCTAGCAGAGAAAATTCAAAAGCTAACAGTGAAATTACAAATAAGTTAACACCTCTGGATAATGAATCTTTAGAAATAAACGCTATAGCAGAAATACCTTGGAATCAAGCACCTTTATGCTGGCTAAGTAGCGAACAACAAACAAGATTGCGTCATCAGTTAATTATCCATCGCTACCAATTAGGAGAAAAAATCTGGTCATCGCAAAAACGCGGCTATCAATACTACATAGTCTCAGGCAAAGTCAGACTCAGACAAGAACAAGATAGTAAAGCCCTAGCAGCCCTACAAACTGGAGACTGGTTTGGCGACCTCTACAAAGTAGCAGTAGATTGCAAAGCCGTAGCCGCCAGCAAAGAAGTCATCGTCGCCTGTTGGGAAAGCGCTTTGTGGACAGAATTTAGCACTTTAGAAATTGAACAATTCTTCTCAGGTTCCACCGCAGAACCAGCACCAATTCATCCTCAACCCCAGCCCAGTCTCGAACCACAACTGCCTCTACCAGCAGCAACCTCTCAACAGCCAACTCTCCAAGAACTACTCAACCGCACTCCAGACACATCAAATTATCCCTTCATTGCCCACAGCAACACCGCCGCAGCTTGCCTGACAATGGTCGCCCAACAACTAGAAAACCCCGTTCAACTCGAATGGGTACAAAGGCAACTGCGCGGACAAAGCCCGAAGCAAATTGTCGAAGCTGCCGAAAAACTAGGACTAGTATTGCGGCGACTGCAAGTAACTTGGGCAGAATTACCACAACTTTCATTTCCCGCCCTGATGTTATGGCAAAGCGAAACTCAACTTCAACCGAGTTGGGTAGTTGTCTACGCCCTCAAAGGTTCACGCTTAATTATTGCCAACCCTCTACATCCAGGGCAAATATGCGAAACTCTACCACAATCAATCGTCGAAGCTGCCTGGGATGGGCAACTGTGGCAAGCAGAACTCATTAATAAACAAGAGAAATTTAACCTTAGTTGGTTTATTCCCGCCGTCTGGAAATACAAGGGATTATTAGGTGAAGTTCTGCTGGCATCCTTAACATTACAACTATTTGGCTTAGGCACACCCCTAATTACCCAAGTTGTAATTGATAAGGTGATGGTGCAAGAAAGCTTGCCCACCCTCGATGTTATGGCGATCGCCTTATTATTAATTGCTTGCTTCGAGGCGGTGCTGGGAACTTTGCGTCTGTTCATCTTTACCCATACTGCTAGACGCTTAGATTTAAGCTTATCGGCGCAGTTATTCCGCCATCTGATGCGCTTGCCTTTAGCTTATTTTGAATCTCGGCGGGTGGGTGATACTGTTGCCCGTGTCCAAGAACTCGAACAAATTCGGCAATTTCTCACAGGTACAGCCTTAACAGTCATCCTGGATAGCATCTTTGCTGTTGTCTATCTGGCATTGATGTTTTACTACAACATCCCTTTAACTTTTGTTGCCTTGGCAGTGCTGCCGTTGTTTGCTACGTTAACGATTTTTGCTACCCCAATTTTACGCAACTGGCTCAACGAAACTTTTAACCGCAGTGCCGACAGTCAATCGTTTTTGGTAGAGACAATTACAGGCATTCATTCTGTGAAAGCCCATGCAGCTGAACCAGTAGCGCGGGAACGTTGGGAAGGCTTATTTGCTCGTTTTATCCGCACCGGGTTTAAAGCCTCGACTACATCTAATATCAGTAGTAATATTGGTGACTTTCTCACAAATTTTTCTACCTTACTAATTCTGTGGGTAGGTGCAAAGTTGGTGATTGAACAAAAACTCACCATTGGGCAATTGGTAGCATTTCAGATGTTATCTGGTCGGGTGACACAACCATTGTTGCGTTTGGTACAACTGTGGCAAAATCTGCAACAAGTATTGCTGTCAGTAGATAGAATTGGTGATATTCTCAACACTGCCCCAGAAGCAGAAGCAGGCACAGGATTAGTATTACCAACATTAAAAGGGCAAGTAAGTTTTGAACAGGTATTTTTCCGTTACCAAGCTCATACTGAACCTGTGTTACGCGGGATTACTTTTGATGTGCAACCAGGGCAGTTTGTGGGGATAGTTGGACGTAGTGGTTCGGGTAAAAGTACTCTGTCAAAGTTATTGCAACGTTTGTATCAAATTGAGTCAGGAAGAATTTTAATTGATGGTTTTGATATCAAGAGTGCGGACTTAGCATCACTGCGGCAACAAATTGGGGTGGTGTTACAAGAGGACTTTTTATTTAATGGCTCGATATTAGAAAATATCACTTTGGGCAATCCAAATATTACCTCTGAACAGGTGGTAGAAGCGGCGAGATTGGCCGTAGCTCACGATTTTATCAGTCAATTGCCATTCGGTTACGAAACAAATGTTGGGGAGCGAGGTACAGCTTTATCTGGCGGACAACGACAACGCATTGCTTTGGCACGGTTGTTTTTGTCAGATGCTCCGATTTTAATTTTGGATGAGGCGACAAGTGCGTTGGATAGTGAAACAGAACAACAAGTGCTGCAAAATCTCCAACGAGTTTCGGCAAATCGCACCGTATTTTTGATTGCTCACCGCTTTGCCCCGCTCAAACGTGCTGATTTGATTGTGGTGATGGAAAAAGGCGTGATTGCTGAACGGGGGACTCACACTCAACTGTTACAACAGAAGGGTTTGTATTGGTCTCTTTATCAGCGTCAACAGGCTAATGTTTAGTTCCTAAAAAATAGAGGCTAGGGGCTAGAGAATTTTAGATTTTAGATTGCCGATTTTAGATTGAAAGATTGTCCTAATTTAAAATCTAAAATTTATTCACTCAGCACTCACCACTTTGCTGTATCTTGATTAGCTGTCTTAAAAGTACTGAGTAAAAAATACCAGCCCCTAGTCTCTTTTTCTCACCTGCTTACCACCCTTGTTCTGCTTTTTGAAAAACGTAAGCAGCAACATCCACAATTTCTTCAGAAGTTAACTTATTTTTGAAAGGAGGCATGGCGTTTTTCCCATTCTGCACTTGATGAATAATTGCTTGAATGGAATCTGTATTATAGTCTGCTAAGTATTTTGATAATGCTTCCTTGTTTAAAGTTTTTTCCGCAACGAGGATGTTACCACCACCTATGTGGCAAGAAGAGCAATTAGCAGCGAAAATTTTAGCACCGTTGGATGTTTCAGCGGCTAGTGCTGGATAAGTAAATGTTAAGTTAAAGAGAGCGATCGCCAGAAATAATATTAATAACAGTATTCTCAAATTCTTCTCCTCGTAAATAGGTTCTAGCGATTCAATAACCTCTTACAATAAATATTTTATAGATTTATTTATATGTATTGCGGTTTTTATTTAACCTTAATATTTGTGGTAAGAGTAAACAATAAGTTTCTGATAACGAAATTTATTTTAACATCTTTAAATATCATTAAAATTAGCGGTGACGAGTTCATTCCCTCCAGCGCTATGCACTGTTAAGTATTCCGGACGGAATCAGACTCGTCACCGCCATTAGTTAATGTTTTGTATGTGCCAGACTCTGGCATTTGTTAGGTTGTGAATTTTACTGAAGAGGCTAGAAAATCATCTAGTTTCAACAGTACTATTTTTAGCCTTCAACTACAATTTTACCAACCATGCCAGCACCACGGTGAGGTTCACAATAGAAGGTGTATTCACCAGCAGGTGCATCAGCTGGGATAGTGGTTGTTTCTTTTTGACCAGGACTCATTAACAAGCTTTTGTGAGATAGAGATTTAGCTAAATCTGCACTCTTAGCAGGGTTTTTGCCAGGATCAAACACAACGTTATGGGGAGGAACTTTGTTGTTTACCCATTCAATTGTATCGCCGGGCTTCACTGTTAACTTGCTGGGTTCAAATGCCAGCATTCCTTTATCGCTACCCAACTTGATTTGGTAGGTTTCAGCAGCAGCGGAAGGTGTAAAAACAGCAAAGCTGCTCACAACTAAAATCATTGTCAAAACAGCTAAGCTTAAGCGTCGCAGGCTTGCCGCAATTAATTTCATGACGTTCTCCTAACAGGTGGTTTTTATTTTCCCTATTTCATTTTAAATAAAATCAACGCCAAAGTATGACAATATGTCGTAGATATAATTTTTTTATTTTCGAGCCATAAATCAATAGGCAAAAATTTTGCAATCAGCAATAATTACTAGATGGCATCGCACTAAAAAATTTGTGTGTGAAGTTAAAGGAAGCTCAACATTAAATCCCAATTGTTAAAAAATTATAGAAATTGGGAACTAGGAACTGTGAAGTATTCAGACGGAAGTTAAAGGATGAAACAAGTAAAATTTCATACTTTAGACTTGAGGCTTTTCTCTTCTCAATACCTAGTTCCCCATAATTCAGTAATTAAAACTGAAGTTTAGTAATAGATTTTGCCACCGCCCCACTTAGTACCTACAACTTTGGGTTGTAGGAGGATATGACCAGCGATCGCTACTAAATCATCTTCGGTCAAATTACGCATTTCTGTGAAAATATCTGCACTCTTGAGGCTGGGGTGTAATTCAGAGATTTCCTCTTCGCCGTCATAAGTAGTGGGATTTTTCATGTAATCTACCAAACCTTCAATGTTGTTGCGGTTTGGTGTAGCTAATGCCAGCGCCTCTGGTTCAAGTCCTACGTTTTGGTTGGTTTTGGTCACGCCACCAACATGACATTGAGCGCAAGCGTACTGAAATAAGCGTTTACCTTCTTTAACTTGTTTGAGGCTAAGTGTGATAGTGTCACCCTTGTCATTTAATGCTACTGTTCTGGTAGCTGCGTCTAGTTCCACAGCTGTAGCACTACCAACCATCAATTGAAATGTCAGTAAAACAGTAACCACAACAACGCCAATTAATCTTCTAAACATGTTTCCCCTTAAAAATTTTGACGCTCAACACAGCTAAATAATGCGATGCTCAATCTCCGTGTCGCTAACGGTGGTTCTATGTTATTAAAGATTCGCTCAAGCCCGAAATCGCCCACCAGGTGACTCTGGTATCTCTCACCGAGTCGCTAGTCCCTTGGCGGCAAATTTCCGACAATGTTTGCGCCATAATTACTTTTGCATTTTCTAACGCCCAATAAGCCTTTTGGCATTTATAGGCAATTCCCAATTGGTTAAACAGAGAAAACACTTTCGCCACAGTCATACTGTGGTGTGTTGCTATCTCTGCGATCGGTAGATCTGCAAAACCCATAATGTTTGTTAACTGACAAATAGAGATTGAGTCGCTGTAATACCAATATCACGTTAGGAGTGCAATTTGTTGCCCAAATTTGGAGCAGGGGCTGGTGAAAAGTATGAAGTATGAAGTGTGAAGTATGAAATGTTATCCTTTAGCTTTCTGCCTCCTGCCTTTTTACTAATGACCATTGACAAATGACTCCTAACTATCCTTTCCCACCTGTAAAGGTGGCACTTTGGATAAAGTAGCGGTTAAAGAAAGCATATATACTTAAAGCTGGCAGGGTAAAAACCATTGAAGCTGCCATAATGTAGTTCCAATAGCTGATGTAGAGGCCTTTAAAGGTGTTCAAGCCCAAGGGTAGGGTGAACATTTCGGGGTCAAATAAAATCACTACAGGTAATAAAAAATTATTCCAACTACCCATAAAGACAAAAACCGCTTGGGCTGCTAATGCTGGTTTTGCTAAAGGTAAGACAATATATCTGAAAATTCCAAACGTATTTAAGCCATCTAGTTGCGCTGCTTCTTCTAATTCTTTGGGAAAATTGACAAAGAACTGCCGCATCATGAAGATAAAAGTAGCATTAACCATTCCAGGCACAATCATGCCTTGATAAGAATTCAACCAACCGATCGCCTTTAAAATTAAAAATGTTGGAATTAAGGTAATTTGCGCTGGTACTGCTAACACTGCCAAAATCAAGAAGAACCAAAAGTTTTTCCCCACAAAGCGCAGTCTAGCCAAAGCATAACCTGCCATCGAATTAAATATTAAGTTTAATAACGTCACGCTGACGGCAATAAATATACTGTTGAATAACCAACGCCAAAACAGTGGTTCTTGTAAAAATATTTGCTTGTAGTTATCCAGAGTAAAATTCTTGGGTATGAAATTACTGCCGCCATTAACTATTTCTGATAGGGGTTTAAATGATGCCGATAATGCCCAGAGAAATGGTACTAAGGTAATAACTGCATAAACAGTTAGCACCACGTATAAAAGTACTTTAAGCCAGGGGATGCGAGAAATTGTAGTCACGCTTTTTCGCCTCCAAATAAACGCCGCTGAATTAAAGTCATAGTGATGATCACTAGTGCCAATAAAAATGCGATCGCAGCAGCATAACCCATCTGTAAATTGCGAAATACGGCTTGATAAATTAACAAAACCAAAGTCAGAGTCGCGTTATTTGGCCCGCCAGTCCCACCAGAGAAAATATACGATTGGTCAAATAATTGAAAAGTCCCAATTATGCCGATAGCTACTACAAAAAAGGTGACAGGCTTGAGTATAGGAATAGTAATGTAAATAAACTGCTGCCAAGCATTTGCCCCATCCAGTTCTGCTGCTTCGTACAATTTTTGGGGAATATCCTGTAACGCCGCTAAATAAATCACCATATAAAACGGTGCAGTTGACCAAATATTCATCATCATGATGCCTTTGAGTGCTACAGATGGGTCACCCAACCAGTTATAAGTAGGTAAACCGACAAAGGCTAAAACATCATTTAGTAACCCATCAGTGTTATAAATCCACATAAAAATGAGCGTTAACACTGCGGAAGAAGTCACCGTAGGCAAAAAGTAGAGGATGCGCCACCAATTTTTCCCACGAATACCTGAATTTAGAGTTACCGCCAGAACTAAAGCCAAAACGGTTTGAGCAGGCACTACAATAGCAACGTATTCTGCCGTATTTTTCAAAGCTATCCAAACGCGTTCATCTTCAACTAAGCGACTGAAATTGCGCAAGCCGATGAACTGGTATTCGATTCCGCCGAGAAGCTGGACTTTATGTAACGACAGAAAAACGGCGTAAAGAATAGGTAATACAACAAAAGTCCCTAAAACCAGGATAGTGGGTGCGAGGAACAGATACCCAGCCAGATTTTCCGTCAGATTCCACCTGGTTCTTCTCTGCTGTCGCCTGCTAATTTGCAACACAATTTAACCTCCGCTTAATTCCGCACAATTTAGTTGAAGCGATAGGTAGTGCATGATTATTTATGGTAGCGCTTGATGCTGAGAGTATGGCGATCGCCTGTATTAAGTTATCTCCATACCTCATTTAGGGAACTATAGATTTGGTTCTAGTGAGGATACAAAATGTCATATACAGCCTACTTAACTTCTATTAAAAATGAACTTCAAAGAACTGGTAAAGCCAAAAAAAGCTTGCGAGTTAAAACCATCATGGAACATTTTGGCTATCAACGCAGAAGTCAGGCATTTATAGATGACTTTAATACTACTCTTGAGAACTTAGGGCTGTGTAGCGATCCAGTTTTTGATTTATATATTCCTTTAGATACCAAGATAGATATTTCTATCAAAGGTGTAGAACTGTCTGAGAAATCATTTCCATCTGAGCCAATTTCTCAAAAACTCAAAGAACCGATTCAAATCAAACATGATTTCTTTTACTACTTATTTGATTTTGGTTCTGAGCAAGAATATGAACGCTTTCAGTCTTGTTTAGATTCAAATCAACCTATGGGACTTTTTCTCATTCCTCAAGCTGTAGATTTCTTTTCTGATATTGTTGTCAAAATTTTAAATTATGAGTTGATTAGAAAATTTCAATACAAAGGTCTTACTGAAGTGACTAGTTCTTCTGTTAGACAATTCTCTACTAATATAATTGACTCAGATGATGATGGGGAAAATGAAAAAGAAAACCCAATTAATGGCGCTAATATATTTCATTTTTATTCCTCTACTATGACGAGTGTTATCTTGGGTAACACTGGCTTAGAATTGCTGGATTCAGAAAAATTTGATGAACAATTTGAACAAATATCTTTAGCTCTTAACAAATATAATTCCACGCAAACATTTATTTTATTTCACTGCCCATCATTATTAGAAATCCAAGCTCAGCAAAAAGAAGATACATTAGGACATCTAGTCGATAGAGTTGCCAGCAAAATTCCTTTTACTTTTACTCTAAGATGTAAATACTCACAGGAAGTTGCTATTGAACAAAAAGAAGAAATATTAGCTCACTTCCGTCTCTTATTAGAACTACCTTATTATGAAACAGATGAAGATGATGTATCTTTACTAAATTATTTTTTAGAACTTCAAAAAGCCCAAATTCAAGCTGAGTCACAATTATTACTGAGGATGAAGCCTGAACATCTTTATCATCTGAAATGGGCAGAAGAAAGTACTGAATATATCTATCTAAAATATTTTGCTATCAAAACTTTAGAAAGTCTTGGCTATGATTTATCTCATATTGGCTGTCAGATAGAGTTAACTTCCCAAGATGAAGAAAATACAGATGAAGATGATTATAATGAATATGAAGAATATCAAACTGAAAAAATTGAAGTATATATAAAAAATAAAATTGTTGTAGAAATAGAAACTCTCAAATATCAAGAATTTTCTGATAATAATCTTTTTCTTGATATGATTAAGAGAATTCTGCGAAAAGCTCAGGTTTGGCCAAATAATTTAGAAAATGTTTGGTTAGTAGTACCTGGATTTGAAATCGCTCGCAACTATTATCAATTGAAAAAGACTAAAGAAATTTTAGAATATAAACTAGCAGAATACTATGGGGCTAATTTTAAAATTATCATCATGACACCAGATTATGAAAAACACCAATTAGTACCTGTCTCATTTGAAAAAATTAATTATCCGACTTTTGAATATAAAGTTAGAACAAGAGTAACAAGACAAATCAGTCCAATTATCAAACAAGTAAAACTTGACTTTAGCCAAGTCCAAGGACTCAATGAAGAAAAAGAAAAATTAAATAAACTTCTTAAATTACAATCTAAAGGATATAAAGGTTCAATTGGTGGTATTCTTTTTTATGGTTTACCTGGATGTGGTAAAACATTACTAGCTAATGCCTTTGCTAATGAATCTGGTCGCTATTTCTTTAAGTTTTCCCCTGCTGATATTGTGAGTGTGTGGATAGGTCAAAGCCAGAAAAATATTCGAGATATTTTTGCTCAAGCCAAGAAAAAAGCACCTTCTGTATTATTCATTGATGAGTTAGATAGTATTGGGTTTAATCGTAATGAAGATAATGCACATACTGACCAAAAAGCGACAATAAATCAATTATTGATTGAACTGAATAATATTAAAGATAGTGATGTAATAGTCATTGCTGCTACTAATTATTTAAGTGGTCTTGATAGTGCCTTGAAACGTTCTGGCAGGTTAGATTGGAAAATTCCGATTTTTCCACCAAATCAAGCAGAGAGAACCGAAATATTTAAGCAATATCTATCACAAATTAATGTGAAGCAATCTGTCAATTTTGAAATATTAGCAGAGAAGAGTATTAGATTTACTTCTTCTGATATTGAGTTAGTTTGTAGAGAAGTTAATAATGCGATTTTACTGGAAGAGATAAGTTCATATTTGACAACTTCAGATGTGATTACTTATATTCATAATCTCCAAGATGGTGGATTGAGCCTGACTCAAGAACAGGTAAAAGAATTTTTGGATGAGTGTAAGAGATTGAGTGTAAAAAATTCTAAGCTAGAAACCTTGAGAGTAGAGTGGGAAATTGATTAGGAATAAACTTATTTAGAAAGTATGTTATCCAGATAGCCGATTTCTTAAAGAAGTCGGCTATCTTATAGACTATTCCATTACTTTAATTTGCTGATTGGCTGCATTCTGCGCCCGTAACATTGCTTGCTGTAAAGATTGTTGTCCTAATAAAGCACTGACAAACTGATTATCAAAATTATTCATAATTGGTGCGGGATATTTACCAACTTGCCAGGGTGTTGCATAACTCACTCCTGCAACTAATGGTTTTCTTAGAGGATCTTGGTCATAACCTAATTGCTGTGCTACTGATTTTCGGGTTGGTAAAGCAAAGCCTGTTGCTGTCCACTTTTGCATTCCAGTTTTGCCCGTGAGATAAGAAATTAATTCCCAAGCTGCTGCTTTATGCTGAGATTGCTTGTTCATCACATAGGCTACAGTGAAGACCATCGTACCTTTTTGATTATTAATTGTGGGTAATTCGGCTGTAGCAAATTGAAGTTGTGGAAAGGTTTCTTGCAGGTAAGGAATTGCCCAGTTACCATCAATGACCATTGCGACTTTACCTTGACCAAACATTTCACTACCTGAGTTTGTACCAACATCAGATTTTTGGGCAGATGATTTATCTTTTCTATATTGGTCAATAACTAATTGTAATCCTTGCAAACTAGCTTTACTCGCAAAAGTAGCATAACCGTTCTCATCAATAACTTGTCCACCGAAAGCTTTGATTTTATATACTTGACGTGCTAACTCTGGAGTTTCTCCAAAGCCATATCTGTTGAGTTTGCTTGTTAGCTTTTGGGAGTAAGAACGCAGTTCTGACCAAGTGCTTGGAGGACTATTTAAGCCTGCGGCAGAAAAAGATTTTTTATTATAAAAAAGAGCTAATGTAGAATAGTCTTTAGGAAGCCCATAAATATGGTTTTGGTACTTAAAACTATCTAATAGGGTAACTTCAAAGTCATCTATGTCGAATTCTGGCTGAATGTAATTATCTAAAGTTTCTAAAACATTTTGACTCATCAAAAAAGGTGCTTCTAGCGCATCAAGATAAAATACATCAGGAGCAGCTTCTCCGACCAAGCGTGTCTTGATTACATCCATATATTGGTCGGGAATTACCTCATATTTGACTTTGATATTGGGATGCTGGGCTTCAAAGTCTTGCAGAACTTGTTTTAATAGCTTTTGCTCAACCTGGGAACCCGCCCAACCGCTAAGTTTGACGGTGACTGCGTTGGCTTTTGGTAGTTGTAGACTGTGATAGCTAATAATAGCGATCGCGATCGCTATTACTACCCCCAAAAATCTCCACAAGCTGATTCTTTTCACAGATGGATGACAGTAGCTTTCACTTCACTTATATCGTCTGTAGCCAAGGACAGATGTTTAACTAATCTGAATTTTTGTTGAGAATTGGCAAGATAAAATATCTAAAAATTATAACCAAAGCTGATGAGGATCTTTCGATTCCTCAATATGTACCTAAAACTACGCTGAGGTGCGTTACTTCAAATATAACTATGGATTCTGTTCAGGTTGAAACAGCTGCTTCTCTGACTCTGGAAATACCCCAGATTGTTGCGCCGCCAACTATTAGTCCTAGCAAACAACCTAGTTTCCGTATTCCTAAGGATGCTATTCGTACTAGTTTACGAGCTTCCACGATGGATGCGATTTTAGCAACGGTTTTTGGTATTACCACTGGCGGTATCTTACTCAGTAATTTCCTCGTAGAATTAGATGCTAGTCCAGTAGTGTTTGGGATGTTATCTTCTATACCCATGCTGGTGAATCTAATTCAGCCTTTGGGCGCTTATTTATCAGAACGCACTACTAGCCGTTTTCGGTATGCACTGGGGATATATGGAACTGCGCGTTTACTGTGGCTAATTTTAGCGATCGCTATTGCTATCTTTAGTTGGGGCGGTATTAGTTCTCAACAGTTAGTTGTCATGACGCTGTTGATTGTCTTAGCCACCCATCTTTTAGGAGGGTTAGGTTGCGCATCCTGGATGAGTTGGTTAGCGATGATCGTTCCCCGACGATTGCGCGGTAGGTATTTCGGGATTCGCAACAGTGCAACTAGCTTGACTAATTTGATTTGTATGCCTTTAGCAGGTCTAGCGGTTTCCCATTGGTACGGTGGGACTATCCAAGGTTACGGAGTAGTGCTGTTAGTCGGAGTTGTGTTTGGCGTTCTCAGCATTGGCTGTCAATACTTTAAGGTAGACATAAATCCCCAATTGCAAAATTCCTTGGGTTCTACATCTACAACCAACACAACAGACGAATTTGTTTCTTTACCTGCTGCTACAAATCAGCCTGTTACTAGTATTTGGAAAAACTATAACTTTCTCATATTTCTGATTTATATCAGTTTATGGATGTTTGCTGTTCATTTAAGCGCCCCCTTTTTTAACCTCTATATGTTAGATACTCTGGGTATAGATGTCAGCTGGGTGACGCTTTATGGCAGTTTGCAAGCTGGCGCAAACTTGCTAATGATGATTTGGTGGGGCAAATTAGCAGACAGGGTAGGAAATCTTCCTATCCTTCTTTTTGTGGGGATTATGGTGGGATTGACACCAATTTTGTGGTTAGGAATCAATGCCACTCAAATTGATATTTGGCTATGGTTGCCACTATTACATATTTTGGCTGGCGTAACTTGGGCAGCAATTGACTTGTGTAATAACAATTTGCAATTAGCGATCGCACCCATGAAAAATCAGTCAATTTATTTTGCGATCGCTGCTGCTGTCGCTGGCGGTAGTGGCGCTTTAGGCACAACCATAGGCAGTTTCATTGCCCAATTTGCCGTTTGGGGAGGCTTACTCGGCTTATTCGCCCTCTCTGGCTTGTTGCGCCTAGCTGCACTTGTACCACTATTTTTTGTGCAAGAACCAGGAAGGTAAAGAGGAAACGTGGCAGGGTGCAGGGTGCAGAGGGGAAAATCCATCTCCTTGTCTCCCTGCTCCTTGTCTCCCCTGCCTCTTTTACTCAACTGCTGTGGAACTCAATGTCATTGACTCCCACAGCATCATAGGAGGGGCGGTTGTCACTGGTTGGTGTAAAGCTATTAGCTGGGCTAAGGTGTTCTTTAACTGAGTACGAGGAACAATCTCGTCCACAAAGCCATGCTTGAGTAAATCCTCAGCGGTCTGAAAATCATCTGGCAGTTTTTCGCGGAGGGTTTGCTCAATTACGCGCCGACCAGCGAAACCGATGGTTGCTTTGGGTTCTGCCAAAATAATATCGCCTAACATGGCAAAACTTGCGGTTACGCCGCCTGTGGTGGGGTTGGCTAACACGGGAATATAAAGTAATCTCGCATCACGATGGCGGTCTAAGGCTGCGGAGATTTTCGCCATCTGCATCAGGGAGAGCATACCTTCCTGCATTCTCGCACCACCAGAGGTGCAGACAATGACAACTGGGTAACGTCGCCCAGTTGCTTGTTCTATTAAGCGGGTGAGTTTTTCGCCCACAACGGAACCCATGCTACCACCCATAAAGCGGAAGTCCATCACTCCCAACGCTACGGGCATTCCGTTGATTTGTCCCAAACCTGTTTTTACTGCGTCAATCAGACCCATTTTGGTTTCCATTTCCCGGAGGCGATCGCTATACGGTTTGCGATCGCGAAATTGTAAGGGGTCAGTTGGGCGCAAATGCTCATCTATCGGTTGCCAAGTATTGTTATCTATCAATTGGCGGATGCGTTCATCACAGTCTACCCGATTATGATGTCCACATTCGACACAGACCATTTGATTAGCTCTCAAATCTTTTGTATAGGTTAAAACACCACACTTAGAACATTTGTGCCATAATCCGTCAGCAATCTCTCGTTCTTGCTTTTCCAGGTTGGTAGAGCCTGATTTTCTTCGATTTGCAAACCAATCAAACAGAGACTTTAAACCGCGTGATTCTTCGTTGTTTGCCATTTTTATCTTATTCAAGTGGGTATGGGTCGAAAACAGTCTTTTGTCATTCGTCCTTTGTCGTTGCCAATGACTCTTGACTAATGACTACATAGCCAAATTACGCTTGTAAGCAATTCAGACATTATTTTGCATCTTTGGTTGCCAGCTTAACGAAAATGCTTATACCAATACAAGTCTCTTGCGGATATGTTTTTGTAAAATGTATTAGCTTGCGTCAAGTCCGTTGGAATACCAACTCCCGCAAAAAGATGCTGTTAGCCAACCCTAGCGGCAATTTTCTGCCCCCATATTTAGTAAATAATTTGCTAGTTTCTGAGCAATTAGCATCTATGGCATTAGTCTTGCCAACGGGTCTGGTTCGTTAAGAGGGTAATACAAGTCACAGGCTGATATTATCAAAAGGCGAAGCGGCGATGGGGTAATGACGGTTACAGTCATTAGGAATTGTGAATGCTTGTCTTAAGCTGGAATGTAAATTGTATCGCAACCGTAACACTTGGGCGATCGCTCAAATTTGATGAGAATGTTGATCTGGTTTACATCATTCCAGTAACTCACCAGCCCTTAGCATAGTTAAAGTTAGTAATTTTTTGTTTTTTGTCACTTTAAATATTCCCTAGTACTTGATGTGATATTCCCTAGTACTTGATGTGAGTTAATTGCTTATTAATTTTCTTCATCTAAATCTTGCAAAATTAATTGAATACTAGCTTTTAACCCAGGTAAATCACGCTCAATGATTCCCCAAACATCATCATAATCTACCCGCAGATAATCATGAATTAAGACATCTCGAAACCCAGCTATCTGCTTCCACGGTACATTAGAATACTTTTGTCTTACTTCTGGAGATATTCTTTTAGTTGCCTCACCAATAATTTCAAAATTTCTTACTACTGCATCCTGAATCATCCTGGTTTGGATAAAAGCGTCTCTTCCATTGCAGGTATATTCTTCTATCCTTTCAATACATTCTGCAATATCAAGTAAATAACGCCTTTCATCTCTCATAATGCAACAGCTTCACTTAAAATTTTATCTCTAATTAATTCATGTAAATTACTTGGCTTGGCGACATCAACTTTACGTTTTAATAATTCTTCTAAATCTTGCATTAATCCAATTCGATCTAATAAATTGCGTCCTGGCTCTAGCTCTACTAAAAAATCTATATCACTATCTGGTCTAGCTTCACCTCTAGCTACTGAACCAAATACACGCAAATTATACGCACCATATTTAGCCGCAATTCTTAATATTTCTTCTCGAAAAGGTAGTAATAATTCTTCAATTCCCATCAGCCAAACTCCACAGATTTTCTTTGATCATATAGTTAGTAGTTCCTAAAGTGGACAAACTTTGCCCACCCTGCTCTACAAATATGAGTTAGCTGGAAGGAAATGCAAATTTTAAATAAGCCGATAAGATGGCTGGCCCGGTAAATAAAGTTATGATTGCGCCTAAAGCTAAAAAAGGCCCGAAGGGGATTTTAACTCCAGTTTTTTGCTGCGATCGCACAATCACTAATCCACCTATTAATACTCCTACGGCACAGGCAATTAAACTAGCTAAAAGCAAATAACGCCAACCCAGCCAAGCACCCATCATGGCGGCTAGTTTGGCATCTCCTGCACCCATCGCAGTTTTACCTAAAATTATTGAACCACCAAGGGCGATTCCTTCAAATAGCCACAAGCCAATAACAGCACCAACTATCCCCATCATTAGGTGTCTGATTAATCCCACCCCACTGGCTTCAGGGACAAAACCACTAAGCATTTGATATCCCAAACCTAGTACTAACCCTGATTGAGTTAGGGCATTAGGTAAAGTCATTGTATCTAAGTCAATTAGCGCTAACGCTAACAACCAACTACAAAAAGCCCAATATCCTAAAGTGGCGATCGAAACTTGAAATACTACAAAAACGATGACAAAAATTAAACCCGTTATCGCTTCTACAACTGGATAACGAACAGCAATTTTGCTTTTGCAATAACGGCATTTTCCACGTAACCACAACCATCCCAGCACGGGTACATTGTCATAAGCTTTTAGCTGGTTTAAGCAATGGGGGCAACGGGAAGGTGGCCAAAGAATCGATAACCCCGCAGGGATTCGATAAACGACAACGTTAATAAAGCTACCTATAGATGCACCCAAGGCGAAAACAACAATAATCGCCGGAACGGCCATTAAAAAGTCCATATAGTCATTTGTCAAATGTTCTGTGTCATTTGTGCTTTGTTATTTGTTCTTTGTCAAATAACTAACAACCATTGACCATTGACCATTGACCATTGACTAATGACTAATACATGTGCGATTCAATTTGATTTAAAGGGACAAAACATTCTTGGGGTAAGAGGACGGGGTTGTGAGTAAAAATCACTTTTCCCCGCAGGGTAACACGATTAATTGCTACCCCGGAAGGCTGCCCAGCGATTTCAGGATGTACTTCACAATAAGTGTAGTAAATCTTGCCAGCTGCTCTGATGACAGCGGGATCAATCAGAGGTGGCTGGATTCTAGAGGCATTGAAATTAGCTGTCTCTTGTCGTAAAGCGTACACTATATACTGCTATCTACTTACTAGATTTTGTCTATAGTGTACCCGAAAGTTTTTGTAAAGATTGCCAATTTGGCCAGTTTCTACTCAAAGAATTATTTTTCTAATGCTTGAATGAGTGAATTACCCATTGCTTGGCAACCCAAAAGATTCATGCCTGGAGACATGATATCGCCTGTGCGATCGCCTTGTTCTAAAACTTGCAACACAGCTTTTTCGATGCTATCTGCTGCTTGTGGCTGATTTAATCCGTAGCGTAACATCATTGCTGCACTCAAAACCTGCGCTAGGGGGTTGGCTTTATCTTGTCCTGCAATATCGGGTGCAGAACCGTGAACTGGTTCATATACGCCAGGGCCAGAAGCACCCAAACTAGCAGAAGGTAACATCCCAATACTGCCTGTCAGCATAGCCGCCGCATCAGAGAGAATATCGCCAAACAAGTTACCTGTGACAATCGTATCGAATTGTTTGGGAGCGCGGACTAATTGCATTGCGGCATTATCGACGTAGAGGTGAGACAGTTCGACATCGGGGTATTCTGCGGCAAGTTTCGTCATGCGATCGCGCCACAACTGGGATACTTCTAATACGTTAGATTTATCAACAGAACAAAGTTTTCCACGTCGTTTGCGGGCGGTTTCAAAGGCGACTCTACCGATGCGGTCAATTTCTGACTCGCTGTAAACCATTGTATTGATACCGCGTTTCTCACCTGTTTCTGTCTCAAAAATTCCTCTGGGTTTACCAAAGTAAATTCCGCCTGTGAGTTCACGCACCACCATAATATCTACGCCTTCTACAACTTCGCGTTTTAAAGTCGAAGCTTCAATTAATTGGGGCAGAATTTGGGCTGGGCGTAAATTGGCAAATAATCCCAAACCTGCGCGGAGTCCCAACAAACCAGCTTCCGGCCGTTGGTGGGATGGTAAAGTATCCCACTTATAACCACCAATAGCGGCGAGTAAAACAGCATCACTATTACGGCAAGCTTCTAAAGTTGTAGCTGGCAATGGTTCGCCTGTTGCGTCAATGGCTGCACCACCAATCAAAGCTTCTTGGAATGCAAACTCAATATCAAATTTTTTCCCTACGACTTTTAGCACATCTACCGCCACTGCCATAATTTCAGGGCCAATGCCATCGCCGGGAAGTAAGGTAATGCGGTAGTTTTGAGTCATAGTTGGTTTCTATTAGGTAAATGCTTGCAGATTAAATATCATACCGAGCAAGATGTACCTATGGAAGCTTTCATGCTGAAATTCAGGCAATGAAAAAAACAATAGAAGCAAGGTGAAAACTAGAAAAGCTGTAAATTACACATTAACCGGAAAATCCGCACTTAGTTAATTTGGTAACATTTGTACTAATTAGCGAACTATAATTAACTTTGAAATGTGCGATCTCGCATCTATCCAAAGATTAAAAAATATCTGATAATCGGCGTTTTTGGCTTTGTTTCTTGTATGTTTTGGATCAAAATAGCCAAAAATAAAAAAGTTTATGAATTTTAATCAAATTGGACAAGTTGCCGTTGCATTGTTAACGACTTTTGGACTGAAAATTCTTGGTGCGATCGCGCTTTGGATTATTGCACAGCGATTGATTGATTTTGGACTGAAGTTAATCCGACGGGCTTTCCGCAGCCAAAATGTTGAGCCAACTCTCATCAACTACCTGCTCAATATTATTTCCGTAACGTTAAGAATTGTTTTAGTTGTTGCAATTCTTGGCTTTTTCGGCATTGAAACAACATCGTTTGCGGCATTATTAGCAGCAGCAGGTGTAGCAATTGGTGCAGCTTGGGGTGGACTATTGGCTAACTTCGCCGCTGGTGCATTTTTAATTGTGTTTCGACCGTTTAAAGTTGGCGACTTTATTACAGCCGCAGGTGTCACAGGAACAGTTACAGAAATTGGACTGTTTACTACTAATATCAACACACCGGATAATGTTTTAACAATTGTCGCCAATAATAAGATTTTTGCTGACAATATCCAGAATTTCTCTGCTAATCCTTATCGTCGGGTTGATTTGCTGGCACAACTGCATCATGATGTAAATCATAATGATGCGATCGCTCGTTTAAAAACTAGAATCAGTCAAATTCCTAATGTTATCAATCATCCTGCGCCAGATGTTGAAATTATCACATTTAATCTAGCAGGGCCAGTATTAGCAGTACGTCCCTACTGCAATAATGAACACTACTGGCAAGTTTATTTTGACACTAATAAAGCCATTCGTGAGGTATTCGGTGAAGCTGGTTATCCTATTCCTGAACAACGCTATGCATTTAGTAGTCAATCTGCAAATGGCACACCAGATGATGGACAATCTGCTATCTCATCTGCCTCGTTGATGAGTTAACTTGGTGCTATTCAACTAAATTTTTTCAAAAAATAGAATATTCGTAGCAAAGTAGGTATTTTATGTGATTTACCTACTTTTTTATTACGTTTTTAAAGTTGATTAAAAGCTTGTATGTAAAAATTGAGAGGCTCAGATACCTGGTTTCTTTGAGAAGTCGGGTATCTTGCTATTCAACAATAATTTAGTACTGCTATAACAGCATTAATTAATACTTGCTCAGCAATATTTTAAATAATTATACCCAGAAACTATTACAACTAGGATAGATAGCAGACAAGACATTCGCTGAGTAAACAATAGAAAAATGCCTATCCAGCGTGTTTATATTCAACTTTACACACCTTGTTTGATTTATCATCTGTCTATCAAAAGGCAGAATTTATAAACACTACTTTGGAATGAGGTAGGGTATTAGATTGAATCTTCAAACTATTATGGCAAGTACTAAAAATCAAAAATCATTTGGGCAAATTTTGTCCTATTTTCTGCTAACTGCACAAACAGATAAAAAATTATGAATTTAAATGAAATCGGTCGAGTTGCCCTTGCACTTTTAACACAGTTTGGCTTGAAAATTATTGGTGCGATTCTTCTATGGATTATCGCGCAGAGATTGATTGACTTTGGGTTAAAGCTATTACGAAGAGGTTTCCGCAGCCAACACGTTGAACCAACGCTGATTAACTATCTGATTAATATTATTGCCGTAACGCTAAGAGTTGTTTTGGTAGTGGCAATTCTTGGCTTTTTCGGTATTGAAACAACTTCTTTTGCAGCATTGTTAGCCGCAGTTGGTATCGCAATTGGTGCAGCTTGGGGTGGACTGTTAGCTAACTTTGCGGCTGGGGCTTTTTTAATTATTTTTCGTCCCTTTAAAGTTGGTGATTTAATCTCGGCTGGAGGCGTGACCGGAACAGTTACAGAAATAGGATTATTTACAACAACTATTAACACGCTTGATAATGTGATGACAATTGTTGCTAATAATAAAATATTTTCTGATAATATTCAGAATTTCTCTGCTAATCCTTACCGTCGAGTTGATTTACTAGCGCAACTGCATCATGATGTTAATCATAATGATGCGATCGCTCGTTTAAAAACTAGAATTAGCCAAATTCCCAATGTATTAGATGATCCTGCACCAGATGTTGAGATTATGACCTTTAATTTAGCAGGGCCAGTGTTAGCGGTGCGTCCTTATTGCAATAATGAAAATTACTGGCAGGTTTACTTCGACACAAATAAAGCTATTCGTGAAACCTTTGGCGAGGCTGGTTATCCTGTTCCGGAACAACGCTATGCGTTTAGCACTTCAGTAGGAGATGGAACAAAACCTATGATTCCGTCTCCTAAAATTGTCTAAGCTTTATTTAACATAGTTTTTCTCAATAGGAAACTAAAAAATAACCAACAGGTAAGGTTTGATATACCTTACCTGCTTTGTTAGATTATTAACAAATATTTTTTAACCAAAATATTTTTACTTAACAATTTAATGTATAATTAATTACTTTAAATTAAGACTTAACATAAAATCAGTTTCAATTTCCGAAACGAGCCTGACAACATCTGTAGAAAGAGGCTAGGTTAGTGTGTAATCAACCACCGTACTCTAGCAGCTATGGTAAAAGAATTAGCAATTCGCACCTGTGGTTTAACTAAGCAATTTGAGCGATATGTAGCCGTTAATGACGTTGATTTAGAGATCCAAGCAGGTGAAGTATACGGACTAATAGGGCCGAATGGCGCGGGTAAAACGACTCTCATCCGAATGTTAGCAACTGCTGAGGAGCCAACAACGGGTGAGATTTATATTAATGGCGATCGCATGGTACGTGACAAGAGTAACCCCACTATCAAGCGTCGTCTTGGCTACTTACCCGATGACTATCCTCTGTATGAAGATTTGACAGTCTGGGATTATCTAGATTATTTTGCTCGTTTGTATCGTTTGCGAGAACCACGCCGCACTCAACGTCTACACGAAGTTTTAGAACTCATTCAACTGGGTAATAAACGCAACAGTTTAATTTCTACTCTGTCACGGGGGATGAAACAGCGGCTAAGTTTAGCGCGAACTATTATTCACGAGCCAATTTTACTTTTATTAGATGAACCTGTTTCTGGCCTTGATCCGATTGCGAGGATGCAGTTCCGCGAAATTATCAAAGCATTGCAAGAAGCTGGGATGACAATTTTAATTTCTTCCCATGTTCTTAGCGATTTAGCGGAACTATGTACTTCTGTGGGAATTATGGAACTGGGTTTTTTGGTAGAAAGTGCTTCACTAAAACAACTTTATCAGCGTTTGTCTAGACAACAAATTATGTTGTCAACTTTGGGAAAAACAGAAGCAGTTATTAGCGAATTGAAAAATCATCCTTTGGTAGAAGAATGGGAAATCTTACCAGGAAATAACAACGTGCGCGTGAATTTTTCTGGTGATCAAGCAGCTTGTGCTGAATTGTTGCGATCGCTCATTCAAGCTGGTATTCCTGTCACTGATTTTCATTGCACGCAAGAAGACTTAGAAACTATTTTTCTCAAGTTAGGTCATAAACAAGCATCCTGACAAATTACAACAAATTACCATATGTATCTCAATCTTTTAGACAAAATCGGCGACTGGAATCCACAGCTTCTTCGAGAAATTAAAGGTCGCCTGAAAGCTTTTAATGTGATATTTGCCTTTGCTATTTCACTAGTTGGTCAATTGGGACTTTTTCTCTATCAGATTGGGCAATATCCTAGTCATAAATATCCTATGAATGGTGATTACTGTAATCTGAATAAAGGTTATCGACAGGAATTAGAATCACTTGATAAACTCATAGCTCAAGTTCAGCAAAAAATTAACTTATATAACAGTAAAAATAATTATAATTTCACAAAAATTGATGATTTCAAAGACCAATTAAAATCTCTAGAATTAAAACGAAAAAATTTAGATTTCACTTTATATCAGCAAGACTGTCCCACATCTGAAATCAACTTTCAGATGTGGTGGCGAGACCATTGGGAATATATATTTCTTACACTTTGTGTAGTTTTTATATTCACGCTTTTAGTAGCAGGTACATATTTACTCGTCAATAATTTAGCGCAAGAAGAACGTCGCGATACTCTGAATTTTATTCGCCTCAGCCCTCAGTCAGAAATCAGTATCTTAACTGGAAAAATGCTCGGAGTTCCAATTATCATTTATTTGATGACTCTGGCTGCGGTTCCTTTACATATCTGGTCAGGAATTTCTGCGAAAATCGCATTAAGTTACATTTTCAGCTTTTATATTTTTCTAGCTGCTTGTTGTTTCTTTTTTTACAGTGCCACATTATTATTTGGCTTAATGAGTAAACGATTTAGTAGCTTTCAGCCTTGGTTAGCTAGTGGTGCAGTCATCTTATTTTTGATAACTACAATGCAATTTGCATTTTCTACTGTAGACCTTCACAATACAGCAGCTTGGCTAAGGCTATTAAGTCCTTTTGAGATGACGAAATATCTGTTTCCCAATCTATTTAATAGAGTTAATCCATCGCTGAAGGAAGTACAGTTTTTCTATTTACCATTAGGAACAAGTGTCTTCGCATTTCTAGGATTACATTTATTTAATTATGCTGTTGGTTCATACTGGATTTGGCAAGCACTAAAACGGCGCTTTCGTAATCCTAATGCAACACTACTAAGTAAAGGTCAGAGTTACTTATTCGTGGCTTGCTCTCAAGTAATTTTGTGGGGATTTACTCTGCAATATACAAAAAATTATTGCCCAAATTACCAGAGATATAACCTAGGAGTCTGTTATTATGACATGAATTATCAAATTAGTCAAAATTTCGTCTGGTTTGTATTATTTAACGTAGTTTTACTAACTTGCTTGTTAGTAATTTTGTCTCCTCACAGACAACAAATACAAGATTGGGCAAGATATCACCATCAACAAACACCTAGCCATAATACTTTTGGGAAGAAATCTTTATGGCGAGATTTAATATGGAATGATAAAAGTCCTGTAATAATAACAATTGGGATTAGTTTAATTATGATTACTATCCCATTACTAGTTTGGATTGTGATTGCACCAGCTTTGAATATTCAACATAACAACAGCATCGACTGGGTGAACAAGATTGGCAGAATGAAAGCTATTTTAGGAATAGCTATGTTTATCACCCTTACTATGATTTACGCCACCATAGCACAGAGAATGCTATTACTTAAAACTCCCAAGCGGGCGTTATGGGCGATCGCAACTATAGCTATAGTGATATTTTTACCACTGATAATCTTTAGTACGCTGAGAATTTCACCGCAAACAAATTCTTTATTTTGGTTATTTTCAAGTTTTCCTTGGATGGCGCTAGAACACTCAGCAACAACAACAGTTTTTATGTCACTTTTAAGTGAGTTAACTGTTTTAGCATTGTTAAATTTACATTTAACAAATCAGGTGAAATTAGCTGGTGAGTCTGCTACAAAAGCATTGTTATCAGGACGCTAGTAGCAAAAGGCTGAAGTATAAAGTATGAAGTATGAAATGAAGAAATATTTGGAGAATTAACAATGATACAAAGTTTGATAGACCGCTTAGGAAACTGGAATCCTCAGTTATTTCGGGAACTCAAAGGGCGAATTAAAACACGCAACATCATATTAGTATCTGCCATATCACTGCTGGGTCAATTTATACTATTTATGTCATTCCGAACCCAGCTACCAACACGTCTGAGTGTATTGCAAGACAATCCTAATAAATATTGTACAGGTGAAACACAATATAGCTTGCCGCAATGCCTCACTGATGGATCGGGTGAAGCTATTATTAATTGGCAATTGTGGTGGTTTGATATATTTTCTTGGCTGAGTATTATTGCTTGCTTTGGATTATTAGCAGCAGGAACTTATTTACTGATTCATGATTTAGCTACTGAAGAACGGCATGATACACTCAATTTTATTCGCCTTAGTCCCCAATCACCACAGAGTATTTTATGGGGAAAAATGTTAGGTGTTCCAGCTTTAATTTATGTTGCTGTAATATTAGCATTACCTTTACATTTATGGTCAGGTTTGAATGCAACACTTCCTTTAAGTTCAATTTTGAGTTTTTATGCAATCGTAATAGCTGCTAGTTTTGTTTACTACAGTGCTGCATTATTATTTGGCTTAGTCGGTTCTTGGTTGGTTGGGTTTCAAGCTTGGTTAGGTAGTGGCGCATTATTAGGTTATCTCATATTTACTAAGCAAGCGATCGCACCGAATTTTTCGGCAAATAATCCAGTTACCTTTCTTGGAATACTTAACCCCTATTTCTTAATTCCATACCCGGAAATTAATGCTGAATTTACCAAAAGCATTCCGCAATTTATAGACTTTTATTGGTATATTCTACCTTTAGGAGAGAATTTTATTACTACAGCTTGCTTTGCTATAGCAGTTTACTTTGTAGGTGCATACTTTATTTGGCAATCTTTACAGCGTTGCTTTCGTGATCCCAATGCGACTATGTTGAATAAAAAGCAGAGTTATTTACTAACTATTTGCTTTACAGTCATTATTTTAGGATGTGCTAATTGGCAAGATTTAGTCTTTAATCAGTCACCCAGTACTTCTATAATTCAAGAAAATTTAGCACTTTTAATGGTTTTGACTTTGGGACTGTTTTTATATTTAATTGCAGCCCTTAATCCTAGCTACCAAACGCTGCAAGATTGGGCAAGATATAGACACTTTTCTTATACCAAAGGATTAGGACACACTAGTTTAATTAATGATTTAATTTGGGGTGAAAAAAGTCCCGGAATTTTAGCGATCGCAATTAATGCGGTAATTTCTGTTACTGCCTTAAGCTTCTTTGTTTTGGTCTCACAAGTCAGCGTAGAGAATAAAATTAATTCTTGGATGGCGCTGTTTTTCGCTGGAAGTTTGGCAGTAATTTACGCAGCATTAACCCAGTTTATTTTGTTCACAAAAAATGAACAACGACAATTATGGGCAACGGGGGTTTTAACTGCCGTTATTGTATTGCCACCTATCATCTTAGCTCTATTCTTCTCTAATCCTGGTAACAATTCTTTTATGTGGCTATTTTCAATAGTTGCACCAATATTAGCTTTATCTCCTACAGGAGACTACAAATTAGCATGGGTTCCTTTCTTAGCAATTTTAGGACATTTTGCTATTTTAGGATTTTTAGCGTCTCAACTGAGTCGAAAGTTGAAAAAAGCAGGAGAGTCTGCCACTAAAGCATTGCTGGCAGGAAATTAATTGATGATTGTGTGAATAAAATTCGCAACTACACAAACTAAGTCTACCTATGTAGACTTTATAAAATAACCCGCAAAGGCGGGTTTTGTTTTTGTAGCCGCGATTAGAAATCGCTCAGGCTAAATTAAATTTGACTTACTAGCAAAATCAGCAATAATAACTAAAAGTCAGTCTACAACAGTCAACCATGTCGCAAAATCGTCAAATTGCTGTTGAATTCCGCGATGTCAGCTTTAGCCGCAACCATCGCAATTTAGTATCTAATCTTAACTTCTCTATCTATCAAGGAGAAGCTTTAATATTACTTGGACGCAGTGGGAGTGGCAAAACTACCACAATGAAATTAATTAATCGCCTCTTTACTCCGACAAAAGGTGAAGTAATATTTGACAGCATTTCTACAAATCAATGGGATGAAATTAAACTACGGCGTAAGATTGGTTATGTAATTCAAGAAACTGGTTTATTTCCTCATTTCACTGTAGAACGCAATGTTGGTTTAGTCCCCAGTTTAGAAGGTTGGAAACCGAAACAAATCAAAACACGAGTTTATGAATTATTGCATTTAGTAGGTTTAGATCCCGTACAATTTGCTGGGCGTTATCCCCATGAACTTTCAGGTGGACAAAGGCAAAGGGTAGGCGTAGCGAGGGCTTTAGCAGCAGATCCGCCAGTTTTGTTGATGGATGAACCCTTCGGCGCACTTGATCCCATCACGCGTTTGGAATTGCAACAGGAGTTTCGGCGGTTACAGCAAGAACTCGGTAAGACAGTGGTTTTTGTGACACACGATATCCAAGAAGCTTTTGTTTTAGCGTCGAGAATTGGTTTAATGTATGACGGAGAACTGGTAGTATTGGGTACAAAAGAGGAATTTCTGCGATCGCAACATCCAGAAAGTCTCGCTTTTCTTCAATGTCTGCGTTCTCTGCAAGACAATTTATGAAAGATTTTTTCTTGATTAAGTATGCCCCAGAAATTTTACAGCACACGCTGGAACATTTATTCTTGGTAGGCATTGCTATTACAATTGCCACGCTTATTGGCATTCCTTTAGGAATTTTAATCACGCGTCAAACTCGCCTGCGTCAACCAATTCTGGGTATTGCTAATGTATTGCAAACTATTCCTAGTTTGGCGCTATTTGGTTTACTAATTCCTGTACCTGTAATTGGTGGTATTGGTGTTGTCCCGGCAATTGTGGCTTTAACTTTATATTCTTTTCTGCCGATAATTCGTAACACTTACACAGGTATTACTAGTGTAGACAAAGCAATTATTGAAGCTGGCAGAGGTATGGGCATGACTGATAAACAATTGTTGTTACAAGTAGAAATTCCCTTAGCAATGAGTATAATTTTGGCTGGGGTAAGAGTCGCCACAGTTATAGCTATCGGCATTGCCACTATTGCTGCTGCTATTGGTGCTAGTGGGTTAGGTGTGTTTATTTTTCGCGGAATTGCTGTGGTGAATAATGAGTTAATTTTAGCTGGGGCAGTACCAGCCGCGTTAATTGCCTTACTCGCAGATTTGCTAATTGGGTTGTTGGAAACAAGATTAAAAATTAAAAGTGAAAAGTAATGAAAAGATTTTTGATATTTTTCATTTTAACTTTTGCTTTAGTAGTTGCGATCGCAGCTTGTAACCCCAATTCAAATAATACGACTGGCGATATTGTTGTAGCTTCTAAAGATTTTACGGAACAAGATATTTTAGGTGAACTGTTAGCCCAACAAATCGAATCAACAACTAAACTTAAAGTTGCCCGTCGTCCTCGTTTAGGTGGTTCTTTTGTTTGTCATAATGCTATTCTTGCTGGCAAGATTGATGCTTATATTGAGTATACAGGCACAGCTTTTACCGGAATTCTTAAACAAAAATCTTTGAATGATCCAAAGGAAGTTTACGAGAAACTAAAACAAGCCTACGCCCAACAATTTAAGCTGGAAGTTATGCCAAGCTTGGGCTTTGAAAATACATTTGCAATGGTAATTCGCGGCGAAGATGCGAAGAAATACAATCTTCAAACCTTATCTCAGGCTACACAATATACACCCAAATGGCGCGGCGGGTTTGGCTACGAATTTTTAGAGAGAGAAGATGGCTTTTCGGGGTTAGCGAAAACTTACAATTTGCGCTTTTCTAAACCACCGCAAATTATGGACTTGGGTTTAATATATCGGGCTTTGGTACAAAAGCAAGTAGACATGGTGGCGGGAAATTCTACTGATGGGCAAATTTCTCGTTTGGGTTTAGCTGTATTGAAGGATGATAAACAATATTTTCCACCTTATGAAGCTACGCCAATTGTACGGCAAGAAACATTAAATAAGTATCCTGATTTAAGACAGGCGATCGCTCAACTTTCTGGTAAAGTTTCCGCAGATGAAATGCGGCAGTTAAATTATTTAGTTGAAGGCGAATTACGAGATATTAAGGAAGTTGTGCGTGAGTTTCGTAAGGCGAAGGGTTTAATCTCACGCAAAGGCGCAAAGGCGCAAAGTTTTTATATGGAGAAGTTATGAATATTAAGGTACGCAAAACTTTTGCAACAACTGTTAAGGCTGCAATTATCTGGTTTTGTGTTTCAAGCGGAACTGTTGTTTCTCAAACACTACCTCTCTCAAATAACTTAATTGGCTTTAATTCAGATGAAGGAGAAAAGCTATTAATTCAAAGTCGCTCAAGAGAAGATTTCTTTTCTTTGAGTATGCAGTTTGTAACTCAAAATAATCAAGCCTTTTGTGGCGTTGCTAGTAGTGTAATGGTATTGAATAGTTTAGAAATACTTGCACCAGAATCACCACAATATTCTCCCTATAGAGTATTTACTCAAGAAAACTTTTTTAGCAATGAAAAAACTAAAAAGGTAATTACACCTGAAGTTGTTGCGCGTCAAGGTTTGACTTTAGATCAATTAGGCGGATTAATTGCTAGTTATGATGTCCAAGTTAAGGTTTACCATGCGGCTGATACTAATTTAGAACAGTTTCGTAAGCTAGTATCGGAAAATTTGAAGCAACCTAAAAACTTCGTTATAGTTAACTATTTACGTAAAGAAATTGGTCAAGAAAAAGGTGGACATATTTCACCCATTGCTGCCTACAATGAGCAAACAGATAGATTTTTGATTATGGATGTTTCTCGTTATAAATATCCGCCAGTGTGGGTGAAAGCCGCAGATTTATGGAAAGCTATGAATACCAAGGATATAGTTTCAGGTAAAACACGCGGCTTTGTTGTAGTTAGCAAAAGTTCTTAATTTTGATATCTGTAAACCTCATAAATTCTTTTATATTTTTTTGTAGGCGATCACAAAAATAAAATTCCCGAATTTTAAAAAATCAGGAATCTGAGTTTACTAAATTTCTTAACTGTTATTATCTTTGGCTTGAACTCGGTAAGCTAAAACCATTTGATCACAGCAACCCTAAAATAGTCAGTGTTTGGGGGCCTCCAATGCTAAAGAGACCCTGAGCAGAGCAAGCTGTAACATCAGTTGCCAAAAGTGCTATGGTTCTCTGTACTGTTCTACCTTGGAAAAGTCCATTCACGACTGTTCCTGTAGAAGTCAGAATCACTGAACCATTAATCAGATTGCTAGAAGTAAAAGTGTAGTTTACTTGGCTAGACTGCCCAGTGTTCCAATTGTATGTAACTGAATATGCTGGGAAAATCCCGATGTTGTTACAGGAGAGTGGGCCTGTAAACGTAAAGTTATAAGTACCTGAGCTAATTGGTTGAGCGCCGATGCATTGACCTACAGAACCTTGCACCGTGACTGTAGTATTTTGCACTTGGTTCGTCAGCAGTGGGTTATAGGTCGCTGTCTCCGATCCTACGGGGCAAATTACTGGGAGAAGTTGAGCTTGGGCAGCTGATTTGGTTGCTATGAAATCAAGACCTATGCTTGCAGTCGCAATGGCACAGGCCAAGGCTGAAATTCGGCAGCGTTTAGCGAAATTACTCTTCACTGGAAGTATCATCGACAAGCTTTCCTTGCTGGGGTAGATGTATGGAAAAATTACAGAATGATTACGGTTTCACAAATAAACCGCCTGAAAAACGCTTAAACAACAGTTATAATATGGTAAGTAGCTTGATATAACAAGATTTTTTTTGATTTGTTATTTGTATAAATAAAAGCTATTACATCAATCTTGTTTCGTGATACGCTGACAAAATTCAGTAGAAATCTAACTTATTGAGACTATCAACTAATGAGCAAAAGTTAAGAAAATAATAGAGAGTTATTGTATAAGTTCTTTATCTATGCAAATTCCAATAAATAATTGCGTGGTCAAGCGATAGGCTAAAACATATCAATATACAACAGTATAAAAATGCCTATCTTTGCTAAACCTAAACAGGTTGTATTTACTGTCTTTTCCCTTAGCATTCTCTGTTACAGTCAAGTTGCATCAGCCACTACCACCTTACCCCTACGCAGCAAAAAGGGGATGGTAGTATCTGCGCATCCCTTGGCGAGTGAAGCGGGACTAGCAATGTTACGTAAAGGTGGTAATGCTGTGGATGCAGCAGTCGCTACAACTTTTGCAATATCTGTCGTTGAGCCTTTTTCAGCAGGAATTGGTGGCGGTGGATTTTTACTGCTGCATTCAAAAAAAACTGGCGAGATGAAAGCGTTAGATTTTCGGGAACGCGCACCTATCAAAGCCACAAGAAATATGTATTTAGATGCAGCAGGTAAGGTGCGTCCGAATGCAAGTGTGAATGGATATTTAGCTGTGGCGACACCAGGAACAGTGGCGGGGATGTATGAGGTGCATCGCCGTTATGGTAAGTTGCCTTGGAAAGAAGTTGTCAAACCTGCGATCGCGCTGGCTAAAAATGGCTTTATCCTGAGTAATCAGCTAACTTGGCGTTCAATTCCAGCTTACGAAAACCGCAAGCCAGTAATTCTCAAGAATTCCGCCGCTAGTGCCATATTTACCCGAAAAGGCGAATTTTATCAGCCTGGAGAAAGATTAGTGCAACGGGACTTAGCACGCACTTTAGAAAGCATTGCCGAGAATCCCCAAAGTTTTTATACTGGCAAAATTGCCCGTGCGATCGCTTCAGATATGGCCCAAAATAATGGTCTAATTACTCTAGAAGACCTGAAGGCATACAAACCCATCTGGCGAACTCCTCTTTGCGGTAGTTTTCACCAAGCTAAAGTTTGTTCAATGCCACCACCGTCATCGGGTGGCGTTCATCTATT
The DNA here is from genome assembly GCF_056847745.1 of Anabaena sp. TISTR 8404. NCBI lineage: Bacteria > Bacillati > Cyanobacteriota > Cyanophyceae > Nostocales > Nostocaceae > Anabaena > Anabaena sp. TISTR 8404. Next base: position 3,537,095 of record NZ_CP180578.1, read on the forward strand.
GCAGATTTTAAATATTATCGGTGACAGTGATTTGAAATCTTGGGGATGGCATCATCCCAATGCTTTACATTTAATGGCAGAAGCGATGAAAATTGCCTATGCAGATCGCTCACAATATTTAGGTGATCCTGATTTTGTCAAAGTGCCTGTACAAGCGCTAATTAGCCCAGCTTATGCCAAACAGCGCCGTCAAGAAATTAATCTGGATATAGCGAAACCTGCAACCCAAATCAAGCCAGTAGCGCCAGAAACGCTTAAACGTTTTGGCCAAGTGAGTAATCAAATAGTTCCCCTACCTAACAAATCATTACGATTGCAAGCCACTCGCTACGAATCTCCAGAAACCAGTCATCTTTGCGTTGTGGATGAACAACGCAACGCTGTTAGCCTGACTTTTACAATTAATCTTGGTTTTGGTGCTGGTGTGGTGACACCAGGAACAGGAATTTTACTCAATAACGAGATGGATGATTTTGCCAGTGCGCCAGGAGTACCTAACGCTTTTGGATTAGTTGGCAATGAAGCGAATGCGATCGCACCCCGCAAAACTCCGCTGTCGAGTATGACTCCGACAATCGTTACAGAAAATAATCACCTCCGAATGGCAGTGGGGGCCCCTGGTGGTAGCACGATCATCACTCAGGTTTTGCAAGTGATTCTCAATGTGCTGGAATACAATATGGACGTTGGTGCAGCTGTCTCAGTCCCACGCATACATGATCAGTGGCTTCCTGATGAGTTGCGCGTCGAACCTTGGGGTTTGGATGCTTTAACTCTGCAAGACTTACGCCGCCGTGGACACAACATCAAGGAAGAAAAAACTCCTTGGGGTAATGCTAACGCGATCACAGTTACAGCAGATGGCAACTTAGAAGCCGCCGCCGATCCTCGCGGTGAAGGTTCACCTAGAGGCTGGTAGACAGACATCACTTACTGACGCAACACTGCCGTTTTTAGGGATTGTTAAAATGCTTGAGAACTAAATTATCTAATTGCAACTATTGATTTTGCGCTATTGATTCTGAGTATTGAACTTGAGTACCAAACTCATTTGCTCTGGCGCTGGGTACTAATGTCCAGCCAGCCTTCAAGAGTTTTTGATAAGTTGCCCAACCTTTAGAGCCACCAGGAATTTGATAATCGGGTACTGCGAATTGCGGATAAGCTGTGTAGGGTCGCCAACCTTTATTTGCTTCAACTTGCAAATACAAAACTTTCTCGCCATCGTCACCAGACTTAGATAACCAGCACATTTGTCGATGCATGGTAAACTCCTTCGTGTTTAGTTAACTTTGCATAATCACAGACTTTTGTCAAGCCCTGCATCACCCTTGTGGGATAATTTTTTATTTCCCTAGTATGTGTCCATTTATCTACAAATTGGCTTAGTAAAATTACTTAAGCCAATAGATAGAGCATCTCGACCATTTTTGCAGATGCAGCACTACAAAATTACGCCATCCCCAATTCCTGATCTTGGTTAAAAGTGCCATGTATTGGGGATTTTGTACAAAAAAGCTGTTGATGACTCAATATCTTTCACTCCGAGACTGGTAATGATTCAGCATTGCTTACAGGCGCGTTCATATAACGCCTTTTAACGATACTTCGCTGGTTATGAGGGCAAGATTTTTCTCATCGTATCTGCGGTTTTTGCTAATGTATGTAACAAGAGTTACTTTTTTGACGGATAGCTGGATAACAAATGATTTGTTTTGCTAGTCACACCAGTAAAATTTTCTTATCTCCTTATACTGAATTCGCTCAAAATATTTTTTGAGTTGACGAATCAAATGCTGATCAGCACTGATATTCACAGCGATGGCACATAAAACTGATCATTAATAATCGCGCGAATTTCCTTGACGATTTCTGCGTAGTCAGAATCAGACAAAACAGGTGTTGCACCTTGGATATTAATTGGTTGCGCTAAATCAATCCATGATTTGCAACCACCATATTGCGGAAGATAAGAGATTTCTTGAACCTTCGGTAGTTTATAAGTCCTTAACAGCAGAATATACAACGGCTGACGCGGTTTCCATTTCAAGCGATCGCTAATAAAATATTCATTCCAGATATGAAAGGGGAGTAAAGCGTTAACAGTAGACTCCTCACTAATTGGCAAAATATCTGTGATTGCAGCCCAACTACCGATGCGAATCGTTTCTGGATGCCAACCAGGAGTTACTGGATAGACGAGTCCAGCATATTCTGATTTTAGCAGGAATGGCTGTTGATGTTCAAAAGTTGGATAAAGTAAAACTTGCTCATGGGCAACTTGGAAACGGCCATTTTTCTCGTGAATGCCACCTTTACGCAGCAACATGATGGTTTTGCCACTTTCCAAAGCATTTATCGCCACAGACCATTCTTTGAGTGCAAATAAAGTCGAAGTCAAATTTATCAGCATCTACTGTAACTCTGATTTAATTTCAAGCTAAGACCGTTAAAGTATGAAACTATCCGGGGAAATGAGTTAGAGAATTATCATGGAAAAGCGAAAATTAGGTACATCTGCCGTAGAAATTACACCCATCATCGTTGGAACTTGGCAAGCTGGCAAAAAGATGTGGGTGGGAATTGAAGACGCGGACTCAATTAAAGCCATCCGCACCGCCTTTGAAGCTGGAATCACAACTGTTGACACAGCGGAAGTTTATGGTGAAGGTCACTCTGAGCGCATTGTAGCCGAAGCTTTATCAGATGTGCGCGACCAAGTACAGTATGCCACAAAAGTTTTCGCCAACCATCTTAAGTATGATCAAGTAATTGAGGCTTGCGATCGCTCTTTAAAAAACCTTAAAACCGATTATATCGACCTTTATCAAATTCATTGGCCCTCTGGAGCTTTTAATAGTGAAATTGTGCCGATTGAAGAAACAATGAGCGCTTTAAATTATCTCAAACAGGAGGGAAAAATTAGAGCGATTGGTGTTTCTAACTTTTCTCGCGCTCAATTGGCCCAAGCATCACAATATGGACGTATTGATAGCTTACAGCCACCATATTCTTTATTTTGGCGACAGGTTGAGCAAGATGCTATGCCCTATTGTATCGAAAATCAAATTTCTATCCTGGCTTATTCACCCCTAGCCCAAGGATTGCTAACTGGAAAATTCACTCGCGGCCAAAAATTTGCGCCTGAAGATAACCGAGCCAAAAATAAACTATTTCAAGGTGAAAACTTTGAACGCGCTCAACAAGCTTTAGATAAACTGCGCCCCATAGCAGAACGCTATCATTGTACCTTGGCTCAATTAGCGTTAGCTTGGTTAATTGCCCAACCCCAAACAAATGCGATCGCTGGTGCGCGTTATCCTGAACAAGCAAAGGATAATGCCGCAGCCGCTAATGTGAAATTATCTGCCGATGAAATTGCGGAAATTGATGCAATTGGACGAATTGTCACCGATCATCTAGATAACAATCCTGTGATGTGGAATTGGTAAGCTGATATTTCTGCATCAAACCAGATGTAGAGACGTAGCAGTGCTACGTCTCTACATGACAAAGATTGCAAAAGTAAACAAAATATCAACTTTAGTAAAGTAGTGGTTGTTACTCCCTAATCGAGTGCTAAATTGAATAACAAGACATCAAACAAAGCAAAACCAAACCCCAAGGGCAAATGATTATGATGTCTCCTGTCAGAAGCCCAAGCAAATATTCAGCATACCTATAATTTAGATGTGGCAAAAGCCAACAAATTAAAAAGGCAAAGCCAAATCCCTAAGCGGAAAAACAAAGATTGCTGAGTTTGCTAGTTGTTAAGTCCACCTTAGTTGTTTGCTCTCTCGATTATTTAGCTAATTTTAAAAAATTTGAAACCTGTGAATTCCCAAAAACCTGGTCACCGTTGACCAGGTTTTAAGCTTTTTATAGTAATACAAAATTCAAGAGGCAGAGTGGTGTTGAAAACTACTCTGCCTCTTGAGTAAGAAATATAAGATGGGTTAAATCTTACTTAATACCCGCCTTCTTCTTCATACTCTGGCTGCCGTTCCTTGACTTTCTTGGGAATGTTTACTGGTTTTGGCGCATCTTCCCAAGCATCGCCTTCTACATCGTCGTCATAATCATCATAATCGTCGTCGGTGTAGGCTTTAGGTTCATACTTGGGCGGTTGATATCTGTCTTTGCCTGTAGCTTCGCTCCAGTTATCTTCTTCGTCTTCTTCTTCGTAGCGGATAGACTCATACTGTCGCGCTCTCATAACTTCGCGCCGTGGTCTTTCTTCTTCTACGTAGTCTTCATTCCATTCTTCTTCCCGCGCTACGGGTTCAGGGGCGCGAACTTTTGGCTTAGGTGGTTGTAATGGTGTTCCACTAGGTAGCTGATTTGCAGGTGCAACTGTGCGTGGTGCAGAATAACCATATTCTTCGTCTGCATCTCTTTCCCAAGGGGCTTTACCGATACCTAAACGCTCAAGCACACCTACTGTTAATTGCGTTGTACGTTCTTCGGCTCCTTCAAACACAATTAATCTACTGGGGCCAGTACTAACAATTTCGTCTATTGAAATCTCATAAGTACTGAGAAATTGGTCGGGAATTTGTGGTACTCCCAAAGAAGCAATAATTATCGAGTGTAGCTTACCTGAGATGCCATCAAATTTGAAGCCCCGCACTCTACCTAAGACTTCACCTGTTTCTGTAATTACTTCCCAGTTAATCAGGTTGCTGAAAGCTTCAATTTCAATATCTTCGATTACATCTTCGTTATCAACCAGGATGGCATCACCAATTTGGTTGATACTGCTGAGGTACATATAGCGTGGCAGTCCAGAGATAGAGATCAGGCTGTCTCGTAAACCAAGAGCCACAACCTCCCTTTGATCAATATCAACCCAGATTTGATTCACAATCCCCAACCGCTTGGCGTTGTCGCGGGTAATCACCTGGGTATTTAATAAGTCGGAACGCCTAATTATCTGTTCAGAGGTCATTCTATACCGAGTCCTGATCTCGAATCCGGTTTATCTATACACTATTATTAACAAACATTCAAGCAGATGTATTCGAGGATGTTAACTTAATTCCCAAAACTTGGGTATAAGCGCCTCGTGCTTGAGTAACGCCAATGGTGCGTTCGGCTGATTCTATCATCGGACGACGCAAACTCACAACTATGAACTGTGCTAGTTGTGCTTGTTGTTTGATCATTCTAGCTAATCGTTCTACGTTTGCCCCATCCAAAAACATATCTACTTCGTCAAAGGCGTAAAAAGGTGATGGACGGTAGCGTTGCAGGGCGAAAATAAAACTTAATGCGGTGAGGGATTTTTCACCCCCAGACATGGATGCTAGTCTCTGTACGGGTTTACCTTTGGGATGCGCGACTAAGTTTAAACCACTGTTAAAAGGATCTTCGGGATCATCGAGTTGCAGGTAGCCGTCGCCTTCTGAGAGGGTGGCAAAAATCGATTGAAAGTTTTCGTTCACTGCGTCAAAGGCTTCTTTAAAGGCGCGTTGTCGCAAAGTGGTAAAGTTTTCAATTCTTAATAATAATTCCGTGCGTTCGGCTTCTAAGGTTTGTAATTTTTCTGTGAGTTCTTGCAAACGGTTTTGGGTGCGTTCGTATTCTTCTAACGCCAGCATATTTACAGGTTCCATTGCTTGCAGACGTTTGGCAAGCGATCGCAATTCTTTTTGCAATTCTTCTAAATCTACCTGTTCTGGCACTTCCGGTAAAGGACTGGGCAATTCTGGAAGTAGTTCTCGCAATTGATTTTGCAATGCTTCTAGTTCTTCACGCCGCTTTTGCTGGGTTTCTTGCAGCTTTTCCAGTTCCCATTCTAATTGTTGCTGACGGAGTAAATGCGATCGCACTTCTTGTTCGATAGCATCGCGTTTTACCTTTTCTTCACCCAAACTTTTTTCCATTTCACTCAGTTTGGCGCGAGTTTCGGTGATTTGAGTGCTGAGTGCTGCGTACTGAGTGCTGAGGGTTTGGAGTTTCTGCTGAGAACTTGCTTGTTCTTGATGATACTGGGCAATTTTTTGTTCAGCTTCTTGGATACGTTCTTGTAAACGCTGCTGCTGGTTTTCTAAGTTTTTCAGCCGTTGTTCTGCTTCCCGTAATGCGGATTCTCGTTGTTGTAATTGTTGCTCTTGGGTTTTAATTACCGCTTGAATTTGTTGCCACTCACTAGGCGTTTGTGATGCTTCTAGCTCCGCTAAAGCGTGGCGCAGTTGTTGTAATTGCGCTTCTTGTCCTGGTAAATCTTTATCCAAAATTTCTAGGCGAGATTGGGCGACGGAGAATTTTTCGGTATTTTGGGCAAGTTGCGATCGCGTGCCTTCTAACTGCGTTGTCAAAGCTTTAATATCTTTTTGCAACTGTTCTAATTGCAATTGCTGTTCGCGGCGTGCTTGACGTGCTTCGGTGAGTTCTTGGCTTAGTTGTTTGGTTTTGCTGGATAAAGAGGCGATCGCATCAATACAACGATCTAAAATCCGTTCAATATCTGTCAAGCGATTTTTCAACGCAATCGCTTCATCTGATTCCGCCGCTTCCCCTGTACCGAAGCGCAAAGCAGAACGCTGATTTGTACTACCACCAGTCATTGCGCCACTGGTTTCTAATAATTCCCCGTCTAAGGTGACGATGCGATATAAACCGAGGTTTTTCCGCGCCTGCTCTAAGTTGGCGAAGACGACTGTGTTACCAAAAACATAGTTAAACACATCTTTATAACGGCGATCGCACTCAACTAAGTTCACAGCATAATTAACATAGCCGTTAGCTAACCGCAGCGTCGCATCTTGGGTAATTCTCGGAGCCTGAATCTTATTTAAGGGTAAAAATGTCGCTCTCCCGGCGCGTTTTTGCTTCAGCAGTTCAATTCCGGCGGCGGCTATCCCATCATCATCGACTACGATATGTCCCAACCTCGCACCAGCCGCAATTTCCAACGCCAACTGATACCGAGGTTCTACCCGTCCCAACTGTACCACCAAACCACAAACCCCAGGCATCCCCGATTGAATAATTACCTTACTAGCTTGCGTCCCTTGGACTTCTTGTTGTGCTTGGGTTTGTGCCTCAATTTTATCTAACTGGCGTTGTTTTTCTCGTTGTTCTTGAGAAAGCCTTTTTTGAGTATCTTGCTGAATTTGTAATTCTTGTTCTGTCGCCGCGAGATTTTGCGCTAAGTTCTGGATGGGTTCGCTAGATGTGTTAAATTCTGCCTCAACTCGCGTACACTCAGCTTGTTTTTCGGCTAATTGCGGTTCTAAGGTGGCAATTAGCTGAGTTTGTTCGTGAATTAATTCTTGTAGCTGACTATTACGTTCTCTTAGTTGTGCTTGCTCTGTGCGTTGCGGTTCCAGAGTTTGCAGTAAAGTTTCAATTTGACGATTGAGTGCAGTTTGTTGCTGTACCCATGCTTCCGACGCGGAGGCGATTTCGGCGGCGGCTTCACGGGATTTTTGCAGTGCTTGTTCCGCCTCATCCCGTTGCTGTTGACAATATACAATCGATTGCCGTTCGACATTCTGGGTTTCGGCAATTTCTCCCAAAGCCTGCTGATGCTGGTGAATTTCCTGCTGCGTTTGCACCAAACGCTTGGCTGTTTCTTGGGAAGTTGCTTCTAATTCCGTTTGCTGACGCTGGAGTTGTTTACGTTCTGCTTCTTGAGTAGCGAGAGTCGCTTGTACCGCTAACAGTTCCTCTTCACCCAAAGCTTTGACATAAGCATTGAGTTTTTCTAATTCAGCCGTTTTTTGGGTAATCCCGACATTTAAAGTTTCTAATTGGAGTGTAAGGTCATTATGAGAGCGATCGCCATTTTGAATTTCCGTTGCTAACTTTTCTTGCTGTGCTTGCAGCGAACGCCACGATAACACCGCTTCCCAAGATTGCTTGTGCAGATATTCCGTCCGCAACTTTTGATATTTTTCCGCTTTCGCCCTATCTTGAGAAAGGCGATCGCGCTGTGCAGTTAACTCCGTCTCAATAATCCGACAACTATCTTCCTTCTCCTTCACCTCATCTAACGTACCCTTGGCTTGGTGAATCTTGCGATCAAACGCCGCCACACCTGCCAACTCATCAATAATTTCCCGCCTTTCCCGCGCATTCATCGAGATAATGCTAGTAACGTCCCCTTGCAAAACGACGTTGTAGCCTTCAGGATAAATCCGCAGATTCTCCAACTCCTCATGCAACTCCGTCAGCGTACAGGCAACACCATTGATATAGTAATTTGACGTGTAAGTTCCTTGATGAGTTACCCGCAACCGTCTTGTGACACTCCATTCAGTGCTGAGTGCTGAGTGCTGAGTGCTGAGTTCTGTATTCAGTGCTGAGTGCTGAGTGCTGAGTGCTGAGTCAGGATTCTTGTTTTCTTCTTCTAATTCCTCTCTGCTGTCCTCACTTTGCGCCTTTGCGTCTTTGCGTGAGATATCCTCCCCTGTCAAATCAAACGTCACCGTCACACTAGCTTCCACTGACGCGCGTCCCTTAGCCGTTTGAGTATTATTTACCAAATCCGGCAGGCGATCGGCCCGCATCCCCTTAGAACTGGCCAGTCCCAAACAAAACAATAGCGCATCCAAAATATTCGACTTACCGGAACCATTGGGCCCAGATATGACAGTAAACCCCGGCAGCAAAGGGACTGAAGTAGTACCGCCGAAGGATTTGAAGTTGGTAAGTTCCACGCGCTTGACGTACACCATAGGCGCTGGTTCACTGGGCTAATGGTTAATGAAGAACAAGTGTATCAATTAATGAAAATTTCGCAATAGTTTCGTATAGAGAATTTAAGGATTCTCCAAGAACGGAGGCAAGGAACTCGTGTAGGAAGAGAGAAATTACTGAAATATCAAAGGTAATTTTAACGAAAACTTAGGAAAAATAGTATTCTTGTCAGAATTATAATTGTTTAGTTTTGTTATCAATAAATGTTTCTAACTCTTGCATGGTATATGTTGAGAGATTGTTAGCAACCATATATTGAGAAAATTGCAGCGATATTCCAAAAAATGACAAAAATGGTTCTAACTTTTTTAATTGTGCTATTTAAAACCTATGCCTGTCAGACGATGCAGAGTAAGAATAACAAATGACCAATGACTATTGAATATTGACGAAAATTAAGTAAAACACCAAAGCGGAGAAGTTTTCCTATTTTGTTACATAAGTATTGTGGTTGAAGTTTGTCAACCCTACTTGATTAGGAGTTATGATCTATCGCTTTGGTGCTTTTTTAGCGGACATTTCCGCCATAAGGGTAAAAGTAAAGGGCTTATAAAGCTTATAATAGCTATCTATAAATTACTGTATCAGCCCGTACAATTTTTGCTAGATTATTGAATTAATTTTGCTCAACGATCCCTATGTCAGGAAAATCATATAATTTAGCAACCTTTGCGCTGTTAATTGTCATTAATTACCTATATTGATAAATAACTAAATACAAAATTTTACCAATCAATTGGTTGGCGATCGCGGAAAAATCCACCAGTCGCACCATCATCTGGAAGCGTTGCCAGCCAAACTATCGTATCGACTCCCTGTTCTGGAGTACGGGGTGCATTTGCACCACCCATATCAGTTTTTACCCAACCAGGACACACAGAATTAACTAAAATATTTGTGCCAATTAATTCACTAGCAAAAATCCGAGTTACGGCATTTAAAGCTGTTTTAGAAATGCGATAGCCTGGAGAACCTCCTCCCATATCTGTTAACTGTCCCATCCCAGAAGAAACGTTAACTATTCGTCCATAATTTTGTTCCTTCATTAATGGAATTAAAGCTTGAGTAACACGCACAACACCGTAAACATTTGTGTCAATTGTTTTGTGCAAAGTATCAATTTTTGTATCAAGAATACTGCCGCTACCTGTTTGAGCATCAATATAAATACCAGCATTATTTACCAGTGCATCAACTTTGCCAAACTGCTGACGAATAAACTCAGCCAAATTACGACTGCTTTCATCACTAGTCACATCCAAGGGATAAGAAATCACATCTAATTCTTCAGATTGTAACTTTTGCGCCGCAGCTTTACCTTCATCTTCATTCCTGCTGGTGAGAATGACTTCATATCCTTGTTTAGCTAATTGACGAGAAGCTTCAAACCCTAACCCACGATTTCCACCAGTAACAACTGCAACTTTTTGGTTTGTACTCATGCTGATTTTCTCCGCATCATATTTTTATCTGTGTAGCGGCATCTATTCAAAATACTAGGTCTGACTCAAAATAACACCCATCGCTTGACAGAAAACAGACTATAAATTAAACCTGCATCAATACCCAAATTACCCCTGCTGTAACTAGTGGCACACTGAGGTTATCTGTACCGTGAGGCGATATTGCTTCAACTAAAGTTGCAAAAATAGCACTAATTAATGCTGTTAACAAAGCCTTTTCAACACCAACAGACACAGCTAGAGGACTCAGAAAAGAACTGGGTAAAAATAGCAACACTAAAAATATTACGGTTGCACTGGCTAAAAACATTGCCAGCGAACCTTCCCAAGAACGCACAGATGACCCTATTTGGTATTGATGTTGTCCGAAACGTTTGCCAATTAATGCAGCTAAAGCATCTCCCCAAGTCATGGCCATCACACCAGCTACAGCAATAGATACATGATCAACTGGGCTATCTGGTCGCCAGAATAACCCAAAAAGCATTGTCACCGAAATTGCAAAATAAACTGTACCAGGGGAACTATCTTCAGTATCCATTGCACCAATGACTCGATAACGATAAAGCAAATAATTTACCCCAATAAAAGTAGCGAAAGGTATGATACCAATTTGCCAATGTTTAAACAGCAGCAGTACGCCAAAAACCCACATCCCTGCACTAATATGGATAAATTTGCGAGTTAAATCTGGTTTAATACCAAACAGCCTCCGTAGTCCTTCACCAAGAACTAATAAACTAATAGCGTAGGTATAAGATGCTGCTAGTCCGATAAAATCATTGTTAGTCATTATTGAATATGAATGCGCCGAGATTCGATATTTTACAAACTATTTCAACAATTCCCTAGTTTACTATTTGAACTATTACAAAATCCTGTAGCGAACGCAAATGCTTATCGATTTGATTCTGTTGCAGTCAAAGAACCGAAATTTGAAATCGATGGCGTATTTCTCCCACCAGAAAACGCTGGTGCTGGAGTTATTTATTTTTGTGAAGTGCAGTTTCAAAGAGATGAACAGCTTTATGAAAGGGTATTTGCAGAATCCTTATTATACTTTTATCGCAACCGGGCGAGATTTAGCGACTGGCAAGCCGTGATAATTTACCCGTCTCGTAGCATCGAGCAAAGTGATATTTATCCTTATCGCGCCTTGCTCAACAGCGACCAAGTAAATCGCGTGTATTTAAATGAATTAGGAGATATCCGCCAATTACCTGTGTGGGTAGCGTTGATGGTGTTAACTACGGTAGATGAAGCACAAGCACCACAAGAAGCCAGGTATTTACTTGACCGTTCCGCCGTTGAACAACCTGAAACTACACAACGCGCCATAATAGAACTAATCACAACAATAATGGTGTACAAGTTTGAACAATTAAGCCGACAAGAGGTTGAATCAATGCTAGGAATTACCCTGAAAGAAACAAGAGTTTACAGAGAAATTAAGGAAGAGGGGCGCGAAGAAGGGCGCGAAGAAGGTCGAGAACAAGGTCGAGAACAAGGATTAGAACAGGGTCGACAACAAGAGGCGGTTAATCTCGTAATTCGCTTACTAACTAAGCGATTTGGAGAATTACCTGAAGAAGTGCGATCGCATATCTCCAGTTTACCCCTTGCTGTTGTTGAAGATTTGAGTGAAGCCTTGCTTGATTTCACCAATTTGGCTGATTTGCAACTTTGGTTAGAAGCAATTCAAGTTTAAGTGCTGAGTATCAAACCTGTTGTTCACTTTTGTCTTTCACTATTGCGTTTAAAATTTTTATCTTGAAACGAAACACTACCAATACCTTGGAGAATACCGCGACCGATTAAACCTAAACCGCGACCGATGACTTGAGTTAAAACAAAAACAATCCCACTACCTAAAAAGGATAACAGTGATTGTAAGCGTGGAGCGATCGCATCCCACAATTCTAGTACCAGCGTTACAAATAAAGGTACTCCGGAAAGCTTGGCTAATTCTTCGTTGCGAGGTGCGTAAATTGAAGTTTTAGCAATTCCGCGCGGTACTAAAACAAATAACTCATAGCGGCTTTCAAAAATTGCTTTCGCTTCATTGACATAATTATTTAAACGATATTTCCATGACAAGTCATTTCTAAATCGTTCAATTTCTCGTGTAGAAATTAACTGACGAGTATAAAAATTTTGTTTAATTGCTTCTACATCTGCCAAGTAATTCAACAGTGGTTGTAATACTCCATTAGCAACTTGAATCAATAAATTCTCTAAAATTGTTAATGCCTGAGCTTTTGCATCATAACTAGCTGCCAGATAAGCATTATTATCAATATGTAAATCTTTCTGAAATAGCAAATAAGCAAGTAATTCCAACACAAACGGAATTTTATTTAATATCTCAGTTTGAACAATCCTGGGATTTTGCAACAATACATTTACAATCTCGATATTTTGTTTGCCGACTTGCACGCGGGAAAACTTACCAAAAAAATCTGTAACTGTTGCTTGCCATAAATCAAATAATATAGTGTTCTTATACCCTTCTAACTGTTCAATTGTAATTTGAGAAGCACGTAATTCATCTAATTGCTTAGCTAATTTCTGTAATATCAAATACAGTAACTCACGCTTTTTAACCTCACGTAAAATATCAATTTCTAGAGGAACATCTGTGACATTTTCTAAAGGAAATTGTAATTTGTTTATACAAGACGAAAATAAAGCGATTTGTAAGACTCTGGGGTTATTTGAAGCTGGTAAAGTTAACTGTTGTTCAGCATCTGTTGAGACAATAGCACTACTAGGTGAGGGCATAACTGGCAATTGCTCAGGAGAAACAGTAAATTGCTGTTGTTGTCGTTCTTGGTGTGAACTTAACAAGCTATTGAGTAACCAACGCGCTGCTAAAAGTTCTCGCCGTTGTCCAGCCAGAACAGCCTGGTCTAGTATGGGTAAACCTGGGGTTTGTAATTGTACTGTAACTTTTGCTAAAGCAGCATTAATATAATTGATTCCTGAAAGACGAAGATTATGTCGCCAGCGAAATAAAGGTGACTGAGAAGATAAAGAAATCGGTGGTTGAACAGGACTTGTTTCTACTAACCACTGATAACCTCCAGCTACCACTGCTTCCATTGCAGCCACTATTTGAGCAACAGGAGTACCTTTAGGACAGTATCCATCTACACCCTCTGCCCTTGCTGCTGCCAGTGTTTTTGGGTCTTGGACATAACTCAGAAGTAAAATTGGCAGGGTGGGGTGTAAAGTTTTTAGTTGATGACAGAGTTGTAAACCTTGCAACTGGCTGTCAATTGAACGACCGTTTCCTAATTCCAAAACCACCAAATTCACTTGGTTGAGGTCTTGATTGGCAAGTTCTGCTAGTATTTGCAAAGCAGCAGTCGCTGTTTCTACTTCTGCTACTACTTGCAAATTAGGCATTTCCTCCAAAGCTACCCGCAGTCCCAAGCGGAAAATAGGGTCTTGGTCAATTAGTAATAATTTTAGAGGGCGATCGCTCATCATTTGCTGAGATACTAAGCTTAGTCCTACTCATTGTTACCTGTTTTCGTCAACCAATAAATGAATCATAATTACATAGGCGGACTCTTAATTATGTAATTAAATGAACCTCAATATCCGGCAATGGTTGGCAGAACGCCAGATTGAAATCAGTCAAATTAGAGAATTTTCACTTGGTCAGTTGGCGGGGATTGCTTACCGTATTGTCCAGGATATGGAAGTTAAAAGCCTTGCACCGCTTGATATCTGTACTTTAGCAGAAGTTTTGGAACTACCCTTAGGTTCTGTTTGGCAAGATATCAATGTCATTGCTCGATTAACAGAAAGCTTATTACGTAGTCTCAGTGAAAAAAAGGCTTTAAAACGTAACGAAGGTACATGGCTGGCGTTTCAAATTGCTTATCTTCAAGCTTTACAACAGGTAATTGCGCAAGAAATAAACTTGCAAAAACCTTGGCTGAATCGAGCTATGATTCCCACTCCAGCCGAAATTTTAAAAGAGTTAGTTAGCAAACTTAGCCTGCAAGATACTCAACTCCAAGGGCTATTAAAAACTCTCAGTCCAGGTAAATTAACGGATACTCAAGCTGAACAAGCTCTTTCTGTAGTTGCAGATTCATTATTAGTACAACAAATGAATAATGCTACTGTAGCTTGGTTGATCGCCAATGGTGCTGAAGATTTAGAAGCTAAATTACTGACGCAGCGTTTAACTCATTCCCTTAGTGGATATTTACTCAAAGTTATTGCTGAGAATGCGCCACCTTTAGCCCAACTACAAAAATTTTTCAAATTGGGTTCTACTAGCAATATTTCCTCTCCAGAATCTGCTAATTCTTCAGTCGGTGACAAAATTGATTTATGTCGAGAAAACTACCGGGCAATTTTACTGCAAAATCTCAGTACACCTTTATTCATGGAATCCTTTGCACTCAAGGATATTTATGTCCCTCTCAAAGGTGTAGTAGCAGACACAAGTAATTCTCCGTCAGTTGATTTAAAAAGATGGGTGCAAGAACAATTAGCAGATAGTGAAACAATAGCTGTTATTACTTCAGAACCAGGGTATGGTAAAACCAGTTTCTGCCAAATTTGGGCAGCAGAAGTAGCAAGAGAACTTTATCCTACTTGGATACCAATTATCATTCGCTTGCGTGATATTAAATATGGCAAAACTTTAGCAGAAACTCTCAATTCTGGTTTTCTTTTAAATGCTCAGACTAATTTAAGTGATTGGCTAGAACAAGAAAATCCGCGATGTTTATTATTGCTAGATGGTTTAGATGAATTACCTGCTACTAATTTAGGTACAAGGGCAAAGGCAATTTTTCTTCAGCAGCTAATTACATTTCAAGCTGAAGGTAGACATAAAATTGTGTTGACTAGTCGCAAAAATACTTTAGAAGAAATTGACTCAGATATATTATTGCAGTTGCAGCAAATAGTTATTCAGCCGTTGGAACAAGAGCAATTAAAACAATGGTTTCAACAGTGGGCAATTTTACAATCTTTACCTATCGCCCAAAATTTATTTACGTTTTTAAAGCAATCTGGGCTATTTATTAGTAACTCTAAGTTTCCCGAACTAGCTGCTTTGGTTCGCCAACCTTTGATGCTGTATTTATTTGGGGTTTTACACCGTGACGCACTCTTAGATGAGGAAATTTGGCAATTAGCTCAACAAACTAGTACTACCACTGTCGTCTGGGAAATCTACCATCGCCTGAGTCGCTGGTTATTAGGCTATCCAGCAACTGGCGGGATTAAGACAATGCTACTGCGTTCGGGTTCAGCTCACATTCATCGTACACAAGAAGCGATCGCCAATTTACTCTCAAATCGCCATCCCCAAGATTTATTAGACCAAATGCAGGCGATCGCTCTCCAAATTTTACACAGCGATCGCTATCAAATTAACTTACCTGAACAATATCACCTCAACACCTTACCCGCCTTCTACTTCAAAACCTCTTCTTCCCCCTACTCCCTACTCCCTACTCCCCACTCCCCACTAACAGAATTTTCCCACCCTAAATTAGGCGAATATCTCTGTGCTGAAGCTATTGCTAATCAACTACAAATCCTGACTCAACAGCAAAAAGATACCTACGGAACACTAATTTTTTGCCTAGATTCACCTACTAGTGTTGCCCAACATTTATATAATCTTCTTGGCTATGGAGTTCTCACTCCAGACATTGAAAAACTAGTTATTGAAGCTTTGCTACACCAGCCCAAAAGCGATTTTTCTCTAGATTTATTACTGCAACGTCTAGAATTATTTTGGCGTGGTTACTGTCACGGTCGTTGGTTGAATGAAGGGATAGTTCATCAAGCTTGGAATTATTTCCACAACCGAAATAATCCGATAAATATTGAGCAAATTAATGCCAACGTTGGCGTAAATATATTTTTATTGTTGTGTGCTGGTTATCGAGTTACAAAAGTTGCTTTTTCCCCTTGTGGCAATCCTAAACATATAGAAGAATTTTATCCAGAAGCTTTAACAATGCTGTTTGGCAAAGCCGCAATTCTATCTAATTATGTAACAATTAAGCGAATTCTTCCCCAATCTCTAGCTGGAATTAATCTTTCCAGTGCATCTTTGTTGCAAGCGATGTTAGCTAAAGCCAATCTAGAGGAGACAAATTTATCAGGTGCAATCTTAACAGGCGCAAATTTAACTGGTGCTGATCTCAGCCATGCAAATTTAACTAGTGCTGATCTCAGCCATGCAAATTTAACTAGTGCTGATCTCAGCTATGCAAATTTAACTGGTGCAAATTTGACTGGTGCTAATCTCAGCAAAGTAAATCTTGAGACAGTTAATCTCACCAATGCTTGTTTATTTGATGCTATCCTGGCTGATACTGGCAGAGAAATTGCCACAGCTAATGGTGCTGTATTCTCTTTGGAGGAGTTTTACACCCTGAAAAAATTGCTATCACAGCCATCTTTGATGGGTAATACTAGCACCGACAAAACAGCAGCTTGGTTTAACAATAATATTGATATCCGAGGAATTGAAAGCTTGGAAGGAGAGCCAATTTCCCCAGTGGATTTATACGATGATGATGTCGAAGACGAAACGGTATTTAGTGTGAACCCTAATGATTATGATTAGTCAATGGTCAATAGTCCATAGTCAATAGTCATTTGTTATTTTTCCCCTACACCCCTACACCCCTAAACTCCTGTTTTCTTTACGCATCCTCTGATGGATTGCGATAACCATAAAAGTTAATACTGTATTCAGTAATTTGCACGCCTGTTTGCTGTTCTACTTGACGCAGCAATTCTTCTGGTAATTCTATGTGTACATCCAGAATTTGATTGGTATCAAGACAGTTGACATGGCTGTGAGCATCACTAATATTGCCGTATAAACGACCGTCGCAGTGTTCAATACACTCAATAATGCCTTGACTAGATAAAGCTTCCAGGTTTTGATATACAGATGTATGACCGATGTCTTTACCTTCTTGGTTGAGGCGATCATAAATTTCTCTAGCAGATAGATGCTCATTTGCTTGCCACAGCAATTCTAAGATAAAACGGCGCTGGCGACTGACGCGCATACCTAACATTTGGCATCGGTCGAGCGCATCTTCTAAGGAACGAATTGGTTTTTTAGCTATCGTTGGTTTTTGCATATTAGTTTCGCTATCTATTCAGGAAATTTTCTATTTCCATGTGTATTGGTTCTTTTTGATATAAAAAAATATTATAGGCTGCTTTTTCCTTCTAACTGTGTTGTTGTTAGCGATCGCTGAACAATTCACAGTCTAAAACAACTGCATTTACAGCTTGTTGAGGATTGACTCATCATATTCCTCTCTAAAACAAACTCATTACAACTTTAGCTTAAAGTTCTCATCGATGTCCACCTGAGGATAGGTGTGGTTTATATGTCGCAATATAGTTCAGTTAAGGTTTGCGCCCTACTCTAAGGTATGTAGAAAATTTAGGTAAAATTTTTAATCCTCTTTTATCTCATTAAATTGAGGTAAAAAATCTTGAAGTCTTTTCTGCGTATGGATTTTGGCATTAAAATTTGCAACAGCTTGAAAAAGAGCGAGTATAATCGGTGACTGACAATTAGCAATAGGTTTTCGCTAAAAGGCTATTTATGTCAGATCAATTCACGTTTACCGTTACCAATCAAACTGACCTAGCAATTACAGAATTGTATGTATCTCTCGATGAAGATGAGTGGCTTCCATTCACGTTGAGTGATGAAGGAATTCCATCAGGTGAAACAGCAACAATCGCCTGGGCTGAATATACCAATGATTCACCCTGTGAATGGTATATATCTGCTGTATTTGAAGATGAATCAGAAACTGAGTCAGCCTTATTTAACTTTTGTGAAGAACCAGATTTAACAATTGGATAAATTCGGCACTGCAAAACAGATTAACAATTGAAAAGCGATCGCCAAGGGTAATAAAAACGGATAAAGGCACACATCTGTGCGCCTTGAGAGAAAATATATCTGTATGAAAGTTTACCAATTAGTTACAACTTGAGCGATCGCTTCTTTGGCGTATGCTAATGATTGCTGACGAGCATCATCACCTGAATTGAGGTTATCAGCATGGATAAATGTCACATCGATCAGACCGATAAAACCTAAAATAGCCCGGAGAAAAGGTTCTTGATAGTCGTAAGCAGCAAAGGGTGTGCCTGGAGCAAAAGAACCACCACGAGATGTAATAATTAATACTTTTTTGCTACTATCAACTAAACCTTTGTAGCCGTTTGCATCCATAGCAAAGGTACGACCAACACGCACAATTTGGTCAATGTAAGCTTTGAAGGTAGAAGGGATATTTAAGTTATACATCGGTATACCAAAAACATAGCGATCGGCAGCCAAAAACTCATCAATTAAACTATCCGAAAGCTTAATCGCCTCAACTAGTTCTGGTGTGCGTGCAGCAGGGGGTGTAAAAGCCGCTGCTATCCATGATTCGTCTACGTGTGGAACAGGATGATGACCTAAATCTCGATAGGTAACTGTATCACCTGGATGTTTATCTTTCCAAGATGTGACAAACTCATACGTGAGCGATCGCGAAATCGAACGTTCACCACGAGGACTAGAATCAATGTGTAGAATATTTGCCATAAATAAAGCCTAAAATCAGATTATTACTCAATTTGTTGGGTTGAACAGGCAGTAAAAAAGGTGACAATCGAAATCTACGTCAGCACAGATATTGAAGCAGACGGCCCTATCCCTGGGCCTCATTCTATGCTCAGTATTGGCTCAGCAGCCTACACCGCAGATAAACAATTAATTGCCACCTTTTCGGCAAACTTGGAAACATTGCCAGGAGCAACAGGCCATCCCAAAACTATGAAATGGTGGTCAACACAGCCAGAAGCTTGGGAAGCTTGTCGAGTCAACGCCCAGCCACCAAGTCAGGTGATGCAAGCATATCATACTTGGTTACAAGCATTACCAGGTAAACCAATCTTCGTTGCCTATCCAGCGGCTTACGATTTTATGTTTGTTTATTGGTATTTGATCAACTTTGTGGGTGATAGTCCCTTTAAACATTCAGCACTAGATATCCGTTCTTATGCGATGGCATTCTTGAAACGAAATTATAAGGAATCAGGCAAAGAACACTTACCAAGTGAGTGGTTAGAGGAGGCTCCCTTAAGCCATGTTGCACTAGATGATGCTATTCAACAGGGAAAGTTGTTTTGCAATCTCTTACAAAACAACTTACAACGTGAACATTAATTTAGCTTTGCTCTAGCTGTCTGATTGGGTATCAGAAGGGGGAAATTTGAACCCATATTTTGTGACAGCAAGAGCGATCGCCTTTTCGACATCTTCAGGATTTACTTTTCCTAAAAGACTCAGTTTTTCTGCTTCATTGGTTGACTCTACTAGTTGTCCTACTTCGGGGGATATCTGTTCCAATCCAGCTGGTGTTACCCAAAAGATATATTTGAGAGGCTTTAAACCCAGATTTTTAAAACTATGAATTTGGTTTCTAGAGATATGGATAAAAGTTCCTGGGGTAGCAACAATGGTTTTACCATCAATTTGATATTCCATTTCCCCATCTAAAATGTAATGTGCTTCTTCTTGTTCATGAAAGTGAGGTGGTATGTAGCCTTGAGGTTGCATTAACACCTCAGATAGTCCATAAACTCCACCTGTATTTTCTCCTGTAGCCAGAATAGTAAATAAGTCACCCATGAGTAAATATGTCTTACCCTGGCCTGGTTGAATGATTGTGCTTGTCATTTGTTCTTTGTCCTTTGTTATTTGTTATTAGTTCTTTTCACCTATTCCTGTGTTAGCAACCCATAAAGCGTGAAAACCATAAGGTACGCGCTGGGGAAGTATTACCCTTGCTACAGGTTCAGATGTCATATCTTGGGCATTAATTACCAGTAATTCCGATCTTTCCAACTGGGTATCATAGACATAAGTCAACAGCCAACCATCATCTTCCGCAGTAGCATTTGGTCGGGGCGCAAATACCCCTTCACCTCCAAAGCGTCCTTGACCATAGTAATGAGTTTCTGACCTACGATTTTCAAAATCATATTTGAGCAAACCATTAATTAATGGTTTAGGCATCTTGTCTAAATCTCCCCGCGCAAAGTAACCGTAACGCATCTGCCGTCCCATATAGTTATTGTTAATCTGCGGATAATCAGCGGGAACATAATCTTCAAATACTTCCTCCTGCACAGATCCAGTAACTATATTGCATCGCCAACATACTAACTGCATGGTTGCCAAAGCTGGATCGATATCAACTAGTACACCGTCGTTGTAATGCGGTACGAAGAAGTAAGTAGAATCCATCCGACAACCAAATAGCAGCACTTCGTCACCCTGTTCATAAGCATTAATAGTATGAAAGAGTGCAAAACCAGGAATCTCAAACCAAACAACTGTGCTGTTATCTCCGTAGCGGGGTAGAATGCCGAAACGACTGGGACGTGCTGCATCAAACACAATGGGTGAATCGCCTCGCAGTAACTTCCCTGGCTGGAGCGCCACAGGTATATCTACCAGAATGGAGTAGTTTTCGGTAATGGCAAAATCGTGCATGATTGTTGCATGAGGCATCTGAATCGGCACATTGTGTACGATTTTTCCTGCCGCCGAAATAACACCATATTTTAGGTAAGGTCGCATTAAAGGTGACATAGAAATGAATATCATTTCACCTGTGACTGGATCTACCTTGGGATGAGCAGTGAAAGCAGAGGTTAACTCGCCATCAAAGGTGTAAGAACCTACTGTTTCTAAACTAGGAAGTTCTACTTGATATGGTTCACCCATATCCCAAAGAGCCAAAAATTTATTACCATGCCACACCATTGCTGTGTTAGCTGGATTTTTAAATAGCATTCCTTGAGGCAAATCCAGCCGAGGCAAGTTCAAAAGTCCAGGCCAGATAGCTCTACCTTCTGTTTGTTCGATATTAAATCCTTTGGTACGAACATAGCGGTTACGATAAGAGGCTTTGCCATCATTGATGTGTACTCCGTGAATCATGCCATCGCCATCAAACCAATGATGACGACCAATCGGAGGAAATTGGGGATTAGGCCCAATACGCAAGAACATCCCTGAAAGTTCTTTTGGTAGTTCTCCAATTACAGGCAAATCGTTAGCTGTAATCTCTTGCTTGACTGGGGCAAAGTTATCAGTGAGGAAGATGTCTACTAACTTGGTGTTTATTTGCTTGTCACTTGCTGCTGTACTCAAATAGTTGACAACTGCGTAGGGAACAGAGGCGTAAATTCCATACACTTCTTGAGCAATGTTTTGGAAGCGTCCGACAATTTTCTCGTGGCTGAGAGCGTTAACTTGGTTCTTGTCTGCGAAACTTTTGAGTCTAGTTAGAACCGATTCATCTTGTTTCTCAGCCCAATCTGCTAAGATATCAGGAATTTCTGGGTGTAAAACGACTAATTGAGCAAAAGTTTGCTTGGAAAGCTCTAGTAAATCTACAGTTTGAGTAGCGTAAGTTGTTGATATTCTCGGCAAGCCTGTAATGACACTTGTCTCACCAAACAATGAACCAGAACTTAGTTCAAACTGTTTGACTTGTGATGTCCCTGGCTCCTCGACTTGAACTTTTACAATGCCACTGACAATAATGTAAGCAGTTTCACCTGGATCTCCTTTGCGGAAAATTGTTTGTCCTGGAGTGAAACGAACTTGCTTGACTGTGGTTGTCAAATTAGACAAATCTGCTTCGTTGAGGAGTGGTTGACCTTCTGCATTCACCAGCAACTTGCAGTAAAAGTCACTCTGCAATAGCTGTGACACCACAGAACCTTGTTTTATATCTGCTTTGGGTTTTGAGAGTTGGGGAAATTTACTAGGAATAAAATTGTTAGTCAGCAAAACACCTAAAAAGCGGTTGAGAAGATTCTGACCGCCTACTAAATTTGTGTCTTTTAGTGTTTTGAGGAGTTTTTCTTCTTGCTCATCTATATTGCGATCGCTCTCAATTAAACTACAAAGAGTATCGCTCAATTCCTGATAATCTTCTGTGCTAGAGTAGCTGCCTAAGTAAGCTTTTAAAGCTTCATAACACTCTTCTGGCTGGATGGGTTTAGTTTGGGCTAATAAACTTTCTATCTCTGGGTCATTTATTAAGCCTTTTTGGGTGGCGATGTGTTTTAAATATTCGCGTTCTTCTGGTTGAATAACACCATCTATCCAGGCAACACCAATCAAAATTTTTAGTAACTGTTTATTTTTGCTATTGTTATCTATCGCTAGGGCATCAATACTCTGTAAACGCTTTTGTTTTTGAAATGTTTCTGTAAGAAAATTTTTATTTTGCCAAATACTGATTAAGCGCTTGCTGATGTTTTGACTAACCCATGATTGATTTTTATTTTTTACTTGAACAGCTTTGACAAATTTTCTTTCTGATGCTTCTAGTTTTTCATCACTTGCAATTAAGAAACTAATGCTTTCTTGTAGTTCTTGATATTTTTCTTGAGTTGGATTGCTACCCAAATAAGCTTTTAACCAACTATAGCATTCGGCTGGCTGTACTTTCTTTATAGGTGACAACAATAATTTGATTTCTGGATCATCAGCTAGTCCTTTTTGGGTTGCTATTTGTTGTAAGTATTCGCGTTCTTCTGCTTGAACAATCCCATCTATCCAAGCAACCCCAATCAGAATTTTTAGTAACTGTTTATCTGATTGACTATTGTTCATATTCTTATGACTTTGAGGAAAAATGATTTTTTAAATTTTACAGTATGTAGAGATAGAATTTGATTAAGGAATTAGAGTTAATTGATAAAGTCGAGATTTTTATGAATCTCCTGGCAAAGACAGGGAATAGAAAAAACTGTTCCCTGTTCCTTTGCGATGAATCTCAAATCTTTAAACCGTCGAGATAAGCTTTAATTGTGGGTAATCCTGTCATCTTTTCATAGAAGAAATTGTTGACAATCTTCATTACCTCGGCTTGGGCTGCTTCTACCTGTGGCCCAAGGGGTACACTTGCTTCCTGACGACAGATACAACGGTATAGCCGCAGAAGATGGCGCACAATCTCCAATTCTTCTTCTCCTTCTAAAACCTTGACAACTGCAAGAATCAATTCATCAGTTTGATCTAGAATGCTATCAAGATTAAAGACGGTACTTTTTTCTATAGCTTCTTGGACAGTTAGTACCAAAGCATGGACTTGATAAAGTAATGCCGCTGGTTCATCAAATAATTCGCGCAAAAAAGCTGCTTCCTCATACTGTCCACTTAATCGGAAGATGTTGTATAGGCGTTTAGCAGCTTTGCCATAGTTAGGATTATTCCCAACACATTTTTTCACTTCATTTTGCAACAGCCGCACATAATCATCCATGACATCGGTGGAGACTTGCTTCACCAGTTTGGAAAAAATTGGCGCAGATTGAGCATCTAAATAAACCTCTTGAAAATACCCGTCGAGATAACCATCAAGCGGAGTGATTGTACCGTCGGGAGCTTCCCAGGTGACATCCAACATATTACTAGCATTGGACAATTGAGCGCGTACCTGATCGGCAATTACCCAGTCCAGCTTGCACCAACCGGGATCGTCGGCGACAGAATCCCAGGTGATCGCAATAGGATTTCCTTGAATATCTGTAGCTGAAATTTCTCCTGCGACAATATCATCAGGAAACCATGTGATTGGTGAGCCTTGGTGATAGGTGCGATCGCCACGAATCACATCTTGGGGATAGCTACCAAATTTTATTTCAATTAATTGATAATTAGTGCCAGACAAGCTACTGAGTGCTTTCTCACGCATAATTCGGGAAAGAATTTGGCAGGCTTCAGTCCGGGTAGGAGCAATAATATTTACCCGCTCGAAGTAGTCGCAGTCTCCAGGATATGTTTGCATCTTGGATTGAGCAGCTGAACCAGAAAGAGCCAAAGCGGTTTCGACAACACCTGGTATATCGTCAAACTCGACAATTTTGCCGATCGCTCGAAAACGTGCCACTTCTTTGGGATCAAAATCCAACATGGTGACTTTGTGACCAAATACACCAGTTTCGTGATCATAGGTAATATCGCTGTCTCCTGTCGTTTCGGCGATCGACTTCATCCAGCGTTCCAATTCTGCTTCATTAAGTTGAACCCCCAATCTTTTGGCGGATTCAATCACCCGATTGCGTGCATCTATTGTTTGATCTGGGATTGTTGACATACTTTATTCCTGCATTGCTGAATTAAGAGATAATACAAATTCGTAATTCGTAATTAAGGAAGTTAGAGATATTCTGGGTTTGAAATGTGGAATTTATTACCGAATTTTAGAGAATTGGTATACGGTGATTCATCACCTGAAAATACAAGGGACGGACGAACGCCCATCCCATAAAAAATTAGCAATGTTTTATGACGCTCAGCACTTTGCTAAACTGTAACGCCGTCCATGTAAGCTTTGATTGTGGGTAGCGCCGTCATCTTTTCATAGAAGAAATTGTTCACAATTTTCATTACTTCTGCTTTGGCTGCATCCACTTCAGGCCCCAATGGAGTACCAGACTCTTGACGGCTCAAACTACGGTATAAGCGCAGCAGATAGCGCACAATTTCTAATTCCTCTTCTCCTTCTAAAACCTTGATGACTGCCATGATCAGTTCATCAGTCTGATTGAGGATACTATCGATATCAAAAACACTGTTGTTGTCACTGGCTTGCTGGACAGTTCCCATCAATGCGTGGACTTGATAAAGTAATGCGGCGGGTTCGTCGAATAACTCGCGTAAAAAGGCTGCTTCTTCATAACGCCCATTCAGCCGGAAGATGTTGTACATCCGCTTTGCAGCTTTGCCGTAGTTAGGATACTTGCCTTTGACACATTTTTGCACTTCCTTTTCCAACCTCGTCACATAATCATCCATGACATCGGCGGAGGCCTGCTTAATCAACTTTGCAAAAATGGGTGCAGATTCAGCGTCTAAGTAAACTTCTTGGAAGTAACCGTCCAGATAGCCATCTAGTGCAGTGATTGTGCCATCGGGTGCTTCCCAGGTGACATCTACTACGTTGCTGGCGTTGGACAATTGACCACGTATTGTGTCGGCGATAATCCATTCCAACTTACACCAAGACCAGTTGGGGTCTTGTGCTACAGCATCCCAGGTAATGACTAATGGATTACCTTCTAGGTCTTTCGCTTCAATTTGACCAGCAGTAATCTCTTCAATTGACCAGGTAATGGGTGAACCAGCGCGTCGAGTACGTTCCTCACGAATGACATCTTGGGGATAAGCACCAAACTTGACATCAATTAACTGATAATTCAGGCCGGACACGGTATTGAGTGCCTTATCACGCACCAACCGAGCGAGTATTGTGCCAGCTTCCGCACGGGTGGGAGCGATGATATTAACCCGCTCAAAGTAGTCACAGTCTCCAGGGTAAGTTTGAATCTTAGATTGCGCTGCTGAACCAGAGATAGACAAAGCAGTTTCGACAACGCCGGGAATGTCTTCAAATTCGACAATTTTGCCGATCGTCCGAAAACGTGCTACTTCTTGCGGATCGAAGTCCAACATAGTGACTCTGTGACCAAACACACCAGTCTCTTGATCGACGCTAATATCACTGTCTCCTGTGGTTTCGGTGATTGACTTCATCCAACGCTCTAATTCTTGCTCATTCAGTTGAACCCCCAATCGGTTGGCAGATTCAATAACGCGCTTGCGGACATCTAGGGTTTGATCGGGTATTGTACTCATGTTTATTTGGCTAAGTAAATTTTGTGTCTACAAGTTGCACATTTAATTAGTGGGTAAAAACTGCAAACTCTCTTGCCTACTTGCAATTTTAATGTGCTTTCTTCTGTGCTTAACTGTTGAGATGAGTTCGATAATAAAATTTATTTTGAACCATCAAAACCACTATTTTGAAGTTCAGTTAAGCGAATTGTTGTTCAAAATAGTCATGCTGCGAGAGTGAAAAATTTCAGCAATTAGCGAAATTTTTCATGATTTATTCTTTTTTGTGATTTGTGTTTATTGATTGGTGATACTATTCTCATGAAAGTTACTCAAAAATTTAAGACATAAGTTTTACAAACCAGGGCTTTGATGTACAAAGGGGTGTTAATTAATTGTTATTGTTTGGTTATGCTCGAACAATTTGCTAAATTTGTAAACCGGGAAAATTGTATTTATTTTTACTACAAATACGAATTGACAAAATATTATAAATAATGCTTCTTTATTGAATAAATGTATAAATGGTGACAAAAAATTCTTAACTGTCTTAACTGTCCGGTAATTACCTTGAATTTACTACTTAAATGTCTTATCTGTCTTTATATTTATTTACAATAAATAGATATAAAAAATACTAATAATTCCAGTTCCAAAACATTCTCACTCAACATTGTGAATCATATTGCGGCAGGTAACTATTATCTGCTTTACAAAGCTGATGGTTACAACAATGTGATTGAAATCAATGAAAGCAATAATATCGTTACTCAAGCGATCGCCTTAGTAGAAGAAGGTGATACTATCACCATTGATGCTTTAGCTAAGTAATAGAAGCAACTGATTGACTAAGCAATATTACATAAAACAATTATTTATAAATATTCCCTAACTTTACCTTTTCCTAGTATTTTCTTAACCTTGGTTCAGTAAATTTTCGGGGACTAGTTACACAAAAAAATTACTGCAAGTTAAGTTGCAGCATCTACAAGAGTACTCAGCGTAGTTAGGACTATTGCGAGATAGGTCGAAATTTTGTGTTGACTGTCCGTATTTTTATCCTTTTGCCTATTTGTTGATTACTTATGGCAGTTATAAATCTGAACCCTGGTGAGATTACGATCGCTATTTATAGCAAAGTGCTGAGTACTGAGTTGAAAGTCACCGAAGTTTGCCCGGAGGGAAACCCTGCTTGCAACTTCTCGCTGAGTATAAACCTAGTATTATCAAAGCTTTGAGCAATTGGCAATGTCTGAACTTATGCTTCATCTGCTATACATCATCTATATCTCAGGCAAGACAAACGAGGTCGAGTAGGGCATGAGAGAAACGCCCTCTGTGCATGATTGCATTCAATTATTGATGCTTTGTGAAGCATATCACCACTCGAAAAAGCTTACACCGCAACATACAGGACTACTTAATTAGGAAAATTTGTTATGGCACTTAATACTGGCGATATCGCATTTGTAGGTTTCAACGCGGATGGTAATGACAATATAGCCTTTGTCGCACTGGCAGACATTCCCGCTGGTGAAGTTATTTACTTTGAAGATAATGAGTGGAATGGCACAGGTTTTGTTGATACCAACGAGTCTGCTTTTAGTTGGACTTCAACAACACCAGTTGCAGCAGGAACAATTGTTAGAATTGACAACATAGGTAGTGGCACTATTACAGCCAGCACAGGAACAGCTGCAATACCAGTTGCTGGTCGAGGTTCCAATCGAGGGCTGGCTGCTGGTGATGAAGTTATCTATGCCTATCAAGGAACGCCAGGTGTCCCCACTACTTTTATTACAGCCGTTGCCAATGGTGGGTTCAATACAGCTAATGGACTCTTGACTAACACAGGTTTAGTAGTTGGCACAACTGCTTTGGACTTAAGCACGGTTGATGATGATGCAGACATCGGTGCTTACAACGGTACTCGCAGTGGCTTGACCAACTTGAGTGATTATCGTTCTCTCATTAATAATGCGGTAAACTGGCAAACACAAGATGGCACAGGCGACCAAAGTATTGATGGAACTGCCCCAGATGTGCCATTTAGTGCAACTGCCTTTACTATCAATAATGGCAATCCCACAGTTAATTTATCTGTTAGCCCCAGCACAGGCACTGAAGCAGGTACAACAGTAATTACTGTGACTGCAACTGCTTCCAGCACTGTATCTGGCGACCAAACCGTTAACTTAGGGGTGTCAGGAACTGGTGTTGATGCCGGAGATTACACCCTCAGCAGCAACATCATTACTATCCCTGATGGACAAACCACAGGTTCTGTTACCTTTACAGTTGTTGATGATGCGTTGATTGAAGGCACAGAAACAGCAATTCTCACTATCACTAACCCAACCGCAGGGATTACCCTTGGCACGACAACACAAAATATCACAATTACTGATAACGATGTTCCTGCTGTCCCCATTGTTAATTTATCGGTCAGTACTAATGCTGGTTCAGAAGCAAATACAACAGCTATTACTGTAACTGCGACTGCTTCCAGTGCAGTTTCTGGCAATCAAACAGTTAATTTAGGAGTTTCGGGTACAGGCATTACCGCAGGAGATTATTACCTCACCAGCAATACCATTACCATTGCCAATGGCCAAACGAGCGGTTCTGTCACCTTCATTGTTGCCGATGATGCGATCGCTGAACCCATAGAAACAGCAATCTTGACAATTGATACACCTTCTGCTGGCATTGCTCTAGGTACTACTACTTCCCAAAACATTACAATTACCAACAACAACTCCAGTACCTTGCAAAGAATTGGTAGTTTTACTAGTGCCAATGGAGCCGAAATTTCCGCTTTTGATCCGGGAAGCGATCGCTTGTTTGTAGTTGCAGGTAGCACCGTAGAAATTTATAGCCTCAGCAACACAGGCACACTCACCTTAACTGGCACTTTGCCCACAGGATTGATCCCGCCTCTAGGCACCCAAGCTATTCCCAACAGTGTTGCAGTCAGCAATGGCATTGTTGCAGTCGCCTACGCTATTCAAAATACCACTACCAACGCCCAACAGACCGGACAGGTAAGCTTCTACAGTGCTGTTGATGGCACATTTTTAAACTCCGTTGCTGTGGGTGCATTACCTGATATGTTGACCTTTACAGCCGATGGCACAAAGGTATTGGTAGCCAACGAAGGAGAACCCAACAGTTACGGGCAAGCAGATTCGGTTGATCCAGAAGGTTCGATTAGTATTATCGACATTTCAGGGGGCGTAGCAAATGCAACTGTTGCTAATGCTACGTTTACTAGCTTCAATAGCCAAATCGACGCGCTTCGCGCCGCAGGGGTGAGAATTACTGGCCCTGGCGCGACAGTAGCACAAGACCTAGAGCCAGAGTACATTGCAATCTCGCCAGATGGCCAAACCGCACGAATTACTCTGCAAGAAAATAATGCGATCGCTATTTTAGATATTGCCAGTGGCACAATTACAGACATTGTGCCATTGGGTACAAAAAATTTCAATCTTCCAGGTAATGGCATAGATGCCAGCGATCGCGATTCTGGAATTAATATTCAGAACTGGCCTGTGTTTGGATTGTATCAACCCGATGCGATCGCCAGCTTTACTGCCAACGGCCAAACTTACTACATCACTGCCAATGAGGGCGATGGGCGGGACTACACAGGATTTAGTGAGGAAGTACGAGTTGGTGCAGCTTCCTATGTTTTAGATCCCACAACTTTCCCCAACGCCGCCACCCTCAAGCAAAACGCCAACTTGGGACGGTTAACGGTGACAAATGCTTCCGGTGACACTGACGGCGATGGAGACTTTGACCGCATTGAGGCATTTGGAGGGCGTTCCTTCTCAATTTGGGACGCTAACGGCAATCAAGTTTTTGATAGTGGCGATCAATTTGAACAAATCACAGCCAGCAGAGTGCCAACTTTATTTAACTCCGATGGAACTGTGGCTAGTTTTGATACTCGTAGCGATAACCGAGGGCCAGAACCGGAAGGTGTAACCGTTGGCGTAATCAATAACCGCACCTATGCTTTTATTGGTTTAGAACGTACTGGTGATGTTCTCGTCTACGATGTCACAAATCCTAACAATCCCACCTTTGTTCAATACATCAACACACCAGAAGATCAGGCTGTGGAAGGACTGACCTTTGTTTCAGCAGCAGACAGTCCCACAGGCAGACCGCTACTAGTCACAACCAGCGAAGTTAGCCGAACTGTGACAGTATTTGAAGTTAACCCACCCGTGCGGATCAGCGATATTCAAGGTACTAGTCACATTTCCCCGTTCAATGGGCAAAATGTGACGAATGTACCGGGAATTGTGACTGCATTGAGAAACAATGGATTTTATTTACAAGACCCCAACCCCGACAACGACACTCGCACTTCCGAAGGCATTTTTGTTTTCACTTCCTCAGCACCAACCGTACAAGTAGGTGATTCTGTGTTAGTGAGTGGTGGAGTCACAGAGTTCCGTCCTGGTGGTGCTACTAGCAATAATCTGACAACTACCGAAATTACTAGTCCTACAATCAGCATCATCTCCCGGAATAATCCCCTACCTGCTGCCACCATTCTAGGTAATGGTGGACGTACCATCCCTAACACAGTCATTGAAGATGATGCCAATGGTAGTGTCGAAACTAATGGTGTATTTGACCCAGCCAATGATGGCATTGATTTCTACGAAAGCGTAGAAGGAATGCTGGTACAAATCAACAACCCGGTTGCAGTTAGTCCGACTAATTCTTTTGGTGAAACTTGGGTATTGGCAGATAACGGAACAAATGCCACAGGACGCACAGCCCGTGGTGGAATTGTTATTAGTGCCAATGACTTTAACCCAGAACGTATTCAAATTGATGATACTTTGTTGAGTGGTAGCACTCCTCAAGTAAGTGTAGGCGCGACTTTCGACACAATTGTGGGTGTAGTTGATTACAGTTTCAACAACTTTGAAGTACTGCCAACCTCTTTGACTGTCACCGCACCCAGTCCTCTGACGAGGGAAGTAACTAATCTTACCGCTACCACTGACCAACTCACAGTTGCTACTTTCAATGTAGAAAACCTTGATCCTGGGGATGGTACAGCCCAGTTTAATAACCTTGCTAACCGCATTGTCAATAACTTGCGATCGCCTGACATTATTTCTTTAGAAGAAATCCAAGATAATAACGGGGCGAGGAATGACAGTGTAGTTGATGCGAGTGTAACTTTCCAGTTATTGATAGATGTGATCGCAGCAGCTGGTGGCCCTACTTACGAATATCGCCAAATTAACCCAGTGGACGATACTAATGGTGGTGAACCAGGCGGTAATATTCGCGTAGGCTATTTGTTTAACCCCGAACGTGTCAGTTTTGTAGACCGTCCTGGCGGTGGTTCGACTACCAACATCTCAGTCACCAATGTTGATGGTGTTCCTACACTTTCTACTAGTCCTGGCCTCATAGATCCCACTAACCCTGCTTTCAACAGCAGTCGTAAACCTTTAGTTGGTGAGTTTGTCTTCAACGGTCAAACTATTTATCTCATTGGCAATCACTTTAACTCCAAAGGTGGTGACCAAGCTTTATATGGAGTAAATCAACCACCAACTCTCAGCAGCGAAGTGCAGCGACAGCAACAAGCAACAATAGTCAGAGACTTTGTGCAAGAGATTTTAGCAATTGACCCTAATGCTAATGTGGTGGTGCTAGGTGACTTGAATGATTTTGAGTTTTCTAATCCTGTCAATACGATTGAAAGTGCTGGATTGACTTCTCTAATTGAAACTTTGCCTGCAAACGAACGTTACACCTACAATTTTGAAGGAAATGCCCAGGTACTTGACCATATTTTAGTTAGTAATAACTTGCTCAACAGACTAGATGGCTATGATGTAGTTCACATTAACTCAGAGTTTGTTGACCAAGACAGCGACCATGATCCCAGTGTGGCGAGGTTTAATATCCCAGCAAACCAAGCACCGACTGCGGTGATTTTTAATAATGCGATCGCCAGCATCAACGAAAATACCAATACCACCAACCGCATCAAAGTTGCAGACATCGCCATCACTGATGATGCTTTAGGCACAAATAACCTGAGTCTAACTGGTACAAATGCCAATTCCTTTGAAATCGAAAATTCTGTACTGTATCTACGGGCTAACACTAACCTGGATTTTGAAACCCAGTCTAACTACAGTGTGACAGTTACCGTTGATGACCCCACAGTAGGCAATACTCCCGATGCGCTGGCTGTTTTCTCTTTAGCCGTGAATAACGTTAACGAAGCACCCATTGCCAATCATGACAGTGCCACAACTACAGATATTCAACCAGTAACTATTAATGTACTAGCAAATGATCGTGACCCAGATAACGATCCACTAACTATTGATAGCTTCACCAATCCGACCACAGGTAATTTGGTGAAAAATAACGACAACACCTTTACCTACACTCCGCAAATTGGCTTTTCTGGTACTGATAGTTTCACTTACACCATTAGTGATGGTGATTTAACCGCCACAGCCACAGTTAATCTGACAGTTACCCTTGGTAGCAACCAAATTAACGGTACTTCCAAAAACGATATTCTGTTAGGAACCAGCAGAATCGATGTTATTCGTGGTCTGGCTGGTAATGATATTATCACTGGCTTAGGTAATAACGATGTCCTTTATGGAGGAGATGGTAATGACATCCTCATGGGTGGTGATGGCAATGATACCCTGGATGGCGGCGCAGGTAACGACACCCTAGTAGGTGGTGACGGTAATGACACTCTCATTGGCGGGTTAGGTCGAGATATTTTAACTGGTGGAGGTGGTAGAAATAGTTTTTATCTTCAGAATGGCAAAGACAATTCTGATATAATTATCGATTTTGCTTCTGGTGTCGATAGTCTCGTTGTCTCTCAGTCAGAATTTGGACTTAACCAAACACTGGGTACACTTAATTCCAGCTTATTCCGTCTGGGTACAAGTGCTAGTACAGCAAGCGATCGCTTTATCTACGACAGCAGTACAGGTAAACTGTTCTTTGATCAAGATGGCATTGGCAGTATAGGTAAAGTTCAGATAGCCCAATTATCAAATAGACCAACTCTTGCAAATACCGATTTCACTGTGATGGCGTAGCTTGATTAGCCGTACTTTGAAATTATTCTAGGTGTCTAGATACCCGACTTCTCGAAGAAGTCGGGTATCTTGTTTTTCAGAACATCGTTAAATTTAATATTGTATTGAAAGTGCGATCGCTAATCTGATGAACAAATTGCAACTACCACCTGGCAACTTTGGTTTACCAATCTTCGGAGAAACTCTCTCGTTTCTTGCAGACCTAAACTTTGTGGAAAAGCGCTATCAGCAATATGGGTCTATTTTTAAAACCCACATATTGGGTAGACCAACAGTAGCAATGGTAGGGCCAAAAGCTGTTGAGTTTGTCCTTTCTTCGCACATGGAGTATTTTTCGTGGCGTGAGGGATGGCCAGAAAATTTTAGAGTACTGTTGGGTGAATCATTGTTTTTGCAAGATGGCGAAGAACATCGCAGAAATCGCCGTCTGATGATGCCAGCATTACATGGGCCTGCACTGGCAAACTATGTCTCTACAATGGACGAAATTATCCGAAACTATTTCAAAATATGGGAAGCTAAACAAGAGTTTACCTGGTTTGATGAGTTTAAAAAACTCACATTTGATATTGCTAGTCAATTGTTGCTCGGTACAAGTTCTGGTGAGGAATCTGTACGTTTGAGTAAGTTATTTACCAACCTCACCAATGGTTTTTTTGCTCTAAATACTCTACCTTTACCGTTTACTACATTTAGTAAAGCTAAAGCTGCTCGCAATCAAATTTTAGAACACGTTGCTCAAGTTGTAAAAGAACGCCAGCAACATCCAACCAAAGATGCGTTGAGTTTATTAATACAAGCTAGAGATGAAGATGGTAATAGCTTAAGTGAACCAGAAATTATTGTTCAAGCAGTGTTGTTACTCTTTGCTGGACATGAAACTACAACTGCAATGTTGACATGGTTAGCTACAGAGTTGGCGCTTCATCCAGAAGTTTTACAACGCGCTAGAGAAGAACAGTTACAACTTGCTCAAGATAATTCTATAACTTTAGAACAATTGGGAAAAATGCCCTATTTAGACCAAATTTTATGGGAAGTTGAAAGACTGCATCCACCAGTTGCGGGAGGATTTCGTGGTGTAATCAAAGATTTTGAATTTGATGGATTTTACGTTCCGGCTGGTTGGCAATTATATTATTCAATTTTAACTACCCAAAACCTTCCAGAAATTTACCCTGAACCAGAAAAATTTGACCCCGAACGTTTCAATCCGCAACGTCAAGAACATAAACAATATCCTTTTAGCTTAATTGGTTTTGGTGGTGGGCCGCGTGTGTGTATTGGTGTGGCATTTGCCAAAATGGAAATGAAGATTGTTGCCGCCCATCTTTTACGCAGCTATGATTGGGAAATCTTACCTAACCAAAGTTTGGCTACAGTCCGAATTCCCACAAATCGTCCCAAAGATGGGTTGCGGGTTCGATTTCAGCCTCGGTGAAATTTTATATGGCACCTCAAATAAACATTAGTTTGCCTGAAGGAGTTTCTCAAAATTGGCAAAACGTCAAAGATTTTGTCAACCAAAAAGTTAACTCTGTGAGTAATTCTACTCAACAACTTGGAGATTCTTGGCAACAAACAGCAACCACAACTCTTGAACGAGCTAAATCTTCTATTGGACAAGGGTTACAAACAGCTGACCAATTTAAAAATACAACATCAGGGGCGATTGAAACTGCGATCGCCTCTTCCATGAATGATTGGCTAACACAACATCCAGCCATGTTACATTTGCTGCAAGTACTCAATTGGGCAGCTAATCACCCTGTTATCAGTTTAGTAATTGTGCTGTTTAGTCTTGCAATTATTTTGAGTATTATCAACGCCATTATTCGCTTATTTACAACAGCAAGCTTTTCCATATTGCAAGCACCATTGAAATTATTGCAAGCTTTGATGAAAATTATCTTTCTTGCATTGACCAAAGTTGGTACTTTTACTTTTAACAAAATAACTAATAACCAAAAAATAGATAACACATCAACCTTACTAGCCAATAATATTCAACCTATTTATCAAGATAAACAGCAAAGATTAGCAGAAATTTCTTGTCGATTAGAAGCACTGCAACAAGAACAAAAGCAACTTTTACAAGAAGCAGCCGAAATCATGGCCACAAATCCCAGTAACCTCGAAATTCAGCAAATTAGATTAAATCAAAATCAAATTAATAGCATTTAACCCCTCTCTATAAATAAGTTTCTTATAACTTCCTCAAAAAAATCTCAGCGTAACTCTGCGCTCACCTTTGCGCTCCTTTGCGTTAAAAAAACTTAGGATTTAATCAGCCCCATAATAATCTCATCGTTCTTCCCACTCACAAAATTAGCAAAACGTTGTGCTAAAGGTGGTACAAAAACAAGAGGATTGCTGAATCCCGAAAAAATATGCACACCTACAAACTCTGGGACAGCACCAATTACCGGGAGACGATTGTTACTAAACGCTACTAAACAATGATGCCAATTTCCTGGTAAGTTCCCCAACGCTGGTAAAACTTTGCTAATACTATTTCGCAGCCATTGTTCACTGTGTTCTGAGTTTATCTGTGCATCAGGATTTGTCAGCACACGACTAATTTGTCCCAAGCGCAAGCTATTATCTAAAAATTGCACTGCACCTACATCTAATATTGGCGAGACTAATTCATTGCCTAATTCATCCCACAATTCATCAACTTGAGTCGATGCTGCTTCTAATTGAAATCTTTGCAGATTAGCTGGCATTACTAAAGTATGTAAACGCAAATCCACAGGTGGAATTTCCATCATTTCTGCATGAGTAAAATACACTTTGACAGAAATACCTGCTGATTTGAGTAATTGTCGGCTGAGTCCACCAGCGCAAATTACAACGTTAGCGCTGTGATATTTTCCAGTATTCGTTTCGACACCACCTCTGAGAATTTGCACAACTTGACTTATCTGCATTTCACCCCCAGCACGTAAAAAAGCTTGAATGTAAGCTTGTGCTGTTTTCTCTGGATGAATATGGCCATGTTTAACAGTTAAAGCACCGGAAATTGCTTCCTGGTTCAGCAGTGGTTCCAACTCACAAGCTGCTTGCACACTGAGTAAACGTGGCGATACTGCACAATTTGCATAGACAGCGGCGGCGGTTTCTGGGTTAGTCTCAACTGAAATCGTCAGTAATAAATCTAATTCTCGCAACTGAATATCAGCATCTAACTCTTGAGGCAAAATTTGGTAACGTGCGATCGCTTCCTGGCATAATTGACGAGTTAGTGGTGTTGTACCCGACCAATAAGCTAGTCCACCATAACTGTATCGAGTTGCATTGTCTGGTGTGGCGTGTTGTTCTAATAAAAGTACACTCAAGCCTACTTTGGCTAATTCATAGGCAAGTGTAGCACCTGTAATTCCGCCACCAACCACAATCCAGTCGTAGGTTTTCATTTAATAAGTTGCTTGTAGACGACTCAACAGATATTCTCCCGCAAGGATGGGAGGATACATCGGCTTACGTTCTTTTTGGCAAGTTTCCAGACAAGTAATTTCTGTATCATCATTAGGATGACAGAAAAATGCTATGGAGTAGCGCGATCGCTGTAACCTATGATCATTAGGAATCATTACCCGATGCTTGGTTGAACAAAACACATCATTTGTCCAACGTTGCATCAAATCGCCAGTATTCACAATCACAGTATCAGGAATTGCCAAAGCAGTAATCCACTCTCCAGTAGTTGTTTGTACTTCCAAACCACCCACTTCGTCTTGGAATAGCAAGGTAATACTGCCATAATCAGAATGCTCACCCGCACGTACTTGTCCAGGTTTAGGAGGTGTTTGTAAAGGTGGATAATGTAGCAGTCGTAGGGTATGATTTTGCTGATTATGTCTGCTTGTAAAAAAGTCTTCTGGTAATTCTAATGCCAAAGCAAATGTTTGTAATACTTTGTTTGCCAGTTCTGTACAAGCTTTATAAAATGCAATAATACAAGGGTTGTTTGCTAGAGAAACATCATAGCCAGCCGAAGCAAAAATTTCTGCTTTGCTAAAATTCACAGCTTCTTTTAAATCACCTGGTTGATTCGGATTGAGACACTCTCTTTCTATGCCAACATAACCAGTATTACTAAATTCATTTTTCCAGGCTATTTGTTGTTTGACTTCTAAAGCTAATTTAAAAAAATCTTGACTATGGGTGAATACTTTTGCAATTAAGTCTTTTGATATTCCATGATTTTGCAAGTACATAAAGCCAACTTCATGGCAAGCTTGATAAATTTGTTGAACTACAGCCTGCCGAGATGTGGCATTATTATTGCTCAAATCAACTAAATCAATGATGGGAATTGTAAACATTTAATTTATGCCATTGTTCAATTTATTTACTTTAAAATCTAAGCGTTCTTTAGGAGAAATATACTTTGCTGAATATCATTCAATTCGAGATTGATCAAGATAAATCTCATGTAAAAGATTTATTTTTAGAATATTTTAATTGGATAAACTTGATGTGGAGCAGTGAATATAATATCACTTTTGATGTTAACAGTTACTTAGAAGAATCTATAGCTCAACTTTATGAGTTTATGCCACCAGAAGGACGCTTACTTTTAGGCAAATATAAAGGCAAAATCGCTGGTTGTGTTGGCTTACGCAGAATTGATGAAGGCATTGGCGAAGTTAAAAGGATGTATGTCAAGCCAAAGTTTCGCACAAAAGGTGTAGGTCGGGCTTTAATAGAAAATGTTATCTATGAAGCTGCCAATATTGGTTACACAAAACTCCGCTTAGATACGGCTCCTTTTACCAAAGAAGCACAAGCGCTTTATCATTCACTCGGTTT
Source organism: Anabaena sp. TISTR 8404 (assembly GCF_056847745.1). NCBI lineage: Bacteria > Bacillati > Cyanobacteriota > Cyanophyceae > Nostocales > Nostocaceae > Anabaena > Anabaena sp. TISTR 8404. Next base: position 3,574,927 of record NZ_CP180578.1, read on the forward strand.
TCAAGACATCGAACCATATTTTGAAAAACTGGAAGTTCCTCTAAAATATCGAGCTAACTGGATTTTTATGGAATTGACACTTTAATTATGCCAAGCTGTGACACTACTCAGCATTACTGAAGTAAATCCTAATTTTTAGTTATTATCGAACGTTTTTACCGTTATCTCTACTTTTACAGAATAAATTCCTTCTATAGCCATCTGCGGTAAAGATTTATGAAGAAAGTTTAACGTAATTGCATATAATGAATTCATTCAACTACTAAGTATTTTTGCTCATTGCCATGATAGCGGATGGATTTCCTTGGCTAACCGCGATTATTCTGCTCCCACTCGTTGCTTCCATGCTCATTCCCGTGCTGCCTGATAAAGACGGCAAACTTGTGCGATGGTATGCCTTAGGTGTGGCGATCGCGGATTTTATCTTGATGTGCTATGCCTTTTGGAAGCATTACGATGCCAGCATTGCAACTTTTCAACTCGTGGAGAAATATGCCTGGTTACCTCAGTTAGGTCTGAGTTGGGCAGTTTCGGTCGATGGAATATCCGCTCCACTCGTGCTACTGGCAGGGTTGGTGACGACGCTTTCAATGTTTGCTGCATGGCAAGTTAATCTCAAGCCGCGCCTATTTTATTTCTTGATGTTGCTGCTGTATAGCGCACAAATTGGAGTGTTCGTCGCCCAAGACTTACTATTGTTCTTCATTATGTGGGAACTAGAACTTGTTCCTGTGTACCTGCTTGTCTCCATTTGGGGCGGTCAAAAACGGCGCTATGCCGCGACAAAATTCTTGCTATACACTGCCGCTGCTTCGATTTTTATTCTCGTAGCAGGGTTGGCAATGGCTCTTTATGGCGATAATACAACCTTCGATATCGTCGAACTTGGTGCGAAGAATTATCCTTTGGCTTTAGAACTGTGGCTGTACGCAGGACTGTTAATTGCCTTTGGTGTCAAGTTAGCTGTATTTCCCTTGCACACATGGTTGCCTGATGCTCACGGTGAAGCATCCGCTCCCGTATCCATGCTTTTGGCAGGTGTACTGCTCAAAATGGGTGGATATGGACTGATTCGCCTCAATTTAGAAATGCTGTCTGATGCCCATGTTTACTTTGCACCCGTACTGGCAACTCTCGGCGTAATCAATATTATTTATGGTGCGTTAAATTCCTTTGCTCAGACGAACATGAAGCGCCGCCTTGCTTATTCGTCTATTTCGCACATGGGCTTTGTACTGTTGGGTATTGCTTCCTTCACCGACGTAGGTGTAAGTGGGGCGATGCTGCAAATGCTTTCTCACGGTTTAATTGCCGCAGTCTTGTTTTTCTTAGCTGGTGTTACTTACGATCGCACCCATACAATGGCAATGGAAAGCATGGGTGGTATCGGTCAAGCTATGCCAAAAGTGTTTGCTTTATTCACTGCTGGCGCAATGGCATCACTGGCTCTCCCTGGGATGAGTGGCTTTGTTAGTGAACTTCAGGTATTTGTTGGCATTACCACCAGTGACATCTACAGTTCCACATTCTGCACTGTGATGGTGTTCTTAGCCGCCGTGGGAGTTATCCTTACCCCGATTTATCTGCTTTCAATGCTGAGACAAGTATTTTACGGTACTGGTGCAGAACTCACCTGCGATATTGGTAATGCTGCGTTAGAAAATCAAGAGGATGAGGGAACAGTTTGCTTTGGTACAGACTGTCTCTTACCCACCGAAGCCGTCTATAGAGATGCTCAACCGCGTGAAATCTTTATCGCTGCTTGTTTCTTGGTGTTGATTATTGGGGTTGGGATTTATCCCAAGTTAGCTACACAGATGTACGATGTGAAAACTGTTGCTGTCAACACTCAGGTACGCCAATCATATATTCAATTTGCTCAAGCAAATCCCAAAATATATGCTAAAGGATTGTTTTCTCCCAAAATTGCACAGTCTGAAACCACACCTGTTTTAGGAATAATTAAATAACGTTGAAATAGGGTGTATAAGTGTAAGGCTTAAGGGTTTTGCTCACTTACACTTATACACCCCGCATTCCGCAGGTAAGGTAGGAGATCAATAGCTTTGGTTTAGTCAGTAACCTGATGTGAATAAGAGTCAGAAATTTTTAACTTTTAGTGCTAGAAAGCTGAGATAATACATCAGATGCTAAAGGAATAACAGGGCGATAATCCTGACTAACCAAAAAGTCAGGTCGTGGCTGTAGCACCGGATAAGGAATGTTCTCAATACTATTATAAGTAATAATCACTGTAGAACGCCCAAATGGTGAGATATTTTTTGTTGAAGCATGGACAATATTACTATCAAAAAATACTAATGAACCTGCCGCAGCTTTGATAAAAGTGATTCCATACTTTGATACTAAATCAGTGATAACTTTTTGGTTGAGAGAGTACTTCAAATTAGCACTAAAACTCGATATCCATTCAGGACTGTCAGTAGAATTTTGAGACTCTGTAGTTGTTTCTCTAGGACTATTGGCAGTAACATCAATCATCTCTTCCTTATGAGAACCAGGAATCATAAATAGTGGGCCATTAAATTCGTTCATATCATCTAATAAACACATGGCATTGACCACTTGCGGTTTTGGCATTCCATCTTCCTTACGCCAATAAATATAGTCTTGATGCCATTTCCAAACATCGCCACTAAATGCTGCTTTAATATTAATTTTGAATTGATAAATATATACTTTATTACCAACTATTTGCATTGCAGGTTCAACAATAAATGGATGTCTTGTTAAACAATTAAAAACATGATTTGTTGTATGTGAACCATGCAGTGATCGTACAGTTTTGCCATCTTTTTCAATAACCTTCTTAGGTGAATTATCAGCAGCTAAAGTCGATAATTCTGCTTTCATGGCTTCGATTTCAGCACGAGAAAAATATTCTGGCAGTACAAGAAATCCTTGCTCTTTGTAAATTGATAATTGCTCTTCTGTCAGGTACATATTAAAAGCCTACAACATCTATGAACAATTCAAATTTAACTTTTTTATTAATGAGCAAAATTGCCATAAATACTTAAAACACTAATAATTTTTGAAAAATTAAACTACTCAAAAATACTTGATTAAATTCTTTTTAATTTAACATTAATGAGTAGTATTAACTAGAATCACTCTACAAATCACTTATTCAAAAAGCCGCTAAGTCGGAAATACTCTAAATATTTACTTATTAATTCCGTATCCATTGATGGACATTTGATAGACGTATTGGCAATTGCATTGAGTGTATTGCGACAGTCTAAATCAGGAGTATTTTGATATAGCTCCCATGCAGCCATTTCTTGATTCAATTTGTCAGTTAACATGGGCAAAAGAGGGAATAAGGGATTTGACTGAGAATATTGAGATTGATTAATTAAATTGTCTGTCCATTGAGTATAAGGTACTTTCTGAAGCTGGTATCCACAAGCAGCTATCAACTCAAATAATTTAATTAAATCGATGTTTTCCGATGGTAAAGGTACTATATGAAAAGCCTTTCCTAAAGATTCTGGCTTTTGAGATATTTGAACAATGGCTTTACTGGCATAATCTACAGTAATTAAATCTTGTTTTTGATTAATTAATTCTGGAAAACTACCTACTTGTATACAACCTTTGATCAATCTAGATATGAAATCATCTGTATTAGTTACACCAGTTTGGGAATGACCCATTAAAAATCCCGACCTGATGACTGTTACAGGGATTCCTCTAGATTTAGCAATCCAAACAAGTTTTTCAGCCACCCATTTACTTTGTGTATAGCCAATCTCTTGAGAAAGATAAGGTTCACTTTTATCAATATCATCATCCTCATAAATGACATCTATTCCATTTAAACAGGCCATTGCCCCAAAAACAGCCATTGTTGAGATGTAGTGTACTGGCTTGATTTTTTGCTGACACGCTAATCTCAGAACTTCTTGCGTACCAAGAACATTTGCTGCCTTAACTACAGAATATGGTTTAGCAAAGTTGACTTGAGCGCCACTATGATAAATAACATCAATTTGTGCTGCTAACTTTTCAAATTGCTCTAGAGAGATACCAAAACGAGGTAAAGCTAAATCCCCTGGTATGGGAATGATTCTGGAGCTTTGGCTTGCATCCCAAATTAAATATTTTTCTAGGGTTTGTTTTAGTCTTTTGAAACCTTCAGTTTCGTTCTTAGCACGCACGAGGCAATATATTTTTCCTTGAGTTTGCTGTAGTAATTCATGTACTAAGAAAGCACCTAAAAAACCAGTGGCTCCTGTGAGGAAAATATGGCTTGGCTGAGTGATATCCTGAGTAAATACTGTCGGAGAATAGATGTTTGCATCGAGTACAGCTTCAGCTTGGAGATTAACAACAGTATTGAGAACAGTAGTGTCTTGTTGATGGAGCTTTTCAAGAATTTGGCTGAGTCCTTCGATGGTTTGCTGCTCAAAAATACATCTGACCGGCAGTTCTACTTGAAAAGTTTCTCGTACAGACATGATTAACTGGGTTGCTAATAGGGAGTTACCACCGAGTTCAAAGAAATTATCTTGAATTCCCACAGCATCGCTACCCAATACCTTAGTCCAAATAGCAACCATTTTCTCCTCAGTAGGAGTACGAGGTTTAATTAATGTAGCTTCTAGGGTGGTTCTGGATCGATCTGGGGCAGGTAGCGATCGCCGATCTAACTTACCATTAGGTGTTAGTGGCAATTTCTCTAAGCATACAAAGGCTGTAGGCACCATGTATTCCGGTAGCTTTTGTTCCAGAAAACGCCGGAGTTCCACTGCTATTTTGCGGCTAAATTTGCTCTGTAGAGGTTGATTAGCATAGTAATTCCAAGGTTGAATAGGAACTGTATCTTCATCAGCAGTGGCTACCCCTTCAACTTTTTCTCTGTGGCGATGTCTAAAAACTACGTCGTAACAATCAACTAAACTCGATTCCGACCAAGTAATATCGAGTAAATAAGGTAAATCTTCGCTTAAATTCCATAATTCTTCCGGATCGATGCCAATTTGGGGAAGTTGTTCTAAATGCGATCGCAACTCTCCTACAGTCTTTGGCATATCCGGGCTGTTGAGCAATTCTATAGTTTTCACTTCCTGAATTACTCTGGCATTGGGTACATTTTTAATTCCTAGAATCTCTGGCTGAGTTGCTAATAACAGGTGGCGAACAGATGACAAAGTTAGCTGTTGCTGTTGCCAATCCAACCAAGTAATTCCAACAGTATCATCGCTATTAGTTCCTATATGTAGAATTGCATCGTAGCGGAACTTTGTCATTTCATTGTGATGCTGACCCCGTTTGAGTTCAATTTGCACGCGGCCAATCCTAGGCAAATGTTGTTGCAATGCCCGAAAAAAGTCTGGGTGAATTACCAGTTCTTCCTCTTGGTTGAGGCGTTGGCGAATCTGCTCTTGTAACTGGATTGTGGAAAGTGTGGATGATGCTTGATACAGTGCTACAGAAGTGTGGTAAGCCTCTAGTAAAGGTAAACTGCGTACATCTCCAATAAATATCAAACCACCAGGCTCCACAGCATTAACAGCTCCCGTCAAAACTTGCAGCAAATAATCAATGCTAGGAAAATACTGAATTACTGAATTGATAATTACCGTATCGAAGGTATTAGCTTCAATACCTACAAAATTGTCAGCTGGTCTGGGTAACAAAGTCAGTTGCGGCCAATCTGGATGGGACATTTGCAGCCGTTGGATTTGTCGCAGTGCTTCCGGTGCAAAATCAGTACCCCAATATTTACTGCAATGGGAAATAATTCTGCATAGCAATAAACCCGTACCGCAACCAATTTCTAGTACTTGGCTGGGTTGTAAAGAAAGAATGCGTTCAACAGTACAATCTACCCACTCACGCATTTGTGCGACGGGAATAGGCAAACCCGTATAACTACTGTTCCAACCAATAGTATTGAATACTTGGTTTTCTTCCTTAGTAGTTTGTTTGTAGGTTTGATCGTAAATTGTCTGCCACTGGGAAAGGTGTTCGGTTTGCCAATTTGCTAATAATGGGGCATTCTCATCTTGTTGATTCTGCACCACATAAGCTACTAAACGCTTTTGTCCAGGTACATCTTCCCGATCTATGACTACGGCTGTTTTCACTGAAGGATGTTGCGCCAAAACCCCTTCAATCTCTCCTAATTCAATTCGGAAACCACGAATTTTTACTTGGTGGTCGATACGACTGAGATACTCGATATTGCCATCGGGGAGATAACGAACTAAATCCCCTGTTTTGTAAAGGCGATCGCTTGCTTTTGATTTATCAAATAAATTAGGAATAAATCGAGCATCTGTAAGGTCAGGACGATTGAAATAACCACGCGCTAAACCAGCACCACCAATGTAGAGTTCTCCTGGTACACCTACAGGCACGGGTTGTAACTGAGAGTCAAGTATATAGAACTGAGTATTGGCCATCGGGCGACCAATTAGAACTTGTCCGTCTTCAGATAAAACTTTATATGTTGCTGACCAAATGGTAGTTTCAGTGGGGCCATAAAGGTTCCATAAGGTAGCACATCGCTGTTGCAACTGTTGAGCTAATTTTTTCGGCAAAGCTTCCCCGCCACACAGGATTTTTAAATTTTTGCTGCCTTGCCAACCTACTTCTAGAAGCAGTTGCCAAGTGGCTGGGGTTGCTTGCATGACGGTAACGCCATTGGTTAATTTTGCCATCAACGCTGTGCCATCCATAGCTTCTTCCCGACTGGCTATAATCACAGAAGCACCGAGAGTCATGGGTAAGAAAATTTCGAGTACGGCAATATCAAAGGATAAAGTAGTAACCGAAAGCAGTATATCTTGCTCCGTCAGTTCTAAATGGTGACCCATGAAGTGGAGGAAATTAACCACAGAACGATGCATAATTTGTACACCCTTCGGTTTGCCAGTGGAACCGGAGGTGTAGATTACATAAGCTAAGTTCTCAGAATTAGCATTACCATCGAGATTATCTTGGCTTTGTGTTGTAATATCCTGCCAGTCTTTATCCAAACAGACAATCTGCGCTTGATGTTCGGGAAGTTGTGCCAATAAATGTTGCTGGGTTAAAAGTACTGATAGCTGGGAGTCTGACAGCATTAAAGATAAACGCTGTTGGGGATAAGCTGGATCTAGAGGTATATAAGCCCCACCAGCTTTGAGAATCCCTAACAAAGCTACAATCATTTCCAAAGAACGTTCTACACAAATCCCCACCAATACATCCGGCCCTACACCTAAAGCTTGTAAATGACGGGCTAACTGATTGGCTCTAGCATTCAACTCGCGATAAGTTATTTGTTGATTTGCAAATGTCGCCGCTACAGAATCCGGTACACGCTGTACTTGGGCTTCAAATAGTTGATGAATGCAAATTTGTTGGGGGAAATCACTTTGAGTTTGATTCCATTCCACCAATAATTGTTGGCGTTCAGCAGATGTTAAAAGCGGTAAGTCTGCAACCTTCTGGTCTGGATTAGCAACAATCCCCGCAACTAAAGTTTGGAAATTTTCCCCTAACCGAGAGATAGTGGCAACATCAAATAAGTCGGTACTGTATTCAAACCAGCCACTAATCCCATCTGGGGTTTCAAATAATTCTAGGAATAAATCGAACTTGGCTGTACCGTTGTGTTCTAAGCGATGGTTGATTGTTAAACCGGAAAGTTCCAAAGCTTGTATGGGTACATTTTGCAGTGCAAAGCAAATTTGGAATAAAGGATGGCGGCTCAAATCGCGCTCTGGTTCTAGTTCCTCCACCAGTTTTTCAAAGGGTACGTCTTGATGAGTGTAAGCTTCTAAGGTGACTTCTCGTACTTGCTTGAGTAGCTGGCGGAACGTTGGAGAATCGGAAAAATCACTGCGTAGTACTAAAGTGTTAACAAAGAATCCGATTAAACTCTCGATTTCCTGATGATGGCGGTTGGCTATTAACGAGCCTACTACGATGTCTTCACTACTCGTATAGCGGTATAACAGCGTTTGAAATGCTGCTAAGAGGGTCATAAACAAGGTACATCCCTCATGCTGGCTAAACCGAGTTACTGCCTCGCTAAGAGATTTGGAGAGTGCTAGAGGTTGACGCGCTCCGCGATAAGTTTGGATGGCTGGACGGGGGCGATGCCTACGGCGAGCTTCGCTAACGCTTGGCAACTGTAAAATGGGTAAATCTGCTAACTGTTGTTTCCAATAACTCAGTTGCTCTGATATGACTTTTCCTTGCAACCATTGCCGTTGCCAAACAGCAAAGTCTGCATACTGAATGGTCAGTTCAGCTAGAGGAGAAGGTAAACCATTGGCAAAAGCTTGATACAGCAATGTCAGTTCTTGGAACAATACGCCCACAGACCAACCATCAAAAACAATGTGGTGAATGCTCAGAAGTAGTAAAGATTCTTCTGCATCTATCTGTATTAGGGCTGCCCGCAATAGCGGCCCGTAGTTGATATTAAATGGTTGTTGGAACTCTTCAATCCGCAATCGCTCAATTTGTGTATCTTTTTGTGATTCAGATAGAGAACGCAAATCTACCAGATGTATAAGTACACTTAGAGCCGGAACAATAATTTGTACAGGCTGCCCATCTAATGAAGCAAAAGTGGTGCGTAAAACTTCGTGTCGCCGCACAATTTCGTTGATGCTTTGCTCTAAAGCTTTCACATTTACCTGGCCAAACAGGCGAAAACTTTGGGGGAAATTGTAAAAGGGGCTGTCAGGCAACAACTGTTCGAGAAACCACAATCGCTGCTGGGCAAAGGAAAGAGGTAAGTTTTGGTTGCGCGTTACAGGTGCAATCGCCCAAGTATGCCATTCTTGATTTTGCTTGAGTTGCACCTCGATACTTTCAGCCAAGCCCTCAATAGTAGGGGCATCGAATAAACGCCGTAATGGTATATCCAATTGATAGGTATCTCGAATCCGAGAAGTTACCTGTGTGGCTAACAGCGAGTGTCCCCCCATCTCAAAAAAGTTATCGTGGACACTAATCTGCTGCAAGTTTAAAACTTCCTGCCAAATTTTTGTGAGTACTTCCTCAACAGTAGTCCGAGGTAAAACAAAATCTTGCTCTTGATTCCATCGGGTGCGATCGGGTATTGGTAGGGAGCGACGATCTATTTTGCCATTTGGTGTGAGTGGTAATGCGTTTAACATCACAAAACTAGAAGGCAGCATATAATCTGGCAACTTCTGTTGGAGAAATCTCCGAAGATTGCCACTTATTGTCCGCTGCAATGTTTTCCATAGCTGTTGGGTTTCTAAGATATGCTCTATGGTTTGGTTAAAGAGGATTTTTTCATTGGGCGTTAAAGTCAACTCAATACCAGCCCGCTTACCCTGACACCAAGCAACATAGCCGTCTAACCAAAGTTCTTCTGATATTACTGGCAACCTTAGACAAAGACGAACTCGTTTACCTTTTGCCCAACTAAATGGCACTTCTACTAAGCACAGGCCACCATTGGAAATATCTTCTGTTTGCAGTTCTATTATCCGATTGTCATCAGTCTCGACTCGACAAAAACTTTGGTAAGGTACTCGTTCGGGAATTAGGTTGGAAACAATATAAGCTACTAATCGCTTATCTCCAGGCACATCCTCACGCACTATGACTGCGGTTTCACGCACATCATGATGTTGCAACAGTATTGTTTCAATTTCCCCTAGCTCAATGCGGAAGCCACGAATCTTGACTTGTTGATCTATTCGACCGAGATATTCAATATTCCCATCAGGTAAGTAACAAGCTAAGTCGCCTGTTTTATACAAGCGATGGGATTTTGCGTCAGGATTAGAAATAAACCGTTCGTTAGTCAAATCTGGTCGATGGAGATAACCCCTAGCTAAACTAACGCCACCAATGTATAGCTCTCCTGGAACACCGATAGGAACTGGCTTTAACTGGGTATCGAGTATGTAGATTTGAGTGTTAGCTATCGGACGACCTATGGAGGGATAAGTAGGCCAGGAATCAGGATTCTTATCTAATGTTAAAGCTGTTACAACATGGGTTTCTGATGGCCCGTAGTGGTTGTGAAATGAGCAGTGTGGCAGGGATTTGAATAATTTGACAATGGCTGGAGTAATTTGCAATTGCTCGCCTGTGGTGGTAACTTCTTTGAGGCTACTAAATAATTCCCAGCCAGACGCAGCTAGTTCTGCCATTTGCTGTAGTATGACCACAGGCAAAATCGCTTTTTCAATTTGTTGGTTGTGAATAAAGTGAGCTAAAGCTGTGGTGTCCCGGCGCAAGTTTTCTGAGATGAGAAACAAAGTTCCACCCGAACACCAAGCCGCAAACATTTCATGAAAGCTGGCATCAAAGCTTAAGGAGGCAAATTGCAGGGTACGGACACCTGTTAATAGTGAGTTGAGATGCCATTGCAATAAATTCACTAAAGGACGGTGAGCTAAACAAATACCTTTCGGTCTGCCTGTTGAGCCAGAGGTGTAGATGATATATGCTAAATTCTCTGCTGTGACTTCTGTAGAAGGATTTTCCTGGCTGTATTGATTTATCTTGTCCCAGTCAGTATCTAAACAAATAATTTGTGCTTGATGTTGGGGAAGTTCTGCTAGTAATTGCTGCTGAGTGAGCAATACGGATATCTGCGTATCCTCAATCATGAAAGCTAAACGTTCCTTGGGATACGCCGGATCTAGTGGTAAGTAAGCACCACCAGCTTTGAGAACCGCCAAAACTGCGATCGCCATTTCCAATGTTCTCTCTACACAGATTCCCACAGGCATATCTGGTTTCACACCCAACGAATGCAGATAATGTGCTAACTGATTCGCTCGCTGATTGAGGTTCTGGTAAGTCAGTGAAGATTGTTCGCGGTGATTTTCTGCTTCTTGGATGACAGCTAAGGTATGTGGCGATCGCTCCACCTGCGCTTCAAATAGTTGATGAACACATTTATCTAATGCGTAATTAGTATTGGTCTGATTCCAATTTTCTAATAAATCTCTATTCTCACTTGCTGGCAAGAGCTTCAGTTGATCAAAATACTCATAACCTTGAATAATTTGATTTGCCAAGAATAGCAATCTTTCTAATACTTTTATATAGACAAAAAAAGCTTCGTTGTAAAATATTTCCAGTTCTAGAGTATCTGAAAACTCGTTAATTATCAGATGAACTTCATTATCAGCGAAGGAATTATGAACAGTTAATCTAGGATGTTCTTCAGTAAAAGGTAGATTAATAACACTGAAATTATAAAAATTATAGAAAAATTTTAATTGTTCGTCTTTGATAATCTGTATTTGCAGAAAAACAGAAATATTTTGATAATGGTTCAGATTTTTGCGATAATCACTGATATAAAAAACATAATCCAAAATCTTGGAGTTTTTCTCCAGTTTATTTTCAGGTATAATAATAGGAACTACTTGATAAAGACAACCTAAAACATTCAGGTTTTGCCGTTCTCTTTTACCAATAATGTCGTAAAATACAAAATCTCCTGGTGCTTGGAAATACTTACTCAAATAAATACCATACACAGATCTAAAAAAAGCTGGCAGATTACATTTATTTAATTGGCAATATTTTCTGATCTCCGCTAGATTTTTACCAGTAATTTGTAACTTTTGAGATTGAGCTTTATTTTTTTCTTTCGGTTTTAAGTAAGATGTAACGGGAGTAATCTTACTTAAATATTCCTGCCAATAATCCTGAATTTCTTGAGTATCAAATCTCAGCAGATGCTGCTCAACAGCATCATAAAAAGAGCTAAGTTCAAATTTTACAGGTATGTTACCTGCTTTTAAATCTAAATAAACTTTGCCAACTCTTTCAAAAAAAACTTTACCAGAATATCCATCAAAAAGAATATGAGGCGCACCTAAAATAGCAATATAATTGCCTTGTTGTTCTTTAACTAAAATATTCTTAAATAAATAATCTTTGTTTAACTCTACCTTGACTTTAATTTTATCTTGGATAATTTTTTCCAAATTATGAGAATTATTATTTTCTATATCGATGAATTCAAAATGAATAGCAGCATTTTTATCTACAAATTGAAAAGCTTCACCTTGGTAAAAAATAAATTTTGTTTTAATTGTATCATCTGCTTCACATACTATTTTTACTGCCTGTTCCCAAATAAACCTATCTAAAGTTTGAGGTAGTTTCACCGATAATCCTAAACTGAAAACATTACTATCTGGATTGAGCATATTATCCAGGTATAAATCTCTTTGTGTAGTTGTTAGTCGAGAAATTTTTCCAATCCGTGAAGGTTCATAAGTCTCATCTAATATATTTCCTGTTACTAAAGTCATAAAAACTTCAGAAATAGAAATATTAGCAATCTCTCTACCTTGAGAATTGTTAATCATAAAGATGCCTGTTGTGTGAATGTTACTTAATTAATTGAGAATAATTTTGATGAACTGGAAGTTCAATTAAAAACTCTGTTTTTTGTCCTGGTATTGACGAACAACTAATTTTACCCGCGTGTTTTTCTACAATGATTTGGTAACTAATAGATAATCCCAAGCCAGTACCTTTTCCAATGGGTTTGGTAGTAAAGAAAGGATTAAAAATCTGAGAAAGTATATCTGAATTCATACCAATTCCATTATCACTAATGCGAATCAAGATGAAATTTTGCTCTAATAACTCAGTAGTGATTTTGATATACCCTGGATTGCTTTGAGCTTCTTCTGATGAACGAACAGAGTTATACTCTTCTAAAGCATCAATAGCATTAGCTAACAAATTCATAAATACTTGGTTGAGTTGACTGGGATAACAGTCTACTAAAGGTAAATTGCCATAATTCTTGATAATTTGAATCTGTGAGTCAGCTTTGAGTCGATGCTGCAAGATGAGTAAGGTGTTATCAATACCCTCATGAATATTAACTGCTTTTACTTCTGCTTCATCTAAACGGGAGAAGTTACGTAAACTCAGAACTATCTGACGGATGCGATCAGCTCCAACTTTCATGGAAGACAGTAACTTAGGTAAATCTTCAAGCAAAAATTCTAAATCAATATTTTCCTCTTCTGCCAGCATTTGAGGAGTTAAATCTGGTGACTCTTGCTCATAAATCTTGATGAGATGTAATATATCCTTAATGTACTCACTTGCATGGGCAATATTGCCATAAATAAAATTAATTGGGTTATTAATTTCGTGAGCTATACCAGCAACTAGTTGCCCTAAACTAGACATCTTTTCTTTTTGAATCATCTGTAACTGGGTAGCTTGTAGTTGCTGTAATGTAAATTCTAACTGTTGTGCTTGTTCTTCCAAACGCACACTTTTTTCTTGTAATTCCTGGGTTCTTTCTTCGACTTTTAGTTCCAGAGTTTTGCTATAATTCTCCAATTCCTGGTTAGCTTGTTGCAAATTCTCATTTAGTTTAGATAAATTACTATAAAGCTTGGCATTCTCAATGGAAATAGCTGCTTGAGAAGCTAAAATTTTTAAAATTTCTAAACGTTCAGTGGTAAATACATTCGCTGTTAAATTATTTTGCAAATACAAAATCCCGATAAGTTTATTTTTATGAATTATCGGTGTGCATAAAACAGATTTACATTGATTTTTAATAATATAAGGATCACTAACAAATATGCCTTCACAACTAGCATTACCAAGAACAATGCTTTCCTTGGTTCTCACAACATAGTTAACGACTGATACTGGTAAATATTGAGTATTGTCTAATGGCATTGATGTTTCCAACAATAGTTTATTGTTAGAAATACCCACTACAGCTTCTATTACCATTTGACCATTTTTCTCTAAAAGGAAGCAGCTGCTTTGTGCGCCAGCATTTTCCATAACAATTTTCATTAACTTTGCAAGTAAATCCTCTAGCATGATTTCGCTAGAAATAGCTTGCGAAGCTTTAAAAACTGTATTTAAATCAAAAGATGCTGAATTACTGATTTTGCTTGAAGTTGTGGGTACGCCAGCCTTCAAACTAGAAGATTCATGATTGATTCTTAATGGGCAATAGTCAGGGTATTTTGATTCTAATTCATTGACTTTTGTAATAGCTCCCCAACGTATATAAGTGTGATACGATTCTTTCAGGTAGAAAATAGCCTGCTTATCTCTACCACGAGAAAAATAAAATTCTGCTGCTAATTCATTAGCTAGTGCTTCTTCTTGAAGATATCTTTGTTCTTTTGCTCCTTGAATCGCTAACTCATAATACTCCATTGCTACAAAGGGCTGTCCTAAAATTCGGGCTTTTTCTGCTTCTACTAAATCATATTTATGCTGATAGTTAGCAGGTGCGTGACTAGCCCATAACTGCATTTTTTCTTGATTGGCATTGATAATAGTTATATATTCTTGTTGAATGTCTGGTTCAACATTAGGATATAACCCAATCAAGGCTAAAGAATAATATAAGTTGTGAATGCCAACTGACATCATTCCCATGACACCACTTATATATTCTAAAGCTAATTTGGCATTATCAACTGCTTGGGTGTAATCCTTGAATAAGTAAAAGAGAATCATTTTGGCAACGTAAACAACGAACAAAGAAGTAGCATTCTTTGTATTTTGTAAGTATGTCACCATTGATAATTCATCAAAACTATCGCCAACTAAAACATCTTTATGTTGTGATAAACCCTGTAAATTTAAGGCAAGTTGATGCCAAATTTTAATGTAGTTTATAGGAAAATCTAATTTAAATTTTTGTAGCAAATCAATATATGAAGCTTGCTGTTGAGCTACTAATTCCAGTGGTTCTCCACTAAAAAATATATGACCACAATAGTGGACAGAGCAGTAGCCACCATATTCTAAATCTCCAATTTCTAATGCACTTTGAATTCCTTCTTGGAGTGGAACAATTGTTTCTCTAATATGCTCTTTCCAATGAATTGTAAAACCATAAAACGGTGCATATACTTTGCTCTTGAGTTCAATAACTTGGAATTGCTCTAATATCTGCCAAGCTATTTTACCAGAGTGATATCCTGCATTAATATTTTCTAGATAGCCGCACAAAAGCATACCATAGTAAGCATAGCCGTGGGCAGCTAAAGGTGAGTGACCGTGTTTAATACAGAGATTAACAACAGTCAAAATTATCTGCGGAAAATTTGTCTTGGTTGGGTTAGTAATAAAAGCAGCACCAGCAATAGTAACAAGGATTTTTAAAGCTGCTTGAATATAAGGATCTGTGACAACTGGAAAATTTTCTAAATCCTGAAGTTGAGGTAAATTAGCTATGGGACTTTGTTTATTAGGTGTTTCTGATAGAGATATTCCCAGCTTAGTAAGCGCTTCTAGTCCAGCATCAATTGCTTCAATCATCTGGTTTTGCGCCATATAATACTGGATTTGTAATTGATAAGCCTTTACTTGATCGAGGAGATTAGTAGCTCTTGCTAAGATAGTTTCAGTTAGGATAGCTGCACGTTTAAAGTTAGTATTTAAGTATTCTATTTCTACACTTTCTAAATGCAGTGCTAACATCAGGTCGTAGTTACTTTCCCAACTTGATAGTTTAAGTAATTCTAAAGCAATTGTTGAATAACTAAGAGCGGCTTCGTATGCTGATGCAGCTTTTGCTTTTTGACTGGCTATCAAATTTAATTTAGCTAGTCTATCTCTTTGAGATTGATCGCAAATAAACTGAATACCAAAATTTAAATGATTGACAATATCAAAAATATTTTCTTCAATTTCTTCTATTTGGTAAGACTCTAGTAATAATTGCCCAATTTTTAGATGTGTTTGTTTTCTTTGTGATTCTGGAATCAGGGAATAAGCTGCTTGCTGGACGCGATCATGCAAAAACTTATATGAAACTTTTAATTCCTGAGAAGCTATTGATATAGATGTATCTTTGTCAAAAAACAACGGAGCTTTGTAGTTTTCACTTAGTGGTAAAATTAAACCTGCTTGCAATGCTTCCCATAAGTCTGATGTAGTTTCTGACTGAGACTTTTCATTGACAATTGTCAAAATATCTATACTAAAGCGATTTCCTACACAAGCCGCTAATTGTAAAACTTGCTGTGTCTCCTGAGGTAATTTTTTAATATTTCTAGCAATTAATTCTATGGCATCATAATCTGTAATACCAACGGTCTGAATTTGTTTAATTTCCCACTGCCATACTCCACTATTAAAATCAAAATTTAATAGATTTTCCTGATACATAGTTTGCAGTAGCTGATTTAAGAAAAAAGGATTTCCTTGGGTTTTCTTAAAAATAAGGTTAGCTAATACTTTTGTTTTTTCTGTACTACTATGAAAGGTATCGCCTATTAATTGATAGACATTATCAATGTTTAAAGGTTGTAAAACAATATTATTAACGACCGTTCCTGCTTTTTGAATTTCAGTCAAAGTTTGAAACAAATAATGCGTTGATCTGACTTCGTTATCCCGATAAGCTCCTATCATTAATAAATATTGGCTATCAGGTTCAATCATTAACATCTTAATCAATTTTAGAGATGCTAAATCTGCCCATTGTAAATCATCTAAAAATAAGACGAGTGGGTGTTCTTTTTGAGTAAACACCTGAATAAAATTTTGAAATACTCGATTAAAGCGATTCTGTGATTCAGTAGCCCCTAGCTGCGGAACAGATGGCTGTTGACCAACAATTTTCTCAACTTCGGGAATAACATCAATAATAACTTGGCCAATGTCACCAAATGCTTCTAAAAGTTTTTGTTTCCAAATAAGTATTTTTTCTGGACTTTCTGTTAGTAAATGTTGGGTTAATTCTTGAAAAGCTTGAATTAAAGCAGCATAAGGAATATTTCGCTTAAATTGATCGAATTTACCAGATATAAAATATCCCCGTTGCCGGATTATGGGTTTATGAATTTCATTAACTAAGCAAGATTTACCAATCCCTGCATAACCAGAGACTAACATCATCTCAGATGTTCCAGAACTTATTCGGTCAAAGGCTGATATCAAGCAGGCTACTTCTTCTTCACGTCCATAGAGTTTTTGAGGAATAGTAAACTGGCTAAATTTATCTAACTGACCAGGAATAAAATTTTCTAGTTTGCCATTAGTTAATAACTGTTTAAAACAAATTTCTAAATCTGCTTTTAGTCCTAAGCTACTTTGATATCTTTCTTCAGCAGTTTTAGATAATAATTTCATGACAATATTAGATAAACCCTCTGGAATTTGTGGGTTAAGCTGATGAGGAGGTATAGGTTGTTTTGCAATGTGACAGTGAACTATTTCTAAGGGATCACTACAGTTAAATGGTAACTTTGAGGTCAGCAATTCATACAAAGTTATACCTAAAGAGTAAAAATCTGTACGGTAGTCTATTGACCTATTCATCCGCCCTGTTTGCTCAGGAGACATATAAGCAAGTGTTCCTTTAAGCAAATTGGGATTACTGATAATTGCATTTTCTTTTGACAGACGTGATGCAATGCTAAAATCGGTAATTTTAACTTGCTGTGATTTAGGATTAATAATTATATTTTGTGGTTTAATGTCTTTGTGGATAATATGTTTTTCATGCAAGCTTGCAATAATTTCAGCAAGTTGAATAGCTATTTTTAAGCAATCTATTACATTCAGTTGAATATTATTTATATATTGTTTTAAATTTTGTCCTTCAATATCTTCTAAGACTAAAGTAATACAATCTTGAAAATTTTCTAACCCATATACTTTGATAATACCTGGCAAGTTTAGTGACTTAGAAATTTCATATTCATGTTTAAATTCGGTAACATATTCAAGATTAGAATATTCACTTTTAAGACTTTTTAGAATAACATTTCCCTGGTTTGCAACTTCCTTTGCTCTATAAACAACAGTCTCTAAACCTTCAGAAAGCTTTTCTATAATTTTATACTTAGAATTAGTAATCATTAGTTTCTACCTTTGAATGATTTCTTCATTTTGGCAAGATATTTTTATTTTTATGAATAAAAATAAGGTTCAACTATTTATCCTTCAATTGCTATTAGATAGTAAATAACATTTGTATAATAAATAATATATATTTTGCTAATTATACTTATTCGATACTTAACTGTAATCGGCTAATCTACTATTGTTGACTAACTTTATATCAACTAGACTCTATGTAATTACCGTACTTTGCCTGAATTAATAAGCAGCCTAGAGCATGTTTTAAAACTCGATAAAATTGTTGAGAAATATCAATCAGGCTATTTCATTCTCAATAAACTCTGTATTTTTCTCATTAATCCTTGCTTATTGCGAAATTATTAAGCGATTGCTTTGAGTCTAGGAAAGTAAATCAAGCAGTAAATGCTGATTTTTTCGTTGATGTTTAACTTTGGTTTTCATTAAAAATAATGAAGATGCGGCCGCCCTGTCCCTAGCTAGGTCTTCTTTGTTGCGTTTGCTATTTTGTCATGGAACTAAGCTCGACTTTATCCATTTTTCTCTGCGGGTTATCACAAATATAGGTGTTCACTATCTGTATCATTAATTTTTTGACTGTTTACTATATCCCTGATTTATTCAAAAAATAGGGGATATAACTGCACATCACTGAAATCACGATTTCAACCTGCGGAATCTTAAGATACACCCCTCAACTTTTTGTGTTTTAACTTTGTCACCTGTAACTTGTCCCCTACGATAATACTGAAGCCAGTAGGTCAGGACAAGACAAATGTGGGCAATGTCCTGAAGGTAGCTCAATCGCATCAACTCCTAAACGCTTGCGTGCAGCGTAGCTTGACCATGCAGGAGATATGATTCGGTCATTAGTACAAACAATATATTTACGCTCAACCGCAGGTATAGCTTTGAGAGGATTTGTTTCAAAAATATATGCTAGAGATTGTTGTGATCGACTTTTTGCGATCGCCCACTGTGCTACATCCGGTGGACAATCATGATAGAAAAAATGCCGTAATACTGCTTCATCTGAATAATCTTTCCCCATAGAATCTGGTTTATACATACCAGGCTCATCATGGAACTGTTCGAGTTTACTGGGGTCTTTTGCTTGGTAATTGAATGATTGAAGCGTCTTTGAATCAAGCTGATGAGCAAACTGGTCAAGCGTACTGATTTCAGGATACGGCAGTAGCGCAGCCACAAATACTATTTGACGTACTTTTACTGCTTCTGCAACCAGGGGAATTATCGTACCAGCCATTGAGTGACCAACTAAAACAATATCATCATCAGTTTTAGGCAGCACTTGAATTACTGCGTCTGCAAATTGAGACAAAGTAGTAGAAGCATTTTCAATTGGCAAATCCATTGCTAAAGTTCTGTGGCCCTGTGCTTCTAAGTAGGGAATTAAAAAATTCCAACACCAAGTACCTTGGAAAGCACCGTGAACTAGACAAAAAAGACTCATATAAATACTCCCCACTCCCTACATATACGAGTAGTTTCAGTAGGATTGCTATAGATATTTTTTAGCTTAATCCAAATGCCTACTCTCAGATATAGGACTGTTAGCCCTGTTGTTAGTTAATCTAACACCAGAAACTATAACAGGTTGAACGATATGAATAAGACCTTAATCACTAGTGTGATTTTCGCTATGTTAGTCTTGTTGATTTTCTCTCCTTTTGCTGCCCTTGCTAGTTTAATGATTGTTGTGTTAATTACAGGAATTTTCTGGTTTATCAAAAACCTCTTTCAAGCAATTATTATCGGCAATGTTAAACCAACAGAAGAAGGAGATTAATTTCCCAAGATTATTCACAGCACAAATTTCAGCAGGGCAATTGGTACTACTACTCGTTCATTTCTTTGTATGTAGCTAGCGCTGATGGTGACAAGCGGCTGAGGTAACGGAATATCCAGTACTTAACAATCGTATCTAAAATCACAGGAAATGTGGCAATAAATAGAAATATTGCATTTCTATTAGCTGCTACTCCAATATGCTCTGCGAATCCTTCGAGAATCACTTCCCAGCCATGTGGAGAGTGGAAACCTACAAATATATCAGTGACCAGAATAATTAGAAAAGCTTTAGCGCTATCACTCAAACCAAAGATAAGTTCATCTATAAAAGACTTAAGAACAGCAATTTCTCTTTTACTGTTAACTATTACTAAGGCAAAAGCCGCTAATGATATCAAATCAGCAAAAACATTACTAATAGCTTCTTTGCTTTTCCCACGAAATTCTTCAGCTATTTCAATTGCTTTTTGCTTGATATTTTCTTCAATTACCTCTGGAGATAAAGTTGGGGCTTTATTGAGTAAAGTTTTAAACTTTAATTTTTCTTCAAAAGCCTTTAACTCTTTGAAAGCTTCTTCTTCCATTTCGGAATTGATAAAAACTTGATTTACTTGTTCACTTCTAACACGCTCTACTATCGGACTAACTAACAATTCCTTAGATAGTTTCTGTGTTAACAAAGGTATAACAATCAAAAGTATCAAGAACCTAATAGATGTTCTAGTCCGATTTTGAGAAATGTGATAATTGTGAAGAAAATCTGCTTCAGCCTGCGGAGAAAAATCAGTTGTAATTCTATTAATTGTTCTACCGATAGAACTAGGTAGAAATCCTATGCTTTGATGATTGGGGTTAGGATTAATGAAATTAGATGTATTTTGATAAATTTCCCCTTCAATGTTTACAGGTTTAGATATTGATTGTTTATCTGTATTGCTAATTGTTACTGATTGCTGCTGATATTTAGCAATAACTTCATCAATAAACTGGAGTTTGTTTAATAAAACTGGATTAGAAATTTCTAATAATGAACGACTGGTTTGAAATTCGGCTAGTCTCAGTTTAATAATAGTTAAGTTTTGTCTAAGTATACCCTGCCAATAAGACATTACATTTTCAGTCTCATTGACTGAAGTAGCAGAGATGCTTTGATTCCCAAAATGTTCTATTTCAATATTTCTGATTTTCTGCGCAGCTTCGTAGGCTTTTGCCAGCGATCGCTCCGGTGTACTGACAAACCATTGCTTCACTACTTCCCAATATTCATACATTTTTTGACGAAGCGAATCTCTATTCTTCGTAAACAAAAAATTTTTCATTGCAGTATTCAGTGTAATCTGGAATTAAAGCAGGGTAATAAATAGTTTAAATTTTAATTATTACCCTATCAAAAATCAAAAATTGATTACTCTGAATATACACCAATCAACGGATTAGGTACAGGGAATGGCCGATTTTCCAGAATCTTAAATTGACCAGTATCGGCATCATAAGCAAAAACTTCTCCACTTTCAATTTCATAAATCCAAGCATGAAGAGTGAGTTGACCGCTGTGCAGTCGAGAACGAATAATTGGATGTGTTTCCAAATTTTCTATTTGCGTCAGCACATTCTGTTCAATTGCAATTTTTAAGAGTTTATCACTGGGATAATTTTTGTAATTATCCATAACAAGACGGCGAGTAGGTTCAGCATAATGCCGTAACCAGTCATAAACTAAAGGCATTTGCTGTGCCAAACTACCTATCTGTAATAATCCTCTCATCGCGCCGCAATGAGAATGTCCGCAGATGACTATATCGTTAATATTTAAAGCTTGAATCGCGTATTCTATTCCCGCACCTTCAGCACCATGCGGTGAGCCATAAGGAGGAATAATATTACCCACATTACGGATGACAAATAAATCTCCAGGCTGGCTTTGTGTAATTAAAAAAGGATCAATGCGTGAATCAGAACAAGTAATAAATAATACTTCTGGCTTCTGCCCTTGTGATAAATTTTCAAATAGTTCGCGGTGTGTAATAAAATAATTGTCGTGAAATTCATTTAGCCCCTCAATTATGCGTTTGATTGGCACGGTTAACTACTCCTAGTAATAAGCTAAATGTGATTTTTAGAGACGCTGATACTATCAATACGTCTCCTCAGAGCTTATCTAATGAGCAATCCACTTGGCATCAGAGACAATACACACACCTCCAAACTTTTTCAGAATTGGCTCAATTGTGGTTACTAATTCTTGTTTTTGTTCTTGTGTGCAAACACTCATAACATATCCATTAGTGAGTGTATGGGTTTCTAAATTATTAAAAACTTTACCTCTATCTCCTTTACCTGTAACATCTTTAATTACTGTGTAGCCAGAGACTCCGATTTTTTCTAAAATTTCTAGCACTTTTGGTAGTTCTAAAGAGTTCGTAACTATCTCTTCTTTCTTGATGGCTTCCACTTTATGAAACTCCAATTGCTTTAATAATGTTGAAATACAAAGGAATGCCAATAATAATGTTGAAAGGGAAGGTCATTAATTATTTGTTACAAACATTAATGATTTTGACTTAATATATTGCAATAATATAAAGAACGTGTGTTTTTTGTATGTCAACAGTATGAATTAAATAAAAAATATTCTTTAATATCTTGTAAGTAATAAAAAACATAAATAGCAAATTTTAAATTCATGAAAGTAAATTACTTTTCATAAAAATATTGTTTTGATGTCGTACTACGACTAGCTTTAAGAGAAATCCACCTTTTGGAACTATTACCGTAAATTTACGGTCAATTATGTTTTAAGCTTTCAGTAAGCTGCTTGATATTGTCGAGGAAGTTAGGTGTTAACCATGAAATTGAGGTTGTTTGGCCAAGGGTTGATGGGGATTGGGGTAACTTCTGTGGCTGTGTTGAGTATGATTGCAACTATCAATCAGCCCAGTTATGCAGGAGGTACTATCTTCAAGTGTGAAAAGCGTCAGGGTGTACCTGTGACAGTTGCTCAGACTCAAGATGGCAGAAAAGTGCCAATGATTCAATGGTCATCTCAGGATTACTTTCCTAGGGAGTGGAACACGGAACGCCGTTGTTATGAAGTATCTCGGAGATTTCAACGAAGTTATGACAATGGCAAACTAAAGTATATTAAAACTGGTGTTCTGAGGGGTGAACCTGTAGTCTGTGCGGCGGTGAATCAAAACGCTCCTTGCACAGATAGTTCTTTGTTATTTACTCTCAAGCGTGGTAGTAATGCGAAAGCAACGTTGAGAAGACTGATGAATCGTCGGGGGTTAGTGGCTGGGAATGTACTCAACGAAAGTGGCGGAGACTCGTTGAATATTGATTTTGATACTTATCTGAATCATGCTACAAATGAGCAAAATAGCGATATTAATCAAGATATTAATGAATAAAGATGCGATCGCTATCTCATATCACTTATAAACGTAGATGAATTGTTCTCAGTTGACACTGGTTGTCTGTATTGCCAGTATCTCCCTTACCATGTCGGCATCAGCACCAGTTGTCAGTATTCCTGCACCAAATTATATTGCTCAGTCCATCCCACTGGCACAAAAGGCTCGGTCTATTACTGTTAAGGTTATATCCCAGGATTTTTTGGGGTCAGGTATTCTGTTGCGGCGTAACGGCAAGACATATACAGTACTGACCAATGCTCATGTATTACAAGCTGGTGATCCCCCCTATCGTGTGCAAACTGCGGATGGTAAGATTTATACAGCTAATTTACCTCAACGCTTAAACTTCGGGAAAAACGATTTGGCTGTGTTGCAATTCAAAAGTGCAGGCAGTATCTATGCAGTAGCCTCTGTTGGTGTACCTCCCACACCAGGAGATGAGGTATTTGCAGCAGGCTATCCCGCGGTGGAAGAGGCAGGTAAAAAGCAAAGTTTTGCATTTACTACAGGTAAGGTGAGCTTAGTGTTAGCCAAACCTTTAGAAGGGGGTTATCAGCTAGGCTACACCAACACCATTAAAAACGGTATGAGTGGCGGCCCTCTATTAAATCGTCGGGGTCAGGTGGTGGGTATCAATGGAATGCAAGCCTATCCTTTGTGGGATCAACCTTCGGTATTTGCTGATGGTTCCAAAGCTGATGAAAGATTGCATCAAATGATTATTCGCCTGAGTTGGGCTGTACCGATAACAAAGGTAATGCAAATCATGCCAAAAGCCGGAAAAACTACGATTACTACTGTATTCAATAAGGCTAATTAGAGGTCATACAATATTGAATTTTAGATTTTAGATTGTTAATTGGAAATTACTGTCTGTGTCTAGTTTCTGTCAATCGGTCGCTATCATTTTTTAAATTGGTATTCAGATTATGAGACTTGATCGTGGATTAGCAACAGCAATTATCGGGGGAGCGATCGCTTTTACGCAACCAGAAATTGCCCGACCCTTAACCGCTCAGGATGTCACTAATCTTGCTAAAGATATTACTGTACTCATTAGTGGCCCCAAACTTGGCTCTGGAGTCATCATTTACCGCAAAGGCAAAACTTACAGCGTTCTCACCAATTGGCACGTTGTGGATGAACCAGGAACCTACACTATCCAAACACGGGATCAGACGCAATATCAAGTGCAACCAACATCAATTACCCGTGTACCAGAGGCAGACTTAGCAATTATCCAGTTTAACAGCGATAAAACTCACAATATTGCCATTTTTGGTAATTCTGATACTGCCAGAGAAGGGACAACTGTCTATGTATCCGGCGCACCAGAACCTTTAAATGGCATCGAAAACCGCACTGTATTGGTACCTATGGGGCAAATTGTTGGGACAAATGCTCAACCTAGGAATGGTTATGCCTTGATATACAACAACACTACTTATCGCGGTATGAGTGGCGGCCCTGTGTTGGATGATAACGGACGTTTAATTGGCATTCACGGACAAGGTGCTAGAGATACTTTCGGAGGTGAAAAAGTTGGTTTTAATTTAGGCATTCCTATCAAAATCTTTATCAATTCTCAAGCTGTTAGCACTTTAAAATTTGCAATACCGATTTCTCAACCAAAAGAAAAGCCAGCATCGGCTAATGTTCCCACCATTGGCAGACCAAGTGTCATCAATGGTTCTGGAGGGGCATCAGGCTCGTGTCCTGGTAGAGTTTGTTAAATATCTAATTAGTTTTACATAATCAATTTTTTAAGATGAAAAAGTTTTTAAAATTTAGTTTTTTAGCTGGATTACTATTACCAACATTGCTAAATTTTTATGCGGTAAGAGCGATCGCGCAAACTGCGATCGATGAAGATAAACTCAATACAGTCAATGGTATGCCTTGGGCTGGTGGTGGATTACCTTTTAGTAAACTGGTAAATATTCAAGATACCCTTGTCAATTCTGCTTTAGGTAAAGTAGTCATTGATGCCCACGGTGAAGATCCATTAAGCAGTTTAATTAAAAGTCCTTTTAGCGGCCCTCGTCCTGGCAGATTTGTAGTTGTTTCTATGTGGGGGAGCAAAATTGAAGGCTGCTTTACCAAAATCGTCGTCCAAACAGCCCCTAAAGATGGCAAAGCGACTTTAGAAGAAATTGCCCCGACAACTTTAGAGTTAGGTATTGATGGTCAAATTCTGCAATTAACTCCTAGTCCTAATAGCAAAATCAGAGGCTTTTCGGGTAAATACACTTATACCGAATACGAAAATAGTCGCAACGTTTCGTATACCAATACTTGGTTTATGTCGGATACTTTATTTGCCATCAATGCTGATGCTGCTAACATTTTACGCAAAGCTCCACTAAAAGAAGTTCGCGCTCGGTTAACCTTTGCCAATGGTGATACTAAAGTTTTTCCTATCGGCAAGGGAACTGTGAAACATTGGCAAGAAGCTTACGGTTTTAATAGTGCTTGTACTGCACCCAGTCAGCCGTAAACAAAGCAAAAAGTAAAAGGTAAAAGGCAAAATATATAAATGCCATAGTGTTTTGCCTTTGTTGTCCTAGTTAGCTTTGTCAATCCACTACCAAATATTTAGTTTATAAATCAATACTGTTCAGTTAAGGCTAAAAATTAACTCTGGTATGGGTTGGGTTGAGGAACGAAACCCAACATCCTCCAGGCTATTTCAGCATTCCAATAATAATTCATAGCTATAGTTCCACATAGCACATTTTTACTATGGAAAAGTTTGCTCTATTAATTGGCGTTAGTGAATACGAGCCTGGTTTAACGCCAATACCAACTGCGATAAAAGATGCTGAGGCGCTACGTGAAGTTCTAGTACATCCAGAAATGGGTGGTTTTCCTGAAGATAACGTAACAATGCTACATAATCCTTCCCGACAGGATATGGAAATCGCCATCTATAAACTCTTTTCGGAACGCAAAAAAGATGACTTGGTACTTTTCTTTTTTTCGGGACATGGCATAACAGACATAGACGACAACGGAAAGCTATATCTTTCTACAAAAGAAACTCGTAAAGCTGAGAATGGGAAGCTAATCACACCAACTTCAGTAGCAGCAAGTTTCATTCAAGAGCAAATGTCTAAAAGTCGTTCCAAACGGCAAGTAATCATTTTGGATAGCTGTTTCAGTGCAGCTTTTGCTAAAGGTATGAGTGCAAAGGATGACTTGAAAGTTGACATCCAAGCTCAACTTGGCGGTACAGGTAGAGCAGTTCTTACTTCATCTAGCCCCACTCAATACTCGCTATTTCCAGATAATGAAGAACTTTCAATTTATACTCGCTATTTGGTAGAAGGTATCCGCACAGGAGCAGCAGATGAAGACGATGATGGGTACATTTCAATTGCTGAACTACATGAATATGCTAAGAAGAAGGTAACTGGAGTTACGTCTCAGATGACTCCCCAAATATTTTATATTGCTGAGGAAGGATATTGGATTCAGATAGCGACAACATTATCCAAGGCTTCAAGAATCAAGTTTCAAAGAGCGGAAGCCTTGAAGAAAGAATTTAATAATTGGTTAGATTTAGTTTTCCAGTATGAAGCTGAGAAAAAAGCTGATTTATTACTTGATTCACTAGCAAATTCATTAGCGGATGGCTTAATTGAAAAGATTTTTACGCCTTGTATAAAGAGATGGCGCGATCGCAATGTTGGTTATTTCACAATTCTTGATTTAGAAAATCAAGTAGTTATAGAGTCATCACAATGGTTTGATAGTGATGTAGCAAGAATTTTGATGGAGACAGAAGTAAATGATTGGATAATTAAAATATTAACTATCTTAAAGCAAAATATTTCTAACATAGCGCACAAGTATAGTTTAGATATTAGGGAATTTGAAGGTTTAATTTTTGGTACAAGTGATGAGGTTAAGCTCAAAGGGAGAATATATAATCTTAGTAAATCACCAACCTTCAGGGTACTTTCCGAAAAACTTTTATTTGGAATTCTTCTGGCTATCACAATACTTTCCGGCTCACTAAGCATCATTGTACTTATAGCATTAATCATTCTTCTAAGTACATTAATGCAACCTACAATTGCGGGATTACTACTGGGTATTCTATCGATTTCAACAAATGCTTGGGATTTACCTAGTAAACTATCTGGTATCCTTACTAAGGATTTGACACTTTTTAGAAAAACTGATCTACCTGTATGGGTGAGAAAGAAGATTAGTGATAAAGACATAGCTGACCAGTTAGCATCAATCAAACGTGAACTTAAATATCAAATTCACAATGCTCTCAAACAAAATCCTATTTTAGTGAATCAGATTATTGAAGAAGCCATTCCAGAAATCAAGCGATCATTTGCGAAGAATCTAGAACAAGATTTGAACAAAAATATGACTTAGCAAATGCAATTTATCAAAGGAAACTGTAGGTGAATGATGGATAAGATTTCTCATTCACCTACAAATTTGCTTGTAGAGACGTAGTAGTACTACGTCTCTACATCTGGTGGAATAACGAAAAATATCTCAATTAGCGTAAGTTCGATGAACCTCTCCCCAACCCATCTCCGACGCGGAGAGGGGCTGAAATCTAAACTTTTTAAGCCTCTACGCCACTTGCAGGGGAGAGGTTTGGAGAGGGGTTTTTCAGTCAGTAGAACTCCCGTTCAATTAAGGGTGATTCTGATTCACTATCTGCATCTTCAAAAAAGTCGAGGATCTGCGATTTTTTCCTAATTCCTCGGTTTTGGTGATTCAGGAATAATCTCTGTGACTACGCGACCACCTGTTTTACCACCACTGACAACAATGTTTTCTGTTTCCAGATTACCTACAGCGGTATCTCCATTGAAGGTTAAGGCTGGGTTGGCTTGTCGATAAACGACATTTCCCTGGGCTTCTAGTAATTTTTTATCGAGATACCAAGTTAAATTCTGAGATTTTAGAGACTGGCGACGCTGACCAACAGCGTTAACATTTCCTACTAAATAAACCGTTTTTTGGGGTATTTTCATTTCAGCTTGATTCCCTGTTACCGTCATTTTTTCCACTCGGTGGAAGACACGCACCGGAGAATTTGTCTTGACATTTTCTGTATTCATGTCCCAAATCATGGAGTTACTCAGTATCTGCACTGGTGGGTCTAGTAAATCTGCTTGGGCATTTTGTTTGATGGTAGCAATCTTTGTTTTTAAGTTAACTTCGGCGGAATTCCCTCGGCCACGATCTGTGATTTGATTATTTTTATAGCGGTCAAATTGTAAAGGGCGATCGCCAATTAATTTTTCTTGTTTAATCTGCCAAATTAAATGCTCAGTCCGCATTTGTAATTGGGGATCAGTAGAGTTGGCTACTACTTTGCCAATAAATTCTGCTACTTGTTCGCGGGTTTTAACTCGTGCTTCTTGCGCTACTGCCTGTAATTGTTTATGCTTACCGTTGATTTGATTGCGAACAATTAATAAGTCTTCTTTAGGTAGCCATTCCATTTCATTTCCTTGCAAAACCACCCCATTATTAGGGTCTGTAGCCAAGATTTTTCCCCTGAGAAATAGCCGTTTACCATCTTGTTCAATATCTGCTTGTTCTGCCTTAATTTGGTAAACTACTTTGCCATCTTGATATAACTCCCCATAGGGACTTTCGGCTTGACCAATTTGTTTTTCTTTGGTGTATTTTGCCTTTTTAGCTTGCACTTTCCAAAGCGGTCGCCCGATTTCATCAGCTTGTTCTAAAGTTACATCAAAAAAAGTTAAGTTACTGTCTGAATCTTCTGCTGATGTATTTTGATTATTTTGATTAGAGCCTGTGGGAAGTTTACCACAAGCTCCTAAACTAATTATTAAAATTAGAGTTAAAGGCAGGTAATACCAATTTATTTTTAATTTAATAAAATTCAAAAAAGGAAATGTATGAAAGTGGGGGGATTTATTTGTTATTCCCCCCATAAATCTTAAATTTCTTTTTGCTATCTGCCTGCCTTGCTGATCCTTCATGTATCTTGAATTTCTAAATGTCCGTCATGATCTGTGGGGTCATCCAAAAAACCCATACCTGTGAGAGGGCGATATGGATAACTCTGGCGTGGAGTTTTTTGGATATCTTCTTTGATAGCTTCTAAATCAATGTAGCGATCGCTAACATTAATTAAGCTATCACTGGTCATTGAGCGTAAACTCACAACCTCTACCCTTACACCACGATAGCTTACAGAATTGACGGCGTAGGCTAAATCGCCATCACCACTCACCAAAACAGCAGTATCATAAGAGTCAACTAAAGCCATCATATCAACAGCTATTTCCACATCTAAATTGGCTTTTTTAGAACCATCTGGTAGCTGGACTAAATCTTTAGCTATGACGCGATAACCATTACGACGCATCCACAATAAAAAACCTTGTTGCTTTTCATTTGTTCTATCTACACCTGTATAGAAAAAAGCCCGCAACAGTCGAGATCCACCTGTTAAACGACATAATAACTTGGTGTAATCGATTTCAATTCCTAATTGCAAGGCAGCGTAAAATAGATTTGAGCCATCAATAAAAATGGCGACTCGACCTCGATTCTCTAAAACTTGTTCTGGCGTAAATATCGAGTCATTTTCTAAATTATTTAACATTGTTGTCATACCTCGGTTTTTATCTTGTTATTTGTGATACAAATTTCCAACTTGCACATTTAGTTAGAGTGTTTATGATAATTTTCCGGGGCTAATGATTTAAGTTCAGCCCCGATAAATTTTTTGAGATTTTTGAGAGATAAGAGAATGGTCTGAAAGAGATTAAAAAAACTAATCGTTTTTAGGAGGTTCTATGCGTTTAAAGATTGGTTGAGGATTCCCCAACTGTTGTTTATTAGATAGTACCCCCCATTTAGAATGAATGGAAAATGGGGCAGCGATCGCTGTTTTAATTTGTTCGTTAAAGTTGATTCCAAAACCCAGTTGTCGATAAATTTCGCTACTGATATTGGGAATAACTGGTGAAAGCAGATAAGCTGACAGTCTAGCCGATTCCAGAACTGCGTAAAGTACTTTTTCTACTTCCTGCTGCTGTCCTTGTTTATATAGTGACCAAGGTGCTTGTTCATCAATAAACTTATTACTGGCTTGCACCAATGACAGGATCGCTTCACAGGCTTGATTGAAAGCTAACTCTTGGTATGCTTGTTGTACCTGTTCCCCTAGACTTAAACCAATTGTTCTCAAAGGATTTTCCGCAGAAATAATTTCATCTGTAATTGACAATCCATTGCCAGCACAGTATTTCTTCACCATGTTCAAGGTGCGATTGAGCAAATTACCTAAATCATTTGCCAAATCTGCATTTAGAACATTAATGAATCTACTTTCATTAAAGTCGCCATCTTTGCCAAATTCGATTTCCTTAAGAAAGTAATAACGAACTGCATCACTACCATAACTCTCGACTAGGGCGATGGGATCGAGGGTATTACCCAGTGCTTTACCCATTTTTTGACCATCTTTGGTCAAAAAGCCGTGTCCAAACACTCTTTTTGGCAAAGGTAAGTCGGCTGACATTAACATTGCTGGCCAGTAAACTGCATGAAAACGCAGAATATCTTTACCAATTAAATGCAAGTTAATCGGCCACCATGTTGCTAAAGCATTGGCTAAGGTTGGTTCAACATCAGGGTCTAATAATGCTGTGACATAACCCAGCAGTGCATCAAACCAAACGTACAGTGTGTGCTTAGGGTCAGTTGGTACAGGGAAACCCCAATCAAGATTAATTCGAGAAATTGAAAAGTCTTGCAAACCTCGACTGACAAAGCTTAAGACTTCATTGCGCCGACTTTCAGGCTGAATGAAATCTGGGTTTGATTGATAAAATTCTTCTAGCTGGCTCTGGTATTTAGATAAACGAAAGAAGTAATTTTGTTCGTCTCGCCACTCAACTTGTTTATTAGTATGGATAGGACAACGCTTGTCTTCTAATAATTCTCTTTCTTCTTTAAATTCCTCACAGGCTACGCAGTACCACCCTTTTTGTTGTCCTTGGTAGATATCACCTTTTTGCCAAACTCGCCCAAAAAATTCTTTGACGATCGCTTCATGGCGCGGGGCTGTTGTCCGACTAAAGCGATCATATTGAATGTTTAATACCTCCCACAGACGCACAAAACTAGGAACAATCCCATCGCAAAACTCTTGCGGCGCTTTTCCTAATGACTCCGCTGAACGTTGAATTTTTTGTCCGTGTTCATCTGTACCTGTAATTAGCAGTACACGATGCCCCATTAGCCTCCCAAACCGAGCTACTACATCTGCGGCGATCGTTGTATAAGCACTTCCAATATGCGGTACATCGTTTACATAATAGAGGGGTGTTGTCAGTGCAAATGTCTTGTCTGTTTTATCCACTAGGTTCATGCAAAATAAAAACTAAATTATTAAAACGTTTTTTAATTAATTATGACGGCAAAACTAGGCAATTATACAACATTACTATTGCTTTTTCAAACCTCACCTTAATAGTAGCAAATTTCTAGAGTTAAGAAATGTTTGGTATTAAGTACAAATCGGGCTAATTTCTGAACTACAAACAAAAATTTAAATTTAATATTCTTGATCCAATGTTGTTTATTACATATATTGTGACTAAAAGTACAACGCTCCAAACATAGAAAAACCATTTCCTTTTGTAGATAAGACATTTCTATCCTAAGACGGTCGTAGTAATAGTAAAGAAATGTAAAAATTGAGTCAAGATAAACTACGATATATTCCCAAAAAAATATTTAGATATGAGTCTAAATAGCCCTTTGGACATTTCTCGCTTGCTTTTAGCAACGTTTTCCACACGAATGTTTCGCTATTACGAGGATCGCATTCCTAGTGATGCAAGTTTGTTAATAGTGAGCAATCACCGCAGCTTTATGGATGCCATGATTTTAATGGCTGCATTATCGAGTCCGATTCGTTTTGCTTGCCATCACTATATGGGACAAGTACCTATTTTGCGAGAAATTGTCACGGGACAATTAGGTTGTTTTCCTTTAGAGGCAGTTGAAAACCGACAGCAAAGCTTTTTTGCACAGTCACAGATGCTATTACAGTCAAAACAGATGGTAGGAGTTTTTCCTGAAGGGGCTGAACCAATGGTGCAATCAACTCCGGCATCTGTAGTGGGAGAATTTCAACGAGGATTTGCTCATTTGGCTTTGCGATCTGGTGTACCAGACTTAGCAATTTTACCAATAGCGATCGCCTCTTTAGAAGAAGTTAACACCACAGCTTTTCCCCTAAAACTGTTGAGTTTATTCGACCCTTCAGAACCTTTATTCAACCAATATGGCTGGCATCCATTAGTAATATACCAGCGAGTGGCTGTGCTAGTTGGTCGTCCTTATTGGATTACAAACTATCATCAACGTCAATATCATGGAAAACAAGCAAAAAGTGTTGTATCTGAGTTAACCGAACACTGTCACAGCGAAATTGCCACCTTACTGCAACAAGGTTGCTATTAATGCAGAAAGCTACAGAAAAGGCAATTCATAGCAGGAAGTTCTGAGTAATTTGGCATTAATACTATTGTATTTTTTTGCCGATTTTTGATATATCTTGCTAAATATTGCCTGAAGCTATCTCTTGATAAGATTGAGTTATATTGATGAGCAGTTTATTTTATATTAAAGTGCTGAGTAGAAGACAAGTCTACAATTATATTGTTAAGTGAGTTATTATTAGTTGAGTTAAGATTGTAACAGATATATGCCTGTAATACGGAACTGAATCTAGCAAGCGATCGCCAACGTCAAAAGATGGTTATAGTGTGCAGGTAAATGTATGAAAAACCCAAAGGAAATTACAATTTTACAATGCCAGAAGTTGAGCTAAAGCCGTGTTTTCTGACTCCTAAAAGAGTACAACCAGAGTGTCCGTTGTTTGTTTATTTGCCAGGAATGGATGGCACTGGTGAGTTGTTGCGATCACAAACATCGGGACTAGAAGCTGGCTTTGATGTTCGCTGTTTGGCAATCCCCAGAAAAGACCTAACTACTTGGGAAGAGTTAACGAAAAATGTCTTGGACTTAATTCATGCAGAATTAGAAAAAAGTTCCCAAAGGTCAGTTTATCTGTGTGGAGAATCATTTGGGGGCTGCTTGGCGATGAAAGTAGCAACCAAAGCAGCAAATTTATTCAAACGCATTATTCTGATCAATCCCGCCTCGGCTTTCCGCCTGCGTCCTTTTTTGGATTGGGCATCCCAGCTATCATACTTAGTACCAGAATGTTTTTATGATGTTGGTGCATTGGGTTTATTGCCGTTTTTGGCATCCTTAGAACGCATGACTAGAAGCGATCGCCACGAACTACTAAAAACCATGCGTTCTGTACCATCAGAAACAGTTAACTGGCGGTTGGCTTTATTGAGAGAATTTGAAGTTAATGACAGCCTGTTAAGTTCTTTAACTCAACAAGTTTTGTTAATCGCTGGTGCAAATGATCGGCTTTTACCTTCTGTTACCGAAGTTAGGCGTATAGCTGCTATTCTCCCCAATGCTGAGGTTTTGGTACTGCCAAATAGTGGACATGCCTGTTTGCTAGAGAAAGATATTAGTCTTTATGAAATTCTGAAAAAGAATAATTTTTTAGAAACTAAGGATGACAAAGTTTATAAGCTACAAGTCAAAGAAGTACGTTGAGTATTAATAGTTGGCATCAATAAAATCTTTATCCTCTCTGCAACTCTGCGCACGCCATTCGCCTCAACGGTGGGAACCCCCGCACAGCGCTGACTCCTCTGGGTGAGATACATTGCAACACCTCCTTTTTCATAGTTAGTTGCCATATTTCAACGGAAAAAGTGTACTAGTTGGGAGATGTCAAGCCGTTATAAAATTCGCTACAACCAGACTAGAGAGACTTTTAAAATAATGTCAAAACAATGGCAGACCAACCCCAACAACAACCAGAAGTAAAAATCACAAATCAGACATCCGCCACAAAGCAACCATCACTATTAGATTCTTTAGCTAACACAGGTAAAACATTTGTAGATACAGCTTTCGGATTTAGTATAGCAGCAGCAAAACATACAAATAAGTTATTTGGACAAGCCACTCAAAGCACTGGTGAGTTAATTGATTATCTCAACCAAAATTGGTTAATCAGAAAACTATCGGGATTTTTAAACCTTAATTGGCTAATTGGTGCGAGTGAAAATGTTGACTTAGAAAAAGCAGCAGCCACAGTCAAAAAACTCCAGCAACAGCATCCCCAGGAATCACCCAGCCAAATTTCTCACCGCATCATGCTGGAAACAGCCACGAAAGCTGGGGGGATTGGATTTGCAAGTAGTATTTTACCAGGGGTAGCAGCAGCGTTATTAGCAGTTGATTTAGCCGCTACACTAAAATTGCAATCAGAAATGCTGTATAAAATTGCAGCTGCCTATGGGCTAGATTTAAAAGACCCAGCACGTAAAGGGGAAGTTTTAACAATTTTTGGTTTAGGTTTGGGTGGTAATCGCCTATTAAAAGCCACTGGACTGGCTTTGCTGCGAAATGTGCCGTTTGCGGGTGCAGCGATCGCCACTAGTTCCAATGCTGCCTTAAGCTATTCTCTAGGGTACGCAGCTTGTCGATTTTACGAAGCCAAACTGGATGAATCAGTTTCTCTGACATCACCAGAAACTTTGGCAACCCTGAAAGCTGAAAGTGAAAATTACTTAGAAACTGCGATCGCTCAACAAGTGATCATGGATAAAATTTTAGTTCACATGATTCTTGCCAGCCATCCCGAAAAAACCTGGGAAGAAATTTTACCAGAATTGCAAGCATTGAACCTCAGCCCAAATTCATTAACGGCGATCGCTAACAATATCAAATCACCGCAACCTTTAGATACACTGCTCAATCAACTCAACCGTGATTTTGCTATTCCGCTGTTAGCACAATGCCAAAGAATTGCTCAACTTGATAATCAAACTACAGCAGTAGAGCAAGAAATTATTAGTGCGATCGTCAATAAATTTGACATTTTTGAAGTCAGGTCAACCAATTTTGGATTTTAACCTCAGTTCGGGTTAAGACGATTTTGCTGCTAGTTATATGAAGGAATAGGAGTTTTAGCCAACGATAGAATAATGGTTTCAGCTTATCCCGAACTCAGATGATTTGAGATTTCCAAGAACGTTATGCTGTTATTGCCTCTAAAGTCTCTTCTGTGTTGGACTCATCTCTGACTTTGAAGTAGTAATAAAGATTTGCAATTGTCATATCAGAAGCTTGTTGTAGGTTCTTTTGAACTAATGTCTTGTGACCGCTGACATGAGCTTGTTGGTTGATATAAACTTCGTATTCCTGACGTAAAACAGGCTTGAGCATAAATATCAATTGGTCAAGCAGAGAGTAGAAATGAGATTTTTCAGCTAAATCTTCGTATGCTAATTGTTCGGGTGGGATTAGTAGCACTTTTGTACCTTGATGTTTATCTAAGGTATCCGCTAGTTCTGAAGTCGTACAATCATTTTTAGCTAAAAATTTCATTTCCATCGCTGAAAGTGAACGTACCCAATTAACCCGTGCCTGCCATACTTCCAAAATAGCTAAATCGTGTTTGCAAATCCGGCTAATTTCGGGAAAGATAAAACTAAGCTCATCGTAAGATTCACAATTATTAACTACCGTACATATTTGTTCCTTAATTTTATCGCGAAGATGGGAAAGCTGATCGCTAATAGTTAGCACCTCATTCTGCATTTGATATGTAATCATAATTGCTTGTTCAATTACCCAAGCACATTCAAATCTACGAAGTTGACTAGGTGCAGAGGTTTTTACTAGTGGTATAGGATTGATGTAATCTCCTAATGCCTCAAATAACATTTCTCTGGCACTGTCAATTTCAGCATACTTTTGACTAGTATCTTGTAATGTTAATGCTAAGCCTAAACGATGAAGTGCCTGGATAAACAGTCCATAAGCTTTTAATAAAACTGCATAATGCTGTTCAAAATTAATATTATGGACTACTTCTTTGGCAAGTTGCCTAACTTCGGCTCTTTGAGTTTTGAGAGCTTGTTGCAAATCAATAAAGCCGTTTTTGACTTCAAGTTGCATTTGCTCAACTTCTTTTTTAAGTTTGAGCGTCTGGTGTAAGTTCACTGCTTCTAATGCAACACTCGGTATCGAGCCTAACTCAATCAAAGCTATAGTTGCTTGTAGAACTTCTAGGCTTGTTTGCAGCGAATGTAACCCAGTTTGTAAAAAACTATGTTGCTGATTTCTTTCTGAGACAGCTAGATTGTTCTGCACCATGTTTGCTCCTGTCATGAGGAACTGAACAGGTACAACAAGTGGTGATAAAGGATGATTATCAACTAGAATATCAACGGCATGATCGAAAAAACTGCCAGATACCGTATCCCTTACTATACCAATAGGGATTCCACTACTGAATATTTCTGAATATTTACCAGCTGCAATGCCAGCTTTAATAGTAGGTGTAAATTCAAACAGCATATTGTACGTTGTAAAAGGTAGATGTTGCACCTAAACAGAGAAACCCTGAACAGCAAGTAGATAATAAAACTGTCAGTAGACCGAAAAGTTTTCCAGAAGACTTAACAGATCTTCATTTTCACTGAGGAATATAAAAATCTGAAATCAGGTTTTAATCTGTGTTTCAATAACTTTTGTTCTGTGGGAGGGCTTCAGAGTGATAGCTTGTCGTCATGATGGAAATTCTTAAGAACGACATCTGAAATCCTGACTTTTTCGTTAGCGAACAAAAGTTTTCGGTCTACTGATTGTAATAACAAATAAATAAAATAATTATTAATAGAAATAAAAACCTCCGTATTACCACTAGATTAACTCTATGTCTGGCATCAGTTGAGTCAAGGAAAAAATTAGGGTCTCAGCTGAAATATATGCAAAATGTAATTTATTAAATTAAATAGTTAAGAAACTTGATTTAGCTTTATCTCAAACTCAAGTTGAACTTGACTATTCAAAGGAAAATATTGTCTAAAAAGCTGATGAATTGGCAAGCATAAGCAACTAAGGGATGAAAGCTGAGTTTTTTTCGTGCAAAATTTTTATTTGCCGTATATCATGGTTGGTTAACTTAGTAAATCAATAAAGCATTTTTTGCAATATTTATTTATAAAGTGTTTCTTTTTACAGGTATCTCGGCAATTGCTCAAAGCGATCGCTTGAGGAGTGACAACAAGTTAAACTTACTTGCTCACAAGTTCTTCATATTGTTTGTGTATTATCAAATACTCACTAAACCAAATGTAGCCTTGAATAATCTTTACCTGAGTTCCTCAACTCTATTCTCATCAAGAGTAAAGTCCTCACTGAATTTCAACAGTTATTCCCTCATAACTGTCAACTTTGATTAGCAGCAAATAAATATATAATTTCTTAGTATAATTTCATACATATATGAAATATCTTTACCATCTAGCAAACGCTAGTCTTACACTACGTTTCATATATTTCCTACGTAGTCACCCTTCTTTCCCCATCAAATTTGTCACAGTTATTAGTCAAATTGATGGCTGGGTTGTTATGGTAAAAATGAACTCCCCTCTTGATCCTCAGATAGATGCTGACTTTAGAGCTTTCTTGAATGAATTGGGTACCATTTACTTCCCATCTAATCTCATGACTATGGCTCTGATGAGTTTAGAAGCAGGGCAATCCGCAATAGATGTTATGCGCCGCTATCAGGTAGCAGTCGTTTCTCATGGTAGTCCACAGTGTGAGGACATTGAAGCATTCCGAAAGCATTTTATTCACGGATTAGGCTACTGTCCACAAAACTTAGCATGACTTTCTCATCTCAGATACTGGCTTACCAAATGCAAATCGAACATCTGTAATTTACACAAAGTGATCATCCTAAAAAACTATTTGAAATCAAAATCTTTTCTAAGAGAATCAATTATTTTCTATTTTAACCATTACTTTATTAATTTCCTCAGAATACCATAAAGCAATATCTTTGCTAATTTTACTATTTATTTGCTCAAGTGCTTCGCACTTGTCTACAATCTGAGATTTTGTTGCATAATGTTGTTCTAGCATTTCTTGATGAAATTTTTCTTGCTGTTCTAAAAGTTTTTCATACGCATATATAGCTCCTTCAATGACTCGACTTACTGCTTCAACTTTAGTATCAAAAAATTTCTCAATGTTTTCCTGTAATTTTTCATAAATTTTATCTAAGGCTTCATCAAATTTTTGAAGTCCTGTTTCTAAAACAGATATTTTAATCTCTTCATGAAATCCATCGGCATCTAGCATAGAGCCAAAAGAATTAGCAATTACCCCAGTAATATTAGCTAACGTAACAGGTATAAATCCAATTCCAGTAAAGACTAGTAATTCTGCCTTTAATGCAGCACTAAAATCAATATTATCTAATTCAATTAATTGATCAGCAATATCATTAATAGAGAGTTTTAGCTCTTCACGGAATAGGGTATTGCTTCTCATTTCTAACAAGCTCACATCAGATTGAATTGCATCTAACTCATAATTAATATCTCTATTTAGACTTAGTAAGCTCTGTTGCAAAATTACATTTTTTAATTGATTATTAACCCACTCATCAATTTCATTTGATAAGTCTCTAACAAAGCACTGAATGTAGTCACGAATTAATTTATCTTGCTTCCAAAAGAGCTTATGGTCAGAATTCCATTGCTCACTTCTTAATATCATACGTTTCTCTAAACCTTCATTCCACTCATTCCAGGAAACATTAACTTGTTCAAGAGCTTGCTCTATAAGTTTTATTGTTAATAAAGTTATTTTTACATCACGGCCACTAAAACTTCCTATTTGCTCTAAAATTTTACGTTTTTCATGTTCAGCAATCTTGATTTTAGTTTCTAACTCATCTTTGAATTCATTCAGATTGCTGATCATTTTTTTTATCAATTTATTAAGTTGTTCAGACAATGGCTGAAGTTTCAACCTTCCACGTTCAATAATTAAAAATCTTTCAATTGATTTAACAAAAACATCGAAATTTTTTTTATACTCATCTTCGTATCCATTCAGAACAGCACTCAGTGCAGCTTGAGCTGAAATAAAGTGAACACGGTTTTTACCTGTAATTATTGGTCTATCACCTTCAACAATTGTGTGAATCCTTTTTTTAATTTGCTCACGACTTTTCTCTGTTTTAATTAAATCTATAAAGTTACACACAATAAATAAGTTATTTGCTGGTTCTTCATCTTTACCACCGTTGAGTTGGATTTTCAATTGATTTAATAATTCACGTTCACCTTGCGTTAGCGATCGTGAAGCATTAGTAACAAAAATAACAGCATCAATACGTTGAAGCAACCTTTGAGTAATAGCTGTGAGTTCAGGATTTTCATTTAACCCTGGTGAATCAATTATTTCTACACCACTGTTACACAATGCCAAGTTTGGATGTTCAACAACGATTTCTTCAATCGCAGATTGTACTAATTCTTCATTTAGAAAACCAATTGCATTATTTTGAACAATACTTACTTTTTGCCGGTAATCATCAAATGATATTTCTTCTTCACGTCCATCTTGATAACGACAGACTATTCGTTTTTGCATCCCATACTTTAAGACTACTACTGTACCATTACAGGGAATGTCTTGCATTGGTTGAATTTCTTCACCAAGCAAAGCATTGATTAAGGTTGATTTCCCTTGGTTAAACTCTCCGATAATTGCTAACCGAAATCGATGTAATTCGATTTTTTTTGATAAGCTACTAGCTTCGTCAACTAAATCTTTAGATAGAAAGCCAAGTTCATGACAATTTTGAACTATCTGAAAAATATGATGACAATAATTACCTAATTGCTGGCTAAACCCTTGAAATTTTTTCAAACCTTCATAGTATATGGAAACACGCGGTTGTGTTTTTTTAGCTTTAGGATTAACAGTCAGAGCCTTCAACTCATTAGAATATTGATTAATAGCTTCATTCAATTCATCAGAATATTGCTTAATATCTTCAGTCTTAAGTTCTTGAGGATGTAAAATATTTAGTAAATCATCTACCTCATCAAGAACTACCACATCTAAATTTGCTTGAGGTTGAAATGCAGATGATAAAACTGCAAAATGTTGCGGTTTAACACTTAAAAACTGAGCTAAAGTTTCTAAATACCTTTGTTCACGCCAGCCCAATTTCCCATCAATTGTAGACATTTCATAGCCCAAACCAATCAACAATAATCGTTCTGATTCTGAAAGAAGATTGCTTATGGTTACTAATTCATTAAATTTTAGATAAAGCTGATATTCTTTAACTCCTTTGATCATCAAATACTTAAATCTACGTATGTCACTTTCTGGTGTACTAAATCGATCTAAAATCTCGACAAGTTTTTGTTTTTCATTATCTGTAACTTTGCCATCAGCAAACATTACTCCTAGCAAGACTATAATCAAATTAGCAACAAATATGACCAATGGTGTAACATCTCTTTGAGTCAGATTTTGTCCAGTAATTTTTGACAAAAACTTAACTACTTGATGTTCAATTAATGATGCATTCATAAATAATCATTACCTATTTCATTGATTATTTTATTATTAAAGATAACTTTAATAAAATTTAGATTATGACTGTAGCTATCTGTAATAGCTATTTGTCATAATCAATTGAGGTTTTTGAGAAATCGTTCATAGAGTAAACTAAATATAGAGACGGCATTAAGGCTATATAACTATATTGATATTTGAATATTTAGAAGTTTAAAAGTTAGCCCTAAGCTAATCTGCAATTAAATGTAATGCTTTACAGGCGACTGTAAAGCATTACAAAGATTAACATTTACTTGATAAATTACTTCTCATTAAATATTCTCCCATTAAGGATTACTTCATGTCTACGCGCTTGGTTTCATTTTAGGTAAATATATATTTAAGGCTAAAGTTGCCAGAAAGCTTACATTATAAGAGCTGATTCGTAAAGACAATCTTAAGAGGACTCAAGTTATTGCTAGGTTTTAAGTTTCAGCGAATAAGTGCTGTATTAATTGAAATTACTGAAACCCTTACATAGTAAGTGTTTAACTTTAGTTTACAAATTAGGTATAAGATTTTTTGAAACTAAAATAGTAATACAATATATTAAATTAGTCTATAAAGCAATTAAGGCTTTTCTATGCCCCAAGAAATAAGAGCTTGTCAAAATAATTAGAGATAAACCTTTGAGCTTGTGTGATAGAGGAACAACTATTTCATCACGTAACCTGGACAGTACATACAAGCTCAAATGAATGCCTAACCAACTAAAGGTAAACTGACTAAGCATTACACTGAAGTTACCCCTAAACAAAAAACGCTAATGCTTACTTAAAGCGGCTTTTAGGATTTTTTGCTTCCGCCTTACTGGGTACAAATTGCCAAAGGGTCTTGCGAAGCGAATTTGAGGAGCTGAACATGATTTTTTAGCCTACCATAAGAAGTCTATTTGGATGCAGACTTTACATGGGTACTGGCTTGGACAGGTCGAACGCTAGATTTATTAGCTCGCCAGGCTTATGAGCTTTTTTAGTACAAATGCACGGTGTAACTTCAGATTACAGATCAAAAGCATACCAGACATCAAGTGAAGTGCAAGCTATCTTGGATGTAGCCACAAAACGCAAAGTCTATTTGCCCACCGTGACTATACGCTGATGTTGATGTTGTTTCAAAACAGGCTGATGGAGGGTGAAGCTATGGGTGAACAATTTGGGTAGGGCTGGGATGCAGTGATATGAGGACAAGATAAATTTTCATCATTAGGTAGAAAGATAGTGACTCTGGGTTAAATGAAGCGAAATAGCTTTTCGGTTTAGTAGCATACTTAACAGTACGGACATTTCTTATTTTTTCATCCTTATTCAGTCTTGACTAAATACCCCACCAAACTCACCAAATAAAACCGTACAGCGACTTCTGCCTCTTGGGGACTCTTTAAATCTAAAATATTGCGCTTATAATGGCTTGATTACTCAGGTTTTCTTCAATAGCTGATACAGATATGTCATGCTTTTGTAGAGCAAGAGTATCCGTGTTTTCTCTTAATTAGTCCACCTTTAGTTAGCCAGTACAATGAACAATATCACAATGTTAATGGCAAGCGTATTGATGACAGAACAAGTGTCTTCGCCCAATTTACTTAACCTGTCTGTAACTCAGTTACACAAAGATATGCAGAATCAGTCATATCAGATAATTTCAGAAGCAAAAGTTGCATCAACTAAAGCCATGAGGCTAAGCCATAATTTACGGATCGTTCCATTAGTATTTAAGTCTAAATCTCAAAAGAGCCGAATAACAAAGACAAGAGAAATATTTACCAAAAGTTTAGACAAATTATCTAAAATAAATTCTTCTCAAGTCTTGAAAAATGAGTTTTCTCAAAGAAAAAGCTTAACTGCAAAACAACGTAGAGAAAAGCTGGTGTTTACGAAATCTCAAAAAATGAGTTTTCTTGATAGGCAACAGTCAATTATAGAACAAAATAGTAATAATAATGATATTGTTCTTGCAAATTCTCAAAGCTTCAATAAACAAAGATTACCTAATCTAGGTTTTAGTAATTCAGGTGTAGCTGTCAGAGTTTTACAACGGCTATTAATAGCCAATGGCTATGCTGTTCCAGTAGATGGGTATTTTGGCGCTTTAACCGAGAGTGCTGTTAAAGCTTTTCAAGATAAGCAAGATTTAACAGTGGATGGAATAGTAGGAAAGCAAACTTGGTACTGTCTGACTATGTACAGCAAGCAGCAAAGATATTTTAGTTGAAAACTGGGGGTTTATCTTTACTATGTATTCTCTATTGACTATCATACGGTTACTTGTTTACTAAGCGATTTAGCAAAATCAATTACATAGTCAACTCAGAAGTGTTATACCCTGAAAAAGTTTTTGCAACATAATTCTGAGAGTAATGATTTTGCTTGCTTGCCAATTTAGATTTTATTGCAATTTATGTGCAATATTTTTGTACAACTTCTCGTTGTTTTTTCTGTCTAACTTTTAAGAATTGCTTTAACCTCTGACGGTTGCTTCTAGGGGGGAATGATTGAGAAATTAGTAGGGGCTTAGATTGGAAAAGATTGCAGATCGTTACCCAACACCTTAAAACAAAGAGAACTAATACTAATTTTAGGAGCAATACCAATAGCTTAAACTGGAACATAACCCAAATCAAATCCGCGTGTAATGTGTGAAACCAATCACTTTTCTTTTACAGTATTCAAAGCAAAAGACCCACTATCCGTAACGTTTAATTTGAAAGATGGTTCAGTTTTAGTGTTAAGCTACTTCCTTTCTTACCTTAAGATACATACTAACATTGATGGAAGTTCGGAACTTCTCGGTTCTCTAACTCAATTTTTTTTAACTCGAACTTTTATCAGGCAATCAAAAACATACTTTTGATATTGGTATGTACTAATTCCTAAGATATCAGCAGCTAATTCTCGAAAAAACTTCCGGCTTTTGGTTTGGAGTTTAGGTCTATTTCCGTTAATAAGAAATGTATTTCTGAAGAACTTTCTACTCGCCGTGCTGTATGGTGTTATTTATGAGATTAGGTTTGGGAGATGTTGAGGTTAATAACAATACTTTTTAAACATTCTATCACAAAAGTTAACAAATGATGTATCAGCAAAGTTTTGGAGAGACAGTATGAACAAATTTATATTAAAAAATAGCGTAGCAGGCATTACGGCAACAGTTGCTGCGGTAAGCTTTGGATATTTTGCTGCTCAATATTTTGGTTTATCTATAATGTTGGCTATCAGTACAGGAATGTTTGGGCTAGGTGCAGCAGTGCATCGAAATCAACAATCACTGCACCAATCATCTCTACCAGAAACTCTAGTTGTAACCGAACCCAAAGCCAAACTTACACAATTAGACAACGAGGTAAAACAGCAGCATGAATATTCAACAAACAAAAGCAACGCCAAGGCTAATCTTCGCTCAATGACAGCTGCTTCAAGATTTGTTAAGGCTCAAGAAAAGGTCACAAAGTTTGCAAATCAATCTCAATCTTATGGCTACTGCCGCAAACGCCTGGCTGTATGTCATCAAGTTAAAATTAAAAATTCAACCAAGGATATTCCTAAAGATTAGGCATACTTGACTATTTGGCTAGGATTATAGTTATCGCTATCGTACCAATTTTTTCTCTAGCTTAGAAGTTAGACCAATTGAAAAAATGTCTAATTTTTACTTATTAACAATTAGGATAGATGGTGATGACAATAGTAATTATTTTATGTAGTGGATGATGTGTTTTGGCCAATTGATCATACAAGTTCTACTTTGATTATGTAAACATAAAGGCTTTGTTTTGTTAGCTAAATCTTGGGTAGGATAAATAATATTGCTTT
This sequence comes from Anabaena sp. TISTR 8404, assembly GCF_056847745.1. NCBI lineage: Bacteria > Bacillati > Cyanobacteriota > Cyanophyceae > Nostocales > Nostocaceae > Anabaena > Anabaena sp. TISTR 8404. The sequence goes on from NZ_CP180578.1 coordinate 3,619,382, forward strand.
GACTGAATAGTTTTGAGAGTTTTAACAAAGATTACAGACTATTACCATAAACATCAAAAATTTTTACCTAATTTGCCATGATTCGTATTATGGTAAGAGGATGTATGAAAGTATTAAATATTTTTCCTGCTCGCGCCTAGCACTCTTTAACAAGCAGGATAATCATTTCAAAATCTTACTGAACAAGGAAGATTTTAGGGTATCATCAAGCATTGAATACCACACTCAAAATTTTTTAGACATCCTGTCAGGGTTTTGGCATAAAATCTGAAGTCTTAGAGCTTGTCAAACAAACACTGACGATATTGGCATAATTCAAGGAAATTATTTACAAGTACGCTAACTTTAATATATAAAGATGTAACCGTCAAAGTGGAACAATTCAACAGTAGTTTAGGTGCATCTGATGATTTCAGAACAGGTATTATTAACAAAGTGGCGAGACCTTTCACAAGAGAAACAAAAGCAGGTTTTAGATTTTATAGATTTTCTTTACTGGCAAGATGTTACAGGTAAATCGTTTTCAAGTACAACTGTCTTTGAAAAACGTCTTCAGCAAATTCGTAATAAGATAACTGGTTATAGTTACAGTAAACCTTGATAATAGATAGGCTGAAAACGCTGTGCTTTTAAGCTGGGGATGAAAGCTATTCTGGAGGCTTGAGCCTCCAGTAATGTTTTGTTTTATGCTTGAGTAGATAATTTCATGAGAGCGAAAATGTGTGAAAATTGACGAAATTAATGAAGATTTCAACTGTTATTATTGGGACTTTGCAGTATAACCACAAGCGATCGCACTGAAGACCAGCCAGAACAGCACTTGATGAAAAGTAGATTAAAAGCTGATTTCGACCTCATGAAAGCCGAGTCAAAAGTTAATAGCTGTAGAGTATAGCCTCTTGGCACCTGAGAAATTCTGCCCCTGCTCATCATTCCCCAGTCCCCTCACCCTGAACAAAAAAATTTGAGCAATACTGGTACAAGAAGGAATCTTGAAACAAAAATCCCAACATGGCAGCAATTCAACTCAGTAATCAGCCTCTCTTGGAGTGGGCAGGCGATAGTTTGGCAATTGGATTATTTGAAGATGCGGTAGAGTTAACAGGTGAACTGGCGACTTTGAATGAAAAGTTTGCTGGCATCTTAAAAGAAGTAATTGCCGAAGAAGAATTTACAGCCAAAGCCAACAGCACTGTCTTCACCCGTGTTACTGGTGGTGGTTCAGTTAAAAAAGTAATCTTAGTCGGCTTAGGAAAACCAGACACACTGAAAATAGATAATCTGCGTCGTGCAGCGGCGGCGGCGGCTAAGGTAGCCAAAAAACAAAAAAGCAAAACTCTGGGATTTAGCTTTCCCTTATGGAATAACGACCCAGCCGCCACAGCCCAAGCGATCGCGGAAGGTGTGCAGTTAGCTTTATACCAAGATGTGCGCTTTAAATCAGAACCAGATGATAAAGCGTCAAAAGTCGAAACTGTAGAACTGTTAGGCTTTGATGGGCAAGAAGCCGCAATTACCCGCGCTAACCAAATTGTGTCCGGCGTAATTTTGGCTAGAGAATTAGTAGCAGCCCCAGCCAACACAGTTACGCCAATTACAATGGCAGAGACAGCCCAAGCGATCGCCAACGACTACGGTTTACAAATACAAATACTCGAAAAAGAAGATTGTGAAAAATTAGGCATGGGTGCTTTTTTAGGAGTGGCCCAAGCTTCTGATTTGCCACCCAAATTCATTCACCTCACCTACAAACCAGAAGGCACACCGACAAAGAAACTCGCCATTATTGGTAAAGGTTTAACCTTTGATTCTGGTGGATTGAATATTAAAGGTGCAGGTAGCGGCATCGAAACCATGAAAATTGATATGGGTGGTGCAGCTGCAACCTTGGGTGCGGCAAAAGCGATCGCCCAACTCAAGCCAGATGCAGAAGTTCACTTTATCTCTGCCGTGACTGAAAACATGATTAGCGGTCACGCTATGCACCCAGGCGACATCCTCAAAGCCTCCAACGGCAAAACCATTGAAGTTAATAACACCGATGCCGAAGGTCGTTTAACCTTAGCTGATGCGTTGGTATATACCGACAAATTAGGCTTAGATGCGATCGTTGATTTAGCTACCCTCACAGGTGCTAACGTGATTGCTTTGGGTGAAGATATTGCAGGCTTGTATACTCCCGATGATGCACTAGCTTCTGGGTTAGAAACAGCTTCTGCCACCTCAGGCGAAAAAATCTGGCGAATGCCAATGGAAGAAAAGTACTTTGAAGGCTTGAAGTCCGGCATTGCGGATATGAAAAATACTGGGCCGCGTCCTGGTGGTTCCATCACTGCTGCCTTATTCCTGAAGCAATTCGTTAAAGATACTCCTTGGGCGCACTTAGATATTGCTGGCCCAGTGTGGACAGACAAAGAAAATGGCTACAACGGCCCCGGCGCAACCGGTTACGGCGTAAGGATGTTGGTCAACTGGGTACTAGGAACTGAAGTCTAAAGTATGAAGTATGAAGTGTGAAATATGAGTTTTCAGACTTCATACTTCAGAATTCATACTTTATTCGTGTTATCTTGGGCTTGCCGCCAAAACAAGTTGTAATAATGACAAATGATGCAGAGTACTGAGTCCTTTTTACTTAACTCAGCACTCAGCACTCAGCACTCAGCACTCAACATAGTAATTTGGCAGTCAGAAAGTTAAGGTTTTTTAACAAAGCCATCTGGTAAAATTTGTAAGGTTTCTAGAAGCTCTGAGCAATGGGATCGACTTGCGCACGGATAGCAATTGACGCGATGGGGGGGGATCACGCACCCAAAGAAATCGTTGCTGGTGCATTACGCGCCAGTGAAGAATTGGGTGTGAAAGTCTTGTTAGTGGGTGATCCTCAACAAATAAAAGCTGTCATGCCCCCAAAAACTACTTTGGAGCGGGTGGAGATAGTTCCTGCTGAAGAAGCTATAGCTATGGATGAGGAGCCTTTAAATGCTGTTAGACGCAAACGCAAGGCTTCTATCAATGTGGCGATGGATTTGGTAAAAAATCAGCAGGCGGATGCTGTATTTTCTGCTGGACACTCTGGGGCAGCTATGGCAGCAGCATTGCTGCGCTTAGGAAGATTGCCAGGAATTGATCGCCCAGCAATTGGCACAGTTTTCCCCACGATTATGGCTGGCAAGCCAGTGTTGATACTGGATGTGGGTGCAAATGTAGACTGCCGTCCTAAGTTTTTAGAGCAGTTTGCTGTGATGGGTTCAATTTATAGCCAATATGTATTGGGGACAGAAGCACCCAAAATAGGTTTATTAAATATTGGCGAAGAAGATACTAAGGGGAATGAACAAGCTCTCCGCGCTCATCAACTGCTGCGAGAAAATTCTAATATCAATTTTATTGGTAATGCCGAAGGGCGTGATGTGCTGTCTGGGCAATTTGATGTGATTGTGTGTGATGGCTTTGTAGGCAATGTGTTATTGAAATTTGCCGAATCTCTGGGAGGAGTAATTCTGCAAATTTTACGTGAAGAATTGCCTCAAGGATTGCACGGTCAAATTGGTACGGCACTTTTAAAACCAAATCTCAAGCGAATTAAGCAACGCATGGATCATGCGGAGCATGGAGGTGCTTTACTGTTAGGTGTGGCTGGAGTTTGTTTTATCGGTCACGGCAGTTCGCAAGCACCTTCAATTTTTAGTGCAATACGTATGGCAAAAGAAGCGGTGGATAATCAAGTACTACAAAGACTTCAGTCCCAGTACGAAATTCTACAGCGTGATAGCGGTTAGCCATTCGTCATTTGTTATTTGTCATTTGTCTTTTGCAAGACATAAGAACAAATGATCAAAATGCTGAGAGCTTGGGAGATTAGGAGTGCAAAAGTTAGGCATAGCATTTACAGGAAGTGGCTCGGCAGTTCCCGAAACTTCCCTTGATAACCAGGCACTAACAGCGCTGGTTGAAACATCAGATGAGTGGATTACCACAAGAACAGGGATTCGTCAACGACGAGTATCACTACCGTCAGGTTCTTTGAGTTCCTTAGCTGCTGAAGCTAGTCGTCAAGCGATCGCAGCGGCAGGAATTCAAGCAACAGACATAGATCTGATTTTGCTGGCAACATCTACCCCAGATGATTTGTTTGGCACTGCTTGTAAAGTGCAGGCTGAGTTGGGAGCGACCAAAGCAGTAGCCTTTGATTTAACTGCCGCTTGTTCTGGCTTTGTGTTTGGGTTGGTAACGGCTGCCCAATACATCAGAACAGGTGTATATCAGAATGTACTTTTGATTGGGGCAGATATCCTCTCTCGTTGGGTAGATTGGCAAGACCGAAAAACTTGTGTGTTGTTTGGTGATGGAGCGGGCGCAGTCGTCTTACAAGCAGCTGAAAGCGATCGCTTGTTAGGATTTGCCCTCAAAAGTGACGGTACTTTAAATCATCAGCTCAACCTTGGCTATGCAGCTTCTGCTCAAGAATTACTCCCAGGCATCAGTGTTTCACAAGGCACTTACCAACCCATCACCATGAATGGCAAAGAAGTTTACCGCTTTGCTGTCCAGAAAGTACCAGAAATCATTGATAAAGCGTTATTTGAAGCGAACCTCACTATTAAGCAAATAGATTGGCTAGTCTTGCATCAAGCCAATCAACGCATTCTAGATGCTGTGGCCCAACGTCTAGAAATTCCTGAACAGAAAGTTATTAGTAATCTTGCCAATTACGGCAATACCTCCGCTGCTTCTATCCCCCTAGCCTTAGATGAAGCAGTACAACAAGGCAAAATTCAACCCAATGACATCATTGCAGCATCCGGTTTTGGTGCAGGCCTCACCTGGGGTGCAGCAATTTTCCAGTGGGGAAGATAAATATTTGTCAATGGTCAATAGTCCAAAGTCAAAACTTTTGACCATTGACCATTGACCATTGACCATTGACCATTGACCATTGACTATCGACAATGACTAAAACTGCATGGGTGTTTCCCGGACAAGGTTCCCAAGCACTGGGAATGGGAACAGACTTATTAGATATACCAGGTGCTAAAGACAAATTCACTCAAGCTGAGGAAATCTTAGGGTGGTCTGTAACTGATATCTGCCAAAACCAAGAAGAAAAATTAGGGCAGACACTTTATACTCAGCCCTGTCTTTATGTAGTGGAAAGTATTCTCGCTGATTTGATGCGGGAACGGGGACATCAACCAGATTTGGTCGCTGGCCATAGTTTAGGTGAGTATATTGCACTGTATGTTGCTGGTGTTTTTGAATGGTCAGCAGGTTTGCGTTTAGTTAAACGTCGTGCTGAACTGATGGATAGTGCCGCAGGTGGCATGATGGCGGCTTTAATGAACTTTGACCGAGAACAATTAGATGCAGTTATTGCTGCAACACCAGATGTAGTTTTGGCCAATGATAACAGTCCAGCACAGGTGGTGATATCTGGTACTCCTGATGCAGTACAAACAGTCATGTCCCAAGTTAAAGCCAAGCGTGCTATTCCCTTAAAAGTTTCGGGTGCGTTTCACTCTCATTTAATGGCGACTGCTGCGGCTGAATTTCAAGAAATTCTAGAAACTGTAGCATTTCAGTCTGCAACTGTACCTGTAATGTCAAATGTTGAACCTGTACCCGCGACTGATGCTCAGATTTTAAAACAGCGTCTTACTCAACAAATGACTGGTTCAGTACGCTGGCGAGAGATGTCTCTGCAATTACCAGCTAACAACATTGAACAAGTTATAGAAATCGGCCCTGGCAATGTTTTAACTGGTTTAATTAAACGCACCGTTACTGATTTAATCTTAAAGAACGTCCGTAATGCTGCTGAATTACCAGAATAGAAAATAGAAAAGTGTAAAGGATGAAGTATAAAATACTCGATTTCACACTTCATACTTCACACTTCATACTTCATACTTCATACTTCATACTTCCTATGTCTCGCAGTCGTGAACCGCTTATCAGTCTGGCACTTTACCACGCTTTCAAATGGTCGGTTGTCAGCCCCATGCTTCATGCTTACTTTCGGGGCAAAATTTATGGAGTCGAAAATGTCCCGCAATCAGATCCATTGGTGGTTGTCAGCAATCATGCTAGTTACTTTGACCCGCCAATTGTTTCTAATTGTGTGCGTCGTCCGGTAGCATATATGGCTAAACAAGAGTTGTTTGAAATTCCTGTTTTGGCACAAGCCATTAAATTGTATGGTGCTTACCCAGTGAGTCGAGGTAGTGCCGATCGCAATGCGATTCGTGCTGCTTTAGAATGTTTGGAAAATGGTTGGGCAGTGGGAGTTTTTTTACAAGGTACTCGCACCCCCGATGGTAAAATTACTGACCCGAAAAAAGGTGCAGCACTCTTGGCAGCAAAGGCTCAAGCACCTATCTTACCTGTAAGTTTGTGGGGAACTGAAGGGATTTTAGTCAAAGGCTCATCTATGCCACGTGCTGTTCCCCTAACTATCAGAATTGGGAATGTAATTGACCCACCTAGTTCTACTAATAAAGAAGAATTAGAGGAGGTAACCCAAAAGTGCGCAAAGGTAATCAACGAAATGCATGATTTAGGACGTTGAGGAGAAATATACTTTTAGGTAGTAGCGATCGCCACTTGATTTTTCTATGTTTTTAATGTCTACTAGCGATCGCTAAACTAGCTGATTTTTTAAATATTATATGACCGGCTGGGATGCCAAAAATTTTTGGAATCGATTGAATAATTCGGCGTTAGTCCGCTTTTTGCTGTTAGTGGCTGCTGGCTGGGCTTTTGTACAACTTTTAGCATACTTTGAAGCCGTCATTGTTATTTTTACATTCGCGGCAATTTTAGCTTTTTTACTTAGCTATCCCGTGCATTGGTTGCGGCGGTTTTTGCCTCATGGTGTGGCTGTGATTGTCGTTTTCTTACTCAGTATCGTGATTCTGGGAGGATTGATGATCACGGTTGGGATTGCGGTGTTATCCCAAGGACAGCAATTAATTGATAGTATTTCGGGATTTCTCAGTTCTCTAGCACCCTTGATAGAAAGAATTGAAGAATTATTACGCAACCGGAATCTAGAAATAGACTTAAGTGTAATTGAAGAACAATTGCGTAATCAGGCTGTATCAACCTTAGTAAATAGCTTAACTTTTTTACAACAGTTATTAACTAATTTTATAACTTTTATTTTGATTGCTGTCGTGGCATTTTTTATGCTATTGGATGGCGACAAACTGTGGAATTTTATTTTAAAAATAGTACCTAAACAACGTCGTATTAGATTTACTAATATTATCAGACGTAGCTTTTTAGGTTTCTTTCGAGGTCAGTTATTATTAAGTTTGTTTTTAACAACAACAACTTTTGTGGTTTTTGTATTATTGCAAGTGCCTTTTGCTTTATTACTATCTGTAATAGTAGGATTTTTAGATATCATTCCGGGGATAGGAGCAACTTTAGGTGTTAGCACAATTACTTTAATTGTGTTATCTCAAAATGTTTGGTTAGCACTAAAAGTATTAATTGCTTGTATTATTCTTCAGCAGATTCAAGACAATTTGATTGCACCTCGAATTATGCAAGGTGCGTTGAATCTTAATCCTGTTGTAGTATTTTTCGCATTATTAGTGGGCGCTAGAGTAGCAGGATTATTAGGAGTTTTTATTTCTATTCCTATTACTGGCGCTATCGTTTCTTTATTTGAAATCGATGAGATGAAGGCAGAAGTTTAGTTATTTGTTACTGGTGATGTTTCTCATAGCCTAGGATGATTAAGGTAAAATTAGTTAATAACAATCACCTAAGGAAATCATGTCAGATTTAAGAGCAGAATTAACAGAAGGTTTAGATGAAGCGGAATGGGAGTGGTTAATTCCCCATGTACAGCGCGATGCTGTAATTTTGGTAGCGCCAGAACTAAACTTGTTAGATGTAGGAGAAGCGATCGCTAATGATAACACTCAATCCGTACAGCAGTGGATTGATGAGCAATTAATTACCAAACCTTCAATAGATCAAGTGGGAGAATGGAATGGCGATCGTCAAAAACGATTTAATACTCTGATTTTACAACCCTATGTTCTAGTGCAAGAAATTGCTGTATAGGAAAGTAAAAAGTGAAAAGTAAAAAGTAAAAAAGTCAAAGATTGATTATTTTTCCTTCGGATGACGCTCCTGCGTCGCTAACGCTAGTCACCTGCGGAGGCGAACCCTCCCGCAGTGCTGGACTCACCTTTTTACTTTTGCCTTTTACTTTTAGCTTATTACCTTCTACTTTCAATTCTTGATTTACCGGCTTTATTCATGTCATTTGCACCTGTATAACCAGTAGCTACCCAAATTAAAGCTCTCGCGCCATCACGGATAGATTTTTCAATTGGTTCAGGCGGTTTTTCGGAAGGAACTGATACTGCTTTGAAATCAATTCCTCGGCTACCTAAGACTATCTCACCGATAACACAAGCACGACGCATGTGGAAATCGGAAGTAATCAAATAAACTTTCTTAATACCGTGGGCTTTCAAATCGTCTACTAAGCTGGTAAAATTAGTAACTGTATCTACCGCTTCATAATCCAAGTGCAAACGCTTGGGATCAATACCAGCTTTGACAAATACCTTGCGAGTCGAGCTAGGTGGACTGCCACCCGTAATCCAAATTGGTAACTTCGGATGCTTGCGTACAAACTCTGCTGTAAACTTTTCTCTCTCTAATTTTTTTGTTGAACCACCCAAGACTAATACTGCTTGAGGTTGTGTATCTTCTTTTTGGGCTTCTTTGTAACCAAACCACATGATTAGGGGTAAGGCAAGAACCATAAACCGAAAAGATTTACCTGTAAACAAAAAATTGTTCTTCAAGGCTCTATGATTTCGTGTACTAAAATGTAATATTCTCTGAATAAGTTAAAAATATATGTTAGGTTAGCAGATTTTAGCCAAATCTACCCTTTTTTGACTAAAAAACTTTTGCGTCTATACCGCTTTAACTGTATGTAAACGCCCTCGGCCGGAATTTAGCAGTTAGCTTCCGAATTTATTCGGAAGATTCCGTAAAAACTGCCGACTAAATTTTTGTGAATTTATTTTGATATGACGACGGAACTGGTGCGTCTCGAACGCACGACCTAGTGTTTAGGAGACACGGGACATTTTATCAAAAATGCTTACCAGTCAGGGTTTCACAATTACAGCAGATTGCCGGTGAATGAGGTACAAGTTTTCACCAAAAAGCTATGTAACACCAAACTTTCGAGCATGTTCCCTGTCCCCTGTTACCTGTTGCCTGCTGTAAATCATTAGTGTCAATATTGGTTCCATAATCATTCAGCTAGAAAACATCAATCTTCTTCAGGTTAGGTCTATTAATCTCCTTTGATACTGGTAGCAAATAAAACTTAGTTTATTTTTACTCCCAGAACTATTCATATTCATTCCCTATTCTTACCACTTATAACCATTTGTTTATACCCTTAATCATCTTTTCTTGTTCTCTACCGGAGGAATTGTACCCTTAACCTTCAAAGATTGGTAGCGGCACGGTCAGAAATTGGGGAATATGCTTGAGTAAATCTGCCTATTTCACAGTTATTGAAGTATTAGTTGCAGTATTACTTCAATAACTCACAACATTATGTTGCAGGCGGGGCTATTAACCGGAAGTTAGTTGATGGAAGAGTTATAAGGCATTTGCACAAACAAAGACAACAAGTTAGTTTGTTTGGTTTAAATGTTACCCCTTGTACGTAGTTATGGTTTTGACATTTGTATTTCCAGGCGCAAGATGAGAGATGAATCAATTTAAACCCTTTTATGCTTCTGGATAATTTTACTTATTTCCTACTTGTTTATTCCGGAAAGTGGCAGAAAATGATTATGTTGAGCTACTTATGAGAAAAAGAGATCCCCAACTTCTTAAGAAGTCGGGGATCTGATACTTTAAATTTTTGCAAATCAAATATAATTGCTATATTCAACCAAATTACATATTAATGATGAGTAATTAGTAACTTAGCTATTACTTCTTATTAGCAATTACACTTTGCTCTTTATCTTGCATTTCTAAAAGTTCTGGAACAGTCACAAAGCGGTATCCTTGCTTACGAAATCTACTGATAATCTCTGGTAAAGCTTCCACAGTGTGCGAGCGATTTCCACCACCATCATGCATCAATACAATACCACCAGGTTTAGCTTGCCGGAAAACATTATTGATTAATTTAGGTATAGCCGGACGTGAATAATCTACAGAATCAGATGACCACATAATAATGGCATACTTTGTATTTCTGGCATAGCCCGCTACTCCATTGTGCATTATTCCTCCAGGTGGTCGAAACAAATTTGTCTTGACACCTGTAGTCTGATAAATCATCTCTGTTGTATGGTCAATTTCATATGCGGCAGCCTGTTGATTCATGAAATGATACCAGTGATGCCAAGTATGATTTCCAATTGCGTGACCTTCAGCATTTACCCGTCTAAGTAAGTCTGGATAATTCTTGACGTTCTGCCCAACAACAAAAAATGTTGCTTTGATATTATTCTGTTTGAGAATATCCAAGACTTGGGCAGTACTTTGAGGCCAAGGGCCATCATCAAAAGTAAGAGCAATTACTTTTTGAGCTTGACTAAGTTTAGCTTCTTTAATTACTGCCCCTTGAAAGCGTGTAGCTAAAGCATAACCAAGACCTTTAGCTTGTGCTTCTTGTTGCCAACTTGTAAGCATTGTCGCTTTTAATCCTTCAATACGCTTTTGAGTACCGACTTTAGCGACTAAATTATTGTTTATATTTATACTCTGACTACTTTGTGCTTCCGAAGCATTTGGCCTAAGAAGCATCATCACAGCAACGCTCAAGGTAGCACCCAAGGCAAGCAATGCAATTAATATGCCTTGCGGCCAAAGTAATGATTTATTTTGTTCCACTTCATAGCTCCTTCAAGGGTCGAACCATTGCACATAGTTCTGACGGTAATTTATAGCACACTTTTTTCTAAAAATTAGATCCCCAAATACTTTCCGCTAATCCTGAAAATTTAGTTCAGTTTTACAGAAGTTAATATTTGAGTTTTCCTGACACAGGCTAGGTTACGTTATAAGTAAATCTATTAAAGAGCGATCACTCACTATATAGATATTTACTTATGCAATACCAATAACTGTGTACAAATTGCTACTTGTCATGCTAGTAAGCAAAAAAATTTTGCTTTTATTGGGATACTAATCGATTCATCTATCTTTTAGAAATCTCTTAGAGATCTTCTAAAAATGAAGAAAACATCATGTTTACAGCATTTTTCTCGATAGTTGATGATTTTGTAGGAGTAGGTTATTTACCCAAACTATCCCTGTTTTACTATGTAGTTTTTATTTAATATTGTATATTCTACTGCAAAAAAATATTCTTGGGATTTGATTAAAAAATTATTTTCTTTCTTAACCAATTGTTGTTTTATGCTTTTCATCGATTTATTTGCTGGCAATCAACAAAAGCTAGTTTCTCATTAGCAAAGAATATTAAGTCGTTAATTTCTATACTCTTTAATCATCATTCCAGATGATATGAGCAATCCTTGATTTTAACCATCTTTAATATTTTATCTATACTACTATTCTAGTATGTGCCGCACTCAAATATTAAATAAAATTTAATATTATTTCTATTCTAGCTGTATATTTAGATTGTTTCAATTTAGTCTATGACTAAACAATAACCGCATCAAATATAAATTTTATTTTCGCCAAACTACTAATATTACTCCCACTACAATAAATCCCAAACCAAACAATCGCATTAGAGAGATAGGTTCTTTCAATATCCAATATCCTAGCAACACAGAGAAAATATACCCTATAGATATAGATGGGCCAGCAACACTGAGATTAACTCTCGTGAGCAGCAGAATATAAAACATAGCCCCTATTCCATAGCAAGTTAAGCCAATTAAAAGTTCTGGTATTGTAATAATACTCAGAATATGATTAATTGCATTGCCTAGATGAACTTTTCCTAATTTGTTTGCACCTATTTTCAAAAAAAATTGTCCTGCTGTACTGATCAGAACTGATACAATCAATAAAATAAACTCTTGCGGGGTCATAGCATTGTAATATCTGATAGCAAAATCAAAGCGTAATTTTATGAGAATTTCCCAACTATGTTTAAAAAATACTATTTAGACTGCATTTCTGAAATTTTAATTACCCCACCAGTTTCTTTCAAAGTGTAGATAGGACGGGCTTTTACTTCTTCGTAAATTCGACCAATATACTCGCCTAAAATCCCAATACAAATTAACTGAACAGAACCGAGAAAAAACATAGCTATTGTAATCAGTGTGTATCCAATTAAAGGACTGACAGGTTCAAATAAGCGCCAATATAGTACTAATATGATCATCAATAGAGCGATCGCAGCTGCTACCATCCCTAAATAGGTAGCTAATTTTAACGGCACTGTTGAAAAAGAAATAATGCCATCGACTGCCAATGCCCAGGACTTTCCAAAGGTATACTTGACTTTGCCAGCAAAACGTGGTTCTCTTTCAAACAGTACGGATGTTTGGCGAAACCCCACCCAAGCACGTAAGCCGCGAATGTAACGGTTACGTTCAGGCATCGCATTAAGAATATCTACAACCTGCCTGTCTAGTAAACAGAAATCTCCTGTATCTGTTGGTATATCGACATGAGATAAACGTCGGAGAATGCGATAAAAGGCATAAGCAGTAAAGCGTTTCAGCCAACTTTCTTGTTTCCGAGATAAACGTTGCGCATACACAACTTCATAGCCCTGTCGCCATTTTTCCACCATCTGGAAGATTAATTCTGGGGGATCTTGCAAATCCGCATCCATGATAATCGCACATCTGCCTTGGACAAAATTTAGCCCAGCTGTGACAGCGATTTGATGACCAAAATTGCGTGCAAAACTGAGATAACGCACTCGACTATCGAGATGGTGGAGTTCCCGAATCATACTCAAAGAGCGATCGCAGCTACCATCATCAACTAAAATTAATTCAACTTCGCCCTCTAACTGCTCTGCAACATTATGCAGACGACGATACATTTCTGTAATATTTTCTTCTTCGTTATAAATGGGAATTACTAAAGAGTATATTGGTTGAATCACAGTTATTATCAGATTATTGAATCAAGGCAACAAGAAAATTAACAGCAGAATCTAAACAGATATGTACTATAAAATTATTAATATACTTTCTCCTAAAAAATCCTTCTAGAGTAATTGAATCGTAAAAATTATATCTAGTTATGGTAATCAATAATCACTCAATTAAATAATTAAACTAATTGTCAATATGCGCCCATTCCGAGAAAAAGAATGGCTATTTAGCTTATTGCTAGGGTCTCTACTTCTCTGGCTGATATCTTTGGGAAACTCCCCCTTACGAGACTGGGATGAAGGTACGGTGGCACAAGTTGCCCGTGAAATTTGGCGTGCCTCCTATGGTTCTCTGCATTGGCTGTATCCAACTTTATCAGGTGAACCTTACCATAATAAGCCGCCCCTTATGCACTTGTTAATCGCTTGGTCTTACTCTTTAGGAGGCGTGAATGAATGGACAACACGCTTACCTGGTGCTGTGTTAACAGCTTTGGGAGTACCTTTAGTTTATCTGGTGGGGTGTTTGCTTTTTAGCGATAATTTACCAGCTTTGTTTGCGGCTTTAGTTTACTTAACCACTTTGCCTGTAGTGCGTCATGGACGCTTGGCAATGTTAGATGGTACAAGTATTACTTTTTTCTTACTATTGTTATTTTGTTTATTAAAGTCTCGTCAGCAAAGACAGTGGGCTTTAGGTGTAGGATTTTGCCTAGGGCTAATTACCCTGACTAAAGGAATGCTAGTTTTGTTGCTGGGGGGTATTACTGCTTTATTTATCTTGGCATCGTCGCAATTAGCTTTATTAAGCAACCCCTACTTGTGGATAGGAATTTTGGTAGGAATTTCCCCAGCGATCGCTTGGTATGTTGCTCAATGGCAATATTATGGAGGTAATTTCTTACAAATAAATTTACAAGCGCAAACCTTTGACCGCATAACGCAACCTGTTGAAGGTAATACAGGCGCTCCTTGGTATTATTTAATTGAGTTATTGAAATATGCTTTTCCCTGGTTTTTATTTTGGCCAGGAGGATTTTATCTAGCTTGGAAAAAACGTCATACTAACTGGGGTAGCTTAGTTTTAGTTGGTACGACTGTTTACTTTTTGACTATTTCTTTGCTAACGACAAAACTTCCCTGGTATGTTATGCCTTTGTACCCATTTTTAGCACTGGCAATTGGGGCAAAATTAAGTGAAGTTTGGCAAAAACAAGTATTTAATTCGAGAGTTTGGGCAATATTTATAGTTATTATTGCGCTTGCTGGTTTGGGAGGTAGCATTTACTTTGCTCTTGCAAAGGAAGAACCTGTATTAATATTTATGAGTATTGTTTTAACAATAAATATGAGTGTGGTGGCATGGTTAGTTTATAAACGCGATCGCAGATTTATTCCAGTTTTATTTTCTGGTATGTATGTAGTCTTATTACTATTAATGAGTTCGCAATCTTGGATTTGGGAATTAAACGAAGCATTCCCAGTCAAACCAGTCGCAGCCTTAATTCGCAAATATGTCTCACCAGGCACAACAATTTACACATCATTTGCTTATGGTCGTCCTAGTTTGAATTTTTATTGTGATTGCAAAGTCGTACCTAAGAATGGTGCGGAATTACAACAAATGTTGTCGAAAAAATCTTATTTACTTTTAGACGAAACCATAATAAAAGACATACCTTTACTTGATAACCAAAATCTGGGTACGGCTGAAGGCTTTACCTTAATTGCACCAGCAAATAATTAAACTATTTCTCATTACAGCAATAATACTAATCATCAAAGTGAGAGTATCAGCTTTATATATTTTTGCCATCAAATTATTTTTTAATGAATAAATAAACATTGTCACGCTGATACTTTAAATCAAATATTGAGGATTTTTTTAGTTGATTGACTATACTAATGGCAGCATCTGAGAAATTTACCCAACCAGGATGGCGGAGATTTAGCAATACATAATTAAAATTATTTAATTTCTCAAAATTTATGTCGTTAGCTGATACTGTCTGAATTAGTTGTCTATGACTTAAATGTGAAGCTATTTTCTCTGTGGTTATCACACTACCTTGAGTTTTTACCAAGGCGATCGCTTCTCGTGTGGCTTGCCAAGTATCAACGAACTGAAAATATTTTCCAAAAAAATGCGTATATTTTGCCAAACTCAAAAACGCTATCAATGACCATATAATAATTGCTCGTTTATGTTGAATTAATCCTCGTCCTGCTGCCAAGCTAGAAATTAAAACTAACAATATAAATGGTAAAGCTGGTAAAGAATATTGGTGTACTAAATCTTTTTGTGGTTGGTAGTCGGCAATTAAATTAAGTGCTAAGCAGGGTATAGCAGCTACCAAAGGTGTCATTCCTACCAGTGAAAAACCCCAAATCACAGGTGCTAATAGCAGCACCAAATATTCTAAGTTATTTAAAGCAAACACTTTGCTAAAAATCAGCCCTGGTTGAAAAATTAAATTTTTAGCAATTTCTAGAACTGTGTTACCTAAATAGCTGTAACGTCCTATTGCTGCTGGTTCTGCACCACTAAAACCAGGAATAATTACTTGTGTAGCAATTAAAAACCAAGCTACACCAGCAAAAATAGCGATCGCACCATGTAAACGCCGCTTTTCAAACAACAGCAACCAAACTCCCATAGCGGCAACTGTGAATGAAAGTACAGCTTTACAACCTAATATTAAGAAAATTTCTAAGCAAAACCATCCTAATTGATTGAGACGTGTTGCCAAAACTGCTGCCAATAGTAGCGGTAAAGCAATAACTTCTGGATGGAAATCAAATAAATTGACATTAAATACTAAAGGATAAAGTAAGTAAACAGCAGCCATTGCTACTGCTTGACTTTCTTTCAACCCAGCTTGACGCGCTAACTGCCACGTGGGCAAAGCACCTGATGCCAAAGCAATTGCCTGTACAGCGAACAGCCAGTAAACACTAGGATAAATTTTATAAAGTAAAGCCAAGGGATACCAAATCCAAGCAGCATGATCACCCAGAATGTGATAACCCATGAATGTCGAAATCGGTACTTGTCCTTGACTGATTAAATAAGCTGCTTGGTCAAAAATTCCTAAGTCAAAAGAGTTTGATTGAAACAATATATGCCGTAAACTGCTGGATACAAATAGAATTATGGTACTCACACCAACCATCCAAATTACGGTCTTATTTACTGGCGATCGCATAATATAAAAAATATTTTGATTTACTCAGTTTTTTGGGCAATTAACACAACAGATACACCAAAAGGTAAACTGAACCGATTAATTAAATAACGTTCACTAGCAAATAAAAAATTTAAAAACTTATTAATAGGTTTAGCAGGCAAATTTAAATCGCTACTAGCAACAGCCTTCTGATCAATCTTGAGGAAATTTTTTAATAAACGCACACTAGCTACGAGAGGAAATAACCAAGTATTAAAATAGCTACCATAGCGAACAGTATAACCAGCTTGCCTAACAACTTGCTTTAAATTTTTCAATGTATAGCGACGTTTATGATGATTAATTTCATCATGATAACTCCATAAAAATTGATAAGCTGGCACTGTAATTAATAACCTACCATTCGGTTTTAATCGTGCAGACAATACTTTTAAAGCCGCTAAATCATCATCAATATGTTCTAAAACATCCAATATGACAATTAAGTCAAACTGGCTGGTAAAGGGAATTGCATTAGGTAGGCTGCCTTGTTTTACCGTAGTGACTTGTCGTTCGTTCGCCAGTTGACAAGCAGTTTCATCTAACTCCATCGCCGCAACTTGACCATAACGCGCCAACATAGTCAAGTTACCTCCAGTGCCACAGCCAGCCTCTAGAATTTTGGCATCTTGCGGAAGAATGAGTTGACGAATCAATGTCTCGACAATTCGGCGGCGACCAACAAACCACCAATGTCGATCCTCAACTGCGGCATACTGTAAATAAAAATTTTTATCCATTCACAAATTCAGTGTCTGAGCAATAATGCCAATATTTTCACACTTTTTCGCATTGCAAATGCAGTTTCATAACTCAACACTCAGCACTCAGCACTTTCAACTCAGCACTTTTAATGATTGATTGTGGGGATCGCTGTTATTTATGAGTCCTAAGCAATTTATAGTGGGAGTTATCTGTAAATTCTTAAGCAATTGTGAAAGCTATTACTCTTCTTGGTTCCACTGGCTCAATCGGTACTCAGACTCTAGATATTGTCGCCCAGTACCCAGATCAATTTCGGATTGTGGGATTGGCAGCAGGTAATAATGTGGAGATGTTGGCGGATCAAATTCGGCAGTTTCGACCGAGTATAGCAGCGATCGCAGCTGAAGATAAATTACCAGCCCTGCAAGCAGCCATTCAAGACCTCTATCCCCAACCTATTCTGCTCGCTGGCGCAGCCGGAGTGATTGAAGTTGCCCGTTATGGCGATGCCGAAACTGTTGTTACAGGTATTGTTGGTTGTGCTGGGTTACTACCAACTATCGCCGCCATTGAAGCGGGTAAAGATATTGCCCTCGCCAACAAAGAAACTTTGATTGCTGGCGGCCCTGTAGTTCTGCCATTAGTTGAAAAACATAAGGTAAAACTATTACCTGCTGATTCTGAGCATTCAGCGATATTTCAGTGCCTTCAAGGCGTTCCTAAAGGCGGCTTGCGGAAGATTTTACTTACAGCCTCCGGTGGTGCTTTCCGTGATTGGCCTGTAGAAAAGTTACCCGAAGTTACAGTAGCTGATGCTCTCAAACATCCTAACTGGTCGATGGGTAAAAAAATCACGGTAGACTCGGCTACTTTGATGAATAAAGGATTGGAAGTAATTGAAGCGCACTTTCTCTTTGGCTTAGATTACAAAGATATCGAAATTGTCATCCATCCTCAAAGCATTATTCACTCATTAATTGAGTTGCAAGACACCTCTGTATTAGCCCAACTTGGCTGGCCGGATATGCGTTTACCCTTGTTATATGCTTTATCTTGGCCTGATCGCATTTATACTGACTGGGAACGACTCGATTTAGTCAAAGCTGGCAGTTTCACCTTCCGTGAGCCAGATCATCAAAAGTATCCTTGTATGCAGTTAGCTTATGCCGCAGGTCAAGCAGGTGGCTCAATGCCAGCTGTGTTGAATGCAGCTAATGAGCAAGCTGTCGCTTTATTTTTAGCAGAAAAAATTCGCTTTTTAGATATTCCTCGGTGTATTGAATGGGTATGCGATCGCCATCAAAATGATAACTGTGCGAATCCTTCTTTAGATGACATTTTGGCAGCAGATCAATGGGCAAGACAAAAAGTTTTAACCGCAACTAAAAATTTAGCAAATTCCCCGCAGATGATTTCTCTGCACTAAAAACTCAGATAGCATTCCAAAACTTACGAGGATGGTGATTTTAAAGCACCACCCTCACCAACTTAATATAATCTTTAATTGAGTTTTTAATATTTTTATAAATTAATAAAAACTACTTTCTTAATTTTCTCTAAAATATTTTCCATCTACTGAAATTTATCTGTATTTTTAGAGTAAAATCACAAGACTGATTTTACGAAAAACTGTTAAAAATCCTCAAAAATTCACTGCAATTACTTGGGTGCAAAAGTTCTCTCATGAAAATTTTAAGTGCATAACAATTAGGATTTTTTAATCAAAAACAATGTTCAGGAATTGATATTTATGATTCCTACTTTAATTATTGCTTGGATCGTCTTCACAATCTTGTGGAAAATTGTCAAAACAACCGTGAGCAATGCCCTAACTATTGCCGCAATTATTATTTTACTACAAGTGGGTTTTGGTATTACACCACAAGATATTTGGCATCAAATAATTCAGTTTGCCCAAACTCTGTCGCAGATTCGCCTGAGCAAGTAATCAGAGTTCAGGAGCAAAATTTTACAGCAGATTGCAGGTGAATGAGGTACAACTTTTCACCAAAAAGCCATGTAAATCAAGACTTTCAAGCTTGTTTCCTGCTGTAACTCCTGAATTCTGATTGCTAAATTATTAATTAATTACTATGTAAATCAGAAATCTTCGCCAGCGCATCCTTAACACTTACGGGTAGCTGACGCATAATCTTACCTCTCTCCCGGTCTAATGCGACTAAAGTCACTTTAGCTGTGACATATAATTGCGTTCCATCAACGGAGACAATTGCATAATCCCAGTTAATCCGCACGCCAGTCACTTCGTTCATCCGAGTTTTAACTACAGCTTGCATACCTAACTGAATTGAACGGTGATAGCGTACTGAAAGTTCTACTACTGGTAAATCACAGCCTAATGCCACTAAATCAGCAAATTCAATCCCGATAGAGCGTAAACACTCTACCCGTGCTTCTTCCATCCAAGTTAGATAAGTACCATGCCAGACAATACCACCATAGTCAGTATGATGGGGCTGCACTCTGATAGGATATTCAAACCAACTCTCAAAAGCACGACTATCTGTAATTTCAATGGCATCGGTTGGTGGTAGTGCTGGGTTTGGTTGTGATTCAGACATCTTCCAGTTTGTGAACGATTATGGTTTTCCAACTCTGGAATATCACAAAAATGAGACATCTACGCCATAAGACCGCCAAAATCATCCCGCGATCGCATGGCATAATTTAATTACTACCTGCCAAAATATATGTTAGTTGCCTAATACTCACATCGCAGATGCAGCAACCAAAAATTCAATAATTTTAAATGTCACACAGAACAGTGACGCAGCCCTAATATTTCTCGCTGGCTAAATTCGCAATCTTTTTCTTATTTCAGACTTCAGACTTGATACTTCAGTCTATTTGTTCTAGCCATTAACCAATCTTGTAGGTAATGGTGAATAGGTAATGGGGGATAAAAACCCTGCCACAATTACCAATTACCAATTACCAGTGAACTATCGTAAATGCGCGATTTACTCTCAAATAAGAGTTTTTTTTCAAAAAAACCATCAGATACAAGAATCCCTAACTCTTTTTAGCTAAGGTCTTACCACCCACGTAAGCTGGTGCAGATTGCTTCACAAGGTTTGCCAGTTCTTGTAACTGGTTAATTGCTTCTGCTCCTTCTAACTTCATTAATTCGCGGTCATCCCGCATTTCTGTCCAAGTAATGCCATAGTCCGATACCAAAAATCGAATTAGATGGTTATTTCCCAGGCTCACCATAAAAGAAGCACTATTCATTTGGTCGCCACAGGTATAACAAGACGCAGGATAACCCCGTCGTTCTAGTACAATTGCCAACGCTTGTAGGTTCATTACCAAGTCTTGAACGAATTGCCGATGTTGATGCGCTAGTCTCAGAAACACGTTTGTCCTCCAGACACCACAGTCATTTTAATCACTTTTATATTTTTTTTAGATTTTCTTACCCACTGGTATTGTAAACTATTCATTACAATTCCCGGATATATTTGCAGTAGTTAATTAACTACCTAGCTTAGGGTATGAGATAACTGTTAAGTTTGCCGTATCAAACTATTCAGTTTGCAAGTCTAATCTTTCCGACAGAAACGTAAAAATTATTATTTCTTCATATACTTCTGTCATTAAAGATGATAGCTTACAGCGATCCGCTTTAAGAGTAACCCACATTTGGTACCAGTCAACCACAGAAAAGCTACGGATATCGTGTTGACTAGCTATGTGTAGCCTAACCTATGATGGGCAAAAGCTTGAATACCCTTTAATGTTCTTTACGCCTTTATTTGACTAATTAATTTAGAGTATCGTTGAGTCTCAGATTAATGCAACCTAAGTGTTGAGTAATAAATGTTGAAGCCTCCTAAATAAATATATGGAGTTTGGTAGAAAAGCTTGCAGAGATGAGATGCTGAGTTCCAAGATGTTAATAGATTCGCAGAAAATTTTGATACAAACAGTGTTCTGAGACACTAAGTTAACTTTTTACCTAACTATCTCTAGACTCAACCCAGAGAATAACGAAACTCGAAATGAGCATGTTGCCATTTCGCCAAGTTTTAATAAAGTCTGGAGATTTTCAAGCATAAATTATCTAGAATCAAGCAACATCTTTAGTAGAACAGGCCAGAACGTTTGCTGACGCTGAAAGTAGCCTATTTTGTCCAGAAAAATTTTCGTAAACAGGCTTTTTTGTTTTGACTGACTTCAGAACAAAAAATGAAATAAATCATTAAGTATACTTATACTCCTTGATTGAGGAGAGTTTATTTTTACAGAAATTCTGTTAACCAATAATATTTGAGACTTAAAGTTTGTCACTCTAACAATAGTTAGAGATCAGTGCAACAAACTTATGTATAACTTAATCAAGGCTTTTTAATCAAAATTCTTTTGTAGAGTGCGATCGCTTAACTTTTTCATCTTAGATGCGATCGCAAAACTTAACGAGGAAGGACATCATCTAAACGCAGCTGGAAACGAGGCAAAAGCGGCGACTCAATAGATTGGTTTAGTCGGTACTGTTTTTGAATATAGGTATCTTCAACTAGTTGGCAAACGGTAAAGGTAGGTTGTTTTGGTTTACCAATAAATGCTATTCCACCCAATCCTCGATAATCCACAATCCAATATTCAGGAATGCCTAAGAGAGCATATTCCTCAACCTTGCGTGCAAGTCAGTTTCCCAATTAGTACTAACGACTTCCACCACTAATTTAATCGATCTCCCCAGAGTAATTACGGGTTCTCGCTCCCACAAGGGTTCACGGTCAATAACAGTTTCATCAAGAACCACAACATCAGGACGACGAACTGTAGTAGCAGCATCTGCCAAGGGGTAAATTAAACAAGTGCGAGGAATAAACCAGGGGAGTTTTTCTGTAACCAAGTAAATACCAATTTGGGTTGCCAGCTTGCCACTTACCGTTTCGTGCGGGCCAGTCGGTTCCATGTCAAACAGTTCTCCGTCTGCCAATTCATAACGAGGATTGTCTCGATATTGGGAGAGAAAATCTTCAAAGGAGAGGCTTTTTAGGGAAATATACGTCATTGTGCCAATTTGCATTCCTTCCTTGTTGCTTGGCTTCAATGGTAGTAAAACCAGCCATAACAATTTTTGAGTTCACATATCTGTGAAACACATTACCGACTATCCAGGAAGTTGCTTTTTCAAAGCTTCTAAGCCAGACCAGCGGCTATCACCAGTCTTCTCATAACTCTCATCAACACTGCTTAAAATACCTGGACAATTCAAATCACACAACTGTCGCTGAGGCATTTCTAAGCACATCTGCTCATATAGCCATTCACTGGGGTAAAAATATCCATTAGGTGAAATGGTTTCCACCAAGTCTTCCATAGCTACTTCTCGTTCTAGAGGCAAGTCTTGTGCCTGATTAGCTGCCTCATCCAACCAAATAATTTCTTTGGTATTCAGCGCTAAACGATGATTATACTGCTGCAAACAGCGGTTACACGTACAAGTAATAATAGTTTCTGCCTGACCGGAAACTTCCAGGTAATTGCCGTGATGCTGCACACGCACACGACCCCGAACTGGTGTCAACGTTTCTAGCCCAGGCAGAAACTCTTGAACCTGAATTTCCTCTGTCCGCTCCGGGGCTTTAGTTAGCTGCGGAATAAAAATTGCGTCCATAGGATTTGTGAGATATCCTCACGAAAAGTTATGTTACCCTTCAGCAATTCTGCTGATACTACATTTTTATTTTAGCTCTGAGAACAGTCGAAATTGTTGACTGGGTGAGCTTTCATAATTCATCAGCCGGACGAACAACCAAATGGCGATGTGGTTCTTTGCCCCGACTGAAGGTTTCCAAATCAGAAAATTCCTTCAAGAAGGTGTGGATTTGCCGTCGTTCAGCTGAACTGAGGGATTTTATTTCCACTTCTCTGCCCAAGGTTCGCACTTCGTCAGCTGCTGCTTCAGCTAGAGCGCGAATTTCGGCTTGTCTTTTCACCCGATAACCATTTAACTCAATGGTATAGGATGCTTGTTCTTCCTGTGGTTGGTTCAGATTAAGGACAGAATTAGCGAGATACTGAATTGCATCCAGCACAGAACCATCAGCACCGATGAGAACTTGAATTTGTGTGGGTGTTAAGTTGGTTTCGTCAATTGTCAACCAGTAATTATCTGGTTCTGGGGAATCATCATATTGAGTTTGGGCTACTTCTAAGTTCCCCCGAATCTCAGCAGATACCCCAGTGAGTTCTAGCAGTGATTTTAACCACTGCTGACCTCGCTGCATGGAACTGTTACTCATCTATCAACCTGTAGTCTTTTTCTTAGAACTTTTTGGTTCAAAAGGTAATGACTTTTGTTCTGCTACTGCTGCTTCTTTCTCTTGGATGGCTACAATTTTTTGTAGTTCCTCTGGTAAGGGTTCACGAGAGAGAATATAAGTTTGCAGAGTTTGGAAAATATTCCCAATCACCATGTACATCAGCACCCCAGCAGGTAAGGGGAAGAACAAAAACATCCCAGAAAAGATGACTGGGGTAATTTTGTTGACTGTATCCTGTTGTGGGTTCCCACCACTGGAGTTCTGCCCAGAAAGAATTTGGCTAACGTAGAGACTGATACCAAAAAAGATTACCATCGCCACAATATCCCAGTGGATTGTACCATCGGGATCAATTGCGCCAACTCTACCCAAGGCATCAATGAACAAAAATCCTTTGTCTGCGGCTAGTCCTGGAATTGTGCCTTGGAGTGTCACATCTCCAGGTTGCAAGGCTTCAATATTACCTTGGGCATCGATTTTGATTCGTTCTTCACCTTTGATGATTTTCCATTCTGGAGTTAGCTTGGTTTCTGGGTGTTCTGCTAATAAGACATCAAAAGGTTTCCCTTCTAAAGTCTGATATTGTATTTTGGTTTTTTCTCCCACTGCTAGTTTGTTACCGCCAGGGAGGATAGCAGTTACTTTATGGTGTTCCCCATCAGCGACATAAATGTTTTGTGGGGCAGTAGCAAAGGCTTGTGGTTGAATTCTTTCGATTTGTTCAGATGGCAAGATTTGCAGGTTGACAGAGTAATTTACGCCTGCAAACGGTGATCCCCGTAAAGTGGCAAACAAAGCTAACAATACAGGCATTTGCAACAGTAATGGTAAACATCCTGCCAAGGGGTTGCCGAACTCCTTTTGGACGTTCATCATTTCTTCTTGCTGCTTTTGCGGGTCGTCCTTATAACGCTCTTTGATTTCTGCCATCCGCTTTTGCATTAGAGGCTGCACAATTCGCATCCGCCGCATATTGCGGATTGAACCAGCACTCAGGGGATAAAGCGCAAAGCGGACTATCAATGTCAAGGCAACGATCGCCAATCCATAGCTCGGTAAAATGCTATAGAAAAAGTCTATGATTGGCAACATTACGTTGTTTGAGAGGAAGCCGATACCAAAATCCATTATTCTGAATTCAACCTGAGGTACTGTAAATTTAACTGAATCTAATTTATCTAAATCGTGGTTCGGCTGCGACTATCTCTCGCTACGGATAGCCGCACCAGATCGGAAATTGGGAGTGGGGAGTGGGGAGTGGTGAGTAGGGAGGTATAGGTAGTATTTGATAAATGGGGAATTTAGAATTTTTTATTTTATACAAAGCAATTATTCCTTTCCCTGTTTCCTATTCCCTACTCCCTACTCCCTATCTTTTATTTAGCACCAGTGTATGTGGGGTTCTTAGCAGTAATTCTTTCAGTGATGTAGTCATATACTTCACGAAACTTGGGAATTGCCCGCATTTCTAAACGACTGCCATTTCTGAGGGTAACTACCATATCTCCCCAAATGCCGATGCCACGGGGAACTTTGACGATGTTAACTATTTCTGAGTAAATGATGTCAGTGCGATCGCGCCCCATCCAACCACCAGTTACAGAAATTCGGCGGTCTGTAATTCGATAGCGCAACCACAATGCTCTGACAATCGCCCCAATTGTTAAGGGAAGACCGACAACTGACAGTCCAATTAGCAAGTTGAGAATTAAGTCCCCAATGTGAGGCCCGCCTTCATAGTAAACTTCTTCACGAATGCCCATTTAATACCTCAGCTTGTGCCAACAACTGCTCTAATTCTTGCAGAAATTGTTGGCTTCCGCACTTAGATTCTGCTGCTGTTGGTTTCACCACAAATACCAACCGCCATCCTGGAGATAATTTCGGCAACAACTGATGCAACGCTGCTGCCATCTGACGTTTAATTCGGTTACGCACTACAGCCTTTTTACTGACTTTCGTGCTAATCGATATACCAATTTGTGTACTAACAACTTTTTTTGCATCCGTTGTTAGTTGAGTTGCAATGGCAGTATCCCAAGAAGGTTCTTGAGAATCTCGCGGTTTTAGCGCTCTCAATGTGAAATGAGAACTTTGCCGCCGAATTCCTTCTCGGAAAACTGCCTGAAAATCTTTGCGAGATTTTAGTCGATTCGCCTTGGGCAAAGCCACAGCCCCTCTAGTTGCTGAAAATGCTCTAAACGCTCAGACGATAACGTCCTCTTTTTCTCCTAGCTCTGATCACGTTTCTGCCATCTGGAGTCCTCATTCTGGCACGAAAACCGGAGGTTCTTTTTCTCTTACGGCATGTGCCGCCCAAGGTTCTTTTCATACTGTTGTCCTCTAAGGCGATTCTTATAAAAAGTCACAATCTATAATCTTACCATTGCCTTTGGTCAAGAGTCAAAAACCTATAGTCCAAAACCATTGACCATTGACAATTGACTATTGACTTAGGTGATACTCAAAATCCAAGAACCGATATAACGCAGTAGTGGGGTATCTCCAGGTGAGAGAACTTGACAGTTGAAATAGTAAACACCACCGAAAGAAGGGTTCTGCACGTTAGATAACACTAATTCAACTCTGCTACCTGCTGGGACTGGTTCTTGGGGAAATATTTCGATGATCCGACCTTCTTTATCCCATTTCACTTCGGAAAGAGGGACTTTTTTACCTTTGACTCTTACCTCTATTTTCTTGGGATCAAAACTTCCTTTATAGTAATTGGGATAGGTGATGGCAAACTGAGCCACTGCCAATTTCATTTTTTGTTGGGGAATTTTCAGGATATATCTATCTATACCGTTAGTTTGTCCCCCAAAATCTAACCGAAACGGCAGTTGATTTTCTGCTTTTACCCCGCTAAATAAGGTTAATCCAGGTAAGCTTTGTGCAAAGACTTGAGTTGTCAATCCACCAGTCACTAAACAGCTAGTTACAGCTAAAGCCGAAAGAATTGCTAGTTGCGGCTTGCGTCGAATCCAATTGCCAAAAAATAAACGTTGCATAGTTAGGCTCCTCTAGCAGATATAGCTTTTATGTAAACACCCAAGTTTAGTATTCGTAACTAAACTTTACTACTGAATTCTTGACAATGGACGATTACCGAAAATAAAAAGTGCCATAGGTAGGATGCTGGGAGACAGGGGAAGAATATATTACTCAAAACTCAGAGTTCAGGAATATTAAAAATTATGAGTATGTTGCCAAATATGTACGAGTGTATCTAAATTTTGAGAACTTTGTTATAAAAATTGAGCTATACAATTAGCGATCGCTAGAAATATTGAGCTAGATTTATAAAAATAAGTCAGTAGTAAAGAAAGAGTAATCTTTAAAAATCCATCAAATTATTAAGCTTTAAAACTTTTCCGAATAGTTTCCTATGTAAGTAAGGCAAAATTTTTCAATCTGGAAAACAAGCTAAAGACTAAAGATGTAAACTTGGGAATCAACATAGCATTAGCAATATGCAAACCTATGGGTCACTATCAGGAAGTATGACCTGTACCAAAGGTGAAATCAGGCTTTAGCTTGAAAACTCAAAGTCGGAAAGATAAAGTTCAAGGTTCAATCTACAAATTAAAGCGATCGCTGGCAAGAATTGCAGCTTCACTATGAGGACAAAACATCCCTAAACAGGGACAATTACAGATTTTGCAGAGATGTAAGTATTTATCTCTAGGAGATTTCATGAGAATAGCAGTTGCTAAAGAAATAGAAGTTTGTGAACGTCGTGTGGCATTAAATCCTGATACTGTTGCCCGGTTAGTCAAACAAGGTTTAGAAGTATGGGTAGAAAAAGGTGCAGGAGAGCGTTCCTTTTTTAGTGATTCTGCCTATGAAGCAGCAGGCGCTCAAATTATCACAGATACTGCTCAATTATGGAACGAAGCAGATATTTTATTAAAAGTTAGTCCACCACAAGAGCGAGAAGATGGACGCTCAGAAATTGATTTATTGCGAGAAGGATCTGTTTTAATTAGCTTTCTCAATCCTTTAGGAAATCCGGTAGTAGCGCAACAGTTAGCCAACCGTAAAGTTACAGCTTTGAGCATGGAATTGATCCCCCGCACTACCAGGGCGCAAAGTATGGATGCTTTGTCTTCACAAGCTTCCTTAGCAGGCTATAAATCTGTATTAATTGCCGCAGCTGCATTACCAAAATATTTCCCGATGCTGACAACTGCTGCCGGTACAATTGCCCCAGCTAAAGTATTTATTATGGGTGCAGGTGTTGCCGGACTACAAGCGATCGCCACCGCCAGACGTTTGGGTGCAGTTGTAGAAGCATTTGATATTCGTCCCGCCGTTAAAGAAGAAGTCCAAAGCTTAGGGGCAAAATTCGTCGAAGTCAAACTTGAAGAAGAAACCACAGCAGCTGGAGGTTACGCCAAAGAAATCTCGGAAGCCAGCAAACAGCGTACTCAAGAAGTTTTAGCGGAACACGTTAAAAATGCTGATGTAGTAATTACTACGGCTCAAGTACCTGGGAGAAAAGCCCCACTGCTAGTTACAGAAGAAATGGTGGCACAGATGAAACCAGGTTCAGTTATCGTCGATTTAGCCGCAGAACAAGGCGGTAACTGTGCTTGCACCGATCCCGGTAAAGATATTGTCTGGAATGGCGTAACAATTATTGGCCCGATTAATCTCCCTTCATCTATGCCAGTTCACGCCAGCCAACTTTATTCCAAGAACCTGACATCTTTGCTGCAACTTTTAATTAACAAAGAAAAAGCTTTGCAGATTAACTTTGCTGACGACATCGTTGATGCAGCTTGCATTACCCACGCAGGCGAAATCCGCAATCAACGTGTCAAAGAAGCATTACAAGCTATCAACACTCAACAACCCGCTGTTAATTAGGGAATGGGGAGTAGAGAGTAGGGAATGCCGAAGTTTTTCTTGGCTCTAGCCTCTAGCCCCTAAATAAAAGGAGTATTTCATGACAGAAGCATTACTTGCTGCTTTGTTTGTATTTGTTTTGGCATCTTTTATCGGCTTTGAAGTAATTAACAAAGTTCCACCAACTCTACATACGCCCTTAATGTCCGGCTCAAATGCGATTTCTGGCATTGCGGTACTGGGGGCGATAGTAGCTGCTGGTGCAAGAGAGACAAGTGTTTCGGTAATTCTTGGTTTGATTGCAGTGGTACTCGCCACAGTCAACGTCGTGGGTGGTTTCCTCGTTACCGACAGAATGCTGCAAATGTTCAAGAAAAAGGAGATTAAGGCGTGAGCGACTTTTTACCAACTGGAATTCAGCTGACGTACTTAGTCGCTGCATCCTTATTTATTTTTGGTTTGAAAAAGCTGGGTTCACCCGCTACAGCCCGGAATGGCAATGTGATTGCGGCAGTGGGGATGCTGCTGGCAATTGTGGCGACGATGCTGGATCAGCATGTGCTGAATTATGAAATGATTTTGTTAGGCTTGGCTATTGGTTCAGCCATTGGTGCGATCGCAGCCTACAAAGTCCAAATGACCGAAATGCCCCAAATGGTGGGTTTACTGAACGGCTTAGGCGGTGCAGCTTCCGCCCTAGTCGCTGTCGCAGAATTTTGGCGTTTACTAGAACACTCCCAACCCATCCCTTTAGATGTCAACATTTCCATGTTGTTGGATGTGTTAATTGGTGGTGTTACCTTCACAGGTAGTTTTCTCGCCTTTGCCAAATTGCAAGGTTTAATTAGCGGTTCCCCCATTACATTTCCCTTCCAGCAACCATTTAACTTGTTGCTTCTAGGTGCTTACATAGCAGGTAGTGCCTACTTAATTGTCACACCAGATAGCCTACCGATATTCTTAGCAGTGACGGTCGTTTCCTTAATATTAGGTGTAATGTTCGTCATCCCTATTGGTGGCGGCGATATGCCTGTTGTAATTTCGCTGTTGAACTCCTTGTCGGGTGTAGCAGCATCCGCCGCTGGGTTTGTGGTGATGAACAATATGTTAATCATCGCTGGTGCATTGGTCGGTGCTTCCGGTATCATCCTCACCGAGATTATGTGTAAAGCGATGAACCGTTCTCTGTTCAGTGTGCTGTTCAGCGCTTTTGGTTCAGGTGGTGGTGCTACTGGTGCAGCTGCGGCTGGTACAACAGATCAAACCGTCCGCAGTATTGATCCCGAAGAAGGTGCGATGATGTTGGGTTATGCCCGAAACGTCGTGATTGTTCCTGGTTACGGTATGGCAGTTGCCCAAGCGCAACACAGCGTAAGGGAATTGGCAGACCAATTAGAACGTATGGGTGTTGATGTGAAGTATGCCATTCACCCTGTAGCCGGGAGAATGCCAGGACACATGAACGTATTGTTGGCAGAGGCGAATGTGCCTTACACCCAGTTGTATGACATGGAAGATATCAATCCTCAGTTTGAACAAGCGGATGTAGCTTTAGTAATTGGGGCAAATGATGTAGTAAATCCAGCCGCACGAAGTGATGCTAATAGCCCCATTTACGGTATGCCAATTTTGGAAGTAGATCGGGCAAAACATACCATTGTCATTAAGCGCGGGATGAGTGCAGGTTTTGCTGGTGTAGATAATGAATTGTTCTACAAAGATAAAACCACAATGTTGTTTGGTAGCGCGAAAGATATGGTGGCAAAGTTAGTTTCAGAAGTGAAGCAACTTTAGGGAAAGAAGAATAATTAATTTAGTTAACTTGCCTTGGAGGTGTGATGCTTCTGAGGCAAGTTTTTTATTTTGTTTGGCGCAAAGACGCAAAGGATTAAAATTTTTGACTGGACAATCTTTTTATTATCAATTATTTTTGACTTGCTAATGTTTAAATCTTTAGGTAAAAGTTCATAGATATGAATAATCAAAATTGGTTTGATGATGAGCTTCTAGAAAAAAGAATTAATAAATTTTATGGATATGGTAATTATAAGGGTAATTATTGGTTTATTGGAATGGAGGAAGCAGGAGGAGGCTTTAATGAAATTGACAACAGAATAAAGCAATGGTCAGCAAGAGGAGAAAATGCAATAGAAGATATTGCAGAATATCATATAGCTATCGGATATCCAAAGCTTTTCCATGAAGGTGCAAAATTAGATGTACCAGTATGGAGAGCAATAATTCGTATTGTATTAAGCGCTAAAGGAAAAGAGAATATTGATATAGAAGATGTTCGCAAATATCAAATAAATGAATTAGGTAGAAAAGAGAAAGAAACTTGTCTATTAGAATTATTTCCTTTACCATCACCATCTCGTAATGATTGGATATATGGTAAACATTCTCGCCTGCCTTATTTATGTGATAGACAAACTTATGAAAACCATTGTTGTAAGGCACGAATTAATCATATCAGTGAAAGAATACAGGAATATAAACCTAATGCAGTTGTTTTTTACGGTTTAGGATTTGAATATTATTGGAGACAAATCACTGAAAAAATAACGGATATTGAGTTTTCACAGTCTTCAGAATGTTACTGGATATGTAGAAATAGTCAAACTATATTTGTAATGGCTAAATTTCCCAGAGCTTTACCAAATGAATATTTTCATAATATTGGTAGAGCGATCGCAGCTAAATCTTAACATTAGAAATACTCTGCATCCCTCTGCGCTACCTCCGTGTTCCTTTGCTTTTAAAAAGTGATGAACTAACTTATTTTCCTCTGTGTTCTCTGAACCTCTGTGGTTCGTTAGGAAAAGCGATCTCTCATCACTAACATGGTATAAATCTAATCATGATAGACCACGATCGCCTGTTCAAAGAATTACTCACCACCTTCTTCTGGGAATTCATTGAGTTATTCTTTCCAGAAATTACCGCTTATCTGGAAAGAGACACCATTACCTTCCTTGATAAAGAAGTTTTTACCGATGTTACGGCTGGCGAAAAATATGAAACTGACATAGTAGTAAAAGCAAAATTTAGAGAGCAAGAATCGTTTTTCTTAGTACATCTAGAACATCAAGCTTATTATCAAGAAGCATTTGATTTACGGATGTATCGCTACTTTGCCAGATTGTATGAGAAATACGGCTTGCCAGTTTATCCTATTGCCTTATTTTCTTATGATCGCCCCAAAAAAGTCGAACAAGATTTTCATCAAGTCGCATTTCCCAATAAAGTAGTCTTGCAATTCAACTATGATCTCATTCAGTTAAATCGCCTGAATTGGCGAGAGTATTTACAGCAGCAAAATCCTGTGACTAGTGCGCTGATGGCTAAAATGAGCATAGCGCCGCAAGACCGCCCCAGAGTAAAATCTGAGTGTCTGCGCCTATTAGCTACATTGCAGTTAGATCCAGCGAGGATGCAGTTAATTTCTGGGTTTATTGACAGCTATCTACGGCTAAATGCCCAAGAAAATGAAATATTCCAGGCGGAAATTGCCCAATTTGAACCAACTCAACAAGAGGTAGTTATGCAAATCGTCACCAGTTGGATGGAGGAAGGGATACAACAAGGGCTGCAACAAGGAGAGTTGAAAATAATTCAGCGTCTCTTAACAAGACGCATTGGTACAATTACTCCCCAATTACAAGAACAACTGCGGGGATTATCTTTAACTCAGTTAGAGGATTTAGCAGAAGCTTTACTAGATTTCACCTCGGAAGCTGATTTAATAGCTTGGTTGCAACAGCAGCAATAAGATGTTTATCCTATTAAGCGATCGCTTTCTTGATTCATATTGTTGCGATCGCTTGCATTTCATTAAAAAAGCAAAGCAATACTAGCAGAACTTCCTAACTCAAAACTACTGTGACTGGGGCAAATTTTTAGTTAATAAACTGGGTTACTCGCTGCCAAACCTTATCTATCAAATCAGCATCATCTGCATTAAACCACTCAATTTGGGGATATGCTCTAAACCATGTGCGTTGTCGCTTGGCGAATTGTCTTGTATGTAAAACTATTAATTCCTTCGCTTCATTTAAAGTAATCTCACCAGCCAAATATTGCTTGATTTCTTGATATCCCAAGGTGTTTAATAACGATAAATCAGCACCATATTTTTGACACAAATATTCCACCTCAGCGACTAAACCATCTGCAATCATTTGTTCAGTTCGCTTGTGAATCCGTGCGTCTAATTTTTCAACATCACAATCTAAGCCAATCTGCAAAATTGGATAATTTGGCGGGTTTTCGCCTTGTTGTTCAGATATCGGCATTCCAGTTATGTAAAATACCTCTAATGCTCGTAAAGTCCGCACGGGATCGTTCGGATGAATCTTTTGTGCAGCGGCGGGATCAACTTGTTGCAACATACTATAAAGTTGATTTTGACCGAGAGATTCTAACTGCGATCGCAATTCATAATTAGGCGCAACTCTAGGAATTTTCATCCCTTGAACTATTGAACGAATATATAAACCAGTTCCACCTACTAATAAAATTGGCTCAACAGCAACAGACGCAATCAAAGCTTGCGCTTGCTGTTGATAGTCTGCTACCGTCATTGTTTCTGTTGGTTCGCATATATCTATTAAGTAATGTGGCACTAATTTTTGTTCCGCTAACGTTGGTTTAGCTGTGCCAATATTAAACTCACGGTAAACTTGACGGGAATCTGCACTCAGAATTACAGAACCTAACCTTGTAGCTAAACTTAAAGCTAAACCAGACTTACCTGTTGCAGTCGCCCCACAAATAACAATTAATTTAGTCATTGATTAATGGTCAATTGTCATTGGTCAATAGTCAATAGTTCAGCTTCCCTAATATTTTTGTGTTAACATTTATTAATAGTATTTTTGTACTATATTCTCAATCAATGAGAACCGTGTTAACCTCTCAAGGAAGTATTTGTATTGAGGTTAAACAAAGTAATCTTTGGCAATACTCTGCACCCCTCAGCGTTGAAAAAAGTGATTTCAGAAAAAATTAAATGATCTATCGGGAAAACTTATGGGGATACATCCCCTAGATAAACTTCTCACAAAATTGCCCTACAGTCGCCAGTAAGGCTTTTGTGTTAGAATTTTGGTGTGTTTTTGCTTTTTTAGCCTTTGGGCGATTTCAACCCCACGCATCAGGAGAATTTTCATGACGAGCAGTTACAGTGCCGATCAGATTCAAGTTCTGGAAGGTCTGGAAGCCGTCCGCAAACGACCGGGGATGTACATTGGTTCTACCGGGCCGCGAGGACTCCACCATTTAGTTTATGAGGTGGTAGATAACTCTATTGATGAAGCCTTAGCAGGTTACTGTACTCATATAGAGATCGATCTTAACGCTGATGGTTCCGTGACGGTAACAGATGATGGTCGGGGTATTCCTACTGATACTCACTCACGCACAGGAAAGTCGGCTTTAGAAACAGTGTTAACCGTGCTGCACGCTGGCGGTAAATTTGGCGGTGGCGGCTACAAAGTTTCTGGAGGATTGCACGGGGTTGGGATTTCTGTAGTTAATGCTTTATCAGAAATTGTCGAAGTTACAGTTTGGCGGGATAAAAAGGTTCACACCCAACGCTATGAAAGAGGTGTTCCAGTTACTGAACTGGTAGTTAAATCTTATAAAGAAGCTAGAACTGGAACTTCTGTTAGTTTCAAGCCAGATGCTCAAATATTTACGACTGGTACAGAGTTTGATTACATCACCCTAGCAGGCCGTTTGCGAGAATTGGCTTATCTGAATGCAGGGGTGAAAATTACTTTCACAGACAACCGTTTAGAACTCCTCAAAAGCGATACACCCAAGGTCGAAACTTATGAATACAAGGGTGGGATCAAAGAATATATCGCTTACATGAACCGTGAAAAGCAACCACTGCATGAAGAAATTATTTATGTGCAGGGAGAACGCAGCAATGTGCAAATAGAAGTTGCGTTGCAGTGGTGTACAGATGCTTACACAGATAATGTGTTGGGTTTTGCGAATAATATCCGCACTGTTGATGGTGGGACGCACTTGGAAGGTTTAAAGGCGGTGCTGACTCGGACATTAAATGCGATCGCTCGTAAACGGAATAAAATCAAAGAAAATGAACCGAACCTCAGTGGTGAACACGTCCGCGAAGGTTTAACAGCAGTAATCTCGGTCAAAGTTCCTGATCCCGAATTTGAAGGACAAACCAAAACCAAACTCGGTAATACTGAGGTGCGGGGAATTGTTGATTCTCTCGTGGGAGAGGTTTTAACTGAATATCTGGAATTTCATCCTGGTATCGCTGATTCAATTCTCGATAAAGCCATCCAAGCATTCAAAGCCGCTGAAGCTGCACGTCACGCACGGGAATTAGTCAGACGCAAATCTGTACTAGAATCCTCTCCTTTACCTGGGAAATTAGCAGATTGTAGTTCTCGCGATCCCAGCGAATCCGAAATTTACATTGTAGAAGGTGACTCAGCGGGTGGTAGCGCCAAACAAGGACGCGATCGCCGCACTCAAGCTATCCTCCCTCTACGTGGTAAAATCCTGAACATCGAAAAAACTGACGATTCCAAAATCTACAAAAATAACGAAATTCAGGCGTTAATTACCGCCTTGGGTTTAGGGGTAAAAGGTGAAGAATTCGATGCCAGCCAGCTGCGCTATCACCGCATAATCATCATGACAGACGCTGACGTAGACGGAGCGCACATCCGCACATTACTGTTAACCTTCTTTTATAGATATCAGCGATCGCTCATTGAACAAGGTTTCATTTATATTGCTTGTCCTCCTTTATATAAAGTAGAACGCGGCAGAAATCACGAGTATTGCTATAGCGATAGAGAACTGCAAGAAGTCATCGCTAAGTTCCCCGCTAATGCCAACTACACCATCCAACGTTTCAAAGGTTTGGGTGAAATGATGCCAGAACAACTCTGGACAACCACAATGAACCCAGAAACTCGCACCCTCAAACAAGTAGAAATAGAAGATGCTGCTGAAGCTGATCGCATTTTCACAATTTTAATGGGCGATCGCGTCGCACCCAGACGCGAATTTATCGAAACCTACGGTTCTAAACTCAATCTTGCCGAACTAGATATATAATATCCAGCAAATATCAACTATCCTGATGTGCAGTAATGGTGGGTAATGGGCGATCGCTCATTACCTTTTTTCTTTTCTAGACTCTAGGTTCCAATTTCTAGTCGCTATTTGCCTAAAAATCAAGAAAATTTTTTATGAGCATTTCCCTTATCTGAGAGTTGTTTGTTAAAATACATAAGTATTAATTACTAAACTTATTAATTTTTTCTTTCTACAAAAACGCATAAAAAGCTTACGTTGTCAAGTCATTGCTATATATAAGGTTTAACCATGAATTTCTCTTGGGTCAGCATTTCCAATGAGTTGAAAAGCCCCAATCCATACAGTTACGTATTCTAGTTTTCGCCAAGCTGCAAGAGCATTTGTTATCCTTGAGGTGCGAGTACCTAATCTTGTCTACCTAAAAAGTTGGTTAAGTATTTTAGGATGGTGAAGATTACACAAAGCAATAATTTTCTGCAAAAATAAGTATTATATTTAACGTATTCGTACGTAGCAAGGATTAACTAATACATTCTCAACCAACACTTTAACTTTTTGATGTTCAAATGATTGGTTGGTAATGGTAGAAATTCGTTCAAGGCAAACATACAAACATCTGTCATCTTGTCTTAGTCGAAATGGTCATTTTGTCTGTATCTAATAAACTTTTGCCCTCAGCAAATAAATATCTAAATTATCAACTGTCAAATTCTTTATAAATTGATTAAAATATCTTTGTATACAATAGGAACAGTTTGTCAAGATTCATAGGGTTGAAATCTCATCTGTGCGCTAATGTGTGAATAAGACCAAATCAGTTAAAACCCAATTGAATGCCATCTGCCAGATTTTGCCACAGCCTCAACTCCGCAGTTAAGGCGGTTGGCATAAACTACAGTTAAGTGTTATCAGAGAAGCAGTATCACTCTTACTGATCTACCCTGTGGGTCTTCCTATATAACTGTTTGGCATGAGTCATTTATAAAGGAAATGTAAAAATATGCACCTAAATACTTCTCGCCTAAGTTAATATAAAACACGCTGTTTCTAGGTAATTAATGTTTTAGTTAATACCTAAAATTGTGTAAAGGTGAGATGAATTTCCTTTGAATGTAAAGATAAGTCCACTGTGATTCCAAAAAGGTTTAAAAAAAATTTAAGGGGATACCTACCGTTTTCAATATCTTTTTGATAATAGTGGCTTTAACTTACTTAATGACTTCATGATTAACACACAAAAAGAGTGCAATTTCTGTGAAACAGGCTACAATCGGAACAGTCTTTGTAAGAAAATATGCCAAGAGTCATAATAGTCTATATGCAGTGGTAGATTTTCGATCAAGACAAGCCCTGTTTTAAACAAACAAGTTAAAAGTTGTGTGCGACAGCAACACGCGACTATTACTAAAGTGAGTAAGTCAGCATTAAATGCGACTTTTCACACTTCAATAAAAAACTCCTCCAATATGGAGTAAAACTGCCGAAAAAGTTTCAGGGAAAACAGCCTAAAAACCGATTTTCGGTTGTTCACTAGCCCTCATAAAAAGAGCGCTAAATACATCTTGAGTAATTGAAGTAATTGATTCTGCAAGGAGCATGAGGAACGCGGCATGAACCAGGCTAACAACGTACTCGAAAGCAATTATCAGCCTGACCTAGAAATAATAAATCAGCCTGATTTCGAGGAGTTAGAAGACCTCTTAATTGAAGAAGAGGATGACTTGCTACTCGTAGATGATGGCGAAATGGATGAATTTTTAGAGCCTCAGTCTGATGAGGACGACGCAAAGTCTGGAAAAGCCGCTAAATCGCGTCGTCGCACACAAAGCAAGAAAAAGCACTACACCGAAGATTCAATTCGTCTTTACTTGCAAGAAATAGGACGAATTCGCTTGTTGCGGGCTGACGAAGAAATCGAATTAGCACGGAAAATCGCTGATTTACTGGAATTAGAAAGAATACGGGAAAGACTTTCAGAACAGTTAGATCGCGCTCCTCGTGATAGCGAATGGGCAGAAGCAGTGCAATTACCGTTACCCGCTTTTCGCTATCGCTTGCATGTTGGCCGTAGGGCAAAAGATAAAATGGTGCAATCGAACCTACGACTGGTAGTTTCAATTGCCAAAAAATACATGAATCGTGGTTTGTCCTTCCAAGACTTAATTCAAGAAGGTAGTCTTGGTTTGATTCGTGCGGCTGAGAAGTTTGACCACGAAAAAGGCTATAAATTCTCCACCTACGCTACATGGTGGATTCGTCAGGCCATCACCAGAGCGATCGCAGATCAGTCTCGTACTATCCGCTTACCGGTTCACCTTTACGAAACTATCTCACGGATCAAGAAAACTACCAAGCTACTTTCTCAAGAAATGGGGCGTAAACCCACTGAGGAAGAAATCGCTACTCGCATGGAAATGACCATTGAGAAACTGCGGTTTATTGCTAAATCTGCCCAGCTACCCATCTCATTAGAAACGCCCATTGGTAAAGAAGAAGATTCTCGATTGGGCGATTTTATTGAATCCGATGGTGAGACCCCAGAAGATCAGGTTTCTAAAAATCTGTTGCGTGAAGATTTAGAAAAAGTCCTCGATAGCCTCAGCCCCCGCGAACGTGATGTTCTAAGACTTCGTTACGGCTTAGATGACGGTCGGATGAAAACTCTTGAGGAAATTGGCCAAATCTTCAATGTTACCCGCGAACGCATTCGTCAAATTGAAGCCAAAGCCCTCCGCAAATTACGCCATCCCAACCGTAATAGCGTCCTCAAAGAATATATTCGTTAGTCAACCAATTTTGGATTTTAGATTGATAAATTCTCTAATTCAAAAAAATCCAACGTTTAAAATCTCAATTCCAAGGGTCAATAGTCAATAGCAATGCGCCTGAAGTCCTCATACTCTTGACAATTGACTAATCACTTTTGACTAAGAAAATAAACAACCTGGTAGTTAATTGCTACCAGGTTTTTATTTTTCATATTTTTAGAAAATTTACATTACTTAAATCTTAAAGAATGCCCCAGAAATGCAGGAAGCCTTGACCAGAGAATAGTTCAATCAATGCAGCAGCTAAAAAGCCAATCATTGCCAAACGACCATTCCAAATTTCTGCTTGAGGAGTAAAACCCCAGCGCCAAGCGTTGCGATCTTCAACTACGGGAGCAGAGATTTTTGTGGTTGTGTTAGTCATCGTTGATACTCCAAACAGGATTTACTTGGGCTTGTTACCTTATGTAAATTAATATAACAAGTATCTTTAAAAAATGTAACTTTTATTCAAAGTTTTATTACTAAAGTTAGAAATTAATAGAAAAATTAACACTAATTTTGTCTGAGATTTTGCAGTTTTAACATTGCGATGCACATCATCAGCCAGAGAAATCCGACTCCATAACCTGCAATGACATCTGTAGGCCAATGCACTCCTAAATATAGACGACTGATACCAATAGCAGCGATCGCAATAACTGCCACACTGTAGATAAATTTAGAAAATCTAGGATAGTGAGTTGCCAACAAGTAAGCCAGTAACCCGTATAGCACTAAAGAACCTAGTGCATGACCACTGGGAAAACTAAAAGATGTTTCAGAAATCAACTGAGTCCAAAGTTTGGGACGAGGTTTAGTGAACAACAACTTCAATCCTGTATTCAGAATAAAAGCTCCCAAACAAGCGATCGCAAATATTTTTGCTTCTTGAAAGTAACGCCGCCACCAGAGTACGGTTAAACTAACAACTACAACAACAACCACCACACTCGGATTACCCAAGTTCGTTATTGTTAGCATCACATTGTCTAGACTGGGGTTAGCAAACTGATGCAGCCACAACAAAAAATTTGTATCAAATGCAAAAGCTTCTTGCTCTAAAACTTCTTCAAAAAGCTGTGCTAAAACAAAAAGTATAAGCAGACAACTAGCCAGCCCAAAAATACCAATTGTGGCAATTAAGGGGGCTAGATGAGGATGTATGTGTCGCAACCAAAAATTTGATATTTTGCGGAGCATAAGCCAATCTTACCTCCATCCCCCATAGACTATTTGGTAGACACACCTCAAACATCTAATTTTGTTTGCTTGCACGCATCTACGCTAATGTACTTCAGCAACAGCGATAATTTTTTCATCTCGATTCAGTTGCAGGATGCTTTCACCTGTAGTATCTCTACTCAAGATTGGTATTATATCTACAGTTAGCCGGACTACACGCTCTTTATTTGTTACTAGCGCCACTTCCGAAGTAGTAGTCTTCACCATACTAACTAAGTTGTCAGTTTTACTAGCAAATTTCAGTGCTTGCGTACCTAAATCTCCTCGGTTAGCAGCTCTTAATTGACTCGCCGCCATACGCTTAGCATATCCTTGTTGAGTAACTAGGAGTAATTGGTCATCTTTGCCTACAGTTGCACAGCCAACCATTTGCTGGTTTCTCAACAGGCGGAAGGCTTGTAAACCCATCGCTGTTCGACCCATTATTGGCAATTGTTCATCGTTTACCGCAAACCGCAATAAACGTCCGCCAGAACTAGCTAAAATTAAATGCTCTCCTGTGCTGCTGGACTGAGTGAATAACAATTCGTCATCGTCTTTGAGTTTGACAATTGTAATTCCGCGACGAGTTAGGTTAGTAAATTCTGCCAAAGATAAGCGCTTAATTCTGCCTTGTTTTGTCAGGA
Organism: Anabaena sp. TISTR 8404; assembly: GCF_056847745.1. Lineage (NCBI taxonomy): Bacteria > Bacillati > Cyanobacteriota > Cyanophyceae > Nostocales > Nostocaceae > Anabaena > Anabaena sp. TISTR 8404. Next base: position 3,659,330 of record NZ_CP180578.1, read on the forward strand.
GAATCATTTGCTTGGAATCTAAATCTGCTGGTAATAAAAAGCGGCTGACAACAGGTTCTTGACTGCCTTGGGCTGTAGTGGTGAGTGTGGTAATCAACGGTGTTCCTCGTGGAGAACGGCCAGTAGTTAAGGGAATTTCACCGACTCGCACAGGATAAACTTTGCCACCACTGGTCAGAATAAGTAAGTCTTGGTTTGTATCGGTCAATTCAGTTTGGATGAGGAAATCATTGTCTGGTAGACCGTTTTCGACTTTTGATTTCTTTCCAGAAGTAGCAAGGCGGCGGACATAACCCCGCTGGGTAAACTCCAGAATTGCTTCTTCCGCAGGCTGTTCGGCAGCGGAAATTTCTTCAATTTCTTCGGTTTTGCGACTTCTAGAACCTTCTGCGGCTTTGCTTTTTGGCAATTCCTCGCTCACACTGGGTGCTAACTTAGTACGTCGTGGATCGCCATACTTGCGCTTGAGCGATCGCAAATCTTTTTTCAAAGACTTTAATAATTCGCGGCGATCGCTAAGTAAGTTTTGCAAGAGGGCAATTTGTTCAGTCAGTTGCTCAAATTCTTGCTGCAAGTTTTGTTGTTCTAAACTAGTCAAGCGACGCAAAGGCATTGCTAAAATTGCATCTGCTTGTGCCTCACTCAAATTAAGTTGGTTACTCAAATTAATTTTGGCTGTGCTACCATCAGCGGCTTGCCGCAAAATATTAATGACATCATCTACCTGAGATAAAGCTTTCAGCAAACCTTCGACTATGTGCAAGCGACTTTCTGCTTTACCTAACTCGTAACCATAGCGACGGTTGAGGGTGGCTTCGCGGAAATTTAGAAACTCTTGCAACAATTGCCGCAAGCTTAATTGTCGGGGTTGCCCATCTACCAAGGCCAGAAGAATTGCCCCGAAATTAGTTTGCAAAGCGGTTTGGTGATACAAATGTTGCAGTACTTCTTGGGGGTTAGTATCGCGTTTCAGTTCAATTACTACCCGCATACCTTCGCGATCGCTTTCATCTCGAATATCCGAAATTCCTTGCAAGCGACTTTGATTGACTAATTCAGCAACTTTTTCAATCCAGCCAGCCTTATTCACTTGATAAGGCAATTCTGTGACAACAATTGCTGTGCGTTTCTTGCTGCCTCTACTACCAGCAATCTCTTCAATTTGAGCTACGCCCCGCAATACAATGCCACCTTTGCCTGTGCTGTATGCTTCCCGAATACCTGCATCGCCAACAATTTCACCACCAGTGGGAAAATCTGGCCCTGGAATTAACTCTAATAACTTTTCATCAGATAACTCTGGTTGGTCAATTAAGGCAATTAAACCATCAACGATTTCCCCCAAATTGTGTGGCGGAATATTCGTAGCCATACCGACTGCAATCCCCGCACAACCATTGAGTAACAAAAAGGGTAACTGTGCAGGTAATACCGTTGGTTCTTGCTGGGAATTATCAAAGTTCCCAATAAATTCCACAGTTTCTTCACCGATTTCTGCCAGCATACCTTCATGGCTAATGGATGCTAGACGAGTTTCGGTGTAGCGCATTGCTGCTGGTGGGTCATTATCAACGCTACCAAAGTTGCCATGTCCGGCGAGTAAGGGATAACGACTGGAAAAGTCCTGCACTAGCCTGACCAAAGCATCATACACAGCTTGATCACCATGAGGGTGATATTTACCGAGTACATCCCCCACAACACGCGCACATTTACGATAAGGTCTATCGGGTGTTAAACCTAGTTCGTGCATGGCATATAAAATGCGGCGATGCACAGGTTTTAAGCCATCACGCACATCTGGTAAGGCTCGCCCAACAATCACACTCATGGCATATTCTAGGTAAGACCGTTGCATCTCGGTGTGCAGGGCTGTTGTAATTACCTGTCCCGTTGAGAGAAGGTTTAACTGTTTTGCCATGAGTTTTTTCCCTGAAATTGAACTACACAAAAATCTCTATAACTGAACAATGCAGCAAACACAGCATAACGGATGGAAAGGGATTCCTAACATAATCTTGTTAGTCACAGGATAAACGGCAGTAGTATTATCCTTGATGACGGGGATATACATTGATGATTAAAAAGGAGCTAGACAACTGTGTTGCTCAGTGGGTTTTCCCCTTCACCTCTATTAATAAAATTCTCATGAAAACCGTTTTAATTGTTGAAGACGATCTAATTAATGCTCGCGTTTTTTCCAAAATTTTGACCAAGCGCGGTGGCTTAGATGTAAAACATACCGAAAATGTTGAAGAAGTGATCCAAATTGCTCAATCAGGGGAAGCAGACCTAATTTTAATGGATGTTTCTTTGTCTAGAAGTGTTTATCAAGGTAAGTCTGTTGATGGCATCAAAATTACCCAAATGTTGAAGTCAGATCCACAAACAGCAAACTTACCTGTAATTCTGGTGACTGCACACGCGATGGAAGGCGATCGCGAAAACTTCCTCAAGCAAAGCGGCGCTGACGGCTACATCTCTAAGCCTGTTGTTGACCATCAACAATTTGTTGACCAAATCATGGCACTTCTCCCCCACTAATGACCATTGAAAATTGACTAGATTCTGTTAGGAATATTCGCCCAAAACAGTTTTGGGCGAATATTTTCCTTTTATCTAGTATAGATGTACTATATAATAGTAGTTTTTCGCAAGTACTAGTTAGAAAAAAGTGCTGAGTGCTGAGTTCTGAGTAAAAATCTTACTTTTTAGCCCTTAGTCTCTTCTCCAGTGTCTTGGTATGAGTAGAAATTACGCATTTGGTAAATACCTCACCCCGCGTAACGGTCTTTTAACTCAGCAACGCCACTTGCTTCAACGCGGCGACACTTCCTTCAAGTCGGCGAAGCCGCCCAACGGAGTGCCTTGGAAACCCGCGCAACGCAGTGGCTCCTCAGCACTTTCAACTCAGCACTCAGCACTTTTCATTGAGTAGGCTGTTGCTGTAGAGCAGCTTGAATGCGGGGCAGTTCCAAAAATTTCTTTGTATCAGCTAGTAGACGTTCACCCCAGAGATTTTCCTTGAGGAAATCCAAATCAGCATAACGCTGATCGATGCGTAAAGCAGCTTCTCCCAATGTTAGGCTTTGTTGACGATCGCCTTTAGTATATAGTGCCACTGCCAAAGCTAATAAAGGCTCTGCGGCTTGCTTATCGATAGATACAGCCGTTTGCCACTGCTTAATTGCCGCATCAGCATTTCCCTGTTCATATTGGATTAAACCAATGTTATTAATTGCAGCCCAGAATTTTTTATCTTGGGCTACTGCCTGATTGTACTGCGCGATCGCTTCTGGTAATTTACCCACCATATAGTAAGCATTACCTAAATCAAACAACCCTTCTGGATCATTGGGTTTCAGTTTTAAACCTGCTTGATAATTAGCAATTGCCGCATCGTACTTTTTCTGTTGAAAATTAGCCGAACCCATAGCAAAAAGAGCATCGGCATTTTTGGGGTTGAGTGATTGTGCTTTCTTTAAGGCCGCAAGCGCTGGCTCAAATTCCCGATTTTGTAAATGCAAACCACCCAATAGAAGCCACACTTTATCATTTTTGGGAGCCAGTTGGCTGGCCAACCGCGCTCGCGGTAAAGCTAAATCAATCTGCTGAAATTGAGCTAGTTGCGCTGCCTCTTGTGCTAAAGTCAGCCCTTGCTTCTCCAACTTAGCCGGATCTAATTGCAGCGTATGGGGAATTAGTGCCTGTGCGTGAGCAACTTTAGGCAGACTCAACAAACTACAGGCAACTAGAAATGAAATTAAACGAACGTGTTTAGGCACACTACCGCCTCTTAGCCACAAATCAAATAATCTGTCAACTAGCTTAAACGATCTCTACTTTAGGCAAAAGGCAAAGTTTACAGTCGTTAGCGCTGGCTGTATTCATCACCATAGCTTAATTGAGTAGAAAGTGCTGAGTGGGAGTAGGGAGTAGTGATTGCTCCTTCCCTATTCCCGACTCCCTATTTTTACAAGCATTGACATCAGTATTAACCAAGTATAAATTCGTAAGTGTGTAATTACTAATTTATGGCGCGTAAACCGAAAATTACGAATCAGCAAATTTTAGCATCTGCCCGCGAAGTCTTCCTTCAGCAAGGGTTTGGTGGTTCAACTGTAGAAATTGCACAAATAGCAGGTATTTCTGAGGCTTCTATTTTCAAGCGCTTTTCTACGAAGGAAGAATTGTTCTTCTCAGCTATGGGGCTTCCGGAAAGACCTTTGTGGATAACCGAAATAGAAAACTTATGCGGTAAAGGTAATCTCAAAGAAAACTTGATTCAGGTGTGTATTCAGATTTTAGAATTTTACAGAGAAGTCCTACCTTGCTTTATCATGCTGCGTTCTCGTGGCAGCACTCTTTTAGAACCTGGAATGAAAACAGAACAGGGGCCGATGCAAGATGTTAAAGCGTTAACTTCTTTTTTAGAGCGAGAAATTAGCCTAAGTAGATTGCGTCCTGTTAATGCCAAAATAGTTGCCCAGATATTAGTAGGAACCTTAATGAACTACGTTCTTTTAGAGCACATACCACTCTTTCAACCTGGATGAGCAAATGAACCTTTCAAAGACTTTGATTCCGCCGAAAATCAATCAAATTTAGTGTTTTCATTTATTCAGAATTTGATAGAAGCAATCTGGCTAGGTATTGCACCTATTGAGGTTGATAAAGTTTTCTAACTAAATAAAGATATGGCATTTAAGAATATAGCTTAAAAGCAAGATTAAAAATTTTGATGAAAATTTTTAAGATTTGTAAGAGCGATCGCCCTGTATCTAATCCTACTTATTCGCCGTTAACATAAAACAGCTGTTGAACTGAGTCTACTGGGGCAAAATAGAAAGCATGGCAATTGAATCTAACTCTCACAATCGACCAACCCCAGAACCTTTACCCGAACAGGAGCCAGATGATTTTGACAACGGCTCTAGCGACAATCATTTAAGTCCAGAAGCACTGACAACTCAACAGGCTCTAGCAGCGATTTCATCTTTGCAATCGTCGCAGAATACCGCAGTGATGCAACAAGCCCGTTCTAGTATGCAGCCACGCCCTGCTGATCAATTTACAGTAAAGCCAAGGGCATTAGTACTAACTCTAGGCGCGATCGCTTTGACTTTGCTCGGAGTCATCCTGAATAACTGGATTTTGGGAATTGTCGGCACCTTGCTGACTTTGGTGTTATCTGTAGCAATGCTGTTACCTTGGTTGCAATATGTCCTCAGAGAATGGTTTACAGCAGAAGACAGAACCTTGTTTGTTGGTTTTTTGGGACTACTAGCAGCCATTGTCGGCTTTATCAAATTTTCTGGTATTGGCTCGCGCCTCCTCATATTAGGACGCAAAATCAACTGGGAAGCCTCTGGAACACTAGCAGAATGGTTTGGCGCATTGGGGCAAATTTTAATCGCTATTATTGCCGTTTACGTAGCGTGGCGACAGTACGTTATTTCCAAAGACCTGACCATTCAACAAAATCTGTTGACAGTTCAACAAAATATCATCACTCAGCAGCAGACCATAGATTCTTATTTCCAAGGTATTTCAGATTTGGTGTTAGACGAAGAAGGATTATTAGAAGACTGGCCCCAAGAAAGAGCGATCGCCGAAGGTCGCACAGCTGCGATTTTTAGTAGTGTTGATGGCAGTGGTAAAGCCAAAATTCTCAGATTTCTTTCCCGTTCTAAATTGCTGACACCCTTAAAACGCGATCGGCGCTTAGGTCGGGCGATTCTCAACGGTATGGGTGGTTATGCAGAAGACCGCCTAGAAGGTGTGCGCGTGATTGATTTAGGAGTAATGTTAGCCGCAGCTGACCTTTCTGGAACAGATTTGCGTTGGACTGACCTCAGCGAAGCTAATCTTGTCCGTGCTAACCTGAGTGGTTGTGACTTAGTAAAAGCTAACCTCTCCCGCACCATTTTATATGATGCCAATCTCAGCGGTGCTGACCTCAATGGAGCGCGTCTATTTTATGGCTCTTTAGAAAAAGCCTCACCCCGAAGTCGTACAGAACCACCAAACTACGAAACTGGGGAATGCACTGGGGCTGTTGTTGAAAATGCTGATTTCACCAATGCCCAACGGATGTCTGAGGCTAACCGTTTCTACTGCTGTGCTTGGGGTGGGGAAAAAACTAGAGCCACAATTCCCGGTGGTTGTGAAGGTATTCCTAACATGTTGGGGCGATAAATTTTTGATTCAAGGGTCAATAGTTTTTCCCCTGTCCCCCTGACCTGCACCCTGCCCCCTGCCTCCCGGCTTGCCCAAGCCCCCTTGTCTTTCACAGAAAAATCCTTGATTCTGCCATGCTTGCATATCCACATTAGTAAGTTGGATCACATTTGAACATTGCGGGTGGATAAATTGACTGATCACAGCCCACAACAAACTCCGTGTGATGTCAAATCCTGTTTTCCACCAATATTCACGATTAGCCGGACGACCTTTTTCTTTCACAACCTCTGGTTCTACCCAAATTCCATGCGCTCCTAAAAGAATCTGAGCCATCCATTTAGCTCTGGGAAAGTGAGTTGGAGAGCTAATTAGCTTGACTTTATGTACTCCCCAGCGTTTGAGAATTGGAATTCCATAATAGAAATTATCAAAGGTAGAATTTGCACAATTTTCTAACCAAACGTTTTGTAAATCTGCTGCTTCCCTTTGAAAAATCAGCCATATACAAGGGTCTGGAGAACCGCGAGAAATTAAAATGGGGATTTGGGGATTTTGTTTTGCTTGTTGGGCAACATAGATTTCACGGCGAATACTGCCACCAAGTACAAACAAAGCATCAACTGGCTTGGAAGATGCGAGAACTAAGGTTATAGTTATGAGAATTAGCCAGCAACCCAAAACTAAGCATAAACTACGTAAAAGTTTTTGTAATAATTGCAACCATTTTTGTAATTTTCTCTGCTCGGAAATTGATGAAGTTCGAGTAAATTTATGTCTCATGTCATAGCTAAAAAAAGCTGAGTTAAAGAATCTAGAAAATGCCAGCAGACCAGCCTGCAAAATGCTATCTTATAAAATTAATATAGGGTGTAAATATGACACGGTTAAAAGTGTCACAAGAGCTTTATGGTGTGAGATTAGACTGCTAAGTTATTTAGCAGATGTATGGCTGCAACACTAATGGTAAGTGATGCAGAATTTTTAGGATAATTCTGAGGGGAAAATAATGAAGAAAGCTTAACTGAAAATAGATTATAAAAACTTAAAAATCTCTGAAAAGTCTGATTGCTAAACTGTCAACAACACAACCATTCCAGCTAATATACATGAACCAATCTGCGAAACATTACTCGCCGCTCCAACTAGCCATGATTGGTGGAGCGATCGCCACGACAGCTGCTGTGTCCGTATTTGGCCCTGCTTGGACACGCTGCGTTCGTGCCGCCCTACAAGATAGCCCTAAAGCCTTAGTTGACCAAGTATGGCAACTGGTAAATCGTGAGTATGTTGATGGGACTTTTAATCAACAAGATTGGCAAGCAACTAGGCAGAGCCTATTAAGTAAAGACTATTCTTCTAAACAAGAAGCTTATGTAGCCATACGCGAAGCTTTACAAAAATTGGGCGATCCATACACAAGGTTTATGGATCCCAAACAGTATGAGGCTCTTACCAGCCAAACTTCTGGTGAGGTCTCAGGTATTGGTATTCGCATGGAAGTAAATGAAAAAACTCAGCGGCTAACAGTTGTAGAAGCTATAGACAATTCTCCTGCATTAAAAGCAGGGATTAAAGCTGGTGACGAGATATTAGCAATTGATGGAAAATCTACTTTAAAACTCAAGGTGGATGATGCTTCTAAGCTGATTCGTGGTCAAGCAGGTACTCCGATTACTTTGCGCTTGGAAAGAAGCGGACAGGGTACATTTGACTTGAAACTGACACGAGCAACTATTGAAGTCCCAACCGTTAGTTATGGCCTGAAGCAAGAAGGCAATCGACGTGTAGGTTATATCCGCTTAAGAGAGTTTAGTGGTCATGCTGCTGACCAAATGCGTAAAGCAATTCGAGATTTAAACGGTAAGAAAGTTGATGCTTTCGTATTAGATCTGCGTGGAAATCCTGGTGGTTTGTTGCAGGCAAGTATTGAAATTGCGCGGATGTGGATGGATAATGGTGCGATCGTCCGCACAGTTGACCGTCAAGGTAGCAGTGAGCAAACCAAAGCTAATCGCACCGCCTTAACAAAACTCCCCTTGGCTGTGCTTGTAGATGGAAATTCAGCCAGTGCCAGCGAAATTTTAACAGGGGCGCTGAAAGATAATAAACGCGCAGTAGTTATTGGTAGTCAAACCTTTGGCAAAGCTTTAGTACAGTCAGTGCATGAACTATCAGATGGTTCTGGTTTAGCTGTTACTATTGCTCACTACTACACTCCACTAGGAACTGATATTAACCATAAGGGCATTACTCCAGATATCAAGATAGATTTAACAGAAGCTCAAGAACGCCAGTTGGCATCTAACCCCAGTTTAATTGGCACTCCCAGCGATCCGCAGTATGCTGGAGCGATCGCAGCTTTATCTAGTAACAGTTTTGCTCGGTCTTCAGTCATATCACCCATCCCACCTGTGAGTGCTAGTGCCGAAAACTTTAAGTTTTAATTACCACAGGTTCATGTATGGGGATTTTTGAACCTAAATTGCTGGAGTTATAAAAACTGCCTGATCAAATCTTCATAGGATTTTGGGATTGGGAATAATAATGAGTAATCCTATTGCCAAAATCCAAAATTTTATGAATTATCAGCCAGTTGACACAACCACCACCACCAAATTTTTACCAATGGTGTCGGTGGTTGTTCCTATTTATAATGCCGAGGTAGATTTACCAGCTTTAATTGGTTGTTTGTCGGCGCAAACCTACCCAAAAGACCGAGTAGAATACTTGTTGGTGGACAATAACAGTAGCGATCGCACCCTCACCTTACTCCAAGAAGCTGCGGCAAATTCTACCATCACAATTCGGGCTTTGAGCGAAAATCAAATTCAAAGTTCCTACGCAGCACGTAACACGGGAATTCGCACTGCTACAGGCGAAATTGTCGCTTTTACTGATGCTGATTGTCATCCCCAACCTGATTGGCTAGAATCACTCATCCAGCCTTTTATTAATTCAGAAGTAGTGATTGTAGCTGGCGAAATTACAGCATTACCTGGCAACAGTTTACTAGAACAATACGCAGAACTCCAAGAAATCTTATCGCAAAAGCATACTCTGGCTCATCCCTTTTGTGCTTACGGACAAACTGCAAATTTAGCAATTCGCCGTATTGCTTTAGAAAAAGTCGGCTTATTTCGTCCTTACTTGACTACTGGTGGTGATGCAGATATGTGCTGGCGAATTTTGCAACAAAATCTTGGGCGTTTAGAGTTTGCATCCTACGCAACTGTGCAGCATCATCATCGTTCTACACTTAAAGAACTTGCTAGTCAATGGCGACGCTATGGGCGGTCAAATCGCTATTTACACGAATTGCATGGTATAGAACTTATGCCAGAAATTACACTTCTAGAACATGGGCATCGGTTGGGACGTTGGCTATTTAAGGAATTACCTAAGAATATAGTGAAGGTGATCGCAGGTAAAGCTAGTCTTGTAGATTTATTGAATACTCCTATTACTGTATTTGTGATTCAAGCTCGTGTTGCTGGGCAGAAAAATGCTAAGTTACCAGAAAATGCCAAGATAATTGCTTGGTTGTAACAATGAGATTGAAATTTACCCAATTCTTTAATAATAAAGTTCTTAGAGGATGGATTTCGTACTGTGTAAAAACTAATAATTATCTACATTCGATTATCATGAGTTTCATTTGATAACAGTAGCCAGAGCCGTCTCCGCTTAAGTCTTTGTAGTCAATGAAAATATGAATTATTAGGCACTTTTTGGCTAGTTGTCTTAATGCTAGTTTTGGCTGGATGGTGTGAGTCTGCACCTCAAATCAATATCAGAACAGCAAACTAGCAAAAACTAATATGTGGATAAGTAGCATAGTTGAGTATTTGCATTATTTAAGCTTAATGTTGTGTTTTGGCGCTCTGGTGTTAGAAGCATTCACCTTAAAAAAAGAGTTGAGTCTGAGTGAAGCTTGGAAAATTGTCATTGCTGATGCAGTATATGGCATATCAGCAACTGCTATTCTGATCACAGGAATTTTACGTGTTATCTACTTTGGTAAAGGTACGGTTTACTATTTGAATAATCCAATTTTCTACGCTAAAGTGATGCTTTTTCTGAGCGTAGGTTTTTTGTCTATTTATCCGACAATTTCTTTTATTAGTTGGTTGAAAAATTTCCAACGTGGGGAAGCACCTCAACTGGAAATACGAAAACTAAATCGTCTAATCTGGCTAATTAGGATTGAACTTGTTGGTTTTACCTTGATTCCTTTATTGGCAACAATCATGGCAACAGGAATAAGTACAGACTTAGGCTAAATTAATTTAGAAGTAATAGACCTCTTGCATAAATCTTTATTTGTCTCGCGCAAAGGCAAGGCAGCGCGTTGGGCGGGTTCCCCGACTTGAAGCGACTGCCGCGCAAAGACGCAAAGAAAAGCTCGCAAATAGGTACTTTTGCGAGAGGTCTAATATTCTGATTGGACTGAACTGACACAGCTAATTTTTTACAATATTAGAAATTATATCTGCGTTTATCTGCGATTAATTCCATTCAAATCTATTGGATGATTTTAGTTGTATCAGTCCACAAAAGTCATTTTATTTTTACTTTATAATTAACCTCTCCAGCCGGACAAGCACAAGGCGATCGCGTGTCGAATTTGTTTAATAATAGTTATCCTATTAAATAGGATTTGAGCGAAATAATGTGTCTAAAAACCAATACCAGCAATGTGAACTTTGCCAAAGAGAGATGGAGCATTTAACTGTCCATCACTTAGTTCCGCGACAAAATACCAAACGTAAAAAGCAAGATCCAGGGCCAACAGCAAATATCTGTTCTGCCTGCCATCGTCAGATTCATGCTTTATTTGATAACAAACAACTTGCTATTGAACTTAATACTCTAGAAAAACTAACGAATAACCCGCAAATGCAAAAATTCCTGGCGTGGGTTAAAAAACAAAACCCTGATAAGCGAATTGCGGTTCATCGCTAAACAATATAGCGAAGTGCTGAGTGCTGAGAGGATAACTGAAAACTTTTTAGTGTTGTATTTAAGTAATTCCCACATTAGAGTCTTTCTTATCTGATATTGACTGTTACTTCATCTTTACAGACGATTTTTACTAGGTATGACAATCATTGCAAAATAAGGTACTTCGGCTGGATTAACTTCATCTAAGGGAACAATTCGTTGCTGTGTCATTGTTGCGCGTTCAATATATAATGCCCGTGATGCTAGTCCTAATTGATGCAAAATATTCCGCACTTTTGTAAAATGGCGGCCTAGTTTCATAATTGCGGCTGCATCGGTAGCTAGTAGTTGTGTTATCAGTTCTTCGGCTGGTAGGGGGGCGGGTAGAACGGTGAGAATATCGTTGTAGTAGGTGAATGGTACACCTAAAGCTACTGGACAAGCCATTAAAGAGGAAACACCAGGAACAACTTCTGTATGGTAATGCCCAGATAAGCGTGTGAATACATACATGAATGAACCGTAGAAAAACGGGTCGCCTTCACACAGCACGACTACATCGCGTCCCGCTGCCAGATGTTGGGCAATAGGTTCAACTTCCTGGTCGTAAATCGCCTTGGCTTTTTCTGGTTCTAAGGCGCGGGGTAGATGAAAGGCGACTTCAATTTGCTTGCCAGTTAAATATTGAGAAACGATCGCCCGCGCTATACTCTCTTTATCTGTTGCTGATTGATAGGCAATTACAGGTGCAGTTTGCAATAACCGCAGTGCTTTCAACGTCAACAGTTCTGGGTCGCCAGGGCCTACACCAACTCCATACAGACGGCCTTTGGTTGTCATAATTATTCTTCCTCCGTTGCCAAGGCGTTAACTGCGGCGGCGGCGATCGCACTTCCACCCCGCCGACCATGTAATGTCATAAATGGTACATTCCGGCTATCTGCGGCTAAGGCGGCTTTTGATTCGGCTGCACCCACAAATCCTACAGGGAAACCTAAAATTACCGCAGGTTTAGGCGCTCCTTCGTCCAACATTTCCAGTAACCTAAATAGTGCGGTGGGTGCATTACCAATGGCGACGACTGAGTTTTCTAAGTGCGATCGCCATAATTCTAAAGCTGCGGCTGACCTTGTATTACCTAATTTTTGGGCGAGTTCTGGTACTTCTGGATAGTTCAGGGTGCAGATCACTTCGTTGTTGGCAGGTAGTCGCCGCCTCGTGACACCTTCGGCTACCATCCGACAATCGCATAAAATTGGCGCACCATTTGTGAGTGCGGCGCGTGCCGATTGTACTGCTGTGGGTGAATATCCCAAGTCAGTGACAATATCCGTCATTCCACAGGCATGAATGAGCCGTACAGCAACTTTTGCTACATCTTGTGGCAGCACATCCAAGTTAGCTTCTGACCGAATGATAGCAAAAGAATTACGGTAGATTTCGTTAGCGTTTCGGATATATTCGGACATTTTCAATTACAAACCGCAGTTAAACCCTGATAAACTTCTAATGGCTGAGAAAATAACTCTTTTAGTTGGGTCTTCTCATATCGATTGACGAATTCCCCAAAGGATTCATCTTGATTAAGGCGATAAATTTTATACACCCTGAGCATTTGTTCGATAAGTGCAGGTAGTTCTGCAAAACTCACATATTGATAGATTTCTCGACCGAATTTTTCATGACTGTTACTATCGCCAACATAAATGTGATAACTTTCTATGTTGCGATCGCTCATACCTAGTAAAGTGATGTCACTGTTATGATGTTGAGCGCAAGATTTTTCACAGCCGCTAAAGTGAATGTTAATGGGGCGATCTAGCTTAACACGAGTTTCTAGATAATCGGCTAATGTCAACGCATCTGTTTTAGTATCTGTAGCAGAAGCCGCACAACCCCGTTTACCAGAACAAGCAATTAATGCACTTTTAATATTAGTGACTGTGGAATCTAATCCTAATTCAACTATTTCACGTTGAACATCAACAACCGACTCCTGGGGAATATCAGTGATGAGTAAATTTTGCCAAGGCGTGAGTCGGATATTCCCGCTACCATATTTTTCGGCTAAATTTCCCAAACGCCGCAACTGCTGACTTTCCAAGCGACCGAGAGGTAACACTACACCGACATAAAATAAATTTTCCTGTCGTTGGGGATGAACGCCAATATACCCAAAACATTCTTCTGTGTTTACTTGGGAAGGTTTCTGAATAAATTTTTCACAACGCGTCAAAGAAAAAGTTAACCGTTGTGCAACTTGCTGAAGATAATTTTCATATCCCAGACCATTTACAACTTCTCGCAAACGTGGCTTGCGGTTACTGTTAATATCAATATGATTTAAATAAACATCAGCTAAAGCTGCCAAAACGGATAAACATTGCCCTGGTGACAATACAATTCCTGTATCAATGGGTGGTTTTCCTTTTGTAATGCCTAGATGCAAGCGGAAGTAAACTTGAGTGTCTATTATCTCAGACGTAAACAGGATATCATTGAGGCGATCGCATACGGAAACTTTTCCTCCACCATCAAAGCAAACGCTAAACTTAGCCGATAGTCCTGATAGTTCAGGATGCGCTGCAATATAATCATCCCAGCTTTGAACTAAAAAGCGAGTATCGATTAATTCTTCTGGGTCGATACCTGCGGTTGGGCTAATCATAATATTACGGATGTGGTCTACAGCCGAATTGCGCGAACCCAAACCCAAATCTTGTAGCTGTTTTAAAACTTCGCTGTTGATACCCTGGCTAATTTCTCGAATTTGCAGGTTAGCGCGATTTGTGACATCGACATAGCCACCACCGTAATTATCTGCTATCTCTGCGATCGCCTGACATTGTTTACTATTAAGTATCCCACCAGGAATTCTCAAGCGAGATAAAATTCCATCTTGGGCAGAAGTAGCGTAAAATAAGCCTGGACAGGCAGTAAATCCCGAAAGCAAAGTCCTAACTCCTTCTCTGTGCGACGCAGAGAGTAGATAATCATTGTGTCTTCCTGACACACCCGGAGTTGGCATTCTGACTTGGGATTTCCCTTCACAGCTGCGGCACAGTCCCGGAATTTCACCGGAGTTTCCCAACTCCAAGCTTTAGTAATTTAGCATGAGACAGTCTTCAGAATCCTCTATGCTTCACATTTTTCATTAATGATTTATGAATAAACAGATCCCCGACTTCTTGAAGAAGTCAGGGATCTGAGGCTTGCAATTTTTGTCAATCAAATATGATTCTATAAACTGTACTGCTATCAAATATTGCCCTGCAAGTTGGGAAAACTATCTTTAGTGAAAGTGTAATCTACTACGCTCCTAAAGGATATACCAATGAGTACAGTTACAATTCAAGCTAATCAACTTCCTATTCATAGAGTATTTAGTGAAGATTTTATTTTTACTATTCCTCTATATCAGCGTCCCTATGCTTGGAAAATTGAACAAGCAGGAGAACTATTTGACGATTTAGTCAGTGCGTTGGGAGATAGCGAAGAGAAGATTGATGATATTAATCCATACTTTTTAGGCAGTATTGTACTTATTAAAGGAGATAAGCCAGATGCCGAAATAGTTGATGGGCAACAACGTCTAACAACACTAACTTTATTGATAGCTGCCCTACGGATGTTAGCACCTCAAGAAATTGCTGAAGAATTAACTACCTATCTATACCAAAAAGGTAAAGCAGTTGCTAGAATTCCTACTGTTTACCGTCTAACTTTGCGTGACAGAGATGCAGAATTTTTTAGAGAATATGTTCAAACAGAAGGTAACATTATTAATTTAAAAGAATTACATAATGGCAAGCTATCAGATAGCTGTAAAAATATTAAAGAGAATTTACTCTTTTTCGTAGAGCAGTTAAAGAATTTACAGCAACAAACGATTCTGCGCCTGAGTCAATTTATTATTACTCGGTGTTTTTTGGTAGTAGTATCAACTCCTGATATTGACTCAGCATATCGAATATTCTCTGTTATGAATAATCGAGGGATGGATTTGTCTCATGCTGATATTTTAAAAGCAGATATTATAGGCAAAATAGCCCCAGAACAACAAGATAAATATAGTAAAAAGTGGGAAGATGCTGAAGAAAAACTAGGACGTGATGTATTTAAAAGCCTTTTTTCTCATATTAGAATGATTCATGGTAAGTCAAAACCGCGTGAAGGTATACTTAAAGAATTTAATAAAGATGTTAAACCATCTCCGCTTCAATATCCTCAGCAGTTCATTGATAAAACTTTACTCCCTTTAGCTGAAGCTTTTTATGATATTAATCATCAAGTTTACGAGGGTAGCTCTTGGACAGATGAAATTAATATCTTGTTTCAGTGGTTACAATTTATTGATAATTCTGATTGGATACCTCCAGCTATTCTTTATTTATCGAAGAATTATCACAACCCTGAAT
The DNA here is from genome assembly GCF_056847745.1 of Anabaena sp. TISTR 8404. Classification (NCBI taxonomy): domain Bacteria; kingdom Bacillati; phylum Cyanobacteriota; class Cyanophyceae; order Nostocales; family Nostocaceae; genus Anabaena; species Anabaena sp. TISTR 8404. Next base: position 3,674,872 of record NZ_CP180578.1, read on the forward strand.
TATTATTGCGATTCTTTTCAGATTTAGATAGGCTTGCTTCTGGTTTAATGATTCAACGGTCTAATGTCAATGAACGAATTGAACGTTATAGCAAGTTGCTAAATGCTATTGAAAATCAAGAAGATTTATATACGGACTGCTCACCGCTACAATTGAGCATTCACGAAAAAGAAAATATCATCAAAATATTGAATGGTGACTTTTATTTAGTTAAAAAAATTAGAACTTATGTTTTGTTGCGCTTAGATGCTGCACTCTCTGAAGGAAAAGCTGCATATAATTTCTCTAACATTACAATTGAGCATGTATTACCACAAAACCCATCTCCTGATAGTGATTGGTTTACGTGGTTTCCTAGTCAGGAAGAACGGGAAAAATATGTTCATCGTATAGGAAATTTAGTTCTGCTATCTTCTTATAAAAATAGTATGGCTCAAAACTATGATTTTGAAAAAAAGAAGCAGCAGTATTTTACAACTAAAAAAGGGATTTGTAATTTTGCGCTTACTACACAAGTGCTGATGGAGAAAGAATGGACACCGGAATTCATCGAAAAAAGGCAGAAACTTTTAATTGAGAAGTTGAAAAAAGTTTGGCGTTTATAATATTAAATTAGAATTGTGCGATCGCATCTGTATTATCCTGTCAATGAGCAAGCGATCGCACTTAGGTAAACTTTGCCAAAATTGTTTTTGTAAGCTTGTTCCGCCGTTGTGTCTATTCTCACTTTGCTATAAAAGATACTCCTAAATATATCGATTTATTTCAATAATTTTTATACTAACCACAGAGGCACAAAAACCCAGAGTTTAATTAACATTTATCAAGTTTCTAAAAAGTGTTTTACTTGCAACTTTCAAATAGCAGATTGTTAGTTAAACTTTAAAAGCTATTATTGAAATTTATTAAATCTATTATGTATTGGTTATTGTCTGGGCCGTTGACTGTAGAAAAATTAATGGTTAAGATTACGGGTTTACCTGCATCGTTACAAGGTAAGAAGTTGGTGCAGTTGTCAGATTTTCACTATGATGGTGTGGGTTTGTCTGATGAGATGTTAGAGGAAGCGATCGCACTTAGTAACGAAGTAAAACCAGACTTAGTATTATTAACAGGTGATTACGTTACAACTACTCCGCAACCAATTCACGAATTAGTTTCAAGACTGAAGCAATTGCAAACTCAGTCTGGTATTTATGCCATACTTGGTAATCACGATATATATTACAGACACTCAAAAACAGAAATTACTCATGCTTTAACTAACATTGGAGTGCGTGTTTTATGGAATGAAGTCGCCTATCCTTTTGGTAAAGAATTAGCACTAGTTGGACTTGCAGATCGTTATTCACGAGAATTTAATCCTGTCCCAGTGATGAATCAGCTAGACCCAAACATTCCCCGAATTGTCCTATCCCATAACCCTGACACGGCGGAAATGTTACAAGCATGGCGCGTAGATTTGCAGTTATCCGGTCATAGTCATGGTGGTCAAATAGTGCTTCCCGGTTTAGGGGTGATTGTAGGTTATCGTAAAAAAATGCTGGAACTAATACCTTACTCAATTCGGCGTTGCGTTCCATTTTTACGCAGACAAAAATTTGTTATCCATCATTGGGAATGGGCGCAAGGTTTACATCGCATAGGAAACAATCAGCTATATGTCAATCGTGGTTTAGGAACTTATTTCCCAGGAAGGCTATTTTGTCCGCCAGAAGTAACAGTTATTACCCTACAAAGAGAATAATTAGTTATTAAGTTTTTACAATTTCTTAAGCTTGATTTTGATATTTGATAAGCTGTAAACGCTGCTATGAGGAGTGTTTTTTGCACTATGCACTGGTTGTTTACGGGACGTTTAAGTGTAGATAAAATCACGGTTAAGATTGCCGAACTTCCACAATCTTTAGAAGGTACAACTTTAGTACAGTTATCAGATTTTCATTATGATGGGATGCGGCTATCAGAAGAAATGTTGCAAGAAGCGATCGCAGTTACTAATGAAGCAGAACCTGATTTAATTGTTTTAACTGGCGATTATGTAACTGATGATCCTAGCCCAATTCATCAACTTGTGATGCGACTTAAACATCTCCAAAGTCGCTGCGGTATTTATGCTGTACTCGGCAATCATGACATACACTACAATCACTCCCAAGCAGAAGTTACAAATGCTTTCGCTAGTATTGGAGTTCATGTTTTGTGGAATGAAATCGCCTATCCACTCGGAAAAGAATTACCAATAGTAGGTTTAGCTGATTATTGGTCGCGGGAGTTTAATCCTGTACCCGTTATGAAACAACTAGACCCTTTGACACCCCGCATAGTTTTATCTCATAACCCAGATACCGCCAAAATATTAGAACAGTGGCGAGTTGATTTACAGTTATCTGGTCATACACACGGGGGACACATTGTAATTCCTGGCTTTGGCCCTGCGGTTTTTTATTATAAAAAATTACTCAAACAACTCCCGAAAAAACTGCGGCGTTGGGTTCCATTTTTATTCGGTGATTGTTCAAAGGTAGTGAGATATTGGGAATGGGCGCAGGGATTTCACAAAGTAGCCAACAATCAGTTATATGTTAATCGTGGCTTAGGAACTTATCGACCAGGACGCTTTTTTTGCCCACCTGAAGTTACTGTGATTACTTTGATGAAGTGTGAAGTGTGAAGTATGAAACTTTAGTCTAACTTTGAGGAAGTGACACAAGGAATATCTACATCCTTAAAACTATTAACCGCCGAAGTTACGACCGATTAATGTTCAGTAACTTCAGGCGGCTGATTAAATATAAAAGTCGTTCGAGAAGATTGAAAAAACAGAAGAACTAACTCAAATAAGGTGGACAAATGCAATCGCTGTTCTCAGACTTCAGCATCCTTGATTCTAATAGGCAGGCATTTCTGGCTTTACGTTCAAAAACCTCCAACAAAATCAATAGACTTAAGGCGAAAACACTTCCAGAGGATGCGACAGTTGAGTTGCGATCGCGTAGATCTTAGAGCAGGAGGTACAGGCTCTAATTTCAAGTTTTTAACTTCACTTAAACTTAACCTTTCTGTACCTTGCTCTTAATCTAGCACGCTCTATTTTTGAATGGTATACCTGTTTACTAAAGTTGATTACCATTAATTTGTCGCAATACTAGGAAAAATTTTCTTAAGATTTTTCCATTACTTAGTTCCTTATTTATTAAGAGATATTGCAATGCAGGATTTATCGAGGGTTACTCTTATCTGTAGCAGTATCACCAGTATTAGAAGAACTGCTGTTTGGAGTTCTGTCAGAATCGCTTGACCCTTGCGGAACAGTGGTTTGAGAAGTATTACTTTTACTACCAGTCGCAGGAGTATCACCAGAACTATCTCTTTGAGGAGTAGTTTGGGTTCCAGATGTCGCAGGCTGTTGAGGCGGAACGTTAACGTTAATGTCTGGTGGGGAAGTTATAGTTACAGATGGAACTTGAGGTTGTGGAACTACAACAGGTACGTCTCTGGTTCTTTCAATAATCGTGGTTTGTTGTGGTTGAGGGCTAGGTGGCTCATTGTTAGGTGTGGGAACCAACACTGGTTGAACTTGGTTAACTTCAGCTTCTCTGGGCTGGTTAAAGTACCAGAATGCACCAACTATTAAACCAGCTAGAGAAGTGAGTAAGATTCCCAGTAGTAAACCACGAGACGCATTTTCATTGTCACGCGTAGCTAAATAATCTTGTTGGTAGTTACGCTCGATTTCTCGACCATTTACGTAACCATTTCTGTAAGAGTTGGGATTGTTGTTCACTGTCTCACTGCTACGTGTCACGTTAGTGTGAGTGTTACCGTAACTATCGGTGTAAGATTCTTGTCTTGTTTCGCTGTTATATCTTTCGCGATCGCCTGAATTTGTCATACTATTATTTACACTCCTAAACTCTGTGCTGGTAAAGCTAAAGCCTTAATACAAAAGAAATTGCAATACTAATCTGCAAAGAACTCAATAAATTTGGGTTCTTTTTTTTACTTAGCTTGTAATGATATTCAGCATACCCTCTGTAATTGCACAGATGGTTCTATCTAGAGTCGGGAGTTGATCATCTGCCAAAAGAGCGAGTATAGGGTAGATATATGCAGTTATTAGCTGATAACCGGAAATTTTAGCTGTCGCCTAAAAATGGTCAAATTTGCTGACAGGCGATCGCGCATACTAAAAAATAGCCAATTAGCAAGCATATCAATACTGATGTTTTCCTTGCCTGTAAATTCTCAAACACCACATAGCGGCTACCATTGGGATGGCAGTAGTCGTCGTTTTTTTGAAGGTTGGTATTACCGTGTAACTTTGCCAGACTGCGGACAAACCTTTGCTTTCATGTACTCTATTGAAGACCCCATTGGTGGTAAACCCCATAGCGGTGGTTCAGCCCAAGTTCTCGGCCCCAACGATGAGTATTTATGTCGGACTTTTCCCGATGTCGAAAAATTTTGGGCTAGTCGAGATGTCTTAGCTTTAGGACATTGGGGCAAAACGAACCTCAACACTCAACCTCTGTACCTCTTACCAGGAGAATTTGAACAGCACATTCAAGAAGGTTATCAAGCCACAGCTACCTTAAATCAGGGAATCATTCGTGATCCTGCGACTGGTTTTTATTGCCGTTGGTTGTATGAAATTCAGCCAGTATATGCTTGGGGAAATCACAATAGTCTTCAGCAATCAACTGCTGGCTGGCTGTCATTTTTACAGATTTTTGAACCCGGCTGGCAAATTTTAATGGCGCATGGTTTGGCTAGTGGCTGGATAGACTGGAATGGCAAAATCTATGAATTTACCAACGCGCCAGCCTACGGAGAAAAAAATTGGGGTGGGGCTTTTCCACAAAAATGGTTTTGGCTAAACTGTAACTGCTTTGACGGCGAACCTGACTTAGCATTAACGGCTGGTGGTGGTAGACGCGGTGTATTGTGGTGGATGGAATCTGTAGCGATGATTGGGGTGCATTATCAAGGCAAATTTTATGAATTTGTCCCCTGGAATTCGCAAGTACAATGGCAAATTCAACCTTGGGGCAGATGGCAAATGCAAGCTAGAAACCTACACTACGAGGTTGAGTTGACAGGAACCACCCATCTACCAGGTACACCCCTGCGTGCGCCGACCACAAATGGTTTAATGTTCTGTTGTCGGGATACCATGCAAGGAAATCTGAATTTGGAGTTGCGCAAAGTTAGTGACAAACAATCTCAAATCATCCTAAAATCGCATAGTTCTCTGTGTGGTTTAGAAATAGGCGGCGGTTCTTGGGACAATTCTTGGCAGTCTAGCTAAAACTACTGCTATTATATTTATGCCTTATAGTTGGGGCTGTAGCTCAGCTGGATAGAGCGAGCGCCTCCTAAGCGCTAGGTCGTGCGTTCGAGACGCACCAGTCCCGTTAGCCACTCGTCCCTGAAACCTTGAAAAGACAAGGGTTTCAGGGATTAATTTTTTGCCCTAGTAGCTGAAATATAGTACTAAAGCAGTATTTAAAATCACTTGAAGTATTGAAAATGAATTAATTATCAGTGGTTGACTAGTGTTGTTATCCCTGATAGATTGCGATCGCCAAAACTAAAACTTAAGATTATTCAGGTATTAACGCTTAAATTGTTCTCGCCATTCATCCAAACTGATGTATTTATTTTCAATCAAATCGAGAACTTCTACCACACCATTGGTACTAGAAACTCGAAACCAGTAAATTGTTGAATCATGGTCTGGTTGATTCTCAAATATGCGAACTGTATAGTAAGGTTCATTAAAGGTAGGAGAACCATCAACTACTGCACCTACTTTAATCCTGCCTTTAGACAGCCTTTCAATTTCCCTAGCTTTGCGTTGTACTTGTGGTAGCTTCCAGACTAAATTTAAGGCTGTTTTTTCATCTATTTCTTGCTTAAATTCAGCAACTTCCACAATATTAGCTGTATCTAACTGAAATAATGTTTGTGACTCGATTGATTCCTGTTTTAAATTAGAATCGGAATTTTGAGAAAAAGCAACTTGGCATCCCACACTCATCAATAAAGAAGCGATCGCAGGCAAGCAAATTAATGTTTTCATCGAACAATCCTTGAGTGTTATGCTTTTCTTTCACTTCATATCATCTATAGACTAGGGTAACAGTACTCAACTCATTATTGAGGCAATTAACCATTTCTTCTTATTACTCTTAATAATTCTGTATTGTATGCCCGACTTCTTTAATCAGCCAGGGATCAACTTCTTTACTAATAATTCATAACTAAAAAATGGTTACTTTAACGGGATTTTTGCCTGCTGAAATACTTGCTCAACCGTAAATTCCAGCCCTGGAAATAGGGAATCTTGAAGCACTTCATCTCCCATATATGTTTGTGGTGCTGCATCTGGGAAAAACACAGTAATACTTCTGGCTTTGCTGTCTACCACCCACACCCGCAAAACTTGTGCATCCAAATAATCTTTTGCTTTAGCCGCCATTTCGCCAAATGTTTGTCCTGGTGAAATTATTTCAATCACTAAATCTGGCGGAACAGGGCAAGCTTCGTCTTCATTCCAGTTAGCTGGTAAGCGCTGATAGGAAATGTATAAAACATCCGGTGTTGGAACCCAATCACGCCCTCGACGTTGTAAAGTAACAGACCATTCTGGGCAGACGATGCCCTGTTCTTTTTGCCATTGTTCGATTAACTCTAAAAAGACGTAAGTCAGCTTGGCGTGAAAAAACTTTGGTGACATTTTAGGAATAGCTTGACCATCCACAAGTTCATAAGTAGTATCTCCCTCACCTGGAGGAAGATGTAAGAACTCTTGCAAAGTTAATTGATTTTTGACTTGGGGAATCATAGCGTAAACCAGCTGTTAGCTAGTTTTAATTGTGATTAACTTTAAGCTGAAACCCTCTAATTCTATCGTTATTGCTAATAACAGTAAGCTAATCGTCATTTAAATTGCACTATTTTCATGGTGGTAAAAGCTGCAAACCCTCTCCCTTGCTCCCTACCCCCCCCTGCTGTATCAATATGCAAATTAAATGCTATTCAAAAAACGCACTTTCAGTTCGTTTCCATATTTTGAAGCCATTCATAAGATTTGAAACGTACTTTTAGTCCGTTTTAAATTTTATGAGTTCCAAAAAGTATAAGGAAGCTAAACAACTCTTTGGCGATAGAGTGCAAGCACTTCGGAAAGAAAGAGGAATTACACAAGAGCAACTTGCAGAGTCTATTAATAAATCTGTTGAGCATATTAGCTATATAGAGCGTGGTGAGCGTACCCCATCTTTCGAGACAATTCTAGATATTGCTGAAGCTCTTAAAGTATCAGTGCCGTATTTGATGAACATCACTCCTCTAGCCGATATCAGCACTAACTTTATTACTGAATTACAAACTCCAGTTGTTCCTCCTTCTCTTGTTCAACCTGTTGAGGAACCAGTTAATACGACGAAGGAGCGACGCTCTGATTTAGAGCGACTACAGACTGCACTTGAGGCTATACAGGAATTACAAAGCCTTGCAAATGAATATGGCATCAATGATGTTTTCCAGGATAATGGAGGAAAAGTTCTTCAAGTGTTGATTCTACTTGGCTTGCGTATATCTCCTGGACGGGAAGGAAACGATGCACTTGACGCAGAAGGAAATGAGTATGAATTAAAAACGATTAATAAACTTCTAAGTAGAAGTGTTACAACGCACCATCATCTTAATCTTGATATCTTAGCCAAATACCGAGCTGTAAAAGCTTGGTATATTGCTGTGTATGAAGGAATATTATTAAAGGCCATATATAAAGTTGATCCTAGCTCACTGGAAACTAAGTTTAGCTACTGGGAATCTAGAATAGTGGGAGGTATGGAGTCTATTAATAATCCTAAAATTCCTCTAGGGCTGATAGAAAGGGAAGGCGAAAAGGTCTACCCAAAACAAGATGAACAAGCAATTTAAAGAAAATTGCTAATTTAGTAAATTCACTCAAAAATTTATGGCTAATTGTTTTGTAGTCTTTAAATAAATAGAGCCTTGTTGAGTAAGAAGGCTCTCGTAGAGAGCAAGAGCTTCATTTGGAGTGTGAGATTTATCCAAGAAGCGAAAAGCTGAGGATGCTAAATAGGATAAATCTTTTTCAAAAGCTATCCAATTTCTCTCTAGTTGTTCAGCTGCAAAACCCGTAGTATTTGAGCCTGAAAATATATCTAGAACTTTATCTCCTGGTTCAGTTAGAAATTTTATAAAAAACATCGGTAGTTTTTGGGGAAATCTCGCCGGATGAGGAGGAACAGAAATAGACTTACATAGTTGTATATAACTTGAATTACTTTCAGTATTTGGAATTTCTAACAAGTTTGATGGGATAGCACCTCCATTATTAGTAGCAAAACTCTTACCAATATCGTGACCTGAAGGTCTTTCTTTAGGTTTGTAATACTTCTCTGGGTCTGCTTGTAGCTTCTTCATCCGCTCAGAGTAAGGTACTAAAACATTGCTGACATTAGCTTTAGGATTGTCAGTTTTTGAAAGCCACCATACAGTATTTACAGAATCTTTTGCCCGAATCTTTCGTTTGTTAACCCATTCAATAGGAGAAGGTAGTTTTGCAGGGTTAAACCAGAAAAATTCTTCTGCCAGTCTAAACTCTAATTCGTCGCAAAGCCTAATTAAAACTCTATAGTTGTAGAGAGAACGTACTGGTCGCTTACTTTGATAAGCTCCGCCCAAGTCAAGGATAAAGCTACCTGTTGGCTTGAGAATTCTATAAACTTTCTTACAAAATTCAATCAACCAATCAACATATTCCTCTTGGTCTACGTTTCCATAAGTCTTTTTACGTTGCAGAGCGAAAGGTGGTGAGGTCATCACCAAGTCAATTGAGTCTGATTCAAGCTGCTCTAGTAGTTCAACTGAATCACCAACATAAGCTGCACCGTAGTCTGTAATATATAGGGGGTTTGTAAGAGGCATTGTATAACGTACTGTAAGTCCGTTATATAAATATAATGCTAAAATGCAAACGTGGCATATTTTTTGCACCCGACCCTGCAAGTATCTACATATGCACGCTTTTCGTCCACCGCCAAACACTGCGCTGCAACGGACGGCACAGAGCTCCTTGTGGTAACTCAGAGTTTATCTGCCGCCTCACAACCTCACTGTTAGCTAATCTATTGCATTTATTGCATTTCTTGTAATACTTGCTGGATGACATCTGCTGGTACTTGGTCGGTAACTGTAACTACACCAATTTGAGTTGGTAAAACAAACCGTACTTTACCTGCTTTGACTTTTTTATCTAGTTGGAGTGCATCAATAATTGCAGCAATATCTACACCCGCAGGTAATTTTGTTGGTAAACCTGCTTTTTGAATGATGGCATTTTGTCGGTCAGTTTCTGCTTGTTGCCACATACCCAAGTTGACAGCAATTTGTCCAGCAGCTACCATACCGATCGCTACAGCTTCGCCATGATTCAGTAACCGATAACCTGTCAAACTTTCTATGGCATGACCGATAGTGTGTCCATAATTCAAAATCGCCCGTATTCCGCCTTCTTTCTCATCTTTGCCGACAACATCAGCTTTGGCTTGACAAGAGCGAGTCAATATCTCGTTCAACAGTTCCGGCTTCATGTATCGGAGTTGATTGAGATGTTTACTGGCTTCCATTTGGGTAAACAATTCCGCATCCCAAATTACGCCATACTTGATGACTTCTGCCATCCCTGCACGAAACTCGCGTACAGGCAGAGTTTTCAATACTTCTGGGTCAATTAATACTAAACGCGGTTGATGGAATGCGCCAATTAAGTTTTTGCCATTGGGATGATTTACACCTGTTTTGCCACCAATGGCAGAGTCTACCATTGCTAAAAGAGTGGTAGGCACTTGGACAACGTTAATTCCCCGCAGCCAAGTTGCAGCCGCAAAACCAGTCATGTCACCAATTACGCCTCCCCCTAAAGCTACCATTGTGGAGGAACGTTCCAGGCGGTTTTCTAAGGCAACATCGTAGAGTTTTTGGATAGAATTGAGGGTTTTGTAGCGTTCCCCAGCGGGTAAGCAATAACTAGCTACTTCAAATCCCGCCGATTTTAATGATGCGATCGCTCTTTCGCCATAATGCTTGAAAATGGTGGGATTAGAAACTAAAAGTACTTTCTGACCTAGCTTGAGATTGGCCATGCTTTGACCAAGTTGATCTAAACTCGCAGGTGCGATCGCAATTTCGTAAGACTGCTGCGGTAAATTAACGTTAATGGTAGAAGTCATTACCCATCCCTAAACAAGCGCTGTGGGCTTGTATTCTATCGCAATCTGGGTATGAAGTATGAAGTCTGAAGTATGAAGTCTGAAATTGCATTCTTTAGCCTGTTGACCATTGACCATTGACCCTTGACTAATGGTTCAATAGATTTAGTGAAGTATTGTGGAGAAGCATTAAAATGTTCGCAGTAGTTGCTTACATCGGTTTTTTGGCTTTATTTACAGCGATCGCAGCTGGTCTGTTGTTCGGTCTACGTGCTGCTAAAATCCTCTAAGAATTAAGGGTATGGGGGTGTAAGGGTAGAAGTGAGGCAGAATTCCCTTACACCCTTAACCCCTTGCACCCTATTTAGTTATCCTACAGCCGCAGGACTAGCTACCTGATTTTGTCTTTGAACAGGTGGACGCATTTCTAAGCCCAACAAGTTCAACATTTCCTGGTCAGCATCATAATCTGGACAAGGTGTGGTAACTGTGAGCATTTTGTTATCGTCGCTCGAAAAGATAGAATTAGCTCCTGCCATAAAGCAAAAAGCTTGTTCAACTTGAGAAAGTCGGGCGCGGCCAGCACTCAACCGCACATCAGAAGTGGGCATCACAATACGTGCTGTGGCAATCATCCGCACTACATCCCAAAAGGGGACATCTGGTTGATTTTCTAGCGGCGTTCCTTCAACTTGAGAAAGAATGTTAATGGGGACTGACTCTGGATGAGGATTGAGGTTTGCCAGAGTGCATAACATTGATACACGGTCAGCCGCAGTTTCGCCTAAGCCCAAGATACCACCAGAGCAGACAGTCACGTTAGTTTGCCGGACATTTTCAATTGTATTCAGGCGATCGCTGTAAGTCCTGCTGGTAATAATTGTGCTGTAATAGTCTTCCGAGGTGTCTAAGTTGTGGTTGTAAGCATACAATCCGGCTGTTTCTAATCGCTTTGCTTGGTCAGCTGTTAACATACCAAGGGTGCAGCATACTTCTAAACCCATGTCAGTCACTTCTTTGACCATTTCCAGCACTGTTTCAAACTGAGAGTTATCTCGCACTTCTCGCCACGCCGCACCCATACAGACACGACTTACACCTTTTTGTTTAGCTGTTTGGGCAATATTCACCACTGTATCTTTGTCCAGAAGCGCCTGTGGTTTTACTTCTGTTTTGTAACGAGAAGATTGAGCGCAGTAGCTACAATCTTCAGGGCAACCTCCTGTTTTAATGGAGATCAGTTTACAGACCTGTATTTTTTTAGGGTCATGATATTGGCGATGTACACTAGCAGCTTGATAAATCAGCTCTAGCAATGGCATTTCGTAAATCTTCTGAATCTCTGCTTCCTGCCAATCGTAGCGTATTCCCACCGACATTCAATAAATCCTTCTTGTTGACTGGATTGATTAATATCTGTCTTATTGCTGGATCTGTTGAAGTACTGCTTTCAATCCTAAGGCTGTAGACATTAGACATCAGCTTATCAATATTTTGCTGGGATGGCAGACTAATACATTTTGGATTTTGGATTTTAGATTTTGGATTTTAGATTGGAAATTGCTATCTGTGTATAGCTTCTATCAATTCATCTGTCGCAAATATTTTTCAAATTGGTATATTAGGTCAATATAAATAAACTAAAAACATAAATCCCCGACTTTTTTAAAAGTCAGGGATCTAAAATATGTTGTGCAAATTTAGCTGCAAGAGTCAGGCTGGATGGTGATTTAATATCTGGTAGTCGAACGCACTTCATTAGGATCACGGTAAACTGTGGGTTCCTGGCGCTTACCAGTTAATCCTGCTAAACCAGCCAGACCAAGTAAACCTAACCAACCCCAATTGGAATTGCGATCGCCTCTCACATCGTTAGTTCCTTGGTAAGAGGTAGTACCTGTAGTGTTTGTCCTTCCTTGATCTGTACTGTAAGTACTTGTAGTACCAGTTCCTGTTCCTGTGGTATCTGTGGTTCCGGAACCTGTACCATAAGTGCCTGTAGTGCCAGTTCCGGTTGTTCCAGTGCCTGTAGTTCCTGTACCAGTTCCAGTGGTTCCAGAAGTACCTGTGGTTCCTGTACCTGTACCATAAGTACCTGTAGTGCCGGTTCCAGTGGTTCCTGTACCAGTTCCAGTAGTTCCTGTACCTGTACCATAAGTACCTGTAGTACCAGTTCCTGTGGTTCCTGTTCCAGTTCCAGTACCCGTGCCTGTAGTTCCTGTGCCAGTTCCGGTGGTTCCAGTACCTGTAGTACCAGTTCCTGTAATTCCTGTTCCAGTACCTGTAGTGTCGGTTCCGGTGGTTCCAGACGTACCTGTGGTTCCTGTGCTAGTTCCCGTTCCGCTAGTGCCTGTACCAGTTCCTCCAGTTTGAGCAGAAATAGGTGTAGATAGTGCAACTGCACAACTGATAGCGAATAAACTAACTAAAACAGACTTAGATAAATTCAGGAATTTCATGCTTTTATTTCCTTGTATGTGTGTACTAAATTCTCAATTTTTTGAGTTTTAAAAGTCTTGGTAGAGATTGATTTTTACTCTCTGTTGTGATGTTTTTTTGAAAACCTAGGCTTTTGCCTATCAGATATAAGCTACTTCCCCCGAAACGATAAACTAATTGAAAACAAGTATTTTATTTACTCATTTCATTCCATCCATCTATCAAAAAAATAGCCGCAGGCATCAGTTTATTTTTTTGAAATCATTAGACCTCTTGCATAAGTAGATTTTATCTACGTCTATCTGCGGTTAATTATTGATGTTTTAGAATTTTGCAAGAAGTCTATTAATAATTGCTTAGCTTTTTGTTGCTTAATAATAAGTAATGCCGAGTTATGCATTGTTATTAAACAATTTAAATTTTTGCAGACGATTAAGTATGCACCCTCTTTCTTGAGATATAAGTTTAAGTTAGTGAAATAACAGCAAAATGGAGGATTTAAAATTTAAACCACCCACTCAACGTTGCTATTAACCTTTGAGAGATGATTTATAAAGTAAAGCTTAAATTTTAGGGTGCGTTACGCGTTGCTATAACGCACCGAAAGATATGGTGCGTTACGGCTAATCCTAGCTCTCTCAAAGCCTCAAATCTTTGCATAGCAGTAACACACTCTACTTAATACTTACTTTATAAATAGGCTCTGAAAGCTATATCTGTTATTAATATTTGGCTATTATTTGTAATTCTTCTTTGATAGATAAAGGTTGATATCCTAACCCAAAAGCTTTAGAACTATCTAAAGAAACATCTTGTGGTCTGGGTGCTGACATTTTTATATCTTTTTGCTGGCAGGCTCTTATGCCTGTGGATGGTAGTTTAAATATTTCTACTAATAACTGCCCGAAGTCATAACGTGAAATCCGCTCTTTCCCTCCTAGGTGAATGATTCCATTCACTTTTTCTAAAGCTAACAACAATCCTTTAGCGGCTGTTGTACCACTGGCTGGTGTGCGAAATTCATCAATAAATAAATTTAATTGTTTTTCTTCTTTTAAAGTTTGAATAAATGGTTGAATAAAGCTTTGTGCCGCAGGTGTTGCCCTGCCAAACATTAAAGGCATCCGGCAGACTGCGGTCATGGGATATCGTTCTAACATACCCATTTCAGCCATGACTTTTTGCTCACCATATATATTTATAGGGCATACAGGTGCAGTTTCTTTATATGGAGCATTTAAACCATTGAAGACTTGCTCGGTTGATGTAAATACGCAAGGAATAGAATAATCTGCACACAACCCAGCTATATTGCAAGATGCTGTGACATTAATAATGTGTGATTCTTGAGGATAAATTTGACAAAAATTTGGTTGTGAGTGGGCGGCTGTATGAATAACTGCGGCTGGGTTAATATCTTTAAATAGTTGTTTTAATTCTTGAAAGTCCGTTAAATTGACTTTCAGTATTTTGATTCCTGGAATTTCTAGAAAATGTGAATAATATGTACCATAAACTTCCCATTCTGGTTTTGCTAGTTGGCAAAGATGCCATCCTAAAAAACCACTGGCTCCGGTAATTAATAATTTTTTCATATATGATTTTTGATCGCAGCGAGCAAAGCAACGCAGAGATTAGATTTAGTTATTCCAAATCATACTCTGTAACTTGCAACAGAGCGCATATTGCCACTTATACTTTCTCGCTGTTGGAAGCAGCTATTGAATTAATTGTTGAAATCTTTGATCACTACGTACTTTCTTAAAATCTGGATCGATTTTCGCTAACTGTTGGTATTTTCCTGGAACTAGACGGATGGCTGTTTTTAGGTTCTCAATCGCCAAGTCTACTTTGTTTTGTAAAGCATAAGTACAAGCTCTATTGTAATAAGCTTCTGGCTTGTCTGGTTTGATAGCGATCGCTTTATTATACGATGCTAGTGCTTCTGGATAACGTTGCAGTTTTGTCAAGGCTATGCCTCGGTTTATCCAGGCTTCGTGCTTGTTTGGTTTAATGGCGATCGCTTTATCATAAGCTGCAATTGCTGCTTTATAACTTTGCAATGCAACTAAAGCATTACCTCGGTTGTACCACGCTTCATCTTTATCAGCTTTTATGGCGATCGCTTTATCATACGATGCTAGTGCTTCTGTGTGTTTTTGCAATTTTGTTAAAGCTATGCCTCGGTTTATCCAAGCATCAGCACTTTCTGGTTTGAAGGCGATTACTTTGTCATATATTGCTATAGCATCTTGGTAACGTTGCTCATCTAATAATTGATTGCCTTCATGAAATAAATCTTCTGCCTTTTGACTAGTTTTTGCTTCTGTCAGCAACTGAGAAACATTAATTTCTTGCACCACTTGCTGGGTATTTTTGATTGATAATTGTGCTTTGTTATCGCAGCCAGATGCGAAGCAAATAATCAAGCCAGAGGCAACAAAGCAGCGCCAAAAGACCATGCTGTACCTATAGAACTCTAATTTTGATGTTAAGTCATTTTGATATTTCTTAATAGTATCAGAAAAGACTGTTCTTTTTTAATTAATTTGCTTATCTGGGCAATCACTAAATTTTGCTGCTCAGGAAACTAATAGATAAATTACAGATTGAGCTTTGACTACACAAGCTTTTCAGCTTATATTTGGCGTAATTAATTTTGTGTAACTATAGGAATTCGATTTGGTTACTGAAAATCCTTGTGTAGGTAGGGAACTCTTAACAGGGAACAGATAATAGGAAAGTTAGATGTGTACTGATTTTTTTCACTAATCAAATATGAATCCTATAGCTTGAAAATAACCGCGCTGAGACTCAGAGATAGTTGCGAGGAAAGGACGTTTTTCATTTTTGGTAGTGCTTTAGGCTAACGCCATAACACAACGCCAGTTGACGACAGTTAGGGAGTCGGGAAACCATCTGTTGCATTTCCTTCGGGGGGAAACCCCCTCTTTTGCGGACTGTCTCACCACGGCACTGTCTCCTTTATGCCGGGAACCCGTCCACTGCACTGACTCCCCTAGTCAATAATTTACTTTAGAGGATGTCTGAAAACTTTTTTTGGTGTTGTATTCAGGACTTTGATGAAATCTCGGAGTTCACCCATTTAGGTGAAGGCGCGTAAAATTACTAAAGACTAGTATTAAGGAACGTTAATTGATATGTTACAAAGTTCTAAATAACTAGAAGAAGTACTATCTGTCATTTTAGCCCTACAGCTTGTAACCCATCCCAACTAGTAACTCTAGCTCAATTCAAAAGCCCAAAAGTATTTATTAGACCGTGATTATGAACACCTACATAGAAGTCCCCGTTATTGGCAAAGTGTATCACCCATTCCGCTGGCTGATGGGGTTGATAGCCACGGGTGCTGTTGTTGTTGGTGTTGCTACTACTGCCAACATATTTAATCGGGGAGTAAACGAACAAGATGTTACACAACTAACTGTGCCTGTAGAAGCTAAAAATGTGACTTTGAAAATTACTGCTAGTGGTAAGGTTGTCCCCGTTCAAAGTGTGAATATCAGTCCGAAAAATCCTGGGGTGCTGGCAGAATTATATGTCGAACAGGGCGATCGCGTACAGCAAAATCAAGTTATCGCCCGGATGGATATAAGCGATTTACAAGCCCAAATTCTTCAGTACCGCGCCAACTTAGCCCAAGCCCAAGCCCAATTAGACCAGGCCTTAGCCGGGACTCGTCCCCAAGAAATTATGCAAGCGAAAGCCCGTTTGCGGCAAGCCCAAGCTCAATTAGCCCAAGCGCGGGCTGGTAATCGTCCCCAAGAAATTGCCCAAGCTCAAGCCCAAGTTGATGCAGCCCAAGCGCGGGTAAACTACACCATAGAACAAGTCAAGCGTTACCAATATCTTTACCAAGAAGGTGCAGAGAAAAAGCAATTATTAGATCAAGCAATCAGTGAAGATAAATCTGCTAAAGCTAATTTAGAAGAAGCTCGTCGGCGGTTGTCGCTAATGCAAAGTGGCTCGCGCAGTGAAGAAATAGAAATGAAAGAAGCCGCTGTTACCGAAGCACAAGCCGCATTAGTTTTATTAGAAAATGGTACACGCAAAGAAGAAATTGCCCAACGCCAAGCCGCAGTTAAAGCAGCGCAAGCTCAATTAGCAGCGGCTAATGTCAAAATGCAAGAAACGATCATTCGCGCACCCTTTGATGGAATTGTGACGCAGAAATATGCCAACATCGGCGCATTTGTCACACCAACTACCTCTGCATCTACAAGTGCGTCGGCAACTTCTAGTTCTATTGTGGCTGTTGCTAAAGGTTTAGAAGTCTTAGCACAAATCCCCGAAGCAGATATTGGCAGAGTTAAACCAGGACAAGAAGTAGAAATTGTGGCTGATGCTTATCCTGACCAAGTATTTAAAGGTCGTGTCCGCTTGATTGCGCCAGAAGCAGTGGTAGAACAAGGTGTGACATCTTTTCAGGTGCGGGTGACTTTAGATACAGGTTTGGATAAACTACGTTCTGGCTTAAATGTTGACTTGACTTTTTTAGGCGATCGCATCAGCAATACTTTAGTATTACCCACCGTGGCCATTGTCACCGAAAAAGGTAAAACTGGTGTACTTGTCCCTGATGCGAAAAATCAACCCCAGTTTCGAGAAGTCACAACAGGAGCGCAAGTTGGCGACCAAACTCAAGTTTTGTCAGGAGTGAAAGTAGGCGATCGCGTGTTTGTTGACTTACCCAAGGACTATAAAATCAAGAAGGCGCAGGAATCACAAAAGCAATGAACTTCTTAGAAAGCGTACAAATGGCACGGAAAACTCTGCTGTCGAATAAGCTGCGTAGCGCCCTCACCATGCTAGGTATAGTTATTGGTAATGCTTCGGTAATTGCCATGATTGGCATTGGTGAAGGTGGACAGAGATACGTTTCTAATCAGTTAGAATCTTTGGGGCCGAACGTATTGTTTGTGATTCCTGGTAATCAAGAAACTCAGCGTATTTCTCGTGATGTGCCGAAAACTTTAGTTCTGGAAGATGCTAGAGCGATCGCTACTCAAGTACCAACCATAGCAGATGTGACTGCGGAGTTAAACAGCAGGCAGGTGGTGACTTACGCTAACAAAAACACCGATGTCAACATTATCGGGACAACGCCCAGTTTTTTAACAGTGCGAGACTTTGAAACCGACAAAGGGCGGTTTTTTACTGAAGTAGACATGAAACGCAGTAACCAAGTTGTGGTGCTGGGTGCAAAATTGGCTGAAAGACTTTTCGGTAATAGTAATCCTGTTGGTCAGCAGTTACGCATCAAGGATACCAGTTTTCGGGTGATTGGAGTTTTAGCTGCCAAAGGTTCCAATTTAGGTGTTGATTATGATGATGCGGCCTTGATACCTGTAATTACAATGGCAAACCGCATTGTCGGACGGACTTCTCCTTATGGATTAGAGTTAACTTTTATTGTCGCTTCGGCGAAGAATGCCAATAGTGTAGATGCAGCAGTTTTTCAAATTACCAATTTGCTGCGACAACGCCACAAAATCATCGGCGAAGATGACTTTACCATCCGCACACAAAAAGATGCTTTGCAAACAGTTGGTCAAATTACAGGTGCATTAACAATTATGCTGGCTGCGATCGCTGGCATCTCTCTATTTGTCGGCGGAATCGGTATCATGAATATCATGCTAGTTTCCGTCACCGAACGCACCCAAGAAATCGGACTGCGAAAAGCAATCGGTGCAACAGAACAAGATATATTGCTACAGTTCATGATTGAAGCGGTGATTGTCTCTGCAATTGGCGGTATAGTCGGAACCGCTGTTGGTGTCAGTGGCATTATGATAGTTGCAAGTTTAACGCCCTTAGAAGCAGGCATATCTCCCATAGCCATTACTACCGCAGTTGGTGTTTCTGGTGCGATCGGTTTATTCTTCGGTGTCGTTCCTGCTCGCCGTGCGGCTAAACTTGACCCAATTGTGGCATTAAGAAGTGCTTAGTATATTAGTTGACAGGATTAAAAACCTCGCAGACTCTTGTCCGAGGGCGATCGCCTTTCTCATGCTTTTATATTAAAGTATAAAATTATACCATTTAGCTACTAAGATAAAAAATATTTGCGATAATCAAGATCCCCAATTTTTTACAAAAGTCAGAGATCTGATGTCTTGAAACCTTGTCGTTATGACACAGAACCTTGTCGTTATAAAACGAAACCTTGTCGTCACGACACAGAACCCTGTCGTTATAAAACGAAACCTTGTCGTCACGACACGAAACCCTGTCGTTATGAAACGAAACCTTGTCGTGACGACACAGAACCCTGTCGCCACAACACGGTTTAAATTCATATCCCACTTTTAGTAAACACGACAACATTGAAAAAGCGATCGCTTTTTAAACAACACCATCCAAGTAATAGGTATCGGCTTTGGAGGCGGTGCAATTATCTCCGGTGTTATTGTCCAACACATTGATAAAATAAACCAACCCTTAGCCAAATTCTCTCCTAACAATCCACCCCATCCCTTTTGAACATCTTTAATATTGAGTTTATTTGTTACCTTTATTTGTATTAGGTTGGGTTTGTGGTGGATAAATAAAGGACTAGGGGGAAAACTAAAATAAAATTAATTACTATTGAATTGAGCATTAATTAATAACTAAATATTTATGACAACTGTTTCAATAACCGATTCTTTAGTTCCTAATCCTGTACCAAAATCGGCAATTATTCGTTTAGAAAATATCTTTAAAGTCTACGGTAGCGGTGAAACCGAAGTCAAAGCCCTCAACGATGTGAATTTAACTATCCATGAAGGCGAGTATTGTTCAATTATGGGGCCTTCTGGTTCAGGTAAATCTACAGCCATGAATATTATCGGCTGTTTAGATCGTCCCACAGGCGGACATTATTATTTAGATAACGTTGATGTTGCCCAAATGGATGATAAAGCTCTAGCACACATCCGCAATAAAAAATTGGGGTTCGTCTTCCAACAATTTCATCTTTTACCCCAACTGACAGCCTTAGAAAATGTTATGTTACCAATGGCCTATGCTAATGTTAACCCGACAGAAAGACGCGATCGCGCGGTTGTTGCACTCACACGAGTTGGTTTAGAAAAACGCCTCAACAACAAACCAAATCAACTCTCAGGCGGACAACAACAAAGAGTAGCGATCGCTCGTGCAATTGTCAACCGTCCCGTCGTACTCCTCGCCGATGAACCCACAGGCGCACTTGACTCTCGCACAACCCAAGAAGTCTTAGACATTTTCACCGAATTAAACGCCAGTGGTATCACCGTAGTCATGGTAACTCACGAACCCGATGTAGCTCGTCAAACCCAGCGAATTGTTTGGTTCCGCGATGGTGAAGTAGTACACTCTCACCTAACACCAAATGATTTGACTCACTTGGCTGTTTGAGCAAAACTTAAGAATTGTTTTTGTTCAGATACCCGACTTATCAAAGAAGTCGGGTATCTTGTGTCTCACGAATGATTAAAATCGCTCTATCTACAAATTAAAGACTAGAAGTTTTACCAGTTTCAGCTTGAGTTTCAATTGGCTGGACATCACTGTAGCCCATTTCGCCAGCAATGGTTCTAAACACTGACATTTGCGCTTCAAAATCTAAACCTTGAATTTGAGAAAGCAAATCATTAATTGCTTTACTTGGTTCGTAGTTATCAGGATAATCAACTACTGAATCACCCATTGCTACAGCCCAAACATACCAAACTAACAATTGATTATTTTCTTTCAATGCACCGTAAGCGCGAGAATATTCTGTGTCTTTGCGGTTAACTATATCCCGCATTACATTCAATTGTTCTTCATCAGAAAGTTGGAGATAATCATTTAATAAAAGTGGTGCTAATTCCGGTTCTGCCGCAGCCGGAGCCGCAGGAGTAATGGAGTCACCCATGTTTTCATAAACAAGATAAAACCATGCTAATTTAGCATCAGTATCTAAACTATTAAAGGCTTTGACAACATTTTGAGTTTCATTACTTAAAGCTTGAGGAGCGTTTTTTTCGTAACTGGCAGTCATAATTTATCTCCGAGAAATTATCATATCAAACTAAGAGTTAACAAAATTTGATAATTACGATCTCCCCTCTAGAGAAAGACTTATTTCAATTTAGAATTAAAATTTATATCTACCTATTAATAGAGGTCATAATCTCTCCCTAGGTGGCAGTAATTCAGCAATTTACCTTGGTACAATCGCCCCAGCATTTAAGAAAATTACACAAGAGTTAAATTATGGCTGATACAATAAAACCCAATCCCAATGAAGCTACTACCCATGATGCACAATTAGCCGCAGAAAATATGGCTAGTGGCGAAGAAAAAGTACAAAAAGTAGATTTTGAGGCTGATTACGCAGCAGCACAGCAGTTCAGCGTTAGCGAAATAGACCGTACCCCCGAAGGCGAAGCAGCAGCACAAGCAGCAACCGCACCTAAATTAGAAGTTCCCGAAGCAGAAGATAGAACTACTGAAGCCCAACCAACAGGTAATCCTGATGATTATTTAGAGTTAGCAAAAGAAGTTGGTGGTTCTCGCAACGAAGGCGTTTCTAATGTCAGCGATGATTTAGTAAAACAAGCTATAGAAAAGGGTCAACCTAAAAAATAGTCATCTAAAGTATGAAGTGTGAAGTGTGAAGTATAAAAATTCATACTTCACACTTTATGCTTTGTTCTTGATTTATATAGATAGTAGTTAATGTAGAAGTGACCAAAAAAATTACTTCCCACTCCCCATTACCAGTTACCTTTTAATTAACAACAATTTTTCACAATATCTAGCAGTTCGCTAGGATGATGAATTAAAAAATCTGGCTTTTGCTTTGATAATACTTCTGGAGAATTAAATCCCCAAGTGACTGCCACTACTTTAATATTAGCTTTCTTGGATGCTTCTATATCTCTGGTCTCATCACCCACATAAATAACTGCTTGAGTTTTCAGTTGCTTTTGCTTCAATACATTATTGATTATTGTTGTTTTGCCAAAAATTGTTACTCCGGAATAAATAAAATCAAAAAGGTTATCTAAATCATGATGGTTCAAGAAAGCTGTAACGTTTTCTTGAGAGTTAGATGTGATAATTCCTAACTTGTAACCTTGATTTTTTAGTTCTGTAAGTGCTTCTTGAATGCCGGGAATTGGTTGAAATTCGTGAATTTTATTTTTTAGTTCTGATTTGACTTTCTTGAGGAGAAAAGGAATTTTCAAGAGAGAAACACCTGAGTATTTAATAATTTCTCTCGAAGTTAAATTTCTCAAGTGAGCGAGTTGTTCAGGAGTGATTTGTTTATAGCCAAACTCTATAGCTAAACGATTGGCAATACCTATAAGAGCATCTACTGTATCTGCAATCGTGCCATCAAAATCAAAAACAATTACTTTCTGAGTCATTATTTTGCCTGGATGCGTCAAGATTAGCACGGGCATTCCGTCTTAACATTTCTGGCTTAATCCGCCGCAACGCTGATGCCGGAAATCGTTTATCCCACTCCTCATCTGAGATTTTTGCTAATTCTATCAGCTTGGGCGCAATATTCCCAGGATACGGTTGAAAATCAGCCACATCAGTTGTGTGGGCAAATCGCTGATTCCAAGGACAAACATCTTGGCAAATATCGCAACCAGCAACCCAGCCTTGTAAGTTTGATGCGATCGCCTCTGGTAATTTTTCTCCCCGATTTTCGATTGTATGGTACGCAATGCAGCGATTGGCATCTACTACAAACGGTTGGGTAATTGCACCAGTAGGGCAAGCTTCCATACAACGAGTACAGCTACCGCAATGTTGTGTATGGGGGCGATCGCATTCTAGTTCTAAATTTGTCACAACTTCCCCCAAAAATACCCAAGAGCCATACTCTCTAGTAATTACATTCCCATTTTTGGCAATCCAACCAATTCCGGCATTTTGCGCCCAGACTTTATCCTGCACAGGGCCAGTATCTGCATAGTACCTGGCTTTCACACCTTCACCCAGTGATTCTAACCAAGCAGTCAGCTGCTTGAGTTTTTTGTGCATGACCTTGTGATAGTCTCGCCCCCAGCCATAGCGAGAGATTTTGGCGTATTCTTCACCTTCCGGGCGTTGATGTGGGGTGTAGTAATTCAGCGCCACACACACAAGCGATCGCGCTTCTGGCATTACTAAACTAATATCTTGTCGTTTCGGGTTACCCATCCATGCCATATCGGCGTGATAACCCAGGCTTATCCATGCTTGTAACCTCTGTGCTTCTGTATTATCTCCCTCATCTACAGCAGCAATTCCAACTTTGTGAAAGCCTAGCTCTAAAGCTTTTTCTTTTACTTTACTGCTGCTGGTTACATAACACTGATTCATTTTCTTGATTTCAATTTTGCCCAGATTTTGAGCAGCGTTATTATACCTTACACAGTCAATACTGCCATAGAAAGTTTGCTACCCCAGGTATTTGTAAATTTTATTTGCAACTTGTAAAGAAATAATGCAACATTGGAAAGCAAGAGGCAATATAAGCCTCTCTCTAATTTCCAGCATACTTAACTAATCAACTGTGGTGCCATCATGACATTCACTTCTGATTCAGCATCAACCCGCTTCTCTAAAGCTGTTAACTACAGCATTCAGCCTGTTGATGCTGTTGCTTCCACAATTGCTGTATTTCAAAGCTTAAGTGTCGATGACCAACTAGCAGTGCTGTGGTATGCTTACACAGAAATGGGGCGTTCTATTACACCAGCAGCTACAGGCGCGGCTCGTTTACAGTTAGCTGAAGGCCTACTAAATCAAATCAAGCAGATGTCCCACGCCGACCAATTAAACGTAATGCGTGACTTGGTTGCGAAGAAAAATACTGCCTTTACTCGCTCTTACGGTATTCTGAGTGCAAACACCAAGTTGGCTTTTTGGTACGAATTATCAGAATTGATGGTGAAAGGTTTTGTTGTACCAGTACCAAGCGACTACAAACTTTCTCGCGACGGTGGACAAGTACTAGAAGCAATCAAAGAATTAGATTTTGGTCAACAAATTACAGTTCTTCGCAAAGTAGTCACTGAAATGGGTGTTGATCCTTTAGCTGACTAAATAACATTGTGATATTCTCCCAACCTCAATGATTTGCCAAAAGTTGTTCCCAGATAAAAATCTGGGAACAACTTCTTTCTTAAGAAATAGCTGAAATTAACAATCTACCTCAACAGCTGCTTTTTTTATATTGGCTTTTATATTCAAATTAATTTTCAGTGAGTTTAATAATGGGAATTTTATGACAACTGCTCAATCTATAAGCGCAATTCAGATTGAAGGAATTACAGAACCTTGTATCTTAAATTATTTTGCCACCTTAAATGCTGGTGAATTTGAACAAACAGCTACACTGTTTGCCGAAGATGGTGTGATGCATCCGCCCTTTGAATCTGGTATTGTAGGCAAAGATGCGATCGCATCTTATTTACAACAAGAAGCCCAAGGAGTTAAAGCCGATCCTCGCCAAGGAATTATTGAAAATTTGGAAAACGACCAAATCCAAGTTCAAATTACAGGTAAAGCCCAAACTTCTTGGTGTGGTGTAAATGTGATGTGGGTGTTTATCTTAAACGCACAACGACAAATTACCTACACCAAAATCAAACTCCTAGCTTCTCCCCAAGAGTTGCTGGCTTTGCGTCCAGAAAAATAGTTGTATGAAACAAAAAATATTAGCTCTTGGTAGCCACTGCTAACTGTAAAGAGCGCATTAATAATTTTCTTCCCAACTCAACATCTGCTGGTGCGCACACCCAATCAGGGTGTGCTGTCATGAGTAGGCTATCTAAAGTTTCTTGATCAAACAAATGCCACACAGGCGCATTATTAATTTCTGTTTCTACCGCATAGCAATTTAGGCTAACACAGCGAATTTTACAAGTTTTAGCTATTCTTCCGAAAGTTATTTGTTCCCCTGGCTGCAAAGAGCGAAATTGGCGGATAACCTGTTTAAAATCATTTATTGAGTCAACCACTAACCCAGGAATAGCTATAGTTAAATTCTTGTCTCCGTTCACAGCAATCCAATAATGGCGACTAGGATCAATCCCTTCTAGCCAAGGTAACTCATCATCCAGACGATAACGGGGAGACAAACAAAATAAAGCTTCCATAGGTGGAATCATGACTTTGATTGTAATGTAGGGGTAATCAAGGCTTGCTGTTACCAATTATTTGTTTTGGTAACTCTTCCTTTACAGTATTTGATAAGTTACCCCTATAAATCAAATAAATTTAGTAAAAGTTAGCATTCCCTTAATTTTTCTTAATACACCAGTAACCTCAATTTTTTGTGTTGAGAGTCAACAAACTTCATGGTTATTTCACCAATTCTGGAATGGTAGCTTCTAACTTTAGACAGTTAGCGCCGTTAACTTGTAATTGGTACTCGACCTTATCCATTAAACGATTCATAATCAGCCATCCATAACCACCTTCTTGTTTGTCTAGAGGGTTAGGTGCTAAATAGGTAGACATATCGTAGCCTTCACCGTAATCCCAAACTTCTAGGGAAATATCTCGTTCTTTCAGTTCCAAACGCAGTAATACTGGCAAATTTGGCTGCTCTTTGTGGGCATGACGCACCACATTAGAGTAGGCTTCTACCAAAGCCAGTCTTAAACGACTTGATTGTCGAGACCAGTCCACAGATTCTCCTAGCTGGACTTTCAAGCATCCCAGCAACCAACTTTCGACGATACTTAAATAATTCAAATCACTTGGGATATGAAGCTCACTTTTCATTATTTATAAAACCTCTAGTGAAAGTATAGTTTGATCGTCTTCTTGAACTTGATTATTTGCTTGAATACGAGCTAGTAAATGGTTCAGAGAAAGTGGTTGTGGCTCCATTTGCAGAAGTTGCCAAAGACCTTCTTGATTCAGCATAGAGTGACTAACTGTCGCAAAATCGCCATCTATTTTTCCGCATTTTATTAACTCATTTGATACTGTTGCTTCAGTAATCCCATCACTAGCTAACAGTAAAGTATCTCCCGAAGAGAGAAGCTCGCGTCCTGACTGTGCTTGCCAAGTAGGCAAAATACCTAGAGGAATGCCGCGTACTTTGAGATAGTTAGGTTGTTCAGTGGAGACAGCTTGACGTGACCACAGCAGAGGGTAGATATGTCCCGCATTCGCGTAGACTAGTTCTCCTGTAGTAGGGGTGTAACAAGCTAATACGAGTGTAATAAAGCAATTGTTACTAATTAAGTCATTGCACAGAGCGTGATTGAGATTCTTGATAATTACATGGGGTTCGGCGGGTGTTTCTTGAGATAACTCACGGCGCAGTACAGAAATGGCACTAGCCATAAATAAAGCCGCAGGCACACCTTTTCCAGAAACATCACCTACTGCTAACCATAAATCTCCTTTGGGGTGGACGAATACTTCAAAAAAATCGCCTCCGACTTCTCGTGCTGGATAGCAGCAGGCTTGTAACTTTGCGCCTTTGATATCAGGTAAAGTTTGCCGCAGCAGATTATTTTGAATTTGGCGTGCTACTTCTAACTCAGCTCTAATTTGCTCTTGTTTTTCTTGAAGACGTTGGTAGAGTTTGGCCTGGAAAAGACCTATAGCTGCTTGGTCAGCTACACCTGTAATTAATTTGATGTCTTCATCTGGCCAAAGGTCTTCGCGTCCATACTGATCAAGAGCCAGTACAGCCAATAGTTGCTGCTGATAGGTCAGAGGTACTACCAGATGGTTACAAGGGTTGCCATCAAAGGTATCTTGATTGAGTTGGTAATGACGAGTTTCGACAACTTTCTCAAACAGACTATGGTCAAAGGCACAATTTAATGCAGAAGATTTTGCGTCTTGATAAGAGAATTTATCACTTGTTAGGCGATCGCCTTCCACTGGGATCAGCAAGCAACAAGTCGCATCAAAGGTTTGTCCAATAGTGGCAACAATTTTCTGCAACATATTGCCATAATCGAGAGACTCGCGAATTGCTGTTGTCACCTCATTAAATAAAGATTCTCGTCGCAGCGAACGACGCAACTCTTGGGTGCGTTGCTTAACTAAGCGATATGTATCAGTAGCTTGTTCAACTAATACCTTTAACCGTTCAGGATTCCAAGGTTTAGTGATGTATTTGAACACTTGACCGGAGTTAATCGCATCCACCAAATCTTCAACATCCGTAAAACCAGTTAGTAAAATCCTGATCGTATCGGGAAATCGCTCTACCGTGCGACTGAGAAATTCAGTGCCATTCATTTCTGGCATTCTTTGATCTGAGATGATTACGGCCATCTCACCTTCTTTCTCCAATATTTCCAGCGCACTTAGGGCATGATTGGCTTTAAATACTTGAAAATCTCGCCTAAAAGTGCGGTAGAGTAAATCCAAATTGTCTAGCTCATCATCGACAATCATGAGCTTGAGTTTTTCTACCTCTGTTTCAGTCATATTTGACTTTAATTTCCGATACTTGTGTGGCGAGATAATGCAATTTTTATCCCACCCAATGACAACCTACAAAAAAATAAAAAACTAGCCCTAATTATAGAAGTTACCCACTTTGAACTCATAAATTCACTCAAAGTTAGCTTCTTCCTCAATTTATTTCAGGGTTGATACACCCTGAAATAACTTCATCCGACCAACCCAGAACGCAACGCTCTTACTGCTGCTTGGGTACGGTCATCAGCGCATAGCTTATTCAAAATATTCCGGACGTGTGTTTTTACAGTCCCAACGGTAATATAAAGTCGTTCAGCTATAACTGCATTGCTACAACCTTCGACAATTAACTGTAACACTTCTAACTCTCGTTCTGTCAGGGTATAAGGGTCAATTATTTCCTCTATTTCCTCAATCTCTTGATTTTCAGGGCTATTTTGGTTGTTTGTTGGAAGTATTTCCTGTTTAGGTGAATTTTGTTGTGCCTGTTGTAACACAATTCTGGCGATCGCGGGATCAATCCAAGCGTTGCCATTGTAAGTAACTCGTATTGCTTCTAGCAAATTATCAAACTTGATATCTTTCATACAGTAAGAATCTGCCCCAGCCGCAAAAGCCGCTAAAACAGCTTCTTTATTGTCTCGAAGTGTTAAAATCAAGACTCTTGTGGCATCTTCTCCAGTAACAGTGGCTTTAATTTCTCTTGTCAGGGCAATCCCATCTTTATCAGGTAACCCAATATCGACGATCGCAATATCTGGTTGTAGTATTTTTAACAATTTTAAGCCTTCTGTTGCATTGGCTGCTTCACCTATCACCTCAATTTCTGCTTTTTGCTGTAGTGCTGTCCGAATCCCAACACGGGTGAGGTCATGATCTTCGATCAAAACAATACGGATTTTATTCATTGTCAACTTCTGCCCGTTAAACTAACTGAACTGTCAAACCGAGTTGATTCAAAAATCTTAATAGATTGTCGTTGAAAAACATTTGTAAAAAATAAATATAGAATTTTTGCTGAGGTAAATTTGGTGTTTAGTAGTTTTGCTAATTGGGTGGGTGAGGAATTATCGCGCGAACATTTGATTGCATATGAAAATTTGTCTAGTTATACCTTAGATATAAATACTGACCTCAATTAGTTTAATTTTGTTTGATAATTTGGCAGGTAAGCAGACATAAATTTTAGAACTATATGAACTAATCCCAAGCGTGTCAGATAATAGCTGGTCAATGCTGCACCCTGTCAAAGACTTTTTTAGTCTACTTAGTCTGAGGCTAGTGAAAAGCTAACCTCCTTTTTTATGAGTATACTGGTTGATTTACAACAGATTCATATTTGTCAAATACTCAATACGATAACCAGAATGCGATCGCAAGTAAATATTGTCTTCAGATGACGGTTAGCTATGAAACATAGCAAATCAATAAATTTGCTAATCATTAGAAAATTTAATCACTAAAAATCGTGGTAAAGATTAAGACTTTGCCGCTTATCATCCGCTGATAGGAAGAACTTCAGGACTATTATCTCTATACTTTGAGAACTACTAATTGCCCAAAATTGCCCAAGCGACTTATTAAAATATTTGATAAACTATCGTTCGAGACAATCTGGTGTGATGTGAGGCTAATCGAGAATAGGCTATGTCTAAACCGCCTAAAGTATTTTCGGTACTGGGAATACCAGTTCATGTTATGAGTAACTATCCGGGCTGGTTGCTAGAATGCCTGCAACACAGCAGAGGAACTCATGTGGTTACGCTCAATGCAGAAATGACCATGCAAGCAGAGCGAAACAACGCACTAGCCAAGGTAATTCATGATGCTGAGTTAGTAATTCCTGATGGTGCTGGAGTTGTTTTGTATTTGCAGTGGCTGTTCTGGCAAAAAGTTCAACGTTGTCCAGGAATTGAATTGGCAGAGACATTACTGCGAGAAATTGGACACAAGCAAAAACAGACAAAGGTATTTTTTTACGGTGGCGCACCTGGGGTAGCGACAAAAGCCGCAGATTTCTGGCAACAGCAAGTTCCCGATTTAAATATAGTAGGTACTCATTCTGGCTATCATTCCAAAGAAGAAGAAGCCCAATTGCTCCAAACTCTTGCCGAATTACAGCCTCAAGTAATTTTGGTAGGTTTGGGAGTACCACGTCAAGAATTATGGATTGCCCAAAACCGCCATTTATGCCCGCAAGCAATTTGGATTGGTGTAGGCGGTAGTTTTGATATTTGGTCAGGAACCAAAACACGCGCTCCTGCTTGGTTAGGAAATAATCATTTGGAATGGCTGTATCGTTTGTATAAAGAACCTTGGCGTTGGCGACGGATGTTGGCTTTGCCAGAGTTTGCAGTCAAAGCTTTTGTTTACCGCTTAACAGCGAAAAATGCGATTTAGGGAATAGGGATTAGGAAGGCAAAAATTAAAAGGCAAAAGTCAAAAAAATCTAGTTTTTTACCTTTTTACTTTTTACTTTTGACTAGATTGATACCTACTCCCTACTCACAGACTGTGGTTATTACTGAAAACTTCAAAAAATTTTAATTTTTTACTCTTGAACTTGAGATTCCCAGGCCACACCTGGGAATCCTTATTTTTAAGAGAATCTTAAATTGAAATTTTTCAGGTGTTTAGTTCTAACCAATGAGAACAGTTATCAAAACTCCAATTAAAACTGATCAAAGTATTCCAGGAAAAGATAGTACATCTCCACAACAAAGCAGTAGTAATGCTTTGATTGTGCAATTACGCTCTGTGACAAAAACCTATGATAATGGCTGTCATGGATTGTTAGATGTAAGTTTGGAGGTTAAACAGAAAGAATTTCTGTTTATCACAGGGCCGAGTGGTTCTGGTAAATCAACACTGTTGAAATTGCTATACGGAGAAGAATTACCTACTCAGGGAGAAGTGATTGTCAATGACTGTAATGTAACAGCTTTGCGGGGCGATCGCTTGTCACTGTTGCGGCGACGGATTGGAATTGTCTTTCAAGACTACAAACTAATTCCTCAAAGAACTGTAGCAGAAAATGTAACGTTTGTATTACAAGCACAAGGTTACACTCGCAAAGAAATTCAACGGCGCTTAGAACCTACTTTAAAGCTGGTGGGCTTACTTTCTAAAGCCGACTGTTTTCCTGACCAACTTTCGGGAGGAGAACAACAACGGGTAAGTGTTGCACGAGCCATTGTGGGAACACCACCATTAATTTTGGCCGATGAACCCACAGGAAACCTCGACCCAGATAATTCTTGGCAAGTAATTCAAATTCTCCAAAAGTTAAATTCTTTTGGGGCAACAGTTATTGTAACTACCCACGATGAACAACTGGTGCGTCGGTGTAATCACCCTGTGGTGCAAGTCCGTAATGGCAAACTGTATCGGAAATAAAATATGAAGTGTGAAGTATGAAATTACCTCAGAAGTTGGTTAATAGTTCAAAATTTGGGATTTTTGGGTTTGGACTTTTAACTTGGCTGGTTTTAGAGGAGTAGCTGTGCTGGATGGTAAACTCTGTAGCTTATCTAAGGTTTGTAAACTCTCAAAAGCTGCCTCTCGAATAACCGCTTCTTCCTCTTTAGTGAGTAGAAGTTGCAAGCATTGAACAACTTCTTGCTGTAACGCAGCATTAACTGGCTGACGAGAGATAAATTTAGTGATTCGACGTACAGCGATCAAACGTTTTAATGGATCTTGTTCTGTTAAGTTAATTAACAGCTGCTCAAAAATGTCTTGTTCTTGATTGGTATCATGATTGAGAATTTGCCGAAGCAGCAAAACTAAAGTTAATAATGTTCCCAAACCTTGCAAAATCGCACCAGTAGCAATCCAAGGGCTGTGGGAGTCAACCCAGATAGCTGCTGCCATATAAGTGCTAATAGTAGCAAGACCACCACTACCAACCGCCAACACCAACCGACGATTTGGGCCGTTGAGCAATTTCTGAATTTCTACCCAACGTTGTTGCCAGTTCCATTGTTGGGTTGAGTAGGTTATTAGCATTACCCCAACACCAACAACAAGAGCTAATAGCAGTTTCCAGTTCCACAAGAGCATGGCAACGACTATTGTCAGGTAGCCTAGAACGCTTCCTGGACTGGAAAAAGGCTTGAAATTTTGCTGCTTTGGACTTCCTGACTTAAACGCTGGAAGTGACCAGTTGGGTATCTGGTTGATTAGTTGCTGCAAAGAAGACGAAGCCTTTGCCACAGTATTTACCTAATTGTTTACGAGATTTTCTAATATATCTTTTACCAGGGATTAGGCGCATGATGAAGTCAAAATTACTCATAATTGCCAGTCCTGACGAGATTGATACAGTGAAGCTACTTTCTTTTACCCCACGCATACATCTGGGGGCTGGCATTGTATTAATTTTTATTCACAATTAAATACAAAAACGAAAGTCATCGATAGTAAATTGACCATCAAAAGCACAAAAAGTAACAGAGTGAATGTTGTTTGCTGTGACAGACAACAAGGCATTCGGGGGTACAGCTGAGTCAGAATTGGCGAGATTGGCTCCAGGAAGTACGGTTTGGCCAAGAAGTTGACGATCGCCATCGTAAGCAGACATGACTAGCCGTTGTGAACTAGTCACATAAGCACTAACATAGTTGACTGGGTGTACAAAGTTGGCTTCCAGAAATCCGCTTTTTGGTGAACCCATCAATACTATTAGCCCAGAATGTGTAGGAAACGCTGGATTTGAGGGTTGGATGGCGATGGAATTTCGGAAAATTACACCCCAGCGCTCATACTGAGACTCTACAGATTCAAAACATTTTAAATCTTCTAAATTTAAACATACACAAATAGGGATACCTAGTTTGGCGGTTTCTAAAGTGTCTGCTAACTGTCCCCGCCAAGCTGAAGCTATATGCACATCGCAGTTTTCTAATGAATCTTTAAAATCTACCAACGTCGGTACTTTATCCGATTGAAGAGTAGCCTGCTTTACCACAACGCCCCGCCTTACCATTACCTAGAGAACGATTAGATAAGTAATTATATCTAAAGCTGTTTTTGTTGAACTCAGAATCGTTGTTAATCTTAGGTATTTCAACTATTCTGGACGCTCAAAACTTTCCGTAAGTTTTCTGATAGATTACCACAAAAAACCAATACACCTCATATGACTAAAGTAATAGAGGCTACTTGCTTAAATCTTATTCTGTGAGTATTTCCAGGCAAATACACTATAAAAGTGTGACAAAAAAATCACTGAATCTTTACACGTAAGCCAGTAATTTTACATCTGCTTAATCTGGCTGAGGCTAGAAGTGGAAAAATCGAAGATTTGCTAATAAATAATAGCAAGTGTGCGCAGTCAAACATGAACGGATCGGGTATTTAGGGTGCGGTTCACATTTGCTTCACTCAAATTTGTATTTGTTCATCAATGAGTAACAAAATTATATGTTTCAGCCACAGGGATTTGAGCAACGCTCGATCGTGACATCGTTAGGGAGAATGGTATACTATACCGCCACTGGTTTACCTTGGCAAGACACAGCGATCGCTAAACCAAAAACAGAAACTTTAGTTTTTCTGCATGGCTTTGGTGGTGGGTCTTCTGCCTATGAATGGTCAAAGGTTTACCCAGCTTTTGCTAGTGAATATCAGATTCTCGCCCCAGATTTAATCGGTTGGGGTAGATCAGAACATCCCGTCAGAAATTATCAGATTGAAGATTATTTAACGACGATTCGAGAATTTTTGCAGCAGACTTGTACAGGCCCCGTGACGGCGATCGCTTCTTCTTTGACCGCAGCGTTTACAATTCGAGTAGCGATCGCTCATCCTGAATTATTCAAGTCTTTAATTCTCACCACACCCGCTGGACTTTCGGATTTTGGCGAAGACTACTCCCGCAGTTTCTTTGCTCAGTTAGTCAGTGTACCTGTAATTGATCGTTTGCTGTACAGTACTGGTGTGGCTACCGAAGCAGGTATTCGGAGTTTTTTAGAGCAAAGACAATTTGCTCAAGCTAATCGAGTGTATCCAGAAATTGTCGAGGCTTATCTCCAATCTGCCCAGCAGCCTAATGCTGAATACGCAGCCCTATCTTTTGTCCGGGGTGACTTGTGCTTTGATTTATCTTTGTATATTCAAAAGTTGACAACTCCCACTGCGATTATTTGGGGGCAAAAATCCCAATTTACTGGCCCCGAAATTGGTCGCCGTCTAGCTGAGAACAACCCCCAAACGATTCGCGTATTTCAACAATTAGACGATGTGGGTTTAACGCCCCAGTTGGAACTACCAGCAGTCACCATTGGCTTAATTCGACAGTTTTTACCTTTAGTCAATAGTCAATAGTCAATAGTCAATGGTCAATCTTTATAGCTTCTAGCCATAAAGCCTATTTGAGTCAGTTGTTGAAGATTAATCCTTGTCCTGATCTAACCTACTGCTTCACTCAATGTACTATTGACCATTGACTCTTGACTATTTATTTTGCACCCGCACATCAATAACAGTTGCATTGAAGTTGTAGTTAAAGCCTTCTAACTCAAAAGGCATACCAATTTTGACTTTGCTGTTACCTAATACTGGGCCACTTTCAGTGACTTGCGCTTTACCTTCCAAAGTTAAAAGCATATCTGTACTGAAATTGTTAGTTCTAGGATCTGGTAATTCTTTAACAGAACCATCTGGTTGAGTTGCAGTTACAGTTCTTGGTAGCAGTTGCACAGATTTAATTCCAATTTGACCGTAAGGCTGATTACGGATAATAACGTTGGTTTTACCACCTTTTTTAAATCCATTGTCAAATAAGCGTTCCGGGTCGCGCACATTCAAACCCCGAACTGCTAAATCTACCTCAATCGGGACTGTTTTCGCACCAACTTGGGCGACAGAACCAGAGGTACCAGGAAAGATGAAGATTCCAACTATAACTAGCAGAATTACGAGTGCAGCGCCTAAATCAAGAATGTTGATTTTACCGAACAAGCGACCTTTGGAATCAAAAATAGCCATAAAAACTTTTCCTAAAGACAAACAAAGTATTTGATTGTAGCAACAAAGTTGATCAAGGACAGGACAATTTTCCCGACCGAGGTAAGACTGAAAGATGGCTGGGCGTTGTAGTCTTGCGACAGTGTATCACGAGTTGAAAAAATCGGCGTAGAGTCGGCAAATCCTTTACACCCAGACTTTTCTCTATTACCTATCACCTGTAACCTGTCACCTAATATAAATACCTCTGGGGATAATATGGGCGATCGCATCCGTAGTCTTAAGATCAAAATGCAACTTCAAAAGCTGTAATTTCGTCTCATATTTTGTCCGATTATTTTCGCTTGCTCCAAAATTATTATCAGAAATGCTTATGATGACTTGGAAAGGTTTTTCGGCAAATTATCGTCGGTGGCGACGTAGTTGGTTATATCCAGTTATTTCGGTCGTAGTCGCCCTCAGTTTGTGCCTGAGTACACCCTCACCCAGTCGGGCTATAGATTTGTTACCGCTGTTGTTCCAAGGAGCGCAAATACTCCAGCTTTCTAATATATCTGATCGCCAGGAAGTAGACCTTGGCAAACAGATGAATGATGAACTAAAAAATGGGGAAGTTCGCCTTTACCGAAATGCAGAGGTGAATCGTTATGTACAAGAAGTTGGTCAAAGATTGGTAGCTTATAGCGATCGCCCCAATCTTCCCTTTACATTCCAGGTTGTAGAAGACAACTCTGTTAATGCTTTTGCAACTACAGGGGGTTTTGTGTATGTCAACACAGGTTTGCTGAAAACAGCAGAAAATGAAGCAGAACTAGCCAGTGTAATGGCTCATGAAATTGGTCACATTGGTGGAAAGCATCTGGTTAAACAACTGCGGCAAAGAGCGCTTGCTAGTGGTGTAGCAACAGCAGCGGGTTTAGACCGTAATCAAGCAGTGGCGATTGGTGTAGACTTAGCACTTAACCGGCCGCGCAGTCGTCAAGATGAGTTTGATGCGGATAGAAGAGGTTTAAAAACTTTATCTAGAGCAGGCTATGCCCAATCGGGAATGGTTTCCTTTATGCAAAAGCTGTTGAATAGCGGCTCTGTGCCAACATTTTTGAGTACACACCCGGCTACTAGCGATCGCATTACTAATCTTAAACGTGAAATTAATGCCCAACCTAGTAGTGGGCGTGACGGCTTGGATAAGGCTGCTTATCGAGCTAGAATCCGACCATTACTTTAGTGCTGAGTGCTGAGTGCTGAGTGCTGAGTAGAGATCCAGTATTTACCCTACGGGAAATCACTCCGCGTCTACAGTAGTTTCAGCAATCAAAATAGTCCTAAATCTATGCTTCGACTGTCATATTTACCTGTGCAAAGTCAACAGTCAAAAATTACGCTCGCTGCGGATGGCGGCGAGCTTTGATTTGGGAAGGTTCAACCGTAACCACCCCATCTTCTAAGGGTAAGGTACGCAGGCTATTTTGAAAAACATTAACTTGATAAATTAGCTGATTGGTAATATCTAATCCGGTTAACCAACCACTGCGGGGATGATATGCTCCTGTATCAATATCTAGCCATCCTCGACCTTCGGCAAGTTTGCCAGGAGTAACGTTTGGTAAGGTAAAAGTTATAGTATGCCCAACAATAATTAGCTTATCAGGAAAGTAAGGCTTTTCAATACTGTGAAATTCATCTCTAATCCAGCAGAACTGTTCGGCAGTTTGTTCTGCCAAAGGCATGGCAGGATCTAATCCAGCGTGAGTTAACCAAATGTCTCCCAAATCTAGATAGGTGGGTAGAGCTTGAAACCACTCAAGGTGGTCGTGGGGAATGGTAGATGTTTGGTAGCTGCTAAGAGTTGCTTGTCCGCCACTATAAAGCCATGCCTGCATGGCTTGTGTGGGAACATTTTTGTGGGTGAAGAGACTTAACAACATCTGCTCATGATTACCTAGCAGACAGGGATAATTATTCTGCTGTACAAAATTAACTACATGGTAGCTGTGAGGGCCTCGATCAATTAAGTCTCCGAGAAAATATACTTGATCATTTGATGTCGGTGCGATCGCCTCTAACAAGGTCATCAAGCCTTCATAATGGCCATGCACATCCCCAATAACTATTCGTCGTTGCCTAGTTTCGCTCATCGGCTTTTAGCTGGAATAATAATAAGTTTAATATTTTTGCTACAGTATAAGCGCTACGTATTCCGTAAACACAGATAAAAAATACTGAATAAATAGAAAGTTATTTTAAGTATTGTCTGGATAAATCAAGTTGGATTTGCACATATACATAGCACTGCTACAAATCTGCTTTAGATTAGCCTAAAATTTAGGCTGTTGTCTTAATTTGATTGCAAAATGTCTGATCAGTTTACTACTGAAATTAGCGCCCGTATCTGCAACCACATGAATGAAGATCATGCTGATGCGGTACTGCTGTATGCACAAGCTTTTGGTGCGGTAACAGAAGCGACATCTGCCCAAATGCTTTCAATCGATGCTGAAGGTATGGATTTAACTGCACAAGTGAATGGAGAAGCAACACCAGTGCGTATCCAATTTGATCATGTTTTAGCTAATGCAGAAGATGCCCATCAAACGTTGATTGCGATGGTAAAACAGGCGCGAGTCAAGGGATGAGAGGTTAGGCTAATCTTAAATTAATTAGATCTGCTTTGAAAATAAAACGCTTTCTCACTCAAGTAGGGTAATTTCTTGAGCCTGTCTTGTTTGAACCATAATCTATAATTATTCAGCGGTTTGTAATAACCAAAAGCCGCTGTAAGTTATGCCAGAATCATCAGGTTGGATTAACAAAAAATGCAATCCGCGGCTTTGTTGCTTACGTTGTTCATAAACATTAGCAGCGGCGGCGACTTCAGAATCTTCAAAGGTGGCTAATACCCATCTATCTACCAAACCAGCTTCTAAAATTAAACCATCGGGCGCACCTGCGATGTAATTCAAGGAGACAGGATGTGCTGTTCCTAACCAGCGTGCCAAACGCATCGATTGTCTACCACCGTAAATTATTACACCAGGAACAGGTACTGTTGAGGCTAAACCCAGATTTAAAGGTTTAAGAAATTCTGGCATAGATAAAATGGGAATGGGGCGATCGCTAAATTCTGTTTCTAAATCGCCAGCTGCTAAAGTTGCAAAGCGCCACTGTTCACCCCAGAGGTTTTCTGGTAATGGTAAGGGTGCAGGTTTTTCCAAACTAACAGCAGAATGCCTGTCTTGTAACCACTGTTTTAGAGCGAGAGTCCGGCGGGTAGGTTCCACCGCAATACCTAAATTTCGTCCAGCTGTCTCAATTAAACTCAACGACTGAGGACGAAAAACTTGAATGACATCGGGTAATTCTGCACCTGCTGCTTGTTGAATTTGTTCAGTCACCCAACTTGAATTTGCTTCTGGCTGAAGACAGGTAGCTGTATACTCAAAGCTGCGAGTTGCATCACAAATCAACAACTCCCATAAAACTTGTTTAGATGTATCCTGCTGTGAACTCCGATAAAAATCGGCTTGCCATATACGCATATTAGTTAATCGCTAACTTTTGCTAGTTCCAAATAATTTTATTTTTGACAAAAAAAGGGGTAGGTTAACCTACCCCTTTATTGAACCAGGAAAATTAAGATTCTTTAAAGACTCTATAGCAAAACCTTAGCCAAAATTGGTTCAACATGGGCAGCAATTTCTGGGACATACACCTGAGAAACATAGTCAGCAATCATTCTATCAGTGTTGAACAGTGGTGCATTGGTTTTGATTGATGCTTTCATCATCTGTATCCAGCGGTGAGGAATACCTTGAGCATCTTGGTCGTAGTATAGAGGAACAATCTCTTGTTCTAAAAGCTGATACAGTGATTGCGAATCTATGCGGTCTTGCAATTCTTGGTCGCTTGTGTGAGCATCTTCACCAATTGCCCAACCGTTAATTCCTTTACCGTCTGCGCCAGCTTGATAACCTTCACACCACCAACCATCTAGAACACTGCAATTCAGCCCGCCGTTAAAGCAGACTTTTTGTCCACTTGTACCGGATGCTTCGAGGGGGCGACGGGGGTTATTTAACCAAACATCAACGCCCTGAACGAGTTTTTGTCCAGTGTGAATATCGTAATCTTCAATAAAGGCAACTCGGTGGATAATTCCCGAATTATGACACCATTCCATCAGGCGTTGGATAATGCGTTTACCTTCTTCATCGGCTGGGTGTGCTTTCCCTGCAAAGACAATCTGTACTGGACGTTGGGCATTGCCAAAAATCTTCACAGCCCTTTGGGCATCGCGTAAAATCAAATCGCCCCGTTTGTAAGGGCTGAAGCGTCTAGCGAAACCAATGGTTAAGATATTTGGGTCAAGCAAGTTGTCAACGGCTTGAAGACTTTGATAATCTTCACCCCGTTGTTCGCGTGATTTTTTGACTTTATAACGAGTGTAAGCAATTAGTCTTTCTTTGAGTATTTGATGTCTTGCCCAGAGTTCTTCGTCAGGAATTTCATCAACTTTCGTCCACATCTTGGGATCAATGGCACGAGTTTTCCAGTCTTCACCTAAATACTGGTCATATAAGTCAGCCATTAAAGGTGCAGTCCAAGTGGGTGCATGAACACCATTGGTAATGTAACCAATTGGAACTGTGTCTTCTGTGCGGTGTGGATAAAGAACAGTCCACATTTTCCGGGAGACTTTGCCGTGTAATTCACTTACGCCGTTGCAAGCACGACACATCCGCAATGCTAAAACGGTCATACCAAAGGGTTCCCAAGGGTCGCCGAGTCTCCGCGCCCCTAAAGCGAGAAATTGTTCGCGGGATAGTCCTAATTGCGGCCAGTATTGGGCAAAGTAGGAGTCTATTAAATCGGGTGAGAAGACATCGTGACCTGCGGGTACAGGGGTGTGGGTGGTGAATACACAGCTTTTTTTGACGCTGGCTTCAATATCGTAGAAGGATTTGCCTGTACGTTCAATTTCTTGGCGGGCAATTTCTAGGGTGCAGAAGGCAGCGTGTCCTTCGTTGAGGTGATGCACAGCAGGTTTAATTCCCAAGGCGGTTAAAGCCCTGACTCCACCAATGCCTAGGACGACTTCTTGGGCAATGCGGGTTTCTAAGTTACCGCCATACAAATGTCCTGTCAGCCAGCGGTCGATGGGATCGTTGTCTTGGCGATCGCTATCTAGTAAATATAAAGTTACACGCCCGACTTGCACTTGCCAAATTTGCACTTTTACTTGCCGTTGGCGAATCTCTATCTGGATAGTTAGTGGTTCCCCTTGGGCGGTTTTAATTAACTCCAGGGGCATTTTGTGGAAGGGGTTATCCAGATAATAGTCTTCTTGCCAACCTTGGCGGTTCAAGCGTTGCCGAAAGTAGCCTTGGCGATACAATAAGCCAACACCCACCATCGGTACACCCAAATCTGAGGATGATTTCAGGTGATCTCCGGCTAGAATACCCAAGCCGCCAGAGTAAATCGGTAGAGATTCATGGATGCCAAATTCGGCGCAAAAATAAGCAATTGGGTGTTCAGCAGAAACTTGCGGTGCTACTCGACTCACCCAAGTATCTTGCTGTGCCATGTATTGGTCAAATTCTTTGACTAAGGCAGAAATCTGCTTCAGGTACAGTGGGTCTTCTGCTAGTTGTGTCAGACGTTCGTAACTTGCTGACTCTAAAATCGCTACTGGGTTATGTCCACAACGTTCCCATTCTTGGGGATCGATGCTTTGAAATAATGATATGCGATCACTACTCCAACTCCACCAATAGTTATATGCTAAATCTGCTAAACGCTTGAGGGGAAAAGGCATCTTTGCGCTTAAACTTAGCGCTGCTGTCATTGCACTGCTGTTAGCCATATAAATCTAAACTCTCTCTTAACTTTTGCGATTTCACTTATCGTCTGCTTCCATACAATTGCCTTCAGGTTGATTCCGCCGGAGTCTTCATTTGTGAATTCTCCCCTGAAGGCGAAGCCGTTTTTAGCATCAATGCTCTGTCAAAATTAATGATTTTTCTGTCTCTCAATTTTTTAGTATTATCTCTGGTTTATGCAAATTTTTCCTATCAATTTGCATCACTTTTATTTACAAAAATTTTTATATTATTAATTTTTATTTCAATACCATTATTTATCACAACGTTATGATTTACAAAAACCACAAGGGTCAGATATCCAAAGTCTTCAAAAACTTGGGTATTTGTTTAGGCATGATTGATGATTTTTGTATTTACCTAAAGGTTTTCACAAGATATCGAATTAGAAATTATTGCTAAATATTAGGTTGAATAATTAACATACCGAAAAACTCTAACTTTGGTAAAGCTAAAAACACCAGCCAATATAGGTACTTCCAACTAAAAAGATATACTATCACTGTGTAGGTAGGGGGCTGGGGGCTGGGAGCAGAGGGAAAAAGACAAATATCCTCTCTTAAAAATTGGATGTTTTATTTTCTGCAAGTCCCATAAAGGCGATTTTTTAATATACAGCAGGGAACAGGGAACAGGGGACAGGGAATAGGCTCGAAAGTCTTGTTGTACATTGCTTTTTGGTGAAAACTTGTACCTCATTCACCTGCAATCTGCTGTATATTCTTGTGCCTATCCGGTAGGATGTTATTTGCTTGATAGCAAAACAAGCAAATAACATGATAATCGGTTGAGTATTAAAATTAGCGATCGCATAAATAAAATATTACTATTCAAGTTATAGTCCCCTATTTTGCGCTTTTTTTAATATAAGTATATCTATTGATGCTTAAACAAATTATAGCATAATGGCTTAATACTTTTTTTATAAATAGTTTTTAGAACGGGTTTTTACATAAAGTTTTTATGAATTAACTAGTTAAATATTGTGTATGGTGTAGAGTTATGAGAAGTTTTAGAAAGTTTATACAAATATAGCTACTACACGCTTAGTAAATAAATGCTTGTTTATTAGCTTTGTTGCTACAGATTAAGCAACACACTTAGCTATAAAAACAAGCAAAGGTTACTCCAATATTTTTATTTTTTTAATAAAAATTATGGCAATCATAGTATTGCATATATACTCTATCTAATCAAAGATAGAGTATTTTTTTGGTTATATAAATCAAGCGTAATATCTATCTTTAGGTAGTATTAATATAATCAGAATTTATTTTATTAAATAAATAGATTTCGTAAGAACTCAACATAAAAAGATGAACTGCAAATATATATTCATTTTCATTGAATATATAGTATTTAGTTTGCAGCAGTTGAGTTTTTAGTAAAAATATCTAGCAGCAAACAACTTTCAGTGATTAAAATATGGTGCAACTCTATACACCTGATGAGATTGATCAGCTTCAACAAGATATTCCTTATTTAGTTGAAACTTGGAATTGGTTGAGAAATTTTTTAGCTAAACCTCATTCAGATTTAGGTAGAGCTGGGAGTGTTTGTCCATATATCCCTAAAGCACTAAACTCAAATAGTATCAGGCTGAAAGTTATTCGTTCTAAAAATATAGGGCAGCAGGAAATATCAGATATAGTTTTAAATTACCGGAATGCTTTTTTAGATTTAGAACCAAAAGCCAAAGAAGAATCAATTTATAAAGCAATAATTCTGATATTTCCTGATGTAAACCATGAAGATGCGCCCAGACTAATTGACGCTGTACAAAAGCAACTTAAGCCCTTATTTGTGGAATTAGGGCTAATGCTTGGAGAATTCCACCAGCGTAATGAAACGTCTGGATTACATAATCCTAATTTTCGTCCGCTTCGTAGTCCTATTCCCATGTTAGCTATCCGCTTTATGGTTGAGTCGGATCTACCTTTTTTGCTAAGTGCAGATGATCTATACCATCGAGTTAGATATTTAGAAGCTTATTTAAAACACTTTCATCAGAAATTCAAAGATGAAAATAAACTTGAAACTGCTAGTCAAGCATTAGCTCTTGCAAAAAAACAGATAGCAACCGAAGATTTACTATTTCATGAATTAATTTCATAAATGCCTAACTTTTTATTTGATTTCGATGAGCAACAAAATCTTCAGGTGAATACTTTGATTAATACTGAGACTTCCCAAACTTTACAAAAGTGTGATCAGACTGAAAAAACTAACACTCAATTGATATGTATTCATCAGATGTTTGAGCAGCAGGTAGAACGCTCACCTGATGAAATTGCTGTGGTGTTTAATAATCAGCAACTCACTTATAGAGAGTTAAATCAGCAAGCGAACCAGTTAGCGCATTATCTACGTTCTTTGGGAGTTGGGAATGAAGTATTAGTAGGTATTTGTGTAGAGCGATCCTTAGAAATGGCGATCGCAATCTTAGCAGTTATTAAAGCTGGTGGTGCTTATGTACCGTTAGATCCATCCTATCCTGCTGAACGCTTAAACTTTATATTGCAAGACACCCAAGCGCCTGTAATCTTAACCAAAGAGAAATTTATTAATAGCCTGCCGCCAAGTCACCAAGAAAAATTAATTTGTCTTGATTCAGATTGGCAGGTAATTGCTCAGAATAGCCAGGAAAATCCTGTAAATACAACTAACATAGATAACCTTATCTATGTCATCTACACATCCGGTTCCTCAGGACAACCAAAAGGTGTGATGATTCCTCATAAAGGCATTTGTAATCAGCTTAACTGGCGACAAACAACCTTTAAATTAACAGCAGCAGACAAAGTTTTGCAGACAATTTCATTTAGTTTTGATCCCTCAGTCTGGCAAATTTTCTGGCCTTTGTGCTTTGGCGCACAGTTGGT
Organism: Anabaena sp. TISTR 8404; assembly: GCF_056847745.1. NCBI lineage: Bacteria > Bacillati > Cyanobacteriota > Cyanophyceae > Nostocales > Nostocaceae > Anabaena > Anabaena sp. TISTR 8404. The sequence goes on from NZ_CP180578.1 coordinate 3,717,730, forward strand.
AATGGCTCATCCAGATGGGCATCGGGACAGCGCTTATTTAGTGAAAGTAATCTGTGAACAGCAAATTACTGTCATCGCCCTAGTACCTTCTCTACTGCAAGTTTTGTTAGAAGAAAAGGAAATTGAAAATTGTCTATGCCTTAAACACATTACTTGTGGGGGTGAAGCTTTATCTGTTGAATTGATAGAACGCTTTTTTGAGCGTTTACCACTAGATAATGTGCTAGTTAATTGCTACGGGCCAACAGAAGCTTCCATTGACACTAGTTTCTGGAAGTGTCAGCGTGGAACTAATTATATTTTGGCTCCGATTGGTCGCCCTATTAGCAATACAGAAATTTATATCTTGAATGAAGATTTGCAGCCTGTCACTGTCGATGAACCAGGGGAACTATATATTGGTGGTGTTGGTTTAGCACGGGGCTATCTCAACCGTCCGCAACTTACAGCAGAGAATTTCATTCCCCACCCTTTTAGCAAAGAACCAGGTACACGCCTTTACAAAACTGGAGATTTAGTCCGTTACTTACCAGACGGTAACATTGAATTTTTGGGTCGTATCGACCAGCAACTAAAGATTCGTGGCTTTCGCATTGAACTGGGAGAAATCGAAGCCATACTCAATCAACATCCAGCGATAAAACAAACCTTGGTTGTAGCTAGAGAAGATATTCCTGGTAACAAAATACTGGTGGCGTATGTTGTTGCTTATCCTGAAAAAATCCCTAGCCAGAGTCAATTACATCGCTTTTTGCAAGACCAGCTGCCTGAGTATATGATACCTGCTGCCTTCGTCTTCTTGGATGCGCTGCCATTAAATCCGAATGGCAAAGTAGACCGTCATAGTTTACCTAAACCTGAGTTATTGGTACAGAAAACTAGAGAAAGTTTTGTTGCGCCTCGTAATTCATTAGAAATGCAATTGGCTGAGATTTGGCAACAAGTTTTAGGAATTTCATCTATTGGGGTGAAAGATAACTTTTTTGAGTTGGGGGGAAACTCATTATTAGCAATGCGGCTATTAATTGAGATTAACTGTAAGTTGGGTAAAAGGTTGCCTTTATCTACTTTTTTAGCAACGCAGACAATAGAAGAGTTAGCAAATGTATTAACTGACCAAGAACAATCAAAGCCATTTTCATCTTTGGTACTAATTCAAACGGCTGGGACTAAACCGCCGCTGTTCTTGGTTCATGCAATGGGGGGTAATGTTTTATTCTATCGAGATTTAGTACGGTATTTAGAAGTAGATCAACCAGTTTATGGGCTACAAGCACAAGGATTGGATGGACAACAAGCTCCTTGTACTTCTATGGTTAAAATGGCATCTTGTTATCTTCAAGAAATCCGCCAGATTCAGAGTCATGGCCCTTATTTTTTAGGAGGCTTTTCTTTTGGAGGTATGGTAGCCTTTGAAATGGCTCAACAACTGTATGCTGAGGGAGAAGAAGTTGCGTTGCTGGCTTTGTTTGATACTGTCTCTTCACTGTCTGGAAATTCGGATATTACTAAAGTTGGGAAATCTCAGTTTTTTCACTTGTTTAAACTTTTGAGTTTGTCGCCAAAAGACCAGTTAACTTATCTGTGGGAAAGAATAAATTGGCATTTAACAGTAGGGAAGTTCAGCATTTTTTATCAGCTTTATCTTTGTTATATCAAACGCTCAACTATTGACTTGCAATTCTTAGCTATTACTTCAGCTAACCATCAAGCTGGAACGAGTTATTTACCGTTAGCTTATCCTGGTAAATTGACTGTATTTCGAGCTAGTAATTCAGAATTAGGTTTAGAATTAAAGCCTGATTTAGGATGGAGTCAGTTAGCAAATGGCGGTGTAGAAAGCTATGAAATTCCCGGTTCTCATGCAACTATAATGCATGAACCAAACGTTAAATTTCTCGCTGATAAATTAACTTTTTGTTTACAACAGGCACGAGTAATTCCAATTCATAATTCATAATTACGTAAGTCAAAACTTGAATTTAAGTTAGAGCGATCGCATGATGGCGAATGTGGTCTGCTATAAAGCTAGAGATGAAATAATAACTATGATCGTAGCCAACTTGGTAACGTAAATTTAAAGGTTGATTTACAGAGGTGCAAGCTTGCTCAAATACTTCTGTTTTTAATTGTTCCGTTAAAAATTTATCCGCAGTGCCTTGGTCAATTAAAATTGGACTGTGATATCCTAACTGCTTGACTAATTCACTAGCATCATAAGCACGCCAATTATCTTGATTATTACCTAAATAACCATTAAAAGCTTTTTGTCCCCAAGGGCAACGCATAGGTGTAACAATAGGTGCAAAAGCTGATACTGATTTATATTGTTCTGGGTTACGCATTGCACAAACTAGCGCCCCATGTCCGCCCATTGAATGACCGAAAATGCCTTGTTTATTAGTTTGTACTGGGAAGTTAGCCGCAATCACAGCAGGTAATTCTTGGACGATGTAACTATACATTTGATAGTGCGATCGCCAAGGTTCTACGGTAGCATCTACATAAAATCCCGCACCTGTGCCAAAATCCCAATCATCATCTTCACTTGGAATGCCTGTGTGGCGTGGGCTAGTATCTGGTGCAACTAATATTAAACCATGCTCGGCTGCATAGCGTTGCGCCCCCGCCTTGACCATAAAATTTTCTTCCGTACAAGTCAAACCAGACAGAAAGTAGAGAACTGGTACTGGTTTGTGTGCTGATTGTGGGGGCTGATAAACAGCAAAGCGCATTTCACTGTTGCAAGTTGCGGAAGCATGAGAGTAAAAACCAAGTTTACCGTCAAAACATTTGTATTCTGAGATGATTTGAAGATGAGTCACGATTTTAATAGCGAAGTTGTTGCGATCGCTATTATTCCATTAAATCGTCGCTTGCAGGTTCGCCAGGATAAAAGCTTTCATTAATAATCTCAGCTAACATATACAAACATTGCTGAGGAAAATTTGAAATTGGCAGGTTAGTTTCTCCTGATGCTAAATCTCTAGCATTTTCATAAGCTTCATAAATTGCTGTTTCTAAATAAGACTGTAAACTAGGATTTTCTGCTAGTAATTTGAGGATTTCCCGGCGTTGGATGCGAATTGTAGCTAACCAACTACGACTACGTTTTGTCGGTTGATATTCCCATTTCAACAAATGTCCAATTAATATGCTGAGGCGATTTCTCAATTCTTGGCGTTCCTTTCTCCCCAAAGATTCAATCTCCTCGATTAAATTCCCCAAGTCAAGTTGATGCCATTGTTGCTGACGCAGTAAGTTAGCTTGTTGCTGACTCCAAGCATAAAAATCTGTTTCATAAAGATTTGTATGTTTGTTTTGTGGTGTTTGCATAGTGAAAACTTAATTAAATTTTACTCCATCAAATCATCGCTTGCAGGTTCGCCAGGATAAAAGCGATCGCTTAAAATTTCTTTTAAAGAATAAGGGCAATGTTGTGGGAAAGTTTTAATTGGAAGATTAGTTTCTACAGTAGCTAAAGCAATTGCTTTAATGTACGCTTTTTCAAAAATTTCTGGTAAATATGATTGTAAGCTAGGATTTTCTATTAGTATTTCCGCAGTATCTAAACGTTGGATGCGAATTGTAGCTAACCAACTACGACTGCGTTTTGTGGGTTGATATTCCCATTTCAACAAATGTCCAATTAATATGCTGAGGCGATTTCGTAATTCTTGGCGTTCCTTTCTCCCCAAAGATTCAATCTCCTCGATTAAATTAGCCAAGTCAAGTTGATGCCATTGTTGCTGACGCAGTAAGTTAGCTTGTTGCTGACTCCAAGCATAAAAATCTGTTTCATAGAGATTTGTTGGTTGGCTTTGTGGTGTTTGCATAATTAAATCTAAGTGAACTTTTATGCCCTCGAATCATCGCCAACAGGTAAACTTATTGTTGGAGTAATGTTTGTATTTTTTTACGGAAAGCACGTTTAGTTTGGGTTTCTCCTTGAGTTTTGCATTGTGCTAAAAACTCATAAACCATTGATTTAGTTAGTAGAGAAAATGTTGCACTAATATCTGATTCTTGATACTCACCTTTCTCTAAAAGATAAATAGTTAATTTTGTCCCGTTGTAACGCCAAAATTCAGGAACTTTCATGTCCTGATACATTTGTTTCTTGTTGATATCTGTATGAGTTATATCTACTTCTAAAATCAAATCTGGTGGTGGATCTACTGATAAATCTACTATTTTACCTCTCACAAGAGGCTCATTTTGAATGTAGTAACACTTATCAGGTTCTGGACTAGACTTGAGAATTGGAATTTTGAGTGTAGTCGAACCCATACTCTTGAGATTAAAATTAAGCTCTTCTGCCAGTAATTCAATCAATTGACCAACTAAACTATTAGCACTTTCATGTTCTTCTAAAGGAGTCATAATCTCCAACATTCCCTGATAATATGTGAGTCGGGCTGCACGATTATCACCCAAAGCATCAAGAATTTTCTCATAAGCATCCCAACTGATGTTCTGCAACGTGACGCGCTTTTCTGCAAATGGTTTTTCTTTAAGATTGCTGTTGATAACTTCACTGGTAGTAACCATTTTCATCTCCCAAGTTTGGTAGCAATCAAATTATCAATAATTTGTCGGGGTGTAGTTTACCCCGCCCTTTAATCTATCAACCTAAAATGTCACTACACTGCGAATAGATTCGCCTTTGTGCATTAATTCCAAAGCGTGATTAATTTGTTCAATTGGCATAACATGAGTAATTAAATCATCGATATTTATCTTGCCATCCATATACCAATCAACAATTTTCGGTACATCTGTGCGTCCTCTTGCACCACCAAAAGCTGAACCTTTCCACACTCTTCCTGTTACTAATTGAAATGGGCGAGTGCTGATTTCTTGTCCTGCACCAGCCACACCAATAATTACGCTGACACCCCAACCTTTATGGCAGCATTCTAATGCTTGACGCATAACTTTGACGTTCCCAATACATTCAAAAGTATAGTCAGCGCCACCTTTGGTTAAATCAACCAAATAACTAACTAAATCACCCTCAACTTCGTTGGGGTTAACAAAGTGCGTCATCCCAAACTTTTCGGCTAAGGCGCGTTTGTTGGAATTAATATCTACCCCCACAATCATATCGGCTCCTACCATCCGCGCTCCTTGGATCACATTTAAACCAATACCACCCAAGCCGAACACGACAACTTTTGCGCCTGGTTCTACCTTGGCTGTATAAATAACTGCACCAATACCTGTGGTTACACCGCAACCAATGTAACAAACCTTGTCAAAGGGGGCATCTTCTCGAATTTTGGCGACAGCAATTTCTGGTAATACTGTGTAATTGGCAAAGGTGGATGTACCCATGTAGTGGTGAATCATTTCGCCACTGATACTAAACCGACTTGTACCATCGGGCATTACGCCGCGTCCTTGAGTAGCGCGAATTGCTTGACAGAGATTGGTTTTGAGGCTCAGACAATATTCACACTGGCGGCATTCTGGGGTATACAGAGGAATGACATGATCTCCTGGTTTGACACTGGTGACACCAGCACCCACTTCGACGACTACACCAGCGCCTTCATGACCTAAAATTGCCGGAAACAAACCTTCAGGATCAGCCCCAGAAAGAGTATAGGCATCAGTGTGACAAACTCCCGAAGCTTTAATTTCTACTAAAACTTCTCCAGCTTGTGGCCCTGATAATTGCACAGTTTCAATAGTTAACGGCTTACCCGCGCCATAAGCTACTGCTGCTTTAACTTCCACGCCTTAACTCTCCTGTATATAAGTTTCATTAATAAGCTTTTATGAGTTTATATCGGAGGATGGTTGTAATATCTTTTTTAATTTTTGCTGTAGATTAACTAAAATTGCATTTTCTTGTGAGATTGGTACATTAGTTACAGGCGGCAAACTTGGAAGATGATATCTATCAGCCGCACAACTTTCTTAATTTTGTCAACCCCTCAGTTACTTCTAATTGTACAAAGCTTATGAACCCTGCCCTAACTAAAATTGGCGCTCAAATGTCCAACCTAACTGGTGTACGAGCGATTATGAAGGACATTGTAGAAACGTTACAAGCAAGTGGGGGGCAGGAATTAATTAATTTGAGTGCGGGAAACCCGTTGATTTTGCCAGAGGTAGAACAGTTGTGGCGGGATGCAACAGCAGAACTTTTGGCTAGTTCTGAATATGGGGAAGTTGTTTGTCGTTATGGTTCAAGCCAAGGTTATGCGCCATTAATTGAAGCGATCGCTAAGGACTTCAATCAGCGCTATGGTTTAAACTTAACTCCTCGCAATATCTTAATTACTCCCGGTAGCCAAACCCTCTATTTCTACGCTGCAAATGCCTTTGGTGGCTACACTAGCAATGGTGAACTGCGGCAAATTGTTTTACCCTTGAGTCCCGACTATACGGGTTATGGTGGTGTGTGCTTGTTCCCGGAGGCTTTAGTTGCTTACAAACCAACTCTGGATATTGATGCAGCTAACCATAAATTCAAATATCGCCCCGACTTTAGTCAATTGTCAGTGACCGAGAAAACTGGCTGCATTATCTTTTCTCGTCCCTGCAACCCCACAGGTAACGTAATGACAGAGGATGAGGTGAAAAAAATTGCCGCCTTAGCTGCAACTTACAATGTACCTGTATTGATTGATTCAGCTTATGCGCCACCTTTCCCGGCGTTAAACTTCACCGAGATGAAGCCAGTGTTTGGCGAGAACATTATTCATTGTATGAGTTTGTCGAAAGCCGGATTACCTGGGGAACGCATTGGTGTAGCTATTGGTGATGAAAAACTTATTCAAGTTCTGGAGTGCTTCCAGACAAATATGTGCATTCATCCCTCACGCTATGGACAGGCGATCGCCGCTCGTGCTATTAACTCTGGTAGTTTGGTAGAAATTTCTGAACAAGTTATTCGTCCTTTTTACCAGAAGAAGTTTACAGTTCTCGAAAATACCTTAGAAGCTGCTATGCCCAAAGATTTACCTTGGTTCCTCCATCGAGGCGAAGGTGCAATCTTTGCATGGTTGTGGTTAAAAGATTTACCCATTACTGATTGGGAATTTTACCAAGAACTTAAAAAAGTCGGGGTAATTGTGGTTCCTGGTAGTACCTTCTTCCCTGGTTTGAAGGAAGAATGGCAACACAAACACCAATGTTTACGCATTAGCTTGACTGGCAGTGATGATGAGATTGTAGCTGGAATGCAACGTCTAGCCAAAGCAGCCGAGCAAGTTTATCAGCGTGCGGTGGTGAGTGCGTAAGAAGGCAGAAGGTAGAAGGCTGGAAGTTTAAAAACTTCCAGCCTTCTGCCGTGCTTTACTAATTGGATAGATAGGAATGAATAGCGAAGAAACGAAAAAACACAAAGGAAATAGAAAAGCACAGGGCAATACAAACACCCAAAAAACTCAATCCCCGAATGCTAATCCAAAATCTAAAATCCAAAATCTAAAATTAGATGATTGGTTAGAAATTGGGAAAATTGTTGCCCCTCAAGGGTTGGCTGGGGAAATGAGGGTTTATCCTGAAACTGACTTTCCTGAACGCTTTGAAGTGCCAGGAACACGTTGGATTTTGCGTCCTGGTGATATAGAACCACAACCCATAGAATTATTGAGTGGTCGTTACTTAGAAGGCAAAAATTTATACGTAGTTACCATAGCTGGGGTAGAAAATCGCAACCAAGCAGAGGAATTGCGTGATTGTAGATTATTTGTACCCGCAAGCGATCGCCCCGAATTAGGTGAAGATGAATATCATGTTGTCGATTTGATTGGCTTGGAAGTTTATCTCCAAGCATCCGGTGAACTGCTAGGGAAGGTGGTAGATGTCATCCCGGCTGGCAATGATTTACTAGAAGTGGAATTAATCGCCAGTGAGAAAGGACAAAAAAAAGTTTTAATTCCCTTTGTTAAAGAAATTACACCAGTTGTAGATATAGAAACTCGGCGCGTTGAAATTACACCGCCTCCAGGTTTATTGGAAATCAATTAAAGATGTGCTTTCTTCTAATTGCTGGGCTGCACCACCCTGTTGGGAAAATACTAACGTTGTGACTGCTACTCCAAGCATCCCAAGTACGGCTAAAGCAAACATGGCTGTGCGTTTTTTCAACTTCATCGCAGCCAGTAAAATTTCGATAACAGAAGCATTACCAGTAACTGGAATTGACCTAAGTGCTGCTAAAGCAACAGCTGCATTCGGATAACGATTTTTCCTGTTAGGCTGCACCATTGTAATTAACCATGACTGAAAACGTGGATTTATATCGTGTCCTAACTTAGGAAATTGTAAGCTGCTATTACTCACAAACTTACCCATATTCACAGCATGGGTATTGGTGAGTAAGCAAATTAAGATTACCCCGACACTATACAAATCTGAAGCCTGTGTCAAAGTATCACCAAACTGTTCTTCTGGGGGAATAAAACCAGGAGTACCTGCGGATAAGGTAGTCAAAGCTATTTTTGCACTTTGTCGGCGAGCCAAACCAAAATCTACCAAATAAGCGTTGAGTTGCTCATCAACTAAAACATTTTCTGGTTTAATATCTCGATGGATAATTGGGTCAACTTGCTGTTGTAAATAAACCAAAATTTCTAAGAGTGAGATTGCTATCTGCTTGACTTCTGTTGGAGAAAAACAACGTTTTGTCCCTAAACACAAAGCATTTTTATACTCTTGCACTAAATAAAAGTTTTCTGCTGTGGCAAAAGAATTTATGTAGCGGGGAATACGCGGATGATCAATTTGCTGCAAGATGGCAATTTCGCATTCGTAGGCTTTTGAACCTGACCAGTCAGCAGTTTCATTGGCAAAGCTAAACTGTTTAATTACTACTTGTTGTTGAGTTTTACGAACACTAGCTAAGTAAGTAATGCGTCCAGCTTCTTGATTTTGTCCCAGTTCTCGAATAACTTGATAGCCTTGCTGAGAAAAATCTGCATAGTGACTTACGGGAATTGTCCCTTTATTACGCACATCAAGCTCCATTACACACCACCTGAGTTTGATTTTGTCAAGGTGCCATAAGAATAAAAGGTACCCACCCGGCAAATAAAGTATGAAGGATGAAGTATGAAGTCTGAAAGATAAACACCAAAATTAGAGGATATCTGAAAACTTTTTGATGTTGTATTCAAGACTTGTTATACCAATTTGAAAAATAATTGCGACAGATGGAGTGCTGAAAAGCTTACCAACAAACCCTTTCACAATCCAAAATCCAAAATGGTATTAGCATTTCATACTTCAGACTTCATACTTTACACTTCAGACTTGTGTTAACCAATCAATCATTTGGGTGTTGACAATTTCTGGAACTTCATCGTGGGGACAATGACCGGCATTAGGAATGGGAATAATTTTAATATCTTTACCATTCGCTCGCGCCTCTTCGTAAATCTTCGCCCCAGTGATGGGTGTCCAGGGGTCATCAGCGCCCCAAATCACTAACAGTGGACGTTCAACTTTGGGTAAAAGTTCCGCTGGACTAGGGCCAGGAGGCGCTGTGAGGATGGAAGCAAAAACTTGTTGCGCTCCCGGATCGCAAGAGGGAGTATAAAGTAAATCAACTAATTCATCAGTAACAGCAGCCCGGTTGCGGTAAACCTGGTATAGGGTGCGGCGAATTTGGGATTTTTGGCGAATGCGGTTAAAGACAAATTTACCAGTGAGCGGCGATCGCACCACGCGATTAAATGTTGCCATGACAATGCGTAACGGTGGGTTTAATTCGTGAGGACGATGACTCAAACCACCCGCCGAATTAATCAAAACCCCACCAGCGGTAATTTCTGGATGTTCTGTCAATACTATCAAGCTTATAAGTGCGCCAATGGAGTTACCAATAAACACCGCAGGTTCTTGAATGTGCGCCGTCCAAAAATCTTTCAGTAGTTCTACCCAAATTTCTACACAGTAATTTAGCGGCGGTTTATCTGAACCTCCAAAACCCAACAAATCCACTGCATAAACTTTGTAACCAGCATCAGCTAACACCGGGATATTTTTGCGCCAGTGTCCAATAGAAGCCCCAAAGCCATGAACTAGTACCAAAGGCTTGCCTGTACCCATGACAGTGTATTGAATTTTATGCCCCTGCCAAGTCCAAATTAGTTTGTCTAAATCTACTGAAACTAATTGCTGGGTTGTTAAAGTCATTATTAAGATTCCTAAACTATTACTTCATATAGTAAAGTCTAGAGAATTTCGGGCGAAATGCTATTTTTAAACGACTTCCAGTTAAGTTGCGGTCTTGAGTAAAAAATTAACATATCGCAACAAGAGAACTACGTAGACTTACATATAGTCATTCATCCCCTGTAATAGCAGTCACAGAGCTAATTCTACAGTTCATGCAAGTTGCTACAGAAGTTGGTTAAGTCAGACTATGAGTAAATTTGCCATGTTAGTTTCATCTACACAAAGGGATTAATAGGTCAAGAGAATTCATCTTCTCTTCACTTAATAGCCGATTGGTACGGTGTGAGATGAAACACAAAAAAACTCATTCTTTAGCTCATTTGAGCAAAGTTATTGTTGCTGCAACTTCTGTAGCAATGTTCTCTCCAATTTTTTCCGCATCCGCAGCTCCTCGGTTCTCTACCACCGTCGCACAAACACCTGTTAACTCTATAAGTCAACAACTGTTAGCTGATGAGTTAGCCGCCAACGAATCAAACTTGCCAGAATCAGTCAAAGTTGCTGTTTTACAGGCTATCTCTGAGCGCACAGGTTCAGATATGTCAGCTTTACGTGTCGTTAAAGCTCAAAAGCAAACTTGGTCTGATGGCTGTTTGGGTTTAAAAGCAGAAGAAATCTGCTCTCAAGCTATAGTACCTGGTTGGCATGTAGTAGTTGCCAACGCTAAGCAGCAAGTTTGGGTATATCGGACTGATGAGTCTGGAAGTGTTGCCAAATTTGACGAGGAGTCTACCCAGACGATTACAACTGCGATCGCCCGTCGAGAGACCAGTACTCGTCAAACTAGTGGTAGTGTTATTCGGCGAACTACAATCGCGCAACGCAGCACCCAAGTCAGCGCTGCTCGTACATCTGTCAAAGGGAAAAAGACAGGTTTTAGCTTAGCTATTTTGCAACCATCTGGTGACTTTTCCGAAGTAATTGCCCGTGTTTCTTTAAAATCCAAACGCCACAAGAACTACCTCAAAGAAAGGTTTTTAGGTGATTACAAATACAAACTGAAGCACAAAGCGAAATTCGTTAAAGGTATTAAAGCAGGCGATCGCGTAGTTGTTAGATTATACGATACACAAAACCGCTTTATTGGTTACAGCGAATTTGAATGTTTGCAAGGATTCAGCAGCGTTAACTTAATTTTGTCTGCTAATCCCACTGAATATCAGGTTGTCCGTACTGTCTACGGAGTTGATGCTGACGAAGACGGCACAATTGACTCTGGTAGTAGCACCTACGACTACTTCACCCAAGTTAGCGACCAACGAGTAACTTTCCTTAGCAGTTCTCAAACCGTTAACGTTAGCCAGTTCCAGACAGAAAGTTTCTCATCAGTTGCCACAAATAGCGTTTACCCAACTTCCTTTAGCAGCGGTAAATATGCCTTAGTTCGTCAAACAATTAGCAGTTTTAGCTACAACTTGGCAGAAGCTTTAAAAGCAGAACCCGGTCGCTTAGTAGAACTCAATGAAGTCAGCGATGATGATAGTTCTACTTATGACATCGGTCAGATGATGATGAGTTACCGGGAAATCGGCGTAGCCCAAGGTATCCAAGTTAAGTTTAGCGATGTTTCGAGCAACCACTGGGCTAACGATTTTATTGCAGAGTTGGCAGCTTTGCAAGTGATTCAAGGTTTCCCCGATGGTACTTTCCGCCCCGACGAACAGGTAACTCGCGCCCAATTTGCGGCGATGATTAGCCAAGCCTTTGAAAAGGTCAATATTCGTCAGGCCGTTAGTTTTAGAGATGTATCTACCAAATATTGGGCTTACAGTGCCATCCGTGATGCTTATTCTACAGGCTTTTTAGGCATTTCTGGTAATAAATTTAACCCCACTCAAGCCTTATCTCGTCTGGAAGTGCTGCTATCACTAGCACGCGGACTAAACTACACTTTTAGCGGTTCCACAGAGTCAATTTTGGCAGCTTACTCTGACGCTGCGAGTATTCGTAGTGATGTCCGAAATGCGATCGCTGCACTTACAACCAGAGGTATTATCGTCAATTATCCTAATGTTCAAACTCTGAATGCTGATAAAGTAGCAACTAGAGCTGAAGTGACTGCTTTGATATATAAAGCGTTAGTCAGCACTGGTGAAGTAGCAGATATATCCTCTCAGTACTCTGTAGAACAAACACAACAGCAAGCCGAGGTTGAGGAAAGTAGTGAAAATGAAGGTGGCAAAATCCGCCGTCATTGTAACCAAGGAATTGGTAACGGTTCTGAAGGTTGTGACCCTGGTAATTCTCACCCTCACGGTGGTAGTAACGACGAAGGTGGTAGAACCCCTGGAAGAAGGTAAGACCAAAGTTTTGTAGAAACGCTATTTATCGTCTCTACCAATGCACAGTAGGATAAAACTCAATGGTAAAAGATATCAATCATATTTGATTGCTTATCTTTTACCTTATTTTTTAAGTATTTTTCATTTCTTTTCTAGCCCATGTTTTTAATTGCTATTATTCTGCACATAAACATCCCTAATGGGAAATGGAATAGAAATTCCTAATTCTTGATAGCGTTTGTGCAATTTCTTCACAAATAGATGCTTACCCATCCTTTGATCAAAGTATTCGCTTACCCGCATATAAAGAGTAAAATCTATACTAAAATCACCAAAGGTATGAAATCTAATGTAGGGTTTATTTTCCATTAATTCAGGTGCAATCTCTTGCATTACCTCTTTGGCTACTTCTACAGTAACTTTTTCTACTTGCTCTAAATCACTGTCATAACTTACCCCAACATTCATTGTTAAAGTAATTTCTTTAGCAGGCAGATGATAGTTGGTAAAAATTGCCGATGCCAATTTAGAATTAGGAACAATCACCACATTATTTGAAAGCTCTTTAATAGTGGTATTACGCCAAGTAATGTCTGTAACATAACCTTCATGCCCTGCATCTAATTTTACATAATCTCCAGGTCTAACTTGTTTGGAAATAATTAAGTAAAACCCAGCAAATAAATTTGCTAGTGTATCTTGCAGTGCTAAACCAACAGCAATACCACCTACACCTAAAGTTGTAACAATAGGTGTAATTTGTACACCTATTGTTTGTAAGATAATTAATATTCCTAAGCCTAAAACAGCAGTTTTGGCGAGATTAGAAATTAGTGAAGCTGAAATTCCTTCAGCTTTCCGAATAAATAAATTAACAAAACCAGCAGTTAGCCGTGCAAAAACTAAAGTAACTGAAAATAGAAAAATAACAGTGATAATTTTTTGGATAACAATCTTCAAATCTGGATTGAGATTAGGAGCAGCTACTAAAGCAGATGAAACACCAACTAATACAAACCAAACAAAGGCTACTTGATGTAAAGCGTGAAAAATTATCCTAGCCCCAGGAATATGTTTTTGCACTATAAAATTTTTCAGCTTGGGAAACAGAATTTTTTCACAAATTAATCCAACTAGCAAACTGACGAGAATAAATGCTATTGGCAAAATCCATTGCATCATAACTATTTTTGATCAGAAATGGTCAATGTTTTGGCAAATTTTCTATATGAATAATACTCTGTTAGTGAACAATAATTTGCATAAATTTTGATTTTGTATAAAAATGTAAGTTATTTTGACTGATAAACAGTATAGGTAAATTTAGAATAAGTTGTATCTTCCAGGTAGGGTGTTTTGATTATTTTTACCTGATTTTTAGGTGTAATTGACCTCAGATTATGGTTCAAAAGAAACAACATGGACTTGCCAATTATTTATCATCCAGATTACATTGCTCCACTGCCTGAAGGACATCGCTTTCCGATGATTAAGTTCCGGAAATTGTACGAATTGCTATTATCTGACGGCGTAGCACAAGCAGAACAGTTTCACACTCCACAACGTCCATCCCAAGAGTTGATCGAATTAGTTCATACACCAGATTACGTTAACGCATATTGTGAGGGAACCCTAGACTATAAAGCACAACGTCGAATTGGATTACCTTGGAGTCCAGAGCTAGTAAATCGTACCTGTGTAGCGGTTGGTGGTACAATACTTACGGCTCAAATGGCTTTAAGTCAAGGTTTAGCTTGCAATACGGCTGGCGGTACTCATCATGCCTTTCCCAATTATGGGTCTGGTTTTTGTATTTTCAATGATTTAGCGATCGCTGCACGTGTTTTGCAAAAACTTGGACTTGTCCAGAAAATCTTAATTGTAGATTTGGATGTTCATCAAGGAGACGGCACGGCCTTCATATTCGCGGATGATGAAAGTGTTTTTACTTTCTCGATGCACTGTGAAGTGAATTTTCCCGGTACAAAACAAAAAAGCGATTTGGATGTTCCCTTACCTGTGGGAATAGAAGATGAAGCCTATTTACAAATTTTGGCAAGTTACTTGCCAGATTTGTTATCAGATGTCAAGCCTGATTTAGTATTTTACGATGCAGGTGTTGATACTCATATCGGCGATCGCTTGGGAAAATTGGCCTTAACTGATACTGGTCTTTTCCGTCGAGAAATGCAGGTTTTAAGTACCTGTGTCAGTGCAGGCTATCCAGTAGCCTGCGTCATTGGTGGTGGCTATGCAGATGATATGAATTCTCTGGTATGGCGACATTCTTTGCTGCATCGTGCAGCTAGTCAGGTATACCATCAATTTCGACTCTAAGGAAAAGACAGAATAACTTTAGTACGGTTTTTTCAACCTAATGTAATACGTGAACCTCCATACCAAGATAGAAATAAAATTTATACTTTTATATTAAGTATTTACTAAGGAATAAAAAAAATAGTTTGTCGTTACAAATGTTTCGCTAAAAGATTCTTAACGTTTAGATGACGACAAACTTGATACAGAAAATCGTCTAATTCGATACAATTAATAGGCTGGGAGAGCCAAGGAGAAGTAAGTGGTACTATTAAAAGGCTTTGAGATTGAGATGTACACTGGTACACCTCAAGGTGAAATTATTGGTCTCTCCGATAAGATTGTTGCCGACTTGAAGGGGTTTGTGCGGGAACCAGATAGTCGCAATGTGGAGTACACAACTAATCCATCCACAAGTTACGAAAATCTCTTGTGTGCTTTGTTGCATCCCCGACGAGAGTTAAGAAAGTACCTCCAGCGGTTGGGTAACTACACTTTAATTCCAGGAAGTACGCTGTCTTTAAGTGGGGGCGATCGCTTCTTTCGTTCCGATCCAACTAATCCTTATCATGACTATATTGAGCAGACCTACGGCACAAATGTCGTGACTGCCAGCGTTCATATCAACATAGGCATTAGTGACCCAGAAACATTAATGCGGGCGTGTCGGCTAATTCGCTTAGAAGCCCCTTTGTTTCTCGCTCTCAGTGCTTCATCGCCCTTTTTTAATGGCAAAGCCACAGGCTATCACTCTACTCGTTGGGGTGTTTTTCCCCAAACTCCGTCCTACGTACCACTATTTACCAGCCATGCTCATCATATTCAGTGGGTAGAAGAGCAGTTAGTTGCTGGGACAATGCAAAATGTTCGGCATTTATGGGTGTCGGTGCGACCAAATGGCGATCGCCGTCCTCATGATCTAAATCGTCTAGAACTACGAATTTGTGATTTAGTTACCGATCCCATTGCTTTACTCGCAATTACCGCCTTGTTAGAAGCGCGTTTGTTGCAGTTAATAGAAAATCCCGATTTAGATCCCTTAACTAACAGTATTTTCTCGCCAGAAGAACTAATTGCTCTTACCACTAACAATGAAACAGCCGCCGCTAGTGCAAGCCTTGATGCCCAACTCAGGCATTGGCAAGATGGCAGAACCATTTTAGCCAGAGATTGGATTGCTGAACTATATCAAGAAGTTTGGGCGATCGCCAAACAACAAGGCTTTAGCTGTTTCCTTTCTCCTCTACATAAAATCCTGCGCGAAGGTAATGAAGCCCAACAATGGCTACAACTGCATAGCGTAGGGTTTGACTGTCAGCGTGTTATCACCCAAGCTATTGTAGCTACACAAGAACGCGAAATCGAACTAGAAAACAAACTCTGTTCATCTTTGCTGGCTTAATCAAGCATTGAGGTTAGATAAGCTATTGCGTATCTAAGCTTGCCTGCTTTTCAGGTTGACTGTTGACTGCTTACGGTTAACAGTCAACGAACCTCATAATTGATTGTGTAATTTGAAAGCTACTATTTGCCAGTATTTAGTACCCAATACTCAGGCGTTAACTATATCTAGCCCATGACAACAACTTATGGTTTCATACGTAAGGTAGATTTTCTTAAATTAGCCAGCAAATAACTTCAACGCATCTTAACAATTATGTTCTAAAAAAACATAGTAATTTTGTCTGTAAGTTCATAAAATACACTCTCCAAAGATTTTTTTGGAAAAATTGACTATTTTTTGTTTTGAAAAACTAATCGATGTAAATTACTGAATAGTTATTAATAAAACCTATCGATAACCTCTATCTTTTGATAGATTTTGTCTTGTCAATATAACTTTTTATACAATATCTCAGTTCAACAGACGATGCCTCAGGTAGTTTTAGTAAATCCGCAAATTCCCCCTAATACAGGTAATATTGCGCGTACATGCGCTGCTACAGGTACAGAATTACATTTAGTCGGGCCATTAGGGTTTGAAATTAGCGATCGCTACCTTAAAAGAGCCGGGTTAGATTACTGGCCTTACGTGAAACTGCATTATCATGAGTCACTGACAGCTTTTAAAAGCTTACATCAACAACGTGGGGGCAGATGTCTCGGTTTTTCTGTCAGGGGTAGTTCAAATTACACGCAATTTCAGTTTGATGCCAATGATTGGCTACTGTTTGGTAGTGAAACTACAGGCTTATCTCCAGAGGCCTTATCAATTTGTGATACAACCTTGTACATTCCCATGTTTGAACCTGGAGTTCGCAGCCTCAATCTTTCGGTAAGTGTGGCTGTCGGATTGTTTGAAGCTCGTCGGCAACTAGGTTATTTAGTGTAGTTTGTTATCAAACCCTTCATAAGTATTTATACTTATGAAGGGTTTGAAATCACCTGAAAACTAGATTTTCGCTAGATTAATAATTTTACATCATTACAGGCAAATTGATTTTTTTATACTATAATTAGTTAACTTTAAGTACATTTGCTGAAAAAAACTCATTCACTAGGTAGCTTTAATATAAGAAATTTATATATTAAATTTCTGACTATACCAAATTTAAATGATAGATTTTGGTGAATTTCATTCGCCTAGTCTCAGGAAATAAAAGGCTTAAAACCTATACGCATAAGGCATTTGTACTATTGTGTCCGAATAAGTATATTTCAGGAGGACAAAAGTACTTGAGAGTTTGTACGGTTGTCTTTTAGGGAATAATCAACGTAAAGTCTCGTGTTGGGAAGACGGATCAAGGAGAAAAACCTTGAAGATATCTACAGCAGGAGGCATCACTTTTATAGAAGTCATAGCAATTAAAATTGCTGACAATAAAAGCAGATTCGGCTAATATCAACTTTTCCCATCCCAGCGAGTAAAGTAAAGTAGGCGCTGACAACTGTAAAGAGCAAAAGTTCTAGGGTGTGAGGAGTGGAGCGGACAAGTAAGCACAGCAACTTTATGTTTTGCTAACAGGTGTAAACTTGTCTAAATCAGAGAAGCAGGTTAATCTTGCGTAAGTATCTCTGGTGAATGTGATCCAGGTCTATCTTTAGATGTGATCTAAATCATTGACTAGTATTCCGACTGCAAAATCGAGGTCAGTTAAGCGCTAGTGATCATAGGAGGTCGTCTTTGAAACGAGCATTGAAAAAAAGAGTAAAGGCTGTGCTGAAAAATACCCCCAGCAATGATGGTGTCCCGGCTGAACAGTTAAATGTGGTAAATTCCAAGATTAATCGTCGGGTTAGCACCCAAGCCGCCATGATTGGCTTGGCTATCTCCGTCGGGGCAACCAGTCTTTTAGTGACTCGACAAAGCGATCAAGCCCAAGCAGCAGCACCTGTAGGTAGCCAAAAGGTAGCCTCAAATCTTCCTGCTGCTCCTGACACTGAGGTGAAATTTGCTCCCACAAAGCTGGAGACCAAACTAGTCTCCTCAGCGACTATGCCAGAAAATCCTGTCATTGTGGAACCAACAGCAATTTCACAGTTGCCTGGGCTTGAAGCTAAATTACAAGTTGCGGCAAGTGGAATTTCTGTGCCAGTTCCAGCACCAGAGAAGCTTTCCCAAACAGCAGCAGACAAAAATTCCATCAACCAGCGGCAATTAGCAAAGGATCAAGAAGCGCAGGAAATTCCAAAAGCTAATGATGCAGCTGTTACCAAAACCGCTCTTTCTGCAAACCAAGTACCAACCACAGGCAGCGAAGCTACATCAGCCAGCGATGAAGTCAACGCTAAACTAAAGGCACAACAAGAGTTTGCCCTGTATCACTTGCAAGAAAAATCGAACCGTTTAAGAGCAAGTCTGGCGGAGTTGCGGTCTGGGGAGTCGAAAAATTTAGCAAAAACTACTGCATCAGCGCAGGAGACAACTGTCGCAGAGAAGTTGCCACAAACCAGCGCCAGTGAAGAGGCAGTACAAAAGTTGCCCGCGCTTGTTGATGAGGACAAAACAAAATTTTTCCCAGAGACTAAGCAGACAAAATCTCCAAGTGAGCAGATACAGCCAATAGCAACAACATCGGCACCTGCGACACTACAGATAGTGGCACCAACGGATTCTGATACAGCTTACGAAGTTAAGCCTGGAGATACGTTAGCAGCGATCGCCAAACGATACAACACCACAGTTGCAGAACTAGCAAGACTCAACAATATCGATAATCCCAACCAGCTAAAAATCAATCAAAGGCTAGTTCTGCCATCTGCAAATGTTAATCGCAATGGCTCAATCCCAATACCTGTGGTAGTTAATCCATCTGGCGGGCAGCTGAGCAATAACTCCAAAGTAGCTGGTATACCTATTAATACTGCCAGCAGCAACCCCGATATACCATTAGCACCAGTTTCACCAGTTTTTGTCAACAACAATAATGCTGCTCAGCCAACCACAGCAGCAACAAATAACCAAACATCAACAAATACTGCTAATGCTAATGCTTACGGTGTAGGTGGTGACACTCCCGTACCAAAAGTTTTTGCTGAACTACAGCCAGGAAACCAAACCGCGCAAAAGGTAGCAATAAACAGAAGTAACGAGCGTCTGCGGAGTTTACAGGCAGAAATTCAAAGGCTACAGCAAAAATACCGCGCTCAAGAGTCTGGAAATGTTGTTGCACAAGCAATTAGTGATACTGACAGTAACAGCGTTGCCATACCAATTCCTGTAGCTAGTCCTAATAACTTGGCAGTAACTAAGCCTGTATCGGGAACTAAGAATTTTGCAGTGCCAATTCCTGTTCCGACACCAATATTGCCAAGCTACAGCGCTGAACCGATTAAGCCAGAATTTCGTGCTACTCGCACTACTAGCGATGAGCCAATTAATCCAGAATTTCTACCGAATCAGCCCAGGGTAGCAACACCACCCATTGGGGTCAACGCATCTGATTCTTCCAGAAGAACGCGGGGAACTCAGGTATCGCCACAATTACCGCCTTTGGCAGCAGTAGATCAATACTTGCCCAAGCCAATTGATGAAACTATACCTCCTCCTTCCACTTCATCTGTAGCGTATATCTGGCCAGCAAAAGGAGTATTTACTTCTGGTTATGGCTGGCGTTGGGGAAGAATGCACAAGGGGATTGACGTTGCTAACGCTACTGGAACTCCAGTTTATGCCTCGGCTGACGGTGTGATTGAAAAAGCTGGCTGGAATAAAGGTGGCTACGGTAATCTCGTGGATATTCGCCACCCTGATGGCAGCATGACTCGCTATGGTCATAACAGTAAGATTTTGGTGCGTGTAGGTCAGCAAGTACGTCAAGGAGAAACCATTGCTTTAATGGGT
The DNA here is from genome assembly GCF_056847745.1 of Anabaena sp. TISTR 8404. Taxonomy (NCBI): domain Bacteria; kingdom Bacillati; phylum Cyanobacteriota; class Cyanophyceae; order Nostocales; family Nostocaceae; genus Anabaena; species Anabaena sp. TISTR 8404. The sequence goes on from NZ_CP180578.1 coordinate 3,737,809, forward strand.
AGTACTGGTTTCAGTACTGGGCCTCACAGCCACTTTGAAATCCATCCATCTGGCAAGGGTGCAGTTAACCCTATCGCCTTCCTACCACCGCAACAGAACCGTATATAACCGCTGTATCCAAATCAGCTATTGCTTTGTTAAAAGAGGGAGTATTCCTCCCTCTTTTGCTTGGTGGTGTTAAACATGAGATTCGATGGTGTGTGAAAAATAATTAGAAAACAGACTAGTCATCAACAAATCTATATGCTATATTAAGAATTAATGCGAAAGATTTTGGCTCAGTAGCTCAGTTGGTTAGAGCACGGGACTCATAAGCCTGGGGTCGTTGGTTCAAATCCGACCTGAGCCATTTAAAGAGTGAAAAGTAAAAAGTGCTGAGTGCTGAGTGAATCAGTAAAGATCTATTCAATCTTGTCGAACTGATAAGATGACGCAAGTAATTCAGTTGGTAAACTAACAGTTGTTGATATGGCGCATGATCTCAGCCACTGACCAAGCTTGGGCGATCGCACCTCTGGGTGTGTGTGGTGGGTCGCCATCAAAAATTTCGGAGATGGAGCAAAGACAACCATTAGAGAAAAAATGGTCTATAAGAGGCTGCCAGCTAAAAGGCAGGGGTTCTTTGGGGTAAAAACGCTGCCAAGCACGAGTAAACGGCCCAATTAACCAACTCCAAACTGTACCTTGATGGTAAGCGCGATCGCGATCGTGGGGGCTACCTATGTACTTGCCTACGTATTCTGGATCGATAGCATCAAGACTGCGAAGACCATAGGGAGTCAGCAAGCGATAAGTGGCTAAGTCCAGTACCTGACGACCTTGCTGTTGCGAAAATCCACAATGATGTAGAGATAGCGCCAAAACAGCATTAGGTCGGATTTGAGAATTGCGGCGATCGTCCGGCTCAATAGTGTCGTACAAGTACCCCAATATTGGATTCCAGAATTTTTGTAGCGAAACTTTGACCTGTTGTGCTTGCTGTGCATAACGCTGCGCCTGTTTAGCCAAACGTGCTGCATCTCCTACTTGCATCTGACTTAAGCGTTTTGCCCATTGGCTCATCCAACACAAAGCTGAATACCATAAGGCATTGATTTCTACTGGCTTACCATGACGAGGAGTGACAGGCTGACCGTTAACTAATGCGTCCATCCAAGTCAAGGCTACACCGCGTGCATACCAGCCTACTAATCCATCAGTAGCATCAACCTGGATGTTATAACGTGTACCACCAACAAAGGCTTTATGGATTTGCTGGACTACAGGAAATTGGTCTACTAAGAACTCCCAGTCTTGAGTAGCTTCTAAGTAAAGACCTAATGTTTCAATCCACCATAACGCTGCATCAATACTGTTGTAATATGGCTCACCACCACCATCAGGAAACGCATTAGGAATTAAACCGTGGCGGCAGTAATGCCCAAAAGTCTGTAATAATCCTTTTGCTAATTCATAGCGCTGCGTAACTAATGCTATGCCCGGTAAGGCAATTAAAGTATCACGTCCTCTGTCATTAAACCAGTGATAACCAGCTATGAGTGTAGGGCTACTAGTAGAAGCTCGATAAACAATAAATTGATCGCTGGCTTTTAGTAAGTGTTGCCAGATTAGGGATTGGGTATCGGAAGAAGGAAATGGGGCAGGGGGCAAGGGGCAAGGGGAAAATATGTTTCTCTCTGTTTTCGTCTCCCCTGCATCCTTACTTTTTAATAGTTCCCCGCCTTCAGTCCCTAATTCCCAGTCGCCATTTCCTTTTTTACTGCATCCAAAAATTTGGCAGAGTCTTTCTTGCTCTGCCTCTACTGCTTCTGCAAAGCTTTCAGGTACTAAAGGGCTTTGTTGTGGGTCAGGAAAACCCAAACGTGCTTCTAAAGTTATGGTATCTCCTGGCTGGAGAGTGACGGTTAAATAGCCAGGGCTATAAAGGTCTTCATAATCACTTAATCCCCGGCGTGTTTCTTCTGGTAAAACGTAATTCCAATACCAAAATGCGTCTGCTTGATATTTGCCTTGTGTCCAACGTAAGTACCAAGGTTTACCGAAACTTCCAGATGCGATCGCTTGTAGGCAAACTTGCTGTTGTCCCAGTAATTGCGAAAATTGTAAGCCTGCGGCAGTTTGTTGATGATGAAAGTCGCGATCGCAAATCAGTAATCGTAGTCTTAGAATGGCTGTTTCTGCACCGTCATAACGATAGTGAATCAATATTCGATGAGAGTGGTGGCTATGTTCCCTACTCCCTACTCCCAATTCCCTACTCCCCTCTAAACCATAGGGCATTAGCAATTGCCTGCTTAATTGCCAGTTATCTTCACCCCAAATCCATTTGGGAACTGGGTTAATATCGAAAGAGCGCAGTAGTTCGTAACCTGTTGGCTTAATCTCACCACTACCCCAGATATTTGTCCCCAAAGCCACAACACTCTTTGATATTTCCAAGCTGGCTTCTAAGTGCGATAACAATAAGGTGCGCCCAGACGGCGGATTTGTAGCAGCAAACAACCAACCGTGGTAAGTGCGTGTGCGGACATCAGAAACTGTACCACTGGCAAAACTGCCTAAGCCATTGGTGAGTAACCATTCTCTTGTATCTAAATTGGTCATTTGCTACTCAGAATCGTTATGACTATGATATAGTCGTAACAGATCGTAATTAATCTGTGAGACAGCGTGGATGGGTGAGTTTTACCTGACCCGAACTCTAACGCTACTAAAACGGAATATAAGTTGAAGGAGAATTAGGTTAATGTCCCTCACTTACGGAACAGAAGGAAGCCTCCGCGTTGGTCAACAAGCTCCCGATTTTACAGCAACCGCTGTAGTAGATCAGGAATTCAAGACAATCAAACTTTCCGATTATCGCGGTAAGTATGTTGTCTTATTTTTCTACCCCCTAGACTTTACCTTTGTTTGTCCTACTGAAATCACAGCATTTAGCGATCGCTACGAAGAATTCAAGAAACTTAACACTGAAGTTCTCGGTGTTTCCGTTGATAGTGAGTTCTCCCACCTCGCTTGGATTCAAACTGATCGCAAATCTGGTGGCGTAGGCGACCTCAATTATCCCCTAGTTTCCGACATCAAGAAAGAGATTAGCGCAGCTTACAACGTCCTTGACCCAGCAGCAGGTGTTGCATTGCGTGGTCTATTCCTGATTGACAAAGATGGTATCATCCAACACGCTACAATTAACAACTTAGCTTTTGGTCGTAGCGTTGATGAAACCCTGCGGACATTACAGGCTATTCAGTATGTCCAATCACATCCCGACGAAGTTTGCCCCGCTGGCTGGCAACCTGGCGATAAGACTATGACACCTGACCCTGTGAAGTCTAAAGTTTACTTCGCTTCCGTCTAGAATTTTTTAGCTTTCAATTCCAACAATGTTTGTTGGGATTAATGGCGAAATTCATCCGCACCACAGATGAACACCAGATAAACACAGATCTAAAATCAGTGTTAATTACAGTGTTTATCTGTGGTTTTATTTTCTGTTGTTATTTATATAAATCAATAATAAAAATATGTTGACTTCAACTGATTTTAGCGGTTTGTTTAACGAGCGATTTTTTCGTAACTTTTTACCAGTACCGGCTACTAGTTACTTCCACCTGGAAATAGGAACACCAGATTTTCAATTACCGGATATTACTAACGGGACTTTAGTTAAATTGTCAGATTATCGAGGCAAGCAACCAGTGTTACTTGCCTTTACGAGAATCTTTACTGAAAAGCAATATTGCCCGTTTTGCTTTCCTCAAATTAAAGCTTTGAATGAAAACTACGAGCAATTTACAAGTCGTGGTATTGAAGTTTTGATGATTACGAGTACTGATGAAAAACAAAGTCAAATAGTTGTACAAGATTTGGGCTTAAAAATGCCCTTGTTAAGCGATCCAAGCTGTCAGGTTTTTAGGAGATATAGAGTTGGGCAAGCATTAGGAGCGCCTTTGCCAGCACAATTTGTATTAGACAAAGATGGAAAATTAATTTATCGACACTTATTTTCTTTCTTCGATCACAATGCTAGTGTTGAGACCTTGTTAGAACAATTTAATGCCGCCAAACTTGATTGATAATATTACCATCTGCTGCTACTAATTGAACTTGCAGAGGCATTTGTCCGGCGGCGTGAGTTGAACAACTTAAACAGGGATCAAAAGCTCGGATTCCTGCTTCGACACGGTTGAGCATTCCTTCAGGAATTTCATTACCTTGGATAAAATGTCTGGCAATTTGAGCAACTGTGCGATTCATTGCTAAATTATTTTGACCAGTGGCAATGATTAAATTGACTTTTTGTAGTAAACCATTTTCATCAACGCGATAGTGATGGAACAATGTACCGCGTGGGGCTTCGCTGACACCGACTCCTTCTAGTTGGTTAACGCCTGCTTCGGCTCGGAGTCGCTTTGATAGGATGTCTGGGTCGTCAAGCAGAATTTCAATGTGTTCAATACAAGCCAAAATTTCAATTAAGCGGGCATAGTGATAAAAGAAAGATGACTTGACTGTACCTTGACCGCGATCGCGGAATTCTTCTAATTCTTGATCAGCTAAAGGTGTACCAATCTGACTACAAATATTTAACCGTGCCAGCGGCCCTACGCGATACATTCCACTATCTAAACGGCAATGGTCATGTTGGTCAGGATATCCCAAAGGTCGATAGTAGGGAGATTTTAAGTAAGAGTCTGGTTGAACTGCTTCCCCGATAAATTCTTGATAGTGTGTCGGGTCGAGTTTATCGGCAATGATATTACCTGCACTATCGACAAAGCGGATGTGTCCATCGTAAGTTTCCCATAAACCATTAGGAGTAACTAAACCCATAAACAAACTGGGGAAGTTACCAAAGGTTTGGGCTTCTGCTGCATAATCGTTGAGTAAATTTTTAAATCTTGCTAAAGCATTCAAAATTGTGGTGCGTGCTTCTGGAATGCGGTTTTGGATGTGGCTGCGTTTTTCTGGTGTTAGTGGTTCTCGCACTCCACCGGGAACAGCCCAAGCTGGGTGAATCTTTTGGCCTCCTAGTAACTCAATAATTTCTTGTCCAAATTGGCGTAAGCGAATTCCACCACGAGCAAATTCTGGTTCTGCTGCAATTAAACCAAAGACATTGCGTGTTTGGGGATTGCTATCCATTCCCAGTAATAAGTCGGGGGCGCTGAGATGAAAGAAACTCAACGCATGGGATTGAAGAATTTGCCCTAGATTCATCAATCGTCGGAGTTTAGCAGCTGTTGGTGGAATTGTGACAGCTAAAATGCGATCGCCTGCTTTAGCAGAAGCTAACAAGTGACTCACCGGACAAATACCGCAAACTCGTGCCGTAATTCCGGGCATTTCCCACAGCGGCCGACCTTCACAAAACTTTTCAAACCCGCGAAATTCTGTGACATGAAAGTGAGCATCACTCACCTGACCAGCATTATCTAAAAAAATACTAATCTTGGCGTGTCCTTCAATACGGGTAACGGGATCAATAATAATTTTGTTTGTCATTGGTCATTGGTTAATAAGGGAACAGGGAACAGGGAATAGGGAATAGAAAGAAACAGCCTGTTGCCTGTTAAGCTTTCCTCCTGATGACATCTCACTGTTGCCCGTTGCCTCTCTGGAAGAGAGTTGACTAAAGAATGAAATTTCAGACTTCACACTTCATACTTCATACTTTCCGAGAACTCGTCGCAATATTCTTCAAAAGCTGTTCTGTCAATTTTTTCAGCTAGTTGGTGTGCCATTTCTGATTGCATTTCGTCAACTGCATCCCAAGCAGCGGCACATTCTTCTGAGCGCACACCTTTTTCTGTGCAGACGACGCGAGCTTTTTTAATTTCATCTTGTAGCTGTTGCTCTAATAGAAGTGACCGGGGTTGTTCAATAAAGTCACTTAAAGCCAAAATATCGGTAAGCGAAATGATCCCGACTAATTCACCTTGGATAACAGGCGCTCTGTGCAGATGGTGTTCGGCAAACAATCGGGCAACGTATTCTAAACCTAAGTCAGGATTAATGGCGATGCAAGGTTTACTCATCACCTCGTATACACGCGTTTTATTAGGGTCTTTGCCATAGGCAATGACTTTGTAAACAATATCGCTCTCGCTGATAATGCCGTAAGCGTCTTGTTCGTGGCGACGTTCAACAATTAATGCCCTCCAGTCTCTCGCTCGCATTAATTGCACTGCTTCTGCTACTGTCGCAGAACTACGAATGCTGGCGACATCGTGAGTCATAACGTCTGCTGCTTTTAACATGATGAACCTCCTGTAGGAAAGTGGGGGAGAAAAAGTATGAAGTGTGAAGTATGAAGTATGAAATTTTATTCTTTAGTCAACTCTCTTCCAGAGAGGCAACAGGTTGTTTCTTTCTATTCCCTGTTCCCTGTTCCCTTATTAACCAAATTTGATGAATTCGCGTCCTTCGAGTTGTGGCTTTTCACCTTGCAACAGCGGTTCTAATGCAGCACGGATGCGAGTTGCTGAAGGTGGACAACCGGGTAAATAAATATCAACGGGAACTACATAATGTACAGGTGTAACTCGATCTAATAATGTGGGTACAATGCCTGCTTCTTGGGGGATTTGAGGATGAATATCAACTAATTCGATGTAACAACGTTGCAGGACTGGTTCGGCGCTACCTAATGGATTACGTAAAGCGGTAACGTTTCCAGTAACGGCGCAATCGCCAAAGGAAATTAAGATTTTGGAATGTTCTCGAACGGTGCGAATTGTGGTGAGGTGTTCTTCATTGGCGATCGCACCTTCAACTAACACTACATCGACATCGTTGGGATATTCTTTAATATCAGCGAAGGGACTGTAAACAAAATCTACTTGTCCGGCTAAATCAATTAGCCATTCGTCTAAGTCGAGAAAGGACATGTGACAGCCGGAACAGCCACCTAACCATACTGTTGCTAGTCGTAAGCGAGACATAATTTTTAAACGCAAAGGTACGCTGAGTGAAACGCTGAGTGGCGCTGAGTTGGAGGTATCTTGTCAGGTTGAAGATTTGGCGGTGAGGAGTTCACGCCATTCACGCACGACGGACTGAGGAACTGAGATCTTAATAAAGTTTTGTTTGGGTAAAGGTATACCTAGTTGTAGGGGTTCGCTGGGTAATTGGGGCAAAATCTCTTTGACATCGTATTGAGCGATGGTTGGTGCTGGCGCTTCATCTAAGAAAACATCAGCAGCGGTGAAAACTTTGCCGGAAGCAGTTGTGATTTTAAGTGGTTGGGGATGAAATAATTCAGCAGAGTTAGGAAAACCTACAAGCCGCAGATTTAAAGTGATGTCTTGATTAGGATAAATTTGCTTAAACAGAACAATTTGCCAAACGTGTCCTGATTGATCATCTAATTTTGTCTGTGAGCGATAAAGAATTTCGCCTGGTGCTGCTTCTAAATGTGTGACAGCAGCCAGTACCATTTGTGATGTGGGACTTCCTAAAGCCAGGAATATAGATATTGTCAAAATACTTACCAGTAGCAGCCACCAAAACGTTTGTCGGATGCGACGGAGTTTCATATTTCCCTCCTGGCGTAGGCTCAAAGTCAACGGCTAAAGATTCCATTGCTGTTTTTCCCTTGCGGTAACTAAAAAATCGAGTTTGGCGCGATCGCGTTTCATTTCCCCAACGCTGGAACCTTGGTAGAAAATAGCACCTGTGGGGCAAGCGTTAACGCATTTACCGCAAGAGGTACAAGTTTGAGATGTTCCCCAGGGTTGACTCAAGTCAGTAATGACGTGAGAGTGTGTACCCCTACCTGCCATATCCCAAGTGTGTGCGCCTTCAATTTCATCACAAACACGGATGCAACGAGTACACAGCACACAGCGGTTATGGTCAATACCGAAGCGATCGTGGGAAACATCTACTTTGCGATTGGGGAAGTGATACTCTAAACGTACATGATCCATACCCATTTCAATCGCTAAGTCTTGTAATTCACAATTACCATTGGCCACACAAACTGAACAAATGTGATTACCTTCTGCAAATAGCATTTCGACAATTGTGCGACGGTATTTTTGCAGGCGATCGCTATTGGTGCAAACTTCCATTCCTTCGTTAACTTTTGTCACGCAGGCAGGTTGTAATTTATTACTCCCAGCAATCTCGACTAAACACAGCCGACAAGCACCCACATCCCCCACTCCTTCTAAATGGCACAATGTCGGAATATGAATTCCTGCTGCTTGCGCCGCTTCTAACACCGTTTCCTCTTCGCGGGCGCTAATGAGTTGGTCGTTGATTGTTAAGGTTTTGACTGTCATAACAATAGGGGATAGAGGACAGGAAACAGGAAACAGGGAACAGGGAACAAGGGACAGGGAACAGAGTGTGTAATTGTGTCTGATTATTTAATGCGACGGGTTACATCGTTAATGTGATGGCTCACATTGTTAATGCGATAGGTCACATTATTAATGTGATGGGTTACGTCATTAATGTGATGGCTCACATTGTTAATGTGATGTATGAATATTTTTAAAACCCCTCTCCAAACCTCTCACGCCAGTTGCTACAACGGGGGGAACCCCCGCAACGCACTGGCTCCCCGAAGCGGAGAGAGGCTTTAAATCTTACTCCCCTTCCCTCGTAGGGAAGGGGTTGGGGGTTAGGTTTAAGAAACAGTTGCACACCACGTTAGTTAACTGCTCAAAGCCTTGAAAAAACTAAGTTTATACACAGCACTCAGCGAGAAGTTGCGTGCGGGGGTTCCCCGCGTTGAGTAAACTTCGATGACTCAGCACTTTTAATCAACGCTAAATACTCTTCCCGAAAGTAGCGCAAAGTACTAAACACAGGATTTGGTGCTGACTGTCCTAAACCACACAAGCTAGTGTGTTTCACCATGTCGCACAGTTCTTCTAGCAATTCCAAATCAGCATGAGTTGCTTTACCTTCGCGAATTTTGGTTAATAATCCATGTAGCTGCACAGTTCCCACTCGACAAGGAATGCACTTACCGCAGGATTCATCCATACAAAATTCCATAAAGAATCGCGCAACATCCACCATGTTGGTACTGTCATCCATGACAATCATGCCGCCAGAACCCATCATCGAACCCAAGTTAGTCAGGGATTCGTAATCTACTGGTGTATCGAATGCTGAAGCAGGAATACATCCACCGGAAGGGCCGCCTGTTTGCACAGCTTTAGCTTTACCACTGTCAGGAATACCGCCACCCATTTCTTCAACAATTTGCCGCAAGGAAGTCCCCATTGGTACTTCGATTAAACCTGTGTTGCGAATTTTGCCAGCAAGGGCAAATACTTTTGTACCTTTGCTTTTGGCAGTACCAATACTCGCAAACCAATCAGCACCTTTGCGAATAATTGGTGAAATGTTGGCAAAGGTTTCAACGTTATTGATTAAGGTGGGATGTCCCCATAAACCAGATTCAGCAGGATAAGGTGGGCGAGGATGAGGAAGACCACGTTTCCCTTCAATAGAAGCCATTAACGCTGTTTCTTCGCCGCAGACGTAAGCTCCTGCACCAATACGAATATCAATTTTAAAGTCAAAGGGAGACTCAAAGATTTGGCTACCTAACAAACCGAGGCGTTGTGCTTGATGAATGGCAGTTTGCAGGCGATGAATAGCAATAGGATATTCTGCCCGGACATAAATATAACCTTGATTAGCTCCAACAGCATAAGCTGCGATCGCCATTCCTTCTAAAACTCGATGGGGATCGCTTTCTAGGACACTTCGATCCATAAATGCGCCAGGATCGCCTTCATCAGCGTTACAAATGACAAATTTGCGATCGCTTTTCGCTTTAGCAACAGTCGCCCATTTAATTCCCGTCGGATAACCAGCACCACCTCGTCCACGCAAACCGCTGCGGGTAATTGTCTCTACTACCTCGCTGGGTGTCATTTCCCGCAAAACATGGTAAAGAGCTTGATAACCCTCGGCGGCAATATAAGATTGAATGCGTTCTGGGTCAACTTTACCGCTATTTTCTAAAACAATCGGCTTTTGATAAGAGAAGAATGGCTGGGATAAATCTATTTCACAAACGTGGGTTTTACCGCCATCCAACCCTTCAATAATTGCAGCTGCATTTTCAGAGGTAACTTTCTCGTAAAGTTTGCTTCCGCCGGGAGTGTCAACTTGCACTAACGGCCCGCGACAGCACAAGCGCATACAGCCAACGCCAGAAACTTGCACATCATTTTCTAAGCCTTCGGCTTTGATATTTGCTTCTAGTTCTTGTTTAACTTTTTGAGAATTAGCAGACAAACAACCAGCCGCCGTGCAACAGCGAATCTGTACTAATTTAGTTTGAGAGCGTTCTTGTTTGGCAATTTCTTTTAATTCATTTAGTTCCATTGTCCAGCCATCCTTGTATGCGCTCACCAACTGATTCTGGAGTTTGATTTCCTAAAACTGTGCCATCAAACACTACAGCAGGCGCAATTCCACAAGCACCCAAACATCTCGCTGTTAGTAGTGATAATTGCCCGTTGGCTGTGGTTTCACCAGCATGAATATGAGCAGCTTTTTCGACACTTGCCAAAATTGCTGGAGAACCTTTGACATAACAAGCCGTACCTGTACACACCACACAACTATGTACGCCTTGGGGTGCTAAAGAAAATAAATGGTAAAAGGTTGCTACGCCATAAACTCGGCTAGGAGGCAGTTTTAATTTATGGGCAATGTAAAGTAATAAATCGTTTTCTAAGTAACCGTATAGTTCTTGGGCTTTGTGGAGAATTTCAATTAAGGCATCTTGTTGATACTGATGACGCTTCATAGTTGCGTCTAGCATCTTCAGGCGTTTGTCACCACTGGGATGGGGCAGAACTACAGAGGAAGCAGTTGTCATTGTTACTGATAGAGATAGGTGGGAGCAGATGGCGATCGCACACTAAGATGAAGCGACGCTGGCATTTCCAGTAGCTTTAGCTACGGTTTTTTCCGGGCTTGTCAAACGAGTGGGGCAATGCACGATATAAACTGAACAGTTGGCGTGGTGAAGAACGTAGTTACTTACACTTCCCAAGAAAAACTCTGTGATTCCAGAACGCCCCCGGTGTCCCATAATAATTAAATCTGCATTCCATTGAGCAGCCAATTTACAAATAGTATTGCCAGGGTTTCCCAAAATTTGGCTAAATTCTGATGTGACATCTGCTGTGTTGGCTTGAGCGCAGAAAGATTGCAACATCCGCACTCCTTGATCTTTAAAGCTATCCCATTGTTTTTGGTATAAATCTAAGCTTTGACCACTCAAGCCTGGATAGTAGTCAACATTAGATAACATAGGAATATAAGGGCTACCTTCTTCTTCTGGAGATAGAACATGCAGCAATAGTAGTTGGGCTGGCATTACCTTCGCTAAAGCCAATGCTTGCTCAAAAACCTCTTGTCCCATTTCCGAACGATCCAATGCAACTAAAATCTTTTTCAGCATATAGACCTCTGGCTGTAATTGCTAATAACTTAGTGATTGAAGTTTTTGAACTGGGGATACAGAGCAGCAGTTAAGAATTCCGCATCGGTTTTTAGCAACAATCAATAAAATTCTTCTATTTAATTAGCTGTGATAATCTGGCTAACAACCTGCGAATTACATCTATCTTTCTTATAAAGCAAGAATTTGAGGAACTTGTGAGGATGCTAATAGAGATTTCTAAATTTCAACCTGAAAAGTAAAAGTTTTGGTTGCTTGTTGTTAACTTAAGTACTTGATTTTCTTGTCAACTATTTCTAAAGATTGATAAATATTGATATTTGTGAATTAAACTTAACATTATAGAGATAAATACTTTAATATGCTTTAAACCACAAATTTAAAATAATATTATATTTTTAATTTAAATTTTGAAGCTCATTATCTAATATTATTAATATCAGGAAATGTTAGGATATGAAAATTTTAGTTGTCGAGGATGACGAGTTAAATGCCTATGCACTGACCGCCGTTCTCACCAACCAAAACTATGCAGTGGAAGTGGCAAATGATGGTGAAACTGCTTGGGACTTAATTCAAACTTACAATTATGATTTGATTTTATTAGATGTAGTTTTGCCAAATATAGATGGCATTAGTCTGTGTCGGAAAATTCGTGCTAGTGGCTTGCAAATGCCAATTTTGTTATTAACAGGGCGTGATAGCAGTCATGACAAAGCAATTGGTTTAGACGCAGGCGCAGACGATTATGTAGTTAAACCATTTGAACAAGAAGAATTAGTAGCCCGTGTCAGAGCTTTATTGCGTCGCGGCGGTACAACATCACAACCTGTTTTAGAGTGGGGAAATTTGCGCCTTGATCCTAGTAGTTGTGAAGTAACTTATCAAGAAGAATTACTATCATTAACTCCTAAAGAATATGCGCTGTTAGAGTTATTTTTACGCAACAGCCGCAGAGTATTTAGCTGTGGCATGATTTTAGAACATATTTGGTCTTACGAAGATACTCCTGGAGAAGAAGCAGTTCGGACTCATATTAAAGGATTGCGGCAGAGATTAAAAGCAGTAGGAGCGCCAAGTGATTTAATTGAAACAGTTTATGGAATTGGCTATCGTCTGAAACCACAAGAAGAAGAGAAAGTAACTACAAAATCAGCGAATTCCAAATCAAAAAACCACAAACCCAAAGAAGAATCATCATCGCAGCAGCAAACATTAAAAGCGATCGCGGGAGTTTGGCAAAGATTTCAAGGACGAGTCGATGAGCAAATCAAGGTACTAGAACAAGTAGCTTTCACCGAATCAACTTTAAATCGAGAATTACTAAACCAAGCAGAGAAAGAAGCGCATACCTTAGCTGGCTCATTGGGGACTTTTGGCTTTCCTACAGGCTCAAAACTGGCACGTAAAATCGAGCAACTCCTAAAACCTGGACAAACTTTAACGCCAGAAGAACAAACCAAGCTGCAAACTTGGGTGAAATCATTGCGTCAAGAAATTCAAACTCAAGGCGAAGCAGCTGGATTTTCACCATCGGCTAATCATGGCTTGCCCTTAGTTTTAGTAGTGGATCGAGATAATACAGTAGGTGAACAACTAGCAAAAGCCAACACTAACTCAGAATTTCAAGTTAGCATCGCCACTAATTTAGAGTCAGCCAGAACGCTGCTTTACCGCGAACATCCCAATGCAGTGTTGCTTGATCCTAGTTTTTCGGAACATCAAGAAGATAGTTTGAGTTTTTTAGCAGAACTGGCTCAACGAAAACCACCTGTGCCAGTGTTAGTTTTTACTGAGCAAACAGATTTAGGGAATCGTTTACAATTAGCGCGTCAAGGGGGACACACCTTTTTACAAAAGCCAATGAAAGCAGAAAAGGTGGCAGAAGCGATCGCGCAATTATTGCAACAATTACCCCAAGGCGAAGCTAAAATCCTAGCGGTAGATGATGATCCCAAAATTCTATCTCTATTACAAACTTTACTCTCACCCTGGGGATTACAAGTAATATCCTTAGATGATCCGCGTCGCTTTTGGGAAACCTTGGAAACTGTCAAGCCAGATATGTTGATTCTGGATGTAGAAATGCCTCACAGCAGCGGTATTGAGCTTTGCCAAGTCGTGAGGAATGACCCGAATTGGAGCGAATTACCGATTTTATTTCTCACAGTACATAGCGATGCCGACATTGTAAATCAGGTGTATAGCGTCGGTGCTGATGATTTTGTTAGCAAACCAATTGTCGGGCCAGAACTGGTAACTCGAATTGTAAATCGCCTAGAGCGGATAAAATTGCTCAAGCACATGGCGCAAACTCATCAGCAGCAAGTCAAGCAAGTAAGTTTAGCACCAGTTGAACAAGTTTCTGCATTCTCAGCTGATTGGCGTACCATCTTTGAAGGTGAACCAGAATGTGTCAAAGTAGTGGCTGCTGATGGCACACTATTAGAAATGAATCCCGCAGGACTAGCAATCATCGAAGCTAAGAGCAAAGCCAAGGTGATGGGGAAATCAGTTTATTCTTTGATTGCGCCAGAATATCAACAAGCATTTCGCCAACTCCATGAAAGTGTTTGCCAAGGTAATAAAGGAACTTTGCAGTTTGAGATTATTACTTTTCAAGGTAATCGCCGCTGGATGGAAACTCATGCTGTACCTTTGTACAACGAAGCTGATGGTAAATTTGTCCAATTGGCAATTACCCGCGATATTACTCATTACAAACAAGCAGAAACAGAAATTCGCCGAATTAATCGGACACTCCAGACATTGAGTACTTGCAATCAAATTATTGTTCGCACTCAAGACGAACAAGATTTACTCAATAAAATTTGCCAAATCATTGTGGAAGTTGGCGGCTATCGGCTGGCGTGGGTAGCCTTTGCCGAACATGATGCTGAAAAAACTATTCGCCCTGTTGCCCAAGCTGGCTATGATGATGGTTATTTACAAAAGCTCCAGCTTACTTGGTCAGATACTGTGCGTGGTCAGGGGCCAACGGGTACAGCCATTCGCACAGGTAAAACCTGCATTATTCAGAATGTTTTAACTGATCCCAAATATGAGATTTGGCGTTGTCAAGCACAAGAACGCGGCTATGGTGCTTCTATTGCTTTACCTTTAAAAACAGGCAACTTAGCATTTGGAGCGCTAAATATCTATGCTGCTGAGCCAAACGCCTTTGATGATGATGAAGTGCAGCTATTAAAAAAACTGGCAGAAGATTTAACTTATGGTATTGTCGCATTACGCAATCAACGCGATCGCGCTTCTGCCCAAGCTGCATTACAACAAAGCCAAGCCAGCTACACCCAACTAGTAGAAATCTGTCCCGAAGCAATTTTTATTCAAAGCGAAGGTAAATTTACCTTTTTAAATAGTGCTGCTGTCAAACTGTTTGGCGCAACTCAACCCGAAGAATTACTAGGAAAACCAGTACTTGATTTAGTACATCCTAAATTCCACGCATTAGTTCAAGAGCGCATTGAATATCTCCAAGAATTCAAACAGCCACTTCCTTTAGTCGAAGAAGATTTTATCCGGCTGAATGGCGAAGTGATTCATCTTGAGGTAGTGGCTGCTCCTTGTGAATATCAACAAAAACCTGCGGCTGTCGTAGTGGCGCGAAACATTTCCCATCGCAGGCGCACAGAAGCAGCCTTACAAAAAGCGAATAACGAACTAGAATTACGAGTTGCTGAACGCACTGCTGAATTAATTAAAGTCAACCATCAATTGCAATCAGAACTCGATGAACGCCAACGCATAGAAGAAGAATTGCGGGTTTCGCAAGTCAAATTGGCGCGGATTTTAGACATAGCTGATGATGCCATTATTTCTATCGACAGTGAACAACGTATTACGTTATTTAACCAAGGAGCCGAGAAAATCTTTGGCTATTCTGCGCAGGAAGTCATGGGACAGAAGCTTGATATCCTTTTACCACTGCGATTTACCCAAGCTCATCGTCAGCACGTATCTGACTTTGGCAAATCTGCGAGCTTAGCGCGGCGGATGGGAGAAAGACGAGAATTATTTGGTCAACGCAAAGATGGGAGTGAATTCCCGGCTGAGGCTTCCATTTCTAAATTAAATATGGGAGAGGAAGTTTACTATACAGTTATTTTGCGTGATGTCACAGAGCGCAAACAAATTGAGCGGATGAAAGATGAGTTTGTTTCTGTTGTCAGTCATGAACTGCGCACACCACTGACATCTATTCATGGCTCCTTGGGAATGCTTACCAGTGGTTTATTAAAAGCAGATTCCGACCAAGGAAAACGGCTCTTGCAAATTGCCACAGATAGCACCGATCGCCTAGTTCGGTTGATTAATGATATTTTAGACATCGAACGAATTGAGTCAGGCAAAGTCAAGATGGCGCGGGAAATCTGCAACCTTGCCGATTTAATTCAGTCAGCAGTGAACATCATCCAACCTTTAGCAAATAAACAAGGAGTGACATTAGGGATTTCCAGTTTATCTGTCAGATTATTGGCTGACCCTGACCGGATTGTGCAAACTTTAACCAACCTACTGAGTAATGCCATTAAATTTTCTACCACAGGAGAGACAGTATGGTTAGAGGCTCAGCAACAAGAAAATCAAGTTTTGCTCACAGTCAAAGATACCGGACGCGGTATCCCAGAAGACAAACTAGAAAGCATCTTTGAGCGTTTTCAACAAGTTGATTCTTCCGATTCGCGCAACCACGACGGTACAGGTTTAGGTTTAGCAATTTGTAAAAGCATTGTGCTGCAACATGGTGGTCGCATCTGGGTGGAAAGTACTTTAGGAAAAGGTAGTACATTCTACTTCACCCTCCCAACTCCCCACTCCCCACTCCCCACTCCCCACTCAGCACTCAGCACTCAGCACTCAGCACTCAGCACTCAGCACTCCCCCCTAGTCCTACTTTGCGACGATGACCAAAGCATCTGCACCGAACTGCAAACACTATTGCAACAAGGCGGATATCGAGTAGTAACAGTTGCTACCGGGGAAGAAGCGATCGCCACCGCATCGGCGCAACAACCAGATGTGATTTTACTTGATTTGCTCATGCCGGGAATGAACGGTTGGGAAACAATGGCAGTATTAAAAGAGCGAGAAGATACCAAGCACATTCCGATTGTGATTTGTAGTGTTTATAAATCCAACAGCAACAACAACTCAATCACAGATTTTGCTGATTGGGTAAGTAAACCAATCCAAGAAAGCTTTCTGTTACAGTCACTCAAGCAAGTCGTTGCAAAACCTTCCAAACGCGCCCGGATTTTAATTGTGGAAGATGACCACGACTTAGCAGATTTGCTCATTACTTTGTTTGAGCGTCATGATATCGAAACTTGTTTAGCGCAAACCGGAAGAGAAGCTATCCACTTAAGCCAACAACTTAATCCAGACTTGTTAATTCTTGACTTGATTTTGCCAGAAAGCGATGGTTTTGTGGTAGTTGATTGGTTAAAGCAACACAATCAACTATGTCACATGCCAGTAGTTGTTTACTCAGCCAAAGATTTAGATGAATCTGAACGTCAACGCCTGAAATTAGGACACACCGAATTTTTAACCAAAGGACGTGTAACAACCCAAGAATTTGAACAAAAAGTGATGGAATTACTTCAAAGAATCACTCAAAAATATAAGGAGTAGAAAGTGGGGAGTAGGGAGTAGGGAATGGAGAAAAAGAAAACAAGCCTTAATATCAGAGTTTCTTAATTTCAGACTTCAGACTTCAAACTTCAAACTTCAGACTTCAGACTTTTGTACTAGGTACTGAATTATGGCCGCAAAACGGATTCTCGTAGTAGATAACGAACAGTACATTCAAGAAGTTGCCAAAATTTGTTTAGAAACCGTCGCAGGTTGGGATGTAGTCACGGCGAGTTCTGGCAAAGAAGGGATTACGCAAGCCGAGACTTACCAACCAGATGCGATTTTGCTAGATGTCATGATGCCCGACATGGATGGCATAACTACCTTTGAAAAACTCCAAGCGAACGCAGCAACCAAAGAAATTCCCGTAATTTTATTGACTGCCAAAATTCAAGCCAGTGACCGCCGCCGCTATGATCAGATGGGGATAGTAACGGCGATCGCTAAACCCTTCGATCCTCTAGAATTAGCTAATCAAGTTGCGATCGCCCTCGGCTGGAACCTGGAAAGTTAAAAGTATGAAGTCTGAAGTGTGAAAAAAAGTAGGTTGGGTGAAGCGATCGCGAAACCCAACACCAGCCTCAGCACTCAGCACTACCTAGTCCGTAACAACTGCACAAAGGTATTACTCACCGTATTGTCTTTAGTATCCGCCGCGTATTGAATCAATTTTTCCCGCAGTTCTTTGGCTGCATCTAACGGTAGCAAGGTTGCTAACAAAAAATAAACCCCACGAAAACGGGGGTCGCCCATTCTATCAACTAATAATCCTTCCGCTTCATCACTGTCGCCCAGGAAGTTCTGCACTAAGAAAAAGTCCATAATTTTATCGTGGCGGAAGTACCATTCTTGCTTGGCTTCGCCTTTTTCATCTTGCCATTGACGGCTGACGACCATTTTGTATTTCTCATCTTCTAAAGATTTCACAACTTGGAAAAATTCCTCAGCGGGTAAGGCTTGTTTGTCTTGGAGTCGCATTTCGTAGACAGCGGCGGCGAATTTTTTTAAGGGAAATTCTTGATTCCATTCTTTGAAATATTCTGCTGCCATTAAATTGTATTGCTGTTCTTGCAGGCGGAACAAGTTGGGATGTTTGCCTTGGGATAACATCAGGGCAACTACGGTTAAATCCATTGGGTTAGAAAGAATGCGACGGGCAGCTTTTAATTCTTCTTCGGGTTGCTGGGGGTTAAGGACTTCTTTTAAGTAATCTATGCAGGCTATTTCGTAATCTTTACCTTGGACTAGGGCATCTTTGGGCAGTCGCGGCTGGCGGGAAAGTAAAAACTCTTGAATTTGGCTTTGTTCTAGGGGCTGCAAGTAATAGGTTTTTGCCGTTGAGGGTGGTGTCCATTCTAGGGGCTGGGTAGTCATAATAATGTTGCCCCGGAAATAGCTTTCGACAAACTGGCAGATTTTGGCACGTGTTTCGGCGGTGACTTCGTTGAGTCCGTCAATGCAGATGTCAATTGCACCACTGTAAATCAGGTTTTTGAGGAAGCCGGCATCTTGGGCTTGCCCGTGTAGCTTGTCTTGAATGGCTTCGATTACGCCTTTATCGCATTTTTGGGCGGGGAGGTAAACAACAATGCGCTGAGAGTTTGTCAGCAGATGGCGGAGAAACATCGACTTGCCTAAGCCGGAATCACCTTGTAAGATAACTTGTCCTTTGATGCTTGGGAGGGCGGCGGTAACTGGGAAGATGTCACCTGAAGGGATTTTGACTTGCGACTGGGGGAAATATGATTGGTCATGAAAGTTATCTAACCTGGCATCGGCGAGGAGGGAAGGCTTGAAGGGTTCAAATAACTTGCGGCGGAAAAACGGAACCCAGGTGAGGAGAAAGCCGACGTAACCCACGCCCAAGATGCGGCGAACCCAAGGGTTCCAGAAGAAGATGGCTTGGATTTGGGGGAATTTGGGGTAGGCAAAGATCAGGGCAAGCCAAAAGGCGGCGTGAGAGATGAGAGTGATTCTGGCGTTGAAAAACCACTGCCAACCCTTGAGGTTAACTATAACTGATTGCAGTGAGTCGGCTTCGCTGTATCCGGCGTTTTTGAGGTTGTGGTAGTGAGTTTCTAAAATCCCAATATCTTGCGGTTGCCAAGATACTTTTCTGGCGACTAGGGCAATTTGTTTGGCTAAATCTTCCCGTAATCGTGCAAAATCTCGGCTGGGTTCCCAAGCTTGGGCAAAAATTTTGAGAGTTTTATCAGCTTGGTCATGGGTTAATGACGCAGGAATTTTTTTAGGAAACCCCAGCCATGTCATGAGTGTTTTGACTTCCTCAGTGCCACCACCCAGGAAATAGCTTAAAAACCGCCACTGCAAAAATTCTGATTGACCTACGTAATAGACTCTATCCAGAATTACTACAACATTATTTAGGTTGAGTTGTTCTATCTTACCCAATGCTTCTGCTGCATCTTTACGAAAATTTTTATCAACAGTTTCATCCTTGAAGAAGTCAAGGATGTCTTTGAAGTAGGGTTTAGCAGCCTCCCCAATATTTCCCAATGCCACAACTGCACCAGAACGCATATCTTGGTCAATAGTTTTATCTTTGAGGATGTCACCAATATCTTTAACATAGAGTTTGCTTGTGTCTTTCATCCCCAGATTTGCCAATGCTTCTGTTGCACCAGTACGAATTCTGGAGTCATTACTATAGGCAATAGTAATAGAAGTTTTATCCTTGAAGAAGTCAAAGATGTCTTTGGCGTAGGGTTTGGCAGTTTCTCCCAAATTCACCAATGCTGCTGCTGCGCTGGAACGAACATTAGATTCAATGGATTTATCCTTGAGGATGTCAACAATGTCTTTGACGTAGGGTTTAGCTGCTTCCCCTAGATTTGCCAATGCTGCTGCTACGCGGGAACGAATATATAGGTCAGTGGTTTTATTTGTATCCTTAAGGAAGTCGAGGATGTCTTTAACATAGGGTTTAGCTGCTTCCCCCAGATTTCCCAATGCCTCTGCTGCACTGCGACGAACTTCAGAGTCAACAGATTTATCCTTGAGGATGTCAACAATGTCTTTGACGTAGGGTTTGGCAACCTCCCTCAGATTTCCCAATGCCAATGCTGCACTGGAACGAACATATTCGTCAACGGATTTATCCTTGAGGATGTCGGCGATGTCTTTGACGTAGGGTTTGGCAACCTCCCCCAGATTTCCCAATGCTTCCACTGCATAATAACGAATAATTAAATTAACGGATTGATCTTTGAGGATATCGGCGATGTCTTTGACGTAGGGTTTGGCAACCTCCCCTAGATTTCCCAATGCCTGTGCGACACCGGCACGAACATTTGAGTCAACGGATTGATCTTTGAGGATGTCGGCGATGTCTTTGACGTAAGGTTTGGCAACCTCCCCTAGATTTCCCAATGCCTGTGCGACACCGGCACGAACATTTGAGTCAACGGATTGATCTTTGAGGATGTCGGCGATGTCTTTGACGTAGGGTTTGGCAACCTCCCCCAGATTTCCCAATGCCACTGCTGCACTGGAACGAACATAACTTTCAACGGATTTATCCTTGAGGAGTTTGGCAGCTTTTTGAGCAATATTCTCTGGTTTT
Source organism: Anabaena sp. TISTR 8404 (assembly GCF_056847745.1). Classification (NCBI taxonomy): domain Bacteria; kingdom Bacillati; phylum Cyanobacteriota; class Cyanophyceae; order Nostocales; family Nostocaceae; genus Anabaena; species Anabaena sp. TISTR 8404. The sequence goes on from NZ_CP180578.1 coordinate 3,758,496, forward strand.
TCTATTACTGATTTCAAATTTTGTAAATCATATTCATTGAATTTATCAAAAGCGAGTTTTTTAACTTCGTCATGTCCATCATCAAGGGCGGCTACTATACCGTTAATCTGCCATGCTTCTGGCTGAGGCTTGGATGTTTCTTTAGCGTTTACCCAAGTCAAGGTGAGAAAAAAGGAAAGGATGAAGGCTAAAGGATACAGGATAAAAGGTGAAGCTTTGCGGGTGCGGCGGGGAGTTAGCAGCATATTTGGGGCAAGCTGGCAGATTACACGGGGTTATGGGTATATTATCAAACTAGCAATTTGTAATTCCTGATTCGTAGTGAAAAAATCGGATTTAATTTGACGTGAGTTCGCTGGATATAAGAACCCCTCTCCAAACCTCTCCCCTGGAAGGAGAGAGGCTTTAATTCTTGCTCCCCTTCCCTCGTAGGGAAGGGGTTGGGGGTTAGGTTTGAGAGACAATTGCACACAACGTAATACTCGCTCACCAGTATCAAATACTCTCACGCCAGTATTAAAGACTCATCGCTGAGTATCAAAGACTCGCTCACGAGTATCAAACACTCGTCCACGAGTATTCAAGACTCGCCCACAAGTATTAAACACTCTCGCGCCAATATCAAAGACTCATCGCTGAGTATCACAGACTCGTCCACGAGTATCAAACACTCTCACGCCAGTATCAAAGACTCGCCCACGAGTATCAAACACTCGTCCACGAATATTAAAGACTCACTCACGAGTATCAAAGACTCATTCACGAGTATCAAAGACTCGCTCATCTAAATATGGCACTAAAATCAGATCCTCGACTTCTCAAAGAAGTCGGGGATCTAATCTTGTACGTTAAATTACAACTTATGAATTAGATACAGCTTTAGCAGGTTTACTTTTCATCGCTTTAAACCTTTCCCCCAATTGTTCAGCAACAGTTTTTAATCCTGGAGTTTTCTTAGCCGCAGTCTTGACGTAATCATAAACTGTTAAACTACTACCCATTGCTTCACTGCCAACTGCCAACAAAGTGTCATCTACTTGTTCTGTTAGTTGTCGCAGTCCAATCAACAGTTCGGTGAGGGTGGCGGCTAATTGATAATCCCGGACAAATTCATCTACATCAAAGCTGGCTGGTAGAATTTCGCGGTTCGACTGGGCAGCAGTCAGGCTATTGTTGACGAAAGCTAGGCTTTTATCGCCCATCTTAAATAATTTACGTCGTTCTTCGACACTCAGAGTGACGAGAAAAGGCAACTTTGCTTGAATGGTTGCAAAGGCGGCTTTAATTTCTTGGATATCTTCTGGGGAAAGGGAGGCTGTAATGTTTTGGTAGGCCATTGGCTCTTTACCTTGGTGAATTTTTGTTATGATTCCCACTGGTAAAGGTTGATCAATCACACAGCGTACAAATATAAGGTTATTAGAAGCCTTCAATTATCATCCTCACCTTTAATGCCTGGTTCTACCTCCTCATAACGCGGCTTTTTCCCATCCAGCACCGCACTCACAGTCATATCTCCCATCACATTAATCGCAGTCCGACAACGGTCTAAAAACCAGTCAACAGTCACCAACAAGGCGATATACTCAGTCGGCAAGCGCACCGAAGTAAACACTAAAGTCATCGTCACCAACCCCGCATTGGGAATACCAGCAGCCCCCACCGATGCAAAAATCGATGTCAGCACTACAATTAACTGCTGTCCCAAATTTAAATGCTGTCCAATCACTTGAGAAATATACAACGCAGACATCGCCTCGTAAAGGGCAGTACCATCATTGTTAAAGTTTGCGCCGACTAATGCCCCTAAAGATGCTGAAGATTCTCTCAAACCAATTTTGGTTTGCAAAACCTCCCAGGTAATAGGCATTGCTACAGTCGAAGAAGAAGTCGAGAACGCCGTAATAAAGGCATCAGAACCACCAGCCAAAAATCTCAATGGGTTTACCCAAGAATTAAATTTAACTCTGGTGAGATAGTAGCAAGCCTGTAATACTAACGCTACCAGCACCGCCACAATAAAAGCCGCTAAAGACACAAAAGGGGCAAAGCCTTTTTCCGCCACAGTTTTAGCCACAATGCCAAACACAGCAAAGGGAACCAAAGCAATTACCCAATTAAGGATGCGAATTACCGCCTCAAACAAAATCCCAATCACATCTTCAATTGGTTGATATCCTGTCTTACCTTGGGCGATTTGTTCTGATTTCAAGCCGCGCAAAACAATGCCAAAGCAAAGGGCAACAACAATTAATTGAATTACATTATTATTCACCAACGGCGCAAGCACTGCTTCTGGTACAGCATCTTTAATTAATCCCCAAGGGTCAATACTTGCACCTGCAACCGCTGTCTTTGGCTTGGGTAAACTTCCCCAAGTTCCCGGACGCAGGACGTTAGCCACAAATAGCCCAATCAAAATCGCTACAGTGGTATTGGTAAAAAGTAATAACGCTAACCGCCGTCCGGCTGTACCAGGGATACTCGCTGTCATAAAAGTATGCAGCACTGCTACCAAAATCAGCGGTGTTGCCAAAGCCCGGAGTGCCTTAAGTACAAGTTCTGCTGGAATTGCTAAATTGTTGATGAAAGCAGCATTGCTAGGGCTAGGATTTCCCGCACCCAAGGCAATTCCCAGAATCACAGCCAGTATTAAGGCAATCACAATTTGCAACGTCAGAGGAATGCGCCGCCACCAAGGACGGGAAGTGGTATCGGGCGGATGTTGACTCTCTGTTTGACTCATTGGTAAAGCTTAGTAACTGAACTAAGGTAACTATTACAACAACAATTGCGGAAGTGGAATTTACTTAAACAAGATAATCTAATCAATCTAGGGAGTTGGGGGGCAGAGGAGCGGAGGAGCAGAGGAGCAGGGGTAAAAATAACAAATAACAAATGACTATTGACCATTGACCATTGACCATTGACTATTGACAAAATTATGTCTTTCGTACCTTTACATATTCACAGTGACTATAGTTTGCTAGATGGGGCGAGTCAGCTACCAGACTTGATTGACCGCGCCATAGAATTGGGGATAAAAGCGATCGCAGTAACAGATCATGGTGTCATGTATGGTGCTGTGGAACTGCTGAAGATTTGCCGTAGTAAAAATGTTAAGCCAATTATTGGCAACGAAATGTATATTATTAACGGCGATATCGAAAAACAAGAACGTCGCCCCCGTTATCATCAAATTGTTTTAGCAAAAAATAATCAAGGATATAAAAATTTAGTTAAATTAACCACTATTTCTCACCTCAAAGGTGTACAAGGTAAAGGTATTTTTTCTCGTCCCTGCATTAATAAAGAATTACTCAAACAATATCATGAAGGTTTGATTGTCACCAGTGCATGTTTAGGTGGCGAAATTCCCCAAGCAATTCTCAGTAATAGACCAGATGCCGCCCGCAAAGTTGCCCAGTGGTATAAAGATGTATTTGGTGATGATTTTTATTTAGAAATTCAAGACCACGGCTCCCAAGAAGACCGCATTGTTAATGTTGAAATTGTCAAAATTGCGCGAGAATTAGGCATAAAATTTATTGCTACTAATGACTCTCATTATATTTCTTGTTTTGATGTTGAAGCCCACGACGCTTTACTTTGTATTCAAACCGGCAAGCTAATTGTTGAAGATAACCGGATGCGTTATAGCGGCACAGAATATCTCAAATCTGCCGAAGAAATGAGAATGCTATTCCGCGACCATTTACCCGATGATGTTATTGAAGAAGCAATAGCTACTACCGAAGAAGTCGCAGATAAAGTCGAGCCTTACAATATTATGGGTGAGCCTCGCATTCCTAACTATCCGATTCCTTCTGGTCACACTGCTGATACTTACGTCGAAGAAGTTGCTTGGCAAGGTCTTTTAGATAGATTAAACAGAAAAACCCGCGCAGAAGTCGATTCAGTATATAAAGAAAGACTAGAATATGAACTAAAAATGCTCCAGCAAATGGGTTTTTCTACATACTTTTTAGTTGTGTGGGATTACATCAAATTTGCCAGAGATAACAATATTCCTGTAGGGCCAGGCCGTGGATCTGCGGCGGGGTCTTTAGTAGCCTACACAATGGGAATTACTAACATTGACCCCGTACATCATGGATTACTATTTGAGCGTTTCTTGAATCCAGAACGTAAATCAATGCCTGATATTGATACCGATTTTTGCATTGAAAAACGGGATCAAGTTATTAATTATGTAACAGAAAAATACGGTACAGATAGAGTTGCTCAAATTATTACCTTTAACCGTTTAACTTCTAAAGCTGTATTAAAAGATGTCGCCAGAGTTTTGAATATTCCCTATGGCGAAGCCGACAAAATGGCAAAATTAATTCCTGTGGTGCGGGGGAAACCAACTAAACTCAAGGTGATGATTTCTGATCAAACCCCCGAACCAGAGTTTAAAGAAAAATATGATAATGACCCGAAAGTGCGCCATTGGGTTGATATGGCAATGCGTATCGAAGGAACGAACAAAACCTTCGGTGTCCACGCAGCAGGTGTAGTTATTTCTGCTGACCCCCTTGATGAAATTGTGCCTCTACAACGAAATAATGACGGTTCAGTAATTACCCAATATTTCATGGAAGACTTGGAATCAATGGGTCTATTAAAAATGGACTTCTTGGGTTTAAGAAACCTGACAATGATTCAAAAAACCATTGATTTGATTGAGGCGAACAAAGGTTATAGAATCGACCCTTACGAAATAACTAACCAAGAAAGAAAATCACAAAAGATTTTAGCCAAAGGCGAACATAAAACTCTGCCTAAAGATGTGCAGAAAACCTATGAACTTTTAGAATCGGGAGAATTAGAAGGGATATTTCAATTAGAATCATCGGGAATGAAACAAATTGTCCGTGATTTGAAACCTTCTAATATTGAAGATATTTCTTCAATTCTGGCACTTTATCGACCAGGCCCTTTAGATGCGGGGTTGATTCCTAAGTTTATTAACCGCAAACACGGGCGCGAAAATATTGACTATGAAAGCCAGATTTTAGAACCAATCTTAAATGAAACTTACGGCATCATGGTCTATCAAGAGCAAATCATGAAAATTGCTCAAGACATGGCTGGTTATTCTTTAGGACAAGCTGACTTGCTGCGCCGCGCGATGGGGAAAAAGAAAGTTTCCGAAATGCAGAAGCAGCAGGAAAAATTCATTGATGGTTCCACGAAAAACGGTGTGAAAAAGCAAGTAGCTGAAAAGTTATTTGATGACATGCTAAAGTTTGCCGAATATTGCCTCAGCTACAATACACGAGTGTTAACAGTTGAATATGGCTTGATACCCATTGGCGAAATTGTTGAAAAACAACTCGAATGCAGCGTGTTCACCGTTGATAGTCATGGTCATGTGTATACCCAGGCGATCGCTCAATGGCATAATCGAGGACAACAGGAAGTATTCGAGTATGGTTTAGAAGACGGTTCAGTTATTCGAGCCACAAAAGACCATAAATTTATGACTACCGATGGTCAAATGTTACCCATTGATGAAATCTTTGAGCGCGAGTTAGATTTACTGCAAATTACAGGCTTACCAGAGTAATACCAAATTGGCATAGCTCAGGGTGTATGGTATGAGTGAGCAAAACCCTTACCCACACACCCTTACACCCATGACCCCCACTCTCAACAATCAATCTGAGTGCGTAAGTCCCATAGTTTATCAATCAAGCTTTTTAATCCAAAATCCAAAATCTAAAATCCAAAATTGATATAAGCTGTGCGATCGCTGAGAATAGTAAGATTTTAGAAATTTTGCAATTAATTCAGCAGCTTATGACTAAATATGACTATATTGTGATTGGCGCAGGCTCGGCTGGGTGCGTTCTGGCTAACCGCCTCACAGAAGACGGTAAAACAACTGTATTATTACTCGAAGCTGGCAATCCAGCTACTAAACCAGAGTATCAAGTTCCTCTATACTGGCCACAACTTTGGGGTACTGAGGTTGACTGGGCATATTTTACGGAAGAAGAACCCTACATAAACAATCGCAAAATCTATTGTCCGCGCGGTAAAGGCTTAGGTGGAAGCAGTACAATCAACGCCATGATTTATATTCGTGGCAGTCGGTATGATTATGATCATTGGCAGAAATTAGGCAATCTTGGTTGGAGTTACCAAGATGTGTTGCCTTACTTCAAGAAATCGGAAAACCAACAACGGGGAGCATCCGAATTTCACGGTGTCGGTGGTGCTTTGAGCATTACCGACCCAATTGCGCCTGCTGTAACATCACATAAATTTGTCGAAGCAGCAGTAGAACTAGGTTATGAACTCAATCCTGATTTTAATGGCGCACAACAGCAGGGAGCCGGACTGTATCAGTTAACAGTTAAAGATGGTCAGCGACACAGTGCAGCCGCCGCGTTTCTCGTACCGATTTTAGAGCGTCCTAACTTAACAGTTACCACTGGTGCATTAGTTACTCGGTTATTGTTTGCAGGAAACCGCACCGTAGGAGTAGAGTATCAGCACAACGGAACAATACATCAGTCCTTTGTCAACCAGGAAGTGATACTTTGTGCTGGTGCAATTGATTCGCCGAAACTGCTGATGCTTTCTGGGATTGGGAATGCAGAAAATTTGCGATCGCTCAATATTCCCGTAGTCGTTAATTTACCAGGAGTTGGTCAAAACCTCCAAGATCATCTTCATGTGGCGGTTGCATACCAAGCAACGAATGATTTACAACCTGCTCCAACTAGTAATATTGCCGAAGCTGGATTGTTCCTACACACTGAAGGTCGTTCAGATGTTGCACCAGATTTGCAGTTGTACTCTGGCCCTGTTTTGTGGACACATCCTGCATACGCCCGTGAAGCCCCAGGATTTGTAGCTACAGCCTGTGTGACTAATCCTCAAAGTCGTGGTCATATCACCCTGTGTTCTGCTTCCCCCAATGATTCACCTATCATCAGGATGAACTATCTCCAAAGCGAATCTGATTTGCAAAAGTTGGTTGCAGGTATCAAAATTATTCGCCAGATTTTGCACTCAAAAGCATTTGATGACTTCCGAGGTGAGGAAGTTGCACCAGGCGCTAATGTAACTAGTGATGAAGCACTCCAAGCTTACATCAAAGAAACCTGTGACACTGTATACCACCCAGTCGGCACTTGCAAAATGGGAACAGATGCCAATTCTGTAGTAGACCACCAACTGCGAGTATACGGTGTTGAAGGGTTACGTGTCGTAGATGCCTCAATTATGCCAACCCTCACAACGGGAAACACGAATGCACCCACAATCATGATTGGAGAAAAAGCAGCCGATATGATTAAAGCCAGTGGTGGGGTTTCACAGCCAGCAGCTTTAACAACTGCGTAAATTCACATCTCGCACCAAGCGACTCAAGTCGCAGCTACACAGACAAAACCCGCCTACGCGGGTTCAAAACCCTCTATCTTACGTTAGTTGGCGAATAACAGTCATCAACCAAGAAAATCTGACAGAAGATGACCAAGAGGTGATTATGAACTTATCGCAAGCTTATTTAGAATGGCGTGAAGCTACTTTACAAGAAGGGCAGCGCCAAGTAGTAGAAAACTTATTGCGAGTTAGATTTGGTTCCCTAGATGCAGAATTAGAAAGAATAATTGAGCCTCTGCTACAGTTACCACCCCAAGAATATAGCCGTTTATTACTCGAATTATCCCGCGAGGAATTGTTAACAAGATTTGGTAATGAATAAATAAATTAGTAAAAACTTGAAGTGCGTTAGGACTAATGTCCATAACGCACCCTACCAAATTTAAATTATTTATTTCGAGAACAGAACAAATGAGTTGCACTTAAAAGTCATCATCATAATTTCTCATTGCTTTGGGGTCAGGAGCAAATGCTAACCACAAAGGAAATTGCAGTATTCCCAAACTGATTTGCTCTTCAGAATCGTCAATGATAATTAAAGGTAGCTGATTAGCTTTTACCAAACGGTCAGCTTTTTGTGCTAAAGCGTCTGCTGCTTCAAATAATACTACTCCTCGGTCAGGTCCAAAATCTGGGCGACCGATACCTAAACAATCTTGTAAACCCCGCCGCCATTCACCCAAGCGTTCTGGTGTGTTAGCTAAAACCAAAGTACGGACGCGATCGCCATATAGTTTATGTAATATCGAAATAATGGCAGAAGCAATCAATGTATTCTGCAACCGGCTACCCATTGTCCGCAAAGCACCCCGCCCTCCTTGGCCAAAAAACCAATTCGAGACTCGCTCTGCATGAACTGGTTCAAAGGTGCGGCGTAGTTGCCAAGCAGGCCCATAATAATCAGGTTTGTTGCGATATTGGTCAATTAAACGGCGAACTTGCTTGGCCGTATCTTGAAACTGCTGTTGGGCAAATTGTGGTGTACTTGTTTCGGGTTCTGTGGGTTTAGCCTCTCTTACAGTTGGCTTTTCTCTTTCTCGTTCTTTAACTTCTGGTACTAGTTGTAACTGCTCGGCAGCGGCGGCTAAATCTTGTAAGCTACCAGTGAGATAATCTTTAAAACCTTGAACACGAATTGCTAAGTCTTGTGATGCGCCCGCAAAAGTAGTTCGCATTTCATTGCGGATGCGTTCTTGACGGCGTTCTAACTGTTCTATGGAAATTTGCAGTGCTTGTTTGCGTTGTTCTAATTGCGCCAGTGACTCTTGAACAATACGCCCCAGTGCAGTTTGTGTGTCACTTAATTGAGTTTGCAGTGTGTTGTAAGTTACTTGCAAAGTGGCAATTTCAGCTTTGAGTGCAGCTTCCGTTTCTTGCAACTGCGTTAATCTTTGCTCTGCTTCAGCGTATAAGGAATTATTTTGTGATTCTGATTTTGTTTCTAACCCTATTGCAGTTGTGTCAGTTGCTAATAGAACTTCTTTGGCTGGTTCATCTGTAAAATTAGCCAATTCTATATTTGTGTCGCTTGCTTCTGTGTCAACTGCTGAAGCTGGTGCTTCTGTTTCCAGAACAGACTCTACAGATAAGTTTTCTGGATTTTCTGTTTCAGGGTTTTCTGGTTGTATTTGCTCCAACCACTCATCTATTGGTTCTGGAGTTTGAGATGCCTCAGGGTTCATAAACGATAATCTAATTCCTAAACGCGAATAAATTTTTGGTTATTTGTCATTCGTCATTCGTCATTTGTCAGCACTTTACACTTTTAACCATTGACTCTTGACTCTTGACTTAGCACTAAATACGTGGACAACGTTCTTCCAAACAACTTTTTAAGGTGTTGGGGTCGAACAAAATTGGTAAAAAGTGAATACTGTTGATTTCTTTAAAATAAAACAGAACCGGAAACCCATTCCAGAATATCCGCCAGTTTTGCCATTCTCGGTAAGGAAAACGCCGAATTAACTTTTCACCTCTGTAAATATCTAAGTCGGTGGCAGTAAATTGCAAGCGTAATGTTACAGTTTGAAACAAAAGAAACAAGCCGAAAAGTGCGATCGCTCCTCCTATCAAAGGTTGCACAATCACAATAAGAATCGCTGCAATCACCAACACAACAGGGATATTGTAACTAGGTTTGAGTTCCACTGTTGCTGCGGAGTTAGGCGCAAATGAACTGGTCACTGTTTCAAATCCTGTTTCGGTAGTAGACATCTTTCCTATTTTAGGTGTTAACAGTTTTCTCTGATCAGCAAGGGAACAAGGTAAAAACAAGCTAATCAGCACTCAGCACTCCTAAAACCCTTTCACTAAAGCGCTACCCGCACCTTGAAACATCAACCACGACAAAAAGAAGTTACTAATAAATATCAGCAGCAAAGCAGTTACTACAGCGGTTGTAGTTGATTGTCCGACACCTTTAGCACCACCTGTGGTTGTCAAACCCCAACTGCACCCAACAACAGCAATTAATAAGCCAAAACAAACTGCTTTCACCAAAGCACTACAAATATCCCAAGTGTCTAGCAGGTTGCGGGCGGAGTCTAGAAATACTGTATCAGCGAGTCCGTAGATGTTAGTGGCCACAATCAATCCACCAAACATACCTGTTACTAACGACAGCAGCGTTAAAATTGGCAGCATTAAGCAACAAGCAATCATCCGAGGGATAACTAAATAATCGATGGGGTCTGTTTTTAACATCAAGAGTGCATCAATTTGTTCTGTAACCCGCATAGTACCGATTTCTGCGGCAAAAGCTGACCCTACTCGCCCCGCTAAAATAACTGCTGTGAGTACAGGTGAAAGTTCTCGTGTTAAAGCCACCGCCAGCACGCCACCGACAATATTACCCGCCCCAAAGTTAATAAACTCTCGCGCCACCTGAATGGTAAACACAGCACCCACAAAAATTGCTGTTAACAAAGCAATAAATAAAGAGTCTGGCCCGACTGCGGCCATTTGTTCTACAGTATTCCGCCAATGTATCTTGCCCCGCAGCAGGTGAACTATCACTTGTCCCCCCAGAAAAATCGCTGCCAGCAATCGCTGACCCCATGCTGCTAAACTGAAATTAGATGTAATCTGGCTCAATGTTTTGTAGCTAACTCGGTAATTGCCTTAAGAATAGCGAAAGTTAACAGTCAACAGTCAAGAGCCATTTGTTATTTGTCACAAGGCAGAATTTCATACTTTACACTTCACACTTCAGACTTTTTAAATCGGTTCACGTTAACTTAGTTTAAAGTTACTCTCATAAAATAAAGCTTTGCCAACATACTTTGTGATGTGTGCTATTTAGTAGACATAAGCTCAAAGCTTGAATTAATAAAGGTTTGATCACTTTACAGACGCATTTGTACGTGGTGCAGGTTGTGTAGTTACTGTCTGTTTTTTTAATGAAAACTTAAGATTTTTGACATATTCACCTCTAGGGGGCGATCGCACGTATTGTAGAAGATGATAAATAGTTATTTAGCTGTTGTGCGATTTCTTGCTGGAGGTTGTCTTTCATGAGTTTCTTGATGAACTTTCTCCGTTCCTTATTAGTTACGATTATTTTTAGCTTTCTTGCACCTATATTCTTAATTGGCGGTATATTGCTGCTTTTAACTGTCATCGGTTATTTGCCCGGATTGCAAACAATCACCGATGCCTGCGCTACGGGTATATTACATTTTCTTGCAATTTTTGGTAGTGGTTCATCTCTACGCGGACTATTAATTATCGGTTTGACTTGGAGCTTTGTCGGAGCATTATTTGATACTTATGCTTATTACCGTTGTCAAATTTTACGCATAGACTCTTGAGTAAATTATTTGCGCGTCAGGTCTTGATCGGCTAATAAAAATTCTAAAATCCAACTATAGTAAGCATTGAACAAGCCAAACCAAATTTTATTCAGGATTGGCATTAAAGATTAATATTGTTAAATTAATTACCTAATTATTAAAATCAAAGTCATGGATTGCCAAAGTTTAGGAACTGTGACCGCAGAATTTATTTAAAAAAGACTATAAATTTTCAGAAAGCCTACATCCAGCAAAAAGTAACCGCCAGCAGTCTTTTCGGTGTCTGCTATAAAATGCTTGAATAGCAGAATGCTCATTTATTTTAATCTATGGGCATTTTATAGTGAGATCATATACGAGGTTTTTTGACTGCTCATGGTTTGGCCGTTTAAATCCAAGTTTCGTAAACAAATTGCACGGATTGAAATTACTGGTGCGATCGCAAGTGCTACTCGCAAACGTGTATTAGAATCCCTCAAAACCGTAGAAGAAAAGAAATTTCCAGCTTTACTTTTACGCATCGATAGCCCTGGGGGAACAGTCGGAGATTCCCAAGAAATTTACAGCGCTCTCAAGCGATTGCGCGAAAAAGTCAAAATTGTCGCTAGTTTTGGTAATATTTCCGCCTCTGGTGGTGTCTACATCGGTATGGGAGCCGAACACATCATGGCTAACCCCGGAACCATTACCGGAAGCATTGGTGTAATTCTGCGTGGAAATAACTTGGAACGCTTGCTTGAAAAAATCGGTGTTTCTTTCAAAGTTATTAAGTCAGGCCCCTATAAAGACATATTGGCATTTGATCGAGAACTAACTGAACCAGAACAAAGTATTCTGCAAGAGTTGATTGACACAAGTTACCAGCAGTTTGTCCAAACTGTAGCCGATGGCCGTTCTTTAGCAGTGGAAACTGTGAAAAGTTTCGCCGATGGACGGATTTTTACTGGGCAACAAGCTTTAGAATTGGGTATTGTAGACCGCCTGGGAACAGAAGAAGATGCTCGTCGTTGGACAGCAGAACTGGTTGGTCTTGACCCCGAAAAAACCCCATGTTTTACTCTCGAAGAACCAAAACCTTTGTTAAGTCGCATTCTACCGGGGAGTCGTCAGGTTTCATCAAGATTGGGTGCAGGTGTTGACTGGTTGGAATTTGAAATGTCTACCAGTGGTTTGCCATTGTGGTTATATCGACCATAAATATTATTAGTCATTAGTAAATAACTAATGACTTTTGACCTTTGACTTTTGACTTTTAACTAAGGAGGATATTTGGCGTGGAGTGGCAAATGCGAGCGATTCGTGGAGCAACAACCGTTGGCGAAAACACGATTGAAGCAATGCGAGAAGCAGTAACCGAACTGCTAGATGAACTAGAACAACGAAATCAAATCCAACCACAGGATATGATTAGCGTAACTTTCTCCGTCACCCGCGATTTAGATGCGATTTTTCCGGCGGCGATCGCACGCACCCGTTCTGGTTGGGATAATGTGGCTATGTTGGATGTACAGCAAATGCACGTTGAAGGTAGTTTACAACGTTGCGTCCGCTTCTTAATTCACGCTTATTTGCCAGCCTCCGTGCCAATTCACCACATCTATTTGCGCCAAGCTTCTAATTTACGTCCGGACTGGAGTTTACCTCAGTCTTTACATACATCACAGTCAGTAGTTGAGTCAAAAGTATGAAGTAGCTCTCAATCTTGAGTTCCTAAGTCGCCATCAAGTCAGTTGTCGCATTGGTTGAAATTTCACTCGGATCTTGTTGATATTTAGGCAATAGTACTACAGGCGGTATATCGACAGTTGCATTTGTTGAAATTTCACTGGCATATTGTTGCGTAAATTCATCAAATAATTTAAAAAACTGCTCTAAAGCAGTAGTCTCATCTTGAGAAAAAAATAAAATTATTTGATCCCAGGTTTGATTAGAAGTCAAATTGAATTTCTGCTGAATCCAGGTTTGAAATTCTGAAAATTGCTGTTCCTGTTGTGTTTGAGGGATTGCCATCTGGCGACGTGCAAAACAGTAACCGGCCAGAAAAGTGCGGAGGTTGGAGATAGAAACTCGTCCTAAATACATCGCAGGACGTTTTTGGATATTACGGATTAAGTCATATAAATCAACCATCTGTCCCTCCAATTTAAAATTCAGTTTCAGTAACTTGGAAATTGCCGCCTAAATCTTGTGCAGGGCAGTAAAGGTTATTCATCCATTCTAATCTGACAACTCCTTCGGGGTGAATGTTGTCAAAAATGAGTTCTTGTCCGTCAATTTCAACCGCGATCACTTCATGTCGTCCGTTGATAGAGATGTTTTGTTGAAGACGTTCATGGTAGATGTTGCAAAAAGGATCTTCTGTACTACCTGTAAACAGGCTAATCTGTTTGCCGGAAACGTTTTGCTCAATTAGAAATTGGCGCAAGGAAATAGCACAGGAAACACACTCAAAGATTTGGAATGAAGAAGCGATCGCACTCAATTGATCATGAAGGTTAGAATTGGTCAATTAGCAGCTATCTCCTGACTGTTGATGGGAACAAACCCAGCTTGAGCGATCGCTTTTTGTCCTTGTTCTGTTAGCAACAGTTTGGCGTATGCTTCCCCGACTTGTTGTGCTTGACTTTGGTTTTGCTTAATAATCACAAATAATTTAGAAGTCAGTGGATAACTACCGTTTTTAATCACTGCCGTATTCAGTTGATTGCGTTGTCGTGGACACTGATTTGACGGCACAACTGGTTCACGGTAGAGAGAAACAAACTCTTCAGAAGTCAATCCTAAAGGCAGTAGCTTCACACCACATTGATACACTACTCCTCTAGCAGAAGCATAATATATACCGCCAGGAGTTGCTTGGACACGGCGCAATGCTTCTGTAGTCGAGTAAACATATTCAACTTGCGAACTGAACCCTTGTTTATCAGCTGGCTTGTCAGGGAATAACAGCGTGTCGGCATTTTCTGGAGATTGGGACAACGGCACAATTGGCAAGTCTTTTCCACCTACTTCCTTCCAGTTAGTAATCTCTCCCTGATAAATTTTTTGTAACTGTTCAACTGTTAAGCCTGGTACTTGCAGTTCTGGGTTAACCACTACTGCAACTCCATCCAGCCCAACTTGACGTTGGTTAATTGTTAAACCTTGCTTTTTAGCTTGAGCTTGTTCTGCCTCCGTTAAAGGACGGGATGATTGAGTAAAGTCTAATTTGCCATCAAGCAACATTCTAATCCCCGCTCCAGAACCAGGGCTACCTTGCGTAGGATTGACGTAGAGCAATTGAAATTCTGGACGAGTATTTTGAATCTGAGAATCTACTAATTGCCTAATTGATGCCCAAGCGGTACTTCCACCGTAATTGAAAGCACCAATTGGCATATCATCAACATTGGCAAAGGTTGAACCCGTAAGACTACTTACAGCTTCAGGATTTTGACTAGAGACAGAAACCGCACGATTACTGACAAATAAGCGTGGCCTCAGCCATAACCACAGCCCACCAATGAGTACAATTGTAATTACTTCGCCAATGATCAGCCCTCTGATCATCTGCATAGCGTCTGTGCTGAGTGAAACAGCTTTTCTGTTACTGTTGCTCATTGAAATTGAATTTTATTAAGCGTTCTTTAATAAAGAATATATATTAAAACTATAAGTAAATACCTTTACGTAATATTACCTAGAGCAACCGTCAGGTACATCGTAACATGTTAGCAAAGTTACTAAGTGAACGTTACCAGGTTGTGCAAGTTTTAAGTCAAGGAATGTTTTGTAAAACTTACATGGCTGAAGACACGCATCTTCCTCACCGTCCCACCTGCGTCGTCAAGCATTTTTTACCAAGTAGCGAAGTTTCGATTCCTGTAGAAATCCGCCGACGGCTATTTAATCGAGAAACACAAGCGCTGCAAAAACTCGGCGACTATGATTTCGTTCCCCATCTGTTGACTTATTTTGAAGATGAGCAAGAATTTTACTTAGTACAAAAATTTATTGAGGGACATACTCTTAGTACAGAACTTCAGCCTGGTTATCGTTGGCCACAAACGAAGGTTTTTCAATTACTACGAGAAGTTCTAGAAATCCTCAATTTTGTTCATAGTCATGGTTTGATACATCGAGATGTCAAACCCAGCAATATTATGCGACGAATCCAAGACAATCGCTTAGTTTTGATTGATTTTGGTGCTGTTAAACCGATTTTGACACAATTGGTTAAAGACCAGAAAAATTTTATTCCTCTTGAACAATCTACAATTGCGATCGGTACACCTGGATACATGCCTAGTGAACAACAACGTGGCAGACCAAGACCTAGTAGTGATATTTATGCTTTAGGTATAATCGCAATTCAAGCACTCACAGGAGTCCATCCTACACAATTACCCGAAGACCGAACAACAGGTGAAATTATTTGGCAACATTTAGCTGAGGTAAATGTTGAGTTAGCTGCGGTAATTAATAAGATGGTGCGTTACCACTTTCAAGACCGATATAAATCGGCAAAGGAAGCATTAGAAGCCCTAGTACCGCTGATTAATGTGTACACTCAAATCAGCAATAGAGATGCTACTCTTCTATCAACATTTCCATCTCAAAATACTTTATCTGCTTATCACTCTAACTCGGTGTTGAGCAGCACAATATCAGAACCATTTTTAGCAAAACAAACAAGTGCTACTGAAACTTTTATTACTCCTAAAAAGTCACCTTTATTAGTTGGTTTAGTACTTGGTGTGGTATCTGGTTTGATTTTGATGCTTGTTAGCTACTGGTCTGTGCAGATAATTTCACCCGAACCTGAAATTCAAAATGCCCTACCCACACCACAAGGTATTAAACATTAATTTGGATTGGATTCAACACAAAACAATTCAGTAGTTAAGAGCCAGAATTTTGAATTATTTGTGATTGATTATAGTTTGGCTGAGTGCTGTCTCGATGAATTAAAAATGCCACAATTGCCAGCACAGTTAAATTGACAGCTAAAAGTCCAATGGCACTCCATACCCAAATTTTCATTTCAGCCTCCGAATTTTTAGTTCTCAGTGGGCTTGTGATGATGAAATCGAATTCCTAAAAAAATGTCGTAAACAAACTCAAAAAAATCTTTTTTTTGCAATAATCCCGAAGTTTGATAACAACCTTTTTCATCTAAAAGCGGCTTCATCACATAATATGCTGGTTGATAATTATACCAGGGAATTGAAGGCCAAAGATGATGAATTAAGTGATAATTCTGCCCCATAATCAAAAGATTAAGAATGGGATTGGGGTAAACACGGGCGTTTTTCCAGCGATCGCGTTCGACAAAAGGCCGATGTGGCAGATAATCAAAAAACAATCCCAGAGCTATCCCAACTACAAAGGCAGGAATAAACCAAAAATTGAGGATGTAACCTAAAAAACCATACTGAACTGAAATGTAAACAATACTGACAACAATCAAGCGGCTAATAAACCACTCCAATAGCTCATACTTACGCCACAGTTTTCGCTGAAAGAAAAAAACTTCATGGTATAAAAACCGCACTGCAATCAGCCACAAAGGCCCACCTGTAGAAACATAATGATCTGGGTCATCTTTGGGATGATTGACATGGGCGTGATGCTGCAAATGTACGCGCGTAAATACAGGAAAAGCAAAAGCCAAGATTAAAGCACTACCATGACCGAGCATCGCGTTGATTATCCGGTTTCGATGCGCCGACTGATGGCAGGCATCATGAATTACTGAGCCAGAACCATGCAAAGCTAGGGTGTTAATACAAAAGCATAACCAGTGTGGCCATTCCCACAGCCAGTAGCCGCAATTCGAGAACACCAGCATGGTTACAGCAGACAAAAAAATCAGCATTGTCGGGCTGAAATTACCGGGAGGCGCTAACAATTCCTTGGGCGGGACTTTCAATATTTTTTGTTCTGCCTCCAACGCGAGCATTTCTGACTCCTTCTTTACCAAACATTACGAATATACGACAAACATTAGTAAAAAATAAAGTTTGATAAAGTTTTGTATAGCAAGATTTATCTAAACATTTGTTTAGCAGCAGATGAATAACGCTATGATTCCAGACGAAACCCAAGTATTTGCTGATCACTAGGGTGTGTCACTCAGTTATCAAAGAGTAGATGAAAAAAGTCAGCCTGGGGAAGGAGGGCATCAGGATTAGTGTACGATAGCTATTCTGATCTCTAGTTACTAAGAAAAATTAAGAGGGAAAACTAAGGAATCATTTCTTTAGTTTCACTCTTTAACTGCCCCTCGCTAACTGGTTAAATTTATTGATGTGGCAGTAACTGAATACAGCATCTCCCTTAATTTACTATGACTGCTTAACAAGCTCCCTAAAATCAGCCCCTATGCAATTACGAGATTCTCTACGTCGGACAAAAATTGTTGCTACAATTGGCCCTGCTACCAGTAGCCCAGAAATGCTCAAGGCGATTATTGAAGCAGGAGCAACAACACTGCGCCTTAACTTTTCTCACGGTACTCATGCCGATCATCAGCGTAATATTCGCTTAATTCGGCAGACAGCCTTTGAACTAAATCAACCAGTGGGAATTTTGCAAGACTTGCAAGGGCCAAAAATTCGCTTGGGGCGATTTGAAAATGGGTCTATAGTTTTAGCAAAAGGCGATCGCTTCATCTTAACTAATCGCCAAATTGTAGGTACACAAGAGATAAGCTGTGTTACTTACGAATATTTAGCAGAAGAAGTCCCCCCCGGAGCCAAAATTCTCCTCGATGATGGGCGAGTAGAAATGGTAGTGGAAGAAACCAATCGGGAAAAGGGTGATTTATGTTGCCGTGTAACTGTTGGTGGCAAGTTATCCAACAACAAAGGTGTAAACTTTCCTGGGGTTTACTTGTCAATTAAAGCCATGACCGACAAAGACCGCGAGGATCTGATGTTTGGTCTAGACCAAGGCGTAGACTGGGTAGCACTTTCTTTTGTCCGCAACCCCCAAGATGTCATCGAAATCAAAGAACTGATTTCCAGCACCGGGAAGCAAGTACCAGTTATTGCCAAAATCGAAAAGCACGAAGCCATTGAACAAATGGAAGCAGTTCTGGCTTTATGCGATGGCGTAATGGTGGCGAGAGGTGACTTAGGGGTCGAACTGCCAGCAGAAGATGTCCCAATACTACAAAAGCGGCTGATTTCCACCGCCAACCGCTTGGGGATTCCGATTATCACCGCTACGCAAATGTTAGATAGCATGGTGAGTAATCCTCGCCCCACCCGTGCGGAAGTATCCGACGTAGCCAATGCGATTTTAGATGGCACTGATGCAGTCATGCTTTCCAACGAAACTGCTGTAGGTAACTACCCAGTAGAAGCAGTCGCCACAATGGCACGTATTGCTGAACGCATAGAACAAGAACAACGAAACGCAGACACACGCCAATTACGAGATAGTAGACGTTCCATTCCCAACGCTATCAGCCAAGCAGTAGGTCAAATTGCTGAAAACCTAGGCGCATCTGCCATCATGACCTTAACCCAAACAGGGGCAACCGCGCGTAACGTGTCGAAATTCCGTCCCTACACACCGATTTTGGCTGTGACACCCCACGTCAACGTAGCTCGACAATTACAACTGGTATGGGGCGTAAAACCGCTACTGGTATTGGGTTTACCTTCCACAGGTCAGACATTCCAAGCCGCCATCAACGTCGCCCAAGAGCATAAATTACTTTTTGAAGGTGATTTGGTTGTGATGACTGCTGGTACACTGCAAGGCGTTTCTGGTTCCACAGATTTAATTAAAGTTGAAGTGGTGACAGCCGTCTTGGGTCAAGGAATTGGACTGGGACAAGGTTCAGTGAGTGGTCGTGCTAGGGTTGCTCATACAGGTATGGATGTTAGCAACTTTAACCCCGGCGATATCTTAGTAGCACCCCGCACCGGTGCAGATTTTGTCGAGGCCATCCGCAAAGCATCTGGCATTATCACCGAAGAAGAAAGCTTGACTTGTCACGCCGCCGTGATTGGCTTACGTCTCGGTGTACCTGTGATTGTTGGGGTAAAGAAAGCCACCCAAGTCATTCGTGATGGGGCAATTTTAACCTTGGATGTGCAACGGGGCTTAGTTTACTCTGGTGCAGTGGGAACACCGTAAACAAGTCAAA
Source organism: Anabaena sp. TISTR 8404 (assembly GCF_056847745.1). NCBI lineage: Bacteria > Bacillati > Cyanobacteriota > Cyanophyceae > Nostocales > Nostocaceae > Anabaena > Anabaena sp. TISTR 8404. The sequence continues at coordinate 3,777,831 of NZ_CP180578.1, forward strand.
AGGCAAAAGGCAAAAGGTAAAAGAGTTTGCTTGATTTTTTAAGTAATACCAATTCTCTAAAATTCGGCAACAGATTCAAATTCTGAAACTCTTGTAAAATCAAGCTTTCTTAATTGCGAACTGCGAATTGGTATAACTACTCTGGTTGAGTTTCAAAGTTGACTCGTTCGTAAATCTGGCGATGAGGAATTTGGCAGTTAGCAGCAACTAAAGTTAAAACTCCATCTTCATCGTCAGATTCTCTAAATAGCCAATTACCATCAGGAGTTTTGCTAAACTGCTCAATGTGAAGTTGATATTGGTCAATCAAAATATATTCTTGAAATTCGGGAATAGAGCGATAATAAGTAAATTTATCACCTCTATCTCTACTACTAGTAGATTTAGAAAGCACTTCAAAAATAATGCAGGGATTTATTACTGTATCTTGCCGTCCTGATTGAAAGACTGGTTCATCTTTGATGATCAAAACATCAGGATATGTATATTCTCGGTAGCGCGGAATCCAGAGACGCAAGTAACTCAAAAAAACTTCATAAGACTGTGTTTGTAAGCCGATTTCAAGTAATCTACTCAGGTTGCGAATGATTCGGTTATGATTAATTGAGCCTCCGGTCATTGGTATAATTTCTCCATCACGGTATTCACTGCGGCACTCAGCAGCCTCTTCGTGTGCCAAGTATTCCTCAGCGGAGTATTGACGGGGGGGAGTCTGCACAACCATAAGATTTATTTACTCAGGTAACATTAGCCTAATTATAAATAGGGCGATGAGAGTTTTGCGATCGCTCGTCATTGTTTACCGCAACAGATATATTTATGTAGAGACACTGTTATATTGACGACAATGGCGGAATCTCAAAATCATGAAACGAGCAAATATTATTAGATGAATTATTTAACGCTCTCACCAGTTTTGCATCAAGAGTCAGTAAAATAGCATTAACTTGCTGCGAAAGTGCAACATAACAAGCATCATAAGCCGAGATATTGTAATTTAAGGCGATATTCACCGCATCCGCCATCAAATCAGCCGTTGAAACAACACGCAAGGGAAAGCTTTTGAGCGTGGCTAAATCTGTTTGCACTTCAGCAGCAGTGTACATTCTTGCACGAACATACTTCCACATCACATTTGCAGACTCAATATAAAACAAGTCTGGGACAAAAATTTCCGTCTGTGAATTGGAAAGATGACCAAACAGTTGCTTAACTTTGGTAGTTAATGGGTCAGCAATAAAATATTTGATGCACACACTGGTATCTACTACGCATCTGAGAGGTGTGGTCATCTGTCCCGGTCTTCTCGAATCAGTTCAGTACTATCAGGTAATCCAAAGTCTGCTGGATTTAAGCGGCGACGATTGCGGCTACTTTCTTCCAGTATTTTCAGTACATTTTTATACTTTTCGTCCTCTGCTGGCTGTGTTTTTGCCTGCAAAGCCTTCTGCAAGATTGTAATAACTATAGCATCAACTGAGCTATTTTCCGCTTTCGCTAACTCTTGCAGTTGTGCATATAACTCATCGGGTATATTCAAGGCATTAAGGGTAGCCATTGCTTGACCTCCCACAAAAATTTATTGGTAATGGTAGCACGATGAGAGTTTAGAAAGTGGCGATCGCCTGTGATTTGTGGGTGCGATCGCTTGATCATCTCTACTACTTGTCTTGTGATTCTTCTGGTAGAGATTTTAGTGGTGTTTTTCGCAAAACAAAATCTAAATAAAGTACAAGAATCTGCATTTTCAAAAAATTGCTGGCACTTTTGATATTGGCATCACTTAGTAGCCATTTACAAAACTTTTCTAGCAGTATTCCAACAACAACTTCAACAGACTTATTAACAATCAAAGGGATTAGTGTTTCTAGCATTACGATTTCCTCAGAAGCTTTACTGAGTTAAATTTCGCAATTTTCTTTTGTAGCTATTTATCTGACTTGCCTTGACTTAGCCTGACTTACACTGAGTTAACTCCACATTTTGATAAAAACTTTGGCTACACTGACTTATAAGTAATTGTGGACGTGGTCAATGTCTATATCAGAGGACTTTCTTAAGCAACTGGAGCAATACAGTGAATTGTCGCAACGAGAGAAAGAAGTCTTTGTAGAAATATTCGGTCGTAGTAAGAGTCGAGTTCAGGTCACTCAAGAATTAAACATTTCTGAAAGTAACCTCAGCACTTGTCTTACAGGTATTTACAAAAAATTTAGTATCACCGGACGTGGACCTGTTAAAGAAAGTCGGTTACGGGAGTATCTGAGCAAAAAATACTCACAGCAAAAACCCTCTAGTCATTTCACTACAGATGACATAGATGGTTCTATTGATGCTTTAGTACAAGAAATCCGCAAACAAATCAAACCCTACATCAAAGAAAAGTGCGGAACTATGCGGGTATTAGATATGCCTAAACCAATTAAATTAACAGGAAAACAAGGTATTTACACGAATGTCAATATTTTGGAGGAAATAACAGGCCGAAGACGGCTTAAAGTTGCAGAACTAATGCAAAACTGTGACCATGATAACTTTGAGCGAATTGGACTGAGCCAGATACAACAGGAACGAGTATCGGGATTAGAGGCGGTACAGCGTCACAGTAAGCTAATGGTATTAGGTAAACCAGGAGCAGGAAAAACTACTTTTTTAAAGTATCTAGCAATGCAGTGTATTGAGGAGAAGTTCCAAGCAGATAGAGTTCCGTTGTTCATCACGCTCAAAGATTTTGCAGAAGCACCTAGAAAACTAAATATTTTGGAATTTCTTGCTCACCAGTTATCAATCTGCGAGTTAACTTATACCAACATAACAGTAGAGAAACTATTGAGACAGGGTAAGGCATTAATATTACTGGATGGCTTGGATGAAGTACGAGAAGAAGATACCAAGCGTGTCTTACGAAAAATTCGAGAATTTTCTGACCAGTTTCATAACAATCAGTTTGTAATTACCTGTCGTATTGCTGCTAAAGAATACATATTTGAAAGCTTTACAGAAGTGGAAATGGCAGATTTTGACGAAAAACAAATAGCCATTTTTGCTAAAAATTGGTTCCAGTTAACTGATCAGGTTAAAGGTGAAAGATTTATTCAAAAACTGAAAGAAAATAAACCAATCCAAGAACTAGCAAGTAGTCCTTTACTTCTGACATTACTGTGTTTGGTGTTTGGAGATAGTGGAGATTTCCCAGCCAACCGTTCTGAACTTTATAAAGAAGGATTAGATGTATTGCTTAAAAAATGGGATGCCAAACGCAACATTGAAAGGGATCAAGTATATAAAAATCTATCTTTGCAGCGTAAAGAAGACTTATTAAGCCAAGTTGCGCTGACTACTTTTACAGGGAAAGATTATTTTTTTAAACAAAAATCTGTAGAGGAATACATTGCTAACTTTATTCGTAACTTACGAAATGCTGACATAGATCCAGAAGCTTTGAGACTAGATAGTGAAGCTGTTTTAAAATCTATTGAAGCACAGCATGGATTATTAGTAGAAAGAGCAAAAGGTATTTATTCCTTTTCTCATCTGACCTTTCACGAGTATTTTGCAGCAAGAAAAATAGTTGCTAATTCTGCTTATGAAACTTTGATTGAGCATGTTACCGAGAAACGATGGCGAGAAGTATTTTTGCTCACAGCAGGAATGATACCAGCAGGGATGATGCGAAAAGCAGACGATTTTTTGCAGTTGATGAAGCGTAAAATTGATGGAATAATCAGCACAGATGAAAAATTACAAAATTTGATAAGTTGGGTAGATAAAAAATCTTCTTTAGCTACAGTGCCATATCCGCCAGCAGAAATTAGAGGTGTCTACTTACATTTGATTCTTTTTCAGTGTAACTATTCAGACTTTGAAATTCTTCCTCGTATTCTAGCCTTTGATCTAGCTCTTACGGGTACTTCAGACAGAGGTTTCTATAAAGCTTGCGATCCTGGAGTTAGCGGTATAGGTACTCCAGCCTTGAGTTTAGAAGTTGCGATCTTTTTTGAAGCAAAAAAAATTCGTGTAGCTAGACAAAGCTTAAATACTATCTCTTCTCATCACTTTGATTCAAATCTTGAGTTTTATCTAGAAAATAATCCACGTCCTGAGTTACAAATTTTGCTTGATGAACTCAAAAGCAAATTGCCACCTCTAAGAAGCGACTACAAAGCCTTTAATTACTGGTGGAAGGCTGATGGCCAAGTTTGGAATGAAAAGCTGAGAGCCGTTATGATTGAGCATTGCAATATTGGCCATGACTGGCAGCTCAACGAAGCACAAAAGTCACTATTACAACAGTATTTATATGCCAATAATTTACTAATAGACTGCCTAAATAGTGACTGTTATGTCAGGCTGGAAGTGAGGCAAGAAATTGAAAATAATTTGCTGTTACCAAATAGAAATTTAACATTTAGTAGAAGTGGATAAGATATCTAAAATTAGATAAGTGATACAAGATATAAAATATAGTTAACTTCTAGCTGTGAGAAAGTTAAAAGGGCGATCACCCTTTTGCTTTTCAGTTCGCATAGTCAAATTGTGCTAGTTTTTAGAAGATAAACCAGGAGTAGCATGAAACCTTGCTCAACAGTTATTAAGGTTAAGAAAATTGATTAGAGCTAATTGTGGAAGAGGTACAAGCTTTTCAAAACAAAGCAGAGCAGAAGTTTATTGGTTCCCTACATAATTGATCACAAACAAGAAAGTTTTACTGCTGAAGGAGTATAAATGCTCTTTGAGGCATGATGTAAAGCCGATTGCATCTATTCCATGTCACCTAAGCAAGGCAAGTGCATCTTCTGATATTGGCTGTAAAGGCGACTCTGTTGTTACGATAATTTTATATGAGATTTTTTTAGATGTTGCAGCCTTGATCCAAGCGGAAACTTTAGAACTACTAGAATGGCATCGCCTCTGCCAGCATTTGGCGACATTTGCGGCAACAAAGCTAGGGGCGATCGCATCAACTAATTTACAAATTCCTACATCACAGTCAGTCAGTGAGCAGTTATTAGCACAGACTAAAGAAGTTTACCAACTGGAAAGTCGTCTAACTACAAGCTTATCTTTTGATGGTATTCAAGATATTGGTGATTCCATAGAACGCGCTGAACTCCGAGGGATTTTGGCTGGCGATGAATTACTCGCGATCGCAACCACCCTATCCGGTGCTAGAAATTTACGGCGTGTTATTGATAACCAGGAAGATATACCAGTATTAACTGAATTAGTCGCAGATTTACGTACTTACCCAGAATTAGAGCAGGAAATTCACCGTTGTATTGATGAACGTGGTACTGTCGCTGATCGCGCCAGCCAAAAACTAGGTGAAATCCGCGACGATTTGCGGCGATTACGCAGCCAAATTAACCAAAAACTGCATAATATTTTACAAGCTAAATCCAACGCGGTTCAGGAACAGCTAATTACTCAACGCGGCGATCGCTTTGTTATCCCGGTAAAAGCCAGCCACAAAGATGTTATCCCCGGTATTGTTCACGATACTTCTACGAGTGGCGTGACTTTGTACGTGGAACCTAATTCCATCGTGCCGATGGGTAATCAATTGCGGCAAACGCTGAAACGAGAACAAGCAGAAGAAGAAGCAATCCGTCGCGCTTTGACTGAGCAAGTGGCAGCCGTCACGCCAGATTTAGAAAGGCTTTTAGCAATTGTCACTACCCTAGATTTAGCTGCGGCGCGATCGCGTTACAGTTACTGGCTAAAAGCTAATCCCCCCAGATTCATTAACCGCGACGAACAAGAAATCATCACCTTACGCCAGTTACGTCACCCTTTGTTAGTTTGGCAGCAACAGCACGAGCAAGGCCACGCCGTAATTCCGGTAGATTTATTGATTAGTCCCCATATCAAGGTAGTCACAATTACCGGGCCGAACACTGGTGGTAAAACTGTCACCTTAAAAACCCTCGGTTTAGCAGCAATAATGGCGAAGGTAGGTTTATTCATCCCCGCCCGCGAACCTGTGGAGATGCCTTGGTTTGACCAAGTATTAGCAGACATCGGTGATGAACAATCTCTTCAGCAAAGTTTATCAACATTTTCCGGGCATATCCGCCGTATTAGCCGGATTCTGAATGCTTTAGAAAATGAAGATGAACCCCACTCAGCACTCAGCAACGCCACTTGCTTCAAGTCGGCAGAGCCGCCCAACGCAGTGGCTCCTCAGCACTCAGCACTTGTCCTCCTCGACGAAGTAGGTGCAGGTACAGATCCAGCCGAGGGTAGCGCTTTAGCGATCGCACTCCTACAATATCTCGCAGAACACGCCCAGCTAACAATTGCCACAACTCACTTTGGGGAATTAAAAGCCCTGAAATATGAAGATGCGCGATTTGAAAATGCCTCAGTAGAATTTGATGAAGCTACGCTGTCGCCTACATACCGTTTATTGTGGGGGATTCCTGGACGCTCTAATGCTTTAGCGATCGCTCTGCGTTTGGGCTTAAAACCAGAAGTAGTCGAACAAGCCAAAACTCAAGTCGGCGAAGCAACAGACGAGGTTAACCAAGTAATTGCAGGGTTAGAAGCGCAACGTCGCCGCCAAGAAACCAAAGCAGCCGAAGCCCAAAAACTTTTGCAGCAAGCGGAACGGTTATATAAAGAAGTCTCCGACAAAGCCGCAGCCTTACAGGAACGGGAAAAATCCTTGCGAATTTCCCAGGAAGTTGCAATCCAACAAGCGATCGCCCAAGCCAAAGGCGAAATTGCCCAAGTTATTCGCCGCTTGCAGCAAGGTACACCCACAGCCCAAGATGCCCAGCAAGCTACTAATGCGTTAAATCAAATTACGCAAAAATACCAGCCAGCCCCTGCACCTAAGCCTAAAGTTGGTTTCATGCCGAAAGTGGGCGATCGCGTCCGAATTTCCCAATTTGGACAAACAGCCGAAGTCTTAACCGCCCCCGATGAAGATGGCGAGTTAAACGTCCGCTTCGGCATCATGAAAATGACAGTAAAATTGCAGGACATCGAATCTCTCGATGGTCAAAAAGCTGAACCTATTGTCAAACCAAAACCAGCACCAGCACCAACCACGCCACCACCCCAAGCAGCACCAGCAATTCGTACCTCGAAAAACACAATCGATTTGCGGGGTAAGCGCGTAGCCGATGCCGAAATTGAATTAGACAAAGCCATTTCCGAAGCGAATGGCCCCATCTGGATTATTCACGGACACGGTACAGGTAAATTGCGACAAGGTGTTCACGCATTCTTGCAACAGCATCCGCGAGTCAGCAGTTACGAGCCAGCAGAACAAGCTGATGGCGGTAGTGGTGTAACCATTGCTCAAATTTCTTAAGAGGGCTTTGAAGAAGAATTCATAATCAATTGCCAAAAACCCAGTCACAACGACTGGGTTTTTAATTGGGGTATATTCCCCGATGGCTAGTTATAGAACTTATTTATAAACGCTTTACTGGTATTGAATACAATGCCTTGACTGTGAATTCCAGAAAACTGAATCGAGATTTAGACTATATGGTTTAGTCTTTGCTGTCAACAGATGGTTAAAATCCTCTCATTCAAGCCAAACTTGTCATCAACGATGAAGTTAACTGGAAATTTTATATGAGTAATTGAGCGATCGCTAACTTCTACCAACTTTAACAATTTTAAATGCTTTGCTAAAGCTATCAAAAAGCATCATGAAATTTGTATTTTCTTGCTATTTTCTGAGCAAATTTACCTTCATGGAGACTATGAAAGCAGAAATAGCGATCGCTTATTGCTTTTATCTCAAAATTTCCTTCCTCATGTATTTTGTCTACTTCAACTAGTCAGGTATTAACCAGTAAATCTTTCTTCCCCTATTCCCTGTTCTCCCTACGCTATTTTCAAAACAGTCAATCATGGTAAAAACACAGCACCAATCGTAAAAAACTTTCTTTTCTATCCCCTAGCCTCTAGTATCTAGACTAAGCGCCTCTAACTTGAAACATCTTTGTAGTTAATTACCAAAAAATCGCTGCAAATCCCCTCACAATTTGATACCCTAGCTAGAACAGTTTTGAGAAAAGTTAACAGCGTGGACATTCAACTTGGGCGGGGAAAAACAGCTCGCAGGGCTTACGGAATTGATGAAATTGCATTAGTCCCCGGTAAAAGAACTTTAGATCCTAGTTTGGCAGATACTAGCTGGCGGATTGGCAATATAGAGCGACAAATCCCAATTATTGCTAGTGCAATGGATGGTGTAGTTGATGTAGGTATGGCTGTGCGTTTATCACAGCTAGGTGCATTAGGTGTCCTTAACTTAGAGGGTATCCAAACTCGCTATGCTGACCCAAACCCCATCCTAGATCGGATTGCTTCGGTAGGAAAGGATGAATTTGTCTCCTTAATGCAAGAACTTTATGCCGAACCCATAAAGCCGGAATTAATTGAAAAACGTATTCAGGAAATTAAACAACAAGGTGGCATTGCGGCGGTGAGTGCTACACCAGCAGCAGCCAGCAAATACGGTGAGGTAGTGGCCAAAGCTGGGGCAGATTTATTTTTCATCCAAGCTACAGTGGTCTCCACCGCACATTTATCACCAGAGTCGGTAGTTACTCTCGATTTGGCAGAATTTTGCCGTTCTATGCCCATGCCAGTGGTGTTAGGTAACTGTGTAACCTACGATGTCACTTTGGACTTAATGAAGGCTGGTGCTGCTGCGGTATTAGTGGGAATTGGCCCTGGTGCAGCTTGTACCTCTCGTGGAGTGTTGGGTGTAGGTGTACCCCAAGCAACTGCGATCGCAGATTGTGCTGCCGCCCGCGATGATTACTATCAGCAAACTGGTAAATATGTGCCTGTGATTGCTGATGGTGGTTTAATCACTGGGGGAGACATTTGTAAATGTATCGCTTGCGGTGCTGATGGTGTAATGATTGGTTCACCCTTTGCTAGAGCCGCTGAAGCCCCAGGACGTGGTTTCCATTGGGGAATGGCAACTCCTAGCCCAGTATTACCTCGTGGGACTCGGATTAAAGTTGGTACAACTGGCACTCTAGAGCAAATTCTCATTGGCCCGGCTGGATTAGACGATGGCACACATAATTTGTTGGGAGCCTTAAAAACTAGTATGGGGACTTTAGGAGCCAAAGACATCAAAGAAATGCAGCAAGTTGAAGTTGTCATTGCTCCTTCCTTGCTAACTGAAGGCAAAGTGTACCAAAAAGCTCAACAATTAGGCATGGGTAAATAAAGAAATTATGAAGGCTGAAGGATAAAATTTCAAACTTCAGACTTTACACTTCATACTTCAGTTGAAATTCTTAAGGAAATTTTTCCAGACTCTCAAACATTCAACTGGAAAAATCCCGTATGTCGCCTACAATAGAGAAAGCGGAGACGCATGTTTCCGTTCACTCCTCACACCACACTCCGCCCGGACTACTGTTCGGGCGGTTCCTTATGTTTGTGAATAAATCCGAGAGCTTCTTTGCAAATGTACATCCTTACTCTTCAAAGCAGATGTTTTTGCTATGGTAGAATTTTCACGAAACTCAGAAATGTAATTGGCAAAGGTTTTTAGGCATGTCAGCAGCCGCACAAGTTACAGATTCTACTTTTAAGCAAGAAGTACTCGACAGCAGTGTACCTGTTTTAGTTGATTTTTGGGCTCCCTGGTGTGGCCCCTGCCGTATGGTAGCTCCTGTTGTCGATGAAATTGCTGCTCAGTACGACGGTCAACTAAAAGTTGTGAAAGTTAATACTGATGAGAATCCTCAAGTTGCTAGTCAGTATGGCATTCGCAGCATTCCCACATTAATGATTTTTAAAGATGGGCAAAAAGTTGATATGGTCGTTGGTGCTGTACCCAAAACTACATTAGCTAATACTTTGGAAAAGTATCTTGGTTAAACCTCAATCGGTAATACAATCCTTTTGAGACGCTATTTTGCATTAGTTTTAGGTAAATATTTGTCAAAAAGTTTATGAGGCGCGAATTCTCGCGTCTCAATAAAACTTTCTCCGTACTAGTTAATGTACATTCAATATATTTGAAGAGCCTAATTTTGGTTTTCAAATATTAAATATCTAGCCAGCATAGGCTTCATTTATAGTTCCTCAGACTACTAGTTTGAGGAAATTTTAGTTTATGTAATAAAATTCGTTTTTAATTAGAACTTCTCTTGATAAACATTTAATTATTCAAGTTTAGTTGCTAATCTTTGTACGTTTTCTTCTGCTGCTAAAAATAAATTGACGTTTTTGCTCAAAACTTATTTTCTTTTTTAAGAAAAATGCATTTTTCTGCTTTAGTCTTATTACCACTAGACACAAATAATATAGAAGAAAAAATTATTGAAATTCTTGCCCCATACTATTCAGAGTTAGAGGTTGAACAGTATAAAGAATATCTAAATGAAGAAAAAATTATAGAAGAAATAGAATATTTAACAACACTTTCCACAGAAGAAATTGAAAAAATAGCTACAGATTGGGAAATTTCTAGTCATGATCTGAGAGGTCTAGCCAAAATGGAACTAGGTGATAGACTAAGATGGTTTGAAGAAGAAGCCGATGGAATTGATGAAGTAGGTTTATATAAAATGACAACGATTAATCCTCAAGGTAAGTGGGATTATTATCGTTTTCTAGAAATGGAACCATTAGACTCAGCAACAGCCATATCTTATCCTTGTAGAGTTGTTGATTTACCTGAAGTAATACCTTATGCAATTGTGACTCCTAATGGCGAATGGCATGAATTAGGAGAGGTTACAGGAATACAGGCTTTTGTAAATACAATTCATGGAGGTTCAATAATGAGTGAGGAAGAAACTTTATGGCAAATTAAAGTAAGAGAAATTCTCAAGGATTATTCAGATTGTATTTGTGTTGCTTTAAGATGTCATATTTAATTTAGTAATTACCGTAGGTTGGGTGTAACGAAGTGTAACCCAACCTACAAGAATTAAAAAAGTTTTTGCCAGTTAATTTACCAAAATCCGATCGCCATGACTAGGCGGTTGTGAAATTACCAAAAATTCTAAATCATTGTCACTTTCATTTAAGATTTGGTGAGTTATACCAGAGGAAATTTCTATACCTTCATGCTGAGATAGAATTTGGCGATCGCCATTTATTTCTAATGTTGCAGTTCCAGATAAAATAAAGAAAAATTGCTGCGATCGCTCATGATAATGCTTCACTTCAGATGTTCCTGGTGGCATAAGTTCATGAATCACACTCAAATTTGGTTGTTTGACTAAATGCCAACCATGACACCTATTACCCCATAGATAATGCTCAGCGTTTTCTTGACTAATCATTTTCTGTCAATTTAATGTATTGAATCTTCGTTATCAAAAATTAAAAAAGACAGGCATATTGCCTGTCTTTTTAAAAAAGGATTTATCAGAAAATTTTAGAAATTCATTTCAGCAGCTTGAACTTTTTCAACCTGTTTCTTCTTGAGAACTAGCATTACTTGAGCCAACATTACCAGCCCGACAAAGGCAATTAACCAACCAACTCTGCTGGCATCTTGCAACACAATTTCTGTATCTTTTTGACCGAAACCGCCAACGTTGGGGTTATTGGTCAAAGCATCACCAGATTTTACTGTTTGTCCTTCAGAAACAATTAGTTCTGGGCCTAGAGGAATTGTATCAGTGACCACATCACCAGCTTCGGTGGTGATGTTCACTAAATATTTCACGTTACCGTCACCATCTTCTTCTTTGGCAATCTTGCTAATGGTGCCAGTAGCGGAAGCGTTGTAAACTGTGTTGTTGCTCTTTTCGCCAGTAGGATAAACTTGTCCGCGTCCTCTGTTACCGCCTACATGAACTGCATATTTACCAAAGTGGATGTTTTTGTCAGTTGCAGGGTTAGGAGACAGAACAGGGAAGACAATTTCTTGATATTGTTCGCCAGGTAAGGGGCCAACAATAACAACGTTGTCTGAACCTTCTTTGTAGGTTTGGAAGTAGGTATCGCCGACTTCTTCTTTCAGTTCTTCAGGAATGCGGTCTTCAGGAGCAAGTTTGAAGCCTTCGGGTAGCATCAATACTGCGCCAACGTTTAAACCAACTTTAGAACCATCTGCACCAACTTGCTGCACGCTGGTATCGTAGGGAATTTTTACCACAGCTTTAAATACTGTGTCAGGCAGCACTGATTGAGGTACTTCTACTTCTGTTGGCTTGGCTGCTAGGTGACAGTTAGCGCAAACGATTCTACCTGTCGGTTCGCGGGGAGTTTCAGGATAGGTTTGCTGCGCCCAGAAGGGATAAGCAGCAGCACTTTGAGGCAAAGCGATATCGCTAGTAAAGAAGAATGTTACTGTAGCGATCGCTATGAGCAATGTTCTAGTAATTGCTCTAGCACTGCGAGTTAACCTCGCTGTTGTAAAGGCATTTCTCATCTCTGTAAGGACAACGATTCTTGGATGAAGTAGTCAAGGGTTAAGAGTCATGAGTCAAGGGTCAATAGTCAATAGTCAATGATTTACACTATGGACTTTGGACTATGGACTTTTGACTAAAAATTATGCCCACCAAGGTTCTTCGCCGGTGCGGAAGTCGGTTTCAGTCCAGGGTGTGAGAACAATCTTGTCGTTTTCGGTTTTGGCGTGGCTTAAAGCCAAAGAACGTGGCGCAGGGCCTCGGACTACTTTACCAGTTGCGTCGTATTGAGAACCGTGACAAGGACATTTAAATTTGTTTTCCGCTGCGTTCCAAGGAACAACGCAACCCAAGTGGGTACAAACAGCGTTAATACCATAATCGGTAATAGCTTCTTTGCTTTCAACCACAATGTAGGTGGGGTCGCCCTTCAATCCTTGAACGAGGGTGCGATCGCCTACGTTATGGCTATCTAGAAATTGACTAACGCTCACATCATTGCCTAAGCTGTCTTTTGCTGTTGTACCACCACCAGCACCACCAGTAGCAGGAGGAATAAAGTAGTTAACAACGGGATACAATGCACCCAGAGCTACTCCAGTGACAGTCCCAAAGGTGAGCAGGTTCATGAATTGACGACGACCCATATCGGGAACGTCCATTGATTCCGAAAATTGAGCCATATCCTACGCGCTCGCTCTTTGTATATTTTGTCTAAGCATTTTGACAAGAGTACTAATACTTGAGCAACTCTTGTCTCGGTCGAAATGCTAACCAATGATGCTAAACTTCTTTGTTGCAAGATACTTTTAGCAGCTTTTCTGTTAGCATTACATTTCTTTATATCCTTATCATACTTGAGTTACGGAACTTAACATCATAACTAAATGTAAAATCTAATTGAGAGAAGCTATGACAGGAAAGGAATTACACCAACTGTTGCTTGATAAGTGGGGACATTCTTACGATGTCCAGTTCCGCCGTACTCAAGGCAAGATTTTTCTGCAAGTCATGTGGAAATATCTAGAGCAAGCTTCTTTTCCTCTCACAGAGGCAGAGTACCAAGAACATCTTGAGAGCATCGCTAATTATCTTAATGCTTTAGGGGGTACAGCACAGGTACAAACTTTTATTGCCCAAACACGCGATCGCCCCCGCCTTGGCAAAGCTGTTAGCATTCCCCTCGATTTGGGTGAACGCGCCTCTGAATGGATTGTATAAACTAAGGGATAAGTCAGGAGATAGGAGTCACTAAAGCTACAAAATCCTACTCCTTTTGAAATTATTCTTTTATTAATTAATAATGCTCCAAAACTTAAACTATAAAATTCTTGCGCCTAAAGGCACATCTCTATCTGGGTGAATTAATGCTACTTTGCCATCATCTAAAACTACACCTAAAACTAAAACTTCTGAAATGAAATCAGCAATTTGACGAGGTGGAAAATTAGTAACAGCTAAGATTAAACTATTTACTAAATCGTCTGGTTGATAAAGTTTGGTAATTTGGGCGCTAGATTTTTTTATCCCCAAATCACCAAAGTCTATCCAAAGTTTGTAGGCTGGTTTACGTGTTTGAGGAAATTCTGCAACTTTAATGACCTTGCCTACACGCATTTCTATTTTTTCAAAGTCACTATAAGTTATTTGGGTCATTTGCCTGTGAGCTTAACTAAACCAATTCCTCCCATGTAAAGCCCTAAAACTGCACCAGCTAACAAAGCTTGGGTTAAGGGATCGGTAGAAGGGGTAAGAACAGCGCCTAAAATCACGGCTGCCATAATTACATATCGCCAGCCAGAAAGCATTACGTCGGAAGAGACAATACCCAAATTACCTAGCAATAATTGAATTATCGGAATTTGAAATGCCAAACCAGTACTAAATAACAGCAGCAGTACAAATTCAAAATACTTATCAATTGACCACAGTTGTTCTACTACATCAGCACCATAACTAATAAAAAATCTCAAAGCTGCGGGAATAAGCACTGAATAAGCAAATACTAATCCACCAGCAAATAACACACTCGACCCTAAAACTATTGGCCCCAATAGGCGACGTTCACGGCGTGTTAATCCTGGAAGCACAAACTGGATAATTTGATAAAGGATAAACGGGCTAGAAAGTACCAGTCCACTGTAACCAGCAACTTTGAGGGAGACAAAGAAATATTCTCCTGGTGCAAGTTGAAGAAATTTCACTCCTTTTGCTGGTACTTCTAGTAATTGAACAAGTGGCTTGACAGCCAAAAAACAGCCGATAACACATACTACTACGGCTATTAATGAATAGAAAATCCGCTGTCGTAACTCTTCTAGGTGGTCGAAAAGCGACATTTCGACTTCGCCAGGCAACTCATCAAGAGGATCAGTGTCTGAGTTGCCTTGTCCTTCTAGGTCAATATTGGCATTAGTGATAGTGTCAACTTCTGATGAGGGAGTCATGAGTAGGCTATGAGGTAGGCAACATTTGTTAACTATTCTATTACTCCCTTACGCCCCTGCCAAAGCAGCATAGTATCGCTGCGTCAGTTTTCACTCAAAATCTAACTAGCGAAATTATATTTGTTTCTAATTAAAGATTTTTTTCCTGTTTTTTTATAGTACGGCTTGCATAAGTTAGTGGGAAGCCATCTTGTGAGTCATGCCCATCCTGTAAACTACATAGACAAATGGATGGAACCGATATTTTAAAAATCACGTCTCTGCGGCCATTAGCATTGCATAAATTGACACAACATCAACATACAATGCTGAGTTTGGAAACTCCGATTCATTAAGGTGGCATCTACAAATAGTGCGATTCCTTCGGAAAGCTTTGCTAACGCAAATTGTTCGCTGAGGTTTGTATGCATAGGATAATTTGCATTGGACTGATGGCATTACCTGCTTATTTGTACAATGCGGAACCCGGTTTAGCGAGTAGTGGTGATGTGCCAATTCTTACCACTCCTTTTATCAATCAGATTGATGGTATTAATACTCAACCGAATCTAGCGCCCTGGCTATTGTCTTCTAGAGAAGATCAAACGGGAGAATGTCTCCGTCATGGTGGGTGCAGGGATTAATTATCAGGCGAAATCTGAGGAATTAAGTTTGAGTCAGAAAGTTTTAGTAGTGTTGAGTTACCAAAGTGCAGAGTCGCTGTGTTATGTAGTTTGTACTCTGTTTTCTGAACTCAACACTTTTTATATAGCAATCCGACTTGATTGCTGAATCATTCGTAGAGGTAGGGAACAGGGAACGGGGAACAGCAAAGAAAAAATTAAGGACTACTGATTTTTTAAAAAAATCAAATATGAGTCCTATATTCGGTACTACACAATTTTTTCTATATAAAAAAATATAAATATTATACGAAATTAATTATCTTTAGCTTGATTTAAAGTTTGTAGAGAAGTGGGAGTAGATTTGTTTTTGTAATTTCTTAACAAATTGCTATATATTCATTTTTTTAAATAAAATAAACAGGGCTATAGATTTTCTGAGTTAATGAAGAACAATCATACTGTGTGCTATGAGAAAATAAATCTAAATTAATTTTTCGGCAAACTGCAAATTCAGTAAGTAATAGTAAATAAATTTTTTTGAATAAATACATAAATTAAGTAAAAGAAATATATTTATTTAGCAGGTTGCACTATCCCTATTGTTAACAGAGTGAATTAGATTAGTTATGCCTTTAGATTTAGAAAGATTTTATCAGGCTTGTAATCCTAGCCGACCTCTCATGATGGGAGATGCAAGCGATCGCCGTTACTATATCGATTTTGCTGCGGTGCGTGGCGGCAAAATCATTGAAGCTTTGCTGCGGACAATTACGCGAATTTCACCAGATACACCGACTTGCCAATTATTTACTGGACATCTGGGTTGTGGGAAATCGACAGAATTATTACGATTGAAAGCCGAGTTAGAAGAGCAAAAATTTCATGTAGTTTATTTTGAGTCTACCCATGTCTTAGAAATGGCAGACGTGGATGTAACGGATATTTTACTAGCGATCGCCGGACAAGTGAGCGAAAGTCTTGAAGCAAACAAAATCCGACTCAAGCCGAGTTACTTTGCGAAATTGTTTACAGAAGTTGTCGATTTTTTACAAACACCAATCGACTTGGGAGTAGAAGCAGAATTATCTGTAGGGATAGCCAAAATCACCGCTAAAACCAAAGAAAGTCCCCAACTGCGACGACGGTTAAGAGACTACCTCGAACCGCGCACCCAAAATATTTTGCAGTCTATTAATAAAGAACTACTAGAACGCGCCACTAAAGAACTGAAGAATCAAGGTAAAAAAGGCTTAGTAGTTATTGTTGATAACTTAGATCGCGTCGCAATTCGTTCTTTACCATCCGGGCGATCGCTGCCAGAATACTTATTTATTGAACGGGGTGAGCAATTACGTAAACTAGAATGTCATTTAGTTTACACTATTCCCTTATCTTTAATCTTTTCTAACGATAGTGCTGAACTTCAGCATCGTTTGGGTGGTGGTGTAGCACCAAAAGTTTTGCCAATGATACCCGTGCGCCTGCGTTCTGGAGAAATATTTAATCAAGGCTTAACACTGATGCGACAAATGGTGTTAGCTAGAGCCTTTCCTGACATCGAACCTAGCGATCGGTTAGGCTTAACTACAGAGATATTTGATAACCTGGAAACTTTAGATCGATTGTGCTTAATTAGCGGTGGTCATGTACGAGATTTACTGGGGCTGCTGTTCGACTGTTTGAGAGAACAAGATCCACCTTTTGAGCGCGAGTGCGTAGAACTAGTGATTCAACGCCAAAGAGACTACCGCGCTCACGCCATCGACCCCCATGAATGGGAACTAATTTTTCAGGTAGTACAACAGCAAAGAGTAGGTGGTGATATCGCTTATCACACTTTATTACGTAGCTTGTTTGTTTTTGAATATCGTGATCATCGGGGAGCTTGGTTTGCTGTCAACCCAGTTATCGCAGAAACGCAAAAATTTAAATTATGGTTGAACACACACAAGCAGACATAAAATCTGCCAACGAGCGGGCGTTGCGGAGTTTAAGCAGAGCAATTTCCCTGTCGCGGGGACAATTCTCCGTAGTGTTAGTGTGTTGCAACTATTGTGTTTTGCAAGAGCAAATACTGCAACAACTAGAAAAAATTTTACCAAACTCAGTCCTGAAGTTAGTTTTACCCCAAAATGCGAGAAGTCTTTACAGTGCGATTCATGTTCAACTGCGCACCGATGAACAGCAACCGTCAGCGTTGAACATCTTGGGATTAGAATCAGTAGAGCGCATTGATGATTTACTTAGCTCAATCAATCAAATCCGCGATGAATTTCCCAAGCGTCACCCATTCCCGATGATTTTTTGGGTGAATGATGAGGTGTTGCAAAAAGTAGTGCGTTTAGCCCCAGATTTTGCGAGTTGGGCGGCGACACCAATTCGCTTTGAAATGACAACAACTCAGTTGCAAGAATTTTTGCGCCAAGAAACAGACTCTTTATTTGCTACAGTTTTACCTACACAACATCAAGGTAATCAAGGTACAGAGCAATATTCTACCTTAGAGCAAATCTGGGAACATAACGACGAACTCCACTTTGCAATTCAGGAGTTACGACATCGTGGTATTACCTTAGAACCAGAATTATATGCAAGTTTAGAATTTGTTTTTGGTTTAGATAACTATGTTAGCGATCGCATTGGGCAAGCCTTAACCCATTTTCAGCAAAGCTTGCAAGTTTGGCAACAATTAGCATTAGAAAACGAACCAGAAAATACCAACCAATCAATTCCTAATACCTGGAATACAGAATTAGATATCCTCAGCAACCACACTTCGCCTTTAGTCCGCCAAGGCGTATTACTTTATTATTTAGGGTTATGTTATTCCCGCCTCGCTGAGCAAAATCAAACTGAAAATCGTCGCCATTGGGATACAGCTAAATCTTATTTACAGCAATCATGCAATGTGTTGCAATTAGCGCAACGTCCCGATATAGTTGCTGAATTTATTAGTCAACTAGCTGAAGTTTTAGAACATCTGCAAGAGTGGTCAGAATTGCAGACTGTAGCACAAAAATCTTTAGAATTACATCAAATTTATGGTAGTCAAATTCAACTAGCTTGTGACTATGGTTTTTTGGCGCAAGTTGCTTTGCAGCAGTCACGCTGGATGCAGGCAAGTATTTTAGCTCATGTTTCTTTATTGAAATTAGGAGAAGCTCAAAAACAAAGTGCTTCTCATCAATATTTATTTCCCTTATTGTTGGCGCAAATTTATTATTTAGTTTTAGCAGAAGCACAGCAAAGTTTAGGTGATCATCAAGTTGCTAATGAATATTTAGATAAAGCAGCCAAAGAACTACCAAATGCGTTAGAAAACAGCGCCCATCAATATAATGCCCATCGTTATATTCGCTTATTACGGATACTGCGATCGCTTTATTTTGCCGCTGGACGCTATCTCGAAGCTTATACTATCAGACAAAAACGACGTTCTGTTGAGCAACAATACGGCTTTCGGGCTTTTATTGGTGCAGGACGCTTGCAACCCCAAAGACAAGCCACCAACCCAGCGTTGATGTCTCCTTATGGTACTAGTAGTGTCGCCTTAGAAATCGCTGCTTCTGGTAGAGAAGATGATATTAATAACTTAATTGGCAAAATTAGCCGCGCTGATCAAAAGTTGATGGTGATTCACGGTCAGTCAGGTGTAGGTAAAAGTTCTACCGTTAGCGCCGGACTCGTACCCGCATTACAAAATCGTACCGTCGGTGATCAAATTGCTGTGCCTGTAGTCATTCAAGTTTACACAGATTGGGTGCGAGAATTTGCTAAAGCTTTAACTGCGGCGATGTCTCAAATTCAGAGAGAGACAGCGATGGAAGTCACGACATCCGACCTCAAAATTCCCATAACTACCGCCGACATCTTAGCTAAATTAACCGAAAATGCGAATAATCATTTAATTACAGTTTTGATTTTTGACCAATTTGAAGAATTTTTCTTTACTTGTAATAACCCAGTAGAAAGGCAGAAGTTTGATAGATTTTTGCGAGATTGCTTAAATATTTCTTTTGTCAAAATAGTTTTTTCTATTCGAGAAGATTATTTACATCGGTTATTAGAGTTTAAAAATCTGTCAGCATTAGAAGCTATTGATTATAATATCCTCGATAAAAAGATTCGTTATCAATTAAATAACTTTTCCCCAGAATATGCCAAAGTCATCATTCAAAAGTTAACAGAACGTTCTCAGATGCATTTAGAACCAGCGTTAATTGATGCTTTGGTCGCAGATTTATCAGCAGACCTAGGAGAAGTCAGACCGATTGAGTTGCAAGTTGTAGGCGCACAACTGCAAGATGAACGAATTAATACTTTAGAACAATATCAACCATATCGACCTAATAAACTAATTGAGCGTTATATCAAGGAATTAATTAAAGATTGTGGCCCAGAAAATGAACGAGCCGCTTTACTCGTTTTATATTTACTCACCGATGAAACTAATCAAAGACCTTTTAAAACTCGTGCCGAATTAGCTACAGAAATTGCTGAATTAGAAGATGCGGGGAAGCTAGAATTAGTCTTGGACATTTTAGTAAGCTCTGGGTTAGTAGTGCTATTTCCTGATGTACCAGAGCGTTATCAATTAATTCATGATTATTTAGTAGACTTGATTCGCTACTTGCAAGAACAAGAATCAAGCTTACAAGCTAAACTTGATCAACTACGTCGCAAAGTTGATCAAAGTGAATGGGAAATTGAGCGACTTAAAAGCGAACTTCGCCAAAAAAAGCAACAAGTCAGACTCCCAGAAGCTCAACCCCAGCAAGGGTTAGATTTAGTCACAGAATTGCGGGAATTACGCAAACGTGAAGAATTAAGTCAGCTAGAAATTGAACAATTAAGATCTGTGCTGAAAGAAAAAGAATTAACAGCACAACTGGCAGAAGCTAAAGAAAAGCAACAACTTAACGAAGCGCGATTAAATCGTTCTTTGAAAGTTGCCTTGTCAGTGGCATTTTTAGCTATCTTCGGCTTATCTATTTCCATCATCACCGTTTTAGATAGCGAAATCAAAACCCTGAGTGTCTCCAGTGAAGCTTTATTCGCTTCCCAAAAAGGTATCGATGCGTTAAAAGAAGGGATAAAAGCTGGCAGAAAATTACAACAAGCGCTTTGGGTGGATTCCTCAACCAAACAGCAAGTGCAGACGGCGCTGTATCAAGCAGTTGCGGGAGTGAGGGAATTTAACCGTTTAGAAAGTCATACAGGTGGTGTTAATAGTGCAGTATTTAGCCGCGATCGCGCCTTAATTGTCTCAGGTAGCGCTGATAATACAATTAAACTCTGGCGTGCTGATGGTACTTTGATTAAAACTCTCTGGGGACATGAAGATATCGTCAACAGTGTAAGTTTTAGTCCCGATGGTCAACTTATTGCCTCTGGCAGTCAAGACAAAACGGTGAGATTATGGAGCCGAGAAGGTAAATTAATTAACACCCTGAAAGGTCATACAGCTGTAGTTAATAGTGTAAATTTTAGTCCCGATGGTCAAATTATTGCTTCAGCTAGTACTGACAACACTGTGAAATTGTGGAGTCGTGATGGAAAATTACTCCGTACCCTCACCGGACATAAAAGTTCCGTCTTAGATGTAGCTTGGTCACCAGATAGTAAAACTTTGGCTTCTGCTGGTGCGGATAAAAGCATCAAGCTATGGAACCGAGAAGGTCAATTGCTGAAAAGCTGGCAAGCACATGATGATGCTGTCAAAAGCCTAGCTTGGTCGCCAGACGGTAAGACTATTGTTTCAGGAAGCTTAGACCAAACAATCAAACTATGGAATCTCCAAGGTAAGCTGATTAGAACTTTGTCAGGGCATACTGGGGAAATTACTAGCGTCAGTTTTAGTCCTAACGGTCATACAATTGCCTCAGCTAGTCTTGATCAAACAGTAAAGTTGTGGAGTCCTCAAGGTTTGCTGTTGGGAACTCTCCGAGGACATAACAATTGGGTGAATAGTGTAAGTTTTAGTTCTGATGGTCGAACTTTGATTTCTGCTGGTCGTGATAAAACTGTGAAACTTTGGCATTGGGATGATGTGCTGCTACGTAATCCCAAGAGTGACCAAAAAGACTGGATTACGAGTATCAGTTTTAGCCCCGATAGCAGTACCATAGCCGCAGCCAGTCGTGACTCTACTGTCAAAATCTTGAATAGTAAAGGTCAACTTTTACGTATCTTAAAAAGTCATCAAGGTCAAGTTTGGGGTGTGGCTTGGTCGCCGGATGGTCAAAATATTGCCTCAGCCAGTAAAGATAAAACAGTCAAAATTTGGCAACGTGACGGCAAACTCCTGCATACTTTAACCGGACATCGAGATACCGTATTAGGTGTAGCTTGGTCTGGTGATGGTCAAATTATCGCTTCGGCTAGTAAGGATGGCACAGTTAAGCTTTGGAGTCGGGATGGCAAACTACTGAATACCTTAAAAGGACATCAAGATGCTGTTAATTGGGTGGATTTTAGTCCTGATGGTAAATTGTTAGCCTCGGCCAGTGACGATAAAACGGTAATTATTTGGAGTCGTGATGGCAAACTGCAAAAAACCTTAAACCGTCACAGTCGTCCAGTGAATGGCGTAGCTTGGTCAAATGACGGTAAAATTCTAGCTTCAGCAAGTGTTGACAGCACAGTGAAACTTTGGAGCCGAGACGGTCAACTACTCAATGATATTTCTGGGGATGGTGATAGTTTCATTAGTGTGAGTTTTAGTCCCAATGGCAAAACGATAGTAGCTGCCAGTGAGGATAAACTCAAGTTATGGAACCGCGATGGAACATTACTGATTGCGCTAAAAGGTGATCAAGAAGAATTGACCAGTGTGACTTTTAGCCCGGATGGTAATACCTTAGCAGCAGGCAGTGGTAAAGGCATGGTCATTTTTCGGCCTCTAGCAAATCTCAAACTAGATAATTTATTAAGGCGGGGTTGCGATTTGCTCCATGATTATTTCCAAACTAACCCCAAAGTGAGTAAAAGCGATCGCGCTTTATGTTTTAGGCAGTAAAACACAACCTCAAACTTGACAATAAAAATTGAAGTTTTTATGAACTTATCCCTTGTATCTTTAAAGAGAAATAAAAGTTGCGAATCGTTAAAAAAACGCGACACAAAAAGCTAAGCTCAAAACAGATACAGCAAATAAACGTCAAAAAAATTGACTCTACCTATATGAGCAAAAAATCTCTAGCTGTTGCAACGGTAGTATTCGCACTCATTTGCGGTGGTTTGATAACGAAAGCAGAAGCTTTTAACATTACTCCTGAAGAAAATGGGCCAACATTTATTCTGAATGAAGAAAAAAATGCTTTAAAGGCTATCAGAGGCTTAAAAGTTTTAGATAAAAAGTATAACGTAAATTTTATTAAGGGAACTTTTGAAGAGTTATCTCCCACAACTACAGGAATTACAACTTTTTACGAAAATCTTCATGATGCTCAACAAGCCAGCATAACCCTTTGGCAAAGCATAATTAATGTTTATGACTTATCTGGTAATGCTTTTTGGCAATTAGAAGATACAGAGGGAAATTTATCTGATGAATGGAATATTCCCTTTATTTTTGAAGGTGGTCTGGGAGCCGGCTGGTGGCGTGGGTCAGTCAACTACAATAATATTGGGTTAAGTAGAATAGGGCGAATTGGTGCTGGACAGTTATATTTTACAGAATTAACTTACGCCAACTTTACTCAATCAACAGGAGCATCTGTACCAGAACCTCTAACTATTCTTGGTAGCTTGACGGCGACTGGTTTTGGTATTGCTATAAAAAGAAAATTTGGATCTACACGCCAGAATTAATACCAATTCGTAATTAATGAATTCAAATTTTATCTAAATTCCAAAGTTTGAATTTGTCAGCGAATTTCAAACGAATGGTGTAAAATTCAGCTTTATGTTACATCTATTTACCGAAAAAGATTCAAAATGATTTGAATCTTTTTCGGTAATTTTTTGAAAAATCACTGAGTTGGTAATTTTGGGTGTGCATCTGAGTATTTCGCTACTACCGCAGAAATTTCTGGGTTATATAGCCGCAGATAATTCCAGTAGTTACCAAAAACTTGGCGGACATAATTTCTCGTTTCATCAAAGGGAATTTCTTCGACAAATTCATCAGGATCTTCTTTAGGAAGAGTTTGCAGCCATTTAGAAACATTACCAGGGCCTGCATTATAACTAGCTACAGCCAACAAAGAATTACCACCATATTGCTGATGGGTATAATCTAAATACCATGTACCCAGCATAATATTGTCATTGGGAATTGTTAAATCAATTGTTTTGCTATCCAAATTATTTTTTGATGCTATCCATTGACCTGTACTGGGTAATACTTGCATTAGCCCTGTAGCGCCAGCAACTGACTTAATTTTAGGCTCAAACCGTGATTCTTGACGAATTAAACCTGTAACTAGTAAGGGATTAAGTTGACGTTCGGTAGACCATTTTTCAATTTCTTTGAGATAGGGAAATGGATAACGGGCTTGCCAATAAGTGATTTGTTTGCTTAAGGCTTGATATTGAGCTTGTTCTTCGGGTGTTTCTCTATCTTCCAATTTAGAAATGATGTCTATTCCCGAAAGATTTTCTCCTCTAGCTAAGCGCATCAACCCTTCGGTGAATTGTTCTGCAACGGTGGGCTGCTTTTTGTTGAAGAATTCTGTTTCCCATTGCAACCAAGCATCACGGTCTTGACCTAATAAATACAATTCTTTAAAGGTGTCTGAACCAGCTGTCGGGACTGGACGTAGGTGTGGAACTACTTCCGGATTTAGTTGGCGCACATTGTTAAAATTGCCGACATTCAACCCTAAGATATTGGCCGATCGCCAGGCATAATACGAATGGGGAAACTGACCAACTACATACTCAAATGCTGTTTTGGCTTCTTGTTGCTTGCCTAATTTAATTGCCCATTTACCAACCCAAAAACCTGCTCTGGGAGCCAAAATGCTGTTAGGGTTATTGGTGGTAATTGGTTGCGCCCATTCCCAGGCGGTGACGTAATCGTTAGCTTTGGCTTTATCTTGGGCAATCTTCCAACGGTATTCTGCGGCTTCATCTGAGTTACCATACTTGCTCAGCAGTAAATCCCAAGCTTGTTGAGCCGATTTTTGATCGTTCAGACCAGAGAGAATTTTAGCTTTAGTTGCTAGTGCTGTCGGTGCTTGTTCTGGGAATTGCGCAATGACTTGATTGAGATATGGTATGGCATCTTTACGGGTTTTTGCCATGTCTGCCAGACGTAATAATGCAGTTCCCGTTTCTCGTGCATTGGGGAACTGCTGCACTAGTTGCTTGTAGATAGCGATCGCTTTTTCTCGGTCTTGGCTTTGGCCACCTACTTGTAACCCCCGTGCTATACGGTAAAGAGTTTGGGCTGTTTTTGGTGCTTTAGAGTAAGCTACCGCCGCTTTGCGAAATTGTGCATTTTCCCAATAAGCTGTGCCAATTACTTCCCAGTCTGCGGGTTTGAGATTTGGCTGTTTCATCAATTGATCTAAAATTCCAACTATCCCTGGCTGATTGTAGGCATATTTCGCCAAGATTAATTTTAATTGCGGCTGATTGGAATTTTTTTGCAAGCGCTGGCGAATAATTTCCCAGGTGAGTGGATGGGAAGGAAATTGCGCGATCGCTTGATCTTGGGTTTCTGGTTGACCAATTAAATACAGCGCCTTCGCTGCTGCTGCTGCTTTGGGATAATCTTTGAGAACTTTTCGCCGCAGATCAGAAGCTTTGCCTTGTTCACCTAAAATATCCTGTGCTTGAGCTTGTTTCAGCAATATGTAGGGCGCTAACACAGGATAATCTTTTTCTAATCCCGTTAGTAAATCAAGGGCTTGTTGAGCATCTCTAGTTTCAATTAAATCACTTGCTAAAAGATAGCGGGCGCGATTGCGGTCTGCTGAAGCAAATCCTTTGGCGATCGCTTCTAGTTTTGCTGCTCGTTCTACTGGAGATTGATTCACCAGTGGAAACACACTAGATTTAACTTTATTTGCTTCTGATAGCTGTTCTGATTGATTTTTATCTAGTTTGAGCCATTGACTGAATGTTTTGCCAATTTCAGGTGCTGAGACCATTGCCCCAGCTGAAAAGGCAAACACTGCTGCGCCAATAATTAAAGGAACTTGGTTTTTCTTGAGTTGCTTCAGCATTGATACCCGCTGAAAATTGTTGATGAATTTTTGAAACTCTAACACTCTTAGCCAGAAGTGTTAGTAATTTTTAATTTTTTGGGACTTTTTAATTTTACATACGAATTTTCCATAATAGATTTATTTTATTTATTCAGCCATAACCGACACAGAGTCGGAGTTTTGGCAAATTTAACCTGCTGTTTCTTCACCCAACCGTCCAATTGCGACTGTTTTTTTGCCAATGGCGATCGCTGAATTATTGCCATCACTCACTCTACACTTAGATAGATGATCCTGTGTTTTTGTTGCGCTTTCTACACATACAGCAGAATTTCAGAATTCAAGAGTCATAATTCTGAAGACTCATAGGCTTTCTATCTAGCTTTGATATTTAAATCGTCTACTTAAAACTTATTTAAAGCTGCTGTAGCACTCTTAATTTAATTTTTGTAAAAAATCTGTAGACCTTTACTTATTCTTTCGTTTTCCCTGTCTGTCCGAAGGATCAGAAATAAATCGGATTACGACAATTAATTGTTCTACATCTATCAAAAGTTGAAAATATTGATATTTTGTATCAATCAATAGTAAGAATATTAAGTTCATCTGCAAAGCCTGATGTTTCTAGATGTCTTAAAAAGTCAGGCTTTTAACATACTCAATCATATTGCACTTCTAGACAAAGCTATATATCTAGATAGTTAGGAATTTCTAAAGTCTCACGGTAATCTATTGAAAATTACAGCTAATTTTGCCAATAAATCATCAAATTAGCTGCTCGTTTTTCTGTGGAAAAATTAGCAATGACTGTGAAACTCAAGCCTTTTGAAAAACAAATTCCTGTAACGGCAGATTTGGCAACCGCTCCTACCACTAAAAAAGCCCGTTATGTTCCCTTACATCAGCGGCGTATTCTCTGCATCTTCCCCAAGTACAGTCGTTCTTTTGGCACGTTTCATCATGCTTATCCACTTATGGGTAATGTTCGGGCTTTTATGCCACCCCAAGGTATTTTGATTGTGGCGGCTTACTTACCCCAAGAATGGGAAGTCCGCTTTATTGATGAAAATTTACATCCTGCCAAAAAAGCCGATTATCAATGGGCAGATGTGGTGATTGTCAGTGGTATGCATATCCAAAAACCACAGATTAATCAAATTAATCAACTTGCTCACCAAGCAGGCAAAATTACAGTTTTGGGCGGCCCTTCGGTGTCTGGTTGTCCAGAATATTATCCTGACTTTGATATTTTACATTTGGGTGAATTAGGAGATGCCAGCGATCGCATGATTGAGTATCTCGACCAAAATCACGAACGTCCACCACAGCAAATTCGGTTTATCACCAAAGAACGTTTACCTTTAACTGAGTTCCCGACACCTGCTTATCATTTGGTAAATCTCAATCATTACTTTCTGGCAAATGTCCAATTTTCTAGCGGTTGTCCTTATCGCTGTGAGTTTTGTGATATTCCTGAACTCTATGGCAGAAATCCGCGAATGAAAACCCCAGAGCAAGTTGTGGCTGAACTTGATGCGATGCGTAAATCTGGCACTTTAGGCGCAGTGTATTTTGTTGATGATAACTTTGTGGGCGATCGCCGCGCCACGATGCAGTTGCTACCTCACTTAATTGACTGGCAAAAGTGCAATGGCTATCCTATTCAATTTGCCTGTGAAGCAACACTGAATCTTGCTCAAAGTCCAAAATTGCTGGCTATGATGCGCGAAGCTTATTTTTGTACAGTATTTTGCGGCATTGAAACACCAGAACCAGAGGCTCTCCACTCTATTTCCAAAGACCAAAATCTCAGTATACCCATCTTAGAGGCCATTAAGGTTTTGAATAGCTATGGTATGGAAGTAGTATCAGGAATCATCATTGGGTTAGATACAGATACACCAGAAACAGCAGACAGAATTCTGGAATTTATTCGTCTGTCGCAAATTCCGATGTTGACAATTAACCTACTTCATGCACTACCTAGAACTCCTTTATGGCGGCGGTTAGAAGCCGAAGGACGGCTCGTCTTTGATGAAAGTCGTGAATCAAATGTTGAGTTTTTGATGCCATATCAGCAAGTTATCGAGATGTGGCGGCGTTGTATTACCGAAGCATATAAACCAGAATTTTTATATCAGCGGTTTGCCTACAACATAGAACATACTTACCCAAACCGTATCACCGTACCTAACAGCCCTGCTCGGACTTCGTGGGCAAATATTCGCAAAGGCTTAACTTATTTAACTAATATTTTGCTGCGTGTTGGTGTATTTGGTAACTATCGTCAAACTTTTTGGAAAATGGCCAAACCTGCGCTGAAAACAGGCAATATTGAGAACTTAATTCACGTTGGGCTAGTCGGACATCATCTGATTAAGTTCGCACAAGACTGTGCCAAAAACCAAGAATCTGCTTCATTTTATTCACAAAAAATACGTCCTTAGTTATTAGGCGCAAACTAATAAGCTATTCAGCTTTTAAATTACACAATAAATCATGAAGTTCGTTGACTGTTGACTGCTGAAGGTAGCAGTCAACACGAAAAAAGTGGAAGAGTTAACTGAAGCATAGCCAACTAAACGCAATATATTGCAATAAAGTCATGAAATCTTGATATTAGCTTACTTAGAGTATATGTACTCATAGCATATTTTCCCTCATATTTTTATTGCGCGTGAAAATGCCTAAAAGCTTTACTAAATAAGGATTGTATGGATTAAGTTCAGAACAAAATACCGATGCGTTCACCCGACTAATATCGTGTTGCGAGGATGAAATATACAGATAAAGCAACCGTAAATGTCCCACTTTTGAGTGGGAAATCAGTCTTCATAATTAATGCTTGACGAAAACAGGAATATTTTCCAGCCTTAATTAATCAGGATTTGAGCTAATTCGCTTTTGAACAAATTTCTGCCAACCGCTGAAATTTCCAGCAAGTTCATAGATTTAGTGTTCTTCTAGTTCTGGGAATTTGACAAGCTATTGAATTCTCAAAAATAAACCTTTAACTTGCTAATTAAGCCAACTATCTCACAGCATTTAAGTTTTTAGGAAATTACTATTATGATGACTGAATCTATACTTACCGCAGTAGAAGCTACCAGAGAAACC
Source organism: Anabaena sp. TISTR 8404 (assembly GCF_056847745.1). NCBI lineage: Bacteria > Bacillati > Cyanobacteriota > Cyanophyceae > Nostocales > Nostocaceae > Anabaena > Anabaena sp. TISTR 8404. The sequence goes on from NZ_CP180578.1 coordinate 3,806,519, forward strand.
TGCATCGAATGCCACAATATTTGTATTGATACCCTCAAATACTGTAAAAATCAGGGGGGTCGATACATGGATATGACTATGATGTCGATGATGCGCGACTGTGCAGAAATGTGCATGATGTGCGTCAATATGATGAACGATGGTTCCGAGTTTATGGGAAATGCTTGTAGTTTGTGTGCAGAAATGTGCGATCGCACCGCAATGGCTTGTGAGCAGATGAATGAAGACCCTACAATGATGTTTTGTGCTGCTATTTGCCGTAAATGTGCGGAACACTGCAAAGCAATGGGACTCAATTCAGCTTCTTATTTCCGCAGAGCTAGTTTAATCACAGAAGATGCACTTTAATCTAGTTCATTTAATATCTGAAAATAGATAGCGATCGCTACAGTCATCACAACATAAATTGCAATAAAAAAAGCGACGATATCATGATTGATATCGCCGCTAAATCATTTCATTTCAATCATTTGGAGCATTAGGAATCTGCATATTAATGTCTGCTTGAGCTAAGTTAGGAACTGCCGCCCAAGTTACTTGATCAGGTTTGAGAAATTCTACCAAAGCTGGCGGAACATCGAAATGCATTTCTTGTGTAGTTGGATTGATTCTAGCAACTAGTTGTGCGCCATCTGTAAGCTTCAAAATTGCTGGTTCTCCTGCTGGTAAGTTTAGACCTGCAACTTGTGCATCACTTGGTATATAGACAGCATCACAATCCCAATCTTCATCAGTAGTTTGTCTATTTCCTAAATAGTAGAGACTGTTCTGAATCGAATCTTCAGGTTTACGGCTATAAATAGCTAGTGGTCTTCCTGTTTCATTGCGACAACTAGCCCAATCTTCAGAAGTTTCTAGAGTTTGCTTTTGTAATTGTAGCGCTGCAATTTTTTGTTGTAGTTCTTCTGCGGTGTAACCAGCCTGTTCAGGATTATTTCTCGCCATTAACAGACTATTCAGATTTTGCACAACTATCGGATAATCTGGGCTAACTTTAGACATTTTATCTGCCCAAGAAGGTTGAGCTACCGCGAAATTTAGTAAGAATAACAACACAAACAGCATCATTTTCCAGGCTTTCATTGAATTTCTCCTTTTTCAAACCATTTTGTTTTCTCTATAAAAATTTGCTTTTAATGCGGTCAATGCGAGTACATCTTCAAAATATTCATTTTGATTAGTAAAATCAAACACTCTTTTTTGTTAATTCCATAAATAGAAGTAATTAAATATCGAACAATTATCAATAATTTATTTAATGTTTTCTAAATCATTCGTGAAATCAAAGATCCCCGACTTCTTTAAGAAGTCGGGGATCTAGACACCGCGAATTTCTACACTAATTTATGGACTCTTTCTTCCCTGTTACCTGTTACCTATTCCCCGTTCCCTTGACTTGAATTAGCTGATAACTTTGCACTGTCCCAACAACGCGGTGAGGACGAGATAAATCAGGAGAATTTTTTAAATATATCCAAGCGTAGCTAAAAGCTGGTAGTTGAGAAATTGTCTCTAACGTTTTTCCGTGAATAGGTGTGTAGAAATTTAAGAGTACAGCATTTTTACTATCAACATTAACAAAGTAAATTGGATGAGTTTGCAAAATTGAGGCGATCGCAGGTTCTTGAAAAAACTTTCTAAACGCTGGGTTATAATCACCGATTAATCCCAAACTACCAGCTACAGCTAAAGCCAGCCAACAGGGAATTAACCAACCAGCTAACCAATAACGTGCTGTGAGAAACTTGTAACCAAAGTGGTGACGACTAATCCATACCGCAGGTAAACTTAACCAACTTAAACCTACAATCAAGCCAAGAGGTGCATACTTGCGGATATCTGCATTACCCCAAATAAGAATGTATATCCCTGCTAGTAAAAGTAAAATACCTAATCCGCCGAAGCCATAACTTAAGTTACGCGGAAGATTTCTAGGTGGTTGTGTTTTCTCGTAAATTTTCCCCAACCAATCTAAACCTAAAGTTGCTAACAAAGCAATGAAAGGATAAAGGCAAAGACTATAGTGAGATAATCGAGTTGAGAAAATACTCAGTTCTGTAAATAAAACTATAGGAAAGCCAACTAATAATAAATGATAATGAGGTATAGGACGACGGAAGGCAATAACTAAACCTAAAACACTGAAAAACACCCAAGGAAATGCTTTTAAAGGCACATTCCAGAAATAAAATATGATGCCGTTTCCTTCACGTTCCTCAGAACCTAGTTGAAAAACAAACTGTAATAAAGCTTCTAAACTATCGCTACCATAACGCTGCCAACTAAACCACAGCCAAATCAAAGTCGGGATAAAACCTAATACGAAACCTAAATATAAAACAGGGCTACTAAGATGACGGTGACGGCGATGTCCCCCAATAAGATAAGGCAATAGTGCGATCGCTGGCAAAAAAATCATAAAACTTCTGACTAAAAAGCCTAAGCCTAAACATAAACCAGCAATTAATCTCCAAACAGCAGAATATTTAGGTTGTAATTCAGCTTTAAGTAATGAAAAAATAGCTAATAAAACCAAAAAAATCATAGGCACATCAGGTGCGCCTAATCGACAATGTTGCAGCCAGAGAAATTCTAAACTCAAAATAGCAGCAGCTAACCAAGCCAACTTTTTATTGAGAATAATTTTGCCAATTTCATATATGAGAAATAAACACAATATTCCAGCGATCGCACTGGGAATTCTGGCACTCACTTCACTCATTCCAAACAGTGTATAAGCACTAGCAATCATCCAATAAAAACCAGGGGTTTTATGATGCACAGTACCCCAAGGCGCTATCCAGTCACCAGAATCAAACATCCGCCGCGCACGCCAAGCATAAAGCCCTTCATCATGTGCCATCAGGCTATTTTGTCCAGATGTAAATAGTAATAACGGCAGTAGCCAAATTAACAAGCTGATGTAAGGAAATGCGGCTGATAAGCGAAATTGCCGCCAAATAGATTGCAATGAATGTGATTTATCCAACATTTAATTAAAACTTTTCTAGCTTGATTAGTAGGTACTTTTAACTTTATTTAGGCTGCTTTTATTAAAATATGTAACAGAGTACTTGTGCAGAAGAATACCGGAAGTTGCACCAATTTCATCAAAAACTTTTTCAAAATAGACATAATTATGCTACTTAGACCAAATCAACGCCAAAAATTAGATGATACCGATGATCGGCTATTTTATGCCTATCCTCGCTTTGTCACTCATGTTGATGATGGGTTTATTCAACAGTTAACAGATTTATACCGCGATCGCCTCAAACCTAACACCCGCATCATCGATATGATGAGCAGTTGGGTATCGCATCTACCAGAAGAAATAGAATTTGCCCATGTGGAGGGACACGGACTCAATGCTGAGGAGTTAGCACGTAACCCCCGTTTAAATCATTACTTTGTTCAAAACCTCAACGAAAATCCTCAGCTACCCCTACCAGATCAAGATTTTGATGCTGTTCTCATCTGCGTTTCTGTGCAGTACATACAGTACCCAGAAGCAATTTTTTCGGAAATTCACCGCATTCTCAAACCTGGCGGTATTGCCATTATCAGCTTTTCTAACCGGATGTTTTATCAAAAAGCAATTCAAGCTTGGCGTGATGCTTCCGAAGCCACTAGAGTCGAATTAGTCAAAAACTACTTCACTTCAGTACCTGGATTTACCACTCCTGAAGTGATTGTTCGCCAGTCAACAATGCCATATTTCTTACAGTTGATGGGTATTGGCGCTGGAGATCCCTTTTATGCGGTGATTGCTCATCGTAATTAAACTGCTAATCTGACCTAAAAAACATAGAGACGGGAAATTTCCCGTCTCTATAAATTTGTGAAAAATTGCGTTTTAAAAATTTAATTATTGCAGGCTAGATAAAAATCCAAAAACACCATGTCCTGTAAATACTTCTAATGCTATCAGCGAGATAAAACCAATCATTGCTAAACGACCGTTGAGCAGTTCTGCGTATGGTGTGAAGCCAGTGCGATCGCCTTGTTCATCTATATAAACTTTTGGCTCAACCGCAAAGTTGTTCATCTTGCCCTGATCATCAACAATGGAACCGTTAGTACGCATTAAATTTTCCCCAATTGCTTTCGCTTGTAAAGAAGTGTAACAGCATAAGTAAAGTTTTGTAAAGTATCTGAGTCTGCCCAAAGATATATGATGGTGGATTGAGTTTCCAGCCATGTTTCATACACAGGCTTTCATCCTCGTTTGTACCTAGTCTGAGAAAACCCATGCACCGATTCCGAGTAGAGGTGATTACCAAAACACCAAATCCGCAGCAAGTGATTTATGCTGCGATGCACCAGGACTATACCGACGCATTTGTGGTTGATGAACGAGATTCATGGCCTTCGGAATCACAATGCGGCGAAGTTATTGTCAAGCGCCTGTTAGCAGGAGAACGAGGACACTACGGGCCGCTAGAACATCCCCAGATTGTCTTCAACTGTGGCTATTTTCCTCACAGCGTCATGCAACAAGCCCGGACTCATCGCGTGGGCGTGAGTTTTGATGTCCAATCTTTTAGGTATACAGGGAATCAATTTATACAAATAATAGAAGGCAAAAAAGATATAGAAGATGTTTTCTATCTGCGTCCTGTTGGTTACTACACAGATAGACAAGGCAAAAAATATTACTATTCACCAGAGCAACGTGCCGCAGATTTAGAATGGTGCATGGAAGCGGCTAAAAGATATGCAGCAAGTTTTCAAGCTGGTATGTCTGAAGAACACGCTAGAGGGATAGTACCTTTTGACTATCGCCAACATTTTGTAGTCAGCTTCAATGTCAGGTCATTTTTGCATTTCTGTGACCTGAGAAATAAAAAAGATGCTCAATTAGAAATTCAAAAGTTGTGCGAATTAATGTGGCCGCATTTTGCCGAGTGGACACCCGCGATCGCACAATGGTATGAAAAGCAGCGTTTAGGTAAAGCTCGATTAGCACCTTAAATTTTAGCCCCCTGTCCGGTTAGAAAAGGGGGCTAGAAATCAGGTTGATTTTAGAATTTTGAAATAGCCTACTAATTAAAGCTTTTAATCCAAAATCTAAAATCTAAAATTCAAAATTAATTACGCCGGATAAATCCTTAAGCGACGATTCGGTTCTTCACCAAAGCTATGGGATTTGAGGCGATAGTGTTCTACCAACTCATGCTGCATTTTGCGCACTTGGGGAGAACGAGGCAATAACTCAACTGGCTGTCCTTTGGGAATAACAATTTGCTCAACAGCAAGTCTGGCTTCTTCCAGGGCATCAATTTCGTCATCGCTACCGCTGTGCAAGAACAGTTGCAGTTCGCGGTCATCAGCAATTTCTGGGTCGTCGATGTTTAGCAACCGTCGCAGTCCACGCGTGATTTGGGGAATGGTGCTGGCCTTAATCATGTGGATGGGTACATGACGAGCTTTAGCCATTTGCCGTAGTTTAGCGTGGTTTTTGACATGCGATCGCAATGCCAAAATTGCATCAGCACTGTCGATGTCTTTTGTCAAGACCACAGGTAAAGTCAGTACACTAATTACCTGTTCTAGTTGGTGGCGACTCACCCCATACGGATAAACGTGCAGAGGCAAATCTTCACCGTTTGGCCCAGAATTTTTAGTCGCAGCGAAATCAATGCTATCTGAGTAGTTAAAGGATTCATCCAGCAAGCGCTCAAACTCGCTTTGTCCAACCACCTTTTCCCGCTCTACAGTCAATGGTGGTAGGGCTACCATTTGTCCAGATGCACGCCAGCCACCAGACTGCCGCGCTGACGAGAAGGTTTCTTCCCCACTTGTTAGCTGTCCACCACGACCATTAACCACAGATAGCTGCCGAGTGATTGCAACTTTGCCGCTGTCATCTACAGTGCGTGTTTGTGGGCTTGGTTGCCGTCCACGTAATAAAGTATCCACTGTGTCAGCAACACTTTCATGGACTACCCAACGCTGCCGTTCTAACATTTCTACAGCAATCTCGAAGGTAGGAGGAGCTTTGCGTTCTAACACCGTCTTTTGCGAACCGCGCCTTCTGGCTTCATCGTCTCCCAGTGTCACAGCCTGAATACCCCCAACTAAATCAGAAAGAGTCGGGTTTTTGATCAGGTTTTCAATTTGGTTCCCATGAGCAGTGCCTACTAATTGCACACCTCGTTCCGCAATGGTACGAGCTGCTAAAGCTTCCAGTTCCGTACCGATTTCATCAATCACAATCACTTCTGGCATGTGGTTTTCCACAGCCTCAATCATGACTTGATGCTGAAGTTCTGGATGAGCTACTTGCATCCGTCTAGCACGACCAATGGCAGGATGGGCAACATCACCATCCCCAGCGATTTCGTTAGAGGTGTCGATAATTACTACTCGTTTGTTTAATTCATCTGCCAACACACGGGCAATTTCCCGTAGGGCGGTAGTTTTACCCACACCTGGACGACCCAGCATGAGAATGGATTTACCTGTTTCTACCAAATCGCGGATCATGCCAATAGTACCGAATACTGCACGACCGACACGGCAAGTTAAGCCAATAATCTTACCATTACGGTTGCGGATAGCACTGATCCGATGCAAAGTTTGCTCAATTCCTGCTCGATTATCTCCGCCAAATGTGCCGACTCGCTGAATGCAATCATCAATTTGTGCTTGAGTTACGGGTGTTTCACTCAGATACTCAGCTTGATTAGGAAAGCGAGCTTCTGGGCGACGACCCAAATCCAAGACTACTTCAACTAAATTATCTCGCTGAGGATGATTTTCTAGTACTTGTCGCAAGTCTTGGGGCAAGATGTCTAATAACTTTTGGAGATCGTCTTTAATCGTCATGCTTTCTATTGTGACGTTTTGAGAGATAACGAACGAGCGATTACCGCTCCTGCTATGACTTGATCTGGGAAACGAGAGAATGGGCAAGCGCTACAGCTTCCCACATTAAGTCTGGTTCTGATTCCAGGTGGACAGTCGCTTTGACACTGGTGTTATTCACCTCCTTATGCTCTAACTGTTCGAGAATTGGCGACAGCAATACACGGGCATAGCTCCCATAGGCTACTCCTGCAACGTAGTGCTGAGTGCTGAGTACTGAGTGCTGAGTTTTATCCTCAGCACTCAGCACTTTCAACTCAGCACTTTTGAGGAGTCCCATTGCCTTTAACTTAGCAACGGTGTAGCTATTTGTGCCACCTGCTAATTGCACATATCCCGGTAAGTTAGCCGCCAATACTTTTTGTCCTAGTTTGACTGCCGCTAGAGTAGTACCATCTCCAATATCACCACTCATAGGGCGACCATCAGTTTGCCAAATTAGGTTACGAGGACGTGGGGTAATTAGATCATAAATTGCCTTTAAGTAGTCAATCATGCCTTCGCCATCGGGACAGCTAATAGCTAATACCTTGAGTTGTTCAGCCCAAGGTGAAATTGCTTGCCATAATTTCTGAAATTCTACTAACCGTCCTACTTGTGTGTGAATTTCTACGGCATCTACTCCCGTTGAAATTACCATTGGCGCGATCGCCTTTGGCGTTGACATATAAGATCTAGTATAAATTATATCGTATGGGCATAGTGGTATGCAACGACCACAACCGTAGCATTTCTGAGATTCTACTCCCGAAAAATTATCTTGTGTCCGGTTAAATACTATTGCCTGTGCCGGACAAACTCGCTCACAAGGTCTTAGGCAGTCGGTCGGACACTTAAGTGCATCAAACTCGGCTTTGCGAAAATGCGGGTCTTCACCATCGTTTAAGCTCACCATTAATAAGGGTGAACCGCCTTGATATCTGAAGCCTCGTTGCTGAGCTTCCACCGTCAGCGTTTTAGCTACTTGCAACCCTTCTTGGGCTGCTGCTATTACTGCTGGATCAGCTGCCACATCTATGCAGTCAGCGCCCGCCAAAGTGTAGGCTAATGTTAAACTTCTGACTGCTGGCAGATGTTGGTAGCTGGCTCCACAGATGAGCTTGAACCAGTTACCTTTTTCCAAGGAGTATAAAGGGGCAAACAAATCAGTCACATCTCTATTATGCTTTCATGTAACTGAAAATAGTAGTCTTTAATCGATAAAAAATTTTGGTTATTTTATTCTGAGTTCTGAGTTCCCAGAGTCTCACTTTTGAGAGCGACTGTCAATGAACTGTTGCAAAATATTCTTTTGTTACTTTGACAAAGTAAACAGTAACTTTATTTCTACTAAAAATTGTAAATTTTAATTATTTTGACTTTCTTGTACAAATTGTTACTTTAACAGTTGCACAGGAATAATAGCAAACTCCACTTTTTATGCAGTTTAAGATACAAAAGTAATGACACTACGAGGTTTTTGGAGAATAATTTGGTAAGACTTTGCTAGTTTTCAAATTTTTGTCAAAATACTATTTTTAGTTAATTAAAGATTAGCTGATGATATATATTATAAATTTTATATTACCACTGAGGCATAGACGCAATAAAATCAATCACCGATTCTTGTTTCAGAGGTTGAGCAAACAGATAGCCTTGAGCAAAATCACAATTTAAACGTCTTAATTTTACTAATTGTTCTTTGGTTTCTACTCCTTCAGCAATTACAGTCATACCCATTGATTCAGCAAGACTAATTATTGTTGGTACCAATCCCATATAATCTTGTTGAAATTGCATCCTAGTAATGAAAGATTTATCTATTTTCAAAGAATCTAAAGGAAAACTATGTATATAACTTAAGGAGGAATAACCAGTACCAAAGTCATCCATTACTAACTTAATGTTGCGATGCTTAATTTCTTCAATAATTGTTCGCACAACATTTGTGTTTTCCATAATGACACTTTCAGTAATTTCTAGTTCTAGATTTGAAGGATTAATTTTAGTTTCATCAATAATTTGATCAATCTGTGCAATTAAGTTAGGTTGACTAAAAAGACGCGCACTTAAATTTACACTGATAGTGAGGTTTTCTGGTGTCGCTGGGTGATCTTGCCAAATCCGTAATTGATGACAGGCTGATTGCAACATCCAAATATCAATAGTATTAATCAAACCTGTTTCTTCCGCTATGGGGATAAACTCTGTAGGAGTCATAAGACCACGAATTGGATGTAGCCAACGCACTAGTGCTTCAAATCCAGAAATTCTGCCTGTATGCAGAGAAACAATTGGCTGATAGTAAATAATTAATTCTTCCCGTTCAATTGCCTTACGTAAATCATTTTCTATTTCTAGAAGTTGCATTGCTTCATGGTACATTGCTGGATCAAAAACTTTATATCTAGCTTTTCCTTGGGCTTTAGCACGATACATTGCAGTGTCAGCATCGCGTAATAAATATTCTGGTTTTTCGTAGTCTTTATTACCCCAATTAATACCGATACTCGCATTCATAAATACTTCGTATCTGGATAATTTAAATGTGATAGATAACTGTTGTAGCATTATTTCAGCAACTTGAATGGCATCACTAACATCTGTAATATTTTCTAAAAGAATGCCAAATTCATCGCCACCTAATCGTGCTAGAGTATCACCTGGATTTAGACATGATTGCAGGCGTTTGGCAATAGCAATGAGTAATTCATCTCCTACAAGATGACCTAAGGAATCATTAATAACTTTGAAGCGATCGCAATCTAAATACAGTACAGCAAACTGATAATTATTATCTTCTCTAGCAAGATTGAGAGCATTTCCTAGTTTTCTCAAAAACAAAACTCGATTTGGTAATCCAGTGAGTGGATCATGAAGGACTATATTTAGTAGTTTATCTTGCAGTTGTTGACGAGAGGTAATTTCTTCTTGAAGTTTTTGCAGAGCATTTTCTAGTTCCCAAGTGCGATATTTTACTCTTTGTTCTAGTTCTGTATTGAGCCTTAATATTTCTAGCCTCGCTGCTCTTAGTTCTAGTTGATTCTGTACACGCAATACAACTTCTTCAACCTCAAAAGGTTTAGTTATATAGTCTACTCCTCCTAATCTAAAAGCTTTGATTTTATCAAAGACATCATCTAACGCACTAATAAAAATTATGGGAATATCTGCTGTTAAATCCCAGTCTTTAAACCGTCGGCAAACTTCATAGCCATCAACTTCTGGCATCATAATATCAAGTAAGATTAAATCCGGTAACACTGTTTGACACGCAGTTAAAGCCATTTGCCAATTCAAAGCTTTGCGAACGTTATATCCTTTTCTAGCCAGTAGTGATGATAAAACTCTTAAATTATCTGCGTTGTCATCAATTATTAAAATGTCTTTTTTATCCGGATCTAACTGCTGGTAGTTCATTATGCCTTGCTTCTAGTCAATTCCATAATTTTCTCAAACGGATAGTTATAGCAGAGTACAAGAAACAGGTAAAAATCTTGCAAGTTTCTTGATGTCTGTGTTTGATGATGAATGTATTGTATTAAGCTATTAAATCTTGAAAGTACACAATTACTCATAAGCTTCTTTGGCTGCTGACGGTTAATACTCAACAGTCAGTAGTCCACAATCAATCCGAAAAAATGTGCAAGTTAGATACGCGACAGCCGCTCAAGATTTACTTTTGCTAAGTTATATGCATACATATTGTTGGCAAATTGATTTTTATACTAATTGCTCAAACTTTGTTATAGCACCTTAAGTAGCTTTATCTAGCTCAACTTTTACACTGACTGCTATAAGCCAACACACATTCTCAGTGAAAATCACAAATACAGCACCTTCATTTACATGAGGTACACTACCGAGTAACACTGGAAGTTTCGTTCATCAAAGTTGAAATTGAATATTCTCAGCAGATATAGCAGTCGAAGCATAGGTTAGGACTATATTGATTGCTGAAACCCCTGTAGACGCGGAGCGGCTTCCCGTAGGGTAAATAATAAGTTTCTACTCAGCACGTAGGGACTTGCAGAAAATAAAATATCCAATTTTCAAGAGAGGATATTTTTCTTTTTCCCCCTGCTTCCCTTCGGGTTCGCCAGTCCCCCTACCTTACGGGAAGCCGCTTCGCTTCTACGTGACGGAGACCGCCAAGACAGGTGCTGGTCTCACCTGCTCCCTGCCCCCTGCCTACACAGTGATAGTATATTTTTTTAGTTGGAAGTCCCTCAGCACTCAGCGAGAAGTTGCGTGCGGGGGTTCCCCCCGTTGAGAAAACTTCGGTGACTCAGCCCTTCGCCATACTGTTGAGCCTGCGCTATTTGCAACTAAAAGCCTGAGCAGAAATTTCTAGCTCTTATCAGCCCAATTGAATACTAACTCAACAGCAATTAAATTATCTTTGTAAATTTTTACTTTGTAAATTTAACTAATATTTATTAATTTAAGAAAATATTTCAATTTCATCATTTATTTGTAATAATTTTCCAGATTCTGATACTGGTAATTTGGTATTCACACTCAACCGATAAAAATGATTAAAGTGGGATGAATTAACCCACTTTGGTGATGTAGCTTGCCGCTGTTTGATAAATATTTTTTGAAAATTTGAGTAAGCTGCGGCTGAGTCAGGATGGCGCGTTGGTACTACACAACGCTGACATGGGTTGACTCCACAAAACAGCACATCTCCGACTCGAAAAGATACAAACTTCCCTGGTTCACTAAATAACTGATCTTCCCAAAACGCTGGTACGCCTGCAAGTTCGATATTGGCACGTATACGACGGCGCATTTCGTCAACACTGATACCAGGAAACCAAGAAGCCACTTTTGTTAAAGTTGCGGTACTAATCACTGTTGGCCCTGGAGAGTCTGTGTCATCGGGAAAACCCATCAGTGAGTTCTGCACTATGGTAAGAGAAAAACCAAAAAAATTACTCAAAGTGGCTACTAGTGCTTCTTGTTCTGTATCCAAATGAAAAACTTGGGGCAAATTCTGGTTGGGGATTTTTAGTGAGATAGTTCGATTTGAAATATTAAAATGCGATCGCAGTAGATGAATTTTGGGATGGCGCTTGCCATTAACAAAATTGCCCTGTTCATCAACAAGGGCAAACTCGCGATCGCACTTTAATGCGCCACTAGACAAAACCTCGGCTTGTATTACTTCTACCCCATCTAGTGACTTAATTGGGTAAATTAAGATTTTGGCTAGGTATGGCATTCAAACACGACTCGGTTATGGATACAGTGGCGATTTATCAATACCACCAACATGATTCAGCGGCCAAAAGCGCAATACAGCCCGACCGATGATATTTTCACGGGGAACAACACCCCAACAACGGCTATCGTAACTACTGTTGCGGTTATCACCTAACACCAAGTATGAATTTGGTGGTATTGTTTGAGGTTTGCTCAAGAAAGCTGGTTGTTGTCCCGAAGTGCAAACATCAACTACAGTACGTTGATTAGAACTGAGATAACTTTCCTCATCGAGGGGTTTGTTATTGATGTAAACTTTACCATCCCGTAGTTGTACTGTTTCTCCTGGCAAGCCAATTACACGTTTAATAAAAGCATCTTGATATTGTTCTTTTTTGAGTTCGTCTGTAGGTGAAAAGACAACAATATCTCCCCGTTGAGGGCTGGCAAACTTATACTTCAACTTATCAACAATAATCTTGTCTGCTTCCCATTGGTTTTGGGTACCGTGTAAAGTTGGTTCCATAGAGCCAGAAGGAATCCAGCGAGCTTCGGCGACAAAAGTACGAATGCCAAGAGCAAGAACGATACTTAATACAACTGTTCTACCTAGCTCGGCAATCCAGGAATTATCAGGTTTTTGACTAGAATTTTTATCAGACACTTGATTTTGCATGAAAGTACTGAAGTAAGGAAAAGTGTAGGAATTAACTAGCTCAGGGAGACTCTATTTGTTAATTTTAACGAGAGAATTAGGTTTTCTCAGATGGTTGTAGCATCTTCACAGATAGATTCATAAGTTAAAAATAAACTTTTTTTTAATAAGCTGCAAAAATTTCTCCCAAAAAGGGCAACCAAGTTTAACCTAAAATCAGAGTTCTCAGTAACACATAACTCCTTGAGTAAATTTTTTCAACTTCATGTCATCTTTACAAAGTTTATTAATTCGCCACGCTCGCATTGTCTTACCCAATGGTGAATTCATGTTGGGGGACGTACTCACACGCGATCGCCTTATCGTAGAAGTTGCACCGGAAATTGCTGCCACTACCTCAACCAGAGAAATTGACGCACAGGGGTTAACTTTGTTGCCAGGAGTGATCGATCCGCAAGTGCATTTCCGGGAACCAGGATTAGAACACAAAGAAGACTTGTTCACTGCCAGTTGTGCCTGCGCGAAAGGTGGTGTCACTTCGTTTTTAGAAATGCCTAATACCCGTCCTCTCACGACTACTCAAGCCGCATTAGATGACAAGCTACAACGTGCGGCTAGTAAGTCTGTGGTGAATTATGGCTTTTTTATTGGCGCAACCGCAGAAGTGCTGCCAGATTTACTCACTGCCCAGCCGACACCAGGAATTAAAGTTTTTATGGGGTCAATGCACGGTCAGTTACTAGTTGACCAAGATGCTGTACTCGAAGCTATTTTTGCTCAAGGAAAGCGCTTGATTGCTGTTCATGCCGAAGACCAAGAACGCATTAACCAACGACGACAAGAATTTGCAGGTATTCATAACCCAGCCATTCACTCGCAAATTCAAGACAATCAAGCCGCACTTTTAGCCACACAAAAAGCCTTAAATCTTTCTAAAAAATATCAGCGGCGGCTGCATATTCTCCATATGTCCACAGCCGAAGAAGCCGAGTTGTTGCGTCAAGATAAACCAACTTGGGTGACAGCAGAGGTAACACCACAGCATTTGTTATTAAATACAAGTGCCTACGAAGAGATTGGCACATTAGCCCAAATGAATCCACCGTTGCGATCGCCTCACGATAATGAAGTTCTCTGGCAAGCTTTACGCGATGGTGTCATTGATTTTATCGCCACAGACCACGCACCTCATACCTTGGCAGAAAAAGCGCAAGAATATCCGAATACCCCTTCAGGAATGCCAGGTGTAGAGACTTCTTTACCTTTGATGTTAACTGCGGCGATGCAAGGAAAATGCACTGTAGCGCAAGTTGCTAATTGGATGTCTCAGGCGGTGGCGAAAGGTTATGGTATTCCTAACAAAGGAGCGATCGCACTTGGTTATGATGCCGATTTAGTACTAGTAGACTTGGATACTTATCGTCCAGTCCGCCGCGAAGAATTGTTAACCAAGTGTGGTTGGAGTCCTTTTGAAGGCTGGAACCTCACAGGCTGGCCTGTAACTACGATTGTTGGAGGACAAGTTGTTTATGAACAAAATCGGGTGAATACCGAAGTGCGGGGACAAGCTTTAACTTTTTTGTAGGAATCACCGAACTCAGCCTTACGTAGTTTAGAACTAGAAAGCACAATAAATTCTGGTCATGGTCTTACAGGTAAAGTCAAACTTTGCTAAGGCTATGGCTAAAAATGTTGTGTCCAGGGATTTTTACTTTGGTACAAAACTTATACCATTTTGGATTTTGGATTTTGGATTTTGGATTGAGAATTGCTGTCTGCGTATAGCTTCTATCAATTCATCTATCGCAAACATTTTTCAAATTGGTATTACGCACCAAGATTTTTGGTTGAGATGGGTGTAGAGCGGTAAGGGTATAAGGGTGTAAGGGTTTTTAACACCTACACCCCTACACCTGTCTTCCGGGAGGGAATAAATGCAATTAGCAGAAGGGTATAAGGGTGTAAGGGTTTTTAACACCTACACCCCTACACCCTGCTGTAAAACCTTAATTTTCCGTTTTCTTGCGTCAGTCCTATGGTAGTAATCCCAAGTTCGCTATTTGGTACTCAGCACTTTTAGGGAGAATTGCTATGTCCTTCAGAATATTAAGTTTGGACGGTGGTGGTATACGTGGAGTGATCACAGCACAAATCCTGAAAGAAGTTGAGCAACAAATTTTTCAAATCAAAGGTCAATCTCTTCAGCAATATTTTGACTTAATTGCGGGTACTTCTACTGGATCAATTTTAACCGCCGGAATTGCTTTAGGAAAAAAAAGTGATGAACTGATTCAACTATATAGCGAACAAGGTAAATATATATTTCCTCTTAAAAGCAAAAATCGTTATCAGAAATTACCAGGTTTGATTCGACAATTGTTTGAGGTATTTGCACTGCCTAAATACACTCATGAAGGATTGATTAATGTCTTAAAAAAACAGTTTTTAGATACAAGAATTCAGGATATTGAAAGACCAATAATTTTGATTTTGGCTTACGATATGCTTTATCGCAACACGACATTTTTTACCAATTGTCATCCTGACATAGGTGCTAGATGGTATGATGATTGCCGCTTGTGGGAGATAAGTGCAGCGTCGGCTTCAGCACCTACATTCTTTCCTCCCTATAAATTAGAACCTGTTAATAAAGCTAAATTTGGTAATTGGGTTTTCCCTCATATTGATGGTGGCGTTTCTGCTAATAATCCGGCATTAGCAGCCCTGAGTCTAGCGATGAGGATTAGTCAATCTTCTATTTCTGCAAGCATTAAGCAAAAATATAATTTAGATAAAATCCGTCAGTTGGAAGATATTGCAATTCTTTCTATTGGTACAGGGCAAACAGGTGAACCATACATATATGATCAAATTAAAACCTGGAAAAGTTTAGATTGGGCTAAACATCTTACTGATGTTTTTATGGAGCCAACTTCAGAAATTGACAGCACAATCTGCCGTCAAATTATGGGTGGTTATGAATCTCAACGTTATTTACGTCTTCAGTTTGATTTAAATGAGCGTTTTAAAGCTAAATCAGGGGAAACTTACAAAGATACTCGCATCTTATTACAACCAAAGGAGCGCACTAACAGATTTACAAAAACTCAAGTGAGTGAAGAAATAGACGACTCTAGAGATGCAGTTATTACACAGTTGAGAAACGCCGCCACAAAATTTGTCACTGAAGGTTGCACCTACTATACCCGTGACGATTGTGGCCCTCTGGTAAAAGACGCGATTAAATCTTTTATTGCTGCTAACTAGTCCGACTACGTAGAAATACTAGCATTGAGATTTTGAAGAAAAAAGTTGAGTGTTTCTACGATTTTAATTCGTATAAATACTATGGTACTTGGTTAAAATTGTTTGGGCTTCATGAAGAGCTATTAGTATGGTCATAAGATTTTCTTTTAATCAAACTTATTTAAATTAATTAATCTCATAAATTTATCATTAGTTACTTTTTGATTACATCTCCTGCTCTTAACTTGGGAATACTAAGCCGACAGATAGCTGACAAGATAGCTTTGCGATCGTAAATCTTTTCACCTTTTTCAATCAGCCTTTTGTGTTTAACTATCCGGATTTTCCCACTAAAAAAAGAAGAGAATTAATAGGGTTAAGTAAACGGGCAAATTTCTGTGAAAACTCGGTTTTATACATATATAAATTTTATATGCACTTAATTTGGACGATTTTAAAACCTATTTTTACACTTCTGATTGATTTTTCTGTTAGTTAGTTGGCTTTTAAACAGCCAGCATTGGCTATAAAACCGGAGTTAGATACAAAAAACTAGCATCCAATGAAACAAACTAAAAGAAACAATTTACTTAGTTAATCAAAGGAAGGTACGAAGAGCAAAACAATACCAATAGATAAAACAAATGTACCAGTATTGACTGGTTGAGTAAAAGTCATCTATCTATGAGCCTTCTCAGAACGATGATTTCTTAGACAAGAAATTCAAGTCAGTTCTAATTTGAATGTAATTGCCCTTGAGTGCAGGTACTCAAAAAGTCTAGCAAACTGCTAGATGTCACTCTCCAAAGGATTGTTTCATTCAATAGCTTTGACTCAATATTTACCGACATCTACAGCAATATCACCTGCGAGCATACGCCAAACTTAGCTAAACGCAGTAGCTAGTAAATGTCAATCAAGGTCAGATTCTTATTGCACAGTATTTCATTGATTTTTGAATAATGAAGGCAGTAATGTTAGTCAATTTCTTCGATGAACGCGGTAGTGGTAGATAGAACGAGTGTATTGTCCGCTCTCGGCTATCGGTAAAATTTTGTAGTGTCATTATAATGTGAGGTTGATTTGGATAGGACATTTGTCCTTGTAGTTCAGTTATAGAACCGTATCCAGAAAGCCCTCTCAAACTACAGCCATGATGTATGAATACTGAGCGGCAAAAGTCGCCGCTCACACTTATTTTGGGTGGGATAATCTACACAACTGCTGCCTACCCAAATTTTTTTTACATAACACTGCATAAAACGAAGAATTGTATATTATTTTAAATAAATATTAATAAATTATTTATATTTTAGCAATTAATTCGTTGATGTTGCAATGTAGTGGTGTAATATGTGCTTGGCGATTACTGTCGTCTCCATAAGTTAAACGCACACGCAGATAACTCTCTGGCAGGTAAGGCATTCTTTCTGCCCATTCTATGGCTACAATTCCTGGTTCTACTTCAATACCCTCCCAGTAAGTTTCCAAGTTTAAAGCCGCCACCTCTTGTGGTTCTAAGCGATATAAGTCTAAGTGGTAAAGGGGTATGCGTCCTTGAGTGTACTCATTAATCAAAGTAAAAGTAGGGCTGACTATTGATTCTGTAATGCCTAAACCTTGACCAATGCCTTGCACTAGTGTGGTTTTACCAGCTCCTAAATCTCCTTCTAATAAAATCACGCTCCCAGGAGTTAAAGTTTGACCTAGTTCGATACCTAAATCCAAGGTTGCTTGTAAATCTGCAAGTAGAATTTTCATGGTTACTCAAAAGTCAATGGTCAATAGTCATTAGTTTATCTAAATGATTAATGACAAAGGACAAATGATCACTTGCCATGATGAGCGCCACTGTACCACCGCAACAAAACTTTCGCTAGTTTCTGGGGATTGTGACGTACAACACCAGTTTCATCTTCATACAATACATTAGCTAAAACAATCCGTCGTCCTAATAAAGATACATCTTCTCTATCTAGAAAAACTGGATGAGAATTTTGTTGAGCGTAGCGGATGAGTGACTGGGGAGAAGGTGATTTTTTGTGTACTAGGACAGCATCAAATAACCGTCTTTGACCACAAGCAGCATCAATTGCTCGGATATGGTCAGCAACAGTATATCCTTCGGTTTCTCCTGGTTGGGTCATAATATTGCAGACGTAGATGCGAGGAGCTTTAGTTTGAGCGATCGCATTCGCAATTTCTGGTACTAGTAAATTAGGAATCAAACTAGTATATAGGCTACCTGGCCCAATAATAATATAGTCAGCTTCTTTGATGGTTTTAATGGCTGCGGGCAAGGCTGGAGGGTTAGCTGGTGTGCAACCAATTCTCACAATTTTACCGCCAGCTTTGGGAATGTTAGATTCTCCTTCTATAAGACGACCATCTTCTAATTCTGCCCACAGACGCACATCGCTGAGCGTTGCTGGCAAAACTTGTCCTCGAACTGCTAACACTTTGGAACTAGCAGCCACAGCCCGTTCCAAATCGCCAGTAATATCACTCATGGCAGTTAAAAACAAATTGCCAAAACTGTGACCAGTTAACCCATCACCAGCCCGAAAGCGGTACTGAAACAATTCTGTTAATAGCTTTTCTTCATCTGCTAATGCAGCTAAACAATTCCGAATATCTCCTGGAGGTAGCACACCAAATTCTTGACGCAACCGCCCAGAAGACCCGCCATCATCAGCTACCGTCACGATCGCACTAATATTAGCACTATAAGTTTTCAATCCCCGCAGCAAAGTCGAAAGTCCCGTACCACCACCAATTACTACAATTTTCGGCCCCCTGTACAAGCGGCGATGCGCTAACAGAACATCAATAAGTTCTGCTTCACCTTCTTGTTTGAACGCCTCAGTAATAGAGCCGACAGTGCGAGTTTGTCCCCACAGCAGCAATAGTAAGCCGCACAGTAATACCAAAGGGCCGCTGATATAGTTGGGTAAGATGTTGGTAATTACTCCCAGAAAACTTCTCAACAACTCCAACAGCCAAAAAATCGGGGTCAACTTCACCCATATAGCTAACCCCAAACTTGCCAAAAATACACCACCAACACTGATAAGTAACCAGCGTTTTACTGATAGTCCGGGAGATAACCACTTAAACCACTGGTTAACTCGATGAGATGTACGGCTGCGCGACTGCTGTTGCAGGGCGTTGAGGGCTTGCCTGAGAAAACCAATTGACATACCTGATTTAAAGCAGTGCTACAAAATATGATTAACAGAAAATCTACACTACCTGGTTTTAACACCAAGTGTGCCATTATTAAATATTTCAATGCTTTGAGACTTACAACAAGTCATCAAAGTTGCCAGTATGGACAAGGGGTATAGGGGTAAAGGGGTGTCCCCTTACACCCAGTCTCAATAAATAGCCTTTGTGCGTAAGTCCTGCCCAGTTAAACAATACCCTGGCTTGGTCAAAGTTAATTTAATGGAAAAACGAATTTTAGGTTTAGATCCTGGATTAGCAATTTTAGGATTTGGCGCAATCACTTGCAAACAAAGCCCTAGCAAAATACAAGACACAACAGTAGATATGCTTGACTTTGGGGTAATTAGTACGTCGGCAGATGCAGAAATGGGACAGCGCTTGTGTACCTTGTTTGATGATTTGCACACTCTGATTCAGGAATTACAACCAGATTTAGTTGCAATTGAAAAGCTGTTCTTCTATCGTATGTCAAATACTATTCTCGTTGCACAAGCAAGAGGTGTAATGATGTTAGTTTTGGGACAACATCGCTTACCTTATGTAGAATATACTCCGGCGCAAATTAAACAAGCCCTCACCGGATATGGCAATGCAGATAAATCTGATGTGCAAGCAGCTGTGGCGCGTGAATTGAATTTAGAGGTAGTTCCTAAACCAGACGACGCAGCCGATGCTTTGGCTGTAGCTTTGACAGCATCGTTTCAGTTGTAATTTTTGTACACTGACAATAAAGCAATACGGTTCAGCTAAGGCGAGATTCCTGAGAAATAAACCCAATAAATCAATTAAAATCTTGATTTAGCGGCGTACATTGGCGGTTAAATATTCTTATCTGAACCGTCTTGTTCTATAGTGTGTCTTGCCCGCGATTGACTAGCAGCAGAAACCTCTCCCAGAGGGCTGATTACCCTTTCTTTGGTTTATCAAATGCGGAGTCTGGTAAGTAAAATAGATTACATTCAGATGGTATGTTGATGATTGCAGATTAGCCAAACTGAAAACTAATTGTTGAGGAATTATCTAGTTATTGAAGCGATCGCCTGCAATGTTCAACTTTGATTGAGCATAAGCGATCGCATTTGTCAGAGGTTTCTTAGGTAAAAACCCCTAAAAATAGGTTTTTTTATCGTTTTATTAAACCATCCTGTGTTATCTTCCTAATACCCAATTTCTTATGGCTTAGGAGTAGTTGTTGGTACAGGTGCTGAAGATGCAGCAGGCTTAGGAGTAGGGAAAGCAGTTGCGGCTTTGTTAATTTCATCTCTATATTGAGCAGGAGCTAAACTGACAGCACTATCAAACAAAGGTTTAGCTTCGGTTGTTTTCCCTTGTTCTTTCAAAAGCATGGCTTTAGCTAAGACTGGGCGAAAATCTTTGGGGTCTTTCTTAATCGCTTGGTCATAGACAGAAAAAGCTTGGGGATAGCGTTTTTGAGCAGCATAAACATTGCCTAGTAACACTTGCACAGCAACCACATTCACACTTCCCGGTTGAATGGTATTAGCTTGAGTAGCATTAGTTAAAGTGTCTTGTAATAAGCCAATAGCTGCTTCTGGGCGTTGTTGGTCTAATAACAGCGCTACCATACCCTGTAAAGCCTTCAAATCGCCGGGTTTAGTATCAAGAATCGTGCGATATGCTTGTGCTGCTCCTTCTTTATCACCAACTTGCTGCTTAGCTTGCGCTAGTAGTACTCCGTATTCCGACCTTTCAGGATTGAGTTTTGCTAGTTTTTCTAAAGGGTCAATTACTCCTTGAACATCACCTTGATTCAAACTTAAAAGTTGTAGCCGCGCTTGTAATAAACCTTTAAGGGCGGTTTGATTTTCGGGTTCCCGTTGTAAAACTAGTTCATAACCTCGCACTTCGTCTTGCAATTTTGATTTTTGGTCAGAGGAAGCTAAGTTACCATTGGGACTTGCATTATTCTGGCTTGTCGGTGTCGGGTTATTGAATGCGCTAATAATAGGAACTATAGATACACCGACAAACATTAGAACTGCTAATGCCAAGATAACCCGAACTATCCAACGATTACGCGGTTGAGACACAGTTGTATAATTCTCCAGAACTCTAATGACATTATGATTAACACAAGCTGGAAATGAAAAATTTCCAAAACTTTGCGGAATACCGCCAATTGCTTGTGAATTTTATAACAAATAACTATTTCCGCTGCTAAAGTAAGTGATGACTTTAGGGGGAGCCGTCAGAGTTGTACCTATGATATGCTTCCGAAACTGGTGTCTAGACGTTAGATTAAACATTTAGAGTATAAATGTAAATTTAGCGTTTTTAGAATTGTATTGGGCGTTGTCGTGTGACTTAGTGGAAAACAAATATACTTTCATCAGCCGCACAAACGCTCTTTCCAGTTGCTTTAGTAAAATCCCACAATGGGATGTGTCTCCGCCGCAAGGAGTTTTTATGAATTCCGACCTGATGCCTTCGCCTGAATCTTCAAATTTGCCTGAATCTAATCAACCTGAAACAAAGATAGACATGGTTGCTAATGTACCAACAGTAGCAGCTCCAGTTTCTGAATCGGATAATTCGACTATTGACCCTAGTGAGACAGCCAATGATGCTCACTTAGCCAATCGACAGCAACCGATTCCACCACCCAGCGAACCAATGCAGTACAGAGCGATCGGCTTAGTCCGGGGTCGTTACATTGCAAGCAGTGAACAATTTACTCAAGGTACGCTCCTGACTGCGGATGGTGTGGAACTCCAAGCTGTTCTCCTCGGCAGAATTATGAGCTTAGTTAAGAATCATCTTGATTTAGAAAAAAATCATCTGTGGGTAGTTTATCCACGTACTAAACAAGAAAATGATGCCTTGCACATTCAAATTGTGGGTGTGTGGGAACCAGAAAATCTGGCAAAACAGCAAGCACAAGATTCGTCAGACAATGAATTGCCTAAAGCTGATGATGCTGTAACTGATAAAAGCGACATTAAACCTTCATCAGATATTCCCGATGGTGGTTTTTCTGTGCGTGGCGAGGTAGTTTACCAGTCTTTTGATGACAAGAACTTGGTTGTCAAAATTAAGCAGGCTGCTCGCAAACAAGATGAAAAACCCAAGTACTTTAAGCTAAAACTCAAAGGTGTCCTAGCCACCAAAGCTGTGGGCAAATTCTGGGATTTTCAAGTAAAACGAGATGGTGATCAATTGGCCATAGAAACGGCTGAAGCGATCGCAGATTTGCCCAAAAAACGTAGACCACCCCAAAGAGGTGGCCCTGGTGGGTTCCGTGGTGGTGGCGGTGGTCGCCGACCATTCCCTCCCAGACGCAACGCAGGAGAAAGCCCCAGCCCACGCCCAATCAAAAAAGTAGGTGGCGGCGAAGCCTCGGCAGTATTAAAACCTCTGCCAAAAACTTCTACCCCTACTCCTAAGCCAATTAAGAAACAAAAGCCACCGCAAGAATAGTACTGAGTGCTGAGTTCTGAGTGCTGAGTGTTAAGAGTAAGTTAATTGAGCTTTATTTAGTGCCGCAGGCACTCTCCTAACTCAGCACTCAGCACTTTCTACTCAGCACTTTGAATTAAAAGTCTGTCCAACGGTCTTGGGGTAAAAACGATCGCTCCAGTGGAATTGGGGCGACTGGTTCTGTGAGGGTAAAAGTGCCTGCTGCAATCCATTTTTTTAACTCTGTGGCCACTTGCCTAGATAAAAACATACTGGCTAAAGGTGCAGCTCTCACTGTTTTATTTTCGATGGTGAGTCGCCCAGATTTAAGTTGGGCGTAACTCACCAACCCAAAGGTAGGACGAACGCGCCGGGGAATGGAAAAATCCACAATTGGCGCTACTAAATCTTTATCTTGAACTGCACAGTGTTCAACTACAACTTCGTTTAATACAGGGAATGGTATACCCACACCTAACATCAACGAAGGGCCATAACTTTTGAAGTAACAACCACGCACCCAACGGGCTTCCATTTGTTTAGCATCACCAATTAAGGCTAAGGTAGCAGCGGGGCCAATAGGTGTACGATTAGCTAACCGCTTTTGTAAGGGGAAGTGTTGCGTCCCTTCCCAAGCTACGTAGCCGATACCGCCGCCTAAGAAAATCCGTGTCCCAATGCCAACTAGTTGTAAATCGGGGTCGTTAAACAAAGGAGAAATTGCGCCAGGATTAGAGTAGACGGCGTTACCAAGATGGGGTTGCAAAGGGCCGAGATAGGTAAACAGTGGGCGATCGCCACCATTCACACCCACGATAAAATTTTGATAAAGGTTGCGAGGATTGAATAAATAAAACTGATTTATGGTGTCACGGGTAATTGTGGTTTCAAAACTTGCCCTTGGGTAACAATCAGTGACTTGTCCTTGCGCTCTAACGTGTACTTGTTTACCTGCAATCAAATCTTCAATCACATGACCGCCGCCACGTTCGCGGACTTCTTCTCCGTCCATTGCATCAACAGCACAACTAGCACCTAAGTATAAATCTACAGCGCCAAAACCTGAATATGCTGGTACACCATCTATCCAACAACGGCGAATTTTGATTGGGGGGTCGGTGTGTCCAAGATTAATAATTGCACCACTGGATTCCATTGGCTCAAACGTGCCAGTAGTAATCACATCAACTTCTTTTGCAACTTTGCTCACGCCGACTTCTGCGACTCGTGCTTTTACTTCTTCAACTGTTAAAACGACTGCACGCTGACGGCTGATTTTCTCGTTAATTTCGGCGATCGTTCGCATACTATACTAAGATTAGGCTAAGTAGGTATTTTGGGCTTACACAGTAATTATGGGGTCTCGAACTGTTGCCTGTTCCCTGTTCTCTGTTCCCTTTTAATAAATTGTTTCTGGGTCGATATTTAATTCTTGCAATTTAGCTGCTAACCTTTCGGCTTTTTCTTGAGCTAGTTCTTTTTGGTGGCGTTCAGATTCTGCTACTTCTTCTGGCGTAGGCACTAATTGGCATTCTGGTGTAAAAAACCGCAATAATCCTTCATGAATACCCAAGTATAAACCTAACTGCTGACTCCACAAATATCCTTGAGTGTTTGGTTCTAAAGCTTGGTATTGGCCATCGACTAAATGAAACCCAGCAAATTCTTGCGTTTCTGGGTCGAACCAAAAATAATCAGGTGTACGGAAGGTATTTTGATACAGTTTTTTCTTCAAACCTTTATCTGTGTTTGCAGTTGATTCCGAAAGAATTTCTAAAATTAAGTTGGGGTATTTCCCATCTTCTTCCCAAACTACCCAACTTTTGCGAGTTCTGCGTTCTGTATCCAACACTACAAAAAAATCTGGCCCTCGGAAGAGTTCATCTTTGCGTTTGTTCCAACTGTAATAGATGGTAAGATTTCCCGCAGTGTAGAAGTCGTTTCTGTCTCGCCACAACCACTTAAGACACTTGAGTAAGAGCATAATCTGCTCTAGATGCAGTTCTGTTTCCAAGGGAGGTTCGTCGCTGTATAAATCACCTGGAGGAAAGATAACATCTTCTGGGGTTGCTTGAGGAGAGTCTAGTTCTTTAGCGAGGGACATGAGGAGATGACTGCATCTGGTAGTTATGATTCATTTTAACTTCTGCATTGTTTTACATTTAAAATGCCTTATTTCCAGGTGACATCCAACTCATGATCAAGACAAACAAACCCAGTAACAAAAGCTCCTGTTAAAATCTACTTCAGAATGTGTTGAATGTACCATTTGGATGGTACAAATGGGAAATACAATTCCCACATCAGCACATAACGATAAACTTGTATAATAAAACACACCTACAGCCTAAAACGATGAAAGCATCTGCTAAGTTCGACTTTGAAGACGAGAAATTTAATGCACCGCCTTCTCAAGTCATCCCTTGGTGTCAGATGATTAATCCTCGGTATGGCACGGATGGTATGCAAACCTATGGTCTTGCCATCAAGCTAGATAATGCCAATGCTGTGGGTTTTCAACCAGATGAAAATTGGCAGCAAGTAGAGCATGAATTTAGCTCTGGTGTTGAAACAGTTTTTATCACTACTACTCCGCGCTTGGTGATAGTGCGCAGAGGGCCTTTGTCAGTCAAAGACAGAGAAACTGGGATTAAATTAGGCACTTTAAAAGAAAATTATGATGCCTTTTTAGCCGATAAACTTAAGTTTAAAACTTTTACTCGCTATTTAATTTTTTTAGTTAGTGAAGATAAGAAATTTTTGCATGAAACACCACTCCAATTAACTCTCAATGGTGCAGCAGGCGCAAGTTTCAGCAAAACTTATTGTGAATTTCAACAAGGCAAAGTTGTAGGTGGTTTTGTTGCAGAGTTAGAAAGAGCTTATGCTGTATATCGCAAACAACCTGTAACACCGAAAGGGCCATTGTTCCACGCACACGGAATTTTTTGCCCCATCATTGAATGTGAAGAAAGAGGTATTGAACCTAATACTGTGCTAGTTGCTTCCACTGTAGACTACAAACATCCCACAGTTGGGACATTAACACAATACCTAATTGCTTCTGATGCACCTGAGTCTGCAATTATTTGTAAGTATTTTGAAGAATATAAAGAATTTGGTAAGGAACCTGTAAGAACAGAAACCAGTAAAGTTGCGATGGCAGGTGTTTCTAGTTCATATATTTATGCTGATGAAGATGATTTTGGCTATCCACCTTACTAAATGTGAAGTGTAAAGTATGAAATTTCAGACTTCATACTTCACACTTCATACTTCATCCATTATTTTTTCAGTAGCAAATAGTATAGTGAACCATTGCCACCTGTAATACCAGCGCGATCGCCTGCTAATTTACCAGTTCCCATAAAATAATCTACCCGTCCTGGGCCTTTAATCGCGCTGCCTGTATCTTGATCGAGGACAAAACGGCTGACAGTACGAGATTCTAATTTACCACCAGCAGCAGGATAAGGGAATGAACCATTAATGAGCGCGAGTGCGCCAGGAGGCATGATAGATTTATCAGTAGCAATAGAACGCTCTGCTGTTACTGGAACATTCAGACTACCAGTAGCTTTTCTACCAGGAACTTCTTTGAAAAAAACAAAACGTTCCCAGCGTGGTAAATAATTACTTAACTCCAAGGGATTTTGGCGGAAGAAACTAATTAGGCGTGGCATTGTCAAACCGTCTAGTGGCAGTTTGCCATCTTTGGCTAGTTCTTTGCCGATACTAGTCCAAGGATAATCAGTTCCGCCTGCATAACCGACAGCTGTTGTCTTGCCATTGGTTAACCTGATTTGAGCAGAACCTTGGATGTGTACCATATATGCGTCTAAGCGATCGCGGAACCACAGCAATTCTAAACCATGCAACTGGCTTTTATCTCCCAGCAAACCGTCTTTTCCTTCCAAATCAAGGCGTGTTGGGTGAGGTTTAGCCCATTGGTCAAAATTCGACGGTAGTCGATAAAGAGGATACTTATATATAGAAGTTCTAACACGACTAGCTTGATAAACAGGCTCGTAATAAGCAGTAAATTTAACAGTACCCTTGCCGTCATTGCCCACAGATTTGTAAAACACAAACTCCTGACGGATAGCAGTTTGTAGTTGTGCTGCGGATTTAGCAGTTGCAACTAATTGCCGGAAACGTACCAAACTGCGACGCACACGATCATGAGTAATCCCAGGTACGGGATAATTTTGATATGCAGCGATCGCATTATCTTTAGCTAAGTAACTCAAACTGTTGTCAATGGCAGCTAATACAGCCTTGCGATCGCCCGGTTTACCTTTACTACCAAACAATTGCTCATCCCAACCCAAGCACGTAGACACAGGAGTACAAGCGTTACCGATGTCAACTGCTTGGAGTGGTAATTGTACCTCAGGTGGAGTGCTTGGCTGTGTTGGCAACGGTACAGGTAATGGTATCGTGATCGGAACTTGAGCAACAGCTGGCCAAATTGTGTTTACAAGGGCAATTCCCAGACTCAAAGAAGCCAAAGCAAGGGTTTTTCTCATGATTTAGTCGAATCTTTCAACGCTAGAGCTAAACAGTGGTTCTACCCGGATTGCGACAATCCGAGATGGACGGACAACCATATACTCTCCCTGAATATTCTTGATCGGTACACTAATAAAATCATTCGAGGTTGACTTAGGCACAAGTTCGCCACTATACCATTTTTGGAATTCTTGAATATTTGGAAACCTTATTTCTTCACGATGACCCGTTTCCAGCAAGAGATAGACGGCATATTCATTCGGTGTTCTAGGCATAAAGTTGAATCATTCGCAATATGTTCAACCCATGTTAACCACGTCACCCCAGAATGAAAAGAGTAAGCATACGGGAGCAAGAAAAGCTTTCCGGAGAGTTTTACATTAATCAACCATGAGGTACTACTCCTAAGTCTTGACTTTTATTCTCCCTCTAGACGGCCAATCCTTGAACCTGTTCCTTGAAAATAGAGTTACGCACTCAGATTGATTGTTGAGAGTGGGTGTAAGGGTGTAAAGGTATGTGGGTAAGGGTTTTGATCACTCACACCCTACACGCCTATACCCCTATACCCTGGCTTAAACCTTTGATTTTTCGTTTCCGGAGTTAGTCCTTAAAAAGTCAGTTCGACAAAATTGTAGGAGTGCTACGGTAAAACAAAAAAACACTTTGCGTACTTTGCTACCTTAGCGCTCCTTTGCGTTTAACAACCTTTAAGGAACTGGACTATTTTCTCGCGGGTTGACTTGTTGTTCAGGTAATTCAGTCTTTTGAGGTATTGGTATCACCTGTGGTTCTGGTTCTGGTGCAGGCGACTTAATAACTTCTGGTGGTGCAGGAACTAAGTTAGGTGAAAGTGTAGAGCGAGGAGTCCGCTGAAAATATTTACCAAATCTAGATTTTAAAGACTCAGTTTCTTGTTTTTCAGGAACTTCTGTACTTTGAGGTGTAGGTGTCGCCTCTGGTTGTGGTTTTGGTGACTCAGTAGCTTCAGGTGTAGGTGTCGCCTCTGGTGTTGGTGACTCAGTAACCTCAGGTGTGGGCGTAACTTCTGGTTGTGGTGTTGGTGACTCTGTAACTTCAGGTGTGGGTGTCGCCTCTGGCTGTGGTGCTGGTGACTCGATGACTTTTGGTGCTGGTGACTCAGTAGCTTGAGGCGTAGGTGTAACTTCTGGTTTTGGTGACTCAGTAGCTTGAGGTGTGGGTGTCACCGCTGGCTGTGGTAACTCAGTTGGTTGCGGTTGAAATACTTCTGGAGTTTCAAGTATTGGGAGTGGTTGTTTTTCTGGTTCAGGTGTTGGTTCAACAGTGGGGATCGGTTCGGGAACTGGTGGCTTGGCAGTATAACTTTGGTCTACAATGCTGCGTACTTCATCAACCTTAAGTTCACCCCTGACAATTTTGGACAAGGTATCTTTGCCCTTGGGTTGGTAATTAACTAATCTGACAGTGGTGTTGAACGCATTTTTAACGGGATTACCTTGGTTATCCAAGAATTCTAGTTTGACCCAATTATTTCCCGGTTTGAAGCCTTTGAGGTAAACTGCTTGCCAGCGATCAAATACAAAGCTTTCACCATTAATCGTGCAACGAATGCGCCAATCACTAAAGGGGTCGTTGGCATCATCTTTAGTCCCTAAGCGCAGTGGGGCATTAGTTAAATAAAAATCTAGTAAAATTGGTTCAGCGCCATAACTACCTTGGGGACGACTGTAAGTTAGTAGAGGTAGGCTAGTATCAGGGCTGTTATCGTCAGTTTTCGTAAAAATGTGAAATGTTGTCTGGGCATAAGCACCTTCATTCTTAAAGCTTTCATGCCAAGGACGGGATGCAAAAACTCGTAAAGTGTGTGTACCTGGAGATAAATCAGACAAAACCAAGGGCTGGCTTAAGTCGTACACTGGTATGTAAGGCTGATTGTCCAAAATTACGTGAAGATGAGGCCCTAATTCAAATTTTGGATCTTTAAATATAGGTAAATCTTTTACCTGAAGTTGAACTGTAACTTTAGTATCTTGGATAGTTTCATCAAGTTGAGGCGTGACTATAGTTACCTGAGGGCGGTAAACTTCTAAAGTTGAACGCAGTTCTTGAATTACCTCTGGTGGAGCAACTTCGGTAAATTGCTGCGAAGTTGGTTGAGATTTTTCCGTATGTTTAACAGATACATCTTGACTAACAGCTTTCTGGGCACAGCTGTTAGTCAAGACCAATATAAGTATAATTAGCCACTTAAAAATATTCAGACTCCTGGGGAGGATCTGTTTTAAAACTTTCACATACCACAAATTCATGCCTTACACCCAGTTATAGTCTGCAAAATCTGCAAAATTATTTTGCCCTAAAGAGTGCATTGCATACCATAGCCTAAAAGGTGAAATTCTACTCAACTAGTATGTATTTTTTTAAAATGATAGGAAACCAGTAATCTTTTTTACTATTTTTGCTAACAGATGCCTTACTCTCGTACTAAAAATATCTGTGACCAAAGTCAAGAATACTTAGTGTGTGGACATTATACCCATTAATCATAAATTTAACAAATTATTATTCTTTGTAAATTAAATGAAGAAAGTATTGACTTTTTGCTCAGGAGTTTAAAGTTAAAAGCGAGATCAGACAGTTAATCTGAGGAATTTGAATTATTGTTAAATTCTCTCCAACAATGTACAAGTAAAGACTTTATAATTCAACAGAAACAAACTTCCACATAGCGTCTTCATCGCTGCTCCAGCCACTCCTGGAGAAAGCGACTAAGGATCACTTTGTGGTTTCATGATTCCTCATTCCTTATCACGAGAGGAGGTCGAATGACGATTAGTCCTCCGGAGCGAGAGGAAAAGAAAGCAAGAGTAATAGTCGATAACGACCCGGTACCTACCTCATTTGAGAAATGGGCGCAACCCGGACACTTCGACAGAACTCTAGCTAGAGGTCCCAAAACCACCACCTGGATTTGGAACCTCCACGCTCTCGCCCACGATTTTGATACACATACAAGCGATCTAGAAGACATCTCCCGCAAAATATTTGCGGCTCACTTCGGTCACCTGGCTGTAGTGACAATCTGGTTAAGCGGGATGATATTCCACGGCGCGAAGTTTTCTAACTACGAAGCCTGGTTAAGCGACCCGTTGAACGTGAAGCCCAGTGCTCAAGTCGTTTGGCCAATTGTGGGACAAGACATTTTAAATGGTGATGTCGGTGGTGGCTTCCACGGCATTCAAATCACTTCAGGCTTGTTCCACGTATGGCGTGGCTGGGGTATTACCAACTCCTTCCAGCTTTACGTAACTGCTATTGGCGGCTTGGTACTAGCAGGCTTGTTCCTGTTTGCTGGTTGGTTCCATTACCACAAGCGCGCTCCCAAACTGGAATGGTTCCAGAATGTAGAGTCGATGCTAAATCACCACTTGGCAGTATTGCTGGGTTGTGGTTCCTTGGGATGGGCTGGTCACTTGATTCACGTATCAGCGCCAATCAACAAGCTATTGGATGCAGGGGTAGCCGTAAAAGATATCCCCTTGCCCCATGAGTTCATCCTGAACAAAGACTTGTTGATCGACCTGTTCCCCGGCTTTGCTGCTGGTTTAACACCATTCTTCACCTTGAATTGGGGTCAGTATGCTGACTTCTTGACCTTCAAGGGCGGTTTAAACCCAGTAACAGGTAGCTTGTGGATGACTGATATTTCTCATCACCACTTAGCGATCGCAGTTCTCTTCATTGTTGCTGGTCATCAATACCGCACCAACTGGGGCATCGGTCACAGCATCAAAGAGATCCTCGAAAACCACAAAGGCCCCTTCACCGGGGAAGGTCATAAAGGTCTCTACGAAAACATGACCACCTCTTGGCACGCTCAATTGGCAACTAATCTTGCCTTCTTGGGTTCGCTGACCATCATCATCGCGCACCATATGTACGCGATGCCTCCCTATCCTTACTTGTCTACTGATTACGCTACACAGCTGTGTATCTTCACTCACCACATCTGGATCGGTGGATTCTTGATTGTGGGTGGTGCGGCTCACGCTGCCATCTTCATGGTGCGGGATTACGATCCTGTAGTTAACCAAAACAACTTGTTGGATCGGGTGATTCGTCACCGGGATGCAATTATTTCCCACCTCAACTGGGTTTGTATTTTCCTCGGCTTCCACAGCTTTGGTCTGTACATCCACAACGACACAATGCGTGCCTTGGGCCGTCCCCAAGACATGTTCTCCGACAATGCAATTCAGTTGCAACCAGTGTTTGCTCAATGGGTGCAAAACCTGCACACCTTGGCTCCTGGTGGCACTGCACCCAATGCCTTAGAGCCTGTTAGCTACGCTTTTGGCGGCGGTATCTTGGCTGTAGGTGGCAAAGTCGCAATGATGCCCATTGCTTTGGGTACTGCTGACTTTATGATTCACCACATCCATGCTTTCACCATTCACGTAACAGTTCTGATTCTGCTGAAGGGCGTACTGTTCGCTCGCAGCTCTCGTTTGATTCCTGATAAAGCTAACTTAGGCTTCCGCTTCCCTTGCGACGGCCCCGGCCGTGGCGGTACTTGCCAAGTTTCCGGTTGGGATCACGTCTTCCTCGGATTGTTCTGGATGTATAACTCCTTGTCAATTGTGATTTTCCACTTCAGCTGGAAAATGCAATCTGATGTTTGGGGAACAGTAGACGCAGCAGGTAATGTGTCTCATATTACTGGTGGTAACTTTGCCCAAAGTGCCATCACTATCAACGGCTGGTTGCGTGACTTCTTGTGGGCGCAAGCTTCACAAGTAATCAACTCCTACGGAAGTGCGCTGTCTGCTTATGGACTAATGTTCTTGGGCGCTCACTTTGTTTGGGCATTCAGCTTAATGTTCCTGTTCAGTGGTCGCGGCTACTGGCAAGAACTCATTGAGTCTATCGTTTGGGCTCATAATAAACTGAAGGTAGCACCAGCAATTCAGCCTCGCGCTTTGAGCATCACTCAAGGCCGTGCTGTGGGTGTAGCTCACTACCTCTTAGGAGGAATTGCTACCACCTGGGCATTCTTCCACGCACACATTCTTTCAGTAGGATAGCAATCAGTTATAGGGAGTGCTGAGTGCTGAGTGCTGAGTCATCAAAGCTTGGAACTCAAAACTCAGAACTCCACAAGCTGAAACCTGATGGCTAAGGGTCAGAGGAAATATCAAAGCTATGGCAACAAAATTTCCAAAATTTAGCCAGGATCTCGCACAGGATCCGACCACGCGTCGGATATGGTA
This sequence comes from Anabaena sp. TISTR 8404, assembly GCF_056847745.1. Lineage (NCBI taxonomy): Bacteria > Bacillati > Cyanobacteriota > Cyanophyceae > Nostocales > Nostocaceae > Anabaena > Anabaena sp. TISTR 8404. The sequence continues at coordinate 3,838,886 of NZ_CP180578.1, forward strand.
TGCGATCGCTACAGGTAACGACTTTGAAAGCCACGATGGCATGACCGAAGAAAATCTTTACCAAAAGATTTTCGCTACTCACTTCGGTCACCTGGCAATCATCTTCCTGTGGGCTTCCAGCCTCCTGTTCCACGTAGCCTGGCAAGGTAACTTTGAACAGTGGATTAAAGATCCTCTACACATCCGCCCAATTGCTCATGCAATTTGGGATCCCCACTTTGGTAAACCAGCAATTGAAGCTTTTACTCAAGGCGGCGCTAGTAATCCTGTAAACATTGCATACTCTGGTGTTTACCACTGGTGGTACACCATCGGTATGCGGACAAACAATGACCTGTACACAGGTTCAGTCTTCCTGTTGTTGTTGGCTGCATTGTTCCTGTTCGCTGGTTGGTTGCACCTACAACCCAAGTTCCGTCCTAGCCTTTCTTGGTTCAAGAGTGCTGAACCCCGTCTAAACCACCACCTAGCTGGTTTGTTCGGTGTTAGCTCTTTGGCTTGGGCTGGTCACTTGATCCACGTTGCTATCCCTGAATCTCGCGGACAGCACGTAGGTTGGGACAACTTCCTCAGCACCGCACCCCACCCAGCAGGTCTGCAACCTTTCTTCACAGGTAACTGGGGCGTTTACGCGCAAAACCCTGATACCGCAGGTCACATCTTTGGTACTTCTCAAGGTGCTGGTACAGCGATTCTGACCTTCTTAGGTGGTTTCCATCCTCAGACAGAATCTCTGTGGCTGACCGACATGGCTCACCACCACTTGGCGATCGCAGTGATCTTCATCATTGCTGGTCACATGTACCGTACTAACTTCGGTATTGGTCACAGCATCAAAGAAATGCTGAACTCCAAATCCGGTTTAGTACCTGGTAGCAAGAGCGAAGGTCAGTTCAACCTGCCTCACCAAGGTTTGTACGACACCTATAACAACTCTCTGCACTTCCAGTTAGGTATTCACCTAGCTGCATTGGGAACCGTAACCTCCCTAGTAGCACAGCACATGTACGCAATGCCTCCTTACGCATTCATTGCTAAGGACTACACAACTCAGGCAGCGTTGTACACACACCATCAATACATTGCTATCTTCTTGATGGTTGGTGCTTTTGCTCACGGTGCGATTTTCTGGGTACGTGACTACGACCCCGAACAAAACAAAGGCAACGTATTAGACCGTGTACTGAAGCACAAAGAAGCGATTATCTCTCACCTCAGCTGGGTATCGCTATTCTTAGGCTTCCACACCTTGGGTTTGTACGTTCACAACGACGTAGTAGTTGCTTTCGGTACTCCTGAAAAGCAAATCTTAATTGAGCCAGTATTCGCTCAATTCGTTCAAGCTGCTCACGGTAAAGTACTCTACGGCTTAGACACCTTGCTGTCTAACCCTGATAGTGTTGCCTACACAGCTTATCCCAACTACGGTAACGTTTGGTTACCCGGTTGGTTGGATGCCATTAACTCTGGCACAAACTCCTTGTTCTTAACAATTGGCCCTGGCGACTTCTTGGTACACCATGCGATCGCACTAGGTCTACACACCACCACCCTCATCCTAGTCAAAGGTGCTTTGGATGCTCGTGGTTCTAAATTAATGCCAGATAAGAAAGACTTTGGCTACGCATTCCCTTGCGATGGCCCTGGTCGTGGCGGTACTTGCGACATCTCCGCTTGGGACTCCTTCTACTTAGCTCTGTTCTGGGCATTGAACACAGTAGGTTGGTTAACCTTCTACTGGCACTGGAAACACCTAGGTATTTGGCAAGGTAACGTTGCTCAGTTCAACGAAAACTCTACCTACCTAATGGGCTGGTTCCGTGATTACCTGTGGGCTAACTCTGCACAGTTGATCAACGGTTACAACCCCTACGGTATGAACAACCTGTCTGTCTGGGCTTGGATGTTCCTCTTCGGACACCTAGTTTGGGCAACTGGCTTCATGTTCCTCATCTCCTGGAGAGGTTACTGGCAAGAGTTGATCGAAACCTTGGTTTGGGCGCACGAGCGTACTCCTCTAGCTAACCTAGTTCGCTGGAAAGACAAGCCCGTTGCTCTCTCCATCGTTCAAGCTCGTTTGGTTGGTCTAGCTCACTTCACCGTTGGCTATGTCCTCACCTACGCAGCCTTCCTCATCGCCTCCACTGCTGGTAAGTTCGGTTGATCTGGCTACTAGTTTTGTAGGTAAGTAAAAAAATCCCCCGCCGTGAGGTGGGGGATTTTTTTTGGGATGATCAAAAAGTTATAGCCGAAGTCACATAGTAATGACATTGTTAATTGCTGAAAGCCTTGACTTGAATTAACGCGAGTCTCCAACGGAGGCGCACCTGTGGGAAGGGCGAAAGAAAACAGCGTTTTCTTAGGAATTCGATGAACCTCTCCCCAACCCCTCTCCGAGGCGGAGAGGGGCTTGAAGATATTGATTATTCACGAAATAGTGAAGCTTTTTAAGCCTCTCTCCTTGCAGGGGAGAGGTTTGGAGAAGTATTTTTTAAATGCGTCGAACTCACATTGAATTAACTGGATTTCTACTCAGCACTCAGCACTTCGCCATAAGAGCTTACCGCTTAGGTGTACTCAAGCCACGACGCTCAAGAATTTGCCTTACCTCTGGGCTGGGGGTGTAGTTATAACCGTAAGAAGAGTTTTCCGAATCATCCATAACTTGAGGCGTGAGCAACACAATTACCTCATTACGCTGATTATTTTTGTTTGTTCTTCTAAACAGTGAACCAATCAGTGGCAAATCTCCCAAAATAGGAATTTTAGAAACAGTTACCCGGTCTTGGTCTTGAATAATCCCTGAGAGAATTAATGTCTGACCGTCACGTAAACGAATTAAGCCAGAATTGAGCGATCGTTCAGATACTAAAAATATACTTTGACTATTACCGCCAACATTAATTTCCGCTGAAGATTGAGGAGCTTTAACAATAGGAGCTACAGACAATGAAACAAAGCCATTGTCATCAATTCTGTCAACTTTGACAGCAAGTGTTAAACCCACGCTTGTTTTCTCAGCGGTCACTGTTTGCACAGAAGTATTATCACCACGAGTGACTTCATTCTTAATATTGCCTACTACTTCTTGAGTCAGGTTAACATTGGCAGTTTGACCTTCTTGCACAATTAATGTCGGGTCTGTCAAAATTTTGGCATTGCCGCTTGTAACCTGAGCTTGTAAACTTGCTAAGAAACGTTTGGGGAATTGATACAAAGTTGGCAAACTAAATTCAGCCGTTGCACGAGAGCCTGCTGCATAAGTAGCAGTTTGCCTTCCTGTGACTGGATCAGTAGTAATTGTTACTGTATCTGGTGTTCCTGGCGTAAAACTAGAAAGACCTGGTGTCGTTGGATTGTTATTTGTTGGAGATATTGGACTCAAGAAAGTAGCATTACCAGGAGTGTCTTGTACAAGTTGACCATCTTGTATGACTCTAATACCAGAACCTCCATTTGGCACTGTAAATGTACCATTTTGATTCAAAAAAGGTTGTCCTTGAATTGGGTTGGAAATCACTGGTGTACTAGTTACGCTACTTGTTGCTTCAGTACTAGTAGCTGGTCTAGAACCGCCAAAATTCAAAGATGCAGCACCGCCATCATTAACGAAAAAATTATTGCCAACACCAAAAGAAAAACTGGTATTAGTATTATGAGTGTTTAAAAGGTTAACATCAACAATTTTGACGTTAACTGCCACTTGACGACGACGAACATCAAGCTGGGTTAGTTGAGAAATTGCTATATCAATCTGTTTGGCAGGGCCAATCAAAGTTATAGAATTGGTTCGTTCATCTCCTAACGCCTGTAAACCTCGTAGTAAAGGTGTTGTGTATTTAGAATCATCAAGTGTAAGACGTTCAATTCTCGTTTCTGTAGTTGTCTGACTTTGAGTGACTGGGTTAGCACCAGCGCCTACAGGTACAGCAGTTACGTTAGTCACTTGCCTTTCTCTGGTAACTGCGCTTTCAGCCCCCATTCCAACTAAGAAATTCAAAGCTGATGCCACATTTACCTGATTCAGTCGCAGGCTACGCACAACAACATCACGAGTTGAATTTGGTAATCTAGGCCCAACAAAAACAGTACGACCATTGCGGTTAGCTTCTAAACCACTTAAACGCAAGACATAGTTAAATACATCTTGTACTGGCTCGTTTTCTATATCCAAAGAGATTGTTTGAGAACCTGCCTGTGCATTGGCAGGAGCAGAGCCTTGCTGGCCTCCTGAAGGATCACCACTGATATAAGCCAAATTGAGGTTAGCAGCACGAGCCAAAAGCGATAAAACCTCGCGCACTGGTGCATCTCGCAACACCAGTCGAGGAACGCGTTCTTGGGTTCCGAGGTCAATGTTGCTGGGAGAGGCATCTGTAGCAGAAACTGCGATATCTCCTACTGGTGGAGCAACGGCTCTAGGTAAGAATGGAGGGGCTTGGCTTACAGGCTGACCAGGGCCAGCAGCTTGTGCTGGTCTGCCATCAATACTAATTTCTGGGTTAGGAACCAAAACATCTGGTTTTTGACTTGGTTGCACTGGAACTGGAACATTCGCAGGGGGCGTTGTTGATGTTGTTGGCGTTGGTGCTGAAGCTATTGTTCCTGTCGATGGCGTAAAGCCGAGAGTGATTCTGTCATCTTTTCGCATCACTGGTTGGCTACCAGGCGCATCGTTGTCACCAGTCACTATCACCCGAATGCTATTAGCATCTAGCTGAACGACTTCGACAGAGGCAATTCCTGATGCAGGTTTATCTTGACGGAAGTTACTGCCTCGTGGTAAACGTAATTGAGCGTTAATAATATCAGATACTAAAGTTTTACCTCTTTTAGTCGTAAAAACCTGTGGGCGAGACCCTGAAGATGTTTTTAAAACAACGTTAATGCCACCATCAACAGGATTTAACTTGACCTCATTAACTTGAGTTACCTGCGCCCACCCTGGTTGAGCTGCCAAAAATGTCAAAGCGGCAGCACCCAATATTAAGCTATTACCGTGAAGCTGTTTCACAGTTCATTCCTCACTTTATAAACATTTTTAAGCAACACTTTTTGAGAAAAAGCACTCAGCACTTAACACTCATAACTCAGCACTCAGCACTTAACACTCATAACTCAGCACTCAGCACTATTGCTTAGGAGGTGCTTTAGCAGCCGCAGCCAATTCTTCTGGTGTAAGTGGCATCAAAGCCTGTAGTTGAAAGGATGTAGTAATAGGTGCAGGCCCTACTTGGCGTATAACTTTGCCTGATTGGGTAGTAGCTTGTACTGGAGTTAAGACTGACTGATAGTCTCTAACTATTAACAAAGGCTGTAAACGCTCTATGTTACGCAGAATAGATTGGGTTTGCTCATAAGTGCCAACAAATTCGACATTTATACTTATGCGTTTCAGTTTGTTATTAACTGCTACTCCTAAAGAGCCATCCGTAATAGCTTCTGCTTTATTAGTAACAGGTGCAAACTTCTGGAGTTTGGCTTTGACTGCATTAGGAGGAACTTGAGCATTTCCAGACTCAATCAAACGATTCAGATCCAGCAGTAAAGTATCTAAAGTTTTTTCATTAGAAAACAAACCTAAAACCTGAATTCTTTGTTGTTGTGCATTGGCCAAATCTTTTTTTACTTGGTCAATTTGTTTGATGGTGGCTTTTTTTTGCTCAATTTGTCCTTGCAATTCACCGCTTTTAGCTTGCTGCTGCTGATAGTTGTCCCAAGCTGGCATTACCAGATTGAGCAGTATATACAATGCTCCAGCAAGCCCCACTACCCCTGCGATAATCCCAATAATTTGAGGGGTGAAGGTAACACCAAACACTACAGGATAGGGCGATGCCTCTGAATCAAATTCCCCACCTTGATCTGCAAAATTCAAATCTTCACTCAGCGTCATTTCGGGATGACTCCTGTTTGTTGCATAGTGCGAATTCGAGCGACTAGTCCTACCGTGCCTTTTTGTTCTAACTCCCGAATTAGTTCAGAAGCGGGAACGTCACTTAAACTCGATTGGATAGTGTATCTAACGATTTGCGGCGGTTTGATGGGTACTTTAGATGCAGCCGCAGTTGGTGATAGGGGTGCATCTACTAAGGTTGCCGTTGTAATTTTGCTGTCTGAAGCTTTCAAAAATTGAGACTGTTGCAGACTCAATAAGAAATCGTTGACATCGTTAAAAGAGCGAGCTAATCCGGTAACTTCGATACCACCTGCTGGATTAGTGGGCGGTTGGCCTTCTGCTGCTGGAGTAGGTGGAATTTGTTTGACGTTCTCAATTTGGACTGCGGCAGGAATGCGATCGCGCAAATCTTGTAACATCGCTGACCAAGGTCGAATCTGGTCAAATACAGTCACTAAACTTTGAGTTTCCCCTTTAACTGCATTCGTTTCTTCCTTGATTTTATTAATGCTTCCTATTTCCGCATCTAATTTATTGACTTCTTGTTCTAACTGTGCTATGTTCTGCTCTAGTTCACCGTTTTTCGTTTGCAGTATCCACCAACCAGCCCCAGCAAAAACAGGCAAACACAAGCCCAAGCCAACTCCCAAAAAAATTGGTTTAGGATCTCCAACTGCAAGCTTTTTACCTGCCTTTTTGTCACTCTTATTTTGATAAATAGGGCGGTCTTTAAGAAAGTTAACATCTAAACTGTACATTCTGTTATACCTCCCGCATTCCGAGGCCAAGTACGATCGCTAAACCAGAGCGTTGTGTACTAGGATATTTTTGTTCATCAACTTGCAAAGACAACGCCCCAACCGGATCTATTTGAGTAGTTGGCAAACTCAAGCGTTGTGTAAAGAACTCGTCTAGCTGTTGCAGTCCGCCCCCTGGCCCAGCTAACAAAATCTGCGCTACTTCTAAATTTTCACTTTGATTCAAGTAAAAATCGATAGAACGGCGCAATTCATCCGTTAGTTCTCCCAAAACTCTCATCATCGCTGCCATACCTGGGTTAATTCCCGTCACCCCAGTTTGCCCACCATCCATAGGAGTTGCAGGAATAGTCATTTCCTGTAACAGTTCCATATCTCGTGAATTGGGTAAACTCATAGCCCTTGCTAAGGCTTCTTGCATTTGATAAGTGCCAATTGGCACAGTCCGCGAAAATTGCGGTACTCCATTCACGATGATGGCTATTTCTGTACTGTCGAACTCAATATCAACTAGTACCACTGCTTCCTGTGGGCCAAATTGCCGCAGTTGGTCACGAATTGTCCGAATCAGCGCAAAACTGTTAATCTCTAAAACATCGATTTGCAGTCCTGCCTGCTCAAACGTACTAATATAGGTATCTGTTACTTCCTTACGAGTAGCAACTAACAACACCTGTACTTTTTCAATGCCATCCTCATCTACAAAATACCCAAGTTTTTGATAATCTACATCAGCTTCCTCACGAGGATATGGTAAATACAAGCCTGCTTCATGGTTTAAAACCATGTCCCGTAATTCTTTGTCATCTAACTCAGCTGGCACTGGGATGAGACGTACAATAGAATCTCGTCCAGGTACACCGGTAGCAACACGAGAAGCCTTGATTTTACTTTCAGCCAGCGCTTGCTGAATGATTTGCGCCATTGTTGGGGGGTCAGTTATTTGACCATCAGTTACCACTCCTTCGGGAACCGGAACCGATGTCAAAGATTCTATTTTTAAGCCTTGGCGCTGCTTGCGTAACTGAACGATATTTACCCGTTCTGGTGCAAGTTCGATGCCAACCCCTTTATTAGATTTGCCAAACAGACTATTGAAGCTTTTCACCACAGTTCCGCCGGACTACTAAAATTGAAAATTTAAATTGTCAACGCAATATGTTGCGCTTTACGGGTAATTGATTTAGCCTATAATCTCGTTAATTCTGCATAAGCTTTTCATTTCTATCAAGGGTGAAAATACTGGTAAAATGATTCGATTGCAAAAATTCAAACAACTAACAGCTTGGGCAATAATCGGCTTATTGACTAGTTGGATTGTTAGTTGCAGCACAGGTAATGTCGGTACAGGAACAAAACAGGCGACAACAGAAGTAGCCAATATAGAGTTTTGGACAATGCAACTCCAACCTCAATTTACTGACTACTTTCAAACTTTAATTTCTAATTTTGAGTCAAAAAACCCAGGTGTAAAAGTTAACTGGGTTGATGTTCCTTGGGCAGCGATGGAGAACAAAATTTTAACAGCTGTCTCCGCAAAAACGCCACCTGATGTTGTTAACCTCAATCCCGATTTTGCGTCCCAACTAGCAGGACGAAATGCGTGGTTAGACTTAGATACCACAATTCCACAAGATGTGCGTTCTGCGTATTTACCCAACATTTGGAAAGCCAGCACACTCAATGGCAAAAGTTTTGGAATTCCCTGGTATCTCACAACACGGCTAACTATTTATAACACTGAATTATTAAAACAGGCAGGTATCAGTAAACCACCAGCTACATACGCAGAACTAGCACAAGTAGCCCAACAAATTAAAGATAAGACTGGTAAATATGCCTTTTTTATCACTTTTGTACCGCAAGATTCCGGAGAAGTGATGGAGTCTTTAGTACAGATGGGCGTGACTTTAGTAGATGCTGAAGGTAAAGCAGGTTTTAACACACCACAAGGTAAAGCAGCATTTCAATATTGGGTTGATTTGTACAAAAAAGGACTACTACCAAAAGAAGTTTTAACCCAAGGTCATCGTCATGCTATTGATTTATATCAATCTGGTGAAACAGCTTTTTTAGCGTCGGGGCCAGAATTTCTGAAAACAATAGCTAATAACGCACCAAAAATTGCTCAAGCTTCAGCTATTGCACCCCAAATTACTGGTGATACAGGTAAAAAAAATGTTGCGGTGATGAATATCATTATTCCTCGCGCCAGCAAACATCCTGATGCGGCTACTAAGTTTGCTTTATTTGTCACTAATGACGAAAATCAATTAGCTTTTGCTAAAGCTGCTAATGTTTTACCTTCAACAACCAAAGCATTATCTGATAGCTACTTTAAAGATATGCCAGCTAATGCTTCCACAGTAGAAAAAGCGAGAGTTATTAGTGCAACACAATTACAACAAGCAGAGGTATTAACGCCAAAATTAAAAGATTTTAAAAAGTTGCAAAAAGCGATTTATGATAATTTGCAAGCAGCTATGTTAGGACAAAAAACTGTTGATAAAGCTGTTGAAGATGCAGCGCAACAATGGAATAATCGGTAAATGTAGAGACGTTGCAATGCAACGTCTCTACATGATTTATTGATAATTAAATGTTCCTAAAAAATGACCAATCAAATAAAGAGAACCACATAAAACTACTAAATTATCTGGTTCAGTAAAAGCTAATTCTAATGCTGATGATAAATCATCACAAGTTCTGCATAAGCTTAATTCTGGACAAATATGATTAGCCAGATTTGCCAATTCTTCTGGATTGGCTGAACCATGATCTGGGACTGGGACTAAATATAATTTGTCGCCTGTTCTTAACAAAGCTTGAAATATATCGCCATGCTCTTTTGTAGAAAGCATACCCATTATCCAAGTTACATTTTTAGTATTTAAACTATCTGTATAATTACGCAATACTTGAGCCGCAGCAGGGTTATGTGCGCCATCAATTAATAATTTATGATTGTTCCAAGTCAGCCATTGCATTCGTCCTGGCCATTTGGTTTTTGCCATACCGTTGATGATGGCTGATTCAGAAATTTGCCAACCTTGTTGTTGCAAAATTTCTAAGGTGGCTAAAGCTAAAGCTGAATTAGTTAATTGAACTTGTCCTTGTAAAGGTAAAGGATATTGAATTGAATTTTGCGGATTTTGAAGTGTATGATATTCTGCCCAACCTGGAGAGATTTGCAGTGCAGGTTGGGGCGTAAATATTGGGCATTGTAATTCTTCGGCACGCGATCGCACAACTTTTTCGGCATCGGCTGGCAATGGCCCAACCACAACCGGACACCCAGGCTTGAGAATTCCGGCTTTTTCCCTGGCAATGTCAGCGATCGTTGGGCCTAATTGTTGCCAATGTTCGCGGCTAATGGAAGTCACCACAGTCACTAACGGTTCAGTACAGACATTGGTCGCATCTAAACGCCCGCCTAACCCAACTTCTATAACTGCGATCTCAACTTGTTGTTGGGCAAAATATAGCCAAGCAGCGGCGGTAATAATCTCAAACTGAGTGGGAGATTCTTCATCAGGAGAAACCGCAGCCTGGACTTTTTGTAAAAATTGGCTCAATTCCTCTGAAGAAATTGGCTGTTCACTGATACAAATACGTTCTGTCCAGTCAACTAAATGAGGAGAAATATAACGCCCTGTCCGATAGCCAGCTTCGGTAAGTACTGAGGAAAGATAAGCACAGACAGAACCTTTACCATTTGTACCAGCAACGTGAATCACTGAGATACGTTCATGGGGGTTGCCAAGGTTTGCCAACAGGTTGACAATACGTGAGAGTCCCAGGTTCACACCAAAATGTTGAAAAGATTGCAGCAAAGAATTGGTATTCACAAGTATGAAGTGTGAAGGTATGAAGTATGAAGTGTGAAGTGTGAAGTGTGAAGTATGAAGTATGAAGTATGAAGTGTGAAATTCTGTGTTTTAGCTAACTCTTTTGGAGAGAAGGAACAGGCAAAAGGCAACAGTGAGATGTCATTAGGAGGCAAGCTTAACTGGCAACCGATGTTTCTTTCTATCCCCTGTTCCCTTATTAACCAATGAAAAAAGAAGGACAAAACCGACTGCCCTTTCCCAGAAACAGTCGGTTTGCAGATGTTAATGTAAATTTATATTTAGGCTTCTCTATTCAAAAAGTTTTGAACTTGTCTCAATGCTGCTGCACCGATGTTAAATAAAGCCCAACCAGCTGCAACAGCTATAGGCGCTAAAACGATCGCTACACGAAAATCGATATCCATAATTTAGAACCCCTCTGTTAAGTAGAAATTAAAGTTTTATCAACTCTTCTCATTTTTATTTTTAGCTGAATTGGGCATTTTTTCCAACCAGATATGTAAAGAAAAGTTACAGTGTTGGTCAAGAGTCATTGGTTAATCAGGGAACAGGCAACAGAAAGAAACCACCTGTTGCCTATTAAGCTTTCCTCCTGATGACATCTCACAGTTGCCCGTTGCCTCTTCCCTGTTCCCTCTCTCGAAGAGAGTTGGCTAAAGGATAAAATTTCAGACTTCACACTTCACACTTTCCTAAAAGCCAATATCACTTCCCTTGCCAGCATGAACCAAGGCTAACTTTTTGTAACGTTCAGCATGTTCTATCAGTTCTGCTGCTTCGGTTTCGCTAACTTGACGCAACACTTTGCCAGGAATGCCAACAACTAAAGATAAGGGCGGTACATCTTTCGTAACTACTGCGCCTGCACCGATAATACTACCAGTGCCTACTCTTACCCCGTCTAAAACTACTGCTCCAATACCAATCAAACTGCCGCGCTCAATATAAGCAGAATGTATCACAGCACGATGCCCTACAGTCACATGATCTTCTAAAATAGTGGGCAGTCCAGGATCACCGTGGAGAATGGCTCCATCTTGGATATTTGTGCATTCACCAATCTCAATACGTTCTACGTCTGCCCTAATTACTGCTCCATACCAAATGCTTGCTCCTGCTTCGATTTTCACAGCACCAATGACAACAGCATTATCTGCAACGAAGGCTGCGTGAGAAAAATCAGGAGATGGCCAGTAAGAAGCAGTAGACACGATAGAATATGAAGTATGGTACCCAGGAACACTGGAGAAACTCCAACCTTTGAGGCTGGTTGCACAACCAGAATATCATGTTGTTAAGCCTCTACACTGAGGAAAACACAGTTTACAATTGTTCTAAACTGCAAATACGTTTCTGTGCAGTTACAAACAATTTTCTCAAAGTGGAGGAGCCGAAGTGTAAAATCGAACCTAATGGTGCTAATGAAGAAGAAATTATGTTTGTACGCACTTCATGATGAATCCAGGTTTGCAGTACCCAATATTTGGTCACGAAATTCAGTGTCCCCACTGTCGGCAGACTATTCCGGCTTTGACACTAACAGATACCTATCTTTGTCCTCGTCATGGCGCGTTTGAAGCCAACCCTAAGACTGAGGAGTTAATTCATCTACAGTCGGGTCGTCATTGGCGCAGATGGAATGGCGAATGGTATAGACAACACACTCATCCTGATGGGATACGGTTTGAAATTCACGAAGCTTTGGACAAACTGTATACCCAAGGCTATCGAGCTACAAGGGTAATTATTGCTAGACGTTATCAGGAATTGATGAGTGGCTATTTAGAACGCAGCACGCCTTGGCGTTCTGGACAACCAGAGACGACATCAGCGCGACTATATGGCTTACCAGTAGAATTTAGTCCTGATTCCACAGAAGAACCGTGCTGGGAAGTGATTAATTTCGATCTGGAAAAAGAGCCGGGAGTTCCTGTGCGCTATCCTTATTTCCGATTGTTTGAGTAAGACTGAAGTATGAAGTATGAAGTATGAAATTACTTTAACTATTAAATCTGGAAAAACTTTTTCTAGGTATAAAAAGTGAGTAAGTGCAAAGGATTTCTTAACTTTATCCTTCATACTTTACACTTCATACTTTTTAAAATTATGCACCACGCCTCTATCCGAACTGCGAATATTCATCGAGCGATCGCATTTTATGAGCTGTTAGGGTTTACAGTATGTGAACGCTTCACTACAGGCTATACCCTGGCTTGCTGGATGGAAGGATTAGGCGGCAGAATTGAACTTATTCAAATTCCCCAACCAAAACCTGCCCCCGATGCTTTTGAAGATGAGCATTATGTGGGGTATTATCATTTATCTTTTGATTTGACTGAAGTAACCTCAGATTTACCTAGCTGGTTGACAGATTTAAAAGCACGTTTTGCAGCCGCAGCCCAAAGCCAGCCAGAACAATTATCATCCCTCAAAGTCCTTTTAGAACCAACACAACAACAAATAGGCGATCGCATCTGGGAAGTTACTTTTATTGCAGACAGCGATAATTTACCTTTAGAATTTATTCGTAATTTAACTAAACTCGGTTAAGTACATTTGTCTCTTTATATACTTTTGTTGTTAGACGAATTTTTCTTTAGTAATGCCGCTGATTTTACTGATACCAAATAAAGACTAGACTGATGTTAATAGCGCTTATATATAATTTCATTGCAATACATCTACCAAAAAATGTCTTTGTTTTTTATTGGGTATAGATATCGTTGGCCATTATTACTTTTAAGTTTTTGGATGATCACAGTATTTTGTTTAAGTGATCAACCTGCTAACAGCAAATATACAGCTAAAATCAAATCTGAAAATATTCAAACACAATTGGTTGCAAGTCATATAAATCACTCAACAATAATAGAAAACGTCCGTAAAACAGTATTAGAAAATGGTCTGACTGTTTTAACCAAAGAAGTACATACTGCACCAGTGGTGAGTGTGCAAATGTGGTACAAAGTCGGTTCACGCCAAGAAGCACCAGGAGTGAACGGTATTGCACATCAACTGGAACATATGATGTTCAAAGGCACAAAAAAACGTCCAATTCAATTTGGCAAGTTGTTTAGTGCTTTAGGTAGCGACTCAAACGCTTTTACTAGTTACGACCAAACTGCTTATTATGGCATTGTAGAACGCGAGAAACTTAAAGCACTGCTGGTGTTAGAAGCAGATAGAATGCAAAATGCTCTCATTGATCCTGAGCAACTAGCAAGTGAAAAACGGGTAGTAATTTCGGAATTACAAGGCTATGAAAATAGTCCTGAATATCGCCTCAACCGTGCTGTAATGCAAGCAGTATTTCCGAATCATGCTTACGGCTTACCTGTTGGTGGTAGCACAGCAGATGTAGAAAAGTTTCAAGTCGAGCAAGTACGGGAATATTATCGCAAATTCTATACTCCTGAGAATGCCGTATTAGTAATTGTCGGAGATTTCCAAGCGACTAAAACTCTAGAGACAGTCAAAGAGATATTTGGCAAATTACCAAAGAGTCAAGAGTCAATAGGCAATAGTCAAAACTCCCAACTCTCAACTCCCCACTCCCCACTCCCCACTCCCATAATCTTACGAGAACAGGGAGGTGCAGCGATGCTGCAAGTAGTTTATCCACTACCTGATTTAAATCACCCGGATATCCCTGCTTTGGAAGTGATGGATTACATTTTGACTGAAGGAAGGAATTCGCGGCTTTATCAGGCTTTGGTAGAATCTGGTTTAGCTAGTGAAGTTACAGCCTCCGTCGCCAGCTTGCGGGATGCTGGTTGGTATGAGTTGTTAGTCACAGCAGATGATGAGCAAGATTTGAAGAAGATTGAGAAAGTATTAAATCGAGCGATCGCTAATTTAGCGCAAAAAGGTGCAAAGCCAGAAGAAATCTCTAGAGCTAAAATGCAGGTAGAAGCTGGGGTGATTTTAGGTAATCGTGATATCACTTCTCAAGCAATGCAATTAGGTAACGATGAAACAACTGCTGGTGATTATCGCTTTACAGAACGCTATTTAGCCGCCATCAGTCAAGTAACAGCAGCAGATATTGTTAATGTAGTCAACAAATATCTCAAACCAGAAGCGCGTGTACTCGGTTTGTTCCAGCCAACAGATCAAAACCTAAGCGAAACTGGTACAAAATTACACTTAAACCAAACTACAGAAAATTTATCTGTTGGTACACCTGTAGCAGCATCAGAGGTGGATAAGTATCTGCCACAGATAGATGAAACAAACGATGTTGTCAAGCAAGTCTCCCACGGTGAAAGCCAGAACTCTTCTACGCCAGCGCTACCAGAACAATTCACCTTAGCTAACGGTTTGCAAGTCTTACTATTACCTGATAAAAGCACTCCCACTGTTACCTTAAGCGGCCACATCAAAGCCGGAACAGAATTTGATTTAGAAAATCAAGCGGGACTAGCATCTCTGGTGGCTGATAACTTAATGAGTGGTACGAAAAGTAAAAATGCCTTAACTCTGGCTAAAGCCTTGGAAGAAAGAGGTGCATCTCTGGATTTTACAGCGTATCGTGAAGGTGTCAGGATTGAGGGTGATAGTTTAGCAGCAGACTTACCCATCGTAATTCAGACTTTAGGGGATGCTGTAAAAAACAGCACATTTCCTAAAAAAGAATGGGAATTAAATCGCCAGCAAGCTTTAACTGACTTGAAACAAGAACTGGATGATCCCGCAGAAGTAGCCAAAAGAACTTTTGTACAATCACTTTACCCGAAACAACATCCTTTACATACTTTTCCCACTCAAAAAAGTCTGCAACGAATTAAGCGTGAGGATGTCATCGCTTTTAAGGCAAAACATTATCGTCCAGATACAACAGTACTTGTTATAGTCGGAGATTTTGACCCAACCCAAGTGAGATCGCTACTACAACAAGAATTAGGAGACTGGCAAGTTAGTGGTCAAGCACCGCAGCTACAATATCCGACAGTGAAACTACCAGATAACGTTATCAGTGTAAACCCTGTGATTGCAGGTAAAGCTCAAGCCATTACTTTTATGGGTTACACAGGCATTACCCGTCAAGACCCGCGATATTATGCAGCGTTAGTCTTAAATCAAATTGTGGGAGGCGATACTTTATCTAGTTATTTAGGAACAGAAGTGCGCGATCGCCAAGGGTTAACTTATGGTATATATAGCTACTTACAAGCCCAAAAGAATGCCGGGACATTTTGGATTGAGATGCAAACTAGTCCTGAAGATAGTACCAAAGCGATCGCCAGTACCCGCAAACTCTTACAAGAAATTCATCAGCAAGGTGTAACGGCAAATGATGTGCAATCAGCAAAAAACACTCTAATTAGTAACTATAGAGTTTCCCTCGCCGACCCAGAAGAATTAGCACATACCATACTGATGAATCAGATACATGGAATGGACATCAAAGAATTACATTCCTTTGCTGAGAAAATCAAGCAAGTTACCCTTGTCCAAGTAAATCAAGCCGCGCGTGAGTTACTCCACCCAGATAAAATTGTGGTTGTGACAGCTGGGCCAGCTGTTGTAGCCGATAAAAATAATGATTAATGACGAATGTTAAGTGTCATTCGTCATCTGTCATTTGTTGTTAGCGAGGACAAAGGAGTAATGCAAAAATCCTTAGTAAAAGCCTTCAGACTTCATACTTTATACTTCATACTTCAATTGTCTTTTATACTAAGTCTGAGTTTGATAATTTCTATTCCATCAGCAATGGCAGAAAATGGTGCTGGTAATTTGCTCAAGCAACCAGCAACAGAAATTACAGTTAATTTAGGTAATTCTACTAACGAACTCAAATTTGAACCAAATCATCTAGAGTTAATTGCGGGTAAACGCTATCTACTCCGACTCAGAAATCCCAGCCAATTAAAGCACTATTTTACCGCCAAAGATTTTGCTGATGGCATCTGGACACAAAAAGTAGAAGCAGGCAAAGTAGAAATTAAAGGAGCGATTCACGAACTAGAACTGAAGCCTGGTGCGGAAGCTGAATGGGTTTTTGTCCCCCTAAAAGCTGGACGATATAGCTTACGCTGTCCCATACCAGGACATACTGAAGGTGGAATGACAGGAGAAATTATCGTCAGTAATTCGTAATTACCTTTTGGCAGATCAGTTATCGTTTGCCTGTTAGATGAGGACATAAGCTAATTATCAAAAACAGGCAGCAAGAGACTTTCAAGTCTGTTCCCTGCTATAACTTAAATATAGATATAGTTTCTCAATTATCCTAGAAAAAGCACGGACTCCGTAGCGACAAAGCGTCAGTAATTATTATTAGCACATGAACATTTTCAGCAACTTGCTTTCTCAACCAGCTAAGACCGCGCCTCCAAAAAAACAACGCCGGGGAATCGAAATCAAATCGCCGCGTGAAATTGAAATTATGCGGCAATCGGCGAAAATTGTCGCAACGGTACTAAAAGAAATTTCTGAGTTGGTCAAGCCAGGTATGACAACAGCCGACTTGGATGCTTACGCGGAAAAACGTATCCGCGAAATGGACGCAATACCCAGTTTCAAAGGATATCACGGTTTTACTGGTTCTATCTGCGCCAGTATTAACAATGAAGTCGTGCATGGTATCCCAAGTCCCAAGAAAGTCATTCGTGCTGGAGATGTATTAAAAGTAGATACAGGTGCTTATTACCAAGGTTTTCACGGCGATTCTTGCATTACAATTGCTGTCGGGGAAGTTACTCCAGAAGCCGCTAGACTGATTCGCGTAGCGGAAGAAGCTTTATATAAAGGCATAGAACAAGTTAAAGCGGGTGCATATCTGCTTGACTTGGCTGGAGCGATTGAAGACCATGTAAAAGCTAATGGTTATAGTGTGGTAGAAGAATTCACCGGACATGGTGTTGGTCGTAACTTGCACGAAGAACCCTCAGTATTTAACTTCCGTACACGCGATATGCCAAATGTAAAATTGCGTGCGGGAATGACTTTGGCAATTGAACCAATTTTAAATGCAGGTTCCAAACACACGCGCACATTAGCTGACCGTTGGACAGCAGTAACGGTAGATAATTCTTTATCGGCTCAGTTTGAGCATACAGTTTTGGTGACAGAAACTGGTTATGAAATTTTGACCGATCGCACTAAAGTTTAGCAGGTGATAGGTGACAGGTGACAGATTTAAAAGTCTTTTGCTGTCGTTGATATTTCCTAATGCCCTAATTATTGCTATAAGTTATAGCGATCGCAATTCATCCCAACAGCGCACTTGATAAATTAACGTTGGGATGGATTTTATGCTGTTTAAGTTCAATATCTGGAAAATTCATCCCAGAGAGACTTAGCAGTGAAGGCAGAAATTAGTTCAATCGAAAAGTAGGTAAGACTCTAGCGTTTGCGAAAATGACTACTATCCAGTGCCAAAATCTAGCGAATCAACAGCGATCGCCTCAAACTATTCTGCCAAACTTAGGCTTAGTTTGTATTACAGTTTCTCAACAAGTCCGCTTTAAAATAATCACACGCACACGCTACTTGAAACTCTCCCTTGCGGAACGGGAAAAAACCTTACGACAACTTTATCAGCATAATTTGCAGCGGCTGCATGATGCGTTGACTTTTTGCGAACAGAATCAAATTCGCCTTTATCGAATGACTTCTAATTTATTTCCCATGAACGACTTAGAAGACCAAATTGGCGAAAATATCTTAGAAGAAATGAGCGCTGATTTAAGCAAAATCGGTCAACGCGCCGCAGCACTGGGGATAAGAATGGTGCTACATCCAGATCAATTTGTAGTGCTAAGTTCTGATTCGCCGGAAATTGTACAAACAAGTATCAAAATCTTAGCAAGACACGCGCGGGATTTAGATTTACTCGGTTTACCTCGTTCGCCTTGGTCGTTGATGAACATTCATGGCGGGAAATCACAACGCGCCGAACAGTTAGTAAAAGTCATTTCTCAACTACCAGAAGCTATCAAAAATCGTTTAACTTTAGAAAACGACGAATACGCCTATAGCAGCAGTGAAATTTTAGCAGTCTGTCAAGAAGCCGAAATTCCGCTGGTATTTGATGCTCATCACCATATTTGCCACGAAAATTTAGATAGCTACAATGATCCGAGTGTAGCTACTATGTTTGAGGCAGCACGAACAACTTGGAAAAATCCAGAGTGGCAATTAGTTCATATTTCCAACGGTGAAACAGCCTTTAAAGATAGAAAACACAGTGATTTAATCACCGATATGCCTGATATTTATCATCAAGCACCGTGGATAGAAGTCGAAGCCAAACGCAAAGAAGAAGCGATCGCCTATTTGCGTAGTTGGTGGCTTATGGGACAATGATTTTTTGTTGAGAAAATTTTGTGCCTTCGCGTGAAATAATTAAGAGACTATGGCGATCGCAATCGATTTTGGTACTAGCAACACAGTCATTGCCCGTTGGAATCCCGTCACCCAGCAGGCCGAAACTCTGAGTTTATCTGGTTTATCAATTCAACAAAGTCTCAATCCCCCACTAATTCCCAGCTTGGTGTATGTTGAAGAAGCAGCACAAGGTAAAGTTTTAGTAGGGCAACAAGTACGCGATCGTGGTCTAGATCTCAAAGGCGAAACCCGATTTTTTCGCAGTTTCAAACGCGGTATCGGTGCAGAAATTCAAGGCTTTCTACCTGAATTAGACGGAGAAATCGTCACCTTTGAACAAGTAGGACAATGGTTTCTCTCTCAAGTTATTGAACAACTAGCACCCTTAGAAGGTGGGTTAGATTCTTTAGTATTAACCGTCCCGGTAGATAGTTTTGAAGCCTATCGCCACTGGTTAGGAAAAGTCTGCCAAAGCCTTCCTGTTGAACAGGTGCGGATGTTAGATGAACCCACAGCAGCAGCCTTGGGTTATGGCTTGACTGATCAAGAAAATCTCTTGGTGATTGATTTTGGCGGCGGTACTTTAGATTTATCTCTAGTAAGCTTGGATAAAGGCGCACAAGGAAACACTAAACCCGTCGGATTTTTGCTCAAGTGGGGTAATAAATCTTTAGCCGAAAATTCCAAGCAAAAAGTCAAAACGGCGCGTGTTTTGGCGAAAGCAGGGCAAAATTTAGGCGGAACAGATATTGACAATTGGTTAGTTGATTACTTTGCCAAAACTCAAGGACTGACGGTGAGTCCGTTGACAACAAGATTGGCAGAAAAAGTCAAAATTCAGCTATCAACTCAAAACCAAGCAAGTGAAGTTTATTTTAATGATGAAACATTTGAAAGTTACGAATTAAATTTAGACCGCGATAACTTAGAGAATATCCTCAAAGAACACACATTTTTTGAGCGATTAGATGAGTCAATGACAAATCTGTTGCAGCAAGCACGTCGCCAGGGAATAGAATTAGCAGATATTAATGCAGTATTGTTAGTAGGTGGAACTGCACAACTACCAGCAGTGCAGACATGGGTAAAACAGTATTTTGAGCCAGAAAAAATTCGGTGTGAACGGCCTTTTGAAGCGATCGCCCAAGGTGCATTACAGCTATCTCAAGGCGTGGAAATTAAAGATTTTCTATATCACAGTTACGGGATTCGTTACTGGGATCGCCGCAACCAGCGTCACAGTTGGCATCCCATTATTAAATCCGGGCAAGCTTACCCGATGAATCAACCTGTAGAATTATTCTTAGGCGCATCTGTAGAGAATCAACCCAGTATTGAATTAATTGTCGGAGAATTAGGCGCAGACACAGGTAATACCGAAGTTTATTTTGATGGCGATCGCTTAATTACTCGTCGCCTAGATAGCGGTGAAACTACTGTCAAACCTCTGAATGATAGCGCAGGTGCAAGAACTATTGCTCAACTTACCCCACCAGGATATCCGGGGAGCGATCGGGTAAAAATCCTCTTCCAAGTTGATGACCAACGCTTTTTGCGAATCTCTGTTGAGGATTTGTTGACGAATGATACTTTGTTAGAGAATCAACTCGTCGCACAGTTGAGTTAAACAGTGTTAGCAGGTGGAATCACCAGCAGAAATATCGTCGTTTTGTCTCATTTCGCGTTCAAGAATTTCCTTGATAAACTCAGGAATTTCTTTTTCCAGACTTATAGCTTGTTGCTTCAATCTTTCATAAATCTCAATATCCTCTCCTTGCCACATTAGATCTATCCTCCTAATCTCTCGCATTGCGATGTGTATGTATTTTTCTGGATATGCCCAGTAACATGACAAACAAATAGATTTGTCTTTAATGCTAGTCCAATTTTCACAATGCTCACATGACCAAGACTTAGCTCGATTAGCAGAACCACAAAGCAACATAAAACTTTCTGGCGCTAGTTCTGGCTCTCCATCAACTTCAAACGGAACACGATGGTCAATTTGCAAATCGCGCTCGTCAACTTTTTCTAAGTAAATGAAGCATTTACAACCATATCTCTTGATTAACTCATCTTTGATCTGTTTTGATAAGCCTGTCCTACCAGATAAACGAGAAAACCTTACCTTACTAACATCTCCAAATCTGTAGGCAGCTATTTTTCTTCCATCACTTCCTGTTACACGGAAGGTTTCTAGAGGAATTCCATGTTCTCGAACATCTCTAGCTGCTCTTGGAGGATGATTGTAGCCATACCTTTCCTTCAGTTCTTCCGTTGTAATAAAACCATATTGCAAAATATGATCAATAACAGCTTTTGGTCTTTTAGCGGTTACTGACTGACAAAGTTTTATGAAATCATCGGGCAACTGCTGAGAACTTTCCATGATTTTCCAAAAGAGTAAGTTGTTTTGGTACTTTGCTAATATAGCTCTCTAGCTCTGTAGATTTTTCAAGTAGTAAATTTGGCGACAAATATAAAGACTCTATTGTTATTTCCTCTCGCCCCAGTAGCGTTGCTTGTGATGATCTACCTACTTCGATTTCAATCTTCTTGAGTCCTAATTCTTTAGGTAATGGAATACCAAAAGTTTTATTACCTCGCTTGCCATCATAGCTAATGGCAAACACTACTCCACGTTGATTTAATTGTTCAATAGCTAGAACAAAATCATCAAAATTAATTCCTGAGAAATATCTTGAATCCCTATCCCCGCACACACCCTGATAGGGAGGATCAAGATAGACAAAATCACTAATTTGCACTTTGGCTAAAACTTCTCTATAGTCTAGGTATGTAAATTTACATTTACCCTTTAAGAAAGCGGAAACTCCTTCTATATTTTTCCTCATCTTATCAGGCTGAGTTCCTTTTCTTCTCTTATCAGGACTTTGATTAAATAAACCTTCAGAGTTATAACGAACAGCCCCTTTTACACATCGAGCTAACAAATATAAAAAAAGCTTTGGATCATTTGTCTTATTAAACTTTTGCCTAACTTCAAAGTAATGGCTGACAGAGTTACTATTTTGAGCATTCCAAATATCTGCATACGCATTTATGATTTCCTCTGGTTTTTCTATAATTAGCTCTAACAGTTCAACAAGGGGTTTATTTAAATCATTAAGCCAAAAGTTTTGAGAAATATTCTTAAAGGCAACAGCTATACTAACTGCTGCTGTTCCTGCAAAAGGTTCTACAAATCTTTCCACTTTACTAGGCAGAAAACTGAGAATATCTGATGCAAGTTTTCTCTTACTGCCCTGATACTGAATCGGATGTGGTAAGTTGACCATTTTAACAATAAGAATAAAAAATAATATTAATTCAGTTTAACATAATGAGTAAAGTAATTTATTAAGAGAAAATACTAGGTATGAAATCAAAAAAATTGTTTCTTTATATGCGATCGCCTAACTCACCTTTTTATTCTCATTTATGTTTCTCAATCAATTGTTGAAATCTTACTAAAGTTTTTCGATGTTGCTCGCCTGCTACCCAAGTAAAATCATCGTGTCCTGCACCATCTACCCATAACGACATCTTAGGATCAGCAGCCGCTTCATATAGTTTATATCCGTGTTTGATAGGAATAGTTTGATCAGCTTGACCGTGCATAACTAAAATTGGGCAATTAATCTGCTGAAGTTTATTTAAATTGGCAAACTTATCAAAAGGAAGTAGCGGAAAAGGCACAACAACTCGAAATGCAGATATAAACTTACTCTCCAAAATCAAGCCTGCAACAGGATGGCGAGTGGCTAATTCAACTGCTGAGCCTCCACCGACAGAGCGTCCATACACAATAATTTTATGAGGTGGTACTTTAAGTTGCTGAGTTAGGTAGGTATATGCTGTCTCAGCGTCTTGGTAAGCGTTCAATTCCCCTGGTTTGCCATCACTTGTGCCATAACCGCGATAGTCATAAGCAAAAATGCTAAACCCCCATTTATGTATACGTTCTAAAAGAGGCTGAATATCACCTATATCTTCAGCATTCCCGTGAATATAGAGAATTGTGTACTCTGCATTAGGATTAGGTAAATACACAGCAGAAATTTTTTGGCTGTCAGTAACAGGCAGTTTCAGAATACTAGGGTTGTCTTGATAAGTAGCAGGCTGAGGCAAAAAAATCATGCTATCTGCTCTAAAAAAGACGTAAAGCGCGAAAAAGCCGTAAATAAATAACAATGAGCGCACCAGTCGTTGCCAACTGAGTTCACCAATGAGCAGCTTTTTAAGTTGCGATCGCGACATAAATGTATGGCAACTTGATTAAGTAATAATCAATTTTTCCCAAAACTGCTAGTAATACTAACGATTTATCTTTTTCGCTGAGGAGACTCCACACGTAACTAACGCAGATTTAATAATTTCTAGGATTAAACTCCAACTTTGAATTCTAGGGTTAGGCTTTGAAAATAAACCATAAAAGATTTCCTCAACAGCGATCGCGCTCAGAAATATAGATGAACATCTTTGCACCCATACAACCACACTGGAGTTAGGTTGGGGTCGTGCTAGTTCGCTAATAATAGACACAAAAAAGTAAAGGACAAGCAAAAAGCCCATCCTCAACTGAGCAAAATAAACTTATATCGTTTCTTTGTGAAGCTGCACAGAATTATATCTTTTTAACGCAAAGGCACACAAAGGTTGGCGCAGAGTGACGCAGAGTTTTTCTGTTCCCAAATCATTAAGTGCATCTTCATATTAATTTGGTATTACCGTTTTACTACTACTAAAGTACCTGGCTTTGTCCAGTTGTAAAGCTTACGCGCCTGCTTAACTGGCAAATTCACACAACCGTGGCTGACTGGAGTACCAAAACGGTTATGCCAATAAGCACCATGAATCGCATAGCCTTGATAGAAATACATTGCATAAGGAACATCAGGAATGTCGTACCCTCTACCCCGCATTCTATTGGTGCGATACTTCGACTGAATATGAAATCTACCGATTGGTGTGGGAGTGGCTCTTTTCCCCGTAGAAACACGAAACGAATATACTAGCTTTTTACCTTCCCATGCCTGTAAGCGTTGTTGGGATAAATCAATTTCAATTCGGCGAGGTTGGGAAACTTGCCGACTGTCAGATATTTTGACGCTGTTGTTATTGAGTGACGCGGCTGTTGCTATTACAGAATTAGGGTCAGCCGTTGTTGGTAGCGCTGAGGAGAAAAAAGTTGCTAACAACAGCGCTATACCTGTACAAAAATTTCCTGAACGACGAATTCCAACATTACTAGTCTGGGTTTGCATTATGCATCACCTTCTAACAACGCAAAAAATATGTTGTAGTTTTCACAAACATTCCTAGGTGTTTATGGAAAATCTACGCGGATTATCCGCCAACATCACCAATACTAGTATCATGGGAGACTAATACAGCAGCTACGTACCAAGGTTGGATCTTGTAACTAGGTCTGAGGAAATAAGAATTTCAGGGATTTCATCACTTGCACCTCTAAATTCTCTACCTTTATGCCTAGTGTTGATTTTTCCTCTTGCTACCGAAGTTCTCTCTTTTGAAACTATAGTTTTGGTGTTGACGATGATTTATTTCACTGTTGTAACTTGAGCAAGTGCAAAGTTCTTGAGATTAAAATTTGCACTTGTAATTGTCTCGAAGATTTACGCAGAATGATGTGGACTGACTAGAATAATCTACTTTTCTATTCATTACTTCAAGTTAAATAGTTACGATTCCGGAGTCTGACTACAGTAATGTCTTGATTTGCTGTTATTTCTCTTTTACTAATTTTTTGGTACAGTACGGCAAGATTTATTCTTGATTGCTCCTTGCCGTCTTACTTCTTCTGCTTGTTTATTGATGAATGACCACAGGTGTCCCTAAAGATGCCCAATTGAATAGCCATTTAGCATGGTTAGGTGCAACATTGATGCAGCCATGACTTACTGGAGTGCCAAATTTTTTATGCCAGTAGGCTCCGTGAATTCCGTAGTTCCCTTGGTAAAACATTGTATAAGGAACGTCAGGAACATCATAGTCTCTGCCTCGCATTCGTGTTGATTTATGCTTAGATTGAATTTTAAAGCTACCAATGCGAGTCGGAGTAGACTTTTTGCCTGTAGAAATAGTAACGGCGTAAACTGGTTTTTTCCCTTCCCATGCTATTAGCCGTTGTGTTGAGAGATTCACTTGAATCCAACGTTGCTCTGATTTTTGTAGCGTTTGGATTGTTTGTTTAATTATCTCTTCTTTGGAACTAGCTTTTACTGCATTTGTGGCAGCACCAATCACACTCAAACATATTGCTGCACCTATAACCAATTTTTTGAAGTGGCGCACTTGGTGAAAATCAATCAGACTTTTCATTATGTATGCACTCTAACGATGGAGTCTAGGGAATTGTTTCCTTTTTACTTTGTAGCCTAAAAATTCAGTAGTTGTGTATTTTGCTACGCTAAATGCTGAATTAAGTTACTTGCGTGTTGGGCGATCGCTTGCCAATTTTCCGCCTCAACCAGTTTTTTCGGAAACAATTCACTACTCAAGCCAACAGCTACAGCCCCAGCTTGGATAAATTCTGAGGCATTTTCTAGTGTTACGCCACCTGTTGGAATTAAAGGAATATGCCCTAGTGGCCCTTGTAAACTTTTGATATAACTGGCTCCTCCCACGCCTTGCACAGGAAATACTTTCACACAACTAGCACCTTGATGCCAAGCAGTCACGATTTCTGTAGGAGTTAACGCCCCTGGTATGATTGGCACATCTTTTGCCACCGCTGCTGCAATCATTGCTACATCAATGTGGGGCGAAAAGAGAAATTGCGCCCCAGAGGCGATCGCATCTTGTAACTGCTGCACGTTGAATAGTGTACCTGTACCAATCAGACAATCAGGTAATTTCATTCGTAATTTAGCGATCAATTCTGCCGCGCGATCGCTATTCCAGGTAATCTCTATTAGCTGCATTCCTCCAGATGCTACCGCCATTGCCATCTGTTCTCCTAATTCTATTTTTGACGCACGGATAACAGCGATCGCTCTGTTTTTTCGCAACTGTGATAACCAAACTTGATTAGACATTCTCGCTCTTACTTGAAACAAGGCATGAAAATCTTCATTACCAGCGTGACACATTCTTAAAAAGAAACGGGGCAGGGTGCAGGGAGCAAGGGAGAAATGCGCTTTGCCTTTTAAGAGTTTTCTGGAAACTTGCTTGTTGTCTCAAGCTATGCGATATTTGATATACATCACTAAATCTATCGAATTACCGTATTTAATTTTAGAATTAGCCTCAAGGAGTAATCGAAATGACAATTGCGCCACAGAACACAGCAGTACCCTTAACTATTAGCTTGGACAATTCTCAAAGCATCAATCAAGTTCTGTGGCAGCCTGTACGACTGGGTACAGCATTTTTCCGACGATTATGGTGGCACACTAAAGGCTATGGAATAATTTTCAGTATCATGTTTTTGACATTGATGAGCTTAATTTTCCTCAGTATTCATTGGTCTTACCGCAAGCTGCTGATAGTTACAACGCCGCAAGATGAATTGGATTTGGAGAATAGTAAGTGAATCAGCCAACAAAACTGCGGGTCATGTCTTACTTAGCACCTAATTGGTTTTGGTTTTACGAAGCAATTGTGGCTTATTTAGGTCGTGTTTTGAAAGTCGAAACCCAACTGCAAGCCAGTAAATATGACCCACTGAAAGACCCAACACTATTAACAGAACAACTAGACCTAGCATTTATTTGTGGATTACCTCTAGTCAGATATAGTCAAGTAGTTGCAAATCAGTTACAACCTGTAGTGGCTCCAGTTATGGAAGCACCACGTTATCAAAACCGTCCGATTTACTTTACGGATGTGATTGTCAATGCCAGCAGTAATCTGTTTAGTTTTGCAGACTTGGCTGGGAAAACCCTGTGTTACAACGACCCTGGCTCTAACAGTGGCTATAACCTGTTGCGACATAGATTATTACAAGGCAGACATCCGAAAGACTTTTTTGCCCAGACAGTACAATCAGGTTTTCATCAGCGTTCAATACATTGGGTAATTGAAGGACTGGCAGATTGTGCAGGTATTGATAGTGTAGTGTTGGAGCAAGAACTACAAGATTTCCCTGATTTATCTAAGCATCTGCGAGTAGTAGAAGTTATCGGCCCGTGTCCGATGCCGCCTTTAGTAACTGCACAACATTTAGATAAATCACTGATTCAGCAGATTCAAGCGGCGCTACTTCAACCAGATGCCGAACTACAAGCCGCAATGAAAAAAATTGGTGTGAAGCGTTTTGCTGCTGTAGATATGTCAGAGTATAAGGCGATCGCTACAATCTACAATACTGCGATTCAAGCTGGATATGAGGTGATTGGTTCAGTGAGCGATCGCTAGTTATAGATTAAATCAAATATTTAAATCGCGCAGAGCCAAACGAATTTGCTCCAAACGCCTGCGGTTGACACCGAGATCTGATTGTCCTACACGAGATGCCGATCGCACATGTATGACTGACTCATTGGGAGGAAAATAAAACTCCACATCATCAATAAATTTGAATATCCGGCTTCGAGAAAGAGCATGAATGTAATTATCTGTCTCTTCTATCACCTCTGTTCGAGGAACAACCGTGAGAACTTTAAGTAAGGTTTTTCGCGCCGTATCCTGGTCTACATGATAAGTAATCGGGTCAATGGCATGGTCGGCATCAGCATCTTGACTGACAACACAGTTTGGTGAACTCGGACAAGAAGTTAGATGACCATGATTAACTCCTAAACTAGAAGAGTCAGCCCAAGTAGCAGCAGGCAGGACGACACTACTAGTCAGGGTGATAAATATCACAAAAACTATTCTCAACAAGTGTTGCTGTGCAACTGCTGTTAGTAAACTAATCATGATCAATCTACTCCTCAAGATTGAAATAGCACTAGATTATTTTCCGTCATTGAGGATGTTTGCTGCGAGTATTCTTCAGAACTTATGCAGATAGATTATCTGTTGATAATGGGTGTAGATAGGTAAGAGTATAGAGGTGTAAGGGTTTTGAACACCTCACCTACACCCTTACACCCTTACCCCCAATCTCAAAGACAAATCTTTGTATGTAAGTCCTGTTTGTTTTTCACTACGCCAAATAGCATCTCGATATACTTGCTCAAATAAGACTCGTTGAGCATGGCTACCACCTATCCTATGCAATAGTGGCAATACGATTTTTAATTCAGATTTAGCGATTGAATAGTCACCTTTGGCATGAGCAACCATACCTCTAGCAGTTGGAATTGCTACTTCTAACCAGTTCTGACGCAAATATGGATTAACGCTGTGAGCATGTTTTTGCATACTCAGATACATCTCGTTTACCCAGTCAAATCTTCTAGCTCTGGCTAGGGCATAGATATAGTGCAAATCTTGAAAGGCTAAAGCGTGTTCATCAATACGTGGAAAAAGATAAGTACTTAATTCTTGCCAACGACTACCGACATCAACACCGCGTAACTCTAGCCTAAGCAACAATGCGATCGCTCCTACTTCATCTTTAGGAGACTCTTTTCTCGCCCGACCCCACACATGAGTATCATACAGAGCTAATACCTTTTGCATATCACCTCGCTCTAGATAATAAAGCGCCACATGCCACCAATTATGTGTGTAGAGCATAGAGTTGCAGTTTTCCCAGGTATCAGCGAGGCTTTCCATCCAAGCTATGCCTTCATCTATTCTGCCTTGCGTTTCCATAACGTGGGCAACTGCATGATGCGCCCAAGGGTCACGACGATTCATAGCTGTTGCTTTTCGACCCATTGCTTCTGCTTTTTCTAGTTCATGGCATTGTTCTAAACCAAAAGCCACCATCCCGTATAGATAATGATTTTCTGGATTGGCTGGTAGAACTTGTTGGGCAATTTTGAGCAATCTTTCTTTGTTGCCTAAATAAAAGTAGTGATATTGTCCCTGCTGTACAGAAATTAGGTCACGCGGATAATTTGCGGCTATTTTTTCATGTAATGTGATCGCTTGATCAATTGCCCCCATTGCCCAAGCTGCGATCGCTTGGATATATAATCGTTCTCTTTGTGTTATCCCGACTAAATGGCACTGAGCCGCTTGCAGTAATGGTTTAACTTGCTTCCAAGCCTGAGCATTTTCTTGAGTCAGATAATAGGCTGCTGCATAGGCATAGACTATTGCACAGCCTGGATCTGCTTTCACACCTTCTTTAATCACAGCTTCAGTATCTTTGCCATAACTGAGGGATTGTTCCATAAATTGGTTGATGGCTGCGATCGCTGCTGGTGAGTCTGTTGTCACTTCAAGTCCTTGCGCATCTTTTAGCATTGTTGATTCCTGGCTTTAGTATGAGCAACGGGGGTCAAACGTTTATCAACTCGGCAAATTTTGAGTTTAAGATTTAAATACCATTAACTCGATAGACTTACCGTATTTAATTCCTGAGTATGTCACAACTGATGTCAAAATCGCAAGACCATGCTCAAAACTGCTGAGAAAAATGTCATGAAAAAAGTTGAAACCTTGGTGAAGTTTGGGTATAGGGTGTCAGTACACAAAACCCTTCAAACCAATCTCAATAACTAATCTTGATAAGTAAGTCCGATATCTAAAGTTTTTTCAGCTACGTCTTCCTACAGAGAGATTAATCTATCTAGCACCATGCACCATTAGTCAGATGGAAGAGGAGTTAGAAATTTTTATGCTGAGTTTAGCAAATGACAAGTTTATCAAATAGGTGGAATAGTTATCGGTCTTGGCTCACAAAGTGATGCTGAACTGAGAACTTGACAACACTGACTAATAAATAATTCTTATGCCAGATGCAACCATAACCAACCTCGTCGATGTGGTGCGTAAATCTGCATATCCACTGACAGGTGCAGCCCAAGACTACGACCCATTGATGAACTTAATTGGCGATGCCCGTTTTGTTCTGATTGGTGAAGCTTCTCACGGAACCCATGAGTTTTATGAACAACGGGCTGAGATTACTACAAGACTGATTCAAGAGAAAAATTTTACAGCAGTAGCCGTAGAAGCAGACTGGCCGGATGCTTACCGTGTAAATCGTTATGTGCAGAGTGCGAGTGATGACCAAACGCCAGAGGCTGCATTGGCAGGATTTCAACGCTTTCCGGCTTGGATGTGGCGGAATACTGATGTTTTAAACTTTGTTTACTGCCTACGTGAATATAATGATAATTTACCACAAGATAGTATCAAAGTGGGCTTCTATGGGCTAGATCTCTACAGTATGTATAGCTCTATAGAAGCAGTGATTGAATACCTTGAGCGCGTTGACCCAGAAGCAGCTAATCGCGCTCGTCATCGTTACTCATGCTTAGAGCATTTTGGCGAGGATACTCAAACTTATGGCTATGCTACGAGTTTTGGACTAGCACAACCTTGTGAGGAAGAAGTAATCAATCAGTTGCGGGAACTGCAAAGTCGGACAAACGAGTATTTTCAAAAAGATGGTCGCCTAGCGATGGATGAATATTTCTATGCCGAACAGAACGCACGACTAGTAAAAAATGCCGAGATGTATTACCGCTCGATGTTTCAAGAACGAGTTTCATCTTGGAATCTACGCGATCGCCACATGGTAGAAACCTTAGACGAACTAGTTGCTCATTTTGATCACCAAGGACAAAAAAGCAAAGTTGTTGTTTGGGAACACAATTCCCATTTAGGAGATGCTAGAGCAACTGAAATGAAAAGAGTAGGAGAACTAAATGTTGGTCAATTAGTGCGCGAACGTTATGGAAATGATGCTGTACTAATTGGATTTAGTACATACACAGGTACAGTTACCGCTGCTTCTCATTGGGGAGGAAGTGCCGAACTCAAGCAAGTTCGCTCGGCCTTACCCGAAAGTTACGAAGCCGTATTTCATCAGACTGAAATACCACAGTTTTTACTAATTCTCAGAGGTGATAATTCTGCCATTGAGGTTCTCAGAAAACCACGCTTAGAAAGGGCAATTGGTGTAATTTACCGCCCAGAAACGGAGCGCAGTAGCCATTATTTTGATGCTTGTCTTCCTGACCAATTTGATGCAGTTATCCACATTGATGATACCAAGGGAGTTCAACCCCTAGACCGTACAGCTTATTGGCAAATGAATGAACCACCAGAAACTTTTCCCACCGCGCTGTAAAAGTATGAAGTGTGAAGTATGAAGTATGAAGTATGAAGTGTGTAGACACCCTTTGGGTGGCTTCCCGCAGGGTAATTTCATCCTTTAGTCTTCTGTCTTCTGACTATGGACTATTGACTATTGACAAATGACTCATGACTAAATACTTACTCAATTTATGAGACAAAACCTTGAGCATTTAAGAATAGGAAAGCGTTTAGCACGAAATTGGTGGACACTCGCATTGCGGGGAATACTTGCCATCATATTTGGTTTAGCCGCGCTATTGTGGCCAGGAATTACCTTAACAGCATTAGTATTTTTCTTTGCTGCCTTTGCGCTGGGGGGCGGTATATTATTAGCGATCGCTGGATTTAAAGATCATCTAACCAATATCCACGGATGGTTGTTGGTAATTGAAGGAGCAATTGGAGTTGCAGTCGGAGTGATGGCATTTATTTGGCCGGCTATCACTGCATTAGTATTGCTTTATCTGATAGCCGCTTGGGCAATTATCACTGGCATTTTTGAGATTATTGCAGCCAGTAGTCTGCGCCAGGAAGTTGAAAATGAATGGTTGTTAATCGCAGCTGGTATTGCATCCCTTATTTTTGGCATTTTGCTAATTATCTGGCCTGTGGCTGGAGCATTAGCAATTTTATGGATAATTGCTGCTTATGCCATTGTCTTTGGGGTTCTCATGTTGCTTTTAGCTTTGAGGCTACGCAAGTGGGGTGAACAACACAGACTGCTTTAAATAATAAGAATTACACAGAAAAATAGTTGTTTGAGGCTGAGTGTAAGAGGTTAAGGGTGTAGGTTTACACTACGTGTTGAAACTCATGATTTGCATTTAATAGCGTTAGTTTCGTAGGGTGGCGTTATGGACGATAGTCCTAACGCACCGCAAATATCTAGCGGTGTCGTACTCTCACCGAATACACACCCTACAAAACTTGAACTCTACTGGTTTAATCCTTGAATTTAACAGCGCCAGTTCTCAAAAAGTTAAGGAGCCACATTCGTAACTACCAATACAGGTTTATTACGATATTTTGCTTCTAGCTGCTTCCGCACATTTAAATCCCAAGTTAGGTCATAGTCTCGCTCTAAGTCAGCAATGACTAGGGGACGCAAGACACCGGAGACAGTTATTTCTTCTCCCCGCTTCACTTTTACTTGTGGCTGTGTATGCAAGACGAGTAAATCTTCTCCACCCAGCAACTTATCTTCATCTAGGGTGTATGCAACCGGACTATTAATATTTTCGACTTCGCCTGTGACTGTTAACCTTTTACCATAGTAGGCGCTGGGGTTGGTAGTAAGTTCACCTGGGTTAGGAGATAAAGCTAATGACTTTGCAACAATCACAGGTTGATTTTCGTAATCTCTGTAATACTCTGACTGTAAATCTAATTTATAATCTTGATTAATTTGGGCTAAATCAAATCTGCGAACTTGCCCTGTGATTTGAATGGGAATGTTATTTGTGCTAGGTAATGTAAAAGGCTGACCTGTGGCATTAATAACCAGAAAATTTTGACTATCAAATAATTCTTTATCATTAACTGTAAAGCTTGTAGGGCCAATTAATCTAATTGGTTGAGTTTTAATGGTGACAGTTTTACCGATGAGTTCATCTGTTTTGTCTGTGGTTTCTTCTACTTCGGTTTCTACTACCTCTCGACTAACTTGGTTGCGTTGTTGCTGCTGCGTGGCTGGAGTTATCGCCTGTGGTTCGTTGTAACCGCACGCAGGAAGTACTATTGCCATTAATGCTATGGCGATCGCACCTTTAGTCTGCCAAAGCTTTTGCATCCAACTACTATAAAAAATGCTTCTATAATTCACCATCAAATATCTCCATTTATTACAAGAAAAATTCTTAACCACAAATTATTTGGTTTATACCCAACTGATTAAGTTCAGTTTCAAAATAAAATAACAACACTAATTCATTTATATTATTAGGTTATATTTTGCCAATTACTTTTTCTTCTATCCTTTGAACAATTTTTCTCCTCTAACTAGAGAAGGATTTTGTAGGAAGGTAACAGAGAATCAAGAAAAACTTTGGCAGTTGTACTGATTTTTGTAAAACTGAATACATCTTTACTATTTTTTTCTATTTTCCATCTTGACAAGTGATTTGGGAATCAAACAGATTGCTATGTGTGAGGTTAACTTGAGTTTGCACGCAACCCTATAGCAATAGTCAAGACAATTAGGACATCAGCAAATGATAAAACGTAGACAGAAAAAGATTTTTAACCCTGTCACTTGTCTCTTGCTATATCTTTGGGAAGATGCAGGGACAAATTAGTCAAGATAAATTTTAATCATTTACTGTTTCACACTCAGCAAGCTCCGCAAGAAAATTCTTGGGAGCTTTATTAATAATATTGATAATAATTCAGAAGTCAGAGTAGCCACTGTACAGAATTTAATTATGACTTCTGAATTCTGCTTTGATAAAATATATAAAAAAGTAGGGTGAACCGAATCACCCTACTATTAGTCATCTGCTAGAAACTTATTAAATAGCTTTAGGCTGTTGACCTTTAGAACAGCGGTCAAACCATTCTTGATATTTTTGCTTGCGTGCTTCATCTTCACATAAAATAGATACTCGCACTCGTTGGCATCCATGATTTTTTTCGAGCGCGATCGCATTTAAAAGTAAACTGGCTATTTTAGGTGAGCTAAATTCTCCACTTACACTTAAATCACTAGCAAAATTGCTCACTGCTGCACCATCAGTTTCCGTAAATGCAATCTCAGAAATTTCATCTAATGCTAAATCAATTTCTGCAAGTTGCTTGCGTTGTGGACTAACTTGTTCCACAATTAATTTCTCCCGCCGGATAGGAATTTGTACCATCCGGGTTTCAATTTCCTTACGAACAATTACTTCGCCAATTTTATGTTTGTTAGTATCAACTATTAGCTGTTCTTCTAGTAAACGAACAATAGTGTCTTCCGAAAATTCTTCTAAATTAGCTGTGTCCATAGTACTACTCTCTATTTCAGCCTGGGATATTTGTTCAGTAGAATCCTCAGATAAAACTTGATATCCAATTATTTGATTTTTTAAATCTTCTGGTATGTATTCAATTGTTGCTGTATCTATGTTTAAAAAAATAGTTTTAGTAATAGTATCTATTCTTTGAATTTTTTGGCTCCACAACAAAGCTAGTCTTTCTTTAAATACTGGTTGTTCTTTCGCTTGGATTTGATGTACTTGTTGGGATATAACTAAATTTAATCGACGCTGATTATCTAAAATTAAATCTCTTACTTTACCAACCAGTTGACCTTGGTTATCTATGACATCAAAACCTGCAACCTTGTTTTTTAAAGTTGCTAACAAGTTATAAAGCCTAGGTTTTTGATGGATTTGTTCAATATTATTTAGCATTGCTTGGCTATTTATAAATATAATTTGATAACTACTAGTACAGGTAAAGCTGCTGAACAAGCCTCACCTGTACTATATCTAATGAGCAATTAGTTATTTACTAATCACTCATCATTTTGTTAATTAGCGTTCTTCAATTGGCAAGCCAGGAGCATTTACGTCTAACTCTTCCCGACGTATTGTTTCTTGCGCTTCAACGGTATCTTGTTCTACCACTTTTTTGACTCTGACTTCTTCACGGACAAATGCTTCTTTGCGAATATCAGCAGTTTCTTCGTGAATTTCTACACGTGCAACTTCACCTTCACGGAAGTCAGCTTCACCAGGAGCAATAGGTCTACCAGCATCATCTGGTGTTACACGTTCAATTACGACATGTTCTTTTTCTACTGGTACTGAAACTCGTGCAGTTTCGGTTTCTATATGCTTACCAACAGCGACTTCACCAGTTTTTTGCCGTCTCTTATTGGCAATTAGCCGTTCTTCATACAGTCTCAAGGTTTGATGATCTTGGTCATTTAAACCAAATAAAGAAGGCTCTTGGTTGTAATTATAGGTATCACGGGTGAAAGTTGGTGTAGTTGCTGGTGTTGCGGTATAACCTGTTCCTAAAGGTGCAGATGCTTCTAGAGGTGTGGTGGTTTCTAGAGGTGTGGTGCTATATTTTGGATTGCGATAAACACCACGTACCCGTTCTTCATAATCGTAATCTAGTTGGCGTTCATCAAATTCTGGTAAGTCTTCTGCTTGTTCTCTGGTCATGCCTACAGCATAAACGCGATCGCGACCGTAATCAATGCGACTGCGACCTACTGGCAATAATACTTTTTTACCAAAAATCCAGAAACCTAAGTCAACCACTAAATAGCGAAAATGTCCTTCATCGTCTACTAAAACATCGTTGACAGTACCAATTTTTTCATCGGTTCCTTCTGTATATACGCCCAAGCCTTTAATATCGTTACCTTGAAAAGTGTCACGATAGTTAGGGTCAAATTCATTTAATTTGTAAAGAGCCATTATATTTTACCTCTGAACTCTTATAACATCTTTCAATTATTAATGTAAAAATTTATTCTTTAATATACATCTTTCTCGCGAATGAATTGCTACAATTAAATATTATCGAAAGTGATAGATTTTTCTGCCTAATTGTTTAAATAATAGTTTGTGCAACCTTGTGCTAATCTCAGCATTACTTTGCATTTAAAAATGCTAGATTTAGCGTAGCTTTACACAGGAAAGGTATTGTATTTAAT
The DNA here is from genome assembly GCF_056847745.1 of Anabaena sp. TISTR 8404. NCBI lineage: Bacteria > Bacillati > Cyanobacteriota > Cyanophyceae > Nostocales > Nostocaceae > Anabaena > Anabaena sp. TISTR 8404. Next base: position 3,874,547 of record NZ_CP180578.1, read on the forward strand.
CGTTATAAACATTCATACTATATTCTAATTCAAGGTTAAAAGAAAAAGCGGGTAATAGAGTATAACTATCACCCACAATATTTTCTATTCCCTTTTAATTAAATAGTTCCCTGGATATTCTTACCTGCATCATCTATCTGCAATTCGCCTGTAGTATTAATATCTAATTCTTCTCGACGAATTGTATCTTCTGCTTCTACCATATCTCGGTCTACTAATTTTTTAACTCGGACTTCCTCGCGGACAAATGCTTCTTTACGAATTTCAGGTGTTTCTTCGTAGACTTCTATCCGTGCGACTTCACCCTCTTGGAATTGAAGTGCGTTAGAATCAACAACTGTTTCTGCGTCTGCGGGTGGAACTCGCTCGATAACAACACGCTCTTTTTGAATGGGAACTGTAACTCTTGCAGTTTCTGTTTCAATATGTTTACCAACTGCTACTTCTCCGGTTTTCACCCGCTGCTTATTAGCAATTAACCGTTCTTCGTAAAGTCTGAGAGTTTGATGAGCTTGATCACTCAAACCGTAGAAATTAGGTTCTTGTTGATAATTATATGTGTTGCGATCGTAAATTAAATCGCTGCTTGCAGGACGAAATACACTGCGTACTTTTTCTTCATAATCTTCATCAACTACAAAGTTTTCTTGGTACTCAGGTAACATTTCTACTTGTTGCTTACTAAGCCCATCGACGTAGACACGTTGTTCTGGATAGTTGATGCGGGAAAGACCAATCGGTAGTAAGATTCTCTTGCCTAGTGTATCAAAACCTGTATCAATAACTAGATAGCGAAAACGTCCATCATGGTCAACTAAGGCATCACTTACTGAACCGACTTTTATTCCTCCCTCAGTATAGAGATCTAAATTTTTAACATCATCGCCACCAAATGTTTCTCGGTATTGGGGGTCAAATTCTTCGAGTTTATAAAGAGGCATAGCTGAGAATTTATTGAGTAATCTATTTATATGTCTAAGTTAGAAATTACCGTGGTAAAAATCCTCTGACTGATGGCTGAATTCAATTGAGATATTTATAGTTGTCAAGTTATACTTTATGATTAAAATATCAAAAACTTGCTCTGTATTAAGAGCCAGTTAGTTTAGCACTTAAGTTAGATAAGGTAGGTTAAAAAATATTCCGCAAGCAGGAAGATAGTTTGTAGTGTTTATTGAGGCGAGAATAGCTATAAGCGATCGCCTGCATTTTAATCATATTAAACTATGATTCAAGAAGTTATCTAACTGTTAAAGTCTGTTTTAATTGTTTCAAACTATTTTTTACTCGATAACGCAAACTAACAAGTTTAATAGCACGTACTAAATCACTACGTTGTTTATTTTTTAGTAACGGTAATAATTCTAGATAGTTTGCTTCTTCATCTGGATCAAATGGGCGACCTTGAGATACTAATAACTTTGCATTTAGATCATTTACAGGAAATGTATTAGTTTTATCTAATACTCCTAAAGCAGCCAGTGCGCTTATGGTCATTACACATTTAGGACATTGACCACAGTTTAAATAACCAGCAGGTAAAACTAGCTCATCACATACTCGAAGATGTTGCAATGCTATTTTCCACTCTGCTACTAATTTGGTTTTATCTAATCTCGATAAATTAATATCTGCATAGTGAATTTGCAAGTCATAGCTGCTATAGTTTGTATCTAGCAAAGGATGAGTACCCCAAGGGCCTAGATAAGCAATTTGATCGCTAGAACTAATATAAGTAAAGTTCAATCTTTTATGGAATGCATGACCAATAGCTGCTAAAGCTGCGCCACCTAAATAATAACGCCAAAATTTATAATCGCTGTACTCTAAATCTTTAACATGAGAGTAAATATTTGTATAAACAGGAATTAATGTCACTCCCGCATCTTGAGTAACATTTTGGAGAGAAGTTATGGCTTGTTCAAAAGTTTCTAAGGTAGTATTTGCTAAACCATAAACCATTAAGGCATCTTTAATAGTTCTTGGGTGCTGCTGTGGGAAATTTAGATGATTGTTGCGCAGTGTAGATAAAGCATCTATACCGCCAGAGAAAAACAACCCGGCTCTACGATTTGAAAGGTGAATAGTTGGCTGTGATTGAATTTTAGCTTCAATTTGGACTAAAGGGCGATCGCTCTTATACCAATGGCGCACCCAACCCATCGCTGTAATCAAACCCTGGCGCAACTCTGGACAAATTTCTGCATCTATTGCAATTCTCTTTTCTCCATAATGAAATGCCACCATAATGCACGCTACTAAAAAACTGTGGGGGTTGTATGATAAGTCTGGGGCAAATTCTGCGGTAGTATCAATATATATTTCTTGTTCTGGGCGATCGCGGTCTTCCCAAATTATTGTTGCACCTATACCCGACAAGTTACCGTTTTTTCTGTTGGTCAAGTTTTTAATAATCATAATATTTGGATTTATCAAACATCTACAGTGTTATCTTTTCACTATTTTTTGCCAAACCAGGCTGAATCCACCCAAAGTTTGTATGGTTATCAAACCAGTAATTAATATATAAGTTGCAGTGGATATGATTAATGTCCAAATAAAGCTTACATTGCCTTGCTTGAGTAAGAACAGGATAACGCCTATTAAACTACTAATTAAAAGTGGTCGCTGAAAGATTCTCCAGAAATTTAATACAAATATTCGTGTGGACACAGCATATATAAATAAACTAAATCCACTGATACTCATGACTATCGTCATTAATGCTGCCCCAACCAATTTATACTGAGCAACTAAAAATATCCCTGATAAGCCTCCAGATATAGTAGTGATCACTACTTCTATTAAGTTAAACTTCTCTAATCCATTGGCTACTAATGTATCACCTAAAACCCTAATAAAAGGGTAAGGAATTAACGTTAAAGCAGTTAATTGTAAAAATAAGGTTGCTTGAGCAAATTCTTGGTTACGATAAACAAATAATAGTAATTCTTGACCGACAAACAATAAACCTACACAAAATGGCAGTGCCATAATTAAGAGGATTTCAATAATATTTTCGGTAATTTGACGTTGTGCTTGTCTTCCCGAATCTACAGCTTTTGACATTCTCGGAAATGCTGCCAAACTCACGCTATTTGCTGCAATTGTCAATGGCTGAAGTAATTGCCCAACACTACCATAAAGCCCAACTAAAATTTCATTGCCTAGTAGAGATAAAATTAGCACATCTAATTGGCTGGCAATAATTCCCATACCTTCAATGGCAAAAAATGTCATAGAAGCTTTAATACTTTGCCAAATAAAACTTGGTTTAATTTCCCAGTTTATTTGAACTGTGCGTGTTAGTAAAAGCCATTCAATAGTTAAAATGACTATTTCTGAAACCACCATAATTCCAGCAAGATATTCCACACCATACTTTAGTTGCATTAGCCAAATCATTACTATTAATCGCAGGATATAAATCGGTACGGTTGATATAGTAATCAAATGCATCTGCTCTTGAGCTTGGAAAATTGCTTCAGTAATATTAGACAAAGCAAAGGGAATAATTGTTAAACCCATGACACAGCATATTTTGGCGGTATCTTGACTATAAGGCAGTAAAAACACCAACAAAACTAATGCTACATAAGCGATAATGCTAAAAATTAATTGTAAGCAAGTTCCACTAACTAAATAAACTGGTGTTGCTTCCGGTTCTCTAGAAATTTCTCTCGTAAAAAAGGTTTTTAACCCTTGAGAAGCAATGTTTACAAAAATATAATAATAGCTAATAGCTAGTAAATATTGCCCTAATTGATATGCTCCTAAAGTGCGAGCGATCGCAGTAGTTAAAACAAAAGAAATTACTCCCTGAGTTAATCTATTGATTAACATTGCCAGGGAATTACTGATTAATTTACGTTTTTCTGACATGTTAGTCAAGGTGGAGTAAGAGTTGCATCAACTGTCATTTTTTTCAGCAAAGGTTTTCCTTCAAAATATTCTGGAATTGGCGCACCCATTAATTCTAAAATTGTTGGTGCTAAATCCACCGCTTCTCCTTCTGGCAAAGTAGAACCAGGGATAATATCAGGGCCTTTTGCTATCAAAAATGCACGGTTCCAATGACCACCAGCACGAAAATGTGTCAAAGGGCCAATACGTCCAAATTCTGGACTATCGACAACATCTGTCATGCGCTCATGCCATATAACTACCAAATCAGAATCTGGTTTTTTCGCATCGTTATCATGGGCATTTTGCCGTGTCCGAACTACTTTTTTAACAACAGGTTCTCCAGTCCTAGCATCTTGAAGCCGATATAATATTTGGGTCAGTTCATTACATAAAGTTTCGTATTCATCCGCTGCAACTACACCTTGAGGATCGCGTCCTTGTAAGTTAATGCGAATATGTCCATTGGTAAAAGATGGCAGCGCAAAAGCTTTCATTTGCGGCCAAAGAGGTTGATACCATCGAGCCGGCATCCAACCCATAGGTTCTTCGTGTTTAAGGAGTGGATAAGGAGATGCTAGACCATTTTGATCAGCGTGTAAAAGCTGACTGGGAGTTAAAGGTTTTAAGAAACGTTTTAGAGGATTCGGTTCATAATTCCTAATCCACATTTCTCCAGCCCATGAATTCCTAATAGGATGAGTAATCATTTCTGGAGGCTGAACTCCTAATTTACCAGGAGCTAGAGCCACTTTAGCAGGAAAGTTATAACGGTATAGTATTTCGGGTAAAAAGGCCATACTCAACATATCACTGAAGTTAGGCCCCATACCGTGAATAGAAAAACACAATATATAAGCATCTTTAGGTGCTTTTGTTAAAATCTGCCCGATTGCTTTATCAATGTTTTTATAAGTTTCTAGTAATATATCGGGTTGGGTATTATTTTTATTTAAATAAGGATATAAAGGATGGTCTGATTGACTGTAATTATAAATGTCATGACCAGCAGTATGCGTTTCTCCAAAACGGCTAAGAACAAATCCCAAGTGTCTTTTTCTAATAAGTCGCAACAAATAGCTGCACGATGATTAACACTTTGCTGTAATGCTTGCTTTAGCCATTTGACATAAGGTTTATCCCACCAAATACTAACATCATTAAAAAGAATGGGATTTTTACCGTATTGCTTAATTATCTCTGCGAAAAGTTCAGGCGGATGAGAATAGCTAGGTGTATAGGGATAATGTCCACCCCATCCTAAAATTTGAATGCCATTGACTTTTTCCGATAGTCTCGTTACTGGTAAATCAAATACTGCTACTTTATAATTTTGTCCTAAAGCATAAAAAGGAGCATATTCTTGATAATCATAGCCACTGAAAACAATGTCACACTCAATTTTATAGTCTTGGGGAAAATATTTGATGGTATCCCAATAACCAGTGGTGGGAGATTTACAACCTGTAGAAAATGTTACCCAAAGTGGCTCGGTTACTGCAAATTCTGTAGGATGACCACAGTATTCAACTGTATTGCTCAAACGTCCATAGGCTCCTTGCTCTCGGAGTTTAGCTATATTTTCTAAATGTCCTTCTAATATCCACTTTTCTATTAATACCGGATCTGCCGCATCTAACCCAATCGCAATTACAGGAGATTTCATACTAGTTCTCAAATTAATTGAACATGGTTGGTGAAAGTATTAAAAATTGATTTTTTAGCATTTTATGGTGTTTGAACTTCTATTTTTTTGATAATATTATTTTTCCTTCTCAAATATTTAATCATCAAGTTGTCATAATAGGACTCATATTTGATTTATGCGAAGCTAGGTATACCTTTATTCCTTATTTCCTGTTCCCTGTTGCCTGTTCCTTATTCCCTCCTTCTGCAATTAATTTCATTAATCAAACCGGATTCCTATATTTTTTTAGATATAGAACATTGGCACACTTTATTTTCAAGTGTAGTGTGTGATTCGAGAAATTTATTTTTTCAGAAAAATATTACATATTCAATAATGTTTATTCCGTACCATATTTCTCATTTCCCCCTGACATATATAATTTCAGCAATCTAATTTGATTATTAGATAGATCAGCTATGTCTTATTTGTTTAAAAAACCCATTAAAGAGCAATATTCACTAGCTTATTTGATTTAAAGATTAACTAGTGTTGATTCCTCAAGATATAAAGTTTAGATCCAAAAGTATATTTTATATTTTCTAGGAAGGATTTGTGGTTTTTATAACATACAAACTAAATAAATTCCACAGTTCAGTATAGTGTTTTTACCTCAGATAAAATCCTGGACAATGTATAACTTCACACAAACTTTATATACTTACTGATTTCTTTGCAGTTTCGGCAAATTTTATTAAAGAATGGAGTTTTTGCTGCTATTGTTCTGTATTTCTCTGAGTTTTGGAATTTTGGTGGTCGAAATATACTGACTGAAGAAATTAGGTTTCAGTTGACGATACAACTGATTATCCTGATTGATCCAGCAATATAATACATCATGAATTAACTAGATGTCTGATTGTCTCAAGTATCTTAATGTACTTGCTCAAATTCAATAACTGGCAGCCAACAAACATATCTTGCTTGGGATGTTTTACCGCATACAAAATTGCTTTAGCTACCGATTCTGGTGGATAAATCATTCTCCGATAGGCTGGTTGCTTAGGGATATAATTAGGGGTTTGTATAAAAGCGATCGCTCTGTTTTTGGCGGAATCAGGCGATCGCCAAAACTTTTATCAACGAGAACGCCTATTTTCAATTAGCAATTCGTTTCTCAACTATTAACATCAAACCTTTTAATGTCCCATCTTCTGTAAAACTTTGGCTAGTGCGACATTTATGATCATTATTTACAAGATTAATCATTTCTGTTGCAAATAATTTACCTGTCGCTTTATGCCAAACATTAAAAATAATAATGCTATCTCCATGTTCCCTGGCAATAGTAGTAAAATTGTCCCATCCAGGAACATCTACTGCTTCTATTTCTATTTCATCATCACTAATTACCTTACCAATAAAACGGTTAGTCACAGTTCGACCATCAGCATAATGGTAAGTATTTGTTTGTAACCATTGATTATCAACGATATTTTGTGTAACTTCTGCTGCAAAACGGTCAGTTTCTTGAGCATTAGCATCCATTCTGATCCAATAACCTGACCAAGTGCCAATATGTTTGGGGAAAACTCGAAATTCACTCAGTTGTTTTGGCATATTGCTAGTAAAAATAAATTTTGTATACCTATTTTTTCTTTATACATGAGAGAGCGACACATCTAAAAACCAATATTGCATCTGTTCACTCATATAAAAATAATACTTGCAGGTTGGCAGGAAACAACCTTGGAATCCCACCATTGACCCTTGAGAACAGTGAAGTATCATAAGCTATTACGCTTTTAAATTACACAATCACTCATAAAGTTTGTTGACTGTTGACTGTTAACCGTCAGTAGCCAACACGAAAAAATGTGCAAGTTAGATGCGCAATAGTTTAGACTCTCATAAAAAACAAAATTCCGCCTATGCGCCTGACCTCACTGGATGTTTTTCGGGGCATCACCATTGCTGGTATGATTCTCGTGAATATGGCAGGAGTCGCAGATGATGTTTACCCTCCTCTGGCTCATGCTGACTGGCATGGTTGCACACCAACTGATTTAGTATTTCCGTTCTTTTTATTTATTGTTGGTGTAGCAATGACATTTTCTTTGTCAAAATACACCGCAGATAACAAACCAACCTCTGCTGTTTATGGGCGAATCTTCCGCCGTGCAGCTATTTTATTTGCTTTAGGTTTATTGTTAAACGGCTTTTGGAATAAAGGTGTCTGGACTTTTGATTTCAGCAGCATCCGCATTATGGGAGTGTTGCAGCGCATCAGCTTAACTTACCTGTTAGCTTCCTTGGCAGTTCTCAACCTACCACGCAAAGGACAATGGATATTAGCCGCAGTCTTACTCATCGGCTATTGGCTAACCATGATGTATGTTCCAGTTCCCGAATATGGTGCTGGTGTGCTGACACGGGAAGGTAACTTTGGCGCATACATTGACCGCCTAATTATACCAAAAGCCCATCTGTATGCTGGTGATGGTTTTCAGAATATGGGAGACCCAGAGGGACTTTTCAGCACAATTCCTGCTATTGTTAGCGTCCTTGCAGGCTACTTCACAGGTCAATGGATACGCAATCAGCCAATGCAAACACGTACAAGTATAGGATTAGCATTATTTGGGATTGGTTGCTTAATTCTTGGTTGGGCGTGGGGTTGGGTATTTCCGATTAACAAAAAATTGTGGACGAGTTCTTACGTTATTTTTACTAGTGGTTGGGCGTTACTATTATTAGCTGCTTGTTACGAACTTATCGAAGTGCGATTAATCAAACGGTGGAGTAAACCATTTGAGATTATGGGCTTGAATGCGATCGCTCTTTTCATCGCATCTGTGTTACTAATTAAAATCTTAGTCAAAACTAAAATCGGCACAGGCGAAACCGCCCCCAGCACCTTCAACTGGATATATCAAAATATCTTTGCATCTTGGGCAGGCACTTTTAACGGTTCATTACTATTTGCCCTGGTTACTGTATTACTATGGTGGGCTGTTGCCGTCTTTATGTATCGTCAGCGTTGGTTTCTCAAAGTTTAAACTTTGTTAATTAGCCAAACTTGATATCAAAATCAATTTTGAGGCTGACAGCTATCACTATGAAAGGGGTTATTTTCTGGCTTACCCGCCGTCGCCACATTGGTAGAAGCAGCAAACTAATTATTACCTGTAACTTCTAAACTATTCGGTTTGGGATAATTCTGGAGGTGCAGATACCCGACTTCTTAAAAAAGTCGGGTATCTTGTGTAATTTAATGAGGCAGTGGCGAAATAATCATAAAAAATCAATACATAAAAAAGTCAAGTAAATCTGTTGACTAAAAAATATGGGACAGAATGCAACAATAGATCCAAACTTTTTCTTAGTTTGTGGACTGGGCAGTTTAGGGCAATATTGCGTGTCTGTGCTGAAGGAATTTGGAGTTAAAGTCAATGCGATTGAAGAAGTAAATACGCAAAATTGGGAAATTACTGAATTACCAGATTTAATAGACAAACTGGTGATTGGTGATTGTCGCCAACCGAAAATATTAGAACAAGCGGGAATTAAACAGTGTCGGGCAATTTTAATTGTAACTAGTGATGAGTGCGTAAATATAGCCGCAGCATTTGCCGCGCGATCGCTCAACCCTCAAGTTCGCTTAGTCATCCGTTCAGCCCAAGATAATCTCAATGAATTACTCCGAGAAAGTCTAGGTAATTATGTTGCGTTTGAAGCCACACAGTTACCAGCTAATAGTTTTGCTTTAGCTGCATTAGGTAGTGAAACCAGAGGATTTTTTACTTTAGAAAACCGCTTACTGCGAGTCTTCGGAGTATCTATTGACAATTCTCATCGCTGGAGTCATTGCCGTCTTTATGAAATCAATACTACCAACCGACGCGTACTTATCCACGCCAGAGCCGGAAAACCCCTACCCAAAGGTTTTTATCAATGGAAACCAGATGCTAAAGTTCTTCCTGGAGATGTTATTTTTTATGTTGAAGTAACTGAAAATCTTGCCTTTAGTCCGACAAAACAGTTCAACACATTTGGACAATTCTGGGATGAAATTGTGACTGGAATCAGATGGCAAAATTTCCGTCACAAATTAAGTCAGTTTTGGGAAGAAAGTAGTCAAACCCGGCGTGTAGCCTTTGTTGGCGCAATGCTAATGCTGAGTTACTTTTTGTGCGGGACGCTGCTATATAAATTGCAGTATCCTCAAATTACGTGGCAAGATGCTTTGAATGTAGCTTTGGTATTGAGTCTTGGCGGCTACGGTGATTTATTTGGGCAGCAAACCATACCGTTTCCAATTACATGGTGGCTGCATTTATTCAGCATCATCATGAGTGTAACCGGTACGCTGTTTGTCGGCATTCTCTACGCTTTAATGACAGAACGTGTCTTATCTACAAGATTCCAGTTTTCTAAGCGTCGTCCCCGCGTACCCAAAGCAGACCATGTAATTCTTATTGGGATGGGGAGAGTTGGTCGAAGAGTAGCACAGTTATTGCAAGAACTCAGACAATCTTTGGTAGGAGTAAATACCAAAGACCTCGAACCAGGAGTGTTACCCCAAATGCCCTTAGTTTTGGGAAACATCAATAATGCTTTAAGCAAAGTCAATATTCAAACTGCGAAAAGTGTAATTGTAGTAACTGATGATGAAGTGGCAAATTTAGAAATTGCTTTAAAAGCACGCACTGTTAACCCCCAAACCAACTTAGTAATTCGTACCTTTGACCCGCGTTTTAGCGAAAATGTGGCAAAACTACTGCCTAATGCCAGAGTATTAGGAGTGTATGCACTAGCAGCCGAAGCATTCGCCGCCGCCGCATTTGGGGAAAATATTTTAAATTTATTTCGTTTAGATAACCAAACAACGTTAGTTACTGAATATCAAATTGAAGCTGACGACACCCTCAATGGCAAATTAATCGCGGATATTGCATACGGTTATGGAATAGTACCCATTTTTCATCTGAGAGCTAACCAGTACACACCCAAGTTTATGCCTTCTGATGATATTAAACTAGCAGTAGGCGATCGCTTGATTGTATTAGCCACCATAGAAGGACTGCAAGCCGTCGAACGAGGAACCATAAAACCAGGTCACTGCTTGGTACGAGTCGAGAAAACAATTTCCCCAGAAGCCGCATTTGAAGGTGCAGCAGTAATTGCACGAGTTACGGGTTGCGACATACATCTAGCCAGAACCTTAATGAAGCAACTACCAGCAACTCTGCAATATCCACTCTATCTGCACCAAGCACATCGTTTAGTGTATGAATTGAGTAAATCCCAAGTTTCGGCGCATATTGAATAGTGCTGAGTGCTGAGTGCTGAGTATTGAGTAGATCTTCTTTCCCAACATCCTTACACCCTTGCACCCCTGCACCCCTGCACCCCTGATTAAAAATCTCGTTTTGGAATTTCTTCGCGGAATTCGATAACTAATTGCATCGTTTCCACAGTTAAATCTCGTAAATCTCGGTTGAGAAACACTGCACCTTGCGGCCCGAACCAACGGTCAAAAATCGAGACATATTGACTTTCACCGTTGACAAAACCTTGCATAAACTTGACCAGCGAATAATTTACGGTATCAAGAAACTTAGAATTATCCTCTGGAACCATGCAAGCGATACCTTCTCGTGACAATGGACGGTCAGGTGCGATCGCAAAATTATCAGGATTTTTAGTCTTTTGCAACCATCCTTCTAACAAAATGCTATCGGATGCAAACGCATCTATTTTCCCTTGTTCCAAAGCTGCGTATCCTTCTGCACGACTTTTAAAATACACTAACTTTACTTGAGGTTGCGCTTGTTTAATAGCCAGTTCATTAGTAGTTTGCGCCAGCACACCAATTTTTTTACCAATTAACGACTCAACAGAACCAAGATCACTTCCCGATTTCACCAATAATTGCGTACCAGTCACACCATAGCTAACAGAAAAATCAACTTGTTTATCTCTTTCCCATGTAAAACTACTAGCATCGCAAACAATATCAACTTCCCGATTTACTATTTTTGGAATTCTCTGTCCTGGAGTCAAACCGACTAATTTTAATTGAATTTTTTTGCCTAATTGTTTTTCTAACTGTTGTTTGATTAAATTCAACATATCTACAGAATAACCAGTCAATTTACCTTGGTTATCGGTATAGGCAAAAGGCAGTGCATCTTTACTAGTACCAGCAGTCAGAACCCCTGTACGAGCAACTTTTTGCATAACAGTCTCCGCAACAGCAACACTAGGTATCATTGCTGCCAACGCCAGACTAACAACGGGGAGAGCAATTTCAGTATATTTCTTGATACTTGTAAACGTAGATAAGCAAGTTAAACTAATACTTTTATTCACAACACCCTCACATATAAACTTTAGGCATCAAACATCTATTATGATTGACAAAATACAGTAATTATCGCTGTCAAATACAAAGTAGTTGCATACGGTAATGATTCTTTACCTTTGCCCACTGATACAGTAATCAGCAATAAAAAAACAGGGTTGAGATATATCTCAACCCTGTTAAACTAATCATTAGCTAAATTTAAATTTTGTTTGGTAATAGCACCTTTGCTTCTACTTTCACCCCTTTCACACCTGGGACTTCCTTAACTAATTTTTCGGCTTTCTGTAATTCATCTGGTGAAGCAGCAGTACCTTTAATTACTATTTCACCTGCTTTAGCTTCTACCTCTAATTTATTATTTGGTAGGCTTGCTTTCAGCTTTTTAGTGACTTCATTTTTTAATTCAGTCTCAGATTTTGTAGTTGCAGTAGCATTTTTTGTTTCTGCTGTTTTTGGTGTTGTCGTTTTAGGAGTTTTATCTGTAGTTTGAGTAGTCACAGAAGCTGGTTGTGCTGACGCTTCGGACGCTTCATTATTAGTACTAGGATTCTTAGCAGCATCTTTAGGAGTTTCTTGACAACCAAAAGCACCAACTACCAGAATGCTACTGATGAGAAACGGAATTAACTTTTTCATTTCTGTCTCCGAATTGAATACTTGCAGCGGTCAATTGAGATAGATGCTATTCTGAATAGACAATTTCAAAAACAATCAATTAGGCTATAGCAAAACACCTAAATTAATCAGATTTGATTTAAATAAGCAAGTTGCCAGCTATTAAGCAACGTAGATGCCAAGATAGTTTTACAGGGTTATGAGGTGCGACCCAACAACGGTTTTTTGATGTTATCAGATTAATTAGATGTTTGCCTATATTTTGTCAAAAATTCATATTTTTGGGCAACTAATTTTAAAGTTATAAATGATACACAAATTATATAAATGAGATAATTAACTACTATGTAAGATAGGTTACTTTTAAACCTAAATTTCTTCCCTTTCTAGGAAATATGTAGAAAAAACCAGATTTTAGATGTTCGGTTAATCTGACTATAAAAACACAAATAACCTGATAAATTCAATATATCGAAGTACAACCGGAAACAATACTATGAGTAATCTTTCCCCTCGCCAGCCAGAAAACTTTATGCCTGAAGATGTTAGCAAAAATAAGTTTTGGGAATATGTGCAATCTCTAAATCGTGAGACGGTTGTCGAACTATCTAAACCAGATTCGCCAGAAGTCTTACAATTAATTCAACAGGCAATTGTGGCTATGCTGGGAAATTTACCTCATGATAGATTTGATACTGTTATTACTACTAGCCGCGAAGAATTGGGTAGATTATTAGGTTCAGCAATGGTAGATGGTTATTTTTTACGTAATGCCGAACAAAGATTCCAAATAGAAAAAACTTTTCGCTTAACGGATGACAACGCTAACAATTCGGAGCAATTATAGTGCTAACAAACAGCAAAACATGGCTAAATTATTGGTTTTCTCTGCGTTGTAAAATTCCATTCAATCACCCTCCCAAATATTGGGAGGGTTAATTTTATTAATTTACTTACAACCTAAAGACTCACGCGTATCCACACCAGTTTTAGAATTGACACCACTAGCTTTAGCACAAAGTTTTTTCACCTGTGGCCCATCTAATACTGCATTAGTGAAATCTGCACCTGTAATCTCAACATTATCAAAAGTCGATCGCAGCATCATCGCATCTGTCAGAACTGCATCAGTTAAATCAGCATTTTTGAATCTGGCTAAGTAAGCTATACCATTACTAAAATCTACACCGTGTAGATTGACTCCTTCGAGGATAGTACCGTTAAATACACCTCCGCGTAAGTCAGCATTGCTAAAGTTAGCATTCTCTAAATCAACGTTAGTAAACTCACTACCGATTAAACTTTGACCAGAAAAATCCTTCCCTTTCACTTCATCGCCAGCAGAACGAGTAATACTCGAAGAACTAGCAGCCTCTGCCGATAAGGGAAATAAAAATAAAGCCATAGCTAAAACAAAACTAGCTAGTATGCGCCAATACTTCATAACGTATTCTTAACAAATCTCAACACTCCTACAAATAACATTACTAGGTTAAAGTCTGAAGTATGAATTGTGAAGTCTGAAATTTTATACTTCAGACTTCAGACTTCATCCTTGACTTAGGATATATAGATGTTGAAGTGCGATCGCAAAGCATAACTACGTGGCTAATCAAGAAAACATCGCCGCATCCTTGGCGCGAACTCCTTTATATCAACTGGGTGTAGAACTCAAAGCCCGCCTAACCAGCTTTGGTGGTTGGGAAATGCCTGTACAATATAGCGGTATTACCAGCGAACATGAAGCCGTGAGAAATGCCGCTGGGATGTTTGATATTTCCCACATGGGCAAATTCACCCTAGAAGGGAAAAAAGTCATTGACCAACTCCAGGGTTTAGTACCTTCCGACTTGAGTCGGTTACAACCTGGTCAAGCGCAATATACAGTATTGCTCAATCCCCAAGGGGGAATTATTGACGATATTATTGTTTATTACCAAGGTGAAGATAACACGGGTGTAGAAAAAGTGGCGATCGTTGTCAACGCAGCGACCACTACCAAAGATAAAACATGGCTATTGCAAAACCTCAATTTAGATGAAATTCAATTTCAAGACCTCTCACCCGAAAAAGTTTTAATAGCCCTGCAAGGGCCACAAGCTGAGAAATATCTCCAGCCATTAGTCGAAGCAGACTTACAACCAGTCAAAGCATTTGGTCATTTACAAACAATCATCCTCGGTCAACCAGCCTTCATCGCCCGTACAGGTTACACCGGGGAAGATGGTTTTGAAATTATGGTAGACCCAGAAGTAGGCATAGAATTATGGCGTAGTCTACACAATGCTGGTGTTGTTCCTTGTGGACTTGGTGCAAGAGATACCCTCCGCCTGGAAGCCGCAATGGCACTTTACGGCCAAGATATCGACGATACAACCACACCTCTAGAAGCAGGTTTAGGGTGGTTAGTTCACCTCGATACCAAAGGTGATTTTATTGGTCGGTCAGTATTAGAACAGCAAAAAGCCAACGGAGTGCAACGCCGACTCGTCGGTTTACAAATGCAAGGACGTAACATCGCCCGTCACGGCTACCAAGTTTTATCAGCAGGTCAAGTCGTCGGAGAAGTTACCAGTGGTACTATCTCTCTGACACTTGGTTATCCCATTGCCTTGGCTTACGTTCCCACTAAACTAGCAAGCGTTGGTCAACAGCTAGAAATAGAAATTCGCGGGAAAACTTACCCAGCAGTTGTAGTCAAACGCCCCTTTTATCGCTCAAAAACTAAAAAATGAAGTATGAAAACTGAAATTACCCTGCGGGAAGCCACCCAAAGGGTGTCTACACACTTCATACTTCACACTTCATACTTCACACTTCATCCTTTGCAGTTTTTAAGGAATAATGTGTTGTGAACTACTCAATCTACAGTAAAGCTCATAATCAAATATGACCAGCATTACTGTTGAAGCAATTATTTTTGTGATATTTGGAGAGTAAATAATATGGCTGAATATCCTCATGATTTGAAATACTTGGATAGCCATGAATACGTACACCTAGATGGTGACATTGCTACCATTGGCATTACTCAATTTGCCGTCAACCAATTAGGTAGTATTGTCTTTGTAGAATTGCCAGAGATTGGTGCTGCTGTTGAGAAAGGTGAGGAATTTGGCACAGTTGAATCAGTGAAAGCTGTTGAAACACTATATTCACCCGTCACAGGCACAGTAGAAGAACGTAACGAAGCTGTAATTGATGATCCCGAAGTAGTATCCGATGACCCCTATGGTGAAGGGTGGTTTTTGAAAGTACGCATTAATGACCCTAGTGAACTTGATGATACCTTAACTGCGGATGAGTACAGCGCCCAGGTAGAAGGCCAATAAAAAGTGTGAAGTGTGAAGTATGAAATTTCACACTTCATACTTTTCCTTTAGGTCGGCTTGTTAAAAGTATTTTTTATTGCAAAATATTAAATAGTTGCGTCCGGAGTTCAATTTGTGGTATCTCATGCCCCTCAAACCAAGTCTACCCGCCCTGCAAATTCAGCATCCTCGAATTTTCTAGAACGACATATAGGCCCTAACTCCCATGACATTCAGCAAATGCTGGAACTGTTGGGTTTTTCCAGCCTAGAAGATCTCATCGATCGCACAGTACCACAAGCAATCCGATCGCAGCAAACGCTACAATTACCCGACGCGCTAAGTGAATATGCAGCACTAGCAAAGTTAAAAAATATTGCTGCTAAAAATCAAGTGTGTCGTTCATACATTGGTATGGGATATTACGACTGCATTACACCACCTGTAATTGGACGTAATATCTTAGAAAATCCCGGTTGGTATACTGCTTACACTCCTTATCAGCCAGAAATTGCCCAAGGACGGCTAGAAGCACTGCTGAATTTCCAAACCATGATTATTGACTTAACAGGTTTGGAAATTGCCAACGCTTCATTACTAGATGAAGCCACCGCCGCCGCCGAAGCAATGAGTCTGAGTTATGGTGTCAGCAAAAATAAAGCCCATAGCTACTTTGTCTCTCGTGACTGTCATCCCCAAACGATTGATGTCTTACAAACACGGGCTAAACCTCTGGGAATTAACATCATAGTTGGCGACCATCAAACATTTGATTTTGCTGAACCAATTTTTGGGGCAGTTTTGCAATATCCTGCTACTGACGGCACTATTTACGACTATCGCGCCTTCATCGACAAAGCCCATGAATTAGGGGCATTAGTTACAGTCGCCGCTGATCCTCTCAGCTTAACTTTACTTACACCACCGGGTGAATTTGGCGCTGATATTGCCGTGGGTAGCACACAACGCTTTGGTATTCCCTTGGGGTTTGGGGGGCCTCATGCGGCATACTTTGCCACTAAAGAAGAGTATAAACGGCAAGTTCCAGGGCGGATTGTGGGGATATCAAAAGATGTCAACGGTAAGCCAGCATTACGCCTTGCATTACAAACCCGTGAACAACACATCCGCAGAGAAAAAGCAACAAGTAACATCTGTACCGCACAGGTGCTACTGGCAGTTATGGCAGGTATGTATGCTGTCTATCACGGCCCAGAGGGACTGAAAAACATTGCTGAAAATATCCACAAGCTAACTGTAATCTTGGCAGCAGGATTAAAGCGTCTGGGTTATAAGATTAGTTCGGAAAATTACTTCGATACGCTACGAGTAGAGTTAGGGACGCAAAACCTCGAAGCTATTCTTGCAGGTTGCCAAGCCAGAAAGATTAACTTACGAATTTTTGATAATACTGCTGTTGGTATCTCTTTAGATGAGACAACTACCCCAGAAGATTTAATCGACCTGTGGCAAATTTTCGCGGATAAAGATGAATTACCCTTCTCTATAGAAGAATTAACTAACTTAACTTCTGATATTTCCCTATCTCGCCAAAGCAGCTACCTCACCCATCCAGTATTTAACCGCTATCACTCAGAAACAGAGTTGTTGCGTTATCTGCACAAACTAGAAACTAAGGATTTATCGCTAACTACATCGATGATTCCTCTAGGTTCTTGCACAATGAAGTTGAATGCAACAGCTGAGATGATTCCGGTGAGTTGGGAAGAATTTGGCAAGATACATCCCTTTGCACCGCCATCGCAAACACGGGGTTATCAAATTCTCTTCCATCAACTTGAGGCGTGGTTAGCCGAAATTACTGGGTTTGCGGGAATTTCGCTGCAACCCAATGCAGGTTCTCAAGGAGAATACGCTGGACTTTTAGTAATTCACGAATATCATGCCAGTCGGGGTGAAGCACACCGCAACATCTGTTTAATTCCCACCTCGGCACATGGAACAAACCCTGCCAGTGCGGTAATGTGTGGGATGAAGGTGGTAGCCGTTGCCTGTGACTCTGACGGTAACATTGATGTAGATGACCTCAAAGCCAAAGCAGAAAAGCATAGTAGTGAACTTGCGGCTTTGATGGTGACATATCCTTCAACTCACGGTGTATTTGAGGAAGCCATTCAAGAAATTTGTGCTGTTGTTCATAAACATGGTGGACAAGTATATATGGATGGGGCAAACATGAACGCCCAAGTTGGGTTGTGTCGTCCTGGCGATATTGGTGCAGATGTTTGTCACCTGAATTTGCACAAAACCTTTTGTATACCTCACGGTGGTGGTGGCCCTGGTATGGGGCCAATTGGTGTAGCAGCCCATCTCGTACCTTTCTTGCCTGGGCATTCAGTTGTCAAGATAGATGGTACACAAGATATTGGGGCGGTTGCAGCTGCACCTTGGGGCAGTGCCAGCATTCTGGTAATTTCTTGGATGTATATTGCCATGATGGGTGCGGCTGGTTTGACCGAAGCTACGAAAGTGGCAATTCTCAATGCTAACTATATTGCGAAGAGACTCGAAACTTACTATTCAGTTTTGTACAAAGGCAAAAATGGCTTAGTTGCCCATGAGTGTATTTTAGATTTGCGATCGCTCAAAAAATCCGCCAACATCGACATCGATGATATCGCCAAACGGTTAATGGACTACGGTTTCCATGCACCAACTGTCTCTTGGCCTGTAGCAGGCACTATCATGGTGGAACCCACTGAAAGCGAATCTAAAGAAGAATTAGACCGTTTTTGTGATGCCTTGATTGCTATTCGCCAAGAAATTGCCGAAATCGAATCAGGCAAGATGGATATCGAAGATAATCTGTTGAAGAACGCACCTCACACAGCGGAAAGTCTCATTGCTGGCGAATGGACTCATCCCTATTCCCGCGAACAAGCCGCCTACCCCGCACCTTGGACACGCGAATCAAAATTCTGGCCTAGTGTTGGTCGTATTGATGCAGCTTTCGGTGATAGGAATTTTGTTTGTTCTTGTTTACCTATGGAGGCGTACTCACAATAAATAATAATGTAGGAAGCTGTGCTGGTGTACTAGCAACAGCTTCCTTGTTTAACCAAAATAGTGAAGTGTACAAGATGTCGAACTAAAACAGCTTGCCGCAGACACGACGAGCTTTTCATACTTCATACTTCATACTTCACACTTCACCCTTCATACTTCAGATGATTGACAGTCTGATTCATGCCTATACCCCTTTTTTAGTTTGGGTTGGTATAGGACTACTAGGCTCTCGGTTAATTCCAGATAGTTTTCTCAAATGGCTTGGTAATGCGTTGTACTGGGTGGGAGTGCCATTACAAATTTTAGTTTTGGCGCGTCACACTGACTTGTCTCATGGTGTACTTATACCGGGAGTAGCAGTTGGAGTATTGTTGCTAAGCCTGATTTTAGCTTTGCTGATTTGGCAAGCTTTACAATGGTTCCGAAGTCAACAGCCGCCAGACTTGCCAAATTCGGACTTGACAGTAGACATTTCTTTGATGCAAGCAAGTTTGGGCAGTTTTATTCTAGCTGCCATTTTAGGTAATACAGGTTTTGTGGGACTCACACTTACCCAAGTACTGACTAGTCCAAAAAACAACGACTGGGCAGTGTTATTCAGTGTTACCAACAACGTTATCGGTACTTACGGAATAGCTGTCTTAATTGCCAGCTATTTTGGTAAGAGCAAAATTAATAACCAGTGGTGGACTCAGTTACGGGATTTAGTCACAGTTCCCAGCTTGTGGACATTTTTTTTGGGTTTAAGTACTCAATTTATCGAATTACCAGCAGTAGTTGAGTCAGGATTAGAACAAGCTGTTTGGGTAGTTATCGCCTTTGCTTTGCTACTTGTCGGACTGCGACTAGGTACAATCACGGGTTGGAAAAGTTTAAAAATTGCTTCGATTGCCAGTGTCCTAAAAGTATTTGTTGTACCTGTAATAGTAGGATTAGGCGCAACCTCTCTAGGTGTAACAGGTGAAGAACGTCTAGTGCTGGTGTTAATGTCTGGAACACCTACAGGACTTTCTGTACTGATTTTGGCAGAAGTGTATGACTTAGATCGGAACTTATTAGCCAGCAGTATTGCTTTGACGTTTGTTGGCTTATTTCTGGTACTACCTTTGTGGCTTCTTTGGTTCAGCTAAGTGGCTTCAATAAGCTTAATAATTTTTGATACAACTTCTTAATGTTGAGTTATAAATATTTGGACACTATAATGTATCGGCTAAGCAAGGTTTTGAGCAAAAATCTCTCAATCCTTGTTACATAGAGCCTAGCCTTGGCTTGTCCATATTTACTATTCATTTAAATGAATGATGATCATTGGCGATCGCATACAAATAGGTATAACTTATTCTCTAGAATATCTATTGACACCATTGAACATCATATTATGATGTTCAAAAGCATCTGCTGTGGTTATGAAGCCCTAGCGCTTATCATCTAGTCTGTCTGTTAAGTTAACAAAAGTAAGGGATTATTCTATATTTCTATGACTATCGAGAATCGCGCTAGAAATTCTCAGAGTTGGCAAATAAGTCGCTACGCCAAAAATTTATTCCTTGGGACATTTGCATCTTTGCCCGTAGCTTTGGCATTGCCAGCAGACGCTTTACAAGTGCAGTTATCTCCCAGTAATCCTCAGTTGGGAGATACCCTATCTGTGATGATTGATGTCAATAATCAAGATAACAATCAGCAACCAACAGTAGTAGTAGGCGAGAAAACTTACCCAGCCTTTGCCGTTTCCCCTAATAAATATCGGGCATTCATCCCCACAACACCACTAGAAACAGCAGGAACTAGAACGTTAAAAATTGCTGGGGATGGTCAAGTGCAAAACTTAACAGTTAAATTGCGATCGCGCAAATTTCCTGTACAACGTATCACTCTACCACCAGGAAAATCGGCTGATGGAGCTACTGAGTATGAACTCAAGCGTGTAGCAGCCTTCAAAGCTTTGCAAACACCAGAAAAATATTGGAACGGTAAATTTCTCGCACCAAATAAAGCACGGGTGAGTACAATTTATGGCGTGCGCCGTTACTATAATGGTAAATTTGCAAATGATTATTATCATCGGGGTGTTGACTACGCCGGAGCGAATGGTTCACCTGTAACTGCTCCAGCACCAGGGCGAGTTGCTTTAGTTGGTAAAGTCTCTCAAGGCTTCCGAGTTCACGGGAATGTAGTTGGCATTGACCACGGTCAAGGAGTGACCAGCATATTTTTGCATTTAAGTCGTATTAACGTTAAGGAAGGCGATTTTGTCAAAGCTGGTCAATTAATTGGCGCAGTAGGTTCAACAGGTGCTGCTACAGGGCCGCATTTGCACTGGGGTTTATATGTCAATGGACAATCTGTTGATCCAGTACCCTGGCGAACAAAGGTTTTTGAATAGTAGAGACGTATTGAATAGTGTGTGTGCATAATTTGTATATTATGCGCCGATAATTGGGCAGGATAAATTGAATTGGCACCGTCCCTACCTTACTTGGGTGGCTTAAATAAGATGAGCGTTATGAGTATTGAAAAAATTGTGGAACAAGCTCTCCAGGATGGTTATCTTACACCAGCAATGGAAGCAGAAGTTGGGCGAATTTGTGATAACGCATCCGAACTCTCAATAGAAGAGTATATGGCGCTGGATCGATTAATGGGAGCGCTATTAACTGGTGAGGTAGTGGCAGTACCACGCAAACAATTTATCAACGTCATGGAAGAATTAGTCTTAACTGAAGCGATCGCCCGCGTTGCTGAAATTGAAGCTACCAGCGAAAGTTCTTTAGATGTGGGCGATATTGCAGCCTATGCCTTGAACCGCTTACCACCTTTGTATGCCACCACAGAAGAAGGTGCTAACTATCAACGTATACGTGCTAAAGCCGAACTACAAGAATTGATTGCCCAACAAGTAACTGAGGCAATCAGTCGGAACCTCGACCAACCAGCCAACGACAAAAGAACACCAGTTTTGGGTAAAAGCACTGGTAATGAAGTACTGCGCCAAGTTAGTACCTTACTCCAAGTTTATGCACCTAGCTTTGAGCAAAAATAAATTTTAGTCAAAAGTCAATGGTCAAGAGTCAAAATAGATTGACAATTGACTTTTGACTATGGACTTTTGACTAATCACGCACTGTTACCACTGTACCTACCTTAACTTGGTCGTATAACAAACGAACATCAGAATTCCGCATTCTCAAGCAACCGTGAGAAATAGCAGTTCCCAACAGATGAATATCTGGCGTGCCGTGAAAGCCAATTTCATTCCGTCCATCTGTCCAAAAACCTATCCAGCGTTCACCTAAAGGACTATCATTTCCAGGTGGAAAGATTTTGCCTGTGATTGGGTGTTGCCAAATCGGGTCATGTTGCATATTCATCACTTGGAAAGAACCCGTAGGCGTTTCCCAACCTTTCTTTCCGATAGCAATGGGATAACTGGCTATAACTAAATCTCCTTGATAAACATAAGTACGGCGATCGCTTAAATCAACCACTACTTGTGTATTCGTCCCCAGTTGATTAGAAGTTTTTTGTTGATTGGAAAACTTGTTAAAAAAGGATATTGGTTGAGCATTAGTATTGCGATTTTCTGTTTTTTCTGGCTCAAACCCAACTAATCGCCTGTTATTAGATATATCAGTGTTTCTTGCTACATTTTCAATCACTGTACCCGATTTATGATGAGGCTGAATACCGGAGGACTGGAATTTATCAGTCCTCTGGGGATTTTGTCGTGGGATGGATTTACCAGCATTTGTCGATGCGCCAAAGGCTGTTTCCCCTATAATGCCGGGGAATTTGCCATTAGCGGAGGCTGAATTTTCCAACTGTTGTTGCGTTGTTGTAACTCGCCAATGGACAGCTAAGGATAAGATGGCTGTGCCAAAACAGAGAAACATTGCTATACGCGCTACAGATTCATTTCTTACCATTGCGATCGCCTATTGTTTATCCCTGACAGATCCTATTTCTTGGAATAATTGAATGCGCTCATCATTCAATTATCAATAATTTATAAATAATTATCTGTTTCCTTATAAGTTTGCCAATCTTTTTGGGCAAACTAAGTTTAAGCGGATGTCCCAGCAAATAAAAATTCTGGTGAGAAACCTCCTCTCTGCAAAGACTGAGCGAAGGTTTTCTCCGTTCAAGCTTTTTTCTAGAAATTTCCCAGTGCAGCAATCAATCATTAATGGTGTGGGTGGGAGAAAATCCATGTTTGAAAAACTATTGCTAGCAATCACAATCACATTTTCCATTAATTTCTTTCTTCAAGTCCGTATACCAAATCCAGCTAATACTGGGGCTATTTATCAGGAACATCCAGAAAAAAATACAATTTTGGTAACTAGACCGGAAAAATAACATTCCTTTTAAAGGATGGCAGCAGAAATTCAGAATTTCTGACTCATAACTAATAATTATGAATTTCCCCGCTCTTCATACTTTCTGGCAAAAATGACCAAAAACAAGATTTTACTCTACCCTTTGTGAAGTTACCACGATATCTCAAACAGTCTAACCACTTCTCAAACATTAATTCAGTATTGAAAGTAGAAGCTCAGAAATTTAAATATTGGTCTGTCAGCAGATTGAGATTTTTCCCTTAAGCCTGAGCAGCGTAAAATAGCAGGGGACAAATCACAAGTGACAGAGTGAAAGGTGATAGAGGCTTGGCTTTTTATACAGAAAATACAAAAATTGTCAAGCGTAAATAGTCAGTTTTGATCAGCCGCACAATTATACCTAAACCCACCAAAGGTATAAATGTGGCACAATCCAGATGAAATAGCTTTTTTTCCAGAAAAACTTAGAGTTTGTCACTATTTTTGTAACCAGGAATCTCACCTAAATTCTATACTTTGATGTTCCAGTCATTAATCCGGCACCTAATTTAGGAACATCCAGTAAATTAGTAGGTCTAATAGTAAGGGATGATTTAATGCCAGTACGATCTATGAGTCAATCGATTGCTGTATCCTGGTCAACGGTTGATGCGAAGTATTCAGAAGCATCGGTGCAAGTTGACAAACTCTCAAATCACGATCTAATTTTGCGCTGTCAAGAAGGACTGCGCCCAGATCGTGCTGCGTTTGCAGAACTCCTGCGCCGCTATCAGACCCAAGTTGATAGAGTTTTATACCACCTAGCTCCAGATTGGCCCGATAGAGCCGATTTAGCGCAAGAAGTTTGGATTCGAGTGTATCGGAATATTAACCGATTACAAGAACCGGCTAAGTTTCGTGGCTGGTTAAGCCGGATTGCTACCAACTTGTTTTACGATGAGTTGCGTAAACGCAAGCGGGTTGTTAGTCCGTTGTCCCTGGATGCTCCCCGTGCGGTAGACGATGGCGAAATGGATTGGGAAATTGCTGGTGACACTCCCGGCCCTGAAGAGGAACTGACCACTAGAGAGTTTTACGAGCAACTGCGAGAAGCGATCGCTGACTTACCAGAAGTTTTTCGGACTACAATTGTCTTAAGAGAAATCGAAGGTATGGCATATGAAGAAATCGCCGAAATTACAGGGGTTTCCTTGGGAACGGTGAAATCGAGAATAGCCAGAGCAAGATCCAGATTGCAAGCTCAATTGCAAAATTATCTAGATACCTAAAATTACAGTCTCTTTCCTTTGCTGAATGCCAGAATTTAAGCATTGATTAAGAATTGTAAGGAATCAAAAAGCGTGCTGCTGCCGTCTGGAGAAAAAACCATGAATTTCTCAATGAATTTCTTAAAATTACTGGCTAATTTTACCCGTGTATGAATTAGTAATAATGTTAAGATGACTACTGATTCTCAGTTTTACGACCGTTCCCATTTGCATCTTCCAGAAGATTTGTCAGCAGGAATGGATCAGCATACCAACGAATCAACGGGTACTATGGATATGGTGAAGCGCGATCGCTTCGAGTTATTGAGTGCATACCTCGATGGAGAGGTGACAGCGACAGAACGTAGGCAAGTAGAAGAATGGCTGGCAAATGATGCGGCTGTTCAACGTCTGTATGCCAGATTATTGAAATTGCGGCAAGGTTTACGGACTTTACCTGTACCAACCGCAGCACACTCACCAGAAGTCACAGCCCAGAAAGTATTTTCCCGTTTGCACCGTCGTTCACGCCTAGCCTGGACATTTGGCGGTGCGGCAGTTGCTGCTTGTGTGATTGGCGTAGTTTCAGGTTTGTTACCTGGAAGTGAATCTAGAACACCACAACTGGCTCAAAAATTACAAGTAGAAGTAGAATCCACATCAGCAGCAAAAACATCTGCTACTCCTGCTGCACCGCTGATGGTGGCATTAAATAATCCCGTCATTGAAATCCCGAAAGCAGCAGTAACCTTTCCAGAAAAAACAATTGACTTCAAACAGCGTGGACTAGAAAAAATCGAGTCTGAATTAAATTAATCGTGCAGTGAGTAATTCATTCACAACCAAGGTATTCCTGCGCTGTTATAATTCATTCACAACCAAGGTATTCCTGCGCTGTTAAACCGCAACCACTCCACCAGCCATCAGCTAGAAGAGTGCCATTTAATTGGTTAACCAGCTCTAAAGTCATCAAATAAACCCAAGCCCAACCAAGAGCTTCGCCTTGTTGAGTGTATACTTCAACTTTTTGGCGATTATAAAGATTTTCTGAGCTTGGTCTATTGGGCTGGTAATCTTCTAGATAATCTAAAGCCTGTAAAATCTCTGGGTCAGAGAAAGAAAGCAAATAGCCGTGGACTTGATTTTGTCCCGATGTTATCGCTGGGTAGCCCATAGGCAAAGCAAAAAGCTTGCCTAGTATGACTGCCCTTTTGATATTTAACACCTTACCTGCACAGTATTTTTGATAATTAGCTTCACCAGGTTTCAGCGTACCGTAAACAAAAACCCGCACTTCTTCAGAAAATTTTGTGTTTAATTCTGTCATTTGTATATGGGGTTTTGGTGAGGTATATCTGGTGAAAGTCAGAGGCTAGAGGCTGGAGACTAGAGGCTAGTTTAAAGATTAGACTTAGTCCTGGTGAGTTCAATACTGATTTTGCCACCGAAATCAGGAATAGGTGCGGCAGGTTTGGTGACAACGACTTGGACTTGTGTAACGCGATCGCCCTGTTGCAAGATAGAGTCAGCAATTGTACCTGCTAACTTTTCTAGTAAAGCGAACTGGGATGTTTTGACTAAGTTTTGAATTGTACTAATAACGCTGCGATAATCGAGAGTATCTGCGATTGCATCAGTCTCGGCAGCTTGAGAAAGATTTAACCATAACTTGACATCTACCTCAAACCATTGCCCTAAGACTTGTTCTTCTGGCAAATATCCTGTGTAGCCATAGCAGCGAATTCCCGTTAAATGAATGCAGTCCATAAGTGTTTGAGATAAATTTGCCATACAAAATTTAACAAACATAGGACTTACACACAAAGTTTGTCTGTTGATACTGGGTGTAAGGGTATAGGGGTGTAAGGGTTTTGAACACCTACACCCTCACACCCTCGTCCACTATTCCCTATTCCCTGTTCCCTGTTCCCTTTAAAATTGAATATTGTCTGATAGCTACCTTGGATTTGATGCTGGTCGCCTATAGAAATGTTAATCAACTTTGGGCTTTTGTATTGACAGAGACATTAAAGCGTCTAGGTTTAACTTGTGCTGTTATTTGTCCTGGTTCTCGCTCTACACCTCTAACAGTCGCCTTTGCGCGACAAGTACCGGATATTGAAGCTATATCTATTCTCGATGAACGTTCTGCGGCTTTTTTTGCTTTGGGAGTAGCTAAAGCCACTGGACGACCTGTAGCACTAATTTGTACTTCTGGTACAGCAGGCGCAAACTTTTATCCCGCCGTTATTGAAGCCAAAGAAAGCCGCGTACCATTGATTGTTCTAACTACCGATAGACCACCAGAACTGCGAGATTGTCACTCTGGTCAAACCATCGACCAAGTGAAATTATATGGTAGTTATCCAAACTGGCAAGCCGAGTTAGCTTTGCCCTCCCCAGATATGGAAATGCTGGGGTATTTGCGGCAAATGGTAATTTATGCTTGGGAAAGAACGCAAACGCCAACAAAAGGGTCAGTACATTTGAATATTCCCTTCCGTGACCCCCTTGCACCAGTCCCCGACGGTACTGACTTTCAATTTGACCCAGAAGAATTCTTCGCCGCAGTCACCAATACTATTCCGACTCCCCACTGCTCATTGCCAATTCCCCATGAATGGCAAAATTGCGATCGCGGTATGATTATTGCTGGGGTTGCTCAACCACAAAATCCTCTAGAGTATTGTAGAGCGATCGCTAAACTCTCCCAAACTCTGCAATGGCCTGTCCTCGCTGAGGGACTTTCGCCATTGAGAAATTATGCTGACCTCAACCCTTATTTAATTTCCACCTACGACCTGATTTTACGTAATCAGCAATTAGCAAAGCAGTTAGCACCCGAAATGGTAATTCAGGTAGGAGATATGCCTACCAGTAAAGAACTGCGGACTTGGTTAAGCGCTACACAATCTCGACGCTGGGTAATTGACCCTAGCAACCAAAACCTCGACCCTCTTCACGGAAGAACAACACATTTACGAATAAGTGTAGATGAGTTGGATGTAAGGGAAAGCGACAAGAAAAATTCGCTATCTGAATATCTGCAAAGTTGGTGTATTGCAGAAGCGAAAGTCAGAAATGCTGTTGACCAAACTATGGCGGAAATGGAGGATTTATTTGAAGGGAAAGCCGCCTGGCTATTGTCTCAAACCCTACCCCCTGGCACACCTTTATTTATTGCCAATAGTATGCCTGTGCGAGATGTGGAGTATTTTTGGCAACCAAATAATTTAGGCGTGCGAACATATTTTAACCGAGGTGCTAATGGAATTGATGGCACATTATCCACCGCTTTAGGAATTGCTCATCATCAACAAAGCAGCGTCATGTTAACAGGAGATTTAGCACTATTACATGACACAAATGGTTTTTTAATCCGCAATAAATTTGTCGGTCATCTAACAATTATATTAATTAACAACAATGGCGGTGGAATTTTTGAAATGTTACCCATCGCCAAATTTGACCCACCTTTTGAAGAATTTTTTGGTACTCCACAGGATATTGATTTTGCTCAATTGTGCGCCACATATAGTGTGCAGCATGAATTGATTACTTCTTGGCAGGAGTTAAAGCGAAAATTAAACCCACTCCCACATAAAGGAATTCGGGTTTTGGAATTGCAGACAAATCGGAAAGCTGATGCTAAATGGCGACAGGAAAATTTGCAAAAGTTTGCCGCAGATAGTGGTTTAAGTGGGAGTATTCTAAATTTTTGATTTAATTTTACAACGCAAAATCAACAAAAAGAGTGAATTTTTGTTGATTTTGCAACCAAGCTTCCAAATCCGTGATTGCGCCTCTTCCTCTCTTGCTTCCCGAATAGCCCGTGGTTCTTCCGAAATCAACATAATTTGTTTTTCATACTTCATATTTTACACTTCATATTTTTTGAGAGAGTAAATTTTAGCGATCGCTTCTCAGTCCGCGATAAAATTCTCAAGCACAATAGCGCAATTCATTCTCATGCAAGTTAACTGGCAATCTGTCAAAACCTACGAAGACATCCTTTATCACAAAACCGATGGTATTGCAAAAATTACTATCAACCGCCCACACAAACGCAATGCTTTTCGTCCTAAAACCGTATTTGAACTCTATGATGCGTTTTGTGATGCTCGTGAAGATACAAATATTGGCGTAGTTCTGTTTACTGGTGCTGGCCCCCATACTGATGGTAAGTATGCTTTTTGTGCTGGTGGTGACCAAAGTGTGCGGGGACAAGCTGGTTATGTTGATGATGCTGGGATTCCCCGCTTGAATGTGCTGGATTTACAGCGCTTGATTCGTTCCATGCCGAAAGTAGTGATTGCTTTAGTAGCTGGATATGCGATCGGTGGTGGACACGTTTTACACTTGATTTGCGACCTCACCATTGCTGCTGATAATGCTATTTTTGGACAAACTGGCCCGAAAGTCGGCAGTTTTGACGGTGGCTTTGGTGCTAGTTACCTCGCCCGCATTGTCGGACAAAAAAAGGCACGAGAAATTTGGTTTCTTTGCCGTCAGTACAATGCTCAACAAGCCCTAGAGATGGGCTTAATTAACTGTATTGTGCCAGTAGAACAATTAGAAAATGAAGGTATTCAATGGGCGCAAGAAATTTTACAAAAAAGTCCGATCGCAATTCGCTGTCTTAAAGCCGCATTTAATGCTGATTGTGACGGACAAGCTGGTTTACAAGAACTTGCGGGGAATGCAACTTTACTGTATTACATGACAGAAGAAGGTGCAGAAGGAAAACAAGCATTTTTAGAAAAGCGATCGCCCAATTTTCGCTCTTTCCCTTGGCTACCTTAAAAATGGCAAAAATCGCACCTTTGAGGTATATCAATTTGAGGTTAGGTAACTTATGGTTGTCTGGAAAAGCTTTTTGACAAAGTTTTCAATTCACAATCCAAAATTGGTATCAGGTGCGATTTTTGGAGATGTCAAAGTTGACAGCACTAGCAACTTTCAAGGGAAATATTTTTTTGAATGTCTATAAACTGAGTCCAATTAGAAATATTGGCTAAATTAGCACTACCTTAGTAGCCTTAGCCTCTTCAGGAATCAAATTAGCTCTTTCCTCAATAGGCACAACTGTCATATTGTCGGCAACTGAAACTAGAGAATGGGAACTATCTAAGACTGGTGTTCCATCTGGCAAACTCCAAGAATCTTCTAAAGTTTCCCATGAAGGCGCAAAAGGTGGAAGTGCTAAAGAGCAAGCTTTCCAACTTGCTTGCACAGGCGCTCCCAACTGTTGACACATTCCGCCACGGCGACCTTCTGGTTTGTAATGACGGCAATATCTACAGGCAGATGTCAAAAATTTTATTGCTTTCATTTGAGTTCATCTTTAGTGCTGTTCAGGGCTACTTTACATGTTTATATTTTGCGCCTACATATAAATACGGAATATTGCCAACAAATTATTATTTACTCTAGGTTCTAGCGATCCCAACAGAAAAATAAACTTCAGGATGTTTTTAGAATCTTGTTATATTTTTAAATGATTACTAAAGTGCTTACCTACTAATTTTTGGCTAAAAATAGCTAGGGATCAAGCTTAAAAGTAAAAGTTTAGATTTAATCAATATTTAACTTTATTCTTCTAATCGGCTTATATATAGCTAGTTAACGATAAAATTGTGTATATATTTTAGCCATTATGACTCAAATTTACATAAGTCTGGCTGAGATATCAACAGTGACAATTCCTTAGCTGAGAAATACTTTTTACTACAACAAGTACTCAGCTATTTCGGAAATTAAATATTATATGTGTCTATAAATACTCATAAAAGAGATACCAACACTAAAAGAATCTAGTGTGGTCTGAGACAGTTTTGAAAATAGAAAGCATCCAAAATTTGGACTTATTTTCGTTAAACAAGTCAGGAAACACACGAACTTGTAAAGGCATACAGACAAATGAGTGCCTTCACTCAATGATTTGTATCATTCTGAAAGTGAAATAGTCTCAGCCAAATATTGAGTTGTTTGGATAAATGCCAACTCAAAGCCCCAAGTATTTAATTTCTAACTATTTGTTGAGCAGAGAGAAATTAACCCTAGATTTCTTAAGTATTTCCCACGAGATAAAACTGCAATGTGAAGTTGAGAAAAACTTTTAAATTTATTTTATAAAAATATTAAGTTTATTAAACATTAATCCTGGGTCTTTGACTGTTCAAAATTGCTTGGAAGCACAAATCGCACAAACTTGCCAGCGCTGAAGTTCACCTGGGGGTGTAGGACATTGGCATTGAGGGCAAAGAGGTAAACCATGCGATCGCATTTGCATTTTTTCTGCCCATTGGCTAAATGCAGTCTGCGGATTTTCCAGTGCAGATGCATCATTTTGCTGAACATTACTCACATTCCCCAGGTAACTAGGATGTTCCTTTGGCAAGCCTGTAACTTGTTCTTGTGGCTTTGCTGAAGGATTTTGCCACCCAGCCGTAGAAAAGCGAATATCTACCACAGGCGTAGGCAACTTTTCGTTTAGCTTTAAAAGGATAATTTGGCGTTTAAAAGTTAGATTCTGCGCCCAAGCAGCACTAGAAGTAGCCACTCGCAAAACATCACGCTGAATTACCAATGGTTGGGTATGCTTGGCTGCTACTACACCTACCACTTCTGCCCAAAACTGAAGCACTTTTTGCAATGGCTGCTCTTGCCATCTGGCTTGCTGTTCCAGAAAGCCTAAAATATCATTGACTGATTTCCAAGACATCCTTACTTAAAAGTGCTGAGTGCTGAAATTCAAGATAGTTCAAGAAAGTCTATAGTGATGCGAAATTTTTCGCTACTATTGGCACAAATTATCTAAAGTTAATCCAACAGTCTAGGTTTGAGGCAGACAGGCAATGAGTCAAAACTCGCCCATAGATTCCGGTATTCAATCATCCAAAACACCTGAGTTGAAGCCAGCACTAGCCGCAGCCCTGGCCAGTTTGGAAGTACAACTGGATCAAGAGTTGGCTAGATACCGTCGTTCACGCATAGCATCAAAGACAGCCTATCAACCACGCACAGGCAATTACATTAACACTCAACCCCAGGAAGAATTAGAAATGACGGCGTTGGCTGGCAAACTTCAGCTACCTGTAACAGAAATTAAACCCAGTATACCGCCTGCACCTGTAACCGAAGTACCTCTAGAAAAACCAGCAATAGCCAAGACAGAGGAAGCAGCAAAGCCCCAGCAATCATCTTCGACTGATTCGAGCCAAACACAAATTCCGCTACCATCTACAAATTCTAGTAGCAGTATAGTACCTGCAACTGCCAAGGCTGCTCACAGTGAAAATCTGATGCAGGCAAACACAACTTCTACCCAGCCAGACGATTACCTAGAATCAAGTGAAGCATTGCTGCGGAGTTTAACAGATGAGCCACAACAACCAACAAAACCACCCAGCAATTCTAACGATAGTTTGCTATCACCTTTAGGTATCGGCTCCATGCTGCTGTTGTTGATGGCTAGTTTGACCTTGGGTTACGTGGTATTTAATCCTAAAAGCTTGCCACAGTTGAGTCTCGATAAAATATTTAATAGCAATTCCAGTGCTAATACCGATAGAACTCAGACTCAGGAACCAGAAAACCAGCCCAAACCTCCAGCCCAGACAGAACTTACTCCTATACCCAAGTATCCCAATTTGGCGGCTAAAGAATTTCCCGAACTGAAAGATCCTAACGATATAGTTGGTTTACAACCAAAACTTCCCGCAACTACGATCGCACCTATAAATCCGCCTGTAGTAATTCCCACACCAGTAGCGCCTCCAGTAGTTAACCCATTACCAGATGTGCAACCAGTACAGCCGTTGAATATCCCGCCTATTGCTAAAGCCCAACCTGCACAGCAGCCTACAATTACTACACCACAGGTAAACGCCGAAATCAAACCGGCAGCAGATGGGTTTTATCATATTGTGATGGATAATGAAGGCGATCGCTCAATTATTACGGCACGGCAAGTAGTTCCCGATGCTTATTTATCGCGCGACCAAAAACTGATTTTTCTTGGGGCGTTGAAAACAAAAGAGCAAGTCGAAAAAAGATTACAAGAACTACAAAAACAAGGAATTAAAGCACGAGTGCAGCAACCATGAGTGATCAAAATCTAAGATAGGATGAGGAAAACATCGACAAAATGCTCTGCCTGTTGACTGGCAAAAGTGAATGGAGAGCCGATATGGAATTAATCAAGCGTATCCTGCGGGTGATTCGGGCTAACCTAAATAGTCTGATAGGCAGTACAGAAGATCCAGAAAAAATTCTGGAACAAGCCGTCGCTGAAATGCAAGAAAATTTGGTGCGATTACGACAAGGGGTAGCACAAGCAATTGCTACTCAAAAACGCACTGAACGACAAGCAATTGCCGCCCAATCTACGGCGGAAGAATGGTATCGTCGCGCCCAACTAGCACTAGAACAAGGCAATGAACCTCTAGCACGAGAAGCCTTGACTAAGCGTCGTGCTTATCAAGAAACTGCTACATCCCTCTCCAATCAAATCAGTCAACAAACAGAAATTGTCGAGCGGCTGAAGCAAGATATGCGATCGCTAGAAGCCAAGATTTCCGAAGCTAAAACCAAAAAAGATATGTATATTGCCCGCGCTCGTTCGGCGGAAGCATCCTATCGACTCCAAGAAATGCTCAGTGGAGTTTCGCCTACTAGCAGCCTAAATGCGTTTGATCGGATGGAAGAAAAAGTTTTTCAAATTGAAGCGAAATCAGCAGCTATAGCTGAACTCAACAGTGATGATTTGCAAAAACAATTTGCTTCCCTAGAATCTGCCAACAGTATTGATACAGAATTGGCAGCAATGAAACAACAGGTGCGGCATGAGTCAGAAAACACACCACAACAGCAATTACCATTAGCTCAAGAGCCTTAAAAACTGGTCAGTTGCTACAACCAGGGTATATGTTAAACAATTAAGTGGTATCGGGAGGTACCGAACCAAGCCGGAAAGATTACATTTAAAGAAGAAACTATTAAATAGTAAAAACCTTAACTGTCCAATCAAGTACCTAAACTGCAAAAGGAAAACAAATTATGGGATTATTTGATCGCATTAAGCGAGTAGTTAGTGCAAATATCAATGATTTGGTAAATAAAGCTGAAGATCCAGAAAAAATGCTAGAGCAAGCCATCCTGGAAATGCAGGAAGACTTGGTACAGTTGCGTCAGGGTGTAGCTCAAGCGATCGCAGCTCAAAAACGTACTGAAAAACAGTACAATGATGCCCAAAATGAAATCAACAAATGGCAGCGCAACGCCCAACTAGCACTGCAAAAAGGTGATGAAAACCTCGCACGTCAAGCGCTAGAACGTAAAAAGACTTTCACCGAAACCAGCACAGCCCTAAAAACTAGCTTAGATCAGCAAAGTACTCAAGTTGAAACTCTTAAACGCAACTTAATTCAGCTAGAAAGTAAAATTTCCGAAGCCAAAACCAAAAAAGAAATGCTCAAGGCACGGATTACTACTGCCAAAGCCCAAGAGCAACTGGAAGGTATGGTACGGGGTATGAATAGCAGCAGTGCAATGGCTGCTTTTGAGCGGATGGAAGAAAAAGTCCTGATGCAAGAAGCCCGCGCCCAGTCAGCAGCAGAGTTAGCTGGTGCTGATTTGGAAACCCAGTTTGCCAAGTTGGAAGCTGGTAGCGACGTTGATGATGAATTGGCAGCGTTAAAGGCACAAATGGCACTCGGCCCAGCCAGCGCTCCTAATCAACCCCAGCTACCACCACAGCAACAAACCACGCCTTCCCAAACTAACCCTGCCCAATCGAATGAAGTAGTTGATGCTGAGTTGGAATCTTTACGCAAGCAACTAGATCAAATGTAAAATTTTGTTGGATACTGATTTGAGCTAGTCCCACACCTGTTGGTTGTGGGATTTTGCTTCGGTAGTTAAAAGTCAATGGTCAATAGTTGAGGATTCCTTTGGTTAACCATAAACAATGGACTATAGCAGTTCTCGGTTGGGTGCAGTACATTTTTGACCTCTCTCCAAACCTCTCTCCTTGTAGGAGAGAGGCTTTGAGTCTTACTCCCCTTCCCTACAAAGGAAGGGGTTGGGGGTTAGGTTTGTATTAGACTCAAATGCAAACGGCTATATTAACTATGGACGATGGACTACTAATTATGGTCTATTAAAGACTTTGAGATAAAGTATTTTTTGTGCCAAGTATTGATGTCAACTAATGGAGACTGCCATGAGTAAGGGTGTAATCACCATCACTGATGCTGAGTTTGAAACCGAAGTGTTGAAATCTGAGCAGCCTGTATTAGTTTACTTTTGGGCTTCGTGGTGTGGCCCATGTCAATTAATGTCGCCACTGATTAATTTAGCAGCCAACAAATTTAGCGATCGCCTAAAAGTTGTCAAAATGGAAGTTGACCCTAACCCAGTTTCTGTTAAACAGTATGGGGTAGAAGGTGTACCAGCCTTAAGGCTTATTCAAGGTGAAAAATTATTAGAATCAACCGAGGGCGTAATCGGTAAAGATAAGTTACTCAGTTTGCTAGATACGCATTTAAATAGAAATTAGTCAATAGTCAATAGTCAACAGTCAATACTATGGACTATTGACTATTAACCATTGACCTTTTACTAATATGCAATTTGCACAACGTTTACAACCTCTACAATTTAACGTGTTTGCTGATATGGACAGAGCCAAAGCGGCGGCTCTGTCTGTCGGCCAACAGTTAATTGATTTGTCACTGGGTTCTTCTGATTTGCCCACTGAGGCGCATGTTCTGGAAGCGATCGCGCAATCTCTTGATGACCGCAGTACTCACGGTTATCTGTTATTTCACGGTACGCAAGCATTTCGTCAAGCTGCGGCTGATTGGTATGAACAAAAATTTGGCATCAAGGTCGATCCAGAAACAGAGGTACTACCTTTAATTGGTTCCCAAGAAGGTACGGCTCACTTACCTTTAGCTTTATTAAATCCCGGTGATTATGCCTTATTGCTCGACCCTGGTTATCCGTCCCATGCAGGCGGAGTCTACTTAGCTAGTGGTCAAATCTACCCTATGCCATTATTGGCAGAAAACGGTTTTTTACCAGTATTGGCTGATATACCCCCTGCTGTTGTAGCTCAGGCGAAAATGATGGTGTTGAGCTATCCGCACAATCCGACAGCAGCGATCGCGCCTTTGGCTTTTTTCCAAGAAGCTGTAGCTTTTTGTCAACAACACAATATTGTTTTAGTTCACGATTTCCCCTATGTAGATTTGGTGTTTGAGGAAATTAGCGGCGCAAGAGAAAGCTTTCCTCATTCTCAATCCTTAGTACCGTCAATTCTGCAAGCCGATCCTGAAAAAAGCGTCTCAATTGAATTTTTCACTCTTTCTAAGTCTTACAACATGGGCGGCTTCCGCATCGGATATGCCATTGGTAATGCTGAATTAATCAAAGCTTTACGCCAAATCAAAGCCGCAGTAGATTTTAATCAGTATAAAGGAATTTTGAATGGGGCGATCGCTGCCCTTACTGGCCCACAAGCAGGAGTCCAAAATACAGTCGCCACCTTCCGCCAACGGCGCGATGCTTTCGTGAATGCCCTACATCACATTGGTTGGCAAGTTCCTAGCCCTAAAGCCACTATGTATATCTGGGCCAAGTTACCTTCTCCTTGGCAGCAAAATTCAGTAGAATTTTGTACCCAGTTAGTTAAACAAACTGGTGTAGCCGCTTCTCCTGGTGCTGGTTTTGGGAAATCTGGAGAAGGATATGTCCGGTTTGCCTTGGTACATGAACCGCCTTTGTTAGAAACCGCTGTTGAAAAAATTGCCAAGTTTCTCTAATACAGGAAAGTACGCATTTTAGTAGCCTGTAATTTTTAGAATGCTGTAGCAATGTTTTAAAGTTACAAAAATTTTATTGTTTGCTATTTGAGGCAGGTGTTTTTTTACGATAAACTACAGGGAAAATACTGAAAGCCAGTTGCAAGATAAAAATTGTCAATTATACTGTTGCCCAAAGTTAATCCCTAGAAGTAATTAACACATGCCTATGGTAAGCAATATTTTCAAACTCAGCATTTGTGCTGTGTCTTTCGCAGTGATCGGTACTTTCGGACAGCAGCCTGTTTGGGCATTCAGCAACACTTCATTATTAGAACACTCGTCTCAAGCTGCGGATACATCGAACTCGGCAGAAAATGATTTGCTGTTACGCAACGCCCGCAACATAGAAGTGATGAATTCAAAGCCTGAAGTAGCTAACTACTACACACCTAGCTTTATTCCTGAATATTCCTCCGCTGTAAGCGCTGCTCAATTGTCAACCTACACTCCTCCATATAGTAATAGGTGGGCAAATCTTAGTAGTAAATCTCCTCGTCCACGCAAAGTACCAGAACCTTCAGCAGTGTTAGGACTAATAGCGATCGCAAGCTGCTTGGGAATACAGCAGAAGATGAAAAAAGGTTAATACCAACAGCTATTTAAGATAAATGTAGTAACAATAACTTGCTTATCAACCGAAATATTGTAATTTCACGTAAATAAACAGCAAAATATTAGTCATCTTTTTATTCAGAATCTACAACAGCTTTACCCAATAAAGTCTCCCGGTTTCCTAAACTGGATTGGTGTGCGTAACTACTAAACATGGCTGAAAGCTGGTTGTGATTTTTACCAGTAGCATTCTCAAAAAGCCAAAGCCTGTAGTCAGGCTAATCCAATTCTAGAAACAAAGACAGTATATAAAAATACCTCAAAACTGGCGGAGACAGTAAATGAAAAGAATTTTCCAAACACTTGCAATTGGTGCCTCAATGGCTGTTGGCGTGAGTGCGATCGCCACTAACCCAGCACAAGCTACAACTTTTTCTTTCAATAATACTAACGAGATCAATACCTACACAGGTGGTTCAAACGGTCAGTTCATTAAATCAGATACAACTGCTGCTGTTAAAGCTTTAACAGATAAAGATTTTAGCTCTAACGTTGAACTTTGGTACAGTACTGAAAATCCTACTTCTAACGTTGGCTTCACTGCTACAAAAGGACAATACAGCGCCAATGTCAGCAGTGTCACCGCAAGCGACTGGAATACTTTTGGTTCGCAATGGCTGGGTGATTTGTTAAATACCTACACACCTTTCCAATCAGTTTGGAATGGGTTTTCAGCAACTACCAAATCATTAGTCACAAGTTCGTTTCCTTTATTAGGGATGGGAGATCCAAACATTGGTGGATTTCAATTTGGTGCAAATGGCGGCGTAGAACTACAGCTAGTTGGTCACTTGGATGTTAAGAGTAAACTTGCCAGCACACTTTCTACCAAGCTGAATGAAGCGTGGAATGGCGGAGTGAAATTACTATTCCCTGGTAAAACAACTCTACCAACTGCTTCAGAAGTCCAAACTAAGATTTCATCCCTTCAACTATTACTGAACTCACCTACAACTCCTACTGCTACGAAACTAACACTGCAAACTCAAATAGCTCAACTGACATCATTCAAAGAAGTACTCACTTTCCAAGCGACATTAAGCACCTACCAAGGTGAAATCGCAGCAAGTGAAATCGCCAAAGTAGTTGTCGGCAATAACACTTACTTCGCTTACAGCTTTAACCCCACTGCTTCCGGTATTACAGCTTCCGATGATGGTATATCTTACAGTGCGATTTACTCTTGGCAAACACCTGGATATGTCTCTTCAACTTCAGTACCAGAACCCTCGGTAGTACTTGGTATGTTGGGAGTCGCTGGAATCGTTGCTACACAACGCAAGTTAAAAAAAGTATCCGGTTGAGACTCCGGTTTCTATTCTAAAAAACTAAGTAAAGGAGCATAAATTGCTCCTTTTTTTTATAAACTCTTAATATTTTACCTGTGAAATTACTGTTGTTTTTAGCACAAAAATAAGCAATTAATTTAAGTATATTTACAATGGTGAAAATTCAAAAAAGCAAAGGTTTATTACTAAAAATTAAATAAATATCCATGAAACATTAAGTTTTTATGAAAATTAATCGATAAGTTACAATAATCCTATTTAGTAAATATCAGACAAAAATTAATCTTAATTTACATAACAGCACGTCTTAAATAAAATTTAACTATTTTAATCAATCTGACAATTAATATATTCTTTTTATTCCTTTCATCAGTAGTTTTTTGAGATGTTTGTCTTAAGTTTTATTTTGTAATGACAACACATTTACTTAAAATAAATCAGCAAGTGCATCCACAGCAATTAAAAAAAGTTTTACTAATTGAAGATAATGATGTAAATAGGATGTTGCTGAGCGACTATCTGGGTTATTGTGGATATAATGTTAAAAGCCTGTCGAATGGCACAGCTTTGTTCTCAACGATAGAAAGCTTTCAGCCAGATTTGGTTTTACTAGATTTAAAACTGCCAGGTGTTGATGGTTATTGGCTATTAGAGCAAATCCAGCAACATCCATATTTACCAAAGATACCTATTATTGTAGTTTCAGCCTTTGCTTTTAAAGCCGATCAAGAACGAGCTATAAATTTAGGCGCTCGTCGTTATCTTGTCAAGCCTATAAATCTGACTGCTTTGATGATGACAATTCAAGAAGAGTTGGCTTGTAACCGCAGTTAAATTTTTATATCCTGTTATTTTTTGTATTTAGGATTAGCCTTTTCAAGGTTGGTAAAACTTTTTATTTAATTTTTGATTTTTGTTTCCTTCTAAGACTTAAACAAAGCAAGTAACCTAGATACAAATATTTTCTCTTTAGTAGTTATATAAATTACTTTAAAAGCACAGAAACAAATAAATTATAACAAAATATATAGGAATCCGGTTTGATTTCCGAAGTTACTTGTGTAGACAGGGAGTAGGAAAAAAGTCTTGTCTGATTATACTGATTTTTTTTCAGCAATCAAATATGAGTCCTATAGGTTTTCCAATTCATACTGAATTGGGATTAGTGATAGATGTATTAAATAAAAAGATATATTTAGATAATTATTGATGATTGCTATTTTTATTACCTAAAATTATTTACGTTTTTCGTGATTTTACTGGAATCAACTTTGAAAACAAAGCAAACCAGAGATATTTCTGAGTATTTCTAAACACAAATCATACTGAAAATAAGAATATCTCATCTAAAACCTATTCAGCATTTTAGCCGATCAGACACACCGATAATTTAGATATTGATTATCATAGAATTATGAACCTTCAGATTGAGTTAACAATTCCGAAAATATCTGAACTTAGCAAGTAGGTTGTTTTAACATGCTGACACACAATATCCTAGTTGCTGAGGATGAGAATTTCCAAGCGCTTAATCTCCAAAAAAGGTTAAATTATTTGGGATCAAAGGTTTCATATATTACTTTTTTGGATATAAGCTTGTAAAAAAGATATGATAATTACTCCGTAAATTAGTATTAATTCATATATGGTTAAATGAGGAAAACGAGGAAAATAATGGGATACAAATATCCAAGATTATCTATGATTTTTTCATATATTCGTATTATATTTAAATAGTCATTGGAAATATATGAAATTACATAAGAAAGAGCCGAAAGAGTTTTTAAATGATATTGTAAAATCTTTCGCAGAAACAGAACTGCATATTGCTGTCGAAATGGCTATTGACAAGCACCCAATTAACGAACGAATGCAGGAAGAACAGCAACTAATGATGGCAATGATTAACAGTATGCAACATGCTGTGGTTGCCACATATCCTGATGGGTGCATTCAATTTATGAATTCAATGGCTGAAGCACTCACAGGTTGGCAGCAAGAAGAGGCATATGGGAAAGATTTAGCAGAAGTTGTAAAACTAATTGACAAAGACATAGAAGAAACAATTGAGAATTTAGCCATACACACAATAGCAACAGGAAAAGTTTTACATCTACCAGATAACTGTGTTTTAATTGCCAAAAATGGTAGAGAAATATTAGTAGGAGATTATGTTGCACCTATTCGTGATCAGAATGGGAATATTACGGGTGCATTGCTAGTTCTTCAAGAAGTGACGCAACGCAAACAGATGGAGACGCAACTACTCCAGAATGCTTTTTATGATGGACTGACAGCATTACCTAATCGACCTTTATTTTTAGATCGATTGAAGCAAGCGGTAGAAAGAAGTAAACGCCGAATTGATTACCGTTTTGGAATTTTATTTTTAGATTTAGATGGCTTCCAAGAAATTAACGATCGCTTTGGACATGCAATGGGCGATGATTTATTAGTAGCGATCGCTCGCAGACTAGAATCATGTCTACGTAGTGGTGACACAGTAGGAAGGTTTAGCGGTGACGAGTTTGCTGTGCTGCTAGAAGATATTAAAGATATTAATGATGCTATTAATGTTGCCAAACGAATTCAAGATACTTTAGGCTTACCCCTGATCCTCAATGGAAATCAAATTTCTACCACAGCCAGTATAGGTGTTACTATCAATCGGGGAGGTTCTGACCAACCAGAAACTTTACTCCAAAATGCTGATGCAGCTTTGTATCATGCTAAACAGCAAGGAAAAGCTCGTTATGCTGTATTTGATGCAATTGCTCATAATTAATAGTGTTACAGCAGATAAAATTGGTGTTTAGCGATCGCACCCACAAATTCTATGAAAGTTATAGTATGGTAGGGAACAGGCTTTAAAGTTTTTTTCTGTCTAGGTTTTATCATTTGCTGATGTCCTAACTATTCTGGCTATAGCTATATATCGAAAACTGCGATCGCATTAATAAAAAATACAAAAAAAGGTGGTAATTTACCACCCTAATCGAAATATTTAATTCCTAGATTTCACACAGCAGATTTAAACCACTGTAGATACTTGCTTTTGAAAGTAAGCTTGCATAACTCTTTCAGCAAGTTGACGGCTAGTTAAACCTAACTCTGCCTTAGATTCTTCTGGGGTAGCGTGTTCCACTAACACATCTGGAATACCGATGCGCTTCACAGGGACAACGATATCAGCATCTAGTAAAGCTTCGGCTACAGCAGAACCAAAGCCACCCATCACACAACCTTCTTCGATAGTGACAACGCGACCAATTTTCTTAGCTAACGGTAAAATCAATTCTGTATCCAAAGGCTTGACGAACCGCGCATTAATTACAGTTGCTTCAATGCCGTGTTCGCTGAGAATTTCCGCTGCTTGCATACTGGGGTAAACCATTGTGCCGTAGCCAACGATTAACACATCATCACCATTGCGGAGAATTTCACCCTTACCAATTTCCAAAGGTTCCCAACCTTCTTCCATCAAGGGTACACCATAACCGTTACCACGGGGGAAGCGCATAGCGATCGCACTAGTTGTATGGTTAATGCCAGTTACCATCATCCGTTGTAGTTCGGCTTCATCCTTGGGAGCCATCAATACTATATTAGGAATGCAGCGCAAATAAGCGATATCATACATCCCCTGGTGGGTGGGGCCATCAGCACCAACAATTCCCGCCCTGTCTAAGCAGAAGAACACAGGCAAGTTTTGAATACAGACATCGTGAATGATTTGGTCGTAAGCCCGTTGTAAG
The DNA here is from genome assembly GCF_056847745.1 of Anabaena sp. TISTR 8404. Lineage (NCBI taxonomy): Bacteria > Bacillati > Cyanobacteriota > Cyanophyceae > Nostocales > Nostocaceae > Anabaena > Anabaena sp. TISTR 8404. The sequence goes on from NZ_CP180578.1 coordinate 3,916,513, forward strand.
AAAGTAGAGTAGATAGCAGCCACAGGGCGCATACCTTCAGATGCTAAACCCGCAGCTAAAGTCACAGCGTGTTGTTCCGCAATGCCAACATCTATATATTGATTAGGCAGTTTAGCTTGGAGTTTATCTAAACCTGTACCTGTCGCCATTGCTGCTGTAATACCGATAATTTTCGGATTTTGTTCAGCTAGTTTAACTAAAGTGTGGGCAAAGACTTTGGCATAAGCAGGGGGTTTAGGTTTGCTAGAAGGAATTGCTTTGCCAGTTGTTAAGTTAAATGGGGTTTGGGCGTGGTAGCCTACTTGGTCTTGTTCAGCCAGTTCATAACCTTTACCTTTAACTGTGGCTACGTGTACCAAAACTGGCCCTTGTATTTGATGCGCTTGTTGGAAAGTCGCAATCAATTCTTCTAAGTTGTGTCCATCGACTGGCCCCATGTAGGTAAAGCCCAGTTCTTCAAATACCGCCCCCACCTTGGGAACCGCCAACCGCTTCATCCCTTCTTTGATGCGTCCAAGTTCGGGAGACAAGGATTCACCTACAAAAGGAATTTGCTTGAATTGTTCTTCAAAGTTATCTTTGATGAATTGTACTGGCGGACTGAGACGCATTTTATTAAGATAGCGAGGAATCGCACCCACATTGGGAGAGATAGACATCTCGTTATCGTTCAGTACCACCAGCAGGTTAGTTTTCGGCAGATGTCCAGCATGGTTGATAGCTTCCAACGCCATACCCCCAGTTAAAGCACCATCACCAATAACAGCGACGGCTTTAAATTTTTCTCCTTTGGCATCTCTGGCTAATGCCATACCCAAAGCTGCTGAGATACTTGTAGAAGCGTGTCCTGCGCCAAAGTGGTCGAACTTACTTTCGCAGCGCTTGAGATAGCCAGCAATTCCGTCTTTTTGTCTAAGGGTATGGAAGTTACTGTAGCGTCCTGTAATTAGTTTGTGGGGATAAGCTTGGTGTCCTACATCCCAAATAACTTTATCCCGATCTAAATCTAATGTTTGGTAAAGCCCTAGAGTTAACTCTACAACACCCAAACCTGGCCCCAAATGACCGCCTGTTGCTGCTACTGTTTGGAGGTGTTTATCTCGAATTTGGCGGGCAATTTGTTGCAGTTGCCGGATAGATAAACCGTGCAACTGATTAGGATGGGTGATTTCACTCAGATGCATATTATAGGGTTTTCCTCTCTAATTTCTACTTCTGGTATTCTGATTTTCCCACGGTCGGGTTATCCCCATAATTATGGGGAGTTGCAATTCTGTTACATAACCCGTCAAGAATGAGAATTTACGTAACAACACTCTCTGCTTTGGTAGGTGTTAGGGTTTTGAATACCTATATCCCTAGCCAACTCAACCCTTGATTTTGTATGTTTATGTGTAAATCCTCAGAATATGGGTACGTTACCTTGGTTACTAAGGGGAATCTGTATTATTAGGCACAGTCGGAACTTCTGGTGTATCTGGTAGTTGTCGTTGCCGTTGCAAATATTTACTCAACAAGTAAGCCATATCTCCACGAGTCATAGGTTGCAATGGGGAAATATTGCCTTGGCTATCTGTGTTGATGAATCCTTCCGAAACTACTGTTGCGATCGCTTTTCTCGCCCAAGTCGGAATTGCTTTAGCATCAGGATGAGATGAAAGAATTTCATTCACAGAATCATCATCAAATTGAAATACACCGTAAGCTTGGGCAAATATTGCTAAAGCTTCTGCCCTATTCACTTTTTGGTTGGGAAAAAACAAATTCCCCCGATAGCCTTTCATAACCTCCGTTTTTAAGACTACCTGAATATCGTTAAATGCTGGATTAGAGGGAGGCACATCTGGAGTGGGAAGGTTTTCTTGACTAACAGTTTGTCGTTTATCAAGTCGAAATACTTTGACCATAATCGAGGCTAGTTCTGCCCGACTCAGCAATCTTTCGGGATAAAAATTGCCATCTGGAGAATTGGTCATCCATTTGGCTGCAATTACCTGTTGAATGGGATCTGAGGTTGTTTGAGAAGGCGTTTCTGTTGATTGTGCTTGAACAACTAAAGGAAAACTTTGCAGTAGCACAACTAAAGAAATAGTACTGATGTACCGACTTATATTTCTCATTATTTTTCAGATACTCATGCGAACACAACAAACTGTCAGACTGAACTTAAATTCAAATGTAGACTACTTAGATTCGGAAACCCATCAGATGAATTTCTGATTTCATGACGAATGATGTTTAAGTAATGTTGCGCAGCTGCGTTGAAGATTACAGCATGATGGAGCGATCGCTAATCTAATTACCAGCAAACTGTAGCAATTTAAATTTCAACCTAAATTATATATATGAATCAAGCAAAAACCCCACTCAATCAACCCGGATTAGTATTAACACCAGGCCCAGAAGGCTGGTGGGACTCTGAACGAATTTCTTCGCCACAAGTCTTGCGGTGTCTTGATGGGACTTGGAAGATGTGGTACTACGGTCGAGACGCTGACTTTGACCGACAAATCAATTTGCCTACTGGTCGTTGTGGTTTAGCAATTTCTGCTGATGGAATTAATTGGCAACGTGTTCAAGGTTCTTTAACTGGAGGGGCTATTTTTGAACCGCACCCAGATCCCCAGCGGTTTGACTCAGCCCATGTTGGCGTTAGTAATGTTTACTTCCGAGATAATCTTTATTGGATGTGGTACTTTGGTGGCGATCGCACAATAGTTGAAATGGGAAAATTTCACGCAAAAGGGTTAAATATGCGCCCCGGCTGTGCAATTTCTCGTGACGGCATTAATTGGGTACGTTTGGAAGGTAATTATCAAGGCGCTTTTCTCGATTTAGGCAAGCCTGGAGAATTTGATGCTTTATTCTGCGCCTGGCCGCAAGTGCTACCTGATGATGATGGCACTTGGAAAATGTATTACCACACCCTCAACCCCGAAAAAGGATTTTTAGTCGGTTTAGCTGTATCTACTGATAATTTCCACTGGGAAAAAGTAGGTCAGATTTTAGCAGCAGGTGAGTCTGGGAGTTTTGATGAGAGAGGCATTGGGACTCGCCATGTGCTGAAAATAAAGGGACAGTACGTCATGTTTTACGAAGGTGTGAATACCAGTGGTTATCACTCCATTGGTTTAGCCATTTCCGATGATGGAATTCATTGGCAAAAAGAAACAGGAGACCAACCAGGAGGTTCTGTCTTTTCTCATGCCCAAAAAGGTTCTGGTCGTTGGGATGCACGGGCAATAGGTACGCCTTGTATTGTACCGATGGATGACGGCAGTTTTCGGATGTATTATATTGGCGCGAATGAAGGTGGCTACGATGAACTATCTTCACAGCATCAAATTGGTTTAGCAGTCAGTGATGGAAGCAATTTTCGCCAGTGGCATCGCTGGGGCGAATAAATATTTTGATTCTGCTATATATCCATCCCCATACCGATAGAGTGACTATCACGTCTGCTGTTTGGGAGATGGCTTCAAATAAGACAGTTAGGCAATATTGAATTGATCCTGATTAAATAAAAATAATTTTGGTATAGGTGCAAGGTATTCAAATCTATACGCATAGAAAAAACTTACATAAACAGGAATCTAATAATGCAGCAGCAAACAGTTAAACAGCATTCCAGGCTAGGTAAGGAAGTATTGCCAGGTTGCAATCTGACGCAACTGACCAACCAACAAATACAGGAATTTAAACAATCTCTTTGGCAAAATGGTGTGATTGTTGTTAGAAACCAACATTTAACTGCACCACAATTAAAAGAATTTGCCAACCAAACTTTTGGAGACTTGGGCTTTAAGTATCTGCCTCAACCCCTAGACCCAGATATAGACCCAGATTTACAAAGTCCTGGTGTAGCTATTTTAGGAAATCCTAAAGAAAATACTCAAGAAATCATCGGACAGTTTGCTTGGCAATGGCATCATGACAAAGACTTTCTACCGAGAACAGAAGGTCTAGATATGAATTCTTTATATGTGGTGATGTTGTATGGCGTAGAAATACCAACACAAGGAGTTGATGGTCAACCCCACACAACTGAATTCCTTGACATGGTAGAAGCTTATAACAATCTTGAACCTGAATATCAACAGCAATTAGAGCAAATGTCAATGTATCATCTGCCCCCAAGAACTTATCAGCCGGGGCCGGATGTGCCGATGAAAAAGCATCCTATTGTTTCGACTCACAAGGTAACTGGGCAGAGAGGATTATATCTTGGTTCAGATACATCAATACCTGTGGGGATGGAAGATGAACTAGATTTAGCAAAACAGTTTTGGCAAGTACTATTTCACAGAGTTTTAGAATATACACCAGTTTATGCTCATGTTTGGCAACCTGGTGATTTGGTGGTTTGGGATAACTCACAAGTTATGCACGCTGGCATTCCTTATGATGCAAGTAAGTGTAAGCGTGTTGCATTACGTGTGGCAGCCCTAGAGAAAACCCCAATTTTCTAGAACTTAAACAAGAGTTTGTCCGATTCCTATGTGCCTCTGTAAGCAGTTTGCATATTCGTAGAATACTGTAGAGACGTTACATGTAACGTCTCTACATAATTTTGGGTTTTACGCTTGTACCTCATTTACCTGAAATACCCTGTATTTCAACCACAGAGGCGCAGATATTACAGCATCAAGAGATAACTTTACCAGGGGCCCCAGATAGCAAAAGTAATTCCTGGGGATTGAATATTCACGAACATAGTTTGCCCATCAGGTGAGAAACAAACTCCAGCAAACTCATTGCTATTCAAACGATTACGAGCAAATTTATAGAGTGAGCCTGTTGGCGTGATGCCCAAAATAAAATCAGTACCATCTCCATCTTCACACAGGAAGATGTCTCGATTGGGGAACACGACAATGTTGTCTGGATTGTCTAGCACACCAGAATTGTTAGGTTCAATATAAAGTTCAACAGTATTGTTACCAGGCGAATAACGCCAAATTTGACCATTTCCAGAACTACTGCCACTCTTACAAGTGAAGTAGACATAACCACCACCGTAAAAGATGCCTTCTCCACCGGAAAATCTGGCAGCACCTTTGTTATACCCTTCTGTTCTGACAGTATCAGTGCTGGGGTCAGGATTGGTAATCTGTACCCAGTCCACAGTTCTAGGCATATTTTTTGGGAAACCTGTAGCTGTGTTGATTCCAGATGACCCGATAATCCTTAAGGCGTATAGTGTACCACCAGCACTCAGGTTGTTGGGTTGGTTGGGAACGAAGCGATAGAACAGTCCATTTGGCTGGTCTTCTGTCATGTAGATATAGCCTGTGTTGGGGTCTACAGCGGCAGCCTCGTGATTAAAACGCCCCATAGCTGTTAGTGGAACAGGAGTAACAAAACTATTCGCACTACTGGGAACTTCAAACACATAACCATGCTTCTTGTTGTTATTGGTTTCAAAGGTTTCTTCACAACTTAACCAAGACCCCCAAGGCGTAGGGCCACCAGCACAATTACGAATAGTTCCGGCTAGGATTCCGCGATGTTCAACCAGGTTACGGGAAGAATTAACGACCAATTTAGTACAACCGCCCCTCGCATTTGAGTTGTACTTGCTGCCAGTGGGAGCGTTCAAACCATTGCTAGAAGTTGGAGTGAGTTCGTGGTTACGAATGAGAATGGTATTACCATTGGTTCCGGGAAAAGCCGCCATACCATCGTGTCCCCCAGGAACTCTATAGCCGTCAGTCATTGTTTGTCCTGTTTCTGATAATCTCCGGTAAGAGAATCCAGCAGGTAAATCTAGGACACCCAGAGGGTCGGTTTGCAAAGCACCGTAAGGCCCGGCAGCTAATGTGCGCTTGGCGTAAAAAGCTTGTAATGGCGATAAGATGACTGCACCTGCTGTTCCGGTTCCAGCTAAGGTGAAAAATTTCCGCCTTGATAATTTCACTGTGTTCTCCTGAATTTTGAATGTAATTTACTGACTGCTTAATTGCTAGTCGTTACTCAGAAGTTGTAAGTGAGTGATGTTAAGAGACGGCTAAGATAACCTTATAAAAGGTATATAAAATACTAATAAAATCCAAAAACTCTCTATAAGTATGTTTATTGGGGATTTTTGAGTAAATTCGTGGTGAATAGAAGGTTGAAATTTAAACGCAAAGTAGCGCCAAGGTAAGCGCAGAGGAATGCAAAGTTTGTTTTGTAAAGCTGTATTAGACAGTAACGAAATAGCTGGCACTCAGGCTGAGGTTGGTGGAGCTTTGAATGATGGCCACTAGTTCCAGATTACTTTCATTTAGGTATAAAGCTGTACCTGTAGCTAAACCAGTTGGTGAGATTCCTAAGCTATAGCTAGATCGGGAGCCAAATAATTGAATAGTGTCTTCTAAGGCATTGAAATCTGTAATTAGGGCGTAGTCGCCTAGACCGGAAGTACTGGTATTACCATCGCTGTAGAATATACCTGTGGTAGTACCGACTACAAAACGATCGCCTCCAAGACTACCAGTCAAGCGGTCAATTTCACCAAAACCTCTACCTACAGAAGCATCTACACCTGTTAGCACGTCGTTGCCGTCATCGCCAAACAAGCGATCGCTTCCAGTACCACCGAAGACAGAATCGTTACCTCGTCCACCATTGATGCGATCGCTACCACTATCGCCATACAGCAAATCATTACCGTCGCCACCTGTAATTCGGTCATTGCCACCATTGCCTCGGATGGTATCACCTGCTGCACCACCTGCTAGGGTATCGTTGCTAGAAGTACCTGAAAGATTGAGTGCAGCAATTACTTGATTATTTTTAGTTCTGTCATAGTTTTCTCCCAGAAATCCCGCATTAAGTACTTTGTTCAAGTTCAGGAGAGTGCTGTTGGACTGGGTAAAGCTATAGCCTTGAAGTAATTGTGTATACAGGGTGTGGGCATAGCCATGATTGCCAACAAAACTTGACTGTCCTGGTTGGAAAAGGTCATACCAGTTGATATAAAGGTCTAAGGTAGCTAATCGCGCATCATAGCCTAGAGTTGAACTGGTATGTATCGCTGTAACACAAGTTGCATCAGTGGGATCTAAGCGATCGCTGGCTGCTACACCTTCAAATTCCGGCCCTGCTGGATCTAACCCGACTATTTGTCCAATAGAACTTCCAGTAAAAGCACGATAAGCAGAACCAGTAAATCCAGCTACGTGCGCCCCCAGGCTATGTCCAATCAAGTTGGTATAAGTTGGATCTACACCATTGTTAATTAAGTACGTAGCCAACTGATTACCGACATCCCGCGTGTTGCCAGCAGCAGTCGGATAATACAAGGAACTAGCTCCTTCTTCCCAATCAACTAAAATGATGTTTGCATTCGACTCGCGCTGTCGAATGGTTTGGGCAATGTTTGCTATCCAATCTGTGGGTGTGTAGTTATTATTTGCATTGCCAGCAGTGCTTTGATAACCATGAATAATCACATAGGTCGGTGCATCAGAATCAATGCGCCCCAAACGGTTAATAGAACCGTTACCCCAAATATTAAAGCTGACTTGAACCATCTGAAAAATCCTATGGGAAAAAGTTATTTTTCTTGGTCAACAAAATCGTTTAACAGCAAAAATTTCAGTTACTTTATTGCTCAGATGTCTGCAATAAAATAAATGTCGATTAAAAATTATTTACACAACTGAATTTTTTGATAAAAAAGAAAGTAGATACTTTCTAAGGCAACGTCTCCACATAAATTTCTATCTCAATTCAGCAGTACCCAGAAATTTATCTATTGAACAAAACTAATTTTGCTATAGCTAAACTAAGCTGGTTACTTAATCTTTTAGTAAAAATCAGTATAAGTTTAATTTAAAATTAAATAAACTTTTATTTATGATTACAGATGCGATCGCCCGTTTAATTTTCCCAAAATAGCAAGCAAATTTTATTTTATAGGAGAAATTTAAACTTAGCTTTTTTTGTCACTCTACACAGAGGAAAAGTCTAATCCAAGGAACAAAATAGAGATAATTATACAATATATTTCAAATAAAACTTAATTTTAAAAAACTTCAACGTTCCAAATATTGGAAATATTGAATACAGCTTTTCTGCAATGCAGAAGGAAGGTATCTTTTGTAAATTTGCAAAATTTTTTCTTGGCTTTGATCTGTACGTGGTAATTTACCATAATTAATGAAATTAAATTTTTCATTAGGATAAAAATCGACTATGTAATTGTGATTTATATAGCTATCTCTTGTATCTAAAGCGTTAATTCTGACAGCACCATTATTCATCGCCTGCATGTGGAATTGATAAGTAAAGTCATGAGAATTTTTTCTCAAAAAATCTCTCATTATTTTAGCAACTCCATCACCAAAACTTTCTCTATACAATTCCTCTAAAAGAATGTTGTAAGGTGTCAAATTACGTGTCTTGGAAAAGACGCATAATAGGCTTTTCTTATCGCCAGCATTTGGTACATGCCTCTTAATTAAAGGCCATATCTTATCTTGATAAGCACTTTGTGCAACAATATTTACTGTTTTATTTTTATCAACAGTATTCGCTGTGGCAACTTGTGAAGCTAAGATTGACGTTGATAAGCTGACTAAAAGCCATTTGGGTAGATTCATCTTTTTTAAGAGATACCGTGCATCTAGCAAAAGAAAACAGTGCAGACTAAATATTGATTACAAATTTACAACTCGCTTTTAGTTTTTTGTATTATTAGATTTACCAGCTTTGTGGACTATGTTCCATATCAAGTTGTCTATAAGTTGCAACACGTTGCGACCTGTCGTTAGAAATAGCTTTGAGTTTCGATGTAAATGACTCTGTGCGATCGCTTGTCTCTGGAGTAAAACGCCCAATTGGCGGATGGTTGACTGTAGATGTCAGCAGTTTTGTGTCAGGGTTTGATGATGAAGCAGGGTTGGGAAGCACTGGTTGTGAATTCACCCTAGATTTCACATCAGAAGACGCAACATTTAATGTCGAAGATGCCAAAATGTTTTTGACTCTTTGGCTTTCTAATCTGCTAGATGCTGTCTGTGTTTGTCTGTTAATCACTTGAACAGCAGTATTTTGGTTTTGCTCATATTCATCATTCACAGCGTATGAAGAATTTGTTGCTGCTGCCAAATTGGCAACATTCGCTACATTTTCTGAGCTAACATCTTCATTAGCAGGTGGTAAAGCTGGCGTAGTCAGTGCAGTTAAGATTTCAGGGAATTTACTACAAATCAGGCGTTCAAATTCCATGTTGAAATGATAGATCGCCTGCTGCCGCCGTTGCCAAAAGGCGAGGATTTGCTGCACGGAAACGGCTTTATAGCGACCTTGATACAGCGCTTCAATTACGGCTAGGTGCAGCCAATCTAGAGGATATTGATTTTGCCAACGGTTAACTAACTCAATGGCACTATAGCCGCTGAGGTCGAAGCTGTAATGAAGGAGTAAAGCTGCTGCCAATTCGGCAGAAGTTTCTGGCGTTTTAGTGAACATGGGACTATTGGCTTGAGGCAACAGGTATAAGTTTTCGACCCATCGCCTATAGCCTAGCGTGTTTTTAGCTATAGGGTTGGTAACCAAGAGTTTCCAAGTATATAAGCAGTGTTTTTCATTTTACTTGGTCAACTGTTGGCTGTCGAAACAATATAGGGTGAATTAATAATTTGTGTGCGGTTAATAGCAACTAAGGCCTGATAAACCATTGCTGCGACTTCCGCTCGTGTTGCTTCTCGTGTTGGCGCGAGTAAATTAGGCTTAGGATAGTTGACAACAATTTTTTGTTGTGTAGCAGTTGCCACTGCTTTTTGCGCATACTCAGGAATAGTATTACTGTCAGTGTAAGGGAGTAAAGTATTGCTTTGGGCTGCGGGTAAGCCTAGTCCGTTGACGAGGGAAACAATCACCTGTAGTCTTTGGACATTTTGATCGGGGCGAAAGGTGCGATCGCTAAATCCACTCACAAAGCCACCACTCGCGGCAATTTGTAAAGCTTTGTAAGCCCAAAAAGTTTGAGGTACATCAATAAATTCAATGGCTGGACGTTTGGGAGTAGGGTTAAAAGCAACAGCCACTAAAGCTGCATATTGGGCGCGAGTCATGGGTTTATCTGGCTGGTAGCTACCATCAGCAAAACCTTGAGTTAAATTCAGGTTGGCTAAGGCGCGAATAAATGGTTCCGCCCAGTGTCCGGTTAAGTCGGCGAAGGTGGGAACTTCCACATCGGGGCTAACAATATAAGGTGAGGCGATCGCTTTTTCTTTACTTTTAGCGACCAATGCCTGATATAGTAAAGCGGCAATCTCACCGCGTGTAATATCCCGCAGTGGTTCTAATAAGTCAGATTGGGGATAGTTGACTACTAGTAGTTTCTGAGTGGCGACAGCCACAGCATTAGTAGCATAACTGGGAATTTGGGCGCGATCGCGGTATACACTTAACACATTCGGGTTGCCTCCTGTAAATTTTAAACCGTTAACAACTGATACGATCGCCTGTACTCTGGTGAGATTGTTGCTTGGGCGAAACGTGCCATCAGGAAAACCGCTAATAAATCCAGCTTCCGCCGCACTGAAAATAGCTGGTGCTGCCCAAAAGTCAGGTTTTACATCAGGAAATTTAGCGGGTTTTGTGCTGCTTGGCAACCCAAAAGTTTTAGCAATCACAGCAGCGTATTGGGCGCGAGTAATAGGTGCGTTCGGGCCAAAAGTACCGTCAGGAAAACCGCTAATTGCACCTCGACTAACCAATGCTTCTACAAACGCCGCCGCCCAGTGTCCCAGCAAATCAGGAAAACTGCTACTCCCAGTCACAAGTCTGGGAGAATCTTCTGTCGCGGCGATGAAATTTACCTGTCCTTTGACTAAAGTCGGATTTAATTGATTACCTGCGGAAACTAAAGGTTGTGAAGCAGCATTTTGTAAATCAAACTCGCCATTATCTTGAAAGATATTACGGGCTGCATCTTGGCTATTACCTAAATCTGGGACAGCGTTAGCATTGACTAACAACCCACCTTGAGCATTGTTAATGATTAAATTTTGCCGTAATACCGGACGGGCATCACGAGAAAGCGCGATCGCAGTCCGGTTATCTGATAATTTGTTATTTGCGATTAATGGGGCGGCTGAGTCCGTCACAGCTATCCCCAAAGGATTCTTTTGAAAAGTGTTCCGCAGCACTTCTCCTTTACTATTCCGCGCCATAAACAAACCACTGGCAGCATTTTGGACAAACACATTATCTAAAATCGCGGGTTTAGCATTTCCTGTGGTAAATATTCCTTCTCGTCCACAGTTAGTAAAAGTATTGTTAGCTATATAAGGAATTGAAGACTCAATCCACACACCAGTGCCTTTAGCAATAGGATTTGTGACGCTCACACCCATGAGACTGGCATCACCTAGCAACAACAAAGTAATATTCTGCACACTAAAAGTTGGACTTTGGTATTCGCCACTCCCAGAAATAACAATTCCTGCACCTTTATTAGTTTCGTTACCAATGATTGTTACCCCCGCAGTCAACACCAAGGGGAATTGTTCACCGTTGGCGCTGCTATAAGTTCCCGATGCCAACTGAATAATTATCGGTGTTGTGGTTCTTAAGGCACGGGTGAGGGTTTTAAACGGACTCAACCGTGAACCATCATTAGTATCTTTCCCCGTTACAGGGTTGACATAGAGTGTGGCCACAAGAGGGGACTTTACCATTGGTTGTTGAGATGCAAGTGTTTAAACGTCACGGCATGAATAATAACTTATGGCAGAAGGTAGAAGGCAAAAGGTAAAAGTATTACTATTGTTAGCATTCATACTTTCACAATTTCCTCACCTATCTGACTACAACTACAGTTTTAGCCGCAATCTTCAAAGCATCATAGCTCTCGTCAATATACCGACGTAGCGCCATTGGTAGCAAGTGGCTCAGGTGATATCTTGATGACTTTGGGATTGGATGTAAGGGTGTAGAAGAGCAAGAATGCGCGGGAGATAATTAAATAAAGTTAAAAATGTGATCCTTTGAGGGTGAAGCATGAGCCTTTGAGGGTGAAACTTGAGCCTTTGAGGCTGGAACTTGAACCTTTGAGGGTGAAGCATGAGCCTTTGAGGGTGAACTTTGAGCCTTTGAGGGTGAACTTTGAGCCTTTGAGGCTGAACTGTGAACCTCTGAGGTTGAAACTTGAACCTTTGAGGGTGAACTTTGAGCCTTTGAGGCTGGAACTTGAACCTTTGAGGGTGAAACTTGAACCTCTGAGGCTGGAACTTGAGCCTTTAAAGTTAAAAATACACCCCTGCACTCACGCGTCCCTACACTCATACACACAGTCTCAAGATTATTTTTCCACGTAAGTCCTACACTACCTAAGTCCTGTGTAAAATAACTAGGCAGATCAGCAACGAGTATCTTCAAAAATTATGGTTACACCTAAGATTGGCATTATTGGTGGTAGCGGACTATATAAAATGGCTGCTCTCAAAGATGTAGAAGAAGTGCAAATCGAAACTCCCTTTGGTTCGCCTTCTGATGCTGTGATTTTGGGGACATTAGAAGGAACAAAGGTAGCTTTTTTGGCGCGTCATGGGCGCAATCATACACTGTTACCTTCGGAGTTACCATTTCGCGCTAACATCTATGCGATGAAACAACTGGGTGTAGAGTATTTAATTTCGGCTAGTGCGGTTGGTTCCTTGAAAGCCGAAGCGAAACCACTAGATATGGTAGTACCAGATCAATTTATAGACCGAACAAAAAATCGCATTTCCACCTTTTTCGGGGAAGGAATTGTGGCTCACATTGCCTTTGGGGAACCGATTTGTAAAAATTTAGCTGGAGTTTTAGCAGATGCGATCGCATCTCTCAATTTACCAGATGTCACCCTACATCGTGGCGGCACATATATCTGCATGGAAGGGCCAGCATTCTCCACCAAAGCCGAATCGAACCTTTACCGCAGTTGGGATGCGACAGTAATTGGTATGACCAACTTACCAGAAGCCAAGTTAGCCAGAGAAGCAGAAATTGCCTACGCAACCTTAGCACTAGTAACAGATTACGATTGTTGGCATCCAGATCACGATAGCGTCACCGTAGAGATGGTAATTGGTAACCTGCAACGAAATGCAGTTAACGCCCAAAAAGTAATTCAAGAAACAGTGCGCCGTTTAAGTGAAAATCCACCACCCAGTGACGCACACTCAGCATTGAAATATGCAATTTTGACTCAATTAGATAAAGCACCAGCAGCAACAAAAGAGAAATTAAAATTGTTATTACAAAAATATTTATAAATATAGGTTGGGTGAAGCGCAGCGTAACCCAACATGGATTTCTGTGTTGGGTGTTGCTACCATTTAGTTCAATAGACCTCTTGCATGAATTAGATTATGCCTACTAAACAAGCGAATTATCTGTAACTCTTTGCGCCTTTGCGCCTTTGCGTGAGACTTAAAATTCGTGTTTTATAACATTCGTGCAACAGGTCTAATGTGAAAAAGCTAATTAATTCTTAGCAAAACCGCAAAGTTCAATTTCTTCCTGAGCAAAATTATCCTTCAATATCTTACGAAGAACACGCTGAATATGCAGGTGTTTTCCCGGCTTAACTTTTGTCAGCGTCAGCAGCAACAGATTATCTTCCCCAAAATGTTCTATTCCAGCTACTCGCGTAGGTTCTAAAACATCTTGTTCTTCCGCTTTTAACTGCTGTCCTACTTTCTCAACCACTCTATATACATGATCTAAATTAGAGTTATATGAAACACTAACTTCTACTCTTGCATATATATACCGTTTAGAATAATTGATAATTGAACCAATATCTCCATTACGAATAATCTGCAATTGACCATCAGGATGGCGGACATGAGTAGTTCGCAATTCAATTGCTTCTACAACTCCCTCAACACTTCTCTCTTCCATTTTTCCAGCTTCAATATAATCACCTACCAAGTAATAATTTTCAAATAGAATTAAAAATCCACAAACGACATCATTAATCAGGTTTTGCGCCCCAAAACCAACTGCTATACCTACAATTCCCGCACCTGCTAATATAGGCGCAGGATCAATGCCAATCAGTTTGAGAATCGTTACTCCGGCAGTAAAATAAATAAAATATTTGGCAAAACTCCGGATTAAAGGAATCAGTGTTAGCCGTTTTTGTTGCTCTGAATCATCAGTATTTGTAGTTCTTAAGTAGAACTCATCAAGAATAAAGTAAGCAACTTCAATCAAAACATTACTCAGAAAATAAACCCCAATAATTTGGACTACTCTAGGAGTATAAGCACTTATCCAAGCAATAGGTTCTATTTCTGGAACAACAAGATTTACTATACCAACATAAAGAACGTATTCCAAACATTTTTTGAATAGTGGAATTAAGTGGCGTAACCGTTCATATAAGCGCAGCAGATCGTTAGAGTTAGAAAATTGTAAACTTAGGTCATCAAGAGTATCAACAATAGTAGCAACAGCTTTGACAATCAGCAAACCGACTGAGATAAAAATGTAAATTTTTAAAGCAATAAAAGTATATTTAGGAACAACTGGCGGGAGGTACAAAAAATTAGCACATAAAATTGCCGAACCTATCCAGAGGCTATGAATAATAATCCTTTTTAATACTGTAAAAAAAGCTTCGACACTTTCATCATTAGCTTTAATTTGATCTATTCTCTTAGCATACTCGCAAATCCAGTCTATACCCCGACTTAAAGGTGCTACGCTAATTTTCACTAGCATTAGCAAACTAATAGTTTTTAAACTTGCTGTGGCAAGATTAATCCAAAATTGATTAGGCAGACTGCGAATTAGATTTAGTTGAAATTCCTGAACGTTTCCACCTCGATAAATTATCATCCCATTTATCCCAACCAGCGCCAGACATAGCACAACACACAGCAAAATTAAAATTCTGCTGATACTCCGACGCAAAAAGGTGATATTTGTAGTTCTTCCTTGCAACCAAGAAACTTTAGCAACCTGCTTGAAGATTATGCCAATCAGCCAGTTAAACAGCCAGGAAATAACTATTAAAAATATAACTTCACCGAGAATAATTAGTATATTCATATTTAAATACTAATTTGCTATAGACTTGTTTAATTGAAAATTTTGAATCATTTAGAGCAAAACATAAATACTGCGATCGCCTGCTAATATCACTAACTTTTCTGCTACCCCTTTACTTGGGAATTCAGCCAGTTTTATTTTTGAGATAATCGGGCTTCAGTTTATCAAAAACCTTATCTGTATCCATAAAAAAGAAGGGTTTTGGACTTATAAATTAGGTGATAAATCCATACCCAAAACCTGTATTTCATGCGCTCTAAAATTAAAAACTTTTGAGGAGTAAACTTTTATGACAATTCAGATAAATGCCTCTAATATTTCGTGCAAGAAGTTATAGACTCTGATTAAGCGGTGCTATCCTGTCAACTCACCGAAAGTGCGATCGCATAACTAATATTGATGAAGCAACACAAGGTTTTTAGATTAAGCTAAAACTTCAGTTTGTAGTAGCGCTTTGCGTAATGCAGTTACTGCTTCTTCTGTATCTATCAATCTATTGATAGCGAAGGCAATATCATCTTCAACTTTTAAAAGTTTAGCTGCTTTTTTGACAGCTCTTTGCTCTGCAATTGAGTAATTTTCATCGGCACGAGCCATTTGAATTGCATGATATAACAATGACCTTGATTTAGACCAAGTAGAAACGTCAACTGAAATCTTGTCTAGCAAGCTTGCTAAATCAGCATTTTTATAGTCAAATGTTTTGTAATTTTCTATTACTTCTTCAGGAGCGCCAGCCAATCTTTGATGATTTACTAACCAGTTAAATTCAGCTTTTGAAACATCTGTATCTGCTCCAGCAATAGCCAGCAGTGCATATCCATAGTTAAGGTATGCTTCAGTAGGAATTGCAGAAATACCTAAATTCTTTTTCAGAAATTCTGAAGCAGATAATACGTCTTTAACCTGACTCATACATTACCTCTCTAATCTTTTTGATAATTTATGTTGCTTATTCTTATGGTTGTTACTTCAAAACACTTGAAATGTGTAACACCACAATTTGTTCTTTTTAATGTGTCCGACTTTTAATAAGAATGCAAGGACAGTTAAGACACTTAAGACAGTTAAGCCATTTTATCATCAATTTATATTGGTAAATGTTTTTGGATTAATTTCGCTTATTAAATAAACCTAATTGATAAATAAATAAACGTCGAAAAAACGGTTATTTGCTATGAAATCATAACTCTTAATTAATTTCTAGTAGACTTCTGGCGGCGGTGATTGTCGGCTTACAATAACAAAGACTCAGCAAAAGAAATTGCGTCTGTCGCCAAATTCAATAACTACCACGAACAAAATCACTTCCGTTTGCACCAACGCGTTAGATCTCAATTTTTGCATTCTTACAGATTGGCGATTATAATAGCGAAAGTACTTAATATTGTTAACCATTCAGCAAAGATTGATATCTTTCTACCCATCGGTTTAAATCACTTACAGGAAGTCTCACAGTAGAATCTGCCTTGAAAAGCAGGAGTGCTGAGTATAATTGGCTAACTGTAGCTGATCTTACACTATACATTTCGTCGATTCCCCAAAGAATTCCGTGAACTTCTATACCAGAACTCGTTGCCAGGTCGCGCAATCGTCGATCACCAGTCATTAAAATACAACTTGGGATCTGTTCTGCAAGAACAAAAGCAAAACAGTCATTTAATGTCAAAGCAGGATAATCTCGATTTACTCTTTGAACTTTGAGAACTTCCTTACCAGATAAGCTGACAACTCTTAATTTTTTCTCTACGATTTCTCTCTCCAAAACTGAAAAATTTACTAATTCTTGTTCAAATAAAACATCAGGAATTACCAAGTCATACGGAAGCTGAACAAAAGCCTCCAATAAGGAGGCTTTACGCAGATCAATTAAACAAGATGTGTCACTAATAAGAACTCGCATCTAATGATTTTGGCCCCTTTAGTCCAGCTTCTACTTTTTCAATGGAACAACGTAAGAGTTCTGCTGCTTTAGAGAGCGAAATCAAATCCTCGGCTAAGGCACGATAGCACAACCTCTCAAAGCGTCGGGGTTTTTCATACTCACCTCTTTGAGCTTTCGGCTCTAATTCTTCTGGTTCATTAGTACGCCAATTTCGAGCCACAGATTGAAACATATAGGTAAGTAAAGAACTAGAGATAATGCCAATATCTCGTAAACGTACAATTAGTGCTGCACCGCTAATTCGATAGATCAGTTTGAGAGAAATTAATTCTCTATATCCAAGTGAATTGCGATGTTTGCCAACTTCTTTTTCCAAATGGGAACGAGGCATAAGAAACGCCCCTGCAAATCGATTGGCAGCAACCTCCTCATCTTTTTCTGACAAATTTTGAGGATCAATTAATCGATGCAATAGTTCATGGGCAAGAGTCAGCCTTCGACGTTCCAATGAACATTTTTTGTTAACAACAATTACTGGTAAATCTGGTAAATCTCCTCGCCTTTTTACAAGACAAGTGAAACCTGATACTTTTTCTGGAAGATCCACAATGAGAACTTTTAAACCCTTTTCCTCAAGAAGTTCAGTCATATTAGGAATCGGATCTAAACCTAGTTTCCAACGTTCTCGTACACGATTTGCAATGTCTTCTGCTTCTTCAATGGAAGAAATTACAGCTAATTGCTCAAATGGTTTTTCCCAATGAGTCCCGTCTAGTTCCAGAATTTCTTCAACTTGGAGGTATCGTTCTACCCATTCGATGACTTCGGTTTCCACACGAGCGCGATCTTTACCATTAGTACTTGCTTTAGTACGAAAGTCAACAGAAGTTAGCTCGATTCCTTGGCTATCCATTAGGTAAGCCAAAGTAACACCTAATGCCTTGCTCAGAGCCAGCAAAACATTAGAACTGGGAGTCATTTCACCTCGTTCATATTTGCCAATTGCCTGTGCAGACACTTTACCATCTAGAACTTCGGCTAAATCACGTAGTGAATAGCCAGCTTTTTTTCTAGCGAGCTTGATACGAGTGCCGATCATAAGGTGGTTGGTTTACAAATTTGTGTTAAAATATTTATTGTAAACTTTTTGTGGGCAAAAAATCCCACAGGAGACAGATATATGTCAAAAGTTCATATAGTTCCGTACAATGGTGCATGGGCTGTAAAAGTTGAGGGGAATCCCAATCCTCTTAGTACTCACCAAACCCAAAGCAGTGCGATCAATGCTGGAAAACCATTTGCCCAGTCACAGGCATCAGAACTGGTTATCCATCGTCCCAATGGCCAAATTCGTGAGGCTTGGTCCTATGGCAATGATCCATATCCACCTAAAGGCTAATCAAAAAGCCCCAAAGATGTGGGAGTCTAAGGAGCTTTAACAAATCGAGTGATTTTTAGGGCTGCGGCTATAGCTACAGTCCTTTCTTAAATTAGCTTAAACCATCTTGCTGCCAAAATTTATAAACTTCTTTAGTAAACTGATGAAGTAAGGCTTTGCAAACATCATCTCAAGTGGACTCTCGGCGGTGGTTGGCTGCTTGTAACAAGAGAGATTCAGCAAATGCGATCGCCTCTGTTGCAGATTTACCGCCAGCTAACTGAGCAAGTTCTTCTCTACGAGTATTGATGTTATCTAAATAAGTAACTCGCACAACTGTACGCTGTTCTGCACTGCCGTTGTTGGCTTTTTTACCTTTGCCTTGGGTGATAATTTGCTTGTCCACCCGGAAATGACGGTCAGCCATTGCTGCAACTAAAGGTTGGTGCGTCACACATAATACTTGATGGTGTTGGCCGAGTTGGTATAATTTTTCCGCGATCGCTTGGGCGACTCTCCCAGAAACGCCGACATCTATTTCATCAAATACCAATGTCCCAGCGGAGTCTGCTTGCGAAAAACAAGCTTTCAGTGCTAATAAAAAGCGGCTCATTTCCCCACCAGAAGCAATTTCTGTTAATGGTTGCAATGGTTCGCCAGGGTTGGGACTAAACACGAAGGTAATTTTGTCTGCACCAGCCGCAGTTGGGACGATGGGTACTATCTCCACTTGGAACTGTACTTTCTCCATCGCCAGAGGTTTCAGTTCTGCGATCAACCGAGATTCTAAATTATTCGCAGCTTGACGGCGGAGTTTGGTTAATTTTTGGCAAGCTTGAGTTAGTTTATCAAAACAAGTTTTTTCTTGCTGTTCTAAACTTTCGATGGATTGTTCACTATCGTTGAGTTCGGCTAATTCTTGTTGGATGCGTTGGTAATATGCGATCGCTTCTGTGAGTGTCGGCCCATATTTACGGCAAATTTGCTTTAATTCTCGGATTCTTTCTTCTACTTCTTCCAATCGCTGGGGATCAGCTTCTAAACTATCCCCGTAGGCATTAATCTGTCTTCCAACTTCGACGACTGCTGTTTGTGCGTCTCTCACCAATTCTAATAATGATTGCAGTTGGCTATCATATTCCACCATGTCATTTAAGGTGGCTTCACTATCTCCTAGTAAGTCCGCTGCGGCTGGAGTATCTCCGTCGTTTTGATACAAAGCCTGATAGATTTTGTAACTCATCTGTTGCAAGTCAACGACGTGATTTAAGCGTTCGCGTTCTTGCGTTAATTGTTCTAATTCTTGGGGTTCGCTGAGGTTGGCTGTTGTTAACTCTTGCACTTGATAAGTAAGCAAGTCGAGTTGTTGCAAACGTTCCCGTTCAGAGGTGCGGCGTTTTTCTAAGGCAAGATGAGCTTGTTGGTAAGCATTATAGGCTGTAGCAATTACTTGCCGTTGCTGGATTAAAGCATCGCCACCATACACATCCAACCATTCACGGACTTGGGCAGGTTGTCCGACTTGGACTGTTTGACCTTGGGCAGTAATTTCTACTAAGCGATCGCGCAATCCTACCATGATTTGCCGATTGACTAACACACCATTCACCCGCGATCGGCTGCGGACATTACTACCTGTAGTTGTAACTTCTCTACTAATTACTACTGAGTTTTCATCAATTAAATCTATTTCTTGTTCAGTTAACCAAGCGGCGAGGGCGGAACTAGATTTAAAAGTTGCTTCTACCATCGCGCGGTTTGTCCCAGTCCGAATCACTCGACTGGAAACTTTGCCGCCCAAAGCCGCATCAATCGCATCTAAGATAATCGATTTTCCTGCGCCAGTTTCACCTGTTAAGACATTTAGCCCAGCGCCAAATTCTAGTTCCAGTTGATCAATCAGGGCAAAGTTTTCAATTCGCAGACCTAGCAACATCAAGCTTCTCCCTCGTTAGTGCTGAGTGCTGAGTGCTGAGTGCTGAGTGTGTTTTTGAAAAAATCTCAAATTTTGTAGTGCCGTAGGCACACAGCGCCTTGACTCAGCACTCAGCACTTTCTACTCAGCACTTAGAATGGAACTAGTACGTCCATTTCAGTGTAGCAAACCTCGCTATTGCCTCTGCTGGTGTAAATAAATATTTTGAGTAGTAGTAGCGACAACATTCTTTTTCGGAAAATGCTAATTAAGCTGATCCCCAATTTTAGGGATGTTGGCAGCTAAACATATTGTTACAATGCTTAACATATTCCATTCGACTGGTGGCTTTCTTCATGATGGTTAAGACACTTCCCCAAACTTCCCAACCGATTGAGGGCGAAATACATAAAACTGTAGTCGTATCAGACGATGGTACACAAACTCTGGTTATTCGCTCGCCAAATTTGCTGGTGCAGAATGCCGAGTCTGAAGCAATCCGATATAATCCCGTAGAAGTTGCGGCACATTACCAAAGTAGACCATTAGAAGTTTTACAACGGATTACTACTGTATTGCGACCAACTCTAGCCTTTGTGTTTGGGTTGTGGTGGGACAGCAAACGGGGAATTGTTGTAAAAAATGACCGTCGCCGCGCGGCTCAGCTGAGAGAACTGCTGACACGATTGGGGCCTGCTTATATCAAAATTGGGCAAGCTTTATCCACCAGACCGGATTTAGTACCGCCTGTTTATTTAGAAGAATTAACTAAGTTACAAGACCAATTACCGCCCTTCCCGAATGAAATTGCTTACCAGTTTATTGAAGAAGAACTGGGCGCACCACCAGAAGATATTTATACAGAATTGTCACCGCAACCAATAGCTGCGGCTTCTTTAGGACAAGTTTATAAAGGTAAACTAAAAACAGGCGAAGAAGTTGCAGTTAAAGTTCAGCGCCCCGATTTAAGAGAACGAATTACTATTGACTTATATATTTTGCGCCGCCTTGCTGGTTGGGTACAAAAAAATGTCAAACGGGTGCGGAGTGATTTAGTCGGGATTTTAGATGAATTAGGCGATCGCATTTTTGAAGAAATGGATTATATCCATGAAGGTGAAAATGCCGAGCGCTTCTTTCAATTGTACGGTCATATAAAAGACATCTACGTACCAAAAATTTACTGGGAATATACCAATCGTCGTGTATTGACGATGGAGTGGATCAACGGTACAAAATTAACCCAGACAGCAGAAATCAGCGCTCAAGGTATAGATGCGCGTTACCTAATTGAAGTTGGTGTGCAGTGTTCTCTGCGACAGTTATTAGAACATGGATTTTTCCACGCCGACCCTCATCCAGGTAACTTGTTAGCCACACCCGATGGTAAATTGGCTTATCTCGACTTTGGGATGATGAGCGAAATTCAGCCACCCCAGAGATATGGTTTAATTGAGGCGATCGTTCACGTAGTTAACCGTGATTTTGAAGGATTGGCTCAAGATTACGTCAAACTGGACTTTTTAACACCAGACACAGACCTAACGCCAATTATTCCCGCATTTGCCAGAGTGTTTGCTGATGCCCAAGGTGCTAGTGTAGCGGAACTCAACATTAAAAGCATCACCGACGAACTCTCAGCTTTGATGTATGAGTATCCTTTCCGCGTTCCTCCCTACTACGCTTTAATTATCCGCTCTCTGGTGACACTGGAAGGGATTGCTATCTTTATCGATCCTAACTTCAAAGTTCTTAGTGAAGCTTACCCCTACGTTTCTAAGCGCCTATTAACTGACCCAGCACCACAATTAAGAACCTCACTGCGAGACTTACTATTTAAAGAAGGCAAATTCCGCTGGAATCGCTTAGAAAACTTGTTACGCAATGCCCGCAATAATGAAGACTACGACTTTAATTTAGTGTTAAATCAGGGGATAGACTTTTTATCTTCTGAACGTGGCGCATTTATTCGTGACAGGTTAGTAGATGAATTCGTCAACGGAGTTAGCGCTTTAAGTAAAAATGTTTTGCATAACTTCACTTACCTGCTACGAGAAAGAGTGGGCTTAACAACTGTCAATGAAACGCCAGCAGCAACAGTTGAACAGCAACAAACCTTAGAACATATCAAACGAATTTTGCAAATTCTCCAAGAAACTCGTGGTTTTGAACCAATACAGATGGCTCCTCAGTTAGCCCAATTATTAGTAAATCCTGGTGTGCAGCAGTTGGGTCAGCAAATTGGGGTTCGGTTAGTACAGAAGTCCATATCACGTCTCATTCGAGAGTTATTAGCCGCAGAAGACATTGCTGAAATTAGAAAATTTAGCTAATACTTTACTTCACAAAAACTAACCTAACTAGAGCTAGTCAAACTAATTCAACATCAAATTAGGGTGTGTTGTCGCATAGCGCAACGCACCATTTTAATATCTGGGGTGGTGCGTTAGCTGTGCGCCTTGAAAAATCTCCTCATTTTTTCTGTATTTTGGATGCTGTATTTTGTATCCAAAGTAAAAGAACTTGCAAGTTCAAATTCTTCTGTATTAACGAGCTATCTTTTCAAGAATTTATGGGTTTAAGGACAAATTTGACAGCCGGATTGTTGATTTTTACAACATTAATGACTGGAGTATTGCCTGCTATGGCTCGTCCAGCAACTTTGACAAGTAGAAGTAATCTGCGAACAGGTGCATCTTTAACAGCATCTGTAGAAGAAATTTTACCCATAGGCAGTAATGTAGAGGTTTTGAATATTACTGTAGGAGATGATGGCAATTACTGGTATTACGTGCAACCGCAGGTGGAAGGTACATTAAGCGGTTGGATACGGAGTGATTTAGTCAGATTTAAGCCAAGCAATAAGCGTTATGCAACCATAGCGGGGTCTCAGGGTAGTAAAATTAACGTGCGTTCATCTCCTAACCTAGAAAGCAAAGTTGTGCATAACGGCTTGTTTGGTGATTTGGTAACTGTAGAAGATTCTTACAAACAGGCGGGTCAATACAGTTGGTATCGCATCAAGTTTCCAACTAATGTGACTGGTTGGGTGCGAGAAGACCTACTATCGATATGGCCGCAAGGATGTATCATTACTTGTCCAGCAAATTAAGCGATGTCTAGACTTACACTTAATCCCTAACTACCAGCTCTAATCCTGATAAAGTAAGGTGAGCGATCGCTACTGTACCGAAATACAAAATCTCGCTACACATCATCTAACCTATGACTCTCATACTTTATGACCCTAGAGAGAATAGGTTTGAGATAATAATAATGATAAACTTTTTCAATAAATTACATAGTTTTGTGACTTACGGATCTAGCTATACTACCGAAGAGTCCTTGTTTAGTAGGGTTTTAGCTCTGACTGTAACAAGCTGACTTATAAACTTGACTATTCCATAAGGTTAAGAGAGACTAACTAATGACAGATGTATTGACTTATTAAATTAATAACTTTTGTAAATTTTCTGAGATATTTATATTGAGAGATGGAACATTAGTTAAAAAATGGCAATTTTGTATCTAAGTAACAATGTTCCGAGGGCAAGCTTTCTAGCATTGTGCTAAGGAGTACAGTCCAAGCTTACTATCGTGGTTGGCCAAAAGCATGGAGACATTAGAATTCATAATTTATCCAGACGGTCGGGTACAAGAGAAAGTCACTGGCATTGTGGGTGCTTCTTGTGCCGAGGTTACAGCGGCAATTGAAGCACAGCTGGGGCAAGTACTTAGTCAAGAGCCAACCTCAGAGTTTTTCGCAAATCAGGTACAACAATCTAACCTAGCGAATACCCAAGCTACTTACAGCGAATGGTAAGTTTTCCAACAGTTTATTGTCGTTGATTTACAACCACCATGTCACACTTTAGCCAAATTAAGACTCAAATCCGTAACCTTGAATCCTTAAAAGATGCGCTAACTGATTTGGGCATCGACTGGAAACCCGGCCCGCGTGAGGTACGTGGCTATCGCGGTCAAACCCATCCTGCGGAAGTGACCATTGAGCAGGAAAATGGCTATGACATCGGCTTTAGATGGAATGGCAAAGAATATGAATTAGTTGCTGACTTGCAATACTGGCAGCAAAATCTATCTGTAGACGGTTTCTTGCGTCAAGTAACTCAGCGTTATGCTTTCCAAACAGTTGTGAAAGAAACTGCAATGGCAGGCTTTCAAGTTACTGAACAACAAAAAAATGAAGACGGTTCTATTCGCTTAGTAGTACAACGCTGGAGTGCGTAATGTCTGATTTTCTGCCTTCGCCGGAAGAACAGGAAGATAACCGTTCCGGTTTGGAACCAGAGTTAGGCGGTTTTTTGCGGGATGACCCAGAACGTACTGGCTTGGAACCGGAATTGGGTGGAGTGTTGCGGCAAAAAGGTGTTTATGTTGACGAAATTACCTGTATTGGCTGTAAACACTGCGCCCATGTTGCGCGAAATACTTTTTACATTGAACCAGATTACGGGCGATCGCGCGTAATTCGTCAAGATGGGGACGCAGAAGAAGTTATTCAAGAAGCAATCGACACCTGTCCGGTTGATTGCATTCATTGGGTAGATTACACAGAACTTAGAAAGTTAGAAGATGAGCGCAAATATCAAGTAATTCCTGTTGTTGGTTATCCGGTAGAACTGGCAGTTGCTGCTTCTGAAAAACGACGGAAAAAGCAAAAACTCAAAAACAAAAAATCCCGTTATTAAAATAAACAAATTAAATAATTACAAAAGAGGACTGGTTAATCCAGTCCTTTTATTTTTAATTAATTAGGTCTTAAGACTTCAATTGCGCTTACTAAACGAGAAAAGCTCTGTAAATCTTTGCGCCTCTGCGTCTTGGCGTGAGATATAAAATTTTTTGCCAACCTCATTTTAAATTTAAAGAATCATGCTGTGAAAGTAATTTTTCTACTTTCGCCTCATCAATTCTCGCCGTTAATCTTTTAGCTTCGTGCAAATCTCTGGTAGTTTTTGCCAAAGTAAAAGTTGAACCAACAGAAAAAGCTAAACCCATACCCATAAAACCTTTAATCCAGCTATCGACAGGCAAATTAACAATACCAAAAGAAGTCATAGAAATCGAAAGTATAAAAGCAGCCCATGTTTGAATAACCCAAGCTGCACTGTCTTTTTGTGAACCTAGTGGGTGCATATTTCCGACCTGTAGTTTCAGGAATTTAATAGCGATCGTATAGATTAGTACATTCAATGACAATAATGAAATTACCACTTTAGTAACTGGACTGTAAAATAGACCTCTTGCATAAATATTTTTTGTCTCGCGCAAAGGCAAGGCAGCGCGTTGGGCGGGTTCCCCGACTTGAAGCGACTGCCGCGCAAAGACGCAAAGAAAAGCTCGCAAATAAGGAATTTTGCAAGAAGTCTAATGTTAATTGAAAAGTCCAGAAATAAAAGAATAACTGGTACAAAACTATGTACCAGTTTGATAAATGGCATGAAGTTGTTAAATTTAATTATTCAGACTCTGAAAAGGTTTGGACTTTACCATCAGGACTGAAAACAACCCGAATTCTCACATTTTGTCCCGATTTATTCGCAGAAACAAAAGGCTTACCAATTGCTGGTATTCCTGTATTGTCAATAAATTCTCTTGCTGGCTTATTCAGAGGTAAAATCCGCGCAATGGAACCATCAACATCTACAGTCAAGCTGTATTCTAATGTTTGGTTCAATCCAGATGGTGGTTGCCAACGCTTCTGGAAGAAACTGCGGGCTTCTGCTATTTGGGGTGTGTCAAATAATGTGCCAGTAGCTACATTGGGAGGCGCAGCAGTTTTAGGATCGTCACCCAATCTATCAATAAATGGACTACTATCTCCTGCTGAAGATGGGAGCGAAGAATTAATTTTTTCTTCTAGTTGTTGGTTTGTTGGAGAATACCCTTGAGGAAGATTGTTGCTGCGGCTTTCATTTGGCAGAGTAGCAAGCGGAGGAGGAATTGCTGGGAGAGTAGTAGATGATATATTATTATCTGTTCCAGAAGATAGACGAGGTGGTAGACTCCGCCTTTGTGGTAGAGCAATTTCACCCTTGGTAATTGGCTGTGAGGGGTTCAGATTGAGATTGGGGTTAAGCGCAATTTTTTGACTAGGAATCGTCCTAGATGCAGTACTTGGGGCATTATTCTTGGAACTAATTGCTGCCTGAGGTACGTTCAAGCTATTTTTTGCAGATGTTGAAGGTAGCCCAAGGGATGTTTGGGAGTTAGTGGAAATGTTCGCACTAGGAGAAATAACAGGTTGTGCTGGCAAACGGGAAGTCGGTAGAGGAAGAGTAGAATCTATCGGTGGTAGGGGTGGCAAATTATCTGGAGATGTCAGTCCAGGTAACGGTGTAGCTAGGTTTGCTGATGGCGGAGGTGCTAGAGCGACATCAGATTCTTTAGAAGTAGATTGTTTGGCTGTTGTTGGCTGATTTTGTCGATGATTATTGGCGTATTGTAAAGTTAGAGGCAATAAACCGACACTTAATACCAAAACTGCGGCTACAGGTGTCCAAGCCGGGAAGCGAATCACAGAACTGGTAGTATTTAGCGCAGGTAACGCCATGACATCAGCTGAGTATTCATCCAAGGCTGAGGCTAAATCAAAAAGTTGTAACAGACTTAGTTGAATAAATGGACTAGATGCTTGACTGGCGAGAGAACCAAGATGCAGCTTGTGAGTTAAAGAACTGCTGGGTTCCAGATAGATTTTGGCTCTAGGGATATCTGATGTGAAAGATTTTAAAGTCTGTGTAGATAAAGAAGATTGGTGAATATCACTCAACTCTGAATTATCAGATGTTTTAGTTGAGTCTTGGGAGCCAGAAAAACTAACCCAAAAACTTTCTGGGGACTGTTGGAGGAATGCTTGCACATAGCTGGTGACAGCATCACACAAAGTTTCGAGTTGGTCGCGATCGCCCCGAATTACAACCCTGCGTTCTTCTGGTAGTCGTGGATCGTCAATGCTTAACTCAAAGCTGAGTTGCTTAATGACAGTTTTCCCCATCCAACGGGACAAAGGAGAGCTTTGCGCCAATACTTCTAGTGTGCAAGTGGGGGGTGTATAGCGACGAATGACAGAATTTGATACAGGCATGGCAGAAACTGCGAAGGAGACGTTTTCAATATTTTGCGGAGTCGATGAGTGCGAGCCAGAGACGGCGGTGTCCACCAGGAGCGCTGTAGAATAACAAGTCTACAAGCAATTTGAGTGCCAGGTGGGTTAGTAATTCCGTTGAAATTTGGTCATCCTCTTCCATCCGCTCTTGGTAAGTGTTGCAAAAAGCATCAATGTAATCTCCCAGTAAAGCAGCCTGATGAGGTTCCCGGTTGGTTTCCGCCATTTGCTCTAGTAACCCAACAGCACGACGAATTAGTTCTTGGTGCTGTTTGGCGAGATAGCAGATGATTAAAACAAGCGATCGCGCTTCTTCAACATCTAGCTTTTTTCGCCCTCCTTGACCTTTGCGTAGGGGATTAGACTGTCGTAGTCGCCATAAAGCTACGCGGTCTGGCACTCTTGACTCTAAATTTAGGTTAACTGCCGCTGAGAGCATTGCCTCAGAACCAATCCCAGTTAAGGTTTCTAGCGCCAACAGCACCAAGTCCAATTGAGTTTTGATATTGTCCCATTGAACTGTGTTTGGGGTTGGAAGCTTGATTAAGTCCTCCCATTGAGAATTGGGTGTGGCTGGGTCGGCGGCCGAGTGCATAACTTTTAGCATAGGTGATCGGGCTGGTAGGGGCTGGTGCTGTTACCTATTTTGAAACCAGACTCTCTAGGATTAAGGTTGGTTTCCCATAAAATAAATTGGCTAGAAGTTTCTCCTAGCTTGTTGCATTTTGGTGAACAGCAGTTGTCACTGTCTTACTCTACAAGATGAAAATTTATTTTCCATACACTTAGCAGAGGAGAAAATTCTCTACCTTAGTAAAAATCTTCCTCGCCTTAACCGCTGCTTCAGTATGAAGTATAAATCAACATCAATAATAAATAATTGATGCTCGGCAATTAATAATTTTTTAATCAACAATCAAGTTCTTGGCTGACACACAAGTATAAATGCTCATGCTGAGATGATTTACAGGCGATCGCATCTTTTTAGCAGCCTAAACTTCGTGGCAAGACTGTTTCCTCCATCAATTGATTCTGGCTCCTGAATTCTGGTTGTTGAATTCCTCATCCCCAATAACCAGTTCCCGGTATGATAAATATTAGAGACCTTTTGTAATTATTTGCAAAATTTAGAACTATGGGAATTTTGACATTGGGTTGGGTATCACTACTCGTTGTGTTCACTTGGTCGATCGCAATGGTAGTTTGGGGACGCAACGGACTGTAGAGGAATCGTGGAAAGCCCATTTCTGAGTATTTTGGCTTTACTTGCCTTGGTGCTGTTAGTAGCAGTTACTGGTGGCGTTGGCTACTTGACGTTGGCAGAATGGCGCGATCGCCGTCTTCGAGAAGCCGAAAAACGCGAACAGCGACGCACATCTCCTAAAAAGCGATGATGCGATCGCAGTTAAATGATTTTTTGCAGGGATGCGATCGTTAATATCGCATCCCTGTATTGTTTTCTATTAAGTCAAAACTCTTTCTAAAAAAAGTACTATAAATATATAGCAGGGAACAGGCTTTAAAGTGGCTCAGTGTCCATGTTTGATAATTAGTTTTTGTCATTATCTCTGCTTCGACTGCTATATATTAATTTGTATGCTTAGCTTGATAATATTGTTCATTAATTAATTTTTGATATATACATAGGACTCATATAGGACTCATATTTGATTTCTGCGAAGCTAGGTACACTTTTATTGCTTTTTACCTGTTCCCTGTTCCCCGTTCCCTTCCTACGTAAATATTTTCAGGAATCAAATCGGATTCCTATATTTGATTTCTGCGAAGCTAGGTACACTTTTATTGCTTTTTACCTGTTCCCTGTTCCCTGTTCCCTGTTCCCTCTCTCTACGAGTATTTCAGGAATCTGGTTAGATTACTATATTGACAGAAAAACTAATAATTAATAGTCTTGTGACAGAGAAAGTAAGTATGCATAAAACGATTTAGATATATATCAAAATATATATTGTTATCTTTCCTGTTAATGAGGGAATCCTAAAATAGAAGACTTTCGATATTTAAAGTCCTATAGGGAATGGAAAACTCTTCTGCTACACAACCGAATTCAACACAAACAGAATATCAGTCAGATATTGCATTCTCTCTGTATCAGAGTGAGAAACAAAAAGCCTTGTCTGGAGTAATTGCCCGGATTCGAGAAACTTTAGATATAGACACCATCTTCAAAATTACTGTCACTGAAGTACGACAGTTGCTGAAAACTGATCGAGTCAGTGTATTTTGTTTTTATCCTGAGTTGGGATGGAAAGGAGAAATCATCTATGAAGATGTAGGCCCAGAGTGGGCTTCAGCCCTAGCAGTCAAACTACGTGATGAGTGCTTTGCTGCGGAATTCGTTAGTAAATATCTACAAGGACGAATTCATGCAATAGCTGACATATATCAAGCTGGTGCGAGTGATTGCTACATCCAGCTATTAGAACAATTTCAAGTACGTGCTAATATAATTGCTCCCTTGATCAGAGGGAAAGATTTATGGGGATTGTTGTGTATTCATCAGTGTAGTAACTCTCGGCAATGGGAAGAATCAGAAATTGAATTTGTACAACTCATAGCCGCACATTTAGGCGTTGCCTTACAACAAGCAGACTATCTCGAACAAGTCAAAATCCAATCAGCACAACTAGCACAAGCACAAGCTAGAGCAAAAGCAGCTGAATGGCAAAAAACCATTGCCATCACAGTCGAGAAAATTCGTCAGTCTTTAGATCTAGAAAGCATTTTTCGCACCAGTACCGCAGAAATTAGGCAGTTGCTAAATGCCGATCGCGTCGCTATTTATCGCTTCAATCCTGATTGGAGTGGTGAATTTGTCTTTGAATCAGTAGCAGAAGGTTGGATTTCTCTTATTAATGAACAATCGCAGCAACCAGAATTAAAAGAAAATATTAGCGAGTGTAGTGCTAAAGAATTAGCCCAAACTCCAGTGATGGATACTTACTTACAAGACAGTGAGGGTGGCCGCTTTACAAGAGGTGAAGTATATCGTATTTGTCATAATATTTACGAGTATGGTTTTACCGACTGCTACCTCAAAGTTTTAGAAAGCTATCAAGCCAGAGCTTACGTTATTATTGCAATTTACCACGGTCAAAAACTCTGGGGCTTGTTGGCAGTTTACCAAAACACTGGCAGTCGTGAGTGGCAAGAAGATGAAGTTTACTTGCTTACCCAAGTTAGTACTCAACTAGGTGTAGCTTTACAACAAGCAGAATTTTTACAGCAAATGCAGCTGCAAGCTGATGCCATCAGTAAAGCTGCTGAAAGACAAAGGGCGCTGGCAAATACTGTTGAAAAAATTCGCCAATCCCTAGATATTGACGCTATTTTTAAAACCACTACTCAAGAAGTCAGACGACTTTTAGAAGTAGAACGAGTCGCAATTTATCGCTTCTACCCTGATTGGAGTGGTGAATTTGTTGCTGATTCTATTGTTGACGGCTGGACACCAATAGTAAAATCCCAGCCTGTAACAGAACGCGTCTTGCTACAAGAAACCCAAGCTGGCAAATATCCTCGTCATGAAGTTTTTGTACCAATTTCCCAAGGTGAAAAATTGTGGGGTTTGTTGGTAGCTTATCAAAACTCCCAGCCGCGTTATTGGCAAGATGAAGAAATTAATTTATTAGCTCAAGTCGGCATACAGCTAGGAGTAGCATTACAGCAAGCAGAAGCATTAAGACAAGTGCAAATGCAAGCTGAACAACTCGCTAAAGCAGCTGAAAGAGAACGAAAAGCCGCCGAAAGAGAGAAAGCTTTAGCCCTCACAGTTGAGAAAATCCGCCAATCTCTTGACTTAAACACAATTTTTGTTACCAGTACCCAAGAAGTCCAGCGGTTGTTGGAAGTAGATCAAGTGACAATCTACCGTTTTCGGCCTGATTGGAGTGGCGAATTTGTAGCTGAGTCAGTAGCCCCAGGTTGGGCATCAGTCCGCAAACTTTTGAGTATAGTTGCTAATGACTACTTACAAGAAACTCAAGGCGGCGATTTTGCTAAAGGTGAGATTCTGGTAGTTAGAGATATTTATCACAATCAAGATGCTCATCAATATATATCTTTGAGCCAATTGATGGAAGCCCGCTCCTATATGATTGTGCCAATTTTTCAAGGTGATAAACTTTGGGGATTATTAGCTGCGTATCACAACACCGCAGCACGTGATTGGCAAGAAGATGAAATAGATTTATTAGTGCAGATTGGTAATCAATTAGGCGTAGGACTTCAACAAGCAGAATTACTCGAACAAACTCGGCGGCAAAAGGAAGAACTCAGACAGACTCTCAAAGAATTGCAGCAAACTCAAAGTCAGTTAATTCAAAGTGAGAAAATGGCTGGTTTAGGACAGCTAGTTGCAGGCATAGCACACGAAATTAACAACCCAATAAGTTTTATTTTTGGAAATATTACTTATCTGACAGAGTACACGGAAGATTTACTGAAATTGCTCCAGCTTTATCAGAAATCTTATCCCAGGACAAAAGCAGAAATTCGAGATTTATCAGCAAAAGTAGATGTAGATTTTATTGCGCATGATTTACCTAAAATGCTCAATTCTATGATGATGGGAGCAGACCGGATTTCACAATTAGTTTTGTCTTTACGTACATTTGCAAGACTAGATGAAGCAGAAAAGAAACCTGTTTACCTGCATGAAGGCATTGAAAGTACCTTATTAATTTTGCAACATCGCCTGCAAGCAAATAGCAATTTCCCAAGTATTGAAATAATTAAAGAATATGGTGATTTGCCCCGTGTAATCTGTTATGCAGCCCAGATGAATCAGGTGTTTATGAACATTCTGAATAATGCGATTGATGCTTTAGAAGACGCTGTGGCTCATGGCAAAATTACTGACAAGCCAAAAATTTGGATTCGGACAAAAGTTACAGAAGCAAATACTATTCAAATTTGCATTGCTGACAATGGTTGTGGAATTCCAAGTGAGTTGCGATCGCGCATTTTTGAACCGTTTTTTACTACCAAACAACCAGGTCAAGGCACTGGTTTAGGTTTATCTATCAGCTATCAAATTGTTGTTGATAAACATGGCGGTCAACTCAATTGTGTTTCTGAACCAGGCAAAGGTTGTGAGATTTGCATAGAAATTCCTATGTAATTCTTAGTTAAAAAATGGGTTTAGGGGTGTAAGGGTGTGGGGTGTATGTGTGCAAAACCCTTACACTTTACAGCGTTATCCCCTTATACCCAATTTAAATAAATAACCTTTGTGCGTAAGTCCTATTATCAACACTGGTTTTTCAGCTTACCAATTAAGGTATTAAGATTGATTTGAGTCGGCCAGCCTGGAGGAAGATTGCTGGAATTGTAGCCTCTGTCTCGCAAATCTTGGATATATCGGTTACGGATGTAGGTTGTATCAAAGTTACCCAGTCCATTAAAGTAAACATCTACTAAATGAGCCGGATCTAAAGCCATTTCCCCTCTGTAGACTGCGCCATCGTCGGAGTCATCCCAACCCCAAGGTGTATTAGCAGAATTGTTAGCGCAAGTTGGTGTCCCAGCACCACAACTACCGCTAGAATCTCCCTTGAAGGTTCCCCATGTGGCATAAGTGATTGCTGAAGAACTAGACGCTTCATCTAATTGACGTTGCCACAAACCACCAGAAGCAAATACATCAGTTAACGAATACAGCACACTGCGATCATTGCCAGAACTAGGTACTTCGGCAGTAGTTGTTGAAGGATAGTAGATGATTCCGTCTTGGTTGCTGGCTCCATTAAAATCTCCCGCAGGCCAAGCTCGTAAGCCATGACCTTTAGCTTCTTGTGTTGTCAAGGGATGCAGGGAGCCATTATAGCTGCTCATAGTCAGCGTTCCATCAATATTTTCTGCACCATTTGTTAAAGGACTACCAGCAGGTGTGTAGGAGTAAAAGTTTGTATGAAATACTGTAACGATACCTTCGAGTTTGCCAAAGGTTGTACCATCTTTGCGAACGATCGCCAGCAAGCCTTCTAAATCATTTTCGTGTTCTTGGTCGAAGGGAATATCAGTCCAATCTTGAGGATGGAAAAAGGAATAGGTGATGAATTTATGAGTACAAGTCTCAGCTACAGAATAGTAAGCATGAGCATTCAGCGGATAATAGGAAAGATTATCCCAATTATTTGTGCCTCGCCAATCTCCGTCATAGTTAAACCGCGTGATGTAGTCGCCGCTGTATTTAGTACTGTCGGTATCTTGATAGTGAATTGGCGCATGATAAGCCGCTAAATTTAAATCTGTAGGAGTTTGGGCAATTCCCCGCAGTTCGGTCAAAGCGCCAATTGCGATCGCCGCGATCGCACCAATAGCAATCAAGAAAACTTTTTTCCACATCATCTACTATCACCCTGGTTGATCAGTCAAACTTAGGATAAAGGCAGATATTTAAGAACTGATATCAATTAAGTTAAAACTAACTAAAAATAGGGGTTAGAGATGTAAAAGTTTTGAACACTTACACTCTTCTTATTTAAATCTACTCCAACAAAAAACCCCGGCGAAACTAACCGAGGTCAAGGGGAGAAGTTCAAATGACGATGGGTGATACAGATACCGAAATCAAAAAATCTTAGCTGACTGCAAAACCAAATAAAACCAGAGCAGTCACAAATAAAGCAGCGACTGCGCCTTGAATAACATAACGACGTTGTTCCCAAATTGCTGGGTACTCAGCGTAGTACATCTGAGGTTCGGTTGCGTAGTTATTGAGAACGCCGTCTTCATTCACAGTGGTGTACATAGTGTTTTTCCTTGTTTGTTAATTTATGACGATGAGCGATACAGATACCGAAATCAAAAAATCTTAGCTAACTGCAAAACCAAATAAAACTAGAGCAGTCACAAATAAAGCAGCGACTGCGCCTTGAATAACATAACGACGTTGTTCCCAAATTGCTGGGTACTCAGCGTAGTACATCTGAGGCTCAGTTGCGTAGTTATTGAGAACGCCGTCTTCATTCACAGTGGTGTACATAGTGTTTTTCCTTATTTGTTAACTTATGTAACTAAATTTAACAATATTGTTACAAATAGTCAACAGGGCTTGACAAAAAAAGGTTAATAACTAATATAAAAGCCCCTTATCAGGGAAGAAAAGTCAGGCGATCGCATTTGTCGCTGTGTTCCACCAGGAAATGTTTAGAACGCAGAGAGGCGCTGAGGTAAACGCAAAATTACGCTGAGTTGTTGTGCTAAGTGAAGAACAGTTTTTTAGTTAAACCAAGCTGCGAACTGAAAGAACTGTCCCCGGAAAACTTCTAACAATTGCTGCCAAGTATTTGAATCGGTTAGTTTACCCAACTGTAAATAAGGTGCAGCAGCAGTTCCCTGTACCCATAGCACCAAATCAAATTCACGGGGTTGGGTGAAGACTTTGTTTAAATTAATACCTCTAACTTCGCGTTTTCTCCAGAATGGAATTAACTTTTTACCTGTCAGCAAGGCATCAGCTTCATTTAAAAAAGTCAACCAACCATCAATCATGGGTTGGGTGACTACTGCATTCGGAATTACCCCTTTTTGTCGAGGGTTGGGTAACCATTCCTGGTCATTATCGGTTTCGGCTAAAATTAATTTCCAAGATTGACGACTTAAGGCTGTCATGGTTTGTAAATTTTGCATTGCAGCCGTTAAACGCTCTGGTTCCACAACTGGAAAATTGATCAGATGAATGAATGCAATCATGTCGCTAATATCAACACTACCCCAACCAAATGCTCCCGTACCATTAGCGAGAAAAGGATAAGCAGTTTGCGGTTTAGCAAAAACTAAATGAGCAGTTGAATCAAACAGTTTACTTTCATCGTATGCCAACACCACCTGAGTAATTGCAGACAGTAAATTGCAATATCCCTTGAGCCAAATTACATCACCCGCATCAAATGCGATCGCTAAATTTTGTGCAGCTTTTTCTGTTGCGGGTATCCCTGTTAATAAGCTGAAAGTTTTCCAGAAAGATTCATCTTCTTGTAGCTTGCCATCGGCGTTGAAATCCATTCGTGTCAAACCAATTCGCAACGGCAGCTTGACTTTATCATCCTTGATAGGTTCAAGAGTCTCTTTGATTTGGGTGAGATCCTTGAGTAAGTCTTGCAGAATATTTCGAGTATCGGTGTAGGTGACTGGCTGTGGTGTGGGATTTATCGGTACGGGAAGACGTAAAATTGGGAAAAATTGAGTAATTATGTTTTGCTGCAAACCATAACGGTACAGGGACTGCATTAACCTTTGAGTTGCACCCATTAATTGCACAACTCCCAATTTAAATCGTGTCTGATCATCATTCTTGTTTTCTTGAAGCTTGGCAACAAAAGCGGCTTCTCCCTGTTGAAATTGAGCATTAATGAGATACTGCTCAATATCCGCAGCAGGTGTTGCTGATTTCACCTGCGGTGTGAATGAAAATACAAGACTGAGAACCAATAACAAAGAACATACAAAAAGGCGCATATAATTTTAGGTCATGAGTTTAGATGATTGCGACACTGTAACCTAAATCATGCAAAATTCCGTCAGATAAGTAGTTTTGTACAGAGAAAGCTAACTATTTAAGGTTTCCATTCGTTATTAGTCAGTTTTTGAGACATATTTACGTTTCGTAACTTATTTATGCTTGTTTCCCATGATTGACTTAACAGTTAAAAGTCTAATCTAGAGATAAGTAGGTCAGCGTGAATATTGACTAAAAAATTTCTGTTGGATGGAAGCAAGCGAAAAAAACATGAATGCAACTGTCATGGTGATTGGTTACGGTAATGACTTACGTAGTGATGATGGCATTGGTCAAAGAATAGCTGATGAAATTGCTTCTTGGCGTTTATCTGCGGTGAAATCCTTAGCAGTCCACCAACTGACACCGGAACTAGCTGATGCTTTGGCAAATGCAGAATTGGCAATCTTTGTTGATGCTTATGTGCCTTCAGAATGTTTTGATGTACAGGTGCAATCACTTTCACCCTGCGGTGAAAATGCGATCGCAGGACATACAGCCGATCCGCCATCACTCCTAGCTTTGACGAAAACTCTCTACGGTCATTGTCCGCCAGCTTTGTGGGTGACAGTACCAGGAGTTAACTTTGAATTTGGCGATCGCATCTCGCAAATTACCGAAACTGGCAAAGCGATCGCCCTCGGAAAAATTATGCAGATTCTAGACAAGTTTAAAAATTTCTGGATGAAATCAAACCCGTGCTGAACTCACGCATAGACTGATGGCAAATACTCAGCGAAAAGTTGCAAGGAGGGTTTCCCTCCGGGCAAACTTCGGTAACTTTCAACTCAGCACTCAGCACTTTCAACTCAGCACTATTACTAAGGAGGATTGATGCAGAAATCTCTCAAGCCCACAAGCGATCGCGCTTTTGATATCTTGCAGGCAGAGAAGCTGAATCCTCTTGATGCTATCTTTGCACCAAAGACTGTAGCTGTGATTGGTGCTAGTGAAACGGTTGGTAGTGTGGGACGCACTTTGCTGTGGAATTTAATTACGAATCCCTTTGGGGGGACTGTTTTTCCAGTCAATCCCAAGCGGCACAGTGTTTTAGGTATTAAAGCATATCCCAAAATCTCAGATATCCCCGAAGCAGTTGATTTGGCGGTGATTGCGACACCAGCACCGACAGTTCCAGGAATCATTGCTGAGTGTGTAGATGCAGGGGTTAAAAGTGCGATCGTTATTTCTGCTGGTTTTAAAGAAGCTGGTGCAAGCGGGATCGCTTTAGAACAAGAAATTCTCGCACAAGCGCGGCGTGGTAATATTCGCATTATTGGCCCTAACTGCTTGGGAGTGATGAGTCCCCTGAGTGGGTTAAATGCTACCTTTGCCAGTGCAATGGCGCGTCCGGGAAATGTCGGTTTTATTAGTCAAAGTGGGGCGCTGTGTACGGCGATTCTAGATTGGAGTTTTCAGGAAAACGTCGGTTTTAGCGCCTTTATGTCGATAGGTTCGATGTTAGATGTCGGTTGGGGTGACTTGATTTACTACCTCGGCGATGACCCGCACACCAAAAGTATTGTGATTTATATGGAATCCATTGGTGATGCGCGGTCTTTCATTTCTGCGGCGCGAGAAGTTGCACTCACCAAACCAATTATTGTCATTAAAGCAGGTCGCACAGAAGCAGCAGCCAAGGCAGCAGCTTCCCATACAGGGGCGTTGGCTGGGAGTGATGCTGTGTTAGATGCAGCTTTCCGGCGTTGTGGCGTGTTGCGGGTTAATAGTATTTCTGACTTATTTGATATGGCGGAGGTGTTGGCAAAACAACCTCGTCCAAAGGGGCCGCGCTTGACAATTTTGACTAATGCAGGCGGGCCAGGAGTATTAGCTACAGATGCGTTGATTGAGGCTGGTGGTGAATTGGCATCAGTTTCAGAACAGGCGATCGCATCTTTTGACAAAATACTCCCAACTCACTGGAGCCACAATAACCCAATTGATATTCTGGGGGACGCAGACCCACAACGTTACACCCAAGCGTTGGAAATTGCGGCGAATGATCCCAATAGTGATGGCTTGTTGGTAATTCTCACGCCCCAAGCCATGACAGACCCCACCCAAACAGCAGAACAATTGAAGCCTTACGCCCAAATTCCCGGTAAACCAATTCTTGCCAGTTGGATGGGAGGTGCAGAAGTCACCGCTGGCGAAACAATTCTCAATCGTCAACGTATCCCCACTTATCGCTATCCTGATACGGCGGCGCGGGTATTTAGTTATATGTGGCAATCTAGCTATAACCTGCGCGGTATCTACGAAACACCTGTTTTATCCGCAGTTGATCCTAACTCAGGTATACCAAACCGCAATTTAGTCCAAAATATTATTTCCACCGCTCGTCAAGACGGGCTGACAATTCTCACAGAATTTGAATCAAAGCAAATATTAGCAGCTTATGGCATCCCAGTTGTAGAGACTTGCGTAGCTAAAAGTGAGGATGAGGCGGTTAAATGCGCTGATAGTATTGGCTATCCCGTAGTTGTCAAACTGTATTCCCATGTCATTACCCATAAAACCGATGTCGGCGGTGTGCAGTTAAATATCCGAGATGCTGAAGGAGTCAGACAAGCCTATCGCACCATCGAATCTTCCGTACAAGAAAAAATCCAAAAAGACCCTCATTACTCAGAACTCAGCACT
Source organism: Anabaena sp. TISTR 8404 (assembly GCF_056847745.1). Taxonomy (NCBI): domain Bacteria; kingdom Bacillati; phylum Cyanobacteriota; class Cyanophyceae; order Nostocales; family Nostocaceae; genus Anabaena; species Anabaena sp. TISTR 8404. Next base: position 3,955,029 of record NZ_CP180578.1, read on the forward strand.
CAGAACTCAGCACTTTTTCTCGGCGTAACAGTACAGCCGATGGTAAAAACAGACGGCTACGAACTGATTATTGGTAGTAGTCTTGATCCCCAATTTGGGCCAGTGCTGTTGTTTGGTGCAGGCGGACAACTAGTAGAAGTATTTCAGGATAGCGCGATCGCACTGCCTCCTCTCAACACAACTTTGGCGCGGCGAATGATGGAACACACCAAAATTTACAAAGCCCTCAAAGGTGTGCGGGGACGGCAAAGTGTGGATATGGCAGCCTTGGAACAGTTGATGGTGGCATTTAGCCACCTGGTAGTAGAACAACGGTGGATTAAAGAAATTGATATCAACCCGTTGTTGGCGATTCCCCCAACTGCCATACATTCTGGAGGATTGATTGCATTAGATGCACGCATTGTTCTGCACGCACCAGATATTCAAGAAAACCAACTACCCAAATTAGCCATTCGTCCTTATCCTACCCAATACGTCGGCGAGTGGAAGATGAAATCTGGTCTACCAGTCACCATCCGTCCTATTCGCCCAGAAGATGAGCCATTAATGGTGCAGTTTCACCAAACACTCTCAGAAGAAAGCGTATATTTTCGGTACTTCCACCTGATTAAACTAAGTCAACGCATCACCCACGAACGACTCACGCGTATTTGCTTTATTGATTATGACCGGGAAATGGCATTGGTAGCAGAACACCAAGACCCGCAAACAGAAATACGGCAAATTTTGGCAGTCGGACGATTAAGTAAACTGCACGGTACTGATGCTGCCGAATTCGCTATGATTGTGAGCGATCGCTATCAGTGTCAAGGTTTAGGAACTGAAATGGTACGGCGATTACTGCAAGTTGGCCGTCAAGAAAACATCGGCCGGGTTACAGCCAACATTCTGGCAGACAATTACGGAATGCAACAAGTTTGTGAAAAGCTGGGTTTTCACCTTCAATCTACAAACGACTCAACTGTAATGCAAGCTGAAATTTCTTTGTAGTCAATGTCTGCCAAAGTGCTGAAGTAATTGTGAGTAGGGTTAATATAACGCACAGCGCTTCTAGAATCAAAGCCAACGACAGTCATCAATTTTTATGACCCAAGCCTTACCAAAAATAGTCACCTTTGATGAATTTATTGCTTGGTATCCTGAAAACTCTGGGGTACGTTACGAACTCCACAATGGGGAAATTGTTGAAATGGCACAGCCAACAGGGAAACATGAAAAAATAAAAGGATTTCCGGCTGCTGAATTAACTTTAGAGTTTAGACGATTAAATCTCCCCTACTTTATCCCTAATCAAGCAATAGTAAAACCCCCAGAAAGAGAATCAGGTTATTTCCCAGATGTATTAATCCTTAATGACACTGCTATAGTTGATGAGCCGCTTTGGGAAAAATCTTCTACAGTGACTAAAGGTACATCAATTCCTTTGGTGATTGAGGTTGTCAGTAATAACTGGCGCGATGATTACTATCTCAAACTTGCTGATTATGAAGAGATGGGTATTCCTGAATACTGGATTATTGACTATGCTGCTTTAGGGGCTAGGAAGTTTATTAGAAATCCCAAACAACCTACTTTATCAATCTATCAACTAATTGATGGAGAATATCAAGTCTATCCGTTTCGGGGTAGCGACAAAATCATATCTCCTACTTTCCCTGAGTTAAATTTGACGGCGGAACAAGTTTTTAATGCTGGTCAATTATAAAAAAAGCGCCGCTAGGTTTCCAGCAACGCTTTTTATTAGTGCTGATTCACTAAAGTGAACTTAGATTACTTTGAGCTTTTGTGCAATTGATATGTCAGGGGTTGTTGATTAGTTGGTACATTATCTGAGGAATAATGGGCGATGACAAACAGAGGTAACGTTAAAGTTAACAGAGCGATCGCAGTTCCCACAAGGTCTGCCAAACGATGGGAATATGTATCGGTAGGGTTGGCAGACTGACTATTTGAATCCATACAAATTTGAAATTCTTCAACTCACTTGATAAGTTTTATCTCTCGGAGAGAGTCTTGATGTCATTTTAACGATTTTTTACTAACTACTGTGTAGCAGTAAAAAAAGTGAACTAGTTTGACAGGTGTCATAACAATAATTTTATCTCCGACAAGATTGATACAAAGTTCCAGAAAAACATTTCGGAATTATCTAAGTGACTAATATGTTACGATTCCTTGCTATGATTTGGCATCTTTGGGTTAAGTCAAGGTTAATAAATTGCATCAAAAACTACATTTTTTCTTTTGTACATGTATGAATTACTATCTTCCATGAGAGCAATTGCTTGTATTATAACATCTGGAAATACTTAATCTAGGCTGGTTTTACTGGTCTGAACGATTTTATGCAAAAGTAATGTCTACCGAAATAGTACTGAATAACTTTAGGTTTTTTACTATCTAACTCAGCTTGACTAGCAACAGATTAAAATTGGCGAATCATTAGTTGATGAGAAGATTGAACATCAAAAATATACGCTGAATCCGCATAGACATACCCACTAATTTGGAAATTGGTAATTCAGTGATCACACGAATAACAGATTTTTAAATTCACCATACTAGTGTTATGTAACATTACATTGAGGTTGTCAATATATATATAGGTAGAGTAATAATACCTGGAGAATGAGAGAAGGCGATCGCCAAATATTCCTGAGTCAGAATTAATAATTAAATCAACATTTGATGACAAATTATTCACATAAAAAACCGCCACTAGATAATGGCGGTTGTCTGGTTAAGCAATCGGAGGGTAATTAAAGATTACTCTCTGAATTTTGTCCTTGCTGTAGCTGACTTTGCAGTTACTAATTCTCTAAAATTGCTTATTTAAACTAACCTCTGCCATAGGTATTCATGGGTTCCTTGATAAATCGAATGTAAAGATGTTTAAACGTAGATTTAATCACGCGAGGCATAGCAAAATCAATTGGCATTAACTTATCTGGTAAACGCCAATCTTGAATTTGTAATAAATCAGGATGTAACAGAGGAAATTCAATTTCATCTAGTTCAGGACAAACCCCTAGTCTTTGGGAAGCAGCAACAGTAGGAACTTGCTGGGGCAGAACATTGAGAATTTCTATCATAGCCCTGTCTAAGGCAAATACATCTGATGCTGCGGCTAAAATTCCTAAATTCCGAGGTTCGCCACCACTAGGGCCATTACCTTCATGACCAATAATGCCATCTAAAATTGTTAAATCTGCGTTGATTGTCTTCGCCGTTTCTACTAACATCTCTCCAAAACGATTGGCATCTTTCCCAGCTTCCATGTGCCACCAAGCTTTCATCTTACCGGGAACGCAACCAAACAAATTTTTCACGCCTAATGTTAAAGTCAATTGCATATGTGATTTGACTTTGGGCAAATTAATAATTACATCAGCTTCCATCGCTTCTTTACACAGTAGCAAGTGGTTAAAATTATCGCTAACTGTTTGGTAACGCTGACCATGAAATTCGACGATGGGAAGATTGAGTTCTTGGATAAAAGGTTGATAACCATTGGCAATGGCGACTCCTTTAGCGCTACCAAAAGCGGGACTATCTCCCAAAAAAGGTTTACCACCAGCTTCAATTACCATTTTGGCAACTTCGTAAACCAATTCCGGGCGGGTAGTACATTCCTTGGTAGGACGTGCACCTGTGAGAAGATTAGGCTTGAGTAATACCTTTTGTCCGGGTTTGACAAAAGCTGCTATTCCTCCCAGGGGTTCTAGCACAGTGGTTAAAGATTCCCTTAAAGCTTCGCTTTCGTAAGACGTAGCCCTGATTAAGCTGACAGATGGTTTGTATGTCTGCATGGGTAAATAATTGCGTTGAAAATCGATAGGAGAAAGTAGGGTGTGAATATTGGACAACATCTTACATGATATTAAATTTCTCCTATAGAAGCTTAAACACAGTATTTACCACTCCAGCTTCACAAAAATGCGGAAATTAGTTTTATTGTCTTGTAATGATAAAATTTATCTTTTATTTATAAGCAAAATCAGCATCTGCCTCAAGAGAGATTTTTTGCAGATTCATCTTTTTCTAAGTATTTTTTGGGGTTAGTTATGCAAGAATGATGTTTGTGAATTGACACATTTCAATATGTGCAAATTAACGAAACATTGAGCGATGTCTAATGACAAGACGCTCCGCGTCTACGCAAGTGGGATGTGTTGTACTCAATCGTCTAATTGCTAATAATATTGTTGGCAAATTGAATATGAGGGATTGAACTCAAGTCCTATTCACATTCTTGAATTGAGGGATTCTCAGGCTGTAGTCGCATCTTGTAAACCTAACATTTTGATAGGTTTAAAACCCAACATTTCACTAGGGACAACGTTGAGCTAATTTTCTAGACTCAGAACAACATCTCAAGTCTTTAGTTTTGCAGGTGAGAAGGCGTATGAACATCACCAGAACTTTTAGCGAATTTTCAGAGTTTTTGGGTATTGCAGGTTTTGGGCTATTCTTTCGTACTTTGGTTACTTATTACGGTTACCTATTGCAATAATTTGAACAAATATTTAGTTATTTACAAAGGAATAGGTTTATGAGCCTTACTACAAGTTCCAAAAAATTCACAGTTTTTTTTACACTTTTTTTAGCGACGATACCTTTATCAGCAGGAAGTTTTGTATTTGCAAAAACATCAATGGCATCTCAAAAAGATATCATGTTAGCAAGACGTGACATTGTAGAAGTAATTGGGCAAATCCCCAATGGTATTGAATTTTCCATAGCGTGTTATAAAGGTTCACGTCAAGGTTATCTAACAGGACGAACTGAGTTACCAACAAGTTGGACTAAAGGCGCGGTTATTGAATCGGTTTGTGGCGCAGTAGCTGCTGGAGTTTCTGTTGCTCAGGTGTTTGTTTGTCCTAATTGTAGAAAAGAATACAAACAATATAAAGATTATAAAATAGCTAGTTGTCCAAAGTGTAGAAAAGAAAGTATAAAAATTCGACGAAGGTAACATTTATATTATTTTTAACTCCTCCGTTCAATTTGACTGCAAAATCTAGGGCATTGCTGAATTAGGGGATGAAATCTTCCATTTAGCTTTTACAACACTGAGTCTCAATACGTCAAACTCAGGTGTTGGTAAGGTGGGCATTAACTACTATATTCTTTGTTAATTTAGTGCTTTACTGAAAATGCCCACCCTACATTTAGTTCAGAAATCTGATTAAGATTCTTTCTTCAAGGGTACAATACTACTCATCTGTTCTAGATTTAACACTTCGGCTAATTCTTCCTCAGTCATTAATCCTTTTTCTAAAACAATCTGTCGTAGAGATTTACCACTTGCTAATGATTCTTTGGCGACTTCCGCAGCATTTAAATAGCCAATGTGAGTATTTAGTGCGGTGACTAAAGCTAAACTGCCTTCAGCGTAGGCTAAACAACGTTCTTTGTTGGCAGTAATATTTTGAATGCAGCGTTCTGTCAGCACGGCGATGGTATTACCCAGAATTTCGATACTGTGAATCAGGTTATAGGCAATTAACGGCATCATCACGTTCAATTCTAATTGTCCTGCTTGGGCGGCAAGTGCGATCGCACTGTCGTAACCCATTACCTGAAAACACACCATCGATGTCATCTCTGCCATGACTGGGTTATACTTCCCTGGCATAATCGAAGAACCTGGTTGAACTGGCGGAAGTTGAATTTCTTTCAAACCAGTTTTTGGCCCAGAGTCCATCAACCGCAAATCATGAGATATTTTGACTAAATCCTGTGCTAAGTTGCGTAAAGCACCAGAAACGTTAACAAACGGAGCCATACTCTGCATAGCTGCCATTAAATGAGGCGCAGGTTCTAAAGGCATATTCAGCAATTCCGAAAGAACTTCCACCACACGGGCGCGATATAAAGGATGGGTATTCATACCTGTACCCGACGCACTACCACCTAAACCCAGCACCATCAAATCTCCAGAAGCAGTATAGATGCGGTTTTGATGTTCTGTGAGAATTTGCGCCCAAGCTACAAAAGTATCACCCAAACGCACAGGTACAGCGTCCTGCATGTGGGTTCTGCCAGATTTGACGATATCTTGAAATTCTACCGCTTTGCTTTCTAAGGCAGCGATCGCTTTTTCTAAAGCTGGGTGCAGTGTATGGGTGAGTGCTAATAAACCACCAATCCGAATCGCTGTGGGGATAACATCGTTGGTAGACTGCCCATAGTTCACATGGTCGTTAGGATTAACTTTTTTGTAATTACCTTTTTCATCACCGAGAATTTCTAACGCCCGATTTGCCAGCACTTCGTTAACATTCATGTGGTGAGAAGTCCCAGCACCAGCTTGATAAACATCGACAACAAACTGTTCGCGCAATTGTCCTGCAAGGATTTCATCGGTGGCTTTGACAATTGCTTGACTAATATCTTGGGAAATACAGCCTAATTCACCGTTAACAATTGCGGTAGCCTTTTTAATTATCAAGCAAGCATCTACGTAAGTAGGCAAAGGTTTGATGCCGCTGATAGGGAAGTTTTCTGTAGCGCGTAAAGTTTGAATGCCGTAATAAACGTTACTAGAAATTTGGCGATCGCCCATTGAGTCGCGCTCAATGCGAAAATTTATATTGTCAGTCATAGTATTGTCTGGATGATCTCAAAATACAGATCATGCCATGTAAATGACACTCACGCCCTATTTACTATGTGCATTCCAGCACCAAATCAATTAATTTAAGCTAACTTAAGTTTAAATACGAGCAGGTAAATATTATGATTAAAACACCAACTCGCCGTATATCTTTAGAAGAATTTTTACAATTACCAGAAACTAAACCAGCAAGTGAATATATCGATGGTGAAATCATTCAAAAACCTATGCCACAAGGTAAACATAGCATACTTCAAGGTGAATTAGTCACTACTATTAATAGCGTAGTAAAACCTCAAAAAACAGCATTAGCTTTTCCAGAATTACGCTGTACTTTTGGTGGACGTTCCACTGTTCCAGATATCGCAGTATTTGCGTGGAATCGAATTCCTGTAGATGAAATAGGCAATATCGCCAATATGTTTAATACATACCCAGATTGGACAATTGAAATCCTCCCGCCTGAACAAAGTACAACCAAAGTTACCAAAAACATTTTACATTGTTTAAATCATGGTACTAGCTTAGGTTGGTTAATTGACCCAGAGGAATACTGTGTTTTAGTTTATCCGCCTCACCAACAAATAATATTTTTAGAAAACGAAGAAGATATATTGCCAGTTCCCGATTTAGTTAGTGATTTACATTTGACATTGGGGCAATTATTTGATTGGTTAAAATTATAAATAATTCCTCAAGCTAAATCATGACTTTACCCAACTGGATTACTTTTTCTCGCCTTCTCGGTGTACCATTTCTCCTTTATGGTTTGTACAACCCGACAGTACAAGCTAGATGGACATGTTTGGCAATTTTTCTAGTTGCTGCTTTAACTGACTGGTTAGATGGATATTTAGCACGGAAACTCAACCAAATTAGTGATTTGGGTAAGTTTTTAGATCCTTTAGTAGATAAATTTTTGGTGCTTGCGCCGTTAATGCTGTTGATTGAGTTGGGCAAGGTTCCAGCGTGGGGAGTGTTTTTGATTTTAGCGCGAGAATTAGCGATCGCTGGTTGGCGGGTAAATCAAACTACGATTACTGGGGCAAATATTTGGGGTAAGCTGAAAACTGTCAGTCAAATAGTAGCGATCGCACTTTTGATTGCACCTTTATCATCAGAATGGCAAACTCCTGCATTAATTGCTTTTTGGGTTTCTGTGGCTTTAACTTTAATATCGGGATTAATTTATCTTTTACCACCGAAAGTGGATACTGTTGAGTAATTTACTTAACTATTCTTCGTTTGTTTCCAAATATTAAACATTTTGAATACTTCAAAATGTTTACTTTGCACATTTAAATTAGATTAAATTCTTGTGCTGTGGAAATTTTGCTCATCTCTATTATGAAATTAAATGTGTAAAATCTGAAAATCGTATAAAATTCACATTAAATATTTTTTGCTTCAATATGTTATCTTTGTTTATTTTTTGGGAATACTAGAAATAACTAATTGATTTATTAGATATTGTATGTCTAAAGGTGATCACATTTTTATTTGGTGTGGTAACTCTATTATTCCTCAGTTTACTCATCATGGTATCGATTGTGGAGACGGTAACGTTATACATTTTACGGGTAATAACAGTAAAAAAAATAATTTTGTCATTACAAGAACTTCTTTAGTTTCATTTGCAGCAGGTAATGTAAAAGGCAGGAAAGAAGTATACGCATTAGATTATGATGTTCTTGGCATTCCTTATGATCTACCTGATGCAGTTATACAACGGGCTGAAAACTTTATAGGAAAAGGAGAATATAACCTTTTTGAAAATAACTGTGAACACTTTGCTTTTTTTTGTAAAACAGGAATTAAGGAGAGTTATCAGATAAGAAAACTAATGGAAGATGGTTTACTTAGAAGAGGATTTTCTTCTGTATATATGTGGTCTCTAGGCATTTTAATAAACCAGTTATTTGTAACTTATTCACAAAAATATAAAAAAATTATAGTTAATTAACTATAAACATAAAACTATATTTGATTAGCAATACTGCACTTTAGATAGCACGTTACGCTACTTCTTATCGTAGAGAACGGCTTTGAAAGCCTCCTAGTATCCATGTTTGAGCATTAGTTCTTGTCCTAATCTATGCTTCGACTGCTATAAATGCAATGTTGCGCGGAGTTTTTAATGCGAATTAATGAAGCATTGTGGTCTCTTTCTGGCAATGAGATAATCGTCTTCTAAAATTGAGATTAAATATTGACCATAGCTACTTTTTGCCATTGGTTCAATTAAGTCTTTGAGTTGCTTATAATCTATATAGCCTTGGTTATAAGCTATTTCTTCAATACAAGCTATTTTTAATCCTTGTCTTTCTTCTAAAGTTTGAATAAAATTAGCAGCTTGATGTAAAGATTCATGTGTTCCTGCATCTAACCAAGCATATCCTCTACCTAAAAGTTCAACTCTTAATTTTCCTTGCTTTAAATAAGCCATATTCACATCAGTTATTTCTAACTCATTCCGCGCCGAAGGTTGGAGGTTGGCTGCAATTTCTCCTACTTGAGAATCATAAAAATATATACCTGGAATAACATATTTAGATTTGGGTATTGCAGGTTTTTCTTCTATCCCTGTTACCCAACCATCAGCATCAAATTCAATTACGCCATAAGGACGTGGGTCTTTTACTTGATAGCCAAAAACAAGTCCACCTTCTTTTAATTGTGCGGCTCTCAGTAAAACTTCTCTTAAACCATTACCATAAAATAAATTATCACCCAAAATTAAGCAGACTGGCTGATTGGCAATAAATTCTTTACCTAAAATAAAAGCATGAGCTAAACCTTCAGGATAAGACTGTTCAATATAGCTAAATTGCAAACCCCATTGACTACCATCTTTTAAAAGTTCTTGCAATAATGGCAAATCATTGGGTGTGGAAATAATTAAAATTTCACGGATTCCTGCCAACATTAATACAGACAAGGGGTAGTAAATCATTGGCTTGTCATAAATTGGCATTAGTTGTTTACTAACAACATTAGTAATCGGATAAAGGCGTGTACCAAAGCCACCAGCTAAAATAATTCCTTTCATTTTGCGTTACGATTTTCGTAGTTTTGTTTTAACCAATTCTGGTAAGCTACTGAACGTACTTGCTCTACCCAAGCTGAATTATCGAGATACCATTGCACTGTTTTTCTTAAACCACTATCAAAGTTTTCTTGAGGTTGCCACCCTAATTCTCGGCTGATTTTACTACAATCAATTGCATATCTTCTATCATGTCCTGGGCGGTCTGGAACAAAAGTAATTAAGGAAGAATAGGAAAAATTAGTTTTAGGCGCTAGTTCATCAAGTATGGCACAGATTTTTTTAACAACTGTTAAATTTGTTTGTTCATTCAGTCCGCCAACATTATAAGTTTCGCCAATTTTTCCGTGTCTTAAGACTAAATATATAGCTTCGCAGTGGTCGATAACATAAAGCCAATCTCGAATATTTTGCCCATCGCCATATATTGGTAAAGGCTTACCATCCACAGCATTCAGGATAGTCAAGGGAATGAGTTTTTCAGGAAATTGGCGCATTCCATAGTTATTGGAGCAATTTGTTGTTAAAGTAGGCAAGTTATATGTGTGGTAGTAAGCACGGACAAAATGATCCGCTGCGGCTTTAGAAGCGGCATAAGGACTATTAGGTGCGTAGGGTGTATCTTCTCGAAAAGCAGGTTCATCAGGTTGAAGTGAGCCATATACTTCATCTGTAGATACGTGTAGAAACCGAAATTGTTGCTGTTTTTCTGGTGAAAGTTTTTGCCAATAAAATCGACTGGCTTCTAGTAAATTAAATGTACCAACTACATTAGTTTGGATAAAAAGTTGCGGACTGAAAATAGAACGGTCTACATGACTTTCAGCAGCAAAGTTAATAATTACATCAGGTTGATATTTATTTAGTAAATAACTAACTAATTCAACGTTATTAATATCGCCTTGCACAAAATGATAGTTGCGATCGCCTCGTAACTCTGCTAAATTTTCTAGATTACTCGCATAAGTTAGTTTGTCTAAATTAATAATGTTAAACCAATTATTTTTTCGAGCTAAAATAATAAAATTTGCACCTATAAATCCAGCACCACCAGTTACTAATGCTGTTAGCATACATCCTTAAAATTGATATATAATTGAATGTATATTTGTATAAACATAATTAAAACTAAACAAAATCTCTATTTATTTTTAATCTATCCTCTAGTAGTATCAAACAGATCCACCTCGTCCCGCAAAAGAAACTCTACCTACAATGTATGATCTCAAGAGTGAAGATCCAAAAGAACCCGGTTTACCTGACGAATTTTACATTTTTCAACCCCAGCTTTTGCGCGAAACGTTTTTTCCACCCAGTTATCGAGCAGACGAGGTATTTACTGCTAGTGACTTAAATCTTTACTACGACCTGCGCCATCCATTATGGTACAAGCGTCCAGATTGGTTTGCAGTTGTGGGTGTTTCTCACCTGTATGAACAAAAAGATTTACGTTTAAGTTATGTAATTTGGCAAGAGGTGTTGCGCCTTTTGTGGTATTGGAGTTATTGTCTCCAGGAACAGAGAAAGAAGATTTAGGACAAACTTTGCGTGAGGTTAACCAACCTCCAACAAAATGGGAAGTTTAAGAGCGAATTTTGCGGGTTCCCTACTATATTGTCTTTGACCGTTACTCAGATAAACTACAAGCATTCCAACTGGTGGCAGACCGCTATAGTGAAATAGATTTAACTACACCAAGAATTTGGATGCCAAGTTTGCAACTGGGATTAGGACTTTGGCAAGGCTCTTACCAAGGAATTGAGCGGTTATGGTTGCGCTGGTATGATGCAGATGGAAATTGGGTTCCTACTCCTGTTGAGCAGGAAAACCAACAAGTTGATATATTAGCTGCAAAGGTTGAGAGATTAGCTGCCAAGTTAAGGGAATTAGGGATTGACCCAAATCAGCTATAAAAATTTACACAGCTTGCAAAATCTCCTCATCTACAGAGAAATCAATTTCCTTCTTATCCCGTCCATTGGCGAGATAATCATTGTTCAAGGAATCTGTTAGACCAGAAATTAAATCATACTCAGGCTGCCAATTTAATTCTGTTTGCGCTTTATGTACCGATGCGAAGAAATGCTGAACGCGCATTGGAAAAGCTTTGCGCTTGCCGAAATCAAACTTTTTCGGGTCATAGTGAACTATCTTAATCTCATCTGGTGATTTGCCAGCCGCTACAGCACAAGCACGGGCTAAACCATCAAATGTAACAAAGCGATCGCCTGAAATATTATAAATCTGCCCAATCGCTTTTTGATTGCCGATTACCAAAGACATAGCAGTTGCCAAATCTTTTACATGACCCAACTGCGTAATATGTAAACCATTACCAGGAATGGGAATTGGGCGATCGCGCACAATTCTATCAAAAAACCAGCTTTCTAAGTCATTGTAGTTACTTGGCCCGTAAATGTACGTCGGGCGAATTGAGGTAAAGGGCAAATTTTTTTCAGCCAAGTAAGCTTCTGTTTCAGATTTACCCAAATGGCGACTTTTTGGGTCTATCGCATCGCCTTCAACATGGGGTAATTGGTCAGATTTGAGATATACCCCCGCCGAACTCATATAAACAAACTGTTGCACCCGTCCTTGGAAAATTTCTGCCAATGGCTGAGTGTCACTCAATTCTCGACCATTATTGTCAAAAATGATGTCAAAATTTTCTTGTGACAATTTGTCTTTTAGCTGTGTTGCATCCGTGCGATCGCCTATAATTTGTCCTACTCCGGGTGGTACAGGACGATTACCCCGATTGAACAGTACCACCTCATGTCCTTGTTCTAACAGTATTTGAGTTAGGTAAACACCAATGAACCTAGTGCCACCCATAATTAAAATTCGCATAAATTCCCCTTTTATATCAGTTGCTAACGGAGAGGTTAGGGGATAGAGGTTATAGGTAACAGGTAACAGGTTAGAGGCGCTTAGGTTAGATATCTCCAATTATCTATCCGTCTTTGATACTAATCCCTAATCCCTACTCCCTACTCCCCACTCCCCCATTTGAGGTTATCAGGTTGCTGCATCCCTCTGGAACCACTTTCGGCAGAATTCCGTCTGGGGTTAAATCTGGGGCGCTTCCTCACAATTTGTCTGATGTATTTTCCACCTATTCAAGTTAACTGTGCCCTTGAAATATGCTCTGGTTCATGAGTGGTTAACACCTAAAGCCACTGGCGGTTCAGAACTAGTTGTACAAGAGATTCTGAACCATGTTGATGCTGACTTATATGCCCTGATTGACTTTGAATCCAGCAATCCTGAAAGTTACTTGTACAAACGTCAAATTGGTACAACGTTTCTTCAGTACTTTCCCGCTGCCCGTAATGGAGTGCAAAAATACCTGCCTTTGTTACCCTTAGCGATTGAACAACTGGATTTGCGTCAATATGACGTAATCTTGTCTTCTTCTCATGCTGTAGCTAAAGGCGTTCTCACTACCCCCAACCAATTGCATATTTGCTACTGTCACAGTCCTATGCGTTATGCCTGGGACTTGACTTTTGATTATCTCCAGCAAAGTAAACTAGGTAGTGGTTTGCCAGGGTGGTTAACAAAGTATCTACTGCATCAGCTGCGCCAGTGGGATGTATTGAGTGCTAACCGCGTTGATTACTTTATTGCCAATTCTCAGCACACAGCTAAACGAATTTGGCGTTGCTATCGACGAGAAGCCACGGTTATTTATCCACCAGTTAATGTAGAAGCATTTCCTCTTTTTCTCCAAAAAGAAAATTTTTACTTGACTGTTTCCCGTTTAGTTAGCTATAAGCAAGTATCTTTAATTGTCCAAGCTTTTAATCAATTGCAGCTACCATTGGTCATAATTGGTACAGGTTCAGAAATGGAAAAAATTCGCCAAATAGCCAACTCTAACATAAAAATACTGGGTTGGCAGCCTGATGATGTAGTAAAAAAATATATGGCTCAAGCCAGGGCATTTGTCTACGCAGCTTGTGAAGATTTTGGCATTGCCTTAGTGGAAGCACAAGCTTGTGGTACTCCAGTGATTGCTTATGGTGCAGGAGGTGCTTTAGAAACAGTCCGAGATGTGCGATCGCACAAGGAGCAAGGAACAGGGATATTTTTTCCAGAGCAAACAGTAGCAGCCTTGACAGCAGCAGTGGAAAAATTTGAAATGTATCGTAATGTATTCAATCCTGAGTATTTGCGATCGCACGCTGCCCAGTTTTCACCGCAAGTTTTTGCACAGCGTTATTTAGATTTTCTCAACAAGTGCCACAAAACCAGACCATACTTAGAGTAATGGTCGAAATTTGTGTGCTGAAATTGTGTATGCTTTTGGAACTTCCCTCCAGAAGCACCTCATTTTGGCTTTAAGATTGGGACTATGTGTGGTGTGGATTATTAAGGAGTATGATGACTGCCCAGAGCTCACTCCTCTCCGGCAAGCGAAGCCTACGGCAAGACGCTAGCTCGTCTACGCGTACTTTCTTAAAACGTAGTAAAAAAACAAAGACACCTAAGGTCAAACCCAAAGGTTTGTATCTTCAGGCTTTAAACGGAGAGTTTGCTAAGCGACTATTCGACATCGGATTTTCGCTGTCAGTATTGATTTTGTTCTTTCCCCTTTACTTAATTTTGGCCTTACTGATTGCTTTAAGCTCAGAAGGCCCGATTTTTTATGTCCAAGAAAGGGTAGGTAAAAACTACAAACGCTTCAATTGTATTAAATTCCGCACAATGGTCAGCAATGCAGATGAAATACTCGTGCAAATGATGGAAACATCACCCCAGTTGCGGCAAGAATTTGAAAGCAGTTTTAAGCTGAAACATGACCCCCGAATTACCAAAATTGGTAGATTTTTACGCATTACTAGCTTGGACGAATTCCCTCAGTTTTGGAATGTTTTAAAAGGAGATATGAGCGTCGTCGGGCCGCGCCCCCTAGTAGCAGAAGAATTACCAAAATACGGTAATCACATAGGTCAGATATTAACAATCCGTCCAGGAATTACTGGTTTGTGGCAGGTTTCGGGGCGTAATGATATTCCTTACCCCAGAAGAGTTCAAATAGACCTGCACTATGTCAAATTTAGGAATTTCTGGCTTGACTTGTGGATAATACTGAAAACGATTGATGTTGTTATTATGCCTAAAAATAACGGAGCTTACTGAGGAAAAATCAACATTGATCATAGGGGCATTCTCTGCCCCTATCTAGTTCTTCAGTGTTTCTACTAGGATTGAATTGTGTTAATCTTCAGGTTATGGGCAAGAAGAAAAAAGTTTTATTTACAGAAAAAATTATTTACTAACTCTTAAATTTCAGTTTTTCAGCTTTTACCTGCTAACAACCTAATAAACTAATTGTTTAAATTTTCAATTAATTCAGACTTAACAAAAATCAAGCTTATATGAAGTTTCTGTAAAAATTACGAAATATATCAGAAATTATATCCAAACACTGCGCTAGGCTACTCAAAATTGACTTGTTAAATAATTCTTAATTAAGTATATTTGTTTACGGCAAATTTCTGCTATCAATTAAGACCCGTAAGTTTCCCATTAGGCAATTTAGCCATTAGCTGCTAGGTTGTATCAGTTGGACTGAAACTATGTAGAGCAAAAATAACAAGGGATAATTGAGCATGGTGCAAACTAAGCGAGCGTTGATTACTGGTATTACCGGTCAAGATGGTTCATATTTAAGTGAGTTTTTGTTAGAACAAGGTTATGAAGTTCATGGGATTATTCGTCGGACTTCCACCTTCAACACAGACCGCATCGATCACATTTACGAAGACCCCCATAAAGAGGGAGTGCGGTTGTTGCTTCACTACGGTGACTTGACGGATGGTACAACGCTGCGGCGAATTTTAGAAGAAGTTCAGCCAACTGAAATTTACAACTTGGGTGCGCAATCTCATGTTAGGGTGAGCTTTGATTCACCAGAGTATACAGTTGATGCAGTTGGGATGGGAACACTGCGTCTATTAGAAGCTATTCGAGATTACCAGCGACGCACAGGTACTGAAGTGCGTTTTTACCAAGCTGGTTCTTCCGAAATGTATGGTTTAGTCCAAGCAGTACCGCAAAGCGAAACAACACCATTTTATCCCCGTAGCCCCTACGCTTGTGCAAAAGTTTACGCTCACTGGCAAACAGTAAATTACCGCGAATCTTATAATTTGTTTGCTTGTAACGGTATTTTGTTTAATCATGAGTCACCACGACGTGGTGAAACTTTTGTTACCCGTAAAATTACCAGAGCAGTAGCGAGAATTGTTGCTGGTAAGCAGAAAAAGCTTTATATGGGTAATCTCGATGCTAAACGAGATTGGGGCTATGCTAAAGATTACGTCCGAGCTATGTGGTTGATGTTACAACAAGACCAGCCAGATGATTACGTAATCGCCACTGGTGAAACCCACTCAGTCAGAGAATTTTTAGAGTTGGCGTTTGGTTATGTCAATCTTAATTGGCAAGATTACGTAGAGTTTGACGATCGCTACCTACGTCCCGCAGAAGTAGACTTACTAATTGGTGATCCTACTAAGGCAAAACAAAAGTTAGGTTGGGAACCTTCTGTCACCTTTGAAGGATTAGTCGCCCTCATGGTGGAAGCAGATTTACAAGCTTTGGGTCACACTTCACCCAATGGCAATGGTTCATCAGTGCCTGTTGATATTGCCACTATTCGGCAAGAATTGGGCGCTCTCCACTTCTGATTAACACCGCTGAGGATAAAAATATGACTGCCTTAGAATTAAAAAATAAAAGGATTCTCGTCACAGGTGGAGCGGGATTCCTGGGTCGTCAAGTAATAGATCAGCTGTGTAAGGCTGGGGCTGATAGTGCAAAAATTACGGTACCGCGATCGCGTGAATGCGACATCCGTGTGTGGGAAAACTGTCAACGTGCAGTTGACCAACAAGACATCATTATCCACCTAGCGGCTCACGTGGGAGGGATTGGTCTCAACCGCGAAAAGCCCGCAGAGTTATTCTACGACAACTTGATCATGGGAACCCAGCTAATTCATGCTGCCTATCAAGCTGGAGTAGAAAAATTTGTCTGTGTTGGTACTATCTGTGCCTATCCTAAATTTACGCCAGTGCCATTTAAAGAAGATGACCTTTGGAATGGCTACCCGGAAGAAACTAACGCACCCTACGGTGTGGCAAAGAAAGCACTGTTAGTGCAGTTGCAATCTTACCGCCAGCAATACGGCTTCAATGGCATTTATCTACTGCCAGTAAATTTATACGGGCCAGAAGATAACTTTGACCCCAGCAGTTCTCATGTCATTCCGGCATTAATTCGCAAAGTCCACGAAGCCCAAATTAAGGGAGAAAAACAACTACCAGTTTGGGGTGATGGCAGTCCTACCCGCGAGTTTCTTTATTCTGAAGATGCAGCGCGGGGAATTGTTATGGGTACTCAGTTTTACAATGACTCGGAACCAGTTAACTTAGGTACTGGTTATGAAATTTCTATCCGTGATTTGATTACCCTAATTTGCGAATTAATGGAATTTGACGGTGAAATTGTTTGGGAAACCGACAAACCTAATGGTCAACCACGCAGATGTTTAGATACAGAACGAGCCAAGCAAGCTTTTGGCTTTACTGCACAAGTTAGCTTTGAGCAAGGGCTAAAAAATACCATTGATTGGTATCGTCAAAACGCTGCCTAACTACTTATAGGGTAAACGTTATCTTAATGTAGAGACGTTGCAATGCAACGTCTCTACAATTTTTTTTGTGGGTACGGTTGAGATGAGGTTAGATAAAGCAAAACTACGCCGCACATTACTAAAACAACGGCAGTCGATGTCCGTTCATGAATGGAGAGAAAAAAGCGATCGCATCTGTACACAACTACAAACTTTGATTCACTATGATGAAGCAAAGACAATACTCGCTTATTTCAGCTTTCGTCAAGAACCTGATCTCAGTCCTTTATTTGCAGACACTAAATATAAATGGGGTTTTCCCCGTTGCGTTGGTAATTCTCTATCTTGGCATGTTTGGACATCGGAAGACTCAGTGCAAATTAACAGTTATGGCATTAGTGAACCTTATCCCGATGCGCCAACAATAGACCCTAGTGAAGTAGATTTAATTCTTGTGCCTAGTGTAGCGTGCGATTCTCGCGGATATCGCTTGGGCTATGGCGGCGGATATTATGACCGCTTACTCAGTTCTCCTGAATGGTCAAATAAATCAACTGTAGGTATAGTATTTGATTTTGCTTACTTGCACCAAATACCGAGCGCACCTTGGGATAAACCTCTCAAAACTGTTGTGAGTGAAACTGGCTTGACTGGGAAAGATTAAAGCTTCAGGATAATGAAGACACATAATCAAGTATTTTCTATGAATAATCCAGTATCATCTACCACTGAGCATGAAGCACTGCTCGATGAGATTATAGCAACTAGTCTTCAAGCTCAACAGCAAACAGGCCCAGACCTCCGCCAAATTCATAGCAAAAGTCATGGACTCCTTTGGGGAGAATTTATTATTGAACCACATCTTTCTGAAGACTTGAGAATAGGTTTGTTTAAAACCCCTCAAACTTATCCTGTGTGGATTCGTTTTTCTAATGGTGGTGCGCCTCAAAAACGTGGTACATTCAACTCCGATAGCCAGCCTGATGTTCGAGGTATTGCCATCAAGGTAATCAATGTAGATGGACAAAAAGTACTAGATGATGAAGAAAAAACTCAAGATTTTATCCTCAACAATTATCCTATTTTCTTGACTAAAGATGTTCGTGATTATGCCGATTTAGCCAAAGCAGGTAATGGACAACTTACACCAGAACGAATAGAAGAACTGACTTACGCCTTTGCTATTTTGCAAAAAATTGGTAGTAAGAAGATAGGTAATCCACTTTTGATTCAATATTGGAGTATGGCTCCATTTAAGTTTGGCGATAAATTTGTCAAATTTTCCGTCAAACCACAACAGCCGGAACAACCTCCCGAAACAGTTCCAGAATCGGAAAATTACCTACGGGAAGCAATAGTCAAATATTTGACACTAGAAGGTCAAGAAGCCTCTTTTGACTTCCTGATTCAGTTTTATGTAGATGATGAAAAGACACCAATTGAAAACCACGTTCAGGAATGGCAAGAGGCAGATTCACCGTTTATTAAAGTTGCAACTGTGCGTATTCCTAGTCAAAAATTCGATTTTGAAGAACGTAAGCGTTTAGATGAAGGTATGTTATTTTCCCCTTGGCACACACTCCTAGAACATGAGCCTGTTGGCAGTGTGAATCTCTCACGCAAGAGGCTTTACAGCGAACTTGCAAAGTATCGACGAGAGCAAATTGCCCAACGCCTGCGGGAACCACAACCTCATACAGTAGTTCAAGATGAACCAATGTAAATCAAATGGAAACTGCTTAAGTTCAGGGGTTATCTTATGTTCAGATGTGGCTTAATTATGCAAAACTCTGCACATGCTTGTGGCAGCGTTAATGATAAGCCTTCCATCGGCAAGGTATAACTTTTACCTAATAGCTTGCGTCAGAGACAATTGTTTCTGACGCATCAAATAAAAGGTTAATTATGAAATTTTTCAAACAGAATCCCAAGTTGAATATTGTATTAATTTATATAGTTTTAGGAGCGATCGCACTCATCACGCTATTTCCCTTACTCTGGTTAATTAGTACGGCTTTAAAATCACCAACAGAAAATATTTTACAATCGCCGCCACAATTACTACCCAGCCAACCTACACTAAACAATTTCTCTACTGTGTGGCAATCTTTACCTTTTGCCCAATATTTATATAACAGTACTTTGGTTTCGTTGCTGACTGTTGGCTTAAATTTATTATTTTGTTCTTTAGCTGCTTACCCTTTAGCCAGATTATCATTTCCGGGGCGAGACTGGATTTTTATTGCGATTGTCTCTACAATCATGATTCCGTTTCAGATTGTCATGATTCCCCTGTACATTTTGACAGTCCAGCTAGGTTTAGTAAACACTTATTGGGGAATGATTTTTCCTAGTTTAGCTTCGGCTTTTGGCATTTTTTTACTACGACAAGCTTTTATGGGTGTGCCAAAAGAAATAGAAGAAGCAGCTCGTATGGATGGTAGTTCGGAGTTAGGTTTGTGGTGGCATATCATGTTACCTGCTATTCGTCCAGCATTAGTAACTCTGGCAATTTTCGTCTTTATTGGCTCTTGGAGTGACTTTCTTTGGCCTTTAATTGTGATTCAAGACGAAAAACTTTACACCTTACCTTTAGGAGTTGCAAAATTAGCAGGTACTTTTTCTTTGGACTGGCGCTTAGTAGCGGCTGGTTCGATCATTTCTATTGCACCAGTACTAATACTATTTCTATTTTTACAACGTTATATCGTACCCACTGAAACTGGAAGTGGTGTTAAAGGTTAATTTTGGCTAATAAGCGCCACTTTTATTCAAGACTACCCAGATTGTTTTAAATATCAGCATCAGGTCATAAACTATAGACCACTTACGTTGATAATCTATATCCATTTGAACAATGGTTTCAAAATCTTTGATGCTAGAACGACCATTGACTTGCCATTCTCCCGTCATACCTGGTTTGACTCTTAATCTCTCCCAGTGATGAGGTGAATAATAGATAACTTCATCAGGTGTAGGGGGACGTGTTCCAACTAAGCTCATTTCTCCTTTGAGAACATTCCAAAATTGTGGTAACTCATCCAAGCTGGTGCGACGTAAGAATTTACCGACTGGAGTAATACGAGGGTCATCAACAGATTTAAAGATGTGACCTTGAGCTTGATTTTTTACTAAATGCTTGAGTTGTTCAGCATTCACAACCATCGAACGGAACTTCCAAATGCGGAAAGGTTTTCCGTTGATACCGCAACGAATTTGGGAATAAAATATCGGGCCGGGATTAGTGATTTTAGTGACAATTGCTATAGGAATTGCCACGATCGCTGTAATAATGAGTCCAACAATAGCTCCTAAAATGTCAATAAATCTTTTTGTAATGCTTGAGGTTGAGCTATGTAAGGGCTTTTGTCTAAAATTAGCTGCGTTATGTTGAGCCGCAAGAGCTAATTCATCCACAGCATAACCTCCTGCATGAGAAGTAACAGTAGGTATTGACATCATAAGGAGTTTAAGTTGATCAAGGTATCTTGATCAGACTACATTTGTACTGAGTGCTAATATAAACAAAAATTCACCCAGTAATAAATCTCTAGCTCAAAGTTCATATAATCTTTGAATACAAAGAGAGATTTTAAATTTTGAGTATTGAATGCATAAAGTGAGTCTAGCTAAAAGACTATTAACACCCACATACTAGCTGCTAACCCAATAGTTGCTAAGTGTTGCCAAAAAAGCGATCGCATTGGTTGTCGTGCTATTTTTTGCGTTAATACTATCGTTAACAGCACAGAAAAAATTAAAGTAGCACCTTGCAAAAAGGCAATAACTGCTGGATGTGCTACCAGTACGGGCAAATGTTCGCTATTCAGCCCAAAGGTAGCTAAAGTGACGGGTAAAATTCGCCCACCTTCTCCTAAACCTAAACGTAGGTAATGAGCTAAGTTACCTCCTAACACCAATGGTAAGTAACCGTAGGCAATTTCTATAAATGATTTAGGTTTGCGATGAAAATTGAATAGTTGTATCAAGCCGTAAGCTGCCCAAGCTAAAGCAGCTGGGACAAGCAAAACTAAGAGTGATAATCCCAAGTGCTGCCAAAATTGGGTTAAATCTATGTGTAAACCCAACCAAGATTGCAATTCTGGTAATCGATGCAGATATACACCACCCAACAGCAAAAACAACAATGCAACCTCATAGTTGCGTGGTACATGAGTTGTCCACAGTTCAATTCCTGGGGGACGCAAGTTAAACTCAACGGAACGATGGGGACAGGCTTTTAAACAAGTCATGCACAAGACACAATCTCTGTTATCTTCTAGCTGGGCGGGATGAGAATATAACGGACAGCCATTGGTTTCCATACCTTCGCCTTTTTGCGGCCCGCCTTTGTAACATTGATAGGTGGTGCAGGTAGCAGAACAAATACCTTGCTGCGCCCGCAGTTCAGTTATGGAGAGTTTGGCAAATAAACCATTCATCCCGCCAATGGGACAGAGGTAGCGACACCAAAACCGCCGTTCAAATATGGCTGAGAAAATCATTGCGCCGGCGGTAATTAACAACAGCAAACAAGCTGATAGGTAAGCTGTATTTTCTAAGTTCCAGAGTTCTTCCCACAAGAAAATTAGGGTAAATAGGCCAAACACAAACCATCCACCCCATTTCTCTGCTTTTTCTCTCGGCCAGCGTTTGAGTTGTCGAGGAAATAACCACAGAGATAATTTTTGGGTAATTTCGCCGTAAATCATGAAGGGGCAGACGGCACACCAAACGCGACCTAAAAAGGGAAAGATAAATAAAAAGAAAGGCCACCACCAAGCCCAAAATAAATTTAAAGCAAAATTGCGATCGCGTGTTTGCGGCCCCAGAAATAACACCCCAAGGAGTATCGCAAAAGCTGCCACAGTAAAGCCATAGTTAATGCGGTCTGGCCACCAGTCACTCCTTAAGAATTTTCGCAGCCCAGGATAAGCATTCAACAAATTAACGCGAAATTCTTTTTTCTTGGTTTGGGCTGACCAGAAGATTTCTTCTGTTAATTCTTGTCTGTCTGCTGCTTGGACAATTGCCCGTTCTACTAAATTTTTTAACTCTTTAAGATTGCCAGGGAAGTCATAAGATTGCAAGCGGCGTAAGGCTTCTGGGGTGACATGGGGTTTTGGCAAACCGCGCGATCGCACGTAAAGACTGATGTAATATTCTACCTGTGCTTTGATATCTGTTTTTCGCACCCGCAATGGCGGTACTTTAATTACACGGCCTACACAGCGTTCAATTTTGGACTGCGTTTTTTCGGAAATAATCAAAATTCGGGCTTGGCTGGTGCGGGGTGCGACTGTTGGTTCGCCAGCACGAGTTACAGGGGTGTAAGTGCCTGTTTTGATTAACTGCACCATTGCTGGTAATAATTCTGCTGGCAATTCTTGGATGTTGTTGAGTACTAAAGTGCCTTCTCCCAGCCATTCTAAAAGGCCTGGTTTGCCGCCTGCACGACCAAATAAGTCTATACCGCTAGTTTGGAGAATACCACAATTTATTTTAATAATCGGTTCCCGACGTTTGGGTGAACCATAGTGAATCAAAGCAGCAATATTATCCTTTTCTAAGCCCGGTTCACCGAAGATTTCTACTGATTTGCGGTCAGCTGCGGCTTCGCGTATTTGTTCGCGTAAACGGACTGCATAGCGACTTGTGCCAACAATACCCCGTTGGGCTTTGGTAACTAGATACGGACGCAAGGCGACAGAACGTTCTTGTTCGTAAGTTAAAGCTGATGTGACTTGCGCTAATTCTTGGGCTAAGGAGCGAGATAATACTTGGGTAATTTCTGGGTATTGGCTGGCTAGGATGCGAAATTCAAAAGCCGGGATAACCCATACATAGCATTCTGTAAGCGCAATGATTGTCGATGGTGTTAATTCATCTAACAGCAGTTCTTTGAGGTTAATTACTGCCCCTGGTAGAAAGCCACAAGCCAGAGTAAAGTTACTTTTATTACTGGTATCACTTTCAATTTGACCGTCTTTGAGGATATAAAGGGCTTCTGGGGGAGTACCTGCGCTGACTAAGTTACTGCCTTGTGGTACAACTTTTTCTTCTAAGACTTGGGCGATCGCATTCAACGCCACCGATGAGAGAATTCCTAAAGTTGTACGTTTTTGTAGCCAAATGACTGTTTCTTGTGATGTCATTGTGGGTTTGCCGTGCAGGCTGCTTGCTGTATAAATGGAATTATCCCTGATCAGAATGTCAAAAGCACTGCGTGATGAGTCTGTCGGATGTCCCTAATCTTTGGGTTCCTTTAGCACTTTTAGGTTTAATTGTGTTGGCTGCGGTATTTTTTAGCCGTAGCTAGAATTGTTTGCGATCGCATATTTTTCATATATATGTGACAAGATTGTCACATTCCCTTGCTAACTTATATTTCAGTAAACAAATAGTTTGCTCCTCACACCATACCGTCCGCCCTTTGGCTTTTCAAAGCTTTGGGGCTTTTTTAATACATATTCATTTTGTCTAAAAATTTTATTCATCAGATAAACTCTACTTTGAATGCTGTTTAATTAGTTATTTTTACTGACCTTCATCTCGGCTATTATATACTCGTTTTCATGTTTCAATTCTAAATTTCTTATGGAATTTATTAATAGTGTAGATATATACATCTATCAAGACTAGGCAAAGTTTTTATCTATCTAATGGAGGAACAAATATATCTAAAATACATACTAAATAAGATACTATTCCGATCACCTGACGAACTATAACTTTGAATCTTCTCGTTGCTAGTTAGTAGCGAGAGATTTTTTTTGGACAAAAAAATGCTGAAAATGAAATAGGAAAATCTTGATAATCAATAGTCAAACTAGATTTTTCTATTCTCCTTAAGGATTGCAATACATACATTGCGCTGGGTCAGCAAATTCCCTTCCATTAGGAAATAATTTTTCTTGCTTAAAACCACATTTTTGACACTGATAAACTACCGCTAGTGTCAAACTAGTAGGCATAGAACACATTTCACATGGCAATCCTGCTATTTTTTCACTTATAGCAAAACCGGGTGCAGAACATTGCGGACATAAGCTTTTAATTTTAGTTAATAAATCTAAAGTTGCTTTTTCAATATTCTTCATGCGGGTTGGGTTGTAAAGCGCCCGCATATCTGTTTCTAAGTTAACTTTACCATCTATAGAATTATTTAAGGCTGTGTTAATAGTATGTGTCAGTTTCGCTTCTGTAGTAATGCCTTTAATTACCTCAACGGTATTTGTAGTAAAATCTTCCCAATAAATAACTATTCCGTGTTCAGGGAAACCAACTTTTTTAGCAAAGTTGTATGCTTCTTGAATATTTTCAACTACCTGATGATTAAAGTTAGTTTCTATTGAAAATTCTTCACCAATAATTTCGACTTCGTTTTCTTTATCTAATAAAATAACAATTTCTCGATTGGAGTAAATATATGGTACAAGTGGATGAGGTACAAAACTACCTTCACTGGCGATCGCTAAAGTCTCACCTGTCAATTTTAAGGCTGTTTCTGCTTTTAGTTTAGCAGCTTCAATTTGATTACCAGGGCGTTTTACTTCTCTTGTAAATGTACCAAAAGCATCAGTATTAAAATTAGATGGAACTATAGTTTTAATATATAATTCTTTTTCTAATAATGGCGCAATTACCTTTTCTTTTTGGTGCATTGTTGCAATTACGCCTACTCGCTTGCTAAATAATTGCTGAATTTGCATCGTGTAATATATCAATGTAATTAAATATTAAAAAACAGTGGGGTGCGTTTTTGTGGAGGGCAACGCACCATCTTTTTAGATTTTATCAAGGTGCGTTAGGCTAAAGCCATAACAAACCCTACAAAATTAAGCTTATAAATACCTAAATCTGTTAAGCATTAGCCGAAAGTAAAGGAATATTTTCAGCCAGATAATCTGAAACAGTAACGCCTTGTTGTTTGGCCCAAAACTGGCTTAAAAAATGGATTTGTCGCAAACCAACAATTAAATTTAATCCGGGAACAAATAACCACCAAACTACCAAAGGTTCTTTCCATCCTGCTTGGCGGTACAGTTCATTAACAGTCTTATATAACTTAAACTGAACGATATAAATCCACACAATACCCAAAAGCGAAAACCAACCAAACCATCCAGGTACATCAGGATCAAATATTCGCAAAGCTTGGGGAATTGCTACTCCGAAAACAAATGGTGCTAAACACAGCGTTCCTGACCAACCAAACCCGTTATAACGACGTAATTCTTCTTGAATAATCCATTTGTACCAGCCGTAATACAGCATACCTGTAATCACAGACAATAAAATTACTCGCCATAATGGACGGGGTTTACCTAAATATTTTGCTGACATTGATTTACGCCTGAGATATCAAATATATTTCTTAACATTTCTTAATTTAAGATATCTCAGGCGTTTTTGTCTAACTTTGTTCTTGAGGAACTTGGCTTATCTGTGCCATCATCTGTTCTTTATCACGCTTACGTTTCTTGGCGTATAGCTGAATAGTCACAGCCATAAATATAATTAGACCAAAAATGCCCCAAGCAGTGATGTCTGTAGGTAGATTGTTTTTAAACACAGCCAATAGTACAATCACCACCAACATGACTGTAGGTGCTTCGTTTAAAGCACGTAACTGTTGACCAGTCCAACGACATTCATTGGCTGCTAACTTCTTCATCAAACGACCGCAGTAATGATGATAAGCCAATAAAATGGCGACAAATAGCAGTTTGAAATGTAACCAACTCTGTTTTAAAACGTCTGGTTCGGTACTCAGCAAACCTATCGCCATCGCTACTGTTACTAACATTCCGGGAGTAGTGATGATGCGATAAAGACGTAGTTCCATAATTTGATACTGCTTTTTCAGTATCGTGCGTGCTGGTTCTGGTTCTTGTTCAGCTTCTACATGGTAAATAAACAGACGCACCAGATAAAATAACCCAGCAAACCAAACTACAATTCCAATGATATGAAATGCTTTAAACCAAGAATAAGCCATGAATTCTCTTCTCCATTAAGGTAGCTTTAATGAGATCGTAAGTTACTAGAAATTTGTCAATATTCGCTTACGATCACATTAAATACTGTGCCAAATCATCTAATTAGCTATTTGTTAAACACAGATAATTTCTCTGTGTTTACCTATGGTTTCATTTTTTATAATATCGATTTTGGCAAAACTTATTTCTGATTATTTGTTGACACGCCTAACAAAAGGCAGTAAATCTTCTAAAATGTCTTTGGGGTAATGTTCTTGCGGGTAATGTCCGACATTATTAAGTTTTATTAATTCTACATTAGAGACAGAATCGCTAAATTTTTGTGCTATGTCTATGGATAACCAAGGGTCAATCATGCCCCATTGAATCAGAATTGGCTGTTGCCATTTTTGAAAGCCAGATTCAATTTCTGCCATTGCTTGGGGAAGTTGCAAATTGCGAATGGTTGATAATAAGCCTCTCCCAGCCGCAGAAGTTTTCAAAAAAGGTCGGCGGTAAACATCTAAATCTTTATCTTCGATGCGATAACGGCTACCACCTTCTAGGGTGCGGTCAACTAATAAAGGGTCTTGAGTCATCATTTCACCTGCTAACGGTAAACCCATTTGTTGGATTTTCCAAGGTAATTTAGCTGTGCTAGAAATCGGTGCGTTTAAAATAGCAATGTTAGCAATTTGTTCAGGATGACGCAAGGCATATTGTAAACCTACAGAACCTAAAAACCCTTGCACAACTAAAGAAAATTTTTCAAGTTTTAATGTTTGTATAAAACTTTCTAAAGCTGTAATAAATGCGTCAGGAGTGTAAGCAAAATCGCGTTTTTCTGGCATAGAAGAAAAGCCATAGCCAATCCAATCTGGTGCGATCGCTCTTGTTCCTTGGCTGGCTAAAGCTGGCATAATATTACGCCAGCTATAACTTTGGGATACGATTCCGTGCAGCAAAATTACAGGTAATAAATCACTTTGTCCAATCGGTTGAGCTTCCCGATAAAACCACTCTAACGAATCAACTTTTACTTTATTTTCTGTTACAGACACGCTACTTTCCTAATAGAAACTGAGAACTCAGGAGAAATATTATTGTTTAATTCTCAATAATCATCTCACGAATCGCAGATGCTGTTGCAGGCGCTAGTAACACACCGTTACGATAATGTCCGGTGGCGAGGAGGATATTGTTAAATCCTGGCAGTTTTTCAATTATGGGTGCTGGGCGACCTTCGGGGCGGGGGCGTAACCCTGACCATGTGCGAGTGATAGTCGCTGATGCTAATTCTGGACAAAAGGCGATCGCTTGTTGTTTAACAGACTCTAATAGTTCATGATTGGGTGGAATTTCATCACCATTGCTAGGAAACTCCACCGTTGCGCCTATCCAATAATCTCCCCCGCCCACAGGGACAATATGCACATCATTACAAGTAATCATCGGCTGAAACTCAGGGTTGCCGATGGGATGTTCTAAATGTACTTGTAATGCTTGCCCTAGAACAGGGCGGATATCAACCTTTTGATTTAACTGGGATGTTAATAGTGTAGAACCCAGTCCAGCCGCAACCACAATCCAATCAGCAGTAATTTCTCCGGCTGTAGTTTCGATTGATGTGGCTGAGATATTCAAAACATTTACGCCAAATTTGAAGGTTACGCCTTTTTGTTGGGCGGCTTCAACTAAAGCTAAGGTTAAAGCTGTGGGGTCAAGTTGACGGTCTTGGGGTGAATAGACTGCGCCAGTAATGTTGTCATTATCTACCTGTGGGCAAAGATTTTTCAGTTTGGCTGTGTCCCAAATTTCCAAGTCCCAACCTTGAGAATGACGGGTTTCAACTAATTTTGCCCAATTATCAAAATTTTCTTCTTTCCAACACAGATGGAGAATACCTTGACGATTGAATGGGATTTTACTCCCAGTTAACGCTTCTAATTCAGGAATTAAGGTTTCGTAGCGTTCAATGCTGGTTTGCCGCAGTCGCCAAGCTTTGCCCTTAATTTTTTGACTGATGACACCCAT
Organism: Anabaena sp. TISTR 8404; assembly: GCF_056847745.1. NCBI lineage: Bacteria > Bacillati > Cyanobacteriota > Cyanophyceae > Nostocales > Nostocaceae > Anabaena > Anabaena sp. TISTR 8404. The sequence continues at coordinate 3,983,357 of NZ_CP180578.1, forward strand.
CAAAACGCCAAGGGCTGCGCCTGTAGAGGCTTGTGCGGGTGGTTTTTGGTCAACAACGGTAATTTGCAACCCTGTGACTTGACTTAGTTCATAGGCGATCGCAGCCCCAACCACGCCACAACCGATAATAATTACATGACTCATTGCTTGGATATTAAGAAGTTATGAGCTAGTACCGCAAGGCAGAAGTCAAAAGGAGCCAGTGCATTGGGGAGACACTGCGTTGCGGAGGTTTCCTCCGTTGTAGCAAGTGTCGTCGGCTTTGCCGACTTGAAGCAACTGGCGTTCAAAAGTCAAAAGTCAAAAAGCTTACTGTACAAGTTTCTTCATTTCAGACTTCAGACTTCAGACTTCAGACTTCAGACTTCAGCCTTTTTTCTTCTAACTCATAACTTATCACTCAGGAATCACTGCTTAGGATTCAGCTTCCTTGCTACCTTCAGGCAACAGTTGCAGGAATTTGTCAACATCTGTAAAAGCAGCTTGGTAGTTACTCGCGGCAACTAAACTATTGCCAGTACTAGCCGCTTGATCAATTTTAACCAAGTGGTTCAGCAAATCTCTGGTGATTTGACGGGCTGCGGTTTGGTCTTTGGGTAAAAGATGGGGTGTGATGTAAGTCATGGTCAGTCTAGCTTCTGCCATTGGGCCATGAATAAAGTTACCCACTTTAATCCACTCATTTTTTTGGATGAGGGTTTTCAGTTCGTTTGCGCGATCGCGCACAGTCTGAATTTCAGGTACATATTCCTGAATTTGTGCAATTTGATCTGCTGTATAAGTTGGAGGTGCAACTGCTACCCCAGGGCCACCACAACTAATGAGGAATGTAGCCAATAATACCAGGATGATTGAAAAAATCGAGCGTTGACGCGCCATAAACTGAACTTAACTTTTTTTTACGTTTGCCAGCTAACAGTGTAATTTTAGATCGCCAGGGTAATTTATCGTTCTAACAAGTAGATGATTTTGCGGAAAATTCTGAGAATTTTTCCAGACTATTTATGAATAGGGGTACAGATTCAAATACTTTCCTCAATTTTTTAAGTATAATTACTCAATAAGCCTGAGAGTAAATTAAATCTAAAATTTACTACTTCATACTTCATACTTCATAAATTGTTAAGAAAAGGTAATTTTCAAGTTGCGAAATTTAAAACGTCTTGATAAGCTGAAACACTAATAAGATTAGCCTTCTGGCGGTTTTCTGTCGTCACATTCCCCAAAGCTGACTAACTATTTAGGAGTGTTTTTTCGTGAACGCAGCTGAACAGGCAACTAACCTTGAACTCGCCAGTAAGATAGCTACGGTAGTTAATTTGTTCAAATTCGAGTTTCCCGATGCGAAGTCGGATTTGAAACCTTGGAAGAATGATCCTGAAACCAGAGAATTGGTTGATCCAGATTCAATAGACATTGGGTTTCACTTTCCGGGAATCAGCAAATCCTGGCGTAGTCGTAGTGTCTTAATTCAAATTCGCTTTCATCAAGATCCAATCACAAACGCACGTCGGGCAATTGGTGTAGAAGTTGCTGGATTTGATCATCGCGGTGAGGCGTGGCGACTTTCGACAGTAGAAAACTGGAACATTGTTGGTGAGTCTGCACCGTCTGCACAAATAGGCGACAAGCTAAAACAATTTTGTCGGCAGATTTTAGAACTATTTAATGAAAAGTCTGAAGTATGAAGTGTGAAGTCTGAAGTCTGAAATTTCAGTTTTTCGCCTTCATCCGCTTAACTCCATACACTCATCATTAAGCATCAGGGTCTTCACCTAACTCTCGTAGACGGGCGGCTAAACGTTCAGCACGTGCTTGTGCTGCTTCGGCTTGTGTTTGGGCGGCTTGGGCTTGGGCTTGTGCTGCTTCGACTTGTGCCTGTGCTGCTTGTGCTTGTGCTTGTGCTGCTTCCTCTGGCAAAGGCACAAGATTGCCATCTGAATCGTAGAATCTTAGCCAAATTGCTGTTTCTCGGTCTATTGTGCCTTCCCAAGTCCCTAACCAAAAACCTAAACGCTGACACCACAGCCAACCACTTTCGTTTGGGGTTAAGGGCTGGTAAGTCTGATTTGCGTCTAAATGCCAACCTTGTAAAGAGTTGGAGTCAAAGGGGTCATAGACAAAGTAATCTGGTGTGCGGAAGATTTGTTGATAAATCTCTTTTTTTGTAACTTTGTCAACTCGCGCTGTAGATGGTGACATTAATTCGACGATGACATCTGGGTAACGCCCGTTTTCTTCCCAGACTACCCAGCCTTGTCTAGTGGTAGTGCCATCAACATTCAGCACTGCAAAAAAATCAGGGCCGCGAAAATCATTGTTACGTGCTTGGGTGCTGCTGTAGTAGATGAACATAATACCACCTGTATAAAAGTCGTTTCGGTCAGCCCAAGCTTGCTGCAATGACCGAATTAAGACATTCATGGCAATACGGTGGCGATTTGACTCCAATGGTTCTCCGTCATCAAATATTAAATCTGTGGGTGGCATTGGGGGTTCCCAGTCCACAATATCAGTCGTCTGGGATGTTTCTAAATCTGGCTTACTTATTGTCATGCCCACCCCCTAAAGTAGACTATCAAATGCTCATATACTAATCATTACCAACTTTGCAGCTTTCATCCACACAGTATGCTGATTGGTAAGTAGTAGCACGCTTGCCAAACAAAGTATAACGATTATCGCGGATTTGTTCGTAGAAGCGATCGCCTGCCCATTTCATCCCAGGTATGGCGCGATAAGCATCGACAAACAAACTTCCCATCGGTAGTAACTTGCCAATTTCTTCCGCCGCATCGCTGCCTTGCCAACGTCGATCAGGAGCATTAGCATCAATTAATATCATTCCTTGTTGACAATTTTGAGATGTAATTCCCCACTGTGTAAGCGTTTGTTCGTCTTGCATAGAGGTGTAACGAAACAGCTTGCCTTGGTCTAGAGTTTCTAAAAATTGCACTAAAGTAACGCAGAGATTGCAATTTCCGTCGTATATTACATAGTAATTCATTGAAATAGCACCTCTTTTCGTATTACGGTTTAAGTATAACCTTACACCTAAATTAATGATCTCTGCGGTGAGAATGATGCTAGAAGAGAAAATCTTAAAACTTGATTTTGCTCAAGAAGATGCTTGTGCAGAAGTTCTGCCGCGATCGCCCTTGATTTCTAGTTACCATGCTAAATGGGATGGTATTCGTTTAGATATTTATCAACAGCCTGCCCATGAAACCCCCGAACATTCCCCAAAACAACACATCCTCTCTGTTAACATATCCCATCGTTTAACTAAAGCAGAACGAGTGTTAGATGGACGCTTTCAGCGTGAAAATATTTTCAACGGTGATGTAGCAATTGTACCTGCCAACATACATCATATTTCTCGTTGGACAACAGAAACTGAATTTCTTCTCCTCAGTTTAGAACCTGCCTTTTTCAATCAAATTATATTAGAGTCGGTCGATTTACAAGGTGTTGAATTAACACCCCACTTTGCTGCACCTGAACCATTCATTCAACAAATTGGTCTAGCACTGAAGTCAGAATTAGAATCAGATGGTGGAGGTAGCCAAATTTATATTGAGTCTCTTAAAACTACACTCTGCATTCACTTGCTTAAACATCACTCAATAGCCAGTGATAAAGTTCCACATTTCTCTAATAGCAAAGGTCTTTCGCCGAGAAAGTTACGTCAAGCTATTTCTTATATCCACGACAACCTAGAAAAAGATTTGACTTTAGCTGAAATTTCTGCGGTTGTTGGCACAAGTATGTACCATTTTTCTCGTCTATTTAAACAATCTACGGGTTTTGCACCTCATCAGTATGTCATGAATTGCCGAATTGCTAAAGCAAAAAAATTATTGACTGGCAGCGAAAAAACTATCGAGCAAATATCTGAGCAAGTTGGTTTTCAAAGTCAAAGTCATTTTACCAATGTCTTTCGTAAATTCATGGGTATAACACCAAAAGTATACAGAGAACAGGTAAAAATTTAATAAAAGTGAAATGAATCATCAATAAAATGTTTAAAAAATGGCAAGATAATTGACACTTGCCATTTTTAATTCTTTTCAGAGAAGCGACATAGAGGTTAAAAATTTATTGCCACACATCAAGAATTGGGGTTAATGTAGCGGCATTATTCAAGCCAGATAATCCATAGCTTGCTTCAATTGTGCGTAAGACATTGTAGTGATTAATATTCTCACTATACTGTCCCACTTTAACATGAGCGCCATAAAAGATAGTTGCAATCTGATTGTTGGTTGTGCCATTATCTTCATCAAAGGTAACAATCAGCAAGCTATTGTGAGTTTTAGCCCACTGTGCATAGGCATCTAGATTATTTTTCAACCAGGTATCACCTTGTTGAATCGTGCCATTGTGCATATCATCTAGTTGGTTGGGAACAACAACGGAGACGGTAGGCAGATTGGCAAAATTCGCAGATGAAGGAAAACTTGTATATGGTTGATTTGCAGAACTAGCAACATTAGTAAAATCAACCCAAGGGTTGTGCTTACGATAGTAACCATTAGATCCGCCGTAGTTACAACCTGTATAACCAACACTAGGCATAGTCTCTGAATAACCTGTAAAAGTCCGGCCGATTCCAACTAATTGGGTAGCTAGGTTAGCTTTATTAGTAAATGTCAATGGGCAATTATCATTTGTACTACCTTGTGTGGAGCCACTAAACAAAGCTATGTAGTTGGGTTGGCTTGGGTGTGTCACACCGTGGGAATTAGTGAAGAGAGCGCCACCTGACGCTAGTGAATTGATATATGGAGCGTTGCTAGAACCAATGATTTGTGTATATCCGTGGTTTTCTTCTATGACGACGACGATGTGATCGAAAGTCGGCACTGTAGTGGCTGCTAATGCTGCATGACTACCCGTAAAAAAGCTGGTTAATACAGCTAGTCCGTTGGTAACTTGCCAAGAATGGCGAATTTTCCTCAACATATATGAACCTTTTCTAAACTTTATCGGTAGATAATTAATGCTTTTTATGGGTATCTAGAGTTATGACAAATATTTTTTAGCTGTCATTAATTTCACTTCTTGCGAAAGAAGCAATTTCTGTAAGGTACATTGTTAAACTTAAGAGGAAATTAAGTAGTCTTTAATTCTTTTGTTTGGAGTTAGATAGGAATGTAGTTTGGGAGGCGCGATCGCACCTCCCGAAAATAAGACAACCAAGAAATTACCAATCAGGTGTTTTTACAAACAATTCACTCCAAGGAGTGCAATCTGGAGTTTGGGCAGAATTTTTATTGCACCCGCGAACTTTAAATTTATATTTTGTCTCATCTCTCGCACCAATGTAAGTCCAACTACGTGCTTTTGGGTCATCAATTTGTGCTATTTCTTTTTCATCATCGCTCTGACTGACTTGATAAAAATCATTGCTTTGACAGACCTGCCAAGAAATTTTAATTCTGCGGATTTTTGTAGTATCTGCGACTAAGTTATATGGATTTCTAGAATCACAAGGAGAGTTATTAGTTGTACTCTCAGCAAGTGTTTTTACTGAGCGGGTTAAGCCTAGAAAAAAATTGGGCAAAAATAATAAAGTTGCCAAACTATATCTGAAAAAGATGCTGGCGAATTGTGTATTGTGCATCAGGCGTTTCTTAATTGATAGTGTGAAAACTGTTGAAAATCAGACCGACTTTAGAAAGTGAAGGTGGTTCTAATAACTCCTAGTACAGCATCGTTGTTACGAGCATCATGATTGGGAGCAGTTAGCCAAATCAAACCAGGGGTAATCGTGATATTGTCAGAAATTGCATAGCTATAGAAAGCTTCGATGTGGAAAGAAGTATCTCTGTCTCTAGCAGAGTCGCGGTTTTCTTCTGGAACTATCTCTGTGAATTCATCTGCGATCGCCTCAGATGCACCTGTAACTTTCGGTTCCATACCAAAGATAATGCCGGCGAGATTGCCTTGTTTGCCTAGATCAGGGAAAGCCAAAGCCACAGCATAATTCCAAATATCAGCAGAGCCTACGCCTAAAACTCGACTATTGGCATAACCACCCCACGCATTGACAAAAAAGTGGGGATTTAATTGGTAAGATGCCTCTATGCCATAGGCATTGGTAGAAGTTGGCAAATCTGTAACTAACCCCAAGTTAGCCTTTTGGCTACCTGTACCTGGAATTGCCAAGTCTTCACCGAGATTGTTGTAGGCATTGACATAAGTAAATCCGATACTGAAGCGATCGCTTGGTTGTACAGTTAATTGCGCGATCGCACCATAAGAACCGTTGAACAAGCCATTTCTCCGGTTGGGATTGGCTGCGGTATTAGATACATATCCTAAACTTAATTCCAACTGATCAGAGAAGCGATGTTTAACACCAATTCCGGCTCCTGACGGCACTAAATAATAGATAGAGTTGCGGCTGCCAAACCGAGACAAAGCACCATAAGCTCCCTCATCTCCATCTATAAATGGATTCACCGTATCTACGATGTCTTCTACTTCCGCCTCGTTAGCATAGAAAGTGACTGAGGTTTTTTGGCCAATCGGGAATCTGTAAAACAGCGTATCTATTCCGATTTGATTATTTTCAGGTTCCTCATCCTCAAGTTCACTATTAAAAGCCAGAGTTCCTTCTGGTAATCGAGTTTCAGTACCACCAGTACCAGAAAAATAATTAAAGTTGGAAGCTTGTAATCGAGTTCTCAGTAAGTCTTTGCCAGTAAAGCTGGTATCTAAGTTTAGACGAATGCGATCGCCAAAATTAGTTATTTGGGGAATGTCAGCATGATCAGCATCTTGCCCAGCCACAAAACCCGATAAAGCAAATATAGCCTCACCATTGAGTTTAGTTGTGGTAGAAAACTGATGTTGTTCTAAAACATCAACGCGAGGTTCTACTGCATCAACTCGACCACGCAAAGTAGCCAATTCCGCCGCAAAGTTTTCTTGCAACTTTTGTAGTGTTGCCAAGTCTTCTTTTTTTACAAGGTCATTAGTTGTAGTTGCAATTAGTTGATTTACTTTTTCCAAGCAAGCATTAATCCCCGCTGCAAATTCATACCGTGTCAAAGCCCGATTACCTCGGTAAGTTGAGTTAGGATAACCTGCTATACATCCATAACGTTCCACTAAAGATTGCAATGCACCAAAAGCCCAATCTGTAGGTTGAACATCTGATAGTTGTGAAACAGATGTGACTTGTTCTGTTGATTCAGATGGCTGTAATAAAAAATTACTCTGCTCTTGAGATGGCTGAATTTCTCCAGCTAAAACTGGTTTTGCCATCACCTCAGTTGTGGCAGTAATTAACGAGCATAGCCCTAAAGTCAATGGAGAAATTAGCAGCCACTGCCAAAACATTCTGCTCATTTTTTTCTGTCGTCCTCACACCATTTCATAAAAAGAATTCAGAAGCTAGAATTCAGAGTTCAGAATTTATCTTTAATTCTGGCTTCTAACTCCTAAATCCCGTTGTGATCAATAATTCAACGTGAATTTGACGGCTATGAAAACCCCTATCCAAACCTCTCTCCCACAGGGGGAGAGGCTTTGAACCCATTATTTTGCCCTTGATAACGAAGAATATTTCTGCTCCTCTCCACCTCGGAGAGGGGTTGGGGGAGAGGTTAAAACAGGCTTGTCGAATTCACGTTAATTCAGATAAAAACTATGCTTTTTTTGGGATTAAAAATAAAATTTATTCACAAAATCATGAAAGATTGCAACAATCATCTTTTATCTTTCATGCTGTAATTGGTTACTTTTATTTACTAGCTTCCGTCACAGAATTTTTTAAACTCAACTGCCAACGTTTTAGTAATTGAGCGCGATTTCTTCGCAAATCTGCACGGCTGCGTTCTTCAGGGTACGGAATATCATCGCCTTTAATACCTGCCCAAAGAATTTCGTTGAATTCTTCTGGGTCGAGCTTATCTTCACCGATAAAATTGAAGCCTTTAGTGATTTGCGCCCACCAATTTTTATCGTGGAGAATCGACATACCTGCTGTTTTCTCCACATTATTGTCTCGGCAAGCTGGCACTAGTTTGGGATCTACAGAAGCAGCACACAAGTTACCTGGCACAATAGCTGTGTAAGGTGTGAAGTCTGGTTGTGTAGTAAAAGCATCTGACATTGGTTCAGCATTGGCATCATTCATTCCTAAGTAGCCAATGTTGAGTAAATCTTCCATTGTTCGCAGCATACTAACAGTGTTGTAGTTAGTGCTGACGATCACCTTACGTCTGACGTAAGGAGAAATTATATAGCCAATGGAACGATGGGAATCAACATGATCTGGGCCGTTTTGGGAGTCATCTTCAATGATGAAAATGGCTGTTTCTTTCCACTCCGGCATATGGGAAATTTTTTCTACTAGCCTGCCTACTGCATAGTCATTATCTGCCATTTGCAGTTCAGGAGTGTTGAGTCCGAACAAAGCAGTGCCAAAGGAACCAAAATGGTCGTGGGACAAACGCACGAGCATTAAATTAGGCAGACCATTTTGTGCCAGATCCCTTTCCCATTCGTTGATTAGAAAAATATCTGAATTATTTTGATCGAATGACCGGAAGTAAAGATCGGTTTTATCCAACAAGACAGTTTTGGTAACAGGAGCTTGAGGAATGTTGTCAGCGAAAGGAGTTGGAGAAATGGGTATATAAGCTGGGTTGTTGGGATCTGGTTTGGTAGGATCAGTTTGACTAGTAATGTAAGGCACTCCATTGTCAACAAAGAAACCGTAATTGCGTACAGTCTTACCTGCACGTAGCGCCGCGTCCCAAAGATAGCCACCAACAGCATTGGATTCTAAATCACCATCACCTGCGGGAGCATCAACATCTCTGTCTCCAGGTAATATGGAAGACTGCCCAGAGGGATCTAAAATTCCTGTCAAGCGTGTGTTGATGGGAGATTTATTAGCGGAAGTTTGCGGTAATCCCAGACTGATGTTGCGATTAGTACCTTCGTAATCGTAGGTTAAACCATTGAAGTTAGCATTACCATAAAGCACTGATTGGGTTTTCTCAGTGTATTCTGTTGTCCGAGCGTAGGTAGACCAGTTCCAACCTACTCCACTTGACTCGCCACTGTCGTAGAAGTTGTCAAATGTTACGAAGTCAAGGGCAAGTTTGTGATGGTTAGGTGCAACGCGTTGTGGAAATAGGGTGAGTGCTGGGTCGCCGTTACCCACAGGTAAATCACCTAGTACCTGATCGTAGGTACGATTTTCCTTAACTATGTAGATAACGTGCTTAATTTTATTTTGTACCAATCTGAGTGTGCGATCAGGACGACGATTGTAGAAACCGTTGTTCCTGTCTACCTGCGACGAAAGTCTGGCTAACGTTCCGCCTCTGGGAACTGGAATAACGGAGATTCCAGCTTTTTCTAAAGCCCAGTTGTACTCATTTCTAAAATTGGTGTTGCGTGCTTGTCCTGCTGGTGTTGTGCGGCTATTTGATGGGTTGGGGCCAGAGTTGCTTTTGGCATTGACAACGTAGAGCCTTTGACCATCTCGACTAACACTGACAGAATTGGGATACCAGCCAGTAGGGATACGTCCACTTACACGACCAGGACGTAGATCTACTACAGCGACAGCGTTCTCACCGCCCAAGGTAACATAAAGTGTCCGTCCATCTGGGCCCAGAGCTAAGGAGTTGGGATTTGCGCCTTTATATTTATCGCTGGGTCGAGACAGAGAAATGGTTTGGACAACGCTATTGCTATTGGTATCGATGACGGAAATTGAATCACTATTACCGTTAGCTACGTAAAGTCGATTTTGATCTGGTGAGAGAAGTACTTTGTTGGGCTGGCTTTCTACAGGGATACGGATAATTTCACCAGATGTAATGCTAACAGCCAGTACTTCGTTATCACGTTGACTACTGATGAAAATTTTTTCTGCTGCGCCATTTTTGCCACTCTTAAGGGCAACATCAAAGGGAAATTCACCTGTGGCAACTTTACCACCTGGAACAAAGAACTTAATTTCTTTGAGTACCTGACGTGTGGCTGCATCGACAATGGATATTGAGTCGTTCTCGAAGTTAGCCGCGACTAAAGTTTTACCATCTTGACTAACTGCTACACCTGCTACGACTGCTCCTGTTGCTACAGCCTTAGCTGGTGTATCTTTTAACAAACCGCCATCGTAATTAGGGAAGGGTGCAGTTTGGTTAGTATTATGACCTAACAAAATAAACGGGGCATCTGGTACATACTGAGTACCATTGAAAGCATAAACATAGACGCGATCGTCAATACCACCGGAGACGTAAAAGCGCCGTCCGTCTTGTGACCAAGCTAAACCGTTATAAGTATTGGGGATATTTATCTGTTGCCGTTTAACTAACCTACCAGTGCTGACATCGTAAACAAAAACCCATTCAGCTTTTGGGGTTGTAACGCTACTTGGCTTGCCAGTTAACGGATCTAGTACTGGATAAGTAAAAGTGCTGCCAGTATTTTGGTCTCGGAAGTTCTGATTGTAGCCACTGGTGAGTACTAACAGCGTTCTACCATCTGGGCTAAGGGCTGTGCTGACGGCTTCGGCTGCATCTGCGTTGTCATCGGTACGCAAACCTGTGCCTAAAGGAGCAAAGGTCGAGCCTGGTGCTGCTGCGGGTGTAATCACCTGACCTGTGGGTAACAAGGCTGCGCCACCTTCTATGTTACCCACAGGTTGAGTTGTCCGAGCGCTCACAGATTTGATGTTTAGACTTAAGGTACTTGCCAGTACAAGTCCTAATAAACGCCCTTGATGTTTGCTAATTCCCATAATATCTTTCTAGGCAGAAAATTGCCTTTATTGTTACTATGGGAATCTTTAAAATTGATAGTTAAGTCAAGGATAAATTCTGGTTATTATTTGGTTTTAATTAGGGTCTAAGTCAGGATTTAGTTATTTAAGCAAGGTGAAGACGATCGCACAATTCTGAATTTTGGCGCTAGTTATTTTTTCCTGCTAACAATTCCTGACCACTGGACTTTCTTTTGTTGATCACGGCGGTAAGAAAAGAAATGTTCAGGAGTTTGGTATGTGCAATAAGGTGCGATCGCAATTTGTTCGGCACTAATTCCCAAATTTTCTAACTGCAAACTATTTACCCGCCGGACATCAACTCTGACCTTTCCTGGTTCTGGGTCGGCTAATAACGGAGAATTGGGTAACTCGTGTAACGCCTGAACAATTTTTTGTACGTCGTTCTGTGATATAATACTGGCTCCGATTTCCGCAGCTACCTCAACAGAAACTTGGTAAACTTCACCAGCGATCGCTGGGCCGAGAGCAACTCTTAAGTTTTCTAATTTGCTGCCTTGGGTTTGTAAGCGGGCGATCGCTTGGGGGACAATCTTCGCAGCAGTACCCCGCCAACCCGCGTGTAATGCAGCTACCTGTCCAGTTTTCACGTCTCCAATTAATACAGGTGTACAATCTGCACTGGCTACCCACACTGCTTGTAAAGGTTGTTCGGTGATTAAACCGTCAGCCGAGGCAAAAGCAGATTCTTCATCTTCTGCAATGTTGCTTAAGTGCAAGTCAACTTCTTGGGGAGTGAGTACTGTATTGCCGTGTACCTGTTTTAAGCGATATGCTGATGCCTCTGGGTGCAGGACTTGTGTTAAATCTTGGGGCGATCGCGGCCAGAACTGGTGAGTAAAAAAGCCGTGTTGCCAATTTTCTAAAAGACTACAGGTAAGGTATGGCAGTCCTTCCCAATTGCGCCAGTGCCAAGTGTGCATCTTGAACCTAACCAAAATAGAGGGTATTGAACATTGGGTTTTGAGAATTGAGCATTAAAAAATTTTTCTACTCCCAACTCTCAAACGCCACTTGCTTCAAGTCGGCAAAGCCGCCCAACGCAGTGGCTCCTCCTTATTCCCTTTTATCAAAATCAGCCAATTAATGTTAACTTGAACAACGGGATTTCGGTTCATGTCTGTGGAATTTGATCGGCAAAAGTTGGAATTAGCTTTAAAAGCAGGAAGAAGCTGGGGAAATTCACCATTCTCACTGTATATTTTTGATAGCATTGCTTCTACTAATCAAAGCTTGTGGAACTTGTTAGCAGAAGGTGCAAAACCTTGGTCTGTGGTAATTGCCAGACAACAAACTGCGGGTAGAGGACAGTGGGGACGGCAATGGATTTCTCCTACTGGAGGCTTATACCTTTCGATGGCGATCGCGCCTAAACTAGAAGCTAGTGCCAGTTATCAATTAACTCTTGCTAGTGCTTGGGGCATTGCTTCTCAACTACGTTGCTGTGGCGTGGATGTGGGAATCAAATGGCCTAATGATCTAGTCTTAAATGGCCGCAAATTAGGCGGAATTTTGACAGAAACTAAAATCAATAATGGATATATTACCCAAGCAGTAATTGGAGTTGGCATTAACTGGACAAACCCAGTACCTGAAACTGGAATAAATCTAGAAATGTGGCAAGCCTCCTACGCTACCAAACCGATTTCTTGTCTGGAAATACTCACTTCCGTCGTTTTACGGGGGATAGAGTCCGGTATGGAGTGCCTTGCCCAAGAAGGAATAAGCATACTCTTGTCTCGCTATCTGGAATTACTAACCAATATAGGTGACAAAGTATACATTAATGATTTGGCAGGCACTGTAGTTGGCGTTACTTCTCAGGGTAAATTACGTGTTTCTTTGGAAACTTATGATACAACAGACATAAAAACACCAGAACTTTACATTGAACCCGGTACAATCAGTCTGGGGTACCGTAAATCTTCTGTCCCATTATAGGTTTGTTATTAAATTCGCTCTTTGGGCAAGACAAACCACTAGCATCATCTCTTTAGGCAAATTTAAAATAACTGAGAGAACCAATGACGCAGCGCAATACATCTGCCCATAATCCTTCCCAAGACTCTAATCAGCAAGGTACGACGAAAAAACGTTTTGTCTCTACCCTGCCAGCCCAGAGTCTCTGTTTACTAAGTAGCGTCAGTCTGCTTAGTGGTGGCTTCGTGTTTGCCCAAACAGAAACATCAATAGATAACATTGTTCCTGTTGAAAATTCCCAGTCAGCAGGCAAAACAAATTTCATAAAAAAAGATATTGTTATCCCGGAAGTACCCAAGGCGCAAACAGAATTTTCGCAACGCCGTGCTAACCTCACTCAAAGACTCCGCAAACCAGAGGTTGCCCAATCTAAAGAACCGGAGAGACAGTCTAAACCCAAAGCTGAAGCAGCTGTTGAGCCAGTTTTTACTACTCGACGCAATCGCACCCCGGCCGTAACTGCACAGCCAAAACCAGTTAACGTGCGGATAGCTAAACCCCAGCCGGAAGTTGCTCAACCAAGTGCTAGTGTGAGAGAAGAACAACCCAAAATTGAGGTTGCCAAACCAGTCGCACCTCGCACTGCACCAGAAAAACTCCCAGAGTTAGCTAAACCAGTTGCGCCTCGTACCACACCAGAAAAACTTCCAGAAATCGCCCAACCAGCAAATAACTCTAACAGGGCTGCTGAGGCGACAACAGAAAAAATCAAAGATTATAACAACGCCTACATTGACCCCAACAATTACGGCAGTGCCGAGACCAATACTACCTATCAAGCACCCAATTCTGTAGTCATCACAGAACGCTCTAGTGGTTGTCGCACGATTTTACCCTCTGGGCAAGCCATATCCGCTGGTTTTTGTAACCAAGCCAAACCTACGGGTAATCAGCGTGTAGCTAATTCTGAAAGCAAACCAGCCCCCACTTGGCTGAAGAAAAGTCAAAATGCTCAGTTAGCCAGCGTTCCACCAGGGCGACCTGCCATAACTACTAGCAACAGCAGTGAATGGCGTTCTACCCGCGCTGCTTCTGGTGGTGAAGTCAAAACGGCTTTTCGTCCTAATCGGTTTATTCCCAATCCCAGCGAGTTCGGCGCTACTAAAGTTAGTACAACTCCCGTTGCCCCCAGCGCTGGCGCTTTACCCCCACCAATGATTGAAGGGAATGTGGCACCACGTGTAAGTACGGTGGCTTACGATATTCCCTTAGCATCAGTTCTGCCCCAAATTCCTTATACAAATACAATTGCCTATCGTGGCGGTGCAGGAATCAGCTATCCCCTTTCTATCCCCGCAACCATTACTTCATTGTTTGGTTGGCGAGTTCATCCAATCACAGGCGATCGCCGTTTCCATGCTGGTACAGATTTGGGTGCGCCTATGGGTACACCTGTTCTCGCTGCCGCTAAAGGACAAGTTGATACAGCAGGCTGGGTTGGTGGTTATGGTTTAACTGTCATCCTGACTCACAATGCTGCCCAACAAACCCTTTACGGTCACATGTCCGAAATCTTTGTGCAACCCGGTCAAGTAGTAGAACCAGGAATGGTTATTGGACGAGTTGGTAGCACAGGGAACTCCACAGGGCCGCACCTGCACTTTGAAGCACGTCACCTGACCCAAGACGGATGGGTGGCTGTTGACCCAGGCGGACAATTACAAGCAGGTTTGAGTCAATTGTTACAAAACTTACGGACAGCCCAAGTAGTTGGCGACCCAGGAAGTTAAAAGTTAAAAGGTAAAAGGCAAAAGATTTTTCTTTTTACTTTTGCCTTTCTACTTTTACCTTTTTACAAATATCCGTGTTCTGCTAAAAATGCGGGTGTAATTTCATGAAATCCAGCATCATCTGTAGATTTAACTGGCTGCTTGCCAGGGGAAAGAAATTTTTCCACGTATTTGCCGAGAATATCCCCTTCTAAGTTCACCCAACTGCCAGGGACAAGACAGCGAAGATTGGTGTCAGCATAGGTGAGGGGTATGACAGCCACAGTAAATTGCGAAAGTTCTGGTTCATAAGCAGCTACCGTGAGACTAATGCCATTTACCGCAATGCTACCTTTGGGGACAATGTACCGCGCGATCGCTTCAGGTGCAGTAAAAGTCATTTCCCAAGAAGTTGCTGTCTGTTCGGCTGTTAGTAACCGACCTACACCGTCTACATGACCCATCACAAAATGACCGCCGACTTTGCTACCTACCCGCAACGAAGCCTCTAAATTCACATATCTTTGTTGTGTTTCCTCAAGCCCTAGGGTAGTGCGGCGCAGAGTTTCTGGGGAAGCAGTGGCAATAAACCCGTCTTTTAATATTTCTTCAACGGTTAAGCAAACCCCATCTACAGCTACGCTGTCACCATAAGCTAAATCCTGCATAATTACATTAGAAGATTGATTCACACAAGTAATTTGCCAAGAATCGCCCCCCAAGGGTTTCATTGTTCCTAAAGCTTGGACTAATCCTGTAAACACGGCTATTATTTGAAACTAACTCTATTTATTGCCTAATTTTGCCGAAAATCAACTGGTATTTCTTACAAGAATGCAAGACTTTTTAAGTATAATTTCTGACTGTTTTTATTATAAGGTTGATAACACATTCGCATCCTTCACAAGGCATACTTGGTTAAGAAGGTTATTGTCTAGGTAGACTCATTTGACTTACTCTGGTCTTCACACCAAGTTCGGAGTTTAATAGAAGCAATTATAGAAAACCTGCCTATGTTTATTCCTTCTCACGACAACTCGATAAACCGTATAAATTGTTACCAATACCTCAAGCTCTCCCAGGATTGTAGAGGCTTCGTCAATGATTGAAATGAAAGTCGCTGGCATAGCATTAGATGCCATAACCCGCAGCCCGATTGTACTTTTGAAAGATGCCTCAGATCGGCGTGCTTTACCAATTTATATTGGACAAGAACAAGCTAGGGCAATTATGGGTGCGCTAGAGAATCAAAAGCCGCCCAGACCATTAACTCATGACCTAATTGTGAATATTCTGGAGACGTGGAACATGACTCTGGAAAAGGTAATTATTCATTCCTTACAGAAGGATACATTTTATGCAGCTTTGATTGTGCAGCAAGGCGAAGTCAAAAAAGAAATTGATGCCCGTCCCAGTGATGCGATCGCCATTGCCCTGCGTACAAATACGCCAATTTGGGTAATGGAAGAAGTAGTTGCTGATGCCTCAATTCCGGTAGATCGTGATGCTGATGAAGCAGAACAAGAAGCGTTTCGTGAATTTATTTCCAATCTCCGTCCTGAGGATTTGATTAAGCGCTTCGGTAATGGCGATAGCTAAAGTAAAGTGCTAATTAATGAGTGCGGAGTGCTGAGAAAGAAAGAGTTCAAGAATTAAAGAAGTAAAATAATTTTTCCTTCTTTCTTTTTCGCACTTCATTCTCATACCATTTTGGATTTTAGATTTTGGATTTTGGATTGTAAAACAGCTATTGTATGCTCTTTAGAGCAATCCATCTGCCGCAATCATTGTTCAAATTGGTATCACTTCTGGTAACTTCAAGTAATGCAATACCGACGCTTTGGCAAAACAAATCTCCACCTCTCGGTTTTTTCTTTAGGAACAATGCGTTATTTAGCTGATGCTGAAAATGCTCAGCAAACTATCGCTCAAGCCTTAGCGCTTGGAATTAATCATATAGAAACAGCCAGAGGTTACGGCAAAAGTGAATATTTGCTCGGCCAGGCGATTAAAAACGGGTTATCTGTACCTCGTTCTCAACTGCATATCACCACCAAAATTCCACCCACAGCCGACGCTGATAGTATGCGTCGGTACATCGATGAATCCCTAGAACGATTACATCTGGATTATTTAGATTGTTTAGGAATTCACGGTTTAAACACTTGGGAGCATCTTAAATTGGTGCAAGCCAAAACTGGCTGTATGCAAGCCGTAGAGGAAGCCGTTGTAGATGGGCTAGTGCGACACGTTGGCTTTTCCACTCACGGGTCTTTAGAGTTAATACAAGCTGCCATAAACACAGATTTATTTGAATTTGTCAATCTGCATTATTACTATTTCTTTCAACGCAACGCCCCAGCAATTCAGTTAGCCGCCGAGAAAGACATGGGCGTGTTTATCATTTCCCCAGCTGACAAGGGTGGGCGACTCTACACACCACCGCAAACCCTTAAAGATTTATGTCAGCCATATTCACCTTTAGAATTAAACTATCGATTTTTACTTAGTGATAGCCGGATTACAACTTTGAGCGTCGGGCCAGCCAAGCCAGAAGAATTAATCGAACCTTTACGAGTTGCTGATAGTAATAGTAAGTTGACATCAGCAGAAATTTCTATTTTTCAGCGGTTAGAAAATCAGCAAAAAAATGTTTTAGGAAGTGATAAGTGTAGCCAGTGCTATGCTTGTTTACCTTGTCCTGAAAATATCAACATTCCAGAGCTATTAAGGTTACGTAATTTAGCTGTGGCTTATGATATGACAGATTACGGGCAATATCGTTATGGCATGTTTGAAAATGCTGGCCATTGGTTTCCCGGAATGAAAGCTAATCGCTGTACAGAATGCGGTGATTGTTTACCTAGATGTCCAGAAGAATTAGATATTCCAGCTTTATTAGATGATGCTCACAAAAGATTAAAAGGTAAAACAGGTAGAAGATTGTGGGGATAGTGCGATCGCCGTGAATATAATGGAGAAGATGGAGCGATCGCATAATAAAATTTAACAATTGTTCCTTTCGCTAGATTGAAGGGTGTTAAGACTGCTTATACTAATACCAGTTATTAGTTCTTGGTTGCCCTCGCCCAATAAATTTATGTTGAAGACGTTAAAAATAGAAAATTTTCGTAGTTTCAAATCTTTTGAACTTCAGCAGCTTGGTAGAGTTAATCTGCTGGTTGGTAAAAATAATAGTGGTAAAACATCAATATTAGAAGCTATTCAACTTTTATGCTCACAAAATAATCTTGAGTCACTACGTCAAGCAATGACTAGACGGAGTGAATATTGTTTTGATGATGCGAGTAGCCAAAATCAAGAGTTTGATATCCGTCACATTTTTTATGGTCACGAGATTGAAAAGGAAAGTAAATTTTCAATCTCAGGCAGTAACGGTAGTATTCAACAGGTGTTTGTTGCATCTATAGAAGAACGACGTGAAGACGAAATTTTTGCAAAAATATTGCTTGCCCTTCAAGGATTAGAGGAATTAAGGAAAGGTGATGTGCAAAAAACTTTAAGGAAACCTGATTTAGCAGATGCTTTGAAGGAAGTGGATGTTCCAGAGGCTTCAAGGAAACTTGATTTCAGTGTAAAGTGGAATTTTGACCAAGAAGAAGAAACTTTGAAATTACCTCTGTCAGCTAATGGCGGACTTAATGTGGATCAAACTGTAAAATTGCGTATAGATAGTAAAAATCCAGCACCAAAAATACAATTTGTTACATCATCTTCTCTAGGAACAGAGAAGATGATTGAACTTTTTGATCAGATAGTCCTAACGCCTGAAGAAAAACTTGTAGAGCAGGCGCTTAGTAGCATAGATTCTAAAATTCAACGAATTGCTCCAGTTAGTTCTCAAAAATTAAGGTATTCCTCAGATTCGCGCGGTGGTTTTTTTGTACTTCTTGATAGTAACCAACGTGTACCAATTGGCAGTATGGGTGATGGTATTTGGCGGATATTAGGACTTGCACTAGCTATAGTGTGCGCTAAAGATGGATACTTATTTGTTGATGAGATTGATACTGGACTCCATTTTACGGCGATGTCTGATATGTGGAAAATGATTTGGGAAACAGCCAAAAGATTAAATGTGCAAGTTTTTGCAACTACTCATAACAGCGATTGTTGGACAAGTTTAGCCAGTATTGTAGAGCAGGAAGATACAAATGAAGATGGTATTAGAATTCATAGAATTGAGCGAGATAAAGAAACAAGTGTAGTCTTTACAGAACCTCAAATTGTCATTGCTGCTGAAAGAGACATTGAGGTACGTTAGTAATGGTGAAAAAATATAATCCTAAGAGATTATTAGTTGAAGGGAAAGATGACTTACGAGTTATACCAGAATTAATCGAAAAGAACGGGATTTCTTGGGGTAAAAGAGGAGAAGAAATTGTATTAATAAAAGATTGTGAAGGTTATCCAAATATAGACTCAAATCTTATATCTACAGAATTAAAAGCGTCAGGACTTACTCATTTAGGAGTGATGATAGATGCAGATGAAAATTTATCTGCTCGTTGGGAAAGTATCAGAAGTGCTTGTTTGCTGAGTATACATGACATTCCTGAAAAACTACCAAAGACAGGACTTATACATACGACAGAAGATGGAATTAAGTTTGGGATCTGGATTATGCCAGATAATCAAATAAGTGGTATGTTAGAAACGTTTTTAGCTTATCTGATTAGAGATGAAAGTGAATCGATTTGGCAATATGCTCAGGAAGTAGCACAAGAAGCAAAAAATCAAGGAGCGCTATTTAAAGATTCTTATATTGATAAAGCTAAAATCTACACTTGGTTAGCATGGCAAGAAGAGCCAGGTAGACAATTACATCAGGCTATTAAGTATAAAATCTTAAATCCTCAGCATTCAAACGCCCAGATATTTTTAACATGGTTTAAAAGTCTATACGATTTATAATCTTATCTTTTGCTATTTCACAGAAGCGATCGCCTATTGTTTGTAAAATATTTATTGTGGGCTATGGCTGTTTTGTTCATAACTCATTAAATTTTTTGAATGTATTTATTAATACTCATACTAGTGGTGTAAACGGAAGAATTTTCCAACCTTAAGAAGTTGTGAAATTCTTTGAGTGTTATTAGAGTGAACTGCGGAAGATATGTAGATTTAGGGTAATATAATGCAAACCAACTGGAAAATTGGGAATTTATTCGGCATCCCGTTGTTTTTAGACCCTTTGTGGTTCGTAATTTTAGGTCTAGCAACCCTCAATTTTGGTGTAGCTTACCAAGAATGGGGTTCTGCTATAGCTTGGAGTGCGGGGATAGTTATGGCATTGCTGCTGTTTGGTTCGGTATTATTACACGAACTAGGTCACAGTTTGGCAGCGCGATCGCAAGGTATTAAAGTGAATTCCATTACCTTATTTTTATTTGGTGGCATTGCCGCCATTGAAGAAGAATCAAAAACTCCTGGTAAAGCATTTCAAGTGGCGATAGCTGGGCCATTGGTTAGTGTGGGGTTGTTTTTCTTATTGCGGCTGGTAGCAATTTTTATCCCTGATACTAATCCTCTCAGTGTAATGGTGGGAGACTTAGCGAGAATTAACTTAGTTGTAGCCTTATTTAACTTGATTCCTGGCTTACCGTTAGATGGTGGTCAGGTGTTAAAAGCAGCGCTATGGAAAGTGACAGGCGATCGCTTTCAAGCGGTACACTGGGCAGCAAGATCAGGGCAAATTTTGGGTTATGCAGCGATCGCTTTAGGATTTGCAGTAGATTTCTTTACTAGAGAGTTAGCACTTGGTTTGTGGATTGCGATGATCGGTTGGTTTGGCATTCGTAACGCCAATACCTATGACCGCGTAACAACATTACAAGAAACTTTGTTGAAGATGGTAGCTAGTAATGCGATGACGCGTGACTTTCGCGTAGTTGATGCTGACCAAAGTTTACGCACCTTTGCCGACTCATATCTATTAGATAGTGCTGCACCACAAGTTTATTTTGCGGCTTCTGATGGACGTTATCGCGGTCTGGTTGCAATTGAGGATTTACGCTTGGTAGAAAGAAGTGAATGGGAAACCCGCACTCTGCAAAGTATTGTTCATCCTCTGACAGAAATACCGACAGTTACGGAATCAACTTCTATTGCTGAAGTTATCAACAAGTTAGAAAATGAACAGTTACCACGCATTACGGTGCTTTCTCCGGCTGGTGCGGTAGCTGGAGTTATTGACCGGGGTGATATTGTCAGTGCAGTTGCACAAAAGTTAAATATTCCATTTACTGATGTTGAAATTAAGCGGATTAAAGAAGAAGGTAGTTATCCGCCAGGGTTGCAGTTGGGAGTAATTGCGAAGTCTACTGTTAATTAAATTTGTAACCGCTGATGTATGCGGATGGACGCGGATAGTTAGAGTAGATTATCTGTGTTGATTCGTGAGTGTTAGCGGTTATTGTTTAATATCAGAATTTACTAGATTTTCTTAGCTCCTTCTTTGCGCCTCTGCGTCTCTGCGTGAGGCAAAAACCCATTTTATTAAGAGATATTAGGTTGTTATTTACAGCACCTTACCGTAGGTAGAAATAAAAAACTCAGGAATATGCTTTAGCTTATTTTACTAACTAATTTGTCACTACATGAAGCTAAATCGTTTTGATAAGATACTTGAGAATGTTTTTTTAGTGTGACAGACACTACCTTTAGTTATTAAGAATAATATAACCCACGAAAGATTGAGAGGTTGGATGTATTTTCTAACATCGGGGAAAATACATTAATTTCTCAATGGCAATCATGGAAGCGTATGACGTTGTAATTATTGGTGCTGGCCACAATGGCTTGGTATGTGCCGGCTACTTACTCAAAGCTGGTTACAGCGTCTTGCTGCTGGAAGGGCGATCGCTTCCTGGTGGTGGTTGTACAACTGAAGAGTTGATGCCTAATGAAGCACCTGGGTTTAAATTTAATCCCTGTGCAATGAATCACTTATTTATCTTTTTAGGGCCAGTTATTCAAGAATTAGAACTTTATAAGTACGGGTTAGAATATCTGACTTGTGACCCAGTAGCATTTTGTCCTCATCCTGATGGCAAATATTTTTTAGCTCATAAATCTGTAGAAGCAACTTGTGCAGAAATTGCTAAATTTAATCAACATGATGTGCAAAAATACGCCGAATATATTGAATTTTGGTAGCGCTTTGTTACAGTAATTACTCCTTTTTTCAATGCGCCTCCTAAATCAATTGTTGATATTGTTGGTAATTACAATCTCAATAATCTACATGATTTATTTTCAATTGTGGGCGGGTATTTCTGCACTCTGAGAAGCCAATTTCTCAAGCGCTCAAAGAAGCAAAAGATTCCATTAAGTCAACAGTTACATCTGTGATTAAAGGTCAATAACTCTAATTAATCAAATTGTCACCAAGGAAAATTAATATGGTAACTAAAAACAGGGTGCGTGCGTTAGGTGTATTTGCTAATTCTCAAAAATTAGAGCAAGCAATTAATGATTTGAAAGCTTCTGGCTTTCCTATGGAAAATGTTTCTGTAATTGCTAAAGATGTGAAGTCGAATGAGGCTATGGGTGAAGCTCAAATCAGCGATCGCATTAACAATCAAAATGTAAATGCCAGCGCACCAGTAGGAGATACGCTGACAGCAACTAGTTGGGGTAGTTTGTTAGTCGGTTTGAGCAGCCTGGCGCTTCCTGGTTTGGGTGCAATACTAGCAGCCGGTTCTGTAGGTGTAGCGTTAGTCAGTAGCGTTGCAGGTGTGGCTGTGGGAGCCGCAGCAAATCAAAATTTGGTGAAAGCATTAACTGATTTAGGTATTCCAGAAGAGAAAGCAAGAATTTATAGCGATCGCCTGCAACAAAGTTATTATTTGCTCATCCTCGAAGGCACAGAAGCAGAAATTAACCGCGCCGAAGCAATATTACGCGAACAAGATATCCAAAATTGGGGTGTTTATGGTTCTGAAAAGGCTGAAGTATGAAGTTTGAAGTATGAAGGCTGAAGTATGAAATGAAAAAAACTGTATAGAGATTTTTACTCAGCACTCAACACCTTCAAATCAAATAAGAAGTTTATCTAGTAATATCTATGCAATTAAAGCCAATCAATCAGCAAGTCGTGGCAGTTGTTGGTGCTTCTAGTGGTATTGGACGTAAAGCAGCGCTCGAATTTGCTCAACAGGGTGCAAAGGTAGTTGTTTCGGCTCGTGGTGAGTTAAAGCTAAAGTCTTTAGTAGAAGAAATTCGCGGCTTTGGTGGTGAAGCAACTTATATTGTTGCTGATGTGCAAAAATTTGACCAAGTAAAAGCGATCGCAGATAAAACTGTCGAGGTATACGGACGACTTGATACCTGGGTTCACGTTGCGGCGATTGGGATGTTTGCCAGTTTTGACAAAACAACCCCGGAAGAATTTCAGCACGTCATTGATGTCAGTTTGATGGGACAAGTATATGGTGCAATGGCAGCATTACCGCATTTGAAGCGTGAAGGGCGAGGCGCACTTATCCATGTATCCTCAATGGAGGGTAGGCGATCGCTTCCTTATCAAAGTGCTTATTCCTGTGCCAAACATGGAGTTGAAGGTTTTATCGAAGCGATGCGCGTCGAATTAATCCATGAAAAATGGCCTATCAGTGTCACAAGTATTAAACCAGCCGTAATTAACACTCCGTTCTGGAATAATGGCTTAACAAAATTAGGAGTGAAACCAGCAGGAATACCACCTTACTATGATCCAAAAATTGTAGCTGATGCCATCCTTTATGCAGCAGAACATCCAACTCGTGACCTTTTAGTAGGAGATATAGCTAAATTACTCGATTTAGCTCAGAAAATATCGCCTTCATTGGTAGATTCGTTGTTATTGCTGTTTGGCTTTAATCTACAACGTAGTAGTGGCGAATTAAAGTCTGAAGATGCACCTAACAATTTTTACCAACCTGTTCCAGAAGAAAGCAGAATTAATGGTGATTATCAAAATTTAGTCATCCCCAGCATAACTGATGCCTTGGGTAAATTGCCGATTTTTCAAATAGGCGCAGGAGCGTTATTAGCTTTACTAGCTGCACAAGCATTCAAACAAATTGAGTGAATAGCTTAATTATTCATGATGTTTGTTAACTGTTAGCTGTTTACTGTCAGTAGTCAACAATAGACTTCTTGCAGAAGTCGGGAACTCTTAACGGGGAACGAGGCATAGCCCCAAGTTCTTCCTGTTCCCTGTTGCCTATTGCCTGTTCCCTACCTCTTGCAAAAGTTGCTTTTGCAAGAGGTCTAATCAACATGAAAAAATTTGTAGGGTGTGTTACGGCTATGTAAGGATTTGGGAGTTTGAGAAAATCAGGATTAGCCGTAACGCACCATATCTCTCAGTGCGTTAAGCGTTGCCATAACGCACCTTACAATTTAAGCTTTACTTTATAAAGTATCTCTAAATGCGTGACAGTTTAGAACACTGCTAGATATTACTTTCAATACTCAACCCTGCCTTTTGATAGAGATAAAATTTGAGATTCTCAGTTGAATAGAAAGTATTATGTCTTGCCAACTAAGTGTTTTAAATAGAGCAGATTGAGCTTCATAAAACTTTGGTTAGCAGTAATACTAATTCTCTAAAATTTTGTTGGTCACAGCTTCAAACCTACAAACATTGAGGCTGTTAACCTTTTGTAATTACGAATTGGTATGACTATTCTCAAAAATTAAACCATCACAGGAGTAAAAAAATGGAAAATATCCAGACTGCAAAAATGGTAGAGCGTTACTGTGCTTTGAGCATCGGGATTCTCTTTTTATTAATAGGTTTAGCAGGATTTACACCTGCTTTGGTATCTTTGCCAGGAACAAGTGCATCTTTCGTACCTTTAGATGCCTCTCCTAATGCCTACGCTGCGGGGTTTGGCTATATATTTGGTTTATTTCCCACCAATTTTTTGCATAATTTGGTGCGGTGTGCTGTCGGGTTGTTAGGTATTGCTTCTTATACCAGTGCTAAAAGCGCTCGGTTATTTAATGCTACTTTTGCAGTTGCATATTTAGTATTAGCAATTATGGGATTATTACCCTTTGCTAAGACATTTTTTGGGTTAATGCCACTTTTTGGTAATAATGTTTGGGTCAATTTCTTATCAGCGATCGCTGCTGGTTATTATGGACTGTTCATTCCGTCTAAAGTTGCAGGTGTTAACGTATCACAAAATGTTTAATCTGACAAAAATGCAACAACTAACATTTACAGTTGTGAAATTTTTTAGGAGTATTATATGTAGAAAACAAACAACCAACAAGGATATTTTCTGAAGTATCTTTTCCTCGCACCAGTGCTGGCTGTGCTTGCGATATCAATTGCCTTTTCTACTTGGGCAATTTTTAATTACTACTTACCTGACCTTCTCTTCCATCCGATGCCATAGGTCGTAATAATTTGTGGTTATTAGACCATAGCGAATTAAGCATTACTCATGAGTAATGCTTAATTTTGATATATATCAAAATAATTTGATACATTTTAACAATGTGTTACTCTGCTGCTGAAGCAATACATTTTCTTTCAATTAGTAGTTTTGGCTCACTCTTTTGAGCAAGACTAAAACCAAAATTTGTTCCTAAATTAGCCTATACTATTTTTATCAGCTAATATAGTTCCATTACTGATGAGTATCATCACATTTTGAGCTATCTGAACTGTCTGAGATTTCTAAATTATCTGTGTTGTTAGACTCATTTAAATTTTTTTGGGACTTGACTGTGCCAAAAAAATAAACAACTGCAATTTTCACAATGTCAAAGTATGCTGGGCGATTACTTTGATCAATAATTGCCAACGAAAGCGAACCTGCTACTAAAATCACTAATATAGGATGAAATTGTTCTTGTCTGGAAAAGTCACGATGTTTTTTTACCACTAATTTTTCTCCTAATTTAGACACAATTCAGTTGACAAAATATATTGCATCTGCATCAAGAAACAATATTAAACTTTCACACTAGCAGTGAGGTTTTTAATTGAGGGTGAACGAGGATAGAGTTGAAAATGATGCCAGATGTGAAAGTCAAATACTTTTTGTTTTGCTTAACGAACTGATTCAACAACTACTGTTGTTAATACCAAACAAACAAGAATGAATCCAACTCGTAAAACTAATAAATCTAGAATAAAAGGTAGGAGACTAATAGCAATATGTAAACCTCCAAAAATTGGTGATAAAAGGAAAGCAATTAATAGACCAAATAATATCCATGCAAAAAATTTCATGAATTTGGAAGTGCAGTGAAATAAAAAACTGTGACGATTCATATTTGTGTTTCCCTCCTGTTAATTGAATAAAAAAACAGGGCTGATGTAGTGCTTTTTTAGCACTCATCAACCCTGTTGTAGTCTTTTACTAGACTCTCTTGGGCTGGAAAATAATTTAGTTGCTAACCTCAAGCACGAAAACAGTTTTTTACTGTTTCTCTAAACTTGAAGTATTGATGACTAATTGCTGGAAATAACAAATAAAAAACCAAACTTAGTCATTATTCAACAACTCAGAAACCATACAGCCAAATATTGGCGGGTTATTTCCCTTTTTACATTTAGAAAAATCTAGGCTGATTTGTCCAAAACCATTGTTTAACAATCTTCTCAACCCTACGCGAAAGCGATCGCGGTACATAAACACTTGACTTTGCGTATCTTTAGGTAATTCCTGTAAATACCTATTTAGATCCGCTTGAACACATCGGACAGAACCTCGAAACGAAACGAGACGTAGTTCTACTTCTTCGGTTCCTATCTTGCGAATATTCAGTTCAATTATTCCATCTTTGCAAGTGTGACAGGCAAGAAAATCCTCCTCCAACAAGTTAAATAATTCCTGAATAGAATTTGAAGCGTCAGGTATTGGCATAGTGTGGGGTACCTTAGTACTAGTTACTTCAGCTATCCTCGCTATTTACACCACATTTGTCATAAATTCTACATTGACCCCTCACAGTTGTCAATTACATTGATAGCTAAAATTGACAAATTGATAATCAACAGTATAGTTAGTAGTGTTAGAGTCTTGTTAAATATAAGTTTTTGTTGTTTACAGAGCTGATCTAGCCTTTGAATGTTCTGTGTGTCCAGGGTTGCTGATACAAGGAAAAGATTGCAGTTCCAGTTAATATAATTGAGTATAACTGGACTATACATCTACCTCACATAACCTATCAATAGTTGTGGTTGGAGAGATTTACTTCAATGACAGAACTTCCTGAAAGTTTTTTAAGAACAGTTACAGTCGAACACAATGTATCAGAGGCTGAACTCAACGCCTTACGTCTAGCTTTAGCAGGTGAAACAGCAGAGTCTATAGCAACTACCCTCGATATTAGTGCCGCAGCAGTGCGGAAGCGGCTTGGTTCGGTTTATCAAAAGTTTGGGATTGCTGGGAGTATTCCTGGGAAATTAGAGGTAATCAGAAATATTCTTCAGGAAAAATATCAGTTATCAATACCAGCAAAAACTTTATCTTGTTATGACTTTAGTGAAGCGCCAGATGTCTCGGTTTTTTTTGGACGTGAACCGCAGTTAGAGGTTATCAGCCAATGGATAAGCAACGACCGTTGTCGGTTGGTAGCCATATTTGGTATGGGAGGAATTGGCAAAACAGCATTATCTATTAAGTTGGCACAAAATATTCAGGGTCAGTTTGAGTATGTTATTTGGCGATCGCTCCGTCATGCACCCACCTTAAAGGAGATTCTGACGGACTTGATTACCTTTTTTCCCCAAGAAAATGAGTTTACAGAAGTGGGAGTTTCGCAATTAATTGCCTGTTTGCGAAAACACCGATGTCTCCTAGTCATAGATAATGTTGAGTCTGTTTTAGTTGGAGGTGACTGTGCTGGACAATATAAACAAGGATATGAAGGATATGGTGAATTTTTCCGGCAAGTTGGAGAAATGCCTCATCAAAGTTGTTTAGTTTTAACCAGCCGAGAAATTCCTAAAGAAATTCTGACTTTAGAAGGTGATAACTTTAAAGTTCGTGCTTTGCAGCTAAGTGGCTTAGGAAATCTAGCTGCAAAGAGTATATTTATGGGTAAAGGTGAGTTTTTTGGCTCAGAGCAAGACTGGAACAAATTAATTTATCATTATGCAGGTAATCCCTTAGCCTTAAAAATAGTTGCCAACACAATTCAAGAAGTTTTTGGGGGAAATATAGGAGAATTCCTCAGTGCTGATACTTCAGGTTTTGTGGGTGATGTGAGTAATCTTTTACAACAGCAATTTTCTCGCTTGTCAAGTTTAGAAAAAGAAATTCTCTACTGGTTAGCAATTAATTGTAAACCCACGTCACTTTTAGAGTTACAAACAGATATTATTTCAACTACCTCCCAAGCACAACTCATTGCAGCTTTAGAATCACTAAGACGGCGATCGCTAATTTTTAACGAAAAAGGTTTAGCGAAGTTTATGCTTCAGGCTGTAGTGATGGAATATACTCTCAGCGAATTTGTTAATCAAATTTGTCAAGAAATTATCTCTACAAATAATCTCGAAAAAATTTCCTTATTAAAAACTCATGCTTTATTAAAAACCCAGACAGAAGCCCAAATTAGAAATACGCAAATTCGCTTGATCCTGGAACCGATTGCTAAAACATTAATTAATACCTTTGGCAACCAAAACCGCATTCAAGAACATTTATTAAATATAATTACTTATTTACAAGTAAATACTCCCTTAACATCTGGTTACGCTGGAGGAAATATTATTAATCTTTTATGCCATTTGGAAATTGATTTAAGCGGATGTAATTTTTCTAATTTAAAAATATGGCAAGCATATTTAATAGGTAAAAATTTATATAATGTCAATTTTGCCAACTGTGACTTATCTAAATCAGTATTTACAGGCATATTTGATAGTATTTTATCAGTGGCATTTAACCCAGTAAATAAAGAAATTCTTGCTACAGGTGACGCTGATGGTCGGATATGTTTTTGGCAACCTACCTATGGTGAGCAACTTTTTAGCTGGAAAGCCCACGCTAACTGGGTCAGAACTGTAGCCTTTAGTCATGATGGCAAAACTTTAGTCAGTAGTAGTGATGACCATACAGTTAAGTTATGGGATGTTGATAGTCGAAAACATCTGATAACTTTTGAAGGACATACCAGTTGGGTGAGATCTGTTGTCTTCAGTCCTGATAGCAATCTTGTTGCTAGTGCTAGTAGCGATAAAACCATTAGACTTTGGGATGTCCGCACCCAAAAATGTTTAAAAATATTAGAGGGACACAACTACTTTGTTCGTTCGGTAGCTTTTAGTCCTGATGGCAAAATCCTCGCTAGTGGTGGTGCTGACCGAACTGTGAAGTTTTGGGATGTGAAAACTGGTAAATGCTTGCAGACTCTTGAGGGTCATACCAAATTAGTACAGTCCGTAGTTTTTAGTCCCGATGGTGAAATACTTGCCAGCTGTAGCGATGATGCTACTGTACGGCTTTGGGATGTAAAAACTGGTAATTTGTTAAATACCTTGGAAGGACACAAAAATTTAATACATTCCATTGCTTTTAGTGCTGAATGCGGAATCATTGCCAGTTGTAGCGACGACAAAACAGTCAAACTCTGGGATGTGAAAACAGGTAATTTACTCAAAACCCTAGAAGGACATACTAATTCCATTCGGTCTGTTGCATTTTGTGCTGATGGAATAACACTTGCCAGTGGTGGTTATGACAAAACTGTGCGCTTTTGGGATATCAAAACTTATCAATGTATCCAAATTTTGCAAGGATACACCAGTTGGGTACACGCTTTAGCCCTCAGTCCTGATGGCAAAATCATCGCCAGTGGTAATGATGATAAAACTGTCAGGTTGTGGGATGTAACAACAGGTAAATGTAGCCGCACATTAGAGGGACACGCTGGCCGTCTGTGGTCTACAGCCTTTACACCAATTTCCCTGGATGGAGAAGTAGGAGTATTAGCCAGTGGTGGTGATGACCAGACTATTCGCTTTTGGAATGTTCTCACTGGAGAGTGCGTCAAAGTTTTGCAACATAGCGATCGCATTCGGTCTATTGCTTTTAGTCCTGATGGTCAAATTCTCGCTAGTGGTAGTGTTGATTGCAACGTCAAACTGTGGAATGTCCGTACTGGACAAGGCTTTGAAACTTTACGCGGACATAGCAATTGGGTGCAATCTGTTGCTTTTAGCCCTGATGGTGAAATTCTCGCTAGTGCCAGTGATGATCAAACACTACGGCTGTGGAATGTTTATACCGGAGAATGTATTCGGGTTTTAGAAGGACATAGCCTGCGAATTTGGTCAGTTGCGTTTAGCCCATCTCAGAAAATGTTAGCTAGTGGAAGTGATGATCAAACAGCACGCATTTGGGATAGCCATACAGGAGAATGTTGTCAAATTTTAGACACTCAAGCTTGGATACGTTCTGTTGCTTTTAGTTTTGATGGTAAGTTGGTTAGCTGTGCTTGTGTTAATCACACAATAGAAATTTGGGATGTTGATACAGGTCAACGTCTAAATATTTTACAAGGACATAATAATTGGGTTCGTGCCGTGACTTTCAGCCCAGATGGAACGTTGTTTAGTGGTTCTCAGGATGGCGCTATCAAGCAATGGAATGTCACAACCGGAGAATGCATCAAAACGCTAATGCCCAAAAGACCTTATGAGGGAATGAATATTAAGGGTGTATTAGGTTTAGGTAAAGAGCAGAAAAATATCCTTAAAGAACTGGGCGCTACTGAAAATTAAACATATTTAACCTCATAAGAATTTTTATTTATAAAATGCTACAACTTAACTCTAGAATTATTGAGTTATATGGAATCAAAGACATAGATAGGCTACCGCAACTGCAAAAACTTTCTACAGCAGAACGCTTGGCAATGAAAGCAGTTGCTCAAGTTTTACCCTTTCGTGTCAATAATTACGTAATAGAAGAACTCATTGACTGGGATAACATACCTGATGATCCCATCTTTCGCCTTACCTTTCCGCAACCAGAGATGTTGACACCTGAATCTTTAGACAAGGTTGTTTGGCATCTGCAAAATTCTACATCAGACGTTCTGCATCAAGTAGTCAATGCGGTGCGATCGCAACTTAATCCCCATCCCGCCGGACAAGCAGAACATAACATTCCCACTTTAGATGGACAGCCAGTCCCAGGAATTCAACATAAATATCCAGAAACAGTCTTGATTTTTCCGACAGCCGGTCAAACTTGTCATGCCTATTGTACCTTCTGCTTTCGCTGGCCTCAGTTTGTCAACATGGACGGACTAAAATTTGCTACCCGTGAATCAGGACTTTTCCAAGAGTATCTCCGCCAACATCAAGAAGTTACAGATGTTTTAATTACTGGCGGAGATCCCATGACCATGAAAGCCAAACATCTCGCTTTATACATCGAACCACTACTAGGCGCAGGTTTTGAACATATCCAGACAATTCGGATTGGGACTAAATCAGTAGCTTACTGGCCTTACCGCTTTGTTAGCGATGAAGATGCTGATGAGATTTTGCGTTTGTTTGAAAAAGTAACCCATGCAGGCAAACATCTGGCAATTATGGCACATTACGACCACTGGAAAGAAATCTCAACCCAAATCGCCCAAGTTGCCATCCAACGCATTCGCAGCACAGGCGCACAAATTCGTACTCAAGGGCCACTCATGCGAGGAATTAATGATTCCATACAAGTCTGGATAAAGATGTGGCAACAACAAGTCCGGCTTGGTTGCATTCCTTACTATATGTTTATGGAACGTGATACTGGGGCAAAACATTACTTTGAAGTGCCAATAATTAAAGCTTGGGAAATTTATCAAGCAGCTATACAAAAAGTATCTGGGTTAGCGCGGACGGCTAGAGGCCCGGTTATGTCAGCACTACCAGGAAAAATTGCCATCGATGGCGTAACTGAAATTTATGGCGAGAAAGTTTTTGTGCTTTCTTTTTTACAAGGACGCGATCCTAATTGGTGTAAACGCCCATTTTTTGCAACTTATGACGACAAAGCCACTTGGTTAACTGATTTAGTTCCGGCGATGGGTGAAAAGGAATTTTTTTATGAGGATAAATTAAACAAAATTCTGAAAGCATCAATTCGGGCTGTTGTTGATTGAATTCGGGTTCCATAATTTAGTTTAATTGTTCATTACACTAGCAACAAAATCACTAAAATGACAGCTAGTGTAGTCAAAAATCCTCCGCGTTTAAAATCTCTTCCCATTCCAACTCTGATAACTGCTGCACTTCTATTTCCATAGCAAAGCAATCTCTCGCAGCAGCAATCAAAGCCGTCATAATCTGTTCGAGACTGTGAGGAAACTGCAAGTTATTCCATGATTCTGTACTGAATACCTTTGCAAACAATTCCGCATCTGGTTGCAAGCGAATGGAACCATGTTGCAAAATTACGTCACCGCGTTTTAATTGGGCGCTACCAATGAGTTTTGCACCATTGGGCAAAATTAAATCTGCACCTGTCGCCGTACCAAAACAGTTAGGGTTATGGATGTAGCCTCGCCCAGCTGTACCATAGCTTAATTCCTCACCGAGCGATCGCCATCCTTGAATCAAAAACTCACAAATTTTTGTGTATGCTTGTAAGCGGTTTCCAGTCAAACCAGATGTAATTACAGCATAAGTTAAATCACCTTGGTGTAATACTGCCCTTCCTCCAGTAGGACGGCGCACTAAATCTAGTTTTTCACCTTGCCAAGTTAAATTCTGCCAATCTTGGGGATATTGTCGTTGATGATAGCCGAGAGAAATAGCAGCTGGCGACCAAGTATAAAAGCGCAGAGTTGGAGGATGCTTTCTGGAATGGTGTTGTTCTAATAGCCATTTATCAATAGCCATCTGTACATTACCAGAGGCTGCCAAGAAAGGTATTAGTCGCCAAACCTGCTTGTTAGACATTAATTAATACTTAAACTGCACCAAACTCAGATTGTAAAACTTCATCGTTGTTATCGGCGATGGTGGCAACAATTGTAATTAAGCGTGAGACTTCCCCTGGAGACAATTCAGCTAGTGTGCGTGTTGACAGGACGACAACTTTGTTTTCAATTATCCCAAACCGAGCTTCAAAAGTGCTAGAACAGTTCATTTCCAAAAGGTGGCGCATTAATTTGGGTTCATCTTTGGCGGGTAACTTTAGCACTACAGACCAAACCGTAATTGTGTCTTCATCGGTTGTACCTGTGAGTTGAACAAATACTTCCACGCTACCGTAGTTAAACTTCCAGAGATAGCCACCGTCTGGAGTGTGGCTAACCATTGCGCTGTCGTCTTGTTCTAAAGAGTCGATGACGTTTTCAATAACTTCGAGATGGTTGATAGTCGCTGTCTCGTCGATTAGTTCCTTCAGCAATTCATCGTTAGTTAGGGTTTCTTGGTAGCTTGCCATAAAAATTTTCGCTTGAATATGTTTACTGGTTTATCTACACATACTTTATAGCTTGTAAACAAAATTAGTTTTAGTTCCCTAAGTAATAATCTGGTGATCAGTGTCAGTAAAGTTTGTTTCTCAGTTAAAAAAAATACAATTTATTTTCCCAAGCATTACTTGTAAGATACTTTTACTGCACTTCAACCACACAAAGAGTGTAGTACCAGATTAATGCGGAAAAGGATGCGTTCAATTATGTCATCGCTCTCTCAATCTGTGCAAACTTATGATGTACGTAAATTGGGTATTAATCCCAATCACTGGTATGTAGTTGCACGTAGCAATGAGGTGACAAATAAACCCGTAGGAGTGATACTATGGCATCAGGCGATCGCACTTTACCGTGATAGTACAGGCAATGTTCACGCTTTAGAAGACCGTTGTCCCCACCGCCAAGTTAAACTTAGTCACGGGCAAGTTACCGGGAATGAATTGGAATGTGCCTATCATGGTTGGCGTTTCAATTCCTCTGGTAAGTGTACAGAAGTTCCTTATTTAGCTGCAAATCAAAAACTACCAAACTGTTCAATTCGCCGCTACCCAGTTAAAGAACAAGACGGTTTTATCTGGTTATTTCCTGGTGATGCAGAACCATCTGTTCAACCATTGGGTTTACCAGAGTGGGAAAATTTGAATTATATTGCTTCAGTTACTGTTATTAATTGTCAAGCTCATTATTCTTATTTAATCGAAAACTTGATGGATATGTATCACGGACATTTACATCAAGATTTGCAAGCTTGGGCAGCAGCATCTTTACAAGATATCAACGAAGATGCTCACCGTGTAGATGCTCATTATACAGCCCAAAGTTATTATAAAATTGACAAAATTTGGTCGATATCTCAGTTATTTTTCCCGGCGTTGCGAAGATTACATCCTGAACCGTTGGATGTCAGTTATATTTATCCCCATTGGCGCTCTACGTTAGGTAAAGACTTTAAAATTTATTGTTTATTGTGTCCTATCAATGAGACACATACTAAAGCTTATTTAATTCATTTCACCTCACTCAATGCCTTTTGGCGATTGCATAAATTACCTGTATGGTTTCGACGGTTCGTGAAAAATAGTTTATTTAATGCAGCCAAAAAATTACTAGATGGTTTAGTAATTCAAGATGTAAAGATGATTGAGGAAGAACAGCAGGCTTATCTACAGAATTCTCAAAGACGCAATTATGAATTGAATCGGGCGTTAGTGAGTGTGCAAAGATTAATGAGAAGTCAAGTAGAGAGATTGGGCTAAGATACTAGTAAATTATCTAGTTGGAATTCACATTGTTGAAAAATATAGTTAACAGTTGCGAATAATTTATCTAATTCATAGATAGTGTAAGGAGTGATATTTCTGATAAATTTTTGTGCTTCTAGCTTACCAAATTGCCAGACTGTGCCATTGGAAACAATGCCGTAGATAAGAACTGGAAATTCTTGATTCAGTCTTTGAGCAGCAATCATTTCTGCTAAACATTGCGCCCAACCTGCTTCAAAATTATCTTGTTTGGCTTCCACTAAAATAAAATATGGCTTGTCAAATACGATTTTACCCAAAGGTGAACGTTTAGCCAAAATATACTCAGGAAAACCTGATAGTTGCTCATCATAATTTAGTGATTGATGACTCCATAAAGTAAACTTACTGTTGTAATGCTTCCAAACTTCCTTTAAGACTGGATAAATTAAGTTCTCACAAATAGCAAACTCGGAATTATCAACTACTCCTTCCCGCATGACAATTGCTAAGTCTTCCCGAAAATAATTAGGAATATTAAACTCCGCTTCTACCATAAAATTAGCTTCTGTGTAGGTAACTTGAAATGTTTTGAGAACTTCACCAATGCTTTTATAACTACTAAAAGCCATATTTACCTCCTGAAGAATTAGGCTAGGCAATCAAGTCATCTTAGTTGCAATAATAATTGTAGTTAAGAGCGACCGCACTCATGGCAATCAGGAAGTATCTTAGAAATAGAGGTTTGATAGTTGTGGAGTGGCGATCGTGAATACTCAGGAATTCCTGCGATTGATCGACAAACAGGTGTCATGTCCGCAAACCCTGCCAAAAGCGCTGCAAGCTTTGTGGTATGACAAAAAAGGTAATTGGAACCAAGCTCATGAAATAGTCCAAAATGCCAGTGATGTTGACAGTGCTTGGGTTCACGCCTACTTACATCGTAAAGAAGGTGACTTGAATAATGCATGTTACTGGTATCGTCGCAGTAGTCAGCCAGAGTTTATCGGTGAGCTAAACCAGGAATGGGAACAAATTACTTCTCTATTACTGAAAAAGGTCAATACGACTCATGGATGCTGAACAACTCAAGCGACGTTACGCCGCAGGCGAGAGATATTTTCCCGCAGCCAATTTAAGTAGAGCTAAGTTAATATCTGTTTACTTACCGGGAATTAATTTGTGGGGAGCAGACTTGAGTCAAGCTAACCTCGCCAAAGCTAAACTCTGGGGAGCCGATTTGAGTCAAGCTAACCTCGCAAGAGCAAATTTGACAAAAGCTAATTTATCCGGTGTCAAATTAAAAGAAGCAAATCTTCGGGGAGCTAAACTCAACTTTACTAAGCTATATGGTGCAGATTTAACTGGTGCTTATTATGATGACAGCACCCGCTTTTCCAAAGGATTTGACCCCATTAGTAACAATATGCGGAAGTTTTGATGTGACAGGGTTGAGAAACCAACTACCTGCCATACAAATTACTTTACAATTCTTCTGCTTCTGGTAACGGAAAGATTTCGCCTGCTAAGTAAGCGTCAAAATGCTTTTGGAAGTA
Organism: Anabaena sp. TISTR 8404; assembly: GCF_056847745.1. Taxonomy (NCBI): domain Bacteria; kingdom Bacillati; phylum Cyanobacteriota; class Cyanophyceae; order Nostocales; family Nostocaceae; genus Anabaena; species Anabaena sp. TISTR 8404. The sequence goes on from NZ_CP180578.1 coordinate 4,019,121, forward strand.
TAGCCAAGAAGTCATATCTTCCCCATCAGAAAATGCTTTGGGAGCTTTTTTATATAAAGGAACGCGGTGATTAATTTCATCTTGTAATAGCTGGGGTAATTCTGCTAAACCACCAACTTTGCTACCAAAAGCACTATAGATGAGATTACCAGAGCGATCGCCCATTTTCATCCAAGGCAGCCATTGACCAATCCTATCCCAACTCAGTTTGAGTTGAGATACTGAATTTAGTTCTGCGCTTAATAAATCTGCGGTTGGTACAGTTAATTTAAATAATTCTGCGGCTTGATAAGTTTTATAGGGACTATATTCAGCAAATTTTGGATCTTCTGCTAAAGGATTTGGATACGTAGGAAAAATATCAAATACAAAAGTTGTGCTGTCTCCCTCAATTTGTGCTGGAAATTTCCCTTTAAAATGTCCTTGTACAGGATTATTAGCAACGTGTAACACAGGTACAGTTTCACCAGTCCAAGGATTTTCCCATTTCCGCAAAATCTCTTCTGTTTCTGGGTGTAAATAATAAGTCAGTTCCCTAGAAGTAAAATCCCAGCTATCTTCTCCTGTGGAAATGCATCTACTGACACTTACTCCCATCATTTTAAATAAGAGTTTTCTTTTCTCTCCTGGAAGAAAACTGTAAATTTTACCTTGCCAAATTAAAAATGTAGATTCACTAGAATCGAGGGAAGAACGAGTTTTTACCCAATGTTGAGCTTCTAATTCTTGAACTTCTGCTACCATCTTGTGTCTCCTAATTAACTGACTAAACAAAGCATAGTCTTAAACTAGTCAAAATGGGGAGTATACCTGTCTTGTTAGTTCTTCTCAACGTATTACTAGTACAGTGCGGTGTAAATAAAGCCATCATCTAAAATAGGTAAAAATAAAACAGACAAAAATTTGATATGGCGTTCATCACTCCAGTGAGGTACAGAAAAGAATAATTAACCGCAGATAAACGCAGATGGACGCAGATAAATTTTTACCTCAACAGACTAGGAAACGCTACAAGCTTTTACCCATAAAATGATTATGCAATGAATGTGTGTTTTAGCGTCATACTAGGATTCATTGGCTAAATTCGTTGCTAATTCGTGGTGTAGTAAGTTTTTCCCCTTTTTCTTGGCGCTGTACATTAAATTGTCGGCTTTTTCTATCATTTCAGTTACCGAAGCTGGGGGTTGAATGAACGTAATTGCACCAATACTAAAAGTTACAGGCCAATGTTGTTCTTGCATAGCAGATGATAAAGTTTTTTGTAATCTTTGTAATACTACTTCGGAAGCATCGTAACCAGTACGAGGTAATAAAATAGCAAATTCATCACCACCAATTCTGGCGATTATATCGATTTTACGTAAATTATTTTTAGCGTTTTCTGCTACTAAACATAGTAGGCGATCGCCTACAGGATGCCCAAACTGGTCATTGATTAATTTGAAATTATCAACATCAAAATAAGCAATAGTTAAAGGTTCTTTATGTCTTAAAGATTTATGAATTTCAATGTTTGATAATTCTAAGAAAAATGCCCTATTATTTAATCCAGTTAAAGCATCAGTCCGAGCTAGTTTTTCTAAATTTTTTAACGTCAGCTTTTGTTGTGATAAAAGATAGTTAGTAAACAAGAAAAATACTAAAACTACAATTGTATTCCAGTAAGGAACAAGAGGATGTAAATAGTGAAAAGTTGGTCTTTGATTTACTAATAAATTTGTAAATGCACTAATCAATGAAACTAATATGCCACCGCATTTATCAGAAAACCATGTAGCAATACCAATAGGAATTAAATAGAAAATTGCTATCAAAATTTCAGGTGGTATCAAGTAGTCTAACCAGCCTATCAAGCCTATTAAGAACACACTGAGCCAGATTACGCATGATTTAGGTTGATTCTCTAATATTGTAATTAAATTCATATTTCCTCAGCTTAACTGCAACATTTTTTGCAGTTCCTTGTGGGTTATAAGCCTAGCCTTTATTTTTCACCCAATCATATATTCTTGAGTTTGTCAATGTTAATCTAATTAATTATATTCAAAGAATAATCTACTGACATGATAATAACTAAAAGTTGTAATTCTTGATTAAAGATGGTTACAAATGCAATTATCAAGTTACTTTAGGGAACATGACAATCTTTATACATGGTTATATTTAAGCAATTTCTAACTAAAGCGCTTCTATTAGGAATAGAATTTTGGAACAAAGAAAAATACAAATTTCTTAATTAATTAGCCTCGATATCAGATAATCTCATTTATCGTTGTGCATTTATCCGGATAAGCAAAAAAACAACTGAATAGTACTTCACATCATTTCTCTACACCAAAACCTATGGAACTGCCTCAACGCGTATCAATTCGCTACAAAGACACTTCCTACAATATGAGTGAGATACGCCTAAAAACCTTTCAACTTGCATTCCGAATTTGGGAAGAACAAAGTAAACCCAGAAAAACCGAGCTTTACGATTTTATCTTGAATTGTCTCAAACAATTTGACCGTCAAGACCGTTTTATTGTTTCATATCTATTCTTAGAATTGACAGATATGATCCGTAATTCTTCGTTAGAAAGAGGTATGAGAGAGGTACTAATTAAAACAGCTTTTAGAGAGTTTGCTTGTGCATTAACAGATTTTGAAAATGCTGAGAAATAAAACAAAATCTTTTATAGTAAGACTTCAGAGATGTGCAAAATCAATGGTTTGCATAAGGGGTAGAAGAGAAAAACCGTCAAATTTCTTACACACCTAGGCGAAGAAAAATCGCAGCTATCAAGTATCTGATACCCAAATAGGTGGGTATTAGATACTTGATTTTTGAAACACATATTTATTGCATACTCACTTTATGAGTTCGTTGTCTATCAACAGTTAAAATTTAACACCTATAGGAATCCGGTTTGATTTCTGAAACGATCTACGTAGTCAGGGAACAGGGAACAGGAAAGAAGGCTCTCCAAGGTATACTGAGTTTTTTCATTAATCAAAGATGAGTCCTATATTAATTTATAATTCTAAGTTTTTATGAGGAATTTTTACAGTAAATGTTGTACCATAATCAACTTGACTTTCTACAAAAATTTCACCTTTATGTAATTCTAAACATTTTTTGACTACTGCTAATCCTAAACCTGTCCCGGCAATATTCTCAACATTCTTTCCTCTATAAAAAGGTTCATAAATTTGTTGTTGCTCTGGAAGTGGAATACCAATCCCTTGGTCAATTACTTGAAAAACTGTAGCTTCTATTTCCGAACTTAAAACTAAGTAAATTTTGCCTTGACTCCTAGAATATTTGATGGCATTCAACAACAAATTACTAAGAATAGAATATAATAATTTTTCATCGAGCATGGCACGAAAATTGCCACCATTATTAATAAACTCTATCATGTGTGGTTGTGTACTAAAAAGTTGTAAATCTTCTACTAAATTTAAACAAAAGCTTTCTAAATTGATTAATAGAGGTTTATATTCTAACTGTCCTGCTTCTGCTCTAGTTAGTGTTAATATATCTGTTAAGATATGATTGATATTTTTGGCTGAAGATTGGATACGCTTAATATTTTTTAATTGTTTTTCATCTGCTATATTCTCAAGAGTTTCGCGTAATAACTGAGAGGAAAGTAAGATAACACTTAAAGGTGTACGAAATTCATGAGAAATCATAGAAAATAATTGAAATTTTAAGTCTCCTATTTTTCTTTCTTGAGCAAGAGAAAATTCTAAAGCGCTAATTTTCTCACGCTTAACCCATTGACGTTCTAGGAGTAAAAATAAGCTAAAAATTACAATTAAAGTTAAAATAATACCTAAAACTTCTAGGAAATTTCTTAAATGAATACTTTGTTTTGCTTGTTCTAGTGAACTTTGGAGATAATCTTGTTCTTCCGCTTTAATATCTGCGATCGCAGCCCAAATTTTTTCTCTAATTTCAACACTGCGAGCAGTCAGATTATTTTGTAATTGTAATGCTGTTTTATCTTTTTGATATATTTTTATTGATTCTTCTAAAAGAGCTATTCTTTGATTTACCAAATAATTTAAATGCTCAAATCGCTGTTTTTGGCTCAAAGTGGCATGGATTTGCTTTTTTAAAAGTTGCATTTCAGACTGTATGTTTGCTGCTTCCTGTTGATAACGCTGTAAGTCTTGATTACTACCTAAAAAAATATATCCTCGCCTAGCTGATTCTGCGGCTGTCATTATGGCAGAGACATTTGTCAAAGTGTTCAAAGTTTGATATGTCTGCTGTACTTTATTAGCGCCATGTTTAATTTCATCAATATTTTTAACTGAAGCAAAACAGACGAGTCCCATCAGCAACAAAGTTAAACTAAAGCCTCCCACAATCCATTTATTTTGGAATGGCCATTTGATCAATTGCTGAGTCATAAATTTAGTTGAACAATAGTTGCTTATTTATGCTTATTTTATAAATAAAAGCTAAAATAAACAGCACGATAAAACAGCAACAATGATAATATTAACAAGCTGCTGGTAATTAACAGCAGAAATCAGACTAACGCCTACAATTGAAGTTTTGACTTTTGCTTTTTTCCACTAATGTGTTTGCCTAATGCTGAATAAAGGATAGAATATGCGAATTCTCATAGTTGAAGATGATACTCAACTGGCAGAGGTACTAGCAGAGGCACTCAGCAGACGGCAGTATGTGGTAGATCTGGCTAAAGACGGTGAAGCAGCTTGGAACTCAGCAGAGTCACTGAAGTATGACTTGGTAGTGCTAGATGTAACTTTGCCAAAGCTAGATGGAATTAAGTTTTGTCATCGCTTACGTACTACTAGCACGAATAATCCTGCACATCGGAACGCTAACACACCAGTATTAATGCTCACAGCCCGTGATACAGTAGCTGATAAAATTGCTGGGTTAGATGCAGGCGCAGATGATTATGTAGCCAAGCCATTTGATTTAGAAGAGTTAATGGCTCGGATTCGTGCTTTACTAAGACGAGGTAGTTCTACTAGCACCATCAGTCTCATTTGGGGTAAGTTGCATCTTAGTCCCAGTACTTACGAGGCTACTTATAATGGACATTATCTATCATTAACACCAAAAGAATATGCGATTTTAGAATTATTGGTTGCTCATGGTAGGCGGGTACTCAGTCGTTCTAGCATTATTGAACAAGTTTGGTCAGTTGATGACTATCCCGTAGAAGAAACTGTTAGATCTCACATTAAGTGTCTGCGGCAAAAACTTCGAGAGTTAGGTGCGTCAGAAGATTTTATTGAAACGGTTCATGGACTGGGTTATCGCTTGAAATCATAACTATAATCCTCATAGTGTAAGCAGTATTCAAAATTATGTGTAGAGTGATTGCACAAATTCTACACATTTTCTACACGAGAATTCCATGTTTGTGTAATATTCTCGTATTTAAGTTTGAGAAGAAAACTATTTGATTTAATTTCTAGCTACGCATCTTTAGCTAGAAAACACACGACTCAAAACTTTGAAACTGAAGATATGAGTGACCAAATTCTTTGTTTTTACAAAAACAAAACAAACCAACTTCAAATTGCTCGCCTCTCAAATGTTGCTAATTTGCATTTTGAGCATGTAGTGTTTTCTGGTGAGCAAATTTTATTTGAAGCGATTCCAGAAGCTGAATTAGAAATTCAAGTCAATACCACACCAGGCTTGGTTGTGACCAAAAAAATTGTTTGTCGTGAGTTGCAAGTTATCAACTGAACATTAAAAATTTTGGCTAATTTTAATAGTTCATATTTGAGTGTTGATACACGAAAGCGGAAATTAAATTTGTTTGAACTAATAAAATTGAGGTGAATTTGTTGATGAATACGAAAAAGTCTGATCGTGGTAGTGGTAGATTTTATATATAAGTAAGAACTCAGGAGTCAGGAGTCAGAATTCTCCAATTGAGTGGCGGGTCTTTTTCCCCACTAATTGATTCTGAATTCTGACTTCTGAATTTTTTTTCAAGGCGATACCGGAGTTGGTTTTAAATTCCTAGCTTTGTAGAACATTTCTAGGCTTTGGCGATCGCCAACAAAACGCCAATGCCAAGGTTCATAACTCACACCTTGCACATTATCTTTAGGAAAAGATATCTCAAAGCCAAAGCGGGCTGCGTTTGCTTGTAGCCATTGAAAAGCCTTGGTTTTATCAAAGTCAGCCTGGAGATTAGTGGCTGGTGCAGATCCGTCTCCTATATCCGCTGCATAACCTGTGTGATGTTCGCTATGGCCAGGAGGCGCACTTAAAGCGGCTCTTTGTGCTGGGGTTTGATTTCGCTGCGCACCCACATTAAAAAATAATTGCTCTTGTTCTTTCACAGAGCGAAACCCAGAAATTGGCACTAGAATTACGCCTGCACTCCGCGCTGCTTGCGACATTTCCCGAAACTTTTGTGCAGCTGCTTTTCGCATTTTTATCCGCCCATCCGCAGTAATTGGCACTAACTCTGACTCTGGTGCTTCTGGGTATGCTAAATGTCCCAACACCACATTATTATCTTGAGAATTTCCAGAGTTACCAGTGGCTGGAGTTGTAGTAACAGAGTTTGCTGGCGAAGCTTGAGAATCGGCGGTTTTTTTCGGTGTAGTGAGAGAAAACAAAAAACCACTAACTACAGCCAGCAGGATAAATCCTGCGACTCCCCCAATGAGCAAAACCAGAGGTTGTAAGGGTGTCTTGGATGCGACATCAGGAGTATCGCGTAAAGCCACTGGAATATCATCACCTGAATCACCGGACGAATTGGGGGGTTTTCCAGAAAACCCAGCTTTATTCAAGGGTTCACTCCTGCTTTTGTTCAAAATTCATAACAGACTGTAGACTGGACAGAGATTAGCATATTCGGTAAATTTTACATCTGTAATTTCTCGGCGAAATTTTGACAAACCTCCTAGAACTATACGTCAAACTGGTAGGCTTAATCTTAGTAGGACTTTTCTTGGGACGGAAACTGCCTGCCACAGTTCCACCTCGTTTAGGTCAGTTGCTGTTTTGGGTGGGAGTACCTATAAGTATTGTTGCTTTTTTACGTCAAGCTGACTTATCGGCACAGATTTGGATTGCACCTGCGATCGCTCATTTAGCCATTTTATTGGGCGCACTTTTGGCCTGGTTGGCTATTAAAGGACAAGCTTATCTTACAAATACAACTTTCTTTCCCCCCACTCAGGGAAGTTTTATTTTAGCGGCTATGGTAGGTAACACAGGTTATATCGGCTTTCCTGTCACTTTAGCAATGGTAGGCCAAGATTATTTTGCCTGGGCTTTATTCTACGACTTACTGGGGTCACTGTTTGGTGCTTACGGTTTAGGTGTAGCTCTAGCATCTCATTTTGGCTACGGTGGGACAAACTACTGGCAAATGTTTCAGGCTATCTTAATTAATCCTGCCCTGTGGAGTTTTGGTTTTGGCTTGCTGTTTCGCCAAATGAGTATTCCTACCGCTATGGAATTTTATTTAGAGAAATTGGGTTGGGTTGCTGTAGCTTTATCTCTAGTATTAATTGGAATGCGACTTTCTCTGCTCAATTCTTGGCAAAGACTACCACAAGCAGCAGTCAGCTTGGCAATCAAAATGCTGCTAGTGCCTTTAGTTCTCGGCAGTACTTTATCACTTTTTGGTGTAACTGGTTCCGCTGCCAAGGTAATTGTTTTACAAATGGCAATGCCACCAGCCTTTGCCACAATGGTTCTAGCTGAAACCTTCAATCTTGACCGCGACCTTGCAGTTACTTCTCTAGCATTGGGAGTCGTTATCTTGCTGGTGACTTTGCCTGTCTGGTTATGGTTGTTTTGAATTAGTCAATGGTCAAGGGTCATTTGTCATTTGTTATTACTTTTTCCCACACACCCTTGCACCCCTGCACCCGGCTTCTTCCATCAGCATAGTTGACTCAACTTTGCTGCCAAATCTGCTGGACTAGTATGTTCGTAATGTTCAAAGGGTTGGTGAATCCAAGGATTGTCAGGCAAGTAATCAACATAATAATCGGGTTTGATCACCGAACAGGCTTTATACCAAATGACAGCACTGCGAATTTCTTCGATGGGCGAATCAGTATTTTCTTTTAACCAAGGAATAGTTTCTTGAAGGGTAATGCCAGAGTCTACTAAGTCATCAACTAAAAGAATGCGGGAACCTAACTTTTCAGTAGTCATCGTCAAATGATGCGAAAACGTGAGATTGCCTCTTTCTTGCTTACCAGGGCCACTGTAGGATGATGTAGCTAAAATTGCCAGTGGCTTTTCATAGATCCGCGCAATAATATCTCCGACTCGCAGTCCACCCCTGGCTAGGCAAACAATTTGGTTGAATTCCCAACCTGATTGATACACCTGAACAGCCAGTTGTTCAATTTTATAGTGGTATTCTGACCAAGAAACGTAAAGGTCTGGCATAAAAAAAGTGATTTTGAGGTAATACTTATAGCGATCGCAAATTTTACATTTTAGTATGAGCGCAAGATATCATGAACAATTCTGCTGATGATTCTGCCCAAAATGCTGCTTTGAGTGCAAAACTGAATTTTAAAACAAAACTGGCTTATGGTGCAGGCGATTTAGGGCCAGCAATTACTGCCAATATTTCAATTTTTTACTTGCTAGTTTTTTTAACAAATGTTGCTGGGATTCCCGCAGGTTTAGCTGGTAGCGTGCTGTTGATTGGCAAAATTTGGGATGCCGTCAACGATCCATTTGTGGGAACCTTAACTGATAAAACAAAATCTCGGCGTTGGGGTCGTCGTCTTCCTTGGATGTTGTATGGTGCAATTCCTTTTGGTATTTTCTTTTTCTTGCAGTGGATTGTACCGCAATTTAGTAGCGATCGCAGTAGTAATACTTGGGCTTTGTTCTTTTACTACGTAGTAATTGGATTGATATCTCAGGTGTTTTACACTGTTGTGAATTTGCCTTACACAGCAATGACTCCTGAACTGACTCAAGATTATGATGAACGCACCAGTCTCAACAGTTTTCGCTTTACTTTTTCGATTGGTGGCAGTATTTTATCATTAATTTTGGCGCAAATAGTTTTTTTGAAAGTTTCTGGTGATCAACAACAATATCTAGTCTTAGCAGCAATTTGTACTGTAATTTCGACTGTATCTTTGTACTGGTGCATTTTTGGAGTGCGCGATCGTATCTTAGCTTTTGAAGCCAAACGTATCCAAATTGAAGAACCCCCATCTCTACCGTATTTGGAACAATTAAAAATTGTCTTTAGAAATCGACCTTTTCTCTTTGTAATTGGTATATATCTTTTTTCTTGGTTAGCTCTCCAAATTACAGCCAGCATCATTCCTTTTTTTGTACTGTATTGTATGCATCTCAACAAAACAGATGTAAATACAGTTCTAATTGCTGTGCAAGGAACATCATTAGCTATGTTATTTGTCTGGAGTGCTTTAAGTAAAAAGCTTGGCAAAAAACTGGTTTATTTTCTAGGGATGAGTTTATGGATTATCGCCGCTGCTGGATTATTTTTCTTACAGCCTGGCCAATTAGTGTTGATGTATGTCATGGCTGTGATGGCTGGTGTTGGTGTGTCTACAGCTTATTTAATTCCTTGGTCAATGATTCCCGATGTAATTGAATTAGATGAACTCCAAACTGGACAACGCCGCGAAGGTATATTTTATTCGTTCATGGTTTTCTTACAGAAATGCGGTTTAGGTTTAGCCCTATTTTTAGTAGGTAACTCCTTGCAATCTGCTGGTTTTAAAGAAGCTGTTGTCGGGCAAAGTACTCTACCTATTCAACCCGAATCAGCACTCACAGCTATTCGCCTAGCAGTTGGGCCTTTACCAACTGTTTGTTTAATTTGTGGCTTAGTTTTGACATATTTTTATCCAATTACACGGGAAATGCACGCAGAAATATTGTTAAAACTGAAAAAACGTCAGGAACAAAAGGAAAGTTAAGAATTTAGAATTTTTGCTAAATAAATGTTTTTCTGCACTAATTGAACTGAAATTATCTACAGTAATGTGTTTTTAATACTCTATAACAACAAGATACCCGAATTCTTAGAGAATTCGGGTATCTAAATCTCTCAATTTTTTTCACAAAATCCAACTGATAGTTAGTGATTATGTGCCAACTGCTAGGGATGAACTGTAATGTTCCCACGGATATTTGCTTTTCCTTTGAAGGTTTTTCAGCACGCGGAGGAAAAACAGACGATCATAGCGATGGTTGGGGTATTGCATTCTTTGAAGGAAAGGGATGTCGGCTATTTTTAGATGACAAACCTTCTGTGACATCTCCAATAGCAGACTTGGTACGGCGCTATCCTATTCACTCTACTCATGTCATCGCCCATATCCGTAAAGCAACTCAGGGTGAAGTAGCCTTAAGAAACTGTCATCCTTTCCGAAGAGAACTGTGGGGTAGGTATTGGGTATTTGCCCACAATGGCAATTTACCAGATTATCATCCCAAAAATATGGGTTTTTACGAACCTGTGGGAGATACCGATAGTGAAAAAGCCTTCTGCATCATCCTAGAAACTCTGCGAGAAGCTTTTCCTGAAGGTAAACCGACTTTAGAAAAACTTAATTTTGTTCTGCGTCAAATTACTGCTGAAATTGCCAAAGTAGGTGTTTTTAACTACTTATTATCGGATGGAGAACACTTTTTTGCCCACTGTTCCACAAAACTCACCTACATTGTGCGTCAAGCCCCCTTTGCAGCAGCCCACTTGATTGATCAAGATATGACGGTAGATTTTCGGGAGTTGACTTCGCCAAGCGATCGCGTCGCCGTCATCGCTACTAGTCCCCTCACCGATAACGAAGTCTGGACAACAATCCAACCCGGAGAATTGCTAGTCTTTCAAGACGGTTTACCTCAGAAATAACCCTCTTTTGTTTCATTACTCTTTGTCTGTCTTGACAATAGAGAGTTAGGAATAGGCACAAACCTTAGCTAATGTCGTGGAACTTATGATAATACATAACTGGTTAAGAGCAGTTCTAGCAGGGAACAGGGAACAGGCTTTAAAGTCTCTCAGTGTCCATGTTTGATCATTAGTCTTTGTCATTATCTATGCTTTGACTGCTAGATTAATTGATTGTAAATTTTCTCAGAAAATTCAATATCGACAAAAAAATTAACAATCATCGACAAACACGACAAATTGTCAAAGCCTGAGTAAGCATCATCAAGCTCATATCCCAAAGATACAGAAAGAGATTAATAATTTTGTTATTTTTATTTAAAAAATAGATAAAATTTGTCTGCCTGTAATCTCCTACCAAAGAGACCAAAATACGCCCTACTTCGCTAAAACTAAGCTCTGCATTCCATTTACTTCCTGTAACATATTTCTTCGCTATCAAAAACTGAATAATATACAAATATAGGTATAGGTATACTTATATATATAGCTGTAGTATCTACTGTAAAGAGTATGTAAAGATGCATTTGTAGAGCATAGACACTTCAGTAAATATACAGTACAATTTCAATAAATTATTTAGATATTACCTAGCTTCTAAGCTAAATAATCACAGGCAACAGCCCACAATATAAACGTGGAAGTGTCTTTCTGTGTCATATACATCTTTAAGCTTGATTTTTCGATACTTGGTTTTTAAGCTTGATTTTTCGATACTTGATTAGCGATCGCTAATGATCAAAGGATGGTTGAAATAAAGCCTAAATATGAGTGCTTGTATTGGAATTAATAGAGGCACAAAGAATGCAGATATAGATAACAGCTAACAATATCATACATACCAATTTGAAGGGAATAATATAGCAGTTAGCTGGCTAGAAGCATACATTCACTCTGTCAGGATTATCTGAGAGTGTAGTATTTTCCTGGGAAAATATTAATGTTTAGCAAAAATCATCAAAATTGGTATTGTTTAATCTGAACTTGAATTCGCCTTGCTACATCAAGAAAAAGTTTCTCAGTCATAGATAAACAGATTCATATTACTGGCAAGCTGTTCACAAACTTTGCAGCAGCACATTCAATAATACTTAACAATAAGCTTTAAAAAATAAAGCTCTTATGTCTATCAGTTTCTTGAGAATCAGTCGAGAAAAATTTATAAAAAATTACTTTCCTTATGTAATCCATATGTGCTTTAGTTAAATATGTTTGTACTTAGTTAATGCGACAGCAAAAGCCAACATTATGTTGCAAATTGTGCCTTTAAAATTTAATCGAATTGTATTGCTTCTATACTCACGAAAAAAATGCTGAAGGCATCTGCTGTCGGCATCTTTTTTGTCGATGAAAACAGCAAAATATGTAACTTGAAAACTTTCAAGTTACTGAAACAATCGATTTATTTAGGTAAAAGTTATGGCAATTGTCAATGGTACTAATGGCGATGATATTTTAAACGTTGACTATTCAACAGACAATAACGTGCTGAATGGTGACAACGGTGACGATACCCTGACAGCTTATCGTTCGGAGGGGAATAATATCCTCAACGGTGGCGAAGGCGACGATATATTAGATGTGGATGAGTCCAGTGGCAATAACATACTGAATGGTGGCACTGGAGATGATTATCTTTCCGCTGTTGGTTCATCTGGAAATAACACCCTCAACGGTGGTGCTGGTAGCAACATCTTGAATGTCGATCAGTCAACTGGCAATAACACCCTCAATGGTGATGCTGGGGATGATTATCTTTCGGCGGTTGCTTCCGCAGGGAATAACACCCTTAACGCTGGAGGTGGTAACGATAGATTAATTGTGGATTATTCTACAGGCAGTAACCGACTAGATGGCGGCATTGGTAACGATGAGCTTTCCGCGATTGGTTCCGAAGGAAGTAACACCCTCAATGGTGGTGAGGGCGAAGATACATTAAACGTTGACAATTCTACTGGCAATAACACACTGAATGGTGGCGCTGATGATGATTATCTTTCCGCTGTTGCTTCATTTGGGAATAACACCCTCAATGGTGGCGAAGGCGACGATACGTTAAACGTTGACGATTCTACTGGCAATAACACACTGAATGGTGGCGCTGGTAACGATACCCTAACGGCTTATCTTTCCGCAGGTGATAACACCCTCAACGGTGGCGAAGGCGACGATATCTTAGATGCAGATCAGTCAAGCGGTAATAACATTCTCAATGGTGGCACTGGAGATGATTATCTTGCTGCGGTTGGTTCATCTGGAAATAACACCCTCAATGGTGGTGCTGGTAGCAACACATTGAATGTAGAACAGTCCACCGGCAATAACACCCTCAATGGTGACAATGGGGATGATTTTCTTTCTGCTGTAGCTTCCGGAGGTGATAACATCCTCAACGCCAGAGGTGGCAATGATAGATTATTGGTGGATTATTCCGCAGGAAATAACGTACTAGATGGCGGTACTGGGAATGATGAGCTTTCCGCTGTTGGTGCATTTGGTAATAACACCCTCGATGGTGGTGATGGCGAAGATACATTAAACGTTGACGGTTCCACAGGTGTTAACACCGTCAATGGTGGTGCTGGAGATGATTTTCTATCTGCGGTTGGTTCATCTGGCGATAACAACCTCAACGGTGGCACAGGCGACGATACGTTAAACGTTGACGATTCCACAGGGAATAATGTGCTGAATGGTTACAACGGTAACGACACCCTGACGGCTTTTCGTTCATCAGGTGATAACATCCTCATTGGGAATGCAGGTGACGACATATTAGATGTAGATCTGTCAAGCGGTAATAACATTCTCAATGGTGGCACTGGGGATGATTATCTTGCTGCGGTTGGTTCATCTGGAAATAACACCCTCAATGGTGGCGCTGGTAGCAACACATTGAATGTAGAACAGTCAACAGGCAATAACACCCTCAATGGTGACAATGGGGATGACTTTCTTTCTGCTGTGGCTTCCGAAGGTGATAACATCCTCAACGCCAGAGGTGGCAATGATAGATTATTGGTGGATTATTCCGCAGGAAATAACGTACTAGATGGCGGTACTGGGAATGATGAGCTTTCCGCTGTTGGTTCGTCTGGTAAGAACACCCTCATCGGTGGTAATGGTAGCGACACATTGATTGTGGACTATTCAACAGGGAATAACACGTTGAATGGTGGCAGTAGTGGTGATCTTCTCTCCACCATTGGTGCTACAGGCAATAATATCCTCGATGGTGGTGATGGAAATGATACCCTGATTGGCGGTGATGGCAATGATATTCTCATAGGTGGCAGAAGTAGTGATATCCTTACTGGCGGCGGCGGTGCGGATACCTTTGTCTTTAATAGTTTCAATGAAGGTACTGATACTATTACTGACTTCAGCATCACTAATGACATCCTTCAGATATCTGCTGCTGGTTTTGGTGGCGGGTTGTTAGCAGGTTCACTGTCAATTGCGCAGTTTACTCTGGGAACATCTGCAACAACTAGCGATCAGCGATTTATCTATAACGACAGTACTGGTGCGCTGTATTTTGACAGAGATGGTAGTGCTGGTGGATTTAGACAAGTGCAAATAGCACAAATATCTGGTACACCTTCACTAAGCACAAGCAATTTTGTAATTGTTTAAAGAGTTCCATAAAATCGAAATAGTGCAATAACTAAAGGTTACGCTAAGAGCGTGACCTTTTATTTATTAATTAGTTGTTGAAGCGATCGCCAATCGTAACCGAAGATTTTACCAGTGGTAACAAGTAAATATCCAATAAAAAATAAAGTCGATGTTGCCAGTAAAAGTAAAAGGTTAACTGAGGCGAAAAGATTGCTAGTAAATATAATCACCAGGATTCCCAATACAATCAACACCCAGCCTAAATTGCGGTTGATACGTTGCTGACACAACAAGAAAATTCCCACAAAACATAAAACTACGCCAGGGAGACTAAAAAATACCCCAACTCTAATATTTGCAGTTAAAATAACGATGCTGGCCACTATCAAAGCCAAACCTATTAGCTTGGTTGTTTTATCTACCACGGTTGGTTTATTTTGCTCAATTATTTGGGGAGAAATTTGAGTGATATCAGAAGATGTCAGCAAGTTTTGTGCATATTCTAGTTTATTCTGAAAAATAAAAGTTATATGATGACCTTGCCCAAGGTCAATGCGATCGCCTAACTTTAACTGGTAGGTAATTCCAGGTTCTAGCTTGATATCGTTGAGAAATGTGCCGTTGGAACTGCCTAAGTCTTCAATTAAGTAATTGCTATTATCCACTAAAATTTGGGCATGAATGCGAGAAACAACCTCAGCATTTGGCAAACTAGAAACGTCTATATCAGGCGCATTTTGATCATTTGGCTTACCAATGCGAATGACAGTCAAATTCAGTGGTAACTCAAAAGCAGTGTTTGTCTGCACATGGAATAGCTCTAAACTTAGGCCTGTAGTGCTAAATTGATTGATATTTTGCATGGCTTACCGTTGTATCGCTAATCCTATGTTAGATAGTTTAGGCGATCGCGGCTTATTTTTCGGCTGTTGGTGAAAGTAGAATCTGGTTTTGCTGCTGATGTAAGGGAATTTCCATGCAAAACTTGACTCAGTAGAAATGGTAACTCTTTGATTTCTCCCTAGTAGAACTTTAATTAATTGAGCATCACAGGAATTTGAATGATAAACTCTGTACCTTTTCCAGGTTCTGAGATACATTGCAAGCTACCGCCATGTTTTTCGATAATAATTTGGTAGCTAATAGATAATCCTAAACCTGTACCTTTACCTACAGGCTTAGTCGTAAAAAATGGGTCAAATAAACGGTTTCTAACTTCTTCTGTCATCCCAGAACCATTATCAGCAATGCGGATAGAAATAAAATTATTATCTAAAATTTCTGTCTGAATCCGAATTGTCGGCTTCGATAATTCTTTCTCTGTATTAGACAAGTCTTTTCGCTTAATTATTGAGTCTTCTAAAGCATCGATCGCATTGGTTAAAATATTCATCAATACCTGATTAAGTTGTCCAGGATAACAATCAACTAATGGTAATTTACCGTATTCTTTAATAATAGATATACCTAAACCAATTCCATTATCTTTCCAGCGATGGTGCAAAATTAACAACGTATTGTCAATACCTTCGTGGATATCAACTAACTTTTTATCAGCTTCATCAAGACGGGAAAAGTTGCGCAAACTCAACACAATTTCGCGAATGCGATTAGTCCCCATTTTCATGGAATTCAGCAGTTTTGATAAGTCATCGGTAATAAAATCTAAATCAACTTCTGCTTCCAGTGCAGCAATTTCTGGTGTTGGTTCGGGATACTGTTCGCGATAGATATCTAATAGATTTAGTAAGTCTTCAACGTATTCATTAGCATAAGTGAGATTGCCATGAATAAAGTTAACTGGATTATTGATTTCATGAGCAACTCCAGCTACTAATTGTCCTAAGCTAGACATTTTCTCATGTTGAATAAGTTGAGATTGGGTTTGCTGTAATTGATGCAAAGCTTCTGTAAGTTGTTCTGCTTGAGCTTGGGCAGCTAGAGTAGCAGTGAGGCTTTGAGTGTATAATTGGGCGTGATCAATTGCGATCGCTAGTTGATCAGTCACAGCTTGCAATAGTCCAATATCACTATTACCCCAAATGCGATCGCCATGACAATGGCTGCAAACAATCGCTGCAAATTCACCAGCATGACTCTTAACTGGTAGTAACAATTGCGAAGTAATATCAAACTCACTCAGGAGTTTTTGTATATTTTGATTATTGTGCAAATCTTTGTGAGTATTATCAATACAAACTAACTCTTGATCTAAGAGCATTTTTGTTAAATAAGGATGATTTTGCAGCGATAGATTACCTAAGATAGAAGGTAAATTAAGATTTCGTGCTTCATGGGTAATAGCAAGGCTAGGTTGCTCAGTATCAGGAGAATATTGCAAAAAGTAGCAACGGTCAACTTTCAATAAACTGCGGATTTCATGAACAGCAGTTTCTAAAATAGTATCCAGGTCAAGAGAACTGCGAATTTGACTTGCTAAACGCAATAATAACGCTTCCCGACGACTCAATAATTCTTCTCTAGCCCAAATTCTATCAATAGCAACAGCAATATTATTGGCAATCCAATTTAACAAATTATGAGTAGGTTCATTAAATAATGGCTGACTAAACAAAGCCATAATACCAATCAATTGCTGTTCAACAATTAAGGGATAGGCAGAGAATCGTAAAATTGATAATGTTGTATCAAGCAGGTTATCTGGATAATTAACTTTGACTTCTTCATTTAAAATTGGTTGATAGCTTTGTGATATTAGACCAACAATTTTGTTAGCTACAACCAGATGATTGGGAAATTCTTGCTCATGACTTAAAGCATTACAGTTAGAATCTTCACAATGAACCCCTGCTTGCAATTCTAACTGCTGTGTTTGTCGCTCAAAAGTCCAGATACATACAAAAGCAATATCTAGATATTTTGATATTGTATTTGTGCAACTTTGCAGAATATCTGAGAGTGTACCACTTTGAGATAAAGCCAAACTGACTTCTGCACTTAATAATGATAAACGCGATCGCTCCAACAAAGCTAACTCAGAAAGCTTACGTTGTGTAATATCTGTACGAATAGCTACATATTGCTGTGGTTTACCGTTGCTATTCAACATTGGTGCAATCAGTGTATCCACCCAATAAAAACTGCCATCTTTAGCTTTGTTTTTAATTTCTCCTCTCCAGATTTTACCTGCGGCAATAGTTTTCCATAAATTTGCAAAAAATTCTTTGGAATGATATTCAGAATTAATTATCCGGTGGTCTTGTCCTAAAAGTTCTTCCCTAGAATACTGCGAAACTTCACAGAATTTATCATTAGCGTAATTGATTCTGCCTGTTGCATCAGTAATTGCTACTAAAGAATGTGCATTTAAAGCAAATTTGAATGCTTCTAACTCTTGAATATTTTTTTGTAATGTTATCTCGTTTTCTTTTTGCAATGTGATATCACGAGCTACTGCATAAATTAACTTTTCGGCATCAAATGGTGTAGCAGTCCATGATAACCATTTATATGAACCGTCGTGGCATAAATAGCGGTTATCAAAGCGAATTGTCTCAAAGGACATTGCTAATTTTTGGATTTCTAAAAGCGTAATTTCAATATCCGCAGGATTAACAAATTCAATGAATGGTTTACCTAATAGTTCCTTTTCTGACCAACCTAATACTTTCTCCCAAGCTGGGTTTATATGCTTAAAATATCCATCAAAACTAGCAATACATAATAAGTCTAAGGATAGGGAAAAAAATCGAGAATAATTTCTTTCTGATTGGTGTTCTGTTAATTGAACTTGTGTTTTCATATTCAACTTTGTCCTTTGTATTTGACTTTATCAAGATTGAAAAACCTAATTTGACGCGAGTTCGACAGATTTAAAAAGTCTATATTTAAGCCCCTCTCCGCTTCGGAGAGGGGTTGGGGAGAGGTTCATCGAATTCACGTTAATTTGTGAGAATTCATTTATTCACAAATTCAAAAGCCATGCCAATAAAGTACTAACAACTCGACAATCTAAAATTAGTCGGTTAATAGCAATAAAAATTTATTACCGTACACGGCAGTTTTTAGCCTTATGTGCTACTTTTTTTGATTACCTTCACCTGATAACTTTGTGTTTTCTGGTACGAGTAGATTTTTGTTACTTAATCTTCTAAGTATAGATTTCCCAAAAAAATTTTTAATTGAACGTAAAATCTTCAAAATAAAGATAAGAAGTATTACGGATGTTATTTAATATTCTTGACAATTTTTGATAAATATTAAGCTCTTTAATAATTTAAGCAATACTTCCCCGTTTACGTGCTTCTTTATAGGAAGTACCAACATTCTTCAAACCAGCTTTAATCATTTGTTTTTCCAAAAGGGCGAAGAAACGCGCTTTATCACCACCTCTTACCACAGCTTGATTATGCGCTTCTGCGATCGCCACTGGGTAGCCATATCCTTTTTGGACTTGCGCCAGCATTAAACCCAAAGCTTCATCAAACATCGCTGTATTTTCTGCAACCCAAGCTGGCACTTCAATGCGGGCAATTTCCGTACCAACGTGAACATAACAAAAATAAATGCTTTGTCCTTCATAAAACTCTAATATTCGCGCATTACTCCGCCACAGTGGGCCACGTTGTCCCGGTTCGAGTTGAGTTGACCACAAAGATGTATCTCGTAAAGGTTCAAAAACTTTGCAAGGAACTTTCTCTAATTGGTTGGGACAATAACTCACACAGTCGGGAACTGGATGGGGACAAGCCACCAACCGCAAAAAGTTGATACCTTCAACATTACGTGAAGCACTGAGATAACCCATTAACGGAATACCAGCATCGCGCAGCTGCTGCCAAGCTTGCAAAATCGGCGGTAAAATGCGATCGCGGGCATCCAGCGGTAACTGTTCCAAAAACCAATAAACCAAGGAACCATCCACCATTGCTAAAGTTGGTGCATCTCCCCTAGCTGCACAGGCTAATTCCGCTAAAACCGTCGCTTCACTTGCAGTCCGACAAAAACTCATCCATTCCTCAGTTCTAATTCCCCACTGCCGAGACGTATATAAATCTTCGGGGCGGTAAAATACCTCTGGCAAACTATCAAGTAGTGGATGACGGTTTTGACCGTAGTGTAAAACTACTCTGCCAATATTTAAGAGATAGCAATAAGCAATTTCGTGGTGGCTAGGGGCGATTTGTGAACCGTCAGTAGCGATAACAGTATGCACCTTGGGTGGAGTTGGGATAGTAACACGAGTTTCTAATGGCTCAATTGGGGTAGCATTAGCAAAGAGAATGCGATCGCGCCATTTTTCTTGACGCTCAATCAAATCTTGCTGACACTCGTAAGCATTTATTAAATGTTGTTGCGCTAATTCTAAACGCTGACGACCAGCAACAGCTTCTTGTGATAGATGCTGACTTAAGCCTTGCATTTGTCGCGCTAATTTTGTCAGGTCAAGCATAGATTTTTAGAGGTTATTCACCCTACTGAAGCCATTATAGAGACGCAAAATTTTGCGTCTCTACAACTTTATTACAACCAATCTGAGAAATTCTTGGCAAACTGCGACAGCGATAGTAACTGAATACGCTCGTCATCTTGAGCCGCTTTCCTTTCTGGTTGGGTATTATAGCCCCAATCTGCCAGGAAAAGTTTTACATCTCCAAGGTCAGCTTGCTGTTGCACTAACTGCAAAGTTTTGATGCGGTCTTCGACAAACCATAAACTAACTGGCTGTTGATTTGCTGTCTGAATTAATTCTCGCAGAATTTCGTATTTAGGACGTTTCACTTCTTTACCAAAAATTGCTTTTGCAGGTAAATCCACCCCTTCTTGTTGTAATAGTTGCTGTACAAACCGCCCTTCTTTCGTCGTGACAATGAACAACTGCACATCACTAGCCAAAGTTAATTTGATTTTTTCGATCACGCCTGGATAAAATTTGTGCAGACTCAGCCAACCTTCTAAATCTGTAGCAATCCATTCATCGCGCAGGTGATCTAGTTTTGCAGCGATTTCTCTAGCCTGCAAGTTATCTGTTAATAAAATTTGTGGAGTAATTGTTGTCCATTCTTGAAGAATTTGCTCATCGGACATTCCCTCTAACAAAGCCTTAATTAAAACAGGCATTTCCCAACCTGTTTCAATCACAGGTCTGAGACGATAAAATCTCAAAGCCAAGTCATCGGGTGGTGTATCGTTAGCAGGCGACCACAGTTTACAGTAGGTAAGCCATGCTACCTCAAAATACTCAATTAGTCCGTCGCAAATTACTCCGTCAAAGTCTAAGGCTAAAATCGTAGGACTACTTGCGGTCATTGTTTTGAGGATGAAAACTGCTTTTGTCAGCTTACCTGAAAAATAAAAATTTGGTAGTAATCTTTGTTAGTTTTTGAGAATTTATAATTTCTGCGCAGCAAATTCATCTGCGGTTAATAATGACTTCTTTTACTTTACTCAAGAGCAAATTGTTATAACCTGATGGTTGTTATTAATTTAGTTAATAATTTTTCTAAGTAAATAGAGTTTATGTATAAGTAAATTTTATCTGCGTCCATCCGCCCATATCTGCTATTGATTATTGATTTTTGTGTTTTTTAACAAGTTTAATACCTTTAAAAAAAGAAATTAAATAAATCTTATTTATTTCTTGTTTCTGCATTTCTTGGCTTTGGTTTGAGGTAAATTAATACCCGGATTTTGCGAAGTACATCAACGAGTGCGAGATAAATTATTGACTAAACGCACATATCAAATTTGAGGCAAAATAATGATTACTCAATCTGAAAAAACAACCTCACCCAAACTGCTCATGGGTAATGCGGCTCCGGTTTTGGAAGTCAAAACCTTAAATGGCAGCATCTGGAAATTATCAGAGCAAACTCCTAAAAACTACACAATGCTTGTGTTTTACAGAGGTTTGCACTGTCCGATTTGCGAACAATATATTACTGATTTAGAGCAAAAACTTGATGCTTTCAAAAACCTCGGTGTAGAAGCGATCGCTATCAGCGGCGATACCATAGAGAAAGCGCAACAATTTCAAGCAAAAGCCAGCATCAAAAATACCACAATTGGGTATGATTTAACGCCAGATGAAATGCGCCGTTGGGGACTATATCTCACCAAAGGACATTTTGAAACTGAACCCGCTTTGTTTAGCGAACCCGCTGTATTTTTAATCAAGCCCGACGGTCGTTTATACTTTGCAAACATCGGTACTCATCCCTTCTCTCGCGTAGATTTTACTTTCCTGCTAAACGGACTAGAGTATATCATTCCCAGAAACTATCCTTTCCGTGGAACCGAGTGGTAGTAAATTTTCGACTTGATTAGCTTTTGTTGCTCATGATGGAGTAAAGGTAGACAGTTACTCTATCGCTTACTCCACAAGGATACATTTGGCTAATAGGAAATATTATGGACTATTCGCAAGCTATATAGGAATCCGATTTGATTACGGAAAATCCTTGTGTAGGTAGGGAACAGGGAACAGGGAACAGGGAACAGATAACAGGAAATTTAGTTGTGTACTGATTTTTTTCACTAATCAAATATGAGTCCTCTATAAACGCCCCATTCAGCACCTAATTTTTCTCACCTGCTTCATAATCAGCCACAGGCGCAAGCAATTTTGGCCAATCTAATGTAAATTAAGAATGTACACAGCAATGCCCTCTTCAGTGGGTAGTACAAACTCGACAGGCTGGAGTTTAGCTAAATTAAGCTTTGGTGTGATGTCTAACGACAAGACGTTTTGCGTCTACGCTCCTCAAGCACCAACTAATTTTCTAAACACCAGCTTTCCCGACACATTAAGTAGCTGATTACACAAGGCTTTTGGAGGTCACTAAATTTTTTAGAACAAAGCAATTGTGCATAAATTTAGGAAATGTCCAGGCGAGATTCGCGTTACATCTTAAGTTTTGCCTCTTTCCTAAATCTTCTTTAGCTTTGTGCCTGCCCAAAGTGAAATTTGTCTTGCGTTTGGGTCAGAAACAAGAAGTTAATTGTTTTTTTCTAAAGTATTGTTACCGGATCGTGATATGATTCAGCTGACTGAATGTGCAGTCATAATAAGTTAGCTGTACTGGTTTCAAGTCCCGTGAGCTTGTCAGAAGAACCAATTGCACCCCCTCCGACAACACAACAAGATTCTCCATCTGGTTTTGAGGACACAGAACCAGTCAACACTTCTATGCAGGAGTTCTATCAACTCTATCAGAAGTTGTTGGTAATCACACTTGTTTTGACGGGGATTATATTTATCTCTGTGTGGATTTTTTATTCCTTAAACATTGCCCTGAATTATTTAATAGGGGCGTGTACAGGTGTGGTTTACTTAAAGATGCTGGCTAATGACGTTGAGCGATTGGGTGCTGAGAAAAATCGTCTAAGCAAAAATCGTTTTGCTTTATTTATTGGGTTGATTATACTAGCAACTCAATGGAACGATCTACACGTAATGCCCATTTTTTTGGGTTTTCTTACATACAAAGCCACGCTCCTCGTCTATACGGTGCAAACTGCGTTCCTTCCTGATTCTTAACAAAATCAGGCTCACTAAAGACAATACACCCATCCTCGCTCGTTGGGGAAAATGCTTGAAGAATGCAAATGCTTAGTGTTTTAAACGCCTTTAATTCTTTTCCCCTCGCCGAATTAGAAGTAGGTCATCATTTCTACTGGCAATTAGGCAACCTCAAAATTCATGGGCAGGTTTTTCTCACCTCATGGTTCGTCATTGGCGTTCTGGTAATAGCTTCATTAGCTGCTACTCGGAACATACAAAAAGTTCCCAGTGGTATCCAAAACTTAATGGAATACGCTCTGGAATTTATTCGTGATCTAGCAAAAAACCAACTTGGTGAGAAAGAGTACCGCCCTTGGGTACCATTTATTGGTACATTGTTCTTGTTTATCTTCGTATCGAACTGGTCAGGTGCTTTAATTCCCTGGAAGCTAATTAAGCTGCCATCTGGTGAATTAGCGGCTCCCACCAATGACATCAATACGACGGTAGCATTGGCACTGCTGACTTCTCTTGCTTACTTTTATGCAGGTTTCAGCAAACGCGGTTTGGGCTACTTCAAGAAATACATAGAGCCAACACCCGTACTGTTGCCGATCGCCATTCTCGAAGATTTCACTAAGCCCCTCTCCCTAAGCTTCCGTCTTTTCGGTAACATCTTGGCGGATGAATTGGTTGTAGCGGTATTAGTGCTGCTCGTGCCTTTATTTGTACCTCTGCCTGTAATGGCCTTGGGTTTATTTACCAGTGCCATCCAAGCCCTGGTATTTGCTACCCTAGCGGGAGCCTACATTCATGAGGCAATGGAAGGACACGGCGGCGAAGAGCATGAGGAGCATCATTAAAGCCCTCAGTTGTTAGCACAGTTCCGACGAGCATCAAAGCTCAAAACGTCGCAAAGTGCGATCTGTGAGAACTCGGTGCAGCGTGAAAAAACACGTCTTTACTAGTTAGTTAATTTACTTTTGTAGTTCTGTACTTAAAGCAAGGAAAATCAAAATGGATCCATTAGTTTCTGCTGCTTCAGTTCTGGCTGCTGCTCTAGCAATTGGTTTGGCTGCTATCGGCCCTGGTATTGGACAAGGTAACGCTGCTGGTCAGGCAGTAGAAGGTATTGCTCGTCAACCAGAAGCAGAAGGCAAAATTCGCGGTACTCTGCTGTTAACCTTGGCGTTCATGGAATCCCTGACTATCTACGGTCTAGTAATCGCGCTAGTACTGTTGTTTGCTAACCCATTTTCCTAGAACCTAAAAGTTTTGTGATTGTAGAGCCGTGAATTATCACGTCTCTACAACCGAAATATTTTGGGTATTGAGTAGTTATGATGTAGGCTGACCCTTGTGGCTATGGGTCTCTAAAATACGAAAGGTTGGATAACGTTGCAAGCCATGAAAACTGCTACTCCAGCCAAAGAGGAGAGAAATGTTTGATTTCGATGCTACCTTGCCCTTTATGGCATTGCAGTTCCTGCTGTTGGCAGCCTTGTTGAATGTAATTTTCTATAAGCCACTGACCAAGGTACTGGACGATCGCGATAATTACATCCGCACCAATACCCTTGAAGCCAAGGAACGTTTAGCCAAAGCCGAACGCCTAACTCAAGAATATGAGCAACAACTAGCAGAAGCTCGCAGACAATCGCAAGCTACTTTAGAAGCTGCTCAGGTTGAGGCTAAGAATATTACTGCCCAGAAAATTGCTGAGGCGCAACAAGAAGCTCAAGCTCAACGAGAAAAAGCTTCTGCTGAAATAGAGCAACAAAAGCAGGAAGCTATGCGTTCCTTAGAACAACAAGTTGATGCTCTCAGCAGGCAGATCCTAGAAAAACTCTTAGGGCCGAGTTTAGCTAGATAAGCTAAAACTAGCTAGAGCGAAAGCATACGCGCAACTGGGCATTTGTCCCAGAGCGCTTAATTAAGTGTCAGCCAATTTTGGATTTTGGATTGCCGATTTTGGATTTACAGTGCCAATTTTAGGTTGCCGATTGATAAATTACTCAATCAAAAATGAAAAATCTAAAATTTCGGTGGGGGATAAACCAAAAAATCTAAAATTTAAAATCTAAAATCTAAAATTCGTAGCACTTTTTTCCTACGGGAAGACAAAACTTATTAGCAAGCGAGCAGCGCACTTGTAGATGGCTATCATGGGCATTTTCTTTTTACTTGCCACAGAAGCTCAAGCTGTTCACTCTGAATTGGCAGAAGGCGCAGCAGAAGGTGGTTTCGGTCTAAACCTAGACATTTTAGAAACCAATCTGATTAATTTAGTGATTCTGATTGGCATATTATTCTACTTTGGACGTAAAGTTTTAAGCAATATCCTGAACGAGCGCAGATCCAATATCGAAACTGCGATTCAGGAAGCAGAACAACGCTTAAAAGAAGCGCAAGCTTCTCTTTCGCAAGCGCAAGAACAGTTGACCCAGGCTCAAGCTGAGGCACAACGCATTCGCCAAGCAGCCGAAGAAAGCGCCCAGGCAACTAAAGCAGCTCTGTTAGATAAAGCAGCACAAGACGTAGAACGCTTGAAACAAACAGCAGCAGCAGACTTGAATACCGAAAGAGAGCGTGCGCTAACCGAATTGCGGCAGCGCGTAGCCGCTTTGGCACTACAACAAGTCGAATCACAGCTGCGCTCTGGTGTTAGTGACGATGTTCAACAGGCACTAATTGACCGTAGCATTGCTCAGGTGGGAGGACGGTAATGAAAAGTAATGTAGAAACAGCCGAAATCGCCCAGCCTTACGCACAGGCATTGATGTCAGTAGCACAGTCCAAAAATCTGACAGAAGAGTTCGGTAACGATGCACGTGCCTTACTAGACTTGTTGCAAAATTCTCAACAACTGCGGAACTTTATCGATAACCCCTTTATTGTGCCTGAAACCAAGAAAGCGGTGATCAGCCAAATAACAGGTGAAGGTGGTAATCCTTACTTACGCAACTTTTTGCTACTGTTAGTAGACAAACGACGCATCTTCTTCTTAGACCAGATTTTAAAACAGTATTTGGCATTGCTGCGGCAGCTGAATCAAACTGTGTTAGCAGAAGTAACTTCTGCTGTTGCGCTCTCACCAGAGCAAGAGGAAGCGATTAAACAGAAAGTCATCTCTATCACCAATGCTCGTCAAGTAGAACTGGAAAGTAGAGTAGACAACGAATTAATCGGTGGTGTGATTATCAAAGTCGGCTCACAGGTAATCGACGCTAGTTTACGTGGTCAACTACGTCGCTTGTCTTTGCGTTTGACTAACGGCTAGGAAGAGGCAGGGGAGCAGAGGAGCAGGGGAGCAGGGGAGAAAATTTTCACTCAGCACTCAGCACTCAGCACTCAGCACTTTCAACTCAGCATTTCGATATTGATTACTATTTCTTCCGTGTTGCAAAAGAAAAACATACACCATGAGCATATCAATTAGACCTGACGAAATTAGCAGCATTATTCAACAGCAGATCGAGCAATACGACCAAGAAGTCAAAGTTGCTAACGTTGGAACCGTTCTACAAGTAGGTGACGGTATTGCCCGGATTTATGGCCTAGAAAAGGCTATGGCTGGGGAACTTTTAGAATTTGAAGATGGCACCGTTGGTATCGCCCAAAACTTGGAAGAAGATAACGTGGGTGCGGTACTCATGGGTACAGGTAATAGTATCCAAGAAGGTAGTTCTGTTAGAGCTACTGGTAGAATTGCCCAAATCGGTGTCGGTGAAGCCTTAATTGGACGGGTTGTTGACGCTTTAGGTCGTGCCATCGACGGAAAAGGCGACATCAAATCCACAGAAAGCCGCTTGATTGAATCGCCTGCACCCGGTATCATTGCTCGTCGCTCTGTACACGAACCCATGCAAACCGGGATTACCGCTATCGACTCCATGATTCCCATCGGTCGGGGTCAGCGCGAGTTAATCATTGGCGACCGTCAAACAGGTAAAACTGCGATCGCAATTGACACCATCATTAACCAAAAAGGTGAAGATGTAGTTTGTGTTTACGTAGCCGTTGGTCAAAAAGCTTCCACCGTAGCTAACGTAGTTCAAACCTTACAAGAAAAAGGCGCACTCGACTACACCGTAGTTGTTGCAGCTAACGCCAGTGACCCTGCTACCTTACAATTCTTGGCTCCTTACACCGGAGCTACTATTGCTGAGTACTTCATGTACAAAGGCAAAGCTACTCTGGTAATCTACGACGACCTTTCCAAGCAAGCACAAGCATATCGCCAAATGTCCTTGCTACTGCGTCGTCCACCCGGACGGGAAGCTTACCCCGGAGACGTATTCTACATTCACTCTCGCTTGTTGGAAAGAGCAGCTAAACTCAGCGATGAGTTGGGTGCTGGTAGCATGACCGCTCTACCCATCATCGAAACCCAAGCAGGTGACGTATCCGCATACATCCCCACCAACGTAATTTCCATCACCGACGGTCAGATCTTCTTGTCTTCTGACTTGTTCAACGCTGGTATTCGTCCTGCTGTAAACCCTGGTATTTCCGTATCCCGTGTGGGTTCTGCGGCACAAACCAAGGCAATGAAAAAAGTTGCTGGTAAGATTAAGCTCGAACTGGCACAGTTTGACGACCTCCAAGCCTTCGCGCAATTTGCTTCTGACTTAGATAAAGCTACCCAAGACCAATTGGCACGGGGTCAACGCCTGCGGGAACTCCTCAAGCAGTCTCAAAACGAGCCTCTGTCTGTAGCTGAACAAGTAGCAATTCTCTACGCTGGTATTAATGGTTACTTAGATGATATCGCTGTAGATAAAGTAACCACCTTCACCAAAGGCTTCCGCGATTACCTGAAAACTGGTAAGTCTCCTTATTACCAATCAGTACAAAGCAAGAAAGTACTAGGTGATGAAGAAGAAGCCGCATTGAAAGCTGCTTTAGACGATTACAAAAAGACCTTCAAAGCAGCAGCGTAATTAGTCAAGAGTCCAGAGTCAAGAGTCAATAGTCAAAGATCAAGACTTTTGACCCTTGACCATTGACCCCTTTGGGGTTCGCCAGTCGCTCATGGGGCTTTCCCCCAAGACCGCGCTGGCTCACCATTGACCATTGACTACTAACCAAAAATATGCCTAACCTCAAATCAATACGCGATCGCATTCAGTCGGTCAAAAACACCAAAAAAATCACAGAAGCCATGCGGCTAGTAGCAGCAGCGCGAGTACGTCGGGCGCAAGAACAAGTGCTGGCTACTCGTCCCTTCGCTGACAGACTAGCGCAAGTGCTATATGGTTTGCAAACCCGTCTGCGGTTTGAAGATGCAAACCTGCCACTACTGAGAAAACGGGAAGTTAAATCAGTAGGCTTGTTAGTCATTTCTGGCGACAGAGGTTTGTGTGGCGGTTATAACAACAACGTCATCCGTCGTGCTGAAAACCGCGCCAAGGAACTCAAGGCAGAAGGTGTTGACTACACATTTGTATTGGTTGGTCGTAAAGCTACCCAATACTTCCAACGCCGCAACCAGCCTATCGATGCTACCTACAGTGGCTTAGAACAAATCCCCACCGCCGAAGAAGCAAACAGAATTGCTGACGAATTGCTGTCTTTGTTCCTCTCGGAAAAAGTAGACCGTATCGAATTAATCTACACTCGTTTCGTCTCCTTGGTTAGTTCTCGTCCTGTAGTACAAACCTTGCTACCTCTTGACACCCAAGGTTTAGAAGCAGCAGACGACGAAATTTTCCGCTTGACAACTCGTGGTGGTCAATTTGAAGTTGAACGGCAGAAAGTAACTTCTCAAGTTCAACCTTTAGCCAGCGACATGATTTTTGAGCAAGACCCAGTACAAATCCTGGATGCCTTGCTACCCCTGTATTTGGGCAACCAATTACTGCGGGCATTACAAGAATCTGCTGCCAGTGAACTAGCAGCGCGGATGACAGCCATGAGTAACGCTAGCGACAACGCTGGTGAATTGATTAAAAACCTATCGCTGTCTTACAACAAAGCCCGACAAGCCGCTATTACTCAAGAACTCTTAGAGGTTGTCGGCGGTGCAGAAGCACTGAGTTAGGAACAAGTCAATTGTTAACTACAACTAATAGCTAATTGCTGGTGATTTTCAAACTAGCGATTAGCTATTTGTGTTTTCGATGATTATATTTTCGGTAAAAAGATTTAAAACAACATTTCTATCAAGTTTTAGACTTGTTTATTTATTTCGTCTTTATTGCTGTTTTTTCTTTTGAATACACTTATCTAAAATACGACGTATTACTGACGATTTAACAAAGTATGAAAGTCCAGAATGTTGAGGTATTGTAGCAATATGTGAAGTATCAAGAGTATGACCAGCATTAATACCTACTAGTAAAAATCTACGATCTTGATTTAAATGTGGTAAAGAAAATTCCACATTTTTAGGGGCAATTTTTGGAACTGCAATAACTGGACTTCCAGATGAACCACCAAAACTAAATCCTTCATAGAGAATTATTTCTCCCTTTTCTTTCCCTTCATAGCTATAAGAAAAGCGAGGATCAGAGGCAACTGTTCCACTACGAATAATGGCTCTTAACTCTGATTTGTCAAAACCACTTGGAAATCCAGTAAATGCAAGAAGATCAAATGGATGCAGGTCAGAATATAGCTCCTTTTCAGTTGCCAAGTCACTTAGTTCAAAGCAGTAATCCCAATGACGATCAATAGATTCATCTGAATTATACGACTGTACATCAAAGATTACAGCAACATCATTAGCACTATTATCATCAAAACAAACTTCATTATGCGACATTGGTACAGTTAGTGTCTTTATAATTCCAGGGAACCCGTCATCAAAATTTCTTCCACGAATTTCGCAAACTAAATGCTTTAATTTAAAGCCACAATATTCTGAAATATATGGAGGGTTATAATTCAACTCAACGAGATGCCTGTTAGTAATTATTGCAAGTTCTCCATCAGGGCAAGCAACGCCAAAAGCTGTTCCTGAAACCTTCTTGAGTTCTCCATTGCGTAGTTCAAATACAGAAGTTAGTCGTGCAGCAGCATATATATTTTCATGCGTAAGACCGTGAAACATATGTGTTTTAATATATGAAAAACTTTTTTATAAGAATACAATATTTGTGTAATTTTTAAAATCAAATATATATTTGAAGCCTATAGGAGTTCCACATTGACAAAAAATATCATTCATGTATACTAAGCAGCGCAAGTACGATCGCTATCTTCTGTAGGTTTGGTGGAATGCAGTGGAACCCAACATTATTTTGTAGTTAATTTACCATCTCTTAACTTCTATACAAGAATTGATTGTTTACTAAAATCATTGATGTTGGGTTACGACGCAAAATAGAATTGTCTATTTAGTATCAATATTTTTCATGCGTCTAACCCAACCGACACATAGTTAAAAAACTCTTGGTTCTCTCTGCGCCTTTGCGCCTCTGCGTGAGAAAATTCATTCCGTATTTATGCAATATTTTACATGAAATCGGCGATCGCTCAACTCAACCTTTAAAAGCAAACTACAGTAGTAGAAGCAGAAGTATGATTTTCGGGTTTAGGTTTGACTCTAATCTCTACATCATTACCCAAAATATTCAAAAATTTTATTAATCTTTCAACTGAAAAATCTTTTAGTTTACCTCTAGTTAAAGCAGAAACTTTTGGTTGATCTATACCTAAAATTTCGGCAGCTTGAACCTGAGTTAGTTTTTGAGTAGTAATAATTTCACTAATTTTCATCGCCAGTTCAGCCCTAACTAAACGTTCTTCAGGATTAGATAACCCTAAATCAGCAAATACATTACCACTACCACTAACAACTTTATTCTGGTTGTCCATCTTTCTTGACTTCGCTCCTTTTAATCTCTTGTAAATAATCCTCTTTAGCTGCTTTTAATCTCTTTTCTACTAATTCAATATCTTGTTTTGGTGTAGCAATACCATGTTTTGATTTCTTTTGAAAAGAATGTAATAAATACACAACTCCTTCAAATCTAACAGTGTATATTGCTCTATACGTATCTCCATCAAAATCATCTACAATTTCTAAAACACCCGCACCTGGAAACCCACGTAAAGGTTTTGCATCTGGATGTTTTTTACCACGTTGTGCCAACTCAAGAGCATATCCCATTACATCCTGTACATCTTCAGGAAACTCTTTCAAATCATCTAGTGCGCTGGCTATTGATTTAAATTTTTTTAGCTGTGGTTTTTCTTGTTCTGTATCCATGCACTATAAATTATGCTGAAATTAGCATATTGTGTCAATAAGTAATTTTGGCATATAAAGCAATAACAAACTTGGATATTTTTTGTTATTCCCGATAGGATGATTGATATCAGCCTATCCAGAGGTAGTAGATGAACGTTTCTTTAACCCCCGAATTGGAAAAGTGGGTACAATCTAAAGTTGAAAGCGGTATGTATACTTCCGCAAGTGAAGTTATCCGTGAAGGTTTACGGCTTCTCAAGGAACAAGATGCTTTGAAAGAGATACTTTGTTCTCCCTATATTGCTCATATCTAATGTCTAGGTAAAACTGGTCTGTCTGCTTTATCATTCATCTTGATAATTACCTTGACAGTATCATGATGAACGCACAAACTAGGCGATCGCCTATTATTTCCTCTAAGAAACTGCCCTGACTCGCTCCAAAATCTGCAATACAGCACCAGCACGGCGCTTTCTTTCCTCGCCTGAGTACCCCATTGCTGATTAGCGACTTTTATTAACGCTATCAGACTTTTTGTGTCAAGTCATGTTGACCATTCGTAACAATATTGTTATATTTATTTACATAAATTAATAAATAAGCAATAAAAAAACTATGTACACCACAGTTAATGAAAACGGCGTTCTCAACAACTACCCAACTGAACCCCAGGTATACTGCGCTGAGTATCCAGCAGTTTGGGAACAGCGTAATTACCTGATACAAGGTGCAATTGCAACTATATTTGTTACTGCTCTAGTTTTGGTTGCAATTGCAGTTAGTTAATATTTGTGGATTTCGGTATCGGCATCTCTCATCGACCCAAAAGGCTTCTTCTCTAAACCTCGGTACTTAACGCCGGGGTTTTTTGCTTGGGAGGGCGATCGCCATTCATGAACTACATAATGATGAGGTGTTCAAAATCTAAATGCTACATCTATTCACAAAAAATGGGGCGTTGCTTGACCACCAATACTGAACTAGGCAGTCCCCGCACATCCACTTAAGCCTTAGAATAAAATAAAAGCTTCCTGAAATGGCTCTTCCAGGAAGTTATATGTTTATGTTCACGTAACTCTTATTTCTCTAATGGATGTTACTAATATTGAGGTTAGCTCTGTAGAAGTTCTGCCTGCTAAGTCAGGAAATGTTGTAACGCCAAATACTTCGCCACAAGTAACTCCAGAATTGGTATCGGAGGTCATCAGGCAATATTATTACCGCACCCCTGCTGTTAGTAATGATTCTGAGTTAATCTTAGCTTGGGCGGGGTCGCAGAACCGCGAACAAACTAAGCGAAAATACTATCGGTTTGGTCAAAAATTTCTTGATTGGGTACGCAGTGAAGGCATACCCGACTTAAGATTAATTCAGCAACCAAAGTTACTGGAATTTATTGCCTCTTGGGGTGAGGTTTCCCCTTATACAAAAACAAACAAGATTTTGATGCTCCGCTCGCTGTGGAGTTATGGTTCGGCTGAGAATTGTGGCTATTTCTTGCGGAATATTGCAAGTACGATAAATTACGACAATTTTAGTGAATTACCGAAGGCAGAGCGATATTTAGAAGATTGGGAGATGGAGAAACTAGCCCTTGCTGCCAAGCAGTTGGGGGGTAAGCACTGGCTAATTTTTTGTTTGCTGTTTTATAGCGGAATGCGGGTTGGCGAAGTAGGACGTGTAACTGTTCCTGGTGATGAACCAGGGAAACCCAAAGAAGATTATCCGGGGTTATATTGGCACAACTTTCAATGGCAATTTGACCCAATACCAGAAGATAGACAACGCGGGTATTACACAATTAAGTTTTGGGGAAAGGGTGGCCAGCACCACGAAATTGGCTTAGATCACGAGACATCTAAGTTGCTTAAAAAGTACCGAGGGATGGCTAGTGACAAGATGCCAGTTTTCCCCAATATGTCACCTGACCCAAAAAAGCGCGGGTTGCCGTTAAGCGATAGAGCAATTAAACAGTTGATTCAGGATATCTCGGAGGTGGCCAAAATAGAATTTTCTGGTCACTGGTTAAGGCATTCTCACGCAACGAGGGCGGTGGAAGTTAAGCCACTGTTTGAGGTGCAAGACCAGTTAAGGCACAAAAAAAGCGATACTACTAAGAGGTATGTTCGCTCCAAAAAGGATGCTGGCACGGGTACAGTGCTGCCCAGGTTTTGATAATTCCACCAAAAAACCTAGCCGATAATTTTGTGATTTTTCGCTAGATTCAACGAAATCATAAGCAATTGGAATTGCAGAATAAAAAATGGGGAATTCACTTTGCTAAAACACTGAATCAAGCATTAAAATTTCTAACACTTCAAAACTGAAGTGTCACTAGTGGCGATACTATTACAAACTAAGCAGTTTTATTGATAAAGACTGCACAGGAAAATAGCAGAGGTGATAACAATGGATGAGCGTCATCGTTACTTACAAATCGCTCTCATTATTGTCGGAATTGCCTTTTTACTTATTTATCCGCTGACTAAAATCTGGCCATCAGGCTGGTTATGGCAACCAAGTCAGTACGAATATGAACAAATGATCATTGGTGTTTATGCGACGCTTGGTGTCTTTTTGCTGTTGGCTTCTCGACAACCAGAAGCGAATCTCAGTTTAATCTGGTTCACTGTTTGGTCAAGTTTAGTGCATGGGCTAATTATGGCGGTACACGCAGTAATTGATCCTGTTGAACGTGGACACCTGTTTGGTGATGTTCCAGCATTATTCTTGGTGGCAATTGTCCTTGCCTTCCTTACGCCGCGCAAAATGGTGTCTAGTGTAATTAATAGTGAAACCGCCCCAAAAGTTCATTTACCGTGATGGACTTATTTAGATCAGTAGACACGCAACGTTTAATTACCCTGTCTAATCCACTCACGCCCTGCTTTCTCCGCAGCTTCAGGCGTATAGTAAAGTTTGCGCTCACCAAACACTGCACCACCAGAACTAATCAACCCCAACTGCCAGCAATCAGCCTCTGTGTAAAATACCAACAGAGTAACGTTATGAATGCCAACAACGCGCGTGAATCTTGGTGGTAGTCATTAGTGGTAGCTCAAACTCTACCCTTGTTTTATCAAACTATTTACAAGCAAGAATGCGATCGCCTCCGGCGGGCGCTTTGCGCCATCGCCTCTACAGAAATTGTTCATTTAAGAGTGATAATTTGGCTCATCTCTGCCAATACCTAATTCTCTTAACTTGGCTTTGACACCTGCCCAGTCTTGTCCGCAATAGTGATATTTTTTGTCTCTAATATTAGCTAAATAATAACCTGGTTTACCACCGTTGATTCGGAATAGCTCAACCAAAACTTTCATTTTAGTTAATCCGTTTCTTTTGAGTGTCGATTCTAAATCGGTAGAAATGCCATGAGCATTATAGAAAACATTGCCAGGATGAAAAAACCAGCGAGTCCCTTCACGCTCATAAATTTGGAGGTAAAGAGGAGAATAAATTGCCGACATATAATTTGAGTTAAAATCAAGGAAAGCCCCTAGCTGCTAACTAGGAGCATTGTTAATACAAACGGTTATCTAGAGTTATTTGGACGAAGGTGGATTATCTTCCTCTTCGTCCTCATCATTCATCTGGTCAAGAATATCGTCTGTAGTGGTTACATCGATACGTTCCCCCGTTTCAGGATTTTTCTCGTACCAGACATCAGCATCAACGTACTCGAATTCAACCTCTGGGTTGTATTCTTGATGTCCGTTTCCGCCACCTTTAGATTGAGTCAGTCTTTTCACCTCCTGATGAGAGTGTAGTTTTTTACCCTCATGTTGATAATTTTATCATGATAATTATCATGATAAAATTATAGAGAAATAAAAAAATAAGTCATGCCCAGAAAAAAATTAGACCGCAAAAAAGACTATATACAAATTGTGATAGAGCCAGAGCATAAGGTGGCTTTTGAAGCTTGGTGTATAGCCAATAGCACTACGATGAGTGAAATTATCCGCAAGGAAATAGCTCCTTATGTTGCTAAAGGTAAGAAGCTTCTGGAGGAACAAAACTAATATTGTATATAAAATTTCTACAAGCAAAGAATTAGCGAGAAGAAGGGGTGATCGCGCCCAATAAGCTATATATAAGTTATGCTGCAAATTAAAAATAAAATCATCATCCCCGATAGCGAACTCGAAATTAGCGCGATTCGTTCTCAAGGAGCAGGGGGTCAAAACGTCAATAAAGTTGCTACAGCCATTCACTTGCGCTTTGACATTGAAGCTTCATCACTACCCGCTTTCTATAAACAGCAACTTCTAAAGCTCAACGACCGACGCATCACCCAGGATGGGGTTGTTGTCATCAAAGCTCAAGAACACCGTAGCCAAGAAAAAAACCGGGAAGAAGCTTTGCAACGACTCAAGCAACTCATACTAAGCGCAGTTGTATTGCCCGAAATCCGTAAACCAACCAAACCAACTCGCAGTTCTCAAAAAAAACGTCTTGACAGTAAAACTAAGCGTAGTCAAATTAAGTCAATGAGAAGGCAGATAATTGATTAAAATCTGATGCTGCCAAAGAAAAGTGCTGAGGGCGATCGCTAACTACAAAATATTGGCATTGAATTTACAGCAAATATACTTGCTTCAGTATCGTTCTGAATTACTACAATATCCGCGTCTTGCCTTTTCTCGTACAGTTTTGCATCATTGGGATTTTCAGAAGTTCCGCCATCTGCTGTATAGTATTTAACTTCTAATTTCCCTGAACTATTGATATTAAATTCTGCTATAAAATAATAACGTCTCATATTCTTAAAGGAAATTGTAGGGCGATCGCTACAAACAATTATTAAAAATTTTTTGTCAAAATTCTTTGGCAGATTTATTTAACTTCCTCTCGTTCCGAATTACAGTATTTGAATGTTGCGGTTAATTTTCATGCTTTCATAATTGCCAAAAGAAAGTGTAGAGAGCGATTGATTGCAGTTTCTAAATCTTAGCTACATAACTGCTGTAGACAATAACCCCGACATCTTCAACACTCGTTCTGACCAAGTAGCCGCAGCCGCAGCCAAGGATGCTGTTTTGGTTGGATTATCGTAAATATTTACCCAATTTTGCTGCCAGTCTTCTAGCAAGTTTTGGAGTTGGGTTAATTCAGTATTATTAATCTGGCTTTTTTGTTGTAACAAATTCACGTATAGTAGGTTTTCCGAAAGCAACACTGGCACTAATTCACGGCTGGCATTCTTTTGACACCAGGATTTGAGACGTGCCAAAGAAGCTGCCAATTCTCCCATCTGCTGTGGATGGGGTTGACCTAAAAAACTTGCTTCAATTGCGCTCCAGTTCGGTATCATAATCCTCCTAGTAATCGCAGGGTAATCTGAGTAACTCGCTCTCTAATATCAGGGGATTCAATGATCATAGTACGATTGTTTTGGCTGGGGCGAATGTTAATAATCGATTCAAACACCATTTCCTGAGTGAAAGGACACCAATCTGCACCCCAAAGATTTTTTTGTTTACTACCATCTTTCAACAATTCTTGCTCACATTCATAGTGACGTTCTGCACCACCAGCCAAAATTTCGCGCTCGATATCCACTACTATTTTGATAAATACTCCCCAGGTTTTGAGCATTTCGTCAATCTGCTGTTTCGTAGCACGTTCACGTATCACTTGAATCAATGTACTAGCACCCTATCATTGATTTTAAGATTATTCATTACCTATAACCCAAGGTTGATTTTGTTGAATCAACTGGTTAATTACTTCTGGTTTTATCGGACTGTAATAGCAGTAGATGACAGCACTATGCACTGGAGCAGTTTCACACGAGGGCATATTGCCATTACCAACTAAAACCATTTTTTGAGGTACAAACACCTCATAGCTAACCAGCTTCCATTCATGTTCAGGATTGTTTTTGTAACCAGCAGTCCACACAATAGTCTCAATCTCAGCAATTGCATCATCAACTCCACTACAAACCTCCATTCCACCCGTAAGTTCATATCCTGGTGCATTGAAACTAGGAAAAGTCTGGATAGATGTTAAAAGGGTGTCGCCTCTCAACTCGTTGAATTGTTCTAATTCTTGTAAGTTCATCTGTTGTCTCCAAAACTTGTTTGTTCTCCAGGAAAAATACACCAGTATCCACCACCAACGGCTGGGTGTTGTCTTTTTAGTGTTTTACCTATCTTTTTGGCAATCTTATAACAGTCAGTAAAAGTATTAGCCCAGTGAGCATCTCCTAATTTTGCAGCCTCTATCCCAGATATAGCTCTACTCTGCAAAGGCTTTGCTGTACCAACCAATCTAAAGGAATTGTTGATCTGTCCATTTGCGTCTGCTGCATAATGCTTCCCGTCCCTAGAACGCCAGATATAGTAAGCAGTGCCACCTACAATAGCAACTCCAACCAGTACACATCCTACCCCAGCCGTGCCTGCACAAAAAGCGGCGGGTGCAAGTACCGCAGGATTCGCGTTAACTGGGTGATTTGGTAAAGCAGTCCCACACAGAACCAAACTTGTTCCTATAGCAACAATTTTTGACTTGAATTTAAGCATATTTTAATGGCTTTGGTTCTCCAACTGAAGCAGCTTTTTATGTACTTCTGCATCCTATCAAAAGTGGGCTTTTTTGTCCCAAATTTGCTACAAATTTGGGACAATAAATTTTGATATTCCTTTTTTGTGCCAATTCTGGGGCAGATTTGGAAAAATAGAGTCACTTAAAGTAGCAATATGAATGCAGTAGAATCAAACCCCAGAAAGGATGAAATGCCCAGAAAGGATGAAAGGTTAGCGATTCCGGCACTTGGTGAGTATTACAATGATGTGCTGACTGTGGATGCTTGGGTAAATGGTCGAACTAAGGTTGCCCAGGCGCAATCTCTTTTATGTGCCAAACTTCAGGAGCGAGACAAGTTAATTAGAGAAAGGGTGGAATATTTAGCTAAGAAGCGGGGTATTACCTTTGATGAAATGTGGGCAGAAATCCTGAATGGCACTGCTCAAAAAATAGTCCCCGGTGAAGGTGAAGGGCTAGAGTATAAGTCGAGTGAAGATTAAATGTATTTGTGGATATAAGCGTTAACTCAGATCTTGCACCTAGCTGGATAAACACGTAAAAAGTATATAAAAAGTGCAAAATATTACAGTAGCTAAAGAAACATGGTTAAGTATAACCTGTAGTGATATAGGCTAAATAACCAAGTACTAATACATATACAATTACAAGTTACTCTTCAATGGTGGGGTAAGCGTCGTTGGCAGATTGAAGGTTGGTTTAAAACTGCCAAGCATCGTTTTGGCTTACATCGCTTTGGGTAAGGAACTCTGCTGGGTATGTATCGCTGGCTGATTCTTTCTCTGACTGCCTTCCTGATTGCTCACTGGACTCATCTCCATATTCAGCCAGCGTCACCACCTAACTGGGGACAAGCTGCACAAACTGCCCTTGATTCTATTTTTCCGCATATAGTCATGTATTTTCTTTTACTTGACATTGAACGGCTAACTCCCCTTGCACGTAGTCATGGTTTTGACATCCAGTTTTCCAGGTGCAAGAAGTGAGTTTTATCACATATTTTGGGTATTAAAGGCAAACCTAACTATTTTATGTTGATTGTCACCCTTGCTAGTAACTTGTAATCGTATATGTATTAGTACTTAGCTATTTAGTCTATATCACTACAGGTTATACTTAACCATGTTTCTTTAGCTACTGTAATATTTTGCACTTTTTATATACTTTTTACGTGTTTATCCAGCTAGGTGCAAGATCTGAGTAAGCGTACTTGGAAGACCAAGAAAAACGAGGCAGACCAATTAAAATTTCAGTTCCACGTTTTCAACAAGAGCGTTGTTTCGCTTGGTATCAAAGAAAATATCGCCGTCTCGTTGTGCGATGGGAGCGAATTTCGGACTGCTTCAACGCTTTTCTTTCTTTAGCCACAATTCATATCTGGATTAACCGGATTTTATTAGTGGGATAGCTTCTTGACTCCTTAGTACCTAATCTGCGAAGTTTTCCAGTAGGAAATTATCTAATTTTTTCCCGTCCCATAAACCAAGGTATTGAAATCATTCGTATTCTACATGGGGCAAGAGACATCCCAAGTCTCTTTGAAGAGTCAGAGGACGAATGATTGACTCGGCTACAGTATGGGAGATGGTTTGTGATCATCTACATAATGCAGGAAAGTGCGATCGCCAGTTTACAAAGCATCATAGTTGGTTAAGTGGAGCGATCGCATCACAAACAATTCTCCATCAGTAATTTCATAACGCATTCATTCGTTATCAGGTAACGCTGCAACATCTTGAATTACCCAGCGAACTCCGCCTGTAGTCTGACTCATGACAGTTAAGGTACAGAATGAGAGTTTAATATTTCTTTGTCATCTTGTAACACATTTCCATCACAAAGATCTATAATAAAAGTGTAGAGGTCATGGGTCCGTAACGGTTTCGACAGGTTGGCGAACGCTACTCTGTGACTCAGGTCGAGAGTGAGTCTTCTCTCGTAAATATCAGGCTCAAAAAAAAGTAAATGCGAATAACATCGTAAAATTTGCTCGTCGGGAAGCTCTAGTAGCTGCCTAAAACGCCTCTTATAGGTTCGAGCGTCTCTAGTTTGACTCCGTTAAGGATTAGAGACCAACCCCCAACGGATGCTCTAACAAGCGTTCTCTGATTGGCTTGTTAGCTAAGATTAAATCAGAGCATCCTACGTTCGGGATAATGAACGATTCCCGCCTTGAGGGTCAGAAAGGCTAAACCTGTGAATGAGCGGGGGGTCAATACCCAATTTGGACAGCAGTTCGACTCTGCTCGGATCCACTAAATACAACCAACAAATCCACCAAACAATGATTTGGTGGATTTTGTTTTGGAGCTTTTTTCTTGTTGATTAGACCTCTTGCAAAAGTAACTTTTCCACACTTCTGCAAGAAGTCTATTGTTGAATATTGTTGACGCTTAACAATCAACAGATTTAAAGGCGTAATAGCTAAGTGCGAACTAAAATCAGATGAGATTCGGTTGATCAATTACCATTCGGTAGCGATGATGTTTCCCATGAATAATATGAGTATTAATGCAGAACAGTTTGCTAGTGATAATTACTCTGGTATTTGTCCAGAAGCGCTGGAGTACATGCTTCAAGCAAACCTTGGTAGTGCGCCAGCTTATGGTAACGATGAATGGACTCAAAAAGCAGCGGACTATTTTCGGGAATTATTTGAAATTGATTGTGAGGTATTTTTTACCTTTAATGGAACAGCAGCTAATTCTTTATCTTTAGCAGCATTATGTCAGTCATATCATAGTGTAATTTGTCATGAGACAGCGCATATAGAAACAGATGAATGTGGTGCGCCGGAATTTGCTTCTAATGGTTCTAAACTGCTCCTGGCTTCGGGGGAAAATGGCAAACTAACAGCCCAAAGTATAGAAGCCATTGTCACCAAGCGTACAGATATTCATTTTCCTAAACCTAAAGTTATTAGTATTACACAAGCAACGGAATCAGGAACTGTATATTCTATTAAAGAACTTCTGGAAATTAAAGAAATTGCTCATAAATATAAATTAAAAATTCACATGGACGGCGCTCGGTTTGCTAATGCTGTTGCAGCCATGAATAAAAGCCCCGCAGAAATGACTTGGAAAAGTGGTGTAGATGTGTTGTGTTTTTGTGGGACAAAAAATGGTATGGCTTTAGGGGAAGCAATTATTTTCTTTAATAAAGCTTTAGCAGAAGATTTTGATTATCGCTGTAAGCAAGCAGGACAATTAGCTTCTAAAATGCGGTTTATTTCTGCGCCTTGGTTAGGTTTGTTAGAAACAGGCGCGTGGTTGAAAAATGCTCGATATGCTAACCAATGTGCAGAATATTTAGAGAATAAGTTACTACAAATCAATGGTGTGGAAATTATGTTTCCGCGCGAAGCTAATGCTGTATTTGCAAAACTACCAGAGAGAGTAATTAAAAAATTAAAAGAAAAAAACTGGCAATTTTATACATTTATTGGTGTAGGAGGAGTACGTTTTATGTGTTCTTGGAGTACAACCAAAGCAAGAATGGATGAGTTAGTCAGAGATATTCAGGAAGCGATCGCCTAAACTAGTACCAGAAAATTTTATCCTCAAAATATAAGAGTTTTAACTATTAACCATTGACTTTTGACTATGGACTATTAACTCTTGACTATCAACTAGCTGTTGTATGTCAAAATCAAGATAAATTAGTACACAAAGGTGAGCGATCGCTCCCAAAGCTAGATAAAGGATTGACCTGAGCAATGGCAGACGAAACCAATCACAATCAAGCGGGAGAAGTAGCTCCCAGCACTGTTGACAAACAAGCTCCCACTGTCGCTGAAGCACACGCCCCCAGCACCAGCGAACCAGTAGCCACAGATATACCTACTGCCAACGCACCAGACCCCAAAGCAGCTAACCCAAAAACTAACCCGAACGCGGCGACAACAGCTGATGCACCTCCTAAGCGAGAAAAACCAGCCGCTAAAGCCGCAGATGGAGAAGAAAAACCAGCCGCCGCTAAAGCAGCCAAAAAAGAGAAAGCCCCAGCCGTTGAAGATAAGCCATTTGTAGAGTTTATCCAGCAAGAATACATACCTGCTTTGCAAAAGGCGATCACTGAAGAAGGTGTGAAAGATTTACAATTGTCTTTTGCTAAACAAAAGCTGCCAATCGCTGGCTTATCCTCAAATGAAGAATACTGGCAAGTTATCGGCAGTTGGCAAAATGGTCAGCGTCAATTTAACGTGTATTTCCCCGATGAAGATATTCAAGGGCAAAAAGGTTTTTCCTGCAACGAAGGCAAAAAAACCAGTACTCTTGAGTCCTTCTTAATTGACGAACGAAAAACTACTCTTGACTTATTAGTATTTGGCTTAGTGCGGCGCTTGAACAGCCAGAAATGGTTAGGTAGGAATTAATTGAGTTCGTAGAAATGGTACGTGACGGCTCCAGTGATGGGGTCGTTATCTATTTTCACGTATCCTGATTTCAGCATTTCTTTAAAAACAGTTTCTACTTCTACAAAGCTGGCTCCTGTTGCTTTCACAGCTTGCGTCACAGTGATACTACCGCCTCGGCTTTCTGCGGCTTTAATTAGTTCTACCATGAGTTGGTTGCCAGTTGAGCGATTTACTTGGGTAGCAACTATAGGTTGATTTAACGGTACACCCAAAGGAGTTAACCCAGCTTTCAGCCGGAGCTTCTGTTCATATTCATCCACCATATTCGGTATGACGAACAGATCAACGAACTGTCCAATGCCAAAAACACCCCCAGTTAACAACCATAATATACCTGTCCCTATCTTGCCATTGTATAGGCGATGCAGCCCCCCAAAGCCAAAAAATAATCCTGCACTCAAAATGTAAGAGACAAACAAACGGTCTTTATGCTGATTGTTTTCAGGATTCATCGTGCTTTTATCCCCTCAGATTTGGGCTTCTTTTTTAAGATAATCTGTGCTAACGGTGTTTCGGATGATCTCAGCATCACCAAAAGCTAGATTACATAAAAGTCTTGATTTATTACGCCAGCCCTTTTTGAGATGACTACCTATTCCCGTCGTTCAGTTCCACAAAGCTTGAAGTATTGTTGCAACTCTTAACGTTTCCTCTACCAGTTTACCGCTGCACCTTGGTAGACTGAAATTTATACAAATTAATTATTGTCCTTTGCTGTGCCTTATGAGAGCATTACCATTGGCTCTTTGGCGCAATCAAGATAATAAAGACACTCGTGGCAATCAAGACATGGTAGATTCCCTCAAAAAACCAGGCTTTGAAGAAATACGGCCAGGGATTAAAGTCCCGGCAAAAGAAACCTTATTAACACCACGGTTTTATACTACCGATTTTGATGAGATGGCGCGGATGGACATCTCTGTAAACGAAGATGAGTTAAAAGCCATCTTAGAAGAGTTCCGCGCTGACTATAACCGCCATCACTTCGTTCGGGATGCCGAGTTTGAACAATCCTGGGATCACATCGACGGGGAAACTCGCCAGTTGTTCATTGAATTTTTAGAGCGTTCTTGTACAGCAGAATTTTCTGGCTTCTTGCTGTACAAGGAATTAGGCCGCCGCTTAAAAGATAAAAGCCCCGTCCTAGCAGAGTGTTTCAACCTAATGTCACGGGATGAAGCACGTCACGCTGGCTTTTTGAACAAAGCGATGTCAGACTTTAATTTGTCTCTGGACTTAGGGTTTTTGACAAAGAGCCGCAATTATACCTTCTTTAAACCAAAATTCATTTTCTACGCCACCTATCTTTCCGAAAAAATCGGTTACTGGCGTTATATCACCATTTACCGTCATCTAGAAGCGCATCCCGAAGACCGAATTTATCCAATTTTCCGGTTCTTTGAAAACTGGTGTCAGGATGAAAACCGTCATGGTGATTTCTTTGATGCCATCATGAGAGCACAGCCACAAATGCTGAATGAATGGAAAGCAAAACTGTGGAGTCGGTTCTTTTTGTTGTCAGTGTTTGTGACAATGTATCTCAATGACCTCCAGCGCAAAGACTTTTACGCCTCAATTGGTTTAGATGCACGTGAATACGATATCTACGTCATCAAGAAAACCAATGAAACCGCAGGTCGAGTCTTCCCTGTGATGCTGGATGTTGACAATCCAGAGTTTTACGATCGCCTAGATTTATGCGTCAAGAATAACGAAAAATTGAGTGCGATCGCTAACTCTAACACTCCCAAATTCTTACAATTCTTCCAGAAGCTGCCATTATACATTTCTAATGGTTGGCAGTTCTTGAAGTTGTACTTGATGAAGCCAATTGATGCTGCTTCCGCTCATGGTATGGCTCGTTAGATTAAATAAATACTAATTTTAGTTAGGGAACGGTATTAATTTAGTAATGCCGTTCCTTTTTTATAGATGTCTTATATTGCTACGTCTCTATAGTTAAGTCTTAAATAATTTCAAAAATATGTTATGTTATAATACTTGACTCAGATGTTTAGAACAGTATTTTAATAATTTGTATGGAGGAAGTAAAACTAAAATTTGCTGATTTATTTGCAGGAATAGGAGGTTTTAGATTAGCTTTTGAAAAAGCTGAATATGAATGTGTTTTCTCCTGTGAAATTAATGAGGCTTGCCGACAAGTTTACTTTAATAATTTTGGAGAGATGCCAGCACATGATATTAGGAAAATCGATATAAAAAACTTACCCTACTTTGATGTTTTGACAGCTGGCTTTCCTTGCCAACCTTTTAGTATTTGCGGCAGAAGAAAAGGTTTTCAAGATACTAGAGGTACTTTATTCTTTCATATTTGCGAAATTATTGAACATATTAATCCACCTATTGTTGTGCTTGAAAACGTTAAGCATATATTACACCACGATCAAGGAAAAACATTAGAAACTATATTATATTCTTTAGAAGATATAGGTTATGTAGTAAATTATGAAATACTTAACTCTAAAGATTTTGGACTCCCACAAAATAGAGAAAGAGTAGTATTTGTTGCTACAAAAAATAGAAAATTTGATTTTGGTCTTCTCAGAAAAACTTATCCGTTTCCTACTTTAAAAGAATTTTTGTGTACTTCAGGAGATTTTGAATATCTAAATCCTCAAGACTACACAATGATAGAAAACCCAAAACAACAAGCGTCTGGTTTAATTTTTGTAGGTTATCGTAATAAAAATATTTGGAAAACAGGTATTAGACCAAACA
The DNA here is from genome assembly GCF_056847745.1 of Anabaena sp. TISTR 8404. Classification (NCBI taxonomy): domain Bacteria; kingdom Bacillati; phylum Cyanobacteriota; class Cyanophyceae; order Nostocales; family Nostocaceae; genus Anabaena; species Anabaena sp. TISTR 8404. The sequence continues at coordinate 4,064,030 of NZ_CP180578.1, forward strand.
CAGAACATTTATCTAGAGTTCATCATCAGCCTAATAGAATATATTCTATTAAAGGTGTACATCCAACCATACCATCTCAAGAGACTTCAGGTAGATTTTTTATTTATATACCTGAAGAAAAAGCAGTTCGTAAATTAACTATTAGAGAGTGTTATAGAATTATGGGTTTCCCTAATAGTTTTGAAATTCATCCTAATTTAGGAGAGTGTTATAAGCAAATAGGCAATTCCGTTGCTATACCAGTAATGTATGAACTGGCTAATCAAATAAAAAAACAATTTTTTTGCTATTTAGGAACGGAGGCTGAAATAATTAGTAATCATAAAAATTCGCGTGTTGAGCGACCTATTCAACTAGAACTCCCCTTTTGATAATGAATCACAGAGAAAAGCTTCTAGAAATTTATCAAAATATATCTGAATTTGAACTTGATCAAGTTCAATTACCTGAAGAATATCAAAATTATATTGCGGAAGTTGCTAAAAAATGCTTTGAAAGAAAGGCAGTTTATACTGTACTAATTACTCTTCTAGTACATAAAATTTTACACCCATCTCAGGATATTAGATATCACAAAGCTGAACTGCCAAATGGTTTTGCAGGAAGGAGGATAGATGAGGATTTTATCACTCCTACATTAACAGAGTTAGGCTTACCTACAATGAAGCAATCTGGTTGGTTAACTCGTACTTTAGAACTACCCTATCCTTATACATTACAATATGAAGGCAGAATAACTCCTAAGTCTTTAAAAAAAGCATTTCTCAATATTCTTGATTTTGTACAGCATAATCCTGAGAAAGCAGAATATGTATTAAAATTACTGCTTAAATTGCTCAATCTAAATAAGGATAAAAATATAGTTGAAATTATTAAATTAACAAATCCTGAAAAGTTAAATATAAAAAGTGTAATTTATGCTTTAGATGAGCATTTTAACTATAAATATAAAACTCTTGGTGGTTCAAAATTACCTGTTATTGCTCTATATGCTATATATCAAATCTTAGTTAGAGAAGTATCCAGGTATAGTTTATGTAGGCTCAGAGAATTAGGCAGTCATACAGCTTCTGACAGAACTTCTAGAACTGCTGGAGACATTGAAATATTTGATCAAAATAATCATCTTGTTGAAGCTATAGAAGTAAAACATGGTCAAGAAATAACTTTACACATTGTTTATCGTGCTAAAGAAAAAATTATTAAATACAATGCCAAAAGATATTACATTTTTGCTTCAAAAGATATTAAAGTATCAGAATCAGAACAAATTAATAGCTTGATTAAAGAAATTGCATCTGAACATGGTTGTCAGGTAATTCTGAATGGAATTATTCCGACAATTAAATACTATTTAAGGTTAATCGAGTCCATCACTGATTTTATTGAGGGATATTCTCAGTTGATAGAATTAGATAATGAACTACAAAAAATACATAAAGAAAAATGGAATGAGATTTTAGACAAATTAATGAATGAAGCATAAAAGAATTGCAGCTTTTTCATGAGGGATGAAAGTAATCGTAAATTTCCTGCGCTAGTCGTGGGCCGATTCCTGAAACTTCGGCTAGTTGTGCAGGTGTAGCTTGGCGAATATAATCAACTGAGCGAAAATGCCCTAAGAGTTGCTTTTGGCGATGATGTCCTAATCCGGGGATTTCATCTAAACGCGATCGCCTTAGTTTATCACTACGTTGTTGGCGATGGAAACTCACAGCAAAGCGATGGGCTTCATCCCGTAACCGTCGCAATAATTGTACTCCTGGTTGTTCTGCATCAGTCTGCAAAGGTAGTGATTCTCCTGGTAAGAAAATCTCCTCGCGCTGTTTCGCCAAACTGACAACCCGCAAGTCTTCTAACAAGTTCATTTCTTGCAACACAGCCACGACTGAAGATAATTGTCCTTTACCGCCGTCAATCATAATTAAATCCGGCCAGTCAGGATTTCCCGCGCGTTGTAGTTGTGAATCTTCACTATATTTGCGAAAACGCCGTTGAATGACTTCGGCTAAACTGGCAAAATCATCAGAGTGTCCGATGGTGACTGCGGGATTTTTGATTTTGTAATGACGATAATGTTGCTTCCCAGGTAAACCATCAATAAATACGACTTGGGAAGCGACAGCATTGGAACCTTGAATATGGGAGATGTCGTAACCTTCAATGCGGTGGGGTAACTCAGGTAAATCGAGAATATCAGCTAAATCTTGCATGGCTTGAGTATTGCGATCGCCCAATTTTTGCATTCTTTGTAATTCGTATTGGGCATTTCGCTCTACCATCTCAATTAATTCTGCTTTAGTTTGGCGCTGAGGAGCTAAAATCGTTACTTTTCTTCCCTTACGCTGAGTTAAAACATCCGCCAATATTTCCGTATCGGGTAACTCGTGCTGTACCAAAATCTCGGCGGGAATTTCCACCGCATCCGCAGTTTGGTAATGTTCTTCCAAAACGCGTTGTAAAATCGCTCCTGGTTCGGCGTGTGCATCAGCGACAAACGCCAAACGTCCGACTAATTGTCCAGCGCGAATTTGGAATAATTGAATACAGGCGTGTTGAGAATCTGCTGCTAAAGCGATCGCATCCCGTGAAACTGTATCATCTGGTAAAGATACTTTTTGATCTGCCGTCAGAGATTTTAAGCCAGAAATTTGATCACGTATCCGCGCCGCTGATTCAAAGTTCAGCGCCTCAGCAGCTTTGTGCATTTGTTCTGTCAAAATGTCAATCAATTCCTGAGTTCTACCTTGGAATACCATCGCTACTTTCTGCACAGTTTTACGGTATTCTTCTGGTGAAATCAATTGTTGACAGACACCAGGACAACGCCCCATATCATAGTTCAAACAGGGACGGTCTTTGAAGAGTGGTTGTGGTCGTTGTCGCAAAGCAAAGATGCGCTTACTAATGCGTAAGATTTCGCGTAATAAACCTGTATCTGTATAAGGCCCGTAGAACTTATCTTTTTCTTTGCCTAGTTGACGTTTGCGAGTGATGAAGATGCGCGGATAATCTTCTGACCATGTGATGCAGACATAGGGATATTTTTTATCATCTTTGAGCAGCACATTAAAGTATGGCTGGTGCTGCTTGATTAAGTTGGCCTCCAAAGCCAATGCTTCAGCTTCTGTATCTGTAACAATGAATTCAATTTCTGCTACCTGTCTCGCCATTGTGGCGATACGTTCGCTTTTAGTGTAACCTTCTCGGAAATAAGAACGGACACGCGATCGCAATTTCCGTGACTTACCTATATATATAATGCGATCGCTGCCATCCCGCATAAAATAAACTCCTGGTTCCGGCGGGATTTCAGCTAATCGACTTTCTAAACGCTCTGGATCTTTAACCAGTGGTAATATCTCAGCAGATGTTGTCACAGTTAAATTTTCGGTAATCTTACGCTTTTACCTATCTCTATTTTAGAGAATAATTTGCTCTTGCCGAAGGTAGTGATGATCAGCCTTCAGAGTCGATACTAGGTTTTAGTATAAATACGTACTAGTAAACAAATCACCCATCAAAAAGAATATGAATAAGTAAGAGCTTGATCCTAAAAGTTTAAATTCATAAAAGCTTTTATTTAATTTTTAATCAAAAAAAATACTGATTCATAATATGAATCAAGAGAGCGAGGACGGGCATTTTTGTTTTTTTTATCAAGCTCTATATCAAATTTTTCCTGTATGGTAAAACCGACACTTTGAGCTAATTTATAAAATATTTCATCGCATTTTACTTTATAGATAACTTCTCTCGTACTATATTTATAAAATATACTTTCCTTGCCAATTACATATATAGCTACTCCTTTTGGCATCAAAACTCTATAAGTTTCTTCCAAAGCTTTTCTAAGACTCTGATAATATATAACTGTTGGAATTGCCTTTATGTATCTAAGCTCATCTGATTTTAGCCAATTGTATAGTTCTACTACTTCACTTGGAACTGCATCTAACATCAGTTCATATCGGTTATTCATAGAACCAACACTCTTAACTTCAGCAGCCTCTATTTCATCATCTGACATTAAGTTAAGAGCTTTTATTGAAATAGCTTTACTCACTAAATAATTTTCCCTACCTGATGAAGCTGGAAGATAAGGAGGAGATGTTAAAATAATTGAAACACTTGATGGTTGTAGGGGAATATTGGTTGCACTGTCACATATAATTTCTACATTTCCTAATGATAGATTGTAAGCTTTAATTAATGTCTTAGAAACAGAAATAGTTTTTATAAGAGACTTAAGATTAGCTCTAACCATTGAGGATATATCATATTTGCCAATTTCCAAAGCAAAGCGGCCTACACCTGTTCCCATCATTCTAATATTAAATTTTCTGCTTAATGCATCACTTAAGCATATACTAACCACTAGCTTAGTATTTTCATCTTCGATCTCTTGAATAATTCCTATCCAGTGTGCGATTTCCTGTTCATATTTATTCTTCTCTTCGAGATTGCCTTTTTTCTCAAATTTTTGGGAAATCTTTTGAGGGAAAGAGTAAATACTAGCTGTTATATTTTTCACAAATAACGGATATTTATTTTTTTCTAACGCATCAATAATATTCTTAACTTGTTCTATTTTAATATGTTGTACAAGAGTTGTTAATTTAGATTGAGATATTAAGCAAGAGAGCTTATCTATGTCTAAGCCAACTGAATCAAAATCAAGTAGAGAAGCCTCGACCAAAGTTGTACCACTGCCAACAAAAGGATCAAGAATTTTTACTTTACCATCTTTTGTTCGAGGGGCTTGTTTAGCAACAGACACAATAAATGACCGAATCATTCTAGGAAAAAACTTAGCTTTATACTTATGCAAATCGTGTACATGAGGAGTTGATGTGTTCCTCCGAATGAGAGATTTATACCAAATTGATTTAGTATCCTTTTCACAAGATGCTATTGTTTTAACTAATTCATGAAGGTCATTTTCTGATACTAATTTTGTCGGAGAGTTAGTCAAAAGTTCGCCTGCTGCCATAAGAGGAAGCATAACTATCATTTCGATGTTCGATTGCTTGCATTTAATCCACCAAGAGGCAGGAGGAAGCTGTGTCAAATCCATACAATCGGAAGGACACCAAATTTCTTGAATAAAACTTAATTGTTTTACTATTTCAACAATAGGAGCATCCATTCCCCTGACAACATAACCAATAATTCCATCTTCACGAATATGGATATGAGCGCAGGATGGAGGAAGATCAATGTGTTTGGATAACTCTTGTGAACTATCAATTGGAATTAAAACCTTAAAGAATGATTTAAGTTCTCTTTCTGCCAAGCAAATATCAGATTCAATGAAAATATTGTTTCTAAGTTTACAAAATAGAATTGTCATATAGAAATATATTTATTTCACAATAGGATTGAACAAGCTTTCAATCCATTCATCACGTGCTACCAAATGCGTAAGAGATATAATTCCATCGAACAAATTATAAATTTCTTGGTCTTCTGGTAAATCACTAATCTTTTTGGCTTTTTTAGTTGTGTCAAGAGTCCAAACAATATCTTTTAGAGGTTCAAGATACTCACCAAAATGTCGATAGGCATGAATGTTAGAAATCAGTCCTATTTTGTAATTCCACTCTTTAATGTTTGGTTTTCCTTCTGTACCCAATTTTATTACTTGATAAATGCCTTTTTTGATATCATCTGTTCTATCCATCCCTACACTTGTTTTCGAGTCGGATATTGACTCAGGACCCTTACCTTCACCTTTTCCCCTAGTAGGCCATTGTGATGGTCTAGGAGAAGGAGATCCACAAGCATTAGTAAGCCAAAATATACTCTTGCGATTTTTAGGATAATACGCATTAAAAGCACTAATCCAGAAATTAACGTAACTTAAAAAGAAATCTGGTGAATTATGAAGCAATGAGATAAGACCTCGAAACCCCCAATTTTTATCTTGTATATCGAGTCTTTTCCCAATTGGGTAATAGTGTTCCGACCATTCACCATCACTTTCTTGTTTAGGTATAAATATTTCTAAAGGCAGATCAAAAAAACTAGTGTTATCTACAGTTCCAAAACCTCTTTCAACTGCTTCTCCGTCCTCTTCATCAGTAAGATTTTGAGAAATCACAGAAATAGCTGGTGTAAGTAATGGAGATGCTTTAACTTCAGCAAAAAGTATTGATTTTATGCTTCTATTAACGATTATTAGATCTACTGGTTCCGATACCCTACGAACCTCCTCATCGTAATTTAAATGTCTAAAAATAGTTTGAATAAAGATAACAAGTAATTTGGCAGTAGCTGTGCCAATTTTTCCTGATTGTGGTTTTTTAGAAGGGTGAAAGTAAAATTCATTTTTTAAAGCTGCTCGTGGACAACAGTTAGTGTAATGGAAGAAAAGACGAGGTTGCTTGCCTGGACTGTAAAGCCAGTTACTATGCGTAACAGCACAATAATATTCTGCCGCTATGAGCAAGTCAAAAGCAGCAGCTAATAAAAGTCCTTTTCTGATAGCTAAGGTTGTAGAATGTTCAAAGCAGCGTTGAATAAGAAGGTTGCATAATTCTTGCTGAATAGGAGCATCTGGAGAAGGACGCTCACTTCTTTGTAAACTATTTTCTATCCATTTATCTGAAAGAATTACCAAATTATACCTCTCATTTAAGCTCTACATATCTCCTAGATAATGACAAAATTAGCAATATTGCCCCTGATAACAGCTATACTAGTTTAACGCCACGTAGTACATTTTTAGAAAAAAAATACTTCCCGATTTAATATTAGTCCTCTGGAGAGGCAACTCTTCTTGATATGCGACAACCAGTAAACTATCAATTACATTGTAAGTTTTCTTACAAAAGCCCTTCACTTTTAAAACATCCTCGTAATTCATCTGAAATTTTATCAAAAACATAAGATGTAGACTTATAACTTAATTTCTTCGGGAAAAATTGTTGAGAGTTTTAACTCTGATTGGCAAAGATTAAGGTAAATTTGCGCGACTTGATCTAAGGGATTTTGTTGCAAGCAGTCTTGAAAACATTTTGCGGCTAAGGCGAATTGTTGCTGGTTGTAGAGTGTCAGTGCTTCGGTAAATAATTCTGTGGTTGCTAACTTACCTTGGCAGACTTCTGGAACATCAGCGGTAAATACCTCATGGACTGTGACAGCAGTGATTTTACCTTTGACTTTTACCTGCCCAACTATGCGAATATAAGAGCGATCGCAACTCTTTAATCGTTGAAATGTTTGGTCTGTAATTAACAATGGTGTGTTGAATGTTTTAGTTAAGCCTTCTATCCGTGAAGCTAAGTTGACGGCATCACTAATTACTGTTCCATCCATGCGATTCAAGCCGCCAACTGTCCCTAAAATCAGCGAACCTGTATTAATGCCAATACCAATTTGAATTGGGACTTCGCCTTGCGCTTGCCGTTCTTGGTTGTAAGTTACCAAAGCTTGCAACATCGCAATACCTGCTTGCACCGCATCATCAGCATTGCCTGCAAATAAAGCCATGATGGCATCCCCAATATATTTATCAATGAAACCGTTATGTTGAATAATGATTGGTTCCATACAACTCAGGTAAGAGTTGATAAATTGGAAATTTTCTGCGGGAGTTAAAGTTTCGGAAAGAGTAGTGAATGAACGAATATCGGTAAACAAAACCGACATTTCTTGTTGGACTTGATCGCCTAATTGCACATCAACAATACTTTGTTTGTTGAGGAATTGCAGAAATTGACGAGGAACAAAACGTTCGTAAGCTTGGTTTAGGGCGGCTAAGTCGGTGTATAAACGGGCATTTTCCAGAGAAATCGCTGCTTGAGTTGAAAGTACGTTGAGTAATTCCAAGCGATCGGGAGTAAAGGCTCCGGTTGTTAAGTTATTTTCGAGATAGATAATACCTGTAAGTTTGCCTTGATTAATTAACGGCGCACATAAAAGCGATCGCGGTTGAAATTGACGAATATAAGGATCACGGATAAATTCGCCTTTGCGGGTAGCATCGTTAAGGACTACACTAATTTTGGTACGAATCACATAATTAACAATCGCTACCGAAAGAATTTGACTATCTTCAATGCTGAGTGATTCCAATACCTGAATATCATTTTTTTCAACGGTTGCTTGCGCTTCAATTAAAAATTTACCTTTGGTTTCGAGTAGCAAAAACCCTCGTTGCGCTCCAGCATTTTCCATTAAAATTTGCATCAAGTTAGCCAGCAATTTATCTAACTGAATTTCTCCTGACAAGGCTTGCGAAGCTTTCATCACTGTCATTAAATCCAGCGATGCTGAACCACCACTACTTGTAATGCTGGCAGCGTTGGTGTTTTTTGTGGAAAGATGCGGAATGGTAATTCTTTCTAACTTGCGTCCTAAGAGTTGGGGATATTGAGTTTCCAGATGTTTAACTTTTGCATTTGCACCCCACTGTAAATAAAGATAGGAAGCATCTTGCATATATCCTTGCGCTACCTTTAGTTTATTTTGGGCTAAATAAAACTTGGCTGCTAATTCATTTGCTAAAGCTGCTTCATTAGGATACTGATTTGATTGTGCTAAAGCAATTGCCCGATCATAACAAGCGATCGCCTCTGCTGTTTCGCCGTGAATTCGATGCCATTCTGCTTCCACCAATGCTAATTTATGAGCGTAGTTACTCGGTGCAGATTGCGCCCAAGGTTTCAATTTTTTCTGATTTGCTGTTACTTGTTTTAATAATGTTTGTCGTTCTGTTAAACTTTTTGTCGCTGCTACCGCTAACCGCACCAAAGAATCATAAAAATAAAACCAACCGACAATAAATAACGCTACTACTGCATCTAAATAAGGAATTGCTAACTCAGCATTTTGCCAAGCAGTATTGTAGTCTTCAAACCAATAATTCAGCGTCAACAGATGAGTATAAACCGTAAAAGTTGCGGTGCGATAGTTAGTCTCGATGTGTAGCGGTAACGTTTTGTTTGCATCGTAAAACTCTCCCACCAACTCACAAGGATTAGGATTTTTACCTTGTAAATTAGCGATCGCCTGTCGATACATCTGTATTAAATCAAAAACTGGCTTTTTCTGGAATTTTTGAATTGCCTCTACATAACTCGCTAAATGCTTATCTACTTCCAAAAGTTCTTGTCCGCAGAAGTAACAATGACTACTACAAGCGTTAGCGGCAAATGAAGCATATTCTGTATCACCAGTATCACGTCCAATTTGAAAAGCAGCTTGCAATGCAGGAATTGTATTCGAGATAGGTTCGCGCCAGTGACGCACAAAACAATTGACGACTAACAAAGTTCTTGCTTGCAGATTTTTGGCGTTAAAGCGTTCGATTAGTTGCAATGCCAATTCACCAAACTCATATCCCCCAGACAAATCTCCCACTACACCACAAAGAATCAAGCCATAAGTAGCGTAGGCAAAAGCTGATTCAGCAGCGTTACCATGTATAGCCGAAAGTTCCACCTGTTTAAACACAGTTAAGGGAAAAAGATTCGGGGCGGCTAGGTAAGTTGATGAAGCAATGCTGGCTAAGATGCGAATTGCGGCTAACTTGGTGGGATGAGTAAGTTTGGGTAAATCAGCTAAGTTTTGTACTTGTCTACCAGTTAAAGCAAGTTTAGTTTTTAACAAACCCAGAATAATTTGCAATTGTCCTGGGTTTGCGGCTAAGGGAATTCCCAAAAGTTTGAGAACTTGTAAACCTAATTTTGAAGCTGTCAACAATTCATCTCTAGCAACAAGAGATTGAATTTTGACAGCATAAACTTGGACTTGATCAATTGTGGTGCGGGCGTGACGTAGCACTACCTCAATTAATTCATCCATGTATTCAAACGCACCAGTCAAATAAGCAGCTTCCACTGCGGCTTCGTGCAAAGATAAAGCCAGAGAATACTGCTGTTGCCAACTTGATGCTGCTAAACAGTTAATGCCTGTTGTCAAATACTCTAAAGCAGGTTCGTAAGCGGCGGAGGCTTTGGCTTTTTTCCCGGCTGTTAAGTTTAACTGGGCTAATTGCTGTCGTTGTTGTTCATCTGTGATTAAATCTAAGCCAAAATTTAACTGGTTAACAATGTCAAAAATCTTTTCTTCTTGCTCCTCGGTGCTGACATTCTGCAATAACAACTGTCCAATTTGCAAGTGAACTGCTTGTTTTTCCTTGATGGGTATGAGTGAGTACGCTGCTTGTTGGACGCGATCGTGTAAAAATTTGTAGACGACATCCAAGTTTGTTAAATTGGCTGCTACTTCGCGATCGCCTACTTGTAATAATTGATAATCATTACCTTGAGGAAAAATCAGCCCCATCTCCACAGCTTCCCATAACTCGGCAGCTGTCTCCGGCAAAGATTTTTCTTCCACAATCGCTAAAGTTTTTAATTCAAACTGATTGCCAATACAAGATGCTAACTTTAAAGCGTGTTGAGTTGCTGTTGGTAGCTTTTGAATTTTCCCCGCCATCAATTCAACAACGTTATCGGTAATTTGCGCCGCCTGAATTTGAGTAAGTTGCCAATCCCATTCCCGCCGCTGAAAATCAAATTGCAGTAATCCTTCGGTATACAGCGACTTCAAAAACTCATTCATGAAGAAGGGATTGCCGTTGGTTTTCTGCTGTAATAGCTGTGCTAAAGGAGTTATTCTTGCCCAATCATGACTATTAAAAGTATCACTGAGCAGTGTTTGAATTTGCGGCAGTTCGAGGGGTGTTAAAGTAAGTTCGTGAATAATTACCCCTGCTTGTTCTAAAGAAGCGATCGCACTCCGCAAAGGATGGGTAGAATCTACTTCATGATTACGGTAAGCACCAATTAACAACAAGTAACGGCTGTCTAACTGACTCATTAACATCTCAATCAATTGCAACGATGCACTATCCGCCCATTGCAAATCATCCAAAAACATCACTAACGGATGTTCTTTTTGGGTAAACACAGTAATAAAGTTTTGAAAAACTAAATTAAAGCGATTTTGGGCTTCCTGTGGTGGTAGTTCAACTACAGGTGGTTGCTTACCAATAATCAGTTCTACTTCGGAAATAACATCGATAATTACTTGGCCATTGTCACCCAAAGCATTTAATAATTTTTCGCGCCAAAGATTAATTTCGGCTTCCGTTGTCGTTAACAGTTGACCAATTAAACCTGTAAATGCCTGAATCAGTGAACTGTAGGGAATATTGCGTTGAAACTGATCAAACTTTCCCGAAATGAAATATCCCCGCTTTTGAGTAATCGGTTTATATATTTCCTGCACTAAAGCTGATTTACCAACTCCGGAATAACCAGCAATCAACATTACTTCACTTTGTCCATAACTAGCACGCTCAAATGCTGCTAGTAAATCTGTTACTTCTTGTTCCCTTCCGTAAAGTCTTTGAGGAATTTGAAATCTATCGGAACTATCTTTTTTGCCTAATTTAAAAGGTGGAATTTCTCCAGTATTAATCAATAAATCAAGACATTGCTGTAAATCTGCTTGCAAACCAAACGCACTTTGATAACGTTCCTCGGCAGTTTTTTCCAGCAACTTCATCACTAGATGAGAGAGGACTAGCGGAATTTCTGGATTTAGTCGATGAGGCGGAATCGCTTGTTTAGCAATATGACTGTGGACTAGTTCTACAGGATCATCACTAACAAATGGTAATTGCTGCGTTAATAGTTCATAAAAAGTCACACCCAAAGAATAAAAATCACTGCGATAATCAATCGCCCGATTCATCCTTCCTGTTTGTTCGGGAGAAATGTAAGCTAGGGTTCCTTCCAAAACATTCAGGTTACGCAACGTCGGATTTTCTTTGGACAATAAGGTAGCAATGCCAAAATCAATAATCTTCGTCTGTTGCGTTAGAGGATTGAGGAGAATATTGGCAGGATTAATATCTTTATGAATAATTTGTTGTTGATGAATTTCACCTAAAGCCACTGCAACTTGAATTGCAATGAAAAGAAAATTCTCCAGTGCTAAAGGCTGTTGATTGAGCAAACTCCGCAAAGGTTGTCCACCGAAATCTTCTAACACCAGCACTAAGGTATTTTCATATTTTTCGACGCTGTAGGCTTGGATAATTCCCGGAACTTGAAAGCGGCGTGTAAGTTCGTATTCGAGTTTAAACCGAGCGAGCGCTTCTGGGCTAGGATACTCCTGTCCCAAAAATTTCAACACTACTGGTTGGCGATCGAACTCTCGATATCCCTGATAAACCTGAGAACGAGGACTGTCATAAAGTTCTCTTAAGATTTTGTACCCTTCCAGTGCGATCATAGATTGCTCAAGCATCAGAGCTATTTTTACCAGCCTACCCAGTATAATTTGCACACTTTTAAAAGTGCCAAGAGTGCTGTAATACTTTTTCTGATTCAACTTGAGAAAACTTTCGCAAAACTAGTTCATTATGCACTTTAGATAAATATAAAAATGCAACAAGCCGAGCATAAGGATGAAACTTTAAGTAAGGGGAGAGCAAATATTTAAACTCCTCTCAACAAAAGTTATCTCTCTGATTTGGCAAGTTAATTTAAAGCCTTCAGAGAAAACTAAATATTGGCTGAATTCACTCATAAATTAATGTATTTTGAGTGAGTCATGAGCAATCAATTTTTGCCTCTCCCCAATACTTACAAAGCTTAAAATACAGGTAATTACCCTGTATTTAAGCTAACCAACTTATTATTTATTGACTACCGCCGTAGGTATCGCCTTCATTGGTGTAAACAGGACGGCAAACATAAATGGGGAAACTGCGGGATTCATATCCAGATGATGGTTGTCCACCACCATATGTCGGTTGTCCACCACCATAGGTGGGTTGTCCACCATATGTCGGTTTTCCACCACCATAGGTCGGTTTTCCATTATTTTGCCCACCAGATAAAAGCTGCTGTTCTTCTGTTGATAACTCAACAAGTAAATTAGATGTGTTGAATTTAGTTGACATAATTTGTTACCTCACTTAGTTGTATAGGTTTTGTAAACCTATATCTTGATTATTGTCTATTTTATTTTTCTTGAAATTATTCTTTAGTTGTAAAATAAAAAACTTATTTATCATCCTTTTGGTCTAAATATAATAATTAAAAACCGCCAATTACAAAGCATCATCTCTGGCAAAGTTATGAGTAGAGACTTGCCAGAGATAACAAACAAATAAACTTACTATTTAGGTTTATTTTTCTAAATTGTTTATTTATTTATATAAAAATCATTTAAATATATTTTTTAACCAATTATTCCATTTATCGCCAGTAAAGTTAATTATTGGAAAACCAAAAGTTATAGAAGCACCTAATGTAATTTGAAAAAATTTATATTTAGTGTTTTGCGTGCCGGAATCACCTCCTGAATTTAAATTATTATTTGCCTCTGTTTCTATATTGGTTAGCTGAAACACAAAATCATTTTTACTATTAAGAAAATCTAAATTTTGCCCAGCAGCTAAACTTTGTTGCTCTTGTTCTGATAATTCACTAAATAATTCTGAATTGTTAATTTGGTTATTTTCAGACACATTATTAACTCCTGATACTCAGCAAAATTGTTAGTGGGATAAAAACTTTAAATGTTCTCCTTGTTGAGAAAGAAATGTTTCTAGTGTGCCTTGTAGTTGTAATTTACCTTTATCTAGCATGACAATCCAATCAGCACGATTGACTACACTAGGACGATGAGTAATCAAAATTGTGGTTTTACCTTGGCGATGTGCTAACAGCCGATCTAAGACTTGTGCTTCGCTAACGGGGTCAAGTCCGGCTGTTGCTTCATCTAAAATTAATATAGGTGGATTTGTGAGAATGCCTCTAGCGATCGCTAATCGTTGTCGTTGTCCACCAGAGAGATTAGCACCAAATTCTCCTAAAACAGTTTGATAATTATTGGGTAGTTGACTAATAAAACCATCTGCATCAGCAATTTCACACGCTTTGACAATTTCCTCAAAAGAAATATGGGGCGTACCTAAGCGAAAATTATCGATAATTGAGCGACTCCAAAAATGCGGTTCTTGCGGCACATAAACTACTTGTTGGCGTAGACAATCAAGGGCAATATCTTGAATGTTATAAAAACCAATGCGGATATTCCCAGAATTCAATTGATACAAACCAGCGATTAGTTTTGCTAAAGAACTTTTACCACACCCTGATTTCCCAATCAAAGCGATAACTTTTCCGCCAGGAAGTTTCAAAGAAAACTCTTCTAATAAGTCAACTCTCCCAGCATGATGAAAGGTAACTTGAGAAAAACGAATATCTGCATCAGCAGGTATTGGTACATTTGGTTTTTGACTACCACCAATCACTTCTGGCGTGGCTTCAATTACTTCTAAAAGCCGAGAGACAGCTGTTTGAGAGCGAAAATACTCATCCCCAAAGCCAACTAAAGAGTTAATTAAATTAAAGACATTTACTTGTAAAGCATTAAAAGCAAGTATTTGACCAATACTCAATTGTCCTTGAATTACCAATAGACTGCCTAGTCCTAATAGAACCACTCCACCAATAGTAGAAATTAATCTAGAAACAGTACCGTTAATAATCCCAATTTGAATAGTGCTGAAAGTTAGATGTGCCAAACGACCAAAGCGGCTTTGAAATTCATCCCAAAATTGGGGAGCAGAATTGGTAGTTTTAATTACTTGAGCGCCTTTAAATGTTTCTACCAATACCCCTTGATTTTCTGCCCCCAAAATTAACAAACTACGAGTCTTTTGTTGAAGAATCGGCAAGAAAGGTAAAGTAGATGCCGTAATTAATAAAGCAACAACAATAACTGCCAGTGTTAGCTGCCAGCTATAAAACAACATAATACTAAAAGATATTACTGCAATGAAGAACTGGCTGGGTAACAGAATGACTATTTGCGATACTAACTGATTGATTTCGTCGATATCTCGCAGTCGGCTAGAAATTTCGCCACTGCGGCGTGATTCATAATAACTCAAGGGTAACTGGAGAATTTTGCGGGCAAACTCCATTACCAGTCCCAATTGCAATCGTTGACCAAAATGAGCAATCATAATGGACTGTATGACTTGCAAACTACTGCTAAACAAGCTGCTGATGACAACGGCTGAGACAACCACAACCAATAACTGGGTATCTCCCCGCACTAAAACATCATCTGTTAGCAGTTGCAGCAAAACAGGACTACCAAGCGCGAGTACACCTAAGACAATATTGATCAGTAATACCTGACTTAGCAAACCTCGATAAGGCAATACGCGCTGAAAAAATCGTCCTAAACCTTGCTTTTTTTCTTCTTGAAACTGCACAAAAAAGCGCGTGGGGTCTGGCTCTAGTAAGAGCATGACTCCATTCCAAGCAGTAGTTAGTTCTTGTCGGCTAACGTAGCGTAAGCCGATCGCAGGATCACCAATAACATACTTTTTCCCTCGCTTGTTGTACAGCACAACCCAGTGATAGCCACGCCAATGAATAATTGCTGGGAGATTAATTTCTGTGATTCTGTCAACAATCGCAGGTGCGGCTTTGACAGCTCTAGCATTAAATCCCAACGTCTCAGAGCCACGTTTTAGTCCTAGTAAGGTTGTGCCTAAATGTCCAGTTCCTACCGCTTCTCGGCTTTTACTCATGCTTAAGAAGCGTCCGTAATGTTTGCAAATTGAAACTAGACAAGCCGCTCCACAATCCTCTTCACTTGACTGTAAAACACACTGGTAATTTTTTTTGCCTTTGAATAGACCAAACATGATAATTCTTAATTCAGTATTTTTACTTCAGACTTCAAACTTGATAATTCAGACTTTTACTAAATATCTGCAATTAACCTGGCTTTGCGCAGAATAAAGTGCATAACTGTTTCTTGGCGAGAAATGATATCAGCGCGTCCCTCCATCCCTGGTTTGAGATGACACTGATGAGCGCCACTACCGACAAATAAAGTTTTAGGTACAATTGTCACCTCATAAGCAGCTGCTGGTTGCACATTAGGTAATGCACTGTTTTTTTCCACTGCTAAAGCATCTGGTGCAACGGTTTTTACAGTACCCTTAAGTGTGCCGTAATCTGGATAAGGACAAGCTGAAACCTGCATCTGAACTTTTTGATCAGCTTTTACCTTGCTGATATCTTGTGCGGGTACTATGGCTTTGATTTGCATTGGTGCATCTAGCGGTACAATCTGCGCGATCGCTTCACTGGGTTGCACTGCTTGTCCGGGGTTGCGGAGTTTAAATTGCAGTAAAATACCGTCGATCGGCGCTCGAATCACAGTCTTACTCAAGTCATTTTCAGTTTGTTGCAGTTCTTTTTGCGTGGTGTCCAGTTGCTTTTGGAATTCTGTACGTTGCTGGAGTAGGGTTTCTCTTTCTTTTTTCAAAGCCGCTAAATTTGCTTCTCCCTTAGCCTGTTCTTGCTTAATTCTTGCCGATGCTACAGTTACAGAAGAATTACTCGGATTGAGTGCGGTTTTAACTTTGATTAAGTTTGTTTCGGCAATTGTGAGAGCTTGGTCTTTTTCTTCCAAGCTATTTTTAGCGTTGGCTTTGGCTTGTTCTAATTTAGTTTCAGCCGCTTTGACGGCTTGTTCTTTTTCTTCTAGGCTATTTTTAGCATTTTCTTGAGCTTGTGCAAGTTTAGCTTTAGCCGACATTACGGCTTGTTCTTTTTCATCGAGAAGATTTTTAGCATTGGCTTTAGCTTGCTCTAGCTTGGCTTTGGCCGCTTTGACTGCTTGTTCTTTTTCTTCAAAGAAATTGAGCGCAACTGCTCCTAGTGGTACTATCGGTTGCAAGCGATCGCGCTGTAATTTTGCCATTTCCAAGGCGGCTTCTGCTTCTTGCAAAGTGGTCGATAAAAGTTGCTCACGCAATAATCTGTCTTTTTGCTTTTGCGCGATCCTTAAGGCTGTTTCAGCTTCCTTCACTGTTGATTGTAATAATCTTTCACGTTGCCAGCGATCGCGCTGGACTCTCGCTAATGCCAAGGCGGCTTCTGTTTCTGCCACAGATGCTGTTAAGAGTTTTTCTCGTCGTAATCTGTCTTTTTGTAATTTTGCTAAAGTTAAAGCTGTTTGTGCTTGGGTCATTTCCGCGAAAGCTTTAATTCGCTGGTCTTGATAGTTGCGTTCAGTACCACTTAACTCTGCTTGTGCCGCTAAAATCGTTCGGTTCATTAAATCGGTCTGAGCCGCAAGTTGAATATTAATTTCACTCAGTTGCGCATCAATTTGACCTAGTTGTAATTTACTCTTTTGCAGGCTATTTTGTAGCTGGCTTTTTTGATTTTGAAGCCGAGCATCATCAACGTAGGCGATCGCTTGACCTTGTTTGACTATTTGATTGTCTTTCGCCTCGATTTTTAGCACTGTTCCAGTAATAGCAGACTCAACAACTTTTAGTTCTCCTAAAGGTCGAATTGTTGCCGGAACTTTAACTGTGACATTGTATTTGAGAATAGAAGATAGACTCACTGCCAGCACAAAAATACTGACCATGATTCCCCCAGCAATGTTTATCCATTTACCAATACTGGGGATAAATTCATTAACATCAAATACAGGGAGTAGTTCTGGATTCAGGTCATTCAAACTATTGCCAGTATAGTTTTCCTGAGCATTTAAGGAATTCACGGCATTGCACCTTGTGTTTGAATTTGATGTATAAACTGAAGGAAATTTATAGCTTTTGTCTTAATCCTTGAGACTTTACTTGGTGATGCTGATCATCAGCAACGTTACATAACTTGATTGCAAATCCCATGTCTCAGAAAAATAACTATCTTTGGTAATAATTCAAAAGGAATAGTCAGATAATTAGAGTATTTTTCCCAGCAAAATCAGCCAACAACAAGCAAGTTCTAGATTTTTCTCATAAGGCGATCGCTCAAAGAAATTCTTGCAAAAATTATCTTTATAAAAGGCAAAGAACATCATCACAAATAATCCTGTATAATTAGATATGGGGGAAGAGAAAAGTAGCTGCCAAGCGCAATAACAACTTTTCTCACATCTCTAACGTGGGCAACGCGGAGAGAAAACAGAGGAGAATGCTCAAACTCCCTCAAAGACCTCACTTACGTCGAGCGAGTAATAACTATCTCCTCTCCCCTCTTCTTAATTCGTGCAAAATAATTTTTAAAATTGATTTTCAAAGCAGAAAAATTTATTGATATTCCTGTTTGATGAACTGTTTGGACTAATTTAAGGCAACACTACAGAACTATTAACTGGTGTTGCAGGGGTAGAGTTGTCTATAGGGTTAATCGATAATGAAGACTGCGCACTACTCTTGCAATCTGCCATCTGGGTGTAAGTATTGGAAATATTAGTTTGCTCCTGCTGAGTGTTGGTCATTGTTTGCTTTGCAAAACTTTGATCAAAATAGATGTCGTTTCTCTGAAAGTCAACACCACCCGTCAGTAATTCTTGCTGTTGATGAACTAACTCAATCAACAAACCTGATACAATTTGAGGTGACATAATTTTTAGTCTCACTTAGCTAGTATCTAAATAAAGGATTCCAGAGAAAACCCAAAAAATTCTGGAATCCTCTTTATCTAGCGTTTCTAAAGATCAGCTTGATCACCTACAACCTTGATTGAGCGATCTCTTTACCATACCAATAAGTAAATTGCAGATTTTGCTAAGGGATGACAGCTGAACTTTTTGCGTCAGATCTAGTGATGCTTTAAAAGATTGGCTGATTTTACTTCACCTCCTAAGCCTGTCTGTGGTGTAGAAACGCCTAGTGTGCCAGATTCGACACCGCCGCCACCGAGAATGGGAGCTGCACCCAAAGGCGCAACTGTAGGCACAGATGGTGCGCCCAATGTCAAGAAATCTTGTGCAGCGGTATTAACTGCTGAATTTGTACCGATGGAGTTAGCAACGCTACCATGAGGGCCGGAAGCCGAAAAACCTTGTAATTTGGCTATTCTATTAGCGTAATTGCTCCCAGCCAACTCAAAGTCTGCACCGCCAGTTATCACCTCTTGTTGCTCATCAGATAATGCAATATACAATTCGGACGTGATCATTTGATGTGACACGATTGTTAGCCTCACTTACGTAATAAATCACCCAAGAATTCTGAGTGATTAATGCATATATGCAATCTTTTCTCAGGTAAATAAGCAGAAAAAATTGCACACTAGCTTCGAGCATTCATCAATGCTGACTTTTAAACAGAAAACCAAGAGCCATCCAATTGCTCATAACCACAGCGATCGCTCTAGATAGCTGCACTTTATTGAAAATATGAACAAGTTGGCTTCTGCATTGCTCTGTGAATTATTCAGAATAAAAATTGCAGATTAGTAGAGGTAATACCCCTACATACCAGTCCCAGCCTATATTAGCGAAGCGCTATGGTGTGACCATATAGTTCTCTTGGCTTTCTGTGGGAATGGTTTAGACTAGCTGAATTTATTGCATACCTGGTAAGCTAGTACCACCTGGTACAGTTTCAGTACCTCCAGTCGGTGTACCTATGGGAGCTGCTGCCGAACCATTCAGTATTGGAGCAGCACCCAAAGCAGCAACTGTAGGCGCAGATGGTGCGCCTAATGTCAAGAAATCTTGGGCAGCAGTATTAACTGCCCCAGTTGCACCAACAGAATGGCTAGTGCTACCACTAGGGCCAGATAATGATAGCCCTTGTAAATGGGAGAGTCGTTTGGCGAAATTACTGCCAGCCAACTCAAAGTCTGCACCACCAGCAACTAATTCCTGCTGTTGATCGGATAACTCGATCAACAACTCTGATACAAATATTTGATGTGACATGATTGTTAGCCTCACTTACGTTTGGTGGATTCACCACCTAAGTACCCAACTATAAGCACTGTTTGTCAAGAAATCATAAATCTATAGATAGAAATCAAAACTATAGTTTTACTACTCGAAGTAGATATAAAAAAATGTTTTATGTGTTCAAGATATCCTTATATGCTTCGAGTAAAAATAGTAAATTCTGATGAATATTTACATGTTTTGAGCAAATACCCATTGCAATAATTCAGTGATGTTAGAATGTAGAATACAAAATCTTCTCTTTTGACTACTGAATTGTGAAGTTATTAATTATTAAGGGCTGATAAGCTATCTCATTGGTATTTAGCTAATAGTAATAGGTCAAAAGGCATTAAAGCGGGATTAGTCAGAAATTGCCAAGTAATGATGTATAGCAGTCTAAGCATAGATAATGACAAAGGCTAATGATCAAACATGGACACTGAGCGACTTTAAAGCCTGTTGCCTGTTGCCTGTTGCCTGTTGCCTGCTATAAAATAAAACTAAAACTAACACAAAGTGAAGTATACCTATAAAAACTAAGGCAAACTATCTAACTCTAACTCAGTAGATAAGTAGTCAATAAAAAGGCGAGACTAGCACTACCCAAAGGAACCGTTAAATTATCAATACCCAAAAAGGAAACGGCTTCTAAACCAGTAGCAGCGATCGCTACAGCCAAGGATACCACCCAAGTTTGCCAGATATTTCCTTGGACACCAAACAAAATCACACTACTCACAATGTAGCTGGTTAACGTCATCGTTAAAGAGCCTTCCCAGCTTTTATGCGCCCCAAAAACTTCATACTTATGTTTGCCAAAGCGTTGACCAACCAACGCTGCTAGACCATCTCCCCAAGTCATCACCATAATTCCGATGGCCGCGTATTGTGGTTGTTGCAAATGCCAAAACCACGCAACCAAAATGCCAAAACTCACGGCATAAAAAAACGTTCCTAAACTTTGGCGACCGACACTGTTAATCCCAGGAAGAATCGGAAATCGATAAGATAACAAAGTGACAATACTCGCTAGAATCGAAGCTGTAATACCTACATTGGCTGGGATATCTAGCCACCACGCCAGCAGAATCACATTGCCAGTACCAATATGAACAATTTTTCTGACTATTTCTGAATCAGCAGTGGCAAAGCGACTTACCACCCATGAGACAAGGAGAATAAGCAGCACCCAAACTGCAACTATGGTAATTTGCAGCCACAAAGGTAGAGTTGATGTTAAACCAGGAATCAGAGTTAACAAAGATGTTACAAAATAAACAATTTTTACCCTTGTTTCTAATTTATAAGATTTGGGTGACAGGAATGAAAATATTATTCATTTGGCTAATTCGGGGTTACAGAATGTTTATCTCTCCGTTGTTTCCTCCGACTTGTCGCTTTCAGCCAACTTGCTCAATGTATGCCATCCAAGCAATTGAAAGGTTTGGAGTAGTGCGTGGTGGCTGGATGGCAATTCGGCGCATCTTGCGTTGTCATCCATTTCATCCTGGAGGTTATGATCCGGTACCAGAAATAACACCAACAGTAACGCAGCAAGATTGCTGTAGTCACACTCTGGTAAATTCTGTGGATGAAACTCAACAAGACACGCGAAATCTCTAAAAATATCTTAGAGTGATACGCAATATCCACAGCATTCCTAGTTGATTTGTGAATTTCCTGATGAAGGAAGTAGACAACTTATTTATTCACCCATCATTTAGAATTGTTAGATATTTTCGTTTCTGTATTTCTACTTGAAGATTTTTCCATTAATTAGCTAGAAGAAAATACTTATAAAAATAGTTTTTTAGTATAAATACATAAGTTTTATAATTAATTATAATTCAAAGCTCTAAATATAAAAAAGTGAACAATTTCCACAAGATAAGCTAGACGAATCAATAGCAAATCTCTTACTAATGGATTCATGATTTAAGACAATAGAAAGTCATGAAAAATTCATTGTTCAATAATTTACTTGCAGCGACAGCTTTAGTATCTGGCTTGTGGGTATCTGCTACACCAGCAAATGCTGTTAACATCAAAAGCAGAGATGAAGCCCCAGTAGAGTTTAAAGATAATATTCAAAACTTTAGAGACTTTGTTGGTAAAGAAGCCCGCTACTTAGCACCTGAGACAATTGGCGCACATAAAGTTGACTTATCTCAATCTCAACTGCAACTGAAATATGCTTACGATACTAAGGTCTTTTTTATTGGTGAAACAGCTGGCGGATATCGTAACCGTTTAGATTTTCAAGCAACGTATGGTGATACAGTCACCACAGGGAAAATTTTTGGAGACACCTCTTGTAGTACTAAAGATAGTGGCTTTCAAAATTTTAGCGATTTTTGTCAAAATCCCAACGATGCTTTAGCTAACAAAAGCCAACAAGACAGCCCCTTAAATGTTGGCGACTGGGTAGACTTAGGTAAATTCCAAGCTGGTACTACACTTGATTTCTTGCTGCACTCTAATGATATCAATGGTGGCATTTATGGAACTAACCAACAAGGAAAAACAGTTAAAGGCGTGTTTGGTTTAAATGAAGCTACCAACCCAGATGGTTTGCAACACGTAATGGCTTATGTGTACAAAAACTTCTTAGTCTTGGGTTATGAAGACTTATGGGGCGGTGGCGACAAAGATTATAATGATGTGGTTTTTGCCATAGATATTGGTGAAAGAAACGCGACTGCATTAACAAAAGGTGTCAGCGTTCCAGAACCTTCTGCAACTATAGCGCTGTTTGGTATCGGTGCTATTGGTTTACTCAGAA
Organism: Anabaena sp. TISTR 8404; assembly: GCF_056847745.1. Taxonomy (NCBI): domain Bacteria; kingdom Bacillati; phylum Cyanobacteriota; class Cyanophyceae; order Nostocales; family Nostocaceae; genus Anabaena; species Anabaena sp. TISTR 8404. Next base: position 4,086,549 of record NZ_CP180578.1, read on the forward strand.
CTCGTCGCCGTTCTCTAAAAAAAGCTAGGCTGTAGAACATCTGTCTACTCACAAGTCATAATTTTACTTAGAGTTTCAGGGGAGTAAATAGAATTTTTCTTTAGTATGAAAAAATAGTGATTACTTGCGTGTACTTTTTAAACAGCCTTTTTTGCATCTGCCAATATATAATTCAAGCGATCGCTTTTTTCTTTCCTCCAGAAGCGATCGCTTCTTTTCATTTGCACTATCTATTCAATTAGGCTTAATACTTGCTGATCAAAAGATACAGTATGGTGAATCTGAGACAGATACCTTTTTTGGTCAGCTTTGTTCTGCAATCATCGATTCCTGGTTTGCCATTTTAGACATTATTGACTAGTAATCAGTTCATAAAAATCAGCATTATTGATGTTTACTTGTGATAAATCAACATCACTCAGATTAGCTTTGAAGAAGATGGTTCTATGGAGATTGGCATAACTTAAGTCTGCTTTGCTTAAATTTGCTCCAGTTAAATTTGCAGCACTGAGATTTGCTCCTGCTAAGTTAGCACCACTGAGATTAGCGTAGCTCAAATCTGCACCACTTAAATCTGCTCCACTGAGGTCAGCATTGCGTAAGTCTGCTAAACGTAGGTCTGATTTCTGTAGAGTAGCTTTATGTAAGTCTACATTACTCAGGTTTGCCCGAATTAAGTTAGCAGCTTTCAAATTTGTCCAAATTAGAATTGCCCCACTAAGGTTTGTTCTCCAAAGGCAGGACGCAGCCAAATTTGCTTCAATGAGGTTGGCTCCACGCAGACTGGAATGAGATAAAGTTACATTCACTAAGCTGGCGCTATCCAAATTAATTCCAGCTAAACATACCTCACTAAGGTTAACTGAGTGCAGGCACACCTGAGTGAAATTTCTCTCTCCTGCCTGATAGCGTCTGAGAAGTTCATCAGCATCCATACAGCCTGCCTTCCAATTAATCATTTACCTAACTTGATTTAGTTGATGTTGGTCAATAACTACTCACCTGAACTGACTTTGCAATTAAAGTCTTAGGGTAAATGCTTGAGTGCATTTAAGTTACTTTATGTAACTGCATGTAAAGAAATATAACAAAATCGTTACAAATGCACAATAATTTCTCAGCTATGTGTTGATAGTTCCTCTTTATATGAGAAATAGGAATATTTGAAGTTTGACGAGAATAGCTTCAAAGAATCACATAGGATTGAGACAGACAGGTTGTCTGTTAAGGCTGGGTGTAAGTTTCTCAGATTTTTGCCTATTTACACCCTGAACTGCCGAAAATCCTTGATTTTTTGTCTTATTGCTTCAGTCTGATCACAGTAAGTTACGATAACAACATAACTTACAGTACATAAGAGTCAACAAAACTTGAAAATACCCAAGATAGATTTTTTACTATGTATTTGGGTCAAATTTCTTTAGCGTAAACAGCGAATCGCTACTAATAGTCCTCTAGCTTTATTTAGCGTCTCTTCATATTCTTTTTCTGGTTCAGAATCAGCTACCAAACCTGCACCAGCTTGAACGCTAACAATGTTATCTCGGACTACCATTGTACGAATAGCGATCGCACTATTTAATTGTCCTTCAAAATCGTAATAACCATACACGCCAGAATAAACACCCCGACGGCTCGGTTCTAATTCGTTAATGATTTCCATCGCCCGAATTTTAGGTGCGCCGCTAACTGTACCCGCGGGGAAGCAAGCTTTGAGTAAATCCCAAGCGGTTTTATTGGGTGCTAATTTACCTACCACATTACTAACGATGTGCATCACATGAGAGTAACGTTCAACGACCATCAATTCATCAACTTTCACGCTACCGCTTTGGCAAACTCGCCCCAAATCATTTCGTCCCAAGTCAACCAGCATAACGTGTTCGGCAATTTCCTTGGGGTCTTGCAGTAAATCTTCAGCTAAGGCGGTATCTTCTTTGGTTGTTTTACCCCGTGGACGTGTCCCCGCAATGGGGCGGACTGTGGCGATAATTCCCTCTTCTGGGTCACGTTCTGCTTTTACCATCACTTCGGGACTGGAACCGATAATTTGCCAATCTTGGAAGTGGAAATAAGCCATGTAAGGCGAAGGATTAATTTGTCGCAGGGAACGGTAAAGAGCAAAAGGGTCGCCTGTATATTCTGTAGAGAGACGCTGGGAAATTACAACTTGAAAGATATCCCCAGCTTTGATGTATTCTTTTGCCTTTTGGACACTGGCGCAGAATTGGTCGCGGGTGAAGTTGCTGGTGTATTCTACCTCGACATTCCCTGCTTTTTGATTGCTTGGGGGTGTCCATTCCAGAATAGTTTTTTGGGATGACAGCGGTAGAGATAGCTTGCTGACCATATTGGTGACGCGATCGCAGGCTTTTTGGTATGCTGCTTGTAAATCTACATTCGGTTCGCGTAAATCAGCATAGGCGATCGCCCAAATTTTTCGCTTCACTTGGTCAAAAATTAACAGTTGGTCGACCTGCATCCATAACCCATCGGGAATATTGCGCTCATCTTGGGGATGGACTGGGACACGCGGTTCTATCCAGCGAATCAATTCATAGCCCCAAAACCCAAATAGTCCGCCAATTCCTGGCGGTAGTTGCGGTAACTTAACTGGCTGATAAGGCTCAAGACATTGGGCTAAAGCTGTAAAGGGGTCGCCTGCAAACACAACTTGTGAACCGTCGCGGTGTGTCTGGGTTGTTTTGTCACCTCTGGCTTCCAAAACCCACAAAGGATCGCAACCTACAAAACTATAGCGTCCGATTTTTTCGCCACCTTCCACTGATTCCAACAAGAAGCTGTAAGGCTGACCTGCACAAACTTTGTACCATGCTGAGACTGGTGTATCTAAATCTGCCACCCATTCTTGATACACCGGGACAAAGTTACCTTGCGAAGCCAGCTGAGAAAAATCTGTGAAATCAGGGAAGATCATAAATTGCTAGAGAATTGAACATTGGGGACTGAGAAAGATAAAGAATCAAAGCTCAAAGCAGAAGAATGAAAATTCACACTTCATACTTCACACTTCATACTTTTCTCCTACCCAGTCCCCCTTAACCTATACCTATGCTTTAGGCATCATAGGTTTGTTTACCGCTGAACTTGAGTTGTGCTGGGCTGGGGTTTTGACCAATCCGACGGGGTACGTGACGCACTTTCTCACGGCCTTGGTTAACTTTTTCAGGGAAGACACCATCAGCTGGGTGAATGAAGGTAGTTTCTCCGTTGGGTAAAATCCGGTAGATTTTGTAGTCTGTGATTTTAAACTTCCGGAGTTGACCACCCAAAGCAATGCCGTACTCTTTACGAGCTAAGTACAGCAAGTTTTCGCCTTGGTTCATGGTAGCAGCGCCACCTGTAGGTAATTCAAACACTTGGGCTTTGGGGCTAGTCCAAGTGATAGCGTACTTTTCTTCCTCTTTTGCTTTAGTTAGCAAGCCGCCAGTGCTGCCGGCGAACAGTGGGGTTTTTCCAGAAAGTGTTTCTGCCATAAAGCATTCTCTCAAGGTTTTTAGGGCATCGTAACACCGCCATTACGATCATATTGCGATCGTGTCATAGTCTGTAACAGTTGTTTGTCATTTGTTGTTAGTTATTTGTTATTTTTCATTACAAATGACCATAGACCATTGACAAATGACTATTTACTCTTGACCTTTGCCCGCTTCTCTTCCTGGCTACCCAAAACAACAGGAATGGTGAAATGAAACTGGCTGCCTTGGTCTTTGCCTGTTGACTCTGCCCAAATTTCACCGCCCCAACCATTGACAATTTGACGACAAATTGCCAGACCCAAACCCGTACCGCCAGCGGTACGACGTAGCGCCCCTTCTTCTTGATAAAAGCGGTCAAATACCACTTCCAAGCGATTGGGTTCAATTCCCCGCCCTGTATCAGCCACAGTGACCTCAACCATCTGATTTTTATTGTGAATAGCTTTAATGGTAATTTCCCCATCTGCTGGCGTAAATTTGCAGGCGTTGTCTATCAATTTTGCCAATACTTCCACTAACCAATCACCGTCGGCTTTAACTAAGGGCAGGTTTTCTGCAATTTGCGTCTTGATTTTTGGTGGATTTTCGATCGTGGGGCGGGTGCGAGTGCGGCTGAGTGCTAAATCCACACACTCTTGTAAGGTGAGTGATTCTGGATGCCATTCCACGCGGCCGCTTTCTAGGTTTGAGAGGGTGAGAAAATCCTGTACTAATTTTCGCATCCGTTCTGAGTCGGCTAGGGCGGTATTCAGCATTACCTGCTGTAATTCCACAGGCATATCTGGCTCACTGGCGAGACTTTCCAAGCACACTTGAATGGTGGATAAAGGGGTTCGCAGTTCATGCCCTGTAATGGCTATCAAGTTGCTGCGGGTACGGTCGAGGGCTTCTAGCTGCTGGTTGAGTTCTTCGAGGTTGGCGTAAGCTTCTGCTTGAATTAAAGCGGCTCCGATTTGGGTGGCGATCGCTTTTACCAAATCAAATTCCCCTGGTTGCCACTGGTGGGGTGGTACACTGCAATAGTGTAATTCGATGATACCTAGCAATCGTCCTTGAGATAACACTGGTTCGATTAACCAAGAACGAATGCTAAATTTTTTGGCAATTAAAGAAAGTGTTGCTGAACTACTGATGCGCAAGTCGTTAAGTGTATCAGCTACACAAACACCTTCACCTTGCTGTACGACTTCCTGAAATAAAGCATTTTTATCTAAATCCCAGGTTTGCCCATATACAGATAAAACACCAGTTGTCAAAAATTCGTGTTCAATTATCGCTTGCGAATCATGAGCTTGAGCGCGGTAAATTAAACAACGACTCGCGCCTAAGTGTTGCCCTAATTCTTGGGCAGCAATTTGCAAAACTTCATGGGGATCAAGCGATCGCCGAATCGCTGTACTAATAGAGTTGATTAAGCGTTCTTTACGTGCTTGGGCAATAATTGAGCGATAAGCTTTGTGCAATTTATACTGACTAGCTTGCAAATAAGTCACCAACCGCTGCACAAAGGGGTCTGTATCAATATCACAAGCAAATTCGGTTTGTCCGATTTGAGAGTAAATTCTTGGTTCTCCGATGCCAAACCGTTGCCGTGCTTCTTTCACTTTGTTGGCTAAGTCTGGTCGATAAACTAAAATCCTGTCTAATAGCAATTGTGCTGCTTTGATGCTAACTCCTCGCTCCGATGTCCAAATACCCTCAAACCTCCGGGCTGTGTCGATGTCAAGGCCAGTACTAAACTCTGGTACTTGCTGATTTTTCGTAATAGAACCCAGGCTTTCCCGACACACCAAGCAGGTAGCATAATTATCTGCAATTACTACCAAGTGCCACTCTTGAGTTAAAGCATCATCTGGTTCAAAAGCAACTTTTTCATAGTATTCTGAGCTATTGGCAAAGTCCGTTTCTGGTGCAGATAAAACGTATATTTGATTACTGCGCTGCGCCAGCCTTTGATAGCGATGAGCTTCTTGGCGATAAAATCGCTCTCGTTGAAAACTCGCAATTACCAAGGGACTGTCTAAAGTCGCCGCTAAAACCTGATCTTCCATTGCGTGGGAGAGGGCGGTTAGTGAAGCTTTGAAATAGAGCTGGGGCCGGAGGTAAGGAATGAACTGTAGCAGATCACTCAGCACGGAAGTCGAAATGCTCATGAATATTGTTTAAGGAGCCACTTTCACAGAAAATATCCACGTCACAGCTGCATTGTACAAATTACAATGAACTCTCAAACTAGGCAAACAGCTGCGTTATGTAAAGAATCCTAAACGGCACTGTTAAAAGGCAGTAGCAGCAATTTGCTTCCACTCTATGTGGCTAAAAGTCGAAACACTGTTTTTGTGTATGTTTCCGCTTTTAGTCTTCAGATGGCGAGTTACTCTGCCCAACTGCACGAGGAGGAGCGCCCATAGGTTTCTTTACAGATATGCCAGTCTAGAGAAGAGCAAAGAACAATAACGGCTATTAATACCGTTGGCACCTTAGCGTAGGAAGGCATAGACGTGGCATAGCCCTTCGCCAAAGATACTGTAGTCTTCACCTAAATGTTGTTGGTTTATCTATATTTTGGACATTGGGATGATTTAAATCATAAGCTACTACGCTCAATATACATTCTCGGTCAGATCGGCTCTTCAGTTAACGGAAAGTTTATCAAAACAGAATTCAGGAGTTGGGAGCCAGAATACCCTAAGGAAAGCCGCTTTGCGTCTACAGAATTTATCTAGGTGTGAGTGGAGGTCATTTTTCAACCACTGATTGATTCTGGTTGCTGAATTCTGACTTTTGAATTCTTCAATTACATAGCTTTATTTTAAAAATAAAAGATAAATTGCGTAAATCGAGAGTATATACCAAGGTTGATTTATTCTCAGTAAAAATCCTGTATTATCAGCCTTGACTTTTACTCAAGAAAATATAAATTTATAAAGATTTGTTATGTAAATTTTGTCAACTAGCTTTTTCATAACGTCTTTTTTACAGTTCTGAGCAGTATTTTTTTAGATTGGACTTTGCTGCTGCTGAACTTATCAATGTTACTAAAACTACGACAACATAGACTCATACACGGAACTTTGGCTGATGACACCAGATTTGCTAATCACCCAAGAAAAAATTTCTTTGGACGGAAAGACTTTTATCCCAGCAGAACAACTTCCTATTCCAGAGTGGCCTTGTGTTGTGAGTGAAAGACCACAACCAACACTGACGGTTAAAGATGATGATTTATTTTTAGTGACAGACACGATGGGGAACATTTCTGGCTGTTCCCTCAATGATGCGAACCCCAGTATGGGTTTGTTTTGTTGTGATACGCGATTTCTCAGCCGCCTAGAATTGCAAATTGAAGGGCGATCGCCTATACTCCTGAGCAGCACAGCTGAAAAAGGCTTTTCCCTTTCTGTTTTATGCACTAACCCCAGAATTGACGATCGCCTCAAAGCTGATAATATTGGCATTAGCCGCGAAATTGTTCTTAATGGCGCACTGTTTGAAGAAATCGAAGTCTCAAACTACAGCACCACTACTGTAAGTTTTGAACTCAGTATTAGCTTTGATGCAGATTTTGTCGATTTGTTTGAAGTGCGGGGTTATGGCAGAGAAAAACGAGGTAAACTTTTACGTTTAGTCGAACCTACACCCGAAGACAAAGCCGCATTGAACGGTGATACTGCTGTGCCTGTATCGCCTCACGCTGAAACACACAAAGAAGAATTTTTAACATTAGCCTACCAAGGTCTGGATGGCTTAGTGATGGAGTCTCGTATCCAATTCCAGCATCGCCTACCAGACTACTTCAAAGGTTACACTGCTGTCTGGCGGTTGGAGTTAGCATCCCATGAAACTCAAAAACTCGGCTACCGCATTAATTTGTTAACTAACAATACCTCTAGTTCTACCGTTAGTGCGGCTTTTACCCTAGGACAGGCTAAAGCCGCAGAATTGATGGAAGAACAACATTGGGTGGAACAAACTACCCGTATTAGTTCAGACAAAAGTCTACTCAATCGAGTGATTGACCGCGCTGAACAAGATATGTACTTGTTACGCCAGTCCTTTGGCAAATACAAGACTGTTTCTGCTGGCGTACCTTGGTTTTCAGCGCTGTTTGGTCGAGATTCCATCATTACGGCTTCTCAAACCTTGATGTTAAACTCGCAAATTGCCAAAGAAACCTTGATGCTATTGGCAGCATATCAAGGGAAAGTTGAGGATGATTGGCGCGAAGAAGAACCAGGCAAAATTCTGCACGAGTTACGTTTAGGGGAAATGGCTCGTTGTCAAGAAATTCCCCATACACCTTACTACGGTACAGTTGATGCTACGCCTCTGTGGTTGATGCTGTATGCAGAATATTACACGTGGACTCATGACCATGAAACGTTAGAACAGCTTTGGCCGAATGCTATAGCGGCGATGGAGTGGATTGATCGCAGTCTGCAAGCAACTGGCTACCTGAGTTACTATCGCAGATCTAAACGTGGTTTAGCTAACCAAGGTTGGAAGGACTCAGGCGACTGTATTGTTGACCGCAAGGGAGATTTGGCTAACGGCCCCATTGCCCTGTGCGAAGTTCAAGCTTATGTTTATGCTGCTAAGATTCGCTTGGTGGAAATTGCCAGAATGAAGAAGCGGCTTGATTTAGCCGACCGTTGGCAAGAAGAAGCCAGAAATCTCAAGGTGCGTTTTAATCGGGACTTTTGGATGGAAGACCAAGATTTTTGTGCCTTAGCTTTGGATGGCGAAGGCAAACAAGTAGATAGTATTACATCTAACCCTGGTCATTGTTTACACTTGGGCATCTTTACCCCCGAAAAAGCCTACAGTGTGGCAGAAAGGCTACGCGCCCCAGATATGTTTAATGGTTGGGGAATTCGGACTTTGAGTAGCTTGTCCCCGGCTTATAATCCGATGGGTTATCACATTGGTTCGGTGTGGCCTCATGATAACTCTTTGATTGCGATAGGTTTGCGATCGCTCGGCTTAATCGATCAAGCCCTGGAACTTTTCCAAGGTATCTTCGACATGACGAGTACACAGCCTTACCAACGTCCTCCAGAACTGTTTTGCGGCTACGAACGCAAAGGTGATAATGCCCCTGTACAGTATCCTGTTGCTTGTACACCGCAAGCTTGGGCTACTGGTAGTGTATTCCAACTGCTGCAAATGATCGTAAATCTAGTACCTGACGCGCAAAATAACTGCTTACGAATTATTGACCCCGCTTTACCAGAGTCGATTAATCACCTGTCATTTCACAATTTGCGCGTTGGCACCACTATTCTGGATTTGGAATTTGAGCGTTCTGGTAATACTACTGCCTGCCGCGTAGCTAAAAAACGCGGCAATCTCCGCGTAGTTATCGAAGCTTAAACGCCCAAGATAAAGTATGAATAAAGCTAGGGGATGGGAAAGTATGAAGTATGAAGTATAAATCTTTATTTTTCATACTACCCTTCTCTTAACAAAGAGGCTGTGCGAACGGGAATCAAAAGGGCAAACAAACTTAATTTTTAAAGTAGTCCCTAGCCCCTATTCCCTACTTGCTACACTCTAATCTCTATTTTTCTTGATTTTCACTTTTGTGTCCTGGAGAAGCTTCGTAAATAGCATCTAGCTGTTGCCTCGCATCTTCAACATTGATGGAGCGCATAACTAAAAGTGGTTCTTTGATTAGATTGCCCGCGCTATCCAATAATTCTGGATGTGGTACAAACTGTTTCTTGGAGGCACGATAACCTTGATTATTCATCGCTGAAGATCTAGCTGGGTAATTTCGCTCTCGGTCAAAACTAAACATGACTAAGTTGCGAATTAAATTAGCAACCGCGATACAAGCAAGAATCGTAAAAGCCAGAATATAAAGTAGGTGCAACATTAGGGATTTCCTCCAGGGGCAGCAAGTTTAAAAACCTTGTACTGAAAAATTTCGCTGATATTGGGGATTGCAGCGGGTGTTAATTTTTAAGGCGCTTTTGATGCGCTTATATTATTTATGTGGAAAAATTTGTCAACGGCTATTCAGTTTACGGTAGCATAGGATACATTGTTTGTTAATAAAAAATTTGTTAAGGATTTTATAGTGTTGATGCGAATGATGTCATCTACCAGGTAACAGAGTTAAAAGTCGATTTACTGATGTCCTAACTACCTTGGCTATTGCTATATATCGCTAGAGCAAATTAGTAGCTAAGCGTTTTCTTTTTCTTGGTGGAAGCGCATAGCTACATTCCAGCATTCAGTTACCAATTGATGCCAAGGCGTTAAAGTTGTCATATCAATTCCGACTTGTTTATCAGTGGCAGTAAATAACATTTTCGCTGTATTCAATTCTGCTTGTGCTTGCTTGACTCGTAACAGCAGGTCAGATTGTTCTTGATGACTCATAAATGAGAGTTGCTCAGTTTCCAACAGGTTACGCGATCGCGTAAACCAATACTGAAAGTCTTCTAACAAAGGCTCTAAGACCGTTTTCAGCAACTCCGCCCCTGGTAAATTTGAGTCTTGCATAGATCTGAAGGATACTTCTATTTTTCTTATTAATATTAACGTTTTTTACAAAACTTAACATTATTATATGCTATGTCTCAAGAAATAAAGTTAAAAAAATCTGTGAGAATAGTTACAAAGTTATAATTCTAAAAATAAGAACATAATACTTTTACTGTAGAAAAATTAAACCCAAAGACTGTAGACCAGACACCGCCGACAACAAGCCAAATTTTAATTTTCATACTTCAGACTTCACCCTACCCTGCGGGAAGCCACCCAAGGGGTGTCTACATACTTTATAGAATGCTAGAGTGCATCCAGTGCAGCTAAAACTCTGTCAAACCCAAAGATAACCATATGTTATATTTGGGTAAGTTTTTCAGCATTTTAACTAATAAATCACTGTTTGTAATCCTTCGCCAATGGTTCAGCAGCCAATGTCGCCTAATCAAGAACTGCATCCAGCAGAACAACCAGAAAAAGTTTATTTACCCCGCACCAGCGAATCAGAGACTTTAAAAAAGATTCGCCACACAACTTCTCATGTGATGGCAATGGCAGTGCAGAAGCTGTTTCCCAAGGCGCAAGTTACAATTGGCCCCTGGATAGAAAATGGATTTTACTACGACTTCGACAGTCCAGAGCCATTTACTGACAAAGACCTCAAAGCCATCCAAAAAGAGATGGCTAAGATTATTAATCGTAAATTGCCAGTAATTAGGGAAGAAGTCAGCCGGGAAGAAGCCGAACGCCGCATTCAGGAAATTAATGAGCCTTATAAATTAGAAATTCTGGCAGATTTGAAAGAACCAATCACCATTTATCATCTAGGCAATGAATGGTGGGATTTGTGCGCCGGGCCTCACGTAGAAAATACCAAAGATTTAAACCCCAAAGCTATCGATTTAGAAAGCGTTGCGGGTGCTTATTGGCGTGGGGATGAAACCAAAGCGCAACTACAGCGCATTTACGGTACTGCTTGGGAAACTCCAGAACAACTAGCTGAATACAAACGCCGTAAAGAAGAAGCATTGCGCCGTGACCACCGCAAACTTGGTAAAGAACTGGGATTATTTATCTTTTCCGACTTAGTAGGGCCGGGTTTACCTTTGTGGACTCCCAAAGGTACTTTATTGCGGAATATTTTAGAAGACTTCCTCAAGCAGGAACAGCTCAAGCGCGGTTATTTGCCTGTAGTAACTCCCCACATTGCCAGAGTGGATTTATTTAAAACTTCCGGTCACTGGCAAAAATATAAAGAAGATATGTTCCCCTTAATGGCAGAGGATGAAGCCGCCGCCGCACTTGAGCAAGGCTTTGTTATGAAGCCGATGAACTGTCCCTTCCACATCCAAATATATAAGAGCGAGTTACGTTCTTATCGAGAACTACCAATGCGCTTGGCAGAATTCGGTACTGTCTACCGCTATGAACAATCAGGGGAATTAGGCGGTTTAACCAGAGTGCGCGGCTTTACTGTGGATGACTCGCACTTGTTTGTTACTCCAGAACAGCTAGACGCAGAATTTCTCAACGTAGTGGATTTGATTTTGTCTGTGTTCAATAAACTGCAACTAAAGAACTTCAAAGCCAGACTTAGTTTCCGTGACCCTGCTAGTGATAAATATATCGGTTCCGATGAAGCTTGGGAAAAAGCTCAAGGTGCGATTCGCCGCGCCGTGGAACAACTAGGAATGGAACACTTTGAAGGTATAGGGGAAGCGGCATTTTATGGGCCAAAACTCGACTTTATCTTCCAAGATGCTTTGGAAAGAGAATGGCAACTCGGAACTGTGCAAGTTGACTACAACTTACCAGAACGCTTTGATTTAGAGTATGTTGCTGAAGATGGTTCTCGCAAGCGTCCGGTAATGATTCACCGCGCACCTTTCGGTTCCTTAGAACGGCTGATTGGGATATTAATTGAAGAGTATGCAGGTGATTTCCCCTTGTGGTTAGCACCAGTGCAAGTGCGGTTGCTATCTGTTAGTGATGCACAGCTAGACTTTGCTAAAAATGTTGTAGCGAAAATGCAAGCTTTGGGTATCCGTGCCGAAGTCGATACCAGTGGCGATCGCTTGGGTAAATTAATCCGCAACGCCGAGAAAGATAAAATACCCGTAATGGCTGTGGTAGGTGCGAAGGAAGTTGAAACCAACTCTTTAAGCATCCGTACCCGCGCTTCTGGTGAGTTAGGCGCAATTTCTGTAGATGAAGTAGTGCAGAAATTGAAAGATGCGATCGCAAACTTCGAGAACTTTTAGCCCTCAGATTGGGTCTTTCTTACAGATGTCAGGCCTAGACTAATTGAGGAGTTAAGGAAAAGTACTTGCTTTAGAGGCAATTCATATAATTGCCTCTAATTTAAAATAAGAATTTCAGCTATCTCTTGCATAAATCCTTTATTTAAAATTGCACTTCTACCAATCAAATTTACTCTATGGTACAGTTCTATGATATGTCCGACTCTGTTCAGCATTTTACTGCTCAAAAAAAGTTAATTAAAGATCTGTTCAATGAAGAAGGCTGGCAAAAACTGTGTAAAAGAAAGCCAAATCATCCAGCAGTCCAAAGATACCAGATTTGCGAACAGATGATTGCACAAAGGGGAATAATTAAATTTCCTGAAAACCGAGATATTTTTCCAGAGCTTACTTCTATCTTGTTAGATAACTATATATTTTCAAAAGTTAGTGGTGGTAATCCAGTAAGTTTCTCACTAGGTAATTTTGCAAACTATGGTGATGCTAAAGTAAGGCAGCAAATTACATCTCAGTTAAAGGAGACAGATGGTTTTCAAAGTTTAATAACAGAACTTTCTTTTGCAGCTTGGTTTTTAAGTAAGAAAGGGTTTAGAATAACTGCAACAGAAGATGAAGGACTGGCTGACTTTAAAATAGATGTAAATAACCACCCTATTCCTATAGCTGTGGAATGCAAGCATATTGAGATAAACACAAATGATACAAGATATAAGAAAGTCATTGAAAAAGCAAATCAACAAATTAAAAATTGGAAAACTCATTTATCAACACAAGCAATATATGGAATTGCTGTTATCGATGTATCTAATAAATTTATAAATATAAACAATGATTCTGGAAAGCTTGTGAATGAATTAATGAAGCTTAAAGGAACATTACAAAAATTAATTAGAAAAAATAATTCGTCTGTAAGTGGAGTCTTACTCATTTGCGACTCATTTGATATTAGTAATGAACCTGGAGATACTTCATCTACTGGCTTTTTCTTTGCCAGAAGTGGAATATTTATCAGACATTTGAATCCTGTTCAACCTTTACCTGATTATCTTGCTGAACCTTTTGAAAACCAATGGGGATATCAGACTGGGTACAAGGTAAATTGGAAACATAGAGAAGTTATAGCTACCAACTAATAACTGTTAAGGCCGATACTTTCGCAAATTCCTGATCCGCAGTTACTAGTTTTGCATTTGTCTGAAGTGCCATTGCTGCAATGATCGCATCTGGTAGTTTTAGACGATATTGCTGTCGAAGTTGAATAATTTGCTGAATCAACACTGCATCACCAGCAGTTAAACTAACGACTTCAACTCGTTGGAGAAATTGTTGAAAAAGTTGGATATCACTCTGCGTCAACCGTGAAAATGCCAGAAATTCAAGTTGACTAATAATCGAGATTCCTATCCAATCAGCATTTTGCAACAATTGTAACAGTTGTGAATTACCCTGTAGGAGCGCGACGATCACATTAGTATCCAACAAGTAGCGACTACCATTCATCTCTCAACACTTTTTGCATTGCTAGTGCATCTCCCTGCCAAACTAATTTACCAGCAAGATCGGAAAAATCATAATTAGATTTTTGCGTGCTGTCTGATGTAACTGGACTTAGCACAACCACAATATTTACTTCACCAGGCGATAGCTGTGTTGGGATGTCAAGATGCAAATGCCCAGTAGCATCAACAGTTGTCGTCAGTTGAAAAACTTCCATATAGGCCCCATTTGTACCCCATATATACCCCATATATACCCCATATATACCCCAAATGAGGTTGAGCAATGAACAAATCAACCAGTTACATGGGATGCTGGTTGATTGGTTAGGTGAGTATTTGCAGATGTCTGTTATTTCTTCTGTTACGGTTAATGTCCCCGCTACGACTGCTAATTTGGGGCCGGGTTTTGATTGCATTGGTGCAGCTTTGACGCTTTGTAACCAGTTTAGGTTTACACGCTTAGATGAAAGCGGTTTAACTATTCATGTCACAGGTGCAGAAGCCGAACGAGTGCAAACTGATGAGAGTAATTTACTTTATCAGGCGTTTTTGAAGTTTTATCAATATATAGATCAGACTCCGCCGCCTGTGAAAATTGAGATTGGTTTGGGTGTACCACTGGCGAGGGGTTTGGGTAGTTCAGCGACAGCAATTGTCGGCGGGTTGGTCGCAGCAAATCAACTCGCGGGTGAACCTCTATCTCAGGTGCAGGTGATGGAAATTGCGATCGCAATGGAAGGACATCCTGATAATGTAGTTCCAGCATTAATCGGGGGATGTCGTCTGGCGGCTACTAGTGATGCTGGTTGGGAAATTTGTGATGTTCCTTGGCATGAAAATATCATCCCAGTCGTGGCAATCCCAGATTTTGAGTTGTCTACCTCAGAAGCACGGCGTGTTTTACCCACCGAATTTAGCCGTGCCGACGCAATTTTCAATACTGCCCATTTAGGATTATTGTTACGCGGCTTGGAAACTGGAAACCCAGAATGGCTAAAAGCAGCTTTACAAGATAAGTTGCATCAGCCTTATCGTAAAGCCTTGATTCCTGGTTACGATGCTGTGAATGCGGCGGCGGTTGAGGCTGGTGCTTATGGCATGGTGATTAGTGGTGCAGGGCCGACGCTATTAGCTTTAGCTGATGTGGCACATTCCCAAGCTGTGGAATTGGCAATGATCACAGCCTGGAAAGCGACAGGTATTGAAGCCGAAGTGCGATCGCTGGCTTTAGACACTCAAGGCGCAACGTATGAAAGAGAGACTAGAGGCTAGAGACTAGGGACTAGAATTTTTACTCAGCACTCAGCACTTTACACTCAGCACTTTAACTATGGAGCAGATTCAAGCCGAGATAGCAGCCATCAAATCTCAAATTCAAGTTCTTCAGCAAGAACGGGCTGCTCTCACTAATAATAATGAGATATCTGGCGATAATAATTCACCTTCAGCAATTGTTGAAGCTTATCGCCGCCAAGCTAGAGAAAATCCGCAATTATCTGCTGAACTCAAAGGTATCGATGATGCGATCACTGCTTTGACAGCCCAGCTACAACAAAAACAAGCCCAACTCGCTCGTTGGCAAGTTGAGTCTAAACAACTTACCATCCAACAGCAACTAGAAGAAGCAAAAAAGGTGGCACAGGTTCACGCCGATCGCATTAACGAACTAGCGGCAGAATTGGCAACCGAAATCCGCCTGTTGAAAGCCTCAGCCGATCATCTCAGTCCTTTGTATTGGCAAGTTTATTACAAGCCCTTTATTACCGGATTCAAGACGATTTCAGTTCCCCATGTCCGCTCAGATGGGGAAGTTTGGACAATTGTCAACCGCATCGTTTAGGGCTTAACCCAAAATCTTATGGGTAAAATCGCTCGTTAGACATACAATAGATTAAGTTTTGTAACGGTGGTATAAGCCACCGTTTTTATTGACTTTACAAAACTTTATATCTAGAATGGACTAGCCATTAAATTTCATGAGTATTTATTCCTGATGATGGTCAAAATTGAAGAATTGATGAGTATATATTCTCATCGATATCCAAAATTTAATTTTCTAGAGATAAATTACGTTTACAAATGTACGAATTCCTTAATATAATGTAATTAAAAGCGAAAACAAAAAAAGATTGTCAGAAGTGATGAATGCTGTCGAATTTCCTTGGCTAACTGCCATAATTGCCTTGCCCTTGGTGGCTGCCTTGGCCATCCCCATAATTCCAGACAAAGAAGGAAAAACAGTCCGTTGGTATGGTTTAGGAGTAGCGATCGCGGACTTTGCCTTAATGATTTATGCCTTCTGGCATAACTACGATTTCCAAAGCTCAACTTACCAATTCGTCGAAAAATACTCTTGGGTTCCACAAATTGGTTTAAATTGGTCTGTAGCAGTTGATGGCTTGTCGATGCCACTCATCTTGTTAACAGGCTTAATCAACACCCTAGCAATCTTCGCGGCTTGGAAAGTTACCAACAAGCCGCGATTGTTTTATGGGTTGATGCTGGTAATGTACAGCGCCCAGTTGGGTGTGTTTCTTGCCCAAGACTTGCTATTGTTCTTCCTCATGTGGGAAATCGAGCTAGTTCCCGTATACCTGCTGATTTCCATCTGGGGTGGAGCAAAACGCCGTTATGCTGCTACCAAATTTATTCTTTATACTGCTGCTGCTTCTATATTTATCCTTGTTGCTGGTTTTGCGATGGCATTCTCTGGAGATACTGTCACCTTCGACATCGCATCTCTAGGAATGAAACAATATCCTAAAGCCGTTGAATTATTAGTTTACGCTGGTTTCTTAATCGCCTTCGGTGTGAAGTTGCCAATCTTCCCTTTACACACCTGGCTACCCGATGCTCACGGTGAAGCATCTGCGCCTGGTTCCATGATTTTGGCTGGTGTGTTGTTGAAGATGGGTGGTTATGCCTTAATCCGCTTCAACATTGAAATGTTACCTAATGCTCATGTTTACTTCGCTCCAGTTTTAGCAATCTTGGGTGTAGTTAACATTGTCTATGGTGCTTGCTGCGCCTTTGCTCAAACCAACCTCAAACGCCGCTTGGCTTACTCTTCAATTGCTCACATGGGGTTTGTGTTGATTGGTTTAGCTTCCTACACAGAACTTGGTATTAGTGGAGCCATGTTACAGATGGTTTCCCACGGTTTGATTGCTGCCAGCTTATTCTTCCTGTCTGGTGTAACTTACGAACGTACCCACACCTTGATGATGGATAAAATGGGTGGCATCGGTAAGGTAATGCCTAGAACTTTCGCACTGTACACTGCTGGTGCAATGGCTTCTCTCGCTTTACCTGGAATGAGTGGCTTCGTCGGCGAATTGATGGTGTTCCTCGGTATCGCTACCAGCGATGTTTACAGTTCCAGCTTCAAGGTTGTAGTTGTGCTACTGTCAGCAGTTGGCGTGATTTTGACACCAATCTACCTGTTGTCCATGCTCCGCCAAGTGTTCTACGGTAAGCAAAGTGAAGAGTTACATCTAGATGCTGTAGTTCCTGATGTGAAACCTCGTGAATTGTTTATCACCGCTTGTCTGTTACTTCCCATCATCGGTATCGGTTTGTATCCCAAACTAGCAACGCAGACATACGATGTGAAAACAGTAGAAGTAGCTACTCATGCTCGGCAAGTGCTACCAGTTGTGGCTCGTCAACAGCCAGCAAGTCTGTACTCTCAAATTTTTACAGCGCCAACCTTGGCTAATGCTCCAGTTGAAAGTTTAGTTAATATTTCAAAGTAAAAATACGTCCCAATAAGGGTGCTGAAAGTAAATTCTAATATGAGGGGAATATGGGGGTGATTTTGTAATCACCCCTAAAATTTTGCAGGTTTATAGCAGGGGACAGGTGATATCGATTCCGGTAAAAGACTTGTCATATAGACCGCAAGGGGGCAGGAGGATAAAGAGTTTTTATCTTTCTGCACAAATGTGCTGAATCATAACTGATTTGCCGGACATGATATGACAGGGTTAAAAGTCTCTTGCTGTCTTAGTTCTATTGTGTACTGATGTCCTAACTAGTAGAGACGCGAAATTTCGCGTCTCTACTAACCTGTAACCTATCACCTGTCACCTGTTCCCTGCTGTACTATTGCCCAAGTTCTTGAAGATTATTCATTACTTGTTGATACAATTCGTTATTACCTTGACGTTGGAAGATAGCGGCAGCTTGTTCTAAATCGTTGATTGCGCCTTGTTTTTCACCCTGGGCGGCACGGGCGTTACCTCGGTTATTGTAAGCCGGGGCAAAGCTAGGATTCAGGCGTATGGCTTCATTGTAATCGGATATAGCTCCCTGTTTATCACCCTGGGCGGCACGGGCGTTACCACGGTTATTGTAGGCGATCGCATATCTGGGATTTAGAATAATTGCTTGGTCGTAATCATCCAGTGAACCGTCTTTTTCGCCTATGGCTGCACGGGCATTAGCTCGGTTATTATAAGCTTCGGCATAATTGGGTGAAAGCTTAATAGCTTGGGTGTAATCTGCGATCGCACCTCGATTATCTCCTAGGGAGGCACGGGCGTTTCCCCGACTGTTAAAGGCTTCGGCATCGTTGGGGGACAGGCGAATGGCTTCGTTGTAATCAGCAATTGCTTTTTGCTTGTCTCCAGTATCAAAGTAGGCAAGTCCTCGCCCTTTGTAGGCTGCACTATAGTCAGGATTGAGGTTTAGTGCTTTAGTATAAGAAGCGATCGCGGCTTGTAAGTCGCCTTTAAGATGCTGATTTTGCCCTTGCAAATACAGCGTCCCTGCTTGTGAGGTTTTAATTGTCCGACGGCTAGGAGGAGTGAAGCCTATTTCTGTCACCAACACATTCTTGTCTCGATTGCAAGAGACAAGGGTAATTGCACTCAATACAGTCAGCACAACTATAGCCAATACTTTTTTTTCCTTCACCCGCTTTTGCTCCAATAACAGCAGCTTCATAAGTTGCTTTCAACCACCATTCCACCTAGACTGAATTAACACCCAAGTTAATTAAATCTGGAATGTCGATGTGTAATGTTAAATAACACACTTCACTAATATTCCCTAGGTTTAATAACGGTTAACTCTCGCCTCAACCGGGAAGTTTATCAACTTTTTGACTTTTATGCTGTTATTTAAGCGTGGTTAATTATACTTTATACTTTTATTATAAATGTTAATTATGCTAAACTCAAAAGCTGATTTTACTCATTCTCGTTATTGCTTTCCTGAGTTTTGGAAGTTAACCGCCAAGCATTAGATGTATCTATTTCTACAGATAATTGTTCTAGATTTTCCCCTAAATCTTTTTGCAGTTTTTGAGTCAATGTCACAGGGAAATCTAAAGTTAATCCTTGAGTTTGTACCAGTCTTGCCAATTCCAAAAAATTGGTTTTCACAGTTTTCCGTTCATAAGAAGTCAATTTAAAGGAAGATGTTTCTGATACATTTTGAGCTTGCATAGCTTTTTTAATGCGCTCTTGCAAATGTTCAAATTCCGAATTTAATAGCTTCCATTGCTCTTCTATTTGGGTATATCTGGCACTGAGAGCTACTAAATCTTCTGTTTTTGGCTCAGGATTACCTTCTGTTTGTAATTCTAACAAACGTTTATGTACTTGAGCAAGGTAAATGCAGTCAAGATAAGCGTAATCTATTTGTTCTTCTGTTAAAGGTCTTTGTCCCCAATCGCTAGTTTGTTCTTGTTTATCAATATAGTGAAAGTTACACAAAATACTAGCTAAAGTCTGGAGTTTGTAGTTAGGTACTGGTAAAAGATAATAAGGAATTTTTTTAGATATTTCTAAAGTACAAGTAATATTTTTAGCTTTTTTATTACCTAAAAACTTTACATCATAACTAGCATTATGAAATACTTTTTCTATGTCCGGCTTGACCATGATTTGCTCGATAAAATAAGCTACCAATTCATCCTGATCTAAGACATCCAAAAGTAAAACGCGATCACCACTCATATCATTAGGATTATCTAATACTTGAATGAGCGATAATCTCGGATTGCGGCTGTTATAGTCAGCTACTTCTGTATCTATCCATAAGGTTTTAGATTTGACATATTCAGCAATGAAATTACGAATGTCCCTAGCAGCAGTTAAGTATGGCATTGCTAATACTTTTTAAATTTTATTAGTATTACTATTGAGTTTTGAGAGATGATTTTCCATTACTGCACCCATAGCTGTCTTCTATAGAATTCATATTTGATTTTTGAAAAAACGCAGTATATATAAGGTGGACATTCACTACTATATTCTTGGTTAATTAAGAATGAGGCTGGGAATACCTACCCTACTTACTTAATCAGGTGAGTCTACTAGAAATTTTCCTCAACTGGCTTACGACCGAATGTAAAAAATACAGTAATATCGTTCCAAATGCCTTGTTCAGTTTCTAATGCAGCTAATTGAAATTCAAATTCAGCCTTAATTTGCTCTATTTGTTCAGTTGATAACTGCGATAAAGGATTAGGAGATTGACCTGGCGCTAGATACTCATTTCCTGCCCACATCTGTTTTGCTTGTTCTAAACTGACATAGCTACCGTATTGCTCAGATTCAATTTCAATGCAGTTATAACCTGCCGCTTTTAGCAAATTATGACACTTTTCTTCTGTACTTGTTGGCTTACTAAAATAAAGTGAAATACCGTACTTTTCCACGATTTTCTGCACAACGACAACACCAATAAAAGCCGTATCTGCAAATGCATGAAAACCTAGTAAACCACCTGGTTTTAAAAATTGATACCAATGACGCAATGCACCGGAAATATCTTCCATCCAAATTAATGCAGATGAACACAAAATGCAGTCAAAACTGTTAACTGGAAATTGCAATGCTTCTGCATCCGCCAATTGAAATTTCACATTAGTAAGTCCTAATTCTTCCACTTTACGTTTGGCTTGGTCAAGCATTCCTGGAGAGATATCTATACCAACGACTTCACCTCCAGCCCCAACAACTTCAGACGCTTTAATTGCAACCATAGCTGTACCAGTGGCAATATCTAAGACACGCTGTCCTTGGCTGAGTTGGGCATATTCCACCAGACGATGAGCAATTTGGAGATGCCAATCGCTTTGATCATAAGTCAAACTTCTGCGACTGTAGAGATCGGCTATTTGTTGCTTGTAGTCGTTTAGCTTTAGTGGGTTGGGCATTGGATCTGGGTAGAGCGAGATAATTGCAGTGTAACAGCGATCGCAACTCATACCACTGCACGACATTGCATCATTTTTGTCTACAATCGCTGGAGTGATTTCCGTAAGTTGTTGTCGAGAATTGGTATAACAGCATCTTAAATTGGTAAAATTCAAGTTCAGAGAGAAGAGAACATTCACACATGGTAGCCGCCCATACAGATTTAAATATTGCTGCTTTAGAAGCAGAATATAGTCAAAAATCTCCCAGAGAAATTCTCAAATTCGCCTTGGAAAGTTTTGACAACATGGCAATTTCCTTCAGTGGTGCTGAAGATGTTGTTTTAATTGATATTGCTTCCAAAATCACCAAAGACTTCCGCGTTTTTACCCTCGATACTGGACGCTTGCATCCAGAAACATATCAGTTCTTAGATAAAGTCAGAGAACATTATGGCATTAAGTTAGAACTAATGTTCCCCGATGCCGCAGAAGTACAAGCCTTGGTAGAAGAAAAAGGATTGTTCAGTTTTTATCAAGACGGTCACAAAGAATGCTGCGCTATCCGCAAAGTTAGACCACTGCGCCGCAAATTGAATACCCTTGATGCTTGGGTTACAGGACAGCGTAAAGACCAAAGTCCTAGCACCCGCAACCATATTCCTGTAATTGAAATTGACACCGCATTTTCTACTGAAGACCATCAGTTAATTAAGTTCAACCCCTTAGCCAACTGGTCTTCCGCCCAAGTGTGGGAGTACATTCGCGCTTTAGATGTACCTTACAACAAATTACACGAACGCGGTTTTATCAGTATTGGTTGCGAACCTTGCACCAGACCCGTTCTACCAAACCAGCATGAACGTGAAGGTCGCTGGTGGTGGGAAGAATCTACTGCTAAAGAGTGCGGTCTGCACGTAGGAAACTTACAAAAATAGTAAGTCAAGCCTACACTGTAGGGGCGCAAAGATTTGCGCTTCTACAAAATTGCCACTTTAAAATTACTCGGTTTCTACTCAGCACTACAATATATAGGAATCCGATTTGATTACTGAAAATTCTTGTGTAGGTAGGGAACAGGGAACGGGGAACAGATAATAAGAAAATTAGATGTGTACTGATTTTTGTCACTAATCAAATATGAGTCATATACTTACTCAAAGTTATTGATTTCTAGAACACAACCGCCAAGCATGGGGGGGTAAATCATGATGTTGGCGGAACTGACGCGAGAAATGACAGACATGTTGATAGCCTAATAATTTGGCAATTTGCTCAACAGTCTCATCCGTATTTTGTAGTAAAGAACGAGCTTCCGCCATTCGACGTTTAACAATCCAGTTATTGACAGTTTCTCCAGTTTGTTTTGCAACTCGATTAGTTAAGTAAGCAGGTGAATATCCAACTGCCTCAGCCACATCACACAACGTAATTCCTTGGCGGAAATAAGCTTCAATAAAGTCAAATACTTCTTTTAATTGCGGAATAGAAGGAAAAATTGATTTAGGATTATGAGTGCTTGCGGGATTTTCTGCTTCTGATACTGGAGTTTTTTCAGATATATTATTGCTCCAATTTTTCAGAGAAGCTTGCTTTCTGAACCGAGTTGCGATCGCCCTAAGCAATTCATCTAGTGTGGAAGGTTTGGTAATATAGTCATCTGCACCTAATTCCATACCTTTGCGAATATCTGCCCTACTGTCGCTACCAGACAGAAAAATGAAAGGAATAGCTGCTGTCTGAGGATTTTGATGTAATGCATTCAGGACACTGTAACCATCCAGATGAGGCATCATAATATCGCAAACCACCAAATCAGGTAGATTTTCTTGCGCTTTTTGAATACCCACTAAGCCATTTTCTGCCCCTATTGCATCAAAACCTTCCAGCTTCAGACCCTTTAAGTAAAGAGTGCGGGTAACGCTATCATCTTCAATAACGAGAATTTTTTTTGATGATTTGGAAATCATTGTTCTGTTACTAAAATTGTGACAGGAAATATTTAGTCAACTCTTTGCTGAGTCTTAAATAGGGACACTATTAATAGAATGGGCATCATAATGGCCACTCATATATTCTGCTGTAGTTCCAAGTTAAGAATTTTGAGTTGCAAGACTCAACACTCATAACTCTGAACCATGAGAATTTTGGTTATTTAATGGCAGCATTACAGTAAAAGTAGTACCTAGGGCAGCTTCACTTTCTACTGTAATTTGACCATTATGTAAATCTACAAGGCTTTTAACAATTGCTAATCCTAAGCCAGTACCAGGAATGCTATCGACATTGCTGCCACGATAAAACGGTTCCAATATTCGTTGTTGGTCTATTAATGGGATGCCAATTCCTTGATCCTTAACTTGAAAAATTACTTTTTCTTGATTATAAGAAAGCACCAAATTAATTATACTACCTGATTGAGAATATTTAATGGCATTATCCAGCAAATTATTGAGAATTGTCTCTACTATTTTTTTATCCAAATAAGCTTGCACACAATTACTTTGGCAAGCAAAATTTATTGTAGTTTGCAGATTACTCATCTGCATTTTGGCAACTAAACTATTGCATAATTTCACCAATTCGAGAGATTCTGGTTCAAATTTCAGCTTTGTTGCTTCTGCTTTAGCATAGAACAAAATCTCATCCAACATTTGGCTGAGTTGTTCAATAGAAGTTTGAATTTGTTCCAGTAAAGGTTCGATTGTTTCCTCTGTTTGTTTGTCAATATAGCGCTTGAGTAAGTTATTAGAAAATGAGACAACATTCAACGGATTTCGGAGTTGGTGACAGACCATAGATAAAAAACGCGCTCTTAAGTCACCAAGTTGTTTTGCTTGTTCTAAAGCCTTACTAAGTTCTGATTCTGAGTTTTTATAATCTGTAATATCAATACCGACAATCATTTCAACTTGTTGATCTTGAAAATCAAGTGTGCCATTAATTTTGGCTACTGCACAAGCAAGCCAGCGTTCTGTAGCATTTTTAGTCAGGATTCTGATTTCTTGGTATTCAAAGTTGTGAGTCTCTCGTAACTTACTTATCTGTCGCTGTTTTTTAGTTTTGATTAATTGACGAATATCAAACCCATTTAGTAGTTCTGCTTTTGTGTAGCCTGTCAGCATTTCTACTGCGGGATTCACATAACAAATTCGTGTACCGTGAATCAAAAAAGTGCTGGCATCTGTTGTTTCTGCCAAAGTCCGAAATCTAGCTTCGTTCAGACGTAATGCTGCCTCTGCTTGTTTTGATTCAGTGATGTCCCAAACACTCCAAACTCTACCAGTAATTTTGCCTTCTAACCACTGAGGTTGAGAATAGTTAGCAAATATTCTGCCATCCTTTAACTCGATAATGTCGTAGCTTTCAATGTCAGATTGGCTAGAAACTTCCCAAATCAGCCGATTAAAAGTTTCTGGATGCTTGATTTGGTTTTCAAAAAATTCTTTGCACTGAGGGCATTTCTGGGAGCGAAACAGAGATTTTGGGATTTGCCACATGTCCAAAAATTTCTGATTAACGCTCAGGATATCACCTTCAAAATTAATTGTTACAATACCGATCACAGTAGATTCTAATGTAGAACTCAGTAAAGAAAGAGATGTTTCTAAGTTCATTTCTCTTTGCTTGAGTTCAGAAACCTGCTGTTGTAAATTGGCGTTAGTATCTCTTAACTCATTAATCCACTTTTGGGTGCTTAATTCTATTATCTCATGACTTTTATCGCGCACAAAAGCACAGCTAAATTCTCTCCCTTGATCTTCTAAAAATTTGAGAGATATTTCTACTAAAAATATTCTGCCTCCCTTAGCTCGGTAGCGAGTTTTTAAGGTGACAGCTTCTTGTAATTTTTTTTCTGACCAATTATGAACATAAAAATCTAAATCAATATCAGGCAACGCCATTGACAGCAATTCTTCACGAGAATATTCTATCATTCTACAAGTTGCATCATTGACGTAAATAAACTGCCAATTTGCACCTAAACAGAAGGCTGCATCTACAGCATTATTAATAAGAAAATGAGCGAACTTAAACTCTAACTCTGACTGTAGTGCCATGCTAATTCAAAACTCCAAATCATAGTTACCTTTGTTCATTTATGGAGTATGCGTCTGTGTTTTGAAAGTAGTACTGCCTCATCATTATTTTAGGAAGAAATGTAACCTTTAAGAAAAGCTAATCACCCAAGGGAAAACTACACAACACAGTGCATATACGAATTAAGCAAATTCTTTCGACAGTTATTGCTAAAATTACCGTCAACACTGGATTATTTTACCAGTACAGCGGCTGACTAATGCTTCTCTGTCTTTATAGTTATGGGAACTATTGTTCTTTCCAGAATTAGCTATTCTTTTGAAAAGTAATGTTCCACTAATGCAGACTTATTGTTTAGTTCTGTGAAATCTTGGTGTTATTTGAAATTTGATGTTACAAATTTCCGAAAACTTCTGTAGCTTGAGCTTGATAAAAGACTGGCTACGTAGTTTATCGTGCCGTTTAGGTAGAATTACAAGTTTTAGATCATACAATTTACCTCTTAATTTTTCTTAATTGCCTTCCTCAGGAATTTAATATACCAAAATCAAATTTCTCATCTGTCAAAAGAAATACATTATTCTCAACACTATATAAGTATTATTCAATCATCTATCCTAAGTTGTATCTCGTTCTTAGCTTTTCAAAAAAAATTACCCAGTGATTTTTGCGACTACAATTTTAAGCATAAAGCATAAGTGCTGAATATAAAATTTTGACCATAGCAGTGCTGGGTCTCATGAAGATAATATTAATTTATTTAAACTTAATTTGACACAACTTGCTAATTAACGCAAGATATCAATCAACAAGCTGGACTGTATAAATGTAGCGCAGACAACAATTGCGAAAGAATTGGTAACGGTATCAAAAGATTTTTCATTGCAAATAAGTATTAATTTCCCGTACTCTGATTTTCATAAGTACTGCCTTAATTTTCTTCACTTTTTTTAAAAGTTTTTTTTACTGGGCTGAAAAGCCGCATAAACATCCACTCTCAAACCAGCCCGGTCATATCCGTAAAATAAGCGACAAGTTTCTTAGTGTTATATATCACCTATTGCCTAAATATATACCCAAGACCCTTGTGCAAGTATCGGGAATTAAGTGAAAGCAATGAGCCAAAATTATACTGATTCCAATTCTCAGCTAGTTACTACTGAGCTGTACGAAGAATTTCCTGCAAATGGCAATCAATACGTAGAATCTCCGCCTAGAGATTCTCCCACGCTTGACCATTTGCAACATCCCAGGGTAATTGAAACTTTGTTACCCAATGATTTCAGTCCTACGCTCACGGTTGCAGAAGCGATCGCGCAAATGTTGGTCAACCTGGGTGTATGCAGTGCTTTTGGCATTGCTGGTGGTGCAATGGCCAGTTTGTGGAATGCGCTATCGAACAGCCAAATACAAGTGTTGAATTTCCGACATGAAGCAGGCGCTGCTTTTGCAGCTGCTGAAGCTTACTTTGCCAGCGATCGCCCAACTGTCGTCTTTACCACCGCCGGGCCTGGAATTACCAACGCTCTCACCGGGTTATTTGCTGCCCGTGGTGAAGGTGCAAAAGTGATTCTACTGTCAGCTTGTACCTCCGCACCCCAACGGGGACGCTGGGCAATTCAAGAAACCAGCAGTTACACCTTGCCTAGTGGTGGTATTTTCACCTCTGGCGCATTGTTCAACTATGCAATCACAGTCGAATCTGCTGCCCAACTGCCGCAAATTTTCCGTAAACTGGCGTTGGGTTTAGCCCAACCAGGCGGATTTGTTGCCCACATCAGCATCCCGACTGCGGTACAAACAAGTTTAGTTGAAGGCATTTCCTGGCCACAACTATATATAGATGCATATCGAATCACTGCTCAAAAAGAAAAAGTTGCGAAATCTGCGGAGTTACTATTTTCCGAACCCTTCGCTATTTGGGTTGGGTTTGGGGCGCGGGAGGCAGCTGATGAAATCTACGCATTGGCAGAGGCAACAGGTGCGGCGGTGATGTGTTCCCCTCGTGGCAAAGGCATCTTCCCAGAAGATCATCCCCAGTTTGTAGGAGTCACAGGTTTAGGTGGTGATGCTTCCGTCATTACCTATATGGAAAAACATCAGCCTGCCCGTACCCTCGTACTGGGAACCCGCTTAGGCGAACCGACTTCTTTCTGGAGTCCGACAATGGTTCCTGCAAAAGGCTTTGTCCATGTTGATATAGATCCGGAAGTTCCTGGTGTGGCTTATCCCCATGCTCAGACTTTCGCTATTCAATCTGATATCAAAGCTTATTTACAAGAACTTTTGGAGCATTTACCAGAAACTGTTTTCCCGACAGAGTTGTTACCTAACCCCCAACCTGAACCTATAGAAGCAGCCCCAGACTCGCCAGTACGGCCAGAAGTATTGATGGCTGCTATTCAAAAGATAGTTGTAGAGGGTAGTGATGCGGTAGTTTTGGCGGAGTGTGGTAACTCTTTTACTTGGTCAACTCATTGTCTGCGCTTTACCGAACCCAATCGTTACCGAGTCAGTACCGGAGTTGGTGCGATGGGACACGCTGCGACAGGCGTAGTTGGTGCAGCCCAAGCGATAAAAGGTAAAGCCGTCGCCATTGTTGGTGATGGTGCAATGCTGATGAATAACGAAATCAGCACCGCAGTCAAATATAAAATTCCTGCTGTTTGGATTGTCCTGAATGATGCCCGATACAATATGTGCCATCAAGGTATGAAGATATTGGGGTTAAAAGGTGCAGACGCAGAAATTCCCCCAACGGATTTTGCGATGATTGCCCGTGGTATGGGTGCAGCAGGAGTTGGAGTCACCAAAGAGTCTGACTTAGAAGCAGCCCTGCAACAAGCGATCGCATCTGATGTTCCCTTTGTCGTTGATGTTGTAATTGACGCTGACCAACCAGCACCTTCTGGCGGACGTAACAAAAGTTTAGCAGCGCAAGGTGTCAAAGCCAGCGGTTCAAATAACTCAAATACTGTGAAAACTCCAGCCAAGCAAGTTTCCTTTCCCTTAGTTTAACTTTCAGGCTGGAGTATTTAGGTCTTTGGCGATCGCTAACTAAAAAGCAAAGTTTTTAGTTTTACAATTACACCACAAACACTGAGTTTTGACCTGCTCTGCATTTTACCAACATGGCAAAGTTAGCTAGATATTTTTTAAGATTTTTTTACAATTAATCGATGTTTATTTAGCTAATTTTGCCGCATTCTTTAGCCCAAATAGTGTTTCCTAAATTCACCACTAACTTGCTCTAACCAATCCACAATCAAGAATGGGATACCAAAATGCAGCTATTTGAAACTGTTAGAGAAATGGGTCACGAGCAAATTCTCTACTGTCATGGGAAAAATCCTGATATCAGAGCAATTATTGCCATCCATGACACTAGCTTAGGGCCAGCAATGGGAGCCACCAGACTTTATCCTTATGTCAACGAAGAAGCTGCTTTAAAAGATGCTTTGCGCCTCAGTCGGGGTATGACTTATAAAGCTGCTTGCGCCAACATTCCAGCAGGTGGGGGCAAAGCAGTAATTATTGCTAATCCCGCCGATAAAACAGACGAAATGTTGAGAGCTTATGGACGATTTGTCGAAAGCCTCAAAGGTCGTTTTATCACAGGACAAGATGTCAACATTACACCCCAAGATGTCCGCACAATTAAACAAGAAACTAATTATGTAGTTGGTGTCGAAGAAAAATCAGGTGGCCCTGCACCCATTACAGCTTTAGGAGTATTCTTAGGTATTAAAGCTGCTGTCGAATTTAATTGGCAGACCCAAAGACTAGAAGGGATGAAAGTTGCTGTCCAAGGTTTAGGTAACGTTGGTAAAAACCTTTGTCGGCACTTACATGAGCATGGCGTACAACTTTTTGTGACTGACATCAGCCCTGAAAAAACAGCAGAAGTAAAAAACTTATTTGGTGCTACTGTTGTAGAACCAGAAGAAATTTATGGTTTAGATGTAGATGTATTTTCTCCCTGTGCGATGGGAGGAATTATTAATAGTCAAACAATTCCCTTAATCCAAGCAAAAATTATTGCTGGTGCTGCCAATAACCAACTAGATAATGAGCGCCTGCATGGTCAAAGACTCATAGAAAAAGGCATTCTTTACTGCCCTGATTATGTAATTAATGCTGGCGGCATCATCAATGTTTATAACGAGATGATTGGCTATGACGAAGAGAAAGCCTTCAAGCAAGTCAATAATATTTACGACACACTACTAAAGATTTTTGGCATTGCTCATCAACAAGGCATCACTACTAATGATGCCTCTAAGAGATTGGCAGAAGAACGAATTTTGAAAGCCAGAGCCAGAAAAAATCAACAAATTGCTGCGTAAACCAGAGCAAGTTATTACTTTGAGGAGCGACAAGTGGAAAAAAATACCTTTGCAACATCAGCTTATATAGCTACTTCACCGGAGAGTGCTTTTGAGTATCTTTGTAGTTTAAAAAACTTAGATGAATGGACGCTATATAGCCGGATGAAAGAGCAAATTGACGAAGATACTTGGCTTGGAACTGCATCTGGCTATCAAAAAAACCTCTATTACCACGTTAAAAAACTAGAAAACTCTCTGTTTTATGGCATTGAGTGGCATTGCGGACTGGAGTACAATAAATACTTCCAAGTTTATCCAGTATTACTTTTTCCACCCAACTATATAGAGCCAGGAACAGACGAAGAAGGCGTGTACTTTCATTGGTTGAGCTTTGTTGATCCCAAACGGCAAACATCAATGATTATGCAAGGGATTCACACCGTCCACACTTCCGAATGTCGTTCTCTCAAAGCTAATTTAGAGCGCAAACTTGGTCGAAAGACAGCAGCTAAAGGACGCTACTTTATTGATACTGATACTATCTATGTTGATGCTCCATTAGAAATTGCAGTTGATTATTTAAAAGATGTCAAAAATATCGACGAATGGGCGCATTTAGTCCGTCCTATTGGTGAAGTGAGTGGCTCATCGGGCGACTTTTTAGATGAGTATAACCAGAAAGTCAAAATCTCTGTACGTGTTCATAGCTTAAGCAAATACTACTTGCTTGAACAAGAATATTTTTATCCAGATTACGACTACTATCAACGTTCTGTAGCGCTACTTATCCCCACAGCTTACGCCTTTAACGACCCTGATGCTTCTGGTTTAATTTTGCATCGCATTACCTTCTGGAAAGACGGAGAACAACTACCTCACGGCAAACTCCAGATTGAAGACTTTGGTGCAGAAAGCATGAACATCAAACGCCTCCTAGAAGGTAAAGCTGGCAACCTCAAATCTTTTGACAGAGGTATGAGCTACATCCCAGTAGCCAAAGAGCCAGAATTAGTTGCTAGTGGAAAAGGCTGAAGTGTGAAGTCTGAAGTATGAAGTATGAAGTCTGAAATCAAGAAAAATAAGTACTTTATTTACGCCGAAATATACTAACAGACTCTCAGTCAAAAATCTCTGCGTACCTTTGTGTTTACCTCCATATTCCTCTGCGTTAAAACAATGCAACACATCAAACTCCAACAACTAACCATTACCCTACTCACTTTCTGTGTTGCCGCTGTTGCCGGAATGAAAACAGCTGATGCAGCCTCTTTTTCCGTCATCGCAGACGGCTTGAACAATGCCAGAGGTTTAAGCTTCGGCCCTGATGGTAATTTGTATATCACAGAGGCAGGAACTGGAGGAAACGGCGCTTGTGTACCACCAGTGAGCGGTCAAGGTGGTTCTTTGTGCTATGGCACAAGTGGTAAAGTTCTCAAAATTGAGAATGGCCAAACTAAACCTGTACTCACAGGTTTACCTTCCATCGCCTTAGCTGATGGTACAGGAGCCGGTGGAGTGCGAGATATCCAATTTGATAGCAAAGGTAAGCCCTATGTTTTAGTGGGATATGGGGCTGATCCTACCTTTCGCGATCGCAATTTGGGCAACACTGTACTAGGAAAAATCATTACCCCGGACTTTCAACGTAATTCCTGGAAAACTGTTGCCGATTTAGCCAACTATGAACTTGTCAATAACCCCGATGGTGGTGATATCAATAGTAATCCTTTGGGCTTTTTCATTGATGGCGATCGCATAGTTACCGTTGATGCTGGAGCTAACGATTTACTCAGTGTCAACACTGATGGTAGTAACTTACAAGCACTCACAGTATTTCCCCAAGATATCTTAACTAATCCAGTCTTTCCACCCACAGGTACACCATCCAACGAACCAGGCCAAGTACCCACCCCCACAGAACCACCACTATCACAAATAGCGATCCAAGCAGTACCCTCAAGTGTGGTTAAAGGCCCTGATGGCGCTTACTACGTTAGCCAATTCACTGGTTTTCCCTTTCCAGAAGGGGGAGCCAAAATTTATCGCGTTGGTACTGATGGCACAACCACAGTTTATGCAGATGGCTTTACCCAACTAACAGACTTAGAGTTTGATACTGCGGGCAATTTGTATGCCTTGCAGTATGCCAATCAGTCAGCTTGGAAAGGTGATTTTGATGGTTCGCTCATCAAAATAGCTGCTGATGGTACTCGCACAACGATTCTCTCTGGCAATGGTTTAGAGTCACCCAATGCCTTAACTATTGGCTCTGATGGTGCATTTTACATCAGTAATCAAAGCGATCGCCCTGGACAAGGGCAAATCATCAGAGTTGAGAATCAACAAGCTGTTCCGGAACCAACTTCTACTTTCGGCCTATTAACGTTTGGCGTTCTAGGCATTAGTTGGTTGCGGAAGCGCAAATTCAGTAGTGGTAACTCCCCCGAAGAACCATTTGTTCTTACAAATGACTGACCACAAATTTTCCAACTTTACTAATACACAACTTACGACAAATGAAACTCAAACATTTAACTATTACACTTTTTAGTGTTGGTATTGCCGTCGTTGCTGGAACACAAGCAGCCGAAGCTGCTAGTTTAACAGTTGTAGCCGATGGTCTAAATAACCCACGCAATTTAGCCTTTGATCCTGACGGTAATATTTACGTCACAGAAAGTGGTTTCGGTGGTGATGGCAGTGATGGAAGATGTATCCCATCACCAAGCTCGTCATATATACCTTTGTGTGCCGCTCAGAATGGTTCCTTAATTAAAATTGCCAAAGACGGTACCAGAAAAAATGTTCTGTCCGGTCTGACTTCTTTAGCATTATCACCTTCTGGGGAACAAGCAGCAGGCCCCGCAGACTTTAAATTTGATTCTAAAGGTAATGCTTATTTATTAACAGGTTTGGCTGGTAATCCCGCTAACAGAGATACAGTGTTAAAAGCGCCTGACCTTGGCAAATTATACAAGGTAGACTTAAAGACTGGCGGACTAACAACTCTTGCTGATTTTGGCGCTTATGAACTCAACAATAATCCTGATGGCTCAGATATAATTTCTAACCCTTATGCTTTTGCAATTAAGGGGGACAATGCTTTTGTTGTTGATGGCGGAGGAAATACGCTTTACTCTGTAGGACTTGATGGTAGTGGGATTAAGAATGTTGCTGCATTACCTCCGAAACTCCTACCACCAGATAGCCTGGAATTTCCGACACTTCCTGAAGGAACAGTAGATCCCACAGGAGGCGCACCACTACCTCCAGGTTATACAACTGGTTCTAACGGTTTACCAGTATCAAATCAATCAGTACCCACAGGAATTGCAGTTGCTCCAGATGGCAGTTTAACCATTAGCGAATACACATACTTCCCTTATCCAGAAGGCGAAGCCCGGATTTTCTCAGTTAATCCCGATGATTTGAGTACCGAAGTTATCGCTGATGGTTTTACTCAGCTAACGGGTGTTGCCTACGACCCAGAAGGTAACTTATATGCCTTGCAACACATCAATGTTTCTGAGTGGAAAGCAATTCAGCAGGGCGGGATTATTACTGGTGATATTAGTGGCTCAGTAATTAAAATAGGTACTGATGGTACTCGCACTACCATTTGGAGTGGTGATGGCCTAGAAGCAGCTTCTGGAATCACTTACGGCCCTGATGGTAATTTATACATCTCCAACCGCGCTAGACTTGCAGGTACAGGCCAAATCGTCAGAATTAATCCCAACTCAGGCGGCTCAGAACCAGTTCCCGAACCCGCTACCATTGCCGGGACACTTGTAGCTGCTGCTTTTGGTAAAGCTGCAATGGCGAAGAAGCGTAAACGCGAAGCCTTAGCCAAAGCACAGATGGTCTAATTCTTTTACTAACAGAATGGACTGCTACCTCACTGCGAAAGTTGTAGACCTCACAGAAGGCAGCAGTCCGAATTTTCACTTTCCCAAACGGGGTCTGGGAACAAGATTTATCTAGCAAAGAGTATAACTCATCAACCAGAACTGTAAAACTCATGGGATTAGTAAAACATTTTGCGATCGCCTTTGTTAGTACCGGATTTATGGTGCTGGCAAGCTCTGCTCAAGCTTTATCGTTAACTTTAAAATACGAACGTAGCATTGGTAGCCCCGGCTTTGCTCCTGGACAGTTGTTTGTACCTCAAGGCATCACCGTAGATAGCGCTGGAAACACCTTGATAAGTAACGGTCGTGGTCTTAACCCAGATGGCAGTTTTAATCCAGATATCGGCAACCGCGTCGAAGTATTCAACCCTCAAGGTAACTATATAGGTGCAATTGGCAGAGGTGGCACAGGCCCAGGAGAATTCGACGAGCCATCAGCTTTAGAAATCTCTCCCCAAACAGGGAATTTGTATGTAGGTGATGTTTTTAACAACCGTGTTAATGTCTACGATCCTCAGGGTAACTTTATTAACTCCTTTGGCTCATTTGGTGGTCTTATCCCTGGTAGGGCTTTCTTTGGCCCTTCTGGTGTGACATTTGACAAACAAGGTAATGTTTATATAGGAGATTTTAGCGGCGATAAAATCAACAAATATACGCCCGATGGTGAGCTTCTTGGGTCTATTGGTACATCTGGTACTGCACCTGGACAGTTTCAAGGGCCAGCAGGTGTCAGAATTTCTCCAGTCAGTGGAAATTTCTATGTGAGTGACCAGTTTAATAATCGGGTTCAGGTACTCACTCCAGAAGGCGACCCGATTTTGACCTTTGGTACGCAAGGCACAGGGCCAGGACAGTTCAATCAACCAATTGGCATTGAAGTAGACGAGTTTGAAAATATCTATGTGGCTGATTCTATCAATAGCCGCATTCAGGTATTTGATAAAAACGGTAACTTCTTGACAGCATTTGGCGAACCAGCCCTTAATGCTTCTGGCGAAATTGTACCGCCTCCTCAATTAGGTGAGCCGCCCTTTGGCGACCCCCTCGACCTTACACCAGGCAGATTTAACTGGACTGGTGGTACAGCCTATAAAGATGGCAAACTCTATGTCGGCGATTTCTTTCAAGGTCGTGTGCAAGTATTGAGCGTTGAAGGTAGAAACGAAGTACCAGAGCCAAGCGCAATGTTAGGCATGGGGTTATTTGGACTGGGTGCTGCTGCTGCTAAATGGCGTAAAAATAGGCAACAAAAATTAGTTCTTGGTTTAGAAACAGAACCGGAAAAAGTTTCTATTTAAAAAATAGGAACTAAGAAGAATGAAGGATGAAATTGAGACTTTATACTTCATCCTTCAGACTTCATACTTTTTTCTAAGGTGTATATATGACTGCTGTAATTGATGACAAAATAACTAATATTAATGAGTTATTAAATCACTGGGTAGCACGACAAGTTACTCAAGAGGCTGTTACTTGGCTGGATGAAATCAGTGAGCAAATAAACAGCGGTGCTAATATACGAGTATTTTTTAGTGCTTTTAGTAGAGTGCCTCGTTATACAAGCAAACATCAACTAAAGTTAACTGCTCAAGACATTAACACTGCTTCAGCAATTCGGCTGGGTTGGTCTCCTGGAAATTGGAGTGTAGATCAAGCGGCGCGTACATTACTAGTATTAACTCTGGCACAAGCAAATTCTGAGAAATATTTATACTCTTTAGAACAAGTATTTACAGCCGCTGATGTTGGCGAATTAGTCGCACTTTATCAAGCTTTACCTTTATTACCTTACCCAGAAAAGTTGCAAAAGCGGGCAGCGGAAGGAATTCGCAGCAATATGACAGCGTTATTTAATGCTGTAGCCTTACATAATCCCTATCCATCTGAGTATTTTGATAATTTGGCATGGAATCAGATGGTGCTGAAAGCGTTATTTGTGGGTAGTCCGTTGCATCTAATTCAAGGTTTGGATGTGCGTGCGAACTCAGAATTGGCGAGGATGCTAATTGATTATGCTCACGAACGTCAAAGTGCTAACCGCTCAGTTTCGGTGGAAATTTGGCCATTAGTAGAAAAATTTACTGATGCTGGTATTTTAGAAGACTTGCAAAAAGCGATCGCTATTCAACAAGCTGTATAAAATCACAAAAATATCTATGAGTACTAACAATATGATGTTTATTGACCCTCATATTCACATGAGTTCTCGCACCACTGATGATTATCAGCAGATGCGGAAGTCAGGAATTGTGGCAGTAATTGAACCAGCTTTCTGGTTTGGACAACCGCGTACTAATGTTGGTTCCTTCCAAGATTACTTCAGCAGTTTAGTTGGTTGGGAAAGATTTCGGGCTTCACAATTTGGGATTAAACATTACTGCACAATTGGCTTGAACTCCAAAGAAGCTAACAACGAAGCCTTAGCAGAGCAAGTGATGGAACTATTACCGTTGTATGCTTGCAAAGAAGGTGTAGTTGCCATTGGCGAAATTGGCTACGACGATATGACACCCGCCGAAGACAAATATTTCCGCCTCCAGCTAGAACTTGCTAAAGAACTAGATATGTTGGTGATGATTCATACACCACACCGCGATAAAAAAGCGGGTACAAGGCGCAGTATGGATGTCTGCATTGAACACGGTTTAAAACCATCGCAGGTGATTGTTGATCATAACAACGAAGAAACTGTGGCCGAAGTTTTAGATAGAGGCTTTTGGGCAGCATTCACAATTTACCCCAATACTAAAATGGGGAATGCCCGTATGGTAGAAATTGTCCGTCAATATGGTAGCGATCGCATCATTGTCGATAGTAGCGCTGACTGGGGAGTAAGCGATCCTCTGGCTGTACCGAAAACTGCCCTACTCATGCTAGAACGTGGCATTCCCGAAACTGATGTGCAGAAAGTTTGTTATCAAAATGCCCTTGCTGCATACAGTCAAAGTGGTCAAATGCAAGAATCAGACTGGCTCAACCTCCCACCCATCGACCAACGACAAACATTCAGCGACAATTCCGTCCTCCGAGGACAAGAACCATTGGTAGAGTCGCATCATGAATACGCACTAATTGAATAAACTCAAAAACCTCTCTGCGCCTTTGCGCCTCTGCGTGAATAAAAATATGAACACCGCCATCCTCAACTCTTACCGCTTCTGGGCATATCTGCAATTACTCCGACCTGCTAATATTATCACCGCCTGGGCAGATATTATGGCTGGCTTTGCTGCTTCCGGGTACTTTGTAGAAGCAAATCTCACACCACTGTTATGGTTAATCCTCGCAACCACTGGCTTATACGGTGGCGGTATCGTATTTAATGATGTATTTGATGCCGAATTAGATGCCGAAGAACGTCCAGAAAGACCGATTCCCAGCGGTAGAGCTTCTCGCACAGGCGCAACTATCCTAGGGAGTATATTGTTGATTGTTGGTATAGTGGCTGCGGCACAAGTTTCGTGGTTGAGCGGGATATTTGCAATAGCGATCGCCACCGCTGCATTATTATATGATGCGATCGCCAAGCATCACCCAATTTTTGGCCCGATTAATATGGGACTGTGCCGAGGGGGTAACTTATTACTAGGAGTGAGTGTCGTCCCCGCAGCCTTAGAAAATTCTTGGTTTTTAGCTTTAATTCCTATAGTTTACATAGCTGCAATTACTGCCCTCAGTCGAGGTGAAGTACATGGCGCAAAACACAGCACAGGCATCATCGCAGTATTGCTCATAGTCGCAGTTATTGTCGGAATTTTGGGATTAGGATGGCTTACAAACTATCAAGTTATCGCTGCTTTTCCCTTCTTAATCTTATTAGCTATTCGAGTATTACTACCTTTTATCAAAGCAGTAAGCAAACCTACTCCAGAACAAATCAAGATTGCAGTTAAAGCTGGTGTATTATCACTAATTATTTTAGATACAACTGTAGCTGCTGGTTTTGCAGGTTTACCCTACGGTTTATTAGTTTTGAGTCTTCTGCCAATTTCCATGTTATTAGCCAAAATATTTGCCGTAACTTAACGCATCAAGTCTCAAAGAATAAATTTTTGAAAATTGGAGACTAGCACATGGTTTTGCAATCCTCACTTAACCCAAAATTAGCATCAATGAAAGATGTCAAATCCCGACAAATTACAATCATTGGTGGACGTGGTAGGATGGGCAAGTTATTTCGAGAAAAACTTTTAGCAGTAGGCCATAAAGTAAATGTTCTCGAACAAGAAGATTGGGATTATGCAGACCAACTGTTAAAGAATACAGACTTAGTATTAATCAGCGTTCCTATTAAACATACAGTTGAAGTTATTCAGCGTACAGCTAAATACTTATCTCCTAATACAGCTTTGTGTGACATCACAAGTATTAAAACTCAGCCAACTCAAGCAATGTTGCTACATCATACTGGCCCAGTTATAGGATTACACCCGATGTTTGGGCCAAGTATCAAATCTTTTTGGGAACAAAAAGTAGTAATTTGTCCTGGACGTAATCATGAATCATTTCAATGGTTATTAGACTTCTTGCAAAACCAAGGTGCGGAATTAATCACCTTTACACCAGAAGAACACGATCGCATGATGGTGTATATTCAAGCAACACAGCATTTTTGTAGACTTAGCCTTGGAGTTGTTCTAGCACAAGCAAACATTGATTTAGAGCAGAGCTTATCAATTTCCTCCCCTAGCTTTCGTCAAGAAATTGAAATATTGAAACGGCTATTTTGCCAAAATCCTAATTTATGTGTTGACATTATGTTAGCTACCGAAGAAAGATGTCACGCAATCAAATCTTTAGCTCAGACTTATAGCCGTTTGGCAAAACTAGTAGCGCAAAAAGACCGGGAGAAATTAATTCAAGAATTTGAAAAGACTCAAGCATTTTTTCAAACAAACAATTGTTTTAGCTAAAATTTGATAAACGCAAAAATATGATAGTTGATGTCCAGCAAAAAACTAAATTTACGCTGCAATCTATACAACAAACTGTTGCAGTTAAATTTAATTATGAAGTTCACTTTACTAATAATATATTTAATCTCAAAAATCCTACATTAGCACAGGCGATCGCAGCTGATGGCGACAAGAAACCTAAGAAAATTTTAGCGTTAGTCGATGCCGGGTTATTAGAGTTTTGGCCAGATTTATTATCGCAAATCGCTAACTATGCAAATTTTTATGCAGAAGTGATCACATTAGCTGCTGAACCGATGCTAATTCCAGGAGGAGAAGCGGCAAAAAATGAACCAAAATTATTAGAACAAATCCACCAACTGATTGAAGCCGCAGGAATATGTCGTCATTCTTACTTATTAGGAATTGGCGGTGGTGCGGTATTGGATTTGGTAGGCTATGCAGCTGCAACAGCACATCGGGGAGTGCGCCTCATCCGCATTCCAACAACAGTATTAGCGCAGAACGATTCTGGTATCGGAGTGAAAAACGGTATCAACGCCTTTGGTAAAAAGAACTTTTTAGGCACATTCGCCCCACCTTATGCAGTAATCAATGATTTAGACTTCTTGACTACATTATGCGATCGCGATTGGCGTTCTGGAATTGCTGAAGCTGTAAAAGTAGCATTAATTAAAGATGCTCACTTATTTGATTTTATCCATAATCACACCACCGCCCTCGCCCAGCGTGACATGGATAGTATGCAGCAAATAATTTATCGTTGCGCCCAGTTACACCTAGAACATATTGCCAAAGCAGGCGATCCTTTTGAAATGGGTTCATCCCGTCCTCTAGATTTTGGACATTGGGCTGCACATAAATTAGAACAATTGACAGACTATAGATTACGACATGGCGAAGCTGTAGCAATTGGTATTGCTTTAGATAGTACCTATTCTTACCTTCTCGGAATGCTATCTCATAGCGAATGGCAAAAGATATTAACCACACTTGCAGGGTTAGGTTTTACCTTATATGTACCAGAACTAGCTGAACAATCATCACCGGAAAATACTCGTTGTCTATTCCGAGGTTTGACCGAATTTAGAGAACATTTAGGTGGCGAATTAACCCTAACATTGCTACAAAGAATTGGGAAAGGAATTGAAGTTCACGAAGTAGATTTATCTTTGTACAAACAAGCAATATCTCTACTGCTTGATTTTGACCAACAACAGAACATAGTTACAATAAACAGAGGTGACAGATGAAAATAGGAACTGACAAAAGCTTTCACCTCACATACTGCACTAACATTCACCCTGGCGAAGAGTGGGAAAAAGTTTTTGCTAATCTACAGCAATATCTTCCATTACTTAAAGCAAAATTATCACCAGATAAACCATTTGGTATTGGCTTACGTTTAGCAGCCATAGCAGCTAAAGAATTACTTCAAGGAAATACTTTATCTCAGTTTCAGTCGTGGTTAACTGAACAAGATTTATATGTATTTACTTTAAATGGCTTTCCCTATGGACAATTTCATCGGCAAATAGTCAAAGATCAAGTTTATGCACCAGATTGGTCAAAGCAAGAACGCTTAGACTATACATTACAATTGATGCAAATTCTTGCGGAATTGTTACCACCTGATATAGAAGGTAGCATTTCCACATTACCTTTATCTTACAAACCTTGGTTCAAAGGAAATCAATTTGTTCAAAATTCAGTCATGGAAAGTGCTAGTTTGCAAATAGCACAATTAGTAAAACAAATGATACATATCCGGACTGAACAAGGAAAATTATTACATATAGATTTAGAACCGGAACCAGATGGCTTAGTTGAAAATGCAGACGAAGTAATTGAGTATTTCCAAAGATATTTATTACCAATTGCTGGAGGTTATTTAACAAAACATTTAGGAATTACTCAAGAAACTGCCGAACAATACATCCTAGACCATGTAAGAGTTTGTTACGACACTTGTCATTTTGCTGTAGAGTACGAAAATCCCATCTCAGTTTTACAGAAGTTTCAAGCTGCGGGAATTCAAATCGGCAAAATTCAGATTAGTGCAGCCTTGCAAGTCAACATACCCAAAGATGCACAACAACGACAGTTGATATTAGAAAAATTGAAACCTTTCGCTGAATCAACATATTTACATCAAGTAATTGCTCGGACAAATAATAACAGACTAATTCACTACTCAGACTTAGAAACCGCCTTGCCAAACTTAGAAAATCCCACAGATGAAGAATGGCGGATACACTTTCACGTTCCGATTTTTGTGCGTGATTATCAACTATTACAATCCACCCAAGACGATATTGTAAATGTTCTAAATATGCTACAAGATAATCATTTCTGCAATCATTTAGAAATCGAAACCTACACTTGGGAAGTCTTACCAGATGAAATGAAACTAGACTTACCAGCATCAATTCAACGTGAATATGAATGGGTTCTCACAAATTTATTAACAAAAAAATTAGTTCATAGTTAAATATTTCCTTTGCTTCCTTTGCGGTTATTATGCAAAAAACAGTCGTTCTCAATGTAGTCGGATTAACACCCAACTTGATAGGCGAACATACACCATTCCTCTCGCGTTGGAAATCTTCTGGAAAAGCTGTAACAATAGAACCCGTTTTACCTGCTGTTACCTGTACAGCACAAGCAACTTACCTTACAGGGAAAGCACCTGATGAACATGGAATTGTTGCTAACGGTTGGTACTTTCGGGACGAGTGTGAAATCAAATTTTGGCGACAGTCTAATAAATTAGTTCAAGCTCCGAAAGTGTGGGATATTGCTAAACAAATCGACCCCAACTTTACCTGCGCCAACTTATTCTGGTGGTACAATATGTACTCCTCAGTGGATTATGCAGTTACACCCCGACCGATGTATCCTGCTGATGGACGCAAAATCCCTGATATTTATACTCAACCAG
This sequence comes from Anabaena sp. TISTR 8404, assembly GCF_056847745.1. Lineage (NCBI taxonomy): Bacteria > Bacillati > Cyanobacteriota > Cyanophyceae > Nostocales > Nostocaceae > Anabaena > Anabaena sp. TISTR 8404. The sequence goes on from NZ_CP180578.1 coordinate 4,127,591, forward strand.
AAAATTTGCGATCGCAACTCCAATCAGAACTAGGTCAATTTCCTTTATTTAACTTTTGGGGGCCTAATACATCAATTCGTTCTACTCAATGGATTGCAGACTCAGCAAAATTTGTTGAAGAACATCATAATCCAACACTAACACTGATTTACCTACCCCATCTAGACTACTGCTTACAAAAATACGGAACTGATACGGATAAAGTAGCCAAAGATTTACAAGAAATTGACGCAGTTTGCAGCGATTTGATTCAATACTACGAAAAACGCGACACACAAGTCGTAGTCTTATCAGAATACGGAATTACATCGGTATCTAAGCCTATACATCTCAATCGTGTATTGCGAGAAAACGGCTTATTAACAGTCAGAGAAGAACTCGGACGAGAACTGCTAGATGCAGGTGCGAGTAAAGCCTTCGCAGTTGCAGACCATCAACTGGCGCACGTTTATGTGAATGATCCTTTTTATATACCGAAAGTGCGATCGCTGCTCGAAGAAATTGATGGAGTTGCACAAGTTTTAGACGAAAGTGAAAAGCCAACTTATCATCTCAACCATTCTCGCTCAGGAGAGTTAGTCGCAGTATCTCAACCAGATGCTTGGTTTACCTATTATTACTGGCTGGATGATTCTCGCGCTCCTGATTTTGCCAGAACTGTAGATATTCATCGCAAACCTGGCTACGACCCTGTAGAACTTTTTATTGACCCACAAATTAAAGTTCCGCAAGCCAAAATTGCATTGAAACTTTTACAGAAAAAATTAGGCTTTCGCTACTTGTTGGATGTTATTCCTTTAGACGCTGATTTAGTTAAAGGTTCACACGGTTGTCTTCCGCCTTCGACCGCTGAAGCGCCATTATTGATTAGCCAACAAACTCATTTACTTGATTCTTCATCTATACAAGCTACTAGTGTTTGTCAGTTAATTCTTGAGCATTTAACTAAGAAATAAATACTTATCTTTTGGTAGATACAAAAAATAGAAATTTCTTTCTAAAGTAGCATGGCTAAAAATTAAAATTAATCAACTTGTATTCATCCAAACAAAATGATATTAATCGCAAATAAAATGTTATCTTGTGCGAAAAATTGTTCATTCATTGGCCAGTTTATTTTGAGTAGTCTAAATAAAGGATATTAGGTTTTTCTAATTACCAAATATCTAACAAACACATCAATAGATATTCTAGCTCCATAATTTTCTTATCGTTCCAAGTTGATTCCTAAAATTCTAAATAATTTATTTATGATTACTGAATCCCATTCCTACACAACCTTGGATAACGTGCGCATCTCTCGTGCAATTACAGAAGTCAAGATGGAGAATGCCATTGAAGAAATTCTATTTTACCTCAATTCTCAGCGCGGAGGTTTATTAACTAGCAGCTACGAATATCCAGGCAGATATAAACGATGGGCGATCGGATTCATTAATCCACCTTTAGAATTAACTACAAGAGAAAATAGTTTTACGCTCACAGCACTAAACGATCGCGGTAAAATTTTGTTAGCTTTGCTGTTTGATCGTTTATCCCAAGTACAACAACTTCATCACATAACTAAAAACCAAAACAGCATCACTGGATTAGTTAAACCTACAGAACAATGTTTTACAGAAGAAGAACGTAGTAAACAACCTTCAACATTTACAGTTATCCGCGAAATTCTCCATACCTTTTCTAGTCAAGAAGACGAACATTTAGGATTATATGGTGCATTTGGTTACGATTTAGTATTTCAGTTTGAACCAATTGCGCCATGTTTAGAACGTCCTACAGATCAGCGAGATTTAGTTCTATATTTACCTGACGAATTGATAGTTGTTGACTACTATCAGCAAAAAGCTTTTAGATTAGAATACGACTTTATTACAGCACACGGTAGCACTTATAATCTGCCGCGCACAGGCGAGTCTGTTGATTATCGAGGTCAACGCTTAACTCCTACACAAAATGCTGACCATCAAATTGGCGAATATGCCAAACAAGTTGAATTTGCCCTTGACTACTTCCGGCGTGGTGATTTATTTGAAGTAGTTCCCAGCCAAAACTTTTTCACAGCTTGTGAAGAACAACCAAGTAATTTATTTGAAACTCTCAAACAAATTAATCCCAGTCCTTACGGATTTATTTTTAATCTTGGTGGCGAATACCTTATCGGTGCGTCGCCAGAAATGTTTGTGCGAGTTGAAGGTCGCCGTGTAGAAACTTGTCCGATTAGTGGCACAATTAGCCGGGGACAAGATGCTTTAGATGATGCTATACAAATTCGCTCTTTACTCAACTCTCCCAAAGATGAAGCAGAGTTGACAATGTGTACTGACGTAGACCGCAATGACAAGTCCCGCATTTGCGAACCAGGTTCAGTACGAGTTATTGGTCGTCGCCAAATTGAATTGTATAGTCACCTCATCCATACAGTAGATCATGTTGAAGGTATCTTGCGGCCAGAGTTTGATGCTTTAGATGCTTTTCTTAGCCACACTTGGGCTGTTACAGTGACCGGCGCACCCAAACGCGCCGCAATTCAATTTATCGAACAGCATGAACGCAGCGCCCGACGTTGGTATGGTGGTGCAGTTGGGTATTTAAATTTCAATGGTAATTTAAACACTGGATTAATTCTGCGAACTATCCGCTTGCAAGATTCAATTGCAGAAGTGCGCGTGGGTGCGACTCTTTTGTATGATTCTGTACCACAAGCAGAAGAGCAAGAAACAATTACCAAAGGTGCAGCATTATTTGAAACAATTCGTCGTGCTAAACAAAAAGACGAAAAAATTGACGATTGCAGCACTACGAACTTGAGCAAATGTGTTCCGAATGTTGAACCTGGGAAACGCATCTTACTTATTGACTACGAAGACTCATTTGTTCACACACTCGCTAATTACATTCGTTCTACAGGTGCAAGCGTTACCACACTTCGTCATGGTTTTCCTGAATCTCTGTTCGATATAGAACGCCCAGATTTAGTTGTCTTATCTCCTGGCCCTGGTAGACCTCATGATTTTAAAGTTCCAGAGACTGTTGCTGCTTGCGTCCGTCGTCAAATACCTCTGTTTGGTGTATGTCTAGGGTTGCAAGGTATTGTAGAGGCTTTTGGCGGAGAGTTGGGAGTGCTTAACTATCCCCAGCATGGTAAGTCCTCACGAGTTTTCGTCACTGCGTCTGATTCTGTGATGTTCCAAGGCTTACCGGAATCTTTTACTGTTGGGAGATACCATTCATTGTTTGCGATACCACAACGTTTACCTAAAGAACTTAGAGTAACGGCGATTTCGGAAGACGAAGTAATCATGGGTATTGAACATCAAACGCTTCCTATTGCAGCTGTACAGTTTCATCCAGAATCAATCATGACTTTAGCTGGAGAAGTTGGTCTAGCAATGATTAAAAACGTAGTGCGGACATATACGCAAACAAAAGAGTCAATATTCATGTAATTATTACTAAATCCGGCGATTAATTTACCTCACGCAAAGGCGCAAAGGCGCAAAGAATATTTATGACTAAACAAGTTGTCTCGCCTCGACATATCCTTGAAGAAATTGTTTGGCATAAACAGCAAGAAGTTGCACAAATGCAGCAGGAAGTATCTTTAACTGCTGTCCAAAATCAGTTAACTGCTGCGCCGCCTGTGCGAGATTTCTTGAAAGCCTTACAGGAAAACGCTTATCAACCTAGTTTAATTGCCGAAGTTAAAAAGGCATCACCCAGTCGTGGGATTATTAGAGCAGATTTTGATCCAGTTGCGATCGCTCAATCATATCAAAATGGTGGTGCGGCTTGTCTATCGGTTCTCACGGATGAAAAATTTTTTCAAGGTAGTTTTAATAACTTGCGTTTAGTGCGATCGCAAGTTACATTACCGCTATTATGCAAAGAGTTCATCATTGACCATTATCAAATTTATCTAGCACGCACAGCAGGTGCAGATGCAGTCTTATTAATTGCCGCCATCTTATCAGACGAAGAACTGCAAAGCTTTTTACAAATCATTCATGACTTGGGTATGACTGCTTTAGTAGAAGTTCATACCTTAGCTGAACTAGATCGAGTTTTACAACTAGATAACCTACGTTTAGTCGGAATTAACAACCGTAACCTCGAAGATTTTACAGTTGATTTACAAACAACACAGCAGCTTTTATCACAGCGACAGCCACAATTACAAAGCCTAGATATCACCGTTGTCAGTGAGTCAGGAATTTATACACCTGCTGATTTATCTTTTGTTGCTGAAGTTGGTGCTAGAGCCGTTTTAGTTGGAGAGTCTTTAGTTAAACAAAATGATGTAGAAAATGCTGTGCATATTTTATTAGGAAAAACTCACCAATTTTAAATCAACTCTTTGCAGAAGTTGGGTCAAGGAGAAAGATAAATCCTTTCTCCCTGAACCTTTTCTTATAAAAATCAAAAATTAAAGTAAAACGACAGGAAAAAGCTAAATTATGTAAGAAAAAATGAACAAGGCTAAAACAATAGACTTCTTGCAAAAGTACCTATTTACAAGCTTTCCTTTGCGTCTTTGCGCCTTTGCGCGAGACAAAAAAAGATTTATGCAAGAGGTCTAATTTTTACTCCTGCCTTCTGCCTTCTGCCTCCTGCCTTATCCTAACGATAAGTATTCACGCCAATTTACTAATTATGACTACTATCTCTAATAACTTTCAATCTTTACGCCAGCGTCAACAATGCGCCTTGATTCCCTTCATCACAGCTGGTGACCCAGATTTAGAAACTACTGCCGACGCTTTACGCATTTTAGATCGCAATGGTGCTGACTTTATCGAATTGGGTATTCCTTACTCTGACCCCTTAGCAGATGGGCCTGTAATTCAAGCAGCAGCTACTCGCGCCTTGAATAAAGGAACCAAATTAGAGCAAGTGCTAGAAATGCTCAAAGACGTAATTCCTACTTTAAAAGCACCAATCATTTTATTTACTTACTACAATCCGATTTTGCATCGGGGTATTAAATCGTTTTTAGCCTTAATTGCTGACGTTGGCGTGAAAGGTTTAGTAGTACCAGATTTACCCTTAGAAGAAGCAGCAGAATTAATTCAAACTGCCGCATCTTTTGGCATTGAAGTGATTTTACTTGTAGCTCCTACTAGTTCTAAAGATAGGATTGATGCGATCGCTCGTCAATCTCAAGGCTTTATCTATCTCGTTAGCGTCACAGGTGTTACCGGAATGCGTTCTCAAATCCAGAATCGTGTACAACACTTACTCACAGACTTACGCAGCGTCACCGACAAACCCATTGGTGTAGGCTTTGGTATCTCCGCACCAGAACAAGCACTTCAAGTTAAAGAATGGGGCGCAGATGCAGTCATTGTTGGTAGCGCCTTCGTCACACGCCTCGCAGAAGGTAGCCTAACTCAAGGACTACAAGCAGTAGAACAACTGTGTAGAGAACTCAAATCAGCAATATCTCTACAACCTGTTGGTTTGGCTAAGTAAATCTTTGCATTCTCTGTGTATATGACTTTTCACTTCATGTGGAAAAACCAATTCTAAACCTAACCCCCCAACCCCCTTCCCTATAAGGGAATGGGGAGAAGTCAAAGCCTCTCTCCTCATAGGAGAGAGGTTTGGAGAGAGGTTTTCCAGATACAGTAAAAAGTCAACTGCGCCTCTGCGTGAAACAATACCTTTGAAAGAATTAAGAGGATTTTAGACTGTGGTCAGCACTCCAGACATCAAGAACAAATTTACACAACCTGATTCTTTAGGCCGATTTGGAAAATTCGGCGGTAAATATGTACCCGAAACCTTAATGCCTGCCTTAAGTGAGTTGGAAGCAGCTATTGAAAAGTATCGTCATGATGCCAACTTCCAAACTGAGTTACAAAATTTACTCCGAGACTATGTAGGCAGACCCAGCCCGTTATATTTCGCGGAACGTCTGACGGCACACTACGCCAGACCTGATGGTACAGGGGCGCAAATTTACTTAAAGCGGGAAGATTTAAATCATACAGGCGCTCACAAAATTAACAACGCATTGGCTCAGGTATTGTTAGCCAAACGCATGGGCAAGCAGCGAATTATTGCCGAGACAGGCGCAGGACAGCATGGTGTAGCAACTGCAACCGTGTGTGCGCGGTTTGGCTTGGAATGTGTCATATACATGGGCATCCACGACATGGAACGGCAAGCCCTGAATGTGTTCCGTATGAAGTTGATGGGGGCAGAAGTGCGCCCTGTGGAAGCTGGTACTGGCACTCTCAAAGATGCAACTTCGGAAGCTATTCGTGATTGGGTAACGAATGTTGAAACCACCCATTATATTTTGGGTTCTGTAGCTGGCCCTCATCCTTATCCGATGTTGGTGCGTGATTTCCACGCTGTGATTGGTAAAGAAACTCGCATACAGGCTCAAGAGAAATGGGGCGAACTACCAGATATTCTTTTAGCTTGTGTGGGTGGTGGTTCCAATGCGATCGGATTGTTTCATGAGTTTGTCAATGAACCTTCTGTGCGTCTAATTGGTGTAGAAGCAGCCGGAGAAGGCGTGAATACAGACAAACACGCCGCGACTCTCACATTAGGTAGAGTAGGAGTTCTACACGGTGCGATGAGCTACATTCTTCAAGATGATGATGGTCAAGTTATCGAAGCTCATTCGATTAGTGCGGGATTAGATTATCCCGGTGTTGGGCCAGAGCATAGTTATTTGAAGGATCTGGGTCGTGCTGAATATTACAGTGTGACTGATCAGCAAGCGTTAGAAGCATTTCAGCGACTTTCGCAACTAGAAGGGATTATTCCCGCATTGGAAACTTCTCATGCGATCGCCTATTTAGAAACTCTCTGTCCACAGTTAGATGGCAGCCCCCGCATTGTCATTAACTGCTCTGGTAGAGGTGATAAGGATGTTCAAACTGTCGCTAAAGTCCTCAATCATTAATTTAATATGGTAGCCATCACTCAAAACCCACTGGACAAAATCTCTGTAACTTCTGCTTCATCCGACTGGTCAGCTTTATTGCAACAACTACTCAAGCGCCAATCATTAACAGTTGACCAAGCTACCGATTTAATGCACGGTTGGTTAACAGAAACTATTCCTCCAGTCTTATCAGGAGCCATCTTAGCGGCAATTCAAGCTAAAGGTGTTTCCGCAGAAGAACTAGTAGGCATGGCCACCGTCCTACAATCCCAATCTTCTTACCCTACTCCCTACTCCCCACTCTCTACTCCCCTAATTGACACTTGCGGAACTGGTGGAGATGGTGCTTCAACCTTTAATATCTCTACAGCTGTAGCTTTTGTGGCTGCTGCTGCTGGGGTGCAAGTCGCCAAGCATGGTAATCGTTCTGCCTCTAGCAAGGCTGGTTCTGCTGATGTGTTGGAAGCTTTGGGAATCAATCTCAATGCTAACCCGGAGAAGGTACAAGCGGCGGTTGGTGAAGTGGGCATCACCTTTTTGTTTGCTCCAGGTTGGCATCCAGCACTCAAAGCCGTTGCTGATTTACGCAAAACTCTCAAGGTGCGGACTATTTTTAACTTGCTTGGGCCTTTGGTAAATCCACTGCGTCCAACAGGGCAAATTATTGGTGTGAACGACCCACTGTTAATAGAAGAAATTGCCCAAGCCTTATCACAACTGGGATGCCGAAAAGCGATCGCACTTCACGGTAGAGAAAGATTAGACGAAGCAGGTTTGGCAGATGTGACTGATTTAGCTGTGCTGCAAGCTGGAACAGTCCGCTGTCTAACTCTCAATCCGCAAGAACTCGGTTTAAATCCTGCACCAACGGACGCATTGCGCGGTGGCGATGTCCAAGAAAATGCAGAAATCTTAAAGGCTGTCCTCCAAGGAAAAGGCACTCCAGCACAACAGGATGTAGTTGCTTTAAATACAGCTCTAGCGCTGCAAGTTGGTGAAGCAATTGCAGGCACAACAGACATTTTAGAAGGTTGCGTCAAAGGCATTGTTTTGGCTAAAGAAGTTCTCCAAAGTGGCGCTGCTTGGACAAAGTTAGAACAACTTGCTGAATTTTTGCACTAATGAGGAACAGAAGATGATTGTAGTCTTGAAAAACGGTACACCTAATGATGAAATTACTCGCATCAGCCAAGGTTTAAAAGAAACTTGGGGAGTGACAGTCGAAAAAAGTGTTGGCGAACATAAAGTCATCTTGGGAATGATTGGCGATACTTCTACTCTTGATCGGATGCAAATTCAAGAGTTTAGCCCTTGGATTGAGCAAGTATTGCGGGTGGAAAAACCTTTCAAGCGGGTGAGTCGAGAATTCCGCTATGGAGAAGCCAGCGAGGTTGTTGTACCCACGCCTAACGGTGATGTCTACATTGGTGAGCAGCATCCGATAGTAGTGGTAGCTGGGCCTTGTTCTGTTGAGAATGAGGAAATGATTGTTGAAACCGCCAAGCGAGTTAAGGCAGCTGGAGCCAAGTTTTTGCGGGGTGGAGCTTACAAACCTCGTACTTCACCTTATGCTTTCCAAGGGTATGGTGAAAGTGCTTTAGATTTGTTAGCAGCAGCGCGGGAAGCAACAGGTTTAGGTATCATCACAGAACTGATGGATGCTGCTGATTTACCAGCATTATCAAGAGTGGCTGATGTTATTCAAATAGGTGCGCGAAATATGCAAAACTTCGCGTTGCTCAAAAAAGTAGGCGCACAAGATAAACCTGTTCTGCTCAAACGGGGGATGTCCGCCACAATTGATGAGTGGTTAATGGCAGCAGAATATATCCTTGCAGCGGGGAATCCGAATGTAATTCTTTGTGAGCGAGGTATTAGAACCTTTGATAGTAAATATGCTCGCAATACTTTGGATTTATCTGTAATTCCGGTGTTGCGATCGCTCACTCATTTACCAATCATGATTGATCCAAGTCATGGTACAGGTAAATCTGAATATGTGCAACCTATGGCTTTAGCTGCGATCGCTGCTGGTACTGACGCTTTAATGATTGAAGTTCATCCCAATCCAGCTAGAGCGTTATCTGACGGGCCACAATCTCTTACACCTGAAGGATTTGACCGCTTAACATACGAAATGTCAGTTATTGGTAAAGTCGTTGGACGTTGGTCTGTACCAGCTTTACTTGCTACTGTTTAGTCTTCTTTTTTGCCTACATACAACAGTAAAAATTTAGTAGTAAATATTTATAATATTTGCTATTAATACTCTATTTTGTTGTTGGAATGCAATTTCATTTTTATCAATAATTGGCGCATGATATTAAAGCCATAATCATGCGCCAATTTATATTTTCCTTACTAAAATCAGCTTTTATTGAGCTAATAATATTATATTTTTTGCAAAAGACATAAACATTTATCATTGCATTAACTCTAATAAATTATTAGCATATATCTGGATGTAAAATTAGTTATAGCTTGATTAAAAACAGTAAACTTTCTTGGCAATCAAGCTGCTAAATATAGCAATAAATATTCGCTCACTTCTGCAAAGAATGCTAACTAGATTTAGCCAAAAGCAAGAGACACAACTAGTCTTTTGTTATTTTTTTGTTTCTTGATTTTTTCAGTACTAACAAAATTTATATCCGAAATCTAGGAGGATATTTTCTCATGACAGATTCAAATAATGGCGGTAACACTAACCCTTCTAGCGAAGAACTTGAGGCTCTGCTGCGACAATCACCATTCGGTGCTTTGCTAGATATTCCCGGTGTAGAATCAGACGACATCATTGAGGCTTTTGGCAGATCTGCTAGTGGTAGTGGTAGTCCATTTGGCAACGGTGGCAATCCAAATAACGGTAGCGCTCCCTATAGTGGTAATCCCTTTGCTAACTTTGGCAACCCAAATGCACCTGGTGGCCCTTTAACAGGTGGTGTCAATCCTTGGACTGCTATTAACCAAGGTGGTAGTGATCCTTTAACTGGTGGTGGTAGCAATCCTTTTGCAGGTGGTAGCAATCCCTTTGCAGGCGGGAACAATCCTTTTGCAGGCGGTGAAAATCCCTTTGCAGGCGGGAACAATCCCTTTGCAGGCGGGAACAATCCCTTTGCAGGTGGTAGCAATCCCTTTGCAGGTGGTAGCAATCCCTTTGCAGGTGGTAACAATCCTTTTGCAGGTGGTGAAAATCCCTTTGCAGGTGGTGAAAATCCCTTTGCAGGCGGTAGTGGTTTCCCATTCGCTTAATAGCAACAGATATTAGGACTCTCTAAAAACCGCAGTTAAACACAACTGTTTAACTACGGTTTCATTTTCTATTCTTGAGTATTGTCATCAGGCTATTAAAGTGTCTTTAACACTACTGCACAACTAGAAAAAGAAAAAAATGTTATGCAAATCAAAAAATAAATCATTGTTTATTAGTTAAAGATATCATAATTTTATTTGGGATAAGATTGATAATTTCGTGTCTAAACATCTATTAAAAATTAAGTAAAGACAAATTATAAATAATAAAAAAATTAATTGCTTGTAGAGACTTAAGTTAACTTTCAATTTTTTACTGTTCTAAAAATACCTGAAGTTAAATAGGAGATTAATGCTGATGGAAGAATCTGCTGTCAACCCTTTTGGTGCGGGTAATTTCTTTACTGGCAGTAATGGCAGTTCGCCGCAGCGATCGCCTTTCGAGAACCTCTCAGATATTGGTCAGTACATACCTGAAGGTGTTAGCAATCCTTTTACCAGTCCTAGTACGCTTCCTGGTGGAATCAACCCTTTTGCAAGTGATGGTAGTAGTCGGTTTGAGCAATTAATTTTTAATCGCTTAAGGTTAGTTTTAGGTGATAACTTATTCAATAGTAGTAATAACCCATTTACCAGTGGCGGGATACCTCAATTTGGTGGTGCTGGCAATCCGTTCAATTTAAATACGCCACCTTTTAATGGAAACAACGCACCCGTTGGTAATGGCAACAGAGATTTTGGTACTAGCAACGCAACGATTGGAAATTTCAACACAAATTATGGCAGCGACAGCGCCACGATTGGCAATGGCAACTGGAATTTTAGTAATAACAACGCCACAATCGGGAATGGTAACTGGAAGTTTGGTAGTAATAATACAGTAATTGGCAATGGTAACTGGCACTGGGACGATGGAAATAATAATGCAACTTTAGGCAATGGTAATTGGCAATTTGGTCAAAATAATCAAACCGTTGGTAATGGTAATTGGAACTTTGGTCAAGACAATACAACAGTTGGTAATGGCAACTGGTATTGGGATGAAGGAACCAACAATACAACTGTAGGTAATGGTAATTGGCAATTTGGTAATGAAAATATAACTCTGGGTAATGGGAATTGGGATTTTGGTACTAACAACACAATTGTAGGTAATGGCAATTTTGTTTTCACTAGTAACAATACAATTGTAGGTAATGGTAACTTGCTAATAGATGGCAACAACACAATTATTGGTGTTGGTGACGATGCCGAATTTTTAAATTCCCTTTTCCAAGAAACGCCAAGCGATGTTAATAGTTTGATTAATTCTCTTGTAGGAACATTTGGACAAGAATTTATTGAATTAACGGGTAATTTTGATAGTTCTGCAACCCAGACATTTAACCGACTTATCCTTTCTAGAAGAATTGGTGGGGATAACAGTACTATATCTAATCAACTCGATCAGTTCTTCAACAGTCTATTCAGTGATATTCCATTCAATGAATTGCCTTTTCAGCCTGGACAAAATTTGCAACCTGTTCCAGAACCTACTGCTGCAATACCACTGTTCATATCAGGCTTTTTATTATTGTTATTTTCTAAATTCAGAAAAAAAGTATTGGCAAAAAACAATAACGCTTTATCTAGCAGTTACCCGTCACTCGTAAATAACCAGATCCCCGACTTCTTTAAGAAGTCGGGGATCTAAGTTTGTTGATTTACATAAATCAAAAAAGATTGTTATAGGTGATTGTACTCTAACTTAGATTCACCTGCTGATGTTGGTTTTATAAGCCAGCATCGGAAACTTTTTGTAATTAGTTCTGTCTATCAGAATAATTCATTAGTTTATCAGGAAATTATATGCGATCACCTATCGTAATCGGTACAGGATTACTTGTATCTTTAATTTTGAATGCCCAAGTTTTAGCACAATCTACAATACAGTTACCACAACTAACTGCACAGACTTCTAATCAACAAATCTTTAATCAAAATACTAAAAAGCTACGTTCCGGTATTATTTCTTTACAAAGAACGGCTTGTTTTGGTGCTTGTCCAATTTATAAAATAACCATATTTCCTGATGGTAGAGTTGTCTACGAAGGAGAACGTTTTGTTAAAGTTGTGGGTAAGCGAACTGCAAGGATTAGTCCGCAAGCAGTGAGAAAATTGGTTGCAGAATTTGACAAACTCAACTATTTATCTTTAGCAAATAACTATCAAGGCGGCCCTACAGATTTACCTTCGGCAATTACTTCTCTAACTATTGGTAAACAACAGAAAACTGTTAATCATTATCTCGGCTCTCCCAATGCACCGCAAGCACTAACAGCTTTAGAAAATAAAATAGATACTGTTGTGAATTCTCAGCGGTGGGTTGGTGCAAAAAATGAACCAACACCAACTCCTAATGATTCAAATTCCACTCAACTAAAAGTTAACCGCCAATTGTGGAATCAGCAAAAGCTGACTAATTATCGCTTTACTTTTAGCAGGAGTTGTTTTTGTGCGCCCAAGGCTACACAACCAGTAGTCATTACAGTCCGTAATGGTCGAGTTGCTTCTATTACTGCTGTTAATAATAATGAACCAGTGGATGCAGAATTATTCCAACAATATAATTCTATTCCTAAACTGTTTGGCATCATTGAAGATGCAATTACCAGAAAAGCAGCTAATATCACAGTCAAATATGATCCTAAATTTGGCTATCCCACGCAAATCAATATCGATTACAACCAACAAATAGCTGATGAAGAACTATACCTCACCATTAGCAACCTTAAACCCTTGAATTAACCTCAGTTCGATGGATTGAAATAACCCCTCTCCAAACCTCTCCCCCACAGTGGGAGAGGCTTTGAAACCTTGATTTTTTCTTTCGATTTTGCCCCTCTCCGCCTCGGAGAGGGGTTGGGGTGAGGTCAAAAAAGACTTGTCAAATTCACGTTGAATTAGGAATATCTCAAAAATATATTATCCGTAGGGGCAGTTGTATGCCCCTTTTTTTTCTCAATCAAGCTTGTATAAATTTAAATATCTCTGACTGCAATGAAGTTCTCAGACTCAGGGATGATGAGTATTTAGTAAATAGATTGACAAAATCACACTATAAATGGTGATATTTCAGCGATAAGCAGCAATTACAAGGGAATAAAGGCATGATTAAATCTTGGATGGTAATTGGGGGCGTAGCGATATTAGTGGCTTTGGGCGCTAATTTAATTCAGCCGCGCGATCGCCAGTGGTTCAAACGCTTACAAAGACCAAGATGGCTGACTTTTGAAGCCGCAATTCCTGTTATCTGGACTGTGATTTTTATTTGTGGTGCTTGGTCGGCTTACATTGTCTGGGAAAAAAACCCAGGAACAAGATCTACTTGGTTGTTGATGAGTTTATATTTAATTTTAGAAATTGCGATCGTTGCCTACACGCCTGTGATGTTTCGGTTGCGGAGTCTTCAAGCAGGCACAATTATTGGTGGTACAGGTTTTATTATCGGTCTGATATTGACTCTGGCTGTCTTACCTGTTTCTGGTTGGGCAGCATTATTATTAGTACCCTTTTTACTGTGGAGTCCCATTGGTACTTATACCACTTGGGAGATGCAGAGTCTCAATCCTCAAGATGCTTAAGTATCAAACCTGCGATTGATTTCACCCTTACCTTATGTTGTCAAACTGGCAGTGTACAACTTGACAAAAGATAAAAAAAGGATGAGGGTATGATTTCATCCGGTGTAATTATTGGGGTAATAACTTTCTTAATTGCTTTTGGTAGTTTTTTCATTACTCCCCGTGATGTGAAATGGTTCGCCCATTTAAGCCGCCCACAATGGCTAGTTTTTGAACCACTGATTCCCTTTATTTGGACTGCAATTTTTATTTGCGGTGCAATTTCTGCTAACATCGTCTGGCAGCACAACCCAGGAAGCCTGGTTACTTGGTTGTTGATGGGTTTATACCTGTTCGTAGAAATCATCACCATTGCTTACATCCCGCTGATGCTAAGATTACGCAGCCTGAAAGTTGGCGAAACTATTGGCTTAGTTGGGATGATTTCAGCCATCATTTTAGCTTTAGCGGTTTTGCCAATTTCACTACTAGCAACTGTATTGCTGATTCCTTATTTAGTTTGGAGTCCAATTGGCACACTAACTACAGACGAATTAAAGCAACTTAATCCTGAAGATGCGTGAAGGTCGAGAGTAGGGAGTAGATTTGTTTACATTTAATGCAACTGTGTTTATATTCAGTACTCATCACTTTGCTATAAAATTCGACCATAACGCGCTGTAAAATTATTAGCCGGATTTGCTTGATTATTTAGCCATGCCCACATTTGATCCCCAAAACAAAAATGCCACCATTCTCTAGGATTACGTTGAAAGCCAGCTTTTAACATGACATCATTTAATAGCTGACGGTGAGTATGATATTGTTGTGCTTCTTTTTGGGGATGATTGGCATAGTAATCGGGATGCGATCGCTCTGACAACTCATCAATAGGCGAACCCATATTCACTACTAGCCCTGCATCATCTACTAAAGTTACATCCACCGCAGCCCCTGTACTATGAGGCGGCGGCGTTTTTTCATCCATACTAGGAACAGCCCAAATTTGATAAACCACCTCCCAAATTTCTTGGCGTTGGTTTGGTGATAACTTTGCTTCCGTGAGTCCTCTTTCTTGTAATGCTGTAGCAAAGCTGTAATCGACCATAAACTGCTGCACAGTCACAGGGCGATAGCCATCAAAGATTTGAATACGCCAATGAGTCCGCAGTGACTCCAAATAATTTTGAGCTTGGATTAAATTTTCCACAACACTCTGACGCAGATAATAAGGAGAATATTCGCCATAAATCGCACCCAATTTTTCATAAGGATGGGGAGATTCCACCGCGAACAGTTCCAAAGGAATCTCTACTAAAGGTTCACCGCATTCAACAATGGGTATATGGTGATAAGGTCTCATACTAATTTTGGATTTGAGATTTTAGATGACATTTTTCCAGAATCTTAAATCATACTAAGTAGTTCAACCAAATCAAAAATCCTCTTATGTTTTAAAGGCAAAAGTTAGAGGAGTTTTTCAAATCGGCAATGCCAGCAAATTTTACTAAGGAAATTTCACATGAAGCTGTGCCACTTCATGGGAGTATCTTTTAAAAATTGATAGGTAAGTACAATGGATGAAATCATCAAAAAAATTGCTGGTTTAGGTCTTCCTGGCATACTCTTCGTAATTGCAACTGCTGCATCAGGGGGGAGTGTCGCCGTCGTTGTTACGCTACTCTCATCCTTGGGAGGGCCGTTGGGTTTATTAGGTGGTTTAGGACTACTTGGCCTGGTGGGCATTTTAGCGGAATATATAGCAGGATTTGGCATTGACAACATTCTCAAGCTTATCTATTCAGAACGTAGCAAAACCGAATCTGTAAGATTTCTGTGCAATGAAATTCAAGATTTACCCATTACAGATGAGCTAAAACTCAAACTAAAACATCACATCAGCCCAAGTGTATTAGAAACGAAAATATTGAAAGAAACAACTCGAACTTTGGTATTTACTAACTGTTCTGACCAACCGAGAAACTGCTTTCAAAATCTACAGGCAAAGTTTTGGCATTGAAGCTATAGCAAAGTGCTGAGTGCTGAGTACTCAGTAGAAAGAAAAACAAGTGTAGATTGGGTGGAACGAAGTGAAACCCAACAATGCCAAGACTTTTGAATGTTAGGTTTCGTTCCTCAACCCAAACTACGCCGAAATTGATAAAAGTCTTAAAAAATATGGGTTTTAGATTTTTTTCTAGAGGTGATTAAAGAGGGATATGTTCTGTGATTGTAAAAGTAGAGGCACTGTGTTGAGTCGCTTTGCTAACTCTAAGACAGTGCCGTTTAGTTACAATCTTGAAGATTAATAACTGTAAGGATTTCCCTGGACTCCACCTGTAGACTGTCCTGGAATTTGAGGAGTAGTTGAGAAATTAGACTGCGGTATTTGAATAGGTAGACCTCTAAAATAGCGATTGTTTTGATAACTTGCTGGAGCAGCAGGTGTAACAAGATATGAAGAGGAATTCTGAACAGAGTAGGGTGTAGTGTTATTTGGTACAGCCGAAGTAACAGGTTGTGTTGTCGTTGTTGCTGGTAATTGGTTAGGCAACGGCTGCACAGTGTTTACACCGTTATAATTATTTGTTGGGACGTTGGTTACAGTGGGCTGGATGTAGCCTGTGCCGCTATTGAAACTTGTGTTAGGTATAGAAGTCTGACTATTAGTAGATAAATTCTGCGGGACTTGATTATACGAAGTTTGTCCCAAATTGCTGTTGAAATTAGAAGTCGCGCTATTAATGGTAGATAAATTCTGCGGAACTCCGTTGTATGGGGTTTGCCCAAAAGAATTGCTGGGGTTGGAAGTTGCACTATTAATGTTAGTAGATAGTGGTGTTTGATTAGCCGATGGTGCAAGTATCGTTGGTGAAGAACTAATTGAGTTGTATGGATTATTTGGAGGAGTCTGGTTGATGCCAATTCTTACTGCATAAGGGTTTTCTGCTGACTCTTTTGGTTGAGACGACGAAGTTAAGAACTGACTAGTACTATATTGTGTGCCAACTTGTAACAGATTTTCGGTTTGAGCGACAAAAGGATTTTTTGCCTCGGATACAGATGTACTATCAATAATCCCTAAGCTAGGATTTAATTTGGTATCTTTAGAGGATTTTTGTTTGTTAATTAATTCCTGTAGGAAATCTTTACCCTTTTTCAACTTGGGGTTATCTGTAGGGGTAGTAGCTGTTACAGGGCTAGTTGCTTGTTCAACTTCATTATATAGAACTGGTAAGTTATCAATATCTGCGGCGATCGCTTTATCTTCTGCCGACAAGGTAGAGTTATCAGTTTTCTCAGTTGTGACTTCACTGTTTTGTTTGCGGGTAAACGCATCTGGGTTAGTCCAGTATTCTCGAATTACTAGCCCTAGCACTGATAAAAAAATTGCGGTTCCCCAAAAAGCAGGCTTGCTAAAATTCCATAACCTAGCTTTGAGATAACGTAAGTAGGCGGGTGGATAACGACGATTTGACATGGCTGAGTCTCAGAATTTACTGGCAGATGGTATACCTGGGTGCAAACTTACAGCAAGCACCATTTGTGTAGTGCTTTGGCTTGACTTTTAGCAAAATGTTTCAGCCGCAGTTTGAATGGTGCTGTGATCATCCTAGCCTGGTCACGGAGAAAGGATGAAGACTAAAGGATAAAATTTCATACTTCGCACTTCATACTTCATACTTAACACTTTAATATGTTTCATACCGAGATTTTCTGCTTCGGTCACTTTCGATAACATCATGAATCGAAACCTGCACTAATTTATTGTTGTAGCGAATAGAAAGTAGAAAGTAGGGAATAGGAAAGAAAACCACCTGCATAATACTATTCCACGAAATACTTGCTCTCCTACTTCCTTGCTTCCCTGCTATTTACCAGGAGACTACAGCAATGATGAAAGCTGAAGATATCATGACCAAGGATGTAATTACCATTCGTGGTTCGGCAACTGTCGCTGAAGCAGTTCAGCTGATGAAGGAAAAAAACTTGCGTGCCTTGGTTGTGGATCGTCGCTATGATAATGATGCCTATGGCATGGTTAGCGAAACAGATATTGTCTATAAGGTAATAGCCTACGGTAAAGACCCCAAGCAAGTAAGGGTTTATGAAATAATGAGTAAACCTTGCATTGTGGTTAATCCTGAGTTGAGTGTGGAATATGTAGCGCGGTTGTTTGCCAACACAGGTATCCGCAGAGCGCCAGTAATTCAAGGTAAGCTGTTAGGCATCATCTCAATTACTGATATTTTAACCAAGAGTAATTTTGTGGAAGCCCCAACAGCACTGAGGCTGGAGACAAAAATTCAAAAAGCCGTTGAAGCAGCCCGTGCCATTTGTACTCAGTATGGCGCTTATTCTAAAGCCTGTGCTGCTGCTTGGGATGAAGTGGAAGAACTACAAGCAGAGGCTGCCCATCAAAAAGCTGAAGGCATGGTTTCGGCTAAAGTTTCTTTTGAAGAATACTGTCGGGAAAATCCCAATGCGCCCGAATGCCGGAACTATAAGCCTTAGAAGTATGAAGTGTGAAAAATAAATTTCATACTTCAGCCTTCAGACTTTCTTACTCTTCGCTGTTGAGGATTTTCGGGACTTTGAAATATTCGCGTTCTTCTTCAGGCGCACCCTCTAGAATAGCATCTCGGTCAGGATAAGGTTGTAACTCATCCTCTCGTGTCACATTGCTGACATCAATTGCTCGTGCAGTTGGTGGCACATTGCTAACATCTAGTTCACTCAGCTGTTGTACATAATCCAAAATACTGCCTAGCTGAGTGGTGAATTGCTCTTCTTCTTCTGGTGTCAATTCTAACCGAGCGAGAAGAGCTACTTTATGAACTTGGTCACGATCAATCATGGTTTGGTTATAAGTTAATAGTCAAAAGTCCATAGTCAAGAGTCAAGAGTCAAGAGTCAAGAGTTTTTGCTCATTGCTTTATTAACAATTGACCATTGACCATTGACTAATGACTATTGACTAAAAGAATACGTCAATTTGCATCCGCCCAGTGGTTTTCAGCCAGTTTTGCGCTTCAATGTAGTTATTGGGAGCCATGCGAATGGCTCTAATCCAATAATCTGCTGCTTGGTCAAACAAAGCTTCACCACCGTCATTATCTCCAGCTTCTTTCGCTTTTTCGCCTTTGTAGTGATAAATCACGGCGATGTTATTCAAAGCTTGGGGTAGACGTGGGTTGATTTCAATTGCTTGGTGATAAAGTTCTAAAGCTTTGTCATGATCCCCGTTACTGGCGTAAATTAGCCCCATGTTATAGAAAATATAACTGCGATCGTTGGAATCTTCTTCTAGAGTCAGGGCTTCTTCATAATATTCTAATGCTTCGGCATATTCACCTTCTGCTTGTGCCGACATGCCATCCCGGTAATAAACAAATGCTTCTTTAGCTTTTCTGTTAGTTGGCAGAATCTTTAAAATGATATCCGCCATTACTGTAAAAGATTTGTCAATAAAGTTATCGTTTTTTTGTGTTCTTGGCATAACTGCCTCTATGGTTGTACAGCTACTAGCTCAAAAGATGCTCTTGGGAGTTAAAGCGTTTCTCGGTTGGTGCAGTACACCTTTTTAGGGGAGAAAGGTGCTTAGGTTAGAGATTAGAGGCTTGTATTTTTACTCAGCACTCAGCACTCAGCAACGCCACTGAGGGAGTCGGGAAACCCGCCCAACGCAGTGGCTCCTCAGCACTCAGACTTAGCACTCAATAGTTAATTTAACTGATTTGGGAGGGCATTCTCCTCACTAAGGGGGATAATACATTCTGGACTGTTGTGCTGGGGTTTGTTCACTAAACTGCTCACTGGGTAGGCTGTCATTGCTTGGGCAGGATAAGGATCTAATAGTGGCTGGAGTTTTTCTGGTGTTTGTACTCCAGTATCTAACCACAAATCATAATCTTCAGGAGCTAGAATAACTGGCATACGATCATGGATTGGTTCTAGCAATTCGTTAGCTGTTGTTGTCACAATCGTACAAGAGGTGATTTCTTCTCCTTCTGGTGAGTGCCATATATCCCACAACCCTGCAAAACCAAAGGGTTGCCCATCTTTCAGGCGAAAATAGAAGGGCTGCTTTTTACCTTGTTGCTTTTGCCATTCATAAAAGCCATCAGCTATTACTAAACAGCGTCGGCGCTTAAAAGCTGATCGAAAAGCTGGTTTTTCTGCCACTGTTTCTGCCCTAGCATTAATTAGCTTTACTCCCATTTTGGCATCTTTTGCCCAAGCAGGAATTAAGCCCCAACGTAGCTGTTGAAATTCATACTGTTTATTGCTGGGGTTGTGTAGCACGGTTGGCACCATTTGTGTTGGTGCAATGTTGTATTGAGCAGTTAACTCTGGAATTTGTTGGAGATGGAAAGCCTTAGCTAGAGAGGCATCTGGCTGATTTAAAGTAAATCTTCCACACATATCTTTAATTTATCCATTGAATTAAATTGAACATTTAAATTTGATAAATACTAGAGATAATTAATACTTTGTTTTTTTATTTGTTCAGATAAATCTAGTTTTGATGAAGATACATAAAAGAGAAATAATCATCCTGTTCATCTCGAATTAATTTGTAAGATATTGTATTTTAGAGCCTCATTTCTCCCATTAATCTTATTCATATTTTTGGCATGGAAACGCTACGTCTGTACGATTTTTTACCCTCTGGTAATGGTTATAAGATACGTCTTTTATTATCACAAATGGGTATTCCCTATGAAAGAATCGAGGTGAATATCTTAAAGGGAGAGAGTCGGACACCAGAATTCTTAAGTAAAAATCCTAATGGCAAAATACCTGTTTTGGAAGTTGAACCAGGGAAATACTTAACAGAATCAAATGCCATATTGGCTTACCTCAGTGAATACACAGAATTTTTACCTTACGATCGCTTTTTGAAAGCACAAGTTTTCCAATGGTTATTTTTTGAGCAATATAGTCATGAACCGTATATTGCAACATCAAGATTTTGGATTTCAATTTTAGGGAAAGCAGAAGAATATCAGGCTGCTTTAGAACAAAAGCGTGAACCTGGTTATGCAGCATTAAGAGTGATGGAAAATCATTTGCAATCTCATTTGTATTTTGTTGGCGATCGCTATACTATTGCTGATATTGCCTTATTCGCTTATACCCATGTAGCCGATGAAGGTGGTTTTGATTTATCAAGCTTTCCAGCTATTCAAAAATGGATAGAACGAGTCAAATCTCAACCAGGGTATATCAGTATTACACATGAACCAATGCCCCTAGAAGCTGAGTTTTGCTAAATAAATTCTTTGTTGATTATTCAGCTACACTCAAGTTTTGAATTGGCACAAACTTATCGGAAATTTGGTTAGGAATTGGTCGTGGACGCATAGTTTTGGCATCTACCCAAACCCACAGTGCTTCAGCCGTGACTAATAAATCATCTTCGTTTTGTTTGCGAATTTCGTACCGTCGAAAGGCACGAGTACCACGCATTTCTTTTAACCAGGTGGTAACTTCTAGAGTATCACCAGCTACTGCTGGCCGGAGATAGTCAATTTCTACCCGTCGCATCACAAATACACCACCTAATTCTCGGTAAACTTCTAAAGTTGCACCGAGATGTTCTGAGTGTTCAATGGCCGCCTGTTCTAAATAATTTTGGTAGACGGCATTATTCACATGTCCCAAAGCATCCATTTCATAGTGCCGGACACGGAGTAAAGTCTTAAATGGTTGCATGAAAATAATCGGATGTCGTGAGTGAAATAAAAAGAAAATGCTAATTTGAACTATAGACAAAATTACTGATACATTATTGATGCAACTCTCTTAATTTACGATTTATTGAAGGTACAGTACCAGAATCATTATGAAATCTCTGCACCGTCCCGATTTATATGGCTGGTCTACTTTCAATCCTGCAAGAAATATTGATTTCAATGGGATTGCCTGGATTCGTCCAGATGGTAATATCTTGATTGATCCAGTAGCTTTATCAAACCACGACTGGAATCACCTCGAATCTCTCGGTGGTGTGGATTGGATTATACTGACAAACTCTGAACATATTAGGGCAGCGAAAGAAATTGCTGTGCAAACTTATGCTAAGATAGCTGGCCCAGCAGCAGAAAAAGAATTTTTCCCCATAGCTTGCGATCGCTGGTTGTTTGATGGTGATGAGTTTGTACCTGGGTTAAAAATAATTGAACTTCAAGGTTCCAAAACTCCTGGGGAACTAGCGCTGCTACTAGAAGAAACTACTTTGATTACTGGCGATTTAATACGGGCGCACATAGCAGGAACTTTGACTATATTGGCAAAAGAAAAGTTACTTGATCCAGAAGCAGCGATCGCTTCTGTACACAGGCTGGCACAATTAAGCAAGGTGGAAACAGTACTAGTAGGAGATGGTTGGTCAGTATTTCGAGATGGACACCTGCTTTTAAAAGAATTAGCAGCAACATTATGATAGGTAAGTCAGGGTAGTCATTTGCCCTTTGTCATTGCCAAGAATTTCAGACATATTGACGTACAGCACATCAAGAAGCATCAAAAAATATTACTGTGCAAGGTTTTCTCAATTTAAACAAACCATTTGATTGGACTTCTCACGACTGCGTGGCGCGGGTACGCAAGCTGTTGCGTCTTAAACGGGTAGGACACGCGGGAACTTTAGATCCAGCCGCGACTGGGGTTTTACCGATTGCACTTGGTAAAGCTACAAGATTATTGCAGTATCTACCAGGAGAAAAAGCTTACAAAGCTACTATTCGTTTTGGTGTACGTACCACAACCGATGATTTGCAAGGAGAAATTATCGCTTCACAACCTTGTGCTAATTTGAGTTTGACTGAAATCGAAACTGCAATCACGCAATTTATCGGCAAAATTGAACAGATACCGCCAATTTACAGTGCAATTCAAGTTGAAGGAAAACGATTATATGATTTGGCGCGTCAAGGGGAAACTGTGGAAGTTCCAGCACGTACAGTCGAAGTTTTTCAGATAGATATTTTAGATTGGCGCGAAGGGGATTTTCCTGAATTAGATGTGGCGATCGCCTGTGGTAGTGGTACATATATTAGAGCGATCGCTCGTGACTTAGGCACAGTTTTCAACACTGGCGGAACTCTCGCAGCTTTAACTCGTACTCAAAGCAGCGGTTTTGATTTAAGTAATAGTCTTTCTTTTGCTGAGTTAGAAGCACAGTTGCAAGCTGGGACATTTCAACCAATACTTCCCGATGTCGCTTTGCAGCATTTGCCTACTGTAAGTTTACCTCTAGAACTCGCCCGGAAATGGTGTCAGGGACAAAAAATTTCTGTAAATTCAAATAATTCTGGAATTGTGCGCGTATATGAAGATGAAACGCGATTTTTAGGAATTGGTCAATCACAAGAGGAAGTATTAATTCCTCAAATGGTGTTTGAACCAATTTCTTGAATATGGTCAATAGTCAATAGCTATAAATTTCTTATAGCAGGGAAAAGGAAACGAGGAACAGAGAACAGGGTTGAAAGGCTTTCTGCTGTATCTTTTAACTATGGACTATGGACTCTTGACTATTGACAAATTTTAAAAAATTTGCTCTATTTTCTGAAAATCCCGTTGCACTTCATTCCACAAAGCTTTGTTATTAGGATCAGTTTTTAGGGCTTTTTTCAGGTAAATTCTGGCTTTGAGGACTTGCTTTTCATTAATTAGCGCTCGTCCCCAAATTTGATAAGCGATCGCTAACCATTGGCGAACTTCTGCATCTTTAGGTAAACGGTCTACTAAAGCTTCTGCGAGGGCGATCGCTTGGGGAAATCTTTTTTCTTTTAAAAATCTTTGTAATTGCTCGTAAGTCTTCCACTTCAGCCTTTGTTCAATTTCCGCAATATTTGCAGGCGGTGTCTGTGGCTTTTCAGTAGTGACTGTGGTTTGAGGCGCAGTTTCTTGACGCGTCGCCTTTGGTTCTTCACGCCTAGACACAAACGTTTCAGTGGTGACTGTGGTTTTTGGTGCTGTTCCTTGACGAGTCGTCTTTGGTTCCTCGCGCCTAGACACAAACGACTGACTTGACGGCTGTTCGACAGGTTCCTCTGGCGGTACTACCGTTAAGAGCAGCCTATAAGCTTCGGTCAAGGCAATAAACTTATCTTTAGCTTTTTTGTCATCCGGGTTGATATCGGGGTGATATTGCTGCGCCAGCCGTCTATAAGACGTTTTGATTTCCGCAAAAGAGGCTCCCGACCTTAAACCCAATAAACGGTAGCAATCTCCTAGATCCATTTCGAGATGTCAGCTATCTAATATATGGCTATCAGCTATCTGCTTTTAACCTAAGGTTTTAATGATAAACAGTAATTTTCTAATTTATAGTTCAAACTAGACAGTTTTGGGAAAGTATGAAGTATGAAGGCTGAAGTATGAAGCACAAAATTTCACACTTCATACTTCACACTTCACACTTCACACTTCCTAGATTCGCTCTTCAATCACACGGTCAATCAATCCGTATTCTTTAGCTTCTTGGGCGGACATAAAGAAGTCGCGATCCATGTCTTTCTCAATCTTGGCCAAAGTTTGACCAGTATTTTGAGCGTAAATGTTATTGAGTTGATTGCGAATCCGCAGAATTTCTCTGGCTTCAATTTCGATGTCGGTTGCTTGTCCACGGGTTCCACCAGAAGGTTGGTGAATCATAATCCGGGAATGGGGCAATGCTAACCGCTTGCCTTTAGTACCAGCAGCCAACAAGAAAGAACCCATTGAAGCCGCTAGACCAACGCAAATGGTGACAACATCAGATTTGATGTGTTGCATCGTATCATAAATTGCCAAACCAGATGTAACCATTCCACCAGGGGAATTGATATATAAGTAAATATCTTTACCTGGGTCTTCCGAATCCAGATACAGCATGACAGCGATGATTTGGTTAGCAATTTCATCATCAACATCACGTCCCAGGAAAATAATCCGTTCCCGGTAAAGGCGATCATAGATGCTAATCCAATCTGTATACTGCCCTCCGGGCATCCGGTAAGGAACTTTAGGAACGCCAATAGGCATTTTCTTTACTCCGTTTGTGATTAATTTTTTAGTCAAGAGTCAAAAGTCTAAAGTCCAAAGTCAAAGGTTTTTTAACTATTGACCATTGACAATTGACCATTGACTATTTAAAGGACACTAGTAGGTAGTGGTGGATTAGCGAGTTCTTCTTTTTCAAACACGCGATCGATTAAACCGTACTCTTTTGCTTGGTATGCACTCATGTAAAAGAGACGATCCATGTCTTTGGTGATTCTTTCTGCCGCCTGTCCGGTGGTACGGGTCAAAATATCAACCATCGATGCTTTGTTTGCCAGAACTTCCTTCGCCCGAATCTGAATATCAGTTGCTTGACCTTGGGCGTAGCTCTTGGGCTGGTGCAGGATAATACTAGCGTTGGGCAAGCTGGCGCGACAACCTTTAGTACCAGCACTCAGTAGCATCGCTGCCATACCCATCGCTGAACCAATACAAATGGTGTGGATGGGCGGCTTAATGTATTTCATTGTGTCATAAATGGCGAAGGCTTCAGTTTCAAAGCCGATGGGTTCGCCACTGTAACCAGAAGTCCCAGTTGAGTTGATATAGATTTTAATAGGTTTTTCGGGGTCGTCTGACTGCAAATACAATAATTGAGCGACGATCAATTCCGTGACAGCAGGAACCAGTGGCATTCCCAGATAGACAATTCGCTCCTTTAATAGAAGGGAGGGTAAATCTGGCGGCGGTGTCCGGTAGAAGTTATCGCCGTAGTATGGGGCTTGAACAGCCTTGATGGGGGAAATGTCCATAGCAACTGATCGCCTGAAATTATGCCGTTAACTGTAATACATCCTAGCGTGATGCCAGCTAGAGTCAGGTGCGGTTTCCTCGCTAATTGTCGAGATAGCTGGCATCTGCTCAAGCTAGGCTTCTAAGATATTGTGAATATATTAATCTATCTGGGCAGGATAAGTTTTCCGTAGCGCTAATCTGGCGATTTGAAGTTATTTATAAGTATGGTAGGAATTCAGGAGTCAGGATTCGGAAGTCAGAATACCATTTAAGAAAAAGTTTACTACTCATTTTCAATTCCTGCTAAATTCTGTCTTTTGGCTCTTGAGTGTTGGATTCTGACTAAATTATTTATATATATCCTGATTTAGGAAGTTTGGGTTATGAAGGTCAATTTGCAGCCTGCCCTGAATGATGTGAATGTTGACGCAAATCAAACTAGTAGTCAACGTCAGTTGTCTATTTCAGTTTCGGCGATCGCGGATACTCAAGACCGGAATCTGCCGATTAATTTGTGCTTAATTCTCGACCATAGCGGTTCGATGAATGGTAGACCGCTGGAAACTGTGAAAAAAGCCGCTAATTTGTTGGTTGACAGACTTAAACCCAGCGATCGCCTGAGTGTGGTAGTCTTCGATCACCGCGCTAATGTCTTAATCCCAAATCAATCTGTTGAAGACCCAGAAAAAATCAAAAAGCAAATCAACCGTTTATCTGCTGATGGCGGAACAGCAATTGATGAAGGTTTGCGTTTGGCAATTGAAGAGTTAGCCAAAGGCAAGAAAGACAGAATTTCTCAAGCTTTTTTGTTAACTGATGGGGAAAATGAACACGGCGATAATAACCGTTGTTTGAAATTCGCCCAGTTAGCTGCTGGTTACAACTTGACTTTAAACACTTTGGGCTTTGGCGACAACTGGAACCAAGATGTTTTAGAAAAAATTGCCGACGCTGGTTTAGGGACTTTATCTTATATTCAAAAGCCTGATCAAGCTGTGAATGAGTTTGGGCGTTTATTTAGCCGCCTGCAAACTGTTGGCTTGACAAATGCTTATCTTTTATTTTCTTTAATGCCCAATGTCCGGTTGGCAGAACTTAAACCCATTGCCCAAGTTTACCCAGATACTATCGAACTCCCCTTACAACAAGAAGCCGATGGACGCTTTGCTATCCGCTTGGGCGATTTAATGAAAGACGTAGAACGAGTAATTTTAGCTAATATTTATCTGGGACAATTGCCGGAAGGTACACAAGCGATCGCAAATGTCCAAATTCGCTACGATGACCCTGCCCAGAATCAAACAGGGTTATTTACTACCAATCTTCCAGTATATGGAAATGTTACCAGGGCTTACCAACCAGATATTAATCCCCAGGTGCAGCAATCTATTTTGGCTTTAGCTAAGTATCGTCAAACCCAACTTGCAGAAGCAAAATTGCAACAAGGCGATCGCATCGGTGCTGCAACTATGCTGCAAACTGCTGCTAAAACTGCTTTGCAAATGGGAGATACAGGTGCAGCCACAGTATTGCAAACTTCTGCCACTCAATTACAATCGGGAGGAGATTTAAGCGAAAGCGATCGCAAGAAAACTCGTATTGTCTCAAAAACTGTGTTACAAGATATCCCGCCGCAATGAAAGTTAAATTGCTCTGTTCGCTAAATGATCGTAACGTTGATGCAGGTCAAGTCAGCAGTCAACGTCAATTAGCAATTTCGATTTCTGCGATTGCCGATCAGTTTGAGGAGCGTTTGCCACTGAATTTATGCTTGATTTTGGATAAAAGCGGTTCTATGCATGGCAAACCTATGCAAACTGTCATTCAAGCAGTAGAGCAATTATTAGATAAGTTACAGCCAGGCGATCGCATTTCAATTGTCGCTTTTTCTGGTTCTGCCGAGGTGATTGTTCCCCATCAAGTAATTCAAGATCCCAACACCATTAAATCGCTGTTACAAAACAAACTCAACGCCAGTGGCGGTACAGCCATTGCAGCGGGTTTAGAATTAGGCATTACAGAATTAATGCAAGGGGCAAAAGGCGCTGTTTCCCACGCCTTCCTCCTTACTGATGGACACGGTGAAAGCAGTTTGCGGCTTTGGAAGTGGGAAATTGGCACAGATGACAATCAACGCTGTCTAGAACTGGCGCAAAAGGCAGCTAAAATCAATCTGACTATTAATACTCTTGGATTTGGCAATAACTGGAACCAAGACTTACTCGAAAAAATTGCCGATGCTGGCGGCGGTAGTCTAGTTTATATTGAACATCCAGAACAAGCTGTGGATGAATTCAGCCGTTTGTTTAGTCGAATTAATTCCGTAGGGTTAACTAATGCTTACTTGTTATTCTCTTTTGTACCTAATGTCCGACTCGCGGAACTAAAACCCATCGCCCAAGTTTCTCCAGACACAATTGAGTTACCAGTGCAAAGAGAAACGAATGGTGGCTTTGTTGTGCGTTTGGGTGATTTGATGCAGGATGTAGAACGGGTAGTTTTGGCAAATCTTTATTTAGGAGAATTACCTGAAGGAGAACAAGTAATTGGGCAGATTCAAGTGCGTTACGATAACCCAGCGCTTAACAAAGAGTGCTTACTCACTCCGCTTGTAACAATATCTGCAAATTTAGTTAAAAAATATCAACCTGCCCTAAATCCTCAAGTACAGCAGTCTATTCTGACATTAGCAAAGTATCGCCAAACTCAGTTAGCTGAAATGAAATTACAACAAGGCGATCGCATCGGTGCAGCAACGATGTTGCAAACTGCTGCTAAAACCGCTTTACAAATCGGAGATATCAACGCAGCCACCATTCTGCAAACATCCGCCACTCGCTTGCAAACTGGTGAACAACTCTCCTCAGCTGAACTTAAAAAGACTCGCATTGTATCGAAGACAATTTTACAAACTTAATCTTTGATGAAGTCTCCACTTTCTTGTCCAGTTCGACTTAATTATTGCAATTTGTATATTGTTTTTTCTGCGATTTTTTTAAGTTTTTTAACCAAAAACTTTATAGGTTAGCAAATAAGATCATCTTATTACCTAGATAAAAGTCTTTTAAAATAAGGTTTTTTAGTTTTATTTAGCTTATTTAAGGGTAGCAAAATTTACATTTAATTAATTATTTTCTGCAAAAGAAATTATATACGAAAGTTAACAAAACAAAATATATTCGTAATAAAGTAACAAGAAATAACCTATACTTATTCTCAGTTTAACCAAAAACCTTAAATATTTATAAAGAAAGCTTTATTCAACTGTTACGAAAAGTATCGGAAGGTTTCATGGTGATTAACAAATCTCAAGGGTATCTATTAGGACTTGTACTTGCCAGTACCTTAAGTGCAAACATACAATCTGCAAGCGCTCTAAACACTCAGTCTGTCAATAATGACGTAGAAGATAATGCATCTTTAGCTACTTATGTACTAGGTTCAACTATTGCGCCTTTAGCAGCTACTGATTTGTATATTTTCGATGGCAAACAATATGAACCAAATGCCTTTTGGATGCCGCTAAGTCAAAAGATTAGCGCAACAGCTTTCTTCCCTAATTATGATGGCGGATTATTCAATGATACAGATACAACGTCTTTAGCTATGGAAGCAGTTGTAGCAGGTCTAACTGTGAGTAAATATGATAAAACTCCAGTGATGGCTAATAAAGTTTTCGTTAGTAGCCAGCATGAGAACCAAATGATAGTTGTTAGCATGACATCTGGGGAAATTACTCGTAGAACTGGAGAAAACCAGCCTCACGAAATTCAACGTTCACCAGAACAAAATCGACGTTATGTAGCTAACTCTCAATATCTCAGACGCGGTACCCTTGTGAGTACTAATTACAACGCAGTTAGTATGCAGCGGACGATGGAAGATTTACAGAATATTGCCTACCTCGGTATGAATGATGTGAATGCTGAACCACTATCAGACGCTTTAACCAGAGAACTGAAGCTAACAACTAACGTAGCTTTTGTACCAGATAACTCGTGTGTGAATCTTGTAGATTCCAAATTACCGCCAGCTTGTCAAAACAAAAATGTAGAGAAGACAACAGCAACTATGCCCATGATTCACGATAAAACATGGTCAGTACAGATGAATGAAGATTTCGCTTTTTGGCAGAGTATGAATATTTTCGCTCAAAAAGTAGGGAAATAAATTACTTGAGAGGATGACTGGAAAAGACTACAAAATTTGGCACATGAGCCTATGCTAGATGCTTTAACCAAAGAATTGAAGATTACTACTTCTAAAGCTCTTGTGCCAGATAACCTGTATGTTAATTTAATAGATTATAAACTAAATAAACTAAACACATAAAATTTTTGATTTCAGCAAGAAAGGTTGTATTTTATCTTTCGTGCTTTTTGTATGACAAAATAAATATTTAATTCTGTAAACGCAGTTTTGTGCCACAAATTATTTCTTTAATTCGGATGTATCTTAAAATATTTTATTAATAAAAATTTCAATAAAGTTAGTACATAACTTATGAGTATAAGTATTTAAATGAAATGTTATTACATAGCAGCTAGAGCAATAATATAATATAAATAATTTTAGACAGAGCAGCAAATTTTATAATTATCTTTACCTTTAATTAAACTATGCTTAAACCAATAAACCCAAGATAAGTTGATTCTAAATATTAAGCATTTGTTTTCTTGCTGCTACCAAATAGTGATAACTTGGGTCTTTTACCGTTACTCTTGGTTTTCAAGAAAAATGTCTGTTTTGAAGTTCAAATAAGACTTGAGTAATTGCAAATCAAATTGCTTTTTGATTTGCAGTTGGCAAAACTTGCAGAAGTTTATTGAGAGGAAAAAAATGAAGCTTGTTTCACGATTAGTTCTGGTTACTACAAGCCTAACTTTAGCTTTGACTACTTTAGATGTAAAGTATGCCTCTGCTGCTATTATCAATTATGCTTTTAAGATTGATAGTCCAACCACCAGAGGGCAGGGATTTTTTAGCTTTGATGATACAACTTTTAGTAATGATAATATTCCAGTCGCACCAGTTCAATCATTGTCTTTTAGCTTCGCTGGTGAATCAATTGTTTATGATGAGACAGATGATGTCAACTATCCAGATTTTCCTATTGTATTTCCAACCACTTTCTTAACAGGACGGACATCTGTAGGATTAGAGTATCTGTTTAATGATAGAAATCCTGATAGTGATTTAAGTTATGAAATCTCTGGTAGAGATTTTACAATTTTTTCGATAACCAATCCCAATACTGAAATCGTTACTGGGACAGTTACTTATAGTAAAGTGCCTGAGCCTGATACTTTAACAGCTAGTCTTATTACTTGTGGTGTTGGCTGGTTCATTAAGAGAAAGGGAATGTTAACAAAAAAAGTTAAAGTCTAATCTTGCAGTTGGGTGTGATCTAACTAAAAGTAAAAGCTAATTACTAGATAATAAAAAATGAAGTATGAATTAGTTATACTTCGTTTTTTTATTTATTAACAATGGTTTATAGTCCACAAACAGCAAGTTGGCATGGCAAACTTAACTTAGTCTATGCCGATCGCCTAAATTCCACCCAGCTAATTTACAATCACCATCAAGCGCCGCTAAAGGTACAACGCCCTTTTTACCCTGAAGGCGAAAAAGTTTGTCATAGCGTAATTTTACATACAGCTGGCGGAGTTGTAGGAGGCGATCGCTTATCATCCAATTTTCACCTCCAACCCAATGCGCAAGCTTTAATCACCACAGCCGCAGCCAGTAAGATTTATCGCAGCAATGGCTTGCAAGCTAGACAAACGCTAGATATCCAAATTGATGCGGGTGCTTGTTTAGAATTGTTACCGCAAGAAACAATTTTATTTAACGGCGCAGATTACCGCCAAGATTTACGGGTAGAATTAGCAACCAAAGCTTGTTTTTTAGGTTGGGAAATTACCCGCTTTGGTCGCAGTGCTAGAGGAGAAAAATTCTTACAGGGAGAATGGCGATCGCATACTGAAATTTGGCAGCAAGGTGTTCCATTATGGATAGATCGTCAATTTTTACCAGGTAATACAGACATTTTCCACAGTCCGCATGGTTTATTTGGACAGCCAATTGTCGGTAGCTTAATTTGGCTTGGTCATCCAGTCTCCACCGAAATCATTGCTAAAGCACGTTCTTGCTTCACTCCCCACTCAGCACTCAACACTCAGCACTCCATCGGCGTGACACAACTAGAACATGGACTTTTGTGTAGATATCGCGGCGCTTCCACATCAGAGGTGAGAAACTGGTTTACGGCTGTTTGGCAGATACTGCGAACATCTTTTTTGAGTCGTGGTAGCTGTATACCAAGAGTTTGGCAGATTTAAACGAACCATAAAGGATGCAAAGATGCAACTTACGCCGCAGGAAAAAGATAAATTATTAATTTTTACTGCTGCTTTATTAGCGGAAAGACGAAAACAAAGAGGTGTGAAATTAAATTACCCGGAAGCAGTCGCTTATATTTCTGCTGCTATTTTAGAAGGCGCACGAGATGGACGTACTGTTGCAGAATTGATGAGTTATGGCACAACTTTATTAACAAGAGATGATGTGATGGAAGGTGTACCAGAAATGGTGCATGAAGTGCAAGTAGAAGCAACTTTTCCTGATGGTACTAAGTTAGTAACAGTACATAATCCTATTCGTTAATTTTTATTTTTTAAAAGTATTATGATACCCGGAGAAATTATTACAGCTACAGGTGAAATCGAACTCAATGCAGGTCGTCCAACAGTAAAATTGCAAGTTGCTAATACAGGCGATCGCCCTATCCAAGTTGGTTCTCATTTTCACTTTTATGAAGTCAATTCTGCCCTAAATTTTGATAGAGAACAAGCACGGGGAATGCGTCTTGATATTCCCGCAGGGACAGCAGTCCGGTTTGAACCAGGGGATGAAAAGGAAGTCACATTAGTTCCATTAGTGGGTAGTCGTCAAGTTTACGGCTTCAATGGCAAAATCAACGGACAACTGCCACAAGTCTAAAATAGATGAAACACTTTAAGGATTTGCTATGTTGCTATTAGAACGACATCAACGCCTCAGTGCTGATTTTAAAGTTATCTTGAAAGCACTGGTGAATTTGTACAGAGACCCAGCTAATCTTGACTATGTTTACGATATTGAAGATGGATTGCGTGATAGCAAAGCCACTGAATCATCAATAAATTGGCTCAAAACACAGCCAGCAATAGCACAACTGATTCAAGAAAGATATATTGCACCTCATCCTGATATAGAAAAGCTCTTACAATATCCCGAAACATCTTTAGGCTATGCTTACGCATCCTATATTAAACAAAATGGTTTCGACCCTGGATTTTATCGTCAAATCAAAATAGAAGATGATATTAGTTATCTAACTTTGCGTATGCGCCAAACTCATGATATTTGGCATGTAGTCACAGGTTTTAAGACTGATGGACTCGGAGAAATCGGTCTTAAGGCTTTTGAAATGGCGCAGACACGCAGAAATTTAGCATTTGTATTAGTAGGAGTAAGTCTATTAGGTACATTGGTAAAATCGCCAGACCAACTGCCTAATTTATTAGAACAAATAACTCTGGGATATAAGATGGGGTCAACAGCAAAGCCACTATTGACGCAAAAATGGGAAGAACATTGGGATAAGTCTTTATCAGAGTGGAGAGACGAATTAGATATTCAACCAGCATCATTCAATTCTTTTTGACCACATCTTACATCTCGAAGGAATTAAATAATGAGTTATAGAATGGATCGCCGCGCCTATGCTGAAACATACGGGCCGACAGTAGGCGATCGCATCCGCCTTGCAGATACAGAATTATTTATAGAAGTAGAACAAGACTTTACTACCTACGGCGATGAAGTGAAATTTGGCGGTGGTAAAGTTATTCGTGATGGCATGGGACAATCTCCCATTTCTAACGCCGATGGTGCAGTAGATTTAGTCATTACCAATGCTTTGATTCTCGATTGGTGGGGAGTTGTCAAAGCAGATATCGGCATTAAAGATGGCAAGATATTTAAAATTGGGAAAGCTGGTAATCCTTATATTCAAGACAACGTAGATATTATTATTGGCCCTGGAACCGAAGCTTTAGCTGGAGAGGGAATGATTCTCACAGCAGGCGGGATTGATAGCCATATTCATTTTATTTGTCCGCAGCAAATTGAAGTGGCGATCGCCTCTGGAATTACAACCATGATTGGCGGCGGAACTGGCCCCGCTACTGGAACCAACGCTACTACTTGCACTCCCGGCCCTTGGAACATTTATCGGATGTTGCAAGCTGCTGATGCTTTTCCGATGAACCTAGGCTTTTTGGGTAAAGGTAATGCTAGTCAACCTCAAGCACTAGCAGAACAAGTGCAAGCTGGTGCGATGGGTTTAAAACTGCACGAAGACTGGGGTACAACTCCCGCCACTATTGATACTTGTCTGAGTGTGGCTGATGAATATGATGTGCAAGTAGCCATTCATACCGACACCCTCAACGAAGCTGGATTTGTGGAAGATACCATCGCCGCCTTTAAAAACCGCGCCATCCACACTTACCACACTGAAGGCGCAGGCGGTGGACACGCACCAGATATTATTAAAGTCTGCGGTCAAGCCAATGTTCTACCTTCTTCTACCAACCCAACGCGTCCTTACACCGTCAACACCTTAGATGAACACCTAGATATGTTGATGGTATGTCATCATCTCGACCCAAGTATTGCTGAGGATGTGGCTTTTGCTGAGTCGCGCATTCGCAGAGAAACCATCGCCGCCGAAGATATTTTGCACGACTTAGGTGCATTTAGCATGATTTCTTCTGACTCCCAAGCAATGGGGAGAGTCGGGGAAGTAATAATTCGGACATGGCAAACTGCCCACAAAATGAAGGTACAACGAGGAAGCCTTGCTGGAGATAGTGAAGCAGATAATTTACGAGCAAAAAGATATGTAGCCAAGTACACTATTAACCCCGCAATTACACATGGTATTGCCGATTATGTCGGTTCAGTAGAAGCGGGGAAACTCGCAGATTTATGTTTATGGCGACCAGCGTTTTTTGGTGTCAAGCCAGAGATAGTAATTAAAGGTGGGATGATTGCATGGTCACAAATGGGTGATGCTAACGCCAGTATTCCTACACCGCAACCAGTACATATGCGACCAATGTTTGGCAGTTTTAGTGGTGCTAGGAATGCAACGTCTTTAACTTTTGTTTCGCAAGTGGCTTTAGAAAGAGAAATTCCGCGCCATCTGGGATTGCAAAAACCTGCTGTTGCTGTTGCTGGAACACGTCAGTTGAGTAAACGCGACTTGAAACTAAATGACGCACTACCACAAATAGAAGTAGATCCCGAAACTTATGAAGTGAGAGCAGATGGGGAATTACTAACTTGTGAACCTGCAACAATTTTACCAATGGCGCAGCGTTACTTTTTATTTTGATTCCAAACATTATAAGAGAGAATGCGATCGCACTCTCTCTTATAATTTGTGAATTCTACTAGCTTTTAACTACCTGTCATATCATATTCGTCTAATTCCCCAGCTTTCACGTTGCGTGTTCAAATAGACGCGATATCACAGAAGTTTTCCATAACCAGATTTTGTACTTTTATTTAGAAGGTAATGCCGAGCCTGGTTGGATGCTATTGTCAGGTGTGCTGCTAGAACCGGGCGCAGGAGTTACACTGCCAGGAGTGGTGGATTCTGGTGTAGTTGTGCTACCTGGGGCTGGTGTAATTTGGGTAGGAGCAGTGGTATCTGGTGCAGTCGTGCTACCAGGAGTTGTGGAATCTGGTGTGGTTGTGCTACCTGGGGCTGGTGTGATTTGGGTAGGAGCAGTGGTATCTGGTGCAGTCGTGCTACCAGGAGTTGTGGAATCTGGTGTATTTGTAGTACCAGGAGTTGTGGAATCTGGTGTAGTTGTGCTACCTGGTGCTGGTGTGATTTGGGTAGGAGCAGTGGTATCTGGTGCAGTCGTGCTACCAGGAGTACCAGGTTCAGCAGGTACTGTTGTGCTGTCGGGAGTTGTTGTGGTTCCAGAAGGCTGTGTGTCTGGTACGGTGGTAGTACCAGAAGAGCTGGGGGTGAGTGGTTGACCGTTAGGACAACGTGAATTTAAGGGGAAACGCTTACACAGAATTTCTAAACCTTCTGGCGACAGCTGAATTTCCGTTGGTGAACTATTGGATGTGCTACTGGATTGGGCGATTGGGGATTTACTGGATTGAGCAACTGCAACGTTAGCACTGAGAGCCAAAGTCAAAGCTGTGCCAATCAACGACAGAGATTTTCCCTTCATTATGAAATTAACCTCAACGGAAACAGAACACTCGCCCCATTAAATCAAACAATTAAATTTAGAAAATCTTCCTAAAAGATGATGTTTATTTGTGCTGTGGAATTTAGTTATATATGCTAAAGCATAATAATTTCAATAATTTCCCGCAGCTATGTTAGTTTCCTAAAATACAAAAATCAAGCGACAAAATCTAGTTATATCAGCAACAATATGAGATAAAATCACCTTTTCACGATAGGGATCAGAAATTTATTAATGTAAATCAAATAACTCAGCTAAGACAATTAAGTTGCTGTCGAGATATTGTCTAAGCAAATATTAAAATATTTTATGAAATTAAAATCAATATTCTATAAACTGCTTCAACAATTCTCACTTTTGTTATTTCAACTACTGAAACATCACCCAGAAAATGCTGAAAGTTACCGATTTGATTCAGGGGAAACGCGATGAATCCCAACAATTAGGTGTAGCAGCTATTTGCGATCGCTTCAAAATCCGAAAAATTGTACAGTAAGTTTGTATATCACTTTGTTACTACTCAATTTAAGTACAAACTTATGGTAGAACCTTTAACCGCAGCAGTGATCGTCACTTTGTTTTTCTCGGAAGCAATCAAAGAAAGTGGTAAAGCTTTAGGCCAAGGTGCGGCTGAGACATTTAAAAAACTAGTAGACACCATTCGGGCAAAGTTTCAAGCAGAGGGAACAGAAGGGTTACTCAAACGAGCCGAAAATGATCCCACAGATAAGAATAAAGAAAAGCTACGAGATGAACTGCAAACCCAGATGGATGCAGATGCAGAATTTGCAAATAAATTGAGAGAACTTGTTGAACAGCTAAAGTCACAAGATGCAACTATCCGTCAAGTAGTTTTGAGTGATATTGAAATAACTGAGGATTTAACAGTAAAAGATCTCACTCAAAAAGTTGCGGGGGACGGTTCAGTTGAGCAAGTAAACGTTAAAGAAGTGAAAGCTAAAAACATTGATGTGAGTAATTTAAACCAACAAGTTGAAAGATAATTCATAATTTGCAATTTATTGCAGTTTGTAGGTTGGGTGGAGCGATAGCAAAACCCAACAAAAGCCTCATAATGTAATGCCATATTCTAATTTAAAATTATGACAAACGAGCCAGACTCTAAAGTTGTACAAGTAAAACTTGAAAATTTACAAGTCGGTGGCAATATTACAATCAAAGATATTACCCAGATTTACCAAACAGTTAATAATTTAGATAATATTCCTAAACCAACTGGATTTCCGCAAAACATTCCTAAAAGTAACACAGATAAATTTGTTGGAAGAGAGGGAAAATTAAAACGTCTTTATCAACAGTTGCAACGTAATGATGAAGTAGTTATTGCGGCTGTGGAAGGTATGGGGGGCGTGGGGAAAACAGAATTAGCAATCCAGTATTCGCTGCTGCATTTACAATTACAGAGTTACCCTGGTGGAATTTGTTGGCTACAAGGAAGAGCAGAAGATATTGGTTTGCAAATTGTACAATTTGCCAGAACAGATTTAGGTTTGCCAATTCCTGATGATTTAGAGTTACCGGAACGAGTGCGTTGGTGTTGGCAACATTGGCGGGAGGGAAACACGCTCATAGTTTTAGATGATGTGACAAATTATGGTGAGATAAAACCTTACCTACCACCCCAACCATCTCAGTTTAAGGTAATTATTACCACGCGACTCAAGTTAGATTTAGCTGGTTCTTTATTTCTGGAAGTTTTACAAGAAACTGATGCGCTGTTATTACTCAATCAATTAATTGGGGAAGATAAAGTAAAACAAGAATCGGCAAAGGCTCAAGAACTATGTCAGCGTTTAGGTTATTTGCCTTTAGCGTTGCAATTAGTGGGAAGGTATGTAAAAAAACGCAAGATATCTTTAGCGGAGATGTTGCGACGGTTAGAAGAAAAAGGATTAGCTCATCCTTCTTTAGTGGTGGATGAAAATGACCCTACTTGGACACTTGATGTAAAACGAGGAGTAGCCGCAGCTTTTGAATTGAGTTGGACAGAATTAAGTGAACCTGCTCAAGAGTTAGGGTGTTTACTCAGTTTATTTGCTTTAGCTCCAATTCCTTGGGATTTGGTGGAAAGTGCGGCAAAAGATCAAGATGCGGAAGCCTTGGAAGATGCGAGAGTTGAATTAGAAAGTTTGCATTTAATCCAAGGTGAAGATAGTTATCGGTTACATCGACTGATTCAAGAGTTTTTTAGAGGTAAGCAAAATAATTTAGCTGTTGCTGATAAGCAAAAATATAATTACTGCGCGGCGATGGTAGAAGTAGCGCAAGCAATTCCTCAAAAACCTGTATTGGAAGACATTACTACATTTACTCCCATTATTCGCCACCTTGCTGAAGTTGCCAAGGCTTACCACACTTGGTTAAGTGATAAAGATTTAATTTGGCCGTTTTTTGGCTTAGGTCAATTTTATGAAGGTCAAGGAGCTTACGCCCAAGCTTTACCTTGGCGAAAGCAATGTTTATCAGTGGCAAAACAGCGATTGGGAGAAGAGCATCCTTATGTCGCCGCTAGTTACAACAATTTGGCATCACTTTACAAATTACAAGGACAATACAGGGAAGCAGAACCACTGCTTCAAAAAGCTTTGCAACTCTGGCAAAGGCTGCTAGGAGAAGAACATCAAGATGTCGCCACCAGTTACAACAACTTAGCTAATCTTTATAGGTTTCAAGGGCGTTACAGTGAAGCTGAACCACTTTATCAAAAAGCTTTGCAACTCATGCAACGGCTACTAGGAGAAGAACATCAAGATGTTGCTGCTAGTTACAACAATTTAGCTAATCTTTACTATTTACAAGGACATTACAGCAAAGCTGAATTACTGTTTCTAAAAGCTTTGCAACTCTGGCAAAGGCTGCTAGGAGAAGAACATCAAGATATCGCCACTAGTTACAACACTTTGGCTAACCTTTACAATTCTCAAGGACGTTACAGTGAAGCCGAATCACTTTACCAAAAAGCTCTGCAACTTAGGCAAAGGCTTTTGGGTGAAGAGCATCCCTCAGTCGCTACCAGTTACAACAACTTGGCATCACTATACAATTTACAAGGACTGTATAGCGAAGCCGAACCATATTACCAAAAAGCTTTGCAACTCATGCAACGGCTACTAGGAGAAGAGCATCCCGATGTTGCTGCCAGTTACAACAATTTGGGGTCACTATACAATTCTCAAGGAAAGTACAATAAAGCTGAACCATTGTTACAAAAAGCTTTGCAACTTAGGCAACAGCTGCTAGGAGAAGAGCATCGAGATGTCGCTCAGAGTTACAACAACTTGGCTTTTCTGTACAATTCCCAAAAACGGTACAGCGAGGCCGAACCACTTTACCAAAAAGCGCTGCAACTCAGGCAACGGCTTTTAGGAGAAGAGCATCCTGATGTCGCTACCAGTTACTACAATTTGGGATTCCTATACCATTCTCAAGGACGGGATAGCGAGGCCGAACCACTTTACCAAAAAGCTTTGCAACTCTGGCAACGGCTGCTGGGAGAAAAGCATCCCAATCTCGCCTCCATTTACAACAACTTGGCATTTTTGTACTATTCCCAAGGCAGGTACGGTGAAGCCGAACCACTGTTCCAGAAGGCTTTGCAAATTGCGGAACTGAGTTTAGGGGTAAGTCATCCTAACACAATTACTTTTCGTGAAAATCTGGCTAGTTGTCAGCAACATAATCAATAATCTTCTCAATATCCCGACTTGCAGGAGCAGTAAATCTACAAATATTGCTCATTTATTAGTCTGCTGACGACGCTGTTGTAGTTTCTGTTCTAGTTGATGAAAAACCGTTTCTGCGTCAATAACTTTCCCACGTTCTGAAGCTTCGACTCCAATCATGATTTCCTGTTGCAATTCTTCAAATCTACCTTGATAAATACATTCTCTTTCTTCCAGCAGTTTAATACCTGCAATAATCACTGCTTCTGTTGAAGCATACTTACCGCTTGCAACTTGATTTTGAATAAATTGCTCTATTTCTGGAGTCAAGGAAATATTCATATATATTGTGTACTATAACTATGCTTAATTTTAAACGCGGAGTGGCGCGGAGGTAAGCGCAAAGTTACGCGGAGTTTGAGTTTGAGGTTAATTTTATTGGGCGATCGCACCATTCCATTCCCGTTGATACAAGCAAAGCAAGCTTAATTTTTGATGCGATCGCTTCGTGCAATTTTAATACATCGCTCTGCATTGTTAATGCCATGCCCTGCATTGTTAATGCCACGCCCTGCATTGTTAATGCCACGCCTTGCATTGTTAATGCCACGCCTTGCATTGTTAATGCCACGCCTTGCATTGTTAATGCCACGCCTTGCATTGTTAATGCCACGCCTTGCATTGTTAATGCCACGCCTTGCATTGTTAATGCCACGCCTTGCATTGTTAATGCCACGCCTTGCGAACATTAAATTACTGTTAATTATCAGACTATTATTTATACTGTTAGTTCTTTTGTTGCAATGGGTACATTAAATATATAATTTATTACGTAGACAACTATGACAAATCCAGATACAACCCGTCGTTTGCGCCCTCAAGTTATTAGTCAAGATGTTGACTCATTACACGGCTTGCAAACTATCAGTGCTTACGAAACCAGCCGTGCTGATGCTACTGCTGCTAACTTACAACAAGCTTATCAAGCTATGTTGACTACGCAACAAGCCGAAACTGAGAAATTAACTTTATATCGTGCGGCGGCTGATGCGGCGCGATTGGCAGAATGGGAATTTCACAATGCTGTGATAGCAATGAAAGAAGTTGTGCGCGGACAGTACGGTTCAGACAGTGACCAAGCGCAAGCTGTGGGACTGAAGAAAAAATCAGACCGTAAGCGTCCTAGTCGCAAAAAGTTGGTTGCAGTAACAAGCTAATTAAAATAATTTTAATAGTTTTGTAGATGACCATGTTTGGTATTGATGGGGCAGGCTGTCTGGCTTACCCCACAATCATCATCATTTAATTCAATAACGCTCCTTATTTTTGCGGATTTACAAGCTGGGCTAGAAGCACGATGATCAGAACGCCACAATCTGTTGTGGCTATGAGTAAAATGGTGAAAGATCTGTCAGGAAATCGCCATTCGCCGATTCTTCACTGCCAAATAATCGTGATGTAAATAGCCGATGAGTTCTCCCCAACCCCCGCAAAAGCCGCAAACTATACTTGGTCAACTGACTCAAGCAGTACATACAATTCAAGCTAGGGTCGATTTTTCCAAGTTGGCACTTAAGCCGAACGCCAAAGTACCAGAACTGTGGGTACAAGATGCAGGGGCGGATAAGGCGGAGGTTTATCCATTGTTAGGCGATCGCTATATCCTAGGACGAAGTTCTAAATCTAGCGATATAGTCGTTCGTAACCCAGTCGTCAGCCAAATTCATCTGTCACTGTCGCGGGACTCTACCCAACGCAAACCTGTGTTCGTGATTAAAGATGAAAACTCAACCAATGGCATTTATCTTGGTAAAAGACGGCTG
Organism: Anabaena sp. TISTR 8404; assembly: GCF_056847745.1. Classification (NCBI taxonomy): domain Bacteria; kingdom Bacillati; phylum Cyanobacteriota; class Cyanophyceae; order Nostocales; family Nostocaceae; genus Anabaena; species Anabaena sp. TISTR 8404. The sequence continues at coordinate 4,168,973 of NZ_CP180578.1, forward strand.
ACTTCTTTAGAACTGCGACATGGCGACATCATCACTTTAGGGCCACCAGAACTAGCTGCATCAGTCAGATTGCAATATGTCGATCCGCCAGCATGGTATGTCAAAGCTGCAACTTGGGCAGGTTATGGTGTTGGTGGTGCTACTGCACTGTTAGCTTTGGTGATTGGTGTGGAATGGATGAAGTTTTCTGTCAGACCTCTACCAACAGCTACTCGCGCCCCTGTCATCGTTTACGCCCGTGATGGTTCAACCCCTCTACGTGAACCGCGCACAACCGCCCACGTAGACATGAAGCGCTTGCAAGATTTTGGCCCTTATTTGGCTAACGCTGTAGTCGCCTCAGAAGATACTCGTTATTACTGGCACGTTGGTGTAGACCCCTTGGGGATTTTACGTGCAGTGTTAATTAATAGCCGCAGTGGCGATTTACAGCAAGGAGCAAGTACAGTTACCCAACAAGTTGCTCGTAGTTTATTCCGTGATTATGTTGGTAATCAGGACTCCCTCGGACGAAAATTGCGTGAAGCAATTGTAGCTCTCAAGTTAGAAACGTTTTATAGCAAAGATGAAATTTTGCTGACTTATTTAAATCGTGTATTTTTAGGCGGAGATACTTCTGGTTTTGAGGATGCGGCAAAGTTTTATTTTGAAAAGTCAGCGAAAGAATTAACTCTAGCAGAAGCCGCAACATTAGTGGGAATTTTACCTGCTCCCAACGCCTTTGATTTTTGTGGTGACGGCCCAAATAAACTAGAAGCTGCTGATTACCGCAACCGCGTGATTAAGCGAATGTTGGAAATGGGCAAAATCTCCCAAGAAGATGCAAATCGGGCGAGACGTTCTACAGTCCAAGTCAGCCCTAAAGTTTGCGAACAGCAAGCCAAAACGATTGCGCCTTATTTTTACAGTTATGTGTTTCAAGAACTGGAATCAATATTAGGAGAAGGCGCAGCCAGAGAAGGAAACTACATCATTGAAACCCAGCTAGATCCAGCAATTCAAGCCCAAGCCGAAGCATCATTGAAAAACTCAGTCAGTACTTCTGGCTCAACCTTTCGTTTTTCCCAAGGGGCGATCGTTACTTTAGACTCGAAAACAGGTAGTATTCTGGCGATGGTAGGCGGTACTGATTACCGCAAAAGCCAATTCAATCGCGCTGTCCAAGCCAAAAGGCAACCAGGTTCTACCTTTAAAATTTTTGCCTATACAGCCGCCATCGAACAGGGAATTTCACCATATAAAACTTATTCTTGCGCCCCTTTACCTTGGCAAGGCTTTACCTATAAACCTTGTCGTGCTGGTGCAGACGTAAGTTTAGACATTGCTACAGGTCTTGCCCTTTCCGAAAACCCAATTGCTTTGCGAGTTGCTAAAGAAATAGGGTTGAATAAAGTTGTGGCAATGGCACAGCGTTTGGGGGTAAAGTCAGAGCTTGATCCGGTTCCTGGCTTAGTACTGGGTCAAAGTGTAGTGAATGTTTTAGAAATGACTGGGGCTTTTGGTGCGATTGGCAATCAAGGTGTGTGGAATCCACCCCATGCGATTAGCCGAATTTTAGATAGCGGTGATTGCAAGGATCGGAATGATTTAAAAAGCTGCCGGGTGATCTATTCCTTTGACCAAAACCGCGAGGCTAACAAGCGAGTTCTCTCTACAGATGTAGCTGATCAAATGACCACCTTGATGCGGGGAGTGGTCTCCAGAGGTACTGGTCGTAGTGCTGCTATTGGTATGGGAGAAGCTGGTAAAACAGGTACTACTGATAAAAACGTTGATCTGTGGTTTATTGGTTTTATTCCTAGCCGCCGCTTAGTTACAGGTGTCTGGCTAGGAAATGATAATAATTCCCCCACTTCTGGTAGCAGCGCCCAAGCCGCTCAACTGTGGGGCAGGTATATGAGTAGAATTGCCAGGTAAGTAAATTGAAGTTGGTTATTTGTCCTTTGTCAAAAGCCAAGAAGTAGAAGATAGAATTTCATACTTCATACTTCATACTTTTGACTGAGTTTTTCTGCCCTCACAAAATCAAGCATTAAGACTTCAGTTTTTAATAGTTAAAATTAGCAACATTAAATTATTAAATACTGAAAATCATGAAATTTTGTTTCGGAAAAATGGGGTATACACAAATTATCCTAGACTTTTAAAGTAATGAAATAATCAAAACTATACTTTGAGATTAAGCTTCTAGTCAGATGACCGTAAAACTTTGCTGTTATCAATTTTATGATGTGTTTTTGGTCTGAAATCAAGCAATATAGAGATTTAATCAACCAAATTCATAGCATTTAATTAGATTTTTCAAGCATTAGCTAACTCTGGTAGTGAGTGAAATTATTTCACGTTTGCAACGTTAAAAAATATGGGTAAAAGTAAGCGTATAGGAATTCTTACCAGTGGCGGAGATTGCTCTGGTTTGAATGCAGTGATTAGAGCTGTTGTTCATTGTGCTAACGGTAAAGGTTGGGAAGTCTTAGGCATTCGGCAAGCAACTCTAGGATTAATGGCACGGCCGCCACAAGTTACTAAATTAGAAATCGACCAAGTTGATCCTTTATTAACCTCTGGCGGCACAATGTTAGGAACTACTAATAAAGGTGATCCTTTTGCTTTTCCTATGCCTGATGGTAGTTTGTGCGATCGCTCATCAGAAATTATTGCAGGCTATCATCAATTAGATTTAGATGCGTTGATTGGCATTGGTGGGGATGGTAGTTTAGCGATTCTGCGTCGCCTTGCACAACAAGGCGGGATCAACTTAGTCGGTATCCCGAAGACCATTGATAATGATATCGGCATTACTGAACATGCCATTGGATTTGATACCGCTGTTAATATTGCTACAGAAGCACTGGATAAATTACATTTCACCGCCGCTTCTCATAGTCGAGTCATGATATTAGAAGTAATGGGTCGTGATGCCGGACACATCGCCTTAGCTGCGGGAATTGCCGGGGGTGCAGATGTAATTTTAATTCCCGAAATCCTCTACAGTATGGATGACATTTGCTACCACATTAAAAACCGTCAAGAGGAAGGCAAAAACTATTGTTTAATTATTGTCTCCGAAGCAGTGCGAACTCAAGAAGGCGAAATTCGCACCTTAACTAATCGTTTGGGTCAATCACGATATGGGGGAATTGGGGAATATCTAGCCGATCAAATTAGCGATCGCATTGGTGCAGAAACACGAGTCACAGTGTTAGGACACATCCAACGCGGTGGTACAGCTTCACCTCTAGACCGATTAGTCGCCTCTGCTTTTGGCGTAGCCGCCGTCAATCTGATTGAGGAAGGTAAATACGATTACATGGTTGCTTGGCAAAATCGCCAAGTGATCACCGTACCAATAGAAGAAGCGATCGCTCAGTATAAAGCCGTCAACCCAGAAGATGCTTTGGTCAAAACTGCTCGTGGTTTAGGTATTTATTTAGGAGAATAGTACTACTAGTACAAAAAGGCTAAAGTATGAAGTATGAAGTATGAAATGAAGAAACTCTGAGAGGATGTTTGGAAAGTATTGTTGTGAACATCAAAATCTTAAAAACCTAAACCCCCAACCCCCCAACACTCATGAGGGAATGGGGGTTTTACAGCCTCTCTCCGCGTCGGGGAGAGGTTTGGAGAGGGGTTTTTAGTATCTTCTTTTATGACTTTTAAAACAACCTCTGAGAGTACGGCTTTCAGCTATTTAGAATAGGTAGTTTACTTCCGCCGAACTGTACTAGTCTACTAGTGTCCGATTAATTTGTCTCGCAGATGTTTGATGCGATCGCGCAATTTTGCTGCTTCTTCAAATTCTAGTTTTTTCGCGGCATCTTTCATCTGTGCTTCTAACTTGGTAATTAAGTCGGGAATCTCCTCTAAAGGTATTTCATTAATATGTTCATCTACCGCTTTTAACTCTGTGGCATTTAACCTGCGCGATACTTCTAAAAACGACAAAATTGCGTTACTAGATTTTTTGATAATTGGTTGCGGTGTAATTCCATGTATCCGGTTATATGCAGTTTGAATATTACGCCGTCTTTCAGTTTCTTCAATAGCTTTAATCATGCTGTCTGTTAAATTATCAGCATATAAAATCGCTTGTCCGCGAACGTGACGTGCGGCTCGACCAATCGTTTGAATTAAAGAACGTTCAGCACGTAAGAAACCTTCTTTATCTGCATCTAAAATTGCTACTAAGGAAACTTCTGGTAAATCCAAACCTTCCCGCAGCAAGTTTACCCCAACTAACACATCAAAATTCCCATCGCGTAAATCTTGAATAATTTCAATACGTTCAATTGAATTAATTTCGGAATGCAAATACCGCACACGAATACTGTGGTCTTGCAAATATTCGGTCAAATCTTCCGCCATACGCTTAGTTAATGTTGTAATTAACGTTCTTTCATTGCGGTCAACTCTATCTTTAATTTCTCCCAGCAAATCATCAATTTGTCCTTCTGTCGGACGCACAGAAATTTCGGGGTCAATTACCCCAGTCGGACGAATTACTTGCTCAACTATGTGATGATCAGAAACTTCTAATTCCCAATTGCCAGGTGTAGCCGAAACAAAAATACATTGGTTGACTTTTTGCCAAAATTCATCTGCTTTTAAAGGACGGTTATCTGCGGCGCTGGGAAGACGAAATCCATGTTCAATTAACACTTTTTTCCTAGCTTGGTCACCGTTATACATACCCCGAATTTGCGGCACAGTCACATGAGATTCATCAATAACTAACAGCCAATCTTTTGGGAAATAATCAATTAAACATTCTGGTGGTTCGCCTGCTTGTCGGCCTGCAAGGTGACGCGAATAGTTTTCTACACCGTTGCAATAACCAACTTCTCGCAACATTTCTAAATCGTAACGAGTGCGCTGATCTATCCGTTGCGCTTCTAATAATTTGCCTGTTGTTTCTAATTCTAGTTTTCGCTGTTTTAATTCAAAGGCAATATCTTCGCAAGCGATTTCTAACCGTTCTTCTGGTGTAACAAAGTGACGCGCTGGGTAGATATTAACAGCATCCAAACTATTAATAATTTCACCTGTTACCGGGTCAATATAGCGAATCGCGTCAATTTCATCGCCAAAAAATTCCACACGAATAATTCTATCTTCGTAGGCTGGGCCGATTTCTAAAACATCACCCCGGACGCGAAAACGTCCTCGACCCATTTCTAAATCGTTGCGACTATATTGCACAGATGCTAAATCGCGCAAAACTTCGCGTTGATTGACTTCCATGCCAATTTTTAAGGGTATGGCTGCTTTTAAGTATTCAGCGGGAATTCCTAAACCGTAGATACAGCTAATAGAAGCAACGACTATAACATCACGACGTTCAAACAGCGATCGCGTCGCTGAGTGACGCAACATATCAATTTCATCATTAATCGAAGCTGTCTTTTCAATATATGTATCGGTTACGGGAATATACGCTTCTGGTTGATAATAATCGTAGTAGCTGACAAAATACTCAACTGCATTTTTGGGAAAGAACTCACGTAACTCATTACAAAGTTGTGCAGCTAAGGTTTTGTTATGTGCCAAAACTAAGGCTGGTTTACCGACCTTCTCAATTACTGCTGCTACTGTAAAGGTTTTGCCGGTTCCTGTGGCTCCCAGTAAGGTTTGGTAACGATTACCCGCTTGGATACTGGAAACAAGTTGTGCGATCGCTTGTGGTTGATCACCTGTAGGTGCAAAGGGAGCTTGAAGACAAAATTCTGTCATACAGTTTTACCTTACTCAGTGCTGAGTGCTGAGTGCTGAGTAAAAAGTGCTAAGTACTTTTGTATGACTCTAAATGCTTGAGTACGAAAAAAGTTTGATAGCCCATCTGTGATTCGATGTTCTCTCTACTCAGCACTCAGCACTTTCAACTCAGCACTTCTCATTGGAAATACCCTATCTCATAGTAGCGAACCACTCTGTACCTGTTGAGCTTCCGTACCCAAATGAATAAATAGCAATATTATTTTACAAATATTTATTCTTTAAATTTACTTATGTGTAAGTTTTGAAGATAATTATACCTATGCAAGGTTTTTTAAGGGTAAACTTTGATATATGGAAAAAAGTCTAATTTTTCCTCAAATATTGTAAAGTTCAATTAAGAAACCAGAGGTATTAGTTTATGGCCATAAGCAGCACTGGCAAAGCAGCTAGTCCGCGTCAAAGACGTGCCAAACTAAAGGGAGAAACAACCGTGGAAGTTGAAAATAATCAAGGTCAAGCTGTGAATAACGAGCAAAGCACTCAAGATACAAATAATTCCGATAAGCCTGGAACACTTGCTATTGCTGGGGTTCGTCCGATTGCTGGCAGTGATTTACAAGTAGCTGAGACAGTCTCGATTGCGGGTATACGTCCCATTTCTGCTAGTAATTTAGAAGTAGTAGAGACCATCAATGTGATGGGTATTCGTCCTATTGCTGCCAATACTATCAAAGTTGTTGATAGCATTAACCTCTCGGGTCTGCGTCCAATTGCTTCTAGTTCATTGGTAGTTTCTAGCAGCTATTCCGTAATGGGGAACCGTCCAGTTGCATCAAATATTATTGACGATTCTGAAATTCTTATGGGTTTTATCGACTAGATCAAAAAATCATTTTTCATTATCTAATCAACCCGCTTTCTAAAAGAAAGCGGGTTTTTTAATGATTTTAATAGTAGAAAAAGCTAGATTTATATCATTACTAATCTAACTTAATTTAAAGGTTTAGTTTCAGATCCCCGACTTCTTTCAGAAGTCGGGGATTTTGATTATTGTTAGTATCTCTCCTTTTATAGAGACCAATAATATATCCTGTGGTGGAAGGCTACAGCAGAAATATAAAGTTAAGTTGTAAGAGTGATAACCAAGAAGTTCAAAGTAAATAACAACTTTGAATGTTTATTTATATAAGATTAGGAGAGTAAAATGAGCTTAGAAGATCGCGCAAAAGCTACTGCTAAAAATATTGAAGGCAAAGCTCAAGAAGCAATGGGTAATGTAACTGGTGATCCAGAAGATAAAGCTGAAGGCAAAGCAAAACAAGCTGAAAGCGAAGTACGTCAAGGCATGGAAGATGTCAAAGATTCTGTAAAAAGAAAGATTGACTAGAATTAATTGTGTTTGCAATTAATAAAAGGATGAAATCTAGAGAATTGAAACTTAGATACTCATTCTTCTCTTTCTGATTAACCTAGGCTGACAGAGCGCAAATTTAGAGATGCAATCTTTTACGTCTCTAAATTTCTGCTCTCCTTAGCTAGAGAAATGATTAATTATGAAGTTAAAAATAATATCCTATTCAATTTCACTAGCTAAGAAATACAAATAATTTGACATATAAAAGCTTTCATGTTGGGAGTGAGAAGATGATACTGCTGGAGCAGATTCGGAAAATTGCGATCGCTGGTATTTTAATTGTGGTGTTAACCGTAACTACCGCTTGTGGTGGCTCTACAGTCACTCAAGCTGATCGCACAACTAACCCGCCTGCAATTGGTAGAGATGTAGCTTACAGCGAATTAGAGAGAGGTAATACTGCTGGGGGTCAAACTTTTGGTAACTGGGTTGTGCAAACATCCAGAGGATTAATTAAGGACGCATACGTGAGAGATAACAACAAATTAGGTGTTGTGATTTCCCGTGAAGTTCGTCCAAATGAAGTTAAACCTTTAGCCAAGTCTTTAGTTCAAGGTTTTCGGAAGAATTTCCCTAATCAAGATTTAACTGTTTTGGTTTACGGCCCTGACAAAAAGTTAATTCTGACGACTCAATACGATGTTCAGACTAATCAAGTGAAGTATAGCTAATACGAATTTTAGATTTTGGATTGAGAAAGAGAAAATTCGGAAATTGGTTCTGAATAAGGAGATAAAAAAGTGTCAACCAGCGAAGAATACAGACGGCATATAATGCAAGATTTAGCTCAAGGTGATGTGGAATCATTGGATGAGCCATCAACCGATGCAGCTACTCAATACGATAATTTTGACGATTTCGCTCAACGGACAACTACAGATCAACGTCGCCAATTATTTGGTCGTTCTCTTCATCCAGAGCGCATTCCCTCCAGCCAAATGGAGCCAGAATTACAAAAGGCGATCGCACAAATTAAACCCAATGAACGCGATGATGTTGCTCGCGCTTTCTTCAAACACTTAAAAGAAAGAGGTTTAGATGAGCGCCATTTGGAACAACAGTTAGGTCTTTCCACTCACAACCCCAACCGGATGAGTGCAGATGATGTCAGCAAACTTGCATCTTTTGCTTATCACAACCACCCAGACATTTTCCGCGAAGTACTAGCAGAGCAACCTGGTATTATTAAATTCCTGAGTAACCCTGTAGTAGCCGCAATTTTAGGTATCGCAGCTGCTAAGTGGTTAGGTAGCCGCAAATAAGTTTTCTGGAGAGTAAGACATTCAGGTGGGTAAAACCACCTTTTTTTATGCCTAAAAAGCATGAAAACTGTAAATCTAAAATAAAAAATATTTCAGTATTTTAACATAAAGTTATTTTTAGCAAAATAAACGAGTAGCCTATTTCTTTTGATATATACCCATCAACTATAATCAAAACTCTTGGCAGAGATACAATGAATTTTCTTTTGCTAAATATATAATTAGAATCTTAAACAGAATACTTAGTACTACTAGTTATCTAATAAAATATTGTGTAGGTATACTTAACCGCTGATTATGTAGATAATTGTAAGTTACTATACATTATTCTTATTAAGGTTATTTCATATATAGGACTCATATTTGATTTTTGAAAAAAATCAGTAGACCTTAATTACTTCTTTGCTATTCCCCGTTCCCTGTTTCCTGTTCCCTACCTATACAAGGATTTTCAGTAATCAAATCCGATTCCTATAAATCCGTTCAGCATTTTCATTTAACACATATCAATCTGTCACAAATACTTATAGTAATATTATGTTTATTAAAACAGAAGTTAAAAAAACAATAGAAGTCAATGATTCTTATTTGGGTCGGAGTGAGTTGCAAAATCAAAAAACACAACCTCAAGGCTTAAATGTTCCGGCTGCAACGTTATATTTAAGTCCGATTGGTCTTCTGTTTAGTTGGATAATTTTTTTTCTGGTATTAAGAAAAATCCAGAGTGTTTTAGATAACAAGATGGTATTTAGCGTCAAGAGCTTGCATCAAGTCCCTTGTAAAAATTGCCGCTTTTATTCTAACAACCATTATCTTAAATGTGCAGTGCAACCTTCTATTGTGATGACTGATGAGGCTAAAAACTGCTCAGAATTTTGTTCCAAGAAAGATAAGTTATCAGAAAAACAATTTTTTCGGCGGAGAGAAGAGTAATTAAGCTTTGCTTATTTAACTTATAGCTGCAAGCTAAGGTGATATCTTAAAGGCGATCGCCATAGCAGTTTGTTTAAGAGTTATCAGCAAATCTACTACCTACCCCTATTTTCTCTCTTCACAGCAGTTAGGGGTGCTGATTTATGGGTTTTTATCGAGAAGACACTGAAGAAAAGCTGCTAATTACTAGGGAAATGGTATAGGAATCCGATTTGATTACTGAAAATCCTTGTGTAGGAAGGGAACTCTTAACAGGGAATAGGGAACAGATAACAGGAAAGTTAGTTGTGTACTGATTTTTTTCACTCATCAAATATGAGTTCTATAGAAGCACTGCAATAGGAAAGAATAGTCAAACAAGCAACAGGTCTCAGGTAGAAAAATTCTGAGAAAAGTTGTGATTGCTAGGTATTGACCCTGATACTATTTAGACGTGCAGAACTTTATACTACAGAAGTGATGTTTATAACTGCTTCATGAATCAGTTACTCAGAATCAGGGTACACTGACTAAAACTGATAGGTCTTCTTGCCAAAAGCAGAAGCAGGCTAAATTTTAAAGATTTTATTTGGCAACTCGTCTTTTTACTCATAAAATCTAAGACAAGCTAAAGTTCCCATGAACAGAAGCCTAAGTATCCACAGTCCGGTAATAAATCAGGGTTAAAAAGCTATCACGAAAACTCAAATGCTAGAAATGGTAGATCGGATAAATGATATTGCTTGGCAAGCTCACCAGGGTAGCGTTGCCGCAATTATTCAATTATTAAACGAAAAGTTAGCCCACTCTGGTGTCAGAACCAGAGCTATTTTTGCTGATGGAGTTTTACAACTTCTCTGTGAAGCATCTAAAAAAGAGCAACTGGAACAATCGACCTTAGTAGAACAAATCCAGAAAATCCTGGAGTCGATCGCACCGCGCAATATTCATCGAGTTAATATTAATAGCCGAATTGTTAGAGAAGAACAATTACTTTGGCTAAAAGAAATTTATAGCGATCGTGAAAATCAATTACTGTGGTCACAGGAAATTACCTTAACTCAACCACATTTAGTTAAACAGCTAATTCAGGATTTGGCAGGAGCTACACAACTAGCACAATCAGCCCTGCTAAAGAATCAATCTTCTCGTACTTCCGTACTAAATAAAAGAGATAAATATAAGTATTTACCAAAAACCAGAATACCAACAGCCGTCAGTGTGGGCTTTGTAGTGTTGTTGGGTTGGATTGTATATGCTCAGTTAGGTGATAGGTTGAAAATTTTAGTTCAATTAGAAACATCTCAACCTGTCACTACAGCCAACGCTAAAGAAAGTAAACCAGCTGCACCAGTCACGACTGCTAAAAGTAATTTTGGTGACGCTGAAGAAGAGAAAGATCCTTTTGGAGCTGCTGTGCGAATTGCCAACCAAGCTACCATTAGTGGCAAAACAGCTACAACTTCAGTTCAATGGTTAGATTTAGCTGCTAAGTGGCAACGAGCATCTGATTTAATGGCAGCAGTACCAGCAAATCACACTCGCTATCGAGAAGCTCAGATTCGTACTGAACTATATAGGAAGTATAGCGAAGCGGCTCAAAAAGAAGCTCAGAAAAGCCCTTCCTAGGCTAAAACCCTTGATAACAATAAGGTTGATTTTTTCTATACAGAATGTCACAAATACTGCAAAATTATTAGCCTTTGATTGAGGTAGAAAAAGAATACCTTGTCATGGTTTGACATATTGTTGTAATAACAATGTCATTTCAATAAGGCAAACTGAATTTAGTCAGATAAATAAGGTGTAAGTGTAAGTTGGCGGTCTTTCCGCCTTTTTTATTTTAGTGCGATCGCATTTTTGCCAAGGAATTGAAACGCCAGTGACATATTCATAGGCGATATTTTACTAATACCAGAGATACACATCTATCTGCCAAGGCTGGGACTATTCCCCCTAGCCTTTCTTATTAGAATTTACAGATTGAGACGAAAAATCAACGGTTTAAACAAGAAGTTTAGAGGAATAGGGTGTAAGTAAGCAACGCCTCTTGCACCCTGATATCCAATCTTCACAAATTACATTTGTGAGTATTTTTCACCTGTTGTCTATTTATTCATCACTAAATAAATACCCCAAATCGCCATTGCGCGGAGATAAGTACTAGCGCGGAAAGTCCCGACTGTGGTGATAGCTTCTGGAGTGCGGAATTGCAGTCCGTTGTTGTAAACTTGCTGTACTACAGCTTGTGTTAGTCGCAAAGCTTCATCCTTCATTCCCATCTGCACTAGAAAAGCCGCTAGTCCAAAATTGATTCCTGTCCAAACTTCCAGAGGATGGGTAGCCTTGGGGTTTTCTGGAGAACCGTCGGGAAGCACACCGTTCGCCGCACCAAATTGACCATTTTGGAACTTCAAAAAGCAAGCATCATAAACAGTCTTCAGAGCAGAAAGGGCGCGATCGCTCGGTACAATATCCGGTAGTTTTAGTAATCTTGCATAAAATTGACCGCATAATTGATCTGCCATCACCACAGCAGAACCACTACCACTATCTAATTTGTAATACTGACCATTCCACAGTTTTTCTTCGTAAATAGGGCGAGATTGCTGTAACCATTTTTCATAGATAGACTTCTGTTTCTCTTTCTCAGCATCTCTGTGGTTCGTTATTAAAATATCACTAATTGCGATCGCCGCTTCCAAAGCAGCCAACCACAAGCCGCCACAGTAAGCACTAACCCCTTGTAACCGCCAATCATCAAAGGTTTGGTCTGGTGCGCCAGAATTCTCAGGAATTCCATCACCATCTTTATCAAAAGTTTTCAGATAATCGAGGGTTTGCACTATTGCATCCCAACAGTCTGCTAAAAACTCTACATCATCGCCACCAGTCAGCAGAAAATCTCGGTAGACTTGCAAAACAAAATCGCAACTTAAATCTTTCCACAAATTACAGTCTTGATAACAGGTGTAATTAGTTTTCTCCCAGACTTGTTCATTGGGTGCGCCTAAATCGTGGGGTGTTGCACCTGCAACTTTACGGGTGGCAGTTGTCGTATCTGCACCAATTGTATAGTAATAGCCAATAATCCTTTGATGGTCATCACTTTGGGGAATTGCCCGTGCAAAAGCCCGCATTACCGACTTTTCTAATTCTGGGAACAGCAACAGCAGCCCAAAGGAACCGTACAACCGCACATCTAAACTTTCATACCAGCGGTAATCTAAACATTCCAACACAGCAAACTGACCGATAGGGTCGATTTCTGATGCTGCACTCCAAAGAGTACCACCGCTAGTCAGGTCATATAATTCGTTAAATAATGCCATTTTGAACCAATCTGGCATATCTTCGCGCTGGAGAATTGGTGCTTGCCAACTTTGAATTTGCGATCGCCAAGTTTGATAATTTTCTAAAGCAGTAGTCGCAATTTCCCAAGCTTGATTTCCACTCCTACCAAAAAAATCTGTATGTCTGCGGTAATAATTTATTCCCGCTGCAAATTCTGTTACCGGGAAATCCCAAGCCAACACAAAAGGAATTTCTAAAGTTTCCCCTGGTTGGAGAGTGAACCGAACTGCGATCGCACTGCCTAACTGTTGATTTTCGGTCGCTGGATTTGGCTCTATATAATTAGGCAAAGAACCGTCCGCCGCGAAGCTTTGCCATACCTCCTCACCCGTACCTTCAGGATTCCATCTGCTGTGGTGAAACACTTCTACTTGGGGATGTTTTAAGGTTGCAATACACCAACTCCCATCACCTTCTTGCACAGGTTCAGTCATCCCCACCCGTCCTAAAAAGCAGCCTAAGTATTCAGAGTTTTCCACTAACTGATTGTAATTTCCTTTACTCTCACCCCAACGCGGCTGATACTCATAAACTGGACTACCATCATCACGGATTTTTACTTCCGGCGACTTCAACGCATTAGTAAACCAGCCCACCATATTTTCCCAAGTCAGCATAATGCTGAGGGTAATCGGTGTATTGCTGGGGTTATGCGCTTTCCACAAAAACACCGCCACAGGATAACTAGTTTCTTGATAATTATTTGCCCAGATAGGTGAAAACTGCTCACAAGTTAGCTGTGCTTGAAACACATTTTCATATACAAACCAACTACGCGGGTATAAAGCATGATAATTCCCTGTAAAAGCTGACTCAGTACTTGCTGGATACCATTGCCAAGCATTGAGGCTACCATCTTCCGGTGATGCAGTAGATAAAGCATAGGCTTGAGAAGATGTGCCATGCAACTCAAACACACTGAATTGACAAGCCGGGACATTTTTGAAGATATGTTCACCGCCGTCGATGTGCCACAGGTTAAAATCTCCCCTAGAAGAACGACCGATGCAACCTGCACCAAAACCGCCCAAAGGCATACCATGCCAAGGGCCATCATCAATATTACTAGCGTAGCGGACGGTATAAGGTTTGTCCCAGCCTAAGCCTATGGGACGATTCCAAGTACAGAAGGGAATTTCTAGGGAGTGTTGATTTGTCATTACCTGATGTCACCGCGTGCAGTTACGCTAAGGAAGCTTAACGTGATGTGTTATTTTTCTCAAGTTTTTTCTTCAACGTCAAATGACCTCCTTTAGGGAGATGAACTGTCAAGCTAGTATGTCTAAATTAATCACGGATGTCTGCTTAAGCACTAGGACATTTTCAGGCTTAACGTACTGTTAAGCCTTTTTCTTTTGGATATTGGGAGCGATCGCTTTTATCTTTTACACTTTTTTGCAATAATCGGATTGATGTTATGCAATAAATGCATCAGTGCTGATGCAATAACCTCTGACAAGTGCGATTCTCGTTTATGTAGGAATAGGTTGATGCTGATAGAGATAGATACCCCCGGCAAAAACCGGGGGCTTTTTGTTTTCAGCCTATGGATCATCAGGGCTTACACCAACAGATTTTTAGACAACACATCCTTTTGTCGCCTAGTAAATGTAACGAATTGTAAAGTCTGCTAGATTCTCCAGTCTCATGGAGAGTTTAGGATGAATTTAAGTCTAACAAGATGCACCCAAGTAGAACACAAATAGCTCCTTTGAACCAGAAAGGAGGAACAGTATGTTAAGTAAAACAACAATTTATGGGCTTGTAGGTATACTCGCAGGAAGTACTATTACAGGTTTATCGATAACCTATAATGCCAAAGCAGAACAACAGCGTCCGTTATCATCGCCGCCTTGTGGTGCAAGCAGCACTATGCCACATAAGATGGCTGGGAGACAACAAGTAGATCAGCACTTCATCGAAATGATGATTCCCCACCATCAGGGAGCGGTAGAAATGGCAGATTTGGCTTTGCAAAAAGCGCAACATCCTGAGTTGAAAAAGCTGGCTACTGCAATTAAAGCCGACCAAACCAAAGAAATTGAGCAAATGAGAGCTTGGTACAAACAATGGTACGGTACTGAAGTCCCTGCTACTCCAAAAAATGGTATGGCAATGCATCATGGTGGAAGTCATGGTATGCCAGGAATGTCCATGCACTCAGGAATGATGGGCATGGAGATGAATCTGGAGACTTTGAAAAATGCTTCTGACTTCGACAAGGAATTTATTCGCCAGATGATTCCTCACCATGAGTCAGCAGTGATGATGGCAAAGATGGTAGCTAATAATGCTACCCATCCTGAAATTCGCAACTTAGCTGAAGCTATCATCAAATCACAAACTGCTGAAATTCAGCAGATGCAGCAATGGTATCAAGCTTGGTCTAAATAGTTTTATCGTTCAAAATCTTACAACTATGACACTTACACTCACAGTTCCCAACATGGCTTGTTCTGCTTGTGCAAACAATATTACCAATGCAGTAAAGACAGTTGATGCCAATGCCAGCGTTGAAGCCGATCCTAAAACTAAGCTGGTTAGTGTAGAAACTCAAGCTTCTGAGCAAAAAATTAAGGATGCTTTAGCCGAAGCAGGCTATCCCGCAGCTTAATTCTTGATTAGAAACTAACAGACTGATTGTAGAAATTAGAGTCAGGGTTAAAGGACAAGTTTCCTTTAGCCCTTATATTTATGAAAAACTAACTTTTCAAATGAATTATTAAAGCAGAATATTCTTAAATTTATTAGTATTTTCCGTAGTTTTAGTTTTACAACTCTTGATAATAATTAGTTTCTAGAAAATACCAGTTTTTATTGCTATGCCAAAAATTTAACAGTTTTGTTTAAATGAATTGAATTAATGTTTTTGCTAGTACTTAAAATAACCGTTTTGCTGAGATTAACATGATATTCCTAGAGGAACCGCTTCACTTCTAGTGAAACCTAAAAATCAATGTTAACTCGCATAATTTTATCTCGATGCGTAAACCTAAAACTTTTAATAACCCAGAGCGTTTTATTGAGGGCTGGCATTGGGTAATGCCATCTCAAAATCTGCGAATAGGTGAGGTAAAAGCCGTCACTATTTTGGGCAGAAATCTAGTAGTTTATCGTGGTCAAGATAAAAGGGTAGTTATTTGTGATGCCTACTGTCCACACATGGGCGCTCACTTAGCAGAAGGCAGAGTTGAAGGTAACGAAATTCGCTGTTTTTTCCATCATTGGAAGTTTGATGAGCAAGGAATATGTGTAGAAATTCCCTGCTTAGATGAGCCACTACCTATTAAATTAAAGACTTGGCCAACCGATGAAAAGTACGGCATGATTTGGATTTGGACTGGAGAAACTCCACAACAACCACTACCATTTATTCCAGATTTAGAACAAGATGATTTTGATGTAACTTTTGGGTTTCACTTTGTCAAAAACTGTCATCCTAATGTGGTGATGATTAATGCAATTGATGCTCAACACTTCAATACAGTTCACAAATTACCATTAGAAGTCATCTTTGATAAGCAGGAGTATAATCATAATGCTATTATTTTCACTAATATTACAGATATAGTTAGGGATTCTAACTTTACAAAACTGATTCGTTCTATATCAAAAAAAGCCATTAATTACAGTGTTTGTTATTGGTATGGCTCTATTGCTATTGTGACGCTTGGCCCTGATTTTCTAGGTTTACATCTGATGTTTGCTCTGCGTCTTTTAGAATCTGGTAAAACAGAAGGTCAAACTATATTAATGGTTAAAAAACGTAGAGGAGTTTTTGGCAGGTTATTTAATCAATTTGTGCTGTGGCTAACGAAATTTTTAGGTAAAAATTTTGTTAAGGGTGACAACAAAATTTTTCGGACAATTCGCTTTGACTTAAGAACACCCATTAAAGCCGATCAATCAATCATGCAGTTTATCAATCATGTTGAAAGACAAAAACCCCTAATGTGGGGAACTTGGCAGTTAGCGCGATCGCGTGAAATCGAACTCAAAGAAAACCACAATAAATGGCGTGATGATTTGACTAATGATTAAAAAGTGCTGAGATATCTGTAAGGTGAGCATTTACTAATATATTCGCTTAAAATGCCCACCCTACTTTTGATTGTACTTTTAATTTTATATAGGACGCATATTTGATTAGTGAAAAAAATCAGTACACAAATAAATTTCCTGTTATCTGTTCCCCGTTCCCTGTTCCCTACCTACACAAGGATTTTCAGTAATCAAATCGGATTCCTATATACTTAAGCTTTAATAAAAAGAAGTGGCAAAGCCACTTCATCATTCCCAGGTAGAACCTATAAATGAGTATAGCGATTGTATGAATAAAAAATGGTATAAATAAACACTGATTATTTAGCGATCGCAGTTTTTCAGGCTGAGAAGTCCAAGAATCTCCAGTAAATGAGTTTACTGCTCTGAGTTAAGTAAAACAGTTATTTCCGCCAGCCTCACTCCCAAAGGTTTCCAGTGGGGGTTGCTGGAAGAAAAAGTGCTATCACCTAACACTGCACGATAATCATTAGGATATTTCTCGGAAGCATTGGGTGCAGCATCCACCCGTAAGATCAGTTTACCTTGATAGCGCGATAGCCGGCTGGTATCTAGCAAAATAGTTCCGCCATAATCCCAAGCCAGTCCATAAAGTTTAAAGTTGCCTAATTTTTGGCGTAACTCACTCCACCCAGTACCAACACCAATACCTTCGCGGGTTTTCCAAGCAGTTCCTAAGTTATGCACATTTAGAGGTTTAGTACGAGTGTTATCGCTCCAAACTACCAAAAGCGATCGCTCTCGACCTAAGTTTACCTGAGTAGCAGCAAAACGACCGATTCCTTCTGAGCCATAAATAGTTTTATCAACTAAATTAGCAGCACCAAATAGCCTCACTAAATCTTTTTTAGTAGTTTTACGTGTAATCGGCCCGACTCGTTCGCCAGGAACAATTAAGTTATCTGTTAACGGTTGTGATTTCGCAATCGTGAGGTGATGAAAGTGATTTTGGGGTAATGCAACTGCTGGGGTTGCTGAGTAGCTAATTAATAAAGCTAAGGCAGCAGTTGCTATGTTTTTGATGGGTAGATTCACTGTATTACTCTGTTGAACAGTATGAGTTATTAGTGACGATTTTTCATGTCTACTGTTCCCTTTTATTTCATCACTCTAGTAGCGTTAAAAATTGCTAACAAAGCGACACCAACATCAGCAAACACAGCTTCCCACATTGTTGCTACACCTAAAATACCTAAGCCAATAAATGCAGTTTTAATTGCTAAGGCAAAACTAATATTCTGCCAAACAATTTTGCGAGTTTTTTTGGCAATTTGGATTGCTGTGGCTACTTTAGAAGGTGCATCTGTCATGAGGACTATATCGGCAGTTTCAATGGCTGCATCTGAGCCTAAACCACCCATTGCCATACCAACATCGGCTCTAGCAATTACAGGTGCATCATTAATTCCATCACCGATGAAGGCTACTTTGCTATGTTTATTATTGGTGCTGATTAACTTTTCAATTGCATCGACTTTTTCT
Organism: Anabaena sp. TISTR 8404; assembly: GCF_056847745.1. Classification (NCBI taxonomy): domain Bacteria; kingdom Bacillati; phylum Cyanobacteriota; class Cyanophyceae; order Nostocales; family Nostocaceae; genus Anabaena; species Anabaena sp. TISTR 8404. The sequence continues at coordinate 4,187,174 of NZ_CP180578.1, forward strand.
TCTGGTAATAACTCGGCAATATAGGAATCTATGCCAAGTTGTTGAGCAATCCGAGAAGCGATCGCCTGATTATCTCCTGTTAAAATGACTGTTTTTTCTACACCCTGTTTTTTGAGTGCTTGAATCGCTTCTTTAGCATCGGCTTTTAACTCATCAGCAATGATAATATATCCAGCGTAAATATTATCTATTGCTAAATGCACAACTGTACCTTCAACATTGCAGGTATCATGGATAATATTCTCTATATGTAGTAAGCGATCGCTTCCTGATAATACTACTTTATTGTCTACCTTTGCCCTAATTCCATGACCTGCTATTTCCTCATAATCTGTCACTGTTGATATATCAAGACTATCACCGTATGCTTCTCGAATTGATTGCGCGATCGGGTGATTAGAATGACCTTCTACTTTTGCTGCTAATTCCAATATTTCTTGTTCATTATATCCATTGAATGGGACAATTTTTAGTACTTTAAATACTCCTTTTGTTAAAGTGCCTGTTTTATCAAAAACTACTGTCTTGACTGTGGTTAAAGTATCCAAAAACATTGAACCTTTAATTAAAATACCGCGTTTAGCAGCACCACCAATCCCACCAAAATATCCCAAAGGTATACTGATTACTAATCCACAAGGGCAAGAAATCACTAATAATATTAACGCCCGATACACCCATTCTGAAGATGTAGCGCCAGGAATTAATAAAGGTGGTAATAGCGCTACTGCCAAAGATATAAACACAACTACTGGCGTATAATAACGGGCAAATTTTGTAATGAATTTTTCGGTTTCTGCTTTTTTACTTCTGGCATTCTGTACCAAATCTAAAATCTTAGCAATGGAAGACTCATTAAATAATTTTGTAACTTTAATTTTGATTAATCCAACTTGATTGATTGATCCAGCTAATACCGTGTCTCCAACTTTAACTGTTTGCGGTACAGATTCTCCTGTTAAAGCAGATGTATCAATTTGAGACTTTCCTGTGATTATTTCACCATCTAAAGGAATTTTTTCACCAGGTTTAATAACCACAATGTCTCCTATTTTTACTGTTTCTGGAGACACTTTATTTAGTTCGCCTTCTATCTCAAGATTGGCATAATCTGGACGTACTTCTAATAAAGCTTTAATCGAGTTGCGGGAACGACTAACGGCTATATCTTGAAATAATTCTCCTATTTTGTAAAACAACATTACACCCACAGCTTCGGGTAATTTATGAATTGCTAAAGCGCCTAATGTTGCGATTGTCATTAAAAATGTTTCATCAAAAATTCTCCCTCGAAGGATATTCCGTCCGGCTGTTTTTAAAACACTCCATCCACTTAGAAGATAAGCAGGGATAAAAATTAGATATTCACCAATAGAATAAGGTGTATTGTGTAACTGTTGTTCAAAAATTAACCCAGATAAATATAAAATGCCAATCAAAGTTAGAGAAAATATCTCGTTTTTTAAGATAAATTCTCCCCCGTGATCATGGTTATGATTCTCATCATGATTATGCTCATGGTTATGGTTATGATTCTCATGATGCTGATGTTCATGTTCATGACTACAACAACTGGAATGTTCTGAATGTGTTTTATGCTTCATTTTGTCAAAACTCAGGTTTTTTAATATATGAGCGTATATTCAAATTTATTAGAAACTAAAATTTTATGCAAGCTGAAATTTTAAGAAAGAGAATCTTTATCAAGTAATAATTTAAGTATGCTGTTGAATGTGCAGAGAAATTTTCAGCCAATGTGAATATTTGCGAATTTATCTCCAGAAAGATGTATATGCGTCAGCATTTTGTAAGATTATGAGGAAATTATGAAAAATTGAGTTTTAACGAATGCCTTTTTCGGAGAATAGTGCTAAAAAGCCCAGCCTACCTGAAGTCCACCGCAGCATAAAAGTCCCGCATACGAAAAGTTTCTGGCGTAAGATATTGGCGTATGCAGGGCCAGGATATCTAGTTTCTGTAGGATATATAGATCCTGGGAACTGGGCGACTGATTTAGCTGGTGGGGCTAAATTTGGCTATGCACTGCTAACGGTGATTATGCTTTCCAACTTGATGGCGATTTTAATGCAGTCGTTGTGTGTGCGGTTGGGGGTGGCGACGGGGAAAGATTTAGCCCAAGCTTGTCGAGATTATTTTAGTCCGCGTGTGAGCTTTTGTTTATGGTTGCTGTGTGAGATTGCGATCGCCGCTTGTGATTTAGCAGAAGTTTTAGGAAGTGCGATCGCGTTACAATTACTTTTTGGTATTCCCCTAAGTTGGGGTGTGTGCATCACAGCGCTAGATGTATTTGTATTGTTATTACTACAAAATAAAGGTTTTCGTTATACGGAAGCCTTAGTAATTATGTTAGTAGGAACTGTCAGCATTTGTTTTGGACTAGAAATTATGTTTTCGCGTCCTGATTGGGGCGGAATTTTATTAGGTTATGCTCCCAAAGTAGAAATTTTACAAAATCCCGGAATGCTATACATTGCCATTGGCATTTTGGGTGCAACAGTTATGCCCCACAATTTATATTTGCACTCATCCATTGTCCAGACACGCGCTTGGCAACCAACTACCGAAAAGCGATGGGAAGCTATTAAATTCGGTACGATTGATTCAACATTTGCGTTGTGTTTTGCATTGTTGATCAATTCAGCAATATTGATTGTTGCAGCAGCAACTTTTCATTTTTCGGGACATCAAGATGTTGCCGAAATTCAAGATGCTTATAAATTGCTTTCTCCTTTGTTAGGTGTGAATGCAGCTAGTGCAATTTTTGGTTTAGCATTATTAGCTTCTGGACAAAGTTCAACCCTCACAGCCACCTTAGCAGGGCAAATTGTCATGGAAGGCTTCTTAAATTTACGCCTGAAACCTTGGTTACGTCGATTATTAACAAGGCTCATTGCAATTGTGCCAGCATTAATTGCTATTATATTTTTTGGGGAAAAAAGTACAGGCAGCTTATTAATTTTTAGTCAAGTAATCTTAAGTTTACAGCTATCATTTGCGGTAGTACCATTAGTGATGTTTACCAGTAATCGTCACTTAATGGGTGAATTTGTTAATCCTTGGTGGCTGAAGATTTTATCATGGTTAGTAGCGATCGCGATTATTAATTTAAATGCTTGGCTGCTATGGCAAACTATTTGCGAGTGGTTGTTAGGAAGTGCTTAGCTAAAATGTGGAAATAGGCAAAATTCTAGCTTTTGTTGTAAGTGTAAAGGGGTGAAATTATGAACCATATCCAGCAAAAAATCGCCGTATTGGGAATTACCATGTTGTTTAGTGCAACACCTGTGGCTGTATATGCAAACACACCAAGCAACCAAACAAATTTTCAAGAATATTTTCAACAAGGAGTGCAGAAGCTAGAAAAAGGTAACTTTAGTGCAGCGATCGCAGATTTTGACAAAGTAGTACAGCAAAATCCCAAATATTATGAAGGTTTTTGCTTGCGAGGTCTAGCTAAATCGCAAATTGGAGACTTAGCAGCAGCAATTGCCGACTTTAACCAAGCATTGCAACTCAATCCTAACCATGTAGATGCTTATAATAGCCGAGGAACGGTTCATGCCGAACTGGGAAATCTGCAACAAGCAATTGCCGATTTTAACAAAACACTCAAAATTGATCCGCAGTCTGTGGATGCTTACTACAATCGGGGACTTGCTTACTTTAAACAGAAAAATCCCCAAGCCGCAATTGCTGACTTTAACCAAGCAATTAAATTAAATCCTAAGTTAGCTGATGCTTACGGCAATCGTGGACTGGCTAAATATACTTTAGGAGATCAGCGTAACGCGATCGCGGATCTTCAGCAAGCAGCAACACTTTTTCGCCAGCAAGGAGACACCGTCAGCTATCAACAAACACAAACCTTAATTCAGCAGGTGCAACATTAGTATTGTGGTGTTAGTTTCCGCCTTAGCTGCAATCCTACTAACAAACCGATGACGATAATACCTGTGAGGTAAGCCAACACAATCAACCGAATTGTTAAAGGTGGCGCAACCCCTTCTACATCTACATTTTTTTGCACCCGCAGAGGTGAAAATTGCCGTGATGCATTTGGTTGGGGTGCAACTTCTACCTGAATGTTGTGAGGTGCGCCATCAAAAAATTGCTGTTCCCAGGAGAATTTTCCGGTTGCATCTGGGATACCTTGGTAAGCAAAAGGAACCCAGCCATCTTCCAATGCAGTCGTTTTAATCTTTAACAAGACATCGGAAACTGGTTGTTTAGTTTTTTGATCAAGAACTTGCACTTGTAATTTAGCAGGTTCGCCAACTGTGGCATTGTTATCTCCCAACAGTTGTACTTCTAACCCCTGTTGTTTGACAATGCCATAGTTATTAGTTTCTGGTTCAGCCGCAGCAGTGTGATGATGATGTTCTGTATGAGATGTCTGCGATTGAGCAATTTCTGCACTCAAGTTAACTCCCAATAAAGCAACGATAGCCACAACAGTTGCACCACTCAACAATAATCTTACCCGTTGGGGTGCAATTTCTCCTGGTTGGATTTCTTGCCGTCCACCAATTACCCAGCCACCACCTAAGCCAACAATTAATAAAATTCCAGCGAGAATCGCAAAATTGCGGTACTTGATTGGATTTTCGGGAACTGACAGCGTGAGATTTTGTTGAATTGGTGTAAAAGCATTGGGTGTGATGGGAGTAACATTGACTTGTAGTTGGTAATTACCCCGAATTGGTAAAATTTGCTGAATTTGCAGTTGACCTTTGGGAGCGATCGCTTCTATATCTAGTAACTTAGTTCCCTCCACTATCGGAAAATCTGTCGTAAACCAAGGATTTTTAGGGGGAGTGAAAATTTGTAGGTGAACTTTGGCATTTTCTAAAGATTTACCTGTTACATCTACTGCTTGTAGTGTCAGTTTTACCGGAGATTGAGGTGTGCTGGCTTCTGCTTCAAAAGGTATAACTTGGTTAAGAGGTGGTTCAGTGGTGAGTCGGACATTTGGTTGAGGTGACTGAGACAAACCAACTGAGTGATCAAAACCCACACTCATCAAACCAACTATCGTACTGACGAGTAGATGAACCTTTAACTTTTTAGTTTTAAGCATATATCTTGAAAGACTAGAGGAGTTACTCTAGCACTGCTGAGCGATCGCAATTATTTTGATAGATTTTTTCAATGATGGGGAAAATAGTTTAAATTTCTTATCTCCCTAATTCCCCATCGGTTTATACAAAAAATACTTCTAATGACAACCTACAAGCAAAGTGTGGTGACGTACAGAGTGTACGCGATCGTGGATGGCTGGGTTAGTTGTGAAGTAAACAGTCCAAAGCGTCAAAGCACACAAAGAAACATAAAGTGTGGCTTGTACAGGTGTAGATAAAGTCACACTTGCTGTTTTTTTCAAAACTGAAGGATGAGTTTGAGTAGTCATCAAATACCTCGGATGAGTAGAGAAAATTTAACGCATCGGTAAGGATTATAGCTAAGAGTAGCTTTAACTGCTTTACAGTTGTCACCTGTGAGGTTTCAACTGAAGTTTATTCACAATCTCTCATAACAGCTATCTATGTAAAACCGATTATTAAGCAGATAACACAAGATATTAGATTTTACCACCGTGCAATTCTGTATATTAATGTTTTTGGCTAGACATAAAAAGCTTTTACATACTCATTAATTTTATTTAGTCGTCTTGTATTCTTTAGTTGCTTAATCACGTGAGCTTTAACAGGCAATTATTTTACTCACTTTGATAGATGAATAAAATAGATTTTTTGCTTCTTTAGCTAAAAATGGCAGAAAAAAATCAACAGTTCATTCATCTTTCACAATTTCTCACCATCATCATCTTGACCAAGAACAACTAATAGGATAGGCTTGGCATTCAGAGATGTTCTATCAGGAAATATATGAACAAAAAATTGGTACTTAATTTGCTTTCTAGCTCGGCAATTTTTACTTCTCTGATGTCTACATTGGCAGCAATACATCCAGCCCATGCCTCTGTTAACCTTACCCAAAAATTAATTCACACCAACGACGGTCGTACCTGTATCACTAATCCCCACGGTCTGAAGGATTTTATTTGTATTCGAGATTCTGAGAGAGATCCCAAGGCTCCTCCTCCACCTAAATCTATGGTGGTTTCATCTAAGCCATCAGACACCAACGTTGCGGAACTGAATTTTACAGAAGAAGAAAGTGATGCTGCAATTAGGATATTTAAGTGTGACTGTCCATATTGCATCAATTCTTTGCGACAATTACGGGGTACTGGCAACTTAGTTTACTAAGTTGAACTCGCTCATTGCACATATTGCTCAAAACGCTTGCGAAGCTGATGAGAATATAAATGTCATCTGCAAAACTCAAATCTTCGTAAGTCTGTCGCTAAAAAATCTTATTTAGATTTAGAAAATGTCAGGGTAATAGATTTGCTGGGTAATCATTTCATTTATACTCAGTAACATCTAATTCCAAATTAAAAAAGCTTTTGTAACCATATACTATATTAATTTTGCCTAAGTCCAAGTGTAATTTATACCATTTTGAATGTTAGAGTTTGCGAAAATTCCAGCCAGTAGGTAGAACTGTTTTCCCTGCTTGCACATAATTTTCAAGAGGGGTTTTAACACAGTTATTGCATAACCTGTTGAGCAATCCATCAGTCGCAATCATTTTTCAATTTGGTATTACCTTGGGCTTTGCTCTTATTTACAGCAGAATTCAGTTTTGTAGGGTGAGCATTTTTAGTAAAAGCAGTTCAGTTAACAAATTAAGTATTTACTTAAGTTTAAAAGTCCCTGAACTATGGAGATATAATGGACAAGATTTAAAATTTTATCAATTAGTAGAGGAGCAATATATTGAGTGTGACTTTATTATTACTTTTCCTATAGTATCAGTGCGTGATATTAACCAGTTTATTGAACAAAGTAAAACTAGGGGAGAAATTGCTTTTCTCAAATTATTTCGCGCTTGGGTACGGGAGAAAATAAAATAAATAATTACAAAATTTTTTATTTAAATTTACAATACTTTAGTTGAAAAATTTGTAGAAGACTTAAAGCTTAATAGAATGTTGTAGTTGCTTATCCACAGGTTCGTCGTCAGAGTCTGGCAGATCCTCGGCGGATGGTAAGCAGTGGAGTAGGTTGTAATTTAACATGGTGAAATGCTCAGGGCGATCGCTGTCCTTGTAAAGTAGACTCACAATATTGATGATGTCTATCCACCTCTTGCTTTTTCTTGCGATAATTCCCAAGGGGTGTGTTCTGGTTCGTCAAAGGGGGATAGATGACAATCAAACGGTTGGTTTTAATAATTTCGACTTTGGTAGCAATTGGGTTAGCAACTTTATCTTTAGTTAGTAGTTGGCAAAAACCCCAGTTCCAAAGTCGGCTGGAACTTTATCAAATAAATATTGCACTGCAAGCTCAAGCTTGGCAACCAGAAAATAGCAATGGTGATAATTTTCAGGTGATTCGCCAAGCCTTACTGGAAGATCAGCCCCTGGAAAATGCTACGCAGCAATATCAGGAGGCACAAAAATCTGTACAAACTAATCTAGATAAAGTTAAAAACCAACTTGCACAGCTAGATTCTCAATCTAAAATTACTACTCCAGCTAAACCCCTACCAAAAGATACTTTTGATACTGATATATCTACTGCGGAACAACGGCAACAGTTACAGCAGTCTTTCACTCAACAGCAAAAACTCCTAGCAGAATTAGATTTACGGCTAGGCATTTTACAAGCGCAACAAGGACAACAAGACGCAGCATTTAAAACTTGGAACGAATTACAACAGCCAGTAGAAACAGATAACCCAGAATTTCGAGATACTGCTGCTGTTTTAGGTGGACTCTGGAGTAATCCCCCCCAGATCTTACCCAATGCCCAACAACTGATTCAAAAGGATTTAGATGGTTGGTTTCGTGACACTGCTTTGATTCAGCTATACCAACTTCAGCAACGTCAAGAACCTTTAGCAGCAGTTAAAGCAGCACAACAACAAGCAGCTGCCCAAGCAGTGTTTAAACTCACCCTTATCGGCACTGTGCCAGCCCTAGCCGCCTTGGTAGGTACGATCTTGCTGATTTTCTTATTTACTCAACGCTTGTTGAAGGGCAGAGAATCATTGTTAGCACAAAATGGTGATTTGCCTTGGTCAACGCCTTGGGATGGAGACACTATCTTACAAGTTTTTGTTCTGGGTTTTTTCTTTACGGGGCAATTGTTAGTACCCTGGTTTTTGTCACAACTTCCTATTCCCCGCCCTGTTGGGAATGTGCGACTTCAGGCTTTGTATGTCTTAGTTAGTTATATGCTAGTGGCATCAGGAGCGCTGTCAGTATTATATGTTTCGGTGAAAAAGTTCTTTCCTTTACCTGAGTTCTGGTTTCGCTTTCGTTTGCAGGACAAGTGGTGGTTGTGGGGACTGGGGGGTTATTGCACTGCTTTACCTGTAGTTGTTGTAGTATCTTTGATTAATCAAAAACTCTGGCAAGGACAGGGCGGTAGTAATCCGTTATTGCAGCTGGCACTAGAAAGCCAAGATTCTGTAGCATTAGGGATATTTTTCTCGACAGCAGCGATCGCAGCGCCATTATTTGAAGAAATTTTATTTCGTGGCTTTTTGTTGCCTTCCCTGACTCGTTACCTTTCTGTTTGGGGGGCAATTCTGGCTAGTAGTTTGCTATTTGCGATCGCTCACCTCAGCTTGTCAGAAGTTTTACCACTCACAGCTTTAGGGATCGTCTTGGGAGTAGTATACACGCGATCGCGCAATCTTCTGGCTCCCATGCTGCTCCATAGCCTCTGGAATAGCGGCACACTACTTAGTCTATTTCTCTTAGGCAGTGGTAACTAATAAAACGTCAATTATACGGTTGCGGTAGCAAAAAATATCTGGTTACATCTGCGTAGGTCATAATTTTTCGCTGGTGATGACTAAATTCAGTATTCAGTGAATTCTGGCTCAAATTTAACAATATTGGCGGCAACGAAAAATTCAACAAGACTGTTAAATAGATTACAAAATCTCTAGATAAACATTTAGTAGTATCTAGATAGTTGAAGCTATTGTTCAGATGTTGATTGCCTATCTATGCCATTTGTGGCAGGCGATATTGAATGGTAAATTCAATTTTTCACGATAGGAGTTGCGAACTACAACTAAATAAGGTGTTCAGTGTAACTTCAGTTTACTGAAACTAAGATGGCATAGTTTTCTAGTTAATTGATACATGTCATCTATGTCTAATTTAGACCTTGCCAACTAAATTGGCATCGCATCATTGCAGCCAGATCAAAAAAGTCCGGAAATAACATTAATGGGACTGTAGAAAATGGTATGATATCGCCGTTTTTTGCTGATACTTATTATTGATTCTCTCTAGAGAAATCATACTTAAGAATCTGCAAAAATACTGTATTTGGTGTCATAATCGCAATTAAATACATTTCTCAAGTCGCTTGCTAGTTCCAAGCTACAAAGTAATTGCCTTTATTACTTATATTTTTAGTGTTTCCTTTAAAGTGTTGACATCTTTATTTGGACAGAACTTAGGCGTATACTAACAAAACATCAGTTCCAAAAACATTTTTTTATAGCTGACGATTTCTGAAATACTAAGAAAACCCCTAGTTTTTCTTAGTCGTTTCACAATATCTGTTTTAAATTTAAAATTTTTTGATGACGAATTATGAACTGATATTACTTGTTGTTAATTAGAAGAAAAATTTAACTTATTAGCTTATCTGTCAGGAGCAACAATACTATGGCAAATCTCAACCCTAGTCATCCTAATAAACAACTTCTAGCTGGTTACTGTGGAATTCTGTTTGGAGGTTTTGGAGTTCATAAATTTATTTTAGGGTATGCGCCTGAAGGCTTTATTATGTTGGCTATATCTATAGTTGCAGGCAGTTTCACCTACGGAATTGCCTTGATCGTTATGCAACTGATAGGTCTGATTGAAGGCATGATTTATTTAAATAAGTCCTCCGAAGAATTCATAGATACTTACTTCGTGAATAAGCAGGGTTGGTTCTAAGTAGCAATTTTGATTGAGATGCTAAACCGGAAACGTAAACAGCTTGTCTGGGCAGTATTTCTACTGGTAGGTGTCGGATATGTCAGTGCAATGTCCAATTTAGAAATTCATTATTTTTGGAAAAGCCTGATTATTGTTATGCCAATCCAGCTAGGAACTGCAATTTACATGGCTTATCTCCACTGGAATCGCAATTTCAGCTCAGACAAGAGCGATAAATAAAGAAAATTAATGTTATTTACATTCAGTCGTAGTTGCAAATTTCGCCTACGCTCGAATTAGAGACGCTTGTTGTCAGGCGTTGAATGTTCGTAGCGAATCCAAAAACTTGCCATGCAACTTGTGCCGAAAACGAACCTTGACCCAGAACTAGCCCCAACATCAGAGACAATTATTCTGGATGTAGGTGGGATGAAGTGTGCTGGGTGTGTAAATGCTGTAGAACGCCAGCTAACCCAATATCCAGGGGTCAAGACTGCCTGCGTGAATTTGGCGACAGAAGTAGCAGTCGTAGAATCAGAAGTTGGAGTGGTAGACCCGGATGCGCTGGCAAAGCGATTAACCACTGCTGGATTCCCAACTCAACCCCGCAAAGCTAGTAACCAAATTTCTTTAGACGATTCCACACAAAGGCAGCATCAAGAAATGCGTGCTGCATTCCAACAGTTGGCGATCGCTGGTATATTGCTGGTGTTGTCGGGAATTGGGCATTTTAGCAGCTTCAGTGGCTTAACATTGCCCATATTGGACAACATCTGGTTTCACTGTGGACTAGCAACAGTTACAATCTTATTTCCCGGTCGCCCAATTATTGTAGATGGTTGGCTAGGCTGGCGGCGCAATGCTCCCAACATGAACACCTTAGTGGGATTAGGAACACTCACAGCTTACACTGCGAGTTTAGTAGCGCTGCTGTTCCCACAAATGGGATGGGAGTGCTTTTTTGATGAACCAGTGATGATGTTAGGCTTTATCCTCCTAGGCAGAACATTAGAACGACAAGCCAGAGGCAGGGCTGCCACAGCCTTTAGACAATTACTCGCACTCCAACCACAGGTAGCACGGTTAATCCCCAACCCAGACCCAGAAAAATGGGGAGTCGGCGCTAACAGTATTGAAATCCCCGCAGAACAAGTGCGGGTTGGTGAATGGTTGCAGGTATTGCCTGGAGATAAAATTCCTGTGGATGGGGAGGTTCGCTTTGGGCAGACAACCATCGATGAGTCGATGTTAACGGGTGAAGCCGTACCTGTGAGCAAGCAACCAGGCGATATAGTCGCCGCCGGAACCTTAAACCAATCAGGTGCGATCGCCATTCAAGCCACTCGTACAGGCAAAGATACCACACTGGCACAAATTGTCGCCTTAGTAGAAACAGCCCAAACCCGCAAAGCACCTGTACAGAAATTAGCCGATACCGTAGCAGGTTACTTTACCTATGGCGTGTTAACGGCTTCTGTATTGACATTTATCTTTTGGTACTTTTTCGGTACTCACATCTGGCCTCATGTCACCATGTCCAGTGGCATGGAAATGATGAGTCACCATTCTCCACTCAGCATTCAGCACTCAGCACTCAGCACTCAGCACTCAGCACTCTTGACCAGCTTAAAACTAGCGATCGCCGTTATGGTAGTTGCTTGTCCTTGTGCTTTAGGACTAGCCACACCCACAGCCATTCTCGTTGGCACTGGTCTAGGCGCAGAAAGAGGTTTGTTAATCAAAGGTGGTGACGTTTTAGAAAAAGTCCACCAACTAGATACTGTAGTCTTTGATAAAACAGGCACTCTCACCACTGGTAATCCCACCGTCACAGATTGCCTGGAAATTTCCCACTCCCAACTTCCCACTCCCTACTCCCTCATTCAACTAGCCGCCGCCGTCGAAAGTGGCACATACCACCCCCTAGCCAAAGCAATTCAACAAGAAGTACAACGCCAGCAGTTAACGATTCCCAACGCGGTAAATTTTCATACCGAACCAGGATTAGGGGTGTCTGCGGTTGTAGAAGAGACGACAGTGCTGTTAGGCAATCAAGATTGGTTGAGTTGGCATGGAGTTGCTGTAAGTGACACCGCGCAACAAGAAATTCAAAGACTGGCAACAGCAGGTAAAACAGTTGTTTGTGTAGCTGTTGGCGGTACTTTAGCCGGAATTATCGCCGTTCAAGATACCCTCAGACCAGATGCACAAAGTACAGTAGATAAATTGCGCCAAAAAGGTTTACGGGTCATGTTACTCAGTGGCGATCGCCCAGAAGCAGCCAATGCGATCGGTAAACAATTAGGATTAGATAGTGCTGATGTCATAGCCGGAGTTCCCCCCAGCAAAAAAGCTACTGTTATCCAAGAATTACAGACAAAATCGGCAGCTAAAGTGGCGATGATTGGCGATGGCATTAATGATGCTCCAGCTTTATCCCAAGCAGATGTCGGCATTGCCTTACACTCAGGCACAGATGTGGCAATGGAAACCGCTGAGATTGTTTTGATGCGCGATCGCTTAAGCGACGTTGTAGAATCAATTCAGCTAAGTCGTGCCACATTCAACAAAATCCGCCAAAATCTATTCTGGGCTTTTGCATACAATACCTTAGGCATTCCTTTAGCAGCAGGTGTTTTATTACCCAGTATGGGTTTTGTCCTCAGCCCATCTAATGCTGCTGCACTCATGGCTTTTAGCTCAGTCAGTGTTGTAACCAACTCTTTACTCTTACGCAGGCTGGTTCACCGTCTCTAAAGACTGCTATTAACTGCTATTAAAGGAGGCAGAATTTGAAAGGCAGGAGAGCTTAGATAGAGATTTAGACCCGCAGCTAACCTACACACAGCTAAATCAGAGATTTGAGTGTGGGACTTAAACTCGGCTAGGTGAGGCAAAAAAGTTTTCTTAGCTAACAATCTTTTCTCCTTCCTGGCTCCTGTCTCCTGCCTTACCCAAAGAGTCATTAAATGTCAAAATGCAAACAATAGCAGTAGAAGCATAGATAATAACAAAGACTAATGATCAAACATGGACACTGAGCGACTTTAAAGCCTGTTCCTGTTCCCTGTTCCCTGTTCCCTGCTATAAATGTCGGTTTTTACCAACTCAGGTTAAACTAAATCGATAGTTAGGTGTTACACCTTTAATAGAGTAGAAAGTGAATTTTCTATTCTTCCCAGTCAGTATAGCTTTCAAATTTGTCAGAGTTATTACCTTAGACTGTAGTGCGCGAGAATGGCAGGAAACAATAACAGACCAACATTAATTAATCAAAATTCCGCTGATAGTGGCAACAATACCTCAATGGCACCAGAAACTAATGAAAGCCATCTACTAATTCTTGAAGACGATCAAGGTCGCAAGGAATTTCCTCTAGAAAATTCTGTTTACTCTATTGGCAGAGACCGCGATTGCAATATCCGTTTAGTATCTCAGTTTGTCTCTCGCCGTCACGCTACCTTAGTCAGATTGCCAAGAGAGCAAAACAGTCATAGCTATTACTATCGAATTGTAGATGGTGATGCTAAAGGTAAACTCAGTGCCAACGGATTGATGATTAACGGGCGCAAAATCCCGGCTCACGATTTAAAAAACGAAGACGAAATCGTTTTTGGCCCTCAGGTACGCGCCATCTATTATCTGTTGAGAAATACCCAGCGCTCAGGGCAAACCGACTCCAGCGAGTATGATATCACCTTAATCAACCCTGGCATGACCGACGATCCAGAAGATATAGAAGATTAAAAACCAGCTAATTCAGACAGGTGTTGACTATTAGCTTACTCGTTTTAAATTATCCAAATTTGTGAGAGCTAGCTTTACCCAAAGCTAGCCTAGCAAACATCTTCACTAAAAGCAGAAATACCTATAATTACCCAGCAAGACTTTCAATTAGATGCCAATGCCGACTTTCTTCAATCTCCTGCTTCACAAATTCAAACATTTTTCGGCAATGATTTTCCAGTTGGAGTGGTAGTTCCTCGTTTTTAATCACAACACTCATCCGGGTTTCTGTTTCCGTAGCGGTTGATTTATCAATGAAGACTTCAACCTTGACCAACTTGGAGAACAGAACATTGCCAGGAATTTCACGAGCCAGAATGTAATCGGCATTATAGTACTGAATTTCCAAATCGCAGCCTTGTAGAAGGTCTAAAAGTAATGGCTGAAGATGGTCAAAAGGAATAGAAATAATAAATGAACAAGTATAGCGAGCCATAATAGCCCCAGCCTCAAGCCTTACAACACTCCGTCCATCGTATAATACCGAAGCCTCTAAACGGTAAATCATTACAGATTGATTACAGAAACATACCAAGTAATAAGAAAAAGCTACGCTCTTTTGGTTAATTTCCCAGAGAAACACAAGTTGAAAATTTGATAAAAAACTTTAAAATAAGGCTTTGGTGGAGGTGCAATTATGAAAGTAGCAATTACTGGAGCAACAGGATTAGTTGGGAGTCGTTTAGTAGAGCGACTCCACAAGGAAGGTCATCAAGTGTTGGTGTTAACTCGTAACACTAACTTTGCTCAAAAAGTTTTTCCACCTGCAAATTTTCCAAATGTAGAAATTGTTACTTATAGCCCAACTACATCTGGTACTTGGCAAGATGCCATTGCTGGTTGTGAAGCTGTTGTTAATTTAGCTGGTGAACCTATTGGTGAGGGACGCTGGACACCAGAACGTAAGCAAGAAATCCTGAATAGTCGTCAGTTAGGTACACAAAAAATAGTTGAAGCTATAGCTCAAGCTAACCCCAAAGCCAAAGTATTAGTTAATACTTCTGCTATTGGATATTACGGCACAAGTGAAACAGCGACCTTTGATGAAGGTAGTGTCTCTGGTAATGATTTTTTAGCCCAAGTTTGCCAAGCTTGGGAAGCAGAAGCCACAAAAGTCAAAGAGGCTGGTGTACGACTAGTAATTCTGCGTTTTGGGATTGTTCTTGGCAATGGTGGTGCTTTAGCCAAAATGATTCCGCCTTTCCAACTCTTCGCAGGTGGGCCAATAGGGAGTGGTCGTCAATGGTTTTCGTGGATTCATATTGACGATTTAGTTAACTTAATTTTGCAAGCTTTAACCAAGTCAGATATGGAAGGGGTGTATAACGCCACTGCCCCCAACCCTGTCCGTATGAATGATCTTGCTCAAACTTTAGGACAAGTGTTGCATCGTCCTTCTTGGTTGCCTGTACCAGCTTTTGCAATTGAAGCCCTTCTAGGAGATGGAGCGATAGTAGTTTTAGAAGGTCAGCAAGTTCTGCCGAAACGTACCTTAGAATTAGGTTTTACCTATCAATATCCTAATTTACAACCAGCCTTGCAGCAGATTTTAAAATAAAAGTCAATAGTCGATAGCAAAAAACTATTGACTATTGACTATTGACAAATCATTAATCAGCCAGAAATTTGCGAGATACCCAACTGATAATTCCGCTCAGAATTGCACCCCCCATCAGGATGCCAATAGCTGGGTTAAATACTGGCTGCCAAAGCTTGTGCCATAAATCAAGACCCAAATTTATGCCCGCAGCATCACCAAAAACTGCGATCGCAAACCAACCAAAGCCAAATAAAACCAAGAATACATCGGCTACCAAAATCAAGTTCAGCCAATTTAAAAATTTATCTTTCATGTATTGACTAGGGAATATGGAATGGGGAGTAGACAGTAGGGACTAGGGGCTAGGAATATAAAAATTAAGAACTAGAAATTAGCTATGAGAAAGTGGTGATCATAGGGATGTAACGCTAATCTCTAGCCTCTAGCCCCTAACCCTTATTCTTCAAACAACCACTTTTGAACTTTTAGTAAACTCTCCCAGTCTGGTTTTCTACTCAGACCGTCTTCTATACTATCTTTGATTTCGTCGCGCCATTCTGGGTTTACCAAGAATAACTGTTGTACAGCATCAATATGTTGACGCAATCCTTTTTGACCAGTTTCTAGCATTGCTAAAGCCAGATTTACTCTAGCTTGTGGGTCTTGCGGGCTTAACTTGACTGCTTTTTGTGCCGCTTTATAAGCTGAGTTAGATTTATTATCTAACAGATACAACCATGCCAAACAAGTCCAAGCTGCACTAGTTTTTGGAGCGCGATCGCACACCTCTTTAAACACAGGGATCAAAGAATCCGCTGCTTCGCCAGCTTTATAGCGTTCCAAACCTGTATCAAACAGGGATTCAACGGTGTTAGTCATTCGTCATGAGTCAATGGTCAATGGTCAATAGTTAATAGTCAATGGTCGATGGTCAATAGTCAATGGTTAATTTGGTAAATTTATGGACAATTGACCTTGGACAATTGACTTTGGACTATCGACTAGACACCAAATGACTTACCACAACCACAGGTTTGGTTAGCGTTGGGGTTAGTGAACTGAAAGCCGCCGCCAATCATCGCATCGCTATAGTCAAGCATTAAGCCATAAAGGTAAAGCAAACTTTTGCGATCGCAAACTATTTGGAAGCCATCATAGTCAAAAACTTCATCCTGAGGGGTGATCTTGCTCTTGTCCTCAAAGTCCATCATGTAAGACATCCCGGAGCATCCACCTTGGCGCACTCCTACCCGCAGGCACAAATCTTTACCTTGCTTTTCTTGCAGGAGTTTGACTTGGCGCAAAGCTGCTTCGCTTAACTGAATACCGCGTTGTTGAGGCTGCGTTGCTTGTGTCATCTTTTATTAACTCCTTAATAACTAGTAACCTGATAGAAGCTTGTAATTGCTGCTGGGTTGATGGGTAATTTTTGTATATATTCTAGCGACATTGAGGCCGGAAATTGCCAATTGTAAACACTCCGTCAAAAGCAGTCAAAGCTTTTTATTCTAGAATTGAGAGACTCGGTATATTTATAAATTCGGTATTTAATAAATTTTACGCCTTGTGGCAGCCTGAGTCACAATTCCTCTTCAGGTGCAGCCCGGAAAATTACCTCCCAGGCAAGCCATCCCCAACAGTTGACATGCAAATAGCTTCTTTTGATTAACTGACTCTATGACAAGTTTTAATCGCTCTACCAGTCGTCGGTTGAATAATTTACCTCAAATTCCTTCTGTATGGGAGGGCGATCGCCGTCCATTGTCATCATCACCAATCCCGCATTCAGATTCATCGGCAAATGGTGATTGTATTCTCTGGGTTGATGGCTCACAAGGTGTTGTTCGGGGAATGGACGTAGTACCGCCCGAAACAGGCCCGGAAGCAATTGTTCGTACCCTCATGCGTGCAATGGAGCATCCCCACAGCCCCGCTAAACCTGCTAGACCCCATAAAATTGTAGTCAGAGACCGAGAAATTCAATTCTACCTGCGCGGCGTACTGCAAGATTTAGATATTGTTATTGACTACGCTCCAGAGTTACCCCTAATTGATGAATTATTTCGTGGTTTTGCGGAAGTTGTTGATAACCAAATCCCCGATTTACCGCCACAGTATGCCCAAGCTTTGCAAGAAAAAGCATTTGCCCTTTGGCAAGCAGCCCCTTGGGAATTTTTGGAAGAACAGCAAATCTTATCAATAGAAATTAATAAGTGGGATGTAGGTACGCTTTACGCCTCAGTTATGGGTATGTTGGGGATGGAATATGGAATTTTGTTTTATCGCTCAGAAGAATCCCTCAAACGATTTCGTGCCGCAGTTTTACAACATGAGGAGTCACAAGGACGCTTAGAAGAAGCTTTTCTCAAGCAAGACTGTCTGTTTCTCACTTTTGAGCATCTAGAAGCTGATGACGAAGATGAGGACGAAGTTGAGGATTTAGCTGAGGTGCCTACATCAGAAATTGCACCAACTTTTGGCAACATTCACCCGCTAGAAGGACTGAGGTCGGTTTTATATGACGAAGAGGCGCTGGTAGTTTACGTAGCCCTAGAAAGCCTTTGTCGTTTCATCCGTGACCACCGCCGACAGTTACATGATGAGACTTTTCCCGAACTCAACCGTCGCTATCGGATTTCTCTCCCAGAATCAGATGCAGCAACAAAATCCGTATCTGTGACTGTCGCTTCCATGCCACAATTGGCATCTGAGTTAGAAGAAATGGCAGGCTTTGGTGTAGCAGACTCGGACATGGAAACTTCCGATTTACCAATGTTCCGGTCTTTACGAGATGACTTAATTCCCGAAGATTCTTTTCTCAGCTTGGGAGTGGTGTCTTGGGAGATGCTGGAATTCCTGCGTAAAGGTGTGAATTATCATCCAGCAGGCGAAATCAAACAAGTAGGTGATGGATTACCTGTAATTTTGATTCAAACTTCCCGCCCTAAAGCTAAGACTGTAATTGAAAGTATAGAAGCGGCTGGTGGACTAAAAGCAATTTGCTTTAATCCTGGAGCTGATCCTTTTGATGGCGATCGCTACGATTTGGGTTTGTTACAAACTCAAAATGGTGAGTTGTTCTTATTCGGCGAATTTTTAGATGACGATCCTATTCATGTCGAAGCTCGCAAAAAATGGAATCAGCGATGTAAAAATACCAAAGGCTATTGCGGTTTAATTATTGCTAAAGGACTGACAGGGGCGGCTCGTGGCAATCCCCAACTGCGAGATATGATGGCTTTATTCGAGGCGCGATCGCTTTCACCAAAAGATTTAGGTATTGGTACTCTGCAACTTATGCCGCAGCTGTAATCTCAACGAAAGTCAGGTAATCTTCATAACTAAATTCAAAATCTCCCCAAATCGCAATCATTTGGGGTTTAGCTTTGTTTTACTCCTCTGAGTTCAACACTGCTTTTTTGCCTGCTTCAGAGAAAAAACATAGAATTAGGTTTTCACTCACTGCGTTAGGGAGAAAGCCAATCATCATTCTATTAATTGTGTGAATCAATAATCATGGCCTGGCGCTGCCATATATTCGTTGTAGATTTTCAAACATCTTCTGGCGAGCGCTTTTTGGCTTAATTACTTTATGTAAAGTTTATGAAGTCTGGATATTTTTTTGCTTTTCGGTAATTGGTTGAGTAAACTATGCCAGTACCCGCAGGGATAATTTTTTTCCGATAAATGAGCAAATAAAAGAGGATTTAAACTGTCTCCTAAAAATTTAATATTCTGATTTCTTGCTAATCATCGACATGATTTTTCTAGGAAATCACTTAAATCTTTAGTTCTCAGAAATTTTCTTTGTATTTTTTTTATAAAGTTGAAAAAACTGGACTTCAGGTATTAAATGAAGATTATTTAAAGCATAAAAATCACGGTTATAATAGCCTTAACACTAAAAATCAAGCAAATATTACCTTATATGGTAAGTGTTTACTAAATAATTTTTTATTTCTATTGCAAAGGAGGTCTATTAAACATTTGCTTGAATTTTTAGCTATACATATTTAGATTTTTCTAAAATTGTATAGAGGTTTAACTACAATTTTGCCTAATAATTATCTGTTTACCCAAATTGATCAAAGCCTAAATTGCATATAGTGAGGTATCAAATAAAATCAACAATAAATTAATAGTTTTAACAACCTCTTAAGAAATTTGATAAACAACACACAAATCACTAAATGACTACCTTTAGTAGTTATAAATACAAAGTAAAAATTAACTGAACTTACCTACAGGAGCCAGCATAATGATTACTTAAAGACTCAATATGAGTTTGTGGATATCTACATCTAATGAGTACCAAAAATCACAGTCGCTAGATAAAAGGAAAATGCTTTTTAACCAGGGAGCGATAGCTTATGTGTGCGTACTATTAGGTAATTACCAGCCAAATATACACACCTAGCAACTAGCAGGCCTATGAAGGTCTCAAAT
Source organism: Anabaena sp. TISTR 8404 (assembly GCF_056847745.1). Taxonomy (NCBI): domain Bacteria; kingdom Bacillati; phylum Cyanobacteriota; class Cyanophyceae; order Nostocales; family Nostocaceae; genus Anabaena; species Anabaena sp. TISTR 8404. The sequence continues at coordinate 4,206,985 of NZ_CP180578.1, forward strand.
TGTTCACAACATTGTCTCTCAAAAAGTATGCGCTGATCTCATACAGCATAGAAGTTGAAATACTTTCTGTGAAGAAAAATATTGGTAATCTCGATTGAGTGAAACTTAGATATCTCAAATTAATTCATAGAATTTAATTGTCAGGCTTTCTTGAAAACCCCACTAGTAAAATTGTTACAAGTCATGAATGTACACTAACGACTTTTCCTGCCACAATAGTAATCCTGTTCTGATTATGTTTTTGGAAAATGATGAAATAATTTGACAAAACGACAGTTTTTTGTGTCTATAGCCTTGCTTGTTTCTTGACACAAACTCTGATAATCTTATTCCTCCTCGTCTGGAGTATTTTGTTGTTTTGATGGTGTTAATATACAGCAGATTGCATGATAATGACTAATAAAAAATGGGCCGTTAAACGTATCACTGTGAATTTAGCAACACAGGAAGCAGAAAAACTAGAAAAATATTGTCAGCAGACAGGTAGACCAGCAACAGATGTAATTCGTGAACTGATTCGAGGATTACCGATATCTGATGACAACAAGGAAGCAAAATAGATAAGAAAGATAGGAAATTTTTCCACAGCGTCATCGATTGTCGCTGTTTTATCGAGAAAATATCTATAATGCTTTTTTCAGTCCACCTTTACTAAAGTTTGTGTATCTCAACACAAGCGTTTTGAAGTCAGTAAATTTTAGTGATCAGGATCGAATAAAGTAATAAAAGCAATTTTATTACCAGTGGGTTTCAACCCATCGTGCATCTACATACTGGTGGACTCCTGATAAATCTCTGAGAATTAACTTTTGACAAGAGCGAGTGTGAAACCTCGCAAATAGGCTTGATGTTAATAGCAAATTCCGACACCAACCCAGTTACAATTTGTAAAGAAATTGAAGAGGTAGAGGACGGAATGCGCGTTGCAATTGTAGGTGCGGGATTGGCTGGGCTGGCAACCGCTGTAGATTTAGCTGATGCTGGCTGTGAAGTCCAGATTTTTGAGTCCCGTCCGTTTGTTGGTGGTAAGGTCGGTAGTTGGGTAGATGGTGATGGCAATCATATAGAAATGGGGTTGCACGTTTTTTTTGGCTGCTACTACCAACTTTTTGACTTAATGGAAAAAGTGGGGGCGTTGTCACATTTACGCCTGAAAGAACACACCCATACTTTTATTAATAAAGGCGGACGTACTGGTGCTTTAGATTTTCGCTTTTTTACGGGTGCGCCTTTGAATGGCTTAAAAGCATTTTTTACGACTTCCCAACTATCTTTACAAGATAAATTGCAAAATGCGATCGCCTTAGGTACCAGCCCAATAGTCAGAGGATTGGTAGACTTCGACGGGGCGATGAACACCATCCGCAATCTGGATAAAATTAGCTTTGCCGATTGGTTTCGCCGTCACGGTGGTAGTGAAGGTAGCATCAAACGGATGTGGAATCCCATTGCTTACGCTTTGGGATTTATTGACTGCGAAAATATTTCTGCCCGTTGTATGTTAACCATCTTCCAGTTTTTCGCCGTTAGAAGCGAAGCTTCTGTATTGCGGATGCTAGAAGGTTCGCCTGATGGTTACTTACACAAACCCATCGTGGAATATTTAGAAGCCAGAGGTACTAAAATTTACACTCGTCGGCAAGTGCGAGAAATTCAATTTGCCGAAGAAGGTGGACAAACCCGTGTTAATGGCATAGTAGTAGCCCAAGGCGATACAACCGAAATTATTACCGCAGATGCCTATGTCTGCGCCTGTGATATTCCAGGAATTCAGCGAGTACTACCGCAAGAATGGCGGAAATGGTCAGAATTTGACAACATCTACAAATTGGATGCAGTACCAGTTGCTACAGTCCAATTGCGCTTTGATGGTTGGGTGACAGAACTGCAAGATGCCCAAAAACGCAAACAACTCAATTATGCCACTGGGATAGATAACTTGCTGTACACTGCTGATGCAGACTTTTCTTGTTTTGCTGACTTGGCATTGACTAGCCCCAGTGATTACTATCGTCCAGGCCAAGGTTCTTTGCTGCAACTAGTGCTAACTCCGGGAGATCCGTTTATTAAAGAAAGTAACGAAGCGATCGCCCAGCACGTCCTCAAACAAGTGCATGAACTTTTCCCCTCATCACGGGAACTTAACATGACTTGGTATGGTGTCGTGAAACTTGCCCAATCTCTTTATCGAGAAGCGCCAGGAATGGACGTATACCGCCCTAACCAAAAGACTCCAATCCCGAATTTCTTCCTAGCAGGGAGCTATACCCAGCAAGACTATATCGATAGTATGGAAGGAGCGACAATTTCGGGAAGACGCGCGGCAAACGCAATTTTAGAGAGTATCAAGCAGTAGCGAACTCCAGAGGAAGAACAGAGAATGTCAGATTGGCTAGAGCATAGCGTACAGGTAGAAGTAGAGGCTCCCATTGATTTAGTGTGGAGTCTGTGGTCTGATTTAGAACAAATGCCCCGGTGGATGAAATGGATTGATTCGGTAAAGATACCGCCCGATAATCCAGAGATATCTATTTGGAAACTCAATACTGGTGGTTTGGAATTTACCTGGAAATCTCAGATTCTTAAAGTTATTCCCAACCAAATTATTCAATGGAAATCAATTGATGGTTTGCCAAACCAGGGAGCAATTCGTTTTTACGATCGCCACACTAGTAGCATCGTCAAGCTATCTGTGTCCTATGCCATCCCTGGCATTATTGGCAAAATCATGGATAACTTATTTTTAGGACGGGTAGTAGAATCAACGATTCAAGCTGATTTGGAAAGGTTTAGAGAATATGCCATCAATAACAAATCTACTTGAATGAAAGCAAAAATGCTGCTTTAACTGATAGATGGAACAATCTTGAGCCATGTTAGATATAGCCGTAGTCACATAGTAATGACATTGTTAATTTCTGAAAACCTTGAATTAACAGGCTTTATACTCAGCACTCAGCACTCAGCACTCAGCACTCAGCACTCAGCACTCAGCACTCAGCACTCAGCACTCAGCACTCAGCACTCAGCACTCAGCACTCAGCACTTTGCTATATTGCTAGTTACGTTTTGGTCGTGGAGTTCCCCAAATATTCACTCTGCCGTCAAAACCGCCACTAGCCAAAACTTTTCCATCTGGACTAAAAGCGATCGCACTGACCCAATCACTATGGCCGTAAAGTGTATTTAATAACTCGCCTGTAGTTAAATCCCACAGCTTGATGCCATCTCTGCCAGCACTAGCAAGAATTTGGCCACTAGGGTGAATTGCGATCGCATTGACCCAGTTATTATGTCCTTTGAGGATGCGGACTAAGCTTTTAGATTGGAGATTCCAAAGTTTAATAGTGCGATCGTGACTTGCACTAATTAAGGTTGTACCATCTGGGGTAAAAGCTACGGTACTCACTGCTTGAGAATGTGCCGGAAAAGACCGAATTAATTTTCCAGTCTGCAAGTCCCATAGCTTGATTTCGCCTTTATTGTCACCACTAGCGACAATCTGGCCATCAGGACTAATTGCTACTGTATAAATCGAGTTACCAAACTTAGTCAGTATTGCCAATGGACGTTGCTGTAGCAAATCCCATACCCTAATTCCGTCTAAAGCACCACTGACGAGAACTTTACTATCAGAAGACACAGCTAAAGATAAAACATTGCTGGTGTGTCCCACAAAAGAACGATGAAATTTATTATTTTTGAGATTCCAAATATTAATTGTATTATCAGTACTACAGCTAACTAAAGTTTGGCCATCAGGCGCAATTACTAAAGATTCTACAGATGTTTTGTGTGCTTTACTATTCGCCAACTTTTTGCCAGTTAAGGGGTTCCACAAGCGAATTACACCATCATTTTCCGCACCACCACTGGCGAGAATTTTGCCATCTGGACTAAAAGCTAGAGATTTAACAGTTCCTGGATGTCCCACCCAGCTATAAATTAACTGAGGATTGGCAAAGCTAGTGCGAGTTGGGGAATCTGGGACTTGTGCGATCGCAGCATGAGCAGTATGATAATCAACACTTTGCCAAATAGTTACTGGCAGAGTTAATGCTGCCATAAATGCCAAGCCAAGATACGGGCGCAGCTGAGAGCGACTCCCTAATTTACCCTCACTCCTCACAAATTTTTCCTCACTGTTTAAATAGTTAAGTCAATTCACTTCACCACAAAAGTACTGAGTGCTGAGTAAAATTTATCGTGAATAGTACTCAGCACAGTCAGGTCTGAAAGCAAACTAAATTTATTTATGTATGATGATCCATATTTTTTGAGACAGGTAATGCGGGAAAAATGTGTCCTTGCGTCAATCTCCTATTTTTAACTCAGCATTCAGCACTTTTAACTCAGCACTATCAACGGGGTGGTTTTTTCTTAGCAACAGTCAGTATCGGTAGCGTAGGACTCGATGAGCGGGAAGGTAAATAATGTTGTACCACAGGTTCCTCTGGTATGGGGCGATGCTGCTGCATCCGCCACAACTTAAAGACGAGACTTACACCTGCTGTTCCCAACCCAACAGCTAACAACGACCAACTATCATCTAATCCACCAATCACAGCATCTACTACGCCCATTGTTATCAAGATACTGATAATTGGCTCTTTTCTGTAGGCTGATTTCAAAAAACGAGGTAATGCAGCATTCATCACAGCGTGGTTTATCCAAATCACCTTTGTGTAAGTTTACCGAGAATACCTCACTTACTTGTTATCCTTTATAAAAAAGACAACTAAATAATATAATTATGATAAGTAGGTGAGGCAGTGTAAAAATTAGATTTCTTGCAAATTTGCAAGCCTACAAAGTCATAGACCGCAAATCTTACAAGATAGTTCTCTTTATAAAGTTTTAACCAGCTGGAATCTTCAGCTGGTTAAAACTGTTCTACTTACTAGCTTACAACTTGAAAGCTTTTAATTTTGGGTAGCGCTACTTTAGACCAAGCCAAGATAGCACACCTTGATTGGTGACATATTCAATGATCACCATTAAGCCAAAGCCAATCATCGCAGCTCGACCATTCAGGCGTTCTGCATATTCATTAAAGCCAAATTTGGGTTCTTCTAGCTTGGGGGTAACTGTTGGTTGTGGTTGTGTCATGTTCAAAAAACCTCTTTGCGGCAAACGGGATTTGGCAGTAGTAAAACGTTAAATCAGGACTTTTGTAAGCTTTGAGCTAATTGCATTGCTGGAAGACTCAGGGAACTTGAGAACTCCAGCAGTAGCTTCTCAAATGTACCTGTGCAAATGCTCTTTTAACAATTTGTAATTATTCTTTATATATTGTATGCAACTATGGCAATAGTCAAGAGTCAGAGTTTTGAGCTTTGTTACCGTGAAAGGGAAAACTAAGGTTGTAGATAGCTATATCTAATACGGAACTGTCAGTCTGAGACTGGCAGGCTAAATTAAACCAAAAATTCATCAGAGGCGTTATATGGAAATCGGCGTTCCTAAAGAAACGAAAGATCAAGAATTTCGAGTTGGTTTGAGTCCTTCTAGTGTGCGAGTGCTGCACGAAAACGGTAATAGCATTTTTGTGCAGACACAAGCAGGTAATGGTGCTGGTTTCACAGATGAAGATTACATCAGTGCGGGAGCAGAGATTGTACCCTCAGCAGAAGCCGCTTGGAATCGAGAATTAGTAGTAAAAGTAAAAGAACCGTTATCGAGCGAATATAAATTTTTGCAAAAAGGGCAAATATTGTTTACATATTTGCATTTAGCTGCCGATCGCAAATTGACAGAACATCTAATTGATTGTGGCACTTGTGCGATCGCTTACGAAACTGTAGAACAACCTGGTGCTAACAGACTACCTCTACTTACACCCATGAGTGTCATAGCTGGTCGGTTGTCTGTGCAATTTGGCGCGAGATTCCTAGAACGTCAGCAAGGTGGTAGAGGAGTGCTGTTAGGTGGTGTTCCTGGAGTTAGGCCAGGCAAAGTTGTGATTTTAGGTGGTGGTGTAGTCGGTACAGAAGCAGCGAAAATCGCTGTTGGTATGGGTGCGGCTGTGCAAATTTTAGATGTAAATGTCGAACGCTTATCTTATTTAGAAACTTTGTTTGGCTCTAGAGTTGAATTACTTTACAGTAACTCTGCCCACATCGAAACCGCCGTCAAAGCAGCCGACTTACTTATCGGTGCAGTTTTAGTTCTGGGACGCAGAGCGCCAATTTTAGTATCCCGTGAATTGGTGCAACAAATGCAGCCTGGTTCGGTAATTGTTGATGTAGCTGTTGACCAAGGCGGTTGTGTCGAAACCTTACACGCCACCTCTCACACCCATCCTGTATACATAGAAGAAGGAGTAGTGCATTATGGCGTTCCTAATATGCCAGGGGCAGTACCTTGGACATCAGCCCAAGCACTCAACAACAGCACATTACCTTATGTTGTGCAGTTAGCAAATTTGGGAATCAAAGCACTAGATGTGAACCCATCCTTAGCTAAGGGTGTAAACGTTCAGAATCATCGCATTGTACATCCTGCGGTGCAAGAGGTGTTTCCTGACTTAGTAAGTTAATATTAAATCACTCAAACTACCCACCTGGCTTGAATGGATTGATTTTAGTTGGATAAAAAAGTGATTTTGCGGTGCATTGACTGGATATTTTCTAACATTTTCCCAAAATTGAAACTGACAGCACAGTGGGAATTTCAGGCTTGATTTTTCTAAACACTTACCCTAATCCCTCCTCAATTATGAGGAGGGATTCTACGGTGTAATCTACCACCAAAAAGTTTTAATTGCAGCTTGATTCAGAGCAACAAGAATTATTTAAATAATAATAAAGTTTACAAAATAAAGGGCATCATTGTTGAACTTCATTGGGGCTGATATATAGGAATCCGAATTGATTACTAAAAATCCTTGTGTAGTTAGGGAACTCTTAACAGGGAACGGAGAACAGATAAGAGGAAAGTTAGATGTGTATTGATTTTTTTCACTAATCAAATATGAGTCCTATAGCCTAATAATTCAGGTGTATGTAATCCTTAATAAAAGTACGTTTAACTACTATCAAACTCATCAATGAAACTTGAATCAAACTGTAAATTTATCGGAGCCATATTGCTTGCCATGTCCATCACAGCTTGCAATAATTCTGCTAAATCACAACTACCATCCACCAATAGCCCAACAGTTACAAATCTTTCGGATACATCCAACTCCACTTCACCATCAATTTCTCCCGCACAAAATGCTGCGGCTACCAACTCGCTTGAACAACAAGCAGTTCAAGTCATTCATAATTATTATGATGCGATCGCCCGTCAAGACTATAAACAAGCTTACTTGGCTTGGGATGGAGATGGATCTGCCAGCAAGCAATCATTTGAGGAGTTCAAGCAAGGTTTTGCTAATACTGCATCCGTTGCCGAAGAAGTTGGGAAACCAGGCAATTTAGAAGGGGCGGCAGGCTCACTATATATTGAAATTCCAGTTACAGTTACTGCTGTCACTACCAATGGAACTCCGCAGCGATTTCATGGTAGTTATGTGCTGCGACGAGTGAATGACGTTCCTGGCTCAACTCAAAAGCAGCGTAGATGGCATATCTACTCAGCGAAAATTTCTCAAGAGAATTAAGAAAGATCAACAAGTCAGATAATGTCGAAGGGGCAAAAGCACGAGGGATAATCAAGCAACTGCACTCCTTTAGAGGATTAGGCACTCTACTCGCAATCAGTGCCAAGTGCAATTGTCAGAGTTGCCTATTAAGTTTCTACTGGTTCCTGGTCAAATTGTCGCATCAACTCTAACAGTGCTTCTTGGTTTGGTGTTTGTCCGTCTTTGAGTAGTTCTGCTAAACCTGCAAAATACTTTTCTCGTTCTCCGCCTGGGCAAAACATGATTAATAACTTTGCAGGTTTTGTACCACGATTGGCAAAGGTATGCGGTGTACCTCGTGGTACTAATACAAATGCGCCTGGTTGACCTTGCACAATCTGAGTACCTACTTGAATTTCTACTTCTCCCTCCAGAACATAGAACATTTCTTCCATATGTCTGTGAAAATGCAATATTGGTGCTGTCCCGCCTGGTTGTATTAAGTTTTCAAATAGTCCTAAATGACCATGAGTATCAGCACCCACCGCCTTAAATATAATTTCGCTATTGCCAGTAATTAAAGTTTGCCCTTGTCCTGGTGCTAATATGATTTCTTTGATAGGTAAAGTCATCGCTACTCCTATTTCCAGAATTTAGCAGCTAAATTAATTTAGTGTTGTCTTTTTATTTAAGTAAGCCAGAGAGAAAAAAACAAACTATGTTAATAAAGTTTAACTAGGTTAAAACTCTCTACAGAATTTCGCTCAGGCGATCGCTGATCATCAAAACAAATATGTTTAATGTGAGTTCGATGAACCTCTCCCCAACCCCTCTCCGGTGCGGAGAGGGGCTTGAAGATAATTGATTATTCACAAAAAATAAAGCTTTCAAAGCTTCTCACCGAAGCAGGGAGAGGTTTGGAGAGGGGTTTTTGAAATCCGTCGAACTTCAAGAAACATATGGCTTTGCGAATAAATTTATTTATTCGGCCAGAGGAGTGTGAATCTCCTTGGCAAAATGGGACAACCTCAGCATTGTAGAGCATTGCTGATCCCGTTGGGACAGAGTTTTCGCACGCTCAGGAATGCAGTTTTTTGCGTTCGGCATCATACAGGTCAAGAGAAGTGCGGCTGTATCAAATATCTATCTTTAGACATACTTGATTAAAATTTCTTGTTACTCAGTACATTTCCCTTGATGGATTGACTTAAATTTATTTACATATGTTATGATTTATATCGTTCAAATGTTATGATTTGTAACAAAGCTCTAAGTTGATAGTCGGAAGATTGTTTGCTGACTTCAGCTAAAATAGCTAATTTTAGAGCTAAAAAGCCAATTTCAGCAATTTAAATTTTTGAGTGCGGAACTGTATATTTCATAAAGTTAACTTTTTGTTAACTAGCAACTCAGATTTATTTAAATTTGGAATTTTCGGAAGTTACTGAGATCAGTATGTTGCATTTTGAGCATTAATTTCACAGAATGTAGAGAGTAATTCTACTGTCATCCTGAATAGAATGTAGCGAGTAGCCATAGAAGGTTTAATAGTAATGCAAAAAAATACCGAACTTAGGGTAAATCAGGGTTCTAATCTCAAATTAAAGCTTGGAGATCAACAATACGAGTATTGGTCTAGGATAGAAGTCTTACAAAATCGAACAATTGGAAAGCCATTAAAGTTAAACACAGTGGTATAAGTCTTAATTTAGATGAGTTTTCCTCTCATTAAAGTCAACAATTCCCAAGCAAAGAAAGCAAATTTGATGGTGAGATACTGCTAGTGGAACTGGTTGACTATTTTAGAGGTTTTCCTGAATAAAAGGTTAACCTACCTACAGAATTTACTCAAATGAATGGTGTTGTTTAATAACATTGCCAAACAGTAATAAAAGTAAGCTTTTTTCTTGAAAGCTGATTTTGTGATGCCTTTTTTCATCAAACGAAAAAGAGCATTATTTCTGGCTGGCGTGCATGAGGGTAAATCGGAATTTTTACCAAAAATTCCGCAATCTTTTAGTTACTTTGAATAAAGGTCTACAGACATGAATAAAGTTCAAGCATCGTTTGAAGCAACAGAAACTGCGTTTCACGTCCAAGGTTACGAAAAAATCGATTTTAGTCTAGTTTATGTAAATGGTGCATTTGATATTAAAAACAGAGAAATTGCAGATAGCTATGCTAAATTTGGTCGCTGTTTAACTGTAATTGATGCCAATGTCTATGAACTTTACGGCGAACAAATCAGGTCATATTTTAAGCACTATGACATTAAACTGACAGTATTTCCTATCATCATTACTGAGCCAGCTAAAACCCTTGCAACTTTTGAAAAAATTGTTGATGCTTTTTCAGACTTCGGCTTAGTTCGTAAGGAACCAGTCTTAGTCGTTGGTGGTGGTTTAATTACTGATGTAGCTGGGTTTGCTTGCGCTGCTTACCGTCGCAAGAGTAACTATATTCGCATTCCTACTACTTTGATTGGTTTAATCGATGCAGGTGTAGCAATTAAGGTAGCAGTTAATCATCGCAAGTTGAAAAATCGTTTGGGAGCATATCATGCACCTTTGAAAGTTATCCTCGATTTCTCATTTTTGAAAACCTTACCAACAGCTCAAGTTCGTAATGGTATGGCAGAGTTAGTGAAAATTGCTGTAGTTGCTAACTCAGAAGTCTTTGAACTGCTATACAAATATGGACAGGAACTGCTTTCTACTCACTTTGGATACGTGAATGGAACACCAGAAATCCAAGAGATTGCCCATAAAGTCAACTACGAAGCCATCAAAACAATGTTGGAGTTAGAGACTCCAAACCTGCATGAAATAGACCTCGACCGCGTCATTGCCTATGGTCATACTTGGAGTCCTACCTTAGAATTAGCGCCTCATGTACCCCTATATCATGGTCATGCTGTGAATATAGATATGGCTTTGTCTGCAACCATTGCCGCACAACGAGGCTATATTCCCACACAGGAACGCGATCGCATTCTAGACTTGATGAGTCGTATCGGTCTCTCACTAGATCATCCTCTTCTAGATGGAGATTTACTCTGGTATGCTACCCAATCTATTACCCTGACACGAGATGGCAAACAACGCGCAGCTATGCCTCGTCCGATTGGTGAGTGCTTCTTTGCCAACGATTTGACTCGTGAAGAACTTGATGCTGCCCTAGCTGAACATAAACGTCTTTGTGCTAAATACCCTCGTGGCGGAGAAGGCGTTGACGCATACATTGAAACTCAAGAAGCTCAGTTATTGGGGGTGTGAAAAAATGACAAGTATTGTAGAACTTCAAACAGCTAGACCAATCACGCCACACAGTATCTTACTAGCCCAGCTACAACAAACCCTCAAATTAGCCCAACAGAACAACATTCCCGCTCAGATATTAGATTCTCTAGGGCAAGCTGTGCAATTAGCAGCAGGTTTAGATCCTTACTTAGATGATTACACCACCCCAGAATCAAGTGCATTAAAGGCATTGGCGCAAAAAACCAGCCAAGAAGACTGGAGCAAACGCTTTAGTGATGGTGAAACAGTGCGTCAGCTAGAACAGGAGATGCTCTCAGGACATCTTGAAGGACAGACATTGAAAATGTTCGTCCACATGACTAAGGCCAAGCGCATTCTAGAAGTAGGAATGTTCACAGGATATTCAGCTTTGGCAATGGCAGAAGCGCTACCAAGCGATGGACAACTGATAGCTTGTGAAGTAGACCCCTATGTAGCCCAATTTGCTCAAGCTTGCTTTGATGAATCTCCTCACGGTCATAAAATTGTCGTCGAAGTAGCGCCAGCTCTAGCAACACTCAACAAGCTCGCAGCCAGAAAAGAATCGTTTGATTTAATCTTCATAGATGCCGATAAAAAGGAGTATGTAGAGTACTTCCAAACCATTTTGGATAGTAGCTTGCTAACTCCCGATGGGTTGATATGTGTGGATAACACATTGTTGCAAGGACAAGTTTACCTACCACCAGAACAACGCACTATTAACGGTGAAGCGATCGCTCATTTCAACTCTGTTGTTGCTGCCGATCCGCGTGTAGAGCAAGTTCTGTTACCCATACGTGATGGTGTGACTTTGATTAGACGCGTAGCTTAACGAAGTAGAGACGTTGCATTGCAACGTCTCTACAACGAACACAAAGGAACGACTGATGACACAATCAATATCTTTATCTCTATCTGAATCTAGAACGCCTGCATCAGGTGTGAAGGTAAAGATAGCAGCTTTATTCAAGACTCTCGGTACTCTGACATTATTACTTATAGCTTTGCCGTTCAATGCTTTGGTAGTGTTGATATCTTTACTGTGGAGTATTGTGCGATCGCCGTTTACGAAAAAAGCTGTCGTAACTGCTCATCCTCAGACTATCTTGGTAAGTGGAGCCAAGATGACCAAAGCATTGCAACTGGCTCGTTGCTTCCATGCAGCCGGACACAGAGTTATTTTGATTGAAAGCCACAAATACTGGTTGTCTGGACACAGATTTTCCAAAGCTGTGAGTCGTTTTTATACAGTTCCGGCTCCGCAGAAAGACCCAGAAGGCTATATCCAGGCGTTAGTGGAAATCGTCAAGAAAGAAAAGGTTGACGTTTATGTCCCTGTATGCAGTCCTGTTGCTAGTTACTACGACTCTTTAGCAAAGCCTGCATTATCAGAATATTGCGAAGTTTTCCACTTTGATGCAGATATTACCAAGATGCTAGATGATAAATTTGCCTTTACTGATAAAGCGCGATCGCTTGGTTTATCTGTCCCTAAGTCTTTTAAAATCACAGACCCTCAACAAGTTATCAATTTTGATTTTAGCCAAGAAACCCGCAAATACATTCTTAAAAGTATTAATTATGACTCAGTTCGCCGCTTAAATTTAACTAAACTTCCCTGTGATACACCAGAACAGACAGCAGCCTTTGTCAAAAGTTTACCCATCAGTCCCGAAACACCTTGGATTATGCAAGAGTTTATCCCTGGTAAGGAGTTCTGTACTCATAGTACAGTCCGGGATGGAGAATTAAGATTACATTGCTGTTGCCACTCTTCGGCATTTCAAATCAACTATGAAAACGTCGAAAATCCCCAAATTCGGGAATGGGTGCAACACTTTGTTAAGAGTTTAAGACTAACTGGACAAGTTTCTTTCGATTTTATTCAAGCCGAAGACGGTACAGTTTACGCCATTGAATGTAATCCCCGGACTCATTCGGCAATCACAATGTTCTACAATCATCCAGGTGTCGCAGATGCTTATTTGGGTAAAACTCCCCTAGCTGCACCTCTAGAACCTCTTGCTAGTAGCAAGCCTACTTACTGGATATATCACGAAATCTGGCGGCTGACTGGGGTTCGTTCTGGGAAACAATTGCAAACACGAGTTAATACTTTATTGCGAGGTACTGACGCTATTTATTGCCTTGACGATCCTATACCATTTTTGACTTTGCATCATTGGCAGATTCCTTTACTGTTGTTGAAGAATCTACAGCAACTTAAAGGATGGGTGAAAATAGATTTCAATATTGGTAAATTAGTGGAGTTAGGTGGCGATTAAAAGAGTAATCTTATCGTGTTTTAGAGTTACTAAAACACGCAGGAGGTAAAAGATAATTCTTCCTTTTGCCTCCTGTCCGCGACTATTAGTCATATTTAAATGTAAGAGTTACTAACTAACGATGCAATTTAATTCTAGGAAACATATCACAGTCTATCGGCTCACCAGGTTTTTTGGCTTTTAATGAATTAAACTCTGGAATGTCAATCTCATCCAAAGGTCTAAAAGGCCACGCCTTTAAACGAGGATAATAAGTAACATCATCACCAGTCCAATTCGTCACTACTGCACGTCGTTGTGTAGAAGATATATTAGTTACTGAATGATGAATTGTCAGCAAATGATGAACTAAACAATCTCCAGGCTCCATATCCCAAGATAAAAGTTCGTGAGATGCTGGTTCTGAAAACCACGAGGGATTTGAGTCTTCACGTAACTCTTTACCCCAGCGATGAGAGCCTTTGATGTACTCTAATCGACCATTTTGTTGATTAACTTTATCTAAAGCAAGCCAAATTTTACAACACTGCCAACCTTGTATAGGCCAGTAAGGGAGGTCATTATGCCATCCAATACGGCTAGTGGCTTTAGGTTGTTTCACAAAAAAGCCATCAGCTAAGAAGTTGAGTTTTTTTGATTTCAAAAGTTGAGCAGCAAGGGTCGCTAGTGGAGATTCAAAAACTAAAGCACGAAAATCAGCATCAACCAACCATAAGCTATTAGTATGTTCTACATTACCTTCTGGTTTTGAAATACCTTTTACCTCCAAAGGCCCAGCAATTGATAGATTCTTATTCACGGCTTTTCGCATCTGTTCCACCCAGATATTATCCAAAACATTTTTGATGCAAATAACGCCATCTTGCTCAAAAGCTTCTATTTCTTGGATGGTAATTTTGGGCAAGTTTAACTTTAGCATTTGATATTTTTCCGGTAGTAATAAAATTTTTCATTCAGATAGAAGCGATAACTAGCTACTGCCAACTAGTAAAACAATCGCTGTCAATGAAAAATGCAATAAATAAATTTTATGTTTTGTCAAATACCTATCTAACTATCATTTGATAGAACTAGATTATCTATCTTTAGAAAATATTTAATCTGCCTGAAGGAATTGTAAAAGTAGTAAATTTTAATATGTATTATGACGATGGTGATTATGTTAATTAATAATAAAATTACGGACTCTGCTAATAGGTTGAAAATATAAGTATTTTGAGTAAAAAAACAAACAGTATTGGAATTATTTGTAAATTGCTTTTTGCCATTTTTATCTGTGGTAATGCAATAAAAGTTCATAAATCACTAGGCTTTCACCACAACGGTAAATAGGAAGGTAAATTATGTCAGTACTTCGTATCCTTCATTTAGTTGGCTCGGCACAGGATGATTTTTACTGTAATTTGTCACGTCTTTATGCTCAGGACTGTCTAGCAGCAACAGCAGAGCGATCGCGCTATGACTTTCTGATTGCATATATTACACCTGATCGTCTTTGGCGATTTCCTGCTTCCCTCAGTCCAGAAGATATTGCTGCTGCCAAACCGATGCCGTTGTCTGATGCCATAAAGTTGATAACAGGGCAAAACATAGACCTTGTGTTACCACAAATGTTTTGTATTCCGGGAATGACACACTACCGGGCTTTATTCGACCTGTTGAAGATTCCTTACATCGGCAATTCTTCAGATGTGATGGCGATCGCAGCCCACAAAGCCAAAGCTAAAGCAATTGTCGAAGCAGCAGGAGTGAAAGTCCCTCGTGGAGAACTACTCCGCCGAGGAGACGTTGCGACAATTGCACCTCCAGCAGTTGTCAAACCCGCAAATTCCGATAACTCTTTAGGGGTTGTTTTAGTTAAGGATATTACTGAATATAATATTGCCTTGCAAAAAGCATTTGAATATGCAGATGAGGTCATTGTAGAAGCATTTATCGAACTCGGTCGAGAAGTCAGATGCGGCATCATCGTTAAAGATGGGGAATTAGTGGCTTTACCCTTGGAAGAATATCTAGTAGATTCCCACGAAAAACCCATTCGCAACTATGCTGATAAACTCCAACAAACAGATGATGGCAACTTACACTTGACTGCTAAAGATAATATCAAGGCTTGGATTGTAGATACTAACGACCCGATTACTCAAAAGGTTCAGCAAGTGGCTAAGAAGTGTCATCAAGCTTTGGGTTGTCGCCACTACAGTTTATTTGATTTTAGAATCGACCCAAACGGAGAACCTTGGTTTTTAGAAGCCGGATTGTATTGTTCTTTTGCCTCCAAAAGTGTAATTTCTTGTATGGCGAAAGCAGCAGGAATTTCTTTAGATGAATTATTAATGACGGCTATCAATGAAACGTTGGGCAATCAAAAAAATGCATTATTATCAAGTGATAAAGTTGCTTTTTCTTAAACCATTGGAACCAATAAATATATTGAGTTTTTTGTAATTACTCAATTGCATTTTCTCAAGATAAATTATCAAACAGAATACATACGTCAGTCGCCATAATTCTCCACGTGAATTATGTGCGACACTTCGGCAAGTCCTTCTCCTGTCGGGGAAGCAAGCTACGCGCAGCTTCCCCGAAGGGGTACGGCTACGCTCAGGTCATCGCAGTGCATCACTCTTGAATTCAGGATAGCTGAATTCTTCCATTAATTTTCCACATTAATTACTGATAATGAACGTTAATCTAGAAGCAATATTTTGGTATATTTGCGCTGTTACTAAAACGTTTATCCTAAAAAAATGGTTGGCTAGTGGAGAAAATTCATGGAATTTTTATCCGATTCAGTTGTGCTATCACGGATGCAATTTGCACTGACAGCGATATTCCACATACTTTGGCCTGTCCTCACTACCGGGATGGGGATTTATTTGGTAATTGTGGAGGGACTATGGCTGAAAACTCGCAATCCCGACTACTATCTTCATGCGCGGTTTTGGTCTAAGTTTTACGTGCTGAACTTTGGTATTGGGGTAGCAACGGGTATTCCAATGGAGTTTCAGTTCGGGACTAACTGGGCCCCTTTCTCGGAAGCTGTGGGTAACTTTTTTGGCAGTGTTATCGGCTTTGAAGCTTCTTGGGCGTTCATGCTAGAAGCTGCTTTTTTAGGAATTATGTTATTTGGTTGGGAACGAGTTAATCCTGCTGTTCACTATCTCTCGACAATATTAGTGGCTGTGGGTGCGAACCTTTCAACTTTATGGATTTTGACAGCGAATTCCTGGATGCAAACGCCAGCCGGTGGGGAAATGGTGAATGGCAAGTTTGTTGTCAACGATTACTTTCAGGCGATGTTCAATCCTTTCATGGCTAACAGTGTGCTGCACATGTTTTTTGCCACACTGGAGACTTCGCTGTTTGTTATTGGTGGAATTAGTGCTTGGTACATTTTGCAAAAACGCCATGCAGAGTTTTTTGCCAAGTCTTTGAAAATAGTTTTAGCAGCTGCGATCGCAGTTGCCCCATTACAAATATATATTGGTCACTTAAGCGGCGAACAAGTTTATCATTATCAACCGACAAAACTCGCAGCAATGGAAGCACAGTGGGAAAGCACACCCGCTGGACAGCCTGCTGACTGGAGTTTAATTGCCTTACCTAACGAAAAGGCAGAAAAAAATGATTGGGAAATCACCATTCCCAACGCCTTGGGTTACATCCTGGAATTTAAACAAAATCTCTCCGAACCAGTGCGTGGGTTGAGGGAATGGAAACCAGAGGATCGGCCGCACATGGTTGGTTTAATTTACTATGCCTTCCGGGTGATGATTGCCATTGGCTTTTTCTTTGCTGGGTTAATGCTGTTGAGTACGGTACAGTGGTGGCGAGGTAAGTTATCTGCCAACAATATTACTCAGCAACGTTGGCTAATGCGGGCGTGGCTATTTGCCGCACCTTTAGGATACATCGCTGTGGAGTCAGGCTGGATTGTGCGTTGCGTGGGAAGACAGCCTTGGACGCTTTACGGACAAATTCGCACAGTTGATGCAGCTTCACGTTTACCTGCAAGTAACGTTTTAACTTCACTCACTGCTTTTGCAGTAGTTTACAGCTTGTTATTTGTCGCTGCTATGTATTTTGGCAGTCGCATCATTCGTCGAGGGCCAAATCTCGACTTGCCAATTCCCGGTGCAGAAATTACAAAACCTGCTGTAGATACTACTCCAGGGGAGTTTATGCCAGATGAACGTCCTGTAGAAGCACAACAATAAGAAGTCTGAAATGGGGAGTAGGTGGAATAACAATATCCCCGATTTCTCAAAGAAGTCGGGGATATGAAGTCAAGTTTACTAACTTTAAATAAGAGATTTTATGGAGACGCTCAAGTACTTTTTGCCGCAAGTATGGTTTGTCATTTTAGCTTTGTTTTTATTCCTGTATGTGATGCTGGATGGCTTTGACTTGGGAGTGGGTATTTTGTCTCTGACTTCTTCTGATGAAGAACGTCGGGGAATTTTGATGACTAGCTTAAGCAACATTTGGGATGCGAATGAAACTTGGTTAGTGTTGATGGGAGGCGGATTATTTGGTGCATTTCCTTTGGCTTACGGCACGATTTTAAATGCTTTGTACATTCCGATTTTGGTGATGGTGTTTGGGTTTATTTTTCGTGGTGTGGCGTTTGAGTTTCGTGAATTATCCAGACGCAAGTTATTTTGGAATTTTGCTTTTGGTGCAGGGAGTTTTACGGCTGCACTTGGTCAAGGTTTCGCTCTTGGTGCTGTACTCAAAGGGATTAATGTTGATGAAACGGGACATTTTATCGGCACAACTTGGGACTGGTTTAGTTTGCCATCTGTGCTAGTAGCATTAACTTTAATTCAAGGATATGTGTTGATTGGTTCTACTTATCTTGTGTGGAAAACTACAGGAGAGTTACAAGAAACACATTATAAAACTGCCAAAATTGCGGCGTTGACAACCTTAGTTGGCGCGATCGCTATTACAATTAGCACACCAATAATTTACGAAAGTGCTAGGTCTCGCTTATTTCAGCAGCCTTTAGTTTATATTTTCGCTGCCATTCCTGTGTTGGGAATTTGGTTAATTTGGCAACTTTGGCAAAGTCTCAACCGCAAAGAAGAACGAGCGCCTTTTGTCTGGACAATTCTGTTATTTGTGTTGTCTTTTATTGGGTTAGGTTTAATTGTCTTTCCCTACATCATCCCAACAAAAATCACTATTTACGAAGCATCAGCTGACCCTAGTTCATTGGTAATTATGATTATTTTTATCGGATTTCTCATCCCAGTGATGCTGTTTTATAACCTTTATCAATATATTGTGTTTCGGGGTAAGGTGACAGGTAATGGTTATGGAGAATAGATAGAACATTTGGTCAATAAAAAGTAGAGACGTGAAATTTCACGTCTCTACTTCTGGTGGAAGGACAAGGTTCTGTGTCGTGATGACAGGGTTCTGTGTCATAACAACAGAGTTTCGTTTCATAACGACAAGGTTCTGTGTCGTCACGACAAGGTTCTGTGTCATAACGACAAGGTTCTGTGTCATAACGACAAGGTTCTGTGTCGTCACGACAGGGTTTCATTTCATAACGACACGGTTTTAAGACATTAGATCCCCGACTTTTCTAAAAAATCGGGGTTTTCGCCACTATGTCTGCTGATAATTTTCTACTTACAATAAAGCATTACCTTGAGTTACGATAACACCTGCAAATACTTAGCCGAACGCTACCCTAGTGAATTCGCTAATTGGTTACTCTCAGTTAACACCTCAGATATTCAAGTTCTCAAAACCGAACTGAACTTAGAACCAATTCGCGCTGATTCGGTAACATTCTTACAAATCGCTAACAAAATTCTACATTTAGAGTTCCAAACTTCACCTCAATCAACACCGCCACTTGATTTTCGGATGCTTGATTACTACACCAGGCTCAAACGTCAGTACTGGTGTGAGATTGAGCAAGTGTTAATTTTCTTGCAAGCTACATCTTCAGACATTGTTTTTCAAACTCAGTATGTAGACAAGAAAACCAGACACGAGTATCGAGTCATTCGTCTATGGGAGGAAGATCCCACACCGCTATTGGCTAACCCTGCACTGTTACCCCTGGCGAGATTAGCCAGAACAAACTCACCCGCAGACTTATTAGAGCAAGTCGCTGCGGCTGTCGATATGATTGAGGAAACGGACGAACGACAAAATATATCAGCTTGCGTACAGGTTTTGGCTGGTTTGCGGTTTGAGAAAAACTTAATCACACAACTTTTTAGAGAGGACATTATGCAAGAGTCTGTAATTTACCAAGACATTTTGCAAAAAGGAGAGCAACGAGGTTTGCAAAAAGGAGAGGTGGCTGTAATATTGCGTCTTTTAACACGTCGATTTGGTGCAATAGAGCCACAGATAGAACAGCAAATTCGCAGCTTATCCATCGCTCAACTTGAGGAATTAGCTGAAGTTTTGTTAGATTTTACTAGTCAAAGTGATTTAGTAAATTACTTAGCAAATATCTTGCCATCTTCAGCTAGTTGAGGAAATTCAGTTCTTATCATCCTTAATTGTGGTGCGATCGCTTTACCTCAACTTAATGCATAAATATAGAGGAGTCGTATCAAGGCGATCGCATCACCTCACACTACTCAACTACAATATATATAGACTTTGTTGCGAATTGTATAGTTAGGGATTGGCTGTCATGGCTCCCGCCGTTTTAATTCAAAATCTGCAAAAGCGCTACGGTACTGTTGAAGCTGTCAAAGACGTTTCTTTTGAGGTACAACCAGGAGAAATCTTTGGCTTACTTGGCCCCAACGGTGCAGGTAAAACAACTACTCTGCGTGCTTTGTGTACTCTCACCACTCCAGATGCAGGCAAAATAGAAGTATCTGGAATTTCTGTGTTGGATAACCCCAAGGTAGCAAGGCAAAAACTCGGTTATGTAGCGCAGGAAGTGGCTATAGATAAAGTGCTAACTGGAAAAGAATTGTTGCAATTGCAAGCTGCACTTTATCACATCCCTGGCGCAGCAGCAAAACAGCGAATTGGCACAGTTTTAGATTTACTGGGTTTGCAAGAATACGCCGATAAAAAGACAGGAACTTATTCTGGTGGTTTACGCAAACGTCTCGACTTAGCGGCTGGACTACTCCATGCACCGGATGTTTTAGTATTAGACGAACCCACAGTCGGACTTGACATTGAAAGTCGTTTTATCGTTTGGGAGTTCCTGCGGAAGTTAAGAGCATCAGGAACTACAGTATTAATTACCAGCCATTATTTAGAAGAGATTGATGCACTAGCCGATCGCGTTGCTATTATTGACCGTGGAATTGTCATTGCCACAGGTACACCCTCACAATTAAAAGATAGGGTAGGAGGCGATCGCATTACCTTACGCATCCGCGAATTTTCACCTATTGAAGAAGCCGAAAAAGCTAAAAACCTCTTACAAGCTTTGCCTTTTGTCCAAGAAATCATCATCAACAGCGCTCAAGGTAATTCCCTCAACTTGGTAGTCACACCCCAAAATGATGCTTTAATTACCATCCAACAAGCGCTCAACAATGCCAGCTTACCAATATTCGGCATTGCTCAATCTCGTCCTAGTCTTGATGATGTCTATCTCGCCGCAACTGGACGCACATTAATGGACGCAGAACTAGCCGCAATTGCTACCCGTGATCCAAAAGCAGAAAAGAAGCAAAATATGAGATAGAAATTCTGAAGTATGAAAGCTGAAGTCTGAAAGATAAAATTCATACTTCACACTTCATACTTCATACTTCACACTTTATACTTCATACTTCCTATGAGTGTTACTCCTAAATCTGATGTCAATTGGCAGCAACTAGCATCGCCTGCCGATGCTGCGCCTAATTTTTTCGGTGAATTAGTCCAAGAGACGCTGGCTTTAACGCGTCGCTTGTTTATTCAATTACAACGTCGTCCTTCAACATTATTGGCGGGAATTGTTCAGCCTGTGATGTGGCTGGTGTTATTCGGTGCTTTATTCCAAAACGCACCCAAAGGTTTATTTGGTAGTACGACAAATTACGGTCAATTTTTAGCTGCTGGCGTAATTGTTTTTACAGCATTTGCTGGAGCTTTGAATGCCGGATTACCTGTGATGTTTGACCGCGAGTTCGGCTTTTTGAATCGTTTATTAGTAGCGCCCCTAGCATCACGATTTTCGATTGTGTTTGCTTCGGCTATCTTTATTATTAGTCAAAGCTTGTTGCAAGCAGCCGTAATTGTAGGTGCAGCAGCATTTCTCGGCGCAGGGCTACCAGATGCGGCGGGGTTAGGTGCGATCGCTTTAATAGTCTTTCTCCTAGCTTTGGGTGTAACTGCTATTTCTCTGGGTTTAGCTTTTGCTTTACCCGGACACATTGAATTAATCGCCGTAATTTTTGTTACTAACCTGCCTTTATTATTTGCCAGCACTGCTTTAGCGCCTTTATCCTTTATGCCCAAGTGGTTACAAGTTGTTGCCACCTTGAACCCTCTCAGCTACGCCATTGAACCTATTCGCTACCTTTATCTTCACAATAGTTGGGGACTGGGTAGTGTAGTCATGCAAGCACCTTGGGGAGATATCACCTTTGGTGGTGCTTTATTAGTTTTGTTTGGCTTTGCCATTGTTGCTTTATTAAGCATTCAACCCCAATTACGGCGGACTCTTGCTTAAGATAAAAGCATGGTGTCGTTGGAGTGTATGAGAAAAAAATCATGCCAAAATCATTTTTATCAGTTAAAAGCTTCTGTGTGGCTACCTTCGCAGGAATTGGCTTTGCCTCCTTCCTCATAGCACAGCCGAGTTTGGCTCAACTGAATACAGTTGATACTTATCCTGGGGATAATTCCCAAGATAATACCAATCCATTTTCGACTAATTCTGGTGGCTTAAACCCCCTTCAGTTGATTCATCAGGCCCAATTTGGCAGTTTAAACTGGAATCAGCAACAAAAAGATGAAGAATTAAATTCTGCTGTAGCTGATTTAAACAGAAAGCGTGCTGCACTTCAACAGAAAAATCAGCCTGCAAATAATACTTCTGGACAAGCGGTTCCTGGTTTACCAGCTATCACATCTCCAAGTGTGATATCTCCAGTGCAAATTGTCCCACCACAAAACTGAATCAAATTCAAAAACCTCACCTTGTCTGTAAATCCTTGACTGAAGCTTGGTTTTGCGGTCAAGTAAAGGAAATAAAGACAAAAGGTGAGGTTAATTGATTTTAGATTTTGGATTGATCAATTACAGACCCAGTGCAGCTAAAATATCGCTGGCGTGGTTAGATGTATTCACGTTGGCATCGACATGAACGATTTTGCCATTAGGGTCGATGACATAAGTGACACGCTTGGCATAACCACCACCATCAACATCGTAAGCTTGAATTAGCTTTTTATCGGTGTCTGCCAAGAGAGGAAAGTTCAGATTGAATTTTTGAGTAAAAGCTTGATGAGACACTTCATCATCAGCACTAACACCCAAAACAACTATATCTTTGCCTTGATATTGCTCTTGAGCGTCGCGGAAGCTACACGCTTGTTTGGTGCAGCCTGGAGTGTCATCTTTGGGATAAAAATACAAAACAACTGTCTTACCAGCAAAATCAGACAGTGAGACAGTGTTGCCATTAGTATCTTTGACGGTAAATGCAGGTGCATCCGTACCAACTGCTAGAGGCATAATGAACCTTTCCTGTTTGGTGTTTGTTGATGACTTTGAAATTTTACAATAATTTACAATAATTAAATAAATTAGTTGATCAGAGGTTCGTTGACGGTCAACGGTCAACGGTCAACAAAAAAGTAATTGGATATTCACATGGCTACCCTTGATTCCCAAACCTCGAAAATTTTTTCTTATCCTCGTAGCACAGTAGAAAGAGCAGAGCGATCGCTAATTTGTTCTCCGTTCACCGTGGGTTTATTCATAGCCATGCGTAACCAGAGTGTACCACTAAATGCGATCGCCCAAGAAAATGGTGTCAAGCACGGCTATACCCAGCGTCCTTTATCAGAATTGGCTTGTTATAACGATTTGGACTGGTTAATTCAAGTTGGTGTATTGCGGCGAGAAGTTGATGGACAGGGAATTACCGATAGTTTTCGCCTCACTCCTTTAGGTCATCAACTTATAGAAAAATATCAAGGGAAAAACTGGGCTACGCCTTCATGGCGCGATTACCTATACAATGCAAGCATCCGTTGGTTAAGGCTACCTTTTTAGAATCACAAATCGAGAGAGTTAATATTAGGTTACATAAGGGAACAATATATTTACGGAAGCATCAACCCCAATGTAAATTCTTCATCAACATCTGACGAATTTTGCCAGGTTTTGCTGAAATTTATCTAAGTAACATGGGGAAAGCTTAGGTATGAATATTTGTCATACCTATAGCTCTTTTAGCTTCTTAGCTTATAACTGTTGATGAGCGGATTGTGATCAACCCGTTCATAATTAAATATTTCACCCTCCTATTAAAAAACCGACATTAAGTATGAAAGCAATTATGGTAGTGGGAACGACATCCCACGCAGGGAAATCACTGTTAACTACTGCTATATGTCGTTTGTTGTCGCGGCGTGGTTGGCGAGTGGCTCCCTTTAAAGGTCAAAATATGGCTTTGAATGCTTATGTCACCGCCAATGGAGGAGAAATTGGTTATGCACAGGCGGTGCAAGCTTGGGCTTCCGGGGTGGTTCCTTGGGTAGAAATGAATCCAATTTTACTTAAACCCCAAGGTGATATGACCTCGCAGGTAATTCTTAAAGGTAGACCTGTAGGCAAAGTTAAAGCTGCTGATTATTACGAGCAATTTTTCGACCTTGGTTGGCGGGCGATAGAAGAATCTCTACAACACCTATCTACAGAATTTGACATGCTGGTATGCGAAGGTGCAGGAAGTCCAGCAGAAATTAATCTCAAGCACCGCGACTTGACAAATATGCGGATAGCGAAGCATTTAAATGCACCCACCATCTTGGTTGTTGACATTGACCGTGGTGGTGCTTTTGCTCATGTAGTAGGTACTTTAGAGTTACTTGACCCAGATGAACGGGATTTGATTAAAGGTATCGTTATTAACAAATTCCGAGGGCAGCGATCGCTCTTAGATTCGGGCATAAAATGGCTAGAAGAACGTACCCAAAAACCTGTGATTGGCGTTCTGCCTTACTTTCAAGAAATATTTCCCGCCGAAGACTCTCTCGACTTACTAGATCGGAAATCACACAAACATCAAGCTGACCTGAATATCGTTGTTATCCGCTTACCGAGAATTGCTAACTTTACCGACTTTGACCCCTTAGAATCAGAACCGACAGTTTCAGTCAGGTATCTCAGCCCAAAACAAGATTTGGGACACCCAGATGCGGTAATTATTCCTGGTACAAAGACAACCATTGCCGACTTAATTTTATTGCAGAAAAGCGGTATGGCAGAAGCAATCCAAAATTATGCCGCTTCTGGTGGTACAGTTTTAGGGATTTGCGGCGGCTACCAAATGTTAGGACAAATTATTGCCGACCCTGAAGGTATAGAAGGTCAAGCTGGCAGATTCCAAGGTTTAAATTTATTACCTATTAGAACAGTAATTACCGGACAAAAAGTCGCCCGTCAGCGCCAAGTTAGCTCAAATTATCCCCAGATGGGCTTGCCAGTCAATGGATTTGAAATTCATCAAGGGCGATCGCGTATTGAACAACCACCAGATAGTCAAGCGTTTCAACCCTTGTTTGATGATGTTAACTTAGGATTAGTGGATAGTTGTCAATCAGTTTGGGGTAGTTATTTGCACGGACTATTTGATAACGGCCCTTGGCGACGTGCTTGGTTAAATCGCCTGCGTCAACAGCGAGGTTTAAAATCCTTGCCCACAGGTGTAGCCAACTACCGAGAACAGCGAGAGCAAATCTTAGACTCGCTGGCTACTGAAGTAGAACGCCATTTAGACTTAACACCCTTTTTGTCGTAGTTAGCCGAAAATTTCATGAGTGTTAGCGTTCGATTTTTGCCAGATGATATCACCATCAATGCCGAAGTGGGAGAAGCACTCCTAGATGTAGCAGAACGTGCTGGAGTATTTATTCCCACTGGCTGTCTCATGGGTTCATGTCACGCCTGTACCGTGGAACTTGAAGATGGTGATGTCATCCGTGCGTGTATTTCCGCAGTACCGCCAACTGATGAAGAGTTGACAATACATTTGTTTAGCGACCCAACTTGGTAGGACAAAGTGCTGAGTGCTGAGTGCTGAGTATGGAGTATTAAATACTTCCCCTACTTCTCTGCACCCTTATTCCCTTGTGGTCTTAATGATCAGTAGGTTCTTGTAAAAGTATTTATGTGCGAGCTTTTCTTTGCGTCTTTGCGCGAGACAAAAAAAGATTTATGCAAGAGACTCGATGAGTTGTAATCACAAGGAACAATGAAAATACCTCTTCCTGTTCCCTGTTCCCTATTTTTAAGGCAGGTCTAGTCTTTCACCGGACAATACCATATAAAAAAACCCCCTTAGGGGGTTTAATTTTAAGTTATTCGCGTGGAGTGAACAACTCATTAATAATTAATACCTACAGTAGATAAAGTAATCCGAACAAAATTATCCAAATTACGTCTACAAAGTGCCAGTAGATTTCCGCAGCTTCAATACCGAAGTGATGTTCACTACTGTAGTGACCTTTAACGCGCGATCGCCACAATACTGCCAAAATCGCTAAAACGCCGATAGTAACGTGCAATCCGTGGAAACCAGTTAAAACATAAAACGCACTAGCAAATAAATTGGTAGTTAAACCAAACTCTAAATGGGTATATTCATATACCTGACCTACCAAGAAAATTATCCCCATTGCAGCGGTGATTGCTAACCAAATCCGCGCACCCCGCGCATCATTCTTTTTAATGGCAGTATCGGCATTGTGCATTACGAAACTGCTGGCAATCAGATTGACAGTGTTGACACCTGGAAGCAATAATTCCAACTCTGGCGTACCTGCGGGAGGCCACACAGGTAAAGTCGAACGGAAAGCCAGATAGGCTCCAAACAAGCCCATAAAAATCATCCCTTCAGCCACCAAGAAGACAAACAAGCCAAACAAACGATGGTCTGGATGTTCTTCGTGATGATCAACTGTGGCTGCACTGTGATGATGATTTTGTTCGGTTTTAGCTGGGTCAATGGTTTGACTTTGCATGAATCTTTTGAAGTATGAAGGATGAAGTGTGAAGTATGAAAGATTAAGTCTGAAGTAGGAAAACTTCATTCTTAATCTTTAGTTCCTGAGACGCGCTGTTCGAGGTCAGACTCGATTGTCGGATATGGCTCATCAGGATCGGCACGTAGCACTGAGTTGGGGCCAGCAGATAATACAGGATTAGCATCGGATAACGGTACACCTTCCTCAGCTCTTTCTAAGCCGTAGTCGTAAGGGCCTGTAGCTAATACTGGGAAGCCATTAAAATTTTCAATTGCTGGTGGCGAGGTTGTCATCCACTCTAAGGTGAGCGCCCGCCAAGGATTATTACCTGCCTTCTCGCCGTACATCCAACTCCAAATCACATTAATGATGAATGGAAATGTGGAAATAGCAAGTAGATAAGCGCCATAGGTGCAGATTTCATTCAGCAACGTAAATTTCGGATCGTACTGCGCGACGCGGCGGTTCATGCCCATCATGCCCAGCTTGTGCATGGGTAAGAAGGCCATATTCAGACCAACAATTGTTAAGGCAAAGTGAACCTTACCCCAAGTTTCGTTGATCATTCGTCCCGTCATTTTCGGGAACCAGTGGTATAGTCCGGCAAAAATTCCCAACACGCTACCACCAAACAAAACGTAGTGGAGGTGTGCCACGACAAAATAAGTATCGTGAACGTGGATATCAAAGGGTACGGCTGCCAACATTACACCACTGATACCGCCAATTACGAATGTACCGACAAAACCAATGGCAAACAGCATGGCAGTGTTGAGTTGGATTTTGCCACCCCACATAGTTGCCAACCAGCTGAAAATTTTGATCCCCGTTGGTACGGCAATGATCATCGTTGTGATCATAAAGAACATCCGCAACCAACCGGGAATACCACTGGTAAACATGTGGTGCGCCCAAACTATCAATCCCAAAAAGCTAATTGCTAGGGAAGAATAAGCGATCGCTTTATAGCCGAAAATTGGTTTACGAGAATGTACTGGAATAATCTCTGAAATTGCCCCAAAGAAAGGCAAAATCATGATGTACACCGCTGGATGCGAGTAAAACCAAAACATGTGCTGGTAAACGACGGGATCGCCGCCACCAGTCGGGTTAAAAAATGTTGTGCCTGCGATTAAGTCAAAAGCCAGCAAAATCAAACCTGCGGCTAAAACTGGGGTTGATACCAACACCAGTGCAGAAGTTGCAAACATCGCCCAACAAAACAAAGGCATTTGATGCACTCCCATCCCTGGAGTCCGCATCTTCAATAAGGTGACAAGGAAGTTTATCGCCCCCAAAATCGACGACGTACCCAGCAACAGCACACTCATAATCCAAATCCCTTGACCGACTTGGCCTGTCACCAAGCTCAAAGGAGGATAGGAAGTCCAACCTGCATCTGGTGCATCGCCTACGGCTAAACTGGCGACCAGCAATAAACCACCAGGCGGAACCATCCAAAAAGCAACGGCATTCAATCTGGGGAATGCCATATCCTTAGCCCCAATCATCAAGGGAATCAAATAGTTAGCAAACCCCGCACCCATTGGCACAATCCACAAGAAAATCATGATTGTGGCGTGTAGTGTAAACAGGCTGTTATAGACTTCTGGGCTAACAAAATCTACTTCAGGAGTGCGTAATTCTGTGCGTACTAAGTCAGCTAAAACACCGCCGATGCAGTAAAAAATGAATGAGGTGACGATATATTGAATCCCGATCACCTTATGGTCTGTGTTGAAGCTAAAGTAATCTCGCCATTTTCTCGCTCCTGGCTCATCAATCCGAACCGAGATATTGGCAGTTTCTTGTATTTGCGCTTGTGTCATAGGAGTTAGTCAATGGTCAATTGTCAATGGTGAGTCAGTGCGTTGGGCGGGTTTCCCGACTTGTAGCAACTGGCGAACCCGAAGGGTCAAGGGTCAATGGACTTTTGACTCTTGACTCTTGACTACTTGTGAATCTGATGTAAGATTTCTGGCTGAATTCCCATGTCCTTAGTATAAGGAGCGAGAAATTCATCTGGGGTTAGGTTTGCTGGGTTCACAGCAACGGCTTTATTCAAGGTTTCATGACTTGCAACCAGCTGTTCCTGCATCCACTTGTCAAAATTTTCTTGAGTTTCCACAACTACTTGGCTTCTCATCGCACCGTGGTAAGGGCCGCAAAGTTCAGCGCAAATAAGAGCATAATCACCAACTTTCTTGGGTGTGAAGCGAATTTCGCTTTGTCTACCGGGGATCGCATCTTGTTTCAAGCGGAACTCTGGAACCCAAAAGGCATGGATGACATCGTTAGCGGTCATACTGATTTGCACTTCCCGACCGATGGGAACGTGCAGTTCACCTGTGGTTACGCCTATTTCAGGATAAGTAAATAGCCAAGCATATTGCAGACCTGTGACATTGACCACTAAGCTGGGCGGTTTACCTGCCTTGTCAGGACTAGCGCCAATAGTTGGAGCAACACTGCCAACCCCAGGAGCATTTTGCTTTTGGGGAATCTGATCTGCATTGCGGACTGCGGCGGTGGCTGGGTCTTGCATCGCCTCATCAGATTTTTCTTGATTGAGGTTAGGTGCAGTGCTGCCAGGAGTATCACTCAAGGTTGCGGCAATCGCCGCTCCTGGCATATTCATTGAACTTTGATTTATCGGCGCTTCGTGAACAGCATGGGGATCGAAACCACCGATGTCGTTATAAACTTCAAAGCTATAGACAGAAATACCGATCACAATAATGGCTGGGATCGCCGTCCAGAGGATTTCTAGAGGTACATTACCTTCAACTGGTGGCCCGTCTCCATTATCACCAGCACGCCGACGGTATTTAAATACAGAGTAGATTAAAACACCTTCAACAATCAAAAATATACCTACAGAAACGGTCATCATCGAGTTAAATAAACCATCAACTAAGACGGCTTCATCTGAGGCTGCTGTCGGCAACAGACCGTGATTTTGACCGTACCAAAGACTGACTAACGTTAGTACGATGCCAATCAGTAATGTCCAGATAGAACTTGGAATTTTCACGGCTTACTTAGAATTAATTGACTACGTTTTTTAAACGCTGCTCACTTACTAAGGTAGTCTAGGCTATTAAACATAAAGCCCAATGGTCTGAAATTTTTATTAATTTTTTCAACCACTTTACTATTTCTGAGTACAAGAGACTTATTAGATACTGCCAAGGATAGATGCTAGTGACAGGTAAAATTTAAGAAAAAATTTAGGTTAGGAAATTATTTCGCAATTATCAACTTTGCACATCTTGAAAAATACTTAAAGCTTCAGACAAAAACCATCTGAAGTGTTTAAAAGTAATAAGTGAAACCCCATCTCTAAACCAAGCTGTATACGCTAGGGTGGAGATGGGTTGGTACGAAAAAATTAAAAATTTTAAGAGAGCTACTACCAAGATCGGCAGAAGGAATCGTTCATGAACGAATTTGTCCTAAAACAACAAAATGATACGGCAGTTGAGCAACAAAAGCCTAAAGAAATGATTCGTCGCTTGGTGTGGAGAATGTGTATAGCCACGTTAATTTTAATGGCTATAGGCTCTGCCACCCGTGTAATGAATGCCGGACTTGCTTGCCCAGACTGGCCGTTATGCTACGGGGAACTAGTACCAGCCAAACAAATGAATCTCCAAGTATTTTTGGAGTGGTTTCACCGATTAGATGCAGGCTTGATTGGTGTGAGCGCGATCGCACTTTCTGGTTTATCTTGGTGGCACCGTCGTTCTTTGCCTGTCTGGTTGCCTTGGGCTGCTACCTTTGCCTTGTTTTTAATTGTGTTTCAAGGCATCTTGGGCGGACTCACCGTTACCGAACTGCTGCGGTTTGATATCGTTACCGCTCACTTGGGAACAGCACTTTTGTTTTTCACCACCCTACTAGTTGTCGGTACGGCTTTAGCTCCCTATCAAGGCACTGGCAATGTGGGTAAGTTGCCTTGGGTGGGTTTAGCGGCGGCTGTATTCGTGTATTTGCAAAGTTTACTTGGCGCTGTAGTTGGCTCTCGCTGGGCGCTGCACCAATGCTTTGGTACGTCTGAACTTTGCACTGTGATGTACAGCCATATTTTTGGTTTAGTACCGCCAACAGTAGCAACTTTAGCAGTAGTTTTAATTTCCTGGCGCACACCAGCCCTCCATCCAGCTTTGCGGCGACTGGCAAATATGGCTGGTGGTTTGTTGGTTTTACAAATTGTGTTGGGAATTGCTACTTTTCGTTTGCATCTGCAAGTCGAGCCGCTGACTGTCTCCCACCAAGCAGTAGGTGCAGCGTTGCTGGGGACTTTGGTGGGTTTTACTGTTCTAGCATTGCGTGACTGGGCTGCTAGTCGTGAAATCAACAGTTTGTCTGTGGGCTTCGCCACAAATACACCAGCCAATAGCTCAAATCCCTAAATTACCTTTTTGGGGATAAACTGATGCGATCGCTACGATTATTCATGACTAATGGTGATCGAACATTAGCCATTAGTCATTGAGTAATTAAACCGCATCTCCAGTCAATAGAACTGGTAAAAGTCTACCTATCCTCACCTGTGCCGAAGTTTCTCAACAACTAGCCACTCACTGACGCTTCAAACCGAGAAACAGCAAGCTTCAGGATGCTCACCCAAGTAAAAGCAGTCTGGGCAAAATACTCTACACAACCAGACATCAATTGTTGACAATTAAGGAAATCAAACCAAGATGATTGAGACTAATGTCTCTCGCCACCACGAAACCTTCCTTCAGGTAATTCAAAGCTATTACCAGCTAACTAAACCTCGCATTATTCCTTTGCTATTGATTACCACCGCTGGGAGTATGTGGGTTGCAGCTAAGGGACAAGTAGACCCATTACTGTTATTTGTCACCCTGACTGGTGGTACTTTGGCTGCGGCCAGCGCTCAAACAATTAACTGTATCTATGACAGAGATATTGATTACGAAATGGAACGGACGCGCCATCGTCCGATGCCTTCTGGGAGAGTGCAGCCACGGGATGCACTGATTTTTGCAGCTGTTTTGGCTGTGCTTTCTTTTACCCTACTGGCAGTGTTTGCTAATTTATTGGCAGCTTGTCTAGCATTCTCTGGCATCGTTTTTTATATACTGATTTACACCCATTGGCTGAAGCGTCACAGCACTCAGAATATTGTGATTGGTGGGGCTGCTGGGGCAATTCCAGCGTTGGTAGGTTGGGCAGCTGTCACAAATACCTTAAGCTGGCCTGCATGGTTAATTTTTGCCATTGTCTTTTTGTGGACACCTCCTCATTTCTGGGCTTTGGCGTTGATGATTCGTGATGACTACGCCAAGGTAGGCATACCGATGCTTCCCGTAATTGCTGGTGCAGAAGCCACAGTCAAACAAATTTGGTATTACACACTGATTACAGTCATCGCCACCCTGTTATTGTTTTATCCCTTACACGCCAGCGGTATTATTTATGCTGCGATCGCTGCTGGTTTAGGCGGATTATTTATCCGTAAATCTTGGTGTTTATTGCAACAGCCAGAAGAACGCACTGTAGCCAGAGAAGTCTTTCTCTACTCCATCTCCTACATGATGCTGTTATGTTTAGCTATGGTAATCGATAGTCTGCCAATTACCCATCATTTGGTGAGTACTGTTATTGCCCAGCTACATTTATTTAATTAAGGCAGCAAAATGAAAGCGATCGCACTAGGAGAATGAAGGGTGCGATCGCATTTCGCTATGATTAAACAACATTACTAAATAATCCGCTTTATTCTTTTTCTGACTCAATATCATCTTCTGTCAGATATTTTTGTGCGGTATGTCTGATTCGATAAATATTAACTTCTGTTTCCGAAATACTAAACAGAATTCGGTAGCTGAATCGCTTCGATTTTCCGTAGAACAGTTGGCGAATCTCTATTCCTACCTCCTCGCTTTCGGGAGCAAAAGGACAACGAGCCGGAAAGCTTTCAAGCGAATCAATTGCCTCTATTAGTCCATCGAACCACTTTTCTGCCATCTCTAGATCTCGCTCTCGAATCCAAAGGTATGACCTTTCCGCATCAGCCAGCGCCGACGGAGAGATGCTAACGCGAAATTTCATGCTTTCTTCTTAAACTTTCCAACGCTTCTTTTGCTGGAACCCCTTTTCCTTGCTCGATTTCCTGAATTCCTTGCCTGAGTGCAGCCACGGTTTCGGCATATTCTAAGCGTTCCAAGAGTTTCTGATAAGCTTTAGCATCCTGCACAACAAGTTGAGCTGCACCATTGACTGTAAGTACAATGGGTTTCTCGCTTTCTCCCATCTGCTGGATGTACTGTTTGGTGTTTCGCTGAAATTCCGAGAGTGAGTGAATGTTATTGAGGTCAA
The DNA here is from genome assembly GCF_056847745.1 of Anabaena sp. TISTR 8404. Classification (NCBI taxonomy): domain Bacteria; kingdom Bacillati; phylum Cyanobacteriota; class Cyanophyceae; order Nostocales; family Nostocaceae; genus Anabaena; species Anabaena sp. TISTR 8404. Next base: position 4,239,659 of record NZ_CP180578.1, read on the forward strand.
TCATAGATTCAGCATGAAATTAACAGTTAATTTTATGATCTAAAAATCAGCTTAACATAAATAAAGAAGCGATCGCACTAGTAGAATGAGTGGTGCGATCGCATTTTTCGATATTAAAAAACTACTGAGCATACCATTTCATTAATTCGTAGCAAATTAGCGTTGCAAACACTCTGCGTTACTTTGCACTAATCTCAGCGTCACTTTGCGTTTAAAAGAGTTAATAAGTTTCTTTTGCTATGACTCCTTTTACCTGCTCAATTTCCTAAATTCCTAGATATCAACCAAAGAATCAAGCTAGTTCCCAGAACGCAAAAAACCCCAGCCAACCCAGCTAGGGGTTTTTTGTACTTACCAGTCCACCATTCGGGTACTTTGCCTGTGTAAGTTATGAGTTGGGCTGTATCTATAGTAGCGATCGCCCACACTAAAGCAGCGTGTAATCCCCAAGCTATACCCAAACTACCTTTGTCTGCAATCCTGGCCATGACTAACATCATTCCCATCAGCCACAGCCCTGGTAATTGTGGTAGAGTTTCCTTCTGCTCCCAAACTAAATGCAGCACCGCAAAAATGCAGCTAGAAATTGCTGCTGCTATCCACACTGGATAATCTCTTTCTAATTCAGTTAACAAAAAACCGCGAAAAACTAACTCTTCTATACCACCTACCAACAACGCTACTAATAAAATCGGTAGCAAGATAGATGGTAATAAATTAATTTTAGACTTTTCAAATTCACACCAACCCAGCCCTAATTGCACAGTAAACATCATAGCTAGGCTGAGTAATCCCAAACCAAAACCCAGCCCTAAACCGCCTAGCAAGGAAATATTGACTATTAAGCCATAATCAGCAAAAGACTTTTTACATAACAAAATAACTTCCCAAAGCGCTAAGGGAGCTAATAGATAAAGTGTCACGATGAGCGGTAACTTTTGTTCTGGCTGCAAAGGCTTTGTTGGTTGCCAACGCATAAAAATAGCAGATATTACTGCCAATGGTAACCAGCAAACTACCCAGCTAATAAAAAATGCCATCAAAACAACTGGTACTGATGCATTTTCGAGAAATGACAGTAGGGTGTTGACTGATGGCTGAACAAAATTTGCTAAAACAAATAAAAAAAACACGATAGACTGCTTACACAATAGATTTCTTGGTTTCTCTTCAAGACTCTACTAAAATTTGTGGCTTGAGCAATATGTCTAATCGTATCGTTTTATTAGAACAGAATTCTTAAACAGAGTGATTGGCTGTAATAGTAGGGATAAGTTTTCCAGCATTTACCTGCAACTTCTCCCTACCATCGCCAAATTTATTCTTCCTCGTCTAAGTCTTCATCTACCTCATCCATGTCTTCTGGGGAGATGCCTTTTTTATCACTTTCACCTAGTTGAATCAGGTGAATATGCTTGTATCCTAATCTAATTTCAAATTCATCTCCAGGCTTTAAACCCATTGCCTTGGTGTAAGTTGCACCAATGACAATTTGACCATTTTGATGAACGCTAACCCGATATGTCGGTTCGCGGCCACGGCCATCTTTAGGTGCTTCTGGACTTAAGGGAATTCCTCTAGCCGATAATAAAGCGTCATAAAAATCAGTTAAATTGACGCGCACCTGGTTATTTTTAGTAACAGTGTAATAGCCACACTGCTTTGCTCTTTCTCTTCTAGGTAAATTAGAAAGTTCTTTTACCTTAGCAAGCAGTGCTTTTCCAGTTAATGGTGCAGTTGCAGTTTCTGTCATTACGCTCAAATTATCCTTACTCTCTCCAAACTGATAAACTATGTAGTCTGATGCCAGTATTTAAATTTTGAGTATCCATAAAAAGATGCTCAAAATTTTAGGGGAAGGGTTAAATTGCTACTGATAGAGGAGCCACAAGCGCCTATATTATGCTTGCCTGCAACAGATTAAAGTCAGGGTTGTCACAAGCATTTATCTTGGTGATTTTACGGCACTTTTAACCATGATTCGCCATTGAAAACAAAATGATTTTCTCTTTTGGCGCTACTGTAGCGGTGTAACTTTAAGCCACCTTTACAAATGAGGTTGTTTCTACTCTAAATAAGTAGTAGACCTAAGAAATTGCAGGTTTTCCACTTTCAGAGCTTGCCTTTATTGCTCTTGAGTTGTAGGGTTTTAACCATTCTTCCTCTTAAGCTTAAGACGGCATAGTATTTGAATATGCTCTCTTGAACATACACCTTTTGTCCCAGATATAGAGACATCAAATTTTTTGTCTCTACGTTACGAAAAAACAAAGCAGTGGTAATCGCGCTTATACGACGATTGAGACTGGTTTTGTTACTTCGTAATTTTATATTAAATACTAGCATGGACTAATAATAGCAAAATAATTGTTTAACTTTGAATTTAATTTACAGACAAACTTTTATCTAAATCATTTAGCTTAACGAGGCAATAAGCAGTCAGGATTTTCATTCTGGTTTATTAGCTAACGTGCGTATTGCTGCATCACTTTTATAAAAATTCATCTAAATTTAGATCAGCAGTTTTGAGTGAGTGGCATTCTTTGATGTGGGAAATTGGGAAGGGACAAAAATGCACCAAGGTTTAACCTCCTGGTTTATTCTCACAAGACAAACAACTCTCAGGTATTTTGAGTGTCTGTCTTTGGGAAGAATAAATATATTTCTCATCTGTCAAGTGCTTGATTACCGTGATCAGATGTTTATTATCAGCTTTAACACTTCCATATCAGCAAAAATTAACGTTTAGCAATTATTTCTCTAATTTTTCCAATAAGTAGATTTTAGCTATGAGTCTTGTTGATATAAAGATGTATTAAGCAGATGAAGTGTATTTCAGGGAATATTGTTGTAATTTAGGTAATTAACTTGAGTTGATCTCCAAGAAAAACTCTTTTGTTTTTAACTCATAAACAGGTAAGGTAGACCATAAGCTATGATCGCCTGTTTAGTACTAGGGCTTAGAGCTTAACATAAATCTCGGACACGGTGCTAATACAACTAAAATTTTAATGGTTATCCTGTAACTAGAATCACTGGCTCTTTCCTCATCAGCCTTTTAACACTCGGCGGTTGAATTAAGAGCAACAAGAGTATAGCTCAATTTTCGCACCTACTAGCCTTTACTCATGATTTCTGAGGCTGGTAAAGCAATTTTAAGACTTTGGTTAGTAGCAATGGAAGTTATTTTTAAGATTATTCGGCAGCAACAAAATTCTGCGCCTGTTGTCCAAACTTACTCTCTAGAGGTAGACCCTGGTAATACAATCCTCGATTGTTTAAATCGAATTAAATGGGAGCAAGATGGCACATTAGCATTTCGCAAAAATTGTCGCAATACCATTTGTGGCAGCTGTGCAATGCGCATCAATGGACGTTCGGCTTTAGCTTGTAAAGAAAATGTTGGCAGCGAAATTGCTAGATTACAACAAATACAATCTTTGACAAATACAGCAAATTCAAATCTAGAAATTACGGTTGCCCCTTTGGGTAATATGCCTGTAATTAAAGATTTAGTAGTAGATATGAATAGTTTTTGGGATAACTTAGAGGCAGTCGCGCCTTATGTGAGTACAGCAGCACGTCAAATCCCAGAACGAGAATTTTTACAAACACCGCAAGAGCGATCGCTTCTGGATCAAACTGGTAACTGTATTATGTGCGGTGCTTGTTACTCTGAATGCAATGCCCGTGAAGTGAATCCTGATTTTGTTGGCCCTCATGCTTTAGCCAAGGCCTATCGCATGGTTACAGATTCTCGTGATAGTGACACAGCAAATCGCTTAGAAAATTACAACGAAGGTACTAAAGGAGTGTGGGGTTGCACTCGTTGTTTATATTGTGATTCAGTTTGTCCAATGGAAGTCGCACCTCTAGAACAAATCACCAAAATTAAACAAGAAATTCTCACACACAAACAAAAAACTGATACCCGTTCAATTCGTCACCGCAAAGTTTTAGTCGAGTTAGTCAAAGAAGGCGGTTGGATTGACGAACGCCAATTTGGTTTACAAGTAGTTGGTAATTATTTCCGTGACCTTAGAGGATTACTTAGTCTCGCACCTCTGGGATTAAGAATGCTTGCCAAAGGTAAATTCCCCTTATCTTTTGAACCTTCAGAAGGTACACAACAAGTGCGATCGCTCATTGAATCTGTACAACAAACTAAGCAAGTGTGAAGTATGAAGTCTGAAGGCTGAAATTTCATACTTCACACTTTAGACTTCATACTTTATCTAGGGTCTTGTGGAATATCCAATGGTCGCCCAAAACGGTCATAAACTAAAATATCCCACTGTCCGTTATTACTCGATTCAAATGCAATGCGACTACCATCAGCGCTAATGGTCGGGTTACGAACTTCCGCTTGCAGATTATTAGTTAAATTGCGGGATTGGCGAGTTTCCCGGTCATATAAAAAAATAGCCGATCGCCCCTGACGACTAGCGGCAAATACAACATAACGCCCATCTTGAGAAACGCTAGGGTGAGAGGCGATCGTATCTAAGGCATTTAAACCTGGTAAATCAATTAAATTACGCGTCAGGGTATCAAACATATAAACATCTTGGCTACCCCGGCGATCGCTAGTAAAAACAATATATCTGCCAGAAGTTTGCGGATTTAATTCCGAAGCCAAGCTGTTGAGACTCCGCCCCCCCGGATCAAAGGGATAACTCACCAACCGAGGATAACCAAAACAACCAGTTAGTAAACTACAACAAGCAAATATAGGGATAAAAATAGTGCGGTTTGTCATTAGTCAATGGTCAATAGTCATTGGTCATTTGTCCTTTGTCAAAAAGTAAGATACTAAAGAACAAAATTTCATACTTCACACTTCACACTTCATACTTCATACTTCACACTTCATACTTTAATTAGGCGCTTCTACAGTTGCACCATTAGGAATATCTAATTCAATATTGGGGCCACGGTCTAAAACTTCAATATCCCATTGACCACGACTGGCTGTTTCAAACACAACATAACGTCCATCAGGACTAATACCAGGATTTCGCACCCAGCCACGATAGACAGGAGTCAGAATTTGTGATTGTTGCGTAGCGCGATCGTAAATAGCTACCACTGGTCTACCTTGGTCACTAGTTAAATAAACAATATAACGCCCTGTGTAACTTAAACTAGGACTCTCACTGATTGTCTCTGGTCGGTTTAAACCTGGCGTTCTCACAAATATTTGCTGTTGCAAATCGTACACCAGTAATTGGTGACTGCCATTACGATTTGAAACAAATGCCAAAAACCGACCGTTGCCACTTAACGTCGGTTGTTCTTCTGTGTAGCGACTATTAAGAGAAGTAGGCCCAAGTGGAATCTCACTGGAACCACAAGATACAAGTAAGCTTGTTAATCCAAAAATCAGGCTCCAATGAATCGGTCTTTGGAGCCACAAGGTAGGCGTAAATTTGTTCACCTCAACTGTTATTTTTTACATCGCCTCTAGCTTACATCTATCCCAACAGTTTTAGACATCATCAAAGTTAGTTGAATTATCTGATTCGTCATCAGACTGGTCAATCGGCTTGTATGGGACGTAATCTGCCCGGATGACATCATCATCAACACTCTCTCTGCGAGAAGTTGTCTCAGCAGGCGGACGGCGTTTTCTCGGTCTAGCAGGAACATCATCTTCGCGGCTTTCTGGACGCTGAGTACCGTTGCTACCACGACGAGAAGGTTTTCTCACTTCATCACTGGAACTTTCCCAATCATCAACCTGCCTAGTCGAAGGAGAACCCCAACTTTCTTCGTCGTCATATCTTTCAGTCTGACGGCTTGTGGAACGTGCAGAAGTCCGGCGACGATTTTTATCAGTTGTTTCTGTCCGTTCATTACTAGCGCGGCGACTTGAGCGACGAGGTGGTTGCTCCTCATTGTAGTCATCACGAGATGAGCGTTCATCTCTGCTACCCCGAATTCTGGGACGTGCAGGAGGTTCTTCTTCCTCATAAGGTAGTGGCTCGTATTCGTCTTCTACCTCAGCCTCATAGTCTCTGCGCGATCTCCTATTATATGAATAGTTATCGCTGACTTCTCGTTCTCTATCCACAATGGGAGTATTACGCTTGGCTTGCTGAGTAGCGATACTGCGTAGGCGAATACTTTCCACCGCAAAAAACACCGTTGTACCAACCAAAAGTAACTGACCAAATTGCAGAATCGGGTCTAACCGCCATCCTTGGAAAATAAGAATAAAGCCGCAGAGTAAACCGACAGCAGCAAAAAAGATATCTTGATCTCGTGAAAGTTCTGGGCGTACAGTCCGCATAAAATACAGCGCTGCCCCAGCCACAGCCAGGAAAATTCCTAGAATACTGGCTGAGTTCGTCCCTACATTGACCTGAGCCAGAACACTGGCTGAGTTCAGCCCAAAATTTAGCATTGTTCTTTATCCCAATATCACAATCTATGTTAGCGAGTCACAATTAAAATCACTACTTTAATTAATCACAATATAATTAAGCTTCAAAGCTTCTGGCTCAGAAGGTCTGAAGCTGTTTATTTATCGCAATCCAAAAAATTGATATCTGTCAGCTAAGTATACCCTGTCCTCACAAGGAAGATGGCTGCTGTGAATGCAATTGGGTAAATAGCTGACAGACAATTGGTATCAGAGTCGCACTGACTCACTAAAGGATTAAAAACGTTGGATTTTATCTTTTTGGCTAATGAAAATTAGTGCAACTGTAGCAGGGATAACGACAATCGCTGTACCCCAAACCAGACTCCAAAGAAAATTTGCTAAAGATGGTGTCATTGTTCTCAACCTTTTTTTACACACTTCATCATAATTCTAATAGTGTAGTACTTACTTGAGAAGCCTCTTGGTATGAGCTTTAAAACTAGAGACTAGAGGCTAGGGGCTAGGGATGAATATTTATAGCTCAGTATTTCCTGCAACTAGACACAAATTTTTTTACAAAAATCTCTAAAAATCTTAATATTTAGGGAAAGTGGTGCTTTTGTGTTTCTCGTGAGCAATATTACCGCAATGGTAAAAGTTGTCAGATTTATCTGTGGAGTCAATCTAAAATCCAAAATCCAAAATATAAAATTGGTTGACTGGCATTTGAAATAAAATATGTATAGATCACTTTACAAAGCTTCAAACTTGCTTCTCAGAATTTTCTTTGCTCAAAAATAGTAGCTCAAACCGATGACTGGTGTTAACTTGACCGTTTGGATTCTCGGCCCACTGTTGGGACTGATGACATTTCTATTTATTTTCCGCATTATTCTCACTTGGTATCCGCAAGTGGATTTAAATCGTTTGCCCTTTAATCTCATAGCTTGGCCTACCGAACCATTTTTAGTGCCTTTACGTAAGCTAGTACCACCCATAGGCGGGGTTGATATTACCCCGATTATTTGGGTAGGGATTTTCAGCTTGTTGCGGGAAATTCTCTTAGGTCAGCAAGGGCTGCTGACTATGATGTCTCATGTCAGTTAGGGAATAAGGTATGATGCGATCGCCTAATCATCAATCTTAGAGGAACGGTAGGAAGGGCGATCACCCACAAACCATGAGTGGAAAGACTTTTGGCGCAGCCAGATAATGCTCCCGTTCAGTGGGCGAGGGCGACGACAATCCGTTTAAGCACGTGAGACGCGCTGCCCGCGCTCCGCTGCAACGGTTTCTTAGGCGCGGCTACCGTATAGTTCCTTCGTTCTTTGCCATAACTTACACCAGCCAGCAGTTTGTCCTGAGAGGGGGAAGCCAGCTATCAACCAAGGATTTTCCGTATTTTTCGGCAAATTGCTACCTCGCTTCAATATGCAAGCTCGTATTACAAATCAAGTTTGTCTGAGCCACAGATACTTATTCCGAAAGAACACAATGTATATCAGTTCCCCGAAAGTTGGCACATTGTTCCCACACTCAAAATGCAAAGTTTGTTGATCGTTAATTTCAAACTCCAAATAACAACTACTGCACCAATCTATTTTCATCCTCAAGTGATGTTTTCCTAGCCCAATGTCAAAGCTCAAAGTTTCTCCAGATTTAATTGTTCCGATTGTCTTTTCATCAAGCTCAATTTGGTAGGCACGAAGGGAGTCTTTGTATCCTTTTCCTCTTTTGATCTCGATTCTTGCCAATTGCCACCTCACTATCTACAGTTGAGAAAATAATTCCTGTCACTCACTGATTAAAATAAGGTGCAGACCCTCATGTCAACACACTTTTTGTAAATGGGCGTTTTGACAGCGTTTAGCATAGATTTTCAGCTATTTCTCATTGGCCCATGTACTTAACCGTGGTCGTAAAACTGTCAGTAGTCCCCTTCATTAACCAGGATTTTGTATTTAACGGGATTTACGATTAATCTCAACCAACCTGAGTGCGGTAACAGGAAAGGGACAGGTAGTAAGCTGAAAATAAGATATTTCTCAGCCTTTTACGCCTTACCCTTTACCTTTCTACTTCCTAATTCCTTAAAGTTTCATCTCTTGAATGAAATTGGTGTAAACGTTGCCTTGTAAAAACTGTGGGTTTTCCATAATTCTTTGATGAAACCCAATTGTAGTCGGCAGTCCGGTAATTGCACATTCCCGTAAGGCGCGTTTCATCCTGGTAATGGCAGTGGCGCGGTCTGGCCCCCAAACTATTAGCTTACCGATAAGAGAATCGTAGTAAGGCGGAATTTGGTAATCAGTGTAAACGTGAGAATCAATTCGCACACCAGGGCCACCAGGAGGAAGATAACCGCTGATCCGACCTGGGGCTGGACGGAAATCATGATCTGGGTCTTCAGCGTTGATGCGGCATTCTATGGCATGACCACGCAAGACTACTTGGTCTTGAGTTATTTTCAGTCTTTCGCCTTGAGCCACCCGAATTTGTTCAGCTACTAAATCCACTCCAGTAATCATTTCTGTTACAGGATGCTCTACTTGAATGCGGGTGTTCATTTCCATGAAGTAGAATTTACCAGATTTATCTAAGAGAAACTCAATAGTCCCTGCCCCTGTAAAGTTGATAAACTGAGCAGCTTTAACAGCAGCTTGTCCCATTTTCTCGCGTAGATCAGAATCAAGAGCCGGACTTGGCGCTTCTTCTAGTAATTTTTGGTTGCGGCGTTGAATAGAACAATCTCGTTCACCTAAGTGAATCACATTGCCGTAGTTATCTGCCAAAATTTGAAATTCAATGTGGCGTGGACGTTCAATAAATTTTTCTATATAAACGCCAGAATTACCAAAGGCTGCGCCAGCTTCTCCTTGAGCAGCTAAGAAAAGTTTGACAAATTCATCTTCAGAACGGACTAAACGCATCCCACGTCCACCACCGCCAGCCGTGGCTTTAATCATTACTGGATAACCAATTTCCTTAGCCAGTGCTAATCCTTCTTGCTCAGACTCTACTAAACCATCACTACCAGGTACTGTTGGTACTCCAGCTTTTTGCATGGTTTCTTTGGCTGTAGATTTATCCCCCATCAACCGAATAGCTTCAGGAGTCGGGCCAATAAAAGCAATATGATGATCAGCACAGATTTCCGCAAATTTGGCGTTTTCTGCCAAAAAGCCATAACCTGGATGAATGGCAGTGGCATTACGCGTTAAAGCGGCAGCAATGATATTGGGAATATTTAAATAACTTTTACCACTGGCAGGCTCACCAATACAAACTGCTTCATCAGCAAGTTGAACATGGAGAGCGTTACGATCAACGGTGGAGTGAACCGCAACAGTCGCAATTCCCATTTCTTCACAGGCGCGGAGAATGCGAAGCGCGATTTCTCCTCGGTTAGCAATTAATATTTTGTCAAACTTCATTTTCTAGCTTCGATATTAGTACCAGTAGATCGACATTTTCTCTTATCTAATTTGCAACAGAGCTTTTACTTGGTTGCAAATGACGATCAGAGCTTTCTCAACATCATCCTGAGCAGTCTATATACGCCCTTCGGAGTTCCACGAAGGTAAGGACTGCCAGGGAGCCTCTACGGGTTTTAACCAGACTAACAGCATCACATCTGCTTGTCTTTTGTTAGTTTCCCGAACTAGGCTGTGGTTAGTGCAGAGCATCTTAAAGTAGCTATACCCTAATATCACTTGTGGCGCTATTACATTTCTGTTAGTCTGATATCCGCCTTCGGGAAAGTTGTGAACATGTTCACTTAAATTTTTGGTAAATTTTGCAAAATTAGATATTACCTTACTATAGTCACTTTATTGTGCTATATTAGTTCTTCAGTGAACTCTCGCGGATGTGGCGGAATTGGTATACGCGCACGCTTGAGGTGCGTGTGGCTTTGCCTTGCGAGTTCGAGTCTCGCCATCCGCATTTTTTTAGTGGATAGTCATTTGTCAATAGTCAATGGTCAAAGGTAAAAAGCCTGAGACTGTTGACTATTAACTTTTGAGTTTTTTTTGTGCTTTTATAGAGATAGATGAACTTTTGTAAATAAAATTGACTGCGATTTTTACTCTGACAAACAACTCCACACTGCCAGCAGCTTGGCATCGTCTGACTCCGATTTGGCAAGGAGGCGAGGAAGTTATCAAAAAGAGTTTGCCGCACACACAGCTGGCTCCAGCTTGGCAACTGCTGTTATTGGGCGATGGTTCTCCAACTAGGCATTTAGAATTGCTGACAGGTGAGCCAACCGAAGTAGATGTCATTGACATGTCATTGATTGGCACGGATTTAGATCATGCGCCCGATTTAATTCAAGCCGTACCAGGGCCAAGACTACGACGACAGGTGTGGTTGCGTACTGCTTCGGGGCAGAGATTAGCTTATGCGACATCTTGGTGGGAAGCCAGCCATGTAGATGAGTATTTGCAAAATCGTTCATTGCCAATTTGGGCGAGTTTAGCGCGTCTCCGCACAGAGTTGTATCGGGATGTGCGAGGTATTTATTATGGCAACTCGACAGCCTTAGAGTCTGGCTTTAATGTGGCAGGGCCGTTTTGGGGTCGTCACTACCTATTTTGGCATCATGGACAACCGCTAACTTTGATTTATGAGGTTTTCTCACCTTATTTAACCAAGTATTTGGGGCCGATGCAGCTAAGTTCTACTAATAGCAAAGTGTAGAATCAAGTGGCGATCGCTACAGTAAAATCCAACACTCATGAGGTAATCGAATTTACCTCAGTTGGAAAAAAATTAAATTTATATAAAAATTCAATTCTGGCTCGATAGTTCATTTACCGCTATCTAGCCACTATAGGCCTGATTTAAGCCCAAAAACATCGATAAATCTCCAAAATTTGAGTTTTAATAATTTTGGTACAAATAGTCATGAGTAATCATAATTTCAAAATTGACGCATTCAAGCAAGATTTTTGAGCATTAAATACAGAATAACTAAGTTGTGTAAGTAGTAAAAATTACAAAATACTGGCGACTTGCAGCTTTTTTGAGTTAGTTATATCCTCATAATGCTTGGTGTAAAGTTCAGAACTTATGCAGAAAGGTCGTCTGTTAAGAGTAACCATAAAGGTTTAAAAACCTATGGGCGTAAGGGTTTTACTTCTCTACACCCTGCTGATCAACCATTGATTCAAAGTATCAATGCGTCAATTGTCAAATGGTTTCTCTAACTAAGAATGACCGAGAAATCAAACTTTTATGGAAAAGTTGCCTGCGAAATAGAGCAAAGCATGTTAAAAAGATTAACTAACAACAAAATCACTACTTTTACAGCAAAAATAGCTAAGGTTAATTACCGAAGTATCAGCAAAAGTTCAGGGTAGAGAAAATTGTTGAAAAACTGCCCAAAAGAATGGGAAAAGCTTAAGTTTACTTGGCCAAGCAAGTAAAAAGTTCGCAAGTATGAGGTATTGGTTTCAATGGCGCTGCCTATTGTGTCTGTTCCCATGAAGAAAAAACAGAAACCGTCTCTGGCACTGACGCTCTCGGCTACTGGCTTATTAATTATTGGTGGCGGAGTTGCCTATCGGTTGTTTAGCCAGGGGCATCTATATTCTGGAAATTTACTAGTAGGTGCAAATATTATTCCGAGCGATGCTCTGTTTGCAGCTTCTCTGACCACAGATCCCAAACAATGGCAGAAATTACAGGAGTTTGGCACGAAAGAGTCGCAAGCAGAACTGAATCAAAATTTAACTCAGTTGCGCGATCGCTTTCTGACAAATAATGGTTTTAACTTTGAGCAAGATATTCAGCCTTGGGTAGATGAAGAAGTTACCATCGCAATTTTAGCTCCCGAAGATAGTCCGCCTGCCCCCAAGCCTGTAGCTACTGATGGCGTTGCTGCTAACAGTCAGCAGTCAATAGTTATGGTTTTGCCTGTAAAAAACCCAGAGTTAGCGCAAAAAATCTTGGCACAACCCAAAGCTCTGAAAACAGGTAAATGGATTGACCGCACCTATCAAGGAATTCCAATTAAACAAAGCGAGGGACAATTCGGCACAAACTTTTCAGCTACATTATTAGATCAACGCTTCCTAGTAATTACGGATAATCCCAAAGCCACAGAACGGGCAATTGATGCCTACAAAAATAAAACATCCTTAGCAACAGTTGGGAGTTTCGCCGATAATTTTCCGAAAATTGCCGAGTCTCACTCCTTTGCCCAGTTTTACGTCAACGTCCCAACGGCTGCCAAAATTGCGACTACGGCTCCTAATCGCCGATTACCGGCACAAGTTTTAGCTCAACTCCAAAATAACCAAGGTTTGGCAGGCAGCATTACTTTGGAGTCAGAAGGTATCCGCTTGAAGGGAGTTTCATGGCTTAATCCTCAAAGTCAGCGCCTACTATCAGTTGACAACACAGCTGGCAGTATGCAGCAACGAATGCCAGCAGAAACCTTGATGATGTTATCTGGTAGCAACTTACAAAGGTTATGGGGAGACTACATCCTCACATCGCAAGGAAATCCACTCTCACCGGTATCTCCAGAACAGCTGCGTAGTGGGGTAAAATCTCTGACCAATCTTGATTTAGAAAGGGATTTACTCAGTTGGATGAAAGGTGAGTTTGCAGTCTCACTGATTCCTAACACACCAAAAAATGGCACACCAGGAGATTTTAGAGCCGGATTGGTATTCATGATTAAAGCGAGCGATCGCAAATTAGCTGAAGCATCCCTACAAAAGCTGGATGACGTGATTAAAAATCAATATCAATTCCAAATTCAACCAGGAACAGTTGCAGGTCAACCTGTTGTTAACTGGATTGGGCCTTTTGGTACTTTAACGGCTAGTCACGGTTGGTTAGATAAAGATGTAGCTTTCTTAGTATTGGGCGCTCCCGTCACCGATAAAATTGTCCCTAAACCTAACAGCACACTGGCCAGCAATGTTTCATTTCAAAACACTGTACCTACAGAACCCAATCCTACAAATGGACAATTTTTTATAGATGTAGAACGGATGGTAAATAACTTTACCCTCAATACGCTATTTCCCAAACAAAGAACTTTTCTAGAAGCAACTCGTTCAATTGGGGCGACAACGGCTGTAAGTGACAGTCGCAGTACCCGCTACGATATATTTCTCTCTCTGAAAAAATCTACCAACTCAGCAACTTCACCTAATCCGGCGAACAGTCCCAAGATTAGTAGTTCAAAACCCTGAAGTTGCAGAAGATTATTTAGATATCATCACACGGAGATTTTTATTTTGCCTATCTCCGTGTTACTTGCTACGCCAGTTTAGCGATATCACACACATTAATTTATTCTATCTACCCTGAGTCTCTAATTAAACTCAAGTTAGGATCAAAATAGTTAGAATCGATATTTTAAACAATAACGGTGGAGAATACTGTATGAATCTGGTTTTACTCCAGAACTGGCTAGACAACGCCTCCTTTGCTGTGTTATTCCTCACCATGTTGGTTTACTGGGGAGGAGCGGCTTTTCCAAATCTGCCAGCAATTGGTGCTTTGGGGACAGCCGGAATGGCGATCGCAAATTTGTGCATTGCTACCCTTTTAGGCGCAAGATGGATAGAAGCAGGTTATTTCCCTTTAAGTAACTTGTACGAATCACTGTTTTTTTTGACTTGGGGAATTACAGCAGTTCATTTAATTGCGGAAAATAGTACCCGTAGCCGCTTAGTGGGAGTTTTCACTGCGCCTGTGGCAATGGGAATCACTGCTTTTGCTGCCCTGACTTTACCATCAGAAATGCAAGCCGCAGAACCTTTAGTACCAGCATTGAAGTCTAACTGGCTGATGATGCACGTCAGCGTCATGATGTTGAGCTACTCAGCTTTAATGGTAGGTTCAGTATTAGCGATCGCTTTTTTGATTGTTACGCGCGGTCAAAATATCCAACTACAAGGTAGTTCTGTTGGGACTGGTGGCTACCGCAGCAATGGCTACCGTTTACACAAAGCAGGTGAACTAGTTAATCAACCAGCAGCACCTGTTGGTGAAAATAACGGTTCTGCGCGTCGTTTTGAAACCAATACTAACAACGGTAGCACTGCCGTTTTGAATTTAGTCACTGCAAGTCAATCAGGAACCACAGCCACCGCCGAAACTCTCTCACCCCAGCGTCTAAGTCTTGCCGATACCCTAGACAATATCAGCTATCGCATCATCGGCTTAGGATTTCCTCTGCTAACAATTGGCATTATTGCTGGCGGAGTTTGGGCAAATGAAGCTTGGGGTTCTTATTGGAGTTGGGATCCCAAAGAAACCTGGGCATTAATTACTTGGTTAGTTTTTGCAGCTTATCTCCACGCCAGAATTACGCGCGGTTGGCAAGGTCGTCGCCCTGCCATTTTAGCTGCAAGTGGCTTTGTTGTAGTTTGGATTTGTTATCTCGGCGTGAATCTTTTAGGTAAAGGTTTACATTCTTACGGTTGGTTTTTTTAATAGCTTTAGCCCCTCTAAACCAATAAAGAGGGGCTAAATTATATTGCCTTTTATTTTTTAAATAAGAATTACAAATTACTAATTATTAATGGTATGGACTCCTTTACATGCAAAAATTCATCAAACTATCAAATCGCGTCACTTATTTAAACATAACGAACGGCTATTAGTTGCTGTTTCTGGGGGACAAGATTCTCTGTGCTTAATTAAATTATTGTTAGATTTACAACCAAAATGGTCATGGCATTTAAGTATTGCTCACTGTGATCATCGTTGGCGTGATGATTCGCAAGCTAATGCTGATCATGTAGGAGATTTAGCTAAAAATTGGGGTTTAGATTTTTATTTAGAAATAGCCAAAGAAGCTGTAAATAGTGAAGCTGCGGCGCGGAATTGGCGGTATCAGGCTTTAAATGAGATCGCACAACAACATAACTATCAATACATAGTTACCGGACACACAGCAAGCGATCGCGCCGAAACTCTGCTTTACAATTTAATGCGTGGTACTGGTGCTGATGGTTTACAAGCTTTAACTTGGCAACGTTCTTTATCTGAAAAAATTACCCTAGTGCGTCCACTTTTAGAAATTACTCGTCAAGAAACAGGGCAATTTTGCCAAGATTTTCAATTACCTATTTGGGAAGATTCTACCAATCAAGATGTAAAGTATGCTCGTAACCGCATCCGCCAAGAATTAATTCCCTATTTGCAAACAAACTTTAACCCCAAAGTAGAATCAGCTTTAGCCCAAACAGCAGAACTCCTGCAAGCAGATGTAGAGTATTTGGAACAATCAGCCCAGCAGTTGCGAGAAGAAGCGATGATGGGGAGTGGGGATTTTTTCAAACTCAACCGTCGGGTATTACAGAAAGCACCAATAGCTTTACAAAGGCGTGTGATGCGCCAAGTATTGCTAGAAATTTTGTCGGACGCACCTAATTTTGAGCATATTGAAAAATTAACGGCTTTAATTATAGCGCCGAACCGTTCACAAACTGATCCGTTTCCTGGTGGTGCGATCGCTCAAGTACAAGGCGACTGGATTTTCATCAAATATCAAGTATGAAGTCCAAAATATTTTTCATACTTCACACTTCATACTTCTCAAGACGCTACTAATTCTGGTTGAGATATCAAACTTTGCAGAGTCTGACGCATCTCGCTAATAGTTTGTAGTTGATAATCACCAGTTTCTTGCACTTGAGCCAACGATTCATTAACTCCTTGGAGTTTTTGTCGTAAGTTGTCTAAATAATCTTGAATTGGCTGTAGTGTCTCTTGATATAAATTCACCCGCACCCAACATTCAGCAGTTGTTGTGCGTAAAGATTGTAAATTAGCTTCTAAAGTTTTGATTTCTTGTTGCTTTTGTGACAAATCATGCTTTTGATTATCAATCATCCCTTGATCTAAATCAATTGCAGAACGCATCTGCTCAAGTTCCTGTTCCAGTTTTTGCAGTTCTTGAGATTGTTGTTGTCGCTGGCTATCGATTTGTAGCAAAATCGGAGCAACATCAATTTGGTTTTCTTCTTCTATATTAAGAACAGGTTGTCCTTGTCTGCGGAGCAATACATTTTGGTGCTGCTTTAGAAATTTATCGCGCTGTAACAAACTCCGGCGTTGACCTTCCAAAGTTTTTTCAAGCATTTGATAATGGTCTTTTTCATCTGCCAGTTCCATTTCTAAATTGATGTGATCCTGGTCAGAAGCTTGGCTAAGTTTTTTTTGTAATTCTTCTATAGCTTCTTGCTTATATTGCAGTTCTTGTTCTTGCTCATGGACAAAATTAGAGTCTATTTCTAATTTATTTGCCAAGTCTTGAACTATTTTTTGCAGTTGATCTAAAGGCATTTTTTCTAACGCTTCTACATCAACTTTCTGGCTAGAAATATCACTATTTCCGCCAGATAAAGCATGAATTTTTTGATATAAATCTTCTTGATATTGCAACTGTTCTTTGACTAGTCGAGCATAATCTTGCTTACTAGTAATATTTGCCATATTTATTTTTAATTGAGCAGTTTGCTGCTCTAAAGAATTATGTGCTTGTTGCCATTCGTTTTGGCGATCGCTTAAAGTTTGGGCAAGATACTCAACTTCTTCTTGCTGTTGCGTTGCTAAAGTTTTTTGTTGTTCCAGTTTTTCCCAGTGAGGTTTTAAAGTCTCTTGCTGCTGTTCGATTAATTCAAAAGCAAGGCGTAGATGTTCTCTCACTGTTTCCGTCGGCGCAACACGGCTAGATAAGCGATTCAATAAATCGCTCATCACCCGACTTTGCTCTTCATCTAAAACATTCCCTTGTTGTATTTCTGCTTGTCGTTCTTCTAAGCGCCGCTGTTCACCACGTAAATGTTCCCAAGCGCCTTCTAACTCTTGGCGGTTACGCTCAATTTCCGCTTGTAGCTTTTCAATTTCCTCACGGGATGTGTCAAATTCCTGTTTTTGCTCTTCTAGCCGTTGACAATCATCTTCCAGTTGTTGCAACTGTTCTAAGCGTGCTTCCATTTCCATTTCTCGGCGATTCATTTCTTGCGCCTGAAATGTTAGCGACTGCTTCCACTGATCAATCTCATCTTCCTTCAATTTAAATTTTTCTAGCTGCCGTGAAAAATTTTGCAATATATTGACTAATGGCCGCCCTGCTTCTTGAATCCGCTGTACTTGACGATTGGGATTCAGTTCTACTAGCACTAATGCGCCATCATTTAATTTGCTTGCTTCCTCAGCTGTGATTACTTCTTCCGACACAGTACTCCAATTCTGGTCGGTTCGCTGACAAGCTAGCAGTTTCAGTTCGGTTTTAGAACCACCACTAAGTAAGCCGCCTTTCTGCTTTTGTACTTCTGCTAAATACAGCACACCGTTCGTCCTTTTGCGTACTTAATGTCCGTGTTTTTAAGATATACCTGAGATAATTCTGTTAGTTTGTCTTTATTTCACTTTACTGTAGGAAAAAAGACAGACAAAACTATTTATAGACGTGAGATTTCACGCCGTAATATTTTGTAGAAGCGATTTGCTCACGCCATTATATTTTGTACTTGTAAGACTGATGATGACTTCCGTGTTATCACTAACTTTATCAAGGTGTATTACGAAAATTTACGGTTTATAGCTAAATGTATCTCCTGATAGACATTAATTGTTGGAGAAATAAGATGGCAAACGTTTAGAGGTAAAAAATTACTTTACTTATGAGAAATCTGTCAAAAATTCATGGGCAAACTTAAGTCAAGAATACAACCAGGAGTAACGTTGAGCTAAATGCAGGGAAATTTAAATGAAATTGATATTCGCAGTATTTTGCAATTGATTGAGTTAGGACAGCGAACTGGGCAAATTTTAGTGGAAGCGGGCTTTCACAATCAAGATAATCTCACTCAAGATGAGACACCCAGACATCGCCATAGCAAAAATAGCCGCAAACAATCTTGGTTTGTTTTTTTCCTCAATGGTCAAATTGTTTATTGCCAAGCAGGTGATAGTAATTTATCGCGGATTGATGATTATTTACGTCATTACCGCGTCGAGTCACGACTTGAGCAAAAGCAACATGCAGCTTTAGCAACACACAATGTCCCAGAGTATGGCTATTTGTGGACTCTTTTAGAGCAAAATATCATCAGCCCGAAGATAGCTCATAGTATTATTCACCGCTTAGTGCAAGAAACTTTGTTTGATTTGTTGAGTTTACACCAAGGTAGTTTTATTTTTCGTCAAGGAGCAGCCCTAGCACCACAACTGACTAGTTTAGAGATTGCGCCTTTAGTGGCAAGAATCACACAACAAGTCCAAGAATGGAAGCGGCTATATCCGCAAATTCAGTCTCCTGAACAATTGCCAGTTTTAGCTGACACAGTAGAACTGCGTTCCTCACTACCAGCAGCAACAGTTACTAAGCTACAGCATTGGGCTGATGGCAAAACATCCCTACGGCAACTGGCGCGTTATCTGAACCGAGATTTGTTGACAGTTGCTAAGGCGATATATCCTTATGTACTACAAGGTTGGTTGCAACTAGTAGATTCAGCGACAACTAATTCCCGAACATTAATACCATTGGGAGGAGAAGAACATCATCGTCCTCGGATAGTTTGTATTGATGATACGACAACGATTTGTGAGGCTGTAGAGTCAATTTTAAAGTTACATGGTTATGAAGCGATCGCCCTAACTAACCCTCTAGAAGCCCTTGGTCTGGTGTTTCAACTGCGGCCAGATTTAATTTTGTGCGACATCGCCATGCCCGAACTAGACGGTTACGAGATTTGTAATATGTTGCGTCATTCCACAGCATTTCGACTAGTGCCGATTATCATGCTGACTGGTAAAGATGGCTTTATTGATAGAGTCAGAGCCAGGATGGTCGGTGCAACAGATTATTTGACAAAACCGTTTGATGATTCAGAATTACTCATGCTGGTTGAGAAATATGTTAATTACAAGTCTTTTATGGGAACACCAATGAAATAGAAGACTTGTTGATTCTATAAAAGATGGGGTAAAAAATGTTATCACAGAAATCAACCAACCCCAGTGCCAAATTATTATCTAGTCAATTAGTGAAATAATAGCATAAATTTATACAAGTAATTTTTACGGGGAGTCAGGGAATGTTCCAAAGAGGAACGTCTACATCAGGAGGTAGATAGGCATTTATGAGTACAGTTCTGATTGTGGAAGACAGTCTCGCACAGAGGGAGATGATTATTGACCTCCTGAAAGCCACTGGTTTAACAGTCACCTATGCCAGTGACGGAGTAGAAGCGTTGGAGGCCATTCAAAGCGCTCCACCAGACTTGGTGGTATTGGATATTGTCATGCCACGGATGAACGGCTACGAAGTGTGTCGTCGGTTAAAATCTGACCCAAAAACCCAAAACGTCCCTGTCGTGATGTGTTCTTCTAAAGGTGAAGAATTTGACCGCTACTGGGGGATGAAACAGGGTGCAGATGCCTATATAGCCAAACCGTTTCAGCCAACAGAGTTGGTAGGAACAGTCAAACAACTCCTGCGAGGATAAGGATGAAAATAACATGGTTAGCAAACCGGACTTTTTGAGTGGTAGTGGCCAAGACCACTTTCGGCCTGAATTACAAGTAGAAAGTCCTGAAGGTGAGTTACATTTGCGATTTTATATTCCCTCGCATCAGGAATTTGCCCTACCAGCTACTGGTATCCGAGAAGTCTTGGAATTAAGTCCTGACAGAATTACCCCGATCCCTAATGCTTCTCCTTTACTTTTGGGTACTCTAAATTTACGAGGTCGAGTAATTTGGGTAGCTGATTTGGGTCAATTTCTTGGCGAAGGAACTGCGTTAAATACGGATAGATCTGAAATTCCAGTAATTGCGATCGAGGAGCAAGAAACCATAGTCGGTTTAGCCGTAGATGAAGTCGGCGGTATGGATTGGCTAGATGTACAACATCTGATGCCACCAACAAATCTACCAGATACGATGGCTCCCTTTTTGCGTGGCGAGTGGTTATTAGGTGCTAAAAACAATCAGTGTCTAAGATTGCTTGATCAAACGGCGATTGTGCGGAGTGCAAGGTGGGCAGGATGATATTGGGAGGGAGCAAATGGCAGCAACAATAGATGATTATCTAGAAACATATCAGCAGGCTTGTACAGCCTACGCAGAACAAGATTATGAATTCGCCGCTACCTTAGTCGACCAGGTAGTGCAGCATGTACCAGATGACCCAAACTGCCATTTGTTGCGGGGTCACGTCTACTACGTTTTGCAACAGTATGATGTTGCCAAAGCAGAATACCAAAAAGTCTTACAGTTAACTGATGAACCAGAAATCATCAGTTTTGCGAAAAATGGTCTGGAGAATATCAATCAATATCTACAGCCATTAGAAGAACAAGTTATTCCTGTAGACCTTGATGAGTCCATAAATTTTTCCAGTATTTCTGATTCCTCAGATCTTGATACATCTGACTTACAAGACTTAGGCGCATTCGCTAACTTAGATAGCCAAAGTTTTGATTTAAATAGTTTTGAAGAATCTCAGTCATCCCTCAACCCATTTGATATTCCCACAGACAGTATTGTAGTTAAGAAAACGGTTGAAGAAGCACCATCTTTGATTGATGATCCTTTTGCCCTGAATCAAAATGACAATAGTTCAGAACTGAATAGCAACTCAGAGGCAGAAATCGCATTAGATTTACCAGCTTTCTGGCAAGAAGACTTATCAGCACTTAATTTAGACGAGTCAGAAATCACCAGTAATTCCTTTGATAGTGGTACAACTTCGAGTCAATCAAGCTCTCCTTTTGATAGCAATAGTGTTGATTCTCCTTTTGCCCCAGCTAATTCACCAACAAGTAACATTTTAGATACTTCATCCGAAGTTTTATTAGCAGAAAAATATCCAGAGCCAAGCATGGCAAGTTTGGACTTGAATATGGGTATTCTGGATGAAACTTTACCAAAGTCACAAGAAGACATCCAGAATGTGAACGTAAAAACCAATCAAGATAATTTATTTGCTGCCAAATCAAGTAATTGGTTAGAACAAATAGAATTTCCCGATAATTCTACAACAGGAAACTTATCTGCTAACGACGATTTTGCTGTGCCGAACTCTCCTTTAAAAGCTGGCACAACTTTAGACACCAACTCTTTTGATGGTGATGATAACTTCGATTTTGAAGCCTTTGAATCTGCCTTTGGCTCAGATGAATTCAGAACAGATGAAGATACTAACAGTATGCTCAGTAGTGAAAATTCTAAGAGCAATATCGAGTTTTTAGATGATTTTGATGAATTTGACGACCTGGGTAATATTCCTGGGTTTGACATAGCAGACGCAGATGTCAGCTTTGGGGATGTGGTACTGTCTGGGCCATTGGAAGCTCATAGCAGTCCCCGCAAATTTACCGAAACAACAGCTAATAATGTTAGTAGCGATCGCGATGAAGAACTGTTTACTATCACAGGTTCTCAAGAAGCAGTCCCGATATTCACGCAAACCGATGTCTCTAAACTAGAACCAGTAGCTAGTGTTGAGCAAGGCTGGTTAGCACCACTAGAAAATGCTTCTTTGGATATGAAGCCTTTACTAGTTGCTGGCACTGTCGGTATTTTCTCGGCACTGGTTGTAGCTACCGTTAGCTTTGCTGCTACCTCATTTTCGCCACCACAACAGCGAGAATCCATCCGCAACACAGGCTGGGCAATGTCCCTCGCAGCCGGGATTTCGGGGTTTGCCACTGCCGCTTTTATGGGTAATCTCACCCTCAAGCAAATTCGCCGCACAACTAAGGATTTGCAAAATCAATTTGATGCTGTCCGCCAAGGCAATCTCAATGTCCAAGCAACAGTCTATTCCGAGGATGAATTAGGGCTGTTAGCCACCGGCTTTAACGAAATGGCGCGGGTAATTTTTACAACTACCAATGAAGCTCAACGCAAAGCCGACGAACAAGAAGAAGCCAAAGAAAATCTCCAACGGCAAGTAATTCGTTTGCTAGACGACGTAGAAGGGGCGGCCAGAGGGGACTTGACAGTGCAAGCGGAGGTAACAGCCGACGTACTCGGAGCCGTTGCCGATGCTTTTAACCTGACAATTCAAAACTTGCGGGATATTGTGCAACAGGTAAAAGTAGCAGCACGAGAAGTAACTAAAGGCGCGACAAATTCTGAAACCTTTGCCAGAGCCTTATCGAGTGATGCTTTGCGCCAAGCAGAAGAATTGGCTGTCACCTTAAATTCTGTGCAGGTGATGACCGACTCGATTCAACGGGTAGCCGAAGCCGCACGAGAAGCTGAAACTGTTGCCCGTGATGCTAGTGCGATCGCACTTAAAGGTGGAGAAGCAGTAGAAAACACCGTCGCCGGGATTTTAGAAATTCGCGAAACTGTTGCCGAAACTACCCGCAAGGTAAAACGGTTAGCGGAATCTTCCCAAGAAATTTCTAAGATTGTGGCGTTAATTTCCCAAATTGCTTCTCGTACCAACTTACTCGCCCTCAACGCCAGTATTGAGGCGGCAAGGGCAGGGGAAGCCGGACGGGGATTTGCAATTGTGGCAGATGAAGTGCGCCAGTTAGCAGATAAATCGGCGAAATCCTTGAAAGAAATTGAGCAGATTGTGATGCAAATCCAAAGTGAAACTGGCTCAGTAATGACCGCAATGGAAGAAGGCACACAACAGGTAATTAAAGGCACAAAACTAGCAGAAGAAGCCAAGCGATCGCTCGAAAATATTATTCAAGTTGCAAATCGCATTGACATTCTTGTGCGCTCAATTACCAGCGACACCGTAGAACAGACAGAAACTTCCCGTGCTGTCGCCCAAGTTATGCAATCAGTAGAACTTACAGCCCAAGAAACCTCCCAAGAAGCACAGCGAGTTTCTGGCGCACTCCAAAACTTAGTGGGTGTGTCCCGTGACTTAATCGCTTCCGTTGAGCGTTTCCGCGTGGATACCCTCGAATCAAAGTAATTAGTCAATAGTTCATAGTCAATAGTCCATAGTTCAAATTATTGACTGATGACTGATACTATTGACCCTTGACTTTTGACCCTTGACTTTTGACCCTTGACTCTTGACTAAACAATTATGCTGCCGGAACAACAACAGCGGATTTTGGGTTACTTTATCGAAGAAGCACGAGACCACCTGAACACCATTGAGCAGGGGTTACTGAATCTTCAAAGTACCTTGAACGACCCGGAAATGGTCAATGAAGTTTTCCGGGCAGCCCACTCCATCAAAGGCGGAGCGGCTATGCTGGGTCTAAGTAGTATCCAGCACACGGCGCATCGTCTAGAAGATTGCTTTAAAATACTCAAAGAGCATCCGGTGCGGGTTGATGAAAAGTTAGAGTCTTTGTTTTTAGGTGTAGCTGATACCCTTAAAGCTTTATTAGAACATTTGAGCGGCCCCTACGGACTTTCAGAGGAAGCTGCAAACACTTTGATGTCCGAAGCTGAACCAGTATTTAAATGGCTGAATGATCATTTAGAATTGCTGGTACAAAAAGGTAACAATGGCGTAGTAGAAGATAACGCTACAGTACTACAACCACCCCCAACAGAAAGTGTAAGTTCACTAACAGAGATTTTCTGGCGAACGGATACTTCTTCGGCAGAAGCCACTCAAAAACCAGCAACAGTAGGCTTATCTGCTTCATCTCAGTCAGTATCAGCACCAGTTACCGCCCCAGAAAATAATTGGAGCGAGTTTCAAAACCAGGTACTGCAATCTTTGCGGCAAATGTTGCAACTTTTTAAGCAACAAGCAACATCCGAATCTCGGCAAAATCTTCAGCAGTGTTGTCGCCAGTTGGAGAATCTGGGAACAAGATGGAATCTTCCCAATTGGTCTAGTTTATGCCAAGCAGCCGCAAATGCAATTTGTAATAGCGAAAATACTTATCTTACTCTAGCTAAAATTGTCATTACTGAAATTAAACAAGCTCAGGAATTAGTGCTTCAAGGTAGAGATGCTGAGATTACAATTAGTCAGCAATTAGAAGCACTCCTGAGTTTTCCTGAATTGGAGACATTAGAATTTAGTCTTGATTTATTTGACACTGAACGGACTGTTGAGGTAGAAACTGAGACTGACAGCGCTACTGCAACTGGTGAGGAATTCTCTTTAATTGCTAGTGTACAGCCAGCAGATAGCGTGACGAGTCTGACTGATTTGACTGAGCAGTTAAATCAAGATAATGCGATCGCAATTAATAATATTGCTATTGAAAATACTGCTGACTCTCTGTTTAGTGATGCAGAAGATACATCACTAACTGTTAATAGTATTGACCATCACGGCCCAGAAGTAGGATTAGCAGAATTAAATACTTTGGCCGATTTATTTGAAGGCGAAACACCGGAGTTAGATGAAACTTGGCAACAAGAAGAAATTCTCGATATTAATGCTGTCAGCGACTTAGGTATAGATGTTACTGACGTTACTACAGAAGATAATGATAGTGAATTGGCAGATTTTCTGTCACTAGATGACGCTACAAGCTCTAATGAACAAGCTGTTAATTCCAGTACAACAGAAGACCTTGGACTGTTATTTGGTGATAATTTCCTAGAAAAAGAGCATTTAGAGCCAGAAATCTTGCAAGAATTGTCAGAAATTGCAAGGGTTACTCAACCTTCCTCTAGCAAAATAAACAGCCAAGATGCAGCTGATTTATTAGCACTAACACTGGATGATCAAAAACTATCAACTGAAAGCGAAGTAAATCAACCTGCTACTGAGACTATTCCTAGCACTGGAGTATCTGCTACTCAACAAAGCATTTTAGATGAGTTATTCCAGGAAGAAACTGAAACAAATCTTTCAGAAGTAAATAATTTTGACAACACAGAACTTCAGCAGACAGTTTCCCCAGAAACCTCTTTAGCTTTAGATGGATTATTTGCTGATGATGAAGATACATTCATACTTACAGACGAGTCAGAAATTGGTGATTTATTTGATACCCCGCCGATAATAGCAACAAATTTGTCTCAGACTGATGACGATCTAAGTAGCTTCTGGAATTCACCAGTAGAAGCAGAAGCACAGCCAGAATTTGATGCTATTTTGGAAGAAGATGTCGCCAAAGCTTTAGAAGAAAGTTTATTTGCGGCGGCGGCTTCTGGCGAAATTTTTGGTGATATCCCAGAGTCTAATTCCTCTGTTATAGAAGATTATCGAGACGATTTTGAGCTAACTTTCCTACAAGCCGACGATAATCAAGACGATTTGTTTGGGGAATTAACAGCTCCCGTTTTTAGCGATCGCCATGAGTCTTTACCAGAAATCCACAATTTTGCCCAAGCGCCAGAAACTTTAGATTTTACTCCAGAATTTACTGAACAGTCGCCAGAAGCCTCGGCAGTTGATGCTGCACCAGCTTTTGGCGAATTAGATTTAAATCTTTTTGATGATCTAAATACAGAAACTGAAGAAAATGAATTACTTTCCTTGGCCGATTTAGAGCCAAAAATTCATGGCACATATATTCAGCTAGACAGTTCAGATAATCCATCCTTGGATTTATTTGCAAATATCAATTTTCCGCAAAATCATGAAAATCATGAATCTGTTAGTGAATCCACAGTTCAGGAAGATGCAGACTTAGGTTTATTGGATGAGTTATTAGCTACAGATATTAGCCAACCAGATGCGGACTTAGACCAGTTAATCGCAGAAACAGAAATTATTGACTTTTCGCAACTGCCAATTCCTGAAGATAATGTACCAGGTTTATTTGATGATTTATTAAATATAGAAAACGGTGATATTGCTGAAAATATAGAACCGACAGTTACTGATAATTTTGATTTATTTCTAACAGAATTTCCTTTATCAACAGATGCCAGCTTAGAAGCATTAATGGCAGATACTGGTAATGAAGAAGCATTAAGATTAGAGGTTTATGAAAATATCAATGAAACTATTGCGGTTGATGTATTAAGAGAAACAGCCGATTCTGCGGAATTATTATTAGAAAGCAGTGAAATCTCATCAGATGTACCAATAATTGCAGAAGAAAATATTAGTATTGATATTCCCAAATTAGAGGTAAATCAAACAGAAGATGAGCAAGAAAATCATGATGAATTTGCTGATTTAGAAGCATTACTAGGTGAGGAAATACCAAATAATACTGGTGCGATCGCATCTGAAGATTTTGCGGCGTTAGAAGCATTATTAGGCGGTAATAATAACCCGCCTGCTCCAGCAATTCACAACACTTATATTCAAGAATTTCCAGCAACAGCGAGTAATCATTCTGTTAGCGAAGCACCTTCATCACCAAAACTAGAAGATGAATTTAGTGATTTAGAAAAATTGCTGGCAGAAGCAGATAACACAATATCTCACGCATCGCCAATCAAACCAAACACCAGTAAAACTCCTCGTCCAACAGCTCGTCGTAACGCCAGATTTGAAGAAACGATGAAAGTGCCAGTCAAGCAACTGGACGATATGAGCAATTTAGTTGGGGAATTGGTTGTTAATCGCAATACCTTAGAGCAAGATCATGAACGGCTACGACAGTCATTAGATAACTTGTTAATTCAGGTGCAACAGCTGTCGGATGTGGGCGCGAGAATGCAAGAATTATATGAGCGATCGCTTTTGGAAGCTTCTCTGCTTGCCAGTCGCAACAAAAAAGAAACCCATGTTCCATCTCCAGAATATGATACAGATAGAGGTTTTAGCGAACTGGAAATGGATCGGTTTACACCGTTCCACACATTGTCTCAAGAAATGATTGAATTGATTGTCCGAGTGCGGGAATCAGCGAGTGACATCGACTTTGTAACAGAAGAAACTGAACGCGTCGCCAGGCAATTCCGTCAGGTAACAACTCAACTCCAAGAAGGACTGACACGCGCTCGCATGGTGCCGTTTTCGCAAGCAATTGACCGTTTGCGGCGTGGTGTCCGAGATAACGCTATTAAATGCGGCAAACAAGTAGAGTTGGTAATTGAAGGTGGCGATACCTTAATTGACAAGATGATTTTAGATCATCTCACCGATCCGCTGACGCACATGCTAAATAATGCGATCGCTCATGGGATCGAAACCCCAGAAGAACGCCAAACTGCGGGTAAACCACCTGTAGGAGAAATTACAATTCGTGCCTTCCACCAAGGAAACCAAACAGTAATTTCTGTGGGTGATGATGGTGCAGGTATCGACCCAGAAAAAGTCAAAGCTAAGGCTGTGAAGGTCGGGATGATTACCCCAGAACAGGCAAGAAGCATCTCGCGGATGGAAGTTTATGATTTGCTGTTCCAGCCTGGTTTTAGTATTAAAGATAAAGCCGATGAAATTTCTGGTCGTGGTGTGGGGATGGATGTTGTTCGTTCCGAGATTAGTGAAATTCGCGGTACGGTGAACACAGATTCGGCAATTGGTAAGGGAACAACATTCACTATTCGTTTACCACTGACTTTAAGTATTTGTAAAGCACTCTGTTGTGTCTCTGATAAAGCGCGAATTGCTTTCCCAATGGATGGTGTGGAAGATACTTTAGATATACCTGTCAAAAATATTCAACATAATGCGGATGGGCAATCATTTATTTCTTGGCGTGATACAGTTTTGCCCTTCCGACCTTTGAAAGAACTTTTATCCTTCAATCGCCAGTTGAGTCGGGGTAATGTTTACGGTGGTACGCGCGATGATGATACAGTTTCTGTAGTGGTGGTGCGATCGGGTAATACCTTAATTGCTTTACAAATTGACTTAGTACTCAGCGAACAAGAAATTGTAATTAAGCAATTTGAAGGGCCAGCACCTAAACCTATTGGTGTAGCAGGTGCTACAGTGCTGGGTGATGGTCGGATTATGCCAATTGCCGACGTATTGGAAATCATCGACATCTTCCAAGGACGCATATCTAAAAATGCTGGTGGTACTCCTTGGCAGCAAAAAGCTCCACCTACTGTCACAGAAGCCCCATCTGAGAAAATTGATCCAACTGTGCTGATTGTTGATGACTCAATTACAGTCCGAGAATTGTTATCGCTGACGTTTAATAAAGCAGGTTATCGGGTTGAACAGGCTCGCGATGGTCAAGAAGCTTGGGATAAACTACGCTCAGGACTACCTTGCGACATCGTATTCTGCGACATTGAAATGCCACGCTGTGATGGACTGGAGTTACTATCACGCATCCAAAAAGATTCCAGCCTGAATCACTTACCTATCGCCATGCTCACCTCGCGTGGTGCTGACAAACACAGACAAATGGCTATCCAGCTTGGTGCTAGTGGCTACTTCACAAAACCTTATCTCGAAGAAGCCTTACTCGAAGCAGCCGTTAGAATGCTCAAAGGAGAGAAATTAGTCAGCAGTAACGGTTGATACAATCAATTTATGAATACTACATGTAAAAACATGCTAGTTAGTAGGTTGGGTTGAGGAACGAAACCCAACATTTTCAGGGATTTGTTGGGTTTCACTTCGTTTCACCCAACCTACAATTCTCTTAATTACTTAGCACTCAGCACTTTTTATAAAAGGCATAATTTTGTCAAGTTTTATCTGTAAGTTCGGCAACAGATAAGATGAAATAGTCTTTTATAAACGATATTGTTGTTGTTCGTACACTGTATTAACTAAATGACAGATAGTGTCTAATAATTGTTGAACTGATAATAAAATATGTTTCCAAAATTCTGCGATTTTTTGTAATTTTTTTAACAACTATTTTTGTATAGTACTGTTTGCTGACTTCTGTTTTTACATTTGTCAGATTAACCAATTACCACAAGCCTTTTGATTCTGACTACCATGTACAAAGAAGAATGTTACCCCCAACTATGTCAACAGCAAAACAGTTTACTTATCCAACTACTCATAAAAGTGAACAAGTGGATGACTACCACGGAACTTTAGTTGCAGATCCTTACCGTTGGTTAGAAAATTCAGACTCAGAAGAAACTCAGGCTTGGATAGAAGCACAAAATAAAATTACTTTTGGCTTTTTAGGGAAAATTCCTGCTAGAAATAAAATTAAACAACGCTTAACTAAACTTTGGGATTATGAAAAGTATGGTATCCCATTTAAAGAAGGCAATCGCTATTTTTATTTCAAAAATGACGGACTGCAAAATCAAAGCGTATTATACACATTGAAAACTCTCGATGCTGAACCGCAGGTTTTACTTGATCCAAATAAACTTTCTGCTGATGGGACTGTTGCTCTTTCAGGATTATCTATTAGCGATGATGGTAAACTTTTAGCTTATGGTCTTTCGACTTCTGGTTCTGATTGGCAAGAATGGAAAGTCCGCAATATAGAAAATGGTGAGGATTTATCAGACCATTTAAAGTGGATTAAATTTTCTGGCGCATCTTGGACTATTGATAATCAAGGATTTTTCTACAGTCGTTATGATGAACCAAATTCTCATACTCAATTAGAAGATGTTAATTACTATCAAAAGCTTTATTATCACAAATTAGGTACACCTCAAAATGAAGACATTTTAATTTATCATCGTGCTGATGAGAAGGAATGGGGATTTGATGGTGGTGTAACAGAAGATGGGCGCTATTTAATCATTTCAGTTTGGTTGGGAACCGACACTAGGAATTTAATATTTTATCAAGATTTAACTGACCCTAACTCCAAAGTTGTTGAATTAATTAACGAGTTTGAGGCAGATTATAGCTTTATTGAGCATGATGATAGTGTCTTTTACTTCCGCACAGATTTAAATGCCCCACGCGGTAGAGTGATTGCTATTGATACTAAAAATCCTGATAAGTCAGCATGGCAAGAAATTATTCCGCAAAGTGAAGCAACTTTAGAAGGGGTTAACATTCTCAACAATCAGTTTGTGGCTGATTATTTGCAAGATGCGCGATCGCAAATCAAAATTTTTGACCTTAAAGGTAAATTTGTCCGCGAGGTAGAATTACCTGGAGTTGGTTCAGTTGGTGGTTTTGGTGGTAAACGTCATGACACAGAAACTTTTTATAGTTTCACGAGTTTCACTGTACCTGGAACGATTTACCGCTACGATATGGTGACAGGAAAAAGTGAACTTTTCCGTCAACCCAAGGTGGACTTTAACCCTAGTGATTACGAGACAAAACAAATATTTTATAACAGTAAAGATGGCACAAAAGTTCCAATGTTTATTATTCACAAAAAAGGCATTAAGTTAGATGGAAATAATCCTACTTATCTTTATGGTTACGGTGGGTTCAATGCTTCACTAACTCCGACTTTTTCTGTGAGTATGTTGGTGTGGATGGAGATGGGTGGTGTTTACGCTATGCCGAATATTCGCGGTGGCGGAGAATATGGTGAAGAATGGCATCAAGCAGGAATGAAAGACAAAAAACAAAATGTATTTGATGATTTTATTGCGGCGGCTGAATGGTTGATTGCGAATAAGTATACAAAACCTGCCAAACTAGCGATCGCAGGTGGTAGTAATGGTGGTTTATTAGTGGGTGCTTGTATGACGCAGCGTCCTGATTTGTTTGGTGCAGCTTTACCAGCAGTTGGTGTGATGGATATGTTGCGCTTCCACAAATTTACTATCGGCTGGGCTTGGACTGCGGAATATGGTTCGCCAGATAATGCCAAAGATTTCAAAATTCTTTATGCTTACTCGCCGTTTCATAATCTCAAAGCTAATACAACTTATCCTGCTACTTTAAT
This sequence comes from Anabaena sp. TISTR 8404, assembly GCF_056847745.1. NCBI lineage: Bacteria > Bacillati > Cyanobacteriota > Cyanophyceae > Nostocales > Nostocaceae > Anabaena > Anabaena sp. TISTR 8404. The sequence goes on from NZ_CP180578.1 coordinate 4,270,655, forward strand.
TACTACAGCAGATCATGACGATCGCGTTGTCCCTGGTCATAGTTTCAAATTTGCTGCGGCTTTGCAAGCTGCACATCAAGGTGATGCGCCAGTGTTAATTAGAATTGAGACGAAGGCGGGACATGGTGCTGGTAAACCTACTACCAAAATAATTGAGGAAGCTGCTGATAAGTGGGCGTTTTTGGTAAGGGTTTTGGGTATAAATGTTTAAACGCAGAGGTGCGCTGAGGTAGGCGCGGAGTAACGCGGAGTTATTTATACACAGGCTTATTTACTGAAACTCTTTCAATTAGGAGTTTCCGCAAATAAGCCGGAATTATCTTAAATTAAGCTTCGACTTTTACGCCTTTCCAGAAAGCGATGTAGCCTTCGATATTTTTAGCTTTTTCCTTGGCGCTGGGATAGTACCAAGCAGCGTCTTTATTGACTTGTCCATCAACTTCAATGCTGTAGTAGCTGGCTAAACCTTTCCAGGGACAAGTTGTGTGGGTGTCGCTTTCTTGAAAATACTGCTTGTTAATTGCGTTGGGAGGGAAATAATGATTGCCTTCCACAACTACAGTATTATCGCTTTCGGCTAAAGTTGCGCCGTTCCAGATTGCTTTAGGCATAAGTGCGTTTGTGATGAAAGTTTACACTTAATATTTTGGCACTTCCTCTGACATCGGCAAATTTGAGTCGCTTATTGACTATATATTTAAAATATTTCTGGGATATATGATTTTATTCTTGTGGTAGAGATTACTAATGGCAGAAATTCAAATTGGAATTGAGGGTGAAGACGCACCAGCCGCCGCCGAGGCTTTATTAGCCCTTTGTTGTCACTCCCATGAGAGAATAATAGAGGAAAAACGCCGAAAGTATTTCTCTGAGTATGATAGAGCCACGAAAAGGTGCAAAAACAGTCAAATTCGTAGATGAATATTGTCAGTGGTATAGAAAGCTGTTTTCAGATGTTAGAAGTTTTGAAGCATTTAAATACTTACATATCGGTTGTATTTCTGAACTAAAACGAAAAACTTTACCAGAAATAGCAAAACTTACAGGGTTAGATAACCAGCAGGGACTACATCATTTCTTAACTACATCACCTTGGGATGTAGAAGAGTTAAGAGCTATGAGGTTAGAGCTAATTCTTCAAGTAATAAAAGATAGACCAATCATTTTAATAATTGACGAAACAGGAGATAAAAAGAAGGGTTCTAAAACAGATTATGTCAAAAGGCAGTATCTAGGAAATTTAGGAAAAGTAGACAATGGAATTGTAGTAGTTACAGCATCCGGTGTATTCTGTGGAATGACAATTCCATTACTGTTTGAAGTATATAAGCCTCGTGAAAGATTAAAGCCAGAAGATAAATATCTAACTAAGCCACAAATAGCCGCAACTCTCATCAGAAAGCTCAAGTCAATGGGCTTTAGATTTAATCTGGTACTAGCAGATAGTTTATACGGTGAGAGTGAGCCTAATTTCATATCAGTATTAGATGAAATGAATCTAAACTATATAGTTGCGATTCGCTCAAACCATGATGTGGATTTGCTTCCGAGACAGCATACTCAATATTTAGAATGGCAAAGATTTAAACGTGTATTCTCTGACCTGAGGCGTGAGAATCGATTTATTAGAGAAATTATTCATGGTAAGCGGCAAGAAAAAAGATATTGGCAAATTACCACAGACTATGAGAATTTACCTGGCAACTCTACTTGGTACGTGATGAGTAAATATCCTGACATTACCTCAAGAGAAGTGGGGAATTTTTATGGTCTAAGAACCTGGGTTGAGTATGGCTTAAAGCAAAGTAAGGATGAATTAGGTTGGGCAGATTATCGTTTTACTAGCTATCAAGATATTGAACGTTGGTGGGAGATCATTTGTAGTGCCTACTTAATGGTTAGTCTTCACTCTGAACAAATGCAGCCTTCGACTCCAACATCTGCATCAAAATTAGCCCAACACCCCTGGTGGGATGATAACAAAGGCTGGAAAAATATTCTGAATAATCTCCGCTTAATTGTTCAACCTTTTATCCTATTTAACTTAATTCAGCCTTGGCTTACAGTTTTTCCTATCCCTCAACTATCATTAGGATTTGCTAAACTTCAATCCATTATTTATAGGCTCACTTCCCCACTTTTTATATTCCTGACTCACCCCGATTTTGTATTTTCCTCTGCTTAGAGTGACAAATGAGGGTTAAGGCAGTGTGCAACTTTCTCTTAAACCTAACCCCCAACCCCTTCCCTACAAGGGAAGGGGAGTAAGATTCAAAGCCTCTCTCCGTTTTGGGGAGAGGTTTGGAGAGGGGTTTTAAAAATAAGTTGCACATCGCGTCATTAATTGGCTTTTACAGCAATTTAGGTGAGAGAATCAGGATCTACGCCGAGCGATCGCGCTGAAATATTTTTGTCTCGCGCAGAGGCGCAAAGCCGCGAAGAATCAATCTTTAATTAGAACTTACGCATCTTGTTCAAATTGGTCAATGGCTTCAATATCATCAGAAATCTGAACGCATTGTTCTAATAAAGCAATATTGAGTTCAGGTAATATTTCACTTGCAGTAATCTGTTCGTAGCCGTAAGTATCTAAAAACTGTGATGGTGTTTCTTCGCGTAAATGATAAAGTTTGAGTTGATTGAATTGCCAAACCCAAACCTCAGCTACTCCTAAACGTTGGTAAATTTTTAATTTGTCCAGGCTACCACTTGTAATATTTACCTCTATAGCTAAGTCTGGAATATCTTTTTTCTCGCCAATGGCATAGCATTCATCAGGTTCAACTCCAGCTTGTTTGAGTTGTTTTTTAACTGTGGAACTTCCCACCGGGTTGAATCGAATTCGTTTTAAATAGAGATAGCGTTCTATTGAAATAGCTAAACGTTTTTTTATATTTTCATGCCTGATAGACGGTGACACAATTTCTAATATTCCATCTATATAAGTAACGCGGTAATGAGAGTTATCTTCTAGTTTGACTAGTAATGCTTCATACATTTGCCAGCTTACGCCAGTAGTGACAAATTTTTCCTCTGGGTCATCAATTTGGGATAATTCTGGGTCGTTTAACAGTTCTTTCAGGCTACTGACCATTATTTTATGTCTCCTAGTAAGGTTTTGCTGGGGTCATGCCTGCACATATTTTAATTTACACCGCAGACAGGATTTTGTGCTTTTATAATCTTGGTATCCACTACCTACGCAGAATGCAGGCAAAAAAGCGATCGCTATGCTTCAGTATCCCAATCTCGAACAGGCGCTAAAATATCACTTCGGTTATGATCAATTCCGTCCTGGACAGCGACAAATTATCGAAGATGCGCTACAAAATCGAGATTTGCTGGTAGTTATGCCAACCGGTGGGGGAAAATCTTTGTGTTTTCAATTACCAGCATTAATTAAGAAGGGATTGACGGTGGTGGTATCGCCGTTAATTGCGTTGATGCAAGACCAAGTGGAAGCACTGCGAAATAATAATATTAGCGCCACTTTTCTTAATAGTAGTTTAAATCCTTATCAAGTTCGTTCTCGTGAAGAAGCCATCCTCAATGGTAAGGTAAGGTTACTCTATGTCGCCCCAGAACGGCTGATGAGTGAAAGGTTTCTACCGTTTTTGGATTTAGTCCATCACAAAGTTGGCATTTCTACTTTTGCAATTGATGAAGCGCATTGTGTTTCTGAGTGGGGACATGATTTTCGTCCAGAATATCGTCAATTGCGATCATTGCGATCGCGTTATCCTAATGTCCCGACGATTGCACTGACAGCAACGGCTACTGAACGCGTTCGTTCTGATATCATTCAACAAATCGGGTTAAAGCAACCAAGTATTCACATTGCTAGTTTTAATCGTCAAAATCTTTATTACGAAGTCCGTCCTAAAACTAAATATGCTTACGCTGAATTATTAGAACTAATTCGAGAAACTGAAGGTGCAGTTATTGTTTATTGTCTAACTCGCAAAAAAGTAGATGAATTAACTTTTAAACTGCAAAATGATAAAGTTTCCGTCCTGCCTTATCATGCCGGATTAACTGACGAAGAACGCAGCAAAAATCAAACCCGATTTATTCGAGATGATGCGCGGGTGATGGTGGCAACTATCGCCTTTGGAATGGGAATTAATAAACCAGATGTCCGGTTAGTAATTCACTTTGATATTCCGCGAAATTTAGAAAGTTATTATCAAGAATCAGGTAGGGCTGGCAGAGATGGTGAAGCATCACGCTGTACAATCTTTTTCAGTTTTGGTGATATTAAAACTATTGAGTGGAGTATTAACCAAAAAACCGATGCCCAAGAACAGTTGATTGCTAAACAACAACTGCGGCAAATGATAGATTATGCTGAAGGAACAGATTGTCGGCGGACAATTCAACTGGGTTATTTTGGCGAAAGGTTTCTCGGAAACTGCGCTAACTGTGATAATTGTCGTCATCCCAAACCTGTGGAAGACTGGACAATTGAAGCCATGAAGTTTTTATCTTGTGTGGCGCGTTGCAAAGAAAGATTTGGGATGCTGCATATTATTGATGTGTTGCGGGGTGCAAAAAACCAAAAGATTACACAATACGAACACGACAAACTTTCTACTTACGGTATCGGTAAAGATAGAACTGTTGACGAATGGCGAATGTTGGGGCGATCGCTTTTACATCAAGGTTTGCTAGAACAAACTAATGATGGTTACTCTGTTTTAAAATTAAATGCCCACAGTTGGGAAGTAATGCGGCGACAGCGCAAAGTAGAAATTGCTGTATCTGCAACGCCAAAAGTCACTTTAATCGAAGATAATCCCAAACTGGCTGAAGCAGAAGAACTATTATATAAGTTGCGATCGCTGCGTAAGCAACTTGCTGATGAACAGTCTGTACCACCTTACGTGATCTTTCATGACTCCACGTTGAAGTTAATGGCACAGGTACAACCTAAAACTTTAGTTGAGTTTGGCAAGCTATCTGGTGTAGGAAGTCATAAACTTGCCCAGTATGGTGAAAAGTTCTTGGCAGAAATTCGTGCTTACCGTGATGCCAAAAATTCTGTGAATGCAGCTATTGATGATATATCTTCACTCAGTTTAATTTCTGGGACTGAATTACAAACCTTACAGTTACATCAACAAGGTTTAAGTGTTTGCGAAATCGCCAAACAAAGAAAACTTAGCACATCTACAATTGTTGGTCATCTGGCGAAATTAATCGAAAAAAATCAGCCTGTAGATTTAAATCAAATTGTGCCTTTAGAACGTCATCAAAAAATTTGGCAAGTTTTAGAAGTGCTTGGCGATATTCCTTTGACACCGCTGAAAGAACAACTGGGTACAGCCTACACTTTTGATGAAATTCGCTTAGTTAAGGAAAAATGGCGACGAGAAAAACGCAAATAGTTTTTTCGGTTTTTTGTCATAAGGCGATCGCGCAAACTATACGGTTATCTTTTCAGCATCTACGCAATTTCCAGAAATAGCGATCGCCTGACATATATAATCAGCTTTTTAAGAGATTTTAGAACTAGAAACGGATTGAGTTGCCATTTCAGGTTTAGTTTTGTCAGCCAAAATTACAGACAGCAGCTTTGGCAACATCAAACAAGCAACAGTATTTACCAGTGTCAGCAATAGACCATCTATAAAGCTCATGGATAAACCCCTTTTTTCCAAAATTTTGTTTGCTATTTATCTAGTGTGAAACACATTTTGTCAAATGAACTACATAAGTGCTTTTGATTTTCTTCTCATCTCCATAAGCTAGTTCAATATTTAGTTTTGTAACACTTCTAAATTATTCGTGAAGAACAAGATACCCCACTTCTTAAAGAAGTCGGGGTTCTGATCGCCAGTTGGGAATACTAAAAGCGATATCTCATAATCTCATTTATGCCGCAAAGAAAAATTCCCCTGTAAGCTGGAAACTTTTATCATGTTGATAATTGGGGAAATAATCACCAAATAATTTTATTTGAACGGGAAAATTATATTTATTTTCTGAAGTTGAGACGAGAACATCTCATTAGTAATGCAGTAGAAGATAGAGTAAATTAAAATGCAGTTTGATGACAAGTCAAGTTATCAGCAATTTTTAGTGGATTGTAATTTATCTCATAACATTAATTTTAAGAAATTACTGCTAGATGAATAGAACCCAGACTTCTTTAAAAAGTCTGGGTTCTAAAGCAGAGATTTATCAATAGCTAGAACATCTGGAACAAAAATGAGGACTGAATTTACAAAATTGACGGCCTGTTAGTCCATAAACCGTACAATAGGGGAAACTAGTAATTTCAACTCTAGCTTTTCGTGATGTTGATACTTTTGTAGATGCTTGAGCAGATTTGATTTTAGCTAGAATCCCAGACAGAAGCTTAGGTAAAGCTAAACAAGCAATAGCATTAATCAGAGTGAGGCATATCGCATCTGTGAAATTTATAGGTAATCACCCCCATTGATAAGTTAGGTGGTCGCTGTTTTTGGCTGCAAACATCAAGTTAAGCAATCATTTGAGGATGTATTGCTTAAAGTTTATATAATTTCACTTTAACATAAATTTTTATCAATACAATCGTTAATTTTGCGAAATAGCTGACACAATCGGCGATGTAGAAATTAAGGAGAGTATTGTAGCGTTATAGCAGAATAAACTGGAACTAAAAAATTACTACACTCTAGACAATGTGTTATGTCAAACACCCAAACTGCACCGTCCATATTATCTAACGTTAGCCCAAGAGAAAATCTGGCATTACAAGGTTCTGTAGATTACTCAAAAGTAAATTTACTATCCGAGATTTGGCCTTTAGCCGCAAAGCAATTTGGTAATATTGTGGCACTGCGGAATCCGCATTCAAAACCAGAAACAGTGATTACTTATGCCCAGTTGGCAGATCAAATTCAACAATTTGCCGCTGGGTTACAAGCTTTAGAAGTAAAAGTAGGCGATCGCATTTCTTTAATTGCCGATAATAGTCCTCGCTGGTTCATTGCTGATCAAGGCATCATCACTGCTGGCGGAGTTGACGCAGTACGTAGTTCCCAAGCGGAAAAAGAGGAACTACTGTTTATCATTGCCAACAGCGGCAGTACAGTTTTAGTAGTTGAAGATTTAAAAACCCTGAGTAAATTACGCGATCGCCTCAATGACTTGCCAATTCGATTGGTAATTTTACTTTCCGATGAAGCGCCACCAACAGACGACTCACTCAAAATCCTGAATTTTTCCCAGTTACAAGAAATTGGTGCAAACAATACATTAGTGCGGATTCAGCAAGATGCTAATTCTTTGGCAACGTTAATTTATACATCTGGCACTACAGGTAAACCCAAAGGTGTCATGCTGTCTCACAGGAATTTAATGCACCAAGTTAAATCCCTCCGGGCAATAGTTCAACCACATCCAGGCGACATTGTTTTGAGTATTCTCCCGACTTGGCACAGCTACGAACGCAGTGGTGAATACTTTTTACTGTCACAAGGTTGTACCCAAATTTACACCAACTTGCGTTCTGTAAAACGCGATTTAAAAGAATTTAAGCCTCATTACATGATTGCTGTGCCTCGCCTGTGGGAATCGATTTATGAAGGAGTGCAAAAGCAGTTTCGTGAACAACCCGCCAACAAGCAACGCCTAATTAACTTTTTACTGGGCATGAGCGAAAAGTATATCAAAGCGCAACGCATTGCCCAAGGATTGTGTTTAGATCATATCGGTGCTTCAGCCGTTGAACGAGCAGCAGCTAAAATCCAAGCATTAGCCTGGTTCCCGTTTCATCTTTTAGGAGAAAAGCTCGTTTATGCCAAAGTGAGGGAAGCCACAGGTGGACGCATCAAACAAGTTATTAGTGGTGGTGGGGCGCTACCTCGGCACATTGATAACTTTTTTGAAATTATTGGTGTAGAAATTTTACAAGGTTACGGTTTAACAGAAACTTCTCCCGTTACCAATGCCCGTCGTCCTTGGAGGAATTTCCGTGGTTCGTCCGGTCAACCAATTCCAGGTACAGAAGTAAAAATTGTAGATCCTGAAAATCGCCAACCTCTACCAAAAGGACAACGAGGTTTGGTGCTGTTGAAAGGGCCGCAAATTATGCAAGGCTACTATCAAAACCCGGAAGCGACGGCTAAAGCAATTGATCCAGAAGGATGGTTTGATAGTGGTGACTTGGGTTGGGTAACACCAGATAATGACTTAGTTCTGACTGGCAGGGCAAAAGATACAATTGTTTTGACAAATGGGGAAAACATCGAGCCACAGCCAATTGAAGATGCGTGTTTGCGATCGCCTTATATTGACCAAATCATGCTAGTAGGGCAAGATCAGCGCAGTATTGGTGCTTTAATTGTCCCCAATCTCGAAGCCTTGGCAAAATGGGCCCAAAGCCAAAATCTCCAATTAAATCTACCTACAGAACTCGGAACTCAGCACTCAGGACTCAGCACTTCTGTTGACCTGGAGAGTAAAATAATCCAGGATTTGTATCGGCAAGAATTGAATCGGGAAGTGCAGAACCGTCCAGGTTATCGTTTAGATGACCGCATTGGGCCATTCCGACTGATTTTAGAACCGTTTTCCATCGAAAATGGCTTAATGACCCAAACCCTAAAAATCCGGCGACACGTTGTTGCAGAACGCTACCGCGACCTGATTAACGGAATGTTTGCCTGATCAACCAGGATTCAGAATTGAGAATTCAGCATCAATGAGGAATGCTTATATTCTGCCTTCTGAGTGCTGAGTTCTGAATTCTTTTTCGATAATTCCAAATGCAAACTTTATAGAGTGAACGTGAAATTATGGATGTCTCCAACCCCCAACTACTTTTGAAGCGCATCGTTAATGTCAAAGTTATTGTTACTCCCCTCTGGAAAGAGGAAGTGCAGCAGCAATTGCAAGCTCAAATCAATCAACTTGATCAGCAATTGCAACAACTCGACTTAGAAGGGCAAAGAGCGATCGCCGCTATTCAAAAGCAAAGTATCCAACCACCTAGCCCCCAAACTCTGCAACAAATCGACAATATCCAATTACAAGTTAATCAAAAGAAAAGCGAATTCCTAGAGCAAAAAAATCAAATGCTGCAAAACCTTCAGCAAGTACAGTTACTGGAGTTGGATCAAGAAGTTAATCAATTCCAAATGGAAGGATTTTTTCGTGTTGAACGAGGTGATAACTTAATTAGCAAAATGCAGGTTGAAATTGTCATGCGCGATGGCATTATCGAAGATATTCGCGGCGATATCTAATAAAGTGTGAAGTATGAAGTCTGAAAATTTTATACTTCACACTTCACATTTCATACTTTTACTTTGAGTTAATTGTTTTTTGTGGCTGCTCCTGGTTTTACACTGTATCTGGGAGCCAGCCCAGATAATTTCCCATACAGGCGGGGAACTAATTAAAAGCGATCGCCCAAAGGTATTCATCTCCACACGATATTTAATGGCGTTGACTGAATTGCTGTTCTGGGGAATATCTGTAATTGTCACTAGGGCTTGATTGTGTTGCGGATAAACTACCTCTACCTTACGTGTTGCTTTTTCTAGCCCTACGTCTTCTACCGCATTCAATGCTAAAGTTGTTGGATCACTGCCTTGAAGAGACGAGTTGAGACTTTCTAATGGTATAGATTTATAGTTAATCCGCTCTGGATAAACCACAATATTTTCAGAATTATGCATTACTGAAAATTGCGGTTTTTCTGGATTTTCAGTATTTAAAATTGTTGCTGGAGGTTGATGCTGAGTGATGTAAACACTAGTAGCAGCAGTAGCAAAAATACTGAGTAGCAAAATCCGCAGAAACTTCCACTTTCCTGAAAGCATAAACTCAACAAAAATTTCTAACAGACTAAATTATTAATTCTGAATTTTAAATTGAAGTTAAACCATTAATCCTCTACCATTCGCTAAAAATTAAATCCTGTGTATAGGTGTGGAGTGAAGCAAAATATAAACATATATAACAATCCTGTTGAACTACAGAAAAAATTGTAGAGACTCTTGTTAATCAACGATTAACTGTACAAAAGGCAATATATATAGACCCTCATTTCTTCTTAAAGTTCCTGTGTCCATTCATCAAAAGTAGTCCTTCTCCTACTCTCCAGTCTCCACTTCCTACTCACCGCTGATCAGTCAGTTGATGAATGATTCCTCCTGTCACCCTATATCTCTCTCCAACCTCCCTGACATAAAATAGAAAATCTCAACCCTAAAACTCTCGCGCCAAGATACAATTCGATCTGGCAAAAGCTGTTAAAGTCCATAAATTATTTATCGATTCTGAAACCACCATATGAGCATTCACGAAATATTCATGCCGGCGCTTAGTTCCACCATGACTGAAGGTAAAATCGTTTCCTGGGTAAAATCGCCAGGGGATAAAGTGGAAAAAGGCGAGACAGTGGTGGTTGTCGAGTCAGATAAGGCAGACATGGATGTAGAAACCTTCTATGAAGGATATCTAGCCCACATCATTGTACAAGCTGGTGAAACTGCCTCTGTCGGTAGTGCGATCGCTTACGTAGCTGAAACCGAAGCAGAAATTGAAGCGGCGAAATCTCTAGCTAACTCAGGTACAACCGCTGCTACAACTCCTGCTCCCGAAAAAGTACCAGCGACAGCCTCCGTTGGCGCACCTACTACAACCACTCACAACGGTAACGGCTCGAACCACAAAGAAGGCCGACTCGTCGCTTCCCCCCGCGCCCGCAAGTTAGCAAAAGAATTAAAAGTTGATATAACCAGCCTCAAAGGTAGTGGCCCCTATGGTCGCATCGTAGCTGAAGATGTAGAAGCCGTAGTTAACAAAGGTAAACCAGCGGCTCCCGCAACTCCTACACCAACTGTTGCACCAGTTCAGCCACCTGCGCCTGCGGTAGCTACACCCGCACCCGTACCCGCCGCCAGCAGTGCAGTTCCTGGTCAAGTAGTACCTTTCACTACTCTGCAAAATGCTGTAGTCCGGGGTATGGTTGCTAGTTTATCTGTACCTGTTTTCCGTGTAGGCTACACAATCACCACCGATAATTTAGATAAGCTTTACAAACAAATTAAATCTAAAGGCGTGACAATGACCGCACTGCTGGCAAAAGCTGTAGCAGTGACATTGCAAAAACATCCATTAATCAACGCCAGCTACTCAGATCAAGGAATTGTTTATCACTCTGATATTAATATATCTGTAGCTGTGGCAATGGATGACGGAGGATTGATTACACCTGTATTGCGTAATGCAGACATGGTAGATATTTATTCTCTCTCACGCAGTTGGAAATCTTTAGTAGACCGCGCTCGTGCCAAACAACTACAACCTGATGAATACAACAGTGGTACTTTTACACTGTCTAACTTGGGAATGTTTGGTGTAGATACTTTTGACGCAATTTTACCACCAGGACAAGGTTCGATTTTGGCGATCGGTGCGGCTCGTCCGCAACTTGTCGCTACACCCGATGGTTTATTTGGAGTACGCCAACAAATGCAGGTAAATATCACCTGTGACCACCGGATTATTTATGGTGCGCACGCCGCAGCTTTCCTGCAAGACTTGGCGAAGTTGATTGAAACTAATGCTCAATCTTTGACGCTCTAACTTAATCACTCGAATAATAAAAGTCAAATTTGAGACCTGGATTTTTATAGAATCCAGGTCTTTTTAACGTGAATTCGATGAACCTCTCCCCAAACCATCTCCGAAGCGGAGAGGGGCTTAAGTATTATCGAAAAATTAAGCTTTTAAAGCCTCTCTCCTTTTAGGGGAGAGGTTTGGAGAGGGGTTTTTTGAATCCGTCGAACTCAAGTCTTTTTATGTCCATACTCAAGTAATAATACTGAACTTATCGTATTTATAACAACTATATGATTGAATCTATCTACCGTAAATCTGGCTTGTTTATTCTTCAAGCAACAGCCATCAAGATTAAGATTAGGAGATTACATGGCTTATCGCTACAAAATATTGTCTATTGACGGCGGCGGTATTCGCGGTATTATCCCAGCAATTATTCTGGACGAAATCGAAAAACGCACAGGTAAACCAATTTGTCAGCTATTTAATTTAATTGCTGGAACTTCAACAGGAGGGATTTTAACTGCTGCTTTAACTAAGCCAAATCCCAGCTACCAAAGCCAACCTCAGTTTAAAGCGGAGGATTTAATTGATATATATCGCCAAGATGGAAAGCGGATTTTCTTAGAATCTCCAGTTACCAGCCTAATAAAGTTGGATGACATTGTACGAGCTAAGTATTCTTCTAAGGGTAGAGATGAAATTTTAACAGAATATTTGCAAGATACGCTTCTCAAGAAAGCACTAACTGATCTCTTTATCACTAGCTATGATATTGAATTGCGGATGCCTATTTTCTTTGTGAATAATGTGAGAGACCAAAAATTAGGCGAGAACTTCCGCAAAATTTGTGATGGTTACACTATGAAGCAAGCCGCAATGGCTACTTCTGCTGCGCCGACTTATTTCAAACCTTACAAAATTGATACAGCCGACCCGACAAATAGCGGTTACTATGCCTTGGTGGATGGTGGTGTATTTGCTAACAATCCTACATCCTTGGCAATTATGGAAGCTTTAATTTCTTCTGCTAGACATGATCCTCAAAAGCCAGACAAACAACCACTGACTATCAATGATATTCTGGTAGTCTCTTTGGGTACAGGTTCTCTGAATCGTCGATACAGTTACGATCAAGCCGTGAATTGGGGATTGCTTCAGTGGGTGGAGCCAATGCTTAATATTACTTTGGATGGTAGTAGTGAGTCGGTAGCGTGTCAGCTAGAACAGTTATTACCACAAGCGGAAGGTTATCCTAAACAATACTATCGTTTCCAAAGACAATTAACCAAAGCCAATGACAATATGGATGATACAAGCCCAGAAAATATTGCAAAATTAGTAACATTAGCAAAACAGATTATTGAGCAAAGAGATTCAGAATTAGATGAGCTTTGCCAGCAGTTAACACAAGGATTGTATCAACAAGAACAGCAAGAACGGATTCTTCTTGCTGGTATATGAGTTTTAAGAATTGACAACGCGATCGCACCATCTCTTCATTTTGTAAAGACGCAATTATTTGCGTCTTTAGTCTTTTATAGCTTGTTTGCCATCTTCCATAAGCAATAAATAGTAGTATTTGTCTCTATAAATTCAGCAATCTCTAAGTAAAAATCTCTCAATTCAGCTTTTTTATCCTGAAGGGATATGGCAAATTAACAATCAAAGTTATAACATTCAAGCAATAATGTTCAATTAAGAGTATTTGAGACAAAATAATCTCTATTTCTTTGATAAAATCAGGATTCTGCAAACATTATTTTTTGTTCTGTATCGAATACTAAATAACTAAATAAACCACAATTATTTTATTAGTATAACTTATCAATAGATATATACTTATATTGAAATTGACATTAGATGCAAGGATATTTTCTTTTATTGATACCAGCAAGATAACTGATAAAGTAATAAAATATATACCAAGTTAGATAACCTTAATTAGTTAATATGGCAACTTCTATCTAAAGGCAAAAATAGCTTAAATCATGGTGAAATCTAAAAATTACAAAATATTTAGTTAAATTGCGGATAGAGTTAATGTGAAATAAATTACCTCAACTCAATATAAAAACTGCATGATTTCCATGTTTGTGATTGGCATAATTATGCAATTAAGGTTAATTTTGTTTCAGAAGCGGTATTAGTAATGTCTGTGATATACACTTACCGCTTATTTATTTAAATGTGATAAATTGTACAAATTAATTATTTTCTGATTCTTCAATTGTGCAATATTTAATGCGATTTAGCTTAGAGAATTTGTCTTAAAATCACACCACGGGTATAAGGCAGAATAATGGTTAACTCTTTCAAGACTAGTCGTGAAATATTATGGCGACAACTTTGGGGATTAGCAGCTTTACTAGTAGCAATCATCCTCAGTTGGATGGCATACGCTTTTTATCAACCAAAAATATTACAAGACTTAGAATTGGTTGAATTAGCCGGTTGGTTAGGAATAGTTCAAGGGTTAATCGCCGCAGTTATCGAACCCTTGAATGGTGGAATTTCTGATCGCATCCAGCAGCGCTTGGGTAGTCGTTTACCAATGATTAGCCTTGGAGTGCTATTGGCAGGTTTAATTTTTCTCAGTGTTGCGTTATTAACTGATCATAATTTACCAACAAATATCCGTTGGGTAATTCCAGTACTGTTGACAGCTTGGGTAATCGCAATGATTATTTTTCGTGGCCCAGCGATCGCACTTTTAACCCAAATTGTCCCAACAACCGAATTACCCCAAGCAAATGCCATTCTTGTACTTGTCTTAGGAATAGT
>NZ_CP180578.1:4290000-7067173 GCF_056847745.1 Anabaena sp. TISTR 8404
TCCACCATTAGCTCTTATTCGCTTGACCACTTTACATTTGGCTTATCCATGCAAACTTTTCTTGGTTCTGTTTACTTCGTGCTTGCCGCTGATTCACTCAACATTCCGCACTCAGCACTCAGCACTTCGATTCGTCTGCCTGCTATTAATCGCGTTTCTATGCAGTTTTCAAGGTTCTGGCTGGAATCACTCCCAGCAGTCTAACTATCGTTAGTTGCTGTCTGTTCCTTTTTTTGGTTATTTTGCTTTTCAGGTGGAGGTTAGCGGACTCGAACCGCTGACATCCTGCTTGCAAAGCAGGCGCTCTACCAACTGAGCTAAACCCCCATCATGAATTTTGGATTTTTGATTTGCGATTTCGGATTGAACAATAACAATCTAAAATCCACAATTTAAAATCTAAAATTCTTTAGGTGGGCCATCCTGGACTCGAACCAGGGACCTCACCCTTATCAGGGGTGCGCTCTAACCACCTGAGCTAATAGCCCCAATGCGAACCAACCTATAGTTTGAAAGCAGGCACTTCTCTCTGCGACCGACCTCGGTTGACCATCTCAGTTTCTATTTGCTGTTTGCTTTCGATACTTGAGTGGGTAGGTCTCCCTAAAAGGAGGTGATCCAGCCACACCTTCCGGTACGGCTACCTTGTTACGACTTCACCCCAGTCACCAGCACTGCCTTAGGCATCCCCCTCTCCGAAAAGTTGGGGTAATGACTTCGGGCGTTGCCAGCTTCCATGGTGTGACGGGCGGTGTGTACAAGGCCCGGGAACGAATTCACTGCAGTATGCTGACCTGCAATTACTAGCGATTCCTCCTTCACGAAGGCGAGTTGCAGCCTTCGATCTGAACTGAGCTACGATTTCCGGGATTTGCTTGCGTTCGCACGCTTGCTGCCCTCTGTTCGTAGCATTGTAGTACGTGTGTAGCCCAAGACGTAAGGGGCATGCTGACTTGACGTCATCCCCACCTTCCTCCGGTTTGTCACCGGCAGTCTCTCTAGAGTGCCCAACTTAATGCTGGCAACTAAAAACGAGGGTTGCGCTCGTTGCGGGACTTAACCCAACATCTCACGACACGAGCTGACGACAGCCATGCACCACCTGTGTTCGCGCTCCCGAAGGCACTCTTCCCTTTCAAGAAGATTCGCGACATGTCAAGTCTTGGTAAGGTTCTTCGCGTTGCATCGAATTAAACCACATACTCCACCGCTTGTGCGGGCCCCCGTCAATTCCTTTGAGTTTCACACTTGCGTGCGTACTCCCCAGGCGGGATACTTAACGCGTTGGCTCCGGCACTGCGAGGGTCGATACTCGCAACGCCTAGTATCCATCGTTTACGGCTAGGACTACTGGGGTATCTAATCCCATTCGCTCCCCTAGCTTTCGTCCCTCAGTGTCAGTTGCGGCCTAGTAGAGCGCCTTCGCCACCGGTGTTCTTCCTGATCTCTACGCATTTCACCGCTACACCAGGAATTCCCTCTACCCCGAACGCACTCTAGCTATGTAGTTTCCACTGCTTTTACAAAGTTAAGCTTTGCTCTTTAACAGCAGACTTACATAGCCACCTGCGGACGCTTTACGCCCAATCATTCCGGATAACGCTTGCATCCTCCGTATTACCGCGGCTGCTGGCACGGAGTTAGCCGATGCTGATTCCTCAAGTACCTTCATTTTGTTATTCCTTGAGAAAAGAGGTTTACAACCCAAGAGCCTTCCTCCCTCACGCGGTATTGCTCCGTCAGGCTTTCGCCCATTGCGGAAAATTCCCCACTGCTGCCTCCCGTAGGAGTCTGGGCCGTGTCTCAGTCCCAGTGTGGCTGATCATCCTCTCAGACCAGCTACTGATCGTCGCCTTGGTGCGCTCTTACCACACCAACTAGCTAATCAGACGCGAGCTCATCTTCAGGCAGCAAGCCTTTCACCTTTCGGCACATCCGGTATTAGCCACCGTTTCCAGTAGTTATCCCCGACCTGAAGCCAGATTCTCACGCGTTACTCACCCGTCCGCCACTATCTCCGAAGAGACCGTTCGACTTGCATGTGTTAAGCATACCGCCAGCGTTCATCCTGAGCCAGGATCAAACTCTCCGTTTTGAATCGTTTGTTTTTAGCTCTCTATATGGCTGCGCTTTTTTAACCTCAGCCTGGTTATTTTATTTACTTGACGCAGGCTACTTGTGCTATGATTGCTTTCAAACTATAATCTTTTCATGGTTCGGTTCCCTATCGAGCGACGCTTTTCCGCGTCCGCCTCTCTCAGGCACTTATTCAATATAACTAACCTACTTAATAGTGTCAACCTCTTTTCCAAAAATTTTTTTCGCACCTCTGGAAACTCCCTACTGATAGACTTTCTAGTTCACAATAGTGAATGCACTGTGCAGAGTAAGGAAGGGTAGAGCGTGAATTTTCAGTCGGTAATAGCCACACTGCATCAATTCTGGAGCGATCGCGGTTGCTTAATTGCTCAGCCATACGACATTGAGAAAGGGGCTGGTACTAAAAATCCGCATACATTTTTAAGAGCCTTGGGCCCGGAACCTTGGGCTGTGGCGTATGTTGAACCATGCCGTCGTCCTACAGATGGACGCTACGGCGAAAACCCTAACCGCTTCCAGCATTATTATCAGTACCAAGTTTTAATTAAGCCGTCGCCAGATAATATTCAGGAAATTTATCTTGATTCTTTGAGGGCTTTGGGTATTCGTCCGGAAGACCATGATATTCGGTTTGTGGAAGACAACTGGGAAGATGCAACGGTAGGTGCTTGGGGTACTGGTTGGGAAGTATGGTTGGATGGGATGGAAATTACTCAATTTACCTACTTCCAACAATGTGGTGGAGTAGATTGCAGACCTGTATCGATTGAAATTACATACGGATTAGAGCGGTTAGCGATGTATCTCCAGCAAGTTGAAGCAATTACAAAGCTTCAGTGGACAGACAACATTACTTATGGAGATGTTTTCCTGCAAAATGAGATTGAACAGAGTACTTATAATTTTGAAGCATCAAATCCTGAGATGCTGTTAACATTATTTAATTTGTATGAGCAGGAAGCTAACCAGTTGACGGAGCGTGGTTTAGTCTTACCAAGCTTAGACTATGTAATGAAGTGTTCGCATACTTTCAATCTACTGGATGCTAGAGGAGTAATTTCTGTAACGGAAAGAACTCGCTATATTGCCAGGATTCGTCATTTAGCACGAAAAGTAGCACAACTATATGTAGAACAGCGAGAAAAGTTGGGTTATCCTTTGCTGAAGAAAACATCTGTGTGAGTTTTACAAGCCTCGAAACTACTACGCACACTACTTTTTGTCTAACATTACGGTGCTGTCTCAGCAAGATACCGCCTTATGCTCAATTCGGCTGTAATTGTAGGAAGATTATTCATTTCCTAAATAAGCTTCAATTACAGCCGGATTATTTCTGACTACTGATGGTTCACCTATAGCAATTATTTGTCCAAAATCTAATACAGCAATACGATCGCACAAACCCATCACTAATGGTACGTGATGCTCAATCAGAATAATCGTTAAACTGAAGCGATCGCGTATATTGCGGATAAATTCACTGAGATGCTTTTTCTCGCTGGGGTTCATCCCTGCTGCTGGTTCATCTAAAAGTAAAATTTGTGGTTCTAACGCTAAAGCACGAGCAATTTCTAAGCGACGTTGGTCACCATAAGCGAAATTTTTAGCTTTCTCTTCTGTGCGATCACTCAATCCTACTAGTTCTAATAATTCTAAAGCTTTTTGTTTACTTTGATATTCTTCATTGGGAGCAGGGGGCAATCCCAAAACTCCTGTAATCATATTACTTTTAGTATGCAAATGCCTGGCAATAATAACATTTTCTAACGCTGATAATTCGCCAAATAAGCGAATGTTCTGAAAAGTTCTAGCAATACCTAAACCCGCAATTTGATGGGGGCGTAGTTGGGATATTTTTCTGCCTTGATAAATTAATCCTCCATCCGAAGGAGGAATCAGGGCTGTAATTAAATTAAATAAAGTTGTTTTCCCAGCACCATTCGGGCCAATTAATCCAAAAATCTCATGTTGATTAACTTTAAAAGATACATTATTTACTGCTACTAAACCATCAAAGCGGCGGGTTAGTGAGTTAGCTTCTAATATAACTTTGCTTTTATCTGGAGAAATAGTTTGAGACATCTTTAAACTTATATTTTATCTTTTATTTCCTTTTTCCTTGCCTTATAAATTGTAAAAATCTCAGGAGTAATTAAACCTTGAGGGAAAAATATAGTACCTATAACTATAAGTAAACCAAAAATAATTAATCGTCCATCTCGGAGAAATTGCGCTAACCAACTTAACCAATTAGGAAAAATACCTGAATCTGCGATACCGCGTAAAATTTCTGGTAAGGCTGTAAATACCATACCGCCTACTACTGAACCTAAAAAAGTTCTTGAACCACCAATTAAGACAAAAGTCAAGTAAATAATACTGGCATCAAATGTACCTTGTCGTGCATTCCACGTGTTAAGAAAATGGGCGCTAATTGCACCCACAACTCCAGCAAGAATTGCACCCAGAGTAAAAGCTAAAACTTTGTAGTAGGTGGGATTAATTCCCATTGCCCCTGCGGCTAATTCGTCTTCGCGGATAGCTGTAAATGCCCTACCCACTCGCACGCGTTCTAAACGATAGAATAACACCATACTAATCAATAGTAATGGTAAAGCAATCCATAAATATTCGATTTGATTTTGGAAGGGTTGAGGTATACCAAAAATCCCGACAGCACCGCCTGTTATTTCTAAATTTAAGGAAAGAACTCGCAAAACTTCGACAAAAGCAATAGTGGCGATCGCTAAATAAATTCCCCTTAATCTTAGCGCCGGAATCCCTACTACTACACCTAATATTCCGGACACTAAACCAGCAATTAACATTTCCAATAAAACTAAATGTAGGGGAAATAAATTACTACTGGATGTAAAAACTTTTGTGGATAAAATCGCTGCGATATATCCACCTAAAGCATAGAATCCTGGGCTTGCTAAAGATAATTGCCCAGTCATTAAAGGTAAATATAAAGAAAGTCCTAATAATGCCCCCAGTACCATAGAGACAATTAGCGAACCATAAGTTGAAAAAAATTCAGCCATAAATTGCCAGAATGCAGACTTTATTAGACTTTCTGAATGAATCGCCGACCCAGTAAACCTTGAGGTCTAACTAATAGCATGATAAACAATATTCCAAAAGCTACGGCATCTTTGTAACCGGAATATTCAGCGGGGACAAAAGCTTCTACTAATCCAATGAGTAATCCTCCTAGCACAGCACCAGGAATACTACCCAAACCTCCCAAGACTATCACTGCTAAACCCCGCAATCCAAAGGCGATACCAAAGTATGGGCCAGCGATACTCACACTAGAAGCCACCAATGTTCCGGCTAATCCTGCCAGGAAACTGCTGATGAAGAATGTCAAAACAATGAAGCGATCGCTGTTAATTCCTAGTAAACTAGCTGTTGTTGGATCTTCGGCGATCGCTTGCATAGCCTTACCATATTTAGTTCGATTGATAAAATAGGTAAGAATTGCCACAATTACCATTGACACAACAAAAATTAACACTTGCACGCTGCGAATCGGAATTGGTTTTTCTTCTGTGCCAAAGTTAATTGCAGGTGGTAAATTACCAAAAGTATTGGCTGGATATGTATAACTTTCTGCCCCTACTAAATACTGAATTAAGTTAACAATTACTACTGCTACGCCCAAGCTAGAAACAACTGTTAATAAAGGGTCAGATCCTTGACGACGCAACGGTAGAAAAGCAATACGTTCCATTGCAACTCCCACCAGTCCAGCTAAGACGCTTCCTATAATCAAGGATATGGCAAATGGTAATTGTACTGGTAGGCTAACATTAGCCAGCAAACCATTAAATCCAAAAGTTCCACCCATGAGTGCGTAAGTAAAATAAGCACCCAGGGTAAAAATTGCACCATGAGCTAAGTTAATGATGCCTAAAATAGAGTAAACAAGGGTATATCCTAAAGCAAAAATTGCATAGACACTGCCAATTGATAACCCATTTAATAATTGTTGGAAAAACAGACTAATATCCATTTAGCCACTATTTTAAAAATGTGAATTTACCTTTACTACCGTCTGGTTCCATTTTGATTTGAGCTACATAAAAATCTTTTTGTACAACTTCTCCTAGCGGTGTAAAACCTATTTCACCCAAAGGTGTATTATACTTACCAGCTAGTAACTGCTGATTCAATTCTGTTCGTAATGCTGGTAGTTGTAATTTATTCACTTTGCTCTTTTGATCTAAATATTTTAATGCTTCTACATATACCTGAACTGCTGCAAAAGCTTGAGCGCTAAATTGTGGTGGTTCTTTTTTAAATTGGTCTACATAAGCTTTACGAAATACTGCATTAATCTCACCTGGATGTTCTGGGCTGTATGCTTGAGCAATTAGTAAACCATCGCAAAGTGCTTTACAAACTGGGAATATATTGGAGGTATTCAGACCATTACCACCAACAATTAAGCCTTTATAGCCTAGTTCTCTTAGTTGTCGCACTAAGTTACCACCATCAGCTGCTAAACCAGAAATAATCACTAAATCTGGTTTAAGATTAATAGCATTGGTGGCTTGGCTTTGAAAATCTGTATCGCTAGTTTGGAATTTTTGGACTGTAACTAGTTCTAAATTTTGCTGTTTAACAGTTTCCTGAAAAATTTCTGTTTCTGATTTGCTGAACGCATCATTTTGTGCATAGAAAACTGCAACTTTTTTAATCTTAGGATTTAGCTTGAGTGCAGCTTTAATTGAATTAGGTGCAACAACAGAAACAGGTGCAGAAACACGCGCAATATAATCACCAATTTCGGGTATACCTTTAGCTGTGTTTGATGGCCCAATTACTGGGATTTTAGAACGTTCAGCAATCGGGTCAGCACTAAAAGCTTGTTGTGATAAAGTCGGGCCAACAATTCCAACTACTTTATCTTTATTAATTAATGCTTGAAAGGCATTGATTGTTCCAGCTTCATCACCAGCAGTATCTTGAAATACTAATTTAATAGGTGTACCATTGATACCACCTTGATCATTAAAATATTTCTCAGCAATTTTAGCGCCAGCAACTTGTTCTTGACCAAGTAATGCAACATTGCTAGTTTGTGCCACAGCAATACCAATAGGGATAACGCCTGATGTTTCTGTGGTTACTGCGCTATTAATTGTAGTATTTGTGTTGGTGTTAGAACCACCACAGGCGGTTAGTAATAAAGCAAAAACAGGTAGTAGTGCTGTGGTACGAATAAAAGCGTTTTTCATCAGTGAATAGCTATGTAGTTCTTAGAAATTGCAAATAATTTAATCGTAAAGGTTATCAAATGTAAGCCAATTGATGCTATTTTCTTATTTATCAAGAAATTTATTAAATTATTTTTATTTGACCATGCAAAGACAAATGTTCAAAGTGTTGATCAATACAATTTATTAAAGAATGCAGACATCGGATGTAAAAATTAAAATCCAGTAGATGACTTCGCTCACTGTTTAGGGAATGAAAAGACAACCCTATGTTCAGTCCAGCGAAAAATATCATAGTACATAATATCGTACTGTGTGATGCAAGTTTTGAAGATCGCAAGTTATCTTTTAGTGTGGATAAACAGTATTATCTACTAAACTGCTCCATAAAGCGACGGTCAATCCAATCTTTCCAGCACCATAGTAGAGGGTGAGGTGGTAAGGTGAATGCGCCTTTGGTGGCGATCGCTCTTTTGTCGCCTGTACCAATTAGACTTAAATATTGCTGCTGTGGTCTATAAGGTTTGAGTGGCTTGCTTAAGATAATTCGTTGCAAGTTTTCAAATAAAGGCTTACCCTGACGCACCGCAAATACACCCGCTTTTGGCCGGGGATGATTTACCATTGTGGCAATATCACCTGCTGCAAATACCTGTGGGTGCGTTTGAGATTGCAATGTGTCATTGACTGAAATAAAGCCTTGTTCATCAGTCCCTAATCCTGTAGTTTTTAACCAGTCTGGTGCTGATGCTTGTGTTACCCAAAAAATTCTTTGGCACTCTACTCCTAACCCAGATTCACATTTCACTGTAAATAATTCTTCAGTTCTCTGATTATCCACAGGTGCAATTTGAGATACAGATTCCCCTAGATGCAGCTTAATATCTCGACTGGTGAAGATTTTTTGTACCTGACGCTGCACTGAAAAATGGTAATGAGGCAAAATTTCCTGATGGCGCTGAAATAAGTGAATTTCTAGATTTTGAATTGGTTGTTTGTTAGCAATCAGTATCTGCTGTAAATGTGTTTGTATTGAGAGTGCTAATTCTACGCCACCAGCACCACCACCAACAATGGCAATTTTCAGTTGTTGTTGGGGATTATCGTTAAAGCTTTGCAGCAGTTTATACCAATTTTCTAGCAGCTTTGCTACTGGTTTAGCTGGGATTGCATATTCTGCGGCACCAGGTACAGATGTTGTGGCTGGAGTGCTACCAATATCAATAGACAAAACATCAAAATTTACAGGAGGATGGTTAGCGCAAATGACTTTGTGATTTTCTAAATCTAGACCAATGGCTTGGTCTATACATAACTTTGCATGAGCAAAGTTAGCCAATTTCCGCAAATTAATGTGGCATTCCTCATAACTATATAATCCAGCAATGTGTCCTGGTAACATTCCAGAATAAGGTGTATCTGATGCTGGAGTAATTAAAGTTAAACGTACTCCTGGTAATGGTTTCATGCCAAACATTCTTAGGGCGATCGCATGACTGTGACCACCACCAACTAGCACTAAGTCTTTCGCTGCATTCATACATAGCATTTACTGATGCTACTTCTGTTAGTGATAGTAGTACAACTAGATTTCATTTTCATACTATCCCCTACTCCCTACTCCTGACAGGAGTAGGTTTTTTACGAGAGTGTGATACCAATTTTGGATTTTAGATTTTGGAGCCACTGCGTTGCAGAGGCTCCCTCCGTTGTAGCAAGTGACGTGATTTTGGATGGAAAACCTTGATTCATCAAATATTACAGCAGTTTGAAAAGGGAATAAGGAATGGAAAGAAGCTATTTGTTTGCCTGTTGCTTATTGACTTTCCCAAAGCGTTAACTAATTGATTGACTTTTCTTAACCCTGTTGTACCAACAATTTGGTTATCCTAACTAAGGATAGGCATTATTGATTACAAATAAGCTCTACCCTTCAAACATGGCGAGAATAGATCTTCATTTCCTAGCAGGTAGTTTGTGATGTGCTTCCTGCTAGGTTTACCTATTATTAGTCAATGGTCAATAGTCAATAGTTATTATTTATTCTCCCTTGCACCCTTGGTTGGTATACCAATAACTCATACACGTCAGACTATGGACTAAACTATTTACTTATAATGTAGTTTTGTAAAATCTTGTTAGCCAATTGTCTTATGATTACAAGACTTTCAGCAGCTGTGTACGGAATGGGTACAGCACCAACTGTTGCTCCTGAACGGTCTAGTCAAACTATTCGCAAACCGTATCCCAATTACAAGGTTATTGTTTTAAACGATGACTTCAATACTTTTCAACACGTCGCTGAGTGTTTGATGAAGTATATCCCGAATATGACTAGCGATCGCGCTTGGGATTTAACTAATCAGGTTCATTATGAAGGGCAAGCGATCGTTTGGGTAGGCCCCCAAGAACCAGCAGAATTGTATCACCAACAGCTGCGGCGAGCCGGTTTAACAATGGCTCCCCTAGAAGCAGCTTAACATCATGGGCAAAAATACAGGCTCCCAAAAAGCAAATAACCGCAAAGATGGCAGACTCGTTTGGAATCACTCTACCCATCTTCCCGGTCTTATACCTATTTTAGAACTTCTCTGCCAGCAAGATGGCATTCACACCGTTACCCCAGGGGTAATTGGAAGGGTAAAAGGTCATAGCCCAAAAATGCAATTACGCATATCTGTGCCAATTCGCGGGGGTTACAAAGTTATCGCTAGACACGGTAAGACAGTACAAGAGGTGTTCATCCTGACTAGTTTAGTCCAGGATGAACTTCAAACAGCTATTGCGATCGCTATGAAACATCAATCAGCTTAACAGTTACTAGTTCATAGTAATTCAAAGCTTTTGACTAAAAAAGTGGTACAAACCTCGCCTATAACCCATACCTTTATATTAGATATAATTCCAGACTTCACACTTCACACTTCATACTTCAGTTAACTATTCTTCAACCCGACGTACTGCAAATTTATGTAGCGGTAAACTCAAAATACAAGAAAAAGTTAAAAAATATGACAATGCTGTAGTGATTTTCAAAGACATCACTACAGATTCCCAGTCAGGTAAAATTACCTTTTCTAGCGCAAAAGCAACACAATATACAAGCCAGTAAGAAAAGCTCATTCTAAATAAAATCTTTTCTGTTTCTTCTATGTCATCTTTTGGTTGCTTACCGTCCCAGAGTAATACTAAACCAAGAACACAAGCACCAAAGGAAACAGCAACTACAAATTCATGACACAAAAAATTCATCGAATGCATTTGCCTCGATCCCAATACTTTGCAATTGAGATTCAGTCTAAAGGAATATTCCTTTCAGTTACACAAAATATTTACAAACTGCAATAAGCACTGCGATTAATGTTACAAACTGCAACCTTTTTTATGGTACTTAACTAAACTAAATATATTCCTACTCGCATTACTAGAGATTTGCATATATAGCGGTAGTCACATAAATTGAAACCATTTTTAATTGCTCAAAGCTTTGCTCAGCGAAAATACTTATTCATTACACAATCTTTTCATGGTGTTTTTGATTGTTGACGTTTAACAGTTGACCGTTGACAGTCAACCGTTAACGCCATTAAATATGCAAATCAAATGGGAAACAGCTGAAGATGATTAAGCTGGCTGAGTTTTAAAAGTTCATGCTCACTTGATTTACAACATACATACTCTGAATTCGCCATTTACCTTCTCGTCGAATTAAATCATAGCGAACCCGCAAACTTTCGTTAGAAGACTTTTTCTTCTGACCATTTTCATAAAATTGTGTTGCTTCTTTGACAGTAGCTAAAACTGCGGCGCGATTGGGGTCTAGCTCATTTTTACTCACAAATTCGACTTTAACGCTGTGGTCGTACTGGCGATAACGGTTATCTAATTTATCTTGCTGGGCAATTAATCGCCATTGAGATAAAGATGAACCAGTTAAGATATCGCTGAGACTCTCAACATCATGGTTTGGTCCCAAAGCTAGGGCTTTGGTAGAAAGCCAAGTCCGAATTACCTCTTCGGCGGTTGCATCTGTAAGCGGGCCATCAGGTGGGAGTAACTCGCTATAGCCATTAGGAATTTCTATTGGTGGTTGATTTAGTTGCACAGACAACTGCTTACCTTCTAAAGCAGGAGCCGGGAAAAATATATCTTTTAACCAACCAAAAGTTGTGGAAACTATCAGCCAGAAGACCAATATACCAGCTAATGAAGCAAACACTGTCCAGACTAAGCGTGTTTTACTGTCTAAACTGCTGCTGACAGTACGCCGTTGCCGAGTCCGGCGATCGCGATTATTATCTAACCCATGTTCTCGGTTAACTTGTTGACTAGGAGGCTTACGCCGTCTGCGCTTTTGCGTAGGACGAGGCGTAGGCGCAGCACCTTTACCATTTAGATGATGACTAGTTGGTTTTTCTGGTCGTGCGGTGGTAGAAGATGCCACAGGTATTTCTGGTGGCTGGGTATGATTTACCGCAGGTGATGCAGGTGGTGTGTTCCATCTCGGAAGTGGCGAGTTGGGATACTCAGTGCTTCTTTGGTTTGGAGTTTCTGGCAAATCCAGATCAGGCATTCTAGCGTGATTCTGGCGAGCAACCCCAGGCGCATGATTTTGTTGACGATGATTATTGGGTTGTGGTGAAGCAAAAGGTTGACGATTAATTACACCCCACTCGTTGCTAGTTTCTGCATCTGTAGGCAGTGCTTCTAAATATGCTTGCACTTGCGGGTTAGCAAAGTAATCTTTGAGAGCAGCTTGCTGTCTTGACAGATCACGAAAATGTGGAAACACTTCATGTTGTAACCACTGTTCACCATACAGGCACAACCCCGGTAATAAATCAGGAGAGTCTTGGGATTTTTCTCGAATAAAAGCTAAAGCTTCATACTCCTGACTCATTTCTAAAACACGGGTTGCTTCTTCAGTTTGCCCCAACAATAGCGCACAGAGTGACTGTTCTAAATGCACATCTTGACGCTTACCTAAATGCATCAGCATTTGTCTGGCCTGACGAATTAACGCCGGTTGACGTTGGGCAAATCCTCTAGCAATCAAAGCATAAACTGCTAGGTAAGTGGCCACAGCCGATGGACGCTTACTTTCTGCTTCAAATAACTTGTGTTGTTCGGCAACTGTTAAGTAGTTGCGTATTTGCTGAATAAATCGTAGAAAGTCATCTATACTTAAACCCGATTGATCGTTGTTAGTTCCATCAATACCGCCGCGATCGTCAAGGAGGCTCTGCAATAATTCCAACCCTTGGCGGCGTTCTCCAGTCTTCTCTAAAGGTAACTCTAGTAATTCTAAAACCCGATAAGGACGTAATTTATAAAGATCAGCCTGAATTTCTGCCTGGACGCTAGAGAATATTCCTTCACTAGCCAGCATATCTAACCCAGATTCTAGAGAAACTGCGGCATTTTCGTAATAACCTTGCTGCCACTGTTCCCGCCCTAATTCTAGACAAGCTAAAGCCAGAGTCAGGACAATATCTGGATGGTCACTCGTTTCGAGAAAGTCTTCCTCAGTAAGAGGATTACCTATTTTGGTAGAGGCTGTACTGTGATGATTGGCTAGGTAGGTACGACCTAATTTAAGGACGAGTTCATATTCTCCTAGCTCTTGCAATATTAACAGCGCACCAACTAATTCTTGTTGGGCAATTTCAATACTAAGACCTTGACTATCAAGATCACCATTAGTGTCTATGCGTTTGCCTGCTGTGACTGTGGCAGTAGCAGTACCATCAGGGTCATAAGCATGGGACAGATAAAGCTGATCGTAACTGCTACGTTCTTTCGGATTTGATAAAACCACGTAAGCTGTTTCTATAAGTTGTTTACGAGAAGAAATTGCTGCTTGAGAATACTCTCGTCGCGGCAATTGCACAATGCGATCGCTATATGCTTGCCGCAACTGTTCTTCGCTTGCCGCTAACGGTAGTCCTAAAATTCGGTAGTAATCTAGCGGAATTCGCACAGCCTACTTCCCCTGCACCGTGATCAACATAATCCACCTAGAGCATTCCAGGCATGTAAAACCGTGCCATAATATTACGGTGAATAACACCGTGCCGGACTTACACTATAAGTGTATAGTGCAACAATTAATTTTGTTCCCTCTGAAATTTTGAGACACATTTTAGTACTATTAATTTGACTTCGCCTAGGTACGAGGGAAACTTTGTTTTAATTCTTAGTATTTATTTGTGTATAACTGCTATCAGCTATTAAACACTGCAAAACTGTGCTGCGATCGTTCATCATACTAATCATACCCAACTTATAAGCTTATCTGCTTGATGTATACGTAAGTATTTTCCCCGGCTATGCAGTGATAGTAGCAATACTTGTAATGGTAGATGCTAATAATAACAAGGATTAAAATGTTACCATGCTCAAGTCTTGATCACAAGTATCTAGCAAAATAAATTCAGTTGCGGCGTTAATTTTGAAGGAAATTGTTAATAGATATGCAGAAACCAAGCTATCCTGATTGATAGCCTATGTACAGGATTTGGGATTGTAAAACAACAGAGGGCAGCATGAGAAGTCATGTATTGCATTTAAGGTGTAAAAATCGCAGATAGCGAATTATAAAATTCCAGAATTCACCTATTTATTTCCTCTAATCCCAATAATCCTTCTTAGCGCATAAATTTTAAGTTTTTGTCTCCAGCAAAACCTAGCTTAGACAAAGCAGCTGATTTGTCAGAAAGCGGCCTATTTAACGTGGTAAATTTCAGTTTTACAACAGGGATACTAAAAAAATAATGATTCAAGAACGGACGTTACCTAAATTTGATACTGCCAGCGCCAAAATCACCAAAGAAGAAGGCTTAATGCTTTACGAAGACATGGTGTTAGGACGCTTTTTTGAAGATAAATGCGCTGAAATGTACTATAGGGGCAAAATGTTTGGTTTTGTCCACCTATATAACGGTCAAGAAGCTGTTTCGACTGGCGTTATCAAAGCAATGCGTCCGGGAGAAGATTTCGTTAGCAGTACCTACCGCGACCACGTTCACGCCCTGAGTGCCGGAGTTCCAGCCAGAGAAGTCATGGCCGAATTATTTGGCAAAGAGACAGGTTGCAGCAAAGGACGCGGTGGTTCCATGCACATGTTTTCTGCGGAACATGGTTTGTTGGGTGGCTACGCTTTCGTCGCAGAAGGGATTCCTGTTGCGGCTGGTGCAGCTTTTCAAAGCAAATATCGCCGCGAAGTTTTGGGCGACCCCAACGCTGACCAAGTAACCGCTTGCTTCTTTGGTGATGGTGCTGCTAACAACGGTCAGTTTTTTGAAACACTAAATATGGCAGCTTTATGGAAACTGCCAATTATTTTTGTGGTGGAAAATAATAAATGGGCAATTGGGATGGCTCATGACCGCGCCACCTCTGACCCAGAAATTTACAAAAAAGCCAGCGTATTTAACATGGTGGGCGTAGAAGTAGACGGTATGGACGTACTCGCAGTTCGGTCTGTAGCCCAAGAAGCCGTCGCCCGCGCTCGTGCTGGAGAAGGCCCAACATTAATTGAAGCCCTTACCTACCGCTTCCGTGGTCACTCCTTGGCCGATCCGGACGAACTGCGAACCAAAGCCGAGAAAGAATTTTGGTTCTCCCGTGACCCAATTAAGAAGCTGGCTGCTTATATGGTGGAACAAAATTTAGCCAGTGAAGAAGAACTAAAGGCAATTGACAAGAAGATTCAGGACGTGATTGACGAAGCAGTTAAGTTTGCCGAAAGCAGTCCTGAACCAGATCCTAGCGAATTGTATCGCTTTATATTTGCAGAAGACGAGTAATTATTAGAAACTAGGGACTAGCTTATAATTACCGTAGGTTGGGTGTAACGAAGTGGAACCCAACGCTTTTGTTGGGTTACGCTACGCTCTACCCAAACTACAGGAACTAAACTCTAACCTCTAGCCTCTAGCCTCTAAGGAATAAAATTGTGTATACCGTTACGGTTAAACAGCAACAGTACAAAACCCACGTTCTGTCGGAACAAAACTCTGGTTCTGAATTAGAAGTTGTCCCAGAACGGGGTGGTATCATCACAGGCTGGCGTGTTCAAGGTCAAGAAATTCTTTATTTGGATAAAGAGCGTTTTGCTAACCCTGATTTGAGTGTCAGGGGTGGAGTCCCAATTCTTTTTCCTATTTGTGGCAACCTACCAGATAATTCCTACACCTACAACGGGCAGCAATATACCCTCAAACAGCATGGCTTTGCCCGTGATTTACCTTGGGAAGTGGAGGAAGTATCTGATGATAATACGACTTATCTTAAACTCCATCTTGTCAGCAACGAGCAAACCAAAGCCTTATATCCCTTTGATTTTCATTTAAGTTTCAGTTACAAAATCAACGGGAATACTCTGGAAATTCAGCAACATCTGCATAACTCCTCTGCAACATCGATACCCTTTTCCACCGGGTTTCATCCTTACTTCCTCACCCAGGATAAAATACAGCTAGAGTTTGCCATTCCTGCTGGAGAATATCAAGACCAGAGAACTAAGGAAATTAAATTCTTTAGTGGGAATTTTGATTTCAACGTAGATGAAATTGATGTTGCCTTCAAGCCGCTAACTGGTAAATCGGCTACAGTCACGGACAATAGCAGTAAATTAAAATTGACTTTAGAATACGGCGATGACTATCCCATCGTGGTATTTTGGACGCTCAAAGGCAAAGACTTTTATTGTCTGGAACCTTGGAGCGCACCGCGCAACTCTCTAAACACAGGCGAACACTTGACTGTTTTAGAGCCAGGAGCCAGCTATCAAGCATCTGTTAGATTGACAGCAAATTTTTTCTAGAAACCCCTTTACAAATCTATAGATGTTCGTGCTATGATGGCAAAGTTGCGAAGGAAGCGCAAGGGTCGCTAACTCAACGGTAGAGTACTCGGCTTTTAACCGATTAGTTCCGGGTTCGAATCCCGGGCGACCCATATAGAAAGGAAACAGGCTTGCTGAAACTCGAAGTTGAGGCAAGTCTTATTGTATGTGGGGATTCGGAAAAGGCGATGTCCAAGGACAAGCCGCTCCGCGTCTACGCACAAATAATTCTGTAGGATAGGCATAAGCTCAACCAAGATGCGATCGCTATGGTCAAAACTCCTCCACAACATCGAACAATTCCTCAGTTAGAAAACGGCGACAAACTCACCCGCTATGAATTTGAGCGTCGTTATAACGCTATGCCTAACGTCAAAAAAGCTGAATTAATCGAAGGAATTGTTTATATAATGCCTGCTGCGTTACGTTTTAGAAGTCATGGTGAACCGCACAGTACCATAATCGGTTGGTTATTTACTTATCGAACTGCTACACCTAATGTATTTTTAGCGATCGAACCCACTGTACGTTTAGATTTGGATAATGAACCTCAACCAGATGCGGTTTTACTTATTGACCAAGCAGCAGGCGGTCAAGCAAGGGAGAGTGAGGATGATTATATCGAAGGTGCGCCAGAGTTAGTTGTAGAGATTGCTGCAAGTAGTGTAGCGATTGACCTTCATGCAAAAAAACAAGCTTATCGCCGCAATGGAGTTAAAGAATATATTGTCTGGCAAGTTCTCGATCAAAAATTGACTTGGTTTTATTTGGAACAAGGTGAATATTTAGAATTAATATCTGATCATGATGGAATTATGCGAAGTCAGGTTTTTCCCGGTTTGTGGTTAGCGGCTACAGAGTTATTAACGGGAAATTTGGAAGCTGTGGTGAGTGTTTTACAAGCAGGCTTGCAATCTTCTGAACACGCAGCATTTGTTGAGAAACTGGAAGCGAAATGAAGTGCGTAGGCAAAGCCCGCCGCAGGCATTGCCTGTATATTTGCATCATCTGGAATAACACACTACCAAAACAAAAAACTGTAACGTAGCATACTTGACAGTCGTTGAAGTCAAGCATAAGGCATCTTGATGAGAGATGGCGTAAACTTTTTCAACATAAACACCCGACACTAGTTATAATTTCCTATAAGTTGAAAAAACTCTTAAGATTAGCGTAACTTTTACGCTTGTCTCACACCGACTAGCTGACAACCACATTAGGAGGACTATCTATGGCGCTGGTACCAATGCGGCTGCTGTTGGATCACGCGGCTGAGAACGGTTACGGCATCCCAGCTTTTAACGTTAACAACCTGGAGCAAATTCAGGCAATTATGAAGGCGGCTGAAGAAACAGATAGCCCCGTCATTTTGCAAGCTTCTCGTGGCGCTCGTAACTATGCAGGTGAAAACTTCCTGCGCCACCTGATTTTGGCTGCTGTAGAGACATATCCTCACATTCCCATTGTGATGCACCAAGATCATGGTAATGCTCCTTCTACCTGCTACTCAGCTATCAAGAATAACTTCACCAGCGTAATGATGGATGGTTCCTTGGAAGCTGATGCTAAAACCCCTGCCAGCTTCGAGTACAACGTTAATGTTACCCGTGAAGTTGTAAATGTAGCTCATGCTTTGGGCGTAAGTGTAGAAGGTGAACTCGGTTGCTTGGGTTCTCTGGAAACCGGCGCGGGTGAAGCTGAAGATGGTCACGGTTTTGAAGGTACTCTTGACCACTCCCAACTGTTAACCGACCCCGATGAAGCTGTTAGCTTTGTAGAAGCAACCCAAGTAGATGCTTTGGCTGTAGCTATTGGTACAAGCCACGGTGCTTACAAGTTTACCCGCAAACCAACTGGCGAAATTTTGGCTATCAGCCGTATTGAAGAAATTCACCGTCGCCTACCTAACACCCACTTGGTAATGCACGGTTCTTCTTCCGTACCTGAAGATTTAATCGCTTTGATTAACGAGTACGGCGGTGCTATTCCTGAAACCTACGGCGTACCTGTAGAAGAAATTCAAAAAGGTATCAAGAGTGGTGTTCGTAAAGTTAACATCGACACCGACAACCGTTTGGCTATCACCGCAGCTGTGCGCGAAGCTTTAGCAAAAGCTCCCAAGGAATTTGATCCCCGTCACTTCCTCAAGCCTTCTATCAAATATATGCAGAAGGTTTGTGCTGAACGCTATGTACAATTCGGTACTGCTGGTAACGCAAGCAAGATTAAGCAAGTTACTTTAGAAGATTTTGCTGCTAAGTATGCTAAAGGTGAATTGAACGCTGTCACCAAGGCTGCTGCTAAAGTTTAATTTAGCTAAAGAATTATAGGGAACACATTAGTGTTTCCTTTAACTGAGGGTTTTAATATTAAAAATAAACCGGGAAACATCAAAGTTTCTCGGTTTTTTGTTGAAATTAGAACAGGGGACAGGTAAGAAGTGACAGGTGACAGATTTAAAAATCTTGTGCCGTCTCAGAGTCAAATATAATTACATGGCTGGCGGTAGGTAATAATCGCTGAAGAATTTGCCTGTAAGCATCTGCATCATGATGACGATGAAACCTAGCTACTACTATCCTTTGCATATTGGGTAGTTAACGAATAATACACCAAGGATGACTATTTAATTTTGACTTTGAGGTTGGTATCATAGGTTAATACTTTCCCACTTTGTGGGATGTGTTAGGAATAGCGATCGCTCTGTTGTTTTCCAGGCAAGACGAGCGATCGCTTTTGATGTGTTTACTTCAAAAATCGAGATTTCGATTTTTGAGGCTAAAACTATTAAAAATCGAAATCTCGATACTGTCAAGTCAGGATAATGTGTGTTTAAATTGCGAATTAAAGAACTTGCTACGGCGCGAGGTTGGACACTCAAGGAAGTATCTGAGCGTTCTGGACTTCCCTACAGCACTGTTGCAACTTACGCAAACTCACCTGGAATGTCAATGGCTAATTTAATGTCTGTGCTAAAGCTGGCGCGTGTCTTTGATGTATCGATTGAAGAGTTGATAGAAGTGGTGGAAGATTAGGCAGATAAAAACCTATATCCCAATAATTTAAAATAACGATAAATCAGGTCGTTGATTTTATAACAGAAATACTTATGAATCAGCTAACTAGAATTACATTCAACCCTGAAGTCATGGGAGGTAAACCTTGTATTCGTGGTTTGCGGGTAACTGTTGGTACTCTTGTTGGATTAATGGCATCTGGTAGAACTCCAGAAGAAATTCTCAAAGCCTATCCTTATTTAGAATTAGCTGATATTTATGAGGCTTTAGCTTATGCAGCTTGGCGGGTTGAGGAGATAGAATTGCCTCTAACTTCAGCATGAAAATTCTTATTGATATGAATCTTTCACCGGAATGGGTGGAAACTTTTGTACAAGCAGGTATTGAAGCTGTTCATTGGTCAACTATTGGAAATCCTGGTGCAACAGACCGTGTAATTATGACTTGGGCTGTTGATAACAACTACATTGTGTTTACAAATGATTTAGATTTTGGAACACTTTTAGCAGCTACTCAAGCCAACTCCCCTAGTGTCGTGCAAGTACGTACTCAAGATTTATTACCTGCTGCTATTGGGGAGTTAGTAATTACAACTTTACTTCAATTCCAAACACAACTAGAAGCCGGTGTCTTGATGACAATAGACCGTTCTCGTTCAAGAGTAAGAATTTTGCCGATTAGAAGCTAGTTATAAACAGAATTAATAAAGATATGCTGGGCGGTCTTTCGTTACATTAGCCGTTTATTCTAAGTAATGTATGGAGAACTAAGTAAGTTGAGTTGCCAATGTGATAACCAAAGCATAAGTGTGGGAATAATAATCACAGCGAAAGTGAATTAAGAGGCAAATGCTGTGATTGAACTGATAGTAGGATGTGTCAAAAAACTGTTCAACTCTTCCCAAGTTGAGAAGTTTACACCAGTAGAAAAATTAACACCTAGCCTAATGGGCTACTATTTTGAGCATGAAGAACTCAAACGTTTAATGGATAGGCTAGAAAGTTTTGAAACAGTTAAGTTTACAGACGTTTATGGTGAGAGAATTACACGTCAGGGTATCGATAAACGTTTTGGCAAAGATGGCGGAATTGACTGCATTATCCAGATAATTGCCCCAACCGAGAGAGGTGCAAAAAATGTAGCAACACGTATCAGAAATATCCTTATCAATGGTGATTATTAATGTCTCAACAAAAAATTGCCTTGGAGTTTAAGGATCGTCATCTGACTCGTCCAATGCTTGATGGAATAGTAGGCGCTCAACTTCGCGCTGTTCCAGATGCAACAGAAATTATAATTCGATGTCGTTCAGCTGCAAAAACAGCGTATGATGCGGTTGATTCATACGGTATCAGAATAACTATAGTCGCTAGAGAAAAGACTCCTCAAGACTCATGAAGTACACTTTAAATTTTTCAATGAAATTAGAAAAAGACGGTTCTTATATTGTCTACAATCCACAAGAATTTACCGAACAGCCAATTTTAATATCCTTTCCAGATATTGTAAGCACTTTTGAGCGTTTTATCGCAAAATTTGAGGAAGTTGGCATTGTAGATAATCTGCCAATTCAAAAGGCTCAAAATGATAAAAAAAACAGAAGGGATAAAGTCAGGAGTCAAAAGCAATTACCTGAACAAAAATCCATTAATAAATCTATCACTTTGAAAGGTTTGTCTGGTAGGGCATATATTTGTAAATCAAAAGATTTAGATGAAAATGTCCTTAATCAATTCTGCTCGGAACTGACAGATTATATTCACAAATTTGGCTCAGAACTTTCTTCAAAAACCTTTCTTTCAAAAGAAATAAGTTTCTCTGGGCTAAGGGAGGTTATTGAGTTACGTAGTTATTTAGTTAAATATACGAAGGATAAACAAATAGCCAATGGATATTTGTACGTCATGGTTATGTAAAAATAGTTTGGACTATTTCTGAATATCAAGTAAAATCGCATCCTTGCCCTAGCTGCAAAACCTCATTCTAAATATTTTTGGACAATTGCAACGGTAATGAAATATTGATGCTATTTTGGACTGCAACGAGTAGCTTGCTCAATCTCAGACTCTCAACAAAGTTGATGGTGTTGCAGTGGTCGGAATAGTTATCGTTTCTCACAGTAAACAATTGGCTCTGGGTGTGCAGGAACTCGCTGCACAAATGGTTCAGGACAAAGTTGCCATTGCGGTGGCGGCTGGTATTGAAGATGCAGAAAATCCACTCGGTACGGATGCACTGAAGATTTATAAGGCGATCGCATCTGTATTTAGTGATGATGGTGTATTGGTTTTGATGGATCTCGGTAGTGCCGTCATGAATGCAGAAATGGCTGTGGAGTTCTTACCAGAAGCACATCAAGAAAAAGTATACCTCTGTGAAGCACCACTGGTAGAAGGTGCGATCGCAGCAGCCGTTGCAGCCGCTACAGGTAAAAATATCCAGCAGGTAATGGCAGAAGCGAGAGGAGCATTAAACGCCAAAGCTACACAATTAAGCGTTACTAATATAACAATTGACAGTAGTACTAATACTCAACCCATAACGAGTGCAGCTTATCCTAGTAGAGAAATTCGACTGACTGTTCATAATCGTTTAGGCTTACACGCGCGTCCGGCGGCGCAGTTTGTCGCCACAGCCGCAAAATTTCAATCTCGAATTCATGTGCAGAATTTAACTAGAAATACAGCAGTTGTCCGGGGTGACAGTATTAACCAAGTTGGAACTTTAGGCGTGCGCCAAGGACACGAAGTATTAATTACTGCGACTGGTGTTGATGCTGATGCAGCACTAGCAGCTTTACAAACCTTATTTGCTAATAACTTTGGTGAAGATGATACTGCTGTTGTGTCTCCACTAACAACACAGCAAGAAGCAACTCTAGCGACTCATGGCGAACTTTCAGGAATTGCGGCTTCTCCAGGAGTTGCGATCGCACCTGTAATTCATTATGAACCTGCCCCGGTGACGGTAACACAATACCATGTCAACGATCCGGAAGCAGAATGTCAGCGTTTACAGTCAGCCATTCACACGGCTCAACAAGAAATTCAGATAATTTTCTCGCAAGCATCATTTCAAATAGGTGATACAGAAGCCGCAATTTTTGATGCTCATTTACTATTTTTAGAAGATCCAGTGTTGCTAGAAACTGTGCAGCAACGCATCATGGAACATCACCTGAATGCAGAAGCAGCTTGGCAAGCCGCAATTGATGAAGTTGCAACTTCCTACCGCACCTTAGATGATGCGTATTTACAAGAACGTGTCGAAGATGTGGTGGATGTTGGACAAAGAGTGCTGCGACTGTTAGCCGGAAGTGCCGCTACTAGCTTGCATCTCACAGAACCAGCAATTTTACTAGCCACAGACTTGACACCTTCAGACACAGCCGGTTTAGATCCCAGCAAGGTACTCGGTATTTGTACAGTGTCGGGAAGTGCCACATCTCACAGCGCCATTATTGCGCGGACATTGGGAATTCCCGCCGTTTTGGGTGTTAATCCAGAAGTGTTGCGGTTGCAAGATGGTACATTAATGGCACTAGATGGTGAAAGTGGCAAGGCTTGGGTAGAACCAGAACCCGATATTCTCGGTGCATTGGAGGCTAAACGAGAAGCTTGGCAAACAGCCAAACAAGAAGCACTCGCCAAGGCGCATCAACCAGCAATTACCCGTGATGGAAAACAGGTAAATGTCCTTGCAAATATTGGCAGTATCGCAGATGTACAAGTGGCTGTGGCTGGTGGTGCAGAAGGTGTGGGACTACTGCGGACTGAGTTTTTGTATTTAAATAGGAACACCGCACCCACAGAAGAAGAACAACTAGCAGTGTATCAGGCGATCGCCCAAGTTTTAGATAACCGTCCGTTAATTATCCGCACTCTAGATGTCGGCGGCGACAAGCCATTACCTTATTTGAGATTCGGCATTCCCGAAGCCAACCCTTTCTTAGGCTGGCGGGGTATACGTTTCTGTTTAGATCATCCCGATTTATTTAAAACTCAATTACGGGCTATTTTACGCGCCAGCGCAGAACACAATATTAAGGTAATGTTCCCGATGATTGCGAGTGTGACAGAAGTACGCACCGCTAAGGCAATTTTAGGTGAAGTACAGGCAGAACTACGCCAAGCAGGTATCAGCTTCAGTGAAAATATGGAAGTGGGTGTGATGATAGAAGTCCCCGCAGCAGTCGCTATAGCTGATCATTTAGCCGCAGAAGTCAAC
Organism: Anabaena sp. TISTR 8404; assembly: GCF_056847745.1. Lineage (NCBI taxonomy): Bacteria > Bacillati > Cyanobacteriota > Cyanophyceae > Nostocales > Nostocaceae > Anabaena > Anabaena sp. TISTR 8404. The sequence continues at coordinate 4,313,418 of NZ_CP180578.1, forward strand.
TTTTTCAGTATCGGAACTAATGATTTAAGCCAGTATGTCATGGCAGGCGATCGCAATAACCCCAGAGTAGCTTATTTAGCCGATGCTTTACATCCTGCCGTATTGCGAATGATACAACAAACTGTACAAGCTGCCCACGCCGCCGGAATTTGGGTAGGATTATGTGGAGAATTAGCCGCAGATCCCACAGCCGCAGGAATATTAATAGGTTTAGGGTTAGATGAATTGAGTGTGAATCCTCAAGCTATTGGGATAGTTAAACAGGCGATCGCAAAATTAACTGTAGCTCAAGCTGAGGCGATCGTAGCAACAGCCTTACAACTAGATTCTGCAAATGATGTTAGAGCTTTAGTCCAGTGAAATGCTCACGCGAAGTCGCAAAGGCGCAAAGAAATCTAACTTTTATACTCTGTGTTCTCTGTGTCTCTGTGGTGCGTTAAAAATAAAAAAACAGCTACAAATATGGTTATTTTTGTTGATGTTAATGATACTCTCGTTCGCTCATTTGGGACAAAGCGTATTCCTATAACAAGTGTTATCGAGACAATTCGACAACTCAAAATAAAAGGAGCAGTTCTCTACTGTTGGAGTAGTGGCGGTAGTGAATATGCCCGTGCTTCAGCTATAGAATTAGGACTGGATGATTGTTTTATTGGTTATCTTCCCAAACCAAACGTAATGATTGACGACCAGCCTTTTCAGTCATGGCGCAGCTTACGTCATGTTTATCCTTTACAAACTGACAGTTTGCTTGATGAGCCAAGTATTTAGTTATTACTTGTTCAACTATTTTCTTGTTGTTCTAATAAATTAACCAAATCAGATATTGTAGAAAAATCTACAAATTCCTCACCCAATATCTCCAATTGTTCAGTAGATAATACTCGGATACGCTCAATAATCGACGAGTCTATCTCACCAAAACGTCGAGTTAACTGACGCATCAAAAACCGGAAGGCTTCTTCTTGTTGTCCCTGTTCTTTTCCCTGTTGTTGTCCCTTCTGTAAAATATCCTGATAAATTACTGACTCTTGCATAACATCCTCGCTTAAAAATTGACGAATTAATCCTTTTTCAAATTTCAAACCAGCTAAAATCTCGGTGTAAGCTACAATATCTTGCCTAATATTTCTATCAGGAATTCTAGCAAGACTCTGGGCAACCTGCGACAGCAACCGTTGAGGTGAGGTTGTGCGTGTTAATGGTGCTAAAGGTAATAATGCAGGGTTATCGATAAATATTGCTGAGTCTTCCTCCCACATTCGTAGAACTCGGTAACGGTGAGTAGTTGTCTCATTTACATATTCTTCGGTAAAAGCAATTTCGTTATTTGTCTCTTGCAAAAAAATCACTACCTGGGTTACAGGGACATTATATTGACGTATTAACCTTACCGAATAATCCAGCATCCTGAATGGAAGCGGAGGATTTGAGATGGTGCGAGTTTGAAATTCGATATGTAAAATTCGATTGGTTGTTTGCAAAAATGTTACAGAATCGTCACGAATTGGTTCTAAACTCAATTCGGTTTTCAACACCTTAACTTGTGTCGATTCTTCATTGAGTAACCAATTAACAAATTCTGCTGGATATTTTTCAGCTAATACTTTACAAACATTGTCAAAGCTCATAATTTACACCGTAGCAATTAACAAAACTTGAACTTCTTCTTCTGGTGAAATTAAAGTTTGACCGACTGGTAAAACTGCTAAGGCGTTAGTTTGAGCTAAGTTAATTAAATTGCCGGAACTATGACTACCGCCAGCTTTGTGAAATTCGTAAACGCCGTTAACTAAATTTAAGCGTCCCAAAATATAAGTTTCGCGTTTGCCATTGGCGCGTAATTCATCAGGCGATCGCACCTTTAAAAATCTTGCCTCCCAACCTTCAGCAAGTCCAGCCAATTTTTTAATTGCTGGTTGTACAAACCGCCAAAAATTTACTAAAGCAGAAACAGGATTTCCTGGTAAACCAAAGTAAAGTGCTGAGTTTTGATTAGAAAAATTCGCAACAGTTAAAGGTTTGCCCGGAGTCATTTCCACAGCACGAATATGAATTTCTGCACCTAAAGCTTCTAAAATTTTGTCAACATAATCATATTCGCCAACAGAAACTCCACCAGAAGAAAGCACAATATCAGCATTAGCGATGGCGTAGGCAATTGTTTCTTGTAAAGCAACTGCATTATCTTTAACAATGCCTAATAATAAAGGTTCTGCTCCACTTTCTTTGACTAAAGTTGCCAGGGCATAATTATTAGAATCGACAATTTGCCCTGGTTGTAGTGGTGTATCTGGTGTGACTAACTCATCGCCAGTTGAAAAAATTGCTACTTTTGGACGGCGGTAAACTTTGACTTGGGGACACTGTGCTGCTGCTAATACCGCTATTTCTGACGCCTTTAATTTAATTCCTGCTGGTAACAGTTGAGTTCCAGCTTGATAGTAAGATGCTTTGCGTCGAACAAATTCTTTTGGTTGAGGTGCGGCTTGAATAAAAACGCAATTTTCCTCGCGGCGTGTCCTCTCTTGCATCACTACGGTATCTGCACCTGCTGGAATTACTGCACCAGTAAAAATTCTTGCTGCTTGTCCTGGTTGAATTGCGGTTTTAGGTTGATATCCAGCGGGGATTTCCTCAACAATTTCTAAGATGGCTGGCTTTTCAGCGTTAGCTTGCTGTACATCTTCGTAACGGACTGCATAGCCATCCATTGCGGAATTATCCCAATGGGGAAAATCTAGCTGGCTGGTGATGGGATTTGCCAGAATGCGATCGCTTGCTGCCAATAAATCTACAATTTCAATATCCCGTTCAGTATCTAACGGTTTGACCAAATTTAAAATAATTGCTTCTGCATCCCTAACTGGTAACATTGCTATTGCCTCAAGTTATTTACATAATTCTTCTTATTAAGAAAACTACTATTTATCTGTTTGGGTAATTAGTAAATCTTTCAGATTTTATAAAGTAAATTTAAAATGGATTTCTGACACAGCGAAATTACTGATATCAATTATTTTAAGAGTAAAGACGCGAGCTATATATCCGTATTATAAGTTACCAATATTACTATTACTCTCTAAATACAATCTAAAAGGCATTAGTGATGACTTCTTTCAGTGGCTTAATGCAGACAATACAAGGTGCTACAGGTATTTTTGTTGACATCAAAAAAACAGCAATCGCAGTAATAATATTTTCTCTCTCTATACTTTTGTTGAGCTTTTATATTTTTTCTGGTCATTGGTTTACTACTAAGAGTGAGACAAAAATACAAACAGTTATTCTTGGTGGATTAAAAGAAATAAGTGACTTTAACGTTGTGAAAATGCAAAGTAAAGCTACTGTAGTTGAACAAGAAAAAAATGTAGTTTTTTCTATTCCTTTGGGACAGACTAAAGTTATTTATGAAGGAGTAGGTACGATTCGTGTTGGAATGGATATGAAGTTACTTGAAGTTAAAGAATTGGATGAAAATAATCATTTAGTACATATTATCTTACCTCCACCATACATCACGGAGACTACTCTAGATGTTGAATCTTCACGTCTTTTAGATCATCATCGTGATGGAGTTAGTTTTAAATCAAAAATTGAACTACAAGACCAAGAACAAAGAGATGCTCTTAAAACCATTAGAGTAGAAGCTTGTGAAAATGGTATCATAGATACTGCTAATAAAAACGCAAAAGAACAAGCAGAAAAATTACTTTATGCAGCAGGCTATAGAAAAATTATCATAGATATTCAAGCGGCTAAATCTGGTAATTGTCCTATTTTCTAAAGATTTACCTCCATATAAATGGAGTATTAGAAACATTAAGGAATTCATAAAACAAACCAAAAAGCCCAACATATCCTTTGATAATGTTGGGTTTTATCATAAATAACTTGGTAAGCTATTTTTTATGTAAGCTAGTATTTAAAGCGATACACTGCTGCTATAGTTCAATCTTCATTTGCTGTTTTTGCAATTTGATAATTACTGATTGCTTCTCCCGTAATTTCTGCATAAAGTACATCGGGGTCAAAATCAGCACCGTTTTCCCAGTAAATAGTTCCCCATTCAGGATTTATTTTTACTTGTTTAAAATAGTTAATATCTTTTAGTGGTGCAAAAATTCCTGTAAAGGAAATGAATTTACTAATATCAATAATTCCTTGTTTGTCATCTTCAAATTTGATGTACAGTTGATAACTTTCTTTTGGTTCGACTGCAACAATGTCTTTGAGCATAACTTATTCCAGTGGTTCAATTTTTTCTAGAGGAGCATTGAGTCTAGCTTTTTCCCAGTTATCCATCAATTCTGTTTTATGTAAGTTTGCCCATTCAAGTACAAGCGCTAATACTCTAGACGAAAGTTTACCTTCTAATATTGATAAAGTATCAATATCAATAATTGCTTTTTGCTGATTATAGCGAACGTGGAAATGTGGTGGCGGATGGTCGTTATAATACATAGTGATAATAATTCCTAAAAAACGGCTAATTTCTGGCATTCGAGCAATCGCAAAGATAAAATTTTAGCTTTATTTGGCATGATTCTGAACTTTTTCAGCAAAGCCAGCACCAAGCTATCACCTTAATATTAAAAATAGAAGCATAGATTATTTCCCAACCGCTAAATAAAAATACCTATTTTATATGACTATCGAAAGAATTCCGCAAAAACACTATCCCAAAGCTGAGATTTGGCGGCGCGGTATGGCTTTGGGGCTGGATTTTTTAGGTGCTTGGTTAGTCAGTTCACTATTTGGTAGTAATAGCCTTGGTATTCAATTTGTCCAAATTTTAGTTTTTATCTTTTGTTGGCTGATTTTACGGGTAGTGGTGGTATTTAACAATCAAGGGCAAAGTTTGGGACGCTGGGCTTTTGACTTGAAAATCTTAGAAGTAGAAAATGGCCAAGTAGTAGGGAGAATTCCCCAGTTGCTGGCACTGGTGAAGCGAGAAGCTATAATTGGCTTTGGTGCTTTGTTGGTGTCGATCGCCCTCGGCAACATTAGAGCTAATCCCACTGCTATACTGCTATTACTTCCTCTGGCAATAGACTGTGGTGCAGCTTTCTCTGATCCCCAGTTGCGGCAAGCTTTGCATGACCGTTACGCTAGAACTTTTATAGTTTCGTCGCGTCGGGGCTACTCGCTCGATCTAAAAATCAAGCGTTTAGTTGATACTTTGCAACGAAATGTGCGAAGATAGTCATTTGTGTAAATTTCTCTTCAGGCTTTACTGTTTGTAAGATTATGGCTAAGAGTAAAGGTGTCCGCATAATTGTGACACTAGAATGTACCGAGTGTCGTAGCAACCCTGACAAACGTTCTCCTGGTGTGTCCCGGTATACCACCATGAAGAACCGTCGTAATACGACCAACCGCTTAGAACTGAATAAGTTCTGTACCCACTGCAACAAACATACCGTTCACAAGGAAATTAAGTAAAGATGAGTTATTATCGTCGCCGTCTGTCTCCAATTAAGCCAGGAGAGCCAATCGATTACAAAGATGTTGATTTACTGCGGAAGTTTATTACCGAACGAGGCAAAATTTTACCTCGCCGGATTACTGGGCTGACTTGTCAGCAACAGCGAGACTTAACATTAGCAATTAAACGGGCGCGGATTGTAGCGTTGTTGCCATTCATCAACGCTGAAGGCTAAATCAATTTTAAATTTAGGATTTTAGATTTTGGATCGACGGGAAAAGCTGATTGAAAGAATTGGCTTTGTCTTTCTGAGTCCAAAATCTCAAATCTGAATAATAAAGTGTAAAATTGATTCCTACATAAATATTGATAGGATTCAAGATTTAATAGTGTTTATTAAATCTAAAATCAAAAACCTAAAATCTAAAATTAAAAGAGTGCGAGGGTTGTGGAGAAGGGGACGCTAGTTGAATTTAGGGTTCAAGGCGATCGCCGTCTGGGTGTGGTAGATCGTCCAGATGGTAAGACCCGTTGGTTTGTGGTAGATGAACGCAGTCAATCCCACAGCCTCGCGCCGAGACAAATTACATATACAGTTAACGGACAAACTTACAAGTCCTCTGACATACCCAAATTTCTGGAGCAAGTCAAGCCTTATTTAGACCCATCCAGCTTGGAAGTGGCTTGGGAATTACTAGTAGAGGACGGGGAAGCAGTCACACCAACGCAAATGGCGAATCTGCTATTTTCCGAATCAGACCCAGCCCCTTGTTATGCAGCCCATTGCTTGTTATCAGATGACAAACTCTACTTCAAGCAAAAAGGCGATGCCTATGAACCGCGCACAACGGCGCAGGTAGCAGAACGTAAACACCAAATAGAAGTAGAAACCCTCAAAGCAAAGGGACAGCAGGAATTTTTGGAGCGTGTCGAGCAAGCGCTCAAAGGTGAAGCAGTAGAATGGCAACGCCATGACCGCCAGCGCCTAGAAGCATTAGAAAAATACGCAGCCTTAATGGCCGATATTGTGCGGGAGGGAGTAAAATATGATGCCCTAGCTAGGGCTTATCCTCCTCCAGCACCAGTCTTAGAAACCATGAATATGCTGGGGCGGCCTGCAACCCCCCAAGGAGCATTTCAATTATTAGTAGACCTGGGCTGGTGGAGTCCGTATGAAAACTTGTTCCTGCGTCGTTCGTCAATTCCAGTTCAGTTTCCTAGCAAGGTATTAGAAGTGGCGCAACAGCGTTTGGATTCCCCAACAACAGATTTAGATGCAAATCGCCTGGATTTGACTCATCTGAAGGTTTACACAATTGATGATGAAAGTACGACTGAGATAGATGATGGTCTCAGTTGGGAATCACTACCCGATGGCAGAGAAAGATTGTGGGTACATATTGCTGACCCTACGCGCTGGTTAGAGCCAGAAGATGACTTAGATTTAGAAGCTAGAAAGCGCGGTAGTACAGTTTATTTGCCCACAGGGATGATTCCCATGTTCCCGGAAATCTTGGCAACTGGGCCAATGAGTCTGGTACAGGGAAGAGTTTGTTGCGCCCTCAGTTTTGGAATTATTTTAGATAGTAATGGGGCAGTAGAAGATTACAGTATTCATGCCAGCTTAATTAAACCGACTTATCGGCTCACCTACGAAGATGTCGATGAGATGCTGGAATTAGGGGTACAAGCAGAACCAGAAATTGAAGCGATCGCAAACTGGGCAAAAAAGCGTAAATCTTGGCGTTACAACCAAGGAGCCATCAGCATTAATATGCCAGAGGCGATGATTAAAGTCAAAGGCGACGATATTAGTATTGATATCTTAGATGATTCCTCATCGCGGCAACTGGTAGCAGAAATGATGATTCTTGCTGGTGAAGTAGCCGCCCGTTACGGTCAAACCCATAATATACCCTTGCCCTTTCGTGGTCAGCCACAGCCAGAATTGCCACCGGAAGAAGAATTAATTCAGCTACCGGCAGGATTCGTTCGTGCTTGTGCTATGCGGCGCTGTATGCCCAAAAGTGAAATGAGCATCACCCCTGTACGCCATGCAGGTTTGGGTTTAGATACTTATACCCAAGCAACTTCACCCATCCGCCGTTACAGTGATTTGCTCACCCATTTTCAACTCAAAGCCCACCTCCGGGGTGAAGTGCTACCTTTTTCCGCAGAACAACTCAAAGAAGTGATGATGACTGTCTCTACCATTACCCAAGAGGTAACAATGGTGGAAAGACAAACTAATAGATATTGGGCATTAGAATATCTCCGTCGTCACCCTGAGCAAATTTGGTCAGTCACAGTTTTAATGTGGCTACGAGAAGACAGTAACTTAGCACTGATTCTATTAGAAGATTTGGGCTTGCAGTTGCCAATGGCTTTCAGACGTTCTGTGACATTAGGTGAACAGTTGTTAGTGAAAGTTAGCATTGCAGATCCGCAAAAAGATATGATCCAGTTTCAGGAAATCATGTATCAAGAAGCTCAGTCTGCGGCCAATTAATGCTCACTGCTTCAAGATGGATAAATTGATAATTTTTGATACCACCATGCGCGATGGCGAACTGATACCTGGTGTCAAAATGAATCTAGAACAAAAAATAGCTATCTCCCAACTATTAGAAGAAATGGGAGTAGATATTATTGAAGTGGGCTATCCAGGAAGTTCACCAAAAGATTTTGGTGAGGTCTTTAATATTTCAAAAATTATCAAAAATTCTACAATTTGTGGATTAGCCAGCACCAAACCAGAGGAAATAATTAGCGTTGCTGAAGCTATTAAACCCGCAATTAAAGGGAAAATTCATACTTATACACCAGTCAATCTACAAAATAAATCTAAATTAAACGCAGAACAGGTATTAGAAACTATCAAAGCTAGTGTTTCTTTAGCGCGAAATTATTGTGATGATATCGAATGGAGCGCTTTTGATGCTCCGAGAAGTGAACCTGATTTTTTGTGTAAAGCTGTTGAAACTGCAATTACTCATGGTGCGACAACTGTTAGTATCCCTGATAGTTTAGGGCTATCATCATCAGCAGAATTTTCCCAACTTCTACAAATGATTTTTAATCGAGTTCCTAATATTGACAAAGCTGTTGTTGCAGTTCATTGCCATGATGATTTAGGTATGGCTGTTGAAAATTCATTGATAGCCTTAAATTGTGGCGTAAGACAAATTGAGTGTTAAATTAATGGTTTAGGCGCAAGAAAAGGAAATGCAGATTTAGCAAAAGTTGTGCATAGTATTTTAGAGTTAGGAAATTATCAAATTAATATAGATATTGCATTACTTAATCAAGTGTCGGAGTTAGTATCCCAAGTTATTGGAAGAGTTTAAATCGATAATCAAAAAGCAAAATATCACTGTCAAAAACTAAGTAGTTTATCCTCACAAAAATTAAATTTAATTTAGCTGATTGCTTCACTTATTGTCACAAATATCACTTATAAGGATGTATCAAGTTGATGCACAATAAGTATTAGCACTTAAAAACTTTTTAATATGAAGCGATCGCAAGCGCATTTTTACTTAGTACCAACACTTACAGCATTAATAATTAGTAACACTGCAAATTTAGTATTAGCTGGCGGATTTGCCCTGAATGAACAAAGTGTCAAAAACGTGGGCAATGGCTATGCGGGAACTGCTGTTAACATTGACGATGCTAGTGCTATCTTTTTTAATCCGGCTGGGTTGACGCACTTAACAGGTAACTCAATTACTGGAGCTACCTTTGTGATTTTCCCGACGGTGAAATTTCAAAATCAGGGTTCAACAGTTGTCACAGGTGCGCACTTGACAGGAAGTAATGGCGGTGAAGCTGGTGTTGATGTTATTGTCCCAAATCTCTACGCTGCTTGGAGTCTGTCTGATACGGTGAAGGCGGGTATTGGCTTTAATGTTCCTTTTGGCTTGGCGACAAAATATAGTAATGATTGGGTTGGACGTTACCAAGCTGTCGAGTCTAGGCTTTCCACAATTAATATTAATCCCACAGTGGCGGCTAAATTGTCAGATAACTTTTCTGTGGGTGCAGGTTTAGATGTACAGTATGCAGAGGCTACACTTTCTAACGCCATTGACTTTGGTTTAATCGGGCGGAGTGTCGGCTTACCTACCCAACCGCAACAAGCAGATGGTTTTGTGAAAGTAACTGGTTCTGATTGGAGTGTGGGTTATAACTTAGGAGTAATGTATGAACCAAGCAAACGCACCCGCATCGGTTTAAGTTACCGTTCTCCGATTACCCAAGATATTCGGGGGAATGCAGATTTCACGGTTCCACAAAGTCTTCAAGTACTAACAGCGAGAGGTCAGTTTACAGATACCGGGGCTAAAGCCGTTGTCAATCTTCCTGATATCCTATCACTTGCTGTATATCAAGAATTGAGTCCCCGTGTTTCGGTTGTTGGTGATGTGACTTGGACAAATTGGAGTCGCTTTAAAGAATTACGGGTTCAGTTTGATAATCCCAGACAAGCAGATAGTGTGCAGCCAGAAAACTGGGAAGATACATATCGTTTTGGAGTTGGTGTAAATTACGCGGTGAACGATAAATTAACACTGCGGACTGGTGTGACTTACGATCCTAGTCCCATTAAAGATGAATTTGTAACTGCTAGATTACCAGGTGGCGATCGCACTTTGGTAGGTGTGGGTGCTAGTTACCGTCCTTCCAAGTCCTTTAGCCTTGATGTTGCCTATAGTCATGTTTTTGCAGAAGACAGCCCCATCAATCAGTCCAGCACTACCACGGGTACAGTTAGAGGTGAATTTGAAAGCTCTGTAGATGTTTTGGGATTACAACTGAATTGGCAGTTTTAGGTTTATACTGAGGGCGATCGCTTTGAATTTTCTCATCGAATGATTGGGCGATCGCTATCTCGAAACTGACTGATCTGGTATTCTCCATCAACTAAGTTTGAAGAACAGTCTATGCTAATCTTTCCAGCAAAAATCCATTTATGATTGAAAACAGTTAGATTCATAGTGGATTTATGCCAGTCTTAGCAGCTAAATCTTACGTAGAATACCGCAATGATGCTTATTGGGTAGAAGGAACTTGGATTTCCCTTGACTCGATTGTCTACGCTTTCCGAAAAGGGTTATCGCCTGAAAGTATTGTTCAGTCTTTTCCGTTGCTGACACTTGAACAGGTTTATGGAGCGATCGCGTTTTATCTAGCGAATAGTATTGAAATCGATGCTTACTTAGCAGCAAAGGAAGCAGCATTTGATTCTATGCCTCAACCTCTTCAAGCCAGTGATCCTGATTTGTATAACAAACTCATAGCGGCTAAAGCAGCAAGACAGCAGGTAGAGCCGTGATTGTTCGCTACTAAGCCGATGCTGATTTGAACCAAGCAATCGTCACAGGGGTTTTACGACGAGAGCCGACAGTTGACTTTCAAACAGCCTTTGCTGCTGGATTGGCAGGAGTTAAAGATCCAGAAGTATTGGCGATCGCAGCGCAACAGCAACGAATTCTTGTTAGTCACGACCGCAAAACAATGCCATCGGAATTTGCTACGTTTATTACCAGCAATCAAAGCTCAGGGGTTATCATCGTTTCCAGAAAGCTATCGGTTGAGGTTGTTATTGAGGAGTTATTGTTAATTTGGATAGCATCCAGTGCAGAGGAGTGAATGAATCGCATTGCAAAGCTTCCTCTTTGACGCATCCCAACAGCCCCAATGCACGCCGCAACCAAATCAATACTCGGTATCTTTGCTATAAAATTATCAGGCGATCGCTAACTAAAACAAACCTTAACAGCACAACTAAATCCTGGCAAAAGCGGACTAGTTAAATTATCTTCTTTATATAAAGTAGCCGCTAATTTTAAAACACCATTTTCACGACGGTATATTTCTACTGTTTCTCTCTCGCGATCAAAAATCCAGTATTCTTGCACTCCTTGAACTGAGTATAGTTTTAGCTTTAACTGCTTATCTCGTTTCTTCTGCACTTCACCTGGAGACAGAACCTCTATTACTAACTCCGGCGCACCTGTTAAATGTCCCGCTTCATCCAATATTTCTGACAAACGCTCATTACTTACCCAAACTACATCAGGAATCACATTATCAGCATCGTTGAAAATGATTCCTATACCAGTAGCAGCATCACCTAACTCTGTTTCCCTAGACCAGAGTTTTAGCTGCATACAAACATTATCACCAACATTTTGATGTTTCCAATGCGGCGCTCTGGTCACAAACAGTTCTCCATCGATTATCTCATAACGCTTGCCGTCGTCAGGAAATAACTCTAAGTCAGCAGTTGTCCAACGGACTTTTTCTGATGCGGTGGAAGACATACAATTTTGGATTTTAGATTTTAGATTTTGGATTTTGGGAGAGGATGTTTTTTTATTCCCTACTCCCTATTTCCTATCTTTAATTTAACTAGCGATCGCCTCTGTTTTTTCTGCCACTGGCACATAAGGTTTTTCTGCGCCTTGTGCCAAATATGCAGCTAACTGGCTTTCAATTTGGTCGCGGACAATTTGGCGATATTCTAGAAAATGCTCGTTATGGGCGCAAACAGCAATGTAATGTTCAAGAACACCAGGGTTCCGCTTGAGAATGCTAAATAAATGATGCCAGAACTTCCAACGGGTTTCCCGTTTAATTCCTTGTCGCCAAATGACAATCAGCAGTGCTTTCACTACTACCCACTCTGGCATTTTGAAGGGTGCTTTCCATTTTGGTGTACCCATCATTAAAAAGCAGCGATAGGTGCGGTCTAAATATTTTACTGGGTCGTATAAAGTACAAAAAGCTTCAACGTATTCCCTGGCAAGTTCTTCTAAAGGACGGGTAGGAATAAAGTTCATCAACGTGGTTTGGTTGATGTTACTTTCTGTATTTTCTCGCAATCTACCTTCTTTTTTCAGACGATGCCACAGTGCAGTGTTGGGTAGCGCTTGTAACATAGCGAAAGTAGTTGAGGGAATACCAGCTTGTTCTGCAAAACGGACGATGCGATCGCCTGCGCCTGCTTTTTCACCATCAAACCCGATAATAAACCCAGCCATTGGACGCAAACCCGCTTTGATGATGGTTTGCACTGCATCTATCAAGGAGTTACGGGTATTTTGAAACTTTTTGGTGAGTTGCAAGCTATCTTCGTCTGGTGTTTCAATTCCCAGAAATACCGCCGAGAATCCAGATTCAACCATCAATTCTAGCAATTCAGGGTCTTGCGCCAAGTCCACAGAAGCTTCGGTATCAAACCGGAAAGGATACTGATGTTCTTGCATCCAGACTTTTAACTCTTTCAGTAATAATTTCACATTCCGCTTGTTACCGATAAAGTTGTCATCTACCATGAACACACCCCGCCGCCAACCTAATTCATAGAGATAATCCAACTCTGCTAACAGTTGGGCTGGGGTTTTGGTGCGTGGTTTACGACCATAGAGAACAATAATGTCGCAAAATTCGCACTGGAATGGACAACCGCGCGAAAATTGCACCGACATCATGTCATAAGCATCTAGTTCGAGCAAATCAAAGCGGGGTACGGGCGTGCTTGTGACATCTGGTTTTTCTGTGGTACGAAAAGTCCCAGATTTTTCACCCCGTTGAATTGCTTCCACAAACATCGGTAAGGTGATTTCCCCTTCATCCAGAATGAGGAAATCTGCACCAACATTTTGGACTTCGTGGGGTGTGGATGTTGGGTAAGGGCCACCAACTGCAACTAACTTACCACGCCGTTTTGCTTCTTGAATCTGTTCGAGTAAGTCTTGCTTCTGGACAATCATCGCCGAGAAAATGACCACATCTGCCCATGCCCATTCTGCTTCGGTCACAGGGCGAATATTGCGATCAACTAGTTTAAATTCCCATTCTTGGGGCAGAATTGCCGCTACAGTAACTAAACCCAAAGGTGGTAATAAAACCTTGCGATCGACTAAATCCAGAATCTTTTCATAAGACCAAAAGGTTTTAGGAAATATTGGATAGACTAATAAAACTCGCATGTAGTAGCAATCCTCACACTCTTATTATTTTCCCACTCTAACGAAAATCATTACTTATTGACTTTTAGTTATATTGGCTTTAGCTTACCGTTAATAGTTTTGACTGTGCAATTATTAATTTGTGCCTTCATTGTAAAGAATATTCAATATTGTAAAAATAGGATGACCATCGATTCTTAGTGATGTAAGAGGTCAAGATGGCACAGATACCTGCTAACCCAGAAACGCTATTGATTGAGTTACCGAAGGCGATCGCATTGTATGTCACCCAGGAACAGTTTGCCGCAATAGCCGCAGCTAACCGAGACTTGAGACTGGAAAGAACGGCACAAGGAGAATTAATCGTGAATCCGCCAACTGGTTGGGAAACTGGGAAACGCAATTGGAGTATTGCTGGAGAATTATACCTGTGGTGGCGGAATGCGGGTGAACCGGGTCAAGCCTTTGACTCCTCAACTGGCTTTGTCTTACCCAATGGTGCGATTCGTTCTCCTGATGCTTCTTGGGTAAGTCAAAAACGTTGGCAAGCACTAACTCCCGAACAAAAAGGAACTTTTGCTAATATCTGCACAGATTTTATAGTTGAATTACGCTATAGTTTGGATACCCTCAAAACTCTACAAGAGAAAATGAGGGAGTATATCGAAAATGGCGCAAAACTAGGCTGGTTAATCGATCCGCAGCAGGGATGGGTAGAAATTTATCGCCCAAGTTTGGCGGTAGAAGTGTTAGAAAATCTGGCTGAGTTGTTGGGTGAAGCAGTTTTACCAGGGTTTATTTTGAATTTGTGTCGGGTGTGGGATTGAAATTAGTAATTTATTTTCTTCCAGGCACACCGCTAATTTTCAACACATCACTCATGGTTGCACAATAATTTGGCAAACCAAAACTAGCAGGATTGACAGCATTTTCATAAGTAAAATGACGATAATTCATGCAAAATCTATCCCAAGCAGCCATTTGAATACGGAACACCGCAATAATCAAATTAGCTAATGATATGGATAGGGGAATACGAAAATAAATTTTTTTGCCTAGATAAGTACAAACTTCTTCTATTGCTTGATTAACGTGTAACCCTTTTTGACCTAAAACTAATTTGCGTTGTTTCTCTGTTTGGGGTGGATTTTCAATTAAATATTGTACGACAGTAGCAATATCTTTTCCGTGGATAAAGTGAAAACTACCGTCTGCTTGTAAAAAGCGAATTAAATTAATATATTTTGTAACTTCTTGAATGCCAGATGTAAGGTGCGAATAGGGTTTGTTAGCATCGCCACCTAAAACTAGCGTGGGAAAGACCGTGGTAATTTTAGGTGCGATCGCTAGTTTTTCTTTCTCATGCAAACATTGATATTTAGAACCGATATAATCAGTGCCAATCTCACCTGCTTCTTTAAGAGGTTGGTTTTTGTTATCTAAAACACTAGCTGTAGAAAAATAGATTACCTGTTCGCAACGTTCTGGGTCTAACAAACTGAGCAATTCTATTGTTTTAGCGACATTAATATCGTAAGTATTCTCTCCGCCCCAAGCTGTTGCTGTTAACACTGCTACATCAATAGTTGATAATAAATCAGCAAAGCGTTTAATTTCTTGCATATCACCTTGCAAGACAGTAATACCGGGGCGTAATTGTGTATTGACTTGCAGTTTATTAGGGTTTCTAACTAGTAAAAATAGCTCGTGATTTGTATTTTGAATTAATGCTTCTGAAATGTAATGACCGATGCAGCCACTTGCGCCTGTGACTAAAATTCTTTTCTGACTCATATTAAATGTTTTTGCAATTAAGAGTTAATAATAAAGTTAAATGTTCCGGGATAAAATTTGTTTCGCGCAAAGGCAAGGCAGCGCGCTGGGCGGGTTTCCCGACTTGAAGCGACTGCCGGGCAAAGGCGCAAAATAGTGTCTTTGTGGTAAAAACTTTCTTACCACAAAGACACAAAGGTAGTTAACTCACCAGTGCTGCTGTACTGAGTTGCTTGGCTGTTTCAAAGAAGAAAGCGACGTTTTCTTCTGGGGTATCTGGTAGGACACCATGACCAAGGTTGAGGATATGACCCCAATTGCCAGCTTTGCGAACGGTATCATAAATGCGATCGCGGATGAACTCTTTGGAACCATAGAGTACACCAGGATCAAGATTACCTTGTACTTTCATGTGCTTGCCTAATCGAGCGCGAGCATCCGCCATGTCTACAGTCCAGTCAACGGTGACGATATCAGCACCAGATTGAGCCATTCTTTCTAACACGCCAGCACTTCCACTAACTAAAAGAATTAATGGTGTGTCAGGGTGGGTTTGTTTGACTTGCTGGAATACTCGTTTTTGATAAGGCAGGGCAAAGGTATCGTAATCTTGAGGACTTAATTGTCCTGCCCAAGAATCGAACATTTGCACTACTTGAGCGCCGCAGTCAATTTGGTAACGGGCGTAAACAGCGATCGCATCTGCCAATTTTGTTAGCAGTTGGTGTAAAATTGCCGGGTCTGAGAAGGCCAAGTTTTTGATGATGGAATAGGTTTTAGAACCTTTTCCTTCGACTGCATAAGCAGCTAACGTCCAAGGCGCACCGACAAAGCCTAATACTGTTGATTTGTTGCCCACTTCTTGGCGTAACGCCTGCAAGATGGGTTTAATAAACGGTAGTGATGCCTCTGGATCTAAATTATGCAGGCTATCAACTTGTGCTTGAGTGCGAATGGGCGAATGAATAATTGGCCCTTTACCTTCCGCAATGTCCATATCAATGCCCAAACCAGGCAATGGAGTTACAATGTCGGAAAATAAAATCACTCCGTCCGGCTGGAAGGCTCTCCAAGGTTGCAGGGATACTTCAATCGCTACTTCAGGAATTTCGGAGCGCTCGCGAAATGAAGGATACTTTTCCCTTAGATCTCGGTACGCCTTCATATATCGTCCCGCTTGTCGCATCATCCATACGGGGGGACGATCTACTATTTCACCACGAGCAGCCCGCAGGAGATGAGGAGCCGTTGAGGAAACACCCATTTAACACTTCATCCTAAGTCACTTTGTTATGTCAATGTTTAGCTTATCATTCTGAGATTACGCTTTTTCAGAAGGCTTGCTTTAAAAGCCCAAGTCTTAGCTTTACTTAACTTAATATGCCAACTGATTCTAATAATCCAAATCCTTCTAATGTTGCAGCTACTAATAGCAATTCCGCACCAGGAAAATTATTAATCCCACGTTCCCAAAGCCGCAGGTTTTTTCTATTGTTTATTTTTATGACAGTTTTGGGTTGGGTGGTAGGTGGTGTGTTCAGTCTTGCTGTAGAAAGAATTCTGACACAAAGTCTTGCTGCGGCTGGGGCTTCACAATTGCAAATATGGAGTTATTGGATAAGATTACTCAGCAATATTGTATTTGCCGTAATTTTTGCTGGTGACCAAGCATTAGTAGTGCGTCGTTATCTTTCTGGTTGGCGATGGATGATTGCCACTAGTATAGGTTGGCTAACTGCTGATTGTGTAGCGACAGCTTGGATTAATTATATTTCCTTCATAGCCAGTTCGCTTAATGAAGCTTTATCTCCTGAGTTAGCTGTTATCTTTGGATTCTTATCAACAATTGCTTATATTTTTTCTGGAATTTGGATGGGATTACTTCAATGGTTAGTAGTAAGGCGTTACACAAGTAAATCCTGGTGGTGGATTTTTGTCCCGTCAATTGCTTTCTTATTGATTAGTTTGTTGGTTTGGTTACTATCCTTTGTGCAGAATTTTATTCCCGAAGCAATATTGTATGGTAGCCAACAAGGATTTACAGCAATTATTCTAGGAGTTGTACCAGCTATTGGATTATGTACTTTAAAAAGGCGTTTACAACGCCAAACTCAGGTAAGTTGAGGAAAACCCAATTAGTAGGAAATACTCGTATGTTTCACTACAATCCGTTAGAATGTTTACCTTCATCAGCAGAATTACCCGACTCTGACGATACACCCGTGGATAATGAACTACAAATATTAATTCCCAGCTTATTATTAGCAATTTTAACCAACATTTGGCAAAGTCGTGAAGACTGGTTTTTTGGTATAAATATGGGGATTTATTATGCAGCTAGTACACCTGCGATCGTACCATATGGATTTTTAAGTTTAGGCGTAGAACGTTTTATTGGCGAACATGGACGTTCTAGTTATGTGATGTGGGAAGAAGATGGTATTCCGCCAATTTTAACGTTAGAAATTGTATCCCAAGCATACAACTACGAATATGAGCAAAAGAAATTAGATTATGCTCAATTGGGCGTATTATATTATGTGATTTACGCACCAACACGCTTACGCCGGAAACGTCAACGCCTGGAAGTTTATCGCTTAGTTGATGGAGAATACATTTTACAATCCAGCGATAAAATTTGGATGCCAGAAGTGGGTTTAGGTATTGGCAGAGAACGCGGAACTTATCAAGGAATGACGCGGGAATGGCTATATTGGTACGACGAAAATGGTAAACGATATTCCACACCAGAAGAATTAGCAACTGCACGACAACAGCAACTAGAAGAAACTCAAAACCAGCTTCAAGAACTCTTAGCTAAATTACAACAAAAGGGAATCGATCTAAACAATCTTTAAAAAATATGGTAAACATCAATTCAGTAGTAATTTCTACTGGCACACATGGTAATGAATTTACAGGCATATATCTGGGTAAAAAGTTTGAACAGTTTCCAAGCCTGATTCAGCGTCCTAGTTTTGCTACTCGTGTTTTATTGAATAATCCTAAAGCATTTGCAGCAGCTAGACGTTATATTGATAAAGACTTAAATCGGTGCTTTGCAACAGCAGATTTACAAAACCCCCTACTTGCTAGTTATGAAGACATTCTGGCAAAAAATATTTATTCTTCTCTAAAAGAAGAAAGTAAAAATCAGCGACAGGTGCTTATTGATTTGCATAGCTCAACTGCAAATATGCAGCTAACTATTATTTTAAAAAGTCAACATCCATTTTTACTGCAATTAGCTGCTGCATTAAGTGCAATTAATCCTGATGTGAGAATTTGTTATTCTCAACCTACAAGCAACTATAACTATCTTTGTTCGATATCTGAATTGGGTTTTGCTATTGAAGTAGGCCCTGTAGCACAGGCAGTTTTAAATGCTGAGTTATTTCAAAAAACTGAAGCGTTAATTTATCAAGTTTTAGACTATATAGAAAGTTACAATCAAGGATTATCTCAACATCAAAATCGTAGCTTGACATATTATCAATATACAGGAGTTATTGATTATCCACGCAACAAAGATGGAGAAATTCAGGGAATGATTCACCCCCAACTTCAGTTTCGAGATTATGAACCGCTGAACCCTGGTGAGCCGCTATTTTTAACATTTGATGAGAGTGCGATCGCATACCAAGGCACATCTACAGTTTACCCTATTTTCATCAACGAAGCTGCATATTACGAAAAGGGAATTGCTATGTGTTTAACTGAGAAGAAAATACTAGAAATTTAACTTTTAACGTACAGTAAACAGTAAAAAACAACCACCATTCAATAAAGCAGTAATTGCTGCACCAATAACTACACCATTTCTCATAGCTATTTGCCGCTTCCGTTGTAATAAAATACAAAGTGGAATCACATAAAAAAGCTGCCAAAACAGAAAACCTAAAGTTCCAATTAGCAAAACTTGTAACCCAGCGTAGCTACCAGAACGAGAATTTACCTCTAAAATATAACCAAGCGCAAATATGATGATTATGGCTATAATATGGCATCCTAACAGCAATAGGATACCTAAAATTGTTTGTATAATTTCATTTTTATTATTTCTTTGCGACATTAAATTATCCTAGTACTTATTGTTTACTAAAGAATACCCCGCACTACCTTCGCGGTAAAAAATATTGAAAGTATCAAACGGAATAATCCTACCATCGGGATGAACAATATGGATGCAGGAACGCTTCACTGAACGTACATCAAAGTTGAAGGGGTCGAGAAACTGCACAATCATTACTCGAAATACATTGCTGTAGTTGATACTTTCGGGGACAGGTAACATTGGTAAACAACACAAAAGTTGCTTCAATGATACAGCCGCAGAGTTTGGTGAATGGCTTGTAGAAAATAGTTGAAAAATGTGCCGTTTTAGTTCTTCATTTTGCTCATAAAGTACGCTGTTAGGCACAATATCTACAAAAATATCAGGATTGATTAAGCTAGTTAGGGGTATAACTTTACCGTTAAGTTTCAACGCATAAGCCATTGCTAAACAATCTGGATGGCAGGGAACTGGTAGAATATCTTCTGGTTTAAAATGATGAGTTTGTTCTAGAATTGACCGACGCACTTCTGTCAAAGTATACCTATCTCGTTTTTCGTCAAATCCTTCTAATCTACCTGCTGCTTGTATTAGTTGAAAAGTTACACCACGAATACATTTTTGTTGTAAGGCGTAATCAATAATTTTACCAATTTCATGGTCATTAAGCCCTTTTTTGAGCGTAACTACCAAAGTTGTCGAGATATTATATTCGTTGAGATGCTCAATTGCTTTTTCTCGAATCTCACGTAAATCTGCGCCGCGTAACTCTTCTAAAGCTGCCTTTTCAAAACTATCAAATTGCAGATATAATTCAATTCCTGGCATATATTGACTGAGGCGATCGCAAAATGATTTATCCTTGGCAATCCTCACACCATTGGTATTAATCATTAAATGCTTAATCGGCTTACTTTTGGCAATATCCAATATTTCAAAAAACTCTGGATGGATAGTCGGTTCACCACCACTTAGTTGTACTATCTGGGGTTCACCTTCATTCGCCACCACCGCATCAATCATTTTTTCAATATGTTCTAAACTGCGATGACGGCGGGGTTGATGAGATATTTCCGAAACCTCAGATGTGCCAGAATCAGCATAACAAATTGGGCATGAAAGATTGCATCTATCAGTTACTTCTATTAAAGTTAAACAACTATGCTGTTCATGGTCAGGACACAACCCACAATCATAAGGACAACCGTGTTTAATTGGTGTATTAAACTTTAAAGGCATATCCCCTGGTTTAATAAATTGAAGTGATTTTTTATAATATTCAATATCATCTGCTATTAAAACTTTTTCCTGTCCATGCGTCGGACAGTGTTTAATCATGTAAACACAGCTATCTTGGAAAATAATTTTTGCTTCAACTTTTACAAGACATCTTGAGCAAATGCTATTTGTTAAAGCGTAAAAAAGATAGTTTCTTGTAGGATTCATAAAACTCTTGCTCTCTTCTTCGCGTCTGGAGCGCCTCTGCGTGAGATAAAAAAGATGTGGTTTATTTACCTAAAAATAACTGTAAATGTGTACAGGCAAAGCCAAAAATAAAAATTTATATATTTGTTAAAGGTTAGTTACATAAAAAACTTTCTGAGTTATGAGAAAATTGGTGTTGAACATAACGAGAGCCAACAATAACAATCCAAATTTGAGCATCTGGGTGAAGAGCTTCAATTAGGTGAAGATATTCAAAGGCGATCGCAAGCTGCTATTTTACTTGCGTCAACTTTAAACTACGATTAACTTTTGACTCTTGACCTTTGACTTTTTTATGCACGCCCTATCAATTCCCACTTGGATTATTCATATTTCTAGCGTTATTGAGTGGATTGCCGCGATTTGGTTAATCTGGACTTACGGCGAAATCACTGGTAACCGCAGTTGGTGGGGATTGTCCCTGGCCATGTTACCAGCTTTAGTGAGTGCTATGTGTGCTTGCACTTGGCATTATTTTGACAATGCAGAATCTTTAGAATGGCTGGTAACGCTACAAGCTACCATGACCTTAGTTGGTAATTTTACGCTTTGGGCAGCAGCTGTGTGGATTTGGCGTTCCACCAAGTCTGCCAAAAATGTCACTAATACTATTGTAGTCCCATCTATTAAATCGGAATTATGATATCAAAAGAAACCCTATTTGCCCTTTCTTTATTTCCCTATTTGGGTTTCTTGTGGTTTATTAGCCGCAGTCAACAAATGCCACGTTTAGCACTGTATGGATTTTACGGCACACTTGTGTTTGTCGGCATTACCATTCCTGCGGGTATTTACGCCAAAGTGCAGTACGGAGAGGCTTTGGCGAATGTAGATTGGTTACATGGGGGTGCGGAAGTCTTTTTAACCCTGGCCAATATTTTGATTGTGATTGGTTTTCGCCAAGCTGTGAAAGAGAGGTTAGGGACTAGAGACTAGAGGCTAGTATTTTTACTCAGCACTCAGCAACGCCAGTTCACTCAAGTCGAGCCACTGCGTTACGGGGGTTCCCCCCGTTGTAGCAAGTGGCGTGGGAAACCCTTTCGGCAGTTCCTCCTGGGGGAAACCCCCAAGACCGGACTGCCTCACCACGGCGCTGGCTCCTCAGCACTTAGCACTTTTAAAAAGGAAAGATAAATGGACGTAATTCCAGCAATTGATTTACTTGAAGGTCGATGTGTGCGACTGTATCAGGGAGACTATGAAAAATCGCAAGTTTTTAGTGAAAATCCTGTTGATGTTGCCAAACAATGGGTAGATCAAGGTGCAACTCGCTTGCACTTAGTTGATTTAGATGGAGCAAAAGCAGGTAAAGTAGTAAACTTGAAGGCTATTGAAGCGATCGCTCAAGCAATATCAGTACCGATTGAAGTTGGTGGTGGATTGCGCGATCGTTCTAGTGTGCAACAAGTGTTTAACTTGGGAGTACAATGGGCAATTCTGGGAACTGTCGCCGTCGAACAACCCCAGCTAGTCCAAGAACTCTGCCAAGAATTTCCCCAACAGATTATTATTGGCATTGATGCCCGCAATGGGAAAGTAGCAACGCGTGGTTGGTTAGAAACCTCGGAAGTTTTAGCCACCCAACTGGCTGTGCGAATGCAAGAATTAGGTGCAGCAGCCATTATCTACACCGATATTCACCGCGATGGCACTCTTAGTGGCCCCAACATCGAAGCCTTGCGCGAACTTGCCAATGCTATTTCCATCCCTGTAATTGCTTCTGGTGGTGTCAGTTCTGTGACTGATTTGTTGAGTTTGTTAGCCTTAGAACCCCAAGGTGTCACAGGTGCAATTGTGGGACGTGCTTTGTATACTGGCGATATTTTACTCCAAGAAGCACTGCGAGCGATCGGGCCAGGACGCATTCAGGACATACCCCCAAATCTTGGCTTTTCCTCTTTCGCCTAAAAATAGCTTGATGTAAAATCGCAGCTAAACAAACTATGTTGTAAACACATAAAGCAAGTTATGTCTGTTTAGCTGCGGATAATTTCCGGAATAGCTATTTACACTGTTGTAGTTCAATTAGTAAAGATTATACAAACAGTGAGTGTCTTGATTATGCCTCGCAAAAAACCCCGTAATAATGGTAAACCAATTAAAACAGAACCTGGTGCTATTTGGGTTATCGGCAAAAATGACAACATTGCTCAACCACATCTGAAAAAAATCGATGAACCATAATAGCCGTGTATACAATTTAATTACATATCTATAAAAATAATATTTCCTAAAACTTTTAATTATTTAAAATATTGGGTTTCTTCTTTCCATAGAGGCGCAAATATCATCGCGTCTCTTTTTTATTTTATCTGTAAATTTTTTGACTATTTTCTGGATTCAGTAATGTTCTTGTTGTATATAAACTTATAGTTAATTTCCACAGTCTTATGTCTAATCAAAAATCGAATGCTAATCAGCAACCAAGTAAAAAAGCTAATCAAGTTATTCCTCCTCGTAAGAAACCTTTAGACAACGGTAAGCCAGATAAAACAGATCCCTAATTATCAATAAAAATTCATAATAAATTATGACTAAAAATTAGAGACGTAATTCCAAATTACGTCTCTTAATTAATGTCTTTATATCTTAGCTATTTATTTTTCACTTGGCTTTTTGCCTGTTCTAATGCTATCTCTTTAATTGCTTGGTATGAATTGACATTGGCAGTACCTTCAATAGCCTTAACTGCTAAATCTTGAACTTGTTTGAGCGCAGACTCTAGTTGTTTTGAGAGATTTTGTATACGTGTTTCTTGATTGGTAATAGTCTGTTCTAGAGATTGTAATCTCTGCTCATAGAAACGCTTTTGCCCTTCTACTTCTTTAGCATATAAATCTGCTTTTACCTTTGCCTGGTAATGAGCAATACCTTTACCTTCTTCCGTAGCTTTTTTCTGGGCTGCTTCTTTTTCTTTCGGGAATGCTTCTACCTTAGCTTTAGCTTCTTCAAATTGCTTTTCTCGTTCAGCAATTTGTTTTTCACGTTCATCCCACTGCTTTTCTGTTTCTTGTTGAAATTCTTCCAACTGCTTGTATAAGGTTTTTTGGCTTTGTTCATATTCATCAGCTTCCAACTTACGTTGAAGTTCTAAATCATATTTATACTCTGCTGTATCTCTTTGTCGAGTTTTATTTAAGTTATCATTGCGTTCTTTAATTGACTGTTTATATTCGTCTTGTTCTTTTTGCCAAGCAATTCGTTGCTCTAGTATCTCTTGTGAAAGTATTTCATAACGTTGACTATACTCTTCTTGATATGCCTTAGAATTATCTTCATAGGCTGTAATTAAAGTGTCTAATGTATCTTCGGCAATTTCTAAATTATGTAATTGTCTTAAGGCTGCAATTTCATTTTCTACAGATTGCTGAATTTCTCCTAATTTAGAAGCTTGTGTAGTCAACTGTTCTGATAGCTCATTCGCCGCACTACCAAAGCCTAATTGAATTTTAGCTAGGCTTTCAATTGTATAATTCATTTTTTGTTGGATAGTAGCTGGCTTATTCATAGCTGTATTTTGTTCTACTTTGGGGTTCTCTATGTTGACAGTTTGACTAGCTTTTACAGCTTGATTTAATTGAGTTCTTAATCCTGATGTTTCTTTCGCCAACTCTTCATAAGCTTGCAAAATTTCGGCTTTGGTATTCTTATCTGTTAGTTTTTTACCAACCATAATTAACCTCCAATGATTCTCAATTATTCAGACAAGAACTATCTATTTAGCAGTAGAATTACCAAAAGCTCTCATTGCTAAATCTTGTGCCTGCTTCAAAGTGGCTTGTAATTGTGTCGAAATACTTTCGATTTGCTCAGTTTGTTTTGTAATTGTCTCTTCTAAGCTTTGGATTTTGAGTTCATAGCTTTGCTTAGTAGATTCCCACTCTTTCTCAAATAAATCAGCCTCAATTTTGGCTTTTTGGCTAGTTTCTTTGATTGCTTCTTCTCGAGCTTTTTTAATTGCTTCTTCTAGTTCAGCGGGGAAAGCTGCAACTTTTTGTTGATATTCTTTAAATAAAGCTTGATTACTAGAGAGAATTTTTTCTCGTTCAGTCCAGTCTTTGTCTTTTTGCTGTGTTTTTTCTTGAATATCTCTTTCTAAGTTGCGCTTCTTCGCTTCATAAGCGTCTGTAGTTAGTTTACGAGTTGTTTCTAATTTATATTGATATTCTTCTTGTTCTTGTAGACGTTCTTTAACAGTAACATCATTGTATGCTGTTACTGCTTCTTCATACTCTGATTGTTCTTTTTGCCATTCTTTCCGCTTGAGAGCAATTTCTTTCTCAATTGCTTCTTTTTTGCTGGCAGTATCTTGTTCTAGAATTTTTAATTTTTCTAGATGTTCTTGAGTAAGAATATCTAGTGTATCTGCTACAATTCTAATCCTTTGAAGTTCTTGTAAATGTTGCGTTTCTATTTCTATCGCTTGGTTCAGTTCATCTAGTTTGGAGTTTTCCTTAGCTAGTTTTTCTGATAGGGAGTTGACAATACTACCAAATTCCAATTGTAAATCTGCTAAGCCTTTAACAATACTATCAACTGTATATGTAGAAGCCGCATTTAAAATGTCTTGATTTTTTGCTTTTTCTGCTTCTTCTTGTTTGGTAGCAATTTTTGATTCTAATTTTTTTCTTTCAGCTAAAATCTGTTGAAATGCTTGCATTAGTTGCTGTTTGCTGTCTTTAACTGCAACTGAAGTCATACTCAAACTCCCTTAATTAGCAATGAATTGATTGGGTAGCAAACCATACCAATATCTACCCTATGCAGACATCAGAGTAACCTTTAAAACAGTACTTTTTGTTCAGTACAAATACTGGAATGATGCAATACTAAAACTTGATTCCGATGTAAATTGACCGTACTGTTTTTTGTAGGTATGGTTTCTAATTTGAAATTTTATAGTATATTTGTACTATAAATATACTCAAATTCATTTGTCATTGTCAATAGATAGTGGATGCTGCCGTGAGGATATGTGATTTATGTGCTAAAAAGCTTGTATTTATGGGATATAGCAGGTAAAAATTACGTATTATGCACCCGCAAAATCGTAATATTAAGATTTAATAAAGAATTTTGCTTGCCAAGAAGCGACAAATTTGCTTTATAATCTTGTTAAGATAGCTGTTACATATGTTACTTTTTGCAAAGTTATTTGCAACGGTGCAACTGTAAATGTACCGAGTAGTTAGATAATTGACTCAATTCTTATATTGATACAAGCACAGGGCAGACTTTTGTGATATCAATGTACACCAGTGAATCGACCAAGTATTCTGCCAGAGCAGATATCGGACACACAAGCCAGATTCTAGTGGTAGAAGATGAAGAGCTAATCCAAGAGATGCTCGCTGTAGCATTGGAGGAAGAAGGTTATGGGGTTGTGACAGCCCCAGATGGACGGGTTGCGGTCGAATATCTCAAAAGTTTTGAACCCAACTCAGGCGAGTTTCCTTTTGACTTGGTGATTCTTGACTTAATGTTGCCCCAAATTAATGGGCTAGATATTTGTCGCTTGCTGCGTCATCAAGGCAACCCAGTACCGATTTTGATGCTCAGTGCTAAGGGTAGTGAAACCGATCGCGTTTTGGGTTTAGAAGTTGGCGCAGATGACTATCTCACCAAACCCTTTAGTATGCGGGAATTAGTGGCTCGTTGTCGCGCACTACTGCGTCGTCAGCGTTTAAGTACTTTACCGCAGCTACCAGTTCTGAAATACAAAGACGTTAGCTTAAATCCCCAAGAGTGTCGCGTGTTAGTGCGGGGTCAAGAAGTAAATCTTTCCCCAAAAGAATTCCGGCTGTTGGAGTTGTTTATGAGTTATGCGCGGCGAGTTTGGTCGCGGGAGCAATTGCTTGATCAGGTTTGGGGGCCAGATTTCGTTGGAGATAGCAAAACTGTAGATGTTCACATCCGTTGGTTGCGGGAGAAGTTAGAGTTAGACCCTAGCCACCCCGAATATATTGTGACTGTGAGAGGATTTGGCTATCGTTTCGGATAATTGGTGAAGATAGTTGTTAGTTTTTATTAATCACGACGCAACTAGCAACTGGGACTCACATGTTCTTATTGGGATTTATTCTAGGTTTGGCGGTAGGTATCGGGTTTTGGATTTGGCAACAGGTTCAACTAAACCGCTACCTGGGCAAAGTTCTACAACCCTACTCTAGTTCTACGGAGGTAGCTCTGCCACTGCTACCTCGTTTGCGTCAAGAAATCAAAACATTACAGCAACAACGTCAAGATTTGCAGCAATCCCTGCAAACTTATCAAGACCTGCTGGATTTTGCACCCATAGGATATTTGCAAGTAGATGAAGAAAATCAACTGCTGTGGTGCAACCAACAAGCACGAGAAATTTTATATCTGCAAAGATGGCAACCAGGACAGGTACGTTTGTTGCTAGAGTTAGTGCGGTCTTATGAATTAGATCGGTTGATTGAGCAAACACGCGATCGCCAAAAACCCCAAACTAAAGAGTGGTTATTTCATCCCTCGTCCGACAATGCAGCAGAATTACCCACCATCAAATCTATAACTTTACGAGCATCTGGCTTGCCCTTGCTTAATGGCCAAGTAGGCGTATTTTTGGAAAATCGTCAACCACTTTTGGACGTAAATCAAGAACGCGATCGCTCGTTTTCTGATTTAGCCCACGAACTCAGAACACCTTTGACTTCGATTCGGCTGGTGGCGGAAACTTTACAACATCGCTTAGAACCACCCTTAAATCGCTGGGTTGACCGCCTTATGCAAGAAGTTGACAGATTAATTAGCTTAGTACAAGGCTGGTTAGAATTGACGCAAATCGAAGCTAACCCCAAAATGCAACTGCATCTTGAGCCAGTAGAAGTGCGATCGCTAATTACGTCTGTTTGGGAAACTTTAGAACCCTTAGCACAAAGACAACATCTTTCTCTTCACTATTTTGGGCCAGAAGACATTTGGATCAAAGCTGATCAAGCACGGATTTATCAAGTTTTTCTCAACTTGCTAGACAACAGCATTAAGTACAGTAGTCCTAACACTAGTATTCAAGTAGAAGCAAAAATAATATTTTCTGATGATCATCAGAATAATTCTACATCTTCCACTTTAGAACTAAATTTAATTGATTCAGGTACAGGTTTTGCAGAAGCAGATTTACCCCATATTTTTGAGCGATTTTATCGAGGGGATCAAGCCAGGACTCACACTCCCTTGTCAGAGAGCAATTCTATCGGTTCAATTGTTGGTAATGGTTTGGGTTTAGCAATTGTACGGCAAATTCTCTTGGCTCACGGTGGTTCCATTAAAGCCATGAATCATCCCAAAACAGGAGGTGCTTGGATGCAACTTATACTTCCTGAAGTTATGGCGAACTATCAAAGCCAAGACTATAGTTAATAGTATCTTCACTTTTGAGAATACAAGTGTGGAAGCTGTCGTTTATAACCCCAACCCTGACAGTTCTCAGTTGGCACGCGCTATCAGGCGCTTAGAACGAGATGTTTTACGTATGGGAGCTTTGGTAGAACAATCATTTCGCCTTAGCCACCAAGCGTTATTTGCTCGTAACTTAACCGCTGCTGAAGAACTCCCTCAATTAGATAAAAAAATTGATCGCTTTTATAGACAAATAGAATCAGACTGTACAGCTATCATGACACAAGCACCAACAGCCCAAGATTTGCGCTGTTTAAGTGCTTTTATGCAATTAGTACGAGATTTAGAACGTATAGGTGATTATGCCAAAGATTTAGCCGAAATCGCGGTGAAACTCTTTCCTTATTCACCTCATGCTTCTTTGCCAGAAATTGAAGTCATGTCACACCACGCACAAGCGATGTTAGCAACTAGCTTGGTGGCTTTGGCAGATTTAGATGAAGCTGGTGGCCGGGGAATTAAATACTTAGATGATGCTGTAGATAATGCTTACGATCGCCTTTATCAAACTTTAGCCCAGCAGCGGGATTTGCCAGGAGTAGTAGAGCCAATTATACTACTAGCGCTGGCAATTCGTTGTCTGGAACGTATGGCAGATCATGCTACTAATATTGGTCAAAGAGTGGCTTACATCGTCACTGGTCAACGCTCTTAATAAAATAGGGGAAGAAAACCTAATGAAATTTTTCTCTGTTTGTTGGTGAAAAGTTTGGCACTAGATTCTTCCAGATGATAAGTTTGATTGTTTTAGCAAATTTTCTGTAACTAAATACCAAAATTAAAAAAATCGAGAATTGGAAATTTAGACATGCCAATTCTCGATTTTTTTCTGAACTGATTTCTGCTAATTTCCATCAATCGTGATTATTTAACCAATACGGTTTTTTTTCACTATTGACCATTGACTGTTGACAAATATAGGCCACTAGCGCAAGTCATAAAAAAGTTAAAAATTACTTAACTGACTTAGATTTCACTAAAAGTTTACCTATTCTTAACCTTGGATGATTAGAGTATCCGAAAGCACAATAGACATCGCTTTACTGATATAAATGAGTATCAAGCGTCGGGATTTCTTGCTATTAATGGGAGGTAGCGCTAGTGTATTAGCGCTGAGTAATCTCACAGGTTGCGGTCAAAATACTACGACGCAAAAAACCACATCATCAGTGGTAGGGTCGCCATTCTCATTTAAACCAGTTCAGGGGCCAATACCCTTAGAAACCGCAGGTTTCAACCCAGAACAGCAGCAAGCCAGATATAGTTCTTATGAAGTATTAGATGACTTGATCCTGCCAGAAGGGTTTGAATACCAAGTAATAGCAGCTTGGGGTGATCAAGTTGGTAATTCCCGCTTCGGTTACAACAACGACTATTTGTCTTTTATCCCCACGGCAGACAATGCTGGTCATCTCGCAGTCAACTTTGAGTATATCAGCGCTATTCCTTGGATGGAAACCTATCAGCAAGTTATTGGCAAATCCCTGCCATTTGCAGATGTGAAAACAGCTTTAGATAGCACAAATTCAGGAAAAAGTGAAATTAATGCTTATGCTTTGCCAGATAATGACCCGATAAAAACTAAAATTGCTGAAATTTGTCAAGAAGCCTTATTAGACCAAGGACTAGGTGTAATTTCGCTACGTAAAACAGCAAATGGGAAGTGGGAAAGAACTAATTCCACAGCCGATAGACGAATTAGCGGCATTTCTGGATTAAAAGATAATCGGTATTTGCAAGCAACTGGCCCCGCAGTCGCGGTATTTCGGAAACAAACAGGTCAGGGATACATAGATGAACTAGGCGATCGCATTATTGGTACTTTTGGCAATTGTGCTGGTGGAACAACACCTTGGGGAACAGTTCTCAGCGCCGAAGAAAACTTTCAAGCCCAAGTACCAGAACCAGTCTACGCCGATGGCACAGCTTTTGACCCTGGGACATTGCCGTTTGCTTTGGGTGATGAAGAATTATTTGGTCAGGGGAATGTATTTGGTTTAGCGGGAAATAAATACGGTTGGATTGTGGAAATTGATCCAGCGAACCCACAAGATTACGGTACGAAGCATACTTGGTTGGGACGTTACCGCCATGAAGCTGTGGGTGTGCGGGTAGAAGCAGGTAAACCACTAGCTTTTTATTCAGGATGCGATCGCCGGGGTGGACACATCTATAAATTTGTCAGCTTTGATCAAGTCAGCAATCCCCAAGACAAAGCTAATTCTCGTCTATTGCAACAAGGAATGCTATATGCAGCTAAATTCAACGCTGATGGTACTGGTAGCTGGATACCTCTCAAAGCTGAAACTCCTGTTAACCCAGATGTTCCCAGTAATATTGCTGGCAATATCATACTCTTACCACTAGGCTCCAAAGCTGAAAAAGCAGACCTGAAAGCAGGTTATTTACCAGTTACCAAAGATGAGGCGATCGCAGATTACAAGCAAAAGTACCAAAAACTGGGAGATCTGTACATCGGAAACCCCGAAGAAAAGCAAGGTGTAATTTTAATTGATGCACACTACGCCGCTAACGCAGCTGGCGCTACCTGCACAGCACGTCCCGAAGATACAGAAATTGCACCTAATGGCGACTTGTACATTAGCTTTACATCTGGTGCTGCTGACAAACAAGGTGGTTCTGATGTGCGAGTGTTTAAAAGTCCCAAAGGTGAAGCAGGCTATGAATACGGCTGGGTGATGCGTTTAAGCGAAGATAACAACGACCCCGCAGCACTAACTTTTCGTTGGCAAATGTTAGCCACAGGTGGGGAACCAGCAGCGGGCGGTATGGGTTTTGCTAATCCCGATAATTTATTACTTGATCCTCAAGGAAATGTCTGGATGGTGACTGACATTTCCACTTCAAAACTCAACAACACTGTCAACAACCGTAATGCTGAACCAGGAAAATCTGTGAGTTTGTCTGGTTTGTTTGGTAATAACTCTATGTGGTTTATCCCTACCACTGGTGCAGATGCAGGTAAAGCTTTCTTATTTGCGATCGCACCAATGGAATGTGAAACTACTGGCCCCTGTTTTACACCTGATCAAACAACCATGTTCTTATCTATACAACACCCAGGAGAAACAAATGGTACTCGCAGAAACCAAGCTATCGAAACTAGACAATTTGTAGTTACTACTACTACAGGCACAGAATTTTTACAAACTCGCCAAGTTCCCGTTGGTTCTAATTGGCCTGATAAAACTTCCAATGCACCTCCTAAACCAGCGGTGATTGCAATCGCAAAATCCTAATTCAATATAAATTTACTGACAAACAACATCAAAAGATTCAATTAGTTATATAAGGATAAACCTACTATTTCTCAGCCAAATTGTTATTAAATTATCAAGCAGATAGCTGCTAGAAAATAGCAAAAAATAATTTTTATAGATTAGCAGATTTTCTGCGATCGCCCACTAAAACATTCCAAATTTTCACTAGCTACCATTAAATTTCTAATGACATCCACTAGTCTGACACCAACCTTCCCCAAGGCATCTGTTAGTGAACAACTATCACTAAAAATTTTTGCCCGTAAAGAAATAATTCCCTTGCGTAACGAGATACTATGGCGGATAGAGCGTGGCGCAGTTCGTACCTTAACTTGGGCGGAAGATGGTACGTTCATCACTTTAGGTTATTGGGGGCCAGGAGATTTGATTGGTTCTCCATTATCTAAAGTTAAACCCTACCAAATTGAATGCCTGACAAGTGTAGAGGTAAGTGTTGTACCATCTTATCTCTGGCATCAAGATATTGAAGGTTTATTTGCCCATATTCAACAGTCAGAAGAACTTTTAAGCATAGTCCATCTCAAACCAATTTCCCTCCGCTTATGGAAATTTTTGGTATGGCTCGGTGACAAATTTGGGCGAGATGTGGAACAAGATAAAGTTATTGATATCAACATCACCCATCAGGAAATAGCAGAAGTTTTAAACACAACTAGAGTGACAATTACAAGACTATTACAACAATTTGAAGAAGCAGGCGTATTGTTAAGATACAAGCGGCGCATTATTTTACGTTTACCAAATAAATTTACTACAGAAACTATAGTTAAAAACAATGTTTATTGACTTGTGTTAATTGCATCGTATCTGTTATATATATTGATGCCTGGAATTATGAACATATACCCAAAAAACAAGCAGTAATTGTAGCCGAAATACAGCCATACATTTTACTAGTGGGTGTGAGTGAGAGTTAAGATAATGAGCAAAATTTTTTGGAATGTAATGAAAGTCAGTCCAGCAGTTTTAGCTGCGACCTTATTAGCTGCTAACAGTGCTTTAGCAGGAGAAGCTAACGAACAAATCACAACGGTTGCGCAGTTGTCCCAACAATCTGACAGCATGGGACAAGTGACATCAGTATCGCAGTTCTCTGATGTGCAACCTACAGATTGGGCATTCCAAGCTTTGCAGTCTTTAGTGGAACGTTACGGTTGTATTGCAGGTTATCCCAACGGCACATATCGCGGGAACCGTGCTTTGACTCGTTATGAGTTTGCAGCAGGTTTGAATGCTTGTTTAGACAGAGTTAACGAACTAATTGCTACAGCCACAGCTGATTTAGTCACCAAAGAAGATTTAGCAACGTTACAGCGTTTACAAGAAGAATTTTCTGCTGAACTGGCAACTTTGCGCGGTCGAGTAGATGCACTAGAAGCACGGACTGCGGAATTAGAAGCAAATCAATTCTCTACTACCACCAAGTTGGTTGGTGAAGCGGTTTTTGACGCATCTCAAGTTTTTGGAGACAATGTAGCAGTACCCAATCCTCAAACACCAACAAGGGATTTAACTTCTAACACTACTTTCGATTATCGGGCGCGTTTAAGCTTATTAAGCAGTTTCACAGGCACAGACCAACTGCAAGTCCGGTTACAAGCTGGTAATAACGTCAATGGTACACCAAGTGTAACTGGAACAAATCAAACCCGCTTGGCTTTTGCAGACAATACTAACAATAACGTTCAAGTCGATAAAGTTAACTACGCTTTCAATCTGGGCAACTACGCTCGTGTCAAAATTGATGCCAACACTGCCGAGTTATGGGAGAACGTCAACGTCTTCAACCCAGATTTTAGAAGCAGTGGTACAGGTGCAATTTCACGTTACGGACGTTTCAGCCCGATTTATCGTCTAGGTTCTGGCGGTGCTGGTTTAACGGTTACTCTTAACCCTAAAGGTGCTATTAGCTTGACTGGAGCTTATTTAGCATCTAAAGCCAGCACACCCGATTCAGGTTTTGGCTTGTTCAACGGTGACTACACAGCTTTTGGACAATTAGAATTTAAACCTAGCAAAGCCTTTAACATTGGTCTCGCCTACGCCCATACTTACGACGGTGCTAGAACTTCACCTGCTGGTACTGCAAGTAACAATATCAATTTCATAGGCACTACAGGTAGTACATTTGCTGGCGCTCCCTTTGGTACTGGTGTTGCTACTACAGGTAATCACTACGGTATACAAGCAAGCTTTCAGCCTAGCAATAAGTTGACTCTTGGTGCTTGGGCTGGATACTCCAATGCTGTAGCTGAAACCAGCTCAGGAACCATCAGAAGAGGACAAAATGCAGATGTCGTCTACTGGGCTGGAACCTTAGCTTTCAAAGATTTTGGTAAAGAAGGTAACGTACTGGGTATTGTATTTGGTCAGCAGCCAACAGTTACAGATACTCCCGTTGCTAATCGTAGAGATGGAGATACTGCCTATCATCTAGAAGGTCTGTACAAAATCAAGGTTAGCGACAACATTCAAGTTACTCCTGGCTTGTTAGTTATTTTCAACCCTGAAAATAACGATAGAAACGACAACATTTACGTCGGTACAATTCGTACCACTTTCACTTTCTAAAACATCACTTACGTGATATAATAGAAACAAAGTTAATGGGTATTTTCCCTTAAAAATAATGAGGGATGTACCCATTAAATTTTGACGGTATGGTGTGAGTGAAAGCAAAATCATGACAAACTCTTTCTGGAATGTACTAAAAGTCAGTCCAGCAGTTTTAGCTGCGACCTTATTAGCTGCTAACAGCGCTTTAGCAGGAGAAGCTAACGAACAAATCACAACGGTTGCGCAGTTGTCCCAACAATCTGACAGCATGGGACAAGTGACATCAGTATCGCAGTTCTCTGATGTGCAACCTACAGATTGGGCATTCCAAGCTTTGCAGTCTTTAGTGGAACGTTACGGTTGTATTGCAGGTTATCCCAACGGCACATATCGCGGGAACCGTGCTTTGACTCGTTATGAGTTTGCAGCAGGTTTGAATGCTTGTTTAGACAGAGTTAACGAACTAATTGCTACAGCCACAGCTGATTTAGTCACCAAAGAAGATTTAGCAACGTTACAGCGTTTACAAGAAGAATTTTCTGCTGAACTGGCAACTTTGCGCGGTCGAGTAGATGCACTAGAAGCACGGACTGCGGAATTAGAAGCAAATCAATTCTCTACTACTACCAAGTTGGTTGGTGAAGCTATTTTCAGTGTAACTGCGCCTTTTGGTGACGATCGCGCTGATACAGACACTAATCCCAACAACAATCGTGATTTAGATAGCAACGTCACTTTCTCTGATCGGGTGCGGTTAAACTTGTACACCAGTTTCACAGGATCAGATAGATTGCAAACTCGTCTGCAAGCTCGGAACATTGCCTCACTTGGCACTGGTGTTACCGGAACCAACATGACTCGGTTAGGACATGATGGTGACAACGGGAACGAGGTTGAAGTTGATAAACTCAACTATGAATTCAACC
This sequence comes from Anabaena sp. TISTR 8404, assembly GCF_056847745.1. NCBI lineage: Bacteria > Bacillati > Cyanobacteriota > Cyanophyceae > Nostocales > Nostocaceae > Anabaena > Anabaena sp. TISTR 8404. The sequence continues at coordinate 4,348,346 of NZ_CP180578.1, forward strand.
TGGTAAGTGATGCAATCCGAGTCAAGGTTGACGCATTTGGTGCAGAACTGTGGAATAACATCAACGTGTTCAACCCTGACTTCAGAAGTAGTGGTACAGGTGCTATTTCTCGTTATGGACGTTTCAGCCCCATTTATCGGGCATCATCTCCTGGTGGCGCTGGTTTGACTGTCACATTCAATCCCAAAGGGCCTATCAGCCTGACAGGCGCATACCTTGCACCAAGAGCTAGTGATCCCACCAGTGATAACGGCCTGTTCAATGGAGCTAACGCATTCTTTGGTCAAATAGACTTTAAACCAAGCAAGTTGATAAACGTTGGTTTTGCCTACTCTCACGCCTATCAGAACCCCGCTTTTGGTGTGAACTTGTTTGGCAGCCAAGGTAGCTCTATCTCTAACAGACCCTTTGGTAACGTTGCTACCTCAACTAATAACTACAGTATCTTAGCTAACTTCCGCCCTACCGATAAAATTTCCGTTGGTGGTTGGGTAGGTTACACAGATGCCCAAATTGAAGCTGGCCCAACCTCCGGTAATGCAGATATTTGGTACTGGGCTGCTAATTTGGCTATTAAGGACTTGGGTAGAGAAGGCAACACCTTGGGTGTAATTTTCGGTCAACCACCTAAAGTAACAGATCTAAATTTTGGTACTGCTGCAAATACCGATAGAGACACTTCTTATCACTTAGAAGGTCTTTATAAAATCAAAGTCAGCGATAACATCTTAGTTACCCCTGGCTTGTTGGTTATATTCAACCCTGAACATAACGACAACAACGATACTGTCTATGTAGGTACACTCCGTACTACATTCTCTTTCTAGAATTTAGTTTTGGATGAGATGAGATAAATAAAAGCCCACTGTTACGTGGGCTTTTTTTATTGGGGATGATCATCCTCTTGTTTTGCCAAATCTGATGGAGGCCGATCGCTACTCCAAGCCCACCACGCACAACCACATTGGCATTTATAAAACTCCTGCCATTTGCGACGATGTTCTTCTGAGATGACAGGCGATCGCCGATTAATCCAAACTTGTAATGCTTCTAGACTGCTGGAACGGCAGGTAGGACAGCAAAATTCATACGCATGAACTGCCTCGGATGTCCATTCAGGTGGGATGGGAGCAAAAGCGTCCATGTAATTTAAAATTTAATCTCAGTAGGCAGCATATAAGCTCGAATTAATATAGATCTGTTTATCTAGTATTTTGATAAATTCGGCTGTTTTTTTACAACTCTTAATTTCTATAAGTTCAAAATGGAGCCAAATGCTGAAATCCGGCGGTTATTAGATGTCATGCCTGCTTCTGGCAGAATGACAACCAAAATCGTCAGTAAACCAGAGCAAGCCACAGTCATTGATGCTACCTTTCCCCTACCTTGGCATCAAGATAGACCGATATACATTAATTTTGATTTGTGGAGTCGTTTAACAAAACCGCAACGGGATTTACTGCTGTTGCAGAAAGTTAGCTGGTTAACAGGGGTGAGATGGTTTAAACCGGATATTTATCAAGGTGTAGTGCTGTTGGGATTGTTGGCTGGATTAATCGAATCTTCACAGTCAGATGCTGTAGGTGTGGCTGTTGCTGGCGGATTAAGTGCGATCGCCATTTTCCGCATCTGGCGTACTAACAAGTCATCAGAGTCAGAGTTAAATGCAGATGCAGCAGCAATTAAAATAGCTCAACGCCGGGGTTATTCCGAAACAGAAGCGGCACAACATTTACTATCTGCAATTGAAGCAGTAGCCAAAATTGAAAAACGTTCTGGGTTAAATTTTAGCGAGTTGATTCGTTGTCAAAACTTACGAGCGATCGCTCTTTTGTCTCCTGTGGGTATACCGGAGTTTTTTAACGCGGAGGAACGCTAAGGTAAACGCAAAAATACGCGCAGAGAAGCACAAATGACTATTGATTATTCACAATGATAAATTTTGTACTCGTAACCGTTGACTGCTGGTAAAGATTGAGTTTCCGCAAGACATTTTTCTGCTTCTGCTGCTACTGGGGCATGGAAATTTACTAACCACAAATCAAAAGGTTTTGGTAGCGTCTTTAAAATATTATTGAGGGTATTTGTAGAAGTATTCGGGTCTTGGTCTTGATGGGCAAGTATAAACTGAAGTGATGGTGAAGGAATATTGGAAATTTTCCACTCTCTAGCAATACCCATCATTTCACCAATTTGGACATGAGTAATTTGGGTAGTAGCAATCACTGCTGGAACTTGGGATGTTTGTCTGATTAATTGTAAAAACAAGTCAGGACGGTAGTATTTTTGATATCCCAGATTACAAATCACAGTTATTGCACTACAAAATCCCATCAGCCAAATTATTGCTACAGCTTGTTTGCCAGTAATTTTTTGATTGTTTTGAGTAGTTTGCCAACGAACTGCTAAACTGGCTCCGAGTAAAAGGATGACAGCAGGAAAATAAACAAAGTTATAACGAGCGCCTCTGGTTAAATCAATTCCGAGGAAATAAGTGAAGACAAAAAATAATGCGATCGCAGCTAAAATAATTCCCCATAAAACCTGAGTTTCTGGTTGTTGAAGTTGAACTTTGACTCCCCGAATGAATATCGGTAAAAACCAAATAAAGAAAATCAACATTACCAAACCAGAAATTAAAATAATTGCCAATTGTGGTGCTTCAACTGGGAGTAAAAACAACATTGTCACCCAAGCGGCAAAAGCTTGAAAAAGTGGATTTAGCCACTCAAATCCTTGACGCGGTTGTTGTATCCAATCTGTTAATTTATCACCATAACTATTGTGTAAAAAGATTGGTAGCCAAACTATACCTGAGACAGCAGTACCAGCAGCAACAGCATAAATTCGTCGCCAAGGAGGAGATAAAAAAGTGCGTTGTCGCCAACCAAGGAAAATTAAAACTAAGGCTTCACTACCTAAGGTAAGAACAAAAAAGTAATGGGTAGCAATTCCTAAAGCGTTAATTCCTATCCAAGAAAGTGCGGTGGTGATGGGTAATTGTGTGCGATTTTGAATGTGGCGTGTAGCGATAATCAAGCAAGCAAAAGATGCAATCACCCACAAAATTGCCAAAGTGTAATGACGTGCTTCTTGCGCCAAAAAAATAGCGTAGGGTGATACTGCCATGATAGCAGCAGCGATATGTGCAATCAAGCGAGAGCGAAAAGTTAGCCAACCTAAACTATAGATAGCGGGAATAGACGCAGCACCAAAAATTGCAGCGAGCGATCGCGCCCCCCATAATGAAACTAGACCTTGTTGTGTCAGAAATAACTGCATCCACCAGTGGGCTAAGAAAAAATACAGTGGCGGATGATTCGTTTCGTGGCTTAAGTGCGCCCAAACATCTTGTACAGTGGCACTTGGTTGTGGTTGTAGTGGTTGTAATAAAATATCAGGTGCGATCGCTTGGTCTAAAGATACTGGTAAAAAACTATTTCCCAAGCTAAACACTAAAGTCGAAAATTCATCAGTCCAAGGCGGCTTGGCAGTTAAATTGGTGAAACGCAAACCAAGACCAATTAGCAACCAAAGCAGTAACAGCAAAAAATGAAACCAAGGATTATTAATAACAAGCTGCCAATTCTCCGATATTGGTTTTGGGGTAGACATTTCGTCTGCTAAAGGCACGCGGCGGTTAGCAAAGGTAGAGAAAAATAGGATCGCATATTTGTAAAATTTCGATGCACTCCCAAAAAAAACTTTCATAGCCGCGTCATTTACAAGTCAACTCTAGATATTTTGACTTGAATTGTCAATTTAAGTTCGCTTATTTCACATCAGTTACGCGCCAACTCAGTTTTAAGTTCACCCAAAAATTCCAGACAGTAGCAACTGCGATCGCAATCAAGTTAGCAATATAACGATTGGGAATTATCAAATTAAACACCAAATTTAACACCAAAACATTAATTGCTAACCCTGCCAAGCAAACAAGATTGAATTTTAAAAATCGCTTGACTCGGTGATGCCATTCTTGCTGTTGCATCGCTACATCTGCAAATGTCCAAGCATCATTCCACAAAAAATTGTTGAAAATTGCAATTTCACCAGCAATAATTTTGCTTCGTGTCAAGGGCAAAGCCAGAGTTGATGGGTCACTAAGTAAATAAAGTATTGCCATATCCACAAATACACCACTTAGTCCTACCAAGCCAAAGCGGAGAAATCGACCAATTGGGAAAGAAGATTTTTGCCCCGCCTGTTTTGTTGTCAGCCGTAGGCGCAATAAGTGATGCAGGTATTCTACATATTGCTTCCATGTCACTTTACTTTCACCTTTTTTGCGTTCGCAGAATACGTAACCAACCTCAGCAATGTTTTCTACATTTCCCCTTCCAATCACTTCTAAAAGAATTTTGTAACCTACAGGATTAAGTGTTACACCAGCAATACAACTGCGACGCACCATAAAATAACCACTCATCGGGTCAGAAACTCTCCCAACTACCCCAGGCAAGATAATCAAACCCAACACTTGAGCGCCACGAGACAAAAAACGCCTGACAACACTCCAACTGCTGACACCACCACCTTCCACATGACGACTAGCTACGGCCAAGTCTGCGCCCTGTTCGATACTACGTAACATCTGTGCCAGCACTTCTGGTGGATGCTGTAAATCCCCATCAATTACTCCTAAAATCCGCCCCCTAGCAACTTGCCATCCACGAATGACTGCTGAAGATAATCCTCGTTCCTGTTGACGACGCATCACCCGCAAGTGGGGATATTCTGCTATCATCGATTGCGCTACTTCCCAAGTGCGGTCTGGACTATCATCATCTACCACTATTAGCTCGTAATCTCCTGGGATCAATTCTTCTATCAGTTCACTTAGTATCTTGATTACCTTGGCGATGTTGTCACGCTCTTTATAAGTAGGAATTATCAAAGAAAAATAAATGCTTTGACTATCTATCGTCAGATTATGAGCCGGGAACTCAGGAATCTGTAACGCACTCGATGGCACTGATAATAATGTATGAGTTGGACTGTTGTTCATTGAGCTAAATCAACTTGGGGAGGAAGCAGTAGGCAATGAGGATGTTAACCTATTTTATATTTCTTCACATAGTTTGGTTTTTCGTCGCAGTTATACTTAACAAGAAATGAGATTGAGTCTGTAGATGCGTAAATGAACACAGTAAAACAGCAATTATCTGAGTTTTAGTAATTAATTGTGATAGAAACTTCTGTTAAATACATTCTTGAGCGTGCCTTAATGGGGTACGATTTATCTCCTCAAGAGGGAGTATTTTTATTAAAACAAACTGACCCAGAGGCGATCGCATCCATTCGTAGCACGGCTGATCAACTCCGCTACAATCAGGTAGGCGACACTATTACTTATGTAATTAACCGTAATATCAATTTCACTAACATCTGCGAACAGCATTGTAGTTTTTGTGCTTTCCGCCGAGATGATGGTGATGCAGGTGCTTATTGGTTAGATTGGGAGCAAATTTTAGAAAAATCCCAAGATGCAGTCGGGCGTGGGGCGACGGAAATCTGTATGCAGGGGGGATTAAACCCGCAAGCCCAAATTAACGGTAAATCTTTACCTTACTACCTCAAGTTAGTGGAAACTATCAAACAAGAATTTCCGCAAATTCACTTACACGCCTTTTCTCCCCAAGAAGTGCAGTTTATCGCCAGAATTGATGGACTGGATTATCAGACTGTGATTGCAGCTTTGCGAGATGCTGGTGTCGGTTCTATGCCAGGTACAGCAGCCGAGGTGTTAGATGACGAAGTGAGGAAAGTATTATGTCCAGAGAAAATTGATACAGCGACTTGGTTAGAAATTATCTCCACAGCACACAAGTTAGGTTTACCTACCACTAGCACCATGTTATCCGGGCATATTGAAACCCCAGAACAGCAAATTGGGCATTTAGAAAAATTGCGATCGCTGCAACAAATTGCCATCCATCAAGGCTATCCCGCAAAAATCACAGAGTTTATTTTATTACCATTTGTCGGTCAAGAAGCGCCAAAATCTTTACGCCGTCGAGTTGGGCGCGATCAACCAATTCTAGCTGATGCCCTGCTATTAGGGGCTGTAGCCCGGATTTACTTGGGTAATTGGATTCCAAACCATCAGCCAAGTTGGGTAAAGTTGGGACTAGCGGGTGCGACAGAAGCTTTAGTTTGGGGTTGTAACGATATTGGCGGCACTTTAATGGAAGAACATATCACTACAATGGCTGGTGCTATTGGTGGTACTTGTATGGAAGTGGAAAGTTTACAAGCTGCGATCGCATCCTTAGGACGGCCTTACCAACAGCGAGATACTTTGTATCAAAAAGTGTGAAGTATTAAGTATGAAAGATAAAATTTTTTACTGATTTTATCCTTTATCTAGATATCCTTCATTCTTCTCATGATCCCCATGATACCAATCCAAGATAGGATGGACGATGATTTACGTGTAGTTTCAGATAATGCTTATGAAACGCTATTGGTCGCGTCTGCTTGCTTTGGTTTTGGTTTTAGCTATCGGCTTAATCGGCTGTTCTAGCCCTGATAGCTTGACAGGGGATTATCGCCAAGACACATTAACTGTAGTCAGTACCCTGAGAAAAGCCCTAGAAGTAACTGAAAATTCACCAGATAAAGCAGCAATTCAGGCAGAAGCGCGTCAAAAAATCAACGATTTCTCCGCCCGCTATCAACGGGCTGGTTCTATTTCTGGTTTAAGTTCTTTTACAACCATGCGTACCGCCCTCAACTCTCTGGCGGGACACTACAGTTCTTACCCAAATCGTCCAGTTCCACAAAAGCTGAAAAATCGTCTAGAACAGGAGTTCCAGCAGGTAGAGTCTGCATTGAAGCGTGGTGCTTAATTATCCTTGATCAGAGTTCAGAGTTATTACTTTGGACTCTTGATGATCATTTTTAAACGCGGAGGTACGCTGAGATCAACGCAAAGGTGCGCAAAGTTTTTATATTGCTGATCAATGAAAACAGCAGCTTAAAATTTTAACTTTGATAAATGCTTGTGAAGGAATTAGGTCAGTATTGACCAGAACATCACAAAATTAAAAAATTTAGCAACAGTAATTAGGGTTTAGGAGTCTCGAAAATTAGGCTTCCAAGCCCTTATTTTTGGACTATAACAATTGATACACCTTAATACCCAATTCCTGTGAATTTTTACATCTACCTTGTAGGCATGTTTAACAGATCCACAAAATCTTTGTGGCAGAGCTTGTTTGCTGTGGTTTTTAGCAGTAGTCTGTTGATGCCTAACTTTATTAGCCAACCAGCACAAGCACAAGTCAAACAAGATTGCCAGTTATCGACGACAGCAGCACAAACAAAAGAAAAGTTGCGTTTGTTGGCATTAAAAGGCGATCGCGATGCCCAAAGCCGCTACCAGCAGTTGTTACGCCAACACGCCCAAGAGTTAAAAGAATGCCGCAGTCGTAATTGGCCAAAAATCCAAGCTGTTTGGTTACGTTTGTATCCTTGTGATATTCAACCAGGGACAATTGACCAAATTATGGATCGCATGGTTAATCGTGGTTATAACCAAATTTATGTAGAAACATTTTATGATGGGCAGGTACTACTGCCCGCAGCCGATAACAACACGGTATGGCCTTCTATAATTCGTACTCCAGGGGCAGAAAAAATTGATTTACTCTCAATCGCAATTCAAAAAGGGCGGGAACGTGGATTAAAGGTTTATGCCTGGATGTATACGGCTAATTTTGGTTATACCTACGCGCAACGTCCAGATCGCGAAGCTGCGATCGCCCGTAACGGTAAGGGGCAAACTAGCTTATATGTTGTAGATAACAGTTCCCAGGTATTTATTGACCCCTACAATATGCAAGCCAAACGCGATTATTTCCAGATGGTACAGCAAGTGCTACGCCGTCGCCCGGATGGTTTGCTATTTGATTATGTGCGTTATCCCAGGCAAGCTGGTAGTGATTCTATCGCCACAAAAGTCACTGATTTATGGCTATTTACCCCAGCGACTCAAGAAGCATTATTTCATCGGGCTTTGAATTCTAAAGGGCTGGATTTGATTCGACGATTTCTCAGTAAAGGATACGTCACCGCAGGCGATATAGATCAAGTCGATAAACTTTATCCCCAAGAAGGTGAACCAATGTGGCAAGGGCGCATTCCGCCACCACAAGAAAAGGCACTTTTACCAGCAGCTGACAGACAACCAACTTTGCAGGTTGAATTGTGGCAGTTGATGGTTGCCCATGCTATGCAAGGTATTTTGGATTTTGTCGCTTTAGCAAGTTACCCAGCACAACAGCTAGGTATTCCATCGGGAGTGGTGTTTTTCCCAGATGGCAACCAAATGGTGGGGCAAGGGTATGATTCCCGCTTGCAACCTTGGGATCGATTTCCGAGTAACTTGCAGTGGCACGCTATGGCTTATGCGACTTGTGATGATGTTAGTTGTATTGCAACCCAAGTGCAACGAGTGATCAGTGCCGCAAAACCAGGGACACAAATTATTCCCGCCTTGGCAGGGGCATGGGGGCAATCAACCAGCAATCGCCCATCTCTAGAAGTACAAATGCAGGCACTACGTAAATTTGCGCCCCAACTGGCGGGAGTGAGCCATTTTGCATATTCTTGGCAGTACCCTGAGAATGATAGTGATCGCAAATTTTGTCGTCTTCGGTAAAAACGTATCAGGGAGGAAAATTTTGCCTCCCTCAATTTCATAAGGTTAATTATGATTTGGTCTGTTTATACAGCAGATTTGAGGTTCATGAGGTACAGTAGCAGCAATTAGTAAACCAATTTTTTAGATGCTTTGGATCAACTAGTTTCAGCGCAATTTTAATTAAACCATCAACGACAGATGCACTCTTGGGAGAAAATTGTTTCAGAAAAGCTTTTAATTGTGACCACCAATGTTCAATTGGATTGAATTCAGGAGAATAAGGAGATAGATAAAGAACACTTGCTCCCACTCCTTCAATCAAAAGCTGAATCTCTTCGACTTTATGAGCAGGTAGATTATCCATTACAACGACTGCACCAACCCATAATTGCGGAAGTAAAAAATGTTCTACAAAAACTTTATATGCATCTCCATCCATTGAGCCGTTTAAAGTCATCACCGCTAAAACTTTCTTTAAGCTAATTCCTCCGATTACACTTATTTTTGCTCCCCGGTAATATGGTTTAAAATTATACGCTCTAGTGCCGCGCTCGCTTCTTTGATGAGTCCTAGTTAAGCCAAGTAAAACACCCATTTCATCTATAAATACAAGGTTTTCTGGGTCTACTTGCTTTACTTTCTCCCAATACTCTATTCTCAGTTTTTGGACTCTTTCTGTTTTTCCTTGGCTGCTACGCAAAGTCTTTTTTTTCGAGTTAATTTTTGTTTTTGTAATGCACAACACATCACACTTGCACACACCCAAACGTTGTATTTTTCTCCAAAATATTCGCAATATTCCAATAAAGTTGCATCTGGGTAAATTTGAACCATTTCGGCTAATTCGCTCGCGAAATCATCTAGCCTACCCTTCATGGCTCCACCTTGCTTTTTGGGTTCTAGATGTCCTTGCACTCTATGAAGTTGGATTAGCTTTTGCACATAGCTTTTTGCTACACCAAATTGCACAGCAACCTTTCTTATTGAAGTACCACCCTTTTCGTAAGTATTTACTATTTTTTCTCGTAAATCGATTGAGTATGCTTTCATTTTAAGTCTTGATGCACCAATACTATGTGTACCTCATTTACCTCGAAAGTGCTGTAGTAGTAGCTATCTGTCCCCTGTCACCGTTTGGCTGACGCGGAAGTTGAGCTTGTCGAAACTCACGGCGGAAGCCTGTCACCTGCTATTTCCAAACTTCTCAAAAAATTGCCTGCAAGTTTTTAAACAAGTGCATTAACACAGCCAACTTGCACTGCCCTGGTAGCAGCCTCGGTGCGGTTCGTTACTCCTAACTTATTCAGTACATGGCTCACATGATGTCTAATGGTAGAAGGACTCAGTTTCATTCGTTGAGCGATCGCTTCATTACTCAATCCTAAAGCTAACAGTGATAATACCTCTTGTTGTCGCTTGCTCAATTCATAGAGAGATTGGGATGGTGGTTTGTGCGGTTGCAACAACGCTTGAATAACTTCTTTGTTTAACATAGAACGCCCCATTGCTGCTGCTCGTATGGCATCTGCTAATTCATCAATTGAAATCCCCTTCAGCAGATAGCCAATGGCTCCGGCTTGTATTGCTTGCTTTACTAAAGCATTTTCAAAAAAACTGGTCAAAATTAACACCTGAATATTTGGGTATTTTTTGCGGATAGCTTTTGTGGTTTCTGCCCCATTCATCCCCACCATCATCAAGTCCATCAGCACCACATCTGGTTGCAACTGTTCGCACAAACATACTGCCTCATCTCCGTTACGTCCTTCTCCTACTAATTGAATATCATCAAAGGCCAGTAAGAGAAACTTGATACCTCCTCGCAAGATTTCGTGATCATCAACAGTCATGACACGAATTGGTTCAACTAATGTATCTTTTGTCATATAAAAATTCTTTATGAGAGAATTCTTTTTGATACGTTATTGTTCCATTCTCCGTGTTTATACTTGGATTTTCTTAATTTTTAATTAATAGAGGTGTAATATTATGTCATAACGAGTTAGTTAACATGACACATCAATAAGTAACCTGAGTTCGGGTTAAACATACTGTTGAAGGCTAGGTTTCTTAGGTTGATGACAATAAGCAATTAATCTGCAAAGAACGTTAACAAAAAAATTAACGGGGCTTCAGTGTCTGGAATGTTCAATTTGAGAGCCAGAACAATACTTGAGGTAGAGGAAATTCTGCACCTGACTATATGTTGCAACTCAGGACAATCTCAGTCCCTTGTCCTAGAGAACTTTCTAGATGAAAAGTTGCACCAATTGAAGCAGCTCGTTCTTTCATAATTGTGATGCCTAAATGACCAGATGGTATGTTATTGGGGTCAAAACCACAGCCATTATCGCTAATACGCAAAACTATCTTTTGTGAGTTACTGTAAAGACTGACGGATACTTGCGTTGCCTGGGCATATTTAATGATATTGTTCAGTGCTTCTTGAGTAACTCTATAAAAAACAAGTTTTACCTCATCAGTTACAGGCCGATCGCCTTCTACAATTATTGTTATCTGTAAATTTGCCCGTCCAGAGATGGCTTTGGTTAACTGCTGTAGTAATTCACCCAATGATTTCTCTGTCAAACCGCTAGGACGCAACTCAATTAATAAACTCCGCATTTCTGCTAACGCTGTTTGTGTGAGTTGGGCAAGTTCCTCTAATCCCTGTTCGGCTATGTCTGGGTTGCGTTTCCAAACTCTCGGTAAAGCTTCAGCAGTTGTCGCTACAGTAAACAACGTCTGAGATACTGAATCGTGTAAGTCACGAGCAAGACGATTTCGCTCTAATTCCACAGCTATTTTTCGTAAACGTTCGCTTTCTATTAGTTGTTCGCGGATTTTCACCGCCTGGAGCAAGTTTTTGGATAAGCCTAGACTCATAATTACTATGAAGGACAAAAATCCAAATTCACCAAGGTATATGGATTGGATCTTGCCTAAATCTACCAAGCGATCGTGTTGAACAGTTGCTATCAGAATCGATAAACTCAGACCTAGAGTTAGAGCAGATTTCTTCTCACCACGCCGATATTGGCGATAAAAGGCAAAAAAACAAAAAACACTATTACTGATTAAAGTTAATAATTGAAAACTAAATAAAGGGTTACGTGTACCTTCTAGGTAACGAATCGATTCGCCCCAAGGCAAAGAAACGCTTGATAGTCTACTTACATCAGAGTAGATAATCCCTGTTGGGGAAACTTGGTTAATTAACAAGCAGATGGCGTACAGGCTATTCAGTACCAAAATTAAACGCACTGGCTTTATTTTCGTAAAAACACCTATAAACCATACAATAGTGACACCATAAATATATCCTAGAGAAGATAGCAATTTTCTGGCAAAGATGTAGTTATCTACATTAGCAGCTTGATATGTCAGCATTAAAGCCAGAATATAGCTAACAGATAATAAGCAAACTAAGCCAAAGCACAAATGAAGCGTGGTTTGTAATCGTCCACAGGCAATGAGCAGGTGAAACAGACCAACATATAAACAAATACCAGCAACTATACCTAGGACAATTGAAATAAGAGTCATTACTTAATTCTATAGAAAAGTTTTACCTAGCAATAAATCAGTAATATTACTTGAATACATAAATTCTCTATTGATCAATATTCTTTCCAAAAAACATTAATCTTAGCCAAAAATAGGGTAAATATCTGATGCGGTAATCAAGGCAACATTTTTATTTTAAGCTTTGTTGGGTGGAAAAAATTTACTTACTTTTATAAATTGTCTCAGTGCTTTGATGTGTAACTTTATTACATCAAGCTGCAACTTCGTTACAACAACCTGCACCTTTGTTGCATTAGGTTGCAATTTAGTTACATCGACCTGCACCTTTGTTGCTTTGAGTTCTAACTTAGTTGCATCAATTTGTGCCTTCGTTGCATAGAGTTGCACCTTAGTTGCATTCTATCTGCACAAATTAGCCTTACTTAGTTTTTAAGTAGTGGTGGCTTCTCTCATAATTTCTATAAGTATTCCTTATATAGGACAAAGATCCTAGTCAAAGCTTGGATCTTTGTCCGATGCGGTAATTGAGGCGATCGCTATATAATCCATTTCGCTACAGCAAAATTTAGGTAAAAACAGCACACGTTATCGAACGTATTCCACTTATTTGGAAAATTTTATGTCTACTAACTTAGTTTCATTTGTGTATAACCCTGTTATGTCACTTTTGTAAAACAATAATTGAAACTAAATTTTCAACCTTTTATTGAATTAAGCCTGACAATACCAACACTTTACCTACACCCTTGTTGTTGACACAAAAGGAATAAAATCATGTTGGCAAATATTTCAGAAAGACGAATGCACCTTATGAGATGGATGCTTACAATTGGCTGGGGATTGCTGATTGTTTCTCTGTTGTACGATCCGCTCTCTCCTTGGTTTACATTTCCTACCAATAGTATTAGTCCTCTAAAAATTAATCCTGAAATTTGCGTGCAAGTTCAGGGAAAGTGTTTAGAAGAAACGAACTATGCTTTGGGCGCACCAATTTTTTGGGGAATTATTATTCCGGCTGCTATTTTCATCCTCTTGGTATTTGGACATGAAACTTGGCGAAGAATTTGCCCATTGTCTTTTCTTTCTCAAATTCCCCGTGCTTTGGGATGGCAACGGCATAAACGGCGCGTGGATGCAAAAACGAATAAGGAACGCTTTGAGTTGGTAAAAGTTCCCCAAAAATCCTGGTTAGCTAACAATTACCTTTACATACAATTTGGACTGTTTTATATAGGATTATGTAGCCGTATCCTGTTTATTAATTCAGATCGCACGGCTTTATTTAGTTTTCTAATTATTACAATCACAGCAGCGATCGCAGTAGGTTATCTTTATGGCGGCAAATCTTGGTGTCAGTATTTTTGCCCGATGGCTCCTGTACAAAAAATCTATGCTGAACCGAGGGGATTGTTTAATAGTAAAGCACATGATGGCGAGCGCCAAGCGATTACTCAATCTATGTGCCGCACCGTCAACAAAGAGGGAAAAGAGCTTAGTGCTTGTGTAGCTTGTAATAGTCCTTGTATTGATATTGATGCCGAACGCGCTTACTGGGAAAACATTGCTAAACCCGAACAACAATGGCTTTATTACGCTTATGTTGGTTTAGTGATTGGCTACTTTGTTTACTACTATCTTTATGCAGGTAATTGGGAATATTACTTTTCAGGAGCTTGGACACACCAAAACGATCAGCTCGGTACATTACTAAGTCCGGGTTTTTATCTATTCTCTCATGCCATTCCTATTCCCAAAATAGTTGCTGTTCCCTTGACGCTAGGAGCATTTACTTTCGGTGGCTATTTTCTAGGGCGTAAATTAGAAAAGCGATATAAAGCGTATCTGCTTCGTCAGCACCAATCAGCAAGTATAGAAATAGTTCGCTATCGGATGTTTACGCTTTGCACGTTCTTTATTTTTAATTTTTTCTTTATCTTTGCTGGGCGTAATTTTATCCGCTTGTTACCTGCACCTTTACAATATCTGTTCCCGGTTCTAATTGCTGTGTGCAGTACCATTTGGCTCTGTAGAACTTGGCAACGCAATCCTCATCTTTACCAACGAGAAAGCCTCGCCAGTCGGCTTCGTAAGCAGTTAAGTAAGCTTAATTTAGATACCTCACGTTTTTTAGAGGGACGCTCACTTGACGAACTTAGTGCTGATGAAGTTTATGTTTTAGCAAAAGTTCTCCCAGGTTTTCATAAAGAGAAACGTCTTCAAGTTTATAAAGGCGTTCTACAAGAAGCACTCAAAGAAGGATATGTTGACTATAGAAGCAGCCTAGAAGTTCTCCAGCAGATGCGTCAAGAACTAGATATTACAAAAGAGGAACATGAGTTAATTTTAACCGAGCTTGAGGTTGAGTATCCAAGTTTACTAGATCCCACTAAGCAACATAATCGTGAAGATTTGCTGCGACAAGAAAGTTACCGCGAAGCTTTGTTGGATGTATTTATAGAGGCGGCAAAAAACCATCCTAATCAAGCCGTGGTAGCGGAATTAGTCGAGGTAATGACTGGGGAAAAACCAATTGAATCTCTTGATGCTGTACTCAATAAGTTATCTAAAGACACATCTCTTCCCCTGCAACAGATCAGAGAGGAATATGCGATTACAGCCGCAGAGGAAGAAGAGATATTGAAAACAACAGAGCCTCGTCAGTTATGGACAACTATCGCTCATACTCTTGATACACTTAATCGGTTAGAAGCGATTGCCATTAAGCGCCAAATCATAAAAGAAACTACACCTATTACTGTTAACCAGGAATTAAGCGTTGAGCAAGTTGCTCATTGCCAAGAAATTTTCCAAAAATTTGATAAAGATGGTAATAATCGTTTATCAATAGGAGAATTATGCTCGGTTTTAAGAGTTCTTGGTCGCCCGTTTGCACCTCAACGGGTACAAGAAATGATGAATGTAATTTCAGGACACTCTAATAGTAGCAGTATTAGTTTTGAGGAATTTACTGTACTACTACAAAGCGATCTAGGCTCTACCAATAAAGATCAGATATTACAGTGGTTTCATCTATTTGATGCCGATGGCTCTGGTTATATTAGCTTAGAGGAATTGCAATTATACATCAAAGATATTGTTCCCAATATCACTAAAACTGAAATTGAACACATGCTGAAACTAGCAGACACTAGCGGCGATCAACAAATCAGCTATGAAGAGTTTCGCGATTTACTTCAACAGGTAACACAATGACCGCTAAATCTCCAACTGACCTATAAGGTATACCAAAATTAAGTAGATTTTTACTAGGCTGATAAATTTGAATTTCCTTTACTACAAATATATCGGGCCACCTAAATCTATTTAGGGGGTTTTTTTCTGCCTTCTTGCACCTTTGTTGCATTAGCTGGCAATTGAGTTACATCGACCCACACTTTTGTAGCATCGACTTGCACCCTTGTTGTATTTACCTGCAACTTTGATGTATTGACTTGCAAGTTAGTTGTATTGCCTTGCACCTTTGTTGCATTCAAGGTGCATAAATTAACCTTACTTAGTTTTTTAGTAGTAGCGATAATCGCCACTGGCATAACTTACATAAGCAGTAATTATATAGGATAAAGATCCTAGTCAAAACTTGGATCTTTGTTCGATGCGGTGATTTGAGCGATCGCTATATAATCCATTTCGCTACAGCAAAAGTTGGGTAATTACCTAACTTAAAAATGATGGCTCAACTGATAAGGCGATGAATCTTCCGCCTTTTTTCTCAAGTTTTACTTTAGTTGCATTGACTTGGAAAAGTTAACTTAACACAGACAAAATCATGAATAAATTCTTTTCGACTCTAACCTTCACAACAGCTACAACTTTAGCTATTGGACTTACTGGAGTAGCAATTGGTAATCACTTTGTTTTAGGACAGATATCTATTGACTTAGCCAAGTTGCGTAGTGATGCTTTATCTGCACACAACACTTATCGAGCCAAGCATAAGAGTCCTAACGAGACTATTGATGATACTCTCAACGAAAGCGCACAAGCTTGGGCAAAAACCATAGCAGCGAAAGGTGATTTAGAACACAGTACCAATCGAAACAATGTAGGAGAGAACATATATTGGAGTGGAGACTCAGCAAACTTAGGTAGCGCAGCAGTTGAGGAATGGTACAGTGAAATTAAAGATTATGACTACAACAACCCTGTATTTTCTGGCTCAACTGGGCATTTTACTCAGGTAGTCTGGAAGGGCAGTACCAAAATAGGCTGCGGTGCTGCACCTGGCCCTGCAACAATTGATGGTACTAAGTACGATGGTGTCTATGTAGTTTGCCAGTATTCTCCCGCAGGAAATGTGCAAGGACAGTTTGCTGATAATGTACTAAAACCGTAGTAGTTGATTAGCAACCGCTAGGTTAAGCGTAAAAGGCGATCGCTACATCATCGATTTTGCCACAGCAGAAGTTTAACACTGCCAACAACTATAAGCACTAATTATATAGGACAAAGATCCTAGTCAAAACTTGGATCTTTGTTCAATGCGGGCGTTGGGGTGTAGACGCTCTGCTTCGGCTTGTCGTTAAACATCGCTCTATAACCCATTTCGCCACAACAAAATTGTCACAACTGCCTAGCCTGTGCAGTCACAACGCATAGGTGCAAAAGCTTTTATATCAAGGCAATAATTCAAAACTAATTAACCGTAATGACTGCCAAAATCCACTTTATCTCCGGCTTACCTCGTTCCGGTTCCACCTTACTCGGCGCTTTACTGCGGCAAAATCCCCGATTTCACGCCAGTATGACTAGCCCCGTTGGTAGTTTAGTGAACCGAATGCTCGAAGCGATGAGCGAAGACAACGAATTTTCTGTGTTCATCACCCCAGAGCAAAAACGAGCATTAACCTTAACGATATTTTCCACCTTCTACCAGCCCCAAGCTGATAAACAAGTCATCTTTGACACAAATCGCTTGTGGTGTAGCAAATTGTCTTTAATTCACGAGTTATTTCCCGGCTCCAAGGTAATTTGCTGCGTGCGGAATGTGGCTTGGATTATGGATAGCATCGAACGATTAATTAGAAAAAACGCCTTTGATGTATCACGGATGTTTAACAATTCTGGCGAACGTTCCACAGTTTACACGCGCACCGAAGCTTTAAGTGGTGGGGGAAGGTTAGTCGGGTTTGCTTATAACGCCCTCAAGGAAGCATTTTATAGCGAACACAGTGCTTGTTTACTGTTGGTGGACTATGACTTATTAACCCAAGCACCAGATAAAACCCTCTCGCTAATTTATCAGTTTTTAGAAGAAGAACCCTTTAAACATGATTTTGACCATGTGGAATACGAAGCCGAGGAATTTGATTATCGGCTCAATACCAAAGGGTTACATCAAGTGCGTCCCAAAGTCGAGTTTCAACCACGACCGACAATTTTACCTCCGGATTTATTTACTCAATATGAAAAGTTGTCTTTTTGGCAAAACCCTAGCAATAGTCGAGCAAATGTGATTGTCGCCCAGCCAATACCAGCAGCAAATTCATCAAGCTGAGAATCTCAAAGGTCAGATCCCCGACTTCTTGAAGAAGTCGGGGATCTTGCAGCCCAACAAAGACTTGCAGATGTTGGGTTTTGTTGCATCAACTCAACTTACCATTTTCTTCTCATTTACCTAACACCAAAGGAAATCAATCAAATGGCAAATTTCATCGTTAATCAAACCACTGACGACGGTAGCGGTAGCACCGCAGGAACTCTTAGTTATGCCATTCTCCAAGCTAACCAACTTGCAGGGGATGACACAATTACCATTAATAACGATGTCCGCATTACTGGGGTGATGAAAACCCTGGTGAACAGCAACATCACCATCATGGGCAATAACTACAGTATTAGCGGTGATGCCAACAACAACGGCATCAACGACGATGGCGACGTGCGCCCCTTGTTTATTTTGTCAGGAACAGTTGGTATTTCCGATTTAACCATCACCAACGGACGAGCTAAAGGTGGAGATAGTAACACTGGTGGCGGCGGCGCTGGTCTGGGCGGCGGCTTGTTCATCTATGATGGCAATGTTTCCCTCACCAATGTCGGCTTTACTAATAACGCAGCACAGGGCGGTAGTAGCGGTGTCAGTGGACTGACTGGCGGCGGCGGCGGTATGTTTGGCAACAGCAATGCCGTCGGACAGTTTGGCAATAATCCTGGCGGCGGACTGTTTGCTGGTAGCACTACCGACTCTTCAGGCTACGGGGTTGGTGGCTACGGGGGCAACGGCAACTACGGCGGCTACGGTGGCAGCTATAGCAACAACGGCAACGGCGGCTTCGGCGGCGGCGGTGTAACAAATGGCGGCTTCGGCGGCGGTGCTGGTTTCATCGGCGGTAATCAGGGTTTTGCCGGGGGATTCGGTGGTGGTGGCAGCTTCAGCAATAGATTTAGCACTAGTTTCGATCCTGTCTTCGGGGGCAGAGGTGGCTATGGTGCTGGCGGTGGTGGCTCCAACGGCTCTGGTGGCAACAGTTTTGGAGGCTCAGGTGGATTTGCTGCTGGCAACGGTAATTCTACTGGCCAAGGTGGTGGCGGTGCTGGATTAGGGGGTGGCATCTTCGTCCGCAGTGGCTCTTTAACCCTGAGCAACACCAGCTTTACCAACAACACAGCTACAGGCGGCACAGGTGCTAACGACGGTCAAGGCATAGGTGGGGCAATCTTCATTATGCAGTCCACCACCAACACCAACGGCAACAACCAGGGAATGCCCACTGTTTTACCAACTGTCACTTCTGTAGGTAATCCTACCTTTAGCGGTAACAGTGCAGCTAACGATGCGGGAACTGCCACCAACAATGATAATGTTTACGGCACAATTAACATCACTTCACCCCCCGTTCCCACTGTTAGCATCACCGCCCAAACAGCCACAGCCAACGAAGGCGGTAGCAATGGCGTTTATCGCATCAGCCGCAGCGACACCGCCGGGGATTTAACTATCAACCTCACCCTAGATGGCAGCAGCACCGCCGCCTCTGGCGACTATACCCTCAGTGGTGGTAGCGTCAGCGTTTCCGGCAATACTTTAACCGTCACCATCGCCGATGGTCAAAGCTTTGTTGACCTTGACCTAGCAGCGATCGACGACATCCAAGCCGAAGCAGCCGAAACCCTAACCCTTAATCTCGACACGGGTACAGGATACACCGTTGACGGCACAAATAACACCACCACAGTCACCATTGCTGCCAACGATACTGTTGTCACCAACACCAACGATTCTGGTGAAGGTTCCTTGCGGCAAGCGATTCTCAACGCCAACGCCAATCCTGGTGCTGACATCATTACCTTTGCAGGTAGCGTCTTCACCGATGCCACCCCCGACACGATTACCCTAACAACCGGGGAATTACAGATTACCGACGCTTTGACTATTAATGGACTGGGAGCGAACAATCTCAGTATCAGTGGTAATAATACCTCTACTGTCTTTGTTGTGGATGATGGCAATAGTAACAATCGAATTGATGTAGCGATTAACGACCTGACAGTTACCAGTGGAACCCTTGGCATCTTTAGCTTGGAAAATCTAACCGTCAATAACAGCACTATCTCCGAGAATTCGGGCAATGGTGCCGGCGGCATTTTTAGCCTGGGAGGAGAAACCACTATTAACAACAGCACCATCTCCGGTAATTTTGGATACGCTGGTGGCATCTTCAACCAAGGAGGAACGCTCACTATTAACAACAGCATTATCTCCGGTAATTCCGGGGCGATCGCGGGTATCATCAGCCTTGGAACTCTCGGCCTGACCGATAGTATAATCTCCGGGAATTCCGGGTTTGCCATCGGCGGCATCGCTATCGATGGAACAGGCACGATTACCAATAGCACCATCTCCGGGAATTCCGGGTCTCAAGCCGGCGGCTTTTTAAACTTGGGAATATCCACGATTACCGATAGCACCATCTCCGATAATTCCGGGGAGCAAGTCGGCGGTATCGATAACTCTGGAACTCTCGGCATAACCAATAGCACTATCTCCGGCAATTCCGGAAACGCTGGCGGCGGTATCGCTAACTTTTTTACTCTCGCCATAACCAACAGCACCATCTCCGGTAACTCCGCGCTAGATAGCGGCGGTGGCATCTACAACTTAGGTACTACACTCGATCTGACCAACAGCACGATTACCGATAATACCGCCGACTCCGATAATGATGGTGCCGGTGATGGGGGCGGGATCTACAATAATGATAATAATGGTGGTACTGTCACCGCCCGAAATACTATCATCGCCGGGAACTCCGATTCGGGTAACGAAGCCCCCGATATCGCAGGCACGGTGACGGGCAACGCCAATAACCTCATCGGTAGCCTATCCGGCGCGTCCGGCACGATCGGTACAGGAAGCGACATCACCTTCGCCTCGGCTGGCATCACCAATATTAACCAAGTCTTAGCAGCACTAGCCAATAACGGTGGTGCAACCCAAACCCACGCTTTAGTCGCAGGTTCAGCTGCCATCAATGCTGGTAATAACGCCTTTGTTCCCTCTGGTGTCACCACTGACCAACGGGGTACAGGTTTTAACCGCATTAGGGGCGGCACAGTCGATATCGGAGCTTACGAAGTACAAAATAACAACCCAACAGCTACAGACGACAGCGTAACCACCAATGAAGATAATGCTGTTAACGGTAATGTCCTCACTAATGATACTGACCCCGATACAGGTGATATTCTCACCGTCAGTGCCGTCAACGGCAATCCTGCTAATGTGGGTAATCAAATTACTCTCTTATCAGGTGCGCTATTAACGCTCAATTCTGATGGCACATTCGCCTACAACCCCAACGCTAAATTTGAATCTTTAGGTGTGGGAGCTACTGCCAATGATAGTTTTACTTACACTATCAGTGATGGCAAAGGCGGCACTAGCACAGCCACAGTTAACCTCACCATCAACGGTGTCAACGATGCGCCTACAGTGGCAAATGCGATCGCTAACCAAACCACCCTAGAAGATGGCTTCTTCAGCTTTACTATTCCTGCCAATACCTTTGCTGATGTCGATGCAGGTGATAGCTTAACTTACACTGCTACTCTCGATAACGGCAACCCCTTACCCACATGGTTAAGCTTCGATGCCAATACCCAAACTTTTAGCGGCACACCCGACGACCCAGATAACGGCACAATTAGCATCAAAGTCACCGCTACTGACACCAGCAATGCCAGTGCCAACACTACCTTTAACCTCACAGTCACACCCGTCAATGATGCCCCTGTCGCTGGTGATGACTCAGCCACCGCCAACCAAAATACCCCATTAACTCTGTTGTCAACTGACTTATTAGCAAACGACACCGATGTCGATGGTGGTGCTTTGAGTATCTCGGCAGTGAGTAACGGTGTTAACGGTACTGTGACTCTCAACAGCAGTGGCAATGTCGTCTTTACTCCCACCGCAGGATTTAGCGGCAATGGCAGCTTTAACTATACCGTCAGCGATGGCAATGGTGGTACAGATGTGGCAACGGTAACAGTAGCAGTCGGGGTTGACCTCAACGGTACTAACAAAGACGATAACCTCAACGGTACATCTGGCAACGACATCATTAATGCACTCAACGGTAACGATATTGTCTTTGGCTTGGCTGGTAACGATAACCTAGTAGGTGATAATGGTAACGACACCCTCTATGGTGGGACTGGCAACGACATCCTTTTAGGTGGCAACGGTGAAGATACACTTTATGGTGATGCTGGGAATGACCGTCTCGAAGGTGATAACGGTGATGACACCCTCTATGGTGGTGACGGGAACGACACTCTCTTAGGTGGCAATGGTCAAGATTTACTAGTTGGCGGGGTGGGGAATGATTTCCTCAATGGTGGCAAAGCCGATGATATCCTGACTGGCGGTACTGGTATTGATACCTTCGTGTTGGAGAAATCTGCCGGTCGAGATACGATTACTGACTTTAGTTTGGGTCAAGGCGATAAGATTGGTTTGTCTGGTTTGAGTTTTAGTCAGTTGTTTTTCGCTGGGAATGAGATTCGTTTGGGTAATCAAACTTTAGCGATTCTGACTGACTTTGATACCACTACGCTGACTCAGAATAATTTTGTTTCTGTTTAAGTCTGTTGAGTGGGCGACTGTTTGTCCACTCTCTAATTTATTTAGGTGCATTGACTTGCACTTTTGTTGTATTGGCTTACATCTTGATTGCATTAGCTTGCAACTTGATTGCATTGTCTTGCAACTTAGTTGCATTGCCTTGCACCTTTGTTGCATTGCTTTGCACCTTTGTTGCATCGAACTCACATTTTTTTACCTAAAAACTTTATCTTCCTGATAAATTGAGGGTAGCAATGGGTACATTAAAAGCATAGTTTACTACAGTATGCTAATATGCCTACCCAAGATACAACACGCCGTTTGCGGCCTCAATTAATTAATGAAGACATTAGTTCATGGCATGGTTTACAAACGATCACTACCTATGAAACTAACCGTACTGATGCTTCTGCTGCCAAATTACAGCAAGCTTATCAAGCTATGTTAGCTACACAACAAGCCGAAACCGAAAAACAAGCTTTATACCGTGCTGCGGCTGATGCGGCGCGATTAGCAGAATGGGAATTTCACAATGCGGTTTTAGCGATGAAAGAAGTTGTGCGGGGGCAATATGGATTAGATAGCGATCAAGCCCAAGCGGTAGGATTGAAGAAAAAATCGGAATATAAGCGTCCTAGCCGCAAAAAATCAGTTGCATAATGAGTTATACGTGCGATCGCTTCCACAAATCATGTAAAGTGCGTAGGCGTAGCCCGTCGTAGACATCGCACACTTCCATAGATAAAAAAGCAAGTTATGAATTATCAAGGTTTAATTCTCTAGCTAACAGGTTTAAGTGGCGCAGATAAAACAATCATCACCTGATCTGTTGCCATAGGTTTATGAATAGTCTTTCTACAAAAAATTGAAACTCTTTTGAGGCTAATTTTAGCGATCGCAAATTCTGTCGCATTCGTTAAACAAGCAGAGGGGATGTAAAATTTTTCCCCTCATCTTCTAATTGCGAATTACTTCGTTTCCATCCAATTCTCCCCTGCACGTACCTCTACTAGCAAAGGCACACTCAAAGACACTGCACCTTCCATCACTGATTTAATCTGCGGTTGTAATTCTTCCCATTCTTGAGGAGGAACTTCAAACACTAATTCGTCGTGAACTTGCAATAACAAACGTGCTTGATATTGTTTTAAAATCTCATGCAATCTCACCATTGCAATTTTGATAATATCAGCGCTAGAACCTTGAATAGGTGCATTAGCAGCAGAACGCAGTAAGCCAGCATCGAAAGCGCCTAAATTTTTCAACTTACTCAAGTCAATATCTTCAGGATTACTATTTTTTAACTTGCGTAAACTGTTATTCGTAAAGTCAAAATAACGCCGACGACCGAGAATTGTTTCAACATAACCTTGGGCGATCGCTTGTTTTTTTACTCCCTCCAGATATGCAAAAACTTGAGCATAACGCTCGTTAAATCGCTTAATAAACTCATTCGCAACGTTTTTATCTATCCCAGTTGAACGCGAGAATTTCAGCGAACCCATACCATAAATTACACCAAAATTAATGGTCTTGGCTATTCTTCTTTCATCTGCGGAAATATCATCTTTTTCAAAAACTAATCGAGCTGTCACTGTGTGAATATCTTCATTTTGTTGATATGCTTGCACTAACAACGGCTCTTGACTCAAATGTGCCAAAATTCTCAACTCAATTTGTGAGTAATCAGCAGCTACCATTAAATAATTTTTTTCCGGTAAAAAAGCTTTGCGAATTTGCCGACTAAAAGCAGTTCTAATTGGAATATTTTGTAAATTTGGATTAGAAGAAGATAAGCGTCCAGTTGATGTTGCTGTTTGGTTAAAATTTGTATGCACTCGTAGAGTATCTGGACGCACCAATGCTGGTAGTGCGTCTACATAAGTAGACTTTAGTTTTGCTAAGGTTCGGTACTCAATTATCGCCTCAACAAACCCAGTATGATCAACTTCTAGCAGTTTTTCTAAAGTTGCTGCATCGGTAGAATAGCCTGTTTGAATTTTGCGAGAATATTTAGTGCTTAATCCTAACTTTTCAAACAAGATTTGGCTTAATTTTTTCGGAGAACCTAAATTAAATTTTTCCCCAGCTATTTCAGTCGCTTTTTCTTCTAACCTTTTTAAATCTGTTTCTAACTGTTTTGAGAGTTCTCGCAAATAAGCGGAGTCAATGCGGACACCTGTATATTCCATCTCTGCGAGAACTGCTTCTAGCGGCTGTTCTACTTCGAGTAATAGTTGAGATAACGCTGGAAATTTATCTAATTCTGCACGCAATTTTGGTACTAATTGCCATGTTGCATGAACTTGAAAACAACAGTAATTAGCGACAGCCAAGATATCTATGTCACCAATAGTTTTACCTTTAGGAACCAACTCTGCATAATTTTGGATGTTCAAACCCAAGTAACGCAAAGCCAAATCAGTTAAATTATGGCTGGTATCGGGATTTAAAACATAACTAGCCAGCATGGGATCGAAGACAATTCCAGCTAAGTTAATTCCTTGACAGCGAAAAACTAAGCGGTCAAATTTGCCATTCTGAAATGTCTTCGGATAATCAGCACTTTCTAAGATTGGACGTAGTGCTGCAAGTGCTATTTCTTTATCTAAATTTTCCCCATTTTTATGCGCTAAGGGAATATAAGCTGATTCATCTGGTTGAGTTCCCCAACAACAACCAATTCCAACTAAGACAGCATCTCGTGGTTCTAAATCGCTGGTTTCTGTATCCCAAGCAACTGGTTTTGCTGGGTCGGTAAATTGTTGCAATAAATTTACTAACTCAGTTAGTTTGTCTTGGCTATCAATTATTCGTGGTTGAATTTCCGAAACTGGTTGCTGTTGGAATGCAGATGTCTCAGCAGCCGTAAAAAACGATAAATCATCATCGTCGTCATCAGTGCTGAATACTGCTGGTGTTTCTTCTACTGTTGGAGTTTCTGTGACTGTCCCACCAAATTTATGCTGAAGTTCGTTAATTTTTTTTAAAAAAGTATTGAATTCTAATTTTTCTAAAACCGGCGTGATAATACTTGTGTCAAATCCGGTTAATTTACAGTTTTCTAAATTAACTTCGAGAGGTACATCTGTGACTATTTGTGCTAAATATTGAGACTTTTTAGCATCCTCTTGACCTTCTGTGAGTTTTTTTTGAGTTGCGCCTTTTATTTCATTAATTGCAGTATAAATATTTTCGAGAGAACCATAAGTATTTAATAGCTGTACTGCGGTTTTTTCACCTATTCCTTTAACTCCAGGAATATTATCTGATTTATCACCACAAAGAGCTTTAAAATCGACGATTTGTGTAGGTAATACGCCTAGTTTTTCTTTAACTTGTTCTGTACTAAATTCTGTAATACTATTTGTAGAGCGTTTTAAAGCATCGGGACTAAAGTTTAAAACAGTAATTTCTTTGTCTGGGTCAATCAGTTGAAATAAATCGCGATCGCCTGTTAAAATCTTCACCCTATACCCAGCCGCAGTGGCTGTTTGTGCTAAAGTTCCCAAAACATCATCGGCTTCGTAACCAGGCGCAGTAAAAATATTCAGGTTCAACCCTTCGAGTAACTCGTGCAAATTTTTCAAATCAGGAACAAAATCTTCTGGTGTTCCCGGACGGTCGGCTTTGTAGGTATCGTCAGCTTCGTGGCGAAAAGTCGGTAAACCCAAATCAAATGCAACCGCCATTGCTTGTGGCTGCTGTGTCGCCATGACTTCCAACAAGGTCTTAAGAAAGCCAAAACATACACTCGTTGGTATCCCTGTTTTAGTCCGCAGTCCACCATCTCGTCCTTTGGCGAAAGCAAAGTATGAACGGAATGCTAAAGAATGTCCATCTACTAAGATGAACGTGGGGCGTGTTGTAGTTAAAGAAGGAGAAGTTTCAGACATAGCCATATTGTAGCCAATAGCTGTGCATTGAAGAATTTAGAAGTCAGAACAAGAAAGTGGGGAATTTTAACATACCACTAATGTGTTTATATGCTCATTCAGATGATAATGTGGTACTGCACTTATTATCTATCCACCAGTCAGACTCCAATTGTATTCTGGATTGTGACTTTTAACTCCTGAATTCTGTTTTGCAGTCTTCTTCTAGATAGAAATATTAGTTATTCCATTAGTAAGAAGAGTTTTTTTATTCTCCTCTCTAAAGTAGACCAAGATAGACAGATTATTTACAACAGCATTCATATCTGATTAGTGAAGTGAGTTTTACAGAATAATTCAGAATTAATTAGTGGGAAAAAAGACCCACTAATAATTGTTCAGCACTAAATTTTCAATTTGGTGTGTTGTTTCACCGTTTATTTATCTGCGGTTACAGATAAGTTTCCTGAATTATATTCTGATAAATCAGATTTATTTAGAAAAGCTTTGGGCTATTTGAGCAAGGCTGATAAATTCATCAATCAAAACAAATCTTCATAGACACAAGTTTTTGATCAATAGCAAAAATCAAAAGTAATTTGCTTTTAATTTTGATTATTTTAATTTAGGAAAACAATTATGACTACACAAGAGCAACTGCATCAATGGTATGAACTAGCTCAACAGTTGCGTGTTGATAGTATTCGGGCGACAACCATTGCTGGTTCTGGTCATCCTACATCATCTATGTCTGCTGCGGATTTGATGGCGGTTTTACTTGCCAAATATTTCCGCTACGATTTTACGCATCCTGAAAATCCGAATAACGATCGCTTGATTTTTTCTAAAGGACACGCTGCACCATTGCTATATTCTATGTACAAAGCAGCAGGGGTGATTAATGATGAGGAATTGCGATCGCTGCGGCAATTTGGTAGCCGTTTAGAAGGTCATCCCACGCCCATTTTACCTTGGGTAGATGTGGCAACTGGTTCTCTAGGGCAAGGTTTACCCATTGCTGTAGGGTTAGCTTTAGCAGGTAAATATTTAGACCAACTTCCTTATCATGTCTGGGTGCTGCTTGGCGATAGTGAAACAGCCGAAGGCTCGGTTTGGGAAGCATTTGACCATGCTGCACACTACACCTTAGATAATTTGATTGCCATTATTGATGTCAACCGCTTGGGTCAACGGGGTCAAACTGAATTAGGCTGGAACACCCAAGCTTATGCTAATCGTGCTAGAGCCTTTGGTTGGCAAGCAATGGAAATTGATGGACATGATTTGGCCCAAATAGATGAAGCTTTGAGTGCGGCTATTGCAGTTAATGATCGCCCTACAGTTATTATCGCCCGTACCAAGAAAGGTAAAGGTGTGGCTTCTTTAGAAGATTTAGGTGGTTGGCATGGTAAAGCTTTAAAAACTGAACAAGAAAAACAAGCGATCGCAGAATTAGGTGGTGAACGTCAGATTACCATCCAAGTCAATCAACCAGAAACCCAAGCACAACCGGTTTCTACAGGTAATCCTCAACCACTGCAACTTCCTAGTTACCAAAAAGGCACAAAAGTAGCTACACGTCGAGCTTATGGCGATGCTTTAAAAGCTTTAGGAACTGCTCAACCAGATGTAGTTGCTCTTGATGCTGAAGTCAGTAATTCCACTTATGTCGAAGATTTTGCCGAAGCTTTTCCCGAACGCTACTTTGAAATGTACATTGCAGAACAGCAAATGGTCGCCGCTGCGGTTGGTTTGCAAGTCAGAAAATATAAACCCTTCGCTTCGACTTTTGCCGCTTTTTTAACCCGCGCCTATGATTTTATTAGAATGGCGGCTGTTTCCCGCGCCAATGTTAAATTGATGGGTTCCCATGCTGGTGTATCCATCGGTCAAGATGGCGCTTCCCAAATGGGATTGGAAGATTTAGCTGCTTTTCGGGCTGTATGGAGTAGCACTGTATTATATCCCAGTGATGCTAATCAAACTGCTAAATTAGTAGCGCAAATGAGCGATCGCCAAGGTATTGTATACTTACGTACTACCCGCGAAGCGACATCAGTAATTTACGGTGCAGAAGAAGAATTTCCCATTGGTGGTAGCAAGGTTATCCGCAGTTCTGACCAAGACCAAGCAACAGTTATTGGCGCAGGTATTACTTTACATGAAGCACTCAAAGCTTATGAACACCTGAAAAACGAAGGAATTACAGTCCGTATCATCGATGCTTACTCAGTTAAACCCATTGATGTGCAAACTCTCCATCAAGCAGCGCACGATACTGAAGGTAACTTGGTCGTCGTTGAAGATCATTGGCTAGAAGGGGGATTAGGCTCTGCTGTACTAGATGCTTTTGCAGGTGTAGGAGAAATGCCAACTTATGAAGGGCCACAACTGCAACTGATCAAATTAGCCGTGAGTGAAATGCCAACTTCTGGAACCCCAGAAGAATTACTTCATGCTGCCAAAATTGATGCTGATGCCATTATTGCCGTAGTGCGATCGCTAGTTAAACAACCAGTCCACACATCAGCATCATAAATAGTGAATAAATCGTTACAAATAACACTTCTAGAGACCTAGTATTGCTAGGTCTCTACTATTACTTAGAGAAAATCTTTGAGTACTCTCACTAGTACGAGATATAGTAGTCGAAGCATGGATAATGACAAATATTAATTATCAAACATAGACACTGAGAGACTTTAAAGCCTATTACCTGTTCCCTGTTCCCTGTTCCCTGCTATAAATCCCTAGTTATAATCCAATCATGAAAGCACACTAAATGATTTGTGTGCTTTCAGCAAAAAAGCGTGACAAGATCAAAAAAAACCAAACTATCCTCACACTTGGAAGTTGGTTTGCGTAAAACAAGTATAAATTGCAGCTGGAATTTGTTCGGCGGACGCACGCTGGCTCTGAAGTGGCACCTTGTATTACTCATCACAGGGGCATTAATTCCAGTTGTACTGTTTGCTGTTGCTGTTGTATACAAACTCTCATTGAATGAGCGTGCAGCGTCAGAGCGCCGCTTGGTTTTAGCAGCACGCAATCTCACACAAGATGTAGAACAAGAGGTTTCAAGTACAACTAGGACACTCCAAGCACTGGCAGCCTCTGACCGGCTCGACCAAGATGAATTAAAAGCCTTTTATAGCGAAGCGCAGCGCACAGTGCAGACGCAGCCAACTTGGTTGAGTGTCATCCTCTTAACGCCGGATGGACAGCAGGTCTTCAATACTTTTCGCCCCTACGGCACGACACTACCTTTGGCAAATGAGCCTGAAAGTCTGCGCCGTGTTGTCAAAACACGCCAGCCAACAGTGGGGTACTTAGCCTTGTCACGTCTCAAGCAAAAATGGGCTTTTCCTGTCCGCGTTCCCATCATACAAGGTGGCAAGCTAAGGTATGTACTTACTGCCATCATTACTTCAGAAGCACTCACTAGCGTTATTAAGTCCCAGACAAAGATTGATGGGGAATGGACGCGTACTGTAGTTGATGGTTATGGTATTGTTGTAGCCCGGACTCGCAGTCCTGAGCGGTTTGTTGGAAAGCCTGGTACACCGTCTTTTCAGACGCGGATCGCGGCAACAACCGAGGGTGTTTACCGTGATACCACCTTGGAGGGAACGCCAGTGTATGTTGCCTTCAGACGAGCCAATTTCTCTGACTGGACGACCGCCGTTGTCGTGCCGGTTGAGGTGATTGAAAGTCCGGCACGCCGTGCGATGTGGCTCGTCGTTGGCTCTGGTTTGGCGTTGCTTGTGGTAAGTTGTGTGGGTGCGCTTGTTCTCTCACGCCGAATTTCACAAAGCATTGCTGAGGCTGCTGGTGCTGCGGAAGCGCTAGCCAAAGGTGAATATCCGCGCATCAGTTTCTCAAACATTCAGGAAGTAGCTTTGTTAGGCAAAGCCTTAGAATTTTCGGCTGACTTGCTGACACAGCGTGAGCGTGAGCGGAACGAACACTTGTCTCAAGTTGAAGCCGCACGAACTGAGGCGGAGGCGGCTAACCGTCTCAAAGACGAGTTTTTAATTACCGTTTCCCACGAACTGAGAACCCCTCTCAATGCTATCTGCGGCTGGGCGCAGTTGCTAAATACCGGGAGGCTCAACCCAGAAAAAACACAACATGCGATCGCCACTATCGAGCGCAATGCCAGATCTCAAGCTCAACTGGTCAATGACCTTCTCGACACATCACGGATCATCATTGGTAAATTGCGTCTCGAACCACAGCCGCTCAATTTAGCCACTGTAATTATTAATGCGATCGATTCGGTGCGCCACGCCGCTGAAGTTAAAGACATCGATTTACAACTACAACTTGCCCATGTAGAACCTATCTTAGGAGACCAAAATCGGCTTCAACAGGTAGTATGGAACCTGCTCTCAAATGCTGTGAAATTCACGCCCCCAGGTGGCCGGGTGGAAATAAAACTTCAGCAGACTAACTCACTGGCTGAAGTAATAGTGCGGGACACTGGTGTGGGTATCAAACCAGAATTTCTGCCATACGTTTTTGAGCGCTTTCGTCAAGCTGATGGCTCAACAACAAGAGAGTTTGGCGGCTTGGGGCTGGGTTTAGCAATTGTTCGGCATTTAGTCGAACTTCATGGTGGGAAAGTGCAGGCTGATAGTGATGGTGAGGGCAAAGGGGCAACTTTCACAATTAAACTGCCTATGATTACTAACCGGGAAAGCATAAGCAATCTAGCGATGAAACTTATAGAATCGTCTTCCCTGGACAAAAACTTACACAGGCTTGAAGGTGTGCGGATACTTGTAGTTGATGACGAACCCGATGCTAGAGATATTATTTCAGCAGTACTCATACAGCAGGGAGCAGAAGCACGCACCTGTGGTTCAGCAGCAGAGGCGCTCATACAAGTGTTCGAGTGGCAACCGACTGTGATTCTTTCTGACATCGGTATGCCTCAGGAAGACGGCTACGAGTTTATGCGAAAAGTCCGGCAGTGGGAGATGGAAGCAGGCTGTCATATTCCTGCTGTAGCGGTTACAGCCTTTGCACGGGAAGAAGATAGACAAAAGGCGATCGCATCAGGCTACCAAACCCACATAGCCAAACCGATAGAACCAATACATTTGCTGACTGTAGTGGCAAGCTTAGTAGAAAACATCAAGTGAATCAATTTTGGATTTTGGATTTTGGATTGTAGATTGAAAGAGATTGAACAATTGATGAGCTGGGGTACTGACCAATCAACCCCAATCCAAAATTTAAAATTAAGTTGCAGAAGATGAAGATGACTAATACCATTTCACCAAAATCTTGATACAAATTCATTGGTTGTTTACTCTTTCTCCCTGCGCCCTGCGGTCTATTTGTATCAAACTTAAAGTGAAACGGTATAAGAGGCGATCGCTAGGCATAATAGTTGCACAAAATCTTCGTCAGTCAGGAGCAACTACTTTCTCCGCAATATGATGATTTAGCGACCAACGATGGTCAACAGTCATAGAAGTAACTTCACAAATTTCTTCTAACCGTTTTTGTTGGACTGCGGCTTTCCGAAGCGTAATAATGAGTTGGTTTACCTGATGTCGCAAATCGGGATTTTGATTGACGGCTAACAAGGTTTGTCTTTCTAAAAGTTGAAGTATCAATTCGTAGTGAATAGGTGACGGCAGAGGAATTTGCTCCATGTGGCTTAAATATTGCAAATGTATAATTTATGTTGTTTAGAGTTTATCTCTTGCCATGAATTGTTACACAAGAAACCAAAATTTGGTTATAACATGCGTGTAATTAACAATTAAGTTTTAGACAAGTCAAGAGAAATTACGCAAAGTATTTTGTTTTTATTGATACGATATTCATTGCTCTGCTTTGACAGAGCAAGAGAACTTTACCTTGAATAACTGTTTGGTAAAATCCGGGCGATCGCTAATTCTGGATCTGGTTGTTTGACTAATGATTCTCCTATCAGTACAGCGGTTGCGCCTGCTTTTTCTACTACACTCAAATCATCAGGTGTATGTAGACCTGATTCGCTGACAACCACAATATCGCGATCGCGTAATTGCTGACTTCTAGCTTCTAAAAGTTGACAAGTGGTTTGTAAGTCTACGGTAAAGTCTTCAAGATTGCGGTTATTAATCCCAACTACAGAGACATCCTCTAAAGCCAGTACTCTATCGAGTTCTTCTAGACTATGAACTTCTATCAATGCTGCCATATTTAAGGCTTTGGCAATTTTGATGAAGTACTGCAAGTCTTGGTCACTCAAGATAGCGGCAATTAATAAAACTGCATCTGCACCTTGAATGCGGGCTAAGTACATCTGATAAGGATAGATAATAAAATCCTTACATAGTAAAGGTAAATCTACGGCAGCTCGTACTTTTGCTAAGTTGTCAAAGCTGCCTTGAAAAAATTTCACATCTGTCAAAACAGAAATACAACTAGCACCACCTTGTTGGTAAGATAAAGCGATCGCTACAGGGTCAAAATCCTCCCGTAACACTCCCTTACTTGGAGAAGCTTTTTTGACTTCCGCAATCAACGCTGGTTTTGTCTTACCTTGTTTGAGGGCGGCGACAAAATCCAGAGTTGGCGGTGCAGAAAGTGCTTGCTTTTGTAATTCTCTCAAAGGCTGCTTTTCCCGCATTTGGTCAATTTCAGTTTCTTTGTGCCAGACAATTTCTTCCAAAATATTGTTAGGTGCGGCATCTGGCAGTGCAACTTGATAGCGCAATATAGATACATCTATAGCTGGGCTAGGTGAACGGCGACGGATTTGCATAGGTAGTCAAGAGTCAATGGTCAATGGTCAATGGTTAGTTGTCAATAGTCAATGGTCAAGAGCCAATCATCAAAACATTTTTGACTATGGACTCTTGACTATGGACTCTTGACTAAACAGCTACTGCCCGTTTATAGGCTTCATCTAGAACTTCCGAGAGGGTTGGGTGGGCGTGAACTAGATGGGCGAGGGTGTGAACAGATTCACGTTTAGCGACGGCGGCTGAGGCTTCGTGAATTAAGTCGGAAGCGTGCATCCCAAAGATGTGAACGCCTAAAACTTCGCCTGTGTCTTTGCGATAGATTACCTTAGCAATACCGTCGGCTTCGTTTTCTGCCAACGCCTTAGAGTTGCCTTTGAAGTAACTCTTACTAGTACCGACTTCAAAACCTTCTGCTTGTCCCAATTCTTTAGCAGCGGTTTCTGTTAAACCGACATAGCTAACTTCTGGGTGAGTGAAGGCTGCGGCGGGGATGCTGCGATAATCAACAGTCCGTGATCGCCCAACGATATTTTCTACAGCTACAATACCTTGAGCAGAAGCAGCATGAGCCAGCATCATTTTGCCATTGGCATCACCAATTGCCCACAGATGCGGCACAACTTCGCCTGCACTCAATACTGCCATGCGATCATCGACGGGGATAAAATTCCGCCTGTCTAATTCCACACCCACAGATTCCAAACCAAGGTTTTGGGTGGCGGGGATGCGTCCTGTAGCAACTAAGCAAGCATCAACTTCCAGGACTTCTAAATCTTCTTTGGTTTTAAAATCAGCTAACTCAATTACCACTGGTGTACCAGGGATAACTCTTTTAGCATAGATACCGACTTTGGTTTCAATATCGCGGGGGGTAATGAGTACCCGTTCAGCAAGTTTGGCGATATCGCGGTCAAACCCTGGCATTAACTGGTCTAGGGCTTCAATCATCGTGATTTCACTGCCCAAAGCCGAGTAAACATCAGAAAATTCCAAGCCGATGTAACCGCTACCAATAATTGCTACCCAGGGTGGTAGAGATTCTAGCTTTACACCTTGGTCACTGGTAAAGACAGTTTTACCGTCAACTTCAATCCCTGGAGGGACGAAGGGAACTGAACCAGGAGAAAGAATAATATCTTTAGCGGTGATTGTTTTTTCACTGCCATCTCCAGTGACAGTGATTTTCTGTGTACCCGCGATTTTTCCCCAACCCCGGATGATATCTACTCCCAAGCGCTTGAGGCTGTTGGTTAAATCGCCTTGAATTTTCGAGACTAAATTGCCTGCATGATCTGCGATCGCTTGGCGATCAAATTCCACATTGCTAATTTGAATGCCCAGTGACTTGAGGTGGTGGGCATTACGTAACTCCCGCACACGTCCAGCTGCTGCCAGCAAAGCTTTCGATGGAATACAGCCCCTGTTGACACAGGTTCCGCCCATGTCTGCTGCTTCGATAATCGCTGTTTTCAGACCGCAGCTTACCGCGTGTAGGGCAGCGCCATGTCCGCCTACACCAGCGCCAATAATTACTAAATCGTAATCAAATCCATGACTCACGTTAGTTTCCCCGTGTGCTTCGCCTATTTATTCTCAACTCGACTAGCTATCCTCACAACCCGATGAGAGTTGGGAATGGCTAAATCAACTATTATCTTTCACCCTAGCAAGCGAAGATATAAATTTATTGACAATTTTAGTAAACATTATTCACTTATTGAATTTTATACTGATATGGCTAATTTTTTCGGAAAGCTATAATAGCTGATTCAGGTTGCCAACAACTTATTATTTTTACCTTAGTAAGTCGCTTGTGCTTTGATTAATCAATAAATTGGACAATTAAACTGAGATAATAAGTATTAGAAAATACTAGTAGTCAATATAGAAAATAAACCACTGTTGAGGTAAATATTTTGTCTTCTGCTTTCTTGTACTAGTATCGTAATTGTTTGAAATTTCAGTAACAGCCTTATGGTGATGACTGGGAATTCAAAATCGGTATGAGCCGAAAAGCCAACCTGGATCTAAAATTCATTTACCCATAGGATTTTCGCACTTCGTCTGCCCGATGTCTATTCCCAAAATCAGTGAATTTACCATCCGTCGTTATGCCAACGCTAAGTCTTACCAACGTGGTGAGGCTTATTTTGAGTCAGGTGCTGTGGATACCATCATTCGACGCGGTAATCTGTTACATGCAGAAGTTGATGGTAGTGAGGCTAGACCATATCGTGTCAACCTCAGCTTTGATGGACATAGTTTAACTTCAGCAACTTGCACCTGTGCCTATAACTTTGACGGATGGTGTAAACACATTGTGGCAACTATGCTTGTTTGTGTCCGCCAGCCAGAAATTATTGAGCATCGCCCGACTTTAGAGCAATTGCTAGATCGTCTAGATCATGTGCAAACTCAGCGGCTAGTACAAGAATTAGTAGCCGAACATCCACAACTGATCGATACAATTGATCGCCATGTAATCTGGATGACAAACCCTGCTCCCCAGAAGAACAAGCTCAAATCTCTGCACCAGAATACTATTGATACGGCTCCATTACGGCGGCAAGTGCGGCAGATTATCCACGATGGTGTACGCTATTTTGAGGATGGCTGTGAAGAAGATCCAATAGCAGAGGAATTGCTGAGTTTAGTCCAATCTGCTGTAGATTTGATAGAGCAAGGAGAAGGGAATAAAGCGATCGCAGTTTTGGAAGCCATTACTTCTAGCTGTATCGAAAATTGGTATGAAGTCGCCGAGTATGGTGCTGACTATGATGAAATTGCTTGGGAATTGAACAATGCTTGGTGTGAAGCTATTCTCACAGCAAAACTGACTCCAGAAGAAAAAGTTGACATCCAGGTAAATTTGGAAGTTTGGCAAGACGAATGGGATGTTGATTTTGGTTTGAGTTTAGAAGCTTTACGCCAAGGATGGGATTACCCACCACTAATAGAAGTTCTTGAAGGCAAAATTAGCGAAAGGGGAGTATGGGAAGCCACTATTCCTGATTATGCCGATGATTTAGCTTTAATTCGGCTGAAAATTCTCGAACGCCAAGAACGTTATCAAGAATATTTATATTTGGCGGAAGCGGAAGGACAAACCCGGCAATATCTCACGATGCTGGGCAGATTAGGCAGGGTAGAGGAAGCTTTAGAAGCTGCCCAAACCGAGATGAATTCAATGGAAGAAGCTTTTGCCTTGGGAAAAACCCTGCAAGAACAGGGGGCATTACAACAAGCTTTACATATTGCGCAAATTGGCTTGCACTTAAAGGGAAATTGCCAATATGACTTGGGTACTTGGACAAGTGATTTAGCCCAAAAGTTGGGAGATCAAACCACAGCATTGCAAGCAAAAAAACTGGCCTTTCAGGCACACCCTTCTCTAGAAGAATATCAAGATATCAAAGATTTAGCTGGGGAAGAATGGGTCAATGTCAAAACTGAATTGTTAAAAATGCTCCGTCTTTCCACTAGTTGGGAAATTGACACAGTTAAGGTGGATATTTTCTTATATGAGAAATTGATTGATGATGCGATCGCGATCGCCAATGAACTCAGTCACTATCACTCTGATATTATTCATCATGTAATGAATGCTGCTATCCCCCATCGTCCTGAGTGGGTAATTACCCATGCTTGTCGTCGTGCCGAAGCAATTATGGATGCCGGGAAAGCAGAATATTATGATGCTGCTGTTGAGTGGTTAAAAAAAGCCCGCGCCGCCTACATAGCATCAGATAAACAAGCCCAATGGTCAAATTATCGTGCCAAATTAATGGAAATCCACACCCGCAAACGTAAGTTGATGGGAATGTTGCAAGGACGAGATATGGAGTAATTCTGAGTTCATAAATTGATGTTTACAAGCTTAACATTAAAACAATAATGGAATCGAGGCAGTAGCATTACCTAATTCTTTTGGTTCTAGCTTATATAATCCACCCCCATAAACGCGACCCTCACCCATTAGCATTTCATCTGAAATTTGATTCAAAGCCTGCCATACCAACTTTAGTAATTCCGAATTTTGTGCCAGTGCTTTACTCAAAATAGGTTTGGGATATAAGATTAAGTAAACGTTAGTAACCGTTGCTTGGGAGTGATTGAGAATAAATCGAAAGGGTCTGCCTCTTTTAGTATCTTGACGACCCATATAGGTACAAAGAAATGGAGAAGGTGGGCGATGTTCTTGTGAGTACCAGGGAGAGCGATGCTGGCAAAGATAGCGGGAACTAATTCCATTTTCTACTCCCTTTTGAAGATATTTTATAAGTGAAGGATGCTTTGATTCCACCTCAGATAAAGGCAAATTACAGTCCAACAAAAATAGCTG
This sequence comes from Anabaena sp. TISTR 8404, assembly GCF_056847745.1. Lineage (NCBI taxonomy): Bacteria > Bacillati > Cyanobacteriota > Cyanophyceae > Nostocales > Nostocaceae > Anabaena > Anabaena sp. TISTR 8404. The sequence continues at coordinate 4,385,574 of NZ_CP180578.1, forward strand.
TTGCTTCAAAATGGGATGCCCCATACTATCAGTTGCAATTTCATCAACTGGTAAATAGCGGGGACTAGGCAGAATTGGTTTTAAAAACTCAGTGGGAATTTGATATGCAGAGACTTGTGCTGGTGTTAATACGAAAAAATTATTAGCTCCTGTCGCTAAACCTCGTTTGATTGTAAATAAATCTTTTAGTTTAAACTGCTTGAAAATAGAATTTATTTGATTGGCAATAAATCCAATTTTTGTCCACTTGGCTGTTGAGTTTAGTACCTCACAAGAGACTAATTTTCTTTCATTGGGTGTCGCTAGACTGCCACCATAACTAAACTCAGCATGATGGTTAGCTGGTGGCAAAGCTTTCTTGAACCAAACAACTGCGCTAGATACTAGTGCATCTGTAAATTGCACATCATGGGGATGGAACTGATGAACACGTAGTAATGTAACCCGATTTAACAGATACTCCTTAACTTGTTGTCCATAATTTACGTCCATAAATCCACTAGGTATTAGCCACCCAGCTAGGCAATTATCAGCCATCCAAGCATCTGCAATGCATAAAAAATGGCAGTAAAGACTAGCTAACTGGCTGAGTTTTATACCTGTGATTTGAAAAGTTGTATTTTGTAATCTCTGCTTTTCAACTTTGCTTAAATGATGATGTCGTACATAAGGCGGATTGCAAATGATTAAGTTGGCTTTTTCAGCGTTAGTTTGGGGTGGTGTTGCTTGGGTAAAGTCAGTAATATTTAATTCTAATGGCGTGCTACGCCAAAGAGAAATCGCTGACAAGCCGTAATGCGGGTCAATTTCGTAGCCTACTGCTGAAATTATTTGTAATGGGTTCAATTCTTGTAATAATGCCGAATAGAAAGAACCTGTGCCAAAAGCTGGGTCAAGAAACCGGATTTGTAGATGTGCTGGTAATAATTCCAAGGCATATTTCAAAATGTCGGCTGCCAAATCTGTTGGTGTAGCAAACTGTCCGAGCTTGTTACGCTCTATTTGGGTTTTGGCTGCATCTAGTTGCAATTGGCTTAACACCCTTGCTTGTTCAGTTGCCTTCGTTATGTTCATACGCCAAATAATGCTAAGTCCTCAATGCGATGTTCCCACAACCAATCAATTCCTTCAGCAGCTTCATAACCCAAGTAACCGCTATCAAAATAACCGCAAAGGAATAGAACAAAACGGACTTGATTACCGTAGTTGCTCCTTAATTGAGCTACCTTAATGGCTTCCTCTTTGCGTCGCTTGTTGGGATTAGTAAAATCCCCGGCTGATTTAGCTTCAATTAGTAAGGGTAAATCTCCTCTTTGGGACTCAAATGGCATAATTACTACGTCAATGGGAATGTTGATTTGTTTGCTACCAGACTGCAAGCTGACAGGAATGTTGAGTCGAAACGCAAAGGTTCCTGGCTGCATGGTTTCAAATCTTACTCCTGTACCTCCCCTGATGTAAGAGTAGTCACGCGCCTCTAACCACTGCTTAATTGTGGCCAGTTGTCTCTGTTCTTGGGCGTTGCGAATAATTGGGTCAGCCAGCGCACCACAAAGACGGTCTGCAACAATTGTTGCTGCCCTATGGATTTGTATCTGTGTTGGTTCTAGCATTGTTTCCAGCCAGGGGAAGATATCTCTATCTATCAACCGTGCCAAGACTTGAACGATTTTTTGTAGCTCGGCATCCAGCATTGTACTATCCATTTTGGGCGGGATGCGTTGCTTTTCTTCCATATTTTTGACAACGTTGGGCAATACCCCAGCTAGTCCAATCAGGCGATCTCGTGCAATGGGTGGTGCTGTTGCCATGCGGAGTATTGGCAGTACCAAGGGATATTGGCCCAGCACAGCTGGTGTAATGTTGGTGAGGTTGTCTGTACAGACTAAAGCTGATTCTACTTGTTGGGTTGTAGCAATGCGAGTATCCCGATAGGCTCTGGGAGCAAATTCCATGAACCAACTGTTGTAAAAGTCTACCGACTGAGCAATATCTTGCTTCCACAGGTGGGGTTTATCAGCATTAACTGGCACTACATCCTCTCAATCTGATGCGCTAATTTACGGGACATAACGTCAATTAATAAATTTGCATTCGTTAAAAGCATAAAGTAACTTAACTAAAACGCTGCTTCATTGATTGCGCTCGTTCCATATCAGCAACCTGCATTAGTACTATAAATAACAACAAATAATTTTAGAATAGAACGATACTTTCGATACCAAAGTTTTTGTCCTACTGCATTTGTAATTATTTGGTCATCTGTCGTATGACAAATGACCAATGACAACCCTAAATCCTCGATCGCACAAATTTCTCTAACCTATCCAATCCTTTTTCGATTGTGGCCAAATCGGTGGCGTAGGAAAGGCGAATGTTATTATCTGCACCAAAGGCAATTCCGGGAATAACTGCAACTTGATGTTCTTCGATTAAAGCGTCGCAAAATTCTAGAGATTTGAGTCCGGTTTTGCTGATGTCGGGAAACAGATAAAATGCGCCGTCTGGTTTAGGACAATATAGGCCGGGAATGCCGTTAATTCTCTCTAGCATGACTTGTCGCCGTTTGGCGAAAGCTTCAAGCATTTCGGCTACACAGTCTTGAGATTCTTGTAAGGCTGCGATCGCACCATATTGGGCAAAGGTACAAACGTTAGATGTACTATGCCCTTGAATGGAATTGGCGGCTTTAATAATCTCTACTGGCCCGGCTAAATAACCCAAGCGCCAGCCAGTCATGGAGTAAGCTTTGGCAAACCCGTTACTAATAAAGGTGCGCTCAAAAATTTCTTGACCAAGAGAACCAATACTAACGTGTTCTGCACCGTCGTAGAGAATTTTTTCGTAAATCTCATCGGAGACTACATAGATATCTGCATCAACTACTACTTGCGCCAAAGCTTTAATTTCATCGGGCGTGTACACCATCCCTGTCGGGTTGGATGGGGAGTTGAGGACAAATAACTTCGTCTTGGGGGTAATGGCTTGACGCAGTTGTTCTGGTGTAATTTTATAGCCTGTGGCAGCATCGGTGTTAACAATAACTGATACGCCACCTGCCAAAGTTACCATTTCGGGATAACTGAGCCAATAGGGAGCCGGGATAATTACCTCATCACCCGGATCGATCAGCGCCAATATCAAGTTGTACAAAGAATGCTTACCGCCATTAGTGACGATCACATTTTCTGCCTTGTAATCTAAACCATTATCCGTTTTCAGCTTCTGGGCGATCGCTTCCCTTAACTTTGGTTCTCCGGGTGCAGGGCCATACTTGGTTTTGCCTTCTTCCAAAGCTTTTGCTGCTGCGGCTTTAATATGCGCTGGTGTGTCAAAATCCGGTTCGCCAGCGCTAAAACTACAAACATCTATACCTTCTGCCTTCATGGCCTTAGCTTTAGCTGCGATCGCTAAGGTTAAAGAAGGCTTGACCTGACTTACTCTTGCTGCCAGTTTCATTCTTACTTATCTTTGGCAAATCTCTCACTTATTTAAGGATATCCCAGAAACTCGACCGAGTTTTGTCTTTTGGTGAATTCCTTAGCTAGTCTAATCGCCAAACATTTGTACTGCATAAATCTGGCCATTTTTCCCAGCAGCTATGCCATAGCCAAATTTGCTGTATTCACGAGTGAGGAGGTTTGCGCGGTGACTATTGCTGTACATCCAACCACGTTGAAAATCTTCGACTGTGCCGTAAGTTAACCCCAAACCTTGAATACTATCTCTAATAATATTTTCGCCAACTCCCACACGCCGACTACCACCAACTGCAATATAGCGATCGCGGGGGTTTTTCCCATCTAAAGAAATATGATTCAAGTATTGCTGCTCAAGCATATCTCGGGCATAAAGTTGCGCTGCTTGTGACAGTAAAGTATCTTCTTTTAAAGGTTTTAAATTATTGATTGTGCGATCGCGATTTACCAGTTCCAAGGCAAATTTTCTTAACTCTGGCACAGAACGCAACTGTTCCGCATTCCAGATAGTAGCTTTTGGCTGACCGATTTTCCAATCAGCGCCACCATTACCGTTGTAAAGACCTTGCTTGAGCAACCCAAAGGGCGAAAGTTCTGTCCAAAAATAATTAATATCTAGTGGATGTCCCTGCAAAGCCTGGTGAAGGAAATGGTTAGTTGGTTTGAATGCCACAAGCAGCGTAAATAAAACAACGTATCTCCACCAAACGTTGACTTTGCTTTTTGTATCCATTGTCTTGATTCAAAGTTAGGGATGTACAAACCACTAAACTAGTTCTACATCTGCGTACTGACTTATTACGTAAAAATTTAGCACTTGTTATTTACTGTGGGAATAGGGATGCTATGTCTTGCAAATCAAACAATGTGCCTACCGACAACCGTGTGTAGAGACGTTGCAATGCAACGTCTCTACATTGTCTTAACCGCCAACATGAATTCCAGGTCGTCTTTCGGGATTTTTTTCGGCTCGACGCAGTACTTCACGGGTAACTACAGCAATATCACCTTCCCCAAACAAGATAAAACGCAGTAAGTATTGGATCGGATTTCCTTCTACCCAGCCGAAGTAAGCATGAGGAATTTTACCAGTTTGGTCACGAATATAAAGTAGCAAAGCAGCGATCGCATTCGGTACTGCGGCACTCTCAGCACGTAAAATCCGATAATCACCAACTTGTACACCTTTCACCCTGATCACATCAGTAAAGTCTGACGCATCAGATACCAAAATCTCTAGAAACAGAACCGGATCTGTAGGTGGAATGTGGTTGTCTTCCCGTACTTCTTTTTCCTTGAAAACATATTCTTGTTCATTACCCACATTTAACCGATTAGCAATAATGCGGATCGCGCCTTGGCTTTCTTCTGCTATGAATTGGTGGGCATTTTCATCAACTTCTATTTGTTCTACTCGCAGTTCCGTTGAGCGCCAAACGCGGGAAACTAACGAAGTAAAAATGATTGCACCAATGAAAAAAGTAGCAATTTTAATCCCTTCTGGTCTCTCAATGATATTAACAATTGTCGTATATATAAAAACCAGTGTTATTAGTGCAAAGATAAATCTTCCCCGTGTAGAGTGTTGACGATGGGCTGATAGAGTCACAGCAAAGGCTGCGGAGCTAATTAATACCAGCACACCTGTGGCATAAGCACCACCCTGTGCTTCTACGTTGGCCTGGAAAATCACTGTCACCACAAAAGCAATTGCTGTATATACCAATACTAATGGTCGTGTTAATAGCGCCCAACTAGGTGCCATACCATAGCGTGGTAGGTAACGCGGCACAATATTCAGCAGTCCTGCCATTGCCGATGCCCCGGCAAACCACAGAATGGAAATGGTGCTTAAGTCATAAATTGTGCCAAAGCCATTGCCTAAATAAAGATGTGCTAGATAAGCAAGGGCGCGGCCATTGGCTTTACCTCCTGTGGCAAATTCTGCTGCTGGAATCAAAAGAGTCGTCACAAAACTGCTGGTTAGCAAAAAGAAGCTCATAATGACAGCAGCAGCAGTTAGTAGCTTGCGGGTATTCCGAACTCGTCCTCTAGGCATTTCGGGAGTATCGCTACTGCTACCTTGGACAAGAGGCATAACGGTTACACCAGTTTCAAACCCCGATAAACCCAATGCCAGCCTGGGAAATAATAGGATAGCCACACCAATAAGCACAAAAACATTGGTATGGCGTGCGAAAAGTGCTGTCTGCCAGTCGGCGATCGCTCCTGGGTGAACTACAATTTGATGTAAACCAATGCTAATGACAATCAAATTCAACAGCAGATAAACTGCTACCAAAAATACTGCAATACCAATTGCTTCTTTAAAACCTCTCAGGAAAACTGCACCAAGTAAGGTAATTAACAAGAGTGTGATAGCAATGCTTTGATTGTGCAGCAAACTTGGGGTGAGAGGATTTTCGATAATATGGGCTGTGGCATCAGCAGCAGACAAGGTAATGGTAATAATAAAGTCGGTTGCCACAAAGCCAAGTAAACACAGTACTAGTAATTTGCCTTGCCACCAAGAAAGTAAATGCTCCAGCATAGCAATAGAACCTTCGCCATGTGGGCTTTTGGCAGCAATGCGCCGATAGATTGGTAATGCACCAAAGAGCGTTAATAAAACCAAAATGAGAGTAGCCAGAGGAGAAAGCGCACCTGCTGCCAGTGCGGCAATTCCTGGTTGATAACCGAGGGTAGAGAAATAATCTACACCCGTTAAGCACATAACTTGCCACCAAGGATGCTGGCGGTGTGTTTCTTCTTTTTGGTAAGGGCCTTCTTTCTCTCTTCGGTTTTCTGCCAGCAGCCAACGCATGAACTTTCTGCTGAGCCGTTTTGTTGAGAACATTGATTTAGCCATTAAATCGGATTTTGTTAAAAAAGTCGCTGGGGTGAGTTCTTTAAGTTTGGGACTTTTACTAAAAATTTTGAACTAGAAATACACCTACAAACTCAAGAACAACAAGTTTTTACATTAGGAATTGTCCAGAAATAAGTTATCCAAAAAAACTTAGAGACACAAGCGCTGAAAAGAGCTAAATTCTATTCTTTTTACTCGGTACTGGCACTCTAATTTCGGAAATTTGCATTCTGATTGAATAACTCAGCAATTTATAAAGTTAATAATTTTATTTTATTTTAAGTATAAACACTTATATATTTTTGTCTGATGCACTTATAGTCGAGCAGAGTTTGGCTACAAGCTATACGACAAAGATATTACTTAGCAAAATCAGGAAAAGCATTACCGTTTTATGAATATTCAATATAAATATTAAGGAGTATCCTATGCTGCGATCGCTTAAACAAACGCTGGCATTAGTAATTTTATTGGCGTTGTCCTTCATCTTATTGCCTAATCCTGCTCTAGCTTTAGTTCCCTCAGAAAATCAATTCACCACCGCTGTCGGCGCGTGTGAAGCCGTAACTTCCATTAAAAAAGGCACAAACCCCGGCAATGTCAGATTACAGCCAGGACAGACTTATCAAATAGTTGCTAAAAATAAGGATATCCCTTCTCACTATCTCTTAGAAATTGCCAGTGCCAGCCCCTCTCGGCGTTGGGTTCCTACTAGTTGCGTGAGTTCTGAGGGTGTGCCTTCTGATACAACAGGAAACATCCCGCCTGTAATTCCTGTGGCTGTAGGTAAAGATTATCTACTAGCCGTGAGTTGGCAACCAGCTTTTTGTGAGACTAAACCCGAAAAAACTGAGTGCCAAACTTTAGCAAAAAATCCAAACCGCCCGGAAGCTACCAACTTCGCGTTACACGGTTTGTGGCCTCAGCCGAAATCAAATATTTACTGCGGAGTCAGCAAGAGTGACATCGCCTTTGATAAAGCAAATGCTTGGTCAAAGTTGCCTGCTGTAGAGTCAGAACTTTCTCCTGAAACTTGGGCAAGGCTACAAGTAGTTATGCCAGGAACAGCTTCAAATTTGCATCGGCATGAATGGATTAAGCATGGTACTTGCTATCAAGGTACACCAGAGGAATATTATACTGAGTCCATTGCCCTGATTGATGCTTTGAACAAATCGCCTATCCAAGCATTAATGGCTAGTAACATTGGTCGTCAAGTCACTCTTAAGGATATTGATCAAGCCTTGTCGTCTTTTGGTGCTAATGCTGGGGACAAGATAGAAGTCAAATGCACCAATTCAGTATTGGGTGAGCTTTGGGTTAATCTCACAGGCGATATTACTCCCAGTACCTTGATTAGTGACTTGCTGATCAATAGTCCAAAAGCCCAGATTGAGAAGTTTAAGTCTTGCGTAATTGACGATGCGCGTAATTAATTAAAGCTAAAGGCGATCGCATTACATAAGGGCGATCGCTCAATCATTAAAATTTTAGTTTTTATCAGGCTGACTATTGCAGCGAAGAGATGTAATTCCATTTGGTAATATTGTTTTACATAAAATCACAGAATGGCTATTTAGCAAATCCTGATTTATTAATGCTTTAACAAGGTTAGCATGGCTGAGATTACTACTTCTTAAACTGGCCATCTTCAAGTTAGATGTTTCTAGATTTGCCCCTTGTAAATTGGCTTCACTCAAAGAGGTCATGCTGAGGTTTGCTCCCGTCATATCAGCTCCTTGTAAATTTGCTATGCGTAAGTCTGCCCACTCTAAATTTGCATACCGAAGATTAGCATTTTTGAGGTTAGCCCTCTGAAGGTCAGATGAACGCAAATCAACTCTCTCTAAGTTAGCACCCGACAAGTTAGCTCCTGATAAGTTACAGCCAAGACATTTTCTAGCTTCTTGCAGTTGTTTAATTGGATTTTGCCAGATAAAATTATTACCTTGACTAACCAATGAGGATGTTAGAACAATGCTGACGACACAGAAAGGTCTTACAAAAGAAATCATAAGTCAAACTAAAGAAAATCATTTGCATTTATAGATGAAAATATCTATCGAAAAAACTGAAAAAATCTATTTAGATTGGTATTCAGAGCAATTGAATGACTGTTTAGTTAAAACATCAGCAGGATTTACTGCACATTTCATATATTGATTATCTTTAAAATATCGGCATTTATAACAAGGATATTTCCGAAAAGTAATAATAGTAAATATTCCAATTTTCTTTTGGGCAAATTTGCATATTTCTGAGATAGTAAAAATAAAAAATGCTAAAACAATTACAAAAGAAACTGTAGAAATAATATGAAGGTCAATTTGGGAAAGCAATGTTTGACCACAAGTTACTTCTTGACTACAAGAGCTACAGTTCAAAACCTGATCTAATCGGCGAACTAATCTACGTGATAATTTACTAATTAAAGAACCTCGTAAGAGAATGTGCCAAAAACTATTATGTGTTTGTCTTAAAACAATTTGTGTAATCCGGTATAACTCTGCCACCTGAGCTTCCCGCAGTACTAGTTCTCTAAAAAGTACTAAATTGCTGTATTGAAATAGGTTTTTGTATGACTGTTTAATTCTATCTGATGGATAAATCTTGCCATCCAGTAACCGCTCTTGTAATGTTTGGGGAGTAACATCTACAACTACTACTTCGTTCGCTAGTTCTAATAAACTATCGGGAATATACTCTTGTTCTACAACTCCTGTGATTTGAGTAATTAAATTACGGAATTTTTCTAAGTGTTGAATATTTACTGTGGAATATACATCTATACCTGCTTTTAGTATTGTTTCCACATCATGATAGCTTCTGTCTCGCTGTGACCCTGGTATATAGGTGTGTGCTAGTTCATCAATCAGAACTAGCTGGGGTTGACGGTCTATGATCGCATCAGTGTCAATCTTTATAAGTGTTAACTCCCCCTGCTGTAAAGTCTTTTGAGCAATTACCTCCAAACCAACAGTTTTGGCTGCTATGTCTATACGACCGTGAGTTTCTAAAGTACCAATAACTACATCTTTACCTTCTTGTTTGAGCCGATGTGCTTCATCAAGCATTTTGTAGGTTTTACCAACACCAGGGGCCATACCAAGAAAAATCTTGTGTTTGCCACAACGAGAAGCACGAGTGTAGCTAATGTTACTGGAAACAGGAAAGGGGTTAGATTTCATTGGAGTATCTAGGTCAATCAATTTCATCTTACCCCGATTTAATTATTAAATCTTCCTTAAAAAAAATTCATATTTTGTACTTTTTATGAATCTAAATTTGAATGATGAGTTTTTAGGTAACACCTTTTACAATCCACAAGAGTGTTTATTTGAACTCTGCACTAACGCCCAATTGTTTCTTGCTGTGTTCCAATTGTTTCCAGAGGATTTCAATTCTTTCATAGGCTTCTACTAAAGACAGTTTCCCACCTGTTTCTAACCCTGCTATGTAGCTGACTTTTTGAGCAAATTCTTGAAGATTGGTATGAAAAACCAAATTCTCTGGTTTGACTTGTCCGTAGTAGGGAGTGCAGGGAAAACGCACCTTATTTCCTAACAAAAACTAATAAGGATTTCAAAATCATTTTCATAAGTGCAAAACTTGACCAAAATATAAATAGAACAAATCGATTTTTTTGCTAACAAGTAAATTAGCTTATCGCTAATGAAATAACTCTTGTTTAAAGATAAATTAGCTAACTATTCAGCTATAAATAAGTAAGCTTACCCTTAAAAATAAGCAACAATCTTAACCAAATTATTGACAAGCTAGTTTACGCTAAAGCTAAAACTCTTTCTAAATAGTTATTATCCATTGCTGCCAAAAACTGTTTATTTTTGATTCCCCGCTTCACACGTTTCTCTTTACCTAAAAGATTTACTGCTATCTGCCGCATCACTGCAAAATTTTGTGGAGCATTATCTTTCCTAATCCGGCAGTCATTTTCTTTTAAAGCTACATCTAATACCCAATGTAACGAATTTTCTATGCCCCAATGACTGCGAACACAATTAGCAAATTTTTTCGCATCATTCTCAAGACTGCTAATATAATAACGAGTCTCCACTGTTGTTTTACCATCTATTTGTCGAACAGACTCTACCATCCCAACACTTTTTAAGTTTGACCAAACTGAATCTGGGTCAAGCTGAGATTCAATTCCAGATAACATCACATAATTGCGGATTTCATCACGACCATGCCCCGTTTCTTCTGTTTTATATGTGCTATGGTGAAGCCCTTCAAACCCTGTGCTTATTCCTGTTCTTAATAGTTCTTCTACTAACTCATATAGATTACCCTGATTCTTTTTTAAGGTGATTACATAATCTGCGTTTTGTTGCGTAATTAACTTCACAATTTCTTTTTGGCAACCGATTGCATCAATTGTCACGATACAACCATTCAACTCTAAAACATTCAGTAGTTCTGGGATAGCTGTAATTTCATTAGATGCTTCGTTTACTTTTACCTGTCCCAACACTAATTTATTCGTAGTTGCCCATGCACTTACCATTTGAATCGCACTCTGACCACTACTTTTATCATAAGAACCACATAAAGTTTTACCGTCAATTGCTACAACTTCACCATTTGTTATCTTCTGAGTTGATTTTATCCAGTTTAAGAAACATGACTGAAATTGCTGTGGATTCAATTGTGCAAACACTCTTGCAAATGTATCGTGTGATGGTATTCCGTTTGGTAACTCCAAAAATGTTTTTAACCACTCATACTTTGTGCAGCCATACAATTCTATTGCCACCCAACTATCTGCTCCACAGATTACTGCACAAATCGCAATTGTCAAAATATCAATTAGCTTATGTAATCTTGTGCGGTCTACTCTTGGATCTGACATCTGTGCAAAATGGTCAGCTATTGTGATTTTGGGCTTGAGCTTCATCCAAACGTCAGTGTAGCGTGCTTTTTTTCTTGAGGATACTTTTTGACAATACCATACCGAGTTTATGTTCTGTATCCCTACTCTCTTCTCAACCGATCAGTTCTTATTGTTACTGATGGCTTACGGTTGTACTTCCAAGCCTCTTCTTTCGTTCTGTGCATCAATATTTAGATGCGTTTGCCCTGGTAGGGAGTGCGAGGATAGAGAAAAGTATTTTTATCTTGCTGATTGCTTGTTTGCATGAATTTACGCTACTACTTCACTTAATCTAGATCCATGTCTCGACTTCAACTTATTATTTTTAACTCGAACTTGTGGTAGATTTTTCTTATCTTTATAGAAGTAACAAATTTCTATTAAAGTTGGCCAAATTTCTAGAGACGCATGAAATTGACTAATTACATCATCAACAATCCGAGAGACATTTTGTTGAAAAAAGTCAGGTTCAAAGCCATAAAATACCCTTGACAAGTTATTGGCAAATAATTGGAGAGACTGTTTACGTTCTTCATTTTTGGTAGATAATGCTGCTTGTAACACTTGATTATAAATGGCAGAAATTTTTTCCAGAATTTCCTCAGAATCTAGTAGAGTTACTTCACCAGAATAATCAAATTTAATACTCAAATCGTCAAGATGATACACGCTCTCCTTAATTTTCTTTTTGAGCAGGCTGCATATTTCTTCATTAAATATTTCACTAGCCAACGGATTCCGCATATAGTTATTCCGAATATGATTTTGGACTGCATCAACATGAGCCGCTACAATGCCTTCTTGTTGTATCCATAGCCTGTAGATATAATCTTCAAATCTGAGTCGAGTTGGGAAAAAGGGAGGTAAACCTAGCTGATTATCATAGCCAGCAACACCACAATCCATCCTCCAGTTTTTGTTAGTAACTACAGGTCTAAAATTAGTCAATATATAAAAATCATTTAGATCGTATGGACTAATTTGATTTTCATCATTGAGATACATATTGACAAAATCAAGTGTATCAATATCATTAGTTCCTGTACGAAATGTCTGAGCAATCTTGACTACAGCATTATTTAACACAGTCCCTTTTTGTACTAAGAGGGAATTTTCCGTAAAGTAACCTTTTGTTGTGTTGGTTTCTAAGTCCATTGCTGTATCAATCAAATATTCTCCCATCTCAAAGTTTTCAGGAACATGACTAGCTTTTTTTCCAAGAACATCATCAAAAGCTGTGAGTATGTCAAAAGATTTATGAATAAAACCTTCTTTTTGATCTGCTTTGATCAGTTTACCTCGACATATTTCATCATTTGATAAAGATTCTGGACTAGTTTCAATCAGTGCATCTGGTCGCATATCATCATCTGCACTGACCATTAAATTACCCAAAGTATACATCAGTGTAAAGTTACGATTGCCACCATAACTAGGTCGAAATAAATTTTTGACAAGTGATTCTAGCTTTTTATCATGCAGTCTTTCATTTAAGAAAGTAATAAACTGTTCTTTTTCATAAGGGCCAACATAAAACACATCATTGACAGTTTTAGTTTGTTCTAGAAGTGGATAGTATTTTTCATAATTAGCAATAGTGGAATCATCAAAGATGATCATTTTTACTGCATGACCATTTGCCCAAAAATTTTCATCATATTTTTCAATAGTCTGGGCTACATCTCTCAAACGATGGGTAGGAATCACGAAGATTGTTTCTTTCTGTCTCATAAGTGCCTTTGGTTTTACTAAATTGATACTAAAGAGTCTTGTTCCAGGTTTTTTCTAAGGTTCAAATCTGCTGTTTTTTGAGATTTATCTCTGGATAAATTTAAGTTTTGTCCTTTTGAAACTGGTCTAATCTCTTAACTTCCTGGATAATTTCTATTGTTTTTAGATAACGCTGCTTTTGGTAGCTTTTATAGCGCAAAAAACAGCCAAGAATAAAATCTATAATCACAAAAACAACAAATATACCAATAAAATAGCCGAAATTGTGTTGGCTATAATTTGTTGATTGTGGTTGAATAGATGGAGGAGCGATCGCCACTGTAGCAGTTTGATGTAAATTTAAAGTTTGGGAATTCATAGCTGACCGCAGATTGTTTTTGATGCAAAACTAATTGCAAGTTAGTTACAAGTTTGTATCTTGGAAAATAAGTAGTTTTACTATCTCCCTACGTTGAGCAATTCCTGAAAAGTTCTGACTAACTCAAATTTTAAATGGGTGTAAGTCGAATTTGATTCCAGACCCCAGACGAGACAAGCAACAGTCAAGGCGATCGCTGTTAAAATTACTTGGGATATTTTGTTTGATTCCCGCATTATCTTCCGAGAAACTTTAACAGGTGTAGCCGCATCTGGACGCGGAGTTAAAAACGCAGCTACTTTTCTTGCCAGTTCTGAACATTCATTCCTAGCAAGTAAGTAATGCCAAGTTTGTGTTTTAGGGTCAAAAATAGTTACAGATGTAACAGAACTATCTTTGATCAAATATATAGAAGCTAGTAAATCTGCTTCACGCTTCAACCCAAAATAAGGATTTTCTAACTCATCATCTATATTGGTATTAGCAGAACCACCTAATGAACCACCAAAGTGATTTGATGAATTATTTAAATCTATCAGTACCTCTGCCGCAAATTGATAGCGTAGTTTAGTAGCTGGCTGCACCAACTTGGCAAGAATCTTCTCCAAAGATGGACTTATAGGCTCAATCAAATATGAACGCCATATCCAGACATCTTCACTGCAATCATATAGTTCAAAAGGTGACATCTGAGTGAGCAAGTATAAGCAGGTAAGACCCAAACTATAGAGGTCACTGGCGAATACAGCTTTGCCTCGAATGTGTTCGGGTGCAGCATATTCAGGACTACCAATTATAGTTCCAGTTTGTTCACAATTACTAGGAATATATTTAGCATCTGCGAAATCTACTAAAAATAATTGCCCTTGTCTGCCGTAGACATTGCTTTGGCAACGAATAATATTGCTAGGTTTGATATCACGATGAATTACTTGATGAGCGTGAATAAACTGCAATACTGGCAACAAATCACCAAGCAATTTACGAATTTTTAATTCATTGAATGCTCCTGCTTCAACAAATTCTTGTTCCAAGGTTTGTCCATCAATCCATTCTTGCACTAAATACTTTTTATCATCCTGCTCAAAGGTATTTAGCAATTGAGGAATTTGGGGATGTTTACCAAGTTGAGTTAAACGTAAAGTTTCCTGGTGAAATAGCTCAGAAGTTTTCTGGTTATGGTGAAAAGTTTGACATTGTGGTAAGAATTTTTTGATAACGCACAATTTGGATGTTGCCTGCTCAAAAGATGTCAGGTCTTGATCATTTCGTGAGTCTTGCTCATCAATAACCAGGAATGTTCCTTGTCCAAGAGGTTTAAGGATACGATAGCGGTCATTAAGCAAGCTATTTGACTGACTCAATCCAGTTTCCTGCGGAGGCTGTGAAGATTTGTGAGTATGGGGAAAACCGCTGCACATACAAAGGATTACTCCTTCAGCTACATGATTTAAATTAATTTGCCATAACTTACCTTTATGCTATTTCTCCCGCTATTACTTCCTATACGTCTGATACCACCACGTTCACGTTGAAACAATTTTATTTCTGGGAAATCAGGAAGCAAATTAATATCTGCCAGCAGGGGAAAAGCTTGATGTTGTAATCCTAGAATGAAGTAGGAATAGAGAGAAGTTGATAGCATCCACGCAACAAAACTAAAACAAATCAAGAACTTAATTTTCTGGTAGCAAATCATAATTATTCAACCAAGTCTAAGTATTACTAACTTGCAGACTTTAAAGTATCCAAAGCTAAATTCAATTTCAAAACATTGACTCCCGGCTCACCAAAAATACCGAGAAAGCGACCATCGGTATTTTGAGCAATCAAAGTTTCTAGTTGAGCAGGTTGGAGTCCTCGCGCTTTTGCTACGCGGCTAACTTGCGCTCTGGCTGCTTCAGGAGTAATGTGGGGGTCAAGACTAGAACCAGAAGTATAAACTAAATCGTTATTAGGTTGGATACCTATTGTTTTGAGCCGATTTAAATCACCTTTGATGCGTTCGATTAATGCTGAATTACTAGGAGCTAAATTACTAGCACCAGAAACACCTGTTTTTAAAACTCCCGCCTCATCTTTTTTTGGGTCAGCAGTGCTGTAACTGGTAGTACTGGGGCGACTGTTAAAGTATCTTTCGGAAGTAAAAGGTTGACCAATTAAAGCAGAACCAATAACTTGACCTTGGCTATTTTTAATTAGACTTCCGTTGACTTGAGATGGAAAGATAATTTGTCCAAAGCCAATCATCACCAAAGGATAGATGATAGCGCCAATTACCCACAGTATTAAAGTAGAACGAATAGCTCTGTTAACTTCGCGTGCAAAACTCATTAGAATTTCTCCGGGACAAACATGACAAAAAATAAATATGTAGAAAGACTCAAAGTTACTATTCCTAATAAACCCAATGCCCAAGCTTGCAAATGGGAAAAACTATCTCCGGTAGCAGCATATACAACAGGTGCAATCAGAAGATTGCAACACATTCCCAAAAAAATATACAAAGGTAGTTTTGCCAAGCGCAAATCAGATACGAGTTCAATCACTTCTGCAAATATTTGAGGTAAACGAAAAGATTTCATAATAGTTATTCACCAAAAAAAATCCCACTACCAAACATGAAAAATTCTTGCCCTTACACCCATACGCCCCTATTCCCTACTTTCAAGACAAAGGTAAGATGACATCAATCAATTTGATGGCGATAAAAGGTGCAATAATCCCGCCCAAACCATAAATCAAAATGTTGCGTCTTAATAATTGATCAGCTGTCAGAGGGCGGAATTTCACTCCTGTCAGTGCTAAAGGAATAAGTGCGGGAATAATCAGAGCGTTGTAAATCAGGGCTGAGATAATTGCAGATTGAGCGCTTTTAAGTCCCATAATGTTAAGTGCGCCAATTCCTGCAGCTGCAAAGATAGTCGGAATAATAGCGAAATACTTAGCGATGTCATTGGCAATAGAGAAAGTGGTTAACGCCCCACGAGTGATGAGCAATTGTTTACCAATAGTCACTAAATCAATTAACTTAGTGGGGTCAGAATCTAAATCCACCATGTTGGCAGCTTCTTTAGCAGCTTGGGTTCCAGAGTTCATAGCCAAACCCACGTTGGCTTGAGCTAATGCAGGTGCATCATTCGTACCATCTCCGGTCATAGCTACCAACTTACCTTCAGATTGCTCGGTACGAATCACACTAATTTTGTCTTCTGGTGTGGCTTCAGCGATGAAATCATCAACTCCTGCTTCCTGAGCAATTACACCAGCTGTAATGCGGTTATCACCTGTCAGCATAATTGTCTTCACACCCATACGGCGGAGTTGGTCGAATCTTTCTCGTAAACCAGGTTTGACAATATCTTTGAGATAGATAACACCAAAAATTTGGTCATCTTGACAAACGGCTAGAGGTGTACCACCTAAACGAGAAACTCGCTCGTAGGCTGCATCAACTTCACTTCCAACATGGCCACCACGAGAACGAACAAATCCTTTAATTGCATCCACTGCTCCTTTGCGGACTTGCTTACCGTTGGGCAAATTAGTGCCACTCATCCGGGTTTTTGCAGAAAATTCCACACCTTCTGCTTGGTTGATGTTGAAATCTATCCCAACTCCGTAAGTATCTGCTAGTTTGATAATTGACCTACCTTCTGGAGTTTCATCAAATACACTGGCAGCATAAGCAATTCGTGCCAAATCTTCTATTGTGTAACTATTGACAGGGATAAACTCATCAGCCATGCGGTTGCCCAAGGTGATTGTGCCTGTTTTATCTAGCACTAAGGTATTGATATCACCACAGGCTTCGACGGCGCGTCCAGAGGTTGCGATCACGTTAAACTGCGCTACCCTATCCATTCCCGCAATCCCGATCGCACTGAGTAAACCACCGATGGTTGTCGGTATCAAAGCAACCAACAACGAAATCAAAATAGCAACACTTGCACCTGCACGCAAACTATTTCCGGCTTCTGTCCCAAATGCAGTACTGATAAAGTTAGCAATGTAGTTGACAAAGGGCGGCATAGTTGCTACCACAATTAAAAAGACTTGTGTTAGTACGGCTAACAATACAGTCAGGGCAATTTCATTCGGTGTCTTGGTACGTTCGGCACCTTCTACCAAAGAAATCATCCGATCTATAAAGCCTTTACCAGGATCTGCTGTAATCCGAATTGTCAATTCATCTGAGAGTAAACGCGTACCGCCTGTAACAGAACTGGCAATATCTGTACCTGGTTGTTTCAGTACAGGGGCAGATTCGCCCGTGATTGCCGACTCATCCACTGAGCCAATCCCTTGAATCACTTCGCCATCGGCGGGAATCATGTCATTAGCTACCACTTTTACCAAATCGCCGCGTCGTAGTTCTGTAGAATTGACTTTTTGAATAGAACCATCGGGGAGAATTTTATTAGCAATAGTATCAGAACGTGTTGACCGCAAAGAATCTGCCTGAGCTTTACCTCGTCCTTCTGCAACGGCTTCGGCAAAGTTGGCGAAAAGCACTGTGAAAAAGAGAATAAATGTAATTAACCCGTTTAATAAGCGTTGTTGGTTAACATTTGCCTGGATTGTGCCAAATAAATTGGGGTCAAGGGTTACTAGGAAGGTGACTATTGTCCCTACCCAAACCACAAACATGACTGGGTTCTTGACAGCAATTCGGGGATTTAGCTTGACAAATGACTCTTTAATTGCTCTTTGGTAGAGTCCTCGCATATCTGCTTTCGGGGTATGCTTGCGTGAGTCACGCGTTCCTTGAGGAAGATGAGGAGTTATGTTGGTTTTCATAGAAATGTTTCACGCAAAGGCGCAAAGACGCAAAGAAAAGCTCGCAAATAGTGGTTTAGTGATTAAGAGAAAGGGATTTTCAATCCAAAATCCAAAATCTAAAATCCAAAATTGTATTAGCCGATACCTTTGGTAATCCAGAAGGCTTCGCCGATAGGGCCGAATGCTAAGACTGGGAAGAATGTGAGTGCGCCGAGAATTAAAATTACGCCTGCGGTTACGCCTGTAAATAATCCGGTGTCGGTGCGTAATGTGCCAGTGGTGAAGGGAACTTGTGGTTTGCGGGACATACTATCGGCGAGTAAAAGTAAGCCAGTGATGGGGATGTAACGTCCGGCGAGGAGGCTGAAGCAAGTACTGAGGTTCCACCACAGGGCGGTAACTGTGGTTTTTGCGCCTGTTGCGATCGCCAAAGGTGATGGTTGAGAATCTCCTAAGCCTTCAAATCCTGAACCGTTGTTAGCCGCAGCGGAGGCATATTCGTAAATAACTTGAGCAAATCCATGAAAGCCAGGATTGCTAATTCCTGCTAGTTGTTCGGGGAAGGCTAAAGTTATGCCAGCGGGAATCATAATGGCAATGGGGTGAACTAAAAGAATTAAAAAACTCGCTAGTACCACCTCGCGTTTTTCGATTTTGCGTCCAAGAAATTCTGGTGTGCGCCCTACCATTAAGCCTGTGGCAAACACCGCCAAAATCAAGTAGGCAAACAGGTAAGCTGTGCCTGTACCTTGTCCACCCCAGATGATTTGCAAGAACATATTAGACAGGGTAACAAAACCGCCATTAGGCATGAATGAGTCGTGCATACTATTGACTGCACCAGTCATAGTGCCAGTTGTACTAACAGCGAACAATGCAGACTGCGCCCAGCCAAATCGGACTTCTTTACCTTCTAAGTTTGGTTGTGTACTACCTAGCAGTGCATTCACCGCCGGATTGCCGTTATATTCACCAATGGCTGTGATGATAATAAATGTTATGTAAATCACGCCTACCATTCCGTAGACTAACCAAGCTTGTTTAGTATTGTTAGCAAACAAGCCGTAGGTGTAAATCAAGGAAGCGGGGATTGACAGCAGCGCCACAATTTCAATTAAGTTAGAAAACCCGTTGGGATTTTCAAAAGGATGGGCTGAGTTAATGGCAAAAAAGCCCCCGCCGTTTTCTCCTAATTCTTTGATGATTTCAAAATGCGCAACAGGGCCAAGTGCGATCGCCTGACTAATATTAGGATTTTCTAAGGTGGGAAATACAACTGGCCCTGCCAATGTTTCGGGAACACCAGCCGCCATCAAGGCAATACCACCAACAATACAAATAGGTAACAAAATTCGCGTAATTGTGCGAATTAAATCTACATAAAAGTTACCTAAAGGTCTACCAGTTAATCCCCGAATAAAAGCAATTCCTACTGCTAAACCAGTGGCGGCTGAGGTGAACATGTGATAACCAAGTCCCCACATTTGACTGGCGTAACTCAAATATGTTTCCCCAGAATAATGTTGTTGGTTGGTGTTAGTAATAAAAGAAATTATTGTGTGTAATGCTGTGTCCCAGGTTGGTGCAGGTATGTTTGTTGGGTTAAAAGGTAGCCATCCTTGATTCATAATAATCAAGAATATCAACAACGCCATAACTACATTGCTATATAAAATGGCTCTGGCATATTGCCAACCTGTCATATCTGCTTTAGTTTGCACACCAACTAAAGAGTAAAGGACTCTTTCAACTGAGTTTAAAAATGGGTCGAGAATAGTGCTACGTTCTTGGTAGACACGCGCCATATATCGCCCAAACAATGGAGTTATTGCTCCGACAATTAGTAGAGTTAGTCCAATTTGAATCCATCCTTGGAGCATAATTGTTAATTTGTAATTCGTAATTCGTAATTAGATTATTAAGTCAAATTACAATTACTTGTATTAATTTAAATCATCGATTTCTTTACTAGTAAAAACAAGAGATAGAAGATATAAATTTATGCTTATTTTTTGTTTATACAGTGTTTATTTTTTATATATCTAGCGTTTATAGCGTTTAGAAAAAACTAAACGCTGTCAACTGCTTATAACTAACCACAGAGGTGCAGATAAAGCAGAGAGGATAAACTAGTCAAAGAAAATCTAAATGAGGAATATACAGCAGATTGCAGGTGAATGAGGTACAGGTTTTCACCAAAAAGCCATGTCAAACAAGACTTTCAATCCTGTTCCCTGCTGTATTTTAAATTAAATGAGGTTATTTCCAAAGAAAGTACTAGCTAAAAACTCACAAATGTGGAAGTTTTTAGTCATAGTGGGGATGTTTATTGCAGTGATGTTGATGGAGTTTAAAACACCAACAGAATATGTGTTTGGCTATCTTTATACAGGCGCAATCTTATTGACAAACTACTGGTTTGGGGGAATTGCAACTTTTCAGGCGACTGTAGTTGCTGTGTGCTTAACGCTGTTGAATCTGGTTGTACCAGGAGGTGAATTAGTTAAGGTATCTACAATAGCCAGCCGATTAATTGCGGCGATGGCATTAATTGTGACTGGTGTTTTAAGCGATCGCTTACGTCGTTCTCAAGAAGCGATCGCAGTGACTCGCGCCAAGTTAGAATCTCAAGAGGAATTAGTCAAGGTACGAGAAGATTTTGCCTCTACCCTTACCCATGATTTAAAAACACCATTATTAGGGGCGATTGAAACTATCAAAGCCTTTCAACAAGAAAAATTTGGCCCAGTCTTACCAAACCAGCAACAAGTCTTGTCAATCATGGCACGTAGTCATGAGACTTCCCTACAACTACTAGAAACACTTTTAGATGTCTATCGCAACGATAGCGAAGGTTTAAAGCTGGACTTAGCACCTGTTGATTTAACTATCCTGGCAGAAGAAGCTACTGGTGATTTGATGGAATTAGGGGCTAATCGTCGTGTGCATCTGTCGGTAAGTTATGGTGATTCTAATTGGCGACAATCTTTGTGGGTTCATGGTGATGGGTTGCAACTGCATCGAGTGTTTAATAATCTTTTAGTAAATGCCATTAATCATTCTCGACGTGGTGGTAGGGTAGAAGTTGTCTTAGAACCGCAAGCTTCTTATCAAGTAGTGAAAATTTTAGATACAGGTGCGGGTATTCAACCAGAACAGTTCTCGCACTTATTTGAAAGATTTTATCAAGGCCATAGTGATGCTGGCGGTGGGCTTTACCAACGCCAAGCTAAAGGTTCGGGATTGGGGCTTTATTTATCTCGGCAAATTATTGAAGCCCACGGGGGTATAATCTGGGCAGAGAACCTAGTACCTACTGGTGCTGTGTTTGCTTTCAAATTGCCTGTCTACCCATTTCAATCTTCTCCAACTGTGTGAAATGTCCTCTACCCCAATCAAAATTCTGTTAGTTGAGGATGATGAACTCTTTCGGTTAGGTTTGCATGTGCGGTTGCAACAAGAACCTGGGTTAGAGATTATTGCTGAGACGGAAGATGGTGAAACAGCTATTGAATTAGTCAAGCAAAATCCTCTAGATATCGTGCTGTTAGATGTAGGTTTACCAGGAATTGGCGGAATAGAAACTTGTAGACAAATTAAGCAGCAAAATCCGCTGCTACCAATTTTAGTTCTTACCTCCCATTGGCAAAAGCCTTTAATTTCGCAGTTGATTGAAGCAGGCGCTCAAGGTTATTGTCTGAAAGGTATTGCTGCGGAAAAATTAGTATTAGCATTGCGTTCTGTAGCGGCTGGGGCTTCTTGGTGGGATGAAACTGCAACCAAAGAAATTCGCTCTTCTTTTGTGTCTGAAACATTTTCACCTGACTCAGAAAACATCTCAAAACCTGCCAATCCATTGACTGGGCGCGAACAAGAAATTCTCTCACTGTTAGCAGCTGGCAAAACCAATCAAGAAATTGCTCATACACTATATATTGCACCGGGAACAGTGCGAGTTCATATCCATGCAATTTTACAGAAGTTAGAGGTGAGCGATCGCACTCAAGCTGTGATGACTGCTTTAAAAAAAGGTTTCATTAAAAGCGACATAATTGTCAAAAATCAGCTTTAATTGATTGACAAACAAATATGTTTCGTTTTGTCTTCCTCCACAAGTAAGTTTTTGCATCAAATAGAATGAATATATATCAGCAGTATATTTAGCAAAATCCACACCTAAAAGTATTCGGTTGCGCTCACAATCCCTTCAGTTAGCTTGTTAGCCTAGAGAAGAAATTAATTTTCCTGGCAATTTTTCGCCAAGTAACTATTAGTTTAGAGACTGGCAAAACCACAAATTCATGCCAAAAAGAAATTTGTTTTTAGCAATAGGACTGGCATTTTTAATTTTTATCATGGTTGTAATCACAAATTCTCTTGGTAGTACTCATCCCATCGCCGGACTTTATGTGTTTGGTGATAGTCTTTCGGATGCAGGTATGGTATTTCAAGCAACAGGGGGAATATACCCGCCTAGTCCGACATACTTTCAAGGGCGTTACTCAAATGGTCGGGTTTGGATTGAGTATCTTGCCGATCGCCTACAAATATCCAGCAAGCAAACTAACAATTTTGCTTATGGAGGTGCAACTACTGGCAATGTTGGTAACAATTATGTTCCAAACTTACTTACTCAAGTCAAGTCCTTTACCCAGGCACATCAAAAAGTTAATCCAAATGCTTTGTATGTAGTGTGGGCAGGGGCTAATGATTATTTACAAGGGGTAAATAATGCTACAGTCCCAGTGCAGAATGTCAACCAAGCGATCGCTTCTTTAACTGATGTCGGTGCAAAAAAATTTTTGGTGGCTAATTTACCAGATTTAGGCAAGTTACCCGCAACCAGAACTAATACCAATTCTGCCAACCTGAGTTCATTAACCCAAGCACATAATCAAGGCTTGCGGCGATCGCTAAAAATACTGAATCAGCAATATCCTGAGTTAGAGATTGTAACTTTGGATGCTAACACTCTGTATCGGAATGCGATCGCCAATCCGGCTGCATTTGGTTTTACGAATGTTACTAGTTCGTGCTTATCTGGTTCTCAACTATGTGGTAATCCAGACCAGTTCTTATTTTGGGATGGTATTCATCCGACAACTGCGGCGCACCGGATTATCGGAGAAACAGCCTTTTCTGCAATTCAAGAAGCCGGAATATCTACTTATTCCCGCACACCAAGCCAAACTTAATTAATCCACGTTCATAACCGCGACGCATTAAGCCTAGCGATAAGGCTCCTTGAATGGTACTCCAGCCAGAACGCAACAACCCAAAAATCGCACCTGGCGTTACAGCTGAATCAATTACCACATTCCAAAATGGGGCCACAGCAGTTGACCAATCAGCAGTGCGGATATTTTTTAACGGTAGTTGAAGGGCGATCGCTTCATACTCTGGTAAAGAAATCACATAAGGTAAACAATACACTCGGTAAATATCCTGCAAATGCTTTTGTTCATCTGCTGTGAGTGGTAAATCATCTGTAGGGCGATGACACCAAGTTGCCATTATCAAAGTTCCACCCGGTTTTAATACCCGATAACACTCTTGCAAAAACAGAGTTTTATCGGGCATGTGTTCGCCACTTTCCAGCGACCACACCAAGTCAAAAGTATCATCTGCAAAAGGCATGGCTTGAGCATTAGCAACCAAAAACTGAGTTTTGAGATGTAATAGCATTTCCTGGGCGCGTTCTGTGGCTCTGGCGGCTTGCACAGGGCTTAAAGTAATACCTGTAGCCCTAGCATGAAACTTTTCTGCTAAGTATAAAGAACTACCCCCAATTCCACAACCTACATCCAAAATGTTAGTTGCTGTTTCTACACCTGCCCAATTCAGTAGTTCTTCAATTAAATCAATTTGCGCTTGACGGCGGTCTTTTTTCTGTGTTCCATCTGCACCATAGTAGCCGTGGTGCATGTGTTCGCCCCAAATTTCTTCCCATAAACCAGAAGAAGCATCGTAAAACTGCTGAATTTGCTGATATAGTGTTGTACTCATAAAACAAATAATGCTAAGACAAAGCAGAGTTTAAATAAACATACTGGTAGGCTACCATGTGTGTTTTTAATTAAATAAGGATGTTTTTCCTTCCAAGGAGAGCTAAAGAGAATGTTTGTATATCACTTAGGCGACTGGAAGTCGCAGCTACACAGACAAAACCCACCTCCGTGGGTTTGAAACTCTTGCTTTTTATTAGTCCGCAAAGGCGGACTTTGTTTGTGTAGTAGTGAATTCTATTCGCCAAACGCTTCCCTGGAAGAATTCAGAGGTTTTACCTTAATATGACTGTTTCGCGGACAATTTGCTTGGGATTTCTGGCTGTCATCACAGTAGGAACTATTTTACTGATGCTGCCTATTTCAACTAGCGATGGCAACTGGAATAACTTAGTTGTGGCATTATTCACTTCAACATCCGCAGTTTGTGTTACAGGCCTATCAGTAGTTGACCCTGGGACTTATTTTTCTTTTTGGGGTGAGTTGTTTATTTTGCTATTAGTTCAAATTGGTGGTTTAGGCTATATGACAACCACTACCTTTTTGATTTTGCTAATTGGGCGCAGATTCGACCTTCGACAAAAAATGGCAATTCAACAAGCTTTAGACAGGCCAGGAATGCATGGTAGCGCCCAAGTTATCCGCTCAATTATTGCCACTACTTTAATTTTTGAAATTACAGGCATATTTTTACTGCTGCCCGCTTTTGTTCCAGATTATGGTTGGTCAAAAGGTCTGTGGTTAGCGATTTTTCATAGCATTAATTCTTGGAATAATGCAGGTTTTAGCTTATTTAAAGATAATTTAATTGGTTATCAAACATCTGGGTTAGTCGTTTTCACTGTGACTACATTGATTATCTTTGGGGGTATTGGTTATCAAGTTATTTTAGAAATGTACCTGTGGTTACGCGATCGCATCCTCAAACAGAAGACAACTTTGGTAATTTCTTTAGATTTCAAAGTTGCTACCAGTACAACTTTAATTCTTTTATTGCTCGGAACAATTGCTTTTTTCTGCATAGAGTTTAGAAACTATGAAACCTTTGGCAAACTAAATTTTGGTGGTCAATTATTAGTGGCTTGGTTTCAATCTGTAACCCCTAGAACTGCCGGGTTTAACACTATAGATATTGGTAAAATGACCACTGCTGGTTTATTCATTACCATAGCACTGATGTTTATAGGTGCTAGTCCTGGTGGTACAGGCGGCGGTATTAAAACTACAACTTTACGCGTTCTTACTAGTTGTACAAAAGCAATTCTCCAAGGCAAAGAAGAAGTTTTACTATTTGACCGTAAAATAGCAATAACTTTAATCTTGAAAGCTGTGGGTGTATTAGTTGGCTCCGTAGGTACGGTGATTTTCGCAACTATTCTTATTTCCTTAACAGATCCAAAATTAGACTTTATTCAAATTTTGTTTGAAGTAGTATCTGCCTTTGCTACGGTCGGTCTTTCTACAGGGATTACAAGTACAGTCTCCACCGCAGCTAAGGTAGTGTTAATTATGACTATGTATATAGGCAGAGTTGGAGTTTTACTATTAATGGCTGCTATTTTAGGCGACCCTCGTCCTACCAGAATTCACTATCCAGAAGAAAACTTACTGGTAGGATAAACACACCTAGTATTGTCGATACTATTAACTTAAACTGGTAAAATATTAAGTCACTAGGCAAAAAATAAAAATTGTTACTTCAAGTGAGATTTAAGAATTTTTTGTCCTAAATACAGGGAGCTTTTATAAGGATAACAACTGTGAATCTTGCATCACTAGGTTTTTTTCGCAGTTTACGTAAAGATAATCAGCAATTTGCTGTAATTGGGTTAGGTCGCTTTGGTCGATCTGTTTGCTTAACACTGCATAAATTGGGTTATCAAGTGCTGGCGACAGATGTTGATGAAAAAAGAGTTTCAGAAGCATTAACAGAAGAAATAGTTGGTCACGCGTTGCAATTAGATTCTACAGAACCAGCAGCACTCAAAGAAGCAGGTATTTTTGAATTTGATACGGTAATTGTAGCGATCGGCAATTATGTTCAGGAAAGTATTATTACTACTCTTAATGTTAAAGAGGGTGGTGTACCTCACATTGTGGCCAAAGCATCTAGTGAAGTTCACCGCAAATTATTAAAAAGAGTCGGTGCAGACCACGTTGTTTTTCCAGAATATGAAGCAGGTTGTGCTTTAGCACGTACCCTCACTAAACCGTCCATACTCGATAGATTTGATCTTGATCCAGATCATAGTATTGTGGAGTTGATTGTTCCAGATGAATTTCATGGTAAAACCATTACAGAAATTCAGTTGCGTAACCGTTATGGTTTGAATTTGCTGGCTGTGAGTCAAGATGGCAAATTTGTAATTAATCCAGATCCTCACAAACGTCTAGAACGTGGTTCGGCAATGGTAGTTATTGGTTGTAACAAAGATATTAATCGCTTACCAATTTAATTATCGTACTGAGGAAAATAAGAATTACACTTAAGTATATAGTGTAAAAACCCTGAATAAAGAATTTTACTTTTGTTCATGCTTATGGATTTAATAGTTAAAGATTTAGCGGCAATTGATGATAGACTTTCTCAGCGTCATATTGACCTTGACTCCGCTGGATATTTCATCATCTATTTAGATAGAGGAGAGGGATTAATTTATGCCAAGCATTTCACTAATGTTATTGATGAACGTGGTTTAGCTGTAGATCCCGAAACAGGCAAAGTAATTCCAGCACGCGGTAAGGTAGAAAGAACTCACACCACAGTTTATAGTGGCAGAACAGCTAAAGAACTCAGTGTCAAAATTTTTGAACAAGCTCAACCCTGTCCAGTGACTCAGTTAGACCATGCAGCCTATTTAGGCCGAGAATTTGTCCGGGCTGAGGTTGCTTTGGTGACAGGACAAGACTATGTTCAAGACTGAAAAAAGTATGAAGTGTGAAGTATGAAGTATAAAATTTAGTACTTTATAATTCATACTTCAACTTATGAAATCATCAGTTCGCTGGTGGTTGATTTACTTGACCAGAGTTCGGGATATGGAAAGTATAAAGTATGAAATTTCAGACTTCAGACTTCATACTTTAGACTTTAAGATTACCCGTTAGATGGTGGTTGATATACCAGATAGATGTAGTAAGTCGCCATCGGAATAACGGTTGCAGCAATTAGCAATCCTATCACCCAAGCAGTAGCGTTACCTTGGTTGGTATCTTCTGCTTTTGTGAATGTGCCTTCTACCTGTACGTTATCAGCAATTTGTGGTGGGCCGGGGTCGGGTTCACCAGAAAGAACTTTAACTAGGCGATCGCTGGCATCCAAAAATGCCTGGTTATATTTGTTACCATTTCGTAAGGGTGCAGCTAAAGTTTCTGTAGCTACACTCTCAGCGATAGAATCAGTTAGCAAAGACTTGACTTTATCTCCGCTCAGAATGGCAGTATTGTTGGTAACAGTATCTAGCACCAACAAAGTTTGGTTAGCTTGCGCTTCTTTGGTAGGAAACCATTTTTCAAAAAGCCCTTTAGTAAAGCTTTCTGGTGTTTCACCATAGTCTAAACGGCGAATGGTGACAAATCTCACTTCATTGCCAGTTTTTTTTGCTAAATCTTCAAAGGCACTGCTAATTTTACCTTCGTTGATGCGACTAATCACTTCACCTTGATCTACCACCCAGTCGCCGCCAGGGTTTAAATTCGGAATTTGATACACGCCAGTAGCTAACGCTGGGGTAGCTAATAGCGATGCACCAAGAATAATTGCCAGTATTGGTGTCAGCAGCCAAATGATGTATGTTTTAATGCCAAATACTGTTCTGAGGAGCTGTTTCATTGGATTGATCCTAAGACAGAACTAGCACCAAAAATACTACACAATCAATACCAAAATCACCTTGTTGAGCAATTTATCTATGTAAAAAATTGCAAGTGGGGCGGAGAGATTTTGGTAATTTTTATCTTATGCGGCTGAATCTGAATGTTTAAAGTGAACTTTGCCAACTATTCAAGGAGTTTATGATATAACCAAAATTCTGTCTTAACTGCTACAGGAAGTAATTTCCAGGAAAAACGACGATTTTTCTCCGGTTTCCAACACAGAGTCAAGACAGAAGTCTATAAAGTAGCAATTTGAATAGATACGGTATGCCACAGAAATCAGCCGCTTTGAAGTTTGTGATTTTATTGGGTTTTGTCAGCCTCTGTGCCGATGCCACCTATGAAGGAGCGCGTAGTATTACGGGGGCTTATTTGCAGGTTTTGGGAGCAAGCGGCACTGTGGTAGGTCTAGTAGCGGGTTTTGGGGAACTTATCGGTTATGGTTTGCGCTTAGTCATTGGTTATCTCAGTGACCAGACCCGCAAGTATTGGGGAATTACAACCTTAGGTTTTATTTTGAATACTGCTGTTGTACCACTATTAGCATTTGCAGGCAGATGGGAGGTTGCAGCAGGTTTGATGATGGCAGAACGCACTGGAAAAGCCGTGCGTACTCCCCCACGAGATGCACTCCTTTCTCATGGTGTGAGTCAAATTGGCAGAGGTTTTGGCTTTGGTTTACATGAAGCAATGGATCAAACCGGTGCTGTGATGGGGCCTTTAGCGGTAGCAGCAATGGTTTATTTCCAAGGAGAGTATCGCAACGGCTTCACGATTTTGATTGTACCTGCGGTGTTGGGAGTGATTGTGTTATTGGTTTTGCAATTTCTCTATCCCAACCCCAGCGATTTGGAAATTGAACATGAAATTAATGAAGAAGACGGAATACCACGAGCATTTTGGATATATCTTGGTGCAGTTGCGATTATTGCGGCTGGTTATGCAGATTTTCCCTTAATCGCTTTTCATTTTCAAAAAGGAGATATTGCTTCAGGGCAAACAATTCCCCTATTCTATGCCTTCGCAATGGGAGTTGATGCGATCGCTGCACTCATATTTGGCTATTTCTTCGATAGAGTTGGTATTTCGATTTTGATGGTTGCAGCGTTTGTATCATCTTTGTTTGCACCTTTGGTATTTTTAGGTAATACCCAACTAGCGCTGTTAGGCATAGCATTTTGGGGTATTGGTATGGGGGCGCAAGAGTCAATTTTGAAAGCTGCGATCGCTGGACTTGTACCCAAAAATAAACGCGCCACAGCTTATGGTATCTTCAGCACTGGCTATGGTTTTGCTTGGTTTTTAGGTAGCACTTTAATGGGTGTTTTGTATGATCGCTCTATCACCCTATTAGTCGTATTTTCGACTGCTACTCAACTACTAGCAATTCCCTTCTTTGTTTGGGTGCAATTACAAGCAAATAAATCCCAACCAGAGTTAACAGATAAACCTGTTTAAATCAAAGAATCTGGGTCTACACCCAGGGTTCTTAATCGTTCTGCTAGTCTTTGAGCGCGTATGGTATAAATTGCCAAAACCCTCACTTTATAGCGAGGGTTTTAAGTTGAGTGCAATTATCAAATAACTAACTAATGTTACACAAGCTTAGTTATTAATGATTAGAACCTGCGTAGCATTAGGGAGCCGGAACCGCTACTCGATTACCAGGAACAATTTGTGCTTGATAAGAAAACACTTCGCGGCTATGGGGATCGACTCTCACCTTGATCCACTGTACATCGTTAGTGCCATTCCCTTGATTGTCACCAAATGTCTCAATGCGAGTAAAGTTCTCCAGCCGTCTGCCTTGAGCATCTAAAAATGGCCTATCTATGCGGTGGTAGTGCGAATCGCCATGCACGTAGGCAACAGGTTTACGGAAAGCAATCACCTCATCGCGCAACGCTAATAAAAAGTCCTTGAAGCCATCAGGTTGACCATCGGTTTCCACAAGCGTTCTTGGATTACGCAAAGGCGCTCTGGTTGAGTCACTCAGATCCCACCCCGGATTACCTTGAGAAATCAACATAACCGCCGCCGAGTTGCGTTCTTTGGCAACTCTAAAGGTCTCTCTCAGCCATGCAATATTGGCTGCGTTTCGCGCCGCGTACTCTGCTGGGTCAGGCGCAGTATCGCAGAGGTTATTGCACGAACCCTGAACGTTGAGTGTCGCATAAGTTACCCTACCCACAGTCCAGCGGCGGTTCTCGACACAAGGTACTGCGCCATTAACACCGAGGCACAGCGGTGTTGTTTGGACTTCCTGGGCTATTCGACGCTGCCCTAAAGAATAATTTGTGCTGAAGAATAACTGACGCTCGTAGTCGAGGCGCTCTAGTGAATTATATCCGCCATTGGAAGGGCGATCGCAGTCTGTCCAATCGTTGTCACCTGGTGTAAAGGCTGCTGGTGCTTCCAGGGCGTTGAAGTAGCCGAGCGCTTTGGTGTACAGTGCATTGTCACAAAGGCTGTTAGAACCAGCCTTGAGGTCGCCATCATGGACTGTGAAAGCAAGTTTCTGCGAATTCATATCCTCGATTAGTCTTGTTACGCCTACTTCTTGCTCCTGTGAGTATGGCAAATCGCCCCAAAGTCCAATCTCATAAGGTGCGTTGGCGTTCTCATTCTCTCTAGCCACTACCAAACTGCTGGTGACGGATGCCAAGAACGGTAAAGTCAATCCTAGTAAACACATTTTCCGCAGTAAATGTGCAGCAGTGATACGTTGAAACACAGAATAGCCAGGCTTTTTCATCATATCCTCGATTATTTTTGTCATCCGTGAATGCATCTTGAGCAAGTAGCTTTTGCCCACGCCATAGTCAGAAATTTAGACTACCGGATTGTCCATAACAGATTAGTTATGAATAGGTTATGAAGCCTGACTATCTAATCAGTCTTTGAGAGGAATGAGACCAAGAACAGCAAAAAAGCAAAGTGATTAATATGGGTTATTAAGTTGAACTAACCTTGCTTCTCTCCATAAACCATCCAACAACACCTAAACCCAACAACAACGGTGTCAGCCAATCTCCCCAACGCACATATAAAGTCTGCGTTTGGCGGCGATATATGGTTTCTGCTTGAGTTTGGTAGATGTTATAGCCAGAGAACCACAATGTTTTGCCGTGAGGGTCGATAAAAGCGGAATAGCCGGTATTTGTTGCCCGTGCTGACCATCTATCGGTTTCAATGGCTCGCATAATATCCTGAGCATGATGCTGAAATGGCATAGCTGCACTGTAATGGGCATCGTTAGAAGAACTAAGGATAAATTGCCCACCCGCCGCAGCTTGACGGCGGAATATCTCAGGAAATGCAGATTCGTAACAAATACCTACAATTGCCCTGCCAAAAGGTGTATCAAATATCTGGTTGGCTGCACCGTGAACTTGGTGTTCATCCAAAGGTGACAAGCGGCTGATTAATTTACCTAAAATTTCTTCAAAGGGGATATATTCGCCCAATGGGACTAGTTTGGATTTATCGTAGCGGCTGGTAACTTCACCCTTGCTATTCACGGTAAATAAACTATTTGTATAACTGCGTCCGCGTTCGCCAAAAGCACCAACCCAAACTACCACACCTTTTTCTTTGACTGCTGAAATTAGGGGAGTATCAACTAAGTTACGCTCAAAAATAGGTAAAGCACCTTCGGGCGTAAGGACGGCATTTACACCTTGTTCGGCTAGATTTAAATAGCCGCTGGTGTAGCCTGTAATGGCGCGGCGATAACCTTCGGGTTTGACTTTTATTTTGTTGGGGATATTACCTTGAATCACCCCAATTTTTAAGACTGCTTCTGGTGGTTGGGCGAGGGGTTGGCTATATAAGAACCAGCCTATTAGATGTAAGGTGATGAATAATGTTGTGGCTAGTGCTAGATATTTATTGATGAATCGCCGAGGTGCAGAGGATAGGTAGGCTTCGGCTATTAGGCCATTGATGGTGGCGATCGCACCTGTTACAGTATTAGGGCCAGATAGTTGCCCAAGGTGTAAAATTACCAAATTATGCGGTGATTGAGTGTAAGCTAAAGAACTCCACCACAAGGAACCAGAACTCCACAAACTTTCTAAACCGCACCAAACTGCTGTACCAATCAGAACCCTCAACAAAGGTTTAGACTGATTCAGTCGTGCCATTACAGCAGCCCAAATACTGACAAACAGCCCTCCCCACAGGCTAATAAATCCCCAACAAAATAGGGTAATAGCTAAACTTGGCCACCAAGGCACACCCAACCAATCCATAGGATGAATCCCGGTAATCCAGAAGAGGGCAACACTGTGATAACCGATACCCCAAGCTAAACCAAGGATATAAGCTGGGGGTTTTTTCTTATTTGAAGAAGTAAGAACTAATACCCAAAGTGGGGCTAAGGCTATCCAAGCCAAAAACCATGCCCCCGCAGGGGCGACGGTTAGCCCCATCAAAACACCAATTAGTAATGATAAAGTGTAAAGGCTAAAGGCTGAAAACAGCTTTTTTGTCTGATATTTCATACTTCATACTTCACACTTCATACTTCTAACTTCATTCTGCCTCTTCAGCTTCACCAGTATCAGGCGGGACTATGGCAACTCCGGTAATTGCGTCATCGTCATCCAAGCGTTGCACTCTTACACCTGTTGCCGATCGCGATTGTATCGAAATTGCATTGGTAGCCTGCCGGATAATAATACCGCGATTTGTGACCATCATGATTTCATCATCGTTGTTGACGATTTGCAAGGTGGCTAGTTTGTCTTTGGTTTTGCGGTTCTTGAATTTGGTCGCCATTAAACCTTGTCCAGCACGGTTTTGCAACCGGAATTGGCCGACGGGTACGCGTTTACCATATCCGCCCATTGTGATGACTAACACCCAAGGGCCAACGCTGCCGTTTCCTGGTACTTCTGTGGTTTCTTCCAGATTCTCCATATCTTCGGTTTCTGCATCTTCGATTTCGGGTTCGTCAGTGTTGAGTGTATCTAGAATCGCTGCGGGCAGAATATCCATTCCCACCAGTTCATCGCCAGCTTTGAGTTTCATGGCTTTTACCCCACGTGTCGCCCTACCTAAAGGACGCAG
This sequence comes from Anabaena sp. TISTR 8404, assembly GCF_056847745.1. Taxonomy (NCBI): domain Bacteria; kingdom Bacillati; phylum Cyanobacteriota; class Cyanophyceae; order Nostocales; family Nostocaceae; genus Anabaena; species Anabaena sp. TISTR 8404. The sequence continues at coordinate 4,418,638 of NZ_CP180578.1, forward strand.
TTGTTCGTGGGTACATCTAAAGTGAATTGCCATACCCAGACGAGAACCAATGATGATACTGTCTTCGACTCTGGCGCGGCGTACCCACCGCAGTTGATCACCTTCTTCTAAGGAAATTGCAATTAAACCATTCGCCCGAATATTACTAAAAGCAGCTAATTCAGTTTTCTTGATATTGCCGCCTTTAGTCAGCATCACCAGATATTCATCACTGCTGAATTCATCAACGGGGACAATCGAGGTGATTTTTTCTTCCTTGGGAATGGGTAACATCTGCACGATGGGTGTGCCGCGACTGGTACGGGAACCCACAGGGATTTGATAAGCTTTGAGGCAGTAAACTACGCCGCGATCGCTAAAGAATAAAACACTATCATGATCACAGCAAGTTAAGAAATGCTCTACAGTATCATCATCTTTGACCTTGGCGGCGGCTTTACCTCTAGTAGCGCGGCTTTGGGCTTCAAAGGTGTTAACGGGCATCCGTTTGATGTAACCTTGCTCTGTTAAGAGGATAATTGCTTTTTCGTTAGCAATTAAGTCACGTTCATCAATTTCGCCTTCGGCGTGGGTAATAACTGTCCGCCGGGGTGTGGCAAAGTTGGTTTTAATTTGCGAAACTTCGGTTTCAATAATTTCTAAAATTCTTTCTCGCCGTGCCAAGATATCTTGCAAATCAGCAATCTGTCTTTGCAAATCTTCGTGTTCTAGGCGAATTTTATCTGCTTCTAGGGCAGTTAATCGCCGTAGTTGCATTTGCAAAATCGCATCGGCTTGGACTTCCGAGAGTCCGTAGGTTGTAATCAATTCACCTTTAGCTGTCGGTGCATCTGGCGCATGACGAATTAAGTTAATAATTGCATCTAATTGTGATAGAGCAATTAATAACCCTTGCAAAATATGGTCGCGTTCTTCCGCTTTTCGCAGTTCGTAGCGGGTGCGTCTGGTGATAGCTTCGATGCGGAAATCGAGGAAGACTTCTAAAAACTGCTTGAGGGTGAGAATTTGCGGTTCGCCGTTGACCAACGCCAGCATATTCGCCCCAAAGTTGGCTTGCAGTGGGGTTTGCTTGTAAAGGTTGTTCAAAACTACGCGGGGATAAGCATCGCGCTTAAGTTCGATGACAATTCGCATCCCGTCGCGATCGCTTTCGTCACGGATATCTGCAATGCCTTCTATGCGCTTTTCGTTCACTAATTCAGCGATTTTCTCAATTAATGCCGCTTTATTAGTCTGATAAGGCAGTTCAGTGACAATAATTGCTTCTCGTTCAGGACGACCGCGCTGTTCGATGGTTTCAATATTAGCAACACCACGCATGGTAATGGAACCGCGCCCAGTGGTGTAAGCTTCTTTAATTGCTGCTGTGCCAAGAATCTGCGCCCCTGTAGGAAAGTCTGGGCCGTGGATATACTGCATTAACTGGAGGTCGGTGATTTCGGGATTGTGAATCAAAGCCACCAACCCATCAATCAGTTCGCCTAAGTTGTGGGGCGGAATATTCGTAGCCATCCCCACAGCAATTCCCGAAGAACCATTGAGTAGCAGTTGGGGAACCCGTGATGGGAGAACTGTCGGTTCTTGTTGGGAACCGTCGAAGTTATCTGCAAAGTCTACAGTTTCTGATTCAATGTCTTGGAGTAAAGCGGCGCTGGTTAAAGCTTGCAAGCGACATTCTGTGTATCGCATTGCCGCTGGCGGATCGTTATCTACGGAACCGAAGTTACCATGTCCGTTAATTAGGGGCGATCGCATGGAAAAATCCTGCGCCATCCGCACCAAGGCATCATATACTGCTGTGTCTCCGTGGGGGTGATATTTACCCAAAACTTCCCCCACCACACGAGCGCACTTTCTAAATGGGCGATCGTGCGTTAAACCTAGCTCGTGCATAGCGTAGAGGATACGGCGATGCACAGGTTTCAGACCATCCCTGGCATCTGGTAGCGCCCGACCCACTATCACACTCATGGCGTATTCCAGATAAGACCGGGACATTTCGTTCCGCAGATCTGTGGGGATAATCCTCTCCTGTGAGGTTGTCATAACCTAAAAAACTCCAAAAATCGTAGAATTTAGCCTTTAAAGGTGGTAAAGCGTAAAATTATTCCAAATTACTCTTGAATAATTGACATATTTTGATACAATTCTAGCACGTATTGTTTTTTTTTGCCCGAAGAGCTAACCTAAAGTAGCTCATCAATTGGCGATTTTGAGTGCAGTAAATCAGAAATAACTTATAAATTTTTAGCTAAAAAAAATCAACCACTAAATTTTGCCCAAAATCAGGTGAATTTGCCTAACTACAAATGATGACTGAGCCTAAATCAGCAAGAGGTAGCGAATAACATTCAGCTAACGATTAAGATAGGCATGGTAAGCAGAATCAAGCAACAATATAAAGATCAAATCTGTTGTTAAGTCGTTTCACATAAAGTTTGTATATTTAATGATTTTGACAATCAACAGTCAACTGTCAACAACACCATAAAAAGATTATGCAATGAATATGTGTTATGGCTTATTTAATTTATCCGGCTTACCATAGTAAATTACGTCAATAAATTTAGATTTCCATAGTAATTATTCAATAGAAATTCTGAGGCACTGATGACATTTCAACAATTAGCAATAGGTAGCTATTTTCGTTTGCCAGGTGTAAGTTATGGTTGCGTATATAGAAAAGCTAGTAATTTCTCTTGTAGCGTGAATGCATTATTACAACCAATCCGGCCAACAACTAAGGTTATTCCGTTGAATGCCGCAGAAATTACTAAATATTTGGCAGCCAAAAAAGAGTTTTTAAATAATCTCAAGAGATAAAGAATTTCTTGATAGTGATTATTTAGTTAATGAATAGCTTCTTGTTGAGATTTCAGTTGAGCAGTAATCAAAGGAACTTTAGGGGCAAGAAAAAATCCTACTAAACTAGCAAACAAAATTGGTGTAAAAGGACTGAAACCAGTCAGTTTCGATAGCAGCAAAGTTGTACTAATAGGTGTGCGTGTGACTGCTGCGTTAATCGCCGCCATTGTACAAATCATCGCCAAGGCAGGATTAATTCCGGGAATTAAAACTACTACTGCTTTGCCAATACATACACCAGTGAAAAATAACGGGATAATGAATCCCCCACGCCATCCGCCTGTAACTGTTATGCTAATGGCAGCCATTTTGCCCAAAGCCAGTGTTAACAAGAAAACACCAGAAAAGTTATTTATGACTACAGTTTCTAACTCTTCATGGCCAAAATAACGGGTGAGGGGCAAGAAAGCGGCTAGAATACCAAGTCCAAGTCCTGCTAGTGTGGTGCGTAAATAGATAGGGACGGAAATGCGAGCAAACAGATGATCGCAACTCCGAAAAATCCCCATGAAAATCCATCCAGCGATCGCCCCAATCATCCCAAACAAAATTGCCAAGGCAAAATCATCGATATTTTCCAGACGATATTGTGGAAAATGCCAAGTCGGTGCAATTCCTAAATGAGTAATCGCAGTAAATACCAGATAACTAGCACAACTAGAAACAATCGCTGGCATTAAAGCTTCGTAATACTCCACAATATGCTGATGGTGCAGGATTTCTAGGGCAAACATCGCACCACCCAGAGGTGCGCCAAACAAAGCCGTAAAGCCAGCCGCCATCGCCGCCAAACTCATCGATCGCAAATCTTCACCTTGAAGTTTGAGGCGATCGCCTACCCAAGTCCCAAAGGAACCTGTCACCTGCACCAGAGGTGCTTCTGGGCCAGCACTACCACCAGCAGCAATACTCACAAGTGAAGCCAGAAGCATTGAAGGATTTTTGCGTGCATCCAAGCGACCACCGCGAAAATGAATGTTATCTACAATCACTGCGATTTCGCCAGGATTGCCTAAAAAATGAATCACTAACCCAACAATTAAACCAGCCAGTGGCATCACAATTAACAGGCTGAGACCTTGAAATTTTTGTAACTGGTGCGTTAACAGTTCTAAAACATTCCAGTACAACCCTGCAAAAAGACCACTAACCGTCCCCACAACAGCCCAACGCAGCACCCATCGAGAAATCATTAACGGATTACGTCTTACCAGTCCGAAAAGTTGGGCAAATGTCCAACGTTGACTTTGATTGTTAGTGGGTGGCTGATTTTGTGGCACTGTTATGTCCTATTGATGAAACCTAAAGTACTGAAATATTGCTCCAAAGCATCAGTGAAGACACTTGTCTATTACTTATCCTGCCTGATTCTTACCATCTTGGCAAAAACAAAGATGCTTTCTTGCATAGCATCTACTATCCTGTACAATAATTCCGTTATACCTGCTCACTAATGTTGAGCAACTATATATTTTTGAGTTATTGAATGATGAATAATGTAATTTTTGATGTAATTCCTGAAATATCAATTATTCTTTGTACATACAATCGTGAGAAATATTTAAACAATTGTATTAATAGTGTGATTGCTCAAACTTTTAAAGGTTGGGAACTAGTTGTAGTCGATGACGGGAGTAAAGATAATACTTTTGAAATTGTTAATCAATATATTCAAGATTTTCCGAACATTCGCTATCTAAAGCATCAAAATAAGAAACTTTGGTACGCTAAAAATACTGGAATTCAAGCATCTTTTGGCAGATATATAACATTTTTGGATAGCGATGATACATATCTGCCAGAACATCTAGAAACCAGAATTCAATATATGCAAGCACATCCAGAAATTGATTTAGTTGAAGGTGGATTTGCGACAGAAGAAGAGGTTTGGGTAGCAGATTATTTTCAACCAGGAAAAACAATTAATCTTCGAGAATGCGTATTAGGCCCTACCTTTTTTGGTAAGAGAGAAGTATTTTTTGAATTGAAAGGATTTAATAATATTGCTTATGGAGAAGATACAGACTTTTGGCAAAGAGCTGAGAAAGTCTTTAAAACTCAAAAATTGCCTCAATTCCAAACCTATGTCTATACCAGAGCAGAGACTAGTATCACAAAAAGTGTTTTAGAAGAAATTTCTCAATCTGGTTAAGAGAATGTTTGAACGGTCTAAGAAAAGTTTTGGGCGAATATAATTCGCTACTACACAAGCAAAGTCCGCCTACGCGGACTAATGAAAAATCAAGGGTTTAAAACCCACCTTCGTGAGTTTTGTCTGTATAGCCGCGATTTTTAATCGCCGATGCTAGTCTTAATCTAGACTTTTCAAACAACCTCTTAGGGTGAGAAAATTCTAAAAATTTACTTTGAAGTTTACGAAAGAAATTTATTTTTTGAAATTCGGATAAAAATAGAATCAAAGACTAGCATGAGTATCATACCAAGGGTCTTTAAGTTGAAGTTTATCTACTAGTATTTTCCCTAATAAAAATTTGTTTAAAATCCCATTAGCTCCCAACAGTTTGTATTGGAGAAAAACACGTTTGTAGACTTTGATTACCTCAGTGTCAGATAGCCAAACTCCTGGCGTTTCTTCACCGAAAAGCCCACTAGCACCGTATTCAAACTGATACTTTATGTATTGACCTTCCTTAGCAGGATAGGGGCATACTTGTTTAGTTACTTCGGATTGGCTGACAGCCTTGAATTTTCTATACCCAAGTTTTTTTAGTAGTGCAAATTCTGCTAACAGATCATTCCATGATGTTTTTGTAGATTCTATAGATAAAAATTGAGGTTTGCTTTCAAACATTTGTAAAGCCTGTAAGCATAATATATCTGCACCTTCAATATCAATTTTTAGATAATAAGGAATGCCAAACTCTTGTAAAATATCTTCAAATCTCCGTCCTTCTACTGTTATTTCAGTAGAGCGCGTCCCAAACAATTCGTTGCGCCGGACAAAATCAATTGAGGTTGTACTCCAAAAACTTCTGTCTAAGTTGACGTAAAAAGTAACTGGTTGATTTTGAGATGATACAGCAATATTAAGGAGAATTAACTGATCACTTTCTATATATGAATTTAGTCTTTGCTTGGTGTCATTATAAATATTAGGATTCGCCTCAATCCCAATAACTCGAAATCCTTTTTTGAGGTAAAACTCAGTATCTTCTCCTGTATGCACACCAACATCTATAATTAAGTTTTTATGCATATTAAACCTATATTAATTGGAAATACGTAATATTTTAAACTAAATCAGTACTTTAGATGATAAAACTACTGTATATGACGGAAAATTAGGTATGAAATTTACTATTTTTTCATTCCCCATAGTTAAAATCATTCACCAGTTTTTTGATTCTATCTGGCGAATTGCTACTTTGTTTGTGGTCTTGAGTGTCAGCTTGATTTTTTTATCGAGTTGTCAAGGACAGTTACCACAAAATGACCAAGTTACTCGTATAACACTATGGCATGGAATTAATCCACCTGTAAATCGTGATGTATTTCAAAAGTTAGTTGATAAATTTAATCAGACTCATGTTGATATCCAGGTAGAATCTATTTACGCTGGTCAACTCGGTCAACAACTACCGAAAATTTTAACAGCAGTTGTCGGTAAAGTACCGCCAGATATTCTTTGCTTTTATCCACAAATTACTGGCCAGTTGGTCGAACTCAATGCAGTTAGAACCTTAGAAGACTGGCTAGACAAATTACCTATCAAGTCAGAACTTAGCCTGAACCTTATAGACGAATTAACTTTAGATGGGCATTTGTGGTCAGTACCACTTTACACAAGTAATATGGGAATTTTTTACCGTCCCACACTGTTTAAAGCTGCTGGTATTACAAATACACCCGCAACTTGGGAAGAATTGCAGCAAGTTGCCAAACAATTGACTGTAGACCGCAATGGTGATGGACGACCCGAACAGTATGGTATGTTGCTGCCTATGGGTAAAGGAGAATGGACTGTTTTTAGTTGGTTTCCCTTTTTATTTAGTGCTGGCGGTGAGGTTATCAGTAATGGGTTGCCGAATTTAAATAACCCTGGAGCAATTCATGCTCTACAGTTTTGGCAAGACTTGTTAAAAGATGGTTCAGCAACTCTTTCTCCTCCAGAACGAGGTTATGAAGAAGATGCTTTTCTTCAGGGACGTGTAGCTATGCAAATTACTGGGCCTTGGACTTATATCACCAAGTCTCAGATAGATTATCAAGTGTTTCCCATACCTAGAGATGTTGGTCAAGCAACTGTAACAGGTACAGGCAATTTTTATGTGATGAAGACCACACCAGAGAAAGAGAAAGCAGCACTAAAATTTTTAGAATATGTTTTGACTGAAGAATTTCAAACAGAATGGTCAATTGGTACAGGTTTTTTGCCAGTTAATTTCAAATCTGCGCAAAGCAAAGCTTATCAGCAATATATTAACGAAAGACCTTGGATGAAAGTTTTTTTAGATCAAATGGTTGTAGCACGCGCTCGACCTACTTTAGCTGGATATAGTCGTCTATCTGAGAGTCTAGGTCGAGCAATTGAAGCTGCATTGCTGGGTGAATCTCCCCAAGAGGCACTTAAAAAAGCCCAAGAACGTTTAGAACTAATTTGGGGAAAATAAAGTTTTTACAACCTTGGCAAATTAATTTATATAGCAATCATCTTGGATGAATAAACTATTTTTTGAAGCAGAGAATAGGCAACATATTTGTTTGCAAATTATTTAGGATTGCGAGGTTTGCTTGCAATCATGTTAGTGTTAACTTTTATCGCTTTTTATCTCAGCGGCAGGTTAATGATAATCTGTTCTGTAGTTTTTTTTACACAATTATTTTGCGATACTAGCTCATATCAATTTGGGATCAATTTTGTAATCTTTTCCAGAGTAAATACAATGACTAAATTGAGTTTGACGAATAAGTTACTAGTGGCTAGTGCGGGAGCAACATTTGTTTTTGCCGCTAGTCCATCTCAAGCAGCAGTGATTACCATCTCAGATTTTAGTGGATGGCAGTCAATTGGCAACGTTAGCTTCAGTTCTAATAATCAGCAAGCAAAAGTTTCTTCTGGTGGAGTGGCTGACACGGCTATAGAGTCCTTCTTAGGCTTAGCTAATAGATCTTTAGATGCTGTTAACTCCCAAAATACTACTATTGGTTCTGCTATTAGAAACACCATTGCAGCACAAGCAGGAGATATTTTGAGGTTTGATTGGCTGTTTCAAGCAGGTGATTTCTTACCGTATAATGATTTTTCGTTTTACTCAATTGGGTCTTCACTTTATAAATTGGCTGATGTGCAGCTAGTGGGTAATTTTGGAGAAACTGCATCTCAAACTTCTTACACATTCACTACAGCCGGAACATACACTATAGGATTTGGGGTAATAGATACACTTGATCAATCTCTTCCATCTGATCTCATTATTGGTAGATCTGGTGGTAGCGAACCTGTACCCGAACCTATTACTATCATAGGCTCATTAACAGCAGGTGCTTTTGGTGTAGCGTTACGACGTAAGCAAAAGCAGCAACAAAAAACAACGTCTAAAGTTTGAGCTAATAACCTTAATTGATAGTTTCCTTGCTATTTTGTCAGATAAACGCAAGAAGAGAGCGATCGCTGATTGCTCTCTGTTCATTTTTTGTGGGATTAAGTGGTGCGATCACCATTACTCAGATTCAGAAAAAAATTAATTGTATCTGTACCCCAATTTGTGCGATTCTAGATAATCGCCGCTATAAAACTTCAACGAACTGGGTAACAAAAATAGATGTCTCCTTGCCATGAGCCAAAGATAAGCCTCTACTTAACTTTCAGATGTGGGTATTGATGCGTCTGGTGAGATTGTCTAAAACCAAAGTTCAGGTTATCTAGAATTCTCACTAAATTGTAAAGGTCAAGCTGACCAATAATCTTATGGATTTGGAGAATACAGAAAATACTGGTGCAAAACTCAACTATACCTATAGATAAATATGTATAAATTTTGCTCCAGAATAAACCATACCCTAAACCATTAACTGTTATTTGACTATTAGGACAAAGACATGGAAGATAAGCTGATGCTGATGATTCCTGGCCCGACACCGGTGCCAGAAGCCGCTTTACTGGCCTTGGCCAAGCACCCCATCGGACACCGTACCAGTGAGTTTAGTAACATTTTGGCTGAGGTGACAGCTAACCTCAAATGGCTGCACCAAACCGAAAGTGATGTGTTGATGCTGAATGTCAGTGGAACAGGTGCAGTAGAAGCGGGGATCATTAATTTTCTCTCGCCTGGCGATCGCGTTTTAATTGGTTGTAATGGTAAATTTGGTGAACGCTGGGCCGAAGTCAGCCAAGCCTACGGGTTAAATGTGGAAACCATCACTGCGGAATGGGGTCAACCTTTAGATCCAGCGCAGTTTGCCGAAAAACTGCAAGCTGATACCGCCAAGGAAATCAAAGCTGTTATTGTCACCCACAGTGAAACATCAACTGGTGTTCTCAATGACTTGGAAACTATTAACCGCCACGTTAAAGAACACGGCGAAGCTTTAATTATTGTGGATGCTGTAACTAGTTTGGGAGCATTCAATTTACCTGTTGATGCTTGGGGACTTGATGTCGTTGCTTCAGGTTCGCAAAAAGGTTACATGATTCCCCCAGGTTTGGGTTTTGTTTCTGTAAGTGCCAAAGCGTGGGAAGCTTACAAAACAGCTAAATTGCCCAAATATTATTTAGATTTAGGTAAATACAAAAAATCTGCCGCCAAAAATACCACACCTTTCACTCCCCCGGTGAATTTAATCGTGGCGCTGCATACCACCTTGGGGATGATGAAAGAAGAAGGTTTAGAGTCAATCTTTGGACGACACGAACGGCAAAAGAATGCTACTCGCGCGGCTATTAAAGGATTAAATTTACCTTTGTTTGCCGCAGATAGCTGTGCTAGTCCAGCAATTACAGCGGTAGCACCACCCAATATAGAAGCAGATAAAATTCGCTCGTTGATGAAAAAGCGTTTTGATATTGCTTTAGCTGGTGGTCAAGACCATCTAAAAAATAAAATCTTCCGTATTGGTCACTTGGGCTTTGTGAGCGATCGCGATATTCTGAGCTGCATAGCATCCTTAGAAGTTGTGCTTTTAGAACTTGGCTATGAAAACTTTACACCAGGTGCTGGTGTAGCCGCAGCTGCTAAAGTACTTAATGGTTAAAAGTCGATGGTCAATGGTCTATAGTTATTGATTACGACCATTGACCTAAAAGCAAAAGAGCGAGTGTAATCACTATCTTTAACTCGCTCTTTCAACTTGAATTTAAATAAGTAGGATTGGTAAAAGTCAATTTCCCTATCTATCAGCCTTGGGAAAAGGCAGGGTGGACGTGACATACCTGAATTCTCCTGCAATGAGCATTCATACTTAAACAGTCTCTAGCCAATCATAAATTTGTTCTAACTGTTCCATCGTAATCAACCCATACTGCCAAAGAATCATCGGCAAAGGCCCAGGATCTTGTTCCCGATGACGTAAAGCTACTGCAAGAGATGCTGCCGAAATTGACAAATCTTCCTGTAAAAAATGAATCAGTCGTGAATATGTTGATGGTGACATTTGTAACTCACCTCCTTGTCTAGTGTGTATGGTCATATATGAATTCACCATTCCTCTTTTGTCCGCAGCTACTATTTCAGTTTGGACTGTGCAATTACCGGATTAAGATCCCAAAATATTGCTTGATAATCCTCAAATAAAACAATTTTTCTCAATAAATGAGAAATTTCACCCTTTAAATCAGCGGTTTGCTCAGTTTTTTAGTAGCACCTCCGGGAAGTTAAATTAGTTTCATCCTGAATTTGGCTAAGTGTTTTATTTAATTACACATTGAGTGACAAAGATTCCATAGCCTATGCTCTCTTATGAAGGACTATTTACACTTACGCCAAAAGGATGATTTTTCGCAGTGAAACCTTAAGATTGTTATTTTACCTCTTAAGTAGTTTTTTTTACTATTTTTGTCATCATATTAGATACTCTAGTGACAAAATGTTGGTTCATATCTACTTAACATTTTTTTTACACAAAAAAATATTGTTTATATGCCGCTATCCCTGATTAAACAAAGCTTTTCGTTCTGATCACCGTAAACTGCTGTTGTTTAAAAATTTAATTTTGACACTATCTCCTGGCTTGAGCTTTAATTCTTCTGCTCGCCCTCCACGCAGTTCAATTACAGTATCAACTGGCACGTTTGGGCCATAAGTCGCACAAGGCTCATTAGGACAAGGAGGTGCAGCAGTTTGGATATACTTCACTACCCCATTTTGTAAAAAGACCATATCCAGAGGTACGGGTACATTCTTCATCCAAAACCGAACAGGCTGTGCAGAAGGAAACTTGAATAACATACCGCGATTATTTGGTAATGCAGGTCTATTCATCAAGCCTTTTTCCTGCTGTTCTGGAGTCAATGCTACTTCTAACTCGATTGTTGTACCGTTAGGAACAACTGCTTTAGCCGAAATTGGTAGTGTTTGACCAGTAGCTGCGGGGATTTGAAGTTGAGAATTGGTTGTATCTACAGGAGGTTTAGCGTTTGTTTGCGTAGAACATCCCATCAGAAACAGGCTGAGCATTATTGGTAGTAAACTTAGCAAACGTATCATAAAATTTGCCTTTTTGTTATTTAAATTTCGATTTTACAGAATTTCCCTCAGAAAGCCCACTTTTTTGAGTATCTTTTTTGGTCTTATAGGCAATGATGAGTTAATCATTTCTGAGTTAAGTTAAAATAGCGCCTCCCATTAATCTGTCATAACGATATTTCAACTCTTCTTTCATCAAATACCAGCGCTCTAAGGTGACATCTATTTCTATGACTTTCTCTGCGGCTTGCCGAGCCAGCAGCAATACTTCTTCATCTTCCACTAAACTAGCTAATGTAAAATCCGGCACACCCGATTGACGAGTTCCCAGCACTTCCCCAGGGCCACGAAAACGCATATCCATTTCTGAGATGAAAAAGCCATCCTGAGATTGTTCCAATACTTTTAGCCGTTGTTGAGCGTCAGGGCTTCTGGAGCTGCTCATCAGCAAACAATAAGACTGAGCCGCACCCCGACCGACACGCCCTCGCAACTGGTGGAGTTGCGATAAGCCAAAGCGCTCTGCATTTTCAATGAGCATTACTGTAGCATTAGGAACGTCTACACCTACCTCAACCACAGTCGTAGATACTAAAATTTGCGTTTTGTTATCCCGAAAATGAGTAATTGCTTCGTCTTTCTCGGCTGAACTCATACGGCCGTGCAGCAACCCGACTTGAAATTCGGGAAATACGCTTTCTTGTAACTTTTGATGCTCTTCTACTGCCGATCGCAAGTCTAATTTCTCTGATTCTTCCACCAAAGGCAATACTACATAAGTTTGCCGACCTTGAGCAACTTCTCGGCGGATGAGGTCGTAAGCATGGCTGCGTTGCTGGCTAGTTAGGGCAGTGGTTTGAATTTTTTGTCGCCCCGGTGGTAATTCATCAATTTGGCTAACATCCAAATCCCCGTGAATTGTCAGTGCTAGTGTCCGAGGAATGGGAGTTGCTGTCATTGTTAATACATGGGGTTGTTCGCCTTTTTGCTGTAATAGCGCCCGCTGCTTCACTCCAAAGCGATGTTGTTCATCTATAACCACTAACCCCAAGCGATGAAAGTTTACCGGGTCTTGAATTAAAGCGTGAGTTCCTACTAATAAAGGTAATTGCCCTGTTTCTAGTAGCGAGTGAATTTCTCGGCGTTTGGCAGTTCTAGTGGAACCTGTGAGTAATTCCACTGGTAAATGCAACAAATTAAACCAGCTAACTAACTTGCGGTAATGCTGTTCTGCCAATACTTCTGTAGGAGCCATCAAAGCTGCTTGGTAACCAGATTGAATTGCCGCTAAAATTGCTACCACAGCCACAACAGTTTTACCAGAACCAACATCGCCTTGTACCAAACGATTCATTGGTGTAGTTTTCTGCAAGTCATTCAAAATATCGTTGAGAACTCTTTGCTGTGCGCCTGTTAGTTGAAAGGGTAAGATTTCGTAGAATTTTTCAATTAATTGGCCTTTAGGTGCAAGAACAGCACTGGTTTGAATAGCCTTGGCTTGTTGCTGACGTTGGAGTAAGCCGAGTTGCAGGTAGAAAAATTCATCAAAGACCAGACGACGACGGGCAGATTGTAAAGTATCGCTATCACTAGGAAAGTGGATATTAGCGATCGCATCTTTCAATTCCATCAAATTATACTTTTCTCGCAAACCCTTGGGCAGAGGGTCTTTGAGATGTGCCGTCGCAGGTAAAGCCGCTATCACCGCTTGGCGTACCATATTCGCCATCACACCTTCGGTAAGTGCATAAATTGGCACTACCCGCCCAATAGTCAGCGACTCAATAGTGTCTCCTGGATGTGCCAAAACTTCTAGTTCTGGGTTATCTAGTGTCAAGCCGTATTTACTTTCTTTTACCAACCCACAGGCGGCTACCACACTACCTACTGGATAGCGGCGTTTTATACTTTCTTGCCAACCACGACTGGTAAACCGCGCACCCGCAGAAAAGCGACCAACTTTAATTTGACCTGTATTATCTTTAAGTACCAGTTCTAAAATCGATAATTTGTTATTTTTTGGGCTAGTAAAGCAATTGCAACGCTTCACACTGGCCACAATAGTGACTGTCTCACCCGCTTGTAATTCACGGATACTTACCTGACGTGCATAGTCAATGTGGTCGCGGGGATAGTAAAACAGCAAATCTCGCACGGTGTACAAACACAAGGCTGCTAATTTGTCAGCTTTCCGAATGCCTATTTCTGGTAAGTCGCTGAGCTTTTGGTCAATTCTCGGCGCTAGTCTCCGACTTACTTCACTAACAACAGGAGTAGAATTTGGAACTTTAGATTTATAAATTCTCCCCTGCTTTTCTAGTTCCTCTGGGTCTTCTTGCTGTTTTTGCAGTTGGTCGAGATACCTGCGAGTTGTAGCAATTAAGTGTTGTCTTTCTTTGACTTCCAAATTGGGATAGCTGGCAAATTTTGTCGCAAGTTCTTGCCAGCGGCGACGCTCAAGTGCAGGTAAAGCCGCTGGAAATTTCCCAAAAGTCAAGCTGAGAAATTCACTAAAGCGGTATTGTTTGCCCATTAAGTCTGTAAAGCCATGTTCTGCTTCTACAGCCAAGGCTTTATGTAAGCGTATCCAATCTGGTGTGTCATTAGTCATTTGTTATTGGTCAATGGTCAATTGTCAGTAGTCAATGTCAATAGTCTTTACTTTTGACTTTTGACTAATCCTCATACCAACTTGAGCGCCAAGCAGCTTCGGCTTCAGCAATAGAACGTTCGCGTTGCTTTTTTTGATACTCTCGTCCGAGTTTTTGGAGTTGCACTAAGATATTACGAATTTGTTTGCGGCTAGAGGCTAGTGTCGCGTCGGCAAATTCGATTTCTCCTAGTCGCAGATTAATTGCCATTATCTGTGTCAAGCTAGATTCATCTTCATCTTGGTCATTGTCAATTTCAATTACCAAGTTTAAGAGATTTGGCGGCCCTGGCATGACTTCGGCTGCTGCTTCTGAGGCTGCTGCGGCTGCTTCTAAAATTGGTTCTGGGACTTTTTTGGGCAAGATATCAGCTTGTTGCAACAACACATTTACGTCATGGGAGATTTTTTTTAGTGCTTGTTGCATCAATTCTTCTAAGCTATTTTGCCATTTTGCCAATTCTACAGGGTTAGAAGAGTCAGGGGTATTAAGTTTTGAGGGCTGAACAACAAGCTCTTGTTCATCATCGCCTTCATTTTCCTCAACATCCTCATTTTCTCTGACTGTCTCACCATTGATATAGGTGAGTAATTGCTCAGATAGTTCTTTGCCTAATTTGCGGATGGCTTGTTGCAATTTTTGCCGTTGATTTAACGACAACTTTAAAAAGTTTTCGGGATAACCCTGAGTACACAGATGGTAACTTGCCAGAATCAACTGCTTCCGCACGGCTTCACCTAGGAGGGTGAGATATATAGTATAGGCGCTTTGAAGTTCTGCTGCGATCGCACGTATCGCTTCTTCCAGCATTGCCAAATCCCGATCAATTCGCTCAATTGCTCTCGCCATATCTTTTCTTAATTGATCATCTGAACCTGCTTTTGGTACAAATGTACGCAGTTATCTTCTAATAATAAAATACAGGTCAGTTTAGTGTAAGCTGACCTGTCTTAAAAAGTGTCATTTGTCCTTTGTCCATAGTCAAGAGTCAATAGTCAAAAGCAATAACCATTGACCATTGACTCTTGACTCTTGACCAAATTACTTCGCTCCCATTTGAGCAGCAACTTCCTCAGCAAAGTTAGTTTCTTGCTTCTCAATACCTTCACCTAGGATGTAGCGCACAAAGCGGCTGACTTGAACTTCTTCACCGACTTTCGCCTTAACTTGTTTCACCAAGTCTTCCACAGAAATACTTTGGTCGCGGATGTAAGGCTGATCGAGCAAAGTCATTTCTTTCAGACGTTTTTCAATCCGTCCTTGAACAATCTTTTCTCTGATGTTCTCAGGTTTGTTCGCCAAATCTTCCTTGCCCATTTCAATGTCTTTTTCTTTTTTGACAATTTCGACAGGGATTTGGTCTACACTGACATACTCAACGTTGGGGCAAGCTGCAACTTGCATTGCCGCATTCCGTGCCAAAGCTTGGAATTCATCGTTACCCGCAGCTGCCTCTGAAGCAGATTTTACTTCAACTAGTACACCAACGCGACCACCAGTGTGGATGTAGCTGTCTACTACTCCTGCTGTACCGTCTGCTACTGCAAAGTTGACAAAGCGGCGTACCTGGATATTTTCACCAAGGCCTGCAATACTTTGCTTGATGAATTCATCTACAGTGATGCTGTTATCTCCGATGTAAGGTTGAGCCAGCAAAGATTCAACACTATCAGCAGTAGCAGCTTGTTGTGCGAGGCTTTTAACTAAAGATTTAAAAGCATCATTTCGGGCAACGAAATCGGTTTGGCAGTTAACTTCTATGAGTACACCAACTTTGCCGCCTGGAACAATGTAGGTGTCTACTAGACCTTCAGCTGCGATGCGATCGCTTTTTTTACCCGCAGAAGCGATGCCCTTTTTCCGTAGCCAATCTATAGCTTGTTCAATGTCGCCATCAGTTTCTTTTAGCGCCTTTTTGCAGTCCATCATGCCTGCACCAGTTTTTTGGCGTAGCTCTTGGACGAGTTTTGCAGATATTTCCGCCATGTTGCCTCAATTCCTAACTTGACCTAGAGTTTTTATCGCTTACGGGCGTTGAGTATTTCTATCTTACTCAGAACTGAAGACAGTCTGAAGTGTGAAGTATGAAGTGTGAAGTTTTATCTTTCAGACTTCATACTTCATAACTTCATAGTTTATTCGTCTTCATCTTCATCATCGGGAATCAACGAGTCAGAGTAGTCACTTTCGTCGTACTCGTAATCTTCCTCAGCGCCTTCGTAATCTTCGTATTCTTCTTCTACATCCAGCTGACCATGACGGCCTTCGTAAATTGCATCCGCCAATTTGCCAACTATCAGCTTAATAGATCTAATAGCGTCATCATTTGCTGGGATGGGAATATCCACAACATCAGGGTCACAGTTGGTATCCAACATGGACACAATGGGAATTGACAGTTTTTGGCATTCTTGAACTGCGTTATATTCCCGGCGTTGGTCTACAATCACTACCACGTCAGGGACTTTCCGCATGGTTTTGATTCCACCGAGGTATTTTTGCAGCTTTGCCATTTCCCGACGCAGCATGGAAGCTTCTTTTTTGGGTAATAAATCTAAAGCGCCACTTTCTTCGCGGCGTTCTAAATCCTTCAGACGTTCTACCCGTGTTTTGATGGTTGACCAGTTGGTGAGCATTCCACCTAACCAGCGCTGGTTAATATAGTGAGCGCCACAACGAGATGCTTCTTGAGCAATAATTCCTGCTGCTTGACGCTTAGTACCAACAAACAAGAATTTTTTACCTTGCTCTGCTTGAGTTCTCATGTAGGTGTAAGCATCTTCCATCAACTGGGCTGTTTGCACCAAGTCGATAATATGTACACCATTGCGGGCAGTATAAATGTACGGAGACATTTTTGGGTTCCAGCGGCGGGTTTGATGCCCAAAGTGAACTCCTGACTCCATCATTTGAGCCAATGAAACGACTGGCATATATTCTTAACTCCTATTCGGGTTAAACCTCCACCCAGGCGTATTTTCACAGCAGAAAACACCCGAACTCCTGGATGTGCGGAATTTAGACAACTCTACTAGGGTAACACATTTATGCTAATTGTGAATAAAAGCAAGGATCAACCTTCCGAACGTGACAAACACGTAGATTTCTAAGTATTAAATATAATGAGTGCTTCAGTTATTTACCTGATAGCTTCACACGATTTGATGGAGGTACTTAGTTAGTCACTACTTCTTCTGGTTAGCATTACTTAACGCATAAACAGTTAGCTCTTGGAAAGAAACATTATTCTCACGTGCAATCTTATACAGCTTATCAAATGCCTCAACGACATCTTTGGGAACTTCACAGCCTCTTGCTTTTTCGATCCAATCGAACTGGGCTGTCGTTGGGGGTTCATTAAGTTTCCAATCCCACACATAGAGATGGAAAGGAGTCTTTATAGTTCCGCAGGTTATTGGAACAGTAAAGCGCTTCAGATTACCGTTTAGGCTACCAACCCGATCCTCGATAGCTTTAACTAACTGGGGTTTGGCTGGCTGTAACTTTTCCTCTTTATAAAGCCTCAACAGATTGCTATAAGCACTCTGTACATACATCGGCCAGGCATCTTCGCTATCTGGTTTCGTCGTTTTCTCTAGTTCAAGGGCTTTTAGCCCATACTGTTCAGCTTTTTTTAGATCTTTTGCTCCCAATTGTCCCTTAAGGTAAAGATCTGACAGGTGAGCTGCTGCTCTCAAAGAACCATCAACAACAGCCTGCTCATAAAGCTGGATTGCTTCTTTAGAGGTCTTGGGAGTAACTTGAACTTTACCATTTCTAATTAGGTCAGCCAGTTCTACGCCAGCAGTTTTAGAACCCAGGTTCAGAGCAATGCGGAAATACTTGGCTGCTTCTTCAGGTTGTGGTTTCCCTAATCCTGTTGCACTCTCATCAGCATATAGCTGTGCCAGCTCTACAGCCGCGTAACTATTGTCAGCGGATGTGGACTTTTTGTACCATTCAATTGCCTTTGGCAAATCGACTTTGACATAATCGCCATAACGATACATCTGAGCTAACCAATACATGGCATCGGAGGAGCCTTTTTGAGCAGCCTTCTGATAGTAAGCTAGTCTTTTTTCACTGGCTTGTGCAAACGTCTTGGTGTCTCCTGCTTTTTGAGCTTTTTTTGCCTTCTCTGCATAAAGACGGCCGAGATAGGTTTCAGCCTCTAATGCCCCAACTGATAGCGCTTGATTGAAATATTTTTCTGCCTGGGCTAGGTCTTGCCCTGGAACCCCTTCTCTCCCATAGAGATAGGTGTCACCAATTTCCAACATAGCCGATGCATTACCATTTTCGGCAGCTACCAACCACCAGTCAAATCCTTCTTTCTTGTTGACTTGTGTCTCTCCCCAACCCCAATAAAGTCGCTGTCCATAAGCAAATTGGGCGCGACTAAAGCCACGGGTTGCTGCCCGCCTTAACCAATAAGCTGTTCGTTCTGAGTCAGCAGCAACTCCCTCACCAGCGTTGTAGGCAATTCCCAGTAAGTACTGTGCTTCTGCGTCTCCACCTTCAGCAGCTTTTTGGATATCGTTGATTGATTTTTTAGCTAAGGTCTGCCTGAGCAGTTTGTAGCCATCCTTAACAATATCGTACTGACGTTTTTCAAACCCTGTTTCCAGCAATCGAGCTTGTCCAGAGGCCACTACCGGAGCAGCGACAGCTTCACGGAACTCAAAGTTAAACAGCACTCCTTCCTGATAGGGACGCTGTTTACCATCCGTGGTTTTCTTTACTTGCTCGTTTACTTGCTTGTATACACTTTCCAATGAAGAACCGGGTTGAGAGATTGCCTTAGCAAAGGCTTCGCTAAAAGGGCTGTTGGATGCACCTTTATCTCCATCAAAAGCAACTTGACCTGGTGAAGCAGCAAACAAAATAAACGTGTCGGGGCCACCAGGGTTGACATTTATCTTTGCTAGTCCAGGACTTCTAGTACCTCGATGCCCTGGATTGAAAGGATTAGTGCGACAGGCATCTAGGACGAAGATTACTTGTGAAGCTTTTGACTTACTTAGATAGTTCAGAATACCCCATTGTGCATCCATTGCTTGATCAATGATGTCGGCCTCACTTGGTGCAGAAAGAAGCTTAGATTTAGCTGGGAGCAAGTAGTTGTGTCCGTCAAACTGCACCGCATGTCCAGCAAAGAAAAATAAGGCTGTGACGTTATCACCAGAGCTATTTACCTTTCTTACAAAAGCATCTCTAGCTTCTGTCAAAGTTCCTTTTGTCGGATTGATAAGTAGTGTTACCTCAAAACCAACTGACTCTAGTTCTCGCTTGACCAGCTGTGCGTCACTCACTGGCAATGTTAGAGGGTCTTCAGGATACTCATTGATACCGACAACTAAGGCAAGGCGTTTTGATGGACTCAGCTTGACTCCTGTGACTGCTTGAGTTGTTTCTGCTGCTTTAGACTGATCGATAGCTATGGGGAATAGCAGTGTGGATACCCCTGATACAGCCAGGGAAAGTACTAATGCCAGCGGAGTCAACTTGAAGAATTTCCAGGCAGAAAACAGAAGCATAGCTTATCTTATCTCCAATAAGCAGGGGAGCCAGCTAATGATGAAGTTATGCGGTGGTAAGAAATATTGGACTCTCAGCGATCGCTCCGCCAAAATCTCTTGACACCTCTTACTTTCATAGATTTATGTGATTATACTCAACCTTGCGTTGCTTACGGAAAAATATGTCTAAATTTTTAACGTGGTCACAAACTTAGAGAAATTCAATTTTTTGGTTAGGGGCGATCGCGCATCTACGGATAACTTGGATATTATGGCTTGGAAAACCAAGGCTTTTCGGCGCTCGCTCTTTGATTCATGACGAATATAAAGCTTTATTAAATTTATTTTTCATAAGGATTACAGGCTGAAGCGATCGCACTTGATTTCAACAACAGTACCCAAATTTAGGCAGTAGTTCAACAAATTGGCGACTAGTTTAGCAAACTTGATTTTGAGGATAGCCAAATCATGGCAATTTTACCTAGCAGCTTTCAACACCTGTTCAGCCGTCAGTTTTAAATCTGGGAAACTTAGAGAGGTGATGGTCTGATTGCCCCGAAACTGCTGAATTTCATACTTTCCATTCACTAACGTACAGATAGAGAGGGTAGGTTGTTTGGGTTTCCCAATGTGTCGAGTACCACCTAACCCAGCGTAGTCTGCAATCCAATATTCGGGAATGCCTAAAACTGCGTAATCTTCTACCTTACGGGCATAATCATTTTGCCAGTTGCTACTAACAACTTCCGCTATAAATTTAATCGAACTACCCAGCGTCAGGATTGACTGGTCAGACCAAAGCGGTTCTTTGGCAAGTTCATTTCGATCAATAACTGCAACATCTGGTCGAAATGCTGTCATCCCCATGTTAAAAGGGCGTAATAGTCCCCGCTGAAGCACAAACCAAGGTAAGCCTTTTTTCTCAATCTGGACACATATCTTTGCGGTAATAAAGGCTGCAACCTCTTCATGCTGGCCTGTTGGTTCTAAGTCGAACACCTCTCCATCGATCAGTTCGTAGCGGTTATCGCCACCATAACAGGCAACAAACTCGTCAAAATTGAGTGGTTGCTGTTGTATTGGTTGGCCGATTGCAATGGTCATAGGTCAACTTAGCCTAATCAATGCCTTCAGTCTAGCAGTATGGCTGATTTCAAGTATTGCCAGCGATCGCTTTTTAGTCCTACCACTGTCTCAACCCTCAAAATCAATTAGGTGAGTTGCAATCTAAATTAGAAGATTTGAAGATCGTACTATTGTGGTTGCTCACCAGTTGTCAGATGTACAAATGTAAACATACAAATTAAATTCATTAACAGTGCAACACTTCTAAAGTCTCGCTGATTCAAGGGGTGTCCCTTCTTTTTAGAACTTTTCTGAGAAAAATGTGATAAATTACCACGGATTTGTACAATCAGTTCAATTAGTCCATCAACACTTAAAGTTTTTCTTTCTATTTCCAAAAATTTATTCAACTCTTCCAAATTTTCAGAATTGTCTTGCTCTTGGAAGAAACTTATTGCTTGTTCAAAAGCTTTTCTAATATGTTTTGATGACTTAAATAGGTTTTCTATCTCTTTATTTTTCGTTTTGCCTTGTCCATACAAATCATCTAGATAAAAGTAGAAATTAATGAAGGAACTTGTATATCTTTTGGAGATAAACTCATTGTATCCTTCTCGGTAAAAGGACATTGGCAGAACTAAATGTTGATGAAGCTGACGATTCTTTATAAGCGATTCCAACATTTCAGGAGCCATTTCTTTGTAACATATATTCTCATGAGACTCTTCCTGGAAGTGGTTTGTTATACATTCCAAGTCTTTTTTTTCTTCTAGTGTTTCAGCTATCCAACTCCTTTTAGGATTTTCCCAATATATTTTTTTGATTCCAAACCAAAAACTACCGAGAGCTTCAATATGCTGTGCAATATCGATTAGATAAAATGACAATGATGAATCTCGTAACTTTATCTGGGTAATTCAACTTTCTATATTTGAGCTAAATTCTGGCAAAAATTCTTGGTAATTTTTTACTCTTAAAGCAAGATTTAGAGTTTCTACCACATTATTTTGACTAAGTATTACGTCGATAATAAAGTGATCTACTGTTAATCTATATGGTTGATGGTAAACAGAATCAGCATCAACTTTTACAGTTATTTGATATAACATTAGCCTGAGAGTATACGTATATTCTACATATACTTTAACGCTTCAGGGGAAAACAGCTTTAAGGATGTAAAACAACTATATATAATTATACCAATGTACTTAACCGTAGTTATCAAGCTGTCCGCAGCCGCCTAAATTAGAGATAATAATTTCAAACTAAGAACTTTCACAAGCTATGACTCAAGCCATACCCAAGCTAGTAACCTTTGAGGAATTTGTGGATTGGCTGCCTGAAAACTCAGGAGTTCGCTACGAATTACATAATGGAAGTATTGTTGAAATGACACAACCTGTAGGAGATCATGAAGAAATCAAGGGTTTTTTAGCAAAAAAAGTAACAGTTGAGTTCTCTCGATTAGACATTCCTTTCTTTATACCTAACCAAGCTATGGTTAGACCTTTGGAAAAAGATTCTGGTTATTTTCCTGATGTGTTAGTGCTAAATCAGACAAATCTGGCAAATGAACCATTATGGAAACAAGCATCTACCATTAGTTTAGGTGCATCGATACCTTTGGTAATTGAGGTTGTGTCAACTAACTGGCGAGACGATTATTACATGAAATATGCTGATTATGAAGAGATGGGTATTGCCGAGTATTGGATTATAGATTATGCGGCGTTGGGTGGACGTAATTTTATTGGTAATCCTAAACAACCGACAATATCTGTTTGTAATTTAGTTGATGGAGAATATCAGATTAGCAAGTTTCGAGATAGCAGTCCTATTATCTCTCAGACTTTTCCCGAATTAAATCTCACTCCAAATCAAATTTTTCAAGCTGGTTTAGTATAACTTTTAAATTTATAATTCAATGTCAGTTCGACGGGTAGAAAAACTAAAACTTTACCTAAAAAAATGCGTAGGTTAAGTTTCACTATTTTTAACCCAACCTACACAAATTATAGTTTTGATGCTAACTACTGAACTGCAAATTAATTAACGTCTTCTGCTACCAAAACCACCGCTACGGCTAGGAGTCCGACTCCGTCCGCCACTACCAAAACTACTACCTGAATTACGTCTGGTAGTGCTAGATCTACCCGATGGTTGCAGTTCACTAGCACCAAACCCAGAACCACTAGGACGGTTAACTGTAGTTCTGCGAGGGGTAGTAGTGCGGACAGTGGAACCACTACCACTAGGATATGTTCTTCTAATATTGCCTGTGGTGCGGAAAGCTGTACGATTTCTCACTGCTGCTGGTGGTGCATTATAACGGCTGCGGTAACGGCTAACAGCTTCGTCATAGCTAGAACCATAACCACCAAAACCAGTTAGTACTCCGCCTGGTTGATAAACAGGTGGTACATAGTATTGGGGCCTAAATAACAGACTACCAATTGCCTGACCTGCTAAACTCCCAGCTAAAGAACCAGCAAAGGGTGACCAAAAGCTGTTTTCCCGCCGAACAACAACTGTTTCTTGTTGTCCTGTTTGGGGATTAGTTTGAGTTTGAGTAACGTTGTGGACGTACTCAATTTTAAAGTCTTCTGTGAGGTACAAAGCTGGCTGGCCATTTTCTACCTTCAGGTAAGATTTCTTACCCTCTTTGATTTCTTCATCAGTCAGCCGTGCCATTTGCAAATTTTCGGTTGTAAAGGTTGGGGGTTTACTATTCAGTAAAAACAGCGTATATTCCCCTGTGCCATCGTCATAAGTAGCTTGTTGTACTTGATACTGACCATCACTGAGTTTGGTGGCAGTAGAGGTTTGGCTAACATTCCGTCCTGTGGGAGTAGTTTGCTCTCCGCCCCCGCAAGCAACAGTTGTTATACACAAACTCAAGGCTAAAACAACAACTGTAAATTTACGTAATATGGTCATGATCATTGCAGTATTGTCTTATCTCCGAGCTTAACAACTTCTCAAAATGGGTGGTGTACGGACAACCCAACAATTTACAAAGGTATCAATTCTGGGTAATATTGCAACAGCTGATCGTTTGTCAGTTCGTCGCCTAACTGTGCTGGCGAAAAATGTACTTGAATGGCTCGAAGTTTGTTTTTGTAGTGCAAATTAATTAAAGCTTTTAAACCTTCTTTGAGTGCTTGAATATTTGATAGGTCTGTTTCCAACTCTGGTACTTCCCCTTCAAAAGCTACGGTAATCATTATCACAACATTACGCGTCACCGGGACGGATAAAGGTTCATCAAAGCCAGAGGGAGAGTCCCAATCAATATCAGCACCGTATCTTTCGGCTGAGTCAGTAAATAACTCGTTGACATAATCGCCTGCTTCGCCTTCATTCCAAAATACGTCGCCTTCGTTGGCAGCAGACATCCAGTATTCATCATATCGCAGCAGGGTTTCGCACAGTTCAACTAGTACTTCTCCTAAAACCTGCATATCACCATCAGCATCGATCGCTTCTCTCGCACCGCGATTTAATACGCCTAAAATTGGTGCGACATCCGACCCGCCTAGGTGGATAAACAAGCGACAAACTACATAGCGAGTCCGACCTACCATTCTGTTAAAGGTATCACGCATTTGCTACCTCCAAAAATTCGTTTCTGGCAATATCAAGATTTTCTTATTCACTGATATAGTGGAAGCTTTTGAGAAAATCTACAACTATATTTAACGAAAGTGGTGCATTTGTGGTTGTTTCGCTGGATTTATCAGCTAAGAATGCCGCATCTATTTGCGAGGTATTAATAAATTTTTTACCAAAGTTGGGATTATCGTATACTGTCAACGTCTGGGCGCTGGAATTAGTTAAGATGGTCTGCGTGGGCGCTTTAAAAAAATTTAATTTTGCTGCTAACTCTAGATTTTTTTTCATTTGCCTAATAGTCTGAGCCTGACTAATAGCTTGTTCGATCAGCGTGGTCAATTGCTTCACCCGATGGGGTATTTTTATATCTAAGTTGGATATATCTTCTTGATTGAGCAGTTCTACTACTTGATAAATGCTTTTGTGTGTACTGGTGGCATCTCTAAAAGGCAGAATGGCAATACAGGCGGTGGGTAATAAAGCTTCATCACTATCTACTCGGAATGTAAAAACAGTCCGGCGACGGCCAATTTCCATACTGGGGGGTTGCTTGATAACCCGATATTCTTGAGCGATTTGGAAATAAGCGCCAGCCAGGGCAAAGTTGGCTTCTGGTTCGAGGGCGGCATCAACTATGATGCGAATGGTGGGAGGCGTTTCGTTAAAAAAGTCGCCTGGGTCGTCGGCTTCAAATTTTTGGATGATCGAGCGATCGCCTTTTGGGCTAAGATCAACCCATTCACAAATCATGCCTTCGGTTTTTAGCCCAAACCTTGAGGCAGAATGTAGTTTTGCTCCAGTTAAGGTTGCGCCTGTTAAATCAGCACCAATCCATTCTGCTTTGATTAATGTTGCTTGAGTCAAATTTGCATGGACAAAACTGGTATTAGTTAAATTAGCATTGCTCAAGTCTGCCCCCATCAAGTTCGCACCACTCAATTTTGCATTGCTTAAATCAGCCCAACTGAGATTTGCGCCACTCAAATCAGCCCAACGAAGATTTGCCCCGCTTAAATCTGCACCACTGAGATTAGCGTGGGTCAGGTTTGCTTGTTTAAATTCAGCATCTCGTAAATTGGCACCACTAAAGTCAGTACGATGCAAGTCTGCGGCGTTTAAGTTTGCCATTTCCAAGTTTGCACCAGCCAAGGAACTACCTTTTAAACTGGCTTCGCTTAAATTAGCGCGACGAAGATTTGCTTTTCGGAGTGTAGCTTCACGCAAATCAGCATTGTTGAGGTTAGCTTCAAACAAGTCAGCACGACTTAGTTCCGCCCGAATTAACTCAGCACGTACCAAGGAAGCACTTCGCAGTTGGGCGCGGCTAAGGTCTGCACGAATCAAGTTTGCTACATTCAAGCTGGCATGATTCATAATTGTACCGACAAAATTCACGCCACTGAGTCGAGCCACATTCAATTTGGCATAACTTAAGTCAGCCTCGCTGAGATTTGCCCCACTAAGATTTACCACGCTCAAATTAGCTTCTCTGAGATTGATACCATTGAGTTTGGCACCACTCAGGTTTGCTTCACAAAGTTCGATACCACTAAAATTTGTAACCCCTGCTGCGTATTGTTCGAGCAATTCCTCTACAGTCATTGATGCTACCCATAAATATTAAGTCAAAAGTTAAAAGTCAAAAGAATTAAATTTATTTCTTTAATTGGTAAAGTATGCAGAATGTACATAAAAAACAAACTGTCTAAATAAAATTATGAATATTGGTATTTTAGGTTTGGGTTTAATAGGCGGTTCTTTGGGTTATGATTTGCGATCGCAAGGTCATCATGTCTTAGGAGTGAGTCGTCGTGAATCTACCTGTCAAACAGCAGTAGCCCTTGGCAGTGTCGATGAAGCCTCTGTAGATATGAGTTTGTTAGCAGCCGCAGACATTATCTTTATTTGTACGCCTATCGCCCTTATTGTTCCCCAAGTTGAACAGTTAATTGCACATCTTTCCGTCGCTACGATTATTACTGATGTTGGTTCAGTGAAAGCACCGATAGTTAAAGCAGTTTCTCCATTATGGAAAAGGTTTGTGGGTGGTCATCCAATGGCGGGAACGGCAGATAGTGGCATAGAAGCGGCGCAAAAAAATTTGTTTGTGGATAGACCTTACGTAATTACACCAGATGCGACCACACCTCAAGATGCGATCGCTATTTTAGAAGAAATTGTGCGATCGCTTGGAGCTAAAATTTACCATTGCCAACCAGAACAACACGACCGCGCTGTGAGTTGGATTTCTCATTTACCTGTTATGGTGAGTGCTTCACTCATTACTGCTTGTATGGGTGAAACTGACTCAGAAGTTTTACTGTTAGCTCAAAATTTAGCTAGTTCCGGTTTTCGAGATACCAGTCGTGTGGGTGGGGGAAACCCTGAGTTAGGGGTAATGATGGCAAGGTATAATCGCCAAGCATTGTTAGGTTCGTTGCAACAATATCGCCAAAACCTGGATGACTTTATTAACTTGATTGAACAGGAAGATTGGACAACTTTAGAAGCAAAGTTGCAGTCAACGCAACAAGCCAGACCTTTGTTTACTGAGTAGGAAGCTTTGTAGAGGTATTGTTTTGAGTTATGAACAGAGGATAGTAGGCGATCGCTTTTGCCTAAACTTTACCAATGAGTGTATTAGACAGAATTACCATAAATCCTCTCTGCCTTGTTTTTGCAAAAATTCTTTCAGCTTGATGTTATTAATTTGCTGATATTGCTCAAGGGTAAGTTTATTGACAATAATGCCATTATCAGACTGCTCACCTTCTAATACTTTGGCTATTTGATCATGTATGTAGGGGTAATAGTGACTGCCATCATAAGTATTTTTGGGGTTTTCTGTTATTTCTGATGGTTGAGAAAAATCATAAGTAACATTGAAATTCTTGGAGACATTATAAATCCCTTGTGCTTGGCAATTTAGCAAGCCTTTTGCATAAACATCGTTGTAAACTGACCATGCAGATACAGGTGCAACATAACCAACTATTTCTGCATTTGGGAACACATTACGGATTTGCTTGTAATACTTGACGCGAGAAAAATCACATTCCTCACTGGTTTTCTGATCTACAAATTTAGGCTCGTATTTAGGAACTGATGAAAACACTCTGCCTTGGAAATCTTGATCATAATATCTAACTTCTCTTGCGTCATTAAAGCTAATATTATTAGCATTTGTAGTAATTGCTCGGAAAGAGAGTTTTAAAGCATCTATAGAGAAAAAATAATTATTATATATAGGAGTAGGTTTTGGCACTTTAACATCTGATTTAAATTCAGACATTTTTGTAGCAGGTAAGAAGTTAAAACCATCAATACCTACGTATACTCTTTTTGCTTTCACTCCAACTTCTTGAGCATACTTTGCATAAACTGGAAATTCTTCTGCTGTCCCAGCACTAAAAGAATAATTAAAACAATTATTTTTTTTGAATGCTTTTGTACTTACAAGAGTGAGTCTAGAACTTCCTAAAATTAGACAATCATATTTTGATGCATCTCCTCTATTTAAAAGATTAGTTTTTGTCACTCTTTCATTGAAAGTAAGATTAATTTTTGTGATTTTATTCCCATCCTTATACCAAAAGGGGTCAACTAATAAATTAAACAAGCCAATAGAGCCTAACAGTATCCCTGCTACGGTCAAGTAAATGAAAGAATACATAAATTCCTCTAAAACTGAAAATATAAAAATTCGCTAACTCTTGTCAGATGCAAAAGTGAAAATACAGTGATTACTGCGGTAACAATTGCATAGAAGGTGTTAGGATGCCAAACAAATTTATTCCAAAATGAATTGTTACGGGAAAGTTTTCTTAATTTGTCGTATTCCAACACAGGCTCATATTTGCTCATCCACTCTTGAGTGTTGGGCATCGACAAAGTGAAAATTAATAAAAGTACCACAAAAGCGATCGCGCTTTTATCTAACTCTAAATTAGTATTTGATGATAGGCCATTTAAACCAGTCATACTCTTCAATATCACAAAAGCAGATCCTAGGCTGTCTGCTCTGAAAAATACCCAACCTACTACAACAGCTAAAAAAGTTACTAACCAAGCAGCTTTTAATGTGAACCAGTTATCTTTCCAGCCAATTCTTTTTTGTAGGGCGTTCCATCGATGATTAATAATCAAATAAGTTCCATGTAATCCACCCCAAAAGACAAACTGCCAGCCTGCGCCATGCCACAATCCACCTAGTAGCATAGTGATCATTAAGTTGATGTTTCGTCTGACTTCTCCTTGACGATTACCACCTAAAGGAATGTAAAGGTAATCTCGCAGAAAGTTGGAGAGAGTAATGTGCCACCTACGCCAAAAATCGCTGATTCCTATGGCTTTATAAGGTGAAAAGAAGTTAGCAGGTAAAGTTATGCCAAACATTCTGGCTATGCCAACTGCCATGTCAGAGTAGCCAGAAAAATCAAAGTACAATTGAAGCGTGTAGGCGATTACACCTACCCAAGATTCTAAAAATCCTGGCACTATACCTTGAGCAGTAGCATTAAATAGTGGACTGGCATAAGCTGCAACGCCATCTGCAAAAATTATCTTTTTAAACAGCCCTATACTAAAAATAGTTAATCCCACTGCAAAATTTTCGGGATTATATTGATATATTTTCTTACTTGCAAACTGCGGCATCACTTCTGCATGATGAATGATCGGGCCTGCAATTAGTTGCGGAAAAAAGGTAATAAATAAGCAGTAATCTAAAAAGTTATATTCTGTTTCTCCTCGGTATGAATCAACTAAAAAAGCTATTTGTTGAAAAGTGTAGAATGATATCCCCAATGGCAAGATAATCGCTTGTAATTCAAAGTTTATATCAAACAAGCTGCTTACTGACGAAAGGAAGAAGTTGGCATATTTGTAATAACCAATAAGTAGAAGGTTAAAAGCTACGCCTAGTATGAAAATTGCTTTTTTCTTTCGTGGTGAATCAAACAACTTATTAATACTGAAGCTGAAAAAGAAATTCATAGTAACTGAAATCAGCATCAGCAAGAGATATTTAGGATTCCACCAACCATAAAAAAATAAAGAAGCGAGTAATAATGATGTTCTTGCTAAACGATAATAGCCATGTTTGCTAAGAGTGCGAAATATTAACAGAGTTAATGGCAAAAACAGAAATATAAACTCTATAGAGTTAAAAAGCATATTCTCTAAAAAGATTATTATTAAATGTTTAGCAATGTTACAGAGAGGTTATTTGGACAAAATGTGCTTTTTGTAACAAGTTTTGGGTTGTTATGTATAAACATGTATAAAAATAATAATATTTTTTATTTTCATTTAAGATTTCTTGTTCAAATTTTCATTTTTTCTAGCCTGAGCTTCACATATACAAACGTACTAAAATCTCTAAAATACTTACCAATCAGGGGTTGAAGTGATTTGCTGAAAACAGTTAACCCAATATCTAACCAATAACAGTTTTGGCGATCGCGTAGAACGTTAGAATTGGCGATCGCCAGTAAAATTGAATATTCTACGTAGGTATATAATTTTTACTTGCAACTTGAAACCCTTGCATTAACAGCATTTGAGCCTGTTTATTTTTACATAGCAAAGTTATGTATGACTACGCAGGCATAGAAAACTCAAGTATGAAATTTATGAAAATTAGGTAAAGTTAAGAGAGTGCAATAGAAATGTGAGTTACTTCGTTGTTGCCGATTTTTACTTTTTTCGATAAAGCGATCGCAACAACAACAACTTCTAAACTTGACCAGCGTTCTTGAACATCAAAATGTTTAACATTTACCTCTGGCTCAATCAAATACTCATTATCTCTAGGTAGAGGTCATTTAAAAAAGCTCTGTAATTAATTAGCCATACCGACGAGGTGTATAAACTGAGATATTGCCATCACTACGTTTGATAATTCTAGTTTGGCTAGAACCAACAATAATTACTGTCCGCATATCGGCGACATCTGGTGTTAATTGGTCAAGAGAAATTACTTGCGTTGTTTGTCCCGGCCTGCCAAGGTTTTTACCTAACACTACAGGGGTTGCTGGTGTGCGATAGCGCAACAAAATATCTCTGGTGGCTGCAAGTTGCCAAGTGCGGTCTTTGGAAACAGGATTGTAAAATGCGATCGCAAAATCTGCTTCAGCCGCCGCTGCAATTCGTTGTTCAATAATTGACCAAGGTTTCAAAATATCTGATAGTGAAATTACACAGAAATCGTGTCCCAAAGGTGCGCCAACCGCCGCCGCCGCCGCCTGCATTGCTGAGATTCCTGGCGCAACGTGAACTTCTACACTGTCCCATTCTGGTTTGGGAGAACGGTCAAGTACTTCAAACACCGCCGCCGCCATTGCATATATACCAGGATCGCCAGAGGAAACGACAGCGACATACTTTCCTGTGGCTGCTAAATCCAGCGCCATTGTTGCCCGTGCAATTTCTTCGCGGTTGTCAGACTCATGGCGTTGCTTACCATCAGCTAAAGAACCAATTAAATCGATGTAGGTTTTATACCCCACAAGGTCAGTAGCTGACTTGAGAATTTCTTTGACTTCAGGCGACATCCACTGCGTTGCACCAGGGCCAGTGCCAATAATTGCTAATTTACCGCGTGGCTGACCGATACTGCTGGAGTCAATTAAGTCGGGTGCAATGGCCAGTGCTATCTCAGTAGATGCAGTAGGAATCAGTTTAGCAGATGAGCCTGTTGCCGCGAGTGCGATTGCTTGTGCAGGGTTATAACCTGGTGTAAGTAAACTTTCATGGTGAAAAAAGCGGACAGGTACGTTTAAAGCATCAGCTAAAGTATGAATTTCTGGATTTGCTGCAATGCTAAGGGGGGCGAATATGCCAGCTACAGATGCGGGTGCAAGTTCGGCATCTGCAAGGATTTGCTTTACTGTAGTTAAATTAACAGAGGGATGAGTAATGGCGATTGCTACAGTTTGAGGATGGTAAACAAGACAATTAACAGTATGAGTAACTAATCTTTCTGTAACTCGAATGATTAAATCTCCATTTGCGTCAATTGGCAATTGACTATTACTCAACCAAGGTGCAGTTCCCTCCAATCTTACCTGCGCCCCTGCTAACAAATCGGAAATAAAAGTCTTAGCGTCATCTGGGTTTGCTAAATAATAGCCACGGGGAGGCGATAACAAAGCTGTGCGGAAGCGAATATCTCCTGTAGTTGTAATTGCTGGGTTAACATTTAGTACCTCAGCAATGCGGCGTGCTAAATCATTCACTCCATTCAGTCCACCTAACAGGGGAACTACAGCACTACCATCTTCCGCCACAGCTAACACTGGCGGTTCCTGACGTTTATCAGAAATCAGGGGGGCTAAAGTTCTAATCATAATCCCAGCAGCACAAATACCAATTAACGGAGTTCCCGCAGCAAACAACTCGCGCAGCGTTTCACCAAAATTTGTAAAGCTAACGTCAACCCCAGAGGTACGGTCTGCTAAACCATATAATGTTGCTCCTGGCAGGACGCTGATTATTTTACGGGCTATTGCTACACTATTTTGACCCAAAACGACAACAGCAGGTGCAACCTTGATCATGAGAGTTCTTGAACTTGAATAGAAATCTGGCAAATTTGATATCTTTCAAATCAAACCATAGATGTACTGCTTTTTGACGTTTGATTTTTTGTCACGTTAGTAAGTGCGATCGCTCTTCAAAATAATTTGTTCTAAAATAACCTGAGTTCAAGTTTCCAAAACGAGATGTTCTCTAGGTATATCTCATAATCGGCGTTATTTTGCACTTTCGCCATCATATCTATCCATGTACAAAGTTCTTCCGAAACAAACCGCATCTATGTACACCCGTGACGGTGTGCGTCTGGATGCAGATATCTATCGCCCTGATGCCGCAGAGAACTTTCCTGTATTATTAATGCGGCAACCTTATGGTAGAGCGATCGCATCCACTGTTGTTTATGCTCATCCAAGTTGGTATGCTGCTCACGGTTATATTGTAGTTATTCAAGATGTACGCGGACGTGGAACTTCCGCAGGCGAATTTAAATTATTCGCCCATGAAATTGCTGATGGTGAAGATACCATCTATTGGGCAGCACATTTACCTGGTAGTAATGGCAAAGTCGGGATGTATGGTTTTTCCTATCAAGGAATGACACAACTATACGCCGCAGCCTCTCAACCCAGCGCTTTAAAAACAATTTGTCCAGCCATGATTGGCTATGATTTGTATACAGATTGGGCTTATGAAGGTGGTGCATTCTGTTTGCAAACTAATCTCGCTTGGGCAATTCAATTAGCTACAGAAACTGCGCGTCTACGTAATGATCAAACAGCTTATCAAGCTTTGTTTGCTGCTGCTCGCAATTTACCTGTAAATAGCCCTGAAATTCTACAACAACTTGCCCCTGAGTCGTTTTATCATGAATGGGCAGCACATCCCCAACCAGATGCTTACTGGGAAGAACTTTCACCCAAAAATCATTTGCAAACTGTTGACTTGCCGATGTTTCATATCGGGGGATGGTTTGATATTTACCTGCGCGGTACGCTGCATTTATACAAAGATATGGTAGCCCGTAGCAGTAAACCCCAGCATTTATTAGTCGGGCCTTGGGCGCATTTACCCTGGGGTCGAAAAGTGGGGGATGTAGATTTTGGTGCTAAAGCTACCAGTCCTGTAGATAGAATGCAAATCCGTTGGTTTGATCAATTTTTGAAAGATATAGATACAGGCTTACTGCACGAGTCGCCTATTTGCCTGTTTGAAATGGGAAGTAATATATGGCGTACTTTACCCAGTTTAAACACAGCAAACCAGAAATCCTATTTTTTGTCAACCACCGGACTAGCCAGCATCCGCGAGGACTCAGGAATATTAATCCAAAATCTAAAATCCAAAATCCAAAATTCTTTTGATGTGTTAGTTCACGACCCTTGGCGACCAGCACCATCTTTAGGCGGTCACGGGGGAATACCTGCGGGTGTATTTGAGCGATCGCATATTGATTGCCGTTCAGATGTTTTAACTTATACTAGTCAACCACTAACAGAAGAGTTATATTTACTTGGTGATGTAGTTGTAGAAATTGATTGCAGTGCTGATCAACCTAGTTATGATTTATGTGCTGTCTTATCGCAATTACAGCCTGATGGACGAGTATTTAATTTGACGCAAGGTTATGTACATTGTCCACCAAATACTACTGTCCCAATCAAAATTCACCTACAAACAACTTGTGTGTGTATTGCCGAAGGTAACGCCTTGCGTTTGAGTTTGAGTGTGGCGTGTTTTCCCGCTTATGCGATGAACTCTGGGAATGGCGCAGTTATAAATAGCGCTGATTTACTCAATGCCCGAATTATCACCTTGACAGTACATTGTGGTGGCGATCGCACTTCTCAAATTTTATTACCAGTAGTTTCATTTAATTAATTTAAATTAATTGACAGATATCATGCAGATTAAAATCAAAACCTGAAAATCTATTTAATCGTTAATTTTTGTCTCCCTAGCCATTTTTGTAACTTCCATAATTTTCTCAAAGTTAAAATTATAAGCTAAATCAGCTAAATATTGTTTACTAATAGTATTATCACCAGGAATATTGGCCATTAACTGTAAAATCAAATCATCGCTACATTGAGCAGCAGCATGATAGATTTGCGCCAGCAATTCATCTGGCATTTGCACCAACCAAGGTAATAAATCATGATATGTAATAATAGGTTGTACATTTGGCTGTATTACATTTGAAAGTTGCTGTTCTTCTTCGTGATAAATATATTGGACATCTAAATATTGTTGAATTTTTTCTAATATTTGCTCTTTACGGAAAGGCTTATTAATTAAATCATCACAACCTGCTGATAAGATAGCTTCTCGTTGTTCTTCAAAGACATTGGCAGTTAAAGCAATAATAATAGAATGAACATTTGTTTCTTTAATCATCTTTGCAGCTGTATAGCCATCCATAACAGGCATACGCATATCCATAAAAATTAGATGTGGTTGCCATACTTGCCACAAAGCTACAGCTTCCTCGCCATTTGTCGCTTCTTGTACCACAAAACCCATGAATTGCAGCAATTTCACCAGTACCAAACGACTTTCTAAAATATCATCCACAACCAAAATTCGGTACTCAGTTTGTCCTGGTGCTAAACCCAGAATTTGGCGTTGAGATTGACTCGCTGAAACTTGATGAGTAGAGGCTAAACCAATATCAATTCGGAAGGTAAATGTACTACCCATACCTTTTTGACTGTTGACACTGATATCTCCCCCCATTAGTTGCACATATTTACGACTAATTGCTAAACCTAGTCCAGTTCCCTGTTGGGTTTTTTTACCAATTTCGGTTTGTCCAAAGGCTTGAAACAACAAGTCGATTTCTTCTGGGGAAATACCAACACCTGTGTCTTGTACCTCAAAAATTAGGGAGTGGAAAGTGGTGTGTTCTGCATTTGTTTGAGGTGCTAATTTGACGCGCAAAGTTACACTGCCTGTCTGAGTAAATTTAATTGCATTTCCTAAGAGGTTAAGTAGAACTTGACGCAGTTTGTTATCGTCTGTTTGCACATATTGCGGTAGGTTTGCTGCATATTCAAATCGCAGTTGTAACCCTTTGGAATTGGCACGCAAACGCAACATTTCTTCGAGGTTTTCTAATAAAGTAATTAAATCAAAACTACTAATGTTCAAAGTAGTTCTGCCAGCTTCGATTTTGGACATTTCTAAAATGTCGTTGATTAAGTTGAGCAGATGTTCGCCTGCACGATTAATAATTGCTAGGTTTTGTTGATGTTCTGTTGACAGTTGATTGTCATAGCTCATGATTTGCGTAAAGCCAAGAATTGCATTAAGAGGTGTGCGTAATTCGTGGCTCATGTTGGCGAGAAATTCGCTTTTTGCTCGGTTTGCAGCATCAGCAGCAATCACTGCTGCTTGTAATGCTTCTGATTGTCTTTGAGTTTGTGCCAAAAGTTCCGCTTGTTGTAAAGCAACTCCTAAATGATTGCCAATTTGAACAACAATGTTAATTTCTCCTGTTTTCCATTGTCGAGAATTAGAATTTTGATAACTTGCTAATAATCCCCACAGTTTGCTACCACAAAAAATTGGGACAATAATATAAGCTTTTGCCTGAAAGCGCTCTAATAAGTCTAAGTAACAAGGGTCAAAGTCAGCTTTGTAAATATCTGAAACACAACGGAAACTTACATCTTGGTGATATATTCCACCTTGGTTTGCTTGCAGATAAGTATCCTCGATTGGGTAAGCTGCACTCTCTAAAATAGTTTCTAAACATCGACCATCTTCTATAGCATTGTTTTTGACAATGGGATCTTTTTTCTGTTCCAAAATTAAAGATTTCCAACCTTCTCCCATTGACTCAGAGACAAATTCACCACTCCAATCAGGATTGAAACGATAAACAGCTACCCGATCGCAATTTAGTACTTGTCTTAATTCTGCGGTGGTGGCGGCAAAGATTTTGTCTAAATCTAAGGTCTGTCGCATTCTTTGAATGACTTGGGCGATCGCTTTTTCTCGTTCTGCACTCTCGCGTAAGGCTGCTTCTGCTAGTTTACTGTCGGTTATATCTGTAATTGTCCCTATGTGTCCGGTAATTTCTCCGTTTTCGTTGATTTCAGGTAAAGCTTGGCAAATCACCCAGACACTTTTACCATCAGGACGCAGAAAACGATGCTCACACTTGTATAAAGATTTAGCTGCTGCTGCATTCCAGGTAGCAAAAACGCGATCGCGATCATCTGGATGTAAGCCTTTGGCCCAGCCAGTCCCCATCGCTTCTGATTGTTTTAAGCCAGTAATGTCACACCAGCGCTGATTGAAATAAATGCAATTACCTAATTCATCGGTATGCCATATCCCCACAGGTGAAGCCTCGGCTAATGTTTGATAGCGTAGCCGACTTGCTTGCAAAGCCAGTTCTGCGTATTTGCGATCGCTAATTTCAATCACAACTGTACCCAAACCAGAAAGGCTGTTGTCCTCACCAGGTATCGGAAAATACGAAGTCAAGAAATAACTTTGTATCTCTGGTTGTTTAGGTATGGGCGTACAAATTTCTACATTGAGAATTCCTTGACCAGTCGATAATACATGTTCGTAAAATGGTGCTACTAAAGGTGCAATTTCGGGTATTACTTCATACATTGTCTTCCCAATATGCTCTTGTTGGGATAACCCGTTAATATCAGCTAAAACTTGATTAATCTGCACATACCGCAATTGGTTATCTAATATATTCATCCCCACAGGCGCACTGCTGAAAAAAGCATTCAGTCGAGCCTCTCGTAGCGCCAATTCTCGTTCTAAAGTTTTGCGTTCTGTAATATCTTTATGAGTCCCCGTCATCCGCAACGGTTGACCCCCACTGCCCCATTCTACAATTTTGCCGCGACACTGAATCCACTTCCATTCCCCATCAGCACAGCGCATTCGACATTCAACTTCATAAACAGTACTCGCACCTTGGAGGTGAACTTTTAAAGCTGAGGTGACTGCTGATAAATCTTCTGGATGGATAATCTGCTCAATAGCTTGATAATTATCCCCAATGTCGTTTTCTGTGTACCCCAGCATTTTTTTCCACCGCCAGTCACGGTAGACTTTACCACTGCTGAGATTCCAATCCCACAAGCCTAAA
Organism: Anabaena sp. TISTR 8404; assembly: GCF_056847745.1. NCBI lineage: Bacteria > Bacillati > Cyanobacteriota > Cyanophyceae > Nostocales > Nostocaceae > Anabaena > Anabaena sp. TISTR 8404. Next base: position 4,455,650 of record NZ_CP180578.1, read on the forward strand.
TCACTGGCTTCTAGGGCTAATTGTAAACGTTCTTCACTTTGCCTATGGGCGGCTTCGATAATTTTGCGCTGAATCAAACTACCTAACTGGGTAGCAACAGCCCCAATTAACATCAGCAAACGCTTATCTATTAATGCTGAACTGCGTTTAAAAAATACTAAAATCGCTAATACTTCACCATCAGCTAAAATTGGCACACCAAAAGCAGCTTTTAATCCTAATTTTGCAGCTTGTGGCGATCGCAAAAACACTGGTTGCTTAGCAGTAGATACATCTTCTATCCATTCTGGTTGTCTAGTTTGCCAGATTCGTCCTGGTAGTCCTTCACCAAGGACAAATTTGAAAGTTTGGCTTTCATCACAGAATTTCTCTAAGTTGATTTCCTCTCCATGCCAAACTAAACTATGTTCTAAAACTGTGCCATCATCACTAGGTAACCATGCTTCGCCAAAATCCCAATTTATAGAATGGCAAATTAAGCGCAGCACTACTTTTAAAGCACTCTTAACATCAACAGCACGAGTAATAGCTTGCGAAGTTAATAGTAATAACCTGCTTTCATTTTCTGCTTGCTTGCGTTCCGTAATGTCTTTAGCAGTGCCTAATACATATTGTTGTCCATCAATTTCCATCATTTCCGCACTAAACAGCATTGTTTTGATTTCTGCATTTGAGGTACGGAAATCAACTTCATAGTTGCGTAGGGATTTTGTTTGTTGTAGGATTTGCCCAAGCAAAACACATTCTTCGCAATTAGCCCAAATCTGCATTTCTTTCTCAGTACGACCAATCACTTGGTTACGAGAATAACCAAACAGCCTACAAAAACTGTCATTAACTTCGATGTAGCGAGTTTCTGGAAATTTACACAGGATAATTGGGTCGGGAGATGCTTTAAAAGCGGATGCTAACTTTGCTTCAGAAGCGCGACGTGCAATTTCGGCCCGTTGGCGTTCCCGCGCTTCTAATGCTAAAGATGCTAAATTACTGAGGGAACGGGCAAAGTTTTGGTCTTCTAGTGTCCATTCACGTAAAATTTCCACCGCCTCCAGACACAAAACTCCCACGGTTTTTCCTTCTAATCTAATTGGTGTATCCAGAATAGAAGTAATATTAAGGCGTGAATAAAGTTGAGCGAATTCTCTAGTTCGAGGATCAGTATGAACATCTTCAACAGCAATCACCTCATCTTGCTGCAAAGCTTGAAAATAAATGGGATAGTTTGCTACGGCTAAAGTATGCCCTTCACTATGTTGGTGACAACTTTGCTCAAATAAGTCAAGGCAATAGATATGAGTTGAAGATTCATTATATAGCCAGAGACTGGCTCGCTCGATTGTCAGGTTTTTAGTAACGACTTCTGTAATTTCTCTAAATGCTACCTTGAGATTGCCTTGATATAATACCTGATTTTTGGCTAATTCTGTTAATGCTAAGTTATGGTTACGGATTTTGATACTAAGTAAATTTATCGCTTGTTCTGTACCTTGGAATTGTGGTGATTTTAGCCGATTTTGAAGATTAATATGAGGTTGAATTCGGATAAGAATTTCGTGTGAGCATAGTGGTTTAGTAATATAGTCAACAGCACCTAATTCAAAAAATTTTGCTTTATCTTTTAAAGTTTTTATAGGACTGAGAAAAATAATGGGAATATTTTGAGTTTGTTTATTATTTTTGAGATGTTGACAAACTGCATAACCATTCATGTTTGGCATGATAATGTCAAGCAAAATTAAATCAGGTAATATTTCTATAACTGCATTAATTGCCTGTGAGCCAGAACTAAATTTATGTACTTGACAATTTTGATTTTCAAGAACTTCAGTTAAAAAATCTAAATCAGTAGGTTGATCATCAACTAATACAATTTTGATTGGTTGATTATACATATATATAAAAATTTCTAATTTCTCAGAAAATATTAATAAATAAAATTGAAAATAAAATATATTTCTAGCAAAATAGAATTATTAATAAATATAATGCAAGCATAAATTATTAGCCATTATTTCTCCAACTTCTTCATATACCTAAAATTAGGTTGGCAGGATCTCGTAACAGAAATTTAATCCGTGTGAGGTCTAGCTTGAAAATAGAAACTAGAGAATCAAGGCTAGACAATAAATTTCTTTTATGTTTGCTAGTAGGTCTCGTGATTGATTGTCTTGTTAAGACATTCTTCACAAGTTCCTCATATTTCAACGTTAAATTTTTGTTAGAAGTGTTGCTTTTGGCATTTTCTCGTAACTACCAAAATTTAGATGCAGTTTCGTCAAATCAAATGCAGCACGTCAAGTAACGCGTAGCCATAATTGATTTAATGAATATTTTGGCAGCGATCGCGCAATTTTGCTCAGAATATCAAGGGCATTGATGAGTAATGTAAACACAGGAGGAAATAGATGGCAACTCAACCAACTCACCCATCGCCAACACTCCCAGAAATTCCCCCTGGCTATCTCAACATTATGGGCTATGTTGACGAATCAGAAGTTAACGGCCCTGGTTGTCGTGCTGTTGTTTGGGTACAAGGTTGTCCACGTGAGTGTCCTGGGTGCTTTAACCCTGAGTCGTGGCCATTTGAAATTAACCAACTGATTTCTGTGGATACCCTCGCCGAACAAATTCTCAGCAAACCACAAAACACAGGTGTAACTTTCTCTGGTGGTGAACCCTTTTGGCAAGCACCTGCACTAGCCGCTTTGGCACGTAAACTAAAAGCTGCTGGCTTAAATATCATGTCTTTTACAGGTTTTACCCTCAAACAACTCCAGTCTGAGTCTGCACCTCCCGGTTCTCAGGAATTATTAGAACAGTTAGATATTTTAATTGATGGGCCGTTTGTTGAATCTTTAGCAATTAATTCTCCCAATTCCCCTGTTTCCTCCAGTAATCAACGGGTGAATGTCTTTAACCCAGCTTTAGCAGACCAAATTACTTGGGCTAGTGACCAAATTGAAATCCACATTCTCAAGGATGGTAGCCGCATTGTCACGGGTTATCGTGGGCGGTTGGAATTGACTTGACAGGTAGTCATACCATTTGGGATTTTGGATTGAGATTTACTATCTGTGTAAGAGTTCTGTCAATCTATCCATCGCAATATCATTGTAGGTAATCCTTAATTTTTAATTAAGTAGAAAGTCGAGTTCAAGATAACCATTCAAAAAAGATCACAAGGCTAAAAGCCTCTTTACTCCTGCCTTATCTCCACACAAAATATTTACCTAAGTCTACTGTTCACCTTTAAAGACAGTAGGTAATACTGAAATAGTGTTGGATCATTTTCCGTATTTTGATATGCGACAACTATTTCAGTATCTACGTACCGGGGTCATCCTCTGCTTGCTTTGTTTGGTCTTAGGCTGGACACTGCCTGCACAAGCGGCTACCGAGATTGATTCTAAACTCGAAAAGCAAGTCTTAGAGATTATCCGTAACAATCCCCAATTCGTGATCAATGCTCTACAAGAGTATCAGCTGGCAAAGCAAGAGAAATTAGTACAAGTACAACAAGCTTTTTTAAGCGATTTAAAAACTAATCCTGAAAGTATCATCGGAGATTCACCGACAACTGGCTCAACTCAATCAAAAACTGTGCTGATAGAATTCTCTGATTTTCAATGTCCCTACTGTGCTGAGGTGCAGAAAACATTGAAGTCAGTAGTAGAAAAGCACAAAGATAATCTCACCTTGGTTTATAAAAATTTACCTGTAGTTTCCACTCACCCCGAAGCAGTACCAGCAGCACAAGCAGCTTGGGCGGCTAAACAACAGGGTAAGTTTTGGGAATATCATGATGCTTTGTTTGCAAATCAAAAGCAACTAGGTGAAGCTTTGTATGTAGATATTGCTAAAAAACTTAATTTAAATTTGCCAAAATTTGAAAGCGATCGCAAGCTTGCTAAAACAGCAGTTGAAAAAGATCTCAAACTAGCTAATGAATTGGGCATCGCTGGCACACCTTTCTTAGTGATTAAAGCTGGAGATTTTGTTGGTGCAGTACAAGCATCAGACATTGAAGCTAAATTGGCTAATGCTAGTTAAACTCATTAACTAAATTTAGGTTAGTGGTTAGCCCTTTAAAACTAACCACTAACCATCCAGAAATAGTCAGATATCAGGCTTTTAAATAACACAGTTACTCATGAGGTTCATTGACTGCTAACAGTTAACTATCAACAGTCAACAACTGAATACTTTTTTCTTATTCTTCCAACGATTTGGCTGGTACTTCTACCGCTGTCACATCAATTGTGCCTTCTGGTGCAAAGCGTTGGAAATGACCTTTCTGAACTAAGATCCGTTCTCCACAGTTGGGACACTGTAATTGGCTATTATTTAAGCCTGTGAATTCATATGCACAAACGGGACACTTGTCAGTCACTAAGTTGCGTTGTAGCCACCAGCGAAACCCGAAGAATGCAACCACAGGTGCTAGTGACAGCAGTGCAAACAGAATAAACAACGACTTCACTAACCAACCCAAGCCCAATGAACCTAGCAACCAGATAACTGCTAATAAAGTGAGCAAAGGGCGGAGATTTACCAGATTCAATTGAGAATTGTTAAAGCTCATTTTTTAAGTACTGTCTTGCTCTCTTTCTAGGATAGCGAGTTTGGGGTTAGTTAATGGTTATTTGTCAATGGTCAATGGTTAATCTGTTTTAACTATTGACTATGGATTATGGACTCTTGACTAATGACAATAGCTGCTGTCGGAAGGCTGTTGTGCCGAAATGAGCGATCGCTTGTTCTCGCAACCACTGTCCATCACAACGTTGATCTTTCTTGTGCAGAATTTCAATACAAGCTGCGGCGACGGCATCAGCATTACGGTGTGGAACGCGCCAGCCTAGTTTACCATCTTGTAAGGGGTCAGCCGAACCATCAGCATCACCCGATAACACGGGTACACCACAAGCCATTGCTTCGAGATAAACAATCCCAAAACCTTCTTGAGAAGGCATGATGTAAGCATCTGCTAGGCGGTAATGGGCGATTAAATCTTCTGTTGTGACAAAGCCAGCAAACACAACGCGATCGCTGACACCCAAATCTGTTGCCAACTGGTCTAATCGTGGTTGGTCATCACCACGACCAATTACTAAATATTTGACATCAGGGAAAACTTGAGCGATTTTCGGTAGCGCCCGAATCGTTACGTCAACACCTTTGTAAATATCTCCCGACCAGAGGCGTGCTACTGTCATCAAGACTTTAGCATCTGTTAAGCCATACTTTTCTACTAAGTCTGGCAGTTTTGACCCTGGTGTAAATTTCTCCCCATCAATTGCACAAGGAAGCATTTTAACTTTGTTGGGGTCAATCCCATTAGCAGCACAAGCGCGATCGCGGCTGTAGCGGCTAATTGTCCAAATTTCGCTGGCGGCGGCGAGGGCGCGGCGTTCTGGATTTTTTAACGGTTCCCAAACTTCTTTACCGTAGGTGAGGACTGTGTAGGGAATACTTAAAGGCTGACAAAGAGTTTGGATTAATACTGCGAGTTTAATATGACCACAAAAAACGTGTTGGGGGCGTTTTTGTAACAGAAACTTTAACAAAGCCCCTGCCATATTAATTCTGCCTATTTGCGGCGAATTATTTTTAAAATAATGAAATTTTAAACTCTCAGACTCAAAAGGATTTGCGCAGTTAGGACTATCTCGCAGTACAAATACTTCTGCATTGTGTGCTGAGTTTAATTCCAAATAAGCCTGAAAAATATCTTTTACATAAGATTGAATACCACCTTCACAAGCAAAAATTTCTATAAAAACGAAGACATGGCGAGATTTAGTGTTATTTTTTTTACTTGCTTTCGGGTTTTCTCCCATTACATCAATCAGCATTTACGTTTTTATTTATATAAGTTTTACTCTTTTGCAGCCTGAGTAATCTCAATGCTGCTGCCAAATCTTAGCAAAAGAGTAATTACAATCGTATGCTGACTTTACTAGACTGAGTATTTTTTTTTATACAAACTTTTTTAGTGCATAAGAAATCCCGTTTTATTTTGCTTTTGGAATTTCTTGGTTGGCATACTTGACAATTAGTAGGCAATTTCTCTCATCATTACTACGTTCGTAAATTACCCGATCAGTTAACCGCCGCAACAAAAACCATCCGTAGCCACCTACTTGGGGAGTACCGGGTTCTGGCTCAGCGATCGCATCGGGATTAAAAGGTTTACCATGATCCCAAATTCTGATTTCCATACGGTCAACCCATAGGCTAACTTCTATCTCTATGGTTGTTTCCGGTGGTAAAGCTCGATGAGCGTGACGAACTGCGTTGGTAAAGCCCTCTGCTAATGCTAAATTAAGTCGATAAAGTTGGCTTTCTGACCAACCAAATTGAAATACATATTGCAGACAAAATTGCTCAAACCATTGTTGCACTTTATTTAAGAGCGTAAGGTCGCTCGTTACAGTCAGATGGTCTCGCTCCACCATGCTTAGCATTGACCGTGACTTGAATATTCAATAAAAGATGTGTTTAGTTGTTGGCTATTAGAGATTTTAAATTTTGGAATAGCTATTATGGCAGGGAACAGGTGACAGGGGACAGGGGACAGAGTTAAAAGTCTTTTGGTGCCTGAGTTTTATCATCTGTTAATTTCCTAACTAACTTGGCTATTGCCATAATCCAAAACTGAAAATCCAAGATGCTACCTGGATTACTAAAATTGACGCTTGTTACTTGTTTCACAAGCATATTGCGGGGAGATGAGTGGCGCTAACCACTCACCTCCTTGTACATGCTTCTGAAACTTACAAGCGTCAAAGCAATTTTTGGTGACTAATCTAAATTTAGAACAGTCCCAAGGTCAAGGATTTGTCTAAAGGTAAAGCAGCACCAATACCCAACCACAGAGTTACGAGAGTTCCAAACAGAAATACTGTGGTCGCAACTGGGCGGCGGAAGGGGTTTTGGAACTTATTAACGCTCTCAATGAAGGGAACAAGAATTAGTCCCAAGGGTACGGAAGCCATTGCTAAAACTCCCAACAATTTGTTAGGAAGCGATCGCAAAATTTGGAATACTGGGTACAAGTACCACTCTGGCAGAATTTCCAGTGGTGTAGCAAAAGGATCTGCTGGTTCACCTGTCATTGCTGGATCTAGTACAGCTAGAGCCACAATACAAGCGAAAGATCCCATGATTACAACTGGAAAGATGTAAAGTAGGTCGTTAGGCCAAGCTGGTTCACCGTAATAGTTGTGACCCATACCTTTGGCCAGTTTAGCTCTTAGAATAGGATCGCTCAGATCGGGTTTTTTTACTGTTGCCATTTTTAAGTGCGCTCTCCTGCTGAATTTCAGTTAAAGCATTGATGTTAGCCGTTTGCTATCAGGCCGCCCTAGCCTTGTGTCTTTAAGACCACCTTGGATAAGGGAGTAGCTTTTAGCTTCCTAATAGAATTGTCTGTGATTTTTTTGCTGATGTGGTGTATCTAATTTTTCATCAGTTTAAAACAAACAACTTTGTCTGGAAACAGCTATTGCCTTTTCACATTTTGGCCGAACAAACAATTAAATTACAAAGGCCCGGAAATGCCTTGCTTGCGGATCATCAAGAAGTGGAACAGCATGAATACTGCAATTAACCAAGGCAAAACAAAGGTGTGGGCGCTGTAGTAACGAGTTAAGGTTGCTTGACCAACACTAGAACCACCACGTAGTAGGTCAGAAATCAGTACCCCAACTACAGGAATTGCTTCTGGTACACCACTAACAATTTTCACAGCCCAGTAACCAACCTGATCCCAAGGCAGGGAGTAGCCTGTAACTCCAAAGGAAACGGTGATTACAGCCATGATTACACCACTCACCCAGGTCAATTCGCGGGGCTTTTTAAAACCACCAGTCAAGTAAACCCGGAAGACGTGCAGAATCATCATCAACACCATCATGCTGGCAGACCAGCGATGGATAGAACGAATCAGCCAACCGAAGTTTACTTCGTTCATGATGTACTGCACAGAAGAGTAAGCTTCTGCAACTGTTGGCTTGTAGTAGAACGTCATGGCAAATCCAGTGGCGAACTGGATGAGAAAGCAAGTTAAGGTAATTCCACCCAGGCAATAAAAAATGTTGACGTGAGGAGGGACGTACTTGCTTGTTACGTCTTCTGCGAGCGCCTGAATTTCCAAGCGTTCCTCAAACCAGTCGTAAACGTTGGCCATACAATCTCAAGTTCCTAAAAATCGGTTGCGGTTGATAAATCTCCCAATTGGCAATTTTGGGATTTTCACAAAAAGGTTGTTTGTTTGGTTTTTTGCTGTCAGAGTTATCAGAGTTTTAAGCAACTTAACACTCTGTAAATATGAAATATATGGCGTTCTCTTTGCAACCAAACACTTAAAATGCCAGTTCCAAAGTAGATCTTATCGTTTGTAGAGTGCCTTGTGTACTCATCGATTGCTTTAACAATTTGATGAGAGCAATGCACTACTTCTATAAAAAAAGTAACATAGTCGAGAGATAGATTTCATCAAAGAAGGGAATAGGGAATAGGGAATAGGGAACAGTTTCTCCTTTGCACTTGTTCTCTATCTGGGAACTAGAGACCCATATTTCTATGAGTGGCAAGTTCTGGTTGGGGATTGAAACCCGCACCACAACCTTCTGTTTCCCTTCGGGTTCGCCAGTCCCCCATCGTGACGGAAATCGCCAAGACGGGGGCTGGTCTCACCTGTTGCCCGTTCCCTGTTCCCTCTTCAGAAAAAACAAGAGAACTGGGCAGTTCTGTACAATTTGGGTTCAGGTGGAATTGAAAATGGGGTTCATGCAAAAGCAAGTTTTTCGGATAGGATTTTCACTATTTTTGGCGTTTTGTTTGGCGATTGGCGGATTCATCCCAACAGCAACGGCTTTGACTAATGAGCAAAAGTTAGTTTCAGAAGTGTGGCGCATTGTCAATCGCACTTATCTAGATGAGACATTTAATCATCAAAACTGGGCAGCAGTCAGACAAAAAGTCTTGGAAAAGCCGCTGAACAATACACAAGCAGCTTACACAGCGATTCAGTCCATGCTCAAGAGCCTAGATGACCCTTTTACCCGTTTTTTAGATCCAGAACAGTATCGCAGCTTGCAAGTTAATACTTCTGGAGAATTAACAGGGGTTGGTTTGCAAATTGCCCTCAATCCGCATACAGGACAACTAGAAGTAGTTTCGCCGATTGAAGGTTCACCAGCAGATAAAGCAGGCATTAAACCGCGCGATCGCATTCTGAAAATTGAAGGATTTTCTACAGAGAACTTGACCCTGGATGAAGCTGCGGCCAGAATGCGTGGCCCCATTGGCAGTTTAGTAACGCTGTTGATTGAACGTGATGGAGAGGAACAGCGAGAAGTTAGTATAGTACGCGATCGCATTGAACTCAACCCTGTTGTTGCCCAATTGCGTACTTCTCCTCAAGGTACATCCATTGGTTATCTTCGCCTCACTCAATTTAATGCCAACGCTTCTATGGAGTTGGCACACGCTATTAATAGTCTAGAAAAAAAAGGCGCTGCTGCCTATATTTTAGATTTACGCAACAATCCTGGCGGACTTTTACAGGCTGGCATTGAAATTGCTCGGCTGTGGTTAGATTCTGGCACAATAGTCTACACAGTTAATCGCCAAGGCATTCAAGGCAGTTTTGAAGCCTTTGGCCCGCCACTGACACAAGATCCCTTAGTCATTTTGGTCAATCAAGGAACTGCTAGTGCTAGTGAAATTCTCGCTGGCGCACTGCAAGACAATGGACGGGCGACATTAGTAGGCGAAACTACATTTGGTAAAGGCTTAATTCAATCTTTATTTGAATTGTCAGATGGTTCTGGTTTGGCAGTCACCATTGCTAAATATGAAACTCCGCAGCATCGAGATATTAATAAATTAGGAATTAAGCCAGATCAAGTAGTTACCCAACAACCCATTTCCCGCGAACAGATTGCAACAGAAGCCGATTTGCAATATCAAGCAGCAGTCGAAATATTGGCGAGAAATACTGTAGCTGTAGGGGCTAAGGGCTAGAGATTAGTAGAGACGCGAAATTTCGCGTCTCTACTTCTCTATTACCTTTACAAAATCGGTTGTGCCTGCAACAAAGCTGGAAAATCCAAGGCAGCAAGTTGCTTGTATGCTTGGTCTATAACTCGTTTACCTCTGAGAAACCCTGTATTCGCACCAGGACAAATATATTGAAGGGTTTCTGGGGTAAATCTTTCTAATAAAGATTGAACATTTTTAATTTGTCTAAGCCAGTGAAAGGTTTTGGCTGTGCGTAATGGGACTGGTTCACCCTGCTGATTTGGTACTAAATGCCGACCAGAAAATAAAACGCCGCCTAATTCACTGTAATAAAGGCAAGATGAACCTGGAGAATGACCTGGAGTCCAAATTATTTGTGCGGTGGAAGTAAGAGAAATTTCCTGGGTAAAGGTAGTAACGGTTAGACCTGGTAACAAATACGCTTCTTGTTCTTGAATTACAATCTCACAACCCAAAGCAGACTGAAGTTCTGCTGTTTTACCAATAGCACTACGATGAGTAATAAATAACCATCTTACACCCCCATGCGATCGCAAAAAATCTAGATTCATTTGGTCTAAGGCTGGGCAATCGATGAGGATATTCCCTTCATTTCTTACAATGAAGTAGGAGGTTCCTCCCAATGTGTCCCGATTTGGTGGAAAAGCCAAAATGCTATCTAGCACAGGCCGTGGTGACTTAGCTGTATGACTGGGCTGTTGAGGTAAGGAACACATGAAAAAAACTAAATGAAAATGAGGAGTGGTAAAACTTTAGTAACACAGTTGAACTATTTATATCTTTTGAGCAATTCATCTGTTGCAATGATTTTGCAAATTGGTATGAAAAATCAATCCTTAAGAGTTAACTATTGTTAAAAATTCGGGTTTTAGAGTCTGCTTTGTGGTGAGGGCTGTGCTGCTAACACCACTGGTGAGACACTTTTCCAAATTATTAAAGAACACATGACTTTTTGGTTTCTCCTCCTACTGGGACTAGCTACTTATCTGATGGTGCAACGCAGTGCTGTTGGCATTACACGCACGCCTGTTTGGTTGTTATGGCTAGTGTTAATGACACCAGCATTGCTATTAACTGGATGGACAATGAGGTATGGCATAAAACAACCTCCGCCACCAGGTCTGATTATTGGGTCGTCTATTGTTTGCCTTTTGTTATACTGGCTGTTATTTCAATGGGGGCGAACAGCACCAACAGATCAGCAAACTGAACCCCAAACTTCTACATTACAGGCTATTCATCCTACCGCAGAACCAGTACCAGTGCGTCCCATTGAACCTACCGAAGAAAGCCAGCTGCGAAATTGTTTTCCCTGGTCTGTATACTACATCCAAAATCTTGAGTATCGACCTCAAGCTATTATCTGTCGAGGTCAGTTAAGAACTAAACCTCATCAAGCTTACCAACAAATTAAGTCCAATATCGAAGCACAATTTGGCGATCGCTTTTTAGTGATTTTTCAAGAAGGAGTCAATGGCAAACCTTTCTTTGTTTTAGTGCCTAATTCACAAGCAGCCTCAAATGTCAACAAAAATAAAACAGAAAATTTAACTAGACCAGGATTAGCACTTTTACTACTGATTACAACTCTGTTTACTACTACCTTTGTGGGCGCAAGAATTGCTGGTGTTGAGCTAACAGCATTAAAATCTGATCCAAATGTTTTATTCAAAGGATTGCCATATTCCTTGGGTCTAATCACGATTTTGGGCATTCACGAACTTGGTCACTATTTGACAGCTAAGTTCTACAAAATTCGCTCAACGCTGCCTTATTTTATCCCTATGCCTTTTTTCTTAGGCACTTTCGGCGCATTTATTCAAATGCGTAGTCCAGTACCTAACCGTAAAGCTTTATTTGATGTCAGTATTGCTGGGCCAATTGCCGGATTTTTGGCAACATTACCCATAATAATTTGGGGTTTGGCTCATTCTGAGATAGTTCCTATGACTGACAAAACAGGAATTCTCGACCCAGATGCACTTAATCCGAGATATTCAATTTTATTAGCATTACTTTCAAAATTAGCCTTGGGTAGTCAATTGACTGCGAAATCTGCTATCGACTTGCATCCATTGGCTGTGGCTGGTTTTTTAGGATTAATTGTGACAGCCTTGAATTTGATGCCTGTGGGACAACTTGATGGTGGTCATATTGTCCATGCGATGTTTGGGCAACGAACAGCAATAGTTATTGGTCAAATATCTCGCTTGCTACTGCTATTACTGTCTTTGGTACAGTCAGAATTTTTTGTCTGGGCGATCATTTTATTATTTATCCCTCTGATTGATGAACCCGCCTTGAATGATGTTACAGAATTAGATAACGGGCGTGACATTTTGGGATTAATGGCTATGACTTTATTAATCATCATTATTTTGCCATTACCACAGGCGATCGCTAACTTACTCCAAATTTAGGGGAGTGGTGAGTAGGGAGTAGGGAAGATTTGTTTTTCTTCTATCTCCTACCCCTTGTATCCTCTAAGATGCTGAATTACTCACTTCAGTTGCTTTCGCTGCTGCTGGGCTACCACCCATACGAATTTCTGAAGTAAAGGAAGCCATACTAAAACCGCCAAAGCGCTTGAGAATACTAACGCGCATTCTTAAATTGGGACTAGCAAACCACAGACGTTCTTCAGACCACATCGTTTCGTACTCTGTGGTTAAAGTTAATGCGTCATCACTGCCCATCTTATAGCGTCCGGCGACAGGAGCTTTTTCCGCATAACCCATTTCTCGTAGTAACCTACCTTCACTTGGATTATCGGCATCGGGTACAGTAACTAACACAGTTGAACCAGTGTGCTTCTCTTCATCCCATTCCATTGTGCCGTTCCAGGTAACTCTTGCACCACAGGAAGCTTCACTGGGGTTGACTTCGTACTGTTGACACAGTTTGATAACTTCTGGATGATCTGCGGCTAACATCTCAATTACAATGTCTGATTTGCCATCTTCAGACTGCTTAAATGCTAAATGGTGGCTAGTACGATGGGAAAACCATTTACCAGCACTTAACTCAAAAAACTCTTCAATATTCATGAATGATTTTACCCTGCATCAAAATACTAAAAGTCCCTCTTATTATTAAAAGGTAGCAGGAGAAGCAAATTTTATGCTTGTTTGTCTTTTTCCTCAATCCTCTTAAGACAGACTCTTGCTGCTTCGGCAACGTTGGGGTGGCTATCTTTCTCTAAATATTTTAAAGCCGAGATACTCTTGGGAGTGGGCAGATTTCCTAGAGCTTCTGCCAGCCGTTGTCGGATTAACCAATCTTCTGATTGAGCAAATTTGAGAATACTATCAACTGCTTCTAAGTCGCCAATTTCCCCTAGTGCAGAAATCGCCGCTTCTTGTACAACCGTTTCTTCACTATTCAAGGCTTGCATGAGAATTTCGTGGGCGCGTGGATCTTTGAGATTCCCTAAAGCTACAGCAGCACTAAAGCGTACTAGCCAATCAGTATCTTCATAAAATGCTCTAGACAGCGCCTCAAATGCTCTGGTATCACCTAAATAGCCCAATGCGCCAGCCGCATCAGCACGGATACCATAGTCAGGGTCAGTTTGCAAAATTCTAACTAAAATTGCATAACATTCGTCAGTTTGCTTGACTCCCAAGGCAAAGATTGCCATAGACCGCAGTTGCAGAGAATCATCATTCAACACCTTTTTAATTAAAGGTACTGCATCTTCAGCCGGGACATCGCGCAGACTTGCAAGCGCAACCATGCGATCGCGTAAATTTGAACTTTCTAACTGAGCAGAAATTTCCTGTAAGGGTAGAGCAGCCATTTATTATTAAAGCGCTTTCTTTACTTATCTTTACTTTACCTGATTCGTTGATTAGACTGCCGTCAAACTCCGATGCTAGTTTGGCGTAATTCCCGAATTTTTCAATACTCATAGAACTTGATTAGAAAGCGTGTGAGCTAAGACTGTTAAGCTATTACGCCTTGAAATTATCCATCACTTATAAAGTTTGTTGACTGTTGATTGTTATCTGTTAACAGTCAACACAAAAATGTGCAAGTTGAGATGTGTGATCACTTCTCCCTACTACTGTATTGACTTTCGGTACAGCAGAATTTTCTACGTAGCAAGAATAAAATATTATACTTTGCATATATTTACTATTTACAAATTTATGTAATAAAAAATACAATAAAACAGAAATTTAACTACGGTTATCAATTACATGAAATTAACAATACCTATACTAAGCGTTTTAGCTATTACTTATTCTTTTCAGTTTTTTCAACCCAGATCGTCTCTAGCAGAGTCTACTTTAGTTATGGACGAAAAAGCCAGTTTATATTTAGTAGCAAAAGCCAATTATCTTTCACTTTTAGAACAACAAGTAATTATTGAAACAAACAAAGTCAGACAAAATCCTCAAGTTTATATACCCATTTTAGAAAAGTACAGAAAAGGTTTTCAAGGTAACCGTGTCAAGTTGTCACAAAATTCTTATTTAATTACTCAAGAAGGAAAAAAAGCTGTTGATGAGGCGATCGCATTTCTTAAATCAGCACGTCCTGTTGGAGCATTAACTATATCGAGGGGTATGTCTTTGGCTGCAAAAGCTCATGTAAAAGACCAAGGTAATAAAGGCGCGACAGGTCATTATGGTAGTGATGGTAGCAATCCTTTTGATCGCATCAATCGTTATGGTAAATGGCAAATCACTGCGGCTGAGAATATTAGCTATGGCCCAAATACAGCCCAAGATATTGTTATGCAATTAATTATTGATGATGGAGTACCATCACGCGGTCATCGCACCAATATCTTTAACGCTGCATTTAAAGTTAGTGGCGTTGCTTATGGAACTCATAAAATTTACAAAACTATATGTGTAATTAACTATGCTGGTGGTTTTCAAGAGAAAACAACCGAGATTGGCAAACCTGCTACAACAATGTAACTAGCAATCAATATGTCAAATTCATCAACTAAATTAGTTCGAGATCATACTAAATAACAATCAATTATTAATTTATAATTAAGTAATTTTACCAAGTATTTTTTTACAAAGCTTTTATCTTGAGTAAGTTACTGAGAAGATTTTTAATGTAATAAAAAATATCTCTGATTCATAAATAAAAATCAGCAGTTTTACTATGTAAATAGGATACTTTTAATTTTATTCTAGATATTTAAGCAAGTATTAAACTGAAAGCAAGTGACTACAAGTAAGATTTTTCATCAGTAGATTCAAGAAATGAGATTTTGAGGAAAAGCAATGCCAGGAAATGAGTGGGAAAAAATACGCCACCTGTTGGTTGTCCAAGACTTACAAGGGCAAAGAACTATCCCACTTCAAGAAACCACTTATTCCATTGGTCGAGATTCTAGAAACGCGATTGTTCTTCGTTCTCGTTCAGTATCAAGACAACATGCGATTTTACTGCGAGTCACTCTTCCAGAAACTGACCAGTATGGCTTTCGGATTATTGATGGCAACTTCAAGGGAAAAGCCAGTACTAATGGCTTGTATGTGAATGGTACGAAATGCATATCACATAATCTCCAGCATGGAGATGTAGTTGCCTTTGGAAATAGTCAAGTCCAGGCTAAATACTATGCTATTTCTCATATATCGGAAAAAGCTTTTTCGGAAACTTGCGAAGTTGATGACTTATCAGATTTTCTGTTAGAGCAAGCTAATCTTGCCAATCCTTTTCAAACTCTGGTTGTTGATCCTAATTTTGAAGCGGCTAGTGAAACTGCTTTAGCACGCTTAGCATCTTTCCCGGAACTCATCCCCAATCCCATTATCGAGATGGATTTAGAGGGAACAATCACATATCTTAATCCAGCTGCATCTGTGAAATTCCCCAAGATTAAAGAAATTGGCAAGCAGCACCCTGTTTTAGCAGGATTGCTCAATGCGGTAGAAGATCGAAAAATAAATTCCTTTTGGCGAGAAATAAAAGTTGATAAAGAAGTTTTTGAACAATGTATTCACTACTTACCTGAAAGCGATTTAATTAGAACTTTTATAGTTAGGGATATTACAGAGCAAAAGCAAGCAGAAGCTGAATTACGCCAACGCGATCGCTTATTACAAGCAGTAGCAGAAGCAGCAAATTATTTGCTAGTGGAAATGAATTATGAAACTGGTATAGATAAAGCCTTGGCAGTGCTAGGAGAAGCAGCTAAAGCCGATCGCGCTTATCTATTTAAAAACCACCACCATTTAGATACAGGAGAAATGGCTCTTAGCCTGCAATTTGAATGGATACGGGATAACTTTACATCTTCTCGATACCATTGGCAAAATCAGCTTTATCAATCTTCTGAACTGGCGCGTTGGTATGCTACTCTCTCTTGCGGACAATCGATTAGTGGCACTATTCAAGAATTTCCTCTAGCAGAACAAGAACTGCTGGCCAGAGATGGTATTCAATCTTTGCTGTTAGTCCCGTTGCGACTAGAGGATGAATTTTGGGGTTGTCTTGGTTTAGCTGACTGTTCCCAAGAGCGTCTTTGGTCAAGACATGAAGAATCAACTTTGTTAACAATGGCGGCTAGTATTAGCGGTGCTTGGAAGCGTCAACAAGTAGAAGAGGAAATTCGCTACCAAGCACTTCACGATATGCTGACGGGATTACCCAACCGTTTGCTATTTAATGAGATGCTGTCTAAAGCTTTACCTAACGCCACGCGCAATAGTGAAAGTTTAGCTGTGATGTTTCTTGATTTAGATCGCTTTAAAGTGATTAATGATACTTTAGGTCATACTTTGGGAGACAAATTATTACAAAGTGTGGCGCAAAGACTCAAAGGATGCCTGAGAGAAGGAGACACTGTAGCGCGTTGGGGAGGAGATGAATTTACTATCCTGCTCCCAAGGGTAAATTATCTGGACGAGGTAGCCCAAGTAGCCCAAAGAATCCTGCAAACCTTACAGGATAT
Source organism: Anabaena sp. TISTR 8404 (assembly GCF_056847745.1). Classification (NCBI taxonomy): domain Bacteria; kingdom Bacillati; phylum Cyanobacteriota; class Cyanophyceae; order Nostocales; family Nostocaceae; genus Anabaena; species Anabaena sp. TISTR 8404. The sequence continues at coordinate 4,472,625 of NZ_CP180578.1, forward strand.
CTTTTGTTTTGATGGTCACGAACTTTATGTCAGTGCTAGTATTGGCATTGCTTTGTTTGATGAACACAGCCATAATGCTGAAACTCTGATCCAACATGCAGATGCTGCTTTATATCACGCTAAAGACGAAGGCAGAAATAATTATCAGTTTTACACAACTACCCTCAGTGCTAGAACTCCAGAACTGCTAACTTTAGAGAAAAGCTTGCGCTGTGCCTTAGAAAGAGAAGAATTAACAGTATATTACCAGCCTCGTGTGAATATCGGGACGGGAAAAATCACTGGAATGGAGGCGCTTGTACGCTGGCAACACCCAGAAATGGGGCTAGTGGCTCCTAATGTTTTTATTCCTCTGGCTGAGGAAAGTGGATTAATTATTCCTATTGGTGAATGGGTATTACGGGCAGCTTGTAGGCAAAACAAAGCTTGGCAAGAAGCTGGGTTACCCCCTTTAACTGTCGCTGTTAATCTTTCTCCTAAACAGTTTCGCCAATCTACGTTGGTAGAAGATGTAGCCCAAATTCTTGCCCAGACAGGATTAGAGCCGCGTTTTTTAGAATTAGAAATTACGGAATCGACTGCGATCGCCGATTTAGAATTTACCAGAACTGTTTTACATAATCTAGAACAGATGGGCGTTCACCTTTCTATAGATGACTTTGGTACAGGTCATTCTTCTCTCTCACGCCTACAACTTCTACCACTACACAACCTCAAAATTGATAAATCCTTTATTCAAGAGTTAACCACAGATGTGCGAGTTGCTCATATTGTGAAGGCAATTGTTACTTTGGGACGTAACTTAGGCTTAAGACTCACGGCCGAAGGTGTAGAAAAGCAAGAAGAACTAGATTTCTTGAAATCTATTCACTGTGAGGATGTGCAAGGCTATTTTTTCTATAAACCGCTTCCAGCAGAGAAAGCCACAGAAGTTCTGCAAAACAGAATTCAGGAATCAGAAGTTAGACTTGAGAATTGAAGTTCTGTTTCTGATTTTTGCATTCTGGCTTCTGGATTCTTATTTAATTACTTTGACCAAGGATAGGGTTCGCTATTCTTGGTTAATTTTTTTGCAATCAACTATTGACAAAATATATTGTTAACCTAATAATTAGTTTATCTAACTATTAGTGAGTAGATAAACTTGTGACAGGACTGACAGGAAAAGCAAATCGGTCGGAGATACCTGCCAGCACACCGAAACCGATTATTTTAGAAACTCAAGGACTCACACGCCGCTTTGGCAAAGTAACTGCTGTTAACAACCTGAACATATCTGTAGAACAGGGTGAAGTTTTTGGCTTGCTTGGCCCGAATGGGGCAGGCAAGAGTACAGTTATTAAGATGTTGACGACTTTGTTACCTACCAATGCAGGAAAAGCAACTTTAGCTGGCTATGACATAACTCATCAATCTATGGCTGTCAGACGGGTGATTGGCTATGTGCCGCAAGCCCTGTCTGCTGACGGTAGCCTCACAGGTTATGAAAATCTGTTGATATTTGCCAAGTTGTATGAAATTCCTACCAAGTATCGAGAAAGATACATTCGCGAAATTCTGGCATTTATGGGTTTAGCAGATGCAACCCACCGTTTAGTGAGAAATTACTCTGGTGGGATGATTCGCAAGCTGGAAATTGCTCAATCAATTTTGCATCAACCACAAATTTTGTTTTTAGATGAACCAACCGTCGGACTAGATCCCTTAGCACGGACTCAGGTTTGGCAACTGGTGCAAAAGCTTTGTACTGATTTCGGTACAACGATATTTTTAACCACTCACTTTTTAGAAGAAGCCGATAATCTTTGTGACCGAGTGGTAATTATGCAACGAGGCGAGGAAATTACCACAGGCGCTCCAAAAGACTTAAAAGCCTCTTTAGGTAAGCCTAACGCAACTTTAGATGATGTGTTTATTCACTATACAGGCGACCAATTAGTATCAGGAGTTAACTACCGTGACACAGCAAGAACCAGGCGTACTGCTCAACGGTTGGGTTAGAACCAGACCGATTCGCAAAAATAATCTGATCTCTGCAATTAGTGAGTTGATTATAAAAACATTAGCGATCGCAGAATTAGAAGTACGTAAATTACGCCACGACCCCACTGATTTAATTGTTAGAGCCGTCCAGCCAGCATTATGGCTATTAATCTTTGGGCAAGTGTTCTCCAAAACTAGAGCTATTCCTACAGGGGGAAATCTGCCTTATTTGGATTTTATGACAGCCGGAATTCTCGCCCAGAGTGTACTGTTTGTCGCCATTTTTACTGGTGGGATGACACTGATTTGGGAACGAGATTTAGGGATTGTGCATAAATTCCTGGCTAGTCCTACACCCCGCGTCGCTATGGTATTAGGCAAAGCTGTAGCTTGTGGAGTAAGGTGCTTGTCACAGGTATTTATTATCTACGGATTGGCACTACTGTTAGGTGTGAAACTCAATTTGCATCCCTGGGCAATCATCAAAGTTTTATTGATTGTACTCATGGGTGCGGGTTGCTTTTGTATTTTTTCCCTAATTATTGGTTGTTTGGTGAAAACACGAGAACGCATGACCGGCATTGGGCAATTATTAACCATGCCGTTGTTTTTTGCCAGCAATGCCATTTATCCGATTTCGTTAATGCCTAACTGGCTAAAATTCATTTCCCACATCAACCCATTGACTTATGAGGTGGATGCTTTAAGAGGCACGATGCTACTTAACGGCACAAGTCTTTATGGATTTGCTCTGGATTGTACAATTCTCCTACTAACATTAATAATATTAACCCTCATCTGTGGCAAACTTTATCCACGGGTGGCAATGTAACTAGGAGAATAACTCGCCCATGAAGCTCGATAAACCCTCACATGGTGCAACTTCTGAAGAATGTGCTGCCAAAGTAATGGAAACAATTCCATTAGTGATGCGGTTTATCAGGAAGGAGATGCGTGCGCATAATGCTGGTTTTTTGTCGATTCCGCAGTTGCGATCGCTGGCATTTATTAACCGAAATCCTGGTGCTTCACTCTCTGATTTAGCAGAACATCTCGGTGTCACCTCTGCTACAGCGTCAGCAACTATAGAACGACTAGTGCAACGCAACTTAGTGCAGCGCGAACACCATCCCCAAGAGCGACGGCGGATAGTTCTCAATCTTACTGATGATGGCAAGTATCATCTTCAACAATCCCTCAACCATACTCGCGCTCAGATTGCTGACATTCTCAATGGTCTGTCAGCCGAGGAATTTTCCCAGATTGAACAAGGGTTAAACTTTTTAAAAAATGTCTTTGATAAAACGGAAATTAGCTCTTAACAGCAATGAGGCTGGATAATATGCACCAAAGAAACACTTTCTCTAAAAGCGCTCTCAGCTGGAGTGGAATTTCTCTGGGAAAATCAATTGGTATTAGCAGCAATCACCTGAATCACTTAGCCTACGGTGTATACCTAAGTTTTTAATCGGCAATGTTAATGCATCGCCTCGCATTGTTAATGCATCTGACTTTTCACGTGATATGGAAAAACAAATAAGAAACCTAACCCCCCAGCCCCCTTCCCTACGAGGGAAGGGGGAGAAGTCAAAGCCTCTCTCCTACGAGGAGAGAGGTTTGGAGAGAGGTTTTTCAGATACCGTGAAAAGTCGGGTTAATGCATTGCCTCGCATTGTGAATGCATCGACTTGCATTGTGAATGCATCGCCTTGCAATGCTATAAATTTAAACCTCAATCCCCAGGTAGATCCTAATCAGGAAATAATTGATCTTAAATAGAAGAACCGTGTACGCATACGGATCAATCTATAATGAAGCGCGACTCTACTGGTAAGTTTGTTAGTAACTGGGATTCAGAAAAAAAACAACGAGTTAGTATATCTCTTACCGGTACAGCATGGCGATCGCTTGATGAAGCAGCGCAAAAGCAAGGAATTTCTCGTTCGGAATTGATTGAATACTTTGCCCGCAGCTTAGAAAACGAACAAAATCTCGATTTCTACGAAATTAGGGCGAGTTCTGAAAACGCTTTGTTACAAGAGCGCATCCTTGAACAAAACCAAGCGATCGCCACCTTAAAACGTCAGAAACAAGACTTAGAAGCTTTACTAGAAAATGCACCAAATGCGATCGCTCAAAAAAGTGAACATCGGGTGACAACAATTCTAGAAAGTATTACAGATGCCTTTGTTGCCTTTGATTGCAATTGGCACTACACATATGTAAATCAGGCAGCAGCTAAAATTTTACACAAAACACCAGCGCAACTCATCGGTAAACACGTTTGGCAAGAAGTGTTTCCAGAACTTGTCGATGGGGTCGCATATCAAGCGATGCATCGGGCATTAGCTCAACAAGTTCCAGTTTCCTGGGAAGAATATGGGGAGGCAGTTAGTTGTTGGTTAGAGGTAAATGCTTATCCTTCGCCGGAAGGACTAGCAGTATATTTTCGTGATATTACAGAGCGCAAACAAGCGGAAGCAGAACGAGAGCGGTTGCTGCACGAGCTTGAGATGGAACATAAACGATTTGCAGCTGTTTTACAGCAGTTACCAACAGGTGTGCTAATTGCCGATGCCGCAACTGGGAAATTAGTTCTGGCTAATGAACAAGCCAAACAAATTATTGGGTACAGCTATGAAGAATCCCTAGAACTAGAAGAATATGTACCTATTACTCCATTTGCAGCCTTTCGTCCTAATGGACAGATGTATGCTCCAGAGGAGTATCCATTAGCGCGATCGCTCCGCACAGGTGAAGTCGTTTCTAACGAAGAAATGCAGCTACAAAGTGAGGCTAACCAAACTTTTATTAGTGTTAATTCTGCCCCAATTCTTAATAGCCAAAATCAAATTGTGGCAGCTGTTGCTGTATTTCAAGATGTAACCGAGCGTAAGCAAATAGAAAGCGCTCTGAGGCAACAAACTGAAGCCTTAGAAAACCAGCATCAATGGTTACAAGCTGTGTTGGATTTAATGCCAACACCTACGGTATTTATTGAACCAGGCACAGCAAAAGTTACTTTCTCTAATCGCATCGCCAATGAATTAGCTGGTGGCGACTTACCAAAAAATAAATCTTTGGATAAATACCCAGACTTTTACTATTGCACCGATACCAATGGCAGGCGCATCCCCACAGAAAAAATGCCTGCGGTGTTGTTAGCACAAGGAGAAAAGCTAGAAAACTATCAAATGAACTGGCATACACCCGGAGGCATTCGCTCAACACTTTGTTGGGGAGAAACCTTGCCAGCCATGTATGGACATCCAGCAATTGCTATTGGGATGTTTCAGGATGTGACGCAACTCAAGCAAATTGAGGAACAGCTACGACAAACAGAAGAACGCTTGCAACTTGCTTTATCCTCAGCCCAGATGGTTGCTTGGGATATGGATTTAATTACAAATCGTGTGGTGTGTTCTGCGAATGCGCTTGGTGTTTGGGGACTGGAAGACGGGACAGCAGAAGAGTTTGTGGCTACAATTCATCCGGATGATCAGTTGCAAATTGTGCAAGCAGCCCAAAGAGCAACTGCGGGAGAAACTTTTTATCAGCAGGAGTACCGGGTAATTACTCCAGACGGAGAAGTGCGCTGGCTGAATAGTCAAGGCAGAGTCTACCTAGATGCAACTGGAAAGGGAATTCGTATGAGCGGCGTTTCTGTTGACATCACAGAGCGTAAACAACTGCTCGAACAGCTGCAACACAAAGAAAAACAAAAGGAATTTTTAATTCAATTAAACGATGCAATTCGGACTATTCAAGATCCCAAGGAAATTATGTGGCAGGTGGTGCGTGCTACAGGAAAACATTTCCAAGTAACTCGCTGTACCTACGGTGAAATAGATTCTACCCAAGAATACGTGATTGTCGATCGCGACTACTGCAACGGTGTGATTAGCGTGGTTGGCTGTCATCACATGGATTCTTTTGGCCGAGAAATTATTGCTGAACTCAAACAAGGCAAGACAATTGTTGTAGATGATGTGGATGCTGATCCTCGGACTCAGGGAGGGGGTGCGGCAGCTTTTGATGCTATTCAAACTAAATCTCTGTTATGTGTGCCGTTGGTGAAACAAGGTAAATTTGTAGCGTTATTTGTGCTACATCATACTTCACCAGGTCACTGGACAGAAGAAGAAGTCACGCTGATGGAGCAAATTGCGGAACAAACTTGGTTAGCAGTAGAGCGATCGCGTGCGGAAGAAGAATTGCGAGAAAGTGAGGCGCACTTGCAACTAGCACTCAATGTCGGACGTATGGGAGCGTGGGACTGGGATATCCAAACTAATACATTGCGTTGGTCAGAAGGACACTTTACAGTGCTAGGTCTGCAACCTTATGAATGTCAACCCGCGCATGAAGTTTGGGCAAGTCGGGTGCATCCAGATGATTTAGGGCAAGCTGAAGCCAAATTTCAGCAAGCTATGCAGACCAAGAAAGATTATCACCACGAATACCGCCTGCGTTGGTCAGATAACTCGATTCATTGGGTAGAAGCGAGAGGCAAGTTTACTTACGATTTGAAGGGAAACCCTAAAAATTCTATTGGTGTTGTCATCGATATTACACAACGCAAGCAAGTTGAACAAGAACGGGAACGATTACTAGAACGTGAACGCATTGCCCGGATGCAAGCAGAAACAGTGCAGCGTCAGCTACAAACTATTTTTGAAACCTCTCCGATAGGAATTGGTTTGTTAGATAGTCAGCAGCGATTTGTTGCAATTAATGAGGCATTAGCTCAAATCAACGGACTCACTCGTGAACAACATTTAGGACATTCAGTTGTTGAGCTTTTTGGCCAAATTGATCCGAGCATAGTTTCAGTTTTTGATGAAATTTACAGTACAGGAAATCCCTTTAGCTCACTCAGCCTTGCTATTAATGCTCCTGGTCGGAGCGATCGCTCTCCTGGTTACTACAATGTGTACTATCTGCCCACAACCAACTCCAACCAGCAAATCGAAGATGTTTTAGCGTATGTGGTAGATGTTACTGAGCAAGTCAGGTTAGAGCGCAACCAACGCTTTTTAGCAGAGTCCAGCGCAGTTTTAGCATCTTCCCTGGATTACCAAACTACCTTAGAACGAGTTGCACAGTTGGCAGTACCAGAGTTAGCCGATTGGTGTACAGTTCACATAGTCCAAGAAGATAATTCTATTGAGCAAATTGCGGTAGCTCACATCGACCCGGCCAAACTGCAATGGGCTGAGCAAATGCGGGAGAAATATCCTCTCAACCCGAATGATCCTAGAGGCGCTGCATGGACACTACGCACAGGAAAATCAGATATGTTAGCTGATTTTCCTGATGAATTGTTAGTACAAGCAGCCCGTGACCCAGAACATTTAGAAATTCTGCGCTCTGTTGGGTTTAAATCTTTTATGTCAGTGCCATTAAAAACCCAAGACAAAATTCTCGGTGTGATTTCCTTTATCTCAGCTGAGTCTGGTCAATGCTATGACCAGAGCAGTTTACAATTAGCAGAAGAATTAGCGCGGCGTGCTTCTTTAGCAATTGATAATGCTCAATTGTACCGCATAGCTCAAAGCGATCGCGCCAAAGCTGAAGCAGCCAACAGAATTAAAGATGAATTTCTGGCAGTACTATCTCACGAATTGCGATCGCCCCTCAATCCAATTTTAGGTTGGACAAAACTGTTGCGCAGTAAGCGCTTAGATGCTGCCAAAACCGACCAAGCCTTAGAAACCATCGAACGCAATGCCAAGTTGCAAGCACAATTAATTGAAGATTTATTAGATGTTTCTCGCATCCTCCAAGGCAAGATGTCGTTAAATGTTGCACCAGTAAATTTAGCTGCAACTATTGAAGCCGCCCTAGAAACAGTGCGACTAGCCGCCGAAGCCAAAAATATTCAAATCCAAACAATACTCAATCCTGTTTCTGGCACAGTTTCCGGTGATACCAACCGCTTACAACAAGTTGTCTGGAACCTGATTTCTAACGCTGTGAAGTTCACCCCAGCAGGCGGACGAGTAAAAGTGCAACTAGATCAGGTGGGGATGTATGCTCAAATTAAAGTAAAAGACACAGGCATTGGCATCACCCCAGAATTTTTACCTTATGTATTTGAATACTTCCGGCAACAAGATGGCGCAACGACAAGAAAATTTGGAGGATTAGGCTTAGGACTGGCTATTGTCCGCCATTTAACAGAACTGCATGGCGGAATAGTGCAAGCAGATAGTCCAGGGCAGAATTTGGGGGCAACATTCACAGTCAGGTTGCCATTAAACATTGTTGAGCAAAAGTTATCTTCAGATACTAACCGTTTGGGAAGTGCGATCGACCTCAGCGGCATTCAAATATTGGTTGTCGATGATGATCAAGATATGCGCGAGTTAGCAGAATTCATCCTCACCCAAGCTGGCGCACAAGTGACTACAGCCGCTTCCGCATTAGAAGCATTGACCTTATTAAATCAATCTTTGCCGGATTTACTAGTATCTGACATCGGTATGCCCGAAATGGATGGCTATTCTTTGATTCGGCAAATTAGACAATACTCACCCCAACAGGGAGGAACAATACCTGCGATCGCACTTTCTGCTTATGCGGGTGAAATCAACCAACAACAAGCACTGCAAGCCGGATTTCAAAAGCATATTGCCAAACCCATCGAGCCAGATGAGTTAGTGAGAACAATTGCCATACTAATGGGGAGTAGGGAGTAGGGTAATTTTCCCTACTTCAGACTTCAGACTTCAGACTTCAGACTTCATTCAACATCTTTGATGCGAGTTTTCCGTTCTAAAATTTCCTTCAGTATCAAGGTAACTACTGCTAACAATGCCAAGAGTACGGCAGCAGAAAAGGCGGCTTCAGTTTCATACTGTTTGTAAGCATCTTCTACAAACAGTGGTAAACTCTGAGTTTTGTCAGCAATGTTACCAGACACTACAGAAACAGCACCGAATTCACCCATTGCTCTGGCATTGGTTAAAATTAAGCCGTAAAGTAATCCCCAACGGATGCTAGGTAAGGTGACGCGCCAAAATATCTGCCAATCTTTTGCACCCAAGGTTTTCGCTGCTTCTTCTTGGTCGCTGCCAAATTCCTCTAACACAGGAATGACTTCTCGCGCCACAAAGGGCATACTGACAAAGGCTGTGGCCAACACCATCCCAGGAAAGGCAAAGATAATTTTAATATCATGGGCTTGCAGGAAAGGGCCAAACCAGCCATTGCGCCCGTAAAGTAAGACAATCATCAACCCTGCAACTACGGGGGAGATGGAAAAGGGCAGGTCGATAATACTTAAAATGATGGCACGACCAGGGAATTTATGACGAGCGATCGCCCAAGCTGCACACAATCCAAATACTGTATTTAGTGGTACGGCAATCAATGCCAATATGAACGTTAGCCAAGCTGCATGAAGAAAAGCTGGGTGCGTTAGGTTGGCAAAAAACGGCCCAACTCCCTTTTTAAAAGCTTGGAAAAAAACGTTAATTGCTGGGATGTATTGAATTAAGGCTAGATAAGAAATTGCGATGCCAATTAAAATTGTTGGCACCCAGCTTTTTTGCTGTTTGGGTTTAGCTATACCTGCATTAGAAGCAGACGAGTGGAATTTTGGCTCATTTACTGTCATATCTTCTTGCCCACGCTTGTAAGAAATTAATTGCCAATAGCAGTATCAAAGAAATTGTCAGCAACACGATGCCAATAACAGTAGCGCCAGAATAGTCATACTGTTCTAATCGTTGGAAAATCAATACTGGCGCAATTAAATCTTGAAAGGGTGTATTAGAAGAAATAATTACTGTTGAGCCATATTCCCCAACCGCACGGGAAAAACCCAAGGCAATACCAGTCAAAATTGTGGGAAATAACGGTGGTAAAATTACTTTCCAAAATGTTTGCCATTGCGAAGCACCAAGACACCAAGCTGCTTCTTCAATGTCATGTTCCATTTCTTGCAGTACAGGTTGTACAGTTCTCACTACAAAAGGTAGGGAAATAAATACCATTGCTACTGCTACGCCCAAACGAGTAAAAGATACTTTGATTCCTAGTGGGGCTAACAGTGAACCAATCCAACCATTATCGCTGTAAACTGTTGCCAATGTTAACCCAGCAACAGAAGTCGGCAGTGCAAAGGGCAAATCTACAGTAGCATCAACTAGCCTTTTCAAGGGAAAGTCGTAACGCACTAAAACCCAGGCGATTAAAGTACCAAATACACCATTCAGTAGAGCAGCCGCTATAGATGTCACAAAAGTAACGTTGTAAGTTGCTAAGGCCACCTCACTAGTAGCAATTTCCCAAAACCTAGCAGGTGGTTCTGTACTGGCTTTTAGGAACATAGCAACTATTGGCATAAACAACATGAATGTTAGGTATACCAAGGTAATTCGCCATGTCCAAGGAAGATGAATTAACTGATGCAGGAACTTCTTCCAGACAGGAGTTTCGGAAACAAGATTTTGATCTGGGGATGGAGAAGAAGATACAGCCATAAAAATGTCATTTGTCTTTGATCATTTATTATTTGTCATCAGTCATTTGACAAATGACTAATGACAAATGACTAATAATTAATTACCGTTTCTTTTGTGCTTGAATCTTGTCAAAAATACCTCCTTCAGCGAAGAACTTTTTATCGATTTCACTCCAACCACCGTAATCTTTAACTGTGCCTAGAGTAGTTACTTTGGGGAATTTGTCCTTGATTTCTTTAGTTTGGGCAACAGTTTCATCTACAGGTCGAAATCCTAATTTGGCGAATTCTTGCTGTGCTTCTGGTGTGTAGAGGTATTTGACAAAAGCTTCTGCCACTTCACGGGTTCCATGTTTATCAACATTTTTGTCTACTACAGCAACTGGATTATCAATAGAAATGTTGACATCAGGGACGATGTAATTTACTTTTTCACCCTTTTGTTCTGCTAAAACAATTTCATTTTCGTAGTTGATTAAAGCATCTCCCTGACCTTGCTTGAAAAAGGCATCAGTAGCTTCACGCGCATCTTTTGTCAAAAGCGGTACATTGTTGTAAACTTTGCTGACAAACTCAGTTGCTTTAGCGTCATCTCCACCAGTTTTAATGACAGAATTCCACAGTGCTAGAAAATTCCATTTAGCAACGCCAGATGTTTTTGGGTCAGCTGTAATTAGTTTGACTCCATCTTTTGCTAAATCTGCCCAAGTTTTGATATTTTTAGGATTACCTTCACGAGTAACGATCGCAGCAACAGATTTAGAAACAATACCATTGTTCGGAACTTCAGTTTCCCATCCGGGTTGAATTAATCCAGCTTTCTGAATCTTTTCCGTATCTCCAGACAATGCTAAGTGAACAATATCTGCTTCCAAACCATCGATGACGGCACGAGTTTGAGAACCAGAACCACCGTAACTTTGCTTGAAGGTAACAGTTTGGTTATGTTCTTGCTTCCACTTTTCGACAAACTTGGGAATGATGGCTTCGTGAGCGGCTTTGGTGACAGCAAAGGAAACTAGGGTGACTTCAACGTTTGGTTTGTTAGCTGCAACCGGACTCGCAGAAGGAGTTTCACCAGCAGAATTACTGCTATTTCCACCAGAGCAGGCGGCCAGCGCCACACTCAAAATAGCCCCTACCAAAGTGAGTGATACAAAACCTTTGAGAGAATTGAGCCTGAACCGATAAGGTCTTTGCTGAGTTGTAAGTTGCGATCGCTTCAAGGGATGCTGCCAAAAGTTCATTCCGTGGCTCCTCTCTAATCTACGGTAAATTGATGTATATATAGTTATATAAGGTTTATCTTACTGGATGTTTGCACGTATTAGTAATGTTTAATTGCAAACTCAACAAAAAATTCATATTCTCTATCGAGAATAGGGAGATTTTAGCAGTTCTCTTGGCGATTAAAAATACTTACACAAAAACTCTAGTGTTAAGAGGGGTACAAAAGTTTAAAAGGGAACAGGGAACGGGCAACAGGGAACAGGGAATCCCCATAAATTGCCAAAATCGCCCCGCAAGTTTACCAAAAGTGCGATATCGCAAAACTAATTACTCTTTGCAGAAATACCATCGCAGAGGTGCTTGTCGAAACAAACACCTGCGTTATGTTTTTCCCAAATTAAGCAATATTTAGCTATTTTTCCCTGACGTACTGTATGAGTAGACTTTGCTTCAGTTATAAGATTTATTTAAACGGGATTTTGTTAGGAGTAGTAACTAACTGGACTGTAAAAGTAGACCCTTCATCTAGTTTACTTCTCACGGAAATTGAACCACCACAGCGCCACAATAAGCGCTTCACAATAGTTAAGCCCAATCCCGCACCACTCAAGTCTTCAGTGGTTCCAGAACGTACTCGATAAAAAGAGTCAAAAATTTTAGAAATTTCGCTTTCCGCAATACCAATACCGGTATCCCGGAAGTCTAACTGCACATAATCTCCGTGAAGACGCGCTCTTACCCACACTTGCCCACCTTTGGGGGTAAATTTCAGGCTGTTATGGAGCAAGTTAATCACTATTTGCTTTATTCCACCTGTGACACACCAAACTGCTGGTAGTTCTGTGGGTACAGTGTAGGCAAGCATAATACCTTTTTCTTGAGCCACAGGCTGGTAGGTGCTAACTACTCCGGGTACGATATCCGATAAGCGCACTAATTCTAAGCTGGTTGCTTCTAAATTATGTTCTAGATTGACAAGATCTAATAAACCAGTGATGAGTATACTCTGGCGATCGCACTGAGTATTCAGCATTTGTAAATAACGTTGTCGCTGCGGTGGTTTCAGGGTAGGAGAATTCAACAGCGACAGTGCAGTTTTCATGTGTGTTAAGGGTGTACGCAATTCCTGACACACACTACTTAAATAATCATCTTTGAGTTGCTCTTTATTTTGCAACTTTTGATTTTGCTCTTGTAATTTGTGAATGCGTTTATTGGCAATTTGCCGTTGGATTGAATTTTGGCGCTGGAGTTGTTTTGTTAGTAATTGACTTATCAGCGCTGGTTCAGTTGTAATTGGATAAATCAACTCAGTTGGAAAAACAGCAGATGATTCCGGTGCAGCCACCTGTTTAAGAGCATCTAAAACTTGCTGAATTATTCTTCCTTCCATTGTCATTACAGCCAGCAATGACGGAAGTTTACTATTTTTGGCTTTATTAGCGTTGCGGTTTTGATTTCTTTTTCGTGGTCTACGCGCCACAATCAAACTACAAAATTGCGGCGAGGATACTATAAAAAAGTATTCTCGCCGTAATTGATAATTTGATAATAATTCTACCCAGTTTTGCTGCCTTGGGGTCGTGTAATCAGTCTCTTTCTCTTCTGTCTCAGGTTTGATTTTCTCTATTCGACAAATATTAATCACACCAGATCCACCCATCGCAGATTGATAACGCTTTAATTCTGCGTACCAAATTTTTCCTGGTGGTAACTTAACCCAAAAAGTTGCGGTAATTTGCTTCTCAATCAATAAATCAATTTGCGACTTCAGCAGTGATAACAGACTAGCAGGATTGCTTGGCAATGGTTGAGGTGGTGCTTCCACTCCCAAGGCCAGCTGATAAACGGATAACTCCTTACGCAGAGAATCATTCATGAGTCAAGCACAACAAGGAAGAAATAATTATGTCATTGATTTTTAGTTTCATGTATATGTTTGTTACAAAAAGACTACGTAAACAACATTAAGTTATAAATGGGCGTGAGAAAATATGAAGGATGGAGTATGAAGTCTGAAACAAATCCTAGTAATTTTGTTGATGATTTTAACATTGTGTTTTTAGACAAGCCTGAAAACCTTAGAAAATAACAGGATTTCGTAATTCACATCCAGCGTGAAAAGTTAAATTTCACACTTCACACTTCACCCTTCATACTTCACCCTTCATCCTTTCCTAGCCTGGACTGTAAAGCATCTCTGGCATGTTCTCTATCATCAAAGTGAATTTTTTCTGTACCGAGAATTTGATAGTCTTCGTGACCTTTACCAGCTAATAACACGCCATCCCCAGGTTGGGCTTGTAAAATTGCCGTACGAATAGCCGTAGCCCGATCGCAAATTACAGTTGGTTGCACAGTGTCGGGAATTCCGGCTACAACATCTTGCAAAATCCGTTCTGGGTCTTCGGTACGGGGGTTATCAGAAGTTACGACAGCCACATCTGCCAAATCTGCGGCGATTTTACCCATTTTTGGACGTTTGGTGCGATCGCGATCGCCACCACAGCCAAACACACAAATCATCTTACCTGGAATAAATGGGCGTGCAGCTTTGAGTAAGTTTTCCAAACTGTCGGGGGTATGGGCATAATCAACAATAACACTGATATCTTGTTGGGGACTAACTTGCACTCGTTCCATCCGTCCGGGAACGCCAGGAAAATCACCAATTGCAGCGGCGATTAACTGTAAGTCTAGTCCTAAGTGAAGAACTGCTCCCACTGCTGCTAAGACATTTTCTAAATTGTATTGCCCAACCAGCGGTGAACGAAATGTAACTTCACCCTTTGGTGTATGTAAAATACCACTAACACCATCTGGCTGATAATTTAAATTGCTCATCCACAAATCGGCATTGCGCTCGCTGACACTGTAACTCCAAACTTGTTCTGGTTGCAATGTCGCAATTAATCGTTTGCCGTAGGGGTCATCAGCGTTAATTATCGCCTTGCCTTTGAGATAATTGGGACTAAATAACAACGCCTTCGCCGCGAAATAGTCCTCCATATCGCTGTGATAGTCCAAATGGTCTTGGGTGAGATTGGTAAATACTCCTACCTCAAACGGACAACCCAAGACTCGACCTTGCGCCAAAGCATGAGAACTCACTTCCATTACACCAAACTCACAACCAGCATTCACTGCTGCTGCTAACTGCTGTTGTAGTTCCACGGCAAATGGCGTAGTGTGGATAGCAGTTTGCACAAAACCTGGCCAGCGAGTGTATAAAGTTCCCATCAAAGCCGTAGCCAGATGAGCTTTGTTAAGGAAAAATTCAATTAAGTGAGTGGTGGTCGTTTTACCGTTTGTGCCGGTCACACCCACTAATTTGAGTTTTTGTCCTGGATAATCGTAAAAAGCCGCTGCTATTTGCGCGCAAGCTTGAGTCATGTCACTAGCACTAATCACTACAGCCTCCGGCGTGGGAGGATTTTTTTCGGCAGCTTGGGAAGAAACAATCGCCGCTACCGCACCAGATGCGATCGCACTCGGCCAAAATTCTCCCCCATCTACCCTGGTTCCTGGCATTCCAATAAATAAATCTCCTTCACCGCAAGCATGGGAGTTGGTTTTTAACCCCTTGACTTCGGCATCTGCCAACTCAGAATTGTTAGGCAATTGTGCCACACTGTCTACTGCTGCTAGTAATTCCCGCAATTTCATCTTGTGAACCTCGCCACACGCTTGTCTTGCGCTTATTCTGCATCATTTTTTTTGGTATTGGATAAATACTTACACAACATTTGCTGAATTTGCTGGACATTAGCACGAGGAGAAGGACGTGGTAGAGGTTGTTCAAATGCTTCTGAACCTGGAAGATTGGCTAAAACCAGCACTGGGACTTCATATTGATACGCCAGCAACCAATCTTCACGAGTTGTAATGTCACGAATTTCTAACTCTACAGTAGTAAAATTTTGTGTCTCTAAAATTTGTTCTAATTTTTCCTGTAAGCCCTCGCACAGATGACAACCGGGTTTACTGTATAAAATCAAGCGCATAGAAGTATGAAGTGTGAAGTATGAAGTCTGAAATTTTCTGCTTCAATCTTATTCATCTTATAGCAACCACCAAGTCAGCTAGGTCATTGTTAATTGTTGATACTCAGCACTTTCAACTCAGCACTAGAAAAAAAGCGAATGGGGGTCATCTGCCTTCTAATATGGACTATAGTCAGTTTTTGTGGAGTTTTGGGAATGACCGCAACAGATCCTGTGAAGTTGATGAAGCAAGAGGTTGGTAAAGCTGCCGCCCTATTAGTAAAATCAGGTTCAATTGTCGGTTTAGGTACGGGTTCAACTACAGCTTATACAATTCAGTATTTAGGCGATCGCCTCAAATCTGGTGAACTTAAAGATATTGTCGGTATTCCTACTTCTTTTCAATCAGAAGTATTAGCAAAAGAGTACGGTGTACCACTCACCACTTTAGATGCGGTTGACCACATTGATATTGCTATTGATGGTGCAGATGAAGTCGACCCCCAAAAGAATTTGATTAAAGGTGGCGGTGCAGCCCATACCCGCGAAAAAGTTGTCGATTATTTAGCAAAACAATTCGTTGTTGTCGTAGATAGTGGTAAGTTAGTTGATCGTTTGGGTTCTGTGTTTGCCGTTCCAGTAGAAGTTATCCCAATGGCAATTACTCCCGTCACCAATGCCATCAAGCAACTTGGCGGTAAACCAGAATTGCGTATGGGTGTGAAAAAAGCCGGGCCAGTCATCACCGATCAAGGTAACTTTGTCCTTGATGTCAGATTTGACTCTATTGACGATCCAGTGAATTTAGAAAAAACCCTCAATAACATTCCTGGCGTTTTAGAAAACGGCATCTTCGTCAACTGTGCAGATGTAGTTTTAGTTGGTGAAGTCGTAGACGGTAAGCCAGTGGTGCGGCAATTGTAATATTAGCCGGGATTTAAGTAGCAAGGTTGTTTTTGTAGAGACGCGAAATTTCGCGTCTCTACCAGAATTAGGCGTACTTATTAATTACCTGTGCAAAATCTGGTACTGCTTCTTCTACGTGTTGTTTGGCGGAACCCCTAAATTTTTCATAGGTTCCACGCACAATTTGCCGCTTGACACTCTTAAACTTAGTATCAGTTACGCTCAATATTGCGTCTGCTGTGCGAGATTTATTTGTTGCTAAGTGCGCTACTGGATCACCTTGTTGTACACCTTCAGCCCACATCGGATCAAGCGCATTAAAGCATTCTGGTAAAAGTTGCTCAACACCGTAGGCAATATATCCTGGCTTAATTCCTTTGAGGGCTGCAAAGGCAGTTTTGAGTGCAATACCGCTAATTCCTGACTTAGAAGTGATTTGTGCTTCTAACAATTTGCAACAGTCATCTATAACCATTGCTTTTTTGTCTGAGTTTAAAAGTTTGTCGCTCAGTCTCATTTCACTCCTCCATAATGTTAAGGCGATCGCTGTTCTCTATTCTTCCCACCAAGTAGGAAATTATAAAAAATGTTAACAGAGCCAGAGAGTTTTCGTAGCCTTGCTGCTGTATGTTGACAGACTTCAGTAATTATGGGTAATGGCTATTCAATTTATCTAATTGAGTAAAAAATAATTTAATTTAGCGATCGCATTTTATCCTTCTTTTCTGCAAGTTTAGTTAACTACAGCACTAAAACGTCAAACATAGAGACACGAAATTTCGCGCCTCTATATAGGTTGAGATAGTTATTCATGGTATTGAAATCGCCCTGTGCTGTACTGTGACACACAGCAGATTGCAGGTGAATGAGGTACTAGTTTTAACCAAAAAGTTATGTAACAAAAGGCTTTCAAGCCTGTTCCTTTTCACGCCAGTTCGCTCAACGGAGGACACTTCCGCACGCGACTGGCTCCCCTGTTACCTGTTCCTTACTGTAGAGCGATCGCCATTCCAAAAACCAACTATATTATTTTATTTTTCTGAATTAGAATTTTCTCTTGTTTCTCTTACCTTGCGCAACTTTTGAATTAATTCACGGTCAGGTTCTCCAGACGATGATAGGCGGCTGGTATTAGTAACCGTTGTCGATGATGGTGTTGGCTGAACGTTATTAGGTACTGGGGTTAACAATGGTTGAGCCGTTACTGCTGGAGTCGGCTTTAGCTGACTACTATTGCCTACTGGCGTAATCACAGGCTGATTATCTGTTGCTGGTTTAGGCAATGGTTGAGTTGTGGCTGATGGTGTTTCAGTTGGTTCTGGAGTAGCCCCAGCCGTCTTGCTACTATCTTGGAAACGCAAACTAAATGGATAACGGCTAATTGCTTTATCTCCCTTGAGAGATTTGGCATTAGCATTGAAATATTGTCTTGCTTTTAATTGCAATGCTGGCGAAAGTAATTTGTCTTGGAATTTGATATCCAATACTTTACCATCAGGATCTACTACTATAAAACCTAAAACAGTACCCTCCACACCCGCTGTACTAACAGAAACTGTGTCCCGAATTACTGCTTTTTCTTCTGAATTAGGATATTGCTGTTGGAGTGCTTTTCTCAGTTCTTCGTAAGATTGTACTTGAGCGATTAGCGTTTGGTTGGGTGCTTTTATGGGCAATTTAGGCAAGATTGGTGTATTTACGGGCTGTGAAGTTGGGAGACTTGCCGTTGATGATGTTGTATTATCACCAGCCTTAGGCGTTTGAGCTATACCAGTTTCTGTAGTCTGGTTTTGAGGAATCCCTACATTAACATTATTATCAGGCTGTATTGGTTGGGGAGTAATTCTGTTGTTTGCAGCTGTAATACTTGAGCTAGTGGTAGGACTGGGAATTGGGCTATTCAGCAATTCCGGAGGTATTTTTGCTGGTGGTAGTTCTGGTAGTCTTTCTACTGGAAGTGGTTGCGATGTTTCTGGAATTACAGGCTTGTCATCAAAATTAGGAATTGATGAGGTAAATTTTTGACTACCAACTTTAAAACCAGAATTATCAAATTGAAAATCTTGTTTGGGAATCTTGAAAGACTGCCTTGTAGGTAATGAGGAAACGCGGTAGTTATTAGAAGTTGTAGGTAAGGATGGCAGTACTGGCTGTGTATAACTAGATGGTGGTAGCGGAGGCAGTACAGTTGTCTGGCTATTTAAATTTGGTGGAGGTACTTGTGGCTGTAGCGCTAGTTGCTGTTGCTGTGGAAATTTTGGTAGTTGCGGTTGCACAGCAAAATTAGGTGTACCTGGAGTTTGGGGTAAACGATTTTGATCAGCTTGACTTAACTCCAAAATGCCAACAGATTTTGAAGAAGCTGTTTCCTTCGGTTTACTAGGATCTACTGGCATTAATGGCACAATCAACGCAATAGCTCCATGAATACCAACTGAGGCTATAGCTGCTATTCCAGTTGGCTGGCTTAAAATTTCAGGTATATTTTTTAGCAGGGAGACGTAAGACATAGCTGTTATCGTTCACTCGGCTCAGTTGCAGTTTATTGGGAAATCAATATTATCTTGTTGGTAAAATATGCATCCCTCTAAAGATAATAAGTTCCTGGCAGAACTCAAAATGGCAAATTTTAGATTTTTTAGTCAGGTTTAATTTTTAAATGACGCAATTTTATCTTTCTAGGTTGCATTTGCAAATCAGGAAAAGAAATACTTTTCACTTTACTAATCGCCATTTTACGTATATGTTTACGTAATCTGAACTGACAATTACAGTAGTTGCCAGTGACGCGGAACGCATCAGTCTAAAGATATATCGAGCTAGATACAACCGGACTTAACTATCGGTATAACTGTTGTTTAGTCAGTTTAGATTTTGTAGTAGGTGGTTGCCAAAAATTGCATACAGAAGACATATTATCACATCAGGTAGTTGTAAATTGTGGCCAAATTGGCTTTTTCTCTAATAGAAATGACAAAAAGGTCTTCTTGAAGAAGAATTCAGCAGCCAAAACTACTAATTTTTTGCACTAATTTTTAGAATTGGTAGAGGTTTTAAAAGAGTTGATTCATCCACTACTTATACAAAATTCATACTGAATTTTGACAACTGGCTCCTAAATTCCATTTTGATAATTAATATTTTAATGACATTATTTCAACTCAGAGACTCTTTAATTTAATTGCAAAATGCCGTTACCTACAGTTATTGTGCCTGGATATTTAGAAAGCGCGATCGCCTACCTTACCCTAGAACAATCCCTGAAACAGTTGGGGTTTCCTACAGTCACAGTACCACTACGACGGCGCGATTGGCTCCCTACCATCGGTGGCAGGCCTGTGACACCAATTTTGCAGCAGCTAGACCTGACTGTTAAACAGATATTGCAGGAATATCAAGCTACCCAAATCAATCTAATTGGACATTCAGCGGGTGGTTGGATTTCCCGGATTTATTTAGGAGAACAGCCCTACACTCCACGCAGTCAAGCTAATCCCTCGGTTTGGAATGCTCATCCTTTAGTCGCCACACTCATCACCTTAGGTACACCTCATATCAGTCAAGAACGCTGGACGCGCTGGAATCTTGACTTTGTGACTAATAACTATCCAGGCGCATTCTATAAAAATGTGCGTTATGTGTGTGTTGCTGGCAAAACCATCTTTGGCGAACGGCGACCTGGTAGCTGGTTAGCCTACAGCAGTTATCAATTAACATGTGGTCAAGGGAACACTTGGGGAGATGGTATTACACCTATTACTGCTGCTCATCTCGAAGGGGCAGAGAATCTGATTATTGAAGGCGTGAGACACTCACCCAGAAGCCCTGGAATCTGGTACGGTTCGCCAGAACCACTAAAAGTTTGGGTCAAATATCTGATTTAAAAATTTTATCTTTCTTTGATGAAGGCAAAAAATATTTATATTTCTTAAATAAAATGTAATAAGAATACATATTTAACAAAGAACAGGAGGGGTGAATGATGCAAAGCACCCAGTTCGAGAGAATTTTGCGGCGACTTGCAACGATATTGTCAGTCGTAATTCTGACCCTGTGCTTGATTTATACGACCACTGGCATTTTGCTATCTTTTTACTACGAACCTACAGCAGGTGGCGCTTACAATTCCTTAAAAATGATTAATACTCAAGTGCCTTATGGCTGGTTGTTTTATAGAACCCATGAGATAGCAGGTAATGCCGCAATTGCGATCGCCTTGGTACAAATTGTAGTCATGTTCTTAGGACGACAATTTAGCAAGAGTTGGCTAGTTGCTTGGGTGAGTGGTGTTTTATTAGCAGTTAGTGCGATCGGGCTAGATTGGACAGCAATGCTCCTTGACTGGACGCAAGAAGGATACTGGCGTTTCAGCATTGAGTTGGGAACTATCGAAGCCATTCCCTTTATTGGTGAGCAACTGCGCAATATCCTGACTGGTGGTGGAGCGATTAACACCCTGACAGTGCAACATCTTTACGCTATCCACAGTTATATTGTTGCGGCTGCAACCTTAATTTTGGCAGTAGTACATTTACTGGCTCTACTGTGGCAAGAACAGGAAACTTATACAGCAGAAAATTTGGCTCAATTTCCCGAAACTTCACTAGTAGAAAGTTGAGCCAAAGTTGGTACAGCAACTTCTTCCACTTCCGGTAACTTTTCTACAGCTAAAGGAGTAGATTGACTAGCGCCAGACAAGCGTTTTAAAAGATTTGGTCTGGGGTCATGCAGTAAATATATAATGCGATCGCCTACTTCCCAATTTTGATTGGCCGACATCACTTGTAGACGTTCTTCTCGTTCTAATAACAGCGGTATCAATACCCCAGTCCGAATTTTTTCTTGGATGCGCTCTTGTTGACTATCAAAATCTGCTGCCTCCAAAGTTGTTGTTCCTAACTTCACGCGTCCATCATTCAAATACTCGTTCCAAGTCTTGATTGTTAAGTCATTAACAAAAGCTTGGTTAACCGTCTTTTGATTCCCGCCATTACTCGCCTGCGGGTCACGGGGAAATACTGCTAACACGCGCGGGGGGCTAAATTCCTCAGCCGCGCGTTGCGCTAAGACAAAATTGACTTCCCCATTACTCGTCATCGCCAAAAAAGTTCCCATAGAAGCTAATCCTGCTTCTTCCAAAACTCCAGTGTCGAGAGCGCTACTAGCAATTACTCGAATATTTTGCTCTGCTGCTTTTTCACAACGTTCCGGGTCTGTATCAATCATTACAACAGCTTCTCCCCGTTCTTGAAAGAAACGGGCAATTAACAAACTCAAAGAATTACAACCGACAATCACCGCTCCAGTTGCATCTTTGGAGGTAATTTGTAATAGTTGGGCGATCCCGCCAGCTGTTAACCCTTGGCAAACTACTGTCATGATGATGGTGAGAAACACTAAAGCTTTAATGGCATCACCACCATTGATCCCACGCTGGGTGAGTAAAATTGCAAATAATGAAGCAACAGAAGCAGAAACAATTCCTCTGGGAGCTACCCAGCTTAAAAATAATTTCTGTCGCCAGTTGAGCTTACTGTTCCAAGTACAAGCCAAAATGTTAATTGGCCGCACCACAAACATCAGTACTAAAACAGTTAATACACTACCCCAACCCAAAGCAAACACACTCGCAATTGATAAATCAGCCGCTAACAGAATGAAGAGTACGGAAACGCTGAGGATAGTTAACTGACCTTTAAAGCTGCGTAAAAGACGTTCTTCAGGTACAGAAGAATTGGCAAATACTGCTCCCGCTACTACTGTTGTCATCACTCCCGATTCACTACGAATCGTCTGGGCCAGAGAAAACAAACCCCAAAGTATTGCTAATACAACCAGGTTTTTTAACTCAAACGATAGCAAACTGGCATATTTGAAAACCCAACTCATCAAATAGCCACCAACTGCACCAATTGCTGCACCCACCCCCAAACGCATCAACAAACCAACAATGGCGTTAACTGGGTCAGCATCACCATTAACAATCGTATCCAAAACAACGAAGGCTAGAATAGCGCCTACTGGGTCGATTAAAACCCCTTCCCCTTCTAAAAGTGTTGCAACCTGCCGATCTACATTAATTTGTTTGAGCAGAGGCCCAATTACTGTTGGCCCCGTTACAACCACTATAGAAGCGTAAAGGAAAGCAATATTCCAAGGAAATTCACCCAGCCAATGAGCCGCCATACTTCCGCCAAGTAGGGTAATCAGCGTTCCTAGGGTAACGAGCAATTGCAGGCTAACTGAAACCCTGCCTAATTCTCGCAAATCTAAATTCAGTCCACCTTCAAACAGGATGATAGCCGTTGCTAGGGAAACAATTACTTCTAGTCCCGTACCTAGCGAATGCGGATGCAGCAATCCCAAACCATCAGAGCCGAGGACAATGCCCAATAAGAGCAATAAGACGATGCTAGGTACACGCAAGTATGCAGCCATTACTTGGGCGCTAATACCTGCTACGACAGCGATCACCATCTGTAAGGTGATTTCAAGAGATGCTTCCATGTTGTAGATTTTGAGCGATAAATTTCAAAATCTCTTTTAAAGAAGTGTAAAGATAACTTCTACAGAGTACAACATTACACTCTTTGTACCGGATGAAAATTTGATTTTCTTTCATACTTGGTTTTGTACGATACTCTATTGTCCTCTAGTTCTAAAAAAAGTGGTAGTTGGTTAATAGTCAAGGGTGAATAGTTAATAGTCAATTGTTTGTTTTTCTCCCTTGCCCCCTGCACCCTACCCATCTGCCTCTTCTCACCGCATCTTAGATGATCTGCAACAAAAATTGTTTTTTTGCAAAAGCTCTTGACATCATTGGGGAAATTGGTTAATTTATAAAAGGTTTGATTGCTATGCCCCCATCGTCTAGAGGCCTAGGACACCTCCCTTTCACGGAGGCGACGGGGATTCGAATTCCCCTGGGGGTATCTTAAATGGGCAATGATCAAACTAAATTCCAGCTTGTAAATAACAAAAGTCTTACGCCCCCATCGTCTAGAGGCCTAGGACACCTCCCTTTCACGGAGGTAACGGGGATTCGAATTCCCCTGGGGGTATTATATAAAAAATAGACAATAGTTTAAGTGTCAGGTTTTCCTGCTTAGAAGTTTCTAGTCAGGAAACCTTGACGAAATACCATCTACAAATGTCTACTATGCCAACTGTTCTACACGCTGGTAGATTGCTAAAAGATTTAGCTGGAGATCTTTACTCAGACGACGTTCAATAATAGTCACTGGCATAGTTAGTTTTGGCCAAACTTGGATGGTGTAGCAAAGATTAGTTCCCATAATGCCATCAAGAGAGTGAGGCTCTAGGTTCCAACTACCAGAAAAACCTTTAAAATCTCCCTCAACCATACAGAAAGTAATTTGTTTGGGAAAATATTCTTCCAAATCTAAAACTACACGCGCACAAAAGTTGAAATTCAATAAGCGTTGCGAGCCTACTTGCTCAAGTCGAATACCACCGTTAGGATGTTCCAATAAACGACTTTTGGCAAGATTAGGGATAAAGTCAACTAAGGCTTCATAATCTGTCAGCACTTGCCATATACGTTCCACAGGATGGGGAATGTGGATTTTAGCTGAAATTTGCCGTTGTCGCTCGGCTATTTTCTCGATTTGGACAGCCACAGGAGGCAAATTAGCGGGATCAATAGCCAAGTTGTCTTCTAGGCTGGTTTCATCAACAGCGGCGTTGAAATCAAGGTTTACTGTAGAGTTGTGTTGTTCAGTCACGGTCTGAATTATAGTTCGCTTTCGTCCGAAAATTGTGGCAGGGTGAGGGTAAAACAAACTTGACTTTGTTCAGAATCGGGAATTTGGGTACTTTCAACAGCGATCGCCCCATTCAAATGCTGTACCAGAGATTTGACTAAAGCAAGCCCTAAACCTGTACCCGGAGTCCATCGTCCTCCTTTACCACGACGGAACCGATCAAAGATGTAGGTTGCTTCTTCTTCGGAGATGCCCCGACCTGTATTAGTCACTTTAATAATAACTTGATCGATCAGTTGCTCAACTTGGTGACAGGCTTGCACATGAATTACCGTGTCATGCTCTGAGTATGTACACGCATTTGTTAATAATTCTTGCAGGATGCGGTTAAAACTTTCTAATTCAGTCTGTATTTTCAAAGAATCCTGAGGTAAATCCAGATTGATACTTAAGGCTTTAGCGGCTAGTTTCGGCTGGAGGTTGGCTGCTAATGCTTGAATTTTAGTATTTAAATCTATAGTTTCAAATTGTGGACGTTCTTGCTGGGACTCTAATTTCTGGAGTGTCAGCAGATCATTAATTAAGTTAATTTCTTTCGTACATTCTTGCTCTAAGATATCCATGTATCTTGCTTGCCGTTCTGGCTGGATTCCTGGCAAACGCAAATTCTTGATAGACATTTGCATATTTGTCAGTGGATATCGTAGGCGATCGCTCATATTGCTCAAAAATTCATCTTTGAGATGATTGAGTTCACGTAGTTGCTCAACATATTGCCGTGTTTTTTCATGCAATTTTGCTTGCAATTCTAGACTGCTTTGGAGTTTGGCTGTCCGTTCATCTACCAAAGTCTGTACTTGCCGCAATGTTTGTGATTGAATAATGGCGTTGCTCATCTGAGCGCAGACCATTTCCACAAGATTTAATTCTGCTGATTGCCAACTCCGGGCTGTTCCTTGCTGTAGAACAATAAATCCTAAAACTTTGCCTTGATTTTCTAATGGTACTAACAGTACTGCTGGTAGTGCATCAACTGCAAATAATGAAGCCGCTGTCCAAGTCTCTTGTAGATCTCTATAATCATTAATAATTACGGCTTTTCCTGGGTCTGTGAATACACGCTGGCACAAACCACACTCAGAAATCAAAAATGACTGAGGCTCAACATCTGATTTACTACCGGAATAAGTTTGTGTATTTCGGTTCCATTCAGCAGCTACAGTTGCTTTTGCCTTGGGAACTTGTTTTTTCGGTTGAGTTCTAAATAAAGGATCTGTATATTTGAGTAAAATTAGTAAGCCTCGGTCTGCCTGTAAAGATTCAGCAGTAGAGGAAATAGCCAACTGGAGCATTTGATTTAGCTCCAAATTACTCCGACTTAATATAGTTAGTTGCTTGATCAAGCTTTGGTGTTGCTCGCTTTTTTGCAGATGCTGTTGTTGCGAGGCGATTAACTGAACTTGTGATACTTGAGAAAAAGCGATCGCACAAGCTGACTCAATCAAATTTAATAGCTGTTTTTCTGTCTCATTCCAATTATATTGCTGGAATTTGATCAAATTAATCACACCATTATTCTGACCTGCAAACCTCGTAGGGATTGCTAAAACTGCTCTTACTGGTAATGGGAGGTGTTGGCAACCAACTACCAAACTATTTTGGATAGTAGAAATATCCTCAATGGTGAATGGTTCAGCCGCACATTGCACTACAGGAGAGTCCATCAACAGATTTTCTGTCGAGAGCAACTCACTTGGGTGTGGCATTGCCAGATACTCATCAGAACACCAATGCACGGCTATTGATTCATTAGATGCCTCTTTGGATACTGTTACTAAACAACAGCAATCGACTTTGAAAGCATCTCCTAGCAATTGAGCAATTTCTTGCAGCATCAATGTCGTTGCTGAGTTATTGGCGATGATGTGGTTAATTTTTTGTACCAACTGAAGAGTTGGTTCTTTCTGATGCTGCATCAGTTTGACTGGGTATGATTGTAGTCGTTCTAGGTCATCTGAACTCTGTGGCGGCAATGATAAACGCTTTTTCATTCCTGGCACGCTCTTGGATAATGACCTCATATCGTATGCACCCAATTTCTTGGCATGTTATTCACCATTATTTACGTTGCTGCACCTTGATGAGTGGTAAATCTTTTATCAAGACTTTCTCTCACCTGTTATAGCCCCTTTCTCTTGCAGATGAACAAGTTATTGGTATATTAAACTAATTTATACATGGGTATGGAAGTATTTAAAATATACTAAGGTGCTGCTTCCAGGGGATTTTAGGCTTTGACGCAGAACTTAATTACTAGACTTTGGCCTAGAATAGCTTGTCGGTAACTATACATAAACCGTAATTTCTCTGGAATTAAAATAAAAACTCTAAAAATGATTACCGCATTAATACTGCTAATTAGATTAAATTTAGTAATATTTGTTGCTAAATATTTTTCTAATGTTAAGTACATTTGTGTGAGTTTGCCAAAAATTAAATTCTATTATGACAGAGCCTCTGGAAAAACTCTGATAGTTTCTTGTTTTGCTCAGGCAAAGGCTTGTGCCTGCTGTATCCAGCTTACGCCTATATTTATTAAGTAGTAATAAAGTTGGTCATTTACTTTATTTAGTGCGATCGCATACCTGTTATTCAAACTCCAGTTTGCTCTTCAGCTTGCCTATTGTATTTGTAGCTTAATAAATAGATATAAATTTAAATACAAAATATTTATAAAGTGCAGAAGTCAAATATTGAAAGCAACCCAGTTATCTGGATAACTAGGCTGCTTTCAATGGAATTAAAAACTAACCAGCCAAACTTTCGACACTGAGAGGAACCATATCCCCATTCCTGGTGAGTCCTAATAACATCGGTTGTTGAGGTTGAATCAATTGACCTGTAAGTACACAACGTTCTTCCTGTTGAGCAGTGGCGGCTATACT
Source organism: Anabaena sp. TISTR 8404 (assembly GCF_056847745.1). Classification (NCBI taxonomy): domain Bacteria; kingdom Bacillati; phylum Cyanobacteriota; class Cyanophyceae; order Nostocales; family Nostocaceae; genus Anabaena; species Anabaena sp. TISTR 8404. Next base: position 4,499,866 of record NZ_CP180578.1, read on the forward strand.
AGCTCGAATATCGGCTCGTGAAAATCGCGGTTTCCACTCACCGGATTTTTGCTGGACATAATTCCAGAGAATATCGCGGATTAAGGCTTGATAGCCTTGATTGCCAGCTATTTCTTTGAGTTTGTCTTTGAGTTCTCGCTCCAGTCGAATGCTGGTAACTTCCATATCGGTAGTTGGAGTGCGAGTAATCGTATGCATGACTTTTTCTCCTTAAAGTATAGACAGGATAGTAATACAAGTGTAGTATGTTTAAAGGAATGTTCAATAGGTGAAATTTTCTGTGAAATCCATTTACCCCATCTCTACTTCCTTGCGTGCCACCAACTGCCGATTTAGTTGGGAATCAGCCGCTGTGGGAGTGGAGTATTTATTTATGGGCGATGATAGCCAGATTCATGGGCTAATCACAGAGGAGAATTATGATTCTAGATATCTCGGCATCGGCGTGCTGAATGCAAAACCACAACTGAACCAAATAAGCGGGAGGTACAGACAAGAGAATGCTGTACCGATATAAAACCAGAAAAGTTTTTGGTAAATTTCTAACCCCCGCTTCACTTAGACCAGAAGCGGGGGTTTTTTAATAAGGAGTGAAGCTGTGACGAGCGTAATGCAAGTGTTAGAGCAATCCGTGGTGGTATTTTCGCAAAATTACTTGCCACTGTGTCGGGTAAATATCAAGCGAGCGATCGTGCTGTTAGTAACAAACAAAGCAGAACCGCTAGATTTTACTTCAGAAGCCGGATGGCGAGTTCATTCACCCAGTTTAGTAATTAACGTACCAAAACACATCCGTTTAAAAATTGGCTCTAGTGAGCGGACATGGAAAGTACCACCAGTGAATCGGCGGGAAGTTTTGCGACGAGACCATCACACTTGTCAATATTGCGGTAGCAGCAAACGTTTGACCTTAGATCACGTCATCCCTCGATCTAAAGGTGGTTTACACACTTGGGATAACGTAGTCACAGCTTGTGAAAGATGTAATTCCCGAAAAGGCGATCGCACTTTGTCTGAGGCTGGGATGCAGCTACGGAAAATACCGAAAGCACCAATTCACCCAGCGATCGCTTTTGCAGAACAGTTCTGGACAAATGTGCAAGCAAACCTGGAATAACAGGAGAGCATAAGGAATGCTGAAATTAACTTACACCGAAAGGAGCTTTTGTTTAGAGTGTATTCCTCAGTCACTAGAGGAGTGGGTAGCACAGCGAGTAATTTTCGCTATGCGAGTTGGACAAAATTTGTGTGTTGAACCAAGTTCTGCTTCCTTTTTGCTACCTGTTGATCTGCCAGGGGTAGAAGCACTTAAGGCTGAGGTGAAACGAGATGATCGGGAAGTTGTAGCTTTGTGTGTCTGCGATAGCGAATATATGGAAGTTACGCTGCGGGGTTCTTGGCTATCGAATGGTGCTGAAGATTCTGTAGGTGTGTTTATTACCACAATGAGTGATCGCACTGAGTTCTTTCTGCACAAACTTTGGCAAGAAGCGCAAGCTTGTGCTTCTGTAAAGTATGAAGTGTGAAGTATGAAGTATGAAATGTCAGGTATGAAGTTCATCCTTGAGTTTTTCAACTTTAACTTTGAAATTTTTCAGACTTCAGACTTCTCCACTTTCTTGTAGTAGTTCGGGTATTGTGACGAATCGATAGCCTTGCTGTTTTAGTCCAGTGATGATTTGTGGCAGTGCTTCTACTGTTCTGTGGCGATCGCCTCCACCATCGTGCATTAAAACAATAGCTCCTGGTTTCGCGCCTTTCAACACATTATTCACAAATGCTTGGGGTTTAGCGTGGGGGTCTGTATCGGCTGAAGTCAACGACCACATAACTACAGAATATTTTTGGCTTTTCGCGTAAGCAGCTAATCCGTTGTTTAAAAAGCCGCCAGGAGGTCGAAACAAAGTTGTTTTGACTCCTGTTGTTTTGTAAATCAGGTCAGATGTGCGGTCAATTTCCTTTTTGGCTGTGACTGCATCCATGTTTTTATACCAGTGATGCCAAGTATGGTTGCCAATGGCGTGTCCCTCAGCTACAACTCGCTTGGCAATTTCAGGATTTGCTTGTAAAGCACTCCCCACCCAGAAGAATGTCACCTTAACATTATTTGCTTTGAAGATATCCAGCATTTGTAAAGTTGTTTTTGGCCAGGGGCCATCATCAACAGTCAAGGCAATAACTTTCTCTTGATTACTCGGTTCTACTTTATATAAGGTTTTTCCTTGAAATTTCGCCGGAACCTCGAAATTAGGGTTTTCTGGCTTAGTTGATGGCTGTGAATTGACATCTATTGGGTTGGTTACTGCTTGATCTGGCACTTGTGCTGCATGGACTTTGTTAATTGGTTGGGCATTTTCCAATTTTGCAGACGTGCTACAGCTTGTTACACAAAAGGCGATCGCTACACAACCAAATATTCTGTATAACTTCAGGTCTTTTTCTTTCACATTAGGTTCCTAAAAATATTCAGCCCATCATAAGCTTGTAGTTTTACTTTTCAGAGAGGTTAATAAGTCAAAAGCTAATCAATATAAGGGTTTTCAGCCATTTTCAAAAATTTTTGCTCAACCCCTTGACACTTTTTGTAGTATATATGTAGTATATATGTAGTGAGGTGAAAGACAAAGCCTTCCAAAGTTAAAAATCATGTTCTACACACAAATACAGAACAGGCACTGGAATCAACGAAAGTTTCCAGTAAAAAAAGCCTCTCCCACTTCTAAACAACTGGAAGTAGAGGACATCCAAGCCAAAAGTTCTCAATTGGTTTAAGCAAAAACCACCGAATACATCAGTAATACACGACAGGTTTATTACTTAGAGCGTCGGTTATTTGGTTAACAGTTTTTCTCAAGCAAAGTAATTTTCCGAACCTTGAAAACTAAATAAGGAATGGGCAAGTTCACCAAAAATTATCTGTGCCTTTAAAAATTCAAAAGATAAAAGTAAAAAAATCTTTCTTTTGCCTTTTAACTTTTTACTTTTGCCTTCTAAACATTAGGCACAGATACCAAACATGGGGGTATAGCTCAAATGGTGAGAGCGATCGCCGCTCCAGCGATAGGTTGCGAGTTCGATTCTCGTTACTCCCGTGTAGCCTTGTGGACGACTAGATAAGTCACTGTGCATCTCAAGCACAGAGAAGCGGATGCAATTCCCGTCAAGGCTCCTATAAGGCTGAGTAGCCAAGTGGTTGAAGGCATTGGTCTGCAAAACGGACATCGTGAGTTCAAATCTCACCTCAGCCTTGGGTACGTTGCAGTGTAGCTTAACGGTAAAGCCCTCGGCTCATAACCGAGTATATGCGGGTACCCTTCGGGAAGCCGCTCCGCGTCTACAAATCCCGCCGCTGCTACCAATGCAGGGATGGTGTAAAGGCAACACCTCGTGACTCCAAATCCGATGTTCTGGGTATCCTTCGGGAAGCTGCCCTAGCGGGCATCTACAAATCCTAGTCCCTGCGTCACACAATTTTGGATTTTGAATTACCGATTTTAGATTGAGTTTTTAATCTAAAATCCAAAATTTAAAATCTAAAATTCTTTTGCCCCCGTGGACGAACGGTTAAGTCACTGCTCTTTCAAAGCGGAGATTGCGGGTTCAAATCCCGTCGGGGGAATTATGGTTCGATGGCCGAGTCTGGTTAAAGACGACAGTCTGTAAAACTGTTCTATTTTGTTCGCAGGTTCAAATCCTGCTCGACCCACTGTGGAGAGGTGGCTGAGTGGCTCAAAGCGTCCTCCTGCTAAGAGGAAACGGGTAGTTAATATCCGTCGAGGGTTCAAATCCCTCTCTCTCCGCCTGAAAAGTGCTGAGTTCTGAGTTCAAAGTGCTGAGTAAAAATACTAGCCTCTAGTCCCTAATCCCTATTGAGAGCGTGGTGTAACTGGATAACATCTCAGTCTACGAAACTGAAGACGTGGGGGTTCAAATCCCTCCGCTCTCGTTACATAGGAGAGATGGTGGAGTGGCTGATTCAAGTTGAATTAAACCAGTCCACGGGGTAATTACCCATCTCTCCTTCCTATCCCCTGGTAGCTCAGTTGGTAGTAGCGCCTGTCTGTTCGCGAAGCGTGTCCGATAAGGACAAGAACAGGAGGTCGTCGGTTCAATTCCGATCTAGGGGACTACGTTGCCTCGTAGCTCAGTGGTAGTAGCGATCGCCTGTTAAGCGAAAGGTCGCAGGTTCGATACCTGCCGAGGCAGCCATTCATTGCCGGGTGGACGAATTGGAAAGTCGCATTGCTCTGAACGATGAGGTTGCAGGTTCAAACCCTGCCCTGGCAATAAAGCCCTGTGGTGTAATTGGCAACATCCCGCCCTTTGAAGGCGAAGATTCCAGGTTCGACCCCTGGTAGGGCTGCCAAACTTTGCTCTTGTAGCCCAACCGGAAGAGGCGCTTCGCTTAGAACGAAGAGGTTGCTGGTACCCTTCGGGAAGCCACTACCGCGTCTACAAATTCCTCCACTCGCTTGCGTAGTCCTGTAGTTCAACGGTAGAGCAATTGCCTTACAAGCAATAAGTTGCGGGTTCAAATCCTGCCAGGACTACCAATTATTGAGAGTGTAGCTCAATCGAAGAGAGCATCGAGCTTCTAACTCGAAGGTTGTAGGTTTGAGTCCTACCACTCTTGCCTTAAAAAGCCAAAAGAAAGAATTTAAACAGTTCTTTTTACTTTTTACTTTACACTTTTTACTTTCTTCATGGGGTCATAGCTCAAATGGCTAGAGCGCCTGCCTTGCAAGCAGGAGGTTATGGGTTCAATTCCCATTGATTCCATTGATGGTGTCTGAAGCCAAAGCGGTCGAGGCACTGGTTTGTGGAACCAGTCGTAACGGGTTCAAGCCCCGTCAGGCACCCCTTCAGGGAAGCTGTCCGGCATGGACGAGGAAACCGCCTTGAAAGCGGCTGCGGCTAACACCGTCAAGAGTTCGATTCTCTTAGCTTCCGTTAAATTACCACCTGAAGCCGAAAAGTGAGGCGCTGTGCTGATAACACAGTTATAGGAGGGGCAGTACCTCCCTGGTGGATTGAATTTGGGGAATAGAGAGTAGTGAGTAGGGAGTATGAAGAGGTCATCAGACAGGAAGTTGAGAGAAAATCTCTCTCCTTTTCCCCCTGCACCTTGTCTCCCTTGTCTCTTCTTCCCACTCCCTCATTCACGGGTGGTTGGCATAGCGGCTGTGCAGCGGGCTTTTAATCCGCCATAGAGAGGTTCGACTCCTCTACCACCCATTTTTAATCAAGCTCTACAGAGAGTCTATATGCTGCTGTACTTTCTGTAACAGTGGCTGATACTCGATTTGCTGAGATAATTCATGGGCATTTTGGTAACAAGATAGGGCCTTCTTTTTGCGTTTGGTTGAGGCGTACAAGTTGCCCATATTTAGTAAAGTCGAAATTTCTCCCAAGCGATCGCCGAATTCTTGATAAATTGCAATGGCTTGTTTATAAAATTTCATTGCCTGCCAGTTATTTCCTAGGATGCTGTAGGTGTAACCAATATTGTTTAAAGTTGTTGCTTCACCAGCGCGGTCTTGCAGGGCGCGACGAGACAACAGTACTTGATAGTAAAGTAATAACGCTTGTTTAGGTTGTCCTAAATCACTGTAAACAGAAGCAATATTATTCATGGTTGTTGCTTCCCCAACCAAATTTTTGACAGCTCGATGAATAGAAAGTGCTTCTTGCAAATACTCTAGAGCTTGCCCATGCTTGCCTAAGACACTGTAAGCAAACCCAAGACCATTTAATGTTGTGGCTTCACCAGAAAAGTCACCTAGCAATCGCCGCATTGAGAGAATTTGGTGCTGTAGTAACAGCGCTCGTTTTGGTTCTCCTAATTTGGTGTAAATTAGTGCCACATCATTGAGAGTCGAAACTTCCCCCTGACTGTCTTGCAATCTTCTAAACATTTCCAGGGCTTTATCCAAATATTTCAGCGCTTGCGAAAACTTTCCGAGACGGCTGTAAGTAGAACCCAGATTACTAAGGGCAGTTGCTTCGGCTCTTGCGTTACCTATATCTTGAGCAACTACAAGTGCTTGCTCAAAACACTCTAATGCTCTTTGAGGTTGCCAGCAGCCAAGGTGAGCTAAACCGAGGTCGTTTAATGTGTAACCCTCTTTGGCTCGATCAGAAATTGCTCTAGCTAATTCTAGATTCTTGGTTGCCAGAGCGAGTGATTCTTGAAGTTTACCTTCCTGGTAATAGCGGGTTGCTTGATCTCGACGTTGTTCCCACTCTTGGACTGGATTGAATGATTGCGTCATTTGACCTCAGTTGCACTGGAGATACATTAGGCAGGCTCTTTTGGAGCAAACACCCCTAAGACAGAAATTTGCTTAGGTTGCCCAAATAAATGTTAAACATTATTTTCTACCTTGAGATATAGGATGTAAATAGGAAAGTGTGGTATATTTTTCAACCAAACTAACAAATTGCTACAAATTTCTTATATAACAGGTTGAGTTTTATAGCTTATTCTTACAAAGTCATATAATCAGTATCTTAATAAGCTTTTTTGGCGTAAATCTAAACAATAACTGGAATTTTAGTTAATTTAAGACGAGGCTCTTAAAAGTGTTGTTTAATGGATTCTTTGTGGTTTTATGAAGAGATGTAAAAATTTTAGGTTGAAGATAAGAAATGTGAATATTTTTTGAAAAAGCTAATCATATAGAGTAAAGATATAAATCTGCTAAAGATAACAAATAATCTGCGGTTAATTAAGAGTTGAACTGAGAATACCCACCCTGCGTACTTAGACTTCAGCGAGATAACGTTGTGCTGCTTGTAATATTTTCAATTGCAACAACTTTTCATCTCCTAGCGGCTGTTGATAACTAGGTTTGATAGGAATTACGTTTAAACTGCGAATAATCTCAGTTGCGACAGCTTTTGCTAATAGTGGTGGTACAGAATTACCAACTTGGCGGAACCCATGCCATTTGGTGACATGAAATCTAAACCAGTCTGGGTAAGAATGCAGTCGTGCTGCTTCCCTAACAGTGATGCAACGGGGTGTAAATGGATGAATTGGTCGCGGAGAAGTGAAAGAACCCCTGTATCTATCTGTTCCAGCGCGTAAAGTATTGCAGACACCAGCAGGATGCAGTTTATGAAAGCGACTAATTGGTTCTCTTTCTCCTTGGGGTGTGTCTTGAAAGCGTTGAATTGTTGTGGGTGAGTGTTTCGTTCTAAAACTAGAAGAAAGGATGCGGGAATCGAATTGGCGATCGCAGCTATAATCATCTGTTAAATTACTAATGCCGCGCAGTGCTAAAGCATAATCGCTAGGTTTGCCATACTCAGCAAATACCCAATCTTGCTCTAATAATTCTGAGTAATTTTCAACTTCTGGTATATCGCCAATTGCATCCCACACCGTCGGACTCAGTGGTAAAGCATTTTGTTGCGTTGGCTGATTTGGTTTTGCTATTTGAGTAATGGGTTTGGGATACTTTGGTAAATTGACATCTTCTCTGGCTCCCAACAAAAACAAACGCTCACGAGATTGTGGTACACCATAATGAGCAGCATTGAGAATTTGATAATTTTCTTCTACTTGATAGCCGTGAGATTGAAACTCACTAATTAAACTTTTGAGAATTTGTTTGTGTTCGCCAACTGTAATTCCGCGAACATTTTCCATCACAAAATATTTCGGTTGTAGTTCCAACACTAAGCGATGAAAATGAAATACTAAAGAGTTTCGCGGGTCATCAAAAACCCGTTTACCCATGAGTGAGAAACCTTGACAAGGTGAACCACAAATAACTGCATCAATTTCACGATCGCCTATTTCAGAACGTTGGCGAATTTCTTCTCCTGTCGTATCTTCTACACTTTTGCACAATACTGTACAAAATGGAAAGTTAAACTCATGGGTAGCGCAGTGGATGGGGTCAATTTCTACAGCTGCCAATACATCAAAACCAGCTTGTTCAAAGCCAAGGGTCATGCCGCCTGCGCCTGCGAACAAATCAACTGCGATTGGTCGTCGTTTTTTCATTAAGTGCTGAGTGCTGAGTGCTGAGTGCTGAGTGCTGAGTAAAATTAATTCACACTTCAGACTTCAGACTTCATAATTTATACTTCATACTTCATACTTCAGTTAGCATTTGCAAAATTTCTTGAGCAGCGCGATCGCATACACCAATTTCTCCCAAACATTGTCGCATTTCGGCATAATCTGTCAATGTCTGCTGTCGGCTTTCGGGATTCAGCAGTAAATCCATCGCTGCTTGGGTAATATTTTCTGGTGTAGCTTTTTCTTGTAATAACTCTGGCACAATCTCCTTCATCACTACTAAGTTCACAGGTGAAGCGAAGGGAATAGAACCTTTAAGGATTTTCCGCGCAATCCACACAGTAATAGCATTGAGGCGATAAACCACAACTTGCGGCACATTAAACAGCGCTAATTCTAAGTTAACCGTGCCAGATTTAGTAATGGCGAAATCAGCCGCAGCAAACACTTCCTTTTGTTGGCCAGATACGATTGTTGCTCGTAAACCGTAACTTTGAATTGCTGCTTCTATTGGTTGTTTAAAGCTTTCTAAAGATAAGGGAATCCAAAAGTGAGCTTCTGGTAATTTAGCTTGAATTGTCTGAGCCGCTTCAAAAATTATGGGTAAAAGATATTTGAGTTCTTGCTGACGAGAAGCGGGTAAAAGTGCGATCGCAATTTGTTCTGCTGCAATTCCCAATTTGGCACGCGCCGCCTGACGATTGGGTGTATCCTGCATCCGATCAATTAACGGATGCCCTACCCAGCTAACATTTCCGCCATTTTCTTGATAATAACGTGCTTCTTCGGGGAAGATGGCTAAGAGTTTGTCTGTAAATCCCACAATGCGAGATGTGTTTCGCAAACTCATTGACCAAACCCATTCTTGGGGAGCAATGTAATACACCACAGGTACATCAGGCAGGTTTTGCTGCATATAAGTACCAATGCCAAGGTTTGGCCCCATGTAATCAATCAACACAACTAGGTCTGGCGGATTTTGCTTGAGATAGGCGATCGCTTTTTGTTGTACTAATAAAGTTGGGACAACATAAGGCAGAGATTCTAAAAGACCCATTGAGCCAATCCCACTGGTATTGCCCAAAATAGTTGCCCCTGCCTTTGCCATTTTCTCGCCACCGAGGGCGACAATTTCTAATTCCAACCCAGCAGCAACGGCTTGACGTTGAATCGCTGCAATTAACAGCGACCCTTGCAAATCGCCAGACACTTCGCCAGTGCTGATAAATATCCGCATTTTTATCAAAAATTACTCAAAATTTTCCAGTGAGAAATTAGAAGTTGAATTCACTCCTAATTTCTCCCACATAACTTAGGACTCATCACTCGCGCCTGCTTTACCCCTACCTGGAATCAAGCCGCGTCTTCCTGGCATTTGAGACAGAAGTATAAAGCGGCGTAAGTGCTGTAGTTCCTCTGTATCTCCTAGCTGTTCTAACTGTTCTAATGCTTCCTTGAAAGTCAAGTTAGAACGGTAGAGAATGCGGAAGGCTTTTTTGAGAATTTGCAGGTCACTGGCTGACATCCCAGAGCGTTTTAGTCCTACTAAGTTGAGGGTTCTAACTCGTACCGGATTACCCTCCACTAGCATATATGGCGGCACATCCCGGTCAATGCGTGACATTCCACCGACCATTGAGTGTCTACCAATATGAACAAATTGATGAACTCCCAAAACACCACCTAGTCTGGCACGAGACTCAATGTGGACATGACCTGCTAAAGCCACTGAGTTGGGAATTACTACATGGTCTTCTATTACGCAGTTATGCGCCACATGAACATAAGCCATCAGCAAGTTGTTGCTGCCGATGATTGTGGCTTCTCCCTCGCCAGTGGCGCGGTTAATGGTGACATATTCTCGAATTAAATTATCGTCACCAATTCTTACCCAGGTAGGTTCTCCCACAAATTTGAGATCCTGGGGTTCCATGCCGATAGCTGCACCTGGAAAAATCTGATTTCGCGCCCCAATTTCACAAGGCCCTTCTAGCACTACATGAGCGCCAATTATTGTTTCAGGGCCGACTTTGACATGCGCTCCAATCACAGCATAGGCACCGACTTGCACTGTAGGGTGGAGTTCCGCTTTAGGATGAACTACAGCCGTTGGATGAATAAGAGTCTTCAAGGGTGAATCTCCAGAACTGTCTTGAGAAGCCAGCGCTTTGAGGCAACTGGCATTGCTGAGTTTTGAGAACTTCAGCAAAGAAAAGTGTCGGGCGAAGCAAGTTAAGTGTGAGGGCAGCGAAAATCAAGAAATTTCAAATTCTATTGTGGATAATTATTTACTTGTTATCCTTTTTCAGGATTGAGTCAAGGTACATCACGGTTGTACCGAGATACTCAAACAAGTTGTTAACCAACTAAAGAAAACATCAATTCGCCTTCAGCAGCGAGCTGTCCATCAACTTCGGCCCGGGCTTGCATCTTCCCAAACCGACGTTGTTTGATACATAACAGTTCCACTGTCATGATTAGCTGATCTCCAGGAACAACTTGACGACGGAAGCGGGCTTTATCGATACCAGCAAATACAAACAGTCCACCTGCATCGTATTCTGGCAGTTGTGTTAACACAATTCCGCCAACTTGTGCCATTGCTTCGACAATTAGCACGCCTGGCATCAGTGGTCTACCGGGGAAATGTCCTTGGAATTGAGGTTCGTTAATAGTAACATTTTTAACGCCCACTGCCAGTTTTCCTGGTATATAGTCAATAATTTTGTCTACCAGCAAAAAGGGATAGCGATGGGGTAGCAACTGCTGAATTTCTTCGGTAGTGAATGTTTTTTTCACTTCAGGTGCAGTTGGAGTTTGTGTGACAACAGATGAGGATGCGATCGCATCGCTACTATTTACTTCTGCAAGAATTGACATTGGCGGATTGTTTGACCTTGACTGTAGAAATTTAAGTGGGATGGCGCTGAAACCCCCTCAGATTTTGTCAGTGGGATTTTGCTGTGCCGCTAAAATCCTTTGCGCAAGTTGAATATGTAAATTGTGGCTGGCTTTATATGCTAAGAAATGAGCCTGCGGGAAAATTCCCAATAAACTCAAATCCCCTACTAAATCCAACATCTTATGACGGACTGGCTCATTTGCAAATCTTAATGGCGGATTTAACCATCCTTCAGACCCGCAAACCAGAGCATTATCCAAACTGCCACCTTTGATTAATCCAGCCTTTTGTAAGTATTCTATTTGATGTAATAAACCAAAGGTACGCGCAGGTGCAATTTCCGCAGCAAAGCTAACAGCAGCATCACCAACATCAGCCGTTAATAACCAGCTGTGCCATTGGTTGCCAATGGCAGGCAAATCAAAATCAATACCGTAACTAAAGCGGGTTTCTGTTGCTGGTAAGGCACAGGCAAAAGCATCGTTTTGATAAACCCAGATTGGTTCGTTGACTACCACACCAACTTGGGTTTCATCCGCTGGTTGTGGTTGTAAGCCAACTTGCGCAATACTAGCTGCCCAAATTTGTGCTGAGCCGTCCAATAGTGGAACCTCTGGCCCATCGATTTCGATGCGGGCATTATTGACACCCATACTTGCCAATGTTGCCAATAAATGCTCTACTGTGCGAACAGATGCTTCACCTTTACCCAACTGCGTTGAGAGAACAGTTTCATTTACTGCTGCCAATAGAGCAGGAATAATTGGCAAATCTGGTAAATCTACCCGTACAAAATAACGCCCACTGTTAGCTGGGGCTGGCAATATCCGCACATTAGTAGTGATACCGCTATGCAGCCCAACTCCAGTTTGGTAGATTTCCCCTGCTATGGTGTGCTGTTGCATAGGCGAAAATTTAATACACCTTAATAAATAGTCAAGGGTCAAGGGTCAAAGAGTCAAGAGAAAGTATGAAGTATGAAGTGTGAAGTCTGAAAAAGCTAATTTCATACTTCAGACTACCCTGCGGGACGCCACCCAAAGGGTGTCTACACACTTCAGCCTTTTTAAAATCTTTCGCCGATGCCGAAATTAATGCGGCTGTCACCGTCGTCGTTGATACCGTAGTCGATGCGAATTGGCCCCAAGGGCGATTGCACGCGCACGCCCAGACCATAACCATAGCCAGTACCATTTTTGTTGAGAACTTCTGCTGCCCTTGTACTGCTGCCTAAGTCGCTACCAACATCAAAAAAGACTGCGCCACTAACGATGGAAAAGACAGGGAAGCGATATTCAACTGATGCTTGTACGTAACTGCGTCCACTGGCTAATGTACCTTCTTCATAACCGCGCACCGAGTTACTACCACCCAAAGTAAATGCTTCGTAAGGCGGTAAGTCACCCAAAATAGTTCCGCCTTGAATGTTAAAAGCTAGAGTTTGTGGGCCTTTAGAAAAGTTAGTGAGTTGAACGGGAATGTATTGGCTGTAGCTTCCCCGCAATCTGGTGAGTAAAATATTACCTAGCCCTACTGGTACTGACTGATCAACCCCAAAGCGGAGGAAAGAACCACTGGTAGGTTGTAGGGGATTGTTACGGCGATCGCGCTGTGTACCTAGTTGTAATAACAATAAGTCGTCTTCACCTTCACCAGAGAAGCTTAAGGGAATTAATTCTCCAGGTACTCCATCTGTGTACACTGTGCCAAATCTTCTAAGATTACCATCAGCATCACGGGTGGAAACTCGTTGATATTGCAAACCTGCTGACGCTGTCCATTCTGCGCGTTCGTAGGGATTACCAGACAAAGGACGGGTAAAGGTAACACCACCACCTAACCTTAGCACACGGGGGCGATCGCCCTCTGTATCTCCAGATCTAAAGGTTTCTACGTTGTCATCTGTTCCTTCATAAACCAAGGAAATAGAACTGCGACGGAAAATATTCGCTGTGTAGGAAGTACGGTAGGGGTCACCAGCAATCCAGGGATCAGTGTATCGCAAATCAAACAGTAACTCCCGTGTTCCCACTTGGACTTCTGCCCCTAATTTTTGATTTCTACCGTTGAGGTTTTGCTGTTGATAACTTACTGTCCCAAATAGTCCACTGGCAGAACTAATACCAGCACCAGCTGCGATCGAACCACTACTACGTTCAGCTACGTTCACGACAACATCGACTTTGCTAGGGTCAGTACCAGGATCTAAAGAAACATTCACATCTTCAAATAAGCCTAATCCGTATACCCGTTGCAGGTCTCTTTGTACTGTATTGCGGTTAAATACTTGTCCTGGCTTTAATTCTACTTCGCGTGTAATAATATACTCCTGTGTTCGACCCCGAATTGGTCTGCCTTGGTCGTCTGTTTCCTGACCTTCTTTGTTACGGAATCTAACTTTAATATTTTCTACTACACCTTCTGCTACTTGTAGAGTGACGACTCCGTTTTCCGAAACTTGTGGCGCACCAATCACGTTGGCTAACACATAACCTTGGTCTTGATAGCGTTTGGTTAAGGTCTTGATACCTTCTTGCAAATCACGCAAATTGAGGATTTTGCCATACTGATCCTTAAAAACTTCATCCGCAGTGTTAGCAGGCAGGACAGAAGCAACACCAGTGCCAGGATTAGCTTGAATTTCCACTTTTGTCAGCACAGGATTAGGCTGCACAATAAAGCTGACTCGCACGCCCAAGGGAGTATCTTCTGGTTGTGCTTGGACGTTGGAGAAGAAACCCGTACCGAAAATAGAATTAATATCTTCTTGCAACTGAGTACGGGTTGTTGTTCGTCCTGGTTGAGTCCGAATGACTTGATAAACTTTCTCTTCTAGTTCTGGGGTTAATTGTCCTGTCTGGGATCTCACAACTACTTCTGACACTAACACCCTAGGTTCTGTTGTTTCGGAAGTGCCATTAGGTTGAGTATTCCCTGGAGATGTGGGAAAAGCAGGTTCTATTGTTGGCGGGTTGGTATTCTCTGGTTGAGTATTCCCTGGAGATGTGGGAAAAGCAGGTTCTATTGTTGGCGGGTTGGTATTCTCTGGTTGAGTATTCCCTGGAGATGTGGGAAAAGCAGGTTCTATTGTTGGCGGGTTGGTATTCTCTGGAGATGTGGGAGAGGTGGGTTCTGCCGTCGGCGGATTAGTGTTTTCTGTTTCTGGAGTAGTAGGAGATGGGGCAGGTGTTTGTTGTGTAGCTGGTGGTGGGTTATCAGGAACGGTGTTGGGCTGTTGAATATCAGAGTTTGGCGTTGTTTCTGGAGTTTGGGCAATTTTTGGTACTGTTACGGTGGGTACGATCACCTGTGGTTTCAGTGCTGCCGCTGACTGTGTTAGAAAAACTGCGACAGTTTCAGGTTTAGTATCTTCGAGTACCTTAACTTCTGTGGTGTTGAGATCAGATGTTAAACTTTCTTTGGCCAAACCTTGGCTTGCGTCATTCTCTTGTGGCTGATTTGTCGCGGTTTTTAAAGCTTTAGCTGTCTGTTGTAAATATTCAGGAGTTTGAGCTTTCGCATTGAGAGAACCGCTTAATGGCGCTGTAATTGCTACAACTGCTACTAATATAGGAGATAAACGCATTTTATTGATATTCCTCTTCACTTCCGCACACCATCACACACTAGTCAATAGTCAATAGTCATTTGTCAATAGTCAAGAGTCATTAGTCAATACAAATGACCAAGGACAAATAACTACTCACTTTAAATTAATTTTTATTTTCTACAACTTGTAGCACTCGTTGTAAAACCTCCTGGTAAGCATCTTCTACATTGCCTAAATCTCGGCGGAAGCGGTCTTTATCCATTACCCTGCGGTTAGGATCAGTTTCTCCTGTGTCCCATAAACGACAGGTGTCTGGGCTAATCTCATCTGCCAAGAGTATCTGCTGTTGTGAGTCCAAACCAAATTCTAGTTTGAAGTCTACTAGAGTAATGCCGCATTGCTGCCAAAAGTTAAGCAGAAACTCGTTGACTTGCAATGCTAGATTCTTAATTGCGTCTACTTGTTCCGCCGTAGCTAGTTCCAGCAAGAGTAGACGATCGCGTGTTAACAACGGGTCTCCTAGTTGATCATTTTTGTAATAAAACTCAACCAAAGGCTGTTTTAAAACTGTACCAACTGGTAAACCTGTTTGTTGGCTGAGACTACCAGCAGCAATATTTCTGACAACTACTTCTAATGGTAAAATCTTGACCGCTTTCACCCGCATTTGATTTGGGGCTGGACTGTCAATATAGTGAGTTCTTATACCGTTTGCTTCCAATTGTTTAAATAATTGGCTAGAAATACTACAGTTAATTTTTCCCTTGCCTATGATACTGCCACGCTTTTGGGCGTTAAACGCAGTCGCATCATCTTTAAAATCAGCCAGCAAGACTTCTGGATTATCTGTTGTATAGAGTATTTTTGCTTTGCCTTCGTATAGCTTGGAATGAACTGACATGGTAGGAGGTAAACTTTTCAGCAATGGGCAGCTTGTGTCCTTTCGGGCTTAACCATTTTATCTTTAGTTAACAAAGATTAGCCAATCAGTTGTGAGTTAGCTATAAAAAGGTTAAACAGAACTTATGAAATCATAGGGGTTTTCTACAGTAGCTTCCTCTTGTGCTGACTGGGTATTTACCCGTAAATCTTTTTACAATCTCCACTCATCAATTAATTGTCTTGGAAGCTTGTTTCATGAGACATCCTTAAAAGTAAAAACTTAGTTACTATAGAACTCATATTTGATTTTTGAAAAAAATCAGTACACTTAGACAAAGTTTCTTTTCTACTCCCTACTCCCCATTCCCTATTCCCTGTCTACACAAGTAAATTCGGAAATCAAACCGGATTCCTAAATATATGCTTTTTAATTGGTTATGAAAATGCATCATCACATTTGTGGCTGTCGTTTTGTGAATATGACAAACGCAGCTTCTGGTTAATGAACTTTTGCTATTGAGTCGAATTAATTCTTGGTTAAGATGGAGTGCGTAAAATTGCTTTTAGATATATAAAATCTAACCTCTAGTAGAGTTAAATTTCCTTAAAAATCAGTAGACTATCAATGTAGGTTTTTTTACAAAATCAGCTAAATTTTTGCATCTTAGAGAAGTTAGTATAAATTTAAACTCAGTAGATAGCAGTTTAAAGATGATTAGTATTTAATTTGGAAGTATGTAAATTAGCAACTGGCAGAAGGGTACACTATTAGTAATTCCTGCACAACGATTGTTTCAAGATAATTGCTGATCAAGCTCTTTCACCTTTAAACACAGGATGTATGCATAACTAATAATTGAACTTTAGATATTCAAACAATAACGGAGCTTAACAAGTGGAGCATCAAATAGTGAACAAAGATGATTTTATTTATCCTCATGGCCGCTATTACGGTCAAGTCAAACCAGAAAACTTAGTATTTAATGCCAATCTTCAAGAATTTGCTCAGAAAGTTAGTTACGTTTGTAGCTTAGAAACAGGCGGAAAAATTGCACCAGATGATGCTTATGAACAAATCAAAGCTTTGTGGAAACAGTTAAAACACAGTAAAAAACAGCTACAAATTGGCGAGAATCCTTTTAAAAATGAAGGTGGAGAAGCTGAAGAATAAGAAAAAATACTGGGATTAATAAATAGTAAAAAGCGAAAAATTAATTTTGATTGATTACTGGATATTTTACAGCAGGTAACAGGGAACAGGGAATAGTGTTGAAAGCCTCTTATAGGCATCCGATTTGATTACTGAAAATCCTTGTATAGGGAGGGAATAGGGAACGGGGAACAGGGAAAGGATAAGAGGGAAGCTAGATGTGTACTGAATTTTTTTCAATAATCAAATATGAGTCCTATATCATATAGCTTTGTTCTTCAACTTTGTACCTCATTCACTTGCAATCTGCTGTGTCTACTCTGTGGCAGCATATCCTGAATTCAACCCAGTTCAAGATATTTTGTAGCCAACAATCCACAAATTTACGTTGCTACTTGCTAACTATTGTCCAAACACCATCCCAAGAATATGGAGGTGGTGTTTTATGGTAATTATGAGCGCGTTCTAAATGAATATCTACAGCTTGGTCGTTGGGTCGAATATATTTAGCAGCGGCAAAACAAGCGATCGCTTTGGTAAAATCACGCGATAAATAGGCAACTCTGCCAGTATGGTAGTGAAATAAAAACTCTTGGGTATCAGCATCCAGGGGAGTGTTGCGATCGCCAATTAACTCGTAAATATTTACCGCCTGGTGTTTACCCTTAACTCGAATTTTATCTAACTGACGTACCCAAATGCGATCGCTGCACAGTTGGTAAGTAAATTCGCTCAAAATAATATCACAGCCATATTCTTTGGTGACGGCTTCTAAGCGGGCGCTTAAGTTGACGCTATCACCAATCACGGTGTAATCCATACGTTTTTGGGAACCAATATTACCGGAAACAACCTCCCCAGAACTAATTCCAATCCCAATGCGAATTTGAGGTTGTTCCTCAATAATGCGCCGTTGGTTAAATTCTTCTAGACGTTGGCGCATATCCAAAGCTGACTGCACTGCTTGCCAAGCATGGTTTTCTGTGAGTGGTAACGGCGCACCAAAAACAGCCATTAAAGCATCGCCAATAAACTTATCTAAAGTGCCTTCGTAATTAAAAACTGCCTCCACCATTGTTTCAAAATACTGGTTCAACAACGATACAACTTCCGCTGCTCCCAGATTTTCTGTCAAAGTAGTATAACCACGAATATCAGAAAATAAAATCGTTACATCTTTACGTTCACCCACCATTAAGGCATCTTCACCCAAAGCCATTACTTGTTCAGCTACATGGGGAGTAAGATAACGATACATTGTAGTTTTCAGGCGTTTTTCTTGACTAATATCTTCCAAAACAACCAAACCACCTCTAACTCCGCCTTCTGGGTTTGTTAGAGGATTAACTGTTAAATTAATACTGCGTTCTAATTTTTCTACCTGACTAGAAGAAATTAACTGAGATTGGGGAGTTAGGGGTAGATTCCAGGGAATGAAAACATCGGGGTTGGTGCGATCGCGTACTGCTAATATTAACTGTTGACTACTAACTGCTGAATCCTGAGTGTCACTACCAACTCGCCCATCTAAACTTAATGCTTGATACAGCCCTACTATCAGACTTTGCTCTGGGACATAATGTCTAGCACCAACTGTTAAACTATCTTCTAAGCGAATTTGTAAATTTTCAATCGGTACTACTTCCCAAACAAAGCGACCGATTAAATTTTGTTCCCATAGTAATTTATTGCTTTTGTTATTAGCCTCTCCTACAGGACAACCTAATAACTCTAATGCTGCATCGTTAATCGTAACAATTCGACCAATCATATCTGTAGAAATTACAGCATCTGAAAGACTTTGTAAAATGTCTTTTTGATACTGTTTTTCTAGCAAGACATTTTCAAATAAACGAGCATTTTCTAATGCTATGCCAGCTTGGATATTAAATGCTCGCATAAACTCTTCATCAGAAGCAGTAAAACTGCCTTTTTGCTTATTAATTAGTTGTGTGACACCAATTAATTCGTTGGCAGAATTAAATACTGGTAAACATAAAATATTCCGAGTTACATAGCCAGTTTTTCTATCTGTTGTGGGGTCAAAGCGAGGGTCTTTATAAGCATCAGGAATATTCAATGCTTCTCCTGTAGATGCGACATAGCCAGCAATACCACGATTTGCCGACATCCGAATTTCCATAAAATCTGTTTGATCAGCAGCAGCAGCTACTTTTGTCCAAAGTTCGCCCATTTCTTTGCGATACAAAAATAGCGTGCTGCGGTCTGCTTGCATTAAAATTCGGGCTTGTTCCATAACTATTTGCAAAGTTGCTTCTAAATCTAAACTTTGCCCTAGTGTTTGAGTTGCCCTTAAAAGTGCTGTTGCGCCCCGTTGATTGCGGGCTGCAACATAAAAAGATTGACAAGTTTCTAAAATAATTCCTATCGAAGCTGCAAAATCCCGAAAACAGTTTTCATCTTCATGATTAAAGGGAATATTGCCTTCTTTATTTGCTAGTTGGACTACGGCAACAATTTGATTTTTACTACTCATCACAGGCATACATAAAATATTACGAATTCTGTAGCCCATTTGTTTTTCTAAATCGGGACTAAATAAGGGATGAGTAGCAGTTTCCGCAATATTTAAGTATTGGCCTGTACTCGCAACATGACCAGGAATCCCAACGGTAATGGGAGTCCGAATTTCTAAAAATTTTTGACTATTGTCTTGAGGAACTTTTGACCACAGTTGACCTTTATCATAGTCAACTAAAAAAATAGCTGTGTGTTCGGCTTGCAGAATTTGACCAATTTTCAGGGTAATTGCTTCTAAAACCTTCTCCAACATAGTTTCTAGAGCTTCATTATTGATCAATTCAATTGCTCTGAGAAATTGTTGGAACTCAGCAGTAATAAAGTCCAGTAAACAAACAAATTCGTTAACAGACAGGTCTTTGACACGACGCAGTAAAGCGTGGGTGCGATTAACTTGCGTAAGTTCGGTTAATGTAGCCAAGACGCTACCAGGATTGGGAAGAGTCATGGAAATTTTTAATTTTAAATGTGAGTTTGAAGAGTTGCTTGCGCTATAGCGTTAATCGCCATTCCCAGGAATTACAGGCGGGAAACCCCGCCTAATGTCTCATTTAAACCTCTATTTAAATACTGCTGTCGGTTGTTTTGTCAAGATTATTTTTTGATAGTAATCTTGCAGCTGGCGTGTGGCCGCTGCCCATCCCCACTTTTCTGCTTCCTTACGAGCGTTTTGACGAATGATATCTCGTTCTTGTTGATTTTCCAAGAGGCGAATTGTGGCAGAAATAGCATCTTGAATATCAGCTTTGGGGTCAAAAAGATATCCATTCACACCATCTGTAACAATATCAGGAATTCCTCCAGAACGGGCTGCAACTACTGGACAACCAGCGGCCATCGCTTCTAATAGAACTAACCCTAGGGTTTCTGTTCGGGAAGGAAAGATAAAGGCATCAGCACTAGCAAAGGCAGAACCTAACTCACGTCCCATAAGGTAGCCAACAAAATTAGTATTTGTGCCAGCAAAATGTTTTTCTAATGCTTGGCGATGTGGCCCATCTCCTACTAAAGCTAATCGTGCTTGGGGGATGGCTTCTAATATTGGTTTAATGCGTTCGATTTCTTTTTCGGCAGACAGACGGCCAACATAAAGTAGCAAAGGGCTTTCGGGATGGTTTTGTGAAAGACGCGATCGCATTTCTAAACTTGCTAAATCAGGGTGAAATAATTCTGTATCTACACCCCGTTGCCACAAATCGACTCTTTCAATGCCATGTGATGACAGTTCATCCATCATGGCTGTAGAGGTACAAAGATTTAACAATGCTTGATTATGAGCGCCTTTGAGCAATTCCCACAATAATCCTTCTAACATACCTAAACCGTAATGCTGGAGATATTGCGGTAAATGGGTATGGTAAGAAGCAACTAAGGGCAGCTTCAAAACTTTGCTATAAAAAATGCCTGATAATCCTAAAACGGCTGGATTCACAACATGAATCAAATTTGGCTGAAATTCTTCTAAGGCATAACCAATTGCTGGGCGAGGCAGTGCCATTTTCAACTCTGGATACAGAGGTAAAGGAAAGCCACTAACGCCGTAAACTTTCGCTCCTTTGTGTTCCGTAATTCCACCCTCAGGGGCGATTACTAAAACTTGATTTCCATTGCGTTGTAGATGGTCAACGGTGTGGCGTAGGCGTGTAACTATGCCATCAACTTTCGGCAAAAAGGTTTCGGTGAATAGGGCTATTCTCATAAAAAACTATTGGAAGCAGTTAATCCCAGCTGTTTTAGATTTTGGTCTCAAAAACAGGGTAAACCTTATCCTGTAGTGCGATCAATTCTCGATAGTTACAATTCAGGTTTTATAGACAGCAAGCAGGAGGAAAACATTATTGTTCCTGAAATCTATCTTTTAAAAAGCAAATATTTTTCTTACCAATGGTTTTTAGAGACGTTGCATTGCAACGTCTCTACACAAAAAACAATGGTTGGCAACAGAAGTTTAGGTAAGAATTTAAAAACCTTACCTCTTGTCATCCTCACATCCTGATGAGAATGAGAACGAAAAATTTTTCGGTGTTAATTGTGCCTTACTTCCTATGCCAAGAGACTTTGGGTAGAATTTGTTTTTTATCAACTCGTTGCTGATATTTGACGGCAAAATTCAGCAGTGAATCAAGTAAGGAATCTGACAAGTAGTGAGGTTGTAATCCCAGGTCGAGAAGTTTAGTATTTTTGGCGTTGAAGTAATGTTCTTCTTTCTCGACTCTGGGGTTATCTATGTTGTTGATTTCAACGTTCAACCCTAATGCGTTACCTGCTTTTTTCACCATCAATGCCAAGTCACCAACACTGAATAGTTCGGTAAATTGGTTGAAGACGCGGAATTCTCCTGGTTCAGCCGGATTGGCGATCGCTAATTCCATACAGCGGACTGTATCCCGAATATCCAAGAATCCACGAGTTTGGCCACCTTTACCATACACAGTTAAAGGATGTCCAATTGCTGCTTGAATACAGAATCGGTTTAATGCTGTACCAAAAATGCCATCGTAATCTAGGCGATTAATCAACATTTCGTCCATTCCCGTTTCTTCGGTTAGGACTCCGTAAACCACGCCTTGATTTAAGTCTGTGGCACGCAATCCCCAAACCCGACAAGCAAAGTGGATGTTGTGACTATCATGCACTTTGCTGAGGTGGTACATTGAACCAGGCTGCTTAGGATAAGGCAAGGTATCTTTGCGCCCATTGTGTTCAATGGTGATGTACCCTTCTTCAATATCGATGTTAGGTGTGCCATATTCACCCATTGTTCCCAACTTCACTAAGTGGCAGTCTGGGAAGTCTTCGCGCATGGCGTACAGCAAGTTCAGTGTCCCAACTACATTATTGACCTGTGTAAGAACTGCGTGTTCGCGGTCAATCATCGAGAATGGTGCAGAACGCTGTTCACCAAAATGCACGATCGCATTTGGTTCAAATTGATGTAAAGCTTTTTGCAGAAATTCGTAATTAGTAATATCGCCTACGAATAGGTCGATAGATTTGCCGGTCAAATCTTGCCAGCGCTGGATACGTTGCTGAATCGGTGCGATCGGCGTTAGAGTTGCGATACCAAGTTCGTTATCCCAATGCCGACGCACCAAATTATCTAAAATTCCAACATCGTAACCTCGATTGGAGAGGTAAAGTGCGGTTGCCCAACCGCAATACCCATCGCCACCAATAACCAGGACTTTCATTTTCACCAGTTTTTACTCGCTGATAGCTAAATCTATCAGGTTTCTGTACCCCCTCAACCATCAAAAGTAGTGATTAGTCATTAGTTATTCGTCAATGGTCAAAAGGCCAAGTCTAAATAATGAAATTTCCTACTTCACACTTCACACTTTTATCCGATACTGCTGGGCAATGTAATAAAACAAAGGGTAATAGTTAGAAAAATCTTGGCTTAAGCTCTGTGCTTGCCAATAATATGAAATATTTCCTTGAGTTATGGTCAGTTTCATAGAACCAATTTGCTGACCAACTTCTACCAGAAGTACACCAGATACGCCTTGGGTAGTCTGAAAGTTAGACTGGATTGCATTTTGTACAGTATTTGGTAAGCGATTACTTGCCCAGGCTCTAATTTGCACTGTTGGGCTACGTGGTGAAACTAAGGCTATGCCGTCATCATTTTCTGGTACTGCTAAAACGTTCCAATTACTGGGATAGGGAAATTCAAAGCCGTAACGAGAATTTTTATAAGTTTGCCATTGTGTATCGGCAATGTTGAAAGGCTTGCTGCATCCCCAGAAAAGCAAGGATAGAGCGATCGCACCAGCAATATTTTGATACTTAGTATATTTTTTTGTTATTGAATTACAAGTTTTCACTGCGTTAGCAGACATAATTACACTTTTTATTCAATATGATTTATTTTAGCAAAATCTTGCAAATATAGTATTTATCAAGAATATTTCAACATTTTTCCTTGTTTATTTTAATTGTTGTCACTAGAATTACATGTTTTATAAATTACTTACTTTATCCAAAAGCACTAAAACAAATATAAATAAATGTAACAAAATAGCCGTCAAAACGTTTTGACGGCTTGACAAGGAATGAACGAACCGATAACTTGATATACATACCCGGGTAAGACCGCCAAAGAGTTATATGCAAACTAAGCAAAAGGTTACTTTTTATATATCGCCAGAGCTGCACAAAAGGTTGAAGATTCGTTCAGCAATTGATTCTGAGCCAATGTCAGACCTTGCCGAACGCGCCCTCTGCTTTTACTTGGCAAATTCAGAATTAGTAGAAGAGTTAGAAGCTTCTACCTATGGAAGAACTCATAGAGTACATTCCTGCCCAACTTGTGAAAGTTCACTAGTATTGCGTGATGGCGAATTAGTTGCTTTAGGTAGTCAACCAGGAGTGATTGGCCAAGACCATCTTTCTATTGATGAAATGGAGCAAGTAGAAACCCATCCCAAGGGTGAGGAAGAGCTAGTCCCTTGCTAGATAAGAATTATGGATGAAGTAATTCATAATTCAACTACAAACAAAGTCTGTTCTTTACTGTATTAGGTCTCAAGTAGGTCGATTGTATGAAAGAAGAGCTCAACATTCTAATTCAAGCTCAATACCCTCTAATCTACCTTGTGACCTCCGAGGAAGAGCGGGCTGAGCAATCAATTTCCACCATCGCTCAAGTGTTAAAGCCCCAGCGCCGAGTTTACGTATGGACAGTAACTCATGGCATCGTGGAATATGGTCAACCCCGAAATGTGAGCCAACATAACACTGTTTCTCCAGAAGCGGCAATTGATTGGATAATCCGCCAAAGAGAACCAGGTATATTTATTCTTAAAGATTTACATCCATTTATTGATGCGCCTGCAACCACAAGATCGTTGCGAGATGCGATCGCTAGTTTTAAAGGGCAGCAAAAAAATATTATTTTAATGTCGCCAATGCACCAAGTCCCCATAGAATTGGAGAAGGAAGTTGTTGTATTAGACTTCCAACTGCCAGATATGGCGGAGTTGAATAAAGTTTTAACTTCTCATTTAGATCATCATCGTGGGCGACGTTTGACAACAGAAGCCCGTGAAAAACTTCTCAGAGCCGCTTTAGGTTTAACCAAAGATGAAGCTGAGAAAGTATATCGCAAAGCCCAAGTTACCACAGGGCGGTTGACAGAAGAAGAAGTTGATATAGTTTTATCTGAGAAAAAGCAACTAATTCGGCGTAATGGTATATTAGAATACATCGAAGAAGATGAAACCATTGATGCTGTAGGTGGCTTAGAAGAGTTGAAGAAATGGCTAAAGCAACGCTCTAATGCCTTTACCGAGAGAGCAAGAGAGTATGGTCTACCCCAACCAAAAGGGATGCTAATTTTAGGAGTTCCTGGTTGTGGTAAATCATTAATAGCCAAAACGACATCTCGGCTTTGGGGTTTACCGTTGTTGCGCTTGGATATGGGGCGCGTCTACGACGGCTCAATGGTGGGACGAAGCGAAGCCAATCTGCGTAACGCCCTCAAAACAGCAGAATCTATCTCTCCAGCGATTCTGTTTATTGACGAGTTAGATAAATCCTTTGCAGGTAGTGCTGGGTCTGGTGATTCCGACGGCGGCACATCAAGCAGGATTTTTGGGTCTTTCCTCACATGGATGCAAGAAAAGAAATCTCCAGTGTTTGTCATGGCAACAGCCAACCGAGTCGAACGCTTACCTGGGGAATTCTTGAGGAAAGGTAGGTTTGATGAGATTTTCTTTGTTGATCTGCCTACACCTGAAGAACGGAGTGATATTTTCAATATTCACTTAAGCAAACGCCGTCGTGAAGACATCACTCGCTTTGATTTAGAGCAATTAGCCAAGATGTCCGATGGCTTTTCTGGGGCAGAAATTGAACAGGCGATAGTAGCGGCAATGTACGAAGCATTTGCCCAAGACCGCGAGTTCACCCAATTAGATATTATTGCTGCACTGAAGGCAACATTGCCCCTGTCTCGCACGATGCAAGAACAGGTAACAGCCCTAAGAGACTGGGCTAGACAGCGGGCAAGACCAGCCGCAGCCTCCGTTGCTGAATACCAGCGAATGGAGTTTTAAAAGCTTTCCCTTGCTAACCCAGGGGGAAAGGCTAGTCCCAAAAACTAGCAGTTAAGAGAAAAAGCCGCCTCACGATAAGCGCGGCTTGCCGAAGATAAACCGTTGTTTTTTTCTCAATCTTCTCATTGGAGGAAACCCAAATGTCTCACTTTAGCACTCTTCGCACCAAAATCACCGATGCAGAAATCCTCAAAGCTTCTTTACGCGACTTGGGTATTACCGTAAAGACAGAAGCAGATGTACGCGGTTATAACGGTCAGCGTGTTCGTTCCGACATCGTTGCTGTTTTGGAAGGCGAATATGATCTCGGCTGGTCTCGCAATAGCGATGGTTCCTTCGACCTCATCGCTGACCTGTGGGGCGTTGCTAAAAAGCACAACCAAACCGAGTTAATCAACTCCATTAATCAAAAATATGCAGTTAATAAGACTTTGGCTGAAGTAAAACAGCGCGGTCTGCAAAACGCTAACGTTAAGTTGGTATTGCAATAATATTTCTCTGCGCGTTCCCAAAGCTGCACGGGTTAACCACATCATAGCGGTTAGCCCGCTTTTTTGTTTGTTTTTTTGGGGCTGGGTTAATTCCTAGTCCCGATTTTTTATGTCTGTCAAGATTTAGGTGAGAAGGTTAGCTTTTAAGTGTTTTTACCAAATTTGACTCAAATTTAACATAACTCTAAGCAATCACGATTGTTCACTAAAAGTAATTTTAATAGCTATGGAGATGAGAGCGATCGCACTTTTGTACTCTCAACTGGTATCCTGGCAAAAATAGTAATTACAGTAATTTCATCCGCCAGCTAATCAGCTAAATTAAGCTTTTGTTTTAAGATAGCTTCAACTTCAGTCTCAGGATTGACTAAATCAAAAGGGTAAGGATGATAATTAGCTGGATTACGACGGCTCATTAAAACTTCCATCGCTGCTTGAAAAGCTTCCTGATCATTACGATTTTCAGAAATAAATTGCTTAAGCTCAGTATTTGTCATTTGAGATAGATTTGACTTCATAGAACAAACTCCCAACTCCCATCTTCATCAATCACAATTACAATTTCGTCGTTTACTCCAGCCTGTATATACATAATTTTAAATCTCTGCATATCACGAAAAATTAAAATTATTAACCCTATCCATTCATTCTAGCGAAGAGAGCAATTAACCTATCTCTGCGATTTTCAAACCAACCATCCTCACCTGCCCATAAGCTACTAGGTAAATGCCCTCTGGAAGCCGTCGCAAAGTTGTAATCAAAACTGACATTACTACGCCATAAATAATTACCATTTGCATCACGTACTCGCCAGCCAGTTATATTACCAAATAAATTTCTATCTTGTGAAAATTGTTGATAAATCTCTTTTTGGACACTAAAACCAAATCGTCCATCGCTACTTTCTCGCCAAAGTCTATCGATAGTATTCAAATCAACGATAGGAAAAACGGTTAGAGTATTTGGACTAATCTCTGTAGAATTAGTAATTTTTTGAATAACCATTCTTATGAGATTAGCTGTTTCCTGATCTGCTTCGTGCCATTGCTTTTCCTTCAAATATTTCTTAAGATTGGCATAATTTACACCCACTGAGGATTCCATGAGTGATTTGAATCGTTCATCCTCTCGTAAGTAATTAAAATCAGAATCTTCATTAGTAAGATTTTGAGATGCATCTGGATTCAGCCTAACAGCTTCTTGCAGGTTTTCTAGTGCTAGAAGAGTATCATTTACACGGGCGCAGCAGGACGCTTTTGCATACCAACCTAAAAAGTTTTCTGAATCTATAGCAATTAATTTGTCACAAACCGCTAAAACTTCTCTATATTGCTGGAGATTGTATAGGCAAATACTTTTACCCCACCAAGCATTATAGTTTTCTTGATCAAGTTTGATACTATTATCATAAGCAGTGAGCGCCTCTTCATATCTGCCTAAACCTTGTAAAGCATCCCCACTATTATTAAAGGCTATAAAAAGCGTATTATCAATTTCGATTGCTTGTTTTAGTGCTACTAGTGCTTCCTCGTATTTTCCTAACTTGTTCAAAATATAACCTTTATTATTCCAGGCAAGAGCTAATCCTGGATTCAGATTAATAGCTTTATCATAAAGAGAAATCGCTTCTTGAAATTCCTCTTCTAAATTTAAGTGATTATTCCCTTCATTATAGAAGTCGATAGCTTGACTAATTGCTTGATAAGTTAGGATTTTGGCATGGGCTATACTAGCAATGAAATCTTCAAATTTAGTGTAGATGATTTGTAAAAGTGTCTCCCACTCTTGGAAAAGATTTGCTCTGGCTTTTTGATATTTCTCAATAATACTTTGAATTGCTTTTTGTTGCTTGTTACCGCCAAGCCATCCACCGATTGCGCCGCCAATTGCAGAGCCAATACCAGGAGCAATCATTGTTCCAATCGTTATTCCTACAATTGCCTCAGTTGACATCGTAGTTTTACCCAACAGGTTCGCAGTAAATTCTTTAACTGCTCCTGTAAAAAATGACTTTAATGCATCACGCTCTTGAGGAAAATCTGTTTGCAGTACTTCTTGAGTAACCTTTTCTAATTCGCGAATTGCTAATCTGACTCTAGTAAAGTTAAAGGTAACTATATCAGAGATAATATTCTGCATTTTGGTTAGTTCTATTTGAATCCTGAATCGTTCAGTAATGCTAACTGCCTCCTTAACAAATTGGTCTATGTCTAGCTTTAAATCTGCTTCTAAAGCATGTACAAAATTTTCAACAATTTCATGAATACTTTTATTATCCTCTGATGCAACCTTATAGTTAAGATGCTGATAGTAAGTTATTTGTATTGTTGTGTATAGTTCGTTGGAAAGTCTTATACAATCAATCTCCTCGACCAGTAATAATGGCACTGTTTGCGTATTATCTTCAGGTGGGGGAGAAAGTTTAGAAGTTGCCGGAATTTTCTCAAATAAAGGCTGTTCGTTTAAAGTCAGACGTACCTCTTCATACCAATCGGGAAACTCTTCCTCAGATTGCTTGCCATACAAACTCAAGTTTTTTACAGACGGAATATCTAACTTGAGAACCTCAGTTTGCATTAACGAAACCATATACTGTTGAACTGGTACTGTTGAAGATTCCAGCATGATTTTTAAACAATCATCCTTTAAGCTGACTTTAGCAATAACACCACTTGGTTTTAAACTCTGATTAATTAATGTTGTAATTGCTTTTATGTTTCCCTGCTTTGCCAGGATATCAAGATTTTGTGTTGGTTCTAGACCAATCTTAAAATCTTCCAGCCAATCTGGAACATCTTCACCTACTCGCCATCCATAGACTTTCACTGTATGCCAAGCATCAACACTGAAAGCGGAAAATACTTTCTGAATAAACTCAACCAAGGGCTTCTGAGGTGGTGTTTTAGCTGCTTCTAACATTATATGTAAGCAATTGTTTTTGACAGATGCCTTTGCTGTGATACCTTTAGGTTGAAGCTTATGGTTGAGCAGCGTTGTAATTGCTGTCGCATTTCCTTGTTTTGCTTGATCTAGCAAGTTGACTTGAGAACTCACTACAGGACACTCCATTACAGCAGAAGAGTAAAGGGTTTTTTGATTGATATTGATATAGTTCCCCAATTTACTGGCTTACTAACAAATTCTTGACCTGTCTTATCTTGCAAGCATGGCAGGGCAATATTGGCACTACATTTGCTATCAAAATTTCTCTATAAGTTCGACTCAAGTATTATGCTGACAAAATAGCAATAAGCTGCATCGAGGATTAATCAATTAATCAACTTTAAACCTAAAAAGAGAGCTGCAATAGTTCCTGATACAGAAATTTCGCCTTGAGTAATTTTTTCAAACACTGACTCTACAGGAATTAAAATAACTTCAATTTCTTCTGTGATATCTAAATTTTGCTCGCTAAATTTAATGACATTCTCTGCTAAAAATAAATGGATGCGATTTGTATCTTTGCTTGGCTTATCATAAAATACAGCAACTTTTCTCACCTGTTGAGCTAGATAGCCAGTTTCTTCTTGTAATTCTCGAATAGCTGCTGTTTCTGCACTTTCTTGTGTGGGGTCAAAATGTCCCGCAGGTAATTCTATAAAAAAATCCTCTACTGCGTGTCTGTATTGACGGACGAAAATAATTTCTCTATTACTTGTAATCGGTAAAATAATCGCAATTTCTGGTTTAATGCTGACAAAATAGTCATCTATAACTTTACCATTCGGTAATTCAATTTTATCTTGTCTTACCTTACACCAGGAATGATTTAATACCATTTTTGATTGCAAAATTTTCCACTTTTTGAGATTGCTCATAGAGGCTAATTGATAAATGTAAAAAAGTATAACAGATACCAGAAATAAGCTAAAATCTCTTACACTGTTTTTTGCCCTAGCCATAATAGAGCATAGTTATGCAAGTAGATGTAAATGTATTTACTGTTAATAAACGATTTCCCTTAACTATTAGTCGGGGTACAACTGCACAAACTACAAATGTATGGGTAAAAATTACTGAAGATGGCATTGAGGGCTGGGGTGAAGCATCACCGTTTGGTGTGGGTAACCATGCTCAAAAAACAGAGCAAATCAAAGATGCTTTAAAGCAAGTTATACCATTTTTAACTTCATTTCACCCTTTACAGAGACAGCAAGTTGAGCAACTTTTAATTCAACAGCAGGTTCCTTCAGCGGTGCGGGCTGCTTTGGATATGGCTATGCACGATTGGCTAGGTAAGCGTGTTAATTTACCACTTTGGCAGATTTGGGGATGCGATCGCCACAATATAGTTCCAACTTCGGTAACCATCGGTATCAATTCACCTGAAGGTGCTAGGGCTAGGGCGCGAGACTGGTTACAGTACATGGATGTTCGACTGTTTAAGGTAAAGCTAGGTAGCCCAGATGGCATTGATGCAGATCGACAAATGCTATTAGCAGTACAACAAGAAGCACCACAGCTAGAATTTTTTGTAGATGCAAACGGCGGCTGGAGTTTGCCAGATGCAATTGAAATGTGCAATTGGTTGGCTGATTTAGGTGTAAAGTATGTAGAACAACCATTAGCACGCGGTCAAGAAGCGAATTTAGCACAACTCAAAGAGAAGTCACCTCTACCAATTTTTGTTGATGAAAGTTGCTTTACCAGCGTTGATATTCCCCATTTGGCAAACTACGTAGATGGGATTAATATCAAACTGATGAAGTCAGGGGGCTTAACCGAGGCATTACGGATGGTACACACAGCGCGGGCTTACGGGTTGCAAGTGATGTTTGGCTGTTATTCTGACAGTTCACTAGCCAACACAGCCGCTGCACAGTTAGCACCATTCGCTGATTATTTAGATTTAGACAGTCACCTAAACTTAGTTGATGACCCATTTATGGGTGCATTGGTGTCAGAGGGGAAAGTTTTACCAAACGATTTACCAGGCTTGGGGGTACAATACAGTGCGTTTGCCGCTTAATCAACGAATCGCTATTTTACTGCATGAAGGAACTACAGGAACTCAGGGCAAAACAGGGTTGGCAATTTTACGCTATAGTGAAGCCCCAATCGTAGCCGTAATTGACAAGGTAACTGCTGGCAAATCTTTACCAGAATTAACAGGTATCAAGCGTGATGTGCCAATTGTGGCATCGGTAGCAGCAGCTTTGGAGTATAAACCAGAAGTTTTAGTAATTGGGATTGCCCCAAAAGGTGGTGCTGTTCCAGATGATTATTGGAGAGAAATCAAAGATGCGCTAAAAGCCGGAATGTCTTTGGTAAATGGTTTACACACACCATTAGCTACTGTGGCAGAGTTAAATGCACTGCTAAAACCAGGACAGTTAATCTGGGATGTCCGTAAAGAACCACCAAATATAGATATAGCTAGTGGAATGGCGCGGACTCTTCCCTGTCGCCGAGTTTTGACGGTGGGAACAGATATGGCGATTGGGAAAATGTCAACTAGTTTAGAACTACATTGGGCGGGAAAACTGCGGGGTTGGCGTTCTAAGTTTATCGCTACAGGTCAAACTGGTTTGATGTTAGAAGGGGACGGTATAGCTTTAGATGCTGTCAGGGTAGATTTTGCGGCTGGTGCTGTCGAACAAATAGTTATGCGTTATGGCAAAAACTATGACATTCTACACATTGAAGGACAAGGTTCGTTGCTGCATCCTGGTTCGACAGCCACTTTACCCTTGATTCGTGGTTCCCAACCAACCCAAATGGTACTGGTACATCGGGCTGGACAAACCCATAACCGCAATAACCCCCATGTCCCGATTCCACCATTGACAAAAGTAATTCAAATGTATGAATCTGTCGCCAGTGCTGGAGGTGCTTTTGGGAAAGTACCTGTTGTTGGTATTGCTTTGAATACTGCACATTTAGATGAATTTGCAGCCCATGAAGCGATCGCCCAAACTACAGCAGAAACAGGTTTACCTTGTACTGATGCAGTCCGTTTTGGCGCTGGTTTGTTATTGGATGCAGTGATGAAGTCTGAAGTGTAAAGTATGGAGTGTGAAGTATAAAATTTCATACTTCATACTTCAGAATTTGATTGGCAGCGATCGCAAATTCCTTGAACAGTCACTTCATAGCGTTCTGCTTTCAATCCCATCCGCAGTTTACTCAAATCAATACACCGAAAGGTATTCCAATCAATGTCTTCTATTGCACCACAACAATTGCAGCGGAAATGATGATGGGGTACAACCTTGGCATCATAACGAGATACACCTTCTTCTAACAGCACTTCTCGCACTAAGCCCACCTCGCGTAATGCTTGTAGCGCCGCATAAACTGTAGCTTGGGATGAAGTCGGTGCATCCTGATTCAAGTTTGTCAGAATTTGATCAACTGTGGGATGGTCTTCTCGTGCCAGTAGGTTTGCATACACTGCGAAGCGCTGGGGAGTTACTCGCAATCCTTTACTCTTGAGTATTTTGACAATCTCATCAGCTTTTTGCTGCATAGCATTTACTTGAATCACACTAACTGGCCTAGATCCTTATTATAAGGTTTCTTCTCTCAGCACTAATATGTCTTCAGAAAGATAATTTTAATAGAGTATTTATTACTAATAGATAGATCTTACATCATAATTATTCTGATTTCAAAGACTAGTGATAAAACAAGGGCGATCGCTCTAGGCGGATAGGGCTGATTACACATAGCATTAAATCAGCCCCTTGCATAAATTCACTCCAGCATGAAACGAACCAGGAAGTCTCTGCTGCTGACCTTGGGTTGGATATTGTTGTCAGTTAGTACATCTGTGTTAATTATTCTGACGCAACCGATAGCACCCGTTCCAGCCCAAGAACCTGCTACTACGACCGTAGAAACAACAGATACACCAAATTCCGTAACTCCACAGCCAAACCAGACAGAAACACCAGAAGCCGCCGAACCCAAAAAACCAGATGCAGCGGTAGAACCTGCACTCACTCCCGAAGAAATTGCCCGTCAACAAAAGTTTATCGAAGCAGACAAGCTATACCTCGCCGGAAATATTGCCGAAGCGGAAAAACTTTACCGCGAGGTAAAAGCACCATTCGCCAACACAGATATACAAAGCCAAGAACGCAAACCAGCCATTCTTGACCCTACGCAACTATCGCCAGCCGGCAAAGTTTACTGGCGAGAAGCCGAAGCAGGGATAGCTGCTAAGTTGCAAACCAGAACAGAAGTACCTCTAAAATTACTAGTCGAGCAGTATCCTGAATTTATTCCCGGTCATATTCGCTATGCCGAAATTCTCAAACAATACGATCGCCCAAAAGAAGCTTTAGATATCTTAGAACGGGCATCATCACTATATCCAGATCAGCCAGATTTAATTAAAGCCAGAGTTACCGCACTGGCTGGCGAAAAGAAATGGATGGAAGCATCTTTAGCAGCACGTCAGTATGCCATCCTTTATCCGAATGATCCGCAAGCAGCCGAATTTACTCAACTCGCAGAACAAAATCTCAAACGCTACAAATCCCACATTCGTGCCGAAATTAGAGGTAACACCTTAGCTAATATCATCACAGGTGCATTAGGTTACGCCGTCACTGGTAGTTTGTTGGGGCCGTTTTCTGCATTGGACTCTACCATCTTGCTGTTACAGGGAGAAGGTGCAGTGGGTGATTCGGTAGCGAAACAAGCAAAAAAACAGCTACCTTTAGTTAAAGACGAAGAAGTGCTGGACTATGTGAACGAAATTGGGCAGAAACTAGTAAAAGTTTCAGGACGCACCGAATTTAAATATGAATTTTTTGTAATTCCCGAAGAAGAACTCAATGCCTTTGCCTTGCCAGGAGGTAAAGTTTTTATTAATGCAGGTGCGATCGCTAAAAGTAACTCCGAAGCTGAACTTGCTGGATTAATCGGCCATGAATTATCACACGTAGTTTTATCTCACGGCTTTCAACTCATCACCCAAGGTAATCTCATTTCTAACGTTACCCAATATCTGCCTTTAGGTGGTACAGTCGGTCAACTTTTCGCCCTCAGCTACAGCCGTGATATGGAACGTCAAGCCGATACCCTTGGTACAAGGTTGATTGTGGCTAGTGGCTACGCTGCGGATGGTTTGCGTAACTTAATGGTGACGCTACAAAAACAACAAAAAAATGCTCCTCCTACTTGGTTATCATCCCACCCAGGCGGTAAGGAACGAGTGAATTATTTAGAAAACTTGATTACTCGTGGTCACTATAACCGCTACAGCTATGAAGGTGTCGAACGTCACACCACTATTCAAGCAAAAGTGAAACAACTGCTAAAAGAGAAAAAAGAACGAGAAGAAAAAAAGCGTCGTTCTTGATGAATCAAAAACCAAATTTCTGCGTCACTTGAATTATCAATTGGCTACCTCATATCTACTAAAGGATAATTTATGGCATTACAACCCTTGAAGTTATTATTTTTGAGTGGTTTGGGCTTATCTTTATTTTGGGGAAATTCCGCCGCCTTTGCCCAAGTTAATGATGGCGGTGGTATCGTCGTACCCACCACTTCAGATCCTTATCCATCAGGTTCATCAACGCCTGTCGATACTTCAACAGGCGTACCCACTTCTTCTTCTGGTACTGTAGTTACTGGTACTAGATTTAGCTGCCAAAACAGTAATGGTCAGTACGTAGTTATGTATCAGCCCGAAAGCCAACCAGGAAGATTCTTTCCTTGGGCGGCTCCAGCAGCATTAGGTGGTGGTTGGGATCCCTACAAACGTTGTGTTACCATTGCTCAACGCTTAGAACAATATCGTCCTGACGGCTTGCAAGAACTTCAAACAGGTTTTTTGAATAACGAAAACATCGTCTGCGTTACCACCGAAGCTAACTCTAGCTGTCGCATTGTATTGACAGTACCGCGCGACAAAGATCCTTATGTTGTCCGCAATAGCATTTTCCAAAACTTAATTTCTGCGGATGACGGTCAACAAACGACTGCTGTGAACACTTATCGCAATAACAGAGGCGGAGTAGACGAAATCTACAACATCGGCCGCACACTTTTAGGTGGAAGCAATCGTCAAGTGAGCGCATCGAGAAGTGGTATTAACCTCAAACCTTTCCTCGATCGCAAAGATGGTGGAACTGGAACAAAGTTACGTAATGGTGTAGCAATTCGTCGTCAATCTCCAACTCAATCTCAAGTTCGGACTCGCTTAAATCCTGGCAATTTCCGCTAATTGTTTGTGATTTTGACAACACAAAATCTTATGTTTCAGGAAATGGGGGAGAGAGGGAGCGAATCAACGCGTAAAAAGTTCGAGTTTTCCTCCTTCCCTTCGTCCTGCTGATGTTGATTTATGGGAACATTATTCCCTGCTACAGACTTACACAGTGGCTTTTTGCGGAGTTATAAAATACTGCACATTTCAAAAGTTTTGGATCACTAGCTTGAGGTTAGGTAGTGAAACGCGAAAAAAGAGACGTTGCAATGCAACGTCTCTAATTGTTTATATAGCAATCCGATTCGTTACATCATCGCTTCATAAGATAGTTGACTATTGACAGTCAACAGTTAACGTTGAAAAAGCTCTGAGTGCTGAATGAAAAAGACCACTCTCTAGTCCTTAGCCTCTAGCCTAAACTTCTGTTTTTCACCTGATTTAACCTTTTGCTAGGCATTTCTTAATCTCGCTGGGATAGCGTGAAGCACTGAATCCAAAATTTGTCTATTCGTGCGATCGCCCAAACTGTGAAGTTGATCTTTACAGTTATATTCTCTTGCCTAATTGCGATCGCTCACTCTACCAACTGACAAAGCAGAGATTGTAAGTAGAATCGCCATCTTTGGTGACTAGAAGTTTAAATCGCTTTTGTCAATTCTGAGTTACTTACACTTACACCCAACAATATGCAAGCTGGTAAAACTATCACCAATGTCGGATTTTTAGGACAGCAAATCTTTGCTACTGGCTTTATACCTGCTGGTGCAGCAGGTATAGTCAATGGTACACCAACTCAAGTTGGTGGTTTGTCTGGCGTAGCTTATGATGCTGTTAATAACCGCTACTATGCAATTTCGGACGATCGCTCCCAAAT
This sequence comes from Anabaena sp. TISTR 8404, assembly GCF_056847745.1. Lineage (NCBI taxonomy): Bacteria > Bacillati > Cyanobacteriota > Cyanophyceae > Nostocales > Nostocaceae > Anabaena > Anabaena sp. TISTR 8404. The sequence continues at coordinate 4,535,513 of NZ_CP180578.1, forward strand.
CGGCCCTGCCCGCTTTTATACTTTCACTGGTAATCCTGCTACTAATAGTGTGACTTTTACCAATGTCACTCCTATCAGAGATACCAATGGCAACCTCTTTCCAGCTTTGAGTTTAGACCCAGAAGACATTGTATTAACTAACAACGGTACAGTTTTCATTTCTTCGGAAGGGGAAGTCAATCCCGGTGCTGGACGTGTGACAAATCCATTTGTGAAGGAGTTTTCTCTTAGCACTGGAGAGGAAGTGCGATCGCTTTCCATCCCTACAAAATTCTTACCAGTAGTCCAAGCAGGTAATACGCAAACATCTGGTGTGCGGAATAACTTAGCCTTTGAAAGTCTCACTATCACACCAGACCAAACAACCTTATTCACTGCTACAGAAAACGCTTTATTCCAAGATGGGGGTGTTGCGACTGTTGATACTGGCACACGTTCCCGCATTCTGCAATACAACTTGGCAACAGGACAGCCAGAAAAAGAATATCTGTATATCACAGACCCAGTAGCAGAACCATCTAATCCTGCTGATGCATTTAATACTAATGGCTTAGTAGATTTACTAGCTATTGATAATCGCGGGACTTTACTAGCTGTAGAACGTTCTTTTTCTACGGGAATTCCTGGAACAGGTAATACAATCAAAATTTACGAAATCTCTCTCCAAGGTGCAACCGATATTAGCAGCATCAACTCACTAGAGAGTTTGAGTGCAGAACAATTAGCAGCAATTCAACCAGCCCAAAAGCGTTTAGTGTTGAACTTGAATGATTTGGATTTGCCGACTGGGTTGGACAACGTTGAAGGGATAGAATTTGGCCCTACACTCCCAGATGGTCGTCAATCAATTGTGCTGGTTAGTGACAATAACTTCAGTCCGACTCAATTCACACAAATTCTGACTTTGGGTGCAGATTTAATTCCCACTGTTGCACCGACTGTCGAAACTAGCCCGGCTTTGTTGGATGATGATATTCAAAATGCTGATGCGGATGACCCAGCTATATATGTTAACGCCACCAATGCAGCTAATAGTTTGGTCTTGACCTCAGTAAAAAATGGCGGACTGCGGGTTTACAACTTGTCTGGGGAACTGTTGCAAACAGTGAATCCGGGTGACATTCGCTACAACAATATTGATTTGCAATATGGTTTTCAACTGGGGAATCAAACAATTGATATTGCCGTAGCCAGCGATCGCGAAAACGATAAACTAGCGATTTTCCAAATTAATCCCAACCCCACAACCCCTGGTGAATATTTAGAAGAAATCACCGACAGCAATATTGCTACTATCTTCCAAGCATTACCTTTTGAACCACCTTACTCATCAGACGAACGCAGTGCTTACGGGTTGGCATTGTACCGCAGTCCCCAAAGCAATGATTACTATGCTTTCGTCAGCCGTCGGGAAACTGGAGACATAGCCCAGTTACGACTGATAGATAAAGGTAACGGCCAGATTGGTGCAGAACGAGTGCGGGAATTTACCATTCCAACTACAGAAGGGCGATCGCCCCAAACAGAAGGGATGGTTGTTGACCAAGAAACAGGCTATCTCTACATTGGTCAAGAAGATGTTGGTATCTGGAAATTTGACGCAGAACCATACGGTAGCAATACAGGTACGCTGATTGATCGAGTCCGTGATTTGGGAGGTGCAAACCTCACCAACGATGTCGAAGGACTGACAATTTACTATGGCAAAGATGGTCAAGGCTACCTCTTAGCTTCTAGCCAAGGTGACAACACCTTTGTGGCTTACAACCGTGCAGGTAATAACGAATATATAGGTAGCTTTGCAGTAGGTAACAACGGGTCTATTGATAGTGTGCAAGAGTCTGATGGTGCAGATGTGGTGAATGTGCCTTTAGGCCCCAACTTCCCTTATGGTGTCTTCATTACCCAAGATGGTTCTAATGACCCATCTGTACTTGTGGAAGATGACGGTGAACTGGAAAACATCAGCACTAACTTTAAGTTTGTCCCTTGGCAAAACATCGCCAACGCTTTCCCCGAAGCTTTAACAATCGACACCACCAGCTACGATCCGCGCAATCCCGATACTTCCTTATTTGTTCCTAGAGTCACACTCAAAGGTTTTGCTTCACTTCCGGCTGATACCTTCGCCGAAGGGCCAAGATCTGGTAGTGCAATTACTGGTACTAATGGCAGGAATGTACCTTTCGCCGCCCAACCAGTCCAAGGCTTTAGTGGTGTCCAGAGGGCTGATGATAATTCCTTCTACTTCCTCTCTGACAACGGTTTTGGTGCGCAGAATAACAGTGCTGACTACTTATTGCGGATTTATCGGGTAGATCCGAGTTTCCGAGGTGCAGAACCTGGGGGGAATGGTAGTGTCAACATCTTGAACTTTATTCAGCTATCTGACCCTGACAACAAAGTTCCGTTCCGAATTGTGAACGAAAACACCGGGGAACGCCTATTAACTGGTGCAGATTTCGATGTCGAATCTCTCGTGATTGCGGAAGATGGAACTTTCTGGATTGGCGATGAGTTTGGCCCTTACCTACTGCACTTTGATGCCACTGGCAAACTTTTAGATGCACCCATCCCTACACCCAACATTACTAATCTCAATACTTTAAACGGTCAAGCACCAATTGTAATTGGACACCGAGGTGCAAGCGGTGAACTACCAGAACATACTCTCGGTTCTTACATGCGGGCGATTGAACGTGGTGCAGATTTTATTGAACCTGACTTGGTAGTGACAAAGGATGGTGTATTGGTTGCCCGTCACGAACCGAATATCATTAACACTACCGATGTCTTAGATCATCCAGAATTTGCTGATCGCCGCACCACAAAAGTTATTGATGGCGTAGCTGAGGATGGCTTCTTTGTTGAAGACTTTACCCTAGCCGAAATTAAAACTCTCCGGGCGAGAATTCAACCGAGTTTCCGCACTCAAGCGTTTAACGATTTGTTGGAAATTCCTACCTTGCAAGAAATCATTGATTTGGTGAAGCAGGTAGAAGCAGATACAGGTAAGAAAATCGGCATTTATCCCGAAACTAAGCATCCTACCTATTTTGCATCGGTCGGCAGATATTTAGATGGTACACCAATCAATCAGGATATCACTGAGAAGTTAGTTGACCTCTTAGTTGAGAATGACTTTACTGACCCGAATAGAGTATTTATTCAATCTTTTGAGGTTGGTAATCTCAAGCAACTTAACGATGTCCTCTTTCCAGCGTATGGTATTGAATTACCGTTAATTCAGCTATTAGATGCGACAGATGTTAGACTTGATGGTTCGCTAATTGAGACAAGACCTTTTGATTTTGTTGTCAATGGCGACTCTCGCACATACGGGGATTTAAGAACACCAGAAGGTTTACGAGAAATTGCTACCTACGCTGATGGAATTGGCCCTTGGAAGCGGATGATTGTGTCAGTTCAAGGTGTAGATGCTAACGGTGATGGGCAAGCTGATGATGTCAACGGTGATGGGTTAGTCAACGACGCTGATAAAACCTTGACAGCGCCAACTTCTTTAGTGAATGATGCCCATAATGCAGGGTTGCTAGTGCATCCATACACATTCCGCAACGAAGGACGTTATCTCGCATCAGACTACAACGGTGATCCACGCGCAGAATTTCGCCAGTTTATCCAGTTGGGTGTAGATGGCTACTTTACGGACTTCCCTGGAACTGGTGATTTAGTCCGTGACGAATTAACTGGGCAGTTTGTCAGGTCGCCGCAAAACCCTGATGTTCTCAACCGTCGGGAGTTTAACACATTAAGTGGTGATGCACCGTTGGTCATTGGACACCGAGGCGCGAGTGGTTCCCGCCCCGAACATACCTTAGAATCTTATCGACTAGCGATCGCTTTAGGTGCAGATTTCATCGAACCTGACTTGGTAGCAACCAAAGATGGCTATTTAGTAGCGCGTCACGAAAATGATATCTCTGGAACTACCGATGTTGCCGACCATCCAGAATTTGCCGATCGCCGAACAACTAAAATTATTGATGGTGTTCCAGTTACAGGTTGGTTCACCGAAGATTTTACCCTGGCAGAACTGAAAACCCTCAATGCCATTGAACGTTTGCCAGCCCTGCGGGGAACTCGATTCAACAATGATGGCTTGAAGATTCCCACCCTCGAAGAAATCATTGATTTGGTGAAGCAAGTTGAAGCAGATACAGGGCGGAAAATTGGCATTTATCCCGAAACCAAGCATCCTACTTACTTTGCCTCGGTAGGTACACGTCTGGACGGTACACCAATCAATACCAACCTCGGTCAATTATTAGTTGATACATTAGTTGCCAATAACTTTACTGATCCTGACAGAGTATTCATTCAATCTTTTGAGGTGGGCAATCTGCGGGAACTGAAACAGCAAATTATGCCTGAAGCTGGCATTAATCTGCCTTTGATTCAGTTAATTGGTGGTGCAGCGGCTAGACCTTACGACTTTGTAGTTAGCGGTGATACTCGCACCTATGGCGACTTAATTAGACCGACTGGATTAGCGGCGATCACTACCTATGCAGCAGGGATTGGCCCAGATAAACGCTTGATTGTCCCCGCCCAAACAGTAGACCGCAATGGTGATGGCAGACCAGATGACCTCAACGGCGATGGACAGATCAGTGATGGCGATCGCGTCCTTGGTACTCCGACAACTTTGGTACAAGATGCCCACGCCGCAGGTTTGCAGGTACATCCTTACACCTTCCGCAGTGAAAGCTTTTTCTTGTCACCAGATTACAACGGCGACCCAACAGCAGAATACGAACAATTCATCAATTTGGGTGTTGATGCTTACTTTACCGACTTCCCCAGTACAGGTGATTTAGTCCGCGACCAATACGTCGGACAACCAGCAGTTCCAAATCTTGGTGGTTCTAAAGGCTTTGAAGGTTTAGCTATCAGTCCCGATAGACAAACTTTGTATCCACTGCTGGAAGGTACTGTGGCTGGCGACCCCGCAGGTTCACTACGGATTTATAAATTTGATGTTGCATCTCAGCAATATCAAGGTTTAGTGGGTTATTACCGTTTAGACAACCCTAGCAACGCCATTGGCGACTTCACCGTAGTCAACGACCATGAATATTTAGTGATTGAGCGGGATAATAACCAAGGTAGCGCCGCCCAATTCAAGAAAATCTTCAAAGTTGACTTCTCAAAACGCGATGCGAATGGCTTTGTCGAAAAAGAAGAAGTCGTTAACCTGCTGAATATTCAAGACCCCAATGACTTGAATCGAGATGGTAGCACGAAATTTACTTTCCCCTTTGTCACTATTGAAAATGTGTTGGTACTAGATGCAAACACCATTTTAGTTGCCAACGATAACAACTATCCTTTTTCCCAAGGCAGACCAGGCGATATCGACAACGACGAAATTATTATCCTGGATTTAGACAAGCCGCTGAATTTTACTACCTCTGTTATTAGTGTTACTAGCACCATTCCCAATGCCGCAGAAAGCGATTCCACCCCTGGAACTTTCCGCATTTCTCGCGTAGGTAACACAAATACAGCCTTAACTTTTAATTACACTGTCGGCGGGACTGCAACTAACGGCAGTGATTACGACAGCCTCACCGGGACTGCAACCATCGCGGCTGGTCAATCTTTTGTGGATATCTCTGTTAAACCAATCGATGATAATTTGGTTGAAGGCAGTGAAACTGTAACTTTGACTTTGGCTGATGGGAACAACTACGACATCGCCAGAGTTAACACAACTGCAACCGTCACAATTACCGATCGCGATCGCCCACTCATCCAGACACCTAACAGTGATATCTTTACCATCAAAGGCAGTGGTGAAAAAACCAGACTGCAAGTAGACCTCACCAGACGTGGTACGAATCGCACCAACGAACTTGGTGTGTTTACTGTAGATGATGAAGCAGGCAGAATCAATGGTATCGCCCCAGGAGAAGCAGGTTACACCGAAGCTGCATTAGAAAGGGCAAGAACAATCTTCTCTGCCGTGAATCGTGGCTTGAATTCAGCTGATGTTTCTCGCCTACTGGAATTTGATTCAGGCGATCGCTTACGATTCTATGTAGTCAGCAATGGTACAACTGATAATGTTAGGGCTGGAAATATTCCCATCAGCAATGTTGTCTTTGCTAATCCCAATACCCAAAAAGTCACCGACTTGGGCAATGACACATATTCTCTAGCTTGGGAATTTCAATCAGGAAATGGTCAACCTTTCCAAGACTTGGTGGTAAATATTCAATCTACCGAAACTGTGTTACCCATCGGTACAGCTTTGCAAGGTCAATCACAAGCTGAATTAATTGACTTACGTGATGTCACAGAGTTGGTAACAGCTAATTTTGTGGTTAGCAGAGATGCAGCCTATAGAAACTACGTCAGTTTCTATCGAGTTACTGATGCTAACGGTGGCATTGACACCAATGGTGATGGCGTAGCAGATGTTTTACCTGGACAGGCTGGTTATACTCAAGCTGCTGTAAGTGCGAGTGTTCCAGACATTGACCTAACAGCTAACCGTGGTACAGCAACTTATACTGCAACCTTTCAACCTGGTTATATCTATGCACCATTCATCATTGCCAATGGTACACCAGAAGCAATTTTAGATAGTAACCCCAGAAATAATCCGGCGGTTTACTTCCCATTTTTAGGTGCTAATTCCAGACAAACAGACCAAATTGCTTTGTTAGGTAATAACATCTTCGGCTTTGAAGATTTACCCAGAAGTGGTGATAGAGACTTCAACGATTTAATTGTCCGTGTTGATTGGAATATCGCCTAACTTTTGTTGTAGAGGCGTTGCCTTGCAGCGTCTCTACTTTCTGAAAATGCAGCAACAAGGTAGCATAGAAGCCAGGAATACCATAATTTATGCTCATATCTGCCAAAAATTCCAGAGAAGATCATTCTTTTGTCGGCGTTGCTGATTAAGGGGAGGAATTTTGTTTGGCGCAAAGGCGCAAAAAATCAATCTTTCATTTTGGCCACACATCTCAATTCATCCTGCATTTATGCAACGCCAAACAAAAAATAATCGGTGCAGATTTTCTACACCGATCGCACATTACCGATGATTTAATTGTGATTGAACCAGACATTTCCCTCACGCCAATGCTGAAGCTTGGGGTTTGGCAAAAATCATCCGTCCGGCTGAGGTTTGTAAGGCACTAGTGACTACTACCCGCAGTTCACCCCCTACATAACTGCTGCCTTCTTCAACCACAACCATTGTGCCGTCATCTAAATAGCCAATACCCTGACTTGGTTCTTTCCCTTCTTTGAGGATTTTGAGGTCGAGGTAGTCGCCTGGTAAATAGGTGGGACGGACAGCGTTAACTAAATCATTGACGTTTAACACGGGTACTTTCTGCACACTGGCTACTTTTGACAAGTTGTAGTCGTTGGTTAACAATGTCGCGTTGATTTCTTGGGCAAAGCGGACTAATTTCGCATCGACTGTTGCAATGTCTTCGTAGTCAATAGGGTTAATTAAGATGCGTTCTGGATAAGCTTCTTTAATGCGGTTGAGAATCTCTAAACCTCGTCTTCCCCGCACCCGCTTTTGGTCTTTACTGGCATCAGCTACTTGCTGCAATTCCTGTAATACAAATTGTGGCACAATAATTTGCCCTTCTAAAAACCCGGTTTCTAGGAGTGCTTCAATGCGACCATCAATTATGCAGCTAGTATCTAAAACTTTGGTATTCGCAGGTTTTAATGTACCTTCTGCTACCATTGTCTCCACTGTGTTGGGATTAATTAATCGCAATAATCCTCTACCGTGGGTGTCTGCCAAATTCATGCCTGTCACAGCTAGAATAATACTACCAACCACTGCCACCAAGGGTTTGATAAAACTAAAATCTGGTGGTATTGGTAGCAAAAATAGCGGAGCCAGCATTAAATTTGCCAGTAGTAAGCCGATGACTAATCCAATGGCACGCGTTAAGATGACTTCCAGTGGCATTTCGCGGACTTGTGCTTCTAGGCGGCGATAGGTCGTCTGGAAACTCAGTCCCACTGCACCGCCAATAATGGCGGCAAAGACGGCAACTGTGAGGCGTAAAGCTTCTAGGTTGGTCACTCGATCTAGCGTGCCATCAGGTAGCAGATCGGTGCTGTAGAAACCTATGCCTGCTGCTGCCAAAATGAATGAGAGAATGATAATGGCATCAAGCATGGTTGTGTTGTTTTCCTGCAATTGTTTTACCCGATAAAGTCAAATGTTTTTGATTTCATCGCTAAGAGACAATAATGAATATTGACTTAGACTAAGGGTTGAAGCAGGGAATATCTGCAAATATTATAACTAAAGAGCTTTATTTTAAAATTTTTCATGGTTTTGTTGTAAAACGATAAAAAACCATAAAAAAACTTCTTATTTTGGCAATTTGTAATTCTTTGTTAAGTTAAGTAATTATTGCTCATAATGAATTCAAAATTTGATATTTCTAGCATTGTCAGTTCTGCTTATGTACATATTCCCTTTTGCAGACGACGGTGCTTTTATTGCGATTTTCCTGTGTCTGTTGTGGGCGATCGCTTGCGGGGTGAAACATCAGGTACAATCTCCCAATATGTGGCAGCTTTATGTCAAGAAATCGCCGTTACACCAGTGTTTGGTCAATCTTTGAAAACAATTTTTTTTGGTGGTGGCACTCCTTCGCTGCTTTCAGTTGAGCAGTTGGCACAAATTCTAGAATCTTTAGAGCAACGTTTTGGCATTGCGCCAGAAGTAGAAATTTCGATGGAGGTAGATCCAGGGACATTCGATTTGGCGCATATTACAGGCTATCGTCGCTTGGGTGTGAATCGGGTAAGTTTGGGTGTACAAGCCTTTCAAGAAGAATTGTTAAAAGTAGCTGGGCGATCGCACTCAGTTAAAGATATCTTTGCAGCTGTCGAATTAATTCACAAAGTCGAGATTCCCGAATTTAGTATAGATTTGATTTCCGGGTTGCCACATCAGTCTTTAGATCAATGGTCTGATTCTTTAGAAAAAGCAGTCGCTATCTCCCCGACGCATATCTCTATCTATGATTTAACGATTGAGCCAGGAACAGCTTTTGGTCGCTACTACAAACCCGGCGATAAACCTCTACCCACAGATGAAACTACAGTCAAAATGTACCAAATAGGACAGCAAGTATTGACTGGTGCAGGTTATCAGCATTATGAAATTTCTAATTATGCACGACCTGGACATCAGTGTCAGCATAATCGAGTTTATTGGGAAAACCGCCCTTATTATGGTTTTGGTATGGGTGCAGCAAGTTATACAGCCGGGAAGCGCTACACTCGTCCACGCAAAACGCAGGAATATTACCAATGGGTGCAAGCTGGCTGCATAATTGACTGTGAAGTAACTCCACCAGCTGAAGTGTTGTTAGAAACTTTAATGTTGGGGTTACGCTTGGCTGAAGGTGTTAGTGTCTCCAGCTTACAAGAGGAGTTTGGAGAAGCAAAAATAGCAGAAATTTATCAATGTTTGCAACCGTACTTTGAGAAAGGTTGGGTAAAAGTTGCAGAAGGAAGGTTGCAATTAAGTGACCCAGAAGGATTTTTATTTTCTAATGTAATTTTGGCTGATTTATTCAATAAATTGGAATAACAGGCAATAGTAGAGACGCGAAATTTCGCGTCTCTATGCCCAATTTCCTAACCTTCTGAATAGGTATCTTTATAAAATTGCAAACGACCTACACCGAGAAATTGACCAACTGTTTGCTGTCCAGAGGGAAATGCTTTTACGCCAAATAAGTAGACTCCATCATTAACAGGATTACGGTAAGTCCGCAAACCAATTGTCACGGTTTGGTCTGGTGGTACAGGATTAGCAAAAGTGACTGTGAAATTCTGTTTGTCGTTGCTAACCACAGACTTGACTGCTAACTTTTCGCCGCGGCGATCGCGTGTACCAACAAAAGCCAAGGTATCATTTGGATTAAATTCAATTTCTTCTGTGCCTGAGACTTGGGTAAAAGTCACTTGTTGCAGTGATTCCCCGGCGGTGGCTGGTACTTTGACCGTAAAATAATATGTCGTATCAGACACACTCGTTTCATTGTATGGGGTACTAGTGCTAACCAGAGTTGGTGGTTGAGCAAAAGCGATCGTACCACTACTCAAAGTAACTGCATTCGCTGCAAACTGAGGTAAGGAACAGATACCTACACCAATAAACAGCGTGCTTAAAAAGCTGCTGACGTACTTCATAATTTTATTTTTTTCTAACTCGTTAACTCATGAAATGGGTTGTTAAACCCATACCTAACTCTCAGCAACTGTCTATAAATTTGCTGAGCAATTTCTGATTGTTTTCAAGATTTTTTCAGTATAGCAATTATTTTTTTATGTTAGTAATAGTTAAAAGTTGATAGTAAACCTCATACTTTTGAGGCGACGTATGGCTCATAAGACGATGGTTTTACGGGCATTTAAATATATATAAATTACGAAAAAACCTCTGTCTTTAGAGGGTTTTTATTACATAATTTTAGTTAGATTAACTATTAATTGGTTGCAATTTATAGTTGAGATTTTTCTTTCAAAGAAAACTAAAAATCTCAAACATTGTGATGGTTTAATGCCTACCTAAATACTATTCTGGCTACTGCTGTAGCTTTTGACTTGCTCAACAGCATGGTTGCAGATAGATAAAACACGAAATATACCGTTTCACTTGAAGTTTGATACAAATAAGCCGCAGGGGAGCAGGGCGCAGGGGGCAGGGTTTTAGATTTGCGACAGATAACATCAAGACTCTACGTCCTGCCTTGTACCGGATTAGCTTATCTCTCAAATTCAATTTTCTCAATACAATCAGACCACCACGATACCCAGAAGGTCTTAAAATATTGTTAATTTCTGCCAAACCCCTCGACCTTAAATTTACCAGTATCACCCAAAATTACTATGGCTATTGGCTACGTCGCGCTTGTACTTCACGCACACCTGCCCTTCGTTCGTCACCCAGAAAGTGACTATGTGCTGGAGGAAGAATGGCTTTATGAAGCCATTACCGAAACATATATTCCTTTACTAAAAGTCTTTGAAGGCTTAAAGCGAGACGGTATCGACTTTAAAATCACCATGAGTATGACACCGCCTTTGGTGTCAATGTTGCGCGATCCGCTGCTGCAAGAACGCTATGATGCTCACTTAGCCAAATTAGAGGAACTTACAGAATTAGAAATCGAGCATAACGCCCACAACGGGCATATTCGTTATCTGGCTGAACACTACGCCACTGAGTTTAACGAAGCGCGGGAAATGTGGGAGCGCTACAACGGTGATTTGGTAACTGCTTTTAAGCAATTCCAAGACAGTAATAACTTAGAAATTATCACTTGTGGTGCGACTCACGGCTACTTGCCGCTGATGAAAATGTATCCCCAAGCCGTGTGGGCGCAAATTCAAGTAGCCTGCGAACATTACGAACAAACCTTCGGTCGTCCGCCTAAAGGTATTTGGTTGCCGGAATGTGCTTACTATGAAGGCCTGGAGCGGATGCTGGCAGATGCTGGGTTACGCTACTTCCTGACTGACGGGCATGGTATTCTCTACGCTCGTCCTCGTCCACGCTTTGGCAGCTATGCTCCAATTTTTACAGAAACAGGGGTTGCAGCGTTTGGCAGAGACCATGAATCTTCACAGCAGGTATGGTCTTCTGAGGTAGGCTATCCTGGTGCAGCAGAATATCGAGAATTTTACAAAGATTTGGGCTGGGAAGCAGAATATGAGTACATCAAACCCTACATCATGCCCAATGGTCAACGAAAAAATACGGGGATTAAGTACCATAAAATTACTGGACGCGGTTTAGGCTTATCAGATAAGGCATTGTATGACCCTTACTGGGCGCGGGAAAAGGCAGCGGAACATGCTGGTAACTTTATGTATAATCGCGAACGGCAGGTTGAGCATCTTTACGGGATAATGCAACGTCCTCCAATCATTGTTTCGCCCTACGATGCGGAGTTATTTGGACATTGGTGGTACGAAGGCCCTTGGTTCATTGATTACTTGTTCCGTAAGTCATGGTATGACCAAGGTACATATCAAATGACCCACTTGGCAGATTATCTCCGGGCAGAACCAACCCAGCAAGTTTGCCGTCCTTCCCAATCAAGTTGGGGTTACAAAGGTTTCCATGAGTATTGGTTGAATGAGACAAATGCTTGGATTTATCCGCATTTGCACAAAGCCGCAGAACGCATGATTGAAATCTCTAAGCTGGAACCAGCCGATGAGTTGGAATGGCGGGCGTTGAACCAAGCAGCACGAGAACTGTTATTAGCGCAGTCTTCTGACTGGGCATTTATTATGCGGACAGGCACAATGGTTCCTTATGCTGTACGCCGGACGCGATCGCACCTCATGCGGTTTAATAAACTCTATGAAGATGTCAAAATTGGTAAAGTTGACAGCGGTTGGCTAGAAAAAATCGAATTAATGGATAATATCTTCCCGGAAATTAACTATCGGGTTTATCGTCCTTTGTAATCCCATTTGTAGAGACGTTGCAATGCAACGTCTCTACTTTGCTTAAAAAATCATCTGAGGATGAATGAGTTTATATCCCGCGTTTTTGATTTTTTGATTGGATACTGTGGCATTATATGGCCGATTACTTTTGAGAGAACTATCCCATTGCACGTTGGGTAAGTTGTGTTTGGTAAATAAAGTATCAAGCAATTCTCGGCTACTTAAATGTGCATCATCTACCAAATTATAAATACCTTGTAAGCGTTGTTGACGGGCAAACTCGATCGCACTGACAATATCATCTAAATGAATCCAATTCGTGATATCCTCCCCGTTACCAGGACGAGTTGTACCAGATACACGACCAAATATTTTAATTAGTTCTCGATTATTTCCATAAATCCCACCCAAGCGCAAGATACAAACTCGCAATTTCTCACTGGCGGTTGAGAGTAAAACTTTTTCTGTCTCTCTAAGAATTATTCCTTGAGGATGAGTTGGCTCAACTGGTGTATCTTCATCTACCGTAGTACCATTGCGATCGCCATAAACAGAGTAACTACCTGTGTAGATAATTTGCTTGATATTAGGTAATTGTGGCAAAATCGCAACTAAAGTTTTGGCAGTTTCTAAATAAGTTTCTGCATATAAATTTGCGCTTTTTGCACCCACACTCAGCAATACTACATCTTGATTTTGCAAAACTGCTTGAAGTGTTTCAGTATCGTTTCCTTGGGCAATTACGACTTTTTGCGCTACAGTTTGTAGTTCTGTTATGCGTTCAGGGGTAGTTGTGGTAGCGGTAACAACAAAAGTCATCTTTTGCTGCCAATATTTAGCCATTGCATAACCTACATAACCGCAACCAATGATGGCAATATTCATTGATTATTCTTCTTTTACTGAACATAAATAATATTAAGGCTTGCACAGCCAAAAATCTTCATTAAGTTAAATAGCGATCGCCAATTGGATTTAAATTATTTTTTACTATTCAATAGTATTGATTGCACAAGCTAATTTGCTATAATCTACAGGCTTGTCATTGTCGGTTGGGTGTTTGATGGGTAAAGCGATCGCAAATGTTGTTCCTTCACCTACTTCCGATTCACAAGTTAGCTGACCATGATGTTTTTCTACGACAATTTGATAGCTAATTGATAATCCTAAACCTGTGCCAATGCCAATAGGTTTTGTAGTAAAAAAAGTTTCAAATATTTTTTGTTGATATTCAGGAGAAATTCCCGAACCATTATCGGTAATTCTGATTTCTATCCAGTCTTCATAAAGATGCTCTGTAATAATAATAATTTCTTGTGATTCTTGTTGATTTTCTTGTTCTTCTAAAGCATCAATTGCATTAGATAAAATATTCATAAATACTTGATATAATGCACCACTATAACCTTCAATGTTGGGTAGTGTTCCATATTTTTTTACTACATTTATCCCTTTTTTAATGCGGTTATTGAGGATTAATAATGTGCTATCAATACAAGCGTGTATATCTACCAAGTGAACTTCATTTTCATCTAGACGAGAAAAGTTTTTTAAACTTAAAACAATTTCTTTAGCACGGTTAGCGCCGACTTGCATAGATTGTAGTAATTTTGGCAAGTCTTGTTTCAAAAAATCTAAGTCAATTTCTTCTGTTAAAGAATCAAGTTCATCATCTTGGATTTTAGCTTGGTAGGCTTCAATCAGCGTTAATAAATCCTGAAAGTAGACGTTAATATGTTGCAGGTTACCGTAAATAAAGTTGACAGGGTTGTTGATTTCGTGTGCTACTCCCGCTAACATCTGGCCGAGACTAGACATTTTTTCATTTTGAATTAACTGTCGTGATGCTTCTGCTTTTTGCTCGGCTAAAAGTGTATTGACTCTTTGAATTAGTTGATTGAGAGAGTCTGCTAACATCCCCACTTCATCGGCTGTGGTGACTGGTGCTTGTAAATTAAAGTTAGATTCCTGGGTAACTTGAAGTGCAATATCATTAACTGCTTTGAGAGGACGAGCGATCGCTCGACTGGTGTAGTGAGCTAGTAAAATAGCGATCGCTATCGATGACAACATACTCATGAGAATAATTCTGTCTCGCACTTTCTCTGTAGCTAATACAGCTGCTTCTTTGCGAAGAAAATTCTGATGAGAAGCTGCAAGCAATTTTTCTAAAGCTTCTGTAGCATTGTGTAATTGAATATATGTATTACCTTGAGTAAAAGTTAACAATTGTTTTTTTACTAGGGCTATATTCTCTGATTTTAAATTAGATGTGTTAACTTTACTTAATAGTGCCATTATTTGCTGGCTATATGCTTGAGAAGTACTTTTATAAGTTTGCAAAAAATTGGTTATATTTTTATCTTGGTTGTTGCTAGACTTATTAGCATAAGTTGTGAGTTCTGACCAAAGTTGTTGGAGTTCAGAAGAGTATTGTAGTAGATGAGTATGTTCTTCTTGCCAACGTTCTAAATCTGAGAAAACTAAGATTTTTCCTTGATGAGCTTGTAACTCTAGCAAAACAGCGTGAAGATTCCAAATTAGCTGAATTTCTTGCCATTTTTCTTCTTTTTGCATTAAGGCTTGTCGCTGGTAGTAATCTCCTAACGTAAAACCAGCTACCGTTCCCACAACAGCAACGCCTAGAGCTAAAGTATAACCCCAAGCAATTTTTTTACTGATACTAAGATTATTAACTAGCCTAGAAATCCAACTTTGATGATTTAATTGTGCTTGAGCTACAGAGTCTTTTGTAGAAAAATTATTATTTTGATGATCTTTCACAGAAGCATTTTTAGCTTTGGCAGATTGCATATATATTTGTTATCCCCACACAAATGGCTTTAGCCTAACTTAAATATGTAGTGTCAGCCACAGTCACTTAATTAACAAGTGCATTTTGTTTAATATTATGGCAGCCAACAAAATGCAGGAGATGCAACAAAAATATTAATGGCTACATTTTCTGTGATAAATCTCAATTTGAGATTAGTTAAAATACGTAATTCTTATATAGGAATCCGATTTGATTCCTGAAAACATTTGCGTAGGAAGGGAGCGGGGAACAGGGAACGGGGAACAGGTAAGAAGGAATAAAAGTGTACCTAGCTTCGCACAAATCAAATATGAGTCCTATACAAATTCGTAATTCGTAATTTGCTTACTATCAGATGTCGCATTTCCCTTGAGAGCAAAGTTACAAGAGATGGCGATCGCACTCATCTGTTAATGATTAATTATGAATCGTACCATCTGGCATAATTGCACCTGCTAAGTTAGCACCAATCAGTTTCACCAGCAAGCGATCGCCAGAACGAATTCTTGCGCCTGTTAAGTCGGCTCCCCGCAAATCAGCGCCACTGAGATCTGCACCAATTAAGTTAGCATTACGTAAATTTGCTTCTCTAAGGTCGGCTAAAAGTAGGTTAGCTCTAAATAAATTTGCTTCTGACAAATTTGCACCTCTAAGAATCACTTTGTGCATAAAAGTATCACTGAGGTCTGCACCGCTTAAATTTGCATAACTCAAGTTTCTCCCAGATAAATCTTTGTTACTTAAATTTGCGCGACTGAAATCTTTACCACTCAAATCTGGACTCGGAGTTGGTGCTTGATGAGTAGTTTGCGCTGGTCTTTTTGGTTGAGGTGGCTGGTAGTAAGGTGCGTGATTATGCTTCCCATTTGATTGAGATGACTGATTGTGCGAAGCATTATGATGCTTACCATTGCCAGAATTACCATTGTAAGAGCGCAATTTTTCCCGCGCTTCATTAATTGCCTTGAGCTTTTCTTGAGCTTTTTGTTGCAAGCGGATATTATCTTTGGGAAGGCGATCGGGATGCCAAACAAAGACTAAATCTTTATAAGCCTGGTTTACTTCGTCAATTGTTGCTCCAGGCTCTAATTCTAAGACTCGATAATACCGCTCCAACTCGTTCATAGGATGTTGTTAATAGTCAATAATCAATGGTGAGCCAGCGCGGTCTTGGAGGTTTCCTCCATGAGCGACTGGCGAACCCCGAAGGGGTTAATAGTCAATGGTTATTGTCTCTTTTTATCTGTGTCCTCGTCATCTTCCTATTTCTCCATTTCGCCATCGATTCATAGCTCGGAAATATGCTGCAACAGGAATTTGATAAACCTCAACAATAATCCACAAAACAATTGATAAATGTGACAAAAAAGTTAAGATAGTCCAGATGTATGGTATCCAAGTGAGGGGAGAATCAATAGATGGGGGAAAGTAAAAAGCGACAATACCAATTAAAGTAGTGGGAAGAAATACAAAAGCGATCGCAGCAATGGCATAACCCCAACCCAACTCCACACCTTCTAACTGAGCTTCTGTCCAACTAAAACCATTCCAACGCCAAACTAAAGGTGGTTGACGCGAAGGCATTTTGATTTGCTGTTGCTCTAGGTTGACAGTAAAAATCTCTTGGCAGAAATCACAAGCCATAGTCTCCATTAACGGCATTTGTGAAATTTTACCGACTCGACAAACTGGGCAAGGGTAAACTTCATGATAGTCAAAAGATTTGCTGAAGATTTTGGAACTGGGCATAATAAAACTGAGTTTTGCGCAAAAGTAATGTGTTCGTGCAAAGTTGAATAACCAAGCTTGAAAGGGCTTGCGAGAACTGATTCTCCTCATTGTGATGCCTTTAAGCTTATTTTTCAGTTACCAACCAGCCACAAGCCTCCATTCCCAGAGTTGTAATGAGTCTATCGCTTTTTTGGTGTTGTGTGGTTCTTGACGCAAGCGATCGCTTTTGCTATCGTGAAGCTCAAGGAAACTATCTATTAAATTTTCTATCTCAGCGCAGCATAAATGTTCAGCAGCAATTACTACTTTTATTTTTGGTTTAAGGCGGTTCACCGGGAGTGAGTCACGTTTCCGACTGGAAACCGCCCGGTGAACCGCAGAAGCCCATTCTGCGGTTTTTTTGTTTTTAGGAGTATTAAACATGATGACTAATTTCCACAACTGGTTTTATAGCTTTTACTTTTGGCCTAGAGCAAACTCCGGGTAAATAGCGTCATGCCAATCAGTCAGAACGCGCCCGGAACTCTCAGTTTCCGGGCTTTTTTTATAGCAAAGTGCTGAGTGCTGAGGAGCCAGTCGCGTGGGCGGGTTTCCCGACTTGAGCGAACTGGCGTTGCTGAGTGCTGAGTAGAAACCCAGTAAGTTTAAAGCTTTGAGTAATCAACTATTTCCTAACTGGTTTTGCAGTCGCTATCAAATCTTTCCCTTTTTCAGACTTCAGACTTCAAACTTCATACTTCATACTTCATACTTTTGGAGAATTCAACAATGATTAACGCCAAACTTGCCTCCCAATCTCATCCCAACCACCAAACAATTGTTAAACTCTCAGAGACAGTGGCTTTCGGTGGTGAAGAATTAGTAATGATTGGCGGCCCTTGTACAGTCGAAAGCTTAGAACAAATGGAAACTGTTGCGCAAAAGCTATCATCTGCACCAGTGCAAGCCTTACGCGGTGGAGTTTACAAACCCCGCACCTCACCTTACGCTTTCCAGGGAATGGCAGAAGCAGGATTAGAAGTTTTAGCCAGAGTGCGATCGCTCTACAATATCCCTGTAGTCACTGAAGTAATGTCTATTTCCCAAATTGAAGTTGTTGCTGCCCATGCTGATATGCTGCAAGTTGGCAGCCGCAATATGCAAAACTTCGACTTACTCAAAGCTTTGGGACAAGCTAACAAACCAATCTTGCTTAAACGTGGTTTAGCCGCCACCATTGAAGAATTCGTCATGGCTGCTGAATACATCCTCAGTCATGGAAATCCTAATGTAGTGCTGTGTGAACGCGGTATTCGCAGCTTCGACAATTACACCCGCAACGTCTTAGATTTGGGTGCAGTTGCAGCACTCAAGCAAATCACTCATTTGCCGGTAATTGTAGATCCTTCCCACGCCGTTGGTAAACGCGAACTAGTCGCACCTGTCGCCAAAGCTGCTGTCGCTTGCGGCGCAGATGGATTAATTATCGAGTGTCACCCAGAACCAGAAAAATCCGTCTCTGATGCCCGTCAAGCACTATCTTTAGAAGACATGGAGAATTTAGTGGAAACTTTAAAGCCCGTAGCATCTGCCGTAGGACGCAGAATATCAGAGAACAAAGGGGTAGGCTTAAAACCTGCCCCTATTTGTTGCGCGGCTTAGAATTCTATCAAATATATTACGGTGAATTTGACAGACCTCTCTCTCCCAACCTCCGTCTCCTAAAAGGCAAGGGAGGAGTAAAAAAGGAGGATTTTACTCCCCTCTCCTCGTAGGAGAGGGGTTGGGGGAGAGGTTAAAAAAGTACTCATCCTCATTTGATAGCAAGGAAGTCTCAATGGTACAGACCCCAACTCAACCCATAACTTTAGAAGAATTCCTCAAACTACCAGAAACAAAACCGGCTAACGAATATATTGATGGTCAAATTATCCAGAAACCAATGCCACAGGGAAAACATAGCGCAATTCAAGGAGAATTTGTCCCTGCTATCAATAATATAGTTAAGCCTAAACGCATCGCCCGTGCATTTCCTGAGTTGCGTTGTACATTTGGCGGACGTTCAACCGTACCTGACATTACGGTTTTTATGTGGAATCGCATTCCTCGTGATGAAAACGGAGAAATAGCTAATACCTTTACTCTTGCACCAGACTGGACAATTGAAATTTTGTCGCCTGACCAAAATCAAACAAAAGTCACGAAAAATATTCTTCATTGCTTAAAACATGGTACTCAAATGGGTTGGTTAATTGACCCTGATGAGCAAACAGTCTTTGTTTATCAACCCAAGCAAGAAACCACAGTGTTTGATGAGCCAGACGCACTCATCCCTGTACCATCTTTTATGAGTGAACTTCAGCTGACTGTTAAAGATTTGTTTGCTTGGTTGTTGTAGTAAAAGTATGTATGACATTAAACTCTGTCGTAACGACACTAAACCCTGTCGTTATGACACTAAACCCTGTCGTTATGACACGAAACTCTGTCGTTATGACATGAAACCTTGTCGTTGTGACACGAATTTATGTCATAAAGAAAACAGCAAATTTTTCAACTACATTATTTCTACATCTTGATATTCGTTGCGTCCTTCCGCTTTTTCTTCAATGGCGCGATATTCATCCAAAGTGTAGCGGTGCTTGACTGTAGAAACCATAGGTCGTTGCGATCGCATCGTCTCCAGAATAATAAAACTATTTTGTCACAGAAAATTTCCCTCTCCGGCTGAATGCAAGTTCGTATACATTAATTGATGGGCTGCAAAAATTCGGAGGGCAAAATGGCAGAAGCGTCACAACAAAAACGTGTCGTAGTTGTTGGTGCAGGTTGGGCTGGTTTAGGCGCAACTTACCATTTGGCCAAGCAAGGGTACAATGTGACACTTCTCGAAGCAGGCCCCTATCCTGGTGGATTAGTTGCAGGTTGGCAAACCCCAGGTGGTAAATCTGTTGAAGCTGGCATTCATGGCTTTTGGTATCCTTACGGAAATATTTTTGCCCTCATCAACGAATTAAATCTTAATCCCTTCACTACTTGGACTCGTTCTGCCCAATATTCACCCGCAGGTTTAGAAGTAGAATCACCAATTTTTCAAGAATTACCCCAACTACCTGCACCTTTAGGCACATTTCTCTACACTCAGTTTCAAAGGCTGCCACTTGTTGAACGTCTCAGCGCCCTACCTTTACTATATGCCGTAGTTGATTTTGATAATTCTGATGCAGCTTGGCGGCGTTATGATTCTGTGACGGCGCGGGAATTGTTCAAAGATTTTGGTGTATCTGCCAGACTTTATCGTGATGCGTTTGAGCCGATGTTGTTGGTAGGTTTGTTTGCCCCTGGTGAACAATGTTCTGCTGCCGCAACATTAGGGATGCTTTATTATTTTATTTTGGCGCATCAGCCTAATTTTGATGTTGTTTGGTGTCGTGGAACTGTAGGCGAAAAAATATTCCGTCCTTGGGTAGAAAAAATAGAAAAAGCTGGCGGCAAAGTATTACCAAAACATCGCGTAACGGATTTAATTATTGATAGTAATAATCGCGCCACAGGTGTAGTTTGTGGCGATGAAGTGTTTAATGCTGATGCCGTGATTTTTGCTGTTGGTATCACTGGCATGAAGAAAATTGTTTCTTCCAGTCCTAGCTTACAAAGTCGCAAAGAATTTCAGAATTTAAGTAATTTAGGGGCAATTGATGTTTTAGCAACACGGTTGTGGTTTGACCGTAAA
This sequence comes from Anabaena sp. TISTR 8404, assembly GCF_056847745.1. Lineage (NCBI taxonomy): Bacteria > Bacillati > Cyanobacteriota > Cyanophyceae > Nostocales > Nostocaceae > Anabaena > Anabaena sp. TISTR 8404. The sequence goes on from NZ_CP180578.1 coordinate 4,556,263, forward strand.
ATTGATGTACCTCGTCCTTCTAATGCTTGCTTTGGCTTTGATGCTACTACCGGATGGACGTTTTTTGATTTGAATTCACTGCATGATGAATATCAAAATGAACCGGGAACAGTAATTGAAGCTGATTTCTATCATGCTAATCAGTTTGTCAATCTAAGTGATGAAGAAATTATTCCAATAGTTAAGAATTATTTAGCAACTTGTGTACCAGCATTTAAGCAAGCAAAAGTAATTGATAGCAGTGTAATTCGCTTGCCAAATGCAGTGACTCACTTTGCGCCAGGTAGCTATCGTTATATGTTGCCAGCCAGAACAAGTTTTGCCAATGTATTTATGAGTGGTGATTGGATTGTCAACCATCACGGTTCATGGTCGCAAGAAAAAGCTTATGTTACAGGTTTAGAAGCAGCGAATTTTGTCATGTCCTATTTAGGAGAAGGGCAGCCTGCCGATATTTTACCTGTACACGACGATGAAGTGCATATTAAAATTGGGCGATCGCTCAACCAAACAGTCCGTCAACTAACTAAGTCTATCTTGCCTGATTTTTGGTTGCCCTAGCAATTGGCAAACTCCGAAGAATGAATCAAAGCTTTTCCTCAAAAATCAAAAATTGCTATGAGTAAGATTCTAAATAGACGGCGACTGCTAAAGTTATTAGGTATGACTGCCTTGGGAACTTCTGTTTCTAATTATTTGACTTCTCCAGCCGCAGCAGCTACAACAATAAATTGGGGATATATCGGCAAACAAGGGCCAGAATATTGGGGTAAACTTTCACCTGATTTTCAGCTTTGTTATACAGGCAAAAGACAAACACCGATTGATTTACAAACTGCCAATGTCAAAAGTATCGATAACAAAAATCCAGAATCATTGGTAGTTAAATATCAGCCAACACCTTTGAATTTAATTAATAATGGTAAAACGATTCAAATTAACTATCAACCAGGAAGTTTTATAGAGAGTGAACGCCAAGTTTACCATCTGCTTCAGTTCCATTTTCACCACCCCAGCGAACACCACCTCAATGGTGAGGAATACGATATGGAACTACATTTCGTTCACCGTAGTCAAGCAGGTAATTTAGCAGTAGTTGGTGTGTTCTTAAAAGCAGGAGAGTTTAACCCCAATCTCCAAACTATTTGGGATGTGATACCACAAACACAGGGCGAAGAAAAGCAAGCAAAAGATACTATTATTAACGCCTCTTCTCTCTTACCGACAGAACGCAGATTTTTAACTTATTCTGGTTCTCTTACCACCCCACCTTGTTCAGAAAATGTTACATGGTACGTGATGGAAACTCCCATTGAAGTGTCGAGTGAACAAATAGCTAAATTTACTCAGCTATTTCCTCATAATGCTCGCCCAATTCAAGCCTTAAATGAGCGGATAGTTTTTGAAAGTGCTAATGCTGATAAAACCTGAATTGGCGATTATTTAATTTTTGAGATAGCAATTGCTATTTTTGCGATCGCAAAATCTATTCATGGAGTCGCAGAAATAGAAGATGCGATCGCAATTACTATTTTTGCGATCACAAAATCTATTCATGGAGTCTGCGTTATTTTAGTAACGCACTCTTAGATAGCAAATTATTGCTTCGCACCCATTTCTAATACAACACTACGCATAAAATCAATGCGCTGTTCCAAATCTAAGTTTTCAATACTTTCTACAAAATCATTTGTTTCTTCAGGTAATTCATAGTCAGAAGGTACGGTGATAATTTGATTGTTTTCCATACCTTGTGCTAGGCGTAACCACAATTCCAATTTGCCACTGGAATGTAAGCTAGTGTAAGCACGACTGATATCAGAGTTTGCATTGCTGGCGATATCACGTTGTGCTTGTAATTGCTTTTCTCTTGGCAAAGCCAGGATTTGATCATATACAGCATTAGCTGTATCTACTTCAGCAGGAACATTTCCTGAAGGAAGAATTTCATCTTTGATATCGAGATAGCCAAACCATAGTAAAGCTAATTGAGTATCAACATCAAATTGGCGAAATTGTTGTACAGCCTGTCTTGTGCGTTCGTCGGTTGCGTAAGTCATAAAATATCTCTGATCGCTTGAATTCAACAAAGTAATGAAAATTACTTATGGCAGTTATCTGTCACTCACTTTCAAAATGCTATAAATCAAGCGTTTTGCTTTAACCCTACTGGAGACAGAAATGACTTTTGCCGCTTTTGACAGATGTAAATAATACATTGGAGACTAGCAAATAACGGATTACAGTCAAAAAGATGAGTGCGATCGCCAGTAGCATACAATACAACTGGTGTAAAAAATGAAGAGTTATTTAATTATTTGAAACTCGCCATCTTTAGGAGAAACTAAAAAAACTAAATCTTTTATGTTTTGTTCGTTAACAATGCGATCGTGCTTCTGATCAAACTGCACTTTGGTTTTAGCACCTTCTACTACAAAATTAGACTTACTTAGTTCTTCATATAAACGTTTTCGGGTTGGATTCTTACCACTTCTCCTTAAACCTTCCACCAGTGCTTGAGTTGCATCGTATGTCATTGCACTTGCATAGCTGATTTTTGTAGTTCCCCAAAGTTTGAGAGATTCTTCCTCTATTACAGATAAATTATCATTGCTTCTGTGCCAAGGAATAGCAACAACTAACTTAGCGTAGGGTATTTCACTAATTTGTGAGATATTAACATAGGATGTATCTCCTCCTAAAATAATTGCATTTCCACTACTTCGTAGTATTTTGGCAATTTCCTGTTGTAATATATCATCACTTATCGTCAATACAATACAGTCAGCTTTACTTTGTTTTACAGCTTCTAAACATTGAGATATAGTATTAAATTGATATCCAGCTAAATCACATTTATTAACAATTTCTCCCTGCTTTCCAATAATTTTTTTAAATCTTTCACTAAAAGTTTGACTAAAAGATTTACTATAAGGCTCTTTACTATTCAGAAAAATTGCTATTCTATAACGTTCATTTTTCAAAATGTAATTACTGAGAACCTCAGATATCTTGTCATCAGTTGGAGAAACCCGAAAAACAAAATCATTAATTTCAAAAATCTCTGCTTGATTAAAGGTAGTTCCTCTTACAGCTGTGCTAGTAGGAGAGATGCTGACTAATCTTTCATTACCGTATTTTTTATCTCCGTAAACTTTCCCTGCCGCTAAAGTGATTAAACTAGAATTATGCCCTATAACACCTAGAGTCTGTTTATCTTGCTCAACAATTTGTTTAGCAACTTGTTGCGCGGTATCTGTTCGGTGTTCATCTTTGCAAATCTGGACAAGTAACATCTGTCCATTTATGAGTTTGTTTACTTGGGTATTAATTTCGTCCTGAACAATAGCCACTCCACGTAAAATTTGTTCAGCCAAGCCATTGTCACTTTCTATTGGAACACATACTGAGATTTTAATAAATTGTTTACTTTTAGCAGCTCTAGCATTATTTAAATAAATCCGAGTTTCAGGATCATTTTTCTTAAAATTATTTAAATATCTAGAAAAGCTAGAAATTGCTTTATCATAATTTTGATTTTTAAAAGCTGTTGCTCCTTGTTCAAAGTCAATGTTGTTTCCCAAACCTAGTGGTGAGGTAATCAGTTGTTTTTCTCCACAACTAAAGTAAGAATCATCAATACAAAGTGTTTTAGGCTGTAAGGCAAAATATGCCCAAGTACCCAAGCCTATAATTCCACTTCCGAAACATACCATTAGTACTTTTTTCCATAAGGGTACTGATGGTAATGATGATTCTTGGGACAATTGTTGTAAAGACTGTTCTTGTGTTATTAGCTGCTGATTTTGGGTGGGAAATGAATTTTGAGATACTGTCTGTAAAGACTGTTCCTGTGTAAATAATTGTTTTGGTAGTGACGTTGACGCTGATACTTCTTTATTTTCTAAAACTTCCATTACCTGACGCGCTGACTGGAAACGATAGCTAATATCAGCCGACAGCATAGCATCTAAAATCGTGGCAAGTCTGTCACTAACATCAACATATCTTCTCCAACTCCAGATGTCTCCAATTCGCAAGTTGTCCGGTGGTTTTAATGTTAGTAAACAAACACAAGTGGCTGCTAGAGAATATAAATCTGAAGATGGAGATACAGCTAAACCTGCTCTTTGTTCTGGTGAGGCGTATCCAGGCGTTGATATAGCTATTGATTGTTCTGCGGGTATACCTGCGATCGCTTGTTTTACAGCACCAAAATCTATAAGATAAGGAATTCCTCTTTGTTCTAGAATAATATTTTCTGGTTTAATATCTCTGTGGATTAACATCACAGGTTGCAAGCTATGGATATAATCTAAAACTGGCAAAATTTGTTGCAAAAGATTGACAACTTCATCTTCTGACCATTGTTCGTTTTTTATTTGTCGCAGGTTGCTACCGTGTATATAATCTTGTACCAAATAAAATAATATTTGTGTGGCTTCTACTACTTGTTCAGATTCATCAGGATTAGGAGCAGAAATTTCAAAAAAATCCCATAATCTAGGGATTTGTGGATGGTTTAAATGGCGTAAAGCTTGTGCTTCTCTTTTAAAAGAATTTTGAATATATTGCAACTGTGCAGGTGTCCAAGGTGCGTTAGAAATATTTGTTAGTCGTAACTGTTTGATTAAGCACTCATGTTCTAAATTACAATCCCAGGCGCGAAAAGTTTTGCCAAATCCTCCACTACCTATTTGTTCTAAAGATATGTAGCGATTTTTTAAAACTAGTCGCATTCCACAATTACTACAGAATTTTTGTTTACCCTTGGCGTGGCGAAATTCATCAGCAATTTCGTCTTCTGGAGTTCGACAGTGAGGATTTGTACAGTAAACTCTCATAGATTAACCTTGAGGTAAAACAGAGTGATAAATCGCCTATATTTGTTCAATATCAACAACGTAATAATTCCACAGAACACACTTGGAAAATTCCAATCCTGAGCAAGCATCAATTATCACTAGGATATTGCTGAGTATATTTTTTTGTATAATAAGATGTTTTTTTGTCTAGCACAAATGATTTGAGATACCTTATATAAAAGCTACTGGGTCTAGCTTCCACTCAATGCAATATCCAACTACACATCAGCTGCTGGTTATTACATCAACGCAAAAACTAGACCCAGTATAAAATTTTAGACAATTAGATTTTTAATCTTAGCGTCTGCTACCACCACGGTAAGGCACTGCTGCAAGATAATCAATATCAAATGCAGAGAGTTTTTGAGCGTAGTTACCACCAGGATTAATTGCTGCTGCCAAATCTGCAAACTTGCGTGGATCACCTTCGGCAAGACGTTTTTCTTGGAACTTGCGGGTGTAGAATTTGTCCAAAGTAAAGCGCCAGTCGGTTTGAACTGTACCTGCTTTTTCTTGGAAGTCTTCGCCGTAGCGAGGTGTCACCAAGTTATGAGGACGGTCTACCAAGCGTTTACGTTGATAGGGTACGGTGTTGTCACCGAAGGCTTGAGAGTATTCTTCGCTGTCTACAATAGCATCAACAAACCCACCAAAACCTTTGGTTCCAATTACGATTGACCAAGCGATTTCTTCTTCTTTGTTGTAAGCAGAACGACCTAATAAGCGTTTGAGGGTAATGTCAACTAAACGATAGTTGTTGTTGACTGAAACAACCAAACGATAGAAAGCTTCAGACTTAGCTAAACCACGAATAAAGTCACGCACGGAAATTGCGCCAGTTTTAAGTTGAGATTCTAAAGTTTTTTGGCGGTTGAACTTCAGAATTTCATGTTCGCTGAAAACTTGGCGGTAAGCTGCCCAAATGATGTTTTGGATATCAGTGTAAGAACTGACATCTTCTAAACGATAGATATAGGGTGTATTTTCATTTTGGTCAGCAACACCAAAGCTTTTGACTCGGTGGTTTTGACTGCTTGGTTTGTATTGAAGTAGTGGCAGTGCCATGCTGCTTTTTTCCTCTTATTAAAAGATTACACAGAGATTAGCTGGTGAAGAATGAGGAGGTTTGATTGCTCAAATCCTCACTCATGCTTTATCTATTGTCCCGCATTAGGTTAGAAGCCAGTATTAATTCCTAACCAATTTAGTACCAACAAGAAAGTTATTCCTGCGGACATTACAAGTAATACGCCGAGTAATGCAGCTCCATCAAAGTTCTTGCTAGATATATATGACGTAGAACGATAACGCCCAGTGTTAACAATACCTGCCCGATCTCGATAGTCAGCACCATAGCGGGGTGTAAAGCTGAATGGTCGGTCTATGGTCATACGTTTGCGCTGATAAGGTACAGTGTAGTCACCGAAGGCTTGAGTGTATTCTTCACTGTCAATCAGAGCATCCACAAATCCACTCCAACCGCGAGTGGCGATTTGAATAGACCAGGCTATTTCTTCTTCCTGATTGTAAGGAGCGCGACCCAACAAACGTTTCAGGCACATTTCTACCAGCCGATAGTTGTTATTTGGTGTTACAACTAACTGATAGAATCGGTCTGATTTAGCCAAACCTCGGATAAAGTCTCTAACCGTGATTGACCGATTTTTGAGTTGGGTTTCTAGGGCGATTTGGCGGTTAAATTTAAGAATTTCCTGCTCATTAAAGACTTGGCGATATGCTGCCCAAATTAGTCTTTCAATTTCGCTAGGAGAGTTAGCTGTTTCTAAACGGTAGATATAAGGTGTATCTTCGTTGATATCTGCTGTACCAAAACTACTAACTCTTTGATTTTGACTTGTGGGTTTGTATTCCAGTAAAGGTAATGCCATACTAAAGACCGCCTTTAGAATAAGGTTGGCATCTTATAAATTTTGGATTTTAGATTTGGGATTTTGGATTTTAGATATATCTATCAATCCATTTGTCTCCATTCTTTTTCCAAGTAACCTTCTTATACCTTTATCAAACCACTGAAAAAAAGCCCTTACCGCACGGGGAAGTTAGCACTGGAATTGATAGACACCGGAATACCTTGGGGTACGGTTTCTCTTGTGGTGTCAGGAATTTTGATGTTGGCGATGTTAACTGGTGTGTAGCTAACTGTTCTAATGCTGAGGGAGTTAGCCAAAGCCAAGAAGTTTTTGATGTCGCCTTCTTTATAACGAGCATCTTCTAGCTTGTCACGCCAGTAGTTGCCGTAGCGAGGGGTAACTAAGTTGAAAGGTCTATCTTTGAAGCGGCGGCGTTGGTAGGGAACTATATTTTCGCCAAAGTTGGTGAGATATTCTTGAGAATCAATCAAGGCATCAACAAAACCATCCCAACCAGCAGTCGCTATTTTGATTGACCAAGCAATCTCTTCGTCTTTATTATAAGGCGCACGACCTAAAAAACGTTTCAGGGCAATTTCTACCAGACGGTAGTTAGAATTTGTCTCGATGACTAAACTCCGAAAAGCTTCAGATTTAGCTAAACCCCGAATAAAGTCACGCACGGTAATGGCACGATTTTTTACCTGAGATTCTAAGTTACTTTGGCGATGAAATTTTAAAATTTCATGTTCGCTGAAAACTTGCCGATAAGCTGCCCAAATTAATTCTTGAATATCACCATCAGCAGCGCAGTCTTCTATGCGGTAAGGTCTGGGAGTGTTTTCGTTAGGGATTTCGTAACCAGGGACGCGCTGGTTTTGAGAACTGGGTTTGTATTCTAGTAAGGGAATTGCCATAGTTTTAGAGTTTGGTCATTTGTCATGAAAAAAGTCTGAAGTCTGTTCGCCTTTGGCGTTCCCGCAGGGTAGTCTGAAGTCTGAAGTCTGAAATGTAATATTTCTCTTTCTGTCTTTTGACTTTCAACTTTTGACTTGAACCTTCTGCTTTCTAGGTGGTGCGGTTGCCGGGAAGGTAACGGTAAGGTAGTGCAACGGCTGTGGGTTTGACTGTTGGTTGAGGAGTGCCTACTTCACGACTGTTGTCGGGAATTTTGATGTCTTTGATTTGGGAGACAACTGAAGCGGTTATGCGTTGATAATTGCGTTCGTTGGTGATTAGATTTCCAGCCATTGCTAAGAAGTTGCTGGGAATTACGCGACGAATTTCTTCTTTAGAGGCATAACCTGTGGTGCGTGCGCTGTAGAAGGAACGACCACCGAGGAAGTTCATGGTCTGGCGATCGCGCCAGTAATTGTTGTAGCGTGGGTTAACTAAGTTAAAGGGTCTATCTTTAAAGCGACGGCGTTGGTAAGGTACGATATCGTTACCAAAGTTTTGTTGATATTCGTCGCTGTCTAGCAATGCGTCGATAAAACCATGTAAGCCCTTGGTGGCAATGACAATTGACCAGGCAATTTCCTCTTCTTTATTATAGGCAGCCCGCCCCAAAAACCGTTTTAAGATCAGGTCAACTAAACGGTAGTTAGAGTTGATATCTGCTACCTGGGTGCGGAAAACTTCAGATTTACCTAGGCCGCGAATCAAGTCCCGGACGTTAATTGCCCGATTTCGCAGTTGCGATTCTAAGAAGGGTTGGCGATTGCTTTTAATAATTAGATGTTCACTGAAGATTTGCCGATATCCTGCCCAGATAATGTCATCAATATCTTTATCGTCAGTGGCAGCAGATAAGCGATAAATAGTTGGGGTATCTTCGTTGGGTACTTCGTAACCTTCTACCCGCTGGTTTTGAGAACTTGGTGAATATTCAAGTAGTGGTATTGACATATTTACTTTTACCTTGTTTTATGGTAAACAAACAAGCTTATTAACGATAAGCTAGTTGCACACGAGCGCGGACTGCTTTTTCGGTGTCGGTTGTCAGCATTTCTTGCAGTCTGGCGAAAATAGGCTGTTGCAAATCGCTATTTTGTGCCAAGGCTTGTAAACCAACAACAGCGGCATACCGAATTGACCACTCAGAGTCTTGAGAAATAAATATAAGTGTTTCTAAGGCTCTTTTGGGTGCTGTATGGCTTTCGGGATAATCTAGCTTATGCCAGTGTAAGTTTCCTAATCCTTTGGCAGCAGCACGGCGGACACTAGGAGCAAAGTCTGTAGCAGCTGCACTGATTAATAAATCTAAAGCACGAGGGTCAGCGATCGCCGCTAAGGTGCGAATCGAATAAGCCCGCGCGCCATAGTTGTAATCATCAATTTGAGATAGTAGCTGCGGTACTGCGATTTCTCCCATTTCTGTGAGGGCAGTTGCTGCTAACGCTGCGGCTGCTGGGTTGTTATAACCAAATACAGCAATCAGGGTAGGAATTGCAGTTACATCTTTTGTGGCTGCCAAGTTCTGCACTGCTGTCACCATTTTCGCTGGTGTATCTGCTAAGGCGACGGCATTAATTAGTTCATCAGTCATTCGTCATCTGCCAATGGTCAATGGTCAATGGTCAATATGTCCGTAAACTAGTATCAAGACCTTGTATGGTAATGGTCAAAATCTAATTTCTGGGTAAATCTCATAGTCAATGTTAATGATTATTGACTATGGACTAATGACCATTGACTATTGACTATAAAAGTGAATCCATCAAGTTCATTACCCGAATTGCGTCATCAGATACAGATAAACCATCTAACTCATCTGTAAGTTGATGTTCTAACAATCCTTTGAGGGCAATAAGTTTGAAGCTATTTTCCACCTTAGCCTGAGCGATCGCATCTGCCGCTGCCAAATACCCAATTACACCCAAATCCCCTAAGACAACGCGACGCAATTTCAGATCGCCTGTTGCCAACATTTCTACTAACCGCTCTCCGTAGATTGGGTTTTGTGTTAGTTGGTACATAGCTCTGGCCGCAGCGCATTGTACTCGTGGTAATGGATGCTCACAGAAAGGCTGGATGAGAGGAATTGCCTCAGTTGCACCGATGGCTCCTAAGGCTTCTATAACTGCTTCGTAGGGCTGGGTTAGATGAGGGAGTCCCGGTACTTGCACGGCCTCGGCTACACCCCCATCTAACATTTTGATTAGTGCTGATGCGGCGGAGCGATCGCGCAACATTTCTAAAGATTGGGCTGCGGCTTCACGCACGTAAAAGTCAGAACATTCTAGGCATTCAATTAAGCTGGGTACTGCTCTGGTATCACCTAACTTACCTAATGCTCTAGCTGCATTCCGCCTTAGAGGATAACCTCCGAGTTCTGTTCTATCGGCTTCATCTTTTAATGCTGCAATTAAAGCATCTACTGCATCGGCTCTGTTAACCCGGAACTTGCCCAGCCACCAAGCTGCATAATAGCGGAGACTTAAATCTGGAGATTGCAGGTTAGCGAGTGCTAGTTCTGGTGTGAGCTGTGGCCCGTTCTCTGCGGGAAATGCTTCCCCACTGGGTTCCATCATTACCAGGGGATTATTCCTCTTCAGCAGTTAACGGTTCAATCTTGACGATTTTGCCACCGAGGCGGGTAATTCTTTGGTATTCTTCATTCATCCGGCTGTATGGCACTGTAATAAATACACTACCGCTGTTGCGAATATTGTATTTATTTTTGTCGGTTTCTGAGTTTTGCCGCAAGCCTACAACTTCGTAACGGAATACGCGGCTAGCAGATGAAGAAACGCTACTAGCACCAAGTGTGGTTTGACCGAACATTACTTCTATATCTCCTGTTTGGTTTTACAATCCCAATTTTCGGCTAGGCTGATGTAATGCTGACGATTTTGCCGCCCTGCCGATGAATTTGTTGGATTTTGTCAGAAAGCCGCTCGTAAGGTACGATAAAAGCTGTACTGCTTCTTCTAACACTGGGGTAGCCGGGATTGCGCAGTCCTGTCACTTCGATGCGGTAAACGCGATCAGCTTCTCCCACGGCGTTGCCTAAATTCCGTTTGGGAGCCACATCGGTTGTTGCTCGGAAGCCCCAGTTGTCATTACTGCCAGAAGGCCCAACAATTGAGGAAGCTTTGTTACCAGCTAATTCCCGCGCTAACCGAGATTTTGTTCCTTCTACTTGGGCGCGATCGCTATTGGCATAACCACGGTATAACCGGAAGATGCGGTTAAAACCTACTGTTTTTTGCCCTGGTTGAGTTTCAAAACCACGATAGTAAGGTACGATATTGTCGCCGAAGTTGTTTTGATACTCTACCGAATCAATGTAAGAGTCGATTTCAGCGTCGTAGCCTTTGTTTTGGTACAAGTCGAGGTGATAAACAACTTCTGACTCATCGTAAGGAGCGCGACCCAACAAATGTTTGTAGTTGAGTTCGATCAAACGAGTTTGGAAGCTGTTATAGAAAAACTTGCTTTTGTAGAGTTCTGATTTGGCAACGCTACGCACAAACTCCCGCACTGTCAGGTTTCCATCCCGCAGGAGTGATTCTGCGCTTACAAGGCGTTCTGATGCCATGATGTAATCATTACCCAAGACTTGCCGATACACGGCACGAATCACGGCTTCGACTTCTTCTTTGCTGGCGTTGGGGCGCAGTTCAACTCGACGTGCTTCGCTATAAGGCTCTGTCCCTAGCCTAGATGCTGCTGCTGTAATGGCCATTTTCTATCCCCCTATTGATGTTCGGCGGTTAGCGCCGACTGCTTGCACTAATAAGCTTTTTATTTATCCCCACATAAAACTATGCCCGGAGCCAGATCCAACTGCTAGGTGATTCCATCCAGCACTTGCATCCCTCTCCGGGCAAAAAACTATCTAGCTAAGAGCGTTGATAGCGTAGTCGATGTAGGTGTTAGCTTCGTTAGCAGCTTGACCAGATAAACCATGATTAGCTTTGATGTGCTTCAGAGCTTCTACGTACCAGCTAGGAGACAAATCAAAGGAGCTGTTGATTTCAGCCAAACCAGCAATTAGGTATTCATCTAAGGGTCCAGTACCACCAGCAACCAAGCTGTAGGTGATGATGCGGAGGTAGTGACCAACGTCACGAGCGCACTTAGATTTACCACGGCTGTCAGCAGCGAACTGAGGGCCAGGGGTTTGGGTGGTGTAGGGGAATTTTTGGTAAACAGCTTGGGTTGCACCATCAATCAAGCGTTGAGCGTTGGAGGTCAAACCACGAGCCGCTTCCATGCTTGCAGCAGCACGTACATAACGACCGTTAACAGCTTGTAATTCGGTGTTGCTCAGGAAACGTCCTTGGGTATCAGCAGCTGCGATAGCTTCGGTAATTGGTGTTTTAACCATCTTTTCAAATCTCCTTGGTATTTTTTAGTCTTTTTACCTGGTTGTCTAATACTTTCGTATTTAGACTTTTTGACTGCTATTAAGCAACAGCAGCAGCAGCGCGATCAAAGTAGCTTGCTACTTCGGAGATCAATGCACTGCAATCACCTTTGGTGATACCGTTGGGATCGTTAGCGATCGCAATAGCTGCATCTTTCATTTTTTGAACGCCAACAGCTACGGAAGAACCAGGTGTACCTAGAGCTTGGTAGGTTTCACGCAAGCCGTTCAAGCAGCGATCATCCAGGACACTTGCATCACCAGCCAAAATAGCGTAGGTTACATAGCGCAAAATGATTTCCATGTCGCGCAAGCAAGCAGCCATGCGACGGTTGGTGTAAGCGTTACCACCAGGAGCGATCAATTGGGGTTGCTCTTCAAACAAAGAACGTGCAGCGTTGGTTACGATAGCAGAAGCATTGCTGGTGATGCGGTTAACAACATCCAAGCGCTTGCTGCCTTCTTTAACAACGTTGGTTAGAGCATCCAATTGCTCGTTGCTCAAGAATTCGCCTCTAGCGTCGGCTTGAGAAGTTACCTTGGTGAATACATCTAATGTCATGGACTCTAATCTCCTAATTCCTTAGTTGAGAGATGTCTCGATTAAAACTGGTAATGTTTTATCAATTCGGGATGGCTTATAACAGACCAAGTACCGATTTGTATTTTTGCCGCTCTCAGATTTGCCTGTTACTTCATGAAGAAAATTATGAGAATCAGGGTTCGTTTTATGAGAGACTAGCAAACTTTACGAATTGATTGTCTTGTTTATGTTCTGTCTGTTATTTACCCCTACAGCTTATGTTTATACAACGCTATAGATCCTTTATTTGTTACAAATTATGAATAAATAAGTTGCAGTCATAAGAACAACCTCAAATCCTTTACATACAAGGGCTGTAACTGAGAAAAGAACAGATTTTTCGTTACATAACTTCATAAGTGAAAAATTTTTCAGCAAATATAGCCGATTTAATATTTTCTTAATTTTCGTCAAACCCTTGCCAAACAAGATATTGACGTTTTAAACCAGATTTTGCATCCGGAACGTTATTGTAAAGAAACATAAAATAAATATTTCGCAACATTTTTGTGAGTGCTTGGTTTAGGCCGGAAAAGGCAAAAAAAGAGGCTAGAGGGAGTATTAACACTCATTTCTCTATCCCTGAATTTCTAAGTTAAGGCCAAAGCCATGCGCGATCGCACCACGTTATCAGCTTCTTGAGCGATCGCATTTTGTAAAGCAGCCTGAGCTTCTGGTGTGGCTATTTCTTGTAAAGACACCGCAGCGGCATAACGCAGTCCCCAATCTTCAGGAGACAGCAAAGCCCAAATTAGCTTTTCTTGAACGCGGTGAATCACTTCTGCATCATGAGAATTGATGGCAATTTTTCCTAATCCTCGTGCAGCGATCCGGCGGACGTTACCCTGACAATGATTAGCTACTGTTGTACCCACAACTTCCGCTAATAAATCCAACGCTTCTGAAGAACCTATTTGGGCTAAAACCTGAATAATATGAGCCTGGAACCCCTGATCACCAGAAGCCGCATAGGCTGCAATTAACGGCTTCACTGTTGGATTTCCCAACTTGACTAAAGCCTCTACAGCCGCAGCCCTAACCCTTGGATGATGATGGCTGAAAACTGCGATTACGGCATTAATCACAGCTAGTTCTTCTGTGCCACTAGAACTTATGGCTGTAATTGCTGCGATTGCTTTTTCTGGTGTCGAGGCAAAATTTATTTGTGAAATTAATTGCTCAATATTACTAGAGGTAGATGTATTCATATATGTTTTGCCCATTCATGAAAAATCGCATGATCAAAGAGACTGGTTGCGAGAAGTTAAAAGGGAAAAGCTAAAAGTAAAAAGAGCAAAAAATAATTTTTTGCCTTTAGGATTTCCAAAAAATAAATTAATCATTTTGTGGGGTGGGCATCCTGCCCGCCGTATCCCAAGAGCTGGTGAGGACACCCACCCCACAAGAAAGTTTAGGATGTTTTTGTATATGGAATTCCATTTTTACTTGTTATGCTTACGCCGTGTGCAACTTTCTCTCAAACCTAACCCCCAACCCCTTCCCTAGGAGGGAAGGGGAGTAAGATTCAAAGCCTCTCTCCGCTTCGGGGAGCCAGCGCGTTGCGGAGGTTTCCTCCGTTGTAGCAACTGGCGTGAGAGGTTTGGAGAGGGGTTTCAAAAATAAGTCGCACATCGCGTTATGTTTCACTTTCTATCATCAATCTGAAAGATTGAAAATAAAAATTTAAAGTTGAATTAGTAAATCATCTATCGCTTGAAAGATTAACAAAGCTGTTTCTTTCTCATAATTGTTACTTTCCAAAAGGGTTTCTAAAATGCGCTTTAAGTTTAACAACTTCAAACTATTAGGAACTTGCGCCATCAAGATAGCCTGTATAGCTTGTTGATGACCAACTGCACCCAAGTCAAAAAGTGCTGCCCAACGTAAATACATATTGTCGTGGTTGAGGTTTTTGACAATACGTTCAATGTATTGGGGTTCCTGAGTTAAAAGATACATATATCGAGCCGCAGCACATTGCACTCGTTCCGAAGGATGTTTCAGAAATGGTTCAATTTGTGGACGGGCTGACCAAACTTGAAACGTCGCTAATGCTTCAATCAAAGCTTCGTAGGGTTGTTCTTGATTCTTTTGCAAAAGATTGAGCAAAGGAGTCACGGCTGTTTTATCACCAATAGCAGCTAAAGCAGCGATCGCTGCTTCCTTGAAACGCAAATCTTCGTCGCACTCTAACGCTGTTATTAAAGCTGTTACAGCTTGGGAATTTTTCAATTGTCCTAAAGCCCTTGCCGCTTGACGGCGCAACGGATAACCACCCGATGGAATACGATAACGTTCATCAAACAAAGCATCACATAACGCCGTACAAGCTGCTTGCACTTGATGTTTGCCTAACCACCAAGCAGCATAATAACTAATTTGGTTATCGTCACTAGATAATGCAGCGATCGCTGTTTCTGGCGAAAGAATTGGTTCGGCAAAGTTAGTGGTAGTCATTGCTAAATCAGGGTGTAAGAGTTTAAGGGTGTAAGGGTGTAGGGGAATTTTTTACACTCATATACCCCTACACCCCTACACCCTGTCTAAAAGAGAATTTTTATCTTTCTCTCAGACTACTTACTTAGTTTTAAATACTAAGTAAACTAAAATTTACTCAGCATTCAGCACTTTTCACACTTGTGAAATTTTGACTATTTTGCCACCGCGCTTGTGAATTTCTTGGTATGTAGCTGAGAGGCGTTCATAAGGCACAGTGTAAACTTGTCGGCTGCGGCGAACTGATGCTTGAGAACCGATTGTACCGGCGATCGCTTCCACAACGAACATCCGATTATCTCCCCGGATAGCCGAACTAATTAAAGTTGGTGCTGCTGAGACAAAGCCTGTACCTGCGGAAGTAGGTGGCAAAATTCCATTAGGCAAATTCAATGAAACTTTAGTCCGCAAGCGAGAATTTTTCCGCCCCATTTGAGCATTATCACTGTTACCGTTACCACGATAAAGCTCGAATATGCGGTTAAATCCTACTGTTTTCATTCCAGGAATTGATTGAAATCCCCGATGGTAAGGAACAACAGAATTTCCAAAAGCATTGTCATATTCTGGGCTATAAATGTAAGATTCAATATCTGCATCGTAGCCACGAGCAGCATATAAATCTACATGGTAAGCAATCTCTGATTGATCGTAAGGCGCACGTCCCAATAAGTGCTTATAGTTTAATTCGATAAACCGCACTTGGGAATTGTTATAAAAAAAGCATTCTTTGTAAAATTCAGATTTTGCCAAAGTCTCAACAAATTGCCGCACGCTAATTTTGCCATTACGCAATAAAGCTTCTGCACTAGTAAATTTTTGGCTGGCATAGATTCCTTGACGACCAAAAATTTGTTGATAGGCAGCCCGAAATACTTTTTGTAATTCGTCTTCAGTCCAATTTTGCCTTAGCTCAACTTTAATGCCGATTTCATCTCTAATGCCTAGCCGTTCTGCGACTGAACTACTCATTTTGACAATCGCTCCTTTTTCGATTTTTCTTGTTACTGAAGAAGAATACAGAAGTCACAATTCGGAAATCAGAATTTATTAGTTGCAGATCATCTAAATCTTAAATTTAGATATGAATTAAGCTGATTCTGAATTCTGACTTTTTGCTTCTGAATTCTTCACATAATAAATTTGGGTCTTCGGCAGTAGAAAATAGCAACAATTCAAGTAGAAACTTTTCCTACTAATTGAGCAATTCTCTATTTCCAAAGACCCACAAGTTTGTATTAGCTTAAAGCGTTAATTGCATAGTTAAGGTAGGTGTTGGCTTCTCCAGCAACATCACCAGTTAAACCATGATTGTCACGTACAAATTCGAGTGCAGCTACATACCAACTAGGAGATAAACCCAAGGCACTATTGAGTTCGCTCAAACCTGCAACTACATATTCATCTAAGGGGCCAGTACCACCAACAACACAGCAATAGCTGATGGTGCGGAGGTAGTGGTCAATATCCCGTACACACTTGGATTTACCTTCGGGAGTAGAGGCATATTGAGGGCCACTCATTTGAGTGGTGTAGGGGAATTTTTGATAAACATGATTTGCAGCTGCTTCTGCCCATTTTTGTCCATTATTTGTAAATGCTTTGGCAGCTTCTAAACCTGCACGAGCGCGGTTGAACCGACCAAATACTGCTTGCATTTCGGTATTGCTAAGATAAGAACCACGCAAATCAGCAGCTGCGATCGCTTCTGTTAAAGGTGTTTTCATAATTCTCCTAATCTCCTCGATTTTTCGACTAATTATTAACAGTCAGTTTTGAGAAAAGTTTGCAAGCAATTTCTTAAACAACAGCACTAGCTGCGCGGTCAAAATAGCTGGATAATTCAGCAATTAGTTGGCTACAATCACCTTTGGTAATTCCATTAGGGTCATTAGCAATTGCTACAGCAGCATCTTTCATTTTTTGAATACCGGAAGCTACAGCATCGCCAGGAGTACCCAGTGCTTGGTAAGTTTCACGTAGGCCATTTAAGCAGCGATCATCCATAACGCTGGCATCACCTGCTAATACAGAATAGGTGACATAACGCAGAATAAATCCTAAGTCACGAATACAAGCAGCTTGATTACGGTTGTGGAAACAAGCACCACCTGCATTGAAAATTTGCGGACGTTCAGCAACTAAAGCTCTATAGGCATTAGCCACAATGGAGGAAGCATTACTAGTTAGTCTGTTAACTATATCTAACCGCTTATTGCTATCAGCAACTACTGCTGATAAAGCGTTGATTTCGTCACTACTTAGATATGAACCTTTTTTATCTGCTTGGTCAACTACTTTGGAAAAAGCGTCGCGCATTTTCTATTCCTCCTAAAGGTCATTCATTGCAGATGTTTATGAGGTTTATAGCAATTAATCTATTGCAGAAAATTTATCGCATAACATAATAGCTATTTCAAATTAGTATTTGAAATAGCAGCATTTTGCTGCAATCAACTATTTCAAAAAACAGCTAATTTTGCTTGTTTTTTTATTGCTTTTAAAACCTTGTTCGTATTTTATATATTGGTTGAGTTCGTTTATTCTTAAGTTTTGTAAAATAGTGTTACTCCATACAGCTTTTTAGCTAAAGTGTTTCTCTACAAAGCTTTTACTCATACTGAGGCACTATTTGCTTTACAATTAAACATTTTTTGCAATCTTACTTCATACAGTCTCTCAGTTTTTTTCGGTCTAGTAACAAATAGAACTTATATATCAGGGCTTTCTGACAGTATGATTTATGGAGGTAGACAGCGCAGCAAGAATCAAGCTACTGTCCAACAAGAACTAAAACTTGAAAATTCAAGCTTTTTCAGCTTTAACTTTTGATTTGTAGTTTTGATGTAGTGTTAGTAGGTTGTTATAAATTTGTTAGAGAAATTCTGTCACTTATGCGACAATCTTCAATTTTTATTAGCTAAATAAAAATTATTTTGATTTTAAATACAAGATATACTCTTAATTTCCTTATAACTTTTTGTTTATAAGCGTTTCATAGAGCATTGTTACTATTCATCACCATTTTTGACAAAATTGTATGTGTAAGCTTTTGTAAAGCAAAGTCACGTAGATCTGAAAAATTATTTACATTCTTTTTCAAGAAGAGATAGCTACTCTTCGGCGGAGAACTTCTAACAAAGTTGTAAACGTTTGTGGTGTTGGTGCTGTCACCTCAATCCAATCTTCCGAAATGGGATGTTGCAACTTGAGTCGCCAAGCGTGTAATGCTTGGCCTGGAAGATTTACACCCACAGAACGACCAGAACTATAAACAGGGTCACCAACAATTGGATGTCCGATTTTGGCACTGTGAACACGAATTTGATGAGTGCGTCCTGTTTCTAATTGAAAGTGGATTAATGTGTAGTTACCTAAGCGTTCTAAAACGCGCCAATGAGTAATGGCTACGCGTCCACCTTGTTCTACAGGGACAACGGCCATTTTCTTGCGGTCTTGGGGATGGCGACCAATAGGGAAATCTATCGTACCACTTTCAGTTTTTGGCGCACCGTAAACTACACCGAGATATTCTCGGCGTGCAGTTTTTGCTTGGAGTTGTGCTTGTAGGTGTTGATAAGCAACGTCAGTTTTAGCGATCGCGATCGCACCTGTTGTATCTTTATCTAATCGATGTACAATTCCCGGACGCTGGACTCCACCAATACCCGGAAGATTTGGACAGTGCGCCAATAAAGCATTTACTAGTGTGCCATCAGGATGTCCGGGTGCGGGATGGACAACTAACCCAGCGGGTTTGTTGAGGATGAGTAACTGGTCGTCTTCGTAAAGAATATCTAGGGGAATATGTTCTGCCTGTAGCTCTAAAGGCTGTGCTTCTGGTATTTGTAGAGTAATGCGATCGCCTGCTTTCACATTCACCTTTTTAGATGTGCAGACTTTACTGTTAACTTGGACATTACCTTGTTCAATTAACTGCTGAATGCGAGAACGAGATATATCTGGTAATTCTTCTGCAAGATAACGGTCTAAACGTTCACTATTTTCGGAAACTTGTAAATTAAATTCGGTCTGCATTGAGGATAGAAAGTAGGTAATAGTAAAAAAGGCTGAAGTATGAAGTATAAAGTATGAAATGAAGAAATTCGATAGTAAGCTTGAGAGCGATTGAGAATGTGTGTTTTATTTACGTCAAAATCTACTAGGAACTATTCAGCTTGAAGGCTAAAGGACGAAATTTACACTTCACACTTCAGACTTCACACTTGCAACTTTCATGAAAGTTCATCAGGGTTAATTCCTTTTTCACGCAGTAAAGTACGGAGTGCTTCTAGTTGAGTTTCTGCTTGTTCAGCACGTTGACGTTCTTGTTCAGCTACTATTTGTGCTTGCTCGCGTTGTTGCGCTAGTTCTAGATAAGTGAGAAACTTTTGTCCATCAGGACGATACATTTGAAGTTCGCCATCTGATAATTCAAAGCGAATACCCAGACGAGGACTTACCCAATTGATCATTTGCGGGATTTCGGCTAGTTCATTTTCTGAACGCAACCAACCACTTAACTCTGTTGTCTCTGGGTCATATATATAGTATTCTTCCACCCTATAGCGATCATAAAACTTGTATTTGGCAATCATTTCTTTGGCAATGTTGCTGGGGGAAAGAATTTCAAATACCACTTGTGGAGGAATGTTACCTTCTTGCCATTGTAAATATGAACCGCGATCGCCTTTTGGTCTACCAAAAGCCACCATGATATCAGGCGCTCTGCGAGTTACGTTATCATCCTCTAAAGGATACCAAAACAGAGCACCAGCTACGAATACATTCGGCTCATTAGCAAATAATAGATCTAAATTTTTTTTAATCAGTACAATCAACTCAAACTGTTTCGTATTTTCTGCAATTGGCTGTCCATCAGTTTCCGGGTAGATGATGTCTTTTTTGGTAGAAGAAGGTAGTTGAGTCACCATAAGCGTAAGTCCAGATTACACAAGTGGCATAATTAATTTTAGCTTAGAATTCAAGAGTCATAATTTACTATTACGAGCTAGTAAATTTGGGGTTTTATTGAGCATATATATTTACAAAGATAAATTTTCTTTTTTCCAATGTTTTAACTTTTACTATAGATTTCAAAAATATGACTAATTACTGTACTTCTTTAGATTCTCCGGATACTCTGTTTAATTTCCACAAATCAAAATCTTTAAATAATAATTATATTTGTCTTTTTATAGTTTGATTATCATAAAGTTAATCTATTTTTCTCTGATAGATTAATTTAGGGCTGTGTCAATTTTAATCCTGCCTAGACTGGCATCTACCATTTAGCTAAATTTAGATACTGTGTTTGTAGCACTACTGTTGAATTTTTCCATAAGCTTTGATTTATGGAAATCTAATATCGTGCAGGATAGATAGTTATCAAAACAGAATTCAGAATTGAATTGCGTGTACAGGGTGGATGAATTGCACTGGTTTAAAACCCCCGCTAAATCGTACCCCTACGCTTAAGCAAGCTACACATAGCGTCTCCGATAGGAGAAGATTTAGTGGTGCTTCTAGGTGGTAGATCTGAATTCCCCACGCTCTTGATTTTGACCCCTGAATTCTTCTTCAAGCACTTATAAGACTAAAACCCCTTTTAAGCCTATGCATCAATCATATTCTGCTCACTCAGATGCTTTAACCAATAATAAAAAATTTCTGCTAGGTCAATTATTAGCTAAATTCTCCTGGAGAGAAAACAGCCTTGATTTGCCAGTGGGTCATAAATTGGCTCAGGGTTTGCCCAGAAGTAATTTCAACCTTTATACTGAGGCAAATACCAATACTGTGTCTTTATTTACACTTAAGTTTTTTAAATGATTTTTTCAGTAAGTATATACTTAAATCTTGAATTGAGTAGTTAAAGAGCTATAATCCTCAATTAAATCACCCGTAGAACATTAGTGATTTTGATACTGATGGGTTGGAGCCAATACTTCTAAATGCAAAATTTGAGTTATTGTTAAATTGACCAGATTATTGCATCGGACAAAAGCCGATTTGACTTTTGAATACTATTTACTAGTCACTACTTAGGCTATTTTTCTATCTGGCAATAGCCCAGTTTGTTAACCTTCAAAATTGAGTTAGGTTAACAAGACTTTAGCAGAGATTGACAACTTTAGAGCAAGGGGTGAAGAATCTCTGTACTAACTTAAATGTGACAGCTATATTTTTTAGCTGAACAGAATGTCTAAAATACTTTGCAGTGAATACCGACTAGGTAATTCACAAGTTTTGCTTGCCGATTTGTATTTATATTTAAAGATATTCCAATGACAACCCTACCTATTAGTAGATATAGATTCTTCCAAAAAATTCAGCCATTATCTCTGTTGAAAAAAATCACCAGTAAATCTGTGAATGGTTGTTTACAGGTGTTTAGCACATCTGGTGCTTGGTCAATATATATAGATGAGGGTAAGTTAATTTATGCTTGCTACTCAGAAAAGATGTTTGAGCCACTTTACAGAAATTTGCAACGCTTAAGTGAGCAAATTTCTACTCTACCTTATGGTATTGACGCTCAACTAAGAGCGATATTTGAAACTGGGGCTGGTAGTCAAGCTATCCCAAATCCCGATTATTTAGCGATTTGCTGGTTAGTGAATCAAAAGTATATTAGTCCAACGGAAGCAGCCATACTTATAGAACAATTAGCGTTAGAAGTTCTAGACTCATTTTTGAGTTTAGAAGAGGGGAGTTATGAGTTTATCCCCGAAAGCTTTTTGGATGATATGCCTAAATTCTGTCATCTCAATCTCCGCTTACTAGTAGAACGATGTCAAAAGCGGGGAAGAGAAGGGGTTTATCAAGATACCTCGCCATATACAGAAAATAGTTCCTCTGACTTTAATCATCAAGGGTTGCGCACGCCATTTTCAAACCCAACTCAGCCACAACCCCAACCCAAGCCGGAACCGCAATTACCCAAAATTAACCGCTATCCATCACAGCCTACTAATCCTAATCCTCATAATTATCAAGCAATTTCTTCTCCGTCAACAGAGAAGAAAGTCTACACAATATTTTGTATTGATAATAGCCCTGCTTTATTAAATGTCATTAAAAATTCTTTAGATGAGCAAATATTTTCTGTACTTGGAGTTACAGATTCTTTAAAAGCTTTAATGGAAATTCTCCGCACCAAACCAGACATTATTTTATTAAATGTAGATATGCCAGATTTAGATGGGTATGAGTTATGCACTTTGTTACGAAAACACGCATATTTTAAAAATACACCCATAATTATGGTGACTGAAAAAATCAGTTTACTTGATAGAGCTAGAGCTAAATTAGTTAGAGCTTCTGGCTATTTAACAAAACCTTTTACCCAAGGAGATTTAATGAAAATTATATTCCAACATATTATGTAATTTCAGGTTAAGTGCGACTAAATCAACTAAATTATTTTTTATGGAGATTCAGGATTGAGTATTACTTGGGTGGGTACAATTCTGATAATGGAAGATTCTCTTAGTGGACTAGAAATAGTGCCTTATTATCTGGAAGATAAAGGTTATAAAATTATTACAGCAAAGACTGCAAAAGAGGCTTTAGAAATCGCTTTAGAAGAAAAGCCGGATGCAATTATTACTAATGTTTTTATGCCAGGGATGAATGGTTTTGAATTTTGCCGCTTCCTCAAAAATCGTCCCAGTCAAGCAAAAGTGCCGATTTTAATTTGTAGTGCTGAAAATCAGACAAGTCATCTTTTGTGGGGTAGAAAGCAGGGTGCAGATGCTTATTTGACAAAGCCTTACACCGCAGAAGAGTTACTGAGTGTGATTCAATCGGTAGAGATATAGATTTATTGATGATTTTTATAGTGGTGCGATCGCAACAATCAAACTTGAAAATTGAGAAATTAAGCAATCTGAAGTGTCTTTGGTGCAGGAATATACTCACCTTCTATTTGCCAAAATCTCAATAAAATTTGAATGATTTAATCCTGATTAATCCTCATTTTGAATGATAGCATAGAGCCTCAACTCCACAAGTAAAGGACATGGGTACAATTGCCATTGCACAGTTGAAACATTCAAATCCTTAATCAATCCAGTGCGTATATCTAGTAGCCAACCATGAACCATAGGCGCTTTTCGTTCATAGAGTGCTTGACGCATCACTGAAGTTTGATAAAGATTTTTCACTTGCGCCACAACATTGATTTCTGCTAAACGATTTAGACGTTCCACTCTCGTTGGTAGCGTATCAATTTCAGATTTGTTTTGCAAATACAGTTCTCGAATCGGATTTACCCAGTTATCAATAATTCCAATTGTTCGCCACTCTAAAGCCGCCTTAATACCTCCGCAATCATAGTGACCACAAACGATAATATGTTGCACCTGAAGATGTAGAATTGCGTATTCTAAAACGGCTAAAAAGTTAATATCCGTTAGAGAAACTTGATTTGCAATATTCCGATGTACAAATAAATCTCCAGGTTCAGTGCGGGTAAAGTTTGTTAAGGGCAGACGACTATCAGAACAACCAATGTAGAGAAATTGTGGTGTTTGTCCTGTAGATAATTCTTCAAAGTAATTTGGTTTTAGAGCTAACTTTTCGGCAACCCAAGTCTGATTATTTTTCAGAAGATCATCAATGCTGTTATATTTCATCAAAGTTGCTTGAGCTTCTTAGAAATATTTTAGCTATTTTACCATTGTTCATGAGGCGATATGAACTGCTAAAAAGCTAAAATTTTGCTAAAGATGAGCATCTTTGCTTATAACTAAAAACGTATTTATGTATAAGTTATAAAGCAGGAAAATACACAGTAATAAAAACTCTTGTGTTTGATACAGCACTTTCGAGGTAAATGAGGTACACATAGTATTGGTGCATCAAGACTTAAAATGAAAGCATACTCAATCGATTTACGAGAAAAAATAGTAAATACTTACGAAAAGGGTGGTACTTCAATAAGAAAGGTTGCTGTGCAATTTGGTGTAGCAAAAAGCTATGTGCAAAAGCTAATCCAACTTCATAGAGTGCAAGGACATCTAGAACCCAAAAAGCAAGGTGGAGCCATGAAGGGTAGGCTAGATGATTTCGCGAGCGAATTAGCCGAAATGGTTCAAATTTACCCAGATGCAACTTTATTGGAATATTGCGAATATTTTGGAGAAAAATACAACGTTTGGGTGTGTGCAAGTGTGATGTGTTGTGCATTACAAAAACAAAAATTAACTCGAAAAAAAAGACTTTGCGTAGCAGCCAAGGAAAAACAGAAAGAGTCCAAAAACTGAGAATAGAGTATTGGGAGAAAGTAAAGCAAGTAGACCCAGAAAACCTTGTATTTATAGATGAAATGGGTGTTTTACTTGGCTTAACTAGGACTCATCAAAGAAGCGAGCGCGGCACTAGAGCGTATAATTTTAAACCATATTACCGGGGAGCAAAAATAAGTGTAATCGGAGGAATTAGCTTAAAGAAAGTTTTAGCGGTGATGACTTTAAACGGCTCAATGGATGGAGATGCATATAAAGTTTTTGTAGAACATTTTTTACTTCCGCAATTATGGGTTGGTGCAGTCGTTGTAATGGATAATCTACCTGCTCATAAAGTCGAAGAGATTCAGCTTTTGATTGAAGGAGTGGGAGCAAGTGTTCTTTATCTATCTCCTTATTCTCCTGAATTCAATCCAATTGAACATTGGTGGTCACAATTAAAAGCTTTTCTGAAACAATTTTCTCCCAAGAGTGCATCTGTCGTTGATGGTTTAATTAAAATTGCGCTGAAACTAGTTGATCCAAAGCATCTAAAAAATTGGTTTACTAATTGCTGCTACTGTACCTCATGAACCTCAAATCTGCTGTATTAATAACTGTTTCTAAAAGCAACAATGGTTCAAGCAACAAAATATCTTTACATTGTCAGAGATGATCAGATTTTAAACAGCGAACCAATTATTCAGGGAACTCGTACACCTGTCAGAGCTATTGTTGAAACTTGGCGTATGGGTGTTGCACCTGAAGAAATTCCCAAAGGTATGCCTCATCTGACTTTAGCGCAAGTGTTCGCTGCGTTGACTTATTACAGTGAACAGTGATCATCAAGATGAAATTAATAATTATATAGAAAGTAACCGAATTCCTGAAGAATTAATTGACCCATTAGTTAGAGATTTGTGAGCAGTCTTTTTATTCGTTTGCACTTAGATGAAGATGTTCATGTTTTAGTAGCAGACTTGTTAAAAGCAAGAGGTTTTGATGCAATCACCGCAAGAGATGCTGAACAACTTCATGCTACGGATGCAGAACAACTTTCCTATGCCGTCAGCCAAGGGAGAGCGTTAATTACACACAATCGAACTGACTTTGAAGAGCTTGTACAAGCTTACTTTGCTTCAGGACAAATGCACTATGGTATAATTTTTGCTGTTCGGCGTTTACCTCAAGAAATTGCACAAAGATTATTAGACTTGTCCGAAAACTCCAAAGCCAAACAGTTCAAAGCTTTGAGGCAAAACTTTGATATCTTCATAAAAACGGAGCCATAAGGGTTTGAGATAGCTAGTGATAGTTTAGAGGCATAAAAATTAACTCCTAAATTCTTAAAATTGATGATTATTACTAATAGCTAACTTGGAAGAACTAAGCTACCAATTCTTAACCTAACTAATCCGCAAACTGTTAAGATAATCTGCTCGTAAGTCTCAAGATTTAACCGAAATCGTTGTGAGGCAATCCGAAATATTTTGAGCAGACGGATTAAATGCTCAATAAATATCCGATTATTGGACAAAGCTTTGTTTTCATCTTTTTGCTGTTGAGTTAATTCTCGTTTTGGTTTTCTTTTATGAGGTGTAGTGATGTTTTCGCCACCTTGAAATCCTTTATCACCTGAAAAAGGTTGAGACTTATCAAATTTTTTCTGAGATTGACGAAACAATTTTATATCTGCTGTTGGCCCAGGAACGCCCACTTCTACCTCCACAATATCTTTCCCTTCTGGCATCCCAAACATTAGACTTTTCAATGTATGTTGTCTCTTCTTGCCAGAAAAATATTTTTGTTGTTCTTTTTGGTCAGAGTCCCTATATATTGGCTGTTCTAGGCTATCGACTAATAGCCTAAAATTGGTTAATACTTCCTGAACAAAGAGTAAGTCGCTTTCATTATTTGAGACTTGTTCTAATAAACTAGCGGGTAAAATATCTCGTAAGATTGGTATCCAATAATGAAAAGTATCGTTGGCTTCTGTCTTAGATACAGCAAATAACATTCCTAATACTTGAAATGTTGGCATCTGTCTGAGATAAAATAGGCATAAACATACTTGTTCTTCTGTTGACAATTTTTCGGGACGACCACCACCAGCCACATTAATTCTAATTTTTTGGCTTTGGAGTTTTGTTTTAATTTCTTGGTGACGTTTTATCGCACAATTCAATAGCGACTGTAACTGTTCATAACTAATTCCTAAAATTTGTTTTGTCCGGTGTGGGTACTTTTGGATATAATCAAAAACCATAACTAATGTTGAAAAATGGTAGACGCTCAATTTAACGTTTTACCATTTTTCTTTTCCTAAGTTAATATTCCGGACAAGTCTATTAGTGATTTTGAATCAAGTTACAGCAGAGGAAATGCAAAGTCAGGTGCGATATATTTAGGCTCTTTTATCAAACTGGACGGCATTTAGACAAGATATCGTGCAGATTCACTACAGAACCAATAACTGCGATCGCCGGGGCATCGAATCCTGCTTTTTCAACTTGTTCTACAATTGTGCCTAACTGACCAATTAATTCTTCTTGATCGGGTCGTGTACCCCAACGTACTAAAGCAATTGGTGTTTCTAAACTCAAACCTGCCGTTGCTAACTCTTCAATAATGTGCAATAGATTGTGAACACCCATGTAAATGACAATTGTCTCGGAACCTTGAGCGATCGCTTGCCAATTTACTTTCGGTCTATACTTACCAGCAGACTCATGCCCAGTTACAAATGTTACTGATGAACTATACAATCGATGGGTTAAAGGTATCCCTGCATAAGCTGGAGCAGCGATACCAGATGTAATTCCTGGCACAACTTCTACAGGAATGCCCGCTTTGACTAAATCTGCCATTTCTTCGCCACCACGACCAAAAATAAACGGGTCGCCGCCTTTGAGTCGCACGACTATGGCATGATCTTGGGCTTTATCTATTAGTAATTGCGTTGTTTCGTCTTGCAACAGCGAATGTCTCCCCATCCGCTTCCCCGCATTGATTTGTTCTGCTTGGGGATTAATCATTGCCAAAATTGCTGGACTCACCAAAGCATCATAAATAACTACATCGGCACATTCCAATAAACTTTTACCTTTGAGAGTCAAGAGTCCGGGGTCTCCCGGCCCTGCACCAACTAAATAAACTTTTCCCAAATTCTTCTGCTCTTGTTGTTGTGTGCAGTTCATTCGTTCATCAAATCCCAAATTAAATCGGCTAACTCTGCACTTGCTCCCAAAGGTTGAGCTAATTGGAAAGTCACAGCAGGGAATTTCAATTTTAGCGTTTCTGTTAGTTGAGCGATCGCATCGGTTATGCCGCCAGCGAATAAAAAATATGGCAAAATTGCAATTGTTTCCTTGCCAGCCGCTACCAAATCTTCTACTTGTGTTTCTAAACTCGGAGGCACAGACCAATAAGCAGCTACTGCACCAATATTTGCTGCTATGGTTTCTACTGGCTGTTGAAAACCTGCACGACGACTACCATGAGCGATTAAAATCCATGCTTCGGTTTTGATATCAGCCATTTGCTGAGATAGCAACGTCGTCAAACCAGAGTGACTACCTATATATGGTAATAATTCCAGGCTGATATGTTCACCAATAGCTTTTTGTGCTAGTGCCACTTCTTCGGGAATTTCTTGCATCACATGGACTCCCGGTAGTAGAAATAGCAGAATAATTTTTAGACTGGTGCATCCAGCACCAACAGCACTATGAGCAAATTCTTTAATTTGAACGTGCAAAGGTTCTGGACGTGTTTCCAAGTAAGCCAAGCCTACTAATTTGTTGCTTGATGAGTAACTTTGCTGTTTTTTAGCTATTAACTCTGTCAATTGCTGCAAAGCAATTTCTGGACGTGGGTCGCGGCTTCCATGAGATACCAGCAGATATGCAGATGACATTGGTAAATGTGAACCTTTTGACTTTTAACTTTTGACTTTTGATTTATTGTTGTTCGGCGCTGTAGGTATAAAAATTATGAAAAGCTCCCACAGTTTCAAATTTGTAACCAGGTAGCCAAGTGCCGAGTGATAAATCTGTACGATACACGCTAAACAGTAGAAAATTTTGTCTTTCCGTCGTTTTAGCCAGCAATTCCCGCATCTGGGGATTAGTGGAGTCAACTAGTTTGTCACAACTAGAATTCAATAGATTTTCAATTAGCTTAGATGTTTTTTTACACACATCATGTTTGAGATATTCTGTCAGTCGATTAACTGCATACTCTTCATATTCATCTGGAGTTGGATTAGTCTTAGCCATTGCTACGCCAACTACACCTATACTTGCGGCGATCGCAAATGCCATAATAGTCAAGAATTTCATATTTCCTTACCGTCATACTCTGATAATTATTAGAGTCCCAGGACTACACATTAGCAAAGTCCGTTCCTTTTAAAGGATGCTTGATCAATTTAGTAGGTAGGTGCTATAATTAGAAATCGATAAAGTTAATGGCGAGCGTAGCCAAGTGGTTAAGGCAGTGGATTGTGGTTCCACCACTCGTGGGTTCGAGTCCCATCGTTCGCCCTGAATAATATAGATTACTATATATCAATGGTGTGAACCGGAACAGCAGCCGATTATAGCTGAGATTAAGGTAAAACTATTGTAGAAACTTTAATTTTAAGTAAGTTCAAGACTTTATAGCAGGGAACAGGGAACAGGCTTTAGAGTCGCTCAGTGTCCATGTTTGATCATTAGTCGTTGTCATTATCTATGCTTCGATTGCTATAACTTTCAATAGTTTTGAGCTTGATCAGCTTATTTAACTGATCAGATTTTCCACAGAAAGCTTATATGTTTAATAATGTTGACCCTTGACTGCTGACGATCAATGCTCCCATGAATTAATTGTGCGATAAATATATGTTTTAGCTGAGTATTTCAATTTAAATTTCAGGATTTTTAGGATAGCAATTGAGTACTAGATTCTAAGTTTATTGAACGTGAGTCTCCAACGAAGGCGAAGTTGTGGGAAGGGCGAAAGAAAACAGCGTTTTCTTAGGAGTTCGACGGATTGAGAAAACCCCTCTCCAAATCTCTCCCCTGCAAGGAGAGAGGCTTTCAAATGAATTTTTCGTTGGTAATTTAAAAATATTTCAGCCCCTCTCCGCGTCGGAGAGCGGTTGGTCAAAAAACTGCTCGAACTCACGTTCATTTAGGGTTTGACATAAATTAGTCTCCCTCAGTCTCATACAAATTTAAAAAGGGAAGCAAATTTCTCTTTTGCTTCCCAATTAAGTTTTTTATCAACAAAATCACTGTTAGAAAAGTCCTAAAAGAAAGATGAAAGTCATTCCACAGAAGACGATTAATGAGACAATCATGATATTGCCTATGCTGTGGTCGTTAGTTGTTAGTTTGTGCGGATGGTCTTGCATATGCACCTACTCTGTTTTAATTTACTTGTGGTGCAATTATAGCTAGGGCTAATTTGAATTATTTAAATTAATACCAAAAGTTGATTTTATTTGATTTAAGTTCAGAATCATTGTTAGGTCACAAGCAAAAAGATTAAAATTTATTACTGAGTTTTTTATAAAGATTTAATCACTTAACAAAAGTACTAGGCATTAGCATTAATAATACTAAATATAAGATTTTTTTACAAAATATATCGTTATTTGAGTAGTATACTGACTAAAAATAAGTATAATTTACTCTAAAAAGAGTAAATTTGGGTTTCATTGATAAAATGGTTGTTGTAAAAAACAAACTAAGGCAGCAATAATAGAAATCTACCAAGGGATAGCTTTTAGATAAAAACTGCAAATAATTTATAATCGAGGCTGTGTAAGTGTTATGTATAATGAATCATCCTAAAGTTAGGAAAATTGTACGCCTATAGTTAGAGGGAATAATACTGAGTTATCGATACTTTAAGTAAAGAAGAACACGAATGAAGACCCTAAGCTTGGAAACACAGATAGAAATTATCTGTGTTTATTCGTGTTTGTACTTGTTTAATTTGAGGTGAATATGTCTGAATTGCTCCAAACAGTGTTAGAGAGTGAAGAAAAAAATGATTTACGCGCTTTCATTAGTCACTTACGCCAGCAAGAAAAAAACTATTTGCTGCGGAATGACATACTGTATGTATATAGTGAATACTGTGCTAAAAACGATAAGTCCGAAAAGTTACACAATTTTTCTCTCTTAGGGAAACTCATCTATTACACTCAAGAAATCATTCAAGAAGACTCCAATTTTTGTTTTATTATCCGTCCTCATATTGCTAGTCAAGAAGTTTATCGAGTGACAGCAGACTTGAGTGTAGAAGCAATGACAGTCCAAGAACTGTTGGATCTGCGCGATCGCCTCGTCAACAAACATCATCCCAACGAAGGCGACTTGCTAGAATTAGACTTTGGCCCTTTTTACGACTACACACCAGTTATCCGCGACCCCAAAAATATCGGTAAGGGTGTGCAGTATCTCAACCGCTATCTTTCTAGTAAACTATTTCAAGACCCAAAACAATGGCTAGAAAGCTTATTTAATTTCTTGCGGTTGCACCAATATAACGGTATTCAACTACTAATTAATAATCGCATTCAATCACAGCAGCAACTTTCGCAACAAGTTAAAAAAGCGATCGCATTTGTCAATGAACGTCCCAGTGATGAACCCTACGACCAATTCCGGTTTCAATTGCAAACAATGGGCTTTGAACCTGGTTGGGGTAACACAGCGCATCGGGTGCAAGAAACCTTAAATATCTTAGATGAATTAATTGATTCACCTGACCCCCAAACCCTAGAAGCTTTTATTTCCCGTGTCCCGATGATTTTTAGAATCGTCTTGGTTTCAGCCCACGGTTGGTTTGGACAAGAGGGCGTATTAGGAAGACCCGATACAGGTGGTCAGGTGGTTTACGTTCTTGACCAAGCTAGGAATTTAGAAAAGCAACTACAAGAAGATGTCTTACTAGCTGGTTTAGACGGACTGAACGTTCAACCAAAAGTGATTATTCTTTCTCGCTTGATTCCGAATAGTGATGGGACTCTGTGTAACCAAAGACTAGAAAAAGTCCACGGTACAGACAACGCTTGGATTTTGCGTGTACCGCTGCGAGACTTTAATCCCAACATGACGCAGAACTGGATTTCTCGATTTGAGTTTTGGCCTTATTTAGAAAGCTTCGCCATCGACTCAGAAAGAGAATTACTAGCAGAATTCCACGGTAAACCCGACTTAATTGTGGGTAACTATTCCGATGGAAATTTAGTAGCATTCCTCTTGGCGCGACGCATGAAAGTTACCCAGTGTAACATCGCCCATGCTTTAGAAAAATCTAAATACTTGTTTAGTAACTTATACTGGCAAGATTTAGAAGATAAATATCATTTCTCCTTACAATTTACCGCTGACTTAATAGCAATGAACGCTGCCAATTTTATTGTCAGCAGCACCTACCAAGAAATTGTTGGGACACCTGATAGTGTTGGACAATACGAATCTTATAAATGCTTCACCATGCCTGAGTTGTACCATGTGGTGAATGGCGTTGAATTATTTAGTCCGAAATTTAATGTTGTTCCGCCTGGGGTGAACGAGAATTATTACTTCCCCTACACACGGACTCAAGAACGGGTAGAAAGCGATCGCGATCGCCTGGCTGAAATGTTATTTACTTTAGAAGATTCCAGCCAAATTTTCGGCAAACTCGACGACCCCAACAAGCGACCTATCTTTTCAATGGCGCGTCTCGACCGCATTAAAAACTTGACTGGTTTAGCCGAATGCTTTGGTCAAAGTAAAGACTTGCAAGAACATTGCAACTTGATTTTAGTAGCAGGTAAGTTACGCACAGAAGAATCAGATGATAATGAAGAACGTGATGAAATTATCAAACTTTATCACATCATTAACGAATACAATCTTCACGGCAAAATTCGCTGGTTAGGTGTGCGCCTATCAAAAAGTGATTCTGGCGAAATTTATCGCGTTATTGCTGATCATAAAGGCATTTTTGTGCAACCCGCATTATTTGAAGCCTTTGGTTTAACAATTTTAGAATCCATGATTTCCGGGTTACCTACTTTTGCAACTCAATTTGGGGGGCCATTAGAAATCATTCAAGATAGAGTTAATGGATTTTACATTAACCCGACTAACTTAGATGAAACAGCCACAAAAATTTTAGATTTTGTGACTAAGTGCGAACAAAATCCTGACTATTGGGAAACAGTTTCTCAAAAAGCAATTGAGCGAGTTTACACTACATATACTTGGAAAATTCACACAACCAAGTTGTTATCTTTAGCAAGAATTTACGGCTTCTGGAACTTTACATCCAAAGAAAACCGTGAGGATTTATTGCGTTATCTTGAATCTTTGTTTTATTTAATCTACAAACCAAGAGCGCAACAACTCTTAGAACAGCATAAGTATCGGTAATTAGTCAATTGTCAATGGTCAAGAGTCAACAGTTTTTACTATTGACTTTTGACTCTTGACTTTGGACTATCATCTACCTTGTCAGATGAAACCAAGTTCTTGGGCCGACTACGCCATCTACTACTAAATTTCGACGGTTTTGAAAGGCCTTAACAGCACTTTCCGTTAGCGCACCATAAACCCCATCAATGCGTATAGCATAGCCGTTAGCTATTAGTAGCCTTTGTAAAACTCTGACAGCTAGACCGGAATTACCAAAACGTAGATTTGGTACAGTTCGACCAGCAAATCTTGGAGATCTAGCCAAAAGAATTTCATCATCATTAAATTGTTGGGCTATCAAGCGTTGTGAACGCGGCAATTTCACATTTACAGGCTGAAAATTTTTGAATTCAGATAAGCTATATAAGTCTTTAGTAGTTTTTTTGTCTGTGTTTTTTACTAGATTTTTTTCAGGCTCAGAATTAAATGCTACTAGAGTAGCTTGAGGCTTTTCTTTGAGCTGCATGAATTCAGGTGGCGTGATATTTTTAGCTGGATTAATTTGAGATGACTGCCCCTGTGGTGTTTTCTGCACGCCATTGTCTAGCTGAATTACAGGCTGCTTGGTAAAATGAGACGGAGATGGTTGTTTTGCAATTAACACGCCCGTCATCAGCAGGACAATATCACTCATTGTTTTTGATGTTATTAACACCCATATTTCCTTTGACAGAAAAATTGTCGTGGTTCCGGAATGGTGTGTCCTAAAAATAAAAAAATCTAATAATTGTTTGCTACGAGAAACTGCTGCGATCGCCTGACTATGTTAAATCATGGCTCACACAATAGAGAATGTCTCGCCTACTTTTTTATGTCCCTGCTTTCCTTGAAAATAATAAACTCTAGATAATCAGAAATTGGTTCTATCTTAAGCAGTATCTCTAACGGTTAATAAGATTTGAATAAGAAAATTATCTTGATTTTTTAGAATTTATGAAGATACAAAATTATGGTTACATAGCCAACAAAATGCAAAATTAACTCTACCTATAAGCAGAAGCGATCGCAGTGAGAAAGTAACAAGCGATCGCTGTCTGATAATTTTCACTATCCTATGCTGTCAATAACTGGATGGAAGTAAAAAGCGAACCCTAAAACTGTGTATGCAGCTAACAGTAAAGTGCCTTCTAACCAATTAGATTTACCATCAGAACTAATACTGTTGGCAATTAACACAGCCACAGCCACAGCTACCAATTCAAAGGGATTAAAATCCAAATCCATTGGTTGACCAAACACCCAACCAGCTATTACTAACACCGGAGCTACAAATAAGGCTATCTGCATACTGGAACCCACAGCCACAGATACAGAAAGATCCATCTTATCTTTCATAGCTACAGTAACAGCGGTGGCGTGTTCTGCGGCATTACCAACAATGGGAACTAAAATTACCCCTGTAAATAATGCTGTCAAACCTAGCTGCGATGTTGCTACTTCTAATGAATCAACCAACATTTCTGATTCAAGTGCTACTAGCAAGGTACATACTAACAACACGCCAGTCCACAACCAGATATTTGGTTTATTGTGAGAACTTTCCTTGTCTTCTGCCTCAGCGACACCCACATCATACAGATAAGTATGAGTTTTCATCGAAAATAGCAGCGTTAAGGCGTAGACCACAATTAACACCACTGCAACAGCCAATGAAAGATTTTGGAGAGTTTGTTCGCCAATGCCTTTGGAAGTATAGTTCATTGCCGTTGGTAACAAAATCGCAATCACCGCCAAATTCATCGAAGAAGCATTTACCCGCGCCACAATCGGCTGAAATGTTTGTTCTTTGTAGCGTAGTCCTCCTAATAACATCGAAAGACCCATCACCAGCAGTAAGTTGCTGACAATTGAGCCTGTAATACTAGCTTTGACTACATTTACCAGTCCGGCTTTCAAGGCTATTAAAGCAATAATCAATTCTGTGGCATTGCCAAAGGTAGCATTCAATAACCCTCCTAGTGTTGGGCCTACCACTACAGCAATTTCTTCAGTAGCTGTTCCCATCCAAGCCGCCAAAGGCAAAATGGCTAAACCAGCGGCGACAAATACTATCAAGTCTCCCCATTCGAGATAATGAGCCGCTAAAGAAACCGGAATAAACAGTAACAGCACGAAAAAAAGAATGTTTTTACCTGACATTTGGTTACTTTCAGTTAAAGGTATCCGACAAAAACGCTGAGAGAGGTATGCAGAAGATGAGGGAGTGAAGGAAGTAAGGTGCGTCAACCAACAATTAATTATTTTTTCTGATCTTGCTTATCTCCCTCATCCCCCGCAGTACTCATAACTCAGCACTTCAATAGGATACTCTCAACTATCAATTAAGCCATTGAGAGAATTTACCAAACTCAGTACTTGTAAATTAAAGTTGCGTTTTACAGATTTTTCGCAATCTTTTGTAGCAAAAGTATTAATTTTGAAGTGGCAATCTATACAAAACATCCAGTTTAATATATTAAAAGAGAATTAAACTTTTATTGGCGCTGCCAACGAGAAAACCGTAACATAGGTGTTGTTAGATGGCTGAGAATTTAGTGATACTTGAGAAACAGCCATGTGATAACGCAGATTTCACACTCTAGTCAGACTGCTTTCTCAAGAATTAGACTGTATCCTAGACCCATAGTTTCAGTCTATACCGGATTTTGTATTCAAACCTGTGTAGATGAGGTTGGAATACAAAGCTTTCCGCGTTGCTGCAAGTTTTTTGTTTTGGAAAAATATACATACATGACTTCTGCTGCTGAATTGCCAGGAAGCTCTGGCTCTACGTTTACTCATAATCCTAATGTTAAAGATACTCACCAGAATGATCCCCTGAGAACAGCTACTGGTGTGTATGTCACGGTGCATGGTCATTTTTACCAGCCACCGCGCGAAAACCCTTATCTAGACGCAATTGAGCGTCAACCGAGTGCTGCACCTTTCCATGATTGGAATGAGCGGATTCACTATGAATGTTATCGTCCCAATGCCTTTGCCAGGATATTGAATGAAAAAGGCGAAGTCATGGGGATCGTGAATAATTACGAGTATCTCAGCTTTAATATTGGCCCTACCTTGATGTCGTGGCTAGAACGCTATGATTTGGAGGTTTATCAACGAATATTAGAAGCAGATGTCAAAAGCGCCCAACGCTTGCAAGGTCATGGCAATGCGATCGCGCAAGTATATAATCACATCATCATGCCTCTGGCTAACGAACGCGATAAATATACACAAATTCGCTGGGGCAAAGAAGACTTCAAATCCCGCTTTGGCCACGATCCCGAAGGTATGTGGTTAGCAGAAACAGGTGTTGACTATGCAACCATAGAAGCTCTCATCGCGGAAGGTATTCGTTTCATTATCTTGGCACCATCGCAAGCACAACGTTGCCGTCCCTTACCTACGAAAAATGATCCCCAAAAGGAATGGTATGAAGTTGGCGGTAGTCAAATTGATCCCACCCGTCCCTATCGTTGCTATTTGAAGCCAAATTTGAGTACTGCGGCTTCACCGCTGAGTACTGTATCTTCAGCAGAAAGTATTGAGGAATCTGTAGAAGGACTACCTTATATAGATATCTTCTTTTACGATGGCCCAATATCGCGGGACATGGGTTTTTCAGATGTGACTCATAGTTCCCATCACTTGGCAGGACGCATTGGTTCAGCCGTGCGTGGGGATCATCGTCCCGCCCAATTGATTTCTGTCGCCACCGATGGAGAAACTTTTGGACATCATAAAAAAGGCACGGAAAAAACCTTAGCTTACGCCTTTACCGAAGAATTTCCCCATCACGGTTGGACAGTCACTAACTTTGCCCACTACCTCAGCTTAAATCCTCCAACTTGGGAAGTAGAACTCAAGTCAGTTACCGCCTGGAGTTGCGCTCATGGTGTAGATAGATGGCAAGATGACTGTGGTTGCGGTGGTGAAGGCGGCGTTTGGCATCAAAAATGGCGGCGACCTTTACGCAATGCTTTAAATTGGCTGCGGGATCAATTAATTGAAGTCTATGAAGAATATGGACAGCAATTTTTCAAAGATCCTTGGTTAGCTAGGGATGAGTATATCAAAGTCATCCGCGATCGCTCTTCTGCGAATGTCAGCCGCTTCCTCTCTCGTCATCAAACTCACAAACTCACTGCTGTTGAACAAGTAGATGCTTT
This sequence comes from Anabaena sp. TISTR 8404, assembly GCF_056847745.1. NCBI lineage: Bacteria > Bacillati > Cyanobacteriota > Cyanophyceae > Nostocales > Nostocaceae > Anabaena > Anabaena sp. TISTR 8404. Next base: position 4,593,295 of record NZ_CP180578.1, read on the forward strand.
GCGTTTATTAGAAATGCAGCGTCACGCTTTATTAATGTTTACTAGTTGCGGTTGGTTTTTTGAAGAACTATCTCGTCCCGAAGGTACTCAAATTCTCCGTTACGCTGCCCGTGCTTTAGAATTGGCGGGAGATGTCGCAGGTGTGCAATTAGAAAAAGGCTTTCTCAAACGCCTGGGTTTAGCGCCGAGCAATGTAGAATTCTTCAAACATGGTGGTGAAGTTTATCGTCAGTTGGTACTAACCGCTCAAGTCAGCTTCAAGCAAGTAGCTGCCCATTATGCGATTACTTCACTGTTTAATAATCACAGACCAGCAGAAACTTGCAATTTACCAGGACAAGATACTGCGAGTTCACTGCATCATCCTTGCCAGAAACGAGTTTATTGCTACACCACCAATGAGTTAGATTACCAACTGCAACGTATGGGAGCGCTAACTTTGGTTGTAGGACATTTAAAGTTAGTCTCAGAAATTACTTGGGAAAGCGAACATTTAGTATTTGCAGTGTTGCATTTGGGTGGTTGGGATTTCCACTGCTGCATTCAACAGTTTACTGGGCGACGTGACTACAGCCAGTTAAAAGAAAAATTGTTTACTGCACTCCAACAAGCAAGTGCAGCGCACACAATTTTGGTAATGACCCAGTTATTTGGCAATGAAACCTTCAGCTTGCAAAATCTCTTTGCTGAAGAACGCCACCGAATTATGCGGTTAATTAGTCAAGAAACATTGACCAGGTTAGACCAACTGTATACTCAAACATATCGAGAAAATTACGGCGTACTCATGGCATTCCATCGGGATGAATTAGAAGTCCCACAAGAATTGCAAGTAGCAGCGGAAATTGCTTTAGGATATCGCTGTATGACTACATTGCGATCGCTAGAACAAGATATAGCCGAACCGCAATCTTGTTGGAATTACATTGTAGAATTAGAAGCGATCGCCACAGAAGCTAAACATCTGCGTTGTCGATTGAATATTCCTGAAGCTAAGCAAATGTTAGAGCAATTGATTTTGCGATCGCTCTGGCAATTACTGCACGATGCCAATGGTAGTTTTGCCACCGATATTCAATTGTTAGAAAGATTGATTGATGTAGGCTATCAACTAAATTTGGGTATTTCTCTATATCGTTCTCAAGAACTATACTTTAGTTGTTTGTATAGCCAGATAAAACCAGCTTGCTTTATCAGCTTAATTAATAAACAGGATATGAATCAGTGTAGACAGTTGTTGAAATTAGGCCAAAAGTTAGCTGTTGATGTCAGTTCAATTTTGAGTCAGTTAGATTAATTGATGCCTAAAACTCAGATACCCGACTTCTTGAAGAAGTCGGGTATTTTGCTGTTCACCAATTATTGAAGAATTTTTTTGAGCTAAAACTAGAGAAATGATCGCTCCTATTAATACGGATTACTGGAGCGATCGCTGCACAAACAAAAGTGGAACATTTGTCATTATGTACTGAGATATAATTTTAACTAACATACTTAAGATAGATTAAATATATATCAATAGGTCGATACATATTAAACATTTTAGTTATAGTAAATAATTCACACCATAACTCAAGCAAAGAAATTCCTAAACAAGAAAAACAAAGTTTTATTAAAAAAATCAATTTTTGATGAACTATAGTTTAGCAAACTATGATGCCAAAGTACTTGACTTGAACCTCAACATTGACTTATGACTATTGACCAATAACTATTAACAAATTATTTATGACTCGCGTTATCGGTTTAATCAGTGGTACATCTGTAGATGGCATTGACGCTGCTTTAGTAGATATTTCTGGTACAGATTTAGATCTCAAAGTTGAGTTGTTAGCAGGAGAAACATATCCCTATCCCGCAGAACTCAGAGAAAATATTTTAGCTGTTTGTGCAGGCAAAGCCATCTCAATGGCAGAATTAGCTCAATTAGATGATGCGATCGCTTTGAGTTTTGCTCAAGCTGCTGGAAATATTCAAACTGGTCATCAGCCAGCCACTTTAATTGGTTCTCACGGACAAACAGTTTTCCATCGACCACCACAAAACAAGGGAATAAATCAACCCCACTCCCTGGGTTATACTCTACAACTTGGTCGTGGTGCTTTGATTGCTTATCTTACAGGGATAACAACTGTTAGTAATTTTCGTGTAGCTGATATTGCGATTGGTGGTCATGGCGCACCCCTTGTACCCAGAGTTGATGCTTTTTTACTCAGTCACCCACAAGAAGGAAGGTGCATTCAGAATTTAGGCGGGATCGGTAATGTTGCTTACATCCCACCCCGCCGCGACAACTGGTTAGAAAAAATGCACGGTTGGGATACTGGCCCAGCAAATAGCCTGTTAGATTTGGCAGTCGAGCATTTAACTAATGGTGCAAAAACTTATGATGAGGATGGTAAATGGGCTGCTACTGGCACTGTTTGCCAACCTTTAGTTGAACAATGGTTGCAGCAAGATTATTTTTATCTCCCGCCCCCCAAATCTACAGGACGCGAATTATTTGGTGTAGATTACTTACATCAATGTTTAAAAGATGCCGAACCATACCAACTCAGCCCCGCTGACTTTCTAGCGACATTAACAGAACTAACTGCTGCTTCTATTGTTCATAGTTATCAAACTTTCTTGCCAGAAATGCCACAACGAGTCTTTTTATGTGGTGGTGGGAGTCGTAATTTGTATTTAAAACAACGGTTACAGTCATTATTAGGAAAAATCCCAGTCTTGACTACTGATGAAGTCGGCTTGAGTGCAGATTTTAAAGAAGCGATCGCTTTTGCAGTTTTAGCCTACTGGCGACAGCTAGGTATGCCTGGAAACCTACCATCAGCAACAGGCGCACCGAGTGAAGTGCTTTTAGGAGAAATTCACCAAGCCCAAAAATAAGTTTTGATTACTCAACCACCTGACATTTTCTGCTTTCAAATATATCTTTGAGTCGTAGAGGTACTCGATTAACACAAGGAACTGAGAAGGTGGGTCACACTTTTTTAATGGAACCAGGACGCTGGACATTACAAGGCAGTTGGCTAGAACGCAATGGAATGCCAATTAGCGTGAAGGGTATGACCTTGGTTGCTTGGAATCGAGATAACTGGTTCACAATGGCAACTAAGCTAATTTTTCCCGGTAGCGATCGCTCGGAAATTTCTTTACAATACAAAGGGCGTTTGCATGAGGGAGAACGCCAGTATACTTTTTTACTGCAACATAACCTTTTGGGACAAATTGAAGGTGAAGGCTGGATTGGTCTAGATACAATTGTGCAGCGCTATTGGGTACTAAGCGATCGTCAACGTCGTAGTGGCTTTGAAACTGTATATCGTCTTTCAAATAATACTTACTATTTAAGTTGTGGTGTCATGGCAGGTCATTCTTTAACTAGTACGATGGAAGCCAGCTTAGAACGTCAGCCACTTACATAGTACTGAGTCTTAAATTGTAGAGACGTTGCAATGCAACGTCTCTTTGATGTATGGCAAATCAATAGAATCTATAGATATTTATTTAGACCAAATTGGGCAAACTAAAAATAAATCAACATAACAGTGCGGAATGCTAGAAAACTTCAGAATTACCTATCATTCCGTAGAACAGTGGTAAAAACCACCTCGGTGATAAACCGCAGGCTAATGGTAGAAGTTTTCGACCAGAGAACTAAAAAATGCTTTAGTTCCTTTTATTTCCACACACATACAACTTGCTTTTGGAGTCGAATGTTTTATGTCAGACCCCAACATCGGACGCTTACTCGGCAAACGCTATCAGCTTCAGGAGTTAATTGGTACTGGAGCTATGGGTCGGGTTTATCGTGCTAAAGATATTTTGTTGGGAGGAGTCCCTGTTGCTGTCAAGTTTCTCGCCTTATCGATTCAAAATGAAAAGATGCGATTACAAGAACGCTTTGAGCGAGAAGCGAAAACTTGTGCTTTGCTGGGACAAAAAAGCATTCATATTGTGCGAGTCATGGACTACGGCGTAGATGAAAATAATACGCCGTTTTATGTCATGGAATATCTTCAAGGACATAGCCTTAGTCAGATTATTCGTCAGCACCATCTAGCGTTACCCAGATTTTTTAGTATGGTGCGTCAAATCAGCTTGGGGTTACAGTGCGCTCATGATGGTATCCCAGTTGATGGCAGTATTTATCCAATTATTCATCGTGATATTAAACCCAGCAATATGCTGGTCATTCAAGACTCTAGTTTTGGCGAATTAGTCAAAATTTTAGATTTTGGGATTGCTAAGTTACTACAAGGAAATAACGACCAAACAAAATTTTATTTGGGAACTTTGGCTTATTCTTCTCCCGAACAAATGGAGGGTAAGGAATTAGACAATCGCTCGGATATTTACAGTTTAGGTGTCATGATGTTTGAGATGCTAACTGGCAAAATGCCGTTAGTAGCACCCACACATTCCTTTGGAGCATGGTATAAAACACATCACACTCAAGAACCTCGCTCCTTTAATGATGTGAATCCTGGGTTGCAAATTCCCAAACAATTACAAAGTTTAGTGATGAGTTGTCTGGCGAAAGCACCAAGCGATCGCCCTCAAAAGGTAAGCGAAATCTTAAAGGTGTTAGAATCCATAGAACAGAATTACCGCTCACACAACACTCAGCCTGATATCCCAGTACCTAAACCTGTAGCAACTCGCAGCTTAACCATTCCTGTTGAAGTTCAGCCCAAGACTAAGGCTGATGTACAGGTTCTACCTTCTCATGATGAAATCTTACGCTCTGTTTCTTGGCCAGATAATAAGCCAATTGCTGATATTGTTTTTCCTCAAACGATTCGCGTTCATGACGAAGTTTTACCAGCTTTATGGGTAATGCTACCACAACGAGAAATTCTCAACAGATTTGCCTGTAATCGTTATAATCAATTTCTCTTCCTGCCTGCTCCTCACCCTATGGCACTGTGGATTACTGTGATCTACAATCGCAAACATGGTGTCAAGTGGCTGCCTTACTACCTTGACCTCAAAACTAATCTAGGGCAAGAAATCGCTAGGTTACTGGCAAAAACTGGTTACTATCGTTTGTTATTTTTTGCGCGGGAAGCACCAAGTCGCTGTTCTCATATCCTACTTTGCAGTATTGCTACTGCTCAACGCAAAAACTTGGAACAGTGGGCAGAAGAAAGTAAAGTTACCACCTCATCTGTTGATCCCCAAATTAGTAAAAATGTATTAAAAACTGAGTACGAAAAAATTAAACCCCAAATTTTATCTAAGTTAGAAGCAACGGCTACAGACATTCCCTTCGACCTTTCGGGCTAGAATGTGGCTGATTGCAAAATGTAAAGTTTTATAACGAAAAATCTATATTCGGTTGTAAGCCCTACGTTATAGCAAATATAATGATTAGCGATGGCGAGCGGTCAACTAATGTTAATTGGATCTACGCAAATTTTGCTCTGTATCCAATACAGCACATAAATTAGTGTACTGAAAAAGCCATAACTGAAGTTTTATTGGCTAGTTACAGTTGCTAATTTATCCCCTACAATACAGTTTAGTCTTAACAAATAGATGCAGCCTTTAATGTGGCACTGCCTAGAGTTAGGTTAAAACAGGTAATTTACAATCGTTAAACTTGAAGTTGACGCCCCAGCATCCCCAGCTCCTTTCCTTCTTGGAACCGAGCAAGAGAAGGAGGTCGCCCACTGCGACACAAAAACAATCCTATGCCAGAGTGGAACCGGAATCTAAGCCCCACTGATGTTTGAGTAACTCTTGGTAAGTAGCCTCACGCACAACCATTTGCTCATAGAGCTTGACTAAAAAGTCTTTAGCTTGGTCATGGCTCATGTGTTGCACTTGGGTGGCGAATGAGCGGATACTGAACTGTTGTTCCAAGGATAATTCGATTGGCTGGTTCATAGTAAACTCCGAAAACAACGCGTAAAAGAGAAATTTAGTGACACCATTCCTCAAAGGATGGTGATGGGACTAATAGTAGCTCTACATTTGTTCCTACGTATTAAGAAAGATAACAATTGTTTGACTATTTGCCCACACTCCTTAGGATAAATTTTTGGTGTCAGAAACAGCTTCGGCCTAAACCTACTGATATAGAACTCAAGTCTGCTGAGGCAGAGTCCGGGAAATTTCACGGTTTGTGAAATAAAATACCTTAACCTAGCCTTGCTAACTTTGAGTTTCTCTCTTAGGGGAGAGGCTGATTGGCGCAAGGATAAATAAAAGGTATTAAACCTGAATTATATGCGCCATACCGTATTAGGTGCAAGATGTCAATTCAACAAAATTATATAAACATAGCCTCCAAAGGCTAAATTTGGAGGTTAAATGTATTTTTATCAAGTTGTAAAGAATAAAAATGCTCAGGCTGAACAAATTACTGAGTATATTTACTAAAAAATGTCCAAAGCCAAACAATTTTGGATCTTGTGGTAAAGCGCTGAGTATAAATCCAGTTGCTACCCTACAAAAAGCAGCCTTGCGTCTACAAAGCTTTTAGCAATCAGCAATTCCTCATCTATGTGACTATGCTATAGATTTTGGATTGACCCACAACGGGGGCTGGTACCGTGGAGGAACTTTTGGTCAAAATTACTTTTGACCATTGAATATTGACTATTAACTGTATTTCAAACTTGTAGCTCTACGATGACAACTGTGATGTTATCGTGTCCTCCTTGCTCCTTAGCAGCTTCAATTAGGGAGATGGAGGCTTTTTCTAGCAAGGGAATGTTTTGTAGACAATCAGCAATCTTCTCATCTACTAATTCTTCGGTTAGACCATCACTACATAAAAGCAAGCGATCGCCCCCTTTAACATCCAACAGTTGCACATCAAATTGGTGCAGGTCTTCCCGACCCAAACAACGGGATAATACATGGCGGAAGGGGTGAATTCGTGCTTCCTCAGCAGTGATATCGCCTACTTTAATTGCTCTTGCTACCCATGTATGGTCTTCTGTAATTTGCTCTAATTGTGACCCCCGTAAGCGATACAATCTAGAGTCTCCAATATGAGCGCACCAAGGAGCTTCTGGTTGGCGAAACAGTACTACGACGACAGTAGTACCCATATCAGCCCGTTCGGGATGTTTTTGCTGATCCTGCAAAATTGCTTCATTGGCCTGCCACAAAGCTTTTTCGAGCAATTGTGGGTCTGATTCTACTGAATTCCAATTTGCTACTAAATGGGCTTGTATTTCACGCGTTGCAATGTGGCTTGCTTCTTCACCGCCTGCGTGACCACCCATCCCATCAGCAACGATAAAAAATCGTCCTTCGGGATCGACATAATAGGCATCTTGGTTACTAGAACGAATAAGTCCCGGATCACTAAAACCCGTGAATTTTAATTTCATAATTTTTTAAGACAATAATTAATACATACGTTCATAACGGTCGAGGCGAAGAAGCAAGCGAATCAGAATTACTGAGACTGCGGCGGCAATTAAACCTGCTGTTAGCGCCAACCATACATAATGATTTACCAATAAAATGGTAGCTGACAGAGTAAATCCACTGATTATCAAAGCGTAGCTGATTCCTAGTTGAATATTGCCCTGTCGCCGCAACAGGCGTTCTGATTCTATCGAACGCACCCGCACGCGCATATCGCCACGCTCTAATTTTTCTAAAGTATCTTCTAGTCTACGTGGAAGCCCAAAGGCAGTGGTACTTACCTGTACTGCTTGACGACTTAATTCATTCAGGAAGCTATTACCGTCAGCGCCATTCATATCTGTCATAAGCTGCATTGCATAAGGTTGGGCAACTTCCATAAAATTAAACTCTGGATCTAAGCCCTTACCTACCCCCTCTAGAGTGGAAAAAGCTCGCATCACAAAAGTGAAAGTTGCGGGAAATCTAAATGGCTGATTATAAGCTATTTCGTATAGATCATCACTAATTGCTGCCACTGATTGGTTTTCAAACGGCTTATCCATAAAATTATCCAGCATATACTGGACAGAACGCCGTACTGGCCCCATATCTTCTACTGGTGCGATCGCTCCTAAATTAATCAGTGACTGTACTACGCGATCGCCATCTTTTTGGGCAATCCCAAACAAAGTTTCCATTAGCCCTTCCCGGACATTGGATTTAATTCGCCCCATCATGCCAAAATCGTAGAATATTAAACTACCATCTGCACTGACAGCGATATTACCTGGATGAGGGTCAGCATGGAAAAAGCCATTATTCAGCAGTTGATGTAAATAAGCTTGAGCGCCTTGACGGGCAATGACTTTCCGATCTAAACCCGCAGCTTCTAAAGCTTCATATTGACTAATTTTAATTCCCGGCAGATATTCTAATGTTAAAACTCGTGGCGAAGTGTAACGCCAATAAATTCTTGGCACTTTTACCCAGTCATAACCACGAAAGTTGCGACGAAATGTATCAGCGTTACGACCTTCACCGAGATAATCGATTTCTTCCCACAGAATGCGACAACATTCTTCGTAAATTCCCATCCAATCTCGTCCCTTCCCCCATCTAGGATGGTTTTGGAAGTAACGAGCAATTCCTTTAAGAATTTGTAAATCTATTTCAAATAATTTCTTTAGTCCAGGACGCTGTACCTTGACAACAACAGCTTCCCCATTGTGTAGCACAGCTTTATGCACTTGTCCTAAACTTGCAGCAGCCAGAGGAATAGGTTCAAAACTTTGGAAGAGTTCAGGAATTTTTTTCCCCAGTTCTTGCTCGATAATCGTTTCTACTTGCTCATAGCTAAATGCTGGGACTTTATCTTGCAGCTTCGATAACTCTTCGACATATTCACTGGGGAAGATATCAGCACGAGTTGAAAACAACTGCCCGACTTTAATAAAGGTCGGCCCTAAATCCAATAGTGTATTGCGAATCCAAATTGCTTGGGCTTTGCGCCTTGCAGCTTGTTTTGCTTCTGTTACACCACCTGGATAACTCCAAGATTTGTTGTAGCGCCACAGTTTGAACATTAAAGTCAACACAAAAGACCAAATGTCCACAAAGCGGCGCTTGCTAGAGTAGTTTTCACGATTCCAACGGTATGCTTTGTCTGAATAACTTTGTTCCATATCTTTTGCGTACCGTTGGTTTGTCACCGAATCAACTGGAAGGTAAGACACTCTGATTCCTAAACTGCTAATAACTATTGACTATTGACCATTGACAATAGATTAAACAGAACTACTGCGATAACGCTGCAATTCATTACGCAATAGAGCAATTTCGGCTCGTAGTTCATCAATATTGGCTTGCAAATCACCTGCATCTTGCCCGGCTGTAGTTGTTTGACCGACGTTAGCTGCTTGGGCTGCGCGATTTGCTCGTTCTGTGACTTCTTGTGTAAACTGACGCAGTTGTTCTCTTGCTTCTGCATCAAATTTACCTAGCTCACTCAACGCATCGGTTAAGGCAACCTCTAATCGTTCATTAATGATTTCTGCTACCGCTCTGCCTACGAAAAAGGCTTGTAAAAGGGGGTTACTCATAAATTTTTGTTACGCTCGTCCGCAAGAGAATTATAACTTGCCCGTATGCATTGCGGCTTCTATCTGGGAGTTTGGAGTTAATTTTATAAGTTAAAGTAGAAACTTTACAATTATTAATTATAGCTATATGGACATATACTTATTTAACCTAGAAAGTAATAAATTTGTTAAAAAAATATAAAAAATTTGATTAATCTGCCTGAGAAATATGCTGATTTATTTAATAAATAATTTGTAATTTGAATTATTAATTTTACCTACCTCCACTAACAGCAGGTACAAAAGCAAGACTGATACCGCGCACAAAAATATCCACACAAGTATCGATATATTCATCACCGCTATAACTATTTTTCTTGAGCTTGGCATTACGGCAGAGCATACCTGCTAGTAGCATTCCAGTAAACATATCAACTGCGGGCGCTGGATCAAGTTCTGGTCTGACCGTACCATGTTTCTGACAAGATTTGAGATAAGCAATTAGTTTTTCACTTAAGGGTTGAGTTGCTTCTTGAATAACTTGCTTGGCTGCTTCGGGATGACGTTTAGCTTCCCCAATAAAGGTACGAATCAAGTCTTCGTGGGCTTCTAGCATAGCGTTGTATAGTTTGGCATAGCATTTCAAATCAACACTGAGATTTTGTGTCCAAGTTTCGGGATGCGCCAAAGCTTCTATTTGGAGTGCGAGAGCATTTTCAATGACGGCTTTGAGCAGTTGTTCTTTACTGGCAAAGTGACGAAATAAAGTTACCTCATTTACGCCAGCAACGCGAGCTATTTCGCGGGTAGTTGCGCCTTGTACACCTAAATTCGCAAATACTTGTGAGGCGGCTTCTATTAAACGTGTACGGGTGAGAGTCGATGAACGGATGTTTTTGCTCATTGTGCTGGCAAGTGCTTACTTGCATTATATTTGAAGTTGAAAAATGTGTTTTTAAGCAACTTAATATAATGTTTAGCAAAAAATTGCAAAGGTAAGCAAAGCCTGAGGGGTATGAGATTAATAAAAAGACATATTTAACCTCTATTTATTTTCTTACTTGCGGGTATAGCGATGTTTGACTCCGATGGGAAAATATTCGCGATCGCCTGTTGCAGTTAACGCAACCTGTGGTGTTTGATATTCTGGGGGAACGTAATTAGCAAACTCACTGTTGAGGCGTAAGAGTTGCGCCAAAATTGACTCGGTTATAGCTTGGCGTTTGTCTTCATTACTTTCAACGCCTGGTGCTAGTTCTACAACCACAGATAAAAATCGGTTTTTGTCTGCATCTTCTTTGACTTGCAACACGAATTTACCTGTTACCCATGCTTGAATAACTGGTTGTTCTAAGCCGACGGTGACGTTTTCAGGATAAATATTTGCGCCAAAGTAAGAAACTGTAAAGTTAGAACGTCCAAAAATGTAGACGAAAGGTAATGGGTGAATTCCTCTGGGGGAGTGCTGAGTGCTGAGTGCTGAGTTGTTGGTTTCTGAACAGAGTGCTTCTAATGGGTTGAATTTCCATTGTGCTAGAAATTGAAGCATCGCATCATAGGTAATAATTCCACCAGTGTCGAGGATGTCGTAACGTACTAGGGGAATACCATTGTCTCCAGAAAACAGCAATGAGCCGTTTTGTACCTCGAAAAAGCGATCGCTGGGGTCATATTGTACTAATGTAGGTAGACGAGATTCGCCAAATAAAGCTCTAGCAGCATCGGGGTTTTTGGCTAAGAAACGGCGAATGCAAATACTCAAAGGCGTTTCATTTCCCAATACACTAGCATCCGCAGTTCCGTAGAGTGAGGCGAAATCGTAGCAAGGATTTTGCGAACCAACTCTGTCACCGACTAAACTACGCCATTCTTCACTGAATACTTCTCCCGCCATGACTAGCTTAATGTGATATTGCGACCATTCCACGCCACGACTTATCCCAGTATCAATCACATCTTTGAGGAATGGCGGGTATCCCAAAAGTACAACTTGCTCAAAATTTTTACCGAGTTCTTGAACGACGCGCAAGATTTCTTCTTTGTTGTTACCAGGAGTAATAACGGTGATGGGATAACCTTTACTTGCTAAATAGCGACAGCAATTTGTTGTGAACATTCCGCCTACCCAAGTTCCCAGGGTGAAACAAATTACTGCGAGGGTGCGACGAGTGTCTGCAAAAAAACTGTCATGAAAAATTTGCTCAAAGCGTGTGGCTATTTGCAGTTCATTGGTGAAGAAGCGCGGCCAAAATGTGGGTTTACCTGTGGAACCGGAGGAAGCAGCTATCATATCACACTCTGCTAACTGACCGTTGCGGCACAAATCAGGTAGAGGATAACGTTGTATATAATTTTCTTTAGCGATCGCAGGTAATTGCTGAAAATCTTCCAGAGTTTGAATAGTATCAGGATTAATTTTTCTTTCTGCTAAAAAAGCTTTGTATGCTGGGACATTAGCAGCGACATCGTGAAACAATGTTAAGACTGTTCGTGAATTGGCAGTGTGATGATGTCTCTGTAGTAGGGTTTCTATAGGTGTAGAAATAAATTCTTCAAATGCCTTGATGGCTCGCTGTTGTTGAGAATTAGCGTTCATAAATTTATCTGAAAAGTATCAAGTCAGATTTGATTTTAAACGCGGAGGATCGCTAAGGTAAACGCAAAGGTACGCTGAGTGTTTATTTTAGTTTTTGCTGTGTGCTTAGTATTTTGGTGTTTAAAGATAAATTTTATTAAAGCTAAGGCTCTCAGCAAGCTCTATTTGGCAAATTACTTTTTAACAGAGTTTCAGTTCGCGGAAAATTCTAGGTAGCATATCCGTAAACAGAACTGCTTATGTTGTAGTAATTTATAAAAACCCTAATTTATCCTTCAGCACCATGCAGGTTTATTGCAGTAAACAACACGCAAATCTTAGCAGTAATCGGTTTTGTACCTCTTGTGGTGAACCGCTGCCTCTTGCTGTTGGGCAGGTTGTCAATCAACGCTATCAAATTATACGTCAGTTAGGGCAAGGCGGTTTTGGACGTACTTATTTAGCGGAAGATAAGCACAAAAGCAATCAAGTATGCGTGCTGAAGGAATTTGCACCGCAAGTGCAAGCACAGCAAGATTTACAAAAAGCAAAGGAGTTATTTGAACGAGAAGCCAGTGTGCTGAAGAAACTCCAGCATCCGCAAATTCCGCGTTTTCACGCTTCTTTACAGGTGCAGATAGGCAGTAAAGATTTTTTCTTTCTCGTGCAAGATTATATCCAGGGTGATAATTATTGCCAGCTATTAGAACAACGCCAAGCTCAAGGACAAACTTTTAGTGAGGAAGAAATAATTCTACTGCTGCAACAAATTTTACCTGTATTGTCTTACATCCACTCAAAAGATGTGGTTCACCGCGATATCTCACCGGATAATTTGATTTGGCGACGTTCTGATCATTTGCCTGTACTGATTGATTTTGGGGGTGTGAAGCAATTACCAGCTTCTCAAGGTTTTTGGTTTACTAAGTTAGCTGTAAATCATACTTTATTAGGTAAAAAAGGCTACGCACCAGAAGAACAACTGCGGCAAGGAAAGGTATTTCTGAGCAGCGATTTATACTCTTTAGCGGTGACGGTATTAGTATTATTAACAGGGAAGGAACCGCAAAAATTATACGACAGCTATCAAGGCATTTGGTATTGGGGTAAGGAAATTAAGGTTAGCCCCAAACTAGAATCAGTATTGAAAAAGATGCTGGCTTATAAACCAAGCGATCGCTATCAAACAGCCGAACAAGTTCTCAAAGACTTACCATCGCCAGCTGTAACGCAACCTAGCAATCCTTATATTACCAAGCTGAAGACTCAGATAGTCTCCCCCGGACAAAAACGCGCTAACGCTATTGTGAGTAAATTCCATCAAAGAACTCAAGTTGTGACCAGTGCTTTACCTGTGTGGCTACGTCCTTTTGCTGTGAGTATGGCTGGTACAGCAATAGTCGGTTTAACAGTCGCTGGAACTTGGGCTGCGGTAAATGCGGTAGTTAGAGGTATAGAATCTATCAAAATGCCTGCAATTTCATTGCCCCAAATGCCATCGTTACCTAATCCCCTTGGTCAACCAGTCAGTAACAAGGGAAGTAAAAATATTGCGGATGTAATGGCGCGTCGTCAAGAGTTAGAAATCCCAGAAGTCTTTTTTATCCGCATGGTAGACAACATATTCTATAGTCAGCGACCAGATATGCAAGGGCGCAGCATCACATCAAAAGATGTGGCTTTGCGCAATGAGTGGTTGAGCATCGCTGATGACTTGTTGGATAAACTAGAACAGGCTGAACTCAGCACCGCAGCCCGTCGGAAACTAGGAACATATAGCCAAAAAAATTACGAAAGATGGAGACTACAAGCTAAAACCGGAAAGTTGGGTAACTATACAATCAGTCAGTTAAACAAAGAGACTAATCAAAAATTTGAAGAGTTATTTCCAGGAAAGCAACAGGAAAAACAGAATCAACAAACTTACGGTCAAATTTGGTATGCGATCGCGGCTGATAAAGTTAGTAAAATACAATCGAACAATTAGTGAAGGTGTCAAGGTGATGAGTCAAGAAGGGTGCAAGGGTGCAAAGGTGCAAGGGTGTCAGAGTACAAGGGAAGAATATATGACTCAGCATTCACCACTATTGACTATTGACTATTGACTATTGACCAATGACTAAATTTTATTGCTCTAAAGGTCATGAAAATCCCCCAGGTAGTCGGTTTTGTCTCCATTGTGGTGAAAATTTACAAGATTTACCTGTAAGTTATAGTATTCAACCTGGTTTAACTTTAAGCGATCGCTATGTCATTGTCCGGCAAATCGGGCAAGGTGGATTTGGACGTACTTATTTAGCTGAAGATATCAACCGCTTCCGCGAACTTTGTGTTTTAAAAGAATTTTCTCCTCAAGTTCAAACTGCTTACGTTTTACAAAAAGCTGAAGAACTATTTCAACGAGAAGCCAGTGTTCTCTACAAATTGCAACATCCCCAAATTCCCCGCTTTCGAGAATTGTTTCGCACAAATCTCCAAGGTAAGGAATATCTTTTCTTGGTGCAAGATTATGTAGAGGGGCAAACATACAACTCTTTATTAAATACTCGCAAACAGCAAGGCTTACGGTTTACAGAAGCAGAAGTACGCCAACTGTTGCAGCAAATTTTGCCTGTTTTAGAATATATCCACTCGATGGGTGTGATTCATCGAGATATTTCGCCAGATAATTTAATTTTACGTACCGCAGACCAACTGCCAGTATTAATTGACTTTGGTGGGGTGAAACAAGTTGTTGCCACTGTTGCTTCTCAATATTACCAACCAGGTGCAGCATCGCCTCCAGCGCCTACTTTATTGGGAAAAATCGGCTTTGCACCATCAGAACAAATGCAAACTGGTGCAGTATCTCCCCACAGTGATTTGTACGCTTTGGCGGTCACAATATTAGTATTGCTAACAGGTAAACAACCGCAAGAATTACTCGATAATTACACTCTGACTTGGAAATGGCATCAAGAACTGAGTTTGAGTCCGATGTTAGGTCAGGTATTAGATAAGATGTTAGCGCCTCGACCGAGCGATCGCTATCAATCTGCTAATCAAGTTTTACAAGCACTCAACCCTTCATCTGTTCAATATCCTGTCACTCAACCACCAACTCAACCATCAGTTGCACCTCCACCTACAACATCCGCTACTTTCGCCGTCGCACCTTCTCCTGCTTTTACCCCAACACCGCCTCGTCCCATCGCTGCATCTCCCGCACCTATTTCTCAACCAACAAGCTGGTGGACACCGGGTAAAACTTTTGCTGCAACATTAGTTTTAGTGGGTGCTGTCGGAGTAGTTTGGTGGGGAGTCACGAGAAATAATCATGATGGTGGAAATGTTGACCCTACACCCACCCCAACAGTTACCCAACCCGTTGATCCTTCAGCAAATTATTCGCCCGAAGAAAAGCAACGCAAAGAAAAATTAAGCGATCGCCGTCAACAGTTAAATATTGATCAAAGCTTTTATGTAAACTTGGTCAATCAAATCTTTTGGCAAAGAAACCCCAGTTTACAAGGACGCACTCTCAGCAATGAACCAGAAGATGAAAGTTTGCGGGCTGTATGGGATAGAACTGCTGACGAAGTGTTAGATAAGCTTTCAGTTTTAAGTACAAAAGCACGTCGGCAACTAGGAAATTATACGGCATCGGAACGCGATCGCTGGAAAACAGCAGTGAACAAAATCAACGTTGGTAGTCGCGCTTTATATGATTTAGGTGATGTGGCTTTCAACAGAATATTTCCTGAACAACGTCGTGATGAAAATTTTTTAAATGAACCCATTGGGCAAGTTTGGCATGGCTTTGTGAGCGATCAACTTAGTGCTATCCTCGATGGGAGTGCTTTTGAAAAGATTGTTTTTGATATAGGGGCGACAAGTAAAACAGTAACTGGAACTCTCAAACCAGGCAGTGGTAAGATTTTCATTGCTGGACTCGCTAAAGGGCAAACATTGGAATTAAACCTCAAAGCGAGTCCCAAAGTTTTGTTATCAGTTTATTCTCCTTCTGGCAAAGTCAAACTTTTAGAAGACTCAACAAAACGCACTTTAACTACAGAGTTACCAGAGAAGGGCTATTATGAGTTTGCGATCGCTTCTACGGCATCAACAACAGTAGATTATCAACTCAGCATCGCCGCCGAAAATCCCGTCCCAGTGGAATCTCCCACAGCCACACCCACAGAAACATCTACACCCGAACCCACAGCCACGCCAACAGAAACATCTACACCCGAACCCACAGCCACTCCAACGGAAACAACGCCATAGCTTTGAGGAAATACAGGGGTGTCAGGGAATATAATAATTGCGATCGCAAAAACGTAATTTCAACGTGAGTTCGACGGATTTAACAAACCCCTCTCCAAACCTCTCTCCTTGCAGGGGAGAGGCTTTAAAAGCTTAATTTTTCGTCTATATTTCAGCCCCTCTCCGCTTCGGAGAGGGGTTGGGGAGAGGTTCATCGAATTTATGTAATTTCAACTTCAGATTTGCGGTGCGTTAGAATTATCATCCATAACGCACCCTAGCGAACTATGGTTTCTTCGCCTCTGGTTTTTGATATTTACCTGGATATTTCCTTTGGTAATAATCTTCCATAATTTGTAGAATCATCGGCGCGGCGATACTACCACCACCACCACCAGAATGTTCTGCAAAAGCAACAATGACCATTTCTGGATTATCGGCTGGCGCATACGCACCAAACCAAGCATGATTTTGTTTGACACGACGTTTCCAAGCTTCTGCTGTGCCACTTTTGCCAGCTACAGAGGGAATTGTCGGCTTATTTAAAGCTTTACCCGTACCTTCAGAAACAACCTTGCGTAGTCCATCGCGCAGAATTTTAATGGTTGTCGGCTTCATATTTAAAGATTCACGCCAGCTTTTGGCATCTTCATTATCTTTGAGTAAATGCGGCTGGACTCGATAGCCACCATTAGCTGGGACAGCAAACATAATCGCTACTTGTAAAGGTGTAGTTTGTAAAGCACCTTGACCAATAGACATATTAATTGTGTCGCCGACAGTCCAGGGGATTTTCCAGGCTTTCTGTTTCCATGTTTCATCTGGAACTAAACCTTTAGTTTCTTCTGAGGCAAACTCAAAGCCAGTTTTTTGACCAAATCCATACTTGCGTGTCCACTCAATCAAAGTTGGGCCACCAACGCCTCTACCTATTTGATAAAAGAAGGTATCACTACTCCACTGCATCGCGCCGACAAATCCTAAAGGCCCAAACCCCGCATGGTTCCATTCGCCAAATCGTGTTCCGCCAATGTTTAAAGAACCATAGGTTTGTAAGATTGTGCTGGGAGAAAATTTACCTGATTCCAAACCAGCAGTTGTAGTGACAATTTTAAAGGTGCTGGCGGGCGGAAAGGCGCTGAGGGCGCGATTAACTAGAGGATGGTCTTCACCTTGTACAGATTCCCAATCTTTTTGAGTGAGTTTTTGTTTAGAAAAGATATTGGGGTCAAAGGTGGGATGAGATACTAATGCTAAAACTGCACCATTTTTTGGGTTGATTGCCACAATAGCACCATCGCGATCGCCCAATGCTTTTTCTGCGGCCTTTTGTATATCTAAATCTAAAGTCAAGTGCAGATCATTCCCGGCTTTGGCTTGTTTCTCCCCTAAAACCCGTAGCGGTCGCCCAGCACCATCAACTTCTACCTGCTGACCTCCCCATTCACCCCGCAATGTTTTTTCATAAGCTTTTTCTACTCCCATCTGGCCGATAACATCACCCAAGCGATAGCCTTCTTTTTGTCTTTCTTTTAACTGTTCAGCCGTTAATTCTCGCGTATAACCTAATACATGAGCTAGTGCCTTACCGTGGGGATAGTAACGAACAGCCTCTGTATGAACTTCTACCTCTGGTAGTTCGTTTTCATACTCCTTCATTGCTGTGACTTGCGCTTCATTCAAATCACGGGCAATTCTAATTAAAGAAGAAGAATTTGCACCAGCCTCATCCAGTTTTTTTTCAATTTCTGTTTGGGGAATATCTAAAATGCTGGCTAACCTCGGCCCGACTACTGGCCAAGAAGGTTTAGTATGTGCCATCGGCCAAAGATATACAGAACGAGGATAGCGTGTACTAGCCAAAAGTTTGCCATTACGGTCAAAAATATTCCCACGTTCTGGTTGTTTGGCAATCACCCGAATGCGATTAGCCTCGGCTCGTTTGCGGTGTACTTGCCCCTCAACAATTTGCAAATATGCCAACCGCGCCCCAATGCCAGTTAACATTGAGAGGGTAAATATGATTAAAAATATAGACTGAAAATTGCGTCCGACTGTACGTGTATTTTTTTTACCACCAAGAGGAGACGGATGTAATACTGCCATATCACAAAGATTAATTGCTTAAGAAATACTATATGTATACAATGAGTCTGAGCTTGTACCGAAGATTACTGTAAATTACAATAATTTTTGGGATAGAGTTTGACTTATATTTGTAATGTCATACTGTCGATTTAGTTGATCAGGAATAATTGCAGTTAACCATTAACAAGTATCTGCTAAATGAATGATATCCACCACATCTACTTTGGACAACTGGAAAAACTGGGTTTATCCAGTTGTTAATGTCCACAGTACCATTCAGACGATATATTGAGCAGTCGCTGGATAAATGAAAAAAAACTAATCATTAAAAATAGAAACTAAGCCGCTTCCATACCTGTTCCCCATTCCCTGTTGCCTATTCCCTGTTCCCTACTATAAATGTTTACGCTGCTGGAATATTTGAATAAAATAATTTAATTAAAAGTTTCGCAGATATATCAATGGACTGGATTACGCTATTGCGATCGCTACAGTCTGATTTTGTTAAAAGGTTAACATCCGGTTCTCTGCTTCATTGCGAAACAGAAGGTCAATATAGTGAATTAACTATAATCTCTGGAGAGAGATTAAAAGTTCTCCGAGAATTTTGCTGGCAAATGGCAGAAAAATATAAGCGTGTTTCGCCAGTGCGGGATGTTTTTATCAGCTATCTCAAAGGCAAATTGGGTGAAGAAGTTGTTAAAGAACGCTTGGCTGATTTTATTACCGAAGTTGATTATGAAAAACGCTTTGGTGGCGATGGCAAGATAGATTTTACCCTGACCACTAACCCATCAGTTGGTATTGAAGTCAAATCTCGGCATGGCAGCCTTGATAAAGTGAGATGGTCTGTAAGTTCAGAAGAAGTCGAAAAAAATGCGGTTGTGGTCTGTATTTTAATTCAAGAAGAAGTACACGAAGCACAATCGGAATATCACCTGTTTTTAGCAGGGTTTCTGCCTACCCGTATGATTAAACTCAAAACTGGCAGAATTGCCTTTGGGATAGAACAGCTATTATATGGCGGTGGTTTGCGTTGCTATTTAGAACAGTATCAATCTGCAATTAATTACAATTTAGCTAAGCCAGAAAATCACAACAAATCACAGATTTTATTGTCGCGCCCAGCAGTTAATGCAGATAATCAATTATTTATTGATCAACCAGAAATTGATTATATCAAACGAGGTCATGATTGCTTAGAAAAAGGAGAATACGCAAATGCGATCGCCAACTATAGCCAAGCTTTAGAATTGTATCCAAACGATGCTGAAATTTATTATCAACGCGGTTTAAGCTATTATCAGATAGGAGATTACGAAGAAGCGCTCACAGATTATTCT
This sequence comes from Anabaena sp. TISTR 8404, assembly GCF_056847745.1. NCBI lineage: Bacteria > Bacillati > Cyanobacteriota > Cyanophyceae > Nostocales > Nostocaceae > Anabaena > Anabaena sp. TISTR 8404. The sequence continues at coordinate 4,612,998 of NZ_CP180578.1, forward strand.
CAAGCCATTCAAATAAATCTCAATGATACCAAACTCTATATCAAACGAGGTTTAGCCAGTTATCAATTAGGAGATTATGCAGCAGCAATTGATGATTATTCTCAGGCTATCAGACTCAATCCTAATGTGGCAGTTGCCTATAAAAACCGCGCTGATGCTCGTTCTCATTTAGGAGATAATCAAGGAGCAATTGAAGATTATACTCAAGCACTCAAAATTAATCCTAACTATGCTTTAAATTATAAAAATCGTGGCATGGCACGTTATTTTTTAGGATATCAGCAAAGCTTTACTAAAGCCATCAAAATGAATCCTCATGATGCTATTGCTTATAAAAATCGTGGTAATGCTCGTGCTGATATAGGTGATTACGAAGGTGCAATTGATGATTATACTCAAGTAATTGCAATTAACCCCCATGATGCTAGTGCTTATTACAATCGCGGCAATGCTCGTTATGATTTAGGCGATAATGCCGGAGCTTTTGACGATTATACTCAGGCTATACAAATTAATCCTAATTACGCTGATGCTTATTACAATCGTGGCAATGTGCAATCCGAAATAGGAGATAAGCAAGCAGCAATTGCAGATTTTCAGAAAGCTGTAGAACTTTATCGTAAAGAAGGTAAATTAGATGCGCTCAAAGATGCACGAGGACGATTTTTAGATTTGCAAATAGAAGGTTCATTGGATATTTTAAATTTCTAAAAACATGGTTTCTATGATAATCCAGTTTGATTTTCTTATTTATTTATAGCACCTGAATTCTGCTGTAAATAGCGAGTGCATCTACTATTCAAGCTTTAATTATCTTGATAAATAATCAAAAAATTCCTCTGGAACTAACCGCAGTTCGCCAGATTTAAAGCGCTCAATTTCTACCCACAGCGCCCGATGATGATGTGTTCCTGATTCAGAAAACATCAGGCTTTCTATTTGATAAAACTTTGAGTCGGCAAAATCACATTGATAAAGTTGAATTATTTCATGACCTTGCCGATTGTTATATATAAATAAGTTTTCAATACAGCCTAAATAGCGAATATTAGTTAACTCAGCTTGAATTTCTTCTTGAAATTCTCGTTGTAAAGCGGCGTGACTAGTTTCACCAAAATCAACGCCACCACCCAAAGCACGGTAAAAAGTAGACTGCTTGGCTGGGTCATAGCCTTCAGAAACAAAAATTCGCTCTCCATCCCGAATTAGCCCCAAAACTATGACCCGAATTTCTCCTGATTTATTCATTCTTGCCACTAATTATCGTATATCGAGTAAGAACGGCTGTCGCTATCCTCGACAGGCCAGTCTTCATTTTCGCCGCCAATATACAAATCTTCAATAGTGACGTATTCTTCACTTAGCTGGGTGAGGGCGTTGATTAAAATATCTAAAGCGATCGCATCACTAGTTCCCAAGTCAAACCAGCAACGCGCCCATTGTCCTTCGTACTCAATCTCACCCATGTTGTGCATTAGGGCTAACAAACTTTTGTCATACCCTTGTGCATCATAATCCATATAGCTGATTTCCAGCCCTGTTTCCTGGACTTGCAGATTTTCGGCATTAAATGCACCTAATTTACCTAAGTAAAACCAGGAATTCAAAACCTCTTCTACATATTCTTTTTCCCGTTGCGAAGGTACAGTACTAAACTTTAACCAAATCCAGACATCAAACGGATTAAATTCACGAAACTGAATGTGCATTCAAATAACTCAATTACTGTTACTTAAAATAAGCATATCAAACAGGGGGCTAGTCAAGAATGAAAGCTAAAGAATGAAAACTGAAGAATAAAATTTCAGATTTCAGACTTCAGACTTCAGACTTTTCTCATTATCTACCTGAATTATTTAGTTGATTAACCGCACTTGCACGTTCTTTCTCAATTTGCTTGACTAAATTAGCTGGTAGTTGAGATTTTTTCGTTAAAGCTTTGTCAAAATTAGCGATCGCTTCTTTAAGCAACTGCTGGCTTTTTTCTCTTCTCCCCTGTTCTTTAAGAACTTGGGCTTTGAGATAATACAACTCTGGGTTATCTGGTGCGCCTTTGATAGCCTGATTTGCATAATCTAAAGCTTGAGTGTATTGTTTCAAATCTCGGTAGCCAATAGCAATTCCTCGATCTGCCAAATACTTAGGTGCAGCACTTGTCTCTAGCCGCCCAATCGCCTCATCAGGATTCGCAAAAGGCAGGTTAACAGATAGCATCAAATCCATGTAGCCTTTAAGTAAATTCAGTTCTGGATCTTTTGGCGAAATCGCTTCTGCTTTATCCAAATACTGGTAAACTTGCCGCAATCGACCTAAAGCTTGTGTAGCACCTTTAGCCGCACCATCACGCGTCACAATTACAGCACCTTCAAAAAAATGCCCAACAGCAGTGTATATATTCCCCCGTAATGGATCATTAGCAATTAATTTCTGGCCAGCTTCTAAAGTTTGCTGGCTGTATTTATTTAAGCCTGTTATATCTCCCTTGATGTAGGCTAAAGATGCCTGCATTGCATAAGCTAAAGGTTCATTTGGTTCCTTCTCTAATGCTTCTTTGAGGTAACGTTCAGCGGCGGGATAATTACCTTGTTGGAAAATCGCTTTAAAAGCGGCTTCTGTATTGTCACCTATGTTATGGGGTTGGCTACTGCGAAAGGGGTCGCCAGCTAAGGATGGACTCACCCAAAAATTAAGTGCGATCGCAGCGGTTAAAGTTGCCTGAGCAAGGGTAGTGAATTTAGTAAATACTATTTGTGAAGCTGGAAATAGTTTAGTCATTAGCACCCTCAGAATAATTGCGGTTGAAATAGCTTTATATGTTACCTAGAATGCAAAAAATGTTTCATCTTAATTTAGTACTATTTCGGTCAACACATTCTAAACAGGTTGACTTGGCTAATTTTTGCAAGTTCCCATGATTGTTCTAGCTCTGAATCCAGGGTTCTTCTGCCAAAATAAAGAGATAGTCTAGCTGTGAGATCATGCTTGAAGCGTTTCGGAATTCTCCGGTTGTACTTGATGTAGTTAACCTTAGTTAATGAGTTATTCGCCAATTTTTGGTAATTTTAACAAATGCTCTATCTCAGAAATTTAACTTATCATCCCACAGCTTGCCCAACAGCAATTCTTAAGTCAATTAACCTAGAATTACCACCTCAGCAGTTAGGTTTAATTATTGGGCCGAGTGGTTCTGGCAAAAGCACCTTACTAGAAATTCTGTCTGGACTGGCCGAACCAACTTCTGGCGCAGTGTTTTGGCGAGAACAAGAACTCATAGCCGAACAGTTACAACAATTGGCTGGAATAGTGTTTCAGTTTCCCGAACGGCACTTTTGCGGTGGTACGATTTTAGAAGAATTGCGATTAGGGCATCCTGAGTTAGGGTCAGAAAGAGTGAGACAAGCCCTAAGTGAAGTGGGATTAGAGCATTTATCACTTTCCGCCGCACCTTATGCTTTAAGTGGAGGACAGCAACGACGTTTAGCTTTAGCAGTGCAATTAATTCGTCAGCCAAATGTATTGTTATTAGATGAACCCACAGCTGGTTTAGATTGGTCAATGCGCCAGCAACTAGTAAACTTATTGGCGAAACTCAAACAAGACTGGACACTGTTAGTAGTAACACATGATGCTGGAGATTTGTTAGCGATCGCAGACCGCTGTTGGACACTCAATCATGGCGAACTCCAATCAGTTGATCCCACAACACTTAGTAGTAAAGTGAAAGAACCCCAAGCAGCAGCATGACTTAAAAAGTATGAAGTGTGAAATATGAAGTATGAAATTTTATCTTTTTGCCTGCTGCCTGTTAACCATTGACAATTGACAATTGACTAATGACTAATTCCACAACTCCCTTGCTGCCAGAAATGGCAGAAATTTGGCAGCAAACACTTAATTGGCAACCAACAACACAGCAACAGGCACAATTCCAGCAACTTTACGAGTTAATTCTGGAAGGTAACAGTCAATTAAACTTAACTCGCATTACAGAACCTCAAGAATTTTGGGAAAAACATCTCTGGGATTCTTTGCGGGGAATCGTATTAAAAAACCAATTTATTGAATCACTTCAAACAGGTGCATCTGTAATTGATATTGGTACAGGTGCAGGCTTTCCCGGTATTCCCGTAGGTTTGATTATGGCTAATAGCCAAATCACTCTGCTAGATTCAACCCGCAAAAAAATTGCTTTTATCGATAAAGTATTAACTGCACTAGAACTCAGCAATTGTAAAACTCTAGTTGGCAGAGTTGAACAAATCGGCCAGCAAACCCAGCACCGCCAAAGCTATGATATTGCCCTTATCCGCGCCGTCGGTACAGCTTCAGAATGTGTGGAGTATAGCTTACCATTACTGAAACAAGGTAGTTTAGCTGTAATTTATCGAGGTACTTGGACTGAAGAGGAAACTATCACTTTGCAAAATGCTGTTAAGCAGTTAGGTGGTGAAATTGAATCAATTGAAAAATTCGCTACTCCCTTAACTAATAGCATCCGTCACTGCTTATACTTACGAAAGGTAACAACTACACCTCCTCAATTTCCTCGTGCTGTTGGTGTACCTCATCAAAAGCCATTGTGATTTTGAATTGAATAGTCATGAGAGAAGAAAGTTTGGCAGAGATACTAATCAATGCACTATGAATACTGAAGAAGATTTGATTCATTGAAGTTAAATTTTAGTAATCAAAAAGTAAGAATCAAATTTTCGTTGAAGACTAACTGATTTCATTTCTTTTGGTGCAAAAGAAATGAGGGTACACTGGCGGTTTTTTGTGTATTTTGTGAGGATGCAATCACATATTCATTTAATTATTTTTCTTCTTCTGGTGGTAAAGCTAACTTATCTCGAAAGTCTTTATCATATTTGGCTTTCTCCCAATTTTTAGTATGGTTTTTTATTTGGCTAAGTTTTATAGTTTGATTTGCAGTAAAATCAGTTTCTGTAAGGTTAGCTCCATCAAGGTTAGCTCTTGAGAGATTAGCATACTGAAGATTAGACTTTGTAAGGTTTGCTACTATCATCTCAGCATTTTCGAGGTTAGCACGTATAAGGTCAGCATTTGTAAGGTTAGCTCCCGAAAGGTTAGCTCTTGAGAGGTTGGCATACTGAAGATTAGAGTTTGTGAGGTTTGCACAACGAAGGTCGGCTCCTTCAAGGTTTGCTCCTGAGAGGTTGATTCTTTCTAGAATAGCTCCTCTAAAGTCAGATCCTCTGAGTATAGTTGATGTAAGGTTAGCATCTGTAAGATCGGCTTTTTCAAAATTGGTTTGTATAAGGGTAGCTCTTTCAAAGTTAGCTTCTTTAAAGTTAGCTCCTTTAAGTCTAGATAGAACAAGATTAATATTAGATAAATTTAGCGCTCTGCCTTCTGGTGCTTTTTGAGAGTTTAGTCGAGCAATTACAGTAATAATTTCTTGAAAAAGTTCTAGTTTTTCTAACTTCTCTATTCTCAGAGGACTGTTTCGATATTCATATATATCAGCATCTTCTTCTAGCTCATATAATTTTTCAAATTTTTCAAACCTTGTTTTTTGTCGAAGGAAAGCTGTAAGAATTTCTATTGTTGTCCAGCGATCATTAGGGGAATCTTTAGCAATTCTTTCCAAAGTATGTATTCCACCTAATATAATTGCATTGCTTTCACTTGCCATTTGTTCTATGGCTTTTGAGAATCGCTCTGTAATCTGTTTATCTTCTGATATTTGTGCATTTTTTACAGCAGCTTTGGCTGTTCTATTGGCTGCAATAGCACTATTCTCCATAGCTAATGCACGCTTGGCTCCAAAATAAACATTTATAGCTCCTACAATTCCACCAAAAATTAAACCTGCTGTAGTTAAAGCTCTAGTAATATATTCAATCTTTTTTTCTAATATTTCTGACCATTGGTGAGTATTTAAAATAAAGAAAACTACCCACATTAAGATGCAAAATAAAATAAAAATAATAAATAATCCACTTGCTATTATCCAGTTTGTTTGTATAGCTTCTACATTGCTAGAATTTTTAAAAACAGATGTTTCTTCACTTTTTTCCATATTGATGTAGTAAGAATCAACAAAAAAGGATTTTACTAGGGCAATTATTAATTAATAAAAATAATAAATCATTATTTATAAAGAGTGTGATCGCACCTACCGTACTGATTGCTGTTGTGGAGATTCTGGTGTATCCATGTCGGTATAGCTCACTTTCCCGACATCCAAGGGCGATCGCAGTTTTCGCCCCCAGTCACCCCAGCTTGCGAAGCACGATCACGCAATAGAGATGCACAGCACTGGCTTTCAAAACCATTGATACGGCTAGGTGCGGTAACTAACAGTAAGAAATTCTGTGTCACAGTTTCTTACTTTGGCTTGGCTCAAGGACAGAAAAATATTTAACTCCTGTAGCTAAGGCGAACTGAATGCGATCGCATCTCTCATCAAACCTACATAATATTAAGAAACTTTAAAGCAGGATTAAACTCATACCGTATAACAGAAATCTATTACTTACTGTTTCCCTCAGATTTTTTTATCTTCTTTTTGGCCATCTCATCGCCCAAACCAGCCCGTCCTATGGCAATCTGAGAAACAGAGATTGTTCAGTCCGATATTTTAGCTAAAAAATTTACTTCATAGAGTTATGCAAACTCTGCCTACACCTACAACGTCAAACACCACATCTAGTCAACCCACCTTTGATACTACAATCAAGCGGCGTAAAACCCGCCCAGTCAAGGTAGGCAATGTCACCATAGGTGGTGGCCACCCTGTGGTTGTGCAGTCAATGATTAATGAAGACACTCTTGATATTGATGGTTCTGTAGCTGCTATTCGTCGGTTGCACGAAGTTGGCTGCGAAATCATTCGTGTCACAGTGCCTAGCTTAGCTCACGCTGTAGCATTGGCAGAAATCAAACAAAAAATCATTAAAACTTACCAAGATGTGCCAATTGTGGCTGATGTGCATCACAATGGCATGAAAATTGCCTTAGAAGTCGCCAAACACATCGAAAAAGTACGGATTAATCCAGGGTTGTATGTGTTTGAAAAACCAAACGCCAATCGCACCGAATATACCCAAGCGGAATTTGAGGAAATTGGCGAAAAAATCCGCGAGACTTTAGAACCGCTGGTAGTGTCTCTGCGTGACCAAGGTAAAGCTATGCGGATTGGGGTAAATCATGGTTCTTTAGCAGAAAGAATGCTGTTTACCTACGGTGACACCCCAGAAGGAATGGTGGAATCTGCTTTAGAATTCATTCGCATCTGTGAATCATTAGATTTCCGCAACTTAGTTATTTCTATGAAAGCCTCACGAGTACCCGTGATGGTAGCCGCCTATCGTCTTTTAGCCAAGCGTATGGATGAATTAGGCATGGATTATCCTTTGCATTTGGGCGTAACGGAAGCAGGTGATGGCGAATACGGCAGAATCAAATCCACCGCTGGTATTGCCACATTACTAGCAGATGGCATCGGTGATACCATCCGTGTATCCCTCACAGAAGCACCAGAAAACGAAATCCCTGTCTGCTACAGCATCTTGCAAGCCTTGGGATTGCGAAAAACAATGGTGGAATATGTCGCCTGTCCTTCTTGCGGACGTACTTTATTTAACTTAGAAGAAGTGCTGCATAAAGTCCGGGAAGCCACCAAGCATTTAACTGGACTAGACATTGCTGTGATGGGTTGTATTGTGAACGGCCCTGGCGAAATGGCAGATGCTGACTATGGCTATGTTGGTAAGACTCCTGGTTACATTTCTTTATATCGTGGGCGAGAAGAAATTAAAAAAGTACCAGAAACCGAAGGTGTGCAGGAGTTAATCAACCTGATTAAAGCCGATGGACGTTGGGTAGAACCATAAGAAGTATGAAGTGTGAAGTGTGAAGTATGAAGTATAAAGTTATGTAAGCAGACTTTAGGCTGCTTCTCTGCAAGAAGCAACTTTTGTTAAGGATGCAGGAGCATCATCGCAAAAACTAGTAGAGTCTAAAATTTCATACTTCATATTTCATACTTCAGAATCTCCAACTTCGCCGGATTGTCAAGTATTTTAATGAAATTAAGAATACATACCCGGTCTTTGCAGAATACCTGTGTTAGATTGGGCATACTGACTATTATTTTTTCCCTCTGACACAGCTGTCATTATGGTGATTACAAAAAGTAGGCTTGTTCTGGGTGCTACGGCAGTAACACTCTCCACAATTGCTGTTACTAGCCTGGGCATTCACTCGCGTGGTCAGGCTTTATTTAAAGCAAGTCCCAAGGATACAGTAGACGAAGTTTGGCAAATTGTTAACCGCCAATATGTAGATGGCACTTTTAATCAGGTAGATTGGCAGGCTGTTCGTAAGGAGTACCTGGACAAGTCCTACAGTAATCAGCAAGAAGCGTATAAATCCATCCGGGAAATGCTGAAAAAGCTGGGTGATCCTTATACCCGGTTTATGGATCCTGAAGAGTTCAAGAATATGCAGGTTGATACCTCAGGAGAACTTACAGGTATCGGTATAACAATCAGCCAGGATGAGAAAACCAAGCAGTTGGTTGTAATTGCGCCAATTGAAGATACACCAGCATTTAAAGCTGGAATTCTTGCCAAAGATGTCATTTTGAAAATTAATGGTAAAAGCACTCAGGGAATGGATACTAACCAAGCTGTATCCTTAATCCGAGGTGAACCAAACACCAAAGTAACGCTAACAATTCAGCGCAATGGTGCTGTCAAGCAGTTTGATATTAAACGCGCCAGGATTGAAATCCATCCAGTACGTTATTCTCAAAAACAAACACCAACAGGTAATGTTGGCTACATTCGCCTGAACCAGTTCAGTGCTAACGCTGGTAAGGAAATGCAAAACGCAATCAAAGATTTAGAGTCTAAGCGGGTTGCTGGATATGTTTTAGATTTGCGTGGTAATCCAGGTGGCTTGTTATTCTCTAGTGTAGAAATTGCCCGGATGTGGCTGGATCAAGGCACAATCGTTTCTACCATTGACCGCCAAGGAGAGCAAGAAAAGGAAGTAGCTAGAGGACGGGCGTTAACTAATAAACCGTTGGTAGTTTTGGTAGATAAGGGTTCAGCTAGTGCCAGCGAAATTTTATCTGGAGCTTTACAAGACAACAAGCGGGCAGTTTTAGTCGGTACTCAAACTTTTGGTAAAGGTTTGGTGCAATCGGTGCGTCCCTTAGAAGATGGCTCAGGGTTAGCAGTGACAATTGCTAAATATCACACTCCCAGCGGTAAAGATATTAACAAGCACGGAATTGATCCAGATGTGAAAGTCGATTTGACTGATGCTCAAAGGCAAGATTTGTGGTTACATGAGCGTGACAAACTGGCTACTATGGCAGATCCACAATTTGCTAAAGCAGTGGAAGTGCTAGGTAAGCAAATTGCTGCTAAAGGTATCACTAGCGCCGAGAAAAATAATTAGAGGCTTGCTGAAAAATGGGAGGATTTTTGCCTCGTGCAAAGAAGCAAAGAATCGACCTTTAAACTTGGTTAAAAATCGCACTTCATCCTGCATATATACTCAGCACTCAGCGCTTTGAACTCAGCACTATTTATTGGGGTTGGCACTTACCAGCCCTGATTAAACCAATCCGTCGGGCGATCGCTTCTTCCACAGAAGCAAAAGTCCCCCACTTTTCAATAATCTCTGGATCATCGTCCCTAACTAAATTGCTAGGGACGATTTCGCAGTTGCCAGTACTACGCTTGACAATATACCAAAGTTGTGTATTTTCCATTTTTAGCTATTAATCGTCAATCATCCACTTGGCAACAATCACACTCATGACGATTAATTCCTCCCATGTTATTCATGATGTTATCTTAGCAAGTGTACTTGAACCGCAGGTTCTGTTGATTTCCAGCATGAATACTGTCATCACATCAGAAAGAATTGATCTACCTCCTGGCGCTGTTCTCAAACTCTTGGGAAATTGGCAAGACTACCAAAGAATGTTAGCGGATGTTTGGAAAGTCCAAAATTATACTAAAAACCCCTCTCCAAACCTCTCCCCAAAGCGGAGAGAGGCTTTGAAACCCCCATTCCCTTGTAGGAAAGGCAGGGTGGTTAGGTTTTTGAAATTTTGATGTTACCGACAATACTTTTCAAACAACCTCTTAGCGGTGTTGGGCGATCGCGCCATACCTCGCATTAAATACAGACCTTAGAATCCAGCCAAAAATGATTTAATAAGGTAGATAATTTATTAGATTATTTTTAGATGAAACCGCCGATGCACGCCGATGAACGCCAATATAAAAATCTAGAAGATTTTAAAATTTTAGAAGTTCACGACTTAGATGTGAATTATGGTGGGATTCGAGCGCTGAAAAAAATTAATTTAACTATTAACAAGGGTGAAGTTGTTACTTTAATTGGTGCTAATGGTGCTGGTAAAAGTACTACACTGAGGGCAATATCAAAAATAGTTAATCCTCCGAGTGGGGAAATTATTTATAGTGGACGCAATATTACTCGCCGTCAGCCTCACGAAGTTGTGAAATTAGGTATTGCTCATTGTCCAGAAGGGCGGAGAGTGTTAGCAAAGCAAACAGTTTTTGATAATTTACTATTAGGTGCTTATATTCGGTCTAATCAAGCAGAGATAAAAGCAGATATTCAGCGTCAATTTGAGTTATTTCCGCGTTTGTTACAACGCCGCAACCAATTAGCAGGAACTCTTAGCGGTGGTGAACAACAAATGTTGGCGATCGCTCGTGCTTTAATGAGTAGACCACAACTGCTATTGTTAGATGAGCCAAGCTTGGGTTTAGCACCTGCAATTGTCAAAGAAATTTTCTCAATTATTGAAAATTTACGGGCTACAGGCGTTACCATTTTGTTAGTTGAACAAAACGCTAACTTGGCTTTACAAATTGCTGATAGAGGCTATGTATTAGAAGCTGGTTCTATCACTTTAACAGGTGCAGCCTCAGAATTAATTAGTGATGAACGTGTGAAAAAAGCTTACTTGGGATAATTCATAATTCGTCATTATTATTCTAAACGTTACAAGAAGTAAATGGTAAAGTCGCCTACTAAACTTATAACATTGGAAGAATTTTTAAAACTTCCAGAAACAAAGCCGGCTAGTGAATATATCAATGGTCAAGTCATTCAAAAACCAATACCACAAGGAAAACATAGTAAGTTACAGGGAAAATTAGTAACTGGGATTAATGCAGTAGTTGAAAGTCAAAAAATTGCCCTAGCTTTTCCTGAATTACGATGTACTTTTGGCGGACGTTCCATTGTACCTGATGTAGCGGTGTTTGCTTGGGAACGTATTCCCTTAGATGAGCGTGGTGATGTAGCGAATGTTTTTCCCACTTATCCAGACTGGACAATTGAAATTCTTTCACCCGACCAAAGTCAAACTAAAGTCACTGGAAATATATTACACTGCCTCAAACATGGTACTCAGCTAGGCTGGCTGATTGATCCAGAAGAGCGATCGCTTTTAGTTTATTATCCAAACCAGCAACCAGAAATCTTACAAGAATCACAAGTAATATTACCAGTTCCTGATTTAGCCAGTAATCTGCAATTAACTGTAGAACAACTATTCGGCTGGTTAAAACTGTAGAGTTATAATTTTAATTTTTACCAATAAATATATTTAACTATTACAAAACATTACAAAATTTGTCATAATATTGGGTTTGCACCCGTCATGCTTATTTCCATAGGTGTAAACTTTATTTGCCTTCAAAAAACCCATGAGTCAAATAGTCTGGATCGCAAGACACGCCAACCGCCTCGACTTCGTAAATCCTGATTGGTTCCTCACCGCCGAACGACGCTACGATCCACCCTTATCTGATGATGGTTTCGTACAGGCAAAACTATTAGCTCAACGCTTGAAAACAGAGAAAATCACCCATGTTTTTGCTTCTCCTTTTCTGCGAACGGTGCAAACAGCAAATGCAGTCGCAGAAGCATTAGATTTATCTATTAAATTAGAAGCAGGCTTGAGTGAATGGTTAAATCCTGAATGGATGACTGAAGAACCGGAAAGACTATCAGTTCCAGCCTTAAAAGAACTATTTCCCAGAATTGATACTGGCTACACGCCACGCATTGCTGCTAAATATCCCGAAACTCACGAACAAGTCCGCGCACGTTCAGGACAAACAGCCAGATGTTTAGCAACGGAATTCTTTCCAGAGCATATCTTATTGGTAGGACATGGTGCTTCTGTGCTAGGTGCAGCAATGGGGTTAGTCGGTGAAGTAGCCAAAACAGAAGTTAAAGCTTCTTTATGTTCCTTAGTCAAGGTTGTGCTTCAAGGCCCAGAATGGTTGCTAGAACTAAAGGGAGACACTTCTCATTTGACTGAGGTAGAGGAAGTGATCCGATTTGCGTAAATTCCTCAACCGGGTAGAAGACTGGGGACAAAAATTAGCAGAAAATTAAGTATCAATCCAGTCTCACTCGACTTGCTATCCTCAACCCTAGACTGACTCTACAAAAACAGCAACTAAATTACTATTACTTTGTATGACTTTGTTACTAGCAGGAGATATCGGCGGTACAAAAACCATTTTGCGATTGGTTGAACCCTCAGACTCACTAGGGTTACAGACTATTTATGAGGAAAGTTATCGCAGTGGGGATTTTCCTGATTTAGTACCGATGGTGCAGCAGTTTTTGCTCAAAGCGAATACAGCAACTCCGCAAAAAGCTTGTTTTGCGATCGCCGGGCCAGTAGTCAACAACACTGCTAAATTGACTAACTTAGCATGGTTTCTCGATACCGAACGTTTGCAACAAGAATTGGGTATTGCTGCAATTTCTTTAATTAATGATTTTGCTGCTGTTGGCTATGGCATTTTCGGTTTAACTACAAAAGATGTGCTGACTCTACAACCTGGTAAACCAAAACCAGAAGCACCTATCGCCGTTATTGGTGCTGGTACTGGCTTAGGACAAGGCTTTTTAATGAAGTATGGAGATCATTATCAAGTTTTTCCGTCTGAAGGTGGTCACGCCGATTTTGCTCCCCGAAACGAGTTAGAGTTTCAACTAATGAAATATCTGCTGGATAAACATGACATCCAGCGTGTTTCTGTAGAACGAGTTGTGTCTGGTTTGGGTATTGTTGCGATTTACCAATTTTTGCGCGATCGCAAACATGCAACCGAATCCCCAGAAATCGCTCAAATTGTGAGAACTTGGGAACAAGAAGCCGGACAGGCAGAAAAAACTGTTGATCCTGGTGCTGTAATTGGCAAAGCCGCAGTTGAAAAAAGCGATCGCCTCTGTGAACAAACTTTACAATTGTTTGTTGAGGCATACGGTGCAGAAGCCGGAAATCTCGCCCTGAAACTTTTACCTTATGGTGGCTTGTACATTGCTGGTGGAATTGCACCGAAAATTTTACCTTTGATTCAAAACGGCAGTTTCTTATTAAACTTCACTCAAAAAGGCAGAATGCGTTCTCTTTTAGAAGAGATACCTGTATATATTATTCTCAACCATCAAGTAGGTTTAATAGGTGCGGCTTTGTGTGCAGCTAGGTTATAACACTAACATCATCAGTGATATCTGCATCGACAAAGCTAAAACTATGACATTCAAAAAAATTCTACCATTAATAGCTGCCACACTTGTTTGTGGTAGCTCTTTTATTGTGGAAGCACGTCAACCTCAACAACCAGCGGTGAAAAAGCCAGAAACTGCAACTCAACCAGTGCAGCCAAAATGGAAGTTATTCCGTGCGCCTGATGGTCGTTTTACAGTGTTAATGCCAGGAACACCGAACAAGGAAACCCAAACCCAAAAAACTTACATGGGGGAAATTGACTTAGAAATATTTTATGCTGAACCACAAAAGCAGCAAGTTGCCTATGTAGTTGTTTACAACGATTTTCCCCACAGTTATGGTCAACTGACAAATCCCCAAACCATATTAGACCAAGCACAGTATATGCTGTTAAAAACTACGAAAAGTAGTTTAATTCGCCAGCGCAATATTCGCAGTTCCAACGGTCATCCAGGCAAAGAAATTGAGTTTATTAACGCCGGAGGAAAAATTACTAGAAGCAGGATGTATGTTGCTCAAGGAAGACTTTATCAAGTTATGGCTATCACAACTAAAAAGCAACAAAAAACTCTAGGCAAAACTATTACGGGTTATTTGAATTCCTTCCAAGTAGTTTTGAAGTAGCTTGATAACCTACCGCCTTGGACTTCAAGTCTAAGGCGCAACTATAACAGAGTGGTGATAGTGCGATCGCCATGCACAAATTATTCAAGAATAAAGTTAATCGTTAATTATAATCGAAGTCGGATAAGCAAGAGTAGGCTCCTGCGATACTATTTTTATAATGTAAATCACATCACATAAACTTATGGAGCCAGACTATCTACCAACCGAGGTTATACTGACGCACCCGCGTCAGTCCCTCGGTAAAGTTCAGCTTGACTGGACACCCCAACCGGGAAACTATCTTGATTTTGAAGGTAAAACCTATGCTGTTCTAGAGCGTCGGCATAGATATCAATTTAAATCAGGGCGTTATCGGTTGTACAATATCTCCCTCTACGTGCAATCTGCTCAAAGACCAGCAGAAAAAAGCTTAGTGGATGGACGATGGGTAGTTGGTGATGCGACTTGTATGTATAACGCTCATTCGGAAATTGTTCGCTGTGCTGTTAATCCCCACGGCCCTTGCAAGGATTGTCGCTACTATGAAAGTGTAAAGTATGAAGTGTGAAGTCTGAAGTCTGAAGTCTGAAATTTTTCATACTTCATGATTCGTACTTCAGAATTTCCCCCACTGTTAAACGAGTACCATTCACAAAATCCCATCCCGACTGGGGACGTTTACCTGCTAACTGAACTTCCCGTAATAATAATAAACCCGCACCAGTTTGGGCGATCGCGCCTATTCCCTTGGCAATGCTTACGATTTCCCCTGGGCTACCAGATATATTGGATAAATCAGGTAATTTTTGACGTATATTTTCTAATTCTGGTGGTATTTCTTCACTGTAAGCAGAACCAAGGGGAAGGGTGGCTGTAATTTTGAGAGTTTGGTTACGAAAAGTTGTCAAGCAGTTAGGATAAAAACCCCGAATTTGATTGTGTAATTGCATCGCACTCTTTGACCAATCTAACTGGTAATCTTGCTTTTGAATCAAAGGTGCATAAGTCGCTTCAGCGTTGTTTTGCGGAACAGGTTGAATTTCTTGATGCTTCAGTTTTAACAAAGTTTCTATTAATAAATCTCCACCGATTGTTGCTAGTCTCTCGGCTAAATTGTCAGCATTATCTAACAATCCAATTGGTGTGGTTGCTTTGAGTAGCATATCTCCTGTATCCATACCGACATCCATTAACATGGTGGTAATTCCTGTTTCTGGTTCACCATTATAGAGACACCACTGAATCGGAGCCGCACCACGATACTTAGGTAAAATCGAACCATGCACGTTAATGCAACCTAGCTTGGGCATGTTCAAGATTTTTCTGGACAAAATTTGCCCATAAGCTACCACAACAAACACATCGGCTTCTGATTGTTGCAGCTTGGTTAAAGTTTCACTATCTTTTTTGACTCGCTCAGGTTGCCACACTGGCAAATTATGATTCAGAGCAAGTGTTTTTACAGGTGAAGGAGTTAGTTTATTTCCTCGTTCTCGACGTTTATCTGGTTGGGTAACTACTGCCAAAATTTCAAATTCTGGATGATTCAGTAATTTATCGAGGGTAGGAATGGCAAATTCCGGAGTACCAAAAAATACAACTTTCATTAATCAATAATCAATAGTTAATAGTCAATAGGTATTAGTTACTTCGTTATTTATTATTATCCTTCTTACTCCCTATTTTCTACATCTAGTTGGCGAAATCTAGGTTTTCTTGATAGACTGAAAATAATTTAACTCAACATGTTGATCAATTGATATCAACTTGATACTTTATTACTGGGCTGATTCAGCTAGATATCAAAACATGCTTTGTGAGGTTTACCAAAGCAGAGCTTTTAGACCGCTTTTTCTGCGGTTATTAGCTACAAGTTAAGCAACGCTTTTGCTTTTGTTACAGTTAGATATTAATTTACTCCCAGGAGTGGATACTAACTCGGTTTTTCGAGTATCATATGTTGTGCGTCAGCTTTCCCAGCTTTCAAAGTAACGCCTCACTCACTCTTTACCTTTACCGGGGTCTGCACTGTTGTAGCAGGTATATATAGGGGAGCCTCCTGCGGCTTAGCAGTTGCTAAAGTCTATCCCAACAGTTCAGCTATTTAGCTCTACCTTTAGGCTGCCAGTGTTTGTAGCCGAAATAATACGCCTAATAATTTTTCATCCACTACCAATTTTTTGGTGTGGTTAATTGTGTTAGAGGCGTAAAAATTTAGTTTGTGCAGTAATTTCGTGATTAATCTGCATCAGCTTTGTACTGGCAAAACTGTAGCGGATAAATAGTTTATTTATTAAGCAAAAGGTGTAGGTAATGATAATAAATTTTTGTGACAAGGTGCAAGTTTAAAAAAATTATTTCTCACAACTCGTTAAAACGGTGAGTTTGTTGTTATACCTGTAGTCATCACCTTTCCCCTTGCTACATAGGCATCGATTGCTTCTCACACAGCACCCGCACTTCTAGAGAGTCCACACATGCTCAAACCCCTCTTGCTGTCAGGATGGTTCCGTGCGCAACCATTTCTTAATTCTGTTGTTGTAGTGATGCTGATTGCTCCTTTAATTGCAGCATCAGGTCACTCTACCTCTGCTAAACAATCAAAAGTAGTAGCTAAAATTGCTCCTGACGCTGGAGAATCGGAAGCTGTACCTCAGGAAACGGCTAATTTTGGCGAACCTGATTTAGCTGAAATGTTTCAAGATGCTTCGAGCAACTCCACAACCGGAGAATCTGTTTCAGTTCCACAGAATCTGGCTGTAGTTGGGGAACAGCCAGTTGTCAAAGCACAAAAAATCGAGTCTTTAGTAGTAGCAGATTATTCAATCAAAAATGACTCTCACGCCAGCGGGGATAAAGCTACTGTCGATCCCTTAGCAGCAGTGGAACTGGCTCCAATTCCCAACATAACTGTTAGCGACTTCAAGTTAGCAGCAAAATTTCCAGCTGCGGAGATTGAATCGTTAATGCAAGATAAGAATTTTGCTGATGCCAAAAATTATCGTGTGGGATCATCAGCATTAAATCGAATTCCAGCTATTGCACCACTTCCCCAAGAGTCAGAACCAGAATCTACAACTGAAGCACCAGCAATGGAAGTACCTAGCGAGGAGCAAGCAGAACAAGTAGATCCGATAGGTAGTCCGCATCCAATTCCTTGGAAATGGATTGTTGCAACTCAGGAGGCGATTGGATCGAAAGGTAATACTGGAGTGCGCTATTACCGTAGTTTACCTGTGGTTTCTCCTGATGGTAAGTATGCTGTTTACAGCCGGGTGCAAATGGAAATTAAACCGGAAATGTATAACAGCCGTGTTAGCAGTACGATGTTTGTCGAAGATAGACAGACTAAGAAATTGCGGGTGATGGCTTCTACCTCTCAAATAAACGATCCGCTATTACGTGCTAATGTTGCACCTCCAGAACAGATCCAAGAAAATGGCAAAATTGGGGTACTTGTTCCTGTTAGCTGGTCAGAAAAAAGCGATCGCTTTTTAGCTCGCAAATTTGAAGGGGTGTTCAATACAGGCGACGCTACAGATCGTGCAGTTATTTGGGATCGGCAAAAAAATCACACTAATACTGTTGCGCCTGCTCGCCAAGACGATGAGCATGAAAAGATTGCTGTATTGCTAGGTTGGAGTAAAAACCAACCTGATCATGTGTTGTTCCGCGAGGGAGAAATGGGTGAAGAAGAGTGGCCTCTGGTACAAGTTGCTACTGATGGCAAGACAGTAAATACAACAGAGGCCGATCAGCCTGTGACTTTCGGTGATAAAACAGAAGTGTGGGCAGGGCCACAAGTTGCTACTCGATAATTGCTAAACAAGTTTATAGAAAATTTTATTAGTTCCCGTTGTTAGATGTAATAATAACGGGAAATTTTTTTGGCGATCGCTCACCGACCCAATATAAATTCAAAGGACGACAATATTACATTGTCGGTGACCATTTGTAAGTTGACTGTGTGTAATTCAGAATTCAGGAGCAATGCCCTGAGCGTAGCTGAAGGGCTTGTCGAAGGGAGCTTGCCGAATTGTCACACTCAGGTAAATTCACCAATTCTGGCGAAGTAGCGTATGTATTCTGTTTTGATAACATCTATCTTTAGCTGGCTAAAGTCAAGCTAGAAAAACTGTATGGTATTGACAAATAATGCAACACCCCGACTTTGAATCGGTTGTAGATAATGAACTCTAGGCGGTCACAAAAATCTCAGTCGTCTACTCCTGACGAACAGCAACAAGCGAACCAAAATGCATTTAGCTAAACCTATTGAGCCACCGCAATTGGTAGCTTTAGTTGCCGCCTTGTCTAGGCGTATTTGAACTTGTAAGTGGATGATTACAAATAAAGCTAACTAGTGAGATTAATCATTGGTTTAGCCTTTTATATAAACAGAGATTTTATCAATAAAAATATAATTCCTGTCAAAAATAATACGTTTTTAAAACTTGGATTTCTGCTGTAAATAACACAACAAATCAGTTCAAATAGTTGTTACGAAATACCAAGAATTAAATATTTTCAAGAAACTTTTTAAGTTTTAAATTGCTTATTATGTAAATAGGAAAATCAAAGTCTTGGAAGAAATTATGCCTAAACGTGTCCTTAGAGAAGTCAACAGTTGGTTTGAAAGAGAGCGAATTGTCAATAACCTAGAAAGATTCCAAGACTTCATTATTGTTTCTCTGTGTCTTGGTTTATTCTGCGTCATGTTGATTCGGCTAGGAGATATGTTCTTCTCCTTTTTACACCCTTTAGATGTCAGAGAAATTACATCTGATATACTGTTTATTTTAATTCTTGTAGAGTTATTCCGTCTACTTCTTGATTACCTACAAACCCAGCAGATATCAGTAGGAGCAGCAGTTGAAATTACCATAGTTTCTGCATTACGGGAAGTAATTTTACGTGGAGTATTAGAAATACAACAGAATCAGCTTTTCGGAATTTCTGCATTTCTATTAGTTTTAGCAGTAATTTTTATTGCCTTACCTTTAATGTCTCGCTTTTTTGAACATGTTACTACTAACAATCATCAAAAAATATCGGAAGCAACAGAAATATTAGCAGATAAAACTGTAACTTCGGATTAAACATTATGAGAAAATCATGATGCTGAAAAAGATACTTTCTTGATCAGCTAAAATACATATTCATTGCATAATCATTTCATGTAGTCATTAACTGTTAACTGTCAACAGTCAGCACCGTTAAATATGCAATCCTGAAAAGGAGAATTCTAGCTTTGAAATACCCCTTCACAAGTAGTGATTAGAAGATATCTGCTTGTTACTACAGATTGTAGTAATCTTGCATAAAAGTAGCATAAGTATGGATGAGACCACCTCTTTACTTTTGAAGTAATTTTTGTCAAATTCTCCTTATGCTTATTCAATTTCAGGCAACGAAGATAAATCTCTTTTTTTGGAGAAATTTAAAAAATGGATCAGGTTGTCATCAATGACACAACATTACGTGATGGCGAGCAGGCAGCAGGTGTTGCTTTTAATTTAGAAGAGAAAATTGCGATCGCCAAATTTCTCGATGCGATCGGCGTTCCAGAAATAGAAATTGGCATTGCAGCAATGGGTGAAGCAGAGCAACAAGCGATCGCTACAATTGTTGATTTGGATTTGCAAGCTCATCTCTTAGGTTGGAATCGCGCTGTTATTTCCGACATCCAAGCTTCTATCGCTTGTGGTTTAAAGCGAGTGCATATATCCATTCCCGTCTCTGCAATTCAAATAAGCGCAAAATTTCAAGGACAGTGGCAATTAGTATTACAAAAACTCAAAGATAGTCTGAGCTTTGCCCTAGATAACGGACTGTTTGTATCTGTAGGAGGAGAAGATTCTTCCAGAGCCGATGAACAATTTCTTTTAGATATAGTACTTTCTGCCCAAGAATGGGGTGCATCGCGGTTTCGCTTTTGTGACACCGTAGGTATTCTTGACCCTTTTACAACTTTTGACAAGGTAAAAAAATTGGTGACATCCTTGTCCATACCTATAGAAATGCACACTCACAATGATTTTGGTTTAGCTACTGCCAATGCTTTAGCAGGTATTCAAGCTGGTGCTTTATCTGTGAATACTACCGTCAATGGATTAGGTGAAAGAGCAGGAAATGCAGCTTTAGAAGAAGTTGTGATGGCTCTTAAACATATATATAAGCTGGATTTAAATATAGATACGCGGCGTTTATTAGAAATATCTCAACTGGTAGCAACAGCATCAGGTTATGGTTTACCGCCTTGGAAGGCAATTGTGGGTGAAAATACCTTTGCCCACGAATCAGGTATTCATGCTCATGGAGTTTTGCAAAACCCCCATACCTACGAACCATTTGCCCCAGAAGAAATTGGACGTGAGCGGCGTTTAGTAGTCGGTAAGCATTCTGGTCGGCATCTATTATTTAATGTGCTGCAACAACACGGGATTATCTTGAACAGCGAAGAAACTCAATCTGTATTAAATGCAGTGCGACAAGAATCAATCCAAAAGAAACGCAGTCTCACAACACAAGAACTTTTGTCTTTAGTAGGAGTTACCAAGTAAGTTGCATGAATGCAGAAGCAATTGCCAGTTTTAACCAAGAATAACAGTTTATTCTTGGCACACCAGAATAAAATTTTCAAATATCAAAATTCTGTCTTGTGGGAAAAGGATAAAGATGAAAGGGTATTTATTTTGTTCCTTTCTCTTTTTCCCTTATCCCTCAACTGCTTAGAATAATTGCGTTGTAAATTTAATGGTATTAGTAATAACCACTGGAGTTGAGTCAATTTGGCCAATCGGAGCAGGTTGCATATCTCTGTAATCTAGGATTTGAACAATAATGAGATAAGCAAGAGCTAGTATGATAGAAATTGCACCTGTAATAATTGCGACTATTTTTGAGCGATTCATCAGTACTTCCTATTGTGTGAATTATTGTGCTGTTCTTAATATCCACATTGCCACAATATATAGTAAAGTGCTGAGTGCTGAGTTGAAAGTGCTGAGTATAAACTTACCTACTAGCCTCAAAGCTTTGAGCCACTAACAATGTCATTACAAGAAAAAATTAAAATCAAAGTAACCGGAGAATATTATCTTGATGAACCAGAAATGATTAAACCCAAATTCCTAATTGATGACCTACGTCGCATAATTCACGAAGGACATTCATGAACAAAACTCCGCGTATTCGCATCCCTCCGGAAGTTAGACAATATGTATTTCAACGCGATCAACACCAATGTCAAAGCTGTGGTAAAACCGCTACAGAAACTCATTTGACTATCGACCATATCATCCCCTTGGCACTGGGTGGTCAAAACGATATCAGCAATTTGCATACTCTTTGCTTAGCGTGCAACCAAACAAAATCAGACAAAACAGATCAGCGTTTTCGGCGACGTTTTCAAAGTTAAGCTAACCTAGAATAGGCTGTTAGTTCTTAATATCTATGTCTCGAAACGTCAACAGCAATTCTCACAGATTTGCCAAATTTGGTACCACAATTTTTTATTTATTCGCGGTGATCGCCATTTTAGCCGCAGCTTTTCCTAAACTATACGAAATTAAAACAAAAGCCGGAATTAATATATCAAGTAAGTATCATGCCGGCACATTTTTAGAAAAACATACTCACGGGATTTTTAGGTGTGAATGGCTTTATCCATATCGCTGCGATCGCTCAAAAAGCAAAGGTTAAAAACTAAACTATAGTAAATTGCCCAAACTCTTATAAAGTTTGGGCAATTAATTATATTAGTTACAATCTACTGACAAATTTAAAATTAATCTTTCTGCTAAAAAGCGCCACTTTTTCTGTTAAAGAGAATAGCAACAGTTTTAAAAATTAATTTTAAATCGTACAGTAAACTCCAATTTTTTTGATATTGCAAATCCAGACGAATGACATCTTCAAAACTGCGAACTGTAGACCGCCCGTTAACTTGCCATTCTCCAGTCATTCCTGGCTTAACATCTAAGCGTTGCCACTCTGGTACTTCATAACGTTCAACTTCATCAGGTGTAGGTGGTCTAGTTCCTACTAAACTCATATCACCTTTTAAAACGTTCCAAAATTGTGGCAACTCATCTAAACTAGTGCGTCGTAAAAATCGCCCTACTTTGGTAATTCTGGGGTCGTTTTCATTCTTGAAAAATGCACCCTGTACTTGGTTTTTGACTAAAGCTTTTTTGGCTTCCGCATCTACACACATAGAGCGAAATTTCCAAATTTTAAATCGCTTCCCCATCCAGCCGCAGCGGGTCTGATTGAAGAAAATTGGGCCGGGATCGTCAATTTTAATAGCAATCACAATGGGAATAAACAAAAATCCTGTAATTACCAAACCGACTAGTGAACCAACAATATCTATAAAACGTTTCATCCACGAGGCTACAGAGGGGTGAGTAGTGGGTAGCTGCTCTAATTTACGAGAATTATTTTTAGGGGCTTCTATGTCATTTTCAGCTTCTATAAATGCTGAATCGCTACTTGACTCCATCGGAAAAACTTGATCTAATCCTGTCAGGGTCAACACCGCCATTACTTGAGGAGTAACATCCCGCAGAATCATAGTAATTCCTTTTTCCTGGGCAGTTTTGTAATTACTGACCAGAGCGCCTAAACCACTACTATCCATAAAAATAGTTTGGTGAAAATCAATAATGATTTTCTTGGGATGTGGGTTTGCTTGGGTTAAGTCTTGGCAGGTTTGCTTGAAGCTGACTGCTTCTAGCACGCTTAACCGCGCGGGTACCTGCACTATCGCCGTTTCATTTAGGGAAGTAACTGAGAAATTTACCTCTATGGGTTGGCTAGTCATGAAGCTCTGCACTTTCGTTGCCATGTACATTTAATCTGCCAAACATTATTGTGTCCTAGAAAATTACCTAACCTCACATTTACTTGATGGCATTAGGCACTGATGGCTAGTTGTTTGGGATAAGAGCCGAGATTGCCAACGACGATTCACAATAGAACAAGAACTAAAAAACGTACTTGCTTTTATATTGCCGCAGCGCGATCGCTTTGTCACTATCCCATGACTGCTAACATTACAGTTGAACCTACCGCACGCCTGATTGAGGTCTTTTCTGCTATTCAAGGGGAAGGATTGAATGTCGGGACACGTCAAATTTTTATTCGCTTTGCTTTGTGTGACTTGCGCTGTCATTTTTGCGATAGCTCCCACACATGGAATGCACCCACTACCTGTAAGGTAGAACGATCACCTGGATTACGAGACTTTGAAATTTATTCAAATCCCGTCCCCTTAACAATATTACTCGAATGGATTGAGCGCCAAAATCTACCGTTTCTACACGATAGCATTAGCTTAACTGGCGGCGAACCACTTCTACATGCCCCTTTTTTGCATGAATTTCTGCCCCAAGTGCGATCGCTGACAGGTCTACCCATATACTTAGAGACTGGCGGACATCGCCCAGAACAACTGACAATGATTCTGCCTTACCTAGACTCTGTTGGTATGGATTGGAAACTGCCCAGTGTCAGCGGCGAGACTTATTGGCAAGACCATGCAAAATTTCTCCAATTATGCCATAACAGCCCATCTTTGGATGTTTTTGTCAAGATAATTATTTCGCAAAGTACAAATCCCGATGAATTAAAGCAAGCTGCCTTATTGATAGCAGATATCAATCCAAATATCCCTGTATTTTTGCAACCAGTTACACCACTTGTTGTTTCTGAGCAACTTAGCTCAACACCCATACTCGCCCCAAATCCCGATCAAGTCTTGATCTGGCAAGCTTTGATGAAAAAGTTTGTGCCTCATGTCCGTGTTGTGCCGCAAACACATAAAATGCTCAATCAACTATGAAAGTTTAATGAAGATGTTTTCAAGTAAAAACCGCATTGTATTAAGCAAATATGTGATATTAGCTACCTTAATTATGGGTTAACCTTTCTTTAATCTAGAAGTCCAAAGCTGAGAAAACTGTGTCTTTTTGGGAAGTTTACATGATCTCTGTCAAGCATTGGATTTCTGGATTCAGTCTTTCACTGGTAACTGTCGTAGTCAGTATTACAGGATCGGCAACCACTGCTAGTGCTATTTCTCTGGTCAATGGCATCACGGTTCCTGCTGATAGTACAGATTTATCTTCATCCACTACTAATAGTGCTAACACTAATCGCCTAGGGTTTTTCTCTGACCTCTACTATGATCGCTACAACAACGTGTACTACAGTTTGGCTGATCGTGGCCCTGGTGGTGGTGTCATCAGCTACAATACACGAGTCCAAAAATTTTCTTTAGATGTTGACCAAAATACAGGCGCAATCAGTAATTTACGATTATTAGACAGTATTCTCTTCACTCAAAATGGTCAAAACTTTAACGGATTGAACCCTAGAATTCTCAACGGTGATGCCAGTGTTCTCGGTCTTAGCTTTGACCCAGAAGGATTTGCGATCGCCCCTAATGGTAATTTCTATATTTCCGATGAATATGGCCCTTCTGTCTATGAATTCAGTCCGACTGGTTCTTTCATTCGGGCATTTGCCACTCCCAGCAATCTCATTCCCAGACAAAGCGATGGCACAATTAACTACGTAGATGGTCGTCCAGACATTGCCACTGGTCGTCAAGACAATCGTGGCTTTGAAGGCTTAACCCTCAGTCCAGATGGCAGCAGACTATTTGCCGTGCTGCAAGATCCCTTAGTTAACGAAGGTTCCCCAGACGGGCGGCGGAGCAATAATGTCCGGATAGTCGAATATGATACAAACACTGGTAATAGTACTGCTCAATACATCTATCAGCTAGAAACTTTGGCAGATATTAATGCTCGTGTTCCTGATAATACTTTTGGAGCTAATTCCCAAGGGCGAAATATTGGGATTAGTGCCATCACAGCCTTAAACAATAACGAATTTTTAGTCTTGGAACGTGATAATCGGGGTATTGGTGTAGATGATCCCACAGGTGAGGCACCAGTTGCCAGCAAACGCATCTACAAAATTGACTTAACTGCTGCAACCGATGTGACTGATATTAGCTTGACAGCTACAAATACTTTACCGGATGGAGTCACACCTGTAACTAAAACCTTGTTTGCTGATATTGCCGAATTTTTGAGAAATGCTGGACAACCCATTCCCGAAAAATTTGAAGGCTTGGCAATCGGGCCACAACTTGCCGATGGTTCCTACGCCTTAATAGTGGGTACAGACAACGACTTTAGTGTGACTCAAAATGAAGATGATGTGCAGTTTGATGTTTGTACAGATGGGACTAACTTCTCTCAAGTCCCCATTGATAGCGGTTGTCCAACAGGACAGTCTTTAATTCCCACACGCATTTATGCTTTAAACGCCAGCCAAGAAGAATTAGCAGGATTTGTACCACCAAAAAGAGTCCCAGAACCAACTACAACTGCTGGACTAGTCTTGCTGGCTTCTAGTAGTTTCTTTTTAAAGCGGCAGTCTAAATCTATTCAAAAGTAAATAAATTCTGTTGCGGGTGGGTATTGCCCACCCAAGATAATTCTCGGTGACTACAGTCCACTGTCTTCTGTAGACCTAGACTTAGATTTTGCCTTGTTGGCACTACGTTTGAGGGCAGAAAGTCGTGCTTCATAACGAGACCGTTGGCGTTTGCTGGGAGTAGTATCAATTAAACTTTTTAAAGCACTACCAAGACTCTTGTAGGCATTGGGGAGACTGTAACCAAAGCGAGTTGCTAATGCGATCGCTTTTTCATCAGCATCTAGCAATTCTCTCATTTGCTTTTCGCCATTATTTTTTTGATAAAGTCGCCAGCCAGAAACGCCACACAGCGCCAAAGCTAACACTAGCAACAATCCATCTTGTACCCACAACTCACCTACAGCACCGCCTAAACCAATAGCTAATGCTGCCATTTCCCAACCGTCTTTGGGAATCGTGTCATTTTGAATGCGGGCAACTTCATGCCAGAATAGCAGATTACGCTGATCCATAGCCAAAGCATCCCATTTCACCAAGTCAATTTGGATTTCTACCTGGTCTTTACCAATTTCTTCGCTACGGATCAGGGGTGGATTGACCTCAGTTGTGCCTTCAACTGTGACCCAGCTTTGCAATTCTGGTGGTAATAAGCCTTTTAATCGCCGGAGTTCACTCATTTCTGCTTTGGCAGAGGAGGTTGCATAGGATGTCATAAAATCCAGCCCTAGAAAATTTCAGTATATAGTGAGGGTATCACTTTGGAGTATAGCTATTTAAGTGGTGATCCGCCTCATTCACTTGGAAAAGTTCCCCGCTTTTTTCTAGCTTCCATTGCCTTTTCTAAAAGTTCTAGTAAACCAGGTGCTTCTTCCTGAATACTGAGTAACATTCTTTCCCCAATCTCTATATTCCCTGGATCTTCCCCTGTAGCCATCACTTCTTTCAATCGAGGGATAGCTATGCCATCGACAATCTGAATTAACCCACTCAAACAGCGTTGAAATTGCTTTTCTGTCAAAATTGAGTCTTCCAGAGGAAATTCAATAATGGCACGGATTTCACCATCGGATGGGTCATATTCCCATTGCAGCATTTTGGTTTCCCAGGAAATGGCTAACATCGTCTGGAGAATAGCCGCTTTGTGAGGATGGTCTTGTACTCCTGCCAAAACTTGAGGCGCAAAAATGCGGAAAAATTTTCCCTCCTCATCCAGTTGAACAACTATGAGAAAATCTTCTAGGTTATCAGCTTCCACCCCCGTGATAATTCGGTCTTCTTCATCATCAAAGCGGTAGTCCCAACCTAGTTTGTCTAAGTAATTGGCAATCTGTTCGAGATTTGCTCCCATAAAAGCCTCATAAGAAATGGTGGAGCGGCTGTCACCAAAACTAGTGTAACCTGCTAGGGGTCTATGTTTAGGTTGGTGTAGCTACTTCTACTTGTTGAGAAGTATGCCATGAGTATCTGCTTAATAAATTCTATGAAATAGGAAAAATATTTTCTCGGAAGTAGGCATAAGGACAAAATATCCAGCAAACTTTGTATCTCAAGAATCAATATTTCAAGTAATACTTAAAAACTTCAATATCTGCTTATTTAAGTAACAATACTAAACCCGAATTATCAGTTATTAAATAGATCCCCGACTTCTTAAAGAAGACGGAGATATGAAGTTTATCAATTTTACAAATCAAATCAGACTGATCTGAAATACTGGTGCTAAAAAATCTACAAAAAGCTTTATATTACAAACATCGACTGGTTTTTTACAAAATTATTGTAGTCGTCAACACGTTTTTTAGCATTGAATATTCATGAAGTTTATGCGGAAATCAGCTTTAATCCTAGCGATCGCACCTTTAATCTTGACCATCGCGGCTTGTAGTGCAGAATCAGGCCAAACAGCAAATACAGCTAGTAACCGAACTAGCGATCGCACGGATACAGTCAAAAGTCGTGGTCAACTAATTTGTGGTGTTAGTGGCGAAATTCCAGGATTTAGCTTTGTAGGTACTGACGGCAAATACAGCGGTATAGATGTAGATGTTTGCCGTGCTGTAGCAGCTGCAATGTTTAACGATCCCAATGCAATCGAATTTCGTAATCTCAACGCCAAAGAACGATTTACCGCCGTCCAAACTGGAGAAGTAGATGTTCTCAGCCGCAACACCACTTGGACACTCAGTCGAGATACATCCGTTGGTTTAGAATTCGCGCCTGTAGTCTTTTATGATGGCCAAGCGATTATGGTTCGCAGAAATAGCAATATTAAGTCTTTGGCTGACTTAAAAGGCAAAGCAATTTGTGTGCAAACTGGTACAACTACAGAACAAAATTTAGCCGACCAAATGCGGAAACGAGGCATCAGCTACAGACCTGTTGTTTTTGAAGACGTAAATATTACTTTTGCCACCTACGCTGAAGGACGTTGTGACGGCATTACCGCTGACCGTTCTGCATTAGTTTCCCGTCGAACAACTCTACCCAAACCAGAGGAGAACGTGATTCTGGATGAAGTCATTTCCTCAGAACCACTTGCACCCGCAGTTGCTAAAGGAAACACAAATTGGAACAACGTTGTTAAGTGGGTAGTTTATTCGCTAGTCAAAGCTGAAGAGTTGGGTATTAATTCTCAAAATGTAGATCAACTTGCCAACAGTAATGATCCTGATATCAAACGCTTTTTAGGTAAAGAAGGCAACTTAGGAGAAGGACTCGGTTTAACCAACGACTTCGCCGCCAGAGTCATCAAGCACGTTGGTAATTATGCTGAAGTGTACGATCGCAACCTCGGCCCTAACACAAAATTCAATCTCGCCCGTGGTCAAAATCAACTCTGGTCAAAAGGTGGACTGCTTTATTCCCCGCCATTCCGATGAAGTATGAATTATGAAGTTTGAAGTAGGAAATTTCATCCTTTTACATTTTGTTTTTTGACCATTGACTATTGACCAATGACAAATGACCAGTAATCATCGATTTTTGCAAATCGCAGCTCAATTCATGGCTGTATTTTTAGCAGCGATTTTAGTAACAATACTTTGGAGTAACCTAAACCGTAACTTACAACAATTAGGCATTCAGTTCGGATTTGATTTTCTCAAACAGCAAGCATCTTTTGATATTGGTGAAACGCCAATTGCTTACAAAGCTACTGATACATATACTCGTGCTTTGTGGGTAGGGTTGATTAACTCTTTGCGTGTGGCAATCGCTGGAATTTTTTTTACTACAATTGTCGGTATAACTGCCGGAATTGCTCGGTTATCTGATAACTGGTTAGTGCGGAATCTCAGCTTAATTTATGTAGAACTTTTCCGCAATACTCCTTTACTCCTGCAATTGCTATTTTGGTACTTTGCTGTTTTTTTGAGCTTTCCCAAAGTAGACAATACAATCTCCCTTTGGGGATTTATAAGTTTTAGTCAAAATGGCATTGATCTGCCTTGGTTTCATTTTTCCCCAGAATTTTCAGCTTTACTACTGGGATTAGTTTTTTACACAGGCGCGTTTATTGCAGAAATTGTCCGAGGCGGGATTCAATCAGTACATAAAGGACAATGGGAAGCAGCGCGATCGCTTGGATTAAAACCAGGGTTAGTCATGCGGCTGGTGATTTTTCCCCAAGCCTTACGAGTAATTATTCCTCCGCTGACGAGTCAATATCTTAATTTGACGAAAAATTCTAGTTTAGCGATCGCTATTGGTTATCCTGATGTCTATTTCGTCGCTTCTACCACCTTTAACCAAACCGGGAGAGCCGTAGAAGTAATGTTACTACTTATGTTTACCTACCTTACCTTAAGCTTGACTATATCTATCATCATGAATTTTCTCAATCGTACTGTGCAAATTCGAGAGAGATAGCTTTTTAAAAGAAGCAAATAATATGATAAATAATCCAAAAACCCAAATCCAACATCTACAATTGTCGTGGTTACGAAAAAACTTGTTTAACACTTGGTACAACAGCTTGCTCACTGTTGTCTGTTTAGTATTTTTATTTTGGACATTACAGGGAGTAATAACTTGGGCAACCACTCAAGCACAATGGGCAGTTATTCAAGTTAACTTACGTTTATTCTTAGTTGGTAGATTTCCGCAAAATTTATATTGGCGAGTTTGGATTGTTTTGGCGATCACTTCTATTCTAACATCTATAAGTTGCGGTATTTTCTTTAAAAAACAACAGGTTAATAAGCTAGTATTTACGATTTCTGCTTTTATTTATAGTCTATTATTAATTTTTATTCCGCTGGATTTAAACTCACGCCTTTGGTTATTACTAATAGCTATTTTACTATTGGCAGGCTTTTGGATTGGTAAATATTTTACTAAATTAATATCTCCTTGGCTGGCTCTAATATGGTTATTATCGTTCCCTGTAATTCTTTGGCTAATAGGCGGCGGATTTGGCTTGCAACCTGTACCCACAAATTTATGGAATGGTTTACTTCTCACCTTGCTGATGGCAGTAGTCAGTATTGTGCTTTCTTTTCCTATAGGGGTTTTATTAGCTTTAGGACGTACTAGTAATTTGCCTATATTACGCTGGTTTTGTATCTTCTATATCGAAATTGTCAGAGGAGTACCACTAATTGGCGTTTTGTTTCTTGCCCAGGTAATGCTACCTTTATTTCTGCCGACAGACTGGCGTTTAGATCGGGTAATTAGAGGAATTGCTGGATTAGTTCTATTTAGTGCTGCTTACATGGCAGAAAATATCCGTGGTGGACTTCAATCCATACCTCGTGGGCAAATTGAAGCTGCCAAAGCATTAGGATTAAAAACTCCTTTAGTGATTTTATTAATTGTTCTTCCCCAAGCTTTACGTGCTGTTATTCCAGCAATCGTTGGACAATTTATTGGGTTATTCAAAGACACTTCTCTATTATCTTTGCTAGGTTTAGTAGAGTTAACTGGCATTGCCCGTTCTATCTTGGCACAACCGCAGTTTCTCGGTCGCTACGCAGAAGTATATTTATTTATTGGATTAATTTATTGGATATTTTGTTATTCAATGTCTTTAGCGTCGCGAAATTTAGAAAAGCAGTTAAGTAATTAGTTAATAGTCATTGGTCATTTGTCAATAGTCAATAATTTTTATCTAGTTTCAATAAAATTATTCTGCTTGTATACAGAGGTTATAGTCAGTGGTTAAAGAACAAAATCCGATAATTATTGCTGAGAATGTTCATAAATGGTATGGAAAATTCCACGTTCTCCAGGGTGTGAGTTTAACAGTTAACCGTGGAGAAGTAGTAGTTTTAATGGGGCCTTCCGGTTCAGGCAAATCAACATTTATCCGTACATTTAATGCTTTAGAAGAATATCAACAAGGAAAAATTATTATTGATGGCATTACCCTCAGCAATGACTTGCGTAATATTGAAGCAATTCGGCGAGAAGTTGGCATGGTTTTTCAACAGTTTAATTTGTTTCCTCATCTCACCGTACTGCAAAACATCACCTTAGCTCCAATTTGGGTGCGTCGCTGGTCAAAAGCCAAGGCTGAAGAATTAGCAATGCAACTGTTAGAAAGAGTAGGAATATTAGAACAAGCACAGAAATATCCTGGGCAATTGTCTGGTGGACAACAACAGCGAGTAGCGATCGCCCGTGCATTAGCTATGCAACCTAAAATTATGCTATTCGACGAACCCACCTCAGCTTTAGATCCGGAAATGGTACGCGAAGTTTTAGATGTCATGCGCAGTCTAGCGCGTGATGGCATGACGATGGTTGTAGTTACACACGAAGTTGGATTTGCTCGTGAAGTTGCTGACCGCGTAGTTTTAATGGATAGTGGGTTTCTCGTAGAATCAGCAACACCTGATATCTTTTTTACCAAACCTCAAGAAGACAGAACTCGGCAATTTTTGTCTCAAATTCTTTAGCAATGAGATTAACAATTATAAATTCCTAATTAATTCCCTGATTCTGACTACCGAAGTCTTCTTGAAATTTTCATTATCTGCTGATAGCAAAACAGTCGGGTTTACACTTAGCTTCAGCTTTTAATGATACGCTTACTAGTTGTTTTAAATAGTAAAAATTTTATCAAGTCTTACTTAAGTAAGAATAAACAAATTTTACTCAATCTTCAACAAAAACTACTGACATCAAAAGAGACTAAAGAGACAATTAAATATTAGGCGCAACAAATTGCAGAACAACAGTTTCGTTATTCAACAAGCCAGGGACTCTGACTGATTTCTTATGCGGATATTAATTTACTCCTACAACTACTATCCAGAACCAATTGGTATTGCCCCGTTGATGACGGAATTAGCAGAAGGACTGGCCAAGCGAGGGCATGAAGTGCGGGTTGTTACCGCTATGCCAAATTATCCTGAACGCCAAATTTACGAAGATTATCGGGGAAAGTTTTACCTTAATGAGAATAAAAATGGTGTTCAAATCCAACGCAGTTATGTTTGGATTCGCCCACAACCGAATCTGTTGGATCGGATAATGCTAGATGCTAGTTTCGTTGTTACCAGTTTTTTACCTGCTTTGGTTGGCTGGCGACCAGATGTAATTCTATCAACATCACCATCACTACCTGTGTGCGTACCTGCGGCTTTGTTGGGATGGTTACGTGCTTGTCCTGTAGTACTTAATCTGCAAGACATTTTACCAGAAGCAGCTGTTCATGTCGGATTACTCAAAAATAAATTTCTGATCAAAGTATTTGCAGCATTAGAAAAATTTGCTTACCATTCAGCC
Source organism: Anabaena sp. TISTR 8404 (assembly GCF_056847745.1). Taxonomy (NCBI): domain Bacteria; kingdom Bacillati; phylum Cyanobacteriota; class Cyanophyceae; order Nostocales; family Nostocaceae; genus Anabaena; species Anabaena sp. TISTR 8404. The sequence continues at coordinate 4,645,348 of NZ_CP180578.1, forward strand.
TCCAAAATTAGTGTGATTGCTGATGGGTTTGTCGAAAATTTGCTGTCTAAGGGTGTAGAAGCCGACAAAATCGAGCAAATTCCTAACTGGGTTGATGTGAATTTCATTCGCCCTTTACCTAAAGAAAATAATCCTTTCCGTGATGCACATAATCTCAACGGTAAGTTTGTTGTGCAATATTCGGGAAACATTGCTCTTACTCAAGGCTTAGAAACTGTCATTCAAGCTGCCGCTACATTACGTCATATTCCAGAAATTGCTTTTGTGATTGTTGGTGAAGCTAAAGGTTTACAACGATTGCAGCAGTATTGTTTAGACTGTGATGCAGACAATGTGTTGTTACTGCCGTTCCAACCCCGCGAAAATTTGCCGCAAATGTTAGCAGCTGCTGATGTTGGTTTAGTCGTGCAGAAGAAGAATGTTATATCCTTCAATATGCCGTCAAAAATCCAAGTTTTGCTGGCTAGTGGTCGAGCTTTAGTCGCCTCTGTACCCGAAAATGGCACCGCAGCAAGAGCCGTGAGACAAAGTGGTGGCGGAGTTATAGTTCCTCCAGAAGATGCCCAAGCTTTGGCAGCAGCTATTTTAGAACTTTATAAACACCCTGAAAAGGTAAAAACTTTGGGTTACAACAGTCGTCAATATGCCGTAGAGCAATATGCTTTTGAACAAGCATTAAATCACTACGAGACTTTGTTTGAATCAGTCACAGCTAATACTCAAGTAATAGAGACTAAAGTAGTTTCAAAACAAGAAGTGTAATGTTAAAGAGTATCTAAAATTACACTAAACCAGGAAAAAATTCGATTACAGTAAATCAGAAAAGTTCGTGCTGGCAGACTGAGTAGCTTAAATACTCTGGAATTATGATTGGCAGATATCATGGGTGCATTATTAATTTGATCTAAATTTTCAGCACCCAGTAACTACATATGTCGTGTTGACACAATCAATTGGACAAGCGCTGACATTTAGAGAACTATAGCCAAATCAGCCCCTGGTCATACTTTAGGTAGAAGATTTAAAATTATGGCATTTAGTTAAGAATTTATTCGCTAAAATTATTATTGAAAATTAAAGTATACTACTTGATTTACCTCTGCACATTAGCCAATAGCTATTTGGTCTGATTTTTAGTTGCAACCCGAACAGCCAATTTTGAACCAACTGCATTAACAGACATTTTTTGTTAGTATTCAAAAAAACAGTTGTTGTTCAATTGTTGTTTGTGAGTAATTATAAAATAAAAGGGATCAAGCACCTGAGGTTTAATGTCTGAATATATCCAAGGAAATCTCCCATTACAATCTGTTTCGGAGAAGAATAGTCCACTCAAAAGCCTAGATACAGGCGTGAAAGATTTGAGTGGACAATTAGCTATGACTGTTGCTGAAGCAGCATCAGACCGCAAAGCAGGAGATATTTTGGTACTGAAGGTAGCCGATGTATCTTATCTAGCAGATTATTTTGTGATGATGACAGGCTACTCTAGGGTGCAAGTCAGGGCGATCGCCGAAGCAATAGAAGATAAAGTAGAAACTGAATGGCAACGTCGTCCCTTGCGCATAGAAGGCAAAGCTGAAGGGAGTTGGGTGTTACAAGATTACGGCGATGTGATCGTTCACATCATGATGCCCAAGGAGCGGGAGTTTTATAATTTAGAAGCGTTCTGGGTTCATGCAGAACGTATTGCCGTTCCAGAAGCAGATGAGGGTGGGGGTAAGCCAACATGATGAGGTCTTCGGTTTCTAATTGCCCAGTTCCCACAGACCAACAACCACTTAATGAGTACGAAGAATTAAAAACTGCCTGGCTGTTTCGTGATTGCACCTTAAATTGGCGCGAATACATCACAAACATCGCTTGGATTTGGGGTTTTTCCTGGCTAGTATCAGGGCCAGTAGCCGCCGCCAGCTTTCCACCACAAAAATACACTGCCCATTTTGTCCTATGTGGAGCCGCAGGGGCAAGTTTGGGTGTAATTCTAGTATTAGTACGTATGTATTTAGGCTGGCTTTATGTACGCGATCGCCTCTACAGTACGACCGTATTTTATGAAGAGTCAGGTTGGTATGATGGTCAAACCTGGATAAAACCCCAAGAAGTGTTAACTCGCGATCGCTTGATTGTGACCTACGAAATTAAGCCAATTCTCCAACGGTTAAAATTTACCTTTGCTGGCTTGGCGGGAATGTACCTAATTGGTACTATAGTTTGGCATTTGTTTTAGAAAGTCCATAGTCAAAAGTCAATAGTCAAAAGTGCTGTTTTCAGACAATTGACAATTAACAATTGACCAATAACTAAAAAGAGATAAATATTAACCCATGACAATGGGAAAACGAACTCAAGCCACAGTATTAGAAGTCCGATTACTCAGGGAAGGCATCATTGAATCGCGGCATACAGTCCAAGCTGTTGTATGCGATGACCGAGGACGAGTTTTGTCCGTTGCTGGCAACGCTGAAACAGCCACATTTGTCCGTTCAGCACTTAAACCGTTTCAGGCACTAGCTGTTACCACTACCGGCACACTAGAACGCTACGATCTGAGCGATCGCGATTTAGCAATTATTGCAAGTTCTCATAAAGGAACAATAGAGCAAGTTAGACAGGTATTTAACATCCTGTGGCGTGCCGATGTTGATCCCACGGCTCTTCAATGCCCGATACCTGAAGGTAAACGCAGTCCGCTGGAATACAATTGCTCTGGTAAACATGCCGGAATGTTAGCTGTTTGTCAGCAACGCCACTGGCCTTTAAATAACTATTTAGAACGCAAGCACCCCATCCAGCAGTTAATTCTAGGCAAAGTTGCAGAGTTACTGCGAATGCCCGCTGAGGAATTTATCAGCGCTCACGATGACTGCGGCGTACCAACCTATCTCATGCAGCTTGGACAGATAGCATCTTTGTATGCCCTACTGGCCTCTAGTAGCAATCTGGATATGGAACGCATCGTCCGTGCGATGACTCATCATCCTGCCTTAGTCGCAGGAGATGGAGAATTTGATACAGAATTGATGCGTTTAGCTCCTGGGGAAGTAGTCAGTAAAGCTGGAGCAGAAGGCGTACAGTGTATTGGCAGACTAGGTGAAGGTATGGGGTTGGCAATCAAAGTAATGGATGGAGCAAAACGAGCAAAATATGCTGTAGCTATTCACTTATTGCAACAAATGGGTTGGATTAGCCCTAGTGCCGCAGAAACCCTTGCAGAAAAGTTTATGACCTTCGGCAAATACAAGCGTTTAGAAGTTGTGGGAGAATTATCGCTTTTATAGTTGCCAAACTCTTGACTTTGCGTTACACTAGAAAAGTCAAGAGCGACGCGGGATAGAGCAGCCTGGTAGCTCGTCGGGCTCAACTGGCAAGAATAACTAAACGCTTAAAAGTTAGTCTTGCAGTGGGCGGTACATGAAGAAACTCATGTGCGTTTACCTGTCAAACTCGGGGAAGCCACTAGCGCGGTAATCCCGAACCAAGCTCCAGAGATGGAGAAGGTGTAGAGACTGGAAGGCAGGCACCCTAACGTAATAAGTCGAGGGTGAAGGGACAGTCCAGACCACAAACTGGTTAAGCCAGGCAGTGAAAACTGTAGTTGGTAAGCATAACCCGAAGGTCAGTGGTTCAAATCCACTTCCCGCCACCAAATCAAAAATGAAACAAAACCCTGTAGTTTTTTAAACCTACAGGGTTTTGTTTTGCTGAGGTATTTGTAAATGGATATAAAGCTCAAGGGTGATATAGCAGAGCAAGCTGCGGTTCTTCATGCTCTCAAGCGTGGTTGGGGAGTGTTAAGAACAGTTGGCGATCGCTTATCTTACGATTTAGTATTTGACATAGGGGGAAACTTAACTAAAATCCAAGTTAAATATGCTTGGTTAGCCGAGTCTTCTGGTAATTATGTTGTAGATAATCGGCGTACTAAAACAAATCGACGGCTCATGGTTCGAGAAGCATACAAGCAAACTGATTTTGATTTTGCTTTAGTGTATGTAGAGCAACTAGATTTGTTTTATGTCTTTCCGGTAGATGTGTTCATAGGATATGGTAGCGAAATCCACCTTGTGGAAGCTGAAAAACGACAGCGTAAACCTCGTTCTGCACAGTACCGTGATGCTTGGAGTTTAATCTTACAAGCATCTTTAGGTGAAGAAAATTGTGTATCTTCGTCTGTCTGATTCGCAAAGCAAGGTTTTGATCTATTCTGAAGTAAAACCTTCCAAAAAGTGCGGAGAATAATGGTTGTGAAGTTAGAACGACCAATTTTAGTGGGAGGATTAGGTCTTTCCTTTTCCCTTTGGATACTACAAAGTTGGCATCATTCCATAGTACAGCTAGGTGAATTTGGTTTGTTGAGTACCCTGGCGGTTGGTGGTGGCTTGTTGTTGTGGCAGAAAAATCGCCCAAAAGCCAGTCTGGAACAAGTAGATTTTACACCTGTAGATCGGGCAACAGCAGAAAGTGCGATCGCTAAAGCTGAAACAGTCATTGACCAACTAGCACAAGAATCAGAAAACCACACTTCCTTAAATACACTGCGAGAAAAATTAACTCACTTGTTCTTGGAGTTGGACAGACAAGAAATTAACATTGCTGTGACTGGTGGTAAAACTACGGGTAAAAGCACTTTAATTCAAGTGCTGAAGTCGAGTGATTGGCAAGAAAAACAACCAAAATTCAACTTTCAAGAGACAGCACCTCTGTTTATAGAAACAAATGACAAGTCAGATGCAGCAGTTTTGGCAGAAGTTTCAAGATCTGATGTTGTTCTATTTCTCACTAACGGTGACTTGACGGAGACAGAGTATCAAATCTTACAACAATTAAAGACAGTAAATCAATCGATAATTCTGGTTTTTAACAAACAAGACCAGTATTTAGCAGATGAACGTGCTAGTGTTTTGCTGTCATTACAACAAAGAATGCAAAGCAATGTCGTAGCTACTGCGGTATCCCCCATTCCTATTAAAGTGCGGAAACATGAGACTGATGGTTCTGTACAAGAATGGATGGAACAGCCAGCGCCAAACATTGAACAACTAACGCAGCAATTAAATGCAGTTTTGGCACAGCAAGGTCAAAAGTTAGTATGGACAACCACCATGAGGAAAGCTTTGGCGCTGAAAGCTGAAGCTAAAAACTGCTTGAATCAAACAAGATGCGATCACGCTACTCCAGTTATTGAACAATATCAATGGATAGCTGCGGCTACAGCCTTTGCTAACCCAGTACCAGCCCTAGATATATTAGCATCTGCGGCAATTAATGCTCAAATGGTACTAGATTTAGGTAATATTTATCAGCAGAAATTTTCTCTAGAACAAGCACAAACTGTAGCTGGCACAATAGGAAGTTTGATGCTGAAACTAGGTTTAGTAGAGCTTTCTACAAAAGCCGTTAGCACTGTCCTTAAAAGTAACGCTATCACCTTTGTTGCTGGTGGTTTAGTGCAAGGAGTTAGTGCAGCTTATCTCACCAGAGTAGCAGGTTTAAGTTTAGTTGAATACTTTGCACAGCAAGACATAGTGCTAGATTCTGCAAGTTCTTTAAATCTCGATAAGTTACGCCAAACCTTGCAACAAGTTTTTCAGCAAAATCAGCAGATAACTTTTCTGCAAGGCTTTGTTAAACAGGGAATGAAGCATTTATTGCCACATACACAACAGGTTGAAATGGTAGGCGCTGAGAAGGCTATTGGTTAATTGGAGGTTTGAGCAAAAAGAGATGGTTACATAGCAACCATCTCTTTTTTACTGAGAAATTTTATTACTGAATACACTAATAGTTCATAAGCTAGTTACAGAGAAATTTTACTAATTAACTGTCTTTGTAATAAATGTAGTATGCAAGTTTAGATTCTGCTTGTTTACAAAATCCACAAATGAATTCATAGCTTCTTGCTGTAGTATTTACCTACCAGTAGATAGCAGTGTTTGATGATATTAAGACTGGGAGAATGGGCAAACTAATTTAAGGTATGTAGTTCAAAGTTCTCACCATTCAGAAAACTATGAAGCATTTTGGTATTTTGCATTCGTCAAAGTTGCCTTTGCGGCTGATTCTCATTATTCCCTTTATTTTGCAAATTTTTGCAGCAGTCAGTCTAGTAGGATATTTATCATTTAGAAACGGGCAAAAGGCAGTAAATGACCTCGCAGACCAGTTAACTAGTAAGGTGAATAAACTTGTAGAACAGCATCTTGATACATACCTAGCCACTCCTCATCAGGTTAATCAAATTAATTTAGCCGCAATTAAGCTAGGAATGTTGGATTTACAAGACTATCAGCTTGCAAGTCTCTATTTCTGGGAACAAATGCGAGTGTTTAATATTGGCTATATTAGCTTTGCTAATCCTAAAGGTGAATTTATTGGTGTTGAACGTTTAGATGATGGCCAGCTTTTAATTAATGAAGTTTCTGAGAAAATTGCTCTCGGTAAACTCTATGTTTATACTACAGACAATCAAGGAAAACGTAATCAGTTAACAGCAATAAAAGACTACGATCCCCGTGTAGAAGCTTGGTACGCAGATGCCGTCAAAGTAGGTAGACCAGTTTGGAGTCAAATTTATCAATGGGAAGATAAACCAGACATATTTTCAATATCTTCTAGTTATCCCCTATATGATGATTCTAACCATCTTAGTGGTGTAATTAGTGTAGATTTATTACTAACTCAAATTAGTGATTTTTTAAAGAATTTAAAATTTGGTAAACAAGGCAAAGTATTTCTTTTAGAAAGGTCTGGATTAATAGTAGCTTCCTCGACGAATGAGCCACCATATGATGTCATTTATGGTAAGGCTCATAGACTATCAGTATTCAATAGTAAAAGTCCTTTAATTAAGGGGATAGCTGATTATTTACAAGTAAAGTTTGGTAACTTTCAAACAATTCAAGATACTCAACAGTTTACATTACAGATCCAAGGTGAACGCCAATTTGTGAAAGTTACACCTTGGCAGGACAAATTAGGATTAGACTGGCTGGTGATTGTGATTGTGCCTGAAACTGACTTTATGGCCGAAATCAATGCTAACACTCAGACAACTATTCTGCTTTGTTTTGGCGCACTCTTTGTGGCAATAGTACTAGGAATTTACACTTCCCGTTGGATTGCTCAACCTATTTTACATTTGACTCAAGCTAGTAGCGTGATCGCTTCTGGAAAACTTGACCAAACAGTTGAAATTTCTGGTGTTAGAGAACTGAGTATTCTAGCTCAATCATTTAATCAAATGGCTAGACAATTAGGTGATTTTTTTGCAGCTTTAGAAAAAACAAACCAAGAACTAGAACAACGTGTTGACTTAAGAACTAAAGAATTAAAAACTGCGAAAGAATTAGCTGATGCAGCTAACCAAGCAAAAAGCGAATTTCTAGCCAATATGAGTCATGAACTTCGCACACCTCTCAATGGTATTCTTGGCTATACACAAATTCTCCAACGCGATATCAAAGTAAGTCATGAACAACAAAAAGCTATCAAAGTTATTTATAACTGTGGTTCGCATTTATTAATGTTAATTAATGATATTTTAGATCTTGCTAAAATTGAATCTAAAAAGCTAGAACTATATCCTACAAAATTTAACTTACAAGATTTTTTACTAGGGATATATGAAATATTTCGGATTAAAGCTGAACAAAAAAATATTAATTTTAATTATCAAATAAGTAACTGTATCCCAACTTTTATTTGTGCTGATGAAAAACGATTACGCCAAGTATTGCTGAATCTTTTGGGTAATGCCATTAAGTTTACAGATGATGGTGAAGTTAATTTTAGTGTAGAAGTAATTCATCATGATTCACTTAACACTAACAAAATCAAATTTCAAATAGAAGATACAGGAGTTGGCATATCCCTAGACCAATTACAGAAAATTTTTCTGCCTTTTGAACAAGTAGGAGATAGTTCTCGGAAAGCAGAAGGAACAGGCTTAGGTTTGGCTATAAGCTGCCAAATTGTAGAAATGATGGGTGGCAAAATTCAAGTAGAAAGTAACTATGGTCAAGGTAGTAAATTTTGGTTTGATCTAGATTTACTAAAAGTTACAGATTGTGTATCGTACAAAATTGCCCATCTTGACAAAATGAGCAATCACATCATTAGATACAAGGGAAAACAAAAAACCATTTTGGTTGTAGATGATGTATCGGATAATCGCGCTGTGATTGTAAATTTATTAAAACCAATTGGATTTCGCGTAATTGAAGCATCCAATGGGCAAGAAGGTATCAGTAAAACACAAGAGTGCAACCCAGATTTAATTATTACTGACCTAGGAATGCCCATAATGGACGGAGTGGAAATGACCCAATATTTACGCAGACAAACAGAATTTACACAAACAGTAATTGTTGCTTCTTCTGCTAGTGTATTTAATTTAAACCGCCAACAAAGTTTAGCAGCAGGTTGTAATGATTTTCTCCCCAAGCCTGTAGAAGCTGAGGAATTATTTTCTCAGCTAAAGTTATATTTAAAATTAGATTGGATTTATGAAAATATCAATCTAAATCAGCAAATTTTATTAGATGCTCATGATGATATTATATTTCCTCCTGCGGCAGAACTAGTTAGTTTATATCAAGCTGCTAAAGCTGGTTATGTTATGGGTATTCAAGACGAAGTAAAGCGGATTCAAAACCTAGATGATAAATATACGAATTTTACTAATAAAATTTTAGAATTAATTGAAGATTTTGAAGATGAAGCTATTGTGGAAATCCTTAAACCATATTTAGATTAAACAATCAAGTTAATTAATTTAAAAAAATGAATGCCATTCCTAATAATTCAATTCTAGTTGTTGATGATGTACCAATAAATATCAAAATTTTATTGGAAATATTAACTCAAGCAGGTTATAGAGTTTCTGTTGCCAAAAATGGGAAAAGTGCCTTAGAAAAGGTAGAAGAGGCAGTACCTAATTTAATTTTATTAGATGTTATGATGCCTGGCATGGATGGATTTGAAACCTGTCGCCTTTTAAAGGCAAACCCAAAGACGAAAGACATCCCTATCATATTTATGACGGCACTTTCTGAACCAGTTAATAAAGTCAAGGGTTTGCAACTAGGAGCAGTAGATTATATTACTAAACCAATTGAGCATCAAGAAGTATTAGCCAGAATTAATGTTCATTTAGAACTGCGGAGGACTCAATTAAAGTTAGCACAGGAAGAAAAAATGTCATCTTTAGGGCAATTAGTTGCAGGTATTGCTCATGAAATTAACAATCCAGTTAACTTTATCTCTGGTAATTTAATTCACGCTGAAAAATATATTGAAGATTTATTGAAATTATTAGAATTATATGAAAATCATACAAAAATTGCGATTCCAGAAATTAAAGATTTTTCAAGCAAAATTGAAGTAGATTTTCTGAAGCAAGATTTACCTCAACTTTTATCTTCCTTAAAGAAAGGGTCTGAACGAGTTGAACAAATTGTCCGATCGCTCCGCCTATTTTCTCGATTAGATGACACTGAATGTCAGTTAGTTGACTTACATGAAGGTATTGATAGCACTTTGGTAATTTTAAGCAGTCGGATTAAAGCTACATCGACACGCCCGACTATTAATATTGTTAAGGAATATGGTGACTTACCTTTAGTAGAGTGCTATGCAGGAAAAATCAATCAAGTTTTGATGAATCTTTTAGCCAATGCGATCGATGCTATTGATGAAGCTGTAGAACAGATGGAATCTACAACTAATGAACAATCCCCCACGATTTGGATTAGCACAACAGTCTCAACTGATCAACAGTCCGTTTTGATTGAAATTGCTGATAATGGTATTGGTATGTCTGTGGATGTGCAACAGAGAATGTTTGAGCAATTTTTTACTACTAAACCTCTAGGTAAAGGTACTGGTTTAGGGTTGGCGATCGCACGGGAAATTATAGTGGAAAAACACGGAGGCTCTTTGGAAGTCAACGCTTCACCGGGACAAGGCGCTAAATTTGCGATCGCTATTCCTATTCGCCAAGGAAATTCCTGAAGTCTACTTAATTTAAAAAGCGGAAATTATATTTTTCTGTTGCTAACTGAAAAATTCTGAGTTCTAAATAAAATATTTTATTCTTTTTTTATTTCTTAATTATCATTCTGAGTTCGTTAAATATTCTCATTCTTCTAGGACTGTTGGTAATTCTCAGCAAAGACAGAGTTTGTGAGTAAAAATTTTATAGCAATAGTAACAGATGCTGCTGGTTTGGGAAAAATAATTAACAGGGGATAGTAGGTTCACGCTTTCTCGCTATATTAATTTGTTCACCGTATATTTACCTAATTATGTTCAAAACTCTAAAAGAGTTTTTGTCCTTGAAACCGCTGTCAAATAATCAATTGCCGTTTTAATATCTAAAACCAAAACATAAAAATGCTGAATTTACCAGAAAATAGTTTAATTTTAGTAGTAGATGACAGTATTACCAATCTAGAAATTATCTCTGATGCATTAACTAATGCAGGATTTTTTGTGACTACAGCCAGAAACGGCGAAAAGGCACTTCAGCAAATTCAGGATAAAATACCTGATTTAATTTTATTAGATGTCATGATGCCTGGTATTGATGGATTTGAAACTTGTAAAAAATTAAAAATCAATCCATTAACTCAAGATATTCCAGTAATTTTTATGACTGGTATTTCTGATACAGAAACTAAGGTAAAAGGTTTAAGTTTAGGCGCAGTTGATTATATTACTAAACCATTTCAGAAAGAGGAAGTATTAGCCAGAATTAAAACACACCTGCAACTGCGTTATTTAACCAAAACTTTAGAACAAAGAGTTACAGAGCGAACGGCAGAGCTTTCTCAAGCTTTAAAAGATTTACAAGCATATCAAATTCAACTAATTCAGAAGGAGAAAATGTCGGCTTTAGGTCAACTAGTAACAGGTATTGCTCACGAAATTAATAATCCTGTTAGTTGTATTCATGGAAATCTTGCTCATGCAGCCAATTATTTTAATAATTTAATTAAAATAATTGACCTTTATCAGCAAAACTATCCTGAACCTGTGCCTGCTATTCAAGAGGAAATTGCGGAAACAGACTTAGAGTATATGCGCTCTGATCTACCTAATTTAATTACTTCAATGAAAGAAGGTGTTCAGCGGATTCGTAATATCAGTACTAGTCTGCGAAATTTTTCTCGCTCCGATAAAGACCGCAAAGTATTTTGCAATATTCATAATGGCATTGATAGTACAATTATGATCCTCAAGCACCGCTTGAAAGCTTCTAAAGTTCGTCCAGAAATCGCAGTGATTAGAAATTATGGTAATCTGCCTTCGATAACTTGCTTCAGCGGTCAATTAAATCAAGTATTTATGAGTATTTTAACTAATGCCATTGATGCTTTAGAAGAGTCTAATATAGGACGTAGCTATAGTGAAATTGAAAAGAATCCTAATCAAATTTTGATTGAAACTTCTCTGAGTGAAGACAAAAATAATGCGCTGATTCGGATTAAAGATAATGGAGTAGGAATGTCTGTTGATATTCAGCAGAAAATCTTTGAGCATTTATTTACCACTAAGCCATTCGGGCGAGGTACAGGTCTAGGATTATCAATCGCCCATCAAATTATTGTCGAAAAGCATAAAGGTAAATTGGATGTATATTCTGTACTAGGAGAAGGTTCAGAATTTATAATTACTATTCCAATTCATTAGGCTGATAAATGACTATAATCCTGACTAACGATGATGGAATTGATGCTCCAGGGATAAAAGCGCTGCTTAAGGCTGTTAATAGTAACAATGTAATTATTGCTGCGCCAAAGGATCATCAATCAGGCTGTGGACATCAAGTCACCACAACGCGCTCTATTGGTATTCAACAGCGTTCTCAGAGGGAATATGCGATCGCTGGTACTCCTGCCGATTGTGTGAGAATTGCAATATCGCAAATTTCTCAAGATATCCAGTTTGTGTTATCAGGTATTAATGCAGGTGGTAATCTTGGCGTAGATGTTTATATTTCTGGTACTGTGGCTGCTGTGCGAGAAGCTGCAATGAACGGTATTCCGGGGATTGCTATTTCTCACTATCGTAAAGCCAAGCAAAATTTTGACTGGGAATTGGCGGCAAAATTAACTGCTGAAGTTTTAGCTGATTTACTACCCCGTCCTTTAGAACCAGGGTGTTTCTGGAATGTCAACTTACCGCATTTGCAGCCAGGAGAGCAGTATCCCAAAATGGTATTTTGTCAACCTTGCTCTAAAGCTTTGCCGATTAATTATCGCATAGATGGCAATGATTTTTATTATGTAGGAGAATATGGTAAACGAGATCGCACTCCTGGTAGTGATGTGGATGTGTGTTTTTCAGGTAACATTGCCATTACGCAGTTAAGGGTGTGAAACATCAACCCGACAAAGCTGAGTTACTGCTAACTCATGACTATTGAGTTTTGGCTTCTCCCGTGTCTAATTTTTGAATCAAGGATGTTAGCTTGTCTAAGGTCTGTGTAAGTTGAGCGAGTTTCTGCACAGTATAATCCTGAGATTGAGCTAAGTTTTGCAGGGCATCACACAAGGCAAGAATTTGATGGCCCTGCTGCTGCAACTGCTTTCCTTGTGCCTCAACTTGCATACTGAGATGATCTAATCTTTCGGCAAGACTTTCAATGGTCTCAGTAGTAGTAAGTACTGCTTCCCCAATTTGTTCAACAATAGATTCTAAGCGACTAACTTTAACTTCGACTCCACCTGAAATCATATCTCTATCACCCCATCATAAAAATACTAGTTCCTCTAGCTTTAGTGTCATTTTTTACTCATGCTGATGTACATAGCCCGTAACATCTGCTCAGTTATACAAGAGGTGCCATCTGAAGTTAGTCTGAACACATCATTTATTGAGATGTGCTGCCCTTACTACTTAAAAATTTTTCTGTGATACTTCAGTTTAGCTATAAAGTTCAACTAATTAATTAGTAACTGTTTTTAATATTTGGCATAGTTTTATACATATTATTTATGCTTAAGCATCCTCCAAAAGGTAGATTAAAAAAATTACGTAAATTTTACAAATTTTCATTTATTTAGGAATATTGATGAAGATTACGTAAATATACCGTAAAAAAGTCCTTTTGAGCAGAATGCAATGTTTATATTCAGGAATAAATTTAAGTAAAATTGCCCTGGTTCATATACATTTAGCTGGATAATGTACCAAACACAATTGCAAAGCGTTTGTCAAGGTGCTACTGAGAAAGCTTGGAATTTAAAGACACCGCACTCTTCCGTAGATTCTAAATTCAAACGTTGTTTAGATATTTTGGGAAGTTTGGTGGGTTTAACAATTTTGGCTATTGTGTTTATACCGATAGCGATCGCTATCAAACTCGATAGTCCAGGCCCGATTTTCTTTACTCAGGAACGTTATGGACTTCAAGGACGAACTTTTAAGCTTCGTAAATTCCGCTCTATGGTGAACGATGCTGATAAACTCAAATCTCTCGTCCAAAATGAAGCTCAAGGACTAATCTTTAAAAACAAAAATGACTTCCGAGTCACGAAAGTAGGGCGTTTTTTACGTAGTACCAGCTTAGACGAATTGCCACAATTTTGGAATGTGCTTGTAGGTGAAATGAGCTTAGTAGGAACACGTCCACCTACTGCTGATGAAGTAGCCAAGTACAATCAACGCCATTGGCAACGTCTTAATGTCAAACCAGGTTTAACTGGTGAATGGCAAGTTCATGGTCGTTCTCAAATCAAAGATTTTGAACAAATCGTTGATTTAGACTTGCGCTACCAAGAAAGATGGCATCCATTGTATGATTTGTTTTTGATTACCAAAACTTTCTACGTCATCTTTGGCAAAGTTGGGGCATTTTAAGTTATTAGTTTAGCCTCAGTTCGGGTTAAGAAGATTTTGCTGCTATTGATACGAAGGGATAGGAGTTTCATACAACGATAGAATCATGGTTTCAGCTTATCCCGAACTCTCGTTAGTTTATCCAGTTTGTCAAAGACACAATACCAAGAGCGCAAATAGCAAAGCCCGCTAAGCTTATTTTTCTCGGCCAATTACCTAGGAACTCTGCTTGATTAACTTTTGTAGCAATTTGGTTGGTACTCATCACCACTGCATACTGTGTCAAAACAGCACCAAAAATATACATTACTGAAGGCATTGTTCCTGCCCCAATAATCGAATCACTATTAAAATAACCTTGAAACAAACCAGCGATCGCCGTTAGCAATAACAGTATTAACAAGTGAGGCTGCTTTGCCATAACTAAAACTATACCAACAGCAATACTAACAATAGCGATCGCTATTTCTGTGAATGGTAAATTTATCTGAGATAGATGAATTAGCGTTCCGACAATGTTAGCGAATATCAGTACAATCGCTATCCATCTACCGCGTAAATTCCCAGCAGCAAGTAAACCAATTGCCAAGATACAAACTAAATTATCTAACGCCAGTACCGGATCTGCAATTCCCCACAACAAGCCGTCCCAGGAGTTAGAAATTTCGTGCAAAGATGGTAATGCAGTCCATGAACTCAGCAAGCTAATGATACCTAAAGTAGCAATCGCACCAATATGATGCTGGAGTAACTTATCTTTAGACATAATATTATACCAAATTAATTTTTCGGTACTTTATACTGCCCAAGTACTAAAAAAAACTAACGCGATCGCTATGTTATTTTTTATGACTTCATCGAGCATTTTACCCAAGATCTTGACGGTTAGCGGTTAACAGTCACCAACCCTATAAAGTGATGCTGATTACTCAACTAGCTTCATGCGCAATGGAAGCCGAATGTTCAACTCTGTACCTTGAACTGGTGCAGATATGCAATTGATTTGACCACCGTATTTCTCTAAGATTTGATAACTAACTAACATCCCGATATTTTTTCCTGAAGCTATAGCTTCAGTGGTCAAAGGTAATTCAAATATTTTTTGCTTTTCCTCTTCTGTTATTCCACAGCCGTTATCAGCAATCCGAATTAATACTTGATGACTATCTACAATTTCAGTTGTAATTTTAATTTGAGGATTATCAGGTATTTTTTTTACAAAATTATGACTGTTAACTATTGATTTTTTTAAATTATCAATCATATTTATCAGGATATTCATTAAAACTTGATTAATCTGTTTTGGATAACACTCAATTTTTGGTAAATTGCCATATTCTTTAATAACTTGAATATCTGGAACATTACCCGTAATTTTTAAGCGATTTTGCAAAAGTAACAAAGTACTATCAATCCCTTCGTGAATGTCTACTGCTTTTAGTTCAGCTTCATCTAGTCGAGAGAAATTTCGTAGTGATGACACTAGTTTACTGATACGTTCTGCTCCGATTTTCATAGAAGACAATATTTTGGGTAAATCTTCTTGAATAAAATCGAGATCTACTTTATCTGTCACCGCTTGAATTTCTGGTGATGGATGAGGATAGTGATTTTGATAAATAGCAATTAAAGCTAGTAAATTTTCAGTGTAGTCTTCAATGAGAGAAGTATTACCATAAATGAAATTAATTGGATTGTTAATTTCATGGGCAATCCCTGCAACTAGTTGCCCTAAAGCAGAAATTTTTTCAGTTTGAATGAGTTGTGCTTGGGTATTTGCCAGTTCTTGAAAGGCAAGTTTTAGTTGACTGTGTGCTGCTTCTAGGACTGCTGGACTTGGTAAAGCTAATGCTTGGGGAATTATGGGCAATAAAACAATGGTTGTGTAAACAGATATGAAAGCCGTAAAAGCTTTGACAGAACCAGATAGCCAGTACGTAGGATGCCAAAGTGTCCAAATTTCCAGGACATGGGTTGTACCACAGGAAATAATAAAGATTCCGAATAATACAAGTACTGATTTAAAAGGTAAATCCTGACGCTTGCGAACAAAGTAAACAAGAGCAATAGGGATAGAATAATACGCTAAAGCTGTTAGCGCATCTGATAGGATATGTAGCCATACCAAACTTGGCTGCCAAAGGTAGCAATGTCCGTGGGGAATAAATGAGCCATCAGCAAAAAATCCTTGAATAAATTGCCACATAGGGAACGAATATGTTTTTGTCTGTAATAAACGACAAATTATACTCGCTACCTAAAAAATCGTCTTCAGTAAAAAAACACTAACGCAGCAATTCTTCGACTTGATGTTGACTCCACAATGTTCTGTAAAGGCCTTCTTGTTGAACAAGTTCGATATGATTGCCGGTTTGGACAATTTTGCCTTTATCCATAACTAAAATTCTATCTGCTGCTGCTGCTGCTGATAATTGATGCGTGATAAAAATTACAGTTTTGCGGTCAGTGCCACTAGAAAGATTTTTGAGAATTTTTGTGGCTGTTTGATTATCAACACTAGATAAAGCATCATCCAGAATTAAGACTGGCGCATCAACTAGCATAGCTCTAGCTAAAGCTGTACGTTGCCTTTGTCCGCCAGAAAGGGTAATACCACGTTCACCCACAATAGTTTCATATTGTTGGGGAAAATTGGTAATTTCGGAATGAATCTGAGCCGTTTTCGCTACAGATTCTACATATTCTTGCTCTGTAACTGGATCACCGTAGCGGATATTATTTTTGATTGTAGTGCTGAACAAAAAACTATCTTGAGGAACATAAGCGATCGCACTACGCAAATCTGCTAATACAATTTTGGTAATATCTACCCCATCTAAAAACAGTTGTCCAGGCGCAATATCTAACAACCTTGGTAAGGCATTTGCCAAAGTTGATTTACCCGAACCAATTGCTCCAACAATGGCTACTGTCTCTCCTGGGGCAATTGTAAAATTGACATTATCTAAAGCAGGTATCGCCATTTCTGGGTATGTAAAGCTGAAGTTTTTGGCTGTAATTTCTCCCTTAACTTCAGCCAATGGTAAATGTACAGTATCAGCTGTATCTTGAATTTTGGGTGTAACGCTGAAAATTGATTCCAGGCGATCAATACTCACTTCACCGCGTTGATAAGTAGTGATTGTAAAGCCTAACAAAGCAGTGGGAAAAACTAGACGTTCTACATAAATTAGCAATGCTAAAAAGTCACCAACTGCTAAAGTTCCGCCAGAAATGCGGTTTGTTCCTAGCCAAATAATGATTAAAGAACTGATGTTAGCTAAACCGCCAATCATCGGAAACAATATATTACGGCTTTTTGCTAATTGCAGATTAGCTTTTAGTAGCTGTTGATTTTTTTTGGCAAAAGCTTGACGCTCGTTTTCTTCCTGAGCGTAAATCTTAATTAAGGCAATACCGCTAATGTCTTCTTGAATCAGTTCACTGATATCAGAGAGTTTTTCCTGTACTGTGGCTTGTTGTTTGCGTAGGCGATCGCTAAACAAATGCACCAACAAGAACATGAAAGGATACACTCCTAAAGAATACAGCGTTAGGTCTGCACTAATCGTCAGCATCACAGGCAGTGTCAACGTGTAGGCAAAAAAAGTATTAGCTAAACTTAGCACCGCAAAACCTAACAATCGTCGGATATTTTCGACATCGCTGGTAGCGCGATTAATCAAATCTCCGGCAGTATTCGTAGCAAAATAAGCAGGTTCTAACTTCAGTAAATGTTCAAAAATCCGTTGTTTTAGGTCAAATTCTACCTGTCGCCCTACGCCAAACAGCCAGATCCGCGAAGCCATGCGGATTAACCACATAGCTGAACTCAACAAAATGATGATCACTACATAATGTATGAGTTGATTCCAGCTAAATTGGGTGGAAAGTTTATCAACACAGCCACGAATTAACCAAGGAATATAAACGCCCAAGCCATTAACAGACAACAAAGCAAAAATGCCCAATGTTGCCTCTAACCAATGAGGACGCAGGTAAGCACCGAGTTTAGCTAGTCGTCGAGATTTTGCCATTACAGCAATTTTGCAACTCCATCATCCTAAAACAAACGGATCGTAGGTTTATATTTTATCTACAAAGAATTCAGGAGTGTGTAATCAGAATTCAGTAGAGAAAAGGGTTTACCTAATTATCTTCAGAATTCAGAATTCAGAATTCTTGTTTTTAAATAAGGCCAGCCACTAGGGCGTAGCGTTGCGGCCTTGTTAATTTTACTTTTTTAACCCTAGGACTGGCGACCACGCAAGAAAAAGTAAACTTGGTTAAGGTAACTTTCCCAGACTTGGGTGGTAAGTTGTAGTGTTTCAGCACTGGGTACAAAGTCCTCCAGTCGCAAACCGCGTTCTCGAATTTGCTGAGGATTTTGTAACAAGTAAGGCGGGACTTTGAGATCTAAGGAGTTGAAAGCAATCGCACTTGGCCCTAGCTGACTATCTACATCGCTAGTCATAGTTGTTGGGGCTAACGCTACAAGTACTTCTGATCCAGTTGTTCCAGCTGACGCTAGATTAGGATTAACAACTGTGGCGATTGGTGTTCTCACCAAAAAATAAGCGATCGCAGGTGTACTAGACAACAGCAAAATTGTCAGCGCCCAACCTATCAAATATCCTCCTGGTTTGACTATCCCACCATCCTTGATTTTTTGGGCGGCAAAAATCATCAATAATACTGATGCTCCCAAAGGCTTGAGTGGAAATGATATAACCCTCCACAAAGATGCTACAGCTGGTTCATTGGGGTTAATGAACGACAAAGCTAAGACAACCAAAACGATTACTAAAACTACTCGTCCAGCAAAAGTTCCTTGAGGATAAAACCTCTGGAACAAAGAATATACGATAGTGCCAACAAGCAGCCACAACAGTACGCGGCTTAACAATATGAACATAGATTAACTCTTAAATTTTCTAGTGCAATCAGCCTAGGTTTGGAGCAAGATTTGTATTTGACCGTCAAATTGTAATCGGACTTTTACTTGACTGCAAATATTACCAGCCTCACACCTAAAGACTACCGTCGTAGTGATTTTAGAGCAATTTTTTGACACTGCGTCTATTATTTATAATTTTCCAGGTGAGTCACAAAATTAGGGGTGTAGGGGTATGAACTATGAAGAGGTGTGGGGTGTAGGGGTTTAGGGGAAATATAACCCTGTGTTGACTTGCTTTTATCTTAGTTTTACGCTTATTTTTTTCTTACACCCTTACACCCCTACATCCTTATACCCATAATTAATTGAGGAATTGTCAACTCAGAGGGGAAAAACTATGTCGCCTGAAAAGCCCAGCATTTTAGTCACGGGGGGAGCAGGATATATCGGTTCCCATACTGTACTTGCTCTCAAGCAAGCAGGTTATGACGTGGTGATACTTGATAACCTAGTTTACGGTCATCGAGAGTTGGTAGAAAAGGTTTTAAAAGTAGAACTGGTAGTAGGTGATACTAATGATCGCCCTTTATTAGACGATTTATTTCAGACTCGTAAGTTTGCCGCAGTGATGCATTTTTCTGCTTACGCCTACGTAGGCGAATCGGTAACTGACCCGGCGAAATACTACCGCAATAATGTTGTTGGGACGCTGACTTTATTAGAAGCAATGCTGGCTGCGTCGATTAACAAGTTCGTCTTTTCTTCCACCTGCGCCACTTACGGAGTCCCAGAAGTTATTCCAATTCCCGAAAACCATCCCCAAGACCCAATTAATCCTTATGGGGCTAGTAAGCTGATGGTAGAGCGCATTCTCTCTGATTTTGATGTTGCTTATAATTTAAAATCAGTTCGATTCCGTTATTTTAATGCGGCTGGTGCTAATCCTGATGGCTTACTAGGTGAAGACCACAACCCAGAAACTCATTTAATTCCTTTGATATTGCAGACAGCTTTGGGTAAGCGAGAGTTTATTTCAATTTTTGGCACAGATTACCCTACACCTGATGGTACTTGTATTCGTGATTATATTCACGTTAATGATTTAGCCAATGCCCATGTCTTAGGATTGGAATATTTATTAAAGGGTGGCGATAGCGAAGTATTTAATTTAGGTAATGGAAATGGTTTCTCTGTGCGAGAAGTGATTGCTGCGGCTGAGTCAGTGACGGGATTATCTATTCCAATTAAAGAATGCGATCGCCGTCCTGGTGATCCACCTGTTTTAATTGGTAGTAGCGAAAAAGCTAGAAAAATTTTAGGTTGGCGATCGCAATATCCATCTATCCACGATATTGTGAGTCATGCTTGGCAGTGGCATCAAAAGCGACACAAATAGAAGTGCTGAGTGCTGAGTTGAAAGTGCTGAGTTACAAGATCACTTACTTTCTTTCTGAACATTTACTGGGTTAGAAAGTATTTATTAGTCTTCATTTTACTCAGCACTCAGCACTCAGCACTTAGCTATAACTAACTTCTTCTTGTTTTTTGAAAGACTATAAAACAAATGCCCAGCAATGCTAAACCTGGAATTGCGATCGCCCACAATGGGAAAGTGCTAGTATTTTCCTCAGCTATTTCACTATTGACATTTTGCGTATTTTTTGCATTAGCAGCACCAGCAGCCACAGTAACTTCAAACTTAAGTTCAAAAGGGTTGAAACTTGCTCCTTTGGCTGGTTTACCATTGAGCTGTAATTCATAAAGTCCAGGTTTAGGAAAGGTAATTTCCGCTCCGGGAATACCTTGGAAGCGTTCGGCGGCTACTGGTTGTAAAGATGGTTCCAGTAGGGCTGGTTCTCCAGGAGTGTGAGGTTCGGCATAAACTGCCAACTGACAATTACATTGGGCGAGAGGAATTGTTTGTCCACCTTTACGGGTAAGGGCAAACCAAACTTGTGCAGGTTCGCCAGCACGCGGATTATCATTGGGTTCAAGATGTAAAGTTGCGCCGACATCTGCGGATACTTGCACTTTATGGGCTAAAACAGGGTGAACACTAGTGATTGCGATCGCTAAACAAAACAGTAATAATACGTGCTTAACAGTATTTCGTTTTTGGTAAAATTTCATTCTCACCCTGCACTTCTGTTCTTCTGCTGACCTCAACAGATAACTCCTTAATTCAACCGTTTTACCCAACGCAACAGTAATACACCAAAGGTGGCAATTCCTAGCAGCACTGTTGCTAACTTATTCCCCCAAGTTGATTCTAGAGAACCCAGGTAATGGGAACCAATCAACACCGCATGAAAGGTACTCAAAAGTAAAGCAGGCACACTTAAAAGATGAATTTGTCGCCAACGCTTACCCCAAGATTTCTGCAATGATTCCCAACTAGTTAAAGCAGCGGGGGTCATTAATATCAATGCTACAGCACCCGCAGCCATCCCCCAGCGAAATTCTGCTGGAAAAAACCAAAAAGCGGCAAAATTCCATTGCAGAGAATGTTCAATCATGTGGGTGGTGTGAACTACAGATAACACAAAAGCTCCCACGCCCAAAGCCCGGCGGTAACGCATAGGTGCAGCCCACCAATTACTAATCGGGCGGGCAATCAGCGCTAACATCAAGCAGCACAAGGCAGCGTGTCCGGTGTAGTCTACCATTGTGTCACCAGTCCGCAATAAAGTAATTGCGCCAATGACAAGTGTTACCCAACCGCCTAAGCGAAATAATTGACTGCGCCGATCTTTACTAATTAAAGAAGTGGAAATACCAACTCCCAGCATTGTAGGTAAAGTTCCCAAACCAAAAGCCAACATTGTCGCCGCACCCATCCAGAGGTTGCTGGTTTCTGCGGCTTTAATTTGGGCTGCATACAAGAAACCACAAGGCATTAAACCCCAAGTCATCCCTAAAAATATGGGTGTCCACCATTTGGTTTGTAAGGAAAGCTTGACCATGCCTGCACTCAGGCGATCGTGTAAATTACTTTTTAATAAAGGGTGTAATAAAGGAATATTTGGTAACCAGTTTGGTTTAATTTGTCCTAACCCAAACCAAATCAGCATAACTCCTGTAACAATTGCCATGAAGCGACGAAATTCACTGCCAATACCTGCTAGTTGCCCACCTTGAAACAATACTGAACCTAAAGCCCCGATACCAGCCCCAACCAAGGCATAACTTAGCATTCTGCCTAAATTCAGCAAAAAGTGAAATATTAATTGCTGTTGCCAAGTGGATGACTTTTCCGTGACAGATTTTTGTCCTGGATTCTTACCCGACAGCGAAAACGCTACTGTCAATGGGCCGCACATACCGAAGCAATGCCCAAAACTGCCTAGAAACCCTAGGATTGCAATTAGCAAGAAATCTAACATATTCCCAGGAAGCAAAAGGCAGGATTACGCATATAAAGCAGAGAAGACAAGGTAGGTCAGGAAAGTCACAAATGATGAAATGACACAGAACTTTCCCAATATGGAACAATAGGTGAAATTTGTGCCTCTGTCAAAAGACAAGTCGTCAAACTTTGTGTTTGCGTTACTCTAGGTCTGGAAAGCAGGGTTGAATGTATGAAAAAACGGATTTGGCTAGTGCTGTTGACGTTGGTGGTAGTAGTAATAGTTGGCAGTAAGAGTGATGCGTTTAATAGTTTTTTTTCACACCGTTCTTCACCAACAATTGTTGAGAGAGTAACAACAGAAAACGCTCAACCACAGCCACAGCCGCAAATTCAGGAAATTACGCCACAAGTTTCTGCTGAGAATTTACTTGCCCATATTCAAAAGTTGAATTTTCAACGTTATACAACAGCTGAGCGATCGCGTACTCGTACATATATCACAACCCAATTAAAAAAGTACGGCTGGAAACCACAGCTAGAAAAATTTGCTGAGGGCGTGAATATCTTTGCTGAACGTTTAGGTACTGACAAAACCGCAGGTGCAATTCTGGTCGGCGCACATTATGATACTGTAGCTGTCTCTCCTGGTGCTGATGATAATGGTAGTGGGGTAGCTGTAATGCTGGAGATTGCACGGCTACTTGGTTCCCCACCTACACCACGAACTTTGCAGTTGGCTTTTTTTGATAAAGAAGAAGCGGGACTTTTAGGTAGTAAGGCTTTTGTCGCCAAAGCAAAACGTTTGCGCAATTTGAGCGGTGTCATTGTGATGGATATGGTTGGTTATGCTTGCTACACAGATGGCTGTCAAAAATATCCACCAGGTTTACCGATTACACCACCTAGCGATAAAGGTGATTTTTTAGCCGTTGTGGGTGATACAGAACATTTACCGTTGCTAAGTGCCTTTCAAAACTCTCAGCCAGCTAATTTACCAGCAGTTATCACAGTACCAATTCCTTTAAAAGGGTTACTGACACCTGATACTCTCCGCAGTGATCATGCAGCTTTTTGGTATCAAGGAGTAGGTGCTGTTTTGGTGACAGATACTGCTAATCTTCGTACTCCTCACTACCATGAGTCTAGTGATCAACCTAATACTATTGAGCGATCGTTTTTTGCAGGTACAGCACAGATTGTTGTAAATACTACCACTGCCTTGTTAGAGAAAACTGAGAGCTTAGCCACTCAACCTTCTTCGTAATCCTCAGTAGGTTGGAAAAAAATTTGTCCACTTTATACCATTTTGGATTTTGAATTGTGAAAGGGTTTTTTGGTAGGCTTTTCAGTACTCCATCTGTCACAATTATTTTTCAAATTGGTATTACCTATGTACTCACAACCAAAAATCACAAATCTTTCTCCTAAACCTCTATTCCCAACTCTCAACTTCCTATTTTCAATTTAGTACTGATTTGAATTGATACACTGGGATTTCAATAACAAATTTAGTACCTTTTTTTAGGGTGGAATCACACCAGATTTTGCCGTGATGTTTTTCGGTAACTATTTGGTAGCTGATGGATAAGCCCAAGCCTGTACCTTTACCAATTGGTTTAGTAGTAAAGAAGGGATCAAACATGCGCGATCGCACTGTTTCAGGTATACCCGAACCATTATCGGCAATTATAATCTGCACCTGATGATCAGCCGTCACCTGAGTTGAAATCCAAATTTTACTGGCTATGGTCTGTTGTCGAGCTGATTCCTCTAGATCATCAATAGCATTTGTCAGTAAGTTCATAAATACCTGATTGAGTTGTCCAGGATAGCATTCAACCAACGGCAATTGACCATAGTTTTTCAGGACTTCAATTTCTGGATACTCTGGTGTTGCTTTGAGGCGATGTTGCAAAATGAGCAATGTATTATCAATACCTTCATGAAGATCAACAGCTTTGAATTCAGATTCATCCAAGCGAGAAAAGTTACGAAGAGATAAAACAATTTGCCGAATCCGTTCAGTGCCTATTTTCATGGATTGTAGTAGCTTACTCAGGTCTTCACGTAGAAATTCAAGTTCCACCTCATCTAAAATTGCCTGAAGCGTTGCAGGTGAATTGGGATAGTGTGCCTGATAGGACTGTACCAATTTCAGTAAATCTTGGGTGTAAGTATTAATATAAGTAATGTTGCCATGAATAAAGTTCACAGGGTTGTTAATTTCGTGAGCAACTCCCGCCACCAGTTGACCCAGACTCGACATCTTTTCAGTTTGAACTAGTTGTAGTTGAGTATTGTGAAGCTGAATTAAAGCTTGCTGAAGTTCACTTGAATGTTGGTCTTTTTCCTTCAGCAGTGTCTTCACACGTTCAATGAGATTATTGAATGCAGTCGCGAGAATACCTGTTTCATCCTTGGTGTTCACATCAGCTTGCAGATCAAAGTTAGACTCTTGGGTAACTTGCTGCGCGACTTTAGTCACAGATTGTAGGGGTTTGGCAATACTGTTGGAAATTATCAATCCCAGAAACAATGCTAAAATCACACAGCCTAAACTAGTGACACCAATCACCACCATTGTTGGTCTAGCTTGAGCGATCGCCTCGTCATAAAGCGATGACCACTCTAAAATAACGGCACCGTCAACTTGATTTTGATAATTTTTCAGTGTAACGACAATTAATTTAATTCCTTGGGGATAATCGACGCTCTTTTCTAAAAAAGTTCTTGTTTTACCATCCTGCATTGTTAGCCGGATTTCATTACCTGTGTCGTGATCAAAAATACTGCCTACATTTTCCGGAACAGCATCTGCTAAAATTAGCTTCTGCCGATTGACCACCACAATGTCACGTTTTTGCAGAGCGTGTAGCAAATCTGTATAGTGTTGTAGTTCTTGTGAAAGTTCTAGAGAGATAGATTTTTTATTGTGATCAGTATTGTGAGTGATAGAAGTGGCAAGCACTTGGGCAACATGTTCAGCTTCGGAGATCGCTAAATTTTCTGCAATTTTTTGGCTTTGGGCGATCGCAACCGTACCAACTACACTCGTTAATAAGGAAACACCAACAAAGCTTCCAACGAGTTTATGAGAGATTTTCATAGTGATAAATCACCCAACCGCATCTACATAAAATTAGTGTTCCCATTTGCTCACTAATTTCTCAAATTTCACTTTAGTTTTCTGTCACCTGCTATGGCTGTGGGTAAGTCAGTATCCAGTTCTGTTTATCATTGAGTTGAAAATAAGAACCTTGAAAAATCAGCCGCAAAGCGATGCGAGTTCTCAGATAGTACCGAATTAAATGAGTGCCTGGTTCTGCAAAGATATCATCATAGTTTTGGCTGTAACCAAATGGCCTGGAACAATAGTTACCAGCACCAAGAACAGATAATACAAAAAATGGTGCTTCTTTATATTCATCGGGAACCATAAAAATACCATATACATGATGTTCGCCAAGCCACGGTTGTACTACAACTTGAGAGGCTTGTACTGGAAATTTTTTGCTGTTTGATTTCAAAAAAGCTTCTGAGTTGCATTGAGAGTCATCTACAGGCCACCACAGTGTAACAATCAACATCGAAAGCAACAGGATTAAAACATAGATGAATTGACGGCGCATACTGGCAGATTTTTTGTGTTAAAAGTCAACTAACATCATGAGTGATCTTGTAAATTACAGGCGTAAGAGCTTATCTTGCTGTTCCCTTACCGTAATCTCAAAATTCGTCAAATGCCAAAATATTCGTTATATTCCCGTCAGGAATCATTAACGAATATTTTTATGGGAATAAGTAGGAAAGCTTTAAATCTATTGGTAGGTTGCTTTTGTGCTTTCGCTTTTACTAAGTTTTTAGGTATAACTACTGCGGCAACAGCTGCTGATACAGTTGTTTTGCGTTATGGTTTGTTGGCGGAATCTGTTTCTTTAGCTGAGTTACAAAAGGCAGCAGAAATTGGAGATTTTCCGGGAGGTTTTGAGCTTTATGGTCGAAGATTATCTACACAACAGCGGCGCTTGCTAGTAAATACGCTGAAAATGCCACTTTCGTTGAATGTTGTGACTGTTAATCGGTTACTCAATACCCAGATTGGCACAACAATCCTCAATGATGTTTCCAAAGCTGTTGTGCGTAAGGATAAAGCTGGTGTACAAGCAATCAGAGCCGGATTAGTAATTGGCTCAACTGCGCCTCAAGGTCTTTCGCTACTTAGCTTTATTGCTGCTTATCCTAGCCAAAGTCTAGAAATTAATTTGCCACAAACTTTTAAACTGGCTGGTAATTTTAATACAGCATTTTGGCAGACTCAACAATTTATGTTAGCGATCGCTCCCCAACTTAACCAACAATCGCTACAAGTTTCTTTACCATTTGACCCCAGTCAATCAGGTACGGCTGAAGTCCAAGTCCTCAAAGTTAATTGGAATGACCAACAACGTAAACGTAATATTCCTGTTGATATCTACTGGTCAACGGCTGCAACTGCAAATAAACCAGTAATTGTCTATTCTCACGGTTTAGGTTCGGTGCGCACAGATTTACGATATCTCGCCGAACACTTAGCATCTCACGGTTATGTGTTTGTAGCTGTAGAACATCCTGGTAGTAACCAAACAAATGTTGATTCTGGTTTACAAGGCAAAAATAAACTCCTCAAGCCGCAGGAATTTTTAGACCGTCCCAAAGATATTAGTTTTGTTTTGGATGAACTCACCAAAATTAACCAAGCTGCTAATAACCCCTTAGCTGGAAAACTTGCAACTGATAATGTGATGATTGTTGGTTATTCTTTTGGTGGCGGTACAGCTTTGGCACTGGCTGGTGGTGAGTTACAATTCGATAAGCTAAAAGAACGTTGCAAGCAAAATTTGGCTGTGTTGAGTTTGGGAGAAGCTGCTCAGTGCGTTGCGCAAGAACTACCAAACAACAACTATCAACTACGAGATCCTCGGATTAAACAAGCGATCGCTCTTAACCCTACCAGTTCTTTGATGTTTGGCGACACTGGTTTAACTAAAGTGCAAGTTCCGACTATGATCTTGGCCTGTTCCGCAGATAAAACCACTCCGGCTTTGACTGAACAAATTGTCGGATTTCACAAAATTCCTGCGCCTAAATGGCTAGTTGGTATACTTGGTGGTACTCATTTAAGTGTGAAAGACCCAAGCACTACTTTAGATCAGGCAGGACAACCTAATACACCTTTTAGCGGTGGTGAAGTTGTTGGAGAACAAGCAGCAGATGTGCGCAAATTTGTAAAAGTTATAGTTTTGGCAATGGCTGCACAACTAACCCCAGAAGCTAAACAATATAGTGTCTTTTTGACTCCAAATTATGCTGTTGCTGCTTCGACACCTGCTTTTCCCTTCCGCCTGATAACAGAAATTCCTCCTGATGCGCTCAAAGTGGTGCAGGAATATGTAGAAAGGTAAAAGTAAAAATGTAAAAGGCAAAAAAAGAATTCGTATTTTATCAATGAGCCAGAAGATGATCTCTAACGAGATTGTATAAATTTTTCTTATTACTGATCTTTGGCTTTTTATGTCAATCTCTGTTGACTTATCGTAACAATTTAGTTACACTTATTTACATAAGTTAATAAATAAAAACAAATTACAAATACTGCTGCTAACACAAAAGGTATTGTCAGAGTTTGGTATCTTTTGCAGTTAGCAAAAAGCAACGGACTTCGGTATCGGTATCTCCCATCGACATTTGGACTTCTCCTAATCACCTCGGTTTTAACAACGGCCGAGGTTTTTTCTTTTCAGCATTGAAATTTAGGCTGTCAATAGTCAATAGTCAATGGTCAATAGTCTAAAAGAGCTTGATTTTTGACTGTTAACTTTCACAATTTACACTTCAGACTTCAACTGACTATCGAGGCGGCGAAATAAGAATAACCAAAGTGGTAAGGAACTGTTGATAGCGATGAGGCGGACTAAATGTCCTGTAGTAACAATTTCCACATTATGATCCAATGCGAGGGAAACTAAGATCATTTCTGCGGAACCGCCTGGTGCTGTTACTAACAGACAAGTTAACCAGTCCCAAGAAGTTAAGGACATAGCCAGCATAGCAGCGATCGCACCTGCAACGAGAGTCAAGGCTACAGAAATCAAAGCCCAACCGACAGTTCGTTTTCCAAAGGCGGGTTTTTCGCCCCAATACTCACCGATGGTAATTCCCAAAAGCATTTGACCAACTATATTAATCAATGGTTGTGGACTCAAATAAGCCTCATTAACAAAAGGCAGCCCATTTAGTAAAGAATTAAAAAATATACCCAGCAACAACGCCCCAAAAAAATCACCAGCGGGAATTTTAAACACAATAGCTAGGTAAACTATCAATCCAGTAATGAATAAAGCTATTAATAAAAGTCCAAGTTGCGAAGGTTCTAAACTGAGTAAAGCTTGTTTAACAGGAAGTGTTGACGAATTCCAATAACTACCAACCGTTGTTCTCGCAATAAAAGGAATCACTAATACTACACAAGTAACCCGAATTGCTTGCACTAAAGCAACCAAGGTAACGTTTTTATTGTAATCAGCAGCAATAGATGACATCACACCCACACCACCGGGAACTGTTGCCAGCATTGCTGTTAATAAGTTGGTTTTGCTGAATCGGGAATAAATATAGCCAATGCAGCTACCACAAAATAATAGAAAAAATGTCAGAACAACAAATATTGGAATTCCAGAAGCTAAATTGAGGAGGTCGCTATTGCTATTAGATAAACCAACAGTTAATCCTACAAGTCCCATCCCTACTTTTCTAGCAGTTCGGTTAGGCTTGGGAGTGTATTGGTAAAAAATTCGGCAAACTTGAAGTATGACTGTACCAGCAGCGATACCGCCAAATATCCAAGCAATACCGCCAATATGAAACTTTACCAACCCTAAACCCAGTGGTAATGCTAGTACCATTTCTAAAGCCAAAACTATTAGTTGCTGTATAATTAGCTGTGGTTTAGTAACAGAAATATTTTTGGTAAAAATTTCCTCGTGAGAGGGAGCAACACTAAAGATTTGATTCATTGATACAAGATTTTTAAAATTAAATTTGACTAAGCACTGAAATTAATGCGATCGCCAATGACTTACACTTTTTAAGTTCCATGTACAATGGCAATAATGCCACAATAATCTTAATAAAATTTAAACATAGCTTTCATCCTAATTGCCACATGAATATTTGGCTTTTAGGGCAGTAAATGGTAGGAAACAGATGTTTTCTACCATTTATTGTCTTTTTGGTGAATTTTGGATTTTAGCAACAGCAGATCATCATTAGTCTTCATCCAACGGTGGAAAAGCTTCCTCAAATTTCCACAATTCATCTTTATTTTTCAGGAACCAATTACGTGTAGCTAAAGTTAATTGGCTCCAAATGATTGCACCTGGAATATCAGGACACGCATATCGATATTGCTGACCAAGTAATTTAAGATTTTCTTCTACGTCATCAGGAATACCAAATTCTTGCCAATCCACTTTTATATGGCTTCCTACAATTCCCGCAGTCGGATCAAAAATTAATTGTGCAGCCCTGATTAAATCAGCAAAATGTCGTGGTTTAAGGTTAGATATTTGCTGAATCTCAAACAACTCGTCATGCTCTTGAGTCATTTCCCTGGAGTTATCAAAATTGACTACTTGTAGAACTTACTGCCAGAGATTGCTATCCCAATACCTCTAGTTTAACGCTTACAGCAGAATTCAGAACAAGAATCGACTTTCTACCTGGCTTTAATAACTAAACCCTGTAATTCACACTGCTTGAAATTTATTGTAATAATTTAGCGACTAAAATTGAGTTTTATAAATAACCTAACTAAAGATAGAAATTTCAAGTAATAATTTACTCATGAATGACGATATCAAAAATTAACATATTAGCTATTTATAACTCTCCTGTGAGTTTATCTGACTCAGTAATCTAATCACGATTTTGTAAGTAAATACTTACCTAAAAACGCAATCTTGCATTAAGAAGCTTTTTGGAGGTAGTAAATATGATGGGAATATTTTGGTTCTCCGTTTTTTGCTTTATTTGGCTTATGGGCTTCTCTTTGTTAGCAGAAGTTTGGTTTTATGAAGAAGAGCAGGAGTTGTAGTCGTCTAGCTTGAAAAAGTGGTGAGTGTTTGGCAGTTGATCACCAGAAGGTGCGATCGCTTACAAAATTAGGCGCTGCATAATTTCGGGATGAATTTTTTTACGCAAAGGTGCAGAGGGGCAGAGAGTATAAATAGCGTGAGACTTCAAGACATCAAATTTCATCTCAAGATTCAGCAACGCCTAAAATTAATTACAAGTCACATTGATGAGTTTGGCAATATTTGGCATTATCGATTTCTGCTTGTAATTCTCTTACAGGAATAATCTGAAATGCTGAACCATCCACCACTTCAGCTAGAATATAAGCATATTTTTTACCTTTATAGTATTGGTCTCGACCAATTTTTGTGATGCGGCGAGACTGGCTGAAGTCATTAGCGATATTTGCGTTATAAATATTTTGAATTAACTTCACAGCCTTAGCATTTTTAGCGGTGAACTTTATACTTGAGTCACCACTGACTGTGATTCCTTCTTTAGTAACTGTTCCATTCTCAGCAGGAACATCCACATAAAAATATAAATTACCTTTTGTACCTGAGTAACCGTGTGCTTCGCTGCTATAGGTCAGCCTTGGTAATTGAGCTTTAGTTTTTGCCCATTTAATAACAGTGTTAATATTTTGTCCAGGAAGTGCATGAGCAGGTGTAACAGCGATCGCAACTGCTATAGAAGACAAAGCAGCCAAAGTTAAATAGTTAAATTTATTACTATTTTTCATAGTATTTCCCAGTAATAATGCTGTTAGCTACAGCATAGCCCATGATAATTTCGGGGTCATCCTTGAAGAAAATAGGACTTACGTATGAAAACGAAAAATCAAGGGTTTCGACAATTGTGTCAGGGTGTAGGGGTGTATTTATCCAAAATCCTTAACCAGCAATGAGGTAAATCAACATTGAAAATACACTATTAATTTCGCCTGAAAGACAAACCAGATTATCCAGCAATCAAGTGATTCGTGATTATGGCAATTTACCGCCAAAGGAACAGCTTTTGGTATAGCTATCAGTTACCAAATCATCACAGAAAAGTATCATGGGAAATTGCAACTAGCTCTTCAAGCGTAAACAGCCAAGCATAAGAAAGAGGCTAAATGGTTATGTGAGCAATCCATAACAAACAGATAAAAGTCTTTTGATCCCTACATCCCTAAACCCTGACACCCATTGTCTACTCCCTATTTTTCAAGCCAGAGGACTAAAGACTAAGGTTTGTATACTTTTGTCTTGGCTAAATAAAATTTGGGTTGAGGCTCAAGTAAAATATTTTTGTAAAGTTTTTAACTTTCAGATACAAAACTTAGATTTTGTCTCATGTCAATAGGAGTATTTATTCTTGGACTTGCTAAATCAAAGCTACGGAATCTACATACTTCTTAATAAATTACCAGGAAAAACGCAAAACGTTCTAATCTAAAAGCTGACTGGGTTAATTTTACTGACAGTTTTGAAGGCGGTACTCTGAAGGCATAAACACACCGATGTGTCAAGCCTCAAAGCGACCCAGACTTAACACATAAACGATTATGATGGGAGTTTTACAAATCCGATGAGTGTTAAGGCGAGTGGTGGAAGCTCAGTTGCGCGTCCGCAACTATATCAAACCCTAGCTGTGGCAACCATTTCCCAAGCGGAACAGCAAGACCGCTTTTTGGGAACCGGGGAATTAAATGAACTGGCAAGCTATTTTGCATCTGGTGCAAAGCGTCTAGAAATTGCCCAGATTCTCACAGAAAATTCCGAGATTATCGTATCTCGTGCTGCTAACCGGATATTTGTCGGTGGTTCACCAATGGCTTTCTTAGAAAAGCCACAAGAACCTGAATTAGCAATGGCTGGTGCTGCTGTTGGCGCTGGTAGAGATGTTACAGAAGGCATGAAACTAGGAACTGTCACCTACGTTGAAAGTCGGGGTGGTTTCTTAGAAAACTTGCGTTCTATCTTCAACACCTCACCGAGTGGCCCAACCCCTCCAGGTTTCAGACCAATTAACGTTTCTCGCTACGGCCCAAGCAACATGGCCAAGAGCTTACGGGACTTGTCCTGGTTCTTGCGCTATGCTACTTATGCGATCGTAGCTGGCGACCCCAACATAATTGCTGTGAACACACGGGGTCTGCGGGAAATTATTGAAAATGCTTGTTCTGGTGAAGCAACTATCGTAGCTTTGCAGGAAATTAAGGCAGCATCCCTGTCTTACTTCCGCAAAGATGCTGAGGCTACAGACATTGTGACTCAGTACATGGATGTGTTGCTAACAGAGTTCAAAGCACCCACACCTTCGACTAAACTACGTCAACGTCCTTCTGGCGACCAACAAGGTTTACAACTGCCGCAGATTTACTTTAATGCCGCAGAACGTCGTCCCAAGTTTGTGATGAAGCCTGGTTTGTCAGCCAGCGAAAAAACTGAGGTAGTTAAAGCAGCATATCGGCAAATCTTTGAGCGCGATATTACTCGTGCTTACAGCTTGTCGATTTCTGATTTGGAATCCAAGGTGAAAAATGGCGACATCTCCATGAAAGAGTTTGTCCGCCGTTTGGCAAAATCTCCTCTTTACCAAAAACAGTTTTATCAGCCTTTTATTAACAGCCGTGTAATCGAACTGGCTTTCCGTCACATTTTGGGACGTGGGCCAAGTAGCCGGGAAGAAGTTCAAAAATACTTCTCAATTATTTCTAACGGTGGTCTACCTAAGTTAGTAGATGCTTTGGTAGATTCTGACGAATACGGCGATTACTTTGGCGAAGAGACAGTACCTTACATCCGGGGTCTGGGTCAAGAAGCTCAAGAATGCCGTAACTGGGGGCCGCAACAAGACCTGTTTAACTACAGTGCACCTTTCCGCAAAGTACCTCAGTTCATTACAACATTCGCGGCTTACGAACAACCATTACCAGATCAACACCCCTACGGTTCTGGTAACGACCCATTAGAAATTCAGTTTGGGGCGATTTTCCCGAAAGAAACTCGCAACCCCAGCAGCCGTCCGGCTCCATTTGGTAAGGATACAAGACGGATCTTGATTCACCAAGGGCCTGGTATTAATAACCAACTGAGCAACCCAAAAGCGCGGGGTGTAGCGCCCGGTACTCTGGGGCCAAAAGTATTCAAACTGGATCAACTGCCTGGCACTATTGGCAAGAAAGCACCCAAGGGTGTAAGCGTTAAATTCTCTGAAAGCTCCACACAGGCAGTAATTAGAGCAATTTACTTGCAAGTAATTGGTCGTGATGTTTACGAAGGTCAACGGCTGAAAGTACAAGAAATTAAACTGGAAAACGGCGAAATTTCTGTGCGGGAATTTGTCAGAGCTTTGGCTAAGTCTGATTTATTCCGCAAGCTTTACTGGACACCGTTGTATGTTTGTAAAGCGATCGAATACATCCACCGTCGCTTGTTAGGTCGTCCTACCTACGGTCGTCAAGAAAATAACAAATACTTCGATATTGCCTCTAAGAAAGGCTTTTACGGAGTGGTTGATGCCATTCTTGATAGCGTAGAGTACAGCGAAGCCTTTGGTGAAGATACAGTTCCTTACGAACGCTATCTGACTCCTGCTGGTGTGTCTTTGCGACAACTGCGTGTTGGTACCATCCGCGAAGATGTTGTTGCAACCAAGGTTGACAAGCAAGAAACACCACGCTTTGTAGAACTGGGTGCAGTATCTCAAAATCGGACAGAACCCGATATTCAGTTCCGCGTGAATCAAGGTGTTACTAAGCAGCGTGAACAAACTAAAGTCTTCAAGCTGGTAGCCAATACAGTTGACAAAGTTGCAGTGAAAACTGTAATTAGTGCTGCTTACCGCCAGATTTTTGAGCGCGACATTGCACCTTACATTGTGAAAAGCGAATTCACAGTCCTAGAAAGCAAGCTGGGTAACGGTGAAATCACTGTCAAAGAATTTATCGAAGCTTTGGGTTACTCTAACCTGTACTTGAAGGAATTCTATACACCTTATCCCAACACCAAAGTAATTGAGTTGGGAACCAAGCACTTTTTAGGACGCGCACCCATCGACCAAGCAGAAATCCGCAAATATAACCAGATTTTGGCTACCCAAGGTCTGAAAGCGTTTATTGCTGCGATGTTGAACAGTGCGGAGTATCGCCAAGTATTTGGTGAAGATACAGTTCCTTATCGTCGCTTCCCGACTTTACCTGCGGCTAACTTCCCCAATACCGAAAAGCTTTACAACCAACTCACCAAGCAAAATGATGATGTGGTTGTACCTAGCTTTAAGCCTGTCAAAGCGCGGATTGAGTCTGCTAATACACCAATTTTGGCAAAAGCGATCGCAGATTTGGCAGCCCAAGCACGGCAAATTGACAAGACCAAGCCATTGTTTATCGAATTGGGTCGTTCCTATAACGATGGTCGCGGTCAGTCTGTAGAAGTTGGTGTTGGTACTAGCCGTCGTAAACCTGCGCGGATTTTCCGGTTAACAGATGGTAGCAGCCAATCAGAAAGACAGTTAGTAATTAACGCTGCTTACTGTCAAGTATTGGATGTCTTTAGCGGTCAAGTTCCCGACTATTACCGCCGTAGCGACCTCGACAGCAAACTGCGGAATGGCGAAATATCCGTGCGCGAGTTTGTCCGCGAACTAGCAAGCTCAGAAATCTATCGCAAACGCTTCTATACGCCTTATCCCAACACCAAGGTGATTGAATACTTATTCCGTCACCTATTGGGACGCGCACCAGCTACTCAAGGCGAAATTCGTCAGTATAACAAACTGTTGGCTGATAAGGGTCTGAGAGCCGCTGTAGAAGCAATTGTTGATAGCTCAGAGTACGCTCGCTACTTTGGTGAAGATGTGGTTCCATACCCACGCTTCCCATCTCTACCAGCAGGTAACTACCTCGGTAGCGTACAGGCGGCGGCTGATCTAGTGAAACAATCTTGGTCTAGTCTGTCTCCTGCTGTATTAACTGGTCGTCCTAGCGATCGCTAATACTTAATCAATAGTCAAAGGTCAATAGTCAAGAGTGTAAACTTCTTGACTATTGCCTCATGCCTTTTTGACTAAAAAGACTTTACCTTTCGTAACACTCCTCTCAGATTTCTAAATCAGATGTAAATCTGAAAAGGAATATTACAAAGTATTAAGAGCAGTCATAAATGCTCAACAGAATGCCGGAGAATATTTTGCGGAAGGTAGCTGAGTTTTACAGCTCGTGTAGTTGAAATTGACACCAGCCAACTCGTAAAGTATTAGCTACAGCAGCTACTCAACTGTTGTATCTAAAAAACAACGAGAGAACGTAGCTACATTCGACCGAAATTAAAATCGCACCAGTTTCATATCCTGGTTTCATTAGTACTGGAGGAATCCATTAATGAGTATCGTCACGAAGTCCATCGTGAATGCTGATGCAGAAGCTCGCTACCTCAGCCCTGGCGAACTGGATCGGATCAAGAGCTTTGTTTCTGGTGGCGAACGTCGCCTCCGCATCGCTCAAGTATTGACCGACAACCGTGAGCGCATTGTTAAGCAAGCTGGCGACCAATTGTTCCAAAAGCGCCCCGATGTTGTATCTCCCGGTGGTAACGCTTACGGTCAAGAAATGACCGCTACCTGCTTGCGTGACCTAGACTACTACCTCCGTCTCATCACCTATGGAGTAGTTTCTGGTGATGTTACACCTATTGAAGAAATCGGTGTAGTTGGCGTTCGTGAAATGTACAAATCCCTCGGCACTCCTATCGATGCAGTTGCCGCTGGTGTTGCTGCTATGAAGAACGTTGCTGCTTCCTTGCTGTCTGCTGAAGATGCTTCCGAAGCTAGCGCCTACTTCGACTACCTAGTTGGTGCAATGCAGTAGGTTGAGGTTTTCTCCCTGCTGACACAAACTGTTGCAATACGGTTGGAAATAAGGAAATAACAACATGCAAGACGCAATTACCTCTGTTATTAACTCTTCAGACGTTCAAGGTAAATACCTCGACACCGCTGCTTTAGAAAAACTGAAAGGCTACTTCGCAACTGGTGAACTGCGCGTTCGTGCAGCTACCACCATCAGCGCTAACGCAGCTGCGATCGTTAAAGAAGCTGTTGCTAAGTCTCTGTTGTACTCTGATATCACCCGTCCCGGTGGTAACATGTACACCACCCGTCGTTACGCTGCTTGTATCCGTGACTTGGATTACTACCTCCGCTATGCTACCTACGCTATGCTGGCTGGCGATCCTTCCATCCTAGACGAGCGCGTACTGAACGGTTTGAAAGAAACCTACAACTCCTTGGGTGTACCCGTAGGCGCTACTGTACAAGCTATCCAAGCAATCAAAGAAGTAACCGCTAGCTTGGTCGGCCCCGACGCTGGTAAAGAAATGGGCGTTTACTTAGACTACATCTCCTCTGGCTTGAGCTAAGAGCTAGTGGGCATCTAAGCAATTAGGTGCAGCTTTATTAAGGTCTGGAAATCAACCGTGAGTGCTAGAACGTCTTGTCGCTTATCTTAATTGCATAAATCATGATGAGTGTTAGTGGTCTAGTATTGATGTTTGATTTCCAGCCTTGGAGAGATTAAATAAAGATTTGCCTAAAAAATATACTCCCGCTTCACTTTGAGATAAAAAAGTTTTCACACTCACCACAGGAGATTGATCACATGGCGCGGTTGTTTAAAATTACTGCTTGCGTTCCTAGCCAAACCCGGATTCGTACTCAACGCGAACTACAAAATACCTATTTCACCAAATTGGTTCCCTACGAAAACTGGTTCCGCGAACAGCAACGGATTCAAAAAATGGGTGGCAAAATCGTTAAAGTGGAACTGGCAACTGGCAAGCAAGGTACCAACGCAGGCCTGTCCTAATTCATATATACAAATTGAACTTTATTGTAGGGAGTTCCCAAGAGGTCAAGAAAGACCTCTTTTTTGTTATTAGTCAATAGTCAACAGTCAATAGTAAATAATGGTAGGTTAGGTAGAGCGACAGCAAAACCCAACACCAAATCATCATATTTTCAGAGAATATTTCAACAAGCAAGTAGGTTGGGTGAAGCGAAGCGAAACCCAACAAAATCAAGATATCTGGTGTTGGGTTACGGCGCGAATGTGAATTTACCGTTTTGCTGTCAATATATTTTGTGCGCCTCCAGCCAACCTACGGAAGACTAGCCCCTAACTTACAACCAATTACCAATTAAGACATAAGCAGACCAAAAACTAGGTGCTTTGTAATTGGGGTGGTGCAAAATTTTGAGTTGAGCATTACGGAGAGCTTGAGCTTTGCTGATGTTACCTTTTTTGAGTTCTTTATAAAATTCACCGACAAACAAAGCTGTGGATTCATCATCAATCTGCCACAAAGAAGCTAGAGTGCTACGCGCACCGGCTCGAATTGCTGTACCTGCAAGTCCTAAAGCAGCACGTTTATCTCCTGCGGCTGTTTGACAGGCACTCAATACTAACAGTTCTACTGCTTGTGCTTGAGTTTCATCTCGACTGCGGAGTAGGCTGTCAAATTGCTTGACATTAATTGGCCCATCAGCAGCTAAGATAAAAGTCTGCTCAGCACGAGAACTAAACTGGCCATGAGTGGCTAAATGTACCACATTGAAAGGGACTGAGTTGACTTCTTTTTCTAGTGCTTTGCTGGTGAACTGTTGATCTAACAGATTGGTTGTGGCAATTCCAGCATTGGAAATAGAGTTAACTTCTGACTTAATTGCAGGTAATGGTGCAAAGTTGGAAAACTCCGGTGGAGGCTGAGTTAACCCAGCAATTAAGGCTTTCAGTTTCTGTTGTACTAAAGGCTGAGGATTTTGTAGTTGTAGACCAACACTCAAGGCGATCGCATATTTCTCAATCAAGTATTGTTGACCATCATACAAAGATGCCATTGGGATATTACGTAATACCCCATCCAGCACAAATACTAAAGTATCAACTTTCTTTACTGATAAATCCGACTCAACAGGTTTAATTAGCCAGTTATAAATCGTTTGGGATTGGCTTCTAATAGCTCTAATAGCCGTGGGGTTGACCAAAACACTTCTCAGATTTGTTGTAACTTTTTCTACTTCTGCTTGGGTAACATTAATGCTGTAATTCTTCAGGGGTTGATCAGGTAGCTTGACAATTACCTGAAGTTGTGTAGGGAGAATGATCGGGTAAAAAATAGCCGCAGTGGAATTTTTATTTTTGACTACTTGGTCGAGGAGAACGTTTTGACCTTCTAAACAAGCTTCTTGAAAGAAATTATCTAATTCTGCTAATTGCAATGCTTCTATTCGCTGACGTGCCTGATCTAAAATTTTCGCATCTGGTTTTGCGGCTTGAGATTGCAATAGTAACTCTACTGACTGACGATATATCGGTTCAACGCTATCCCGAAAATTAAATTGAATGTCTTGATTAATTGTTGCTAAGTCACTACGCAGAGATTTAACAGTTTCTACGGCCGCATCATAAGCAGCGATCGCTCCTGTAAAATCTTTTTGTTGCCACAGTAATCTACCTAACTGCCATTGCAAGCGATAGGCAATGTCTGGTGTTGTACTTGCCTGTGCTAAGATTAACCCCTGCTGAGTTAGACTTTTAGCTTCTAACCACTGCTGAGTTTGTTCGTACAAATTACCC
This sequence comes from Anabaena sp. TISTR 8404, assembly GCF_056847745.1. NCBI lineage: Bacteria > Bacillati > Cyanobacteriota > Cyanophyceae > Nostocales > Nostocaceae > Anabaena > Anabaena sp. TISTR 8404. The sequence goes on from NZ_CP180578.1 coordinate 4,684,171, forward strand.
AAGCTCAAAAGTGCATTGGCTTCGGCACGGCGATCGCCTAAACTGTGAGATTGTTTCACAGCATCAGCAAGCATCTGCGCAATTTTGGGAAAATTCGGAATTTGAGAGTCAGGTGTAGAATTTTTTTGTTGATATGCAATACCCAATTTCATCAAGCTTTGGGCGTAATTAATTTGGGCATAAATAGCCGTGCGGCTTGCAGGTAGTTGATTAATTTCAGATTGAATGGAAGGTAATAAAGATAAGGCTTCTACTAATTGTTGAGCTTCAATTAGGAGACTGAGGTAATTAAGTTGTGCAGGGATTTTGGCTAAAGGTGAGGTAGCTAGTTTGATAGCTTGTTGATAATATGCGATCGCATCCTGTGTATGCTCCTGTTTACGTGCGTTGTTTCCCAGACTCAAAAAACTAGCTGCCATGTCATGATGAGCTTCTAGGCGTTGAGCGATCGCTAGACTTTGTTCTAGAACCTCGTGGGATTTTTCCAGACTTCCTGATATTAACAATGCATTACCCAGCGATCGCAACCCTACAGCTTTTTCTAGAGAATCTGGTTGCGATCGCAACTGTTGATTCACTGCTTCTAACATTTGAATTGCACGGCGGTAAAAACCTTGAGTGCGCCAAGCTTGTGCTTGATTAATCTGCGATCGCACTACACCACTATAATTTTTGCTTTGCTGATAAATTTCTTCTGCTTGCTGCCAACTTGATAAAGCTGCTTCTGCTTTCCCCATTGCCAATTGCAGACGACCTTGAATTTCTAGGGATTGGGCAAATACTTGCAGATTCTGTTTACCTTCAAGCAATTTCAAGCTCTTAGTAATTGCTTGCTGTGCCTCTGGGAGTGCGCCTAGTTGCAGGTAAGCGAGAGATAAATTGCTCAGGGTGATAGCTAGTTTGAGTTGATCTGCTGTTTGCTCGTATTCTTGTGCTGCTTGTTGTAGTACTTGCACTGCTTCAGCAAAGCGCCCAGCATTATAAAGAATTTTACCTTGCTGTAAAGGTGAAGCTGTAATGCTGGCGTTCGTCAATAAAGATGAAGAATAGATATTATGAGGTAAAACTGCTAACCCAGGCGAACCAAGCACACACAGTAGACTGATCAAAAAATACAAAAATAAACGTAAAAACCTACTGAATTTGCGAAAATTTGGCCAAAAGTCCCTATTTATAGCTTTGATGCGCATGGCAATAGATAGATGACACTTGAGAAAGTAGATAATTAGCTGTAAAAAAATTAGATAATTTCACCAAGAGCATCGACAATCCATGCCCTGTGCTTCGACAATTTTATATTGTTTGTTGCAGCAAATTACCCTCAAAAGCGGCTAGATAAAGAAATTTAAGTAAAAGGATAGATGATTACACCAATGCGTATATTTGTTTTAATTTTTAATGCTCATACAGACAATGAAGGAATTCATACCGTTCGAGTTGGCGATCGCAATAAAATTCTCATGTTTGAGTCAGAAGATGATGCTCTGCGCTTTGCCCTGATGCTAGAAGCTCAGGATTTCCCTACACCTACAGTCGAAGCGATTGATTCAGAAGAAATTAAGGAATTTTGCGAAAGTGCTGGTTACGACTGGGAAATCGTTCCCGAAAATAGCGATTTAGTGATTCCTCCAGAACTGAACGTAGAAGAAACTGACTGGCAAATAGATGCCGAAAATGAAGATACTGATGAGAGTGAGTACGACGCACAAGTCCCACCAGCAGAGGAAACAGAATTTTCTGACTCGGAACTCGAAAGTATTCGCCGTAAACTCGAAGGATTATTGTAATTAGTCATTGGTCATTAGTCATTAGTAACTCTTTAGGGTGAGTGTCAAGGTATAAGGAGGTAGGGGTGTAAGTGAATGAAGCAACCTGTGAAATCGAGATATAACTAGTCAACTATTATTAGGGCTTTCTTTACAACCCTTACACCCGACACCCCTACACCCTTGTTGTTGACAAATGACAAATCACACAGGAAATAGAAAACATGGCAGATTTGCAGGAACGTGGGCATCTTTTAACTGAGCAGATAAATCCTCTCAGTCTCAACTTAGATCAACTTAGTTCTTTAGAATTAGTAGAACTGTTTAATAACGAAGACCAAAAAGCAGTAGCAGCAGTAGCAGCGGCTAAAATTGAGTTAGCTCAAGCAATTGAACAAACAGCAGAGCGTTTACACCAAGGCGGACGTTTATTTTATATAGGTGCGGGAACAAGTGGTAGGTTAGGAGTGTTAGATGCAGCTGAGTGTCCCCCTACTTTTTGTACACCTCCAGAATTAGTGCAAGGAATCATTGCTGGTGGTGCTGGCGCACTGGTACGCAGTTCTGAGGACTTAGAAGACCGCGCCCAAGATGGAGAAGCAGCGATCGCCCAAAGACAGATTACACAATTGGATGTAGTGGTCGGTATTACGGCTGGTGGGACAACACCTTTTGTTCATGGAGCGCTGAACGCTGCTCGTCAAAGAGGAGCCGTTACTATATTTATTGCTTGTGTACCAAAAGAACAAGTTAGTATCGATGTTGATATTGATATTCGCCTCTTGACTGGGCCAGAAGTATTAGCCGGTTCAACTCGTTTAAAAGCTGGTACAGCCACAAAACTGACTTTAAATATCTTGTCCACTGGGGTGATGGTGAAGCTCGGCAAAGTTTACGGCAATCGTATGGTAGATGTAGCGGTAACAAATCAAAAACTCCGCGATCGCGCTTTGCGAATTCTGCAAGACTTCACAGGTTTAAGTAGGGAAACTGCGGCTTTACTACTAGAACGTAGCGGTAAATGGGTGAAGCTGGCTTTATTGATGCATTGGACTGGTTTAGAAAAAGAAGAAGGCGATCGGCTTTTATCAGAACACCAAGGAAATCTTCGAGCTGCTGTCGCCAACTACAACAGCAGATAACCCTGCAAATTACTGCTAGAGACATTCTAAAATCAATTGATTATATCTGGCTGCTACTACTTTGTAGTAAGCCTTTTTTTTCGCTTCATCAAATTTGTAGCAGCAATTCCACTCAAAGTTAATGGTCTGACAAATTTTAGTATAAAATTCTTGCTTTATTTATCACAAATATATAGGTCTAAATAGTTTGACTAATTTTCTGGCTCAGATTTAATTGTCAGGCGATCGCTTAGTAGCAGTTAAGCAAATTTAAAAATTCAAAAATCTACAAATCTGCAATCTCAAATCTCAGCAAATAAAAAATAAAATTACAAGTTTATCAATGTTGTCTTTACTCGTCAAAAAGCTTAAAACCACTATGTATAAGTTATGTAATTTGTAAATTCATTTCTTGATTGAATCTGTGTTGGCAAGTCATATAAATTTTATACGCAAAAATAAAAATATATATATGAGATTTTCTAATTTACTTCACCCAAAATATACGCAAACAAACTACCATTTAGATTCTTGGTGTTACAGGCTACATCAAAGCTGAAAAGCACATATAAAGCAACCAAAGCATTGTATAGTAACACTTTAAGATTAAATTGTTTTTGATTTAATTTAAATTTTACGTAGAATCACTAGTTTTATTCAATACTTTTTCTTCTGTTTTTTTAATACTGGTTACGAGTTTTTTCTCATACCAAACACGCAAATATTAAGTTAACCTGAATCACATTGCAGTATCAGCCCTATTTACGCAGTTTCTCTGAGATAGAGAAATCGAAAGAGTTCAGTGTTCCCTAATGAGTTCAGGATTTTGTTCATGAGTAAACATAATTCTTTTTTGTGTTCCTTAATAGCATCTGCGGCATTTTTGGCACAACCATTATCTAGTGCATTTGCCATCACTCCCATTAACATCACAGTCAAAACAGGAGCAAGACAAACATATCAAGGCCTAGGCGCTAGTCAAACTCTTGGAACTTCCATACAATATGGAAAACTACAACAATCAGAAAAAAATACACTTCAAAAACTGATTTGTAAAGAGGGAAATTTTAAAATTGTCAGATTATGGTTTGATCCTAATAAATATGCACCTCAGCCGGGACAACAAAATCCTGCTGATTTTGTCAAATCTTATGTAACCTCTGGTTTGATTGCAGATGCTTTGGCGAACGGATGTACTACTTTACTGTTAGCTCCAGGTAATTTTCCATCCTATATGAAGGCAGCGAATAGTAGTAACATTAAAGACTCTGAAATTGTCAATCATGCTGTTCTTTTAGCTAATTTTATATCTCAGATGAAGCAGGAGTATGGAGTTAAAATTCATGCTACCGGTATAATGAATGAACCAGCTGGTAAGTTCACAGATGCTCAATGGCCTGTGATGGTTAAAGCTCTGCGCCAACAGTTGGATAATCGTAATTTAAAAGATGTAAAAATAGTTACACCTGAGTTAGCGAATGGTGACAGTTTAGCTGTCCGAGTAATCACAGCGATTAAAAATAACCCCGATGCGTGGAAAGCGCTGGCTGCAATTTCGACTCATTCTTACAATATGGCAGCAACACCTGCGATCGCTGCACTGATTGAAGGAACAAATAAAGAGTATTGGATTACAGAAGCTGGTGCTAATGGGCCAGAAGATCCAGGAGATGCAATTCAAGCCGCTTCGGCTGCTTCCCGCTTTCTCAGCGACATGAACAATCGGGTAACTCACTGGATTTGGTTTATCGGACATGCACCAGCAGATAAGACAGATAATGCCACACGGCTAATTCGTTACTTTGTCAAGCCATTTCGGTATGACGTGTTTCAAAAATATTATTATCTCCAGCAACTGAGTCACACCTTTGATGTCGGAGCAGTATTCAGAAGAAGCTATAGTTCGCTTGATAAAAACATGACATGGAGTTATGGCAAAAAACCTCGAATTACTGTTGCCAGCGCTAAAAACCCTAATGGCTCTTGGGGAATAGGTGTAAGTAATTTTACTTCTGACAAATTTTACTTTCCACTTCCTGCTAGTTTGGGTCTTCCAGAAGGTACAATGGCAACTAATCCCCAAACTGGTCTTCCAGCAGAAACTTTTGCTGTCACGGTGTTTGTTGAAGAACTAGCTCAAGCTGGTGACATCAAGATGAAAATGTATCGTTCTAACAGTAATGTTAACAATGTCTATATCGGCACTGCTTTGATGCGTCAAGGAAAAGTAACTGTTCCCAAAGTAGAAAGTTTGGATCTTATTACTCTGCGCAGTGAGTAATTACGACCATAACATCTGTCAATCTCAGAAACTAAGTTAGTCAATCATAGAAAAATTTCTGAGCAGTGAAATGCGATTTAATTAATAAACACTTTAGCTAGAATAGATTCTAGCTATTTTTTTAGCTATTTTAGTTAAATTAACTCAATTAAATTTAAAAATCGTAATTCAATTTCTTCTCCATTAATCAGAGTAATCTATCTTCTTAACTCCATATTTATCTAGCGTAAAACCTAAAAAAATAAATTAATCATAACTTGGATATTATGATAAAATTTTATTATAATTGCTTTAATAAATTTATTATATGAATCAAGTTTTTTCAGAAAATAAATCTTTTAAGCAAAATACCTTAACGCCTGAAACCGAACTATTAATTTGCTGTTGTCGTACTTGTATATGCGAAAAAACAGCTATGAAAATCAAAATATTGTTACAAAGAGAAATTAACTGGCCGTATCTTATCGAAATTGCGAGTTATCACAAAGTTTTACCATTATTATTTATAAATATTAAGAAGTTTGGTTCTCAATCTATCCCTAATAATATCTTCCAGTCACTACAAAATTACTATTATTTTAATACGCAACGTAGTTTATTACTTGCTAGTAAACTTGTAAGTATATTAAATACTTTTGCTCAAAATGAAATTCCTGTAATTCCTTTTAAAGGGCCGATATTAGCTGCTACAGCTTACGGAGACATATCGCGCCGCTCTTTTGGTGATTTAGATCTTCTTGTTCAAAGAAAAGACTTTATTAAAACTAAACAAATATTGATAGATCAAGGATTTGAGCCATACGCCGATAGTAGTGAACAAGAAGCAGCTTATCTTAAATCTCTCAATCTTCAAGAACAAGAGGCTTATTTACGCTCTCATTGGGAACTACATTTAATTAATCGTAAAGAGCAAGTCACTTTAGATGTCCATCAAGGAATTTTATCCAAGAAGTTTTCATTACCATCTAATTCAGACTGGATATGGAAAGACACTCAAAAGATATCTTTTGTTGATAAACAAATACTTAGCTTTTCTGCCGAAAACCTGATCATTATTCTCTGTTCACAAGGAGGAAAAGACTGTTGGTTATGGCTGAATAGAATTTGTGACTTGGCTGAAGTACTACGCACTCATACTGATGTCAATTGGGAAAAAATTTTGCAACAAGCTGCAAAAATAAGAATGACACGAATGCTGCTATTAGGGCTTTCACTAGCTCATAATGTTTTAGATGCTCAACTACCTGAATTAATATTACAAACAATAGAAGCTAACTCACTAGTCAAAGCCTTATCCGCAGAAGTCGTTATACAACTGACTCATCCTGAGCCAAATTATGCAACACAAAGCCAATTAAAATCTACCCTATTTCATTTAAAATTGATAGAACACCCTTGGGACAAAATAGCATATTGCTATGAAAATTTAATTGTTCCAACGATTGCAGATAAAAGTTGGATACCTCTACCTAAGTTTTTATCATTTTTATACTATTTTTTAAGACCATTCCGCTTGATTGTTAATATTTTTGTAAAAACTCAAAATCAACCCAATGAGTTTAAATAAAAAGCTCCAAAATGTACTCTTGAACCAAGTTACTATTTACTTACTGCCATTGCTTTGATAAACGATTTCTTAGCTTATAAATCACATGCTTGGGTTTTTGTACAACGGCAGGAGTCTTTAATATAGCAAAGTGCTGAGTGCTGAGATAAAATCCAGTCTGTGACAAGTTTTGAGTAATCAAGACTGCCCTAACCTATACTTCAAGTGCTATAAGTTAATAAAGATATTGAAATCTTTATGACCAAACTTAAAAGTTTTTATCCGATATAAAAAGCACTTTCTAATTTTTATTGCTTAATTAATAAATATTATTTATAATTGTATATCTTAGTTTCTTTAACTACTCGATGAGTAGGCTTTGTAGTTTTATTGTTTTATATAAATCAACAATTTTGAATAACATTTTTGTAAATAGACATTAATTGCTTATAATTTACTGCTGAGGTGTATTTAGATTCATAAATATAACGAGCATTATTGCCAAAAATATTCATATTTTCAGGATGAGTAATTGCCCAGTTAATTTTATTAGCTAAATCTTGTGGATTCCCGGCTTCAAAATGTAATCCAGTTACCTGATCTTCAACTATTTCTGCCAGACTTCCTAACCTAGATGCTAGTACAGGTAAACCAGAGGCAAATGCTTCAAGGATTGTTAATGGAAAACCTTCATACCAAATAGAAGGAAATACCAAAAAATTAGCATTTTTCATTAATGAAATAACTATTGATTTATCTTGATATCCTAAAAATTCAATTAAATCTGTATGACCTGCTTTTTGTACTTTGTTCTGTAATACTTGACGTAGTGGGCCATCACCTACAATTTTTAGTGGTATTGATATATTATTTTGAATATATGCATCAATTAGAAGAGAAACTCCCTTTTCTTCTGATAATCTACCAACGAATAGAAAGTAATTACCACAATGATTATTTGACTTTTTAGTATTTGTATGAAAAACAAAATTTGGTTTGATATAAATTTTTCCTGCTGGTAGTCCAGCTTGGATCATTTTTTCTTTTTGAAATTGGGTTAGAACAATATAAGCATTGACTCTCTTGTGCCAAGTTCCTCTTAACCGATGCCATGTAGTCATAGCAGCTACCACAGAACTTTGAATATGAGAATTGCGATAACAGCCATGCACAACACTAGACCAAGGTATTAATGTACCAATACAATCTTCGCAAATCTTGCCATCTCGAAATGGCATTGCTTTAGGACAAGCAAGGCGATAGTTATGCAACGTTTGCACAACTGGTACTCCCGCACTGTAACAAGCATCATACACAGCAGGGGAAAGTAAAGGAAAAAAATTATGTACATGAACTATTTCAGGAGAAAAACGCGTAATTTCCGCTTGAACTCGCTGTTTGGATGCAAATGAATATATCGCTCCTCCAGCGGCAGCTAATGTGTCCCAAATATTTACGATATTCAGGTTATTTTCTTCTAAGATAATCACATTATGTCCATGAGCTTCTAACAGTTTTTTTTCTGCTTGAACTACTTGATCTTCACCTCCAGTTAATCGATAGCGATTATGTAAAATTAACAGCTTCATGCTTGTTTCTCTGCACTAGTGAATATGAATTAATACTGTTTAATCAGTGCTAAATTTAGTACTGTAAGAGAAATTTATCTAAAATATATATTCTTGAAACTAATATATGTACATTATCAGAATTACTATGCTTGTTTGCAGACTTCTTCATAGCACTGTGACAAGTATAAACCTTTAATTTCCCAGCTAAAAACATCTATGACTCTCTTTTGTCCAGCCTGACCCATATCTAACCTTAATTTTGGATCTTTAGCTAAACACATCATTGCTTTAGCAATATCATTTACTGCTTCTTCAGGTGTAGGTGCTTGGATTTTAAAGCCAGTTTCTTCAGTAACCTGAAGTGCTGGGCCTCCTAAATTTAAGCAAATCACTGGTAAGCCAGCAGACATGGCTTCTAAACATACTAATCCTCCAGAGTCATGTAAGCTTGGATGAATTAGCGTATGAGAGTTGCTTATTTTACTTAAAGTCTCATCACGAGACAAACTACCCCAAAATTTTACTTGTTTATCAATGCCTAGTTCGTGAGTTATCTTTTCTAAGGATTTTCGTTCAGATCCTTCTCCAACAACCCAATACTCAGAATTAGATAGATTTGCTTTTGCAAATGCTAATAGTCCTAGATGAAATCCTTTCCAATGCAGCAGTCTACCCACGCTGATAAAGCGGATAGTAGATTGATCCGGTTGAAATGTGTTTTCAAAACTAACTAATTCTTCTTGAGATATACCAAGCTGAGAATACACTTGAATATTTTTTGCCCCCAAGTGATGTAGCCTTTTAGCAGTATCCTCAGTTGTAGCCCAAGTTAAAATGCTGCGTTGTGCCGTTAAACTAACAAAAGGATCGCACTCTCCGATAAAGCAAGCTATATTTCTCAACAACTCATATATTTTGCTACTTAAATTCAAACTTTGCCAAAAATTTTTGGGAGTTAATTCTCCTCCTCCAACAGGCCCCCAGATAAAGGGAATTGGTAATAAACAAAGAAAACTTGGGCTATTATATTTGACATAAGTTACATGATGCACAATGTTAAAGTCAATTTTTTGATGAAGTGATCGACTAATAAAGTAAGCTTTAATTTGCCATAAATAATAGTGAATATATACCCACTTTTGTGTTTTTTTACCTTTATGACTCCAATCTATAATTAAACCAAAAGGATCTAAATAAATAAAATTCAGATTAGGTTGTGGGTCTTGCGCTAATTTCGCTTCAATAGCTGAGCGATGACATTGGGAGGTCAAAACCCAAGTTTGATGATATTTGCTTATTTCCCTAACAACATTCCAGCCTACTCCTGGCTCAGAACCTTTACCTGGTTCACAGGCGTATGCAGAAATAAGAATTTTCATAATAATTATTAATGATTATTTGTTGAGCATTAATGGCTGCTTTAATAAAGTTAATTTTTGTAATATTTTCATAATTTAAGTTAGCATTATCTAAAATGCTTATTTACATATCATTTTACAGAGTCAATTTCTGCATCAAAAATTTGCGGATAACGTTTGTATATTTGCATCGCTGCTAAACCAACACCATACATTGTCCATAGCCAAATGCCACCTGTAGGGCCTTCAATAATTACTTCAAATGATGTGACAGTCATACTAGCCACCCAATAAGCTAGTAAAGTTAGAAATATACCAGCCCATTTTGTTTGTCCCTTTCTTCTGCACCGCAAATATTTGGCTAGTATGCTTCCAGCCCAACCTAGTTGAACTATTAGCCAAAGAACAAACCCAGGCACTCCAGTACGAGAGAGTACTGTAACATGCCCGTTATGGGGACTACGTACAACACCACCACCTACAGGGTCAAAACCAGTACCAGCACCTAAATTGAAACCAAATCCTCGACCAGTCCAAAAATAATCTGAAATAGTGGATTTGATTAAATAAGTCCACCATTCTAGGCGATATTCTTTTGAACCTTGCCTTTGTTTATTATCAACAAAAATGCTTAAAAATTTGTTAATTAACGGTTCAAATATTTCTGGATTGATGATAAATGCTAATAAAATGATTAAAACTATAATAGTTACTATGCGCCAAGTTTTATTACTTTTATATTTAGCTAGGCTGACTATAGAAAAAGCATTTAAAAAAGCCAGCATTCCTGAACGATTTGCATTAATAGCTACAACTCCTAAATTCACAAAAAATATTAAAGTAAATAATATTGGTTGTAATTGTAGTAAATTAGAGCTAAGAAAGAAACCAGTGATTCCAGACAAGTGAGTCATGGTATCAGCTGGTTTTAAAGAAATAATTTTAACATCAGCGCCAGGGAAGCGAGGTAATGGGATAAATCTTGGTATTACCCATAAAAATGGTATCAGAATAATAAAAATTCTACAGAAGCGCTCATACTGAGAAACCATGAACAAAAAGCGCTGTGGTTTGCTAAGTAATAATGTTGCAACTATCAAGGCGAAAAAACAGTAATACCACAATGCTGCATCACGTATAGCAAACAAGCCATATACTGGAATATAAGGTATGGTATTTATGCAACACCACACCATAAATATGATTAAAAACCAAGCTTGAGGTATCTTAAGAAGCTTTGGAATTGACTTATTGATGCTTAAAGTGAACAGTCCGAAAAGAAGAGTAATTTCCCCAATATAAGCAGGAGCAACCCCGACGTAAGAAAAGCCTCTGCCACATAAGGCATATCCTAAAAGCACCCAACTATGCCAGTTGAGAAATTTATCGGCTAGGGCAGATTTTTCTGTGTCACTTTTAAGATAAATACTTGTCTTATCCAGCATGGGTTACTTTAGCTGCTATTTGTTGATGTTCAGTTATGGAAACGATGCACATAGAAAATAATTGTACAAATATATTATTAGATATAGTATAAATATATATTTTATGTATCTTTTCACTTCACATAAAATTTATGTTATTTAAAATAGAATACATTAGATTTTTAATAGGCTGCGATTAGAAGCTAACTCATAAATCGCTATCATCCGATAATAGTTCTGTTGTGCTGTGTATTTAGATTCAAATTCAGTCCTAGCTTCTTGGCGCATTTGAGCTAGTAACCCCTTATTAGCAACAGCCCATTGTACTTTATTGGCTAAATCCTCTGGGTTGCCAGGAGAGAAAAGTAAGCCAGTGCGACCTGAGTCTATTAATTCTGCGATCGCTCCAATATTAGCAGCAATCACAGGAGTACCTTTAGCAAAAGCTTCAACAGCTACTCGACCAAAAGTTTCATACCATTTGGAAGGAAACACTAAAAACATTGCTTCTCCCATCAATTTATGCACTTCAGACATTGGTCTACGTCCCAGCCATTCTACTTTGGGTAATCTTTTCGCTGCTTCCACTACTTCATCTGCTAAAGGCCCATCACCAATAATCTTCAAAGGAACTTTCCCTTCCAAATAGTTCCAAGCTGTAAGTAAAGTATCCAATCCTTTTTCTACAGATAGTCTACCGACAAATAAAGCATAACCACCAGAACCATCTCCGACACCAGGGTCGGGATGGACAAAGTTGGGCTTAACTATGATTTTTTCCGCAGGAAAACCTCCAGCAATAAACTTCTGCTTTGCAAACTCAGTTAAAGAAATATAAATATCTACCATTTCCATCCAAGTACGCATAGCCCGATGAGCTGTTAACATTGTTGCTACAGCGATCGTGGCTGGACGGTTTTCTCGGTAGCAACCATGCACCACTCCGGGATAAGGTATAAACTTCCCTAGACAATCTTCGCAGACTTGTCCATCACGAAAAAATAAGCCATTAGGACACAACAAACGATAATTACGCAGAGTTTGAACAACAGGTAATCCCTCTGACTTAGCCGCGTAGTGGACAGAGGGAGAAATCAACGGGAAAAAATTTTGAATATGAACAATATTGCAATTTGACTGCCTAAGTTTTTGTTTAACAATATTGTAAGACTCTTTAGACCAAACTGCTCTCAACGCCATCGGCACAGCACCAATAGATGCTACCCGGTCATTATGTTCTTGGTAAACATCAACTTCATGACCCATTTCTCGTAAAAGCCTTTCTTCTGCCTCACGAGATTCATCTTCGCCGCCACGAATTTGATAGTTGTTATGAATGCTGAGAATACGCATTTAGGAAATTTCTTTTGGAATAATGAGTGATTTAATAACCTGAGTGTAGCGTTTTAGGTTTGAATTACACTTGGTGATTCTAAAGACTGCTGACTAGCAAGAATATCTTCATAAAGTTCAACTAAAGACTTTGCTTTAATTTCCCAGTCATATAACTCACTCACACGCTTTTGCCCTGCTTTTCCCATTTTGCTTCTTAGTTTTGGATCTTGAGCTAAACAAACTATTGCTTTTGCTATGCCTTGGACTGCATCTTCAGGACAATTACTAGAAATTTTAAAACCTGTTTCTTCTGTAATTTGAAAAGCTGGGCCTCCTAAATTCAAACAAATTACTGGCCGACTGGCTGCCATTGCTTCTATGCAAACTGTAGGTGAAAAATCATGCAGGCTAGGGTGAATCAAAGCACAAGATTCTCCCAGTATACGTAATGCTTCTTCACGAGGCAGGCTTCCTAAAAATCTTACTTGCTCAGAAATTCCTAGTTCCTGAGCTAGAGCTTCTAGTCTTTGACGTTCTGGCCCTTGGCCAATAATCCAGTATTCACCCTGTTCCAATTTAGCTGCTGCAAAGGCACGTAAACCAAGATGAAATCCTTTCCAATGCAGTAAACGTCCCATACTGACAAATCTGATGGGAGCTTGGTCGTGCGAAACAGCGTATCGTTCAAATTGAGCAATATCTTGCCTATTTACACCTGTTTGTCCCAATATTCTCTCTATACGTTTCGCACCTAAGGTACTTACACAATCAGCTGTTTCTGATGTACAGACTATAGCTACAGCACTTTTTCTGGCTGTCATTCTTACAAAAGGGTCGCGTTCGCCTATCCAACGGCTCCAGTTCCGTAAGCTTTCATAAGCTTTGCCACGCCAATTAAAATCACGCCAAAAACTCTTTGGCGCTGCTTCACCGCCTCCCAATGGGCCCCAAATAAAAGGTATTGGCAATAATGACAAAAAGCTAGGAAAACAGTATCTACCATAGGTGACATGGTGTACTAAGTCAAAGCCAATTTGCTCATGCAAGTTCCTAGCTCGAAAATATGCACCTATTTGCCAAAAATAATAGTGAAAATACAGTGCTGTTTGTCCTCGGTTCCACCATCTAGCCCAGGAAGGTAAGTCATGATAAATAAAGTTCAGTCCAGAAACTTGCATCTTGGATAATTCAGCTTCAATACTCGGTTGATTATCCTGACGTGTAAGTATCCATACATCCTCACCTCTTTGAGCTAATTCTTGAACCATATTCCAGCCAACTCCTGGTTCAGATCCCATTTTTGGCCGACAGGCGTAGGCAGAAACTAAAATTTTCATATTTGTCATTAATTAAAATTTTATGGTACGAGGTATCGCATTAATAATTTTCGTGACCTATTTTTCAGGAACTGTATAAGCTTTTGTTGTGTATTTAATTGATAAAATCCTCTAATTGAATAGTCAATGTCTATTTGATTTTGTTTGAATAGATCAACTACAGCCGGCTCTAACCATTTACCCTGTACAATGCCAGTTGGGTAATAAGGAAATATATATTTATTTTGACCATTAAAGTAATCAATATTTTGGCAGAAAAATGAATCTTTAACTTTTCGCGCTCTAATACTACCCCAGCGCTCAAACTGCCAACCTGTCTCATTTGGTTGAAGATAAAACCTTAGTCTATCTTTTACCCACAGACCAGCTTGCAACCCAATGCGATAGTTAGCTTTTTGAGGAATTTCCCACAATAAAGGATACTTAGATGATGGTTGGTAAGGGCCAAGTCCCAAGGTTTCTCTTAAACGAATATGGGAATAGCCTTCACATTCCATGATTTGGAGAAAATCATAGAGGATGCTGGTATTTACATAATCGTTGAGAAAATAATCATCCTGTACATAAAGAATGTACTTTGTGTTAATTTGATCAAGACACCGAATTAAGCAATCACTCCAACTAGGTCTTGTACTTAAATCATCCAAACCTACTTGAGAACATTGTATATTTAACCCAGGATAACTAAATACTTTAGTTTCAGTATTTAATACTATGGGATGAGGGCAATCAGACCAATATTTGGCAAAGAGAGTAAAAAAAGGCTGCCAGCAATCTTCAAAACTGTCTGTGCTATTTACAAGAATTGTTAATTGTGAATTATTGAGCATAGCTAGAGCTTATGTTGGTTAATTGGGATAAATAACTAAAAGTAAAAATATTAATTTTTGTTCAAAACTTTTTCATAAATTTGGGCAATTTGTTCAGCAATATTTTCCCATGTAAAAGGCTTGACTCTTGCCAAGCCTGCTTCAATTAGCGACTGACGGTAGGCTGAATTTTCAAAAATACAACATACAGCTTTTACCATTGCATCAACATCCATCGGGTCTACTAAGACAGCAGCATTACCAGCCACTTCTGGTAATGATGTCACATTTGAAGTAATAACTGGTGTTCCACAAGCCATAGCTTCGAGAATTGTCATGCCAAACCCCTCATAAAGTGATGGAGCTATGAGTATGTCAGCTGCATTATAAATTTGAACTAATTTGTTTTTGTCGGGTTTGCCTAAATAGGCAACGTAATTTTCTAAACTGTGAGTTTGAATAAATGTTTTTTGCTCAGGTGTAAAATCAGCACCTGTTTTCCAAAAGTAAATAGGTAACCCTTTTTCTACCAAAATCTTGAGGACTTTTAAAATAGTAGAAATATTTTTACGTGGATGATTTGAGCCTACATTGAGTAAACACAATGTATTTGAATTTATACCATTTTTTTCTCGAAACAATTCGACTTCTTTTTGTGGTAGTAACCGAAATATTGATTCAACTGCATCAGGTACAACTGTGATGCGCTCTGTCGTAATCTTTAAATTATTTATTATGTCATTTGCTGTGTGAGAAGAAACACTGATGATATGATCTGCTTTCTCCATTCCTTTTATAGAGTATTTCCAAGCAGTCATACTAATAAATGGTAATGTAGCCCGACCGTAGATATTTTCTGGTTGAAATAAGTTAATTAAATCATGGCAAGTTACTATTGCTGGTTGAGATTTGCTTTTGAGCCAACGTACTAAGTGACCATCACTATGATCAATGATATGAAAGATATCAGGATTCTGTTGTTTGATCATACTAGGATAGCGCCAATAGCGATCGTAATACTTCCATAGTCCAACCAACCAAACACTAATTTTTTGATCAGACTGGTATGATTTTGGTGCAAATTCTACAATTTCCCACGTTGGTCGAACAGTTTTCAGTCCACTGATTAAACCATCAGCATAAACATCCATACTAAAAGAAACTTGTGGCGACCTACGAAGAATTGCGATTCGCATGACTACTCCTAGAGATTACGCTTAATGCTGAACTTTTAATACTTTATTCAAGATTTTGGGGCGGAATTGCGGTGCAAACAACCAAATAATTGCTGTTTTTGCTAAAGGTAATGGCATTAGTCCTACCCAAATAAACCCTAGACTGTATATTAGTCTTTTCAAGAAATTAGCGTCTGAAGATTTCCATTGCGATCGAATTCCCCAGTAAATTAGAGACAGTCGATTATCTGAAGCAATCGGATGTTCTTGAGGCTCAAGGCGTAAAGAAGCTAAGCGAAACCATATACGCCCAGAAAATTCTAAATCTAAATTTTGTGGTACTTCATAGCCTAATTCTGGTGCTTTTTGTGCCAAAAGCTTGCACCTCTGCTGTCCATGTTGCACAAACCTGCGAAAGCGTGCAGCTGTAACTTCAAACAAAGCCCATTGGTTACTAGTATGAATTCGGTAAGCTGCTAAAGATTCTTCTATAGCTACTACTTCACCGTGTAAAGGTATAAGGACTGACAAGTAATCGTCTGCCATTGTCTTATATTCATTGGGAATGGGAAAAACTTGTGTCAGAGCTTTACGACTGATAGCATTACCACTAGTTGGCACACCAGCATAAGTAGCTTTTTCTACTACATTTCGCCACACTTCACCACTATCTAAAGGTTTACCTCCTTGTGGATAAGAAAATCCCAGAGGTTTTCTATCTTTATCTACAACCGTTAAACGGTAGTGAACTTTAGCGATATTTTGTTTCCAAGCTAGAACTACGCGTTCCACAGCATAGGGATAAAGGTAGTCATCAGAATCCAGGAAAATAATAATGTCTCCTTGACTTTTAGTAAATCCACTGTTGAACGCAGCAGCCTGTTTGCCGTTGACTTGATGAAATATTGGTATAACTCTATCACCATAAGAGGAGATAATCTTTTGAGAATTATCAGTAGAACAATCATCAACGACAATCACTTCTACATTAGGGTATGTCTGATTTAACGCACTATCAACAGCTTCTGGTAAAAACTGTCCGTAGTTATAGTTGTTGATGATGATACTGACTAGTGGATGATTTTTTTGATCCATAAGGAAATGCTTAAATGTCAGTTGAATTCAGTTAAATAGACTTTTTGAAAAGAGAATTAAATAATTTTTTGAATAAAATGTCTGGCTGATAGATAAATTAAAACACAATATTTTAATAAATTTACTGTCGATGTCTGTCATATAAACATTTGGAAAAACAGCTAACTATTCCCAATCAATAATGAAATATGTATTGTTTATACCCTCAATTTTCTAAACAATTCCCTTACCAGATTTTAATTTGATTAAATAAAAAATCGTTCTTAAATTAATTTTGATTTTTTCCAAAAAAGAACTTTTTACTAGATAATCCCTTATTTGCATTTCATAATTAAAGTTATCACTTTTAGCTGTCAAATAAGTTGCATATCCTTTAGAAAAAAGCTTATTACTTAACTTGTAAAATTGGGGAAATTTATATCTCATATAATAAGCTGTCATTATAGATATTTCAGAATACATTTTTCTCCTAATATTTAAAGGAATCTTTGAGTTTGAATATATATTATTATGTAATCTAAAAATACCTAATTTTTTTTTAGTAGCACAACCTGTACCTAATCCAACCGCTAAATACTTTATATAAGCATCACTAATAGCTACATGAGACAAACCTTTAATTTCAGGTAAGGGAAATATTTCCTTTAGGATGTTTCTTGAAAAACATAGGTTAGATGTAGAAGGTGTAAAGTTTGGTAATTCTGCATTTAAAATGTTATTTCTAAAGTCAATATATCTAATTTTATCTAAATTATCTTGATTTTCTATAGTTAAATTAAATTTTGGTTTAAGCTTTTCTATATCTTCTGTTTTCTTTGGACAAGAATCATGAAAAAACCAATCTACATTTGCTTCAGAATTAAAAGAATTAACAACTTCTGTAACTTTCTCAGGTAAAAAAATATCATCAGCATCCAGGAAACAAATAATCTCACCTTTACTAGCTGCAAAACCTGCATTCAATGCTGATGCTTGACCGCCATTTTCTTTAAAGACTTTAATTATCTTGTCACCATAACTATTAATTAGCTGCCTAGAATTGTCAGTAGAACCATCATCAACAACAACAACTTCAATATATGAGTATGTCTGATTCAAAGCACTGTCAATTGCATCTGATAGAAAGCATTCGTAGTTATAATTATTGATGATGATACTGACTAAAGGCTCTTTTTTTAGTATTTGATTCATGGTGAGATGCTGACTGATATATTAAAGTAATGATTGATTTAATTAAACTAGGCGATCGCAAGTATTAACTAAACTAATTGTGACGCATTTATATTATTTAATTTATTGGTTAATAGTTTTTTCATTCTTTTATAAAATACAACAATTGCCTCAATATTTTTAAATCCAAAAATATTTTGAGCCATGTGAAAAATAGCAGTTCTATCAGAACTTTTTGCCCTGAAATTTGGTGCTAATGTTAAAGTTTTATCCAAAAATTTTAAATATTTTGCGT
The DNA here is from genome assembly GCF_056847745.1 of Anabaena sp. TISTR 8404. NCBI lineage: Bacteria > Bacillati > Cyanobacteriota > Cyanophyceae > Nostocales > Nostocaceae > Anabaena > Anabaena sp. TISTR 8404. The sequence continues at coordinate 4,702,454 of NZ_CP180578.1, forward strand.
AATCAGTATGCAAGTAACCCCTCGCAATTCTAAAATATGATTGAGCTAAAGCATAACTATATTTATTTGATAATTTATCCATTTCTATAAGCTTTTGCTCTACTTTTTTGATAATGTAGAGGTGATTTTCCAAATACCTAACTTTAGAAGAAGTAGAAACCGTGACATTTCCATAGCGTCTGTAGATAGAATCACAACCTGGTTGATAGGCAACATTTGCCCCAGTCATTACTACAGAAATAAAAAAGTCTCTATCTTGCCCAGCCTTTAAATTTTCATCCCAACCGCCAGTTTTTTCTACAGATGCTCTTGTAAACAATAAACAAGCAGGAGAAACCCACCAATCTGCTAGTAGAGACTCTAAAATGTCTGCTTGTACGCCAGAAACTTTTATATCTTCTAAAATAATTTTTCCATCAGGTAGATGCCTTTGATGTCTCCAATCGCCGTAAACAACATCAGCACCAGTATCTTCTAAGAAGCGAACTTGATTTTCTATTTTTTTAGGTAATATGTAATCATCTGCATCTAAATATTGGATATATTCACCTTTTGCTAAAGCAAATCCTCTGTTTCTTGCGTAATTTCCTCCTTTATTTAATCCAGTTTCCCATATAATTTTATTACCATAACTTTTAATAATTTCTAAAGAATTATCTGTTGAACCATCATCAATAACAATAATTTCTATTACTGGATAGCTTTGATTTAAACAGCTATCTATTGCTTCTTTTATCCATTTTTCTGCATTAAAACAAGGGATAATTACAGAAACTAGTTTAGACATAAAAAATCATAATTATTAATTTAAAATGCAATATACTTAACAATAAAAAATAATTTTTAGTAGTAAAATATTTTAACTACCATCTTCTGGAATGACCACCTAATTTTATTCTTACTCTTTCCCAAGCACGTAGATAGCTCAGAAAAATAGTAACTTGTATAAGTTGAATTTTTTGTTTAGAGTTTGGCAGTTTTTCGTTTTTCCATATCCGAACCAAGCTTCTAAAAGGTGGAAATATTGAAAAAAATAAATCGTTAGCTAACGCTTTTGTAAAATTTTTATTCAAACCTTGTGATTTAACTAAATCATATTTTCCACCATCAATCCGAGTGGCTCTTTTATATAATTCCTTTAAAGAGTATCTAGCAGGATGATAAACACATGCAGCATCTGAATATACTTGTTTATAACCAGCTAAAAATACACGTTTACCCCATTCTCTATCACCAGCAGATTTTAACGTATCATTAAATAAACCGACATCTTCGATAACTTTTTTATAAGTAAAAATATTAGCAGTGGCACCAAAATTACTTTCTTCAATAAACTTTTGTTGTGGAATAGCCATTTCGATTTTGTCGTATAGTTCCACACCTGTTGGCTTACTAGGATTTTTAAAAAAAATCTCTACCTTACCAGCAACCATGCCACACTCTGGTGTACTCTGGAGCGTTTCTACGCCTTTCTCTATCCAATGTGGTACTGGGATACAGTCAGCATCTGTAAAAGCGAGAATATCCCCTTTAGCAAGAGAAATGCCTTTGTTACGAGCTGCGTAGGAACCAAGACGGGACTCATAAGCCGCTCTCGCTTGGCTAAATTTACCAACTACATTCTCTATACTTTCTTTAGAGCCATTGTCAATCACAATGACTTCATATAGTTCTTTAGGATATGTTTGTTTCTCCAAAGCTGTTAAGCAAGTTGCTAATCGTTCAGGATCATTGAAAACAGGAATTATTACTGAAACAAAATTATTTGATACATTAAGATGGTTTTCCCCTTGCATATTCATGCAGCCTCTTTAATTTCCATACTTGTAGTTTGCTATCTTTAATTAAGTATTTAAAACAGCATACACTTCATCCCACATATCACAAGCTAACTGTTTTTGTCTTGCACTTGCTTCATTTAAATTTTTAACTATAGCAGAACGAGTTGATTCATCTGTAATTAATTTGAGCTTCTGGATTACTTCTTCTTTTGCATCAAGTGGAGAAACCAAACATTCTGCACAGTTGTAGTCTTCAAGTAACATTTGATATTTATGACTCCATCCAGTCGCTAAACACGGAACTCCTTGCGAAAGAGCGCTAACTAAACCGTGGAATCTCGAACTAACTACTACATGGCATTTACCAAGTATACCTTTAATATATAAAGGATCAACTTCTACAATGTATTCTACTGATTCTCCAAATTTAGATTTTAGCTGTGATAGTAAATTGCTATCAGTAACTTCGTGAATTAAAATAAATGGCTTCAATTGTAAATAATTGAAAAAATTTATACAAGTCTCTAAAAAGGAAATATAATTTGATTGTATATCTTCTGAAGTTTTATCAAGCATTCTGCTATTAGGTACTATGCAGGCACGTTTACTATCAGTATTAAAATAATCAGGTATACGCCCTTTAACTAGATTTGTAAAATCAGGTGCTATTTTAATGCCTGAGTGATTTACGCCTAAGTTGATTAAATATTGATAAGAAATTTTATCTCGAGGAAAAACTAAATCAGCATTATTCAATATACCTAAAAATGCGTCCCTAATTTGTACATTCTCAAAAGGGCCAAAAGCTTGTGGCAATAAAATAACTTTTTTGCCTTGCTTTTTACATCTCTTTGCAAGTTCTGCCATCACAAATGTTCTTTGTAAGCCCCATTGATCAGAATAGTTAAAACCTGAAGCATCTAAAACTGCATCAATATCTGAGTAGGTGAGTAATCCTAATGAATTTCTCAATGAATGAGGAGCTATGTTAACAATTGAATCAATTATTGAGTTGATGAAAGGAATTTTTTTGTCTGTGTACAGAAGTTGATATAATCCAACCTTAGACCTCTGGGAATATTTTCCAATTTTAGGACGAATTGCTACGATGTTTTCCTTATCCCATTCTTGGAGCTTTTGTACAACTGCGTAAAGCATTAGCTCGGCTCCCTTATTGTTAAAATTTACTCCTCTAATTTCAACAATCATTTTTTTCTCCAGATTAAAAGTTTTTAAGTGATTTTTATACGACAACCAAATTTATAAATCTTTAGTTGTATCTACAAAGCTGATTAAGAGATTTTTTTTGTGAATAAGCCACCATTCCATCTGGATCAGGATATCCTAAAGAAATTAACATGATAGGACGCTCATCAGGCTCTAGTTTAAGTAATTGAGCCATTTCTCTTTCCTTTTGAGCGATATCAGGCCAATTAATTGGACATGAACTAAGTCCTAATGTCTCTAAAGCGTACATAAAAGACATTGAGGCAAGAGAACCATCAATATAAATTACATGACGGTCTCTCTCGCTAAAGTATGCTCTCAACTTACCGACTACAACTACAACTACAGGAAAGTTGTGGCTAAAACCTTGAGTTCCCATTGGGATAGATGCTACTTTTTTAACAATTTCTGGCTCATCAAAGATTCTAAATTCAAAGGGTTGTCTATTACAGGCACTTGGAGAAAGAGCAGCTATTGCAACTGCTTTATCTATCAATTCTCTTGGTACAGGCTTTTGCAAATACCAACGTACAGATCTACGTCTATGAGAAAGCTCTAGTAAATTTTCATAACTTACCGAACAAGGTTTACTAATATCTCGTTTGTAAGGAATGCGAGAAACTTCTGCTTTAGTTATGGACTTTAGAGCGAAAAACTTTTTTCTCACCTCATCAATTATCGGATGAGAGCCAACCACTGTAAAATACTCTAACAATACATCGTAAGCCCAAGTTAGTTCACTTGAATCTGTAGAAATATCACTTGCCCCTAAAACTTTTTCATAGCTGTGGAAAGTTTCAGTTATGTAGTCTACTGCAAAGATGTTACGTCTAGGCCGCATTAGCAAGCCTTTTTCCAAACGATGAATATTACGTCTTAAACGGTATTGACTTTCTTTGGGAGTTTGAGATTCTTCTAAATATTTTAACTGACCATATATGCAACCAAAATGTTCTTTCGCAAAAGCTTTTGAAAACAACCCGTAATATAATGAGCTTAAAAATTCTGATTTTACAGCTAATTTTAATAAAAAGTATGTTAATTTATTTTTTTGTTTATTGATTACGATAACAATCGTATTTATTAAATCCTGTGGCACTATTAATTTGACTAGTTTCTTGATTTTTTGAGAATTACTAGTAGCGTACATAATGAATTACCTAAATAATTTGAATCAGTTTATTTTTATTATTGTTAATCTTGCGTTAATAACTGATTTTTACATTTATGTTTAATTAACAATTTCTTTTTTTGATTTAAAAGGAATACGCACTAAATCTAAAATATATTGAAAAATTTTGGGATCTATCAGACGAATCATTAGTACATAAATTCCAAAACCAACTATAAAGCAAATGGGCAATACTACATATAAGCTAAATATATTTTCTAGAAAAATTTTCAATCCAAACATTACAACAAGCATAACTACAGAACTAATTAAAGGAGTAAGGTATTGTTTTAGATAAACACTTACGTTAATTCTAATTAGCTTGTGAATCATCCAAACAGGAATAGGTGAAAAGAGATAAGCACGAATAACGTAAGATGATGCAACAGCAAGTATTCCCCATTGAACTACAAGAGCATAAGCTAATACATTGGCAACAGAGTTAAACACTGTCAACCAAAGTCTCCAAGCTGGCTTACCCATCGCCAGGATAACTGAATTGTTGAAAAAAGAAACTGATTGAAGAAGTCCTACTAATGAGAGGACACTCATTATTGGTATACTAGGCAACCATTTACTACCAAATATTGTTTTTATCAATTCAGGAGATAGAGCCGCAATGCTTAGAAATATTGGAAAAGCAACAACACTAGATAGTTGAGTGATAGTATAAAAAGCACGCCTCATACGTTCAGGCTCTTGCTGAAGTCTAGAAAATGTAGGCAAAGCAACTTTGCTTGTTACACTTATCAAAAGCTGAGTCATCACTATTAATATACGGTAGGCTACACTGTAATAGCCAAGAGCAGTTGGCCCTAGAAAATAACCAATTAAAAAATCATCTCCACGACGACTAAAAAAGTTAAATACATTAAAACCGACTTCATTAATACCAAAACTAAATAACTCTTTAAAATGCTTTGCAGAGATATTAAAGCGAGGTCTCCAATTACTTACTCCCCATAAAGTTAAAACTTTTACTAAACCGTTGGCTAACTGCTGGCCTATCAAGCTCCATACACCAAATCCCATGTACACCATAGTCAAACCAACTATTCCACCAAATATCACAGCTACTAATGTACGTATTGCAATAGCTTTAAAAGCTAGGTTCCGTTGCAAAATTGCATATTGAACGCTACTAAAAGCACTGAATAAGAAGCTGAGGGATAACCAGCGAATTATAGGTGTTATATCTGGTTGCTTGAAAAATTCTGCTACAGAATCAGCACAAACAATGCTCAGTATAGTTAATAGTATACTTATACTAATATTTGTCCAGAATGCAGTATCCAAATGTTCAGGTTCTACTTCTTTACGCTGAACAATTGCTGTAGATAATCCTTGATCTAAGAAAAGTTGAATAAAGCCAAGAAACACACTAGCTAAAGCAACCAAGCCAAAAGCTTGAGGATCAAGTAGACGGGTGAGAACTAAGAAAACACCAAAGGAAATTACCTGACTTCCCCAACTTTCAATTGCTGACCAAACTACAGCTTTAACTGCCTGTTGCCGTAAATTTGATGTTTCTGGCGATGATTGCATTATAGATTTAACCTGCGAAAATACAGAAAAAGTTTAACAACACATTCAGCAATAATTTCAAATTAATAGAAACTAAAATATTTACTACACATTGTTATTGAAAATAAAATAGATGTAATGTGTTTACTATTTATTGCAGCTATTTAAAAAAATATTCATGTAATATATCCTTCATTTTGCGAATTAAAATAGCCGATATCTCATTCACTTACTTTCACAAAAAATAGCTATTTAGTTTTTGTTGCAAAATTTCTTACCTTTTAGTATGAATATCTGTTTTTTTAATCTCCAGTACTATTGAGGAATACACCTGCAATACGACTTGATGAAAGTAGCTGTTTAGCAGCTAACCATACAAAAGCAGGAATTGTTGTTGCATAGCGCCGCCAAAGTCGGCGCGGTTCTTGAATCCAACGATAGAGCCATTCTAGTCCTAGGTCTCGTACTATACGGGGGGCGCGTTTTTGGATTCCAGCATATACAGGGAAAACGCCACCTACTCCAATCATGACTGCGCGAATTTTACCTTTGTGTTGAGCCATCCACTTTTCTTGTTTCGGACATCCCAAAGATACCCAGACTACACGCGCACCACTGGAGTTGATTTTATTGATTAACACTTCATCTTCAGTTTCCGTTAGTGGGCGGAAGGGTAAAGGTTCCATACCTACTATTTCCAGTTGTGGAAATTCTTGCTCTAATCTTGTTCGCATTTTGGCAAGAATTTCAGTTTGTGAACCTACAAAAAAAACACTAATATTGTGTGTCTGTGCGTACTGACATGTCTCAACAAAAATATCCATCCCCGCTACGCGATCTTGATAACGAGATCCCATATGGCGCATCATCCAGACTAAAGGCATACCATCAGGAGTGACCATATCTGAATTTTTCAGTACGTTAGCGAAATCTGGATTCCAGTGTGCTTCCATGAGCATGTGTACATTTGCTACACACACAGTTCTGCTTTCTTGAGCGATCGCCCATTTTAAAATTGTTTGTATCTGATCCTCAAAGCGTAAGGCAGTAATAGGGAAATCAAGTACTTTTTGTGTAGGCAGAAGAACTTCTGCTACCATAGCTCACTCCTTGTGTCAAAGATAAATAGCAAAATAGCAACAGATTACCTCAGGCACTCTCAATGTTTACGTGAGCCAATTAGATGAATCTTGACTCTTTTTTGAGCTTGTAGCATTTTTACCCGAGAACACATGAATATAAAATAGTTTTTCAGCAAATTTACTGTTTGCTGAATTCTTTTCAAAAAAAATTACAACCGTAAATTAGCTTACTAGTTAACTAAACTTTAATTACATCAATATGTCAAACTTTATATTTACTTTATATTTTTCCAGTAATTAGTTTACGCAAACATTACATTACTATTCCAATACTCTTACGTAAGAATGTTTGTGTTAGAAAAATTATATTGTAAATTTAACCATTTTTTTTAATGTCAAGACACTTCAAGAGTATTTATCTTAACTAACTATATTTAAATTAATAGGCTAGGATGCATTGATTAATAATTTTTTTTTATAAATAAATTAATTTGATAAGTTAGAATCAGACTGAAATTTTTGAAATAAAACAGAATAAATACTGATTTAAAAAAGAATACGGTACTATGGATAGGTTTTCCTAAGCTCTACCAGAATCAATGTGTCGCAATCATGAATTGAAGTGGTACAAAAGTTAAGCAATACGCTTAAGAGTATGTTGTTAGTTGTTTATGCGCGTTTTGAAACACCTGATTAATTAAAATTGCAAGCATGAACTAAAAAAGGGAGAAGAATTATTTTTCTTCCCCCTTTTTTGTTGTCTGATTGATTATTTTCTTTTAGTCTTTGTCGTAGCATTTGTCTTTGCTTCTTTAGCTGCCGCTTTCTTGCGGAACCGCCTTTGCCTTTATCATTTCTACCTTCTCTACGGGGAGATTCCCATCTTTTTAAGCGCATAAATTGTTTGTTACTTATGTATGTTGTGTAGTAACTTCATTATAATTCACATATTTAGCAAGTGTCTACCAAAACTCATGGCTTCTTTATGCAGTTTTGCCTATTGCTTAACCAGTCTAACTTCACAAAACGCTGATAGAACATTTCCAACTTTCTATAAACGCCCAAGTTTATTGTTCTGCTACTGACAGAACTCACATTAAAAATTAATGGTTACTTTTTTGATCAAAAATTTATATGACAAATAGACTGTAGACACTCTATCTAGATTTAGTCGTCTAACTATATTATTCAATAGCCGTAGCGTATCACACCAAAACCTTTATAAACAGTGCGTTAGGCTTGCCTTAATACAGTTCAACAAACCTGAAATTTATAAGGTAAGCCTGTGTCTGATTTAGAACTACACAAATATCTTCCCAAACTTCCTGAACCAGCGCTACAAGAATTTACAGAATGGTGTGTTTTAGAGCAGTCAAAAGCCGCAGGTATAGAATTCATGCCAGACACAACCAAGTTAGAAAACTTAATACCAAATGAGTATATTTGGCAACTGATTGATCAGTTTATGAAAGTCAAGCCAGATCCAATTAAAGCGGGTCTAGTAGCTACAATGGCTGGTCAAGAAGCTGATAGTCATGATTTGATAGGTTCGGCAATTATGGCTGATTTTATTGCCCTGTATGTCAAGTATTTAATCCCGGAAAATGGCACAACTCCAGAGGAAGCACAAAAGTTAATCACAGAAGCAGCCATTCAGCAGTATGAAAAGCTATCTGAACTTGCTGATAAATATAATGTAACGTTCTAAGTTGCGGTTATTTGTTAACTATTCAGAGGCTTTGTCTGTGCCATGAGACAGAGCCTTTGTGCTGTCACTAGCTAGAGGTAATGCTACCTTTTAAAATCGAATCCCACCAATTCAATAATGTATTTCTTGCTAAATATTCAAAAGTATGAAAAAATATTGGAAAATCTTTAGCCTTCCAAGACGCATTAATAGTACTAATAATTGCTCCTGATGCTACTGGTTTCTCTGCAAATCTATTATTTTCTAAACGATCTGGAGGCATACAGATTGGTTTTGGAAAAGGTACGCCACTATGTAGCGCTTGTGACCTTAATCTATAAATTGTTTTAAAAATCTTGCTCAATTCATTATCTCTCCAAGAAATTTGATAATTTCCACTTGGCCTTTCATCGGGAGGCTCTGGCTTAAACTCAATCATAAAGTCAACAAACTTTTTTGTAGCGCCCATATAGTCTACTAAAGCATTTGCGACAGTCTCAACCAACTCGTGGCCACCAGCACATTCTAAAATTGGAATCAAATCTTGAGCAGGTTGGTATGATTTAAATCGTTCAATAGGCGATTCAGATTGTTTACGCCAATATCCGGCAGCAGTCTCTACTGCCGAAACTAGCATTAGCCATGCAAGTTCTGGTTCTGATTCCGCTATCCAAACACCATCCTGATACATTCTGGCAGAACGAACTAGTGCATTAGCATCTTCTTCAGACATTTGAGGAAGTTTTGCTATTCTCATAACACCTGCTAGGTCTATAGTTCGTTTAAAGTTTGGTAAGATAGGGTATCTTATGTCAGATACTAACAAAGTAGGATTTATATTAGAATCCCATGAAGCAATAAACCCTAATGGGTCGCCATTTCTTGTAAATTGTCTACTAATTAAACCTGCTTTTAAACGAATACCTAAACATAAAGAAATTAAAGATGCAATCTCTTCTGCTATTGAGCCTCCATGATAGCGGCTAGAAGTATTTTTTGTATCAGATTGAATATCTGAATCATAAAATGGATCATAGTAATCTTCTATTCTTAAAATCATTAAGGGGGTTTTCGTATCTTCTGTAATTCTAATGGCGTCAATTAGTTTGTATGGGCCTATCTGTTTAGGCTCTTCACGAGCAATGTGTGCATCAGAAAATAGAGGATACTCACAAATACTGCTCCAGCTTTTTACTTGTCCTTTTGCCTTCCAGTTTTCAAAACAGAGAGGGCCTTTAACCTTTGCCATCAATATTCGGTGTCTTTTTTTACTTATAATTGCTCCATTTTATGCTAACTATTATTGGATGCGGAAATCTCAATCGCTGCGACGATGCTGTAGGTGTAATTATTGCCCAACGCTTACAACAATACCTAGCCAAAAATCCTCACCCCAATGTGCGCGTGTATGACTGTGGAACCGCAGGGATGGAGGTTATGTTTCAAGCTAGAGGTAGCAAACAATTAGTAGTTATTGATGCTAGTTCAACTAATTCTGAAGCGGGTGCAATATTTAAGGTTCCAGGCAAAGAATTGGAAGCTTTACCGGAACCTAGTTATAACTTGCATGATTTTCGTTGGGATAATGCATTAGCCGCCGGAAGGAAAATATTTCAGGATGAATTTCCTAAAGATGTGACTGTTTATTTAATAGAGGCGGCAAATCTTGGTTTTGGACTGGAGTTAAGTCCTGTGGTTAAACATTCTGCTGACCTGGTTTTTGAAGAGGTAGTTGCAATTATTGGTAATTGGTCAATGGTCAATGGTGAGTCAGTGCGGTCTTGGCTTGGGGGTTTCCCCCATGAGCAACTGACGAACCCGAAGGGTCAATAGTCAATTGTCGTTTCCTACTCTCCTCATTCACGCATTTTTTTAGCCAGCCATGTCACGGTAAACAGCAAGTTCATCTACCCTCATTTCAAAAGGTATACCTTGGCTTTCGGGAGGACAAACACGGATTTTTGCACTGCTCACAATTGTTTGGAGTAATGTCCCCATTGGTACAATTTGTTGTAGAACTCGCCAGTTGGTAACTTGGTCGGGACATTCGATGACTAATGTCATTGCGCTGGCATCGGTTGTGACATACCATCGGCAACTAGATATAAGATTTTGAATAGTGCGATCGCATGCTTCGTAAAAGTATTTACTAATAGAATGCTCTAGTTGTTGGCGCAAAATAATATCTGCCGATGTCAGTTGCATTGGACGGTAATCATCATTGAAACAATACATATACCTAGCCATCTCTACTTACAAAACTACTTAAATGCCAATAGCTATTGCGTAGAGGATATCCATTGTTGTTTCTAAGAAACTCTGGGTTTCATCGTCATAAAAAGCACCAATTCCGCTACATTGTATCCCTAAGTAATTGCTACTCAGGTAAACTCTGTGTCCTAAAAAACCTGCTAACTGCATAACGGTTTGATAATTTGTATGGTCGGACACAAAAAATAAAGTTACTGCACAATCACGAGCTATAGCTTGATTAATGCATAAATAACCAGTATTTTCACTAAAATCGCCACTTTTTATTAGATGGTTGTCTTGATATAACCCAGGGGATATCCCCTCAACTCGATGCACGACTGAATAAACTTTTATTGCTTCACAACTTTCTGTAGGACTTGGTTGGTTTAGTTGTTGCAATATTCTGAAATAATCTTCTTGAGAAATCAACTGTTTCCGGAAACGTCTATTTGAACGTCTATGCCAAACAGTTTGATAAAATTTGTCCTTGTCAAACTCAAATTTTGGATGCTCTAGCTGTTGTTTTGAACTCTTTTGTAAAGCAGTTACTTGATAGCTATCTTCAATAAATTGATTAGCTTCAAAATAATCTGTGCCACAAACAAAAGGTACTTTTAGCCTTAAGCATCTCACATTCTTTTCTTCTACTTCCCCACATAAAACACAAGCAGTCACAAACTCTTTATTCTCAAAACCTAAGTCTGAATTAAGAGCTAACTTATCAAAATCGAAAATTAGCTGGATATTTTTGTCATGGAGATAAGCTGATGCGGCAATTGTACCCAAATGGTGTCCGCTATCTAAAAAGCAATATCTCAGACTTCTGTTTTTATATTTCCAACTAGACCTATAATAAACGCAACTAATTAAAAAAATGATTCCCTTGATACATTTACCCGGTATAATATAACTTTCTAAGCCATCATCTATTAACTCATAGATGAGTGTTAGACAATTATTCTCAACTTCTAGATGGTATATGCCATCGACTATTTCAGGCATTCCACGAATTTGTACATAAATCTCTGTAGGATATAACCCACCAGCAGAAGGATTAACACGTAGTTTATAGGCTACATCCTTATATGTTTTTTCTAGTGTAATTGCACTTGTTAAGTAAATAAATGAATGGATTGAATCATTGAGATTTAGTTGCAACCTGCGATAAAATTTTGGATATTGCTTAAAAGCGGATGGTTGAGTTGTCGGGTCTACATAATTAGGATCAAGCTGCACGGATAGGTAAGAATGTTTAGTTGCTTGATGAAAGTTTTTGCTAAATAAATCATTTTTCAGCATCTTTCAGCATCCTTAAAACTTCGATAGTACTAGCAAAATCTATAGCTTTGTAATCATCTAAGTTTTTTAAATTCAAATTGGGATGGTGTTGTAAAAGTAACTTGACAACTTTTGCCTTGCCTGCTGAAGCTGCATACATTAAAACTGTTGCACCATTATCGTTTTGGTTATCGATATTTATTTTCATTTCTAGCAGCAAATTAATTAATTCATAATGATTTCCAAAGCAAGCAAACCATAAAGCATTGTTCTTATCATTATTTGTGGTATTAATATCTGCGCCTGCACTAATCAATTCTTGAACGACTGAGTAATTACCTTCTCTGGTCGCTTTCATCAAAGCTGTATCACCATTTTCTCCAGGCTGATTTAAATCTTCAGGATTGTAATTGTTTGCTATTAACCATTCACAAGTTGTTTTACTCAAACTTTGCTGGCTATGTTGTTTCATAAATGGCCTCAATTTACTAACAAAAGGGAATGGTGGACAATGCCCACCATTCACCAAAAACTCTTTGAAAATCCTGTCTAGGGAGTTGTACAAACTACTATAAATTTATACTTAGACAGCATTCATTGTTTGGTTAGGCTGTTCACCTGTTACCATTGGTTTGGGTTCTTCAGAGAATAGTTCTCTAGAAGATTTTTCTTGCTTGGGTGCGCCATAAAAACCAGCTTCAGCTTCGAGTTCATCTACGAAATCCCAAGCTTCAATTGTGCGTTTAGAATCTGGGCCGTAGTTTGCAGAAATTGTCCGCGCATTGGAGACAGCTTTATATATCTCTTTTTGCAAGAATAGGAGTTTTGGTTTATCTACAAAGTCGCCTTTGTGGATAATATCGCTGATAGTAATCATCCCAAGTAATTCACCTCGGATTACAGGCGCACTCCGCATACCTGTATTAATCAATAACCTTGCCGCATATTCTAAATCAAGGTCAGGATCTACAGTGACGCAGGGTTTGCTCATTATTTCGTAAACATAAGTTCTTTGAGGATCTTTTCCATAAGCAACCACTTTGCCTGCAATATCACTCTCAGTCACAATGCCGTAAGCATCACCACTATGACGAGGTTCTACAATCAATTCTTGCAGTTGTTTGAGCCTTAATAATTTCACTGCTTCTGCTACTGTAGCGGAGCCGCGAATGGTAGCTACATCTTGAGTCATAATATGTTTGGCTCGCATAATTCCTGCTCCTTATTATTGCAAGTAAGGGAATTGTTTCTAAACTGCTGCACTTATTCCCAAACTGTGTTTGCTTCGTCTAAGTATAATGAAAATTAGACACAGGTTTTACGCAGTATTAGCCCTAAATTCTACTAAGTAGAATCATCAATTATCAGTATAAGATTTACACATTTTCCCTACTCTATTGCTGAAGCGATCGCATCGTCTGTCTAACTTTCAGATGTACCAGGATTTAGGTAGAAACGTCTTTGATAACCCTGTAATCTCTTGCTGCTGAAGTTTGGTTCACTAGCAACAATTTAGCTTACTTATATATTATCACTCTGATAAGTTTGTTCTATAAACAAGTGTGTATTCTCTTAAAGATATTGGTTAAATATCACAAAAAAATATCAAAATGCAGCACAAACTACATTTATTTTTTTAATACTATGTTTATTCAGATGCTTCTTGAAAATCAAAATTTATAGATATTAATTTGTTTACTAGGTAACAATTATTTTTTTAATTAAGTTTTATAGACGGAGTTCATGTATCAATATTTTAACTAAAAATATTCTTAATTAGTGATATATTGTGCTACTTATTTCAACTCAAATTCTCACTCTAGCGGAGTATTTTTAGTAGCGGACTGTTAGTTACATAGATATAGATTTCGTATAAACTATATCTAGTAATTTTATAAAGAAAATCTAAAAAATAACCTTGGGATTCCAAAAAGTTGGTATTGTTTCAAACAATCATGATTGAAAAGGAAATAAAAACATGGAAATTAGTGCGCGTAATGCGTTAAAAACTACTGTTAAGAAGGTTGTAACTGGTTCAGTTAATACTGAAGTAACTTTAGAATTAGCACCTGGAGTTGAGTTGGTGTCTATTATTACTAAAACCTCAGCCGATAACCTGGGGTTGGTAGAAGGTAAGCAAGCTTATGCTGTTATTAAAGCTTCAGATGTTATTGTTGCTATTGATTGATAAATAACTAATTCATTAACTGGAATTTATTGGTTTTTGTAGAGACGTTGTATACAACGTCTCTACAGGATTTGTATATTACAATTTTCATATAATTGGTAATAGATTTTAGCTTGAATTTAGTTATCAACTATCCGCACGTAAATAGTCTGAGAAACTTCTTGGCTTAAACTGATAGATTCTCCAGCAACTTTAATTTGTAATACAGGAAGTTGCTGTTCTAGAGTAATACAAGTTCCAATTTTTATGCCTGCTAAATGAATTTGGTGTAGGATTTTCTTATCTTGAGTTTGATAAAAAGCTATAATACCTTGCTCTGCTGGTTGGAGTAGTGATAGAGAACAGCCACTTACACTAAAAGGCTTAAACATTAAACGTATGAAGTGTGAAGTATGAAGTATGAAACGTAAAGCACATTTTCTTTACCTTTCATACTTTTTGGATTGCTAAAAATAGCTGTGGCAATGAAAAATTGCAGCTATACAATCTGAATCTGTGCAGAGAGATTTTGACTGTATAGCTGCAACTTCTGTGCATAGTCTAAGGCATCAATTATACGAGGTAAGGTTCTTGGTGGGTCTTGATTGTGCAGTTAGAACGAGGATAGGTAACGCACAATAGAGCAAATCCTTTAGATACTTGCTCGTCATCTAAGAAGTTTTGATCGGATTGATCAATTTCACCTTCTGTAACTTTACCTACACAACTAGAGCAAGAACCTGCATGGCAAGAGAAAGGTAACTCAATACCAGCTTCTTCAGCTGCGTCTAAAATTGTAGTGTCTTCATCTACCTCAATTACGGTATCGATGTCTTCTTTTTTGTTGATTAATCTTACTTGATAGGTAGCCATTTTCCGATTCTCCTCATTACGGTTCGGTTGGTTCTCGAAGTGTGTCAGTCTCCTCTTCGAGAAAATATGAATAGGAAGACACAGCATTTGATGAGTGATTGCGAGTGTCTCTGACATTTGGTGCGGAGTACGTTTACGAAAAGCCTCTATGGTTTGACTTGACGCTAAAAGAAGACTCTTTTAGCTACAAGGAACACCATCTGGCGTACAATCTCCTGTTTTGAAAGATTTGCCGCAACCGCAGGTACTAGTTGCATTAGGGTTGGTAAATTTGAAACCGCTTTCTACCACCCCTTCGACAAAATCAATCACGATTCCTTCTAATAAGGGCGCACTTTTGGCATCAACGTAAACCAGCACACTACCTTGCTGGATTACTAAATCATCTGGTTGGGGTTGGTTAGTGACATCCATGCCATATTCATAGCCATTGCAACCACCACCTTTGACAGAGATGCGGATACCTTTAGTTGCACTATTCTCATCGGAACCGGAACCTCGCAGGAAAGCCCGCAAACGAAATTCTGCTTTTTCTGTTAAAGTAACAGTCATTCAATCTCCTAATCTGTAGCGATTGATTGTTCTAATCTAGAATTTGATAATTTAGTCAAAAGTCAAAAGTCCAGAGTCAATAGTCAAAAGTCCAGAGTTTAAAGATCACTATTGACCATTGACCAATGACTATTGACCTTTATTATTAAGTTGTGAAATTACTGGTGGTTTCCATTGATGGAGATTGCGAGTATCTCCAAGGTGCATTATTACCACATACTTGACAAGAGCGATCGCGGTATGAACGACGCTTGGCAAATTCCATCCGGTTGAAGTCGATTGTCAGTAATTGTGACAATAAAGGCTGACTAAACCCAGTAATCAGCTTGACTGCTTCTAGTGCTGTCAAACAAGCCAAAGTCCCAGAAACCGCACCTAACACCGAGAAACCACGCCGATCCCAATCAGGCTTTTCGGGAAACAGACAAGATAAACAAGGCGTGACACCCGGAATAATCGTTGTTAGGTAAGCCTCCATCCCATCCATTGCAGCTTCTACCATTGGTTTCCGCCAGCGCACACAAGCTGCATTCAATAAATCGCGTTCTGTAAAATTATGAGCGCAGTCTAACGCCATATCTGCGGATTGTACCAAAGAATCTACATTCTCTGGAGTAATATAATCATGAACCGCTTCAATTTCGATATCAGGATTGATAGCTTGCAAGGTTTCTTTAGCTTTAAATACCCTTGGCTTACCTACCCAATCATCCGTCATGAGAATCTGACGATTCATATCATCAAGGCGTAAATCGCCACCCCGGACTAGAATTAGCTTACCAACGCCTGCTACTGCTAAGTAAAGCGCGGCTGTACCACCTAATCCCCCCACACCTGTTACCAATACTGTCGCTGACTTCAGGCGCTTCTGAGCCGCTTCGCCAAAATTAGGGAGCATCATTTGGCGACTATAACGTTCTAACTCGGTAGGAGTTAGGTTGATCACTATTTACCTCCTAATCAGAAGAGAGTTCTGTCAGCGTAATTACATTTTTGGGCTTGTCTTTAAAGACTTTGAACACCTTTTGTTCTTGGGGTGTTGATTCGAGAAATACCTGATATGCTTTTTGCAAAGCCAAGCAATATTGATTTAGCTTTTCTTCTGCACTTAAATCAGCAGATTGTTCATCAATTTCTTGGATATATTGCGAGAACTTTTTCAATATATGGAGACGATTTATATTGACAATTTTTTGATCATAATCTAATTCAAAAAATTGAAAATATTCTTCGGCATCATTTAACTTTTTGAATTCTTCAATAGTTTTACTCATTTACCCTCCAATTCTGTTAGCTGCTGCTTTAACTCATCTAGTTGGCGATATATTTCATAAGTTGCGGCTGCAACTTCCATAAGTTGTTTGTAATCGGTTGGTAGACCTTCTGCTAAATCGTGCAGATCCATTTTCATTTGACCTGCTTTGCTGTTGAGGCGTTTAATTTGGGTTTTCAATTCCTCGATGGTCATTTGTCATTTGTCCTTTGTCATTGGTCATTTGTAAATAAACATGAGTTTCATAAACCTCTCCCCAACCCCTCTCCGACGCGGAGAGGGGCAGAAATATTCTGCATTTTCAAAGCCTCTCTCCCTTTGACGGAGAGGTTTTGAGAGGGGTTTAAATAACGAATAACTAATGACTATTGACGAAAAGTTAGAGTTTACCTACTTCCGGAAAGCGATTAACTAAATCCAATCCTTTTTGGACAAAAGCTTCGCCTTCTTCTGCTAACTTTTCTAGAGATTCAAAGCCAAAGCGATGAGCATCTCTTAAGGTTTTGACTGTTAGCAAAAGCCGTCCAGAAAAGACTAACGCCCAGCCGAAGCCCTCATGGTTGATGTTAACTACAACCTGAGAAATTAGATTTGTTTCTTGTTCAATTCTGGCAGCAATAGCGCGGAAAAATACTAAAATCCGGGCTTGCGTTGCAGCATCAACTTCACCTTCGATGGGAATTTCGCGTTTCTTTTTTTTGGGGACAACGAATGCTTTGAGGATTAATTCATCTGACCAATTACGGTAAAATCCATAACTATCTTGTCCGCGAATTTGTAGGATTAAAGCCTTAATGAAGGGAGAATTTAAGGCTGCAATACTGGTGGTTCCGTTAACAGTATTATCTGCGGTCATACAGTTGCTTCGTTCTCAATGTCATCTGTAAAGTTTTTGGTTTTGGGTTGAAGAGCTTTCCGCAACCAAGGTGGAGGATTACCTTTAAGAGTTTGGACTAGTTTATTTAGCACTTCTTCGATTTTTTCTTCTTCGGTACGTGCTTTGACTGGGGTAACACCTTTTTTGATTAACTTAGCAGCAGCAGTTCCACCAATTGCTGTTACATAAACAATTGCACAGTCAACCAGTGCGTCAAGTTTGGGTGTGATTTTATCTTCGTTACCATCTTCTTTTAGCTCACCCTCAAAGTTGAGAGTTTCTAAAAATTGATATCCTTCTGCATTAATTTCATAGACATCAATTTCTCTCGCCCAGCCAAAGTGAGCATTGATATGAGTGTGGTCACTGGTTGTAAAGGCAATTTTCATTGTGTTTTGTCCTTTGTCAATGGTCAATGGTCAATGGTCATTTGTCATTCGTCTTTTGTCATTTATCCTTGGTCAATATGAATTACCAATAAGTGATAACTATTGACTATGGATTTTGGACTATTGACTGTTGACTATGGACTCTTGACTCTTCCTGTTCTAAAAAGAGGTTGCCGATGCCAAACAAAAGCTCCATCGTGCCGCGATAGCCAACTTTTGTAAACAGACCATTACCTAAACGGTCGTAAATGGGCAAGCCTAAACGATAAAGAGGTATCGACAGACGTTTTGCGATCGCCGCCACGTTAGAATTACCAATCAGTAAGTCAGAACCTACTGCTAGTTCTTCAAAGTCTTCTAAATCACCGATGGTGACGCTCTTGATTGGGAGTTTTTCGAGTAGAGGCGATCGCGTTGTGGTAACTGCGGCGTGTATTTGGCTTCCCATCGATTGTAAGAAGCGCACTGTTCCCCACAACAAATCAGGCTCTAATGCTAAAGATACTCGTTTTGCACCAAAATAAAAGTGCGTATCGAGCATCGCATCTTGCAATTGGCGACGTTGGCGACGGTACTTTTCGGGTACTGGGTTACTGCTTAAAATCGATAAGGCTTGCAAAAATTCATCCACGGCTTCTAGTCCAGTCAGTTCCCCAAAAACTTCATAGGGAATGTTGAACCGTTCATCTAGAATTTTGGCAGCACCCCGCATACTTTCACCCAAAGCGATGGTGAAGGCAGAACAACCTACTTGTCGTAGTTGTTTCACACTTGTACCGCTACCTGTCACCGGACTATAGTTATCTTCCAAATGACCATCCAACGATGCGCCAAGGTCAGGTACGAAGATAGGTTCTAATCCAAAGGCGGTGACAATCTCTTTGATTTCTTGCAAGTCGCCGGGAGTAAAGGCAGAACCAGCCAAAATCGTGACTTGTTCGCTTCTAATTCCACCTGCTTGGGGAATTTCTTTAACGATACTTTCAACTGCTGTTGCAAAACCATCTTGCAATGCACCTTTAAAATCTGGTGTCGGTGCAAAGATAACGGGGATGTGGTCTAATTCACGATGGCGATCGCGGATATCCTTCAAGAAGCGTTCAATATCATCGCCTCTGGTTTCGGTTAATCCAGTGGTACACAAACCGATAATTTCTGGCTTGGCCTTCTCAACCAACGTCAGAAGTGCCTGTTCCACATTCTCTTCGCCACCCAAAATCGTAGTAACTTCCGTCATGGCTGTAGTGGCTAGGGGAATAGCTTCCCGAAAATGCCGTACAAGCACAACCTTGGCAAAGGCGGTACACCCTTGAGAACCGTGAAACAGAGGTATCATTCCCTTTAATCCCAAAAAGGCGAGGGATGCACCTAAAGCTTGGCTTTGTTTGAGAGGATTAACTGCAACTGATTTTTCGGGAACAGTAACGATCGCCATCTAAAATACCTCTTCTATTGACGCAGAGAACATCTCATCTGCTGACATAAAATTATTTAAAGTCCCGGCTTCTTCATCCCAAGGCGCAGGCTTACGAATTTGATCCCAGATGGGGCTGTAGAGGGCTTCGTATAACTCTCGTGCCATCTCTAACATTCCCACGTACCCAGCATACGGATGATGGCGTTCTTGGTTGATGTCGAGGAAAGGAATCCGCGCTTTCAGGGCTGTGTATTGGTTACGACCACCCGCAATCAACATATCAGCGTTTGTATCACGTACCAATCGCAACAACTCCTGAGCATTGCCTTTTTCTAGCATGATGCCATCTGTACCGAGCAAGCGTTTGATTTTTGCCTTATCTTCCTCCGTACTCTTACGGGTGCTAGTAGCCACAACTTCTATCCCCAAATCCTTAGCGGCAGAAATAATAGACCAACTCTTCACACCGCCAGTATACAGAACTACACGCTTACCCTTGAGTCGGGCGCGATAGGGAGCTAAGGCGATATCTAAAGCTGCCGTTTCTTCCGCAATTAGCTTTTCCGTGCGCTCTTGCAAACCAGGATCGCCCAACTTCGCCGCCACATTCCGCAAGCAACGATTTATGTCATCAATGCCATAAAAAGACTCTTCAATGTAGGGAATCCCATATTGCTCCTCCATCTTTCTCGCCATATTGAGCAAAGCCCGCGAACAAATCATCACGTTCAACTTCGCACGGTGAGCGTAACAAATTTCTTGATAACGAGCATCACCCGTGATTTTGGATAGTACGCGGATGCCTAATTTTTCAAATAAAGGCAGGACTCCCCACATTTCCCCGGCGATATTATATTCGCCAATCAAGTTTATATCATAGGGCGTTGTGAACTCCGGTTCTGCTGTCCCGACAACATAATCTAATAAAGCTTCACCGCCAAAACGGTTCCCCAAATTCTTACTCCCAATAAATCCCGGCGCAATCACCGGGACAACAGGAGTACCAATTTTTTCCGCCGCCGCCTTGCAAACAGCATTGATATCATCACCAATCAACGCCGTCACACAAGTAGCATAAACAAATACAGCCGTGGGATTATAACGCTGATGAATCTCCAGAATTGCCTTGTATAACTTCTTCTCACCACCGAAAATCACATCATTTTCAGTCATATCGGTAGTGAAACCCGTCTTATAAAGCACAGGCCCAGAAGAGAGACTACCACGACTACCCCAAGAATTACCAGCACAGGCGATCGGGCCGTGAACCAAATGCGCCGCATCAGTAATTGGAACCAGAGCAATCATCGCCCCATCAAAAGCACACCCACCTTGAGCCGCCCCAGGTTGTGCTTGTTGCGTACAAGACTTATTCTTCTTCTCGCCCTTCTTCTGCTGATTATGTTCGCAACCCGATTCATTCAGCAATTCATTAACCTTCTTTTGGGTATTCATCTCTCTTCCTCTGTGTTCTCCGCGCCTCTGTGGTTCGATAAAAATCTAGTATTCTTTGATTAGGACTGAACTAAGAACTCTCTGAAGCTCTTTCTTATTCCTTCGTGTCCTTAGCGTCCTTTGCGGTTCGTTCTTAGTCTTGAAAAAAACAGTTAACAATAATCACCTATAAATTCACTAGACATCTTTGCAAACTTTTCTTTGCGCCTTTGCGCCTTTGCGCGAAACAAAAAAATACTTATGCAAAATGCCTACTGATTACTGTTAACTGTTACAAAAACTTCCTGCAAAAATCTTCACTATACCCGACACACAATTCCCCATGTGCATCAGTAATTCATTTCTATAACATCGACTTTTACAAGAAACTTAAAAGTATCGTTCACTACAAAGGATAAAAAACTTTTACCTGATTTTGGGGTGAGACATTTATATAACTACACAAATATATTTTTAGAAATAGCCCCAAACCCCTATCTTCAGGCGAGATTGAAAATAATTAGCAAATATACCTTGTCACATCCTCACCACATTCATCAGCGAGGTAAGACAAAGCCCGAAAACGTAAGCCAACAAACTCATCATAGAGAGGATTAAGCTTACACAAAGGTGGAATATGGAAACTCCGACCAAATAAACTAATATTTCGCTCAAAAGGGCAACAGCAAGGAATAACCTGGCAGATTAGATGAGCGAAGCGATTATTTTTAACTTGAATTCCGTCCACCAGACGACGCAAAGGGTTAAGTAGAGGAGACTTTTTATAGTTAGGTGGATGGAAATGAACGTGAGAGTGAGTGTGATTGATGCTGTCCATGATAGAGAAAACGAATCAAGGGATAGGTAGGTTAAAAGTTGAGTATCTTTTATAGGAATTGGGGATGGGGAATTAAATATTCCCTAGTCCCCAGTTCCTAATCTTTAGCTGTTTTTAACAAACAAGCTTGTAGCAATTTCTAGCGAATCAAGTCGAAGGAGATATCGGTCTTACCAGTGATGTTGGTGTTGCGATCCATTTCATCCAACAGAGTGTTTACAACCCAGTTGAGGATGTTTAGACCACCTTGGTAGCCGAGGGTAGCATAGCGGTGTAAGTGGTGGCGATCAAACAGAGGATAACCAATCCGTACCATTGGGATCTTGGTATCGCGCCACAGGTACTTACCGTAGGAGTTACCGATGAAGAAGTCTACAGGCTCGGTGAACAACAAGGAGCGTAAGTGCCACAAGTCTTTTTGAATCCAAACAGTAGCTTCTTTACCGAAGGGGCTGGCAGCGAGGATAGCTTCCATTTCTTTCTTGAAAGCTTCGTCACCATTGTTGCAGAGGATGTGTACAGGTTCTGCACCCATTTCTAACAAGAAGCTGGTAATGGAGATGATCAAATCAGGATCGCCGTAGATAGCGAACTTCTTACCATGAATCCAAGCGTAGGAGTCAGTGATAGCATCAACTAAACGACCGCGTTCGATTTCCAACTCTTCAGGAATCGCTTTACCAGTCAATTCAGCGATCGCAGTCAAGAACTCGTCAGTACCTTTAACACCGAAGGGGCGCAGAACTTTTGTTTCTTGCTTCCATTGAGTAGAGATATACTCACGGGTCTTAGGTGTGGTGTAAGCTTGGAGAGCTACTGTTGCTTTAGCGTTGATAGAATCAGCCGCATCTTCCAGCTTTGTACCACCTGGGTACATATCAAATTCACCAGTGTTGGGTGAATCGAAGTAATCGCTGCTGTCAGACAGAATGGTGTAATCAACACCCATTGCATTCAACATCCGCTTAACTTCACGGTTGTTACCTACATAGGTATCAAAACCGGGGATGATGTTTATTTTGCCATTGCTGGTAGCTTTTTTCTTACCTTCTGTCAGGTTCAACAGAATTCCCTTCATCATGTTGTCGTAGCCAGTGATGTGGGAACCTACGAAACTTGGGGTGTGAGCAAAAGGTACTGGGAAATCTTGAGGAATAGAACCAGCTTGCTTAGAGTTGGTGATGAACGCGCCCAAGTCGTCACCGATTACCTCAGCCATACAGGTGGTGCAAACAGCAATCATCTTAGGCTTGTACAGTTGGTATGAAACTTGCATACCTTCAATCATGTTGTTCAAGCCACCGAATACTGCTGCGTCTTCTGTCATAGAAGAAGACACTGCGGAGCAAGGCTCTTTATAGTGACGGCTGAGGTGTGTACGGAAGTAAGCCACACAACCTTGAGAACCTTGAACGAAAGGTAGAGTACCTTCAAAACCCAAAGCAGCGAACATTGCGCCTACGGGTTGGCAACCTTTAGCGGGGTTAATGGTTAAAGCTTCACGAGCGAAGTTCTTTTCCCGGTAGTCCCAAGATTTTGTCCATTCAGACACTCTTTCTACTTCTTCAGGAGAGTGTGCGCCTTCAAAGTTCTTTCTCTTGTTTTCAAATAGCTCGGTGTATTCTGGCTGTTTGAATAGATCAACGTGGTCTACAATTCTGTCAGGATTCTGTGGCATTTGTCTGTCTCTCTACGCTTGCTGGTTGGTGTAGTAATTGAAGTGTTGGGAGAGCCTGGGGACTTCGCTCCTCCCCTTTGGGAGTCACGAGTGATGAATCATGAATAATGAATAAAAATCTTCATCCAGCATTCAGCATTCACCATTCTTCCCTCGGTTCCTGGGGCTAAAAACCCCAGGCTATCCGTTTTATTCTTGGGAATTAAGCAGCAGCCTTAGCTTTGGTAGCAGCTTTCTTCCAAGGAGCGCCAATCAAGCCCCAAGTTGGGCTGTTGAGTGCTAAATCCATATCACGAGCGAAGATAGCGAATCCGTCATAACCGTGATAAGGGCCGGAGTAATCCCAAGAGTGCATTTGACGGAAGGGAAGACCCATTTTTTGGAAGGCGTACTTCTCTTTAATACCAGAAGCGATTAGGTCAGGCTTCTTAGCTTTAACGAATTCCTCGAATTCGTAAGCGGTAACGTCATCGTAAATGATGGTGGCGTTATCGATATAGTGGGTGGTACGTTTGTAGTCGTCGTTGTGAGCGAATTCGTAGCCTGTACCGACAACTTTGATACCCAAATCTTCAAAAGCGGGAACAACGTGACGAGGACGTAGACCACCTACGTACAACATTACGGTGTTACCTTCCAAGCGAGGACGATACTTTTCAAGTACCGCATTCATCACTGGTGTGTACTTAGCGATGACTTTCTCAGCGTTTTCTTGAATCTTAGAGTCAAATTTAGCAGCAATTTGACGTAGAGATTCAGCAATCTTGGTGGGGCCGAAGAAGTTGAATTCCATCCAAGGCATACCGTATTGTTCTTCCAAACTACGGCAGATGTAGTTCATAGAACGGTAGCAGTGGATGAGAACTAACTTAGCAGCAGGGCCTTGAATCAACTCGTTGAGTGTACCGTCACCAGACCACTGAGCTACAACACGCAAGCCCATTTCTTCTAATAACATCCGGCTTGCCCAAGCATCACCACCGATGTTGTAGTCACCAATTAGAGCTACATCATATTGGCTTGGCTCGAAGTCGAGTGTATTGTTTTTCTTAGCCTTGTCAAATTCAGGGAAAATCCAGTCACGGATAGCGTCGTTAGCGATGTGGTGGCCTAAAGACTGGGATACACCACGGAAACCTTCGCAACGTAGGGGTACAACTGGCTTACCAATTTGCTTAGAAGCTTTTTTAGCTACAGCTTCGATGTCATCCCCGATTAGACCGATGGGACATTCAGATTGAATGGAAACACCACGGTTCAAGGGGAAAAGAACTTCAAGTTCTTCGATGATTTTGGTGAGTTTTTTGTCACCACCGAATACGATGTCGCGTTCTTGGAAGTCGGAGGTGAAGTGCATAGTACCAAAGGAGTTGATACCTGTGATACCTACATAGTAGTTACGACGACCAGACCAAGACCAGTAACCGCATCCTACTGGGCCGTGGCTGATGTGGATCATGTCCTTAATAGGGCCCCAAACCACACCTTTAGAACCTGCGTAAGCACAACCACGAGCGGTCATTACACCAGGAATAGATTTGATGTTAGACTTAACGCCGCAATCGGACTTACCTTCTTCGTGAACGTTGAGGTGTTTTTCGCGTTTCTTACGAGACTTTTCTGGATAAGCTTGCAGAACTTCTTTAATAAGTTCCTTATTTTCATCTACAAGATTTTGGTTTTCTGGAGGTGTCATAGTCTGCCTCGGTTACTGTTACGGATGGGGAAATGGAGGGAAAAAAGGGAGAGGAGAAGAATGAAGGCTGAAGGCTAAAGCTGAATGAAGGGAATTTTCATACTTCACACTTCATACTTCATACTTTCCTTGTCTCCTAAGTTACAGGATTACCTATTTTGTAGCTTCTGCGGGCTTACCGATGATTTCTGCGTGCTTAGAATCATCATCAAGAATACCGTATTCGATCAACAGTGCTTCTAGTTCATCCATCTCGATTGGTGTAGGAATGGTGAGCTTGTCGTTGTTGATGATCTTCTTAGCTAATGCACGGTATTCATTACCTTGAATGCTGTCAGGTGCATACTCGTTAACGGTCATCCGACGCAACTCAGCGTGTTGAACGATGTTGTCACGAGGTACGAAGTGAATCATTTGTGTGTTCAAACGTTCAGCCAAGTTTTCGATCAATTCAGCTTCACGGTCAACTTTACGGCTGTTACAAATCAAACCACCTAAGCGTACACCACCGGAGTGAGCATATTTCAAAATACCACGAGCGATGTTGTTTGCAGCGTACATCGCCATCATTTCACCGGAGGTAACGATGTAGATTTCTTGTGCTTTACCTTCACGGATAGGCATAGCAAAACCACCGCACACAACGTCACCCAATACGTCGTAGGATACGAAGTCTAGGTCTTGGTAAGCACCGTTTTCTTCCAAGAAGTTAATAGCGGTGATAATACCACGACCAGCGCAACCTACACCAGGTTCTGGGCCACCAGATTCTACGCACTTAACGCCACGGAAACCGGTGAGCATTACTTCTTCGAGTTCTAAGTCTTCTACTGCACCGCGTTCAGCAGCCAAGTGTAATACGGTGGTTTGTGCTTTGGCGTGGAGCATCAAACGGGTGGAGTCTGCTTTAGGGTCGCATCCTACGATCATGATGCGTTGACCCATTTCTGCCATAGCTGCCAGGGTGTTTTGGGAGGTGGTAGATTTACCAATACCGCCTTTACCATAGAAAGCTATCTGTCTAATTCTTTCGTCAGTCATGGTTCTCTTTTCCTACAATTGGTTGGTTTAGTCGGTCTTTGCGTTTGTTTGAGAATCTCACGCCTGTTGAGCTATGGCTGTGAGGGGTTGTAGAACGCCGCCGGAGGCGATCGCTCTACGGAAACTCGTGTTGGCATAATGTACATTTAGTTGGTTATGAAGTTGTGAAAGTTCTTTGTATTAGTCAATAGTCAATGGTCAATAGTCCAAAGTATTTGATTTTGACAATTGACTCTTGACTATTAGTTAAACTGCTTCAACTACGATTTCTTTGCTGATGCGATCGCGCAGTCTCGATTCAATCGCTATCTTTAAGGTGGCGGTGCTGCTGGGACAAGAATCACAAGCACCTTTGAGGATGACTTTAACGGTGTTTCCTTCTATGTCGTAAAGTTCTACATCTCCACCGTCTGCAATGAGGACGGGTCTGACTTCTTCGTCGAGGACTTTTTGAATTAAGGCAATCTTTTGAACGTTGGTCAGTGGTTTTGTGGCTGTAGCTATCTGACCAGAGCTAAGAATTTCTGCTGATTTTATGCCGTTAACTGCTGTTTTGCTCGTTGCGGCGACTTCCTGCTCTACTTCTTTAATAATATCATCAATTTTTGTTAAACAGGAACCGCATCCGCCACCAGCTTTGACATAATTTGTTACCTGCTCCGCAGTAGTAAGGTTATTTTCTGTCACTACGCGGCGAATTTTTGTATCAGTAATACCAAAGCAGGAGCAAATTAACACGCCTTCGTCATCGTCGTCATGGGCAGCTAGAGGAATGCCACGATAGTTATAGATTGCGGCTTCTAGGGCTTCTTGACCCATAACTGAGCAGTGCATTTTGGCTTCGGGTAAGCC
The DNA here is from genome assembly GCF_056847745.1 of Anabaena sp. TISTR 8404. NCBI lineage: Bacteria > Bacillati > Cyanobacteriota > Cyanophyceae > Nostocales > Nostocaceae > Anabaena > Anabaena sp. TISTR 8404. The sequence continues at coordinate 4,729,544 of NZ_CP180578.1, forward strand.
GCCGAGGTAATTTGCAATATCTTTATTAGATACTTTCAGGGCTTCATCTAAAGTCAAACCCTTAACCATTTCGGTCAATGCACTAGAAGAAGCGATCGCACTGGTACAGCCAAAGGTTTGAAAACGTGCATCGAGAATTTTATCAGTTGCTACTTCTACTTTCAGGTGGAGTCTCAGCGCATCACCGCAGGCAATACTTCCTACTTCTCCCGTTGCAACCTTAACTCCAGATTCACCCGTTTCTTCGATGACTCCCTGATTTTTGGGATCGTAAAACAGTTCTAATACTTTATCTGTGTAGTCCCACATGGTCTATTTTAGATTTTGGATTTTGGATTTTGGATTAGTCTGTGATTGGTCATTTGTCCTTGGTCAATAGTCATTTGTGTCTAATAACTTTTGACCATTGACTATTGACCCTTGACTCTTGACTAATGACTATTGACTAATGACTGCGATTGCAACCAACCCGCGTCGTCGTTTTTGAATGGCGACAGAGCGCGGAGACGTTCTACAATTTCGGGCATTACTTCAATGACGCGATCGATTTCAGCGTCGGTGGTGTAGCGACAAAGACTGAAGCGAATGGAACCATGTAAGGTGGTGTATGGTAAACCCATTGCCCGCAGAACGTGGGATGGTTCGAGTGAACCGGAGGTGCAAGCGGAACCAGATGAGGCACAGATACCGTGTTTATTTAACAAAAGTAGGATTGCTTCACCTTCGATATATTTAAAACCGATGTTGGTGGTGTTGGGCAATCTATTTTTGATATCCCCGTTAACTTCACAATCAGGGATTTTAGCGAGGAGAGTTTGTTCCAGGCGATCGCGCAACCGTCTTTCTCTCGCAGTTGCTTCTTCTAAATGCAGCAATTCTAACTCGGCTGCTTTACCTAAACCAACGATACCAGGAACATTCTCTGTACCAGCGCGGCGACCGCGTTCTTGGTGTCCACCTATCAACAGGGGACGGAATCTCACGCCCCGACGCACATACAATGCGCCAATACCTTTAGGTGCGTGAATCTTATGACCAGACATAGTTAACATATCTATAGTGCTGGTCTTCATGTTCAGGGGAATCTTACCCACTGCTTGCACTGCATCGACGTGGAACAGTACGCCGCGTTCTTTAACGCGTAATCCAATCTGCTCAATCGGGAAAACCGTACCTGTTTCGTTGTTAGCATACATAATGCTTACCAAGGCGGTGTTCCCTGTCAGCGAGGCTTCTAGTTCATCTAGATCCAACTGTCCCTGACTATTTACCGAAAGATAAGTAACACTATAACCTTGGGTTTCTAGTTGTTTGCAGACATTCAGCACCGCCGGATGTTCTACTTGGGTGGTGATGATGTGGCGTTTTTCTGGCTGGGCTAACAAAGCGGCGCGAATGGCTGCGTTATCTCCCTCGGTTCCGCAACTGGTAAAAACAATTTCTGATTCATCTGCACCTAAGAGGGTGGCTACCTGTTCTCTGGCTGTTCTCACTGCTTTAGCCAGTTGCCCGCCAAAGGTGTGCATACTTGAGGGGTTGGCGTAATATTCGGTTAAATAGGGCATCATTGCCTCTAAAACCTGTGGGTCTACCTTAGTAGTCGCATTATTATCTAGATAAATGACGCTCATTATTTATACCCCTAGGATTTCACCCTGATGCTTTTGAATTTGTTCAGAGAACTTCTGAGAATAGAAGTATTAACTATCAAATATAATTGAAAGTCGTATCTATGCGTTGTTATGGAAAGTTGGGGTTATGCCAGAGTCAGTGGTGAAGAGCAGCAAACAGATAAAGGTGCGTTGCGTAAACAAATAGAACGCTTGCGTGGTGCAGGATGTTCTAAAGTGTACTGGGATATTCAATCGCGGACAACTGAAGTTAGGGAAGGGCTACAACAATTAATTAATGATTTGAAGACATCGCCAAAGGGTAAAGTTAAATCTCTGCAATTTACCCGGATTGACCGGATTGGTTCATCATCGAGGTTATTTTATTCATTATTGGAGGTATTGCGCTCTAAGGGAATTAAACTGATAGCCCTAGATCAAGGCGTTGATCCTGACAGCCTGGGTGGAGAATTAACAATAGATATGTTGCTGGCGGCTGCCAAATTTGAGGTGCGAATGGTGACAGAAAGGTTAAAGAGTGAACGTCGTCATCGGGTGAACCAAGGCAAAAGTCACCGAGTTGCGCCATTAGGATATCGTATAGACAAAGATAAATATATCTGCGATCGCTCACCATGTGTTTGCTTGCTGGAAGGACGCAGAGAATTAACTGTATCTGATGTGGCGAGGTATATTTTCAATACTTTTTTTGAGTGCGGTTCCGTTGCGGCGACTGTGCGTCAACTGCACGCAGATTTCGGCATCGAAACAAAAGCTTTTGATCTGCACAAGCCAGAAACATCTTCACGGGTTGTTGGTGATGATGACTTAGATAAAATTGTATTTACACCACATAAAACTAACCATCCCTTGCGTTATCCTTGGTCTGGGTTGAGATGGTCAATCGCAGGTTTAAAAGCATTATTAGTCAACCCTGTTTACGCTGGGGGTTTGCCTTATGATACTTACGTTAAGTCAAAGGGAAAACGAAAAAATTTTGATGAGTGGAAGGTCAAATGGGGAACTCATGACGATGAGGCCATAATTACTTACGAAGAACACGAACGAGTAAAACAGATTATTAGAGAAAATCGCAATAACCGATGGGCTTCTAGAGAAGACAACGAAGTAAACCCATTTTCTAATTTAATCAAATGCGCTCATTGTGGAGGTTCAATGACGCGCCATGCAAAACGAGTAAATAAAGATGGGGAAGCTATCTATTATTTTCAGTGCCGATTGTATAAAGCTGGCAACTGTAGCAATAAAAATATGATTTCATCAAAAATATTAGATATGCAAGTAGTAGATTTATTAGCACAAGAAGCTGAACGGTTAGCGAATTTAGTGGAAACAGATGAACAATTACCAATAGAGGAACCCGCAGAAGTTAAAACCCTGCGTGCATCGCTGAATACTTTGGAAACCTTACCACCAAGTTTAGCGATAGAACAAATCAAAAATGACCTGAAACAACAAATTGCTATCGCACTTGGAACAACACATAATGCAGCCAAAGAATCCCTGATTGCGAAGGAAAGAATTATACAGGCTTTTGCTAATAAAACTTACTGGCAAGGGTTGAAAGGTCAAGATAAACGATTAATACTCAATGGCTGCGTAAAAAAAATATTTGTAGATGGCCACTTCGTTACAGCCATTGAGTATCGTTACTAAGCAGTTTTGTTTTTGGACTTTGTTTTTTGTTCTGGAATAGCCGAGGTAGATTGTAGCTCGGCTTTACGTTTTTCCCATTCCAAAACTGTACGAATTACAACTTGTGACCAAGATTCGTAAGCCATAAGCACCATTGTTAGTTAATATGAGGATAGCGAAAGTTCAAAATTTTTTTGTTCATTACAAGCCAGTTGCTTAAAATAATTTTTTTCTCAAAAAAATTTTAAAAAGTAGTTTGGATACCCAAACTAAAGCACTGGCAAAGAGAATGAACTAGTTGGAATAGAGTAATTTGACAACTGCTGTGTAGAAAGGAAGTTGTTTTGCAATAATCTTCAATCTTCGGAGACTTTGAAAAACTGTTGGAGGATTAAGTGTTATGCAGCGGCTTCCAACTATTTAGTAATAAATTATACTATAGCAAAAATAGTTAATCAAGTGTTTCAGCCACAGAAGATTTGAGATTTTGTAACTACTGAAAACTTAAGATACGCAATTCATCCATTTTTTGCTTGACTAGGGCTAAAAAATCTTGGAACTGAGGACAAGACTGACAATTTGGCTGATGACCTGGGATTAAACATTCACATTTAAGCCTTGGTCTTTCTTGAAAAGTGCGATCGCAATCATTACATAAATACTTTTGTATGCCATTATACCTACCCATTTTTGCAAGTCGAGTGGAATTACATTTAGGACAATCAAGACCATAAGTTTGAGGCTGTGGTTGCCATTCCTGTAGAGCTTGTTGCATAGCAACTTCACATCTAAGTTTATTTAAATCGAAAATCTTTTGAGTATTCATAAGTCCAAATTAGAATAAGCTTTTAAATTTTGAGAGTAACTTCTTTAACTTCTCTGTTCTGGACAGTAATTCTATAGACAATCTGCTGAAAAATTTTTACCTTATCATCAGGAGAAAGTGTATGCCAGATTGCTAAATTATTACCAGCACGAATAATTTCTTCCGTACTCTTATCCACGATAGAATCAGAGATAAAAGGATTAATTTCCTCTGCTATCTGCTGACGAATCTTATCCTTGAGGCAGGGCAAACGTATCTAAATATTGATGCACAGAACGAAAGAAGAGGCTTGGAAGTACAACCGTAAGCCATCAGTAACAATAAGAACTGACCGGTTGAGAAGAGAGTAGGGATACAGAACATAAACTCGGTATGGTATTGTCAAAAAGTATCCTCAAGAAAAAAAGCACGCTACACTGACGTTTGGATGAAGCTCAAGCCCAAAATCACAATAGCTGACCATTTTGCACAGATGTCAGATCCAAGAGTAGACCGCACAAGATTACATAAGCTAATTGATATTTTGACAATTGCGATTTGTGCAGTAATCTGTGGAGCAGATAGTTGGGTGGCAATAGAATTGTATGGCTGCACAAAGTATGAGTGGTTAAAAACATTTTTGGAGTTACCAAACGGAATACCATCACACGATACATTTGCAAGAGTGTTTGCACAATTGAATCCACAGCAATTTCAGTCATGTTTCTTAAACTGGATAAAATCAACTCAGAAGATAACAAATGGTGAAGTTGTAGCAATTGACGGTAAAACTTTATGTGGTTCTTATGATAAAAGTAGTGGTCAGAGTGCGATTCAAATGGTAAGTGCATGGGCAACTACGAATAAATTAGTGTTGGGACAGGTAAAAGTAAACGAAGCATCTAATGAAATTACAGCTATCCCAGAACTACTGAATGTTTTAGAGTTGAATGGTTGTATCGTGACAATTGATGCAATCGGTTGCCAAAAAGAAATTGTGAAGTTAATTACGCAACAAAACGCAGATTATGTAATCACCTTAAAAAAGAATCAGGGTAATCTATATGAGTTAGTAGAAGAACTATTAAGAACAGGAATAAGCACAGGGTTTGAAGGGCTTCACCATAGCACATATAAAACAGAAGAAACGGGGCATGGTCGTGATGAAATCCGCAATTATGTGATGTTATCTGGAATTGAATCTCAGCTTGACCCAGATTCAGTTTGGTCAAACTTAAAAAGTGTTGGGATGGTAGAGTCTGTTCGACAAATAGATGGTAAAACAACAGTGGAGACTCGTTATTATATTAGCAGTCTTGAGAATGATGCGAAAAAATTTGCTAATTGTGTTCGCAGTCATTGGGGCATAGAAAATTCGTTACATTGGGTATTAGATGTAGCTTTAAAAGAAGATGACTGCCGGATTAGGAAAGATAATGCTCCACAAAATTTTGCAGTGATGCGGCAGATAGCAGTAAATCTTTTAGGTAAAGAGAAACGTGTGAAGCGGGGAATCAAAAATAAACAGTTTTTGGCAGCAATGGATAATAACTATTTAGAAAGAGTTTTAGCTTTAGCGTAAACTAGCTTGTCAATAATTTGGTTAAGATTGTTGCTTATTTTTAAGGGTAAGCTTACTTATTTATAGCTGAATAGTTAGCTAATTTATCTTTAAACAAGAGTTATTTCATTAGCGATAAGCTAATTTACTTGTTAGCAAAAAAATCGATTTGTTCTATTTATATTTTGGTCAAGTTTTGCACTTATGAAAATGATTTTGAAATCCTTATTAGTTTTTGTTAGGAAATAAGGTGCGTTTTCCCTGATTGGATATTAGACAAAGAAATGGACTCTGTAGATTAGGATTATTACGAATGCTTCTGAGAGTCTGTTTCTGAATCTTGATGTATTTGGAGTAGATACAACTAAACTCAATGTCATGTTGTGCTATTTTTTCAGCGTGTACTCTGATAGCTTCTTCTATAGAGTCACGACGTTGAATTTGATTTCGTTGAAATTTACCTATGCCTTCAAATCGTCTTGAGAGTAAAGAAGAGAAATTTTCTCGTATTTGTTTTGACATTGCATCGCAGGAATCCTGTTTTCTTATTGGAGAACTTGTTCCTAAAATTCCTATTCTTTTAAAAGTATTCTCCAATCGCTCAAATTCGCAGCTAAACCAAAGTTCAGCAGCAGAAAGAGATTTAATTGACTCTTTCCATCCAAATTGGTCGCGTTTTAGAATTTCTTTGCAGAGATTTAGCAAAGCCCAAGACTGTTGAGCATGGGGTTTATAGTCAAACTCCCAACTAAAAAATATCTCTACTTACTCAAATGGAAAGCTATTATTGATAGTGTTATCAAAGTGAACCATCCACTTATATATAGCCTTAAAAGCATCTCGATGACACGAAAGTAATCTTCCTAAATCTCCTTCGTTAATCTCAGTCCCTAAAATTCCATGAGCCTTGAGAAGCAAGAGGACTAGAAAGTAATGTCACCAGATGCGCTACGTCTTCAACGGTTCCGATTTTACCACTGGGATTACTCATCATTTCTTTTAACAGATGCTGCTGAATCTGCTCTAAATCTGTACCCTTAACAAAAAAAGTAAGCAATTCATGGCTATGAATCCGATCGCCTTCAAGTTCAGCTATTGAACAAATCAAAAATGACCTCAAAGAACAAATTGCGCTCGCTTTTGGAACAATAAATAATGCAGCAATGATTCATTGTGACATTTAATCACAGGAAGAGTATTTTCCTGTTCGAGAGCTTGTTGTGACGAGGATGTTTTAAAAGACTTTTCTAATTGCTCAAACTCAAAAAGTCATCAATGCTTATTTATCCGGCGATCACTTTGCCTCAACTAATCTTGATGTAGAAGTTTCAGGTTAAACTAAAAAACATCGCTCGCCTTGATTTTACCAAGCACTCAAGGTGATTTACGCTGACCTTCTCTTATGGATAAACATAGACTTTGTGTGATTATGAGTGATTGCCCTTGATGCTGGCGCAGTTATCTCCTTGTCAAGGATGCGGTTGCTGAAGGCTATTTATTTTTTCATTGGTTCTTAATATTATTTATTAACTGTCTTAACTGTCTTAACTGTCCGCTTAGTTGTCTTAACTGTCTTAACTGTCTACTTTCGTCTATTTAACTGTTTCCTTAACTGTCTTAACTGCTATTGCATTTTATTAATAAAACTGAGATTATTAATACGATTGAATAATTACAAAAACAATAATTATGTAAAATCTATAAAATTTGATTAAATTTAAATAAAGAGGGGAATTTAAAAAAACATAAGTGCATTCAAATTTTTTAATTATTTGAATATTGAAAAATTCAATTTGTAGAACATATATATACAGAAATAATATATAGCAGTTACTATTTGTTCAAGCTTGACTGTGAATGATTGTATAGGAATAAAAAATACATGAAAAATAACAATTAAAAGTAGGAGTTGCTGACCCAGATGACTTTAACACATTTAATTATTTTCAATGAAGTGAAATAATATTAAAAATATTACGTAATTTTTTAGGGATTATAATGGACACAATTATTAAAAATAGTTATACACTTTCATCTGGACAAGAAGCAATGTGGCTTATTCATCAGGTTGATCCTGAAAGCATTGCATATAATATATTTATTACAGCGAAAATTAATTGTAATTTAAATATTTCTATTTTTAATAATGTATGGAAAAAAATTATTCAAAACCATTCTATTCTCAGAACCACATATACCAGTCATGAAGGCAAGCCTGTTCAACAACTTAACGAACATCAAACAATTAATGTTGAAGTAATAGATGCCAGCAATTGGAGTGAAGACGAATTAAAAGAAAAAATTTATGCTATAGCCGATCAACCTTTTAACTTAGAAAAAGATTCAATTATCAGGGTAAATTTATTCATTCGTTCAGCGCAAGAACACGTTCTCATGCTAACAATGCACCACATTGCTGGGGATATGTGGTCTTATGATTTACTACTGAGTGAATTTCAAACTTTGTATGCTAAGGAAATTGAGCAAGCTAATCAAAAACAAACCCAGGTAACAGCAGATTCTTTAAGCAAGAAGAAATCTTATGCAGATTTTGTTCGCTGGCAATCAGAAATGTTATCGAGTTCAAGGGGAGAAAAACAGCGACAATACTGGCAAAAACAATTAGCTGGCGAATTACCAATTTTAAACTTGCTCCCAGATAAACCCCGCCCCCCAGTACAGACTTATCAAGGAGCATCACATATTTTAAAGCTAGATGAACAGTTAACTCAAAAACTCAAGAATCTAGCTCTCGCTTCTGGAAGCAGTCTTTATCAAATTCTGCTCACAGCATTTTACGTCCAACTTTACCGCTATACCAATCAAACAGACATTCTCATAGGCAGCCCAATGAGAGGTCGGCCGGGCAAAGAGTTTAAAGAGATAGTTGGCTACTTTTCCAACCTGACTGTTTTACGAGTTTCTGTACAGGAAGATGGCACATTTCATGAACTTCTTACTCAAGTCAGCAAAACAGTTAGACAAGCCCAAAAGCATCAAGATTACCCATTTTCTCTGTTAGCAGAACAACTCCAACCACAAAGAGATCCTAGTCGCCATCCTTTGTGTCAAGTTAGTTTCGCTTGGCAAGCACAAACTTGGTGTGAACAAACAGAAAATTCTTTGCACAGTCAAGAACTAGTGCTGGAAATGGAGCCTTATTTGCTTGGGCAAAGGGGCGCACAGTTAGACCTGAGTTTAATGGTGCGAGAAGCTCAGGGGATTTTAGAGCCATGCTGGCAGTACAATACTGACCTGTTTGAAGCATCGACAATCAGGCGCATGGCAGGGCATTTTGTGACCTTGCTGGAAGGAATTGTTGCCAACCCTGAAGCACAAATTTGGCAATTACCTTTACTTACACAAATTGAGCAGCAACAGTTATTGCTTGAATGGAACAATACTCAAACAGACTATCCCCAAGATAAATGTATTCATCAATTATTTGAAGAGCAGGTAGAACGTACACCTGATGCTGTAGCAGTTGTGTTTGAAAACGAGCAACTCACCTACGACCAGTTAAATAGTCGCGCTAACCAGTTAGCACAGTATTTGCGTTCTTTGGGTGTAGAGCCAGATGTGCTAGTGGGTATTTGCGTTGAGCGATCGCTCGATATGATTGTCGGACTATTGGCTATACTCAAAGCGGGTGGTGCTTACGTCCCACTTGACAGTGAGTATCCCCAAGACCGCTTGAGCTTCATGTTAGAAGATGCTCAAGTTGCTGTGCTACTCACCCAACAAGAATTACTCAACAAACTACCAGAGCATAGCGCAAAGCTTGTTTGCATAGATAGCGATCGCTCAACCATAAAGCAACATAGTAACAAAAACCCAGAAAATGCCACAACGCCCAATAACTTAGCGTATGTCATCTACACTTCCGGTTCTACAGGTAAACCCAAAGGCGTTTTAGTTAATCACTATAATGTAACTCGTCTATTTGCAGCTACAGACGCTTGGTATAAATTCAATTCTGATGATGTGTGGACAATGTTCCACTCTTACGCCTTCGACTTTTCCGTATGGGAAATTTGGGGGGCATTGCTGTATGGTGGAAGACTGGTAGTAGTACCGTATTTAGTGACGCGATCGCCTGAATCTTTCTACAATTTATTGTGTCAAGAAAAAGTCACAGTTCTCAACCAAACACCTTCCGCCTTCCGCCAGTTAATTCAAGCCGAACAGTCAATAACAGCTACTAACGACTTGAACTTACGCCTAGTCATATTTGGTGGTGAAGCCTTAGAACTCAAGAGTTTGCAACCTTGGTTTGAACGCCACGGCGACTTGTCGCCGCAATTGGTGAATATGTACGGGATTACAGAAACCACCGTACACGTTACCTATCGCCCCTTGAGTAAAGCTGATTTGCATGGCACAGCCAGTGTAATTGGTTGCCCAATACCAGATTTGCAGGTGTATGTACTAGACGAACATCAACAACCAGTACCAATTTGTGTTCCTGGCGAGATGTATGTTGGTGGTGCTGGAGTAGCGCGTGGTTATTTGAACCGTTCCGAATTGACACAACAACGGTTTATCTTTAATCCTTTTAGCAACAACCCTCAAGCACGACTATACAAAACAGGTGATTTAGCGCGTTATTTACCCAACGGTGAGTTAGAGTATTTAGGACGCATCGATAACCAAGTAAAAATTCGCGGTTTCCGCATTGAGTTGGGCGAAATGGAAGCATTACTAGCTTCTCACCCAGCCATTTGGGAAAGTGTAGTGGTAGTAAGAGAAGATGAACCGGGCGACAAACGTTTAGTGGCTTATGTAGTGCCGCAGGTAGAACAATATCCTACAGTCCCAGAATTGCGTGGGTTTCTTAAGGCAAAGTTGCCAGAGTACATGATCCCAAGTGCTTTTGTACTGCTGAAATCCTTACCCCTCACCTCTAACGGTAAAGTAGACCGCCGCGCCCTGCCAAAACCAGAGTTAGACAGCACCCTACAAGAAAAATATATTGCACCGCGTACTCCAACAGAGGAAATACTGGCGCAAATTTGGGCGCAAGTGCTGAAAGTAGAGCAAGTGGGTATTCATGATAACTTCTTTGAACTAGGGGGACACTCGCTACTCGCAACACAATTGGTTTCACGCATCCGCAACATTTTCAAAGTAGAATTACCATTACGCGAGTTGTTTGCAAGAGCTACAGTTGCAGAATTAGCGCAAGCGATCGCACATTTACAACAACAGGACTTAGAACTTTCTACAGCACCAATCTTAAGGCGGGCAGAGGACGCAGACTTACAATTATCATTCGCTCAACAGCGTTTATGGTTCCTAGACCAGTTCGAGCCAGACAGCCCCTTCTATAACATACCCATAGCGTTGCGTTTAACAGGAAAATTGCAATTTACCGCTTTAGAGCAGAGCTTACAAGAAATCATTGCACGCCACGAAGCCTTACGCACCAACTTCATAACCATTGATGGGCAACCAATTCAAGTTATTAGGGGAATAGGGAATAGTAAACAGGGAATTGTTTGCGTTGTTGATTTAAAACATTTATCCGTAAATGAACAAGAGATAACTGTACAGCAACTAGGACAACAACAATTTAGCCAACCCTTTGACCTAGCAAAAGAAGCATTAGTCAGAGCTAAATTAGTAGTGCTATCCGACACAGAAAACATCTTGTTCGTCTGTATGCACCACATAGTCGCAGATGGCTGGTCAATGGGTGTGTTTGTCTCGGAACTAGCAACACTTTACAATGCTTACTCAATAGGTCAGCCGTCACCTTTAGCACAACTGCCAATTCAGTATGCAGATTTCGCCTTGTGGCAAAGACAGTGGCTAGTAGAAGATGTATTGCAAAGCCAATTAAGTTACTGGGAACAACAACTAAAAGATGCACCAGCTTTATTATCCTTACCCACAGACCGACCCAGACCAGCCCAGCAGACTTATAACGGCACACATCAAGAATTTGCACTTTCTGCTGAACTAACTAATAAGCTGACAAAACTGAGCCAAGAACAAGGGGTAACTTTGTTCATGACACTGTTGGCAGCATTCGATACCCTGCTTTATCGCTACACAGGACAAGAAGATATATTGGTGGGTTCGCCCATTGCTAACCGCGATCGCTCCGAGATAGAAGGGTTAATTGGCTTTTTTGTCAATACCTTAGTCATGCGGGCTGACTTAGCAGGTAATCCCACCTTTAGCGAATTACTAAGTCGAGTTCGAGACATGGCAATGCAGGCATACTCTCATCAGCATTTGCCCTTTGAAATGCTAGTGGAAGCATTGCAGCCAGAACGGGATCTTAGTTATTCACCACTGTTTCAAGTAATGTTCGTTCTCCAGAATGCACCCACATCTGGATTAGAACTAACAGGGCTAAGTGTCAATTCCTTCTTTATTAAAGGTACAACTTCCAGGTTTGATTTAACCTTAATCATGCAAAACAGTCCTACTGGGCTGATAGGGTTGTGGGAGTACAACACAGACTTGTTTGATGCTAGTACCATTGATCGTATGACAAGTCATTTTGTCACATTACTTGAAGGGATTACTGCTAACCCAGAACAACGAATTTCTCAATTGCCACTGCTAACAGCAGTTGAGCAACAGCAGTTATTAGTGAAGTGGAACGATACTTTTGTAGATTATCCCCTACATAAGTGCATCCATCAGTTGTTTGAGGAGCAGGTGGAACTGACACCCGATGCAGTGGCGGTGGAGTTTCAAGATGTACAGACGCGATATATCGCGTCTCTAACTTACTCCCAATTAAACTACCGCGCTAATCAGTTGGCACACTACTTACAGTCTGTGGGTGTAAAACCAGATACTTTGGTTGGGCTGTGTGTCGAGCGTTCTTTAGAGATGGTCATCGGACTGCTGGCAATTCTCAAAGCGGGTGCAGCGTATGTACCACTTGACCCAGAGTATCCGAGCGATCGCTTGAGCTTTATTTTAGAAGATACTCAAGTTAAAGTTTTACTCACTCAACAGCAACTGATTGACAGACTCCCACCAAATCAGGCAAAACTTATTTGTCTAGATACTGACGCAGAATTAATTTCTCAGTGCAGCACAGATAACGTAATTTCTGGCGTACAACCCAATAACTTAGTTTATATAATTTACACTTCTGGTTCCACAGGTCAACCAAAGGGTATAGCCATGAGTCAGCTTGCCCTTTGCAATCATATCTTGTGGCATCGGGACAACCTGAAAATTGCTCGTGCAAAAACCCTGCAATTTGCTTCGGTTAGCTTTGATGTCTCCTTCCAAGAAATCTTCACTACTTGGTGTTCCGGCGGTACATTGTTCCTCATCACAGAGGAATTACGCCGTGATGCTTTAGCATTGTTAGGTTTTCTGCAAGAGAAACAAATTCAGAGAATGTTTCTCCCTGTTGTCGGCTTACAGCAACTTGCAGAAGTCGCCTTGGGGAATGACATAGTTAATACTGGTTTGCGGGAAATTATTACTTCTGGAGAACAGTTACAAATTACCCCTGCGATATCTGGTTGGTTGAGCAAACTAACTGATATTACTTTGCATAATCAGTATGGGCCGTCAGAAAGCCATTTAGCCACCAGTTACACTCTGCCTGATGCAATAATAGACACTTGGCCGCTACTTCCTTCCATTGGGCGACCCATTTCTAATACGCAAATTTACATCCTCGATAAATATCTACAGCCTGTACCAGTGGGTGTTCAAGGAGAAGTGTATATTGCAGGTGCGCTTTTAGCTCAGGGCTACTTCAACAGACCTCAGCTAACACAAGAGAAATTTATTTTCAACCCCTTTAGCACTGATCCTAATTCCCGTCTCTACAAAACAGGGGATTTGGCGCGTTATTTACCTGACGGTAAGCTTGAATCTTTAGGACGTATTGACAATCAAGTTAAAATTCGGGGTTTCCGCATTGAGTTGGGCGAAGTTGAAGCGGTACTGGGTCAACTAACTGATGTACAAGCGTCTTGTGCAGTTGTTCGTGAAGATACACCAGGTGATAAACGCTTAGTTGCTTATATTGTGCCGCAACCAGCGCAGACAATCTCTATTAGCGAAGTACGTAACTTCCTCAAGGAAAAGTTACCAGAGTATATGGTTCCAAGTGCAATAGTCATCTTGGAGGCTCTACCGCTTTCTGCTAACAGGAAATTAGACCGCCGCGCTTTACCTGCACCTGATTTACACAACCAATTATCAGATCAGTATGTCGCTCCACGTAACCCAATTGAGGAAATCTTGTCACTGATTTGGGCGCAAGTGCTGAAAGTTGAGCGAGTTGGCATTCATGATAATTTCTTTGAACTTGGCGGACATTCGCTATTAGCAACGCAACTGGTTTCCCGCGTGCGTAGTAGCTTGAATGTAGAATTACCTCTGCGGAGCTTATTTGCTGCCCCAACGGTTGCCGAATTATCTCAACATATTCAACAGTTGCAGCAACAGGATCTAACAACATCAGCCATCTTACCAAGAGCAAGGGATGCAGAATTACCACTGTCTTATGCTCAACAGCGTTTGTGGTTTTTAGACAAGTTAAATCCCAATAGTCCTTTCTACAACTTACTTGTAGCTTTGCGTCTAGTTGGCACTCTCAATCGAACTGCTTTAGAACACAGCTTACGAGAAATTATTTATCGCCACGAAGCTTTACGCACTAACTTCATTACAGTTGATGGAGAACCAGTTCAAGTTATTAGGGAACAGGTAATAGAAGGCAGGGAGCAGGGAGCAGGGAGCAGGGGGCAGGGAGTATTATCAATTGTTGATGTACAGCATTTATCCACAAGCGAAAGAGAAATTGCTTTGCAGCAATTAGCGCAAGAACAAGGACAACGACCTTTTAACTTGGCAGATGAATCATTAATCAGGACAACATTAGTAGTATTGTCTGAGACAGAACAGGCATTGTTAGTGTTTATACATCACATTGTCTTTGATGGCTGGTCAATGGGTGTGTTTGTCCAAGAATTAGCAGCTTTATACAATGCTTATTCTCAAGGTCAGCCGTCACCTTTAACACCATTGCCGATTCAGTATGCAGATTTTGCAATTTGGCAAAGACAGTGGTTACAAGGAGATGTATTACAAAACCAACTAAATTACTGGCAAGAGCAACTAAAAGATGCACCAGCCTTGTTGTCCCTACCTACAGACCGACCAAGACCACCTGTGCAAACTTTCGCTGGCGCATATCAGAAGTTTCCACTTTCAGCCCAATTAACTGATAGGTTGACAAAACTGAGCCAGGAGCAAGGTTGTACTCTTTTTATGACGTTGTTGGCAGCTTATGATACTCTGCTTTATCGCTACACAGGACAGTCAGATATTTTGGTGGGTACACCAATTGCTAACCGCGATCGCTCAGAAATAGAAGGGTTAATCGGCTTTTTTGTCAATACCTTAGTCATGCGTACCAACACCGCAGACAATCCCACTTTTAGCGAATTACTAAGCCGTGTTCGAGAAGTCGCTTTAGGCGCGTATGCTCATCAGAATTTACCGTTTGAAATGTTGGTGGAAGCATTACAACCAGAACGGAATCTCAGTCATACACCTCTATTTCAGGTGGTGTTCAACCTTCAGAATTCACCCGTACAAGAATTAGAGCTTGCTGGCTTAACTGTTAGTTCATTACCAGTAGAAAGCACAACTACAAAGGTTGATTTGGCTTTATCGATGGAAAACACTACCCAAGGATTGGTGGGCGTGTGGGAGTACAATACTGACTTGTTTGATGCCAGCACAATTGAACGAATGACTGGTCATTTTGTCACATTGCTGTCAGCAATTGTCGTCAATCCTCAAGAGCGAATTTCCCAGTTACCACTGCTGACAGCAGTTGAACAACAGCAGTTATTGGTTGATTGGAATCATACACGGTTGGACTACCCTGAAGATAAGTGTATCCATCAATTGTTTGAGGAGCAAGTAGAGCGTACCCCCCATGCTGTAGCGGTAGTATTTGAAAATCAACAACTCACCTACCAGCAATTAAATTGTCGTGCTAACTCTTTAGCGCATTATTTGCGATCGCTGGGTGTAAAACCAGATACGCTGATAGGTATTTGTGTAGAACGCTCAATAGAGATGGTGGTGGGACTACTAGGTATTCTCAAAGCTGGCGGAGCATATCTGCCACTTGACCCTGAGTATCCATCGGAACGCCTGAGCTTCATGTTAGAAGATACTCAAGTTTCCCTACTGTTAACTCAGCAGCGACTCGTTGATAAACTTCCTCCAAATCAAGCAAAAGTTGTTTGTATAGATGCAGCTTGGTCACAAATTGCCCAGAACAATCAAGATAACCCAGACAGTGGAGTTAGAGCTTTTCATCTAGCGAATTTGATTTACACCTCTGGCTCAACAGGTAGACCGAAAGGTGTGATGGTTGAGCATAAAGGACTGTGCAACTTAGCTCAAGCGCAAATTCAAACTTTTAGCTTAGGTGCGAATAGTCGCGTTCTTCAATTTGCCTCCTTCAGCTTTGACGCTTCTATCTGGGAAGTGGTCATGGCACTAATGTCAGGCGGAACGCTGTATTTGGGAACAAAAGACTCTCTATTGCCAGGGAAGCCGTTAATTGAGCGATTACGTGATTATTCGATTACGCATATCACCTTACCACCATCGGCACTAGCAGTGATGCCACAAGAGGAACTGCCAGCATTGCAAACAATCATTGTCGCGGGAGAAGCTTGTCCTACTGAATTAATTAAGCAATGGTCTGTTGGTAGAAACTTCTTTAACGCTTACGGGCCGACAGAAGCGACTGTCTGTGCAACGATCGCCAAATGCAATGATGAAGAGAAAATCACTATTGGTAGAGCGATCGCTAATACTCAAGTTTACATCTTAGACAAAAATTTACAACCAGTACCTGTAGGTGTCCCAGGAGAGTTACATATCGGTGGAGTCGGGTTAGCAAGAGGCTACCTCAACCGGACAGAACTAACTCAAGAAAGATTCATTCCTAACCCCTTCGGTTCTGGTCGCCTCTACAAAACTGGAGATTTGGCGCGTTATTTACCAGATGGCAATATTGAATACTTGGGACGAATTGATAACCAAGTAAAAATTCGCGGATTCCGCATTGAATTGGCAGAAATAGAAAGCCTGTTGGGGCAACATGGTGATGTGCAGAACTGTTGTGTCATTGCTCATGAAGGAACTGGCGGTAATAAGCGTTTAGTTGCCTATGTAGTACCACAACAAGACGTGACACTCACAACCGAAGAACTGCGTCAATTCCTGGCTAATCAATTGCCTGGGTATATGGTTCCAGCCGCTTTTGTCATACTAGAGTCCTTACCTTTGACACCTAACGGCAAAGTAAACCGTCGCGCTCTGCCTAGCCCAGATTTACACCAAGAGTCATTAGATTATGTAATGCCAAATACAGAGATAGAAAGAATTATTGCTGGCATTTGGCAACAAGTATTAGCTCTAGAAAATGTAGGAATTTACAATAATTTCTTTGAGCTTGGGGGTCATTCATTACTCCTAGTAAAAGTTAATCAGCAATTGCAAGAAAAATTGGGCTTAGAACTATCAATAGTTGATATGTTTAACTACCCAACTATACATAGCCTTAGCCAATATTTAAATACTAAATCTCAAAAAGAACCAATCATTAAGCAAAACAATTCTCGAACTCAAGCCCAGAGTGAAATTAAAGCTCTAAGAAAACAGCAATTACAATCCAGACAACAATATCGCTCTCAGAAGAAAGGTGTAAAATGACAAATCTAGTGCATGACAATAACGAATTTAATAATTCTGAAATAGCAATAATTGCTGTTGCTGGTAGATTTCCTGGCGCAAAAGATGTTGAATCATTTTGGCAAAATATCCGAGATGGTGTAGAATGCATCTCTTGGCTGACAGATGAAGAATTAATCAACTCTGGTGTTTCTGTTGATTTAATAAATAATCCGAGTTATGTAAAAGCAAGCGGTGTTCTAGAAGATATTGAATTGTTTGATGCAAATTTCTTTGCTTATAGTGCCAAAGAGGCTGAGTTAATAGACCCACAACAACGCCTATTTTTAGAATTAGCTTGGGAGGCTGTCGAAAAAGCTGGCTATGACCCGCAAACCTACAATGGTTTAATTGGGGTTTATGGTGGTGTGGGGATGAATAGATATTTTTTAAAAAACATCTTTTCTCATCATCAATCATTACCAACATTTGACCCTGTACAACTAGGAATATCCAACGATAAAGATTTTTTACCGACACGAGTCGCATATAAACTCGATTTGACTGGCCCCGCAGTCAATGTGCAAACAGCCTGTTCTACTTCTTTGGTTGCGGTTCATGTAGCGTGTCAAAGTCTTTTAAATGGTGAATGTGACATAGCTTTAGCAGGTGGGGTGACTCTGTGTATTCCTCAGAAAATAGGTTATTTGCATCAAGAGGGAATGATACTTTCTCCTGATGGACACTGCCGTACTTTTGATGCAAAAGCACAAGGGACAATTGCAGGTAGCGGTGCTGGGATTGTCGTATTAAAAAGATTACAGGATGCAATCAGCGATCGCGACTATATCCATGCCATCATTAAAGGCTCGGCTATTAATAACGATGGTGCAACAAAAGTTGGCTACACTGCTCCTAGTGTTAGCGGACAAGCCGCAGTCATTGGTGAAGCACAAGCTATAGCGGGTGTAGATGCTGAAACAATTTCCTACATCGAAGCTCATGGTACAGCGACACCTTTAGGAGACCCGATAGAAATTGCCGCTTTAACTCAAGCTTTTAATCAAACTACTGATAAAAAAGGTTTCTGTGCCATTGGTTCAGTCAAAACCAACTTCGGACATTTAGATACAGCCGCAGGTGTCGCAGGTTTAATTAAGACGGTGTTAGCACTGCAACATAAAATGCTGCCTCCTAGTTTGCACTTCGAGATACCCAACCCCAAAATTGATTTTGCTAATAGTCCTTTTTATGTCAACACAACCCTAAAGGAATGGAAAACAAATAACACTCCTCGCCGTGCTGGGGTTAGTTCCTTTGGAATGGGGGGGACGAATGCTCATGTGATTTTAGAAGAAGCGCCTGTGTTGGAGCAGGGGAGCAGGGGAGCAGGGGAGCAGGGGAGAAATCATCACTTGTTGTGTCTGTCGGCTAAGACGGCGAGTGCGTTGGAGAAGGCGACGGCTAATTTAGCCACGCATTTAAAAGAGCATCCAGAAGTTAACTTAGGCGATGTAGCTTATACCCTTAATAGTGGTCGCAGGGGTTTTAATTATCGACGGATGTTAGTTTGTCGTGACATAGAAGATGCTGTCAATGGTCTGAGTAATTTAGAGCCAAAACAGGTTTTTACGAACTATACAGAAATTACAGAACGACCTGTTGTCTTTATGTTTCCCGGTCAAGGTTCTCAGTACGTGAATATGGCGCGGGAAATTTATGAAACTGAGGCAGTATTTCAAGAACAAGTTGATTATTGTTCAGAATTCCTTCAACCCTTAATAGGGTTAGATTTACGTCATATTCTTTATCCCAGCGACGAAAAGATTGATGAAGCATCAAAGCAACTTCAACAAACTGCGATCGCTCAACCTGCTATTTTTGTAATTGAATACGCCTTAGCTAAATTATGGCAGTCTTGGGGAGTGCAACCACAAGCTGCGATCGGTCATAGTATAGGCGAATATGTAGCCGCAACTCTCGCAGAAGTTTTCTCTTTAGAAGATGCCTTATCTTTGGTAGCAGCACGCGGACAGTTGATGCAGCAACTACCCACAGGTGCAATGCTTTCGGTTCCTCTGTCCGCAGAAAACGTACAATCTCTATTAGGTCAAGAACTGTCTGTTGCGGCAATTAATCAAACTTCGCAATGTGTAGTTTCCGGTTCCATAGCAGCGATAGAAGCATTACAAAATCAGCTTGCGGCTCAAGGAATTGAATCTCGTCGTCTGCATACATCCCACGCCTTCCATTCGCAAATGATGGAACCAATCTTAGAAGCATTTACAGAGCAAGTTAAAAAAGTTACTTTAAATCCGCCAAAACTGCCTTATATTTCTAACTTAACTGGTACTTGGATTACAACCACCCAAGCTACAAATCCTGACTATTACGCTCAACATCTACGTTCCACAGTGCTGTTTGCTTCTGGTGTCGAGAAGTTATTAGCAAAGCCAGAGCAAGTCTTATTAGAGGTAGGACCAGGACATACATTAGCTACATTTGTTAAAAGACATCCAAACAAAGCAGCCGCGCAAAATGTCTTAACTTCAGTACGCCATCCGCAAGAAAAGCAATCTGATATTCATGTTTTATTCAACACATTCGGTCAACTCTGGTTGGCTGGGGTGAAAGTAGATTGGTTTGGATTTTATAGCCAGGATGAGTATTATCATATTCCCTTACCAACTTATCCCTTTGAACGCCAACGTTATTGGATAGACCCTCCACAAAAAACAGCTTGGGAAAATTCGCAAACACCCACAACATCACAATTGTGGAACCTGCTTACACAAGCAGGTCAAAAGCAAGCAAGCGTTAGAAATGCAGAACTCGACGAGTTAACCTATCAAGAGAATAGACAGTGGTTAGATAATTTATGTACAGCCTACATTAATTCTGCATTCCAAAAATTAGGAGCTTTTAGTAAACCTCAAGACAAGCATTCTTTAGAGAATTTATTGCAGAAATATGATATTTCTCCCCGCTATGAGCAATTATTTTCTAGATGGTTGCAAATATTAGTCGAGCAAAAACAACTACAGCAACAAGAAGAATTATTTACTGGGCTAGTGCCATGTTCACAAGATTATATTCATGAACATTTAGAACAAGTCAGAACAAGGTTTGCTAATTCATCTTTAGTAGATTTAGATTTAATCCAACGCTGTGGTGAAAATTTAGCAGCTATTGTGACTGGCGAACAAGAACCATTAGAGATTTTCAATGAACTGGTTTACCAAAAAGAAAACAAACCTTCATATTCAGAATCTGCTTTAATTACTTACTACAACTCTATTGTGCGTTCCAGCTTGGAACAGCTAATCAAATCATTACCATCATCTGTTCAACTGAGAGTTTTGGAAATCGGTGCAGGTACTGGCGTAACTACACAAGCAATATTACCTGTGTTGCCACCCCAAAGAACCAGCTATACTTTTACTGATATTGGTAGCGGTTTCCTAACTCAAGCGCAAGAGAAATTTAAAGACTATCCATTTGTTGAATATCGTTTACTAGATATAGACAAGTCGCCAACCCAGCAAGGGTTTGAAAAGTACAGCTTTGATGTCATCATCGCCACTAATGTTTTACACGCCACTCGAAATATAGATCAAACTCTCCATCATGTACGCTCTTTATTAGCTCCTGGCGGCTTACTCTTAGTGTGGGAAATAACTCAGCCAAAAATTGACTTTGATATTAGCTGGGGTCTGCTGTTGAAACCTTTAGATGATAAAAGACGCAGCCCAGGTCAGCCTTTTATTATCCTAGACCAGTGGTTTGAAGCATTACGAGAACAGGATTTTGTGCAAGTTGCGGCTTTTCCTGAAACTGAAGCAATTGAACATCAGATTATTATGGCTCAAGCATCTGCATCAGCCGCATTTACCGCAAAATCTGGACAGAAAGAATCAGAAATTGTATTACAAACAAAGCCAGATATTTTTCAGACTGAAAAATTATCAGCAACCTATTCAAGACCTAATTTACCTAATTCTTATGTAGCTCCTCGTGATGCAACTGAGCAAAAACTTGCCCAGATTTGGCAAGAATTATTAGGAGTAAAAGAAGTTGGTATCCATGATAACTTTTTTGAATTAGGAGGAGATTCTTTAATAGCTGTACAAGTCATATCCCGATTACGAAATGCTTTTTCTATTAAATTAACTGTAGCCAGTTTGTTTGAATCTCCTACAATCGCTGAAATTACAGCCAAGCTACAAGAACAACTCCAATTAGATGCTAACTTAACTATGAATGAGCGAGAAGAAATTGCAATTTAAATGCAATAACTTATATCTTGCACCATGCGACTGAAGTCGTAGCTACACGGGCAAAACCCGCACTTCGACAAGCCCTTCGGCTACGCTCAGGACAAGCTCAGTAAACGCCTGCGCGGGTTCCAAACCCTTGATTTTGTGTTATGCCAATTCAAAAAATTATTGCTACAGATGTAGGTTGGAGAGCCACTGCGTTTGAGCGCCAGACTTAAAGTACGTGGCGTTTGAGGAACGTAGACGCGCTCCGCGCGGCTTCCTGAAGGGTAACCCAACACTCAAAACCTTGTCTTTGTTGGGTTTCACTACCCTGCGGGAAGCCACCTTCGGTGTCTACGTTCTACCCAACCTACCTACACATCTTCCCTAGAGAGAGGGACAAAAATATTCTGAGTTTTCAACGAAAAGTTTAGGTTTTCCAATCTTGTTTCTTGATCCTCTGCGCCATTTTTAAGAGGTTTAGGGAATATGAGTGCGTACTTTAATGGCTGTTGAGTAGTTCAGGCGCAGAAACTAATGCCGTACAAGTGAGAGTAATTATTCATTAAATATAAGGATATTCTTAAATGTCTTAACTGTCTTCTTAACTGTCTTAACTGTCTTAACTGTCTTATTTCCTACTGTCTTAACTGTCTTAACTGGCATTGCATTTTATTGATAAAAATGAGATCATCTGTCTACTGATAATTAAAAAATAGCAAAATAAATAAAATTATTCACAAATATTAACTAGTAATAATTTCAATTTATAGATAGTAAATTTAACAATTAAATTAATGTGTAATAGAAATAAAAAATGCGATTTAAATAAAAATTTTGATTGGGAATTAAGAATTAGGTGATTGGAGGAAATTTTTCTGTGAATACTGAGCAATTGGTAGCTGACCTTCGTAATCAGGGTGTAAAGTTGTGGGTTGAAGGTGAGCAGTTGCGTGTTAATGCTCCAAAGGGAGTGTTGACGCTAGAAACTCGTAACTTATTAGCTCAAAATAAAGCAGAACTTATTTTGTTACTGCAAGAAAAAAATGTTTCTACCAACACAGATTTTCCTCTGGTCAAAGCCAAACGCCCTCAGAACTTACCTCTGTCATTTGCCCAAGAAAGACTCTGGTTATTAAACCAGTTAGAACCAGATAATCCCTTCTACAACGAACAAACAGCTATAAAACTTCACGGTCAATTAAACATTGTGGCACTAGAGCAAAGCCTCAACGTAATTATTGCTCGTCACGAAGTTTTACGTACCAACTTCCGCACCATCAACGAACAGCCAGTCCAGGTAATTGCTGACAGTTTAACCTTAAGTGTGCCAGTAGTAGACCTAACAGAACTACCTGAAAGTGACAGAGAAATCGCTTGCCAACAATTAGCTACGAGAGAAGCTGCTCAAACGTTTGACCTTGCTAGTTCTCCTTTAATCCGAGCTTGTGTAGTTAAACTCAGAGAACTAGAACACGCTTTTATATTAACGGTACACCACATCATCGTCGATGGTTGGTCAACAGGCATATTGATGCGTGAGTTAGCAACCATTTACTCAGCCCTATGTAAGAACTTGTCGCCAGAGCTACCTGAGTTACCAATTCAGTATGCTGACTATGCAATTTGGCAACGCCAATATTTGCAACAAGAAGTACTGCAAACGCAGCTTGATTACTGGAAGCAACAACTCAAAAATGCTCCAACCTTACTGGAATTACCTACAGACAGACCAAGACCAGCCATTCAAACTTATCGGGGTGCAGTCGAATATATAAAATTATCAAAAGAACTGAGTCAAAAACTTGCCGATTTTAGTCGGCAAGAGGGAACTACCCTATTCATGACGCTGTTCGCAGCTTATGTTACCTTGCTTTATCGCTATACAGGCTCCGATGACATTGTAGTGGGTACGCCAACTGCTAACCGCGATCGCCTGGAAATAGAACGATTAATTGGCTTTTTTGTCAATACTTTAGTATTTCGCACCGATTTGTCAGGCAACCCCAGCTTTAAAGAATTGCTGGGTCGAGTGCGGCAGTTGACATTGCAAGCTTATGCTCATGCAGACTTACCATTTGATGAGTTAGTCAAAGCATTGCAACCACAACGCGACCTCAGCCATACGCCACTATTTCAGGTGTTGTTTGTCCTCCAGAATGCTCCTATATCGGAAGTAGAGCTTACTGGCTTAACTCTCAGTCCTTTGCCAACTCAAAGCACAGTTGCCAAGTTTGATTTAACTTTATCATTCCAGAACACTGCCAGTGGATTAATAGGTATGTGGCAGTACAACGCTGACCTATTTGATACAGCCACTATCGAACGGATGAGCGGGCATTTTGTCACATTGCTTGAAGGCATTATTGCTAATCCCAAAGAGCAGATTTCACAATTACCTTTGCTGAGTGAAGTTGAGCAACAACAGTTATTAGTTGAGTGGAACAATACTCAATTAGACTATCCGCAGGATAAGTGTATTCATCAGTTGTTTGAGGAACAGGTTGAGCGTACCCCGGATGCTATGGCGGTAGTATTTGAAAATCAACAACTGACTTATCGGCAGTTAAATTGTCGTGCTAACTCTTTGGCGTACTACTTACAAAGTCTGGGCGTAAAACCAGATACGCTGGTGGGTATTTGCGTCGAGCGTTCTTTAGAAATGATTGTGGGAATATTGGGGATTCTCAAAGCAGGTGGGGCATATCTGCCACTTGACCCAGAATATCCGCCTGAGCGTTTGAGCTTTATGCTAGAAGATGCTCAAGTTTTGGTGCTGCTAACACAACATAGTCTAATTGAGAAGTTGCCTCAACATCAAGCAAAACAAGTCTTTTTGGATACTGACTGGCAAAGTATTTGTAAGTATAGCCAGGAAAACCTGATCGCTAGTGTGCAAGCAACTAACTTGGCTTATGTGATATATACTTCTGGTTCTACAGGCAGACCCAAAGGAGTGATGATACCACATGGCGCGATCGCTAACCACTGCTGTGCTATTCAACAAACTTATAAATTTGTACAGAGCGATCGCATACTCCAGTTTGTCTCAATCAGCTTCGATCCCTCATTAGAAGATATATTTCATACATTAATGGTTGGTGCTACCTTGGTACTCCGAGGTTCAGATGTATGGACTCCAACAAACTTCCAAAAAATAATTTCGGATTTTGGCATTACTGTCGTTAGTATTCCAACAGCCTATTGGCAACAATTGGCTCAAGAGTGGTTTCAAACACAATTGTTAGATGCCAACAACCAACTGAGACTTGTGTTGGTTGGTGGAGATGTAATGTTGCCTGAATATGTGGCCCTTTGGCAACAAAGCCTAATGTCTTGTGTTCGTTTGGTCAACGTTTATGGCCCCACTGAGACAACTATCGCCGCAACTGTATTTGAAACTCTTCCTCAGGTAAATGAAGGCATCAATCTGAAAAAAATTCCTATTGGTCGTCCCCTGCCTAACAAGACTATATATATTCTAGATAAGTATTTACAGCCTGTTCCCATTGGTGTGCCAGGGGAATTGTATATTGGTGGTGCGTGCTTGGCAAAAGGCTACCTCAACCGTCCAGAGTTGACACAGGAAAGATTTATCCGTAACCCCTTTGAAAGAGGCAGAGGGGCAGAGGGGCAGAGGGACAGAGGAGAGGATTTCCCCTCTGCTCCCCTGCTCCCTCCGAAGTTCCGAGCAGAGGAAGCCTCCGCTCGGACTTCTCTCTGCTCCCCTGCTTCTTCCGAGCGTCTGTATAAAACAGGAGACTTAGCGCGTTATTTACCTGATGGCAATATTGAATACCTGGGACGTATCGATAATCAAGTAAAAATTCGGGGCTTCCGCATCGAGTTAGGCGAAATCGAAGCAGCACTGAGCCAACATGAGTGCGTGCAAACATCTTGTGTCATCGCCCGTGAAGATAACAGAGGTGATAAACGCCTAGTTGGTTACGTAGTAGTGCATCAACAATGCCAACTCACAATGGGCGAACTGCGGCAATTTCTCAAAGCAAAATTCCCAGAATACATGGTTCCAAGTGCTTTTGTGATTTTGGAGTCAATGCCACTCACTCCTAACGGCAAAATAGACCGTCGTGCTTTACCTGCACCGGATTTACAAAGCAAATTATCAGATAAATACGTTGCTCCACGCAATCCAATCGAAGAAATGCTGGCGCAAATTTGGGTGCAAATCTTAAAACTAGAGCAAGTGGGCATTCATGATAACTTCTTTGAACTGGGGGGACATTCGTTACTAGCAACTCAATTACTTTCACGTATCCGCAACATTTTCAAAGTGGAATTACCACTGCGTGAATTGTTTGCTAGAGCTACAGTTGCGGAATTGGGGCATTTTATTGGGCAATTACAGCAAAAAGAATTAGAACTTTCTACACCACCCATCTTAAGGCGGGCAAACAATACACAATTACCACTTTCTTATGCTCAACAACGTTTGTGGTTTTTAGACCAGTTACAGCCTTTGGGTGGCGCATATAATATGCCCCTAACTTTGCGTCTAGTAGGAACTCTCAATCAAACAGCCTTAGAACAAAGCTTACAAGAAATTATTCATCGCCACGAAGTATTACGCACAAACTTCATTAGCGTTGATGGGCAACCAATTCAAGTTATTAGGGAACAGGTAATAGAAGGCAGGGAGCAGGGAGCAGGGAGCAGGGGGCAGGGAGTATTATCAATTGGTGACTTGCAGCATTTATCTACAACTGAACAAGAAATTGCTTTGCAGCAATTAGTGCAAACACAAGCACAACAACCTTTTGACTTGGCAAATGAACCATTAGTCAGAGCAACATTAGTTGTATTGTCCCAGACAGAACACGCTTTGTTAGTGTTTATACATCACATTGTCTCTGATGGTTGGTCAATGGGTGTGTTAATTCAAGAATTAGCAGCTTTATACAATGCTTATGCTCAAAGTCAGCCTTCACCCTTAGCACCATTGCCGATTCAGTACGCAGATTTCGCAATTTGGCAGCGACAGTGGTTGCAAGGGGATGTACTGCAAAGCCAACTGAGTTACTGGCAACAACAACTAAAAGACGCACCAACTTTATTATCGCTACCCACTGACCGACCCAGAGGGGCTGTGCAAACTTACCAGGGGGCTTATCAAGAGTTAGCACTATCGAAAGAGTTAAGTATTGCCCTTAAACAATTGAGTCAAAAAGAAAGTGTCACTTTGTTTATGACGCTGTTAGCAGCTTTCCAAATATTGCTATGGCGTTATAGTGGACAGGATGATATTTGCATAGGTACACCGATCGCTAACCGCAACCGTGCAGACATTGAACCACTAATTGGCTTTTTTATCAATACTCTGGTATTGCGTACCCGTTTAGATGGAAATCCCAGTTTTAGACAACTACTATCACGGGTGCGAGAAGTCGCGTTGGGAGCTTATGCTCATCAAGATTTGCCGTTTGAAATGTTGGTGGAAGCGTTACAGCCAGAACGCAATCTCAGCCATAATCCAATTTTTCAGGTGTGGTTTAATTTACAGAATTTGGCACAAAACGAACTAGAACTTTTTGGGCTGTCTGTAGAACCTATATTAGTTTCAGAAGCAGCTTCTAAGTTTGACTTAAGCTTGTATGTTACAGAACAAGAACAAGGCACAACTCTGCAACTACTCTATAATGCTGACTTATTTAGTTCAGAACGAATGGTGGAAATGTTGCAACAATACCATCATTTGTTAAATCAAATTGTTGTCGAGCCTGATAGAGAGATCGCCTCTTATTCTCTTGTCACACCACAAGCCCGATTTTTACTACCAGATCCTAAAACACCCATACCACAACCAGAATACGAATTAGTCACAACAACTTTTACCTCTTGGGTAAATACCAATCCAGAACTCTCAGCAGTGCGTCAAGGCGATCGCACCTGGAACTATGGAGAATTAGGCAATAAATCTCAAGCTTTAGCTCAAGTGATGCTGAGTCACGGTATCGCAAAGGGTGATGTTGTAGCTGTGTACGGAAGCCCAAGTTTTGGATTGATTGCTAGTGAACTCGCCGTTTTCTTAAGTGGAGGAGTATTACTGACTCTCGATCCGCAACTTCCGCGCGATCGCCAACAGCTAATGCTTCAGGAAGGTAAAGCTAAATTCATACTTTACGTTAATAGTCAACCTCCAGAAAACCAGGAGATATGGCAGTCTTTAACTGTTATCTATGTAAATCCAGACACGGCATCTGCCAGTTTAGAAAGCAGTGATACTATACCCTTATCAGAAATATCTGGTGATGATGCAGCCTATATTTTCTTTACTTCTGGTACTACTGGCGTTCCTAAAGGTGTGTTGGGGTGTCACAAAGGGTTAGCACATTTTATTAGCTGGCAAAGACAAACCTTTGGAATTAATCAAAAAGACCGCATTGCCCAATTAACAGGACTTTCCTTTGATGTCGTCCTGAGAGATATGTTCTTACCTTTGACCAGTGGTGCAACCTTATGTCTGCCAGCACCAGAGGATAAGTTAGAACCGACAAAAATTTTACGTTATTTGGAACGCGAGCAAATTTCTGTTCTCCATACAGTTCCTTCCTTAGCGCAATCATGGTTAGCCAATGTTCCCTCAGACGTTTCTCTGCATAACTTACGCTGGTTATTCTTAGCCGGAGAACCTCTGAAGGAGACGCTTGTATTGCAATGGCGAGATGCTTTTCCCCAAGCAGGTGAAATCGTTAATCTGTATGGGCCGACAGAGACAACTTTGGCGAAGTGTTATTACCAAGTACCCAGCGAACCTAGAGCAGGGGTGCAACCAGTCGGACAAACACTTCCAGAAACTCAAGCTTTAGTTTTGGATGCAAATCATCAGCTGTGCGGTATTGGGGAACCAGGCGAGATTGTTTTACGGACTCCATTTCGCAGTTTGGGCTACATTAACGCCGCCCAAGAAATGCGTTCTCGCTTTGTCACCAACCATTTTGGCAATGACGAAAAAGATTTGCTGTATTATACAGGCGATCGCGGTCGCTATCTTCCAAATGGCACTCTCGAAATTCTCGGTCGTCAAGATCATCAAGTCAAGATTCGCGGTGTACGCATTGAACTTGGAGAAATTGAGGCAACATTAGCACAACACCCATCTGTGCATCAGACTATCGTAACTGCACCTGAAGAACGTTTAGTGGCTTACATTGTCCCCACTCAAGAGGAAACACCTACCATCCGTGAGATTCGCCGCTTCCTGTCTACGAAATTGCCACAGTACATGGTTCCTTCTAGTTTTGTCTTCCTAGATAGGTTACCACTAACACCTAACGGTAAAGTAGACCGCCGCGCTTTACCTACACCTGCTAACGTCAATAACTTAGACACATTTGTTGAACCCCGTAACCAATTAGAACTGCAACTAGTGCAAATTTGGTCAAAAATTCTCAAAGTTGACAAAGTAGGAGTACAAGACAACTTTTTTGACCTTGGCGGACACTCGCTGTTAGCTCCCTACTTAATGGCTCAAATTCAGCAGCAGTTTGGTAAAGATGTGAGTTTAACAAGCCTCTTCCAAAACCCCACAATTGAACAGTTGGCAACCGTTTTGCAAGTAGACTCGGATGATGCAAATTCGTCTTGTCTAGTTCCGATTCAACCAAACGGTTCCAAGTTACCTTTCTTCTGCCTTCCCGGTGCTGGTGGCGAGCCTTACTACTTGTATCATTTGGGGCGTTATTTAGGAGCAGACCAACCTCTATATAGTTTTCAAGCTAACAATTTAGATGGACTAGAGCCAGCCACCCGAATTAAGGCTCTGGCTAGTCATTATATTCAAGCAATGCAGACAATTCAGCCGCAAGGGCCATACTTTTTAGGAGGTCATTCTTTAGGAAGTATCGTAGCTTTTGAAATGGCAACTCAGCTGGTTCATCAAGGACATCAAGTTGCGTTACTTGCCATGATTGATATGCCAGCACCAACCTCTAAAGACATACAAACACGAATTGAGCGGCTTGATTGGGATCATGCTAGGTGGTTAATTGAGACGATTAAAGCAGTAGAAGTTTCTTTATCAACGAATATAGATATTTCTTACGATACCCTGCGATCGCTTTCTGTAGAGGAACAACTAAAAAGAGTTTTACAGCATTTCAAAACGGTAAATATGTTGCCTCCTAATGCTGAAATTACACAGCTAAAAAACATCGTGCAAGCTTTAAAAGTAAACTCTCTATCTCTCATTAAATATGAACCACAACATACTTATCCTGGACAAATTACCCTTCTACGTGCCAGCGAAATTCCTCCAGAACGCCTGAATAGCCAGTTTTCTGATATTGCACAGGATTCAGCTATGGGTTGGGATAAGTATTCTTGCGAACCAGTAGATGTGCATTTTGTTCCAGGAAACCATGTCACTATGTTGGCTGAACCCCATGTTCAGGTTTTAGCTGAAAGGTTGAAAGTTTGTATTCAACAAGCACAAGCAAACATAGCGTTGCTAAATATTAGTAGGAATTGAAAATTGAAATTTAAACGTAAGGAACTGTATTATGACTGCTACATCTAACCAAATTCAATCAAAGCTGTGGGAAAAAAATCAAGAGTATCCCTTAACAGCAGAATCTTTAAGAAAGCTGATTGAACACCGCATTCCTCTCATTCGGATTAAAGACTTTGCCACACCCGAAGAGTGTGAAATGTTATATGCTCAATCTCAATCACTCGTCTTTAATGCTTATGAAGATGTCACCCCTAAAATTGAAAAAGTTGGCATCACAGTATTTGAATACAACAGCGTTAGTAAAGCAAATTATTTTCAAGAAGTAGAAAGAGCATCTAAATTAAGAGACTCTATTTTCGCAGCTTCCTTCAATCCATTAGAGCGCATCATGGAGAAATTTAGAGAGTGTGGCGCGAAGGTGCGAGTCGCTTCTGAGGCAGACTACGGTAGCTATTATGCAGGATTGATCAGAAAAATTGAAAATGGTACTCAACTTCATATTGATTTTGCCCCATTCGAGCAATCTGGCTGGGAAGTTTGCACAATTACCACTCAACTTTCTTGGACTTTGTATTTGAAATTGTCTGATAACAATCAAGGTAAAACCTACATTTACGATCGCCGTTGGACACCAGGAGATGAGCAATATAAACTCGATTCCTACGGATACAGTGATACAGTCATTAATGATGCAGATGCGATCGCTTTCCAACCTTATGTCGGCGATGTATTGCTTTTCAATACCAGAAATTATCACTATGTTGAGCCGATGAATGGACATCGTGTAGCTTTCACTTCCATGATTGGCTTACTTCCTAACGGTGAAATTATTTTCTGGTCTTGATAGGAGGCAGGGGTACAGGGGGCAGGGAGCAGGGGGAATGGAAAAAGAACCAATCAAATGACCAAATTCGTCGGTCGTCATGCTCCGTTTGCGCTAATTTAGCTGAAGCATGGAGAAAACGTCGTTATGAGGCTGCTTTTATTGCAAAATTGAACGATTCTGAAGCTGAAGCCGCAGAAACTCAAACCTGGCTTAAATTCGCTTTGAAATGCAATTACTTAGACGTTGACACAGGAAGATAACTTTATGGGCAATTAAATAGAGTTTTAGCCATTCTAGTAACCATAATTAACAATCCATCACCCTGGCTCATAAAACGCTAATCTCCCTGCTCCCTGCTCCCCGCTCCCCGCTCCCTGCCCAAATATAGTGAGGTAATCATTCATGCCCTTAGCAGCTGTGATGACTGCACCCAATAAGCCAGTTACAGTGCAACAATTACCAGACCCGATTCTAGAAAAGGGTGGAATCATTATTGAAACCTTATATAGTGAGGTTTGTGGAACTGATGTACATCTACTGCGTGGACATTTAGAGGGAGTCCCTTATCCAATTATCCCCGGTCACTTTTCAGTCGGTCGTGTGGTGGAAACAGGGGGAAAAGTTACTGATGTCAATGGTAAATTAATTCAACCTGGGGCGATCGCCACTTTTTTGGATGTCCACGAAACTTGTTACAACTGCTGGTATTGTCTAGTAGCCAAAGCATCCACTCGCTGTCCCCAACGCAAGGTTTATGGTGTCACCTACTCAGCCAATGAGGGATTGTTGGGGGGCTGGTCTCAACTGGTCTACCTCAAACCAGGAGTAAAGGTTCTAACTTTACCAGAAGAAGTCTCACCAAAACAGTTCATTGCTGGCGGATGTGCTTTACCCACTGCACTCCACGCTATTGATAGAGCGCAGATTCAAATTGGTGATGTTGTTGTAGTGCAAGGTTGCGGCCCTGTGGGTTTGAGTGCGGCAATTCTGGCTTTGCTCTCAGGTGCAGGTAAAGTCATTGTTATTGATAAATTTGAGAGTCGATTAGCAGTTGCCAAATCCTTTGGTGTAGATGAAACTCTTGCAATTAACGCCGATAACCCAAAACAACATCTGGAGCGAGTTTTGGAATTGACGCAGGGACATGGTGCTGATGTGACCATAGAAGCCACAGGTGTTCCCATTGCGGTCAAAGAGGGCTTGAATATAACGAGAAATGGAGGTCGTTATGTGATTGTAGGACATTACACCAATACAGGTGAGATTCTCATCAATCCACATTTAGAAATTAATTTAAAACATATAGATATTCGCGGAACTTGGGGAATTGATTTTAGCCATTTTTATAGAATGATTGAATTATTAAAACGTCATAGCAGTTCCAGAAAAAATGTTGATTGGTCAAGCATAATTAGCCGTTCATATACTTTAGAAGAAATTAATCAAGCCCTAGCAGATGTAGAGCAAGGTTCTGTATTAAAAGCTGTAATTCAGCCTAATTTAACTTGAGGATAAAAATATATTAAATGAATAAGGAAGAGAATATGCTGGGAAATTTACAAATTGCCTTTATCGGCGGTGGAACGATGGGCGAAATGATAATTAGTAGATTATTATCAACGAAGGTTGTGCAAAAACCTGAACTAATTGTTGTTAGCGACCCACTTTCTACTCGATGCCTTCATTTAGAGAAGGAATATGGAGTACGTACTACAACTTCTAACATAGAAGCTCTACAAGGCGCATCTATTATTGTGTTGGCGGTGAAACCACAGGTGTTAGCCTCTGTTATGGCTATGTTGAAAGGTAAGATTTCACCTGATGTATTAGTAATTAGTATTATCGGTGGAGTAGGTATTGCATCGCTGTGTGAAGGGTTAAATCATGCTGCTGTTGTTCGCACTATGCCCAATATTGCAGTGCAAGTTGGTCATGGGACTACGGTATGGAGTGCATCATCAAGTGTGACTGAGGTACAGCGATCGCAGACACAAGTTATTCTACAAGCTTTAGGTAAGGAATTTGTTACTCAAAACGAACATTACCTTGATATGGCAACAGCATTAAGTAGCGCGGGAACTGGGTTTATCTATCTGTATATCGAAGCGATGATTGATGCTGGGGTACAGATGGGTTTAACTCGCATACAAGCCCAAGAATTAACCTTACATACGATTGCTGGCAGTGTAGAACTGATGTCTCAAACTGACGAACATCCAGCCGTCTTACGCAACAAAGTAACGAGTCCTGGGGGAGTGACTGCTGCTGGCCTTTACGAGTTAGAAAAAGGTGGGTTGCGAACTGTGATTGCTAATGCAGTGCTGACTGCTTTGAGCCGCACTCAACAACTAGGTAATATGTTTTAGAAAAGTAGTTGTGAATGGGATTTGTTATTCGGTCATTCTTGTTGATTATTCAACAAGAAAAAGTATTAATCTAATTTAAGAATTTTCCAGTTTATTTATCAAATATGACAACCCAAGTTATTCAATCTAAACCGACAACAAATCCTTTTTCAGAATTTTTGCAATTTTGGGAAAATGTCAAAGCGATCGCTGGGCCTTATTGGTATCCCACAAAGCCAGGAGAAAGAGCATTCTCTGACGTAATTCGTGCCTGGGGAATGCTTATTTTACTCTTATTATTAATAATTTCATATGTAGGTATAAATGCTGGCAATACCTTTATTCATCGCTACCTAATCGATGTCATTATTCAAGAAAAAGATGCTTCTAAATTTACTTCTACTATCTCAATTTATGCTGTTGGAATTATTGCAATAACGCTTTTAATTGGATTTAATAAATTTACCAGAAGACAAATTTCTCTTGATTGGTATCAATGGCTCGAAAAGAATACATTAAATAAATATTTGAGTAAGCGTGCTTATTACAAAATCAACTTTAAAGCCGATATAGATAACCCAGATCAACGCTTATCTCAAGAAATTGAACCGATTACGAGTAGTGCTATCAACTTTTCAGCTACTTTCTTAGAAAAAGCATTGGAAATGATGACTTTTTTAGTAATTATCTGGTCAATTTCCCAACAAATAGCTGTTGTTATCATTATTTATACTATTATCTGTAATTTCATTGGTGTTTACTTAAATCAAGAATATATTAAAATTAATCAGGCAGAACTCGAATCTAAAGGCGATTATAGTTATGCTCTAACTCATGTGCGAAATCATGCTGAGTCTATAGCTTTTTATCAAGGAGAACAACAAGAATTAAATATAATTCAACGCCGATTTCTAATTCTGGTAAACAATATTAAACGCAAGATTGGTTGGGAGAGAAATCAGGCAATTTTTAACAGAGGATATCGAGGTGCTATTGAACTTGGTATGCTCTTAGTACTCGCACCTTTATATATTAAAGGTGACATTGATTTTGGACAAGTTGGACAAGCCACTACAGCCAGCTATCAGTTTGCAGCCGCATTAGAAGAATTAATCCGTGAATTTGGTGTTTCTGGGCGATTTTCTAGTTACGTTGAGCGTTTATCAGAATTTTCAGATGCTTTAGAGGAAGTAATTAAACAGCCAGAAAACGTCAATACTATTAAAACAATAGAAGAAAACCAATTTGCTTTTGAGAATGTCACTTTACAAACACCCAACTATGAGCAGGTAATTGTCGAAAATTTGTCTGTTTCTGTTCAACCTGGAGAAGGCTTATTAATTGTCGGCCCTAGTGGTAGAGGGAAAAGTTCTCTACTGAGAGCGATCGCGGGTTTGTGGAATTCGGGAACTGGTCGTTTGGTGCGGCCTCCCTTAGAAGAAGTCTTATTTTTACCCCAACGTCCCTATATCATTTTGGGAACTTTGCGCGAACAGTTACTCTACCCCAAAACTAATCGTCAAATGACCGATGCAGAAATCAAAACAGTTTTGCAACAAGTAAACCTGCAAAACTTGCTCAGTCGAGTTGAAGGTTTTGATACTGAAGTTCCTTGGGAGAACATATTATCGCTTGGAGAACAACAACGCCTAGCTTTCGCACGGCTGTTAATAACTCATCCAAGATTCACTATCTTAGATGAAGCCACAAGTGCCTTGGATTTGAAAAACGAAGCAAGTTTATATCAACAGTTAAAAGAGACAAAAACAACATTTATTAGCGTTGGACATCGAGAAAGTTTATTTGATTATCATCAATGGGTTTTGGAACTTTCACATGACTCTAGCTGGCAACTTGTGACTGTCCAAGATTACCGCAATCAAAAAAATATAGTTCACAATTCTCCAGAAAATGTTCAAATCACATCTAATAATGAATCTCAAAATGAATTAGATATTTTGACCCAACAAGAAACAACTGAGAGACTTTCTCATAAGGAAATGAGCGAATTAACATACTATTCCATTAAGACTATTAGAAGTAAGGCCAGCAAAGGAGAACCTATCACCACTAGAGACGGCGTTACCTATCGATATGACAAAGATAGCAAAGTATTGAAATGGGTGAGGGTTTAGTGGCTACTAACCATAAGTCTGAAAGATAAATCACCTTTTGTAAAACAGTAAAATATTTATTTTTTTTAATTAAAGAATAATTATGCGGTGGAAGAGTTCAGGCTCCACTCTTATTTTCGATGGCTATTAATGCCAATTTTTTGACAAACTAAATATTAAATAAAAGGTTATTTTCCAGAGTAAATAATCTTTTTTAATCAAGAACCCACATTCAAATTTTCTATCATTTTCGATTCCTACAATAACTTAAATTATAAGCTATCAAGGAGAAATTTATATGCTGAAAACAACCCAGTGGCAAACCTTAAATGACTGCGAAATTAACTCTAAAAATTTTCAAGCATTGCTGAGAAATGAGATTCCATCAATTCGGATTTCTAACTTTGCTTCAGTTGAAGAATGCCACAAATTAACCTTAGCAATTGAAAAAGTTGGGTTTGATTTTTATAGAAATGTAGAACCACCAATAGGAAGAATTGGAATTACCCAATTTGAATATATAAATAGGGATAAGTCAGGATATTTCGATGCAGTTAAAAAAGCTAGTAAAACTTATAATCAAGTAACTGCTTTAGCTTTTGATCCATTAAAACGTTTGGCGACAATTCTGCGCCAGCATGTATCAAGTAAAGTAGAAATTGCTTACGAAAATGAAAACTATGGAAATTATTTTGCTGGTTTGATACGTCAGATTAATATTGCCTTGTTACACATAGACTTTGCAGGGTTAGATGCCCCAAATTGGAGCATAGGAAATATTACTTCACAGTTAGTGTGGAATGTCTATATCAAAGCACCTAGCCAAGGTGGTATTTGCAAAGTCTACAACCGCCAGTGGCAGCCTGAAGATGAAAAATATAAAATTCCTGGTTCGTATGGCTACGATTCTTCCTTAGTGGCTAACTCAGAAGTAAAACACAATATTCCACTCATAGGAGATTTAGTTATCTTCAACAGCCGTAATTTTCATGAAGTCTTACCAGGTATTGGAGAACGTATAACAATTAGTTCTTTTATTGGACAAATGCCGGGAGGAAATTTAGTTTTTTGGTCGTAAATGCTTTGATGTGGCGCAGGCTAGACAGATGCGCTACATCAAATAATTTATGCCATTAATGTGACAAGATTTCAGAAATTAATAGCAAGATGCAACCATTACAAACAACAAAGCCAAAGTTTTGACCGAGTAATAAAAAGCATAACCTTAATCAAATTTATAACTGACTTTGAGATTTCCTTTTTGACGCTTGGCTTTAGTAATTACTACACTTTTTAATTCATTAAGTGATTTTAAATGAGTTCCGCCGCATGGAGTTGGATGAAGATTGCCAACTGTCACAACTCTCAAAGGTTTTCCCGGAGGTAAATTACTGGGAATATTAGACCAACGCGCTGCTAATTCTTCTGGTGTAATTAGTGAAGCTTCTACACTAGTAGTTTGATTTAAAGCTTCGCTAATTTTTTTATTAACTTCAGCAAGAAATGTTTCCGTATTTTCAAATGAAGAACTTCCTTGAAACTCTACATAAGAACCATCAGGAAAATGATATCCTTTAACTGCAATTAAATTTTTATCCAGAGATTCGACTATGGTGTACATAAGATGTCCTGCTGTATGAGCCTTAGCATTTTGTATACGACGGGCTTCATCAACATACAAAGTTACTTCTTCGCCTTTCTCTAAAGAAACAGATGAAAAGTCTCCATAATGACGAACTTCTCCATCTACAAAGCTTACGAAAGTGATAGCAAGCTTAACTCCTTTAACTTCAATAGTGCCTACATCTGAAGGCTGACCACCACCTTGCGGATAAAATATAGTACTATCGAGTACACAATAATTACCTCGCTCATCATTGGCAATATACTCAACGTGAGCCTTATCAGTAAATTTATAAGTATCTTCAAGATAAGCAAGTACTGTGGACATAAATAAATCTCTCAAGTTGAGTTTGATAACGAGTATTTCAAAGAATATAATAAACCACGAAAAAATTAACTGTTCAGCAATTTGATAATATTACATTCCATAGACTGAAAAGTTGTATGATTTTTTTTAATTGGTGTAGCGATCGCACAATGGGTGAGAGTTTAATGAAATCTGTGCAACAGTAAGGGCTTGCGGCGTAAGTCCTTACCCAATTTGTTATAAATTATACCAATTTAATAACAGAATGTGACAGATGCGTAGGTTGGGTTAAACGAAGTGAAACCTAACGCATACAAGTTTTTAAGCTTTTGAGTTACTTTCCGGGAAAGCTAAGTCTACGTTCCTCAATCTAACGTACATCTGTAGTAATCATTTTTCAAATCTATACCCAGTCTCAACGGCCAATCTTTGTGCGTAAATTCTAATTTTTTATTTTTACTATCCCCTTAAATGTCTTAACTGTCTTAACTGTCTTCTTAAATATCTTAAATGTCTTAACTGTCTTCTTAAATGTTTTAACTGTCTATCTAACTAACTGAATTGTTTTCTTAACTGTCTTAACTACTATTGCATTTTATTGATAAAACTGAGATCATCTATCTGTTGGATAATATTGAAAAACAATAGATAAATAAAAATAACATTTTTAAATTAGAAAAATTTTTAATTTATGAATAACAAATATTAATATAGGACTCATATTTGATTTTTGAAAAAATCAGTACACATATAATTTTCCTCTTATCTGTTCCCCATTCTCTGTTAAGAGTTGCCTACCTATACAAGGATGTTCAGTAATCAAATCGGATTCCTATAAGGATATTAAAGCTAATGCAGTTAAATAATCATAGTCAAATTTTAGCAGCCTCAAGTGATAAAAATTTTCCATACCAAAAAATAGAAGTTGCTATTCGGTCGAGTTTGACTGTAGATGATTGTGTAGTTAGAGAAAGACAAACACAAAAGCGAAAACAGGAATTAGTTGCTTATATAGTTCCTTCAGTTGTATTCGTACTAGAGCAATTGTTGTCTTATCTGCAAACAATTCTGCCTAGCGAATTAATACCTACATTATTTGTACCAATCTCCACAATACCGATAACAGATACAGGTTTAGTAGATGAAGCCACTCTAGCCAAATTAGAAGTTATTGACTCTGACTTAGTACGTTGCATAGAAGGGCAATTAGAGTCATTGTCAGAAATTGAGCGTATTGCTGTCGTTGTCGAACCTATTGTTAACAATATTCCGCCTCTACATTTGGATGATTTACTAGGTGAGACTCAAGTAACTCTCTATGAAAAGAACCAAGAAATACAAGCAATCACACATAATCAGACAACAGAAAACAAAAATTATTCTTTGTCAAAAAAGTTAGCCATTAGTCACGGTGAACCACTCCAATACTCTAAAGATGCTCCTCAAACTTTAGTGGAAGTATTGCAACGAGCTGCTGAAATTTCAAATAAAGGTATTATTTACATTCAATCTGAGGGACATGAGCAAGTTCAGTCTTATCGAGAATTATTGCAAGATGCTCAACGAATTTTAGCCGGACTGAGAAAAAAGGGACTCAAACCTCAAGACAAAGTAATTTTTCAACTAGAAGATGATCAAGATTTCTTGAGTGGTTTTTGGGCTTGCGTGCTAGGGGGCTTTGTTCCTGTACCAGTATCTATAGCCCCAATTTATGAGCCAGACAATAGTACCGCCAGCAAATTACAAAATACTTGGCAAATGCTGGAGAAACCCCTAGTACTGACCAGTGTTTCTTTAGCTTCCAACATTGATGATTTTTTCAGGCTGTTAAACTTAGAAAACTTTCAAATTGCAACTATTGATAAGTTGCGTGAGTGCGAACCAGATTTGCAATTATATCAAAGTCAGCCAGAAGATTTAGCAATTTTATTTTTGACCTCTGGAAGCACTGGTATACCCAAGTGTGTGATGCTCAATCACCGCAACATATTGAGTATGACGACTGGCTTAATTTTAATGGGTCATTTCTCTAGCCAGGAAAGCGTTTTAAACTGGATGCCTTTAGATCATGTTGGTGCATTGGTATCTCTGAGTATTATGGCTGTGAGTTTAGGTTGCCAACAAATCCATGTACCCACTGACTTGATTGTGCAGAATCCACTCAAGTGGCTAGATTTAATTGACAAGCATCAAGCAACGATTAATTGGGCCCCTAACTTTGCATTTTCCCTAATCTGCGATCGCGCTTCTGATATCAATCAAAAGAACTGGAATTTATCATCAATGAAGTTTGTGATCAATGCTGGGGAGCCGATTGTCACGAAAACAGCAAGGAATTTCTTAAAACTGCTGAGTCGTCACGGTTTACCAACTAATGCTATTCATCCAGCCTTTGGGATGTGTGAAACTTCTTCTGGTATCACCTACTCTGATAGTTTTTCCCTGGAATCTTCATCGGATGACACTTCATTTGTCGAGTTAGGTTTACCAATTGCTGGTGCTTCATTGCGGATTGTTGATGAAAACGAACAGATAGTTACAGAAGGTACAATCGGTCGTTTACAAGTAAAAGGTGAATCTGTTACCAGCGGTTACTATCAAAATTCTCAAGCAAACCAAGAAGTTTTTACTGCCGATGGTTGGTTTAATACAGGAGATTTGGGATATCTCAATCAAGGGCGTTTAACGATTACCGGACGACAGAAAGATGTCATTATCATCAATGGACTCAACTACTACTGTCACGAAATCGAAGCAGCCGTTGAAGAACTGAAAAATGTAGAAGTTTCTTATACAGCCGCCTGTGCAGTCAGACAACCAGGAATCAATACTGATAAATTAGCTATATTTTTCAATACTGCTGTTGCTGATGATGCTAGTTTAGTAGCTCTGCTTAGAGAAATTCGTACTGCGGTTGTCAACAAAGTAGGTATAAATCCAGATTATTTAATTCTAGTCAATAAAGAAATTATTCCGAAAACTGCTATTGGAAAAATTCAGCGATCGCAACTCAGCCAGCGATTCAATGCAGGCGAATTTCAATCAATTATTAAACACATTGATATATTACTAGGTAATGCCAAGACAATTCCTAACTGGTTCTACCGCCAAGTATGGCAACCCAAAAATACTCTTAATTTTACTTCGGCTTTAACTGTTACTAATTTCACCTTAGTATTTCTAGATTCCCGCGGTTTAGGTTCTTATTTATGTCAAAAATTGTCAGAACATAATCTGCCATACATAACTGTTTCACCCGGAGAAGATTTCCGAAAAATAAATCGTTCACACTACACAATTACCCCAGGACAATCCAAAGATTACCAACTTTTACTCGAATCTCTAGCAGCAGATAATATTATCATTGGGCAGATTCTTCACTTATGGACTTATGACCAATACATTGGCGAAGTCAAAAGCCTTAATGCTCTCGAACAAACACAAGAAAATGGAATATACAGTTTATTATTTTTGACTCAAGCTTTAGCCAAAGTTCAGGGTGTTGATCATTCTGTTCAATTATTATTTATTTCTTCTCATATTCAAGCTATTACGTCAGAGGATCCCATAGCTTATGAGAAATCAGCAGTATTAGGGCTATTGAAAACAATTCCTCAAGAATTGCCTTGGTTGAACTGTCGCCATATAGATTTGCCTTTCGCTGAAGCTGAGACAAATGGAGCTTTTATCTTAAAAGAGATACAAGTTTCCTCTAAAGAACGAGAGGTAGCTTACAGAAATGGGCAGCGTTTTGTTCCTCGTTTAGAAAAAGTTGATTTTTCCAACCTACATAAATCCTCAATTAGCTTCAAGCAAGGTGGTACTTATTTAATTACAGGAGGACTCGGTGGTATTGGTATTGAAATTGCGCGATATTTGCTGAAAGATTACCAAGCTAGATTACTGTTAGTTGGCAGAACTCCTTTAACTCCAGAAAGACGCATAAAACTTTATCAAGAATTACAGCAGTTTGGGGGAGAAGTGATTTACGAAGCTGTTGATATTTGTGATTTTAAACAGTTGCAAATAATTGTTGAGGAAGCCCAAAATAAATGGGGTAAAAATCTGGATGGGATACTTCATTTAGCTGGAACTTTTCATGAGCAACTTGTACTTGATGAGACTCAGGAAAGCTTAACAGCTATACTACGTCCCAAGGTTTTGGGTGCTTGGGCTTTGCATCAATTGGTAAAAGATCATAAGAGCAGTATTTTTATTAACTTTTCTTCGGCACACGGTTTTTTTGGTAGTACTGCTGTTGGTGCTTATGCTGCTGCCAATAGTTTTTTAGACTGTTTTTCTCATTACCAAAATGCCCAAACTGAATTAGCAAGCTATTGTTTTAGTTGGAGTATGTGGGATGAAACAGGGATGAGCCAAGGATATCAGATGAAGAATCTGATCCGCGCCAAAGGTTTCTATGTGATGTCTGCTTCTCAAGCAATATCTTCAATGCTGGCTGGCTTACAACATCAACAAACAAATCTATTGATAGGTTTGGATGGTAGCAACCAAAACATTCAACGTTGGCAGTCTCAATTTTTTAATTTACAAAAGTTAACTGCTTATTTCACTGCCAGTAGTCACGAGGTTCAATTACCAGATTTGCAAGTACAAGACCGCTTTGGGACTTATTGTACTTGCAACTTAGTACAATTGCCTGAAATGCCTTGTTTGGAAAACGGCGAAATTGACCGCGCCAGCCTAATTAGTAAAATTAACTCTCAGGAAATTAGGGAGCGGATAGAACCACGCAACGACATAGAGTTTAAAATTGCTCAATGTTGGCAACAAGTTCTGAGAGTTCCACTTTTAGGCATTTACGACAACTTTTTCGAGTTA
Source organism: Anabaena sp. TISTR 8404 (assembly GCF_056847745.1). Classification (NCBI taxonomy): domain Bacteria; kingdom Bacillati; phylum Cyanobacteriota; class Cyanophyceae; order Nostocales; family Nostocaceae; genus Anabaena; species Anabaena sp. TISTR 8404. Next base: position 4,771,653 of record NZ_CP180578.1, read on the forward strand.
GGAGGAAATTCTTTACTAGCTGGTCAAATAATTGCGCGGTTACGCGAAGATTTCTCTATAGAATTGTCTCTCCAGCGTTTGTTTAAAGCACCTACTATTGCAGGTTTAGCTCAGACTATTGCAGCAATTCAAACAGTAACCCAAAGTAATAATTCCTTTATTGAAACACTCGAAGAAGAATACGAAGAGGATTATTTATAAAATGGCTATATTTGAATTTTTATCTTTATTAAATACTTTAGATATCAAAATCTGGATTGAAGATGGTCAGTTACGCTATCGCGCTCCTAAAGGAGCAATGACAGCAGAAATAAAACAGGAACTCAAGGAAAGGAAAACAGAAATCCTGGCTTTTCTCCAAGAAGCTCAAACAGCAACACAATTAATTTCTGTTCCCTTAGTTCCAGTTTCTAGAGATAAAGATTTGCCTTTATCTTTTGCCCAGCAGAGGATGTGGTTTCTTGATCAATTGGATAGAAAAAGCTCATTTTACAATGAAAGTTTCCAACTGCGAATTGTTGGTAAGCTCTCTGTCACGGCCTTAGAACAAAGTATCAACGAAATTATTCGCCGTCATGAAGCCTTACGGACTAACTTTCCTACGGTCGATGGTGTTCCTGTTCAGGTAATTAGACCGGGTTTAACTATCACCATACCTGTGGTAAATGTGCAGGACTTCACAGAAGCTTTAGTAAAACAGATAGTCACCCAGGAAGTTAGCCAGCCCTTTGACCTGGAGACAGATCCTTTAGTTCGAGCCACTCTACTGCGACAACAACCAGAATCCCATTTGTTGATATTAACCATGCACCACATCATCATAGATGGTTGGTCAATAGGGATATTCTTCAAAGAATTAGCAGCACTATATCCAGCTTTTACTCAAGGACAAGCGAGTTCCTTACCAGAGTTAACGATACAATACGCTGATTTTGCTGTCTGGCAACGTCAATGGTTAACTCAAGAAGTTCAAGAAAAACAACTCGGCTACTGGAAACAACAGTTAGCAGGCGCACCGCCTTTGTTGGAGTTACCAACAGATTATCCTCATCCTCCAGAACAGACGTTTGCTGGTGCTACTATAGAATTTCAAATTGACGAGCATTTAACCTCTGAACTGGTAGCCCTCAGCCAAAAGTCAGGTGTCACTTTGTTCATGACCCTGCTGACAGCTTTTGCCGTTTTACTGCATCGTTACAGTGGTCAGGATGACCTTTGCATTGGTTCGCCTTTTGCTAACCGCGATCGCCAAGAAACTAATTCACTAATTGGCTTTTTTGTCAATACATTGGTGCTGCGTACCCAGATTGCCGGGAATCCTAGTTTTTCCCAGTTACTCGAAAAAGTCCGTTCTGTTGTCTGGGATGCCTACGCAAATCAAGACATCCCATTTGAGCAAGTGGTAGAAGCACTACAGCCGGAACGTTCTCTTGGCTATAACCCTCTGTTTCAGGTGTTGTTTGTTCTAGAAAATTTCTCCCTCGATACTTTAGAGTTACCTGGTGTTACTCTGACTCCACAGATGGTAGAACGAGGTACGTCTAAATTTGATTTGAGCCTCTCAATGTGGCAGACACAACAGGGATTAATTGGCTCGTGGGAATATAACAGCGATGTGTTTGCGGCAGAGACAATTGCCTGGATGATAAGTCATTTCCAGACTTTGTTAGCAGCAATAGTTACAGACCCTCATCAGAAAGTTGGGGAATTACCTTTATTAACCCCCTCAGAACGGCATCAATTGTTAGTCGAGTGGAATGATACCCAAGCAGACTATCCTTTTGATAAGTGTATCCATCAGTTATTTGAGGAACAGGTTGAGAAAACACCGGATGCAGTAGCAGTGGTGTTTGAGAATCAACAACTCACCTATTATCAATTGAATTGTCACGCTAATCAGTTAGCTCATTACTTGCGCTCATTGGGTGTAAAACCAGATGTGTTGGTGGGTATTTGTGTAGAGCGATCGCTCGACATGATTACCGCTCTACTTGGTATTCTGAAAGCTGGTGGTGCATATCTGCCACTAGACTCAGAGTATCCCCAAGACCGCTTGAGCTTCATGTTAGAAGATTCTCAAGTTTCGATACTGTTAACTCAAGAGCGACTCATTGACAAACTCCCTCAGCATCAAGTAAAGCTTATTTGTTTAGATGAACTCTGGTCACAAATTGCCCAAAACAGTCAAGATAACCCAGCGAGTGGAGTCACAGCTTTTAATTTAGCTAATCTCATTTATACCTCCGGCTCAACAGGTAGACCAAAAGGTGTGATGGTTGAGCATAGGGGACTATGTAACCTAGCTCAAGCTCAGATTCAAACTTTTGGCGTACACTCTGATAGCCGCGTTCTTCAGTTTGCCTCCTTCAGTTTTGATGCCTGCATATCAGAAATTTTGATGGCTTTGGGGTCTGGTGCAACGCTTTACTTGGGAACAAAAGATTCTCTGATGCCAGGGAAGCCATTACTTGAGCAATTCCGCAATCATGGCATTACTCATATCACCCTACCACCATCGGCGTTAGCAGTAATGCCAGTGGAAGAACTGCCTGCACTGCAAACAATCATTGTCGCTGGAGAAGCTTGTCCGGCGGAATTAATCAGGCAATGGTCTGTGGGCAGAAATTTCTTCAATGCTTATGGGCCGACGGAAGCTAGTGTCTGTGCCACAATTTCCAAATACAATGAAGATGAGAAAATAACTATTGGTCGTGCAATCGCTAACGTCCAAGTCTACATTTTAGACGAGTATTTGCAACCCGTACCTGTGGGTGTACCAGGAGAATTACACATTGGTGGTGTTGGGTTAGCCAGAGGCTACCTCAACCGTACCGAATTAACTCAGGAAAGATTCATCACTAATCCCTTTGGTGCGGGTCGTCTCTACAAAACCGGAGACTTGGGAAGCTACTTACCAGATGGTAATATCGAATACTTAGGACGAATTGATAATCAAGTAAAAATCCGGGGCTTCCGCATTGAGTTGGGAGAAATTGAAGCTGCACTGAGCCAACATGAAAGTGTGCAGATATGTTCTGTCATCGCCCGCGAAGATAATCCCGGTGATAAACGCTTAGTTGCTTACGTAGTTGCACATCAAAATTATTCACCTACAATCAGCCAGTTGAGAGCGTTCCTCTCTAGTCAACTGCCACAATACATGATACCTCATGCTTTTGTGATGCTAGAGTCGTTGCCTCTGACTCCCAACGGCAAAGTAAACCGTCGCGCTTTACCAGCACCAGATTCTCGTGAGGGACTGGAAGACAGTTTTGTTGCTCCACGTAACCAAACCGAAGAAATATTAGTGCAGATTTGGGCAGAAGTGCTAAGAGTCAAGCAAGTAGGTATTTACGATAACTTCTTTGAACTCGGTGGAGATTCCATCCTCAGCATCCAAATTCTCGCCAAAGCAAAGCTTGCAGGGCTGCAACTAACTCTTAAACAACTATTTGCACATCAGGCGATCGCACAGTTGGCAGCAGTAGCAGGTACAATTAAGGCGATCGAGGTAAAGCAGGAATTAGCCACAGGCACATTACCTCTAACCCCCGTTCAACATTGGTTCTTTGAGCAAAATCTCTCCCAGCCGCATCACTTTAATCAAGCATTTCTGCTCTCAGTTCCCTCTGACCTCAAGCCGGAGCTATTAAAGCAAGCCTTCCAGCAATTGCTAGTACATCACGATGCTCTGCGTTTACGTTTTACCAAGTCTGACTCTACTTGGCAGCAGATTTACTCTGCTCCGAATGATAGCGTTGCTTTCTCTTACATAGACTTATCGGCAATTCCAGAAAGTGAACAACAAGCTGCCATTGAAGCTCAAGGGAATTTATCACAGGCGAGTTTAAATCTCTTAGAAAATCTAGTGCAAGTCGCCTTTTTCTATCTAGGTATTGACAAAAGAGCGCGATTACTCATCATTATCCACCACTTAGCAGTTGATGGTGTTTCTTGGCGGATTTTATTAGAAGATTTGCAAACAGCATACCAGCAACTTGCTCAAGGTAAAGCCATTACACTTCCAGCTAAAACAACTTCCTTCAAAGATTGGTCTTTTAAATTAACAGAATATGCAAAATCACAAGCCCTCAAATCGGAAGTAGCTTATTGGCTCAATGAATCTCGCGCCGCAGTTCCACCCATCCCAGTTGACTATATAAAAGGAGCAAACACTGTTGCCGCAGCTAACACAGTATTATTTTCTTTAAGTGAGGCGGAAACTCATGCCTTGCTGCACGATGTGCCAAAAGCTTACAACACTCAAATTAACGATGTACTAGTGACTGCCTTAGCGTTGGTTTTGAGCAGATGGACTAACTCTCAGAGTGTGCTGTTTAACTTAGAAGGTCATGGGCGAGAAGATATCGTTGATGGTGTGGATATATCACGTACCATCGGTTGGTTTACAACTATCTTCCCTGTAGTTGTAGAACTCCCAGCCACAGACAATCCAGCAGATACTTTAAAATCTGTCAAAGAACAATTACGGGCTATTCCTAATAAAGGAATTGGCTACGGCTTATTGCGCTATCTGAGTCAAGATACAGAAATTTCTAACCAACTACAGGCACTACCGCAAGCCCAAATCAGTTTTAATTATTTGGGTCAATTCGATCAACTTGTTAATACAACTTCTTGGATGCAGCCAGCTACCGAGTCGGCGGGGAAAATGCACGGTTTACAGAACAACCGCGCTTATCTGCTAGAGATTGACAGTATTATTGCTGGAGAACAATTGCGAATAGAGTGGACTTACAGCACAAATTTCCACCAGCACGCTACAATCGAGAGTCTGGCACAAGAATTTGTCAAGACATTGCAGAGCCTCATTGCTCATTGCTCATCACCGGAGAGTGGAGGTTATACACCTTCAGATTTCCCGTTAGTGAAGCTCAAGCAGCCAGAACTAGACCAAATTTTGACAAGTTTAGGCAAAACTAACTGGAGAAATATTGAAGATATTTACCCACTCTCGCCGATGCAAGAGGGGATGCTGTTTGAGAGTTTGTATGCTCCTGATTCTCAGGCATATTTTGAGCAGTTGATTTATACCTTGAGTGGTGAGTTGAATCTACCAGCTTTTGAGCAAGCTTGGCAGCAAGTCGTAGCAAGACATTCAATTTTGCGGACTGCTTTTATTTGGGAGCAATTAGATCAACCACTGCAAGTAGTGTATCGGCAAGTTGATGTTAAAGTACAAACTTATGATTGGCGATCGCTATCTGCACAAGAACAGCAACAGAAATTAGAATTCTTATTGCAGTCACAGCGACAACAAGGCTTCCAACTTTCGCAAGCACCATTGATGCACCTCAGCCTCATTCAATTAGGTGCAGATAGTTATCAATTCGTTTGGAATTTCCATCACTTATTGCTTGATGGTTGGTCAGGGCCTTTGATTTTCCAAGACTTATTGGATTTTTATCAAGCAATTTCTCAAGGAGAAACTAAGACACTTCAACCAGCTCAAAGCTACCGCAACTATATTGCTTGGCTACAGCAACAAGACCTAGCCCAAGCTAAAGAATTTTGGCGAGAAAAACTCCAAGGTCTTACTGCACCCACTCCTTTAGTAGTTGATAAACCATCATCAAACCGCAAACAGTTAGATTCTAGTTACAGCGAACAAAAAATTCAACTGACACCAGAAGCGACAGCCGCCTTACAGACTTTTGCACGACAGCATCAACTGACGATGAATAATTTAGTGCAAGGAGCTTGGGCATTATTGCTGTCTCGCTACAGTCAAGAAACAGATGTAGTTTTTGGTGCTACTGTGTCCTGCCGTCCGCCATCTTTGATTGGTGTAGAGTCGATGGTAGGACTATTTATTAACACCTTGCCAGTACGAGTTCAGGTTGCTGCTGAGACGGAAGTGTTGACTCTGTTAAAAGATTTGCAGACACAGCAAGTTGAGTCTGAGCAATACTCATACAGTTCTTTGGTAGATATTCAAGGTCTGAGTGATGTCAAGAGAGGAACACCTTTGTTTGAGAGTCTTGTTGTCTTCGATAATTATCCAGTTGATGAGGCAGCACAGAAAAACAATTACGGTTTCTCGATAGACAATCTTCACGCCATTGAACAAACCAATTATCCTCTAACAGTAATGGTGGTTCCTGGTCAGGAATTGCTGGTGAGGATTAGCTATGATACTAGCCGATTTGATGATGGAGCGATCGCTCGTTTGTTAGGACATTTCCAAACATTGCTGACGGGAATTGTTACCAACCCCAAAGAGCGAATTTGGCAATTGCCACTGCTAACAGCAGTTGAGCAACAAAAGTTGTTAATTGACTGGAATGATACTTTTGTAGACTATCCCCAAGATAAGTGTATCCATCAGTTGTTTGAGGAGCAGGTAGAGCGTACACCTAATGCTGTAGCTGTGGTGTTTGGCAACCAACAACTGACTTACCATGAATTAAATTGTCGTGCTAATCAGTTAGCGCACTACCTCAAGTCTTTGGGTGTGAAACCCGATGTGCTGGTGGGTATTTGTGTTGAGCGTTCTTTAGAAATGGTTGTAGGACTGTTAGGTATTCTCAAAGCTGGTGGTGCATACCTGCCACTTGATCCAGAATATCCTACTGAGCGTTTGGCTTTCATGTTAGAAGATGCTCAAGTTTCAGTTTTGCTAACCCAGCAGTCACTCCTGGACAGATTGCCCCAGTGGGAAGAAGCAGGGGGGCAGGGAGCAGGTGAGACCAGCCCCCGTCTTGGCGGTCTCCGTCACGATGGGGGACTGGCGAACCCGAAGGGGAGCAGGGGAGACAAGGCAACACTTATTTGTTTAGATACTGACACTCAAGAGATTTCCCAGTCGAGTCAGGACAATCTTATCTCCGGTGTACAAGCTAATAACTTGGTTTACGTAATTTATACCTCTGGCTCTACAGGTAAGCCCAAAGGAGTGGCAATGACTCAGCTTCCTTTGTGCAACCTGATTCTGTGGCAACTGCAAAATACAAAACATTCTAGTGGTGCAAAAACACTACAATTTGCTCCCATCAGCTTTGATGTCTCCTTCCAAGAAATGTTCTCTACTTGGTTTTCTGGAGGCACATTGCTGTTAATTACAGAGCAATTGCGCCGTGATGCCTTGGCTTTATTAGGATTTCTGCAAGAAAAAGCTGTGGAGAGACTGTTTGTTCCCTTCGTCGCCTTACAGCAACTAGCGGAAGTAGCCGTTGGTAGTGAAAAAGTTGCTAGTCATCTTCGAGAAATCATTACTGCTGGCGAACAGTTGCAGATTACGCCTGCGATTTCTCAATGGTTCAGCAAACTAGGCGATTGTACTCTGCACAATCATTATGGCCCATCTGAAAGTCATGTGGTCGTCACTTTTACCCTGCCTAACTCAGTAGAGACATGGCCGCTACTGCCTCCAATTGGAAAGCCAATTGCCAATACACAGATTCATATTTTAGATAAAAATTTACAGCCTGTCCCCGTCGGTGTGCCTGGAGAGTTGTACATCGGTGGTGTCGCTTTGGCTAGAGGCTACCTCAACCGTCCAGAATTGACACAGGAAAGATTCATCAATAATCCTTTTGGTGCTGGTCGTCTCTACAAAACTGGAGACTTAGCCCGCTATTTACTAGATGGCAATATTGAATACTTGGGACGCATTGACTCACAAGTAAAAATACGCGGTTTTCGTATTGAGTTGGGCGAGGTGGAAGCAGCACTGAGCCAGTTTGAGGATGTGGAGGGCTGTTGTGTCATCGTCCGTGAAGATATCAGGGGTGATAAACGCTTAGTTGCATATGTGGTAGCACATCAGGAGTGTACACCCACAGTTGGCGAACTGCGGCAATTCCTGAAAGCCAAGTTGCCAGAATACATGGTTCCCACGGCTTTTGTGATTATGGAGTCTTTACCACTAACTCCTAGCGGTAAGGTAGACCGCCGTGCTTTACCTGCACCGGATTTACAAAGCACTAACTCAGATACATATGTTGCCCCACGCACCCCAATTGAAGAACTGTTAGCCCAAATTTGGGCGCAAGTGCTGAAAGTAGCGCCAGTGGGTATTCATGATAATTTCTTTGAATTGGGGGGACACTCACTACTAGCAACACAACTGGTTTCACGCATCCGCAACGTTTTTAAAGTAGAAATACCATTGTATGAGTTGTTTACTGCCCCTACAGTTGGCGAATTAGCGCATATAATTGGGCAGTTACAGCAAGAAAGTTTAGAACTCTCTGCACCGCCTATCTTACCAAGAGCAGAGAATTCAGACTTACCAATGTCTTTTGCTCAACAGCGTTTGTGGTTTTTAGACCAATTCGAGCCGAACAGTGTCTTATACAATATACCTACTGCTTTGCGTCTAGTAGGGAAACTCCAGGTTGCAGCGTTAGAGCAAAGCTTACAAGAAATTATTCATCGCCACGAAGCTTTACGTACTAACTTCATCACAGTTGATGGACAAGCAACTCAAGTTATTCAAACACAAACCAATTGGACACTATCAATTGTTGACTGCCAACATCTGCCAACTACTGAACAAGAAATAGCCGTACAACAATTAGCGCAACAACAACTCATTGAACCATTTGACCTGGCAAGACAAGCATTAATTAGAGCGACATTAGTATTACTGAACCAGACAGAACAAGTCTTGTTAGTGTGTATGCACCACATTGTCTCTGATGGTTGGTCAATTGGTGTTTTTGTCTCTGAACTAACGCAACTCTATAATGCTTATTCTCAAGGTCAACCATCACCTTTAGCACCACTGCCAATTCAGTACGCAGATTTTGCGATTTGGCAGAGAGGCTGGTTGCAAGGAGATATTCTGCAAAACCAACTGAGTTATTGGCAACAGCAACTCAAGGATGCACCATCTGTATTGTCATTACCAACTGACCGCCCAAGACCGGCTGTACAGACTGTCGCAGGCGCACATCAAGAGTTTGCCCTCTCAGTTGAATTAACTAATAAATTGGTTAAACTCAGCCAGGAGCAAGGTGTCACCTTATTTATGACCTTGTTGGCAGCTTATGACACTCTGCTTTACCGCTACACCGGACAATCAGATATTTTGGTGGGTTCTCCCATTGCTAACCGCGATCGCTCGGAAATAGAAGGGTTAATTGGCGTTTTTGTCAATACCTTAGTGATGCGTACTAACTTAGCAGGTAATCCGCGCTTTAGTGAATTGCTGGGTCGTGTGCGAGAAATGGCAATGGGGGCATATACTCATCAGAATTTGCCTTTTGAAATGCTGGTAGAAGCATTGCAACCAGAACGGGATCTAGCCCATACACCACTGTTCCAAGTGATGTTCGTGCTTCAGAATGCGTCTGCGTCTGAGTTGGATTTAAACGGGTTAACCGTGAGTTCAGTGCCACTCAAAGCTGTAACGGCTGCATTTGATTTAACTTTATCAATGCAGAACACTGCTGGTGGACTGGTGGGTGTGTGGGAATACAACACTGATTTGTTTGACCATAGCACCATCGAGCGGATGACTGGTCATTTTGTCACTCTGCTGGAAGCAGTTGTTAGTAATCCCCAAGAGCGCATTGACCAATTGCCTTTGTTGACACAATCTGAGCAACAGCAGATATTAGTTGACTGGAATGATACTCAGGCAGATTATCCTTGGGATAAATGTCTGCATCAATTATTTGAGCAGCAGGCAGAACTGACACCCGATGCTGTAGCAGTGGTTTTTGATAATGAGCAACTGACTTATCAAGAGTTAAATGCCCAAGCGAATCAATTAGCACATTACCTGCAATCTTTGGGTGTGGGGCCAGAGGTTTTGGTAGGGATTTATTTAGAGCGATCGCTATCTATTATTGTGACATTGTTAGCTGTCCTCAAAGCTGGCGGCGGTTATGTTCCCCTCGACCCTGATTATCCCCAGCAACGATTAGCTTACATATCAGAGGACTCACAATTCTCGGTACTGATTACACAGCAGAAATTACTCAACTCCTTGCCAGTCGAAGGGGTGAAAGTCATCGTCTTAGACAGAGAGTTTGAGATGCTCACTTCTCAAAGTCAAGACAATTTGGTGAGTGAGGTAAGACCAGAAAACTTAGCTTGTATATTGTACACTTCTGGTTCTACTGGCAAACCTAAAGGGGTGATGCTGACTCATGCTGCATTGGTGAATCATAGTAGTGCTATTAGTGAAGTATTTGGACTGAATAACAGCGATCGCGTTTTGCAATTTGCTTCCTTTTGCTTTGATGTCGCAGCCGAAGAAATCTTCCCCACTTGGTATACAGGCGGAACTGTGGTCGTCAGACCTGTACAAATGTTTTCTTCCTTTGCCAGTTTTGCCGAATTTATCGAGCAACAAAAACTGACTGTCTTAAATATCACCCCAGCCTATTGGCATGAATGGGTAGTGGCAGTCTCGCAATTCTATGCAACTGTGCCGCAATGTTTACGCTTAGTAGCTGTGGGTGGGGATACAGTGCTACCAGAAACAGTTACTATGTGGCGGGAGTTGGTAAGCGATGGCGTTCCGCCCACCGGAGGTGAACGCATTACCTGCCTCAACGTTTACGGCCCCACCGAAGCATCGGTAACAGCCGTAGTCCACGATTTGCTACATCCCAAATCATCAAAAACTAATAAAGTCCTGATTGGTCGTCCCATTGCGAATACACAAATATTCATCCTCGACCGTAACCTCCAGCCAGTACCCGTTGGCATCAGAGGGGAAATCCACATTGGCGGCGTGCGTTTAGCCAGAGGATATCTCAACCGCCCAGAATTAACCCAGGAAAAATTTATTCCTAACCCGTTTAAGGATGCCAAATCGCCACGCTTGTACAAAACAGGTGATGTAGGACGTTATCTGCCTGATGGTAACATTGAATGCTTTGGACGGATTGATGATGTAGTAAAAATACGAGGTTTTCGGATTGCACTTGGAGAAATTGAGAGTCTCTTACTTCAACATCCTGATGTCATTGCACAGGCTGTAATACTAAGAGAAGATAAAGGGCAGAAGCAGTTAGTTGGTTATGTTGTCTCTAGTAACCCATCCTTAAACCAAAATCAATTACAAAGCTTTTTAAAACAAAAGCTGCCAAACTACATGATCCCCACAGCGTTTGTGATGCTAGAGTCATTGCCACTTAATGCTAATGGAAAAATTGACCGTCGCGCACTACCAGCTCCACAGCAAGACATTAACTTAACCGACCTTGTTTTACCTAATACTCCAACACAAAAGCTGATAGCAGATATCTGGAGTAGTGTTTTAGGAATTACACAGCTAGGCATTCACAACAACTTTTTTGAAATGGGTGGAAATTCCTTACGTGCTATCCATGTAATGTCACTGTTGAGAGAGGCTTTGCAACTAGAGTTACCCCTACGTTACCTGTTTGAGAACCCTACAGTTGCAGAACTCGCCCAAGGAGTCGATAGCTTACAAACAACCCAGACAGACACAATTACTACTGCAAGTATCATCAATTTAAAGGCAGAAGCTGTCCTAGATTCAAACATCGACATTTCCAGCACGCCTTTTGAGTTCATCAACCAGCCCAAACGAATCTTTTTAACGGGAGTAACAGGTTTTCTAGGGATTCATTTACTGCATGAACTCCTACAACAAACTCAAGCTGATATTTATTGCTTAATTCGCGCTACCAATGTAGAACAGGCAAAACAGAAACTGGAAAGTCAGCTTAAATTCTATCAACTCTGGGAAGGAGTGAATAGCGATCGCAGCCAGCCAAGCATAGCCCATCGCATCATTCCTGTGGTTGGAGATTTAACGAAAAACCATCTAGGTCTTTCCACATCACAATTTCAACAGTTAGCTAGTCAGATAGATGTCATCTATCACTGTGGTGCTTTGGTCAATCTCATCTATCCTTACTCTGTTTTAAAAGCCGCCAATGTACTTGGAACTCAAGAAATTATCCGATTAGCCAGCGAAATTAAAATCAAACCTTTGCATTTTGTCTCAACGACATCTGTATTATCAGCATCTACTCAAAATGAAGATGGATTAATTCTAGAATCAGATCCGCTTGAACAATATGAAGCCCTAGAAAATGGCTATATCCAAAGCAAATGGGTAGCAGAGAAACTACTAATGCAAGCCCGTGACTTAGGACTTCCTGTTTCTATTTACAGAGCATCAAGGATAACAGGACACAGCCAAACTGGGATTAGTAACACAGAGGATTTATTTTGTAGGCTAGTCAAAGGTTGTTTACAAATGAAAATGGCTCCAGATATTGATATAGAAGATAACTTGACTCCTGTGGACTATGTGAGCAAAACTATTGTTTATCTTTCACGTCAAAAAGAATCATTAGGAAAAGCATTTCATCTGGTCAATCCTAACTCCACTCCACTCAATCATTTGTTTAAATTAATTCGCTCTTTAGGTTATTCTTTGCAACTAATTCCTTTAGAGCAATGGCATTCAGAAATTTCACACCATAGTAAAATGTCTGACACAGACAACTTAAAATTCTTATCAGATATTGTACCCAAAACTACAATAGAAAACTCTGAAGAACCAAAAATCGATTATCAAAACACTATGAAGGGGCTAGTAAATACTGAAATTGTTTGTCCTATGTTAGACAAAAACTTACTAAAAACTTACTTTCACTACTTCATAAGTAGCGGGTTGATAGATAACCATTTATTAACTGAAAAAATGGCGATCACTAATAAGATTAATTAAGCAGAGTAGTCTGCTAACTTAAAATTAGCAGATAAAATCAAACTATAAAGCAGAGGAAAAATTTGTGTAAATTTGTTTTCTCTGCCACTCTGATAATCGCTAAGAACCACTATATTTTTAGACCATGCCATCTCAAGTTCTGCACGCTAACCCCCTAATCAATATTTATTCAGCTTTTATTCAATTTTGGGAAAATATTAAAGCGATTACAGGCCCTTACTGGTATCCGACAAAGCCAGGGGAAAGAGCATTTTCAGAAGTAATTCGTGCTTGGGGAATGCTCATTCTCTTAATTTTATTAATAATCGCGCTTGTAGGCGTAAATGTTTTTACTAACTTCATTAACCGCTATTTAGTCGATATCATCATTACAGAAAAGAATGTAGCTAAGTTTTTTGATGCTATCTGGCTTTATAGCATAGCCCTAGTATTGGTAACATTCTTGGTAGGGTTTTCTAAATTTGTGAGAAAACAAATCGCACTTGATTGGTATCAATGGCTCAATAACCACACTTTATCGAAATATTTAAGTAACCAAGCTTATTATAAAATCAATTTTAAATCTGATATTGATAATCCCGATCAACGTCTATCTCAAGAGATTGAACCTATTGCCAGTAATGCTCTCAGTTTTTCAGCTACTTTCCTCGAAAAGATACTGGAAATGGTAGCTTTTATATTAATTATTTGGTCAATTTCTCAAGAAGTTGCAATTATCTTACTTATTTATACAATTATAGGTAATTTGATTGCCATTTTCTTGACTCAAGCATTAAATAAGATTAATCAAGAAGAACTCGAATCGAAAGCTAACTATAACTATTGTCTGACTCATGTTCGTAATCATGCAGAATCTATAGCTTTTTTCCGGGGAGAAAATCAAGAATTAAATATTATTGGACGACGATTTATCAATGTGATAAAAGATGCTAAACGCAAGATTAGTTGGGAAAGAAACCAAGATATTTATAATAGAGGATATCAGGCTGTAATTGAAATATTTCCATTTCTCATACTTGGCCCTTTATATATTACAAATCAACTAGGATTTGGAGAAATTAGCCAAGCGTCTTTAGCCGCCTATCTTTTTTCTAATTCTGTAGCAGAATTAATCAATGAATTTGGAACTTCTGGAAGGTTTTATAGTTATGTTGAGCGTTTAACTGAGTTTTCAACAGCTTTAGAAGAAGTAACTAAACAACCAGAAAACATCAGTACCATCAAAACAATAGAAGATAATCATCTCACGTTTGAGAATGTCACCTTACAAACACCCAACTATGAGCAAGTAATTGTCAAAGACTTGTCCCTGTCTGTTCAGCCAGGAGAAGGCTTATTAATTATAGGGCCAAGTGGTCGAGGAAAAAGCTCTTTACTGAGAGCGATCGCAGGTTTATGGAATGCGGGAACTGGTCGTTTAGTCCGACCTCCTCTGGAAGAAGCTTTATTCTTACCTCAACGTCCTTACATAATTTTGGGAACTTTGCGCGAACAATTACTTTATCCTCATACCAATTGTCAAATGACCGATGCACAACTGGGAGAAGTTTTGCAACAAGTTAACCTACAAAATGTACTAAACCGAGTCAAAGGCTTTGATACAGAAGTTCCTTGGGAAAATATATTATCGCTAGGAGAACAACAGCGCCTAGCATTTGCACGACTATTAATTACTCATCCTAGCTTCACTATATTAGACGAAGCAACAAGTGCCTTAGATTTAACTAATGAAGGGATTTTATATCAACAATTACAAGAAACCAAAACAACTTTTATCAGTGTTGGACATCGAGAAAGTCTATTTCAATATCATCAATGGGTTCTAGAACTATCGGAAAATTCCACTTGGCAACTTGTAACTGTGGAAGATTATCAACGACAAAAAACAATAGTCACTAATCCTCCTGAAGAAAATGTTCAAAGCACTATAGATGAATTTCCTAACAATCAACTACAAATTCAATCAAAAACCAGTGTAGTAACAAACACAATTGCAGGGTTTTCTCACAAAGAAATGCAGACATTAACAGACTATTCACTTGGCACCATCAGAAGCAGAGCAAGCCAAGGAAAGTCCATTACTGCTAAAGATGGCTTTACCTACCGCTACAACAAAGACCCCAAAGTATTGAAATGGGTCAGAGTTTAGCGAACACTCATACTTTTGAGGATATAGGAGATAAACACCAATGACTAATAACTAATAACTAATAAATAACAACTAAAATTAATAACAACATCGAACAATGAAAACAATCTGTATAGACGAACAAGAACTAACTAAACAAATAGTCCAAGATATCGAGAAAGATGAAGTTGCTCAAGCTGTCAAAAAACTACGTCAACAGGCAGAAAACTCTAGTGAACTTCCTTCTTCTTGGCTATTAAAAACAGCAGATGCTTTAGAAAATAATGACTGGAGTCTCTTGTCTCAAGACTTTATCAATAGGAATTTTATTGGTAAAAACGGCCATTTCCTAATAATTGCACCATACCGAATTAGTCGCCAATGCCAAGGTCAAGTAACTTTAAGTGCAATTTATGGAAAAATGCACGATAACCAAGAGCCTTCTATAGAAAAATTAGAACATTTGATTCGAGAAAAATTTGGCAAACTGAATCAACCAATTCCCATAAACCTTTCTTTCACTGAGATTGCTAGTTGCGGTCATGTTAGTGGTGAAAGTGGTGAAGCCTTTATAGTCCCGAATGGATGGCCTTTTCCTAACAGTGTTTGTGGCCCAGCATTAAACAATGCAAAAGAGCAGAAACGACGTTTTTTAGGTTCTAGCCGTGAATGTATCCAAAAGATATTTGATTACGACACGGCTAATTTACTATTAGGCCCCTTAGAAGACGAAATCAATGGCGATCGCTATCGTCACGTAGACACTCAAGTTCATGAAGCAGGCCATGCGAGTGGTTTAGGATTTGACTTTAAAGACAAGAATCAACTTTTTCAAAACTATTCCTATGGTGGTGTAGAAGAATGGCGGGCTGATAGCTTAGGGTTTGAGTTTGCTGCTTGCACTTTACCTGCTGAAGAAGCTGGTAAATTAGTGGCTGTCAATTTCTGTATTCGCTTTGGTTTAGATGCTCACCGTTTAGGAGGTATAGAAAAAGATACGGATGTATATGCTAGTTTACTCAGCTTAGAACATCTTTTTCAGAATGATGCTATCTATGTCACTAAAAAGGGTCAATTAGCTTTACGTAATTTGAGTTATCCTGGTTTACTTCAAGCGGTAGAACTCCATAGAGCGCAAGCATTATCTCTGACTCGCAGAGAGTTAAACTTGAAAAGTCCTACAGGTATTTTCTATCTATATAAAATAGACATTCATCCATCAACTCAATCAATTTTTCAGGCGTTAGTGATGGAACGCTGTCAAGGAATTTGGTCAAAGTTGCAATAATGACTGAGAAAAGGCAAAAGGTTTTAAAAAAGAAACATGACTTAATAATCTTTTTGTTACCCTAATTCTTCTTCTCAAGCAAGTTCTGGACATCTGCTTTAATGCAGATAGTGTTTAACCCTTGCAGAATCAGCATTTTTGTTATTTGATAGAATGAACTTCTGAGAATAACAGTCAAACCAACGTTCCCAATAATCTTGTTTTTTTGTTAATTTCCCTATAACGCGATTATATTTAGCAAACCAGCTTTCCCAATAATCGTTTGTCTCTTTAACGCAACCATCACAGGTTGGGCAACCAGCTTCGCATTGAGGCACGGAGTAAATAGTACCAACACAGTTTGTGCAAAGTTCGGGGTCAATCCAGTGGCGCGTGCCTTCTACTTTAATTGCTCCGGTGGGACATACAGACTCACAGAGATTGCAAGAAATACATTGGCTGGTAATCTTATAAGCCATGATTATTCTCCTTGCGAATGAGAGAAGTGTGAAGTGTGAAGTTTGAAGTATGAAGTGTCAAGTATGAAGTGTGAAATTTTTTAGTCTTTAATTCATTAACTCTATTCTGCGGAGCAGTAGAATTTTCATACTTCAGCCTTCATACTTCATACTTCCTATTGTTTTTTGACGTACTGTTCGTAAAATTCTAAAGCAACTTTCTCGATTACGTCGTAAGCTTCAACGGTCTGTATGCCAGCTTCGTGCAATTTTTCTTTGGGACAGTTGCCAATCTTAGAAACCAATACTGCTTTACAATCTGCAATTGTCTTCATGATATTCTCTGCGGTGGCGGCTTCACCGTATCCACCTTGACAATATTGATCAATTTTGCGGTGACTGATAAAGCGAACTTCGTTGCCATCAACTTCGTAAACTTGGAATTCTTTGGCATGACCGAAGTGTTGGTTAACTAATCCGCCACCTTTGGTTGCAACTGCAACTAAGATCTTAGGATTGTTGACTGCTTGCTGCTTGCCTACTTTTGCCTTTTCTTTGGCTGCTTTAATTTCTTCTCTAAATTTCTCAATACCTTCGTGAACTTCTTGGCGCTTGGTGAGGTCGTATTCTGGAGACATTTCCAAGAAATTCTCTTTGGTGAATTCTTGGCTGCGGTCTTCACCCAACAAACCAATAGCATCTGCACGGCATTGACGGCAGTGGCGCATCATTTTCATGTTGCCAGCGCATTGGTCTTGAACTGCTTTCAGTTCTTTTTGTGTGGGGCCGCGTTGACCTACTAAGCCGAAGTGTGTACCGTGTTCTGGTGCAGAAATCAAAGGCATGATGTTGTGCAAGAATGCACCACGCTCACGAATTGCCTTGTTGACTTCAACTAAGTGTTGGTCGTTGATTCCGGGAATCATCACGGAGTTGACCTTGCACAGAATATCGGCTTCTTTCAAAGCTTGTAAACCTTCTAACTGCTTTTCGAGCAGAATTCTGGCTCCTTCCACGCCTCTGTAACGCTTGCGCTTATGGTGAACCCAAGAGTAAATCTGCGCACCGATTTCTGGGTCGATGGTATTTAGGGTAATAGTAACGTGATCTATATTTAATTGTTTAATGCGATCGATGTATTCAGTTAACATCAAACCGTTGGTTGATAAGCAAAGCTTGATATCTGGTGCTTTGTCTGCAATCAACTCAAAGGTGCGGAAAGTTTTTTCGGGGTTGGCTAAGGGGTCGCCAGGGCCAGCAATTCCCAAAACTGTCATTTGGGGAATCTTGCCAGCGATGACTAAAGCTTTGTGTGCTGCTTCTTCGGGTGTGAGTAACTCGCTAACTACACCAGGACGGCTTTCGTTGGCGCAATCATATTTGCGGTTGCAATAGTTGCATTGAATGTTGCAAGCGGGTGCAACTGCAACGTGCATTCTCGCGTAATGGTGGTGAGCTTCTTCGCTGTAGCAGGGATGTTTAGCAATACGTTCTTGGAGCTTTTCGTCCATTTCCACGGTGGCGCTGCTTTTGCTGTCGCATCCGCAACCACCTGATTTTGCTTGGGTTGTCGCTTCAGTAACGGAGTTGTTGGTGAGTCCTGTAACCGGTAGTGTCATTGAATTTCGCAAAGGTCGGTGGACTAAGCTGCCACTGTGGGAGATGCCGTTGCTATTTGGTCTGCCCTAGAATGGAAGTCACGGCCATAACACTGCCCGTAGGAGTGCATCCTTTGGTTGTAGCAAAGCCACTTGGTGGGTAACTTCGCTGATGATGACAGGCTATGAATCCTTGTGTTTCGGCTGGTGTGTGTCAACTTTTAGGTTCTGGGTAGAGTTGTGTGTACAGCCGCGACTTCGATTCACCGAGGCATGGTGCTATCTCATCCCTCCACTCACTTTTGGCTCTGTGTTTTGAGCCATTGGTGATTGGCGATATATGATTTATAGCAGCCGTTGTTTCCCCCGACTGGTTGTTATTTTTGGATAGAATTTATTGGATTTATTACATTTGTACTCAAATCTGGAAACCTTGAGATTGAGCTATAAAAAAGTTTATAAAATTTTTTTTCGGGTAGGGGTTCTAGTATTTTTAGGTCAGGGTTCTTGTATTTTTAGAGTGGGGTTTAGGATTTCTTTGTACTCAGCTAAAACACAACATCAGCAAAGCTTTCCGGCTATTTGCTGCTGATTTCGGGATACAAAACGTTGTACTCAACCATCCCTTAAATCCTGCCAAAAACCTTGACAGCTAAAGGATTTAGGGGGAAAAACTGGAGCAGATTTGTTGGTACTACTCCAGATACGTGCGAAATTCAATTCTGTATACAACATATCATTTTTTTTTAGAGAAAAATGTAATTCACATTTTCTTAAGTTTTCTAAGTTTAATGAAATTAAATCGCACTGGAGAGTATGATATTGTTAGGTTTCGCGGTTTTAGAAACGGGCAAAATTAATGAATATAATTTGCAAAAATTAATTTTTTTATATAAAAAGTAAAATATTTTGATATTCAAATTGCAGCATATCTAACAGATAGCATAAAAAGTTAAGTACGTCACAAAGCGGGGGCGATCGCTACACTGGAATTAGTGCCAAGCATGAAAGAGAAGCTAGTATTATTACTCAGCAATCAGCACTTACAACTCAGCACTTTCAAAACAGGGTGACAGGAGGAATGCTATGAAAGCAGTCATTATCCGAGGCTACGGAACCACTGATGTTTTGCAGTATGAAGATTGGATGCAGCCGCAAATCAAGCCTGACCAATTACTTGTGAAAGTCCACGCCAGCAGCGTTAACCCCATCGACTGGAAGATTCGCAAGGGACTGTTGAGCTTGCTGGTAGGAAACAAATTTCCGTTGATTTTGGGGTTTGATGTGGCGGGGGAAGTCGTAAGCGTGGGTTCGCAAGTCACCCGCTTTAAACCGGGAGATGCAATTTATGGCAGCACTAGCTTTCCTGGGGGTGCATACGCCGAATTTGCTGCCATTCCAGAGAATTTAGCAGCACCCAAACCAGGAAATTTAAGCTATGAAGAAGCAGCCACCGTACCTTTAGCCGCACTAACAGCATTGCAAGCTTTACGTGACTTGGGAAATATTCAAGCTGGACAGAAAGTTTTGATTAATGGCGCTGCGGGTGGCGTGGGTATATTTGCAGTGCAAATTGCTAAAGCTTTGGGAACAGAGGTAATAGGAGTTTGCAGTACAAAAAATTTAGATTTTGTCAAATCTCTAGGAGCAGACCGCGTTATTGATTATACGCAACAAGACTTTACCACAGAGGCAATAAAGTGTGACATTATTTTTGATACAGTTGCCAAACGAGCATTTTCTACCTGTAGAGAAGTGCTGACACCAAACGGAGTTTATGTTACAACTTTGCCTAGCCCAGAAGTTTTGATACAAGGTTTTTTAACAACGTTTTTACCTGGTCAAAAAGCAAAATTAGTAATTGAAAGACCAAATAGCCAAGACTTGATTTATTTAAAAGACTTGATTGAGGCTGGTAAAATTCGTGCTGTAATTGACCGGACTTTTCCCCTGCAAGAATTAGCTGCGGCTCATGCTTATAGTGAAAGTGAGCGGGCAGTTGGTAAAATTGCGATCGCTGTCAACAACTAATATTTCACGCAGAGATACATTTTTAAACTCCTTGTTTCTGCATCTCTGCGTGAGGTTTTCGGTAAGCGCTGAGTTAATTTTATTCACTGTGATTAAGCTTTAGCTTCACCGTTATTATTTGCTGCTTGCATTTTCCGTAGAATTGCTGCTTGAATCTTGGCATCAAAATCAGGATCGTCTACAGTTGTAATTATCTCGCGTGGATGCTGATTTAATCTATCCAAATACGCCCTAAGAGCCAGCTTGTCATCACGATGTTGCAAAAAATATCGTCTCAATTCTTCATCAGACATAGCAGCATAGTTAACCTGACTCATCAAAACACCTCTCCGTTTGGGGTAATCTGGAACTCTAGATTTTCAGCGTTTCCAGCCAAGATATACAGATTACTTGTGCGCTCATCAATGCAAACAAGATGTATAGGCTGAAGCACAATATAAGTTAGCCAATAGCTAAGACGATATAAACCTCTCAATTGGGCATCTGTTGGCATTCAAGGCACTCACTCCATACACCGCTTATTCTAAACTCACACAGCCTTACTTGACTGGCTCAAACG
Organism: Anabaena sp. TISTR 8404; assembly: GCF_056847745.1. Lineage (NCBI taxonomy): Bacteria > Bacillati > Cyanobacteriota > Cyanophyceae > Nostocales > Nostocaceae > Anabaena > Anabaena sp. TISTR 8404. The sequence goes on from NZ_CP180578.1 coordinate 4,792,382, forward strand.
TGAATTGAAATGAGTATTTCTTCAATTCAAGTGATGGAACTGCTTTAGCCGCAAGGATGACTTTCTTGTGAAAATCACCTGCTACAAGTAAACCACGAACTGGCTTATTTTCAGCTTCTTCTATCGCCCCCATATAAGCAACAATTTGTCTTACCGATTATCTAGACATTTTCTGCATAAATACCCAATTTAGAGCGATATCCAGAACTATTCTGGATATCGCTCTAAAAAAATTGTATTATTTTCGCAGGTTTTTAAGCCAATTTCAAAATCTTCTACAATTGTTAGAGTAAAGACAGTGTTTCTAAAGATTCCGTTCAGCTAAATATTGATACATTTGCCAACGGGCATCAACTTCAGCTTGTGCTTGTTCTAACAACAGTTTGGCAATTTCTGGTTTACTCTTAGTGAGCATTTTGAAGCGATTTTCTTGATACATGGATGCTTCTACAGATTGTGTAGGAGGGCGCATATCCAATTGCAAGGGGTTCTTACCTTGTTCTCGTAATTGCGGATTATGGCGATACAACAACCACCGCCCTGATTCTACCAAGGCTTTTTGATGATTCATGCCAGTAGTCATGTTGATGCCGTGGGCGATGCAATGGCTGTAGGCAATAACTAATGATGGCCCGTCGTAAGCTTCGGCTTCTAAAAAGGCTTTGAGGGTGTGGTCATCTTTTGCGCCTAAAGCTACACTCGCTACGTAGACATTACCGTAGTTCATCGCCATTAAGCCCAAGTCTTTCTTGGGTGCAGGCTTACCACTGGCGGCAAATTTCGCTACGGCTGCTTTTGGAGTGGCTTTGGAAGATTGACCACCGGTATTAGAATATACTTCTGTATCCATTACTAAAATATTGACGTTGCGACCACTGGCTAACACATGATCAATACCGCCAAAGTCAATATCATACGCCCAACCATCGCCACCGATAATCCAGACGCTTTTTTTGACTAAGTAATCTGCAATTGATTTGAGATTTTGGATTTTTGATTTTAAATTAGAATCGATTTCAAAAGTTAAGAGGTTATCTAATTTCTCTTTTAATAATGCGACTCGTTCCCGTTGTTCCCAAATATCGGCTTCGGTTTTTTGTTCAGTATTGAGGATGGACTGAACGAGATTATCATCTAATTTACTTCCTAAATGTTGTAATAATTCTGCGGCAAATTCGGCTTGTTTATCTATGGATAGACGATAACCAAAACCAAATTCGGCGTTATCTTCAAATAAACTATTTGACCAAGCAGGGCCGCGTCCTTGGGTATTGGTTGTCCAAGGTGTGGTGGGCAAGTTGCCGCCGTAGATGGAGGAACAGCCTGTGGCGTTGGCAATGACGGAGCGATCGCCAAACAATTGCGTTAATAATTTTAAATAAGGTGTCTCACCACAACCAGCACAAGCACCGGAAAATTCAAATAAAGGTTCTTGTAATTGTTGTTGTCTAATTTGGTTTAATTTTAAATTTCTGCGGTCAGGATTTGGCAAACTTAAAAAGAAATCCCAATTTTTCCTTTCTTGTTCTCTTAAAGGTAGTTGCTGCGCCATATTAATGGCTTTTTTTCCCGGTTCAGATTTATTTTTAGCAGGACAAACATCTACACAAATAGCGCAACCTGTACAATCTTCTGGAGCAACTTGAATAGTAAATTTTTGATGATTAAAATCTTTATCTTTAGCATTCACCGACTTGAAAGCAGACGGTGCATTAGCTAACTCAGTTTCTTGATAAGCCTTAGCACGGATGGCGCTGTGGGGACAAACCATTACACACTTACTGCACTGTACGCAGACATCCGGTTCCCAAACGGGGATTTCTTGGGCGACGTTGCGTTTTTCCCATTTGGCTGTACCTGTGGGGAAGGTTCCATCTGCGGGTAATGCGCTTACTGGTAAATCATCGCCTTGCCAAACCATGATTTTACCGAGAACTTCTTGGATAAATTCAGGTGCAGTTACAGGTAGGGAATTTGTGGAGAATAATTCTTTATCTATCCATTTACCTTGTTCTGCGGTGGGGACTTGTACCTGATACAAGTTATCTAAAGTCATGTCCACTGCTTGCAAGTTCATGCGGACAATATCTGCGCCTTTTTTACCATAAGTCTTTTCGATCGCCTTTTTAATTTTGGCGATCGCTTCATCCTGTGCTAATACACCTGCTAAGGCAAAGAAGCACACCTGCATAATTGTATTGATGCGCCCCCCCATCCCACTTTCACGGGCGACTTGGTTGGCATCAATGACGTACAATTTCAGCTGCTTATCTAAAATTTGCTGTCGCACTTTCAGGGGGAGATTTTGCCAAACCGTCTCTTTATCAAAAGGACTGTTCAACAAAAGCGTCGCCCCAGTTGCAGCCGCTTGCAGTACGTCTATCTTTTCCAGAAATACCCAGTGGTGACAACCAATAAAGTTGGCTTTGTCTATCAGGTAAGTAGAACGAATCGGTTCCGGCCCGAACCGCAGGTGAGAAACGGTAATCGAGCCGGATTTTTTCGAGTCGTAAACAAAGTAACCTTGGGCGTAGTTGTCGGTTCCCTCACCGATAATTTTGATGGAGTTTTTATTCGCCCCTACCGTACCATCGGAACCCAAGCCGTAGAACATCGCCCGGACGACGCTATCGGGTTCGATGGAAAAGTTGGGGTCGAAGGAAAGGGAAGTGTGGGTAACATCGTCATGAATACCCACAGTGAAATGATTTTTTGGTCTTGGTTGAGACAAGTTATCGAAGACGGCCTTCACCATCGCCGGAGTGAACTCCTTGGAGGAAAGGCCGTAACGACCACCGACAATGACAGAGGGAACCTTATCTCTACCACTACCACGCGCATCAGCGATGATAGAGGGAACCTTGTCTCTACCACTACCGCGTTCAGCCCGGATTTCGTTGATAGCAGCGACCACATCGAGATATAGTGGTTCGCCAGCGCTACCTGCTTCTTTGGTGCGGTCTAAAACCGCGATCGCTTGTACAGTTTCTGGTAACATTTCCACAAACCTTTGGATATCAAAGGGACGGTAGAGGCGTACTTTCACCACGCCCACTTTTTCCCCACACGCATTGAGATAATCAACGGTTTCATGGACGGTTTCACAACCAGAACCCATGATGACAATTACCCGTTCCGCATCCGGCGCACCGTGATATTCAAAAATGCGGTAGTATCTACCTGTGCGATCGCCAAATTGATCCATGATATTCTGGACAATCTCTGGACAGGCGTTGTAGTAGGGGTTTGCGCCTTCCCGCGATTGGAAGTAAACATCAGGGTTTTGGGCAGTACCCCGCAACACAGGGCGGTCTGGGGTTAAAGCACGGGCGCGGTGTTCTAAAATCAATTCGTCAGGAATCAACGATTTGATATCGTCATCCGAGAGTAACTTTACCTTCTGCACTTCATGAGAGGTGCGGAACCCGTCAAAAAAGTGCATAAACGAAACTCTTGATTTGAGAGTCGCTGCGTGGGCGATGAGGGCTAAGTCGTGACTTTCTTGCACTGAAGCGGAACACAACAAGGCAAAGCCAGTCGCCCGCGCCGCCATCACATCACTATGATCGCCGAAAATGGATAAAGCGTGAGTAGCCAAAGATCGTGCAGCCACATGAACAACTGTGCTAGTCAGTTCCCCTGCAATTTTGTAGAGGTTGGGAATCATTAACAAAAGCCCCTGAGAAGCGGTGAAGGTAGTACTCAGAGAACCTGTTTGTAATGCCCCATGCACTGCACCAGCCGCACCGCCTTCACTTTGCATTTGCACAACGCTGGGAACCGTACCCCAAAGATTAGGGCGGCCTTCTGCTGACCAAGCATCTGCCCACTCGCCCATTGCTGAAGAGGGGGTGATAGGGTAGATAGCAATTACTTCATTTAATTTGTAAGCAACACGGGCAACAGCTTCATTCCCGTCGATGGTTGCAAAGGTTTGACTCATAATTGTAGTCCTAGCCTTTAAACGGCACTATCAGACAGCGTTGTGGTACTAATTAGAAATAGTTAAAGCCTGGAAGTTGGTGGTTCATGTTAGCTGCATCCAACTGGAAAATCCAATATCTGTAGGTAGGATTATCCCTGGTTAGGATAATATTTGATTGACCACTTGCGGGCTTTAGAGTTGACTCTAAATAGTGATTGTATGCCTTAGTATCTCATCCGAAATACTTTATTTAATAATATCTATTAGCGATGTACTCAACAGCAAAAACAATCTCTAATCAAGTCTTTCCAATAGATGCTTTTGATTTGTGGGGGTAGAGGTGCGGGAACTGATTTGAGTTTTCAAAACAGCTTTATTTACCTGATTAATCTATTCTAAAATTTTAGCGGCTGATATTTAAAAGCACAAAATTAATTTTAAAAATATGCCTATAGTCATGATTCAAATATATCTATGGTCATAAATAAATCATTAATTATTTTTGGTGAAGATTTTTAGTTTGGGGCTGGGGTGATATTGAAGATGGGCGCGGTGTAAGATGATTGCGTAAAAATAATAAAGGAATACTCAGTAAACCTAAAATCATCACCACTGCGGTGAGAATCCAAACTGGTAAACGATTGGCTTGATAATCTCCCCGTTCAATTTGCCAGAAGACCTGATTATAACGCCACGCAGCTAAGGCGATCGCACTTACTCCCACAATTACTAAAGCAACTCCTAAATTCTCCGAGTTAAATAAAGGATGAACCACAGGTTCTTGTTGGGTAATTGCTGTATTTAATTGGCGTAAAAATAGACCAAACCTTGCAATGGCAAAACCAAAACCAATTAAAGCAATAGAAGTTCTCAGCCAAGCTAAAAAAGTTCTTTCATTGGCTTGATGTTCTCTCTGGCGGTCTATTTTATTCATGAGTAATTTTACGATGTGTTCATTACTCATGGTAGTTTTATTCGCTACAAAATGAGTTATAATAACAATTATTTTCAGGTAAATTAACTGTATTTCTAGTTAGTGAGTATAAGTACAATTTCAACATTGGTTATATAAGGAACTGTGATGATGAGCATTCCACTTGTAGACCAGCCCAAGAAAGAACAACTAGTAACTCTGAAAGATGTTTCATGGGAGCAATTCAAGGGAATTGAAACACAGCTAAAGGATAATCACAATGTTCGACTGTCTTATTTGTCAGGAATATTAGAAATTATGTCGCCAGTTGGAGAAGAACATGAGTTCGTCAAAAGTACTCTGAGTTTATTACTAGAAGCTTACATGAGAGAGAAAAACATCCGGTTTTATAAGCGTGGTGGCTATACTTTAGAAGAACCGGGATATGCTTCTGGTACACCAGACGAATCTTACAGCATTGGTATAAAAAAAGAAGTTCCTGACATTGTGATTGAAGTTGTTGTTACCAGTGGCAGTATTAATAGAAAAGATTTATACAAACCTAAGAATATACCGGAAGTTTGGTTCTGGAAATCTCATCAAATCCAAATATTTTCTCTAACTGAAAGTGGTGAGTATGCAGAAGTCAACCGGAGTCAGTTTTTCCCAGATTTAGATCCAGCAATTTTGCTGCGGTATATCGCCAGTCCTGACCAGTATGACGCGGTACAGGAATTTATTCAAGCTATCCGAGAATGATTTTTCTAACACTCTCTGCGTCTCTGCGCCTCCGCGTGAGACAATATCATAAGATGATATGACGTAACAGCGATCGCCCCGATAAACGCCACCAGATTGCCAAAGTTGGTTTTGCAGTAAAATCACGATGGACAGCGTAACGCAACCAACAAAATTTTAAACAAATTCCAGGTTCATAAGTTAACAGCCAAGTTTGTTCATACCTGACTAAATCACCTATCCAAGCAGGTTCTAAGTTTTCATTTTGCGCCACCTTAGTAATAAAGTTAGCAAAAGCGATCGCATCATCTCGATGTTTCTTAATTCCTGTAGGTAAATAAGTTTCTGCATATCGCCAAAACAAAGTATTAAAATTTTTTCCTAACACCTTAGCAGTACGCGGTAATAATTCCCGTATTTCCCCTAACCGTTTCCACTTCAAAGAATTGGCGAATATATTGACTTCCTGTGATGAAACTTGTGCTAACTGCTGTACTTCATCATCACTCAAACCAAACTCCACACCCATTGCTTGCGGGTTGGCAAAAAAACGCTGTCTAAATTCAGTACTAGTATAAAGCTGGACTAAAACTTGCTGCGTTTGTGCTAACCCCATCTTTGATAACTCCTAATACCATTTTGGATTTTAGCTTGCACTTAGCCTTTGGTTGATAACCCGCGCAGGCGGGTTTTGCCTGTGTAGCCGCGACTTCAGTCGCCAGGCGCAAAATATGTGTGCATAATCTTTCGTGCTGTCTGCAATTCTTGGGCTATTTCTGTAAACGCAGGTAAATTTTCATCCCGTTCTAACACTATCCCTTTAACTGGAATGCGGGCTACCACTTCCTCCATTATTTGCCATACTTCCTGCGGCGTTGACTGTGAATGACTATCAATTAGTACGCCATCATGCCAATGTCCACCGACGAAATGCAACTGAACGATGCGTTCCCAAGGTAAATTATTGAGAAAATCTTGGACATCATAACCATAATTTACCGCATTAGTATGTAAATTCGTCACATCCAACAGCAACCCACAGTCAGCACGTTCTACCACTTCTGCCAAAAACTGCGCTTCGCTCATCTCTGCACCAGGAAGTTTTACCATATAAGTAATATTTTCCAGAATTAACGGCACATCAACAAAGCGTCGCACTTCAGCAATATTGCGACAGAGTATATCTACCGCCTCTTTGGTGTAAGGTAAGGGTGACAAATGCCCAATATCCACACCACCAGCTTTGGTAAAACAAATATGTTCACTCCACCAAGGCGGGTTAAGTTGTTGAATGAGTGCAGCAAGTTTGCGTAAATAATCTGTGTCTAAACCTTCCGCACTACCCAGCGACAAATTAATGGCGTGGGGAATTATCGGGAAATGTGCAGCCAGTATTTCTAACTCTTGTTGTTTTTGTACTGGTGCATCAAGATAATGTTCCGCCACAATTTCCAAAAAGTCCACTTGTTGACGGTTGAGAAACAAATCACTTTTGAATGGTTCTCGAAAACCCAACCCGACACCCAAAGTAGGAAGTTGAGATAACATTTACCTAGCCTCCACAACCGCCACAGCCTCCGCCACAACCACCACAAGAACTCCCACAGGAACTCCCGCTACTGCAAGAACTCCCGCAGGAACTACCACTACTACATGAACTGCTAGACGAACTACTGCGGCTACTTGTCGTAGAATAAGTTGGCGGAAAGAATGCTTTGTAGTAAGCATCGTAGGCGGTTCCAGCCAGAGACTCAACACCAAATAGTGCTAATACCAGTAAGTTGTTGTTGACTATAGAAGTTTCGCGCAGTTGGTTGAAAGTGTTTTGCAGTTGTTGCAGATACCTTTTTCCGAGATGGCTGAGAAACTTGTGCTGACTCACATACCACAGCAAATAGATAATGGACGACACACCCATAATTATCAAAAACCCAACGTTATAGCGTCCCTTACCCAAAGCTATCAGCAGCTTATAGCCACCCAAGCCAAAAATCAGCATCGCGCCAACCAAGCCGACTTTAATATTCCATTCTTGCCACTTAGCACTATACAGCAGTTGTTCATCATACAACTTTTCTTGATAAGCATTGCAGAATGACTGTAGACACTGAGTTGCTAACCACAGAGATGTTTTAGCTGTAGCAGGTTCAGAAATTTTCTCAAAAACTTGCCGTTCGACTGGTTGTAAATTGGATATGTCAAGATGGTTAGATGCTTGGCTAATAGTCTGTCCACTGACTTGCAAATAACCCTGCTGAATCAATTTGAATAATACTACATGAGCAATTCCTGTGGCTTGAGAACGCAAGTAAGCAATTTTATAAGGATCTGGTTCAGCCGGAATTAGCGGTAAAGGCTGATTTTTGGTCGGATATTGGACTAAACGCTCACACAATAACAAAGTTGCGGCGATAACAATACCATACAATAGCAGAAAGTTCGGCCCATACATATCTGCAACGAAATTGTGCAGTAATGCATCCATTACTTTTACTCCTTGTTAGGGAATTTATGAAAATATCCAAAATGTAATTTCAAAACTTTTGCAGCGGGTTCCTAAAACATCTCGCTATCTCAACTCTGTTTTTCATCATACCACAGTATATTAACACACTCAGTCTTACTGACCACTGGTAACACCTCAACTGCTTTCACTGCCAGTGTTGCGTAATTTATTGCCGCATCGTTTACAAAAAGCTGCATCTAAATCATGAAATGCTAAACCGCATCCTGAACACACTGTTTCTAACTGATTAGCATTTTTCACCAAACGCTTAATTAAATCTCCCACCTGCCAAGGAATTAATGCTACGCCAGTCAAAATCATTAATACTGTGAGTAAACGGCCTACTTCTGAAATCGGTGTGACATCCCCAAATCCTACAGTTGTCATGGTGACAACTGAGAAATAAAATGCATCTAAAAATGTGGTGTATACTTGGGCATTTACCGGATGTTCAACTTGATAAATCAACCCAGAATAGACAAAAATAATTGCAAATAATGTAAATAATATTCTTACAAAAATTTGACCATCTTCACTGCTGATGCTGGCAAATAAAAACCGCTGATCGATAAATCTAATTAATCGTAAAATCCGAAACCATCGCAGTAAGCGAATAAAGCTGATATCTACTACGCCGAGAAAAAAAGGCAAAATCGCCATTAAATCAATAATTGCATAAAAGCTAAAAATATACTTGAGTTTGTTTTCTGCACTCCACAAACGTAGTACATATTCTGCTGCAAAAATGATGAGGATAGCAGTGTCAATTAAATCTAGCTGAAACCTAATATTATCGGGAAGATTATAAGTTTGGGCAACAAAAATTCCTGATGAAATTAAAACTAAAGCAGCAATTGTGAGATTAATAATTTTACCTGTATTTGTTTCCAGGTCTGTTAAGTAAAATTCTGTTTGTTCTCTACTTATTAACATATTTTTTCGACCTTTAACGCTTTACTTACATCTTATAGATCAGTAAGATATGATTGAGTATGATTTTTAACTAGTAATAACAACAATGAACCAAGAATATTTTATGCGTTTAGCTTTGGAAGCAGCAAAAAAAGGTGATTGGCCTTATGGCGCTGTGATTGTCAAGGATGACGAAGTTGTTGAGGTAGCATACAATACTGTGCAGCGAGATAATGATCCATCTGCTCATGCAGAAATTAATGCTATTCGCAGTTTAGCAGCTAAATTAAAAAGCCCTTCTCTAGAAGGTTACACCATTTATACAACTGGTGAACCTTGTCCTATGTGTGCGACAGCTTGTGTTTGGACAGGTATATCAGAAATTGTCTATGGTGTTTCAATTCAAGATTTAATCTCAATATATCAATCGCAAATTTATATTTCTTGCGAAGAAATTATAGCCAAGTCTTTTAGAAACATCAAAGTCACAAAAGGTGTTTTAAAAAATGAGTGTTTGGCTTTATTTGATAAAGGCTAAATTCTGTAATATTAGCAGAGACTGTCGAAAATAATTGGTTTGGGTGGAATGACTTTAGAAGAAGTAAATCAGGAATTAGCAACTGGTGCTAAGTTTATTGTTTTTCTTTATTGCTTTTCGATAGTAATTTTAACTTTTAAGCGTAGTTCTAATATTTATTTTATTAAATCTGGAGAAAACACTCTTAAAAAAATCTTAAAGTTTACCTTAATTTCTCTATTTTTAGGATGGTGGGGTATACCTTGGGGCATAATATACCATCCAATCTTTGATGACGAATTTACAAGGTGGGCAAGATGTTAAGCCTCACGTAATGGCGGCGCTGAGACAACAGTAATTTTGAGCTAACTTGAGATTTCAATCAGGTTCATTTAAATAAGCTAAAAACGTATTAGCGATAATAGCAGCCTGAGTGCGATCGCGCAAACTTAACCGATTCAAAATATTAGTAACATGATTCTTGACTGTACCCTCAGAAATATATAGTTTCTGGGCAATTTCGCGGTTACTAGCACCTGTGGCAATTAACTTTAACACCTCTTTTTCTCTAGGTGTAAGTTCAGTTAAACTCGGCGGTACAGGCTGTAATGGAGTTTGGACATGACTCGGAAATTGATTTAATAGTTTTTTAACTATTCCTGGGCCTAATTGAGTATATCCTTTGTGAACGGCGCGAATTGCCACAGCTAATTCTTCTGAGGGTGTATCTTTGAGTAAATAACCCATTGCACCATGTTGTAAAGCTGCTGCAACATATTCATCATTATCAAAAGTTGTCAGTACTAAAATTTTTGTATTACCAAAATTCTGATGGATTTTTTGTGTAGCAGCAACTCCATCCATAATTGGCATTCTAATATCCATTAGTACTACATCGGGTTGTAATTCTGCTACCAAATCTACAGCCATCACACCATTTTCTGCTTCCCCAACAATTTCTAAATCTGGTTCTAGTTCTAATAATGCTTTTAGTCCTTGGCGAATTAAATTTTGGTCGTCTACTAGCAAAACTTTAATCATCTATTTATCCTAAATAAGGGAATTTCTACGATAATTTGACAGCCAGAATTAGGAGTACTGTTAATAGTAAATTCACCTCCCAATGCCAAAGTGCGATCGCGCATACTTTGTAAGCCAAACCCGGTAGTATTTTGGTTAATATCAAAACCTCTGCCGTTATCTTGAATCATTAAGCGTAAGCTTTTTTTAGTACTAGTAAGCTCTAGTATAACTTCTGTAGCTTGGGCATATTTAGAAATATTTGTTAATGATTCTTGAATGATACGATAAAGAGCAATATTAATTTCTGCGGGTGGTGGATGATCGAGATTAATTAAACAAATTGGTACTATACCATTAGCTCGATAAAAATCTTCTAAAAGAATAGCAATTCCCTGTTCTAAAGTTTTATCTTGTAAAGGATTAGCCCGCATAGTTGAAACAGATTGGCGCACATCTTTTAAAGCTTTAGAACCCAGTTCTTTTGCTCTTGCTAAAAACTCTTGTGATTTTACCGGATTAGACTGCCACAATTTTAAAGCAGTTTCTAATTGTAAATTTAAGGCAGTTAAAGAATGTCCTAATGAATCATGAATTTCACGGGCAATACGATTGCGTTCTTCTAGAGTTGCTTGATTTTCAATTTGTAAGGCATATTGACGCAGTTTTTCGTTAGCGATCGCCAGCTTTTCTCGACTTTGTCTTTCCGATAATACTGTATTCATTAATAATAAAACAAAAACTAAACTTAATCCAAATAATAGGGCTGTATTGAAAGTAATAAACCGAAAACGCTCTTGTGCTTGTGGTGGTAAAGCGTGGGGTATACGACTATTCAGCGTAATTAAAAATAAAGCGAAAGATAAACCCGTGACAACTAAGCGACCAGGTAATTGAAAAATTAAACAACTACGAGTTACTAAAATTAAGTAGAGAAAGGGAAACAATCGAGCCGATCTACCACCAAAAATGCCAATAGTAAATAGTAATAAAATTTCAATAGCTGTATAGATGATCTTAGTTATAGGTTTATTTGTAGGTATTCTTAATCCCATTAAACCAAAAACAATTAAACAGCCAATGGTCAGTTCAGGAAACTTACTTGCAAATTTTGGCGAAAGTTCTGGTAAAGCAGTTGTCGAAATGGCAAGAACTAGTAATATCCATTCTAAATATAGTAAAAATCGAAAGGGATGATTGTTTATTTGAATAGGACGATTCATAAAAAGTTATTTACAGAATATCTGAGGAAGAAATATTTGGTTTCCTGCCAGTTTTATACACTGGAATTTATCAATTATTATTACTCCAATCGCCCAAAAATAAAGTATGACTAAAGTCATGGGTGTAACCATGACTTTCTCCTCATGTGATTATTAAGAGCAAATTCCTATGATGATGACATCCTCAACGGGACAGGAAAACAAGGTAACAAATGAAGCTCAAGTCATTATCATTAATTGCTGGTGCGATCGCTCTTACTCTTACTACAACCTCCCTCGGTGTAAAAGCTCAAACTTTATCTCATTCACCCCTACTAGTTGCTCAAGCACAAAAAGAAGGACGTTGGCAAGGTAAAAAAGGTGCTTGGTCAGAATTAGGTCTCACAGATGCTCAAAAGTCCCAAATTCAGCAAATCCAACGCGAGACCCGCACTCAAATGGACAATGTTCTTACCCAAGAACAAAAAGATAAATTAAAAGCGGCCTTTGAAGCACGTCGCGCTCAAAGACAAGCAAATCAAGGTCAACCACGCCAACCAGGACAGCGCGTAGGCCGTCGAGGCGGTAAGGGTTTTGCTGAGTTGAATTTAACTGAAGCACAAAAAACTCAAATGCGGCAAATACGTGAGTCTTCTAAACAACGCATACAAGCAGTGTTGACTCCAGAACAACGCACAAAACTAGAGCAATTACGGCAAAATGCTCAACAACGCCGCCAACAACGTCAACAACCCCGCTAATTCTGCTGCACCCAACTCATGAAATATCAGGGTGGGTTACTCCACCCTACACAAAACCACATCAAGATTATGCAACCCGATATTGCTTCCCCAAATTCAACTCCTCACCTCCAACAATTTTTAGATACACTTGATCGCGTTACTGAAGCACGCGGCCAGAATGTGCCACAAATTGTTCATGTAGAAAAATTGCGTTCTTTACCTGCTGGAACTTTTGGTAAAACTTGGGTTGATTTTCTCGATGCACACAACCTCAAACCTTTTACTCAAGGTATCCGTCGCAAACAACTTCATGATGGCGTTCATGTCCTGACTGGTTATGGTGCAGATCCCATTGGCGAAGCAGAAGTACAAGCATTTTTATTAGGCGCAAAGTTTGGATTATTTAATCTTCTATTGGGCTTAGGTCTATTAAGAGTTATTCATAAAAATCTCAATTCTCGCCAAGAATTTACTTGGAAAAGATTGTGGCAAGCATATCAGCGTGGTCATCACTCCAACTTTGACCCTGATACTTGGCAACCAGAGTTAGTTTGGCATCTACCATTAACTGAAGTGCAAGCAATATTTTCTATAAACCAATAAATATTTTAAATTTTAACTTTTTACTTTTAACTTACTCAGACTTCCTTGCAGAAGATGGCGAGAGGGGATAAGTTCCGTCTCCTTTCGCATTCCTTAAGATTCTTCCCAACTAGGTTTACTCTCACATCAGCAAAGTTGACAACCCCTTTAGGATAAAGTTAGGAGTTAATTAAAACTTCTAGCTTTTTTTATGTCCAAAGAATTTGCCATTGGTAGTAAAGTCCGGGTTGTGGCGCTACCACCCTATGTAAAAACAGCCGACCCTATGCCGATGTTACGTCCCCCAGATGTAATTCATCTTGGTGAAGAAGGTATAGTACTTGACCGTCGTCCTGGCGGCTATTGGGGGATTCGCTTTACAAGAGGCGCTTTTCTCCTCGATAGCCAATACATTGAAAGTACAGATGCCCCCAGTGAATCTGAGCAAGATGATAATAGCAGTAACCAAGAATTGTAAACTTATGTAAAGTTGTGATTCTGGTTTGCACCATGATTTCTCGTCGCAATTTTTTGAGTATCTTATTTGCCAGTTGCTTTACCCTGATCAGTTGGTTAAATTTTTCACCTGCGGCTTATGCGCTGGGTGGTAAACTACCAACGGTGAATCAACCAGCACCAGAGTTTACATTGCCCACTAACACAGGCGATGGCAAAATTTCTCTTTCTGACTTGCGCGGTAAGTGGGTAGTACTTTACTTTTATCCCAAAGACTTTACGGCTGGTTGCACCATCGAAGCACGGCGTTTTCAGCAAGACCTACCCAAATATTTAGAAAAAAACGCGCAAATAATTGGTGTCAGTGCTGACGATGTAGATTCCCATGCTGAATTTTGCGATTCTGAGGGATTAAAATTTCCACTTTTAGCCGATACAACTGGCGCAGTGAGCAAAGCTTATGGTTCGTGGATTGGTTTCGTCTCCATGCGCCACAGCTTTATCATCGACCCAGAAGGTATCTTGCGCGAAACTTTTGTCAAAGTCAACCCATCTGTTCACAGTCAAGAAGTGCTGGCAAGATTAGAACAATTACAATCTTTAGCTTCGTAGATGTTATTTGTGTGTCTTGGTAGGGAAATTTCAGCTATCAAGACACATAGATACTAAAGATGTTTGCGCTGCTCCAACTGATTCGCTAGGCTATTTGTATCCTCTTACTTCTATAGCCTGCTATGGATTTTGAAGGCAAAGCCACCGCTACAACTGCTACAAAAAATACAGAATTTGCTCAATCAGTAACAGCACGTAAACCACTAGAATTGTTACGAGATACAGAAGCTTTGCTACGTCGTCCTGCTGTAGCAACATTAGTGCCAATTTTGCCCCCAAAGTTGAGTAACAGAATGCAAGAAGTCTCAACTGTTGCGGAAGAATCTTTACAAGTACTGGCAAAAATTGACTTAGAGCAAATTAGTGACTGGGAATTGCAGCCTGCACGTTTACGTGTTGGTTTAAGCTTTGTGGGTTTTGGCGCACTGATGATCCTGGTGCTGCTGCTGTACTTGAATACGTTGCATCCAGAACTAAGTACAGTTGAGCAAATTCGCCAATACTGGTATCAATATGTGTGGTTTGTTTGCTTAGGGATAGCGGGGATGTTTGTCCTTGGTCGAGAAACAATGCGACCTCCTGTCAAACCAAAGAAAATCAGAAAGAAAATTGTAGGATAGCGATCGCACCTTACATATTTCAGACTTCACACTTCATACTTTATATGAATCATGATGCTTTTATTGTGCCGCCAGGTGCAAAGATTTCTCTGCAAAAAAACTATGACCCTGCTTATACAGCTAATTATCATGACAAAAATGATGCCACACTCAAATTAAAGTCAGATATAGAAAGATTAGCAAAGTATCAAGATGTTCTTTATGCTCAAAACAGTTATGCCTTGCTAATTATCTTTCAAGCAATGGATGCTGCTGGTAAAGACAGCACAATTAAACATGTGATGTCTGGAATTAATCCCCAAGGTTGTCAAGTATTTAGTTTTAAAGCTCCAAGTAACGAAGAATTAGACCATGACTATCTATGGCGCTCAATGAAGGCTTTACCAGAAAGAGGAAGAATAGGTATATTTAATCGCTCTTATTATGAAGAAGTGTTAGTAGTGCGTGTGCATCCAGAAATACTGCAAAAGCAACAACTCCCTCATTTACCAAAAGGAAATAAAATCTGGCAACAGCGTTTTGAGGAAATTAATAATTTTGAAAAATACTTAGTAGATAATGGCATTATTGTTTTAAAATTTTTTCTTAACGTCTCCAAATCTGAACAGAAAAAAAGATTTTTAGCCAGAATTGAAGCTCCAGAAAAAAATTGGAAATTTTCAATTAATGATGTTCGAGAACGGGCATTTTGGTCAGATTATATGGCTGCTTACGGAGAAGTTTTTCATCACACTAGCACCATACATGCTCCTTGGTATATTATTCCCGCCGATCACAAATGGTTTATGCGTATGGTAGTGGCTGATATTATCTGCTCTAAATTAGAGTCATTGAATTTGAAATATCCTACCGTTAGCGAAGAAGATAAGCAGCACCTTCTACAAGCCAAGTATGCCTTAGAGCAAGAAGAATAATTTCTAATTGTATCAATTTAATCAATCTACATAAAGTTTTCTAAATCTGCTCTACCTCAGGACTGATCACAAGTATATACAAATATGTCATTCTGAGCAAAGTGTAGATATTCAGAATTTATCTACTTGTGGCTACATTAAAACTAAAATTAATTAGATATGTTTATGAATATAAACTAATTGATTAAATTAAATAGCTTCAGCCAGCTTTAATGCTGTAGATACTCACAATTTCCTCAAATTTTTTTGATAATTCTACAATAGAAGCGAAGCCTGGAATTCTTTAGATAATAAACAAAGAAACTAGCTATGGATACTGCTGTTAAATACGACATTGAAATGATCAAAGAAGAAGCACGTCAACTGGTTAAAAAGGGACTTATTAGTCGTCAGCGACCAATTTATGCTTTATGTAAGTATATTCCTGAACGTGACTGGGTTGTTTTTGAACTTGAGCTAGAAAAAAACGAATTTTTGCTCAGAGATAGAATTATTGACTTATTAGGTAGCGAAAACTGGGAAGAAGATGGAAATTAATTATCCCACTTGAGTCAGATTAACAGTGTGTTAGAAAAACAATAGCAAGCCTGGAAAAATTTTTGTGTATGTCCGTTTTCGGGAATTTTTAACCACAAAACACAGACTAATACTTAGTCTTGGGAGTCATTTTGCGGAAATAGATAGGCGATCGCAGTCCAGCCAGAGATAGTCAGTAAACTCACTAATAAACAAGCCAGAACAATACTAGTCATCTCAAAAATTAATTAAAACACTATTTTGAATATATTCAAGCTATCAAGTGAGTATGACAGTAATACGACTAGCTTGTGACAATTCCTTGTACAAGTAAAGTGCTGAGTGCTGAGGAGCCAGTTATTTCAAAGCTTTGCGGTAGCTATTAAGCTAAAGGTAGACAAAAACGAAATGTACTACCAATTCCTAATTCGCTTTCTACCTGAATTTTTCCACCTTGTAATTCAACCAAATGCCGAGAAATTGTTAAACCAATACCTGTTCCTCCCGAATGGCGATCGCGTGATTGATCGGCTCGCCAAAAGCGCTCAAATATGTGGGGTAAATCTTCAGAGGAAATCCCAATACCAGTATCAATCACGGCAATCCAAAGTTTAGAGCTTTCCGTCCAAGCTTGCATAGTAATTGTACCTTTGGTAGTGTAGCGGATCGCATTCCCTACTAAGTTGACTAAAATTTGTTCGGTGCGATCGATATCTGCCAATACCACAGGTAGCTGTGATGGACATTCCAAGCGTAGCACTGGCCCATCTTCTAATAGTTGCTCGCTAAATCTTTCTACCAAAGACTCTAATAACGGACGCAGATTTACTGGCTGTATTTTAATTGGTAAATAACCAGCCTCTGCTTTAGAAAGTTCTTGCAAATCATTAACTAATCTTTCTAAGCGTCTTGTTTCCTTGGCCAAGCGCCGATAAACTTCAGGCGACGGTTCTATTTCACCATCTGCTAATTCTTCTAAATAACCGCGCACAACTGTTAGCGGTGTCCGCAGTTCATGAGTCATGTCGCCAATTAATTCTCGTCGCCGTGCTTCCACACCCTCTAAACTGACCGCCATGCGATTAAAACTAGCACCCAAACGATTCAGTTCGGGAATATCAGACATGGGTAGTCGTGCTTGTAACTCACCAGCTGCAAACTTTTGCGTAATTTGTTCCATCTCCGTCAACCGCAGCATAATCCGTTTGGATACCCAATAACTTAATCCTCCCGCCGCAGTTGTACCCACAATCACCGACCAAATAGTACTGCTGCGCCAAGCTGTTTCAAAGCCTTGAACCAGTTCCGTCCGAATATGAATTAATTTCAAACCTCTACTTTCTAATCTCTCTAAGTGCAGTACAAAAAAACGCGGCGAAGAAACTTTACTGATGATGACAAGACTAACTACTCCCACAATCATGACTACCAAGTGGGAAAAAAATAAACGTGATGCCAAAGGCAAGGATTTCATCCAACGCCAACTCATTTTAAAAAGTAAAAAATAAAAAGTAAAAAGTAAAAAGATAATTCCCCTAATTAGAATTAGGAAATTGGAAACAAACACTTTTTTTCATTAGGAATTACGCAAAAATCGCCAAACAACTTAATTTATCGTAGACGCGTAGCGGCTTCCCGGTGGGTAGAATGCCAATAAATCGTAGAGTCTGCGTAAGTCCTATCATTAAGAAATTACGGAGGTCGTCATCCTAATTAATGTTACTGCTTTTTTTGCCTTTTACCCCTTCGGGTGACGCTCCTACGTCGCTAACGCCACTTGACGACAGTGAGGGAGTCGGCAAAGCCGCCCAACGCACTGCCTCCTTTATGCCGGGAAACCCGTCCACCGCAGTAGCTCACTTTTTACTTTTGCCTTCTTGTTTACTCAACATACTCACGTTACAGGAGAGTCTTCAAATTTATAGCCGACCCCAACAACAGTTTTAATAAAGGAAGGGTTAGCTGGGTCAGGCTCAATTTTTTTCCGCAACCTTGCTACGTGAGTGTCAACAACTCGCTCGTCACCAAAAAAATCATCTCCCCAAAGTTTATCGATTAACTGAGTGCGGTTCCAAACTCGCCCAGGATTACTAACAAAGGTGCTTAAGAGGTTAAATTCGAGGTTTGTTAAGTCTAAAATTTCTGCTTCTTGGGAATTTAACTGGCGAGAAGCGGTGCGTTGTTCAATATCTACGATAAAGTTTTGTGTACGAGTGACCTGATGTTGACCTCCTTGGCGGAGACTACGCCGTAATAAAGCTCTTACTCTGGCAACTAATTCTCTGGGGCTGAATGGTTTAACCATGTAGTCATCAGCACCAGTAGATAGACCAATGACGCGATCGATTTCTTCACCCTTGGCTGTCAACATCAAAATATAAGGGTCTTTTGCACCGGGTTTTTGCCGAATTCTGGCACAAACTTCTAACCCGTCCAACCCAGGAATCATTAAGTCTAGGATAATTAAATCAGGTGGTTGCTCTTGAAA
This sequence comes from Anabaena sp. TISTR 8404, assembly GCF_056847745.1. Taxonomy (NCBI): domain Bacteria; kingdom Bacillati; phylum Cyanobacteriota; class Cyanophyceae; order Nostocales; family Nostocaceae; genus Anabaena; species Anabaena sp. TISTR 8404. The sequence goes on from NZ_CP180578.1 coordinate 4,811,046, forward strand.
CATTCGCAAGGCGTTGATACCATCGCGGCTATTGCGACAAGAGAATCCTTCTTTCTCTAGAGAAAATTGGATTAACTGAGCAATTTCATGTTCATCTTCAACAATTAAAATATCCATCGCAATTAGGATTGAGCGGAATACGCAGAGTTATTTCCTGGCTTGTAATTGTACTCTAAAAACCTGCGATGGGTTGGGAGGAGTGAATTTTACAGGTGGGAATTAGACAATGACCGATAGTTGTAACCCACATGGGAATCTTTTTGAATTTCTTGTTTAATGCTATCGAGGTCAAGAAAGTAATCAGCAACATCAATCAAGCTATCACTGGTCATAGGTCGCAAACTCACGACTTCCACTCGACCACCTTTGCTAGTGACAGCTTCAACAGCATAAGCTAAAGCGCCATCGCCACTAACTAAGATAGCAGTATCGTAATAAGGCGCTAAAGTGATCATATCAACAGCAATTTCTACATTTAAATTGGGCTTTTTAGAATTATCTGTCACCTGAGCTTCTTTGGTGACGACACGATAACCATTTCGCCGCATCCAAAACAGAAAGCCTTGTTGTTTTTCATTCGCTCGTGGACGTGTTGGTGTTGGTCGTGCAACATCAACGATTGTGTAAAAAAACGCTCGCAACAGCCGCGAACCAGAAGTTAAACGACAAAGCAATTTGAGATAGTCGATTTCAATGCCTAGTTGTAAAGCTGCATGAAAAAGATTGACACCATCAATAAAAATTGCCACTCGTCCCCGGTTTAATCCGTTGATTGTTGAACTGTGAGTTCTAGGTTCTCTATTGTGAAAATTTTCACTTTTGGAACTATTTTTCAACACAAGTTTTCCTGATGAAGGCGATTCTTGTTCAAGGTGTTTATATGCACTTCTAGCTTTGGTATAATTAGTGAAAGTCATTGACTCCTCGAAAATTTTAAATTTGTGAAGGTTGTTGAGTAATTACCAAGTATGCATCTGTGCTAGTTTATTTACCTAGCAGTAAATGATGTGAAGCTATTGGTGACTAAGCTGTTATCTGTCTAAGTTGCACATGGAATTGTAGGGGTTGTATTGTGTCATTAGTCATCTGTATTGATGAGAGAAATGGGAAAAATGACTAATGAGTTTCTACTTAGAAACATTAGCTTAATACACAGGTATTGTGTTAATTTTGCAGATTCCAAATATGTGCCACCCAGAGTTGAAAACTCTGAACAAGGCAAGCTTTACGAGATATTCCCTTTGCCTACAAATATACGACTCTTTTTCTATTCCTACTGCATCTCAACTTACCACAGGATGCTAACACTGGCGCAAAGGCAGCTTTCTGTAAAGTGAATAGCGAAGAGCGATCGCATCTATATTTTATTGTACAACTGGATGGCAAAATCATTCAATCACAGCAAGGTTGCTATCTTGAAATCAAGAGATAGCAGAAACTCCAACCCCAGAATTTATCAGGAAAATATTCTCTTACTATGCAAAATTATATATTTTGATAGATGGAGTTTATTATCTTTTAAACTTAATAGTAATTTCAATGACAGTTATATTTGAGTAAATTTGCTATTTAAAGTTTATTTCCTGACGAAATCAGTCAAATAAGCAGTTAGCTAATTTGTAATCAAGAGAACTTATCAACTTAACCTTTAATTCTTCTTAAGATGGAGGGCATTGATTGAATAATAGAGCTAAATTTATATCTAGACTAGTCCACAAAAATGTCTTTGCTCATCTCCTCCAGTGGTTATGCGACCCCGGAGGTTATTTTTTGATATGCAGCATTCATTAGTTATAACAATTAATCAATTTATTTTGTAAATTAAATTACTTTATAAAAAGAAAATTAAGAAATAATAAGGACATTTCTAATTTTTACTGATTGGTATGTTATCCTGGCAATAATTTGTGCCGAGAGCAAAATGTTAGAAAAGACACAGTTTTTTTATACTAATTTGCTTTCGGCAGAACATCGCAGAAATCAAAGAATTTTCTCAGTTTGAGGAAATAACTTTTTGTTTTCTGTTGAATTCACTTTGTTTATAACACGCTAACAAACCGATAACACGATCGCGCCAGTTTTTATTCCGCTTTAACTGGCGCTTTTTATCAGTTAGGGGCTAGTTAGGGAGTATCTCATCTAATTGAGAAATACTCTAGGAATCCGATTTGATTACTGAAAATCCTTGTGTAGGAAGGGAACAGGGAACAGGGAATGGGGAACAGATAACAGGAAAGTTAGTTGTGTACTGATTTTTTTCACTCATCAAATATGAGTCCTATAGATTTTTGAGAGCATTTAAACAGGCTGATTTGAACTTTTGAATTCCAAAATTTCTCGAAGCGATCGCTCGATAACTGCACTAACGAACTGATTACCCTGCAAATTCATGTGAATACTGTCATGATATAAAGCTTGAGCATTGGCAGTTGCATTAAATAGCGGCAGAAAATCTATATAAGGTATCTGCTGAATTTTGGTAAACTCATTCAACCGTTGACGTGCTTGAATTTCGTAATCATGGGGGCCTGGTTCGCCTAGTTCTCGCCGTAAGGGAGTCATGGCTAAGAGAAACTGACGTTGGCGTTGACGAGTTATAACTTGAATTTGTCTGATTGCCTCTAAATTAGCACCGACGCGATCGCCTGGTTCTTCTTGAAGTGCTTTCAATTCAGGGATTGGCTGTTGTTTGCTGACATAACGCTGCCATACTTCTACTAATCCTAAAGGCGGTTTAGTATTTGGATAGTTGCGATCGCGTCCTACAGGTAAAGCTGTGGGAGTATAAGCAAACAAATCATCAGTGTTAATTAATAAAACTACTACCTGCGCCTCAAAATCTCCAAACCGCTGCAAATAAGCTAATTCGTTTCTTGGCCCCCAAGAATTAGCTGAAGCATTCAAAACTTCGACTTGCTGATATTTGTCAGCGATCGCTGATTTTAGCGAATTCATGATTAAACTGGAGATGGTATTTTTTTGATCAGTCCACCAGCCACCATTAGCAATTGAGTCTCCTAACAGCAGCACTCGCAACGTTGAAGGCGCAGGGATTTTAGCGAGCTGACTGCTACGCATCGAAAATTCGTTAATTTCAATGTGATTACCAAAGCGACGAGTGCTTTGATTTGGCGCTAATAAATAACCTATTTGCGAGTCGCTAATGTAAATTAGGGGATTACCGAAACCAAAGAGCGATCGCAACCCCATCTCAATGAGAATGAGTAGCACAATTACTAGCAAAATCACTAATGTTACTACTTTCACTTGTTCAGCCTCACCTATAAATTATTCAAATTCACACTTATAAAGTAATCAACTATACTCGATTTTTTCAGTGTATTAGTTAGAAAGTATTAATCTCTTAAACCGTATGTTTACTTAAAACTGCCAATAATTAACCATAAATATTACTACTTGGTAGTAAGTCAAACCAAAGATATACTATTTGTTTGTATAAAGTGAGATATTACCTCTAGCGGCGTAAGTAAATTTATTGATGTATTTGTTGCAAAGCTTAAACAAAATAAAAGTAGAAACTTAACTTGTTTTGCTAACAGAAGGACTACAATCAAAACGGACAAATTAGGACTCTAACGAAGGAGGATTAAACAGGATGTCCGACTTAAATAGAGGAATTATGAAATTTGAGGGAGCCGACTCCCCAAGAGTAGTTACTATTTCTACTGTGTTGCTCTTAGGTTCGATTGCTGGCCTGATTATTTGGGCGCTGCAAGCTGCCTATGCCTTAGATTAAGTCACAAGGTGCAGAAAATTTGTTGAGGTGGACACTGGGAAAAAACGGTTTCCGCCATTGCCCAGTGTCCATAAAGCACATAAGAAAAATGCCTGCACAATCGTTGAAAAACTTCAAAATAATTTTAGATTTTGCGATTTGAGATTTTAGATGCAATATAAATCTAAAATCCAACATCAACAATGCTTGAACTTTGGGGTGCCTTAGTTATTTTAATTGCCTGCCCCTTATTAGGAGGCTTACCGCTGATAGCCTGGATTACCAACGGGTTGACAGGTAGGCAATTGTCACAGATAGGCACAAAAAACATCAGTGTATCAGCCGCTTTTTATCATGGCGGCACATGGGTAGGGCTTTTGGCAGTGGTGTCAGAAGCTTTGAAAGGAATCGCCGCAGTTTTTCTGACTAGGATTTTTTTCCCAGATGGATCGCCTTGGGAAATAGTCGCCTTGATTGCTTTAGTCTTAGGTAGATTTTGGTTAGGCAAAGGGGCGGGGACAACTAATGCTGCATGGGGATTTCTCATACACGATCCACTCGTGGCCGTCTTTGTAACTTTTTTGGCACTCACCACATTCTTAGTATTTCGTACCAAACAACTGGTGAAGTACGGAGTGTTAGTTTTGTTTCCCTTATTTGTGGCCGTCTTACATTCTGATGATTTCTTTAGAATCATTGCAGCGATCGCTTTAGCTGTTTTACTGGGGTGGATTTATCGTCAAATGCCTGACGATCTAGATTTACCTGTAGAAGAAGCAGAGACAGATACACAGGCGACTTTAGAAACTTTGCAAAGCGATCCCCCGATTTTGACTTTAGATGATGAGTTGGATGCAGCTGTAGTTGGGCAGAAAGCGGCTACTCTCTCGCAAATAAAGCGTTGGGGCTATCCTGTACCGAAAGGCTGGGTAGTTGTTCCTGGTGCTGATCCAGAAAAATTAATTGCTATCCTGCAACCATCAGATTTATCGCCGTTAATTGTGCGTTCGTCTGCCATTGGTGAAGATTCCGAACACGCTTCCGCCGCTGGACAGTATGAAACAATAGTAAGTGTCACTAGTAAAGAACAATTGCAAACTGCGATCGCCCAAGTGCGTGATTCGTATAATCATCCAACAGCTGTGCAGTATCGGATTGATCGCGGTTTACCAGAAACAGCCATGACGGTACTGGTGCAGCAGCAAGTGCAAAGCGTGTATTCGGGAGTGGCGTTTACCCGCGATCCCATCACTCAGCAAGGCGATGCGATCGTCATTGAAGCCTTACCTGGTAGTCCGATTCAAGTTGTTTCTGGACAAGTTACCCCAGAACAATATCGCGCCTTTGTGGTCGAAACAGACAATATTTCCTCGATTCACATAGAAGGTACAGGACAAGTCCCTCAAGCCATCCTCAAACAAGTAGCTTACCTCGCCCACCGCATCGAAAAACGTTATCACGGCATTCCCCAAGATATTGAATGGAGTTATGACGGTCAAACGTTGTGGGTATTGCAAGCTAGACCAATTACTACCTTATTGCCAATATGGACAAGGAAGATTGCAGCGGAAGTGATTCCTGGTGTAATTCACCCCTTAACTTGGTCAATTAATCGACCTTTAACTTGTGGAGTTTGGGGAGATATTTTCACAATTGTTTTAGGCGATCGCGCTTCTGGGTTAGATTTTACAGAAACTGCCACGCTGCATTACTCCAGAGCTTATTTTAATGCCTCTCTCTTAGGAGATATTTTTCTACGAATGGGTTTACCGCCCGAAAGTTTAGAATTTCTGACCAGAGGCGCAAAAATGAGTAAACCCCCCTTACAGTCAACAATGCAGAATCTCCCAGGACTGATGCAGTTGCTGAAGCAGGAATTGAATTTAGACAAAGATTTTAAACAAGACTACCGCGAGTTATTTATTCCTGGGTTGTCGCAACTAGCCCATGAATCAATTGAGGAGATGGAACCAGCGGAACTCTTAGCCAGAATTGACTTTAACTTAGAATTACTGCGTCGTGGGACATATTACAGCATCTTCGCGCCCTTGAGTGCAGCCATCAGACAAGCTATCTTTCGGGTTAAAGATGGGCAGATTGATAACAGTGTGACACCAGAAGTCGCCGCATTGCGATCGCTCAGTGCCTTAGCCGCCGATGCAAGGCAAGTATTACCTGAGTTTGAGCCAGATACAGTATTTGAACAGTTAGAACAAACTCCCGAAGGGCAAAAAATTCTTTACGACTTTAACGAACTGCTGGAGGATTACGGTTATTTAAGTGATGTGGGGACTAACATTGCCGTTCCTACCTGGAAAGAAGACCCCCGACCAATTCAGCAGTTGTTTGTGCAATTGATTCAAGGTAATCAACCAGAAACAGGCGATGTAGACCCCATTAATCGCGCCTTATCAGGTAAACGTAAGCGCGGCTTTGTCCAAGAACGTGTGGATATTAAAGGACGCGTTACCGAAGTTTATTCGCGGCTGTTAGCCGAATTAAGATGGCGATTTGTGGCGATTGCAAAAAATTGGTTAAAAGCTGGTTTGCTTCAAGAAGCTGGAGATATCTTTTTCTTAGAAATCGAGGAAATCAGACAAATAATTGCCGCAGCAGATACTCCTTTGAGAGAACGCTTGCCAGAAATTATCGAATATAGGCGATCGCAATTTCTCGAAGATAGTAAAATTCCGCAAGTACCCATCTTAATTTACGGCAACACACCCCCGCACCCGTTGGCACCCTCGCCTTTATACTCTGACCAAGTATTACAAGGTATTCCCGCCAGTCACGGACAAGCGGTCGGGCGAGTAAAAGTAGTGCGGAACTTACAAGATTTGCCGCAAATCGACCGTGAAACAATTTTAGTTGTACCTTATACTGATTCTGGCTGGGCCCCTTTGTTAGTTAGGGCTGGTGGACTCATTGCTGAAGCTGGAGGTAGATTATCTCATGGCGCAATTGTCGCCCGTGAGTACGGTATTCCCGCCGTTATGGATGTTCGCGGTGCAACTTGGTTATTGCAAGATGGTCAACGAGTCAGAATTGATGGGTCTAGAGGTATCGTAGAACTATCTAACGACTTAAGGCCACAATGATTACTACTTCCCTCAACAACTTGCCAGAAGAATCAGTTTCTCACAACCCCGAAATCAAAAAAAAGGTGATGTTACGCTTTGGTGATTTACCTCACCTCACCAACTTTTCTCAAGCTCGTTTTGCCCCTGGACATACAGCACCAGCACATGCTCATCAAGATATGTGTGAAGTATTTTTTGTCGAAGCTGGTTCAGGGGTAATTCGTGTTGATGACAAAGAATATCCGCTGTTACCAGGAAACTGTATCGCAATAGAACCAGGAGAACTTCACGAAGTTATCAACAATGGTTCAACTGAACTAGTTCTTACTTACTTTGGGTTACGAGTAGAAGTATAGCAAGTGACAGGTGAGACCACTGCGGTGGACGGGTTTCCCGGCATAAAGCAAGTGGCGAATCCGAAGGGTGACAGAGTTAAAAGCTGTATTTTGATGTCTAAGTTTGATTATTTACTCATATCTGAACTACTTTGGCTATTGCTATATCTAACTCCTAACTTCTGACTCCTGAATTCTGAGTTCTGAATTCTCACTTTAATATTCCTCTGCTTGCCAATTAGGATTAGTAAGACTTGTTAGAATATGATCTTGCCATTTGCCATTAATTAATAAATAGTCTCTAGCATATCCTTCGACAACAAATCCTAACCGTTTTAGGACATTACCACTGCGTTGGTTGTGTGGCATATAATTTGCCATAACACGATGAAAATTTAAATCATCAAATACATATTGAATTGCCGCTTTTAGTCCTTCTGTCATGTATCCTTTACCTTGTTCAGTTTCTGCTAGGCTATAACCTACATAACAAAAATGAGCGGCTCCGCGAATAAAATTACTAAAATTAACTGTTCCAATGACTACGTTAGGATTTTTTTTAGGAAAAATAAATAGCTTTAACGATTGGTCATGAATAAATTCTAAAAAAGTATTTTCTAGTTGATATTGCCAATATTGTTCTGTAAAAAAATCATCTGCCCATTGAGGATAAAATGGAGTTAGATAAGATTTATTTTCAATAAAATATTTTAAGATTTGTGGAATATCTTCTTTGATGGCAATTCTTAATAATAGGCGATCGCTAGTAATGATTGGCAATTCCGAGTTCATACAAACTTGACTAACTTAATAACTTATGGCGAGAGTATTTACACTTATTGACTTTTATTGCTCTGGATGTATGCGGCTGCAACTGCTGATTGAAAACAGTAAAACTGTTATAACAAGATTTATGAAAATTAGCATTTTCTAGATTTGTACGGTATGGATCTACTTAAGCTAAGTTTTTCACAATACACATATACTATAAAAAAATGATCGCCCTTTGCCAGTGAAAAAAATTCTGGAAATTAGGCGATCGCTTTTTGAGTACATCCAATACTTTAATAGCTGTAACTAAGTTGTAGTTTGAGATAATCAATAAAATCTAGCAGTTCTGTCTCTGAAAGATGGTGACGTGATTTCTTGCCATATTTTTGCTGTAAATACTCTCTACCCTGCTTGGAAGTCCAGTTTAACTGTGATAAATATGTATCTGTTTTAGCGATAAAATCTGCCCGAATTTCTGATGTAATTGTGTTAGCCGAAATTTCTGCGGATTCTGGATTTACAGTTTTATTACCGTTGATTTTTAAACTGACTTTTTGTCCTAATGCCTGCCAGTCTATTTCCTTATGCCCATCCCAGCTAACCCCAACAGAACGATAAGTTACTGGATGATAGATTGTACAAAATACAATAGCTTTGTCTCCCGGACTCACAGCAATAGTTAGTGGTTGCAGCAATTGTTCGTAACTTAGGGCATTAAGTGAAAGCAATAAACCCTTTGAAAAATAAGATTCACTTCCTGAGCGAATAATATATGGCTTATCTGCCAAAATATGTAAATCTGTTTTTTCACTTTTTCCCTGAGAAGTTTCTACTTCTTTCTTAACTTCAATTTCTGTAATAATTCCAGTTAATGCTCTGTCATAAATAGGGATTTGTCTTGCATCATCTGAGAGCATATACCAACAGTGGTCACTTTCTTTACTAACAAAGATATACTGTGGTTTTGGGATAGATCCGAACCCTAATTTAACACCCATATTGTCTAAGAATATCTATGTAAATAAATTACCGTAGCAACAATAATTACAAATTGTACCAACAAGCAACTAGTGTATTTACATATATAATTCCCTATTCAACAAATTAATTAACAACCGGAAACAAAAACCTAAAACAAGCCAAGCTCCTCAACAGGGTTTTTGAGGAGCTTGGCTTAGTGTTACGTGAGTTTAATAACAGCTAAATGAACGGATAAAAATCAATTTGATTCCTTAATCAGGTTATTGGGATCATCGATGGGACTAAGATCCCCAACAAACTTCAGTAAATCCGCCATTGTAAATGTACCTGGAATTTGGGCTGGTAATGTTGGTTTCCAATCTGGATTACGTACTAAATATGAACTGCTGTCTCCTTCTAGTAAACCAACAAACACCTCAGCCAAGATACGGCTTCCTACTTGACCCAAACGCTCACCTTGACCTTGAATTTGTGCTTCTTTGAGGATGTAGTACCACAATGGTGATTCAATATCAAATCCATGTTTAACAGCAACTGCTCCATCAGGGCCAGTAGCAATTTCAGCCTTGGTCAAGCGCTTGAATTTCATGAATCGAGCAACACTTTGACCAGATGGTAAACCGACACTGCGACCACGAAGTAAGTTTCTTACAGCTAGTGAATTTGGTGGTGGCACGTTGGGCAAATTCTTCAGCGGGTCAACCAAGAATGGATCTAGCTTACGGCTATGATTAATTGGCACAGCTGCATCAATCTCATAAAATCTTCTCCAGTCAATAATCCAATCACTGGGAATTGGAATATTAGCAAAATCACCTAATTTACCTGATTTTGCAGTGAAAGCAAACAGCAATTCTAGAGTCGCAGGTGTAACGCCACCAGGACGAGGCGTAAAAACTCGGTTATAGTCGTAAACTGCACGTACCATACTATGACCTAGACGGTAGGCAGCTACAGCAAACTCTACAGGAATAAAAGGCTGGTCTTTAAACAAGAAAAAGTCTCTACCTTTCTTGAGAACGATTTCTAACTGCTCTTTATCAATTAGGCGAGTCAAAAAGTCATGGATGACAATCCATTGATAGTGCCAAATTACTAATTCTCTGGCTTGTTCAAAAACAGACTTATCAATAGAACTTGTGGGCTTAATGCTGCCATCCCTGATACCAGCGACTACTTTATTATGAAACTTAAGGAAAACTAGATGAAGTTGGGCAACAATTAGGTTTTCATCGTTACGTGAATCACCTAAGACAGCCAACGTACTCGAAAGTCGGGGGAGGTCGTGAGGCAGTTTAGTTTTAACGTTGGGATCTCCCGCACCAGGAGCTTCATTTGTGGTACCTATCAAAAATAGATCTGGGTCATCTAGTTGGTATAGATATGGCTGCGCTTCTGGCCCAGAACCATAGATACTATCAAGATCCAGCATTGGAGTGCGGAAATTAACTACTGCCAATGGGTCTACAATAATCTCCTGCAAAGCAGTAGTATCTAAAGTAATGTCATGATCAATAAATTGACCCAAATAGGTAAACCCTGCGGGAACCTTCAAATTGTCTCCTTCTGTTTTCTCAGGGCTAGGATCGCTCATCGCGTTGCCTAACTCGGTCAAACTTTCTACAGATGGAGTGAAGGGACGAAGTTTAGGAAATAACCTACCGAACTTCCCAGTAGGTGCAAATTCACTCAAGGGTTGTTTTTCACCATTACGAGGGGGAAATCCATGCCGTCTACGCATATCGGCTCCTTTATATTCAGTATCTTATTTATCAGTAATACTGAACGTAGTATAGTTTTCCGAAAATGGCTTTAGCAGTACCCCTAAGGGTACTATTTACCCCTGTTTGATAGCGCTTCTGAAAATATGAAATGGCAACCCATCAAGGCAGACTAATTTGTACGGTTTTTCTCTTAAATGTTGTAAATTAGCTATTTCAAATTAAAGTTTCTGGTTCTACACCTAAAGCCTTTAATTGTTGTGCAAGTAGTTGCATTTTTTGTTGTGTTTGTATGCGTAGCTGTCGCTCAAAATTTAACTGTTCTTCCATTTCCTGAATACGTTCTTCTGGGGTGAGCAACCTTTGTCCTTGCTCGTTATACCAATACAACCATTCCCGTGCAATACCTTGATAAATTCCTCGTTCTCTTCCAATTCCTAAATTAATCTCTGGTATCCAAATGGGATTTCCTGACATTAAGAAATATTCACCATCTCTTAACTGATAAACTTCCAAAGGTGGCTTTTTCCGCCGCAGAGGTTTGTAAATAACGTAATACAAAACTCCTAATTCTTTAGCGTAAAATTCTTTTTTAGTACTATACTCACCATGACTGATTTGAGAAACCACCTCTAGTGCTAAAATTGGTGGCTGTTTTTCTTCCCACATGACATAACTAAGACGTAAGTCGCCATCAATAAATCGCTTAACTCCTACACTGAGAAATCCATCAGGAGCGATCGCAGCTTTTTTAGGGTCATAATAAATACCCATATTAACGCCAAAAAACCAATCCCAACGCTCTGACCATACAAAAGCCAGCGTAGCTTTTAGCAAACTGAGAATTAAATTTTGTAGTTCATTATCCACAGGTGTATCCTCTGAGTCTGGTAGCTCTTCGGAAGATGGCAAACAGTGTAACGGGTTGTAGTTTAACATGAGTGGCAATGGTAGATGCTATTTCTACAAAGATTTTAGAAAATAAATTAATTTTGATATATGTAGATATCGCTAAGTTTTAAAATCTCAAGCAATACAGCGGCTTTTAGATAAAAGTGTATAGCTGAAATGGTAGCTGCACAATTATTTAACCAACAAAAAGGTAATGCAATTGAAACTGTTTATGGTAGCCTAACTACAGGTAATAGCTGGAAATTTATGCGGCTGACTGGGCAGGTAGTAGAAATTGATTTAAATGAATATTTTTTTAAGTGATGTAGGGAAAATTCTAGGAATTTTTAGAAGCTTTATAGAGTCTAATAATTAGCTTTATACAAAAAAGGCGAGTATAAAACCCGCCCTAAAAAATTTCAATTAAAGTGACCAATTATTAACTAATTACCAATAATTGGCGCATTTAATGAAATCTTGGGTGCTTCTTCTTTTTTCTGTGCCAATGTAGGTACAGAATCACGCAATCTTGCTGTTAGTTGTACGGTTGTAGCGTCGTAAATTTGAGTCAGCAATTTGGGATAGAAACCAATACCAATAATTGGCACTAGCAAACAAGCAATGATAAAGACTTCGCGGGGTTCAGCATCGATAAGTTTCTGGTGAGAAACTAATTCTTCGTTTTCTTTACCGTAGAAAATTTCTCGCAGCATGGATAGCAAATAAATGGGTGTTAAAATTACCCCAACTGCCATCAAGAATACTACGATAACTTTGAAGGTAGAGCTATAAGCATCGCTAGTGGCAAAGCCAACAAATACCATTAATTCTGCTACGAAACCGCTCATTCCTGGCAATGCCAAAGAAGCCATTGAACAGGCGGTGAACATAGCAAAAATTTTCTGCATTCGCTTACCAACACCACCCATTTCATCCAGCATGAGGGTGTGTGTGCGATCGTAAGTTGCACCGACAAGGAAGAACAAACTCGCCCCAATTAAACCGTGAGACACCATTTGCAGTACTGCACCACTCAATCCCAAATCGGTGAAGGAGGCGATACCGATGGTCACAAAGCCCATGTGCGAAATTGAGGAGTAAGCAATTTTTCGCTTGAGGTTGCGCTGGGCAAAGGATGTCAGGGCGGCGTAGATAATGTTCACTACCCCTAAAATGACCAGAACCGGGGCGAAATAAGCATGGGCATCAGGCAGCATTTGGGCATTCATCCGAATTAAGGCATAGCCGCCCATTTTCAGAAGAATACCTGCCAGTAACATATGCACGGGTGCTGTAGCTTCGCCGTGGGCATCGGGTAGCCAAGTATGCAAGGGAATAATAGGCAATTTGACGGCGTAGGCAATCAAAAAGCCACCATAGAGTAACAATTGAAAATTGAGGGCGTAATCTTTGAGTGCGAGCGATCGCATATCAAAGGTGACTGTATCGCCATAAAAGGCCATCGTCAACGCCCCGACCAAAATAAACAGCGAACCGCCTGCGGTGTACAAAATAAACTTTGTCGCTGCATATTGCCGCCTTTTACCGCCCCAAATTGCCAGTAGCAGGTAAACCGGAATCAATTCCAGTTCCCACACTAAGAAAAACAGCAGCATATCCTGCACAGCGAATACGGCAATTTGACCGCCATACATCGCTAGGATTAAAAAGTAAAATAGCCTTGGTTTGAGGGTGACAGGCCACGCTGCTAATATCGCCAGGGTAGTAATGAATCCAGTCAAAATAATTAGGGGCATGGATAAGCCATCTGCCCCTACTGACCACTTCAAATCTAGTTGTGGAACCCAGGCATAACTTTCAAACAGCTGCAAATCTGGATTGGAAAAGTCATACCCGGTATAAAAAGCGTAGACAATCAGTGCGAAGTCTATCAACCCAACAATCAGGGAATACCAGCGCACTGTTTTACCGTCTTTATCCGGGATGATCGGAATCAGGAGTGCTGCCACAATCGGCAACAGAATAATCGTAGTCAGCCACGGGAAATTAGCTGTATTCATCACAATTTGTCTGAAATCAAAATCATGTTTATCAAGGAAGCCCTAGCTATTAAGTAGCAGCTTTTTGAGGATTTGGCATTCCTTGTTAGGTTGATTTAATCAACATAAAGAAAGATGAAGGTGGGTCAACCTGTACCCAAGCCTTCATCTTTGAAAGTGCTGAGTGCTAAGTTAAAAGTGCTGAGTCAAGATAGTGCCTACGGTACTGCTTGCTAATTGCGAATTCTTTTTCTACTCAATACTCAGCACTCGGCACTCGGCACTCGGTTAGGTGATACCAAAAACGATCACTAAGCCTAAAACTGCGCCAAACACAATCAAGGCATAAAATTGAACGCGACCGTTTTCTAAGTATTTCAACCCTTCGCCGCTAACCAGGGTGAAAAAGCCTGTTAGGTTGACAGCACCATCAACGACGCGGAAGTCAACTTCCATGACTTGTCTAGCTACGCGACGCAAGCCAAGGACGAAGACGCGGTGATAAATGTCGTCAAAGTACCACTTGTTGAGTGATAGCTCGTATAGGGGTTTGATTTTCGCAGCGATCGCAGCTGGGTCAATTTTCCCACGCAAATACATCAAGGAAGCCAAGGTAATCCCAATCAAGGAAATACCTACAGAAGCCCCCGCCATAATATAAAATTCCGTCGGGTTGAACTCGGCGGCTTTTTCTAGAACTTCGGTGAGGGTTTCGTTAGGTGAGTAAATAAATTCCTCGAAGTAATTGGCGAAAGGAGTCCCTAGCAAACCAATCAAAATCGAAGGCACAGCCAGCACGACTAATGGCAAGGTCATCGTCCACGGTGACTCATGGGGAGTATCGCTGTGATGACCACCAGAACCATGATGGCCTCCTGTCGCAGCTAGTTCACCGTGTTTCATTGCCCCAGGGCCAAAAGTCGGGGCTGGTTCTTCGGCTTCTAATTCCAGAATGATTGTCGCCGCTTTCTTGAGCTTGTCTTTGATTTTCTCGTCCGTACCCCGGAACTTGCCTTCAAATGTCATGAAATACATTCTGAACATATAGAAAGCAGTGATCCCAGCAGTTAGCCAGCCAACTATCCACAAAAATGGATTGGCTTCAAATGCCTTACCGAGAATTTCATCTTTTGACCAAAAACCAGCAAAAGGCGGAATACCGGAAATAGCCAAGCAACCAATCAAGAAGGTAATGGCTGTAATTGGCATATATTTCCGCAGTTTGCCCATCAAGCGCATATCTTGGGCTAAAGCGGGGTCATGTCCAACGACTCCTTCCATCCCGTGAATTACAGAACCGGAACCCAAGAACAGCATCGCCTTGAAATAAGCGTGAGTCATCAGGTGGAACAAGCCAGCACTGTAAGCGCCTACTCCCATCGCCATTACCATGTAACCCAATTGGGAGATGGTGGAGTATGCCAAGCCTTTTTTGATGTCGTTTTGCGTAATCGCAATGGTTGCCCCTAAAAACGCTGTAAATGCCCCAGTAAAGGCAATAACGTTCATGGCTGCGGGGACATGTTCAAAAACAGGGTACATCCGCGCTACCAGGAACACACCCGCCGCCACCATTGTTGCAGCGTGGATTAGGGCAGAAATGGGGGTCGGGCCTTCCATCGCGTCTGGTAGCCAAACGTGCAGGGGGAATTGCGCTGATTTCGCTACAGGGCCGAGAAAGACTAAAATCGCAAACAGAACGGCAAGGAAATTGCTCACTGTACCTGCTTGCACTAGTTGAGCGAGGCGATCGCCCATAACATGAAAATCAAAGCTGCCTGTTGCCCAGAACAGCCCCAAAATGCCCAGTAATAGGCCAAAGTCGCCGACACGGTTGGTGACAAATGCTTTTTGGGCTGCATCTGCTGCCGACTTGCGATCGTACCAGAAGCCGACCAGCAAGTAGGAACACATCCCGACCAGTTCCCAGAATATATAAACTTGCACTAGGTTGGGGCTGATCACCAGACCCAACATCGATGAGCCAAACAAGCTCAGATAAGCGTAAAACCTTACATATCCAGGATCATGTGCCATGTAGCCATCGGTGTAAACCATGACTAAAAAGGCTACGGTTGTCACAATTACCAGCATAAGGGCTGTCAGATGGTCGATTGTGTAGCCCATGCTCAGGTGGAAATTCCCAGCTGCTGCCCATTCCAAGGTACGGAGGTAAGTTGGGTGTCCTTGAATTTGACTCCACAGCAAGGCAAACGACAAGCCCATTGCTGCTCCCATCAAGGAGATAATTAACACAGCATTGAGTTGCCGCAGGCGGTTAGTCACCTGATTGATCGAAATTAATCCCAAACCGACCAGCATTGCCCCTAACAGGGGTAACACCGGAATCAGCCAGGCATATTCATAGATTGCTTCCATCACTGACGCGTAATTTTAGAATTCTTGACTAGCTTAGGACAGTTTTGCGGTGGCTGTCCTCCGCAGGCAACTGTCCAGGTCGGAACTGTTAATAATTGTGACACACACCCCTGATGATAAAATACCCCACCCAAGGGTGATTGGGCGGGGTAATTAAGCATGGTTTTAGATTTGCACTGAGTACCAACGTCCATAGTCTATAGTTCAAAAAAAGAATTCTTAACCATTGACCATTGACTATTGACAAATATCTTTTATCATGCAGTACGGCATTCTAAATCTGCTGTTTGGGAATGATTGTATGTTTGAAAACGGTTGGTGTAGGTGAGCTTGATTTCTTCTAACGCTAGACGTAAATCGTCTCTGCCACGAAA
Organism: Anabaena sp. TISTR 8404; assembly: GCF_056847745.1. Lineage (NCBI taxonomy): Bacteria > Bacillati > Cyanobacteriota > Cyanophyceae > Nostocales > Nostocaceae > Anabaena > Anabaena sp. TISTR 8404. The sequence goes on from NZ_CP180578.1 coordinate 4,827,314, forward strand.
ACCTTCTAGGCGATGTCGGATAATTCCGTTTTCTACTAAAAGTAAGGTGGGTAGTGACTTGAGACGATAAGTGTTAGATAGGTGGAAGTTTTCATCGGCATTAACTCCAACCAATTTAATTTGCTCCCCGCATTGAGATTTAAATTGCAACAATAAAGGGTGAATAATCCGGCATAAGCCGCACCAAGGTGCTTCAAAATTCACTAAAACAGGTATTGGAGATTCTAAAACTTCTTGAGTAAATGTCCGCTCACTAACCGACAACACCATGACGCCTCGAAAATTATAGGGTTTTAATATCAAACTAGCTATCAGCAGGGAGAATTGGCAACCCAGTCAGCACCTATCTATAGAAGCATTCAGGACTAAGATGATTAAACAAATAATTCCGCTTTGATTTTAACTGTGATAAAAAAGCCAGCGCGACTGTCACGGTGGCTTTTTGATTTTTAACTCCTGATTGCCGCTGCTATAGAGGGGGTTGAGAATACAGTGTCATTAAATTCTCAACCAAGGCATTTGACCAGCGACTTACCACTATATAAAAATCAAACTGGCTAAGCTTTCCCCCACTGACAACTATTTGAATTGATCCTACATTGATTTGGCAGCAATTGATAAGCAGAAATTTTCATTCACTTGGATTTTCTTTTGATAATGGGGATCAACAAAAATCACCATCCTATTTTACTAGTAGCTACTATCAACAGGGGATGTGACCACCATAGCAGAGCTACAAAAATTGCTACTCCTAAATAAGCAGGACGAATAAACTCCTGCCATTTGATAGATTGACGACCATCAATAATTGCTTTAAAGGGAATGATGGAAGTTCTTTGTTTCACAAGTTCAAAAGCTTCTCCGTAACGTTGAGCCAAACGGCGATCGCCATGCCAAACTCCAAATAAGTGATGTAATACCAATCCTATAGATGTTACCAAGGTAAAGCTAGTACCTAACCAAAGAGTATGAGCCACACACCAAATAATTTGCCCAACCATCTGGGGATGACGGGTAATCCGAATAATCCCTGTTTCATACAGATGGACTTGGGGCTTTTGAATAGCAGCAATTTCTAGTAGATTGAAGGTGGCAGGATACAAAAACAAAAACGAAATTGCTGACAGCACCCAAACTACAGCCTGTATCCCTGGTACCCCCTGTACCTGCCAAATTTGCCAGCCATCATAGCGGTGGTTAAAAAAGTAAATAATTAGGATGACAGCCAAAGGTAAACTAACTAATGCAAACAAAATGCGATAAAGCCTTGCTCCTATGTGCTTCTCAGCCAATGGACGTAGAGCAGCGCCACCGCTGTGGGCGATCGCAAAAGCAAATTGTAACCCCAACATGACAAAATGACTGGGAGTAAACCAAGGATTGGGCATCGTAGACATGGGTGAAGTTATTTAAACAAAAGTTAATACAGTACAACCAATAACACAAAGTATTCAACAGGGGACTTGAGAGAAGATGCAGTAGTACTGTTTTTTTTGAGTCAAGTCTTCAAATTTTCAGATGCAATAAATCATCTCTCACTACCCAGTGATCAAATCCGATTTATTGCCAAAGTCGCTCCTTTCAAAGTTTGTGGGTTGAGCCTTATGTCTGACCTTCCTTTCACTTTAGATCAGTTACGTATTCTGAAAGCGATCGCACAAGAAGGGAGCTTCAAGCGTGCCGCTGATAGTCTTTACGTCTCCCAACCTGCTGTTAGTTTGCAAGTGCAGAACCTCGAACGGCAGCTAGATGTCCCCCTCTTCGACCGTGGTGGCCGTCGCGCACAATTAACCGAAGCAGGGCATCTACTTCTAAGTTACGGTGAGAAAATCCTCAGTCTGTGTCAAGAAACCTGCCGCGCCATTGAGGATCTACAAAATCTCCAAGGTGGTACTTTAATTGTCGGTGCTTCTCAAACCACCGGGACTTATCTATTGCCACGAATGATTGGGATGTTCCGGCAAAAATATCCAGATGTTGCTGTACAATTACATGTTCACTCGACTCGCCGGACTGCTTGGAGTGTAGCCAACGGACAAGTTGATTTAGCAATCATCGGTGGTGAAATTCCCGGCGAATTAGCCGAATCTTTGGAAATTATTCCTTATGCAGAAGATGAACTGGCACTGATTTTACCCGTCTTTCATCCCTTTGCTAAACTTGAAACAATTCAAAAAGAAGACCTATATAAATTACAATTCATTGCTTTAGATTCGCAATCAACTATTCGCAAGGTCATCGATCAAGTATTAGCACGCTGCGAAATTGATACCAGGCGTTTTAAAATTGAAATGGAACTAAATTCCATAGAAGCAATCAAAAATGCCGTGCAATCAGGCCTAGGGGCTGCTTTTGTTTCAACCTCAGCGATTGCTAAAGAGCTACAAATGGGTGTGCTACACTGCTCCCCAATAGAAGGTGTAATCGTCAAACGCACACTATGGTTGATTTTCAATCCCAATCGCTATCGATCCAAAGCCGCAGAGGCATTTAGTCAGGAAATTCTACCGCAATTTGCTACTCCGGGATGGAACCAAGACCTGATAAAATTGTCACAAAAAAAGCTAGTAGTAAATACATTAGATGTAGCAACACCCAGTTCTTCTGACGAAGGCTGATACTTGTCAATAGTCAATAGTCATTAGTAAAGGGCTACAGGCTATTGACTACTAACTGTGGACTATTGACTAACAATTAACATGGAAGCTTACTGCACCCGTCCACGCTGCCCCCGCCCGAAAAACTACTTTGCCGACTTGGATGATGTGACAACGCTAAAAACAGCACAGCAAAAATATTGTGCTACATGCGGGATGCCACTAATCTTAGATGGTAGATATATGTCTACCAAATTACTCGGTCGGGGAGGATTTGCCTCCGCTTTTTTAGCACGCGATCGCCGCATTCCGGGACTTCGTGCATGTGTAGTCAAGCAGTTCCAACCTGCGGAAAACATCAGTTCTAATCAATTGCGCATAGCACAACAACTGTTTGAAAGAGAAGCAGATGTTTTAGCAGAAATAGGCAGAGAACACGAGCAAATACCAGAACTATACGCTTTTTTTCAAGTCACAGTTCCCAGCTTCACCCAGCCAAATCACGAAGAACAGTTTTTTTACTTGGTACAAGAATATATTGATGGGCTAAATCTTGAGGAAGAATTAACTCAAAAGGGGAAATTTTCGGAATCTGAAATTTTATACTTGTTGCAGGAAATCCTCAAAATCCTCAAATTTGTCCATGATAAAGGCATTCTTCATCGAGACATCAAGCCTTCTAATATCATGCGCCGCCAGGATGGGAAACTGTTTCTCTTAGATTTTGGCGCAGTTAAGCAAGTCACAAATGTCGCATCAGGTTCAGTTACTTCATCCACAGGAATTTATTCTGCGGGATTTGCACCCCCAGAACAAATGACTGGTAATCAAGTATTTCCATGTACAGATTTATATGCTTTAGCTGTAACAGCGGTTACCTTGCTTACAGGTGTACCAGCAACTCAGTTATTCGACCCCCTGATCAACCAGTGGACATGGCGATCGCATGTGAATCTGAATCCACACTTAGCTGAAGTACTAGATAAAATGCTTCTGCCTGCGGTTAGTCAACGCTTTCAATCAGCCGAGGAAGTACTGGCAGAACTTTGTAACCAAGTAATACCTCCAACTGTATTAACTGCATTACCAACAACGCCGCCAGCAGCCCAGGTAATACAGTCGCATTCTACCTTTTCTACCTGGGAGTTATTAACAGGAGCAGCTTTTAGCGGATTAGAAAGTGCATTAATTGCGATCGCGCTATCTAGTCTAATACCATCACTCATCATCGTTTTGAGTATGACAGCCGTGATTTTGGCTTTAATGATTTTTGGGCAAACTAGACGCTGGATTAAAAAAATAGATTTATTAATTATTTCGGGAATAACATTTGCTATTGTTTTTTTTGTTCCTTTCTTGCATGCAGGACTAGATATTCAACAAATAGTGGTTTTAGCAGTTGCAGGCAGCTTAATAGCTATTGTATTTACCACACTATTTCGTCTTATATATAAGTTATTATCTATGATGTTTTAACTATAGCTAACTCCCTGTACAACTAATATTTACTTTTTACAAAGCACTTATATCTCTGTTAGCAACTATTTTCAGGAATTAAATCGGATTGTTATGTATCCATCTACTAACAGCATTGGAACTGGCGAATTAGAGTTTAACTAAAATTTAACTTACAGTTACCCATAAGATGAGAAATTACTTTCAGGGTAAAAAAATCATAAAACCAGCTATGACACAACAAAATAGAACTAATGAAACTAAAGTTTTGGTTCTAACACTAGCAATCACCTTAGGACTAGTGGGTGGTTTGTTGTGGTGGTTTTTTAACAGTTATGGCATCAAAGCTAGTTCTTTTACCAGGGCAAGGGTAGAAACACCAAATACTGACACTTTTTCTCAAATACCTAATGTACCCACAGGATTATTTAGCTATGGAGGCAGTACTACTTGGGCACCCATCCGCCAACAAGTAGATTCAGCAGTCGCAATTGTCTGGCCAAGATTTCAACTACGTTACACCGAGCCGATTGAAGCCGCACCCGGTTCAGGTACTGGCATTAAAATGTTACTGGGTAATCAACTAGCTTTTTCTCAGTCGTCCCGCGCCCTAAAACCAGAAGAGAATGAACAAGCAAAAAAATTGGGATTTACACTCAAAGCAGTTCCAGTGGCAATTGATGGAATTGCGATCGCAGTTAACCCTAATCTCAAACTTTCTGGGTTAACCCTAGCGCAGTTGAAAGATATTTACACAGGCAAAGTAACAAATTGGGAACAGTTAGGTGGCCCAAAATTACCCATCACACCTTATTCTCGCCGTCCAGAAGATAGCGGAACTATCGAGTTTTTTGATGAGAACGTGTTAGGAGGAGATAAATTTGGTAGTAATGTCCAATTTATCGACACAACAACTAACGCCTTAAAAGAAATAGCCAAAAATTCAGGTGCAATTTACTATGCCTCAGCACCGGAAGTAATTGGACAGTGCAGCATTAAGCCTTTACCACTAGGGCGGCAATCAGACAAACTTGTGGAACCTTACAAAAAACCTTATATTTCCTCAGAAAAATGCCCGCAACAGCGCAATCAACTTAATATAGAAGCATTTCAAACTGGTGAATATCCTATCACCCGACGTTTATTTGTGATTGTTAAACAAAATGGACAAAGTGATCAGCAAGCTGGAGAAGCTTACGCCAACTTGTTGCTTACAGATCAAGGTCAAGAATTAATTGCTAAAGCAGGATTTGTTAGGCTTCGCTAATCAAGACCTAGTATTTATAGCAGTCGAAGCATAGATGCGGAAATTACTAATTGCTCAAAGCTTTGATACTACTATGTTTGTACTCAGCACTCAACACTTTGCTATAAATAGGCAAAATTGACAATTGGAGCCTAGTTATAGGCTCCAATTGTGTGAGTAAACTGTATTTCCACTGCACCACTGATAACAACAAGACAGACAAATTGATGGAATAAGTCTTGAGTAATCAATACTTTCGACTCTAATTTTGAGTTTGTTTTCAAAACCACCCAAACTTAAGCAAAGTTGGCTGATATTTGTACTGGGATCTACTACGCTTTTGCTTTTACCTAAAAAGGTATCATCTTCAATGTTCCACTTAATTCGGGCTGTTGGAACACAATCAATACCATCAATCAGTTCCCTACCAAGAACTATTATTTTTCCCTTGTGAATACCTTGTAAAAGTCACAAACTTCACACAGAGGCTTTTTATCCAGAAGACCCCCGATTACGCACAATCTGTTTGTGGTGGTCAAACAGATTGGTCAAACCCAACAGTAAGGAGGTGTTGCTGCGCCAACTTACTGGTGAATGATCGGGTCAAGTTCTGAGAGATGCTGTTACAGGAACTCTGGATACATCTTAGCTGGCTCTATTAATCGATTCTGCTGGCAAGCAAATGAGATTATCTCCTTGAGTAAGGATTAAACCTCGTTGACGCAATTTGCCCATTAAGCGGGTAACAGTAACGCGAGTAGAGCCGATCGCACTACCAATTTGGGCATGAGTTAGGGGGAAAGGCAGACAATAGCCACGGATCACGTCAGGATCAGTTTCGCTCATTGCTGGTTCGCCATATTCCTCAATTAACAATGTGAGGAATCCTAAGAGTCGGTCAATTGTGCGCCGTTGGCCTAAGGCACTCAGCCACAACAATTTACGCTGATGCTGATACCTAAAGGCATCCATAACCTCGCGCCGGAAGTGAGGCCAGTTATCTAAATCATGCCAGTACATCCACAGCACCGCAGTTTGGTCAACATGAGCGTATGCCTGGAGCGTGAATGGTGACTGAGCCACAATTTCAAATGGTTGTCCCGCTCCCACAAAACCCAAGAAAGCTTCTTCTGGGGTTCTGTTGATGCGTCGAGATGTTAGCTGACTCGCAGTAGCACTAACTTGGGCAGTGCCTACCATGCGGATCGCACCTCTTTGCACTAAATAAAGCAATCCAGGTCTAGCTGGAATGCGCTCATCTTTGCTAAAGGTGCGGCAACGGTAGTGTTCTTGAGCCCAGTCAAGAATACGTTGCCAAGTCAAAAAAGGGCGTGATGCCTCAGAAAAGGAGGATGGAGATTGCATAGGTAACAAAGAGCGTTCGGCTGAAGACAAAGACGTCATAAAACAAGGTGCAAGGAGTGTCTTTGTGTTGACGGGGTAGGCTTAACGCCTAACAGCGCCAGCCATCCAAAGAGTAGAAAGCAATTTTAGCCCCTACTCTTTTGTTATACTTCTTACTGTACAATGATGGTAGTAAAGTTTACTTACTATTCATAGAATATTTATTAAATTTTATGCTCTTCTCATTTTTCTTTATATAGATAAAACTTATATCTAAAGGAAGATGACAAGCAACTGCTCAAGCACTCATAAAAAGCTATTCTTATCTCATTAAGTGCATAGTTGGTCATTAATCAGCCGTTACATATCAATTAAACAGTTAATACACAGCCAGTTATTTAATATACTAAACAAATCTACGCAATTACAAAAAATACAAAGCATAGAAATAACAAAAATTCCTCTATACAAAGATAGAAATAATAACAGAATCTTGTATATCTCAGGAGTGGCACAGCAGTTATCAAAATCTCATAATTGCACTGCTATAGAGATAGCTAATACTCTTGTATCTACATTATCGGCGACCAGTGGCGACGTTTTTAGTGTCACAATTGTTCCACCTGGTTGGATTTATTGTGAATTAACTCAACCTTGTTTGGCAAGGTGGCTACAAACCATGTCAACTGAGTGTGTCGAGCTAGAAGGAAACATAGGAGTAGGAGAAATCACTCCAAAATTTAAACACCAAAACCCTTCAAATGTGTTTGCTGTTCAATACGCTCATGCACGCTGCTGTTCATTAGTATTACTAGGCTATCGAGAAGGATTAATTAAACTTAGACAACCTTTACCAGATACTAGTCCAGCGTTTTGGCAATTAATATCTCAAGAACCACTACCTTGGTTGAATCAGGACAACCAACTTTGCCTTTATCACCCAACTGAGAAATATTTACTGGCGCAGCTAGTGCAAGTAGTGGACGACTTAGCGTGTTCAGATGTGGGTGATGCTTTTAACTGGCAAAAAGTTACCCTGAAGTTGAGTCAAGCTTTTGAAAACTTCTGGTGTCAATGTCGCATTTGGGGTGACGTAAAAACCTCTTCACTGGAACTAGCTAAAGCTAGGTTGGGTTTAGTAATGGTTACTCAGCGTTTACTGAGAATTTTACTGGAAAAAAAACTAGGGGTTTCTGCTCCTTTGGAGTTATGAACTAGTACTGTTGAGTGGAAGTTACACTTCAAAAGAAGTCAATGCGTTGTGGTGGTTGCTACTATAGTCAAGCCAGTCGGGAAACTATGTACGGTAGCTGCTGATGAGGATTTATAAAAGTTAAGTGATGTGACTAGATGATTTATTGAGGTTAAAAAGTTAGATTTTTGAACATTAGCTAGGCAATTTTGCTAGGAATAAGTGTGTTATTCATCCGTGGTGTTTCTGAGGTAAAATATAACAATTTTTATTGCAGCTATTGACGCATAAAAGTAGTTCGACTATACTTTCAGTTGTGTGAGGAGCGAACCAGCAAGAACACCGAGACGAAACACGGCCAGTCGTCGGTGTTCTTTCTGATTTCATGATGTACAACAGCTTAAACAGTGTGCTTTAAGACAGTAAAAATTTTTTGATTGCAACTGCGGCTCCGTCATTCTCTACACTAGGAGCTATCCACTGCGCGAGCGCCTGCACAGGTTCTGGTGCGTTACCCATTGCTACACCAACACCAGCATATTCCAACATTTCTACATCATTAAAATTATCACCAATAGCCATAACATTATTTCTTTGTAAACCTAGAAGTTCTTCGGCAAAATAACGTACAGCAACGCCTTTATTGGCAGAAGGATTTGTAGCTTCAAAAAATGTAGCTACAGAAGTTGTCAGGTAAAGTTCCGCAGGTGTGTACTGGCAGCGCAAATTTCCCAGTAATTGGTCAATTGCATTTGTATCATCGCACAAAGCTAAAACTTTTGTAGGTTCATGTTCAATTAAGACTTGACGTAAATCACCTACCGCAATAGGGGTAATTCCAGACCTTTGTGCATAAATTTTGGTTTCTCTGGTTAATTCCCGTACATAAAGTTGATCATTGATGTAGAAGTGGATAGAAAGAAGCGATCGCCATTCTGGTTGTTCAAAATAATCTAGTAGTTGGTATGCTATTTCTCTGGCAACAGGCAAATGACAATGTATTTTCTGGTTGCTTGGGTCTTGAATCCAGGCTCCTTGATAAGCTGCTAATGGTAGGTTAGAACCAATTTCTTGATGGAAGCGTAAAGCTGAACGATACATCCGACCAGTAGCAATTGCTACATAAATTCCTTGTGCTTGCGCTGCTGCGATCGCTTGCTTGACGGGTTTGCTTATGGTGTTGGATTTTCCTGCGATCGTGCCATCTATGTCCAAAACTAGTAACTTAATGTCTTGTGCAGGTATAGATTGATGATCAGACGATACAACATACATAAATTTTTAACATATGAACTCCCAGTAAGAGGTTAACAGGCATTGGCACAATATGCTTCAGTAAACGCGTTGTCATTGCCAACCAAAATAAAAAACCCAGACTTTTATAGTCTAGGTTTTTCACCGTTAAATGAAAGATAATTCTGGCAGTAATTATCAGCATGAAGAGCAATCTAACAGATACACACTGTCGTAACTATTAAATGTGCTTTTTGGTGCTTAAGTAGTGGGAGAATCAATGATGAGAGAAAAGCCACTTATTTAGAAAAATCAATTAGTTAGATGCTTTCAGTAAGCTTTTTTTACGTTGTGACAACAAACCAAGTCCTGCAACTAAACTGATACCAATTGCAGCAGAGGGTTCGGGTACAGACTTGGCTGGGTCATAGTCATAGGTGACTTTGATACCGCCACTGGCCAATGTATTAACAAAAGAAGCCATATTACCAGATCCTGTGATTTTGGATGTGGCGTTAGCTAAGAAGGTAAAATCTGCTGTTCCTGTACCCAGAAAATATTGCAAAAAGCTAGTGTCAGTAAATGTTTTTGTCTCGGATATACTAGCCATTAGACCATCAACTGTCATACCGGAAGTACCAGAGAAGTCAGTTTTACCATCATACTTAACAACATTGTAATTATAAATCTGTTGAGGATTTAGCTCAAACCGATCTACACCTGTTGGTAGTTGCAATTTCAGCAGGCCAGAAAGATCTACTGTTACTGTAGTCGCATTGTTACTCTTGTTTTCAAATCCTGCATCTCCCTTCAAACTACCCACAAAATCTATCGTTACACTTTTGAGGGTACCTAAAGCTGTGTTGAACTGTTGGACGCTGATAGTATCATTGATATCTGTAGCATAATAACCATCGGGTGTTGCTACGTCATTTGTAGGTTTGTATTGGGCAGAGTAGGAAAGTGAAGCTGCGTTTGCAGCGCCAGCGGAGGCAACAATGCCTGCTAAGGTTGTAGCAGCTGCTAGAGTTTGAAATAGTTTTGTTGTCATGGGAAATTATCTTCTCAAACTGGATGAACGCAAGATTGCTAATCTATTTCTAACTCTGAAATTTTGCTTCTAGGCTTGCTAAATCTACCTAAATTTATATGAAGCTTTGATTATGAAAAAACTCCAATAAATCTACCTTTGAAAGGCATATATAAAGTTTTGTTAAGCTCTAAAACTTGATTGAGATATTGATAACGTATCACTGACATCTAAAAACCATCAAAAGTTTTTCTCGACAACAAATGCACTAGACTCAGCAAATGCCCAGATATACAGTAAATTATCTATACATCAAGTTATTTATTTAGGGTGAATCACTGTGAGTATGGTGAGTTGGCAAAAATGTAAAATTTCTGTTTAGGTAAATCAAGATCGCTGTTGAGTTACAAAGTAACAGGTCTATTAACTACTGCCACAATTGTAGATAGAGGTACTTCAGCAAAATACTGTTGTTGAAATTGTTCTTCGCTGACAGCTGCTAAAAATTGAGTGACTGCTGCATCGGCTAGGGTTGCTGAAATTGTTTGGGAATTTTGGGTAACTTGTAAATGATGGTCTTGGGTTTTGACTGTAAATCCCCAATATTTCAGGGCTTTGATGCCTAAAAATAAGCTTTGGTTGCTTATACCTAATTTGTCTAATAGTTGTACACGGGTGACTACCTGGTGTGTACGGCTGAGATATTTCGCAATACCAACCAAGGTCAGCCAAATTTCTTGTGGTGGTTGCAGGTGAGGTTTAGACCAAGCAAGGGCTAATGGTTGGTTATTGTAATGCGATCGCCGCCACCAAGTGCGTAATTCATCCCAGCTTGTGGGGCATTCTTCAAGGATAAGTGCTGAGTGCTGAGGAGCCACTGCGTTGGGGAGACAGTGCGTTGCGGAGGTTCCCTCCGTTGTAGCAACTGTCATCGGCTCTGCCGACTTGAAGCAAGTGGCGTTGCTGAGTGCTGAGTATTCTTGGTTGCGCCAGTCTAGGATTTGTGTTGAGTGTTTTTGATTGAGTTCTGAGTTAGCACTGGGGCGGACGGCAATTAATCTAATTTCATAACGTTTTTTATAACTGTTGTAGTCCAATTCGGCTATGCAATCAGATTTACCTATGGGTAATTCATCTTTGTAGTGTCCCCACCACACACCTGGAAAAGGATTTTTAGTTGACTCATCTCGAATGTCAAAATCAGTTTTAATATACTGTACTTTTTTTCCTTGCCAATCTTGCTGATTGCGATGCCAGGCATTTTCAAACCAACAGTTTTGTATCAGTAGTTTTGGAACTGGGTTTCCCATACCACAGGGTTCCAGGAGTTTAAGTTCTAAGAATAACTCTTTGCCCAAGTCTGCTACGGTGACTTTCAAATCTGCTTGTACTGTGGGCATTAAGTCTGTAGTACCCAAAGATTGTCGCAATTGCTGATTAATTGCTTGTGTAAATAAAGGAATATTCTCCACTGGCAAACTCAAACCCGCAGCATAGGGATGTCCGCCAAAACGATGCAATAAATGTGCTTGGTCTTTGACTAGTTGATATAAATCGACAGAATTGATGGAACGGGCAGAACCTCTTGCTAGGGGAGTGGGAAGTTGGGAGTCGGGAGTCGAGGGAGAACTTTCCCAATTGTCTTCTGTACTTAACAAAATTGTTGGTCGGCCTGTTTCTTGGGCTACTTGCCCGGCGACTAAGCCTAACACACCTGCTGGCCATTGGGGATCTTCCAGGACGATGACGCTGGTTGTTGATAAATCTAATTGGGTGAGTTTTTGTGCTACTTGGGCTTGTACATCTTTTTGTAATGATTTGCGGCGGGTGTTGGCAAGTTCTGTAACTTCAGCTAATTGATTGCAGTGTTTGGTATCTCGACTGGTCAATAATTCAACGCAAAAACTAGCATCGCCTTGAATGCGGCTGACTGCGTTGATGCGTGGCCCTAAACCAAAAGAAATATCTGTGGGGCGATCGCCACTTTTTTGACACAATTCTAATAATCGCCCTACGCCTGGTCGCCGTCGCGCTGTTGGTGGTTGTTTAAAGTCTGTCTGTAAACGTTGAATTCCCAATTGTGCTAAATAGCGACAATCTCCTTTTAGTTGTACCAAGTCGGCAATTAACCCCACCGCTACTAAATCTAATAAATTCTCTAGTGCATCTTGAGGAATATTTGGCAGAGTTTGATAAAGGGCTTCTACTAATTTGTAAGCTACTGCTACCCCAGAAAGATGAAATAATGGATGAACACTTGGTAAATAACGGGGATTAATAATTGCTGTAACAGGTGGACGTTCAGCAGGTAAGGTGTGATGGTCTGTAACGATTACATCTATACCTAACTGTTGAGCATAGATAATTTCATTAATATTTGTGCTGCCAGTATCACAAGTAACTATTAATTTAAAATTTTGTTTCGCTAAATTCTCAATTCCTGAATTATTCAGTCCGTGAGATTCTCTCAGACGATTAGGAATATAGTAAGTTAACTGAGTATGTTGCTCAAAAAATTGCCCCAAGCCATCCCATAACACCGCAGTGGAAGTGATACCATCAGCATCAAAATCTCCCCAAATAGCAACTTTTTCACCAATATTACGTGCTTGTCGTAATCGTTCTACTGCTAGGTACATTTCTTCCCCAAATTCAAAGGGACTAGCAGGTTGATAAGTTTGATAGTTAACAAAAGCTGCTAGTTGTTGAGGAGATTGGATACCCCTTTGCCACAATAATTGTGCTGCATATAATCCATTTGATGCAGGTGTGTACTGTTTTACTGCTGTAATAAACCAATCTGTCGGTTGTTCAGTTGGTACTAAAATCCACTGCATGTTGTCAATAGTCAATGGTTAATTGTCAATAGTTATTTATTACTTTAACTCTCCTACTCTTTATTTCTGTTCTTCAATTATTGGAGGTTCATTTACTAAAGGATTGAGAACTAATTCAGTAGCCACTCCATCAGATTTACGAGGACGAATAGCAGGACGCGATCGCCTATAACCTGCTCTTTCTGCTTTTTGGTGTTCGTAATCAATTAGTCTGCCATAATGTGGGTGTTTACTTAAGTTCATCGATAAGAAAATGTGTTGACGAACGTTACCAAATCCTTTGCGATTGAAAAATTTCACTGCTGCATTATTGGTCGGATCAGTATCTACCAACATGAATCTTGCCCCATCTTCAATCATTCGAGCAACGACTTTATCAACTAATTTGTCTGCTACTCCCTGACGCTGAAATTTAGGGTTAACTCCTAGCCATAAAATATAACCATAAGTCCAAGATGCTTTAGTAATGATGGTTCCCAAAATAAATCCTGCTAGTTCTCCACTAGTTTCGGCAACTAAACAATATTCTGGATCTGTATTGTAAAGTCCGATTACTTCCCACTCATCCCAAGTACGGTATAGGTATGGATATAAATCGCTTGTAAATAGTTCTTCTCCCAAATGGTACACGGGAGCGATATCATCAATTCCTAATTCGCGTACATAAATTACATCGCTTTCGTCAAAGTTAGTCATAAATAAATTAATAGTTAATATTCAAAAAGAATTTTCAGCTTAAAGTGAAACTTCTTGAATATTATCAATATTTGGTAAGGGATAGATTTTGGTTTCTTCTGTTGCTTGTGTACGTTGACACCGAGTAGCAAACTGACAATGATGACAAGCTTTACTGCTCTCAATTACTTGCGGAAATGGCTGACCTTTTTGGTAAAGTTTTAGCCAATTTTTCAGATGATTTAATAGTTGATTTAGTTCTTTTTGTGTTTGCTGATGTTGCTTACTATTATAAATAAATTTTATATTTTGTGGTCTACCTGCGGACTGAACAAACCAGTAAGTCATCGAAATATTTTCTGGCAAGTATTCGCTAGTTTCAGCTAATACGTACATATAAAGGCGTGTTTGCCAGTTGTGTGCTAATTTGCGTTTATCTGGTGGTTTTGGATAAGTTTTCCAATCCAAAATTTGGGCTTGCTGGTTATCTGCAATTAATAAATCATAGATAACTGTCAATAAATAATCTTGAACTTGTAGGGTGCGGTAGTGTTCGCTTTCGCGGAAGGTTTGACTATCTGTTATGGGTGTTACAATTTCTGGTGCGGCATTGGCAAAAGCAGACATCCAACTTTGCAGTTGAGTATCTGTTTGTAAGAAACTATCAATTGGTAAACCCATTTCTTGTTGCTGCATTAGTAAGTGAAAGCGGCTACCTAAAGTTTGTTTCTCTTCGTGTTCAGGATCGGAGGGAGAATTGAGTTGCTCTAGATATGTATGCTGAAACTGACGGGGACAACGTTCTAGTAAATTGAGTTGCCCTTGAGACAGTCGTAATAAGTGAGTAGAAGTTGATAGCATTATTCTATTTTAGATTTAGAAGCGATCGCCCTGGTTAATTCTATTAAATTTGTAATAATTTTTATACTGAGTTTGAACTAATAAATAAACTTACTGTTTTGTGAATCAAAGATGCGGCAGTTTAAGTGATCGCATAAACTTTCAATGATTATTCGTTATAGCTACATTTCTGTCTAAATTCTTCAAAATGCTCTCCGATAATAAATCTTGCATATATGTGTTTTGGGCTAACCGGACAATAAATGCCAGGCTGTAATTGCTGTTTTTTTATTAATTTTCTATCTTCATAACCAATTATTATTAATTCAGAACCGCATACCGCACATAAAATCCGACCTCCATTTGTATAAATATCAAGAGCTTGCTTTAAGTTTTTAGACTTGGCATTATAAAGAAAATTTTTTATATTCATTTCCACCCAAACATTTAACTTAAAGCTTCACTCAACAATTCGCGGTGCATTAAGGCTCGATCTACTAAAGATTGAATTTGTTCAGATAAAAGTGGCTCACTGTTGGCGTAATGTTCTAGCCAAGTTTTACTAATTACATTTGCGTCATCTGGTAAATTCTCTAAATCCCAGCCAGGTATTGCTAAATCTTCCATCAAACGATTGATTTTGGGATCATAACTGAGGGCAAAACAGCGACAACCTTCAGCAGCAGCCATAATTAAACTGTGTAACCGCATTCCAATCGCCATTTCAACACCACGATATACTCCTTTTAAAAGTTGTGGATCTTCCAGACACAATATTTTACTGACATCTGCAAGATGAGGTTGGATTGTTTGAGCAATGCCTAAATCTTCACTTTTTTGAAATGGTAGTAATAAGATAAATGCCTGAGTAGCTTTTTGAAAATCTACTAATGCTTTAGTCAGGTTAGCTAAACGTTTTGGAGTGAGTTGAGGATGCGATCGCAATGTTACAGCAACCCTCGGCGCAGGTAAATCCGCAAGTCCGGGAACTGGTTTACCTTGCAGCGCCCAAACGGGATCAGGTGCAATGATATGCGGAATTTGCCAATCAGATAATAATGCAGCACTGGCGCGATCGCGCACACTAACTTTGGTACAGCCAGCAAAGTTGCGTCTGGCTAACCAACGCGTTTGCGGACGTACTAACGGGCCAATACCTTGCGCCCAAGCTATGGTTTTCAAATTCATTGTTTGCGCCAATGTCATCAATCCCCCATAATATAGAGGGCTAATGGTACTGGTAACATCTTGAATTAGACTACCACCGCCCCAAATAAAAGCATCGCAAGAACGCAACGCTTGCAGTACAGGTAGCATAGCCATACGGTTGTAAGTTTCTACATTGTAGCGATCGCGCGTTTCTTCTGGATTGCCCGAAAGCACCACAGGTGTTACACGAGATGGCAACATTTGTAGAAGCGTCGCCAGTAAAGCTTCATCACCACCATTACCTTTGCCGTAATAACCAGACAATAACGCCCGCATAGTTCCTATCTTGAGATTTTGGATTTTAGATTATCAACTTTTTCACTCTATTCCATTAACCAACAGTTTTTAACTCCCCAATCAAAGGGGAGTCAATATTTATGGTCAATAGTTAATTGACTGGCAAAATTGAAGCTGAAATGAGAATGGACTTACGCAGTAAGTTTTATATGTCTAAATGTTAACTATGGTTATTTATTATTAGCCATTTGTTATATTCTTACCTACCCTAGTTAGGGTACAGTTTCTGTCTCAGATTCTCTGACCTTTATGGGTACAGAATTGAGCTTGTTCGCAGATGTATCTAACACTGATGTTTGCTGTGTAGCAGTTTTTTCTACAATATTTAGCGTTTGGTTTTGTCCAGCTAAGATCTCGCGCTGATTGATGAGATAAATACTGATTAATGTTAGGGCAACTCCTATCCACTGCAACGGACTAAGCATTTCCGAGAGAAAGAGATGACCAAATATTAAGGCAAATACTGGTGTCAGGAAAGTTAAGGAACTGAGACTAGTGAGACTACCACTAGAAGCAAAATAGAAAAACAAACCGTAAGCGATCGCACTACCAAATACTGTGGCATATCCCAAGGCCAACCAATCAGGTATCAAAATATTCTGCCATTGCTGAGATTCTGTAAATGCCGAAATTACCCATAATGGCAAACCACCGATAATCATGTGCCATCCGGTAGCGCTTACAGGGTCAGCGTACCGTGTCACAAATCTAATCAACACCGTCCCTATAGCCATCGACAGCGCCGCTAACAGCATTAACCATTCACCACTAGCAAACAAATCTTGCCAGTTACCAATGGTGATATTTCCTTGTGTACCCAGCCAATGAAAAATCAACTCATCTGGTAAGCCAATTAAACTAATACCTGTGACTCCTAAAGCCAGCCCTAACCATCCCCAAAAACCAATGTGTTCCTGAAACAGCCACAGCGATAGCAAAGCTACTGCTAAAGGTTGCGAGTCAATCATCACTGATCCCAAACCCGCACTGGTTCTCACTAATCCCTCTGCTAAAAAGCCTTGGAATAATGTCCCATCTACAAAGGCAAACAAGCTAATCCAAAACCATGCCTTCCAACTTTGTGGCTGGGGTCTACCCATAAGTGCAGCCGCCACCAAAATTAACACTCCAGCTGGTAGCAAGCGCACACCCGCCATGAATAGTGGAGTCGTATGGGGTATAACTCCTTTCATGGCAACCATTGCTGTTCCCCAGAGGAAAAAGGGAGCAATTAACAATAGGGGAGCGAAGGATAGGCGAAATGCACTGAGTTTCAGTTGCATGAGTTTGCTGAGACCTTTATTTCACAAGAGCAGAGATTGCTTTAACCAATTCTACCGAATTGTGACTTTTTGTGAAGGAAATAATACTCATACAACTTACACAGTGATACCAAAAATTAAGGGTTTAGGAGCGAGGAGTGTAAATCAGCAAAATCCTCACACCCTGCACCCTTATACCCTTACACCCAATCTCAACGACTGATCTATGTGCATAAGCCCTAAGCTTATTTTTTGCCAAATAAACTATCTAAAAAGGAGATTTTTACAGCCAAATTAATCAACCCTTGACCAGTTTTCGCATCTTTAATTTCTGCATTATTTACAGCCACAATATAAGGCTGACCGTTAATAGAGGCAATAATTGGGCCACCAGATGAGCCACCCGCAGTGTCGCAATCATGTAATAAGATATTTGATCGCTCATCAATAATACTGCAACCCGCTTGAAAACCTGCTGTCCATCCTTGGCCTGCTGTTAAACCCCAAAACTTTTCTGTCTCTGCTTTGGGATAATCACCAGAATACCCAACAAAAAAGAATTTTTTCTCATTGCGAATTAAAGTTGACGAAGGCAGAGACTTCCAACCTAGATAACCATATTTACGACCGAGCGGTTTATCTATCTTCACAACTGCCCAATCTTTAGCCTCTGCATTTTTCTCTTGAAAATCAGTGCCAGCCAGATATTGTACAGCATAGGCTTTATCTGCATATTGACCATCAACCACATTTGGCAGAAAGACAACTCGGCTTGCAACCTTACCAGTATTCGGGTCAACTACACAGTGAGCATTAGTTAAAACAATATCTTCATCAATCAAAGTACCCGTACAAGTATAAGTTTTCGAGTTTGATTCACCAACAATGCGACCAACAGTTGACCAAGGATAATTATTACTTAACATCGGCAGGCGATCGTCTCGACCTATCGTCCCCCGCGTCCCTTTTTTAATAGGTTTATTTGATTGCTCTAGTTCTGATGGTTTAAAGGGTTTGCCGTTATTTTGTAATTGTAATTGACTGGCTTCCTTCGGTATTGGGGCTGTTGTTGGCGCAGGTTGTTTTTGCGCCTGTGCTTGGACAGAAGCCCAAACACCCAAAGTAGTAAAACCGAGAACACCTGAAATTAATAATGCAGAAGTTTTTTTAGAAATAAATTTGTTATTCATTGGTCAGCCTCTTTGGTTTGTAAACACTAATACCATTCCTGGATAAAAATCAGCTTAATTGATAGACTTCCACTCAATACTCCGCGTTACTTTGCGCTTTCCTCCGCATTCCTTTGCGTTTAAAAACACTATCAACTACTCAAATTCCGAATTAGTCTCAGCGCCACTCACCCTGAACTGTAAACGCCGCCCAATAATATGGATAACGCCAATCTTGGTTTTGTAACATAGCTATTTGCGCCGCACGTAAAGCGGCATTCGGTGACTTTTTCCCTTGCAACATTTGCTGATAAAATTCCTTCATTAGTTCTGGTGTCGCATCATCACTCACTTGCCACAAAGACAACGCCACGCTTGCCGAACCCGCATACATTAAACCCCTTGTCAACCCTACCAATCCCTCGCCTTTGACATCTGTGCCTAGACCAGTTTCACAAGCACTTAATACCACCAACTCCGCAGGCAAATCGAGGTTAAAAATATCACTCAGTCGCAAATAACCAGGAATAGATTGACCTTGCTTGTTAACTAAAGACAAAACAATTCCTGATAACTCTGGGTTGGTGTGGTCAGCAAAGCCATGCGTCGCCAAATGAACAAAGCGATATTGTGCAAGTTGTTTGCTGGTTGCCCAGTTGTAATTAGCATCAAAGTCAACAGCCAATAGGCGGCTGTTTGATGGTACTAACGGTAAAATTGCTTCTGCTTCCTTCTGCGTACCAGGAAGCACATCCCACCACTGACTGCGGTTGATATTTTGTGCGGCGCGTTTTAGGGCAGACTGTTCTAATTGACCACGGGTGTCTAAGTCTGGTGTAACTCCTGCTGGTTTACCTGTTACCCGTTTATCTTCGGCACTAAACACAGGGTTAGCCAGAACAGCTAAAGTTTTGGGTGCTAATTGCCTTTGACGCAATTTTTGCCTGTGGGTAGCAATAGCCGTCATAGAAGGCAAATTGACAATTTCATGTTTGAGGATGAGGGGTTGGTAATCTTTTTGGTTGGTGGCGGGAGTGTTGGGTGCAACTAACGCCGCAAAGGGAATATCTTGTAATGCGCCATCGCCAACAATAACTAAGCGTTTATCACCTAATTTATCAGCCACAGGTGCGAGGATAATTTGACTCAGTTGAGTTGCTGCTGGGAAGAATGGTGTTTGGCGATAGGAAAGTTCTCGGCAGTCAACGCCTTGGATTTGGCAAGAAAGTAATGGTTCTTTATATTTTTTTGCTGCTTGGGCAATTGTTTCGCGTCCTGGTAGTTCGTAGCTGTTGAGAGAATTGGGGGTAACAGCCCACAGATAACTGCGTTCTTCACCGATAGAGTATTGCAATAAGAGTGTGTCTTTGTCGAGTTGTTGCTGAATTTGCGGCAAGGTGAGGGGTTGGGGATATTTCAAAGCGGCATATTCTGGGTTAGTCGCCCGAATTTTGTTTGTGAGTTCTTGCTGTTGTTTGAGGATATCTTCGATTTCTTTTTTAGTGGCAGCTATGAGTGGTGCTGCTGGTTGGGTTTGATTGGCAAATTGTGATAGTTGTTTTTCTTTGGCTTCTCGTAGCAGTTGCAGACGTTTCTCCTCGGCTGCTAATTCCGGGGTAATATTTTTGCGGATATCAATGTTAGCTTCTGTTAATAGTTCTACTAAACCTCTAGCGCGGGAACGTTCGCTGATGTGCAGTGCTTGTGCGGCGTAACTTTTGGAAGGGTCTTTTTTATGCAACTGCATCAATAAGTCGATGTAGAACTGGTAATAGTTTTGTACGGTGGCAAAGTAAGAAGTACGCAATTCTGGGCTATCAATTTTGGTGCGTAATTCTTCAACAATTTTGATGGCTGCTGCGATTTGAGTGAGTGCGGTTTCCAGGTTACCTTTGTCTCGTTCGATGTAAGCGATGTTATTGAGAATACCAGCTTCCCCAGAGCGATCGCCCACTGCACGAGATAGGGGTAGAGCTTCGTTGTAAAATGACAGTGCCTTTTGCTTTTCTCCTAAATCTGAGTAAACTCGACCAATGTTATTGAGAGTCCTAGCTTCTCCAACGCGATCGCCCACGGCACGTCTGAGAGGCAGAGCTTGGTCATAAAATGATAGGGCTTTCTGCTTTTCTCCTAAATCATCGTAAACAGAGCCAATGTTATTGAGAGTTGTGGCTTCCCCAGAGGGATCGTCCACGGCACGTCTGAGGGGCAGAGCTTGGTTGTAAAATGAAAGTGCTTTCTGCTTTTCCCCTAAATCTGAGTAAACTAGACCAATGTTATTAAGAATAGTGGCTTCCCTAGAGGGATTGCCCACTGCACGAATTAGGGGCAGAGCTTCGTTGTAAAATGACAATGCTTGCTGTTTTTCTCCTAAATCGTCGTAGACTCGACTAATGTTATTGAGAGTAACCGCTTCACCAGCGCGATCGCCCAACGCACGAAATAGGGGCAAAGCTTGGTTAAAAAATGATAGTGCCTGCTGCTTTTCGCCTAAATCTGAGTAAACTTGACCAATGTTATTGAGAGTAGTGGCTTCACCAGCGCGATCGCCCAATGCCCGATCTATGGGCAGAACTTGGTTATAAAATGACAGTGCTTTCTGCTTTTCCCCTAATGCGTCGTAGACTGCACCAATGTTACTGAGAGTAGTGGCTTCCCCAAAGCGATCGCCCACTGCACGTCTGAGAGGCAGAGCTTGGTCATAAAATGATAGTGCTTTCTGCTTTTCTCCTAAATCATCGTAAACAGAGCCAATGTTATTGAGAGTAGTAGCTTCCTCTGCGCGATCGCCTAATGCACGAGATAGGCGCAGAGCTTGGTTGAAAAATGACAATGCTTGCTGCTTTTGTCCTAAATTGTCGTATATACGACCAATTCCAAGTAAAGTCACTGCTTCACCGCGTTTATCACCTAGTTTCTGCCACAAGGGTAAGGCAATTTGCCATTTTGCAAGTGCCTGTCGTAAACTTTCGGCTGTGCCTTGCTTATATAACTCAAATCCTTCAAATAATGCCTGTTGTGCTGCGGCGCGGGTTGCGTCTGGTTGGGTTGGTTGTTGTGCTATCTGCAACGTTTGAGTTGTTGATGTTGCGGTGACTGTATCGGATAACAGCAGCGAACTCAGCAATAAGGGTAAAAAAAGGGAGTGGGGAGTAGAGAGTAGGAAGTGGGAAAGAGGATTTTTCATAGTTTTTTGTATATGAAGTTAGCCTCGAATTTGCGTCATACTGTTGTTCACGCACTCTACTAGTTAGCAGCTATGACAAGTTGCTAATGACAATTATTTATCTGTCATCAGAGATATTACGGAAAATCTGTTGTTATCTTACTAGTTTGGCGTAATATTGCTGTTACTGTTGCATTTTTTGCAACAATATTTTTTTAACAAACCGCAGAGGATCTGAGAAAGCAGAGTTAAAGATATTAGACAGTTGACAGATTGAGAATTCTGATTTGAAAATCGGTATGATTAATTTCAGATGTGCCTGAGAGAATGAATTGCGATCGCTTGATGATTATCGCTGTAATTTTTACCTGCATCCCCTATCAAAACCAAACTATCTACAACTTCCAATTTCGTCGGAAATGAAAGAAGCCTTCTAATCTGTCTTGTAAATTTGGATTACTATTTAATTTTTGTTGATGCCATTCTTGTGCGGCTTGGGTCAAAATTTCTGAGAAGCTGGGATGGATAGGAGCTAAATTTGCTAAATCTTTAACTTTAATTTTTTGTGCTATGGCTAATGAAATTAAATTAATTAATTCTCCTGCTACTGCACCTAAGATAGTGGCTCCTAAAATTTCTCCATTAAGTAGAACAATTAATTTACAAATACCTGTAGTTTCGCTTTGAATTTGGGCTGCTGTTAAAGATTTTAAATATTGTTTTAAAATTAAAAATTCATCATAACGCAATTGCCGTTTTGCTTGCGTCTCAGTTAAACCGATTTGTGCTAACATTGGGCGAGTAAATATTCCCCAAGGTATGTGTTGATAATTAACATCCAATCTTGGGAAAAAGAGAGCATTGTTCAGAGCAATTCTTGCTTCGTAATTAGCAATGTTAGTGAAGTCATAACCACCAATTACATCACCACAAGCGTAAATACGTTTGTTAGTAGTTTGCAGTTTATTGTTAACTATCAAGCGATGCCGATACCATTTCACTCCTGCTGCTGCTAAATTTAATGAATCAATATTTGGTTTTTGTGCTGTTGCTATTAAAATTTCATCAGTTTCAATTGCTTTATCTCCGGCTTGTATCCATTTTTTATCTTCAATTTGTTTGACTTGAGTAACGGGTGTTTGAGTCAGAACGCGCACACCATCAACTTCTAATTGTGCCTGGAGTAGTTGAGCAATTTCTGGATCAATATTGGGCAGAATATAAGGATATTTAATGACTAATGTAACACTGCAACCCAAACGCGCTAAAGTTTGGGCTATTTCTATACTTTGAGGAATGCCACCAATAATTACCCAATTCTGGGGTAGTGTTGGTTTTCTAAGAGACTGCCAAATATTGGCTAGGGTGATGTAACCAGTGGCTTGTAAACCTTCTATATTGGGAATGGCTGGACGAGAACCACTCGCTAGTAAATAGGTGCGTCCCCGCAGCAAGCGGAGGATGCGATCATGTGAAGATTGCAATGATTTTTCATCATTTTCATAAATAGCAAATGCTAAGTGTGGTGAAGAGTGAAATTCACCTTTGCCAAAAATGACATCAACTCCCAGCGCGGCTAGGGTGGCGGGAGAATTGAGTTCTTGGATGTTGGCTTTAACTTTGTCAGCATATAGCATTGCCTCTTGCCAAGCGACAGATATGTGACATTTTTCGGCGATGTCAGCATGGTTGGTACGAATACCAAAGCCATCTACATCATTGAGGGATTGTAAGCGGTTGGCAATTTCGCTGAGGGTGTGGTGATAAATAAATCCGTAATTTATTTGTGGTTCTACTAAGGCGACTTTGGCGTGCAATTTGGTTGCAGCTAAAGCAGCATAGCGTCCGGCGAGACTGCCACCAATAATCACGACATCATAATCAATTGTCATTGGTCATTTGTCATTGGTCATTAGTTAATTGTAGAGACGAGATGATTCGCGTCTCTACAAAGTGCAAGATAATTCGTAGTTCCTATTCTGACGAATTAAGAATTTTCCAGTAATGCTTGCAGCGCTGTTAATAAGCGCTGGTTGTCGGACACAGAACGCACGGCTATTCGGAAGAAGCGATCGCCTAATTCTTTAAAGCTCAGGCAATCTCGAATTAAAATCTGATGGTGTTGCAGTAATTTTTGCTGTAACTGCGAACTTGATTTTTGTGATTCCACTAGTAAAAAGTTCGCAGCGCTTGTGTGAGGTTGCAATCCTTCAATGGCAGCTAAACCCTGAAACAGTTGGTTTCGTGTGGGTGGAAGCCATTGCCATGTTTGCTGTTGAAAATTTTGATCGCCTATGACAGCAATTGCGGCGGCCGCAGCTAGATTGTTGACAGGCCAAGGATCACGCCACGACTGCCACTGCGCTAAACGATCAGGGTGTGCGATCGCATATCCCAGTCTTAGCCCCGGCAGACTGTAAAATTTTGTGAGCGATCGCAACAC
Organism: Anabaena sp. TISTR 8404; assembly: GCF_056847745.1. NCBI lineage: Bacteria > Bacillati > Cyanobacteriota > Cyanophyceae > Nostocales > Nostocaceae > Anabaena > Anabaena sp. TISTR 8404. Next base: position 4,851,309 of record NZ_CP180578.1, read on the forward strand.
GACTAAATTTTCGTATTCTTGCACCACCGAAATCAAGCTTTGTTCTGCTTCCGGTGGTACAAAATCCATAAACGCTTCATCCACCACCACTAAGGCAAACTCTTCTAACAGCGGTAAAATTTCCTGCCGCGAAAATAGTTTTCCTGTCGGGTTATGGGGATTGTTTAACAGCAGTCCTTTGTCATTGGTACTTTTTCCTCGAATTTCTAAGCATTGGCTGCCAACACTCAGACTCGTGTCATTGTTTATTAACAAATGACTATTGACAAATGACACATGACTGAAATCAATGGGAAACTCCAGAACTTTAGCGTTGTAAGCCGCCAAGGTGCGGTAGTAATCACCAAAGGCTGGAGTAAGCAAGATGGTTGCCGATAATGCGGCTAATTCTCTTCCCACCAAAGTTAATAATTCTGCTGAACCGTTACCCGGTAGAATCCACTCTGGCGGTAATTGATGGAAGTGACTGAGAGCTAGTCTCAGTTCACTGTACTCTGGTTCGGGATAGTGCCTCAAACTACTCATTTGTGACTGAATCGCAGCGATCGCACTATCCGGTGGCCCTAAAGGGCTGATGCTTGCAGAAAAATCAAGAATAGCATCACGGGGACAGCCAGCCAGTGCTGCTGCCCAGGCTAAATTTCCCCCGTGTGCTGGTTGCTGCATCAAAATACAAATTCCGTAAACTAAACCTAAGATTTTGGGGGCGCAACTCTTTCTCTAAAGAGTTTACCAGCAGAGAAAGCAGGCACTTTTGTTGCCGGAATTTCCATTTTTTCATTGGTTTTGGGGTTACGTCCTTCACGGGCTTTGCGTTCCCGTGATTCAAAAGAACCAAACCCTACTAGTGTTACTTTATCGCCAGAGGAAACCGCTTCAATAATGGTTTCCAAAGCAGCGGTTAAGACGGCATCTGCTTGTTTTTTAGTAACACTAGCTTTTTCTGCTACTGCATCAACCAATTCGCCTTTGTTCATATAAACTCCTTCAGGTTTACTTGAGATTTGTTCAAGATGCAGCATGTAGCATCTTTACTCAAACCTCTGTTTGCACAATTACAAAAGCCGGGCTTAGGGAGTATTTCTACTCAAAACGGCTACACATCCCTTCGGCTCGACTTTTCAATGAATCATTCTAAGGTGTAGTAGCCAGAAGTGGATATATGAAACCATTAATTTATATGGATTTCAGGATGTTTTATGTTTTTAAGGGGTGTGTTGCACTCAAAACCACCCCTAAAGTAGGAATAAATACTTAGTAAAAACACCTGTTTTGTCCGAAACAACTAAATTCTTAAACCAGAGAAAAATCTGGATTTGTGCCTCTTTATCGCCTAATTTAGGCAATTTATCCAGATATATTTCTGCTAGAGGCGATCGCTGCTAATTGATGTGGAATAAGGATGTTAAGCTTGTCGCCTCGGCTTTAGACCATGACTGATGGAAGACTTTTGATCAGGTGTAAATATGCTTCGTCAATAATTCCGATACTCCGTGCCATGTAATCGTAAAATAACTTAACATTTAAAGGGGGTGTAGACGCGACAACGGCTTTTCGTAAAGTTGAAATCAGGGAGTAGGAATATAAAGATTTTGCTCATATACACCCCACATCCCTAAACCCTTGATTTTTCTTTCTGAATAAATCCTGCTTGGGTGACGGCATTAGGAGGCAAAAGCTGGGCGGTGCTGAATCCAAGGTTTCGCTGCTTCAATTTGGGCGGCAAGGCTAATTAAAGTGGCTTCCGCCGCAGGTTTACCCAACAATTGCACACTGATAGGTACACCGTGACTATCAAAACCCACTGGTAAAGCGATCGCAGGTTGTCCGGTGGCGTTAGCAACTGGACAAGGGGCAACCCAACGCACAATATTTTGAAATGCTTCTTCTGGACTCAAGGCAGCCCATTCTCCTACGCGAATTGGTGAATGTAAATACACAGGCAGTACCAAAACATCAAAATGCTCGAAAAATGCCACAATTTGGCGTGAGATAATTTGCAATTGCGATAAAGCCCGGAGATATTCAGCGACAGAACCTGTGCGTGCCAATAGCCAACGGTTTACAGGCTGTAACGCCTCTGCCGGAATTCCTGATGCTGCTACCCCAGCTTGCCAAACGACTTGGAATGGTTCGACTAAGCCACTAAAATCTGGGCAGTTTTCTTCAACTGTGTTACCCAATTGTTCTAATAACCGGACTGTTTGCAATACACCTTGCTGACAGTTAACATCGGCAGTTCCCAAAGGCGGGATTTTAGTAGAGAAGGCAATGCGTAACCCAGAAATTTTTTCTTGAGTAGCAGCGAGAAATGATGGTTCAGGATCAGGTAGCCAGTAAGGATCGCCTGTGAAGTAACCAGAGATTGTGTCTAACATTGCTGCTGCATCAGCCACAGTCCGGGCAATGGGGCCATTGACAGCAATTCCCCCCAAGCGATCGCCTACCGGGGCTTTGGTGACTCTGCCTCGTGATGGTTTAATTCCTACTAAACCACAGCAAGCCGCCGGGCCACGAATCGAACCACCACCATCAGAACCTTGAGCGATCGCACATAATCCCGCCGCTACAGCTGCCGCTGCACCACCGCTGGAACCGCCAGGAGTATATTCTAAGTTCCAGGGATTTCTGGCTGGGGGAAACCCTGTTGGTTCAGTGTAAGGAAAGGAACCGATTTCGGAAGTTGCAGTTTTACCGAGAATAGTGAATCCCGCTTGTTTAATCTTAGTTACCACCCCGTCATCGTAATCAGGAATGTTATTTAACAATGCTGGATTGCCGTAGGTACAAGGTACGCCCGCCACAGTGTTGAGGTCTTTAATCGAAATTGGCACTCCAAAAAAAGGCGGCAGTTCAGCGCCTGTTGCCAGCATTTCGGTTTTTGCTTGGGCATCAGTGATCGCTAATTCTGCCGTCACCGTAAAATAACTTCCCAATTGGGGGTTTAACCGCTCAATTCTTTGTAAATATATTTCCACTAACTCTAGTGGCGACACTTCCCGACGATGGATTAATTGCGCTAACTCCAGCGCTGGAGTAAACGCTAAATCAATTTCATTCATATTTGACTTTAATTACTAATTGTGCATTTATTTAAAATTTTTCAGTTGAATTTGTTACTTTAGTAGGATTTTCGGGAAGTATGAATCCATAGCTCCTCAGATTTTCAATCTATTAGGATGCTGCACTACCACCAATCAGATGAGGCTGGTATTTAAGCTACCACCTTGCTGCATAGTCATTTTAATTGTTTCACATCAACTTTCGGCAAATCCCCAAGGGATATTTATGGCTGATTTAGAAACTTTGGTAAATGAACTACCAAAAATTGTTCATAGTCTGAGGCTGAATATTGGACATTCTCATGACATCATGCAACAGATTGTCATGATTAATCATGCTCAGGATCAATTACGTCATATTCACGAGAAAGTTAAGTGTAACCAATTAGAAAAATCACCTGCTACTACAGTTTCTAGTTTAGATATAGTACAAAAATCTTTCAAAAATGCAGACTATACAGTCTACATTTATAAATATGACTATCCAGGGTTACTAATAGTAAAATTTGGTCACTTGCCGATAGAGATTTCGCTCCAAGAAGTTGAAGCAAAAATAGATATTTGGATTGATTGGGGTGATTTAATTCAAGCTATAGCCGCCGATATTTTAAGCGATAATCAATTAATTCAACAATTAAATACTGATGCTAATCATGATAGTATTCCAGCCACGTTTCAAGCTGCCGAAGAAGTTTTAAAAATCAAATTAGATTTAGATAAACCCAGGCTTTTACAACAACAAATTAAGCAAATTATCAAAGCCCAAGAAGATTCTTTAAAAATCAAAGAAAGATTAGAATTTATTTTTAACAATATTAAACATAGCAATAACTTATTAAATATTTTATTAGGAGTATCATCTTTTTGTGGCAAATCTGGCTTTGCACTAGAATGGCTAGATGATGACCAGGAATTAATTATATCTGGCGATGGCAGATTACAAGAATTAACAGATATTATTAATGATTGCGAATTTTACCAAGATAAAATTGATTCTTTGATTTTGCAGATTAGTGCCTTGAGAATCAAGACTGAAAAAAAGTTGCTCAAGCCTAAATCTGGTCAACGTAAATTCGTAAATATTAGTTTGCTAAAAAAGTTTAAAGAGCAAAAATTATCTCACTATGGTGGAATTATTGCAGTGAGTTTATTAGCTTTAAGCTTTGGTAGCTGGATGATTAAAGCTGAAATTCCGCAATTACAACAAATTAACTTAAATTTTAATCAAGAAGAAACTGCGATCGCTAATTTTAAAGCTGCTCAAAAGCTGGGTTTAGAAGCTTCTGGGCTAGTACAATCACCGCCCCATCCGCTAATTATTTGGCAACAAGCAGAATCTAAATGGCAAGAGGCCGTCAAGTTACTAGAAAGTGTACCGGAAAACACATCAGTTTCGGCTCAAGCTAAAGATAAGTTGATTCGTTATCGTTTTTATCATACAGCTATTAATCAAAGAGTAATTGCAGAAAAACAAGCCTTAGCTAATTTAGAAACAGCACATAAACTAGCAATAGAAGCTCACTTTTTTATCCAAAGTTCGCCGCACTCACTCTCGGTTCGACAACAAGCAAAAGACAAATGGCAACAAGCAATTAATCTTTTAAAAGCAATTCCTAAAAATACATTTGTGTATTCACAAGCTAAAGAAACACTGGCGAATTATCAATCAAATTACAGAGAAATTAGTAGAAAAATTCAATAACTGCCTTAAGCTTGGATTATTCTATTGCTAATAACGCGAACCTTAAAAGTTCTGCCTGACTTTTTAGGAAACCATCCAATTTGCATAGCTTGTTTTATCCATAACGCTACGTCTTTTGGGGTGACTGCGCTATTAGTGAGGCTGAAACCCTGTGAATGAAGTTTATCAGTAATAATCACTAATACTGAACCTGACTCAGAAGCGTGTTCTATTGCTACATGAATATGTCCATCAGGATAGTCAGCTTGGAAGTTTGTAGCTTGTCTTCTGATTAACCAAATGAATAGTTCGCCATCAACTAATATTTTTCTTGTACCTTTTTTTGGTATTGACATCTGTGTTGATAACTCAAATTATTCAACCAATTACTTTCATATATAAACTACACAGTCTCAGGCGGTAAATGTTTCTCTAACCAATTTTCTAAATCAGCTAAAACTTCTTGATAATTGAGGTCATCTTGCAGTTCATGATAAGCATCTGGATATTCAATTCTGGTTTTATCTGTACAGGAGGTTAGTTTTTCATAAAAAATCTTACCGCCTTCTGGTAGCGTTACTCGGTCTGCGCCACCGTGCAGAATTAATAGTGGCGATCGCCATTCAGCAGTATGATGATTAATCCAAGCCACAGTATCAAAAAACTCTGTTGCTAAACGCGCAGTTCCTAGGGTATGTCGTAAAGAATCTTGCATATAGGTAGCTAAAACTTTCTCATCTCGTGTACCAGCAGCAAGGTCAAGACCAGTATTTAAAGTAAACCGTGGCCATACACGCGACAGCAGTTGTCCCAGAAATAGCTTGAATTTTGATACGCCAACTTTCCCTAAACTTGGCGCTAAGATAATCACACCTTGGAGTGTGGCAGCAGTTTGGGGATAACGCAGAACGTAATCTAAAACAACAATTGAACCCAAACTATGACCTAAAAGAAAAATTGGGCATTTTGGATGCTGGGTTTGAATTAATTCTAAAAAAATTCGCACATCTTCGCGGAACTCTGCCCAAGAATTAATATATCCTCTTTGTCCTGGCGATCGCCCATGACCACGCATATCAAAACCATAAACAGCATATTGCTTGGGTATGAAGTGCTGAACTATGTTACCGTACTTGCTACTATGACCTCCCAGTCCATGCACAATAGCTAATACTGCCTTTAGCTTACCTGCTGGTTTCCAGCTTTGGTAATACAGATCAATGTTTCCAATACCATTAAATGTGCTTTCTTTATGATTAATCATAAAATAAATTTTGCAATTTTTCTCTAACAATTACTAGAGCAATTTTTGATTTTTCACTAAAATTTAACTCCTTATTTTTACAGAATCAAATATTTACTTTTCGTTTCTGGAACCATCTGATTTGATAGATAAAAATTATGAGATTTAGCCACCTAACTTCTCAACGAAGCTATGTAGCTGAATGTTTTATGTTTATCTATGATTACTATAGATGATTCTAATGATTAAAATATTTTTATCAAGATAATTAGAACTATCAATCATTACTAATGTTAAATGTTTATGCAAATAGTATTTACTAGATTTTAATACCTACGGTAATTACTTACGGGAAGCAAGCTTATTTTGAGCAATTTACTAAAGAGTGCTTCATAACTGTATAAATATCGTAGATAAGTTTTCTTAATATTTCTTATCTGTGAGGAGTGGTAATGGCAAAGTATCTCCTAGCTTCTGCTAGTGGAGCTAGTTTTTTATGTTTAATCAACGGAATTTTACCTGTACAAGCACTAGCTAATTTAGTGCCAGCAGTTCAGAATTCATTGAGCAATGAGCCTCAAAAATCAGCAATTTTAAATAACAAAATTTCTAATCAAGCCAATGAGTTAAATAAAGCTCCTTTTGTCAATACTGCTGAAGGTAGGTTGCTCATAGCAAATGATAGCCAACTAAAATCACCTACTAAAAAAGACAAGCAAGAAGTTCAGGACTCATCACAGCCTAACTCGTTGCAGACATCAGACGACAACAACAGCGCCCAAGTAACCTCTGTATCGCAATTGTCTGATGTGCAACCAACTGATTGGGCTTTTCAAGCATTACAATCTTTGGTTGAGCGTTATGGTTGTATTGCTGGTTATCCCAATAGCACGTATCGTGGTAATCGTGCCATGACTCGTTATGAATTTGCTGCTGGCTTAAATGCTTGTTTAGAGCGAGTCAACGAACTCATCGCCACAGCAACTTCTGATTTAGTCAAGAAAGAAGATTTAGCGACTTTGCAAAAGTTGCAAGAAGACTTTGCGGCGGAACTAGCAACTTTGCGAGGGCGAGTTGATGCACTAGAAGCACGCACCGCAGAGCTAGAAGCAAATCAGTTTTCCACTACTACTAAACTCAATGGAGAAGTCATTATCGCTGGGATTGGTGCTACAGGTGGCGCACCCGATAGAGACGATCCTAATATTATCTTAGTGAATCGAGTTAGGTTGAATCTCAATACTAGCTTTACTGGGAAAGATTTATTAATCACTGGTTTGCAAGCTTATAACTTTTTGGGTGGTGTAGACGGAAGTGGTAGTCTGCAAGAAAGTTTAGGATTAGCTTCGCCTTTACTCAGTGCTAGTAGTGCTAGGACAAGTTTTGAGCCACTGTTTCCTGGGTTAGACGTGAAAACGTTATCACCTGTAAGCGCTAATAGCGTAGAACTATATAAGTTACTGTATGTTTTTCCTGTAGCTGATAAATTGACTTTATTTGCGGGAACTGCGGCGGAAGCAACAGATGCTTTTCCTGCTATCACACCTTTTTATGGTGAAGGACAAGAGTCTATTTCTCGGTTTGCCGGTTTAAATCCTGTAGCACGAGTATCAGGTGGGACTTCGGGAACTGGTTTAGCATCGGCTGCGGGATTTATTTTTAACATTTCTCCCCAGTTAGATTTAAGAGCTTTATACGGCAGTGTCAATGCCAACCTACCCCAAGAAGCAGGTGATATCGTCCCAGGAGTTTCTAATACTCCTTTGGGAGCAGGTGTATTTGGTGGTAGTAACGTTGTCAGCGCTCAATTAACCTTTAAACCTACTAGTTCCATAGATGTTGGTTTAAACTATGCCCATAGTTATCACGAAATTAATATCTTAGGCACAGGATTAGTTCGTGATGATATCGGTGCATTAGCTGGCGTACCTCTGGGAACACCTGTTACTCTCAATTCTGTTGGTGGTACTGTAACTTGGCGCTTTTCTCCAAAGGTGGCTTTATCTGGGTATGGTGCAGCAATGTTTGTAGATGATTCTTCTGGAGATGTTGATGCTTCCACCACTTTTACTAGTTGGATGGTAGGACTTCACTTCAATGATTTATTTAAATCAGGAAACAATGCTGGGATTATTTTTGGACAACCACTTTTTCGCTCAGATGCTGGCGGTGCTGCTCGACTAGCTCCAGCTGAGGTTGGGATAACAAATCGGACTACTCCTTACCATTTAGAGGCCTATTATCGCTTTAGGTTGACGGATAATATTAGCATTACCCCCGGTGCTTTTGTTTTGTTTAACCCTGAAGGTGACAGCAGAAACGAAACTACAACTGTAGGTGTACTCCGGACTACGTTTACTTTTTAGACTTTTTTACAGGGCAGTCTATAACCGCAGACGTATTCGTATTTGGTTATAGACTGCCCTGTATGAGTATGACTGATCAACCAAAATATCACCCGAACAACGATGAACAATCAAGAATTAGATGTAAATAAGTATGTTGAGCAAATCTCCTTATTATTAGATTTGCAGATCAAAGATGAGTATCGTGATGGAGTGGTAGCGAATTTTGCGAGAATTCAAGCGATCGCTCAACTTGTCAATTCTTTTCCATTACCCGAAGAAGTTGAATCTGCACCCGTATTTGAACCATAGTTGATGAGCAACGGCTTGACTCCTCAAGTAAATGCACTGAGTTTTCAATATAACTAGTAAGCTTAAGATATTAGCCGATAATGCCATTGTAAAAATGAAATGAGTAATTTTAATGCGGCTAGTTCATTGAAGTCTGCGGCTATAGGTAAATTTTTGGTACGTTTGCTGTGGGTGCTTGTGGGAGTTGGGATTGTTTCTACATTTTTCTCTTTATTAGGGGTCATAGCACAGCCACTTTATCAGCTACTTGCTTCTGTTGATGGAGTAATCTCAATAGTTGCGTTGCTGGTCAGTATAATTTCAATTATTATTTTTTTGATTTGGCTACATCGTATCCATACAGATTTAAAAAACCTCTTCCAGGAATATCCTATTACCCCAGGAGGTGCGATCGCACGATTTTTAATTCCTATATACAGCCTTTGGGGCATACATAACACCTTATTCACTTTTGCGGAAAAATTTCAAGAAGAAGGTGGTGATTTAAGCAGTTCAAGTGAACAAGTGCGATCGTTGATAGCACCGCTGTATGGTTTTATGATAGGTTCAAGAACTGTAAATCGTATTGTTTTTGAAGCTTATAAAAATCCTGGAGATAAATTTCTCCCTTTGTGGCTGTTATTATCTGGCTTTTTAGATTTAGGTTTTACTATTGTTTTGTTACAACTAATCAAAACTATGCGAACTGCGGTGACTCAAAAAGCTAAACGCAATATTGCTTAACTGATGAATTTAGATTTAGCTGATGCCTTATCAATAGCAGCTGCTGTGCGCGGAGGTAAAGTTAGTGCAGTAGAAGTCACTCAAGCTGCAATAGCACGAATTGCCACAATAGACAATCAACTTAACTGTTTTACAACTGTCACAGCAGAAACAGCTTTAGCAGACGCAGCACGAGTTGATCAAGAAATAGCTCAAGGTAATCATCGTCCTTTATTGGCTGGCGTACCTTTTGCTGTCAAAAATCTTTTTGATATTGCAGGTATCACAACTCTGGCTGGTGCAAAAATTAATGCCGAAAATCCCCCAGCTACCCAAGATGCAACAGCCGTCGCCAAATTAAAACAAGCTGGTGCAGTGTTGGTTGGCGCTTTAAATATGGATGAGTACGCCTATGGATTTGTCACAGAAAACTCTCATTATGGTGCTACTCATAACCCATATAATTTACAACGAGTAGCAGGTGGTTCTTCTGGTGGTTCAGCAGCAGCGGTGGCGGCTGGGTTGGTTCCATTCACACTGGGTTCTGATACGAATGGTTCAATTCGCGTACCTGCGGCTTTATGTGGTGTGTTTGGTTTAAAACCAACTTACGGACGCTTATCTCGTGCAGGTGTAGCTTTATTTTCTAGTAGTTTTGACCACATTGGGTCATTTGCCCGTTCTGTACAAGACATTGCTACAGTTTTTGATGTACTGCAAGGAGAAGATAACCGCGATCCGATTTGTACCAAACGTCCGCCAGAGTTGTGTTCACCCCAACTGCATCAAGATATTTCTCATATTAGAATTGCGATCGCAGATGATTATTTTATCCAAGGCGCAACACCAGAAGCATTAGCCCCAGTCCAAACCGTAGCAAATGCTTTAGGCGTAACTAAATACATAACAATACCAGAAGCAAAACGCGCCCGTGCAGCCGCTTTTGTGATTACAGCCAGTGAAGGCGCAAATCTGCATTTAGATAAATTACGATCGCATCCTCAAGATTTTGATCCCGCAACACGCGATCGCTTTTTGGCTGGGGCGTTAATTCCCAGTAGTTGGTACTTGCAAGCACAACGATTTCGCCGCTGGTATCGCGATCGCGTTCAAGAAGTCTTTCAAAATGTAGATATAATTCTCGCACCAACCACACCCATTTCTGCACCATTAATTGGTCAGCAAACCATGATTTTAGATGGCGAAGAAATATTAGTTCGTCCACATTTAGGATTATTTACCCAACCCTTATCCTTCATTGGCTTACCTGTTTTATCAATCCCAATTCACCGCCCCAATGCTTTACCACTAGGCGTACAATTAATCGCCTCACCCTACAACGAAGCTGTAATCTTGCGAGTAGCAGCCTGGTTAGAATCTCAAGGGGTAGTCTCTGCACCAGTAGTCAACTTAAACTCCGCGTAACTCCGCGTTTACCTCTGTGTTCCTTTGCGTTTCAACAGCCTTTTGAGTTAACAAATACTCATTTACTATACAAGCAGTTAACCACACTAAACCCACCGCATAACCAGCCATCACATCAGTAGGCCAATGTACTCCCAAATAAAGCCGACTAAAACCAATTGCCAAAATTAAAATAACAGTCAAGGTTAAAATCTGCGATCGCCATTGCGGAAATTCTTGGGACAGCGTATAGCCCATACAACCATAAACCACTATTGACACCATTGCATGGCCACTGGGAAAACTATAGTGATTGACATTAATAATGTGATCCCACAGTGCAGGACGCGCCCTGACAAACAATTCTTTCAGCAAATAATTTAAGCTAATCGCACCAACCGCCGCAATGCCAAAAGTATTAGCTTGTAAGTGACGGCGACGAGACAGCAGCATCGCTTCCCATGTTAAACAAGTTAATAGTAATAGTGGGGCCTCACCCAAAGAAGTTACACTCACCATAATGCGGTCTAGTAACGGTGTGTGCAACTTTTGAATAGCTAATAAAATACTTGTGTCTAAACCATATCTGTGTAATAGTACAGTGCCAAAGGAAAGAGAAGTAAAGGCTGTTGCTACGGGAATTAGTTGATTACGCCGATTTATGAGGGTATCTGATAGCACAACCGGAGAAATGCTCTTGCTAGGAATAAATTCTGGCGCACTGCTAGATGGTAATTGCTTTTGAAATCCTCTGTAATCTAGAACTATATTATGCAGGAGCCAAGCGATCGCATTGGGGCTAAAATTCGGCTGAAAAAGTACCAAAACATTACCTGTTAAATGGTTTGCACTAGCTTGAACAACGATTTCTTCCTTGGACAATCTTAATTCTAAGTATTTTTTCAGAGCTTGCGAATAATGCAGTCCCTTCACCTTATATCTAGCTCTGCCTTTGATAGAAGTATGTATAGTTTGAATTAAAGCATTTTCCCTAAACAGATTGCCAAAATCAGTGTTCATTTTTCTGCTGCACAAGTTGTGGTGGTAGTTGGCAAAGTTAAGAGACATGAGAATCCCTTTTTCACATAGTATCAAGCCTACTCTTGCTGTTGCCTGTTCCCTATTCCCTATTCCCTCTCTACTCACAATAGTTATCGAAAAATAAATTTTATGGGCAAAAGTTGACAAGTGCGCTGATAATTGCTTCAAAGTATAAGGAGAAAGAAACATGAGTTTCTATCGTGGGCGTAAAGTTTTAGCTGTCTTGCTGATTTCAGTGTTAATACTGACAACAGCTTGTACTCCCAAAACACCAGGACGTTTTGACCAAGTACAACAAGAAAGCACCAAACAAAAAAGTGGTCAAGCAGTTGCTAAGACTGCCACTCAGGGAAGTGAATTTAACAAATATTTCCCAAAACCGGGTGGTGGCTATGATCGCGTTTATACCCAAGAGAAGAAAGGCTTTGCAGAAGCCAAGCTGAAAAAAAGCGGAAAAGAAGTAGCGATGCTGTCGATTTCTGATACTAGCAGCACGCCGAGTGCCGCAGCCAAATTCTCTAAAAGTACCAAAAAGATTGGTGGATATCCAGCCGTAGAACAAGGTTCAACCGCAACTGCGGTTTTAGTTGGTAAGTATCAAGTTAAAGTCTCGTCAAAAACTTTGACAGCGAGCGATCGCGCTGATTGGCTTAGTAAATTTAATCTTGATGGTTTAGCAAAACTCAAATAATCTGCGCTCAAGATATTTAGATAACAAACTCGCAATCAGGAGATTTTTGTGAGCAAAGCAATTTTTGAATTGGTTGATGAACTACCAACTGGTGGCTTAACTGTATCTGTGTTAAAAGCTCTCGATTTTGTTGCTCCTGGTGAGTGGCAAAATACTGTTGGCTTTGTCAACACAATTAAAACTGTTACTGGTGAAACTGACGAAGAATTAATTCAACAAATTGGCGAAAGAGCAATTTATCTTTACAATGATCGCTCTCAAGGCTACCAACGCGCGATGTGGCTTTATCAAACTGTTGATGGTACAGATAAAGCTCTTGGTGCAGCAGCTTTGGCTAACAAAGTTGGCGAAAAAATTCCGCTTTTGGGTTTTCTCAACTCTGTTACACCTAAACCAGACAAAGCCCAAACCATTGATTTGTGCTTAAAACTTGTAGCTGAATTGGTGGCTTTTTGTCAAATTAATGGCATCCCTGGAGACAGCATTGGAGATTTTGTTGCTTCTTTGGGTGAGTATAGTGGTGAATCACTCATCCGTATGGTGGCGTTAGTTTGTATTGATGGGTTGATACCATTAGGCCCAGATTTCATCAACAAAGCACTATCTGCGGTAAGCCAAACCAACCCTCAAGAACTAGAACAAAACTCTACTTTCCAAGGCATTAAAGATGCAATTCCTGGTGGAGATGCTGGAAGTAAACTAAACTTTATTGGTGAAAGTTTTGATTCGGTTAAAGGTTGGATGAATGGGTTAGTTGTTCAGAATAATTTAACCCCGCAAAATGTCGTTGGTCACTTGCAAAACTTTATGGAAGTCAGCGATGACAAGTTAGATTATTTGGCGGCTTTCTTAGATGTGTCTACTAATTATTACGAACATACAGGCACACAAACTTTAGCACGTCGTTTAATTGAACGCGCCGTCGCTGAGATTTAGTTCAAGCTAATATTAGTCATTAGTCATGGGTATTTACAAATGACTAATGACTAATGACCATGAAAACTTATAGATTTAAATTTTCCGCGATCGCATCTAAGTAAGGCTGAAAAATTACTAAATTTTCCAGTTTTTCAAACTTACCTGTAACTGCACCTGGGTCAAAAGCCGTACTCATTATATAAAGTGCAGTCCCATCAAAGGCAGCATAACTAATGTATTGCTCTTGCAATCCACCTTCTTGTTTAATACCTGTAAAACCGTAGCGTATTCCTGGTAACTTACCAATTGATAATTCTTCTAAAGGGTGGGTAGAAAAAATAATTTTATTGCCATATCCTTTCTGGCGGTCTTTACTCAAAGAAGCATAGTAGTCTTCCGCCCAAGCTTTCAGTGCTGTAAGTACTTTGGTTTTGTTAACAGCGTTTTTATAATCTACAACCTTAGAGCCGAATGGAATACCTGCATTGGCAAGTTGCTTTTGAAAATTCGGATCTTTACTAACTTGATAAATACCAAACTCGACTGAACCTAAAACTTCGCCCTTGGAAGACACACATAAAAAAGGTGCATTTCCTTGGCAAGGAGCCACTTGCCAGCCGTTAGGAACTACAATATTTTTACCTAAAACTTTTTGCCACAGATTTCCTGTTATGGGGGTGGAAGTGTCTCCAGGGGTAAGTTGTGGGGAAGTCTTGGGTGTCGGTAACGCTACTTGATTCTTTGGTTCTACTTTGGTTCCTGAAAAGTAGGGCAGGACAAGTTTTATACCTACTGGCGCTAACAACAGTAAAATCGCAGCCAGGAAAAGATGATAAACACGCAACATTTTTTCTGAAAATCCAGAGCCAGAAATTGCCGAATCAGGCTATAGACTACAACATTTGGTGAGTATACAGTAAAGATATATTAAATAACTGTAAATTTCGCCAAAAAATATGCCATATACAAACACGTAGCAGCGCTGCCTTAAGGTTGTAAGCGCTACTACCAGTAATTTTTTTAGTTAATATCTGTCTAATTGTGAGTGGTTAGCCAGATAGACTTGAGTGTTATTTGAAGCGACGAGCGCCGTTGCTGCGATTTTGTTTATGTCTTGCAACAGCTTTCCGCTTTTGTTTTTCTAGCGGTGTCTCGAAGTGACGCTTCTTTCTCATGTCTTGGAAAATTCCAGCTTTAGAAACTTCCCGTTTAAATCTTCGCAAAGCTGAATCAATACCCTCATTCTCCCCCAAGACTACTTGCGTCATTCTCATTCCTCCTTATGTGGATGAATAGCGGACTCTAGAGAAAAAATAAAATACTCCAGCAGAAATGAGCCTTTGGCTTTATCTGCTGGAGACTCTAGATGCTAAATTTTTATTTCAAAAGTTTAGTAACGACCACGACCGCCGCCACCGCCGCGATTGTTATTACCCCAGCCACCGCCACGAGAAGGACTTCTTTCTTCACGAGGTTTAGCTTTGTTGACTTTCAAGTCACGCCCCATCCATTCAGCACCATCAAGTGCTTCAATGGCTGCGGTTTCTTGTGACTCACTTTCCATCTCTACAAAGGCAAAACCACGAGGACGGCCAGTTTCTCGGTCAGTAGGTAACTGAACACGATTAACTTTTCCGTACTCGCTAAATGCCATCCGCAAGTCGTCCTCAGTGACTTGGTAGGACAGGTTTCCGACGTAAATTGACATATAATGTCTCCGAATTCAGGGAGTGTAGAGAGTTAAATTCGGAGAGACGCTTTTTCAAAATCAAAACGAGTTACTCAACCGAAAATAATCCTTATATGCCAAAGTATAGCACAAGCTTCAAATAATCAAAGTTATCAATTAGTTAAAAAACTTTGTAGTTTACAACTATTAAGAAAAATTTATTTGAGTATTTATACTTAAAAAATGTATTGGAAGTTGTTCATAGACATTGATGAAGTTAAGTATTACATATAATTATCAATTATATGGTCAAGATAAACGAGTGATTTTTAACTATATTTCTCAACTTCTTTATTATTACTATCGAACTCTAATAATATCCTTTGGGCTTCCTGGCATAAGAATTCGTGATAGTTACTATTACTAGCAAGCAAGCCTCCCCACTGATTTATATCACCAGTATTGTATTTTAAAAGACTGCCATCAAAGTGAGTAAACTTACCGCCTGCTTCGGTTAAAATCAATTCTGGTGCAGCTATATCCCAATCTTTAGGGGCAGACTTTCCAGATAAAGAAATATAGATGTCTGCTTGTTGTTCGAGAATAGTAGCGATTTTACAACCTACACTACCTACAGATTTGTGATTTTGGCAAGGTAAATGTTGTAGCAAATAGTTTAATCTTTCATTGCGATGAGAACGACTCACAACTAAGGTTAAATCTTCAACTCGCTTTTGTGTTGCAAGTGTTATGGGAACAGATGTTTTTAAAGTTTCCTTAAATGTTCCACCTTCTTTAGTAGCGTAGTAGATTGTTTCCGCTTCAGGCACAGTTACCACAGATAAAATAGGGCGATGATCCTTAATTAATGCAATGTGAATCGCATAGTCTCCCGTCTTATCGATAAAATCTCGTGTTCCATCTAAGGGATCAATTAGCCATACTAACTGTGATTTTTGTTGATGGAGTTGGGATTTATAAGTTTCTTCGCTAATATAAGCAAAATCTTCATGACCAAAAGCGGCTTGCAATCTCTGCAAAATATATTGACTGACGGTAACATCTGCAATAGTCACAGGTTCATTCTGTTTGTATTCCACCTGTAAGTCAGAGTCTTTAACAGTACCGTGGTAATAAGAGTGGAGTATATCTGCTGCTTTCCAGCCTACATCACGAGTGATCGCTAATATTTCTTCTAAATCTTTCATTACTTCTCTTCCATCCAGCGACGTGTGCCAAAAAATTGACAGGAACTAGCGGCGATATTAGCTGCTTGTGCTAAAGCATTAGTGAAATTATCACTTAATATATAGTGGCAGAAAGCGCCATGAAAAATATCTCCAGCCCCCAGTGTATCAACTGTTGCAATCTGCGGTACGGTTATAGTACCACTTTGATTACTATTTAGATATGCAATTGGTTGTTCGCCGTGAGTAATGGCTATGTGGGGAATGCCAAAACTGCTAAGGTAATTAAAAACCTCTATCTCTGTTTCACAGTTGGGAGGATAAAAATTTGCTGAACAAACAGCGTAATCTACACAAGGTAGGATTTCCTCGAAACCAGGTTTCCAGCTACCACCATCAATAACTACTGGGATATTCTTAGCTTTCGCTGTTTGAGCGATCGCTCTACTAACTGTCATTTGGTGTCCATCAATTAATACAATATCAATATCGTGCAAAATATTTCCTGGGATAGATGCGTTGCTGATTTGAGTTTTTACAGCATTAATCGAAATTACTGCCCGTTCACCTGTTGCTTGAGTGACAATAATTGAAGAGACAGGTGGTGGTGTCTGCTTGTGAGAGTCGAGGTCAGCGATCGCTACTTTATAATTTTCTAAGTCACTATTAATTAGTTGGGTCATCGGGTGAGAACCAACCACACCCAAGACAGTTGCTTGGTTACCCAAATGTGCAAAAGCAACAGCCGCATTGGTAGCAGGGCCGCCTGCTGCTACAGTATAGTCAGCAGCCACCAACTTCTGATTATTTTGAGGAGCAGAATCAGCAAGATAAATTAAATCCAAGGTGACCAAACCCACAAATAATCCCCGATGCGATTTTAGATTTTGGATTTTGGATTTTAGATTAGTCACCGATAATACCCATTCTCCAAAACTAAGACGAGAAAACCTAACTACGAATTACGAACTACGAATTACATTCAGTCTCATGCAAACCGATCCGCAACCAGGAACACTTTACGTTGTTGGCACACCCATTGGCAACCTAGAAGATATCACTTTTCGGGCGGTGCGAATTTTGCAGACTGTGGATTTGATTGCGGCGGAAGACACCCGTCATACAGGGAAACTGTTACAACATTTTCAAGTTAAAACACCCCAGGTAAGTTATCACGAACATAATCGGAATAGTCGCATTCCAGAAATATTAGAACATTTAAGTAACAATAAAGCGATCGCTTTAGTTAGTGACGCAGGTATGCCGGGAATTTCTGATCCTGGGTATGAACTGATTAAAGCGTGTATTGACGCAGGGATAAAAGTTGTACCAATTCCCGGTGCAAGTGCAGCAATTACGGCTTTGAGTGCTGCGGGTTTACCAACGGATAAATTTGTGTTTGAAGGCTTTTTACCACCGAAAGCACAACAACGACGGGAACATTTAGAAACTTTGCAAACAGAATCCCGCACTTTAATTTTCTACGAATCGCCCCATCGTTTGTTAGATACTTTGCAAGACTTAGCAGAAGTCTTTGGAAGCGATCGCCAAATTGTACTGGCACGGGAGTTAACTAAACTGTACGAAGAATTTTGGCGCGGCACAATAGCCGAAGCGATCGCTCATTACCAGCAACGCGAACCCCAAGGTGAATATACTTTAGTTGTTGCCGGAACTCCAGCCACTCAACCATTATTAACAGAGACAGAACTCAAGGCTGAATTGCAACAGTTAATTAGCCAAGGAATATCGCGATCGCAAGCCAGCCGTCAACTAGCCAAATTTACCTCGCTTTCCCGTCGTCAAGTTTATCAACTAGCTTTGTCTATAGTTCTGAGTTCTGAGTAGCTTATTGTCATTTTTTACGTATATTTACTTGGTTGTCACGATAATTTTTATATAAAATTTTACTGTAACCCCTATTTTTTAATTAAGATGCCAAATATAATTAACCCATACTAACTTCAGATCCAAGCAAGACTAATTCAATAATTATGGGTAGGCTTTTGATTAAACTTATAGGCTTAATTCTGTTATTTCTGGGTTTATATTTTTTCGGTCAAAACATTATATTTGTTAGCGGCTACTATTCATTTTTCTATCGGAGGCTACCTGCTACAGGTTCGGTATTGGCAATTATGGCAGGTATCTTTGCATTGATTTTCTTTTCCAGAGAAACTGGTAATTTGGGATGGATATTTCTGGGTATTGGCATAGTACTAGTTTTCTTAAGTGGTGGAGTTATTTTAAAACCAACTAGTTTGTGGAGTTTCTGTGTTGCATTCACATCATTAGCAGTTGGTTATAAATTATTGAATCAAGGCAGAATTAACTTCTAACTCATAGTTTTTAGGGACGATTGTACTTGTTTGCAAGGTAGTAAATAGTACTTTTAACATAAGTATTTAAGTAATAATAGCTAAGTATAAATTTTATCAAACTTTTGCCTGAAATAGACGAATCATCGGTGATTAAAAATTGCGGCTGAGGAGTTTGGCTAAGTTTGAGGCTACTATTACAATGGAAATTATCCATAATGAGGAAACAGAATGACCCAAGTGGTTCTAGGCGAAAACGAAGGAATAGATTCAGCGCTACGTCGGTTCAAGCGCCAAGTATCCAAGGCTGGTATCCTAGCTGACGTGAAATATCATCGGCACTTTGAAACACCATTAGAAAAGCGCAAACGTAAGGCCGTAGCAGCCAGACGCAAGCGCCGTTTTAAATAAACCTATGTGGTTTGGTACTGGCGTTGCTTAAAGAAATCACTCTAAATCAGCAACAGCACTTTGCCATAATACTCACATGAAATTTAGCAAGATTTACCCAACCCTAACAGGGGTTTGGGTATATTGCTGTTAAGAGATAATAGGGGCTAGAGAATTTTAGATTTTGCGAAAAGTTGCGTGGGCGGGTTTCCCGACTTGAGCAAACTTTTCAAGACAGATTGGCGATTTTAGATTGAAAGATTGTCCTAATCTAAAATCCAAAATTGATTCACTCAGCACTATATTAACCATTAACTTCAACAGTGCGGCTATTACAACGATTCATAGCCTTTTCTACACCCTGCTTTATGCTCATTTCTACACACTCAACTACAAATTGAAGTACAGCAGACATCAATTGAGTTTCAGCAGTAGAAAATTTTCCTAGTACATGAGAGACAGTTTCTGAGTTATCACTGTTAGCTGAGTTTTTTGGTTTACCTATGCCGATGCGCAAACGAGGAAAGTTTTGCGTGCTAAGATGAGCGATCGCACTTTTCATTCCATTATGCCCACCCGCAGAACCAGATAGGCGCAGGCGAGTTTTTCCTAAAGGTAAATCCATATCGTCATAGATTATCAACACAGACTCTGGCGGCAATTTATACCAACTTGTGACAGCCTGGATTGCTTGTCCTGAACGATTCATGTAAGTCAATGGCTTCAGCAAGCGGATTTTGCTGCCAGCGAATGCTACACCCTCGCCATACTCGCCCTGAAACTTGCGATTTTCCGCTAAGGAAATTTGCCAAGCACGAGCTAACGCATCGACAGCGGCAAAACCAATATTATGGCGTGTTTGTTCGTACTTCGGCTCTGGATTCCCCAACCCAACAATTAGTTGGGGAATTACCAAAGCTGGTTGTGTTACAGCTTCTGTCATTTCACTTACAATCAATCGATTCGCACCACTATGTTAAGGGATTAGTAGAAAAGTCTGAAGTCTTAAGTCTGAAATGAAGAAACCTGTATAGTGAGGCTTTCAGAAATTGAGAATGGGTGATTTATGTCGAATTGTACTAGCGACTAGTATTTTTACTCAGCACTCAGCACTTTATGAGCTAGTTTGAGAAGAATTAGCAGTATCTTGTTGTGGTTGAGCGGCTTCGATTTGCTTGGGTTCGAGTTCAGCAGTGGTTTTTACAGCTTGTTCTAATTGTTCGGCTTCTCGTTTAAATTCACTTTGAAATTCATTAGAAGCTTCTTGAAAACCGCGAATGGCTTTTCCAACACTCCGACCAATCTCTGGCAATTTCTTAGGGCCGAAGATGAGTAGTGCCACTATCATAATTAGAGCCATTTCTGGCAGACCAATACCGAATATATTCACGCGATCGCTCCTATAAGTATGCAGGCAGATAATATGAGAAAGGCGGGTAACTAGAATAACTTTAAATAGAGTAAAAATCGAGATGAAACCCTATGTTTGAGTTTAGTAGACTATGCCCAATTTTGGGAGAATACTTCGACTGGTAGAGTTTGCACGCAGCATAGTAAATTGGGAATTGCCTGTCGTTGGCAGCAAAAAAATTGTAGGTTGGGCGAAGCGGATCGTAACCCAACAAAATCTTGAAAGTGTTGGGTTTCACTGCGTTCCACCCAACCTACCTTTAATGCACTATTTTAGTCTAGACAGTCCAGTAGAGATATTGGGAATTGCCTGTCGTTGGCAGAGATGACTTATATACGTAATCTGTGCTGCTTCTTGAAGGTTAGTAGCTGGCGTACCAGTTTACTCATTCGGCTCATTTTTAATTTGTATAACCGCGAACGTCTTTGTGCGGCTCATATCACTTAAACAAAACTGTTAAAGAAGCTACGGCGATGCCTACAACAAAGGCATCGCGGATTTTAGATATTATCTAAAATCCCAAATCGATTTATCGATTCACTGCCGCAGCTTCCCGTGCCGCAGCTGCTTGATCTGGATGGATACCCAAACGTGTGAGATTAATCCGTCCTTTACCATCAATCTCGCGCACTTTGACAATCACTTCATCACCAACTGCGACTTCATCTTCAACTTTGCCAACGCGGTAGTCAGCCAGTTGAGAAATGTGGATCATACCTTCCTTACCGGGTAAGAATTCCACGAATGCACCAATTGGGATAATTCGAGTTACACGTCCTACGTAAACATCCCCTTCATGCAGCTTGCGGGTCATACCTTGGATGATGTTCCGCGCTTTCTTGGCTTTGGTTTCATCGACAGCAGAGATGGTGACTGTACCATCATCTTCTATGTCGATTTTGGCACCAGTTTCTTCGGTAATGCCTTTGATTGTCTTACCACCAGGGCCGATGACTAAACCAATCATGTCTGGGTCAATCTTGATGGTTAGCAGACGTGGCGCGTAGGGTGATGTTTCTGTGCGTGGTTGGTCGATGGTTTGGAGCATTTTCTCCAGGATGTGCAACCGCGCTTCTTTAGCTTGGTGAATGGCTTGGGCAATGGTTTCCAAAGACAGACCAGGGATTTTCATATCCATTTGTAAGGCTGTAATCCCAGTATCCGTGCCAGCGACTTTGAAGTCCATATCACCTAAGAAGTCTTCAATGCCTTGAATATCAGTCAAAACACGGACTTCATCACCTTCCTTAATCAGACCCATTGCTGCACCGCTAACGGGTTTGATAATTGGTACGCCAGCATCCATTAGAGCGAGGGTAGAACCGCAGACGGAACCCATTGAGGTGGAACCGTTGGAAGAAAGTACTTCCGAGACGACGCGAATTACATAAGGAAATTGTTCTTTAGGTGGCAGAATTGGCAATATGGCTCGTTCTGCTAAAGCGCCGTGACCAATTTCCCGTCTACCAGGCGCACGCAATGGCTTGGTTTCTCCAACTGAGAAGGGTGGGAAGTTGTAATGGTGCAGGTAGCGTTTAGATTGGTCTGTTTGTAGGTCATCGTTGAGGTTTTGGGCATCGCCAGGAGTACCAAGGGTACAGTTGGACAATACCTGAGTTAGTCCGCGATTAAATAAACCACTACCGTGAACGCGTTTTGGTAAGACACTAACTTGACAAGAAACCGGACGCACTTCATCTAGCTTGCGACCATCAACGCGCACGTTGTCTTCAACGATTTGACGGCGCATGAAGTATTTGGTGATGTCTTTAAAAGTCTTACCAACTGCTTTGGGGTCAGCAGTAGCAGCTACGCGAACAGGATCTTCTTCTGGTAACTCAGCAATCGCAGTTGCGATTGTCTCTTTAACAGCATCTAAAGCAGCATCGCGTTCATTTTTAGTGAATTCAAATTGAGACAGAATTTTCTTAATCTCGTCATTGGCGCGATCGCGAATATAATTTTCCAGGGTCTGGTCTACCTCTGGTGGTGCTTGCTGAATTATTTGCAAACCCAAATCAGCAATTATATCTTGCTGCGCTTTGATTAAATCACGTACCGCTTCGTAGCCAAAATCAATTGCTTCGATAATATCTCGCTCTGGCAGCTGATTAGCTCCTGCCTCAATCATGATTACGCCTTCTGGCGAACCAGCTACAATCAAGTCCAGGTCTCCAGCTTCAATTTCTGCATAAGTAGGATTAATAATGAAATCATCTCCTACTAAGCCTACCCGCACGGCTGCCATTGGCCCGTTAAAGGGAATTTGGGCAATCAAGGTAGCAATAGAAGCACCAGTTACTGCTAGAACATCGGGTGGCACTAACTCATCCATTGATAATGTTAAAGCCACAATTTGCAGGTCATCCCGCAACCATGAAGGGAACAGAGGACGCAGAGGACGGTCTATCAGACGGCTGGTGAGAATTGCTTTTTCTGGTGGACGACCTTCCCGGCGCATAATCCCACCAGGAATTCTCCCTGCTGCATAAAGTCTTTCTTCGTAATCTACGGTAAGGGGAAGAAAATCAATGCCTTCTCTGGCTTCTGCTCGCGTAGCTGTTACCAATACAGCTGTATCCCCTGATTCTATCAAAACCGACCCACCAGCCTGGGGAGCTAGTAGGCCTAACTTCAGTCGAATATCCCGTCCATCAAAGGATATTGACTTTTCAACTTCTGCCATTCAGTTTTTTTTCCTTCTATGCACGCTATTCTCTCTCTGTGGCAATCCTAACATTTATGCACTCTGGCTGGCTTCTGTTACATACAAACAGCAACAAGTTATTTCCTGCCAAATGTATTACACGTTTGCTATCAAGCGGCAGTAGATTCGACGGCTTGCTGATCTTTTAGGATTGTCACAGGTAGAATATGCCTAATCATACTCAAAAGGTTGAAGAATTGCACATATACCAATCTATGTAATTTATCGACTACTAGTGATGCCAAGTAAAAGCAAAGTAGATTTTTTTACAACTCTTAAACGGAATGCTACATTTCTTAAATCATCATTAAATTAAACAAAAATAATATCCCACCACTATGTAACCCTAGTTGTACAATAGTACCAGCATTGCCATATAGTTGCATTAGCCTCAACAAAAAAATATTAATTCAATCACCAAGCAACCAATTATTGAAGATTAGCAATTTAGTTTTTAGCAGATATGTAAATTGCTAATTTTTATAAACTAAGTAATAATCTGATAATTTGAAAAAAATATATAGAGTTAAATCTCAGTGATAAATGACGAAAGTAATATAGTAGTATTCAAAATAAAATTATCCCATCAAATTTATCAAGTTTAAATAATTTAGTCTGGTAAAAATCTGAGAAGTTAAAAATGGCGATTTTACACGGTAGCTGGTTAAGAAATAATCAAAAAAGTTGTTTATTTATATGGGGAGAAACTTGGCGATCGCCACAAGTAAATTGGGACATAAATAAATCTACAGATGTACCACTACATCCATTAGCAATGACAGCAGTGGAGTTGAGTGAGTGGTTGGCAGCGCGGAATTTAACAATTTCCAGCAGCAAACAACAGCAGGTACAGACTCAATCAACATCGACGCGATCGCGCAAAACTGCAAAACCACCTGAATCAGGTTTACCTACACATTCTCAAATCATTGCTTTACCAACTCAGATCCTGGAAAACAGCGCAGATAAAACATTCAACTTATTGCCTGTGCATTCTGCCAGCCAAGATTTAGAATCCGACGCTACACCATACCTACAACCTTGGCAAGTTGAGGGTTTTTGTCTGAATACTAGCGAAGCAATTAAATTTCTCAAATCTCTTCCTCTCAACATTACTAGTGGTGAAGATGCTTTTTTAGCTGGAGATTTAAGATTTTGGTCACAAGTGGCGCGTTGGAGTTTAGATTTAATTTCACGCTCTAAGTTTTTACCAAATATTCAACACCAAGTAGATGGTACTAGAATTGCTGGGTGGCAAGTGCTTTTAGATAGTGCTGTGGATGGAACTCGCTTAGAAAAATTCGCGGCGAAAATGCCACTGGCTTGTCGGACTTATCAGGAGTTGGGAAGTAGGGAATCGGGAGTAGGGAGTGGGGTGATCTCTGTAGATTTACCCGAACCTGCACAGGAATTAATTTTAGAATTTCTCAACAGTACAATAGATTTCCAAGTGCGGGAGATGGTAGGTGGTCAACCCATCATTGAACCCAGAGTGATGGCTGCTTTACCAGCGGCAGTACGACAGTGGTTGCAAGCTTTAACTAGTGCATCTAACACTGTGGTTGCAGATGCGATTGGCATAGAACGTTTAGAAGCAGCCCTCACAGCTTGGACTTTGCCGCTACAGCATCAATTAACAGGAAAGCCGTTATTTCGTACTTGTTTTCAACTTAATTCGCCAGCAGCAGGAGAAAGAGAATGGAAATTGGCGTACTTTCTCCAAGCTGCTGATAATCCAGAGTTTTTAGTGGATGCTGCAACAATTTGGCAAAATCCAGTTGAGGAATTAATTTATCAAAACCGTACCATTGATAAACCCCAAGAAACTTTCTTGCGAGGTTTGGGGTTAGTTTCTCGATTGTATAGCGCGATCGCACCCAGTTTAGAAACAGAATATCCCCAATCTTGTCAACTGAACCCAGTACAGGCATACGAATTTATCAAGTCTGTAGCTTGGAGGTTGGAAGATAGCGGTTTAGGTGTGATTTTGCCACCCAGTTTAACCAACCGCGAAGGCTTGGCGAACCGTTTAGGGTTGAAAATTACTGCTGAAACGCCCAAGAAGCAAAAGGAACGCTTGGGTTTACAAAGTCTGTTGAATTTTCAATGGCAATTGGCAATTGGCGGACAGACAATTTCTAAAGCGGAGTTTGATCGGCTAGTAGCGCTGAATAGTCCTCTCGTAGAAATTAACGGTGAGTGGGTGGAGTTACGTCCCCAAGATATCAAGACAGCCCAGACATTTTTTGCTTCGCGCAAAGAACAAATGGCACTTTCCTTAGAAGATGCTTTGCGCCTGAGTACAGGCGATACCCAAGTGATTGAAAAATTACCAGTGGTAAGTTTTGAAGCATCTGGGGCGTTACAAGAATTGATTGGGGCGTTAACAAATAATCAGGCGATCGCACCTTTACCCACACCAGCAGGTTTCCAAGGAAAATTGCGCCCTTATCAAGAACGTGGTGCTGCTTGGCTGGCTTTTTTGGAACGTTGGGGTTTAGGCGCGTGTCTCGCCGACGATATGGGACTCGGAAAATGCGTAGCCCCTGATACCTTAATTAATGTCAATGGAATGTTACAGACAGCAGAGGCTATCTGGACAAATAATGCTGGAGACACAACATTTGACGGTGAAGGATTTTGGGCTGAACCCACTCAACAGTTACTAGTTAATTCCATAGATGAAGCAACTGGCAAAATTGTACAGGCACCGATTCAGCGATTGTATAGGCAGCAAGTATGCGAGAAATTAAGAAAAATCACGCTGCAAGACGGAAGTTGTGTCACTATTACCCATCGCCATAAGTTGCTAACAAATCAAGGTTGGACAAATAATTTGCAAGTGGGTGATTATGTTTGTGTACCTGAGAAGATGCTGTGGCATGGTAAACCACAAGACCCCGATTTAGTCAAGTTTCTGGCTTGGCAAATTGCGGAAGGACATGAACTAGCAGATATTGGAACTGTCAACATTACTCAAAAAGACATAAACTTATTAGAAGATTTACGCCAAACATTTCAAAAAATAGGCGATCGCTACAATCTGAAAATCAACCGTCCTAGTATTTGTACATTCCCCGGTAAAGTTCCTTATTTACGAATTAATAGTCAAGCTTATCGCCGCTTTCTCGAAAATCAAGGTTACCTTTGGGGTAAACTTTCCGCAGAAAAATCTATTCCTTCATTTATAATGCAGTCGGACTTAGATACTGTGCGGTTATTTTTACGCCACTATTTTGATGCTGAGTCTGCTGTAGTTTCTAGTATGCGGAGTATTGAGATTGCCACAGCATCAAGTTTACTAATTCAGCAACTTTCTGCACTGCTGCGTCGCTTTGGTATTTGGTTACGAATTTCGTCTAAACAAAAATGTGCTACTAATGGTACGCGAATTTTTCGTACTTATTATATTGGTGTCATTGGCGGCAATTCAGCCCGAAGATTTCTGAAAGAAATTGGTTTTAATTACACCCAGAAACAGCAAAAATTAATAGAAATTTGTCAGCGAGTTAGTAACACCAATATTGAAGGTCTTCCCGCTGCTGATGTTGTAGCCCAAACAGTCACAAAAACAGGCATACCTTTACGACATCTGGGAATGCACAATACAGTTTATATTAATGGCTCACAGCAATTCTCTAGAGAAAGCTTGCAAAAATTTGTGACTAGTATTAGTCATATTGTTTCTGGAGAAACTCAAAAGCAATATCAGCTATTAAAAGCTTCTAAGTGGACGAATAAAACATTAACAGCTTATGATCAATTAGATTTAGAAAATCTAAACCTCACCAAACAGCATTTGCAACGTTTGATTGACCAAGAAGTATTTTATTGCCGAATTGATAATATTGAAGATGTAGATTACGAAGGTTGGGTTTACGATTTTGAAGTTTGTCAGCATCACAATTTTATTGCTAATAATATTATTTGTCACAATACTATTCAATTTATCGCCTTTCTCTTACACCTCAAAGAACAGGATGTACTAGAAAAATCAACCTTACTAGTTTGTCCAACTTCTGTTTTAGGTAACTGGGAACGGGAAGTTCAAAAATTTGCCCCAAGCTTGAAAGTCATGCAGTATCACGGTGACAAACGTCCTAAAGGAAAGGCATTTGTTGAAGCCGTTAAAAAACATGATTTAGTTATTACTAGTTATTCATTAGTTCATAGAGATGTGAAATCATTGCAGACTATTTCTTGGCAGGCAATTGTATTAGATGAAGCCCAAAATGTGAAAAATCCTGATGCAAAACAGTCACAGGCAGTACGGCAGTTAGAGGCAAAATTTCGCATTGCGTTAACAGGCACACCAGTAGAAAATAGATTACAAGAATTATGGTCTATATTAGATTTTCTCAATCCTGGTTATTTGGGTAATAAACAATTCTTTCAACGGCGATTTGCAATGCCAATTGAAAAGTATGGTGATGCTGCTTCTCTAACTCAGTTGCGTTCCTTAGTTCAACCTTTTATTTTAAGAAGGTTAAAAACAGACCGTACAATCATACAAGACCTACCAGATAAACAAGAAATGACCATATTTTGTGGTCTGACTAAAGAACAGGCTGCACTTTATCAACAAGCAGTAGACACATCTTTAGTTGAAATAGAATCGGCTGAGGGATTACAAAGACGGGGAATGATTTTAGCTTTATTAACTAAACTTAAACAAATTTGTAATCACCCGTCCCAGTATCTAAAAGAAGATACGTTAGATAAACATAATTCTGGAAAGTTGCAACGTTTAGAAGAAATGTTAGATGTGGCGATCGCAGAAGGAGACAGGGCTTTAATCTTCACCCAATTTGCTGAATGGGGTAAATTGCTCAAACCTTATTTAGAAAATCAATTAGGAAGGGAAGTATTCTTCTTATATGGCAGCACTAGTAAAAAACAACGTGAGGAAATGGTAGACCGTTTCCAACATGATCCGCAAGGGCCGCCAATTATGATTCTTTCCTTGAAAGCTGGTGGTGTCGGTTTGAATTTAACCCGCGCCAATCATGTATTTCACTTTGATAGATGGTGGAACCCA
The DNA here is from genome assembly GCF_056847745.1 of Anabaena sp. TISTR 8404. Classification (NCBI taxonomy): domain Bacteria; kingdom Bacillati; phylum Cyanobacteriota; class Cyanophyceae; order Nostocales; family Nostocaceae; genus Anabaena; species Anabaena sp. TISTR 8404. The sequence goes on from NZ_CP180578.1 coordinate 4,879,428, forward strand.
GCAATTGAAAATCAAGCCACAGACCGAGTATTTCGGATTGGTCAAACTAGAAATGTCCAAGTACATAAATTTGTCTGCACTGGCACTTTAGAAGAAAAAATTCACGACATGATTGAAAGTAAGAAACAATTAGCCGAACAAGTCGTGAGTGCTGGTGAAGAGTGGTTAACTGAATTAGATACAGACCAACTACGTAACTTACTGATACTTGACCGCAGTGCTTTGATTGATGAAGAGGCAGAATAACGCATAGTTTTTTAAGTTAATTGATAGAGATTAATTATGACCAGTTACACATTACAAGCAAGCCGTGAATGGTGGTCGCAAAGATGGCTAGAGTTACTCGATTCTTATCGTTTTAAAAAGCGGTTAGAACGGGCTAGAAATTATGCACGTCAAGGTAATGTTCTCAGCATCGAATTTAAAGGTGCGAAAGTATTAGCTAAGGTACAAGGTAGTGAAGTTGAACCTTATACAGTATCTCTTTCTCTTGACTCTTTTAGTTATGAAGAGTGGGGTTATGTAATTGAAACAATGTCTAAAAGGGCATTATTTGCTGCCAAACTGTTAGCAGGAGAAATGCCTCAAAATATTGAAGAAGTTTTTACTGCCAATGGTCTTTCTTTATTTCCGTTTACATTAGGTGATGTTCATAGCAAATGTTCTTGTCCAGATAAAGCCAACCCTTGTAAACATGTTGGAGCAATTTACTATCAATTAGGTGACAGGTTCAGCGAAGACCCGTTTGTGCTATTTCAATTACGCGGACGGACTAAAGAACAAATTATCAGTGATTTACGCAAATTACGCGGTGCTAAATCTGAAGTAAATACTACTTCAACATCAGATGTTCAACAGGCAATTTCTCTCAAGGAATCCTCAGTAAACCTTAACTCTTTTTGGGAATATCATGAGCCTTTAGATTCATCTTTAGTAGTGATTACACCTAGCATGAGCGAAACAGTATTAGATGTTTTAGGCGCAATTCCCTTGGCAAAAACCGAGGAAGAAGTTGTAAACTCAACTTCTGGCGATGTGTTAATGAAATATTTAGATACTGTTTACAAAGATGTTAGCCAAAAGGCTGTTTTAGAAGCGATGAATGTGGGAGGTAGTTAAGTTGATAGGTTATAAAAGCAGGGATATGTATTTAAACTAACATGAAAATTTAAAGCACAATTATTACCTTAGAACTTACTGATAGTACCAATATTAAAGTTGAAGCTACACCAATAGGCGATCGTAAATTTGGGTTGGAAAGTGTATGATGCAACTGGGTTTATACTCAGTACTTTACTATAAGACATTAAAGAAAAAGGCTCTCGTTCCAGAACAAGAGCCTTTTAGAGATTCGATTGTCAGTGATGAAAAAAATATTTCAACTTAGTCAAGCTCGTTCATGAACAATACTGGTTCATTCTCACGGTCGATACCTTTCTCGAAACCACCAGCAGCAGCACGAGCGCGACCCGCGTGCCACAAGTGACCTACTAGGAAGAAGAAACCTAGTACGAAGTGAGAAGTAGCCAACCAAGCACGAGGAGATACGTAGTTGAAGGAGTTGATTTCAGTGGCTACACCACCTACAGAGTTCAAAGAACCCAGAGGAGCGTGAGTCATGTATTCAGCAGCACGCCGAGCTTGCCAAGGCTGAATATCGTTCTTGATTTTATCTAGGTCAAGACCGTTGGGGCCACGTAGAGGTTCTAACCAGGGGCCTTGGAAGTCCCAGAAGCGCATGGTTTCACCACCGAAGATGATTTCACCAGAAGGAGAGCGCATCAAGTATTTACCTAGACCTGTGGGGCCTTGAGCAGAACCAACGTTAGCACCTAAGCGTTGGTCACGAATCAAGAAGGTTAAAGCTTGAGCTTGAGAAGCTTCTGGGCCTGTGGGGCCGTAGAACTCACTGGGGTAAACAGTGTTGTTATACCAAACCATACAAGAAGCGATAAAGCCCATTAAGGACAAAGCGCCTAAGCTGTAGGAGAGGTAAGCTTCACCAGACCAGATGAAGGCACGACGCGCCCAAGCAAAAGGCTTGGTGAAAATGTGCCAGATACCACCAGCAATACACAGTAAAGCAACCCAGATGTGTCCGCCAATAACATCTTCCATGTTATTAACGCTGACAATCCAACCTTCGCCACCAAAAGGAGCTTTGATGAGATAACCAAAGATAACTGCTGGGTTTAAAGTTGGGTTAGTAATGACACGAACATCACCACCACCAGGTGCCCAGGTGTCGTAGATACCGCCGAAGAACATAGCCTTCAGCACTAACAGCAACGCACCACAACCCAAGATGATTAGGTGGAAACCGATGATGTTGGTCATCTTGTTTTTGTCTTTCCAGTCATAACCAAAGAAGGAAGAATACTCTTCTAAGGTTTCTGGGCCACGAACGGCGTGATAAATACCGCCAAAACCCAGGACTGCGGAAGAAATTAAGTGAAGTACACCAACAACAAAGTAGGGGAAGGTGTCAATTACTTCGCCACCAGGGCCTACACCCCAACCTAAAGTAGCGATGTGAGGTAGCAGAATCAAGCCCTGTTCATACATGGGCTTTTCTGGGATAAAGTGAGCAACTTCAAACAAAGTCATTGCTCCAGCCCAGAAGACAATCAAGCCAGCATGGGCTACGTGAGCGCCTAGCAGTTTACCAGACAGGTTAATCAAACGGGCGTTACCAGACCACCAAGCAAAACCGGTGGATTCTTGGTCACGACCGCCGCCCATCACTGCGGGTCTATTAGAGAGCGTTACCACGAGGTAGAACCTCCTCAGGGAATACAAATTGTTCGTGGGGCTGATCTTGAGGAGCCATCCAAGCACGGATACCCTCGTTCAGCAAAATGTTTTTGGTATAGAAAGTTTCAAATTCTGGGTCTTCGGCTGCCCGCAATTCTTGGGACACGAAGTCATAGGCCCGCAAGTTAAGTGCTAGACCGACAATCCCTACCGCACTCATCCACAAACCTGTGACTGGTACAAACAACATAAAGAAGTGCAACCAGCGTTTGTTGGAGAAAGCAATCCCGAAAATCTGTGACCAGAAGCGGTTTGCTGTCACCATTGAGTAAGTTTCTTCGGATTGGGTGGGGTTGAAGGCGCGGAAGGTGTTGGCGGCTTCACCGTCTTCAAACAAGGTGTTTTCTACGGTTGCACCGTGAATCGCACACAATAGCGCTCCACCGAGTACACCTGCAACTCCCATCATGTGGAAGGGGTTGAGTGTCCAGTTGTGGAACCCTTGCAAGAATAACAAGAAGCGGAAAATTGCGGCTACACCAAAGCTGGGTGCGAAGAACCAAGAAGATTGTCCCAAGGGGTACATCAAGAAGACGCTGACGAATACCGCGATGGGGGCGGAAAATGCTAATGCGTTGTAGGGACGGATGCCTACTAACCGCGCAATTTCAAATTGCCGCAGCATGAAGCCGATTAAGCCGAAGGCTCCGTGCAGGGCTACGAATGGCCATAATCCACCCAGTTGACACCAACGGGTGAAGTCGCCTTGCGCTTCTGGCCCCCACAACAACAGCAAGGAGTGTCCCATGCTGTCTGCTGGTGTGGATACTGCTACTGTCAGGAAGTTACAGCCTTCGAGGTAGGATGATGCTAATCCGTGGGTGTACCAGGATGTGACGAAGGTTGTGCCGGTTAACCAACCGCCGAGTGCGAGGAAGGCGCAGGGGAATAGTAGTATTCCTGACCAACCTACGAATACGAAGCGATCGCGCTTTAACCAGTCGTCTAATACGTCAAACCACCCTCTTCTACTTGGGGCGCGTCCAACTGCGATGGTCATCGGACTAAAATCCTCTTTTTACTAAAAATTTCAACGCTTTTGAGGAATAAACGTTTTTTTTGACAGTCTCAACTGCTTTAGAGCTGCTGAGTTTCTGAGAGCTTGCCATTTAAGTAAGATGGCATTTCTCAGGCTTATGCCATTACACGTACCATTGGCTAGTAACCTAGCTTGTGGTAACTTAATGATCCTTAACTTATCACATTAGTTCGGGTTTTTGCCTGAACTACGCAGGGAAATCTGGTATTGATCACAAACCTATTAAATATTATGAATATCAGAATTTTTACAATCTGACACAACTTTTCTCAGAAATCTCGAAAAGAAGTATGAAGTTTGAAGTGTGAAGTATGAAATATGAAACTTTATCCTTTGGTATTCTGTGTCCAGCTTTTAAACGATGACCATTGGCTAAACTTGCAAGATATACGGCTCAAATGGCAGACTCTAATAGGGAAGCACTCACTGGCCAAGGTAGTTCCATGACGGCATCAACAACAATTAACAAAGGCGATTCACCGAATGGCGATCGCTCTTCTTCAAGCGTTTTACATCAAAAAGTTATCGGTTCTCGTCGGTTGAGTAACTACTGGTGGGCAACTGTTGTGACTTTAGGAGCCACAGGCTTTTTGTTGGCTGGGATATCTAGTTATTTAAAAGTCAATTTACTATTGGTCACCGATCCCACTCAATTGGTGTTCATACCCCAAGGGTTAGTAATGGGCTTGTATGGCACTGCTGGCGTACTTTTAGCTTTGTATCTGTGGCTAATGATTTTATGGGATGTGGGCGGCGGTTACAACGAGTTCAATCAAGAAACTGGTAGCCTCAAAATCTTTCGCTGGGGATTCCCCGGCAAAAATCGGCGGATTGAAATTGATGCTCGCATCCGTGATGTACAAGCTGTGCGGCTGGAAATTAAAGAAGGTTTGAATCCTAAGCGTGCAGTTTACCTCAGAATTAAAGGTCGCAGAGATATTCCTTTAACGAGAGTGGGTCAGCCGCCTTCTTTGACTGAAATAGAAACAAAAGGCGCAGAGTTAGCTCGCTTTTTGCAAGTTCCTCTAGAAGGGTTGTAGAAATTCCAAAGTAAAAAGGCAAAAGTTAAAAGAATAGAATATTTTGACTTTTTACTTTTACCTTTTTACTTTCAATTCACTTGAGAGGATAAGATACTCTGGTTGAGTCAGTACCTGAAAATGCGGTTAAAAGTTACAAAATTTTTAGTTACGTTTTTGATGGTCGCTGCTTTAATGTTGGGAGGATGTTCCACACAGCAAGTTAGCTCTAACACTTCTCCTACATCAACAGCTACCCAAACAACAACTACGACAACTACTGAAGCAACGTCTGTATCTGAAACAACAAGTGAGAGTATCCCAGGAATGAACAATTTACCACGGCTCGAAGGTAAAGCTACTGTGGTGATGACGGTGAAAGGTTCACCAATCACTATTGAAGTAGATGGCACAAATGCCCCAATTACAGCCGGTAACTTTGTCGATTTAGTTCAAAAAGGTGTATACGATGGCTTAGTATTCCATCGAGTAGTACGCGACCCGCAACCGTTTGTTGTTCAAGGTGGCGATCCCCAAGGCAAAGACCCCAAGTTTCCAGCCAGCAGATTGGGGACAGGCGGTTATATTGACCCAAAAACTGGTAATGAACGCTATATACCTTTAGAAATCAAACCCAAAGGTGAAGCCAGCCCAATTTACAGCAAAACATTTGAAATGGCTGGAATCACTAAACCACCCGAATTAACTCACAAACAAGGTGCGGTGGCAATGGCGCGATCGCAAATGCCAGACTCAGCTTCTTCACAGTTTTACTTTGCATTAGCTGATTTGGGTTTTCTAGATGGTAACTACGCTGTATTTGGCTATGTCACCCAAGGCTTTGATGTAGTCAACAAAATTCAGCAGGGCGATCGCATTGACTCTGCTAAAGTCACTCAAGGTGCAGAAAACCTGAAAGTTCCACAATAGGAATTTAGGAAGTTAAAAGTAAAAAAGCAAAAGTAAAAAAATCTTTTCAGTTTTTACTTTTAACTTTTGACTTTATTAATCCCCACTCACGAAATTGGTTAAGGTTGTTGTCACTGGTATTGGTTTAGTTTCCGCTTTAGGCGCAAGCTTAGAAGATAGCTGGCAAAATTTACTAGCAGGTAAATCAGGAATTCAATGGCAACAACCATTTCCAGAACTGGAAGTAGTTCCTATAGGCTTAATTGGTAAACAACCAGCTGGGTTAAAAATGCTCAACCAGCTGGTTGTTGCTTCTGCATTAAAAGATGCTGGTTTGAGTCCTCCTTTACCTGATTGTGCTGTAGTAATTGGTTCAAGTCGTAGCCATCAAGGTGTATGGGAATCGCTGGCTAGGCAAATGTATGGAAAAGATACCAATTGTTCATTAGAAGATTGGTTGGATTTCTTACCTCACATGAATGCGATCGCATCTGCTAGGCAAATTGGTGCAACTGGAATAGTTTCAGCACCGATGGCGGCTTGTGCAACAGGAATTTGGGCTATTTCCCAAGCAGCTTTTTTGATACAGACAGGGCAATGTCAACGGGTAATTGCTGGCGCTGTCGAAGCACCGATTACACCCCTAACTATCTGCGGCTTTCAACAGATGAATGCTTTAGCCAAAACTGGTGCTTATCCTTTTGATGTGCAGCGAGAAGGCTTAGTTTTGGGTGAAGGCGGTGCTGTGTTGGTTTTAGAGTCAGCAGAGTTAGCCAAACAACGCCAAGCCAAAGTTTACGGTGAAATTCTGGGTTTTGGTTTTACCGCAGATGCTTATCATACCAACCAGCCAGAACCAAATGGAAAAAGTGCGATCGCAGCTATTAAACAATGTCTAGAACGTAGTAATTTAAAACCAAACGATATTGACTACATTCACGCTCACGGTACAGCTACACAATTAAACGACCGGATTGAAAGCAAAGTAATACAACACTTATTTCCGCAAACCGTAGCTGTAAGTTCTACCAAAGGTGCAACAGGACACACTTTAGGCGCTTCAGGTGCTTTAGGAATTGCGTTTTCCCTACAAGCTTTGCAGCAGCAGATTCTACCTCCATGTATCGGCTTGCACAAACCAGAATTTAATTTAAATTTTGTGATGACTGCACAACAAAATATAATTCAAAATATACTATGTTTTAGCTTTGGCTTTGGTGGGCAAAATGCAGTTATAGCATTGGGTAATTCATCTCATTGATCAACTTGCTAATACAGTTTGCTGCTTAATAGGTTCAAACTTCCAGGATAAATTTTTCGTTCCCAATTGTATATCTTTAAGATTAGCTAACATCAACTCATCTCGTTGATACCAAGCTACAAATATCTTTTCTCTCCCATCGTAAAAACTTTCAGGATCTAGTTGATAACCTTCATTAACTAATTTCAACTTCAATCCTAATAACTTGAGTAATTTACTCAATATTTTGATTGGTGAAGTTACTTCTTCTTCCCTAGCTAGATTAATTCCTAAAACCCGTTTGATATGTTGACTGTGCTGATAAACAACATCTTGCAACCAGAGTAAATCAGCATCATTTTCAGTAAAATTTCTGGCTGGGTCAAGAAACTCTACCATTCCCAAAGCTCTCATTGCTTCAACTTTGAAAGTATAAGTTTTGATATCTGGTAAGAAAACTTTTCCTTCTCCCCACTGTAATTGCTGCTGCCATTCATGCTGGTCTCTAACATGAAAATAATCACTTTCGTGGGTTAAGTAATAGTGAATTAGTAATTGAGCATAATAACCTTGATCATCTCTTAGCTTTAGTGAAGGTGTAACCTCCACTCCATACTTTTGTCTGAGTGTATATTTATGTATTTGATTGCGTTCTACTTCTGTTAGAGAGTTTTTAGATGATAGCCGTTGATATTCTACGTAATCAATATCTTGGGCTTCAGCAATAATCTTAGCAGTAATTAATTGATTTTTCTGCTTAATTTCGCTCATTTGGCGTTTAATATCTTTAGCTTTTTGGCGCTTATCCGTCCAATCTCTTTGAACTTTCACAATTTCTAAAATCAGCCTTTTGCGGGTTGCTAAATCATTAGCGTCAGTTGCTAAAAATGCTAAACGTAAATCTCGAATAATATTATTGTGAACTGCATTACTCCGTAGCCAAATTTGATGTCCATCAGCAGTTAAACCATCTTGCATTGACTGACGGTAGAGGCGAATAGAAGCATTTACTCTAGCAGATAACTTAGCCCAAGTACGTAAATGAATCGGGTCATATACTAAAGGCAAATCTACATCTATTTTATGTAGGGGACTAAGTAATGCTAAATTTTCTTTTTGATTGGCTTGATACCAATCAGATAATAAACGATAGTTTGTACTACCACTACCAATTAAACCAATACCTCGTTTAGCACACCAAACAATTCGGGGTACATTATCTCTAACTCTCGCTAATGCTTGTCGTGCTTCTGAATCTGGAATTACGCCTTGAAAAATGCCATAAACTCTATCAAAATGTTGCACATCAATACTAATTCCAGTTCCTAAACTGGGAGTAACAAAAATAGTATCGTAATCCCCTATTTTCTGATTAATAGTTGCCACAAACTCAACTGCTGGATGATCAGGTGTGTTTGTAGTCCTGCTACTAATTACTAAGCTTTTAGGAAACTGATATCGTAATTTTTCTAAACGTTCTTTGAGATAATTTTCAATCGTTTCACAGCTATAGCGCCCAGACCGACTATCTGTAGTGACATAGCATTTACGGCCTGCTAGTAAATCTAGTTCTAATTGATGAATTAAAGGCGTAGGGTTAGGTGAATCATAAAAAGTAATGTCCCAACCGCGTTCTGGTTGCCATTGATTTACCAACACCCAAGGCGTTAGTTTGATTCCTGATAAACCCTGTAGATATTCTAAGGATACATCTGACAAGTCAGCATCTTGGGCAATTACTAACCCTCCAGTTTTCAAAACTGTGGTAATGAGTTGTTGAAAGTTTTTTAAAATTTTAACGCGTTTATTTTTACAAGTATCACTATTTAATAGATGCCACAGTAATTGTTCTACTTCATCTAAAATAAGTATTCCACCTTGCCAATTATTTGAGTTAATCTTCCAAATAGAGTCGATACATAAGCCTAAAGACTCAGTATTTTGAGCATCAAAGTAAGATAACAAATTATGATTATTAATATTTAAACCCCAACGAATACCGATTTTGTCACATAAAAATTTTCCAAGCTGGATTCTATGGGTAATTAATAATACTGGCTGATTTTGAGATTTAGCTTGTTTGACAATAGTTTGTAATGCTGTGGTTTTACCTGTACCTTTAGCTGATTTAACTCCTACTAATCCTGAGTGAGGAAAAGCGATCTCTCCTAAATAAGGACGGTTGATTGTGAGTGCAGCCGGAATAGTTAATTCGGTATGTGGCTTAGTTTGAGCCAGGTAAATTTCTAAATCAACACTTTGGCGATAAACTTTATCAAAAGCATTACCATTTTTCGCCACAATTAGTTCATCAACGCCTTTTTCGGGGCCAGGAAGTTCTATAACTTTGACTAAACAATTTTTTTCTTGAAATAAGCAGCCAAGTTGAGCGATCGCATTATTCACAGCTGCTATAGTCTTGGGTTGAGTTTCAAAATCAAAACATATATATATGTGGCGCTTTGCAGTTGCAAACAACGCTAAGTCAGGAATTAGTTGGCGCTTGGTAACTTTACCAAATCCATCTTTCACAACTCGATAACCGCTAGTAATTCCGGGAATTGCGATCGCCGCATACCCCAGCGATAACAGTGCAGCCGCCTTCTTTGCACCTTCGCAGATAATCACGGGGATGTTCTGTTCCGTCACCCATTTCCAAAAACCAATGGCTTCGCCGTTAGAGTCAACGCTGATGTTAGCAGGTAGGTTGAGATTGTAACGCTTGGCTACTTCTTGCCATGCTTCCAAAGTCACCCGCAAACAAAATACCCTTGTGGGTGTACTGGGTGGATGTTCATATTTAATAGGTTTGCCATTATCCTTGATACGGGGTTGGTTTGGCTTAAAGCATCCCCATTCCAGTGATTGCCAATTATTTAGCGGATCTAATCCCGCACACCACCAACCACCAGCGGTGATATGACTGTAACGCTGCAACCAGCCGCTTTTTACCATGCCTGTGTTAGTGCGTGGAAGAAGTTCGGAGATTAATAAATATTCGTAGGCGATCGCACCTTGGAGAGACTTAAAATTTAGTTGCGCTAGGTGTAAATCTATACTACTGCCCTTGACTAATTCTTCAAGGTGTTTGGGTTCTAAATAGTGTAGATGCATGATGAGAAGCGCGAACAGAATAGGATGGATTTAAACCTTATCACGCCTACCCCGATTTTTTTGATCAGCAACTACTAAGATTTTTTGATAATTTTTTATACGTCGTTTCTGGAAATACAACGGTGAATCAGTAGGTGAGCTATTTTGGCTTGCGGGATCGCTCAACTAATAAGCTTGTATTGTAATAATTGATAAACATTAAATTTTATTTATCAGTATTAATCCGTAAGCCTCAGGTGACGGCTTACGTAAACATAGGAAAATGCTTGCTGTGTCAAGGTGTAGAGACTAGGAATACTCTGCTATGAAATATTTCTCTTTAGGAGAATGTAATAAAAATAACCATAAATAAAGATATATGAATAGACTCTCAACGCTGACGCTGAGTTAAAATTTTAAGTAAAGATAGTGAAATTAAAGATGGATTCTCTCAAAGAAAAAATTGTAGGCAAACTAGAACAATTACCTGAAAATAAATTACAGGAGGTTCTAGATTTTGTTGAGTTTTTAGAATGGAGAAAGGCAAATTACCAAGAACTGACAGAAGGACAAAATGAACAAATAGAAGAAGAATGTTTTGCAGAATATATTGAAGGTGTATTAGTAGTACATACTAAAAGCACAAAAAACTGGGAAACAGCTGTTCATGATTTAAGAGAAGAACGAATTCAAAAATTTACATCTTGGTGAAAATATTATTTGATACTTCTGTACTTGTTGCTGCAATTGTGGCAGAGCATCCCCATTACTCAATAGCTTTACCGTGGTTACAGCGTGTCCAGGCAGGGCAGATAGAAGGTTTTGTTTCAAATCATACTCTAGCTGAACTTTATGCTATACTGACTCGCCTTCCTCAAAAACCCAGAATTAAACCAAAACTAGCACAAAGATTAGTTCAAGAAAATCTCAATAAGTTTCATAAGATTGCTCTCACTGCCAAGGATTATCAAGACACAATAGCCAGGATGGTAAGTTTAAATCTTCCTGGTGGTGGAATTTACGATGCCTTGATTGCTCAGGCTGCTATTAAAGCAAATGTAGATGTTTTATTGACTCTTAACGCTAATGATTTTACTCGGATTGGCGAAGACATAGCTCAGTTAGTGCAATCACCAAGATAATTGTCTCGATTTTTTTATAACCTCACAATGTCCTTCTATTATTTGGGTAGAATCTGTAAACTTTGTAAGGTTTTAAGAACTAATGAAAATAGTTTTTTAGCTGCTTCCTTTCTTGCTTCTTTTTTTGAACTACCAACACCATCTGCTTTTAACTCTTGTCCTTTAACATTACAAGTAGCTCTTATAGTATATATAGGTTCATGACTACTACCTGTTTTATCTAAGTCCATATATTCCGGAGGAGCATAACGAAGTCCAACAAGATATTCCTGCAACATAGAAATAGGATTGTCCTCGTCTATAAAATCAAAATACTCAATTTTGTCCAAATTTAATAACTTAGAAACAATTTGTGTGCATTTATCTAGTCCTTGATCTAAATAAATTGCACCTATCAAAGATTCCATAACATCAGCAAGCACTCTGTCTGTAATGTGTTGTTTACTACTTGTAATAGGTACTACAATGATTGATTGTAACTCAATTTTTTTAGCTATATCTGATAAATTTGTATCTTTTACAACTTTAGATTTAACTTTAGTGAACCATCCTGGTTCGCCTATTTTACGAAACTTTCTCACTAAATACTCAGCAACAACAAAACCAAGTATTGAATCTCCAAAAAATTCTAATACTTGATACTCTCTGAGGGTGATTGCATTTCTATATTCAGTTAAATTAGTTGGAGTAAAATCAAACTTATTTTCAATCCATTTAATTAATTGTTGATCAATCATAGTCTTGTCTTGTTATGTAGCTTAAGCACCCTAAAAAATATAGTAAGAGCGTTTTTGCATATAAACGCTCTTACATCATAAATCGGGTTAAAGCTAACAGCTAACCGTAAAACTACGCCCCTACTGCTTCTTTGGCAGCGTATAGCACCTCAGCAGAGATATCTTTGATGCCGCGATCGCGGGCAAATTTTTCAGTATTTCGCTTCACTTTACCGCGTACAAATCCAGGTATTTTATTTAATTCTGCTAAACCATCTTTTGTCCAATTCAAATCAGATTCGGCAGAAATACCTTTAGTAATTACTTCTTTAGTATCATGTCCACCAAATATTTCTAATAGATGGTCTTCCATTCCTAAAGTGAAGGAATTGTAGATTAAATCTGTTATCTGATTTGTACCTTCGTAACCCAAGAATGGTTTGTAACCGATGGGGAAGTTCTGCACGTGAATCGGTGCAGCAATCACACCGCAAGGAGTATCCAAGCGTTTCCCGACGTGGCGTTCCATTTGTGTACCGAAAATGGCTGAAGGTTCAACACGGGCGATCGCATCCCCAATTGCGGCATGATCATCAGTAATCAGCACTTCGTCGCAATATTCACTTACCTGTTCGCGGAACCAGTCTGCATCGTATTTGCAGTAAGTTCCTGCCCAAACTACATGAATCCCCATTTCTCGTGACAAAATTTTGGTGATAGCAGCCGCGTGGGTGTTATCGCCAAATACTACAGCTTTTTTACCAGTCAAATTCTGACAGTCAATAGAACGGGAGAACCAAGCAGCTTGAGAGACATACAAGGTTTGCTCGTTGATATATTCTTCATAGTCAACATTTGCCCCTTGTTCGTTAATTACCTGTTGAATTTTGCGGATGCAACGGGCAGTTTCTACCACACCCATCGGTGTAATATCTACGCAAGGCATTCCGAATTCTGCTTGCAGGTAATTAGCTGTCATTAAACCGAGTTCGCGGTAAGGAACTAAGTTAAACCAAGCTTTGGGCAGATTCTTCAACTCGTGAACTGAAGCACCTTCGGGAATGACGGCGTTAACCTCAATTCCCAAATCACCCATGAGTTTTTTCAGTTCGGTGCAGTCGTGGTTGTTGTGGAAACCAAGGGTAGAAATACCGATGATGTTAACTGATGGCTTTTCGGTTTTAGTTGTAGGCAATTCGCCTTTTTTGCGGGCTTTCTCGATATAGTATTGAACGATTTGATGCAGAGTGCGATCGCCTGCTTGCAATTCGTTTGCGCGATAATGGTTCACATCTGCTAAGAGGACATCGCCTTTAGCCTCAATCCGCGCCCGTTCCACAAAGTTATGCAAGTCTTCTTGCAGAATACTAGAGGTGCAGGTGGGAGTTAACACAATCAAATCCGGGTGTTCTTCCGCATCTTTGCGAGTAATATTGTCAACCACCTTTTCTTGAGAACCGCGTGCTAAAACGTTGCGATCAACAACACTGGTGGTCACTGGTGTAAAATCTCGCTCCCGTGAGAGCATGGAACGCATGACATTAAAATAATCATCTCCGAGTGGGGCGTGCATAATCGCATGAACGTTTTTAAACGAACTAGCAATTCGCAAAGTGCCAATGTGGGCTGGGCCTGCATACATCCAGTAAGCCAATTTCATCAGGCGTTCTCCCTTGTGAGGTGAATCAGAGGTGGACTATGATTGCGAAATTATTAGTCTTTGATTGTCCCAAAACTTGTAGCGTTGAAGAAATAGGACTATTTACTATTTAATTGGTGTAGGAATAGCTAAAACCTTTTGTATTATTGGCATTCAGCTTTTTAGAGCAGCAACAATATATATTTGTTTCCGAAATAATTCTTAGTCTTATGCAAATCTTGATAACAAGATAAAGCGGTTAGTTAATATTTATTCATAAATTTTTAGAAGGCATTCTTAACATTTCGATACAAATAGAGCAATTCTAAATCATTCGTGAAGAAATAGATTCCCGACTTCTTCAAGAAGTCGGGGATATGAGACTTACTCAGGTAAATTGATTACAGGATTGCGACTAAAGAAACCACGTGGAACTAACTTAAACCCAATCCGGTGAACAGGCATCACAGGCCAATCTTCCGGACGAGGTACGTGTGTCATTCCCATCGTGTACCAAACTACGATGTCTTCGTTTGTTAATGATTCATTATCAGAGATATATTTTGGTAAACCTTGTCCTGATTGAGTTTGGTTAGGATAATTGCCACCAGCATAAAGTTCTTCTAGTTTATATTTTGTTACCCAAAAGTGATGTGTAGCGAATTCTGCCCTTTTACGAATTTCTGCACCTTCTGTAGGGAAAAAGATTGAATTTCCAGTTGGCATTAACATATATGCAGGTGCAGTATTTAAAACATTCTTTTTACTTGCACTGGCAATCATCCATTCTCGGCTATGCTTCATATCTACATCGCGCACAGCAGCCTTTTCTGTTGTTAATGGAGTGTCTTCTACTGCGATCGCATTTCCTATAGGATTTTTATCATTTATTGGGACAGAATTAACATTCAATTCCATTACAGAATTTGCCTGTCCGTCTACATCCATATCTAGGCGGTAATTGAAGAAATGTTGATGATTGACACCAAAAATATTCTTTGCCAGTAGCCGTCCATAAAAATTATCAAAAGACTCTTTCTCTAACGCTGTTCCTTGTGCCAGGACAATTCCAGATAATTCATTCTGTACTTCTAAAGTTCCATCTTGGTGAAAAATCCAATTAATGCTGTAATCATAATTGTCAACGGTTGCAGTTATCGTCACAATTAATTCACGATTGCGACGGACATCATTACGCTGAGTGTTATATTCATAATGTTTCCAAAGAATGCCATTATCGCGTTCATAAATACCAACAACACCTGGCATGGTATAAGGTTCTCCTTGTTCGTTGGCAAATACAGTATCTAGTAAAACTCCATTTTCTGGGATGTCTTTACCTAACTCTAAGGTATTAGCTAATAAACCAAGATTATATTCCCCAACATCAAAAGCATTACGAAATGACCAAGTAGGATTCGGGTCACCATAAGGTACTACCATCTCTGATAAACTGGCACGATATAAAACTGGTCGAATATTTTCACCATCTTTGTAAGACACCAAGTACAACACCAAACCTTCGCGCGGGTGCATCAGATAGCGAAATTTCCAACCTTGCCAACTAATTTCATTACCATTAATTTGAAAGGTTCTACCATTAGGCTGGAGAATTTTTAATGCTTTTGGTGGTGTGAGTAATTTACCCAAAGATTTAATATCGTAGTTCCAGTTTTCTTTGGAGAATGGGACTATTCCTCTGTCTATAAAGCTGGCAACTTTACCTGTATTCAAATTGACAGTTGCTAGGACACCTTCAATTGGACTACCGTAATAATTCCAGCGATCGCCACGATAATAAGATAATGCCCGACAAAGGCGATCGCCTGCTGCTTCTTCCTGTTTACTTAAGATTCCAGCTGCCCAGCAATTAATTTTGACATCATCAAAATCTTTAATTCCCCGCTGTTGCATAGCTTTTTGCCATCGCGGATCGGCTTTAACTGCTTGAGTTGCTAGTTGATATTCTGGATTAACTAGCGCTGGTTGAACATTAGCTATCTCTTTCCAAGAAGTGAGTGATTGCTTTTTTAAATCAACTATACCTTCGTAGGTTTTATTTTGCGATCGCTCGTATACTACCAAAAAAGCATTTCGCTGAAATTGTTTATCTGCTGTAAAACTTAAAACTTCATTTTTATCTGGTTCTTGTAAGGCAATAACAGGAAATACAGTCATGTCACTCAAAGTTTTTTCTTTTTGGATAACTGATACAGCTGTTGTAATTTCAGTCTCTGTTAATGATGTAAGAGGATGATTTATTACAGGCTGTTGAGCAGATACTTTTCCTGTCCATACCAATGCAGTTAAAGTCAAAATAAGCAGGATAATAGTTAAACCCAAAATTCGTATTCTTTGAAGCATTTTTTAAATAAAGCCAAGAAACTTACAGTTATTTATTACTATAAAT
This sequence comes from Anabaena sp. TISTR 8404, assembly GCF_056847745.1. Taxonomy (NCBI): domain Bacteria; kingdom Bacillati; phylum Cyanobacteriota; class Cyanophyceae; order Nostocales; family Nostocaceae; genus Anabaena; species Anabaena sp. TISTR 8404. Next base: position 4,895,449 of record NZ_CP180578.1, read on the forward strand.
TAGGCTTAAAACCGTAATATTCAACATAGTTTTTTCTATATGCTTTTTCTTGATACGTTTTTTAAAAATTTTATATTTAAATTTGTATACTTAACTACTAGAGTTATCGTGTATTGAGATACATACCGTAGATATGTGGAGCTAGTTAGTACAGTTATTTAAAAATCTATGTATAAACTGACAATTCCAGGAAGTTTTTGATGATGAAGTGATTATTTTGGCAGTCTATTGGGGAATTATAAATAAAACTGATAAGACTTACGCAAACTCTAGGATTTTTTAGGGTTATTGGCGACTTAGCGAACCATCGCGGTAGGCGGGTTTCCCGAATTAGGCGACTGGGGTAGTTCAAGAAATTCAGCTAGAGAGGGATTTTTACGTAAGTCATGACTGAGTTCAACAACTGTAAGTTCAAAATTTATGAATCATTCCCTTGAGTATTCCCTAGACACTCTCAATGTTCCTTTAGAACGGGATATTTTCTTACGTACATTAATTCGTGAATTATCCGGCACTTTACAACAAGTAATTGGGCTAGAAGAAGCCTCTGGATTTATTAGTGTAGTTGGCGAAAGAATGGGTAGGCAGATTAATCAAAATTATAAGTCTGCTTTGGAGGTTTCAAATCTTTCTCGTGAGCAAGTTATTGCTGTTTTAGTTGATTTGAAAAAACGAATTCAAGGTGATTTTTATGTAATTGAACAGAATGAAGACAAAATTGTATTTGGTAATCGTGTTTGTCCGTTTGCAGACAAAGTTTCAGGTCGTCCTGCTATGTGTATGATGACCTCAAATGTTTTTGGGACGATAGTGGCTAATAATCTTGGATATGCCAAAGTAGAATTGCAAGAAACCATAGCAGAAGGTGCTACTGGATGCAGAGTAGTGATTTATTTAAGACCTACAGAAGAGTCAGAAGATGCAGAAGGGCGAGAATACTTTAAAGGGTTAAAAGACTAGAACCATATTAAACTCTAGGTTACTAAGCTGTAACCTAGAGTTTAACTGAGTTTTGTTCTGCATATATTGGTAAACTCTCAAATTAAACACCTATGACTCCTGAGCAGTTTCTTGAATTTGCTAGAGTTTTACCAGAACCTTTACTATTAGTAAACAGTGCGGGTCAGCTTTTAGCAGGAAATCAACCAGCCGCCAAATTGTTTGGATTACGTAGTCAGGAAATCAAAGAAAGAACGCTCTTTGATTTAGTCACTGAACCTGCCAACGAGCTAGTTAATTACTTGCAAGTCTGTTCAACTAGTAGAGCAATGGTTATTGGTACTCTAACTATACGCAAACCTGATGGAGAAACATTAGTCTGCCGTAGCCAAGGTGCAGTTATTCAACCTTTATCTCCTGAGTCATTAGCTTTGATTCTTTTACGTTTAGAAAATCGTGCTACTGCTAATAATAATTTTGTCCTTTTAAATAAAAAAATAGATGAATTAGCTAAAGAAGTTCAACGACGTAAACAAGCTGAAGAAGAACTCTCAAAAATCAATGAAGAACTAGAATTTCGTGTTAAAGAACGAACAAAAGCTTTGAAAAAAACATTAAAGGAGCTACAACTCACTCAAACCCAGCTAATTCATGCTGAAAAAATGTCTAGTTTAGCTCAGATGGTTGCTGGTATTGCTCATGAGATTAATAATCCTGTTAGCTTTATTTATGGCAATTTGAACTATGCAGAAAAATACATTGAAGAATTGCTAGAATTAGTAAATCTATATCAAAAATATTGTCCAAATATTCATCCAGATATTCAAAATAAAATCGAAGTTATGGATTTAGATTTTGTTAGCCAAGACTTGGCTCAAATACTCAAATCTATGACAGCAGGAACACAGCGCATCCAAAATATTGTCCTATCACTACGCAACTTTTCCAGATTAGATGAAGCAGATATCAAAAAAGTTGATATTCATGAAGGAATAAATAGTAGCTTAATGATGTTAGAACACCGCCTACAATCTAAAAGTGGGGTTTCAGACATTAAAGTTATTAAAGAGTATGGATTAATTCCTAAAGTGACTTGCTATTCTGGACAACTTAATCAAGTATTTATAAATATTCTTATTAATGCTATTGATGCACTGGAAGAAAAATATAAAAATCCTAATTCTTTAGCAAAAAATCAAAATCAAACAATAGTTATTGATAGCCCTCAAATTAACATTAAAACTGAATTTACGGATGAAAAATGGGTGTCGATTATTATTCAAGATAATGGTTCAGGTATTGATGAAAAAGTCTGCTCAAAGATATTTGACCCATTTTTTACTACTAAACCAGTGGGTAAAGGGACTGGTTTAGGATTATCTATAAGTTATGAAATTATAGTGAAAAAGCATGGTGGACGAATTAATTGTTTATCTACTCTTGGAAAGGGTACAGAATTTATAATTCAGATTCCGATTAATTGCCTATGTCAGGGATAAATTGACTGAAAAATAATCTCTGTAGCAATAGGTATAAATTCTTATTCATTATTAAAATTTGCCCCTTAAAAATAGAACATTCTATTTGCTAGACTGTCTTTTTTAAGGGGATATAGTATCAAGATTTTGATTGATACTTTTTGAGACATTTACTGGAAAATTATGCAGAAACCAAGCGGCGTAGAGATTCAGCACGACGTTTAGCGGTGGCGTTATTAGGAGCTAATTTAAGTGCTTCTTCGTAACTTTGTAGCGCCTGAGCATTTAATTTTTTTCGTTCATAAGCATGACCGATATTATTTAATGCCACTACATAATCTGGTTTAATTTTCAGTGCTTCTTTGTACTGACGAATTGCTAAATCATATTGCTCTTGGGCAAAGTAAGCGTATCCTAGCCCATTATAAATAGGAGCAATAGCTTCTTCGCCTTCTTCTTCAGCCGCTTTGAGAGCTTTTTGAAATAACGCGATCGCCTGAGAGTACAATTTTTTTTCAGAATAGATACAGGCTAACTCGTAATATTCCTGAGTTGTACCTTTTTCTTTCTCCAATTTTTTTCGCAATTTTGAAAATGCGCTTTCTAACTTGCGAGTTTTGAGGATTTGGCGAAAAACACTTACAACCGCAAATGCAAGAATTGCTACCACAATCGAGAGGTAAACAACAGCTAGATTATTATCCATCGCCTGCTAAGACAAATATTAAAACTACTTTCTACATCTATTATCAACCTTATGGGGAGTAGGGAGAGATGAGGCACAGGAAAAGAATATCTTACTCAGCACTCAGCACTCAGCACTTATTTAAGGTAATCCCCAATATTGAGCGCGTTGTTTGAGCCAACCTTCGATTGTGTAACGTGCGATCGCTTCATTTACTTTACGGCGCAGTTCGTCGTATTGCAAGCCTTTGGGCATCACTACAGATAAAGGTTCCGTTGATAGCTTTGTTGGTAATAATCGATATTGGGGATATTGTTGTATCCAACCGCTGAGAACACTAGCATCGGCGGCAAAGGCTGTGGCTGTATTATTTTCTAGTTTTTCTCGCGCTTCTTGGTAAGAATTTACTCCCACTAACTCAGCATTAGGGAGATAATAACGTACTTGGGCAATTGTATTAGAGTGGTTGAGTACCGCTATTTTACGATTTGCTAAATCTGGAAGTTCTTTGACAGAGAAATCTTTAGTAATTAGATAAGCGCCATCAAAGTAATAAGGCACACTGAAACTTACTAACCGTGCGCGTGACTCCGTAGCCGTAACTCTGGCAATCGCAAAATCAACTTTATGCTTTAACACTATAGATAAGCGATCGCGATTCGCTACAGTTTGCAACTTAGCAGCTTCTGGTTTACCGAGCAAGTCTGCTGCTAATCGTTGCGCCAAATCAATTTCTAAGCCTTGAAGATTGCCGTTAGCATCCCTAAATCCCAAGGGACGCAAGTTATCTTTGACGGCAATATTAAAATAGCCCCGCCGCTGAATTTCTGGCATTTCTGCGGCAGATGCAGGTAATCCTGTGACTATAAATAAACAGCAGAAAATCCCAACAATGGTAGTGAACAAGACCAAATATAACCAAATCAAGGATAAAGGATAAAGGATAAAGGATGAAAAAAAGATTTGTTGCCGCAGCAATCTCTTCAGCAAAGAGCCAATCTTCTTCAAACCCCTTAATTCATTTTTGGGGTAAGTTTCAGCCTTCATACTTCATACTTCATCCTTCAAAGGTTATTCATCCGTTACCACCTTTATTTTTTAGCTTGGATTGCCAATTCAGCAACTTTGCCGAAGCTAGTAGGATCTAGAACTGCTAATTGTGCCAACATTTTGCGGTTGAGTTGGATATCAGCTTTTTTCAAGTTGCCAATCAACTGGCTGTAGCTTAAGCCATGCTGTCTAGCAGCAGCGTTAATCCGAGTGATCCACAGACGACGGAAATCACGTTTGCGTTTTTTGCGATCGCGGTAGGCACTGCGTAGTGCCTTCATTACTTGCTGGTTAGCAGTTCTAAACAGCGTTGAGTGGGAACCGCGAAAACCTTTAGCTAATTTGAGAATTTTATTGCGGCGTTTACGAGCTACGTTACCGCGTTTTACCCGTGTCATGTTTTAATTCCTAAAAAAAATACATTACAAATAAGGAAGCATCAAGCGCACGTTTTCTTCGTCGCGCTCGTTAACAATTGCCATTTTGGACAATTTACGCTTTTTGTTGGTTGTCTTGTGTTCTAACAAGTGGTTTTTGAAAGCTTTGCGACGAACGATTTTACCGCTACCAGTAGCGCGGAACCGTTTCGCTGCTGCTTTACGGGTTTTTAGTTTAGGCATTTGCTGGCTTTAATTTGACAATTCGACACGATCCATAATTATATACTATTCAAATTGCAGAAATGCCAATATATGCTAAATAAAGCCATCAGAAAGTTGATCTAGTGCAGCTAGAACTAGGCATTGACAAGTAGAACGAAAAGTGAATAAGGGTAATGTAAAGGATAACTAGCGATCGTTAGTGAAAGTGAATTCGATTAACCTCTCCCCGACCCCTCTCCGACGCGGAGAGGGGCTTAATACCGTTTCTTTATGAAGATGCAATTAATCGGTTTTTGTAGAGACGTTGTATATAACATCTCTACAGGATTTATAGAGTGCAGCTTTTCATATAATTGGTATAAGTCTCAACGAAAAATAAGCCTTTGAAGCCTCTCTCCTTGCAGGGGAGAGGTTTGGAGAGGGGTTTATGGTATTTTTCACGACTTTCCAAACATCATCTCATCGTGCCGTCAGATTTTATGCCAGGTTTGTTTCTGGGTTTAGCACAAATTTTGAGTTAGGCGATCGCAGTCATGTCACCTGAACACTTACTGCTGACTCAAGATTAAAAATCCTGTCTGGAATAACCCAACAATAAAACCTAAAACACCTCCTAAAGTCACGATCGCCTGCAATTCATTTTTGACAATTCCCTCAATAGCCGCTTCTAAATCAGCAGGAGATGTTGACTTTACACGGTCAATAATCACTTGATCTATTGATAAAATCGGAATCACTTGTGCCACAATTGCTTCTAAATCTTTTTCTAAATAACGTTCTAAGATCAAAGCTAATTCCAAGCTGACAACTTCTAAAGAAGAACTGACAACAGGTGAAGCACTCAGTCGATTTAGCAGCAGGGTAGCAATATTCTCCCAGTTAACAGAATCAGTGAATCCTTTTAATAAATCACTCCCACTAGTTTGAATATATTGGCGGACTGTTTCGCGTGTGGTTTTACGTAACTGACGTACCGTACCAATTGGCAAGTTTTGTAATGATAAATTTTGCAGAATTTTTTTCAGGCGATCGCGCAGTTGCAAATCTTGAGTTAATTCTTGCAAACGAGCATTTGTCGCTTCTTTTTCATCTAAACAAAAGGTTCTCAATCTTGTGAGCGTATTGCGTAAACCAAACAAATTGGCTACTACCCAATAAGTTCCACTAGTTTTTTCGCGGAAGCTTTCATCGATAATTTGAATTGTGTTGTCAGTTAAAAAGTCAACAATGGCTTGTCGTAATATGTCTGGCGGTAAAACTGTCTGCAACAACCAATCAGCTAGTCGTGTAGCTTGTTCATCTGTTAGTTGTAAATCTAGTAATACTTGATCAAAAATTTGATTGATTTGCGCTTCTAAAAAGTCTTCTCTTCGTGCTAAAACTTTCAGCAATCGTGGTAAAGATTCACCTAACAAATCACGCAAAATTCCTGCCACAATTTTGGCACTTTTTTGGTTTTTATCTGCTTTGATTTGTTCAATTGCTAAACGTAATAACCACAGGATAGCGCTTTGGACTCGTTCTGTTTGCAACAAGCGCCGCGCCAGATTTTGTAATTCTTCTGGCGTTAGCAGCGAACCCATGATTGTATTAGAAATATTTTTAGCCAGACGTTCCTGGTTGCGAGGAATCAAACCAGGAGTGAAAGGCACTCGTCGTCCACCAATATAAATTGCGCGGTAGGGACGAAATAACATTTTGATGGCTATATCATTTGTGAAATAGCCAATTACGCCGCCCAATATCGGGGGAGATACATAAAGCCAAAGATGAGACCAATCCACAGGATTTTGGACTTGCCGATTTTGAATTTGGAAATTTAGACTCAGATGTTGATTTCTAGATTATTTCTGCTTCTGTGCCAGCAGAGCCAATCAAAATCTCCAATCTTAAATCTAAGATTTACTGACTACCAGCACTCCCATCATACCGTTCACAATGGGGTAGTGTGTAACCGATGCAAAACCAGCTTGAAGCGCTAATTCCTTCTGCACATCTCCTGTAGGAAAGCGATCTAAGCTGGGGCTGATATAGGCATACTGTTCTTTTAAGCCCATATGTTCAGCCATTGGCACAACTATAGAATCCAAATACCATTGTTGAAAAGCGCGTAATTGCTGATTATTCGGGCGATGAAAGTCTAAAATTGCAGCCTTCGCACCTGGCTTCAAAACACGGTGAATCTCTCTCAAGCTTTTAGGAATATCTGTAACATTTCTTAACCCATAACCCATTGTCGCCGCATCAAATTGGTTATCCTCAAAAGGCAAATTGAGGACATCAGCTTCTAGCCAAGTTATGGCAGGTTGGGGGTATTGTTGTTGAGAGCGTTCTTTAGCAGTAGCTAGTAAGTTAGGTGAAAAATCCACACCATACACGTGTCCTGTGTTGCCAACACGCCGCGCCAAACGCAACGCTAAATCACCACTCCCACAACATAAATCAATACAAGTATCTCCAGGTTTAGCACCACTCCATTTAATAGCCATTTCCTTCCATATCATGTGTTGTCCCAGGCTCAACCAATTATTTAGCTGGTCATATACTGGAGCAATACTGTCAAAAATGGCACGAATGTCTTGAGTCATTAGTCAATAGTCAATAGTCAATAGTCAATAGTCAATAGTCATAGTCAAGAGTCAACATAACCTCACTATGGACTATGAACTATGGACTCTTGACTAAATTTGTACTTGATGGCAACGACTGCTAGTTAGGGCGATCGCTACCAGTTGAGCGGATAAATTAATTAGGTTCAGTTCATCTTCTCGCAAAGAGCAAGGTTGTTTCCATTGGAGTGACAACACACCTAACATACCATTGCGGTAGGTAATTGGAATAACTAAATGTGCTTGGACACCTGTATCTTGATAGTGCGATAGACCAGTGAGTTTAGAATCTTTAGCAACATTTAAGGCTACCTGCATCTTACCAGTAGCGATCGCTTCCGTTACCAAGATGTCTTTGTCTAGCCAGTTGACAATACTACCAACACGGCTATATGCACCTTGAACACCAACTAATTGATTTTCTTCAACCAGCTGCAAAATACAGCCATCAGCGGCGAAACTATCACTAAAGGCTGTAGCTATGGGTTCTAAAATTGACTCTAAAGTATCTGCGGCTTGGGTGACTTGCACCAACACAGACAATAACGCCATTTGAGCATTGGCACGGCGTAATTCTTCGGTACGTTGCTTCAACAAGTCATAGGTTTCTGCGGCTCTTTGAACTACTGCCTTCAGTTCTCCTGGATCCCAAGGCTTGGTAATATACTTGTAAACTTGTCCAGCATTAATCGCTTCTACTAAATCTTCAATATCAGTAAAGCCAGTAAGGATAATTCTGACTGTATCGGGAAACTGCGGCACAGTTTTACTCAGAAATTCCGTTCCTTTCATTTCTGGCATTCGCTGATCGGAGATAATTACTGCTACTTCTCCTTCTGTTGCCAAAACTTCTAAGGCATTGATGCCGCTATCAGCTTTTAAAACATGAAAGTCGCGCCGAAAAGTCCGATAAAGTAAATCGAGATTATCTGGCTCATCATCCACTACCAATATTTTGAGCTTTTTTGCCCTTTCTAATGTAGCTGCTTGCCGACGACTTGTAGTTATTTCAAGCGTGGGATTATCCATGAGATAATTCCTGTAAATAATTCACTATAGTGTTATATTCCACACCAAGCTTAGTTGATATACAGTAACTAAGCCTTGCGTGAAGGTACTGATAAGTTCAAGGCAGAACTTGTGTGTACTATTGATAACCCATAATTTTATTTGGCGGTAGAGTGTAGAGATAGTCCGCTGTTAAAGATTAGAATAATACTTGCCGATCAGGTATCGGTAGTTTTCTCAACTTCCATCTGTCACTCTAGATTATGACTGACTTACCACCCAACGCCCAAAACCCTGAAACTTCTGCTAACGATCATGCACAGGAGTTACTGCGTAAACTACGGCAAAAGCAAGGTAATTGGGTGGAATGGGGAATTGCGATCGCTACTCTGCAAAAATCTGGTTATAATCCCCAAGAAATTTTTGAAGCTACTGGATTTGAACCCATTCAACAAAATCAGGTAGTGGTTGGCGCTCAAGTTTACAATTCTATAGAAAAAGCAGGGGCATCAGAAGCGACGCGATCGCACTACTCTACACGCGGTAGTGATGTTTTATATGAATTACGCTTGCTTTCTCAAGAAGAACGGGCGGCGGCGGCGGAACTGACTTTTACTCACAAACTTGATCTCGATGGCGCAAAAGAAGTAGCCAAGGCAATTAAAGATTACTCTTGGTTACGCACTTTACCAGAAGGATTTTCGGATCATGTTGGGGATGCAGTTGCTTACCAAGCTTGGAAATTAGCCCGGCAAAATTCAGATTTAGCAGAGCGATCGCGTTTAATAGCTAAAGGGTTACGTTTTGCTCACACCGATTCCGCTAGGAAGCAACTAGAAAAACTACTAGTTGATTTTACCGTTGTTCCTAAACGCCCGGCTCCTTTGTTGCCTTTTTACCGCTTTGACTCGGAAGAAGAATTACCGCGTATCCTACCAGTTGTAGGTAAACTTCCCTTAAAGCCACAAGATTTACAAGCTGTACCTCTGATTACAGCGGCTGAACCATTCCAAATAGTGAAGTTTGCTGGAGAACAAGCTTGGGTTCCCTTACCTGGTTGGCAAGCCCTGTTAAACGCTGAAGACCCTGTGGTGATTTTAGCAAATAGCGATCGCCTTCCTAATCAAGCATCAAACAAGCGAGAAGAATTACTAATAGTTGTTGATCGCGCTCAAAGACAATGGGATGCTAATAGCTATTTTATAGTTGAGCATACCGGAGAATTAGATATTCAATGGTTGGAAACTGAACCAGACATTTCCATCCTGGGAAAAGTGATTGTCATTGTGCGTCCGAAGAAAATTTTAGATGAAGAAGTCATCAAAGAACCTTGGCTGATTGACGAATAATTCACTTTTGATTTCAATCAGTCGCTTGGATAGTTGTCTGCTTGAACTATGTTTTAATACAGCGATAAAGTTGATAGGGAATTCCTATCCGATAGTGGTGTGTTGGGTCTATATTACAAACGATTTGCCCAGCAGATAATATTACCTGCTGTTGATAATCGCGCCGTCGCAAACCAGGAGCGACTATCCACAAATTTAGCTTAGATGTATCTGGAACGGTTAATTGCGAAAGTTTCTGCCAAAAAGGAATTATATTAGAGTTTTGATTAATAAAAGCAAAATTATCTAATTTATATGCATTTCTAAGTGGTTCTAAAGCTAAAGCAAAACTTAATCCTAATGCTACATCTTGATAACTACCATATCCTGTAACTAGCATTAGTGGAACAGATGGCTCTAAATTCATATTATGAGACACCTTTTCAGGTTGAAAAGGTTTTTGAAAAGCTAGATTAGAAACAACAAAAATACAACTAATAATACTAACTATCAAAAATATAGGGATTAATTTTTTATTTTTCCAGCTAGAATTAAGACCTGCGGCTAAAAGAGCGCAAAAACTTGGATAATATACAAAGTTATATCTAGGAACAACTGTAATATCTTTACCGAATAAATAAATAATAATTAAAAATTCTAAAATTACAAAAATAGTAAAAATTAAAAGTGTATTAGTCGATATATTAGTTTGATTATTTAATAACAAAATACGCAAACCTTGAAATATTGTACGCCCCGACCAAATAGAAAATATTACCATAAGTAAAACACAAATAATTGCTACTGGTAAAGGCTGATTTTCTACAGGCAAAGCAATGATCATCAATACCCAGTTAATCAAAGTTTGATATAAAGGTGAAATGTAGTTAGGAGTCGGCAACCAATTTGTTTCTGTACGCTGAACATGATTGAATATTCTGAGGAACCAAGGAATAAAACTAATGAAAACAGCAGTACTAGAAATAAATAGAAATAACCAAAATTTTTTGATAATTAAAATATTTGGCTTATACAGATAAACTAGAAAGATTAAAGTAGCTATTTCTGCAATAAATGCTAGAGCAAAAAAATAGTGAACATAAAGAGCAATACTGTTAGTAATCGTCCATAATAGCCAAACCCAAAACCTCAGGCGCGATCGCTCAAATATATCCCGCTGAATTTGCATCAATCCTAACAAAGATAAGGTAATCAGAAACATCGGTGCAGTATAGTGTCTCGCCTCTTGGGAAAGGTACACAGCAAAGGGCGAAGTCGCCATCACCAAAGCTGCTATAGTTCCCGATGATTTAGAAAAGGCAATGCGATTTAGCCCATAAATTGCAGGAATTGTCGCTACACCAAATAAAGCAGGAAGCGATCGCAATTTTGTCACCCATTCTGTTCCCAAAGGAGTCATCCAACTTAACCACCGATACATCGCGCAAAAAAATAAAGGTGGATGGGTAGACTGCGTATCAAGATTTGTAGCTATTTGCGCACAACTGACACCTGGATGAAAGGTAAAAATTTCCTGCACACGTTCTAAAGGAAATATTACATCCAAAGGCAACTCATGATAATTTTTGCCTAAACTAAAGATGGAAGTAATTACTTCATCCATCCATAAAGGTTTTAAATCTAAATGCCAAAAGCGCAAAATAGCGCCAAGTGCGATCGCTCCAACTAAACCAAAATAATGTAGAGAAAATCTGCTATTTACCATTATTAAACTATGAAAATTTCTCACTACAAAATCACATCAATACCAATTATCATTCGCATCTGTAGTTGAATAATTGCATTCTGCCCAAAGTATAAAATTCATTATGTCAGATACAAATTTTACTGCGACTGTACCTTTAGAATCTGCTCAATCAGAATTATCTCAGTCATCGCCTGTTTTATCATTGCACGAAAAAATCTTAGCAATCCGCAACGGCTTGCGCCAAGGACAACAACAAATGGCTGACTGGGAATCTGGGCCATTGGCGGTTTCGGCGGTTCCAGGTGCAGGTAAATCGACAGGTATGGCGGCGGCGGCGGCGATCGCCATCGCTCGTCAGTATGAACGCTTGGCGCAGTCACGTTCATCTGTTCACCGTCAGTTAGTAGTTGTTACTTTTACTCGTTCGGCGGCTGCCAATATTAAAGCGAAAATTCGGAAATATCTCCGTGAAGATTTATCTTTACCGCAAACAGGTTTTGCTGTCTACACATTACATGGTTTGGCACTAAATATAGCGAGTCGTTATCCTGATTTATCAAGTTTAGAGTTAGAAAATCTGACATTAATTACTCCTAGCCAAAGCCATCGTTTAATTCGCACAGCAGTCGAACAATGGATTAATAACAATCCTGAAAAATATTTCCGTTTACTGGAAGGACAACAATTTGACGGCGAAGAAACAGAAAGATTGCGTCGTCAATCTGTACTACGCACAGAAGTTTTACCAGATTTAGCAACTACAGTTATTCACGAAGCCAAAAGTTCGGGAATATCACCAGAACAACTGCAACAGTGGAGTGAACAAACATCAGATGAATATGCAATTTTAAGCATAGCGGCAGGGTTGTATGAACAATACCAAAACTTAATGCGATCGCGCGACTTCATCGACTACGACGATATGATTCTCGCCGCCCTGCGCGTCTTAGAAAATGACAGCGCCCGTCGCATCGAACAAAACCAAGTTTTCGCTGTCTTTGAAGACGAAGCCCAAGATTCTAGTCCACTCCAGACGAAACTGTTAGAAATATTAGCTTCTGATTCCGCCGAGGAAGCAGGGAAGCAAGAACATAATATCTTACTCAGCACTCAGCACTCAGCACTCAGCACTCAATACTCAGCACTTAACCTCGTAAGAGTGGGTGATCCTAACCAAGCAATTAACTCCACCTTTACACCAGCCGACCCAATTTATTTTCGGCAATTTTGCGAAGAGTGCGATCGCGTGGAAAAATTAGCAACGATGAATCAAGCTGGGCGCAGTACAAGAATTATCATTGCGGCGGCTAACTTCGCTTTGGAATGGGTGAATAGTTTTTATGGCGCGAAAAATCAAAAGTCACCACTTATTAATGCTGCTTCTCCTTTCCGTCCGCAGACAATTTATCCAGTTAGTACTAATGATCCGCAAAAAAATGCTAACCCAGCACCAGAAGGTAAAGGGCTGGAACTATATACCCCCCGTGATATTCATCACACAGTCGAACTGCTGGCTAAAAGAGTGGTTGAGTTATTTACGCCAGACCCCACAAATACCCGTGCGGCGGTGTTAGTGAGAGAAAATCGCCAAGGTCGATGGCTGGCTGAAATGCTTGCACCTGTATGTAAAGAGCATAAAATTACACTTTACGATGTGGGCGAACGCGATCGCCGTTCTCATGTACCCCAAGAAATTTTGGCATTACTGCAATTTTGCGATCGACCGCACTCACCAGATTACCTGAAAGCTGCCTTAGAAGTCTTAGTACAACGGCAATTAATTCCGACTCAAGACCTCAACGCCTTGGCTAGTTTACCAGAAGAATTTTTATATCCCGGCCCTTTAGCCGCACCCCAAGCAGAACCAGTCGAAAAAGCGGCTCACCTTTGCCGTAGCTTACTCCGCGCCCGTTTAGAACTACCGTTGTATCAATTAATTTCCTTTCTCGCTTTGGCTTTGAATTATGACCAAGCAGAATTAGCAACGGCTGACAAACTTGCAGAACGAGTTAATCAGCAAATAGCTGGTGGTAGTTCAATGGGTGCAATGCTGTCAGCTTTAAGCGAAATTGTCAATTCTGAACGCTTTGAGCCTGTGGAAACAGAAGATTTAGAAGCTCACTACACCCGTGCGAATCAATTGACCATCATTACCATGCACAAAGCTAAAGGGCTGGATTGGGACTATGTTTTCATTCCCTTTCTACATGAAAATTTGATTCCTGGTAGATTTTGGGTTCCGCCTCAAAGTCAGTTTTTAGGAGACTTCACCTTATCAGAAGTAGCACGCGCCCAAATTCGCGCGGCGCTCCACGGAGAATCTGGTATACCTGATGTCACCCAAGCTTGGGAACAAGCCAAACACCTAAAAACGGCTGAAGAGTATCGTTTACTTTATGTGGCGATGACACGCGCCAAGCGTCTGTTATGGATGTCTGCGGCGCAAAAAGCACCTTTCACTTGGAGTAAACCAGATAATTTACAAGAACAAGCACCTTGTCCGGTGTTTCCTGCATTAAAGCGACAGTTTCCTGAATCAGTGGAAGTATGAAGTGTGAAGTGTGAAGTATGAAAATTTTCTAATTTGACAAGAGATTTGGTGGTTTACATCGTGATACACCTGAAGATTATTTAACTATAAAATCAGGCAATTATACTACTCTAATAAGAATTTGTTCTGGTTGTCTCTGAAGCATTTGGAAGAATTACTTTATCTACCCAATCTCGATAATCACTAGGTTCAGTCAAGTTATATAAATAATCATATATTGCCTGATTTTCATACAATGCAGCACTATATAAAGCAGTATGTCCATCATCATCTTTTAAGTCTAAATTTGCTCCAGCTTCAACTAAGAGCTTTACAGTTTCTAAGTTTCCTGATCTCGCAACAGAAACTAAGAGAGGATCATACCAGCTATAGCGCCAGTTTACATTTGCCCCAGCATCAATTAAAACTTTTGCAATTTCTAGTTTTCCTTCTTCGATAGCAATTGCTAATGGGCTTTTTTCATTTATTTCTTGATTTATGGCTATACCATGCTTAATTAAATCCTGAATTTTGGTAAAATCAGATTCAAAAATTGCAGTAACTAGTTGTTCAGCTTCTTCCATAAACCAAAGCTCAAAATGATGAAACCATGTTTGATGCTCTAAATGTCTACACAGCTTAATTTTGTTTCAGATTTGATAATAAATAATTTAATCATTCTATATGAGAATATAAGAGGTTGTTTGAAAAGTATTGTCGGTAACATCAAAATTTAAAAAACCTAACCCCCCAAGCCCCCCTTCCCTACGAGGGAATGAGGGTTTCAAAGCCTCTCTCCGCTTCGGGGAGAGGTTTGGAGAGGGGTTTTTAATAGAATTTTAGACTTTTCAAACATACTCTAAAGCACACCGGAAGATTACCAAGCAACATCAGCAACAATCAACCTGCGACATCCGTCAACCCACCTAGAATAGCTACGCAAAAGTCAAAGGTCGAAAGGTTTGGCTTTTGGAAAAAGTATTTTTACTTACGCAGGTGTGACGGTATGAAATCAAATATAAAGTTATTTCCAATAATCAACAGCACCAGTAAGTTTCCCAGAGGTGTTGCTTTGACTCTGGCTTTAACAAGCCTATTATCTTTTGGACAGGGATTTACGAATAATTACTCAGCCGAAGCTGCTCCCGGTGGCGAACCAATACAACTATCTCAACGCTTACCTGACCACTTTCGTACTCGTACAACTCGACTACCGCAAGCAATTGCTAACTCCATAATTCGTGATGCGGCGCGACGTGCTGGAGTACCAAATGGTCAGGTGAGAATTACCCAAGCTACTCGCAAAACTTTTGGTAATCCCTGCATTTTTAACTTTGGCGAAGTTTGTACTAGGGAATATAACCCAATTCAAGGATGGGAAGTAATTGTCCGAGTTGAGGGACAGTCTTGGACTTACCACAGCAATCAATCTGGTTCTCAAATCGTTTTAGATCCAAATACTATTGACTCAGGTTCAGACAACAGCTATCAACTACCAAGAGCGATCGCAGATCGAATTTTACGAGATGCTTCCCGCCGTTCTGGTGTCAACACTAATAATTTACGAATTACCCAAGCTACTCGCAAAACCTTTGGTAATCCTTGCGAGTTTAACTTTGGCGAAGTTTGCACTAGAGAATATAACCCTATTCAAGGATGGGAAGTAATTGTCAGAGTTGAGGGACGGTCATGGACTTATCACGTTGATGAATCTGGCTCTCGTATCGTTTTAGATCCCCAAATTGCCGACTCAGACTCAGAAAACAGTTATCAATTACCAAGAGCGATCGCAGATAGAATTTTACGAGACGCGGCTCGTCGTTCGGGTGAGGATGAGAGGGATTTAAGAATTACCCAAGCTATCCGCAAAACCTTTAGCAATCCCTGCATTTTTAACTTTGGCGAGGTCTGTACTAGGGAATACAACCCCATCGAAGGATGGGAAGTGATTGTACGAGTACGTCGTCAGTCTTGGACTTATCATGTTGATGAATCTGGCTCTCGTATAGTTTTAGACCCAGACATTGCGCGGTAGCAGGACTTACGCACCAAGATTGTCTGTTAAAAATGGGTGTAAGGATATGAGGGTTTTGAACACCTACACCCATTTTCTAATTTAACTACTTAGCTAACTTTTCATTACTAGTTTTTAACTTGGGATAAGCAATGCGTTTATGGTTGAATTGCTGCCAAACTTCTACAAAAATTTGGGCAATTTCTGTCATTTCATCTCGCGTTAGTCCTGAGTCTAGTAATTGATTGTCTTGCCATCTCGCACGCAGAATATTATTCAGTGTAGTTAAAGCTTGTTCGGGTGTAACTTCTTTAAGCGATCGCAGTGCAGCTTCACAAGCATCTGCCAACATCACAATTCCTGTTTCCCGCGATTGAGGAATTGGTCCGTTGTAGCGAAAATCAGCTTCATCTACTATTAAGCTGGGATCTGCTTGAGCTTGCTGCTGTGCTTGATGATAAAAATAAGCAATCAGCATTGTTCCCTGATGTTCGGGAATAAAAGCTTGAATCGCTGTTGGTAAAAGGTGTTTACGTGCCATCACTAACCCTTCACTGACGTGCTTTTTAATAATTTCGGCACTTTCCCAAGGGTCTTTAATTTCTGTTTCGTGTTTATTTGGCCCCCCCATTTGGTTTTCAATAAAACCTAAAGGGTCGTGCATTTTACCAATATCGTGGTAAAGAGTACCCGCCCTGACTAGTTCGACATTACATCCCAACTTTTTAGCAGCAGCTTCGGCAAGGGTAGCGACAAATAAGGTGTGTTGAAAAGTTCCTGGAGTTTCTGTGGCGAGTTTTTTTAATAAGGGACGATTGGGGTTTGCCAGTTCAGCTAACCGAATCGGAGTGACTAAATCAAATAGTTTTTCTAAATAGGGACTTACGCCTAAGGCGACGATACTCCAAGCCAAACCCGATAAAGCAAATAATCCGGCTTCTTGAAAGACCATATACCAGCCTGTACCAAATGCTGCACCGATGAATAAACTAAAAATTAGGTAAACACTACCTTGAGTTGCCGCAATCGCTACACCTAACAATGCTAATTCTTCCCGCGATCGCAGTCTTTGGGCGATACAACTACCTAATATCCCTCCAGCTGCACCTGCTACCAGCGCTATCTTACTTACTTCCAAACTTGTAGGTATAACTAGCAACAATAGTCCTACGACTGTTGTACCCAAAGTTGGCCCATAAAAGCTTCCTAACAGCAAACCAAGAGCGCTCCATGTAGTATGAATTATACCCATTGCGATCGCTCCTGGTGTACTCAAAGTCAGCAGTAATATTAATAGGCGATCGCGTTGTCGTAATCGATACTTGTTTTGCTTTTCTACCCAAACAAAAATTCCAATTGCGCCTGTAATGATCACTGCTAACTTCGCCAACCCTGGCCAGTTATTTTCTCGGCGAATTAATTTATACTCCTCCAGAACATCAAACTGCCACTCAGTAATTTTTTGTCCTTGACGGACAATCACATCACCTTGCTTGACCGACACTATTACAGGTGAGACTTCTGATGCTGCTTGTTGAGCCTGTAGTTTGGTTCTTTCTTCATCTCGTTTTAAATTAGGCTTCAACACTGTCAACAACAACTTAGTTGCTAAAGCTTCTGCATCTTTTGGCACAACAGCTTTTACATGTAGTCTTACTGCATCTTGTAAAGTTTTGTCGGGGAGTCCTTCCGGAATTCCCTGAGTGAGAATCCGCTCAGCAATTTGGCGAACTTCTGTGTAAGTAGTTGACCAATCATCATCTGATAAATCTAAGATTACAGTCTCTTGATAAACTGTTTCTGGATTAGTTGTTGCTAATTGTGAAAGTTGAGACTTAGCTTGGATATAGGCTTGGCGAACTTGAGATATTTGCTGCACCAATGAAAGTAAGTTTTGGGACGAGGTGGTAATGCGGTAAGCATCCAACTCTCCCACTGCTAGTTGGAAGTCTTTGTTTTGAGTAGTATCAACAGGTTTAACTTCCTCAGATGGTAGAGGCTGGGTGAGGTTAGTCGGTGAACGATGCTGGTAAATGGATGAACCCGTTGCAGATGGAAATAAAGGGAGATATTTGGAAGGGTTAAATTTTTGTTTTGTGCTGAGGTTTTGTTGCTGGCGGAGACTAGTTTGATTATTTGGTACAAGCTCTAATTTCTGTTTACTCTTATTTTCTACAGCTACTAGTAGCGCTTTCCATTCTGAGTCAGAACAAGCACGTAGATACTGCTGGGTAGCTATCGACAACGCTGAGGTCTCAAAAAAAGGAAAAGATCCAGCAGTAGAACGAAGTTCATTACCTTGATCTAGAAGTTGTTGCAAATCTTGGTTAATATCAGCGGTTATTTGCGCATCGAGCATTAGTATCGGTACAGAACTTCTACTAACAGCTTTGCGTCGAGCTTGAGTTTGTTGTTTATCTTCAATGCTTGTAGAATAAGGCGCTTTGAAAGTTTGTGGTGCTGGAGTGCCTATTTGCAGTTGGGGTTGGTTGTATAGCTTATGACCTAGTACCCCTGTAAGAGACACAACTGCGATCGCAAAAACCACAGAAGAACGCTTTTGATGTACCCAGCCTAAACCGACTGCACTAATTCCAGTCTGAGTTTTGATCGATTTTGCCATTGATCTGGATACCGTTGCTCGTTTATGGTGTTTGCTGCTGTTACTAATTTTTAACAAAAACAGACGAAAGTTACTGAAAACATTTGTTTGATGTTGACCACGAAAGTTTTGGCTATTTTGACTTTTCTTAACTAGCCAATGCACTGGACGAAATTTTATTGTGTAACATCGCCAGTTAGTTAATTGCTGGGTTAAGGACTGAAAAAATTGCTGCTTTTTCATGACCTCTGGCTACTGATTTTGATAGCTCAGAACAAAATTTTCTTAAGAAAAGTTTAAGCTTTAATCGAAAGTAATTAACAAAAATTAGTTAGGATATCTGTCTACAGAATTAGGTGGAGGTAAAAATTAAAACAAAAATAAAAAACTCTAAGTCTAAGTGCTGCTTGGACTAATAAGTGTTATTTACTGTTGATCACTTTATTAACGTGACCGAATGACGCGTGGTGCAGCAAAGACAGAAACAGAATTTTGTTTGTCAAGCATAATACATCCTTCTGGGGAAAAATGTTTTGGATGTAGGGACAGGTTATATACTCCTGACCACACGGTTAAAAGTGCATCGGTCAATTCTAGCATTTGCGGAAAATTGACCAGTATCCCAGTAAAATAATCGGGTGATGAATGTAAAACTCTCCACTGGGTAGGAATTCCTGCTGTACTGTTGTAAGCTCCAGATAAAGCTCCTGCGATCGCACCTATAGTTTGCGAAGGTAAAAGCCGAGTTGGATGGAGAGTTGCCCGTAAAACTGTTAAGCGAAAGTCGTCCAAAGTACTTAGAAAGCAGTAAAATGCCATTGCGATCGCACTGCTGGTTTTGTCTTGTGTAGTTAACTCTGTTTTAGCTCTTTCTAACCCAGCGTGTTTAGTTAACAAATCATTAACTTGTAATAATTTTTTTGGTAATGATGTTGGTGTTTCGCCAATAAAACTAATTATTTGAGGTACAAGAGTTTGAGAATCTAATTTTTCGGTTAAAGATAAAGCGATCGTATATCCTATTGCTAATATTCCATCTCGTACAACTAAGTCATCTCCCCAGAGTTGGTACGTAGCTAGAAGATTAGATCGCAATTTGAGCAGATTGTCATGAAAAAAAAGTGCCACTGGTAAGGTGGCTAAAATTATTTCTGAAGAGACACTATTATTTGCATTGAAATTAGGTAATTCTTGTTGCTGACGTTGTTTCCAGTCATCTAAATCTAATTTGCCTAATGCAATCAGACTTTCAGTACCCAGAAATATTAATTTACCAATATCAGAGAAAGCTTGAAGTTGTTGTTCTCCTGACTTGGCTAAATTTGCACCTAATAAAGCTCCCAGTAAAGTACCTCTAAATCGACTGAAAAGTGAATAGCGCATATTTCTGAAGTATGAAGTGTAAAGGATGAAGTATGAAGTTGAACGTAGAAACTGTTACGTTTTTTTCAGAAATAGGATTTAGGAATGAAAATTTAGTATCAATACTGTGCGATTATACCCGCATCAAATGAAAAATACAGTGAAAATTATTGGTAGTGGGTCTTTTTCCCATTAATTGATTCTAAATTCTTAATTCTACTTCTGAATACTTCTTTAACCTTCAGCCTTTAGTCTTTATCTTTCATTCTTTCGCAAATGATGCACTAAAGCCTGTAAGCCTAACAAATAACTTTGTTCACCAAAACCGCTGATTTGTCCAATAACTACAGGCGCTATATAAGAGTGATGGCGAAAATCTTCTCGACGGTAAATATTGCTTAGATGTACTTCTACTGTTGGTAAATTAACTGCTGCGATCGCATCTCTTAGTGCCACACTTGTATGTGTATATGCCCCAGCATTAATCAAAATTCCTTGGTGTTTACCTAAAGCATCATGAATTGCGTCTACCAAAGCCCCTTCATGATTAGACTGCATGGTATCAACGCTCACTTGCATCTCTACCGCTTTTTCTTGCAATAAACGGTTAATTTCAGCCAAAGTTACAGCACCATAAATTCCAGGCTCTCTCTGTCCCAGCAAATTTAGGTTTGGCCCATGCAGTACCAAAATGCTTAAAGGTTGCACCCTCAATTTTCCGTCCCTTCAAATTTAACGACGACGGGAACGTTCATTGACTGGAATCGGAATCAGTTCCGGTTCCGGTTCAGCTTCTGGCCCCAGCAGGGCTTCAATCAGCTTGCGTGCCATTTCCTTCAGCTTTTCCAGTACCTTTTCTATATAGTCCATGAACTGACCGCTCCTGAGTTACTACCTATTGTAATTAACAGCTACGCGGAAATTGGCTTAATCTTACACGTTTTGCTGCTAACCTGGCTGAACCAGAATTTGGGATTCCGAGTTTTAGCCACTTTAAAAGTTGAGAGTTGTGATTTCCCTTACTTTTTAGAGTATCACATCTGCAACCCAATGAACTGCATCTAGCTAAGGATGGGTATATTGGAGAAATAGTCAAGAGTCAATGGTCAATAGTTTTTAGTTTTGACTATGGACTGTTGACTATAAACTCTTGACCATCTTACGCATCATTCTTTTTTGCAGTAGTCTTGGATGCCTTGGTAGTTGATTTAGCCCGTGTGCTAGTTGTTTTGCTTGTCTTGCGGGTAGATTTTTTAGATGACGAAGTTTTACTGGCTAACAATTCCAGGGCTATAGATAGTGTCATATCTTCTACCGATTGTCCTTCGGGGATACTCACGTTAGTTTTGCCATGCTTGATATAAGGGCCGTAGGGGCCATCGTAGATATTAACGGGTGAATCGTCTTCTGGATGGTTACCTAATTCACGTAACGCCGCTTTGGATTTACTGTTAGCAGAACTCCGCCCTTTTTTCGGTTCTGATAATATTTCCAAAGCTCGTTCTAAAGAAACTGTTAAAACATTATCCGCAGCTTTTAAAGAACGGTAGTCTTTGCCTTCTTTGCCTTGGTCATGAACTATGTAAGGCCCATAGGGGCCGATACTAGCTTGAATTCTGCCACCTGTAGCTGGGTGTGTTCCCAAGGTGCGGGGAAGTGCTAAAAGACCGACAGCCATTTCGAGAGTGACGTTTTCTTGCGGCACGTTTTTGGGAATGGAAGCTTGTTTAGGTTTAGGATTTTCTTCTGTTTTGTCGCCCAATTGGACGTAAGGGCCATAAGTTCCAATTTTGATATAAATCGGCTCACCTGTTTCTGGGTGACGACCGAGTTCATCAGGGCCAGTAGTTTTTTGCTTCAGTAAAACTTCTACTTGTTTAGGGTCGAGGTCAGCGGGTGTTAAATCTTTAGGAATGGATGCTGTAACTACCCCTTCACCATTTTCTACTTCAATATAAGGCCCGTATTTGCCAATGCGGACTTTTGCCTCTAAATTTTCTAGTTCTACGGTTCTCGCTTTATTGGCATCAATTTGACTTTTTTGTTCTTTGACTAATGTTTCTAAACCTTTGTCACCCAGATAAAATTCTCGGAGGTAAGGTAGCCAGTTAACTTCCCCTTCTGCTATGTCATCTAAGGTTTGCTCCATTTTGGAGGTAAAACCAGGGTCAACAATATCGGGGAAATGTTTTTCTAATAAACTGGTGACGGCAAAGGCGGTAAAGGTCGGAATTAAAGCATTATTCACCAATTGGGCATAACCTTTATCAATAATTGTGCCAATAATGCTGGCGTAGGTACTCGGACGACCAATACCTTCACTTTCTAAGGTTTTTACTAAGGTAGCTTCGGTGTATCGGGCTGGTGGTTGGGTTTCGTGGCCAACTGCTTCTAGTTCTTTACAATTTGGATGATCCCCGACTTTTAGGTTGGGCAAAATGATTTCTTGGTCTTCTAATGCAGCTTCGGGATCGTCAGAACCTTCGACGTAAGCGCGTAAGTAACCAGGAAAGTCTATGCGTTTACCAGAGGAACGGAAGCCTGCATCCTCGACTTGCAACTGCACGGTAATTTGAGTTTGACGAGAGTCAGCCATTTGACAGGCGACGGTACGCTTCCAAATTAAGTCGTAGACAGCTAGTTCTCGACCGCTTAAGCCTGTTTCTTGGGGTGTGCGGAAGGTGTTACCTGCTGGACGGATAGCTTCGTGGGCTTCTTGTGCGCCTTTAGATTTGGTGGTGTATTGCCGGGGTTGGGGGCTGAGATATTGCTTACCGTAAAGCTTTTCTACACAATCACGGGCAGCTGCGATCGCCTGTTCTGACAAATGCACCGAGTCTGTACGCATATAGGTAATATACCCTTGCTCGTACAAGTTTTGCGCAATCCGCATGGTATCCCGTGCTGAAAGGCGAAGTTTGCGGTTTGATTCTTGTTGCAAGGTTGAAGTCGTAAATGGTGGCGCAGGTTTGCGAGTCACTGGCCGTTCCTCCATCTCGGTGACATTCCAGGTTTTGCCTGTCAGCCTTTCTTTGAGCGCCACAGCATCGGCTTCTGTGAGTAATACCACATTGCGTCCGGCAGCAATTTGTCCAGTGTTGGGGTCAAAATCACTGCCGTTAGCTACTTTTGTGCCACCCAAGGTAACTAACTGGGAGGTAAACGGTGCTTTTTCCTGCTCTAAGTACGCTTTTAAATCCCAATATGTCCCTTCACGGAAGGCTCGGCGTTGGCGTTCCTTTTTCACTAATAATCGCACTGCTACTGACTGCACTCGCCCAGCCGACAATCCCCAGGCGATTTTTTCCCACAGCAGCGGAGACAGTGTATATCCAACCAAACGATCTAAAATCCGTCGTGTTTCTTGAGCGCGTACTAACTGCTCATCAATAGTGCGGCAGTTTTTCAAAGCTTTTTTAATCGCCTCTTGGGTGATTTCGTGAAACACCATCCGCTTGGTGGGAACCTTGGGCTTAAGCAATTGGTATAAATGCCAACTGATGCTTTCTCCTTCCCGGTCTTCGTCAGTTGCCAGGATGAGTTCGGTTGCCTCTTTCAGGGCATCTTTGAGCTGAGTAACAACTTTCTTTTTGTCTTTGGGGACAACATACACCGGTTCAAAGTCTGCGTCCACATTTACCCCTAGCTGCGCCCATTTCTCCCCTTTGATGGTCGTGGGGATTTCACTTGCTGACTGGGGTAGGTCACGGACATGACCCATAGACGCTTCTACCCGATAGTCTTTTGGCAGGTAGTTGCGAATGGTACGAGCTTTAGTGGGAGATTCGACGATGACGAGAGTTGACATGGAAATTTCAAAAAAAAGAATAGCTGCTAAGCTAAACAGTCAAATTGAAGCAATTTCTGTGAAATGTCAAGAGAAAATTCGAGCTTGGGGGCTGTGAATTCATCCTCACACAAACTGCCTGTGAAGGCGAAAATTCGCAAAACTTCAGATGCAGTCTTTCTTAGAGCATAGAATATGGAAACGTTGGCGGTGAATTGCCAACTATTTCAATCTTTAACTTATCTAGGGCATAATTGGCGACTACCGTTGGCAAATTACTGCTGAAGTTTAATGCTGCTCTACTTTTTCACATTCCTTAAGTCGGGAACCAAAGAATTAAACACAGAGTTCTGAGTTTGGCTGTCTAGATGGGTAATGGTACTTGAAACAATGTCAGGAATATAAATTGATACTAATGGATTTTCTCTGACTGGTATGCTGCTCCCTTTATATTTTTATAGGTTATGCCAAAATCAAACTTTGAGATGAAAACAAAGTAGGGTTAATTCTCTGTTGCTAGGAACTAAGACTATGAGAGCGATTCGTCAAGGTGATGTTATTTTACTCCCTGTACAGCAAGTTGATGGACAAAAGCTATCTCATTTAATTTTGGCAGAAGGTGAAGTCACAGGACACAAGCATCGAATTAGTGAAGGACAGGCAGAATTGTTACAAAAAGATGGAAATTTTTATCTACGTGTTTTATCAAAGACGGCGTTATTAACTCATGAAGAACATCAAGCAATTCCTATCCCGCAAGGTAACTGGATAGTCAAAATTCAGCGTGAATATGAACCGGAAGGGTGGCGATATGTCGCTGATTGAAAAACTAACGCCCGAACAAGAGGCTTTGATTCCAGTTTATCGAGAAAAATGGCGAAAAATTGCGCTGTCTACGGAACGGATTGATAGAGAGAAAGCGGCTGATGCTGTGAAAGCTGTTTATAAAATTCTGGGTTTCGATGAGCCTGAAATTGTATTTTTTGATAGTCCTTATACAGCCTTAAAAGAGTTTCGTTTCCAATTAGACAAGTCTGTATTTAAGCAAGAGACTTATAAGATTGAAGAAAAATTAATTTATCCGCTCAAAAAATATATATATTCTCAAATACCAAGTAAAAAAATAGGAAGTTCACTTAATCAAGAAATTATTAATATCTTAAGCGGTGATATAGATGAAATATTTAGTTGGATTATTTTTGACAAACTCGACCAAGACATTTGTAACTTAAATGAAGAATTATATATTTGTATTTTTCATTTACAGTGTATCTTAACAGAACGATGCTTAATTGACGTTAGTTATATTGATTTTTGTATATCTGAATTAAATTGCGATTTCTCTCAACAAGATTGGTTGGTGTTACAAAATTTAGTTAAAAATTGTGGTTGGATTTTTCCTGATGAGCATATAGCGATTATATGCGATCGCCCGATTCATATCCGCTTCGATAATCAAAACCTCCTCCACGCCGAAGGTGAACCTGCAATTGAATATGCTGATGGCTATAGCCTTTATTCTTATCACGGTGTCACCTTACCTGAAAAATACGGTAAGATTCATCCACATCAATGGGAAGCCCAATGGCTATTAACAGAAACAAATGCTGAACTTCGGCGCGTGTTGATTCAAGGTATTGGTTACAGCCGTATTTGCCAAGAGTTACAAGTTATTGAATTAGATAATTGGGCTGGATATACCCTTTTAAGAATTGATAATAATATTGATATTGAACCGATTTTGTTATTAAAAATGACTTGTCCCAGTACAGGTTTTATTCATGTCTTACGTGTTCCCTCAAATATGGTATCAGCCCGTGAAGCGATTCGCTGGGTTAATTGGGGACTTGAGCCAGATGATTTTATAATAGAAACTTGAAAGGTATAAATTTAATTAACCTCTTCCCAACCCCTCTCCGACGCGGATAGGAGCTTAAATATCATGAGTTTTTAATACGGAAATAAGCTTTTAAAGCCTTTCTTTTCGCAGGAGAGAGGTGTGGAGAGGGGTTTTAAAAATTTGTATAAATCAAATTAAATTAATCGATAATATCAATCTTGGCAACTCAACCAGAAAATACACCACAACCTAATATTTTCACACCTCACTATACTCAAAATTACGGCTCAATATATTTAGGCGATAGTCTGCAACTAATTAAATTTTTGCCAGAAAGCAGCGTTAACTTGATTCTGACATCGCCTCCTTTTGCTTTGACTCGCAAAAAAGAATATGGTAATGAAAGCGCAGAAAAATATATTGAGTGGTTTCTGCCTTTTGCTGATGAATTCAAAAGAGTTTTGACAGATGATGGTTCGTTTATTTTAGATTTAGGTGGTGCTTATCTTCCTGGTAATCCTGTACGGAGTCTTTACCAGTATGAACTATTGCTGAGATTGTCTAAGGAAGTTGGCTTTTTTTTGGCACAAGAATTTTACCATTACAACCCAGCACGACTACCTACCCCGGCTGAGTGGGTAACAATTAGAAGAATCCGGGTAAAAGATGCGGTTAATGTTGTTTGGTGGTTGTCTAAAACACCACATCCTAAAGCGGATAATCGAAAAGTTTTAAAGCCTTATAGCCAAAGTATGCAGCGATTACTCAAAAATGGCTATGAAGCTAAAATGCGTCCTAGTGGACATGAAATTTCTGATAAATTCCAAAAAGATAATCAGGGTGCAATTCCACCCAATTTATTAGAAATTCCCAACACAGAATCAAATAGTGCTTATTTACGTCGTTGTAAAGCTTTAGGAATTCAGCCCCATCCGGCGCGTTTCCCTCAGGGGTTTGCTGAATTTTTTATCAAATTTTTAACAGAAGAAGGTGATCTGGTTTTAGATCCATTTGCTGGTTCCAACACAACTGGTTTTGTTGCTGAGACTTTAAAACGCCAATGGATTTCTTTTGAAATTAATCAAGATTATGTTTTAGGGAGTCGTTGTCGCTTTGTTGAGTAGCCAAATCTAATTGAGAGTTTAAAGTTAAAACCGAGAAATTTTTACTTAAATCTCTCCATCCACTTGCATTTTATGAACCTGATCTGCCAATTCTTGACGATTTTGATCGTCAAGCTTGTCAATCGCTAACATCCCCATGAGGATGACTTCTTTGAGAGTTAAACGAGTTGAATGTGCCTGTTTTTGCACAATCTCCTTAATAATCGGACTAACACCGATCGCTGTACTAGCTCTAGCCACAGAACAAATGTATAACATTCTAGACACCGCCTAAATCTTAGCATTTCCCTTGAAGTTGTTGTAAATAACTTATATTGAATTTAACTTTCTTAAAAAGAATAATTATTTATATAAGCGTAATTGCTGTGCTTTTAACAAGTTTTACCTTCATTTTTAGCTATTTTTGCAGCGTTCGTATTTAATTGACAAAATCTTAAGTATATACGTATTTCATGATAAATTTTAAACTCGGTATGCAGATAGCGATCGCTGCCATAACTTAACTCTTGCCTGAATTATGAAAGCTCCATTATTAACTAGTTTAGGGGAAATATTTTAGTCAAATAATATTCTTCACACACTTACGCCATAAATATGCTTAGTACTTTTCAATACTTGCTACACTAGTAATATTAGCTTCCGTAGATATCATGACTCTGTAAATCAAAATATAAAGTATCTGCAAAGAGCAAAATCTGGAAAAATTTAATTATATTACTCCAAAAATTTTGAGTTTTTGCAGCTTCACGTATGGCTAAATCTGCTAATTAACTAGGTGACAAACCATCCTCAGTGCTTCAGCAAAATCATCTGTGTCGCTTAAATGATCTTACTGTGCTAAAAGTTGCTTTAAAGAGAATATGAAAAACGAATATAAACTTGATAAACTACTTTACAGTACTACGTAGAGTGGATAAAAATAATAACTTAACTACCAAAATTCATCCTGAATACAGGTAACTGATGCTGTCATAAGGAAAAGTACTAAGTATGAGGAAAAATAAAGCGATGAGGCACAATTATCTGTTGACAGCCTGCGTGTTAACAGGATTGATAATACCAGCATCGACTATTCCACATCTGTCGAGTATTTTGGCAGTAAATTCTAGTTTTCTGTGGTATTCAAAACATAATTCACTGTCAACATTAGAACTAAAAAATGGTACTAATATTGATAAATCTTTACCAGAATTTAGTGACCAATCTTTACATAATTTAAAAACTTTACAATCAACAGTAGACTCAAGGATTGATACTTTATCATCCGAATTTAGCAGTCAAGTTTTGCAGCCTGTAGAACATACACAGCCAATAGTCCAAGAGAAAAACGTTTCTCATATTGATGAATCTTCTCTAGAAATTAGTGAGCAGGGTTTTTTAGCACCAATAGAATCATTATTTGAGCGTAGACACCAAACGCCGAATGTGCCTTTAGTTTCAGGTTATCAACTTTATTACCAAAGATTAGCAGCCTTAAAAACTGGTCAAATTTATACACGTATATATGATGATTCACCGTCTTCTGCTGAATTAGGTAAAAAGCACCAGCTAACTTATGAAGACTGGAAAAATTTATTAGCTTTAGAAGCCAAAGCAGTTACTAAAGGACAAGGCCACAATTATCTGAGCATTATAGTTGGGGATTCATTAAGTATGTGGTTTCCCCCTGAAAAACTCCCCAGTGGCAAACTATGGCTAAATCAAGGTATATCTGGTGATACTTCTGGTGGAATTTTAAAAAGATTAGGAGCATTTTCTGCCACAAGGCCAGAAAGTATTTATATCATGGCTGGAATTAACGATTTACGCAAAGGTTTAAGTGATGAAACAATTTTGCGTAATCATCGCCAAATTATTCGCAATTTAAGGCAAGCTCACCCAAAAACTCAAATAATTGTGCAATCAATTCTACCGACAAGTTTACCAACAATTTCTAATAGTCGAATTCGTCGAATTAATTCACAACTTGCTCTCATTGCTAAACAAGAGGGTGCTAATTATTTAAATATTCACGGTTGGTTTACAGATTTTGAAGGTAATTTACGTCCAGAGTTGACGACAGATGGGTTACATCTATCTCGTGAGGGATATGATGTTTGGCGTTCTGCACTTGAACAAGTGGAGTTCAAGCTTACTCAGCGTGAACAAGAGAGATTGCGATCGCAATATTAAAATTATGGAAGTTAATGATAGTGATTCTACTGCCATCCGTTATGTGATTGAAAGTCAATTAGCAGCTTTTCAAAAAGATGATGCTCCAGCTGCGTTTGCTCTTGCTAGTCCAGGTATTCAAGAGCAATTTCAAACCGCAGAAAACTTTATGCGAATGGTAATGCTCAACTACCCAGCTGTCTACCGTCCTCGTTCAGTGGTTTTTGAAAAAATCACAAATATCCAAGACAATATAACTCAGCCTGTTTTATTGCTGAGTCCTCATGGAGTACCTTTGAGAGCATTGTATTTTATGGAACAGCAACCTGATGATACTTGGAAAATTAACGGCTGCATTTTAGTCTCGGTGGAAGTAGAAATTATTTAATTCTTAGCCGATGGTAAATGATCAAAAAAGGTTTATATTTTAGCCTCTAAAATTTCTTTATTTAAAACTTGATTTAACTTGCCACTGCGATAACCTTCTAAGTCTAGAGTGACATAGATAAATCCAAATTCTTGAAATGTGGAAACTACAGAGGGTAAATCAACTGACAACACAAAATCTTTAATTTTTTCTGGTGCTAATTCAATACGTGCGGTATCACCTTCAGAGCGCACGCGTAAATTATCCCATCCGAGTTTTCGCAGATAAATTTCTGCTCTACCGACTCTTTGTAACTTAGCTACAGTAATTTCTTCACCGTAAGGAAAGCGAGAACTTAAGCAAGGTTGAGCAGGTTTATCCCACCAAGGTAAACCAAGTTGTTGAGAAAGTTGGCGCACTTCTAATTTTGACACACCAACTTCTGCTAAAGGCGATCGCGCACCTCGTTCTTTAGCAGCTTGAATTCCAGGACGATAATCATGCAAATCATCAGCGTTCACACCGTCCACTACGTAGGGATAGCCTAATTTGACAGCTAAGGGTTTGAGAGTATCGTGTAATTCGCTTTTGCAGAAATAGCAACGATTGACAGGATTTGATGTGTAATTAGGATTTTCCATCTCATATGTCTGGACAACTTGATGGGGAATTCCAATAGTGGCGGCTTGAATTTTCGCGTCTTCTAATTCTTCTGGTAACAGCGAAGGCGAAACTGCTGTCACAGCCAAAGCGCGATCGCCTAAAACATCATAAGCAATCTTGGCAACTAAAGTACTATCTACACCGCCAGAATAGGCAATTAAAGCGCGTTCCATTTCACCAAACAAGGCTTTTAGTTGCTCAAGTTTTTCGGTCAATCTCATTTTAAATTCCTAGCAAAAGCTTTACATTTCCCAACAAATTCCATTTTAAAGGTGTAGAGAAAATCTGTGTTTTAGCTGTTCGTCACCTGAGATTCTGACTGGGGTAATTGAATATACTTAGATACCAGTGTAGCTAATAGCGGTAAGTCAAGCGGTTTAGAAATATATTCATTCACTCCTGAGGCTAAACAAGTTTCGCGATCGCCTTTCATGGCCATTGCAGTTTGAGCAATTACCGGAATTGTTTGATATTCTGGCTTTTGACGTAATTGCTGCACTACGTTGAGTCCGTTTTCATCTGGTAACTGAATATCTATTAAAATTAGTCCTGGTTTTTGCTGTGAAAGAACTGACCACATTTCTGTAGCATTTTTGATCCAATTTACGTGATAACCCAACCGCTCAAGATAAGTTTGCATCAACTCACCATTAGGTAAATCATCTTCCACTAATAAAATGCTTGAGTTGGAACTAACGGAGATATGTAAAGGAGATAAAGGTGTAATATCTTTTGCATCTGCTTGAGTTTCCTGCTTTTCCTCCACCTCTGTTACTGGTTTCACAGGAAGGATAATAGAAAAACGCGAACCACAGTTAACTTCTGATTCTACTTTTATAGAACCGCCGTGAATTTCAGCGAGTTTTTTAGTCACAACTAAACCCAAGCCTGTACCTTCATCACGACTGGTTACAGAATTAGCAATCTGAAAATAAGGTTGAAAAAGTTGCGCCTGGTCTATTTTAGAGATACCAATCCCCGTATCCCAAACTGTGAAACATACAGATGTACCTTGAGGTACAACCTGTAATCCTACCTCACCAGTACGAGTAAATTTCACGGCATTAAATAGCAAATTTAACAGCATTTGCTTCAGCCGTAAGGGATCAGCAACTAAAGTTTTAACGGTGGGATCTAATTCTAAGCGCAGTTTTAAACCTTTGTTAGCAGCTTTCTCTTTGACTAATGCCAAAACATTCCGGCACAGTTCTGGTACATTAACTTCTTCCTGTTGGACTTCTAACTGATTAGCTTCAATTTTGGAGAGGTCTAAAATGTCATTAATCAGTGCTAACAAATGTTTGCCACTCGACTGAATAATATTTAAATATTCTTGATGACGTTCTCTGGTTGGTTCGTAACCTTGAGCTAATAGCAGATGGGTAAATCCGATAATAGAACTTAGCGGTGTGCGAATTTCGTGGCTGGTATTGGCCAAAAATTGATTTTTAAGTTGATTTGTTCTTTCTAATTCTTGATTAGAACTACCGATATTTTGAGAGAGTTGTTGCCAAGATTGTATTTGTTTTAGTTGTGCTAAAGCATCAGCACACTGTTGGGTAACTCTGGTGAATAATTCTGATTTAAGTTGTACTTGTGATTCTGTCAGCAGTTCACGAGGCGCTGTAGCAATGATTAGCCAGCCAATCATGCCAGAATCACTTTCTAAAGGCCAAGCACTAGGCGGTTGCTGATTAGTTAGATGCTGTAAATCTTCAACTTCAATCAGCTGTGACAATTTCAATCGCAGTTTTTTGCCTTTTTGAGACATTACTTCCACGACTGAAGATGAACAAGAAAGGTAACAAACTTTAGCAAATGTTGCTTGTGGTTGAGATAGAGCGATCGCTACTCTACTATTGTTCAAAGCAATATCGAGTTCATCGACCACTGTTTGAAAAATATCTGCTTCTGTAGCTTCTACTTGTACAGTAGGCGCTGAAGCGGCAAGTAGGTAATCATTCAGGCGACTTTGCAACTTGTTCAAGCTGCGTTCCAACCACAACTCCGCACGGAGTTGTTGAATTGTTGCCAACAGTGTTGGCGTTGCATCTACCTGTGAGTTTCGTTCTGGTAAGCTTGAATACTGCTGCATGGTCAACTAGACCGCTGAACAAGTTTAGCCTGGCGCAAAATTGCGAACAAGATTCTATGTATATTAGCTCACAAATCCTGATTGTTCACAAACCCTAACTTTTTCTGTTTATGGTAACAGACGTAACACTATTTTTGGAAGAAATCACTCACATCAAATTTCTTTAGAGTAACTTATTTGCTTAAAAATCATGGATACACAACTTATACAACTAATTGTCAATGGCATTGCTCTAGGAAGCATTATTGCTCTAGCTGCTGTTGGTCTCACTCTTACCTACGGGATTTTACGGTTATCTAATTTTGCTCATGGTGATTTTCTCACTTTAGGAGCTTATTTGACTTTATTGGTAAATGCAGCTGGGGTTAATATCTGGCTATCAATGATTTTGGCAGCAGTAGGAACTGTCGCAGCAATGCTGTTATCGGAGAAACTTTTGTGGTCAAGAATGCGCTTGATTCGAGCTACTTCCACGACGCTGATTATCATTTCTATTGGTCTAGCTTTATTTTTGCGCAATGGCATTATCTTGGTTTGGGGAGGCAAAAACCAAAATTACAATGTTCCTGTAACTTCTGCTTGGGATTTTTTTGGTGTCAAAATCCCCCAAAATCAATTGTTAGTGTTAGGTCTAGCCGTGTTAGCAATTGTAGGGCTGCATTACCTCCTGCAAAACACGAAAATTGGTAAAGCGATGCGAGCAGTAGCCGATGATTTAGACTTAGCCAGAGTTTCTGGTATCAATGTTGAGCAAGTTATCCTGTGGACTTGGCTGATTGCTGGTACACTCACGTCTTTGGGTGGCAGTATGTACGGTTTAATTACAGCAGTCCGCCCAAATATGGGATGGTTTTTAATTTTGCCTTTGTTTGCTTCTGTAATTTTAGGCGGAATTGGTAATCCCTACGGAGCGATCGCAGCCGCTTTTATCATTGGTATTGCCCAAGAAGTCAGCACCATTTGGCTGGGTTCTCAATACAAACAAGGTATTGCCCTGCTGATTATGATTTTGGTGCTGCTCATTCGTCCCAAAGGTTTATTCAAAGGCACGATTTGAGCAGCACCAAATCCACTTCTAATTATTCAATGATGTGGAAATAGTAAGCTGCTACCAAGAAGTTAACAGCTAAAAGGAGCAATGCCCAACCTGTACGAAAGGCGTAGGGGGGTTTTGCTCCACTGTCTGCAACTGCTGAATTCGGAGTTTTATCAGCCATAATCGGTTCTCCTAAATGTCATGACTTTTTCAGAAATACCAAATAGCTGCACCAATTACCCACATTCGTTAAAAATATTTGTCTAGCTGGACAATAGTGCTGAGTGCTGAGTTAAGAGAGTTTTTCAGGTTTGGTTGTAGGATTTAACATTTCATACTTCACACTTCAGACTTCACACTTGTTTCTTCTCCTGCATGGTAGGAACTGCGAACTAGCGGCCCAGAACGGACATGACTAAATCCCATTTTCCAGGCTAGGCTGCCAAGTTGCTCAAATTCCGCTGGAGTCCAGTATTTTTGTACTGGCAGATGTGCTAAAGAAGGACGCATATACTGGCCAATAGTTAAGCGATCGCATCCTACTGCTCTTAAATCTGCCATTGCTTGGATGACTTCTTCTACTGTCTCTCCATGTCCCAGCATTAAACCAGACTTGGTGGGAATAGTCGGGTCAATCTCTTTAACTATAGCCAAGACTCGCAGCGAGCGATCGTATTTTGCCCCGCGACGCACTGGGCCTGTTAACCTTTGCACCGTCTCAATGTTGTGATTGAAACACGCTGGTTTGGCTGCGACAATCATCGCAATCCGTTGGCGTTGTCCTGCTTCGCCAGCACCTGCACCACCCCAAAAATCTGGTGTCAATACCTCAATCTGAGTTTTGGGGTTGAGCTTTCTAATAGTTTCCATTGTTTGGACAAAGTGTCCGGCTCCCTGATCTGCCAAGTCATCACGAGCCACAGAAGTCAACACTACATAACGCAATCCCAAAAGCTGTACTGCTTCAGCAACCTTTTGTGGTTCTTCTAAGTCAAGCGGCATTGGTGCATGACCTTTATCTACTTGACAAAAAGCACAAGAACGTGTGCATATTGGCCCCATAAGTAAGAAAGTTGCTGTTTTTTGGGCGTAGCACTCTCCTCGGTTAGGGCAACGGCCTTCCTCACAAATAGTGTGAATTTGGCGCTGCTTAATAATGCGTTGTACAGTTGAAATTTCGCTGGCTTTGCCAATAGGGCGACGTAACCAGCTAGGCATTGCCATAATTTCTGACTTAAATTCGGCTGGTTCTAACGAAGTCATAAATATCCTAAGTAAGTCCAAAGATAATGTAAAGTAAGTTTCTCTACATTAAGGCTTACACAGAAAGGTTATTGGTGGAGACTGGGCGTACTTAGATATTGCATCAAACTGCTGAGAGTACGGGGAAAAGTTTTACAAAACACTGATAATCAAGCTATTTATACCGAAATATACTATCCCCCAATCCATAACAAATTTAGATATAGTGGGATGACTCTCAAGGTCAAGCGGCATAGCCGTAATTAAACTTAAATTTTCTGTTAGAGAAATCAGTTGTGGCTAGTAACAAAATTTTAGTTATCGATGACACTACCGTTGTCAGGGTAAAAGTACGAGAAATGTTGCCTCCAGGTAACTTTGAGGTATTAGAAGCTAAAGACGGTGTAGAAGGACTCAATTTTATCCGTCAAGAAAAGCTCAGTTTGATTATGTTAGATTTCCTGTTACCGAAAATGAGTGGTTGGGAAGTTTTTCAACAAATTCAAGCCCAGCCAGATTTAAGAAAAATTCCCTTGGTGATCATGTCTGGTCGCAAGGAAGAAGTTACCGAAAAAATTCCAGAACCATTTGAATACTTTGATTTTCTGGGTAAACCATTTGATAAAAAGCAATTGATTGATGCGATTAAATCAGCAATGGCTAAAGCTAAGCTACCGCGTCAAGAACCAGCTTTGGTAGGAGCGGTTGCTGCTAAAAATGGTGCTAGTGTAAGTACAGCTAGTACAGGTTTGATCGCTGAGCATGACACAATAGCCACAGTCAGTGTGGATCACTCTCCATTAACAACAGCTAGTGTTGATACAGCTTCCTTAGCAGAAATTAAAGCGTTGAATGAGAAGATAGTTCAAATGCAAGCTGAAATAGATGGCTTGAAAAAACAGTTAGCTCAGGTAGTCACTTTTATTAAGCAGAAAATTAAGTAAAATTAATACTTACTTTTAACTCTGTTGCATTTAATAGTTTGTTCTCAAAAATCCTCATTCAAGTTGCTTAAGATAGTAGTCTAGTCTAGTTAACACCTAGAATCATTATTACCAATGAGTAAATTTTCTAGATAGTTATAAAAGTACTAGTTGTCAATTATTGGGAGGCTTTATTTAATAGAGACGTTGCAATACAACGTCTCTATTAACTTTTTTGCTTAGAAAAAGCAGAGCTAAAATGATAAATTTATTATGTACTAATTAAAAGAGCTAATGAATAGCGATCGCCCTGCTATTTTCTCATTTTTTGCTGGTGCAGGTTTTCTTGACCTAGGCTTTGAAGCTAACGGCTTTAATATTGTTTATGTCAATGAAATTTTTTCCCCTTTCATGGCAGCATACCGCTATTCCAGAGAATTACTCAAATTCCCATTGCCTGACTATGGATATCACCACGGGGAAGCAGGAGATGTCAGTAAGTTAGTTGAAGGAGTACAAGCACAACGTCTATTAGAACTAGTACAAAATTGCCGTAAGTCTCACAATATTGTTGGCTTTATTGGTGGGCCGCCTTGCCCAGATTTTTCTATTGGAGGTAAAAATCGAGGATACTTAGGAGATAATGGTAAACTTTCTGCTGCTTATATTGAATTAATTTGTCAGAATTTGCCAGATTTTTTCTTGTTTGAAAATGTTAAAGGCTTGTGGAAAACAAAGAAACATCGTTTATTTTTTGAATCTTTAAAAGTTCGGTTACGGCAAGCTGGCTATATATTAAATGAACGTTTGATTAACGCTATTGAATACGGAGTACCACAGGACAGAGAAAGAATTATTCTTCTAGGTTTTTCCCAGCCTTTAATTAATGAAATGGGTATAAAAAAAACTCGAAATATTTTGGCTTGGCAACAATACATTATACATTCTCAAGAAAAAATTTTTGCTTATCCTTGGCCACTTTGCCAGACTTTTCAAGAAGATTCTATATTGCCTTGCCCAAATAATATTCTTCCAGAATTAACTGTTGAGTTTTGGTTTAGAAAAAATCATGTCCAGAATCATCCTAATGCTGAACACTACTTTCAACCAAGAGCAGGTATAAGTAAATTGGCAAATGTGGATGAAGGAGATGATTCTAAAAAATCTTTTAAGCGTCTTCACAGATGGCGTTACTCTCCTACAGCTTGCTATGGAAATAACGAAGTGCATTTACATCCTTATAAAATCAGACGAATATCTGTAGCAGAAGCCCTAGCTATACAATCTTTACCAGAAAATTTTGTACTTCCTGACCATATGTCGCTTACCAATATGTTTAAAACAATTGGTAATGGTGTGCCGTATTTAGTGTCTAAGGCCTTAGCGAGAAGTATTCTTGAATTTTTAGGAATTAATGTAGAAGAAACTGTTGAATTGCCTCAAACGATAACCGCCTAAAGCTCAATAAATTAGTTACAATAATTAAATAAACTCAATATCAGTCTAAATAATAAACCACATAATCAGACTGTTTTGGGGATCAACTCGTAGTAAATGTGGTTTAATAGATAATAAATGTCTTAATTTTTTATAAAGCTTAATAATCACTTATAGGCAAAAGGCTCGATGGCAGCAGACTATCCAGATATTGATATTGCGCCATTTATTGATCACGCCCTGTTAACGCCAACGGCGACTCCAGAGCAGGTTGCGCAATGGTGTGAACAAGCATACAGATTTAACTTTGCAGCGGTTTGCATTTACCCCACCTACGTCAAGCAAGCAGCAGAACTCCTTCAAGGAAAAAAGCCGAAAGTTTGTACAGTCATTGGTTTTCCGACTGGAGCAACAACTTCCGCAGTTAAGCTGTATGAAGCGCAAGAAGCGGTAGAAAACGGAGCAACTGAGTTGGATGTAGTGCTTAACTTAGGTTGGTTGAAGGTGGGAAAAACTGAGGAAGTTCACCGAGAAATTGCCGAGATTTGTGAAGAAACTGGGCAAACAGTTAAGGTAATCTTGGAAACCAACCTGCTGACAGATGCAGAAAAAAGACTAGCAGCAGAAATATGTATGGATGCGGGTGCAGCATTCCTAAAAACTAGTACAGGTTGGAATGGCGGTGCCACAGTGGCAGATGTACATTTATTGAAAGAAATAGTCCGAGAAAGGATAGGAATTAAAGCCTCTGGAGGTATTCGGACTCACGAGCAAGCCCTAGACTTAATCCTAGCAGGTGCTACTAGATTGGGTACATCTCGTGGTATCGATTTGATCCGCCAGCGCGATAATCTGGAGAAAGGGGAATAGTCATTTGTCCTTTGTCATTTTGTCCTCAGCTAATGACTAATGACTAATGGCTAAATGACTAGTGACCGATGAATAATAACTCATGAGTAAAACTTATAAAGCAACTGGTATTAATCTGAAAACTCAGGTGCTGGGGGAATCAGACAGAATAGTGACAATTTTGACACGAGAGTTCGGTCTGATTCGAGCAGTTGCCCCAGGAGCGCGTAAGCACAACTCCAGCCTTGGCGGTAGGAGTGGGATGTTTGTGGTGAATGAACTACTGATTGCCAAAGGGCGATCGCTCGATAAAATTACTCAAGCACAAACTTTAAAAACATACCCCGGTTTAGCTAAAGATTTAGGAAAATTAGCCGCAGGGCAATATTTAGCAGAAATAGCTTTATGTCAAGCTTTGAGTGAACAACCCCAAGAAGAACTTTATGAGTTACTCAATGAACACCTTCATCAGTTAGAAAGCTTACCGAAAACTGAAATATCAGATGTTTACGCATACCTTGCCCTTGGGGTATTTCAACTTTTAGTCTTGGCAGGACTGACTCCTCAAACCCAAACATGTTGTTTAACTCAACGCGCCTTAAAGCCAGACTTTGTAAATCCCAACTGGCAAGTGGGATTTAGTGTTCCATCTGGTGGGGTGATTTGTTTGGAGGCGTGGGAAAGTTTACGCAGAAAACGGGAGATAGAAAGGTGGGAAGATAGAGATAATCACCACCATGCCTCATCACCGAATTCTCCTGTCACTAGTTACGAGACTGTTGTCCATCGACAAGAAATTCCAGTAATTTCAAGTCGCCTGAGCGCTACCGAATTTGCTCTGCTCCAACAGTTGTCACAACCAGAGATAATGCAAATTGATGTATTTAGAGATAATGGCTGGTTATCTGTTGAGCAGATTTTGCGCCAGTATGCTCAGTATCATTTAGGCCACTCTATTCGCTCCGCTACCCTAATTGACTCTTATTTTGCTGCCAACCATGATGCAACCATCTGATTTGGATAGAAAAATCCTACCTTTATCACCAAGCCATGCCAAAAAACAGAGCAGAGTAACAGACTCTACTGTTACCCATCCTTTGAGAACTGTTCCCACTTCTACAAACAGTCAAATTTATCAACAAGAAGTTTCCAAACCAGACATTTCTACAAATGGTAAACAGTGGACATCAGAAAAAGTCAAGACAGATGTTCCTAGCCAATTTTTTGATAAACAGGCTAATGAGCCATTAATCAATATTGCTCCTAGCAGCAATGAGCGTAGTTTGCCAGTAGAAGCTGCGCCAGAAAAAGCAGATTGGAATGGTTCAGGTGGTGAAGCTAAATCAGGTAACTTACAACAGCAAGGATTTTTACCTGTATTGAAAAACCCCAATTTTCTGGCACTTTGGGGTGGTCAAGTGTTTTGCCAACTGGCTGATAAGGTGTATTTAGTATTGATGATTGCTTTAATTAATACTAACTTTCAAGCAAGTAGTCAAAGCATTAGTGGTTGGGTGTCAGCGTTAATGATGGCATTTACCATCCCAGCAGTATTGTTTGGCTCTGTGGCTGGGGTGTTTGTAGATCGTTGGTCGAAAAAAGCAGTTTTGGTAGCCTCTAATGTTTGGCGTGGTCTTTTGGTATTGGCAATTCCTGTCTTACTTTGGTTGACTCATGATTGGCAACCCATAGGAGTTTTGCCACTAGGTTTTGCGATTATTCTCGGTGTAACCTTTTTGGTTTCCACACTGACACAGTTTTTTGCGCCAGCAGAACAAGCAGCAATTCCTTTAGTGGTAGAAGAACAGCATTTACTTTCTGCCAACTCCCTTTACACAACAACAATGATGGCATCGGTGATTATTGGATTTGCCATTGGTGAACCAATTTTAGCGATCGCAGATAGTATATGGGCGCAATTTGGTGGTGGCAATGGTTTGGGTAAAGAAATTTTGGTTGGTGGCAGTTATGCGATCGCAGGCATAATTTTAATGTTGTTGGCAACGAAGGAAAAACCTCACGCTCCCGACACAGAATTTCCTCACGTTTTCTCGGATTTAAAGGATGGTTTTGCTTATCTCAAAGCTAACCATCAAGTACGCAATGCTTTAGTCAGGCTAATTATTTTATTTTCTGTCTTTGCCGCCTTAACTGTTTTGGCAGTGCGGATGGCAGAAATAATTCCTAATTTGAAAGCTTCTCAGTTTGGCTTTTTACTAGCAGCAGGTGGTGTCGGGATTGCAGTTGGAGCAACAATTTTGGGTCAGTTTGGACAACGCTTTTCCTATTCTCAACTAGGCTTGTATGGTTGTTTAGGAATGGCAGCATCTTTAATTGGACTTGCCCTATTTACAACCCAATTATGGCTAGTCTTGTTGTTTGTAGCTATCTTGGGTATTTTTGGAGCGCTGGTTGGGATTCCTATGCAAACCGCGATTCAAACAGAAACTCCACCAGACATGCGCGGTAAAGTTTTTGGCTTGCAAAATAATGTAATTAATATTGCTCTGACTTTACCTTTAGCACTGGCAGGTGTAGCAGAAACCTTTGTGGGATTGAAAGCGGTGTTTTTAGGATTAGCTGCGATCGTCTTTTTTGGTGGTATCTTAACTTGGTACAACTCCCGTCAGTATTTATAAACAGGTTAATTCATCCATCGCTTGACAAAAGCAATAATTTATTATTGACTTTGATTTCATGGTAAACTGAACTCATCAATAATTTAGTGCCTACTTGCTGGAAATAAACCTGAGATTACACAGAATTAAGTTGTATTCCAAGTGAAAAATTAGCAACTTATTCATTAAACTAAATTAAGCTGAAAATCTATTGTTTTTATCAGCTGATAATCAGCTTGATAAACAGATTATTTCGGTATTTGACGACCAAAAGCATCAAGTAAAATCAGGATAAAGTCCAATACAGCTAAGGCGCAAAACTAATAAATAAAACCAGCTTTCTTATAACTAACTTTAAAGAATGCGTATAGCTTGGATTGGAAAAAAGTCGCCCTTTTGTGGCAATGTCACCTACAGCCGAGAGATAACGAATGCTTTGTTAGATAGGGGACATCAAGTTAGTTTTCTCCACTTTGCTCAAGAAGAACCTGAACCGGATAACTGGCCAAAATTCCAAGAAGTATCTTTACCCTTTATTTATAAATCTCAAGTTTATACAATCCCTGCACTAAAAGCGACGAAAGTTTTAACCGAATCGTTAAGAGAAATCAAGCCTGATATAGTTCATGCTTCCTTAACTCTGTCTCCGCTAGACTTTGTTTTACCAGAAATTTGCGAACAACTTAATTTACCTTTAATTGCCACTTTTCATACACCATTTGCAGGTAAAGGGGCAAAACTGATATCAGGAACGCAGCTGATAGCCTATCAGTTATATGCACCTTTTTTAGATAACTACGATCGCGTGATTGTATTTTCGCAAATTCAGCGAGAATTACTGGCACGTATGGGTGTCCGAGAAGAAAATATCGCCGTCATTCCCAACGGTGTAGATACAGTTAAATATTCTCCGGGATATTCCGCAGTTAAAGCGGAGTTTAAAGCTGAACGTCTATTTGTTTACCAAGGACGCATAGCCCCAGAAAAAAATGTTGAAGCCCTCCTCCGCGCTTGGAAACAGTCCGATATGGGGGCTGAAAGTAAGTTATTAATTGTCGGAGATGGCCCTTTAAGGGCTTCGCTAGAGCAATTTTACGGTTCAGAATACGGCATTATCTGGTTAGGGTTTATTGCGGAAGAAGACAGACGCATCGAAATATTACGGGGCGCAGATGTATTTATTTTGCCTTCTTTAGTAGAAGGATTGTCTTTGTCTTTATTAGAAGCAATGGCTTGTGGAGTAGGTTGTATAGCTACAGATGTAGGTGCAGATGGCGAAGTATTGGAAAAAGGCGCTGGTATAGTTTTAAGTACTAAAACAGTGCGATCGCAATTGAAAACCCTTTTACCTCTATGCCAAGATCATCCAGAGTTAACAACTTTACTAGGACAAAAAGCTAGAAATCGTGTTTTAGAGCGCTATACCTTGGATAAAAATATTACACAGCTAGAAGAATTGTATAAGGAAGTTTTAGTAAAGCGACCTGTGCATCTTAGCTGGGGTGCTTAAAATAAAGGTTATTGTCTATCAGCTATTTGATATGGCTTTGTGTTGTTCATAGTTAAGAGATACGGTTCACTTGGGATGAAAATAAACGGCAATCAAATTTAGACAAACATGGGTTTGATTTTGTAGATGCTTCCCAGGTTTTTGAGGGCGCAACATTCACGTTTGAAGATGAGCGTTATGCTTATGGAGAGCAGCGTTTTATTACATTAGGACTATTGCGTGGGCGAGTAGTGGTGATAGCCCATACAGAAGTTAAAGATGAAATTCGTGTCATTTCGATGAGGGAGGGAACTAAACGTGAGCAAATCATTTTCTTCCAAAACCTCTCAAACTGATTGGGATCAGATTGATGCTATGCAAGATGAAGACATTGATCTTTCAGAAATTCCGGAAGTAACTGAAGCGCAGATGAAACGGGCTGTGCTGCGTGTTAGTGGAAAACCTGTTGAACGAGGTCAACGGCGTGTCGAGCTTCTGCTGGATGCGTTCATCGTGGAATACTTCGAGGCAAAAGCTGGTGAACAGGGGTATAAAGCACTGATTAATCAGGCATTGACAGAATATATCCTCGCCTCCTCACCTTCTCATCAATCTACCCCTAATGTCTAAAGTAGTGAATCTACAATGGCTGTTGTCGGAATACTATTCAAATTAGTGAATATTGTTCCAACATGGTATCTTATGTCACCGCTTACAGAAGCTCTAGAAAGAATTTTGGTGTGGCTGCAAGCTAACTGTCCGTCAGTTGCTTCATTTCCTTATCCAGGATTGACAAATGAACAAGTTCAAGAACTAACCAAAGATTTACCTTTTAAACTCCCAAGTGAAGTAAAAGAACTTTATCAATGGCGTAATGGCACTTTACATGGTCATGGTTTCTTTCCATTTTCAGTCTTCTACTCTTTAGAAGAATCTTTGGATTTTTACCATAAAACTGTAAAGTATGAGCTAGACGAAAGTCTTTTAATGAGTCCACGTAATAGCCTGATTCTTTTTAGTAGAGATGATTCATTTTTCTTTGTAGTTGCTGATGAAAAAAAGAATAATAATTCTCAAGTTTGGGTAGTCCATACTGGTGATGACTCCGTAATCTGCTACACAAGTTTGACAAATTTAATGTTAATAATTGCAGATTGTTACGAAAATGGTGCTTACTATGTTAATTCTCATGGATTTTTAGAAGAAGATAGAGTTAGGTCAGATTATTTTTTGTGTAAATACAATGCAGAAATCAAAAATAGACCTGACTTGGGTTTATATTAAATATTTTTATTCAATATTTTATAAATTCCACCCCAAACTCGTTGGCTGTTGATAAACCCGCTTCAAAGTATTCACATCTCTGGGTGAAATAGTCGCTGGGTTGCGAACTTGGGAAAAGTATAAAGTATCAGTTTGTGATGGGCTATGTCCCCAAATTCCCAAGGCGTGGCCTAGTTCATGACGTGCAGCAGCAACGACATAATTACCTGTCTGACTAGGACTCAAGAGAATAGTAAAACGGTGTAATAAAACATTGTTGCTGGTATACAACTTATAGGTGGTTAAAGCAGAACGCGCACGCAGGATTTTTTTATCTGGTGATAATTGTAATGGTGGTGCTTTTCGCTCAATTTTAATATCAGCAATCTCTGGCTTTTCTACTACTGTTAAAGGTAAGTAAACACTCCATTCCTGTACAGCCTGCAAAACGCTTTTAACCCATACTTCAGCTTGTTGATTACTAATAGCTTTCGGCTGTTCTACATAAACTTGCACCGGAAATTTTGACCAAATTAAATAACCTACTTCGGTTGTTTCAACTTGGGAAAAGTAATCACCAATGTTTGTATTATCCTTCCATTGAGTCAGTGTAGATGGTAGGGGATGAGGCTTGGGGGAAGGTAGAGAGATGGCGTTAGAGGGTAAGTTAGCCAAAATAATTAACAGCCCTGTGCTTATAGTTAAGACAAGGGCTGTTAGCAATTTTCTAATATTCAGTATCGGGTGTAGGGTAATTTTCCCCATTTCCCTATCCTTATTTAGGTAGCCAGCCTGCACTTAATACCACTGTCAAACCAAGAAAAATTACTGTCAAAGCCCAAGTAACTCGGTTTAATGTGTTTTCTGCACTTTTGGTGCTGCTAAATAATTGGGCTTGCCCGCCAATAGCACCAATACCATCACCTTTGGGACTGTGCAGTAATACTAAAACAATGACTCCAAGGGCGGCTAATGCCCAAACAATTTGTACGATATTTGTAACTGTCATGTTAGCAATCTCATTTATAACGGTTTGAAAACAGATGTCGGAAGTTAAGGCTTCAAAAACTCTATTTTATTACTTTTAACTTTTAACTCCTAAGATTCTTAGCATAATCCGTAGTGAGGACTGAGTGCTGAGTAAAGCAAAAAATACTCAGCACTCAGCACTTTCAACTCAGCACTTTTTACAGACCAATTGGCGTAGGGGTACGATTCCGCTTTAAGTCAAACTCTACTGGTTTAACTAGCGATCGCCCGGTCATTTCTTCTGGTTGAGGTAGCTGTAAAATATCCAGAATGGTAGGCGCAATGTCGGCTAACTTGCCATCGCTACGCAGTTCGACATTTGTACCATGTCCAGGAATTTTAGCTTTTTCTCCTTCCACCAAAATCAAGGGTACTGGATTGGTAGTATGAGCCGTCCAAGAATTACCCTCTTCATCTAGCATATACTCAGCGTTGCCGTGATCGGCGGTAATAATTGTTGTCCCGCCTGCTTTGATGATGCTTTCGAGGAGACGACCCACACAACGATCAACTTCTTCAATCGCCGTGATGGTAGCTGGCATTTGACCAGTATGCCCTACCATGTCTGGGTTAGCGTAGTTAATTACTACTAAGGAGTATATGCCTTTTTGAATGGCAGCGATCGCTACATCCGTAACGGCAGCGGCTGACATAGTTGGGGCTTTGTCATAAGTCGCTACCATCGGACTGCTAACTAGTTCTCGGTCTTCGCCAGCAAA
This sequence comes from Anabaena sp. TISTR 8404, assembly GCF_056847745.1. Taxonomy (NCBI): domain Bacteria; kingdom Bacillati; phylum Cyanobacteriota; class Cyanophyceae; order Nostocales; family Nostocaceae; genus Anabaena; species Anabaena sp. TISTR 8404. The sequence goes on from NZ_CP180578.1 coordinate 4,939,996, forward strand.
GGGTTCTTCTAAACCGCCGTTAAAGAAGTAAGTAACGTGAGCGTATTTTTCTGTTTCCGCAGTACGGAACTGCTTCAGTCCATGATTAGCAATGACTTCACCGAGAATATTAGTCAAATTCTGCGGCTCAAAAGCTACCGTCACTGGTAAGTCTGGATCGTACTGGGTAAATGTAACAAAAGATAATGGCTGAATTTGCTGTCGTTCAAAGCCTGTAAATTCGGGACTGACGAAGGCTTGAGTCAGCTGTCTAGCACGGTCAGGTCGGAAGTTAAAAAATATTACCCCATCTCCTGGTTCAACTGCGCCAGGAGCAATGCGGACTGGGTTAATAAACTCGTCTGTCACCCCTTCGGCGTAAGATGCTTGCAAGACTTGTGCGGCTGTTCGTCCATCGCCTGCACCATCTTGGGTCATGATATCGTAAGCCCGCTTAACTCGATCCCAACGGCGATCGCGATCCATCGCGTAGTAGCGACCACTAATAGTAGCGATGCGCCCAATCCCAACAGAGTCAATGTAATCTTGAATTTGCTGGATCGCTTTTATACCTTCGCTAGGGGAAGTATCACGACCATCAGTAATCGCGTGGATACAAACCTCTGAAATTAGCTGATCCTTGGCTAAGTCAATTAGTCCGAACAGGTGGGTAATATGCGAGTGTACCCCTCCATCAGAACAAAGACCCACTAAGTGCAGCTTGCCATTCCTAGAGCGAACTTCCTGGCAAATTTTGACCAGTGCAGGGTTACTGAGGATTGAACCATCTTCTACAGCATCCGAGATGCGTACAAGTTCTTGTGGTACAACTCGCCCAGCGCCAATATTCAAATGACCAACTTCTGAGTTACCCATTTGACCCTCTGGCAAGCCTACGGCTTTTCCTGATGTGCGGATGAGGGTATGCGGGTACGCCGCCCACAAGCTGTCCATTATCGGCGTTTTAGCCGCAACAATAGCGTTTCCTCGCGTCTCCTCGCAGTAGCCCCATCCGTCTAAAATGACTAGCACCACAGGAGCAACAGGTGCTTTGGTCATAGTAAAATCGCCCTTTACTTTTTGTAATACCCGAATGATACCACTGCTAACCACAGGTGCAAGTGAATTTCTGCTTATTAACTTATTTTATGAATTATTGACAGATTTTTTAGACTTTTTTTACTTTTCGTAGCTTTTGAATATATTTTGTGATATCTCAAGCGGGTTGATTAGTTAGTAGTTAAGCAGAGGTGCTACTACTAACTTGATATTTTATTTTTTCTTGGCAGAAGCTTTCGCTGCTTTGGCGGCTTTCTTAGCAGCTTTTTCCGCAGCTATAGCAGCTAATTTTGCTTGTTCTTTTTCCTCGGCAATTTTTTCTAGGTAGTAATGGTAATCTCCTAAATAAACTCGAAACTCACCGTCTCGAATTTCAACAATTTTGTTTGCTACCTGAGAAATAAAATAGCGGTCGTGAGAAACTACAATTGCCGTCCCATCATAGTTTTGCAGTGCTTCTTCCAACATTTCTTTTGCTGGAATATCTAAATGGTTAGTTGGCTCATCTAAAATCAGTAAATTCGCTGGACGCAATAGCATTTTTGCCAATGCTAAACGCGCTTTTTCTCCACCGCTTAAAGATTCAACAGATTTAAATACAGTGTCACCTGAGAATAAGAATTTGCCAAGCAGTGTGCGAACTTCTTCGTTTTTCCAGTCAGGAACTTCATCATGAATTGTTTCCATAACTGTCTTTTTCAAGTCCAACGCTTCGGCTTGATTTTGCTCAAAGTAACCTGGAATAACGTTATGATCGCCTAAATTAACAATGCCTTCTGTGGGTGTCTCACTACCCGTAATTATTCGCAATAAGGTAGATTTTCCTGCACCATTTGGCCCTAAAAAAGCGATGCGATCGCCCCTTTCAATCAGCAAATTTGCACCCAGAAATAAGATTTTATCATCATAAATATGAGTCAAATCTTTAATCTTCACTACCTCCCTACCACTACGGGGTGCAGGGGGAAAACGAAAATGCAGGGTTCTCACTCCAGATGTGGGTGCTTCGATACGCTCAATTTTGTCTAGTTGCTTTTCTCGGCTTTTTGCTTGAGTACTGCGGGTAGCACTAGCGCGGAATCTATCAACAAAGGCTTGCTGTTTCTCCAGTTCTTTTTGCTGACGTTCGTAAGCATTTAGTTGTGCTACTTGATTTTCAGCTTTTTGTTGCAGGTAAGCTGAATAGTTACCTAAGTATGTACTAGAAACTCCACGTTCAGTTTCGACAATTTGAGTGCAGAGGCGGTCTAAAAATTCTCGGTCGTGGGAAACTATTACCATTGGCGTTGTTAAGCCTTTCAGGTAATTTTCTAGCCACTCAATAGTTTCTAAGTCTAAATGGTTTGTTGGCTCGTCTAATAGCAACAAATCTGGTGCTTGCAGCAGTATTTTACCTAAACTCATCCGCATCTGCCAACCACCAGAGAAAGCACTGACGAGGCGATCGCCATCTTCTTGCTCAAATCCCATCTCTGGTAAAATCTTGCCGATGCGTGCTTCTAAACCGTAACCATCCAAAGCTTCAAACTGACGCTGCAAACGATCTAACTTGTTGATCAGTTTATCCAGTTCCTCTGGTGTTGCAGTTTGCATATCGTGTTGCACTTGCGTTAGAGCTAACTGTACTTCGTTTGCTTCCTTAAATACTGTCCAAAATTCTTCTCTAACAGTGCGCGTGGGATCGACTTCAAACTCTTGATTGAGGTAAGCAATATGCAAACTAGCAGGACGAATGATTTCGCCGGCGGTAGGTTCAATTTCCCCAGAGATAATTTTTAACTGGGTAGATTTTCCCGCACCGTTAACGCCAACTAAGCCAATGCGATCGCCTGGTTTGACTTCCCAGTTGATGTCCTTAAGGACTTCGCCTGTAGGATAAATTTTACTGATATGTTCGAGTCGCAGCATCGAGTTTCTCTCTGGTAAGAAATATATGGTTAAGGACGAAGTACCAACACCGTGTCCAATATTAACAAAAATTAACCAATAATTCCTCCCAGTAAGTTGTAATGAATACCAGATACCTCCTAATTTTAGTTAATTACGAATTTTGTGCGGCTTGCTGTACTTCTTCAATAGTCAAACCAAGTTCCTCAGCCACTTGTTCTACAGTTAAACCCAGCTTCAAAAAGCGAGGAACCATTCTTAACTTTTCTTGGCGTTGACCTTCTTCTATACCTTCCTGTCTTCCTTCTTGTTTGCCTTCCTGAAAAACATCCTGAAAATATCTGGTATTCCTTAATTCACTGAGGTTAAACATTTCCTCCATCTCCTCTTTAGTGATTGTGGGAAACTTGTACAACAAGATTGTCTCTATTAATTCTAATAATTGCTGTTGTTTGATTGATGAGTTTATCTCTAATTTTGCCCTTTCTAGCAGTCCTCTGGCCTCTGCGATCGCTGTGTCTTCAGATGTCACAATTAATTTAACAGTGGCAATGCCAATAGGTAGGGATGCTTCGGTACTTAATTCATCAAGATAAATACGCCTAACTCGCTGACTAATAAAGAATTCTCTGTAGTGCTTGATATCTCCTATGTCTACACTTCTGTTAGGGTATAAAACCACAGCATTCCAATCATTTGCAGGTTGATTTTGCCGCAGGTACAAGCAGATTTCTGCAATCAAGCGTGCATAAATTCTTTCATCGGCTTGAAACTGCACTTCTACAAAGTAAATTGGCTGCTCACTTTCAAAATTCGGAACAAATACCCCATCAATTCTGAAGGATGTTTGTTTAATCTCAATTGACGAAAATTGGTAAATACTTGCAGTATCAGGAGAATTCCCAATCAATTCAAAGAAGATGTCAGGAAATTCTTGAAACAAGCGATAAAATATGGTGTCTGTTTTCACAGATTGGTACTAGTAGATAATTTTCTGTAGCTAATTATGTCTCTTTTTCTGCTTCTGCACCATCCCTAACTTCTTGTACACGCTCTTTAGATATTCCTAATACTCGTGCTATTGGTGCTAACAAACTATCATCAATTGGTTCTCCAGTATAAATATTATTTAGTTCTGTAGGAGAAATTTTAAAGGTATCGCAGAATTTAGTAAATTCCTGATTGTTGAGGTCAAGTTCTTTTTGTCGTTCTTGAAGTAAAAGTGCGATCGCTCTCGTCCCAAACTTAGGACGTTCGCTAATTTTTATATATTTTTGTATTAAGTGGTTAACCTTACTAGTATCGCCACCTGTCTTTTTTAATAAATCAGTACAGGCTTTTCTCAAAGCTTTTTTTAAAACTTCTTCTTCATTTAAAAACTTAGTAATTTCATTGGCATATTCTTGCTTAAAGAAACCGACTAAATTACCTTTATGATAAATAGGAATATAAGCTACATCTGGATCAAACTGCCAATCTGAAGGTTCGTTACGTAGCAAAGACATGGCTGCACCTATGAAAATTTAATGCTCACCATTCTAAGACTATTTATAGTGACTCGCCAGTAGTAAAATTTGAGACAAACAATTCATAACTTAGATCCCCGACTTCTTAAAGAAGTCGAGGATCTAGCTTTTTATAAAATGACATAGGTTAATTAAGGCAATTTATTAAACTGGCGACCAAGGGCCAATAATATTGATACCTCGCTGCTCTTTTTCTGCTAATTCTATGTTTAATGTTAGTAGTTGCTCTAAAAGATCATCATTAGAATTAAAACCGTAAGCTTCCATTACCAATTTATCTAACTGCTGATGCAGTTTATAAAGCTGGCTAGTTGGTTCATCAAAAAATTTGTTGTAAAGTGTGGTAATTCCCCACTGTTTTGACTGCATTTGTTGTGTGCGGTATTGATGAAGTTCCTCAGCCTTAGCACGAATTTGTTGAACTAATTTAGGGTCTGGTGTTTGGGGAAACGGAAATTTTTCAAAGCAAGTTGTGGGTGTATAAGCTGTTGTTTCACCTAAAGTTGACTTTTGAGCATTCATCCAAGTACGATGCACTATTGATGAAACAATACCAAAAACGTAAAAATCATCAGTGGTTAGCACAACTGATTTATCACCTGCTAACCAATTCAGAGGTGCAGGAATAAATACAGACCACTTAGATACTCTAGGAACAGTAAAGTAAAATTTTAAATCAGCAATTGCTGTTCTCATTGCTTCATTAGTACGCTTGAAAACCCACCATTTTCTTCTTAAGACCTTTCACGATTTTTTAAACGTTCTGGTTTGACACAGGTTTCTATATGCCTAAAAGGTAAGATATAATTACTTGCTTCTTCAATAGGCATATTTGCAAAGTCAATTATCCAGCGTTCTGGAGTACCATGAGGATTCTGAGCTAAATTCTCACCCATTGAAAATAGGTTAAGAATTTCTTGATTTTTAGAATCAGATTTTATCCAAGCTTTTACTTGCTCTTCATTAATTATAAATCCTTTACCATTAGGCTCTACTCCACGAAGACACCAACCAGTATTTACTTTGATGCAATTTGCTTTAGTCACATCAACAGTAGATTTGAGTGAAGAGTTGATCGCTAGAACTAAACGATTATCTAAATATAAACTTGGATTTTTTGCTTTACTCCAGTTGATAATACTAACATGAACACTAGCTTCTCCAGACCAAGGCTGAGTAGATATAGCATCATGAATATATCCATTATTCTCAATAATATAATCTATAGAATCTTCTCTATTTTTACCTTGGCAAATTGAATTTGTAGCTACTAATCCTGCTCTCCCATTTTCTCTGAGCTGCGAATGAGATAATCGAAACCAATAGCAAGCTATATCTATTTGTTGGTTTCTAACTTCTGTAAATTTTTCAAAAATCTTTTCAGCATAATCATCCCCTAATTCTTGTCTAATTCGATGTCCACCCAAAAATGGAGGATTACCAATAATTGCATCAGCTTTTGGCCATTCATTAAATAGCGCATCCTGACAAACGATATTGTTATCCAAGGTATCCAAAGGTAAAGCAGGCTCAGTTAAATTTAAATTATCAATAGCAATCTTTCGCGCAATCATCAGCGTGACTCTAGCCAATTCCACCGCAAAAGGATTTGTATCCATCCCAAAAAAATTTAATGGTGTGACAAATCCTATTTGCATTTGTTTATCATCTGACCTACGACGCTGAGAAATCTTATCCAGCAATAACATTTCAATCCGTTTGAGTTCCTGATAGGCTATGTAAAGAAAATTGCCAGAACCACAAGCAGGATCAAGTACGCGATAACTTTGTAATTCTAATTGCAGTGTAGACAATTCGCCAATTGTATTAGCCGCTTCTATTTTTTCTTCCCAATAACGGCTAATTGTTGGGCGAACAATTTTCATAATATCCGCTTCTGAGGTATAGTGAATACCTCGTGCATGACGCTCTATTTTATCTATCGTACTTTCAAACAAATTACCAAAAATTGCTGGACGTACCTGACTCCAATTTTCTTTAGCTGACAACTCCAATAAATTCAATTCATCTTTTGTCAAATCAATAGAATAAATTAGCGAAAATAAACCACCATTAAAATAATCAACTCCTTTATAACGTCCAGCAGGTGTAACTCCTAGCTGATTCATTTCTCGAAATAATCCACCTAAAACATCATAAGAACTTGCACCTTTAATACAATCTTCAACACAAGAAATAAACATATCACGGGGTAAAAGTTGCCTATCTTCTGCAAACATTGCAAGTACACATTGCAGAATGAATCGCTGTGCTTTTAGCTTCTCAATTCCACGTTTTTCTAGCTCCAATAACAACTCTCCCATACTACGTGCAGCCCGTTCTGTCACCTCTACCTGATTGTTACGGAAAATAGGAATTTTTTCGCCTAATTCCATAAATCCAAAGGCTCCCACCCTTGCTGGTAGCTGCTCTAGAGGAATTGCATCTACAGGTGTATCTAATTGAATATCAAAATCAAAAATCCAAAACTCATCAAAATTACATAAAATTACATATTTTGGACGTTGTGGTACTAAACGCGTCCAATAATCAAATGCTTGAGAATAATGCTTACTCAAATTTTCCCCGCGCTTTTTCATTTCAATCAATACGCGAGGTTTCCAAACTAAATCCGCAAAACCTGTTTTACCTTTCTTGCTACCTTTTTTAATTGCTTCCTCGTAACTCGCACCTGCTTCTAATGCACCCTCATGTCCAAAAGCCCGAAAAAAGCGGTCTAAAAATGTTTGAGCTTCTTTTTTTTCTTGTCCTGTAATGTGCTGTTTGCAAAAACTGACAAATTTATCCAAACTTTCGCGTGTTGCTACCATTTTTGATTACAAATGAACTTCAGTGATTTTAAATATTTCAATGTTATGAATTAATCAGTAAAAATGGTGAAAAATATGGCTAAATTAAAAAACCGCCTGCGCGTTAAACATAACAACACACCAGACGGTTTCTAATTAAATTAATTCTCAAACTAAAGATTAGTTCATCGCTCCAGAAGCAGCTAATTCTGCCAAACGTTCCTGCTGATCTTGAGAGATACAAGATTGAATCAGCATCTCTAAATCACCTTCAAGTACAGGGTTCAGAGAAAAGTTCTGACCTAAGCGGTGGTCGGTCGCGCGGTTATCTTTATAGTTATAAGTGCGAATTTTTTCCGATCGCGATCCTGTACCAACTTGCGATCGCCGCATGGAAGTTACAGCTTCTTGTTGTTCGCGTAACTTCATTTCGTACAGTTTCGCCCGCAAAATTTGCATCGCCCGTTCTTTGTTTTGCAACTGGCTGCGTTCTTCTGTACAGAAAATCCGTATTCCTGTCGGTTTGTGCATTAAGTCAACGGCTGTTTCCACTTTGTTGACGTTCTGCCCACCAGCACCGCCAGAACGCGCCGTAGTCATTTCAATATCTTTCGGGTCAATGTGAATTTCCACATCATCCACTTCTGGCATAATCGCGACAGTCGCGGTTGAGGTGTGAACCCGTCCACCAGCTTCCGTTGCTGGAACACGCTGCACGCGATGCACTCCAGCTTCAAACTTCAGCTTACTGTAAACGCTGTCACCTTGAATTTCTAAAATTACCTCTTTAAATCCGCCCATTTCCCCTAGTGACTCGCTCACTAGTTTGACTCGCCAACCTTGAGTATCAGCGTAGCGAGAATACATCCGCAGTAAATCGCCAGCCCAGATACTCGCTTCATCACCACCAGTCCCGGCGCGAATTTCCAACATGATGTTCTTATCATCGTTGGGATCGCGGGGTAGCAGCAAGACTTTCAAGCGAGTTTCTAGATATTCAACTTTCTGCTCTAATTCATCAACTTCCAAAGCTGCCATCTCTTGCAACTCTGGATCGCTATTTGACTCTTTGAGGACTTGACGCGCCCCTACTAATTCTTCTTGGGCTATTTTCCAAGTTTCGTAGGTATTGACTACTTCTTCTAAAGAAGAACGAGACTTGGCAATTTTTTGATACTCATCGGGATTCTTAGCTGTATCTGGGTCGGCCAAGCGACGAGTCAATTCATTAAAAGTTTGTTCAACAGATCTAAGTTTTTCCAGCAGGTATGTTTCAGCCATGACGAGTGCGATCGCTCCTTAAAATAACAACTTGGCTCAAAAAATGACAATCGACCCAGCATTCGCAGGGTCGTCGTTAACAGCAGAGCCAAACCGCTACTTTTTCTTCTTGTCGCCGGAGCCTTGCTCGCTTGACTTGCCGTATTTCCGCAGGAAGCGTTCTACACGACCTTCGGTATCGATAATCTTTTGAGTACCAGTATAAAAAGGGTGATTTCCAGACCAAACATCTACGTGCAATTCTGGTTTGGTAGAACCAACAGTCATGACAACTTGACCGTTGCAGTAGACTTTAGCGTCTGGATACCACTTGGGATGAATATCAGGTTTAGCCATTGTTCCTTTTGTGGTGAATCTATATAAATTATAACTTTTTGATGTGGTTAGAGATTAAGGCTAGGAAGCCAAAAGGTAAACGCTTTTGACTTTTCCATACCCAAGACCCAGTAACTTATCGTTTGGAGTACTGAGGAGCTTTACGAGCTTTGTGCAAACCATATTTTTTGCGCTCTTTAGCTCTAGGATCGCGGGTTAGATAGCCTTCGGTCTTCAAAGGAGAGCGATTTTCTGGGTCTAATTGGCACAAAGCACGAGCAACACCCAAACGGATAGAATCAGCTTGACCAGTTAAGCCGCCACCTTCAGCTTTGACTAAAATGTCATATTCGCTTTCTAAGCCAAGAGTTTCTAGAGGTGCTTTGATAACTCCCAAGTAATTCGCATTGAACTGAAAGTACAACTCTCCCGATTTGCCATTTACTGTTAATTGACCGCTACCAGGTACAAGGCGTACTCTTGCTACTGCTGACTTACGGCGACCTGTACCCCAGTACACGGCGCGACCGCTATTTGCTTCTGCTACTACCATTAACTTTCTGCTCCAGGAATTGTACTAATTTTTAATTCTTTAGGTTTCTGTGCGTCGTGGGGATGAGTAGGCCCAGCGTAAACTTTCAGTTTCGTAAACAACTGCTTACCTAAGCTATTTTTAGGTAACATACCTTTAACAGCGTGTTCTACAATCCGTTCTGGTAGACGCTGTTGCAGCTTGGCAAAAGTTTCGGTCTTCATCCCACCAGGACGGCCAGAATGGCGACGATAAACTTTTTGAGTACGTTTTTTACCTGTAACTGCGACTTTCTCAGCGTTAACAACGATTACAAAGTCACCAGTATCTAGGTGAGGAGTATATTCAGCTTTCTTTTTGCCTCTAAGAATCATAGCAATTTCGGTAGCGAGGCGACCAAGGCGTTGGTCTGTAGCATCTACTACGTACCAATCACGCTCAAGAGAATCTTGAGGGGGAAGGTAGGTTTTATTCATTGTTGTTTGTCCTTTGTCATTTTTTTGGAGTCAAAAGTCCATAGTCCATAGTCCATAGTAGAAATATTTGACTATTGACCAATGACTATTGACTAAAAACTAAATTTTGGCTGGGTATCGTACCAAACATCAGGAGAAAAAGGAAAATCAGGATAGCCGACACGCAACAAGCACAAACCTTGAGCAGGCGCGGCGTATTTTACTTCTTCTCGACGTTCTTCTTGCCAAATTTCGGTGAAGTTAGCAAGCGATCGCTGCCCCGTACCAACTTGTACTAGCATTCCCACTAGTAGCCTGACCATGCCATATAAAAATCCATCTGCTTGGATTTCAATATGGATTAATGACCCGTTACGCTGGCATTCTGCGGCTTGTACCTCTACCCAAGAATGCGCTCTTTTCGAGCCTGCACGATGAAAAGCAGCCAAATGGTGCTTGCCCAGCAGAGGTTTCATGGCAGTCTGGATCAATAATTCATCCAGAGGCTCATGATAATAATGCCAACTGAAGGGCTTAACGAACAAATTAGGTCGTTTTTCAGTGTATATCGTGTAGCGGTATCGCCGATACGCTGCACTAAAACGAGCGTGCCAGGCGTTACTCACGGGTTCTGAAGCCCTTATTATTATGTCTTGCGGCAAATAACTATTGAGAACTGTTGCCCATTTATGAGCCGGAATTAAACCTGTAGCATCAAAGTGGGCTACTTGTGCAGCCGCATGAACACCAGCATCAGTGCGACCTGCACCGTGCAGTGTGACATGATGACCAAGAATAGTAGCGATCGCTGTTTCGATTTCTTCTTGGACTGTACGCTGCCCCTTTTGCCGTTGCCAGCCATGAAAATGAGTGCCAAGGTATTGAACTACCAAGGCTACTCTTTGAGTTTGTCTAGGCTGGTCAGTTTCTAACATACAGATTTTGTGTCATTTGTCATTCGTCATTTGTATAAATACTTTTGACTATTGACTATTGACCATTGACTTACACTAGTTCAATAATTGCCATTTCAGCATGATCTCCGCGCCGAGGTACGGTATGCAGAATGCGGGTGTAACCACCATTGCGATTACCATACCGAGTAGGAGCTTGCTCAAACAAAGCATGAACCAGTTGTTTATCGTATATATAACCTAAAGCTGCCCGACGTGATGCTAAGGAGCCGTCTTTAGCTAAGGTAATCATTTTATCTACTTCACTTCGCAGAGCTTTCGCTCTAATCAAAGTAGTGGTAATTCGACCATGACGAATTAGCTCAGTGGTTAAGGTACGCAACAGAGCGCGACGCTGGTCAGCTGGTTTACCAAGTTTTTTAACCCGACAACGGTGACGCATAATAGTGGACTATGAACTATGAAAGGTTTTGCTTTAGCTGTGTTTGGAGCTTCTTTCCTGCGGTAAGGTAATGCCCAAACGTCGTTGCAGGGCTTCTACAACTTCTTCTGCTGATTTTTGACCAAAGTTTTTGATTTCTAACAGATCTTCTTGGGTAAAATCCAATAAGTCTGCCACAGAATTGACTTGTGCGCGTTTGAGACAGTTGTATGCCCGCACAGAAAGTTGCAATTCTTCGATCGGAATTTGAGCAGTTGGGTCGTCTGGAACCTCAGAACCAATATCTGTTGGTTCTAAAGAAATATCTTTCAGAGGGTTGAATAAATCTACCAGAATACCTGCCGCTGAGGATAGTGCTTCTTGAGGGGAGACACTGCCATTTGTCCAAACTTCTAACAACAGTCTGTCTTTTGTAATCGAGCCATCCGCACGGGCTTCTTCGACACTGTAGTTGACTTTTCGCACTGGCATAAATACCGAGTCGATTTGCAAAAAGTCCAAAGAAGTGGCTTCTTCCCGGCCTCGTTCTACGGTGCGATAACCCTTGCCTCTTTCGATACGAAATTCCATTTCCAGCTTACCGCCCTCAGCTAGAGTAGCGACATACTGGGTAGGATCAACGACTTCAACTTCACTTGGCAAATCAAAATGGGCTGCTGTTACTGTTGCTGGCCCGGTAACGAGTAATCTGCCAATTTGGGGTTGAGAAGAATAGCTTTTGAGAATGACTTCTTTCATTCTCATCAAGATTTCTAATACGTCTTCTCGCACACCTGGAACTGTGGCAAACTCGTGTGTCACACCGGCAATTCGCACTGCGGTAACTGCTGTTCCTTCCAAATTGGAAAGTAACACCCGCCGCAACGCATTACCAACAGTTGTGCCTTGACCACGCTCTAGGGGTTCTAAGACAAACTTACTGTAATGGCTCCGACTTTCCTCTGTACTAGACTCTACACATTCGATTTGAAACTGCGCCACGGAGTAGCCTCCCTTAATTAAGGTGCTGCTAACAATTAATTACCTATTCAATTTACTTTTGCCCTAAGCTTTCTTCAGGCTGATCAAATTGCCAACGTCATAATGGCGGTAATTGACCTCCTTATTAAGTCTGCGGGCGATTATCCATAAATATGGGTTTTGGAAAGTACAGCAGCTCTCCCTCAAGGAAGAGCTAACTGGCTTTTTACCGTCCAAGCCGTCAGAAGTTATTGAGTATTCACGCTGCTTAAAAGCTAAAAGCCAATAAGTCCTAAGAGCTATCACAGGTGAATTTTGATGTTGCCCAACAGATTGTATCTAGACTCGGCGGCGCTTTGGTGGACGGCAACCATTGTGAGGAATTGGAGTGATATCTCGAATGAGTGTAATTTCCAGTCCTGCTCCTTGAAGGGCGCGAATCGCAGTTTCTCTACCTGCACCAGGGCCACTGACCATCACCTCTATTTGACGCATTCCTTGGTCAATAGCTCTGCGGGCTGCGCTTTCAGCAGCAGTTTGGGCAGCAAAGGGAGTTCCCTTTTTAGCTCCCTTAAAACCACTGGAACCAGCACTTGCCCAGGAGATGACATCGCCATTTTGATCGGTGATCGTGACAATGCTATTGTTGAAAGTAGATTGGATATAAGCAAGTCCGTTGGGTACGTTCCGCTTTTGCTTTTTACTCCCAGTTTTCTTAGTTGGTTGTCTCGCCATATTTGTTTAGTTAATCTAGAGAAAAACTTGCTCTGATGAGCAAGCAATGAACAATTATTTGCCAGGAGCTTTCTTCTTACCAGCTACTGTCTGCCTTCTTCCACGACGGGTTCTAGCATTAGTACGAGTTCTTTGGCCCCTAACTGGTAAACCCATCCGGTGACGGCGACCTCTGTAGGTACCAATGTCAACTAAGCGCTTGATATTCATGGCTTCCAAGCGCCGCAAGTCACCTTCTACTTGATAGTTACTTTCTATTTCTGCACGTAGGGCTGCGACATCGGCATCACTTAAGTCTTTAACACGGGTGTCGGGATTGACACCTGTAGCCGCAAGAATTTCCTGCGACCTAGATAATCCAATTCCAAAAATGTAAGTTAGACCAATCTCAACGCGTTTATCGCGTGGCAGGTCTACGCCGGCAATACGTGCCACAATGAATTTCTCCCTGTTGTTCTCGCAATTTCTGTTGTTAAGATGTGGATTTTAAACCACATCCAAAATTTTTGTGGTGATTTTTCCAAGTCGCAGTTATCTCCCAAATGTTGAGAGTGTTATCCTTGACGTTGTTTGTGCTTAGGATTAGAGCAAATCACCATAACGCGACCACGACGGCGAATCACGTTACACTTTTCACAAATTTTTTTGACAGAGGCTCTGACTTTCATGCCTTTTGTAATTGACTCCAAATATAAAATTATAGCATTTCTAGAAAAATATTGCAGTTAAGTAAATGAGAATCACCAAAAACTTAGTTTTATGGTATGATCCTCTACATATAACTAATTTGTTCTGGATTTATTTATTTTTTCCGCAATCTATAGGTAATTCGGCCTTTTGTCAGGTCATAGGGAGTTAATTCCACTTTGACGCGATCGCCTGGCAAAATTTTGATGTAGTTGCGGCGAATCTTTCCAGAAATGTGTGCCAGTACATTAAAACCGTTGTCTAAGTCTACGCGAAACATAGCGTTTGGCAAGGACTCAGTAACCGTACCTTCCATTTCAATCAAATCTTGCTTAGACAATTTTTTTGTTCCTCAACTCAACAATTTTCCGTTCACTTGCAGCCTTCATCTGCAAGAGAACATAATTTGAGAAATATATCAACAGTTTATTAATATATCTTAGCTAAAATTGATCAGCATTCTGTTGCCAAATTGGAGTTAGGAATTGGGAGTAATGACTCGTGAATTCCATACTTCCCAATTACTACCCCTTCGTATTTAGCTAGGAAGCTAAAATGTTTTTCAATTCAGTAGTGACTTCTTCTTGGGATTGATTACCATTGACGGTCAGCAGCCTTTCGCGCTTACTGTAGTAATCAATCAAAGGCGCAGTTTCATTGCGATACACTTCTAGGCGACGGCGAATTACCTCTTCGGTATCATCTTTTCGTCCTCTAGCCAGTAACCTTGAGATCACAACGTCATCTGGTGCATCTAAGTTAACTACCCTTTCGCCACCTTGCGCAGTTTTTGCCAGCAATTCTTCTAAAAAAGCTGCTTGTGTAACTTTGCGAGGAAAACCGTCTAAAATCCAGCCAGATTTTGCATCTGGTTGACCTAAGCGTTCCTCTACCAAGTCTTGCACCAACTGATCAGGAACTAACTCACCGCTATCAACATAACTTTGAGCTTTAATTCCCAGAGGAGTTTGCTCTTTCATTGCTTGCCGCAATATTTCACCAGTGGAAATATGAGGGATGTGCAGGTGTTCTGCCAAAACTTGAGCTTGAGTTCCTTTACCCGCTCCAGGTGGCCCCAAGAAGATTAGTCGCGTCACTATTGTTTCACCATTCCTTCATAGCGCTGAGAGATAACATAAGTTTGGACTTGTTTGGCGGTATCAATTGCCACCCCAACTAGGATTAGTAATGAAGTAGCACCTAATCCCTTAAAGGTTGGTACTTTCAAAGCACTTTCCACGGCGGTAGGAATGATCGCAACCAAGCCTAAAAATATCGCTCCCAAAAAAGTTAATCTGTTAATTACCCGCTCAATGTACTCACTTGTAGCTTTACCTGGGCGAATTCCCGGAATACTAGAACCCATTTTCTTCAAGTTCTGGGCTACATCAACTGGGTTAACAATCAATGAAGAGTAGAAGTAGCTAAAGAAGACAATTGAGGTTAAGTAAACCAGCGCGTATACCCAAGGCGCAGAACCACCAGGACTGAGATAGGTATTGACGATATTCGCTAACTCAGGATTCTTCGTAAAGTTGGCAATTAGCAATGGCAAACTCAGGATGGCAGCCGCAAAAATAATTGGCATAACACCACCAGAATTGAGACGTAGCGGTAGATAGCTCCGTTGTTCTGCCAGCACTCTTCTACCTACTTGACGACGAGCCGAAATGATTGGGATGCGGCGGATACCTTCTTGCACAAACACAATCCCAACAATAGTTGCCAGGAATACCAATACTAGTACAATTACCCTACCTACGATTTCTCTACCGCCAACTTGTACTAAGTCGATGGTGTCGCCTAGAGATTTAGGTAGCGAAGCGACAATGTTGACAAAAATCAACAGTGATGCACCATTACCAATACCTCGTTCTGTGATCAGTTCGGATGCCCACATAACGAACATAGAACCTGCGGTAAGAGCGATCGCAGTTTCAGCCACAAATAGCGGTCCTGGAGTTAAGGCGAATTGTTGCAGGAATAAGGCAGAAAAAGCCACGCTTTGAACGATTGCCCAGCCTACAGCCACGTATCGTGTGATTTGCGAAATTTTACGCCTTCCTGCTTCGCCTTCGTTTTTCTGTAAATTTTCTAAAGATGGGATAGCCGCAGTCAGCAATTGGATGATAATGGACGCATTAATAAAGGGCAAAATCCCTAAAGCAAAGACTCCCAAAGTTGAAAGTCCACGTCCAGAAAAGATATCCAATAGACCAAATATGGAATTGCTACCCGAAATAGCATCGTGAAATCTATTTCTATCAATTCCTGGTACAGGTAAAAAGATACCTAGGCGAACCAAAATTAAAATACCGACAGTGACAAGCAGCCTGCCTCTTAGCCCAGCTGCTTGTGCCATCTGCATAAAAGTTTCTTGAGCCGTTGGGGCTTTATCTCGACTGATCATAGAGTGCTACCTTTGTCGTGAACCAGGCACTGGAAGCGAGTTGAGGTATTTAAGTGCGCGGTTGGCTTCACCCTAAAACTTCACAACTTCCTCCAGCTGCCTCAATTTTGCTACGAGCTTGGCCTGTGAAAGCTGCCGCTTTGACGTTGAGGGCAACGTTCAATTCCCCATTACCCAAAATTTTCAATGGCCCTTTGGCAGAGGTTAAAATCCCAGCTGCTTTTAAGGATTCCAATGTTACTTCTGTATTGGCAGGAAGAGAGGCTAACTTCTCTACATTTATCGTAGTGTAACTCTTGCGATTCACAAGTGGAAAGCCTTTCAGCTTGGGTATACGGCGGTACAATGGCTGTTGACCACCTTCAAACCCTGGCCTGGTACTGCTACCAGAGCGAGATTTTTGACCCCGCATACCTAGACCAGCACTAGCACCTTGACCAGCAGAAATACCTCTACCTACACGGCGACGGCGTTTTTTCGAGCCTTTTTGAGGCTTAACATCGTTGAGTCTCATGATGTTATTTTTATTTTTTACAAGAACTCTGTAAGTGAAGCTCTACTAAATGTAGAGTTTGTCAATAGCAATACCACGGTCTTCGGCCACTTCAGCAAGAGTACGCAGGGTAGATAAAGCATTAACTGCGGCTCTAGCATTATTGAGTGGGTTGTTAGAACCGAGTTGTTTAGCTAGAACGTTACGAACTCCGGCTAATTCCAGTACAGTCCGCACAGCACCACCAGCAATTACACCAGTACCAGGTGCGGCGGGGCGCATGATAACTTTTGCACCTCCACCAATGCCATCAATAGGATGAGGGATGGAATTAGATTTGGTGATGGGAATGTCAATTAGGTGTTTTTTGCCATCGGCTACGCCTTTTTTAACAGCACCGATTACATCTGAGGCTTTACCTACTCCGACACCTACTTGACCACGTTCGTTACCAACAACAACGATCGCACGGAAGCTGAGTTTTTTACCACCCTTAACTACCTTGCTCACGCGTCGGATTTGGATTACCCGCTCTTGCCAGTTGGTTTCTTCTTTTTTTGCGCGGTTAGCTTTACGACGACCTGTTGCCATAATCAATGCCTTTAAAAGTCAAGAGTCAACAGTCAAGAGTCAAGAGTCAATAGTCATTACTGTTGACTATGGACTATGGACTTTTGACAACTTTAAAAATCTAAACCAGCTTCACGTGCTGCGTCAGCTAGTGTTTTGATTCGACCGTGATATAAGTTACCACCGCGATCAAAGACTACCTTAGTAATGCCTTTTTCAAGAGCGCGTGCTGCAATTAACTTCCCAACTTGTGCCGATGCTTCGCAGTTAGCCCCAGAAGCTAAATTTGCTTTTAACTCTGCATCTAAAGTTGACGCTGCCACTAAAGTATGATGTTGAGTATCATCAATTACTTGGGCGTAAATATGTTCGTTAGACCGAAATACTGCTAGGCGTGGGCGTTCTTGAGAACCGCTAACCTTGCCACGGACGCGACGATGACGACGCTGTTTTGATTCTCTACGAGTAAGTTTCATTTTTATTTCTTACCTTTACCTCCGGTCTTACCAGCTTTGCGTCTGACTACTTCACCCGCATAGCGAATACCTTTACCTTTGTAAGGTTCTGGTGGTCGGACGGCACGAATTTTAGCTGCTGTATTACCTACGATTTCTTTGTCATAGCCGCTGACTATAACGTTAGTATTGTTTTCTACAGCAAACTGAATTCCTTCTGGTGGCTCAATTTGTACTTGATGGCTGAAACCCATGTTCAAAACAAGGTTACGCCCTTGTACTTGGGCGCGATAACCAACCCCTTGAATTTCCAAACGACGTTGAAAACCTTGGGAAACTCCCTCTACCATGTTGGCAACCAATGTTCGGCTTAAACCGTGCATTTGGCGAGAGGTACGGGAATCATCTTTACGAACTACTTGTAAGGTTTCCCCTTCTTGGCTGACTGTCACGTGAACAGGTAAATCTCGTGACAGTTCGCCTTTGGGGCCTTTTACCACAACCTTGGTGCCATCAATGGTGACTTGCACTTTGGCGGGAATAGTAATTGGTCGTTTACCAATACGAGACATGATCTTTTGTCCTTTGTTATTTGTCTTTTGTCTTTTGTCTTTAATACTTATGACAAATGACTAATGACTACCAGACGTAGCAAAGTACTTCACCACCTAAGTTCTGACGGCGAGCTTCACGGTCGGTCATGATGCCACTAGATGTAGAAATAATGGCAATGCCGATGCCGCCTAGTACTCTGGGTAAATCTTTTCTGTTGGAATAAACGCGTAAACCAGGCTTACTCACCCGTTTGAGGGCAGTAATCAAAGGCTGACGATTTTTACCCTTATATTTTAGGGCAATCACCAAGTGACGTTTTACGCCTTCTTCGGTTTCGGAATACTCTGAAATAAATCCTTCTTCCTGTAGTACTTTGGCAATACTACGGGTCATTTTAGTGGCTGGCACTTGTGTTGTTTGATGCCTTGCCATGTTGGCATTGCGGATGCGCGTCAGCATATCTGCAATTGTGTCGTTAGCCGCCATCGTTCCCTCTTTAGATGAACTTATTGATCGCGAAAGGGCATTCCCAATTCTTTGAGTAAAGCGCGGCCCTCTTCGTCATTTTTTGCTGTAGTAATAATTGAAATATCCAGACCGCGAATTTGATCAATGCTATCGTATTCGACTTCTGGAAAGATTAGCTGTTCTCTTACGCCTAGAGTATAGTTACCGCGGCCGTCAAAGCTTTTAGGGCTAATACCACGAAAGTCACGAATTCTAGGTAATGTCAAGCTGATGAGGCGGTCGAGAAAAGCATACATTTTCGCGCCTCTGAGAGTGACCATGATCCCAACAGGCATACCTTGACGGATTTTAAAGCCTGCGATCGCTTTTTTCGCCCTTGTCACTACAGGTTTTTGACCTGTAATTAACGCTATTTCGTTGATAGAAGCTTCTAATGCTTTAGCATTTTGTGCTGCTTCGCCCAAACCTCTGTTAACAGTAACCTTGATCACCTTCGGTACTTGATGAACGTTGGTGTATTGAAACTGATTTGTGAGTTTGGGGACGATTGTCTCTTGATATAAGGTTTTGAGTCTTGTTGTCGCCATATTTTTTTGTCCTGATATCCCTGGGCTTGGTCAGGGAAGATTATGAAGGATGAAGATAAAATAAGTAGTATTTATACTTCAGGCTTTAAATTCATCCTTAATCAATAATCTCGCCAGTTTTTTTGAGTTTTCTGACCTTCTTGCCTTCTGGGGTGAAGGTGTAGCAAACGCGACTAGCGACATTTTGCTTTGTGGAATAGAGCATCACGTTAGAACTGTGGATTGGGTACTCTTGGGTAACAATCCGTCCAGATTCCCCTTCTTGTTGGGGTTTAACGTGCTTAGTCTTAATGTTGACACCTTTAACAACGACTTTGCTCAGTTGGGGTAATGCTTTAATGATTTCGCCAACTTTGCCTTTGTCTTTGCCAGCAATCACTTGCACAGTGTCACCAGTTTTGACGTGCATTTTATGAAATTCTTTTTCGTTTTGTCTTGCCATTACAGCACCTCCGGAGCCAGAGAAACAATTTTAGTAAAGTTCTTGTCGCGGAGTTCTCGTGCTACTGGGCCAAATACCCGTGTACCTCTAGGGTTACCTTCTTTATTGATGATGACGGCAGCATTATCATCAAAGCGAATAGTCATACCACTATCACGACGAATGTTATGGCGAGTGCGAACAATCACAGCTTCCACAACATCTGATTTTTTCACAGCCATGTTGGGAATGGCATCTTTAACAACAGCAATAATTCTGTCACCGATAAAACCGTAACGGCTATTACCAGCACCTAACACACGGATACACATTAGTTTCCGCGCACCGCTGTTATCTGCCACATTTAAGTAAGTTTGGGGTTGAATCACAATTGGTCTCCCTTGTGCAGTTGTTAGTTAAGTAACAACTTATGAATTTTTAGTGTTGAGGATTTCTGTGACTTGCCAGCGTTTGGTTTTGCTCAGGGGTCTGGTTTCCTGAATCCGCACGCGATCGCCCACTTTGCATTTATTCTCTTCATCGTGAGCTTTATAGCGGCGGGTTTTAACTACAATCTTGCCGTATTTGGGATGGGGAGCGCGGTTTTCGATGGCAACTACCACCGTTTTTTGCATCTTGTCGCTCACTACCAAGCCAACTCGTTCTTTGATTGCCATAATCTCTTAATTCTCTTCCTTAGGCGGTTGATTTGCTGCCCGTTTGCGTTCTCCCTCTACCGTTAGCAGTTGGGCGAGGCGATGGCGAGCATGGCGGAATTGGTGAGGTTTCTCTAATTGTCTGGTTGCCTTTTGCAAGCGCAACTGAAACAGTTGTTTTTTAGTGGCAACAATTTCCGCAGCTAATTGTTCGTCACTTAATTCTCTAGCTTCTGAAATCTTGGGAAGCGGCATGACCTACTCCTGCTCCTCTTCTACTTGAGAGCGCACAATAAATTTAGTTTTAATTGGCAGTTTGTATGCAGCTAGGCGCATAGCTTCACGGGCGATTTCTTCAGAAACACCAGCGATTTCAAACAAAATCCGCCCTGGTTTAACTACTGCTACCCAAAATTCTGGATTACCTTTACCAGAACCCATCCGTGTTTCTGCCGGACGCATGGTAACAGGTTTATCTGGGAAAATCCGAATCCAAATTTTACCACCCCGGCGGATATAACGAGTCATTGCCCGACGGGAAGCCTCAATTTGCCGAGAGGTGATCCAAGCTGGTTCTTGGGCTTGGAGTGCAAAATCTCCAAAATTGAGGGTGCTACCACGGTTAGCTAGACCCGCCATCCGCCCGCGCTGTTGTTTGCGGAATTTAGTTCTTCTAGGACTTAACATGATTTGTCAAGGGTCAAGAGTCAATGGTCAATGGTCAATGGTCAATGGTCTTTTGACTATTGACTAGCCTTCATTTGAACGGTCTTCAAACTGCTGGCGACGGCGCTGTTGTTGACGGCGACGAGGTTCGCGTTCGCGGGCTGCGGGTTGGGGTTGAGTTTCTTCCTGTCCAGGAATAATTTCTCCTTTAAATACCCACACTTTGATGCCCAAAATACCGTAAACGGTTTTTGCTGTGCAGTAAGCGTAGTCAATATCAGCCCGTAAGGTATGTAGAGGTACTCTACCTTCACGTGTCCACTCTGTCCGAGCAATTTCTGCACCGTTGAGGCGACCGCTGACTTGAATTTTAATTCCTTGAATACCAGCACGCTGCGCCCGTTGAATTGCTTGTCGGACTACGCGGCGGAAGGAAACCCGGCGTTCTAATTGTTGAGCGATGTATTCCGAAATTAAGTAAGCATCAGCATCAACTCGTTGTACTTCCACAACGTTAATCCGAATTTGGCGAGTCCCTCCTAATAAGTCTTGTAATCCGGTGCGTAAGGATTCGATACCTTGTCCACCGCGACCTACTACTACACCTGGGCGTGCTGTACGCACTTCGAGATCAATTTGGTCTGCTTTACGCTCAATTCTGACTTCGGAGATGCCAGCGTTATTTTGAGCAAGTCTACCCAGTTTTTGTTCGATGTACTTACGAAGTTTGTGATCTTCTTGTAAAAGTTCTGGATAGCGTTCAGGATCTGCGTACCAACGGGATTGGTGTTCTTGGGTAATTCCGAGGCGAAAGCCAACTGGATGAATCTTCTGTCCCACAAATGCTTCCTCTAAAGTTCTGGTAATTATTCCGCAGTCTCACCAGCAGCAACAGCTACTGTAATGTGACACGTAGGTTTGCGAATTTGGTAAGCTCGACCTTGCGCTCTAGGTTGGAAACGTTTGAGGACTGGGCCTTGATCTGCATAGGCTTGGGTGATCACCAGTTGAGCGCGGTCTAAACCTGCATTATGTTCAGCATTTGCGGCTGCGCTTCTGATGAGTTTCAGTACTGGCTCACAAGCCCGATAAGGCATGAATTCCAGGATAATTAACGCTTCTCTATAAGACCGCCCCCGAATTTGATCGAGTACACGACGCACTTTAAAGGGAGACATGCGTATATAACGGGCGATCGCTTTTACTTCTGTAGTATTAGTTGCCATGTTTTTCTCCTTGAGTCGGTCAATGGTCAATGGTCAATGGTCATTTGTTGGGACTCTTGACTATTGACTATTGACTTTTGACTCTTTCTTATCTACCCGCTTTTTTGTCACTTTTTCCATGACCCCTGTAGGTGCGTGTTGGGGCGAATTCTCCCAACTTATGTCCTACCATCTGATCGCTGATAAAAACGGGGACGTGTTGTCTGCCATTGTGAACAGCGATCGTGTGTCCTACCATCTGGGGCAGGATTGTCGAGGCTCTTGACCAAGTTTTAATAACTTGCTTTTCGTTTTTCTCGTTCAGCTTTTCAATTTTGCTGAGTAAATGATCGGCAACGAAAGGCCCTTTTTTTAATGAACGACCCATAGTTAAATTTCGGTTTTAGGATTTGGGATTTTGGATTTATTAATTTGGACTTCAGATAATTTTTCAATCTAGAAATCCAAAGTTTAAAATCTAAAATTTTAAGACTGACGACCACCACGACCACGCTTGGAAGATTTGCGGCGACGACGCACAATCAACTTACTGCTGGGTTTCTTGGGTTTGCGTGTCTTTGCTCCCAATGTTGGTTTACCCCAAGGTGTGACTGGGCCAGATCTACCAATGGGCGCTCTACCTTCACCACCACCGTGTGGGTGATCCACTGGGTTCATGACGCTACCTCTAACTTTAGGACGACGGCCTTTCCAGCGATTGCGTCCGGCTTTACCTGCACTGAGGTTTCTTGCGTCGGTGTTTCCTACTTGTCCAATGGTGGCGTAGCATTCGCGTCGCACCATCCGCACTTCTCCTGAAGGTAACTTGAGAGTTACATAATTACCTTCTTTCGCAACTACTTGGGCTGTAGCCCCAGCAGAACGGACAATCTGTCCACCTTTGCCAGCGGTAAGTTCTACGTTGTGAACACTTGTACCCAATGGAATGTTTGCCAAAGGTAAGGCGTTACCATCTTCAATAGGAGACTCAGGTCCAGCTATCAAAGTTTTACCTACAGTCAACCCGTTAGGTTGAAGGATATAGCGTTTTTCCCCATCTTGATATTGCAGCAAGGCAATGCGAGCGTTCCGGTTGGGATCGTATTCAATCGCCAATACTGTTGCTGGAATGTTGCGCTTATCTCTTTTAAAATCGATAATCCGATAAAGTCTTTTATGGCCGCCACCCCGACGACGGCTGGTTATCCGCCCTTGATTATTGCGACCTTTGGCGCGATGTATGTACTTCGTAAGGGACTTTTCCGGCTCAGTTTTCGTAATTTCTGAAAAGTCGGAGATTGTAACTTGACGAGTGCTAGGGGTATAAGGGCGATAAGAACGAGTACCCATCTTCTGTTAGACCTCTGGGAATAGAATCTGTCTAATCTTCTGTGCGTCCCCAGGTGAGACGGTGACAATAGCTTTCTTATATTGGGGCTTGTAGCCAATAAATTTGCCAACGCGACGTTTTTTACGTGGCTGTGTAGCAGTATTAATTTTGACAACCTTGACTTGAAACAAGTCTTCGATCGCTGCTTTAATATCTGGCTTGGTAGCTTTTAGAACAACTTCAAAAGTGTATTGATTCTGTTCCATCAGAATCGTTGCTTTTTCGGTGACAATCGGGCGACGCACCAAGTCAGGCAGATCACGGGTCGCAATCTTAGCCATTGTAGACCTCCTGAATTTTTTCTAATGCTGGTGCTGTAACTACAAGCTTGTCAGCGTGCAGCAGGTCATAAACATTTAGCTGATCTGCGGCAATAATCTTTAAATTTTCTATGTTGCGTCCTGACAGATAAACTGTGTCAGCAATCTCAGACAAAATTAATAGAGTTTTTTGTTCTGGGCTTGCTCCCCAACGTGCCAAAGCAGCAACTAAATCTTTTGTTTTGGGACGAGACAGTTCGTTACTAAATTCCTCGACCACAATTAAGTCATCAGCACGACTTACAAAAGCTGTCCGTAATGCTAACCGTCGCTCTTTCCGGTTCATTTTCAGGTTGTATTCTCTGGGTTTTGGCCCAAAGATTACACCACCACCACGCCATAAGGGCGAACGAATAGAACCAGCACGAGCGCGACCGGTACCTTTCTGCCGCCAAGGTTTGCGGCCACCACCTCTAACTTCTGCACGAGTTTTTGTACTAGCGGTTCCTTGACGAGCATTGGTCATTTGTCTAACCAAGGCGCGGTGTACAATATGAGCCGCTGTTTCTTCTTTGGCAACCCGCAAGTCGAACGTTTTTTGTCCGACTTCCTCTCCTTGCCAGTTTTTAACTACAGTCTCAACCATTTTTTTGTCCTATGTCATTAGTCCATAGTCCATAGTCCATAGTCCATAGTTCAGCTACTAATGACTATTGACTATTGACTTTTGACTATTTACCAACTTTCTTTGCAGGCACGACACTCACTAAGGAACCTGGTTTACCAGGAATCGCCCCTTTGATGAGTAATAAGTTGCGTTCTGCATCTACACGCACAACTGTCAATTTACTAATGGTGACGCGGCTACCGCCCAAACGCCCTGCCATTCTTTTTCCGGGGTACACACGACCAGGTGTTGTACCTGCACCAATGGAACCGGGCGCTCTGTGGTTTTTAGAACCGTGAGACATTGGCCCGCGACCAAAGTTATTCCGCTTTTGGTTGCCTGCAAAACCGCGACCGATACTTGTACCGATTACATCGACGATTTGACCAGCATTAAAAATATCTGCTTTAATTTCTTGTCCTAACGTGTATTCGCTAGAATTATCTGTACGAAACTCACTTAGATGACGTAAAGCTGGGGCAGATGATTTAGCTAAATGACCCAACAAGGGTTTGTTTAGCGCTTTTGGTTTTACTTCGCCATAACCAACTTGAATGGCTGAGTAACCATCAGTCTGTTTTGTTTTTACTTGTGTGACAGTGCATGGCCCCGCTTGAATAACTGTGACAGGAATTGCTACTCCTGCATCGTCAAATACTTGGGTCATGCCCAGCTTGGTGCCGAGAATACCTACAGACACAGTAACTGGTTCTCCTTTTTACTTACTGAGCAGATTCATCGGGATGCTCGGCCATGTTCCGACTGAGGGAGGACGATCCTCAGCAATTTCCAGCAGTATTAGCTGCTTTCTCTTATCCGGAAAACAGAAACCGTTCCCTTCTTTATCTGGTGAATCCGTTTACTTGAATTCAGTTGCTTACTGAAACAGCCTGGAGTTTCTTCCCAATGGGAAGCATAAACTTTTGGCTTTAAGGCAATGCTTTAAAGCTTTGCACTTTGTGCAGCAATGCTTTCGTCCAAGCACTTGCTTAGGCACTCTCTGAAGGCAGCGCTTGAAACATCTGCCTTCTTGTAGAAGGACTTAAGCAGTTTTTCACCACTCAGTATCCTGTAACTAAGACTTTTGTACTACTACAGCGCTAGTATTACGGCTCAGCTTCTACTTTACGGAACACCTTAAACTATTGTTCAAGGGTTTACCTAGTTTATCCGGGCTACAGTGTTGAATCCAGATTACATCTAAGCGATGGCTTTTATTAGTTAGCCACAAGCTTATTAGTGAACTTTCAGGCTTTTATAGTTTAGCAGTCTCTTAGTACTTTGGGCTAAATCATTTCCTGATTCTGTTTAATCAGTTTTAGATGTTATTCCAAAGTCTATGACAGAGAAAAGCTTAACTTGCTGATTTGGTCACAATCTCACATTATAGATGAGAGATGTGATGTTTGTCGATATTTTTACAAAATTTTTTGACGGCGCTTTTGTGAGCAAAGACCATATCCATGAATAATATTGGCTGGAAATTGCTTGTAGCAGCTAAAGTTATCAGTTATATGAAACTTTTCGACTAGTTGCTATCTGACTGTAACTTAAATATTTTACTTAACGGTAAATAATAGAGATATGTAAGTGGGATAGGATAAACGAAAATCTATGGCACTAATTACCACTGGCAATGGTTTAATCCGGGATTTGGAAAAATTTGGCGCTCTCGGTGTATACGTCCCTTTAGAAGGAGGTTTTGAAGGTAGATATCGCCGCCGATTGCGTGCTGCTGGCTATGTGACTTTGCATATAACTGCTAGGGGATTAGGCGATGTGGCTGCCTATCTCACGGGAGTTCATGGTGTGAGACCACCTCATTTGGGTAAGAAAAGTACTGGTAGTGGCGCTGCTGTAGGTTCTGTCTACTATTTGCCCCCAATTGTTAACTATCAGCTAGAACAGCTACCACCAAAATCCAAGGGTTTAGTTTTGTGGATTATTGAAGGGCATATTCTTTCTGACCAAGAAGTGGAGTTTTTGGCAGAACTGCCTAAATTGGAACCAAAAGTCAAAGTAGTTGTTGAAAGAGGCGGTAGTCGCGCTTTCAATTGGAAACCTTTAACAGCTACCTTCGCGGTTAGTTCTCAGGCTGTGTAATCTTTTTGTATTGGCTTTTGGGCGATCGCTACTTTTAATTTTGGGTGCGATCGCCTATTTTTTTGATGAAAAAAATAACTCCGGCTCGACGTGAAAAAACTTTCCTAAAATCTTAGCCTGTTCCTCAGTTATTTCTTGCTCACCATCGAGCAACTCAGTCACTGTGTCACTTGAACCCACTAATTCCACCAAGTCAGATGGCTGTAAATTTCGAGCATCCATCAAATGCAGTAGTCTTGAACAAGGGGTTGAAGCATTAAGTTGATAGTACTTTCCTTCAAAGTCTTCAATTAGTTTGACTAATAGCTCTAACAAGGTATCTTCTTCTGGACTCAAGTCAGGACGAGCCAGTAATTCTTCAACCACCGCCAAAAATTGCTCATTTTCTGACTCAGTTTTGATGATGCGGGGTTGATAGTGTAACAATAACTCACCGTAAATTGTGGAATTAATAGTATGGGTCATGCTTCCAGTCGTCTTTGTCATAATTGGCATGAGTTAAAACGTACTTGATGTAGATAACCTGCTTCTCTTAATTAATACTTGTAATTAAGCGATATTTGTTTCCTTTAATGTTGAAGACCGTAAAGTTACTAACTGCTTCAGCTTTTGGGTAGACTGTCTGAACCTCAATTAAATTATTCCAGTCTGATTTGCTTGCCGTTTGAAACCAGTCATCAAGTGCTTCGCACGAATCAGCGTGTATTTCGCAGAATTCTCGAAGCTTTTTGCGACTTATCACATGCATATTTTTATTTTATTTTTTTAATATGCTCGGCGAGTATTATTTACCGGGCTTTTACTTGATCAGACTACTCAACATCAAGTAAAAAACAAAATGAAGTATTAATTCGTATCCATGATTTGTCTGTATGTAAACCAATTTTTTACCTACTTAGAGCGATCTCGCAATAAAGCTGTGCAACTTCGACTGGGTCAAACCTTTATTGCAACACCGTAAGTTTTCCTATTAATCTTGTTGTTGGGAAAATTTGGAAGCACCCCAGAGAGATAGAGCGATCGCCACTACTAATAAAATCGGTACACTGTACCAAGGAAACTCAGATAAAGGTGAATAAACAGCAGCACGTAATCCTGTGCTGGCGTAAGTTAAAGGCAATAAGTAAACTACACATTTCAACGCGACTGGTAAAGTACTGGGGTCAAAAAAGGTTGCGCCTAAGAAGGACATGGGAACAATTACGAAGTTGTTATATAGTCCCACAGATTCGAGCGATCGCACACTTAACCCCACAATTACCCCCAACCCAGCAAATACGGCACAATTCAGCACCAACAACAGCAAAAATAGCGGATTTAGAAAATTCCAGTTACCAGTAAACAGCAGTGCTACCAGAATTACAGAACCTGATGTCATTAAGCCTCGTACAACTCCAGCCAGCATTTTACCGATGTGTAACGCTAGAGGATGTATGGGAGTCAGTAACATCTCTTCAAAAGTTTTGCTAAAAAGCCTCTCTCCACAAATTGAAAATGTTGTACCGCCAAAGCTAATAGTCATTGAGGATAGTGCTACCATCCCCGGCAGAATAAATTCTAAATAATTATCGAAATTCCCGGTAATCCCTGAGCCTGGTCTAATTGAGCTACCCAGACCCAAACCAAAAGCCAAAATATATATTAGTGGAGATACTAAACCAGTTGCGGCAACTTGTGTGATTCTGGCACGCAATTTTAACCACTCACCCCAGAAAATCGTCAGACTATCTGCAAGTAGAAGTTGAAATTGTGTAGTTTTAAAGCTTTTTCCCCAGATTAATGCTTTTTGAGATGTCACTTTCTTGCCGTTACCTATCAAAGTTCCAGTAATAATACTTTACAATTTTTGTTACCTCAATTAATAATTGTTATCAAAAATACTGTTTTTACAGTTTATGTATTATTTATCACTAAAAAAATGCAGAAAATGCTATTTAAGCTCACAGAATTCATAGCTCTGATAAATTTTGCAGACAATCATCGTCAAGAATCGGCATACTGAAATAGGGAGAGCAGTTTAGACCGCTCCCTGCTTTCCAAAACGTGAAGGTGTCAAGTAAAAATGAGACGTAAATCTACTGGTAGATCAGCTACAACATCTAAACCTACGGCTTTACAGCCTTCTCTATTCAACCTCACCACGATCGCCATTTTGGGAGGGGTGCTAGTTTTGGGTATTGGGATTGGGATTGCTTTTAGTTCCACAACCACTTTAACGCCATCAAACGTAGCTTCAAGAGAATTCATTGATACAAGAGCGCCAAACCCAGAGATTTGCGTACAGTACGGTGCTAGTGCAATGGTCATGGATGCGAGATTATTTGTCACACTCAACCCATTTAATGTTTATGTTGCGCAACCAAGTATGCGTCCAGGATGTGTGTTGCGTCAAAATAACTGGGCAATTTTAGAACAGCGCAAACTTGTCACCTCTGAGCAAGTAAGAGAATGCAAAAATCGTTTGAATACCTTTGGTTTTACAGGTAGCTTAGATAGCGAAAAACCCGATATTAGATGTATTTATCAAAACGAGGCAGCACAGAACTTTTTCACCTCTCAACCAGGAGCAGTTGCAGTACCTCAAGAAACCGATAGATTTTAGTGCGAGAAGAAAGAGAGACTAGATACTAGTATTTTTACTCATTAATCAGCACTCAGCACTTTTAACTTAATTAGTATTTGGGTTTGGGAAGAGGTTGACCAAACTCAATCACTTGAATTTGGGGTTCATTAGATGGATAGTTAGGCGTGTTTGGTGCTGGAGGAATTGGAAAATTAGGACTTGCTAGGGGTGGAATATTATTCAAATTACCAAGTTGATTTGGGAAGTTAGGTGGAGGCAAAATCGAACCTTGGATTTGATAGGGGTTATTAGGCTTTATGGGAGGTACAGTGATATAGGGCTGCTGTTGGTTACTGGTGATAGGCGGTAAAGTACTAGGTAACTGTAGATAGTTTGAATTTGGATTTAAGTTAGTAGGTGTTTGAGGGTAATAATTATATGAACTTGGCGGTAGACTATTAACCGCAGGCTGTAAGTTTTGTGGTTGAATAGAGCGACTATAGCTAGAAATAAAAGGACGTAATACCCAGCGCGTGGGGTTATATCGAGAAACAGGTTGTAGTTTAACCTGTTTGAGGTCGATAAATGTTCCGGCTGCTAAATCTAGAACAATCCGAGTTATGCTGGCGTTCAATTGAGAAACTCGGACTCTTTGAATTGCACCAGTGTAATTTTGCTTGGTAACAACATAACCCAACTTAGTATCTGGCAGATCAATAACTAGACGTGGGGGTTGGGAAAGATAAAAGTAGTGGGGAGTTGTGCCTGCTGAAAGAGTAAATTCTAATTGCGAAGCTTCTGGATAAAATCGCCAATCATTCAACTTAGCGATGGGTGCAGCATTACCACTGCCAGTTTCTAAGGTAATTGCTGTGTAGAATCCAAGTAAGCTTATACTAACTAGGCGCTGGCCCCATAAGCAAAACCACTTGGGTTTTGGGCTTGTGTACATGTTTTCTATTCCTTGTATATTTAGACATCAGGAAGTTTTGAGGAACTGGTAAAAGGACTGACGCAAAGAGACTATTTATTTTGAAAGGGTGTAAGGGTGTTGAACGCCTAAACTTTTTCACTACCCAAACCTTTGATTTTTCGTTTTCAGAGGTAAGTCCTCACCAAATTCCTAACTTCCATAATTTGCCCATATTTCAATGGCTATTTAACTTTTGTGATTTTTCTTGGGTTGGTTGTTTGGTTGCAGTAAATTTGAAAGTTTGAGGAATGCCATTGACTGTTAGTTGACCTTTCACTTTACCTTGATCTATCAGCTGCATTTGCATTGTGGCTGATTTACTTGGGTAAACCTGAGAGTTTGAATGATGACATAGGATTTCTGGATTAATTTTTCCAGAGAAGCTTACCTGTTGATTTTTCAAGATACCTGTAAGCGAAAGCTGTTGTTCAGTATCTGCGTTGGGATTTACTGGCAATAAAGAGGCATTTAAATAAATACCTGATTGTTGCATATTTAATACAAGAGTGTCTGCTGTTTCACAGCTAGGTAAGCTTGTAGCTAAAGTGAGAAGGTAGCGACCGTCAATTACAGGAGGAGCTTTGAGATTATTTTCTCCATAGGCTGTGACAGTTTTAAACAACAGTAGCACTGAACCTATGGTTATTCCGTAGAAGGTCAAAGATTTAACATTAAAATTATTCATAGATTTAGCTTGTGAGTGTTGATTCTTGGTTACTTATTTCAGGCAGTACAGAAGCAAGATGAGAGGTAACTTGGCTGTAACGACGGGTAATTAGCAGCGAGGAACGGCATTGAATGGCTAGTGCATCTGTGTATCTACCTAAAGTTTGACGCTCAATTCCCCAAACGCGACTGGTTCCAGCAATGGTGAGGTCAACTGCTTCGGAAGCTGTAACAACAGCTTGAATTGGTTCTGGGGATTCGACTGTTTTAATTTCAATGCGATCGCGTACACTAGCAGGGAGTTGTTCCATCATTTTGTGCAATTCATAACTCAACTCATCATGGTGAGGATTTTCTCCTAATACCTGTAAAATCTGTAACATACAGGTATCACGGTTAATCAAGAGTCTCAAAGCTAAAATCAAGGCTAAATCATCGTGGATATTTGCCGAATAAGGAACCAATAAGTTTTCTAAGCGCTCTGAACCCCTGTCTACAAACACGGCGACATCTACTGGTGCAGTACTAAGAATTTGACCGACTCTTCCACCTAAGCGATTGTTGCTAAAAGCTGGACGATGCCATCCTACAAGAATTAAATCAGATTGCTCAATTTTGGCTATTTGAGCTGTTTCTCGTGCAACATTGCTTGATATGCGAATGATTGGATGCACATGGGAACGAGCAATTGGCGGTTCTAAGGTGTTAATTAGTTCTTCTAATTGCTGGCGACGCTGTAGAATTAATCGATCTGCTTCTACTGGGGTACTCTCAAAAGCATAATCTTCTTGCAGTTCAATTAAGCTGAGAGGATTGACAACAGCATTTTGTCTGTAGTTTAGCGCGAGCGCAACTGCTAATTGCACCAAACCTTTTTGTGTGCTGGGATTCGCCACTGGTACTAAAATCCGGTAGTTAGGAGCGGATTCAACAACAGTAGCAATTTCAGTAGTTGTTTCTGCTTCTAAGTCTGGTTCGACTACATCCAATTTGATCAGGCGTTTGGGATATGTCCACTCCAGCAGAGGTGAGGTCATAAATGTTGTTACCAATGCCATAATCACCAGCATGGTAAAGATTAAAGGCGAAATAACTCCCAACTCTAAACCAATATTGAGAACAATTAGCTCAGTTAAACCGCGAGTATTCATTAACCAACCAAGGGCTGAGGCTTCTCGTTGATTAATTCCACTAACACGAGCCGCTACATAAGTGCCAAAATACTTGCCTGCGATCGCTACTAGCAACACTAATCCACACAAAAACCACAACTCAGGACGATTGAGTAAACCAATCTGCGTCCGCAAGCCACTGTAAGCAAAAAATATCGGTAGCAGAAATATCAAGACAAAATCTTCGGTTTTGACAGCTAATTCCCGAACTAAATCTGCATTCTTGGGCATTGCTGCACCGAGTAAAAATGCGCCAAAAATTAAGTGAATACCAATAAGTTCAGTGATCAGTGCAGAAGCAACTACTGCTATGTAAATTACAGCTAGAAGTAATTGACTTAAGCGTCCAGTACGCCGGTAGTAAGTGGCTAACCTTTGAAGAAACCAACGCCCCACTGTCAGCATAAAGCCAATGTAGACTATGCTCTCGATAATTGTGGGTATAGCACCAAAAAAGTTACCAGTACGTGCTACAGCGATCGCTACTGCTAAAACACACCACGCCGTTACATCATCTACTGCTGCACAAGTTAATGCCAGAGTTCCTAAACGTGTCCCCTGTAAATTGTTCTCTGTAATAATTCGTGCTAATACCGGAAAGGCAGTAATAGACATTGCTGCCCCTAAAAATAGTGCAAATGCAGTAAAAGAAACACTGGCATTCGATACTAAAGGATATAGCAATACTGCCAGCAAAGTTCCCAAAGAAAAGGGTACTAAAATGCTGACATGAGAAGTTAAGACTGCTACTTCTAACTGACCACTCAGATATTTCGGATTGAGTTCTAGCCCAATCAAAAACATGAAGAATATTAATCCCACCTGGGACAAAACATTGAGAAATGGAATAGTTTCTGGTGGGAATAGACTAGCTGCTACATGAGGAGCAACCAATCCAAATAAAGATGGGCCAAGCATAATCCCAGCAACAATCTCACCAATTACCAACGGTTGCTTAATTGATTTGAATGCCAGACCTATAAGCCGGGACAGTCCAATAACAATCAGTACCTCGATCAGAACGAGAATAACTGTGTGCATGGTTTCCTCTAAATGACTGGTTTCCCTAAGATGATTCTTTAAGAAATGGGAAATTGTCAACCTTGTTAAGCATATTCCATGTAAATTTATGCTCGACTATGATGTTAATTGTTGTTACAACACAGTCAAACTCATTAATAGTGATTTGCTATGAATTTAAGAGATATTCAGAGAATATTTGACAAAATAGATGTTTCAACCTTGGTGAATAACTAACAGATATGGGGAAGATTTTTTTATTAACGTTTAAACGTTAATAAATGCTATTTAGCAATTTTAGATAAAATTTTTGTCTAGAGATTTACCAGATATCTATGTAATTAATACTAGACAAGACTTCTAGAATTACTTATGAATGTTGAGTATTTTTATCAGTTGACTTCTGTAAAAATCAGGTAATCATGATTAATTTAACACTATGATAATTATGACAATATTAGTGATTATGGTAACTATGGCTTGTTATAGACCAATATTGATGTTAATTAGCTTTATCAAATCAGGAGCATTCAAGAAGATGCAGATAATTGCCAATTCATGTTAATTTGCTCTAAATAATTGTGCAATTAGCATACAAGTAAAACATTGAGCAAGAAAAGCGATCACCAAAACTTAAAGTATAATTAGCCACGATGTAAATTTATTTACTAGTGCAATTTAGGTGTTAATTTCAAACACAACTAAAAAGAGCAGTAGTAAAAATGTGGTTACAAAATATTCAGTATATTCAAGTTGAGACGATCGCTATTGCATAAGAAACTAAAATTATCTTAGTTGATACTCTGGTTGGGAATGATAGGCTGCTAATGCATCCCATTTCAGCACATCATCTAATAAAGCTTGATAGCCTAATGTGTTGGGATGTAAACCATCAACACTCATCCGCTGGCGTAACCAAGTTTCACCGCGTCCCATCCATTGGTCGAAAATATCTAAATAAGGAATTTGGCGTTGGTTACAAGCTAGGCGAGTCGCTTCATTGTAACGATATTGGTCACTGTGATTGAAGTAAAAACAATCGAGAAATGGCATCTTTGCTTCATCCACTGGAACCATACCCACAAATAAAACTGGGCAAAGTTGTTGTGCCAAATCTAGTAAATGGGCGATATCTGATTCAAAAACAGCAAAATCGGTGTAATTTTTGCCATTGGGACGACCTAACCGCGCTGAATCATTTACACCTACTGAAAGAATAATCAAATCTGGAACGCGATTGCGGAGTTCGCCGCGATGGCGAAATTCTACTTCTAGTCTTTGGGCTACCTGTTGTGTGCGATCGCCTCTAACACCTAAGTTATATAAAATATGACCTGCACTACCAGGCAACATCCACCATCGTCGCAGTTGTTCTACCCAGCCACCGCGTTCAGGATCGCCAAAACCGTAAACTATGCTGTCTCCAAGAGCGACAATCTTCAAAGACTGACATTGATTTGGGGCTAAAGACAGTTGCATTGAAGAAAGAGCTTGTAATGTTTGCATCTTAAAAAAGACTATATTTTATATCTTTACAAGATTCTATACATTTCTACACTATTCCAGCGTATATTTTTTGTCATTAATCCTGCAAAGTTGACTTTTCTAGATGTTTCACAGCACAGAAAACTGATTACGGTGGTTATCTATTAGAAGCTAATTTATCAGCTACGCGTGTAGTTTCTGGTAGCCTGTATTTTGGTGTACAACGCAATACATAATCAATTGCTGTAGACAAGCTAATTTTATGGCCACTAGAAATATACAAAGGTTTAACCCCAACACGAGTTCGTAAAACTGCACCAATGATTTCACCTTTATGTATAAGTGGTTGCCAACTACCTCTAGTTTCAGGTAATTCTTGATGCTTGCCAATTAACAGTGATTTTGCCACACCAATTGTCGGCATATCTAAAATTACTCCTAGATGGCTGGCGATACCAAATCTGCGGGGGTGGGCAATGCCTTGTCCATCACAGAGGATAATATCTGGTGCTGTTTGAATTTTTTCTAAAGCATCAAGTACAGCAGGAATTTCTCGAAATGAGAGGAAGCCAGGAATGTAAGGAAATGAAGTAGGACGATGTGCTAGGGTTGTTTCTACGACTTGTAAATCAGGAAAACTCAGCACTGCAACCGCTGCACGGCTAATTGTACCATCAGCTTCAAAACCCATATCTACGCCAGCAACATAGTTGATAGGTTCTGGGAGTTGATCTTCGGTGATTACTTGTTCACGCAAATTTTCTTGAATAGTAATAGCTTCCTCTAGTGTTTGAGGCCAAGCATGACGCTGATAAATCTTCATCATTAATTGTATTAGTTTTAGTATTGGAGAAAAAATACTAGTTTAATTGGTGCGATCACTGATCTTATTAAATTTAGTTAAACGTTATCACTTATGCTATTGACACTTACTTTTTACTCAATGTTTATTCTTTTTTTACACATTTAGCTTCAGTAAACAAACCGGATTATTATATAAATAACATAAGTAAAACTATTGTATAAATAACACAAGCAAATATATTGACTGCCCTCTAGCAAGGCTAGATAAAAGCAATAAACAGCCAAATTCAACGATATTTAGCCACTCTACCTACAGGTTGATCTTATCTCTCACGCAGAAGCGATCAACTTCACTCTACAGGTTGATCCCAAAGTAGGATGATTCAAAGTAAATATAAGTTAGGTGAAATTTGCTAGGAAATTGATTGTGAATAAAGCAAATATAGTTGATAGCTATATGAGCTTTTCTCTGGTCTAATTTAAAGTGATCCACAATTATAATTTGCGCAAATATCTACCTTGAAATAACTCAAGAGTGAAGCATATCTTAATATTTCATTTGTACCACCATTTTATTTAATGATGGCCAAATATTGCTTCTCTGCAAAAATATAACTTATTTGTTGTTAACCTGTTTTGAGGATTTCCAATGAAGAATATGACTTTTGTTCTATCTCTATTGCGTCCAGTCCGTTTTCTAATTGTAGCTTTTACCTGTGCATTATTGTTGGTATCTAATGCATTTCCAGCTTTTGCAATTGAAAGCTATAAGAGCGCTCCTACTGAAGCTACAACACAACTTCTAGAAACTCAAAAGAAAACTGATGAAATT
The DNA here is from genome assembly GCF_056847745.1 of Anabaena sp. TISTR 8404. Lineage (NCBI taxonomy): Bacteria > Bacillati > Cyanobacteriota > Cyanophyceae > Nostocales > Nostocaceae > Anabaena > Anabaena sp. TISTR 8404. The sequence continues at coordinate 4,975,999 of NZ_CP180578.1, forward strand.
GGTAGATCTGCACCTCCTGGGCTGAATAAGGTGCAAGAAGAGTCTAATAAAGGACTCAACGAAGTTCAAGGAGATGCTGACATTGAAAAAATGAAGCGTCCTGAAAATTCCCAATCCGCAACCTCAGTTGAAGATGAAGTGCAAAATCTGTTGGAAAAAGTAACAGGCAAAAAGTAAAAAGTAATGATGCTAATAAGCCGTTGCCAAAGTAATCTACGTAATAATATTTGGGAATTATCAGTAATAACTCAATGATAATTATTTACCAAGTAGAAGCTTTGACTGCTAGTTAGCCTAAATACTCTTCATTCGCACTTCTATATACTGTTACTCTGCTTTGACACCTTGGTTGATAAATTTAATCAAGGTGTTTTTATTTATCAGTAATAATTATCTAAAATACTTTTCTATTATAAGTCATAAATCAACCTGACCTTAAGTTGTAAATAATTATGCTCTGGCAATCTTTCCTATGGTTGATGTAAATGATGTTTGATTTTTGTGAACTTATTAATAAGTCTACTTAGGAATTACAATACAATGCGTGCGATTAACATTGGTTTGACAGAAGAACAGCGTCAAGGTGTGGCAAATCTGTTAAATCAAGATTTAGCAGATGCCTATTTACTTTTAGTAAAAACTAAAAAGTATCATTGGGATGTAGTTGGCCCTCAGTTTCGCAGTTTGCACGAACTTTGGGAAGAACACTATGAAAAGCTAACTGAAAATATTGATGCTCTAGCCGAACGAGTTCGGGCTTTGGGTTGTTACCCAGTTGGCACAATGGCAGGATTTCTCCAACTTGCTACCCTCAAAGAACATTCTGGTGATGTTCCTACAGCAACTGGAATGGTAGCTAACCTTGTGGAAGATCATGAGCAAATTATCCGCAATTTAAGAGAGCATGTTGATCAGTCTAGTGAAGAGTTTCATGATGAAGGAACTGCTGACTTTTTAACTGGACTAATGGAAGAGCATGAAGAGATGGCTTGGATGTTGCGCTCTTTTATTGAAGGTCAGGAATTGCAGCCAGACGGAACAAAACCAGGGACAGGAGCAAAAACCCCTGTAGGTGTGTAGTTCAACGCAGATTTATCTCTAAATGTAGAGTCTGACTGAAAATATTCGGCTGCGGGAAGACTTTATCTCCCGCATTTGCCTCTTGGCAAATTAGCTGTAGAAAAACAGATTTTAAGGAGTATTCAAGTGCCAGAAGTCTATCAAGCAGAACGTACTATCTCGGCTGTATTAAAAGAACAGAAACAAGTTGATGATGTGATTCGACGTTTACTAGACAGAGGCGTACCCAGAGATCATATTTCGGTGATGGGACGGAATTTCCAGTCGGAAACTAGAATTGCAGGCTTTATTACCAAGAGAGATGTAATTTTAGGAGGTCTGCGAACAGGGGCGATTTTTGGTTCTCTGTTTGGTTCTTTCCTCAGTTTGCTTACAGGTGTAGGCGTACTGTTTATTCCCTTTGTTGGGCCGATTGTGGCTGCTGGGCCAATCAGTGCATTACTGTTAGGAGCGGCAAGTGGTGCGATCGCAGGTAGTGCTGGCGCTGGTTTAGTTTCAGTTTTAACCGCTTGGGGAATGCCCGAAGATAAAGCTGCTGTTTACCAAACTCGTTTACAAGCTGGCGAATTCTTAATAATGGCAGAAGTTCCAGCTAATCGCGCTGGTGAATTTCAATTGCTTTTAGAAAGTGCGGGTGCTGAAGAAATTAACACAATTGATAAAATATTAGCTCATCCTTGCCCTGGGCCATGTAACAACCCAGAGGATTTATCTCCTGAAGTGCGCTCTCATTTGTCACCAGAAGCTCAACGCACATTTATTGAGCGTTATAACGCTGTGTTGAATGAAACAAGTGATGAGTTTAATGCTGAACAAGCAGCTTGGGCAGCGGTGCATCAGCAATTTGATGAAGATGAAAACGGTGTTTGGTCAAAACAGAAAGTTAACGTTTAAGCGATCGTCTATCTAGGTTTGTTAGTCAAAAATCAATAAAGATAATAGGATGAAAGGAAATCTTTATTGATTTCCTTTCACTTATTTTGATAAATTAAAGCAATTTATGATGTAATTTTTTGCATCAGTAGTTTTATGATGAATTTAAATCAAAAATGTTTGAGGCTGTTTTATGTCTGAAGTAAATTATCAACAGCCGATTAATACAGTGGCTACTCTTTTAGAACAGTACGCTGAGGGACGACGGGATTTTATTAGGGCAGAACTTGGTGATGCTGATTTGCAAGGGGTTAACCTCAAAGGTTCTGACCTTAGCTATGCTGATTTAAGCACAGCTAATCTTCGCGCTGCTAATCTTAGAGGAACTGACCTCAGCTATTGCGACCTTTCTCAAGCTGACTTGACAGATGCAGATTTGCGGGGATCACTATTAATGTCAGCTAATCTCCGCCAAGCTAACCTCCAAGGTGCAAAGCTGGAAAAAGCAGACTGCGATCGCAACACTCATTTTCCTCCAAATTTTGATTTAGTTCAGGCTGGAGTGCAAATCAAATCAGAAACCTAAAACTTGAATTTCATTTAGTTGATGAATCACCACATCCGCACCTTGGACGTGATCTGATTTACCAATCCAGGTGATGCCAATACAACCTGCGGCTTTGGCGTTCCGTGCCATTTGCATATCACCAACCGCATCTCCTACCATCAGTGCGGTGCTTGATTCTACTCCTAAAATTTGGCAGCCTTGCAAAAACAGTGTTGGATCTGGTTTACCAGGGCCATCATCCACGCCGATTTGAGCTTGGATATAATCACTCAATTTATACCGGGCTACAAATGCTTTAACTTCTGCGGTTGTAGCTGCCGATATAATACCGAGTTTCAGCCCTGCGGCTGAGAGGGACTGTAACAACTCCAAACTTCCTGGAAACATGGGTGCGGGAGATTCTTCTAAATATTTCTCGGCTTCGTCTAAACTTTGACGGGCTATTTTGAGAGATTCAAACCATCCTCTACCAGTTTCAGCAATATACGCAGCTGTAGCAATTTCCGTTTCTCGGCGACTAGCTACCGCCATTAAACCCGCAGGGTCGATGTAATGGCCATTGATACCAAAGGCCATTAATAATGGTTCGTTAATTCCAGGAATTTGGGCATCGATAATTCGTGCGGCTTTTTGTCCAAGCGATCGCAAATAAACTTCTGAGTCTTCTAAAGTACCATTTTTATCAAAAAAAATTGCCTGAATATTGGCAAAAGTAATATCTTTACATTGAATACTTACCAAAATCTTTCACCCCACTCAAAAAAATAAAAAAAGAGGGTTTTTCCCTCTTTTTTTAGGCTTTAGTACAATTATTTAATGACCTTACTCTTCAATCGCTACTGGAATTTCTTCTTCAATAGCTGATGGAATTTCTTCCTCGGTAGCTGCTGGGATTTCTTCTTCAATTGCACCTTCTTCAGCAGCACCTTCTTCAGCAGTTGGTAAGGTGATACCTTGTTGTTTTGCTAACAGTTGCTCACGATACTTAGCTGCCATTTCTTCAGCCTTATCGTAGACCAAATCACGGTTTTTAATCATATCACCGGGTTCTGGTTCCAATTGTTTGGTAGATAAGGAAATCCGGCCTCTTTCTGCATCCAAATCAATGATCATGACTTTAACTTCATCATTGACATTGAACACGCTATGAGGCGTATCGATGTGTTCGTGAGAAATTTCTGAGATGTGTAACAGGCCGCTGACACCACCGATATCGATAAAAGCACCGTAAGGCTTGATACCACGAACTGTGCCAATTACTACCTCGCCAACTTCGAGGCGGTTCATCTTACGTTCAACCAACGCCCGACGATGAGATAGAACTAGGCGGTTACGTTCTTCGTCTACTTCCAAGAACTTTAAGGGTAGTTCTTCACCTACTAATTCTTCTTTAGGTTTGCGGGTGCTAATGTGGGAACCAGGGATAAAACCACGCAATCCCTCAATTCTTACCAGCGCCCCACCACGGTTGGTCGCAAATACACCAGAACGAACAGTTGCGTCTTCTGCTTGCAACTGACGAACACGTTCCCAAGCCCGCATATATTCTATACGACGAATCGAAAGGGTCAATTGACCATCTTCGTTCTCATCAGTAAGAATGAAAAATTCGCGTGTTTCGTTTGACTGTAAAACTTCTTCCGGGGCATCTACCCGGTTGATAGACATTTCTTGTATGGGAATATATGCTGCTGTTTTAGCACCGATGTCAATCAGAGCGCCGCGCGGCTCTATACTGAAAACCGTTCCTGGTACAATATCTCCAGGGCTAAAGTGATAGTCGTATTTGTCAAGTAGAGCAGCGAAATCTTCGTGAGTAAATCCAATTTCTGTAGCGGTTAAGTTCTGATTGACCATGCTGATTTGTTCCTGGTTCTAGTCTCCGTAAAGTTTTGTGACATAACTATAATGCCTGTGTAAGCCACTGAAAACCAGTGTACACTTACATCCTTATTAATCCTAGCGTAGAAAGCTAGTGTTAACACATATCAACTTCCAGATAGAAGATTGTATCACATAACAAATGGTCTCTTGCAATCTGTCAAAGGATATAAGGCAGTTTTATCAAAAAATATACCAGTAAAATATCCGCTGTTATTTAGCCATAACAGCGGATATTTTGCAAAGCTTAGTAATAGTAATCTATTACTCGTCTTTTTTCTCAATGCGGGGAGGTTCGCGGAAGGCGATCGCAAAAAACAGAACGCCTATGCACAAAGTAAAAATTAAAATGTATGCAACGCTTTCCATATCAAAAGCTCCTGCTTATCCAGCCAGTAATAAATGAAACCTAAAGGATGAAGTTCTGAATCACACTTCAGACTTCATCCTTCAGACTTGTTTAGAGGGCTTCCTTGCGGCGGGTTGACTTATCACCCACTTTCTGGAACAGACCCCATTCGACTTGCTCTTCTAGGTCTGCTTCCACACCAGCAAATACGTCTCGGTAGATTGTCCGAGCGCCGTGCCAAATGTGACCGAAGAAGAACAACAAAGCAAATACTGCGTGTCCAAAGGTGAACCAACCTCTAGGACTGGTACGGAATACACCGTCAGAGTTCAAGGTTTCGCGGTCAAATTCAAAGATTTCGCCGCCTTGAGCCTTACGAGCATACTTCTTCACATCAGCAGGATCTGTGAAGGTCTTACCATCTAGGTCGCCACCGTAGAAGCTAACGGTAACACCAGTTTGTTCAAAGCTATATTTGGATTCTGCCCGACGGAAAGGAATGTCAGCGCGGACAACACCATCGCTGTCGGTCAAAATTACGGGGAAGGTTTCAAAGAAGTTAGGCAGACGACGTACAGTCAATTCTCTACCTTCAGCATCTTTGAATACTGCGTGACCTTGCCAAGACTGAGCAATACCATCACCCTTATCCATAGGGCCTGTACGGAACAGACCACCTTTAGCAGGGCTATTACCAACGTAATCGTAGAATGCCAGCTTTTCAGGGATTTGTGACCAAGCTTCAGACAAGCTTGCACCGTTAGCTACATTAGCTTGAACACGACGTTCAATTTCTTGACGGAAGTAGCCTTGATCCCATTGATAACGGGTAGGGCCAAACAGTTCGATTGGGGTGGTAGCGCTACCGTACCACATGGTGCCAGCAACTACGAAAGCAGCGAAGAATACCGCAGCAATACTGCTGGAAAGTACGGTTTCAATGTTACCCATCCGTAGGGCTTTGTATAGCCTTTCGGGAGGTCTAACTGTAAGGTGGAATAAACCAGCAATAATACCAACCACACCAGCGGCTATGTGGTGAGCCACAACACCACCGGGGTTATAGGGGTTAAAACCATCTGGGCCCCATTCTGGTGCTACTGCCTGCACGCTACCTGTGATTCCATAAGCATCGGAAATCCACATCCCTGGGCCATAAAGTCCGGTGAGGTGGAATGCACCAAAACCAAAGCAGAGTAAACCAGATAAGAACAGGTGAATACCAAACATCTTGGGCAAGTCTAGTGCTGGTTCACCAGTGCGGGGATCTCTAAAGAGTTCTAAATCCCAGTAAACCCAGTGCCAAACTGCGGCCAAGAATAATAAACCAGACAGAACGATGTGAGCAGCAGCCACACCTTCAAAAGACCAGAAACCAGGGTCGCTGGCGGGGCCGCCAGTAACGCTCCAGCCACCCCAAGATTGGGTAACACCTAGACGTGCCATGAAGGGCAGCACGAACATCCCTTGTCGCCACATAGGGTTGAGAACAGGATCGCTGGGGTCATAAATAGCGAGTTCATATAACGCCATTGAACCAGCCCAGCCTGCCACCAGGGCTGTGTGCATCAAGTGTACAGAAATCAGCCGCCCTGGATCGTTCAGAACAACTGTATGTACTCGGTACCAAGGTAGTCCCATCGACTACGCTCCTCCTCGAAGAGTTATGTTTACAAAGCAATTTTTTTACTAAGTTCTTTGGGAGGCGAAGGCCGCTTCTCAAAGAAATCTCTAAGTTTTTTTATTGCCAGGGTTCTGAGTTTGACCACGGCTCAGTCTTAATGATTTAGACTGTGTGGCTTATTTGGCAACACTTAGACGCTGCGGTAGCTTTACCTTTTGGGGTAGCGATCGCTTGTCTTCTCCAAGTAGTTTTTCATAAAACTCTCCCTTGTTCTTAGAGAACTCGGCAAATACCTTGTGGGTATTTGGGTAATAAAGCGAGCTAACCTTGTGGCAGCTGCCTTTTGGTCGTCTACGCAATCGCCATGCAAAAATGAGAATGTTTTAAAAAGTGTAACTATTGATGGAACTGTTTGCAAGCGTGTAAATAGATGCGATCGGTATCCCATCTGTGTTATCTTCTCACAAATCTCCGTCACAATTTCATTTACGTAATTCTCTAGAACTTACGCACAAAAATTGTCTGTGAGAAGGGGTGTAAGGGCTTAAGAGTGTATGGGTGTATGGGTTTAGCTCATTTACACCCTTACACCTCTGCACCCTACTTTCAACAGACAATGTTTTTGGGCAATTCCCGACTCAGTTAAATTACTGTGTCACTAAGTGGATGTTTTGTAGCTGACACTTGGCTTGGGCTGTGTTCAATCGTTCAATTATCTGTTCAGCACTCATTAAACGCTTTAGCACTACTTGACCGATTGTTTGGCTGGCAATTTCTGGTGTTGTAGGTTTAACTTCCACTGTTAAAACGGCTTCTTCAGTGCGATAAAGCCAAAGGAATTCATTGTTTTCTACTATACAAATATTCATGCGTTGGATATCTGGTTGCCGTCGCCATGCGGTAATCTGCCATAATCCATCAGATGACCATACTCTACCTATATTCCATCCTTCAGAAAGAAAAAAATATTTCACGGTTGTATCTCGCTATTTTGACTATAAATTTTGATATCTACACCCTCAGAGTTTTCTCGGTAGATGTTACAAATAAAAAAGCTTTACCACTCTAGCCAGGATGGCAGTTTTCCTGATTATTGTCTTCAAGCCTTATCCTCAATAGCTAGTAGGCAAAGTTTAAATGTTAATGACTGGAGCTAATTGAGCAGCTTAACAAATTTTTTTTCAAAAATATTCTTAATTTAAGACAATTTTATTTAGTTTATAAAATTAATATTAAATAATGAAGTTCTTGCAATTTTAAACTGCCCAGGCTGTCTGATTAATTTGCTATGATCTATTCAATTTTGTTTGTGCAAAATCTTACAGTGAATACCTGAAAATACTGAAAAATTCTAGATGAGTTTTTGTAACATTTGTTGATATATCTCAATAGTTAAATAAAATTCCAAAAACTAAAAGACGTATTCATTGCATAGAGTGTTGACTGTCAACACTAAATTAAATATAGGAATCCGGTTTGATTTCTGAAACGATCTACGTAGTCAGGGAACAGGGAACAGGGAACAGGAAAGAAGGCTTTCTAAGGTATACTGAGTTTTTTCATTAATCAAATATGATTCCTATATATAAGCTTTATGTGGAACAGCTTGATTAGGCTTTTATCATCTGTAATATCCAATTAAATTGATGGGTGATATAGAAAATAAGTCGCATCGCTTGCCTTAAGCCTGCATTGATTGTAAAAAATTGGGTATTATTGCCACACATATAGTATGATTACTGACCGCTGATTTGAGAAATTGCCAAGGTATGACTTTATTTCCCTTGTCCATGCGAAGGTGGGGTCGAATTACACAATTCCTATCTCTGTTTTGTCTGTGTTTATTTTTAGTGATCAGTTGTGGTACTCGACAACCAACAAATACCACACCAGCGGGTTCTGCAAGTACTCCTACGGGTGATGGGCGTATTACTATTGGTACTACTGCAAAACCGAGAACTTTAGATCCAGCGGATGCTTATGAATTGGCATCTTTAGGTCTAGTGTTTAATATGAGCGATCGCCTTTACACTTACGAACCAGGTAGTACAGAAATTAAACCCCAATTGGCAACAAGTTTACCAAAAGTCAGTCAAGACGGTTTAACTTACACCATACCCCTACGCCAAGGAGTAGTGTTTCACGATGGCACACCCTTTAATGCTAAAGCAATGGAGTTTAGCATTAAGCGATTTATTGAAAATAAAGGTAAACCTTCTTTTTTATTAGCTGATACAGTAGACTCAGTAACCGCTACAGGTGAGAATGAGCTAACAATCAAGCTCAAAAAACCCTTTGCTGCATTTCCTTCACTGTTGGCCTTTTCTGGAGTGTGTGCAGTTTCACCTAAAGCTTATGAAATTGGTGCTGGTAAATTTAAACCAAATACATTTGTTGGGACTGGCCCTTACAAATTAGCGCAGTATGGTACAGATTCACTGCGAATGGATGTGTTTGATAAATATTGGGGAGAAAAACCAGCAAATCAAGGAATTAACGTTCAAATTCAAACTAGTCCAGTTAACTTGTTTAATGCCTTCCGGACAGGTGCAGTAGATGTAGCTTATTTATCATTACAACCTGATCAAATTCGCAGTTTAGAGGATGGGGCTAAAAAAGGAAATTGGCAAGCGATTACAGCTCAGGGTAGTGTGGTAAGTTATCTGGTATTAAATCGCAATCAACAACCTTTAGATAAACCAGAAGTTAGACAAGCGATCGCGGCAATTATTGACCGTCCACTAATAAATGAGCGAGTCTTATACGGTCAAGCTGATGCACTTTACAGTATGATTCCTACTACATTCAAAGTTTCCCAGCCATTATTTAAAGACAAATATGGTGATGGTAAATTTGATCAAGCTAAGGAATTATTAACCAAAGCAGGTTTTTCTAAAGAAAATCCGGTAAAAATTCCAGTTTGGTATCCTTCTAGTTCACCGACTCGGAGTTTGGCAGCACAAACATTAAAATCACTTGCCGATACTAAAATGGACGGCATCGTACAATTAGAAGTTAACACAGTAGAAGGCCCGACTTTCTTTAAAGACATTTCTAAAGGTTTGTATCCAGCCGCTTTGCTTGATTGGTATCCTGACTTTTTAGATCCAGATAACTATGTGCAACCGTTCTTAGCTTGTCAAAAAGGTTCCGATGCCAAAGGTTGCGAAGATGGCGGTAGTCAAACTCAGGGTTCGTTTTACTATAGCGAAACCATGAATAAACTCATCGACCAACAACGCAAAGAACAAAATCCCGCAGCAAGAGAGAAAATTTTTGCCCAAATTCAAACCCAAGTAGCTAATGATGTGCCTTATGTGCCTCTTTGGCAAAACAAAGACTATGTATTTGCCCAAAAAGGTGTAAGTAATGTGCAACTTGATCCTACCCAGAATTTGATTTATAAAACAATCAAAAAATAGCTAATGAAGTATGAAGTGTGAAGTATGAAGTATGAAATATAGCAATTCTAAATTATGCGTGAATAACAATATCCCCGACTTATTTAACAAGTCGGGGATATAAAAAGTTATTTTCACAAATCAAATAGAATTGCTATATAAAATTTATATTTCACTCTTTACTCTTCATTCTTCACCCTTTACACTTCAGACTTCATAATTCATACTTCATAAAAATGTCTCGCTCCAAAGCCATACAGTATTACATTGTTTCGCGGTTGCTCCTAGCGCCGCTTCAGTTGTTAACTATCATTACCATCGTATTTTTATTATTGCGAGCTACACCAGGAGATCCAGCTGATGCAATTCTGGGGGGACGTGCGCCAGAAGCTGCAAAAGAAGAATTGCGAAAGCAATTAGGATTAAACTTACCTCTGTGGCTACAATATTTAAATTATTTAGGTAACTTACTGCGTTTTGACTTAGGAACTTCTTTAACAAGTCGCGGACAAAATGTTTGGGAAATTATTGGCCAATACTTTCCGGCGACAGTGGAGTTAGCGGTATTTAGTATGGCAGTAGCTCTGATTGTCGGTATTTTGGTAGGTACACTTTCCGCTTCTCGTCCTGGAACATATTTTGATGTGGGTGGACGGTTATTCGGGATTATTACTTACGCATTACCGATGTTTTGGGCAGGAATGCTGTTGCAGTTAATTTTTTCTGTACAACTGGGTTGGTTTCCTAACTCTAACCGTTTTCCGCCAACGCTACCGCCACCATCGCCAATTACAGGGTTGTATACATTTGATAGCTTACTGAGTGGTAACTTGACTCAGTTTTTTGCTTCTTTGCACCATCTTGCCCTCCCTAGCCTGACATTGGGAATTTTGCTCAGTGGGATTTTTGAGCGCATTGTACGGGTGAATTTAAAACAAACTCTGCGTGCTGACTATGTAGAAGCAGCGAGAGCTAGAGGCATTCCAGAAAAGAAAATTTTAGTGTCTCATGCGTTAAAAAATGCTTTGATTCCAGTAATTACGGTTTTGGGATTAACCTTTGCTTCTTTGTTGGGTGGAGCAATTTTAACTGAAGTGACATTTTCTTGGCCTGGGTTAGCTAATCGTTTGTATCAAGCAATCAGCGATCGCGATTATCCCACAGTCCAAGGTGTATTAGTATTTTTTGGGGCGATCGTTGTTAGTGCAAGTATTTTAATCGACATTATTAATGCTTATGTTGATCCTCGAATTCGTTACTAGTAAGAGCGTATAGCTTTGCGCCCCTACAGATAATTCATAGTTGATGTGTTGATGGCAGGTTGATCAACCTGCCATGAAATAAATTTAAAATTTATAGCTTAAAACCTGAATCACCTTATCTTCCGGTAACTTCCCAGAGGTAACAGTAAGAGTGTCACTATTACTACGACGTACTGTAATACCTTGCGCCAAGTTGAGAAATTCATCTAAGGGTGAAATATCACAGGCATTAGCATCAGCAGCTTGGGTACGGTAGTGAGTAGGAATGATTAGTTTGGGATTTAACACATCAATTGCTTGTTTAGCCTCCTCAGCGTTATAAGCTTTAGCACTACCGCCGACAGGGATGAAGAGGATATCAGGACGACCCATCAGGATTTTTTGTTCAATTGAAATGGGTGCAGCAATACCTCCTAGGTGTAGGATGTTAATTCCCGCTTGCTTCCAACTCCAGGCGACATTTTTACCGAATTGTCTGCCACCTTTGCGATCGTGATCTGTGGAAATTCCTTGGAATTTGATACCTTGAAACTCATAAACTCCAGGTTCGTATACTAGCTTAGGATTTCCTGGCAAGTCTTCTACTGCACCTTCGTCTAATAATTGACTGCTAATCAACACTAAGTTTGCACTAACTTTCGGCGCACGATAACCAGCAGTACAGCCGATTGTGCGGAATGGATTGGCGAGAATTTTTACTCCACCACCAGTAATTAGAAAGCAAGTATGACCCAACCACTGAACTGATAAACTGCCAGATTGTGCGTCAGCTTCAGAGTTAGAACCTAATGTAGTAACTAAAGCTGTGACTAACCCCGCCCCAGCATAGCCCATCAACTGTCGTCGTTTCATTAATCACTCTCTCGTCTGTAATTGTTCCAGAAAGTTTCGCAATAACTGTTTTCCTGAAGAAGTTAGGACACTCTCTGGGTGAAACTGGACTCCTTGGATGTGAGGATAGTTCCGATGTCGCACTCCCATAATTGTGCCATCTTCAACCCAAGCAGTGATTTCTAACACTTCGGGGCAAGTTGCGCGGTCAATCACCAGACTATGATATCTGGTAGCGGTCATAGGATTTTCTAATCCCTGAAAAACACCTACATTAGTGTGAGTTACCTGCGAAGTTTTACCGTGCATTAACTCTGGAGCAGAGACGATTTTACCACCAAATACTTGACCAATACTTTGATGCCCCAAGCATACGCCCAAAATTGGTAAGGTTGGGCCGAGTTGTTGAATTAAATCAAGAGATATACCAGCATCTTCTGGGCGACCAGGCCCAGGAGAAATTACTATAAGGTCGGGCTGTAAGTCCCGAATTTCTTCGATGGTGATTTTATCGTTGCGAAAAACTTTAATGTCTGATGCTACAGGGAACTCTGCTGCTAGTTCTCCTAAATATTGCACCAAATTGTATGTAAAACTGTCGTAATTATCTATAACTACAATCACGGCCTAGACTCCTGGCTATCATTACCAGATTTTAGCCGTCAGCGTTAGTAATTATTGAATTCGTAATTTAAAAATTTTCACCGATGAGTGTAATTAATCCCCAAACTTAGAAATTTGACATAATTAACGCTACTAAAGGCGGCAACAATAAAGTACAAGCAACTAAAATTGCGACTAAAGCTGATACCAACACAGCACCAGCAGCACAATCTTTAGCAATTTTTGCTAAGTCGTGGTAAGTCTGCTTAACTGTCAAGTCTACCAGTGATTCGATCGCGGTGTTGAGCAGTTCTAGGGCTAGAACTAAGCCGCTAGTAATACCAATTACTGCTATTTCCACAGGTGATAAATGTAAAAATATGCTTAAAGCGATCGCCAAAGCACAAAAACTGACGTGGATGCGAAAATTGCGTTGAGTTTGAAAACTATAAGTGATGCCAGCCCAAGCATACTTAAAACTAACCAGTAAATTAGCAGCAACTTGCCACGAAAATTCCCTTTCCTTTGTTATCAGGTTTGAAAACTGGTTTGGTGGTGGGGGAGAAACTTGTTGGGACATAAGCTAAAAAATAGAACAATAAATTTAGGTAAACTGGGAATTTTCGCTGATTGTAATCATCCAATCAACTTCTCGGCAATTTTCTACACGAGTATTATAAAAGGATGCCTCAAAATTAACACTGACAGGCATAAAAATTTTAATAATCTATGTCAATATCAATACCAATTGTATTCAGTATTATTACCTGCTGCTTGAGCATTTGCACTAAACTCTCATCATCAGGATGATCCCAGCCTAAAAGGTGTAACAGCCCATGAGATGCTAACCAAGCTAACTCAGTTACTAAACTATGCCCTTGCTGTTGGGCTTGTCGTTGGGCTGTATTGACCGAAATCACGATATCACCTAAATACACAGGCTCATCCTCCATTTCCGCATCATACGGAAAATCCGTCTCTAAAGCGGCAAAGGCTAAAACATCTGTGGGCTTATCTTGATGGCGATATTGGGCATTTAATGATTGAATTTCTGCATCGTCTGTCAAACGTAGCCCTATTTCATAGCTTGGCGCTGGTGGTAAATAAGGTTGAAGATTTTCTAACCAGCGTTGAAACCAGTTTTCCCAGGTTTGGGCCGCAACATTGACAGCTAATTGCGGGGAAGACTCGGAAAAAATATCCTGCAAATTTAGTTCAACTTGCACTAAATACAAACGCTCCTCAACACTTTGGATTTTGCTTGGTCTTTAACGGGTTAGATAAGCAAGACCAATGAGAACAGCTAATAGCCCCACAGCACTTAACAGAAAATGTTTAATGGAAGTGCCACCTTTGCGTACCATGTTCCGCATGGCAAGCTTGACATAGCTTGGTTGAGGTTCCGTTGAAGGATTGCTCATAATTCGTTTTGTGACCAACTCTTTTACATATAAATGTAACAGTTTCCTTGAAGTTCGCTTGCCATTTTGTCTGTTTTCGGTTCGAGAATTAAGAAATGGGTAACAGAGTCATCTATTACCCATTGTGGATTTCGATTAAGCAGAATTACTGTCTACTAGCTGATTTTCTTGCCGGAGGTAGGCTTGGATGAACATATCGAGGTCGCCGTTCATTACATCAGCGATCGCAGTTGTTTCGGCATTGGTACGTAAATCTTTTACCATCTGGTAAGGATGAAATACGTAGTTACGAATTTGATTACCCCAAGAAGCTTCCACCATATCACCGCGAATTTGGGCAATTTCTTGTGCCTTTTGTTCACGGGCGATAACTAGCAGTTTAGCTTTGAGGCGGGCGAGGGCTTTTTCTTTATTTTGCAGCTGCGATCGTTCTTCGGTACAGCGCACAGCTAGACCAGTAGGTAAATGCACAATTCGGACTGCTGTTTCTACTTTGTTGACGTTCTGCCCACCTTTACCACCAGCCCTAGAGGTTGTGATTTCCAAATCCTTCTCTGGAATATCCAATTGCACAGAATCATCTATTTGCGGCATAACTTCCACCCCAGCAAAACTAGTTTGCCGTTTGCCATTGGCATTAAAAGGTGAAATCCGCACTAAGCGATGTGTGCCTGTTTCTGACCGCAGATAGCCATAAGCGTAACGCCCAGTAATTTCTAAGGTTGCTGATTTAATGCCAGCTTCATCACCCTCAGATTCTTCACTGAGTGCTACTTTATAGCCGTGAGCTTCTGCCCAACGGGTATACATCCGCAGCAGCATAAATGCCCAATCCTGAGCATCTGTGCCACCTGCACCAGCGTTAATTGTCAACACTGCCCCTTCCGCATCATAAGGCCCAGAGAGTAGCTGTTGTAACTCCCATTGGTCAAGGTCACGGTTGAGCTTAGTGATAGTAGATTCCGCTTCTTGCAGTAGGGACTCGTCGGTTTCTAACTCCAACAGTTCTACTACTGCTTTAGTATCTTCTAAGCTGGCTTGCCACTGGTGATAAGTTTCCAGGTGGGCTTTGAGGTCATTAAGTTCTTGCAGTGTTTTTTGGGCTTGATTTTGATTGTCCCAAAATTCTGGCTGTGCGGCTATTTGTTCTAAGTCGTGAATTTTCGCTGTCAGTGCAGGTACGTCAAAGATAGTCCTGGGTTTTACCCAGGCGGCTAGACAACGTTTCGATTTCGCGTTTGAGTTCTAAGACTTCCATAGTGCTTGCTAAATTAAGAGCGCTTTGGATGGATTTTCAAAGTTTGCTCTTTAGATTTTATTTGTTTTTTGATTTTAGCGGTTGTTGAGCAAATTCTCTTGTCACAACCGTGAAATTATACAAAAAGGATCAGCTATTGATTGGGTGAGGTGAGTTTTGTTGCAGATACGCTTTGATGAACAAGTTAATTTCACCGTTGAAAACCTCTGTGACAGTAGTTGTCTCCGCATTGGTGCGTAAATCTTTGACCTTTGTGTAAGGATGCAAGATGTATTCACGGATGATTTTGTTGGATAAATCTTTTATTTGCCTAGGTTGGATAGAAGTAATTGAATTGACACCTTGAGCTAATGCGATCGCAGCCAGTTTACCCTTAAGAATAGCCAAGGCTTTCTTTTTATTTTCTATCGGACTGCGTTCGTGGTCACATAATACAGTAATCCCAGTAGGAAGATGAACAACCTGCACCCATGTTTCTACATGGTTTCTATTTCCCTGGTTACGAGCTACTGTAATTTCTAAATGCTTATGTGGTATTTCAAATTCTAAGGACTCATCTAAGATAGGAAAGACTTCTATCCTAGCTAAACTTGTCTGCAAATTACCGCTAGTATCAAAAGGCAATATTCGTTGAAGTTGATGTATTCCTAATTCTGATTTTAGACAACCGTAGGCATAACGTCCTGTAATTTCCCAACTAGCAAATATAATGCCACCATCACCAAAAGAGTCTTCTATCAGATGTACTTGGTAATTTTGCTTTTTCGACCAGTTATAGTACATCTTGAACAAAGTGTATGCCCATTTCTGAGCATCTACATCATCACACTCAGCAGTAATACTCAGGAATGCGCCCTGTTTATCATAGGGGCTAGATAGTAATTGTCTGATTTCTGCTGTTTCGAGTTCTTGCTGAAGTTGAGCAAGGTTAGTGTGTGCCTCTTGTAGCAGTTGTTCATCTGCTGATATTTCGACTAATTCTAAAGCAACTTTGATATCTTCTAATTTGGAACACCATTGCTGATATTGTTTCTGCCTGTAATATATGATGTACTCAATTTCTTGAAGTGTTTGATAGGCAAGCTCTGGATTTTCCCAAAAATTCGGTTGAATAATTAATTGCTCTAATTTTTGAATTCTCGTATTCAGTTCTCTTAGGTCAAAGACACTCCTCAGCCTTACCCAAGATATTCGATAACCTTTCTACTTTGCATTTGAGACTTAAGAGTGTCAGCATAGTTTTACTTACTTACAATCAACCATCACTACATATCGTATTACAAAAATTACTTTCAATGTTTCACAGCAATGAAAAAACCGTGGTTACTGAGTTTGAACCACGGTTGACAATTTATTAAACTTTTTTAGCTATGGTTACTTAATCACGGCCGTTGAGTGCAATCAGCAACCGTAAGATAAACACAAACAGGTTGATGTAAGTCAAGTACATCGACAAAGCAGCAGGTAAATATTGGTCGTTGCGGTAAGTACGGGGCAGGATATAAAAATCTACGACAGATACGCCCACAAACAAAAATACGCCTAAACCAGAAATACCGATTTCTAACCAAGTTGGGGTATAAACACCAAACAAGGCAAAGATAAATTGCACTGCACAGACAACCACCAAGGCAATAACACCGAGACTGATGGTTTTTGTCAAAGCCATTCCGTCTTGTTCAGACAGATTTGAACCAATTTGACGGGCAACAATAAAGGTAACACCGCAACCGAGTGCAGCCAAACCGATGCCTTGAATGCCTACGCCTTGGGTTCTTAAAGCGACAAATACTAAACCACTGAGAGTATACCCAGACAAGAGGCTGTAGGTCGCCAATAAAGGCAGTGCAATAGCCTTGTTGCCTTTCTCAGCAACGTTTTGGGCAACAAAGAACAAAATTAACTCTAGAATTACTGCACCAATAAAGGTGGGTAAGAAAATTTGAGGGTTACTACGGATAACGCCTAAACCACTATAGGTTCCTAAGGCTGTGAGGACAAGACCACCACCGACGTAAGGTAGGGCATTGGCAATTACATTTGGGCCGATGACGGCTTGAGTTCTAGCGTCTCGGATAGCTTCACGAAAGTTACTTGTATTGCTCATACTGGAGTTTTTCGCTCTTAAAAGTGCTGTATATTCCTATTCTTACCAAGATTTTTAGTGACCAGCTAGGGTATTTTACTAGAAAAATTGGTTTTACTTATTGATGAATATATTTTAATTTGTCTGAGATATTCGAGATTATAGTTCCTGCTTTGTCCTACAGGATTTCTGTACTCTAGAACTGAAATACACTTAGCTTTCGTCAATACTAAAAAATCATTTGGGCAGTCGCATCTTCATAACACCCAGTTTCGTCAAGTTCTCTATAGTTTGAGATCAGGCATTTCATTAGTTTTGATAATCAAGAAATTTCTTCAGCCAATATTACTTTTATTATTTTGCTTGTATTTTTATTTTTGTAGAGATATATAAGCTAAATCAAAAATTAAGACTGTTGATTTTTTCTATATTGCTGAGGTAAGGCTAAATGTCTTTGGATAAGCTATGCATTTAACTACAGAAATAGCTAGAGTTAGCAGCAAAAAATAAACATTAATTAACTTACCAAGTTTGTATACAAAACAAAAATTAGCTGTAACAACTGAACTTGTGAAATCATGCGTAAAAACACTGAACGCAAGAGATAGTGCTGAAGTAAGTTCAGTGGAACGACGATGGTTTAATCAGCGTGGTCTAAGGAAAATAATTACAGCTTTGAAGAACATATACGCAACTCCGTTTTTTCAGGAAAAGGAGTTAACACAAAGGAATTGATATGGCAGCAATTGAGTCTTCTATGCGAATTGATGGGATAGAGTTATTACACTTATACCACCAGAATCCTTCTATTAAACTTCGTAATCAACTTGTACAGTTACATACTGGCTTAGTGCGGAAGATGGCTCATAAATTTAGCCATCAATGTAATGAACCTTATGAAGATTTAGAACAAATCGGTTATTTTGGTTTAATTAGGGCAATTGAGCGGTTTGACCCCAGTCAAGGATATGCTTTCAGTTCTTTTGCTGTGCCATATATTCGCGGTGAGATGCTGCATTTTCTGCGCGATCGCAGTACACTCTTAAAAATCCCTCGTCGTTGGCAAGAACTGTACAATGAAGGGCAAAAAATTCGCAAAGAATTGGCTTTATCTTTGGGTCGTCCTCCCAAGGATGCGGAAATTGCCAGTAAGCTAAAAGTATCTGTGCAAGAATGGCAAGAAACCAAATTAGCTGCACAAAACCGGATGCCTTTGAGTTTGGATGCTACAGCAGTTCACTATGTTGATTGTCAAATCACTTTAGGTGAAGCGCTTCCTTGTCCTCGTTCTGCTGTGATGCAACAACAAGAAGAAGAACGTCAACAACTCCAAGGGGCAATCAATATGCTAGAAGAAAAGCCCCGCATGGCAGTAGAAATGGTCTTTTTAAAAGAACTTTCACGCAAGGATGCAGCTAAAAACATTGGTACTAGTCCGATGACGGTAACACGGTATCTGCAAAAAGGTATTAATGATTTAATGTGTTATTTACAGCCTCAAGCAGTAGCGTCAGGGTCTTAATGATTAATCATCCAAACTTTTTTCAAGTGCTAACAACTAGAACGAAGTGGAACCCAACATCTACGCTGCACTTTGTTGGGTTACGCTACGCTTCAACGCCACTTACACAGGTTCTCCGCGCAACTCAGTGGCTCTCCTGCTACAGGATTTATTAACATATAATGCTCAGTATCGATGATAATGAGCTTGGAATATAAGGGTGCGTAGGCATAGCCCGCCGTAGGCATCGCCAAAAAATTTTACTATTGAAATAAACTTTAGGTATTTAAACCTGCACGTTGAAAGATGGTGGTAGGAGTAATTTCTAACTCTGGTAATAAATCATCTGTAATTATTTGGTTATCTCGATAAGTAATGGGAAAAGAAGTCGGTGCAAATACAGTGATAGTTCTGGCTTTTGTATCGACCACCCAAACACGAGCAACACCAGCTTTGAGATAATCTGTTGCTTTTTCAGCCATGTCTCCAAAAGATTGTCCAGGTGAGATAATTTCAATAACTAATTCGGGTGCAACTGGGCAAACTTCATCTTGCAACCAATCAGCAGCAAGACAATTATAAGAAATATAAGTCAAATCAGGTATGGGTACCCAATCTTGTTGATTTCGGGTTAATTTGATTGCCCATTTACTTAAAACCTGTCCTTTTGTTACTGCCCATTCAGACAATAGTATTAATAAAGCACCAGTAGTCGAAGCTTGGAAAAACTTAGGCGACATTTCATCGCCTTTGTATTTCGGAACAGCTTCACCATTAACAAATTCGTATGTAACATCACCTTCAGGAAGTGCCAGAAATTCTTCCACTGTTAGGCGTTGGTTAGAAGACTGAACCATAAAAGTATGAAGTGTGTAGACGCGCAGCGGCTTGCCGCAGGCTAGTATGAAGGATGAAATTTTATTCTTCATCCTTCTGTATTTATGCTTTCTGAACTAGTGACCATTGACTATTGACCAATGACCATTGACTAACTATCGTGATTTTAGATCAGCGATCGCACCTCTGGTCATAGCAGCAATGGCTTTATCAGTAGCTTTCGGCAAGTGATAATATTTACCTCCGGCTGTTTGCGCTAATTCTTTCGCAAAGCCAGTGGAAACAAATTTACTTTCCGTATCAATCACCAATAGTTGCATTCCCATAGCCCGGACTCTGCCAGCAATTTCTAATAATTCGCCTTTGATATCTGGCTTTTCTCCCGGTTCTTGGGGTTCACCTAAAGAACGCCCTAAGGGAATATTACCTCGCCCATCGGTGATCGCTACAATTACAACTTGCCCAATATCACCACTCATCTGGGCATTTAAGCCGATGCGCACAGCTTGGGTTAAACCATGTGCCAAGGGTGAACCACCGCCACAAGGTAATCTTTCCAGACGATTTTTTGCTAATGCAATAGAACGTGTTGGCGGTAATAAAACTTCCGCTTGTTCTCCTCTGAAGGGAATCAAGGCTACTTGGTCACGGTTTTGATAAGCTTCTGTCAACAGTTGCATTACGGCACCTTTAGCTGACTGCATCCGGTTGAGTGCCATCGAACCAGAAGCATCTACCACAAATACTACTAGCGCCCCAGCTTTACGTACTAAGCGTTTTGAGCGAATATCGCCCTGTTCAACAATTACCTTTCTATTTGGCTGTCTCTCACGCCTTGCTTTCTGGTAAGGTGCGGCGGATCGGAGTGTAGCATCTACCGCAATGCGCCGGACTTTACCCTTGGGTAACATCGGCTTAACGTAACGTCCCCGGTCTTCGGAGAAAATTAAGCTGCGGCTACCAGATTTGCCTTGACGTTGCGCCATTTGAGCAAAATACAGCACACTGTCGTCCAGAATTACACCTTCTGGGTCGAAGATAAATTCTTCGGGGATGCTTGGTGGTTCTTGCTCTTGTGGTTCTTCTGGTTGGTCTTCTTTGTCTTCCTCTTCCTGTTCGTCTTGTTGGTCTTGTTCTGACTCGTCTTGACTTTGTGGCGGTGGTGGGGGAGGAGGTGGTGGTGGTTGGTCAGGTGGTGGTGTCTGAACGACGGTTGCTCTTGGTACAATTACCAGTTCGACAGCCCGACGCAAATCATCGGCGTTGACGGTGGTGCGTCCCTCTAAGGCGGCGGCAGCTTTGGCTACCCGTACAGCAAATAACTCGGCACGGTGTCCTTGGACACCACCACGAATTGCTTCATTGACTAAGTAGGCGATTTGGTCATGGGTGATGGTAACTTCTTTCAACCATTCCCGCGCCAGGATGATTTGGGTTTTCAGCCCGTCAATGTCTTCGCTGTACTGTTGAAGGAATTCTTGGGGAGATTTGGAAAAAGCGATCGCTTGTTCAACTGCTTGTACTCTTTGATCTAGGCCGAGTACACTATCAGCAGACAGGGCGATCGCAATTCTATCGAGTAAATGTTCTCGTAATGCGCCTTCTTCTGGGTTATAGGTAGCAATAAATAAAGGCTTGCAAGCATGTTGAAAGCTAATTCCTTCCCGCTCAATTTGGTTGCGACCTTCGGATAATACTGTTAAAAGTTGATTGGAGATTTGGTCATCTAATAAATTGATTTCATCTACGTACAGTACACCCCGGTTGGCAGAGGCGAGTAACCCAGGCTGAAAAACTGTATCTCCTTGCTTCACCGACTGTTCTACATCCACAGAACCTAAAAGTCGGTCTTCAGTCACACCGAGAGGAATTTGCACGAAAGGCGCAGGAATGATTTGTGTAGCGACATCCTGAATATCTTTTTCGGCGTACTCTGCCAACAGTAGATCATCCCATTCATCGGGGCGGGTGGGATCGCAGTTGCTAATAGAATCTGGAACAACTTCAATCGGCGGTAGTAGGGCGTGGATAGCACGAGCCATTACAGATTTTGCCGTACCGCGACGACCTGCGATCGCCACTCCCCCCAAGCCAGGATCGACCGCTGCTAACAGCAAGGCTAATTTTATCGCTTCTTGACCAACTACGGCGGTCAAGGGAAAGGAGGCGATCGTTGGAGTGATAGTAGGCGCAGGCATTGTTTGCAAAAATTATGATGAAGGCAGGAGGCAGGTGGTCACTGAGCGTAGTCTAAGTGAGGCAGGAGCTAAGACTTCTGAATTATTGCTGCCATGCTTCACTAGTCTCGGTTTTTAGCATATCAATATTCTGACGCATTTAGAATCAAGTTATATTTTATTCCTTCTTTTTCACTATTCTTTATGGCTTATAGTGACTTTAAACTTAGTGAAATTATTGATTCTTTTGGATTAACTATTCACGAGTCTTCTGGACTATTTGCAAATGTACCAGAACAAGAATGTAGTGATTTATTGTCTACTATATTGCAAGAAAATGTTGACTTGGCCGTAGCTATCAGTTCAGAAAAATCTCGCTATTAGGGATTTTATATAGTGCGATCGCTCAAACTAAATCGTAGATAATTATTCTAAAAATATTTTAGAATAATAGTTGCAGCAATAAAAAGTTATATCGCTCTTAGATGTAAAATTTATGACTATTACTCAAGCTAAACGTTTCACACTAGATGAATATCGCAGACTAACAGAATTGGGCTTTTTTAATGAGGATGACCACATTGAATTAATCAACGGGGAAATTATTCAAATGGCGGCAAAAGGAACTTTCCACGAAACATGTTTGCGAAAATTACTGAAGGAACTTCCAAAACTTATAGGAGATAGAGCTACTTTGCAATGTCAATCACCAATTACTTTGCCGCCTAACAGTGAACCTGAACCTGATTGTGCTATTGTCAAAAACCGTGAGGATGACTATCTATCAAGTCATCCTCAGTCTGCTGATATTTTTTTATTGATGGAAGTTGCAGACTCTTCTTTAAGTTATGACCAAGATGTGAAAATTCCTCTTTATGCTCAAGCTGGTATTTCTGATTATTGGATATTTAATTTATTTGATAATCATTTAGAATGTTACAGCAAACCTTATCAAGATAGTCATGATAAATATGGTTATTTAAATAAGCGCATTGTTTTACCTAATCAAGTAATAGTATTGCCTTGCTTTCCTGATTTATCTCTAGATTTGAACAAAGTATTTCCGCCAAAGCTGAACTTTTAAAGCTTATCGATATTGGACATTGGCGTTTGCAATTCTTTATAAAAAAATGTATTGACATTCAGTATTAACTGTGCAAATCTATACTTAAGACAGCAAAATAACCGCACTCTAAAGCGCAAATTTTTGGTGTTGTCTCAGGAGCAAGATTCCTAGTTTCCTACTGAGCTTTGAGTCATCCCTTCGGCTGAGTGTTCAGCCCAACGTCAATTCAAATGATTGATTAGACTTTCAACGGGAAGATGAGATGTTCGGATGAATATTCAGGGGAAAGGATGATGTAAAGCTTGGTAGGAAGCCAGGATTTTTGCTTCTGAGACTGAACCAAAAGGTGTTACAGCAGAGACCTTCGTAAAAGGTAGATATTCTATGAGTGTTAATCTTTCACAAAAAGATTCTCTGTTGTTAGATTTGTGACTTGTTACTGCTGTCCAGTTAACCAAAGTAAAATCTGGACATATTAAAATGAAAGACCTTCATCAAGCCTCAAACATACAAACAAGCCAGCAGTTACCCTTAGTTTCTATTTATTGGGATTATCAGAACGCTATCTTAAGTCTAGATATAGCCAAATTATTACTGGATTTTGCCGATTCAAAAGGGCGTGCAATTATCAAAAATGTTTACTATAATTCACAGATAAAAGAGCAATCTGTTGCAAAAAATTATATAGCTAATCTTGGTTTTAAATGTTTAGATGTTCCCTGTCCACTGAAGAACAGTGCAGATAACCAATTAATAGCCGACTGCTTACAAGATATTGATAGCGACAATATATCTCCAGACATAATTATTCTTGTATCAGGAGATGGAGACTTTGTAAAACTAGTCCGCAATCTGCAAAAATTAGGTAAAAAAGTTATCATTTTAGCTCAAATAGGAAAAGTAAAACAAGCACTAAAAGAGCTTGCTGATGAATTTTACTTTATAGAGCAATTAGCTGAGTTAATTCAGAATAAAAATCAAACTCAAAGCACTAAATTTGAGTCACGGATTGATTATAATCAGGCTATAGAGTATATGATCGAAGCTATCAAAATTACATTAAGCCAAGGTCAGCCTACAGCCTTCCATCGTATTGATACATTGATGCGTCAGCTTTGTTCTAAATATCAGGGATTTTCTTCTGTTTCTATGCCTAACGGCAAAAAATTTAAAAACTTTAGTCAGTTTGTTAATTCTGCTGTCAAGGATGGTAAAGTCCAAATACAGAGTCAGGAATTATTTTTAATAGAGTTCAATAAACTGGTTGCCTAAAATAACTTTTAAAAATCCAGTTAGTTAAAAAGCTGGGTTTTATAAAAAAACAAACCGCGATTTGCGGTTTTTTCATGTTTAAATACAATGCACTTGTAAAGTTTCCCAACAGCCAATATCTGCAACAAAGCAAAAAATAAAATGCATAAACTTCTCATATTTCGTGATGAAAAACTTTTACGTCGGGCGCTGACTCACCGTTCTTATGTTCATGAAAATCCAGGGGAAGGGGAACATAATGAACGCTTAGAATTTCTCGGTGATGCTATACTTAATTTTTTAAGTGGTGAGTATCTTTATCGTCGCCATCCAGAAAGGGGAGAAGATGAATTGACACGGCGGCGTTCTGCGTTAGTAGATGAAAAGCAATTAGCAAAGTTCGCTGAAGAGGTTGGTTTAGATTTTAGAATGCGGTTAGGAAAAGGTACAATTCGAGATGGTGGTTATCAAAATCCTAATTTATTAAGTAGCACTTTTGAAGCTGTTGTTGGTGCTTATTATTTGGATAATAATTCTGATATTGAAGCAGTGCGGGCAATTGTCGAACCCTTGTTTGATTCTGTACCTGAGGATATTGTTGTAGTTCGCTCGAATGTAGACTCGAAAAACCGTTTTCAAGAATGGGTACAACGCAATGTGACAACAAATCCGCCTAAATATGTTACGCAGCAAGTAGGTGGTTTATCTCATGCGCCAGAGTTTGTAGCTACAGTATTCGTTGATGGAAAAGAATATGGAGAAGGTAAGGGACGCAACAAAAAAGAAGCTGAAAAAGCTGCTGCTGAAAATGCACTCGCTAAGTTGAAGCAAGAAGGTAAGTTGTAAAGATAGATTAACATCAATTCTAAGAGTGCGGAGATGTTAGCCTTGCTTGTGGTGTGTTGCTTCTAGGTTGTAGTTTCATCCATTGAAAAGACACAAGGTTTAAAACTAAACCTATAAGTAACAAAATCACCATCAATGCTATCTGATACCACAAAATTAGCGGAACTAATAAATCGGCAACCAGATGGAGCAAGTTCATGATGCTATACAATACAGTCAATCCAAAATGAAAAACGCGGTAGCGCTTGGAATCTGTAAATGAAGTAGCAATTATTGCAAACATCGGTATTACAAAAAATACCAACATTAACCATAAAATTATAGAAATATCACTCAGTTTTGAGGCGGGTTGAGATTCGACTACAGATAAACCATGAAATAAGGGCATTAAACCTAGTTCTGTATGAAACAATGTCCCTAGGAGAAATGTTGTCCAAAGAGCAATGATTCGTTCTCTGTAATTAATCATCATCAAGCCTCCCAAATTCTGTTATGGTTGCCCGGTTTTTAATTTAGGCAAAAAATTTGAGGAACTTGTGAAGGATGCAGTTAGCTCTGTAATATATTGAGTTCTAAAGGAAAGGTAACAGTAAAAGTAGAACCAACTCCTAGTTGAGATTGGAGATTGATTTCTCCTTGGAGCAAGTTTACTAAGCGAGAAACGATCGCCAGCCCTAATCCTGTACTATCAGGTAGGTAGGAACGAGCGCTTTTATTTACACGAAAGTAAGGTTCAAATATCTGTGCTTGGTTTTCTGGTGCAATACCAATTCCTGTATCAGTAACAGCAAATGACCAATTTTTGTCGTTCCACGTTTGACATACTATGCTAATCATACCTGACTCTGTGTAGCGAATCGCATTACTGACAAGATTGGTGATAATTTGTTGTAATTGAAACTCATCAGTTAGCACTTCTTGGGGACAGCGATCACAGTCTACAATAATTTGTAATTCTTTTTCTTCTGCTAAAGGCTCCAACATTTCACACACATTAATCACCAATTCTTTTACATTGGTGGGTGCGACTTGCAGTTGTACTTTACCAGCATCATATCTTGATAGTTCTAATACATCATTAATGAGGCGGAGTAAGTGTCTACCATTCCGTAATACTCGCTCAATATGTTCTAAATTTGTATACGTATCTTTGATGCCAGAGTTACGTCTTTGTTGGCGTAAAAATAAATCTGAGTAGCCAATAATTGATGTTAAAGGATGTTTCAGTTCGTGCGCTAGTTGGGAAAAAGTATCTTGATTGGCATTAATTAAGCGTGTGAGTTCTTCATTATGCAGGGTTAATGATAAATGCAGATGCTTTAATTCTCGTAAACGCTCATCAACATAACTTTTAAAACACCGAGCGATCGCTTCATCTATTACAGCATCAATTAAACGCATATAACGAATAATTTCCGCAGGTGTTCCTTGCAATAAATCTGCTTCTAAAGTATCAAATATAACTATCCGCAGTAGACGATATTCTCTAGCAATTTCTGTAGGATCAAAGCCTTGTTCAGCCCGGAGTAACCCATGCTGCCAACTGGCTGTAAGTATCGACTTGATATCACTATCCTGAGATTGGGCAAGGACATTAATCATTGCTTGAAAAATATCAGGAATATGATTCTTAATTGCGGTGTAAGATAAGTCATCAGCACTTTCAATCTGCCTGTCTTGACGAACTGCTGCCACCCATTTCTCGATGATACTGTTAGTATTTTCAGCCAGTATAAGACTAAAATCCATTATGTTAAATTTTGTAAAAATTTAGTAAAGAAATTTTTATCTAGAAATAGTTTATCGGGAACAGGGTTTTTTTGTAAAAAAAATCCGCACAGTTCAACTGCATTCAGAAAGAAATTATCTACTTATATGAATAGATTTTATTTATTAACCTTTAGTTTAGGTGCATTTGCATTACATATCATTACCAACCTAAAGAGTGATTAAATTCGGCTAGATCAACAAATAGAATCTATCCCAAGAAGTTGTCTTTACTGGACAACGATGTTATATTTCGCTATATTGTTGCCAATTCGAGTAAGTCAGCCTAATTCAGCGTGTCAAATTACATAACGCTGAAGCGGAGGAACCAATTTTTGGGGCGTATCTCTTAAAAAGTGAAAAGTAAAAAGTGACCAAGAGTTGAACTCAGCACTCAGCACTCATTACTCAGCACTTATCAGAGAGGGGCATCTCTCAGCCCTAGCCCGTCAGCTAACTTCGTAGGCATTGAGAGGAGACTGAAGAGATAGCATTTTTAGAATGTGTTGATCTCATCAGTGTCCAAGGCTGGTACTGCTCAGATTCTTGTACCTGTACTTACACCTGCTGAGGCTATAGATGATATTGCACTTAAATTTAGCAGCGATCGCGGCGATCACTAGTCAAGCTGCGTGGCAAAAGACCAAGCCCATAATTACTAAGGATGTCGTCTTTTTACCTATTCTAGGTTTTTTAGGAATTATCTTGTTGTGGTGGGTGGTTGCCTTAGCCAATCATGAATTAATGCCCACGCCACCAGAGGCATTAATAGCTAATTTAGACTATATTTTAAATCCGTTTTATCAACGCGGGCCGGGCAACTTAGGCATTGGCTGGTTGTTAATCGCCAGTCTGCGACGCGTCTTAATCGGTTTTTTGTTAGGTGCAGTCGTAGCAATTCCCTTGGGATTTCTCATTGGGATGTCCAAGTCGGCCATGTTAGCCCTCAATCCCATCATTCAAATTTTTAAGCCCGTATCACCCTTGGCTTGGTTACCAATTGCTTTAGCCATCTTCAACTTGGCAGATCCCTCAGCAATCTTTGTAATTTTTATCACATCTTTGTGGCCGACAATTATTAACACCGCCCTGGGAGTTGCCAGCGTTCCCAAAGATTATTTAGATGTAGCACGGGTACTAGAAATGCCTCGCTGGCGCAGAATTACCAAAATTATTTGGCCTGCCAGTTTGCCCTATGTTTTCACAGGTTTGCGAATTAGTTTAGGAATTGCTTGGTTAGTTATTGTCGCCGTAGAAATGCTAACAGGCGGTATTGGAATTGGGTTCTTTGTTTGGGATGAATGGAGTCGTTTGAATCTTAGTTCAGTTTTCCTGGCTGTATTCGTCATCGGTGTAACCGGACTAATTCTCGATTTCGCTGTGGGTAAACTTCAAGAATTTGTAACTCATCGCCCGACAACTGCGAAATAACAGAATTCAGCAGAAATCAATACATAAGGTGAGGATTTGAAAAACCCCTCTCCAAACCTCTCCCCCACGGTGGGAGAGGCTTTGAAAACCTGATTATTGCTCAAATTTGTTTGCCCCTCTCCGCGTCGGAGAGGGGTTGGGGAGAGGTTCATCGAACTTACGTTAGATAACAGAACTCAGCAGCCATCAATACAAGTAAAACGCAACTAGACTCGGCACGCGAAGCATGAGTCACCACTGGAGCTATATAAATGGGTGATCATAACTGGACTAGAAGAGATTTTTTATTAGGAATTAGCACAACAACTGCTGGAATTGCTTTGTCTTCCTGTGGAATTTCGGGAGACAGATCTGCATCAGGACTGACAGAAGAAGCCTTAGCCGTCAAACCTGTAGTTAGATCTCAAGACTTAGAAAAACCTGATATTACTGTTGGTTACGTTCCTGTTAATGATTGTGCGCCATTTGCGATCGCCTGGAAAAAAGGTTTCTTTCGCAAGTATGGTTTGAATGTCAAACTCAACCGCGAAGCGAGTTGGGCAACTTCCCGTGATGGTTTGATTTTTGGTCGTTTAGATGCTGCGCCTGTCGTTTCTGGTGCTGTCACTAATGCCAGAATTGGGGCGGAAGGCGCACGCCATGCACCTTTATGTGCAGCTATGACCATTCACCGCCACGGTAACGCCATGACCATGAACAAAGCCATGTGGGATTTTGGGCTGCGTCCTTGGTACGAGTATCAACAACAATATGGTGATGGTGCATTAGAAGCCTTTGGCAAAGATTTCCGCGCCTACTTTGACAAGCAATCACCAGAAAATAAAGTTTGGGCAGTAGTCTTGAGTTCCGCAATTTACGAATATTTCATTCGTTATATATCTGCGGCGGCTGGTGTCGATCCCATAAAAGAATTTCGCGTGATTATTGTCCCACCTCCCCAGATGGTAACAAACGTGCGAATTGGGGCAATGCAAGCTTACATGGTAGCCGAACCTTGGAACACCAGAGCCATTACAGGTAATGAAGGCATTGGCTTTACCTTCGCCCAAGGTAAAGAAGTTTGGTTAGGACACCCAGATAGATTGTTGGGTGTGATGGAATCCTTCATCGAAAAATATCCTAAGACTTATCGTTCTCTGGTGAAAGCGATGATTGAGGCTTGCCAGTATTGCAGCAAACCAGAAAACTACCAAGAAGTTGCCGAACTGCTGACAGACCGTTCCTTTACAGGTGCTAGACCGAAAAATAAGAATGCGCCAATCACAAAGTTTACAGCCCCAGCAATTTTAGGTAACTACAACTATGGGGGGTTTGATGGCAAAGACCGCACTGTAACAGCTGCCGATACTACCATCTTCTACGATATTCCTGACAACCTGCCCAAACAGCCGGGTGAACACTCAACATTCCTGTGGCGGTCTAGAAGTATTTGGTTAATGACTCAAGCCGCCCGTTGGGGACAAATTAAGGAATTTCCCAAAAATGCCGAAAAACTAGCTGCCCAAGGTTGGAGAACAGATTTGTATCGGGAAATAGCCTCTGAGATGGGTATTGAGTGTCCCAAAGATGATTACAAAGTCGAACCGCCAGAAGTCTTTATTGACAAAAAAGGCTTTGATCCTAGTGACCCCGTAGGCTATCTCAATAGTTTTGAAATTCGGGCAAAATCACCGACTCGTTTCTTTATGTCTTGAGTATTAATTCTCAACATTAACTAACAAATAGTTACAAGGTTTTAGGAGCATTCGATGACGAAATATACAGCAACATCAATAAATACTCATCAAGAAGTTATGTCTCGCACTAATTTTCTAGAAATTGAAAATTTAGTCAAGTCTTATCCGACACCAGATAAAGGTAATTTTGTGGTTCTTGATGGTGTGAATCTCAGCATTGGGGAAGATGAATTTATTTCAGTAATTGGTCACTCTGGCTGTGGGAAATCAACTTTATTAAAAATTGTTGCTGGCTTAGAAACTGCAACTTCTGGGTCAGTGCGGCTAGATGGTAAGGAAATCCGCAAGCCAGGTGCAGAAAGGATGATGGTATTTCAAAATTACTCTTTATTGCCTTGGTTAACAGTCAGAGAAAATATTCGTTTAGCCGTGGATGAAGTGTTAAAAAATGCAACTCGCGCTGAAAAAATTAGCATTGTTAACGAACACTTGGCAATGGTAAACTTAACCCCGGCAGCCGATAAGTATCCTGATGAAATTTCTGGAGGTATGAAACAGCGAGTAGGGATTGCGAGAGCTTTAGCAATTCGCCCAAAAATGTTGCTGATGGATGAACCTTTTGGAGCGTTAGATGCATTAACCAGAGGTAAATTACAGCGACAAGTATTAGATATTTGGGAAAACAATCGACAAGCAGTAATGATGATTACTCATGATGTCGATGAGGCAATTTATATGAGCGATCGCATCGTATTAATGACCAATGGCCCAGCAGCTAATATCGGGGAAATTTTAGAAGTACCTTTTAAACATCCACGCGATCGCGCTGCTATGCGTAATTCTAAAGAGTATTTTGAATTGCGTAATTATGCCTTGAATTTTCTTGATAGATACTTCACACAAAACGAGTAAATTAGTTTATTATTTCTTTTAGCGGGTCGCCTAATTCAAATTAATCAAAAATCATAATTTGAAGCGGAGGAACCAAATATATGGGGCTAATCTTTAAGAGAGACACCTTCCAGTCTTAGCCCGTCAGCTAACTCCGTCGGCAATGGAAGGAACTCCCAAAAATTTGGCTGTAATAACAGTTGTTATTGGGGTTTCTTTAACGAAAGGTTACAAGATAAAGCTCGAAGCATAAAGTCTCAAGGATGAATTTCACACTTCATACTTCACACTTCATACTTCACACTTTATTCACCCTGCTTCTCATTCATCATTCGTTCCCTCTAGGAGAAGTTAAACTGTGAACATTAAGCCAATGTTAGTGCGCCTCCAAAGCGCCATAGGTAGAGATGATTTAGTTGAGCAAATGGTATTAGTACCAGAGCCAAAAAGACGTTCGTTTAAAAATGCTCAAACAGCAAAAGCAGTCAACTTAATTGTTGCTTACAACGCTTCACCTAATAGTCATACAGCACTAGATATTGCTTTTTGGATTGCTCATCAAACACGTTTAGCTACAAATTTGCAAGTTACAGTACAAGCAGTTTATGTAGTAGAAGAGAATCAGGGTGATAAGTATTTAGATAAAGTGAATTGGGCAAATTATTTAACCTCATGTGAATGCGGTGTAAGTGATGTCTACCAATCTGCAACATCTGTCTTAACTCAACCAAAACTTCAAGAAATCACGCAACATTTAAAAGCACAAACTTTAGCGCCTCTAGAACAAGCAGATAAAATTCTTTGGCAAGCACGAAGTTTGGCTGAAGAATGGCAAGGTTCTTTTAAATCACATTTGCGGTTTGGTAACGTTGCTCAAGAACTGAAAAAAGTCGTAGAGTCAGAGGCGGCTGATGTTTTATTTCTGGGGTGTAAATCTATTAATCATTCCCTCATTCAGACACTAGGTTTTAATTTTCCTTGTGCTGTTTTAGGTATACCCAATGGCATTGATGAATAAAGTCTATATCAAATTGCAGTAATTGTTTATAGGATGTCTAAGAAGTATTAAATACTTATCTTGATCCCTCCTAGCCCCCCTTAATAATAGGAAAAATTATCTCCAATTCCCCCTTTTTAAGTGGGAATTAGGGGGAGCTAAATTACAACACCAAAAAATTTTCAGACATCCTCTTAGCTAAGTAAGATTTATGGAAAGTCACCTATACTTTAGGTGGCTTTTTCTGTAATATGCAACTAATCAGAAATAAAGAGGAATGAAGTGGAGAACTGGCAAGCTCTCTTGAGCATTTTCACATTTTTGGGTGTAATTATCCTAATTATGACGGAATGGGTGCATCTGACTATTGCAGCTTTATTAGGAGCATTGCTACTAGTTTTCACCAACGTCATGACATTAAAAGAAGCTGTGGGTTATATCGGCAATAGTCATGGAACATTAGGCTTATTCTTTGGTGTTATGGTACTGGTTCGAGCATTTGAACCCACAAAAATATTTGATTATCTAGCAACACAAATAGTCATTTTAGCTAAAGGCGACGGCAAACGTCTTTTATTAAGTATTGTTGGTATTGTTACTCCCATTTGTGCAGTATTACCCAATGCCACAACAGTCATGTTATTAGCACCTTTAATTCCGCCAATAGCTCAAGAAATAGGGATTAATTTTGTACCATTACTGATATTAATGGTTTTCGTAGCTAATAGTGCTGGTCTGTTAACTTTAGTTGGTGATCCTGCTACTTTTATTGTTGGAGATGCTATTAATATCAGTTTTACAGAATATTTATGGCAATTAAGTCTAGGAGGAGTCGTTGCAATTGTTACAGTCGTAGCCACACTACCATTTTTATTTCGGAAAATTTGGCAAACTAAACTTGATAATCTTGAAGAACTGCCACATCCACAAATTAATCATCCACGAGTTTTAACTGTGGGGGCAGTGATTATAACATTCGTATTAGTATTTTTTGTAATTGGTGAATCTTTACCAGTTCCGATTTCACCTGCTGCTGTGGCTTTATTGGGTGCAGCGTTGGCTTTATTACTATCTCATCAAAGTCGCATCGATACAGTTAATAATATTTTGCGGGATGTAGATTGGAGTACATTAATATTTTTTATGAGTATTTTTGTGCTGATTGGAGGTTTGGAGAAAACAGGGGTAATTAATGCTTTGTCAGGAGTTTTAGCAACCATTTTAGGAAAAAATATTGTTCTCGGTTCGCTAGTTTTAGTATTTTTTGTGGGGATATTATCTAGCGTCGTGCCTAATATTCCCTTGGTAGTGGGAATGGTACCTTTACTCAAGCAATATCTTGTCAGCGTAGGGTTAGCACCAGCAGGAGTTTTAGCACAAGACTTTCAAGGGCAGTTTCCGGTTGAAGTTTTACCTTTGTTTTACGCCATGATGCTTGGTGCAACCTTGGGGGGTAACGGCACACTTGTGGGAGCATCTTCTAATATAGTTGCAGCTGGAATTTCCGAACAGCACGGTCGTCGCATTTCATTTAAAACCTTTCTCCACTACGGCATTCCTGTGATGTTTTTGCAACTAGTAACTGCATCTTTATATGTGTTGATGCGATTTCTGATTTAGAAACCACAAAAGTCAAGTCTGTTTATACCTTAAGGAGGATTAAGCATCGAAATGTATCTAAATATACTAATATGTATGGTTTTGTCTAGGCTCTAAATGTAGCATCATACAAATATAGGCACAAAACCAAATTCAGCTTCAAGAAGGATCAAAGATATGAACCCGCCTGAAGAATATATTAATCATAATGCGGTAGAGTCAGGGCTAGGGGGGTCAAATCCTGAAAATAACAAGCTGCAATTTAGTACTAATGGGATTGGCGAAAGTAATAGTTTAGATAAAGTGAGAGATATTCTTTTTGGCAACCAGATACGAGAGGTTGACAAAAGATTTGCACGCTTGGAAGAACGTTTAATTGCTGAACTTGTTAACGTGCGGGATGAGACACGCAAGCGTTTAGATGCTTTAGAAAGTTATGTTAGACAAGAGGTTGATTCGTTAACAGAACGGCTGAAAAAAGAGCAAGCAGAACGTGATATGGCGGTGCGATCGCTCTCTGAAGAACAAAAAAATATTAACTTATCATTAGAAAATAAAATTGCTCAATTTGACGAGCAAACTACTAACCATCAAAGAGAACTACGCGAACAGATACTTAACCAATCTAAAAATTTACAAGATGACCTTCAGCAAAAATATGAAGAAATTTTGGCTTTGCTGAAACGCGAAACTCAAGAACTACAAAAAGATAAAACAGACCGTTCTAAGCTGGCTGCTTTGTTTTCAGAATTAGCTATTCGGTTAAATGCTGACAATAAATCTTAAAGCTTTAGTTAAGTCTATTGCCAGTTTCTTCCATAGAATGCGACTGTATATTAATTGTAAATTAAGGGATTTGGGCAATGAGTAGCTATTCCCCGAATCGAGTATCTCTAGAAACTACAAACAGCAATAGTGAATCTTCTAATTTAGATTCTCTTAATCAAGATGAACTGAGTTTACTTCGCAGTGTCCTGCTTGGTGTTGAACCGACACAACTTAATAAACTCTACGAAAGATTAAATAATCCTCAAATTCAACCAGAAGATATCAGTCGCTTGCTTCCCGAAGCTGTCGTTTTGCGTTCCAAGCAAGATAAACAACTGGTAGAAGCTATTGTTTCAACTGTGGAAGAAGCAATTCAAGCTTCTGTTACGCGAGATGAAAATGTACTTTCAGAATCATTCTTTCCCATCATAGGGCCAGCCACCCGCAAAGCGATCGCCACAGCTTTAGACGAGATGATGCAATCGCTAAATCAAACTCTAGAACATAGCTTGTCGCCAGAAAGCTTTAAATGGAGACTAGAAGCACGACGAACAGGGAAATCATTTGCAGAAATTGTCCTGCTACGGACTTTACTTTACCGAGTAGAACAAATATTTTTGATTCATAGAAAAACTGGATTATTGCTGCACCATGTAATGTTAAAGCAAGTAGCTGCCCAAGATCCAGATTTAGTGGCGGCGATGTTGACAGCAATTCAAGATTTTATTAAAGATTCTTTTACTGTCAACCAAGAAGCTACATTAAATAGTTTGCGATTTGGTGAACTGACAATTTGGATTGAAGCCGGGCCACAAGCAATTTTAGCAGGAATAATTCGTGGCAAACCTCCACAAGAATTACGAGAAGTTTTTCAAACAGCAATCGAAAAAATTCATCTCAAACTAGGAACAGAACTGCATACTTTTGAGGGGGAAACAGAACCATTTGAAGCTAGTAAACCTTATTTAGAAAGCTGTTTAGCAATTCAGTATAAAACTGCTTCTAAAAATAATTATACTTATGCCTGGGCTTTATTGGGTTTGATGGCGATCGCGGCTGGAACTTGGGGCTTTTTTACTTTTAGAGAACACCTACGTTGGCAAGCTTATCTTAATAAACTGAACTCTCAGCCAGGAATTGTGGTGATAAATACTCAGCACCATAATGGTAAACATTTTATTTCGGGAATGCGCGATCCTTTGGCTGTAGATCCCAACACACTCATACAGCAAACAAATCTTAACCCTAAAACAGTTGTTGGTAAGTGGCAACCTTACTTATCTTTAGAACCAGAACTACTAACTAAAAGAAGTGCAAAACTACTGCAACCACCAAGCACTGTAGCACTACAAGTTGATAATAACGGTATTCTTTCGGCTAGGGGCTACGCACCTCGTCAATGGATTTTAGAAGCGCATAAACTATGGCGTTTCATCCCAGGAATCACACAATTTCAAGATAAAAATCTTCTACCAAGCGAACTCAGAGAATTAGAGTTATTTAAAAAACAAGTTGAAGAAAAAATATTTTTATTTGAAGAAGGAAAAGATGAGTTTGTTCCAGGAGAAACTAACAAGTTACATGATTTAAGCGAGATTATCCACAAGCTTTTAAACACTGCTAACGCTTTAGATAAAGATGTCCAAATTCAAATCAGAGGACACACTGATACTACGGGAACAGAAAAGCAAAATTTGTTACTGAGTCAAACTCGTGCTAATAAAATAATATCTTATTTAAAGTCTCAAGGAATTAACCCGAATATATTTAAGCTTGTTGCTGTAGGTTCTAAACTACCTTACCAGCCTGAATTGAATTTAGATGCTAAAAAGCTAAATCGTCGAGTTTCTTTTCAAGTATTGATAACTGATAAAACTAAATAAATATGCTTCAGAAAAAAATTTGTATGGTAGGTGCATTTGCTACAGGTAAAACAAGTTTAGTCTCAAGATTTGTCTATAGTATTTTTTCAGATAAATACTATACTACTGTAGGAGTTAAAATAGATAAAAAAACTATAGATATTGAAGGCAAAAGCTTAAATTTAATCCTTTGGGATCTTTATGGCGAAGACGAATTTCAAAAAGTTCGGATGTCTTACCTTAGAGGTTCCTCTGGTTATATATTAGTTGTAGATGGCACTCGGCGCAACACTCTAGATAAAGCTTTTGAATTACAAACTAAAGTAGAAGAAAGTATTGGAAAAGTACCTTTTATTTTGGTACTGAATAAATGGGATATGACAGATGAATGGGAAATTGAAGCTCATGAGCTAGATGCTATTATCCAGAAAGGTTGGACTGCTATTAAGACTAGTGCTAAAACTGGACAGGGTGTGGAAAAAGTTTTTCAAACTCTTACTAATCAAATAGTAAATGGATAAATGGCGGAAATTCCCAATGATGTAATTTTATATATTCTCAACTTTATTATAGAAGAGCGATCGCTCGCGTATCTTTTAGTCAAAAAAGATGGTTCTCTATTAGTATGGGGTGGAAAACTAGCTGAGTACGGTATTACTAATCTCAGTCAAGGAATGCAGGTAAGTGAACAGCTTTTTTTCCTAGAAGGTTTATTACCATTAGAAGATGATCCTTTATTTCTACCCTTGATTAAAATTGAGATCGGTATCTGTGCAGATATCCATATTTTTCCCTCAGATGAAGGTGATTGGGTATTGTTATTAGATAGTATTTTAGATGAAAAGCATCTTTCTGCCATGCAACAAGAAGCCAATGATTCCAGCTTAGTACAAGAAAAATTTACTAAATTCGTGAATCAGCCACCTCAAGAATAAAAATTAAATTTTGTATATTTATTTTATGAATAAAACTCTATTATCTGACTTATTAGTCACATTAAATATTTTGGTTTTGGAAAGAATTGATATTGGTTTATTTAGAGTTAATTCTAAGCCACCTGATTGGCTGAGGCGTTTTTGTAGCCAAAATTTAACATTTGGAATGGATATGTTAATTCCGCAAGAGGAATTTGCGTTTTTAGAAAATTTTTTGTTTGATGCAGAGGAATTTTGGTCTAACAATAGCATTGGTAAGCTGAGTTCTGATATATGGAGTGAAATAAATTTAAATGGTTATGCAGAGCAGCTTGAAGCTTATGCTCTATGTATAAATAGTAGTAAAATCTTGTTAATTGAATTAGCGGAAGATAAATTTCAAGATAAACAACACTTAATTCAAATAGGTAGAGAACAGGAATTAAATTATCAGCACTTAGTGAAAGAAAATCAAAAAAAAGAAGTGTTGATAAATTGTATTATCCACGACATAGCAGGGCAACTAAGTGCAATAAATTGTTGTTTAGCTTTGCTGGAATTTGAAAATTTATCAGTTAAAGGCAAAGAAAATTTAGAAATTGCTCGCAAGCAATCAATCAAGCAAGAAATGTTAATTAGAAATATACTAGATGCATTTTCTGCTGAGGTGCGATCGCTAGAAAATTGTATAGTAGATATTCAGACTGCTCCTGATATTTTACTTTCTGTACAAGAAACTATGGAGCTTTTTAAATCTACTTTTGCGCTGACTAATCAACAGTTACAGCTTGCTGCTAACATTGACATAACCGCAGATTGGAAAGTTGTTGGTGAACAATCGCGTTTAGATCGGGTAATCACAAATCTTGTAGAAAATGCTTATCGCCACACTCCACAAGATTCTACTGTAACTATTGGTTTGCAAGCTGAGGCAGAATATATTCTCTTCACTCTTGATGATGAAGGGGAAGGTGTACCACCAGAGATGGTAGATAATTTATTTCAAAAGTTTTCCCAAGGTAAAGATAACTCAGGTAGAGGTGGCATTGGTCTTTATTTTTGCCGTATGACTATTGAACGTTGGGGAGGAAGTATCGGTTATTTACCACGCCAAGAAGGCGGTTCCAGATTTTGGTTCCGCCTTCCAAAGCCTAAGGGTAAAGGGGTATAGGGGTGTGAAGGTGTATGTGAGCAAAACTCTTACCCTCATCTACTGTTCCCTGTTCCCTAAATTTAATATCCAATCAAATGTAAGACATCGCGCAGGACGCTAAAACCTGCTAAATCCCACAATAAATAAGCTAGAAATCCAATCATTGCCAAACGACCATTCCACAGTTCAGCTTGGGGTGTCCAGCCAAACAAAAATTCATTGCGATCGCGGCCATTATACGCATTAGCAACTGTGGGTAAATCGGTAGAAGGACGAGTTTCACGAGTTTGCATGATTTTTCTCCAAAATTAAGCTAGTTTTGCCAATTTTTTCTTTAGTAACCAATTAGGTGTAAGACATCGCGCAGAACGCTAAAACCTGCTAAATCCCACAGTAAATAAGCTAGAAATCCAATCATTGCTAAACGTCCGTTCCACAGTTCAGCTTGAGGATTCCAACCAAAAATAAACGCATTGCGGTCTATACCGTTATAAGCATTAGCAACTGTTGGTAAATCGGTAGAAGGGCGAGTTTCTGTAGTGCGAGATTCCATATTTTCCTCCAAAATTAAGCTAGTTTTTTGATTTTTTTTAGTAGCCAATTAGGTGTAAGACATCGCGCAGAACGCTAAAACCTGCTAAATCCCACAGTAAATAAGCTAGAAATCCAATCATTGCCAAACGACCATTCCACAGTTCAGCTTGAGGAGTCCAGCCGTAAACAAAAGCATTACGGTCAATACCGTTATATTCTGTCGCAACTGGTGGTAAATTCGTGGAGGAGCGAGTTTCCATTTTTTAATTCCAAATTCATTCGTTACTTAACTTAAACTTAGCTATTTAAAACTAGACTGCTTTCTGTCTCTAGGTACAAACTCTAGGCACTTCTTGTGGACGATTATAAAAAGCCTGAACGTGTCAACATATCCACCTTCAGAGGGTGATAAAAACCATATTTGTAAATAAATGTAAATTAATATTAGCTAAAGGGTGATTAAGCTACGATTAAAACATAGGAACTAATACCGTTTTAATAATTAATAATTAGCTGCCAAAACATCTGTAAAACTAGCAATTCTCTTCATTATTTCCATAAATATCCTAAAAATTAAATCTCATGGATAATCAAACTTCTACCCGACGCTAGATATATTCTTCAAACTTCAGGTGGATGCTGAAATCGCCTAATTTCTTGGATTCTGAGATCTACGAGAGTTAGGTATGGCGATAGTCACACACATAAATGCATAGTTGCTGCTCACACCATTCTTAAATCCCTCCAAAGTTAAACTTTAAAAGAAGGAAATACAATGATTCAAAGTACGGGAATTATGTTGGGACTCTACAAACCATTATTATGGGTAGCACAAACTTCTGTAGATCCCTCAAATGTTACGCCAGCGCAGGCATCAGTGCTGACATCCGGGCCACGCTTTTTTGTCGCCTTAATCTCCGGCGTGATTTTAGCTTTTGCTTTTCAACTAGTGCTAACAAATCTCTCCGTTGCAGCTGGGATTTCCTACCTAGGACATTCTGCTGATTCAGATTCCAGTCATGAAGAAACTGGCAGTTTTGGCGGCACAATTCGCAAAATTGGTACTGCTGTCGGTATCTGGACACTAGTCACTGTGACGATCGCCTTATTAATCGCCAGTTTCTTAGCAGTAAAATTAAGCTTAGTCATCTTCGACCCCAGACTAGGAGCTATTCTTGGCTTAGTAATTTGGGGGGCATACTTCTTGTTACTAGTATGGGTAAGTTCCACTACCGTAGGTTCCTTAATTGGTTCAGTGGTTAACACCGCTACCTCTGGTTTTCAAGCCATTATGGGAACTGCTACCGCCGCCCTGGGTGCGAAAGCTGTGAATCAGCAAGTGGTAGCAACCGCAGAAGCCGCCGCCGCTGCTGTGCGCCGAGAACTAGGCAGTGCTATCGACCCCATCAGCATTCGAGAAAATATCGAAGATTACCTAGAAAGGTTACGTCCTCCTGAATTGGATATATCGAGAATGCGGGGTGAATTTGAAAGATTACTCAACGATCCACAATTAAAAGCGATCGCCGGCAGTCCTGATTTACGCAACATCGACCGCCAAAAATTTGTCGATTTAGTTAGCAACCGTACAGACCTTTCCAAACGCGACGCTAACCGCATCGCAGATACACTATATAGTGTTTGGCAACAAGTAGTAGGGCAACAGCCACCTGTGCAAGACCATTTGGGTGAATTAATTGACTACCTCAAATCTTTACCGCCAGGACAAACCAAAACCGATGAACTAAACGCCAAACTCGAACAGTTAATCGCCGAAACTCGTACTTCTAAAGAAGCTGACCAAAAATCCACACCCGGCCCTATTCAGCAGACACTTCAACAGGGAATAACAGCCCTGACTGGTATTGTTTTGGGACGGACTGATTTGTCAGATATCGATGTCGAAAAGATTTTGCGATCGCTGGCTAGTGCGAAAGATAAAGCCACAGAACAAGCTGATAAATTAGGGCTTCCCGTACCATCGCAACCTTACAGCCCAATTCGTGCTGATATCGAAAACTATCTGCACAATACCTTTGCTTGGCAACTCAGCCAAGAAAGAATCGCTCAAGAATTCCGCGATGTCATTTATGACCCAGCCGCTGATCCTGGCATCATCAAAAGAGAATTAGACCGCCTGTCGCGCAACGATTTCGTCAATATTCTGCAACAACGGGGATTACTCACCCAAGCCGAAATTCAGCGGATTGCAGACCAACTAGAAGCTGTGCGTCAATCAGTATTAGTCACAGTCACAGCCGAAGAAGAAAGAGAAATCACCCAAGACTTGCAACGACGAGTCGAAAGTTATCTCTTGGTAACACCAAAATCAGATTTGAATGCAGAAGGAATTGAACGCGATTTCCATCCTTTGTTGACAGACTCAGATGCAGACTTTGAAACTTTGTCACGCCGCCTAGCAGTCCTTGACCGGGCAGAAATGCGCAAAATTCTGCTAGAACGCAACGATATCCAACTATACGAAGTAGAACCAATTCTAGATGAATTGGAAAGACAGCGCGATC
Organism: Anabaena sp. TISTR 8404; assembly: GCF_056847745.1. Lineage (NCBI taxonomy): Bacteria > Bacillati > Cyanobacteriota > Cyanophyceae > Nostocales > Nostocaceae > Anabaena > Anabaena sp. TISTR 8404. The sequence goes on from NZ_CP180578.1 coordinate 5,017,031, forward strand.
GCGTTTTAATTGAAGCGCAAGGCCTTGCAGAACAAGCAAGATATCAAGCAGAAACTTTGTGGTTGAATGTTGAATCATATCTGCGTAACACAGGCAAAGCAGAATTAAACCCTGATGCGATTCGCGCCGATCTAAAGCGTTTATTAGAAGATCCCCAAGCTGGGATGAGTGCAATTCGCGCCAGATTGTCTCGCTTTGACCGTGATACCTTGGTAAAACTGTTGAGTCAGCGCCAAGATTTGAGCGAAGACCAAGTTAACAGCATTATCAATACTGTAGAAGATTCTTGGCACAGTATTCGCCATGCACCGCAAGCAGTAGCAGATAAAGCCAAAGAGCAATATGACACTGTAACAACTACCATTGCAGATTACCTGCGTCACACAGGTAAAGAAGAACTCAACCCAGAAGGTATTCAACGAGATTTAAATCGCTTGTTTGAAAATCCTAGAGAAGGTGCAGTCGCACTGCGGCGGCGGTTATCACAAGTAGACCGAGATACCTTAGTGAAGTTGCTGAGTCAACGGCGAGACTTGAGTGAAGAACAAGTCAACCAAGTGATTGACTCTATGCAAACATCAATCCGCAATATTGTTCGTGCGCCGCGCCGTTTGGCGACTCGGACACAGCAAAGAATGGACACATTCAAAGCTTATTTGGAAGAATATTTGCGGCAAACTGGTAAAGAAGAACTCAACCCCGAAGGCATTAAGCGTGACTTGCATTTATTGTTGCATGATCCACGGGTAGGGGTAGAAAGTTTGAGCGATCGCTTGGCTCATTTTGACCGTTCGACAATCATCGCCTTGCTGAAGATCCGGGAAGATATGAGCGATGAAGAAGCAGCCAGAATCGCTGATAATATGATTGCGGTACGTGATCAATTTGTCGAGCAAGTGCGGAGTATCCAACGGCGGATACAAGATGTCATTGATGGCATTTTTGCCCGCATCCGCAACTATCTCAACGCCTTAGATCGTCCAGAACTCAACTATGATGGCATTAAGCATGATGTACGCCAGTTATTTGAAGATCCGCAAGCTGGATTTGATGCCTTGCGCGATCGCTTATCCGCCTTCAACCGTGAGACTCTAGTTGCAATCATGAGTTCCCGTGAGGATATCTCCGAGGAAGATGCCAACCGCATCATTGACCAAGTAGAACGCGCCCGCAACACAGTATTGCAACGTGCAGAACGCATCCAACACGAAGCACAACGCCGTCTGGAAGAAGTCAAGCATCAAGCCCAACGACAAGCCGAAGAAACGCGCAAAGCCGCCGCTTCAGCCGCTTGGTGGTTATTTGCCACAGCCATCGTTTCCGCTATTTTCGCCGCATTTGGTGGAGCGATCGCTGTTCTGTTTGTCTAGGCTAACAAGTTGTCTCCGCTAAAGTTTTAGCCTCCCAATATGGGAGGCTTTTTTATTCCCTTACACCCTTGAGCTTCGTAAGATTTTATAGCAATAGCCAAGACAGTTAGGACATCAGCAAATGATAAAACGTAGATAGAAAAAGACTTTTAACCCTGTTATATCATGTCCGGCAAATCAGTTATGATTCAGCATATCTGTGCAGAAAGACAAAACCCTTCCTCGCCCTGCACCCTGCGGTCTTTATGATAAGTCTTTTACCGGACACGATATTACCTGTCACCTGTTATACAATTCAAAATCCAAAATCTAAAATCCAAAATTGATGTAACGCAGACGTACTCTCAAAAGACGCAACCATCTTAACCAAACTTGTGCAGGTTGCTCAAAGAAAGTAAAAATATCGCCAAAGCCCAGGTTAGTTTTATGATGGTGCAGCCAGTGTCTTTCTGGAGTTGTAATGAATAGAACTTGACACACAACATTGATGAAATTTGGAGTCTGCCAACCTAAAACACTAACGTGTCTCCACCACACATGAAACTGACCTAATAGCAATCCAGAAATCACACCAACGGGAGAGAAAGACCAAAGAATAACTGCCATAATTAAATAAGGCAAAGCTCCCAAAATCCCATCTAACAGTACCTGAAAATTTAACGTTAATATGGCATAGTGGCGAAAGTCTTTCTTCCAAGAATGATGTGTTCGCAAGTGGAGGCTACCAAAAACATGCTCAGGTATGTGGTAAACGAATGTAGATAAAAAATCGCCAAAAAACAATAATAGCCAAGCAACTACGATAGCCTCAAGCATTTTTACTCCTCACGTTCAATCAAACAATCCACACAAAAAATTCCCAGATGATATTTGAAATGTAGATATCTTTTTTGAGGTCTACACTTCTGTGATTTAGGCTTAAACTATGCCTAATTTGAAGGTTTTATGAATGTGCGATTTAAAATTCAGCCAACGCCATGAGCGACTCCATTTAACTTCTGTCTGAAATAAATATGACAAATACAGCTAATTATCGATATATTTAGTGTATTTTATCATTGTTACCCCATAATCTTCTTACTAAGACAGACAGAATGAGCAAAGGATGAGTTAAAATTAGTACAAATTTAGGTTAAGGTTTTCCATAAATTTATTTAGCAAAGATTAACTGCTAAACAGATAGAATTTTGAACAAATTTAGCCAGTTGAAAATTTTTAAATTAAGGAATTTATTTATACATAAAAACTAAAGGCAAATTACTTGTACTAGCAAGTAAAAACTATGATATTTGAGAGTATTGAAATCAAATATATTTAAAATTTATGTGATTAATATTACCTAAAATGTTACGAGTATGGACATCACACAAATTGTAGATTACGGACAGCAGCAGATTCCGATTATAGATATCAGCACGTTAGTTACAGGATGTGGCGATCGCAACCACGTAGGATTTGAAATTGGACAAGCCTGTCGTAAATATGGGTTTTTTTATATTGTCGGACATGGTGTAGGTGTTCAAAACCCTTACACCCCTACACCCTTGCACCCACTCTCGACAGACAACCTTTGTGCGTAAGTCCTGACCTGAAAGCGTTACGCTAGATGGTAAAGCTCAAATTTAAACTATGACACCTGAAGAAATTGCGGTAACACTAACAGAATTATTTGGTACACAAGAAGTTAATGCGATCGCACCTGGATCTTGGCAAGTAGACTCATCTGATTTTCGCCTGTTAGTGCTGCTGTCAGAAGACCAAACTTGGCTGCGAATATTATTGCCAATTGTGCCGCTACAAGAAGCTGAAACATTTTTAACACAATTTTTAGAAGCCAACTTTGATGAAACTCAGGAAACCCGTTACGCGATTTATGACGGCGTAGTTTGGGGAGTGTATCACCACAACAGTGGTACATTAGTGAGTGCAGATTTTGCAAATGCGATCGCAAGACTTGTATCACTACATAAATCTGGTTTAAATGATGTCTTCAATCGATTTATTGAAAACCGCCTCCGACAAATTATCAAAGCCGCGAAACAACAAGGACAATCTCTGCAAGCCACAATGCAAAATTTAGAAAGATTTTATGCAGAAGGTTTGATGGGTGAAATTAACCAATCTGCTACTGATAGAGAACAAGTATTAGCCACTTGGCAATATCAACTAGAACGCCTCTGGAATGAAATATAGCGAAATCAAAGTGCTGAGTGCTGAGTGAATCAATTTTGAATTTTAAATTTTGGATTTTAGATGAGGACAATCTTTCAATCTAAAATCTAAAATTCTCTAGTCCCTAGCCTCTAGCCCCTAATCTCTTTTTTACTTATGGATATTATCGAAATTCTCAAAGATGACTATCAAAGATTTCCGGAAAATCAAACATATTCAATTTACGCTGAAGATGTTTATTTTCAAGACGCGGTTTTTAAATTTCATGGTATCAAATTTTATCAATGGATGATTAATTTCATCAAAACTTTCTTTTTAAATCCCAAGATGGATTTACACAACATTCAACGTTTGGGGGACACCATCAAAACAGAGTGGACACTTAGTTGGAACAGCCCTTTACCTTGGAAACCTCGCATTTCTATTACTGGCTGGAGTGAATTACGTCTCAACTCTGATAACTTAATTATTTCTCACATCGATTATTGGAACTGTTCACGCGCAGATGTCCTAAAACAACATTTCTTTCCACAAAAGTAGTAGATTGACACAACAAATACTAATTTCCTTTCAAAGTAGAGACGTAGCAATGCTACGTCTCTACAAGATTTATGCAGTTGAAGCATAGATTAGGACAAGGATTAATCATCAAACATAAAAACGAAACAGCTTTCAAGCCTGTTCCCTGTTCCCTGTTCCCTACTACATCTAACTAATTACTCATTTCTAACATTCGTTGCATGGGACGCAGCGCCGCCAGTCTAATTTCCTCAGACATTGTAATTTCAGGAGCGCGGTTTTTCATTGCCAAATACAGTTTTTCTAATGTATTTAGCCGCATAAAAGGACACTCATTACAATTACAGTTATTTGTCGGTGGCGCAGGAATAAAGTGTTTATCTGGTGCAAATTTTTGCATTTGGTGAATAATTCCTGGTTCCGTAGCCACAATAAATTCTTTGGCTGGGCTGGTTTGACAATATTTAAGTAAAGCTGCTGTCGAGCCAATATAGTTGGCGTGGCGCAAAACGCTAGTTTCACATTCTGGGTGAGCGATCGCCTCTGCTTGAGGATGTGCTATTTTTAACTGAACAATTTTCTTTTCGGAAAAGGTTTCATGCACAATGCAGCTACCTTGCCACAGTACCAAATCTCTACCAGTTTGTTCCATTACATAGCGCCCTAAATTCCGGTCTGGCGCAAAAATAATTGGCTGGTCTTTTGGTATCTGCTGCACAATTTTAACAGCATTAGAACTGGTGCAAATAATATCGCTCATCGCCTTAATTTCAGCCGAGCAATTAATATACGAAATCACCAAATGATTGGGATGCGCTGCTTTAAAAGCGGCAAATTCCTGTGGTGGACAGGTATCTGCTAAAGAACAACCAGCAGCTAAATCAGGTAAAAGTACTAACTTATCAGGATTGAGTATTTTGGCTGTCTCTGCCATGAAGTGTACACCAGCAAAGACTATTACATCTGCGTTTGTCTGTGCTGCGGCTTTCGCTAGTTGTAATGAATCACCAATAAAGTCTGCAATATCTTGAATGTCTGGCTCTTGATAGTAATGCGCTAAGATGACCGCGTTGAGTTCTTTTTTAAGATGCTCAATAGCAGCAAATAAATCTTGTGGTAGTTCACCCGGTTGGGTTTTGTCTGTTCGTGCAAATGCAGTTGTAAACACAGTTAAAGGTTGCTTAGGGTTGCAAATGTTTTATCCAGTGGATTCAATTATAGTAGTTTTTACCAAAAATAGGAGGCAGTAAGATTAAAGACTCTATGAGGGTTTAAGGGTGTAGGGGTGCAGGGTGTAAGGTAAAACGTCTGTAACTACCGACTTTTGACTATTGACTATAACTTCCAATTTACCAATCTGGCATAAATGTAGGCGATCGCTTCACTAATGACTACCCGCACTCCTTCACTAGAATTCCACCATTTTTGCGAATCATAGTTTTTGGTTTTAGCCGAAATAATGCCGACTTGAATTTTGGGAGCAAATATATTTCTAAATATCAACCAACTTCTACGAGCATGAGCATCAGTTGTAAACAAATTCATTGACTCTATCTGTAAATTTTTATCTGATATATGCTGCAATAATGATACAGCAGAAGCATTAGTTCTATTCTTAGCTACAAGAGGAGTAGGAACAACAATTACTTTTTCTTTAGGTATACCCAATTTAAATAATGTACTAGCAGCAATTTCGGCAAAATTTTGATACTCAGCTAGATAAGATCCTTGGTCTATTTCTGGGCCGATAGTAAGTATTTGGCGGTAAGCACCAGCTTTAAATTCTACTGCTGCTTGCTCTAAGGCGTAATCCGATATCCAGCCATCAATGACTAATGTATCTGCTGATTTGAGTGGAGAAGTTACGGCGAGAAATGGGTACAAATTGTAAATCACAAAAAACATGGCAGAAGCAGAAGCCGCCAAACATAAAGCCCATCCCTGCGCCGTTAGTGTCCATATTTCTTGGCGTTTGAGTAATCGGATTTGTGGAATTTTATGAGTGTGCTGATTTTTTTTCGGCATTAATTCTTAGATAAGCGTTGAGATTTTAAATAAGCAAATACAGATTTATCTCCAATATCTGCGGGAATAACTTGAAATGTTTTCCGCACAGCAAATACTAAAAATAAAATTGCCCAAACTCCTAAAAGAATTTGTTCTACCTGAATAGGTAAAACTCCAACAAGATGTCCTAATAAAAGCAAAGGAACTGTAAAAGTTAAAACTTTAGTTTCTAAACGATTAAAGCAAAATGCTTCTTTAAAATAAATGCCTGTCAATGCTGCAAAAGTAAAACCTACTCCTAAAATAGTGAGCGGGTTTGTGTACAGAGTAACCGCAAAAGGTTGGCTGTCAACATGGGCGAAGATAAACGAGGAAATACTCCCAATTAACCAAAAAACTTGTAAAATTCGGTGTAGAGGAGCCATATATATGTGGATAGTCAGCAAACTCACACCGAGAGCTAAACTAAAGCAGGTATACAAAGGCGTAATTGCTTGGATGGTAGTCGGGTTATTGTTGAACAATACCAAAGCAGTACCGATAGCAAAGCTGAGTGCGGCTATCATTAAGGCAGTGCGATAGATAATTACCCCAGTGCGATCGCTTTGATCAATGGTAAACTCTCCAAACTGGCCTTGATAAACTTGTGATGGAGATACAGTTTGTGTAGTCATAAAACAATAGTGATGAGTGAGCAGTAATCTCAATTTCTAGTTTAATAATTAATCACTTCTAAAGTATTTTGCCAATGTATCTGCAACTGTGAATGTGCATTACCTCCATTAATGGCAATTTCTACCCAACCATGACTACCAATTAAGGCTATAGCTTCGCCAACTTCGCCATTACTGTAAGTTTCACACCCTGGTATTGTCAACCCAGCAATTTGCACACCCCAAGTTTTACCTTCCACGTAATTTCCAGGAATATTGCTGATTAAGTTACCAAAGTGATCTATATATTGAATACAACCCAAGCAACCACGACTAGTTTTTTGACATTTTCCTATATCTAGCTGTACCAAAGTTGCTATATCTATTTCTTGTCCTAGTTCTTTCAAGGGAACACCACTCGCAAGGTTTGCGCCTACAGGTGCAAAAATATCTCTACCGTGAAAAGTGCGACTAGGTTCGGGAGTTCGCCAGTAATTAGAGTTTGTTAGTTCAACGGCTGCGACTGCGGGAGTTTGACTTAATACTCCACTGAATATGCCATTATCAGGGCCAACTAAAAACCCATTTGCAAATTCTACTGCGATCGCTCGGCGTTTACTACCCACTCCCGGATCTACTACTGCTATATGCACTGTTTTATCTGGAAAGTAGGAATAAGCATTTAGTAAACAAAATCTAGCAGCAGCAATATCTTGTGGCGGAATTTGGTGTGTTAAGTCTATAACCCTTAGTTCTGGGTTGATTTGGGCGATGATACCCTTCATTACCCCGACATAAACATCGCGATCGCCAAAATCGCTGAGTAAAGTTAGGAGCGATCGCTGATTTATTTGACTCTCTACCATGATCAGAATATCATTACATATACTAAGACATATTTTTCTGTAGCAACAGCTACAAAATTTATGTTATGTTAGGAATACTAAACATAAAAAAGCATAAAGAGGGTAATCACTATGAGCCAAAATAGACTACAAGCTATGAGACAAGCCAAAGAAGTACACAGAGAAAACCTCAGAAAAAGCCTGGAACATCGCTTAGAAGTAGCTAGAGCGCAAGGCAATGAAAAATTGATTCATCAACTAGAAGCAGAAATGAGATATATCGGCTAAAGCCGCTAAAACAGGAGTTGATTGTTTATAGTTTTGTTGTGTGGAAACCCCCGCTTCGGCGGGTTTTTTGTTGACTATTTGTGAATAGTCAAGAGTCAATAGTCAATAGTCAAAAAGGTAAAATTTCACACTTCACACTTCCGGTTCTACACCCAAAGCCCGTAATTGTTCTGCCAAGCGTTCAGCACGTTGTATGGCAGTTTCTTTAGCTTGTCGTTCTTGTTCGGCGCGTTCTGCACCAGTAGGAATCACATTACCTTCAATGTCACACCACCTGAGCCAAACATCTCGTTTGCCTTCATACACACCTTCCCACAAACATAACCCTAGCTCAACCTCGGTCAACCATTCTTCGCTCATAGGTACCTAGTGCCGTCCTTGCAATTGGTACATCTGGAGAACTTCACCACCAAGTTGCTGAGATGGGTAGAAAATAATGTAGTATAAAATCCTCATTCGGGCATATTCTAAGAATTTACGCCCTGTTTCATTGCCTTCTCGATTCGAGACAATTTCAATCACTACTTCTGGTGGTTTGCCAAATTCCCAAGAGAAATAAGAACGATGTCTTTTTTCCCACCAGTTTTCGGCTACTTGTACATCTAAACTCAAGAATACATCAGGTACAATCGCTGGTTGATTGCTACTTGCAAACAAGCCCACATTTGCAGCCACAAGAAACCCTTGGGAATTACTTGCACCGTTCCAAGAACTGTAAAGGGTTTCTGTTAATAACCGTTGTTGTTTTTCTGATGGTAGATTATCCACTGGTTGATTATCTTCTGTCACCAAATGGCTAACATCTGGTAACAAATCTTCTGTCAAGGTGATAGGCTCATTCATAAATAAGTTAGGGGATAGGAGCTTGATTCTATTGTGACAGCATCACTCATCCCCTTGAGTTTTGTTATGGCTTTGGTTTGTATGTCGAAGCAACGTGTAATTCTTTCAATTGCTTCGCATCTACTCCAGAAGGCGCATCAGTTAACAAGCAACGGGCTTGTTGTGTCTTCGGAAAAGCGATGACATCGCGGATAGATTCTTCCCCAGCCAGCAGCATCACCAAACGATCTAAACCATAAGCGATACCACCATGCGGCGGTGTACCGTATTCAAAAGCTTCTAAGAGGAAACCGAATTTACTTTGGGCTTCTTCTGGTGATAAGCCAATAGTTTCAAACACCTGTTCTTGAATTTCCCGTTGATAAATCCGCAAACTACCACCGCCAACTTCAAAGCCGTTAAATACTAAGTCATAAGCTTGGGCGCGGGCAGTTTTTAAGTCGTGCAAGTCATCGGGATGAGGTGCGGTAAATGGGTGGTGTAATGCTTCCAGACGCTTTTCGTCAGCATTCCACTCAAACATTGGGAAGTCAACAATCCATAACAAATTGAGTTTTTCGGGATCGATTAACCCAAATTCTTTAGCTACGAATTGCCGTAATCTGTCTAAAGTTTTATTTACAGTACCAGCATCACCAGCACCAAACAATAACAAGTGTCCAGCTTTCGCACCTGTGCGGCGGAGAATTTCAGCTTTTTGTTCGGCTGTGAGGTTGTCTTTAATTGCACCGATAGTATCAATTTCGCCGTCTTCTCTGACGCGGATGTAAGCTAAACCTTTAGCGCCAGCTTCACTGGCTTCTTTGAAGATGTCGCCGCCTGGTTTAATGCGGACGTTAGAAATTTGCTCGTTACCGTTGGGAATGGGAAGGATTTTAACGATACCACCGTGGGCTACCGCGTCACGAAAGACTTTGAAACCAGAGTCTTTGAGAACATCGGAAACATCCACTAATTCCAAATCATAGCGGGTATCGGGTTTATCGCTACCGTAACGCGCCATTGCATCAGCATAAGTTAAGCGGGGGAAAGGACGAGGTAACTCAATTCCTTTAACTGTTTTGAAGATGTGACAAACGAGTTTTTCGTTGAGTTCAATAATTTCTTCTTGAGACATGAAACTCATTTCCATGTCTAATTGGGTGAACTCTGGTTGTCTGTCAGCGCGTAAATCTTCATCCCGGAAGCAACGAGCAATCTGATAGTATCTGTCCATCCCGGATACCATCAAGATTTGTTTAAATAGTTGCGGTGATTGCGGTAAAGCAAACCATTCGCCAGGGTTGACGCGACTGGGTAGAACATAGTCCCGCGCACCTTCGGGAGTGGAACGAGTTAAGACTGGTGTTTCAATTTCGATAAAATTTTCTGTGTCTTCCAAATAGCGCCGCATGGCTTTGACGACTTGATGACGCAGTTGCATATTTTGCGCCATGCGATCGCGCCGTAAATCTAAATAACGGTATTTTAATCTCAAGTCTTCCCGCACTGATTCGGTGTCAGCACTAGAAACTTGGAATGGTAGCTGCTTACGGACTGCATTCAGCAATGTAATTTTATCCGCGTAAATTTCCACTTCACCTGTGGGAATGCGAGTATTGAGAGATTCTTCGGGACGTTGCGTTACTCTGCCGGTGATTTCGACGACGTATTCATTCCGCAAAGCATTGGCTTGCTCATAGGAGTTGGGGGTGCGTTGCGGATCGCTGACAATTTGGACAGTTCCAGAGCGATCGCGTAAATCTAAAAATATCACGCCCCCATGATCGCGGCGACGGTCTACCCATCCGTACAAGGTAACAGTTTCTCCAATATCTTCTTTTCGGAGTTCGCCGCAATAGTGAGTTCGCATAGTAGTTAATCTGTTCTTCTGGGCTAGATGGGTCAATAAAAGTCAAAGCTTTCCCATTATCTAGCATCAATCGTATCTAATTGAAGAACCGATGGCATAATATCTTAGCAGACGGCAGAAGCCAGCAGGCAAGTAGCAAACTTTTGCCGTTGATTTCTAAGTTTTTGGGTTTGGGTTAAAAAAAATGGGCAAGCAAAATGCTTACCCTACAAGAGTTTTATTCAATAAACCTGTGAATTAATGATGACGAGGGGCGTTAAAGGCTTCCCAGGCGGCTTTGGCTGCACTTTGGAGGCGATCGCCAAAATCAGCAAATTCTTTCCACAGTAAGTGCCAGTTTTTCTCAGATTCTTCTTGGATCACAGCCCAAGCATTTTCTAGGCGATCGCGTTCAATTAGTTTTTCGCCTTCAATGGCTTGGCGTGCTTGGCGGACAGCATTTAAATAAGTTTCGCGGGTGAGAGTTCCGGCTGATTCTGCTTCAGCTTGGGCGCGTCTTTTGAGTGCTTCAATTAAAGCTTTGGTTTCGTTCTTCACTTCATCAGTCTCACCAGCCATTTCAGTCTCTACCATTTCGTTGGTTTGAGAACTGATTTCTACAACTACAGTAGATTCAATGGATTCAAAATTATCAGTAGTCATGATTCAAAACTCCTTTAATTAGCAGACAATAGTTAAGCCTTCTTGCTATTGACTCTGGACTTTTGACTTTGGACAATTAATACGCTTTTGTTGACAGTTGTTGTTCTAATTTCAGCAATTGTTCAACTCGTGATTCTGTGTCAGGGTGACTAGAAAACAAGTTACCCAAAAACTTTCCGGAGATAGGATTGATAATTAATAACGGTTCAAAAGCTGGATTAGCATCTAAAGGTAACTGTCGTGCTGTTGCTTCTAATCTTTGTAAGGCGCGGGCTAATGCACGGGGATTACCTGTTAATCTCGCAGAACCAGCATCGGCGGAGAATTCGCGTGTACGAGAAATACCTAGTTGAATTACTGTTGCAGCTAGTGGTGCTAACAATACAGTTAGCAATATTCCTAACGGATTACCGCCTCTATCATCATCGCGGGAACCGCCGCTAAACCACAAACCGTAACTTACCATTTGTGCCAGGAAAGAGATAGCACCAGCGATCGTTGCAGCTACTGCTTGGGTTAATGTATCACGATTAATGATATGAGTCAGTTCGTGGGCAATTACACCTTCTAGTTCATCTTCTGGCAGGATATTCAAGATCCCTTCGGTCACAGCAACCGCAGCGTGTTCTGGATCGCGTCCTGTGGCAAAAGCGTTAGCGGTTTGGCTAGGAACAATATAAACTCCAGGCATAGGGATGTTAGCGCGTGCCGCTAATTTCTCCACCATACGATATAGTCCTGGTGCTTCTGCTGCACTCACTGGCTGGGCGCGATATACTGCTAATGCAATCTTATCTGATTGATACCAAGAAAATAGATTAGTAACTGCTGCTAAACCAATACCTATAATTAAGCCGCTAGTGCCACCAATTACCCAGTAACTTATAGCAATTAATAATCCACTAAGCGCAGCCAGCAAAGCAACTGTTTTAAATTGATTTCCCATATTTATGCTCTCCTATTAATGCTGTATTAATTTTTTTAGCTTTTCTAAATAACAGCATTACTTAAGCCACACAATGATTGTATCCAACTAAACACATATTTATCAGGTAGAGATTGCGCCCCACTTCAGTACGGTTATCCTACTCAAGTCACCAAATAATGACTTAGTTGAAAAGTAAAAAAATAGGCTTCAGTTAATAAAGTCATTACATGAAATTAAACTCTCAATTAAGTAAAAAATAGTAATTAATGCTCAGTCTAAATAATATTTATTTCTTAAAAATCTAGCTTCCCTCTTATCCGTTCCCTGTTCCCCGTTCCCTATTCCCTCCCTATACAAGGATTTTCAGTAATCAAATCGGATTCCTATATTTGATTTATGCGAAGCTAGGTACACTTTGATTCCTTCTTACCTGTTCACCGTTCCCTTCCTACACAAATGTTTTCAGGAATCCGATTTGATTCCTATATATCTTAAACAAAGAAAAATCAATTCCCGTACATCAAGTTATAGTTGAGCGATCGCGCTTTGTAGTAGTGTTCTCTTCTAGACTCTTGAGAAGATTGTGTTCAAATGTGGCTGAGTTTCCTATGCTGGAGATAGACAGCAAGGAAAGCGGCATGACCAGTCAGAAAAAACAATCAAAAACTCTCAAAATTGCTGTAGTTGGAGATATTCACGACCTATGGGAAGTGGACGATGCCATTGCACTCAAACATTTGGGTGTGGATTTGGTGCTATTTGTGGGAGATTTTGGCAATGAATCAGTGGAAGTGGTGAGAGCGATCGCTTCCCTCGAAATCCCCAAAGCAGCAGTCATGGGCAACCACGATGCTTGGTACACTGCTACAGAATGGGGACGAAAAAAATGTCCCTATGATCGCTCTAAAGAAGACTGGGTGCAAGAACAACTTGATTTATTGGGTGCTGCCCATGTCGGTTACAGCAAGCTAGATTTTCCTGAATGGAATTTAACAGTAGTTGGAGGTCGTCCTTTTACTTGGGGTGGCCCAGAATGGCGATTTGCAGATATCTGCAAAGAACGTTACGGTGTTACAACTCCAGAAGAATCAGCAGCTAAAATTATGGCTGCGGTCAAAAGTGCTGCTGGTAATGCAATTATTTTTCTCGGTCACAACGGGCCGAGTGGGTTAGGCGATCGCCCAGAAGACCCCTGTGGTAAAGATTGGCATCCCATAGGCGGTGACTTTGGCGATCCAGATTTTGCCGAAGCTATTTCTCAAGCTCTCACTACAGGTAAAACCATTCCCCTAGTCACCTTTGGACACATGCACCACACTCTGCGGCACACCAAAACAGTACTACGCAAATCTGTGTTTAGAAGTCCAGAAGGAACAATTTACTTAAATGCAGCCAGTGTCCCCAGGATTGTAGAAAATGAAGGACACAAGCAGCGTAATTTCTCTATTGTTAACTTAGAGGCGGATGTCGTCACACAAGCAGCTTTAGTGTGGGTAGGTAAAGATTTACAGGTAATATCAGAGCAAATTTTGTATGAGCATTCACCTAGTGAGTAATAGATATTCGCGTTGAGTAGTGCAACCTGCCTAGATGTAAGATATAGTATTATCTGTCAGCTTTGTTGCTCACCAAAGAGTGTAAAGGTAAGCAGTTGCTCGACAGTTTTACTGGAGAGGTGGCAGAGTGGTCGATTGCGTCCGACTTGAAATCGGATGAACCGAAAGGTTCCGGGAGTTCGAATCTCCCCCTCTCCGTTATTTTGCGTTCATTTGTACTCCGTGTTCGTGTGTTCCGTGTGGGTTGACTGAATTGTCAGCAGATACAGTTAATACACATAGGTTTGTTGATTCTGGTTGTATTGCTTTTGATCATAAAACAGGTAGTCATACTAAATTGAAAAAAGAATGCGACACATGGATACGACTCCTCCCCAACCCTCACGCCACTACTGACTAATCAGTTGGCACTTTTTAGATGTAGGTTACACTGGTTGGCTATAACTTTGGTCAGTAGTAATTAAAACGATATGAAGTCTGTTGTAGATACCCCGGAATCTCAACCGCAACCTACCGATGTTCCGCCAGTGGTTTCAACTTTTGATTTGCGAAAAGTCTACCGCAGTGGCTTTTGGCTAAATCAAAAAGTCGTGTCTCTCAAAAGCTGTTCTTTGACGGTTTATCAGGGGGAAACTTTTGGGTTGTTGGGGCCGAATGGTGCTGGTAAAACAACTTTATTAAAACTGTTGCTGGGAATTATTCGCCCGACTGCGGGACGAGGAATATTATTAGGTAAACCGTTAGGCGATCGCTTAGTCAAACAAAACATCGGCTATCTGCCAGAAAATCCCTATTTATATGATTATTTGACTGGGTGGGAATTTTTAGAGTTGGCTGCGGGAATTTTCCAAATCCCTCAGAGAATACAGCGCGATCGCATTCCCCAACTTTTAGAATTAGTTGGTTTACCTTTGGCTGATGCACGCAAAAAACAAATGCGCCGTTACTCGAAGGGGATGTTACAACGTGTTGGTATGGCGCAGGCGTTAATTAACGATCCAGAAATCATATTTCTTGATGAACCGATGTCTGGTCTTGACCCTCTGGGACGCTACCAAATGCGCGAAATTGTTTTAGGGTTAAAAGCCGCCGGGAAGACAATTTTTTTCAACAGTCATATTCTGAGTGAAGTTGAGCAAATTTGCGATCGCATTGCTATCCTCTCTAAAGGTGAATTAATTTGTGTTGGTTCTCTCAATGAATTATTAGATGTTACTAACGCCTACCACATCAAAGGTAAAGGTGGTGATAGAGAAATTCTGCACAAATGGATGCCTGACCTTGTATTTAGTCATGATGGTTCTTGGAAAGGCACTTTACAAGATGATTACTATGATTTTCTTGATAGTCTTCGCTTAATGGATGGGCATATAATTTCTCTAGATTTATCACGTCATTCCCTGGAAGACTTTTTTATTCAAAAAATTCAACAACAAAATACATCTGTGCATTAAATTTTGATATTACATAAGAAATTTTTAAATTGTATGCTTCAGATCCCTAACTTCTTTGATAAGTTGGGGATCTTATATACACACATGATTTATATAGCAGTCGAAGCATAGATTAGGACAAGGACTAATGCTCAAACATTGACACTAGGCGGCTTTCAAAGCTGTTACCTGTTCCCTGTCCCCTGCCATAACTGCTATAAAAAAGGTACAAGTTGATATTGTGATTGATATAGAATATATGCTAGTAACAAAAGTAATTGTTGGCACATTGTATTTTTTACAACCAGAATAAATTTACAAAAAGATGGTATTTGTGGCAAAAAATACCGATATTAATAAATGCTTAATTTGTGTATCAGTAAGTAGATCTTTAAACTAACTTTACTAAAAATTCAAATCCCATAAATAATTATGCTTCCGGAAAAGAGTATCCTTCTAGGAAAATAAGATTGTCGGGAAACGAGAATACTTAAGTATAGTCAAGATTAAAATGTTTAGACAGTACTTTGCCGATCGTAGTCTCAGAGTCTAAGGTAAATATGTTTAACACAGGTTTATGGAAATTCCTCACCCAGCCAGTAATGGGTGCGGCTTTTTGTACAGCTATCAATTTCGCTGTGTCGCCGGTCGGCCTAGCTCAGGGACAACCAGTATTACCAACATCAAAACCAGTAATACCACCATCACAAACAATACCGCCAAATAGAAACCAATTCACACTACCGCCCCAGCAGGTATCACCGACAGCGCAACAACTAGATACCAATTACACCTTGGGTGGAGGCGATCGCATCCGGGTTAACGTATTTGAAGTGCCCGAATACACAGGAGAATATCAAGTTCCTCCCGGTGGAGCAATCACTTTACCTCTAATTGGTAGTGTTCCAGTTCTTGGGTTAACAACTGAACAAGCATCTGATGAAATTGCTAGAAGATACTCCCGTTATTTAAAACGGCCTTTAATTTCTGTCAACCTGTTGTCACCTCGCCCCATTAATATCTTTGTTGCTGGAGAAGTGACACGGCCTGGTGCTTATACTCTTAGCTTAAGTGGTGGAGCAGGAGATAATCCCGGTGTACAATACCCAACTGTATTAGCAGCGTTAACTACAGCTCAGGGTGTTACCTTAGCAGCTGATGTCACCCAAGTAGAAGTACGGCGCAAAGTCGGACGCAGTGGCGAACAACGTGTTACCCTCAACTTGAAAGATGCTGTGCAAACAGGTCAAATTGGGCAGGATATCACATTACGAGATGGCGACACCATCTTTGTACCTACTGCAACTAACTTCGACAAAACTGAAGCACGTAATTTAGCAGCAGCTAACTTTGCCGCTAATCCTACCTCACCCCGCACTGTAGCGATTATCGGGGAAGTTAACCGTCCTGGTTCGTATGTTGTGACAGCAGGTGGTGGTGGAGAAGGAACCGCAGCTGGTGGTGGTTTACCTACAGTCACAAGAGCAATTCAATTAGCGGGTGGAATCACAGGACAAGCTGACATTCGCAG
This sequence comes from Anabaena sp. TISTR 8404, assembly GCF_056847745.1. Lineage (NCBI taxonomy): Bacteria > Bacillati > Cyanobacteriota > Cyanophyceae > Nostocales > Nostocaceae > Anabaena > Anabaena sp. TISTR 8404. Next base: position 5,033,670 of record NZ_CP180578.1, read on the forward strand.
TCTCAAACTCCGTCGTCCTACTAGAACTGGTGGTGAACAAACTATCGATGTTAATCTCTGGCAGTTACTTCAGAGTGGTGATGTCAATCAAGATATCATTGTGCAGGACGGAGACACGATTGTAATTCCCACTGCCACAGAACTGACAGCAGCAGAAGCTACACAACTAGCGGCTACAACTTTATCTCCGAACGTGATTCAAGTCGGTGTTGTAGGTGAAGTTAAAAGACCAGGAGCTACAGAACTTAGACCGAATAGTTCTTTAAACCAAGCTCTACTAGCTGCTGGTGGATTTAACGATACTAGAGCCAGCAGAGGCGCTGTCGATTTGATTCGCCTTAACCCTGATGGTTCTGTTACCAAACGCGTTGTCAAAGTAAATTTTGCTGATGGAATTAACGAAGATACTAATCCCATCCTGCGCAATAACGATGTGATAGTAGTGAGCCGCAATGGTCTCACTAAAGGTACTGACACTTTAGGTGCGATCTCAGGGCCTTTTGGGGTTATTTTGAATGTCATCAGACTATTCACTGGATTTTAGTATAGGATACAGCTAAAAATTGGGGACAATAATCAATATTTATTCGTCCCCATAGCTGGTAATCTTTTGGTTCAAAGAAAATGGCAGCTTCTTTGCAGTGTCAACTCAGCAAAAATCCTTGCAGGCGAGAACGCTTGCAAGGATTTTTGTTTAGTCTAAGTTTTGTTTTGGGTTGGGGTTGGGCAATACCCGCTACTATAGCCGCAGAAACAGTAATTATTCGTTTCGGCCCGTTTCAGCAATCGGTGGCGATCGCGGATATCGAAAAATTTGCTAAAACTGGAACACTATCCAAAACTCTTCAAGCTTACGAATCTTTCCTAACTCCAGAATTACGAGAATTGCTTAATCGACGAGTGCAAGTAGATCCGAAATTTGCCGATAAATTCGTCGATGAATTAGTTTTATTACCACAAGGTAAACAAATTCTGACATCATTAGAAACGGCAATTCCAGGTAGTACAACAGAAACTTTACAAGCAGCTATTAGCATTGGTCTGCGTCAAGTCAACGGTTTGAGCGTCGTTAGTTTCCTGAAAGCTTACCCAACCGAGAATATTAATCTAGACGCAACTCAATTACTGCAAATTGCGACTGAATTTAACCCCAGCAACTTACAAAGCCAAGCCCTGGGAGGTTTATTAGCACGAGATTTAACAGTTAAAACCAATACACCCTTTAAGCCTAGTTTCGATCCTGCCGCCACCGGGCAAGCAGCAGTACAACAGCAAACACTCACTTTACAAGACAAACAACGTCAACGCAGCATTCCGGTAGATATTTACTGGAGCCAAAAAACAGACACAACAGCACCACTGGTATTGATTTCTCACGGCTTTGGAGCCAATCGTCAATTTGCCAGCTATTTAGCGCGTCATTTAGCTTCTCACGGTATTACCGTTGCATCCCTTGAACATCCTGGTAGTAATGCTGTGGCAATTAATAACGCTTCCAATCAAGGGGATTTAGCAAAATTATTACCAGCTACAGAATTTCTGGAGCGACCCAAGGATGTGAGCTTTTTACTCAACGAACTGGCTATTCTCAACACTCAACCAGGACAACTGCAAAGAAAACTCAACACTGAGAAAGTCACTGTGATTGGTCATTCTTTAGGAGGCTATACCGCTTTAGCTTTAGTGGGTGGAGAAATTAACTTAGAGGAAGTGCGACAATTTTGCAAAACTTCTTTGAGTGTTGTTGAACCCCTTGGTGATTGGTTGCAATGCGCCGCCGCATCTTTAAAAGAGAAAAAAATTCAGTTGCGGGATGAACGAGTTAAAAGTGCGATCGCGCTCAACCCTGTTACAGGTAAACTCTTTGGTAAACAGGGACTCTCACGCATTAACAAGCCTGTGTTAATTTTGACTGCAACTGAAGATGCTTTAACCCCATCCTTAACTCACCAAATCAGACCTTTTACCCAGTTGCGAGGTAATAAGTATCTGTTAACTGCCATTGGTGCAACTCATTTGAGTATTATTGACCCGACATATCCAGCTGGCGAAGCTGCCAGAATTATTCAAGAAAAGCGTGGTGAGGAAACTCAACCCTTGCGTCAGCTAATTCGTGGTGTCAGTCTGGCTTTTGTTAAGCAACTCACACCCGAAGCTAAGACTTATCAACCATTTTTAACAGCGGCTTATGCTCAGTCTCTATCTACACCTGAACTACCCCTACGCCTGAATGCCGAGTTACCAACAAACATCAAACCTTGGCTCGATTTGGCAGTGAAGTAAGTAAATTTCTTGCCAGTGTGTTATCAAGGTGCTTTAATAACGATCGCATTCTGCCAATCTGTCCTATCTGCTTAAAACATAGCAAATATACAGATGCTGTACTGTGAGTAAGTGCATATAAAAGCACAAACTCCAGAGATTAGACTAAAAGATAGGACAAATACCATATCCTTAACAGTTAATTCTCCCAATTGCTAAATAGGAGCATCTATGGAGCCAATTATTGCTATAGTCTTAGCGCTTGTAGGCTATGCATTCGGATCTGCCAAAATTATCAATGAAGGTAATGAAGCCTTAGTCGAACGCTTGGGACAAAGACACCGCACACTGAGACCAGGTTTAAACTTTATTGTGCCTTTTGTGGATCAGATTGTTATGGAAGACACCACAAGAGAGCAGATTTTAGATATTAAGCCTCAGAAAGTCATTACTAAAGATAACGTCTATTTAGAAGTTGATGGTGTTGTCACTTGGCAAATTACCAGCATGGAAGACAGCTTTTATAAAGTTGAAGATGTGCAAATAGCACTGTCCAACTTAGTAACAGTCGAACTCCGTACCCACATTGCCGATAGAACACTAGCAGAAACCACATCTGCCAGAAATCAAATGAACCAATCGCTTTTACAGATTGTGAATGAGACAAGTAAAAAGTGGGGAGTGAAGATTATCCGTGTAGATATTCAAAGTATTACACCCCCAGAAAGTGTCCAGAAATCAATGGCAGAACAACAAGCAGCGGAAATTAAAAAACAAGCAGCTATTTTAGAAGCAGAAGGCGATAGACAAGCTGCAATTAAACGCGCCGAAGCAACAAAAGAATCAATACGCATCCTTTCTGAAGCTGTAACTGCTAGACCAGAGACAAAAGAAATTCTCAGGTATCTTGTGGCTCAAGAACAATTAGAAGCTAGTCAAAAACTTGGTGCTAGTACTAATGCCAAAATAGTATTTCTCAACCCCAGTGTATCTGAAGGAGCAATAGATCAAATGCTGGGGGACACAGTTAGCACTGAAGGTAATGGTCAATAGTCAAAGTGTTTACCTAGCGTAAAAAAATGCTGAGTAAAAATTACTAGTACAGTATGGCAGAAATAAAGCACCCATTATAAATCGCTCTCAAGCTGATTCTATGGGTTTCTTCATTTCATACTAGCCTGCGGCAAGCCGCTACGCGTCTACATACTTCAGTCTTTTTGTACCAGCCTCTAGCCCCTAATCCCTGTTACTTATCGGAATAACGCATCAGCAACTAAAGAGACTTCACGCATTTCTTTGACATCGTGAATTCGTAGGATATCAGCACCATTGGCAATAGCAGCACAACAAGCCGCTGCTGTTCCCCAGACGCGTGCTTTGGGATTTGGTTGATTGAGAATGCGACCAATAAAACTTTTCCGAGATACGCCTACTAAGATAGGGCAGTTTAGTGATGTGAGCGATCGCAAGTTACGTAAAATCTCTAAGTTTTGCTCATAGTTCTTAGCAAAGCCAATCCCAGGATCAATAATGATTTTTTCCTGGTCAATACCTGCTTTGGTTGCTGCTGCAATTTGTTTTGCCAAGAAACTTGCTATTTCCCTCAGTAAATCCTCATACTGTGTCATTTTTTGCATCGTCTGTGGTGTTCCCCGAATATGCATCAACACTATCGGCACGCCTAGACTAGCAACTGTTGGCAACATTTCTGAATCAAATGTCCCGCCAGAAATATCATTAACAATATCTGCTCCAGCTTCTATTGCAGCTTTTGCTACAGCAGCCCTAGTTGTATCTACAGAAATTGATACTGGAATTTCAGCGCGTATTGCCTGCACTATGGGGATGACTCGCTCTAATTCTTCTGCCAGAGTAATTTGCTCTGCACCCGGCCGAGTTGATTGTCCACCCACATCAATTATGTCAGCACCAGCAGCTACCATTGCTTGGGCTTGAGCTAACGCCGCAGATGTACTATTAAAATCCCCACCATCACTAAAGCTATCAGGTGTCATATTCAGCACACCCATTAAATAAGTACGTTGTCCCCAGTCGAAACAACGCCCTCGAATTATTAAATGACCGGACATACAACCCTTTGTCTCAGATGTGCTGCATTAAATATTCTGTTGACTGTTAACTGTTGGTCTAATCAAAAATCCAAAATCTAAAATTCAAAATTGGTATTCCCATTCCCTGGCAAAGCCAGGGAAAAGGCGTTGCACATGAGACTATTGATAGTTTACAATCCGGGCAAAACTTTCAGGTTCCAGACTAGCTCCTCCCACAAGCACGCCGTCAATTTCTGGTTGAGCCATGATCTCATCAATATTATTTGGCTTGACTGAGCCGCCATATTGAATCGAAACATTGGGGTTTTTCAACTGACTGCGAATTAAGCCAATAACTCTGTTGGCTTCGGTTGCTTCACAAGTGTCACCAGTACCAATTGCCCAAATTGGTTCATAAGCAATCACTAAATTATCTTGATCTACATTTACTAGGTCTTTTTCTAGCTGAGTAGTAATTAGTGATTCAGTTTGTCCTGCATCTCGTTGTTGTTTAGTTTCCCCTACACATAAAACTGGGGTTAGACCGTGTTTTTGAGCAGCTTTCAGACGTAGATTAACTGTCTCGTCTGTTTCTCCAAAATATTGCCGTCGTTCGCTATGACCAATAATCACATAACGAACACCAATTTCTGTAAGCATGGGAGCGGCAATTTCACCAGTGTAAGCTCCAGACTCTTCCCAATGAACATTTTGCGCTCCAAGTTGTACACGGCTGCCGTGCAAACTTTTAGACAAAATGCTTAAATCTGTGAAAGGCGGACACAATAATACTTCTCGCTCTTGGGGCGTTTCATCTAGATGAGGCAGAAACCCTCGCAAGAAATCTTGAGTCTCTGCCTGGGTTTTGAACATTTTCCAGTTACCGGCAATAACGATTTTCCGCACAGGTGATGTAGTTAAATTCCTAACGCTAATAGATGCATTTTTCACTCTACTACTTTTTATGACACTCCAAGCCCATCAAGAGCTTAAAGTGCCATTGAAAGTGATTCTTATTTTTATTTATGCCGCTAGTTTTTTCTAGAGACTTATACTAAACTTCAAAAATAAATGTAATATTTTTTACTTTAGAATTTAAAAATAATGCAAAAATTTACTTAATGTTGTAATGATTAAATTATGAACGCAATTTCTATATAAACTTAAAAAATTGTCAATTTAGATATGTAAATAAAGTGTCTAATAATTCAAATTAAAGCAGTAATTATACCAATTTAGACTGAGGGCGATCGCATCTCATCTTCAGCTGCGGTATTTTCCTCTTCTTGAGACTCTGGGCGATGAAGACAATTTCCCCTCATATCCGGTAAAAAATAACTAGGATTAAAAATGAGGTAAAGCAAAAATCTCCAATTAACATGCCGTCCAAATTGCCAGAACCGCATCAAAATGACTCGCCTAACTGGGAGGAAGAACTCGATAGTGCCATTTTTAGCTTTGAAGACATTCAAGCGGAACTGAATTATAAACAAGCACAAACAGCCCTGCGAAACTTGGTAGCTAATCTTGACCTCACGACACGAGAAAAAGCAGGATTAGAAACAGAACTGGCTGATTTAGAAACCATGCTGGCAAAATTAGATCGCATGGTAGTGCAGATTGCTGCTTTTGGCATGGTAGGTCGGGGTAAATCATCTCTACTGAATGCTTTGGTGGGACAACCAGTATTTGAAACAGGCCCCTTACATGGTGTCACTCGTGCAGCACAAAGAGTTAATTGGAGTATTCACGAAGAACTGATTGGGACAAATGAACGGGCTTTGCGAGTCACTTTACCAAGTGTTGGTCAATCGCAGGTAGAACTAATTGATACTCCTGGGTTAGACGAAATTGATGGTGATACTCGTGCAGCTTTGGCGGAACAAATCGCCAAACAAGCAGATTTGATTTTGTTTGTGATTTCAGGAGACATGACCAAGATAGAACACCAAGCCCTTTCTCAGTTACGTGAGGCGGGGAAACCGATAATTTTGGTGTTTAACAAAGTAGACCAATATCCCGAAGCCGATCGCATGGCAATTTATGAAAAAATTCGAGATGAAAGGGTCAAGGAATTACTTACACCTTTAGAAATTGTTATGTCAGCCGCTTCGCCTTTAGTCAAGACAGCGGTAATTCGCCCTGATGGTAGTAGGGGTTTGCAGTTGCGTACAGGAAATGCCCAAGTAGAAGAACTGAAGCTGAAAATATTAGAAATTTTGCAGCGTGAAGGTAAAGCATTAGTAGCGCTGAACTCGATGCTGTATGCTGACACTGTAAATGAGCAACTGGTACAACGTAAACTCAGTATTCGAGAACAGAACGCCAATCAGTTGATTTGGAAAGCTGTTATGACCAAAGCACTGGCGATCGCACTCAATCCAGTTACAGTAGTAGATATACTGAGTAGCATCGTCATTGATATTGCTTTGATTTTAGGTTTATCCAAACTCTACGCCATACCTATGACCGAAGCTGGTGCTGTAAAATTACTGCAAAGAATAGCTTTAAGTATGGGCGGTATTGGTGTTAGCGAATTACTAGCAAACTTAGGTTTAAGTGGTTTAAAAACTTTACTAGGTATCTCTGCACCCGCTACAGCAGGCGCTACCCTTGGGCCTTACGTTACAGTCGCATTAACCCAAGCAGGTGTAGCTGGTGTATCTTCATACGGCATTGGCCAAGTCACGAAAGCTTATTTAGCCAATGGTGCAACGTGGGGGCCAGAGGGGCCAAAAGCAGTCATCACTAAGATTTTGGCTAACCTCGATGAAGCTTCTATTCTCAACCGCATTAAAGATGAGTTGCAATTGAAGTTGAAAGTATAAGAAAGTACTGAGTGCTGAGTGCTGAGTAAAAATACTAGTCCTTAGTTTCTAGTCTTTAGCCTCTGTTTTATTACATGGCTACATCTAATGTTCCCTGCTCGCCATCTAAAATTACTTGTACACCAACTGGTAAAGCAGCATTTTGTTCGCCGTGACCAAAGGGTAAATCAGAGACAATGGGAATACCTAAATCACCCAAGCGATCGCGTAAAACTTCTTCGACACTAAAGCTAGGCACGTTGGCTGGAGGTTCACAACGAGTAAAGCCTCCCAAAGCAATTCCTCGCACTTTTGATAAAACACCACTTAACCGCCATTGTGTTAGCATCCGGTCAATACGATATGGCGCTTCGGTCACGTCTTCAAAAGCCAAAATCACATCTGCAAAATTTGGTTGCAGTGGTGTGCCTAAAAGATGAGTGGCTACCGTAAGATTACCAGGAAGCAAAATTCCAGATGCAATACCACCACCCCAGCCACAACCTTTGAGAGTGTCGATACTTTTTCCTTCTACCCAATTCAATAGCCGCTCTCTAGACCAATCTGGCTCGTTGGCAAAAGTTGTCAGTACAGGCGCGTGAACGCTAGAAATCCCCACATTGTAAAGGCTCCACAAAAGAGCAGTAATATCAGAAAAGCCAATCAGCCACTTTGGAGTGATGGATTTGCTTTGCCAATCCCAACTTTCTAAAATGCGAGTGCTGCCAAAACCACCTCTAGCGCAGAGAATACCTTGGCAATTGGGGTCTTGCCAAGCTGCGGCTAACTGATGACGACGAATTTCATCTTTGTTTGCCAAATATCCCCAACTTTGGTCAATATTCGGACTAATTTCCACACGATAACCGCGCGATCGCCAAATTTCTATACTCCGCTCAAAAGCATCAAATTCTCGCAAAGCACCACTAGGGGCGATAACGCGCAACAAATCTCCAGGTTTTAACGGTGTGGGTAAAATTGTCGATTTCATCAATAACTTATTCCGGAGTCAGTATTTCAGAATTAGCAGAACTCCAACTATAGCAAAGTGCTGAGTGCTGAGTTGAAAGTGCTGAGTATAAACCCAATCACCTCAAAGCTTTGAGCAATTAACATTGTCCTAAACTATACTTCCTTTAGTCTATGGGATGTACACTCATGAAAGAAACAGAGTCAATCATAATTCTTGACTCTGTTAAACGTTATATTTATTCAATCCAAATTATCATCGAGGTGTACGAGGAGGTCTAGGTGGAGGTGTTGTTGGTCTAGGAGACGGCCGCCCTTGCTGTGCAATTAAAATGTCTGGTTGATTGGCTGCTTGAGAATCAGAAAAGAAGACTCCACCAATAGCAGTACTCAAAAGCACTGCTACAGCAACAGATGCTATATTCTTCATAAGAATTTCCTTCTTGCAGAGATTATGCCTACCTATTTTGATCAAGCGGAAAAATTTTGCTATCTTGCCGAAGAAAGAAGTAGCTGTTGGTGATTGTGCAACATGAGATAGATGCTAGATGCCGATTCTTGTTATATTACAAAGCGATCTCATCACCACATCAGGCGAAATTTATCAAAATAGAATACTTGTACCACTCATACAGAATTCGTACTGAGTTCTGTATGAGTGGTACATGAATAAGCGGTTTTAAATCCTCTTTTTCTTGTTCTGATTCCTGAATTCTGACTTCTGAATTCTTATGCAAAACTTTGCCCAAAGTCAAGATTTGTGATTTAACTTTGGGAAAACTAAAAATGACAATACTGCTTTTTCATACTTTACTTTGTAACTATTGTTCAGGGCGAAAACCAGAAATATAACCTAAAAGGCAAAGGATTGATATTATGCTTGCTATGCATGGTATGACACATGCTAATGAGATTAACCTGCGATTAGAGTCAACTTTGCAAGAATTACCTTTGTGGGAAGTTCAGGTTGAATTAGATTGTCCAGGTGGTGATTTAATTACTCTCTTTGGCAAAGAACCTTTACTGCCAGGAATTATTTTGACTAAAAAACAATCTTTTGTAGGGATGATTTCGCGGCAAAAGTTTTTTGAACACATGAGTCGCCCTTATAGTTTTGGGTTATTTTCTCGGCGACCAATTGAAAACTTGTATAACTTTCTTCAACCAGATTTATTCATACTTTCTGGAGAATTACCTGTTGTAGAAGCAACTCAGAAAGCATTACAAAGATCATTTCATTTAGTTTATGAGCCAATTCTAGTTGCAAATCCATCAGGAAAGTATGGGCTAGTTGATTTTCATCAATTACTTTTAGCTTACTCCCAAATTTATGCTTTAACCTTAACTCATCTTCAACTTGTTGAAGAACAATCACAAATTGCCAAAGCTGGTTTTCAAGATTTGCAAAATAATTATACCCGCTTATTACAAAATGAAAAAATGGCAGCTTTAGGACAATTAGTTGCTGGTATTGCCCATGAAATTAATAATCCTGTGAATTTTATTGCAGGTAATCTTGTCCACGCTATTGATTACACGGATAACTTACTTGACTTGATTAGTCTATATCAACAAAAGTATCCAGAGCCAGCTAAAAAGATTAAAAATAAAATTTCGGAAATTGATTTAGATTATATCACCGCAGATTTTCCAAATTTATTGGCATCAATGAAACTAGGTTGCGATCGCATTCAGCAAATTGTTCAATCTTTGCGAAACTTTTCTCGTCTTGATGAAGCTGAGAAAAAAATAGTTGATATTCATGAAGGTATTGATAGTACTCTGCTAATTTTACGCAGTCGCCTCCAAGAAGAAATCAATGGGAAAAGAATCAGTATTGTTAAAGAGTATGGCAATATTCCTGAAATAGAGTGCTACGCTGGGCTACTAAATCAGGTTTTTATGAATATTTTGGCAAATGCAATTGATGCGTTACAAGAATCAATTATCAAAAATCAAGAATTACATCCTCAGAACTCTGGATTATTAGTTAAACCAGTAATTCAAATTCGGACTGAACTTACTGATGATGCCCAAGTCAATATTAGGATTGCTGATAATGGTATAGGCATTCCAGAGGATATTCAAAAACACTTATTTGACCCTTTTTTCACTACTAAACCTGTTGGTAAAGGTACAGGATTAGGACTATCTATCAGCTATCAAATTGTTGTGGAAAAGCATGGGGGACAATTAAAATGTCTGTCTACTCTGGGAAAAGGAACTGAGTTCATCATTCAAATACCCGTGAGACTACCATAAAAATTTCTACTTTCTATAGGAATCCGAATTGATTACTGAAAATCCTTGTGTAGGTAGGGAACTCTTAACAGGGAATGGGGAATAGGGAACAGGGAACAGGGAATAGAAAGAAACAACCTGTTGCCTGTTAAGCTTTCCTCCTGATGACATCTGACTGTTACCCGTTGCCTCTTCCCTGTTGCCTCTCTCGAACAGATAACAGGAAAGTTAGATGTGTACTGATTTTTTTCACTAATCAAATATGAGTCCTATATTTTTAGAGATATCGGAAAGAGCATAAAGTTTAAAGCATGGAATAGCAGTGATATCATGTCCAACTGATCAGTGATAATTCGTTACATCTGTACAGAACCTCCAAAACCCTCTTCTCTGCAACGCCAGTCGCTACAAGTCGGGAAACCTGCCCATCTCGCTGGCTCCCCCTGCACCCTTGCAGCTTTAATGACAAGTATTTGACCAGACACACTACAAATGGGCTTATACTCAGGACTTTGCTATACTTGCAAATTTTAACCAAATCATGGCAGTATAACTCTGCACCTACAAATCAAAGTGCAACTGAGTATTAGTAATATTTGTTTTCCTCAAAGAAATTTTATGAGCAAAAGATTGAAAGTCAGCATGATTCTGCTTGCAGCTTTAGGAAATTTTGCCTCGCCATTGATTGCTAGGGCTAATTTTAATGGGAACTTGAATGTAGAAATTGATGGCTTAAAAAACACAACTGGACAAGTCTGTGCCAGTATATTTGCCAGCAGTCAAGGATTTCCTAGCGATCGCGATCGTGTATTAGAAAGACAGTGTACTAAAATCACTGACAAATCTGTAAAAATTACCTTTACCAACTTAAAAGCAGGTAACTATGCTGTTGCTGTAATGCACGATGAAAATGACGACTTCATAGTTAATCGTAATGACTTAGGTTTTCCCCTCGAAGGCTTTGGATTTTCCCAAAACCCAGAAATTCGTGACCGACCACCCAAATTTGACGAGGCCGCTGTTCTCGTTGCAGGTGCAAATACAGATATCAAAATTCAGTTGAAATATTTATAAGGCTGATTGTCCTGAATCTTTGTGATTATCTTCTGGTAAATTCGGTTGAACTGGTAAGCCACGCATTCTCTTCATCTGAGTGAGAGCATACTTTGCAGTTGCTTGCACGTCTGCATCTGGGTCTTCGACTGCGTGGCCTAGCATTTGGCTCATCTGTGCCATCATATCGTAGACACGAGTCAAGTCACGGATGGCATTTTGCCGTACTTGTGGACTTTCATCTTGCAAAGAGATAGCTAAAGCACGGTTAATTGGCTTAAGAGCGCGGATGCTGATTTCTGACAAAGCTGCCAAAATTAAGCTGCGTTGTTGGGAATCTGCATCAATCAATAAGTCTACTAAAGGTTGAATTGCCCGCGAATCACCTTGCTGTCCTAAATCCCAAATCGCCTTTCGCCGCTTTGTCGGGTCGGTACTGTGTAAATCTTTAATTAATTCATCAACAATATTGAGTTTAGCCAAGCGAGAAGTTTTTTCCAGTGGCAAAACTGTTGTTGGTAGTGATGATGTTGTTTGTATACTGGTTTCTGGTGCAGAGGTTTCTGGGCTAATTGAGGTGCTATCCAATTCTGGTAACGGTGGTTTCACTGAGTCTTCATCGGCTGCATTCAAAGCAGGAAGCTGAGAATTTTGAGACTTTTGTGCTTGCTTGACCTGACGAAACCATCTTAATAAAAAAAGAATTGCGCCAATACTGCCAAAAATTCCCACTCCTAATAATGACCACCAAATGAAATCTTTTTGCTTGGGCTTGGCTTGAGCAGCTGGTTGAGTATCTGAGCTAGGTGAAGCCACAATTGAAGAACTCGGAAACTGATTTTTCACGAGAATAGCGGCTCGTAAACTCACTTGAGTTGTCTGGTCAGCAACACCATCTGTTCTTTTTAAATTTTTGCTTTTTTGAAATTGAGATACAGCAATTTGTGTACTTGAGCCGTACTTTCCATCTACCGCTCCTTTGTAAAACCCTAAATCTTTCAATTGAGATTGTAATCTCTGCACATCTAGCCCTTGACTACCAAGTTTAAGAACAGTCTGCTTGTTAGACTGCTGGGAATTGACTTGGGTAATTGTTAGGGATGTAGGGTTAGATGTGGCTGTACTTGGGCGATTAGGGTACAAACTCACACAAGTAAAACAGATGAATATCAGTATAGAGGAAGGACATAGCCTCATATTGCAAGTTTCAGCCTGAACGTGCTTTGAAGTTATCCATACCACAATAACTTTACTCTAGTCCATTAACCAACAGTTTTTAACTCCCCCAGGACGCACAAAGATTCTCGGTTGAGATGGGTGTAAGGGTTTTTAACACCTACACCCTGCTATAAAAACTTAATTTTCTGTTTTCTTACGTAAGTCCTCAAAATGAACTGAGCAATGTAGAGCAATTAATCGTAGCTAAACCCAGATAAACGCGGATAGAATTTGTGATTGCACAAATTTACCGGCGTTGCATAAATACGGGATGAATCAGCTAAATACGGGTATTTCTCTATACTTTAAGTAGTGTAGTAACAATTTCATTGATAGCTTAAATATATCTACAGATTTGGAGTAACATAATGTTTTGCGATGTAGACGTGCCAGATAATGGCGTAAACGTGTATTTTCTCCTTCAATTCTCGTCATATATGTTTTGCTAATAATATGGTCTCCTGGGTTAATAAAACTAGCGTAAACAGGCCATCCATCTGTGACGTAAAAATAGCATCCCCAGAAGCTAACAATATTCCATAAAGGTTTAAAGGTTTCTGCACTATGGTCTCCTACAACCCAAGCCAAAATTCCCCTATTAAAGTGGTCTAACGCCGTCCATATCCAAATTTTGTTTTTTTTGACCGCACAAAAGTTTCCAGTTCATCTAATTCCCCAACTGATGGTATTTTATCTGTTGGCGGTGCCTCCGGTAACTTTCCGCCGATTTGTTTTACCCAGTTAATTATCGTCGTGTGATGAACCCCTGTTTGACGTTCAATTGCTCTAAAGCCTGCACCATTAACGTATGCTTTTAAGCATTCTATTTTTTTCTCATCTGAGTATCCTTTTGGTGGGCTATAGACATCAATAAATTGGCGATCACTACGTAGTACAGATGTGATTCTGTTTACCTCGCCGCCAGCCATTTTTCCTAATCTCAGTAGAGCCGCAGTATGGACAATTCACAGTAGAGTACCTCAATTCATCCCTCTATTATGCAACGCCGAAATTTCAATCTTACGCAGCGGCTTGTTCCGCTGGCATACCCTCAACGATCGCGTTTCAATCCCTGATAGGGATTAAGTGAAATTTCAATCAAGCCCCGATCGAAGTCAAACCCAGCATACGGCGTTTCAATCCCTGATAGGGATTAAGTGAAATTTCAATGCGAAGATTGTACAGTGGTGGCAGATTCCCCAAACGTTTCAATCCCTGATAGGGATTAAGTGAAATTTCAATGGATGGGTTTTGTTCCAGTTAATTCCCCTACTCTAATGTTTCAATCCCTGATAGGGATTAAGTGAAATTTCAATTTTTACAGATAAATCGGAACAATCTTTAATACTTTTAGTTTCAATCCCTGATAGGGATTAAGTGAAATTTCAATTCTACTTTTCCTCTGCCATCGTTAGCGGAAGCTGTTTCAATCCCTGATAGGGATTAAGTGAAATTTCAATTGGATTACATAAACAGATAGTTAACAGGGTTTTAGTTTCAATCCCTGATAGGGATTAAGTGAAATTTCAATTACGTGGAGGTGATTATTAATATGATGATGCGTTTCAATCCCTGATAGGGATTAAGTGAAATTTCAATCTTGTACCATTTGGCACTAAAACAATTGCGCTTGGGTTTCAATCCCTGATAGGGATTAAGTGAAATTTCAATGGAGATAGACTACGTTGAAGTAGCTGATGAGGACTTGTTTCAATCCCTGATAGGGATTAAGTGAAATTTCAATGTTAAAGGAAACATCTGTAACGCCATAGATGGGAAGTTTCAATCCCTGATAGGGATTAAGTGAAATTTCAATTCACCTCTGTTATCAATGTTATATTCAATACCATTTTTGTTTCAATCCCTGATAGGGATTAAGTGAAATTTCAATCGTTTTGGAATTCGTCGTAGTAGTCGTCACAAACGTTTCAATCCCTGATAGGGATTAAGTGAAATTTCAATACCGATCGACCACGCCGATCCTGATTCACCGGATCGGTTTGTTTCAATCCCTGATAGGGATTAAGTGAAATTTCAATAACCAAGCCCTGATCGACCTTGAGCGCCAAGAGACAGTTTCAATCCCTGATAGGGATTAAGTGAAATTTCAATTCTTCAGCACCGGAACAGCAGTTACTGGGGGAATGCTCGTTTCAATCCCTGATAGGGATTAAGTGAAATTTCAATAGCGAATAGTTACTCTGTCAGTTCGTGCAGCTGTCGTTTCAATCCCTGATAGGGATTAAGTGAAATTTCAATGCAAGGCTTGCCTTGTTGGCAGCGGATAGAGTCTAGGTTTCAATCCCTGATAGGGATTAAGTGAAATTTCAATAAAGTAAAGATTTGGTTTCCCCGGTTGGCGACTAATCGTTTCAATCCCTGATAGGGATTAAGTGAAATTTCAATCTTTGGCAGAAGTTGAGAATGTACGCGCAGAATTAAAGTTTCAATCCCTGATAGGGATTAAGTGAAATTTCAATGTGATGGAATATCTTTGCAATACAATCCAGCACGTTTCAATCCCTGATAGGGATTAAGTGAAATTTCAATTCAGAGAGTGAATGTTTGAGAGTTATCAACGCTTTAAGTTTCAATCCCTGATAGGGATTAAGTGAAATTTCAATGTTCTGGCAATATTGGACAATTACCCGCGATTGATGCGTTTCAATCCCTGATAGGGATTAAGTGAAATTTCAATAGAATTGTAAATACTAGATTGTGAAGATATAGAAATCGTTTCAATCCCTGATAGGGATTAAGTGAAATTTCAATTCACCGCAGGATTGCGCTGTCACGGTGTATTTATGGGTTTCAATCCCTGATAGGGATTAAGTGAAATTTCAATAAGGTATCTTGGGTCGGATACAGGTATACAGTTACGTTTCAATCCCTGATAGGGATTAAGTGAAATTTCAATTATCTAATTTAATAGATGAACACAACGCTATCTTAAGTTTCAATCCCTGATAGGGATTAAGTGAAATTTCAATTTTACACATCTTCTAAAGGAGGTGTACCAGCGTGAACATGTTTCAATCCCTGATAGGGATTAAGTGAAATTTCAATCCCATGTCTGGACTGCTAGAGGTTATGTAGTTGATAGGTTTCAATCCCTGATAGGGATTAAGTGAAATTTCAATATAAACGCCATTCTCCCCTACTTAGAAGGCATACGTTTCAATCCCTGATAGGGATTAAGTGAAATTTCAATAACCCTAGCCCTATTTTGAGTCATTACTGCGTCTTGTTTCAATCCCTGATAGGGATTAAGTGAAATTTCAATACTATTCTGGCTGAGGCTACCCAAGAGGTTTATATGTTTCAATCCCTGATAGGGATTAAGTGAAATTTCAATTTGCCGCTAACTGTGGTAGTAACGCTGGTAACGTTTCAATCCCTGATAGGGATTAAGTGAAATTTCAATGGCGATCGCCTATTAAATTGATGTGCAGAGTATTCGTTTCAATCCCTGATAGGGATTAAGTGAAATTTCAATGCGGCGGCGGGTGGTAACGTGGTTGGGGTATCGCGTGTTTCAATCCCTGATAGGGATTAAGTGAAATTTCAATGGCGGGAGCCGAAAGATATATCTATATTTAGTTTTCAAGGTTCGATTTCGCGGATGGGTTGATTGTAACATGATAAAATGTCAATTGATTTACTAACAATAGCTGACATATAGACTACATAAGGTGCGCGGCTGATTTTAATTTTATTTTTCTGCAAAAGCTTGTAGTCAAAGGAATCCAGCGATTTTGCCGCAAGAGCGATTTTGTACACCTACCTATCCGCGCAAGAATTATTTGAGCGTGTTTCTCGGTTGCAAGAGCAGTTACCAGAAGCTGAATATAAAATTCATGCAACAGTAAAGTTATTTGCTGCAATTAATGTAGCAATTGAAACTAAGATTCCTGCTGATCCTTTTGCGAGTCATTTTGCTTTGACAGGAGCGTTAAAACGCTACAGTAGGGTAAAAAAGATTCGATGTATCTGTACACAAACAGCAAAACTCTCTCCTTTGCACCCTTGCAGCCCTGCATCCTTGCTGATAAGTTACCCAGGATAAACTCGTCCTTTCCATGCACCGCCGCGTCCTTGCCAATGGCGGATAGCAGAATCGATAGTCATTAAAGTGTAGAGAAAGGCGATCGCAGGTAAACTAAAAGCAAGCCAAGGTGAGCATTGATAAAAGCGGATAGTGTGTAAGTAAGTTAACGTCATCAACAACCATGTCGCTAAACCTATACTTGCAATTATCCAATTACCCAACACTGCACCAATCAGCACAGCCAAAGGTGGAATTAGGTAAATCAAAGTCATTGCTACTACCGTTCCCAGTAATAATACAGGTGAATAATTCAATTGAGTATAGGCACTTCGCGCTACCATCTCCCAAATCGTTTCTAAAGAATTGTAAGGGCGCAAACTGCGTGTTAAATTACTCAAACCTAACCAAATGCGTCCTTGGCTGGATTTTACAGCTTTGGCTAAAGCGCAATCATCAATCAAGGCTTGGCGAATAACTCCAATACCACCAATTTTTTCTAAAGCTGTTCTGCGAATTAAGATGCAGCCACCAGCCGCCGCCGCTGTGGAATTTCTCGGATTATTCACCCAGCGAAAAGGATAAAGTTTTTGGAAGAAGAAGACAAAAGCTGGAATTAAAAATTTTTCCCAAAAGGTTTCACATCGCAGCCGCACCATTACCGAAACCAAATCTAAATTTTCTTGTTCAGCTTTGGCAACAAGTCGCC
This sequence comes from Anabaena sp. TISTR 8404, assembly GCF_056847745.1. Classification (NCBI taxonomy): domain Bacteria; kingdom Bacillati; phylum Cyanobacteriota; class Cyanophyceae; order Nostocales; family Nostocaceae; genus Anabaena; species Anabaena sp. TISTR 8404. The sequence goes on from NZ_CP180578.1 coordinate 5,051,025, forward strand.
GCAGATTATTGACATCGTGTTCAATATCTGCATCGGTAAGTAAAAAATAGTCCGGTGTAAATGCTTTTGCTTGTTGGATACCTTGCTGTACTGCCCAAAGTTTACCAGACCAGCCAGAAGGTAATACGTCACCAGAGATAACATGCAATTGCTGGGGTTTGTCTACCGCGTGGGCGACTCCTTCAGCACAGGCTGCTGTACCATCAGTGCTGCGATCGTCTACTAAAAATATAGTCAAATTATCATCATAATCTTGTAGTAAAAGCGATCGCAGACTAATAGGTAAAACATCAGCTTCGTTACGCGCTGGAATCACCGCACACACCTTGGGTAAAGATTCTTGCTGAGGATGTGTTACTTCTAATTGCTGATCTACTCGCCAAAACTGTCCCCGCAAACTCAGTAATCCTAACCAAATTAATAAGGATAAGACCACCAACCCTAGTACAATTGCCACCATGACTAAAGAGAGGATGAAGAATTAAACCTTGGTATTTTATACCTTTCACAGATCATAAAAACTATCCGTGGTATCTTTCTTTCAGACTTCACACTTGATATTTCATACTTCAGTTGATGCAAACACAAGACAGGGTAAAAGTCAATCAACTCGCAGATGCGATCGCAGCTAGTCAAAAATACCTGCTTTCGATGCAATATCCCGCAGGTTACTGGTGGGCGGAGTTAGAATCTAACGTCACCATTACGGCTGAGGTGGTTCTGTTACATAAAATTTGGGGAACAGATAAAACTCGGTCATTGCCATTACATAAAATAGAAAACTACTTGCGTTCTCAGCAACGGCAGCATGGCGGTTGGGAACTATTTTATGATGATGGCGGCGAACTTAGCACTTCCGTAGAAGCATATATGGCGCTGAGGCTGTTGGGTGTACCAGCAACCGACCCAGCTTTGATTCGGGCGCGAGACTTTATTCTGCAACGAGGCGGTATCAGCAAAACTCGCATCTTTACCAAATTACACTTAGCCTTGATTGGTTGCTACAACTGGCGCGGTATTCCTTCTCTCCCGCCTTGGATAATGCTTTTACCAACAGCATTCCCGGTTAATATTTATGAAATGTCTAGCTGGGCGCGTTCTAGTACTGTACCGCTGTTGATTGTGTGTGACGGTAAACCTGTTTTTCAGGTTAACCCCGCAATTAATTTAGATGAGTTATACGCTGAAGGTATTGATCAAGTCCAGTATGAATTACCCCGCCAAGGTGATTGGACAGATTTATTCCTCACTTTAGATCAAGGTTTTAAATTAGCTGAAAGCCTAAATTTAGTTCCCTTCCGTGAAGAAGGTATCAAAGCCGCCGAAAAATGGATTTTAGAACGACAAGAAGTCAGCGGCGACTGGGGCGGCATTATTCCTGCTATGCTCAATTCTATGCTGGCTTTGCGGTGTTTAGGTTATAACCAAGCCGACCCAATTGTGGAACGGGGCTTCCAAGCAATTGATAACTTTGCCATTGAAACTGAAGATAAGTATTGCGTCCAGGCTTGTGTTTCACCTGTTTGGGATACAGCTTGGGTAATTCGGGCTTTGATAGATTCTGGTGTTGCACCCGATCATCCGGCGATTGTGAAAGCCGGAGAATGGTTACTACAAAAGCAAATTCTCGATTATGGTGATTGGGTGGTGAAAAATCACCAAGGAAAGCCAGGTGCTTGGGCGTTTGAATTTGACAATCGCTTTTATCCTGATGTGGATGATACGGCGGTGGTGGTGATGGCTTTAGATGCTGCTAAACTGCCTAATGAAAAATTAAAACAAGCTGCGATCGCTCGTGCTGTAAACTGGGTTGCATCTATGCAATGTCAAGCTGGTGGTTGGGCAGCTTTTGATTTAAATAATGATCAAGAATGGCTCAATGCTATACCCTACGGTGACTTAAAAGCTATGATTGACCCCAACACGGCTGATGTCACCGCCAGAGTTATAGAAATGCTGGGTGCTTGTAACTTATCCATTGATTCTCGCAACTTAGAACGCGCCCTTACCTACCTCCTTGCAGAACAAGAACCGGAAGGTTGTTGGTTTGGTCGTTGGGGCGTAAATTACATCTATGGAACTAGTGGTGTTCTCTCAGCTTTAGCTTTAATTAACCCGCAAAAGTATCAACGGCAGATAGAACGAGGCGCGGCTTGGTTAGTTGGCTGTCAAAATTCTGATGGTGGTTGGGGCGAAACTTGCCGCACTTACAACGATCCTAGTCTCAAAGGTCAAGGACGCAGCACCGCATCTCAAACTGCTTGGGCTTTAATTGGGCTAATAGCCGCAGGTGAAGCAACTGGCACATTCTTGATGGAAGCAATTGAACGCGGTATTGATTACCTAGTATCAACACAAAAATCAGATGGTACTTGGTTTGAAGCCGACTTTACTGGAACTGGCTTCCCCTGTCATTTTTATCTCAAATATCACATGTATCAGCAGTATTTTCCATTAATTGCTTTAGGGCGATATCAAGCGATTAAATAAAGCAAAAGTTTTCTATAAATTAGACCACAGATGAAAAATTTATCAGTCTTCATCTGTGGTTTTTTATTTTATAAAAAATAGTGTTTTTGAGTCTGCTGAGATACAAATTTATCTACGTTTATCTGCGAGTCTATCAATTGGAAGATGAATTTATACTAAAAGGCTCAGTAATCTAAACAGAGGGTATCAGCGGACATAAAGTTTCTTTTTATTGCGCCAAAAATATCACTATAAACTCTTTTAAATCAGACATCATCCGGGAAAAATCATGGAACGTATTGCATATTTAGGACTTGGGATCATGGGTAGTGGCATGGCAACCAACTTGCTGAAAGCAGGTTATCCTGTCACGGTTTGGAATCGCAGCCCTGAATCTTGTAAGCCTTTGATTGAACAAGGTGCAAAACAAGCACAAACACCTGCACAAGCTGTTCAAAATGCTGATGTGATTATTTATTGCTTGTCAAATGAACAGGCAATTGAAGATGTTGTCTTTGGGCAAGATGGCATTTTATCGAACGTACAATCAGGACAAATTGCGATCGATACTAGTACGGTTCATCCTGATACCTCTCATCGAGAAGCCGCAGCTTATGCCAAAAAGAATGTTGAATTTCTCGATGCTCCTGTATTTGGTAGTAAAAATGAAGCGATATCTGGAGGATTATGGATTGTTGTTGGTGGCAAACAAGAGGTATTTGAGCGAGTCAAACCTCTTTTGCAGACATTCAGCGCCTCAGCACATTACTTGGGTGATACTGGTAAAGGAGCTTCCATGAAACTCATTGGCAACTCGATAGTTGCAACGCAGATTGCAGCTTTAGGAGAAGCAATGGTTTTAGCAACTAAAGCCGGACTTAATCCCAAAGATGTGCTTGATGTGCTGCATGTGGTAGATTTTCGCTCACCTCTTTTTGATGGTGTAGGCAAAACATTGAGCAATAGAGACTTTACAACGAGCTTTGCGTTAAAACACTTACTTAAAGATGTCAATTTGATTGCTCGATTAGCTCAAGATTTGAATTCACCAATGCCTGCGGCGGCAATGGTACGAGAAACAATCAAGGCAGCAGTAAATCTAGGTTGGGGCGAAGAAAATGCGACTGCATTTATCAAAGCTTTAGAGTTAGAAGCGGGAACGATTGTGAAATCATAATTCCAATCATGATATTACTATGAAGCGATCGCCCACCTGTAGCGGCAATTCATAAATTTTCTCTAGGTGAAAATCAGGAATTAAACTCATAATTACGGGATCTGGCCTGTTAAAAGTGTTGATCAATAACTCTTTCACAATGCCAAATCCCAAATGGTATTACTCTTGATTTGGAGTCAGTTCCTTAAGAAAACTAATGCTAGGTGCAAAGAAGTATTCGCCACCTTTCATGTGTACCCAAAGTTGAAAGTCAAATTGATCAGTTGTTTCTGATTCCCCCCATTTGAGCGGCCATTTTTGCTTTCTTTCTGCATCTGGTACAGTTTGACCAATAACAGGATCAGGGCCGACATTGACCTGAACAAAGTTATTGATATTAGACCAGGAAGCTTGGATAAAATTGAACTGATTGGTAATATCAGCTTGAAAACACGAGAACAACAAACCCGAACCTGTGCTTTCGGCTTGAGTGTGGTCACAAGCTCCAAAATTGATGCCACGCCGAGCAATTCGATGATTTTTTTCTGTCTCTAGAGCCTGCTCTTCCGTTACACCAGAAGATACCACACGGCCTGTATCTCCTCTAGGATTAGATTTACGGATGTGAGCGTGGAACGGACATTTGGTTGCCGTCACATCTGAGCTATAGTTAAAGTCATTAGTGATTGTTGCAGGTATATCCGAGAGTGTAACTGGTGTACCATCCCGAAAACGACCCATAATCAAAGCACCAGCTAATTCCCTATCTATATTTAGCTTTTCTGCCAAAAGTTGTTCAGCACTCAAAAAGGCTGGAACATCTTGTTCGAGTTTGCGATAAACTAAATAACTACCGTAGCTATCCTCTAATTTACCGTTGGGATCTTGAGCCAAAATGAGACTTAAAGGCGCTCGTGGATCCCAATTTGCAAAGCTATCACGCAGGTCGGCTTTTCTCACATCTTGCTTCAAAAATAATGGTTGGCTAACCCCATCAGCAAAGCCAAAGTGTTCAATAGGTTCTTGAGTTTCATTTCTGAGGACAAAACCATCTTCTCGATGAACAACTTGCGCGAATAAATAAAGTTCTTGCGTAATTTGGTTAGCTGTTTGTAGTAATTCCACCAAATTATCATTAGCTATTATTAATAAGGCATGAATTTCTTGCTGAAAACCTGGCTCCCAATCTTCAACGGCAGGATCACGTAACAGATTTTTGATACTATTATTTTTCATGCCAAAGCGAAAAGGTTCATTGCCAGGGATTTGATATGGTGCAAATCCTAAAGCTTCATAACCTTTACACGTTAACAAGAAATTGATAAATGGATCGCTTTCTGTAGTAATGCCTTTGAGTTTGTTGGTTCTGTAAATTTGAGCTTCGTTTGACTGCTTTTGCGCAGATGTCACCTGAGGAGCAAAATTTTTAATCCATTGCTTGAGTGCATTTGTTTGATCAGGTTTAAATTGCACAAATAGATGCACAGCATAGTCTCGTCCATGACCTTTAAGGATATTACCTTGTAAATCGCTCAGCAAAGTCGCATATTTACCAGGATTTGTCGGGTCAATTCCTTCTGCTGGGATTTCTTGCAATTCTTCTTCTGTGAGTGCCATGATATTGAGCTTCTTTTTTGAGGGTTGGATAGTACTGTTGCCGTATTCCATAACAGCAACAGTAGAGATAAGATGCGATCGCTCACGCTTTGAGATTGACTATTTTGGCCTTGGAAGGAAAGCCAGCGTTATTGACATAAAACAGCATGTAATACCCAGGTGGGTAAAGGTTGGCGTTTTTCGGTGCTTTAAAGCTGAGCGCAGAGTTAGTATTTGAGAGGTCTTGTGTGATTTCCAAATTTGCCAGCCGTTGACCATAATCAAAAGCGTGAGTTACCGTACCCAGTTTGATTAGCACCACAGATCCGCCAGCAGTACCATCCTGGACTGTAATTGTGCTGGATGTATCGTATGTCAATGTGAGTGGTTCAGTTGTTGTGATTACTGGACGAGGGCCATCTTTGAACAGATAAGGTGGACTAAAGATTTCTGCTTGCCAAATTTCAGCGGGGACGAAGGGTAATGGGTCGCCTTCTGCAAAGTAATGTTGAGGATCTTGGTAATACTTTTCTACAGAAAATACTTGAACATTCCCTGATTTATCTCTCAATGTCGGGATTTTGTAATACTCTTTGGGGTCTGGTAGGACATCAACCCGCACTGCGCCATTTTCTAGTCTAGCGGCACGGCTAGGATTACCACCAATGCTTAACACACGCGCATCTGGTAACAAAAGAGCGCCATTATGATACAACCTGGGAAACTTAGCAGGATTCATCGGAGTGGTTTGATAACCACCTGGAGACATATTATTAGCAGTCATTAGTAATGGCTCATAGACCGGGTTGTATTCTGCAAATTGACCACCATTAATGGTCAAGATTTCTTTCGTAGGCAGAATCACGGCCAAATTCATCGCACGAGGCTTATCCAAAAAGTTCTCCACAATTTTCCATTCACCATTCGGCTGATCAGTATGTTGTGGAGCAACCCAACGTTCTAAGCTGGCAGCAATTGAGATTCCCTCTTTCTCTAGTTCTTCTTTGGACTTCCCTAGATAAGGCCTACCAGCGTTAATGTCATTAGTGCCTAATATGCCTCCAATGAGCAAAACATCTCCTTCGTTATTGGGATCTAATAGCCCAGTTCCGTAAACTTTTGATATGGCTTTTCTGTCGGGGCCTGGTTCAAAACTAACTGTATATTTTCCTGTACTATCTTTGTTCACAGACATCAAATAGCTCTTGATGCTCTTATGAACTTCCAGAGGGAATTTACCAGCCCCATCACCTGAGATGAATAATTTGCCATCAGCAGTGGGAAAGACACGGGGATAAACATCGATAGTGTCATAAGTATCAGTGGAAACCTTAGTATTGAATGGGCTGTTTTTTACATAGGTCAGATCAATATAGTGAAATTTGTTATCTATGGGGTCGTAAATTTCAATGGTGGGCGTAATCTGACCAGGTTTACCATATTTAAGCCCAGAGAAAATAACAATTTTGCCATCAGCTAGAGTTATCGGACTAGGATACCAACGTCCTTCTCTCAATGAACCGAATGTTGACCAGCTTTCAGTTTTCCAGTCGAACACGTTGGTCTGTTTCGAGCCTTCAAATAGTTCACCTGGGTAGTAACGATTCGAGCCACTAATAAACAGAACATTCCCATTTTCTAGATGTATGTGTCCCGAACAAAAAGGATCGTTGCTTTGCCCATTCTGCACAGATAGAGGGGACGAAATGCGTTTGAATGTACCATCTTCAGGATTAAAAATGGCTGAGTTATTAATTACTTGTGGATCGCTGCCGTTGACTCCATCGACAAATGTGTTATCTGTAGTCAAAGTGTTACGATTGCTGCTGCCATTGACAATTAGTACCTTGCCATTAGGCAACAGCGCTGTATGAACAGCTTGTATCCCATCGATGCGGAAGGGAACTGTTTCCCATTGACCTTTTTCTTTGGGTGAATTGGGATCTGTCTGAGCTATGGCTAATCCTGGATTGATGAGTAATCCTACAAAACACAGCAGAATTACTAGAATTGCTAGTCTTTTCTTCACGGATTTATTCTCTGTAAAAAATAAAGAAACATTGTCGTAGAACAGGTGTAGATTACGAAATGTTCATCGAATCACCTCTTAATATTTCTGGAAAAGCTATGTCTAGAACACCAATTCAGTAATGCTGGAAGAACCTCTCCCCCTACCCCTCTCCTACGAGGAGAGGGGAGTTTGGCTCCCCCTTCCCTAGTAGGGAAGGGGGCTGGGGGGTTAGGTTTTTGATTACTGAATCGATGCTCTAGGCTTTAATCAACAATGCAATGCTTACAACCCACGCGATCGCTATAATCGCAGGGGAAGTTTACATCAACTTTTCTATTTCTTGAACAAGCTATCTACTACAGTTAAAATACGCAAGAAAACAAGATACTTGCTTGATGATCCGAAAATACCTTATTAGCCATTTCCTGAAAAGCTGAGTAAAACAAAAATTACAAAAATTAACAGAAAAGTACAGCAATTCTCAATGAAATTGCCGTTAATAGAGTAGCAATCATGAAATTTACTGAGTTTGCTCTGATTAATAGAGGCGATCGCAACTACTACCAGCTAAATTATGAATACAACCATTACCAACGAACTACCCATTCCCCCACACTTCAACCCCGATAAAGTAGGCGAAGTCTGGCGCGTACCCTACCAAGAATGTGCAGCCGCCGCCGAAACATGGGCAAAGCAACATAATATTCAACCATCAGCGTCAGACAAAACTCGTATTTGTTTACTTTTAATTGATGTTCAAAATACCTTTTGTATTCCTGGATTTGAATTATTTGTCGGTGGGAAATCTGGCACTGCGGCAGTAGATGATAACCGCAGATTGTGTGAATTTATTTATCGTAACTTAGGAACAATTACAACAATTATTCCTACATTAGATACTCATACAGCAATGCAAATTTTTCACCCGATTTTTTGGGTAAATGCTAACGGAGAACATCCCATACCAGCCGCAACCAATATTACTCAATCAGATATTGAACAAGGTATTTGGAAAGTTAACCCCGCAGTTGCTAACAGTATTACTAATGGTGACTATGAATTATTAGAAAAACAAGCTTACCACTACATTAAACAGCTAAGTCAAGATGGGAAATACCCGCTAATTATTTGGCCTTACCATTCTATGTTGGGTGGAATCGGTCATGCTTTAGTCTCCTCTGTGGAAGAAGCAATATTTTTTCACTGCATTGCGCGGCAAAGTCAGACCCAATTTGAACTTAAAGGTGAGAATACCTTAACCGAAAATTATTCCATATTACGTCCAGAAGTTTTGATTGGCTTTGATCAGAGTCCACTTGCACAGAAGAATATCAAACTCATCAAACAACTTTTAGAATTTGATGCTGTGATTATTGGGGGTCAAGCAAAAAGCCATTGTGTTGCTTGGACAATTGACGATTTATTAACAGAAATTAAACAGGTAGATGCAACCCTTGCCAAAAAAGTTTATCTCTTAGAAGATTCCACTTCGCCAGTTGTAGTTCCAGGTGTTGTAGACTATACCGAACAAGCAGATGCAGCCTTTTTCAGATTTGCAGAAGCAGGGATGCACATTATTAAAACAACCGAACTAATTTCAACTTTCATATAACTTGGCGAGACTCCGCGTTAACCTCCGCGACACTTTGCGTTTCTTACTTCTTCAAATAACTTTTTGGGTCTTGTGCTACCCATCCTTGAGATGAACTAGAACGAATTTCAAAGTGGAGATGTGGTTCTTTACTAGCAGGTTCTCCCGTCGTTCCTACAGTTCCTAATAAATCGCCTGTATTTACTTGCTGACCGACCTTAACCTTGATAGTACCAAGATGAGCATAGCGACTTTGCAGTCCGCCACTATGGTTAATAATCACCAATTGACCATAACTACCTTGCTCTTGTGCAAATACTACACTACCAGGTGCGATCGCCTGTACAGGACTGCTGACGGCGGCTAACAAATCTATACCACTGTGAAAAAACACTTCTCCATTATTAGGATTAATCTGCCAACCATAACCTAATCCCGCAGTTGCAACTTTCGGCAAAGGATAGCCACTGATAGACGCACGAGTTTGGGTGTTTGGAGTTGCTGGAATAAGAGATGTCGTTTGCGGCGCATTTGGTAACCAATTCAACCCTGGTACAAACACAATTTTAGGATTTTGTTGACAACCATTAATTTCAAATAGTGCATCAGGACGAACTTTATACTTTGCTGCTACTTCTCGCCAACTTTGTCCACTAGGTACTTCCACAACAATTCCGTTGTAGGGTGGTATTTGCAGTTCGCTACCCACGCTAACCCGGCCATTATTCACATTTGGGTTCATAACAATGAGTGTTTCAGGAGCAAGATTGTAGCGTTGTGCTATGCTCTCTAATGTTTCACCACGCACAACTTTATGGCGCTGAAAGCGATTTAAAGCCGGAGTTGGACAATTAGCGATTTGCGCCTGAGCGCTTTCTAAGTTTGGCAGTGACAATGCTAGTCCTAATGTACTGACTACGCTACACAGCAAAAGCAGACGATAAGAAAATGTCATGAGTCTAAGTTAAGAGAAACCCTAACTTTAGATTTTAATTTGGGATTTCAGGACTGTTGGCTGTTGAACTTAAACCTTTGGCTTGCAACATTCCATCCGCCCAAGCTGCGTCCGCTTCAGACAATGGTGGAAATGCTGCTTGATTGTAATCTAAGACTAAATCATAAGCTGATATTTCATACACCTCGTTTAATAATGTCTGCAAATCTATAATTGGTTCGTTATCTCCTACACGTAAAGGTAAGGAAAAAGATGGTATTACATCTTGTAGATTAAACGCATATAAATCAGCATAAGGACGGCGATCGCCACGACAAATTAAAATACGATAGTGGCTTTCAACCTCAGTATCAAAAAATACCATTTTTTCCCCAGTCCGTAGTAAATCTATTTCTACCAAATGAGTTTTACTTCCTAGTACTTCTTGCCGTTTCTCCTCATAAATTTGCCTGCCTTTTCCTCGGCGCTTGTTAGTTGGAGATAAAATTTCTATGATAGTAACTACATTTTCTGTACCAACTTCTCGCACCTCTAAATAACCTTCTTTGATAACTTCTGGTGTAGGAATTTTAACTTTGATTGGTTTTGTCACTGGTTCTGCAACTGCTATATTAGTACTACCATTGTTGCTATTAGTTACACTTTGAGAACTTTGAATTGCTACATCAGGTATGCCAACTAATGATGCATTTTCTAAACTAGATTCGTACATTCTTACTTCTACAACAACTCGATATTTGGGGCGCAGTTGAGGAGATAAAAATCTAGCAATTTCACTAATTAATAAATGATGTACACTTGGCCATATACGAGGATGTTCTAAATAAGGGTTCATTCCTGGGAATGGAGAAGGCATTTATCTACCTCGAACGTAATTTTTTTGGATTATGAGTACTAATTCTTATAGTAACTAAATAGTTTTAAATCAGTTTATCCCCAATAAAAATTTAGTTTAAATTGCCTTCTTCATTCCTTGCAATATCATGAACAAGTTGTGAGAGCAGCACCACACTGATCTTCTTTAGCTAACCAACCCTTGATACTTTGATATTCTATTTGCGCCCAATCTCCTTGACAACCTAATAATTTCACAGTCGTATCAGCAGGTACTTTTCCTATTTTTCGGCTTTTTTGATTAGCATTAGCATAAAGATTCACACCATTAGTACCATAACCACGGGTTGACAAGCCTAATTTTGCTACAGATACCCATCCAGTGCCAGAAAAACCATCACTTGCGTTTGTAATTTGTACCCAATTTTTAGCAGCAGCAATAATTTGAACTGTTTCGTTTATGGATATTTGACCCAAAATTTTATTACGAACACTTGCACCACTCCTTACATTTAAACCTTGGGGATCTGTGTCAGTAACATAGGCGAAAATATCGCATTTATTAACATTAGTTGATTTTGCAAACACAATTTGCCCAGCTATTCCAGTATTGATAAATACACTGATACTCGTAAGCGCTAATCCCACTACTAGTTTTGGCAGGGAATAATAGGTGTTTTCCTTCATATTTAGTTGCTTTTTAGCAGACTGACTAAAACATCTGCTTTATTTATATCTTAGCTTTTAATTACATAAGTTAAATGTAACTTTGTGGCAACATAGCTCAGATTAGGTACAATTAGTTTAATTTCTGTAGTTACTCATAACTCAATTGCCTCAGTTTGATGGTGGTTAAGCTACTCATTAAGATATTTATCTATCAACAATATAAATAATGGATTTGGTAAAGTTATATGAATTTTTCTAAACAGCCAATCTCAGGAAAAATAGGTCAACAAATTATTAATAGTAATGACCAAAATATTTTAGAAATTAGTAAAGAAGAAATTATTAGTTTATTTAAATCTTACGGGGTGCTGCTATTTCGAGGATTTGCAACTGATACTAACATTTTTAGAGAATTTACTCATTTATTTAGTACAGATTTTCTAGATTATGCTGCTGGTGCTTTCAATAGAAGGAATATTAATGGCGATAACACTATTTTAAGTGTTAATGATTATCAGTTTGATATTAAGCTACATGGAGAAATGTACTACCAAAAGAAAATGCCACTGATGTTGTGGTTTTTCTGCGCTCACCCTGCATCAGAACATGGTGAAACAACTGTGTGTGATGGGAGGCAATTTTTTGAAGCTCTCAGTGTTGAGCTAAAAAGTTTATTTTTGGACAAGAAATTAAAATTTACTGTGCAGATGAATAAAGAAGAGTGGCAGAAGAAATATAAAACGGAAGACATTAATGAACTTAAAGAAAATTGTTATCAAAATTATACGAATCTCTATATTTATCCAAATGAATCGATTCGTATTGAGTATATTTGTCCAGCCATAATTCCTAGTAGATGTGGACAATATCAAGTTTTTATTAATAGCCTTCTGCCGACTATGCAGTTAAATCCGCAGATTTTAAAGTTTGATGATGATTCCGAAATTTCCCCTGAAGTTATGGTCGAGCTAAATGAAATTGCGGAGGAATTAACTACAAATATTACTTGGCAAAAAGGAGATATTTTAATGGTGGATAATACCCGAATAATGCACGGTAGAAGAGCTTTTACAGATGCTAAAAGAGATATTTATATTCGGTTGTGTTCGCCAGCTTTTTCTTTCTAAAATAAAAATTCCCACCTTTAAAATAAGGTGGGGTAATACAGAGTTATTTGTTAGTGCCTAAAACTTATTTCATATCGTAGCCAAACAAGTTGGGGTCAACTTCTCCTAACTGTAAGTCTGCCAAACCATATTCTGCCCATCTTCTTTCTACCATTGCAGCTACATCAGGATCTGATTCTAGTGGCGCACCCCATTCATGTTCTGTTTCTGGTGGAATTTTGGTAGTTGCATCAATTCCCATACGTCCGCCTAAACCTAATTTTTCACTGGCAAAGTCTAAAGTATCAAAGGGTGTATTCGGCAGAATAAAGACATCGCGTGTGGGATCAACTTTAGAACTTATTGCCCAAACAACTTGTCGGGGGTCGCGGATATTGATATCTTTATCAACGACGATGACAAATTTGGTGTAAGTAAATTGCGGTAAAGCACTCCAAAAAGCTAAAGCTGCCCTTCGCGCTTGTCCGGGATATGCTTTATCAATGGAAATAATTGCGGCTTTGTAACTCAAAGCTTCCATTGGTAAGAAGAAATCAACAATTTCTGTGACTTGTTGTCGCAGAATTGGGGTATATATCCGATTAAGTGCGATCGCCATCATCGCTTCTTCTTTCGGTGGACGACCGCTAAATGTGGTTAAATAAATTGGGTCTTTGCGGTGCGTCATACATTGAAAACGAATTAACGGCGAATCTTCCACACCGCCGTAATAACCCATGTGGTCACCAAAAGGCCCATCGGGTAAAACTTCCCCTGGTGTAATGGTTCCTTCTAAAACAAATTCAGAATCAGCGGGAACTTCTAAATCAACTGTTTTACACTTTGCTAACTGTACACCAGAACCGCCATACAACCCAGCAAACAGCCATTCTGATAAATCTACAGGGATGGGTGTCGCAGCGGCCATGATAATTAGGGGATCTACTCCAAGTGCGATCGCTACTTCTAATTTCTTCCCACGTTCAGCAGCTTTGCGCAAGTGTCTTGCCCCGCCCCGCACCGATAACCAGTGAACGGTCATTGTATTCTTAGATTGCAATTGCAAACGATAAACACCAACATTCGGTGTACCTGTTTCACAATCTTTGGTAATTACCAACCCCAACGTGATAATCTTGCCAGCATCACCAGGATAAGGACGAATTAGCGGTAAGGTGTTTAAATCCAAATCTTCGCCTTGAATGACCACTTGCTGACAAGCTGGGAAAAAATCTCTTCCAGGTTTGGCTTTGAGAACATCAAACAGTACTTTGCCAAAATCTATCGCTTGGGAAATCTTTTTCGGTGGTTTTGGCTGTTGCAGCATACTCAGCTTTTTTCCCAGAGTTTCTAACTCTTGGGGATGCTGCATATTCATCGCCCAGCATATTCTTTCCACAGTCCCCAGCAAATTCACCGCCACAGGGAAGGAAGCACCTTTAACATTTTCAAACAACAACCCCGGCCCACCTTTTTGCAGCATCTGGTTAGAAATCTCCGCAATTTCTAAATCAGGGTCAACCAAGGCTGAAATCCGCCGTAATTGTCCTCTTTCTTCTAAAATTTTGATGAATCCCCGCAAATCTCTCGCCATTGTTCTAATAAAGCTAAATAGTTAAGAAGTATGAAGCGCTGTTTTAATATTATGAGCTATTGTTCGCTTCCCTATCATCCCATCTTTTGAGAATGGGGAGTAAAAACCTGCACTTGTAAGTGTTCTCCTCATTTCCTCTGAGTCAAGCAGGCATAGAATTCTTTTGATGAACACTGTATGATTTTTGAATATTTTCTACAATATTCTCTCCGACACGGCAGCGATGACTATCCGCCATGCGACTGAAACTGATTTACCTGCGATCGTAGCTATTTATAATGCAGCGATTCCTAGCCGCCTCGCCACTGCTGATTTAGAACCTGTGTCTGTGGAAAGTCGCCGTGCATGGTTTGGTGGGCGATCGCCAAATAAGCGCCCACTTTGGGTAATTGAACAACAGGGTGTAATTGCAGGATGGCTGAGTTTTCAATCTTTTTACGGTCGGCCAGCATACCATTCAACTGCCGAAATCAGTATTTATATTGCGCCAGCTTTTCATCGTTGCGGCTTAGGACGACAACTTTTAACCCTAGCAATTACTGAAAGCCCTAATTTAGGTTTAAAAACGCTTTTAGGCTTTATTTTTGCCCATAATCACGCCAGTCTGCAACTTTTTGAAACATTAGGTTTTCAACATTGGGGACATTTACCTCAAGTCGCAGAACTAGATGGGGTAGAACGTGATTTAGTAATTATGGGTCTGCGGATTGGCGAAAACTGTGAAGTTTGAAGTATGAAGTATGAAATTCAGAAAAATCAGGCGAGAATTTGAACTTTATCAGTCTCAACGATTAATTGCAACTATCTCAGGATATGAATAATGATTACTATATGAATTTATCTATGATTTAACTATAGATTTTAATCAATAGATAGTATTAGTTAATCCAATCCATAGATATATAAGAATTAATTAGAGTAATTATCGCTGATTTATCTAATCAACTAATTCCCTTTTGCCTCAGATAACGGTAAGCTTAATCTAACAAAATTAAGCAAATATAAACTTGCATTTTTCAATAATGGATAGCAGAGGGATCAAAGCGATTTGATTCCATAACCCTAAGTTTTGTTTTAATCTAGAGGTAATTTCATGGCTCAGTTTCTACTAGAGACTGTTTGGCTAGTTCCTTTATATGCCTTAATTGGCGGATTATTAGCCATACCTTGGTCACCAGGGATCATTCGTAATACTGGGCCAAGGCCCGCAGGTTATGTAAATTTAGTAATGACATTTTTGGCGTTTGCCCATAGTGCGATCGCCTTACAAGCAACTTGGAATCATCCACTCCAAGAAGTATTTATTCCTTGGCTAAAGACAGCAGGTTTAGAACTGACCATTGCTGTAGAAATTTCGTCAATTAGTGTAGGCGCATTGGTAGTAATTACAGGTTTAAATTTGCTGGCGCAGATTTATGCCATTGGCTACATGGAAATGGATTGGGGTTGGGGACGCTTCTATTCTTTATTAGGTTTATTTGAAGCGGGATTATGCGCCCTAGCCTTATGTAATAACTTGTTCTTTAGTTATGTAATCCTGGAAATCCTCACCTTGGGAACCTACCTCTTAGTTGGCTTATGGTTCAGTCAGCCTTTGGTAGTAACAGGTGCGAGAGACGCTTTCTTAACCAAGCGGGTAGGAGACTTGTTTTTGTTAATTGGGGTCTTAGGATTGTGGACTCTAGCAGGAACATGGGATTATAACGAACTAGCCCAATGGGCGAAAACTGCGGAAGTTGACCCTACAGTAATTACCTTAGTAGGTTTAGCATTAATTGCCGGGCCAATGGGCAAATGCGCTCAATTCCCACTGCATTTGTGGTTAGATGAGGCAATGGAAGGCCCAGTTCCCAGTACGGTTTTGCGGAACTCGGTAGTAGTTGCTAGTGGCGCGTGGGTGCTGATTAAATTGCAACCTGTGTTAACTTTGTCACCTCTGGTTTCTACCGTGATGGTAGCAATAGGCGCGGTAACAGCAGTTGGTGCTTCTTTAATTGCGATCGCTCAAATTGACATCAAACGCTGTCAATCTTATTCTGTTAGTGCTTACATGGGTTTGGTGTTCATTGCTGTAGGCACACAACAAGATGATGCTGCGTTGTTGTTGGTTCTCACTAATGCCATAGCCGCAGCTTTGTTGGTGATGAGTACTGGCGGCATTATTTGGAATAGCATTACTCAAGATGTCACCCAACTAGGCGGACTGTGGTCACGTCGCCCCATCTCTGGAATTGCTTTTATTGTCGGCACATTAGGATTAATTGGTTTCCCACCACTCGGTAGCTTTTGGGCATTGATGGAATTAGCTGATGGGTTATGGGATAGTCACCCTTGGTTAGTTGGGATAGTCATAGCGGTGAATGCTTTGACAGCCATTAGTTTAACCAGAGAATTCGGCTTAATTTTTGCTGGTAAACCGAAGCAGATGAGCGAGCGATCGCCTGAAGTTCACTGGCCAATGGTATTACCAATGATGATTCTACTGGGCTTTGTTTTACATCTGCCCCTAGTGTTGCAAAGCTTATCACTTTTTCCCGACTGGGTAAGCATGAATAAAGATGTTGCACTCTTGTTGATTTGGTCAACTATCTTTGGTTGCAGTGTTGCTGGCGTGATTTATCTCGGTAATATTCCTAAACCAGTTCGTCTACCTTGGAAAGGTTTGCAAGACTTGTTGGCTTACGACTTTTACACTCCCAAAATCTACCGTATGACCATCATTTTCAGCGTTGCCCAACTTGCTAAATTCGCTGATATGGTTGACCGCTTTGTAGTTGATGGCATCGTTAATTTCGTGGGGTTGTTCTCACTCCTCGGTGGAGAAGGTCTAAAATACAGTACCTCCGGTCAAACTCAAACTTATGCCTTTACCGTCCTCTTAGGAATCGGTCTTATAGGAATGTGGGTTACATGGCCATACTGGGGTGTGCAGTTTTTAGATTTGATTTTTTAGTCAATGGTCAAGGGTCAAGGGTTAAGAGGATGTTTGAAAAGTTGATAAGTATATTAAAAACTCCTCTCCAAACCTCTCTCCTGCGAGGAGAGAGGCTTTGAAACCCCCATTCCCTTGTAGGGAATGGGCAGGGGGGGTTAGGTTTTTAAGATTCCGATGTTAGTAAGAAGACTTTTCAAACATACTCTAAGACTTAATGTTCCATGATCAATAGTCAATATTGCTTTGTAATTCTTGTTTCTTCCCTAGTTTTCTGCTAATCATCTGCGTTCATCTGCGGTTAACATCCCATGCTAAGTGTTTTAATTTGGGCACCAATTATCGCTTCCTTAATTATTGGGTTTTGGCCTAATAATGCGATCCAAGCAAGTCGCCTGCGCTTGGTATCCCTCACCCTATCCGGTCTAATTCTTCTTTGGAATTTATTCATCCTACTGAAATTTGACCTTAGCAACCCAGGGATGCAGTTTCAAGAGTATTTACCTTGGAACGAAACCCTCGGTTTAAGCTATCAGTTAGGAGTAGATGGGCTATCAATATTAATGTTGATTTTAAATAGCCTCCTCACCTGGATTGCTATTTACAGCAGCAGCAAAGAAACAGAACGCCCTCGGCTATTTTATTCAATGATTTTGTTAGTCAGTGGTGGCGTTGCTGGGGCTTTCCTCGCCGAAAACTTACTCTTGTTCTTCCTGTTCTATGAATTAGAATTAATCCCCTTCTATTTATTAATCTCCATTTGGGGCGGCGAAAAACGGGCTTATGCCGGGATTAAATTTCTGATTTACACTGCGGTTTCCGGCGCATTAATTTTAGCCACCTTCTTGGGTATGGTGTGGTTGACAGGTTCTACCAGTTTTGCTTTTGATGCTGTCTCTACTCAAACCCTCTCTGCTGGACTACAACTACTGCTGTTGTCAGGAATCATCCTCGGTTTTGGTATCAAAATTCCTTTGGTTCCCTTCCATACTTGGCTACCTGATGCTTACGTTGAAGCTTCCGCACCCATCGCCATTCTGTTAGGTGGTGTATTAGCAAAGCTGGGAACCTATGGTTTATTGCGGTTTGGCATGGGGATGTTCCCCAACGCTTGGAGTATTGTGGCACCAACCTTAGCAATTTGGGGTGCAATTAGTGCGATTTATGGGGCAGTAATTGCGATCGCTCAAAACGATATCAAGCGCATGGTAGCATACAGTTCCATCGGTCACATGGGCTATGTTTTGCTGGCCAGTGCTGCTAGTAACGCCCTCGCCCTAGTTGGTGCAGTTTCCCAAATGTTTAGCCACGGCATCATCCTCGCCATTCTCTTCCATCTAGTAGGAGTTGTTGAAGCCAAAGCTGGCACACGCGAGTTAGACAAACTCAACGGTTTAATGAGTCCTATCCGTGGCATACCTTTAATTAGTTCCTTACTTGTATTAAGTGGTATGGCTAGTGCTGGTATTCCCGGTTTAACAGGATTTATCGCTGAATTTATCGTCTTCCAAGGCAGTTTT
The DNA here is from genome assembly GCF_056847745.1 of Anabaena sp. TISTR 8404. NCBI lineage: Bacteria > Bacillati > Cyanobacteriota > Cyanophyceae > Nostocales > Nostocaceae > Anabaena > Anabaena sp. TISTR 8404. Next base: position 5,069,458 of record NZ_CP180578.1, read on the forward strand.
TCTATCTTCCCCATTCCGACAATATTATGTGTCGTCGCCAGTGGTTTAACTGCTGTATATTTCGTCATCTTGCTTAACCGTACCTGTTTTGGTAGACTCGACAACAACTTAGCCTACTATCCCAAAGTGTTGTGGTCTGAAAAAATGCCAGCACTAATTTTGGCAGGCTTAATCATCTTTTTAGGAGTCCAACCCACTTGGTTAGTGCGTTGGAGTGAAACCACGACCACAGCAATGGTAGCGACAATTCCCCCAGCGGAAAAAACCGTAATTTCTCAAGTTGCGTTGAAGTAACAAGAGAATTACGCAGCCGATACAGGAGGAAACATGAATCTCACCTTAATTCCCAGTGGTCTTGTACTATTTCGCTTTTTAATAGCACCCTTCCTCCTGTGGGATTCCTGGGATGGTGATACGAGTATTTGGTTTTTGGTGGGTTTTACCGCTGCTTTTGTTTCCGATATCTTTGATGGCATTATTGCCCGGCGGTTGGGTGTTAGCAATGCCAAATTGCGACAAGCTGATAGCTGGGCTGATACCTGCCTTTTCAGTTGCATATTTTTAAGTGCTTGGCTGGGATATCGAGAGATTTTGATAGCTTATCGCCTACCTTTGTTGATGGTGATTTTTGCTCAAGTGGTGTGGTGGATAGTTAATTTAATTAAGTATGGTAAACCCGCCAGCTATCACACTTACTCAGCCAAGTTTTGGGGAATTACATTATTTATCGCCATTGTCGCGCTTTTTGGATTTAACTACGCTGGCATAGCTTTATGGCTAACTTGTATTGCTGGAACTATTTACAGCATTGAAGAAATTGCAATGACATTAATATTGCCAGTTTGGACGCATGATGTTTTGAGTATTTTTCATGCTTTAAAGATACATCAGCAATTACAAACAACCGATATTTCTACTGTCTAAAAATACATTTAACATCTAGGAAACAACATGGTACAGACTCCTGAAAAATCTGTGACTACTAAACTCCCGCCTTCTCGACATGAATTTGCCGAAGTAATTCATCGTTTAGAAGCAGGCGGTTCAATGTTACCGGACACGCCAGAAAATTTGATGCAAATTATCGGTATTTATAAAGCTTACGCTGTACCGATGGATTTTTACTGGCGTGACTTATTGTATATAGCTGAACGGGTATTTTTAGAGCCATTTGCTTTTTCTAAATACTTCTTACCCAAAGAGTATTTAGAACTCCATAATCATTATGCTGGTGATACGGCTGATTTAAGAATTTGGCGCGGTGAAGCAACAGCCCATCCTGAACTTTTGGCATTTATGGAAAAGGGTGAAACCTTTAAAATGCCAAAATTATTGCATCACTTATTCCACGATCGCATAAATATGGAATTTGCGGAAGCTTGTATGCGGGCAATGCTTTGGCATCGACATATGTATGCGCCAGTCAATCAATTTGATGCTTATCTCGACTCGGAAGAATACAAAGCCAACGCTGACAAGGCAATTAAAGCATACTTCCAAGGCAACCCTGTAATGCTGGGACTGTACAAACTGTTTCCCGATATGTTTTTGGAACAGTGTCGCCAGATGTCATACTACGCCAACCTCGGCTTATTCTGGGAAGTTATGGCCCCGGTATTCTTTGAAATGTCCGACATTTATGATGAAGGCGGGTTTAAGGGTGTACCCGATGCAATGAACTTTTTGGTGAATGGAATATTTGCGATCGCAGGTCGTCCAATTTACCATCATGTTTATATTCGTGGTGAATGCTATGAAATTATCCCCAAATCAAAAGGCTTCACCTGGTTGTACGAAGCAGCTTTACCATACGTAGAAGCTGTGTTCTACCGCACTGCCCCCTTTAGAGGTACAAAATCATATAACGCCCAAGCCCGTCAAGTACCAGAAGACCAAAAAGATTTCCACTACGGCATTCTCTACGCCGATGTCTTTCCGGTAGGAACTGCTGGTATTCCACCCACATTATTAATGCAAGATATGTTGCACTTCTTACCGCAATATTTGGTTGATTACTACAAACAATATTGCCGTGGTGAAGATGATATGTTGATTCAGTTAGGGATTAGTTTCCAACGGTCAATGTACAATGTGACTTCTGCGGTTATTCAAGCGTTGAGAACTGCTCTTTTATATCCCTTAGATGACCCTAATCCTAAACATTTACAAGCCAATCGTGAGTTTTTTGAACAACAATTAAATCGCTTTACTCGTGCTGATTATGGTATGCGTGATGCTGCCCGTCTGCGGAGTATTCAAAACCAAAATTATCGATAATTAATTTTTATACCACAGCGTTTAGATTACTTCACCTCTCTGAACAAGGGAGGTTTTTTATGTAAATTAAGTGTGTTTGCCTGTCTTGTAGTGAAATGACACAGCTATAGCAAATTCGGATAAAGTTGCATCTGGATGACTTTAAACCATGAAGGCTAATTCACTACCGTACTCATCCAATTTGCCCTTCATTGTCCCACCTTGTTTTTTGGGTTCTAGATGACTTTGGTTTCTTTTAAGCTGGATTAGCTTTTGTACATAAATGATTTAGGTTACCAGAAGGTATTGATTTAATTTATTTACCTGCATATTCGCCTGAATTACAACCCGCAGAACGTTTGTGGCCTCTGGCTCATGAGATTGTTGCCAATACCCCTCCAAGTTCTTTAGATGAACTAGAAACTTTGTTAGTGCTTCGTTGTCAAGAACTGATGAAGCAACATGATTTAATTTCTGGTCTAACTTGTTACCACTGGTGGCCAAAAACCAGGGCGGTTTAATTATTAAGTGTTCATCCAAACTTGATATTACAAAACATAACGAATTATCTTAACTGAACCGTATTGTGGTGTTGTGCGTCTATGCGTGAGGCTGAAAATTATGCGATCGCACTTATTTTGGATGACAGCGCAAATATAGATATCTTGGATGCGCCTTCACCCAATCTCCTAAATTTCTAAGAAATAGACATCACCCAATCGCTTAAAAGTTGATTTACCTGATCTGGTATTTCATCATGAGGACAATGACCTGCTCTGAGAAAATATTCAGTTAATTCAGGATAATATTGCCGAAATTTTTGCGAACGTTCTCTAGCTTTCATCCAAGGATCAGCTTCGCCCCATAATAACAATAAAGGACAAGTTAATCGCTTCAACAACACATCAACTTTTTCGCCTTGAGGAGTGCTAAAAACGGAAGCAAAGACATCAAAAGCCCCAATATCATAAGCAGGGCGATAAATTTCTTCTACTAATTGGTCTGTAATTGCAGTTTTGTCTAAATAAACTTTCTCTAAAGTCTGACGAATTACCCAACGCTGTCGCACATATTGAAATATCAGAAACTGAGCAAAAGATTGTTGAAAAATCCACTTGACGCTATCACCTAGTATTTTCTGTAGCGGTGAAGGTTGTTTAGGCGGTTGAATTTGTGATTGTAAAGCTTCTGGTTCAGCTGAAGGTTGGTTCTCACTAAAGGGGCCAGCGCTATTCAGTAATACTACCCCAGCAACACTATCAGGATATTGGGCGGCGACGCATAAGCTGGCGTAGCCACCAAGAGAGTTACCTGCTAAGACAGCTTTTTGACCAATCACTTCACTAATAAAATCATGGAGTTGGTCACGCCATAAATCGCCACTGTACTGTAATTTAGGTTTAGCCGATCGCCCAAATCCCAACAAGTCGATCGCAAACACTTCAAAATCTTGATCCAACCCATTGATATTCTTCCGCCAGTGGTCTGTGGAAGCACCGAACCCATGCACCAATAGCAAAGGAGGACGTTGCGCTTGTGGCTTTCCCGCACGCACATAGTAAACTTTTTGCCCTCGCCACTGCCAATATTGACCAGGAATTGGTTTTGTAGAGGGGGCTGTATTTACCTGCATGATTCTCAGTAATGTTAAGTAGCTCTTAATAATTGTATAGCAAAGTGCTGAGTATAAATCCAGTATCTACAAGGCTTTGAGCAATCAACACTGTTCTAACCTAAGTGACTACCACTGTAAAACAGGATTAAGTATGGGTATGGGGAATATAGCGTAGGGATTAGGGGAAAATAACTATTGACCATTGACCATTGACTATTGACCAATGACAAAAGTTACAGGTACAACTAAACTTTTAGGTGTAATTGGGCATCCGGTGGAACATTCCCTGTCACCAGTGATGCATAATGCTGCACTTGCAGCTTTAGGATTAGATTATGTTTATCTACCTTTCCCGATAGAACCAGAGAATTTACAAGTAGCGATCGCAGGTTTTGCCGCAATTGGGGTCAAGGGTTTTAGTGTGACAATACCGCATAAACAGGCAATTATGCCGCTATTGTCAGAAATTACCCCTTTAGCCCAAGTTATAGGTGCAGTTAATACTGTTACCCGCAACAATAATCAATGGGCGGGAACAAACACTGATATTGAGGGATTTATCTCACCGTTACAAACAACATATCAGCAAGATTGGAGTCAAAAGGTAGCCGTAATTTTAGGTAATGGTGGTGCGGCTAGGGCTGTGGTTGCAGGTTGTTACCAACTGGGTTTTGCGGAAATTTATGTTGTGGGGCGTAACGAACAGCGATTAAAAGACTTTTATGATAGTTGGGGAAGTTCACCCATAGTTGACAAGTTACAAGTTAACACCTGGGATACTCTCGCAAAACTGATTCCTCAAGCCCATTTACTTGTGAATACAACACCAATTGGTATGTATCCCAAGGTAAATGACTCGCCGTTGAGTGCAGCAGAAATGGCTGATTTGTCTGAAGGTGCGATCGCCTATGATTTAATTTATATTCCCCAGCCCACAAAATTTCTGCAACAAGCCCAAAAACAAGGTGCAATTGCGATTGATGGATTAGAAATGCTTGTTCAACAAGGCGCAGCCGCCTTAAAAATTTGGTTACAAACAGAAACCGTACCAGTTGATGTGATGCGCCAAGCACTGCGCCAACATTTAGGTTTAATTTGAATTCTGTGGCAAGGTTAATGGTAGCTGGACTGTAAACCTTGTCCAACCCTCAGAACTAGTAACTGCGATCGTACCTCGCAGATATTCTACGAGTTTTTTCACCAAAGCTAAACCCAGCCCTGTACCGCTATCTTGTACCGATTCGTTTTGCGGAATTTGGTAAGTAGAATCAAAAATCGAGGATTTATCTTGGTTTTGAAGTTGGGATATTCTGTAAAACGGTTCAAAGATTTGAGATTGTTCTTTGTCCGAAATTTCTACTCCAAAATTACTCACCATGATGTTTACCCAGGGAATTGGAGTGTCAGGTGATTGTTCCTGAGAGTTTGGATAATTGGAAGTGGTAAGTTGAACAGTAACTGCTATGGGTTTCCCAAAGGGCGTATATTTGCACGTATTCGTCAATAACTCAGATAAAATCCGAGTCAAGATACCCAAATCACTCACTAAACTTGGTAAATCTGGCGGAACATCAACTGTCAAAGATTGCTGCTGATTTTGGGCAATTTTTTGAAAGCTTTCAGCAATGTGGGGTAGCCAATCTTGCAGACGAATCGAAGTTAATTCTAAGGGATACATGTCTGCATCAATGAAGCGCATATTTAACAAATCGTCTACCAAATTTAGCTCGCGTTCGCACTCATAACGCAATATATTGATGTAACGAGCTACTGTATTTAATTCTGGAGGTTTACCCGACTGGATCATCCGCCGTCGATCAAGCATAGTTTCGAGCATAGTGATTGCCATTTTAATGTTTGACAATGGCGTGCGCATTTCATGAGACGTAGCTGCTAAAAAATCTTGTTTCAACTGGTTCAACCGTTGAAGTTCTACCATTTGAATTTCTAATTGACGGGCGCGTTCTGTGGCGAGGTTGCGTTCTTGAGTTAATCGGCGTTGGGTGTCATCTCGAAACACCATGACTGCGCCTGTAATTGTACCGTTGTTGTCGCGTAACGGTGCGGCGCTATCAGCAATGGGAATAGTTTTTTTATCTTTGGTAATTAGTAAAGTGCGATCGCCTAAATATATAGTAGTTTCTTGTTCTAAAGCTAAGTTAATCGGATTTGCTATGGGTAGCTGAGTTTGTTCGTCAAAAATTTGAAAAACCTGATCTAATATTTGGTCTTTTGCTTCCTGCAATTGCCAACCTGTAAGTGCTTCTGCTACCTGATTCATGTACTTGATCTGCAACTGCGAATCGACCACAATTACCCCATCCCCCATACTTCGCAGTACAGTACTCAAAAACTGCTCTCGTTGATAGCGATTCAGCGCTGTTTGAATCGCAACGTAGAGTTCTTGTTCCCTGATCGGTTTGAGAATGTAACCAAAGGGAAACGTCAGGGTTGCTCGCTCTACAGTACTTTGATCAGAGTGTCCTGTAACGTAGATTACAGGGATTTGTAATTGCTCCCAAATTTGTTCTGCCGCCTGAATACCATCAAGTTCGCCTCGCAACCGGATATCCATCAAAATCAAGGTTGGGCGCAGTTGAGTTGCTTTTTCAATAGCTGCTTCTGCGGTATCTGCAATATCAACTACTTTGTATCCCAGGGACTCTAGGGTTTCTTGTAAGTTAATGGCAAGAATATACTCATCTTCAACAATCAGGACTTGAACTGTGTTAATTTTCTTTGTATCAGAAGAGATATTCATAATCTTCATGTCCTGCTTTTTGTAAAAGTAATTTTAAATTCTGTTCCCTGCTGAGAATTAATCTCAATAGTTCCCCTTAGCTGCTTAACTAAACCGTGGACAAGAATTATACCTAATGTTTTTGTCTTTGTGCTATCAAAATCTTTAGGTAATCCAACTCCATTATCCCGAACAATGAGTATTAAATTGTAATTATCTTGTTGCTCTAAGCTGACGAGAATTTCACCTGCACGCTGCTCAGGAAAAGCGTATTTTAAAGCATTAGAAACTAGTTCATTGATGATTAAACCACACGGAATGGCGGTTTCAATATCTAAGCTGGCATGATCAACTTGAATTTTCAGCTGAATACAGCTGGGAGTTACATTGTAAGAATCAAATAAATGGGTTGTCAAATCTGGAATGTATTGAGCAAAATCTATATTTGCTAAATCTGCTGAGCGGTAGAGTTTTTCGTGAACTAAGGCAATAGAAGCAATGCGGTTTTGACTATCGCGTAGAATTGCCGTTGCTTGGGGGTCTTGTGTGCGTCGGCACTGCATTTGTAATAAGCTGCTGACAATTCCTAAATTGTTTTTGACACGATGATGGATTTCTTTGAGTAATACCTCTTTTTCTCTGAGAGATGCTTTGATTTGTTCCTCTGCTTGTTTTTGCTTGGTGATGTCTTGTTGAACAGCGACTAAAACTGTACCGTACTCAGGATGCTCAAACACAGAAGTAGTGGCACTACACCAGAACGGTGTGCCATCTTTTTTGACATTGTAAACTTCATAGGTAGTTTCGCCATTTTCTAAAACAGCAGCCCTAATTGCTTGATTAACCGCTTCCGCTTGAGTTTGATCATCTGCATAATTGACACTTGATACATGTAGACCGATTAATTCATCAGTGTCATAACCAAACATTTGCTCAAATTTAGGATTGGCATAGACAATAATTCCATCATCCGCTCGAATCAAGCAAATACCTTCAGCTATGTTGCGAGTTATGATTGCTTGCAGTTCCAACATCTGTTCAGCACGTTGGCGTTCTGTAATATCAATTGCTACCCCACCAATTAGCTTTTGTTCTGATACAACTGGAATCGGAAATTTGTATACCAAGAATTTACCAAGAGAACCATCGGTTCGAGGCGCAACCTCGACAGTTTCAAGTACCTGGTTATTTTGGATAACTGTCTGGTTGTTATCAAAATATTGTTGCGCTATTTCGGTTGGAAATACTTCAAAAACAGACTTACCAAAGGTTTGCTCAGGAGATAAATCAAATGTGTGCAGGTAGGCTTGGCTGAAGTAAATCAAATGCCCAGCCATATCTGTAATCCAAGCTAAGGCTGGGCTGTTATTCATAAATGCTTGAAACCGAGCTTCGCTTTCTCGTAAGGCTGCTTCTGCTTGCTTGCGATCGCTAATATTAAAAGCTACCCCTTGCAAAATTGGAGTTTTGTCATCGGGCGCTAACACTAAACTCGCCTGATCTTGTACCCAGACGACTTTGCCATCCTGGGTAATCATACGGTATTCAATGTTATACGGCTGTCCTGTAGCGACGGCGGTTTCAACAGCTTGAATTACAAATTGGTGATCGTCTGGATGCACATAGTTTGACCAGCTGTTATGGAAACCTGTTTCCCAATCTTGTGGCGGAACATTGAGTAATGTTTGAATTTGGGGGCTGATGTAGGCAAATTCTGACTTACCACTGACAGGTGCTGTGTAAACTACTCCGGGAATTTGTTCAACAACAGTACGATAGCGCAATTCCGCTTGCTTAAGCTTTTCTTCGGCTTGTTTACGTTGGCTAATATCAAAGATTACACCTAACATTCGGATAGGCTGGCCATCTGTATCGTAAATCCCGTGTCCTTTTCCTGTGAGCCAGCGAATTTCGCCATTAGGGTGAATTACCCGATATTCTGCTTCAAAATTACTATGCTTTGCCAAAGCCTTGAATAAAGCTTGTTCAACTCGTTCCACATCCTCTGGGTGAATAGCATCACGCCATAGTTGATATTGGGGTGTTGATATTTCTGGTTCTAAGCCGAGTAAACGAAAGTGGTTGTCGTTCCAGGTCACTTCTCCTGTTTTAATCTTCCAATCCCAGAGACCGATATGGGTAAATTCTAACGTTAGTCGCTGTTGTTCTTCACTTCTAGCTAAGGCTGCTTCTGTGCGTTTGCGATCGCTAATATCTCGGTTGATTTCTAGTACCGATACTGGTGTACCATCAGCATGACGCAATAAAGCCCAGCGACTTTCAACAATAATTTTCTCCCCATCTCGCCGAGTATGAACTAATTCACCTTCCCAATATCCCAAGTCCAGCAGAATTGCATACACTTCATTTAAGGGAATGGGAAACTCAGTCTGGAGAAATTGATGACTATAATTATCAATAGCTTCCACTGCTGTCCAGCCATAGATATACTCTGCACCTCGGTTCCAGCAGGTGATGCGGCTATCCATATCTCGGATAATTATTGCATCGTGGGCAAGCTCTAGCAGTTTAGTTTGCTCTAATAATAAGGCTTCAGCACGTTTTTTATCGCTGATATCTGCAACTCTTACCAGATGCATCACTTGTTCGGCAATTTTAATTTCTTTGGCTGCTATGCTTCCCCAAAAACAATTGCCCTGCTTAGTAACGTATTCAATTTCTTGAGTCCAAAATCCTTGCTGGTTAATTTGTTCAACGATATTAGCAGACTCCTCAGAAGTGAAATGTCGTTTTTGCAGGGTATGTCCGGCAATTCCAATCAGGTCAGCTTTACATGAGGCGGCAAATAATTCTACTGCGCGATTATTGCAGTCTGTAGTTAATAATGTTTGTGGATCAACTAAAAATAAAGCATCAGCAGATTCATTAAAAATCGCTTCTCGTAAGTCGCGGCTTTGGATAATTTCTAGCTCAGTTTGTTTACGCTCTGTAATATCTAGAATAGCACCCAATAACTTAACTGCTTGTCCTTGGGAATTTTGGACTACCTCGGCTTTAGATTCAAGATAGCGCATTGAGCCATCGGCTCGAATAATCCGATACTCCATACTGAAAGGAGTGAGGTTGGTCTCTATCTGTTCCAGTTGAGCCTGCAATGCAGAGCGATCATCTGGGTGAATCATCTGGAAAAATTCGGTCGGGGTTGGTTCAGGCTGTGTAGGCTCTAAACCAAAAATGCGAAAGGTTTCATCTGACCAAGTACGCTGCTGAGTCTGTAAATTCAATTCCCAACTACCCACATTGGCGATATGCTGAGCAGCAGTTAGCTGTGCTTCACTACGGCGCAATTTTTCTTCTGCCTGAATGCGATCGCGCAGTGCTACTTGCTGTTCGGTAATATCTTGAGCGGTTCCGAAAAGGCGAACTACCTCTTCGGTCGTGTTAAACTCTGCATATCCAATTCCTTCAACATAAATTTCAACATTGTCATACCTAGTAGCACGCAGAACTAATTTGTAAGATTCCCCAGTTGAAATCGCACGCGCTACAGCTTGGTCTAATTTTTCTCGGTCTTCAGGGTGATACAACTCTAAATTTTCTTCATAGCTGGGAGCCAAAAGTTGAGGATCTCGTTTAAAGAGTTCAAACAATCCTTTCGACCAGGTAATTTTGCCAGTAGCTATTTCATACTCCCAACTACCAAGATGGGCGACTCGCTGTGATTCTTCGAGTAAAGCTTCTTCCTTGCATAATTTTTCTTCGGTAAGCTTGAGGTCAGTGATATCTACAACCAGTCCATCCCAGGCTATGCGGCCATCTTCTAACTGACGTGGTGAGGAACGAAAATGAAACCATTTCAGTTGATTGCTGGGTGTTCTGATACGCAGTTGTATATCAAATACTGACAAATTGCGCATAGACTCATCAACAGCTGCCTGGAGGAGAGGAACATCTTCTGGGATAAACTGGCTGTAAAGCAGACTGGAATCTTTGAGTGCATCTTCTGCTTTGACTTCCGTTAGTTTTTCAATTCCTGCACTCAGATAATAAAAGCGATCGCTGCCATCTAATTCACGGATCACTTTATAAATTGCGCCATTTGGCAGGTTATCCCCAATCCGCCGCAACAAGGCTTCCCGCTCTTGTAATGCCAGTTCTACTTGTCTGCGATCTGTAATTTCTCCTAATGAACCAACCAAGCGTACAGGATTTCCTTGCTCATCCCAGACAGCTTTTGCCCGCGATCTAAACCATCCATAGCTACCATCTTTACGGCGAAGACGATATTCGGCGTTATACTCTGGGGCTTGTTGCGATAAATAAGCTTGTTGGGCAGCCATGACTGGTTCATAATCATCAGGATGAATGCGCTGGCTCCATTCATCATCGTTAGTGCTGAGTTCATGACGTTCATATCCCAACATCTCATACCAACGCTCAGACCGGAAAGTTTGATTAGTGAGTATGTTCCAATCCCAAATTGCTTCACTAGTACCAGCAACAGCTAAATGCCAACGTTCTTCACTGTATCGTAAAGCTGCTTCTACCTGTTGCCGTTCGCTAATTTCCCGCTTAAGTTCTTGGTTTGCTTCCTCCAGTTGTGCAGGACTGGGAAAAGCAAGTGCTTGTGGCATCAAATGTATCAGTTCAAAAGCTGTGTACAGTGATACTAAAGCCGCGATCGCTTTGATGCCGCCACTTAACCAGTAAGTGGGATACCAGAGCGTCCAAATCTCCATTAGGTGAGTAGTGCCACAGGTGATAATAAATACAGCAAACAGCAAAAATATCCCATGAAATGGCAAATCTCGGCGCTTGCGAACAAAATAAAGTAGTGTTAAGGGAATAGAATAATAAGCAAGGGCAATTAAACTATCAGATACAATATGCAGCCCTAGTAACTTTGACTGCCAAAGATAGCAATGACCGTGAGGAATAAACTGTTTTGAGGCTAAAAGGATTTTAAAAAATTCCAACATGAATTTGTCTCAAACACTCCTTGCCTACAAGTTACATCTATCTTAAGGATAGGGCGTAGAAAATAGGCAAGAGGAAATGGTGAGACAACACTAATAAGTAGAAGCAAAAGGACAGAAAGTAAGAGGTAACAGCCAATGACTATTGACTATTGACCCTTGACTCAAAAAATTTAAAATCCCATTGCTGCGGCTACGGCTGTAATTTCTGCCGAGATACCTTGCTTAAATTGACTATCACTGTGCTTAATAGCTGTATCTGGATCTTTCAGTCCATTACCTGTAAGGACACAAACAACTGTTGCACCTGTGGGTACTTGGTCTTTGACTTTTAATAATCCCGCTACAGAAGCCGCGCTGGCAGGTTCGCAAAAAATACCTTCAGATGCAGCTAAAAGCCGATAAGCTTCTAAAATTTCTGCGTCGGTGACGGCTTGGAAATTGCCTTGACTTGCAGATTGAGCCGCGATCGCTTTATCCCAACTTGCCGGATTACCGATGCGAATAGCTGTGGCAATAGTTTCGGGATGAGCTACTGGTTGACCGTTGACTAAGGGTGCTGCACCTGCGGCTTGAAATCCCATCATCTTTGGCAGGCGATCGCATTTACCTGCTTGATGATATTGACAAAATCCCATCCAATATGCAGATATATTTCCAGCATTACCAACAGGGATACAGAGCCAATCGGGAGCGTTACCCAAGGCATCAACTACTTCAAAGGCTCCTGTTTTCTGTCCTTCTAGGCGGTAAGGGTTGACCGAATTCACCAAAGTTATCGGATAGCTTTCGGCCATTTCCCGGACAATTTCTAAGGCACGGTCAAAATTACCTTTAATAGCTAGTACTTCTGCGCCGTAAAGTAAAGCTTGCGCTAATTTACCAAGGGCGACGTAACCATCAGGAATTAAGACAAAAGCATTCATCCCACCGCGCTTGGCATAGGCGGCGGCGGCGGCGGAGGTGTTACCTGTACTAGCACAAATCACTGCTTTTGCGCCTGCTTCTTTGGCCTTGGAAATGGCCATTGTCATACCCCGGTCTTTAAAACTACCTGTAGGGTTGAGACCATCGTACTTGACAAACACGCTGACTTGTCTACCAATGCGTTCTGCGATCGCCGGCACCGGAATCAAGGGAGTGTTACCCTCTAACAAAGTAACAACGGGCGTTTTATCACTGACAGGCAAATACTCACGATAGGCTTCTATCAGTCCGGGCCAAGGTTGGCGATGAGATTTAGCAACAGACAAGCTCACAGTCACAGGTTTTAACAGTTTTTCACTAAAGATTGGTAGATTATGGCTGGAAATGAAAGCTAATACTTAGCTTTCTATCTCCATGTTTGGCACTTTGTATTCCAGAAAAATATTATCTTTGTTTGGTGTAGTTTTTTAGATGATTTTTATTTTGTGCAGATTGTTAGTTTATCATAACCGTTTACTTACCTACATCTTTCATCTAAACCCTTGATTTTTCGGCTCAATGGTACAAATCTGAATCACAGTGATGTCTGGCGACAAGATGCAAAACGTCTACGCAACTGTGGAACACTAGCATCATCATCGCCGTCACTTATCACAAAACTCATAACCTATTAGATGATGTGATTAAAACTATACAATCATTTAACAAACCTTAAACCGACATTACTATAATATTTAATATTGGTGTGAGTTGAGTTGTGTATCTATATTAGTAAGCGATGTCTACTTTATCTAGTGTTTCAGAACGGCAGTCCCAAGCTACTTTGGTCAGTGAATTGAACAAGTCTTACTATCAAGCCGATCAGCAAGCAAAGTTTAAAAATCTGGAAGCAGAGGTAGATTCTTTGTTACAGCAATTGCAAAACTTGAAAGAGCAAAGGTTGGCTACTACTCATCCAGAAGAGGAATAAATTCAGTTTTACCAAGGCATCTGGATTGATTTTAATCTGACAACGAATATTTCGGGCATTCTCAACCAGGAAACTTAGAGATTGCCCATAGCTTAGTATTGCGATCTTGCTTATGATAAATCTACCACTATCAAAAACAAATAGGTAGATATTACTGATTTTCTGCTTTTGTTCCGCAATTTCCTGTGTGAATGTGCGATGAAAAGCTGTTTGAGCGTTTAAATGCTCAAACAGCTTCACGAGGCAATTTCACAATTTACAGCAGATTGCAGGTGAACGAGGTACAAGTTTTCACCAAAAAGCCTGTAACACAAGACCTTCAAGCCTGTTACCTGTCCCCTGCTATATTTCTAGAATCGGAAAGTTGTCCGCACAACACCAACATAGATGGTGTCGTTGTTACTGTTATGTTCAGGGTTGAAAAGAACAATAAACCCTGGTGTGATTGAAATATTGCTATTCACTTGATAACGATACAAAGCTTCTAGATGGTAGGAAGTATCGCTATCTTCACGACGCGCACTGGTAGCGGTAAGAGTTTGGGGGCCGTAATCATTGCTTGTAACTTTTGGTGGCTGACCAAAGATAATTCCACCAACATTACCTTTTTTACCCAAATCGGGAAATCCTAAAGTGATAGCCCAGTTCCAAATATCTGCTTTATCGCCTCTATTAACTGTATTCGTTACGGGATTTCTACCAGAATTGCTTTCGGCGATCGCCTGTGTATAACCCACCCAACCAGATAAGATAAATTTATCACTCAACTTGTAACTACTTTGAATACCGTAATGATTAGCTGATGTGGCAATTGGGTTGGCATTTGTACCAAAAGGATTATTCGCAAATGTACTTCCTTCCGAACCAGAGACATTCACATCACCAGTTGCAATTCCATTACCATCAACCGCACTAAAGTATGAGTGGGCGTAAGTCAAAGCCAGAGTAAAGTTTTTATTTGGTTGAAATGCTACTTGTCCTAATGCGCCATAACTGCCATCAAACAAACCTCTACCATCAAAAGGATTTTCAGCATTTCTAGCTATGTAACCCCCTGATAAAGTGATAGCATCACTCAGCTTAAAGATAGCACTGATACCAGAACCTCTACCAACCGCCAGTCCAGAGTTACTAGCACGATAAATCGGTGCAAAACGACCAAACCGAGAAATGGCACCAGTTGTTGCAGCCGAGAACAGTGGGTTAACTGTATTGAAATTATCAAAAAACGAACCGCCAATTGCGTCAACAGTCACATTCAACTTATCGCCTATCGGGAAGTTATAGAATAACTTCGCAACTCCAACACTGTTATCTGGTTCAAGAGTTGTATCCCAACCCAAGCGAGTCATATTTGTACCAGAGACTTGATTTGTCCCGTTAAAAGCCAGAGTATTATTTGCTCTCAATATCACACGCAAACGGTCTTGACCATAAAAACTGGAATCAAGTATCAGTCGCACCCGGTCAGCAAAGATAGTGTTATCTTCCACGTCGCGACCACCAGCATTATTATAGGCTGTGGCTTCTCTGGCTGCTCTATTTCCACCTGGCGTATTATTGATAGTTCGCCACGCATCAGAAGTTAAAGCTTTTTCATCACCATACACACCACCGAAGGTGAAAATCACATCACCTGATAATTTGGTTGTGGTGGAAAATTGATTGGCTTCTAGTTCAGCGGTGCGTGCTTCTAATGGGTCAATTCTGCCTCGCAACTCTGTTACACCATCGGCAAATTCTTGTTGTAATTTTTGTAAGGTTTCTAAGTCTTCTTTTTTAACAGCGTCAGCGGTACTTGTGGCGATTAGTTCATTAATTCTTTCCAAGCAAGCATTTAACCCAGCAGCAAATTCATAGCGCGTCATGGCACGATTACCCCGATATGTACCATTGGGATAACCTGCAATACACCCATATCTCTCAACTAAAGATTGTAGAGCTTGGAATGCCCAGTCTGTTGGTTGGACATCTGATAGTTGCGATACGGATGTTACTTGATTCATAGTATCGGAATTGTCAGCTTCTTTGGTTAATTCCAATACAGTAGTTTGATGGGGTTCAGTTTCTGTTTGAGCCACAAAAGTATCTTGTAATTGTGGTGAAACTAACTTGATACTTTCTGCTTGTAATTCATCTGGAGATTGAATTACAGAATTTGCTAACGCCTTTTGAGTCGTAACGACACTAGCAAGTAACAGTATTGGACTTATCCATACTGCGCTGCGGAAAACACTATTCATGCGCCTCACACCTGACTTAAAATTAGACCAATAAGTTGGTAAAAGTATATACTAAACCAAAAAAGTTGGTAAAGTTAGTTTATCATGGGTTAAGGGCAGTTTAAAAGTTTGCTTAATGAAGTTGTGTGGAAATGTTAACAATTAATAATAGTTACCGCAAAAAATGCAAGTTGCTAAACTAAATCTCGTTAGTTAGCCATTGTGTAGCCATACTTATTAAATATTTGCTTTACTTGAGGTTGAAATAGAAATTGCACAAACAACTTAGCAGCATTTTGATTTTTACTATTTTTCAAAACAGCAACTGGATAGATAACAGGAGAATGTGAATTTTCTGGAGCTATAGCCACAATTTTAACTTGCTGTGATTGTTTGGCATTTGTATCATGAACAATACCAACATCAACATTGCCTGAAGCAACAAAGTTAAGAATTTCTAAGCCACTTCTGGCATAAACGAGTTTTGGCTGAACTTGCTTTAATATTCCAAAATATCTCATAACTTCTTGGGCATAGACACCAAGCGGAACACTTCGGGGTTCGCCTATAGCTATCTTCTGCACAGTAGACTTAGGTAAATCTTGAAAGCCAGAGATAGCTAAATGGTTTTTAGGCGTAATTAAGACAATTTGGCTTTTCACTAAATTAAGACGAGTATTTGCTAGTAATAAATCCTGCTTTTGTAGTTGGTTCATATTTTTATTGGAAGCAGAAATGAAGATATCAATATTTGCACCTTGCTCAATTTGTCGTGCTAAAACACCAGAAGCAGCAAAGTTATAATTAATGTTAATTAATGGTTGTTTTTGCTGGTAAATTTGTTTAATTTCCTCCATAACTGATTTCAACCCTGCACCAGCTGAGACAGTCAAAGTTATTGGTGTTGCCTGTTGGGCTTTAGTTGGTAGATTTACACAAAAAAGTATTGATAAGACTAAAAGCAAGATGAATGCAAATTGCGATCGCTGCTTTTGAAGTAAACCTTGATGAATCCTTGAGTGCGTATGATTACGGTTGTACATAATTAATTTATACATTTAAACAAAATACTTATCCTGTAGCTTCCTGAGAAGACAACTATGTGCTTGAATTAGCACTCGTTGTTTAGGTAAGTATACAGATTATCTTACAGTTAAATTACCAACTTTATTGGTTTATACCAATTTAAATGGTAAAAATATCCTGACACGGGATGAATATAAAAATATGGTTAAAAAACGGTGATCAACTCAATATCGCTAAATTTTAAAGATAGTAGGTGCTATATTTAATCTGTTAAGAATACCGAACCAGGGAGCAATCTAAAATGCAAGTTAGTGCGCGTAACGCTTTAAAAGGAACAGTTAAAAAAGTTGAAGTTGGTAGTGTCAATACTGAAGTCACCGTAGAAATTGCCAATGGCGTAGAAGTAACAGCAATTATTACAAAATCATCTGCGGAAAATCTGAAACTCGCTGAAGGTAAGCAGGTTTATGCCATTGTAAAAGCTACTGATGTGATGATTGCTATTGATTAATTAATTTACATCAGTTTTTAAATAGAGCAAATAAAGGGCAGTTAATCTGCCCTTTATTATGTGTAATTCTCAACTAAATCAAGTCATATATGAAAGCAGGCGATTGCATCTAAAAAAACATCCATCTCTAGAATTAATCTAGAAGTTTTTTTAGGTGAAATTATGAGAATTACCTTTCATATTTAGTTGATAAAATCCATAATAAATCTAACCATAATTGCGGGTGAGTGTGTTTAAGTTGAGACATAGGGTCTCGTACTAAGTTGGTAGCATTTAAGCACACAACTTCCATCAGTCCTAAATACTGTGCTACTTCTCGCAGTAAGTTTTTTTGCGTGAGAACTGCACTCATCAGCTTGTCTGGACAATAAATAGTTACATATCGTTTGTGAAAATAACTCGGATGCAGATATCGGAATTGGGGGTTATTGACTTTCACATAACAGTGGCGAATTACTTCCCATGCACTAGGATGAGTGTGTTCGACAATAGTTGCAAATTGCTGTGCCAAATCTTCTTCGGTAATCATACTTGCTTGCCTCTAAAATCTTGCAGGAAGGGATATTGAATAGTTAAAGGTGCGATCGCTTGATCCCTGTCACAATATTGGTTGGTATATACTTCACTAGCGAGATTACCTGCCTAAACAGCATCAAAGCCGAAACTCAACTCAAAAACTGTATCAAATACAGCTATTTACCAACTTAAATGGTATAAACAAAAAAGATAAAAGCAAAATTTCCGAAAAATTTTATCTCAGATTCAAAACCTGAAAAGCTGATTTGATCAGCGTTCTGGCTTCCAAATTTCTTAACATTACGCAGGGAAAATCAACTTGGCGCAAAAATTTTTGATTTTTTGGCAAGAAAACTAGCAAGACGTATGTTATTCTTTCTGTAGAGGGAATCGAAAGCGCAAAACAAAAAACAAAGTAAATCTTTTGCAAGCACCGATACAGGTAAATCCGCTCCGGCTTAGTTACAGTTGAGAAAAAAGGAAGCCAATGAAGCAGGATAGCGACCTCCGCAATAACTTGAAGTCAATTAGAACCCGCTTAGGGATGAGCCAGCAAGATTTAGCTAATATTGCTGGGGTAACTCGTCAAACTATTAGTGGTGTAGAGTCAGGGCAATATGCTCCTTCTGTAGCCATCACCCTAAAACTAGCGAAAGCACTTGGCTGTCAAGTAGAGGATCTATTCTGGTTAGAGCAAGATTTACCGGAAATTGAAGCAACTCTCGCTAAACCTGTCACAATTAATCAACCTCTGCGCGTTAGCCTAGCGAGAGTCGGCGGACAATGGATAGCTTACCCATTAGTGGGAAAAGACGCATTCCGTCAAGATATGACACCTGCTGATGGGGAAGCGGCAAAGCAAGTTGGTGCAGATAAAGTCAAAGTCAGGCTTTTAGATGACAATCTCGAAGTACTGCACAATACAGTAGTAATTGCTGGTTGTTCGCCTGTAATCTCGCTCTGGGCAAGGGCTACCGAACGCTGGCATCCGCAGTTGCGAGTCCATTTTACCTTTGCCAACAGCATGGCTGCATTGCACAGTTTATGCAGAGGTGAAGCCCACATTGCTGGGATGCACCTGTATGATCCCAAAACAGGTGAACATAATGTTCCGTTTGTGCGAGAAGTTTTAGCCGACAAGTCAGCAGTTGTGATTACCCTTGGTTTATGGGAAGAAGGATTATTAGTATCATCTGGTAATCCCAAAGGCTGGGAAACATTATCTGATTTAGTCAAGGCCAAAGCAACGATTATTAATCGAGAACCTGGTGCTGGTAGTCGGATGTTGTTAGAACGCAAACTGCAAGAAGCGCAGATATCATTTGATGCTGTCAAAGGATTTGACCAAATCGTTACCAGCCATCAAGATGTTGCCCAAGCTGTGGCGTTAGGTTTAGCTGACGCAGGTATTAGCACCGCATCCATCGCTGCAACCTTCGGGTTAGGATTTATCCCATTACATCAATCACGCTACGACTTAGTAATTCTCAAGGAATATCTCGAAGAAGCACCCATACAACAATTGCTGAGTACCTTGGGACATCGCGTGGTTCACTCACAGTTAGAAGTTCTCGGTGGCTACGACATTAGCAGAATTGGGGAAGTAGTAGCAACTGTTTGAAAAGTATGAAGTATGAAATGAATATACTTCCACAGTAACCTTGTCAACGATTTATTGTGAGTGCTTCATTGTCACCATACTTTACTAGGAAGTAAAGTAAAACTTCACACTTCAGACTTTAGATTTTTCACTTCATTGAATATGTATTTGATTTTAACGGTTGTGGGCGTAGAGCGATCGCCTCCAACGACGTTCTACATCGTGCGAACTCTTCACATCGCAGACCCAAACAAATTCACACACTACTAGGAGACTACATCATCATGTCCGACGAAAACATTAGACAGATAGCTTTCTACGGTAAAGGTGGTATTGGTAAATCTACCACCTCTCAAAACACCCTCGCTGCAATGGCAGAAATGGGTAAGCGAATTTTGATTGTGGGATGCGACCCCAAAGCTGACTCCACTCGTCTGATCCTCCACTGTAAAGCCCAAACCACAGTGCTACACCTCGCCGCCGAAAAAGGCGCAGTCGAAGACCTCGAACTAGAAGAAGTAGTTATCAATGGTTTTCGTGATATCCGATGCGTGGAGTCTGGTGGCCCTGAACCCGGTGTAGGTTGCGCGGGACGTGGTATTATCACCGCCATCAACTTCCTCGAAGAAAACGGCGCTTATCAAGACCTAGATTTCGTCTCCTACGACGTATTAGGTGACGTTGTATGTGGTGGTTTCGCCATGCCTATTCGTGAGGGCAAAGCGCAAGAAATATACATCGTTACCTCTGGTGAAATGATGGCGATGTTTGCGGCTAACAACATCTCTCGCGGTATTCTCAAATATGCCCACTCTGGCGGTGTGCGCTTAGGTGGCTTGATTTGTAACAGCCGCAAAACAGACCGCGAATGGGACTTAATTAGTGAATTAGCTAGAAGAATTAGCACTCAAATGATTCACTTCGTACCTCGTGACAACATCGTTCAACACGCCGAATTACGTCGGATGACAGTTAACGAGTACGCACCCGATAGTAACCAAGCTAATGAATACCGCACACTCGCTACAAAGATTATCAACAACGACTTTATGGCTGTTCCAACTCCTTTAGAGATGGATGAGTTAGAAGACTTGTTGATTGAGTTCGGTATTCTGGAAAGCGATGAACAAGTGCAGAAACTTACCGCCACAGCACAAGCGCAAGACGAAAAGGAAAAGCGCCAAGAAGATGCTGAAGGTGAAGCACTAGAAGCAATCAAAAAAGGTAACGTTGAGGTTGTTTCTGGTAGCGATAAGTAAAGCTTGTTAGTTACAAGCATTGGGTGGGCATGATAGCCCACTCTATCTAACGAAATTTGGAGGTACTCTCATAGCTGATTTATTGTTTTGGATGTTTTCGCTTTACCGCTTTTAACCGCAACTTTTTCGATTTTTTAATGCGGAGTTAGTATTTTCTTTAGACTGTTTTCCTTCTCTACTATTTGGTTGGTTGTCTATTTTCCGAGGGGATGGGAATGTCCTATTTCCCATTCCTTTTTTTATCTCGCGCAAAGGCGCAAAGAAGAGTTTCTGAGATTAAATCCAGAAGTATCATTACTAATCACGAGCCATGAAAGTTAATCAAGAAAACACTAACAGACATTCTCATAATTCAATGTCAGACAATGAAGATAGATTTGGTACACAAGTTCCTTCAGCGTTAGAAGCTCATGAAGATTGTGCTTTTGATGGGGCAATGTTGACTCTTATCTCTATTGTTGATGCTGCACATTTAATTCACGGGCCAAGTGGTTGTATCAGCAATTCTTGGAAAAATAACAGCACTTTGTCATCAGATTCTAGGCTGCATAAAGTTCGCTTTACAACGGATATGGAGGAAAGCGATATCATTTTTGGTGCTGCGAAAAAATTACAACAAGCTATTGTGCAGTTGGCTAGACGTTATCAACCTAGTGCTGTATTTGTTTATTCTACTTGTGTTTCAGCTTTGATTGGTGATGATATTCATGGAGCTTGTAAAGAAGCTTATGAACAAACAGAAATACCGATTATTCCTGTTGATTCTCCTGGTTTTTCTGGGAGAAAAAACTTAGGTGTTCGTCTAGCGGGTGAAACTTTAATAGAACAGGTAATTGGTACAGCAGAACCTGAGTTTACGACACCTTACGACATCAATGTTATTAGTGAATATAATATGGCGGAGGCAGTTAATAGCATAATACCTCTGCTCGAAAAACTAGGTATTAGAGTATTAGCTAAAATTGCTGGTGATAGTCATTACAAAGAAATTTGTTATGCCCATCGTGCTAAGTTGAATGTGTTAATTTATTCTAAGGTAATGTTCAAGTTTGCCAAAAAAATGCAGGAGAAGTTTGATATACCATATATTGAAGCATCACTGTATGGTGTAGATGATATAACTGAGATTTTGCAAAATATTGCGGCACAATTAGGTGATCATGAGCTACAAGAACGTACCAAAAAGTTAATTGATGAAGAAGTTAATGATCTAGTAGAAAAGCTAATTTTTTATAAACTAAAACTTCAAGATAAAACGGTAATAGTTGATATTAGTGATTTCCATGCTTGGGGCATAATTTCCACTGCAAATAGTTTAGGAATGAAAGTGATTCCTATCAGTCAGGGAAAATTGAATCAAGCGGATAAAAATAGGCTACAACAATGCCTGAATAAAGATGATGTAGTTTTGGTAAATGAGAACCTGGAAGAGATGATTCAGATAATCAATGAATATCAAGTGGATGCAATTATAGCTGATGAGCATCTACAATCTCTCGCCATCAAAGCCAAAGTCCCTTTCCTGAATATCAATAGCGAACTTTATGCAGGCTACGCCGGGGTTTTAGCAGCAGCACAAGACTTGTATGCAAATATCTATAGTCCTGTTTGGCAACAGGTAAACAAGTCTGCACCTTGGGAATAATTTTCTCACGCAGAGAGAGAATAAGGAGTTTCGTTAATTCACACTCATCAATCAATTTCTAGCAAACTGAAATATGGCAATTGTTAGTGTTACGAGTACATCAGTTACAGTCAACCCCCTGAAACAAAGTCAAGCTATTGGTGCAACTTTGGCATTTTTAGGCTTAAAGGGAATGCTGCCTTTATTACATGGTTCTCCTGGTTGCAGTGCTTTTACTAAATGTCCTCTAGCACAGCATTTACGGGAGGCAATTCCCCTTTCTAGTACGGCGATGACTGAAGTTTCGACAATTATGGGTGGTGAGGACAAGGTTGAACAGGCAATTTTACAGATGGTGCAGAGATATCAGCCGGAAATTCTCGGTTTATGTACTACGGGGTTAACGGAAACTAAAGGTGATGATTTGCGGCGTTTGACTAAAGATATGCGCCAGCGTTATCCAGAATTGCAAGATTTACCAATTGTCTTGGTTTCTACGCCAGATTTTAAAGGGACTTTGCAAGATGGTTTTGCGGCAACTGTGGAAAGTATAGTTAAGGAAATTCCGCAAGACACTGGCGGCTGTCATCTTGGACAAGTTGTGGTATTGGCGAGTTCTGCGTTTACACCCGCAGATATCGAACAGGTAAAAGAAATGATAGCGGCTTTTGGCTTGCAGGCGATCGCTATCCCTGACCTTTCTGGTTTATTAGATAGTGAGTGGAATCATGACTACAGAGGTATCACAGCCAGTGGTACGACTTTGGCACAGTTACAACAAGTTGGTCATTCTGTCTTTACTTTGGCTTTGGGTGAAAGTATGCGCGGTGCAGCCAAAATTTTAGAACAACGCTTTAGCATACCTTACGAAGTCTTTAGCGAACTAACAGGATTAGATGCTACGGATAGATTTTTACAAGTTTTAGCAGATATTAGCGGTCAACCTGTACCAGAAAAATACCGCCGCCAACGCCGTCAACTCCAAGATTTGATGCTGCATACTCATACTTACTTTAGTGGGAAGCGCGTTTCTGTGGCACTGGAACCTGATTTACTCTGGTCAATCATTGCTTTTTTACAATCAATGGGAGTGCAAATTCACACCGCAGTGACTACACGTTCTCCTGTGCTGGAAAAACTGGCAATTCCTTGTGTGACTATCGGTGATTTAGAAGATTTTGAACAGATGGCGGTTGGTTCTGACTTGTTAATAGCTAATTCCTACGCGGCGGTAATTTCTCAACGTCTCAATATTCCTCTCTACCATCAAGGAATCCCAATTTTCGACCGCTTAGGCAATGCTTTATCTACTAAAGTTGGCTACCAAGGTACTAAGCAGCTATTGTTGGATATCGCTAATTTATTTTTTAGGTATTAATCATCTTATGTTGTCAATTACCAAAATATTACCAACCTAATTGGTAAAAAGATGCAATTGATACAAACTTGATCGCCGATTTCCGCTTTGATGCTGATTAGGGAAACTATACCAACCAAGATTAGTAAGTAAGGTGAAAACATGGCATAGACTCAAAATCAAGTCTTTGAGTCTTAATCATCCTATCAAGTTAAGTAGAACAATAGCCAAAGCAACTAGCTTGGCTAAAAAATTGCGTCCTGACTGGGATTTGACATCATCAGTTGCGGTAGAGTCTTTACTAACATGGTTTGAAGTTATCGGCTACACCGTAGAACTAGAAGCAGATATTGCTGCTGGGAGACACCCAAAAGAACGCAATAATTTGACTGAAGTCATTTTAAGCGATCGCCTGCATCATGCGTTGCAGCGAATTAATCCGCAAATCTCATCAGCCGCACTTCAAGAAACTATCCGACAGTTGACTGCTCTACCAAATAATAACCTAATTGAAAATAATCTTTATTTCCACAAATTATTAACTCAAGGAATTGATATTACATACATAATTAATCATCAAATAATTATCGAAAAAGTATGGCTCATAGATTCCTCTAATTTGCTGAACAATGATTGGTTAGTAATTCATCCATTTACTATTGTTGCTGATCATCATACTTATCAGTTGGATGCACTTATTTTTATTAATGGTTTACCTTTGGCTGTGCTATGGAATCAACCAAGCTATAAAACAGTTACCTTGAAAAAAGCTCAAGAGTGTTTGCAAAAATATATTCAAAATATTCCAACATTATTTTTTTATAATGCTTTTTTATTAATTGTTTATGGCAATCAAGCAAGTATTGGGACATTAACTTGTACCTCGAAAGAGTTTTTACCTTGGCACACAATAGATGGTGAAGACTTTCCACATCCACAAGAAACAGAAATAGATGTGCTAATCCAAGGCATCTTTGACAAGCGACGCTTTTTAGAATTAATCAAACATTCTATAGTGTTTGAACACAATGGAATCAGTCTCAGCAAAAAATTACTTCATTATCCTTTTTGTACTGTGCAATAGGTTTGTCAGTTACAAGCAAATCAAAATTTATATCACAATATCTGCTGTATATACACAGCAAATAGCATCTTACTTTTTAATAAAAATTGATTTTGTTATCACTTACTTACCAACCATATTGATAAATACCAATTTAATTGGTAAAATAAACCGTATATATACTTAGTTTTTTCAAAAAGTGTAAGTCAGAAAAACATTGATGATTTGCTATTAGTCTTGCAAAAACTGTGTTATTTCTTCTGACCAATTTGATAAAAAACTAGGTTAACTTCGTGAGCATAACCTTTATAAATTATGGTGGCAATAGCAACATTATTCCAAAAACATCTGATTATTAATATTGGGATGGGACTAGCTGCTTTATTGATTGCTACACCCGCAACAGCCTCTGTATTAACTTACCAAGGTGATACAACAAATCAGCCGACTTGGCTGCGTACTGCACCAGGAACTCCCCCTATTAGAGTTAGTGGTTCAGACGCTGGGCCTGGGATGAGACCGCCTTATAATGCTTTTGAGTTTGTTGTAGAAGAATCAGGTTTGTATACCTTTGCAAGTACTGTACCTGGAGCTACTTTACCTACTAATGGAGCCTGGGATAATTTTTTGGTTTTATATCAAAATAGTTTTAATCCTACTGATCAATTGAATAATGCTTTAGTATCGATTAATGCTCCTAATAACGGGACTTTTGCTTTTAACCAACAATTAAACACGGGACAAAACTACTTTTTAGTCACAACTGGTCGTCAGTCAACTGATTTTGGTGCTTTTACTAACACTATTAGTGGTTCCGGTAAAATTACAAAAGTTCCTGAACCAGCATTAACACTTGGTATGCTAACAGCTAGTGGTATTGCTCTAATTTTGTATAAAGGCAAGCGTATTAGAATAACTGGCAGTTAGTTGTAACTTTTTGATTGCCAATTCCGATGCAGGTGCGATCAGTACTATGCAGCTTTTATTGGATATTGGCAACTTATTTTTGAGTGATTCTGGCTGTGGTGGTTAGCTTGGAGACTTTGCCGACTCATGATTCAGCCGTTTTAGCAAGTCTTGAATATCTGCAATGGTAGCTTTAGTTATTTTTGGCTGTTTTTTTAGCCAGGAAGTAGTGCTTTCTTCTCCTTGTTGAACTGCTATGATTAATGCTGCCCAGGATAGCACTTCTGGTTGTTGGGGATTAACTTCTAATGCTGCTGCTACACGGTTCCACAACTTGCCTTTGTCTGCTTTTAAGAGGATAGAAATTTCTTGTACATTTTGGGATGATGCTTTAAATACTTTTAAAGCTTTGCCCCAACGTCCATCAATCAACTCTGCTAAAACTTGTTCACTTGGACTAGCCCAAGTTTTTTCAGCTTGCGCTTGGGTGATTTCAGCATGTAAGCGAATTAAATCGATTTGGGCTTGTGCTGTTGCTGGTAAACCGTTTTTGCGTTGTTTTTGAAGAGATTTTAAAGATTCTAAAGCTGGTGTCCACAAACCGCTACGGGCAATGGATAAAGCATTTTGGTAAGCTGTATCTTTGATAGCTGGTGGTTTCAGCGAAATTTTATCTAGCTGAATTGGGTTGAGGTACAACTTAGTAGGTTTAACTTGGTAAATGCGTAACTGCGGTTCCAAGCCTACTGTTTGATCAATAATTAATTCTTTAACATCGTTACCAGTAACTTGCTGCCATTTCGGTAACTGACCGTTAGAAGTCTTCCAAGACAGAAGTTGTAGTACGTTAGTTCGTTCTGGATTGTAGTACAAAATTTGACCATAGGCGATCGCATTATTAGCTTGTTTATATTGCCCTTGCAAATTAAACCAAACTCCTGATGCAGGTGTTTCATCTTCAAAACGCTTCACTTCTGTGAAAGGTAACAGAGGGTTAGTCTCATCATTTTCTGCTGTACCTTCAACAAAAGATTTTTCTAACCCAGTGATTGATAGTTGCGTGGCTAGACGATAGTATTTTTCTGGTTGTGATTGAAACTCTGAGTCTTTTGCTAGTTGATAAATCCGCAGTGCTACTAGTTCTTGACAATTAGACTGACAATTGGCGCGTTGCTGAAAAACTGGCAACAAAATTGAATTCTTGTCTTGATCTAATGCTAGAGTCGCCCCGGATGTTTGTTTTTGTTCGCGCAAGCTGGCTTGAATTTCTGGTATGGTGTGGGGATGTTCGCTGTAACCGAAGGGAATTTGCGCCCATTCTGGTAAATATTTATTCAGCCAAACTATTTTTTCGGGATTGAAGATAAACAGCACACTAATCCAAGCAAACACAAAAATTAACCCAGCAGTACTAAATAAAATAGCGATCGCTAGTGTTGATGGCAACAAACCTCCCTTTTGTGGCGTTTTGTCTTCTATATCGGTGGAAGTTTGATTGCGTCTAAAAAATTTTAGCGATAGTTTGCGCGAGTGTTGTGCCATATTGCTTCTTGGTCAATCTAGGATTTTTGGTGAGGCTGTCTTACTTTTATACTCGCGTTTTCTCTTATTGCCTAGAATAATTTTCGTCTAATCTAGTATAAACTCGGTAAAATTTCTCATGCCGAACCTGATAATTTTGCTTACACTCTTACTTCAGTGTTGTGTGTAGAGTGTAAGAACTTGAAAGCTAAAGTGATTCGCTACAATTATTTAAAAGTCTTGATAATCGTATCTTTGATGATTGCGGGATTACATAACGGATCACAAACAGCATCCGCTCAAGATTATACAAATACAGAAAAAGAACCAAGTCTAAATTTAGACAATAGCAATCACCCTATATTTTCTATCGCTTCTCCAGAACATGGTGTAACAGAAAATACTGAGCCGATGGCACAAGTCACATCGGTGTCGCAACTCAATGATGTCCAACCTAGAGATTGGGCTTTTGAGGCTTTGCAATCTTTAGTAGAACGCTATAACTGCATTGCCGGCTATCCTAATAATTTATTTCGTGGCGATCGCGCTGTCACGAGGTATGAGTTTGCCGCCGGGATGAACGCTTGCTTAGACAGAATTAACCAAATTATCGCAGCCGCAGCACCCAGCACTGAACTAGTAACTCGCGCAGATTTAGATACTATCCAACGTCTACAAACAGAATTTAGCAGCGAATTGGTAACTTTGCGGGGACGAGTAGATAGCTTAGAAGCACGCAACGCGGAAATTCAAGCCAACCAATTTTCTGCCACAACTAAACTTAACGGACTGTTAATTGCTGGTATTCAAGGACGAACTGCCAATCGTGGTGATGTTAATCCCAGAGATGGGGTAAAAGATACAGATGATAATGGGACAAACATTAACGTCATCACCTTTTCTTACCTAAGTTTAACTAGTCAGTTAACGCCCCGTAGTTATTTATTTACAGGGTTTGTAGCTGCTGATGGTAGCACAAAGCCTAGACTTAGCAATGAGTTTGGTCTGAGTTACGAATATCCCACAGATAAAAAATTAATTATCACGGACTTGAATTATCGCTGGTTAGTCACTGACAAATTAGCGGTTATGGTAGGAACAGAAGGCGTAAATATGACCAACGCTTTCCGCGGCCCCGTTCGAGTCGAAAGTGCAGCGACAGGCCCTTTATCTTGGTTAGCCCAAAGAAACCCGATTTTAGATATCGGTTTTGGTCACGGTGGAATTGCCGTAGATTGGCAATTTGCTAAACGCGCCAGTGTCCAAGCTTTGTATACTAGTTACACTCCAGGGAATCCTAGTCAACGCAATGGTTTGTTTGATGGGACTACGACTACAGCTGTGCAATTGCTATTAACACCGACTGATGCTGTTGACTTGAGTTTGTACTACGTCAATAATTATGCTTCAGATGGTTGTTTGCTAACCTTTGTTGGCGATGAATGTTTAACTGCGACCAATAACAGTAAGTCAGCACCCTTACAAACTAATGCTTATGGTGGTACTGTCAGCTGGCAAATTTCGCCCCGCGTCACTTTAGGTGCATGGGGTGGTTATACTAAATCGTTTATTCCTGGGCGATCGGGTAATGTTGAAACGACAAATTACATGGTATTTTTAAATTTCCCCGATTTATTTGCTGAAGGGAACTTAGGTGGTATTTACGTTGGACAACCACCAAAAATTACTAGTAGTACTTTACCTGTAGGTAATAATGTCCCTGATTTTATCAATACAGGCTTAGGACGTGCGGGCGGACAGCCAGGAACAACCACCCAAATCGAAGCTTTTTATCGTTTCAGGGTGACAGATAACATCAGCATTACGCCAGGGATAATTCATATTTTGGAACCTGGGCATACACCAGACAGTGACTCGATTACTATTGGAGTTATTCGCAGTACGTTTCTGTTTTAGCTAAAGTTGCATCTTCAGTGTTACTAACATACAAAAATCCGCAACGAGAGTTTTTGCAAGGTACGTCCGTTTGCCGTTACCTCTGTATTTGTCACATCCTAAAGTGAAATGGTATGGCAATCCCATTTGATTGACAAACTACTCGTGGAGACAGGGAACAGGAAACAGATTTGTTTGCATCTCATTTAGGATGGCTGTATTACAGGATTTTAGAGAATAGGTCTAAGTTGTTGAGTCAGATAATGGGAATTGAACAGTAAACCGTATTTAATTTGATAAACTGATTGACCAGTCTGATCAGCCAAATTTTTGAGATGAAGCCAGACTAAAAGAGCGTCAGCAATATAAAGTATTGTCTATATAATTTAAAGTTTTCAAACATAATTAAACTTATTTAAATCAATATTTTTGTCTGATGAATTGGTGTCCAATTATTTTAATATCCACAAAAAGAAAAAAGGTTTGGCTCACCACCAAACCTGACTATAAATCCAGTGCATAACAACATCCCGCATTTATTTACTCATGAATTTTGTTTCCAAGCATCTTCCTATAGGATGTATCCAAAACTTATAAAAACTGATATTACTTCAACAAGGTATTATTAATTACCTCAATATAAAATCATTTGCATAAATTATTTTAAAATTCAAAACTGCTGATATAATTCGCAGATTCTTGACATCTGTAGATGGCATTAATGGCTTGATTGACAAATATCAGCAAAATAAAAGACGGGTTTTCACCCGTCGAAATAGCTTGAAAGTGGCGATACACCTTGGATTCTAGAAAAATAATACAAATTAAACTTAATAGATTGTCAAGAAGACCAATGATTTAAGCACAGCTACAGTAATTCATCTCCTAGTTAGTGTTTTAAGCATAGTCATTCTTGTAATGAAAATCAATTTAGCACAATCATTTTTTAATTAACTGCCAAAATGCCAAAATATTCCATACAAAATTGATAGTTTAAATTGCTTTATAAGTCTCATTAGGCAAAACATCTGATAAATTTCTGCTAAAAATTCAGGTCTTTTGAATGCAAATTACCTAAATAAGTTGAAGTAATAAAATTTACTAAAATTTTTCAGCATTTTATTGGCACAAAATTACTAGCAATTCCATCATGATCTAAGATTGTTGGGTATTCTCTAATTTACGATCGCCACCCTTACCGATGATTGAAGTTGAACATCTTAGTAAAACTTACGGTTCTACCCCAGCGATTACAGATGTGACTTTTCGGGTTGAACCAGGGGAAATTTTAGGGTTCTTAGGGCCTAATGGTGCTGGTAAAACCACAACCATGAGAATTTTAGCAGGTTATTTGCCAGCAACTAGCGGTACTGCTAAAATCTCTGGGTTTGATGTCCATGAAAATTCTTTGGCTGTACGTCAACGCATTGGTTATTTACCAGAAACACCACCGTTATATCCAGAGATGACGGTAGAAGGATTTTTGCATTTTGTCGCCAGAATTAAAGGAGTCCCAGCCGGAGATCGCGTTGCGAAAGTCCAAGCTGCGATCGCACGTTGTAACTTACAAGATAAGCAACGGGTAATTATTCGCAAACTTTCTAAAGGATATCGCCAACGGGTGGGTATTGCTCAGGCGATCGTTCACGACCCACCAGCCATCATCCTCGATGAACCAACCGTCGGACTTGACCCCCGACAAATCATCGAAGTGCGGAATCTGATCAAAAGTCTAGCGGGGACGCACACGATCATTTTGTCTACGCACATTTTGCCAGAAGTGAGCATGACTTGTACTCGCGTCGCCATCATTAATCGCGGCAAAGTTGTAGCTACTAATACTCCCGAAAACTTGATGACACAGTTGACTGGCGGTTCAGGATATGAAGTAGAAATTGAGGGCGAAGCTAACCTAGCAAAACAGGTATTGCAAAATGTGGCGGGTGTGAGTCTGGTAGAATCAATTCCTGGTCATCATCTTACCCATGCAATAGACGGACGCGCTTATTTGCGAGTGATTTCTCAACCGGGAAAAGAACTAGGAAAAGAAATCGCCGCCACCTTAATCCGGGCTGGATTTGGGTTACAAGAAATGCGCCGTGTCAGCGCTACCTTAGAAGATGTGTTTTTGCAACTGACCACAGAAGAAAAGCATTTTGAACCTGAAGCAGCCAACGAAGGAGAAGCAGCATAAATGGGTATAGTACTGGCGAATATTATTGCCATTTATCGCCGAGAGTTACAGAGTTATTTTGTCTCGCCATTAGCTTATGCGATCGCAGGTGTGTTTTGGTTCATCGCCGGATTATTTTTCGTGTCAATTTTGTTTGGCCCCGATGGAATTTTGCCAGCCGTTGCAGCCATAGACTTACAAGGTCAACAACTAGGTGTACCAGTACCCTTAATTGATGTTCCTTACGAATTTATCCGCGCATATTTAGACCGGATGGGTTGGCTATTGCTATTTATTTTGCCAATTCTGTCAATGGGACTTTACGCCGAAGAACGCAAGCGCGGCACATTAGAGTTGTTAGCGACCTCACCTTTAACTAACTGGGCAGTAGCCGTCGGGAAATTATTAGGTGTAGTGACATTCTTTATTACAATGGTCGCACCCATGTTGATATTTGAAGCGATCGCCATTGGTGCTTCCAACCCTCCCATGTCACCAGCAATTCCTCTACTTGGTCATTTTGGCTTAATCTTGCTGGCAGCCGCAATTTTATCTTTGGGAATGTTTGTTTCCTCTTTAACAGACAGCACTATTCTCTCCGCAGTTCTTACCTTTGCGTTGGTTTTGTTGCTGTTATTTGTTGATTTACTTGCCAAAAGTATTGGTGGCCCTATCGGCGAAGCTGTAGGACATTTATCTTTACTCAAACATTACAACACCTTCATTCAAGGAATTTTCGACACCAGCGCCTTAATTTTATTTGCTAGTTACATTTTTTTAGGTATCTTTCTCACAGCACAATCAATTGATGCCTTACGTTTTCAGCGGCAATAGTTTGTTAGTCAAGAGTCCAAAGTCAAGAGCAAAGAAGCATTGACCATCGACCATTGACTATCGACCATTGACCATTGACCATTGACAAAATATGAAAAAAATCACAAAAAAGCAACCTTGGAAATATTTGTTTTGGCTGGGGCCGTTTCTATTCATGGTCGGCTTCACAGCTGGGTTAGTGTCTGGTAGCTGGGGACTCTTACCCCTAGCATTTATGATTCCAGGAATAGCCATTATTGTATATTGGATAATTTGGCAAAGCCAGCAAAGCCGTTGGTGGAATAGACGTTCTACACAAGCTGGGACGAATGCTTTCATTGCCACTTTGGCTGTTTTGGTAATTCTAGGGTTAATTAACTTTTTGAGTGTTCGCTATCAACTACGCCAAGATTTTACCGAAACTCAATTATTTACCCTTGCACCCCAATCTCAAGAATTAGTCCGCCGTCTGCCACAACCAGTCAAAATTTGGATATTTGATGTTACGCAAAATCCCCAAGACCGACAATTACTAGAAAATTATCAACGGCAAAGTTCTAAGTTTCAATTTGAGTATGTTGACCCCCAAACTAGGCCAGGAATAGCAGAGAAGTTTGGGGTGAAAGAATATGGAGAAGTTTATTTAGAATCTGGAAATAAACGCCAATTAGTGCAATCTTTAAACGTTAATGAACGTTTATCAGAAATTAGATTAACTAGCCGACTGCAACAACTGGTTGGTTCCACATCTGTCAAAGCCTATTTCCTTCAAGGCCACGGCGAACATCCTCTTACAGGTGGCGAAGGTGGTATTTCCCAAGCTGTACAAGGACTAACCGACAAAGGTTACACAGTTGAACCGCTAAATTTAACTGACAAACCTCAAGTTCCTGAAGATGCTGCGGTTGTAGTGGTAGCAGGTGCTAAACGCGGTTTGTTTGATGCTGAGGTGAAAGCTTTACAAAGTTATCTCAATGGTGGCGGTAACTTGCTACTCATGATTGATCCTGATACTGACCCCAAACTCGGCAGCTTATTACAAGAGTGGGGTGTTCGTCTCGATAATCGTTTAGCAGTTGATGTCTCCGGCGCAGGTGTAGGACTTGGCCCCGCCGCACCTATAGTCACAGACTACGGACAACACCCAATTACCCAAGATTTTCGTAATGGTATTTCTTTTTATCGCTTGGCTAGACCGATAGAAACTACCTCCGTTGCTGGTGTCCAGTCCACTCCCCTACTAAGAACCAAACCCTATCCCAATAGCTGGGCTGAAAGTGACCTGCAAAGCGAAAAATTAGAATTCAATCCTGACAAAGACTTCAAAGGGCCACTAACTTTAGGTGTGGCGTTAACAAGAAAACTGCCAACTACATCTAACCCTGTTCCCACTCCGACAGTTGCAACAACTCCCTCACCATTACCTTCCCCAACAACCCAAGGTCAAGCAACTCCTACTCCGACAGTTACAACAACTCCCTCACCGTTACCTTCCCCAACAACCCAAGGTCAAGCAACTCCTACCCCGACAGCTGCAACAACTCCCTCACCGTTACCTTCCCCAACAACCCAAGGCCAAGCAACTCCCATTCCTGCAACCCAAGAGAAATCTGAACAGACTCCTAAAGAATCACGTTTAGTAGTCTTCGGAAATTCAGATTTTGCTACCGATGGACTGTTTCAACAGCAACTCAATGGTGATGTATTTCTCAACTCTGTAACTTGGCTGAGTCAACAAGATCAGCAACCTCTTTCCATTCGTCCGAAAGAACCGAAAAACCGTCGGATTAATTTATCCACATCACAAGCTAACGTTTTAACATTATCATCTCTGTTGTTTTTGCCTCTGTTTGGCTTCTTAACAGCAGCTTTCATCTGGTGGCGAAGACGGTAAGAAGAAGTATGAAGTATGAAGTATGAAGTATGAAGTATGAAGTGTGAAGTGTGAAGTGTGAAGTGTGAAGTGTGAAGTGTGAAGTGTGAAATTTCAACCTTTTGACTATTGACTAATGACTATTCCAAAAACAACTTTAATTTTGGTATTGTTGGCGCTGGGTTTGGGTGGTTTCGTGTATTTTCATGAAATTAGAGGTAAAACTCAGCAAGAAGAAGTCAAGGCGAAACAGCAGCAAGTATTTGCTTTTGCAGAAGATGATGTGCAGTCTTTGACAGTGAAAACAAAAACTTACACTTTGATGTTGGAACGCAACCCTCAAGGTAGCAATCCCAAGTGGTTGCTAAAATCTCCAACCTCAGAGCCAGCAAATGATGCTATTGTTTCTTATCTAATGGATTTGTTGGTTAAGGGTAAGAGCGATCGCACTTTATCAATTCCTGCTAACCAACTCACAGAATTTGGTTTAGCTCAACCAAATGCCACAATTGATATTAAACTGAAAAATCAGAAAACCCATCAGTTAATTTTAGGCAAATCTGATTTTAATAATCGTTTTGTGTATGCTCAAACTGACTCAGCTATACAACCAAACGGCAATATCAATGTATTATTGGTATCTACCGATTTTGCCAATGCTGTCAATCGTGAGATATCAGAATGGAAACAACCTCTTGATAACAGTAAATCAACACCTTTACCAAGTAATCTTCCTCTACCAACTCCATAGAATAAGTATGAAGCGTGAAGTGTAAATTTTAAAGTGTGAATAGCTGAAAATAAAATTTATTTAATTACGAATTATCCTATCCTATGCCCAATCTAACTGCAACCTTGCTCATTTCTTGCCCTGATCAACGAGGACTAGTTGCAAAAATTGCTAACTTTATTTATGCCAATGGTGGCAATATTATTCATGCAGATCAGCACACGGATTTTTCGGCTGGATTATTTCTTACCCGCATAGAATGGCAGTTAGATGGATTTAATTTACCTAAAGATTTGATTGCTCCGGCATTTAATGCGATCGCTCAACCTTTAGGTGCTAAATGGGAACTACATTTTTCTGACACTGTACCACGCATAGCAATTTGGGTCAGCCGCCAAGACCACTGTCTCTACGATTTAATTTGGCGACACCGTGCTAAAGAATTTGCCGCAGAAATTCCTTTAATTATTAGCAACCATCCTCATCTAAAAGCAGTAGCAGACCAATTTGGAATTGATTTTCATCACATCCCAATTACTAAAGAAAATAAATCAGAACAAGAAGCTAAACAAATAGAATTATTACGTCAATATAATATTGATTTGGTTGTGTTAGCCAAATATATGCAAATTCTCAGTGCTGATTTTATTAATCAATTTCCGCAAATTATTAATATTCATCACTCATTTTTACCAGCATTTGTCGGCGCAAATCCATATCACAGAGCTTTTGAAAGAGGCGTAAAAATTATTGGTGCAACTTCTCATTATGTCACTACAGATTTAGATGCAGGGCCAATTATTGAACAAGATGTAGTAAGAGTCAGCCACCGCGATGAAGTCGAAGATTTAGTGAGAAAAGGTAAAGATTTGGAGCGAATAGTATTAGCAAGGGCGGTACGGTTACACTTACAAAACCGCGTGTTAGTTTATGGTAATCGCACCGTCGTTTTTGAGTAATAGATGTCCAATTTGAAAAAGTGTGAATTAAAAAATCATCTTTATTCCCTACTCTCTACTCCCTAATTCCCAAGCCCTACCTTGACAAAATTCATCTACCCAAGAAGCTAAACTACGGGCATTGGTGCTAGGAAATAATTGAATTTTCTTGGGTGGTTGTTGTGGTTGTAACTTTTCTGATGATTTGCCATTAAGAAAAATTTCTGGAGTGACGGTTACTGATGGTAAAGTTTTCGCTTGAGTTGCTACTGCTGTTTGGCGAGAAGCTACAACGGTTCTGGGCATTAATTTGTTATGGCTGGGAACTTCCAACGCTAATGCGATAGTTTTGCCGTTGCTGGGAACTGTCGCAGTCAGGGCTAAAGATGATGTGGGTTTGTTTTGGCGTAATGTACCAAAGGTTGGTATTTTGCCATTGGTAGTAACTGTAAAGGCTGGTAAAGGTTTGTGTGCCTGTGGTAAAGCCGAGGCGATTTTTTTAGTATATTTTGTTGTAGCTGGAGACTGAGGAATAATATAGTTGGCAGTGACGAGCGATCGCACAGGTTTTTCCTCAAGAGATTTTTGCTGGGCAAACTTATGCTGAGACTGGTTTACAGCCGAAGTATCATCTGAATTTGTCAACCGTAACTCTTCATCGGGGTTGAAGTTCAGCCCTAAAGCTGTAACTATGGCATCAGGATTATTATTCAGATCCATCATAAAAGCCAGCATCTGCTCGAACTCTGGTTCTAGAACAGATAAAGTCGCCAAAATAAAGCCAGATGATGGTCGTCGCAGGCCATTATAATTTCCCCAAACTCGCATTTTCACTAGCCAGTGACGATTTTGTTTATAGTAACTCAGCCACTTCATTTTCAATGATTGACGTAGCTGCTGAATATTCATCGGATGCCTCACTTGAGTCAACAATAGTGCAGACCTGGTTGTTTTGAATCAGAAGAACTCAGAAGCCAGAATTCAGAATCATGATTATGCTTGTTTAATCTGGATTTATGAAATGTGTATCGCTATTTCAAGGCGAAGTCAAAACAAAAGTTTTGTGCTTTTAATACACTCCATCATTTATCTGAGGAGTAATTCTGAATTCTGACTTATTTATTCTGAATTTATCCCTGGGGATGAAACCGATAATAAAGCATTTGCTTGACTCTTTCACCACATAATAAATGCTGTTCTACCAATAGAGGTATTTCATTCGGCTGAACACCGCTATACCAAACCATCTCAGGCAGAACAAGCACCATCGGCCCATTACCACATTGTCCCAAACAACCACTGGCTGTTACAGTCACATCGGGAACCGGCAAATTTGCCAAAGCCTCTAAAACCTTAGCTGTACCTTGCTTCTTACAAGCACGATTTTGGCACACTCGCACACACCTCTGGGTAGATACTTGGTCACTGGTTGCTGAGTTTGATGGTTGAGTTGTGTTTGTCATTTGTCCTTAGTCAATAGTCAATAGTCAATGGTCAATTAACTATTGACTATTGACCATTAACTAATTTACTGATAACCCTTTAGAAGCAAGCCAATCACGGTTAAATATTCGTGATTGATAGCGAGAACCACTATCACAAAGGATAGTGACAATCGTATGTCCTGGGCCTAATTGCTTTGCCAAAGCAACAGCCGCCGCCACATTAATACCTGTCGAGCCACCCATAAATAGACCATCTTTCCGTAGCAATTGGTAAACGACGCGCAAAGCTTCTGTGTCATCTATCTGGATGGCATCATCAGCAGGTACGCCTTCCATATTTGCTGTGATTCGACTGTTACCAATGCCTTCAGTAATAGAATTACCTTCTAGATGAATTTCACCAGTTTTGATATAGCTATAAAGTCCACTACCTAGAGGATCGGCAACAACACATTTAATCGCCGGATTTTT
Organism: Anabaena sp. TISTR 8404; assembly: GCF_056847745.1. NCBI lineage: Bacteria > Bacillati > Cyanobacteriota > Cyanophyceae > Nostocales > Nostocaceae > Anabaena > Anabaena sp. TISTR 8404. The sequence goes on from NZ_CP180578.1 coordinate 5,106,847, forward strand.
TTCTTTTAGGTACAACGCCACACCAGCAAAGGTTCCACCTGTACCAGTTGCCGCTACCCATCCGTCTATCTTACCATCTGTTTGTGTCCAAATTTCTGGGCCTGTAGTTTCGTAGTGAGCGCGGCGATTAGCTAAATTATCAAACTGATTTGCCCAAATGGCATTTTCTAACTCAGCAGCGACTCTACCAGATAACTTGACGTAGTTATTTGGATCTTTATAAGGAACAGCAGGGACAGGACGGACTTCGGCCCCTAGTGCTGTCAGTGCATCGATTTTTTCTTGGGACTGGGTATTAGGAATGATGATGAGGCATTTGTAGCCTTTAGCGTTGCAAATATGTGCCAGTCCAATACCAGTGTTACCTGCGGTTCCTTCCACCACAGTACCACCAGGTTTGAGTAACCCTTTTTCTTCCGCATCTTGGATAATATACAGTGCGGCTCGGTCTTTGACAGAACCACCAGGGTTGAGATACTCCGCTTTAGCCAGGATTTCGCATCCTGTTTCTTCACTAAAACTGTTTAAGCGAATCAGGGGTGTATTACCTACTGCGCCAATGAAACCGTTTTTGATGTCCATTTTCAATCTGCTCTAATTCTTGCCTATAAAAATTTTGGCTTATGGCGGTTGTAGGATTTACGGTTTGTATATAGATTTTCTGCTAAATCAGTTAACACTACCAAATCTTACTTAAATTTAAAACAAACCCAGGTAATACAGGCTCACCGCTTACAGTTTCAGGATTTTCTAAAGTTTCTACAGGTACACCAGGACGATAAATATAGACTCGGCGATGCTTGCGGTCAATTAGCCAGCCTAGTTGCACTCCTGGCTCCTTCATGTATTCTGCCATTTTTTCTTGCAAGGGCTTGAGGTTGTCAGAAGGAGACCTGAGTTCAATAATAAAATTTGGGCAGATAGGTGCAAATTTTTGTTTTTGTTCTGGAGTCAAACTATCCCAGCGTTCTAGTTTTATCCAAGAAGCATCAGGAGAGCGTTCTGCACCAGTTGACAGCTTAAACCCCGTGCTAGAGTCAAAACAAATACCTGTACCATCTTGTTCTGACCAAACTCCTAGTTGTACAGCTACATTGAAGTTACGATTACCCGTCTCCGAACCAGTGGGTGGCATAATTGATATCTCTCCAAATTGATTGCGCTCAATACGTAAGTCACGATTAATCTGACAGAATTCAAAAAACTGTTCGTCAGTCATTTGCATTGATGGCGGAATTCTCACTACTAAAGGCGATGAAAGCATAGTAATTTTCTCCTAAGTTGCAGCCTCAGCGCTCAACTTTATTTTTTATTTTTACGCAAACCATCGTTATCAGGAGGAACATTTATCAGCCTCTTATGTTCTTCATTGCTAATCATTTAACTAAAAAAATACTACTTAATAAAACTCAAGAATAATAGTTGCATTATTGTTTTTACCAATCATTTCTGGAATGCTAACGGATTTTATGGGATCTAATTTCTAACTTAAGTTTCACAAGCGAAAATACCCAAAACCGTAATATCACTGGAGTTTGTAAGCTTTTTTGTAGGTTAATATACACAGTGATTGGCTTTTGAGTGCCGATATCATTTCTTTGTTCTCAACGGAGTAAACACTAATGAAATCTGAAGAAGATCACCGTCAAGAACTAGAACAACGAGAACGCATACTGCGCGAAAGAGAAGTTGAATTACGACTTCGAGAAATGGAAGCTAACATTCATAATTCTCAAGCACCTTTTTATCAAACGGTGAAGCATCGGCCAGAAGATTCTCAAAAACCTTGGGTAAAAAAAGCTATCTTCGCCGGAAAGTTATTTGCTTTGGGTGTGGCGGCGCTGGTTGCTGCAAAAATAGCCTCAGCGGTTGCTGGTGTAATTATTTTGGCAGCACTGGTATGGATGTCTTACAAATTATTTTTTGAATCACCGAGAAAGAATCCTTAATTAGGGTATTATTTTCATGAGTAATCAAGTATTAACTGACCAATTTCTGAAAGATTTAGAGCGCGTAGCTCAAGTACGTTCAGATATTTCTATATATTTGAATAATCTAGCTGAAACAATCACCAAAGCAGAGTTAGCTGGAGACTCTTCATCAGGAAAACTAAGCTTAGAACGCAATATTGAAGATATTACATTAGCTAGTAAAAATCTCCGTCAAGGTGTATTTCGCCTTTTGGTATTAGGCGATATGAAGCGGGGTAAAAGTACATTTTTGAATGCTTTAATTGGGGAAAATCTTTTACCGAGTGATGTTAATCCTTGTACTGCTGTCTTAACAATTTTACGCTATGGCCCAGAAAAGAAAGTTACCATTCATTTTAATGATGGTAAAAGTCCACAGCAGCTAGATTTTCAAAGTTTTAAGTATAAATATACTATTGACCCAGCAGAAGCGAAAAAATTAGAACAGGAGAAAAAGCAAGCATTTCCTGATGTTGATTATGCAGTTATTGAGTATCCTTTAGCATTACTGGAAAAGGGAATTGAAATTGTTGATAGTCCTGGATTGAATGATACAGAAGCACGAAATGAATTATCTTTGGGTTATGTGAATAACTGTCATGCAATTTTATTTGTGATGAGAGCTTCACAACCCTGTACTTTAGGAGAGCGACGCTATTTAGAAAATTACATTAAAGGTCGGGGGTTGTCTGTTTTCTTCTTAATTAACGCGTGGGATCAGGTAAAAGAATCATTGATTGACCCTGATGATACTGAAGAGTTGAAAGCAGCAGAAGATAGACTCAGACAAGTATTTAAGGCTAATTTGGCTGATTATTGTTATGTAGACGGTCAAGATATTTATGATGAGCGGGTGTTTGAGATTTCGTCAATACAAGCACTCAGACGGCGGTTGAAAAATCCCCAAGCTGATTTGAGTGGAACTGGCTTTCCTGAGTTTATGGGTGCTATTAATACTTTTCTTACCAGAGAACGGGCGATCGCAGAACTCCGTCAAGTTAGAACTTTAGCCAGACAAGCTTGTAACCATACCCGCGAAGCCATAGATAGACGCATACCTTTACTCGACCAAGATGTCGAAGAACTAAAAAAACGCATTGAGTCAGTAGAACCAGAATTTAACAAACTCACTGGTATCCGTGACCAATTTCAAAAAGAAATTATCAACACCAGAGATACCCAAGCGCGAGGAATATCAGAATCATTTCGCAGCTATGTTTTAAACTTAGGTAACACCTTTGAAAGCGATTTCTTACGCTATCAACCAGAGCTAAATTTGTTAGATTTCCTCAGCAGTGGTAAACGTGAAGCCTTTAATGCTGCATTGCAAAAAGCTTTTGAACAATATATCACTGATAAATCGGCTGCTTGGACTTTAACGGCTGAGAAAGATATTGATGCAGCATTTAAAAACCTATCTCGTAGTGCTGCACAATATGGTGCTTCTTACAATAAAATCACAGACGAAATCACCAAAAAACTTACAGGACAAGAAGTCAAAGTTAACGCACACGCTACGACAGAAGATGATAACTCTCCAGGTTGGGCAAAATGGGCAATGGGGTTGTTATCTTTAACTAAAGGAAACTTAGCTGGAGTCGCATTAGCTGGTGCAGGATTTGATTGGAAAAATATTCTGCTCAATTATTTTACTGTCATTGGTATAGGTGGCGTAATTACAGCAATCACAGGTTTTATGCTTGGGCCAATTGGTTTTGCATTACTCGGCTTAGGAGTAGGCTTTTTACAAGCAGATCAAGCGCGTAAAGAGTTAGTTAAAACTGCCAAAAAAGAGTTAGTCAGATACTTACCACATATCGCTCACGAGCAATCACAAACTGTATATAATGCAGTTAAAGAGTGTTTCGACTCTTACGAAAAAGAAGTGAGTCAAAGAATTAACGATGATATTACTTCTCGCAAATCTGAGTTAGATAATTTAGTTAAGCAAAAAGAAACACGCGAAATTAATCGTGAGAGTGAGTTGAAGCGGTTAAAAACTTTGCAAGAAGATGTAATAGCTCAATTGCAAAAAATTGAAGCTTCCTATAGTAATCTACTCGCTTACTATAGTTGAATTAGATAAATGAACCACAGATATACAAAGATAATTCATCTTTATGTATCTGTGGTTTTCAAATACTCTTAAATTAAAAAAAACTCCGCGTAACTTTGCGTTACAACAAAGCTACTCTAAATTTAGATGCAGATAATCATCAGGAAAATATGTCAAAGCAGGATGAAAATTGCCAAAAACTAGCTACCTCTCTCAAATATGCATCTGAATTACTAAATTTAGAACGCACATCACAACTGTATCAAGATATAAATTTTATCTGTAATTATCTAACTAACCCTAATTTTAGAATTGCAGTATTTGGCCCTTTTAATCATGGCAAGTCTACCTTACTCAATGCCATCTTGGGAACACGCACTTTACCAATTGATTTAATTCCGACAACAGGCGCAGCAATTACTGTTAAGTATGGTAGTAATGTGCGTACCCGCATTATGTTGGCTGATGGTACAGAAGTTTATCGTAATGGGACAGAAATTTTACAGCAATTTGCTATTCTTGATGGCAACAGACAGATGCGAAAAGATGTGGTGTCTGTTGAAGTATTTTGTCCCCATACTTTTTTAGAAACTGGTGTAGAGTTTCTTGATTTACCAGGAACAAATGACAGAGATGCACAAGATAATTTAGTTAGAGAACAATTACTTGGTGCAGATTTAGTTGTGCAATTACTAGATGCACGCAAATTGATGACATTGGGTGAAAGAGAAAACTTGCGAGATTGGTTATTAGATAGAGGAATTAAAACTGTTATTTTTGTTGCTAATTTTTTAAACTTACTGGAACCAGAAGAGCAAAAACAAGTTCAAAACCGTTTGTTATTTGTAGCAGAAAGTTTTCGCGCCGAATTACCTGCGGGTTTTAGCAATTTATATCGGGTTGATGCTTTACCAGCTTTAAGAGCTAGACTAAAGGGTGATGTTGCGGCTGCAAATAGTAGTGGCTTAGTGGCGTTTGAAACTGCTTTGCAAAATATTGTTGGGATTTTACAGCAAAATCGTGGGGGTGTGAAGTTACCGAGAGTGCAGGTGATCGCATCTCAACTCCAACAAGCATTAAAATCTAAAATTGACCCGATTTATACTGAAATTCAAACATATACTGACAAGCAAAACGCTAAAATTGAAATTAAACAAAAAGCTATTAATTTAATCCAAACAGGTTTTGATAAAAGTATTTCTGAGTTAGGTGATTGGTTGAGTTTACCCAAACTTTTAGCAAAATATCAAGCTGATGCCGCAGTTGCTTTAGCAGAAAACAATTTTAAAACTTGGCAGACAAATACTTTAAAAAAAGACTTAACTGATTTGCAACTAGCTGTAGTTAAATGGCTATATCAAGCTTACGAATTTTTTCAAGCAGAACGACCAGAAGATTTATTCATTCCATTTCCTAGCGAACCACAAATCAAGTTACCTCCCAAGCCAGATAATACTGGTAACTTGAGCGAAACAGGTTCCATCGCGATTGGAAGCGGTATTGGTTGGGTTTTAGGCGGCCCTGTGGGTGCGGCTGTGGCTGGGAGTATTTCTTATTTATTAAATAAAAATATCCAAAAGCAAGAAGAAAAATCAACAAACGAATCTTATCATCAGCAAGTTGCTAAACTTTGCATCGATGCAACAGAAAATTATTTCTCTCAGCTTAGTCACCAAGGTTTAGCTATATTAGAAGAATATGATAAAAAATCTCAAAGAGTAATTCGCTTAGAAATAACTCCAGAAACACCAGAAATATTGCAGAAACGCGAAGAATTTCAAGTCTTACAAACTGCTTTTCATCAATTACTGCGAGAGTTAGAACAAGCTAATATCCCTTCAAGCTATCAACCTTATCAAGATATAGCCAAGGCGAAAGTACCATCTACACAAACTTCTCAAAAACAGAGAGTTTATCGTTACACGCCTAAAACTCAGCCAGAAAATACTACTACCAAAACTCAAACAAAAGTAGAACCGCCCCGCCAACAAGTTTATTCACCGCCGCCACCACCAAAAGCTGCACCACCTTCTCCTAAACCCGAAGAGTTAGAAACTAAATTTCGTGCTTGGGAATTAGATGAAGAAATCGCGCAAATGAAAGCACAAATGCGTTCTCCTGGTTATCAAAATGGTAAGCAGCAGACTCATCAAAATACACAAGCATCAAAACCACCCCAAAGCCAAACTGAAAAAGATAAAATTTCTCATGCTTATAAAATTTTAGGAGTACCACAAAATGCGGCTTTTGCTGATATTAAACAGGCTTATAAAACTTTAGTCAAAAAATGGCACCCTGATTTATTTGTTAACCAACCTCAAATGCAAAAACAAGCGCAAGAAAAAATGCGTTTGTTTAATGAAGCTTATACTGTTTTATCTAATAAAAATTAGGAATATATAAAAGGTAAAAGTAAAAAGGCAAAAGTAACAAGAAACTACTCATTTACCATTTTTACTTTTTACTTGAGTGGGGTGTGGGGAAGAAATCACCGACCACAAAAAACCGGGATAAACCCGGTATAAATTTATATTATGATTACACGCGAACTGTTAACGAAACTGTGGTTGTGAGCATTTGAAGGAGTCGCCAAGAGACAAGCGATCGCCTGATAATATCAATTACCGCTTGTTCCTGAAAAGAAGAAGCCTGTTCATCCAGCACTACCTGTCTCACTCGTCCCTGATTTATCTGCAACTCAAATACTAAATCGCCACTGCAATCTGTATGTAATGGGATAGATTCTAAATACTGAGTCAGAAGTGCAACCATCTGCTTATTCAATCCTGTTACACTCACAACTTGTAAATTCTGGACAGGAGCAATTCTCGATACAAAGTTGTCTGCATCTGTTAAGTCTACATCCTCAAGACTTTCATCAAAAGCACGGTATGGGAAGACAATTTTCTGTTCTTCAACAGGTGACATTCCAGGTGGTGGTGCGGGAGGAGACATCGCCGCTTGGGGTGATGGTGCAGAGGGTAGAAATCTTCTGCGTGTCAAAAACTCAGGTACATCTGATGTCGCCTTTACCTTTTTGGGAGCAGCACTAACAGCACTCCCGAAAATACCTTGATAGTTGATACCTTCAGGCATTTCTACGGGTACCTGGATCGAAATCGTATCTTCATTCGGTTTAACTCGTACATCATCACTTACAGCCACAAAAGCTGTATATTGCGATAACAGTTGATAAGTCAAAGCTGTATCCGTCACGGCTTGCACGCCTAACTTAGTTTCACCATGTACTATTTGATTCATCAATTCCTTGATGCGGGAACGTCCCCAAAGTTGAGCAATAGCGGGATTCCCAGTTTCCTCAAAGTTCAGGTTAAAGGTATCCTGATAACGTTTACCACCCGCAGTAATTCCCGTAATGTGCAGTTTTCCCGCAAGCGCATCTGGCTTCTTACCAAATAACACTAACGGCTGTTCAGCAAATAAATCTGGTGGGTTGGAAGGATAGATAATTGAGGACTCGCCATCACCTTCCCATTGCAAATTAATGTTAGCGAGAACAGGATTATTGATTTGACGGTAGAATTTTTCGACTACCTCATCAGTTGGTTCGTCATGGCGAATGATGTGAGATATACCCCTTCCTAATTCTGCGATGCGGTTGAGTAAAAACCGATTCACCGAACTACCTGCACCAAAGCTGTAGAGACGGTTTCCTGGTTGGAGATGTTGTTGCACTTCGGAAAGAATTTGGTTTTCGTTGCCGATATAACCATCAGTTAACAGTACAATACTCCGCAAACGTCCGGGATCTGTGACGGGGAAATTCAAGACAGCACGAATCCCGCGTAACATCTCCGTACCACCATTAGCACTCAATTGATGAATATAATTGATGGCTCGTGTGCGATTTTGGGAATTATTGGCGAGAGGAACAGGCGACAGTTGCCGAGTAGTATCTGAGAAATCAATAATACTGAAGGTGTCATCAGGGTTGAGTCCATTGATAAAGCGGCGCATCAATTCTTGACATTGCATCAGTGGCGCACCCATCTGGGAACCAGAAGTATCGATGAGAAATACTATATCTTTGGGAACAAGCTGATCCTGACGGTATTGAAGCGCAGGAATTAGATATAGTGCAAAATGTCCACCCCGTTCATCTGCTTGGGTGAGTACGGTGGCTTGGGTAGAGTCGCCTGCTACTTGATAGCGTAAAATCAAGTCTTTGTTAGGAATTGTGTCTCCACCTGCTAATTTCACCAACACCCGCTTCCCTTCATAAGCTATCTGGAGTTGATGAGAAGGAGACTGCACATCCTGAATCTCAACTCCCGCATCAATTGCGATCGCCACATTAATATCATGAGGGGAGCGAGTACCCGATGGGAGGATAGGTGCATTCAACCGTGAAGCATCGGGAACTATATCCGTATCTTGATTTTGAATCATGGGTGCAGCCGCCGAACCAACACCGCCTGCGTTTTCCTCAATCGGTATCCCTGGAATGTAACGTGGCCCTACCACCATCGGGAAGACAAACTCGTAATTACCAGCCGTAAATTTCAAGCTTTCAGAGTAACGAATAATTACATCAATTTGCTCACCAGGTTGAATGTTGGCGAGGGATTGGGTGAAAATATTGTCGCGTTCTTGTTCTAACAATCCGGCGGTGCGTCCTTGTTCTTTTGCTTCTTCGTAGATTTGCTGTGCTTCTTGGCGTTTTTTAATACTACCTTTGATAGTCTTGTCGCCAATCCGAATTAGCATATCATCAACAGCTGCCTCATCAGGTAGCGGAAAAATATAGACAGCTTCAAGTGTAGTTATAAAGGGATTTTCAAAACTTTGAGTAACTTCCACCCGCGAGATATTCCCAGCAATTTTGGCTTGCACTTCAGTATGTTTAAGGGGGAAAGCTATTTGCTGTTGTTCAGGTGTTTGAACATATAAGCCACCAGCTCCAGCTTGGCGTTCTAGAGTTTGAGTCATATCTTTTACTTCACGCTTTTATGTTATGTCTCTAGCGTAGGCGTGTTTATTTGCCAGATATGCTCTGTTTTGTGTTCAGTTGATGCTCAGTGGTTGGTTCACTGCGAAATATCGCTGATTAGTAGAATGTTAATTATCATAGATTAGCTTGACTTATAATTTTTGGTTAAATATTATACACTATTAATACTAATAGAAAAACTTCATGGCTAAAGTTAATTTAGATGCTTTGATTCCACGGGAAGATTTTGAAGTAGAAGAAAATATCAATTCTGGTACAAAAAAAGACAGAATTGATATTGATGATATCAAAGCAGATTCATTTTTCTTTACAAACATCCGCAAACCAGATTTCCAAAGAGAAACAAACGAATGGGATAAACTCAAAGTCTGTGAATTTATTAAAAGTTTTATTGAGGGTGATTTAATACCAGCTATTATTTTGTGGCGAAGTAAAGGTGGCTATTTATTTGTAATTGACGGTAGCCATAGATTGAGTGCTTTGTCTGCTTGGGTAAATGATGATTATGGTGATGGTAAGATATCAAAGCTCTTTTATGATGGAGTCATTCCTGATGAACAAATCAAGGTCGCTGACGAAACACGAAAATTAGTTAACAAAACAGTCGGCTCCTACGAAGATTTTAGATTAGCTCTTACACGACCTGATAAAGTTAAACCGGAAGTTGTCAAATATACAAAAAATCTAGGAGCATTAGCAATACAGCTTCAATGGGTTGAAGGTGATGCAAGTAAAGCAGAAAGCTCATTTTTTAAAATTAATCAGCAAGCTGCACCAATTGATAAAACTGAACTAAAACTTCTAGAATCTAGAAGAAAACCTAATAGCATTGCAGCACGGGCAATAATTAGAAGTGGCAGAGGTCATAAGTATTGGTCATCTTTTCCAGATGAAATCCAAAACCAAATACAAGGAATAGCTAAAGAGATTAATGAGATACTGTTTGAACCCAAATTGCATAATACTATAAAAACTTTGGATATACCAATGGGAGGAAAACTATATTCTTCTCAAACACTACCGCTAATTTTAGATTTTGTGAATATTGTTAATAATATAGACTTTAATAATAAAGGAGTTAATGATGACACAGCAGGTGAAACAACAATACAAATTCTGAAGAATGTCAGAAAAATTTCATATAGACTCAATGGTAATCATCCTTCATCTTTAGGATTGCACCCTATTGTATATTTTTATTCAAAAGAAGGAAGGCATAGAACCGTATCTTTACTCGCTATTGTTGATTTTGTTATGGAACTGGATAAACGCAAAAAAATCAATGACTTCATTGAAGTTAGGGAAAAATTTGAAGAATTTCTCATTGATAACGATTATTTGATTCAGCAGATATATGTCAAATATAGGTCTGTACAAAAGAGTTATAAATATCTATCTGTCTTCTTTCAAGAGATAGTAAATCATTTAAAACTAGGACAAACAATAGATGATACGATACAGAATATCACGTCTAAAAGTGATTTTAACTATTTAAATCTTCGTCAGGTAAATCAACAAATTAATTCATCAGAAAAAGACTTTGATAGCAATAAAAAAAGTGAAATTTATATAAGAAGTACATTACCTAGCGCACCTAGATGTCAGATTTGTCGAGGTCTTATCCATAGGAACTCAATTTCAATTGATCATATACAACGTAAAGAAGATGGTGGCTTGGCAACTATAGATAATGGACAGCTAACACATCCATACTGTAATACAGGATATAAAAATTAAGTAATAAAAGCATTTGGGTGTGTTAGTATATCCTACAAAATCTGTTAGAGCAAAGATGAAAGCGATCGAAGTAACTGGCAAAATTGATGCTCAAGGAAATTTAATTTTAGATGAGCCGATTCAAGGAACAAATTACCCTCATCAAGTACGAGTAATTGTGTTAATTCCAGAACAGGTAGAAACAGAAGAGTTTGACCCAGATGATACACCTGTTGAGGAGATTAAAGCCAGCTTGAGGAGAGCCTTACAACAAGCAAAAGCAGGACAACGCATACCTTTATCCCAAATGTGGGAGGGTATCGATGCCGAATGAACAGCCCTCGGTGTTCATAGATTTAACTCCTGAATGTAAACAAAATTTGCGTGATCTTGCCAAAAGATTTCGCAACATTCGCTCTGATGTTCAGCTGATTATCGAGCAGTTACAACAGGGTAACTTTGTAGGCGATAGAATTGGCGGATTTGGAGAAGAATACTTTGTTTACAAGGTCAGAGTTCGCAACAGTAATATCCAGAAAGGTAAAAGTGCTGGATACCGACTGATTTATCAAGTTGAATCACCAACAAGTATTTTGTTGCTAACAATTTATTCTAAATCTGACCGAGAAGATATTAGCGCTAATGAAATTCGAGATATTCTGACTGATTTTTATGGTGAGTCAGGTTAATACCAGAATATAAACTGCATTTTAGCGATCACAGGCATCGCTACCCCTAAAATCCCTAGCCAGCCGTCTGTTAAGCCAAAATAGAGGCAATCTGCTCAGTTAACAGATATATGTCAAACTCGCTCAAAGCATCAACGGCTGGACTGGCAATTGTAGACAAGGCGCGAAAACGTCTTGGCTGGACTAAAACCAGCACGGCGCGGTGGTGGCAAGATGCTCACACTTCTAGAGCAACTTTACGGCGATTTTGGCAAGGCGATCGCATTCAACAAGAAATTTTCATCGCTATCTGTCAAGCTGTTGGCATTAACAAGTGGGAAAGTATTGCAGAAACCTCTAATGCAGACTTCGAGGAACTCTCTACACAATACCTTGACTGGGATGAAGCACCTGATATCGAAAATTTTTATGGACGCAACCAAGAATTAACTCAATTAGAACAATGGATTTTAGGCGATCGCTGTAAATTAATTACTATTACAGGCATTGCTGGCATTGGTAAAACGGCTCTGGCACTAGCTTTAGCTGACCGCATTCAGTTACAATTTGAAGGCTTAATTTGGCGATCGCTTCATTCTGCACCATCTCTAGTTTCCCTGCTAGATGCACTTCTCAACACCTTTGATCAAACTGCTGTTCGTGATACTCCACAAGACACAGCAAAACTTATCCATCAACTGCAAAAGCGTCGGTGTTTGTTGATTCTGGATAGTTTGGATGAGTCAGAAAACCTCAGCCACTATCATCAATTTATTCAGCAACTAAGCCGCGCTCATCATCAAAGTTGCATTCTCCTTACCAGTCGTGAGCAACCAAATATCATTGAATCTAATACAAAAACGGTTCGTAGTCTCCCTTTAAAAGGATTAGCAAAAGTTGCAGCTGTAGAATTATTGCAAGGCAGAGGATTCACAGGTAAAGAAATCGGACTCTCACCTCTGATTCAACTTTATCGCAGCAATCCTTTAGGATTGAAACTTGTTACGCCATTGATTCAGTCGGTGTTTGGTGGGAATATCGCCGCATTTCTCAGTCAAAATACGATAGTAATTGGCGATCGCTTGCGTGCTATCCTCAAACAACAGTTCGAGCAACTTGCCGATTTAGAACAAGATATTCTTTATTGGTTAGTAATTTGGCAACAACCAGTATCTTTCTGTCGATTACAAACTCATTTACTCATTTCTCTTGATCCAGCTACAGTTTTAGCAGCAATTGTCAGTTTGGAAAGGCGATCGCTTTTGGAAAAATGGATCTGTAGCGGTGAACCTGCTTTTACTTTACAACCACTGGTGATGAAAATTGTCACCGATGAATTAGTGGAACGTGCTGCTCAAGAGATAATTCAGGTTGTGCAGAGTCATGATATTTATAATTTTAAAATCCTGCGAACCCATTGGTTATTACGACCAGGTAGCGATGATATTGTAGGCGATCGCATTTTGCATCAACTTCAAGAACAACTGTGGCGAATTTATGGTGCAAATCTTGTGCAAACTCTTGAGGATATTTTGTTACTTTTGAAGGATAAATCTCCCTTAGCAACTGGTTACATTGCTTGCAATATTACAACTATTATTAAACGCTTAGGATAACGATATGGCTACCAAATTTTAGACATATTCAAGACAAATCCTGGTAAAAATGGATCTGCACTCACTTTGTCAGGATTCTCTAAACATTCTTCTGTTTGATCGGGACGATAAATATAAACTAGGCGATGTTTGCGGTCAATTAACCAACCTAGCTGTACCCCTGGTTCTTGCATATATTCTGTCATTTTATCTTTCAGGAGTTGGAGATTATCACTAGGCGATCGCAATTCCACCACAAAATCAGGACAAATAGGGGCAAATCTTTGTTGTTGTTCCGATGATAAATTATTCCAGCGTTCTAATTTCATCCAGGAAGCATCAGGAGAGCGTTTTGCACCAGTTGACAGCGTAAATCCTGTACTGGAACTAAACGCTATTCCTGTACCATCTTGTTCTGTCCACACCCATAATTGCCCAAATATGTTACCTTCTCGATTGCCTGTTTCTGAACCCGTGGGGGGCATAATTGAAATTTCTCCAAATTGATTGCATTCAATGCGTAAATCACGATTTATCTGACAGAACTCAAAGAATTGTTCTTCTGTCATTTGCATTGAAGGTGGCATTTGTATTAGTAGGGGAGATGAAAGCATAATGCTTCGGCAACTAGCTTTATTTTTATTCTCACGCAAAGGCGCAAAGTCGCCAAGGATAGAACTCTGCGACTTTGCGCCTTTATACGAAATTCTAACGAGACTTTTGTATACCCGGTACTGATTGCTGAATGCTTTAACTCAGCACTCATTACTTGTTAGGCTGAGGAGTTAACCGCAGATAGGGTTTAACTTCTTGATAGCCTTTGGGGAATTTTTCTTTGAGAACTTCTGGATCTTTCAGGGAGGGAACGATAACGCAATCATCACCATCTTTCCAGTCAGCTGGGGTAGCTACACTGTAGTTATCGGTAAGTTGCAGTGAATCAATTACGCGCAAAATTTCGTCAAAGTTGCGTCCGGTGCTGGGGGGGTATGTGAAGGAAAGACGCAGTTTTTTGTTGGGGTCAATGATGAATACAGAACGTACTGTTACCGCAGCGTTGGCGTTGGGGTGGATCATATCATAAAGTTCAGAAACTTTACGATCCGGATCTGCCAAAATTGGGTAGTTAAGTGAGGTATTTTGTGTTTCTTCGATGTCGCCTACCCAACCGTTGTGAGATTCTACATCATCAACGCTGAGTGCGATCGCTTTAACGTTGCGCTTGTCAAATTCGGGTTTTAGTTTCGCAACTGTGCCTAGTTCAGTAGTACAAACAGGTGTAAAGTCAGCAGGGTGAGAAAACAGCACCACCCAGCTGTCACCTGCCCATTCGTAAAAATCTATTTCGCCGTGTGTGGAGGCTTGTTTAAAGTTGGGTACTGTATCACCAAGATGGAGAGTCATGAGAGATTCCCTGTAGATAAAAAGGCAGATGTAGTCTACTTTGCCATCATCCCATAAAACATCGGTTTCCCTATCGATTTTTAGCTATTTGTTACAAAATTTTAAGTTCTTAGCAAAGCGACAGGGATAGAAGCAGTGTAACTAGATGAGGCTTGATTATTATACAGATATAATGTTTGTCTTTTACACTCAGTCAATTAACTAGAAATTAACTTTTTTATCACACAATAGAATCGGGATTCCACCAATTTATTGCAGAGATTGCTAGATTACTAATCATCCTGGGAGAAACACATGATTTGTCAAAGGTCTCGGTTCGTCACCCAACTTCTAGTAATCTCTGCTTTATTGTTAATGACAGGGTGTAACACTAACTCAAATTCCGAAGATAATTTTACCGGGTTAAAAGTCAAACTTTTGGTAGGTAGCGCCTTGGGAGACTTCTGTAACCAAGCAGCAAAAAACTTTAATGCTACACAACCAAAGCTAGATAATGGTACAGCTTTTCAAGTGAGATGCGAGGCATTGGGTAGTGGCGATGTCGTCACTGAGGTAGTTGCTTTAGCAGATCAATTGCAGAAGGGTACAGTACAAGCTGATGCACCAGATTTTCCGACGATTATTTCTCTGGATGGAGATATATATCACAGTCAGTTAATTTATCGGATGAATCAACTTTTGCCGGGAAAAAATTACATTCCAGAAATTACAGAATCCCAACTGATTGCTAACACCCCAATGGTGTTTATGGCACAAGCAGATATAGCTGCTGGCTTGCGGAAGGTGGCAGATCCTTACAAAGCTTTAGTCACAGCTAAAACTCACCGCGATATCGATCCAGCGTCACCACCTTTAACAGTCCATTATGTACATTCTGCCCCAACTCGTTCTAATTCTGGGTTGCAAACGCTAGTAGCACAATATGCCAGTGTATCGGGTAAACGTCCTGAAGAAATAACTGTGGCAGATGTGCAGAAGTTTCAACCCCAAATTCAGCAAATTCAAAGCAAAATTACTCGTTATGGCGTTTCTACCAATTCTCTCGCCCAAACAATGGTGAAGAACGGCCCCTTTTGGGCTTCAGTCGGTTCAGTGTATGAATCGAGTGTAATTGTTGCCAATTCAGGGCTACCACAAGGACAGCAGCGTTATCAGGCAGTTTATCCCAAAGCTACATTTACGTCCAATATGCGGGCAATTGTACCGAATGCACCTTGGGTAAGTGCAGAAGAAAAGGCTGCGGCGGAAAAATTTATTGCTTATTGGAAGTCGCCTGATGTCCAAAAAATTGCAACTGATTTGGGTTTACGTCCAGGAACGCCAGGGGTAGCCTTGGGTGCTAAATTTACTCCAGAATTTGGGGTTGATGCCCAAGCTAAGTATGATTCGTTGCGTCCACCAAAGCCGGAAGTTGTAGATGCAATGCTGAAATCTTGGCAGGAATCTGCGAAAAAACCGTCGTTGGTGGTGGTTGTTGTTGATTCTTCTGGGTCAATGTCAGGTGATAAATTACCTGCTGTACAAAATACTTTACAAAATTACATTAAGAACTTGGGGCCAAAAGAACAAATTGCTTTGATTGATTTTGATTCAGAAATTCGTTCACCTGTAATAGTAGATGGAACACCTCAAGGACGCGATCGCGGTTGGCAATTTATCAATGGACTCCAAGCTGATGGTGGCACAAAATTATACGATGCTGCCTTAGAAGCAAGAAATTGGCTACAAAAAAATCTGCGTAAAGATGCAATTAACGCTGTGTTGATATTAACAGATGGTGAGGATGCAGGTTCAAAAATTAAATTGAATGAGCTAGAACAAGAGTTGAAAAACAGCGGGTTTTCGAC
Source organism: Anabaena sp. TISTR 8404 (assembly GCF_056847745.1). NCBI lineage: Bacteria > Bacillati > Cyanobacteriota > Cyanophyceae > Nostocales > Nostocaceae > Anabaena > Anabaena sp. TISTR 8404. The sequence continues at coordinate 5,123,075 of NZ_CP180578.1, forward strand.
TGATCAAAGAATAGCATTTTTTACTATTGGTTATGGTAAAGAAGGTGAATTTAAACCTGATGTTTTGAAAGAAATTGCTGAGTTGAATGGAGGATATTATTCACAAGGCAATCCTGAGACAATTTTACAGTTAATGTCAAATTTACAGGTAGAATTTTAAACTTGTTTATGAAAATTGTTAATCCTTTTTATTATCCATTAGCAGTATTAGCTGGAGGAATTTCTCTATTTTTAGGCGTGCGGTTACTGCAATTTCCTAGTCTCATTATTTTACCAGTTGCTTCGGGGATCACTTTCATAAGTGCGAGTTTAATCAAATCTCGTGAGCCACAATCTTTTGAATTAGCAAACCCCGAATTAGAACGAGAAATTAATTCAGTCAAGCTTGCTGCTTTAGGATTGGTGAATCAATCAAAAAATTTGCGTTTAGAAGCCAAAAAGTTGCTAACTGATTCCTTTCACATAGAACTTTTAACAGCATTGGAAATCAATGGCGATCGCATTACTACTTTACCAAATAAAATTGATAATCTAATTTGGAATTTATATGGTAATACTTCTATCCTTTCAGTTAGTTCTTTACAGCAGCAACTAGTTGAAGTACAACAAAAACTGCATTCCAGTTCTGGTATAGCAAAAGAACATCTAACCCAATTAGCAGAAAGTCTCAAACGCAATCTCAAGTTAGCCCAAGATGGCGAAGATACACGTTTAGCCAGAATGATTAATATTTCGACTTTAATTCAAGATTGCACTGGAGTATTACAACAATTACAAACTAAATTGCGTACCTCTGACTTAAGTGAATCTCAACAAATTCATGAAATGCAATTACTCGGTAATGAACTGACTAGCTTATTAGAAAATATCGATTTATTAGTACGCAAATAATCAAAATTATGCCAGCTTCTCAACCAAAGGTACAGTCGAAATCGTCAAAAATTTTTGCTTCAGTTACTATTATTATTGCAGCATTAGGTTTGACTTACATTCCAATTCCTGCTTCACAGCGAACTGTAATTATTGTGAGTGGTACAGAACTACAAGAACCTCTGCAACAATTAGAAGCAAAATTTGAGCAAGCAAATACTAATATTAAATTAGAGTTAAAATTTCAAGGTTCTCAAGAAATAGTTAACAACTATCTTGACCAGAAAAATGATTTTAAACCGACCATATTAATTCCGGCTAATGGAGAAATTTTAACAGAATTAAGCGATCGCCTCCGCGCCACCAATCAAACCGAACCTTTTTACGAGTCTCCCCGACCATTAGCCAAAACTCTCTTAGTAGGTATCGCTTGGCCAGAACGCGGTAAAGTTTTGTTTCCCAATGGACGCTTTCAATGGTTAAGACTTGAACAAGCAATGCAAGCAGGTAACTGGGGAAAAGTTGGTGGTTCGAGTAATTGGGGTAGCTTTGATTTTGTCACCACAGACCCCACTCGGTCGAATAGTGGTCAGTTAACTTTGAACTTGTGGACACAATCAAAATTAGGTGGAAATATCAACGCCGATACTTTTAATAATTCATCGGTGCAAACACTGTTTAGTTTAATCAAAAAATCCGTTTATCAACCCCCTCGTTCTACAGATACTCTCTTGCAAGAATTTATTGTGAGAGGCCCCAACGATGCTGATGTTGCGACTGTGTATGAAAGTATAGCTTTGTATCGTTGGCAACAATCAGCCGCCAGTAAAGGCAAACCTTACCAAATTTATTATTTAGACCCCTCAATTGAAACTACAGCCACAGCCGCAATTGTCCGGCGCGACGTAGATGCAGGTACAGCCAAAGCCGCAAAGCAGTTTTTAGATTTTCTTACCCAACCAGAACAACAAGCAGTATTTGTCCAATACGGTTTTCGTTCGGTGAATAATAATGTTGATTTAAAAACTGTACCAAATAGTCCGTGGAGCCAAAATATTCCTGGTGCGGAAGTTAAGCCGAGTGTAAAAATCCTTCCACCACCTGATATTAAAGCAATTACAGAAATTCAACGCCAGTGGGAACGAGCGAATTAGTACAAAAAGTCTGAAGTATGAAATAAAGGAAAAAGAAAAGGTTCGTAAAAATCAGTTGTGAAGAATTTGCTGATAAGCTTGAATCATTTGGCGAGCGATCGCATCCCAACTAAAATGTTCTAAGGCGTATTTTTGAGCATTTTGTCCCCGGCGTTGGCATTCTTGAGGATTTTGCAAAGCTTGTTGTAATAACTCAAATAACGCTGAAACATCTGTTGTCCCTACCCATCCCGACTCACTATCACTGACTTGCTGCCAAATATGCACTTGGTCAGAGATAACTACAGGTATTCCTGCTACCATTGCCTCAGCCACTGCAATACCAAAGTTTTCGTAGTAAGAAGGCAAAACAAATAAATCAGCAGCTTGCAATAAACCAGCTTTTAACTCACCACTAACAAAGCCTGTAATGGTAGTATGCGATCGCAACGATGAATTCTCAATTTGAGTTTGAATTTTCTGTTCATAATCTGGGTCTTGAGGGTTTGTCCCAGCTAACACAAAATGAAATTTGTACCCACTATCCAACAGTTTCTCTAAAGCTGGAATCAATAAATTTAACCCTTTTTTTGGATCAATCCGCGACATAAATAGTACCAAAGGCACATCTTCCGGTATTCCTAGCTGACTGCGGATGACACTTTGATAATTTTTTTGAGTAGGTTTCACCCCCAAAGGTATCACCAAATCTCGTGTATTTGCCCCAAATCTTTCTGATATTTTGGCTTCTTGGTCGCTAGTAAAATGAATCGCCGCTGCATCTGCTAAATTGCGACGTTCAATAAGTTCTACATACAGCTTTTTCAATTGTTTTTTCTTCTGCAAATCAGCCGGGTCGAGAGTGCCTAAAGGACGCAAAATATAAGGTAATTTTTGCTGACGACAGACCATTGCTGCTGCACTACTAATAGGAGAAAATAAAGCATGAATATGTGCTAAATCAAATTCGCCAGCATAATTTTTCAGCCATTTTAGTAAATCCAGCGAAAATTTATAGCGACGAAATGGCGCACAGCGAAAGTAAATTATCTCATAACCATCTTGTTTAATTGGACGATTTAAAGGTACATCCAAAGGTTTTTGACCAGTATCACCATTACTATCAGTTGTGAGAATAGTAACTTCTACACCTTCTTTAGCCAAAGCGGGTGCTAGTCCTAATACCATTTGACTAGGGCCACCATAAATCAAAGAAATAGACGGAACGATTTGCAGTATTCGCATTTAAACTGGATATTTTTGTGTTTTTATCTTAATCCTATTGCATCAGATTACCGACTTCTTAAAGAAGTCGGGGATATTAAGAGTGCGATCGCACTTTTCAATTAGCAGACATAGAAGGATATCTACTAGCAACTAACATTTCTGATTGTTGATCCAATTTACTGTAGACTTGACCATCATTCCAGATTGATTGGATATGAGTTCCCAAAGCTTTGATAAAGCCTAAACCGTAAAACATAGCACGAGATAAAACCGCAACAAAAGAACCACTTTTGTTACAAGGTGGATGTCCAAAAACCTGACAATCAAATAAACGAGCGTATAGGCGTAAAGCTTCGTTCAGTGTCAGATTTTTCAAACTCATTAAGAAATGGTTGTGATAGAAAGTGAGTTGATATTTGAGCGATCGCGTACTAATATCATGACAACCACCCGTTTCTTCACCTAAATGTATTAAATGTGCTTCTGGGTCGTACCAAATTTTATATCCTGTCTGTCTTATTCTCAAACAAAAATCCGATTCTTCCCGTACAGCACTACCGCGAAATCTCTCATCAAATCTTAAACCAAACTTACTAAAAATTTCACGGCGAAATGACATATTACATCCCCTCGCTGTTAGCACTTGTTGGGGTTTTATTGTGTGTACTAAATCAATATAATACCAAGCAATACCTGGATCCATCGCTTGGGGAGGTAGGTATTCAATCTGTAATTTTCCACCTGATTCACCCAATTTCATTCTGTCAAATACTCGTCCAGCAACAGCCCCAATTTCTGGATTTTGGAAATAATTTTTTGCATGAGCCATTAAAAACCCAGGCGTTAACTTCACATCATCATCAATAAATAAAATTATTTCTCCAGATGAGCGACGCACACCATAATTCCGCGCTCCTGGTAAACTAGCCCAATCTAGACGAAACCATTGAATTTTACCCTGTGCAGAGACTTCTTCTAAATAAGCTTGAATTTCTGGTTGGTGTTTTGGAGATTGATCTACTACTAAAACTTCAAAATTGGGATAGTCTTGATTGAGAACATCCACAATGCTATCTCGTAGTGCTTCCTCTCGTCCGTAGGTTGGAATAATTACGGAAATCAAAGGCAAATTATTCATGTGCTTTTATTCTCAAATAAATTGTTTTTTAGATAGTAGAATTACCTGTTATGATATCTATTTCTTTAATAGAAATATACTCAATTAAAACTTGATTTGTAGACGCTTTTTCTTGTTGACTTGTTCAGGATCGGCATCTTCCTTTTCTTGTTTATCCAATGCTGGCAATTTGAATAGTATTCCTGCAAAAAACCAGTAGTATACAGCCACCGGATCAACATCTAAAGGATAGTAGTAGGTGTTGTAACTAATAAACAATATAAACACCCACATAGATGCTCCGTAACTGCGGAAATTACGGTTTTTTATTGAGCGATAAGTCTTGAACCCTGTAAATGTCAGGACATTGACTAAAGCGAAAAAACCCAACACACCAAAAATCCCTACCTCATATAAAACTTTTGGATAGTAAGTTTCTACTAACTTAGTCTCACCCAATGCACGCGCCGAGTTAGTCGCCCGACCTAAGCCACTTCCGATAGGAGTGTCTACGTTTTTCCAGTTTTCCTCAAATTGCTGAATGATAAAATCTTGCGGTGGTGAAGCATTCCAACGATTAATAAAACTGTCAGTTCTTTCTTGGACAACCTCTGGGTTATTCACCATTGCAATGCCCAGAATTAGCACTAATCCTACTCCTATAGGGAGAAACCGTTTTAGGTTAGCAATTTGACCAGTCAACAATAGTAACAATACAAAGCAAGTAGGTACTAATGCTAGGGCAATTCTTTGTCCCGAAACTACAGCATTAACAAAGATTAAAGCTAAAGAACCTAAACTTGTTAGCCGCCAAAAAACTGAGGGATCAGAAAAGCCTGTAGCGAAAGCAAAAAAGGTGCTAGAAATTAAAAACCATGCCCATTGCCAAGGAGCAACAAATGTTCCTGGTAGACGAATAATTCCTTGACTGGGACTATAGACTAAAGATCCACCAAAATAACATCGCGCATCAAGTGTGGCTTTAAATAAAGCTGCACCTTCTAAATTTCTTGTACCTTCACAAATCCCAACTACTAATAGTATGTATTGAAGCAGTCCTAGTCCACAGCAAATTAGAATGAGAACAATTTGTAAACGCGTTATTCTGAGAAAATCTTTTTTATCACGAATGAGATAATAAGCACAAGTAATTAAAGGCACATAACCTAAAAATACTTTTAAACCTAAAATTCCTAAGCCTATGGGTATTTCCTTAACTGGTGTTTTGAATAGACCAGCAGGTGGGGGGTTAAGTTGCTGTCCGCCATTGATAAATACTAGAGTTAATAAACTGGAAGCTAAGACAAAATACAAAGGAATTTGAATTTCTTTAGGGATAACGAATGGTAGTTTCTGTTTGCGGCAAATCTGCCAAAGCGCGATCGCCGCTGGAACGTAAAATGAATCTTTAGCTAATTGCAGAACCGGACTGTTGCCAATGTAATAAGTAATTGTTCCTCCAAAAGGGACATAAATCAAAAAGCCAATTAAAGCCTGGCGGGGGTATTTGTATGAAAAAGACATCACAATCACACCCAAGACAGCAGGTAATGCTGCCTTAATTCCAGCGGCTAAAAACAACAAAAAGCCTAAAAATAAACCGCCAGAAAGGGATTTAGTCAGCAAATCCATGAATTCTTTGCGGTCTTTGGTTGCTTTTCGCTTTTGGGCTAACCTTTCTTGAAGACTAAGAGTAGGTGCTTCCTTTGCAGGCTGCTTTTTTGAGTTTTTTGATTTCTGAAATTTTGATTTTACTTTTGTCATAGCAGCGCTCTAGCCTATTAGCCTTTGTATAAAAAGTGCTGAATGCTGAGTCATAAATAATAGTTTCTCGCCTCTACTTTACCAGCGCTTTTTCTTGGTTTATGATGGCTACTTAACTTAATCCCGAAAGCTAAAACCTGATAATAACATACATAAAGCTTGTGTCTAATGAGACTCAAAAAAAGACATCGATGCAGAAATCTCAACCTTTTCCTCTCGGAATTATTCCTGGCGTACACCGCCAACTACTGGTTTGACTTGGTTAGTAGAAAATGGATCTGTACCACCAGTCCAATTAAAGTCACTAATGCGAATGCTGAAACCGCCTAATTCTAAGACAGGATTGTAGCGTAGCGTAATGCCATAGGTGCGGCGACTGTATTCCAAAATATAATCTGTACTGGTTTCTCTGCCTGTATCCAAGTTAATTGATGTTTGAAAACCGATCCGGAATGGCCCATAAATTTGTTGCACAATTCCCGCACTCAGGGTTTGAGTATCAACGGATCTGTCAAACAAAAAAGGTGATAATCCGCTATTTAAACCTTGAGAGTAACTGATATTAAAAGCTGTGTAATCTAAAAAAGGACGAGAAAAATGTCCAATCTGTCCAACTAAGCCAACTGTACCAATTAGAGTGCTTTGGTCATCACCACTGGTGTAATAGCTAGTCGTACCTGTGACACCAGCGATCGCACTTAAATAAGGAACTACAGGATTGGCTGTGTAGCGTAAGCCTTGGGTCGCGGTAGCTGGTAATGGTTTTCCTCGCCATAGGGACACACCAGTACTGAGAGCGACGCTGGCTTGCAAACGACCCAAAGAAATACGCTCAATGCTTTGGTTGGAGTTAGATTCAAACAAGTCTTGACGATCGCTATTAGCATTGATGTATTGTGCGCCTGCTTGATAACTAAGGTTAATGCCACTTTTTCCTAAAGGAATTATCGGAGAGGTGACAATAGCACCCAAACTACTTTGAACAGTTTGAAAGCCGAGAGAACCGTTATATAAGCGATCGCGGTAACTATATTCCAAGTTCAAAATATGGGGATTGACATCGCCCAATTGCTGTTGCAGTCGCAAACTCGCTCGCAGATTTTCGTCTACATCGGTCAAGTCAAAACTCGTTAATTCTCCAGAACCTCGCAGGGTTGTTTTTGGGCCTAAAACGGCATTCAGTTTACTTCTCACACCAAACAAAGACGCTGGATTGCTAAAACCTCCTTGGGCAGCTTTCTGCACAAACAACTGTGGCGTGATTGTCCAACGTGCTTGTTCTGTATTGATGGGTGTAAAACTCCGCTCCACGTATAAACCACCCCGGTCATCACCATCATAACCAGGAGAAACAATTGCTGGAGTTACTTCTTGTTCCCGACGGTCAATGGTCTGGCTATCTACTGGTATGGGTAAGCTGACACCTTGATCAAAGACTAAACGCTGACGTTCGGTTTTAATGCGGTCGATTAAGGGGGCTTGGCGTGTCAAAGTGACTTTACTGGCACGTAACTCTAATTCGGGAGGCGAAAATGGGTCATTGGTAATTCTTACATCCCTAGCTTGCCAACCTCGCGGATAAAAATCGATGTGTTTGGCTTCAAACCGCAATCGCTTGACTTCTCCACCTTGTTTTGGGTTTGGCAGATTGCTTGCACCTCGACCACCTACAACAACATTAATTCCTCCCGGACTTCTGACACCAGTTAGTGGCTGATTGGCACGAGCGCGATCGCTTGGTGTTATTTGTGGCACACCACCCGCCGTGATATCAGTGGGTAAAAAGCCTAAATCGGTTGAAGCTGAAGGAATATAAATTTCACCACTACCATTTTCTAATTCCCCACTGTCTTGCAGGAAATTATAAGTAAAACGTTGACCCCGCAATAATTGATCGCCCCTAGTGAGAGCAACATTGCCTTCACCCACAGCAATTAAATTGGCTAAATTGACTTGTAGGCGATCGGCATTCACTACAGCCCCATCAAATCGCACTACCACATTACCTTCAGCCGTGACAATTCGCCTTTGCTCATCATACTCCTGCCTATCGGAAATGACTTCAACAATTCTCTCCCTAACTACTGGTTTTGTAGTAGGAGATGGCTGTTGGGGAGTCGGGGAAGTAGGTGTTAGTTGAGTTGGTGGGCTAGGAGATTTGAATTCTATATTTGTTGGCGGATTCGATTCGCTGGTGAGGTTGCGAGACTTAAACTCGATAATATTTTGGACTGGCTGATCACTCGGTACATGATCAGTAAATGTACCAGAAAGATTGATAGTTTCTGGTTGCTGTGCTGGCGCAGTAGTTGTATTTTGGGCTTTTGGCTCGATTACTTTTTCAGCGACAATTTGTTCTGGGGATGGGAATTGCTGAACAGTCGAGCCAGCCTGCATTGCATTTTGACCGCTGACATTCACTGGCTGAATGCCATAACTAATACCTAAAGGTTGCCCTAAACTTGCCGCATTTTTGGATGTGGAGAAAGGAGACAGTGCTGATGGTAAAGTTTCTGGGCTATTGGGAGTAGGTAGAGTTTTTGTAGTGACTATATTATCTGGAGCCGTTGCGATCGGCACTAGCTGAGGGGACGCATTTTTACTATCCGCAACATGGATGCTTTGTGGCTTTTCTGCAATATTTTCGGGATTACTAACTGTATCTACAAACGAATAAGTTTGGGTATTGCTAACCGATGACAGAGAACTTGTAGATTTTATAGGTTCAACAACAGGAGGCGGTGCTGGCGGCAGAACTGGATGAAGCATATCTGGGCAAAATTAACCTAACAAATAGCCAACTGATAGCCGGAAAGATGAACTAACTTTTTGTCTTCCGACTTTTGCTTTCTGCCTACGTGCAGCAAGCCGCTAAAAAGAGGAAATTGCATTGTCTAGGACACTGCTTTGCCTAAATTGCTTTTGTTTTTGGCAGAGGGCGGCTTCCTACTAGGTAGCAACTTTGCCATCAGCTAAACTCATCAAAAGCCCACTGTCTGTTGGAGTTTTAGAGGCAGTATGTTTCACCACTAGTCCTGTGGAAAGAAACCCAGTTACTGCGAAGGGAAACTCCGTTTTAGCCACTGGCTGCGGATTTTCCCTATTGTAGCAACTGTCATTTAGTTGTAGGCGTAAAGCCTTCCCGTAGGATAGCAAGCAATTGTCCGTGACTTTGGGTGTTTTCCACCTTCTGGCAGTCGCGGATAATTTGTCTTGTTCTTACTCTAAATCCCGACGACCGGGGTTACGAGCAGGATCGTTTGACAAAAATCCGAAGACAAAAATAGTCAAAAAGAAGGCAACAACAATATAAACAGCGATTTTTAAAGTCAGCATAGAAATATCTCCAAAGGGGTTCAGAAAAAAGCTTCTCTCGGTATCTGCCATGCAGAAAAGATAGCTCCTTTATCTTACCCAAATCTTGTCTCGTTTTGAGCGGACTCTGTTGAGAGTGGAGGGCTATGTTATGACCACCCCATAGAGTATGGCACAAGTTTGGTTATTATCTCATGCTGTGGTTTGGTTTTATTAGCAGATGCCTGTGAGATGTGTTGTTGACTGGCTAATCTTGTGACGCTGATTAATGCCAGAGGTTTCCTGAAGTTTTAGGGTGTGGGGGTATAGGGTGTAAGGGTGTAGGTTTTTATGTTTTGCCTCAAAAACATTGATTTAGGGTGTAGGAGTGTAGGTGTTCAAAACCCTTACTTACACCCCACCCCCTTACACCCTTACACCCAGCCTCAACTACAAACAGAAGCAGTTACAGTTTCAAACCAGCTTTAGCTTGAATATATTCTTCTAATTCGATTTTCACTGGTACAGTATTCCAGATTTCTTGACAATATTCTTTGATGGCTCGATCAGAAGAAAACTTACCCATGCGTGCTGTATTGAGAATTGACATCTTTGTCCAGTGTTCTTGGTCACGGTAAGCTTGATTTACCTGATCTTGGCAGTCGATGTAAGACTGGTAATCGGCAAACAGCATATAAGGATCGTGATACAACAGCGAGTCTACTAGTGGACGGAACAAATTAGTATCGCCATGAGAGAAAAATCCCGAACTGATCAAGTCAATCACTTCTTTCAGTTGAGAATTGTTGTGGTAATAGTCCCAAGGGTTATAACCTTTGGCTTTCAAATCGTAAACTTGTTCTGTTGTCAATCCAAACAAGAAGAAGTTTTCCGCTCCCACTTCTTCACGGATTTCGATATTAGCGCCATCAAGTGTGCCAATAGTAAGCGCACCATTCATGGCAAATTTCATATTGCCAGTACCGGAAGCTTCTTTACCCGCAGTGGAGATTTGTTCTGACAGGTCGGCGGCTGGGTAAACCCGTTGACCAAACCTGACGTTGTAATCAGGTAAGAATACTACTTTTAAGCGATCGCGCACATCAGGATCATTGTTAATTACATCACCTACGGAATTGATCAGTTTAATAATCAATTTCGCTATGAAATAGCCAGGAGCGGCTTTACCACCAAAAATAAAGGTGCGGGGTGTGATTTCTAGGCTGGGATTGTCTTTGATGCGTTTGTAGAGGGTAATGATGTGCAGCACATTCAGGTGTTGTCGCTTGTACTCATGCAATCGCTTCACCTGAACATCAAATAGCGATTCTGGATTGACTTCAATCCCGTGATTTTCCTTAATATAAGCTGCCAAATTGTCTTTAATTTCCTGCTTGGTTTCTCGCCATTCTCGACGAAACTCAGCATCTTCCACAAAAGCTTCAAGTTGCTTGAGATCCTCTAGATGATCAATCCAATTGACACCAATTTTGCGTGTGAGCAAGTTAGCTAGTTGGGGATTACTTGCTACTATCCAACGGCGTGGTGTAACACCATTAGTTTTGTTGCTGAACTTCTCCGGCCAAAATTCGTAAAAATCCCGGAGAACATCACGCTTGAGTAACTCTGTATGTAAGGCGGCGACACCATTGATTGCATGAGAACCAACACTGGCTAGGTGTGCCATACGGACATACTTTTCACCACTTTCATCAATTAAAGATAACCGTGCTAGGCGATCGCTATCATCAGGATATTTAGCACGAACTTGACCTAAGAAACGCTGGTTAATTTCATAAATAATTTGCAGATGTCTGGGTAGTAAGTTACTGAATAGTCTTAAAGGCCACTTTTCTAGAGCTTCTGGTAACAAGGTATGGTTCGTGTAGCCAAAGGTATTTTGGGTGATTTGCCAAGCTTGATCCCACTCTAATTGATGCTCATCTACCAATAGCCGCATCAATTCCGCCACACCGATGGATGGGTGGGTGTCATTAAGTTGCACCGCAAATGATTGGTGGAAAGTCTCTAAGGTTTCTCCTTTTTGCAAGTGCAGACGGATCATGTCTTGCAAGGAACAAGAAACAAAGAAATATTGTTGTTCTAGGCGCAGTTCTTTACCTTTAACCAAATCATCATTGGGATAGAGAACTTTGGTAATGTTTTCGGAAACTACTTTTTTGTTGACTGCACCGTAGTAGTCGCCGTCGTTAAATGCTCGGAATTCAAAAGACTCAGGTGCTTCTGCTTTCCACAAACGTAAGGTATTGGCAGTATTGACGCGATAACCTGTGATGGGTGTATCGTAGGGAACACCTTTGACCACTTTATCGGGAATCCAACGTACCCGATAGCGGCATTTTTCATCATAATAAGCTTCGACACGACCACCGAATTTGACTTCTATGCTTTCTTCTGGACGAGCAATTTCCCAAGGATTACCTAAGTGCAGCCATTTATCTGTAATTTCAACTTGCCAACCATCGCGAATTTCTTGGTCAAAGATGCCAAATTCGTAGCGAATTCCATAGCCAATGGCGGGAATTTCTAAGGTGGAAAGGGAGTCCATGTAACAGGCGGCCAGACGACCTAACCCGCCATTTCCCAGTCCTGGCTCTTCTTCAATTTCGCGCAATTGCACATAATCTAGCCCAGATTCTGCAACAGCTTGGCGGACTATATCGTAAATTCCTAGATTGATTAAATTATTACTTAAGTGCGGCCCTAAGAGAAATTCTGCCGATAGATAACTGACAACTTTGACACCTTTTTTTGTATAAGTTTCAGTGGTTTTGAACCAGCGTTGCAACATGCGATCGCGCACTGTATAAGCCAAAGCCATGTAATAATCATTGGGCGTGGCTGTAGCCGGAACTTTACCTTGAATGTAAAAAAGATTATCAGCCAGGGCGCGTTTGATGGTTTCTTTACTTAACCCTGTGCGATCGTCTTCAAATTCACATAACAATATTGGAGCTTGCTCAAATGTCGTCATAATTCTTTCCTATTGAGAACAGAGAGTAAGCAAGAGAGAAATCAGAAATCCTAATTCCTGACTTAGCACTCAGCCCTAAGTCATCACAGTTGGTTCCGTCCCGTTAGTTCTCAGTTCTGAACTATTTCTTCAGCACGAGTAATGAAACAAGCAAGTACTTATAAGGAATCAAGGTTATATTCGGCGGTATATGTTTCGTAGGTTGCTCAATATAGCCGTTTGCAGTTGAGTTTAATACAAACCTAACCCCCAACCCCTTCCCTACAAGGGAAGGGGATTAAGACTCAAAGCCTCTACGCCACTTGCTACAACGGAGGGAACCTCCGCAACACAGTGGCTCCTCCTTGTAGGAGAGAGGTTTGGAGAGAGGTCAAAAATGTACTGAACTCAACCAATAACTGCTATAAACTTTTAGGATTGCACCTTGAGTACCTGTACCGGAAAGTTGCACCACAATGAGAGAACCATCGGTAAAGCCAATGCGAATACCCTGTTTCTGACTAATGCTGTCGTTAACAGGGTCGGTATAACTTAAGTCATCGCTATTCTACGGCTTGATTAAATTGAAGGAAAAAAAAGACACACTTTTCTTTAGATGCGGGGGTAATTATGTCCGAGAAATTTCTACTCCTCTCTCTGATAATTGCTGACTCATGCGATTTTTGATGACTCGTGCAGGTATACCTATAGCAACTGAGAATGGCGGAATATCTTTGGTGACGACTGCGCCTGCACCAATTACACTACCTTGTCCAATAGTTACACCATCTAACACTGTTACTCCATGCCCTAACCAACAATCATCTTCAATTACTATTCCTTTGCGAGTAATGCCTTGGTATTTAATTGGCTCTAGCGGATTGGTAAAATTGTGATTATTGGCAAATATACCTGAGTGAGATGCAATCATACAGCGCTTGCCAATTGTAATATCTCCTGGCCCGGCGATAGATACATTAGGGCCAATAAAGGTTTCTTCATTGATATAGATACATGTATTTTCTAAACGCCCGATATCAACGTTACGTTCAATAGCTACGCCATTACTTAAATAAATTTTATTGTTTGAGTGTCCTTGAGCATCTATACGCACACCTTTAAAGATATACACTCCTTTGTTTATTTCAATCCGATCAGTGCCTAAAAATTCCACGCCATTTTGAATATAAACTGGACTATCTAACCGAGAAAAAATAGAGCGATATAACAAATTACGGAGTTTTGTTCCAAAAGCAATTGTAGGAATGTCTGCTAATAAAGTCGTGAGTAATAATTCTTTGAAGCGTTGGAATTTTGCAGGAAATATTTGGTTATTCATGACTTGATATTTTTTGGGTAAATTTGTGTTGGCTGCATTGAAGATGCTGATTTTTTGGTAGTGCCGCTTATCTGGAATTGCTCAAGTTTTAAATCGGTTAAACATTAAGCCACAAACTTTCAATACTTTTTCATAGTTTTTGGAAAAACTAGCAGGCTAAAAACTATTGTTGATGAAAACTGCAATCTTATCTAATTAGGGCGATCGCCACAGATAATTTATCTCGACATCAATTACTATTGCCAACTCTAACTCGGTGCATAGTAACGATGCTTCGGGAAGCAAGATACTAATGTCTGCTACGATTATTTTCTTGCTACTATACAGATTGCAGTTTCACATTCAGACTATTAAATAGTTTGAGTAGCTTGATATCTGCCATTATTTAATTTTGCTCAAGCTTCAACAACAGCAATATATATTGAACTGATAAGCTCAAAATTGCTGCGAAATTCTTATCAATCAAAATATAGTATTGGTTGAAATTGTCTTGTTATTCTGATATTCAATTACAATTCCACTAAGGTGGAGTATCACCAACTTCAGCCATCACATTAAAATTGACCATCGGTGCAAACAAATAAGCGCTTCCCCGATTGTAATGGCGACTTTCTTGCAATAAATTTTTAGAGTATGCCGCTACGCTCATGTTGCACACGGATGATTTACAACTTAACCAAGTCACGATTTCATTGAGATGGTTGGCTTTTCATAATAGTTGCTTCCCAGAATAACACATTTTTTTTGTAATGACTCACTCGCAAGTAGTAAGTTTATAACAATATGATTGATAGAATAAAATTAGTAACTAAGACAACATTCATTTACCAGTAATTACCAAAATTAAAAATTTTATACTCATCATTAAAAGAACATTGAGAAAATATAAAATTTTTCTCCTATTGTCAGTTGACAGAAACTTGTTTCCTTTAATTAGAAAACTTTAAATTTATTTATAAAATTGTTTTGATTCAAACAACACAGGCTGTAGAGAAAGCCGCAAATGATATCTGCCCTACTGTTTGCAAGTTATATTACTCAGAGTGCAACGATGAAAACATTTTTAGCAGCCATAACCATAATTTCAAAATTTGTAAATCACCCGATCAGGTGAGCCAAATGGACGATGTGTCTAGATTCTTCCCTATTATAAATTTTGAATTCTAGAGAAAATACACGTTTTTAGCAGGAATCCTCACAAGAAAATCACATTTACAGACTAAGCTCCTCTCATTTACTGCCGCACTTGGTTGAAATTATGGTTGAAATTAAACAAATCGTCCAGCAAGCTTTTAGAACTGGTTATTTAAGTATCGCCGAGCAAAACCAGATACAAGTGTTACTGCGGCGAGATTATGACTCAGAAGACTTGGATGCTTTTATTATTTTGCAACGTGCGATCGCCTCTGGTGAAGTTCAACGAGAGTCAAAACATCGACAAGCCAATTCTCCATCTCCCAACAAGGATAGGGATAGAGCATCTACATCTAATATAAAGCTTGCTTACAAAATAGCAGCAGAGCTTGCTTATGCAGCAGCTCAGACTCTCACAATGCCAAAAAATACCCAAGATCAGCCTTCTTTGGGAGGTTAAACATTGCTAATTAGACATTATCCTCTCTGTTCTGGCTGCGATAGAGAGTTTTTATGCCATTCCTTTGACAAATTCAATCATTAGCTAATTATTAAATTTTGCTCACCAAGCTGACACTAAAGGAGAACACAAAAAAAGCAAAAATTTGCTTGGCGCAAGGTTTAGCGATAACTTTACTCTAAAGTTTTTAATACTTAACAAAGTCACAAGTACTTTACAAACACAGTATAAAGAATTGGCATCATTGCATAAAGACAGTAAACAATAACCATAGCTGAACTTGGAGAATTGCTACCCTATGCAGCCAATTCGCACATTCAATGTTTCCCCATCACTACCACCGCGCCTGGAACCACTGCGACGGCTGGCATATAACTTGCACTGGGATTGGAATGTTGACACCAAAGATTTATTTCGCCGTTTAGATGCAGATTTATGGGAATCTAGCCGTCATAACCCAGTATTAATGCTGGGTACTATCTCCCAAGCACGGCTTTTGGAGGTAGTTGAAGATGATGGCTTTTTAGCGCAAATGGATCGCGCCGCCCGCCAATTAGAAGATTATCTCAAAGAAGGAACTTGGTATCAGAAACAACGCGCTCAAAAGCCAAAAGAATGTTATGCCTATTTTTCGGCAGAGTTTGGCTTAGTTGATTGTTTACCTATTTATTCTGGTGGTTTAGGCGTTCTAGCTGGTGATCACTTAAAATCTGCCAGTGACTTAGGACTACCGCTAGTTGGTGTAGGTTTACTGTATCAACAAGGGTATTTTGCTCAATATCTCAATGCTGATGGCTGGCAACAAGAACGTTACCCCATCAACGATTTTTATAATATGCCCTTGCATTTAGAACGCAATCCCGACGGTTCAGAATTACAGATTGCGGTTGATTATCCGGGGCGCAAGGTGTATGCCAGAGTGTGGCGCGTCCAGGTGGGAATGGTGCCTTTGTACATGTTAGACACCAATATCGAACCCAATAACCAATATGATCATGACATCACAGATCAGTTGTATGGTGGCGATATCGATATGCGTATCCACCAAGAAATCATGTTGGGCATCGGTGGCGTGCAAATGCTGAAAGCTCTGGGTTATGATGTCACGGCCTATCACATGAATGAAGGCCATGCTGCATTCTCAGCTTTAGAGCGCATCCGCATCTTGATTCAAGAAGAAGGTTTGAGCTATGCCCAAGCCAAACAGGTAGTGATGTCTAGCAACATCTTTACGACACACACACCTGTACCTGCGGGGATTGACTTGTTCCCTCCTGACAAGATTATGTATTATCTGGGATACTACGCAGATATCTTTGGCTTGCCTAAAGAGCAGTTTTTAGGATTGGGACGAGAAAATACTGGCGATTTATCCGCACCGTTCAGTATGGCAGTGCTGGCGTTGAAAATGGCAACGTTTTCTAACGGAGTGGCGCAGCTGCATGGTGTGGTATCGCGGCAGATGTTCCAAGGTTTGTGGAAGAAAGTCCCTGTCGAGGAAGTACCAATCACCGCTATTACCAACGGTGTTCACGCTCGCAGTTGTGTGGCTAAATCAACGCAAGAGTTGTACGATCGCTACTTAGGGCCAAATTGGTCATCAGTACCACCAGAAAACCAATTGTGGGAGCGGATGGAAGCAATTCCCGATGAGGAGTTGTGGCGCAATCACGAACGCTGCCGTTTGGATATGGTACTTTACGTGCGGGATCATCTCGTTAAGCATTTGCGCGATCGCGGTGCTTCACCTTCGGAAATTGCCCAAGCCCAAGAAGTATTAGATCCCTATGTTTTAACAATTGGTTTTGCCCGTCGTTTTGCTACCTATAAACGCGCTACGCTATGGATGCGTGATTTAGAGCGCATTCAACGTATTTTACTTGGTGATAAAAGCCGTAAAGTCCAATTTGTCATAGCTGGTAAAGCCCACCCCAAAGATATCCCCGGCAAAGAACTGATTCGTGAAATCAATCATTTTATCCGCGAACATCATTTAGAAAAACAAGTAGTTTTCGTTCCTAACTACGATATTCACATATCTCGGTTAATGGTGGCTGGTTGCGATGTGTGGTTGAATACACCCCGTCGTCCACGGGAAGCTTCGGGTACTAGCGGTATGAAAGCTGCGATGAATGGCTTACCAAATTTAAGTGTTCTTGATGGTTGGTGGGATGAAGCTGATTATGTCCGCACAGGTTGGGCAATTGGACACGGCGAAAATTACGACGATCCCAACTATCAGGATGAGGTGGAAGCTAACGCCCTCTACGATTTGTTAGAGAAGGAAGTTGTGCCTTTATTTTATGACCACCGCGACGAAGATGGTTTACCTCGGCATTGGGTTGCCAAAATGAAAGATGCAATTCGCTTGAACTGTCCATTTTTCAATACAGCGCGGATGGTACGGGATTATGCCCAGCAAGCTTATTTCCCAGCCAGCGATCGCTGTCATACTTTAGTTGCTGATAATTATGCCCCAGCTAAAGAATTAGCAGCTTGGAAAGCTAAACTCAGCGACCACTGGTTTAACATCAGAATCAAAGATATTGATGTCTCAGTGGGTTCAGATATTAAGGTTAACCAAAGCGTTGCTGTTAAAGCCAAAGTTGATTTAGCAACTTTGAGTAATGATGATATCCAAGTGGAGTTATATCAAGGTGCGATCGATGCCAATGGTGAAATCGTCAATGCGATTCCCGTAGTGATGGATTACCAAGGGCAAGATCCCCAAGGCTTGAGTGTCTACACAGCAGATATCATCTACACTACCTCTGGTTTTCAAGGCTTGTCCTTGCGCGTGTTACCCAAGCACCCACATTTGTCTAGCGCTTATGAACCAAGATTGATTGCTTGGGCAGAATAAGTCAATTTTAGATTTTGGATTTTGGATTTTCGATTACTAATCCAAAATCTAAAATCTAAAATCTAAAATTCTTTGAGGGATGACAATGTAACCTGTCGTGCGATCGCCTAATACTAAGTTGCGTTGTTCGCCCCAATACCACCAGTGTGCAGCAACATAAGCGCAGATTAAACTATCTAGTTTGTCTTCAATTGCTTTGAGTGCTGCACCTGTGGAAGGTAAAAGGAAAAAGTCAAAAGGAAAAAGATGGGATTGTGGCACTTTCAGGGTAGGTTCGAGAGTTGGTAAAATTTCGAGAATATATTGATAAAGTTTAATTAATTCGAGGCGACGCTCATTGATGCGTCCTTTTTTATATTTCAGAATGCGTTCTAAACCAAATAAATGCACTATGGCAGGGTGAGGAAAAACTTCTATTTGATACCTGCCGAGTTTTTTAGGTTCGATACTTGGTGCATGGGCATAACCACGCGATTCTAATTCTAAGCCAAAGTTAATAGTGCGCTCTGCAAAAGGCAAATTCTGATTTGCGGGATAACAGCCTGCATGATATTTACCAAAGTATTTATGGCTGAGTTTATCTGGTAGGCGGCTACCTGTAGCGTTAGGAATGAGAGTAGGCGCATCCACTGCAATGATGGCTGGTTCTTCTGGTTTTACCCAGGTATCTATCCAATTTAAAATGTCTGCGATCGCATCTTGACGGTCTAAATCTATTAATTGCAATTTACCATCTATTAATTGTAAACAGCATAAGCCACTTGGTTGTGATTTCCAGCCTAAATCAATGCCAATAAATTTCATTTAGATATAAGTAATTACTGCGAATTAAAATACACCCTTAATTTTAATACTATTACACTAAAACTTTGATACAGATATTTTCTTCGTAAGAAAGCAGATGTACTCCCTTACTAATTATATTTTTAGATTTTAATGTATTGGTTATAATAAACATATAATTACTTACAATATTAAAATACAATTATACATATTATTAAATAATAGCTACTATTTTGAGTTTTTACTTAAAAACACGAGGAGTAATTATTTAAAAAATTCCTAAATTTAAGAGAAGCAGAGAAATAAATATTTATTTCTCTGCTTCATTAACTTAATAGCTTAAGAGGAGAGATTTTTCAAACTAGCTCAAAATTTAATTGCTAAGAGCAAGTTATTAAAACTCATTAGTACTGGCTTTGAGAACCTTCTCCGCCAAAACAACTCTGTCCAGTTAAACACTTAGCAAACGGTGTTACGGTTATTATGTTCCCTACAATCAGACGTGCTGAGGGTTGGGATGCGATTGGCGATGTTTCTTGAACTGGTTCTTCACGAGTTGGTTCTTCACCACCATACTTGGGTTTACATCCACCAGATAAAAGCTGCTGTTTCTCTGGAGCTAAATCCATCAATAAATCAGAAGAAATTGTTTGAAGCAACATAATTCTTTACCTCACTTACGTTTTATAGGTGTTAATCACCTATATTTCTGTTATAAACTGATTTCTTACTCAATAAATTATTCTTTGGACATAAAAAAATAAACTAGAATTCTATCTTTAGACATTGGATAAAAATTGGTTAACTCATATTTGTTGAATTGATAAATATTCATTGATTTTTGCATAAGCAACTTAATTAACGTGCGCCTCCGCTGGAGACACACGTCAGTTTTAGAATAGGTGTAAAAGCTGCTGACTAAATCAGCTAAATAATCTTGCTAGTCAGGAAAAAAACCTAAACAGGTTCTAACTTATAACTTGCTTGTTCTTGTTGTTTAACTTCCTTTTCTTGCTTTAATTCCTGCAATTGTGCATCTAATTGCGCCTTCACTTCATGGCGGAAAGTAAAAAAGTGTTCACCTAAACTCAACGCTACAAAATAGTCATATAATAAATGAGGTTTTTGGATGGCGATCGCTAACAATTGCCACCAAAAAACCCAGCGCGTCGAACGTACAATCCCCTGTCGCCAAATAATTACAGGAAACAAACGTAATTCATGCCAAGTTAAAGGACGTTTACCTTGAGGAATTTTGCCTGACATCATTTTAAAATGCCGAAAAGTGCGTTGCAAATATGGTATTGGCTCATATAAATTCCAAAAAGTATCGATATACTCCTGGATAATTTCTTCCAAGGGACGAGTCGGGACAAAATTCATCAAGGCTTTTTGAGAACCCATAAAATCCATTAAGCCTTCATTCAATCTTCCTTCTTGTTTCAGACGAGTCCACATAGCTGTATTGTGCAATGCTTGCAGCAAACCTAAATGCGCTTGCGGAATACCCGTCTCTTCTACAAATTCTTGAATGCGTTGTCCTGCGCCTTTTTTCTCACCATCAAAACCGATAATAAACCCAGACATGATTTGTAAGCCAGCACGGGTAATTTTAATACAAGATTCTACTAAGGACTGACGAGTATTTTGTTCTTTATTAGCTACAGCTAAACTTTCTACATCTGGTGTTTCAATTCCCATAAACAGCATTCTGAATCCAGCTTGCACCATCAAATCAATCAATTCGTCATCTTCTGCCAAATTCAAAGATGCTTCTGTGAGTAACATAAACGGATATTTCCGTTCTTGCATCCAAGGAATTAGCGCTTTTAAAAATACCTTGGCATTGCGTTTATTGCCAATAAAGTTGTCGTCTACAATAAATATTAATCGTCGCCAGCCTTTATGATACAAAACTTCCATTTCTGCCAGCATTTGTTCTGGAGTTTTTGTACGTGGCTTGCGACCAAATAAATTGATAATGTCACAAAATTCACATTGAAAGGGACAACCGCGCGAAAATTGCAACGTTACTGCAAGGTAAGCATCTAAATCTAGCAAGTCGAAACGCGGAATAGGTGTTTCAGTGACATCTGGTTTTTCTGTAGCGCGAAAAATTCCTTGTTCTTCGCCTTGTGCTAAAGCTTCCAAAAACAAGGGAATAGTGCATTCTCCCTCATCCAAAATTAAATAATGTGCGCCAGCTTCTAAAGCAAATTCTGGAACTGATGTGGCAAAAGGGCCTCCCACTGCGACTTTTTTACCTAAAGCTACTCCTTTTTGAATCAATTCCCACAAATCTTTTTTCTGGATAATCATTGCAGAGATGATGACTAAATCACACCAATCCCAATCTGCATCAGTCTCCAGACGCACATTGCGGTCTACTAGTCTCAGTTCCCAATCACTAGGTAACATAGCTGCAACTGTAATTAAACCCAACGGCGGATTTGTCGCGCGTAAACCTGCCAAATCAAGGGTTTCTTGGTAAGACCAGAAGGAATTAGGCATGATTGGCCAGAGTAGTAAGGCTTTCATCAGCGCACACCCCGGAATGGAACAATACATTTCTTTCCACGTTAATCAAAGTTTTTTAGCAAGATATTAAGTTTTGTTAACAGCTATTTGTTATTAGTTTTTCTCCCCTGCACCCTGCCCCCTTGCGCTCTTCTTCTTCATCTCCCCAGTACCCAATCCCCGTTAAAATTGAATGAGTTTTTTAACCGCCACTTTCACACGGCGCGGATGTGAGATAAGTTAACTTGAAATTTATGGGTAAGCAGCGTGTTCTTTCAGGAGTTCAACCAACTGGTAATTTGCATTTGGGTAACTATCTAGGCGCAATTCGCAACTGGGTAGAAACTCAAGACCAGTATGATAATTTCTTTTGTGTAGTAGATTTACACGCGATTACTGTACCGCATAATCCAGCGTCTTTGGCGGCAGATACTTATACGATCGCAGCACTTTATTTAGCTTGTGGCATTGATTTAAACTACTCTAGTATTTTTGTCCAATCCCACGTTTCCGCACACAGTGAACTTGCTTGGCTGCTGAACTGCATCACACCCCTGAACTGGCTGCAAGACATGATTCAGTTTAAGGAAAAGGCAGTTAAACAAGGAGAAAACGTCAGTACAGGTTTGTTGATTTACCCTGTGCTGATGGCGGCGGATATTTTACTTTATCAAGCCGATAAAGTACCCGTAGGTGAAGACCAAAAGCAACACATTGAACTGACACGAGATATTGTCAACCGATTTAATCACCAATTTGCCAAAGATCAGCCCGTGCTGAAATTGCCAGAACCGTTAATTCGCAAGGAAGGCGCAAGGGTGATGAGTTTGACAGATGGGACACGCAAAATGTCAAAGTCTGACCCGTCAGAGTTAAGCCGGATTAATATTCTAGATTCACCAGATCAAATTGTCAATAAAATTAAGCGGTGCAAAACTGATCCCATCAGGGGTTTAACCTTTGACGACCCAGAAAGGCCAGAGTGTAATAACTTATTAACGTTGTATATGCTGCTATCTGGTAAGACTAAAGAAGCAGTAGCAGCAGAATGCCAAGATATGGGTTGGGGACAATTTAAGCCATTATTGACAGAAACAACAATTAATGCTTTGAAGCCAATCCAAGAAAAATATCAGGCAATCATGGATGATAAAGGTTATCTGGAGTCTGTGTTGCGTGATGGGCGGGAAAAAGCGCAAGCGATCGCTAATCAAACCCTAACAGATGTAAAATCCGCTTTAGGCTACTCCATGCCTTTATAGTGCTTTCGCTTTGAGGTGTGATTCATAATACTCTGTAAGAAACCAGACTATTAATTGTATGCATCACACCCATAGCCCTACTGCTTTGAGTTTATTTCAGAAAGCTGCCCAAGCAGGCGAATTTTTAGTTACTGCCGAGGTAGCCCCCCCGAAAGGGGGAAATCCCACCCACATGATTGAAATGGCGGCGACTCTTAAGGGGAGAGTTCATGCTGTCAACATTACTGATGGTAGCCGCGCTGTCATGCGGATGTCGTCGCTGGTAGCCTCAGCGATTTTATTACAAAAAGGGATTGAGCCGATTTGTCAGATTGCTTGCCGCGATCGTAACCGAATTGCTTTACAAGCAGACCTGATGGGCGCTCATGCCTTGGGTATTCGGAATATTTTAGCGTTGACTGGCGACCCAGTAAAAGCAGGCGATCACCCGGATGCTAAAGGCGTATTTGATTTAGAAGCTGTGCGACTGTTGCAACTAATTCAGAAAATGAATCAAGGTTTTGATTGTAATGAAAAACCTTTGATTGATGGTGCAACAGATTTATTTGTCGGTGCAGCTGTAGACCCACAATGTGGCAGTTGGTCAGGGTTACAAAATCGATTTGAACGCAAAATTGAAGCTGGAGCGCAATTTTTTCAAAGTCAATTAATCACTGATTTTGAAAGGCTAGAAAAGTTCATGGATAAGATAGCTTCTGTGCATAAAAAACCAATTTTGGCAGGAATTTTTCTGTTGAAATCCGCAAAAAATGCTCAATTTATTAATAGGTGCGTTCCGGGTGTAAATATCCCTGAATACATTATTGATAGATTAGCCAAAGCCAAAGACCCACTAGAAGAAGGTGTAAAAATTGCTGCTGAACAAGTACAAATAGCACGGCAATTGTGTGATGGTGTCCACATGATGGCCGTCAAGCGGGAAGATTTGATTCCGCAAATTTTGGATTTGGCGGGAGTGCAGCCTGTTGATTTGGTTGTAGCGAAGTAAATCAAGTTAAGCGATCGCATTTCTTACTTTACTGGAGAGTGCGATCGCTCAGTGTTCAGCTAGAAGCTGAGTATCTCATAAAGACTTTCTAAAATTATTCATTAAGTAATTTTTCGTAGGTAGTGATCGCTTATACTGCTATCAGCAGGTTTTATTTCACCAGCTATCCATAGTTTTAAACCTACACTATGACTCAAAGCCCAGATAATCAACCAGCTTGGTGGGAATCAGTACAAAAGATTTTAGACAACAAATTGGTTGGATGGGGTATACCAGGTATTTTTGTTGCTATTGCTGCTGATCATGCCAAAAATGCTCGATGGCGAGAGTTTGTTATTTTTCTAGGAATCTCTTTTGTTGTTGCGCTGATTATTAGAATTGGGAGTAAGTTACTTCCCTATTTTGATAAATTTCTAGACTGGTTACTGGCTACGCAAATTCCCCAATGGTGGACAGCAATTACAGATAAATTTGGGGCAGAGTATCTCGCTACAATCACAGCAGAATGCCAAGAATATCAGGGACGCGGCTTTAGTGGTGAAGGGTTAGATTTGGAGAATGTATTTGTTCCTTTAGGCTTTAATGGTGAACAGCCTAAATTTAACCCTCAAGATTTGACGGTTGGTGAAGAGCAAGATTCGGATTTTGAACAAACAGAAATTTCTCGAAGTATTGCAACTCAGCAAGAAGCTGAAATTGGCAGTTTATTGAGAGGAATTACAAACAAAAAATCGGCGTGGCGAAAACTGGTAATTTTAGGCGCACCGGGTTCAGGAAAAACCACACTTTTAAGACACATCACCCTTTTATTGGCACTGCGAAAACAATCACAATTGTATCGGGGTTTGCCTCAACTTATTCCTGTTTTGTTGCGGTTGAGAGATGTGGCTCCTATTATTGTGGCAGATACTAATTCTTCTCTGGCGCAAGTAATTGCTAAGGCGAAGAAAGATGAATCATCAAAAACTCAAGATTGGTTTAACAAACAACTAAAAGATGGCAAATGTTTGGTAATGTTAGACGGACTTGATGAAATTGCCGACGATGACCATCGAAAACAGGTAAGCAATTGGGTTTCTCAGCAACTCCAAAGTTATAACCATAAATTACCTTTCATTCTCACGTCGCGGCCACAAGCTTACAATCAAGCACCTCTGCCAAATACCCCGGCTTATTTTGTTAGGTCATTTACAACTGAACAGCGCAATGAATTTGTTTACAAGTGGTATTTTAATCTAGAGAAGCGGCGTAACTCTGGGAAAGTATCAGAAAAACAACTGCGAAGAAATGCTGAATCTAAAAAAGATGAGTTAGTGCGCCAAATTAACGCAGTTCCTTCTCTGCGCTTAATGGCAACAAATCCGTTGTTACTGGCATTAATTATTAATACATATAAGGAGAAAACAAGTCTTTCTCCCACCAGAATCGGACTTTATAAACAAGTTTGTGATGTGCTTCTGCAAGGAAGACAATCTATTTCTGGAACTACGCGATATCCACTCAAGCCAGAACAGAAGCAAGAAGCTTTGCAAGCTCTCGCACTGGAAATGACCAAACGTCAAGTACTTCAGTTTACCCTAGATGAAAAAAATCAAGACAGTAATATTTTTCTTGCCAAAAATTTTCTACAACAAGAATTAGCTCAGATGGTTGAAGCGGAAAAAGAGTTTACACCAGAAGCTTTTATTGAAAAAGATGACCTTGGTGTGCGAGAATTGTTGAGCGATCGCAAACAAGAAAAACTCTATGAATTTACCCATCGCACCTTTCAAGAGTATTTAACAGCGGTTGAACTCACAAAAGCCGAACATGAACCTGATGTATTAGAAGTTTTTGCGGAAGATAAAAAGTACTTGGACTGGTGGAGACAAACTATATTATTCTATGCAGGTCAGGTCAGAATAGATAAACTAATTGATGCGGCATTAAACAAGCCAACTGTAGAAAATCTCACCCTTGCTTACGAGTGTTTGCAAAATAAGCTCAGAGTCAGTCGAGAAAAAGAGCAGGAATTACTCGAAAAAGTAGAACAGGGATTACAGTCAAATGAAGTAGAAGTTTTTAAGTTAGCTGCATCAGTTCAATTAGAAAAACGGCTAAATTATCTCAACGAAGATTGTTTTTTAGGTAGTTCAGAAACCGAAGACCAGCCTGGAGTTACCATAACAGAAGCAGGTAAAAAAATCTGGACAATACAAAAGCTCGATGATACTGATCTCACTGAAGTAGAATATCGGTTGTTTTTATTAGAACAAAACAACAGTGACCCAGACTTAACTCTGAAAATCTACCCAAGTCAGTTAGACTTTGTAAAAAGTAATGCATTTTGTGCTTGGTTGAGTGAAAAAACTAGAGAACGATTTGCTGAAGCAGGAATCTGTTATCAACGGGAAACCTCAACAGATACATTCCGCCTAGTTAGGTTTCGCATACCAGAAAAGTATCATCAACTCGCCTACTACTTAGCAGCAGGTATCTGGAAAGAAGCTGATGAGGAAACATTTAAGGTGATGCTGAAAGTAGCAGGACAGGAAAAGCAAGGGTATTTAGAACTAGAAGACATTAGGAATTTTCCCTGTGAAGACTTGAGAATTATTGATCAACTGTGGGTAAATTACAGCAATGGACACTTTGGGTTTAGTGTTCAGAAAGAAATTTATCTTGGTGTTGGTGGAATCTTGGAAGGCAGTCAAACAAGTTCGTCCTATAAAAAGATTCTTTCCCCACTTCAATGGGTATATGCTCATTTTGGAGGTAGAGTGAGAGATAAAAACGATGAAATAAGCAAAGCTTACAAAGCTTATGAGCGTTTTTGTAATAGCGTTGAGTGGAAAAGGAATGCACCGGCAATAAACCCAACAGATTTTAGATGGATGGAATACTCCGACGTTAAGTATAGTATTGATGCTCCAAAGGGACACTTGCCTACAATTAGTGATAGTACTGAGTTTTCGACAGATTGGACTACAGTGTTGGAGTTTTTTATTTCTCATCAATATCTGTAATATGTAACATATAAAGAAGTCAGAAATTTGTAAACTCTAGCAAAAGTCTCCTTGTCCACGACTTATTTTCGACTTTTAACTTTTGAATCACCCGAAGGGTCAGTATGGCTCAAATCTTAGTTGAAAATTTAGATCCTGTAATTCTAGAAAAACTAGAAAATCTTGCCAAACAGCATGGTAGGTCTTTACAAGAAGAATTAAAACATATCCTCCAACAAGCCGCAGAAACAGTAACGAATTACCACACTGGCGGCGACATGCAACAAGCTAGAGATGCAGTAGCACGCGCTCAGGTAAGATATGCAGAAAAATTTTTCAGTGACAGTGCTGAACTTATCCGTGAGGATAGAGAACGGTGAGTCGATATGTTTTAGATGCCAGCATTGCTATAAAATGGTTCGTGCCGGAAATTTACTCTGATGTCGCTAGACGTTTACTAGCAAGTAATCATACTTTTTTAGTTCCAGATTTTTTCTTCGCAGAAGTAGCAAATGTCTTGTGGAAACGGGTACGTCGCGGTGAAGATACTGCTGAAAATGCAAGGCAAACTTTGGCAGATTTAAGTGCAGTTCCTGTAGAAATTTACTTATCTCAGCCATTGATGCCACTTGCTTTAGATATTGCCCTGCAAAGCGATCGCGCAGTATATGATAGTTTATATCTATCCCTGGCAATTTCGCAAAAATGCGAGATGGTGACGGCAGATGAGAAATTTTACAATGCGCTGCAAAACACTGTTTACGTTAATCATCTTTTGTGGGTGGAAAATATTTAAACTTAGATAAAAAACTACGTAGATATAGGATTGGTGAAATTTAGCCAGAAGTAAATCCACTAAATAGAATCGGGGTCAATACCTAATTCTTGCAGTTTTGCTGCCAAGCGATCGCCGCGTTGTTTTTCCTGTTCGGCGCGTTGTGTCTGTTGATATGCAACTTCTTCTGGTGTAGGAACTAATTCACCTTCAGGCGTAAAAAAGCGTAATTTAGCTTGATCAATTCCTAAATACAACTCTAGCTGCTGACTCCATAACCAACCTTGAGCATTGGGTTCCAATGGTTCATACTTACCACCTACCAAGATAAACCCAACAAATTCTAAACTACTGGGGTCAAACCAAAAGTATTCAGGAGTGCGAAAGGTGTTCTGATAAATTTCTTTTTTTAAGCCTCTGTCTGTTGCGGCTGTAGAATCTGATAGTAGTTCGATAATCACGTTGGGATATTTACCATCTTCTTGCCAAACCACCCAGCTTTTACGAGGTTGGCGTTCTGTTCCCAACACTACAAAAAAATCAGGCCCACGAAAATATTCTGACTTGCGCTGACGAGGGCTGTAGTAAATTGTAATATTACCAGATACATAAAAATCATTGCGGCTGCTCCACCACAACTCCAGACACTGAATCAACAGCGTCATTTGTAGCCGATGTAAGTCACTTTCCAAAGGCGGTTCGTCGCTACATAAATCACCTGGGGGAAATATAACATCTTCTGGAGTTTCTAAATCTTGGGCAACAGACATGACTGCAACTATCTCATTGTTATCAGTTTAGCGTAGCTGTGAAGTGTGATGTCTAATAACAAGCCCTTCTATCCTGTTGTTGCTCAACTAATATCCGTTCAGCTTTTGCTCTAAAGGTATATTAATTCTTATTTGAAAGACTTACAAAGATAGGAGCGCACAAATCTGCGCTCCTACAAGGTTTATTTTGGTTAATTATTTTTTCTCTACCTTACCTGTGACCTAATACTTTTAAAATGTCTTTTAAGAACGATAGGTGTTAGTCCGAGGGCTGCGAACTCCGGCAACAGCTCCTATTAATGAGGCGGCTAAACTTAATAAAGAACCAAGGACAAACCACCATAAAGCTCTTGAGGTTGCAGTAGCAGCTTCACGAGTTTGTTGAGCAGTTATATTAGGTACATTTTGCGGTACTGCCAAACCACCAGGCTGCTGTGCTTGGTTGATAACTTCTCCTGCATTAGAAGCAGCAATTCCAAAAGCACCAGATACGCCACTAGCCAATAGCCAAGAACTTAGCGCCAAAGTAGTAGCCCAAAGAATTGCACCATTTAACAAAGCTGTATTGCGGTTCATAGGGCCACATGCACGACTGGTTACCCATCCACCTATGAACAATGAAAGTAATAAAGCAACGGTTGACCAAATTCCTACATTACCAGCCACATCAGGCGCTATTGTCCTGGGCGCACCTGAATTGGCTACTGTACCTGCGCCGATCGCCGCAAAAAATGCGCTTAAGATTAACTGAGAAGCTAAAGCAATTAATACCCCAGATATTATAGGGCCCCAGCGAACACGGTCATGATAATCAGCGGCTCTACTTACCAATGCAGGATCAGTAGTAATCTCGTCACCTGCGCGATTTACGTATGACATACTTTATTTTCTCCTTGACTATTTTTTTAGTAAAGTTTTTTGCCTATATTCATGTTTATGCTTAAAATTAAATTGCTATTTTCACTTTTTAATATCTATCAATAGAAAGACTTGCTTTATCTATCTAGAGTAAGAATAAATTTCTATTATTTAGCAAATGTCAAATCTAAGTATAAATATCTTTAATTTTTAATAAAAAAATAATAAAAATAATTAGACCTAATTATCAAAGTTACTCATTTTTTTTAATAACGCTAATAGGTAATTTGACAATTATCATTACCTATTAGTAATTTTCAAGATATTATTAAAGAGTTTCTCAGTGTAAGATGAACAAACTAACGCATTCTTACTGCTGTACCTGTAGCAGTAATCAGCATGAGAACTCCAGACTGGTCAACATTGATTGTACCCGTATCAATTTCAATACCAATGACGGCGTTGGCTCCTAAACGCTGTGCGCGTTGCTCTAATTCTGCTAATGCTTTTCTTTGTCCTTCTTCAAATAAACGTTCGTAGCTACCAGTCCGTCCACCAATAACATCTCGAATGCTGGCGAAAAAATCTCGTAAGAAATTGCTACCATAAACAACTTCCGCAGTTACAATACCTAAATATGAATCAATAACTGCACCTTGAATTACATCGGTTGTAGTTAAAATCATAGACTAATCTCACAGGTAAGCAGGTCACAAAATATTGTAAGCCTGAGATTGTGATTATTGAGGTAACTGTCTACTCAAAACCAAAATTGTCCTTAAAACAAATATAAAAATTTATACCAAAACTTAATATTGTTAACATTAGGAGAACAAGACAAGATTGATCAGCCGCAATGATAGTCGTTAACAAAAAAAGACTTAAGTATGCTATGAACAGTATTGACGTTGAGATGTGGAGTATACTGAATATTTAATACTTGCAGAGCTATGTTTCAGTAAAAACTCTAGCTATTTCGGGGAATCTACAGCTTTTGGGTTTACCAATTATTAATATTTTGTAAAACAGGATAAATACAGTTTTCAAAAATCCATATTTTTGTTTTAATGTACAAGAAAAAAGTTCGCTAGAAGTTCAGGAAATTTACTGTGTACAAGCGCATATCAGTTATAGTTAGTGTTTTGTTATTAGGATGTAGTGCTGCTGCTATTCCTTCGACAGTTCAGGCTCAGGTAGTAGTAGCACAAGCGAAAAATCCAGAGTTAAAGGAACTGTTTGAAGAAGGTCGCAGACAAGTTGATGCTGGTGATTATGCTGGAGCGATCGCTACATATCAAAGAGCCGCTACCCTTGATCCGAAGAATGCCAAAGTCTATTCTGGGATGGGTTACTTGTACGCCCAACAAGGAAATTTCCAAGCTGCACTAGTGGCTTATCGTCGGGCTTTGGGTCTCGACCCTGACAATAGTGATTTCTTTTATGCTGTAGGTTACATCAAAGGTAATCTAGGTGACACTAAAGGATCTAGAGATGCTTACCGTCGTGCCATTCAATTGAACCGTAGTAACATAAATGCCTATCTGGGATTAGGAGTCACCCAAGCTCGTTTGGGAGATTATGAAGCAGCTAATTGGGCATACGAGCAAGCTATTAATCTAGATCGGAACAATCCGCAGATATATGAGTTTATGGCTGCAATGTTTAAACAACGTCGCCAGACAAAGCAAGCAAATAGCTTACTGCAAAAAGCTCGTAGTTTATACCAACGGCAAAATAACGCCGATGGAGTTGACAGAGTAGAAGCAATGCTGCGGGAGTTAGGAGGTTGAAATCAATCTAACTGTCGTCCAGTTAGTTCCACAAAAATATCTTCCAAATTAGAGGGACGCACCATCATTCCGGTTTTATCAGGCTGTTGATTGAGATAATTGTTTGCTTCTTCTAAAGAAGGGAAAAATAAATATTCCCAGCGTCGGGCGCTGTCATTCCCCGCTGCGGTGATACCTAGTTGTTTCATTACCAAACCTTCACCGTGAGCAGAACGCAACTGTTGAAGCGTTCCTAAAGATATAAGTTTGCCACTATCCATAATACCGATGCGTCCTGGCTGAGCAGTTTCAAAAGCTCCACATAAATACTCGACTTCATCCATATAATGAGTTGTCAGTAACATTGTCATCCCTTGCTTGTTCAGATCCCGAATAATCTCCCACAATCGCCTGCGAGTTTGGGGGTCTAATCCCACAGTTGGTTCATCCAAAAATAAAATTTGTGGTCGGTGTAGCAAAGCCCTAGCTATTTGTAACCGTCGTTTCATTCCTCCAGACAGAGTTTTTACCAAATCATCTTTTCTGTCTGCTAGTTCCACATACTCTAGCCACTGATTAATCAGTCGTTGTCGTTGTGGGTTGGCTATATGATGTAGCCGCCCATGCAGTTCCATATTTTCCCAGACGCTTAAATCGCCATCTATACTAGTTTGCTGTAATACAACACCAATATTCTGTTTTGCTTGTATTGGTTGTCTGACAACATCATAGCCAGCCACTTGTATGTGTCCTTGAGATGGCTTTGTTAGTGTAGTTAACATCCGGATTGTGGTTGATTTGCCAGCACCATTAGGGCCAAGTAGAGCAAAGATTTCTCCAGGTGCGATCGCAAATGATAAATCGTTAACTACAGGAACGTTGTTGTAAAACTTGAATACATTTTCTAACAGAACAGCAGCAGTCATGGATAATTTACTTATATCGGTTTATCACATAGAGTATCATTCGTTGAGCATACTCCTAAACTTCCTCATATCCCTAATAGCAGTCTCTTCAAATGCTTGACTGAAATTTTTTACAGTTTGAAATCCTTGCTGTGCTGTTGCAGGTAAATTAGTAATTGCATGAATACTTGCGGTAGTAATCTCTACAGTATTACTTTTAATTCCATCAACTACCTCTTCTATCCCATTGGCTGTATTAGTTGCCGCTTCTTGAACTTTACCTCTGGCTGTATCTGCCAACTTTCGTACTTGGTTGATGAAATCCATGTTTTGGTCAATTGTTGCTTTTACGATTTAGTATTTAATCCCGCTTCTCGCTGCAAACTTAAGAACCACATCAACATTAATGATGAATTGCCAGAGAAATGTTTCAGCAGATAGCTAGGAATTTATAGCTTTAGCCTGTGGTAGTGCGAACACTGAACTATGAAGTTAGTTTAGCTGTTTTCTTAGCTATTTAAGTTAGTTTTTCATGAAAACAGCAATCACCATTATATGAGCCAGCTTATAGCCGTAAGCATCTAGCTATGCCCTTCAATTTGCATTTGATGCTTCTTCTATATTTAAGGAGCGAATTAACTCTCGAATTACATCAGTTGCTGGTCTTCCTGTTGTTGAACAGTATTTTTCTAACCTTTCTGCTTCACCGGATGTGAGGTTAATTGTTAATCTTTTAACAGCCCATTTTTTATTCATGATTAAAAAAGTCTATGCTTTAAACTACTTTTCTACTATCAATCAGTTAGCTTATTATTACAATGATAGGAATCAGGAGATTACATTCAAGAAGCTATAAAGAAAATCCTATAATTTTTAAAAGCGTGGTGAAGTGTTTAAGTAACTTTTAAATTATGAAATTCAGGTGATTTAAAGCAAGTTACTGTGAATAACGTATAAACTAAAACCAATTATTTACTTGAAAATTTGGTATAACTACAGAAGAAACGACACTTTTTTCAGTGATGATGTCCTCCTCAATAGCTTTAGTTGTTATATTTGAACTTTCCAAGATGTAAACAGTCAAATGAAGTGTTGTGAATAGCGATCGCGTGCTTGCAGACTGGATATTTTCCTGATCTCATCTATTTTTTTGTTCGAGCATTCACCAGAAAGGAGAGCTGGGGAAGAATTGCCCTCCGCAGGAGGTTGGAACATCTGTACCGCTATAACAAATACAATGAGTGTGCCAAGATTGCACAAGGCACACGTATATTGAAGGAGATATTCAGAGCTAAGAGTTTATCCTGGAAACTTCTTCAATAAATCATCGCCAGGAATCACTGTTGTATAGAATACATAGTCATTGTTGGCTACATAGCGACGGTCTTGTTTAATAATTGACATAAATTCACGGTGTCCTTGGCGCATCCGGCCTACAAGACAACCAGCACTAGCATTTTTAATATCATTACTGGGTGCATCATAACCCCAGTGTTGATTCACGGCGAACAGACCAGTATCTAGTTTATCGCCAGTGCGTTGAAAATCTTTATTAAAATCACGACAAACAGTAATTGGTGCAACTTGTACTAATGCTTCGTGACGTTCTGCATTGCCGTGCATACCAACAGCCCAGGCTTTGTATTGTCCAAACTTAATTCTGGCAGCACCTCCGGGATTTAACGGATTTAGTGTGTAATATCTGCCTGGTTCGGTGGTAGCTTGCCAATGATCGACAATTTTAGGAATACCATCTACTACTTCAATCACAATGCGGCGATCATTAAACTGATTGGGTGCATCACTATTCAGATTCCAGTCACCATCTATACCTTCAACATAAACAATGTTGTATTCTTTAGGGCCAGTAAACACCTGATAATTTTGTGCCAGCATATATTTAAAAATTCTGCTGGCAATGTCATTACCTAATTTTAATGGTGGTTTAGGTAGTTCATCTGGTTTAGTTTCAATTAATTCTTTGGCTGTAACTGCACCTACATAATCTGGCTCATCAATTTTCTGTAATTCTTGAAATTTTTTGAGCGCACCAGCAGTAACAGGGCCAAATTTAGCATCAGCTGGTGGTTCTAATAAACCTAAGCCAATTAATAATATCTGAATTTGGCGAGTCAATTCTTCATCTTTTGCGATCGCCTCAAATCCCCACTTTTCTTCTTTACCTAAGAAATCTTGTAATTTCATATGCACCTATCTTCGCTTAGTTAGAACTAGGTATAAACATCATTTCCATAATGGTGAATGATGTTTGAAACTATACTCGCGGCTAAAAATTTCGACCGCGATTTTTAGTATTACTTTACGATTCAAGGCGACTTCTGTAGTTTACGCAAAAATGATTCTGTATTTTATGAAAAATACAGAATTCAGCAGTTCTTTAACTAGGTATTGCTTCCGTAATATCTGAGGATAAATTGTAAAAACTATAGCAAAGCCTACCTTAACTAGATTCACTACTTTAGGTAGGGGTAGGGATGGATCTTGCTTGATAAGCGTTTTTGATTGCTACCCAGCTACTAGCAATTGGCATTCGCCACCCGGTACCAAAGGCGCGGTCAGTAATTTTCAATCCGGGGGGTGCTTGCCGCCGTTTAAATTCAGCACGGGCAACCATTTGAATTACTCTGTCTACAATCATCGGGTCGTGACCTGCTGCAACTATCTGTGCTGCTGATTCATGGTCATGAATGAAGCGTTGCAAGATGTCGTCTAAAACTTCGTAGGGTGGGAGAGAATCTTGGTCAACTTGGCCGGGTTTGAGTTCGGCACTGGGTGCTTTGGTTAGTATATTTTGGGGAATTACTTCACTTGTGAGTGCTGAGGGATAAGAGTTTAACCAGTGGCAAATTTTATAAACGCGGGTTTTGGGAACATCGGCTATGACTGCTAACCCGCCGTTCATGTCGCCGTAGAGGGTACAGTAACCAACAGCCATTTCTGACTTGTTGCCAGTGGATAATAATAGATAACCAAATTTGTTAGCGATCGCCATTAATAAGTTACCGCGAATCCGCGATTGAATATTCTCTTCGGCGATGCCAAATTCTGTGCCAGCAAACAAATTAGCTAGACTGTGATCAAAGCCTTGCATGAGTTCGCCTATCGGTAAGATAGTGGTTTCAATCCCTAAGTTTTTGCCTAATGCTAAAGCATCACTGACAGAATGTTCGGAACTGTAAGGGGAAGGCATGAGGACACCGAGGACATTTTCTTTACCAAGGGCAGCTGTAGCAATCGCTGCTACTAATGCCGAATCTATACCACCGCTTAAACCTAATACTACTTTAGAAAAACGGCATTTAAGTGCATAATCTTTCACACCCAAGACTAAAGCTTGCCAAATTTCCTCTTCTTCTGATTCACAAGCAGGCATTAAAGAACTTAACTGCAAATCTCGTTCTTTTTCGTTAAATTCGACATTTACCAAGTCAGTAGCAAAACCACGGGCGCGGCACATAATTTCGCCTTGACCATTCAAGGCAAAACTATAGCCATCGAATATCAAATCATCATTACCGCCTACTTGGTTGACATAAATCATTGGTTGTTGAAAACGCACGGCACTATGCTTAAGCATAGATTCTCGAAACTGTGGTTTGCCGACGCTGTAGGGTGAAGCCGATAAATTAACAATTAAATCTACGCCTAAAATTGCTAAGTCTGCAATCGGATTGACGGCATAACTACGTTTGCCCCAAAATTCTTCGTCGTTCCATAAATCTTCGCAAATAGTTACACCAATATCGATATTATCTAAGCTGAAATAATTAGCTTGCAAACCTGGTTCAAAATAACGATCTTCGTCAAATACATCATACGTTGGCAAAAGCCGCTTGTAAAAAATTTGCTTGACTTTGCCTTCTTCCAATAAAGCAATACTATTAAATAAACTTTTACCGCCAGTGAGATGAGATTTAGTATTTGGTTCAACCGTTCCTACTAACACAGCCAATTTAGGAGGTAAATCTTGGGCTAATTGTTGTAATGTTATGCCCATAGCAGAGACAAAACTGGGATTTAGTAATAAATCCCTTGGCGGATAACCACACAAAGAAAGTTCTGGGGTTAATAATAAACGTGCGCCTGCTTTTACTGCCTGTTGTGCTGCTAGGAGAATGTTTTGGGCATTTCCTGGGATGTCACCAATTGTAGGATTAAGTTGAGCGATCGCTATTTTCATATGAAGTATGAAGTATGAAATGTGAAGTGTGAAGTGTAAAGTATGAAGTATGAAGTATGAAGTGTAAATTTTATGCTTTAGTTTTTCATATTCAGCTTTTGGACTTTCATCCTACAAACTTTTTTCAGACTTCAGACTTCACACTTTATATAAACACCAAAGGTTTATCTTTAAATGGTGCAAACGCCTCAGCGTTGAATTTATATAAACTAGCTGGACGGCCAGCACCGCGTGATACCTTTATTCCGGTATCGCACAAAAAACCTAATTTGAGTAGACGCGCCCGAAAATTAGAATAATCGGAAAAGTTTTCCCCCAAAACTGTTGTGTATAACTGATACAAATCGTTTAAAGTAAACATTTCTGGTAAAACTTCAAACGCAACTGGGCTGTACTCTAATTTGTTTCGCAGTCGTCTGTGACCATAAGCCAAAACTTCATTATGGTCGAAGGCTAATTGTGGCACTTGCTTTACGGGATACCAAGCAATTCCAGATACTTTATCAGCAATTAATTCTGCTTCTTCAAATCTGACGAGGGCAAAATAACTAACCGATAAATAACGCACGCCATAACTGCTAGTTTCTTCTCTTGGATCGCGATTTGGCCCGCCAAAGGTATACAACTGTTCTAAATAAAGATTGTTGACTCTGATTTTCTCAGCCATAATGCGATAGGCTGCATCTTCTAGAGATTCGCCTTGACGCACTAATGTACCAGGAAGACTCCAATAATTGAGAAATGGTTCTTGCTGTCGCATGACTAAGAGAACCAACAGTCGATTTTGGGCAGTATCTACAGAAAAAATTACATTATCAACACCTACTTTAAAATCAGCCAAAGGTTGTTGATTTAGCGGAGTTGGAATCTTTTTGTGGTTGCGTCCTGGCATTTGTACAAATGCTGTTGATGAATATAGGCAACAATCGGAGCTATGAGGGCTTCAGTATCTCCATGTTCACGATAAGCTGTTGAGGATACATCTAAACCTGTGAGGGTAGCGATCGCAATTTTTCCTCCTAGTTGTTCGATAGTTTCTAAGCTAGACTCTTCTATGGCATATCCTGGTCTTGGCACAATCAAGAGTTGCACTTGTTGTAATAAATCTTCAATTTTATACCAGCGTGGTAGTTGATTGATCAAATCTGAACCAATTACTAAAGTGTATTCTGCATTTTCGCCCCAATGCTGTTTTGCTTTTTCCACTGTTTCCAGCGTCCGCCAGCTACTCAAATCCTGCGAAACTGCAACGTTATGTCCTGGTGTATCCATATCCGCAATCAACAGTCGCAACATCGCCGCCCGGTGTTCTAGTGGCGTTTGATGAGACTTAAACGGATTATCCGCCGCCCAAACAGCCACCCAATCATAATGTTCAGACAACCATCTTAAAATCTCTTGATGCCCAGCAGTTGGTGGATCAGCACTTGTACCAAATAAAGCAATTCTCATCATAATTATTTTGCGTTTTTTGCGATTTGCTTTCTAGTCTCCTCAGTCAACTCCTGCAAGCCAGCAGAAATCTCCACCTGTAAAGCAACAGGATTTGTCAACCGTCGTGTCTCCTCTGGTAAGCTTGCTACTGTTGCCGCAGTTTGTTGGCGAATTGTTGCCAAGGTTTCTGGCAATTGCATTCGTTTGCCTTCCTTCACTACCAATTGCAGTAAAGGAGTTTCTGATAGCGGCGTTTCTGTAATTAACCCCAACCTATCAGCTTTTGCCTTGCCTTCTGCAAACGACCGAAAAATCTGCTTACGTCCTGGATAAGTCACCTTACCGCTAGACTGTTTCATCACTGGGATGCCATCGATTTCCACGAGTTTATAAACTCCGTTGACAGGTGTACCTGTCACGAGTCGTGTTCCCACCCCATAGGTATCAATTACTGCACCAGCCGCTTTAAGTCTGGCAATTTCCCACTCATCCAAGTCGCCACTGGCTACAATTGGCACATTTGGTAAAAGCGATCGCACTTGTTTGGACAAACTCACCAAATCCCCTGAGTCCAGCCTAACTCCCGATAATTCCATTTCTCCTGCATTGACTTTTGCCGCTAAATGTTCGGCTGCCGCGATGGTATCGTAAGTGTCAATTAATAATGACGCACCGGGAAAATAGCGATGAAAAGCCGTAAAAGCTTCGGCTTCACTGCCTTCCATCGCAGACAACGCCATGACTAATGCGTGAGCCATCGTACCACTTGGTTTTTGACCTAGTTGTAGTGCTGCTAACACATTGGAGGTAGCATCTAATCCGCCTGCCAAAGCTGCCCGTGCTGCCCACAAAGCACCTTGGGGACTGAATGCCCGCCGCGCACCAAACTCTAGAAGTTTTGCTTCTTCCCCAGCAACATCACGCAGACGCGCGGCTCTGGTGGCAATTAAAGTTTGATAATTGAGTGTATTTAAGAGGTAAGTTTCTACTAGTTGGGCTTGCCATAAAGGTGCTTCAATGCGCAACAATGGCTCATTAGCAAATACCGCTGTGCCTTCGGGTACTGCCCAGACATCACCAGTAAACTTACCCTCAGCAAGCAATGACCAAAAGCGATCGCTTGCATGAGCAAAAATTCCTGTCGCCTGTAAAGCGGCAATCTGAGAATGATTAAAACTTAACTTTTCTAAATATGCCAGAGCTTGCTCTAAACCCATTGCAATTAAATAGCCAAAATTTTCTGGCGATCGCCTCACAAATAACTCAAAACTAGCCCGTTTTTCTTCTAATCCTTCACCTATATAACAAGCTGCCATTGTCAGCTGATAAAGGTCAGTAAGCAAGCTGTAATCAGCCGCAGAGAGTGTCAGGTCTTGGCACTGGTAACTGTCCAAGTCTGGGATAGTTGTCATGTAAGAGCGTCCTTACAAGAATGCTGCTTTTTATTATGGTAGTTTTTACCATAAATAATGTCAACCACTCAACAAATTTCAGGTGTCTACTTCACTAAAACAACATAAATCCATTACTTTAATTATTGTTTATGCAAATATTTAATCTTTTTTAATAGTTTTATTTATTAATAACCAAATACTAAAAACACCAATGTCTGTGAAATAAACAGGTTGAATGAAGAGTTTTGTTATAATTGAAATTGAAGAGAAACTTTAAACTTTTTGGACAACCTAAAGTATTGCAAAGCAATCTGAAAAAGTATTGCATAAATTCTCAATATATTGAGAGTCTGAGCGATACGAGAATATGGAATTAAAGTAGAAAAATAACTATAAAACTGACTCAAAAATAAGGAGTCTTAGAGTATGGCTATTTCCAATATCATTGCTAGGATAACCGAGTATATCTCTGAAGCCGCAATGCGAATTTTTGGCCCTACTGATGATCAATATCCTAATATTGGGGTGCAACCTTTTACAGGTGAACCTTATAAAAAAGGTACAGCAGATAGTTGGTAGATCATGGCAGATTTAGGTATGAGTGAGTAAAAGGCTTGAGCCAAAAGCTTAAGCCTTTTTATTAGGCAGAAATAGAGACAATTTCCTGATTTTTAATCAATGACTAAAACAGCCGAACCCTCAATTTGACCACTACGCAGAGCATTCAAAGCTTCATTTGCTTGTGTAAGAGGAAAAGCATTCACCTCAGTTTGAATAGGAACTTTAGGTGCTAAGGCGAGAAATTCTTCACCATC
The DNA here is from genome assembly GCF_056847745.1 of Anabaena sp. TISTR 8404. Classification (NCBI taxonomy): domain Bacteria; kingdom Bacillati; phylum Cyanobacteriota; class Cyanophyceae; order Nostocales; family Nostocaceae; genus Anabaena; species Anabaena sp. TISTR 8404. The sequence continues at coordinate 5,162,705 of NZ_CP180578.1, forward strand.
TTTGCGAGTTAAATTAGCCACAGACCGCAACATTCTTTCTTCCCAAAGAATTTCATAAGGAAATGCAGGAATATCACTCATGTGAATGCCGGCACAAACCACGACTCCACCTTTGGCTACTGCACGTAAAGCAGCTGGCACTAACTTACCTACAGGGGCAAAAATTATTGCTGCATCTAAAGGTTCTGGTGGTAATATTTCTGAGTCACCAGCCCAAGTTGCACCTAGTTGACGGGCGAATTCTTGTCCGGCAATATCTCCAGAACGGGTAAAAGCAAAAACTTGACGACCTTGATAGCGTGCTAGTTGAATTAAAATATGGGCAGCGGAACCAAACCCATAAAAACCAATTTTTTCGGCATCGCCTGTCATACTGTAAGCGCGATAACCAATTAAGCCACCACATAATAAAGGTGCAGCTTGTAAGTCAGGAAAGCTAGGGTCGAGGGGAAAGCAAAAACGGTAATCGGCTACGGTATATTCTGCATAGCCACCATCGAGGTTATAGCCAGTAAATTCAGCAAAATCACAGAGATTTTCTCGACCGGAGCGACAATAATGACAGCGATCGCAAGTATGCCCTAACCAAGGAACTCCCACTCGTTGACCGACATGAAATTTATCAACATTTGCCCCCAATGCCTCGATAGTACCGACGATTTGATGCCCTAGTATTAAAGGCAATTTGGGATGAGTTAATTCTCCATCAACAATATGTAAATCTGTGCGGCAAACCGCACAAGCATGAACTCGAATCAGAACTTGTTCGGAATTGGGTTGAGGTATGGGTAACTCAGCTAAATGCAGAGGTTGATTTGGTGCATCTAAAAGCATTGCACGCATAACGATGGGAGTGGGGAGTAGTGAGTAGGGATGAGTACTCACTATATAGCTCAGGATAAAAATTTTTCTTCTATCTCTGGACTATGAAATTCCCACTCCTGAATTTTTATTTGCGAAATATTTCGGCAAAAAATTGCCGCATATCTTGCCAAGAACGTTGATCTGCAATGGGATTATATAATGCTCCTTTTAGCTCACCTTTATTGTCTGGGTTAGTAAAGCCATGTACTGCACCACCATAAGAAATTAGTTGCCAGTCTACATTAGCTTGACGCATTTCGTTTTCAAAAGCTTTGACTTGTTCTTCTGGTACAAATGGATCATCAGCACCATGTAATACTAATACTTTGGCTTTGATATTTTTGGCATCGTTAGGGTTTGGTGTATCGAGGTTACCGTGAAAACTGACTACACCTGCAATATTTGCACCACTACGGGCGAGTTCTAATACTGTACCACCACCAAAGCAGTAACCGATCGCCGCAATGCGTTTGACATCAGTTAGCGGATTAGATTGTAATACTTTTAACCCAGCGTTAGCGCGATCGCGCAACAATTGACGGTTTTGCCGATAAATAGTAGCTTGTTTCCCTGACTCTTCGGTATTTTTCGGTCTAATACCTTTGCCATAAATATCAGCAGCAAAGGCAACATAGCCCATTTTGGCTAATTGTTCTGTACGCTTTTTGGCGTAAGATTGCAAGCCATTCCATTCATGTACTACCAAAACCCCAGGACGTTTACCTTTAATAGCATCATCGTAAGCTAGATAGCCTTGTAAAACTGTATTTCCTTGTTTATACTCAACATTCTGTGTTTTAATTGCTGCCAATGTTTGTGTAGCAGTCAATAACACAGCTACAGGTGTAATCAAAGCGCAAAGCAGTAGTTTCATCTGAGGATGTCCAGTATAAATAGTAATCTGGAATGATTATCCCTGGAAAAAAGACAAAAACGATAGACCCAGGAAAACAAACCTGTTCCCTGTTCCCTACCTGACTTTTCACGTCATGTGGAAAAGTTAACGCCAGACCTAACCCCCCAGCCCCCTTCCCTTCAAGGGAAGGGGGAGCAATTAAAGCCTCTCTCCTTGTAGGGGAGAGGTTTGGAGAGGGGTTTTCCAGATCCCGTGAAAAGTCAGGTTCCCTGCTCCCTGTTCCCTGCTATATACATTCGGTTATTTCGGCATTTTGGCAAAGCTAAAAGCAAGAGCGATCGCTACATTAGAAGATATATAGAAATATTTAGCCCGCAAGCTACATAACACCATGAGTGCAGTCACTATTCCTCAAAATCCCTTGCTGAAAGGTACTGGCTTACCGCCCTTCACCGAGATTCAACCAGAACAAGTAATTCCAGCTTTTGATCAGTTATTAAAAGAACTGGATGAGCAGCTTACCACCTTAGAGGCGAATGTCCAGCCGACTTGGAGCGGTTTAGTTGAACCTCTAGAAAAACTAACAGAAAGGCTGAACTGGAGTTGGGGCATAGTCAGCCATTTAATGGGAGTGAAGAATAGCCCCCAGCTGCGCGAAGCTTTTGAAACTGTCCAATCCGGAGTAGTACAGTTCAGCAACAAACTGGGTCAAAGTCAATTTATATACAATGCTTTTAAAGAACTCCGTGCTAGTGATACCTGGTCAACCTTAGAACCAGCCCAACAGCGCATTGTCGAAGCTGCCATCCGGGATGCCGAACTGTCGGGTGTAGGATTATCAGGAGAAGCACGCGATCGCTTTAATGCCATTCAAATGGAGTTAGCAGAACTATCTACAAAGTTCTCTAATCATGTATTAGATGCTACTAAAGCTTTTAGCTTAACCCTGACAACAAAAGAAGAAGTTGCTGGCTTACCCCAAAGTTTACTTAGCCTAGCCGCCCAAACTGCCCGTGCTGCTGGTGAAGAAAACGCCACCCCAGAAAATGGCCCTTGGCGCATCACTTTAGATTTTCCCAGCTATGGCCCGTTCATGCAGCACAGCACCCGCCGAGATTTGCGCGAAAAGTTGTACAAAGCTTATGTTACCCGTGCTTCTTCTGGAGAGTTAGATAATAATCCCTTAATTGAGCGGATTTTGGAATTACGGCAAGAACTAGCAAATTTGTTAGGCTACAAAAATTTTGCTGAGCTAAGCCTTGCTAGTAAAATGGCTCCCAATGTCCAAGCCGTAGAAGCACTCTTAGAAGAATTGCGGAGTGCAAGTTATGAGGCTGCTGTTAAAGAATTAGCCGAACTCAAAGCTTTTGCTGCTGCCAAAGGCGCACCAGAAGCCGAAGATTTACAACACTGGGATATTGGCTTTTGGGCGGAACGCCAAAGAGAAGAAAAATTCGCCTTTACAACTGAAGAATTACGTCCCTATTTTCCATTGCCACAAGTTTTAGATGGCTTATTTGGACTAGTCAAACGGCTATTTGGTGTCACCGTCACCCCTGCCGATGGGCAAGCCCCAGTCTGGCATGAAGATGTCCGCTATTTTCAAATTGCTGATGAAACAGGTAAACCCATAGCCTACTTTTACCTTGATCCTTACAGCCGTCCCGCTGAGAAGCGGGGTGGTGCTTGGATGGATGTCTGCATTAACCGCAGCAAAATTGATGATAATGGCGCAGCATCTGTCCGGTTGCCTGTAGCGTATTTGGTGTGTAATCAAACTCCGCCAGTCGATGGTAAGCCTAGTTTAATGACTTTCGATGAAGTGGAGACATTATTCCACGAATTTGGGCATGGTTTACATCACATGCTAACCAAAGTCGATTACACCAGCGCCGCAGGTATCAACAATGTCGAGTGGGATGCTGTGGAACTGCCGAGCCAATTCATGGAAAATTGGTGCTATGAACGCCCAACTTTGTTTGGTATGGCAAAGCATTACAAAACTGGTGAACCATTACCAGAACATTATTACCAAAAACTTTTAGCTGCACGCAATTACATGAGTGGTAGTGCTACATTGCGGCAAATTCACTTTAGCAGTGTAGATTTAGAATTGCACGATCGCTATCGTCCTGGTGGTAATGAAACTCCTGCACAAGTACGCCATCGTATCGCCAAGACAACAACTGTTTTACCACCCCTAAGCGAAGATTCATTCTTGTGTGCTTTCGGGCATATCTTTGGCGGTGGTTACGCCGCAGGTTACTACAGCTACAAGTGGGCTGAAGTACTGAGTGCTGATGCTTTCGCCGCCTTTGAAGAAGCTGGTTTAGAAAATGAAGAAGCTATCCAAGCCACAGGTAAACTATATCGGGATACTGTGTTGGCGCTTGGTGGTAGCAAGCACCCAATGGAAATATTCAAAGCCTTCCGGGGACGGGAACCCAGCACAGAAGCTTTGCTGCGGCATAATGGCTTGTTAAACACAGCAGCTTAAGAGTACTTGTAAATAAGGTTTTAGTTCAAATCCCCGACTTTTCAAAAAAGTCGGGGATCTTGTTCTTTACAAATGATTTAGAGATTTTTCGCGGCAATATTTTTTGTCTCATATATTGACTAGAAGAGGGTTGAGCGTAGTCGAAACCCGGTAATCTCAAGTTAGGTTTAATTTAGTCCTTCTACTTAGAAGCGAAGATTTACAGAAAATTATCCTGTTTAGTAAGGCTCATTGATTAAATAATCAATCTTTGATTGTGATTAAATATCTACCAATAACTAACGAAAAAAATTATTGTAAATAGACCTTGAATAGTCTACAGTATGAATTTTATTATCATGGTAGCTGACAGAATGGTTAACAGCTTCGTATGTATTATCTCCTCCTTTAGGATTTAGTGTGACGCTGTCAGTAACATTAAGTATATGAAAATTATAAGGATAGCCACTTCCTAGGATAGCTTCTAATTGCTCTGTTTTTACATTGTGTAAATATGTCTTGATTTCTAGTAAAATCAAGCTATAAATTACTATTTTTGCCATTGCTTTGATTTATTATAAGTAAATACAATCCAATTTAAATTTATTGGATTCTCTATTCATTATATGCAATGTCTTTTTTACGAAAGTAAGAATATGTAATTTTTTTAGACATAAAATCCATATTTTTATTCAAGTTTTCTAATTCTTATCTAGAAGACTTAAAGCTAGAGCTAAATTCATGCTAAATTTCACTAAATCAAATATTTTCTGATGTATTCTGCCATAAGTGCATCTGTCCCGCCTCGGAATTTATTCCGAGTCTCATAGCGCAAGTCCTCTAAAGAGGACTGAATAAAAAACTCAGTCCACTTGAGTAGACTTTAGCTATGAACCTGTAACTTTAGTTCTAGGCGGGATACGGTTTAATACTTGTGTGTACACGGTAACTCTCCGCGCCTCTACGCGAAACATAAAATGCTTGTTTTTCAATATTCATCATCTACAACCCATTACCAATCAAAATAAAAGCTGACCAATAATAAGGATGATTAAACTCACTATTTTTACCCGTCAATAAAGCAATTTGCGCTTTTTGCAAAGCTTCAGCCTTGGTAATTTTCCCAGATTTCAACGCTGCATAAAACTCATTCATTAAAGCTTGTGTACCACCATCAGATACAGACCATAACGAAGCCATCGTGGCTTTAGCTCCTGCTAATTGCATCTGATATCCTAAACCTAAAATTTCTTGCCCATTAGCTGATTTTTCTCCTAAACCAGTTTGACAAGCACTCAGCACTACTAAATCTACATTCGATAAAGACCAATTTTCGATGTCTCGCAAAGTTGCGTGTTCGCCATCACCAAATACAATAAACGAATCTTCTGGAGAATCACTCACAAGCTTACCATGCGTTGCCAAATGCACAATTTTGTAATCATTCATTTGCGGAATTGTTGCATTAGGATTGAAATCTTTGTCTAATATAACTTTGCTACCAGGAAGAATTTTTGCTACATTTTCTACTTCTACTTTGGCAAATTCTAAACCACTAAACATCTCTTGTCGCTGACCAAATTTGACCGTATATTCACCTTTAGTAAAAGCAGCAGCTAAAGCATTGACAGATGTTTGAGGCTGATTAACTAATTTTGTTAAACTTGCAGCAGTAATATTATTAACTATAAAGCGTTGTACTAACCAATTCTGCCCATCATATAATGCAGCTAACGGCACATATCTCAATTTACCATCAGGTGCATAAATTATAGTTTTGGCTTCTGCTTGCTTTAAGTCATTTTCTATAGGTTTAATCAGCCAGTTATATAATTTGTTGGCTGGTGTTTTACTATTTTTGTAAGGTACGAGTACTGCTTCTCGGAATTCATTAATTGTCTGATTTAATTCTGCGGCTTTGACTGCTACAGTGCGATGAATTGGCGGCGCATCAGCGGAGACGATAACTAATTCTAGCCTGTCATCTAAAACCAAAGGATACAGTAAAATAGCTTTTTGATTTAACTGGCGTAAGTTGTCTCTTAAAGAATTGAGTTGGCGTAAGTTTAAATTTTCCTGCCCTGATGTGGCAGATAATTGTTGCACTAACGATACAACAGAAGGACTTTTAATAAACTTGTTAAACTCGGCGTTAGTACTTTGTTCCAGTTTCACCAATTCAGCGATGCGTTTTTCTTGAGTTGCAGTGCGTGTTTGGGGAGGAATTTTTCGCAGGGTGGTGAGTTCTTTACCAAGGGCGATCGCTTTATCTTGAATGGCGCTATACTTTTGAGATATTTCTTCTTCCTGTGGTTTTAACGGTAATTTTTCTGGTTCTGCTTTTTCTGGTTTGACTGCTACTGTTGCAGAACTTCCTCGTTGATTATTTCTATTTGTGACTTTTGGTTTACTAGTACCACTGTTGCCAATATAGTTACTAACTTCCTGAATTTTCAACAAATCTAAAACTTGTTGGGCTTCCGCCGGACGATTTTGTTGCAATAATAAGTCAGCGAGGCGGCGATATCTTTCCGAGACAGTTTCAGTGTAAGATTTTTGGATATCAGTCGGCACAACTCGCAAACTTTGACGAATCGTTTCTGTTAAATTGACTGATTGTTTGTAAAATGCGATCGCCAGTGGTGGTTGATTCTGTGCAGCTAGTACATCACCTAAAAATTTCAGCGTTGCAGCTTCACTAATTTTATCTTCAACTTCTCGATGAATAGCAACAGCTTGCTGAAATAATCCCAACGCTTTATCGTATTGATTTTGTTTTTGATAAACTTGCCCTAAGTTACTAATTGTTACGCCTTCGCCCGTGCGATCGCCAACTTCCCGATAATTAGCTAAAGCTTGCTGATTAAATTCTATCGCTTGGTTATAGTTACCCAAATTTTGGTAAACACGTCCAATATTATTGAACGCAACTGCAATGCCTAATTTATAGTTATTTTGCTTGTATATATCTAAAGCTTGCTGATATAACTTGATTGCTTCGTCATATTTACCCAAGCTAAAATAAATTTGCCCAATATTATTAAGATTTAATGCTGCACCTTGAAATTGAAACGAGTCTTTACCAAAAGCATCGCCAACATTAGCGCGGCTGGTAACTTGTTGCAAAGCTTGAGCATTTTGACCAAGAGCATTATATAGTAATTTTATTGCCTGTTCATCTGTACTTTTGTACTCTCCAGTGCCAAGTTTTTTATAAATATTTGTAGATTTTTCGGCAAATTCTAGAGATTTTTGATATTGCCCTAAGTTAAAGTATGCACCGGAAATATTATTGAAAATTGCTGCTTGCGTCCCATAAAATGTAGAACAGCACTCTTGTAAATCTTTTAATGCTTGCTGATAATTATCAAGTGCTTGAGCATAGTTACCCAAGTTAAGATAAACAACACCAAGATTATTTAAAGTTTGAGCAGTTCCACTTTTATCTCCCTTAGCTTTTTGAACTGTCAAACTTTGTTGATAAAGCTCTAAAGCTTGAGAATATTTACCTGTACGAAAGTAAACTGCGCCAATATCACTTAATATATTTGCTTCGCTAGTTGCGTAATTATAACCTTGAGGGTTAGCAGCTTTTAATTCTTGAATAACTTTCAAAGCTGGTTGATAAAAATCGAGTGCTTTTTGATATTCTCCAAGATTCAGATATACTTCTCCGATATAAGATAAAGGTATCCATTCGTTTTCTTGGTCGCGGAGTTTGCGGCGAATATCTAAGCCTGACTGAAAAAAATCTAGTGCTTTAGCATACTCTCCTTTCCGGAGATTAACGTAACCAATATTGACTAAGCTGTTGGCTTCTCCTGCTTTTGCACCATATTGTTTAAATATTGCTAAGGACTGTTGAAAGAGTTCTAAACCAGCTTGCAAGTCCTCTAAACCAACTATATCCTTATAAACTAGTCCTTCTCCTTGACTATTTAAGCTGATGGCTTCGGTGATGCGTTCTTCGGGTGTGGGTGTTGGGGCTTGGGCAATGCTTGGTTGTGAATAATACAATCCCAAAGTGGGAGAAGCTATAGCCACTAGGATAGTTGCAGTAATTCCAGGAACTTGCATAAGCACAGGTTTTTATTCAGTTAAATAGTTATATTTTATTGTTCCCATAAACATAACTAAAGTTATAATTAAAAGCTTAATATTTGATAAAGCTAATTTTTTTAAAGCAGGCGATCGCGCCAAAAAACAATGGTATAATTACCCTAATTTTCTTAGACTTCTTTGCAATACTTAACTTGCTTCTAATGAATAAAAGTTAATATAGATTAAAAATAATAAATAACATCATATTTTATAAAGTTAGCTAAGTTAAATTGAAAGTAAGCTTAATTATTGAAGCCTAGTTTAAAGTCTAGCGATAGGTACAAGTTAAGCTAAATTACACTAGTTTATCTCATATATTTAAGTCATAAATACTAGTGAGTGAAAGTTGATTTGTACCGATTTCTTTAGCTAGTTCAGTTAGGCAGAAATGATTAACAGTCTGACAAAAAATCGACAAGTTTTTTGATTTAGACTTCTGCGTAACGACGCTAGGTTATTGAGCAAAATGTTGATAAATCAACTGAGCCAATTACTAAGAGCAAACACTAAAGCAACATTTACAACTAAGAACTAACAATGATAGAAAAAATTTTGTTAGCGGTTTCGGGCTTAGGTCATGCAGAAGAAATGCTCAAAACCTTGAAAGAAATACCATCAATTCAACGTGCTAAAGTCACAGTTCTGCATGTTGTGACTCCCCAAAGCACTGCATCTGCAATGACAGATAAATGGGAAGAAGGAGGAAAAATTCTTGCCAGTGCTATTCAGTCTTTGAATTTAGATCCCAGCCAAGTCTCTTCAATATTACGGCAAGGCGATCCCAAAGATGTAGTTTGTCAAGTAGCTGATGAAATTGATGCTGACTTAATCATCATGGGTTCACGCGGACTCAAGCGTTTGCAGTCAATTTTGGCGAACTCCGTAAGTCAGTATGTTTTTCAATTGTCTTCTCGCCCAATGTTGCTGGTTAAAGATGATATTTATGTCAAAAGAATTAAGCGCGTAATGGTGGCGTTGGACAACTCTGATGCGGCAAAACATTGTTTAAATTTAGCTTTATTTTTGCTGCGGGATATTTCAGGTAGCCAGTTAATTTTGACTCATGTTAATACTGATTTGCGCGGCAAAACATCAGAAGTCAGTGAAGTTGTTCCCGACAAAGATCCCATTTTTGCAGCAGCATACGCTGAAGCACAAAAATACGGAGTACAAGCTCGTTGCTACACCAGTAGTGGTAAACCAGGCGAAGAAATTTGTCGCTTAGCAGAAGAATTGAATGTAGACTTACTACTACTTGGTTCTCCAGATCGTCGTCCATCGGTAGCTAAGAGTTTTGTAGATATAGACCGACTCATAGGTGCTTCTTTGTCTGATTATGTTCGCGTCAATGCTACTTGTCCAGTATTGTTAGCGCGGACAGTTGGTTAACGGCTAAGGGGACTAGGGACTAGAGGCTAGAGCATCGATTCAGTAATCAAAAACCTAACCCCCCAGCCCCCTTCCCTACTAGGGAAGGGGGAGCCAAACTCCCCTCTCCTCGTAGGAGAGGGGTAGGGGGAGAGGTTCTTCCAGCATTACTGAATTGGTGTTCTAGGGGCTAGAGATGAGGAATAACTATTTTTAACTCAGCACTCAACACTTTCTACTCAAATTTGGCGGTTGATAAACAAAAACCCCTGCACCAATGGCGTAGGGGTTTTTTATATTAAGCACAAACTATTAACTATCTTTTTTACCTTCGCGGCTTGCTGTTTGGATGTACAGAATTATTAAAAACACAGAGGGAACTAATACGAACAGAATGCTCGCTACGAACCCTAAGTCATTAACTTGCATGGCAAAGAAGCCTCTCTATAATTTCCAGTCAACAACTTTAGAATAGCATCATCGATGCCCGTGTTAGCCTTATTTTTTTTTACTTCTTATGTCATCAATGCTGCTGGAGGGTAAGTCTTAAAGGTTAAGGTTTTGTCACCACGCTAACAGGGCCATGTACTAAAGTTTGACAGGCTAGGCGGTAATTGTCTGGTTTTTTCTTGAATTTACGGTTTTCAACCTCTGTGCGCGGGGAAAGATTTTCTAACCCTTCAACTATCTCCACAACACATGTGCCACACTGACCATAACCGCCGCAATTGGTCATTTTGCCAAATAGTGTGTACAAATCAATGCCATTTTCCACAGCTTTGAGGCGCAAGTTAGCACCATTTGCTGCTATGACTTCTTTGTTCTCTTTGACAAATTTGATATTACCCATAGCTAATTAATTCCCCGTTGACTGTACATTTGGCTAGAAAGGCTAAGTTTAATTAGGCTGTATAAACTATCTTACTTAACATCTGACTAAAGATTACAAATAATTAAGAAATATCAATTTTTAACAAGAATATATTGTCAAAAAAAATAGGACAGGCATTGTACCTGTCCTAGCAATTGAAAATTTACTTAACTTACCTAAATCCGACAGCTGCTTGCCAAACGAAAGCAAGTAACAAGAAGAAAACAGGAATGACTGGGAGAACGTCTACCAAAGGATCGAAAATTTGGTAAGCTTCAGGCAATTTAGCTAATAACAGTGCTGCTTCCATGTTTGTTTTTATCCACTCTATCCAACACAGCTTTCATAATTGAGATGTATCTTAACATGGTTTAGCCACTGAGAATTAGTCATTAGTTATTCTTGCCTATGTCTGGAAAATAGGAAGTAGGGAGTAGGGAAGAGGGGTGTAAAGGTGTAGGGGAACAACTTTTTCATGTTTGGCTATGAGATTTACTCATGAATACCTGACTAGAGAGTGCTGAGTTGTGAATAAGATTCTTTCCCTGCTCCCCTGCTGTCTGAATATACTAATTAGGTGTTGAAAGTTGATCAGACACCTAGTAACTTGTAGATTAAGCTGTTGATGAAAGTGAGAGCCAGCGCACCTAACACAGCACTCCAAATCCCGAAACGTAAACGAAAGCCTTCGACTAACCAAGCAGCGATACTAAAACAAACAACGGCAATCATGAAGGTGAAAATGCCGGATAATAAATCAAAAGTCAAAAAATTCGGTACTGCAAATATGAGGCGTAAAATCGGTCTGATGATCGCCGTAACAATACCGAGAACTGCTGCTGAAATAAAGGCTTTTTTGGGTGAGTCAACTTCAACTCCTAAGGGGAGTTTACTAATAATCAACAAACTGATAGATGTTACTACCCAAACAATTAAAAGCGTCACAATTGCATTCATTGCCAAAACCCTTGAAACGCGAATGGCGATTGGCGATCGCTTATTTAAGCAACCGATTTCATAATCTTTGAAGCTTTGCCAATTACTTGTAAATTACCAGATAAATTTGCTCTAACCAGAATTTATTTTTAATATCTTTAGGTTTAGCTAATAATTAGACGCAGGGAAGATAAGGAAGTATTGACTGCCTAATCTCCCATTATTGCATCCTGACTTTGAAAATTCTGTTCAAATTTATCTTTTAGGAACAGAATTAGTGTTTCCTGGTGCTATCGGGACTTGGGTTGCTGGTGCGTTAGGCACAGCAGGAATCACACCTTCGCCAGTTGGGGATTGAATAGGATTTGTAGGTATTTGGTTGGGGTTTAAAGGGATGTTGGGATTAAAATTGCCCTGTGGGTTAACGTCTGGAACAGGTGCGGGAGGCACTCCAGGATTATTGGGAAAATAGGGTTCTGTCGGCAGATTAGGTTGAGAAACTGAAGGTTGGGAAGGCCCTGGTATAATTCCCAAAGAAACGCGATCGCCTCCTACTTGTCGCAATAAATCTAGCGTCTCAACAACATCATTGTAAGTTGCTGTTCGTGAAGCATTTAACACCAAAATACCGTTAGGATTTTGTTGCAGATATTGCTTTAACTGTTCTGCCAACTCTTCTCGCTTTACTGGTTGTTTTTCTATGTAAGTATTGCCAACAGCATCAATAGTCACAATTCGACTGGCACTTTGCCCCGTTACACCAGCAGCTGTACCTGTAGCAGCTTTAGGTAAATCAACATTAATAGCTTGTTGGCGAGTAAATTGCAATGCTGCTAACAAAAAAAACGTCAGGATACAAAAAACAACATCAATTAAAGGAATGATTTGAATTTGTACTTCTTCAACTGGAGTATGCAGATTAACTTTCATTGTCTTGGAAATTTTTGTTATAGCAAAGTGCAGAGTGTTGAATGCTAAGTATAACCTCGGTTGCTTGATAACTTTGAGCAGTCAACACTGTCCTAACATATCTAACTACGGCTATATTACTCAGGATCTAATGAATCAGTTACATTCGGTGGTTCTGGAGGTTTAGGAAAAGGATTTTTGGCTTGTTTGCGGGGTGGAGTAAAGCTTTCGCGCGAAGCTTCAGGCACAGTTGATGTACTCTTGCTAAACTCTGGTGGAGATTGACGATAGAGTAATTCCAACTCATTGCCAGCCTTACGAAAAATTTTGACTTGGTTAACCAAAAAACCTTGAAATAGGCGATAAAATACCAAACTAACAATGGCAACTATTAACCCTGCGGCAGTACTAATCAAAGATTCACCAATCCCAGTCGTTACCCCAGCTGTTGATGCCGTTCCTAAATCGCCAATCCGAATTGAACGCAAAGAATGAATCAAACCTAACACTGTACCCAACAATCCCAACAGTGGAGACAGTGCAATCACAGCTTCTAAAAGTTTTTCACCGCGACGCATCCCAGCTAATTCGTCTTCTGCTGTTGCTTCCAGGGCTAAACGAAAGGTTTCTAAATCAACTTTTAACAAGCGCAAAGGCGCGTAGAGAAAACGCCCAATTGGCTGATCTGTGGCTTGTCTAGCAATATCCGCAGCTACATCCCAATTTTCTTGGGCAGCATCGAGTACACGGTTAACTATTTCCCTTTCTTGATTGAGAATCCGCAACCAGAACCACAGACGCTCTAAAATTACACTTAAAGCCAGTATTGACAAAACTGCCAAAGGCCACATTGCTGGCCCACCCTTTTGAAACAGATCTAAAATATCCACTGTCTAAGTTTCCTCCCTCCGTTCCTACAGCAATTATCCCAAAGCATTTTAATTCTAAAGATTAATGTGCAGTTAGAAACTCTGATAACTCAAATTTCATGGAGAGACAGGATTTAAGTAAGGGTGCGGTGGGAAGAAATTGACTATTGATACCAAATTGGCATAAGTAGTCTTGTTTCAAACTTCTGCAATAGTTTATGAATCAAGGCTTTCAATCTAAAATCACGCCACTTGCTACAACGGAGGGAACCTCCCTTCGGGTTCACAGTCGCCTGCGGAGGGAAACCCTCCCGCAGCGCTGATTCACCGCAACGCAGTGGCTCCAAAATCTAAAATCCAAAATTGGTAGTGCTACTGTTTTACTGGGATTTGAATTCTAAACTCAGTTCCTTGACCTGGAGTAGAGAAACAATCTAACTTGCCGTTATGCTTTTCGGTAATGATTTGATAACTAATTGCCATGCCCATACCTGTACCTTTACCTACAGGTTTAGTGGTAAAGAAAGGGTCAAAGATGCGGTTTTTTACTTGTTCTGGCATTCCTGGGCCATTATCTGCGATCGCAATTTCTACCCATTGAGGATCATTAACTGAAGTACGGATAGTAATTTGAGGTTTAGTTAATGGTGCAATGTTATGAACTGTTGACTCTTCCAATGCATCAATAGCATTTACCAGAATATTCATCAACACTTGATTAAGTTGTCCAGGGTAACATTCCACTTGAGGTAAATTGCCATAATCCCGAATAACCTCAATCCCAGGCAATTCTGGCTTGTCTTTAAGACGGTATTGCAAAATTAATAGTGTGCTTTCAATACCTTCATGAATATCAACTGCTTTAAAATCCGCTTCATCCATACGCGAAAAATTTCGCAGCGATAATACAATATTGCGAATTCGCTCAGTTCCCATTTTCATCGAAGGCAGAATCTTCTGTAAATCTTCCATCAGGAACTCTAAATCAATTTCTTCAGCTAGTGCTTGTATTTCTGGGTCTTCGCTGGGATGGCGTTGTTGGTAAAGAAGCAGCATCTTAACCAAATCTTGCGTGTAGTCACTGAGGTGAGCAATATTACCGTGAATAAAATTCACTGGATTGTTGATTTCATGGGCAACTCCTGCTACTAGTTGACCGAGGCTGGACATTTTTTCATTTTGAATAACTTGTGATTGAGTGCGTTGCAATTCACTTAATGCCGTTTTGAGTTCATCTGTACGTTCTTCTACTCGGTCTTCTAATTCTGCTTTACTAGCTTCTAAAGCAGTAAAAGATTGACGCAATTGCTCTGCCATGTAATTAAATGATTGAGTTAGTGCATTAAGTTCTGCAATTTGGCTAATATTGACGGTTTGTTCTAAATCACCAGATGCCATTGCTTGACTAGCACGGTTTATCCGTAAAATTGGCTGTATTATCCAGCGAGAAGTTAAATAACCGACAATAATTGCTAATGCTAATGCTCCTATACAAAGCAAAATCGTAATTTGAGTGTTGGTGTTAATTTGTGCAATAAAAGCTTTTTCTGGCACACTCACTACTAGTAACCAATCAAGTCCATATTGATCATGCCAAGGAGTGACATAAACAAAATTCGTATCATTATCCAACTTCAATTGCAGTTTTTTTGGTTCGGTAATTGACCGAAACCCGTTAAAATTTTGTTCAATTTGTTTGGCAATATTTTGAACTGTTGGGTCTGGACTTTCTGTAGCTTTTATCCGCTGAATCTCACCCTTAACTATTGCAAAAGGTTTTTGCTTGCTAGAGTTGGCAATTAACATTCCATTCCGTTCCAGAATAAATACCTGTCCGAAATGACTGACATCAGAACGCTGCAAAAATTCACTCAATTTCAGCAAATGAATGTCTGCACCAACCATTCCTAGTAACTGCTGATTTGCATCATATATTGGACGACCTGTAGCAGCAGTGATATAAGCACCATCAGGAGAATTCCAAGTATAAATGCGTGACCAGATTGGTTTACCAGCTTTTATTGGTTCTGTATACCAATTTTCTTTGAAGTTGTTGTATTCAAAAGAGTTATTGATACGGATGCGATCACCGTTTTTATCGGTGGCGTAGTTTCGCCCATTATTTGGTAATTTAGTAATCCAATCATCAATTGTGACAGTTTTCCCATCATAACGTGCCGCTCCGGTACCCTCACCTGTAGTTAGTCCCATACCGATGTAGGTTAAGTCGTAGGCTTGCATTTGTTTCCAGAAATACTTGCCTAAAGTTTTGCGATCGCGTACATTCAATAACCCCATACTAATAGCATCAGCATTCATCTGGTTGACCTTGAGGGGAATAGATAAATAAGCATCCAGATGCTGCTGCACTATACTATTGGTGCGATTCATTAATTGATCTGCTAAGTCATTTACTACTTCCCGCCCATTTTTAAATGACAAATAGCCAACCAAACCCACTGCGCCAAAGATTTGCAAGGCAAAGGGAATAATCAGAACCAACTGTAATGGAAAAGCTTTAATTTTTTGAGAGTTAGTTCTACGCATTAAATCTTATTTTCCAAGCCTGTATAGATAAAATTTCATACTTGCGAACCTAGTATTCCCAGATACAAAGCTCAATCCACATTCATAAAAAATTAATTTTTGTAAATTATCAACTTATCGTGTAGCAACTTCCAGACTATATTGGGGCGGTTATTCCCACCGGAAGTTATCTACAGAATTTGTCAAAATGAAAGGTAATTTGAGGGCTAAAAAATGAAATTTTCCATCGATTCTGTATACAATTGGTATCGCAATTTGATTCGGAACCCAAAGTATCGCTGGTGGGTAATTTTAGGAACAATAGTTTATTTTCTCAGCCCCATTGATATTGTTCCTGATATTTTTCCCATAGTGGGTGAAATTGATGATGTTTTACTGATGACACTGTTAGTTACTGAGGTGTCTGGTTTAGTGCTTGATAGTTGGAAAGCACGTAAAGGTGTGGAAACCCCTACAAATACTTCAGAGGATGCTACTTCCACTTCCAGTCCACAAACCGTTGATGTTGATGCTGTGTCGGTTAAGTAGTTTTTCAAAAATAGCAAAGTGTTGAGTGCTGAAATAAAATCAACTGCTATAAAATAAATTACTCCCTTGTTTGGTTTTCCAAACAGGGGATATTTTTTGCACTATGTTTAATCAGGTGTTGATTTTCATTTGAAAATCAACAGTCAGTAGTCAACAAACCTCAAAAAAGCAAACTCACCTAATACCACTGGCTTATTCTCTAAGTTGCGCAAAATCTCACTGATGGCAGAAGATTTACTGAGTGAGATTTTCTACAATCAACCATTGAAAAACTGTAAACTAGTGAACAATGCGAATACTTCTGGTAGAAGATGACACAGCCCAATTAGAACCCTTACAAACAGCATTGTCTCAAGCTGGGCATATTGTAGATGGCGTAGAAAACGGTGCGATCGCACAATGGGCAATTTCCCAGCGAGACTATGACTTATTGATCTTAGACTGGATGCTACCAGAAATGAGCGGATTAGAGCTATGTCGGCAGTATCGCAAAGCAGGGAAAACCGCACCTGTATTGATGTTGACAGCCAAAGATACCACTAGCGAAAAAGTCACTGGCTTGGATGCTGGTGCTGATGACTATTTAGTTAAACCTACAGATTTGTTTGAATTATTAGCACGAGTCCGCGCATTAGGTAGGCGATCGCCTGTTTGGCAAGGAGAAAAACTTCAACTAGCAGATCTGCAATTGCATCTTTCAACCCTGACGGTAGAACGGGGTCAAGCAATGGTAGAGTTATCTACGCGAGAATTTCAGTTACTAGAATACTTAATGCGTCATCCACAGCAAATTTTAAGCCGGAATCAAATTGAACAAGCTTTATGGGAATGGGGTAGCGAACCAGAAAGCAATGCGACAACAAGCTTAGTACGTCGTCTGCGTCAGCGTTTACAATTGCTAGATGCAGCAGACTGGCTAGAAACTATTTATGGTATGGGCTATCGTCTTAATCCTCATCCGCAAAAATAACTTTTGCCTTTGTATTGTTTAACTTTTAACTTTTGTGAGTCATGTTCAACCGTAGCCGTCGTAACTTGGCTAGTTGGTTTACTCTCTCAATGGGCAGTATTCTCTTAATTTTTGCTGGGATTCTTTATTACCAAGAATCAGTCCAGCAGCTAGAAGTTATAGACTTATTTTTATATAAAAAAGCTAGAGTAATTACCGCAGGTGTGCAGTACAAAATTTACCAAGGAGAAAAACGAGTATTTCTCAAACATTTACCAGTTTTAGGAAATAACCCACCACCAGTAGATAGTGAAATTATATATGCCCGCTGGTACGACCCTAAAGGCAAATTGAAACGTTACTTTGGTGAGTTGCCACAAAATAAATTCAACCCAACATTTACCTATCAAACATTAAAAATTCCCAATAATTCAAGTGTGGCATCAGAAGTTACTTGGTTACGGGAAATTACCTTACCAGTGAAGCACAATGGTGAGTTAATTGGCTATCTACAAATGGCAATGCCAATGACACGTGTCCAAGAATTACTCGATAAATTTTTACTCTTGTTAATATCAACGGTATTCATTGCTTTAGGAATAACAAGTTTAACAGGATGGTTTCTCAGCGGTATAGCAATGCAACCTATCCATCAAAGTTACAAACAACTCGAACGGTTTACCGCCCATGCTTCCCATGAATTACGTACTCCTTTAGCAGCGATTCTCAGTAATGCTCAAGTTGGTTTACTCGCTCCAATGGAAGACAGTACTAGTAAGCATCTGCGTTTAGAAAAAGTTGCAGAAGTAGCTAAATCGATGAATACATTGATTGGAAATCTGCTATTTCTAGCGCGTCGTACAGGTAAATTAACTCCAGAATCATTAAAAGATGTTGATTTGAGTAACTTCTTGGCAGAATTATTACAATCTCAGTCAGTGAAGACTAATGCCGAACATTTAAATCTTCAGAGTGATTTACCCAAATCCCCAATTATGGTGCGTGTAGATGCCGAATTAATCTGTCTAGCTGTGATCAATCTTCTGAGTAACGCTTGTAAATATACTCCCGCTGGTGGGATAGTAGAGTTGCGCCTATTTACTAAATACAATCAGGCAATAATTGAAGTAGAGGATAATGGTATTGGGATTGCGGCAGCAGATTTACCGCATATCTTTGAGCAATTTTATCGAGTAGAGAAACATCAAAAAAATTCTGCCAATAGCTTTGGTTTAGGATTAGCGATCGCTCAACAAATTATTGAAGCACACAGTGGACATCTCAGCGTCAAAAGTCAACTAGGTAAAGGTTCTATATTTCAAATTAAATTGCCTCTCTAATAAAAACAGAAAACGAGAGATTCAGATCCCCGACTTCTTAAAGAAGTCGGGGATCTTGACTTTTCCCAAAGATTTATGATTGCTGTGTTTGTCACTTTCCTGTCACATTTATCCTGAATTATAAAAAAGTAATTAATATTTTTTGGCACAACATTGCTCATTACACTCAATACCGAGCAGGAGTCGATGTGAGTAGACATGAAAAGTACAGATTACTTGAAGGTTTAGCAACTACGGAAGCAGCTGCACCTAAGGCATCACTGACACTATCAGATGCTGTCGCATTGATTGTCGGTATTGTAATTGGCGCAGGAATTTTTGAAACTCCTGCCTTAGTAGCAATCCAAGCAGGTAGCAGTCAGGCTGTACTGCTGTTTTGGTTCATCGGTGGTGTGGTTTCTTTGGTTGGCGCATTGTGCTATGCAGAGTTAGCCACGACGTATCCCGATGTTGGTGGAGTTTACTATTATCTCAAACGTGCCTTTGGGAGGGAAGTTGCCTTTTTATTTGCTTGGGCGCGAATGACAGTCATTCAAACTGGCTCTATTGCTTTGTTGGCTTTTGTTTTTGGTGACTACGCTTCCCAAATTTGGCAGCTAGGAAATTTCTCACCTTCGATTTATGCCGCAGTTGCGATCGCTTTCTTAACTGCTTTAAATATCATCGGCTTGCAACAAGGTAAGTGGACACAAAACTTACTTACGGCGGCGAAAGTCCTCGGCTTGTTGTTAGTGGTGTTAATTGGATTAACAGCAAGCGCTAATGCTCCCGTTCCTGTGGAATCTACCTCATCAGGTACTTGGGGACTAGCAATGGTGTTTGTCCTGCTGTCTTATGGCGGTTGGAATGAAGCAGCTTATATTTCCGCAGAAATCCAAAATCGTCAACGCAACATTGTGCGATCGCTGCTTTGGAGTATTGGCACAATTACTGTCATATACTTGCTGATTAATCTGGCTTATCTGCGGGGACTGGGTTTAGCAAACATGGCTAACTCCCAAGCTGTAGCCGCCGATTTAATGCGGACGTTTTGGGGCGCACCAGGAGCTTGGTTTATCAGCTTGTTGATTGCAGTTTCGACTTTGGGCGCACTTAATGCCACTATTTTCACCGGAGCGCGGACTAATTACGCCCTGGGTCAAGATTTCGCGATTTTCAGGTTTATGGGACAGTGGCGGCAACGTCCTAGCACCCCCAGTTATGCTTTAGTCTTACAAGCAGCGATCGCTTTGGCGTTGGTTGTGTTAGGTACGTTCACCCGCAAAGGTTTTGAAACAATGGTGGACTATACCGCTCCCATATTTTGGTTTTTCTTTTTACTTTCTGGCGTATCGCTGTTAGTGTTACGCAACCGAGAACCGCAAATTCTGCGACCATTTCGCGTGCCACTTTATCCTTTCACACCATTACTGTTTTGTGCAGTCTGCGGCTACTTACTGTACTCCAGCTTGGTGTATACAGGTGTGGGCGCAGTTATTGGTGTTGTCGTTGTGGCCGCAGGTATTCCGCTATTGCTGTGGAATCGTTACCGCCAAGGTAGGGCGTAATTCATTCAACATTCACCTATTTTTGTTCTAGGAGTAGATTCATGTTCAAAAAAATCTTGCTTTTATTCATTACAGGTGTTAGTGTTACAGGCTTAGGAATTGTGGGATGCACCACCCAACAAGACTCAGCAGCAGAAGTGCAACCGCCTGTTTTAACTGCTCAAACTGAAACTCCAACTGCTACAACTCAACCCCAAGAACGTCCAGGGGATGTTCCTTATGTACCGACACCACAGCCTGTAGTTGATGCAATGTTGAAAGTAGCCAAAGTGAATAAAAATGATGTGCTTTATGACCTTGGGAGTGGTGATGGGCGAATTGTAATTACAGCAGCCCAAAAGTATGGTACGCGAGGCGTAGGTATAGATATTAATCCAGAACGGATTCAAGAAGCTAACGCTAATGCGCAAAAAGCCGGAGTCACAGACCGTGTAGAGTTTCGTCAGCAAGACTTATTCAAAACTGATTTGAGTGAAGCTACTGTCATTACACTTTACCTACTACCCGAAGTTAACCAAAGACTTCGCCCCGAACTATTAAAACTCAAACCTGGTACCAGAATTGTTTCCCACGCTTTCGATATGGGCAATTGGAAACCACAACAAACACTACAAGTAGATGGAAAAACTATTTACTATTGGGTAGTTCCGAAAGAAGTCCCAGCTAATTTGCGATAACAGATCTGACGCATCGAGAGTGGGTGTAAGGGTGTAGAGGTGTATGGGTTTTGAATACCTACACTTTTACACCCTTGCCCAAATCTTTTACTTACACAAGTGAGTTCAATACTCTCTCACAAATTCTGTCAAGAAGCGGAAGGCTTTGAGAATATAACTAGCGCAATCTTGCGGTGAAGTATTGTAAAACGATCGCCACGCATTTGCTTTATCTTCATCATAGCGATCGCCGCGTTCTGGATGTGCATCTAACCATGCTAAGCGCACAGCATGACCAATTAATACATCTAACACAATATATTCTTCAATTTGCAAGCTGGGGTTTCTAGAGGCGATCGCGCCTAATTCCATGAGTGCTTCAATATTAACTTGGCGATATTCTGGCGCTTCGATTTTATTTAATAAATGCTCCACCCGCAAAGCAAAATTCTTTTCGCCAGCCGTCATTTCAGATAACATCAACTCACTATCTAAACGATTGCGACGTTCTAGTTTGTCTCCAATGACTAAGCCTTTGCAATGTTTCATTAATAACCAAACTTGCTGAAAAAAGTTTTTCGGGACACGGTTCAGCGCCCCTTCAGCTTGACGGAAGCGTCGCCAACCTCCCGTAGGTACTTCAATTTCTTCGGTAATTGTTGGTTGCACTACCCATTCAATATCACTTTCTTTTTGCTTGACGTGTAATGATTCTTGTTGGCGTAACAAGTTACTCATTCCTGTGTAACCAGTTAACACCTGACGCAAGCGCATTTTGATTTCAAAGGGTGAAAGTTCCATTAAATGTTCGTAGGCTTCATCTTGGGTGACACGCAATTCTCGCGCTAGTTCGCTGGTAATTAATAAGATGAGATAGCCAACGCGTAAAGTTAACAGTCCTTGAAATAATTCCGGCTCCGAGCGGATGAGAGTACCAAGATAAAGTAATATTTCTTGTGTCAGTACGCGATCGCGAATATCCTCACGACAGAAATTATTAATTTTCTCAGCAATTTCATTGTGAGGCATCGGTACAGTAATCAATGATGCTTCAGTGTAAGCTCTTCCTACAGCTACTTGCTTACCACGAATCAAAATACTTGTGACTGCATCCGATAAAGCAATATCAACCATCTGTAACAACCCCGCAGCCCGGCGAACGACTGCCCAAATACCTAAATCGCCAGCTTTGGTATAGACTTCATCTAACAAATTCGCTACTGTCACGCGAGTATTAGGGCCACCAAACCCAGTATCAAATTCTAATCCTTGCAAACGAGTTAAAGTTTGCAATAACTCGATTTGCTCATAAAGATTTTCTGAAGCCCGCAAAGCAGACAGCAAAAATCCTAAGTTAGTTTGGCACTCCATTTGGAATTCTTGGGTATGTCCTAAGCGCCAACTTTTTCCTGGATGGTAAGCCAAGTAATAGCAATGTGGTGCAGCATCTTGCATTGCTGAGTGATAAAATTCGGCATCTTGCAGAAAATCAATTCTTTGAATAGCAGCTGTCAGCATTAACTGATTAAGTCTGCCTAGTTTGACACGCACACCATTGCAAACACCATCTTTTAGTTCTTGCATCAATTCTAATAATGCCTCAGCACCAATTTCTAACATGGTGTGAGTCAACATTAAAGTTAAGATAGGACGACCCAAATCACTCCAATATTTTTGAATATAAGCCAGTTCACTTCTAATTTGATCAACTAAAAAATGGTAATCAAGAGTTAAATAAAACTGTTGTGCATCTAGAAAAGACGGCAAAAATACTACGGTTTCACCACAAATCCTAAAGATGCGCGATGTAGTCAAACTCCGCAATCTTCGCGCTGGTCGCCCTGTTAAACCTAATTTATCATTACGTCCAATTTGAGTGTAAATATTTGATAGTTCTCCAGCTTGTCTAACTTGAATTGGGTCTACTTGTTTGGGTGTTTGAGTTTCAATTCCATGAACTTCTAGTTTGGCTTGTAAGTCATCATCTTCAGCTAACAAAGCAATTTGTACTAAGGCTTCGCGGCTTTTACCAATAGTCAAATATCTCCCTAATGGGTCAATATCACCAACAGCTAGTAGACCTTCACTTAACATTTGTCCGAGAAAATATAAACTTTGCGCCCAAACTAAGGGAATATTTTCATTCGGCAATCGAGGTTGACTTTGAGGAGCTAATTTTTCAGCTTCGATATTTTCTGCTGGCACATAATATAGTTCTGGTAGTAAATAATAGCCGTCGCGTTCAACTAATAATGAATCTAGAAGTTCTTGGTATTTTTGAACTTGCTTTTTGTCATTACGGAATAAGCCATCCAGCAATAAGTAGGTGAAAAATAATGGCCATTCACATTCAATATGCTCAAATTGTTTTAATTCCCAAGGTTCGTAGTGCAAACGCTGGTTATCTTCTAAAACAGTTTGATGTCCGTCGCGTAAGAAGCGTTTGCAGCCGTATTTGCCTTGGAGTTTGTTGATGATATCGTTAAAAGTGCGTTCGCGTAGCGTCTCCTTGGGAGAATCGCGCAGCTGTACATCCTCGACAGCAAAGGCAGGATAGCTAATAATACTCAACAGCGCCGCATCAATTTCTTTAGATGCAGATTCTCTCGGTAACAACGATTCTAAAGTACTGCGAGCGCGGGCAATTTCATCAGGTAGTACATGAATGACTGATGCTTGACTTCCACGCACCCCAAACAAATCTAGTTCATTGATAGCTTCTAGTGCTGCTTTTGCCATTCCTACAGAACTAGCATTCAACTCAGCATTACCATGATTAATTTTGTTACCCCGTTCCCAAATACCATAATCTGGTGTCCGGTAAGCGCGTCCAATGTAGTAAACCAAGTTCTGCACAAAGTTTACTTCATCAATCGTATAAATAATCTGCAATCCGGAAGCCGTCATTTGTGCCAGCATCAGTATAAATATAGATGTGGCATCAAGTTGTAAATGTCCCCACTCATTATCTCCAACTACAATGTCGCCAGTAGTGGTGTTGTATTTGGCGTGTAAACCATCTAAGGGTGACTGAGTATGTTTAAACTTCTCTACTTTATGCGCCTGTCGCATCATCGCAAATAGCAACCCACGCATCAGCTTAATAACGCTATGTTCTAATTCGTAAGTGCGTCCTTTGTCCTCGTCAACTTTGCGATACGCCAGCGCTAGACCCCAAACAGCCAAGATGCTGTATACATTGTCTCTCACCCAAGCATCTGTATAATCACCGTGAGCAGTGATGGCTGTACTCGCAGGTAGCAAACCAGTAATCGGATTTTGACGCGCTAAGATGATGGTTTTGATTTGCTTGTAGTAATGCTCCAGTCGAGTTGGTAATTCGGTAGCTGTTTTCATACTCATTAAAGGAAACTTGCAGAAGTCCACCCTGTGACTGTGAAGATGATTATTCTGTAATGGACAATGGTATTTACAGCTAAGGGCAGTAGGGACTACTTATTATCTCGCGTTAGTAGCCATTTAGTTACAAAGTTGTTAATGAATTCTTACCCAAAATTGAGATTTATTGAAATCTTTATATATACTGAGCTTATTTTATACTGAATTTATCATTTGTTTGCTAGTTATAGAATCAACAATCCTTCAAAAGATGTACAGTTCACCAAGAACTCATTCAGTACATTAAAGGTATGAAAGGGTTTGAACCCAATAAATTTGTAATCAAGGGGATTTATTATGTCTTTGCGTTACAACGAAAATCAGGCTCAGTTAGTGAAAGTGGTTTACTCCCAAGTGAAAGTTAACGGCAAAATCGAATTGGTTCCGCTTGAACTTTATGCTGATGGTTCACTCAAAAGAGCGATTGGTTAAACCAAAGTTACAAAAAAAATTTCATTTTCTGCCTAATTACTGACTATTACCCCAAAAGTAACTCTTTCTACTTAAGTAGACAGGAATGGTTCTTCGCTAGTCCAGATTCCCAATAGTAGGGTGGAATCTGGACTTTTAGCTATGGCTAAACTTTGTGAATTAATGTGTAATGTGAACTTAGCATTGCTGAGACAAAAGGTCTTTTCTATAACTGATTAGGTACTACTGTTGGGTAAAAAATTTAGTTGCTACAAGGTCTTCGGTAGAACTCCAAGGGTCGGAGTACGATTAAGAGTGATATCATAGAAGTCGTCACTGAAGACATCAAAATAATCATCACTACATGAAAGCCGAATCCGTTCGCACTACACTAGCAATACCACGGGAACTTTTAGAAGCAACTGACAAGGCAGTTTTAGAAGGCAAAGCAAGAAGTCGTAATGATTTTATGGTGCAAGCAATACGTCGAGAATTAGCAGCACAGAAAAGAGCCACGATAGATGCCGCTTTGACAGAAATGGCCAGCGACCCTGATTATCAGGCAGAGGTACTCAAGCTCGAAACTGAATTTGCTGCTGCTCAGTGGGAGGCATTTCTGTTAGAGGAATCTCTGTAATGAGAAGGGGTGAGGTCTATGATGCTCGCCTAGAATCAACTGAAGGTTCAGAGCAAGGAGGGACTCGCCCAGTAATTATTGTTAGTCGTGATGCAATTAATTCGTCGAGTCCAGTTGTTTTAGCAGTTCCCTGCACTACGTATCAATCAGGAAAGCGAGTTTATCCTACCCAGGTGTTAATTTTAGCACCTGATGGAGGACTCAAGAGAGATTCGATCGCAATGGCAGATCAAGTGCGGGTGTTATCTAAAACCCGCTTTTTGCGTTTAAGAGGTGCAGTTTCGCAATTGGTGATGGCTCATTTATCTCAGGCTTTGTTAATAGCCTTAGATTTGCCAATGCCAGATGAGGAATGAAGCAGAAAGCAAGGGAGCAGAGGAGAGTATACTACTTTAAAGCACAATTACTCAGCACTCAGCACTCTCAAATATATGTAATTCTTGATACGCTACATGATCAGGAATTTACCTCAAAGTTACTGCTGTGGCTCTTGGTTTTGTCTTCCTGGGGACAGTTTTATCATCTCTAGAGCTTGTGTTTGATGAAAGTGGTAGGGTTGGCAATTTTAGTCAAAGCTAACAACCTACCCTTAGTCTTCAAACAAATACTAATGAGTGTATGTAAATATTTTGACTTTGTGAAGTTTGCCAGCAAATCTCTACATTTGCTTGACACAAATTTTAGCAATAGTAAAATCGACACTAGTTAACGGAAAATCAGGGTAATCAATAGTGTACCTGTACGAAATATTACTTATTTGGTGCAGAGTTACTGAAAATTGATCAGATCGTGCGATTCCGGGTTACGATGATCACTTAGCGATGCCTTGATTGGCTATCGATATTGAATTGAGTTTTTAGGATTTTATGGACAAAAGTCCACAAGACGGCAGTACGAACCTCCTCTAAGCCGGTGAGCGTGTCTCTCGGCGCGGGGGAGGCACATAGGAGGTATCATGCTCATACAAGACATTCGTGATTCACTGTTTGATGTCAGTGATTTAAATCAGCTTAAATGCGATTTAAATCGGTTACAACCCGTCGATGTCGGGGAATATATTACACAATTACCAGAAAAACAGCGGGCGATCGCTTTCCGTCTCTTGAATAAAGCTCAAGCAATCGACGTTTTTGAGTATTTACCTACAGATGTGCAGGAAGAATTAATTAATTCTCTGCATGATGTTCAAGTAGTGCAAATTGTTGAGGCGATGAGTCCCGATGAACGGGCAGAATTATTTGATGAATTACCTGCTGGGGTAGTTAAACGCTTATTACAACAGCTAAGTCCCGAACAAAGACAAGCCACAGCGACTATACTCGGATATCCCGAAGGTACTGCTGGCCGAGTCATGACCACAGAATATGTGCGTTTGCAAGAAGGATTGACGGTAGGTGAAGCTTTAAGCAAAATTCGTCGCCAAGACGAAGACAAAGAAACAATTTACTACGCATATGTCACCGACAATAACCGCAAACTTGTCAGGGTAGTTTCTCTACGCCAGTTATTGTTTACTTTTCCAGATGTCTATATTCGTGATATCGCCAGCGATCGCGTTATTAAGGTAAAAACAGAAACGCCTCAAGAAGAAGTAGCCCAAATTATGAAGCGTTACGACTTAATCGCTATCCCAGTGGTAGACAGGGAAGATAGATTAGTCGGCATCATCACTATTGATGATGTAATCGATATTTTAGAAGAAGAAGCTACCGAAGATATCCAAAAGTTGGCAGGGGTGAGTGGTGATGAAGAAGCTTTATCTCCTCCCTTAGTCACAATGCGGAAGCGTTTACCCTGGTTGTTGGCAATAATGGCATTATATATAGGTGCAGCTAGTGCGATCGCGCCTTTTCAATCAGTAATTGCCGCTGTGCCAGTTTTAGCCGTGATTATGCCAATTTTTTCTAACACAGGCGGGACTGTCGGAATTCAAGCTTTAACTGTGACCATTAGAGGATTGGGTGTAGGTGAAGTCACACCCAGAGATACTTTAAAAATTCTCCGAAAAGAAATTTTGGCTGGTTTAGGTACGGCGGTAGTTTTAGCCTTAACAATGATGGCACTATCGATGATTTGGGCTAAACCAGAAGAACGATGGGTAGGACTAGTTGCAGGCACAGTTATGGCGACTAATACAATAGTGGCTGTTACTCTCGGTACGCTATTACCAATGGGTTTGAAGCGCCTGAAGCTTGATCCAGCTTTAGTCAGTGGGCCATTAGTCACAACAATGTTAGATACAATTGGGTTCTTAACTTTTCTGACTTTAATTTCCGTGTCTTTACGGGTTTTACATTTACCTCAGTAATCAAGTCGGCTGACAGGGCAAACGTATCTTAACTTAATGTGAAATTTAATTTTATGGCTAATGATCTTTGGTAGGATATGTTTACTTAAGTATTTTGATGATAAATACATCTGTTTTTGGGGTGAACAGCAAATGTTCAAATCCCCAAAACTATTGCATCAGTGATAGTAACAATGGCACCATTCAAGTCTAAATCTCTGAGCAGTTTGAAAATAGCTGTAATTTCATGAGATTTAGAATTGACTTTAGATTATCCTAAAACTAGTTTTTGGTAATTTTCCTAACACTAACTAATGATTAACATTTTCAGGTAAAAATTTATTAAATCTATTTACTGAGTGAAAGTCTTGTGCTGTTTTGAAAGCAGATTATAGATGAAGAAAATCAATCAAGGTTTTTAAACATAATATTTGTTGAAAGTCAAGCTTAATTATGCACTATTAAGTATGCCAGTTTAAGGTGTATTAACATTGGATAGAGTTATATATTTTCCAGCGAAAAAATTATCATTAAGGCTGCAAGGATGTAGCAGTGGAAGAGAGAGAGTTTTAAGCTTGCTGCATAGATGCCTCAAATAATAACTGATTAGCCGTAAATGAGATTAGAAACAACAATAATTAAATGTTGATACTGGGGATATAAGCCTCGCTCTGCGTGTCTATTGCTAGACTAGCGAACTTCTGAACAGACCGAAGTAAAGCGTTTCCGTCCTGCGATCTCACCCGCTAACCTTATTTTCTTTAAATTTTATGAAGCTATTTTATGATGAGCAATATAGTTGCATTAATTAAGTAATGTAAACGCAAACTACACCAAACTAATATCTTTAATTTTGAGCATAATAGCTAAATATTTTGCTGTAGATGTCAAGCATCTAAGCATTTACTTTATACCAGCATGACTTTTTCTTAATGATTCTTTCTTTAAAGATTTTTTTAACTTCATCATCAAAATAACTTTAATTTAAAGATTACATAAACTAAACTTTAGCGTGACATTAACTTCATAATATCTTGATTTATTGGCCATAGTTTATGTAGAAATATGTAACAGTATAGATTTAATAAAAACTTCCTTTTGGTTATATCTTATAGTAAGATACAGTGTAATTAGTTACCCAGGTATTGGCGAACTTAAGTTCTAAAGTATTGGGAGCAATACCTTGCTTGACTTTGCTTGTTTTCTTCGGAGTCAACTACGAAAAAGCTATAAATCCAAAGCGGAATAGGTAGCCTTGAATTTGTATTACTCCTAATACGGAATAGGTAGCCTTGAGTTTGTATTACTCAAATATTAAATAAGTTTGGAACTTAGTTAATGCGAAAACAACGAAGATTTCTCTTATTGATAGTGGGTTTATCGTTAGGCCTTTCAGTACTCATTGGCTACATTAACCCACAAAAAGTTTTTGGTCAGGTTCCCCTACCTGACGATGCAACTTTAATTGCACGCAGACGACAGGAAGTTGCATCAAACTTTGTGGTTCAACCTCCGACTCGCCCTTTGCGTCCAGTGGAGCGTGTGCGTCGTGATACTTTTGGCGATGTAGGACTTGACCCTGTAGATACTTTGGAGGAGTTGGATAAATTAGTTTATCCTTCCATCCCAAACTCCATCCGGGAAAGAATAGTAGAAGGGTCTACCTTCTTTACTACCCCTAACCGAGTTGAGGATGGTTTCGGGTCAACCTCCATGCAAACTCGATGTGCGGGTTGTCACCTGAATAACGTTGAAGCAGTTCCCAATGAAGGACTACTTACAGGTACTTCTAACGTCAGTAGAGCAGGAAGAACAACTCCCACCAACTTCAGTTTTGTATCGGGTGATACTCAAAATGGTGGTAGAGCGCCTGGTAGACGCTTAGATCCAGTTGAGCCAGATGCTTCTGTTGACTTAGGTCGTCTGAGTATAGCCTCCAGTGGCGAGTTAGATGCAATCAATAATACAGGCCGAACCGCAGCGTTTACGGTATTTGGAGACTATTCAGCATCGGCAAACGTTTTCGATCCGTTGAATGGGAATATAAATCGTGTAACAGGTTTTGGTCAGAACTATAGTGGTTTCTTGCAGCATGTACGCCCTGCAACTGAACGACTGAGGGAGGTATTCGGTATAGAATGCTTGCCAGATGCTATCCCCAGCGTTTCGGAGGATAGAAACCTCGTTGGCTTTAATCCAGCTACACAACAAAGTACAAGTGGATTTAGACGTGCTATTAGTGAATTCGCAGGCCCTCCATATATTGGTCGTGGGTTGATAGAAGCAATTCCAAACGTTGATATTGTCAACGCTGCTGACCCCAACGATACTAGAGGTGACAATTCCTCCCTCAAAACTGCTTTATTTCAATGTACCGGTGATTGTGTCACAGGCCAGATCAATACAATTCCTAGCAATATACCGGCAGCGCAGCAACAACAACGACAAGACGAACTCTTGGCTACAGGGGTAGGGCGTTTTGGCTTACGTGCCAATGGTTCCGAGATGTTGCAGTTTATTCTCGGAGGTATGTTCGGCAGTTTGAGCATGACCAACGTGTTCTCTCCTATTGAACAAGTGATTGCTGACCCCGCCATTGCTCCTTACAATCGCAACTGCCGAAATGAAGTAGCTGATGGGCCTGCACCTGCTGATTTCGAGCTATCTGTCAGCACACCATTTAGTGAGCGCAATTTCATCCGCTCAACTGCTCCCCCAGAATTCGGTAGAAACCTCTTGGCTGTCCTCAGAGCTAAAGATCCTTCTAGACCTCTGCCTGGCAACAATCCAGCTGCTAGAGTTCAAAGAGGAGCGCAGCTGTTTGGTGTTGACTTAGTTGCCTTTGCTAACCGGACAATTGCCGGTAAGATGCCTACAGGCGGCGATGGTTTAGATGGCAATGCAATTAACCAGAGCGATCGCATGGTTGGTTGTGTTAACTGTCATACTCCAATTCAAAGAACAGGCCAATCTCCGGCTACTGGCGACCCATCCTTGGGGCCTGATGCACAAGCACTTGTAGATGCTCTCAGCTATCGTTGGGCTCCTCTATTCTCAGATATTAATATCCATAGAGGCCCAGTCATTGATGCTGAAAGATTCTCGCCAGTTCCACGCGATCCAATTCTCGTGAGCCGCGCCGAGGTGACTCAACGAGGGGCAAGTGGCAATAATAACGTTGCTACATTCATGACCTATGATATAGTACGCAACTTTGCTAGTGATTCCTTCACCAACCAGCAAGGTTCTGCTCTGGGCGATCAGTTCCGTACACCACCTCTAACAGGGATTGGTAGAGTTGGCCCTCCATTTATGCACGATGCTCGTGTTTTCTTAAGTACCTTCAACCGTGATACTACACCTGGGGGTACTGTAACTACCAATAGGGACGTAACCAATGAACCTTTGGTTGTTCGCAATGTAGACGAAGCGCTTTTGGCAGCAATTGAGATACATGACCTGCCTGCACCCGATGACA
The DNA here is from genome assembly GCF_056847745.1 of Anabaena sp. TISTR 8404. Lineage (NCBI taxonomy): Bacteria > Bacillati > Cyanobacteriota > Cyanophyceae > Nostocales > Nostocaceae > Anabaena > Anabaena sp. TISTR 8404. Next base: position 5,193,734 of record NZ_CP180578.1, read on the forward strand.
ATAAGACCTCTACTCTGCCAGGTGGTGGATGCCCTGTGCCTCCAGGTGGTAAAGTCGTCAATAAAATTAGCTATGACGGCAGAACTAATACCAATGGCAATAAGGTTGTCGTTGACTACGGTGCAAGACCTCAAGATGTCATTTGCCCACCATATAACAGTCCTCTTTCCAATACTCATCGAAGTGAAGCGAAAGAAGTTATGGCTCGCTTCCGTTCTCTAACACGCGATGATCAACAAGCAATTATTGCTTTCTTGAGAGAGTTGTAAAGGCTCTCCACTTGATCTGATATTGAGTGTTTGATGATTTAAGGGACGTTTTGAATAACGTCCCTTTTTTTATAGTCTCATAGTCTGACAAATTAAAATTTCTGTATTTATACTGTATTATCCAGAATCCTTGTAGAGACGTAGCATTGCTACGTCTCTACATTTTTTTGGAGATGTCTAATTCTTGTTTAGGTTGCAGTGCTATCATTACCTCTGCATACTTAAAGTAAATATTGGTAGAGAAGCAATCGCATCTTTACACCGCAACGCACAGTTATTTATGCCTACTACCACCTGGAATCGTCATCACGTAATTTCCCTTGCTGACTTTACTACCGCTGAATACAATACCGTTTTGCAAACGGCTGCAAGTTTTCAAGAAGTGTTGTCACGGCGGACAAAGAAAGTACCAACTTTGCAAGGACAGGTGGTGGCGAATTTATTTTTTGAACCTTCTACCCGCACACGTAGCAGTTTTGAACTGGCGGCGAAACGTTTAAGTGCAGATACCCTCAATTTTGCTGCTTCGACTTCTTCGATGACCAAGGGCGAGACAATTCTTGATACAGCCAAGACTTATTTGGCGATGGGTACTGATATTATGGTAATTCGCCATAAAGAAGCAGGTGTACCAAATGCGATCGCTCAAGAAATGGATCGTTTGGGTGTAAAAGTTAGCGTCTTAAATGCTGGTGATGGTCAACACGAACATCCTTCTCAAGCACTGCTGGATTTATTTACGATTTGTACTTTAATTGATTCTGAACATCCGCGCATAGAATTGTTGGCAGGGAAAAAAATTGCGATCGTTGGGGATATTTTACATTCTCGTGTAGCGCGATCAAATATTTGGAGTTTAATTGCCAGTGGCGCACAAGTGCATTTGGCTGCACCACCGACTCTGTTACCTAAATTATTTGCTGAGTATATACATGCAGAGAGAAAAGATACGCTAAATGGGCAACTATTTTTACATTGGCAATTAGAACCAGCCTTGCAAGATGCTGATTTTGTCATGACTTTGCGCCTGCAAAAAGAACGGATGACAGCACATTTACTGCCCAGTTTGCGAGAATATCATCAGTTATTTGGTATTACCCGACAAAAATTGCAACTGTGCAAGCCTAATGTCAAAGTTTTACACCCCGGCCCGGTGAATCGTGGAGTCGAAATTAGTTCTGATTTAATGGATGACCCAGAGTTTAGCTTGATTCAGTCGCAAGTTACTAGCGGTGTAGCTGTACGGATGGCGCTGTTGTATTTAATTGGTAGCGGTAAGACTTAATTTTGTAACAAACTTAGATTTTTCAATTTAGGGGAAACATTATATGGTTCGTGTGTCTCGTTTCCTTTTCTTTAATATAACAATATTGATATAGTTAGAGTGTAAGCTGTGCCTGAAACTCGTGTTGTTTTCTATCAAGAAGAGGAAGGGGTAGTTCCTGTCTTGGAATGGCTGACCAGACTTTTGAAAGAAGATCGCAAAGGTTATGCAAACTGTGTTGCTCGCATCAAACAACTTGCTGCATCAGGATATGAACTTCGTCGTCCTGCGGCTGATTATTTGCGTGATGGTATATACGAGCTTAGAGCAAAACACATTCGTGTACAGTACCGCATTTTGTACTTCTTTCATGGGCAAAATGTGGCAATTCTCGCACATGCTATCACAAAGGAAGAAGCAGCTGTACCTCCAATTGATATTGAACGAGCGATCTCACGAAAGCTTTTATTTGAAGAAAACCCAGGACTTCACACATACATAGAAGAACAAGAAGATGGCTAAGACTAGCGATGCAATAAAAATTATTAACAAAATAAGTAGCAGTGATCCTGAAGCTGAGGCATTAGTAGAGGAAGCCTCTATTAATGCAGAAGTTGCTCAGTTGATTTATGAAGCCAGAACAAAAGCGGGGTTAACACAGAAACAACTGGCTGAACTTATTGGTACCAAACAGCCCGTGATTGCACGGCTTGAAGATGCTGATTACGAAGGACACTCTCTTTCAATGCTGCAAAAAATTGCCCATGCTCTAAATCAACGAGTGGTGATTCAGCTTGCGCCAATAGAAAATGAGCAAAGTGCATAAATTTTAATGCTGCACTCTTCATTCACTATTAGGTATTAACCAACTTCACTCAGAATCTCTTGTAAACTGAGTAATAATTCATTCACAGTATAGGGTTTAGATAAAAATTTCTTGACCCCAAGTTTCATAATTTCTGCCAATTTGTCTTTAGGCATGAGTCCGCTGGTGGCAATAACTTTAACTTGGGGATTAATTTTTTGCAAGGTACGAATAGCCGTTACCCCATCTAAAGAAGGTAACATAATATCCATGAGGACGACACTAATTTTATTAGCATTTTTGGCATATTGTGCGATCGCCTCAATGCCATCACTGGCAATTAAGGTTTTGTAGTCATGAGTTTCTAGTGATGTTCTCGTAATTTCTTGAATTGAGGGTTCATCATCCACTATAAGAATTAATTCACCATGACCTGCTTGAAGTGTAATTTCTTCTGGGCTAAAAATTTCTGTTTCCCCGACTGCTGGTAAGTAAACTTTAAAGCAAGTACCATTTCCTACTTGGCTTTGTACATTGACAAAGCCATCGTGGCTTTTCACAATTCCTAGAACAGTGGAAAGTCCTAGCCCTGTGCCTTGCCCTACAGCTTTTGTAGTGAAAAATGGTTCAAAAATTCTATCCAAAATTTCTTCTGGAATGCCGATGCCTGTATCGCAGACACTCATCACTATGTAAGGGCCTACTTTAGCATCTAAATTCATCCGAGCATAATTTTCATCAATTAATAAATTTTCAGCAGTAATAGTTAAAGTACCACCATCGGGCATAGCATCACGGGCGTTAACGCAGAGATTCATTAAGACTTGATGGAGTTGCGTACTATCTCCAGAAACCATCCACAATTCAGGTGATAAATCAAGGCGAACATCTATAGATTTAGGTAGCGTCTCTTTGAGAATTTTGGCGACTTCTACTATTAAGTGTCTGGGTTGCAAATTGATTCGCTGCCCTTCAACACCCCGTGCAAACGATAACACCTGTTTAACTAAGTCTGCACCTCGTTTAGCATTAATTTCTAAAATTTCTAACAGATGCTGTGTTCGCTCATCCGCATCAGGAAATTTTAGCGGTAATAGTTGCGCTCCAGCTAAAATTGGTGTGAGGATATTGTTGAGGTCGTGGGCGATACCACTGGCTAAAGTGCCGATACTTTCCATGCGCTGGGCGCGAAATAGTTGTGATTCTAAACGTTTTTTCTCAGTAATATCTGTATCAACGGTCAAAATTGATTGCGGTCTGCCTTGAGAATCGCATACCAAACTCCACCGACTAGCAACTAATACTTCTTTGCCACTTTTAGTTAACTTCGTTAACTCACCTTGCCACTTACCTTTGCTGATGACGTTTAACCAAGCTGCTTCAAATTCTGGGCAAGGTTCATTAAACAACAACTCGCTGACATTTTTCCCCAAAGCTTCTTGTGATTGCCAGCCGTAAAGATTTTCTGCACCTTTATTCCAAAACAGAATTTTATTTTCTAAATCCCGCACACAAATAGCATCAGTAGTGATGTCTAATAGTGCTGCTTGTTCGCGGATTTTTTCTTCAGCTTGTTTGCGTTCGCTAATGTCGATACTAGCGCAAGTTATCCCCACAATCTCTTGTAATTCATTGCGTAAAGGTTCAACAGTCAAATCATAATAGCGAATGCCTTGGGGAGTAGTTAGTGATACTTCTGCTCTTGTACCTATACCCGTAGTCAGTACACTCTTTTTAATAGTAGTCAGACTTTGTGCATCTTCTGCTGGGATAAGTTCTGAGTCATGTTTGCCCAGCATTTCTTCAGTTGTCCACCCAGAAATTGAGTTATAAATCCAGGTGTAACGTAACTCTTTATCTTGATTGAAAACAAAAATCGGCGAATTTTTCAGTGCTACCCGAAATCTTTCTTCGCTTTGGCGCAGCGCATCCTCGATGCGTTGACGTTCAATAGCATAACGCATAGAACGCACTAGCAAATCACCAGTTACTTGCCCCTTGACTAGATAATCTTGCGCCCCTTCTTGCATAGCGCGGAGTGCTAGAGTTTCATCATCGAAACCTGTTAGCACAATAATCGGAGTCGCTTTTGCTTGGCGGTTAGCACTTAAAAAAGTGCTGATACCTTGACTATCAGGTAGAGAAAGGTCTAACAACATCAAGTCAAAACTTTCATGCGCTAACAAAGTGAGTGCTTCCGACAATCGCTCAACGGGACACAACTCTACTTTTGCGGTATTGACTTCCTCTAATAACTCCTGTAAGAGAAAAACATCGCCAGGGTTATCTTCTACTAATAAGACTTTAATTAGTTTTCCTGCCATGTACCTTACTCCGGTGGCAGTTTTACGATCGCAAACCAGAAATTTTCTATAGATTGTACAATTTTAACGAATTGATCAAAATCAACGGGTTTAGTAATGTAGCAATTGGCAGCCAAATTATAAGCTTTGAGAATATCTTCTTCTGACTGGGAAGTTGTCAAGACAACAACAGGAATTCGCTTGAGATTGTCGTCAGATTTTATTTCTGCCAGTACCTCCCGTCCATCTTTTCTCGGTAAGTTTAAATCTAACAATACAATATCAGGATGAGGCTTTCTCGCATAAATTTCTTGTTTGCGTAAAAATGCCATTGCCTCTACACCATCTTCTACAACATTCAGGTTAATTGAGATTTTGCTATCTTGTAGAGCAATGCGTGTCAGTTCAGCATCGCCGGGATTATCTTCTACTAACAAAACCTCAATTGGCATAATTGTTGGGGTGTGATTCACGATTGTTGACCTGCTTGATCTGGAATTGTGAAGTAGAATATCGAGCCTTGACCCGGTTCTGACTCAACCCAGATACGTCCGCCGTGGCGTTCTATAATTTTCTTACAAATTGCCAAACCAATACCAGTACCCGGATACTTACTTCTACCATGCAAACGCTGAAAGATGACAAAAATACGTTCAGCATACTGTGCTTCTAAGCCAATTCCATTATCGCGTACAGAGAACAACCATTGTTGGGGTGTGGGGAGTGCTGAGTGCTGAGTGCTGAGTGCTGAGTGTTTAGTAAGATATTCTTCCCCTACGCCTCTGCTTTCTTGCTCTTCATCTATTTTGACTACGCCAATATGAATACGTGGTGGTTGTTCACCTCGGAATTTGATGGCGTTACCGATGAGGTTTTGAAATACTTGTGTTAGTTGTGTGGGATCGGCTTTGATTAGGGGTAGAAGGTCATAAGTAATTTCTGCGCCACTATCTTCTATAGCAAATTTTAGATTGGCGATCGCCTGCTGTAAAATCTCTGCACAATCAACTTGGACAAAAGGCTGTCCGCGTGTAGTCACCCGTGAATAATTCAACAAGTCGTTAATCAAGTTCTGCATTCGCCGCGCCCCATCTACGGCGTAGTTAATAAACTGATCCGCAGTTGCATCTAGTTGGTTGCTGTATTTTCGCTCTAGTAGTTGTAAATAACTTGTCACCATCCGCAACGGCTCTTGCAAATCATGGGAAGCTACATAGGCGAACTGTTCCAATTCAGAGTTAGAACGTGCTAATTCTTGTGCTTGACGGGTTGCTTGTTCTAAAAGTTGTGATTGGGATAAGGCTATGCCAATTTGGTTAGCTAACTGGAGCAATAACTCTGTTTCAAAGTTGCTCCAATGGCGGGGGTGAGCGCACTGATGAGCAATTAATAAGCCCCAAATTCCTTCTCGCATCAAAATTGGGACTACGAGGTTAGCCTTAACACCAAACTGCTGGAGAAATTCTCTGTGACAGTCTAGGATGTGGGCTTTTTCAATGTCAAAAATTGCACTGATGCGTCCTTGACGATATTTCTCTATGTAGTCTGCCTGAAAACAAGGATCAAGAATATTTTTTCCTAAAACAACAGGCCAACCTGGTAAAACGGCTTCTTGTACGACTGTCCCGGAACCATCAGGACAAAGTCGAAAAATTAGTACTCTGTCAGCTTGCAGAAGTTTTTGAACTTCTTTAACTGTAGTTTGGAGGATGTCTTCTAATTGTAAGGATTCTCGGATTTTGAGAGTAATTTCGGCAAATAATTGCGATCGCAAGTTTTGCCGTTTTAATTCTTCTTCTGCTTGCTTGCGCTCAGTGACATCAAGGGTAACACCAGTCATCCGCATTGGCGCATTATTAGCATCGTAGATGACAGTACCCCGTGCTAAAATCCAATGAATACTGTTATCAGGCCAAATACAGCGATATTCTGCTTCATAATCGCCGTGAGATTCTATAGCTTGTCTGATACACTCTTGCACATCAGAGCGATCGCCAGGATGAATGCATTCCAACAGCTTACTATAGGTAAACTCAACTTCTGGCGACAGGCCAAAGTTAATATGGCACTGGCTAGAGGTAGACAACTCCAATGTTTTTAGGTCAAGTTGCCAAGAACCCAGTTTAGCAGCTTGCAAAGCTAACTTCAGTCGTTGGTCACTCTCACGTAAAAAAGCCTCAGTTTGCTGTCTTTCCGCTAAATTCCGCCGCAGTTCCAACTGACTAATTACCTGACGACCTAGCGCCAACAGCGCCTCTATTTGTTGTTGATTAAGTTCTCGTGGTGCAGGGTCAATTGCACAGAGAGTTCCTAATATTTGTCCATCTGGAGAAATTAAAGGTACACCTGCATAAAACCGCACATGGGGATAACCTGTGACTGCGGGATTTGCGGCATATTGTTCGTGTTTTAAAGTATCTTTAATTACTACAATATCCTTGCGTTCTAGGCAAAGATAAGACAACCCAAAATTCCGAGGTACTTCTGGCACATCTACACCAAGTTTAGCTTTGAACCACTGACGGTTTTCATCAATGAAATTGACCAAAGCAATAGAAGTGCCACAAATAAAAGCAGCTAATCGGGCTAGATTATCGTAAGCTTGTTCTGGTTCAGTATCGAGAATTTGATATCGGCGCAGAGCTTCTAGTCTCGCCTGTTCGTGATTATGTGATTCAGTGTGCATCAATATTTTATGAAAAACTCAGACAAAAGGTTTAATTAAAAGTCGTGAATAAGTGATTTTTTAATTAATCTTTTTTTACTTTAGTTAATAATTTAGCTAACTCTGAATTTTTAGAGGAGTTTTTTTAGATTTTTAGTTTGCAACAAAGAAAGCGATCGCCGCACACTTTAATATTGGGCATAATTCTAGTGTAAATAAAATAGATTAGGGAGTAGCAAACAACCCTCCACTCCCTACTCCTCATTACACTGCTACCAAAGCAGCCTCTCGCAACTTCGCACTCAACTCGCACAGATTACCTGTATTGATGCGGTAACTTAAAGGATGGGCAATCAACCGCGCGGTACTGTGGTATAAAGTCTCAAGCTCAATTAAGCCATTTTCGCGCAAAGTCCGCCCCGTAGATACCAAATCTACAATTGCTTCTGACATTCCGGTAATCGGGCCAAGTTCCACCGAACCAGACAATGGCACTATTTCTATTGGTAAATCTAAACTTTGGAAATATTCTCGCGCACAATTTACATACTTAGAAGCAACTCGACTGTGGGGAGGAAAATCTAAAGGTGATTTGTAAGGACTTGATGCTTTCACTGCCACAGACATGCGACAATAGCCAAACTGCAAATCTACTAAATGAGCAACTTGTGGCTGTTTTTCTCGTAACACATCATAACCGACAATACCCAACTGTGCTTGACCATATTCTACGTAGACTGGTACATCCTGTGCGCGTACTAACAAACCTTTAGCTTGTCCACTAGCATCAAGAATCTGAAGTTGGCGATTTCCAGAATCTAAAAAAGCACTAAAATCCAATCCTACAGATTGCAGCAGGCGGATGCTATTTTTCAGTAGTTCCCCTTTTGGGAGTGCAACAGTCAACATTCTTTTTCTGGATATCCTTAGTGTGTTGGTAGTTCATTTATTATTATTCTTGAGAATATCTCGATTGCTTAACATAAGCAGCATGAGAATTTTATTAGTTGACGATGAAGTAGAATTAACTGACCCCTTAAGTCGCGTGTTAACTCGTGAAGGTTACACCGTAGATGCAGCTTATGACGGGACGAATGGTAGTCAACTGGCAACAGCCAGTAATTATGACTTACTAATTTTAGATTGGATGTTACCAGGAAAAACCGGTTTGGAGATTTGCCAAGAAGTGCGACGACAAGGCAAAAATACACCTGTGTTGTTTCTTACAGCCAAAGATACTTTAGACGATCGCGTGCAAGGTTTAGACGCAGGTGCAGATGATTATTTAGTCAAGCCCTTTGAATTACGAGAATTGTTAGCGCGAGTCCGGGCTTTATTGCGTCGAGGTGGTTCCCAAATTTATGAAACGACTCCCGGAAGGCTAGTTGTTGCTGATTTAGAACTTGATTGTGATAACCAAGTAGCATACCGTCAAGGACGCATTATTGAACTATCGCAAAAAGAAAGCCAACTGCTGCAATACTTCATGGAACACACCGGACAGTTGCTAACTCATGCCCAAATTATGGAACATCTATGGCAGGATGAAGAACAACCAAGTAGTAATGTCATAGCAGCATTAATTCGCCTATTGCGCCGGAAGATTGAGGTAGGTAAAGAAACTACTTTGATTCACACAGTTTACGGTAAAGGCTATCGCTTTGGTGCTGCTTCTTGAGAAACTACATAATACTCTCTCTTTTCCTCTGCGTTTACCTCAGCGTTACTTTGCGTTTATCAACTAAAAATTGATTAAGTTGAGTTTGCAGTTTATCCCGAAGTTTTTGCGCTTGTTGATAAGTATCAGCACGGTCTTTACCAAAATTCATCTGCTTTTCTAAAGGTTGAATAAAGTATTGTAAGCGGGTTCTCATTGCCCAAACTCCCATTGAGGGAAATAAAAGCAAGATGAACATTAACGGAGATATAGGTAAGAACGGTAATTTAATTATTCGCTGTAATTTTTTACTATTAATAGTCCAAGGATGTAAAAACTCACTGCCGATGCAAATTACTGGCAAAATCGGAATATGATAGCGATCGCTCAACTGAATAAAGCTGACATCGAATTTTTGCAGTTGATAGCGTTTGTGCCAACCTTTACCCGGCCCGCGTATCCCTTCGGGTGCATATAGTAAAATTTTACCTTGTGCGATCGCTGCCTCAAAATCCTTAATTTCTGCCCGCACTCCACCTAAAACCTGTGACCATTGCGATGGTAGCCACCAAATCATCCAAGGATGTTCAAATAAAGATGTACTTGCTAATGGTTGTACAGACCATTCGCGTGTTTCACCTAATAAATAACCTAAAGTGATAAAATCCCAAGGAAAACACATACCTGCATGATTCATCGCTACAATCATTGGGCCTGTTTGCGGCAAGTTACCAATTTGTTGTAGTTCTCCCCGAAAATAATATTTAACAATAAAAGCTAAAATTTCTTGGCGAAAAGCTTGTTGATAGTTAGGATTAAATTCGCCTATTTCTTTTCTTGGTGAACGACAACCCAAACGCAACCATCGAATTAGTAGTGCTAAATAAAACCCAAAAGGTATGAGAAATAATATGTATTCCAACCAATTCCAACCATCCGGGTCGCTGTGATAATGTTGCCAGTGACGGTTAAACAAAATTAACCAGCCTGGTGGATACCAAAGGCAAATCCAATCAACCCAGCTAAATTTAAAACCTTTATCTAAAGATTTTTCTTGGGGTTGGTTAAGAATGTTTTCGGAATGTTGATTAATCACAAAGTTTATGTGGATTAGACAACAGGATACTTAAGTGTATATCTTAAGCTTTGAATCTTAGTCCACACATCCCACTGTAGATGTAAAATTCTTTACATTTGTAGCTTACATTTAGCAATATTTGTTAGTTTCTTAGTCGGTTAAATCAAGAGTGTGTGAGTGATAGAATAATAAGAGTACGCAATTAATTTTCCTCTGTAAATGAATAAAGCATTGGATGAAACCCTTTCGCTTGAGATTGCTAAACTTATTAAAAGTAAGGCAAATAAAACTTTTGAGAATGCTTACAAAGCAGCATTAGCGACAGAGGGAGCAATTTATGTTCAAGGGTTTTTAGTTTATGCTGGCAAACCCTATCGGCCTGTTGAACATGGTTGGATTGAGTTAAAAGATACTTCTGGAGAAGAGTCCCTCACACGCATCATTGATCCCAACTTACCGCACCTACACAAAAATAACCAAGAACTTTGGTATTTTCCAGCGCAAAGCTTGAATACCAAACAACTAAAAGCCATCATTGAAGAATCAAAAGAAGATTATCCTGAAGATGATCCCCTACCAATTTATGGCACAACACCTTATGAATACTATGGTGATGTGATGTTGGGTGGAAAAGAATATTTAACAGCTTATCAAGCAGCAGAAGCTAAATGCAAAGAGTTAAAAGAACTTAATTGATATTAACTCAATAAATATTGACAATTGACCATTGACTTTTGACAAATCAATAAGATTTCCCATCGCTACCAAAGTATTCTCGATAGCTACAAATTTTATCGCCGCACACATCAAAAGAAACTGCGACACGATTTTTATAAGGTTGTCCTAATAACAGACCTTCATCGCGAAATTCAAACACAACAGTTGTGTCATTACTGGTAACGCGGTCAAGAGAAGTTAATGTAATTCCCGAACTAAAAGATTCAGAAACGTATTGAAGAAACTCTTGGGCGCGTTCTTTCCCCTCATTCAAGCCGTGAAACTTTCCCATCGGAAACCAGAAAGTAAAATCTTCCGTAAGCATATCGAGAAATGCTTGCCATTCTCCAGTAGCTAGACCATGTGTAAAATGTTCAAATGCTTGGTGAGCGACTTTTAAAGTATTTGCAGGGTCTTGTGTCATCATGCTCAAATGCTTATAGATTAAGTGTAATCATTTAAACTATATATTTTATCTAGCTTTAAAACTTACTTTCTGTCAAACAAACTTGGATTACGATGGTGATCAATTATTACAATAATTAATTTTTTATTGACTTACTGGCTCTGACTTGATATTTAAAAAGCTAGTATTTGATTACAAAATAATCAAATACTAGCTTTTTTGTTGACCATTTTTTTTACTTCGTTCAATTTACTATTTAGTAGACGAAAATGACATCAAAACTAGCAATAGTGACAGGTGGTACTCGTGGTATTGGTTGGGGAATATCACAGCAGTTAGCTAAAGATGGCTATGACCTTATATTGGGCTTTAATTCCAATGAAGAAGCAGCATTGATGGCCAAGGCTAACTTAGAATCGACCTATGGCAAAAAAGTTTACCTGATTAAAGGGGATGTAGCAGACGAATTAACTATTGAGAAAATTTTTAAATGTGTTGAAGATAATTTTCAGGGTAAACTGACAGCATTTATTCATAATGCTGGATTATATGTGGGACTGACAACATCTCATGAATCTAGTCAAGCTATTTCAGCAGCTAATGATTCCACTCTATTATTAGGAACTGGTAAATGGACTACTTTTGATAAGTACGATTACTATCAAAATGTTTATCCTAAATGCTTTATTAGATGCGTAGAAAAAGCTATCAATTATATGGAAGATGGCAAAGGCTATATAGTAGCAATATCTTCTCCTGGGTGTAATAGTAATCAAACACCAAAATTGCAGTATGCTATGCCGGGGCAAGCTAAAGCAGTTGTGGAATTTTTAGCTAGATACTATGCCAAAACACTTGCTTCACGGCGAATTACAGTAAATGTAGTTATTCCCGGTTTTGTTAAGACTGAAGCTTGGAATTTTATCACATCTAATCGTGGAGGAATAGATAGCGAAGTTGTAAAAAAGATGATTGAAAATACCCCTATGCAACGTTGGTCAGCCCCCGAAGAAATAGGTGGAGTAGTAGCTTTTTTATGCTCACCTCAAGCTGCATTTATTACTGGAGTAGCTTTGCCTGTTGATGGTGGCTTACATCTAAGTTAGAAGCTTAACTATTACTGTGGATATAAAAATTATAAAGCTTTATCCCACTCTAATTGATGAGCTAAACCATACTTGATAAAATCTTCCTCTTTAGCTTTATCACTCTTACCAAACACACCTAAACTGTAAGGATTATCTTGCATACGCTGTGTAACTTGCTCTTTCTCAAATTGAATTACTTCCTCTCTAGGTTTATCCGGTTTAAAAAAGTCTACAACCAAGACAGTTCTATCGTAATTGGTGTAATTGTGCGGACAGTGTGGATAGCTGTGATCTAAAATCAAAAATTTTCCTTCATGCCAATAAAGTTTTTCATGGCATATTTTCATAGCAACATCACCCTCTGGCACAATCAAACCTAAATAGCCACGATTCATGTGAGGATTATAGTTGACATGGAGCTTGATATCTAACCCCGGATGAAATGTACCAAAGTAAACGTTTCTGAGGATATTCTTTTCACTAAAGTTGACTTTTTCTATGGCAATAGCCAAATGAGGAAAATATTTTTTTCTCAAGGCAAGTGCTTTTTGGGATGCCTCATCTGTTCCACAATCTGGATATTGTATTTGATGCAAGTGAATATATTCTTCAATAAAGAAACCTTGAAATAAAATACCAAAGGCACTATATTTTGAATTGCCTTTGGTTTTAATTGTTTTATTTTTAGGGCCTAAAACATCGTAAGCAAACTTTAACTCTTCATTTGATGCCTGCTGCATAAAGCTAGTAAATTCATTTCTAATTACTTGCCAGTTATCTCGCAGAGTTTTGAGAAACGGAAATTGCTCTGGGTTGAGATGATACTCATTAAAATTTGCCATTGTTTTTATCCTGGAGAAGATTGAATAAAAAACTGTTACATAATCATCGGTTTTAGCTTGGGTTCCGGTACGATGTTGAAATTCCTAGTTGTACCAGAACTTGATCTGCTGTACTTATTTTAGTGTGAGGTCTACTGTGTCTGAACCTCCTTTATTCGATAAAATTATCAAAAATGTACGGGTTGTTCTTCCTCTTCATGATGCTGTCGAATTACTTGATATAGGCATTAAGGATGGTAAATTTGCTGAAATTACTCCTCATATTGACGCAAATAAAGCCAGAGAAGTATTCGATGCCAAAAACCTGCTAGGCTTTCCTGGGGTTGTGGATGCTCACATGCACATTGGTATTTATCAACCCCTTGATAAAGATGCGGTGACAGAAAGTAAAGCCGCTGCAATGGGGGGAGTCACAACTAGTCTTAATTACATTCGCACAGGACAATATTATCTAAATAAAGGCGGTTCCTACCGGGATTTTTTTCCTGAAGTATTGGCGTTATCCGCAGGTAATTTTTTGGTTGATTACAGCTATCATGTTGCACCTATAGCTAGTCAACATATTGATGAAATACCTCTATTATTTGAAGAACATGGCGTAACTTCATTTAAAATCTTCATGTTTTATGGTGGTTATGGTTTGCATGGTTTGTCCAACCAGCAAAACTTGTTTTTGATGATAAATAAAGAGGAACGCTATGACTTTGCTCATTTTGAATTTATTATGCGCGGTATCACTCGTTTGATGGAAAAATATCCAGCTGCGCGAGATACTATTAGCTTGAGTTTGCACTGTGAAGTTGCAGAAATTCTCAACGCATATACCAAAATTGTAGAACATGATTCTACCCTGAGTGGACTGCACGCTTACAGTGCAGCGCGTCCGCCACATTCTGAAGGGTTAGCAATTTGCATTGCTTCTTATTTAGCACATGAAACTAACTGTGCAAACATCAATTTATTGCATCTTAGTTCTCGTAAAGCAATAGAAGCAGCTTTGACGATGCAAACTGCTTTTCCTCATATCAATTTTCGGCGAGAAGTGACTGTTGGACATTTATTATTAGATGTCGATACTCCTAATGGTACTTGGGCAAAAGTTAACCCACCTATCCGTCCTCGTGCTGATGTGGAATATTTATGGCAAGCAATACTAAATAATCAAGTAGATTGGATAGTGAGCGACCATGCTTGCTGTTCTGCGGAACAAAAAAGAAGTGCAAAAGACCCGAATAATATTTGGTTAGCCAAGTCTGGTTTTGGTGGTACGGAATATTTACTTTCCGGTGTATTAAGTGAAGGTAGCAAGCGGGGAATGTCTTACAACCACATGGCTAAGTTGCTATCTTGGAACCCATCGCGGCGTTTTGGGTTGTTAGAAAAAGGAGATATTGCTATTGGTTACGATGCTGATTTGGTGTTGGTAGACCCGAATGAAAGCTTTGTGGTACGTGCAGCTGAGTCCGAGTCACAGCAAGGTTATACACCTTTTGAAGGGATGGAGTTAACAGGAAGGGTGAAGAGTACGTTCTTGCGGGGAAATTTGATTTATAACAATGGGCAAGTTTTGGGTTCACCCACTGGGCGTTATTTGAAACGCTCTAAGTTCTAATTAGTTTGTCAAACTCAGATATTTATTTAGCTATTTATTCCAATCCCAGGGATAGTATGTATGTAATGGTGGTTCCCAAGCATGGTAAGAAAGATGAGGATTCCCACCTCGTACAAGCGCAAAGTATCCAGTTTCTGTGTATGCTGGAGCGTGTGAAATCAATGGCGGTCGCCAAAAGTAACAGCCAGGAGTCATATGACCAGCCTGTGTTGTCAAACTACCTTGAAGGACGAATTCTTCTTCAGGAATGGGATGATATTCTGCAAAAGGTTCAACAAACTGCGGTAAACATCCTAGCAACCAAGTGCTTCTTCCTCCCTCCTGACCCTTGCGTAAAGTTTTTCTCATTGCTCCTGGGGGAAAGCCAGGAGTGATAGTTGCAGACCAAGGAATTAGTTCTGAACTAGACGAAGGTATATATAATTCTCTTTTTGCTCCTGGCGCATCATTTAAGGATTTTGTAAATTGGGGATAGGATTCAGGCATCCACAAAGCTGTAGTATTTTCCTTAACGCTCCATGATTCCATACAAACACCTTGTGGAATAAAGGCATAAGTGTAGCGCCCCAGGCGAAGTTGACCAATTCGCATTTCTCCACTGAGGACAAAAATTTCCACGTCGCAGTTAAAATAACCTGAACTACTTTCCCAGTTTTGTGTCCACTCAATTAATTCGGTAGAAGCATTAGTTTCAGTATCAAAACTGAGAATGCGTGTCAAAGCATTTTCTTGCAAACCATCTACAAGCCAAGGTTTTTGAATAACATCGGCAGATTGAATAAACTCAACGTGATTTCTTGCCATCGTTTTTTGACAAACTTTTATAATAAGTTTTTAATTACCTGATAAATCTAAAAATTCTGTGACTACTTGCGCGATTTGTTCCGGCATTTGGTTCATCATACAAATTGTTCCACCGTCAATTTCAATCACCTGGCTATGAGGAATTGCTTGAGAAATAAAATATCTGTTTTCTACCTTAGCTAAACCAAGTTTATCAAAGGTTTTCATATCCTCAGTTCCCCACAAAATCAAGGTAGGAGATTTTATCAAACGAAATCTTTTTGGCGCATCCAAACAGTAATTTTTTATAGCCCAAACCGCATATAAAGGATAGCCAAAACATTTAAAATCATCTAAAACCCAACGATGATTTAATTCTGGAGAGCCTACATACTGGGCGCGGGCTGACCATCTTTCCATCAAATGAGAACCATCTGATTTGATTTTGAAGCCATCAGAAAATTTTTGGTTTAAAGTTTCTTTTCCGGTGTCATCAAAACCAAAGGCATTAGCTAATATCAATTTATCTACTTTTTCAGGATATGCCGCCGCCACTTCTCCTGCTACAAAAGCACCTGTATGATTTCCTAAAATGCTGGCAGTTGGTATATTTAATTCTTCTAAAAGAGCAATAACCGTTTTGGCATAGTCTTCAACTGAGTACATTCTTGGTGGTTTGTCGGAATCACCAAATCCTAAAAAATCCATAGCAATGACCAGTCTTTTTTGTGCCAAAATAGGCATTAATTCCCGAAATTCATCACTACTTCTGGGTTGTTGATGCAGTAAAAGCAAAGGTTTTCCTTCGCCACCAATGCGATAAAGGATTTGTCCATCCTCGGTGTCTAAAAAAGCTCGCTTAATTGGTTTATTCATAGCACCCTGATAAATTGATGATTTAAATAAGTCGGCGTTTCACTTCCTCTGCCAAATTTGCTAATGCGACTTCTACTTGTTCACCTGTCTGCAAATCTTTGAGTGATGATTTTTGTGCTGCGGCTTCGTCAGCACCAATAATTACACAAAATTTAATTCCTTGTTTATCTGCTGCTTGGAATTGTTTACCTAATTGCTTTTTCTCAAAGTTTGTAATTACATTAATGCCTGCTTGCCGTAACTGTTGCGATACTTTTAAATAAGTCGGCATTAAATCTTCCTGCATATTGACTACTACTACCTGGGCTGGTGTTGCAGGTAGAGTATTAAGAATACCTGCTTTGAGTAACCTGCTAATTAAGCGAGTTAAGCCAATGGAAATGCCAACTCCCGGCATTTTCTCACCGATAAACATACCAACTAATTCTTCGTATCTGCCGCCGGAACAAATACTGCCTAAAGCTTCATGACCGATGAGGGTGGTTTCGTACACAGTGCCTGTATAGTAATTTAAACCACGGGCGATCGCCAAATCAATACAAAAACGCTTATCGGGAACTCCTAAGTTACGCACACCTGCAATTACTGTTTCTAATTCAGTCACACCTAAACTAAATTGCTCGGCTTCTGGAAGATTTTGTGAAAGGTGTTTGAGTTTATCTAATACCTCATCTATACTGCCATCAATTTTAATAAAATCAATAATTTTTTGTGTCTTTTCTGGTGAAATACCTTCTTTTTCTAGTTCTTGTTTTACTTTAGCTTCACCTATTTTTTCGAGGTTATCAATAATGCTAATACAAGTCTTAATTTGATTTTCGGCAATTCCTAGTGATTGAAAAAAACCAGTCAAAATTTTGCGGTTATTGATGCGAATTAAAAAGTCACCGATGTTAACTGCCTCAAATATTTCTGTAATAATTGCAGGCATTTGTGCATCATATAATAAGCTGAGTTCACGCCGCCCAACTACATCGATATCACACTGACGAAACTGACGAAAACGCCCGTCCTTAGCTCGTTCCCCCCGAAATACTACATCCATTTGGTAACGGGCAAAAGGGAAAGTTAATTCATTCAGGTGACGGGCAATATACGCTGCTAAAGGAACAGTTTGGTCAAATTTTAATGCCCTGGCTTCTGAACCCGTTTCGCCGGCTTTATCTCTTTCTGCTTGGCGATTTGGCGGTAAGATTGGGTCGATACCATAGATAATATTGTCGCCTTGATTGCCTTTGGCTTGTAATACTTCTAATCTTTCAACGGCGGGAGTTTCTATAGGGGTAAATCCATAGCTTTCATAAACTCTACGGATGGTATCTAGTAAATATAATTCTAAGCGTTTTTCGCTAGGTAAAAATTCAGGAAAACCGCTAGGAGTAGAAAAGTTAATTTTGTCAGTTTTTGCCATGTGAGTAACTTAACTATACAAATTTATATATAATGAACTACCTATTATGCCATAAAATAGTGCGTCACACGACGTTAACGCACTTTAATTACAAATTATTTCTGACTTTTTAGATTATTATCTTATCCTTTGTTCTTGAATTAACGTGCGTTGATATATTTGATGATTTTTAAACCAATGCCATGTGCGGGCGCGATAGTTATTATCCGGACTAATTTGAATCATTTCATATAAGTATGCTGCTGGGACTGTCTTATAAGAGAACCACAAAATTACAGTTGAATCATCTACTTCCCAGGCTTTACCTGCGATTCGTTCTGTATCAAACCAGAGAGTTTTATCACGATAAGTTCCGGGAAATTTATGTTCTTCTTGTTTCCCATCAGCCCACTTATAGCGATTAATTTGGTAGTAAGAATAAGGACTGTTATCGGGAAACTGACAACTTAAATGAGATTCATGTTTATCTAAAATTTTGCCTTCTGTATCTACAAGTGTATAAGTTCCTACCCAATCGCCTTCATGACGTGCAAGCACTGGCATTTCTTCACGAATATTAGACATGATGCAACTCCTCGAATTAAGTCAGCGTGAATCTTAATCGTTAAGATAAGGTAGGAACGAAGTATTAGCCAGTTATTGTTCTATCATCTTAAAGAATCGAGTGAAGTAATCTGGAAAAGTCTTGGCTGTACAACCTGGGTCTTTAATCACAATTCCTGGAACCTTCAAGCCAGTAACAGCAAATGCCATTGCCATACGATGATCATGATAAGTTTCGATCGCAGCTGGTGTAATAGGGCTAGGTTCAACTTTTAGTCCATCTGCAAATTCTTCAACCTTGACTCCTAAGCGACGCAATTCAGTTACAACAGCGCGAATACGTTCAGTTTCTTTGTAGCGGATATGTTCGACATTACGGATGGTAACAGGTGAACTGGCAAAAGGTGCGATCGCTCCTAATGTTTGTACAAGGTCAGATATATCGTTCATATCAATATCGATACCCTGTAATTGTTCTGGCCCGGTAACTTCAATATAGTCATCAGCCTCACGTACTTGACAACCCATCTGTTCTAGAACATTCAGCCATAGAATATCGCCCTGATAAGATTGCTTAGTTAAATACTTAACCCGCACCCGTCCACCAGTGACAGCAGCTGCGGCGAAAAAGTAAGAAGCATTGGAAGCATCCGGTTCTATTGTGTAATGTCGAGGTTGATAACGTTGTCCTGCTTTGATATGAAATTGATTGTCGCCAATTTGATTCACTTCTACGCCAAAATCTGCCATGAGGCGACAAGTCATTTTTACGTAAGATTGGGAAACTAATGTACCTTCAACTTCAATAATTGTGTCTTGTTGAGCGTAAGGCGCAATCATTAGCAATGCTGAAAGTTGCTGACTAGTTTGATTGGCTTTGATGCGAATATGTCCACCAGAAAATTGCTGACTGTAGATAGTGTAGGGCATATAACCAGGGTTGCCCTCAAAGTTAACGGTTGTTCCGCCTGCTTGGAATACTGTTAACATATCGCTCATTGGTCGTTCCCGCATTCTGGGTACACCATCTAAGCGATATTCACCATTACCCAGTACCACCAAGGCTGTAATAAATCTTGCGGCTGTACCTGCTAAACCTACAAATAAATCCGCCTGGGTTGCGGGAATTTCACCGCCTTTTCCTGACACCTGCATCTGTGCTAAATCAGGATTCAGGGTGATGGGAATGCCCAAATTCTCTACACATTTGGCAAAATACTCGCTGTCTTCGCTAAACAAGGCATTTTCTAAAATTGAGTCGCCTTGCGCCAAAGCTGCAACAAGTAATGCCCGATTGGTAATACTTTTAGAACCAGGAATCTCTACCGTGGCATCCACTGGGCGATTGAGAGCAGGTATAGCAATGGTATCCACGTTCAACCTCTAGATAGTCAGCTACACCTTAAATATACGTGAGTTCGTTGGATTAAGAAACATGGGGAGTGGGGAGTTGGGAGTGGGGAGTGGGTGTATGGGTGAAAGGGTGTAGGGGTAGGATAGTTGTGGGTTTTATAGTTTTTAATTCATTATTTTTTGTAAAAAATTACCTTTGTAGCCAAAAATTTACCTCTATTGAAGTTTTAGATAGTTGGCTATACTCATAATTTTAGAATTTTTAATTGCCCATTTTATGAAATAGCAAAAATTTATATTGTTTTCTACAACAGCTTCAATCATTGAAAGTGACAGAGGAACAATATACACTCCATTATGCTTATACAAAATATTTTTCCTGTTGTTGTTAAAGTAAGCTATTTCATCAATTGCATCTTGAGTATATTCAGTTGCTATAAAAAAACTTAAACAACAACCTTTACTTGCACGCCAACATGCTCGTTCAATTTCTGGTCTACCTACTGGATCTGTATAATTTTTACATTCACCAATTATGTGTTCTACATCAGGTTTATCACAAACCATGCCCCATATATCGTATATATAATCCTTAACTGTAATAAGCTGTAGATCGATTTGTCCTAAAGCTGTTTGCTTGCGAGTAATACTAATACCATCAAGTAAATCAATTCTATTGAATATATTACGAATTAAGTTTTCTAGAGCATCACCTCTATCTTTTGCTGTGATAAAGTCTTCAGAAGCAATTTCCTTAAGATATGTTTTTTCCTGAGAATAAGTATCTAAGTTACTAAAAATCGTTTCACAGCTTGTCGAATCGCCTTCACAATTTTTGACTTTTTGTATAAATCTGTTTAAATCCTCAAGAAATTTTTGCTTGTATATAGGATCAACAGCCTTGCGAGAAGTCTTCATCCCTTTTGCGTTACTAATAAAGGTTTAAAATAAAAGTAAACATTTATATCCTCTTCAGGATATTGATAGTTACACTCAGAACAAAAGGGTAATTCACTATCTCGAATATAATGGAAGTCTGGGCAAGAATATCTTTTCTCAATTCTTACTTCCCCTAATTTTTCTAGTTCTACTAGCCCTTTTATAACTATACCTTCTGAATACTTACAATAATTAGATACATCAGAGACTTTAATAACTCCACCAATGTATTTATCTCTTATGTATTTTCTTATACAGGATATAACATGGATATCCATAATAGGACTCCTAAAGGTTGCTGATTTTCAGCAAAACATACGTAACAACTTCTTCTGGGGCAAATTGCCTGAAATATAGACCACCATTGCTAGTCACAGAAAACGTATGTATTCTTCCATTATAACGGAACCCAATACGACTTTTTTCTTGTTCTTTCCAAGCTTCTACTACCGCAGGGCCAAATATGGGATGAGTTTCCTCGTTGGTATCTCGCATACCTTTAAATGAAAACTTTATTCGTGTAGCTTGATCTCCGGGTATTGGGGCATCCATATCTAAATATTCTCCATTGAGGGCTTTCCTTAGTTCCTCAATATTGATGGTTTTGCGTGGTTTAGCAATAGGTCTAGATTTCTTACTATCAAAGTCACCAATAAAAACTGTTTCTATCATAGATAGAGAGTTATTTATATCTTCTATTGCCGAAGCAAAAAAATCCCGAACAACTCTGTAGTTTCCCCTGACTCCTGCTAGTGGACTATTCTTTCTAAGAATAATCTCAAACTCAAATGTCTCGTGAACATCTAGTAATTGATCTTTGCTAAAAATAGATTTTTTTTCCTGACTGTAGGCTACCAGGAGAAAAGCTTCACTAGGGAACGATAGAAATTTACTAGCCTGTACATTTGAAACATCATGATTTACTACTTCTGTATTTTCTGTACCATCTTCAGAGGTATTAAGACTTAAAAATTTTTCTCCAAGTTCGAGATATATATTTTTGTAAAAATTAAATCTTCTGCCAATGAATGTATTATCTTGCCATCCATTTACCCATTTAACGAATGTTTCTTTATCAAGGATATCAATAAGATATTCAGATTCACCAGCACTAAGAACATAATCTCTTACAAAATTACCAAATTTCTCTGCAAAATCTACATTGTCTCGCATTATTTTGTAATAATTTACTATCTCTTCTGCCAATTTTTCTTTCGACTTTGGAATAGTAGTTACATCTTTGAAATCTCCTAAAAATCTCTCTAAAATTTCTTGAGACACTCTTTTTAATCTTGTTCTTAGTAAGTATTCATTAAATCTTAAGTTTTTGGTTTTTGTTTTTGTAATTTTGTTCATTTCAATGATATTTAGGCAAAACATTAATATATTAAACAAGTTGTTTAATACTGTAGATATTTATCAAGTATTTCACTTAATTCCAGAAAGATTATGACTTCCAAAAATGCTAATGAATTGTTAGTAAATATAACACTTTATTCCAATAAATAAAAAATAAATTCTTCTCACTTAGTCTATTCTCCAAATAATAAAAATATGAATGTTCTTCGATGAACTCATATCTGATGTAGTATGCTCAGTATCTTAGCACAGCAGACATAACATAAGTAACGCCATTAGCTTCGTATACCAAGATGACTAAGCTAACAGAATATCAAAGATTTAGGTATAGACAGCAATACGAAAATATCAAATTTTGTTAGTTGTCTACGACCCAGTGAATGAGGTGATTGTGCAATGGATAAAATAGCTAAATACCGCGAGTACATTCAGACCTTGCTTACTCATTATGCAAGTGACGATATTTCCGATGAGCAGGTTGAGACTCAACTTATTTTTGATACAGAACGAGATCATTATCAGTGGATGAATATAGGTTGGCAACAATTTGACCGTATTTATCGCTGCATCATCCACTTTGACATTAAAAACGGAAAAATCTGGCTTCAGCAGAACTTAACAGATCAAAATCCGGCTGAAGAGTTAGTTAAGATGGGTGTTCCCAAAGATGACATTGTTTTAGGATTGCAGCCTCCGTATAAAAGGCAGTATACAGATTACGGTGTGGCTTAAAAGTTCCATAAATGTAAGGGCGAACGGCCGTTCGCCCTTACAGAAATTTTTTCAAAAAGCAAATTAGACTGCTATATAAAAAATATGGTGCGTTGTGTTTTGTGACAACACACCATACAAGTTTAATTCAACACAGATTGCATCAGGGGTATATCTGCTGATACATTACCTGAGCGTAACCATTCTGTTAGTTCTTCTGGTGCTTTAGCTTGTTTGAGGCGATCGCGCAAATCAGTACCTTCCAGAATTTCTCTTTGCAACAGTTCTTGGGCGGTTTCTTCTAACAAGTCGCGGTTTTGATGCAGAATGCTCAAAGCAATATGGTGAGCATTATCTACTATTTGCTTGACCTCGTGGTCAATTTCTTGCGCTACTTGCGGACTAATTGAACGGCGAGGATTACCATAACCTTCAATAAACTGCTGTTGAATTTTCTCAAAGGCAACTGGCCCCAGTTTATCGCTCATACCATATAAGGTAACGTAACGTTCGGCTAAGTCTGTGGCTTTTTGGATATCGTCACTTGCGCCGGTGGAGACTTTGCCAAAGATGATTTCTTCCGCAGAACGTCCACCCAACAAGGTAGCAATACGACCGCGAATTTCGTCTTCAATCATCAAGAAGCGGTCTTCTTCGGGCATTTGAATGGTGTAACCCAATGCACCAACACCGCGCGGTACAACAGAGATTTTTTCAACTTTACCCGCACCAGGCATCAACGCACCGATAATGGCGTGACCAACTTCGTGATAAGCTACGGTCTTCTTCTCGGTTTCGTTGAGTACACGCGAGCGTTTTTCTAAACCAGCCACTACCCGTTCAATCGCTTCGTTGAAATCTGCCATTGTTACGGCTGGACGATTTTGTCTTGCAGCTAACAATGCGGCTTCGTTGACAAGGTTGGCTAAATCTGCGCCTGCAAAACCAGGAGTTCTGATGCCAATAGTTGCCAGGTTAACATCATCAGCCAATTTGACGTTTCTGGCATGAACTTTGAGAATTGCTTCTCGACCAATTTTATCAGGGCGATCAACTACAACTTGACGGTCAAAGCGACCAGGACGGCGCAAAGCAGGGTCAAGTACTTCGGGACGGTTGGTAGCAGCGATGATAATTACTCCAGTGTTGGCATCAAAGCCATCCATTTCGGTAAGTAATTGGTTGAGAGTTTGTTCCCGTTCATCGTTACCGCCGACAAATCCACCAGCACCACCGCGAGATTTACCCAACGCGTCTAACTCATCAATGAAGACAATACAAGGTGCTTGTTGTTTAGCTTGTTCAAATAAGTCACGAACACGCGCCGCACCAACACCGACGAATAACTCAATAAATTCTGAACCAGAAATACTGAAGAAAGGAACACCTGCTTCCCCAGCGATCGCTTTTGCTAGTAATGTTTTACCTGTACCCGGAGGCCCTACTAACAACACACCTTTGGGAATTTTCGCGCCTAAGTTGGTGTATTTCGTCGCATTTTGGAGGAAATCAACAATTTCTTCGAGTTCGGCTTTGGCTTCATCTACCCCAGCCACATCAGGGAATTTTACCCCAGTGCTGCCTTCAGAATAAATCCGGGCTTTACTTTTACCAACTGTCAGTGCAGCCGGGCCCCCACCTTGGCGATTAATTAAAAAGCCCCAAATCCCAAAGAAAATTAATGGTGGCGCAACCCAACTCAAAAGCGTCCAAATCCAGCCATTTTGGTCTGGGAGTGGTGCAGCAAACTCAACTTTATTCTCGCGCAGAATCTTGGGTAAATCTAAATCGAGGGCGACTGGCGTAGTTGCAAATACTTGTTCGGTAATTTTGCCATCGGGAGCTTGAACTTTAGTAGTATACTCAATGCGATCGCTACCTACTACCGCACGGTCTACTTTGCCTTGTTGTACCAAAGCAATAAAGTCACTATAAGGAACTTGTGGCAATCGGGGGCCAAAAAAACTAGGAACAATAAAATTAAGCAGTAATAACAGAGTAAACAGAATTAGTAAGCTCCCCCCAAACTGCCGGACTCTCGGTGGTTTGATGGGAGTTTTGTTATTTTTTTCTACAGGCATTTTGATGTATCCTCGATTTTAATTTGTCATTTGTTCTTTGTTTTGACAAATGACGAAAGACCGCTGACTAATGACTTTTCAACTTAAAAATTTCACAACTGCTCATGACCATACAATTGTCTTCATTTCAGACTTCATACTTCACACTTCATACTTAATGTGTATTTATATGAATATTGTAGAGACTATGCCGTTGAGCCTAAATTCGGGTATACCCTACAGAAAAAGGTAAATTGCCGTACTGCTATGGAAAATCAACTAACTTTTATTGTCAAATTGCTTGTACTATCGGCTTTACTCTCTGGATTAATTAAATATGTCTTGCCTAGTGTGCCGGTTCCCGCTACAGCGACCAACGCTTTAATTTTAGTGTTATTGCCTACTATGATTATGGCGATCGCATTACTCTGGCGATTCCAAACCCAAAAACAAACTTAACTTAAATCATCTGGGCGTTATCGCTAAAATCAGCTAACCTAACTGCATCAGCAAAAAAACAGCATCACACCAACAGCCGGGAGTCAGCCTGTGAACCTTGGTCAATGGATTGGCTTAATCGCCATAGTTCTTTCTTTATACATATTGTGGCAAATCAAAGAAGTTTTGTTACTGATGTTTGCCGCAGTAGTGTTAGCAACCACGTTAAATCGATTAGCAAAGCGTTTTCAACGCTCAGGTATAAAGCGGGGATTTGCTGTACTCCTTTCGGTAGGTATCTTTTTTGCTTTGGTGGTGGGTTTTTTCTTGTTGATTGTGCCACCCTTTGCCCAGCAGTTTCATGAACTAACTTACCGTGTTCCTCAAGGTTTGGAGCGCTTTAATAGTTGGCTGGATGAAATGAAAACCAGAGTTCCCAGCCAGTTAGTTCCCTACATACCCGATCTCAATAGTCTGATTCAGCAAGCACAGCCTTTTGTAAATCGTGCCTTAGGAAGTTCTTTTGCATTTGTCTCTGGTTCTTTAGAAGTTGTCCTCAAAGTTTTGTTGGTGCTGGTGTGGACAGGAATGCTGTTGGCTGATCCCTTAGCTTACCGCAAAGTATTTATTCGCGTGTTTCCCTCGTTTTATCGCCGACGGGTAGATGGCATTTTAGATAAATGCGAAGTCTCATTAGAAGGATGGGTCACAGGTGCTGTAATTGCAATGTGTGTAGTAGGGCTGATGAGTGTTGTTGGCTTATCATTCTTGGGTGTAAAAGCAGCCTTAGCTTTAGGAGTTTTAGCAGGATTTTTGAACTTGATACCCAATCTTGGCCCAACAATGAGTGTAATACCAGCTATGGCGATCGCTTTGTTGGATACTCCCTGGAAATCTATTGCTGTTTTGATTCTTTACTTTTTTATTCAACAAGCTGAAAGTAATTTCATTACACCTTATGTCATGGCACAACAAGTTTCTTTGTTACCAGCTGTGACATTAATTTCTCAACTATTTTTTGTGACTTTCTTTGGCTTTTTAGGATTATTTTTAGCTCTACCTTTAACAGTCGTCGCTAAAATTTGGGTGCAAGAAGTCTTAGTCAAAGATGTGTTAGATCAATGGGGAAATCACCATAAACAAGAAACTGAGGTGGTGATTATTGGTAAGTCGCCTAGTACTAGTGATGATTGGACGGAAGAAAATTCTGCAAGTCATCAAGATTCTTCAGTTGAAGATACTCTGCCAAAAGAAGATTAATCGAACTAACGCGAAAAACCTTAGACTTCTTGCATAAGTTGGGAACAGGGAATGGGGAACGGGGAATAGCTTCAAGTTCTTCTGTTAAGTGCCTCTTGCGTTAGACACATCCTAGTAGTTAAATCCCTGCACCATCGAGAAAGTCTTCAATTACAGAATCGCTATTTATCTTACTGTTGTAGATGATTTCAATTTCCCTATTTACCTCAGTTGGTAATACTAATTCTGACTGAGTTTGTAATTGTTCTAGCTGTTTTTCTAATGTCTTGACGCGTTCAAATAGCGCTCGAATTACTTCTGCTTCGACATCTCGAAATTTGTTATGAGCGAGTTCATCAACATTGACGTTATTTTGACGAGTCACACGTCCAGGAATCCCCACAACAGTACTATTACTCGGCACATCACGTAACACTACAGAACCTGCTCCAATACGGACGCGATCGCCTATATTAATATTGCCTAAAACTTTCGCACCAGCCCCTACAACCACATGACTACCCAAGGTGGGATGGCGTTTACCGCTTTCTTTGCCAGTACCACCAAGAGTCACACCTTGGTAAATTAGCGTATAATCACCAACAATTGCTGTCTCACCAATTACCACACCCATCCCGTGGTCAATAAAAACTCCTTTACCAATAACTGCGCCCGGATGAATCTCAATTCCTGTAAAAAAACGACTGATGTGAGATATAAACCTGGGTAGAAAAGGAATGCCTCTTTCATACAACCAATGTGATAAACGATGCATCACTAGGGCTTGCAGTCCCGGATAGCAGAACAAAATTTCCAGCCAGTTGCGGGCGGCTGGATCACGCTCATAAATTGTTCGCAAATCAGTTAGTAGCATAACTCTATTGAGGTTTTTGTGAATGGGTGAATAAATCTGATTCGGTGAATGAAGAGTGCTGAGTTGAAAGTGCTGAGAGAGTAAATGCAACCAGCTTGCTTATACAGGTTTAAACGTATTTTTGGTACATGAGGTCAAAATCAGAAAACCAAAATAATTCCTGTGAAAGATGAACTCATATGGGGCATTTTATAGGATAATCTACGGTAAAACGATAGGCTTACGTTTATTTGTCTTTGATAGTCGGATGCTATCACATCCAATACCAAGACAAAATTAATTTCGCATAAAATGCGAAAAAACAATCGATTAACCGTAGTATTTTGATTGAGTACAAATCTTGAATAGCCAAAATTACGCTCTCCTGGATCTGTCTTCCAAAGTTGAATACGCGCTCCTAGCACTTTTAGAACTGGCCAGCCACCACGAAAAAAAAGTACCTCTGACTATGAGCGAAATCACCTCTAAGCAACCTATACCTGAGCGCTATCTAGAGCAAATCTTGACTAATTTGCGGCGTGCAGGTGTAGTCCAAAGCCAGCGCGGCTCGAAAGGTGGTTTTATTTTAGTGCGTGAGCCTTGGCAGATTACGGTGTTGGAGATTGTCACTTTAGTCGAAGGTGAACGCAAAGAGAAAGAAAACTCCGAAGTTCCCACATTAGAAAGACGTTTGGTTCATGAAATCTGGGAACAAGCCAACGTGGCCTCTATGGAGGTTTTAAACCGCTATACGCTGCAAGACTTGTGCCAAGAAAGAGAAGCTCGTTTACAGCAGAGTCCGATGTATTACATATAGTCCAGAGTCAATGGTCAAAAGTCTAAGGTCAAGAGTTTTGTAACCACTGTCATCGATTGTTGAATTTTTAACACAAAAGGATTTCCTTATGCGAATAGCGAAAGATGTTACGGAGTTAATTGGACAAACTCCTTTAGTGCGATTAAATAAGATTCCCCAAGCTTCAGGCGCGGTTGCAGAGATTGTCGTGAAGCTAGAAAGTATGAATCCGGCTTCTTCTGTAAAAGACCGAATTGGTATCAGTATGGTGACAGCAGCGGAGGAGGTAGGTTTAATTCACCCTGGCAAAACTATTTTGGTTGAGCCTACCTCTGGTAACACAGGAATTGCCTTGGCAATGGTGGCGGCGGCTAAGGGATACCATCTTATTCTAACGATGCCGGACACGATGAGCCAAGAACGACGGGCAATGCTGAGAGCTTATGGCGCACAACTAGAATTAACTCCCGGTGTGGAAGGAATGCGAGGTGCGATCGCTCTTGCCGAGGAAATTGTCGCCAAAACTCCTGATGCTTATATGTTGCAGCAATTCCGCAACCCAGCTAACCCCAAAATTCATGCCGAAACCACAGCCGAAGAAATTTGGGCAGATACAGATGGAAAAGTAGATATTTTAGTGGCTGGAGTTGGTACTGGCGGTACAATTACTGGAGTTGCAGAAGTGATTAAGCAACGTAAGCCGACATTTCAAGCGATCGCAGTTGAACCAAGCAACAGTCCGGTACTAATAGGCGGAAAACCAGGGCCACACAAAATTCAAGGTATTGGCCCAGGATTTATCCCAGCGATTTTCCGCCTAGAACTTGTAGATGAAGTAATTCAAGTCAGCGATGAACAAGCAATGGCTTACAGCCGCCGTTTAGCCAAAGAAGAAGGATTACTCTCAGGAATTTCTGCTGGCGCTGCTTTGTACGCTGCAATTGAAGTTGCTAAACGAGCAGAAAATGCAGGTCGCTTGATTGTGATGGTACAACCTAGCTTTGGTGAACGCTACCTCAGCACTCCGTTATTTAAACAACCTGATGAAAGTGAATGGGTGAATAAAGCTTAACCCTGTTTTTGATTCATTTCCAGGGCTTTATTTGCAATTTCAATTACTTGTTTAGCTGCTTTTTCCTTACGCTCACTGTAGCGATCTGTGAGATAGTCCACCTTGTCTCTCAACAACAAGGTGAACTTATAAAGTTCTTCCATGACATCGACAACGCGATCGCGATAAGCTGAATCCTTCATTGTGCCATCTTCGTTAAACTCTTGATATGCTTTAGCAACTGAGGATTGATTAGGGATAGTAAACATCCGCATCCAGCGCCCTAGAATTCTTAAAGTGTTGACTGCATTAAAAGACTGAGAGCCACCACTTACTTGCATAACAGCCAAAGTTTTTCCTTGCGTCGGGCGAACGGCTCCAATATTTAGAGGAATCCAATCAATTTGGTTTTTCATAATCCCAGAAATTTGACCGTGCAGTTCCGGGCTAGACCAAACTTGCCCTTCTGACCATAAGCTTAATTCACGCAGTTCCTGCACTTTTGGATGGTTGTCAGGTACACTGCCATATATCGGTAGTTCTCGTGGATCAAAAAACTTTACCTCTGCCCCGAATTCTTGGATGATGCGTGCGGCTTCCTCTGCTAAGAGGCGGCTATAAGAACGCTCACGCAACGAACCATACAAAAACAAAATTCTGGGGGGATGGTCAAATGTTGTCATACAGATGTCAGGATACAGATGAATAGCTAGAAAAAATCAATGGGTAATAAATTTTGAGCCTTCAGCCAGAAAACTTGTTTTAAGATTGCAATTATTACCCAACAGATGTAGGTTATTCCGTCAGCGATTTAATGAGCATAGTCACCCGTTCTTTAATCTCATCGCGCACTCTGGGGAAAATTTCAGGTTGTTCAGCTGGGTCATCTAACTGCCAGTCTTCAAATATTTCCCGCACAACCCACTCAGGAGGTAAATTCACTCCACAACCACACAGAGAAATTACCACATCAAAGTCTTCGGCTTGGAAATTATTAAGCGGTTTGGAAGTTTGATCAGTAATATCAATGCCAATTTCTTTCATAGTAGCGATCGCCTCTGGTCTGACAACACTTGCTTCTAACCCAGAACTAATAACTTCAATTTTTCCCTGGCCAAGATTTTTAGCAAAACCTTCCGCCATTTGAGAACGGGCAGAATTCTTCTTGCAGACAAACATTACACGTTTCATAATTCACTCCTCAAAATATGCAATTAAATTACAAACTTCTCGATTCAGGTGTAGCAAAATAACGTCTTTGGAGCCAGAATGCAACATTAACCAGACTAATCAGTACAGGCACTTCAACTAAGGGGCCAACCACAGCTGCAAAAGCAGCGCCAGAATTAATGCCAAACACAGCAATTGCTACTGCGATCGCCAACTCAAAATTATTTCCTGCGGCAGTAAATGCGACACTGGCGGCTCTGGAATAGTCAGTTTTAATTCGCCATGCCATGTAAAAACTTACTAAAAACATCAAGATAAAGTAGATGATTAGCGGGATGGCAATCTTGACTACATCCAAGGGAATCTGAACAATTAAGTTCCCTTTCAAGCTGAACATGACCACGATTGTAAATAATAAAGCAATCAGTGTAATAGGGCTAATTTTTGGTACAAACTCCTCGTGATACCAACGTTTGCTTTTCGCTTTCACCAAAAAGTAACGAGTGAAAAATCCAGCCAGAAAAGGAATACCCAAATAGATGAATACACTCTGAGCTATTTCAGCAATACTTACATTAACGACACTCCCTTTTATGCCAAACAGTGGTGGCAGCACACTTAGAAAAAACCAGGCATAAGGACTGTAAAAAATTACTTGAAAGATACTATTAAAAGCAACTAATCCAGCCGTATACTCTGTATTACCCCGTGCCAAGTCACTCCAAACAACTACCATTGCAATACAACGGGCTAATCCAATCAGAATCAATCCTGTCATGTATTCTGGATAACCGCGTAAGAAGGTAATCGCTAAAGCAAACATCAAAATTGGCCCGATAATCCAATTCTGAATTAGTGACACACTAAGAATTTTGCCGTTACGAAATACATCTCCTAACTCTTCGTACCGCACCTTTGCTAGAGGTGGGTACATCATGAGAATTAAACCAATGGCGATGGGAATATTAGTTGTTCCAACTTGAAATTGATGAATAAAAGCTTCGACTCCGGGAATAAAGTAGCCTAAGCTAACCCCAATCCCCATTGCCAAAAAAATCCATAATGTTAGGTAGCGATCAAGAAAAGAAAGTTGTTTGGAAATGGTTTTTGTTGTCATCACTTATTCCACAAAACGCAGCACTATTTGAGCATTATTGGCTTTCAAGAAAACTAGAATTTTGCTTCTTTGCGTAAAAGTTCTCCAATGGTTAAGTTCATTTCCGCTTTTCCATCAAATACTGTTCCCACTTTTCCTTTGTACAAGTGAACATAATCAAGTTGATAGCCCTCATTTGGTAAAGGTATATACCCGACAGTAGAAACTGTTTTTGGTGCGTTCTTGAGATAAAAATCTACAAACGTGTACAGTGTTCCTCTATCAGGTAAAGACTGAGGATTAACATAGATAAACAAAGGTCGAGACAGCGGTTGATATTGTGCTTTCTCTACGGCTTGGGGTGATGGCGATACTGCGCCACGTCCGTTATCAAGAGAGAGTGCTTTCAACTTACCTTGATGTTTTTCGTAGTAAGCATAGCCAAAGTAACCTAAAGCATTAGGGTCTTTGCTGACTCCATCTACTAATACTTCATCATCTTCACTGGCTGTATAGTCATTACGAGAAGCTCTGACTTTTCCTACAACTGCTTCTGTAAAGTAGTCAAAAGTACCAGACTTTTTCCCAGCACCGTATAAGGTAAGAGGACGATCTGGCCAAGTTGCACGTACTTGGTTCCATCGGGTAATCTTCCCTTGGGCAGCAGGTTCCCAAATTTTTTTGAGTTCTGCTACTGTAATGTTTTTTGCCCAAGTATTTTGAGGATTAACAACTACCGTTAAGGCATCAAAAGCGATCGGCAGTTCTATGTACCCTACCCCATTTTTTTTGCATGTTTCCATTTCTGCAATTACAATCGGTCGGGAAGCATTGTTAATGTCTGTTTGTCCTGTACAAAATTTTTCAAACCCACCTGTAGTCCCAGAAAATTTCACTTCAACTTGGGACTGATGATTAGAGTCTGCTTGAAATGCTTTTGCGATCACTTGCGTAATTGGGTATACCGTACTTGAACCATCGATTTTAATCGTTCTTCCAGGTTTTCCCGTACTACTAACTTCTATGGCTTTTTGAGACTGCTGACTTTGAGTAGAAGTTGAGCCACTAGCACAACTGCTTGCTATAGTTAGCATTCCCAATGCGAGAGCTATTTTTTTAATTGTCATTTTCATCAAACTCTCCATTGCCTGTTCGGCGAAATTTATTCCTCCCTCATTTCAAAAAAACTTGATATGTAAGTGATTGTCAAGCACACAATACAAAAATTCATCAAAAAAAATTGATATGTACTTACAAGTTAAAGCTGTTGCTAATTATCTTGTCCAGCCAGCGAGGTGGCAAAAATCGCGGAATAATCCAATTTTTCAGAGGCTGGGGAACAATTGCATATTCTGTTTTTGGCTTTTGAGTCTCAAAAACTTTCCTGATGAATTGTCCAACAATATCAGGAGAGTATCCCTGTTTGCCAATCCCCAGCATATATTTTTGAAAGGCTCGTAAAGATTTTGCATATTCTGTTTGAGAGTATCGACTCATGTCTTGTGCAGATTCTTTGTCCCAAATTGGCGTATTCACGGCTCCCGGACGAATGATAATCACATCAATGCCATAAAGCTGTAATTCTCGACGTAAGCTGTGAGAAATTCCCTCAAAAGCGTGTTTGCTACCAGCATAAGCACCGATGAAGGGTGAAGCAATCTTTCCAGCTACCGAGCTAATATTAATGATTCTGCCAGAATTTGAGTTGAGAGAATTTCTAGCTTTCAATAACGGCAAAAAAGCTTGAATAACACCGATTTGTGCAATTACATTCACTTCAAACTGCCAACGAATCTCATCCAACGATTGGTGAATTAACGGGCCACTGGTGGCAATTCCGGCATTATTAATTAGTCCAACTAATCCTTCGTGGCTGACTAGCGCAGATAACTTGTGAGCCGCATCTTGTAATGCTTTTGAGTCTGTAACATCAAATAACAATGGCGTAAAGTTACTACCAATTTCTGTTTTGAGGCGATCGCTATCTTCCTGTTTGCGAACGCTACCAAAAACATGATAACCATGCTTGACAAACTCTCTGACAATTCCGTATCCAATGCCGGAAGATGCACCAGTTACTAAAATCGCTTTCACTTTGTACTCCTGGATTACACCATTTCATCACCGTATGATTTCAAGGTAAACTATGGACTATGCTTTAGGGTCAAGCGTGTGATGAAAATTGGTGAATTAGCCCAAAAGACAGGATTAACGATTGACACCATTAGATTTTATGAAAAGAAAGGTTTAATTGACTCAAACTATGTGCAACGTCAAGCTAATGGCTATCGAGACTATACCGAGCAAGTTGTTGAGCGAATAACCTTAATTCAGCGGGGTAAACGCTTAGGATTTACCTTGACAGAAATTCAACAATTTATTCAAGATTGGGAAACAAACACTCTTTCTATTGAACAAAAAGAAACAATTTTAAAAGAAAAGATTTTTGTAATTGATGAGCAGATAAAAGAGTTACAACAAATGAGAGATTACCTCATAGAAAAGATAATTTTTGTTCGCAGTTCTTTAGATTGATTACCATAAAGTTAGAATATTTTTTGCAATATATAAATTATTTTGCTTCATTATTTTTCATCAAAACCACTAAACAACAACAACTTGCAGCTAGTTTGATTAAACTTAAAGCACCACTTTTTAAGACAATAAAACTACCTAAACCTATAAGAATGAAAGGTACAAGATGATTAATGTAGCGAGTTAAAATCTCTGCGATCGCCTTTTGATGAGTTAATTTATATGCTACGTAGCAGAAAACACCCAACAATAAAAAAAATACTGCAATAATTATCAAAAAACTAGTTAATTTACTACTGGCAAATAATGGTATATAAACACTAATATTATCGCCCCCGTTAGCAATAGTTACCGCCGCTACACTGTAAATTTGGGGTACAAAAAAACCATCAGTATATTCTTCTGAAGATGGAAGATTTTCCGCTACAAAATCTTCTGTAAGTTCATCTTCTGAATTAAGCAAACTGCTAATACCCATAGCAATTGGAATTAACCCTAATAATCCAAGCCAGTTTGGTGCTAAGACAAAACCGCCAAATAAACCAGATAAGCTGAAGATTACTAGTACAATAAAACCTAAATACTGCCCTAAAAAAATATGTTGCGGTCGAAAATTAGTATTTATTTGTGAAAAAAACATTAGCAAAATCACAATATCATCAATATTAGTGGCAATAAATGCAACCACACCCGTACTAATTGCAGTAATTAACTCATTCATTTACTTTTGGCTAAAAATTCAGCATGAATAACCTAGGTACATCTTTTATTGAAGGAATAATCGCCTTCACCGCAACTAATATTGATGACATCATGATTTTGCTACTACTATTCTCACAGGTAGATGTTAATTTTCGACGGCGGCATATCATACTTGGTCAATATGTTGGGTTTGTAGCTATCATCATTGCCAGCTTACCAGGATTTTTTGGCGGTTTGGTTGTACAGCGAGAATGGATAGGATTACTTGGATTATTACCAATAGCGATCGGGTTAATGCAATTGCTAAACCGAGAACAAGAAACTATCGCAATTCAAGAAGTAACAACTGAATTTAAACAGCATTCACCAGTTAATTCTTTCTTATCTTTAATTTTGAGTATTCTCCATCCCCAAACTTATAAAGTTGCAGCGATAACAATTGCCAATGGTGGAGATAATATCAGTATTTATATTCCCTTATTTGCTGGTCAAAATCTTGCCAGCTTGGGAGTAATTTTAAGTGTATTCTTTTTAATGGTAGGTGTTTGGTGCGCTGTTGCCTACGTGTTAAGTCAACACCCTACTATTGCTTATATTTTAAGTCGCTACGGTAGAGTTATTGTACCGTTTGTCTTAATTGGCTTAGGTTTATTCATCATGTACGAAAGAGGTACATTCAACTTACTACCTGGGGTAAATAGTCAATAGTTCATTTGACATACTTAAAATATCTGGCAATAAAAGAACACTAACCTCTCTCACTAAGCTTGATAAACTAACTTCCAACTTACCATCATTAAGATGGCGTAGATAATAAACCGCAGTGGACGTTGTGGAGCAATTTGACAGATTTTTGCACCTAATAATACTCCAGGAACTGAGCCTAACCATATCGGTAATACTAAATTCCAATTAACTGTGCCTAAGCTGAGGTGTCCGAGAGAGGTAAATAACAATAAAATCGCTGCTTGTGTAATATCTGTACCCACTAGCTTGCGTGCATCCAGACGAAAAAAGGCTATGAGTACCAAGGCAAACATAGAACCTGAAGAGACACTCGTTAGCCCAACTAAACATCCTAAAACTGCCCCCAGCAGCATGGTTAAAAAGCGACCTATATTGTTATTTAAGTCTAGCTTGGGTAATTCGGGGAAACTGAACTTGGGAAAGAAGGTTAAGAGTAACAGTTGTACAAGTGCTAGTACAGTAATTAATAAAATCGTTACCCCTAGTAAGCGCAGCAAAATACTGTCTAGGTTATGCTCTCCAGTGTGCTTGATGTAGTGCAAAATACCGACACCAAATAGTGAACCAGGAACACTACCTAATGCCAGCCATTTGACTACTTCGGTGTCTAAGGTTTGTTGTTGCCAATGCTTAACGCTACCAACTACCTTCATTAAAGTGGCAGCTACAACATCAGAACTTACAGCAATTGACGGGGGAACCTGAAAAATAAATATCAACATTGGGGTGATGAGAGAGGCTCCACCAATTCCTGTTAAACCAACTATGATGCCAACAAAAAAGCTTAAAACTGGTAGTAATAAATAATCCATACTCCTTCCAACAATGCGGTTTTCTCGTACAGTCAAATCAATCAACCTAGCCAGCAAAACACAGCAAAGCAAGCGAAACTATCGCCAAGTGCTAGACAAAGTTCTTGGTGTCAAGTAATTATTTTTGTTTAAGATGAAGAACAGATTTTTTTGCTGTTCCTAAATTAAATACCTGTAAGCCGACTGGTTTACCGTATTTTACATAGAAAGATGCGCAAACGTCTAGCTTACTCGTGCTACACATGGTGAAATCTTCCCAGCCTAGGCACTCAGAAAACTAGATTGACTTCAGCTACACTAGATTTACCAAATTTTTTGGTATTTAAACTGTCCAGTTCTCACTAACATGAGTAGACTTGATGTTTTTTAAATACTTTTTGCACTGCTATGGCCAGCATTAGAGTCGAGGAATAGGGAGATACATCTACTGACTAGGTGGAATTCCCTCTTCAAAGGGACGGACAATAGCAGGTGCGGGAGTAACTTCTGGTTGAAAGATGGCTTGTAATGCTTGTTCTAAGGTTTGCGCCATGACAATGCGATTTTCGTAAGCTACAACTACCCGTACCAATGTGGGCAAACTATTCTGTGTGGCTTCTAAATATATTGGCTCGACGTACAATAATGATTGTTCGATGGGAATGACTAACAAATTTCCCTGAATTGCTCTGGAACCTTGGCGATTCCATAAAGAAATTTGCTGGGAAATGACTGGATCTTGGTTAATGCGTGCCTCAATTTGTTCTGGCCCGTAGACTAGGCGCTGTTTGGGAAATATATACAACAGCAATTTACCGTAGTTATCGCCATCCGATCGCGCCGCTAACCAAGCAATTAAATTCGTCCGCTGTTTCGGAGTGTAAGGTAAAAGTAAGATAAATTCTTCAAAAGGAACAGTAGGCAAGCTAGTAATTAAATAATATGCCTCTACTGGACGCGCTTGATCACCATAAATTTCGTTGGGAATTTGCCACTGGTCTTCGCGGTTGTAAAATACTTGCGGGTCTGTCATGTGATAGGTCATCAACCGCTCCGCTTGAATTTGAAAAAAGTCTGCTGGATAGCGGATATGGTTACGGATGGTAGCTGGCATGGCACTGAGAGGTTTAAACATCTTGGGAAAGATGGCAGCCCAAGTTTTAATTATGGGATCTGTGGAGTCAGCAATGTAAAAATTAACTGTGCCATTGTAAGCATCAACAACTACTTTCACAGAGTTGCGAATATAGTTAATGCCATCGTTATTAGGGTCAGAATAAGGATAGCGATCGCTAATTGTATAGGCATCCACTATCCAAAATAGGTAATTATTTTTTCCAGGAAAACCCGAACCAATACTAGGATCAGCGGCGACTAAGTAGGGGTCACTATCAAATTTTAGAAAAGGTGCGATCGCACGAATCCGTTGCTGAACATTCCGGCGAAATAACACTTTTGTTTCTGGCAAAAAGTCCCGTGTGAATAACATTTGCCAATCTTTCAAATACATGGCAAATAGCCAGCGTCGCCACCCAAAATCAATAGAAACGCCACCTAATCCATCGTATGAGTTGTAAGCATTATCACTACCACTGGGATAATCTAATTCTCTAACTTTAGTGCCAGTCATTACGTAGGTGTTAGTAATTTCACCGTAATAAATTCGCGGGAGACCGATAGGAACGCTATCTCGAATAGCTGGGCTAGAAGTGGTGAGAGCGCCATTCGCCGTACCAGCAATATCTTTGACGAAATATTCTGGTAGTCCACCAGGTGCAACTGTATTCACTGGACTCAGGGTAAATCCATATCCATGTGTATAAATTAAATGACGGTTTACCCATGTCTGTGCCTGTTGGGGTACAGCAGTATAATCTAATTCCCGTGCAGCAATCAGAACTTGTCGCCGTTCTGTTAATTCAGTTGATGTTTCAGAGGTGGCTGGCTGCTGTGAAACTGCTTCAGTTTCTAGGGTATATCTATCAATATCAGCATCAGGAAAGCGATAGTAAGGACGAATTTGTTGCAATTGACGGTTAGTTTCTAAAAGTGGTCGCTGATCCCAAAGACGAATATTACGAATTGTCAAGTCATTGGCTCGGATATTTGCTTCGGTTAAGGTTGCTTGAGGGTTGAAGGTTTTAGCATCAATTGCTTCTAAATCAAAAGCTTGCCGAGTTAAGGCAATAGTCCGCTTAATATAGGGTTCCTCTCGCTGCAATTCATTCGGCTGAACAATTAAATATTGCACCACTGTCGGCAAAACCACCCCAACAGCGACAGCTATTATCAAATAAACGCTTAACCCATAAGCTACCCAGTAGCGATATGAAGACTTTGGTCGCCAAAAAACTGTGCGTCCCAATAAGTAAAATGCGATCGCCACTGCCAAAACACACAATACTGTGTAGGCTGGTAACTGGGCTTGAACGTTGGTGTAGCTGGCTCCGTAACTGACTCCTTGTCGGGAATAAACTAGTTCATAACGACTTAGCCAATAACTCAGGGCGACAACTAGCATTAACAAGCCACCCATCCCGTACAAATGACGCTGCTGTGGGGATGAAAATCCTGGAAAAATTCCCTGACTCAGACTATCAGATGAGAGAAGATAAGTGAGACTAACGGCGATGAAACCAAATAAAAATAAACCCATTAACCAGAGTTCCATCAATTCCCAAACTGGTAGGGAAAAGACGTAGAAGCTGATATCTCGATTAAATAAAGGCTCGGAATAATTAAAATCAGTAGGATGAAAATATTGCAGAATTTTTGTCCAGTTATGGTGCAGTATCCAACCAAACAAGACACTAAATACACCAGCGATCACCGTTAATAACCAGCGCGGATAAATTAAAATAGCGATCGCAACTCCTGCAACTAAGCCGACATACAAAACTTGAGCAGTTATTTGCCTACCCAATGCCCAAATGGTTTCTAGTCGGAATAGTGAAATGACAGGTAGACTAGTCTTGTTTACAGAAGATTGCCAATAAGCAAAGGCAATTTGACCATAGTGAGCCAGCATTAACCCAACCAACAAGCTTAATATCACAACTATTGGTAGTAGCCAGCGCAATTTGATTGGTAATACATTTGTGTAAGTTATTGGACTTTCAGAGTATTTTGCATACTGAGGACTGAGAAAGTTTTTTAGCTCTGCACTTAGTCCAGCTTCTTCACGCTTCACTTGGGCAATTTTTAAAGATGAAGAATACTTCAGCCGCTGTGCTAAGAATAAGTTTCCCCAGAGGTAGATAGCACTAGTTGCTGTTACAAATAATACTAAGCTAAACTTAGTTACTAACCTCAACAAGAATACTTCTAGATAGCCAACTTCTTGAAACCAAAAAATCTCTGCTCCTAGACGGGAAACCACATCCAACAACAGCCACAGCCCTAGGAGTATTACGAACAGTCTCAAGCACCATTTCCAGAACATTATTGTGGCAGCCAATTTATCTGTAAAGCAAATTTTATTTTCTCAAGGAAAGTATGTCATAAGACGTAACTATATTTCTAGAATCTAATCTAGGAGGAATTTCGGCATCTCTCCTAGATTAGATATGGTTTAAGAGTTTTTGGTGTTGTATAAATTAGTGTTGCGATCGCTCTAAAGTCCGGCGATAATTTGCTGTACTCGTTGTAAGTTGGTATTATCTTGTTTTTGTGAGTAAATTTTCATTGCTTGTTCAAAGGCTTGTTTCGCTTCTACTTTCTTTTTCAAAGCTAGTAAAGAATTACCTTTATTTTCATAAGCTGCGGCATAATTAGGGTCTCTTTGAATAACGCGATCGCAATCTTTAATTGCATCCTCATATCGCTTACGATTAAATCGAGCTAAACTGCGTTGATAATAAGCTTCGATATAGTTATCATCAATTTCAATTGCTCGGTCATAATCTTTAGTCGCATCTTTATGTTCACCGACAGCTGTACGAGCGAGTCCGCGATTAAAATATGCCCAAGCCCAACTACTAGAATTATCAATCGCTTGATTATAATCTTGAATAGCGCCTTGATAATCTTGCAGGGCAAAGCGAGCTAAGCCTCTGTTATGATAGGCATCTGCAAATTTAGAATTAATTCTAATTGCTTGTGAAGCTTCAGTAATTACTGCTGCATAATCTTTTTGAAGACGGCGAATTGTAGCGCGTCCATTATAAGCTTCTGCATTGTTAGAGTCGAGACGAATTGCTTGGTCAAAATCAGTTAATGCGGTTTGATAATCATTTTGTTCGATGCGAACTAGCCCGCGATTGCTGTATGCTTTGGCATAACTAGGGTTAATTTCGATTGCTTTGTTATAATCTGCGATCGCCGCTTGGTAATTTTTCAACCTACTATTAGCAAAACCGCGACTAGTATAAATCTGAGCATCTCTAGGATTTAATTCTATAGCTTTGTTGTAATAAGCGATCGCGCTTGGATATCTTCTTCTACTGCTGAGAGTATCTCCCCAACGACTGTAATCAACAGCATCAGCCCGAATATTGTTAGGTAAGCTGTCCACATCCAGATTAGCATCTCTTAAATCTGCATTCTGCAAGTTTGCACCATTCAATTTACTGCCAATTAAGTCTGCACCTTGCAAATTAGCATTGTAGAGGTTAGCATTTTGCAAATCAGTACCGTTCAGTCGTGCATTACTCAGGTCAGCATTTTGTAAGTTAGCATAACTGAGATTGGCATTCTTGAGTTCCACACCTCTCAAGTTATAACCATTCAAATTCACTCGACTAAGATTAACACCGTTAAGTGATACTCCTCGGAAGTTAAAATTTCTCAAATCTGCATTGCTTAAATCTACACCATTCAGATTCACGCCTTGGAGGTTGACATTATCAAATCGCACACCTTGGAGGTTAGCATAACTGAGGGTAGCACCACTCAAATTAGCACCACTCAAATCCACATTACTTAAATCAGCACTAGTTAAATTAGCATTACGCAAATCTGCGCCACTCAAGTTTGTTCCACTTAAGTCTGCATTACTTAGGTTTGCACTTTCTAAGTCAGCACGAAATAAATTAGCTCGAAATAACTCAGCCTTACGCAAATCAGTATTACGCAAATCAGCACCACTCAAGTCTGCACCATTTAAATCTGCATTACTCAAGTTTGACTGATATAAATCAGCACGAATCAAATTTTTTCGACTCAAATTTGCTCGACTTAAATCACATTTTGGACATTTGTTTGTGTCTATTAGCTGTTTGTTATGCTCTGGGTTTTCTGCGTAAACCGGAATTGTGATTAACAGTGGAGTCAACAATGTAATAGTAACGAAGAATTGTTGCAAACTTCTTAATTGATTATTCCTAGTGAATTTTTGTAGCATCCGTCACTAATCCTCAAGCTTCTTCTAACTTTTACAAGCTCAAAACCTAGGATTACGGATAAATGTGCAGCTATTTTTGTTTCTTATAAAGGAGTTTATACTTAGCCTGAGCATTTAAATCACACTATGCTCTTACGTAGTTTAAACAAAAAATCAAGATTTTCTTCTATAGAGAAGACTGGTAGATTACAAAATGTAAAAACCCTGCTCAGCATTGAACAGGGAAATATAAAGTTTCTTTGCTAAAATTTCCAGCATTCTACCTAGAACATATTCATAATCGTAATAATACTTGCGCTGGTTAACATAATCAAAGCGCCCATAAATAGAGATAAACCTAGTTGGTTGGGTTTGGAAGTGTTCATTTTTGTAAAATTCCTGAAAATGATTATGCTTTGTTTAAGAATAACAATGTCCGTATAAATATCTATGAAACGAAATTAAAACTTAAAACAATGTAAATTATCTTAGTAAAAGCTATTGTATATGCTTACAAATCAGGATGAAAAATACCTAAAATTGCCAAAGATGATTTTTGTAGATGTAAAATTACGGTTGACAGCGATCGCAGGTATTTTTTCTGAAACTTAAAATATCCGCAGAATTTTAGACTTCAAATTTTGGATGTGTGGATTAGGAAAGACCTTTAATCTAAAATTCAAAATCTAAAATCCAAAATTGTTTGACCATTAACTATTGATTTTTATGATTAAAATCCTCCACCTCTCTGACATCCACATGGGAAGCGGTTTTTCCCACGGTAGAATTAATCCGGCGACAGGGTTAAACACACGTTTGGAGGATTTTGTACATACCTTATCGCTGTGTATTGATCGCGCCCTCACAGATCCTGTAGATTTAGTCATATTTGGTGGCGATGCTTTTCCTGACGCGACACCGCCGCCGTATGTACAGGAAGCTTTTGCTGGCCAGTTTCGTCGCCTTGTTGATGCTAATATCCCGACAGTTTTATTAGTAGGAAATCATGACCAACATTCCCAAGGTTTGGGAGGCGCAAGCTTAAATATTTACCGGACTTTAGGTGTACCGGGTTTTGTGGTTGGTGACACGTTGAAAACTCACCACATCCAAACCCGTAATGGTAAAGTCCAAGTAATTACTCTCCCTTGGTTAACTCGTTCCACATTAATGACGCGCCAAGAAACTGAGGGTTTGTCTTTGTCAGAAGTCAACCAGTTGCTAACAGAAAGGTTACAAGTTGTCATTGAAGGAGAAATTCGCCGCCTTGACCCCGATGTGCCTACAGTATTATTAGCGCACTTGATGGCGGATAATGCAACTTTGGGAGCCGAACGCTTGCTGGCGGTGGGTAAGGGTTTTACTTTACCGTTGTCTTTGCTGACACGACCTTGTTTTGATTATGTAGCGTTGGGACACGTTCACAAACACCAGAATTTAAATAAATCTAATAACCCGCCAGTGATTTATCCGGGAAGTATTGAACGAGTAGATTTTAGCGAAGAAAAAGAAGATAAAGGCTATGTGATGATTGAACTGGAACGGGGAAATACAACTTGGGAATTTTGTCCCTTACCAGTTCGGAGTTTCCGTACCATTGAAGTTGATATCTCCAAAGCCGAAGATCCGCAAGCGGCGATAATAAAAGCGATCGCCAAACATGATATTCAAGATGCAGTAGTGCGATTAATTTACAAACTGCGATCGGAACAGTTGGATGTCATTGATAATGCTTCTTTACATACTGCCTTAAAATCAGCCCACACCTACACCATTCAACCAGAATTACTCAGTCAGTTAGCACGTCCCCGCGTTCCAGAATTGAGTGCGAGTAGCAGCATTGACCCAATGGAAGCATTGAAAACCTACTTAAATAATCGTGAAGACCTCAAAGATATCGCTGCAACTATGCTAGAAGCTGCGGAAAAATTACTATCCGATGATGTCGAAGTTTGGTTAGAAGGTGCTGCTTCTGATTGAAAACAGGAAGCCGATTAATTTCTTTAACTCTCTGCGCCTCCGCGCCTCTGCGTGAGGCAAAAATCCTTATTTTCCAACGCCCAACTTTCTTAAAATTTTCAGATTTTTTCTCCTAAATCCAGTTTTCAACCTGAAACTAACACTGGTTCCTATTCAGCAATAGATGAAACATTACAGATTATTGCCCAATAGTAGGAGCGATCGCAGCTCTCAAGCACACTGAATTTTAGATGCAAATCTGGAGTGGTAAATTTGAGTGTTGAGTCACATAAATACGTTATTGCTGTACTTAGGATGCGTTAATTACTTCAGTAAATTCCTCAAGCCTTTGTAAAAAACACGTGAATTTACTAAAGTACTGTTGCATTTTATTAGAGCTACTGCTTATATTATTTATAGGTTATTAAGAATTACTTAATAATTTAGCTAAATTCATCTTTCAAGGCTCAAAGTCCGCTCAAATATACGGAATTTTCTCCAAAAACAAACTGGATTTACATAGGTAATTCTAGGCTGAAATCAAAACGCGACAGATATTGCACAGTTGCCATATTTGGTGAATATAC
The DNA here is from genome assembly GCF_056847745.1 of Anabaena sp. TISTR 8404. Taxonomy (NCBI): domain Bacteria; kingdom Bacillati; phylum Cyanobacteriota; class Cyanophyceae; order Nostocales; family Nostocaceae; genus Anabaena; species Anabaena sp. TISTR 8404. Next base: position 5,237,759 of record NZ_CP180578.1, read on the forward strand.
AGATAATTTCTCTGTTGCAACTATCGTTGAAATTGTTAAAGTTTCAACTAAATTTTTGTGTCTTAAAAATTGCGAAATTACTCATTGCATAAACTAGGAGACGAAGATGAAAGACATTTTAGAATATATTAAACAACACGAAAATAAATTTTCCCAATTACCTTTTTTTCAATTCTTAAGAGATAGCAGTATAAATCCTTATCAGCGATTAACTTGGGTTCCTTGCCTAGCGCATTTTGCAATGAGTTTTAAAGATTTAAATAATGACATTCTTAAAGACGAGACAAGTGATAATCCTCTACAAAAAATGATTAACCAGCACACACTAGAAGATGGCAGCCACTGGAAATGGTATCTCAAAGATTTAGAATCACTGGAAATTGATCAGGTGATGCGATTCAGTGACTTTCTTAAATTTATGTGGAGCGATAAAACCCTGAAAACCCGCCGTCTTTCTAATAATTTAGTAGCAATGTGTCGCTATGAAACTGACATATTACTAAAAATAGTTATTATTGAAGCAATTGAAGCAACAGGAAGCCCTGCCCAGAGCGCAATGGCACAGGTAAGTGAAGAATTACGAGCCATAACTAATAAAAAATACTTTTATTTTAGTCCACACCACATGAAGGCGGAAAACGGACACGTTCAATTTGGTATGGAATACGAAGAAACTGAAAATTTTCTGCTCAATCTTGAGTTAAATGCAGAACAAAAAGCCAAAGCATTAGTGCTAGTTGACTATGTTTTTGATAGCTTCACAGAATGTATGAATGGACTAATGCAATTTGCCAGCCAACATACCTTTAAAGAATTACAGGCTAAACCTAAATATGCTCTACATAGATAGAATCGACTGTTAAAACTATTTTGATTTTTTGTTTGTGGTATTTCTTAAGGCTTGCATAAACTGCTCTGTAGTTAGAGAATTTAACAAACTAACCTTGAAAGGTTCTTGACTAATATATTGAGCATAAGATGGTTGCAAATAGACACTATATTCAGAGTTGTGCAGAAGATTGGTTTCCATAAAAGCCACGCTTAAGGCTTTCAGATAAGAATAAACAGCAGCAGGATCGGGGCCTAGCAATCCAGTAGGCACGGGTAAAACATTATTCTCAGGATTGGATTCTTCTAAAGCAGAAAAATGGGTAGCATTCTCAATTAACACTAAATATTTGTTCGGTTCATTCAGCCAAGTAAAGGGACGAATTTGTTCTGGTATTGCTGGAGCGAAAATATCTTGACTACCTGTTACTAACATAGCAGGAACTTTAATTTGACTTATGCCACTTTCACCCAAGACAGAACTGTTAATGGGATTAATAGCCATGACAGCTTTAATGCGCGGATCTTGTAGTGCATAATCTGCTGGTGATAACTCGGCTGCTTGGCATTGCAAAAGTAGAGATAAGTTTAAGGATCTATTGGGATAACAATCCCGATACAACTGAGCAAAGTTCAGTTTAGCTCCTGCTAAGGTCAAAACAGTATAACCACCAAAAGAATGTCCAATCGCTCCAACTTGCTGAAAGTTGAGTTTACCTTTGAGAGTAGAATTCAACTTTTCTAAACGTTGGAGTTCATCGAGTACAAATTTGACATCTAAAGGTCGGTCAATAAATTCTCTCGGTTGTGGTGGCCCTGCCAAACCTGCAAAGTATTGCTGAAAGCGCTCGGCATTACTACCTGGGTGTTCTAATACAGCCACAGCAAAGCCATAGGAAACCAAATGTTGCGCCAGATAAGCTAAAGCATATCGGTCTGAAGCTAAACCATGAGAAATCACAATTAAAGGAAAGGGAGACTGGGCTGTGGCTTCTGGTAAATAAACATCTACAGGCAGACGACGAGCGCGTTTAGCATCATTTAGCTCAAAGTACAGTTTTTGAAACTGAAATTTTCCTGGCTGGCGCAAATCTGGCTTTTGAGAAAAATCTATGTTTGCATTGCTAACTTCGGCGATCGCTTGTTGTTGCAAATATGCCACGACTGCATCTCTGTCTTTAAATAATTCCGATAAATTATTAACTATTCTTACTCCTTCTGAGAAATTTAATCTAATTGTCGGCGAAGGAAATTTACGCATAATGTTGACAACAGTCAAGCCTTCTTTAGAATCCGCCGCAGCTAAAATAAAAGCAGCCCGCAAGGCATAAAAACCATTTTGGCGAGATTCCGTCAGCAATAATTCTCCTAAACGTTTGACTACCTGTTCCCCTATGGGAGAATAAGTAAACTGAGATACTAAAGTAGGTGTAACATTAAAACGCTGTTGCAGTAGTTCTCTTAGTTGTGCTAGTTGTTGAGGTGTGGCACGTTGGGCATAACTATCTAACTCCCCAGTAATTTTTCCTTCTTTTGCAAAGGTTTCTAGCGCTTCCGTAGATAAAGAAAATTCTCCAAAAGGAGGATAAAACAAGCTAATGCGCTCGGCTCCTAAGCCAGGAGAGGCTGATAAAACTGTGGATAGCAGCCCTAAACTCAGGTATTTCAGGAATTTTTTCATAAGATGTTGTTATATGCAGAATTATCAAAGTTATCTGGGGATGCGATCGTTAATATAAAAGGTTTTGCAAGACAAAAGTTAAAACTAAAAATAAATAATACTTAGGTTATAAGTTTTTACTTGTTTTAAACAGTAGCTTGATTTTTGCCCTGACAGAGCAATAGACAGAAATCCCTCTTTATGTGGTGTAAAATTTTGCTCCTAAATGCGTTGCAGGAGCGATAATTGATATAGAACTCAATTTAAACTTATGTCTATAGTTTCCTGCACCAGTTGTGTCGTGGTTCTCAACCAACAACAGGAACAAAATATCTCTCATCAACAGCAGTCTCAGGATGAACCTGTCAACCACAGCAAGAGTATTGGTAAAAATTGTACAGTGGTTCAGAATGGTCGAGTTGTCGTTGTCACCGCGCAACCCCAAACCCAGGAGACTAACGAATCCAAAAACGTCTAAAACATAAGTTAGGAATTTCGTTATTTTTTAATATTGTGATGTTAGTCTTGACTAAAATACAAAAAAACTAAATTTGATAGTCTGATTTTTGACGAATTCCTTAAATTTACCTTTACCAATTTGCTTTAAAATTACTCTGGGGCTTAAGCTATTAAACTGATATACAAATAAACTGCATATCTTTTCGTGTTGGTTGTTAACTGCTAACTATTCACTGTTAAATGTTAACAAACTTCATAATTAATTGTGTAATTTAAAAGCGTAATAGCTTAAGAAAAACACTCTCTAAAACAGCAAAGTTTCATCTCAATAACCTAACTTCTACTACCACAGAGGCAGATAAATGAAGAGCTTATTGCTAGGACTGGGAGCTATCTTAGTTTTTGCTCCCAATGCGTATGCAGCCAACCTCATATATGACGAAACTGTTAACGGTGACTTGTCTAATGACAGCTTAAACCCAACAGTACTAAATCTGTCAGTGGACTCTAACCGAATTAATGGTGTAACCACTGGTAATCCAAATCTTGATAGAGACTTCTTCACTTTTAATATTCCTGTTGGTGGTCAACTTAGTCAAATTATCTTAGCTAACTATGTAGGGCTAGATAACGTAGGCTCCAATCAAGGATTCTTTGCTGTGCAAGCAGGTTCTAGTATTGAAACTACAACTGTCAGCGCTAACACGCCGCCATTACTTGGTGCAGCTTTAATTGGTACAGCACCTGGAACACAAGTAGGTGAAAACGTCTTAGATGATTTGGGTGTAGCCGCACCAATTCAGGGAAATACCTTCGTCGGCTTCTCTAGAGGTAATCTTGGCCCAGGTACTTACACTTTCTGGATTCAGGAAACTGTTGGTGGTATACAGAACTACAGCTTGGATTTTGTTGTTACCTCAGTTCCAGAACCTTCTACTATTGCAAGTATCGGTGCAGTTATGGGCTTGGGTACTTTCATCAAACGAAAGAAGCGTCGGCATTCAGCTACCTTGGATAAATAAAGTATTTCAGAGATGAATTTGGCGTTGCTGATTAGTGGGATGTTTTTTGTTTCGCGCATTCGCCGCTAGGCGTTCCGCTTGCGGTAGGCGCAAAGACACGAAGAATCAATATTTTATTTTTGTTAAACATCTGAATTCATCCCGCAAATATGCAACGCCTTTTTATGACTACTTAGATATTAGGGACAGTTAATTGTAAAATATAACTAGCTAACTCACAAAATCCTGCTGCTTCAGCGGCACTAGTTACATAAGTGGGTTCATGTTTTAGTTGGTTTTGATATTTCAGTGCATTAGCCACGCCCACAGAAACGGGAAAGTAATGCTGATTAAATAAACTTTCATCATTCGGGCTATCACCAACTGTCACAATTTGTGCTGGTGAGTATTCCGGCCAATATTCTTGTAATACTTGCAATAATCCAATAGCCTTATCTTGACCTTGGGGTTTAATATGACACTGTACTGTACTGTAAGTAAATCCCCAACCTATTGATTGGCAGAGATCATTTAAAGTTTGCAATTCATCAGAATTTAATGCAGCGACATCAAATGTCCAATCTGTCAGCCGAAAAAGATTGTCAGCAGATTCTTGAATTTGAGGAAATTTCAGTTTTAATTGCGCAAAAACCGCTGCTAATTCTTGACGATGCAATTTTAAGTCAGGAATAGTAGTTAAAGCTATGGGCTGCTCACTGCCATTGGGATAAAATATACCACCATTTTCTGCGATCGCACCTGCAACTGGCATTAAGCTGCTAATTCCACTGACCCAACCAGCAGAACGACCAGTAACAATCAATACCTTTATCCCAAAGGCACTTAAATTTTCCAAAGCTTGCAACAAAGCAGCAGAAAATTTACCTTCCTTGGTCAGAGTACCATCCATATCAGTAGCAACAAGGCGAATATTGCTCCAGCAAGTAGATGCAGTTTGAGACAGTGGGGTGAAATTTAAAGGATACATTGGGCTGACGGTATATATGCAGATTATAAAAAGCTGTTAAAAATACCAATAACACAGCAAGATGACCTTGAGGATTTGGGCATTCTAAACAATGACAATTTAAATTATCGTCACCATGCTAAATCCTATACTTCTTGCCCAGTCTCAACCAGCAAAACCAAAAAAAGTAACTCAAAAACCACCAGCCAGCGAACCACAGCAAACTCCACCCTTTTTACTCATTACCTCTGGAGGGTTGGCTGTAGTCGTGATTGCTTTGATTATTTTTGGCAAAATCCAGATGGATAGGTTAGAGAAAAAAATCAAGTTTGAAAAATTCCGCGCTAGAGAACTAGAGAAAAAGTTCAAACTCGCGTTGGAAACTATCCGCAAAATGGAAACTAACCCTGATTTGGTCAACTCCCGCGACTTTAACCTAGATTATCTGCGGATGCGGATGTCTGAAGAAGTTTTTCATTTTGCAATTTTGAATCAAATTAAAATCAGAGTCAAAGATAAAATTTCTCAAGCTTTGCGTCCAAACCAAGCTAACCAAGGAACAGTAGGGATTGCTAATAGTGCAGGGCGACAAGTGGACGAAATTTTTGATGTTGAGTATGAGAGTGGTACGCCGCCAAACATTGCTAAACGAGTCCTGTTCCGCATTCAAATTAAACTTATGAAGTTACCTACACAAGCAACTTCTGCCACAATTAGCCAAATTATTGACTGTATTGAAACTTATCTTAGCCCGATGGATGATGAAGATACGTGGCAACCAACAATTCAAGGTCGAATTGCCCATATGCATTGGGATCAAAAAGCTAAGCCCACACCGTTACTTGTATTGGAACAATCTAATGATGGCGTAAACGTGACTTTTCGGACTAGCCGCCAAGCAAATGCGCCCAGCCCCCAAGCCAAGTAGTTATAACTTTGGGGTGCAGCTATCTAGATAGGAGAAAAGAGAGTTGTTCAACGCAAAGTGGCGTTGAGGTCAACGCAGCGAAAAGTTGCGTGCGGTGAACCACTTGCAGTGGACGGGTTTCCCGGCATAAGCAAAGTGGTGAACCCGAAGGGGGGTTCCCCCGTTGAGCAAACTTTTCAAAACAGAGGTAAGCTGAGTTTTTTGATATTATTTATGGTTTTTCGCTCCACGCTCCAGAATCGTAACTGATAACGGCGCTTTGAGAGTCACGAGCTAAAAGACCATCTTCCATTTCGACGATGCGGTCAGCTATGTCTAAAATCCGGTTGTCGTGTGTCACCAGCAAAATGGAAGTTCCTTGTTCTTTGGCGAGACGCTGCATGATTTCGACAACATCACGTCCTGATTGTTTATCCAAAGCGGCGGTTGGTTCGTCTGCCAATACTAGTGGCGGATTATTTACTAGGGCGCGAGCGATCGCAATTCTTTGCTTTTGTCCCCCAGACATATTATCGGGATAGTAATTAACTCGGTTCTTTAAGCCAACAGCCGTTAGCATAGTTTCTGCTTTGGCGATCGCTTCATTTTGACCAACTTTGTCGTTTAACTCTACTGCCATTTGGACATTTTGTCTGGCAGTTAAGAATCCTAGCAAGTTGTGAGCCTGAAAAATATAGCCGATGTTCCGCCGAATTTGAACCAATTGATTTTGGCTAGAACCGAACAGTTCTACACCCAAAAATTTTAAACTGCCTTCTTGGACAGACCTTAAACCACCAATTAAGCTTAGTAATGTGGTTTTCCCTGACCCAGAAGGGCCTGTCATAATTACAATTTCTCCCGGATAAATTTCCAGGTTAATGTCAAATAAAATCTGTCTTTTTAGTGAACCCTTACCATAGTAATGATTCAGTTCTTTAATAGCAATTACAGGTTCTTGTCTCATGATAAATCGTGTATTAGAAGTTAGTAATTTCTTCTCGGTAATTTAGATCCTGTTTGCCAGGTTTTATGACAGTTTAACCATTGAATATATATTCTTTATCAGATAGAAATTGCTGAATTTGTACTGAATTTACCCGAACTAGTTAAAAGATATCAGCAGGGTCAGCAGAACGTAATTTGCGGACTGCGATCGCACCGGAAATAAAACACATAATTATTGTTAATATCAATACAGTAATTGCCCGGTCAAAGCTCATAAATATAGGCAAAAGTGTAGCTTCTTTAGCTTTTTGGTACATTAACATTGTAAAAAACCATCCAGGAAGATACCCTAAACAAGCTAAGAGGAATGCTTCTTGTAAAATCACTGTTAATAAATATTTTTGGGTATAGCCTATGGCTTTTAAAGTGGCGTATTCTGATAAGTGGTCGGAAACTTCTGTATAAAGAATTTGGTAAACAATTACGGTTCCGACAATAAAACCCATAATTGTACCTAAGCTAAAAATAAAACCAATTGCTGTACTACTTGCCCAATAATGACGTTCAAAATCTATAAAATCTTGTTTAGTCAAAACATTGACATCTTGAGGTAGATATTGACGTAACTCTTGAGCAACTGTATTAGCATTTGCTCCTGGTTTTAATTTAATTACGCCAATATCAATTAATCCTTGTTGACGGGTATTAAATATTCGTAAAAAGTTAACATCACTAGTAATTAAATTTCCATCTGCACCAAAGGATGTACCTAAAGTAAACAGTCCTACCACTTTAATTTTGCGTCTTCTTAACTCTGCTGTGACTGTTTTACCTTTTTCAAAATCAGCCGCAATTGGCCCATATTCTTGTCGAGAGGAACGGTCAAATAAAACTACATCAGGTAGCTTCAATTTATCTAGGTTTTCTTGAACTCCAGCTAAATTAAATAGATTATGTTCTGGGTTAATTCCAAAAACAAGTAAGGTACGAGACCGACCTGTAACCGGATTTTTCCAAGCTGTATAATCTAAATATATAGGATGTACTGATTGTACTGTTGGTAAATCTAAAGCTTTATACAACCGCCGTTGAGAAAAGCTTTTCATCGACAAAATAGCATTCGATTGGCGGTTAATTAAAACAATGTCACCATTTAAACTACTATGTAACTGAACGTTACTGTAATACAGCGCATCTCGAAATCCGAGTTGGGTAAACATCAAAATATCAGCAAAGGCAATTCCAGCTAAAGCTACGGCTAAACGCGTTTTATCTCGCGTCATTTGTAACCAGGCTAGAGGGATTTTTTGAGCCATTTTCTCAATTATTTCTCTGAATTAGAACCTGATGAGTTGTTAATATCGACAAGGACTTTGGCATTAGTTAAGCCAGAAACTTTGTTGCTATCTTCTGGTGAGAGGGCTATTTTAACTTCTATAACTCTGGCATCTACATCAGCAGCAGGATCATTATTCAGCACATCTTTTTTGCCGACTTTTCTACCAATCTCAGCTACAGTTCCTTTTAATTCGCCTTCAAAAGCACCGTTATCACTGCTGACAGCAACACTTTGACCAATACGCACTTTACTAATACTGTCTTCAGGAACTTCAGCAATGACCATCATTTGTTCAGTTTGTCCAATTTCAGCAATCCCATTAGGGCTGATGGCTTCGCCTGACTTGGTGTAAATTTTTAAAATTTCTCCAGAAGTTGGTGCTTGGACGTAGCTTAATCTTAGTTCTGCATCGGCTTGTTTGACAGTAGCGATCGCATTACTAACTTGTGCTTGCGCCATTTGTACATTTGTCGGATCAACTTCTAGCAGTCTCTTGAGTCTGGCTCTTTCTTCGTCGAGTTGTCTTTGTAAAGTGGCTACAGTTTTATCGCGGGTGACTTTGGCTTCAATTAATTGCTGTTGTAGCGTTGTTAAAGTTTTGACTTGGTTGGCTCTTGCTTCTGCAACTTGTTGGCGCAAAGTAGCGATCGCTTGTCGGAGAGTGGCTTGACTTTCAACTACCTGCTGTTGAGCTGTGACTGCACTCAGTCGCCGTCTATCTCGTTCTTGCTGAGAGATAGCACCTTGGCGGTAAAGAAAATCGTAACGTCCAGCATCAACTTGAGCATTACGCTGTTCGGCTTGTATGCGTGTCAGGGTGGCTCGTAAGCTATCACCTTGACCTCTCAGTTCAGCTTCTAAGCGATCAACTGTCGCCTGTTGAGCCAGTTTTTCGGCACTCAACTGTGATGCAATTCTAGTAATTGTGGCTTGTTGAGCATCCCTTTCACCACGTAACTGCGCTTCTAGTCGAGCAATTACCGCTTGTTGCGCTTGAATATCTCTGGGTGAACCAGCTCGAACCTGCGCTAAATTAGCACGAGCTTCTAATAATTTAGCTTTTGCTTGTTCTAGATTGGCTAACTGAGTGTCGTGGTTGTCTAAAATTGCAATTATTTGCCCATTTCTCACCCGTTCTCCTTCTCGGACAAACAGCTGCTTCACTCGTGATGCAGATTGCAATCCCGCAGCTGGCGCAGAAAGTTTGATAACTTCACCTCGCGGTTCTAAACGCCCCACAGCACTAATGCTGTTAGCAACTGGGTTGACAGGTACAGATGAGCTTAGCTTTTTTAATTGCTCAACTTTAGCTGTAGTTAGTAACCCCGCAGCGATTACTATTGGTAAGGCTACAGCAATGCCCCACCAAATCTTAGGTTGTTCTGGATCAAGTATTTGTTGCCTTGATCTTGGCTTTTCAGTCACCCTTGACATGGTTGTTGCCCGTTTATTTAAAAATGTGCTGATGGATATAAAAAAGTATTAGACCTAGTAGAGACGTGATAAATTGCCGCTACTAAATGCCTTTGGAAATTTGGCTCCAATGAATACTGAGCGCCACAGCTTTTTCATCATGGCGCTACTGGTAGCTAGTTATTCAATAGATGCAAGAATCAAGATAACTACTAATTCGTAATTAAAAAACTGGTGAGAATCCACCGCTTTTCAAAGCAACCCCGGTTCAGTTGGAAACTCAATCTTTATCAGAAACTCAATTATGAACTAGCAATTACGAATTTTCAATCAATTTTCTCAAATAGAGCATCCCTAACATTACAGTTTCCTTAAACTTGTAGTCAACCAACAGTCAGCTTTGTCAACTCCTAACTCATTTGGATATTTGCTCCAAAGACGCTACGGCTATGGTTAGACTCCATCAAACTATCGTTAACTGAATTCTACATTTATCAGTTACGGGAAAACGTAACAGAACCTACAGATGGGGAAGGGGAGAAAGTCTGAAGTTTGAAGTTTGAAGTTTGAAGTTTGAAGTATAAAATTTTGTCCTTTAGCCAACTCTCTTCGAGAGAGGGAACAGGGAAGAGGCAACTAGCAACATTGAGATGTTATCAGTAGGAAAGCTTAACAGGCAACAGGTTGTTTCTTTCTATTCCCTATTCCCTATTCTCTGTTCCCTGTTCCCTGTTCTCTTATTAACCAATGAATTAGCTTGGCAAATCAAATAAAACTGTAGTCATGTAGTTATCCGCCCATTCTTGGCCAAAGGCTTTTTCGAGGACGCGGCGGGTTTTGTCGTTTTGCTGTTGTTTGGTGCAGTAGTTGTGTTGTCCGGCGAGAATTTGCTGAGTTTGTTCAGGGGAAACAGGACTAGCTGCGATCGCTTGAGTACAATGCACTTCTAAAAAGTCTTGCACACGGGAAAGAAACATCGCTTCTTCTTCTGAGGAACTAGGACGCACAAAGATACAAAACTCAGAGAAGATATGACCCCATTCTGGTAATTCTCTAGGTTGAGAAAAGTTCAGGGTTTTCAGTTCTGAGAGTTGATTTGTATAAGCTGCTGGTAAAGTCCGGTCTAAGTGGACAGGAGATAGATCTGCGATCGCCGCACTAATTTGACCTCTACCGCCAACTAAGTCGCAACCAAACATCGGTAAGTCATATTCTGGACGCGGAAACATTACGCAGTGCAGAATGTCCAGCATATTTCCCACCTTTGCTAGTTCCAGATGCATTTTCCGAAACTGCGGTGTTTGATAGCAGCGGTTTTCAATTGTCAGTTTCTCCCCCTCTAATCGACCTTCCACATACCCTAACTCTGCTGGCAAATGGTAAGGCGATAGTTCTAAATGCTTGTGCCAAGCAGCCTCAATACTATCAGCCAACTGACGAATTAGGGGATGTTGTTGTTCACGTAGTGAGGGAGTAGAAGTAAATGACATATTCTCGTGAGAAATCCTATCTAAGGCCAGTCTACAGCCTGCCGTGTCACTTCTATTCTGCCGCGCAACATTAAGCAAACTGTTACGCCCAGTTACGTAAAGTTATAAGACGTTGACTTTTCAAAGTAATTATTTATTTTGTAGTCTTAGTTACAGAATTAATTTTGCTTTAACCCATCAGGGAGGCTTACAGCTATGACCATTAATACTCAAAGACCAAATTGTGCTGTACCAGCAGTCAGACAGAATCTAGATTGGTTAAGCAAAGCCTATAGAAAAAATTCAGTCCAGCAATGCCAACCTTCTGTATGGGTGCGGCTTTTAGAACTCCCTAGCCCCTACAGCTATGATGAAGCACTGTTACTATGCCAAGTTTCCGCCGATGAGTGGTTAGCTTGGGTGCCAGATCATGGGGAAGTGACATTGCACATTAGTCAATGGACAATGGTCAATGGTCAATAGTGATCAGTTATGTTGCCAAAAATCCGTGACCTCGTATCCCAGTTCTGCCAGCATCTGCCTTAGCAAGGGTAAACTGAGTCCGATGACATTGCTGTGACAACCTGCAATTTTTTCGACAAACAAACTACCAAAACCTTCTAATGCAAAAGCACCAGCACATTTGAGAGGTTCACCAGTAGCTACATAAGCTTGGATAGCGCGATCGCTCATTTTCGCAAAGTAAACCTTTGTCACCTGACACTTCACTAAAGTCAGGTTTTGGGTTGAATCAATCAAAACATGACCTGTGTACAAGTCGCCAATATTACCTTGCATTAATTGCCAACGAGCGATCGCTTCTGCTGCATCTGCTGGTTTGCCATGAATCTTCCCATCAATAGCCAAAACTGAGTCGCAACCCATAATTAAAGCTGATTCAAACTGCGGTGCTATGGTTTCTGCTTTTCGTTGAGCCAGAACTTGTACTAACTCAGCAGGATCATTCAGTTGGATTTGCGACTCATCAAAATCACTTGGTTTAACTATCGGTTCAATGCCAATAGTTTGTAGCAAGCGACGACGGGCTGGAGAAGCAGAAGCGAGTACAAATTGAGGAATGTTCATTGTCAATAGTCAATTGTCAAAAGTCAATTGTCAAAAGTCAATTGTTACACACTGGCTTTTTCCTTCTGCTTCCTGCCTCTAATTAATAAACTGTGAAAGAATCTACAACATTTTCCATAGTCCGTTTAACCTTAGCCCAACGTTTTTCGGGAATTGAGGCGTTAAAGGTAAACAGCTTGCCACGACTAACAGCAACACTAGCAATGTTATGCCGTTGTTGATTATTCGGTAGTTTAACCAAATACTCTAATATGTAGTAAGTTTTACCTTCAGTTTCTTTTTCTCTTGCATCAACTAATTCGGCTGTTCGACCAGAATCTGAAGGCGCAAGAGCAGCTTTGCCCAATTTATAACCAACTTCTGTGGGAGCGCCCAATTCTTTTAAAGTGTTACCTTCAGGAACAGGACTAATAACCACAGAGACATTTTCGGATATTTCAATCAAATCATGGAAGACCACATCAGGGCCATTATTAACTTTCACTGGTAACCAGCCATTGGGGTATGAAAACTGATATCCATCAGCAGTATCTACATAGCTTTTAAATCCAGCCGCAGCAGCTACACCAGGATTACTCAAGCTGAAGCTCAAAACTAATAACAAAATAATTGCAATTCGTTTCCACATTGTTAAAGATTCCTTAGGGCTGGCAGCAAAACAATTTAAGAGTTATTGATCGTTTTCATTGTCCCATCAACTGGGTCGCAGCGGATAAGGCATCAGATGGGGAGATTTATGACCTATGCTCACAACTATCGAATTGCGCTGGTTTTACCCTGGTACGATCCCAACAAAGATTGAAGAATGGTTTCCGCAAAACTATTTGCCAGAAAAACGAGAAGACTGGTATCTTTACGCGCCAGGATGTGATTACTTGGGGATTAAACTGCGGCAAGAACGCTTAGAAGTCAAATGGCGCAAAGCAGAATTGGGTGTACTGCGTTTTGGAGAATTTGTTGAAGGTAACGCAGAAAAATGGGATAAATGGATGTGTAACGATTCCACAGGAGAAAGTTTTCAGCCCGCAATGGTGTTGGGTAACTCTGTTTGGGTGAATGTCCAGAAAGTGCGCCGTTTGCAACACTATCAAATTTTACCTGATTCTTCTGTACAGGCAGTTTCCGATAATGGAAGTGTTGATAATGGTTGTAGTGTGGAAATTACGCAACTGGTAATTCAGCAGCAAACTTGGTGGAGTCTAGCATTAGAGGCTTTTGGAGAATCTACTCATCTACTAGACAATCTCCAATTAACTTCAAGTTGGGTATTCAATGACTATCAAGTATCAAAACTTGTAGCTGCAAATTCCTACGCTTATCCCCATTGGCTGGAACTAATTTTGGGAAATAAAAATTACCATACAGGGAACTGTAATAGCTAATAATACTGAGTGATCGCTCACTCACTATCAATGTACTTAGATTTATTAGCAGTCGAAGCAGAGATAATGACAAAGACTAATGATCAAACATGGACACTGAGCGACTTTAAAGCCTGTTCCCTGCGATGCAAGCTCGCTTGTCCTGAGGGTAGTCGTACCCCTTCGAGGAAGCAAGCTACGCGCAGCGTCTCCGACAGGAGAAGGGCTTGTCGAAGTTTTCCCTGTTCCCTGTCCCCTTCGGGTTCGCAGTCGCCTGCGGAGGGAAACCCTCCCGCAGCGCTGTCTCACCTGTTCCCTGCTATGCAACATACGTTGTCTTATTAACAGGAAATTGAGGAAAAGCAAGGTTAGAGGATTGTATTTTGATATGGTCACTTAATGATCAATGACTACTCACTAAACAATCTGTAAAACCACAAGCGTCATATCATCTGTGTTTTGCCTATCAGCACCAATGAACTGCTGAACTTGGTCAAATAGATAATCCACAATTTCTTCTGCCCCGTTGCAATAGCGACAAGCGGCGCTAAATGCTGCTACGAAATTTTCTTCATCGAAGCGATCGCCACTAGCTGCCGCAGCATCAGTCAACCCATCTGTATAATAAATTACTGTATCTCCCGGTTCTAACTGTGCCTGGGCATCTTCATATTGACTATTTGCATCTAAGCCAATTAGCATTCCTAAAGTATCTAAACGGGTAACTGTTTTTGTTGCTGCGTGCCACCACAAGGGAGGATTATGTGCGGCATTACTGTAAGACAAAATGCGATTTCTCGGATTGTACTCAGAATAAAATAACGTCACAAAGCGGTGTGAATTTTCCAAATCCGCATACATGACTCGATTCAAATTTTGCAAAATCCCAGCAGGGGAATTGCCATGCAAGACTTCACCCCTCAACATACCCCGCATCATGGTCATAATCAATCCAGCGGGAACACCTTTCCCCATGACATCGCCAATGACAAAACCCCAACGGCTAGTTTCTGGAGAAACTCTACTAATTAACTGCAACTGATTATGATTGGTGGGAATAAAGTCGTAATAGTCGCCACCGACTCGATTAGCTGGTTTACAACGTGCGGCTAGTGCCACACCTGGAATATTTGGACATTGACGTGGGAGGAGTCGCCTTTGAATTTCTGCACCAATTTCTAATTCTTGGTCTAAGCGTTCTTTTTTCCTCAGTTCTACTGCTAGTTCATCATTTTCAATTGCTACTGCTGTTTGGTCTGCAACTAAGCGCACAAGCTTTTGTCTGGTTTCTGTCCAGCTATAGTCCGGGTCACGGCTTAAGACGTAGAGCCATCCTCGTTCTGTATGCTTGACTAAAATTGCTGTACCAAAGATTTGTACATCTGGCCCCAAATAGCGATGCATCTGATCGTCTAAAATTCCTGTGGAACTGGTTAATGGCGTACTATTGGGCAGCAATGTAATTTGACTACTGGCTGTTTCTAAGGCTTTGCGGATATTTTTTCTTTGGCGACTATCCTGCCAGTGTAGTTGCTCTAATCTAACTTGACCATTAGGTTTATAGAGAAATAAGGCACTGCCATCGGCATCTGTCACCCTGGTTGCCATTAGCGGGATCAGCTCTAAAAACTGATTCAAATTATTAAAGCTTCTAAGGGCAAATCCTAAAGAACTCAGTAAATCTTGAATTTTGTTTTGTTCTCGGTGCAATCTGGCGACAAGTTCTTTTAGTGCCACGACTGGTGTGACATCCGTCGCGGCACTATTATTACCATCAGTAGGTTGAAAAGGCACTTGAGACACAGGCACAGATACTATCCAGTTAAGAGTGTTAGATTATAGATTACTTAATAACTTTTTTGGCAAAATATTGCTAAATTATATTGAGACAAGATGCGTCAATTTAGCAAGAGTAGAAAGACGTAGGCTGTAGCTAGAAAAAAGTATTGCATTTGCTGATTTTATTTCTAACTATATATAGATACAGAAATTTCATGTAGTTTTACTGAAACGCTGATTAGTATAAATCAGTAACTTCCTCTATTGCCTAAAAAGCTTTTTAGGATTAAAGAAGTCAATTAGCAAATCATACATCATGAAACATAAAATTCCTTCATCAATTCATTAATTTTCTTAATTTTTGAGATTTTTTATTCTCTTAGAGAATTAGCAAGATACTGAAATAAAAGATAACTTAAACTTTTCAGTTAAAAGTTTAATCTGTTGCTGTAGGTTGAGCAAATTCCTCACTTCTAAATTATTTCCAGAGAATATTCATGGTTTCTTAAGCAAGGTAACTTCAAGTATGTTCCTCAATAAGATAAGCCTTTTGAGGTTATTACAACAACAGTGTTGAATTTTAGCCAGCGTTGTTTTTGCCTATTAACCGACTAATAAGCTTTAGGTTTTTTGTTTTTTTCAGTATTTATAGCAGTTCTCAATTGGGTTTACAAGGTTATTCCTCAGTGTACCTCAAGTAGCTTAACGCACTCTACTCAGGTTGTATATGTAAGAATAATCGCCCGCCTAGGCACAAAATCCTACACTGCACGCTGCTGACACAACCTTGACATCAGCTAACGTCAGTGTAGGTTGTCATCTTAGCCACTCAATAGAGCCTCGACAAACTCGTAGCTAGAAAATGGACGTAAGTCTTCAATGCCTTCACCTGCGCCAATAAAGCGAATTGGTAAACCTAACTGCTGCACAACAGCCAGTGCCACACCACCCTTGGCTGTACCATCTAACTTGGTTAATACGACACCACTAAGTTGGGCGGCTTGAGAAAATACTTCCGCTTGGCGTAAGCCGTTTTGACCTAGGGTAGCATCTAAAACCAATAAAGATTCGATTTTGGCATTCGGGGCTTTTTTATCGATAATTCGACGAACTTTACTGAGTTCGTCCATTAAGTTCTTTTTATTTTGCAAACGCCCAGCGGTATCGACTAATAATAATTCGGTCTCTCTTGCTTGGGCAGCGGCGATCGCATCAAATACCACAGCGGCAGGGTCTGTATTTTTACCAGGGTTAGCAATTACTTCTACGCCGCTTCTGGTTCCCCAAACCTTCACCTGTTCAACAGCCGCCGCCCGGAAAGTATCTGCTGCGCCAATCAAGCATCTGTAGCCAGATTTCTGGGCTAAGTGCGCAATTTTCCCGATGGTGGTGGTTTTCCCGGCACCATTGACACCAGTAATTAACCAAATATTCAGGTTATCTTTTTCTGGGGCAAAGCTGTGTTTTTCAGATTTCCGGATTGGCTCTTCCAACATATCCCGCAGAATTTGTTTTAAGTAAGCGATCGCTTCTTCTGGGGGAGTAACTTCTTCTCGCAGTTTTTTCTGTAAGGCACTGATAATATAATCTGTAGCTTCTACACCTACATCAGCTTGTAAAAGTACAGATTCAATTTCTGCTACAGCCGCTTGGTTAAGTGGCCCTTGTCCAACAATTGCTTTCAGTTGGTTGACGATGTTACGCCGAGTTTTGTCTAATCCTTGCCGTAACTTTTTCAGCCAAGTTATTTCTTCAATCGAAATGTCTTCTGCACGTCTACCTTGAGCCGCTAATAATTCCGCTGACCAGACAAATCCTTCGTCAAATACCAAATCTGATATTTCTGTGGCAGTTTCTTCGCTAACAGTAGCTGGTTGCGCCAATTCTGGTTCTGGTACTTCAATAGCACTGGCTATTAATCGTTCTTGCTTAGCTTGCCGTTCTGCTGCTGCTCGTTCCAAGAAAGACAATGCAGCTGGCTCAGCTGGCTCTGTTTCTTTTGATGTCGGTTCCTCAGCGCTGACTGTAATTTCTGTTTCTGTTACAGGTTCTTGCTCAACCGTTGTCTCTACTTCTGGTTGGGGGGTTTCGATGATTGCCGCAGGTTCTTGGCTAGGCGTTGCTACTTCTTCCGTCTCTGTGGCTACCGTTTCTGGTGTTGCTGATGGTGTTGGGGCAGTTTCGCCAAGCTCAGATTGTTGTTTTTGCTGAATATTTTTATAGGCAGCTTTAGCAAACGCCAACAAATCTGCTGCCGAGTCTGGTGCAGTTGTTGGGTTAGTATTTGATGTTTCGGTTGCCTCTGGTTGGGTTACAGGTGCTGGGGTTGTTTCAGCCTGTTGGGTTTCCGAGGGAGTATCAGAAGAATCGTTATATTGACGACGAAACCAATTAAAAGCCATTGCTGCTAACGGTGTTAGTTGTTATTTAAGTTAGGAGTTATGAGTTCGTAAGTTATGAGTTTAATTGAATTTGTTACTCTTCCCTATGGTGAAAACTTCCGGGATATCCTCACCTCTCGATACCAAGTTACTAGGAGGGGGTAATTAATCCCCCACAAGCAACTGACTTCTCCTCACCTTCAACTCACAACTTAGCATTCATAATGGTTACAAAGTTAGGATAAAACACTTGGCAATTTTTTTTGTTCTGTGAATCGGCGCAGAACTCCATTGATAAACCGATGACCTTCATCGCCACTGTAGCGTTTGGCTAACACTACTGCTTCGTTGATGGCCACGCTGTCAGGAAGTTTTAAAAATTCTATTTCTGCCACAGCAATGCGAAGAATATCGCGGTCAATTTGAGCTAGGCGGTTGACTTGCCAATCTACCAAAGCGGCGGCTATTTGTTCATCGATAAAAGTGCGATGTTCATTAACTGTTTTGACAATTTGGATGGCATATCTGCCAACTTCTCGGTCTTGATTAGCTAGTTGAATCAATTCTGGGAACTCAACTGCTGCACCTAATTGATTAATTGCAGTTTGGGTATAAGCGATCGCTTCTTGCAGCATAGTTCTCGCGGTATTCATATCTGAAGCACGAGTTTGGCTGGTTAAGAGGCGATCGTTACTGCGTTGCAGTTCAGCAGCAGCGTTGTCTAAGGTATCTTGAACTTCTGCTCTCAGGGTACGCACAGTTGCTAATACCAATTTGGGCAGATGCTCCTCGGTTAATTTTTTGGGGTTGACTGGTAACTGGCTAAGACTTAACAGCGCCAGTTCACGAGCGATTTGTTGGGGTTTGCGGTCTTGCATGGAAGTGAGTGCCTAAGCACTAAATTAGGGGTGAAAATTTAATTGATTTCGACAAAGCCAGACATTCATAATATCTATTTACTTGTACCTTTGCCGGATAAATTTTATATTTCGTCGACGGAAATTACTGAATGCTTTGGTTCTCTATTTGAACTTGCCAAATTTTGTTCTTTGCCTAAAACTAAGGGAGGTAAAGGTGTGTTGGGTGCAACAATCCCACCAGAGACTATGACCTTAAAAGCATCTTCTATCGACATTGAAAGGTTAATAACATCTTCCTCTGGTACTACTGCATACCATCCTGTAGTTGGGTTGGGTGTTGTGGGGATGAAAACGCTCAACATTGGACGAGACATCTGGGCTTGAATTTCAGATCCTATAGCACCTGTAACAAAAGCGATCGCCCAAATTCCTTTTCGCGGATATTCTAATAAGACTACACGGCGAAATTTGCCATTAGAGTCTTTGAGGATTGTCTCTAAAAGCTGTTTTAGGGTTTTATACACCTGTCCAGCTAAGGGAATTGCCTGCAATACTCGCTCACCAAAATCAAGCAACCATCGCCCAGCAATATTCCGCGCCATTAACCCAATTAACAAAATACTTAACAGTGGTACGGCTAGACCCACTGCTAAATTCAATATATTTACTAGAATTGGGTGTAGCCCATCAAAAGGATTAAGTTGTTTGGGAATTTGGGTAAGAAAGTCGATTACCCAATTAGCGATCGTAATCGTTAGCCAGATGGTTGTCGCTAGGGGTATCACCACTAACAATCCAGCTATCAGGTCATTTTTTAAGTCCTGCTTTAAGCGATCAATTACCAAACCTCGTTTCTCCTTTTTTAGGCTAGTGAAACTCTGATGATAAAAATTCATATCAGCAGATGCTCAGCTTAAGAAAGCTTTACTGATGACATTTTTGACAATAAACTCTTTTACAAAGCTGTCAACAAGAGCCTGTTGCCTGGATAATAAACTGTTGCTGTGAGAAAAGTACTTATTTTTTGCTAGTTAGGTATGGATATCGAGAGATATGGCTAACTATAGAAATTTGTTCCATCTGCGAGGATGTTACTTTTCTTTTTACAGCTTGTAAATGATTGTTGCAATTATTTTAATTATTACTGATCCTACCGCGCTAAATCAAAATCTGCCTATAATTCCGAAAGCTAGGTATTACAACTAAAAAAGAGCTTTTAACTAGTCCAGAACTAGCCAGGAAGCCCAGGAAGTTTTTCTGAAAAACTTTTGTTATAAATTTTAATAAAAGTAGGTGATTAGTAACTATCAAGGATGAAGGCTAAAGCATAAAAACAAATTTTACACTTCAGACTTCAGCCTTCATCCTTCTCCAACAGTTGGTATAGCGACAACTTTGCTATCTTCACTTTGATGTGTTGTGTTTTCTAAGCTAGGCATAGGTAGATACTTCATTTCCCATACTTTCAGCAAAATCAGATATTCATAAAAAGCCTGCAATGTACACCAAGCCATTCCAGCACGACCGTCTAAGCAGCCACCTAAAAGAAAATACATATATAAAAAGCGTAGCAAAGGCCTAGCAGGTAAACGCAAAGACAAATCTTTTAAGGCACGCCGTCTTTCTACTTCCGTCTTGCCAAAAAATAAATCTCGCCAGTCAACTTTGCCATTTTCGAGTTGATGTAGTGTCTCTCTCGCTTCATCTGTGGAATAACGATTGTGTTTTTCAATCCAACGGCTCAAACCCTTGCTGCAAGTGTAATGTGGGTAAGTTTCTTTCAAAAAGCTAGTAGCACCGTCACAAACTTCCCGTTCAGTGTGACCATAGTCTGTAAACCATACCCTACCGTGGCGGAAAAGACGCATCTGATAACGCGGATATTGGGTGCTGTAGCGAATCCAACGATTCATGAACATTACCCGTTCGGCAACGTAGTAACCAATGTAGTTTGGATTCTGCGTTGCTTGTGTGCATTCAGTAAATAATTCTGGTGTCATGCGTTCGTCAGCTTCAAGAATATAAACCCACTCGTATTTTGGGGGGATAGACTCTAACATCCAAGTACGTTGACGACCGTGGCTTTCAAACGCGTGTTGGACAACGCGGGCGGGATAGCAACTAGCGATTTCCACAGTGCGATCGCTACTACATGAGTCCACAACTATAATGTCATCCGATAGCATTGCCGACTCAATACAAGGTGTAATATCTAGTTCTTCGTTATATGTCAGTATGTAAATTGAGAACATTTGCAGATTTTATAGCGATTTTACTAACAGTTAATTACTAAAAAGTCTGAAATTTGAAGTATGAAGTCTGAAGTCATAAATTTCATACTTCATCCTTCATCCTTCATTCTTTCTTTATCGTGCAGCAGCTTTACGTCCACCTGTTTGTAACGCACCGCCACCTCTTAATCCTGTCCAGCCGATAATAATGTACCCAATAGATAATAAAAGACTGCTAATGCCAATCCGTAATCCAGACTTCCACGCATTGTCTCTAGCTTGTTTTTCAGCATCTTCCTTACGCTGGCGAATCTGAGCTTTTCTTTGAGTTGCCAATCCTTGAGGATCGGTTTGTTGGGCAATAAATTTGTCCAGTTCTTGAGGATTAGCTTTAAACTTCTTGAGTAAATCTTTCTGTGATTGTGGCAGCTGAGGACTTTCAAGGGCTTGTTTGTACTTTTGCTCGTCTTTGAGCAAATCAGAAAACTGGGCTCTTGCTTGGGCTCGGAGTTGTTCTAATTGTGCTTTGCCCTGATCGGTATTTAGTTGCGCTTGAAATTGATTTAACTGGGTGTCTAGTTGTTTTTCTGCCTGATCTGCTTCTTGAGTAATTTGATTTATTGTCTGGGCTTTGGCTTGATTAACGTTATTCAGGTGCAACGGGAAAATCAACAAGAAAATTAGCCCCAAGATACTGGACAGTATAAAAGCTGGGAGCCGCAAGTCAATGCCTCTGGAGCCACCATCACTAGCACCATCAATCCAATACCCAATCAACAGGGAACCCAGACCCACCATAGGTACAATGCCTCGGTCAACTAGGGCTGTTGCTAAGTTAATTTGCCATCCACGATCAGTGGGTTGAAAGGGCAGCAACAAAATTAAAAAGTCCAGCAAAAAGGACAAAATTAAAACTACCCCTATCACTTTGAGTGCGAGGGCTGCGTTCCCGGAAGTAAAACGATTAGTCATATTTTCCAAACTTATAGTGAATCAGCTTGATTGTCCTATTTAAAGTTACTGGAATATTGTTCCCATAACTTTGCCTGTTCAATAAAACTATCTCTTATGTAGAAAAGGCAATTGAAGTACTAGTAGTTACCTGTAGGTTTGAAACTACACCACAGTAGCACTTGTTAACTTGAGTGTCTTCAGAAAATACCAGGTGTTTGAAGATACGAGATTAGCTGATTTTAGTGACTGTTATTTTAAACTTCTACCTCGTTATTCTCTCCCATCCCAACTTTCTGCTGAAAAACCTGCTTCCAAATTGGCAAATCCTCTGGTCGGTCAACATCAGCTAAAGCAGGTAAGTATATAGGTGATAAACCAAGTTGGTCTGCAATAGCCACTGTTTGTTGCAATACCTGAGAAGTTCCCCAGTCGATGTTAGCGAATAATTCTGGGATGAGGCGGCGTAAACCAATTAAGTAGTAGCCACCATCAATAGCTGGGCCAAGTACCAAGTCAACAGTTTGTAATTGTTGGAAAGCTGTTACCAAAATTTGGGAAGTTAGTTCAGGGCAATCGGTGCCAATGATAATCACATATTCGGCACTTTTTTGGAAAGCATCAAAAAGCGATCGCGCCATCCGTGAACCCAAATCACCTTCACCTTGAGATTGGTAAAGTAGTTCCAACCCTAACCAATCTTGCATTAATTGCAAATTCCCTCCAGCAAACCGTACTTCTACAGAGATACCAATAGCTTTTCGCAGTTCTTGGGCTTGCAACATAGTATATTCAGTCATCTGCTGTTGCACCTTAGCAGCACCAATACTACCCAAAGCTGGTATCAGCCGAGTTTTAGTATTTCCTGGTTCTGGATAGCGCGTAAAAATAATTAAGTGCTGTTTTTGGACTTCTAATAATTTCAGCACGCAATAACCTTATTTTTGATCAACTCCAATTATTTTAGTAGCAATACTTACCGCTTTCATTAGCGGTAGAATGTTCTTTCCCTTTTCGCATTGCGCCTATAAGTGTAGAAGCATAGACGCACCGCCTAGTTTTTCTATCATACTTACTGGAAAATGTTATCTGTCCTAATACTTTAACATTACCTCTGTAGTCAAACTGAACTTGGCGTATTTCACCGGACTGTTGCAAAGTTGTTTCTGTTTCGTCTAATTGCACGTTTTTATCTAGCGCATTCCAGTTAGCATCAGATGAATTTACGTTAGAAGGATGAACCGACCATTTTATAATTTCATTTTGTTTACGAAAACTAGTTTGCCAAGTTACCTTATCTTTAGCAGCTTGGCTTTTAGCTTGTTGCATAGCACGATAAACTTCATCTTGTGCAGCATTAAGACGCTGAATATCTACAAAAGCTAACCATTGCGGTAAAGCCAAAGCAACTAATAAACCAATAACGACAACGGTTACTAATATTTCTGGTAGTGTAAATCCACTAATAGAGTCATATTTATAATTTTTAGTAGTAGATATAAATATAAAATACACTATATTCTTATTCAAATTTTTATGCACCCAAAATATTAATCAGTCCTGATAATTTAAAATTTAATTTTACACAGTTAACTTATTTATTGAAATACCTTTTACTCCAAAGATAAAACGGACTGATTAAACTACTAATAAATAACTGCATTTCACATGCTATAACCAAATCAGTTTGGATTTTTGATTGGTATTTAACTAAATGTAATAATATTTTGCGGATATCATTTAACATATAAGCTAATAATGCCACTGGTCTTACCCAAGGTTTGACATTAACCATGCGAGTCACACAGCGGCTAAAACCAATACCTCGAAAAAAAGGAATTAAATAATCTCTTTTTAAACGAGAAGCGCTAATTTTATGGTAAATTTCCATTTCTGGATTATACCAAATTTCCCAGCCAGACTTTTGAATATAAGATAACATTTCTAAGTCTTCGCCTGTTACCATATTTTCAGCAGTGCGACCGGTTAATATAAAATTATTTGGGACACTTTCTAACCAAGCTTGTCGCCGGATAACAAGCCCCGCAGATGGTGGAAGTAATTTTTTTTCTGGTTTATATAGTAAAGGTAAATTACCTCGCTCTGTGATTGCTAAAAAAGGAGCAATTCGCTGAAAATTTGCTGGTGGTTCCGTTTCCCATAAAGGATGTATTTGACTAGCGTAAGCACCAGCCATCGGATACTTTTTAGCAAAAGCATAAGCTGTTGCTACCCAATTTAAATCTGGATAGTTATCATCATCCAAAAAACCAATTAATTGACCTTTTGCGGCTTTAACAGCGTGTTTTCTGGCGAATGCTGCTCCCTGTTGTGGTTCAAAACAATATCTTAAAGTGTAGGGCTTTTGCCAATTTTCTTGATAGTTTTGCACCAGTTTTGCTGTATGGTCAGTGCTATTATTATCTACAACAATAATTTCCCATTGAAAGTTTTCAATATTAACTTGATTGCGTAGTTTTTCTAGCAATTCAGGTAAACGATTGGCTCCATTATAAGTGGGTATTGCTACCGTAAATTCAATCGACATTTTCTTATAGATTAGTTATTTAATTACATTGATTATCTTTAGCGGTTCGCATTCCTCCAAGGAGGGTTTCTATAATCACACATCGCTTTAGTCCACTAGCCTGTGTGGGATTTCCACCTACAGGCGCAGCTACTACTATTTTTATTGGTACTGTAGTATCTATAGGTATAGTACCATTGTAATCAAATGTAATTTTTTTAAACGTGTTACCATCATTTGGAATCACTAAAATATTACTATTATTGGGAGGAGTATTTAGATTAGTTCCGATCCACACTTGTCCACTTTTTAAGCCTAAATTCCCACCTAAAGTTTTCCACGGAGAAGAAGAGTTAACAGTTTCTGAATCAGCATGAAAAATTATTTCTGGTAGATTATTATTATTTCTAAAACTGACACTATATTTCAGCTTTTTATTTTTAGCTTCTTGTTGTACTTCTTGCAATGTATTTAAAACAGCATCATTAGCTTTATTTAGCCGTTGTCTGTTAATAAAAGCATTCCAGGATGGAATTGCAATTACCGCTAAAATACCAACCATCAAAACTACTGCGATAATTTCTACTAAAGAAAATCCAGCGTTTGCTTGAGAAATATATTTATACGCGTAATGCTTGGTTATGAAGGATTGCTTGTCAAGGTAATTAACTCGTTTTTTTGCAGATTGTTTTCCAGATTTACAGATTATTAAACTTTTCATAGTTATGCTCCAGTTTACTCAATACCAAGGAAGCCACGACCTTTAATCTGAATATTTGCGGTTGGGAAATAAGCAGATTGCTGAGAATTATATTGAGCGCCAGTTTGAATTCGAGCTAGAGCATTACCTCTGATATAAACTCTTGCTATGTATTTACTTGCGTTTACACAAGCATAAAAACTTCCTGTTCTAAAGGTAGTAGGAACATTTGTTTTGGTATAGTCTGGAACTTGTTGCTCACCTGCTGCTGTATTACAAGCTGCTAAGGCTGGTGTTCCACTTGATGTTTGGTCAATATAATCAACTAACGTAGTTAACTGATTTGTGCTTAAATCGTAACTTTCTGAATGCTTTGTCCAATTACCTAGCTTTCTCTTTAAATCTCCTTCTAAAGAGAGGTTAAAAGGCATAAAGCCCTTACTAGGTAACACCCGATATTTCACAGTTTTTGTCGTACCATTTACAGTTTCTGAACGACTTTGAGAAGCAGTAACATCACGAATCCCGTCTCTAATTTCCCATCTGACAATGCGTGTAGTAGTAGAATTCCAGGTAGTATTATTATCTTTAACTAAATAATAAGCTACCAAAGAATAAAGCATATAATCTTGGTCGTTACAACCACCACCACTAGGAAGGTTGTATAAGCAACCTGCTGTAGTACTAGTAGTAGCAGAAGTTGGAACAGTTTGGTCTTTATTTAAAAAGTAGCGCTTCCAAAAAACAAGTACAGGTACTTTATCAGGGTTTGAATTTGTTCCATCTGGTAATTGACTTAAAACTCCGTTGATCGTTATCGTTTCTCCATTTACTGTTGTGGTTTTTCCATATATTCCATCAGCATCATAGATATATACTGCTTGTTCCATATCTTGGGCAATATATGCTAATGCTGACTGTATTTCTTGTTCTGATGTGGATTTTGCCTGTTCTTTGCGGTCTGTGTTCATCACATCAATCATGAATCCTAGTAAAGGTGTGATGACCAGAAATGCCAGAATCAAAGCTACCAATAACTCGACTAGAGTAAAACCTTTTTGTGACTGCAAATGCTGATATTTTTGCAGCTGGATTTTGAGAAGAAATCTGAGTAAATTTTTCATCTGGCAGTTTTCTCCTGAATTATTTAAGCTATTTTTCATGGGCGATTTACTGACAACCTCCAAAACGAGAGCAGTAATCTTGGAATTTGGTTTGTTTAGATGAAACTTCCGTCACAATCTCGATTAATGGTGCGTAGCGATCGCCCAAGCCAGCAGCAAAAGTACTTGCTTTAGGGTTATCGGGTTGTCCAGTAGTATCAGATGTCCTTTTCTTGAGTGTGCCGCCTCTAAATGCATCTGCTCTGTAAACGCGAACACCTAAAAGGTATCCTTTGGTATAGTCATCATTGGCAGGACTAACGGTGGTAGCAGTAGTACTGCGAAATGCTTGAATTACCAAGTCTTGAGAACTATTATTTGTACAACCACCAGTGTTATCCCGATCTATGCAATACAAACTAGTTGTGCTTGTGGTTGGAGTGAGACTATTTTGACAGTAGCCGCTAGAACAGGGGGAAGGCAAATTTGAACTAGGCGCTGCGACTCCAGAGAAAGTACCCCGTTGTGAGTTAAAAGTCTTGTTAGTCGCATTAACCTCACTCAGTTGAACTACTTGGTTAGGAACAGGAATTGACCCAGCTTTAACCCCATCAATGTAAGCTCTAGCTGCGTGGCTTCCTAATTCAACACGTCTTGCTTGAACACGAGTAGCAAATGATAAAACCAGTGCAGGTGCGATCGCTGTCATTAAAATAGCAACGATCAGCAACGCTACTAAAGACTCGATGATTGTAAAACCACCTTCCCCAGATTCAGCAGATCTTACTCTTATTGCTATCTTTGCCACTTTTATTTGTTGACTGAATTGCTTATGTCTAATCATGATGAATTACCCAACCTTCAAGCAGTATTTTTAAGGATAAGGAGTACTTGGACAATTTGAAGGACGATAACTAGATGGAACTGCATAACTTGAACCTTGAGCCGCACACAACAAAGTTTTCACCCAGTCATCATCCCTACCAACTTCGCGGAAATACTCTGCTGGTGGCCCTGCTTGTGGCACAGTAAATCTTTGAGCAAATAAGTCTGGTAATTGAGATAACAACGCTACATCAAAACCCCAATCTCTATTTGGTGGTGTGTAGTAAGCTGTTGTACCTTCAGGAGATCCTTTGTTAGTCCAATATGTCATGTAGGGGAAATCAAAGAAGCTACGGTTATTAGTTGCATCTACACTAGTTGCTGTTGCATCAGCTGTCGTGATACTTGCAAAAGGTGCTGTAGCATAGCTGCTGCGCTTGAATTGAATGAAACTACCCCTAATCTTGGCTGCATACTGAGTACTACCATCACCACCCCAAAACTCTAGAAAGCGAACAAAGTTCTGTAAACCTGCTGATTCTTCTTCTGGGCGGCTAGGGCTGTTACCTGAAACAAAACTAGAATTGAAAATTGTGTCACTGCTTACTTTTTGCACCCATTCTTTTTGTATTCCTGGTGATTTTGCTCCTGGAGTAAAGGCATTACTGGGAGTTCCTTCAGGACTGTAGATTTGGAGTACAGGTACTAGTTGAGGTTGTTGAGTATCAAATGGTCGGGACTTTAAGAAAAGTGGTTGATCAACTGCGTAATATTCATTGCTTGTAGGATCAATTGGACTAGCAGTTCTATTGGTAGTTTTAAACCATAATGCTGATTTATTAGTAACAGAGCGAGGTCTACTAGTGTTGAAAGTACTGTAGGGGTACTTTTGTACTCTTCCACTACTATCAATGCCTATTGGTACTGGTAGCTTCGTACTAGCTGCTGTGGCATCGGCAATTACAGTACCGCTACTATCTAGCAATTTATTGTTGATATCTCTTACGAAAGCTACTCTACGAGCGTAGCTTTGGTATTGTGGAACAGCAGGTTGAGCAGTTGTACCAGCTTGATGCGTGTTTGTAATGTCAAGAGCAACAGTTCCATCAGCAGTAATATCTGATACTTTTAATGCACCAGTAGTACCAGGTTTAATATACCAGTCTCCATCTCCACAGGTTGTCGCTGGTACTTTGACACAAACCTCCATCAGATACTCATTAAAGTCAGTACGGCGCTGAATTGGTGTGACACCATTGGCGAGATAAGAAGTTTTGAAAGTACTAAGTGGATATCCAGTAGAACTTGCCCAGTTAGCACTGGTCACAAAATTGTTAACCAACTGTGCATCAGGGATACTGCTGGCATTGTCTCTCAGGTCGTAATCACCATGATTGCGGAAACCGTCTTGGAAATCTCCAGATAAAAGTGTAATAGAATCAGCCAAAATAGTTGAGGGTCGCCATACGTCACCATCAGTACTAGGACATGCACCTCTTCCTGGACGACAAGCGAAATTACTATTAAATGTTGCTCGGTTGTAGAATTGGCTGGAGTTAGTCTCGCTATAGTCAGAAAACTCTTCAACCGCAGTACCACTGGGTGTTTGATGCAGGTTAAAATTGCCCTTAACGTAAACTGGTGCGTTACTGACTAAAATTAAGCCCTTTTCTGAAGGATTGTAAGTCGCACTATTGGTTCCGCCTCGCGCCAAGTTGCTGCCATTGATGAGTCGAATACCGTTGGGACGGCGGGTGGGGTCGAGTTTAAAGTCAGTTTGACTAAATAAGAGTGCTTTATCCGCTGAAGCACCAGATTCAATGGTTTTGTAACTTAAATCAGGGAGAGCATCATCACGAGTAGCATAAATAATGCCACTCTTGGGCAATAAATACTCACTGGTAGCAATAGTTGTACTTGCAAGCCGACCTAAATCTATTTCGGTAACGCGAATCTCTAATGGCTGACGCTGTTCTAAGTCCAAGTTGTATTCGCCTTGGCTACCAGTTTGATAGTCAGTGCGTTTTTGCAAAGCTTTAACTTCTCTGGCATCTAGAAAGGTTGCTTCTCTAATCGCACCATGAGGCACTTTGAGGTTAGCGCCTGTAGCTGGTGTTGCACCAGCGCGAATGGAAAGCGCACACAAAGCAGTATCAACAGCGGAATAATCTTCCATTGTGAAATTAGTAAAGGCATTACTATTGCTTGTGTATTTTTCCATTGCCCTTCTCAAAGGTTCGTTGGCAATACGTCCATTGGGAAAGACTAATCTTGCCTGACGTTTGAGGATTGTAAGATTAGCACTACTAATGGTTCTGCCAGGGAAAGCATAAACAATACCGTTATTGGACTTACCCGCAGTTGTACTTTGATCTGCTGGTGAAGGATATTTCCAGGATGCGGTTAAAGTTGATAGATTTTGAGCAGTAATATTATTGGTTGGATCGTAATAGCTACTCACGCAAGCTATGGGAGTTTGGGCAGTACCAGCGTTGTCTTTGAAGTGATAAACTGCTGTAGCCCTCATGAGTAAATCACCGTTTGGGTTTTGACCAGGCGCTCCCGTCATTGGCATGGTATCAGGCCAAACTAGTATGTTAGCCTGTGCTGTGCCTGCATCTTTAAACTGGGTGGGAGTGGGCATTTTTCCTGCACCAGTACCTACAAAATTTGTATCTAGAGCAGGATTAGACAAAAATGAGTTCGCACTACGGGGAAACGAAGCAGTACCAGAAGCACCATCATCATCCACATAGATACCTGCACCTGTAATTACACGCAAACCACCCACATTCGATAAGGGATTGGCAGAGTTATCTTCAACAGCTTTTTGTTCCCAGAAGTCATTGCGGTCTGTTACACCCAAGTTAAGCTGTGGTTGTATTTGCGAAGCGCGAGTACGTGCTTCTATGTTGGGGTCATTCCACTTAGTTGTACCGCCATCTACAGGTTGACGAGCTTTTTGACCTGTAACATATTGATTATCACTATTCTTCCAGAATGCAGGTAAGTTATTACCTATTAAGACGCGATCGCCTGAATAGTTTTCTTTACCGTCGTCTTTTTGTTTCTCTGGTTCCGTTGCTGGTAGTTTGTCAAGGCTGAGAGTCAAACCTGTATTAGTAGTGGTGATCTCTCTCCACGCAGCAGGTACTTCAATTTCTGTACTACCAGGGAAAACATTACTGGCTGTATAAGTACCAAGTGCTTGTGTATCAGTGGGTATAGCACTATTAACTTCTTTAAAAGGAACACGACGAGTACGGTTTCTCAGGTAAAGTTCGATTTCATCACCCAAAATGCCATAAGCACTAGGGACATCTAAGCCAGTACTTTGGCTGATCCTAGTGACAAAATTACTTTTAATGTCTTGAGGATATCTGGCTATACCTTGAACCGTCGACGTTAAATTGGCAATTGTAGTTTGTGTTGCACAATTAGTACAAAGACCGAGAGCCGTTTCTTTCATTAAAGTGATGCGCTTGTTATAAGCAGCATCATTATGTCCTAACCATTTACCACCAGTTTCTGAGGTCGATTTATGGTCTGTACCACCAGCAATTTTAATTTTGACGGCTGGACTAGTCTGATCAGCAGTCCACGGGTTGACCTTATAACCACGAAATAAATGAACACTGATTGGCTCTTTATTAACCGTCTGAGAAACGTTTCCTGTTCCTAAATTTCCACCAATTGTAATTTTGGCGTTGTCGGGTTCATAATAGCAGGAGTTTTTACTACTGACTTGACGGAAAACAATATCTACACCACTGTATTGTCCACCAGCTAATAAATTGCTGTTGGTGTGAACTGAACCGTTCAAAAGTAAATCAGAACCAGGAGAAATTTCTAGATCATTTTCAAACCAGACCGCTTTATTATTAACAGGAATACGCTCTCGGTCTTGTTGATACTCTAATGCAGAAAAACCACGATTTCCCTTTTCATATTTTGCTGAATCAAGACCGCTCAGATTATCAATAGGTACATTAGCTGTGTAAACAAAAAAGCTTTTTGCTAAATTCCCTCCAGATTTGTACCAGCTAGAGTCACCTACTAAGCTGGCACTTGTACCAACAGCCTCTGCACAGGCACCACCTACCTGGCTTTTATCCATAGGTGGTGTTCTGGCATCTAAAGGTTTTCTGGCTCTACTAAATAAATTGCTTGTATTGCGCGGCGGACTACGAAAATAAATAGAGTAAATAGTAAAGCTATCAAATTTGCCGTTGTTGTCTGTATCAACAGGAAATTTCCAAGCAGTAGTTAAAGTTTCATTATTTTCCAGTGTTGGATCAGTTTGAATACCTGCCGTTCCATTAAAGTTGTAAGCCAACTTTAAACGAGTTTCATCACCAAAGTCATATCTAGTATTACTTTTAATAACGTCGTACAGCGCTACATCAGTGGGTGTAGAGCGTGGTAGTGAAGGGTCATTTAATAATTGCTCTAATTTTGATGTAGCGCGGTCAACTGCTGGCATAGAAGCGTTAAGAACAGCCTCATTGACTCGCACGTTACTGGCATTTTTCGAGCGCTCAAAAGAACGAAATAAAATTGCAGTAGTTAATAAAACAACTACCAGTGCTACCATCGCTACTGTTGGCAATACGAAACCAGCGTTTATAGAGTCTCGTTTTCTCCTGCTGAGAAACAACGTTCGTAACAGCCAATTAATTTGCTTTTTAATTACAAATAAAGAGTACTTAAGTTTTTTGGAGGTGATTTTGATTATCTTGACTAGCTGGCGTTTTAAAGACATAACTGCTTTCCTGTCAAGTGATTTGATGCTAAATTATTTTTTGGCAATTGTGAAATTTACCTGTTGAGTAATTCTCCAGGTTCAATATTTTTATTGATTTTAATTGTTGCTTGACCTGTTGAACTAATATCTCAACACAGTAAAACACCAGACAATGATGTTTAAGTTATATCATTGCTCAACTTTTTATATTTTTCGGAAAATACTGATTTTTCCAATCCAATGAATTTGTTGCTGATATGGGATAAAACACGGATGCTTCATGTTAACTTTAAAGATATAGTTTGCATTTGAATGCAACTTTATGAAGCTATCTTTGGCAAGATAAGCTTAGGTTACCCAACTTTAAAAGAAAACATATCAATTGAATGTAAAGAATATAAAGTAATTAAAAACCTCCCTGCAATAGGGAGGCTTATATAATCAATATTTGGAATTCATGAAAGGTTGATACCTTTGTTGAAGGTGAGTTTAACGAATCTTACTACCTCATCCTGACTTTTTTAAAAGATGAGGACGAATAATTGCAGAACTAGGTTTTTACTCACCTTTCGTACATAAATACTGTACTCGTTGAATTCACTTCGCTTGATGGTTTAGTAATGATTTAGGTTAATACCTGCTTCTTTAGCCATTGCTTCTAAACCTTTGACTTCTAAGGTTTTGATGGCTTTGGTAGATAGCTTAAGTTTTACCCAGCGATTTCCGCCTTGCCACCAAACACGCTTAGTTTGGAGGTTGGCCTGTTGCAAACGCTTTGTACGGCGATGAGAGTGAGAAATTGCAAAAGCGTTATTTGCTTTTTTACCTGTTAGTTCACAGCGACGAGACATAGCTAATTTTGATTTTAATACAACCTTTCTATTTTAGAGCCTCGGAAACAGAACAGGGAGAGTTGTACTATTTTGGATTTTAGATTTTGGGTTAATAATTGCTATCTGCGTCTAGGTTATGTGACAACACCGTTTAGTTGAGGCTATTGAGGTTTTGTCACCTGTAGAGACGTTGCAGTCCAACGTCTCTACAAAAGTTATTACTTACTGGCTTGTTCTGTCAGCTTGGTAAGTACGTCATTTGAGCGCTCGACGAAAGATTTCATTCCTTCAGCGTCAAACCCTTTCTGAGACATTAGCGCCAAGTCATAAACGTGTTGACAAATCATGTTGACTAGCTGGCCTGTAGGTGACTCTCCACCATCTTGAATAATACTACCTTGGCTGAGATTTGCCAGATTTTGAATTAGGGGATGGGCAGTATTAACTAGCAAGATGTGGTCTTCAGGAAATTCTGCGCTTTGCTGCTGCATCATGGCATTCATTTCTCGCAGGCGGCGAAGAATTTCTGGTAACAACACCATTGCTGGAGGTGTGCCGTGAGGATCATCAGATTTTAAGGCTTCGGTGCGAATGTTAACTTTGGGTTTGTTGAGAGCTTTTTCAAATAGCTCTTTGATAACTTCACTCTTGGTTTTGTTGGTTTTGGGGTCAACTATTTCGCCAGATTTGTCTTTATCTAGCAGGGTATTATCTAAGTCGGAGTCTACGCGGGTAAATTTGACATCATTATATTCCCGCTCCAAGAAGTTGATGAAGTGGGTGTCAATGAAAGATTCCATAAACAGAACTTCCAAGCCTTGGTTTTTGTGTAGTTCTATGTAAGTTGCTTGGCTGGCTTCATCGGTGCTGTAGAAAACACGGTTCTCGTGGCGTTCTTTGTTGCGTTCTAAGTATTCTTTGATGGTGGTGTAGGGAAGGCTGCTGGATGTTGCTGGAGTAATATCTTGCCAAGCATCACCTTCTTGGGACTGTACTTCAACTGCGGGAGTTTCAGCCGCTTTTTGGGCAAAGTTCGCGGTGGTACGGAAGACGATAATGTCTTCGACTTGTTTTTTGAACTTTTCGTCGTTGAGAGCGCCAAATTTGACGAAAGTGCCGAGATCCTTCCAAGCATTAATGTACTGCTCACGATCATCGCGGTAAAGTTCTTTGAGGCGATCGCCTACTTTCTTAGCTATATAATCGCCGATTTTGCGGACGGTGCGATCGCCTTGTAAAGCACTGCGCGACACATTCAAAGGAATATCAGTACTATCTATTACACCCCGCATCGGCATGAGGAATTGCGGAATGATTTCGTCGCAGTTGTCGCTAACAAAAACTTGATTGCAGAATAATTTGATTTGCCCCTTTGTTACATCAACATCTGGACGCATTTTGGGAAAATACAGAATGCCGTTGATAATAAAGGGATAATCTGTATTCAAATGTACCCAGAGCAACGGTTCTTCTTGGAAAGGATAGAGATAACGATAAAACTCTGAATAATCTTCCTTAGTTAAACTGCTGGGAGACTCTCGCCAAGGTGCTTTTTGTCTGTTTAATACTTCACCATCCAGTTTGATGGGTACTGGCATGAAGTCACAGTAAGTCTTGACAAGATTTTTGATTCGTGCAGACTCTAGATAATCTTCCTCATCTGGCATGAGGGTGAGGGTGATGGTAGTACCGCGAGTGGTACGGGGAGATTCATCTAAGGTAAATTCTGGCGAACCATCACAAGTCCAGTGAACGGCTTGTGACCCTTCCTTGTAAGATAGTGTATCGATTTCTACCTTTTGCGCCACCATAAATGAAGAGTAGAAACCCAAACCAAAATGACCGATAATTGGTTGGTCTGCTTTCCCTTCATACTTGTGGATAAATTCTTCCGCACTTGAAAAAGCCACTTGGTTAATGTATTTTTTGACTTCCTCTGCGGTCATCCCAATACCATTATCGGTAATGGAAAGAGTCTTTTTATCTTTGTCTATAGAAATTTGAATTTCTGGTTCGCCGACATCACCGCTGTATTCTCCAGCACGGGATACCATTTTAAGCTTTTGGATAGCGTCTACAGCATTGGAGACTAATTCCCGCAGGAATATTTGATGATCTGAGTAGAGAGATTTTTTGATAATTGGGAAAATATTCTCAGTATGAATACTGATAGTACCTTGTTCTAGCATAACTTATGGTTAGATAAAAGATTCTCAATGAGGATTTTAAAGGTAGAGTGAATGTTATTGCTCTGTTTTACAGTCTTATTTTCCCCCAATAGCTGTTCGGATTTCCCTACTGAATTAATTTCGACTTGATTTACTTAGGAGAAATATTTATATTTATGTTGAGTTTAGCCTGTAATAAGTAAAATTTTTATTGTTACTTTTCAATATATAAAAACACAACTTCAATAGGTTGAAAAAACAATCAATATTTTGACTGAATATAGAGCGATTAATTTTTGAGAATATATAGGAATCCGGTTTGATTTCTGAAACGATCTACGTAGTCAGGGAACAGGGAACAGGAAAGAAGGCTCTCTAAGGTATACTGAGTTTTTTCATAAATCAAATATGAGTCCTATATTATCAAACTATATTTAAGTGATTATGCCAAAACTAAAGAAAAATAATCAATTGATCGGACAGGATAAAGCTAAATTTGTTAAATATAGATTAGCCAAAATGGGCTTTCAAATAAATAAAAAATTATCTAAAAATTCTGGCATATTGGAAGAACTTTTTTTAGAAAAGGATAATTAGGAAGCACGGGACTAAGCAAGTAAATCCGTAATTAATTTCTTGGTTTTTTGTACTGCAACATTCCAATTTAATCTTTTTTGATACTCATCAAAAGATGAAAATGCTAATTGATTATAATCATGATAATTAGACATCAGTGTCATTATATAATTGCAGTATGCTGAAATACTTGCATTTAGTGGAAATACTTTTCCGTTTAGATCATCATGTATCAAAGTAGTTAGTCCGCCTACATTTGTAGATATAGCAGGTACTCCAAAGGAGTTAGCTTCAGCCACAACGTGAGGAGTACAGTCTGCCGTGGTTGGCAAAATTAAAAAATGAGATTCTGTAAATAATTGATTTATTTTCTCTAAACCAGATGTTTTAGATTTATCAATAAAATCTATAAAAGTTACAAACTCTGGTAAAGGCTCATTAATATTTGGTTTGCATCC
This sequence comes from Anabaena sp. TISTR 8404, assembly GCF_056847745.1. NCBI lineage: Bacteria > Bacillati > Cyanobacteriota > Cyanophyceae > Nostocales > Nostocaceae > Anabaena > Anabaena sp. TISTR 8404. Next base: position 5,273,333 of record NZ_CP180578.1, read on the forward strand.
AACTATTGTTAATTCAGTTTTTAATCCCATATTATTTAAATGTTCCGCAATTTGAACAGCTACGTCACCACCTTTTCTAATCCAGTCAACACCAATAAATAATAATTTGCATGGACTGTTAGGTTTAGATTGAAGAATGTTGTGTATATCTTCAAAGTTTCTATCACATACGATATTTGCTCCATAAGGAACTACTTGAATTTTGTTAGCAGCAATATTATATGTATTTATGGCTGTTTTAGCTGCCCAATCAGATGTATAGATAATTAACCGACAGCGATTTAAAGCTTCGGCTTCCATTAAATATATATTGTGAATATTTTCTTGGCACAAATTATTCATATGCCGATAAAAATTTATCAAAGAACTAAGAGTTGCATCAGTCCATAATACAATTGGTTGCTTACATTCTAGATAAGTAATTGGCACTATATTTTCGGGACACAATACTATATCTGAATTTAAGTTTTTTAGTTTTTTCTGAAGTTGATGAGCATAATCTTTAACTATTAATGGTTCAGCCCAGCGATAATAGTGTTTTTTGCATATATGATGATAAAAGCTCCATTTTAATTTAGTTAAAGCTGTAAAGTTCTTATTGAGTGGTCCTAAATACTCGATTGAGTCAAATTCATCAGTTAAATGCTGTGATATATAGTATGCTGCTGCACAAATTCCTTGTACATCTTTTGACCAAGAATTTGGATTTAAAATATCGTTTACAGTAGCGTAAGCTATTTTCATAATTTGTTATATAAAAATTACATAATGCTTCAAATAATATCTGTTTTGATATAACCAAAAAAAGTGCTGACATCAGATAATTTTGGGTTTTTTTGAAGTAGTAATTTGGCTGACTGCTTTGGCAATACGCTCATAATAAATAGTTTGATAAAAGCTTTATAAATAATCATTTTTTTCAACATACTTAGGTCAGTTATAATTACCATCCATAGAAAACGAGTAGCATGGAAGGTGTTTTGTTGTCCTGGTTCTACTGTAAGTGCTTTGTAACTTAGATATTTGTATACATTAGCAATTCTGTATGATTTTAAATTCTTTAATGTAGGAGGTACATTATTAAATACTTTATTAATTATTCGTAAATTTGATGCCTCAGAACCTAAAATATTGGAAGATTTAGAGTTAGCAGATACTCGATAAAGAATTTGAACTTTTTTGATAGGGATAAAATCATAAATAGCGGCTAATCTTAACCACATATCAGTGTCTTCTGCATTAGTGAGGAATTCATCAAATCCACCAACTTCTTCAAAAGCTTGTCTGCGTACCATCACATTAGAACCACTACCGATAAAGTCATCTAGTAATAGTTTTGAGTAAACGTTACCTGTCCAAGTAGCATGGCTACATTTACGTAAAAAATTATCGTTTTCATCAATTGCATCAGTAAAACTATAGGCAACCGCAGCTTCTGTATTTTCTTGTAGCGCTTTATATTGTGCTTCAAGTTTATCTGATTTCCACAGGTCATCAGCATCTAAAAAACTGACAAATTCAGCGATAGCGTGTAGCAACCCACGGTTGCGGTTAACAGCAGCATTAGCTTTCGGATAAGTAAATAATTTGATTCGAGAATCGTTAATATGTGAAATCTTGTTTAGTGTTGAGTCGGATGAAGTAGCGTTTATTATAATTAATTCAAAATCTGACAAACTTTGTGCTAATACAGATTCAATAGTTTTTTGAATTGTTTTCTCAGCATTATAAACAGGAATTATAACAGAGACTAGTGGCATAGTATGAGCTAATAGTTTGATGATATTTACTGATTTTTAACACTGACAATAGCTTTATGAATTTTGAGCTTCCAGATATAAATAGGACTAATTAAAGTACTGATCAGTCTTTCCATTTCACAAGCTACGACAATATCAGTAGACAGGACTTGTCGATAAAGTATGAAATACAATACTACTTTACAGGTATCGTTCAACAAATATGCAAAAAAAGCAAAAGGTCTTTGCCAAGTTTGCAGTAGTAACATTCTTAAATAATATCGAGCTAGACCAATTCCACGCATGAGTGATAAAAGGTAGACTTTTTCTAAACGCCAAGCAGGAATGATATGTTCTACTTCCATTGCTGGGTTATACCAAATTTCCCAACCTGCTTTTTGGATATAAAATAAAGATTCGGCATCTTCACTACCTAACATAGATGAACCAACTCTGCCAACTAAAAAAAGTTTATAAGGAACATTGTCCTTCCACGCATTTCTTCTGACTACTAAGCCGGCTGTTGGAGGAAAGCCTTGGCGACGAGGATAATATTTATGAGGCGTTTCACCTCTTTCTGTAATTGCTAAATAGAATAAGATTGGTTTAATATTTTCTGGTGGGGTTACTTCAAAAAGCCCATGAATTTGACTGGCATAAGCTCCCGCTTTTTGATGTGTTTGTGCAAATTGATAAGCTTCAAAAATCCAGTTATATGTTGGTAAGTTATCATCGTCTAAAAAACCTACAAGTTCACTCTTTGCTTCAAGAATTGCTCTATTTCTAGCGAACGCGGCTCCTTGTTCAGTTTCAAAGATATATCTTAAAGTGAATGGATAATTCCAGTTATGTTGATACTTATCAACTAGTTGTGCTGTACCATCTGTACTATTATTATCAATAATAATAATTTCCCAATTAATTTTTTCAATACCAATTTGAGTCTGTAATCGCTCTAATACTTTGGGTAAACGGCTCTCGCCATTGTAAGTAGGAATGGCTACAGTAAAGTCAATATACATGATGAAACAAGTATTAAATTAAATCCATCTAAATATCAAGTAAAAAATATTCACGACAATAATTAATTTGTCACATTACTTTTTTACAACTTATAATATTTAGATTGTTGAGGTAACTGTCAAGTTAAATCACAATAATCTAACATATTAGATGTTTCGATAATAAGCAGTAAAATTACTTAAATCTATTTTTACTAATATAGGTTTAACTTAACTACACAAAGTTTCACTCGTCTGCTGTTCTAATAAATCCAACAACCAATCTACATCTTTACCAATTTGGGCGAAACAATCAGGTGGTGCAGGTTCTGGTGCAAACTGAATTAACGTAACTTCGCCTTTGCGCATACCAATCATCAAGACTTCTACTTCTGGCTGATGATGGGCAATAATTTCTAAAATCTCTTGCAGTCAATTTTCAACATCTCATTTAATTTCTCTATCGCCGCTTGTGGACAATAAACAAAGTGCGGGGTTGGGTGTAAATCAATGCGGATGGATAGTATCTTGTCATTAATGCTAAGACAAGGATAAATTTGGCGTAGTATCTTTTACAGACTTGACAGCCAGCTAACTTATAGGATAAAAATCATTTGATTACCTTTCGTCCCACATATTGAAGTGGGTAGGAGGCGATGCATGATTGGCAGTATTTATTTAATAGCGATCGCAGCAATCTAAATCAAGGTTCTTACCGCATCTTTGAACCAGAAGACAAAGCGGAGATTCTCCACTGGTTCAGTCGAGAGGATGTAGATAAGCAGCAAAAAGAAGATTTTATCCAGGCTTTAATAGATTTTAATGATGGTTGCGGCGGCTTTTATCGCTATCGCGCCTACTTTCTGGCGGCTGAGGCGATAGCTAAGTTTCCCGAATGCAGGTTGGGTGATGCGATTGTCGAACAATTGCTCAAATGGAGTTATGGCTATTTTCGTCAGGATAAGCGAGACTGGCAGATATTCCCCCAACCTTTGGTTCAGAGGGCGAGAAAAACGCTAGAATTAGCCGACAGAAAAAGAGTAGTCGCAGCTTTTGTTCATTTGGTACATACGACTGAAAGCCGCATAATTATGAGACTCGCGGCACAGAAGTTAGGAAAACTCGATCCGGGTAATAAAAGTGCGATCGCAGCTTTGGCTTTAATGCCAATTGCTGAGGATATGTACGGATTTTGTCAGCGAAGTTACAGTTTAGGTGAAATAGGTGTAGGTGATAAAACAGCAATTACTACCTTTATCCACGAAATCCAAACTAACCCAGATGGAGACTCTTGTTGGCATGGAATCGCGGGTTTGGGCAATATTGCTTATGGCAATGAAACTGCGATCGCAGCTTTAATCCACTGGATGGAAACCACTCAGAATAAACGCAACTGTATAGAAGCGATCGCATCTTTGAGGAGAATTGCTTCTGGGAATCAAAATGCGATTGCAGCTTTGAGTAAATTTTTGCAGACAACCCAGGGTGATACCATCTGCTATGATGCAGCTCGTGCTTTATGGAATATCAATCCAGGAAACCAAGCAGCACTAAAGGCTTTAGTTAATATCATCGCAACTTCAGCTAGGGACTATTTTATAGATTTAGTCGCTGATTATTTATTAGAAATTGCTCCTGGTAACCAAAAGGCGATCGCATCTCTGTTAGAAATAATAGAGAATACTAAAAACGAATTTCTCCTGCGTACAGCGGCTTTTTATTTAGGAAAATTTGAACCAAGTAATACAGTTGCCATTAGTACATTATCCCAGCTAATCCAAACCACTCAAAATGAATCTGTGCGTTTGGATGCAGCTGAAAGTCTAGCGAAAATCGATCCAAGCAATCCACAGGCGATCGCTACTTTATACCAAATACTAAAAAGTGGGCAGACTGAATGGACAAGTTTGCGAGTAGCTAAGACATTACTCAAAACTGATGAGTATCGCTACAAAGTACTTCAAACTGTATGCGAGCTAGTGAAATCACCAGATAAGTGGATATTTTCTGATGCGATCGCTGCTGTCTTGCAAGAACTCGATCCAAATCATCCTCTAACAATTGACACCTACATTTATCTCATCAATACTACTAAAGATTCATCAATTCTGATGGATGTAGTTTGGAATTTAGAACTACTCAATCTAGACCATCAATTAGTCAAAGAAAAACTCAATGAACTTATATGTTCTTTGCTTAGACGTATTCAAACCTTTGAAGAATGTAACAATCAAGATGATGATGTCAGCCTTCTGCATACCACTTATATATCTTATGAATCTTGCCTGTTAGATATAGCTGATAGTTTGACTAGATTCCTGCCACTTGAACATTTGCCACAAGTCCTTACATCCTTGAAAGACTATCTGAATCAACAATTCTACAAAAATAGTTCTTATCGCTATGAGGCTGTGTTTAAAATTATCTGGCACTGTGCCGAGAATCTAAATTATCCAGAGTTTTACAAGCTTTGGCACAGTTAATCAATTAAAAAGCACACAGAGAAAATTAAAGACTTTCTCTGCGTAACTTTGCGTTTTCCTTAGCATTCCTCTGCGTTAAACAACAATCTCCCCACTCATTCGCTGTTCCAACAAATCCAACAAATCATCCACATCTTTACCAATTTGGGCAAAACATTCAGGCGGTGCTGGTTGTGGTGCAAACTGAATTAACTTCACTTCTCCCTTCCCAATACCAATCATCAACACTTCCACTTCTGGCTGATGATGGATAATAATTCCTAAAATCTCTTGCAGGCGATTTTCAACATTCTCATTTAATTTCTCTATCGCCGCTTGTGGACAATAAACAAAGTGCGGAGTTGGCTGCAAATCAATGCCGATAGTACCCTGGCTATCACCATTTTGTAACCATAATGCCCAAGATAACGCGGCCAATTCTTGTTGATTTGCTTTCACAAATCTATCTAATTGACTACGCCACTTACTATCACCTGTTTCCGGTTGGGTACTACCAAACATCATAATTAATTCCTAATCTCTCTGCGCTCTTCGCGCCTCTGCGTGATAATTATCTCAAACCCGACTGCACACGCCACAAACTAGCGTAAACTCCCTTTTTCTCTAACAACTCCTCATGAGTTCCCGACTCGATTAATTGTCCGTATTCCATGACATAAATACAATCGGCATTGCGGATTGTAGAAAGACGATGAGCGATCGCAATTGTGGTTCTATTAACTGTAATCTTTTCTAGCGATCGCTGAATAGCAGCTTCGGTTTCATTATCTACGGCTGATGTCGCTTCATCTAAAATCAAAATTGGCGGATTTTTTAACACAGCACGAGCGATCGCAATTCTTTGGCGTTGTCCACCAGATAGCTTTTGTCCGCGTTCCCCGACAATTGTCTCATAACCTTGGGGCAGATTTTGAATAAATTCATGGGCTTCTGCCACTTTTGCAGCCGTAATAATTTCTTCCTCGGTAGCATCAAAAGTCCCGTATGCAATATTCTCCGCTACCGTACCGTGAAAGAGAAATACATCTTGGCTGACTAAACCAATACAACGGCGTAAATCACTCAAATTCAAGTCTTGGATGTTAATTCCATCTACCGTAATGCTGCCGTTTTCCACCTCATAAAACCTTAATAACAGCTTGACGAGGGTGCTTTTACCGGAACCTGTAGAACCGACAATGGCGATCGTTTTACCAGCAGGAATTTGCAAAGATAAATTTGTAATGACAGAAAATCTATCTTTATATGCAAAAGTGACATTTTTAAATTCCACTGCGCCGCGGACTTTATCTACAGGTAACTCTACATTTCCTGGATGAATTGTAATCGGTGTATCCAATAAATTCATTACTCGGTTAGTAGAAGCCATTGCCCTTTGATATTGATCAAAAGTTTCTCCTAACCTAGTTAAAGGCCACAACAAACGTTGAATTAAAAACACTAACACACTGTATGTACCGACAGTCATTTTTCCCGCAACAGCAGCCATTCCGCCATATAATAGTAATGCGGTAAAACCAACTAAAATCAACATCCGAATGAGAGGAACGAATGCAGCCGAGAGTTTAATTGCTTTAGCATTACTTTTTTTATAAGCTTCACTGTCTGCTGCTAAACGGTAATTTTCATAATCTTCAGCCGTGAAACTTTTAATAGTAGTAATACCGCTCAAATTATTTACCAGTCGCCCATTTAAATAACCTACCTTTTCCCGCACATCGGCGTAACGCGGTGCAAGCAGACGTTGGAAAGCAAAGGAACCCCAGAGAATAAAGGGCATCGGCGACATCGCCATCCACGCTACACTAGGAGCCAATATAAAGAAAGCGCCACCTATAATGATTACCGTAGTGGTAACTTGAATGATGTCATTGGCTCCCACATCCAAAAAACGCTCTAGTTGGTTGATATCATCACTGAGGATGGACATCAAACCGCCAGTGCTGCGTTCTTCAAAATAAGCTAATTCCAAATCTTGCAGATGTTTGTAGGCATCCAGTCTCAGGTTATGCTGAATATTTTGTGCCAGATTGCGCCAAAGTTTAGCGTAAGCGTACTCAAAAACCGACTCTAGTATCCAAATGAGGACAGTGAGTAGGGAAAGAATTAAAAATTGTCCAAAGACATCTTTTACACCCAACTGAGCAATGATAGAATCCTGCTGTTTTACTACTACATCCACCGCCACGCCAATTAATCCCGGTGGTGCTAAATCAAACAACTTATTAAGGATAGAACAACCAATTGCTAACCAGATTTGTTTGCGATACTGATGTCCGTAGTCAAACAGGCGGTGGAGAGGATGCACTGAATGTCTACGCTTTTTTAATATCTGATGAGAATTAAATGCTATAGCCACAGTCGTTTAAAATTGTGTGCATTTGATAATAACACGGGAAAGTTAAGTATCTGACTTTTTTAGGCTTTAGTCAGCCTCAGCAGATAAAGAATCAAGTCATCCCGTGATGGTACAAACCCTCAGAGTTAAGTGTGGTATCAATTGAAAATCTAAAATCCAAAATCTAAAGTTGTTTGTCGTGTCACCATAATACAGGAGTTGCCGGAAAATTTAAAAGGAGATACAACCTTGAGAAGTCAGCAATTGGGAAATTGGCAAACTACAATTTTAGGAATTGTGTTAGGACTACTGGTGATTGTCGGACTAAATTCCTTTATCATTATCAATCCAGGGCAAGCAGGGGTGATTAGTATTTTAGGTAAAGCTAGAGATGGTGCTTTATTGGAGGGGATTCACTTGAAACCGCCCTTTATTTCCGTGATAGATGTGTATGATTTAACAGTCCAAAAATTTGAAGTTCCCGCTGAAAGTTCGACAAAGGATCTGCAAAATTTGTCTGCGAGATTTGCCATTAACTTTCGTCTTGATCCCTCACAAGTAGTAGAAGTAAGAAGAAAACAAGGAACCTTAGAAAATATAGTATCAAAAATCATCGCTCCCCAAACCCAAGAAGCATTTAAAATTGCAGCAGCCAAAAGAACAGTAGAAGAGGCAATTACCAAACGCAGTGAATTGAAAGAAGACTTTGATAATGCTTTAGGCGATCGCTTAGACAAATACGGAATTATTGTGCTAGATACTAGTGTAGTTGACTTAACTTTTTCACCGGAATTTGCCAGAGCAGTCGAAGAAAAGCAAATTGCCGAGCAACGCGCCCAGAGAGCCGTTTACATAGCACGAGAAGCTGAACAAGAAGCCCAGGCAGAAATTAATCGCGCTAAAGGTAAAGCCGAAGCACAAAGACTTTTAGCTGAAACCCTCAAAGCTCAAGGTGGGCAATTAGTTTTGCAAAAAGAAGCAATTGAAGCATGGAAAACAGGTGGCGCACAAATGCCTAAAGTTCTGGTTATGGGTGATAAATCACAAAGTAGTGTACCCTTCATTTTCAACCTTGGGAATGTTCCCAACCAACAATAATTTCGGTAAATTAACCTAGTAAATTTTACTTTTTTCACCTCACGCACAAAGGCAAATTCTCGAAAACCATGATTAAATCTATGGCAAATTCCAACCAACTCCCTCTTACCGTCGCTGATGCTAGAAAATTTCTCAACAAATTCAATTGTTTAGATATTGCACCAGTTCTCGATGCTGAAGAAAAAGCTTTGGTGCGTGAGTCTTTAATTCTAATTACCAAACTTTCTGATTATCAAATATTAGGAATTTGTGCCGACACAGCCGAAGAAGCATTACTCGCAATGAAAACTTACTCACGGGCTTTAGGTTATGAAGTCCCGACTGATTTACCCACAACAGAAGGCCCAGTTTATATCAAATTAAACGGTAAAAACGGTCTGTGTTATCTCGATTCCTACGCCGGACATCATCGTGGTGTATTAGTATCTTGCCAATCTTATGATGAAAGAGGAATCAACGAAATGTATGGACATCTACCCCTCGATTTATTTGCCTAAACTTGGGAGAATGTAGGTAAGGTAATAACCTTACCTACTGGCGATCGCAAATAGCAAGAACTATATATAGCTGTAGTTATATATTAATGACATTGTTAATTGCTCAACGCTTTGAAGTAGCTAAGTTTATACTCAGCACTTTCTAATCAGCACGGGCTAAACGCCCCGCTAACGCTAACAGCACTTTCCCATATTATGAGTATTATTACACTCCAATCTGTTAAAAAAGATTTTGGTATCAAAGAAATATTAAAAGACGCTAACTTTAGTATCGATGCCAATGATAAGGTTGGTTTAATTGGTACTAATGGTTCTGGTAAATCAACTTTATTAAAAATGATTGCCGGACTAGAGCCAGTTGATAGTGGACAAATTATCACAAGTTCCGGTTCTAAAATTATCTACCTACCCCAGCAACCAGATTTAGACGAAAATCGCACAGTGTTAGAGCAAGTTTTTGCTGACAGTGGCGAACAAATGACACTGGTACGCCAGTACGAAGAACTATCAGATAAACTCGCCCATTATCCTGAAGATAGTCAGTTGATGTCTCGCTTATCTACGGTGATGCAAAAAATGGACGCGACTGGCGCATGGGAATTAGAAACCAATGCTAAAATCATCCTCAGTAAATTAGGAATTGCCGATTTTGATGCACCCATAGCCACATTATCGGGAGGATATCGTAAGCGTATAGCCTTAGCCACAGCCCTGCTATCAGAACCAGATGTTTTGCTGATGGATGAGCCAACAAATCATCTTGATGCACTGTCTGTAGAATGGTTACAAAGTTATTTAAATCGCTTTCGCGGCGCACTTTTATTAATTACTCACGATCGCTACTTCTTAGATAAAGTCACCAATCGCATCATCGAAATCGATAGAGGTGACATTTACACTTACACAGGTAACTATTCATATTACCTCGAAAAGAAAGCCCTAGCCGAAGAATCAGCCGTTAGTACTCAACGCAAACATCAAGGAGTATTGCGGCGAGAATTAGAATGGTTAAAGCGTGGCCCCAAAGCTAGAAGTACAAAACAAAAAGCCAGAATTCAGCGCATCCAAGCCATGCGCGAAACCGAGTTTAAACAAGGTTTAGGCAAAGTAGATATTTCTACAGTCAGCCGTCGCATCGGTAAAAAAGTGATTGACCTAAATAATATATCTAAAGCTTATAACGATAGAACTCTCATTCAAGATTTTACTTACGAATTCAGCCCCGAAGACCGCATTGGTATTATTGGCGGTAACGGTGCAGGTAAGTCTACTTTAATGAACATCATCACCGGAAGAGTACAACCAGATGCAGGTAGTGTTGACATTGGCGCAACAATTCACATCGGTTATTTTGATCAACATTCAGAAGAATTACTCACAGCTTTGAATGAAAATCAGCGCGTGATTGACTATATCAAAGAAGAGGGTGAATTTGTACAAATTGCCGATGGTACTAAAATAACGGCTTCTCAAATGTTGGAACGGTTTTTATTTCCCGGAAACCAGCAGTATGCACCAATTCATAAGCTTTCTGGGGGGGAAAAACGCCGTTTATTTTTACTGCGCGTGTTGATAAGTGCGCCCAATGTTTTAATCTTAGACGAACCTACCAATGATTTAGACGTGCAGACATTGGCAGTCTTAGAAGAATATCTCGAAGATTTTTCCGGCTGTGTAATTGTAGTTTCTCACGATCGCTACTTTTTAGACCGCACTGTAGACACAATCTTTGCCTTAGAAGCAGGCGGAAATCTCCGTCAATATCCAGGTAATTATTCTGTTTATCTCGACTATAAAAAAGCTGAAGAAGCAGCGCAGCAAGAAGCGGCTAAAGCTCAAGAAAAACCCAAAAATTCCGAAGTTCAAATAGCCACACAAACTAAAGATAGCGAAACAAAAAAACGCCGCAGATTATCCAATTGGGAAAAGCGCGAATTTGAGCAATTAGAAGCTAAAATTGCTCAATTAGAAACAGAAAAAGCCGAAGCCGAAACAGCAATGAATAAAGTTGCTCCAGGGAATTATAGCCAAGTGCAGAAACTCTACGAACAAGTCGAAGCACTCAAACAAGCAATTGATACAGCAACAGAACGCTGGTTAGAATTAGCCGAAATAGAATCTTGAAATTAATGAAGCTTTGTTGAATTTTCTCTCAAAATCTTTTGCTCAGTGCTTAGCCCCTTGCCCTTTGGTGAGGGCATTTCTATTATTAGATTAGAAATCCTTTATCAAACTCTTGATTTCTTACCATATTTATTAAATAAATTGATTTCAGGCTTGAGCTAGTAAAGCTTAAACAGTGGTTTTTGTGCGCCAGTTGCTTGAACTACTTCGATACAGCCACAGAATGACCAACTGCCTTTTTATTTGTGTACTTGGTGGTCATTTACAGCCTATCTAGCAATTTTTTACATCTATTTTGGCTCAGACTCAATACCATGTTAAATTCGCCAATTGTTCTATCTCTCATTGTCATCTTGATCACGCTTGGGGCTGGGATAATGGTAATTTCCATCCTTAAGACTCAAAAAATTCTTTCATTATTTAAGACAGAAGCAGAGCAACTGAGTTGGCGAATCATGTTTTTACTTATGATTTTTTTTCTGGGTGGTTATTCGTTATCCATCTATTTAACAAGTTCGATGTTGATTGAATGGATACCATTGCTTACTGGCATGGTTTTCTTTTTTGGGGCATTATTTGTTCTTTTTAGCGTTACTATTTACTACCAAACACTGCAACGACTATTAATATTACAAGAAAAATACCGTTTAGCAAAAGAAAAAGCAGAGTCAGCATTATCTAAATTACAAGCAACCCAGCAATCTCAAATGCAATTAATTCAACGCGAAACTATGTTAGCATTGGGCAAAATGGTAGCGGGTGTTGCTCATGAAATTAATAATCCCGTAAGTTTTATTCATGGCAATTTAGAATATCTTCATCAGTATACAAATGACTTACTAAATCTTCTAGCAACTTATGCTTCTGTATATCCAAATCCAGATGCCAAAATCGTCAATGCTCTTGCTAAGAGCGATTTGAATTTTATCCAACTTGACTTGCCAAAGCTAATAAATTCAATGCAAATTGGCACAATTCGTATTAGCGAGATTGTAGAATCACTCTCAAATTTTTCACGTTTAAATGAATCTGAATGCAAACAAGCTGACATTCACCAGGGTATTGATAGTACACTCGTAATTTTGCAACATCGGCTTAAATGTTATGCTAACAATCGTCAAGCTATTTTAGTAATTAAAGAATACGGTAAAATTCCTAATATTTATTGTAATCCTCGGTTTTTAAATCAAGTTTTTCTAAATTTAATTAATAATGCCATTGATGCCTTGATTCAAAAAGAAGCTAATCTAGCTAAAATTCAAAATGAAACACCAACTATTTGGATTCGTACATCTCATTCTGACAATAATGAAATCACCATCTCAATCACTGATAATGGTTGTGGTATGAGTGAAGATATAAGCCAGCAAATTTTCCAACCTTTTTTTACTACTAAGCCTATTGGTCAAGGAACTGGTTTAGGTTTATCTATTAGTCATCAAATTATAGTTGAGCAACATGGAGGTTCTATTATATGTAATTCCGTTATCAACCAGGGAACGACAATCGATGTGAACCTGCCGATTAAAAAGAGATAAATTAGTAATTATGCTAATATTTATTTTACAAAATTAAAGATGTGTTGTAAGTTTTTAATTTTTTCATCGTTTATTCTTCCTAATCTAATATGGTGCATTTTACAGATAAATTTTCATACCAAAATAATGATAAAATTGTTCAGAATATTTAATATAAAAATAGTGTTAAAATCTATTTTTATCAGACAAAAATGCAAAATTTACAAATTCAAGATTTACGCTACACAGCAATTCAATTTCTAGAACAAAACCCTGAACAACGGCTACAAACTCTCAAGCATTTGGGTATAGGTCGTTATGAGTTTTTAACTAAAATTAAACTGAATGAAGTTAATATCATTTGCATCATGCGGTTTTTGCAAAATCCTAGTCACCTAAAATTTCCTAATTTATCTGATGCAGATTTATCTGATTTAATCTTAGACGAAGTAAATTTTATTAGAGGAAATTTAACTGGTGCAAATCTGCAACGTAGCAGTTTAATTAATGCAGACCTCCTTTTTGCTAATTTTACTAAAGCTGATTTACGCAATGCCGATTTAACAGGTGCAACCCTAAATCAAACTATTTGGCTAGATGCGTTAGTAGACGGTTGTCAGCTTGGTACAGGTATCGGGTTGACTCAGCTACAGCATCAAGATTTACAAATGCGAGGAGCTAAGTTTACTCATCCAAGTAATGATAATTAAAATCAGAAAAATTATAAGATGATGATAATTAAATTTTTCTGGATAAATTGATGAGTAATTCAATTAAATTGCCCAAAAAACTGATGCTCTTGGGTTCAGGCGAACTCGGCAAAGAATTTGTGATTGCTGCTCAACGTCTGGGTAATTATGTAATTGCCGTTGACCGCTATACTAATGCGCCAGCTATGCAGGTTGCTGATTGTTCAGAAGTAATTTCGATGCTGAGTGCTGATGATTTAGAAGCAGTGGTGACAAAACATCAGCCTGATTTGATCATCCCAGAAATTGAAGCAATTAGAACAGAAAAGCTGTTGGAATTTGAACAGCGAGGAATTACTGTTATCCCCACTGCGGCGGCAACTAACTATACAATGAACCGCGACAGAATTCGGGAACTGGCACACAAAGAGTTAGGTATTAGAACAGCAAAATATGGTTATGCTGTAACTCTAGAAGAATTAATTGCAATTTCATCCGAAATTGGCTTTCCTAATGTGGTGAAACCTGTGATGTCATCTTCAGGGAAAGGTCAATCTGTAGTCAAAAATAAAACTGAGGTTGAACAGGCTTGGAATTATGCGATCGCCAATTCCAGAGGTGACAGTCAAAAAGTTATTGTTGAGGAATTTATTAACTTTGAAATTGAGATAACATTACTCACAATTAAACAGTGGAATGCCCCAACAATTTTCTGTTCTCCTATTGGTCATCGTCAAGAAAGAGGCGATTATCAAGAGTCTTGGCAACCAGCAGCAATTTCTGAAGATAAAATCTTACAATCTCAAGAAATAGCGAAAAAAGTTACTGATGCTTTGGGAGGAGCCGGAATTTTTGGCGTTGAATTTTTTATCACTAAAGATGAAGTCATTTTCTCGGAACTTTCTCCCAGACCCCATGACACAGGGATGGTGACATTAATTTCGCAAAACTTGAATGAATTTGAATTACATTTAAGGGCTGTTTTAGGCTTACCGATTCCTCATATTGAACAGTTTGGCCCATCAGCCAGTGCAGTAATTTTAGCCTCAGAAAAATCTGATTTCATTGCCTTTTTAGGTGTTACTGAAGCTTTAGCAGAAAAAGACGTAGATATTAGATTATTTGGTAAACCATCTGCTCACCCTTATCGCCGTATGGGTGTAGCTTTAGCAAAAGCAGCGACTGTTCAACAGGCACGGGAAAAAGCTACAACCGCAGCTAATAAAATCCAAATAATTTTGACTTGAAGAATGCAGAATTTAGGATACCTCAGAAATGGGGTATTCTCACTTTTTATTATATCAAATTTTCAATTATTAATAATTGTTATAATCAATAACAAAATATGTAGCTTTATTGAATTGTCATAAAAAACCGCTATTAAATTTGTTTTTTGTTAGTTTTCAGAATTTTTAGGGAAACCTGAATCTCAGGTAGGTTTGCTAACGACTCAGCCTAGATTCAGAATCTAAACTTGCAAATTTAAGGGCGGATTCCCCTCAGAAAACTTAACAGGAGAACAAGTAATCAAAAAGCATGAGTCACATACCAGAGCAAAGCTACACTCAGGATTTAAACAAAACCCAGAGAAATTACAATTTACTAGAAATAGCTCTGCATCATTCGATTGAATATGCCCCTATGGGAATAGTCATATTTGATCAAGATATGCGGTATCTTGCTGTAAGTCGCAAATGGCTGGAAGACTATAACCTGACTAAAGATATTATTGGACGCTCTCACTACGAAGTCTTTCCTGATATTCCTCTAGAGTGGAAGCAAATTCACCAACAGTGTTTAGCAGGAGCGATCGCTCAACATAATGAAGACCCTTATCCACGGGCCGATGGCTCTGTAGAATGGGTAAGCTGGTCAATCCGTCCGTGGCATTTAGCAAGCGGTGAAATCGGCGGAATTACGATGTTTACTCAAAACATCACTCGGCAAAAACAAGCCGAAATTTCACTTCAACAAAAAGAAGAACGCTATCGGTCGCTTATTACCGCCACTTCTCAGATAGTTTGGATACTTCCATCTGACGGTGTTATCACCAGCGATATTCCCAGTTGGAGGGAATTTACTGGACAAACCTTAGAGGAAATTTTAGGTTGGGGATGGTTAGACGCAATTCATCCAGAAGATCGCAAATTAACTGCCCAAGCATGGGAAACAGCAGTGAAAAATGGCAGTCAATATCAAGTAGAGTGCCGCCTACGCCGACATGATGGTGAATATTGTTATATGCTGGCACGGGGTGTACCTGTTTTCAAACCAGATGGTAGCATCCGTGAGTGGGTAGGAACTCATACAGATATTCATGATCGCAAACAGACTGAAACTGCTTTACGCGAAAGCAACACACTACTACGCTCAATTTTAGAAAGTACACCAGACTTTATCGTTGTCAAAGATTGCCAAGGCCGTCATGTTGCCCTGAACTCTAATTTGGCCAATTTCATGGGCAAACCCATAGAGGAGATTATCGGTAAAGACGATACTGAAATACTACCAATGGATGCTGCCTTGGCAATCATGGACAAAGACCGCCAAGTGATGCTCACAGGTAAGTCCGAGACTTATGAAGAAGATGTTTCCAACGGTACTATCAGTGGCACATTTCTGACAACAAAAGCACCTTGGCGCGACACTCACGGCAATATTCTCGGCATCATCGCCACAACTCGCAATATTAGCGATCGCAAAAAAGCTGAAGAAGACTTGCGCCAAAGCAATATGCTGCTACGCTCAATTTTAGAAAGTACGCCAGACTTTGTTGTGGTGAAAGATTATGAGGGAATTTATTTTACACTCAACTCTAGTTCTGCAAGTTTTCTGGGTAAAACTGTTGAAGAAGTTATCGGCAAAGACGATACGGCCGTTTTTCCGCCTGAAGTTGCGTGTGAAATCATAGCAAAAGACCGCCAGATTATCAAAACAGGTATTGGTGCAACTTACGAGGAAGAACTCTCTAATGGGAAAAGTCGAGGAACTTATTTAACGTCCAAGGCTCCTTGGCGCGATGCTCATGGCAAAATCCTTGGTATTATTGCAATCACGCGCAATATTAGCGATCGCAAACAAGCAGAACTTGCCCTTTCTCAAGCCAAAGAAGCCGCAGAAGCCGCCAGCCATGCCAAAAGCGAATTCCTGGCTAACATGAGCCACGAGTTACGTACACCACTCAACGGCATCCTCGGCTATGCCCAAATTTTACAACGTTCCAAACATCTCAACGAAGATGAGCGATCGCGCATTGATGTCATTTATCAGTGCGGTTCTCATTTGCTCACCTTAATCAACGACATCCTCGATTTGTCCAAAATCGAAGCCCAAAAAGTGGAACTGATAACCAGTGATTTCCACTTTCCCGCCTTCCTCCAAGGTGTCGCCGAAATGTGTCGCATTCGTGCCGAACTTAAAGGTATTCAATTCCGCTATCAATTAGCTTCCGAATTACCCGTTGGTATCCGTGCTGATGAAAAACGGTTGCGACAAGTTTTAATCAACCTCCTCAGCAATGCCATCAAATTTACCGATGCAGGTCAAGTTACCTTTACCATCAGCTATGCCTCAGAAGGTAGAATCCGCTTTGAAGTCCGAGATAGTGGAATTGGCATTCCCCAAGAAAAACTCCAAGCTATATTTCAACCCTTTGAGCAAGCAGGCGACAGACGGCGACAAACCGAAGGCACAGGATTAGGATTAGCTATCAGCAAAAGAATTGTGGAATTGATGGACAGCACCATCCATGTTCAAAGTGAGATGGGTGTTGGCAGTATTTTTTGGTTTGATGTCAACTTACCAGCAGCTGAAGAATGGGTGAAAACCTCTCAAGCTGACGACTATGGGCAAATTATTGGTATTAAAGACCAAAAGCCCAAGATTCTGGTTGTTGATGATAAATGGGAAAATCGCTCGGTAATTAATAACTTGCTCACTCCCATCGGCTTTGAAGTGACTGAAGCGAATGATGGTGAAGAGGGTTGGCAAAAGATTTTAGATTTTCAGCCGGATCTTGTGCTGACTGACTTGCTGATGCCAGAACTTGATGGTTTTGAATTAATTGGGCGTATTCGCCAATCAGAAGCTTTTAAACACATCATCATCATTGTTTCATCCGCCAGTGTATTTGAAAGCGATCAACATCGCAGCATTGAAGCAGGCGGAAATGATTTTCTGCCGAAACCTGTACAGGCGATCACTCTATTTCAAAAATTGCGACAACATCTCAATTTAGAGTGGCTATATGAAGAACAGACAACTGAAAACCAAATACTTCTCAATAATTCTGAACTAGTCTTACCACCTCCGGCAGAATTAGAAACTCTGTATGAATTAGTAATGAAAGGCAATTTTAAGGGAATCATAAAACAAGCAGCATTAATATCACAAATAGATCAAAAATATCTTCCCTTTGCCAAACAGCTGCATCAACTGGCAAAAGGATTTCAAGACCAAGAAATTCTGGCACTCATTCAATCTGATAAGTAAGCGTTATGAGCCTTACAACTGAACAAACTGCGACAGTTTTAATTGTTGATGATAATCCTGCTAATTTAGGTGTCTTATCTGATGCCTTAGATCAAGCAGGTCTTGAAGTGTGGGTAGCAAAATCAGGAAAAGTTGCATTAGAGCGTGTTAAATATGCTCTACCAAATTTGATTTTGTTAGATATCATGATGCCAGAAATAGATGGATTTGAAACCTGTCGTCTATTAAAAGCAGATCTAAAAACTAAAGATATTCCTGTTATTTTTATGACAGCCCTATCTGATACAACTAACAAAGTTGAAGGTTTCCAAGTTGGTGCAGTGGACTATATCACCAAACCATTTCAGCAAGAAGAAGTTTTATCACGGGTTAAGTTGCACTTAAAACTGCATGATTTATCTGCAAAACTAGAGCATAAAAATGCTTTATTAGAACAGAAAGTAGCAGAAGTTAGTCAAGCTTACGATAACCTAAAACAAGTCCAAATCCAGCTAATTCAAAGTGAAAAACTTTCCAGCTTAGGCCAGATGGTAGCTGGAATTGCCCATGAAATTAATAACCCTGTAAATTTTATTTATGGCAATCTAGTTCATGCCAATGAATATACTCAAGAAGTGCTACATCTTCTGCATTTGTATCAAGAAGAATATCCGAATCCTACACCCCGCATTCAAGCAGAACTAGAATTAACAGACCTAGAATTTCTTGAAAGTGATTTGTTAAAGTTACTCAACTCGATGAATTTTGGCGCACGACGAATTCGTGAAATTGTCAAATCAATGCGGGTTTTCTCACGTACAGATGAGGCTAACTTAACGGATACTGATATTCATGAATGTCTTGATGGCACGCTCACAATTTTAAATTATCGCCTCAAACCACAACCAGAGCATCCAGAAATAGAAGTCATCAAAAATTATAGTCTATTGCCACCAGTAGAATGTTATGCCGGACAAATCAATCAAGTTTTTATGAATATTCTGGCTAATGCTATTGATGCTTTGGATGAATATAATCAAAAGCGTTCATTTGAGGAAATTAAACAACAACCAAGTCGAATTGAAATTTGCACAAACATGATTGGCGATGAATGGGTTGCCATTCACATTGCTGATAACGGCCCAGGAATTTGTCAAGAAATACAAGCAAAGTTGTTTGAACCTTTCTTTACAACTAAACCTGCGGGTAAAGGAACTGGATTAGGCTTATCTATTAGCCATCAAATTGTTGTAGATAAGCATGGCGGTAGTATATGTTGTCAATCCAACCCAGGAAAAGGGACAGAATTCATCATAAAAATTCCCATCCAACAACAAATTTCTCAAGTTGCCTGAGTTGAGTGCTGAGGAGCCACTGCATTGGGCGAGTTCCCCGACTCCCTCAGTGGTGTTGCTGAGTAGCAACCAACATAGTCTTAATCTATGCTTCGACTGCTATCACTCATGATAAATGACCATTGACAATTGACTATTAACCAATTCCCAAATCCACAGCAATTCGGTGGGCGCAGGCAAACCCAGAAAAGGCGACAGCATTTAACCCTTGACCAGGAAAAGTGCTATCACCAACGCAATAAAGTCCCTGAATAGCTGTGCGATTAAATGGCATACCTAACAATCCCCACAATTTACGCCGGGGAATTGGCCCGTATGTCCCATCCTCTCGCCCTAAAAAGCGACGATGGGTGCGTGGTGTTCCTACTTCCAGATAATCTAACCCTGCATCCAAACCAGGAAAAATCTTTTCTAGTCGGCTAATAATTCGCCAAGCAGCAGCTTCTTTTTTTGCCTCATACTCGCTTGCAGATAGCCTTTGCCAATCATCAATCCAGTGAGGGGTAAAGGCATGAATGATGTGATGTTCCTCAGGTGCTAAACCTGGGTCAAGCAATGTGGGAATTGAAACAAAAATCGTGCCTTCTGTCGCTGCCATTTTTGCCCAATCTTCTAACAAAATATGATGGCATTCTGTGCGATTGGGTAAAACTGAACTTTTGACACCCATGTGCAAACTCAAAAAGCTGGGCGATTTTTCATAACGTTGTTGCCATACTTTCTCATTATTGGGTATTTTCTCTACAGGGATTAATTTTCCAAATGTATCCCAGCGTGTAGCATTAGAAACTATGCGTTTACCTCGATAAATTTGACCACTAGCTAGTTCTACACCAACAGCGCATCCCCTCTCTATCAGAATTTTTTTTACCCTAGCTTGATACTGAATTTGACTCCCAGCTTTTTCTAAACCCTCTACTAGTTTTTGAGCAATTATTCCTACTCCCCCTTTAGGGTAATTGACACCGCCATAATGTCTATCAGAAAAGACCATACCTGCATTGATCATGGGTGTCATGTTCGCTGGCACTACTGACCAGCAATAACATTCCATATCAATGAATTTTAATAATAGAGGGTCTTTGATATAACGTTGCGCTACATCTCCGACATTTTTTGGCAGATACTTAAGTAACCCAAAACACGCTAAAGGATGCTGGAAAAACGACCGCATTAGATACCGAGGTTCTTCTAGTGACAATAAATCCATACTGTTAAGGCAATGAAAAACTTGCCAACATTCGTTATAAAAGCGACGAATACCTCTTGCTTCTTGAGGAAAGCAAGCATTAAGATTTTGCAAAAATTTGTCATAAACCCGGTCAACTTTAATGTCTAAATTATCGGGCAAATGATAATGAATCTGTACTGGATCTGCTATTGTTTCTAAATGAATATTTACAGCATCAAGGGCGCGAGTAAGTAAGTTAGTTGTACCCTTTTGTCCTAGCCCAAAAATCATTGATGCTCCAACATCAAAGCGATATCCTTGGCGTTCAAAATAGCCAGCACTACCACCAGGAATAAGGTAGCGTTCTAGTACCAAAACTTTTGCACCTTTGGCTGATAGTTGGGTTGCTGTGACTAAGCCACCAATTCCAGAACCAATGATAATGGTATCAAATAAATAATTGTCATTTGTCATTTGTCCTTTGTAATTTGTCATTGGTTATTAGTATTACTAATTACAAAAAATCAACGGCTTTTACTAGCCTTTGTACTTAAATATGTAAAGGTCGGGCAGAACTTTCTTCCTTTCTGACTACTGACATAAATATTTACGCCGACCTACTTAAAATATATTACTAGACTGTGTTAACACACCCATAACCCTACAAATAAGAAATGACAAATGACCAATTACAAATACACAAAAAAGAGGGACAAGCCTGCTACTGCTGGCTAATCCCGTCTGCCGATCCTTAAAGAGAGGAGAACACTGATTAATAATATAACTTCGATTGAGAATATCTGTCAACTGTTAATGAAAAATATTTTCAATAATTTTGGGAGTGTTGATTTTGGCTGTCAGCCATACGCAGGAAAGAGTATGATGAGGTTTCAGTTCTTATAAAATCAAAAGTGCTAATTTCCAGCTATGACGGTACAGCTGCGTGTTTACGTTCCACCCCATCCCTTAATCAAGCACTGGTTGGCAGTTGCCCGTGATGCTGCTACGCCTTCAGTATTATTTCGGAGTGCCATAACTGAGTTAGGCAGATGGCTAACTTACGAAGCGGTGCGAGAGTGGTTACCAACGATAGAAACAACGGTGCAAAGTCCTTTAGACTCTTGTCCAGCAACTTTTATTAATCCGGAAGTGCCTGTGGCAGTGGTGCCAATTTTGCGGGCGGGATTGGGGTTGTTAGAGGGTGCACAAACTTTGCTACCCTTGGCTTCGATTTATCATTTGGGCTTAGTGCGCGATGAAGAGACGCTAGAAGCTCGGTGTTATCTCAACAAATTACCGGAAAAATTTGACCCGCAAACAAGAGTGTTAATCACAGATCCGATGTTGGCGACAGGCGGATCGATTATGAAGGCAATGGCTGAGTTAACACAACGAGGGGTTGATCCGGCTTTGACGCGAATTGTGAGTGTAGTTGCGGCTCCGCCAGCGTTACAGAAACTGAGTACGGCTTATCCAAGTTTGATTATTTACACTGCAACTATTGATGAAATAGTCAACGATCGCGGTTTTATTGTACCGGGATTAGGAGATGCAGGCGATCGCATTTTTGGTACTTAAGCTACTATGCAGCTAGGCAAGGAAAATCGCTAAACACAATAAAAGATTGTAAGGTTGCTTTAAGGCGGTAAAGTTATGAGTCAGCGTGATGGTTTTGCTAGTGGTTTTATAGCAGGGGCGCTTTTTGGCGGCGTAGTTGGCGGCGTTTTGGGAGCTATAATTACTTCTCGGCTGGATACAGAATCAACAGAAGAATCCGAACTGAGCAATGGTGCGGTAGAGTCGAAAAAAACCTCAGCAAAACGGCGGATGAGAGCCTCTGAAACTGGCGATTTGGAAATGGAAACAGCTAGGCGATCGCTAGAAGATAAAATTGCTCAGTTAAATGCCACAATTGATGAAGTCAGAAAACAATTGGGCAATGTTAACGGTAGTGCTAGTCAGAGTGTGAGCGATCGCTCCTCAATTCCAGAGTAATAATATAGAAGCAGCTTTCCTCAACTTAGTTTTTACTTTCAGGCTGATCGGAGACTTTGGTAACTGCTAGTCGTGGTCAAAATAGACACTGATTCCCAGACAGCATGACAACGACTAAACTAAAATCAACTATAAGGCCGCTTGTAAAACTTCGCAGGAAAACAAAAAATCCATGTTTTTACTCATTAGCACTCTGAATACCTTCATACAGTTATATACTGCTCTATTATTTATTAGAGTTCTGTTGACTTGGTTCCCAACTATTAACTGGTACAATCAGCCATTTTCTGCTTTAAGCCAAATTACTGACCCATATCTCAATGTCTTCCGTTCCTTCATACCCCCCTTAGGCGGCATTGATATTTCTCCTATGTTGGCAATTTTGCTGCTGCAAGTAGTAGGCCAAGTAATAGGTGGTCTGGTAGGCGGTCTGCAAGGCTTTGCATAACTATCAGCTTACAGTCATTAGTTTGAGGTCTGGGTTGGTTAACCCAGACTTGCTCATGTAAATTGATTAACGCCGGACTTGGCTACTAAATCCCGATGCTTTAAATTGCTTTAGCTGCAAAGGTAATGGCTGATTTGCGGGTACAGAAATTCTGAGTTCAAAATCACTCGTCCCTGGTGGAACTTCGGCAATCGAACCAAGGCGAGTACGATTTTGTAATACTGGGTCGTTGTTAGCATCATAGATCCGACCATAGATATCTGCATCATAGACAGTTTTGTAAGTGCCATTTTCTGCTTTGCCTGTGACAATAAAGCAATTAGCCGCAGCAGCACTACCTCCACTCGTCACGGCCCCCTGAGCTAGTTCTGGGGGACAATCTTTATAGGAAATGTCAAATAGTCTAATCTGTGTTAAGGCTTCAGCAGTGGGGCTTACAATCCACGATATCAACACAAACAGACAGAAAGTAAAAATTATCTGAGTCAGTCTTGAGTAGTGCTGCATAACCAAATTTGGGAAATTCCATAAAATTGCTTTGCTGTGTTGTTTTTTCATATTTCACACAGGTGAACTTAGCGCTGAAGAGTCCCGGTGATTCCTTGACACTCAGAACTATTTTTAACCTCAGCTTACCTGAATTTCACAACCAAGAGATTGCAGACTTGAATTTATCGTTATCGTACCCATCAAGTTTTTTTGATAAATTTTTGTATTCTCTAGTTGACAGCGGACTAATGCATCAAGTTTTCTTGAAATGAGAAATAGTAGTGGAGAGGTCAATGAAACGTGTAATGTTTGTTTGCAAAAAAAATTCTGCCCGTTCTCAAATGGCGGAAGGCTTTGCTAAAACCCTGGGTAAGGGAAAAATTGTAGCGACAAGTTCTGGGTTAGAGGCAAGTGTTGTTAGGCCAGAAGCGATCGCAGTTATGAAAGAAATTGGCATCGACATTACTGATCAATATTCCAAACCACTGAGCGACTTTCAAGCCGAAGACTTTGATGTAGTAATTTCTCTGTGTGGTTGTGGCGTGAATTTGCCTCCAGAGTGGGTAGTGCGAGAAATCTTTGAAGACTGGCAGTTAGACGACCCAGCCGAAAAACCAGAAATTTTTCCTAGAGTGCGCGATGAAATCAAAGAACGGGTGACTCAACTAATTGAGTCTGTGAATCAATAATTTAGATAATCAGGAGAAATGTGATGTCTCATGTTCAACTTGCCCTGAATGAGAGTAATCTTGATGCTGCGCTTGAGTTACGCAATCAGCTAGTTTAGTAGATTTCTTTCCCTGTAAAGGGAAAGAGATTAAATCTTAATGCCTTGCTAGTTGCTATGTATATCGTTAAACAAAACTTACAGCTAATAACTGTTCTGACATATCAAAATTAGACGTAACATTTTGGACATCATCTAAGCTTTCTAGAGTATCTACTAGCTTCAGAAGCGATCGCGCTTGATCTGAGTCTGTCACCTCTACATTATTGCTAGGAATCCAGCGTAATTCGGCATCAGTTACCTTAAAACCTTTGTCTTTAAGTGTTTGGTTGAGAATTTCTAAATTAGCAACCTCAGTCAAGACTTCCGCCGTTTCATCTTCTGTCATTTCATAAGACTCAGCGCCGCCTTCTAAGGATGCTTCTAAAAGTTGGTCTTCATCAACCACACCTTGAACAATACACACACCCTTTTGGTTGAACATCCAGCTAACGCAACCAGTTTCACCCAGATTGCCACCATTTTTACTAAAAGCTACTCGTAAATCAGCCGCAGTGCGATTGCGGTTATCGGTGAGGGCTTCAACTAAAATTGCTACACCGCCAGGGCCGTAACCTTCATAGCGAATTTCTTCTAGACTACTATTATCGCCACTAAATGTACCTGCACCTTTAGCGATCGCTCGTTCAATATTGTCATTTGGGATACCCGCTGCCTTCGCCTTTTCAATAGCTGTACGTAGTTGAAAATTACCGGCTGGGTCTGGTACACCGTTTCTCGCCGCCACAATAATTGCCCGCGATAACTGAGTGAATGTTTTTCCTCTTTTTGCATCCACTACCGCCTTTTGGCGCTTAATATTAGCCCATTTACTATGACCTGCCATAATTTGAAACTATTTATGCTCTATTCCAAGATTAGGATATACATAGCCTTTGCCAAGATGCAAAGGCAAGAATGAAGTAAAAAATTATAACCTTCATTCTTGATGAGTCGTCATTCCCTATTAGACCAGTGATTAATCTTCTAAACCAACTTTCTGCACGCTTTCTTCTTGCCAGTCATAAATTAAGAGTCAGAAAAAAGAAAGTGCAACACTACTTCAGCCAATTGTTGGTGTTATTTTTGGTAGGCATAGTTGCTTTAAGCGGATGTCAAATTTTGCGTTCTAGAGTTGATGCAAATAAGGTAACTCATATCACTTTATGGCATGGTGTAAATCCACCGCCTAATCGGGATGTATTGCAAAAGCTGGTGGATAAATTTAACCAAACCCACGCAGATATTCAGGTAGAGTCTTTATACATTGGGCAACAGGATCAGCAAACACCGAAAATATTGGCAGCTGTCGTAGGCAATGCACCACCAGATTTACTATGGTACAATCCGACGATTGCTGGACAACTAGTAGAACTGGGGGCGCTAATTCCAGTAGATGAAATGTTGGCAAACTCACCAGTAAAAAACGAAATTGACCCGACTTTGTATGCTTCGATGGAATATCAAGGAAAACTTTGGTCAGTTCCCTTTGCAACAAATAACTTAGGGATTTTTTACCGTCCGAGTTTGTTTAAGGCGGCGGGGATTCAGGAAATTCCGCGTAATTGGCAAGAGTTTCGCCAAGTTGCCAAACAATTAACCCGTGATACTGATGGCGACGGACGCATAGATCAGTATGGAATGTTTCTGCCCTTGGGGAAAGGAGAATTTACTGTTTTCACTTGGTTACCATTTATGTGGAGTAGTGGCAGTGAACTGGTGAGTGGTGATGCCCAAAATCCCGCAGGTGTGAGATTAACAGAAAATCAAGGGGCGATCGCAGCTTTACAATTTTGGCGTAATTTAATTACTGACGGTTCTACAATGTTATCTGGCCCAGAACGAGGTTATGAGACAGACCCCTTACTATCTGGGAAAGTAGCAATGCAAATTAATGGCCCTTGGAATTTAGGACAATTTCAAGATACTAAGATTGATTTTGGTGTTTTTCCCCTACCTGTTAACCAAAAACCTGCTACTAATATTGGCGGCGAAAATCTCTTTTTATTTAAAACCACACCAGAACGTCAAAAAGCTACATTTAAGTTTGCTGAATATGCCATGAGTGCTGATTTTCAAACAGAATTAGCCCTCGGAACTGGCTATTTACCGATTAATTTAAAATCTCGCCAAAGCGCCAAGTATCAGGAATTTGTCGAGAAAACACCACAAGTGAAAGTATTTTTAGAACAAGCCCAGTATGGGCGCAGCCGTCCGATTTTTCCTGGCTACAATCGCATTTCAGATAGTATAGGGCGGGCTGTGGAAGCTGTATTGTTGGGTAAACTTTCACCAAAAGATGCACTGCAAGCTAGTCAGCAGCGTTTAGATTTAATCTTCCAATGAAGCTAAAAATAGACATAATCAAGGGAAAAATCTGAGCAGTGACATCTCCTGCTCAGATTTTTTGGTGCTGTTCTGTGTCATTATTAATCTCAGCCGTATTTGCCAACTTTACGCAAATTTCTGAAAAATAAACTGTAAATTTACTCAATTGACTATTTATATTTTTACTTTTAAATAAATATTGACTTTAGCAGCATTAATGAAATATGATTTTAGATTGTCTGTCTTATTCCTGCTCGGATCAGGTAGACACATCACAAAAGCTAACAACAGCGATTAATCAAGCTCAGGTATATCGCTTCTGTACAAAAAATCACAGTTAGCTACCTGTACGGCAACTCTAAGGACAATTTCATGACCTACGCAATTATTGAAACTGGTGGTAAACAATTAAGAGTTGAGCCTGGTCGCTTTTACGACATTGAACTGCTGACAGCTCAACCAGACGAAAAAGTTACAATAAATTCAGTACTACTGGTACAGCATGATGGTGGAGTCAGCATTGGGCAGCCTCTAGTAGCAGGGGCAACTGTAGAAGGGACTGTATTGCGGCATTTGAGAGGTCGCAAAGTCCTGGTATACAAAATGAAGCCGAAGAAGAAAACCCGCAAAAAACGTGGGCATCGTCAAGAAATTACCAGACTGTTAATTAATTCCATCACTCTTAATGGACAGGTATTTGCAGCCTCAGAAGCGGCAACTGCTGAAGCTACTGTAGCTGATAATTCCCCTGCGGAAACCACTGCTGAATAGTAAAACAAACATAAGAGGAAATTATGGCTCATAAGAAAGGAACAGGTAGTACACGCAACGGTCGTGACTCTAATGCCCAGCGTCTGGGTGTGAAGCGTTTTGGTGGTCAAGTTGTCCGTGCTGGAAATATTCTTGTACGTCAGCGCGGAACTAAATTCCACCCTGGTAACAATGTTGGCATCGGCAGCGATGACACTTTGTTTGCCTTAGTTGACGGTATTGTTACCTTTGAAAGAAAGGGTAAATCTCGCAAAAAAGTCAGCATTTATCCAGTTGCTGCCTCAACTGAAGCAGCAGTTGGCTAAAATACTGGGCATTGGATTCATGACCCAGAATTAGATATAAAAACATGAGGGTTGGGAAATTCCACCCTCATTTTTAGTATGATTTTCAACACTAATTCTTTTAAGAATTACAACATATACAGCAGAATTCAGAATAAGAATAGGCTTTCTACCTAGCTGTGAGACCTCAATACTGTAATTTAATAACTTGAAAATCTGCTGTAATTTACTAAAAATATCTACCACATAGTAGTATGCTCTGCTAATTCTGTGTAAAGTACAGCACCACAAGCTATGCCTGCCAATGAAAACAAAGATGTAATCAAAAAGGCTGGCCCTGCCTTAAATCCGGCTGTATGAAAATCAATTTTTGCTAATATTGCCGCAGCAATAATTAATAAAGTATCTAAAAAGAGGCGAAACCAAGCAACCATTAGGAAAAACAAAAATGCCCCAAAAATTGCAATTAAAAAAGTTCTGGTACTTGACTCGAAAAATACACTAGAATATTTAGCCATTGCTAAAAAGGGAACAGCTAAACTTGCCAGCAAAATCAAAACACCAACTACGGATACTATCCAGAAAGGCCAAGGCATACGTGTTTCTGATAACACCCAGCCTAAGGTACTATAACTAATGAGTACTAGTAATAAAGAGGCCCAAGGAAGTTTTGTAAGAATTGACATGGGTCTGTTTTGCCATGAATTAAGTAAAAAAGTGATGTTTTCAATAAATTTTGAATGTAGCAAAGAATATATCTTACTTGTAGGAGCCTTTATGCTGGTGGGAGTAACGGCGATCGCCAGCTACAAGAAAGCTAACTTCAGTTGAGTATATTTTGACGAGAATGACTTAGACTATATGTTTATCATCCTATTTTTGCAAGACGTAATCAATAGGCTGTTCAGCGAATTCTATAAATTTACAAACAATTACGGTACAAACTAGTTAAATATTTTCGTAAACATTTGTAAACTGTTAGCAGCAGAGTAGCAAAGTATCACATCTGGATTAAGGAATTCTCATGAAACAACTTATTGTCGCTGAGCGCGTAAGCCTCATCGGTCATATTGTGTCAATGGTATTTGGGCTAGTAGGAATATTACTGGTTGTACCCAATGCCGAAGTCATTTTGCACTTGTCTGAAGTAGGACAGACTGCCATGCAGTGGAGTATGGCAGGTGGCGGTGTAGTTTATATGATTTTGGGTGCAGCAGCCGTATTATTGTATGCCTCGCGGACATTGGGTGTGGGTCGTGCTGTGGCGTTTCTGCTGCCTGCTGTATTGATTTCTTTAACAAGTGAACTGTTAGGAACAAGCACAGGCTTTCCTTTTGGTCACTACCACTATTTAAGTGGCTTGGGTTATAAAATTGCCGGGCTAGTTCCGTTTACAATTCCCTTATCTTGGTTTTATTTGGGTTGTGTGTCTTACTTGTTAGCCCGTGCAGGTTTAGAAGTGGATACAAAACCGAGCTTGTGGAGACATATTGGTGCGGTTGGCTTAGGTTCTTTGCTGCTGACATCTTGGGATTTTGTGCTTGACCCAGCGATGAGTCAAACTTCATTACCCTTTTGGTATTGGCAACAACCAGGTGCGTTCTTTGGGATGCCTTATCAAAACTTTGCAGGCTGGTTAGGTACTGGCGCAGTGTTTATGACAGTGGCAGCTTTATTGTGGAAAAACAAGCCAATTAAATTTGAGCGATCGCAACTCAACTTACCTTTAGTGGTCTATTTAAGTAACTTTGGCTTTGCTACAGTTATGAGCCTAGCTGCTGGATTTTCCATTCCTGTATTGCTTGGTTTGGTTTTAGGTGTTACTCCTGCTATTACCTTGTGGTGGAAAGCATCAGCTGCACATAATCAAGTTAACATTGAGCCAGCAACTCAAGAAGTTTCTGTAGCCAGCATCAAAGTTGCTTTGAAGTAATATAGAGTTTCTTATTTTAGTGAGGTACATATCACTAAATTCCGATGCTAAAAGCTAGGATGTACCTCATGTAATTAGAAACTGCTATAAGAGCTTTTAACAAGCAGGGGAGTATGGGGAAAATTTTTCAGTACCCAATCCCCAATTATTTATCTAAGCTATTACTAGCACCATTAATTCTCCGCCTTTCTCAGTTAATAGTAGCCAAAATAAAAACAGTAAAAAATTATCCTAAAAACCTAGGCAGTAAATTCAAGTTAAACTAGACAAGCTTGAACATTCAAATAATTAAACAATTAGTTGGTATAAAAATATTCTTAATTGCTATCTTCAACCTTGAAAAATACGTCTTTGAGCATATATTGAGCATTTGAAAGTGATTAATCGCTAAAAATACAGATATTGTGGGAACTGTTCAATTATTATGGTCTATGATTGGCTTACTCCTAACAATGGGTGGCACATTTCTGGAAGCATATAGTATCACCTGGCCTTGGAGTTGGAGTCAGTATGGAATTCAAACTTTTTCTTTAGGTGTTACCTTTCAAATTGGTGCAGTGCTACTTGTAGGTTGTTTGGGAGGGCAAAATGCTGGTGCGCTCTCGCAAATTGCGTACTTGGTGATGGGTTTAACTTTATTGCCTGTATTCTCGGAAGGTGGCGGTCTTGGTTATGTTAAATTGTCTCAGTTTGGCTATCTATTAGGTTTTATTCCTGGAGCATGGATTTGCGGATTTTTAGCTTTTCAGGCGAGACCAAAACTAGAAACTTTAGCATTTAGTTGTATTTGTGGCTTGTTAACCGTTCACTTCTGCGGTATTACTTATTTGACTATTAGTTACTTTTTGCAGTGGCAAGGCTCAGAAAACTTGTCTTTAATCCAAGCAATCCTCAGATACTCTTGGTTTGCAGTACCAGGACAATTAGCTGTAGTCTGTGCCGTTACCTCGATAGCATATATATTACGTCATTTAATGTTTTATTAGTCAATAGTCCATAGTCATCTATTGACTCTTAACTCTTGACTCTTGACCATTGACTAACACACCATGATTTTAAAAAATCGCCTGTTTTGGATTGCGGCCTTTACCGCTTTTTTCTTAGATCAACTAACCAAATACTGGGTAGTACAAACCTTTAAATTAGGAGAAACATTACCACTGATACCTGGGGTCTTTCACTTTACTTATGTAACTAACACTGGTGCGGCTTTTAGTTTGCTAAGTGGAAAAGTGGAGTGGTTGCGCTGGTTATCTTTAGGAGTAAGTTTAGTGTTGATAGCTGTGGGTTTGTTTAGCTCGGTTTTAAACCGTTGGGATCAGTTGGGTTATGGTTTAATTTTGGGTGGAGCAATGGGCAACGGTATCGATCGCTTTGTCTTAGGCTATGTGGTAGATTTTCTTGATTTTCGCTTGATTAATTTTGCTGTATTTAATATTGCAGATTCATTTATCAGTATTGGTATTGTGTGTTTGCTCATAGCTTCATTCCAAAAAACACCCACTACTAACCGCAGAAGGTGAAGTAGGTTGCAAGTATTGACTATTGACTCTACTCAACCATGCTGTAAAAACTCTACTTTAGGCAACAAAGGGTCAGTCACAATAGCTACCCCAATGAAACCCCAGCGTTTGAGCAAGCTAGTTAGTTGGCTTCCTGGAAGAGACTCGACAGCAAAGCGATTTGCCACATCTGCTGCATGAGTATTGAGATAGCTTAAAGCATCAAAGTTTTCGCGGAATAGCAATATGTAACCTGATTCTTCAGAGTTGGGACGAGCTGTCAAATAACGACCATCAGCTTTGGTACGCACTAGGTAATAAACTTCGGAAAACATACTGAAGTATAAAGTATGAAGTATGAAGTGTGAAATAGAGTAGGTGGGGTGGTCAGATCCCTGACTTATTCAAGAAGTTGGGGATCTCACAACCTGTATTGGCTATGGACTATTGACTCATAACTAATAATTAAGAGTCCAAACGAATTCGAGGATCGGCAGCCTTCAACATTAAATCTGCGAGTAAGTTACCCACGTTCAACAGCACCGCACTCATCACCAGACTCGCCATAACTAAATACTGGTCTTTAGCGATAACAGCCTGTAAGGTTAATCTACCTAAACCAGGCCAGTTAAAGAACTGTTCGGCAATGAATGCACCACCTAACAAACTTGCTAACTCAAAACCCAGCAAAGTTATTAGGGGGTTGATAGCATTGCGGAGAGCGTGAACGTAAATTACTCGATTTTCTGGTAATCCTTTGGCACGGGCTGTTTGGATATAATCTTGACGTAGAACATCCAACAGTTCGCCACGGGTGATGCGTTGCAAACCAGCAAAACTAGTGACACTCAACGCTATCGTGGGTAAAATCATGTGCCAGCCGACATCAATAATTTTACCAAACCAAGATAAATCAGCATGGTCGATGCTGGTCATCCCACCAACTGGGAATAGAGGTGATGTAAATTGGGCAAAGATTAATAAAACTAGAACTGTGATAAAACTGGGAAATCCTTGTCCGGTGTAGCTCAATACCTGTAAGATGCGGTCTGTGGCGCGATTTTGCTTAACAGCAGCGATAATGCCCAAAGGAATAGCGATCGCCCATGTCACAATTAAAGAAGCGATCGCTAATAATAAAGTTGCAGGTATTCGCTCCCACAACAGCGAAGCTACAGAACGCTGATAAACAAAACTTGTACCAAAATCTCCTTTGGTAAATATTCGCCACAACCAAAAGAAATATTGCTCAGGCCAAGACTTATCTAAGCCGAACTGTCTTCTAATTTCCTCAATTCTTTCCGGCGAAATTTTCGGATTTTGCCGTAGGGTATCTACATAATCCCCAGGAGACAATTTGATGATGAAAAATGACAGCGCTGATGCCAACAATAAGGTCAGCAACGCTTGCAATATCCGTTTCACCACGTAAATAAAAGTTTCACTCGTGATTAGCCTAATTAGCCAATCTCGACTTGTCTCCAAGGAAATTTTTGTAGCGGTCATAGTATTTAGTCAATAGTCAATGGTCAACAGTCAACGTCAACAGTCAATAGTCAATGGTCAATGTCTTTGGACTCTGGACTTTTGACCATTGACTAATATTCAATTAACGAGATAATCGGCACATCTGGCAGATGTTTGCGCCCTTGTAAATCCCGTAGCTCGATAATAAATCCAAAACCTACTAGTTCGCAGCCAATCTGTTGTACTAACTTTGCTGTCGCACTAGCTGTACCACCTGTAGCAATCAAATCGTCCACAATCAAAACTCGACTCCCTGGGTGCAAAGCGTCTTGATGCATTTCCAAGCAGTCAGTGCCATACTCTAGTTGATATTCAATTGAGTGAACAGCGGCGGGTAATTTACCTTTTTTCCGCACAGGAATAAACCCAGCCCCTAACTTATAAGCTAGAGGAGACCCAATAATAAATCCCCGCGACTCCATACCGATAACATAATCTGCTTGAAATCCAGCCTCTTTGCATCTTTCTGTAAAAAAGTCAATAGTGTAGCGTAATCCGTCTGGATCGCGCAGTAGAGTAGTAATATCTCGAAATAAAATGCCAGGCTTAGGAAAATCTGGGATGTCACGAACTAGAGATTTTAAATCCATAAACAGTTAGGGAATAGGTAAAGTATGAAGTGTGAAGTATGAAGTGTGAAATGAAGGGTTTAATTTTTCCTGTGCCGCGTTCCTTGTGAATGGGTGCTTGATTTCAGCACAAATATACTAAGGGTGAGAGACTCAAGGAGAAAATGTAGTAATTCCCACTTCAGACTTTATACTTCATACTTCAGACTTGAAAAATCGTACACTATAATGTCATACGCTGGATTTGAGGCTCTAGTATCATCATCCATTGACGATAGTGAGAATCTACACCAAGCTTAAATATGAACTGGTACTCATACTAAAGGAAGGTGAATTGCTGCTTAAAAAACTGAAATTTAAGTATACGCAAACTTTGTAGTAGAACAAGTTAAGTCATGTATAC
The DNA here is from genome assembly GCF_056847745.1 of Anabaena sp. TISTR 8404. Lineage (NCBI taxonomy): Bacteria > Bacillati > Cyanobacteriota > Cyanophyceae > Nostocales > Nostocaceae > Anabaena > Anabaena sp. TISTR 8404. The sequence goes on from NZ_CP180578.1 coordinate 5,306,830, forward strand.
GTCAAGTATTATGGCTACTGCCACAAGTTTAATGTTATTTTTTGGCTACTTATCTTAAATTTAGTTGTACTAGTTGTATCTAGTCTGTTGGAAGCGCACAAGGTAATTTATAGAATGAATGTCTCCGCGAGCTTAACGCCGTTCAACAGTCCCGCGCCTGCGTCAACGCCAATGATTCTGGATACGTTACCAGATCCGGCGATCGCAGGACAAGGATGTCCACCCAGAACTCGGCTACAAATCGACCTCATCTTACTGGCAATTGAAGCTTTAGAACTTGGTGGTTCCGAAGCAATTTTGAGTTTTGCTGAAGAGTTAGATTTAAAAGAAATTATTAAAAATCGGGTCAATTTATGGCGGATGCGTAGCTCCAACCCCATGCGCCGAGCTAATATCCGCCGACCCTTAACCATCATAGAGGCCAAGGCGTTAGTAGTCATTGCTTGCTACATTGCGCGGCGGTTAACCGTTGTCATCCGCCAGATGCTAATGATATACCAGCAAATGAATGACAAACAGATACCTCTAGAACAAAATTTGCGTTTATCTAATTATCTAGAACGTTTTCGAGCGCATTTTAAAAGTAGAATGAATGCCCGACGTTCTGGTGTACTAGCATTAACTTCTGATGAAAAATTAGATGAGTTAGCAATTAATTTGTTAGAAAAATTACTATTTTGTACTGGTACAGCCGGAATGCAGCGGTTTTGGATTAGCCTTTTTGACGGGGAAGTGGAATGAACATTCAACGGAAGTACAGTTTGCCTAACTGTACGTTGCTTTTAGAGGGTTTAAGTGATGCTTCCAGGGCGGCACATTTGCAAGAACTCCGCCCAGAATTATCAATATTGGTAAATGTAGAATGCTATATATCTGGTTATAAGCAGCCTCTGGTTGGAGGTCGAGAATTTTTTGAAAGTTTGGTGCGGGCTGTTAGTGCTTATGGGCAAGAATTTTTAAGCAATGTGCCAAACCCGCAAGCTCATAACCAAGATTCAGAATTAGTAGAACTACAAAAAATTGACCAGAATCGTCATAGACTAATTGTTCATTCGGAAAGCAGTAGCGAAGGGTTTGAGCCAAATTCTAACCAACCTAAATCACCGATTCAAATTGATATGAATACGGTGCAGTTATTTGATTTGGTAGAAGCGGTGGATCAGTTTTTTGCTGATACCCAAACTTTGCCAGAATTATCACTAGAGTTACAACCAGTGGCTAGACGCTACGGTGGTGCAAGTGAAACTCTACTTAAGCAAGCAGTCCCAGCCAGTATTGGAGTTGCGAGTGTAGCAGTTGCAGCTGTTGCTTTTAGTTTGATTCCACCCCCTCAAGTTCGTCCACCAGAACCACAGCCAGAAACCCAGAGTAACGCTACACCCACACCCAGTAATGTTGCTACGGTAACACCGACTACAACTCCTACAACACAGACATCTCCTGTAGCCAGTGCATCGCCCATAGCTGTTACGGCTTCTAACCCAAGTCCCACAGTAGCCGCAACACCCCCAACAAAAGATTTAGAAGCACTTTTAAATACAACTTCGGAAATTACTGACCCATCCCAACTACGGGCATTAAATCGTCAAGTTTGGAATCAAATTGATCCTGCTTGGAATGAACGCTCAACAGTGAAACAAGATTTAGTTTATCGTGTAGGTGTGGCTGGTGATGGTGCGATCGTTGGTTATAAAGCCGTCAATCAAGGATCAAATGAAGGGATAGATTTAACCCCACTGCCAAAACTGCTTTACAATCCTGCTAAACGTTCTGCTATTACTAATGAACCCATTGCCCAATTTAAAGTGGTCTTTACTAACAAGGGCGTTTTAGAAGTAAGTCCTTGGCGTGGATATGCTAGTACACCCCAGGTAGTTGGTCGTAAAATTACAGACTCTAATATAGTCAAAGATTTAAATCAAAAGCTATACAACACTATTCGCCAAAATTGGAAAGGTACTCCTACCTACACCAAGAATTTGCCTTATCGAGTCGCTGTGAATAAAGAAGGTGTTATTGCTGATTATGAACCACTAAACCAAGCTGCCTTTGATTATTTTCGTGAAACACCACTACCAAATATGTTTCAAGCCATTTATGGTTCCAATGGCGCAGCGCCAAATAATCAGGAACCTTTGGCTCATTTCCAAGTAGTGTTCAATCCTAGTGGCAAACTGGAAGTAACTCCTTGGCAGGGATATCGGTAACTCAAGGATGAAGTGTGAAGTATGAAATTTCGACTCACATTTCTACTCAAGTTCTCCTATGAATTAGCTAGTAGTCGTCTTTCCCGTTAATTTTGGTGGTTAGATCCGGAGCTAACCACCAGCAGTCACTCAGAAATAATGGGACACACTATTATGAGAAAATAAATTTTTTAATTATGAAGTACGAATGAGTATCAACGGTCATCCTTCATTAGAATGAATTATTAATCTATCTAGATAGAGTTTTTTGCAGTTAGTGAAAACAACTATGTTGTTTTCGGGTAATAAATTATTTGTTACTCAATAGCAGTATTGGTAACGAAAATGACGCGCTCTCCAAATTCAGGAAATGATCAGGAGCCAACTAATCGTCGTTTATATCTCCTCCTTTTCAGTCGTACTAGTCTAGTTATTGGAATTTTTTTGCTCGCTGGAATTGCATCGGGAATTTGGTGGGCTAGAAATTATGTATATAACGATTTAGCACCTTTAGTAGAAACAAATCTTGAACAATTACTGGGGCGACCGATAAAAATAGGCAAGGTTGAAGCTTTTTCACTTTCTAGTTTGAGATTTAGCTCTCTATCGATACCAGCAACTCCTATTGATTCCGACCAACTGACAGCAAAAGCTGTTGATGTCCAGTTTTCACCTTTACAAGTTATTCTGACTCGGACACTGCCTTTAAATGTCACATTAATTCAGCCTCATGTTTTTATCCAACAGGATCAGGATGGTCGTTGGGTAACGGCTGAAGTTAAGAGTGGAGAAGGTAAAGGAGCGATTCAAACCCAGTTACAAACACTTCAGATTGTTGATGGAAATGTAGAATTATTACCAGCTTCCGCACCAACTAAACCAAAAGGTTCTGTAGTAATAGATAACTTCGCTGGTGTGGCGCGATTTTCACCAGATAACCAAAGAATTGGATATGAAATAAATGGACAGATGACCAGGGGCGGTGCGGTTAAAATTACTGGTGAAACACAACCAAAAGCACAACAAACTAATCTTCAGGTTGTAGCACAAAATTTACAAGTATCTGATGTTAGTCGCTTAATTCAGTTACCGATTGTTTTGCAAGCAGGACGCATAAATGCTGATTTAGGTGTGCAGATTCCCGCAAATGCGTCAGATATAGCAATTACGGGGACAGCTATTCCGAATCAGGTAACAGCACAAATTCAAAATATTCCGCAACGCTTTGTTAATTCTAACGGTAGATTAGTATTTCAAGGTCAGGCGATCGCTTTAGATAATCTAACCACAAACTTGGGCAAAGTTCCCATCGTTGCAAATGGCACAGTTAATACTAAAACAGGTTTTAACCTCTTAGCTCAGGTAAAACCAGTCAGTGCGAAAAACTTATTAGATACATTCAAAGTCAAATCGCCAGTCGTCGCCGCAGGAGAAATTCAAGCCAACATCAAAATACAAGGATCACTTCAGCAGCCTGTTCTCAGTGGTACAGTCAGCAACACAAAACTTATTCTAGTTGACCGTCTTCAATTCAAAGCTGTTAACACTGACTTTCGCTTGAGTGTAGCTAAAAAAGCAACTCAAGTTGCTGTCTCTAATCTCAAACTAGTCCCCTCAGCAGGTGGTGTAATTACAGGCGGTGGTCAAGCAATACTAGGTGGTCAGGTAAAATTTAACGTACAAGCCCAGGGTGTATCAGGAGATATACTGGCGCGGAGTTACGGCTTGACACCACCGATTAATGTTGGCAATGTTTCAGCCAATACTCAAATTACTGGCTTGCTTGGCAAACAGCCTTTAACACTCAACATTGCCAGCATTCAAGTGCAACCACCAGGCGGGGGGCGAATTGTCGGGAGTGGTCAAGTTCAACTGGCTCCCCAAGGTAGGGTATTTTTGAATGTTGTCGCCCAAAATTTACCAGGGGATGTTATAGCCAAAACCAACAATTCATCTAGTATCAAAGTTGGAAATGTATCTGCAAATGCTAGGGTTTCAGGCTCTGTTGGTAATCTACGGACAGTCGCGCAAGTGCAAGCGCCTAATGCTACCTATCCAACTATAGGCGCAGCGGTAATTGAGCAACAAGGACAGAATATTGTCTTACCTACGGCTGTTTTTAATGTAGCTGGTAATACAATCACCGCTAAGGGTCAGGTTGCCCAAAATCGTTGGCAAGCTTTTGTAAACACTGAACAAGTTCAGTTAAGCCGTTTTAAACAAATCCCGCCTCAATTCCAGGGAGTATTAAATAGTGCGTCGGTAAATTTGTCAGGAAGCACTAATTCTTTTCAACTTGTAACTATTCAAGCGACAGGGCAGGCAAACTTGAGTGTGGCAGGAGGTAGGGTGAATGTTAAAGATATTAGCTTGAATAATGGTCGCTGGCGAGCAGTTGCTAACGCTTCACAAGTGCAACTGAGCCGTCTTTCACCACAGATTCCACCGCAATTCCAGGGAATTGTCAATAGTGCGTCGGTGAATTTGTCGGGAAGCACGACTTCTTTTCAACCTGAAACTATTCAAGCGACAGGACAGGCAAATTTGAGTGTCGCAGGAGGTAGCGTTAACATCAGGAATGCTAACTTGAATGCTGGTCGCTGGCAAGCAGTTGCTAATGCATCGCAAGTTCAACTTAGCCGTTTTTCACCACAACTGCGAGGACGGCTTAATGGTAACGTACAGGTGGCAGGTACTACCGCATCTTTTGCGCTTGCAGATATTCGTGCTGCGGGACAAATTCGTGCTAATCAAGGCATAGCGCAGTTAGCACAACCGCTTACAGCCCAGTTTCGGTGGAATGGACAGCAAATTATCGTACCACGTGCGACCACTCCAGGCATTACTGCTAGTGGTGCGATCGCTGTACAATTACCAGAAACAGGCACACCAAAAATTGCTGGCTTTAATTTCAATGTCCTCGCTCAGAATTTCAACCTTAATAATACTGGTGTGCAAGTTCCGGGAGACATCGCCCTATCAGGCTTTCTTGATTTTAATGGGCAAGTTTCAGGTACTCCAGAGGTTCCGCAAGCTACAGGTAATGTTCGGCTACGGAATTTCAATGTGAGTAATTTGGCATTTGACCCATTGTTAACTGGTAATGTGAATTTTCAAGGTGGACAAGGGGGAAGTCTGCGACTTGCAGGTACACAAGATAGGATAGCGCTTAACCTGAATGCAAATTATCGTCCAACTTCATTTTTAGTTAAACGTGATCAGGCTGTCACTACAGGGAGAACTGAGGGAGATAACTTAATCATCAATGCTCAACAGTTTCCGATCGCTTTGGTTGGTGGCTTTTTACCTAACAATAACTTGAAACCTTTGGGTGGGCAACTATCGGGAAATTTAGTCGTTAATCTTAATAATTATGCCTTAACTGGAGATGTGGCGATCGCTCAACCACGTGTTGCTAGAGTTTCAGCCGACGAATTTCGCGGTAATTTTAGTTATGCCGATGGAACTGCAAACTTAAATAACGGTTTATTGCAAATCGGAGATGGCAGCATAGCCCTCAGTGGCAGTGTGCAAACCAGAAATGACCCTAAATTTCAACTCCAAGCTAATTTAGTGCAAACGAGAATTGAAGAACTTTTACAAGCCTTTAATATCTCCGACTTTCAAGATTTAACCACAGGAATAGAATCGCCAACAACAGCAGGCGCAGAAGCACTCAACACTACAGCTGTGAGGTTGCCCAATGCAGACTTGCAAACACAGCTAGAATATTTCTCCAAAATTGCCACAGCAGTAGAACAACAACAGCAGGAAGAGAAAAAACAAGCACCACCTTTGCCTAGTCTTGCAGAATTAACAGGTGCTTTGAATGGTGGACTTACAGCCAGTGGCTCTTTAAGGTCTGGGTTGAATGTCGGCTTTAATTTTCAAGGTGATAATTGGCAATGGGGTGAATACTCTATAAATCAGGTTATTGCTCAAGGTAATTTTGCTGATGGTGTCGTCACTCTGTCACCCTTGAGTGCGGAAATCAATCAAGGACGGGTAGCTTTTTCAGGACAGTTAGGAACCGAACAACTTTCTGGACAGTTGAATGTAGCCAGTCTACCTTTATCATTGTTTCAGCCCTTTATAGAGAAATATCCTATAGATGTCACAGGTCAAGTTAATGCTGTCGCCAATTTGCAAGGCAGTTTACAAGACCCCAGAGTTAATGGCGAAGTATCACTGGCGAATGCAACTCTCAACAACCAACCTGTGCAAAGGGGACAGGTGAAATTTGCCTACGATAATGCTCGCGTGAATTTTGATAGTTCATTACTGTTGACAGGAACACAACCCATCGCTGTTACAGGTAGCATACCTGCACCCTTACCTTTTGTCGCAGTCAAACCAGATAATAATCAAATCAGCGTCAACGCTAATGTGAGTAACGAAGGTTTGACATTGTTAAATCTGCTGACTAACAATCAAGTTTCGTGGGTAGACGGACAAGGACAAGTGGCTGTCAACATTGGCGGTACATTAAACCAGCCAATTATCAATGGAACTGCCACATTTAACAATGCTACTATCGGCGCTCAAGCTTTATCAGAACCTTTAACTAATGTGACAGGGACAGCACAATTTAATGGTAATGCAGTAAATGTGGCAGGTATCCAAGGCAATTACAATCAAGGTTTAGTAACTGCATCAGGAATTCTGCCAATTTTTACACCTCAGTCCGGTAACAGCAATCCTTTGACAGTATCAATAGAAAAACAATTAGATTTTCAAGTTCCAGGATTATATGAAGGTGGTGTTAGCGGTAATGCTGTGATTCGAGGAACAGCACTCAAACCTCGAATTGGTGGTGAAATTGCACTGAGTGATGGACAAGTCACTATTGGAAACACCAAAACTGCTAACTCACAACCAGCAACGACAGAAAGTAATAACATTAATATTAGTGCTGTAACTACACCAGCAGCCAACCCCAACGCTACAACAGAGCCAGCTAACATTAATACTGTAAATAACACTACAACTACAATAGAGCCTACTCACACTAACGCTGCAAATGCCACAACTAGACCCAATTTACCTGTAGAGTTTGCTGATTTACGCTTGACTTTGGGTGATGATGTGAAAGTGACAAGTCAGCCTTTACTGAGCTTTGTACCGGGCGTAGGAGGGTTTAGTCAACCGATACTCAGCTTTAACGCCAAAGGTGACTTAACAATTAATGGGACTTTAGCTAAGCCTTTACCGGAAGGGGTGATTCGTTTAACCGGAGGACGAGTCAGTTTATTTTCCACCGAGTTCACCTTAGAACGTGGCTACGAACAAACAGCAACGTTTACCCCCAGCCAAGGACTTGATCCTACCTTAGATGTTCGACTGTTGGCGATCGTACCTGAGACATCGGCAACAAGTAATCGCATTTTAGAATCACCTTCGTCTGCTGAAATCAGCGACGTTTCTGTGAACAATTTTGGCAGATTACGTACCGTTCGCGTGCAAGCAAGGGCCACAGGAAAAGCAAGTGAATTGAACGAGAATTTAGAACTGACAAGTCAACCTCGCCGCAGTCGCGGAGAAATTGTCGCATTGCTAGGTGGTTCAATTCTCAATAACTTTGCTCAAACAGGCGATGTCACACAGGGATTAACTAATTTAGCTGGCACTACTATTTTAGGTAGTTTGCAAGGAACTATTACTGCGATCGGACAAGCTGTCGGTTTTAGTGAATTTCGCATCTTTCCCACTCCGATTACTGATCAAACAGCAAGACGCTCATCAGTTCTTGATTTGTCAGCAGAGGGCGTATTCAACGTTAATCGAGATTTTTCTGTTTCTTTATCACGGCCTTTATTTAGCAGCGATGCATCTTTCCGTTACAACGTCCTCTATCGGCTCAATGATGAAATTCTGGTGCGTGGTGCAACTGATTTAGGTAGTGAAAATCTACTTTTATTTGAGTATGAAACTCGATTTTAATAGCTCAAGTACTGCATAAGTTAGTTAAGCGATCGCCTTCATCACCAAGGATATCTCATTCATAAAGAACATGAAGACGTTCGTCATAAACCTTACGAAGTTTGTTATGAACGACACCTCATTCATAGAGAACCTTAAGGCGTTTGTGACTAACCTTACAAAGTTTGTTATGAATGGGGAAGCGATCGCCAGTAAAATATCTGTAAATTCACTAAACTACAGCCAATTGCGCAATTTTTTATGTACCTGCGCCAAGAACCACATATAATCATCAATCTGATATTTATCAGCAGCCTTAACTATGTAATTTTGAGCTAGTTGAAGATTGCTTTCAGATTCATAATACAATCCTAGATAAAGATGACTATAAAACTTACCCCGAAGTCCTTCTGATTGCCCAACATTTAAAACTTCATCATGTGTACAATTTCCAGCAAATAAATCATATATAAATCGCAGTACACGTCTAGGGTCATTCTTGACTGTTAATAGAGAATTACGTGCTACTTCTACACCTTGCAAACGAGCTATACAAAGATAACGCCACACAGTTTCTTCTACGTCATTAGCATTCACCGTTAAATCAATTTCAAACTGTTGAGCGCCTTCCGCAAATCTTTCAGCATAATAATAAGATAAGCCTCGTTGCCAAAGGTATGGTTTAATCCTAACGTCTAGTTTTTCTGCTGTATCAAAATCTTGAATAGATTCATCAATTTTGGCTAACTGAAATTTAACCATACCTCGCCGAACATACGCCTTAGCATTATTTGGTTGATTGTGAATTACATCGTCCCACTGTTGCAGCTGATTTTCTAAGGAATTGGTAAAAAACATGAATTGGCTCAACTAATTTGCATTAATTTGCATCATTTCAGCCTCAGTGAGTGATCGTCAATCCTTTTTGCTTTTGAAGGTGAGTAAGAAAGTCTCAAACTTTGATATACTAAACTCTAAATATTTTATTTTCGCTTTTTTATGAGCAGTGCGATGGCTTCGCCAACGCCAAAGGCGAACGCATTTCCTTGGCAACAAGAAGTTATCATTCACCACAGCCAACACATACTCAAGAGTTTTCAGCATTGGACAGGACGTTCTTTGCTGGATGTGAGTGGTTCCCCAAAAGAAATTGCACAGACGCTATTTGAAGCACCTTTTGTTTTAGTTTCTCACGGCATAGAAGCAGATCCGATATTTAACTATGCTAATCGTCAAGCTTTAGCACAATGGGAGTTGACTTGGGAAGAATTTACCCAAACACCTTCTCGAAAAACTGCTGAAGAAGTAGCACAAGCAGAACGCGAGCGTTTATTGTCTGAAGCAGCAACTAAAGGCTTTTGCTATTTTTCAGGTGTGCGAATTACCAACACAGGTAAACGTTTTCAAATTCAAGACGGTATTCTTTGGAATCTTCTAGATGAGCAACATCAATATTGTGGTCAAGCAGCAGTGTACTCCAAATGTACATTTATTACATAACTTTGGTTTCAAAGACAGAGACTAATATCCTGCCAAGAGGTAGAAGAAATTACAGGCAATATTCAGTAATTTGATGCTAGTGTTTTAAAAATCAGGAAAAACGCTCGTGGTTCCCCTTAGAGATAATAATCCTACACAAATTACACCTTATGTAACTTACGGTTTAATAGCCGTTAATGTTTTGGCATTTATATACGAAAGTAGTCTGCCACCGCAAGCATTAGATGGCTTTTTACACCTTGCGGCCGTAGTTCCACGCGAATTAACCTTAAGCTTTGCTGGTGTTTCTGTGCATCAACCTGTACCAGAGTGGGCAACTTTAATTACATCACAATTTTTGCATGGTGGCTTATTGCATTTAGCTGGCAATATGCTGTTTCTGTGGATATTTGGTAACAACGTTGAAGATAAGTTAGGTCATGCCAAATATTTGCTGTTTTATTTAGCTTGCGGTGTTTTAGCGTCTTTAACCCAGTGGTATTTCTCCCAAAATTCTAACATTCCGTCTTTGGGGGCTAGTGGTGCGATCGCTGGAGTTATGGGTGCATATATTCTCCGCTTCCCCAAAGCCGAAATTCTTGGTGTTGTACCTTTAGGAATTTTCTTCCCAACTTTCCGCGTTCCCGCCTATTTCTTTTTAGGATTTTGGTTTTTACAACAATCTTTTTATGGACTTGCCAGTTTAGAAACACCTACTAATATTGGCATGGAAAGCGGCGGTATCGCTTACTGGGCGCACGCAGGCGGTTTCATCTTTGGAGCCATTCTCGGCCCACTGTTAGGTTTGTTTAGCGACAAATCTCTCGAAGAATCATGGTACAGCTAAGTGCTATCAAACATGATTGATTTCACAGGTGTAATTACCTAAATTTTTCAACTGCCAGCCACACAAGCTATATTGCAGTTAATTGATAATTAGGAAAAACACCTGTGTTTCCACTCTATGACGAAAATCCGACGCGAATCACACCGTATTTCACGTACGGTTTGATTGGCATGAACGTTTTAGTTTTTCTTCATGAAGTGAGTTTGTCTAATGCCCAACTGAATCTATTTTTCAGAGAGTATGCTGTAGTACCCCAAGAATTAACTTACAACTTTGCTAGTGAGTGGATAACTTTAATTACATCGCAGTTTCTGCACGGCGGTTGGTGGCACTTGATATCGAATATGGTATTTCTTTGGGTCTTTGGCAACAATATCGAAGACCGTTTGGGTCATTTCAAATATTTAATTTTTTATTTGACGTGTGGTGCTTTAGCAGCTTTGTGCCAGTGGGCAATTGGAATCAATTCTCCGATTCCTTCCTTGGGCGCTAGTGGAGCAATTTCTGGAGTTTTGGGTGCATATCTCATCCGTTTCCCTCATGCCAGAATTACAACCTTAGTATTCTTAGGTTTTTTTGTAACCACAATCAGCGTTCCTGCACTGGTAGTAATTGGTCTTTTCTTTGTGCAGAATGTGGTATCTGGTCTAGCCAGCCTCCAAGCAGCTGCTAACATGAGTGTCCAAACAGGGGGAGTTGCTTACTGGGCGCATATCGGGGGCTTTGTTTTCGGAGTTATGCTTGCGCCGTTGTTTGGGTTATTTAAGCGCGACTATGAATAAAGTGCTGAGTGCTGAGTTTCAGGGGAGCGATATGAGGGTTTTTGTTTCTTACACCCTCATATCGCTCTCCTGATTCAATACTTTTCGGATAAGGAATTCACTCGTGTTCGCGTAGCGTCTCCTTTAGGAGAAGGTAAGCAAGGGAGCAGGGGTGCAGGGGTGCAAGGGAGAATTGACAGTAACCTCTCCCCTGCCCCTGAAGCTCCTGCGCCCCCCTGCTGCTTAAACGGAAGAGATATCTTAACCGAAAGGTATTGTCTCCTGATTAGTTGTAATTGGTATTCACACCTGCTGAAACTTGGTCAGTTTCTTCAATAATTTCCGATTCTGGCTCTGATGAAGATGTTGGTGATGGTTCTTTAGGTTGTGGTAAAGCGACTTCAATATCAGCACCATTGATAATCACACCCAACAGCCCTAGTTCAGCTTCTTGTAATTGGTCGATCGCTTCACCTAACATATTCTCTTGTGTATAGTTTGGTCGAGCTACCAGAACTATGCCATCGCTGTATGGCTGAATCAATAAAGGATCATTAGAGTAACTTAAAGGGCTAGTATCTAAAATAACCAAATCATAACGCTCACGGGCATCTTCCATCAGCCGCCGCATTTCGCTAGATTCGATAATAGCAGGCGATTGGCGCACAGGCCCAGGACTAGGAATGATGTATAAATTTTCAACATCAGGAACTAAGCGGATACATTCACTCAAGCTGCCATAATAACGCAGGGGTTCGATAGTGGCTTCAGGGTCAAGAGAAACTTTAAGAGATGCAGCCTTTGAAGGCGATCGCAAATCAGTTTCAATAATTAAGGTACGTTTGCCCGCACGAGCGCAAGCTACACCCAAGTTATACGCACTGACTGTTTTTCCTTCTTGAGCGCCAGTACTAGCAATTAGCAGTATTTTTAAGTCTTTACCGCCAAGACGACGTAAATTACTGCGGAACTTTTCATAAAACTCTAAATAAGGCGAATCAACGGAAAATACCACTGGTACAGCTTCAGGATCTAAATCATCTACTGGCATTAAAGGTATTTCGCCCAATAATACAACTTCCCGTTGTTTGAGGCTGTCGCGGATATCTTCTTTGGTTTTGAACGTACCTTCTAGAGAACCCAGCAAAAATATCACACCACCACCAACTAAAAAGCCTAAGAAACCACCAATTCCTAGGGTTGCTGGCACACTCTTCGCTTTTTTGGGTTCAGGAATGATAGTCGGCACACGGGCAACAGTCAAGCTACTAACAGTTTCTGCCTCTGCGGTTTTAGAATCTGTAAGTTTAGCTTGCATTTGGTCGTAAACTGCTTTTTTCAGGGCGACTTCCTGTTCTAAACGCGATCGCTCTAATTGCTTGTTAGGTATTAAAGAATACTCCTGCCGCAAGCGTACTTCTTCTCGGACTTGTTGCGCTAATTGTTGTTGCAGTGTATCGCGTTGGGTTTGCAAAGTGACCATCTGATTCGCCAACCCTTGTCGTGCAGGATCTAAGTTACTCTGAGCGCGAATACCAGAAATATCTCCAGCAAAAGGTGCTGCTGTACCACCGCCACCGATAACTTCGTTAGCACGTTGTTGGATTAATTGCTCAGTTGCTTCTTTTTGGCGCTGTAACTGAATCATCGTTGGATGTTCAGGTCGCAAATCTTTACGCAGCAAAGCAATTTGCGATTCTGTTTGATATAGCTGTGTTCGCAAATTACCTAAAATTGGGTCAGCGCTTAAGGCTGAAGAAACATAAGCTTGATTGACATCTAAACCTAACTTGGCACGCAAACTCCGAATTTGAGCATCAATCCCGGCAATATTTAATTGAATTTGCCGTTGTTGATTTTGGCTAGTAGTAATTGCGGCTAATAAACTACCATTTTCTGCTGATAATATCGCAGGACGTTCGCGGCGATCGTACTGTTCTAGCCGCTTTTCGGCAGTTTGCAATTCTAACCTAGCCTGCGGCAAACGTTCTTCAATTTTTTGAATAATTGATTTTAATCTTCCCGTATTAATTTCACCACTCAGCTTGATCATTGCTTGCATCAATTCCTGAAGCACTTCTTGCGCACGCTTAGCATCAGTATCTTTATATTTCAGATCAATAACTGTGGATGAGACTTCTCCAGCCTTGGCTTTTTCTGGCAGTTTTAAGGCAATATTTGTCCCGATGGTTTTGGGCTTCAGACCAACTTTTGTTGCTACAGTCTCAATAATTTGATCTGAAAGCAAAGCAGCCTCGCTTAAATCTTGCCCTTGCTGCTGAATTTCATTTCCTGTTAGTGAAAATGAAACTGGTGGACGATTATAAGTCAGTGCCGCATCTGCTATATAGTTAGTTGGTGGATCTGGTTGTACAGCCACCACCGTTGACCCGACAACAACTAGCCCAAAACTAGCTAGTCCAATCCACTTGTACTTCTCGAATGCAATTAGATAGCGTTTAACAATTGGTGGGGTCATAGCAGAGGCATATAGAAATAAGCGAGAGAATGCTGGTTAATAGTTAATGGTCAATGGTCAATAATTAATCGTCAATGGTATTAATGTGTCATTTGTGTGTCATCAAGTGCAACACAAGACATACACTAATTTGAACCACCACCAAAAAATTGAAAGAAGCGAATAAAACTTTGAACATCAAAGAACGGTCGAGTAATTGTACTAAAGATATTAGTAATTCTGGTAATCAGGTTGCGACCAACAACAATCACATCGTTATCTTGTAAGGGTACATTCTGAGAGATATCACCAGAAAGTGCTTTTTTAGCATCAAGTTTTTGTGTAACTGCTCGACCTCGTTCTGGGTCGAATCGAATTAAAGCAATATCTCGTAGGTTTGCTGTATCTAAATTAATTCCTCCCAAAGCATCCACAAAAGTACTGCCATTAGGCAGAGTTTGCGTTACCAGTCCGCCAGCGGCATAGTTTAACAACCGGACTCGAATTTGCGGTACAGCCAAAGATGAACGAGCAACCAAATTACGGTCATAACCATCATCGTTACCCACTTCCCGACGTGGTACAATTACTGCATCACCATCTTGTAAACGCAAATTCGGTACTGCACCACCATTTTGCAATGCCGCATATAAGTCAATATTTTGAGAAATTACAGAACCATCCATTAATTTCCGGCGCACTTGCACTTGGCGAAGGTCAGCGTTCATCGTAGAACCGCCAGCTATCAGTAAAGCATCAGCAACTCTGGGTGTTGAGGAAGCGACAGGGTAAATTCCTGGGCGAAAAACCTCCCCGCTAATTGTAATTTGTACAGGTCGTGTTGAGAATAGAGAGACTGCGATCGCCGGCTCAACCATCACGCGACTTAAACTTAAGCGAATTTTCTCTTGAGCTTCTGCCAAACTCAAGCCCTGTATAGATAATATTCCCACCTGTGGCACAACAATATTTCCTTCAGGACTAATTTGGGCTTGAAAACTCAAATCTTGACGCAGACCAGTCAATGACAACACAACGATAGGATTAACCACATAACGATTAAATAACAAACGAATTTTTTCTTGGGCTTCTTGCAAAGTTAAACTTTGTAATGAAACTGTGCCTAATAGTGGTACTGCAATATTACCTTCTGGATTAATTGAAGCTTGGAAACTTAAATCTGGGAAACGTTGAACTACAACACTAATCGAATCTCCTGGCCCTAAACGATAAGCACCTGGAGGACGCTGAAAAGTTACACTAATTACGTCTCCTGGCCCTAAAAGATAACGATTGAGTTGAAAAGAAGCTTCGCCGCTTTCACTTGTAGGTACAATATCAGCATTTGGCGGTGGAGAGGGAGGTTGTAGAGGTGATTGTTCTCCCGATGGATTTGCAGGCGGTAGCACCGGCAATTGCCCTGGCGAAGTTTCTGAAGATGGTAAAGGTTGAGCTACAACAGGTTGGACAGAGTTTGTTAAGAAAACACCAGCCTGAAAACTCACAAAACATAAAGTGCTGAATGCACGTACATAAGGATGGGAAGCTATAAACATCGGTGCAGTAAAACGGTATTTATAATTGGTTCTGCCGAGTCGTTATTTTACTCTTAAAGTAAGTTTTAAACTTGCTATAAAGCATTTGCCATCAATGTAGTTTGCACCGCTTCGCCTAAAGACTGAGCTAAAGACCTAGTAGTTTCCACATCGCCTAAAGGTTCCATTGGTATCAGGATACTAACAGCTACCCAAGGAATACGACGTTTTTGCCACTGTGCCAGTTGATCTGTCACAAACCAGCGTAAAGGTGATGGATCTCCACCATTGCGGAAAGCATACCATTGCAACATAGCAAAGGTATCTTGTTGTGTAGAAACACGAAAAAATCTCGCTTTCACTGGAGAATTTTGCGGCTGTTTTACCTGAAATTCCAGAGAACGCTCTTGCGCTATATCCCATTTTCCCCAGCGCAACCTACCCCAGCCATTAATCTCCGTCCATTCCACTTCAGGTTGATCCTTCGGCCCGTTTTGTGGCAGTAATAACAGAATTGCCTGAGTTTCTGAACTTGCTTGTTTGAGAATTTGCAACGACCATTTATGTTCGCCAACTTGCTGTTCAGTTTGTTGAATTGTTTGCCAGCCAGGAATAGTTAATCCAGTTTTACGTATTTTTCTTAATTCCTTGAGGGTGGTAACAGGTGGTGGCTGCTTCCATTCCCAGCGTCCTGTGAAGTAGCCGGGAATCCCGCCCATTGTCAACAGGAGTAGTAATAATACCAGCGCTACTATATAAGTCAGCTGTTTTTCTTTGAGAACCTTAGAAAAGGAAATCATCAGTACAATTTGCAATATTTACGCAAGATTTTACTGAAAAAATGGCACTCTGAGTTCAGTAAAAGTAGCAGTCTCTAATCGTGCGGCATTGTAGAAGGCTAGGCAGAAATTGCTTGTAAAGCTATATAAAGCAATGTAATATCATCTAAACAACCTCCAAAACGGAGATAAGCAGAAATATTCCTGCTTTTAAACAATAAAATCAGGATTTTATAACATCCCTGAGTTGTTAAGGTTGATTTTTACATAACATAGATTTTTCGTTAGTTTTGCTCGTCTATTTGTTCTGCAATTTCTGGATCATCTGAAAAATTGCTGTTCATCCAGTTCAGTAATGGTACTAATAATAAAAGCATACAAGCAGAGTAAAGATCACCGCCCCAACTATCGTGTAACCATTTAAAGGCGGCTTCATTGCCTGTACCGTGGAAGTAACTCAGAAAAGTGTTGCGGATGATATTGGCGGTAACGCTAATGACAACAGCAATACATATAAACCAAGCACTAATGCGGCGTGAAGCCAAACCACCAGTCCAATACAGCAACATTAAGCTGACATAAAGAGTAGTAAACAACATTTTTAGCCCTGCACAATAAGGAGCTACTTCTACAATGCGTCCGCTGACATAAATATTGATTTCATCAACGGTGACTTGCATTCCCATCTGATTCAGAATGAATCCTGCTGTACCTGCGATAAAGCTTTGCAAGGGTAAGGTGTAAGGAACTAATAGATAGGGTACAAAAGTGGGTGTTGCCAAAAATACCAGTAACAGCGGAAAGCCTTGTAATCGCAAGCCAGCTACACCTTTAAACCACAAGCACAATCCTGTCAGAATAATTGGTAATGAAAGGTTAACCCAATCGGCGATCCCACTCAGATAACATACTCCACCAATTAACAGTAAAAAAGCACCCACAGGATGAGTGCTATCTGGTAAACGTTGCCATTGTTTGCGGTTCAACCAACTCAGGTAAGCAGCAAACGGTAAACCAATAATCCCGTGGCTAAAATATTCGTGTTCGATACTAATAGTTTTGTGTAGCCAACCATCGAGCCAGTGTAGCAATAGAGGCGCATACAGCAATCCCAAAATGCCTAAAATTGCTATGCTCAGTAATTGTTGCGTGCTTCTAATCTGAATTTTTTGTGGAAGTGCCATGATTTTAAAGTATTAAAAAGATAAAACAGTGATTAGTTTTCTGCTACTAACCACTGGTCATCAATACAATAATGTCGTCTAGATTAAATGTATAGCAACTTTTGTTGCTCGCTACTTATTATTGATGTAATCTCTGCCACGACTTCTTTAATTTGACTACTAGTTAAACCAGGATACATAGGTAAAGATAATATTTGCTGGGCGAGTTTTTCTGCCTGGGAAAAATCGCCCTTTTGATAGCCTAAGTAGGTAAATGCTGGTTGCAAATGGCAAGGAATAGGATAGTGAATCCCACTTTGAATTCCGGCTACTGTGAGTTTGTCTTGAATTTGCTGGCGTTCAAGAGAACAAGCATCATCAATTTTAATGACGTAAAGATGATAAACGTGTCCTGCACTGCTTTGATTTTGTATGGGAATAATACCAGCAGATGCTAAGGGGGCTAATTCAGTATCGTACTGCTGGGCAATGAAATTGCGATCGCCATTCCATTGTGATAGATAAGGCAATTTTGCTAATAACACTGCTGCTTGCAAGGTATCTAAGCGGCTATTTGTCCCTGGTTCTACATGCACATATTTTTGGGCTGCACCGTAGTTGCGTAAACGTACCATTTTTTGGGCAATATCCGGATCTTTTGTCACCAGCATTCCCCCATCGCCAAATGCGCCTAAATTCTTGCTGGGATAGAAGCTAAAAGCAGCAGCAATACCCACAGAACCAGCCCGATAACCTTCTCGTTCAGCTAGATGCGCCTGGGCTGCGTCTTCAAAAATCAATAGTTTGTGGGTAGCAGCAAAATCTAACAACTGTTTTGGTGATACCATCTGCCCATAAAGATGCACAGGAATAATCGCTTTAGTCTGGGAGGTAACTACCTTAGCTGCTGCTTCTAAATCAATTAATGCTGTATCAGGATCACAATCAACCAGAATTGGTTTAGCGCCAACACGTAATACGCCAATGAGTGTGGCGACAAAGGTATTAGCTGGCAGAATTACTTCATCACCAACGCCAATATTACAAGCTTGTAAACCGAGAGCGATCGCATCGGTTCCTGAGGCTACACCTACACCATATTCTGCACCAGATACGGCGGCAAATGCTGCCTCAAAATCTGCAACTGCTTTCCCTAAAATAAAATCTCCCTGATTTAATACACCATTAATTGCTTGTTCTAATTGATTTTGAATTGGTTGGTGTTGTAAATTAAGGTCTACAAAAGGAACTCTAACAGCCATTTTATTCATTGAATATTCTGCCTCAAATTTCAGTTATTAAACTTGTTGTAAATTCACTAAACCAGTTATTCAACCGTAAACTTTAAATCAGCTATTTTTGTAAAACCTCAGTAAATATTTGATAAAATTCTTTTTTTGAATTGAACTTTTTTAAAGTAAAGATCATACATCTTGAAAAACCGAAATTCATATATATGAAATGGTTTATGCTGTTTTTTAATTAAATCGAATTTGTACTTTTATAAAAATGCTCTAAAAATGCATTTTTATGAGTGATGAATCTTAAATAAATTTATCTTTGGTTCTCATAAAAGTCAAAGCAAGCTAGATACTAGATTAAATTAGTAGCAGTGTTTGTACGTAAAATAAAAATTTTAATTTAACAGTGATCACTTAGTTAAACTAAAAATTCGTATTGATGCTCTATGTATGGAATTAACATCAAGAAAATACTTTTATACCAACCCTAGCATTATATTACCCAGGGAGAATTTGAAACTAACGTGATCTGACCTTAAAAATTTAAGTAATCTAGACATCCTACTAGATCACCGTATTTACCACAGTTGTATAAAATTTCTATGCAATTATTGTTTGTCGAGGGCAAAATTGGGGAATGCTTAAAAATAGCAAACCATAACCCGTAAACAGTGGTTATACATATTACAGTATCGACGAATTATCAAGGTAGCGGTGGCAATGGTAGAGCCTGAAAATAAATTATTTGCTCTTAAGGATGGTTGGGCTTCTCAGGAAACAAGAGAACAGCAGCGCCTTACAGTGCTGTCAGAACTAGGTTTAAGGCAACCCGAAACAATACCAGTTTTTGAAGAAGCTACTCAAACAGCTGCCCATTTTTTGGAAGCACCAATTTCCATTTTGGGATTTGTAGATCAGGAACGTCACTGGTTCAAGTCAGCAGTAGGCTTATCCAGACTAGGATTGATGAATCATTTAGCGCAAAGCCGTCAGTTGTTGCGCCGAGAATCTTTCTGCACACAAGTAGTAGAAACTTGTCGAGAATTAGTTATAAATGATACTCAAAAATATAGTAATAATACTATCATAACTAGTAAGTTAGTACAGGAATATGGCATTCGCGCTTACTTAGGAGTACCATTAATTGATTCTTCTGGGCATTGCTTGGGTGCCTTAGCGGTGATGGACTTGGTACCGCGCGAATTTAAAAATCGAGATATTGAATTTTTACAAATCATAGCTCGTTGGAGCATGAGTGAATTTGAGCGTAACCGACTTCTACAAAGTAGACCGGAAAAAAGCAATCATAAAAGCACGTCTACTTTATTCATCAATGATGAACCCACAACTGACCTCAAACTAACGCCAGAGAACTTAGAAAAAGAATCACCTTCTACTAGACAGTTAAAACTAGAACTGTTGGGGCAACTCACTCAAGAGTTGCGTACTCCTTTAACATCTGTATTAGGTATGGCTAGTGTTTTGGGTAGAGAGATTTATGGGCCTTTGACAACTAAGCAACGAGAATATCTGGAAATTATTCAGCACAGCGGTCGCTACTTACTTTCTTTAGTGAACGAGATTACCGAATTAGGAACGGTAGATGAAAACTCTCATGTATTAAACTTAGCTCCGGTAGACATTGAGATGTTATGTCAACAAGCTATCAATAGTTTAGAAGAGCCAGCTAACCGTCGAGAACAAGATATTCGCTTGTCAATAGAACCTGGGCGTGGTCGCATTTGGCCTTTAGATAAAGATAAGGTGCGGCAAATACTTTACCACATGGTTTTTAGTGTTATTCAATTATCTGCTACAGGTAGTATTGTGCGGATTCATGTCTCTTATAAGGAAAATACACTCAATATTACTGTTTGGGTTTCACATCCTTGGTTGGGAGATGGTATTACTGAGGTTGACCCCTACTTTCGCCTTCATCCCCTATCGCTGCTGGAACTGGCCAATGAAGCAGTATTGTACAATCCTTATTTAGAAAATCAGGAAGATGTGGGGGGCTTATCAATAGCGCTAGAACAATCACCAAATTTAAGTGATTCTTACTCAGATTTATTAACTGTGAATCCTAATATGGAGTTAGTTAAAAGTAATGGTAGTTTGTCCCGTGAAAGCTTAGGTTTGTTGCTGAGTTGTCAGTTGGCAGAATTGCATGGTGGGCAAATTTCGATCCAAGGTTCAGCAGAATCTGGACACCGTTATGTGCTTTCTTTGCCAATACAAACTGCTACTAATACTGAAGCATCTCACGAGATTTAATCACAAGCTGCTTGTTTTGAGCCAACCCAACTACTTTTTTGTTCCCTTCAATCAGCATCATCTGATAAATCATGTCTAGTATGAAGAGGCATAAGTAAAAAAATAAAAGACCTTAAATTTCGATTTTTTGCCAATTTTTTAGATTTGATATTACTATTTCCGCCGAGATGCACTGGTGACTTTGCGCGATCGCATCATGACTGATTTGCAATCTCCGTTGTTAGCTGTTTATAATCACCCGCATTATGATTAAGAGCAAGTTCTGCCTGTGCAGATCTGCTCATTGAATGCAGCGTGTTTTATGAATGTAGTCTGGCAACGATTTACTTTATCTGATTTACCACTCAAAGAATATCTGGCAACTAGCTACCTACGCCGTTTTTCGGTTGGTTTGCTGAACTCGTGGCGGCAAAGTAGCATTCTGCTACAGTGGGGAGACATAATTGCAGCTGCTTTAATCAGCTTAATTTATGTTCTAGCGCCTTTCGTATCGAGTACATTGATTGGGATGCTGCTAATAGCATGTGTGGGATTTTGGCTATTGTTGACTTTATCTGATGAACCAGTATCAGCCAATGCTACATTAGTCACTCCTATTCACTTGTTAGTATTGCTTTATTGGGGAATTGCTGTAGTCGCTACAGCATTATCACCAGTGAAAAAGGCAGCCTTGAACGACTTGGTTACTTTAACACTTTATTTGTTGTTATTTGCCCTTTGTGCTAGGGTACTCAGGTCACCACGCCTCCGGTCTTGGATAATTACCCTTTATCTACATATAGCGCTAATTGTTAGTATATATGGATTACGGCAATGGTTTTTTGGTGCTGCCCAGTTAGCTACGTGGGTCGATCCAGAATCGCCTTTATCTAAGACAACCAGGGTTTATAGTTATTTGGGTAATCCTAACTTGTTAGCTGGATATTTAATGCCAGCTGTCGTTTTAAGTTTAGTTGCAATTTTCGCCTGGCAAAGTTGGGTCAAAAAATCTTTAGCATTGACGATGGTAATTGTAAACAGTGCCTGCTTAATTTTGACTTTTAGCCGTGGTGGATGGATAGGGCTAGTAGTTGCAATTTTAACTGCGATCGCATTATTAGTTTATTGGTGGAGTCTACAACTGCCTTCTTTTTGGCGCACTTGGTCACTGCCGATAATTTTAGGAAGTTTACTGGGACTATTGATATTAGCAGTAATATTTGTGGAGCCAGTGCGTCTACGGGTGTTTAGTATTTTTGCTGATCGCCAAGATAGCAGTAACAATTATCGCCGCAATGTTTGGGATGCTGTCTTTGAAATGATCCGCGATCGCCCTATCATTGGCATTGGCCCTGGACATAACGCTTTTAATAAAGTTTACCCACTGTATCAACATCCTCGATATAGTGCTTTGAGTGCTTACTCAATTCTGTTGGAGGTAGCCGTTGAAACCGGCTTTGTTGGTTTAGCTTGTTTCCTTTGGCTGATAGTAGTCACTTTTAATACAGCATTTCTACAACTGCGGAGATTACGAGACTCTAGAAATATTCAAGGATTTTGGTTAATTGGGGCTTGTGCTACTTTGCTGGGGATGTTAGCTCACGGTACAGTTGATACAATCTGGTTCCGTCCCGAAGTAAATACTCTTTGGTGGCTAATGGTTGCTTTAATTGCCAGCTACTGGGTTCCTTCAAAACAAGACAACAACCAACCCATAAATTCATCTAACCAAGAGTCTGCTATTTAGGACTAAATAAATGGGCAAGTATCTACTTCAACTTGCCCATTCTAGTTTTCCAAAAAATCAAGATTAGACCTCTTGCAACAGAGAACAAGAAAACTTATACCATTCCACGAAAATCCTAATACAAATTCATTGGTTGTTTACTCTTTCCCCCTGCGGTCTATTTGTATCAAACTTAAAGTGAAACGGTATTAAGGCTATTCCCCGTTCCCTGTTCCCTGTTCCCGACTTCTGCAAGAAGTCTATTGCATAAAGTTTATGGTGGAATTTTCTGAATTTTGCGTTTTTGCACTAGTCCCTGTAGCTAGTAGCACCAGGCGCACTGGGGTCACGATAACGGGTAGGTTCATCGCTATGCTTTCTACCAGCCAACCCAGCTAAACCAATTAGACCAAGTAATCCTAGCCAACCCCAATCAAAATCATTGCGACCAGCTGTGCGATCGTAAGTGGTTGTCCGTGGTGCATCACCTGTTGTAGTAGTACTGTCCTGAGCTTGTACAGGCAAGGTTAAAGGCATAATTGCCATACCTAATGTTAGGACTCCAGCGCTAACAGCTTTCGTAAAGTGGCCTTTCATGGTGAGAGTTCCTTGTTGGTTCCAAAGTTACTCACCACTGTATCGAGTCCTAACGTGACCAGAATCAATCTGTAGCTATAAACTAGGCTATTTCTCAACTCACGCTCAAGGTATATAGCCTAGCAAGTTGGGCAAGGAAAAAGTATGAAGTGTAAAGTCTAAAGTCTAAAATTTTCTCCTTCTACCCGCTTAATTAAAAGTGCTGAGTAAAAATACTAGCTTCTAGTCTCTCTTCTAATCTATTGACACATCAATAATTTTTCATTGCTCTTTGAATATCTCGTTGATCTTGACGGCGTTTGAGATCTTCTCGCTTGTCATGGAGTTTTTTACCTTTACCAAGGGCAATACTTACTTTTACCCAACCTCGCTTGAGATACATTTTTAAAGGTACAAGTGTCAAACCCTGTTGTTCTACTTTGCCAATTAACTTACGGATTTCTTGACGATGGAGCAGCAGTTTCCGAGTCCGGCGCGGTTCATGGTTGAAATATTGTCCACTAGCAGTGTATGGAGAGATATGCACGTTAATTAGCCATGCTTCACCATCACGAATCAAAGCATAACCATCTTGGAGATTCACTTTGCCGGCACGAATTGACTTCACTTCTGTTCCAGTTAACTGAACGCCAGCTTCATATGTTTCTAAGATTTCATACAAATAACGGGCTTGACGGTTGTCGCTAATAACTTTGTAACTTTCGCTTTTGTCACTCATTGATATTTTTATAACTTTAAATTTGTTGCAAAAATCGTTTAGACTGGCTTATGAATTTATAGAGGCATATTAAACTAGTATAAATTAATTATTAGCTGAATATCAGTGTTATCTTATTAGTCTAGCTTTTTACAGGCATCAATTAAAATGTTTCCTGGCGCACAAGCTGCTGCATTATCATTAATAAAGTTAATACTATTTACATTGTAGTGAGTGATTACTATACAAACATGGTGTGTTGTTAAGAATTACAAAAGTCTCTATGCTTTACAAGCATTAGCTATCAAACCTAAGTTAAACTTCTTGAGCCACTCTAATGATTTAAGATTTTCTTTATAAATTAACTATCGAGCAGTCATTAGCTGGTAATCCTGTCATAGTATGAAACATAAGAACACTATTATTGCCTGTGTTCACTGAACAAGCTCATGGAAGCAAATTTCTAAGTAACAAAAATGCTAGGGGTGTATTGTCCATGCCCTTGACGATCCTTGTGGTGGATGACGACCTGGGCACTCGTCTGTCTATTAGCGATTATCTTGAACTGTCTGGCTATTCGGTGATCACGGCTAATGACGGTCAGGAGGCTTTGGCAATGGTTGAAGAATACCAGCCTGATTTAATTGTCACCGATATTGTGATGCCACGAATGAATGGCTATGAATTGGTACGCAGAGTGCGCCAGCAACCAGGATTCCGTTTATTACCTGTAATTTTATTAACAGCACGTACCAAAACCCAAGAGAGAATTCTGGGTTATCAGTCTGGGTGTGATTTATATTTACCAAAGCCGTTTGAGTTGGAGGAATTAGCAGCGGCTATTCGCAATTTATTGGAGCGATCGCAAATAATTCAATCTGAGTACCGCGTTTCGCATAAGGAAAATGTCAGCACTTCCACGCCAGTAACGGCAGTAGAAGCCCATAACTCTGTATTTACCCAGCTAGAAAAACCAGAGTTTTTCGCATCCTTAACTTCCAGAGAACAAGAAGTGCTGGAACTGCTGACTCATGGGATGTCAAATGTCGAAATGGGGCAGCAGTTACATTTGAGTCCAAGAACAGTAGAAAAGTACGTTAGCAGTTTATTAAGAAAAACCGCTACCAATAACCGAGCTGAACTGGTACGGTTTGCGATTAAACATGGTTTAGTAGAGTAGCTGCTGGTGCTAATTCAATCAAGCTTGTAACTGCTGATTGGTAATCTTGTGAAGTAGACCTTCACAAGCATCAACCAGTAAGTCAATTACTTGATTAAACCCTTCTACACCGCCGTAGTAGGGATCTGGAACTTCTTTGAGCGTATGTCGAGTACAAAATTCACACATTAAACGCACTTTGCCATGATATTTGCCAGTTGGATCAAGGGCAAGAATATCGTCATAATTGTCTCGATCCATTGCCAAAATCATGTCAAAGTCTTGAAAATCTGACTTGTCAAACTGTCTGGCTCGACCACGAAGTTGAATTCCTAATTTGGTAACCGCTGCCGCACTCATACGTCGGTCAGGTAGGCTACCAATGTGATAGCTAGATGTACCAGCCGAATCACAGACAATGCTGTTACTCAAGCCAGCCTGATCAATAAGGTGATTCATGATGTTTTCTGCCGATGGCGAACGACAGATGTTCCCCAGGCAAACAAACAACAGCTTGTAAGGCATAGATATTTTGCTGAATAAATGTCAAAAGTCCATAGTCCACAGTCCATAGTCTCAAAATTTTTGACTATTGACTATTGACTATTGACCAATGACTAAAATCCAGGCAATTCGAGTCCACTTGTCAACTCTTCCATACGTTCCCGCATTGTGGCTGTGGACTTGTTGTAAGCGTCTTTCATTGCTACTGTTATGAGATCTGAAAGTAGTTCTGCTCCTTGTCCTAAGGCATCAGGAGCAATTTCTACTCGCTTTGGTTCTTGGTTACCGCTGACAATCACCTTGACCAGTCCACCGCCAGCTTCTCCTTGAATTTCCATTTGCTCCAATTCTTCTTGGAGTCGCTTTGCGCCTTCTTGAACTTGCTGCGCTTTTTTAAAGGCTTCGGCTAGTTCTTTCATTTTTCCTAAGCCAAAGCCAAATCCTTGTCCTTTACCTGTCATAATTGATTGTCCGCGTGTGCTTTGAATAACAAATCAAATTCAATTATAGATGCGGGCGGTAATTTGCCACTTTTGTTACTAATAATTAATAGGCCTTGGGACTACTTCAGGATAAAGTACGAAGGCTCAAGGATAAAATTTCATACTTCATCCTTCAGACTTCATACTTTTGCGTGCTATCCACAAGCCGCTTGAAACTCACCGATCATTTTGACTTCTGGCTCTAATAAAATTGACCAGCGTTCTTGTACTTCTTGTTGGATGTGGCGAATCAAGCAGAAAATATCACTAGCTTTGGCTCCACCGCGATTCACAATAAAATTGGCATGGAGTTGAGCTACTTGTGCGCCGCCAATTTGATAGCCTTTCAGACCTGATTGTTCAATTAACCAGCCAGCAGCATAAGGTTTGGGATTGCGGAACACGCTACCACAACTAGGGAAGTTGTAGGGTTGGGTAGAGAGTCGATGCTGTTTGTGTTGTTTGGTTAATGCCAAAACTTGGGCTGGATCAGCACCAGGTTGCAGTTGGAAAGTAGCTTGGGTGACAATACGATCGCTACCTTGAAGTAATGAAGTTCGATAGCTGTAACCTAATTGGGCAGGGCTGAGAGTTTCTAGCTTACCATCTGCTGAAAGGACTTCGGCACTAACTAAGATATCTGCGATACAGCTATTATGTGCGCCAGCATTCATAACTACAGCACCACCCACAGTTCCTGGAATCCCAACAGCCCACTCTAAACCTTGCCAGCCCAGTTGCGCGGCTTCCCATGCTAAGCTGGGAATTGATTCTCCAGCAGCCACTGTCAATAAACCTGTCTCTGGATCAAAGTGACTATGGCGAAGATGGCGTGTGGCAATGACTAAACCAGGTAAACCGCGATCGCTTACTAACAGGTTAGAACCTGCACCTAAAGTTGTTACTGTTAAATTATGTTCTTTTGCGTAATTCAAGCTTGCTTGCAGTGCTTCTAAGTTTCGGGGTGCAACATACCATTCTGCTGCTCCCCCCACTCTATAAGAAGTAAATGCTGATAAAGAAGCCTGGGGCTTGATAATACAATCTGTACCTGGTAAGTAAATTATTTTGCTATCTGATGATTTATCTGTTTCGTGTTTCTGTGTAGGTGTAGCAGAAACTGTGCAGATGTTTCCAGCTGCCTGGGAAGTTTTCATTTTGACATCAATTTGTGAAATTTTTACATTTTTCTGCCGCAAAGATACAGCAATAGGATGATTCAATATAACCGTTACAACGGTCTTAGGATGTGGCTGTAGCAGCCTCGCAAAGTGTAGTAATTAATTCTGGAATTACTTGATTGAGATTTCCTGCGCCAAGAAATAGTGCTAAGTCGCCGGGGCGTAGCGTTTTCAGCAAGAAATCGCGCACTTGGGTCAAAGTTGGTTGATACACCACTTGTGAGTGAAACTTACCCACTTCTGCTGCTAACTGTTCACCGTTGATTTGACCTAAATTGGGTTCGCCTGCACTGTAAATATCAGTCAGTACAACCAAATCAGCATGAGCAAAAGACTCAGAAAATTCTTCTAAAAAGGTCAGTGTACGACTATAACGGTGGGGTTGGAAGATAGCCACTACTCTTTGCCCTGGTCTAGCCTGAAGACGTGCAGCAGCTAGAGTAGCACGCAACTCACTGGGATGATGGGCATAGTCATCAATAAATGTAATGCCATCAACTTCGCCGCGAAACTCAAAGCGTCGTCTTGCACCTTCAAAAGTGGCAATAGCTTTGGCAATTTCACCAAATTCTAAATTTAATAATCTACCTACAGCAACTGCGGCTAAAGCATTGCTGAGGTTATGACGGCCTAGTAAGCGCAACTTTAACACACCTAAAGCTTTGCCACGTTCCCAAACTAGTGCTGTAGTGCCATCGGGACGATAGTCAATATTAGTAACGCTATAGTCAGCATTAGTATCTTGATGAAGACTGTAGCTGATTGTAGGTTGCAGGCGATCGCGTACCGTTTCACAATCAATACAGCCTATTAAAGTCTTACAACCCCGCGCAAATGTTTGGAAAGTATCAACTACTTCCTCTAATGTTTCGTAATGATCAGGGTGATCAAGTTCAATATTAGTGATGATGCCAATCTCAGGCGCATGTTTTACTAGGGAACCATCAGATTCATCAGCTTCGGCTACAAGATATTGGCTTTCTCCTAAACGAGCATTGCCTTCCCAAGCATTGACTTCTCCACCTACTAAAATTGTGGGGTCTAAACCAGCTTGTAGTAGCATATAACCAATCATGCTACTGGTCGTAGTTTTGCCATGAGTACCTGCTACAGCGATGCTTTTATAATCAGCAATCAAAGCAGCTAGTACATCTGAGCGATGCAATATCGGACAACCTAATTCTAAAGCAGCTTTATATTCTAAATTGTTAGTGTTAATTGCAGTTGAACAAATTACTTGAGGTAGTGAGGACTGATTAGCATTTAATAATTCTTGCGAACTTAATGCGGCTTCATTCGTCATTACCTTAGGGCGAAAGAATTCAAGATTACTTGCTTCTTGCTTACCAAAAATATGTGTACCGATAGATTCCAACTTGCGCGTAATATGATTTGGACGAACATCGGAACCTGACACTGGCAATTTACGCTTTGCCAAAACGTATGCCAGAGCAGACATACCTATACCACCAATTCCAATGAAATGAAATGGTCTACCGCCAAAATCCACAGCATTACTCATTGATTACTCCTCTTACACCACACCATATTCACAAATGACACGCGTATCATAACAGGAATTTGTTTTTTACCGTAAATTTTTCTACACCTTTTTTAGGCTTGCTGTCTGAGAGCTTTTCTACTCTCGTTATGCGGATTGAGAATGATTTTACCTTTGTAGGAGGTTTTTGCTATTTCTGAACTATTTTTAAGATTATTCTGAAAATTTACACTGCATCGGGAAAGAAATTCTTGTAATGACAAATACATGTTTTTAGATTCCTGACTGGTAAGGGCTACGATAATACATTCGTAACCAAATCGCTGTTAAATTGCATCAAGCTAAGGCATGAATTGAGTACAATAATACATTGGTAGTGAAATTGTGTTTCAACTGCATAGAGCTTAGGCATAAACGGATGCAGCAACTAGCAATTTTTGGAGGCACATTTGATCCAATTCATTGGGGACACATACTCATAGCCGAAATGGCTTTGCATCAACTATCCCTAGATCGAATAATTTGGGTACCGTCACTCAATCCTCCCCATAAACAAGCAACACCATTTGAGCATCGGGTAAAGATGCTCCAACTAGCAACAAGCGAAAATCCAGCATTTACTGTCTCCTTAATAGAAGCCAGTCGCTCTGGAACTTCTTATGCCATCAACACTTTGATTGACTTATCTGCTGTTTATTCAAATGCTCGCTTGTACTGGATTGTGGGTTTAGATACTTTCCAAACCTTACCCCGTTGGTACCGCAGACACGAACTAGCACAAATGTGTGATTGGTTGATTGCGCCCCGACAATTAGATGGTGATATGGATCAAAGCGATATCATCTGCCAACAAGTGGAGCAACAACTGAGACAGCAGTCACTTACTATTCACTGGCAATTCTTGAATATACCCTTAGTAGGAGTTTCGTCAAGTCTTATTCGCAAACTTTGTTGCGAAAGCAAACCAATTAAGTATTTAGTCCCAGAGCCGGTTAGATTTTACATCACGACTCACAACCTCTATTCAGAAAAATCTGAATAAAATATATATATTTTTTTTGGATCTAACACTTTATAGTTATTAATACTCCCCTCCTTTGCGATATGATTGGGGTCAAAGATATCAACTTATAGGCATAAATACAGAGGGCAAGACACTGTGATTAGAGTCGCAATCAACGGTTTCGGGCGCATCGGACGTAACTTCGCACGTTGTTGGCTGGGTCGGCAAAATAGCAATATCGACCTCGTAGCTATCAACGACACATCAGATCCTAGAACAAATGCTCACCTCCTGAAGTATGACTCAATGCTTGGGAAGTTAAAGGATGTTGACATTTCCGCCGATGATAACTCTATCATCGTCAACGGTAAAACCATTAAATGCGTATCTGATCGCAATCCAGAAAACTTGCCCTGGAGAGAATGGGAAATTGACCTGATTATCGAAGCAACTGGGGTATTTACTAGCAAAGAGGGAGCGTTAAAGCACGTAAATGCTGGAGCCAAAAAGGTTCTAATTACTGCTCCTGGTAAAAATGAAGATGGTACTTTCGTAATCGGCGTGAATCATCACGAGTACGATCACAATACACATCACATTATTAGTAATGCCAGCTGTACAACCAACTGTTTGGCTCCCATTGCCAAGGTGCTGAATGACAAATTCGGTATCATCAAAGGCACAATGACTACAACCCACAGCTACACCGGAGACCAGCGTTTGTTAGACGCTTCTCACCGCGATGTGCGTCGGGCAAGAGCAGCAGCCATCAACATTGTCCCCACCTCTACAGGTGCAGCAAAAGCAGTGGCGCTTGTAATTCCAGAACTCAAAGGTAAGCTTAATGGCGTTGCTTTGCGTGTACCAACCCCGAACGTCTCAATGGTAGATTTCGTTGTTCAGGTTGAGAAGCGTACTATTACGGAAGAAGTTAACCAAGCCCTTAAAGATGCCTCAGAAGGTTCACTCAAGGGTATCCTAGACTACAGTGAACTGCAATTAGTATCTTCTGATTACCAAGGTACTGATGCTTCTTCCATTGTTGATGCCAGCTTGACTTTGGTCATGGGCAGTGACTTGGTAAAAGTTATGGCATGGTATGACAATGAGTGGGGCTACAGCCAACGAGTTCTCGATTTGGCAGAATTGGTAGCCGAGAAGTGGCAATAATTTGTTACTTGTCAATGGTCAATAGTCAACAGTATTGACTATTGACATTGGACTATTAACTAAAGTGTTGAAATCCCTGGCTAAGGCTGAGAACTTGGTCAGGGATTTTTCCATGTTCATCATGTAATAGTACTTGTGAACCAGATGTAATGGTTCCGATAATTGCTGCGCCTTGACTCAGTTGTTTTACTAGAGTCTTTGCTTGTTTCTGTGGTAAACACAGCACTAATTCAAAATCTTCACCACCATAGAGGGCATATTCTATTGCTTGCTCTGGTTTTAGCCAATGCTCAAAACATGCAGGTAGGGGAATTTGATGGTGTTCTATAACTGCACCTACGCTACTAGCACGGCAAATTTGTAAAACAGCATCTGCTAAACCATCGCTACTGTCCATACCTGAAAGGGGGAGTGGGGAGTGGGGAGTGGGGAGTAAAGTCTTTAATATTTCCCACAGGATAGGTAGGATATCTAGTCTTGGTTGCGGGCGTTGGTGGGCTTTGATGAGAGCAGCCTTTTCATCTGGAGAGAGGTTTTGCCCTAATTGAGGGTGCAAGAGCAATTGTAAGCCAGCATGGGAAGCACCATGAACACCTGTGACAACGATCGCATCCCCCACTTTGGCAGCAGAACGACGGATAATTTTTTGGGAATCAACTTGGCCAAAGGCAGTAATTGAAAGAGTGGTGACAGGCGATCGCACTACATCACCGCCGACAATTGGAGTATTGTATTTTTGCAGGCATTCTGTCATGCCTTGGTAAAGTCGCTCAACCCAACTGACGTTTAAATCGCCAGGAAGCCCTAAACCAACGGTAATTCCTAAAGGCGAAGCCCCCATTGCAGCTAAATCTGATAAATTAGCGGCTGCGGCTCGCCAACCTGCATCCTCTGGGGAAGTGGTCGCATTACTGAAGTGTACGCCATCAACTAAGACATCGGTAGTAACTACTAAAGATTGCCCTGGCGCTGTTACTAGTATTGCTGCATCATCTCCAATAATTTCTGCGGGACAAAAGCTTTGTAGTTTTGCTAATAGGCCTTGTTCGCCAATATCTTTAACTTTTGTCATTGGTCATTTGTCAATGATTAAAAGGCAGGAGTTCAACCCGAAGGAGCAAATTTCACACTTCATACTTCATACTTTTTCCCCTTCACCCTCAGCACTTATGACAAGTTACGATAAAGCTATCGTCTAGGGGACTGTGGGTATGGTCATTACACCAGTAAAAAATCTTACATTTGAAGAGTATTTAAAATATGATGATGGCAGTGGTTTTCAATATGAACTGGTGGATGGCAGGTTGGAATTAATGAATCCCCCAACGATTGAACATTTCTTAATTGTCGAATTTTTAGCTACCGTCTTTAAAGCAGAAATCACGCGCTTGAGTTTACCTTGGTTGACGTTTCGGGAAACGGGTGTGAGGACGGGGAGAAATAAATCTAGATTGACTGACTTGTGTGTCGTAACGCAGGAACAAGCAAGAGAATTGCTGAAAGCTTCAGCTGTATTTGAGACTCCCCCATTATTGATTGTAGAAGTAGTTAGCCCAGATTCAATTAAGCGGGACTACCGTTACAAGCGGTCTGAATACGCAGCGTTTGAAGTACCAGAATATTGGGTTGTAGACCCATTAGAGTTCAAAATTACTGTTTTATTGCTGGAAGAAGGATTTTACGAAGAAACTGTTTTTACTGCTGATCAGAAAATTGTATCGCAGACGTTTCCAGAGTTAGCGATCGCTCCTCATCAAATATTTGCCGCCGGAAATTTATGAAGTATGAAGTATGAAATGTTAAATTCATACTTCATGCTTAATTTAAGCTGCTTGGGGTTGTACTAAGTTTTCTATGCCTTGAGTTACGGTAGCTGATTCGATTTTGTCACCAGCTTTGAGTTTATCTAAGACATCTTTGCCTTCTGTTAGATAACCAAACACAGAGTAGCGGCCATCCAGCAAGTTACGTCCAGCAGGGGTAAGTTCTGGTTCAAATAGGAAGAAGAACACTTGGGAAGAACCACCATTAACTTGGGTTTCAGGACGCGCCATTGCCAATGCGCCAAAGGACGAGAAAGGTAAAACTGGCATATCTAGATAACGACCAGCTTCCTCTAAGGTAATGCCGTAGGTTGGGGCTTTATCCCCTTCTACTAGAATCTCTAAAGGAATTGCCCGATATTTGCCTGTTTTGGGGTCAATAAAACCTTGTTCTTTGCCTGGGGGATCGCCAGTTTGTAATACATAGGATTCTTCAGAACGAGTAAATTCTAACCCGTTATAAAAACCCCTTTGTACTAAATCTACAAAGTTACCAGCTGTCACAGGTGCGCTGTAACCATCGACAACAACGGTTAAGTCGCCTTTGTTAGTTTTAATTTCAATGGTGGCACGGCCTTTAAGTTGGGGTAAATTACTGTACTCCTCTGGTACTTCAAAGGGAAATTCCTTCACCATTGACTCTTCTAGTAAAGAAACTAAACTCAGCAGTTTGTTTCTTTCTTGTAGAATTTGTTCTTTATCTTTGGCT
Organism: Anabaena sp. TISTR 8404; assembly: GCF_056847745.1. NCBI lineage: Bacteria > Bacillati > Cyanobacteriota > Cyanophyceae > Nostocales > Nostocaceae > Anabaena > Anabaena sp. TISTR 8404. The sequence goes on from NZ_CP180578.1 coordinate 5,340,003, forward strand.
TGTGTCAATTCTTGCAATTTCGCCACACCAGATTTTAACTCATCAACCCATGCTTGGGCTTGGGGTTGGCGTTCTTCGGGGACGCTTGCTAAGATTTGTGAAGGCTTATCGAGAACGCGAGATGCTTTACTGAGGTCTTTGGAGATAGCACCCCAGCGTCGATTAGCCCGCAACTGGGTTGATATGTCTTCTAGACTGGCTTGCAGTTGCCGTACAGGTTCATTTTTTATTGGGAGTGCATAGCGCAACAAAGCTTTGCCGTCGGTAATTGCATTGCCAGCGGGCAAGGCGGCATTACTGGAGGGAGTCCAGCCAGCTGTATTGATGCCTAAAAATATAGTTACCAACAGTATTGTTACTAGGCTGGACTTTAGCCAGGATTTTATTAACTTAAACATGAGTATGGCTCAAATGCAGCATGAATATTGTTGACTGGGCGTAACCCATCAATAATCTTCCCACAGTAGGAGTGCTGAGAAAGTGTGAAGTGTGAAGTGTGAAGTATGAAATTTCGTCTTTTTGACTTGAAAATCAAAATTTGGCTAAAAAAGTTGCTAAAAGCTTTGCGTTCTGACTTATATAGCGTTTTTAATATTTCAGACTTCAGACTTCAAACTTCAGACTTCAGTTGACTACTTAACCAATTACTCCGCTTGAAGGGTACAATAAATGCCGATTGTCTTCCAAAATTTGAAAGCTTCATGATTTCTAGTAACGACTTTCGACCCGGTGTATCAATTGTATTAGACGGGTCTGTATGGCGGGTGGTAGATTTTCTCCACGTTAAACCCGGTAAAGGTTCGGCGTTTGTCCGCACAACTCTGAAAAACGTTCAAAGCGGCAAGGTTCTTGAAAGGACTTTCCGGGCTGGGGAAACTGTGCCACAAGCGACTCTCGAAAAAAGCACAATGCAGCATACCTATAAAGAAGGCGATGAGTTTGTCTTTATGGATATGGAAACCTACGAAGAAGGACGACTCAGCGCAGCGCAAATTGGCGATCGCGTCAAATACCTCAAAGAAGGTATGGAAGTTAACGTGGTTCGTTGGGATGACCAAGTTTTAGAAGTAGAATTACCGAATTCTGTAGTGTTAGAAGTTACTCAGACTGACCCTGGCGTTAAGGGTGATACTGCTACAGGCGGTACTAAACCAGCCACAGTGGAAACTGGTGCGATCGTTATGGTTCCCTTGTTTATTTCTCAAGGAGAACGGATTCGGATTGATACTCGTGAAGATAAATATTTAGGCAGGGAATAAATTTTCTCTTAAATTTTAGAGTTAATTGCGATTTAAATCCCTATATAGGGTTTAAATCCCTGCCCTCACTAAAATTACTTAATTTACGGACAGGTCGAGGTAATAAAAGCTGTGGCATTGGACTTTAATGAAATCCGCCAATTGTTAGTAACTATTGCACAAACAGATATTGCAGAAGTAACTCTTAAAAGTGATGATTTTGAACTAACGGTACGTAAAGCTGTGAGCATTAGCAATCATGCTGTACCGCAAGCTGCTATTGGTGGTGTGGCAGCAGTAACGACAGTTACAGCAGGAGGCGCACCAACGCTCTCTACGGAGCGGATTTTAGATACTGCTGTGGCAGGCGCTGGTGTGCAAATGTCAGTAAATGCGCCTTCCAGTATTGACCAAAGATTGGTCGAAGTTTCTTCGCCAATGGTAGGGACTTTTTATCGCGCACCAGCACCTGGCGAAGCACCATTTGTAGAAGTTGGCGATCGCGTGCGTCAGGGGCAAACGGTGTGTATCATTGAAGCAATGAAGCTAATGAACGAAATCGAAGCCGAAATATCAGGACAAGTTATGGAAATTCTTGTTCAAAATGGGGAACCTGTAGAATATGGCCAACCTTTGATGCGAATTAACCCTGATTAAGTATTAATCTATATATGAAATGAGTGATTGTTAACCTTGTCTGTTTTTACGGATCATTCCTGATGAAACAAGCGTTGCCTGTACCACCGGAAGTGGTGCAACAAGTAGCCGAATATTTCAGCCTGTTAAGTGAGCCGATGCGTCTGCGGCTGTTGCACTTACTACGGGATGAAGAAAAATGTGTACAAGAGTTGGTAGAGGCAACACAAACTTCGCAGGCGAATGTCTCCAAACACCTGAAGGTAATGTGGCAAGCCGGAATCCTCAGCCGTCGCAGTGAAGGAACTTGCGCTTACTATCGGGTGGAAGACGAAATGATTTTTGAATTGTGTAATCAGGTATGCGATCGCATCGCTACAAGGTTAGAACAGCAAGCTCGTAACTTTCGCGTTTTAAACACAAAACTTTAGATCAGGTGTCAATGGTCATTTGTCAATAGTCAATGGTAATTTTGACTTTTGACTTTTGACTCTTGACTCTTGACTTTTGACTAAAGCGGATAATTTTTATCAAAGCTTTCACGCGTCAGGGGTTGTTCCAACTCTACGCCTTCACCACCCAACACATCTAAACGTTTACCATTCACGTCAATGTAAACCTTGGCTTTAGGGTTCAAGCTGGAGGCTGTGTAAACAACTTGTCCTACACGCCCCACCATTGAAGTACTACCGCCACCACTGGTAAAGCTATCTGATAAATTGACGTGGACTTCATCACCTTCTACTTTTAAACCCAGTAGTTTAGTGCCTTTGGGAATGGTAGTAGAATCTGCACTATTGCTTGGCCCTTCTAGCAAAGCTTGGAAAGCTCTTTCTAAGGCTTGGTTGGGTTGGTTAGCTGCTACTTGAACTGGTTGGGGAACTAAAGCAACATTTCTTTCTTTAGGTTTTAGCCAGTAAACTTGAGCAGTTTTTTCATTTGGTTGAGTAGTTTTTGGCTGCTCTTGTGGCTGTTGAATGGTTTGATTAGGGTTGGCGGGGTTGGTTGTGACAGGGGTTTTGTTTGACTGGGTAGCCAACCAAGCTACACCGCCACTCGCTGCGATAACCGCTGCTGAGACGGCTGCAATTACACCCGAAGATACGCGATTAGATCCTTGTTGATCATTCATATTAAAAACCTTCCTGACTAACTGAGGGCTGAAATAATGTTTATGTGAAGAGCAGCCTGGTTAAGGACGATACTTATAAGTTGAGAGTTTCCAGAGATTTCATGACTGGCTCTATATGCCTAAATAATGCGATCGCTAAATCAAAAATAGTCCTTCTCTAATTTTAGAATTTGTACTTTAAATCCGTCATCTGCCAAATTCTATAAATCTTATTGTTCCGTGAAATTTAGGAAATTATTAAGAATTAGGGAATAGGGAACAGGAAACAGGGAACAGAGTTTTAATCTATTACCTGTACCTATTTCTCTAACTTTAAAAGTTACATTGTGTTCAGATGCAAAACACTCTCAATCTTCTTCTGTTGAGCATTTGGGCGGTTAATTTTTAACTTCTATTGCGGCGGTAATCCATTGTTTCAGTGTATTTACAACTTCCTCAATCACAATTTCTTGAGATTGACGAGTTGCTCTTTCTACTACTTCAACTTTGCCGTTAGCAATTGCACGTCCGGTAACAATTCTATAAGGTATACCGATTAAATCAGCGTCTTTAAATTTGACTCCGGCACGTTCATCACGGTCATCTAATAATGTTTCAATTCCGGCTTGATTGAGTTCGGTGTAAAGTTTTTCGGCAATTTGGACTTGTTGGGCATCATTAATGTTAGGAATTGTCACAATCGCGTGATAAGGTGCGATCGCTACAGGCCAAATAATCCCATCTTTATCGTAAGATTGTTCAACTGCTGCCTGAGCCAGTCGGGAAACACCCACACCATAGCAACCCATAACCAAAGGTTTTTCTTCTCCTTGTTCGTTGGTATAAGTTGCACCCATCGCCACAGAATATTTTGTGCCTAGTTGAAAGATATGTCCAACTTCAATTCCTCTTGCACTAGAGAGAGTTTGTTCGGGGTTGTACAGGGCGCGATCACCTGGTCTAGCTTTACGTAAATCTACTATACTTTCTGGTAGCTTAAATTGCTCATTCCAATTTGCCCCAACGACGTGATAACCAGTTTCATTCGCACCAGTCACGAAATTTTTTAAATCAACGGCTGTTTTATCGACTAACCGCACAAATTTGGCGTGGACTTGTTTGTTAGCTGCAATATATTCATCGCTAATATCTGGTGCTATGTAACCTAAAGGTAGCGATTTCGCAGCCCATGTTTGTTGTGTTTCCGCACTGGGTACATTTAAGGCGATGACTGCTTTCGCGTTGTAGTTCGCAGCTAACCGCGTCAATTCATTCTGTAATTTGACTTCGTTAACTTCCTGATCCCCACGAATACTTACCAATACCAACACAGTCACGCCATTATCGTAGACTGTTTGATACAAAACGTTTTTCACAACTTGAGTCGGAGAACACTTGAAGAATTTACAGAGTTTTTCAATCGTCTCTGTTCCTGGTGTTTCCCGTTTTTCATAACTAGTAAACGGTGAAGTTTCTGCATCGGCTGGTAAAGATACGGCTTTTTCTACGTTAGCGGCGTATTTACCATCTTCGGTGTAGAGAACTTCATCTTCGCCAGCTTCCGCCAACACCATGAATTCGGTAGAACCGGAACCACCAATTGCACCAGAGTCAGCTTCTACTGGACGAAAAGCTAACCCAGCCCGCCGCAGCATATTGCTGTAGGCTTGATACATATCTTGGTAGGTTTTTTTTAGGCTTTCTTCATCGACGTGGAAGGAGTAACCGTCTTTCATGATGAATTCTCGTCCGCGCATCAAACCAAAGCGGGGGCGAATTTCATCACGGAACTTGGTTTGCAGTTGGTAGAGATGTAGCGGTAACTGACGATAAGAGCGAATCATATCACGAGCGATCGCTGTGATCACTTCTTCATGAGTCGGCCCTAATCCTAATTGTTGTTCACGGCGATCGATTAGGGAAAACATAATTCCCTCAGCTTTAGTATAAGTATCCCAACGTCCTGATTCTTTCCACAAATCAGAAGGCTGTAGTTGGGGTAACAAACATTCTTGTGCGCCTGTGGCGTTCATTTCTTCCCGCACAATTTGAGAAACTTTTTGCAACACCCGCCACATAAATGGGAGATAAGCATAAATACCGCTACCGATGCGACGAATATACCCTGCACGGAGTAATAACTTATGGCTGGGAATTTCCGCATCAGCAGGATCATCCCTGAGTGTAACGAATAACATTTGTGACAGTCGCATCGTTTAATCCCTTCTTAGAATCGTTAATCTCTGTGTCAAATAAAGTATGAAGTATGAAGTATGAAGTATAAAGTGCTTGGTTAATAGTCATTTGTCATTTGTTATTTCCACCTTGCATCCCAAACCTTTTTAAAATACTCAGCACTCAGCACTCAGCACTCTCTACTACTTCAGGAGAAACTTACCTTGTCAGACGTAATTTATCAAGCACAGCCACCCCTGGAATTTATTCCGCCAGCGTTTAATCCCTTGTTTTTGCGAGTTGTTCACACGTTTCTACCTAGTTGGATACAATGGCAAACTGCTATTTCCCAGATAGAAGCAGACAATGTTGAGATTTTGGCGGATCTTTATCGTCAGTTTCAAGAAGGTAAGGTGCGCTTTTTATTGGCGTTTCGTCATCCTAAAACAGATGATCCTTTTTGTTTGGGCTACTTGCTGTCTCAACTTGTGCCGAAGGTAGCACGAGAACAGGGTATAGCATTACAATCGACCATTCATGCTCATTTTATCTACGATCGCGGCATTCCTCTCTGGGCGGGTGAGTATGCAGGTTGGGTGGCTTCACGGTTGGGTGGAACTCCTATTCAACGCGGTAAGGCTGACTGGACTGGGTTACGTTCAGCGCGTGATTTGTTCGCCAATGGTAAATTCCCGATGGCTGCTGCGCCAGAAGGTGCAACAAATGGACTATCAGAAATTATTAGTCCATTAGAACCCGGTATTGCCCAGTTAGGCTTTTGGTGCGCGGAAGACTTACAAAAAGCCGGACGCTCGGAACAGGTTTTAATTGTACCAGTTGGGATTAAATATAGTTATACTGCTGCGCCTTGGAGTGCGATCGCTCAATTACTAAGTGATTTAGAAGCCGCTAGTGGTTTGCCTGTAAATGCGGGAAGAACCGATAATATTGCTTCAATGGAATTACTTTATCCGCGCTTGTTGGCTTTAGCAGAACATTTATTATCTTTAATGGAGCAATTTTACACGCGGTTTTATCATCAAAAGCTGGCGGATACTCAAACTGTAAGTGAAATTAAAGATAGGAATGAAGCCTTAGCGTTAAGATTACAAGCTTTATTAAATGCCGCATTACAAATATCTGAACAGTATTTTAACTTGCAACCAAAAGGAACTTTAACTGATCGTTGTCGGCGCGTAGAACAAGCTGGCTGGAATTATATATTTAGGGAAGATTTTAAGGATATCAAAACATTATCTTCTGTGGAGAGGGCTTTAGGCGATCGCGTTGCCGAAGAAGCCAATGCCAGAATGTGGCACATGAGATTAGTAGAAAGTTTCGTAGCAGTTTCTGGCAATTATATAAAAGAGAAACCAACAGTCGAAAGATTTGCTGAAACAACTTTAATTTTATGGCAAATGATTGCCAAAATTAAAGGTGATAAATCTTTTCAGCGTCCACAATTAGGTAAGCAAAAAGTTAAGATTACTATCGGTCAGCCGCTATCTATATCTGAACGTTATTCGGCATATAAAGAAAGTCGTGCAGGTGCAAAGCAAGCTGTTGCTGAGTTCACAAATGATTTACAACAGGCGATGCAAAGTTTAATTTGATTAGGTATATCTCACGCAAAGGCGCAAAGAAGACGATTAGCAAAATGGTATTCAAAACTGTGTTGGCACAAATTCTGGTACTAACTTTTTAAGTGCGGCGATCGCATGTAATTTTACCTGTTCATTTGAATCAGCCACTAGAGTAGTTAATGATGGAACGGCTTGTTGGCTACCTAGTTGTCCTAAAGATAAAGCGATCGCACTTTTAATATTAGGAAGTTCTGTGGCTGGATGTTGCGATTGCAGCAATTCCAACAAAATTTCTGTAGCTTTTGTAATTAACTGCGGTTTTTCTACTCGCCCCAAAACTGTGACAATTTCTTGACACAATATTTCTGATTTAGTTTGGTTTAATGCCTGCTGCAAATATTCCAAACCAGATAGGGTTCCTAGCCAAACTAAAGCGCGAATAATTTCTAGTTTTAGGGTTGTGGGTGTGTGCGGTGACATCAATACTGTAAATAAATGATGGGTAGCAGCATCACCTCCTATGCGCGAAAGGGCAGTAGCAGCAGCACAACAAACTTCTATGTTGAAGTCGTAAAGCTTGGTTTGTAGTCGCGCCTCCAAATCTAGTTGGGATTTTAATTCAGGGCGGAACCCTAAACCCAGTACGGCAATACGCCTAACTGTTGCCACCACATCATCTAAAGCGTGTAAAAGCACAGGTGGTACACGTGGATCGTGAAAACTGCTGAGGGCTTCTAGTGCGGTGGCGCGGACTGCGGGTTCGGCATCGTGTACCACACTTAACAGGGGTGTAATAGTTTCTGGACTGCGAATATAAGCAAGCGATCGCACAGCCAAAAGCTTTGTATCTTCTTGTTTTAAAAGTTTCGAGAGTTCAGTAATTGCCAAATTACCCATTTGTCCCAAGGCTGTAGCGGCGATCGCTTTTAATTCTTCATCTTCGCTCTTTTTGAGCAGTTCTACCAAAGGTGCGATCGCATCTGGATGCTGAAACTCGCCTAAAGTCCGCGCCGCATACCACCGCAGTTCTTCCTCTGCATCTTCGTCTTCTAAGATGTCAATCAATGGCGAAATGGCAATATTTCCCAAGCGAATTAATACTTTGCTAATTTCCCAGCGTTGCTGGAAATCCCCCATTTCTAAAATAGGTAGTGCTAATTCCAGCAAATGTTCTGAATTTTGTTCATTCTCTACCAAAATCAACTGTTGCAGATATTGAATCAGCGATGACCAGTCAGCTGCATCATACGCTGTCTGTGCCTGCACCAAAACCTGGTTGATATTGCCTTGCATAAAAAGTATAAAGTGTGAAGTATGAAGTCTGAAAAAAGTCTGAAGTATGAAGTATAAAGTCTGAAATTTTATTCTGCTGTGTTCTGCCTCTTGCCTGTTGACTTGTGATCAGAATTTTTCAAACAATAATAAAGATAAAGGATAAAGTCAAAATTTAAGTTCTGCACGGCAGTTAATGGCAGTCCGCTTTTCGCTTTATGGGTGGGTTAATTTCATACTTCACACTTCATACTTGAGTTAACTTTTAACTACAACTGAATCGCCATCAATTTTAACGGTGTAAGTTTTTAGTGGTTTTGTTGTTGGGCCTTTTTGTACCTGTCCATCAACACCATATTCTGCACGGTGACATGGACAGGCAAATTTTTTTGTATCTGCTTTCCAATCTACCGTGCAACCTTTATGAGTACAGGTAGGATCAACAGCCATTAGATTTGCGTTTTGAGATGTACCAACTACTAAAACAGTTCCGACAGGGGAGTTTTTGACCAAAAGTTGACCTGTCTGATCTAATTCTTTTGTTGTACCTATTCTTTGCCAATCTCCAGATGTTGAAGATGTTGGTGTACTTGGCTGGGAAGAACAAGCAGCAATAGCAACTGGTAAGCTACTAGCTATCCAACCTAAACCAACCCAATTGATGAAATCACGACGTTTCATGGTTGTGGAAAATATTTGTACTAGATTAACAGCGATCGCTTGTCATACGGTTAGCTGATTGCTTAAGCTTCACTCTCAGCATAAAATCTACAATTTTTTGTCCATGCTGATCCAATGAATCGATGCTTTTGCATCACTCATTTGCTCCGTGTGATGCAGAAAACGCATTGATCCTATTCTTAATTAGCAATATTACTAGTATTTTGTAGCTATTTATACGATTTTAGCAGAAATCTGACTTTAACCTTAAAAGTATCGAAATTGTTACATAAACAATTGCCCTGTTTACTTGGTGAATTTCCCCAATGTAAAAGATTACAAATTTGCTCCCAGACTTTACGAAGTCGCGTTCAGTTAAAGACAGACTCTTGTTTGTCAATTAACCCGCAGATAAATTGCCTAAGAACGCGCTTGAAAATTAGAAATCAGCCATAGATAAATATTCAATTTAAATTCACCAAAACTCGTAGAACAAAAATCCAGACTACGGGTTGATTGATATTGGGTAACTACCGCCTGAAGTTCTCACTGGATTAACAATAATGAGAGTTAGCTCATGACAGATACAGGAACCACTACCAAAGCCAATCTCAATAAGTTTGAAAAATTCAAAGCTGAAAAAGACGGACTCGCCGTTAAAGCGGAAATCGAGAAATTTGCTGCTTTAGGTTGGGAAGCAATGGACGAAACCGACCGAGATCATCGACTCAAGTGGGTGGGAGTATTTTTCCGCCCAGTTACCCCTGGCAAGTTCATGATGCGGTTGCGGATGCCCAACGGTATTCTCAACAGCGACCAGATGCGTGTTTTGGCAGAAGTCTTGCAGCGTTATGGCGATGATGGTAGTGCTGACATTACCACCAGACAGAATATTCAATTGCGGGGGATCAGAATTGAAGATTTACCAGATATCTTCAATAAATTTCAGAAAGTTGGTTTAACCAGCGTTCAGTCCGGGATGGATAACGTCCGCAACATCACAGGCGATCCCGTGGCTGGACTGGATGCAGACGAATTGTTCGACACACGAGATTTGGTGCAGCAAATTCAAGATATGCTCACCAACAAAGGCGAAGGAAACCCAGAGTTTACCAACCTACCTCGCAAGTTTAATATTGCGATCACAGGTGGACGGGACAATTCAGTTCACGCCGAAATCAACGACTTAGCATTTGTACCAGCATTTAAGAATAGTGCTGAGTCTTCTTCCCACTCAGCACTCAGCACTCAGTACTCAGAACTGAAATTCGGATTTAACATCTTGGTTGGCGGCTTCTTCTCTGCTAAACGTTGTGATGCGGCAATTCCTCTCAATGCTTGGGTAGCACCAGAAGATGTAGTGGCTGTATGTAGAGCCGTCTTAGAAGTGTTTCGTGACAATGGCTCACGCGCCAATCGTCTGAAATCTCGTTTGATGTGGCTGATTGATGAATGGGGTATAGATAAGTTGCGTGCAGAAGTCGAACAGCGTTTGGGTAAATCATTTTTACCTGCCGCAGCCAAAGACGAAATTGATTGGGAAAAACGCGACCATATCGGCGTATATAAGCAAAAACAGCCAGGAATGAACTATGTAGGCTTTCACATCCCGGTTGGGCGGTTGTATGCCGAAGATATGTTTGAAATTGCCCGCCTAGCAGAAGTTTATGGCAGTGGTGAAATCCGACTGACAGTTGAACAAAACATCATCATTCCCAATATTTCTGATGCTTGCCTAGAAACATTTTTGGCAGAACCCTTACTACAAAGATTTTCCATCAATCCGGGAGTGTTGGAGCGATCGCTAGTTTCCTGCACAGGCGCACAATTTTGCAACTTTGCCCTCATCGAAACTAAAAACCGCGCCCTAGCAACCATTCAATCTTTAGAAGAAGACTTAACCTTCACCCAACCAGTTCGCATTCATTGGACTGGTTGCCCAAACTCCTGCGGACAGCCACAAGTTGCAGACATCGGCTTAATGGGGACTAAAGCTCGTAAAGATGGAAAAGCCGTAGAAGGCGTAGACATCTATATGGGCGGCAAAGTCGGCAAAGACGCTCATTTAGGAACCTGTGCAATTAAAGGCATACCCTGCGAAGACTTGCAGCCAGTCTTACAAGACCTACTCATCAAGCACTTCGGCGCAAAGCTGAAACAAGAAGCGTTGGTTGAAGTGTGAAGCCTGAAGTCTAAAGTCTAATATTTTTCCCCCTGCCCCCTGCACCCTTGCCCCCTGCCTTTCCTAGTGCATAACAACTCACAAATGACAAAGGAAAAATTACAAATGACCAATCTTTCCCGCAGAAAATTTATTTTCACCACTGGTGCAGCAGCAGCGGCTTCTATCATTGCTCATGGTTGTTCCTCTAGTAATACAGCCTCCAACGGCAGTAATGCACCTTCTGCGGCTCCAGCCGCCAACGTATCAGTTGCTAATGCTCCTAAAGTAGAGACAACCAAAGCCAAGCTAGGATTTATTGCTCTGACCGATTCTGCGCCCCTAATTATTGCTAAAGAAAAAGGTTTTTTTGCTAAATACGGCATGACCGATGTCGAAGTTATCAAGCAAAAATCTTGGCCTGTCACCCGCGACAATCTAAAAATCGGTTCTGCTGGTGGTGGTATTGATGGCGCACATATCCTCAGCCCCATGCCTTACCTGATGACCATCAAAGATAAAGTGCCAATGTATATCTTGGCGCGGTTGAATACAAACGGTCAGGCTATCTCTGTTGCAAATAAATTCAAGGAACTCAAAGTCAATCTCGAAAGCAAAGCACTCAAAGAAGCCGCTAGTAAAGCCAAAGCTGATAAAAAAGCTTTAAAAGCTGGAATTACCTTTCCTGGCGGTACTCACGATTTATGGATGCGCTATTGGTTAGCTGCTGGCGGTATTAATCCAGATCAAGATATGGTTTTGGAACCTGTACCACCACCACAAATGGTGGCAAATATGAAAGTCAATACTGTTGATACTTTCTGTGTAGGTGAACCTTGGAACGCTCAGTTGGTCAGCCAAAAAATAGGTTATACAGCCTTAGTTACAGGTGAGTTGTGGAAAGACCATCCAGAAAAAGCCTTTGCGATGCGACAAGATTGGGTTGATAAAAATCCCAACGCTGCACAGGCATTGTTGATGGCAGTTCTAGAAGCGCAACAATGGTGCGACAAGCTAGAAAACAAAGAGGAAATGTGCAAAATCTGTGCTGACCGTAAATACTTTAACGTTGCTGCCGCAGATATTGTCGAAAGGTCAAAAGGTAATATTGACTATGGTGATGGGCGTACAGAAAAAGAATACCCCTATCGCATGAAATTCTGGGCTGATAATGCTTCCTATCCCTACAAGAGCCACGATATTTGGTTTTTAACTGAAGATATTCGCTGGGGTTATCTGCCAAAGGATACCAAAGTTAAAGAGATAGTTGACCAAGTGAATAAAGAAGACCTGTGGAAGAAAGCAGCAAAAGCTATTGGTGTTCCTGATTCCCAAATTCCTACCAGCAGTTCTCGTGGCGTAGAAACTTTCTTTGATGGTGTCAAATTCGACCCAGAAAAACCAGAAGAATATTTACAAGCTTTGAAAATTAAGAAAGTCTAATTTCTGATACTTATCCCAACTATCACAACAAAATTTACTACCACTGTATTACCACGGAATTATAAGATAATGGCAGATGTTCTTGGAAATCGCACATTTAGGAAAAAGCCACAAAAGGCTATTAACAAATTTATTTTTAAGAAAGTTATACCGCCTTTGGTAGCACTAGCTATTTTTCTAGTTATTTGGCAATTACTTTGTTTAAATCCTGGTTTCAAATTACCTGGGCCAATAGAAACTTTTTCTGAAACTTTTGACCCTTTTATTATTCACCCGTTTTTTGATAATGGTGAAAGTGATAAGGGTTTGGGCTGGCAGATACTCAGTAGTTTAGGCAGGGTTGGTTTAGGTTTTTCATTAGCAGCAATTGTCGGCATTACATTAGGAATTTTAATTGGTGCTAATCAATTGGTATACAATGCTGTAGACCCTATATTTCAAGTATTGCGAACTGTACCGCCGCTGGCATGGCTACCAATTTCTTTGGCAGCATTTCAACAAGCTAATCCATCAGCGATTTTCGTGATTTTTATCACATCGATTTGGCCGATTATTATTAATACAACCGTGGGTGTGCAGCAAATTCCACAAGATTATGTAAATGTGGCAAGAGTTTTAAAATTAAGAGGTGCAAAGTATTTCTTTAAGATTGTGTTTCCGGCGACTGTGCCTTATATTTTTACAGGATTACGTATCGGAATTGGTTTATCTTGGTTAGCAATTGTTGCGGCGGAAATGTTAGTTGGTGGTGTGGGTATTGGTTCGTTTATTTGGGATGCTTACAACACAACTACTGAAACTAATTTGAGTGAGATTATTTTGGCACTTATTTATGTGGGTCTGGTTGGATTACTGTTGGATAGATTGGTTGGTTTTATAGCGAGCAAAGTTGTCGCAGAACAGAAGTAGTCAAGAGTTAATATTCTCTATTAAACGAACGGCAAAGGGCGCGAAGAGCGCGAAGAAAGAGAAGATGTGAGTGCAAGTTTATAGAGAAAAGATATCAGAAATCTTTGACCATTGACTAAGGACTAATGACAAATGACTACTACTTTTGTTGAAGTTGACCACGTTGATAGAATTTTTGATTTACCAAATGGTGGTAAATATATTGCGCTAAAGAATATTGAGTTAAAAATCCGCCAAGGTGAGTTTGTTTCTTTAATTGGACATTCTGGTTGTGGTAAATCTACTTTACTTAACATCATTGCGGGTTTAGATAGAGCCAGTATTGGTGGTGTGACTTTGGAAGGTAAGGAGATTAGAGAACCTAGTCCCGACCGGATGGTGGTGTTTCAAAATTACTCGTTGCTTCCCTGGTTAACTGTGCGAGAAAATATCGCTTTGGCTGTGGATGAGGTTTATCAAAATAAGTCGAAAAGCGATCGCCTGTCCATCATCGAAGAGCATATCGATATGGTGGGCTTGCATCTAGCAGCGAAGAAGCGTCCCAGTGAGTTATCTGGGGGGATGAAACAACGGGTTGCGATCGCTCGTGCTTTGGCTATCCGTCCGAAGTTGTTATTGTTAGATGAACCTTTTGGAGCGTTAGATGCGCTCACAAGGGGAAGTTTGCAAGAGCAATTAATGAAAATCTGCAATGAGCATAATGTTACCTGTGTGATGGTAACTCATGATGTGGATGAAGCATTATTGTTGAGCGATCGCATTGTCATGCTCACCAATGGCCCAGAAGCACACATTGGTCAAATCCTGGAAGTACCCATCCCTCGTCCTCGTCAACGTTTGGAAGTCGTTAATCATCCCAGTTACTACAATCTGCGGAATGAGATGATTTACTTCCTCAACCAACAAAAGCAAGCCAAAAAACGCAAAGCGCAACAAACAGTTGCACCAGTAGCGGTATCTTCTAGGGGTCTAGAAAAAGTCAACTTAGAAATTGGCTTTCTACCTTTAACTGATGCTGCACCTTTAATCGTGGCTCAAGAAAAAGGTTTCTTTGCTCAATATGGTTTAGAAATCACCCTTAGCCGTGCCAGCAATTGGAATGAAATCGCCAAAGGCGTAGCTACAGGTAAATTAGATGCAGCCCAAATGCTGGCAGGAATGCCCTTAGCACTCACTTTAGGCGCAGCTGGTAAAACACCAATTCCAGTTGTCAACGCGCTGAATCTTTCCCGCAATGCCAGTGCTATTACTTTAAGCAAAAGACTGTATGGCGAAGGTGTCAAAAATCTAAGCGACCTGAAAGCCTCGATTAACGCTACCCCCGACCAGATTTTGACATTGGGAGTCGTTCATCCCACATCTATGCAGAACTTAATTCTGCGTTATTGGTTAGCGGCTGGCGGTATCGACCCCGATAGAGATGTGAGTTTAACTGCGATCGCACCAATGGAAATGGTCGCTCAACTCAAAGCCGGAACCATTGACGGTTACTGTGCAGGTGAACCTTGGAGCCACATGGCCGTTCATGATGATGTAGGATTCATCGCCGCCACCGCCCTAGAAACATGGTCAGGACAGCCCAGAGAAGTCTTAGGAGTGCGGGAAGATTGGGCGCAACAGTACCCAGAAACTTATCTAGCCCTCGTAAAATCTCTCCTAGAAGCTTGCAAATACTGTGATGACCTCCGCAACCGCGAAGAAATTCTCGACTTCCTCTGCCGTCCTGAGTACCTCAACCTCAATCCCGCCTACATCCGCCCAGGCTTCACCGATCCCTACGATCGCGGCGATGGTACAGAACCCCAATCACTCACAGCCTACAACCAGTTTTACCTCAACAAAACCAACTATCCTAACCGCACCGAAATCTTATGGATGGTAACTCAACTATCACGCTGGGGTTTAACCCCCTTCCCGAAAAACTGGGTAGAAGTTATCGAAAGAGTATGTCGTGCAGACATATTTGGTTCAGCCGCCCGTGACCTCGGCTTACTCGATACCGGCTACGACGACCCAATTCACCTATTCGATGGTAAAGTTTTTAACCCCTCAGAACCCCTAGAATACCTCAAAAGCTTAGAAATCAAGCGAGACATCCGTATAGAAGAAGTCTTTATTTAGTCAATGGTCAATAGTCATTGGTCATTTGTCATTTGTCCTTTGTAACTCTCCTATCTCCCTCAAACTCTCCGCGCCTTTGCGCCTCTGCGTGAGTAAATAATAAATTCGGAAACATATCATGCAATTAGTAAATAAAACTCTCCAACAACCACAAACCAAAGCAGATAACTTCCTCGTAATCGAAGGCGTAAGCAAAATTTACCCCACCCCCGAAGGCCCCTACACCGTCCTCGATGGTATTGACCTCAAAGTTCGTGAAGGCGAATTTGTCTGCTTAATTGGTCACTCTGGCTGCGGTAAATCCACCCTCCTCAACATGATTTCCGGGTTCAACACACCCACCGATGGTGTTGTCATGCTGCAAGACCAACCCATCACCGAACCAGGCCCAGACCGGATGATGGTATTTCAAAACTATTGCTTACTGCCTTGGCTAAGTGTTTTTGAGAACGTTTATTTAGCTGTAGATTCCGTATTTCCTAAAAAACCCCAAGCCGAAAAACGCGCCATTGTCAGAGAACATCTAGCAATGGTGGGACTCACTGAAGCCGCTGATAAAAAACCGAGTCAAATTTCTGGTGGGATGAAACAGCGAGTTGCGATCGCTCGCGCCCTTTCCATCCGTCCGAAAGTCTTGATTCTGGATGAACCCTTCGGTGCATTAGACGCAATCACCAAAGAAGAATTGCAAGAAGAATTACTACAAATCTGGAGTGACCATCAAGTTACCGTCCTGATGATTACTCACGACATTGATGAGGCGTTGTTCCTAGCCGACAGAGTGGTGATGATGACTAATGGCCCAGCCGCTCAAATCGGTGAAGTTTTAGAGATTCCCTTTTCCCGTCCCCGCAACCGTCGCCGCATCATGGAAGACCCCGAATACTACAACCTGCGGAACTACGCTCTAGATTTCCTTTATCGCCGGTTCGCTCATGAGGAATAACTGAAGTCTGAAGTCTGAAGTCTGAAATTAACCCAGCCGTTAAAGGTTTGAAGTCTAATGCTAAAAAATTTATTTTCATTCAGGGATCGTTACCGCATCTTACATCAGACTTGGTTTGCCTTTTTTCTCACCTTTGTCTGTTGGTTTAACTTTGCTCCGTTTGCTACCACTATTGGGAAGCAGCTACATCTTGCACCTGAGCAAATTAAAACTTTAGGAATCTGCAACTTAGCCCTAACAATTCCAGCGCGTCTAATCATTGGGATGCTGTTAGATCGTTTCGGCCCCAGGATTACTTATTCAATGCTGTTGATGTTTGCGGCTGTTCCCTGTTTAGCTACAGCGTTATCTCAGGACTTTAATCAGTTAGTCATCAGCCGCTTGTTAATGGGAATTGTCGGTTCCGGGTTCGTTGTCGGTATCCGTATGGTGGCTGAATGGTTCCCACCGAAGGAAATGGGAAGCGCACAGGGTATTTACGGCGGTTGGGGAAATTTTGGGGCTTTTGGTGCAGAATTTGCCTTACCAATGATAGCTGTAGGTACTAGCTTTATGGCTGGTGGTGCTTCTAACTGGCGGTTGGCGATCGCTCTTACTGGTATCATTGCCGCTATCTATGGCGTAATTTACTTCAACACTGTTCAAGATACGCCTGCTGGCAAAGTCTACAAGCGACCTAAGAAAAATGGGGCTTTAGAAGTTACCAGCGTCAAAAGTTTCTGGGCGATGATTGTCTCAAATTTTGGTTTGATATTCGCCCTCGGTTTATTAGCTTGGCGGTTAGAACAAAGAAATATTCACTTTTTGACTCTGGGTCAAATGTATTTAGTTTGGTTAGCATTATTAGGATTATTTGCTTACCAAACTTACAAAGCTTACGAAGTTAACAAAGAACTATTAATTGGCAAGAAAACATACGCTCCAGACCAGCGTTATAACTTCAGTCAAGTTGCCATACTCGAATTTACTTACGTAACTAACTTTGGTTCAGAATTAGCAGCTGTTTCTATGCTGCCAGCTTTCTTTGAAAAAACCTTTGGTTTAGAACACGTAGTTGCAGCAATGATTGCGGCAACTTATCCATTTTTAAACTTAGTTTCTCGTCCTAGCGGTGGCGTAATTTCTGATAAATTTGGCTCCCGCAAATGGACAATGACCATTATTTCGGCTGGTATTGGTGTTGGCTATTTGATGGCACATTTTATTAATGCTAACTGGCCAATTGGGCTGGCGATCGCTGTAACTATGATTTGTGCTTACTTTGCCCAAGCTGGCTGCGGTGCGACTTACGGTATTGTTCCCTTGATCAAAAAAGAAGCCACTGGACAAATTGCTGGCAATGTCGGAGCTTACGGTAATTTTGGCGGCGTAGTTTACCTGACAATTTTCAGCTTAACTGATGCACCAACCCTCTTTAGCACAATGGCTATAGCAGCATTGATTTGTGCTTTTATGTGTGCTTTCTTTCTCAAAGAACCACAAGGTTCTTTTGCAGGTGCGGCTGAAGAATCAGCAGAAACTTCAAATCAAAAATCAACAATTTTAGCTGAAGAATAACCCCGGAAAATCAAGGATGAAATTAGCTAAATAGTTTCATCCTCCTTCTTGTATTTAATTCTGTGTGCATCGACGGTTAATAATTAAACTCTATTACTAATAACCTAAATTATTTTTATCAAAACCACAGATGAACACAGATAAATTATCTGTGTCTATTCTCCAAAAATAATAAAGTGGTGTAGCTACATGAGCGAATTTACTAAAACTCTTTGTCCTTATTGTGGTGTTGGCTGTGGTCTAGAAGTTTCGCCGCCAGCACAACTTAATAAACCTACAAATCGAGATAGTAAAGGAAACCCTATTTGGCGGGTGCGAGGCGATAAATCTCATCCTTCTAGCCAAGGTATGGTATGTGTTAAAGGCGCAACGATCGCTGAATCTTTAGACAAAAATAGATTACATTACCCAATGGTGCGGGACTCTTTAGATCAAGAGTTCCGCCAAGTTTCTTGGGATGAAGCTTTTGATATCATCACCAACAGAATTCAAACTGTCCGCTTCACCCAAGGGCCAGAAGCGATATGTATGTATGGTTCTGGTCAATTTCAAACTGAAGACTATTACACTGCCCAAAAACTTTTGAAAGGTTGTCTAGGAACTAACAATTTTGATGCAAATTCACGCTTATGTATGTCCAGTGCTGTATCTGGATATATTCAAAGTTTTGGTGCTGATGGCCCGCCTTGCTGTTACGAAGATTTAGAGTTAACTGATTGTGCATTTTTAATTGGCACTAATACAGCAGAATGCCATCCCATCATTTTTAATCGGTTGGAAAAATACCACAGAAAAAACCGCAAAATGAAAATGGTTGTGGTTGATCCTCGTCGTACACCCACCGCCGAAGCCGCAGATTTACATTTAGCAATTCGTCCTGGTACAGATATTGATTTATTAAATGGTATCGCCCACTTATTAATGCGTTGGGGATACATTGACACGATGTTTATCGATGACTGTACCAGCAATTTTTCGGCATACGCAGAAGTGATTCGCCACTATCCCCCAGAAGTAGCAGCGCGTCAATGCGGTATCAGTATTGAAGATTTAGAAACAGCCGCGCGTTATTGGGGTCAGTCAGAAAGAGTGCTTTCCTTATGGTCGATGGGTGTCAACCAATCAAGTGAAGGTACAGCCAAGGTTAGGACTATCATTAACCTACACTTGATGACTGCACAAATCGGTAAACCAGGGGCGGGGCCATTTTCTTTGACAGGTCAACCAAATGCGATGGGCGGTAGAGAAGCCGGAGGTTTGGCGCATTTATTACCTGGTTATCGCTTGGTGAAAAATGACCAGCATCGCGCCGAAGTAGAAGATTTTTGGGGACTGAAACGGGGACAAATTTCCCCTACTCCTGGTTTGACTGCTTGGGATATGATTACAGGCTTGGAAACTGGTGATGTAGGTGTACTGTGGATTGCAGCTACTAACCCAGCTGTGAGTATGCCAGATTTGGAACGCACCAAGAAAGCATTATTGCGATCGCCTTTCACAATTTACCAAGACGCATACTATCCCACAGAAACCGCCGCTTACGCTCATATGCTGTTACCTGCTGCTCAGTGGGGTGAAAAAACTGGCGTAATGACCAATTCTGAACGCCGAGTAACTTTGTGTCCAGCATTCCGCCAACCGCCAAGAGAAGCCAAAGCCGACTGGGAAATTTTCGCGGAAGTCGGACGGCGGTTAGGTTTTGCCGATAAGTTTAACTTTGCCAATTCTGCCGAAGTTTACGCTGAGTTTGTTCAACTAACTAAAAATCGTCCTTGTGATATGTCAGGGCTTAGTCATGAACAATTACGTAAACAAGGGCCGACGCATTGGCCACATCCAGAAACGGGGAGTGGAGAATGGGGAATGGGGAGTGGGGATAATATATCGTCTTCCCCTACACCCTACACCCTACACCCTACACCCTCCAAAAGACTCTACACCGATTTACGTTTCCACACCCCCGACGGCCGGGCGCGGTTCGGGGCGTATTACTCCAAAGGATTGGCAGAATTACCAGACCCCGATTATCCGTTTGTGTTAACGACTGGAAGACTTTACGGACATTGGCACACTCAAACCCGTACTGGTCGCATCGAAAAAATTCGTTCAATGCATCCCGAACCGTTTATTGAAATTCATCCCCGTGATGCGGCTAAGTTAGGAATTACTGATAATCAGGTGATAGAAGTGCGATCGCGTCGTGGTCAAGCTCATTTTCCCGCAAAAGTGACCAAGGCGATCGCACCTGGAACTGTATTTGTCCCTATGCACTGGGGCGCACTCTGGGCAGATAATGCCGAAGCTAACGCCCTCACCCATCCTGAATGTTGCCCAGATTCTCTGCAACCAGAATTAAAAGCTTGTGCGGTGCAACTAGCACCAATTTCTCTAGAAGTTACAAGCAAAAATTATCAACTCCAATCCTCGCAATGGTGATCTGCTTGTTATATCCTTAAACAAGAAATTGGTAATTAAGAATCGATATTTATTAATTCATCAATAGACCATAGTCAATGGTGATGATTTAAAATTTTCATCATCTACTATTGATTATAAATGAGACATGATTTTTTTATGTCTTAAGGCTTGATGAGTAATTATTATCTGTGCTTCATTACCAATTTCTTGTTGAACTAAACCAGGATGCAGCAGATGAAAAAACTATTCAAAAACATCTTAGGATTTACCAGCGATGAAAGCTTTATGCATATCATCGAAAACGTTGAGGTAATAGTTTCTAAGATTTTATCTATTTTAATGGTACTAGTAATTATAGCTGCGATCGGAGATTTAGGAGTATTTTTAATTAGAGAACTATTCGATACACCTTATGGACAGTTCAACACAACATTATTTAAAATATTTGGCTTATTTTTGAATATTTTAATTGCCCTAGAAATTTTGGAGAATATCACAGCTTATTTGCGAAAACACGTTTTTCAAGTAGAATTAGTTATTGTTACTTCTTTAATAGCTATAGCTCGTAAAATTATTATTCTTGACTTGGGCAAGGTTTCTGGTATTGAGATAATTGGTTTAGGTATTGCAATTTTGGCTTTATCTATCAGCTATTTAATAATTCGTTCTAGTAAGTAATTCTCAGCATTCACATTAGATTTATAACTTTTGAGCGATTATTTATGCTTATATAAATATTTTAATTTTAATAGTTTCTAAAACTTTAAGTTTATTTTAACTTTATCAGTTAACTTTTTTATTAGTTAAAATATGGCAGTTTTTTTTGAATTTGAAGCAGATTTTGTCAATTCTCTGCGCTGCATACCCATGCAAGTGCGATACAATTTAGATACTTGTGGAATTAAACTCAAGCTATCGGATTGGTTACAGCTGACTCAAGATGAGCGTGAAGCATTAGTTGAACTGCCTTGCAGCACACAAACAGAAATTGAAACTTACAAAGAATATCTCCAGCAGCTAATTTTAGAAAAAACAGGTACACCAGTAGGACAAATACCTGTGGAGCCTTACCCTGCATGGATGGAATCTAACACTATACCAGTTGCCTTGCAAGAAAAAGCTCAAGAAATGGGTGTTAACTTGTCTTTGGAACAGTGGGCAGCTTTAACACCTTTACAGCGATTTGCTTTAATTAAACTCAGTCGTCCCAGCCATGAAAATAAAAATTTTCCTAGAGCCATAGCCGAATTCCATCTGCTTTAATTTTAGTCAAGAGTCAATGAATTTTAAACTTTAGATTGGGAAATTGATTCATCTAAAATCTAAAATTGGCATCGTCAAAGTTCAATAAACTATTGACCATTGACCCATAACTAAAAACTGAGGATAACAAAACATGGCTGCTAAGAAAATTTTGATGCTTGTGGGCGACTTTGTCGAAGATTACGAAGTTATGGTTCCCTTCCAGGCTTTGCAAATGGTTGGACATACTGTTCATGCTGTTTGTCCAGACAAAAAAGCAGGTGACAAGGTGCGAACCGCAGTTCACGATTTTGAAGGAGACCAAACTTATAGTGAAAAACCTGGTCATAACTTCACTCTCAATGCTACCTTTGCCGATATAGATGTTCATACCTATGATGCACTGGTAGTACCCGGAGGACGCGCACCTGAATATATTCGCTTGAATCAAAAGGTGTTAGAAATTACTTGTCACTTTGCTCAAGCCAATAAACCTATTGCTGCTATTTGTCATGGTTTACAGTTATTAGCTGCTGCTGATGTCCTACAAGGTAAGAGTTGCACTGCTTACCCAGCTTGTAGTCCCGATGTTCGTGCAGCTGGTGGTATTTATGTACAAATCTCAGTTGATGAGGCTATAGTCGATGGTAACTTGGTGACAGCGCCAGCTTGGCCTGCTCATTCTCGTTGGTTGGCAGAATTTCTCAAAGTACTTGGTACTAAGGTCGAGCATCTAGAGGTTGCCAAAGTTTAAGGATGAAAGACAGAGTTAGTCAAGCCTTATACTTTTTTCATGTATAAGGTTTCTTATTCTATTTTGAATAATTTATTTTATATTTTTTGAATAGTTAAAATGTGGCCAATACTACTAAAAATGTTAACGGTTGCCAGATATTTTATTGCTGTGGGCTTTCAGGAATATAATATGTATGTATTATGAGAAATATTTCCAGGCAAATAGACTCATAAGATACTCAAAGTAGCCGTAATGCTTGTCAATATTGAGTTAGATAATTTTAAATTTTGCGTGAGAAAATTTTGAATTTGTTAGCAGAGACTAAAGCTATAGTGGATTTAGCAATTCTGCTGTGGGTATGGCTAGGGTTTAATTATCCTGCCAGAATATCTGATGAATTAGTTTGGGAAGACACTCTAACTCGATGACAGGCAAAAACGCAAGACATAACGCTTTTCTGCGGCTGGTGTCTGGTAATACAGCAGCTTTTGGTTCAGAATCTCGTTACGCACTACATGCAAGTAAAGAGATGGTAATTGGACGTGACCCCAGCTGTCAGGTTGTCTTGGATGCCATGATGTATCGAATGGTATCTCGTCGTCATGCTGCGGTTCGCCCTCTCTCTTCGTCTCCAGATAACAAATTTACTTGGGTAATTTGTGATTTAAACAGTGCCAATGGTACTTATCTCAATGGTAAACGTTTTTATGGGTGTCAAGAATTACAGTCAGGCGATCGCATTACTTTAGGTAGTGATGGGCCACAATTTATTTTTGAATATGACTTGATACCTCAACCAACAATGATGACGAAACAAAGCGCATCATTGCCTTCAGCCGCTAACTTCCAAAATCACACTCAAATCAAGCAACCAGATTCAGTTAGCTTTACACAACTTTTTCCGATTATTTCTACTGGTAAGGATTTAACTCGTAAAGCTTATCTTGTACCAGGAATATTAACAGTAGTTTTTGTAGTGCTAATGTTTGCTACTGTTGGCAGACCCCAAGCTAACCAAGTCATTGTCGCCAGTTACATCGGCTTTGTTGTTTACTACTTTGTTTATCAACTTTGTGGTAAGCAAAAGCCTTGGTGGGTATTGATTGGCACTGCGCTAACCACAGCATTAATTTTGCTGAGTCCTATCTTAGAATTATTTATTTTTGTATTTCGTGGCATTCTGCCAGGTAGTTTACCTTCGCCGCAAGACTCTACCACATTGACAGAATTGCTAGTACGCATGTTCTTTGGTGCGGGGTTGATGGAAGAATTACTCAAGGCTTTACCTGTACTAGGAGCGTTTTTTATCGGCAAACAATTACCTTCTCCTTGGCGAGAACGCATAGGAGTCTGGGAACCTCTAGATGGAATCCTCCTAGGAACGGCTTCTGCTTTGGGATTTACCCTGTTAGAAACTCTCGGACAGTATGTCCCTGATATTACACAAAATGTTAGCCAACAGGTCGGTATTGGTGCGGCTGGTCAATTAGCAGGGTTGCAACTGCTGATTCCCCGTGTTTTAGGCTCTGTAGCTGGTCACATGGCTTATAGTGGCTATCTGGGATATTTTATCGGTTTGGCTGTGCTTAAGCCAAGTAAAACTTGGCAAATTCTCTCTATTGGTTATCTAAGCGCATCTGCACTTCACGCTTTATGGAACGCCACAGGTTCTATTAATGCTTTTTTATTAGTTATTGTGGGGATTTTATCTTACGCTGTTTTGATGGCAGCAATTTTAAAGGCACGGGCATTGTCACCAACGCGATCGCAAAATTTTGCTACTCGCTTTCTCGGCCCCAAGTAAATCTTAAGTTAGGAATAAGAGCTAGGGGGTAGAACTAGCTTATCTGCCTCCTACTTGCTCTCTTCTGTTATTTTTTGACACTGGGCTTTGTGAACTCAAAGGTTTTTCTATCTCAAGATAGATTGCATTAGTTGAAAAATTGACTTAACTTAAAACTACTCTGGGCAGCTTATATCTAAAGAAAGATGATTTAAACCATAAAATATAAGTGCTACAGATATTACATTAGAGAAAATTCAGTTGCCACTGATATTTAATCTCACCCCAGAAATAGACCAGAACAACAAACTACCGTTAAGCTTCATTGTCTAAATTTTCTAGCTGTCTAAGAGCATAGTAGGCGATCGCCACACTTACCTTAGCTTGCTCAATTTCTGACAAAGTTGTCCAATCTCGATTTTCAATTTTACTAATCACAGATACTAGGCTTTGCTGTTCACTGCTACGCATAGCATAGGCATAAGGACGGGCAAAAACTGCTAAGTCATCTACGTCTAAAGCAGGTAATACGGTTTGCACACACTGCACCAGTTGTTCGCCGATTGATTGTGGCACAGCAACAACTTCTGTGGCTTTCTGAGCGATCGCGTTGAGCCAGTTTGTAGGTACTCCAACTGCAAAGGTATTATGTAAAGTTTCACAAAGACTATCTAAAATTCCGATTTCTGTAGTACATTTGTAATCAGCGCAATTTGCTACCTGAGACCACAAATTATCTAGCTTTCCGTAGAAAGATTCTGCTCTAGTATGTAGTTCTTCGTCCAGCACATCTTGCATCACAAACTGCTGTTCTAATTCATCAAAATATGCTTCGGCTTGAGCATCAGTCGGATTCCAAGGATAAGCAGCGTCTTCGGGTTGTAGAAGTAATTCTAGGAACTCTAATTCCACTTGAGTAGCCAAGGATGGGAGATTGTGGGAATTGTTCATTTTTTTAATCATTGTTGTTGACTCCTGATGAATTATTTAGCAGTACTGACTGCTACAACTTGCAAATTAGAATTTCCGCAAAAACTAAACTGATTTTATTTAGTAATTTAAAAAGAGAAAATATGAAGCAGCAAGAATAAAGAGTGAAGTATATAAGTTCACTTTAACTTTTATCCTTAAAGGCTCCTTAATTTTCAATAATAAACTCCCAAGTTTCACTACGAGAATTCCCAAACTTTAGCTTGGCTCCGGATTGTAATGGTACTTCCTCCCGCAGAATTTGTTGCCAACCATTAGAACTTAAACACCAAGTTGTGCCGTAAGTTGAAAGATCTTGTAAGTAATAAGTTTGTACTGGAGTTGTGCCAGTGAAAGTATTTCGGCATAAAATTTCGGCATGACGTTTAGAAACCGACGGTTCAGGAATCACGATATCGTTGTCTTGGGTGCGACCAATGCGAGTTACACCTGTGCGTAAAAACCAAGTTTTACCGCCTGGCGAAAGCGATCGCAAACAAGCTCTAGAATTAGCACGATTCACATTGATAATTGAAATATCCGGCAACTCTGTAATTCCTTCATCAATGCTTTTCACAAGTTCGCCATTGAAATCTGGATGCAAATACAGAACTGGTAAAGTCCAAGCAGGTTGGTTGAATTTATATAGTGTTAACATTTCTTGTCGAGCTTCTGCCACAGCTTCATCAATTGGTTTGCGCGATCGCAAAGCTGCCGCAAAAGCTTTAATAAAAGTGTGACTTTCATGATCAGCTATCACATCACGCATTCCCAAAACTGCCGGTACGCCATGACGAATTAACACTTCGGCTAAACTACTGGCGGGGATTGCTTGGTGATTCACAGCTGCTGGTTGCGCTCCCCAACAAGCATTGAAAACAGCTAATTTTAGTCCACTTCGAGTTAATACTTGCGCCAATTCTATACCATTCAGAGCTTTGTTTGGACGCAAAAATAACAGTCCGCCATCAGGGTTTGGCAATCCGTGTCCAGCGTAAAAAAAGACATTGTAAGCCTTGGTTTCTAATTCTTGAATCAACTCTTGTGGTGTTGGTTGAATCAGGGTTTTGACCATACAAGGAGCAAACCCTGAAAAAGGATGGCCTATTTGCTGTTGATTTTCCAAGATTTGTTGGAGGATAGTGGCTTCTTTCTCCAGTTGCAAGTTTTCATCATGACCTAAAACCAGCAAAATATTGATTGCTTGATCTGTGCGTAAAAAGGGCAGTGGTTCAACTTCACTGGTAGTACGGCTAAACAGCAAATCCTGCGAGAGAGAAATTGCTGATTGGCCGGGTTGGCGCTGCATAATTTCCCAAGGTAAGGCAATTAAACCAGGGTCACGAATTTCTAGTTGAAAGCGCAAACGTGTATGCTGTCCCATCGCAATCCCACAACTGCGTTCGAGACTGCTGAGAATTGGCCCATCAAATACCCAGCGCCACAAATACAACCCTAAGTATTGCATCAGACGGCCGCTGTAGCCAGGCATATTACCTGTAGCCGTTGTACCCAAGTTCAACGACAGAGGGTTAGCTGGTTGAGGCGCTGTGCTGGCTGTCACATTTAAACCGCTGTGTCCAGCAAACATTTGCTGCCACTCTTGCCAAACTTGATTCAGTTCAGAAGGCCATACACAGTCACGCAGAACATAGCCACTGGGGTAGGGAGCCTTGACCACCCAAATGGCAAAGCTATCTGTGCCTGTGTTGATGAGACGGGCGATCGCTAAGTTCAAGGATGGCATGGGTTCTGTAAACTAAAAGGTAGAAACCAAGGACTTGCGATAACAATTTTTCCTGAGGAAAACTCTGATCCTGGAATTTTGTCATCTGGTTATTAGATGTGTTATCCCAAGCTTCTACAAGTGTATCGAGTATTGGTCTTATTTTCACTGATATTATTCTTCTAGGCTCTCAGTCAACACGGGAGTTTAGCTATCTGGCGGCTGGGACAAATTTTCACAACGGTTGGCTTCGTTTGATTTGAGTACGGAGATGCCTGGGCGTTGGAGTTGTGTTAATTTTACTCGCAGGATTTTTTCAGTTTGGGGAGGTTGGCTGTTTTCTAGGGGACAAACCCGTAAATCTACCACAGCTTCCTGAGAATTTGGTGTCTCGCTAGGTTCTGACTCAACCACTTGCAACAAACTGCCTGGGGGTAGCTTATGATTATCTAGGGTAATTTCTTGGCTGTTAGTAATTACTGAGCCAAGAGCAAGGTTAGCCAGTGGCTCATTAGTGGAAGTAGCAGTTGGCTGTACACTAGGGCTAGAAACAGTAGGAATTAATGGTGATTGCCAAAGCAGTCCTCGCACCAACAGTCCTAAAGAACCTGCGGCGATCGCTATAATCATTGGGACGATTAAATGTAGTGGCAGTTGCTGAAAGGAACGAGGCTTATCTTCAGGAATTAAAGTTTTTTGCTCAGAAATGTCTTCTAGTAAAGTAGGTTGGAGCGGCTTAGGTGTAATTTTGGCTGTTTTGATGCTAGAACTGTCAATCACAGCCGGTTTGAGAGTTAACTCTGGCTCAACATATTTAACTTGATAATGGACTAAAGCGATCGTGACATTATCATGTCCATTTTTGGTGTTAGCAATTTCCAACAATTTGTCAGCAACTGTAACTAAATCTGTTTCTTCTGTCAAAATTGGTAAAATTTCTGTTTCCCAATATTCTTCTACACGGTCAAAATCACTTAAGCCATCAGATGTCAGCAGAAACACAGCATCTTCGTCCAAAATAAACCGCTGTGCTGTTGGATGTAATGCTGCACTGGGACTCATACCTAACGCCTGAACCAATGAGCCGGAACCACTTTGGTGTACAGCTTCACGATAAATGGCATATCCCAGACGCACTTCTCTAGAAGCAACATCATCATCAAGGGTAACTTGGTAGCAACCGTCCCGTGTAATCCAATAAGCACGACTATCACCAACGTGGGTAATATACATTTCGTGAGCTACTGGCAATGCCATCACCAAGGTTGTACCCATACGTTTTCTACCCTGACGATTTTCGCTGTCATTGCGCTGGCTGATTTTATCATTGGCAATTGCCACAGCTTGCTCTAAATCTGCCAGCAGCAGCGAGGGTTCTATATGGTCGTGAGGAACTTTGGTGAGTTGCTGTACTTGCTGTTGAATAGTTTCAATGGCTAAATTAGATGCGACATTACCGCCTTCGTGTCCACCAATGCCATCACAAACAATAGCCAAGGCTGTTGCTTGCGGGGGTTTACTCAACAGTGTGCCACTAGGAGGGTAACAGGCATCTTCATTACGTTGCCGTTTAGGCCCAGTGTCAGTTTTAGTGATAATCTTAATTTTCGGAGATTGTGATTCTCCTAATTCTGCTAATCCGCGATCTAAAACTGCAATTAATACTTCTGGTGAGTTTATTTCTCCTTGAATGAGAAAACTACTCACTTGCTGAACAAATTCTGCTATCACTGGTTTGGTGTCTGGCAACAACTGCTGCCAAAACTCTCCTAAATGTGATAGCTTTGGTGCTGTTGAGGTGTCAAACCGCAATTCTAACAAGCGGACTAAAGGCCCTTCCACCCTTAATAAATGGGGGTCAATCAAGCTAGAAGCAACACCCTCACTTACCAAAGGTTGCCACAGATGAGCTAACTGCCATAGCCAATTCAATTGACGCATAGATGTAGCCGTGCGCCAAGCTTTAGTTAATTGGGGACACAACCGTAATTGGGAGTCTGTCGATGGTTCTGTGAATAACGGCGGTTTTTCCAGCAGTACAATGTCTTTGCGAGAGCGGCCATCTTTCAGAGAGAGCATCCCATATACTTGAGGTATATGTAAGCTATAGGGAATTAGTCTCAAATAAGCTCTGATGGTTGGTAAATTGTCTGTTTCTAACCCTTGGGGGAGTAATCCGGGTTTAGTATCTAATACCACAGATTTATTGATGACTAAATAGCGATCGGCTAGTATTTCTCCTGGACTACCCACATTTAGAACATCACCCACAGCCCAGAGATATCGTTTGGGTATGGGTGTAGAACATCTTTGGCAAAACTTATGAGTCAGGGGGTTGGCAGCCTGACAAAGTTCATTTGGGCAGTAGAAGGTTGCCGCATCATTTTCCATAGTGTTCGCACTGATTAGCGATTGGCAATTTCTTGAAAAGCATAGGCAGTAAGCAGTACTCTGAATTTAGACTGCTCTTGTTTCTGCAAACAGAAGCATCCAACTGGGGATCATGATTCTAGCTGGGAAATACCAGCCAATGCTAATACTTGGTTTAGTCAATTTATGCAAATACCACACTCCTTGGCCAATTCTACAGCCTCATCATAACTTCTATTGTTCTGTGACTTTCCGTTGCCTTAGCCACTAACTGTAACCCTGTCAACAAAGCTTAACCTCTATTTATCTAGAACTGGATGCTTGGAGTCAATTAGACCATTAGCAAGGAACACAGAATACAGTCTTTTCTTTAATTTATAGGTCAATATGGTTTAGTTAGAGTTAAAAATCATCAACTTTCCACATTGAGTTACGTTATGAACCCCAATTTAAACCAATTAGATTTGTTGTAATGAACTACATTGAGTGAGCATTTGCAACCTTTAAATTAATTTTATTTAAGAATTAAAAAGTTATTTGTTAAACTAGCAGACTGACAGCAGGGAACAGGTAACACATCGACAAGTCCTTCTCCTGTCGCAGACGCTGCGTGTAGCTTGCTTCCCCGAAGGGATACGGCTACGCTCAGGACAAGCGAGCTTGCATCGCAGGGGACAAGGAACAGGCTTGCAAGTCTTGTTTTACATAGCTTTTTGGTAAAAACTTGTACCTCATTCGCCTGCAATCTGCTGTAAAATTTTACCAACAAAATGAAAATCTCATTTTTGCTGGTTTATCTAAAAAAATGACTCAAAATAGTTAAATTTGGAGGAAAATACTTATTTCCCCTCGGTAATGTAGATTTTTATCAACAAACGGTGCAAAATATCTGGGAATTGAGAAAAGTAGTAGAATTACTATCTTTAAAAGATTAGGGGCAGGATAATGCCCCTAATCTAGTTAGGAGTGAGAATCTACATCACTCTAGAATCAAAAGACTCATGCACAGGTAAAAGTTGAGTTATGAAGAGTTCTTGCAATTGAGATTTGTGATTTTTGTGTGTTCTGTGCAGTTTGCTACTATTTATCGTCTACAGCAACTTGGGGAACTCCCATACTGTAGTTGGTGACGCGAGCAGATAGATTGTAGCTAATTTCGCCTTTTTGCAGGAGCGATCGCAGATAATGCTCCAAATCTGAACCAATGCGGCGTAAGTTGTAGTCTGTCAGGTCTGCTCCACTAGAAGATTCTACTAATTCGTCAAACTTACGATAAATTTTTTGTAGAGCATCTTCATTCCAATTGAATTCGTTGTCTGGGTCAACATCCAACGTTAAAACTTGATTACTAGGAACTAGTTCGCCGTCCCGATCAATTTCTGCCGCAAAAATGCGGATATGCCGGGTTGTGGACTTGAGCAGCATTGGGTTGTCCATAGAATGGTGTCAGGTTTGAGTTGATTACGCTGAAATCATTGTAGACTGTTGCCCAGTCCTTAAATCTGCTCTATCCATAAGCTTTCATTAATAAGTCATTAGTTATTTGTTATTCTCATCCTGCTTTTTCCTATTTTTCCTTTGGCTGAGATTTTTGGGTGTCGCTTTGGCGGATACTCCAAAACCAAAACTATTTAGCTGCACATCTATCATTACCTTAACTGTGAATTTTGCATTTTTCTGGGTAAGTTCTGTTTGTCCCTGGCTGTTGCAGCTAAACTATATCTTCTTGACTAGCAAGCAAGATTTGACACTTGATAAATTTATGCATCAAAATCTCCTGAAATTGTTAATGAACAAAACTAACATCAAGTGTTTTTACGTAATTATGATGAAGCTTCCTCTATGATTAATTAAATTCAAAAAAACCAGCAATTTTACTTACGTATAATCACTAAAAACTAAGTAAAAACTCAAACTGTTGTTGACGTTAAGATAAAGTTGATGTAAAAACCTTTAAAAAGCTAGAACAACTTCTTACAGAAACTTTATTGTATAGAATCTTAAAAACTGAATAATAGTTATGGCTTACCTAAACCACTTCTGGCGGAGGAAGATCAAAACTTAGGCATTCAATGACTGGCTAGAAAAAGCACAGGAGATAAAAATGAAATCCATAATGATATGAATGGAAAAAATTCTTAATTGTAGCAGGATGGATTCAAAAAAATATAAAGCATATTTGCTGATGATGATAGTTCCTCACCCTGATGATCACCAAGTAAAGGAATCCACAAAACTATGAACTCGAAAGCATTACCACGCCAGATAAACAATATTGAAGTAGGTGTTTATGAGTGCGAAATACATCTCAAGTTTCGATTGATTGAGGAAAAGAGCCTCTTGGGCGATCGCGAGCAACTGTTGCAGGTACTACTAGACGCTTTGACTGAAGGTTCTGATGACTTTTTAGAGACACTGCAAGCCTCTGTTAAGGCTCAGGAAGTATCAGAATTTAAAGCCTCTCCTCAAATGCGTCGCCAACTGATGCGCTTACGCAATGCTGTTGATAATACTCAATAGTTTCTTAGGTTAGGACAGTGTTAATTGCTCAAAGCCTGGAAGTTTCTAGGTTTTAAATCAGCACTTTGCAATAGCTCCTTTGCCTGCGCTATGCTACTTCTCCATGAGTTGGCTTCCATAACCTCACTACAAAGCTACAAGCTTGAATTTACCTTGCTCTTGGAAAAGCTGAATCAAGCCTCTAGTGTCACTCTCACCCTTTGCACTACGGAGATACTTGGAAGCTAACCAATGCGTTGCTGCTTTGCTTTTAGGGAAGGTTACACAGTTTATGAAGATTTATCTACCAATATGATTTTTATAACCAGGGTGTCGTTTTGCTAGAAAATAGCATGAGGTATTAACCTTGTTTGTTAACCACCTGACAAATTGAAATATTTTTAGAAACACGACTGTTTACCATGCTTTAGCGTAAGTATAGTGTGCTGCGTGTTACCTAATACAAGCTTTCTTACATAAATTTGGTAGGACTTACGTTGTGAGATAAACAATCAAGGGTTTTCGATGTGCCTGAAGTTTAGGGGTGTAAGTCAGCAAACTCTTACACAGCCAGTCGCGCTGCTGTCATGGTCATCACAGGCGCTGGCTCCTCAATCTCAATCACTAACTTTGGTGCGTAAATCCTATTTGGAATCAGCAGTGTTACTTGAGATGGCTGAAACAGCTACTGATTCCTGAGGTCGAATCAAAAATCTCAAATTGCTATGAAGTGTTTACTTGGCAAGACCGTGTTCTAATGCGAAACGGACTAACTCTGTGCGACTATTTGTACCAGTTTTACTGAACAAGCGGCTGACATATTTTTCTACATTACGAACACTAGTTTCTAGGCGGCGAGCAATTTCTTTATTCATCAACCCTTCGGCTACTAAGTTTAAAACACTTTGTTCTCTGGGTGTTAAATCAATTTTGAAAGGAGCCGGAGATTGAGCGATCGCACTTTTTTGGGTTAATAGTGCTTTGATTTGAGCAATCTGGTTTGCTAGTTCAGCAATGTCTGGGGTTTCACTTTCTTCGCCTGTAAAGGCTGGCTTCGCAGGACGGCGAGCAAGTAAGTTTTCTACTATTGCTACTAACTCATCCGGATCGAAAGGCTTAGGTAGATAAGCATCAACACCTGCTTGATAGCCTTGAATGCGATCGCCTGTCATCCCTTTAGCAGTTAAAAAGACAACTGGTAGTGCTTGAAACCGAGGATCTTCCCGTAGTTGCTTCAGAAACTGATAGCCATCTACTTGGGGCATCATGATATCAGAAATCACTAAGTCTGGTGTGTTCTGTTCCATTAACTCCCAGCCTTCACGGGCGTTACTGGCAACTTGAACACTAAAACCGCTTTCTTGTAAATAATCTTTTACAGCTTCTCGCAATCCTGGTTCATCATCTACCAGTAACAATTGTGCTGTCATTTAAAATTTCCTTAAGTCTACCTTTTTCCAATTTAGCGAAAGTTGGCAGCTAATAGTCATTAGAGTTCGTGTTGACTGTGATTAGCTTATTCAAAACCCATTAACCCTATACCCTTCAGCTGACGCTCACGGCGAAGCCCTTTCACACGCCAGTTTGCTCAAGTCAAGCCACTCTGCTATCGCGCTCTGCCGACAGTCACGGAAGTGGCGTGGGCGGGTTTCCCACGCCACTGGCTCTCCTACACCCAGTTTTCACAGACAATCTTTGGGCGTAAGGATAGCTTGGAAAGGTAGATTGAGGGGAATATAAAACTTTTTGCTACTCAAAAGAAGACTTTTAAAACATCCTCCTAGACTCCTGATGATTAATTCATAAATTTTTCTGATATAAAATAAGAATTAAAAAACAATTATCAAAAAACTATTAATATCATTCTTTCTAAAAGCTAAAATCCGCCAAAATTTACTATATACAGCTTATTTGACCATTTAAAATCAGATATTTTGTTTTTTTACTATTAAATATTTTTCTAAAAACAAATTAGATTATCTTTACATTTTTTAATATATTGAATGGCATATACCTCAATATATATTTGAGAAAGATTGATAATTGATGACTTAGGTATATCAATTCAACAGAATATTTGAATAATTAAATAATTCATAAGTATGTTTAACATTGCCAGTAAATTGAATAACATGGAGGAAATAGACTGACGAGGGTATTAGATGGAGCCATTACAAAACCAGATCCTGACTTTGAGCCATAAACTGGATGCCCTCTACCAGGTAATTGAGCAGCTTGATTTTAAAGTGGCTCAAGCTTTCTCAGAGTGCTCCTTGGCGAAAACACAAGCAAAAGATAACTATCAAGAAAATAGTGATACTTTTCCTTATCAGTTAAAAGGACAAATCAGTTTTAATCAAGAATTGGAACACAAGGATGTTCTAACAGACGGCGTTTATTTAGATATGAATCGTCAAGGTGGGGATAAGGTTTTAACACCAGAAATTCAGATACAAAGACTGACAGCGCAATTAACCGCAGCCTACAATCGGATTGCGGCATTAGAAGAACAATTACTCCGAGAAAGAATTCATTAATGGTTCAATAGTCAACATTCAAATGATTTACCGGAGCTTTCTCAGTCCGGTATTTTTGTGTTTATATTAAGTATCTAGAAAGCAGTCCCAATGAAAAAAGTTTCACGGTCATACATCAAAGAGGCACTAGGTACTAGAGACTAGTTTTTTTACTCAGCAGTTTCAACTCAGAATAGCGCTGGTAATTTAGAATAAGATACGGTATTGAGAAAGCAGTTTGCTTCCAAGTTTGCTCAAATTTACGGGTAATTCCTGCTAATGCTAAAATTTTTGCGATCGCCAACGCAGCATCTATGATTTGGTATTAGTTTTCAATGCGATAACGTATTAATTGCTTAATTGCTGTGATTGGTAGTTCTAAAGCTTGAGCGATCGCGGCATCAACTTGAGCGTATTCAGTCACAGGGAACTCAAATTCCATTTGCTTTAACACTGAATCGGCAGTGTAAACTTTGACTTCAGTCAACTTTTCTTGACGTTGAATTAACGCTTCAATAGACATGACAGCTACGGAAACAGAAAACTGAATTTGATGTTTTGAGTCGGCGTGGATTTGAGCAGTTGTGCCATAGGTATAGCTCAATACTTGATGCGTTAGCAAACCTGTACTCAACCAAAAAAACAGTCCGATTAAAGGTATTGGCAGCCAAAACTCTAGGCCTAAGTTATTGAGTAATTTTAGCCAGCGATGTCGAGCCATAATACAGAAAAGTTTGATGATGAATTCATCATAGGAAAATAAAAAGGAAGTACAGCAACATGATGAATGAGAATCTTACTTGTAGAGGATGATATCACTCAGTTACAACCACTACAGGGTGCGCTCTCGAAAGTCGGGCATATTGTAGATGCTGCTGAAGACGGCGAAACAGCTTTGTGGTTAATGCAACACAGAGACTACGACTTATTAATTTTAGACTGGATGTTACCTAAAATTAGTGGTGTTAGTCTGTGTCAACAGTATCGTCAAGCAGGAAAAACGTCTTTAGTACTGATTCTCACAGCTAAGGATGCAATTTTGGATAAAGTATCTGCTTTAGATGTTGGTGCAGATGATTATTTAGTTAAACCGTTTAGTTTACTGGAATTGTTGGCACGAGTCAGAGCATTGGGACGCAGAGCGCCACTCTGGCAAGGTGACAAACTAGAGTTAGCCGACTTACAACTTCATCTCAACACTCTCACGTTACAACGCCAGGAAATTACAGTCCAGTTGTCAGGTCGAGAATTTCAACTGCTGGAATACTTTTTGCGACATCCTAAGCAAGTACTAACTCACGACCAAATCGAACAAGCACTTTGGGAGTGGAATAGACAACCAGATAGTAAAGCAATCACGATGTTAGTGCATCGACTACGGCAACGCTTACAGTTGGTAAAAGCAGAAGATTGGCTACAGACTGTTTACGGGATAGGATATCGACTAGTTGCCCCTGAATCATGCGATCGCTAATTCCTAAAATGTTCAGTCGCAGTCGGCGTAATCTAGCTCGTTGGTTTACGCTCTCGATGGGGAGTATTTTAGTGATATTTGCAGCAATACTTTACTTTTTAGAAGCCAAAGACCAATTGCGGGCATTTGACCAAGAACTTTACAGTACAAGTCAGCTGATGGCTGCTGGCGTTGAAGATGGACTTTACCAAGAACAGCAACGCATTAGTCTTGAAGATGTTCCTATCTTGGGCGGTGAAGCTTTACCTTTTAACAACAAAATTATTTATGCTCGTTGGTACACTCCTAAAAAGCAACTACTAGAGTTTTTTGGTGTCATTCCGTCAGAGCAGTTAAATCATCAACTAGGGTTTCAAACAATTAAGTTAGATGATCCTACAGAAAAAGCACAGCAAGCGGATGATCGCGTTTCTATCAGTATTGGTCACAGTAAACTGCTGCGTCAATTAACAGTTCCTGTTTTTCAGGATCAACAATTAATCGGCTATCTGGAAATAGCAGCTTCTCTAACGCCTGTTGAAGAAACTTTATGGTCGCTGAGACTGTTTTTAATAGTAGGTGTACCAATTGCCTTAAGCGTCATTGGTTTGACGGGTTGGTTTCTTGGTGGAATGGCCATGCAGCCAATTCGCCAATCCTACGAGCAATTACAACGTTTTACATCTGATGCCTCCCACGAGCTACGCACACCCCTCCAAGCAATTCGCAATCATGCTCAGTTTGGTTTGCTCGAACCAATTGACCCTAGTCAACAACAAGATTCCCTAGAAAATATTGATCAAATTGCTGAATCAATGGGAATGCTAATTAGTGATTTATTATTTTTAGCTCGGAATGAAGGACAATTAAAGCCAGAAGCATTTAAGCTGGTCAATTTGGTTAGCTGGCTCGAAGCATTAGTAGAAGAATATTCTGACTCAGCAAAAGCAAAAAACTTAGAATTCACCAGTGAATTTCCTCAACAATTAGTTATGTTGAGAATCAATCCAGATTTAATGCGGCAAGCAATTACAAATCTTCTCAGTAATGCCTGCCGATACACGCCGTCTGGAGGTAAAGTTCACTTACGAGTTGTTCTTGTATCTCGCTGGGTGGTAATTGAAGTCCAGGATAGTGGTATTGGGATTCCAGAGGCAGATTTACCGCATATATTTGAGCGATTTTATCGAGTAGATAGTGTGCGATCGCGCCATACAGGTGGCTTCGGGTTAGGATTAGCGATCGTACAACAGATTGTTCAGGCACATGGGGGAGAAATCAGAGCAGTCAGCCGTTTGGGTGAAGGCTCTACATTTCAAATTACGTTACCATTAACGCCTCAATCCTCACCATAACGAGCAATAAATTTTCCAGATTAAAACCTTGCTGTTACTTTCTTGTTACTTTTATCCGGCAATCTGAAAGTAAGCGTCAATTACACATCAGATTGGAGGATTTAACTAATGAATTTCAATCCTACACCCAGTATCGTCCTAACAGCTTTGTTTGCGTTGCTAATTCCGTTTCAGGTAGGAGCGCAGAAAACACCTAACCAAATTGAGAATTTCCCTAACGCTCGTGTTACTACTATTTCTGGGCAAGTTACTAAGCTTTTAGATGATGAGTTCATTCTCAACGATGGTAAGGGACAAATCATTGTTGAAGCAGAACCTCAGTTAGGGCAACCCATCAACCTGTCTGTAGGAGAAAAAATCACCGTAGTTGGCAACTATGACGACAATGAATTCAAAGCTCTGAGTATTACTCGTGCCAACGGTGAAACTATTCAAATTCATGACGACTAAATTGTCTACACTCCAGGATTTTTCCCACATCAGAAAGCTAGGTAGTCTTTGATACTAATTTGCAGAACGCAAAGACCCTAATACACAATCTACCGTGGTGGGATAGAAATTTTTTAACTAAACAGAGCGCAATGTTTACTCTTCTAACTACGCGCTCTGAAAGAAATCCTTCAATAAATAATCGTTTTAATTCGTCTTGTTTTAGTACCACAGCAAAGGTAAGCGAATGAAATACGATATGTTTTTTTTAGCAGCCCTTTTGGCAATTACAGGCTTGCGAGCTATCGTGTTATCCTTTTTTTCTAATTCTGCGGAATCTACTGGTACTATAACTAGCACTATCAAACCTATAAAAGTAGAAACGGCACTGACCAAAAAAGCATTAAGTCTGGGTAAAACCTCCTTGAATGGTACTGTGGAAGCGGTAGAAACCGTTACTACTACTAGCAGCGTTATGGGGGGACAGATTAAAACTTTGCCAGTCCAAGAAGGTGACAGAGTTAAAGCAGGTCAAATTATTGCCATTATCGATGTTAGAGATATTGAGGCACAACGCCATCAAGTATCGGCTGTGATTTCTCAAGCCCAGGCAATTGTAACAGTTGCAACTGCCACCGAAACTCAAGCCCTAGCAAACAAAACTCAAGCACAAGTACAACTCAACCATGCAGAGGCTCATTACCAGGAAGTCGAAACTAAATTACAGGAAGCACAAGCACAACTAGGTGAAGCCCGGTTAAATCAACAACGTATGGCTATGCTGCAAAAAGATGGTGCAGTTAGCCAATTACAACTAGATACAGCCAATACACAAGTCGCATTAGTTGAATCTCGCATTCAACAGGCAAAAGCTGGGATTGAACAAGCCAAGCAGGAACTTGAGCAAGCCAAAGCTGCCGTAAAACAGGCAAGTTTCCAAGTCCAACAAGCACGAGCAAAAGTCGAGCAAGCGCGTTCCCAAGTGCAGCAAGCACGAGCAGAAGTAAAGCCCACGATCGCTAACTTAAACAACAGCATTGTTAAAGCCCCGTTTGCTGGAGTTGTCACAAAGAAACATATAGAAGTAGGTGCAATAGGGGGTGTTGGACAACCTTTAGTGACATTGGAAAGTAGCGATCGCCTGCGCTTTAGTGTTGTAGTACCAAAGTCAATGATGTCCTTGGTAAAACAAGGAGATGAAGTAGAAGTGCATCTGGATGCTCTCAACCGTTCTGTACGCGGACAGGTAAATCAAATTATTCTTTCAGCAAATCCCAACAGCCGTAGTTTTACTATCAAAATAGCCTTGAAAAATGCCACAAATTTAATGCCTAGAATGATTGGGCGGGTGGAACTACCTGGTGAAAGTCACTCAGCAATCGTGATTCCTCAGAGTGCTTTATTGAAACGAGGTCAGTTAGAAGGAGTTTATGTAGTTGGTGCAAATAACATTGCTCAATTGCGCTGGGTGAAAACAGGCAAAGTACAAGATAGCAAAGTAGAAATTGTTTCTGGGTTAAAAGAGCAAGAGAGGATTATTACCAGAAATATAGAGCAATTAAGTAATGGACAACAGGTTGTTAGTAATTTGGTGGGAAAAAACTGAAAAACCCAATTTTTTTAGTTTAAAAATTAGAAGTTTATCAAGTAATTTGTATGTTGATTGCTGATATTATGTTCACCTGATCAGTTGTTATTGAATAGAGGAACTTTACAACCCATGCAATTTTGAAAGACTCAGCCGCTTCAATTGGTCTTCAATAGCTGTTAAAAGTTGAGATTGTTGCCAATTTTGGTAGAGGTAGGCGGTAATGCAAGCTGCACCAGCCCCTACACCTTCTTTCACAAAACCTTGCTCGTAAGCTTGGAGTTGGGGATAACGCGAATTGGCAAAACTTAGCTGTGTTGATAGTAAGGTAGGAATGATGCCCGGATTTTTGGTGTTTTTATCCAAGCTGAGGGCTAAATCAACAGTTTTGCCAGTGGGATCTTCTGCTACCCAGCGAGTTGTTCCGACGATGATTTCATTTGGTTGCCAAAATAAATCGTAAGCTTGCGAAATTGCTGTAGTTAAAGCGTAAACTGCCAACATTTGTGTTCCACCTGCCAGCATAACTCCACAACGACGACTAGCGGCGATCGCCATTCCTGCTACTACCACTTGCATGGGATCGCCCACCGCCGCTACTAACTCTAGAGGATCTGAATAACTGAGAATTTTTTGTAACCCTGCCTGTACTACTTCCCACTTTTGCTGATGGTTACAAATCGGGTGACTGCTATTGACTTTGCCGATCGCATCTATTCCTAAAGCGGTGAGAATAGCTAAAGCGGTTGTCGTACCGCCAACAACACATTCACTCAAAATTAAGTAACTTTGCCCAACTTCAGCCGCCAAGCGATCGCCCCAAATCAGTCCTTGTTCTAGCAAGTGCTTGACTGTGGCTAGATCCATTGCCTTACCTGTACTTAAACACCTAGCTGGCAAACCTCCCAAATCAATGGCTGGTACAGCAGGTGGCTGGGATAATCCGGCATTAAACAAGTAAACAGGTATATTTAATGCCTCGACCACAGCGCGAGAAATTAATACAGGTGAGGCTCCCGCCGCTAGTGGTGGTAAATGATACTGCGGTTGATGTTCTGCACCGTAGTATAAAAACTCAGCATCCGCACAAGCCGTGTAATTGCGGTCTTCTGGCGTGCGTCCAGCTGCCGAAATTCCGGGAATCAAAGCAGTTTCGGTAAAACCTAAAACACAGGTAAAAACAGGTAAACAACTACGATACTTAGAAATCCATGCTTTAGCTTGTTCTACTTGGGTATAAATCTGAATCATCATTAAATTGAAATAACTCAGCACTCAGCACTTTAACTACCCTTCATAATCCATCAAGACTTGTACCCAGCGTGGGGGACGCGGAATGGGATTACCCAAACGATCTAAAAGCAGCCATGCAGCCAGATGCACTACAAATAGATAAATAAAGTTATTAATGACAACCAAGGCCAAAGCCCCAATTTGAATCAAAAATACACTGGGACTGTTTAAGAATCCCAGTTTGAGAAATATCCACTCGGCAATTTCTGTAACTTGGTTAATTAAATAAATCCATAAGTCTTCATTAGACAAAATAGACAGCAACCACATCCGAAAAAAGAAGCCCAAAGTGCCTAATAACGTAGCTAAAGTAATAGACACAATCCAGGGAACACGACGATGCCAAGTTGCCCCTAATAGTACGCCCATGAACGCAAAAGGCATGACAAACAGTAGACTGCGTACAGGCCCCATTAGTACTGATAACAACAAACCAGATGTTATTGCTGCCATCCATGCTGCTCTGTGTCCCCAACGCAGGTAAACTAGAGCGATTGGTACGGGAAAAAATATCCGCAGAACTGGCCCCAAAGGAAAATAAAAATTAATAAACCAAATTAAGCTGGCAGTACTGGCTAAAAATGCCGTTTCTACCATTCTCAAAGGTGCTACAGCTTTCAATTTGGGCGGTTGTAATTTGCGATGATTCCCAGAATGATTGGAACTGGTATCGCACTGTTGATTGAGAGAAGGTTGAGATTCAGAAGATGAACTTTCCTCTGGCTCTTCGGGCAGAGAATCTACAATACTCATTTTGAAAATTTTTTACACAATCAATCTTTCCAGGGCTAACACATCGGGAATAGAAATAGTTTCTTGATCCCGTTGAATTAATCCTTTCTTTTCTAGCCTAGTCAAGACTCTTGTCACTGTTTCTCGCGCCAGTCCACTAAGACTGCTTAATTCTCTGTGAGGTAAATTAGGAATTTCAGTTCCTGTTTGCGATCGCTTTCCTTGTCCTTCTGCTAAGAATAACAAAGTGTCTGCTACCCGTGATTGACTATCAGATTCTCGCAATCGCAGGCGACGATTTACTTGCCGCAAACGTCTAGCCATCAACTTTGATAATCTCACTCCAGCCAAGGGTTCTATTTGGAGTAACTTCACAAAATCTTGAGATGGCATACTACCAATTACCGTAGCAGTGAGAGTAATCACATCGGTAGAACGAGGTACTTCATCTAAAGCGGCCATTTCCCCAAATATTTCGCCTTTACCTAGAATATTTAGGGTGACTTCTTTCCCCTCCAAATTATAAGTGCGAATTTTTACCCAACCTTCAAAGATAAAATATACAGAACCACCCCAGTCATTTTCTAATAAAATCACTTGATTGGCTGGGTGTGTTCGAGTTACAAGATGGATAAGGGCTGGTTCCACAACAGATTCTGGCAACCCTTGAAAAAAGGGAGTTGTTTTAATCCACGGATGAATAGGTTCTTCTTGCAAGCTATATCGGTCTCCCATTACGGCATCTTCATTAAAGGTGTGACACACAAAACAAACAAAAGTGCTATGTTCAGCCTCAGCCATCAATGGCAAGACTTTTTTCCATACAGACTTTAGCTAGGTAAACAAAATAACAATAAAAGCATTTTTATTAACAGTCTCACTGAAACAGTTTCTATAAAGTAAAACTTATGCAAGTCATGGCTGGGTGTCTGTGGAATAATTTTGAGGACACTAGCTGTGTTGCAAAAATATTTACTTAGAAATATGGGCAAACCACATTAATGATACTCAAACTAGTTAATTTTTGCTAACGCGAAATTTGTAGCTAGATGAAGTTGTGTGGCACTTGGCTGGGTGTAAGTGAAAGAATCAACCTGGGAAATCGAGTCTGAATAAGCCAGCTATTGTTGGGGTATTACCTATACTCTGATATCTCTACACCTGTACTCTTGACACCCAATTTCCACAACTCCACCTTTGTGCGTCAGTCCTGTTTTTGTGTTCTACCTAACTTGCTATTCCTAGACTCTTTGGCTAGATTAATGGCGCGTGTGGACGTACATTGGAGGGAAATTGCCTTGTAAAGATGGTGTCTGTGGTAAGATGCCAGTCGGTTTAGGATTATTCGCCGATTTGTTGCATTTTTTTATGTTTTTGATCGTGAAGTCAGAGAGGCTTGTAACATCGCCTGTATGGTAAAAGGGCAAAGTGCCTCGTCAACCAACTTGGCTGACAATTACAGAATATTTTTGTATCCTTGTACTTCAATTAGCACTTTAGCTAATTACCATGATGCCTAGTAATCATATTTCGTTTCACCACTAACTGTGAAACGGAGACGCTGAGGCTAGAGGCGTTTAGGCTAAAGATTTTTACTTAGCACTCAGTACTCAGCAATTTCAAGGCAATTGCTACCGTTCGTAACTTTGATAAGTGTTAATTTCTCACCTAATTTAAAATCCAGTACTAACTAAGGTAATTCCAAGTGACTTCTCGCGCTGATGAAATTCAAAAACTGATCGCAGATATTGATAACTTACTAACTAATGGTAAGCGACTGCCGAAGTTGCTGTCTGGTCAAGCGCCAGAAGCCAGAGAGGTTTTAGAACGAGTTCGCAACTTCCTAGTTAGGTTACAAGAAACTGAGAATTTACCAGGCAATATTCTCCAGACAACTGGACATGTGCCACAATCTCCTTTGTTGGCAAAATTTGCTGAACAAGTTAACGCTGCTTCTCCAGCAGAGCCATATCAACCTGAACCAGAACAAAATAATGTTGTTCTGGGTAGTCAACTAAAAAGTGAATTGGCGACATTAATACAGCCACTCCAAGCAGAATTAACAGCGCTATTGCAAGAACGCTCGACCCTGATGCAGGAAATTAGGCTTTTGGAGCAGAAGCGGCTACAAAATTACTCTTTAAGTCAACAGTTAGCAAATCAAGAGCAAATTATTGGGGAATTTTTACAGGTACTGATGAGTCGCCTTGTCCCCACTGTTGCACCACACATCAAAGAAAATGTGGCGAATGATTTTAATGCTGCTGGTACAATTCATCACAACAGCTTAGAACTAACGCCTTCTGCGAGTTTACCTACATTAGAATCATCAGCACAGGT
Organism: Anabaena sp. TISTR 8404; assembly: GCF_056847745.1. Lineage (NCBI taxonomy): Bacteria > Bacillati > Cyanobacteriota > Cyanophyceae > Nostocales > Nostocaceae > Anabaena > Anabaena sp. TISTR 8404. The sequence goes on from NZ_CP180578.1 coordinate 5,383,264, forward strand.
AGAACGGTTAACTCAGTTTGCCAAGGAATTAGACCAACGTTTACTGTCTTTGGATGGGACTGTAAATGTTGTTTTTGATGCACTACAACGCAATATTAATACTTATCACGAATCCTTGTCGCAAGCTCTGGCGAGAATGCACAGTACAGGCTTGCAAGGCGAACAGTTGCTGGTTAACTTCCTCAACAATTTGACTCAGCAATTGCAACAATATTCTACTAATATTCCAGCGGCGGCGGGAGTAGTTCAGGAAACAGCACCGCGATCGCCATTACCCATCAAAGAAGATACTGTTACTGTAGAAACTGCCAAACCAGTCACTTCAACCACTGAAGCTGCCAACCCACCATTAGAATTGCCACAGCCAGAAGTAGAATTAACAGCTGATGTGGCGGCTAATGATTTGGATGCAATGCTGTTAGAACTGACGGGCAATGTTCCTGAAACTGCGGATGCTGCTACTACTCCTGTGGAATTGCAGGGGTTTGAGGACTGGGACAATTTGCTGGATGATGCTAAACAGCCATTAAATTCACAAGCATTGATAGCTACTCCCGAAGCAGTGACTCCTCCCCCTGCTCCCCCAGAAACCTTTGAGATGTTCACTGAGTCGTCACCGCCAAGTCTGGAATTAACTGAGAATGATGAGGTAGATCAACTTTACGCCAGTTTATTTAATATCAGTTCTGTTCCTCAACCAAGTGTTGATCCTACTCCACAAGAACCAACTTCGGACTTGGCTACAAATATCATTGACGCTGCACCTGCCAGCACTGCTGTAGAAGAAACAGAAACATCCACAGTTTTCTCAGAAGATTTTTCAACATTTAATATTGCCGAAACCCCAACTGCACCGCCAGTTGATAAAAATGCAAATTTACCAGAATCAATATTTACTCAGCCAGATGCAGGTTTTTTTGAACCGAGTAATATTCCAGTTCCTCAGCCAGATGCAGGTTTATCAGAACCGAGTAATATTCAACTTCCTCAGCCAGATGTAAGCAATATTCAACCGCAAAACACATCAGCTCATTCGCCACAATTTATAGACTTATCCTCTGATTTCCAACAACAGTTATTCTTTGAGGAAGAACCAGAATTCTCCAGCGCGACACTCAGCTATTCTCCCTCGCTCCAGGAAAATGTACCAATTCAGCCAGAGCAGAATGATACTATTACTTCTCTGAGTGAACTTTTCGCAGATGAGAGTAGTGAAGAGCATTTATGGCCTGGTTTATCTCCCGCAGAAGTAGCACTGACTTTAGATGAACCCACTCCAGAAGTTGCAGCTCAAGCTGAGGCGCAGGCGGAATTATCAGATAAATACATTGCGGCTTCGCCTCAAGAGAATTTGCTTGCGCCAGAGGTGATGCAGTCACCAAACTTACCGGATATTTCTTTGAATGAAGAACAGTTGCAGCAATTGAATCAAGATTTAGCTAACTTTGATGAGTTGCTCAACTACCAGTCACCTGATGTCTACAGCTTGGCGGATAGCCAACCACCGCCAAATGTCACTTTTCCAAATCCCCAAACGGTAGACCATACGCCAAATGTAGCTTCTTCTCGTCCTGCTGTACCACCAGTTGCACCGATATCATTACCGCAAACCGAAGTTGATTTAAACTTCAGTCCCGCCAACGAAAAAAAAAAGGAAGTCACATCTGGTTCAAATTTCCCAAATCAAATAGAAATTCCCATCGATGTGCATAATTCGGTGTGGTATTTAGGCATTGACTTGGGAACAACAGGGATTTCTGCGGCTTTGTTAAATCGTACTCAGTCGGTGGTGTATCCCATCTACTGGTCGGCAGAAAATATCCCAGGAGCGACTTCTTTTCAACATTCATTTCGCTTACCTGCGGAAGTTTATCTTCCGAATGCTTCAGTTTCTAAAGGCGGAACTGATGTTACTCAAAATAAAAAGAGTACCCACTGTTCAGCACAGTTAAAGCCTTATTTACAGATAGCGGTTCCCTACAAAAGTGAACAGCAAAAATGGGAACCTGTGCTGCAATTTAATGAGTTTTCGGCGGGGCCATTGATTTGGGTGGTACGATCGCTCTCTAAGTTACTATTAACGCTAAAATCCGATCGCCAGAGTACCACCCAAGGTTTAATTGCTATGGCTGTGGGAATTAATCAGCCGACTTTCCACACAATTATCAGTAAAATCGCTGGTGTGATTTGTACTTGTCCCTCTGGCTGGTCAGAACAATATAGATTTAATCTGCGAGAAGCTTTGCTAACGAGCAAAATTGTCCAACATCCCCAACAAGTATTTTTTGTAGAGGAAGCGATCGCCAGCTTAATTAGTTTATTCGATAAAAGTAACGGCGAAATTATTCAAGTGAGCGATCGTAGTGGTTTACGTCCCGTCGAAACTACAGAATCTTTACTCGGCAATACTTTGGTAATCAACATTGGTGCAACCGCCACCGAAATGGCTTTGGTTGATATCCCCCAAAATCTGCTGCAATTAGCGCACCAAGATTTCATGCTCCACAGTTTTCCTTATGCCAGCAAGGGGATAGAACAAGATATTATTTGTCAGTTACTCATTCCGTCTAAATTTCGGCAATCACGTACAGATAATCAAACTAGAAGTCAAAATAGTAACACTTTGCATTGGCAACCAGCTTTCCCTGATGTTGATAAAATGCAGTGGCAAAGTTTGGGGTTAGATAAATTTGATTTACCACGAGCCGGAGAGCCAGATATTGGCGTGCGAATTCGTTTGCAGCAACGGCTGGAAAGTTCGGTATTAGGACAAGCTGCCCTAGAAGCTGCTTTGGCTTTGAAGTTAATTTTGCAACACCAGGAGAATTTTACCCTGGATTTAGCAGACCAACAGTGGATACTGCAAAAGCGGGACTTAGAAAATCAGGTGTTTGTCCCCTTTGTGCGGCGACTGAACCGGGAATTGAATAAATTGTTAGTCGCGCGGGGTATCCCTACCGAAGCCGTTAATCAAGCCATCTTAACTGGTGGAGTAGCATCATTAGGAGTCGTGCATCATTGGCTACGGCAAAAACTCCCGAATGCCAAGATTATTCAAGACTCTTATCTGGGGGAAAATGGCGCACCAAATTGCAGCCGCGTTGCATTAGGTTTGGCCATGTTACCTTTGCATCCCCAGATTTTAGAAGAATCGAGACAACAATATACAGACTATTTTCTGTTTACAGAATTGCTGCGGCTACTGCCAGAGCGGAGTTTATCGTTTAACGAAGTGCTTCAGTTATTTGAGGGACGAGGAATTAATACAAGTATTTGCCAGCAGCGGTTATTGGCATTTTTAGAAGGAGAATTACCAGCAGGTTTGATACCATCACCACCAGAGTCAGCATGGCTAACCCAGAATTCATACCAGAATTTAGATTATCAGGCGATCGCAGCTGCACCTTTATTTGAAAAGCAAGGTAATCTCAGCTATCGTCCCAACCCTCAGCAATTGTTAGCCTTGCGCCGCTATCTAGAAGCAGTAAAAGCCAGCACCCAGCAATCGTTAGAAGAACCTTACACAGTTAATTTTGCGAATGTCCCTTTATAACTCCTATTCCTCTTTGCGTCTTTGCGCCTCTGCGTGAGACAAAACCATATCCCACAACACCCAACGCAGAAAATTTCTTGAAACTTCCATCTCAAAGCCTCACCTTTCACCCTTTGAACCTCAACGTTGGAGTAAAAAGGCTGAAACTTTACCCTCAAAACCTCAACATTGGAGCAAAAAGGCTCAACTTTCACCTTCAGAACCTCAACGTTGGAGCAAAAGGGCTGAAACTTCACCCTTTGAACCTCAACGTTGGAGTAAAAAGGCTCAACTTTCACCTTCAGAACCTGAACGTTGGAGCAAAAAGGCTCAACCTTCAACCTCAGAACTTCATTTTTACCTAATTTTAAATGTATCTTTATTTCCGTAATGGTGCGATTACTCTACCATCCCGATATCATCACCCAATGCTGTAAAAGCTAATCAAAACAATTATGACTGGGAGCCAAACAAGTGCAAATCACTAAGCGCAATGTCGAGTTAAGAGTAGATGACAGCTTAATGCGGGTTTATGTCGCTTCTCCCAAACCAGCCGGAACCTACCCAGGCATTTTGTTTTACAGTGATATTTATCAATTAGGTAGTCCAATGATTCGCCTAGTTAACTACCTAGCAGGATTTGGTTATGTTGTCGCCGCACCCGAAATCTTTCATCGCATTGAAACCATTGGTACAGTCATTGAACCCGATGATCTTGGTAGAATGCGGGGTAATGATGATGCACGCCGGACTGCGATCGCAGAGTATGATGCAGATTGTCAGGCTGTAATTGATTTTCTCAAAGCCGAAACAACTGTTAATCCTGATAAAATCGGCACTCTTGGCTTTTGCATTGGCGGACATTTATCTTTTCGCGCCGCCTTCCAAAACCAAATCAAAGCTGCTGTTTGCTGCTACCCGACTGGTATTCCCAGTGGCAAACTCGGTAAAGGAATCGCCGATACTATTCATAGAGTAAATGAAATAAAAGGCGAATTGCTGCTAATACTTGGTACTCTTGATCCTCACATTCCCGAAAGCGATCGCCATACATTAATTAAAGCAATTGAAGATGCCAATGTAACTCATCAAGTATTTCTATACGAAGCCGAACATACCTTCATGCGCGACGATGGTTATCGCTACGATGCGGCTGCGGCTACCTCTGCTTGGGCAGAAATCATCACTTTTTTAGACAGAATATTTGCACAGAAATAACATTGGAACGCACATCTGTGCGCCACTTCAGTGAAGGGTGATGACCCTCATTGAATATCAATAAGTACATGTTAGTCTTCTACCAGAAATATTAGGATGCTTTACGCTGTGCCTCCATGACGGGAGGCATTTATTTATTCAGGTAATTTATTAATTCTTAATTAACGTGAGTTCGATAAGTGCTTTTTTAACCTCACCCCCAGCCCCTCTCCCAATACGGTTCGGTTAAAGGGGAAAGGCGAAGGGGGAAAGGGGAAGAAAAACCTTTAACCCTTACCCTTTAACCTTTTCCCCAAACCAATTCTTAGTTCAAAATGCTTATCCGAACCGTATTGGCCCCTCTCCTACAAGGAGAGGGGAGTAAAACCCTCATTTTTCATTGCTCCTCCCTCGCCTTTTAGGAGAGGGAGGCTGGGAGGGAGAGGTCTGTCGAATTCACGTTCAATTATCAATTTTGTGGTGTGATATGAGCATTTCACACCACAAAAAAGCAGCTACTTATCCAAAACTAACCCTTGTTGTGATTTCGCAAAGCTTTATGTATCTTCTTCCAGCGTTCTTTTTCCGCTAATTGCGCCCTTTGGTCTTGTTTACGAACAAGATAGTTGAGTTCTTTTTGCAATTTTTGGAAGCTGAGAAACCGAGAATAATCTAGTTCTCCATCTAGTAAAGCTTGTTGAACTGCGCAACCAGGTTCATGATTGTGTTGACAATTGCGAAAGCGACATTCTGCGGCTAAAGCTTCGATATCTGCAAAAGTTTCTTGCAAACTCTCATCACCAGCCCAAATTTGAATTTCCCGCATTCCAGGAGTATCGATAATTAAGCCACCTGTTGGTAGTAAGATTAATTCTCGATTTGTCGTAGTGTGTCTACCTCGGTCATCGCCTTTGCGTACTGGTTTTACAGCTTGCACTGCGACTTCCTTGAGTTGATTCGTAATAGTCGATTTACCCACACCAGAAGAACCTAACAAAGCAACTGTTTTTCCTGGTTGAAGATAAGCTTTTAAAGCCTCCAATCCTTGATTAGTGGTAGCACTTAAAACCAAAATTGGTACACCAATAGCAACAGCTTCAACTTCCGATACACTCTCTTCTAAAGAATTGCACAAGTCAGCTTTATTTAAGACAATGACGGGGTTTGCGCCACTTTCCCAAGCCAAAATTAGGTAGCGTTCGATTCGTCTAGGGTTAAAATCACCATCCAAACCGCAAACCAAGAACACAGTATCAACATTAGCGGCAACAATTTGTTCTTCAGTTTTACTACCAATAGTTTTGCGAGAAAACTTGCTTTTTCGGGGTAAAATTCCGTGAATGGTAGCGCATCCTTCCGATTCTCGCACTTGAATAACCACCCAATCTCCAACTGCGGGAAAGTCTTGCGCTTGAGTAGCTTGATGTCGCAGTTTACCTGTAATTTCTGCTGTCAGTTCTCCTTGTGCGCTATAGACGATGTAAGTATTTCTATATTCAATAGCAACCCGACCAACACTAAATTTTTGTTGATCATAAGCTGCAAAACTGTGAGTAAAAAATTCACTCCAGTCTAAAAAATCCAAATTCATTGATGTTTCCTCGATGTGTGCTGCTTGCTATGCACAAGGCGCACAGAGGAGTAAATTCCTGTATCATTCCTGCAATACCAATCTGGAATCCTAATAAAACCTAAATTTCTTAATTACGAATTGGTATCAACAAAGGACGAAACGAAAATCTCTGCACCTTGTGTCCGTTCGGTTGAGTTTGTGAAGAGAAACCGGACAGATAGCAACTCAGACATCAGTTTTCCCCCTATTTGTATTACAAAAATAATCTACATTACTACATTACTTCAATTTTTGGCAAAACAAGCATTAAATAATGTGATGGCTTGGTTGATCAAAGTAAGTCTCTTACCAACCAAGCCATCATTAGATTACCTCAACTAAAACCTAGCTTTAGCTTGCTTGCTGTCGGACGTGCTGTCCATTCAATCCTGCTTGAATCCAACTCAAGCATTCATATTCAGAATTGAATAATTTTGGTGCGGCAATATTATTCAATAACTCTGGTGGATAATGATCGTAGAAATATTTGCTATCTTCCTGAAAGATGATAATCAAATTGTTACGGAAAATATAGCGAGACTTAAAACAATCTTTTCGACTGATAAATTCTAAATTTTTGTCAAGATGTTCTTTGGCAATATCAATAATATTAGTAATGCTATTACCGTAGATGCCCGCTGGATTTTCTGTTTTGTGAAATCTACTTTTATTGCCGATTTCTGACAACAGCTTATAGGAATAGATTTCGTAAGCGTCAGCTTTGCCGTAAACAAACGGAATGATGAGATATCCTTGATATGAAACTGAGTTTTCATAAAGAAGACGACTCATCTGAACCTCCTTTGATTGAACTGCTTACACAACGATCGCTCCAATCACAATCCACATTAAAATCAATACATTTCTGTTAGCTATTTTTAAGCATTGTTAATATCCTCTTGGCAAATTTGCTAAGAGGTATATAATTCCCTTTTGAAAAAAGAGAATTGCTCTAGCTTTATTAAAAATGTATGGCAATAACCATTATTACTCTTTTTGAAGTGAGTATGACTTGAATATGTTATGAAAAGAAAAAATTAGATAAATTATCTGGGAAAGCTTACCACAAACTTAGCTGGCTAGGGGGATTTTCTAAGTTATTCCAAGGTAAAGGTGGAACCTCAACGCCACTTTGTTCTAATAGCTTTTGAAAGTGACGGGCATTGTCAGGCGATCGCTCTTCTAGAGGACAATGGACAAAGAAGTAAATTTTTGTCCCCGCTTGCAACCATTGTTGAATCTGCGTCACCCATTCTGCCATAAACTGCTGATTCTCAGACAACGTGGGATGGGAAATAAACCGAATCAAGGAAAAGGAAGCTGTCACGCTGAATTGTACAGGTAATTTAGGTTTGCGTCGTTCTGATTGTAACTGGGGGTCATCTTCTCCATTGTAGATAGGACGCGAATCTAACAGTACCCTTCCTACACCTAGGTTTTTTAGCACCGCCGTTAATTCACTAGTGTAAGGTTCTTGGAACCAATCAGAATGTCTCACTTCTAAAGCCAGAGGTGCAGTGTCACGCGGCCAAGCTTCCAGAAAAGCAGTTAAATCATCAATTAATGCAGGCGGATAACTTGGTGGTAACTGGACAAACATCGGCCCCAAACGTTTCCCTAACAGTTGCATCCCCTGCAAAAATTTCAAAGCTGCGGGAATATTGGGTTGGAGTAAACCTTTATGGGTAATGTCGCGCGGTAATTTCAGGCAAAATTCAAAACCTAGAGGTGTTTCAGCTACCCATCGACTAAGAGTTTCTTGGTTAGGCACAGCATAAAAGGTAGTATTGCCTTCCACCGTAGTCAAGCGACGACTGTAAAGCCGCAAAAATTCCGTAGCGCGAGTCCCAGGAGGATAGAATTCACCCACCCAACCTTTATATGCCCAAACTGCACAACCAATAAAAAAGTTCACTTACTAGCCTTGAGTGTTCTTACTTAATTGTAAAGGGATATGGATTGTGCGATCGCTTGGTGCTGTTTTTCCCAAAAATAGAACCGGGAGAATTGATTTAATGTTTATGAAGCAAAAATCTTTACAAGAATCATTAATTGAAATTCTGCTACCTCTAGCATTAATTTTCGGTTTGGTTCTACTTTTAAGTCTCAATGTCGGACAACCTCACCAAACAGAGGCAGCACAAGCACCGTTAGAATCATGGTTAAAATTAATTGTTGGTTATTTAGCAGCCACAGCCGAAATCGCCGCCGCACTGGTAATTGGGCTGGCAGTAATTCGTGGCATACTACTTTATCTACGTCAAACTTTTTCTCGTTCTAAACAACACATTGATTCTACGGAAGTAGTCCGCTTGCAGTTAGGGCGGGTGTTAGCCTTGGGATTAGAATTTACCGTTGCTAGTGACATTTTACGGACTGCTGTTGCGCCTACACGCCAAGATATCCTCAATTTAGGAGCGATTGTACTTTTGCGAACACTGCTGAATTACTTTTTAGAACGAGAAATTAAGCAGGTAGAACAAAGTCGTTCTAAAAGTTACCAAAATACTGAACAACCAGAAAACATACAGTAGATGGATATGGTAACAAGCATCTCTCTCTACTTATATGAGCAGTTGTCTGACTCGAAAATTGCGATCGCTCACAGATATAATTGCACAGAATTTATAAACAGTATGCTTCAGATAAGCCGACAAGCTCAAAGTTTGAGCCACCTTGGCTATTGCTATAAGTCAAATATACTAAAAACTAAAGGCGCAAAGTCTTACGCCTTTATTCATATACTGCATTTTATAGAGAACTGGTATATTTTGTCAGATAAGTAACCTTGCTTATCCTCTACTCTTGAGCGGAAAATACAATAGAAATAAATACTTTAAAATGAACCAGGTAGACTATCTCCGCATAAGTTTAATCGATCGCTGTAATTTTCGCTGTCAATACTGTATGCCGGAGGGTGCAGAACTAGAATATGCCCTGAAGCAACAATTACTTACTGACGCGGAACTACTTACTCTGATTCACGAAGTGTTTATCCCGGTTGGTTTTACACAGTTCCGCTTCACAGGAGGAGAGCCTTTACTGCGTCCTGGTGTAGTAGAGTTGGTAAAGGAGATCGCATCATTTAGCGAAACTAAAGACTTGTCGATGACAACTAACGGGTTTTTACTTGCACCCATTGCTAAAAGTCTTTACGATGCAGGTTTACGCCGAATTAATATTAGCCTAGATTCCCTTGATCCCCATATCTTTGATCAAATTATCGGCAATCATGGACGTTCTCGCTGGCAACAAGTCTGGGATGGTATTCAAGCAGCCTACAAGGTGGGATTCAACCCTCTAAAGCTGAATGTAGTGGTGATTCCTGGAGTCAACGACCACGAAATTCTTGATTTAGCTACCCTCACTATTGACAAACAATGGCACGTCCGATTTATTGAATTTATGCCTATTGGTAATTGGCAATTGTTTGGCGATCGCGGTTGGGTATCTTCTGCTGATTTACGCCAACGCATCCGCAAACAATGGGGTTTGACAGAATCGCAAGTTCGTGGTAATGGCCCTGCTGATATTTTTCAAATCCCAGGAGCGAAGGGAACATTGGGATTTATTAGCCAGATGTCAGAATGTTTTTGCGATCGTTGTAACCGGATGCGTCTAAGCGCTGATGGCTGGTTACGCCCTTGCTTATTAAATGAAACTGGTCAATTAGACTTAAAAACTGCTCTGCGCTCTGGTGTTAACATTCACCAGTTACGAGAACAGGTTAGACATTTATTAGCAATTAAGCCAGAAATTAATTTTAAAGGCCGTGACTCTGGTACTACAGGCACATACAGCCGCACCATGTCCCAAATCGGTGGATAAATAAAAAAGTCTGAAGTGTGAAGTATGAAGTATGAAACACCAATTCATCCTTCAGACTTCATCCTTCATACTTTCTCTACGCTTGTCGTGAATAGTATTCCACAACCAGCAGTTCGTTAACTTGTAGAGCCACCCACTCACGCTCAATGACACCGTTAACTTTACCAGTCAGCTTGTTTTTATCAAATTCCAAATGACTGGGAAGGTTAGCTAAACCGGGATATTGCAAGTTAGTTTCTACCAACTTCCGTGATTGTTCTTTATCCCTAACAGCAATTACCTCACCAGGACGGCACTGGTAGCTGGCAATATTTACTACACGACCGTTAACTGTGACATGGCCGTGATTCACCAGCTGACGCGCTGCTGGGATTGTGGGAGCCATACCCAAGCGGAAAACGGTATTATCCAAGCGCATTTCTAGCAATTGCAATAACACTTGTCCGGTAGAACCAGTCACGCGTCTGGCTTTACGGACGTAGCGTAGCAGTTGCTTTTCTGTGAGACCGTAGTTAAAACGGAGCTTTTGCTTTTCTTCTAGACGGATAGCATATTCAGAGCGCTTTTTACGGTTCTGACCATGCTGACCCGGTGGATAGGCGCGTCTTGCGCTTTTACGAGTTAATCCTGGTAATTCGCCTAAGCGACGTACAATTCTGAGGCGTGGCCCTCTGTATCGGGACATGAGTTTCCTTAATCTAATCCTGTTTAAACTTTACCCAGACATACTATTATAAATATCTGTAAATCAAAAATGCCAAAAATCCGAAATTTAATCATCAAAAATTTATAAACATCAGAATTCTAGAGCCAAGTGTCAGAATTCAGAATGTAAATCAGAGTTGTTTTACATTTGAAATAGCATAACTGAGGGTTTTTGGAAAATGGCAATAAAAACACAAAAGGTTAGTCAAGCTAGGAAATCTCAAGGCAGGTCTATTTCTGGAATATTCAACACTCACACCATTCGTTGGGCTACACCAGTTTTGGCTATAGCGGGACTGGGGACATCTAGCCTTCCCAGCGCAGCTCTGACAATATTTTCTGATGATCACGATAGTTACCGTGTTTGTGCAGCGCAACTTTTAAAAGCAGGTGTAGCACCACAAGCTGCTGCTCAAGGTTGTGCCACAGCAATACGTCCCAGAGATTTATCTGCTTGTGTAGCGACTATTAAACAGAGAACAAAAATTGAGCCAACAGATGCGCTTGCTTCCTGTACAAGGGCGCGTCGTCCCAAAGAATTAGCTAGTTGTGTTGTCGGTGTCAGCCTCAACACCAAAGAGGAAATTAACTCCGCAGTTTTAAATTACTGTGGTCGCAGTTTGTTGCCCATCACTTTTGGTGATTGTGTGGTTGGCTTGCGTAAGGAAATTTCTTTAACACCAATGCAGGCGTTAGATACTTGTATCGACGCTAGTGAAACAGCTAATGGAATTACGTATTCACCGACAGTCCCTTAAACTTAATATTACAGCAGATTGCCAGTGAATGAGGTACAGAGTTGAAGAACAAAGCTATATAATAAGATGCTTTCAAAGCTGATCCCCGTTCCCCGTTCCCTGCTGTATTTACTAATTATTTAGTCAATTGTCTATAGTGACTTATCTTTTGACTACAGACTGTTGACTAAAACTAACCCTGTTTATTTATATAAAGCTAAAAATATTAATCATCCAACTTGATAAAAGTGGATAGCAACGGAAGCATCCTGCTATGGAAGACAAAAAACTAACTATGTCTCTGATTTTGCAGCAGGAGCCTGCCCGTCGTGATGATTATACATTTTGATTTGAGATTTACCGGTTGCTGAGTTTGAGGATGCTTAGTTTACTAACCGGAAGTTTTCAGAGAAACTTTGTTAGTCTTCTTTTCTACCAAAAACCATCTGTAAAATCATGGGAATACCACCACTTTGGTGATACTTATCTGCCCAGGCGCGGATAACTTCGTCAAGTTCCTCCATTGCTTGATCCCATTTTTCTGGGGGAATATCCAGTTCTTCCAAGGCACGCATGGAGTTCGGGCGTTTTTCCGCCCAATTTCTCATCATCCGAAAATACCGAGCTGTATCTTCCAACATAATGTAGGTACGCTCTTGATCGTCGGCTGGTGCATAGAAAGGACGAGTCAGGGCATAGAAGGGCATTCCCCAAGGCGAATCAATTCTTGTTACCGTACCTGAATAAAGCAGACGACGCTTGATGTGTTCTGCTAAGGCTTCACTCAAGGGCATTTGATGCTCTGGAGGCAGGACTTCTTGCGATCGCTTGTGCAAAAATTCAATCAGTTCCAAAAACTCAAACGAGCTAACTAATTGCGCGTCTGGCAAGTTAGCAGGTAGTTTTTGCTCAATTTGTTTTTTCTCTTCACTCGTCAAACTAGTCCCTGGTACTCGCGATCTTCCTGGTTGCCAAGGGTATTTTTCCATCCAGACGTAAGGCAGTTGAATTAAGTAGCGTGGTTCTTGAGAACCCAACATTTTCAGCAGTTTGCCTTCTGTCAGTGCTTGCCTGACTTCTTCTACAATAATCTTGACTCTTTTTGGCTCCAGGTGGTGTAAATGACCGGTCATTCTGAGGTTTTGACCCTGCTCAAGATAGGTCATGTAAATTGCACACTTAGCTGCCGTTGCTGCTGCATCTAAGAATGCCCCATGCCTGTGTCCACTAGTCCGCATGGCACTAAAAGCCAGATAAAGCATGATCTGATCCATCGCACTAGGGCCAAGACGTTTGATCAGATCTATGTCGTTACTCATATTTACAGACAGTTTAATAGCACGTTTACAGATTTATAGTCAGAGGAAAGTAAGTAGTATACACCCAACTTTAGGCGATATTGTTACTCTAAACTTTCTAGGATGCTGTGAATCTCAGGTTACTAGTAGTCGAAACTGCCAATGGCTCCGAATTATATAGCAAATTACTACTAAAAAGAAGCTTATTTATTTGGCTATTGTTATCTTTTCCTGACAGACTCTGAAATAACCTTTTATGTCCTCTATTTGTGCTACCAATTACAAAATCATCGATCTTCCCGGTTTAATCTATAAAGATTGTCTTCGGTATCAAGACTTTGGCATCCTTTACTAGTAACAACAGGAAAACTACTTCCTGATTGTGGTAACACACCTTATTGCTGAAATAGCAGTAACTAGTTGATGGACTTGGTGGTAAGCACCTTTCCCAAGAATTACTAAGTTCTTTGGGTTTGTAGAGAATTTTGGTTACCCGTCGATTTCCTGTTTATGAGGAGTAATCTTAGAGTCAATCATCTACTAAACTTGCAGAAAATTACAGGTTGAGTAGATACTAGTAGACTACCATAATGCTCACAGCTTTCGGCAACTTTCTGGCATGTTCAGGTAGTTAGTACTTAGATAAATCTAGTTCCTAAAATTAGGCAGATAATTCTCAGTCCAAAATACCTTTTATTACCTTCAATTATGATATTCTATTCTTTCAGATTTTTTATCAAGTTTATGTAAATTAACCTAATCTTAATATTATATTAAGGGTCTATAGATTCTAGTTTAGATCTTAGTAATTATTAAGGATTCCTGATATTTCCAGCAATATGAAAAAGCCGCTTTTACTTCCTTGAGCATTTGCTGATACTTGATCCCGTAAAACTTTGCTTTTAGGGTATTTAGGGAACAGAATATGTCTCAAGATTCACAACAGTTGAATTGAAGATTACTTACAGAAATATAGTTTTTTATATTTATTTTGTACTAAATATTTGGGTGTTTAACAGTCAGAAAGTCTGTGAAAACGATTTTCGACTTTGTTATTTATAAAATATACAGGTATCTGGTGTAGTAATACAATTACCAGATTCAAGAATATTTATTTGGATTATTTGCTAAATCGGCTGTAATATTCTGAGTCTGTTGCAGCAAGTTGATGATTATTAAAACAAAATAAAAAATTGAAAAGTTAAAAATCAAAGTTGAGATAATGAATCGTTTATTTAGCATTCGACTTTTAACTTTCCTCTCTGTTACATGACTGCTTTTTGTCATTTAAGCTTCAGAACTAGATGATTTAATCTGATGACGCATTTTCTCAAAGCTAAAAGCAGCAGCACCAAAAGTGACAAATAAAACGCCTAAAATCTGAATAATTTCTAAAGTTTCTTGAATCATCAAACCTGCAAAAACAACAGTTAAGATTGGCACGCCTGCACCGATAATTGCCGATCGCAAGGCTCCAAGTTTGCGAATACCAACATTGTTGAGAACGTAGCTCAAAAGTGTCAGCACACCCAAAATCAAAGCACTTAAAATAATCTCCAGTAACTTAGAACCATCAATTGCTAAGCTCAAATTGCTTGGAAGGGGTAACATCAAACCAATAAAGCTCAAAACAAACATGGTGGTAAAACTAATCAAAGTAAAAGACACAGGATGCAGTTTAGCTGCACAAATCCGGGTCAAAATTACATAACAGGCAAAAGCCATACCACCAAAAATGGCGGCACTGCTACCAACAGAAAAATCGCTGATCCCCGCAGTTGCAGCGCCTCCTAAAACTAATAATTCACCCAAGAAAATAGAACCAATGGCAGCAGCGCGAATTCCAGTAGGTTTATCGCGGAATAATAACCAAGACAACAAACCGCTAACACTGGGATAGATAAAGAAAAGTGCGATCGCCATACCTGTTGTGACTTGACCGATAGCCAAGTAGACTAGCACCTGAGATAAAAACAAAAAGCAACCACTAGCAATTGATAGTTGCAAAACTCTCTGCGCTCTTACTTTCACTGCTGAGGGCTTACCACGTACTGATTCCATCAAGTTTTTGAGATCTTGCCAAACCTGTGGATGCATCATTGGCGCTAACAGTAACGTTAGCGGGACTACCACTGCCAACCGCAGCAACAAAATTAAGAAGATATTTCCTAAAGTTGGTGATAACAACCGCTCTACAGCTAAACTACCAACCACCGCAGAATCTTGGTGGAACATCATTTTTACGGCTACGTTATACAGCGATGAAACCACTGTAGACAACACAATCAGCAAGAACCCAATTTGAACCGGCGACAAACTTTGAGATTTGCCTAAGCTTCTAGATTTAGGTTCCGGTGCAGGTGGTGGAGATATTGTTTCATCTTCAACCAAGTCTGGGTTGAGAACGGAAATTGGCTCACTAGCCTTGCGCGATGAAGATTTTATTTGAGTTTCTGGCACATCCAGGCGCAGTACAGACTTTTGTTCACTCGCCTGATTGTTAGGTGAAGATGGTGTTTCACTTTCTGCAACCTCTTTGTTGGGTAAAACAATTGGTTCAGGAGGTTTTTCTTTAGGAGGAAAGTCTTTGGGAGCGATGGAAATCGGCTGGTTTGGACTTTCTTTAATCGGGGGAATAATAACTGCTGATGATGTTACTGATGCAGAAGATTTATTCTTGTTTTCATCCGAGTTATTGGTGACTTCTGACAACAGTGGATAAGTAACTGAAGAATTAGCCGATGATGGCTCATCTGGTTGTAAAACCGTGGGTGAAGATACTTTTAAAGTACTGCTAGGCGATCGCTCACTTGATTGTAAAACTGTTGGTGGCGATACTTTTAAAGTACTACCAGACTGTGGCTCATCTGGTTGTAAAACCGTTGGCGGTGATGGTTTTGTTACTTGGGTAGTTTCTTTTATGGCTTTGGTTAATTCCCCACGCAGGTGATTAACTAATTCCTCAACGATTGCTTCGCCTTGCTGCTGCTGGCTTTGCATCCGAGATAATTGCCCAGAAAGATTACCTTGGTAATTTTTCAGTTCCTGTTGCAGGGAGTTAAAAGTAATGGTCAGAGTGTCATCCAAACTCCCCAACATTTGTTTAATCTGCTCATTACTTTCGGCTGATTTTAGTACCGCTTGTTCATCAGCCTGACTCATCTTGAGTTCAGTAGCTAAATTCTTGAGCGATGATTGCAGTTGCGAAGAAATATGTTTGGCTAAAACTTCTGCCAACTGCCGAATTAACACTTGCTGCTCGGTGATTTGTCGCACTTGTTGTAAGTGTTCTTTTTCCTCTAACAGCTTTTGAATGTCGTCATACAGCCGCTCTTTTTCCGCTTGCAGCCGTTTTATTTCTTCTTGCAATGATCTCAGCACGTTTTGTTGGAGATTTTCTAAATCTTCCACCACAGCCCAGAGTGCTGTTTCTGCCGATCTCGATAGTTCGCCTCTAACTCGCGGGTTGTCTGGCCGTTTTTCAAATCGCCCCATTAGCTTCTAACCTCTAACACCTTGAAGATAAAGCTGCTTCCCGTAAATTTGCTTGGCGCTCATACTAATTTTCAGTATTTTCTTCAGATAGACCAAAAAATTTAACAAGATTTGCACGTATAAAGGTAATTTTGTCACGCTGAACACAGCTTGGCAAAGTATATAGTGTTTTGCTTGACAGCTTCACATATTTTGTGACATGGATCAGCCAGAGAATTCAATCCTTTAAAAGTGAGATTTTTAGATGAAAATCTGTCACTCAATATAAATACTTGTTATTTTGATAGCAACAGTAAGTTTTAAATACTTGCAAATAAATCCTTTTTGATCACCAAGAATGGCAAGTTTGTAAAAGTTAGATGTAAATTAGTCCAAAATGTAACTTTTGTGACAGTTTAAATTTTTTCTGGACATTAGGTTGGCTTGGAAATTTTCCAATATTATTTGCTCCTAGAAAATATTTTAGCTAATTCCAGTATTTCAAAGTAGTGAGCAATAGGAAGTCAGGATAATTTAAATATTTATTTGGCAATTTTTGATCCCTGCCTTTTTCAAGTTAGTTATCAGACAATTTCACTAGCAAACCCAAAAACATAGCTCTATTCCCTACTCCCAACTTTCTATTTGCATCTAGTGCCAAATCATCCGAGCAATACTAAAGATAGTTGCGCTGAGAACTGCACTCAAAGGAACTGTAATTAACCATGCAGCAGCAATCCCTTGCAGCGTTTGGAATTTAATCGAATTCAGACTTTGCACCATCCCAATACCTACTACACCTCCTACAAGTGCGTGAGAAGTAGAAACAGGTAAACCTAACCGAGAAGCTAGAAGAATGGTAGTGGCGGTTGCAAGTTCTGCACAAAATCCACTACTAGGTTGCAAAGCAATGATGTTTTCGCCAATGGTCGCAATGACGTTTTTACCCCAAATAGCTAAACCTGTAACAATACCTGCACCACCCACAACCAAAATCCACACTGGGATAGTCAGTCCATTGATGGGTACGTTACCAGTAGTATTAATATAAACAATCGCCGCTAAAGGCGCGATCGCATTTCCTACATCATTAGAACCATGTGCAAAAGCCACAAAGCAAGCGCTGAGTAGTTGGAAGCGACCGAATAATCTTTCTGTGGGAGTGGGGAGTGGGGAGTAGGGAGTAGGGAGTGGTGATTGTTTTTCTAATTGTCGCCAACTAAATAAAGTTAGTCCGACTGCTGCTAATGCACCTGTGAATAACGGGATGTCGTATGCAGGTATATCAATGCCAACTTGCTGAATTAAGAAATTGGTCAAAGGTTGCGTTAGAGAAGGTAGCACAATCACACCAAACACACCCAATAAAACTGCACTCAACCAAGGAATCCATTCTCTTAGCTGGGTAATTTGATTTGATTGATCTAAAATCCAGCGCTTAATTTGACTGTAAAACAAGGCGGCAATACTACCGCTAATTATGGGTGTCACAACCCAGCCAATGGTAATCATACCGATTGATGACCAATCGATTGCACCTATACCCATTGCTACGGCACTAAATCCAGCGATCGCACCAACGACGGCATGAGAAGATGATACAGGTAAACCTTTAGCAGTAGCAATTTGCAACCATACACCGCAAGATATTAATACAGTAATCATTCCCGTAATCAACAATTGGGGTGTGGCTGCAAACAAGCTAGGATTGGCAACTTTCGTCGCTAAAGTTTCTGATACTTCATGCCCAAACAAGACAGCGCCAGTAAACTCTAAAACTCCAGCAATAATGATTGCTTGTTTAAGAGTCACAGCTTTGGAACCAACAGAAGTTCCCATTGCGTTGGCAACATCGTTAGCACCAAGATTACAGGCAACGTAAAAAGCTAGGATGACAACTATAACTACTGTTATGGGCATGGATTTGGGTAGATGTATAGGAACTAAGGAACAAGGATTAGGCAATCTGCGTTTTCATAATTAATATCCCGCCTCGGTTGGACTCCCATTGTGGGAGTCTATGGCAAAATTAGCTATAAGTATTTTCTACGTGTTAGCTTCTTTGCCCGGATCAAGGATAGATTAAAATTTTGTATGTATCCGCAGAAGGCGCGATCGCTTGTTCTACGGCTGCTGATAAGTCTTTGAGAGGGTAGCGATCGCTAATTAAAGCAGACACATCAATACGCCGATTGAATACAATATCAGCCGAAAGCGCCTGAAGACGGTAAGAAGAACTGTAACTACCCATCAAATCAATTTCTCGGCGGTAAAGAATATTCGGATTGATAGGAATTTCTAATTCATCGGGAAACTCAGCGAAAAACAGTATTTTCCCTCCTTTGCGGGTGCAATCGAGTGCTTGAAAGAACGCTTTTTCGCTGGGTACAGCCAGTAATGTTACATCCACACCTAATCCATTTGTGAGTGCCTGAATTTTCGTGGGTAAATCGGGATCACGAGCATCAAAAGCTGCTTCTGCACCAACATTCAAGGCTTTTTCTATTCTAGAGGGCAGTAAATCAGTGGCGATCGCTTTTGCACCAAAATACTTCACCAACATCACAAACATTAACCCAATTGGCCCTGCTCCTGTAATCAATACAGTCTGTCCAGGGGCAATTTGAGCTTTTTTCACTGCCTTGAGACAGCAATTAGTTGGTTCAACAAAACTGGCTTCTTCAAAAGAAATATCGTCGGGTATGGGAATTAACCCTCCATTCTGCACAATATGTCCTGGGACTTTGACATACTCGGCAAAACCCCCACCACTAGCATTAAACCCGGCTGTAGTGGAGATATTTTTGTAAACATCGCACATTGAGAAATTTTCATTTAAACAGTAGGCGCAACGCATACACGGAATGTGGTGCATCACTGCTACCCGTTGTCCTACCTGCCAACCTCTAACTTCAGAACCGACTGCGGCTATTGTCCCAGCAGTTTCATGTCCAAATATGCGCGGTGGTTCATACAGAGGATAACGAATTTTTTTAATATCTGACTGACACAAACCTACAACTTGCACCTGCACCAGCACTTCATCAGCTTCTAGTTTTGGTACTGGAATTTCTTCGTAAGATAGTTGATTTACGCCTCTAAATACCTGTGCTTTCACGTTGATTTTTTCACCGCTCAACGATCTTAGATGTAACATTAGCGGTCAACGTTGAGCTATAAAATTTCAGGATTTTGTGTTTGCACTAATTTTGCGTAGATTCATAAAATAAGATTTTTCTCGTGAATCTTGGTAACTGTTTACTCAGCAGTTCAAGTAGTTGAACAAAAGTTTTAGGACTTCTTTTATAATTTTGGGACTGACCCTGGATTACTTAAATCATTTCTGCTGGGTATTGGTCGAACAGGTCACTAAGAAAATTATCGGGTGACTGTGCTGTGATATGCCAAGGCATTAAAGCTTGGCTATTAAAATCATTCAGATTGTTAGTAACAATAATGTCAGCCTTAACTATGACCGCAGCAGCAAGCACATGACGGTCTTTGGGATCATTGGTCATCACTTCCTGTAATTCCCAAGGCACTTCATCAACCATTGCTTCAGGAAAAGCAGATTTGATTACTTCCTCTAAATTTTTAGCTCCTTCAGCAGAAATTTTACCTCGAAGAACTAGATTGCTCATTGCTTCATCTAAGATTTTTTGCGACCAATAAGGTACATACAGTCCAGCCTCAGCAGTGGATAGCAAAGTGTCTCGTAAGTACATTGGAAATAGAACACAAGCATCTAAGATAACTTTGAGCATAGCTATTTTCCCAAGCAGTTACTCGTCATCTTCGTATAAACCAGCTTCTTCAGTTATCTCTATTAGCTCTTGCAAAAGTTTTCTCCGCTTGCTATCTCGCTGTTGTTTATACTGCTTCAAATCTTCAAAACGGACACGTCGATGTGTGCCTACCATGATGTAAGGGATTTCACCTTGCTCTAATAATTTAATGAGATAGGGACGTGATACGTTGAGAAAGTCTGCTGCTTGTTGTGTTGTGAATTCTTGATCCTGAATTACTACGGATACTAATTTACCCGATGCCATTGCCTGAACAACTTGACGCAACAATTTATCCAGTGACTCAGGGATAGAAATTGTTTCACCATTTGCAGCTACTAAATGTAGTTGAGAATCTGCAAGTTTAAGTATAGTTTCTAGTTGCTTGATAGATTGAATTTCTTCTTCTGGAAGCAACACTGGCTCTAATGGCTTGTTTTGCTCAGAGATGATGGAATTCATGGTGAATGTTTTAAGTAGGCAAGTCATATATTACAATATTGTATTTCATAAACGAAATATCCGAAACAAGGTGCGATCGCCTGAATTCCATAGTGGTGAACGTAGTAATTCGTTTTGATAGATAAAAACTACTAAACCTATCGGTAATATGCATTATTTGTTCTAAAAGGCGGTAAATCTATCGATTAACCGTATATTATGAATAAAGCAAGAAAATAATTAATTTAAAAAGACAAATTTACCCATAATTAGTTGATTGTCGGCAATATTTGTCAAATTTTGCTGTTTATTTTTGAATAGCTGCTCACAGCTTGCTTAACAGCATATTTACCAGGAAAGCCAGAAGGAGTACATGTGAACAACGCCATACTAATCAATGAAAGCTTAACAACAACAGGACAAGTCTCATTCAAACAGCTAGAGCAAGCTATCCAAGAAGGTTATAAGTCAGTGTTAAATTTGCGCTCGCCTGATGAACTAGGATTTTTTCAGGATGAGCAAAAACTTGCTGAAAAATTGGGGTTGTATTACGTCAACCTACCCGTGAAGCTAGAAGCGCTAAATGAAGAATTGATTACCAAAACAAAACCTTGAAAACATTGGAACAGCTACCAAAACCAGTTCTCATACACTGTGCAGCCGGAATGCGCTCAACGGGAATTGCATTGTTGAGTATAGCTATCCAAGAAGGATTAAACGCAGAACAAACCTTAGCGAAAGCCAAGAGTTTAGGCTTTGGATTCTTAGAAGACTTTAATGGTTTTAGTGTTAGTCCTAGACTGAAGCAATTATTTGTCAACTACGTTAATAAACACGCAAAGATAGCTGTGCTGGCTCGCTAGGCTAATGAAAATGTAAATAATTTATATCTATTCTTCCAAATCCGACAACAGAGCCAAACCCAGAAATATAAATGTTGTCGGAATTTCGTAATTATGAATTTGTAAAAAGTAGATATTTACTCAGATGAAACTTTAACTCTTAAGTAAACAAACTCAGCACTAAATAAACAATTTTTTACGAGTTTTTTAGTCATCTGGAAATTGCCAGCAAGAGATATATTCAACATCCTCGCTACCGCATTTCCCACACACAGCATTATATAAAGAATCTACCCATTCATACTGACAACTACGACAATGACAGAAAATGTTATTGCGGTTAGCCATCACAATACCTTGATGCCATTCATGCATTTGAGCAGAATTGGCGAACGGAAAAGTTTCTGGCATCAATTTCAACCTTTAACTTAAATTATTTCGGTTTAGTTAAGTAACCTGAGCCGTAAGTCTTTATATAGGACTCATATTTGATTTCTGCGAAGCTAGGTATACTTTTATTCCTTCTTACCTGTTCCCCGTTCCCTTCCTACGTAAACAGTCTCAGAAATCAAATCAGATTCCTATATATTTAAGTTATTCCTACTTTTGATAGTTACTTATACTACTCTGTAGATAGAGTTTTAGAGATAAGGTAACACTTATTATATTCTGTATTGGAAATGGTAGCGTCAAAAGAGAAATATTTAAATAGTAGCTATCATTGGCAAAATTTATAAATAAATATAAGTTTTATTAAGCTACACATCGGATATGAATTATCGAAAATTATTTTGCAAACGCCAAAATAAGCTGGGCAATGTGCATGGTAAAAATACAAAGACCAGCAAAAACTTGGCTAATCAGAAAACGCTATCTCAACAAATATCATATAGCGTTGCCCATGCCATTTCTGGGCGAATTCGTTTTCGGATTCCTCGGCTATCAAAAGATGCTGAGTATGCTAATAAACTCAAGGTGGCGATAGAATCTAAAATTAAGAGTGCAAAAGTCCGAATTAATCCTACAGCTTCATCTGTTGTTGTTCATTATCCATCAGATTTCATGTCAGATGGAAAAATGCGATCGCATCTAATTAACTTAATTCAAACCGCTCCAAATATAGTTTTACCAACAAAAGTCAGTAAAAAAACAATTGTTGGAACTATGTTTGATGCTTTAATCAACTTAATGGAAAGCTTACGTAACGTCAACAAAGCACGTAATGCTATTCAGCATCAACAAATTAGAAGAGACCGTTGGGAGCGATTACTCGCCTCTGGAGAAAGCATAATTAAAGGTTTTAAATCTGCTATAATGTTTATCCTACCTAAGAATCGATGGCAATCACAATCAGCGCTAAACTCTGCTTAATTATATTAGTTTGATAATTTATCCAGAGTGATAGATGCAGAAAATTACAAAATTACCCTAAGTAAAAAAGATTATTAGATAGTTTATCAAACACGTCATATTTTGGTCGGTTTTTACTCTACCATTCTGATTGTTTTTAGCCAAAATGTAAGTAAGTAGTGCAATATCTTGCACTTTTATCTAGCTAAATACAGAGGCAAAGTATGTTTCCTTTTTGGGGTCACTTCTGTTATGGTAGCGAACCTATTTCGCACAAAGCTCACTTAGAACGTAAACTAAAGTTTCTGACTTGGATGCGAGATGATTTAGAATCAAAGCTATCTGGTATTAATGCTGCCATTGATACCATTCGGGAACAAATAGACCGTGAAAATAGAGCTGCTTAAACTTTGATTTTGGTCTGGTCAAGGAGTCTAGGTAAAACTTAGAACTCTTTATTTTGTTTGCTTGAACCTAACGCACCGCCAGAAAAGGTGGTGCGTTAAGTGCTAGAAAGAAATATCTTCAGGGCAAAACATCTCGAAGATATAGCAAAATTCAGCTTTGAAACACTCTACAACAAGTTTAGGCAAATTTATCTCTTGTGTTGGTAGCTCATTCTCTTCATCAGTCCCTTGTAAAATGTTGGCAGAAATCCATAATCTTACAGAACCAAAGTAAAAAGTCATTATGCGCTTACTACATACAATGCTGCGGGTAGGGAACCTAGAAGAATCATTGAAATTTTACTGTGATCTCCTGGGAATGAAGTTGCTACGTAAAAAAGATTATCCAGGTGGTGAATTTACCTTGGCTTTTGTTGGCTACGGTGATGAAAGTGATCATGCAGTTATCGAATTAACTTATAACTGGGGAGTGGAAAAGTACGAATTGGGTAACGCTTACGGTCACATTGCTTTGGGAGTGGATGACATTTACGCTACCTGTGAATCCATTAAAAATCGTGGTGGTAAGGTTGTGCGGGAACCAGGGCCAATGAAACATGGTTCTACAGTCATCGCTTTTGTGGAAGATCCAGATGGATACAAAATTGAACTGATTCAATTGGCTACTCAAGGATCAGCAGCGAAGCAAACAACACAAGACCAACTTGTATCGCAATAATTTTGATTACCATCAGAGTGTCAGGATTTTTTCTCACAAGACTTACGTGCAAACATTGTTTGCTGAGGCGGTTTATTGAGTCTGGGTATAGGGTGTAAGGATTTTGAACACTTACATCCACATACCCATACAGCCTTCCCTCAACCTTAGTTTTTCTTTTTCATAGGTAAGTTCTAGATAGTTGACAAATTCTGCCCAACTTGTAACCGCAGATACAAGCGGATATAAACTCAATAGTGCTTGGATAATTATTTGGGGAGAGAATACTGTAAAAGTATGAAGTGTGAAGTATGAAGTATAAAGCGTGAATATTTCTTATGGTCTGCGGCAAGTCTTTCAGGGTCTAAATTTTTTATGATTGATTATTCCTCGCCCCTAGCCTCTAGCTCTCTTTCATCCTACGCTACTAAAAGGAGATGCCGCGATCGCATCTGGTGCTTCTAAGTCCTCCACCTTTCCCCAACCCCCAATTTCTTAAATAAAATCCGCAATTCAAAATCGTAAAGATGCAGCCTACAGATCCCAATAAATTTACAGATAAAGCCTGGGAAGCAATTGTCAAATCTCAGGATATAGTTCGTGCTTATAAACAACAACAATTAGACGTTGAACATTTAATTATTGCTCTTTTAGAAGAACCTACCAGTTTAGCAATCCGTATTTTAGCGCGGGCGGAAATTGACCCGATTCGCTTGCAACAGCAATTAGAAGCATATACTCAACGTCAACCTAAAGTTGCTAATAATGACCAGCTTTACCTCGGCCGTAGTTTAGATACACTACTTGACCGCGCTGAGGAAGCCAGAGTCAAAATGAAAGATACTTACATCTCTGTCGAACATATCCTCTTAGGCTTTGCAGAAGATGAACGTATTGGTAGACGCATTCTCAAAGGCTTTAATGTCGATAGTTCTGCACTAGAGGCGGCGATTAAAGCTGTGCGTGGTAGCCAAAAAGTCACCGACCAAAATCCAGAGTCTCGCTACGAAGCACTGCAAAAATTTGGTAGAGACTTAACAGAACAAGCCAAAGCCGGAAAACTCGACCCAGTTATTGGCCGGGATGATGAAATTCGCCGCGTGATTCAGGTGTTATCCCGCCGCAGTAAAAATAATCCTGTTTTGATTGGTGAACCAGGGGTAGGGAAAACTGCGATCGCCGAAGCTTTGGCACAGCGTATAATCAACGGTGATGTCCCCGAATCTCTCAAAAATCGGCAATTAATCTCTTTAGATATTGGTAGTTTAATTGCTGGGGCAAAATATCGGGGTGAATTTGAAGACCGCCTCAAAGCCGTCCTCAAAGAAGTTATCGAGTCCAATGGACAAATTGTCCTATTCATCGATGAACTGCACACCGTTGTCGGTACTGGTTCTAACCAACAAGGGGCAATGGATGCAGGGAATTTACTTAAACCCATGCTGGCTAGAGGCGAACTGCGGTGTATTGGCGCAACAACCTTAGATGAATATCGCAAATATATTGAAAAAGACGCAGCCTTAGAACGCCGTTTTCAACAAGTATTTGTTGACCAGCCTAGCGTAGAAAATACTATCTCGATTTTGCGGGGTTTGAAAGAACGCTACGAAGTCCACCACAACGTCAAAATTTCCGACTCAGCCCTCGTGGCGGCGGCTACTTTGTCAGCGCGGTACATTTCTGACCGCTTCTTACCCGACAAAGCCATTGACTTAGTAGATGAAGCCGCAGCCCAGTTAAAAATGGAGATTACCTCCAAACCTTCAGAATTAGAAACCATCGACCGCCGCTTGATGCAGCTAGAAATGGAAAAGCTATCACTAGCGGGAGAAGAAAAGGTTCCTACTCAAACGCGAGAACGTTTGCAACGCATTGAACAGGAAATCGACACCTTAAAGTTAAAACAGCAAGAATTTAACGAACAATGGCAAGGTGAAAAGCAACTGTTAGAAGCTATCAGTGCTTTAAAGAAAGAAGAAGAATCTTTACGGTTGCAAATTGATCAAGCAGAACGGGCTTACGATTTGAATAAAGCTGCCCAATTGAAGTATGGCAAATTGGAAGGTGTGCAGCGCGATCGCGAAGCCAAAGAAACCAAACTTTTAGAACTGCAAAGCCAAGGTTCGACTTTGTTGCGTGAACAAGTCACCGAAGCCGACATCGCTGAAATCGTCGCCAAATGGACAGGTATCCCCGTCAACCGTCTGTTGGAATCAGAACGGCAAAAATTACTGCAACTCGAAAGCCATTTACACGAACGCGTCGTTGGACAGCATGAAGCCGTCGCAGCCGTCGCAGCTGCAATTCGTCTGGCCCGCGCGGGAATGAAAGACCCCAGCCGTCCCATCGGTTCATTTTTGTTCATGGGGCCGACTGGCGTAGGCAAAACTGAACTAGCCCGTGCTTTAGCCCAGTTTCTCTTTGATTCTGAGGATGCTTTGGTACGCCTAGATATGTCTGAGTATATGGAAAAACACTCAGTTGCGCGGTTAGTCGGTGCGCCTCCTGGGTATGTTGGCTACGAAGAAGGTGGTCAACTTTCCGAGGCTGTTCGCCGCCATCCTTACTCAGTTGTGTTGCTGGATGAAGTGGAAAAGGCCCATCCAGATGTGTTTAATATTTTGTTGCAAGTACTTGATGATGGCAGAATTACAGATTCTCAAGGCAGAACAGTAGATTTTCGCAACACCGTCATTGTCATGACCAGTAACATTGGTAGCGAACACATCTTAGATGTATCTGGCGATGATTCTAAATATGACATGATGCGGGATCGAGTGACAGATGCACTGCGATCGCACTTCCGCCCTGAATTTCTCAACCGTGTAGATGATATCATTCTGTTCCATACCCTCAGCCGCTCCGAAATGCGTCACATCATCCGCATCCAACTCAAGCGTGTTGAGAACTTGTTGAAAGAACAAAAAATTTCCTTTGAAATCACTCCTGAAGCTTGTGATTACTTAGTAGAAATGGGCTATGACCCAGTGTATGGCGCACGTCCCTTAAAACGAGCTATTCGCAGAGAAGTAGAAAACCCCATCGCTACTAAGATATTAGAAAATACCTTCATTGCTGGCGATACCATCCTCATTGACAAAGTTGAAGATAAATTGACTTTTAGCAAAAAAGTTGCTGTAAAGGTGTCAATACCACAGGCAATCACATAACTATTTTCTCAGTCAAAGTGAATAGTTTCTTATCTATTCTTCTAGTTAAAAGGAGTCAGAAAAATATTCTGACTCCTTCGTTTTCCGTATTCCGTAAGAATATTGAGTATTTTTAGCATTTCCAGAAGTGGTTTATTCCTTACCTGGCATTTCAGCTTCATGAATGGCTTGCTCTAAGAAAATCTTGGCATCATCTATTTGCCCAGATTCGATGCAACCATGAACAATTTTGCACCATTCTAATAAAGTTGCCAGCTTTTTTGGGCGTTTTTCCGGCATCAATGACTTTGAAATTGTGGAGTAAAGGCGCACATCCTGCATTGTGTAATACCTCCTTAGAAAATTTACCTGTATCTCCATATTTCACAAATCCTTATGTTTATTTACTTACACTTGAGATAGATATATTAAAATACTTAAGGCTTTCTTAAGTATTGACCTAGCAGAAATTCTCAAGAGCGATCGCAAGTAATTCTGAAAAAACCGTTCTCCAAATTGAAGAGTAATCAAGCACACAACAATGTTGAAATCAACAGCTAGTACTCAATCCAAAATACAGACAACAAATACAGCTTTTCTTGGCTTTGCAGCTACAATCGCTCCTATTTTTGGAATATTTTTAATGGGTCAAATAGCTAAAATTTAAGTCTTTAATAATAATCAGTATGGGGGTTGGAAGAATAACAAGTGCTTAAAATCACAGTCAACTACTTTTCAAACAACCTCTCAAGAGACTGAAATCGGTGTTTTCCCTAACTGTTCCTTGTTGCCGCCTCAACAAGTAGTTAGGATGTAGTCTAGAATCTAGGTTTACATATCCAAAATCAATGGATCGACGGTCTTTTTTGCTAAGTACAGGTGGATTGGCACTTTCGCAACTGCTGGTTGGGTGTAATAACAACCAACCCAAACTCAGCATAGAGTTATTGAAAGGTTCTATTCCTAGCCAAGTAGTTGATAAATTTCGCCAAGGATTACAGCAAAAGGCGCAGTTAAAATTTGCCCCAGTTGACCAAATACAGAATTTATATCAGCAATTGCAGAATTGGCAGGAACAAGCAAAAACTACCGAGAAACAAGCATGGACTCGCTGGATTCCATTTGGACAGTCTCAAACACCTGCTGTAGTTGACTTAGTGAGTTTAGGAGATTACTGGCTCAAAAGCGCAATTGAACAAAAATTAATTCAACCTTTAGAAGACGCAGAAATTAAACAATTAAAATATTGGTCGAGTTTGGATGAAAGATGGCGACAACTGGTAACTCGCAATGATCAAGGCAATGTAGATCCTCAAGGAAAAGTCTGGGCTGCGCCTTATCGTTGGGGTAGTACAGTGATTGTTTATAATCGGGAGAAATTTCAAAACTTGGGATGGGAACCGCAGGATTGGAGTGATTTATGGCGAGATAAGTTGCGATCGCACATTTCTTTACTAGATAATCCCAGAGAAGTGATTGGTCTAGTGTTAAAGAAACTCGGCAAATCATACAACACCGAAAATCTCGACACTGTACCAAACCTAGAAAAAGAACTGCAAACCTTAAATCAACAGGTAAAATTCTATAGTTCTAATACCTACCTAGAACCTCTAATTATTGGTGACACTTGGTTAGCAGTTGGTTGGTCAAGTGATGTTTTACCACTGCTGGCACGTTATCCCCAACTGAGTGTTGTTATCCCACAGTCAGGAACTGCTATCTGGACAGATGTGTGGGTACGTCCTACAAAGGCAAGTAAAAGCGACATCTCATCTAAATGGATTGATTTTTGTTGGCAACCAGAAATAGCCAAGCAAATTACTTTAAAGACTCGAAGCAATTCACCAATTTTTCCCGATATTGCAGCTGGTGATATTCCAGAACCAATCCTGAGTCTATTAAAGACAAATCGCCAAGTGTTCAATAAAAGTGAATTTTTGTTGGCATTGCCCACACCAACAGCAAAACAGTATGAATCTCTGTTCACCAAAATGAAGACAAGTTAACGAGTAATAATACTAATAACTCTGTAACCTGTTTCACTCTGACGATTGCTGCAATACTAATCTATTGAGAGAATTTATCTGAATTCGGCATGATGTTGGGCTTGTCTGAAAGTTACAGGTGTAACTTCCCAAAAGTTCTTGCTGATAATTAAAAACCCGCAAGTTATAAATATCTTTTCTGGCAACGCTACCTAAGCGATTGACAAAGCTGTAGCGTTCTAGATAGTCTAATATGCTCCAAACTTGCTGATTTACAATCACGTCTACTCGCCCAGGTGCTTTTGCAGACGCAGGATAAGCTATCCAATTATCCAACAACTTATTTTCGGAATTGGCTTGAGCTAACCATAAACTCGGAGTAGTTAATCCCTTTGGATTAATAGTACTGGCTGTAATTACAGCGCCGTTGGGATTAGTTAATAAATCTAGTTCTAAAGGCGCATCTGATGGCAACGGAACTGAGGATGTTTCTGCGAGTGAGGGCAAGACTGGAGAAAGAAAAATTCCACTCAGGCTGAGGCATAAAAATAGTAACAGCGATTTTTGACAACCTAGTAGTTTTTGTCTGAGCATAAGCTAATACCATTTGGCTCATGGATTAGAAGTCATGAACTTTACTAAATACAGCAGAATTCAGAATAAAAATAAGTTCTCTACCTAGCTTTTAAAGCTAAGTAGTATACTTCACGCTTCATGAAATCTGGTATATCCATAATTTATCTAAATTTAATGTCTGCATTTACTTAGTAAAGTTCCACACAATCTAAACTTTGATAGCCACGATGCGAATTCGTCGATAGTCTGCAATCCAAGTACCTTCTTGGTAAAGTGTAGGCTTGAGGTACTCTTCAGCTGCATCCATAATTTTTATTTGTTCTTCAGCAGATAGTTGTACCAAGAAAGCGCTGCCAAACATTTGAATCCAGTTTTTTATGCCTGCTGTACCATCTGTTAAAAGAGTGGGACGATCAAACAAAATAGCATGAGTAACTTCAAAGCCTTGTGTTTCCAATAGGGTAGTGTATTCACTAATACTGGGAAAATACCAAGGATTCAAGGTTTGGGGGTTAGATATACCTATTTTCTCGAAAGCAAAGTATAAAGCTTGGACGATCGCCTGTATATTACCTTTACCACCAAACTCAGCAACAAAACGTCCTCCTGGTTTGAGTGCTTGGTGTATGGATGCGATCGCTGCATCTGCTTCTTTTATCCAATGCAAGGTAGCATTAGAAAATACAGCATCGAATGTTTTGTCTATTTGCAAGTTGCGGGCATCAGCAACTTCAAAACGTAAATGCGGGTAATTTTTTGTTGCCTTTGCAATCATTGTGGCGGCGCTATCAATTCCCATCACCTCAGCGCCAGACTCGGCAATTTTAGCTGTGAGTTGCCCAGTTCCACAACCTAAATCTAAAATTAACTCTCCCGGCTTGGGGTTCAGCCATTGCAGTAAGTCTTCACCATATTTCCACACAAAAGCGTGTTTATCTTCATAAAGGAAAGCATTCCAGTTATGTTTAGGTATCGAAATCTTATTCATAAGTATTGAAATTCTAGAGTCTTGATTTAACAGCCTTCAACGATGACCTTCTGTTGATGACTACTTAATATTCACAGTAAAAAAGATTTTTAATTATGTCCAATATATTTTTATATTGTGATTAATATTTAAAAGATATTAGTCGCTAGTAACAATGGAATTACGCCATCTGCGTTACTTTGTAACGTTGGCAGAAGAACTGCACTTTGGCAAAGCTGCCGAAAAATTGCATATTGCCCAACCTCCCCTCAGTCAACAAATTCGTCAATTAGAAGCAGAATTAGGCTTTGAACTGTTTCACCGCACAAAACGCAATGTGCAATTAACCCAAGCAGGACAAGTATTTTTAAGAGAAGTGCAGCAAATTCTCCAGCAATTACAACAGGCAATTCAAATAGGACAACAAACCAGTCGCGGTGAAGCGGGAAAATTAGTGGTCGGTTTTGTCAGTTCAGCAGCGTATAATATTTTGCCGTATATACTCAGAAATTACCGCATTCTTGTTCCTGGAGTAAGTTTAGAGTTACATGAATTAACTACAGATCAACAGCTAGATTGGTTACGGGAAGGACGGTTAGATGTAGGTTTTATCCGTCCACCTATTGAAGACAGTAAATTTAGCTGGGAGACAATTTTTCAAGAATCGCTGATTGTAGCGTTACCAGAGACACATCAACTAGCGAATCAATCTCATATTAGTTTGACATCCCTTGCTAATGAAGCATTCATTTTATTTCCCAGAAAATTAGCGCCGGGACTCTACGATTTAATTATCAGCCTTTGCCAACAATCAGGTTTTAGCCCAAATGTTGTCCAAGAAGCCATTCAGATGCAAACAATAGTTAGTATCGTAGCAGCAGAAATGGGAGTGGCGATCGTGCCAGCATCCTTACAAAACTTACAACGAACTGGAGTAGTTTATAAACAAATTGAAGAACCTATTCCAAAAGTTGCAATCGCAATAATTTGGCGCAGTAGTGACACATCCTCAACTGTGCAGAAATTTTTGGAGATAGTTAGACAAACCAACCACTACCGATAATATTGTGTTTGGTGAAAGACTGATCATGAAAATAAAATATTTACTTTAGCTTGCGTGAAATTTTATAGAAAGCAAACATTCAGTCAAATTTAAGAAATAGTTAATATTTGATGCTTATTTGGGAAAAATGATCTCAGGCACTTCCATGACAGTAGATTTGGCTGAGTTCTCTGACGATAATTTTTTCTCAAGCAATAGATATGATCAACAGCACTACAACTAAATCTCTGCCTGGTTATTGCATTTTAGAATTACTTGACTCTGCCAATAGACCAATAAATTCACTGTATTGAGATTTACATAACTTCTCAACATCCATAACTAAAAAATAGTAAATCCGTATGTCTATTGAAGAATTAAATCAAGAGTTAACCAGCTTACGGCAACGCCTTCAGCAACTAGAACTAGAGAATGCCGAACTACGCCACAGAGTTTTAGAATGTACTACTAAATTGCAGCAAGAAATCAGCGAACGGCAAGCCGCGCTGTGCGATCGCCAACAAGTAGAAGAACAACTCCAAACTGCTCAAAAGTTTATGTATTCTGTGATCCAAACAATGCCTGTAGCAGTCTTTGTAAAAGATGCTACTGATTTGCGATTTGTTTTATGTAACCGAGCCGCTGAAGAGTTAGCTGGTGTCAGTGCAGAGGAAATTTTGGGGAAAAACGACTATGACCTATTTCCCAGAGCAGAAGCAGATTTCTTTACTCAGCGAGATAAAGAAGTACTCGCCAGCAAAAAAGTTATAGAGATTCCTGAACAGATAATTTGCACAAAAAGCGGTGAAATCCGGATTCTACACGTTAAAAAAACTCCTATTTTTGATTCTCAAGGTCAGCCCAAATACTTACTGGTTGTTCGAGAAGATATTACAGAGCATAAACAAGCCCAGCTAGATTTAGCAGCTAGTGAATTGAAGTTCCGTAGCTTGGTAGAAAATGCCAACGATGCAATTTATTCCATGACACTGAATGGCGTATTTAGTTATCTTTCTCCTAATTTTACGGATATGTTTGGATATGACATCTCAGAATTTGTAGGACAATCTTTCGTACCGCTTATTCATCCAAAAGATGTATCAGCTTGTATGACTTTCCTTCAAAAAATTACCCAAACAGGCAAAAAACAAGCTGGACTTGAGGTAAGAGTTAAACACAAGGATGGCACTTACAGATGGATTACTTCCAACACCTCACCTGTGATTGATGCTAATGGACAAGTTGTAGGTTTTCAAGGCATCACACGAGACATTACCGAACGCAAACAAGCAGAAGCTCAACTTCAACAGCAAGCAATAGAACTAGAGCAAACTCTCAAAGAATTGCAAAATACCCAGTCCCAACTAATTCAAAGCGAAAAAATGTCCTCTCTAGGTCAATTAGTAGCTGGAGTTGCCCACGAAATCAATAATCCGGTTAATTTTATCTACGGGAATTTGACTTACGCCAACAGCTATACCAAAGAATTACTCAATTTACTGCACCTTTACCGGATGAACTACCCAAATCCTGTATTGGAAATTCAACAAAAAATTAAAGCTATTGACCTCGATTTTTTAATTGAGGACTTGGCAAAACTGCTTTCTTCAATGGAAGTTGGTGCTGAACGCATCAGTCAAATTGTGGCTTCGCTTCGTACTTTTTCACGACTAGATGAAGCTGAGTTAAAAGCAGTAGATATCCATCAAGGCATTGATAGTACTTTAATGATTTTAGAGCATCGTTTGAGAAAGAGAGCTAATCATCCCCAAATTCAAGTTATTAAAAATTATGGCAATTTACCTTTAGTTGAGTGTTATGCTGGACAGCTAAATCAAGTATTTATGAATATTTTAACCAATGCGATCGATGCTTTGGAAGATTCAGTAATAGAAGGGAAACTTACTAATAATAAGCCGCAAATTGTGATTTTTACTCAACAAATAACTGCCAAACAATTAGTTATTCGTATTATTGATAATGGACCTGGTATTCCTGAACAAGTTAGGCAAAGATTATTTGATCCTTTTTTTACTACTAAAGCTGTGGGTAAAGGTACTGGGCTAGGTTTATCGATTAGCTATCAAATTATTACTGAACGACACGGTGGTTCGTTAAAGTGTATTTCATCTCCTAACCAGGGAGCAGAATTTATTATTGAAATTCCAATTGAACAGCCCAATAAGTAATACCAATTTTGAATTGAAGTCAGAATTCAGGAGTCAGAAGAGTTAAAAAATAAGAGTAGGACTAACTCCGGATACGAAAAATCAAGGGTTTGGTCAAGGGTGTAGGGGTATAGGGAAATATGGTTCAGATCAGATAATTCGTTATGTTTTGTAAACCAGTAGAGACGCGATGGCAGTCGCTACAACGGGGAGACAGCTGCGTGCGCGGGTGGTTTCCCACGCCACTTGCTACACCTGTCATACCTCCACAACGCAGTGGCTCGGCTTGAGCGAACTGTCGTGGGAACCTCCCTTCGGGTTCACAGTCGCCTGAGTCGGGAAACCCTCCCGCAGCACTGATTCACCGCAACGCACTGGCTCCCCTATACCCTTTCATCCTTGCTCAAACCCTTGATTTTTCGTCTTACTGCGTAATTCCTAGGGGATCTACCAGTCTCAAATACAACACCAAAAAGTTTTCAGACATCCTCTAACAACTCACTGACCTTTGACTGCAAAAACTTGAAAAATTGTTTGGTAGCCATCTTTTGCCGTAACCTCAGCCTCCTGACGTTCTTCATCAGTGAAGTTAACTTGTATTTCCTGATCATCAAGAAATTTAGCAATTAATTTTTCATCATCAAAGAAGAGAGTTTCGCCTGAGTGAAAATAGCGAATTGCCACAACCTTGTTATTTTTAAACCAGAAACCTATACCGTCTCCTGCTTCTAAAAGTGCTTCGGAAGCTGTTACTGGTTGATTATTAATACTACAAATTCTATAGCTGACACCTGCTTTGACTTTTGTTGCTTCATCGCAACCCTCAGTCATTTTTGTCAGAGACTGCATGAGTACATTCAAAATTTCTTTTGGAGTTTTAGCGTTTAATTCTTCTGTTTCCGTTGATTCAATCTCATCAATTTGTTCTGGCAAAGCAGAATTACCAATTATGCAATCATCGGGGATTCCATCACCATCGTAATCAATGCGTGAGTCATTTTCTCGACCATCGCGATCGCAATCGATTGCACCTCCTATGATTTTACCTTCTTTCGCTGCTGGTGTTGGAGCGTAAGTTAATGGAGCCGATGCTTGAGCTAGTTTACAAGTTGTGAGTAAAGCAGTGAAAACCAACAAGCTCAAAGACAATTTTTTAGCAAATCGCAGTTGTTTCATTACATCTGTGAGTAATTAGGCTGTTTTAGTTTGCCCAAAATACAGATGTTTTCTTTTATGTGAAATGCAAAGCTACGAGTTTTGAGACAGATGTTCAGCCTTGTATTTTTACCTTATACCAATTCGCAATTAAGAAAATCAAATATAGACTAGGTTTCGGGGATTAGATAGTGTTGCCCGATTTTAGAGAATTGATATTATATTGTGGCTTTTGAACTCACAAAAACCAGAGTTTGGCATGGTGCGTCTGAGAAAGATGTAGCACAACAACCCGATCCCTTGATTAATCCTGGTGCTTGGGCAGCTTTAGTTGATAAAAGCACGAAAAAGCTATTTACCCCTCAAAGTCAAGATGATGGGTTGCTGCAACGAAAGGTTCGCGCTCACGGAAATTTTGCTGAGTATGTACCTCATGCATTAATGTTTGTACTTGCCTTAGAGCTAATGCAGGTACAAACATGGTTATTATGGCTGTTGGGAAGCAGCATAACTGTAGCTCGGATTGCCCACGCATGGGGTTTAATCAAAACTTACGGCCCTTCTCCAGGACGAGCTATTGGTTTCTTTCTTACTTGGTTTGTTTATATAGTTGGGAGTCTAGCCTGTATATATTATGGGTTTAGAGGTATTGTCTAAAGAATTTTTACATAGCAGTTCCAATAAAAACATTTCACCAAGTTTGAAAGAGAAGCGCTTAGGTTAGAAGCTATGGGCGAGAAATTTGTTTTTTATACTCAGCACTCAGCACTCAGCACTTTTTTGCCAACTACTGTGATTTATCGCTACTTTCCAAAAGAGACATAGAATCTTTCACCCGTCGGATTGGTAAATTAGCAATCAAAGCTGTTGTTCTTTGGTTGCTTTCTAAAGTGAACTCCAAGCCATCAGTTTCGATTTCCACGTAGCGACAGACGATATCTAGAATTTCTTGACGCATTTTTTCTAACGTCTGAGCATCTAGGTCAGCGCGGTCGTGAGCTATTACTACTTGTAGGCGACGTTTAACTTGATTGCGACTGTTTTCCGGAGGTCGAGAAAAAAGTCGTTCGATAATTTCAATGATCATTGCTAATAGATATCAGGAGACTGAAACATTAAACAATCTTTGTCCAAAACAACTTACGCAAACGGGCGAAGATGTTATCTGGGGGCGCGTCGAGATCCAAGAATTCGACGGTTTCTCCTTCCAATCTCCGAGCAATATTTTCTACAGCTATGGCAGCTAAAGAGGGAGTATCCCCTAATACCAAAGGTTCGCCACGATTGGTCGAGACAATTACACGCTCATCATCAGGGATCACGCCAATCAACGGGATTGCAAGCAATTCCTGAACATCTTGAACAGACATCATGTCATTTGCCTGCACCATTGCTGGCCTAATCCGGTTGATTATTAAGTGTACACGCTTAATACCTTGTGCTTCTAGTAACCCAACTACTCGATCAGCATCCCGAACTGCGGAGATTTCAGGAGTTGTCACAATTAGAGCTTCTTTGGCTGGGGCGATCGCATTTTTAAATCCGTTTTCAATCCCCGCCGGACTGTCAATAATTACATACTGATATTTTTGTGCCAGTGCATTCACCAATAACTTCATTTGTTCGGGGGTGACTGCATCTTTAGAACGGTTTTGGGCTGCTGGTAGAAGTACAAGGTTAGTTTGGCGTTTGTCTTTGACTAAAGCTTGTTCTAACCGACACTCTCTTGAGAGAACTTCTACGGCTGTATAGACAATACGGTTTTCTAGTCCTAACAGCAAGTCCAAATTTCTTAAGCCAAAATCTGCGTCAACCAAGGCAATTTGACGACCCATTTTAGCAAGGGCCATACCTAGGTTTGCTGACACTGTAGTTTTACCCACCCCTCCTTTGCCGGAGGTAATCACAATAATGCGAGTCATGTTCAGAGTTGCGAGCGATGAGGGTTCAGGAATTATAATAAATATTTATGGTACTGGATTTATCCTAGCTAATTGATTTCTAGAAAAATCAGTAGCCCTAGCGATGCGAATACCTTGCGGTGTGATATGTGCCACTTCGGGAGAAAATTGTGATGGTAGCTTTTCTGGCGCTCTAGCTACAGCATCGGCGATTCGTAATTGAGTTGGTTCCATTTGCAAAGCCATAATCAGGCACTCACGGTTTCCCCCAGCACCAGCATGAGCAATTCCACGTAAACGCCCCCAGACTAAAATATCTCCTTCTGCAACTACGATACCACCTGGATTAACATCTCCTAGCAAAATTACTGTTCCCGGATGACGAATTTCGACTCCTGAACGGACAGTCATTTCGAGATAGAGAGCATCTGCTTGGGTTGTAGGGGTTGCTTGAGTTTCCGAACTGAGGGAAGTTTGTGGCTGTAGTTGTTCTACAGAATAACCCGATGTCACAGCGGCGATCGCAGTTTGTCGGCGACTGGTAGCGACAGATTTTAGCGGGAGTTGCACTTCGTTAAAGCTGTCGGCTAAATCTTGCAGCTGTCTGCCGTCTAACAAGCGGTCATGGGCTACCAAATGTACAGGTGTATTTGGTATCCTTAAGCGATCGCCTGCATTTAATCGCAACTTCAACTGCTGCCAAATATCAGACCAAGCTATTTCTGAGGCTGGTAATTGAGCTTCTGTTGGCAAAATGACTAACAGTTTTCCAGCTTCATTTTTGAACTGAACTTGAATATTATTTTTAAGTCGATTGTCTACTTCGGTTGCAGCCACATCCCAAAGAGTAGAACTCGAATCTTCATTTGGGACTTCAGCATTGGTTTCTATGTCCTTAGTCGAACTTGTCTCCAATTCTCTAGGAGTAGAATTTAACTCTACATCTTGATCTGGAGAAGTTGAATCTAATTCTTGAGGCACAGACTCTGGATTTAACACTAAAGGCGGAGAATTTGATTTTAAATAAAGGAGAACAGATGATAGTTCCGTATCTGGAATGACAGAATGGGGATCTGTCTCCGAAACGGTGGAATTCGGTTCAATAGGAGAAACGATAGAATTTACATCTACTTCCGATAGCTGAGAGATTGACTCTGCATCAGGAAGTGCAGAATTTGACTCTGGATTGGGGATAGCAAAATCAGAAGTCATGCAGCACCAGCCATAAACACGACAGAAACTCCGGGTAATTACTTATCTTAAATTAGTTACACAACGGAACGACATCCTCACCCAAGAAAGTTATGAGTGTTGAGTGCTGTAAATGCTGCTGTTACCTCCCGTGGGATGCACCAATAACCGCTGTTCATCGAACTGATGTTTCTGAAGTATTTCAGAACAAACATTTTGTATCAACCCTGTTTTATTATTCTTAACTAGCGATATAGACAGCTATTAGGCATACATATTGCACTTTTTTTTGCTGATTGTCATTAGTTAATAGTCAATGTTTTTTATCAACATCCAATAACAAATGATATTATCAGGCTGAAATCTCTATGACAAAAGCTTTCACACTTCAGACTTCACACTTCATAATTCTTTAGTTAATCGTTTGTAAATTGTTGCCAAGGCGTTAGCATCACCAACATTACCTGGAAACAATACTACTGGTAAGTTTGGAAATTGTGGATGGTTAGCAGGTGTAATTACCATCGAACAACCAGCCAGAATTTGGCCTAGTAACCGCGCTGTTGTTAAAGCCAAGCCTGTACTCAAGACATCATTTGAGGTAATTCCACCTTTACTAATTAAAAAGCCAATATCAGCAGGTAAACCTTGTACAATATCCATCAATAAACTTGAAACCTGAATCCCGAAATCAAGCCGCGTCTTAACATCATTAAAAGTGAGTTCTTGACGACTAGTGTAAATAACTGGTGTTTTGCCAGCGTTATGTACAGTCTGGATATTTTCTAATACTTCGGTGAGCAGTATATGAGATGAATTTTCCTCATGATTCAGTAATCGCTGTACCTCAACTTCAATTCCCTCTGTCCCTTTTGTTTGCAACAGCACTTCTAATTGCTGAGTTGTTTTTTTGACATGGGAACCAACAATGATTGCGCCAGGTTTGCCTTGCCGCACATATTCTGCCATGTTTTCGGCAGCAATGGGTTGAGGAGGTAATGCAGCTAAAGCAGTTAAAATGCTGGCAGCGCTGCGAAATAAAAAGCGTTTACCTTGGCTTGCTGCTGTTAATAAATCTTGAGCAAAAATGTCGAGGTCGGCTTGAGTTTCACCATCAACCACCGCACACTGATTACCAGTCAGTTTGAGTAAGCGTTCTAAGCTACCAGCGCGAATATCACTGAGTAAAAATCTGGTGACAGACTCCGCACTGATGCGACCTTGAGTTTTTTCTTCTACGTATTTGGGTAAGTAACTGTGATGATAACCAAATACAGAATCGCGGGCAAACTCAGTTTCATGTACTGGAGTAGGTACACCGTCAATAATTAAGTAATGTATGCTGTCACGGGTGATGCGTCCGCCTTCAAAAAATGCTGGAACGAGAAAATGAGCATCGAAGGGGCCGAGTTCAGTGGCGATCGCATCCGTTTCAATTGGATAATGCCCACGCAAGGTAGAATCAGAACGGCTGACAACCAAAAAATCGCTAATTCCTTCAGCAGCTATTGCTTGTTTTAAATTTTGACAGACTTCTTTAGTAACAGCTGCGGCTGACTCTGGAGGTAATGCACGGGTGTTAGTCAGTATAAAAAAAATCGGTGAATCATCGCGCAACCCGATGCGTAAAGTATCTACATCCCAGCGCATTAGCAGCAAGCAACTGTGGACTGTTTGCGAACCTGTAGGGTCATCATCCAAGACAATTATTTTTGGTTTATTGCTCATGTGAGTCAGCGGCGCAACTGTTGTGTGGGATAGTTAAGGCTTTTGTAATTTTCTGATTTCGGCTTGCACATCAAGCGCAATCTGCAATGATTGATTGAGTAGTTGAGCATATTCGCCAGCTTGAGTACTGACTTGCAATGCTTGCAGATTAGCTAAATTATTCACAAATAATTCTTGATTATTTGCCAGCAGTTTTTTATTATCCCGCAAAATTCGCTCTGTTTTTAAAGCCCGGACTAAATCTTCTCGAATTAGTTGTAAGGCAGAAATTACTTGTTCTCTATCATTGAGGGAGTTATCTGAAGTTGCTAATTGGTCGTGAATATCTATAGCTTTAATGACAGCATGATATTGATCAACTTCATCTAAAAGCATGGTGAGTGCTTTAGGACAAGTAAAACTTCGCCAGAGCGATCGCCCAACAATCACAGCCAGTGGTACTAAAATTAATAAAATGATGCCTAATTTAATCGAAGAACCAATAATTGGCAAAATAATAAACGCATAAATAAAACCAACAATAATTGGCGTAAGTGCTAACGCCACTAATAGTTCATTAATCAAAAATCCAAATCGCTTCTCGCTGTCTTTCATTACCGAAGGCCGGAAAACATCTTCTGGGTCGAACCCAGTCAAGCGTCTTAGTTCTCCCTTGCTAATTTCTAAGCCTAGTAAATCCGGCTGCACTGCTGCATACTCCTGTAGAAAGTGCGATCGCGTCTTTATTTTAATCAAGTTTGAGCAAGGTCGTACACCTTCCTTGGCAGCCAAAAGTTCAAATGCTGTCATTTTCAGGTTATTAGTATAGTTTAAAAAATATTTTCAAAACTTTGTGTTACTTCCAACCGCTAGATATTTGCAGTAATTTTCTCCGCCGCTTTGGTATGATTGATAGGTTAATTTTGCAGACATGCTCACTTTTGTATTAATCTAATGCTCAATAACTAAATTAATGTATTTAAAAATACTTTTAATGTAAAAATTTCTAAATTTATCAGTTTAAGTGTATGTACAATAACATAATTTCCTTGTATTCCAAAAAATTGCCACTTATATTTTTAATAAACTACTTAATGTTGTATGGATGCCAATAATAGTGAACTCTACGCTAACTTATCCGATGATTTATTAGAAGAAATCCTGAATGATACTCCTAGAATTGCTGACAGACTAAGAGCTGATTCGTAAAGAAAATCTAAAGAGAACTGAATCTGTCTGGACTCAGGTTACAGGCTAAATCGAGTGTATTTATGTTGTTGTCGATGAGCCGTCTACCCGAAATTGAGAATCCGCACCGCAAACCCTACCCAAGTGATTTAAGCGATGCCGAATGGTTAATTCTCAAGCCGACGGACATCGCCATCACTAATCGTTTTTCTCGACTGTTGTCTTCACTCAACAGACTCGGTAATCCTAAATTTTTGCTGTGCCGTATACTGCGGCTACATAACCATGAGGACGGCTACAAAAATAATTGTGTCTGATAACTTACTCCCCTAGCTGGCTGACACTGGCTGGGGGATTTTTTTTTAGTAGATGAAAGCTTCTTGCTGCAAATTGTTCCGGGAGATGCGGTTTGATTGTAGAACAATTAATTGGTAGATGCACCCTGATAACTTACTCCCCTAGCTGGCTGACACTGGCTGGGGGATTTTTTTTTAGTAGATGAAAGCTTCTTGCTGCAAATTGTTCCGGGAGATGCGGTTTGATTGTAGAACAATTAATTGGTAGATGCACCCTGATAACTTACTCCCCTAGTTGGCTGACACTGGCTGGGGGATTTTTTTTGGTAGATGAAAGCTTCTTGCTGCAAATTGTTCCGGGAGATGCGGTTTGATTGTAGAACAATTAATTGGTAGATGCACCCTGATAATTTACTCCCCTAGTTGGCTGACACTGGCTGGGGGATTTTTTTTGGTAGATGAAAGCTTCTTGCTGCAAATTGTTCCGGGAGATGCGGTTTGATTGTAGAACAATTAATTGGTAGATGCACCCTGATAATTTACTCCCCTAGTTGGCTGACACTGGCTGGGGGATTTTTTTTTAGTAGATGAAAGCTTCTTGCTGCAAATTGTTCCGGGAGATGCGGTTTGATTGTAGAACAATTAATTGGTAGATGCACCCTGATAACTTACTCCCCTAGTTGGCTGACACTGGCTGGGGGATTTTTTTTGGTAGATGAAAGCTTCTTGCTGCAAATTGTTCCGGGAGATGCGGTTTGATTGTAGAACAATTAATTGGTAGATGCACCCTGATAACTTACTCCCCTAGTTGGCTGACACTGGCTGGGGGATTTTTTCAGAAAAAATAGCACAATCAGAAAAGCAGTAATCCTGATTATCAAAATTTTATCCGGAAGATGCTAAATGAGCCTCGAACAAAATAATGGTCATAAATGCACCCTGATAAATAAATCTCCTAGTTACCTGCCACCACTGGGAGATTTTTTTATGCTTGGTAAATAGCAACCATGATTTTTAAAAATTTATTCGGAAGATTTTCATAAATTCCCGAATAAATGAATGATTGATCGACGCGCCCTAATAACTAACTCCCCTATGTGCTGACCTCAACTGGTAGATTTTTTTATGCTGGTTTAACAGCATATCAGTTTTTGGAATTTTTATCCGGAGCATACTTCTAAATCCTAGAAACAGGTTATTGGTAGTTGTACTAAGATAACTAACTCTCGTGCTTGGTAGATACGACTGTTTTTTGATTTTGAAGCATCAAAAGACCTTTGAGATAATTGTTCCGGAAGACTTTGCTAGATATTGGAACAATTAATTGGTAGATGCACCCTGATACTTAACTCCCTTAACTAGCTAACACCTACTCAGTGATTTTTAGGAAAACTGTTTTCGCTGGCTGGCGAAATGTTGGTAGTTGCTTAGGCGTATATTCTAGCGCAAGTTTCAGACAATATACTAGTGCAAATGGTGTTTTTTTACTATCAGTGTCAGCATTTATTGACTTATCTTAAGTCTGAATTTTCGCAATTATCATGCCACCGATAGAGTTTATGAAACACTCTGAGTGTATATGACATTCAATTCACTTATTCGCCTTCTACTGTTAGCAAGTAGTAGATGGATTGTGGAAATTTTTTTGCGATCGCTCAGTTGCTTTGCAGAAGCTACCCTGGATGAGAATCATAAGTTCGTACATCCTATCATAGTTTATAGTCAGATTTCTAGTGATTTGTCAAAGCTAAATTACAGATTCCTAAAAACTAGTTTTTTAGAGTTCATTCCAGCATCTGTAATAAAGTCCTAGCTTAGGTTTTAGTTTATTTCCGTTGCCTAGCCAACAGTATTTCCTATCTCTGACTATTTCCTAAAAAGCATTATTTTTGCCTAAAATTATAAATTTTTTACTTAAATTCTCATTAAATGCGTTATGCACCTTGATAATTCTTTGGTGAGATGCTGAATTTTAAAAACTATGGTAATATATATTGCCTATTTCCAGGGAGGCGCATAATCTTATGAGTTTAGCTGTAATTAAATTCTCTTCTGAAGAGTGCGGTATTTGCCATAGAATGTCTTTTTATGACCAAAAAGTAGCAGAAGAACTAGGTTTGCAATTTATCGATGTGAAAATGCAAGACACAGCTACTTATCGTAAATATCGGAAAATTTTGCTCACCCAATATCCTGATAAATCGGACATGGGATGGCCTACTTATATTATTTGTAATTCTCCAGAGGGAGAATTTGAAATTATTGGAGAGGTCAAAGGCGGACATCCCAAAGGAGAATTTAGAAGCCGTCTGCAAGCAGTTTTAAATACCACTGCTAATTAGAATTAATTAATTCAAAAGATTTAACTTCTAAAGCTGGGCCAATCATTGCCATTGTCATAATATCTTCACGTACCTGTCCTGTGACTTTGGCTTTTTGTCCGGCTTTGAGTAAGCTTTTATCAGCGCCTTTGAGAATTTCGTAGGTTTTGCCGTCCTCTGCGACTAAAGCCCAAGCGCCCATACCAATATCACGACGTTCGATAGTGCCTGTAACTGTGATGCTCATAACTAAGTGCTGAGTGCTGAGTGCTGAGTGCTGAGTGCTGAGTAGTGAGTAGAGAATTTTTAGTAATCCCCACTCACTATTGCCTGATATTTTATGCCACTTGTCTTTCGTTGTTAACTGCCAAACGAGCTAGTCCGTAACATAGTAAGGCATTGGCAATGAGAAATGTCCTTGCTAAGTAACCACTACCCAAGCCCCAAACGGTTGGGTCGTAAATTGCACTGATTGTCAAGCAAGCTGCTACACCTAAAGTAGAACCAACGGCAAACCACTTCCAAGTAGGATGCCCTAACAGTAATACGATCAGAGCAAGAGGAATGAGTACACTGGCAAATAAAGGATTAAAAGCATCTGTACCTTGTAGCGCATTACCCAATTCAGGTAAAGAACTGCCCAAAAGCCGGAAAGGCCACTGGGGTAAGTCAAATATATAGATGCCTTTGAGGAAGAATAACCCAGAACTGCCAAAAGTTAAGCCGCTAAATAAAGCCCAACTCCAAGTGAAGGGGAAGTAAACCCGTAAAAACCAAGCTAGTAGATAAGAACCGACTACCATTAAAATCTTAGGCAACAGTGCCACTGCACCGCCATCAATCCAAAAGCCGGGGTTAAGATAACCGTTATCTCGCAACCACCGGAAGAAATCTGGGAAACTGATTTGTCCTTGGGCTGCTAATTTTACTGCGGCTTCAGCATTGAGTTGTCCAGCACCGTAATAGTTCAAACCATCATCTTTAATGACTCTGGCGGACTGTTTGAGGACTTTCAATATATCATCGGGATTTTCTACGCCTTTAGCTCTAATTAAAGCAGCTACACCAGCAACGTGGGGAGAAGCCATACTTGTACCTTG
The DNA here is from genome assembly GCF_056847745.1 of Anabaena sp. TISTR 8404. NCBI lineage: Bacteria > Bacillati > Cyanobacteriota > Cyanophyceae > Nostocales > Nostocaceae > Anabaena > Anabaena sp. TISTR 8404. The sequence goes on from NZ_CP180578.1 coordinate 5,427,915, forward strand.
GAGTCCCAAAAATACGCCTTCGCCATTTTCGTTGATAGTTTCTTGCAGAATCTTACCAGTTTCACTACCACCAGGGGCTGAGATATCTACACCAGCGCCATAGTTAGAATAGTCAGCTTTTTCACCATCTGGCCCAAACGAGGAAACGCCAATAACATGAGGATAGCGGGCTGGATAGCTTGCGCCATTAGCACTTTCATTGCCAGCGGCGGCTATTATGACTACACCTTTTCTGTAAGCGTAATCAATTGCATCTTTCATTAACTGGCTTTCACCACCACCACCCAAGCTCATATTAATTACATCTGCGCCTTTGTCAGCCGCAAATTTAATCGCTTCAGCAATATCGGCAACTGTGCCGCCACCATACTCACTTAAAACTTTCAGTGGCATGAGATTAGCTTGGTAAGCAACTCCCGCTACACCATAATTATTGTTAGTGGCTTGGGCGACTGTACCTGCAACGTGTGTACCGTGACCGTTGTCATCTGTGGCTTGTTCTCTGTCGTTGACAAAATCGTAGCCTTTGACAAATTTTGTCTCTTTTAAGTCACGTACCTGAGTAATACCAGTATCAATCACAGCAACTGTGATGCCGCTACCTTTTGTTTCAGCCCATGCGCCTTCAATGCCGATTTTGTGCAGGTTCCACTGCTTGCTGTAATATTGGTCGTTGGGGCCAATTAAGGAAGGTTTGGCTTCATCATTTTGGAGTTTGGTGAGTTCTCCAAGAACAGTGGCTTGAGGTTCTGGAGGAATTCTGTAGATATAATTCGGTTCGATAAATTCTGTGACTTTGGCAAACTGAGATTTTTTCAGTTGTTTGAGCCGTTGGCGATCGCCTCTGATAATATACACATTGTCTTTTGCTGCGAATTTATTATCTAATTGAGGTGTAACGTTGTATTGTTGCGCGATCGCTTGTAAATCTCGGTCTATTTCATCTTTTGCAATATCTTCTCGGAAATCAAGCACAATCGTTTCAAAATCACCTTTAGCTGCTAGTCCCTGAAAATTTAAGAATCCAAAAACAGCAGCGCCCAGCCCAATAATAAACAGGCACAATAATATTAGCCTTCTCATATTAACTCGTCACCGCTTTTGCCAGTTTGCTCACTAACATAACTTATCTACATCCCTGATTGGTGTAATTGTCACTTTAGTTAGTTAAACTTTCACTTACGACTCAGGATTGTTTAAACGATGGAACGTGGTCTTTTATGGTTGCCTTTGTTGATAGCGTTTTTTTGGTTAGCTTGGCAAGGTTCAAAAGAATATCAAAAAGTCGAGGCTTATCGCAATTGGGCAGAACAATTTGAACGAGCTAAATATGATATTTATGCAGTGTTAGGTCAAAAAGAAAACAATCTAACTTGGGGAAAACCCACACCAAAAGGCCCAATTAATTTAGAAACTTTTTCTTTGCTTGATGTCAAAGAAATCAACCTTTTGGTAAATGGCACAATGGTAAATATAGAAACACCACCAACAAAAGGTCGTTCTATAGAGTTAGAGTTTATTATTGCTGAACCCGCTAAATCTATACGTGTACCATTTACCGAAATTCCTTTAGCAGCACAATGGGCTAAGTATTTACAGGGAGCATTACAAAATTTGCATACGGAACAAAATCCATCATAAATCTGTCATCAAATTTTGGATTTTAGATTTTAGATTTACGACAAAAAGAAATGATTATTTTAGAGATAAACACAAACTTTTAATTTGTGTTTATCTTTGTGTTTTGTTGTTTCTTAATTTTATTTTTTAAACAAACTGGATTTTGGCAAATTTTTTTCAGAAATTTAATAAACATAAGCTGTAGTTAATTTAGTGATTTAAAAAAATTCTATTTTCATTTAGGATTAGTGATGCAAAAAAATATTGCTTTTTTGGGTGCATTATTACTTATTAGTGCTTGTAACTCTGGCATTGATGATACTTCTCTGGCAACTAACACAAGTAAGGCGAAAGCAGAAAACTGCCCAAAAGCTGAGTTTGTTGCTTTGCCAGGACAAAATAAAAACGAAGGTTTTTATGACAGATTTGATTGGCACATTCGCAATATCGTAGCGGATGATAACACGATTAAGTTTCAAACTTTAAAGCAAGATTTTGTTTTTTGTCGGGCTAATAATACTTGGACGGTGCAAAAAGGAACTTTGCCCAAGGATTTACAGCCACCTACAAATTATGCAGAATTTACGCAGAATTTGGTCAATCCAAAGTTCAAAAATATTGATTTTCAAGGTAAAACTTATCAGTATCGAGTTGTAAAAGAGCCGCAGTATTCTGTAGGCGAAAACGGTAATATTTCAAGACAAGAAGGATTAGACCCAACCAAAGATAAAATTGTTTTTGAATTAATTACACCTAATAGTAAAAATCCGCAGCAACAAACTGTGTACACTCTCAAAGATTTGCAGAATGCAGCTGTTAAAGCCGGATTTTCTGCTGAAGGAAATCAGTTGGGTTTTCCGAGGGTGACATCTAGTGTAATTTATGGAGAAAGGATTTGGTGGTCAATCGCTTTTGAACAAGGTGAAGGTAACAACGGTATTGCCACCATCGTTAGTTATGACCCAAAAACTGATAAATTTAGCCTGATTCAACCAGATGCACTTTGGTCTACACAAATCACTGATTTAGCTATCACTGGCGATGCTAATAATCCAACTTTGTGGATGGGTACTAATGTGAGTGGCGAAGGAAATCTCTACATCCCTGCTAAAGGATTAGTTGCTTATCGTCCTGATGCCCAAAATCCTAATTCTGGTTCTTTAAGCAGCTACACCACAAATAACAGTCCGTTAGTTGGGGCAATTCCTGACAAACTCAGATTAGAAAATGACATTCTTTGGGTTAGTACCGCTAACGGAGTTTGCCAAGTAAAATGGCAAGCTGCTGATAGCCCTGAAAGTTGGTCTTGTTGGCGCTTTGCAGCAATGGCTAAACTGTTGGAAACATTACCACTGTACAGTGCCTTAACTAATAAAAAGCCTGCTGCATCCTTGTCTGGTAATAATACTGTAGAAGTGTTGTGGTGGAGTCCTGTTAATTTCCAAACGAACCAAGGACGTTATGAGGTGACATATCCTCAAGGCTTTACAACGAAACTAAATGAAGGTGCAAGCAATTATGAGTTTCCACGTTCTTTACCACCAGGAAAACCACCAGTTTCTTGGCCTGGTTTTGAGTGGCACTGGAATGGACAACGCTTTGTTCGCACCTTGGATGAAGTTTCGCTGAATTTAGTTGGTGGTGGCCCCCAAGGTATTGGTTCTGGACAACTTAACCCAGAGATTCCGATTAATTGGAATGCGATGCGCGGTGATTTAGAGTTAGTTGATATTTCTCCTAAATCTACCAGCGTAAAATATTACTCTGGTTGGGTTGACTCAGAAAAACTGCAACCTTATCTTACTGTTGTGCCGCAAACAAAACCCCAAAACTCTCAACCAAATCCTTTGTTAAAAGTCAAATGAAGTATGAAGTGTGAAGTGTGAAATTAATTCGGGCTTAAATTTCAGACTTCAAACTTTAGACTTTTCCTACTCTCTACTCTTATGAACACTGAAACAATATCCAAAATACCTGTTGTATTAACCATTGCTGGTTCTGATAGTGGCGGTGGTGCGGGAATACAAGCTGATTTACGCACCTTTGCTTTTCACTGTGTTCACGGTACTAGTGCTATTACTTGCGTTACGGCGCAAAATACCTTGGGCGTGGCGCGAGTTGATGCAATGCCACCAGAGGCAGTTACCGCCCAGATTCAAGCTGTAGTCGAGGATATTGGTGTACAAGCAGCAAAAACGGGAATGTTGCTAAATCAAGAAATTATCGCGGCGGTTGCCCAACAAGTGGAAGCTTTAGAAATTAGTAACTTAGTTGTTGACCCAGTGATGGTATCCCGCACAGGGGCGCAATTAATTGATGATGATGCTATTAAGACTCTGCGTCAGCAGTTAATTCCTTTGGCAGCTATTATTACCCCTAACTGCTACGAAGCACAAATCTTAAGTGGTTTCCCGATTAATTCTCTGGATGATATGAGGGCAGCTGCCCAAACCATTTATCGCAACTTAAAGGCAAAGACTGTTTTAGTCAAAGGTGGTGGGATGCAGGGAAATGCGCGTGGCGTAGATATCTGGTTTGATGGTAATCGTTTGGAACTCTTGACAACGCAGCAGGTAGATACGCAAAATACCCACGGTACTGGTTGTACATTGTCAGCTGCGATCGCTGCTAATCTAGCAATGGGCAAGGATTTGTTAACATCTGTCAAACAGGCAAAAGATTATGTTACAACTGCTCTGGCTTACTCACTCAGTATTGGCGAAGGTCAAGGCCCTGTAGGACACTTTTTTCCTTTGTTACGAAATTGACCTGTACTTTGTGGAATATTGTAAGTTGTTATTTGCTTGTTATGACGATTTTTGGGTATTGACTCGGCTGAAAAAAATCTTTGCTATCTGGGTATTTTTCTATTATTCTTGGGCATAGTTTCATAACTCGCCATTTCTGATAGCATCTCTGTACAATTTCTTTACCTTAACTTTTTATACCAATTTACCGATGCGAACAACCACAGCAGCTGTTCATACCCACTCTGCAAAACGGCCCGCTTCTCCAAATCATCCGCCCTCTGTGCCACTGTACGTATATCGGGAATTGGCAGCAGAGTTAGAAGCAACCCAGGCAAAATTAGATGCTCTCACCGCTAAAAATCAGCAACTGGCGCAAGAAAATCAGTTTCTTCGCCAAGAAATTAGCAAAGTCTTGCAGTCTGTTTCTCACTTGCAAAAGCTAGTTGATTTCCGTCATCCAGATAGTAAGGATAGTCACTATCCTCCTCACGCTGCTGGTGAAGGGAAAAATATAAACAAGCAACCAAAAAAGGAAGCACGTCCCCGTCCACAGTCATCACGTCCGCGTCCACCTGAAGCACCCAAAGCCAAACGCCGTCCTGATTTTGCTGTACCTGTAGTAGAAATAAGTCCTCACATCCCAGAAACAATTTTTATTGAAGAGCAGGCTGTTAGTTATTATCCTTCTATGGAAGCGAAAAAGAAGGAAATGAATGGTTGGGGGTTAGTTATTACTATTTTGTTAGTGATGTTGACGGCTTTTGGTGCTGGGTATTTAATTGTGCGGCCTTTGTTTGCAAATCAAAGCCACTAATTCTGCTTTGATTTGTTAATAAATATACTAAGATAGAAAATTTCTCTATTTTTGAGTTATGAGAAGCTCCTTCCACAAGAATTCTCACTTCCTTACACCCCCAACTGTTTGCGACATCAATCGGTGATGCTAAAACTGCATATACAAACACCATAGACTTTAAAAAAAGTTGCAATTATTACATTATGTTTTTGTAATCGCGTTATTGGTAAGAATGTCAGACAGTGGATCTGGTTAGATAGATAAACACACCTATTACAACTTAGGAGTCAAATGCATGAAGAAAGTAGAAGCAATTATTCGCCCATTTAAGCTTGACGAAGTGAAGATTGCTTTGGTTAATGCTGGTATCGTTGGGATGACAGTTTCAGAAGTTCGAGGTTTCGGACGGCAAAAGGGACAAACAGAACGCTATCGTGGTTCTGAATATACCGTTGAGTTTCTGCAAAAACTGAAAGTGGAAATCGTTGTTGAAGATAATCAAGTTGATATGGTGGTAGACAAAATTATCTCTGCTGCCCGCACAGGCGAAATTGGTGATGGTAAAATCTTCATATCTCCTGTTGAGCAAGTTGTGCGGATTCGGACTGGAGAAAAGAATACAGAAGCAGTATAAGACTCAATAGAGACGCGATCACTTGCGTCTGTTGTTGACAAAATAGCCAGCGTTGCTGAAAGTGAGATGGAGAACACCAGAAAGTTAGACTTTCAGAGGTTTTTTCGTCTCTAAAATCAGCAGCGCCTCCTGTGAAAATTCAAAATCTTACCAATTGATACCAAGTTACAATCAAAGATAGTAACTGGGACTGGGATTAGGGAGTAGTGGTTCGGCTTGGCTCACCAACCGGGAGTAGGGAATAGAAATACTATTTCTGAACGCAACTTAGTATGAACAATTTTACTGAAGCTACTGATCACCCGCACATGATATCACCACTTCTTTGTTCAAGCTAGTTCATTCAACTACCTCATTCACAGGGAATCTATCAATTAATTGCATTGCACGGTAAGCATTGCGCTGTAAAACTTCTGGTAAATGAGGAACATGGGGGATTTGAGATAATAAATCCAAAGTCCGGCGTAAAATTCTGACTACATCACCTTCATCTAAGCTGGTGTGACCGCAGAGTTCTGTCCACTCCATACCTAATCCCCACTGTTCGACAAGGGCAATTAACTCAAATTCCAACCAGATGGGTAACGCTACGTTGTATCGCCGTTGCAGTTGGAACATTTGGCGGCGAATTCCGCGCAGTTTTGCTAAAGCTTCTGCTACTTCCTCACTTAAGTCAAAGTTGACTTTGCTATCTGGACGTGGGGTTTCTGTTACTAAAGCTGCTACTGCTGCGGCTAAGTAGTGGGGGTCTAATTGATTGAGTTCACCACTGGCAAATACTAAACCTAGCCACAATTCGTTTTCTCCACGAATAGCGGCGGCAATTTGCCCTAGTTCTGTTGGCACTAGGTTATCCAAACAGCCGAAGTGTTGCAAAATCTCAATTAAATTGAGAAATTCTTCCCAATGACGTTGTGATTGTTGCGCGACTTGCCCTTGCAGTTGTTCTAGTTCGGCTTCGAGTTCAACATAACGCGCTCGGCGTTTGAAAATGGTGGAAGCATTACCAGACTGACGCAGAGGATGATTTTCGATTTGTTCTTCAACGGCAATAACGCGACTGAGTTGTTCTGCGACTTCTGGCGGCAAATGCAGAGATTCGTCAGGGTTAGGAATACGCCCGGCGATCGCAGCTGTTTGCTCATTTCCACGATAGGATTGTCCTGGCTTAAATGCTAATTCTGAAGGCGGTAGCATATCTGCTGGCACGTCCATTCGCGGTAGTTCGGCATACAAATCCATGACATCTTCCGTTGTAGCCACATACCAACGGTTGTCTTGCCCCAAACAGACAAAATATGGTGTTTGTCCCAAACCGGGGCTTTTACCGACTAAAACTGCCGTTATAGGTGCAGATACTGTAATGTTTTTCCCTTTGAGACTTAACAAGGTTCCAGAAACAGCAAAACCCAACATCATTACTAATTCTTCGTGGCGGTCATCTTGGGCTTGTTTTTGCAGAGTTTTTAATAACTGGCGTTCGACTTTCAGACGTTGCCGTAATTTTTCGTAAACAGCAATTTCGTTTTCATCTACGGCAGCGATTTGTTCTTGGAGTTGGGCTAGTTCGGCTTGCAGTGCGGCAATCTCGTCGTATTCTGGTTTGAGGTGCAAGTTGGCTATGTACTGACCAAAACTGCGTTCTACTAGTTCTCTAGCTTGCTCTATGGTGTGAGTTTGCAGTAAGTTCAACACCATACCATAGCTAGGTGTAAATTGGCTGACTAAGGGATCTGGTTTTGATGTTGCCAGATAAGCTGCTTCTTTTGCTCCTTCAAAAGGAGTTTGGACTGTCACCACATGACCTTGTTTATCCATACCGCGCCGACCAGCCCGTCCTGCCATTTGCAGAAATTCCGAGGCATTTAACAAGCGGTGTCCAGTATCAGTACGCTTGGAAAGGGTAGAAATTACTGTTGTCCGGGCAGGCATATTAATACCTGCGGCTAAGGTTTCGGTAGCAAATACTACCTTTATCAATCCCTGTTGGAATAATTCTTCGACTAGTACTTTCCACGCAGGTAAAATCCCAGCGTGGTGGGCAGCAATTCCACGATAAAGGGGGGCAATTTGTCCAGAACGTCCGGCTTCGGGGTTCCGATTTAAGAAATCGTCAATTTGCTCCCGTAATATTTGTGACTCTTGACCATTTACCAGCCATAAATCACCCACCTCTGCCACTGCTTTATCGCATCCCCGGCGGCTGAAGATAAAGTAAATAGCGGGGAGCATATCTCGCTGTTGTAGCTGGCTCAAGGTATATATGATACCAGGGGCTTCTGGTCTGCCGTTTTTGCCTTTGTCAACTTGTCCCTTTCTATGTTTTTTAACTAGGCGGGGATTAATTTTATTTTTGCTGTCATTCAGCAAAGGAAACAGGCCTTTGGGATTGCAGAAGTGAAATTCCAAAGGTACTGGACGAAAATCAGAATAAATCAGGTCTGTGGGGCCGTGGACGTGATTTAACCAATCGGTGAGTTGTTCGCTGTTGGCAACTGTGGCGGAGAGGGCTACTAGTTGCACTTCACGGGGACAGTAAATAATCGATTCTTCCCAAACTGTACCGCGTTGGCGATCGTTCATATAGTGGCACTCATCTAAGACCACTGCTTCCACATCTACCAAGGAAGTGCCGACTTGCCCGATGGGTGTGCCATAGAGCATGTTGCGGAAGATTTCTGTGGTCATCACCAGAATCGGCGCATCTCTGTTAATGGACGCATCACCGGTTAACAGTCCCACCAAATCGGAACCAAATTTCTCACGAAAATCGCGTAATTTTTGATTCGACAGGGCTTTGAGGGGTGTGGTGTAGAATACGCGTTTTTTTCGTGCTAGGGCGCGATAAATGGCGTATTCTCCTACTAATGTTTTGCCCGAACCTGTGGGCGCACATACAACTACGGAGCGTCCAGCATTAAGGGACGCGATCGCATCTTTTTGAAACTCATCCAGATCAAAGGGAAATATCGCCCCTAAATTAATTTCTGGAGACGGTGCGGGATAATTCACTCAATCACATTTGCAACCAGACTGTCTACTATATTAACGGGTCTTTTGTCAACTTCGGCATTTGTTATTAGTCAATGGTCAATGGTCAATTGTCAATGGTTTTCAACTATGGACTATTGACTATGGACTATGGACTATTTACCCAATTCTTGCGATCGCAATGCCGCAGCTTTAACTGCTTCAATCACAGCGGAACGAAATCCGGCTTTTTCTAGTTGGCTTACACCAGCAATTGTTGTGCCGCCAGGACTGGTAACTCGGTCTTTCAATTCTGCTGGGTGCATTTTACTGTCGTGCAGTAATTGTGCAGTTCCCAAGACGGTTTGCAAGGCGAGTTGATTGGCAATACCTCTGGGTAAACCTGCGGCGACTCCGCCATCGGCTAAGGCTTCTACTAAGATAGCGACGTAAGCAGGGCCACTACCAGACAAGCCTGTGACAGCATCCATCAAACTTTCGGATACTTCAACAACTTCTCCGACTGCCGAAAATATTTGCTGCGCTATTTGATGGTGTTTGGCATTGGTGTATGCGCCTGAACAGATTGCTGTCATCCCTGCCCCTACTGTTGCTGGGGTATTGGGCATGGCTCTAATTACTGGTAATCCTGGAAATGCAGCTTCTAGGTGATGTAAAGGCACTCCTGCCAAAATCGATATCACCAGAGGCGAGTTTTCTATTACAACAATATCTGCTAATTCTTGAGCGATCGCGCTAAATACTTGCGGTTTTACAGCTAAAAATATGACTTCCTGAGCTTGTCGAAACACCAAGCTGTTATCTGTAGTGGCAGTCACATTATATTGCTGTTGTAAAAAAGCTTGACGCGCCGATTGGGGTTCGCTAACTATTACTTCTGAAGGTTGGTAGATCCCCTGTGCAATGAGGCGGGATAACAGTGCTTCTCCCATTACCCCACCACCAATTAAGCCGAATTTTGTAGTCATTTAGTTCATGGTCAATAGTCCATAGTCAATAGCCTAGAGTCAAAAATTTTGGACTCTGGACTTTTGACTCTGGACTATTAACTAATTTAAAACTATTGTGCCATGCGATTGGGTTCACTACCCCAGTTTGGCGTGGCTGTTGGGGTGGTACGTACAGGACGTGCTGGTGGCTGTGGTACTTCATGAATAACTCCACCTTGAGTGCTAACTTGCACGCAGCTTGGCGTAAACAAAAAGATGCTCTCTCCAATCCGCTCTTGATGTCCATCTAATGCGTAAGTTCCACCAGCAACAAAATCAACGGCGCGTTGTGCTTGATCTGGATCCATAATTGTCAGATTGAGTACTACTGACTTCCGCTCACGCAAAGCTTGAATTGCCTGGGGCATTTCTTCAAATGTACGAGGCTCAAGTACTAATACTTCCGAAATCCCGTTCACTGCTCCTGGCATACCAATTACGTTCCCCATCGTAGACTTTGATCCTGTTGCTACATCATTACCCATTGTAGACATGGGTTCCCGCCAACGTCGATTCTGTGTAGTCGCTTCTGCGGGTGCAGGCTGAGGATTTTCTTCTTGATACAGATTTTGGTAGTTATCTGTATCTGGTTCCTCCTCATAATATTCGTATTCTACCTGCTCGTTTAGCCCTACGAAGTCTCGAAGTTTAGAAAATATATTGTTCATTGGTACGCTCCTGATGCAAATTACCTTTATCGATTTGGCTGTTATTTGATGTAGCCATCACAGATCACTACAAAGGGCGGACAATTTAGTAATCTTATCGCTGTTTGTAGCTTCTATTACAACTATGGATAACAAACTGACGCTTTTGTAAACGCCTGTACCTTAACCTAGATACAATAATGAGTCAAGATTATATCCCAAACATTTCGGGATATAAAGCAGAATTGCAGGGTTTTTTGATTATTCGTTACTTTTTTTAATATTTTTTTTAGTGTCTTATTGTACCAGTAACCTGGGAAAACTATCTGTATTAAGTACTGAGAAGCTCAACTACTATTAGTTAAGAATTGCTGTCTGTGAAATTAACTGCGATCGCCAAATAAAATAGTTCCCAATCTTACCATCGTCGCTCCAGCCTGGATTGCCAGTTGATAGTCACCTGACATACCCATCGACAGTTGCTGCATGTGAATATTAGGAAAGTTTTGTAACTGAATTTCTTTAGCTAACTGACGAGTACTATTAAATACATCCAAGATTTCCGCCTCAGTCAAACCAAGAGGCGGAATTGTCATCAATCCCTGAATTTGTAAAAACTGGCACTGGTTGAGTTCCTCTAAATCAGCCAGTAATTCGGGAACACTCCAACCTGACTTTTGCGGATCTGGGAGTATTTTTACTTGGAGGCATACTTTTGGACTCACTCCCAGCTGCTGCGCTAATTGATTTAAGCGCTGTGCCAGCTTCAAATTATCTACAGAGTGAATCCATTCAAATAGTTCCAGTGCCTTTTTGGCTTTGTTGCTTTGTAAATGTCCAATTAGATGCCAAGTAATATCTGATAAGTCTTGCAACTGAGCTTGCTTAGTGGCAGCTTCTTGGATGCGACTTTCGCCAAAATCCCGAATTCCAGCGTTATAAGCTAAACGAATCACTTCCGCCGGAACTTGCTTGCTGACAGCAATTAATTTGACAGAATTTGGCAGCGAGGAGCGAATATTGGTAATCCGTTCATCAATCGAACTATTCATTGGAATGTGCGTTGGAAAACACTCTGAAGCTGATCGTACTCCTGAGATTGACCATTGCGTCGCAAGGTACGCAAACGATTTTCTAACATCATCCTGGCTTCTGTGCGGCCAACGGGTTGAAATTTAATACCTTTAACGTCGTTTGTGACCAGAAAAAATAAGCGTTGGGCATAAAGTGTAGTGAACATATCCTGGTTTTCGTCAACCATGCAGATCCGATAAAGTAAGCCCCAAGTTGGATGATTTATGTAAATTTCGGAGTTTTCTGAAGTCATTTAAGAGTCAAGGTTGGAGTATGTATATTTATTTGTAGTTCTCAGCAAACATTCAGACGATAATCATACCTGTTCGTCAGAATATTAAATTAAAACTACGCCAATTGAGTAATTTCTGCCATACGGCGGCAGTATAAAATTCTTGAGAGGCTAGAGGCGACAGACCAGAGACTAGAAGCGCTTAGGTTCGAGGGAAGTATTTCTACTTAGCACCTTTCCAGGCAGATGAAGCTAACAGAGACAACAGTTAAAGGCACACAAAAGTTGATGAGACTTGGGTAACTTGTAATTATTTGCTATTGACAATACAAAAAAATCTCTACTTTTTTGTTTGGTTTTGCCAATAGCAACCAGATTTCCCCATTAAAGTTCACAACAGCCAAGGCTGACTCTCAAATCGATGTTGGCGCTGGCTTCTTCCAATGTTGCCACAATTCTTAGTTTATGGCACAAAATGGTTAACAATGGGCTACTTTTGATAGTTTAGAAGCCAAGAAGCATAGTAGTTTTTAATTCAGCACCGTTCATTGGTAATTGAGGATATTCAGGGCTGCTAGTTGTGCCTGTGCTTTGTGCAGAGATTCGTACCATTCTCTCTCAGGATCACTGTCTGCCACAATACCTGCTCCTACTTGTCCCCATACGGTGTTTAGTGGGGAGTGCTGAGTCACCGAAGTTTGCCCGGAGGGAGACCCTCCTTGCAACTTCTCGCTGAGTGCTGAGGATTGAGTAGAATATTTTCCCTCTGCTCCTCTGCTCCTCTGCACCCCAGCTTTAAATGCCGGAGCCAAAAGTAGGGTACGAATCAAGATATTCAAGTCTAAGTTACCGCGCCAGTCTAGATAGCCGCAGGAGCCGTAGAATAGGCTACGTCGTACAGGTTCTAGTTCTTCGATGATTTCCATGCAGCGGACTTTTGGACACCCTGTGATTGTGCCACCAGGAAACATGGCACGAATCAAATCAACGGCGCTTTGATTGGATTTTAAAGTACCTTTAACGTTGCTGACAAGGTGCATAACGTGGCTATAGCGCTCAATTGTGAGCAGTTCATCAACTTTTACGGTTCCCCATTCACAAACTCGCCCTAAATCGTTGCGTTCTAAGTCCACCAGCATAATGTGTTCTGCACGTTCTTTGGTATTGCTGAGTAGTTCTTGTGCCAGTTGATTGTCTTGTTCTGGGGTAGCACCACGCGATCGCGTCCCGGCAATTGGTCGAGTCTGCGCTTGCCCATTTTGCAACAGCACTAACCGTTCTGGTGAACAGCTGACTACTTCACCCCAAGGAGTCTGCCAGTAGCTGGCAAAAGGTGATGGATTGATTTTCTGTAAGGCTTGGTAAATTGACCAGCCAGAAGCCATTGTAGATGCTGTAAATCGCAAAGAAAGATTCGTCTGAAAGATGTCTCCAGCCTGAATATATTTTTTGGCGCGATTGACGAATGTTTCATAATCTGACTGCGATGTGAAGAACTCAGGGGCAAGGTTAATGGGGCTATGTTGTGAAGAGGTAACTTGGTAGAGTGGATTCCCTGAATTTTTTTCTTCTAAAAGAATTTTTAACCTATTAACATCATCAATGTCACTACCTGCCAACCAAAGAATTTGTTTGGCATGATCCAAAATGGCAAATGAATCTGGTTCATACCAAAAAGCTACGGGGAAGGGTAAAGTATCTGATTTGGCAAACGGTAGCTGTTCAATTTCCCAAGCAACATCATAGCCAAGCCATCCTAACCAACCACCAGTGAAGGGGAGGTGAGGTGGAGGTAGGAGGCAGGGGGCAGGGGAAGATAAGTGAAAAGTGTCTTCCCCTATACCCCTACTTTGTAGTAACTCTTCTAAAAACGGGAAAACTTTACCTAGTTGTGGTGTCCACATCTGGGGTACACCATCGACTATTCTGGGAGCGCCTGCACAGATAGAATAGCGACTGAGTTGGGGTTGGTTAGTGGGTGTGGGGTAAGGACTTTCGAGAAGGGTAGCGATTCCTGATGGTGTGGTAGGCAGAAATAAGGCTGCGAAAATTTCCGAGCCGGTACGATTTTCTAAAGGGAGCGATCGCCAATGCCAAGGCTTGGTCATAATGAATGCACAGCTTAAAATTGATTACCCAAAATTACCCGCACTCCCCAGAATAAAGTTAAAGTGGCGATCGCTAACCAATCCCATGTTTTGAGTCGTAATTCATGCCACTGTACTTTATGTTCGTTAGGACTGGTAAAACCGCGTACCATCATGGCATTCGCCATTTGGTCTGCCCTTAACAGTAAATTTTCTAACAGTCTTTCTGCGACAATCATCCAAACTTTGACTGTACCTTTCAACCCTAGTTTTTTCCAATTAATTGCCCTTGTCATTACAGAACGAATTAAATTTTGCACTTCTTCTAAAACGAGGGGAATAAATCGCAAGGATAAAGTTAAAGTTAAGGTAATTTCTGTTACGGGTATCTTGAGTTTACGTAAGGGCTGCATGATGCTTCCAATCGCAGCAGTAATTTCTTCTGGTGCAGTTGTTAGAAGATACAAATTAGTACTATAAATCACAGTAAATAAAATTGTACTCAGACGCACCGCTAAATCTAAAGAACGACGTGTTATTTTGACTGGCCCTTGATGAAACAAGACGTAAGAGTATTTTTTAGTGCTGAGTGCTGAGGAGCCAGTCGCGTGGGCGGGTTTCCCGACTTGAGCGAACTGGCGTTGCTGAGTGCTGAGTGAAGTTTTACTATTTGCTGGCTGAGTTAAGACTTGTTCATTGGCTGGGAGACGCGGCTGATAATTTACGCCTAAGCCATCCGGGCTGATAGCTGCAATAAATAATACTAAAACTGTTAGTGTTAACAGCCAACCCATTTGTTGCTGCCAGACTCGTCGAGGAATTCTGGCAACTAAGGTAAAAATAATTAACAGTACTACTAACAGAACGCGCCATTGATTAGTGGCAAAGCTGTAGCTTGTTAAAAAACTCATCAACCAAGCAATCTTGACGCGCGGATCGAGTTTATGCAGCCAAGTTTGCGGTTGTTCTAAGTATAGTCCTAGTGGTAGCGATCGCAGTAAATCCATTTTTTAGTGCTGAGTGCTGAGTCTTGAGTGCTGAGTTTTAGAATCTCTAAAACACGATAAGTTAAGGTTTTTAATTCTTGTCTATTCTGCCCTGACATTTAACGCTTAATACAGTTTACTTCTCCATCCTCAGCACTCAGCACTTGGCACTCAGCACTCTTAAACGCGAGTTGCGCGGTTAACGTTACCACTTTCCACATCACGGACTTTCTTACTCCGCCAGAGTAAACGAATGGGTGTACCCTTAAATCCTAGTTGTTGGCGGAATTGCCGTTCGATATAGCGGCGGTAGTTGTCGTTGAAGCGTTTGGCTTCGTTAACAAACAAGGCAATTGTTGGTGGTTGTGTGGTTACTTGTGTACCATAATAAATTTTGCCTTGACGACCACCGCGTGAAGTTGGTGGTGAGTGCCACCTAACAGCTTCTTCTAAAACTTCGTTAATTACCGAAGTACTCACACGACGTTTGTGTTCTGCTGCTGCTTGATTGACTAACTCTAAAATCTTTTCTACCCGTTGTCCGGTTAAGGCGCTGACAAAGATAGTCGATGCCCAGTCAGTAAAGTGTAGCCTTTCTTGCAGACTTTTTTCGTAATCGTAGATAGTGTGGGAGTCTTTTTCAATGGCATCCCATTTATTCACCACAACGATGCAAGCTCGACCATCTTCAATAATTCGCCCTGCTAACTTTTGGTCTTGTTCGGTAACTCCGTCAAGGGCATCTAAAACTAATAAAACTACATCAGCGCGGCGAATTGCTTTAAAGGAACGGTTAATGCTAAAAAATTCTGGGCCGTATTCGACGTTTTTCTTTTTGCGAATCCCGGCGGTGTCGATGATGCGGTATTGTTGCCCATCGCGTTCGATAAACGTGTCTATGGCATCTCGCGTCGTGCCAGAAATCGGGCTAACAATGGCTCGTTGTTCCCCAACGAAAGCATTCAATAAACTTGATTTACCCACATTCGGGCGACCAACGATCGCCACTTTAATTTCGTTGCTTTCTGGTACTTCTGTTACAGGCGGAATGTATTTAATTAACTCGTCGAGTAACTCTCCTGTACCGTTGCCATGAATCGCAGAGATCGGGTATGGTTCTCCTAACCCCAATTCCCAAAACTCGGCTGCTTGAATGATGCCTTGTTCGGGAGATTCGCACTTGTTCACAGCCAGAAGTACTGGTACTGGTTGTTGACGTAACCACTCGGCGATTTCTTCATCAGCTGGGGTGGGGCCTGTTTGACCATTCACTACAAAAATTGCTGCACTTGCTTCGCTGAGGGCTGCTAGTGCTTGTTGACGAATCAACGGCAGAAATTCGGTGTCATCGTTAAAGACTAAACCACCTGTATCTACCACTAAATACTCGCGATCATTCCAGTAAGCAGGCATATAAGTGCGATCGCGTGTCACACCTGGTTCATCGTGGACAATCGCCGTTTGTTCCCCAGCGAGACGATTAACCAGGGTGGATTTGCCGACATTCGGCCGGCCGATAATTGCAACAATTGGCAGTCCCATAAAACCAGGAGTAGAGAGACAGATAGTATATCACATCTCTTTATTTTAGCGACTTTACGTCTTTATTTAATTTTTTCTGATTAAAGAAAATTTAAAGCGGATTTTAGAAGAGCAACTTAGCAAGAAAATTGGCAATCACGTCGAAGGAGATTGTGCCTTGATAACTCGTAAGTGGTTGATAAAAGCCAGCAGATCAGCCTTTCGATGTATAAGATGGTGCATATTGCTAGGCTTTGGCATTTTACTATACGCCAAGTTGATTGAACCTAATTGGATTGAAATTAATTCTTTACAATTAACATTACCTAATCTGGCATCAGAATTTCACGGCTATCGTATTGTTCAAATCAGTGATATTCACCGCGATCGCTGGATGAGTCCGCGACGACTAAAGCGAATAGTCCGACTTGTTAACCAACAAAAACCCGATTTAATCACAATTACTGGTGATTTAGTTACACGCAATCTACCACAATTCATCCCTTCGCTAACAGTTTCTTTAAATCACTTCACACCCAAGGATAAAACCATAGCAATATTAGGGAATCACGACCACGAAAACGACACTCAAGCAATTATTAAAGCATTACAACAAAGCAAGATTATTTACCTAGGCAATGATATTTACACCCTCAAACGAGGTAGCGCTATGCTGCACATTGCGGGTGTAGATGATGTGCAAATGGGTAAAAGCCGCCTAGATTTAGTTATGCAGCAATTACCGAAAGAAGGTGCAGCAATATTGTTAGCACACGAACCAGACTTTGCTAATACCAGTGCGGCGACAGGGCGGTTTGATTTGCAACTCTCAGGACATTCTCACGGCGGACAGGTACGTTTACCATTTATTCAACCGCCGATTCTTCCACCTTTTGCTAAACAGTATTATTTAGGAGAATATCAAGTAGGAAATATGTTTTTGTACACCAACCGAGGCTTAGGTATGACAGGATTACATCTGCGGTTATTTGCCCGTCCGGAAATTACTGTGTTTACCTTAGTTGCGTCAATTAATGCGGCTGAGTAACTCAGTTGGAATAAATCATGGCGATGTGCGCTCGCATAATTACTTTCCCACAATATACTAATCGTATGGAGTTATTCTCTAAAATAGAGAGAGCAGACAACCAATTTCCCTTATAAAGTTATAAATTATAACACTTATTCATCAATATTCCATTCATGAAAAGAATCTATAAAATATTTACAAAGAAGAGCTATTGTATTTGCTGATTTGTAAACATCTTGTTCATTTTCAAAGACCCATCCACTTGGATATAAACCAAGCCAAGTAGATAAATTTATTGTAAATGGCCCAATTCTGGTTTCTGTATTGTCTTCATTCAATTTTGTAATTATATGTGAGTAATAATAGGATGAATTATTGTCAATAATGACGAAAGTAGAAATTTTCCAATGTTTAGATATTGGCTGATCAAAGCAAATATCAGCATAAAATTTTGGTTGCAGTATTTCAGACAAAGCATTTATAATGACTTTTCTAAGAAATCTTTTAGAATATTTTTTTAATCTCTTATTTTGTTCACTCAGTATTTTTCTCAAATCTTCGTTTTTTGTTGCAACATAAAAATTATTGAATATTACTTCTTCTTCATCTGTGATTTTAATACTTAAATTATTAAGAAATTCCCATTCGGATTTTTTTATTAGTATAGGCAGTATTTTTGACCGTTCTTCCTGAGAAAAACCTGATATAACTTCTAGCATTTCTCTTGCAAAGTAAGACTTCATCCCTGACAGACGTTCAAAATCGGTTTCATATTCTTTTTGTGCTTCTTTCAATCGCCATTGATAATATTTTATTTCAAACTCATAGTAGAATAGCTTGTGATTCATAGCAAGAAAACTACGATTAATAATTATAGTAATGTATCTTTAAATATTTGCAGAGATTTTATGCTTATCTATTGTGGTTTATCCTGATTATTGTGAGCTAGGAAGACATCAAACTGTGCTTGGTTAGTAAAAAAAATTGTAGGTTGGATGAAGGGAAGCGGAACCTAACCAAATTCTGAAAATGTTGGGTTTCACTGCGTTACACCTAACCTACATTTAATGCACTATTTTAGTCGTGTCACGCCACTACAATTTTCTGAATTATTCAATAAGGCATAAAGGTATCTAACCTGCCAAATACCGCCATATCTTCTGCGTCTAATTCTACAGGTGTGCCGCTGCGAATTAATTCCGCGAAATCCTCATTGGGAACCATAATTGTCAATGTATACAAGCGACTTGAACCTGTATTTTTAATCAAATGCGTGCCTGTGGGTGGAACTAACAAACTATCTCCGGCTTTAATAGGAACTTTCTTCCCATCACAAATAGCAATTCCTTCGCCTTTGAGGACAAAAAACATTTCAATTGCCCATTGATGGCGATTGATAGGGGTTTGTCCACCTACATCAAAGATTTCTACACAACAAGTCAGAGATGTATTAGCATTGGTCGAGTCAAAAATAATTGCTAACCGATTAGTATCATGGGGACTAATGCGATAGGCTTGATAATCTTTGGGAGATTTAATAACAGGAATTACGCAACTAGTAGAGTGCATTTAATTAATCCCCTCCTGTTAGTTCAGGGTGATTTAAAGCTGTGAAAATTGCTTCTGAGTCGGTGACAAAACCAAAACACTGTTTGACGTTATATAAAGTTGCCAGCCAACAATAATCGGGTGAAGTTGTGGCGGTACAATCTTTCACTAAAATGCAGTCATATCCTAAAAAATTGGCATCACACAGTGTAGTTAACACACATTGATCAGCATTCACACCAGCAAAAAATATTGTAGTAATTCCTAAATTCCGCAGGATACTATCTAAGGGCGTGTCCCAAAAGCCACTCATACGGTATTTATCTACACGGATATCTTCGGGCAACTGTGGTAGTTCATCAACTACGGCTGCTGCCCAACTACCAGCCATTAATACCCTAGCACCGTTTTTCGGTAAGCAGTCGCCTAAGCCGACACCATCACCGGTAGGGTTGTAGACGTGACGCGCAGCCGCACTGATATTGAGTAAGTCGGGACGATTACCCCAATTTATCCAAATTACCGGAACGTTAACAAGACGCAGTTTTGGGAGTAAATTATTTAACGGTTCAATAGGTTTACGTGCAGGGGTGACATCCACACCGATATGCGCCAACCAGCCATCGGGATGGCAAAAGTCGTTTTGCATATCAATGATGAGGATGGCGGTTTTTGCCAAGTCTAGGCGCAGGGTTTTAGTTTCGGTTGATAAGATAACGGGTTGTGGGGTTTTAGGAGGACGAGAAATATCTGCGATCGCATGATCTACCATCCAAGCATTTGGCGCAACTCCCAAAGTCCGAAGAGGCTGATTCATAAATTGCAACACCCAACACCTTTTTTTATTTTGTAACTTGAAAAGTAGTAGAGCGTTCAATTACTTAATTAAGGTTTAAATCGTGAACTTCACTATTAAAAATGTCTTAATTGCCACTGATGAGGATTACACCACTACAGATGTACAGGTTGTAGAAGGTAAAATCTCGGCTATTGCGCCTCATCTTGATGTTGTGGGGACAGCAATTAACGGTGAACACAAACTGCTACTACCCGGTTTTGTCAACGCCCACACCCATTCTTCTGAAAAGTGGCAACGGGGGATTATTCCACCTTTGCCTTTAGAATTATGGTTGGCACACTTGTATGATTTTGCTCCCCTCGACACGGAAAAAGTTTATCTCAGCGCATTGGGAACGGCGGTAGAAACGTTACTTTCCGGTGGTACGAGTGTGGTAGATCATTTGGTATTGATTCCCACAGAAGAGTTAGAAACCATCGCTGCTGCGGTTCGCGCTTATCGAGAAGTAGGCATTCGGGCTTTTATTGCACCGTTAATTCAAGATGAATCGCTGACTGCTGGTATTCCTTCTGGGGAGACAGAACGTAACCACGAACCTTATTTTCGTTCGACAGCAGATACCTTAGCAATTATTGAGGAAGCGGTAAGACAGTTTCATCGCCCAGAAGAAGGGATAAGTATTTTAGTTGCACCCACAGGGATTCAGTTGTGTAGCGATGCTTTGTTTACTGGTTGTATTGAGTTGAGCGATCGCTATAATTTATGTCGTCACTCGCATTTGCTGGAAACCAAAGCCCAAGAAAAACTTGCCCAAGAAAAGTACGGTTGTAGCGCTGTCGAACATCTTAAATGTATTGGATATTTAGGCGATCGCACTTCTCTCGCCCATTGTGTTTGGTTAAATGAGTTTGATATTGAAATTCTTGCCGAAACTCAATCTACAGTTGTTCACAATCCTTTAAGTAATTTGCGTTTAGGCAGTGGTATTGCGCCAATTTTAAAATATCGCCAAGCTGAGGTAAATGTAACTTTTGGTTGTGATGGTGCTTCGAGTAATGATTCTCAAGATTTGCTTGAAGCTATCAAAATTGGTTCTATTTTGCACAACACTACAGAACGAGATTATCAATATTGGATTACACCCCGACAAGCTGTAGAAATGGCAGCTTTAGGAGGTGCAAAAGGCTTGAATATGTCCGATAAAATTGGTTCTCTTACTGTCGGGAAACAAGCTGACTTAGTGCTTTATGATCTGACAAGTTTATCATTACTGCCCCGTACCGATCCCATTGGCTTATTAGTTTTAGGACGACCTACAAATGCTGTTGATAGCGTCTGGGTAAATGGCAAACAAATAGTAGCTGATGGTAAAGTTACTACCATTAATGTCGATAAATTGCGGCAAGAATTATTCAAGCGCAGTCAATGGGATACCCAGCGTAAGTCGCCAACTGTAGCAGAAATTGAAGCTCATTATCGCACTGTAATGGGTTTACTAGATTAATGTGTCTCGCGCAAAGGCGCAAAGACGCTAAGAAAAACTTTGCGCGAGATTATTCTTTTTAGGCTCGTTGGCACAATAAGCCGGACATAATCTGAAAAAAAACCAACAGATAGGAAAACAATATGAATATATCTATTATCGATGAGGTAATCGAACAATTAAGAGCGATGCCACAGGAATTGCAATGGCAGGTGCTTGAATTTGCTCGAATACTGGCAAAATCTCAAGTTCAAGGCACTCCAGGTCAACAATTACTACGTTTTGCAGGTTCAATATCACCCAATGATCTCCAGTTAATGCGTGAGGCAATTGAGCAAGAGTGTGAACAGGTTGATATCAATGAGTGGTAGATACAGCACTTTCGAGGTAAATGAGGTACACATAGTATTGGTGCATCAAGACTTAAAATGAAAGCATACTCAATCGATTTACGAGAAAAAATAGTAAATACTTACGAAAAGGGTGGTACTTCAATAAGAAAGGTTGCTGTGCAATTTGGTGTAGCAAAAAGCTATGTGCAAAAGCTAATCCAACTTCATAGAGTGCAAGGACATCTAGAACCCAAAAAGCAAGGTGGAGCCATGAAGGGTAGGCTAGATGATTTCGCGAGCGAATTAGCCGAAATGGTTCAAATTTACCCAGATGCAACTTTATTGGAATATTGCGAATATTTTGGAGAAAAATACAACGTTTGGGTGTGTGCAAGTGTGATGTGTTGTGCATTACAAAAACAAAAATTAACTCGAAAAAAAAGACTTTGCGTAGCAGCCAAGGAAAAACAGAAAGAGTCCAAAAACTGAGAATAGAGTATTGGGAGAAAGTAAAGCAAGTAGACCCAGAAAACCTTGTATTTATAGATGAAATGGGTGTTTTACTTGGCTTAACTAGGACTCATCAAAGAAGCGAGCGCGGCACTAGAGCGTATAATTTTAAACCATATTACCGGGGAGCAAAAATAAGTGTAATCGGAGGAATTAGCTTAAAGAAAGTTTTAGCGGTGATGACTTTAAACGGCTCAATGGATGGAGATGCATATAAAGTTTTTGTAGAACATTTTTTACTTCCGCAATTATGGGTTGGTGCAGTCGTTGTAATGGATAATCTACCTGCTCATAAAGTCGAAGAGATTCAGCTTTTGATTGAAGGAGTGGGAGCAAGTGTTCTTTATCTATCTCCTTATTCTCCTGAATTCAATCCAATTGAACATTGGTGGTCACAATTAAAAGCTTTTCTGAAACAATTTTCTCCCAAGAGTGCATCTGTCGTTGATGGTTTAATTAAAATTGCGCTGAAACTAGTTGATCCAAAGCATCTAAAAAATTGGTTTACTAATTGCTGCTACTGTACCTCATGAACCTCAAATCTGCTGTATTTGCTAGACACAAACATTATTATTGCTTCTTAAGATGATCGTTGGCGGAATAACCCCATCATACTTATGCCAGTAATCAACAAGCCAACTAATCCTAAGCCATTCAAAAGTGGGTAAATTTTCTCTAAATGAATGATTTCTAGTGTATGCAGTCCTAAAAGAAATTCACCTAACTCATCTTGATGTAACCATTCATGGGCAATGGTAAAAGCCATGCCAGTTAATACAGTTAAAAACAAAGGCAAACATAGAATAATTGCTATCTGGCGGTGGTAGCGGCGAAACATTCGATTCATAGACAGTTTTTGGAGAAATAAATTTTAGGTTATCAGTTTTAATATAGTTTTAAACTGGAAGTTTTATTACAAATTCTGAACCTTCACCTTGTACAGAATTAAATTCTAAAGTACCGTTGTGTTTTTCGACAATAATTTGCCGCGCGATCGCTAATCCTAATCCTGTACCTTTGCCAACAGATTTAGTCGTAAATAAATGGTCGAAAATCTTGTTTTTAACTTTATCTGGTATCCCTACACCATTGTCGCTAATCTGTATTATAAGTTGAGATTTATCATTACTTAAACTAGTCTGAATTGTGATTTGACTAGGTTTATTTTCGTTAAATTGTCGTCCGATATTCGATTCTTCTAAAGCATCAATGGCGTTGGCAAGCAAATTCATAAATACTTGATTGAGTTGTCCAGGAAAGCATTCTATTTGAGGAATATTACCATAGTTCTTGACAATATTAATTTCTGGACGATTCTCTGAGGCTTTTAAGCGGTGTTTAAGAATTAACAGTGTACTATCAATTCCTTCGTGAATATTGTAAGTAACTTTCGATTCGCTATCTAATCGAGAAAAAGTTCGCAAACCAGCACTAATATTCCGAATGCGATCAACCCCAACTTTCATGGAAGAAATGAGTTTTGGTAAATCTTCGCGTAAGTATTCTAAATCAAATGCGGCAATTTCTTCAGCAATTGCTTCGCCAGGTTCAGGAAAGTTTTGTTGATAAATATCGATGATATGAAATAAATCTTGGACTAATTCTATAGCAGGTTGAATATTTCCAGCGATAAATCCTATAGGATTATTAATTTCGTGGGCTACACCTGCAACTAAATTACCCAACGCTGACATTTTTTCACTTTGAATAAGTTGCAGTTGCATTTGCTGCAATTCCGTGAAGGATTTGGATAGTTTTTGGGCATAATCTTGAGATTGTTGATAGAGACGAGCATTTTCTAAAGATATTGCTGCTTGGGAACAAAGTAATTTGATAATAGTCAGGCGATCGCTAGTAAATGCCTGTACCATTAAATTATTTTCTAAATATAAAATTCCTATCAATTTACCTTGATTTAAAATTGGTGTACACAATAAACTTTTTGGTTTATGACTAATAATATAGGCATCAGCAGCAAAGTTATTTTCTTTAGTTGCGTCATCAATTACCAAATATGTTCTAGTATTTTTAACGTAATGAATTATAGTTTGCGGTACATCTTGGCTACTATCTAAGGGAAGAGATTGTAGGATATTTGATAATCCCTTAACTGTAGCAACCGCCTCAATTACCCAACTATTTTCTTTGAGTAAAACTAGCACAGCTTTTTCTGCACCAGCATTTTCCATTAACACTTGCATTAAAGTAGTTAACAGCTTATCTTGTTCAATTTCACTAGAAACTGCTTGGGAAGCTTTTAGGACTGTCTCTAAATCTAATGCTTCCGAAATGCTGTTATTACAAGAAGAATCAGTTGTCGCACTACTAAAAGTAGAGCGAGTAATTCTACTAATACTAGAAATAGTATCTTGAGGATGAAGCTGGGTTTTTTCCCATTGCAGTATAGGTGCAAGTAACTGCGGATAGCGTTGTTCTAAATCTTCGACTTTGGCTTTTGCACCCCAAAGTGCATAACAGTAGTAAGAATTTGTCAGATAAATTTGGGCAATTTGCTCTCTACCCCATTCTAAATAAAATTGAGTAGCAATTTCGTGAATGAGAGCTTCTTCTTGAATATATTCGTTTGCTTTAGCTTGGGCGATCGCGCGATCGTAAAGTTCCGCAGCTTGCCAATATTGACCAACTACGCGCAGTCTTTCTGCTTCTACTAAATTATAGCGATGCTGATTGTTCATTGGGGCATGTTCTGCCCAAAATTTCATTTTTTGTTGGTTAGCTTCAACTTGCTCTAAATATTTTTGTTTTTCCTGAATATCTGCTTGAAAATAATGCCCTAACAAAGCCAAAGAATGATAAAAATTGAGAATCATAACTTGCATGAAGCCAAAAGCTGAACCTGCTTGTTCATTGGCTAATTTGACCTGTTTTATTGCCTGAGTATAATCTTTAAATTGGTACAGTAGAATTGTTTTAGCAACATAAAAAATAAATAGTACTGTACCACTTTTTGCTGCTATTAAATTCGGCAGCATTTGTAATTCATTAAAGCTTTCACCAACTAATAAATATTTATCTGGCGATAAACCTTGTAAATTTAAACCTAACTGCCGCCATATTTGTGAAAAGTGAATCGGGATTTCTTGTTTAATTTTAATGCAGATGTCTATATATGTTGCTTGTTCTGCAACAGCCGACTCCAAGTTATTCGCTGAGAAAAACAGATAACTGCACAAATTACCAGCAGAGTATCCTCCCCATTCAATATCTCCTGTTTCTAACCCAATTTGTACAGCTTCTCGTAAGGGTTGCACACTATTTTTTGGATGTTCTTTCCAAGTCCTAATGTTGGAATTAAATAAATTATAAACTTTAGCTTTCAGTTCCTTAGCAGCAAATTTATCTAGTAATTTTAAAGCAATCTGCCCTGCATGATAGCCTTCTGTTAATTTTCCAATTCCAGAAAGTAATAAGCCATAAAAACCGTAAGCAAAAGCCGATAAGCTTGAATTACCATGTTCAATACAGAGATTGACCATTGTAATAATAACTTGAGGAAAAATTTCTGGTTTAGCCATAAATATAGGAGCGCAGAGAATTTTTAAAATTCCCATTGCTGCTAGTTTATCAGGGCTAGTCATTACCAAAAAGTTATCTATATCAACTAAATTTGGCAATGTGATTAATAAACTTTCCTCTCCCGTTATATTTACTAAATTTATTCCTAATTCTTCTAAAACTTGCAGTCCAATTTCTACTGCTTGCAGCATTTGTAATTGAGCAATGCAAATTTGCATTTGTAATTCATATATTTTTACTTTATCTAATAAACTTTGAGTATTTTGTAGCGCAATTTCTGTCAGTTCTGTAGCTTTAGTAAAGTTAATGTTTAAATATTCAGCTTCTGCGGTTTCTATATAGACTCTTAAAGTAAAATCATATTGAGATTGCCAACTATCAGTTTCTAGGAATTCTAAAGCAGTGTTTAAATACTTTACTGCTGTCTCATAAGCTGTGGCAGACTTAGCTTTATGACCTGCAATTAAATTAAGTTGAGCTAATTGATTTTTTGCTATCTGTTCAGCAATTAATTCTGCTCCTATGTTTAGCTGATTAATTATAGCGAAAATATTTTCGGCTTCTTCAATGTTAGGAGTATTTTTAAAGAGAATTTGACCAATTTTTAGATGTGTTGCTTTTTTCTGTGATTCTGGAATCAAAAAATAAGCAGCTTGTTGTACTCTATCGTGAAGAAATTTATATGTTGGCGATTGGAAAATTGCCCATTTATCATCTGCTAATTCTTTTTTGTCTTGAAAGAATTTATACACTTCACTAGTAGGAATAATCAATTCTTTTTGCAATGCTTTCCATAAATTATCAGCAGTTTCTAGTAAAGATTTTTCGTAGACTATAGCTAGATTGGCTAAATCAAATTGGTTGCCAATACAGGCAGCTAATTTTAACACTTCTAAGGTGGCTGGCGGTAACTTTTGCAGTTGCAGTGCGAGAAATTCTACTACATCATCAGTTAGTGCTAAAGCTTTTATTTGAGCAATGTCACATTGCCAATATCCAGCATCAAAGTTAAAAACAATTAATTTTTCATCGTAGAGAAATTTTAAAAATTGATGAATAAATAAAGGGTTACCTTTAGTTTTTTGGTATACGAGTTTTGTGAGGGGAGAAGCAATTTCTAAAGAACAATTT
This sequence comes from Anabaena sp. TISTR 8404, assembly GCF_056847745.1. Classification (NCBI taxonomy): domain Bacteria; kingdom Bacillati; phylum Cyanobacteriota; class Cyanophyceae; order Nostocales; family Nostocaceae; genus Anabaena; species Anabaena sp. TISTR 8404. The sequence continues at coordinate 5,454,612 of NZ_CP180578.1, forward strand.
AGAGTATCAGCAATGAGATGATTTAAATCTGTTGGCTGAAGTGCATCTAAAGTAATCTTATTAATTTTAATATGGCTTTTTTGGATTTCTGCTAACTTTAAAATCAAGGGATGCGTAGTTGAAACCTCATTATCTCGATAAGCCCCAATTAGTAATAAATAACCAGCATTTGTGTTACTAATCAAGCCTTGAATAAATTTCAGAGATGCTGAGTCTGCCCATTGTAAGTCATCCAGAAAAATGACTAAGGGATGGTCTTTCGTAGTAAAGATTGTGATAAATCTATGCAATAGCAAATTAAAGCGATTTTGCGCAGCACTTCCTGATAATTCTGGGACAGGAGGTTGTTTTCCAATTATTGTTTCTAATTCTGGAATAACATCAATAATGACTTGGGCATTTTCGCCTAATGCTTTAAGTATTTGATTTTTCCAATGTTGCAATTGTGCGTCACTTTCACTTAATAATTGCCCAATTAAGTCACGGAAAGCTTGCATAAAAGCTGAAAAAGGAATATTACGTTGAAATTGGTCATATTTCCCAGCACTAAAATAACCCCGTTGTCGCACAATTGGTTTATGAACTTCTTTGACAGCAGCGGTTTTACCAATACCCGAAAAACCTGCGACTAGCATTATTTCAGTTTTACCTGTAGCTACTCTGTCAAAAGCTGTCAGCAAAGTTCTTACTTCTGCTTGTCGTCCGTAGAGTTTTTCAGGAATTTGAAAGCGATCGCAAATATCCCGCATTCCTAGTCTAAAATCTTTAACAGTGCCAGTTTCTTGCCATTGACGCTGACACATTTCTAAGTCATACTTCAAACCCAAAGCACTTTGATAGCGGTCTTCGGCATTTTTTGCCATCAATTTATCTACAATATCAGAAACCATTGAAGGCACTTCTGGATTTAAACTTTCAACTTTTGGTGGTAGCTTTGCCAAATGACAGTACACTAATTCCATTGGTTCATGGCAACAAAAAGGTAACTGTCCAGTAAGTATTTCAAAAAAAGTAACACCTAAAGAATAAAAATCACTACGGTAGTCAATACCACGATTTGTGCGACCAGTTTGTTCTGGTGACAAATATGCTAATGTTCCTTCTAATATATGTGGACTAGTCAGGCTTTGAGTGTCTCGCTTGAGTAAAGATGCAATACTAAAATCTATTAGTTTGATTTCTTTTGTGCTGGGATTAATTAAAATATTAGCTGGTTTAATATCTTTATGAATAATTTGATGCCGATATAATCTGTCGAGTATAGCAACGATTTGAATTGCAATTTGAAAAAAACTTGATAAGTTGACTGTATATTTAGCAATATATTCTTGCAAAGAAATAGCCCCTACATCTTCCATGATTAGGGCATAGCTATTGTGATAAGTTTCTAAACTATAAGGTTTAACAATACCTTCAATATCAAGATTTTTGGCAATTGTATACTGATTGCGGAAGCGCACAAGTTCTTGAAACGTAGGATAGTCTCGACGTAACAGTTTAATAATTACTGGTGTTTGATCGCATTCTCTAATTCCACGATGCACTAAGGTATGAGAACCGGAATAAATTAGCTCATTTACACGATAACCAGTTAAGGTCAACATAAGTTTTTCTACCAATAATTGTTAATTTTTACTTTAAAAAAATAATTTTTGTTTATAGATGGTTTTTAACATTTAGAGATAAATCTTTATAAGAAAATATCAACTTGCGATCGCACTCTCTTCTCATAGTGGCGCAATTCACTGCAAAAAAGTTAAAAAAGTTACATTTTTTTTATGTATACTTGATGACCAAATATCATAGCTGTGGTTTCTTGAAAGTCAATATGGAACGTGCTATTTCTATCCTAGGAATCTTAGTATTTATGGGGATATCTTACGCTTTATCAGTTGAACGTCAAGCAGTTCGTTGGCGGACAGTTGCTTGGGGTTTGGGCTTAGAGTTCGTTTTCGCCCTGCTAATTTTGAAAACACCTTGGGGTTTAAATGTATTTAAATCTCTCGGAGATATTGTCAGCAATTTTTTAGCATTTTCTGATGTCGGTGCGAAATTTGTCTTTGGAGAAAATTTTAAAGATCATTTATTTGCCTTTCAAGTCCTACCGACTATTATCTTTTTCTCAGCCTTTATTAGTGTTTTATACTACTACGGAATTTTACAGCGAGTCGTAAATATGCTTGCCTGGGTAATGATTAAGACAATGAAAACATCAGGGTCTGAGTCATTATCTTGTGCAGGCAACATTTTTTTAGGGCCAACAGAATCAGCACTCATGGTCAAACCTTATGTAGCAAATATGACTTTATCCGAACTTCATGCTGTAATGACAGGTGGCTTCGCCACAATTGCTGGTGGAGTATTAGGCGCTTATCTTTCCTTTGGTATTCCTCCAGAACATTTAATTGCAGCTTTTTTTATGACTGCGCCCACATCGTTAGTTGTCTCAAAATTAATGTACCCAGAAACAGAAGTTTCCCTAACAGCAGGTCAAGCCAAAATAGATGTAGAAACTAATTACGTAAATGTAATTGATGCGGCTACGACAGGAGCCATTGATGGCGTAAAATTAGCAGTTAACGTTGGCGTAATGATTATTGCTTTTTTAGGATTACTCGCTGCTTTGAATGCTTTATTAGGGTGGTTAGGTTCTCTTGTCAGTTTGCCGCAGTTATCTTTGCAATTAATATTGTCTTTTATCATGGCTCCCGTAGCATGGTTGATGGGTGTACCTTGGAATGATTGCCAACAAGTAGGAGCATTATTAGGAACAAAGACAATTTTAAATGAGTTTATTGCTTTCTTAGATTTAAAACAGCTAATTGAAAACGGTAAAATTTCTCAAAGAGCAGTTATTATTGCAACTTACGCATTATGTAATTTTGCCAATATTGGCTCTATTGGTATTACTATTGGCGGACTAACAGGTATGGCTCCTAATCGTCAGCATGACTTAGCTCGCTTCGGCGTGAGAACAATGATTGCAGGACTATTAGCAAGTTTTATTACTGCGTGTATTGCTGGAATTCTAGTTTAAAAAACTGCTAATTGTTAATTTAAAAACTCGCTTATTTTTTAAATGTTTTGATAGTTATATTCGGTAATGGATATTTTAATATTGCATTTATTTTCTTTCTTTTCTCAAAATAACCTAGTTTCCAGTTTTCTGGTTTGTTTAAATCATTTATATGCCCTTGAATAATTAACCAAAGAGCAATGCGAGTATTTAAATATCCTCTGATAATGTAATTCTTTGGTTGGGTATAAAGCCCAGGTAGAGATATGCCAGCTATAGTTTTAAGTTGTCCACAGTAAGTTTTGTTTCCTGGCAATGTTAGGGTAAAAAAACCATCATTAGTATAACCATTGGGAATGACAAATGTTCCATAAACATGATGCTGACCACGCCAAGGTTGAACTACCAAATCTACAGGATTAGCGTAATATTTTTGCCGTAATGATGTAGTTTTAGATTTAAACTTATCGCAACTCACTAAGGGGGAAAAGTCAGGAAGTAAAGCAAAACTCAGAATAGCTCCTAAGGTGAGAAAAAATAGTAAGTAAAAAACTTGATATCTTCGCACTGTTTAGATACTTAGACTACTTATTTTGTTGATATTTTAGCAAATTGAGCAATGTGGCGTGGCATACATCTTTGTGTGCAACGGTTACTACTAACTAATGGTACTTAAAGTCCGTGGACTTAAAAGCATCACCTAATCTTTACTTATTACTATGACAGCATCTAACGAAAAAGATATTAGAAAAAAATTTGGTGAACGGCTTCGGTATCTCCGAAGTATTCGCAAACTTTCCCAAGAAGACTTGGCACACTTATGTGACTTAGATAGAAGCTACATCGGAGGTGTCGAGCGTGGAGAAAGAAATGTGAGCCTTTTGAATATTAAGAAAATTGCGGATGCTTTGTGTATTTCACCTAGAGAGTTTTTTGATGAATAGTATTCCAGAAAATGTAAGGCTCAAAGAATTAGTAATAGTTGCTAACTTAAATAAACCTTTTTTTGATGATTTTATCAGCTTCTTGCAGATAGAGGGATATGCAGAACTTTACGAATTTATTGTTGAGCAAGATACGCCCAAGGCAAAAAATACTATCCAGAAATATTTAGAGCGTAAGATTCCTAACAATCTAAAACTATATGACGGAATAGCCCGTCCATACGCTGAAGATAAAGCTAGCTAAATGGCTTTTATTAGGATGGATTTTTAGAGATGCTCCTGAACAGAGGCTAAAAGGGTTTTTAAATAATCTCAGCGGTAAACAATATGAACGTAAAGCTGAGTTGCTCAATCAAGTTAGACAATATGTCGCCACAATTCTATATGAACGTGAAAGATGGGACTGGCTACCAATTTCTGAAGTGATGATTGACCGTTTAGAAGGAAGCCGACGTTCTATCAAAGGAAACCTATTTGAAGAAATTGTTCGGCGCAATCTCAAAGAAATATTTGAGAAGAATAACATTCAACTCTCAATTGAAAAAACCCAAATTAAAATTAGTGGCGAAACCTATGACATTAAAATAAGTGGTCATAGAGGTGATATTCTCATCCCAGTGAAAACTCGTGAAACAATGGGCGGTGGTCATGCTCTTTTATTCACAAGGGATATCCATAAAGCAATAACAGTAGCAAATAAGTCTGGCTATCAATGTATACCAGTTATTATTGCTGAATCTTGGACAGGTGATTTAACTACATTAGATTGTCAAGAGGTTATCTATATTAATAAAAACCCCAATCAAATCAATGAAGTTGAACCTTTACTAATTCAAGCATTAGAAAATTTGATAGAAGTTTTTCGCTCTCTCATTTAAAACTTCTAAGTTGGAAAAATCCTTTTCATAGCGATTTCACAGTACTCTTTATTCAACTCAATACCGATAAACTTGCGTCCTTTGGCAAGAGATACTACTCCTGTAGTTCCAGAACCAAAGAATGGATCAAGAACTATTGAACCTTCAGGACAACCAGCTAATATACAAGGCTCTATTAATTTTTCTGGAAATACCGCAAAATGCGATTCTCTAAATTTAGACAGAGGTACTTCCCAGACAGTTCTCTTATTTCTACCTTTGGGATGAAATGCTTGATCCCAGCGACCACGATGTAAGTTGCCATTACCAGAATTTTTTCCCTGTTCTGGTGTCCCTCCTGGCTTGCCAAGATGGTTTCTCCCTCCTTTCATTTTACTTTTTTCTGAAAAAGTTACATGTGGTTCACGTATAGCATCTGCGTCGTAATAGTACTTTGAACTTTTAGCAAATAGAAATATATATTCATGATCAGTAGTTGGACGATTTTTTACAGAAGATGGCATGGCATGTGGCTTATACCAAATAATATCAGAACGTAAAATCCACCCTCTTTCTTTCAGGGAAAGTGCTAATTTCCAAGGCAGCCCTGCTAAATTTCCATCTATATATTTATCGCCTATATTCAGCCAAAGTGTACCATCTTCTTTTAAAACTCTCTTTACTTCATCAAAAATATCAAGAAGACGGTTTAAATATTCTTCGATTGTTGACTCTGATCCAATTTGATTGTCCGTACAGTAATCACGTTGTCCATAATACGGAGGGCTAGTAACTACTGTTTGCACAATTGAGTCTGGTAACTTTTTCAAAACTTCTAAAGCTTCTCCATTTAAAATACAATTAACTTGGTTAAAATCAACTTCATCAATATCATTTACATTTATTAGTTTTCTATCTAAACCCACAAATAAAGGAAGATTGCTGGTAGTAGCATTTAAAGAAATAGTCATAATTTAAAAAATTTGGTACTTATAGTCATCATATACTGCGATAACAGTATATGCAACCTTAGAGTTTTTAATAGATAATCAAATAGAAAAATTTCTGTTTAATTGCTTATTTTTGTAGATTTACTCAGTGAAAAGACATATTACTTGCTCAAAATGCCTTTTTTCTTTCTCATTGCGGTATATTTAGCAAGCAAAAACACATATTGCTTTCTCAAAATGTCTGTTTACTTTCTTATTTTGGTATGTTTAGCAAGTAAAAAGAGATATTGCTTTTTCAGTTCCGGATTTTACTGACTCATTATAAATATTATGGTAGAGCAACTAACCTTGCAGATTTGCCAAAATCCTTTCAGGTTGATTAATTATGAGTATTTTAACGGAATTAACTGTTGCAGAGCCTAAAGAAGATTGCCAAATATGAAAATTTATACAAAAGTCCGGTAGTAATTGCGATCGCGCTGTTAGAATCCAGCCAAGCAAACTAGTGGCAATCAACAATGGTCTCTACTACTGCACGCTTCTCAGATATTCAAAACCATTGGGCGCGTCCGTTTATTGAAGCTTTAGCAGCGCGACGCATTTTAAATGGCTATCCCAACGGCACTTTTCGTCCAGATAACTCAGTGACGCGTGCTGAGTTTGCGGCGATAGTTGCAGCAGTTTTTACTGTACCAGGAAAGCGCCAATATACTCCTTTTGTTGATGTCCCGACAAATCACTGGGCGGCAAGTGCCATTCAAAAATGTTATGAAACAGGATTTTTAACTGGCTACCCCGATAAATATTTCCGTCCCAATAATCGCATTGCTAGGGGTGATGTTTTAGTTTCACTCATCAGCGGTTTGGATATTGCAGCGAAAATCAAACCAGACTTAGTAAACCAACTACCACAAATTTATCAAGACGCAGCTAACATTCCTGGTTACGCCAGAAATCAAATAGCGCTGGCAACTAGTGCTGGCTTTGTTGCCAGTTTCCCCAACATCAAGTTACTCAACTACGCTACTGCGGCTACTCGTGCAGATGTCGCGGTGATAGTTTACCAAGCTTTGGTTTATCTAGGCAACGTCCAAACAATTCCTTCTGTTTACCTGGTTGTACCACCAACAACAGCACCCACACCAACACCTACACCCATACCAATACCAACTCCCATACCCACGCCCATACCAACACCTCCAGTACCTGGTACTGTCAAAGTCAGCCATACACGAGAATTTCGCGGGGCTTGGGTAGCCTCTGTGTGGAATGGTGATTGGCCTTCCAAAGCAGGACTTCCAGCGGCACAGCAAAGAGCAGAATTGTTAGAAATTATTAACCAATTGCAAGCATTGAATTTCAACGCTTTGATTTTGCAGGTACGTCCAGAAGGCGATGCTTTGTATGCTTCAGAATTAGAACCTTGGAGTGCTTGGATTACTGGAACCCAAGGCAAAGCGCCAGAACCATTTTATGATCCATTAGAGTTTGCGATCGCTGAATGTCACAAACGCAATATCGAAGTTCATGCTTGGTTTAACCCTTACCGTGCCAAAACTAGCACCAAAGGTTCCCCAAATGTCCGTCCCCATATAGCCGTTACCCATCCAGAAGTAGTTTATCAGTGGGGCAATCAACTGTGGATGGATCCTGGCTCAAAAATTGTCCAAGACCGAGCATATAATGTGATTCTCGATGTTGTGCGGCGCTATGACATAGATGGCATTCACTTAGACGATTATTTCTATCCTTATCCCATCCAAGGTCAAGCTTTCCCTGATAGCAAAACCTACGCCGCATACAAAACAGCTGGCGGCCTGTTGAGTTTAGATGATTGGCGGCGAGAAAATGTTAATCAAATGGTGTCGCGCCTTTCTGAAGGAATCAAGACAACAAAGCCCCACGTCAAATTTGGTATTAGTCCTTTTGGGATTTACCGTCCCGGACAACCAGCCGGAATTACTGGTTTAGATGCCTACAGTACACTGTATGCTGACTCTAAAAAATGGTTAGAACAAGCCTGGATTGATTATTTAGCACCCCAACTTTATTGGCGCATTGACCAAACCAATCAAAGTTATCCCTTGCTATTAAGATGGTGGACAGACGTTAATTCTAAGCAGCGACACATTTACACCGGCAATAATCTTGGGCAACTTGATGGTAAAGCTTGGAAAGACGATGAAATTGATAAACAAGTGAAAATTTCTCGCAACCTAGCAGGAAACTTATCTTTAGGGAATATTTTCTTTAGTATGAGCGCCATCACTCAAAATCGGCGTGGTATTGCTGACCAGTTCAAAAATTCCCTTTATTCTCGACCTGCATTAGTACCTACCATGTCTTGGCGGAATGCAACTCCACCACCCCCACCCAAAGCTTTGCAATTCAAAGACGGTAAACTGAATTGGCAGCCAGGAGATAGTCAACCTGTGCGTTCTTGGACACTATATCGACAAACTGGCAATACTTGGACACTTCAGCGTGTTTTGTCTGCGGGTACAACCTTTGCCACCGTTCAAGCGGGAACTTATGCTGTCTGTGCAGTTGATAGGTTAGCAAATGAGAGTTTGGGTGTAGTGATTACTGTGAGTTAAGTAATATAGCAGGAGTCAGAATTCAGAATAAGAATAATCTCTATAACCAACTTTAAGACGTAATTGTATCGGTAGGATGATGCTTTCAATTAACAGCTATTGAGAGAATAACAAACGAAACAATTTGACCTACCGATGACTAATTTAGTTTGGACTGAAGCTGTACAAAATATTTTAGAAACATACAGCAATCCAGATGATATTTTTACTGCAATACTGTCATTAGTAGGGGAAGTATTACAGTGCGATCGCTGCTTTCTCTACTTAAGAAATCCTCAAACTAAGATAGGGAAAGTTGCTTATTGCTGGCGGCGAAATGAAGATATTCCAGACAAGCTAGAACCTGAGTGGAAATCAGAACCAGACTGGTCGAAAGAAGATCCTTTATTTGCTGCTGCACTGCGGAATGCGCCTTCAATTTATGTTGAAGATGTAGAAACTGCCAGCCCAGAAATTTTGAATAAAAAGTTTGAGCGCGAGGGTTTTGGACATCGGGCGCTAATTCACTCTCACTTGTGTCAAGACAAGCAATTATGGGGAATTTTACAGCCTTGTATCTTTGGTAAACCGCGAGTTTGGTCAGAATCTGACCATGCTTTTATTAGTCAGCTTGAAGAGATATTAACACCATTAATTATTACTTATGTCACAGAATCAACTAATTCTTCAGCTAATAATTAACGGCTGATTAATTATCTACAAGGTGAGGAGAATTAGCAAGACTAAATTATATGAGAGAATTTGTAACTTTCTTCTTTGGCTTAGGTTTTGTATTCAATGCTAGTTTATTTATTCCGCAAATTATCCGACTTATCAAAACGAAAAATTCTAGTAATATCTCTTTAATAACTTTTATCGGATTTAATCTTATTCAGCTTAATAGTGCTGTTTATGGATATTACCAGAATGATATGATTTTATTGTATGGTAATATAGTGAGTCTTATTGCTTGTGGTGCTGTAACAGTATTGGCAATATATTACAGAAAGAATTAAATCGACTATTTAAATCAATCTTCTAATCTCAAGTTGTAGTAATCTTATTTCATTTATAAACTTACTCATGAATAATACCTTTGCCAACACTCGGCAAAGGTATTGATACTTGTTTATTGCTTTTGCTCCCTTTGTTTACCATGCTCTCGTAGCTGCTGCAATAACTGTTCTTGGGATAAATTAGGTGTCAATGAAGAAGTTGGCTGAGTGTTTTTATTATCACTCTTAACAACAGTAGTTGGGGGATTAGCAATAGTTTGTTCGGTGACAGTGGGTGTGGGAAATACAACATTTGGTTTGTTAGCTGTTACCTTTTCGGTGACAACTGGTGTGGGAAATACAACATTTGGTTTGATAGCTGCTAATTTCATAGCATCTAAAGTCGTAGCAAACTGCACTTGCTGCTGCATTTGTTGTGTAGAAGAAACTAAACCACTCAAACCATTAACCAATTGCCGCAGATTGTCTCTAAAAGTTGGATCACCCGTCAACTCATCTAAATCAGATGTAATTTTTTGAGTGTTTTCAAAAGTTACTCTGGCTGAGTCTAAAGTTTGTTGTAGTAGTAATACGTTTTTGGGGTCATTTAAAGTTTGTGTTGCATTACGTAAATTAGCAGAAGCTAAAGCTGCATTAGCTGAAAGTGTTTCTAAATTCTTAATTACTTCTCCTTGAGTTAAGCGATTAAGTGAAGGCGATAAGCTAGTAACTGTAGTGCGTAACTGATTACTAGTTTCGGTAATATTATTCAAAGCGCTAACTAACGACGAACGATTAGTAGTGACCAAATCATCCAAGTTGGTTAGCAAACGATTTGCTTTATTAGCTGTTGAGCCAAATTCTTTGGCTGTTGTACCAAATTGATTAGCAGTGATACTTAATTGATTAGCTGTTTTAGTAGTAGATGCAGTTAGTTCATTAGTGGCGCGTTGTACAGAATTGGCTGTTGCACTAAATGTATTTAGCTGTCCTTGAAAGCCTTTTGTTAAACCCCTGACATCTTGACTGAGGGCTGCAACGCTAGTAGCGGCTGCGGCGGAACTTTCCAAAAGTCTGTTAACTCTTTGATAAAATTTTGGGTCGTTATACAAAGTAGCTAATTCAGTGGTGCTACGAATCAGGTCATCAACACTAATACCAATTTGACCTTTCAAGCGAGAACCATTACAAACAATCAAGTTTGGATTACAACCTTTCTCTAAAGGTTTGGCTTTCACTTCAGCGACTAATGATGTTCTTGGAGTAATGTCGATAATACTTTCACTAATTAATCCACTTTGGTTAGCATCAATTGTGACATCGCTAGGAATTATTAGGTCAGTTGAGGCAACTTCAATTTCTACATCTATAGCATTTGACTTTGGTCGTATATCCGAAATTTTGCCAACTTTCACGCCACGATAACGAACTGATGCACCTTTTTGCATTCCCCCAGCGTTGGCAAATTCGACAATGAATTTATACGATTTACGCCCAGTATTAACTCCATTCAACCACAGAACTATGACTGCAAATGCACCCAGTCCCAATAAGAGTAACAACCCCACTGAACCTTCTCTGAGCGTTCGTCTAGATGTGAAGCGATTTGTGATTAATTCTCGCATTGATTTCTCCCAACCACCTAACCAACAACCTGAATCGGCCCTTGCACGCTACCACTCATAAATTGTCTAATTAATGGGTGGTCGGTGCTATCCATCTCACTAACTGTACCTTGCCACTGCACTCTACCTTGGTAGAGAAACACTAGTCTATCAGCTGTCCGGCGAATCGTACTATCTTGGTGGGTAACAATAGCATAGGTGCTACAAACTCCGTGCATATTTTGTAAATCACGAATCAAGTCTTCAATAACTGTCGAAGCAATGGGGTCAAGTCCGGCTGTGGGTTCATCGTATAGTAAAACTTCTGGCCCTTCTTTGGGATTTTCTGGGTTTGACATAATCGCACGGGCAAAACTCACCCGTTTCCGCATTCCTCCAGAAAGTTCCGAAGGGTAGAGATGACTAATACCTGGTAAACCCACCATTTCTAATTTTTCTTTGACTAATTCTTGAATCTGCGATCGCGGTAACCTGGAGTTTTGATACAGTAAAAATCCCACGTTCTCGTCAACATTCAAAGAATCAAATAACGCCGCTTGCTGAAATACCATGCCAATACCAACTGGGTCAGCACCATCTTCTATCAACCCTTCTCGCCGTACTCCCTGTACATATATTTCTCCCTCATCAGGATTTGTTAAACCTGCTATCACTCTTAAAATTGTCGATTTCCCAGTACCGGAAGGGCCAATAATTCCCAGTGCTTCTCCTCGGTAAATTGTCAAATCTACATTATCTAAAACCTTATTGTTACCAAAGGACTTAGAAACACCTTTCAGTTCAATTAGTGGTTCAGTCATTAGTCAATAGTCAATAGTCAAGGGTCAATGGTCAATAGAATCATGAACTCATCACTCTTAACTCAGCACTCAGCACTCAGCGAGAAGTTGCGTGCAGGGGTTTCCCCCGTTGAGCAAACTTCGGTGACTCAGCACTGCAAAAATGATGTCATAGTTATCGGTAGCGGTATTGGCGGTTTATGTGCTGCGGGATTACTTACACGTTATGGCAAGCGGGTAATTGTGTGTGAAAGCCATACAATTCCCGGTGGTGCAGCCCATACCTTTAAACGACGAGGATTTGAATTTGATTCTGGCCCCTCTTTTTATTGTGGACTTTCAGCAACCCATAGTCTGAATCCTGTAAAACAAGTTCTTGATGTACTAGGGGAATCCCTTAAAGTTATACCTTATGATCCCTTAGGACACTACCATTTTCCTGAAGCTAGTCTGCCAATCTACAGCAATTTTCCAAGATTTCTTCAAGAGTTACAAACTATTACACCCCAAGGTGCAGCAGAACTCCAGGATTTTGCAGCACGTTTGTTAGGCTTATATACAGCGATGAAAGACATACCTACCTTAGCTTTACGGGCTGATTGGCAGGTAATTTTTGTGTTAATAAATTATGTGCGATCGCTGGGTAAAATGTTACCTTACTTGCCTTTGGTGCAGTCTTCTGTCGGCACTGTCATGGATGCTACAGTTAAAGATCCTTGGGTACGACGACTCATCGATTTAGAATGTTTCCTGCTTTCTGGTTTAAAGGCACACGGCACAATTGCCCCAGAAGTCGCTTTTATGTTAGGTGAACGTGGGCGTGGCGTTGAGTATCCTGTTGGTGGTAGTGCCGCAATTGTCAACGCTTTGGTGCGTGGCTTAGAACGTTGGGGTGGAAAGTTACGCTTAGGCTGTCACGTTGAGCAAATTCTTGTGGAATCTGGCAAAGCTGTGGGTGTGAAGTTAAAAAATGGGGAAATTCTGCAAGCACCGATTGTAATTTCCAACGCCACAATTTGGGATACTTACAATCAACTGCTGCGTCCTGAAGATTTACCCGCAACTTACGGCCAAACTGCGTTGCATACACCCACAGTTGATAGTTTTATTCATTTGCACTTAGGTATTCGCGCCACAGGCTTAGAAAACTTAACGGGACATCATGTAGTAGTCCACGACTCTCAGCAAGATATTACCACACCCGGTAATACTTGCATGATTTCCATTCCCAGTGTGTGGGATGCAACTCTCGCACCAGAAGGACATCATGTGGTTCATGCTTACACCCTAGAACCATATGGTGGCTGGGAACGAAATGATAATTATGAACAGCAGAAAAAAGAGAAAGCCCAAACTTTATATCGTGCCTTAGAGAAAATTATCCCCGATATTCGAGAACGTGTAGTGTTAGAACTTATCGGTACACCGCTAACTCATGCTCATTACTTACGACGATATCAGGGAACTTATGGCCCTGCCATTGCTGCGGGTAAGGGTATGTTTCCAAGTACACACACGCCAATTTCAGGTTTGTATCGTGTAGGTGACAGCACCATGCCCGGAATTGGAGTACCAGCTGTCGCCGCTTCTGGTATTTTATGTGCCAATAGTTTAGTAGAGCGATCGCAAACAGCAGAGTTATTAAAAAATTTGCAAATTTAATTTTATAACTGACAAATTGCTTTCAGAACTTGTAGCAATTCAATTGCCCGCATCGATTCCATAAAATTTAACAACGGCAGCAGTTGATATACTGGTGGGTTGCCTGGTTCTATATACACAAATTGATAACTTTTACCGTTAGTAATTAAACCCCAAACTGATTTTTGATTATCTAAGAGCAGATTTTCTTTACGAATCAGCTCTAAGGCAAGATAAATTAAAAATAAAAAGCCCGCATTAGCGAGCTTTCTACATTATATTGAGCAATAGTTTACCGTTTCGCCAATTTCTTCGCCATCTTCCGCAGACGAATTGATTGGGGTGTAACTTCCACCAATTCATCGGGGCCGATGTATTCCAACGCGCGTTCGAGGCTCATTTCTACTGGTGCTTGCAACTGCACCAGTTCATCGCCGCCGGATGCGCGGTGGTTTGTTAACTGCTTAGTTTTGCAGACATTCAATTCTAAGTCTTGGGGACGGTTGTGTTCACCAACAATCATGCCCTTGTAGACTTTAGTACCAGGAGTGATAAAGAACACACCTCTATCTTCAGCGTTCTTCATGGCGTAGAAAGTGGAAACACCTTCTTCAAAGGCAATGAGTACACCTTTGTTCCGGGCTTCAATCTCACCACAGATAGGACGGTAATCTAAGAAGCTGTGGTTCATGATCCCTTCGCCACGGGTCATGCGCATGAATTCACCCCGGAAACCAATCAAACCACGGGCGGGAATGATAAACTCTAGCTGGGTGCGATTGCTAACACCAGGCTGCATATCTTGCATTTCGCCTTTACGTTGTCCTAGACGTTCAATACAGCTACCAACTGCATCCGAGGGAACGTCTAACACTAACAGTTCATAAGGTTCGCAAGGTTGACCGTTGACTTCGCGGTAAATTACCTGTGGCTGGGATACTTGGAATTCATAACCCTCACGGCGCATGGTTTCGATTAAGATACCCAAGTGCAATTCACCACGACCGGAAACTAGGAATTTATCAGGGGAGTCAGTTTCTTCGACACGCAATGCAACGTTGGTTTCTAGTTCGCGGAATAGGCGATCGCGTACTTGTCTAGATGTTACCAGCTTACCTTCTTGGCCAGCAAAAGGCGAATCATTCACCCAGAAGGTCATCTGCAAAGTTGGTTCATCCACTTTAATGAGTGGTAATGCTTGCGGTTCGTTGGGATCAGTAATTGTTTCCCCGATGTTTGCATCAGCGAAACCTGCAACTGCCACAATCAGACCTGCGGATGCTTCTTCTAATTCCACCCGCTTTAAACCTTCAAAACCAAGCAACTTACTAATTTTTGCCTTCACAATTGCGCCTGTTTCTGTTACCAAGGCTGCTTGCTGTCCACTACGGATAGTACCGTTGTGGATTCTGCCAATTACAATCCGTCCCAGATATTCAGAATAATCTAGGGTTGTAACTTGCAATTGCAGAGGCTTAGTTGCATCACCTACTGGTGGTGGAACATGACGCAGAATGGCTTCAAATAAAGGTTGCATATCCTTGGGTTCTTCTTCCAAGGATTCTTTTGCATAACCAGACAAACCAGAAGCGAACAAATAAGGGAAGTCGCACTGATCATCATCTGCGCCTAATTCTAAGAACAGATCCAATACTTTATCTATTGCACCGTGGGGTTCTGCTTGGGGGCGATCGATTTTGTTGACAACAACAATTGGGCGCAGTCCTTTTTCCAATGCCTTTTTCAACACGAAGCGTGTTTGAGGCATAGGGCCTTCATTGGCATCAACAATCAGGATGCAGCCATCAACCATGCCGAGTACGCGTTCAACTTCGCCACCGAAGTCCGCGTGTCCGGGAGTATCAATAATATTGATGAGTGTTTCTTTGTAGCGAACGGCTGTGTTCTTCGCCAGAATTGTGATTCCACGTTCCCGTTCTAGGTCGTTGGAGTCCATGACGCAATCCGGAACGTCTTCACCTTCTCGGAAAATGCCGGACTGTCTGAGGAGTGCATCAACCAAGGTGGTTTTGCCGTGGTCTACGTGGGCGATAATGGCGACGTTACGAATTGGGAGCGTCATAGAAGCTTAGTGTTAACTCTAGAGGGGTTTTGTAGATTTACATTTAAGTGTGCTAGGCTTTTTTAACAGAATCGGGGATGTTCTGCAAATTCTGTAAAGAACCTTTAACAATTCTAGCTTAATTGAAACAATTGCGAGGACTTTTGTAATTGTTGGTTTTTCCAGCATGGTGAAGCTCAAACGATTTTTTCGCAGGATAGACAAACATTTGGTAAATTACAACACTTTAGAGAAATTACTAGCTCTAGAAAAGTGGTATGAAGCTGATTGCGAAACTACGAATATTCAACTCAGTATAGTTGAGCGAGAAGAAGCAGAATCTTTATACTTTTTATTATCTGATTTTCCCTGCGAAGACCTCGTTATTTTAGATCAACTCTGGGTCAAGTATAGTTGTGGTCGTTTTGGTTTTAGTGTACAAAAGCGTATTTATCAGGAATTTAAAGGTAGCAAAAAATATACGAACTTTTGTGAGCAAGTTGGATGGCGGAAAAACGGGCATTGGAAATATCCTAGTGAATTAATGTTCACATTGGATGCTCCAGAAGGACATTTACCTTGGCTAACATCAGGATTTCGGACAACTAAGCAAGATGCACGTGAGTGGTGTACTCGTTTAGAGGCTTGTGGACTTTAATTTAAGCTTTGCGGTTATTTGCTAAATTTACGCCAGCATAGTTGCGGCTCTTAGCCTAAAATCAAATCATTGACGCACAAGCACCTGAAGTAGTTATTTATGGTTTATTAAATAAGCGATCGCTTCCGCAGCATCACACATATTTACTTACTATTAATTCCTTGTATCATTGGTAGATTAATTGTGAAGCTTTAAATTTTATTATTTCACTTTCAACAAACTAAAAATATCTACTACTTTTATCTGCCAATCACCTAACACATCGATAACAGGTAAAATATCTGCTTTATACTTCACTTCTGGTAGCTTGTTTGGTTGAAATACCATCACTGATTTATCATTAGGGTCAATAAACCAACCTAATTTAGTTCCTTGGTTAATACAGAAAATAATTTTATTAATTACTCGGTTAGGTGATTGCTCAGGTGATAAAATTTCAATAGTCCAGTCTGGATAGTTTTCAAATTTATTTGCTATTTCTCCGTCTTCATCAGTTGGGATACGCGACCATTCAAATACAGCAATATCTGGAACAAAGGAACGTCTACCAAACGTGCAGCGTAACTCGGTTAATGCTAAAGCTTTTTGTTGAGGTTCACCAACCTGATTAATATTAGTTGATAACCGAGTTTGAAGAATACTATGTTTTCCTTGAGGCATTGGTTTTTGGTAGATGCGTCCGTCGATATATTCACTAGCTGGTTTAGTTTCTGGTAAATTGAGAAACTCTTCTAAAGAAAGGTTAGAAGATACTTCAGTTGATAGTGTCATCAGTAGTTACTCCAACAATAATTTCAGCCCATAATTAATCATAATAATTTTGCCAAAGGTAACGTAAATCCAGGGACAACATCTTCACCATTTAAAATTGCTGTCGCTGGATACTGGGTAATGGAACCATCTCGACGATAAACGAAAGCTTGCTGATTTTGGCGGTCAATTAACCATCCTAATTGCACACCATTGGTAATATATTCTGCCATCTTGGCTTTCAGTTTTGGCAAGCTGTCATTTTTAGAACGAATTTCTATGACAAAGTCTGGTGCTAGGTTAATAAAGGCATCCTCTTGCTGATCCCAATTTTCTGGTAAGCGTCCTTTTGCAACGAAAGCAGCATCAGGTGATTTCACAGCTGTATTTGCGAATTTAAAACCTGTACTTGGCCCAAAAACTTCGCCTAAATTCTGAGTTTCTACCCACGCCAGCAAATACCCACCTGCTTTAATTTCTCTATTTCCCGAAATTCCCCCAGTCGGTGGCATAGTTTCTAAAGTTCCATCTGCATTACGTTCAAACCGCAGTTCTGGGTTTTGCGAACTCATCAGCATTAATTCTTCATCAGTGACAGTATACCAAGGCTGTACTGTGGCTTTTTCGCTGTTCATGATGGTGTAACAAGCGGGATGGATAGTTTAATTTTAGGTTGAGAAAGTTCTGAGTGCTTTATAATTTCAAGTCATCAACGCTGCCTTAGACTGTATAAATACGTCTATACTTTTGTTTTCCCTGTGAACTCTGTGCCTCTATAGTTCTTTCTCAAGATGCTATAAAAATAAAATTTGAAGCACGAAGGAGAAAAACATCCTTACTTCATACTTCAAAATTTAATGTTTATTTACGTCAGACTGTAACCTGAATAACAGTCTTTTTTTGGCTAACGGAACATACTACTTACTGAAGTATCTTCGTGAATCCGCCAGATGGTTTCGCCTAAAAGGTTCGCCACTGAAAGCACTACTAATTGCGGAAAGCGTTTGTCTTCTGGTAGAGGTATCGTGTTTGTAACGATGACTTCCTCAAACAAGCCACTTGATAAGCGCTCAATTGCTGGGGGGGAGAAGACTGCATGAGTTGCACAGGCATATACCTGACGCGCTCCTTCTTCACGCAGCAACCTAGCACCTTCAGCGATGGTTCCGCCTGTGTCGATCATGTCGTCTACCAACACGGCTGTTTTGCCTTTGACATCGCCGATGACGTTCAAGACTTCCGCCACATTATGAGCTTGACGGCGTTTATCAATAATGGCAAGTGGAGCATCATTCAACTTTTTGGCAAATGCTCTCGCCCGTGCTACACCACCGACATCAGGAGAAACAACGACAATATCATGCAGTTGCTTGCTAGTCAGATAATCGAGTATCACTGGCGAACCGTAAACATGATCAAAGGGTATATCGAAGTAACCTTGAATCTGAGCGGCGTGCAAATCCATTGCCAGAACGCGATCAGCGCCTGCTTGAGTAATCAGATTGGCAACCAGTTTGGCTGTGATTGACTCTCGTCCTGCGGTTTTGCGATCGGCACGAGCATAACCATAATATGGAATTACTGCTGTTACCTGTCTAGCCGAAGCTCGACGACAGGCATCAATCATAATCAGTAATTCCATCAAGTGATCGTTAACTGGTTGACAAGATGGTTGGATTAAATAAACATCACAACCCCGAATAGATTCTTGGATTTGAACATAAAGTTCTCCATCCGCAAATCTTTTGCGAATCATTGGCCCCAAGTCCATCCCCAGGTAACGAGCGACTTCTTGAGACAGTTGTATGTTGGCAGAGCCAGAAAATAGCCGCAGGCGATTGTTTTCTGTTAGTCCTGTTGCAGCTGGCTGCACCTTTAAAGCGGCAGAACTGAGCACAGCAGATCCTCGAAGTGCATTCATGGCGAGATTATCATTTAGATATTTACCAGATTTAACCGGAATAGGCTAAATAAACATCTGTGAGCTTTATTTAAGCTTTCATAAAAACTTTAAACATTTCTCAATAGAGCTACCATCAGTCCATTTTTCAGTCTTTAGTGGTAAACAAACCATCGAATTCGTAGCTGACATATAGTGTGTAAATTAGCCCCGTAGTTGAGTTGTTCTCAACAACTCAAATTTCCTCTAGATTAGTCTGGTAGAGTAATGATCCTACCAACTGCATTGATTACTGAGCCAACTCTTTTCAGCTTAAGTGAAATAGAACTGGAACTCAGACAGTAGAAATACCCAAAATTAAATTCTTCTGGGGTAGAAGAATATTTTATGATACCAGCTACAAAATTATAAACTGACAAACTAAATTTTTGGATTATAAATTGGACAAAAATTTTCAAATCTGCAAAATTAGGTGGGAAACTAAAAATTCTGGATTGTGGTTCAGGGGAATCAGCCGGAGGGAGCAGAAAAAAGACTTCATGATTTTTCCTTTGCTATCTACGCAAGCTTTCCTGTGGTTTCGGTGGTCAGTCTGAAATCTGAACACGATTATTGCTTTTATTAGGGTAGAATATCGCCGCAGGTAATTGTCGTGTAACTTACGCATGAAAATGCAAAATCAAAGGTTTGAATGATAGGTTCACAAGTATATGAGTATGACGGTAAAGCAATTTAGGGGTGGAAGATGCCAAATCATCAAACCCTTACACTTTATCTTAAACAAGTACTGTTGAGTCAATTCTTTGTATTTCGCCCTCAAGACTCAGCTTTATGAGGACTGTGTTTTCAGTTATTATTAAATTTGAATTTATTTATGCAACCCCCAATTACAATTGGTACTGTCTTACAAAACCGTTACCGGATAATTCAAATCCTTGGACAGGGAGGATTTGGCAGAACTTATTTAGCAGAAGATCAGCGCCGCTTTAACGAACTTTGTGCGATTAAAGAATTAATTCCAGTTACAGCAGGGGCTGGTGCTTGGGAAAAAGCACAAGAACTTTTTCAGCGAGAGGCTACTATTTTATATCAAATTGAACATCCCCAAGTGCCGAAATTTCGCGAAAGATTCGAGCAAGACCACCGCTTATTTTTAGTGGAAGATTATGTTGCAGGTAAGACTTATCAAGCTTTATTGACTGAGAAACAATCTGTAGGTCAAACTTTCAGTGAACCAGACGTATTACAGTTATTGCGATCGCTATTACCTGTATTAGAACACATTCACAGTCGCGGCATTATTCACCGTGATATTTCTCCAGATAATATTATTTTACGAGATAGCGATCGCCTGCCAGTATTAATTGATTTTGGCGTAGTAAAAGAACTTGCAACGCGCTTGCAAACGACCGATAGTAATCTCAATTTTACCAGTGTGGGTAAATTAGGCTATTCTCCCAGCGAACAAATGCAAACAGGAAGAGCCTACCCTAGCAGTGATTTATATGCTCTAGCGGTGACAGCAATAGTGTTACTAACAGGTAAAGAACCCTCTGAGTTGTTTGATGAAACTCAGCTTACCTGGAATTGGCAAAGGTGGGTGAGGGTAAGTCCGCAATTTGCTCAGGTAATTAATCGGATGTTACACCCTTTACCGAGCGATCGCTATCAAAGTGCGGCTGAGGTTATCCAAGCATTACAATTTGTCGAACAACCTGCAATAGCAACACCTCCAGAAGTGTCAAATTTTCAAACAATTGCAGTTGGTCGTCGCCCTGATGCAATTCCACCACACCCATCTAACCGACCTGAACCCGTAATTCCCTCCAGCCCCAGCCGTTCTAACTCAGTGCTAGATAATCCCTTGGCGCTGGGCGCAATTGGTAGTGCGGTAGTTATCTTAGCGGGTGTGGGTTCTTGGGCGTTGGTGAGTTCTATTCGCAGTCAGTCTAATACACAGCCCGATACTACAACACCACCCGCGCCTCAGACTTTCCCGTCACCAGTGATTTCGGGGGGTACGACATTTGGGACACCCATCAACACTGAACCGACTATCACAAGTAAGCGCCTGAGATTGGGAGCATCTAACACAGCTACAGTCGAAAATTCCCTCAAAGCAGGTCAAATTATGGAATATACCTTTTTTGGCCAAGCTGGAGCAAAGTTTACTACGCTGCTAGAACCAGAAACCGGTATTGCACTGACTGTTTTAGATCCTAATCGCCAAATAATTGACAGTAGCGCTCAACAAGTAAGCTCTTATACTGGAACATTACCCACTAATGGTAGATATACGATTCAGTTAACACTTGCACCTGGAGTTACTGAAAGTGATTATAATCTCAGGGTGGCATTAGAAAACCCACTCCCACCCTCCCCTACACAAACTCCCACACCAACTTTTACACCAACACCAACATTTCCGCCAGCATTTACACCAACACCAACACCAACATTTCCACCAGCATTTACACCAACACCAACACTAACGGATATACCTACACCGCCTGCTGACAATAACAATAATCCACCTGTAGATAATACAGTTCAGCCAACGCCTGATTTGCAAAATACTCCTTAGCTCAGAGTGACATCACGATTTTGCACAAAAGGTTGAACCCATCCCACTCAGACAATTATGTTAATTCAGATGTGGGATGACTCAGTTATTGTGAACTAAGGAAGTGAGCGATCGCTACTAAACACTTACACTGTGCAGAACCATGTTAGTTTGAAAGCAGTAAACTTATCTCTGAGCTATCAGAAGGCTGAATCATAGTTCAAGTAGCAGGTATTTGATGATTAAAGCTGCTCAATTGCTATGGTTCTTTTATTTACTGCAAATATTATCGACGTTAAATCAGAGAATCTGCTATTTCGTTCAGTTTACTTTCTAACTTATTGTTAGTTCCTACTTCCTTCCACAGACCAAAAAATTTTAATGCTTTCAAAAATGGCGTTTTTACATTTTGATAATAAGCTTCGTAAACTGTGTTAGTTGTTTTATTATCCGTGTCTGATTGGTTGATAGTAGCTGAAAACCTTTTAATAGCATCCTTATTATATCCCAAAAGATAATCATAAACTTCTTCCTTTTCCACGCCTAGCAAGTTATGCAATAACTGGTTACGTAGGTCATCTTCATGTTTTCTCTCATATTCACATGACCATTCCAAAAGTCCCCATGTTTTAATTTTAAAATCTTGCCTCAGTTCACATAGCCACTGAAATTGTCTGCTATTATTTAATTTAAAACGTCTACCTCTTTGATTTTGGTAATCGTTCCAGTAGGAAAAATCAAAATCACGGTGTTCAGGTTTAGGAAATTTCAATTTACTTAAAAGCTCTAATGGATTTTGCAGATTTAGTGACTTTTGAATTTCATTTTGAGACTTGATAAATAAACCATTCTTCTCCCAAGCTACAATACTTGATAATGGGATAAGCAAGTCATTAATTTTTTTAGTTTGCGAAATAATAGCAACTTTCAAAAAAGTCTCTTGCGTAGCATTGAGAATAGCTACCCCCTGAATATAGTTTTCTTGTTTAAAAAATATTTCTATTAAATCAAGAGCAGTAACAATTCTATCAACAGTTGATTTAACTTCAAACTCTTGACCTTTTACTAAAGAGTTATTAATATTAAACAAATCAACTATCTGATTAATTTGTTTAATTGTTTGTTCGGGAACTAAGTCGGTTAATATTTCTTTAGCAGCCGCAGGTAAGCCTTTTTTTAGTAACTGTTGTGCCTTTTGTATTTGCAGACTTCGCTGATAACGAGAACTTTCTAGCGCATCATAATTAGATGTTAGTTGAAAGTTTTCATCAATATATTCATTACTGACTAAAAACTTAACATCTGGGAACTTACCTAAAGTTACAAACTGTACAGCAGATGATGTTGCTGGTGTTCCAGCCTGATGACTGACATAAACTTTCTTATCTGAATCAATTTGTAATTCACTAAATTTATCTTCTACAAGTGACAAAGTTGCATCCCAATGATCAATTCCTTTACCTAACTCATGGGGAACTAAATATTCAAATTCTGGTTGACAAGTAAATTTTGTCTTCTGAAAATACCATTGAAACAGAGGTTTAAGTGTGCAAGTATCTTTCCAATAGGGAGAGTTTTGATGAAGTCTTTGTTCTTCATTGATAAATATCTGAGATTGGTCTGTCAGCAGAATAATTATTCTTTCTATATCGATATTTTCGTTTGTAAAGTATTCAAGATATGTATTAAGTAGGGGAAAATTTAAATCTTTGTTGTAGTATTCTTCTGGTTGATTTTCATAAACTAAGCCTAAAATTCTAGCAGGTACTGTATATCCAGCTTCTTGATCGTCAGGGTTGATTCTAGACGCAGAACGAAAATCCGAACATTCTAGGCGATCGCTTACTTCATCATACAATCTTCCCCAGGTGCGATCGTGCTTTAGAATAACATCACTATTACCAGTTGTAATAATCCAAATGCTCATATTTAATTTCCCCAGAGTTTGGTAAATTCACTGTTTTGTAAAAAATTCAAAAAATTCTGTGTTCGCTCATCGGTTCTATCTGGAAAAATAGTTAGCAGTTCTATATAGTCTTTATCTCTACTACGGTGTATTTCTCCGTCTTTGGGTTTCATATAACGGGGGTACATCCGATGCCAAATTCTGCCAATTCTCCCCATTTTTCCGGTGAGAGGTGAACCTTTAATTGAGTGGTTTCCTTGATAGTTATCGTGAAACCAAATTACCGCCTGACTATCATCTTCATCTTGGGCGATGCGTCCCCAAACTTGCACTTTTTGAGGATGAAACGATTCCCGCCAAGAATTAGGTTGAGGACTTGGTTTTTTACCTTTGAGAACCAGCCAATTATTGATAGTTTTTTGCACACCATCAATGATATTAGTTACGCTGTTAATTTTATTGACTGGGAAATAATAGCTATTTGATGATTTAAGAAATTCCCAATGGCAACCTATCATCGGTTTATTGCCATTTTCTAGATATTCAGGGAAAAATATTCTATGATCAACACGTCGCCATGATTTACCAAAACCACCTAGAAGTAGTGCAAACTTAAGAATTTGTCTGGCTAAGTTCTTCAATTCGTTTTTATATTCATCTGTGAAATCTTGCATACAAAGAATATTTAAAACGCCTGCTTCTAACTCATAAACAGGCATGATGACATTTCTGTTATATCGAAATTCATCTAATGTTAAATCGATCGGATTAAATGCAATACCTAATTGACCAACTACTGCACCATTAGCACCAGCAAATCCTCCCCAAAGTTCTTTGGTTAATTCTTCGGCGGTGTTTTCATCAGTAATACCACTAAATAGCCGCAGTGTATGACCCCGTAAGGCGGCTTTAAACATATTGGGACGAAATTCGCCACTTTTATCAATTAATTGCGAGGCTAGTCCTTTTCCTTTTAACTTAACAGAAAATAATTTAGTTTCTGGGTGACTAATAGGTTGACCATAACCAGCACTAACTCTGGAACCGATACCTTTTTCTATAGCTTTATCCCAAATCTTCCAGATAGTTTCCCATTCGCTTGGTTCTAGTTCAATAATGCTAGAAATACCAAAGACTAACGTAGGTTGATAGAGGGATATTTGCAGAAAAGCAGCATGAGAAGCACTATTTTTTATTTGCCAATTTTCTTGAGGGTGAACTACATCAATTAATTGTTGTTCACACCAACTATCATCTTGAGGATACGCACCATGAAAACGAAGTATTCCTGCGTGGGTTTCATTGTTAGAAATTTGACTACCGCAATATCTTTGTCTCTGCTGGGGAGTACAAGCACGTAAAAAAGCACCTTTCATGCTTGCACCAGGATAATAGGGAAACCCATTAGCACCGATAACTGGGCGAATTATATCTTCATCTTGTCCACTATTAGTGATAAAACGCCAAGTAATTTTATACTCTTTGGTTTTGACATGACTATTAAATTTTGGCGATTGTGTTGCAGCAGCTTCTACCCATTCATCAACCCATCTTTCTGATTGTTTTGGTTCTTGGATATATTGAATTTGTCCTCGTCCAGTTACTGGTGCTTGAAACATTAAAGGAACTTCATTACTATTCGTCATCAATATCTCCTGCTTTTTTATAACGCTGAGTCCACCAAACTAAGCTGTCACAAAATTGTGTCAGCACAGCTAAACATATTCTTTGGTCGTCAATTGGAAATTCCCATAATTTGGCTGCAAAATTTTGGATTTCTTGGGTATTATTGCCACTGACATCTTCTTTAGGCAGTTTAATGCCTGCATCATTCATAATTCTGATAAAAACTTTCCAAGTATCTCGCCAATATTCACCTTTGGCTTTTTCTTTCAGATCATTTTTACCTAATAGTCTTAATTGTTCTCCCCAAAATCGCTCTAAACCATAAGCTACAGTAGTTCGCATTTTGTGAGATTGACCAATGACTCCTTTTTTATCTCGATGTTTGAGAACTAATTTTTGTGCTTCTTGGTCTAAGTTGTAAGATTTCCAAGTCATATATTTAAATTCCGTTTAAAGTTAATTCGCAATGACCTAAGCCGATAGATTCTAAGCCACCAAGATAAATATCTGCACTGTGACTGCCTTTAAAAGGTTGCCATGTTTTAGTAGGTTGATTATTTTTAATCGCAATCGGAAATACTAATATTGTTCCTTCTGGTAAAGCTTCGGTATTAAAGAAACCACCACCATCTACTACTTTTTGGTCTAGTTTTAAACGCACACGACTTTGGCGATATAAGGCCATATCATGAATCATGCCAATATCACTATCGTCTACTATTACTGCTGGTTGCTCTTTTTTTGATGGGAACCAAGCAGACAAGTCTGTGGTTTTTTTGATAGTTAAAAATCCCAAGTTGAAGAATATAGTTTTTGTCCCACCTGGTAATTGTTTTGCCCTAACATTAGTTGAACCTGTATATGGTTCAGGAATATCTATATCTTTGAGGAATTTATCTTTGATTTTAACTACATCTCCAGCAATTCTTTTGTAACGTTGCAGTAAACGAGGGCTACTCACCCAAACTATTGGTTGACCAGGGCAAAAAACAGGAATCCAAAGAATAGAAGCATACTCAAATTTAACAATGGACTCGTTATTTGTATCTGATTGTTCTGAACTAGCTTCATTACCATACCAATATTTTGCTTCTTCCTCGCCATTGGCCATTAGGCGCATTTCTGCACGCATACGACCACGAATGGAACTACCAGGAATGATGCCTGTTTGCGTAAATTGGTCACGGAATATTAAGTTTAAATTACCGCTTTCTTCTCCCGCAGTTGCACCTACATGAAGTGGTGCTAAAGCTTCAATAATGCCATAAGCTTTTTGATACATTTTATGCAACTCCTTTAATTTCTACTGGTAAACACAAACCACAACCAACTTTTTTCAAGCTGTAACCTTCTTTAGGAAACCATGCTTCATCCCATTCCCACCAAGGTTTGTTTATCGGTTCTTTGAGAACATAAACACTCCCGGCCGGAACAGCGTAACGTCCTCTCCCTAATGTGCCTTGGGAACGATAACGATAAGGAACTGGTTTATCTGTTAAAATTTGGATGGTTTCGGGGAAATTTTCGTGTTGAGGATAGCGATGAGATATGCGATTAGAACCCCAAACTCCTGGTGTAATTAAGGCGAAAGTTTGACCAATGGTTTGATTTAAAATATCTAATGTTTTTTGGTTAATTTTGTCACAAGATATTTCTACAATGTGATTTTCACCACCAAAGCGATACCAACCGTTCTCTATGGGATAGGTTGATAAATAAACTAAACATATATCTTCGGGAATTTGCACAGAATTTTCTAGAAATAGTCCGTCGCTTGTTTCTACACAACGTTCTGATTGTTTAATTTTAGGGTGCAGAAAAGAAACAAACTTCCAAGGATTATTAGCAATTGATTTATTACTGGCTTTGAGTGCTTTTGGTGAGTCTTTCCAAGATGTAATAGTTTGCCAGCGATAATCGGGTTCTGGTTGTTCTATATTTTTTTCTAACTGCCATTCCCCATTTTCTATTTTCCATTCTCCTATGCCTTTTTTGGCAATTATTTTATGCCAAGGAATGGGGACGTAAAAGTTCTGTTTATTATCAGATGTAGCCCAGAATGGGCCTGTAACATAGAGGTTGTCTCTTAATTCTGTTTGAGCAAAGTTTTTAGTTGTTTTGTTAATACTAAATATTAAACCTGATAGTGTAGAAGCTTCGGGCGGAAATTTAGCACCAGACCGTCCTACTAAATTTTCTGGTGAAAGAAATGCGCCAGCACTTCCATACATAAATCCTAAAGGATTAATACTAATTAGGTATTTGAACATAAATGCCAGCCTACTTTAATTAAATCAGTAATCCAATCTATTGTGCTTCTTGCTCTGCCTATTTCATCCTCGCTGTCGCTGAATCCTACTAGATGCTGAACTAATTTATTGTCTTTATCATCTAGTATTTTCTTGCCTTCTCCTGGAAAGTAAATCTCAAAAAATTCAATAGCTGATTTTTGGACTATATAGGCTTCGTTTTTATTTTCAATCTTAAATGTCCGTCGAGCTTCTAAATGTGCTAAATCTTGATAAACATGACTCCAGTTTGTTTGACCTTCTCTATCTTGGTATTTAGTTAATATCTCTAGATAATCCCAAGGACAAGTCCACTGCACATATTGACCACTGTTAAAGACGATTCTGATGGTGACTCGCCCTCGTCCTGATGATTTGGCTAGTTTTTCGGCTTCTCGGCAATGTTGTAAAATATCTCTTTGAGGAACGCTAGAACCTGCCCAAACAAAGCCGACACTTAAACCGATTTTTTGATCATGCTTTTCCCAAATTTTAGGCAATGTTATTAACCAGGAATATGCTTGGTTGGCTGTGATTGGTTCTTGGTCTTTTTCTCGATAAAGTACGCCTAAAAAATCGTCGCCACCTGCATATACTACTCTGCCAATTTCTTGGGGAAAGTCGCGGTTAAAGTCTTTTCCCCAGTTACGCATGGCTTGACTAAACTTTTTAAGTTCTTCATCACTATTGTCTAAGTCTGCTAGTTTTTTGAGGTGTTTACCAACTTCATCGCCGTCACCCATAAACCAACCTGTCCAGCGTCCTTTTCCCTCTTCGTTTTTGGCTTCGGGGCCGCGATATATTTCAGTGAAACTTTCTAGTTTAGACATCCCTAAGTTGTGGGCAATTTCGGGGAGGGTGACTAAACGTTTAACTAATTCGGGTATACTTAATTTTTCGTTAGTGGCAAAAAATTTACCTTCTGGTTCTGCATCTTGGGGAAGATTTTCTAATACACAGGCGAGGCGTTTATAAAAAGTTTGAATATCATTTTTTTCTATAGTCCACTGGCGATTTTTAGGGTTTCTTGCTTCTGCACCTAAGCCGGGAAAGGCTATGCCATCTGTACCTGTTAAACTAGAACTTTCTCCTATCCAATTTAAGGCTGTCCACCCACGGGAAAGTTTGTGGGTTTCTAAGTCTTCCATTGCTGCTGGAATACTATCGTCTTCTCCCCAAAAGATTTCCCAGGTGTGGTTTCCCCAGTTTGTCCATTCTCTTTCCCAGTGGTAGGTATAGTCTGGTAATTTGGTTTCTATCCAACACCGACATTCTTGCAATATTTTTTTCCATGTAGATAATATTGTTTGTTCAACTTGTTGCTTGGAAAATTCTCCTTTGAGAAGTATGCGGTTTGGCATTCCTTTTTGAAGGTTGGGAAGTGCTGGAGATATTACTGTTGTGGTTTTTTCGGCTTCTTTTACTAGTTGCTGGCTGAGATAGGAGAGAATGAGAGATGCACCATACAAGTCTCGAAGTTTACGGGATTTTTCGATGAATCCCTGTACAGGTGCAAAGGTGATAGCAGTATATTTTATCACTGGTACGGTATTGCCTTTTGCAGTCATGTTTTAAATTACTGTCTAAATTTGATTTTTTATTCAGTAGTTATACTTTGTAACAATTGGAATTTTGCTGATTGTCGAGGTAGGCGACGGAGAACAATCTGTGTGTTTGCTTGGTTAGGTGGTGTGACTTTTCTATCTTCTTGGAAAAATCAAAAATGTAAATGCCTGTTCATGCGAATGACGAATTTAAAAGTTATTATTTGTTTTAGCGATCGCTCACTGAACATACTGGTTCATCAGGGGAACAGCGATCGCCACCTCTACACATACGCAACCCGCCTATGCGGCTTGAAGATGTTTCACTTGCGCGGATGGGTGGGTGTTTGAGATTTTGATGCAATTTTTGTGGTTCAAAAGCTTATGGCATCTAGCTTTGAGTATGATGAGACCAAAATGAAGATTCGCGCAATTCTTCAAAGCTTTGTCTGTTATCCTTTTGAGGCGATTTGCAAAAGTAATATCTTGACTAGGCAATGGCTGAAATGCTACTTTCTTTCTACATCCGCGCTAAGTGGCTTTGAAACCTTTGCAATATCAAGGTTTTAGAAGGCAGCAGTCACTTCTATTATTTAGAAGTGGAATTAATGGAAATTGCGCCAAGTTCTAGATGTCAGCATTACTTGCCTGTCACTTCTATTATTTAGAAGTGGAATTAATGGAAATGGCGCTAGGGCTTTTGATGCCTTGGCAACTAAATAGTCACTTCTATTATTTAGAAGTGGAATTAATGGAAATCCTGTCTCGGCTATATAATCAGCCATGAGTGATGGGTCACTTCTATTATTTAGAAGTGGAATTAATGGAAACGTAAAGAACTTCGGCATCAGGCAACGGT
Source organism: Anabaena sp. TISTR 8404 (assembly GCF_056847745.1). NCBI lineage: Bacteria > Bacillati > Cyanobacteriota > Cyanophyceae > Nostocales > Nostocaceae > Anabaena > Anabaena sp. TISTR 8404. The sequence goes on from NZ_CP180578.1 coordinate 5,484,151, forward strand.
GGTAGGTCACTTCTATTATTTAGAAGTGGAATTAATGGAAACAGACTCTAAATCACGGATAACTTGGAAGTCATTAGGTCACTTCTATTATTTAGAAGTGGAATTAATGGAAACATGGAACGTGAATTTTGTGTTGATTGGGATATTTGTCACTTCTATTATTTAGAAGTGGAATTAATGGAAACGGAAATCGGGCGGGATGAAGTTGGAAAAAGCTTGAGGTCACTTCTATTATTTAGAAGTGGAATTAATGGAAACGTCCGTATTTTTGGCAACTGGGCAACTCCAGATGGCAGTGAAGTCACTTCTATTATTTAGAAGTGGAATTAATGGAAACTGAAGTTGCTTGCGTTAAGTGCGTCTACAAAGTAAGTAGAGTCACTTCTATTATTTAGAAGTGGAATTAATGGAAACCGACATACTGCCAGGGATTAAAGTTAACGGCTTGGTCACTTCTATTATTTAGAAGTGGAATTAATGGAAACAAATCACCTATGCCTGTTTTCAGACCTAGGTTTCCTTTCCAGTCACTTCTATTATTTAGAAGTGGAATTAATGGAAACGACGAATAGTTGACAGATGTTGGGATAAGCTTGAAGTCACTTCTATTATTTAGAAGTGGAATTAATGGAAACGCGTCGATTGCAGCGCAAGCTATCAAGGCAAGCCGTCACTTCTATTATTTAGAAGTGGAATTAATGGAAACAACCACCCTTCATGGTTGCGTTCAATGGCACTGTAGTCACTTCTATTATTTAGAAGTGGAATTAATGGAAACAATGGCTTTAAGTGGCTAAAGATTGATAGAGCATTAAAGTCACTTCTATTATTTAGAAGTGGAATTAATGGAAACTTAATAACGGCAGTCAACGCACTTATCAATCAAGTCACTTCTATTATTTAGAAGTGGAATTAATGGAAACACTTCTACCAGACGCGGAGAAGAAGCCAGGATGTGTCACTTCTATTATTTAGAAGTGGAATTAATGGAAACATAAGTGGCAAACTTAGAAGCCTTAAATAGTTCAGGTCACTTCTATTATTTAGAAGTGGAATTAATGGAAACTATTGCGATCGCCCAGTTTGTACCCTCTTTTCTATTGGGTAGTCACTTCTATTATTTAGAAGTGGAATTAATGGAAACTTGCCGTCCTCGACATTTACGCTACGCACACGCGCGTTGACTTTATCGATCGCCTAAAATCAGAACATAAACAAAGAACCCCGACTTTTTAGAAAAGTCGGGGTTCTGATTTTTAAATCGGAATTAATGGAAACTTACATCAAAATCTGACGAATTAAAATACTCATTACTTCGTCTGGGTTGGCGGTTGGTAATAGTGGACTCCAGTCGCCTGTGCTGGCGTAGCCAATAATTTGTAGATAGTGAATTGTACTGCTAACAGCTTTGGGTGAACCAATTAATAGATGTTTAATCGGTTCTCTTTTGGGTGATGAATTTGCAGCAGGTTGATTTACGGTTGTATTTAAGGTTTCGCCACCTATGTATTGTTGTAATTTTGATTGAGCGAAATTTTGATATGGTGCAAATTTTTTGACTTGTGCCATGATTGTAATTGTCTCCCATTGTGGGGGTTTAGTGAAAGGCGATCGCAAGCTCTTGGCGGAGGGCGATCGCCTTTCTTATTCTTATATTAATGTATAAATTTATACTTGTAAATACTTAAATAAAAAATAGTTGGTTATTCGCTTAAGAACAATAGACAATCAACAAATAAAGGCTAAAAGTTAAAGTAGAAAAACTTTTAGCCTTGAACTTTTGATGATTTGTCACTTTCTCATGGGTGTCCCCGGTAGTGGAAAATCTACTTTTGCAGCCGAGTTAGCAAAGCTGGGGAATTATCGCATTGTCTCTACTGATGCAATTCGCGCCTCACTTTACGGTGATGCAAATATTCAAGGTGAGTGGGTAGAGGTGGAGAAAGCAGTTATCTGTGAGATTGTGGATGCGATCGCTCAAGGTAATCCTGTCATTTATGATGCTACTAATGCCAAGCGTGTATGGCGAATGGATTTGCTAAAAAAGCTGAAAGACGTTGAAGTGCAGTGGATGGGGTGGTATCTGCAAACTCCTATTGCAACTTGTAAGTTATGGAATCAAAAGCGAAGTCGCCAAGTTCCAGATATCATCATTGAGAATATGCAGAAATCTCTGCAAGAGTTTCCGCCAGTCGCCGCAGAAGGATTTGTCACAGTCAAAGCAATTGATGTCACTTCTCCTAAATTCCATATTCAACAAATTCAAACGCAAATTCAACAACTTCCGCGCACACTTACCAACCGCGCTAACCGTAATAGTCACGTAACTCTGCATTCTTACAGTCAGCTGTTAAATTTTGAACGCCTGATGTATTTAATTTCCCTCATCATCCGCTATCCAGGAATAGGAAATTTGCAATTCGCTAACCCCAGTTTATTAGAAAGCATTTTTGGTTATGTCCCTGAATTTGCTAGTTCTATAGAAGAAGTGACTGCTTGTATAGGTAAATTGTGTGGTCAAGTCTATGCTGATGCTGAAGCGATCGCATCCGATATAAACTGGTTACAGCAAATTTCACTGATTGGGAATCATACCTTTTCTGCTGCTGTAACTATTCCACCACTTGATCAAGCCATTGGACTCTCAACTTTTGTCACTCATGCTTATTCTGACTATCACAGCTTTCAAAGGCTAATTCAAATTATTCGCTTCATACTTCAGCATCCATTTTTGCTAGATTCAGGAACAGGAAGTTTGCCAACTCTGGTGTCGGCACTGAGGCAACATAACATTATAGATGGTGATAATTTAGATACTGTTCGCAAAGATATCGAAAAAGTGCTGAAGCCTTATAAAATATTGCCAGACTTCCCCTTGAGAGATGGCTACTTTGCTGGGACAGCAATTTTATCAACCCAAGAATTAATCAAAGTCTTTGATGTGCTTCAGTCTCAGGCTAAAAGCTTGAATGATCCTGTAGCGTTGGATATTTATGAAACCTTTGCGACGCGAATGAAGCAAAGTAAATTAAGTGTTAATCAAGTGTATCCCGTGCGGGCGATCGCCAACCGGAATATAGTTGACTCAGAATTTTTACCATCAGATGCGCTTTGTAGAAATTTAGCACAATTAGAGCAGGCGATCGCTCAAGGACAACTTTTAGAATTAAATCGCTTTCCTGGCGGTGGTAAATTTGCTTTGGATGAAGAAGGCTTTTTTTTAGCTTACCCTTTGCAAATCGTATTTTGTAACCAAGCCTGGTATTTAGGATTTGAATGTGCAAGTGGAAAATATCAAGGATTATTTCGATTTGAACGTTTAGATAGATTATTTATTGGACAACCACAAACAAAAGTACGTTCTCCACAAGAACAAGACAATTCATTAGCAAAATTGCAGAAACTCTCAGCTGCTAGTGCCGGGATTTTTTTAGGATATAGTGCAAGTGACCAAAGTAAATTTCTGAGTCAAGATAAGCAAGAACGCTTACAGGTTTGTACAACAGTAGAATTATGGTTTAATGATGATATATTTCGGTTTATTGCCGAAGGTACAAAAAGATTTCCTAGCAAGCAAATGAAAATGTCTCTGCCTGTAGGTAGAGCTATATCAACACTACCAAAATCTATTTTCTGCCTGAAGAAAACGACAGATAAATACTTTCCTAATCGCTTTCAATTAATATTGCCTAAGTGGTATTTAGGCGATGTAGAATTTTTGCGATGGGTTGTTGGTTTTGGTGGCAACGTCAAGGTAGTAAGACCAGAAGATTTTATACTAAAAGTCAAGGGTATGGGCAAAGATATTTTATCTGTTTATCAGTAAAAGTTAATAAGTTGTACTCAAATTGCTTTGAAGAATGGCGAGATTTAATTACCTCGCCATTTTTATGCTAATTCATTCTATTTCATTGAATAGAAGTGACTGGTAACTTACTAGATGGTAAGAATACTGCTGGTCAGTTTCCATTAATTCCACTTCATTGAATAGAAGTGACGAATTTAACCTAAGATGTCTGCAATACGAGTTAGAGACAGTTTCCATTAATTCCACTTCATTGAATAGAAGTGACATGCTTTACATCGCAAAAGATGATGTAATAGTAGTCCAGGTTTCCATTAATTCCACTTCATTGAATAGAAGTGACTTAACCTACCTTCTATTGGAGAAATATTACCTTGGGGTTTCCATTAATTCCACTTCATTGAATAGAAGTGACACCTTAATCAAATGCGCGGTTCAAATGCTGTTGCTGTTTCCATTAATTCCACTTCATTGAATAGAAGTGACTTTTGTGCTTGTTCTCCAATGCGTGAATAAGGACTGTTTCCATTAATTCCACTTCATTGAATAGAAGTGACGTCAAGGAAACCACAGTTCCCGCAGTGAAGGTACTTAGTTTCCATTAATTCCACTTCATTGAATAGAAGTGACCCCCTCGCGGTTGGATGTTATGGGTAGCTGATTTGAAGTTTCCATTAATTCCACTTCATTGAATAGAAGTGACGACGAAAACCATGAAATTATTTTTGAACCTGGAAAGCTTTGTTTCCATTAATTCCACTTCATTGAATAGAAGTGACACCTATCTGAACTGGAGGTCACTCAGATTGGCGTTGCTTTGTCAAAGTTTCCATTAATTCCACTTCATTGAATAGAAGTGACCCAAGGGGTTATGCAATGGAGCCTTGTGACAATTGGATCAAGTTTCCATTAATTCCACTTCATTGAATAGAAGTGACCAGTCAATATCGTATTGAGTCATAGTTTTAATCCTTTAATTGTTTCCATTAATTCCACTTCATTGAATAGAAGTGACCTCATTATTTAAACCCTTCCTGCGCCTAATGTCCAGAGGTCATTTGCGGCCGGGTCGATGAGTACATAAAATTTTGCACTAACAGCGAACATAAAATAACCCAAAACCCTTACACAGCAAGACATCGGCCGGATCAACGAAAACATTACCATTTCCAAATTTTAGCAACCCCGTCGCCGAGAAAATAGAAAATTACTAAAAATTCGTCATTCGCATGAAAACACTAGCATAAACTCAAACCAGCCTTTACCTTAAAAAATAAGCCAGATTTGCACAACTATAAAGCATAAAACTTATGTATATTTCTTCCCGCGCTGCATTAGTGCGTAATTTAGGAGTAGCCATAGTTAACGGCGCTATCACTCTAATTATTTTATTAATAGCACCTTTAGGACTCACAGCAGTAATCATCAACACACTATTAGTCACATTAGCCAGTTTTGTTAATGCTACCGCTGGTGATAGTATAGTAACTTTTTTACAACCAACACAAATCAAAACCTTAGTCACCGAAGTTCTCACCAAACAATCACAACTAACTAAAGAAAATAAAAATTAATCATGTTTCCGTTGATTTACAGCAGTTTGCATATTCGTGGAATACTGTAGAGACGTTACATGTAACGTCTCTACGTAGTTTTGGGTTTTACGCTTGTACTTCATTTACCTGAAATACGCTGTATTTAAAACATTTACTCAACATTTTATGCGTACACTTTACGTATCAAGGCAAGGTTGTTACATTACCCTCAAAGGTGAAACCCTGATTGTTAAACAAGGTGAAACTATTCATGGCGAAGTACAATTACCCCTACTAGAACAAATACTCATATTTGGTAAATCTCAACTTACTACCCAAGTAATTCGTACTTGCCTTTGGCGAAATATTCCCATAGCTTACCTATCTCGAATGGGATATTGTTATGGTAGGCTAATGCCAATTGAACGAGGATATCGCCAGTTATCTCGCTATCAGCAAAACTTAACAGTTACAGAACGCTTTTTAGTAGCAAGAAAAATTGTTCAAGCTAAACTCAAAAATAGCCGCACATTTTTAATGCGGCAACAGCGACGTAACCCTTCCACATCTGCTGATATCGCTATTAAAAGTTTAGAAGTCTTACTACAAAAAGTAGGTGAATCTGAAACAATTGAACGATTAATGGGTTTAGAAGGTGCTGGCGCAGCACAATATTTTTCGGCATTTGGTGAATGTTTAAATCATCCTGAATTTGTATTTTTAGCTAGAAGTCGCCGTCCTCCTGGAAATCCGGTAAACGCCATGCTAAGTTTTGGCTATCAAATTCTCTGGAATCATCTACTCACATTAATTGAACTTCAAGGACTAGACCCCTACTATGCTTGTCTGCATCAAGGCACAGAACGCCACGCTGCCCTTGCTTCTGATTTAATAGAAGAATTTCGTGTCCCCATTATTGATTCTTTAGTATTGTGGCTAGTTAACAGCAAAGTCATGGATGTGCAAACAGACTTTGAATATCATAATGGCGGTTGCTATCTCAATAATTACGGTCGCCCAAAATATATCAAATATTTTTTACAGCGGTTGGAAGAAGAAGTGCAAAATGCCAAATTAGAGAAACAACCACGCTGGGATTTAATGACACAGCAAATTAAATTTTTCAAAGAATTTGTATATCAGCCTAGGCAACTATATAATCCTTATCAAATTCGTTAGTTAATGCTATTTTATATAGTAGTATATGATATACCTTGCGATAAAAGACGCAAAAAAGTATCAGATTTACTAGAAGGTTATGGTAAACGAGTACAATATTCAGTATTTGAATGTATTCTTACCCAAAATAAATATAATGAACTGCGAAAAAGACTCCGCAAGCAAATAAATATTTCAGAAGATAGCGTTCGTTTTTATCCTTTAAGCAAACATACATTTAACCAAATCGAAACTTGGGGAGAACCACCAGTCACAGAAATTCCAGGCTCAACCATCATCTAATATCAATTCAAGGGTTTGCTGAATTAAGAGATGAAATCTCAGAGGTTGTTTGAAAAGTTTTGGGCGAATATAATTCGCTACTACACAGACGAAGTCCGCCTGCGCGGACTAATGAGAAATCAAGAGACTTCTTGCAAAAGTACCTATTTGTGAGCTTTCCTTTGCGTCTTTGCGCGGCAGTCGCTTCAAGTCGGGGAACCCGCCCAACACGCTGCCTTGCCTTTGCGCGAGACAAAAAAAGATTTATGCAAGAGGTCTAAGAGGATGTCTGAAAAGTATTCTTATTAACATCAAAGCCTTAGAAACCTAACCCCCCTAGCCCCCCTTCCCTACAAGGGAATGGGGGTTTCAAAGCCTCTCTCCGTTTCGGGGAGAGGTTTGGAGAGGGGTTATTAGTATAATTTTCAACTTTTCAGACATCCTCTTAGGACTTACGTCCATAACGCACCCCATTGGCTGATTTACCCCAGTAAAGGGTTTGGCTTATTTATCCTTAAAGGCGACACCCGGATTTGAACCGGGGGATAAAGGTTTTGCAGACCTGATGCTTTGCATCCTGTAGCCGCTAAAATGCTTTATTAGTAAGAAACAAGGTTAACCTACCTTGACTTTGACTATCATCCTGACTATCATTGCGAGAGATAAAGGTTATTGATAGTCAAATGAATACAGCCAAGAAAGTTAAGGGTAATGTAGGCATTGAAGATTACAGAGGTAAGTTAAGACTTAGATTACCTAGAACTGTGACTGAGGGTGGTAAGCAAGTTTACTTGAGTACTGGACTGGATGCTAATGAGGTTAATCGCAGAAGGGTATCATCTGTAGCCAACTGGATAGAGGAGGATATACTCACTGGCAAGCTAGACCCTACCCTAACCATCTACAAAGAGAAACTAGAGGTTTACAGGCAACCGCAGTTAACCCTAGTGAAGCCTAAGACACCCCAGGCTGATCTAATGGAACTTTGGGATGGTTATTGTGAGTTTATGAAACCCCAGTTAGCCGCTACAACTTACCAAAAAGATTACATAAAGAAGTATAGGAACCATATCAAGTCTCTACCCACCCAGGACTTAACCCAGGCGATCGCTATCAGAGATCATTTACTTAGCCAGTTATCCCCTAATGCAGCTAAAAGGGTACTAACCTACATATCCGCTTGCTGTAAATGGGCTGTTGGTTCTGGGTTAACCAAGGATAACCCCTTTGCTGGGATGTCAGAGGATATCAAGTTACCTAAGCATGATTCAGATGCTATAGATCCTTTCAGTAGAGAAGAAATGAATATCATTATCAAGGCATTTGAGGAAACTAGACCCCACTATGCGCCATTTGTTAAGTTCTTATTCTGGACTGGTTGCCGGACTGGTGAAGCGATCGCCCTCCAGTGGAAACATATAAACCCTGAGTGTACCCAGATAATCTTTAGTGAGTCCTATGATAGCCAGCTAGATATTAGGAAGGTCACTAAGACCGGGAAGTCTAGGAAGTTTCCCTGTAGCCAGCAACTTAGAGAACTGCTGCTATCCATTAGACCTACTAGGGTAAATCCAGAGCAATCAGTCTTTACTAGTCCTACAGGTGGCATCATTAATAACACTAGGTTTTCTAATCAGGTATGGAAAGGCGGCAAAGTAGGACAGAAGAACTACCGAGGGGTTATTCAAGAGTTAATCAATGAGGGTAAGCTAGACCGCTATAGATGCCTTTATAACACTAGACATACATTTATTACCCTGATGTTAGCTGAAGGGTCAACTAAGGGACTAACTGTAAGCTCTGTGGCTAAGTTAGTTGGTAATAGCCCTGAGATTATCCTTAAGCATTATGCGGGTAACACAGTACCTTTAGAGCTACCTAATATATAGTCGGCTAGGTATCTTTAGGTTAAGTTTGGTTCCCCAAGTATTACCCTTGGGGATTTTTCATAGTTAACCTTTGATAAAATCTAGCCAGCTATCTAAGGGTCTAAACAAGTGCCTAGGGACTGCATAGGATAACTCCTGACTCTGGACTCTTAGCCAGCTTGTCTCTCTGGTTAACTTATCCGCCTCAGTGACCCTAGCTTCCCCTGTGTTGCGATCGATGGCGACTATGAAGTGAACAGGGAACTTATAACTCTCCCATCTGGTTGCAATACCGCCTACCAAGATGTTATGCTGTCCAAATATATTAGCCTTAGTTTTGACCTCTAGGTTATATCCTTTACCATTGTGGATAACTCGGATGTCCCTTTGGAACTGTGAATAGAGGTTTGGGGCTAACTTAGACTGATCTCGGTTTCTCCAGTTATCCGGGTCAGCCTTATAGTTAAAATAGACCGCTCGGTAGGTCATATACTGGTCTAAGTGGATTACCTTGTCTAACCCTTGTGTTTTTAGGTACTCAGCTAGGCTATATTCCCATGAGTTACCACAGGCTAGGCGATCGCCGAAAGAGTCTCTGTGATAACTGGAGTCTCTACTTGCGCCATTAAGCGCAATATGTGTTATAATGGTCATTAGAATATTTTTAAGTTTGATAGTCCCTTGGGTAGCTGCTAACTACTCAAGGGCTTTGCATTAGGACATGAGTAAGTACATCTGTCCTTACCTGATTTAGTCAAGTAAGAAATAAGTAAGAAAGACCAGAGCTACCCAACCATAAACCTAGTACCCATAAGGATTCTAGGAGCCTCGACTGCCTAACCTGCTTGCTCAGTCGAGCCTATTCCTTACTTCAGCGATAATAATGATTCTCATTCCTATCTCTTTAAAGGTTTCGATGGCTATCGAAATAGTTAGCCAAAGGTTAGCTAACCTCATAATCCGCATCTGGTAGAGCTAGGGTATCCTCTAAACTCTCAAGGGATATCTGAACCTGTATATTAGGCTCTGGTAGCCCTTCGCGCTCTTGTCTGTCCCTAATAATCCTATTGGCGACATCTGACCATTCTCGAAGCTCTCTGGAGATTCTTAGGCTCCCTGTTTCCTGGTATTTCTCATAAAGGCTATCTGCCATATCACAGGATATCTGTAATAACCTCTCCTGTCTCTGGTCAGAACTTAAACCATCCTCAGATACCAGCTTTGCTATCTTCTTAGGTATCAACACCTCTGAGCTTATTGGCTTTGCTGGTTTCCTAGAGTGCTTAAAGTGGTTATAAACCATCTGAGGGGTAGCCGAAACACCCAAGGTTCCCAAGTAATCCGCTAAGGCTGAGGCAGGTAAACCCATAGACACCCTTTGGTTAAACTCGGTTAACTGTCCAGGGTCTAACTTACATATTGGGCATTTCCTACTTACCATTAGCCTTAACCTCCTGTAGCTGGTTAATCAGTTCATCTAACCCGCTTAAGAAGTTCTCAGGCTCCAACCTTTGGAGGTATTCTAGGCAATCATGGTAAGCCTTAGCCTGACTGTTGGACATCCTAGCCAGCTTTAAAACTTCCCTAATCACTTCAGTTATGGTTAACCCTGATTTAGCTGATAAACCATCTAGCCATTCCCGATCGCTGTCTGTTAATCGAATAGTGACCCTGTTATCCTTAGCCATCTTAATAATCCTCTAGTAGTTCTCTAGGTATTTTGTCAGCCAAAGTAGGTTGACAAAATATAGTTAGATAAACTCATAAAGGAAACAATATGAACTTAGAACAAAGGATTAAAGAACAGGCAGCCCAGTTAGCAGCTTTAAAGGCTGAGAAAGATAAACAGGAAGCTGAGAAAGCTAAGGCTAAGGCTTTTGAATGGAACTCCAAAGTTAAGCTAGTTAAGTTCTTAGAACAGTACCTAGATAGCTATATTAGACTAGGTAAACTTAACCCTGATATCTTCTTTGATGTCTACAGAAAATATAAGGAAGTCTATCAAGACCAAGATGATCAACTAAGCTTCTTTATCAGTACAGTTATCAAGCTGATCAGTCATCCTTGGTATGGGGTTGAATGCCAGACTGCCTTTATTGGTAATGGAGGTTTATTGTACAAAGGTAAGCAGTACCAAGACCCTCAGAAGTTATACCAAGAGATTGTTTTTAATACCATCCTGGGGGAACTAGCTAATGACCCCTTTGGTACTGATGTATGGTTCTATGAGTTACTTAGCCTGCATTTTGAAGACCCTACAGCATTTCCCGCTTATGCCCAGATTGGGGAAGTAAAGACCAGAGTATTACCATTACTGAAGCGCATCATAGAAGTTGAGAAGGCTACTCAGGAGTTACCAGAGCTATCAGGGTTAACCTCTGATGATGCCTTGTACATCCAGAGCTTACTAGGTTAGGTCTTAGGGGTTCCATTAGGAACCCTATTGACTGATTAGGGATATATAGTAAACAGTTATTGGTTAACAGCTAAGGCGATCGCTACCCCTCTAGGTTTCTGGAGGGGTTATTTAATGGGTTAACTGGGTACTCTAAGCGGGTAGAGTAACTTAGTTAACCATGAGTAAGCTATTTGAGCTAATCAGGAAACTTGTTAGGAAGTACCCTAAACAGTCGGCTATTGTATTTGCATTATTAACATTAATCAGCTTTATTAGTCAGCCTAGATCACAGCCTCAGTCACAAGTGACACTTGAGAATACTGAGGGAACCTTTGATAGTAGCCAGTGTAAGGTTTATGTAGTTGGTATTTTAGCTGGGGCAATAGTACACCAGTTTAAGACTACTAATAACACCCTGGCTTATGTAATGGTTGCTGACCGGGATGAGGTAGTAAGAAACTTTGAGAGTAATAATATCTACCTGTGGAAGACTAGGCAAGATTTCCAAAATACCGAGTATGCCGAACTGGTACAGGTTTTACCGCCTGAAAGTGTCCAGGAACTAAATAGACTGCTATTTATTTACTCTTATGTGGCAATGGGTACAGATGCGATCGCTAGGTCAGCCCAGCCAACTATCTTTGACTCTGATAAGTGTAGAGTTGAGTGATTAGATTATACCTTCTGAGTCCTTTTGAGTTCCCTTACATTCCTTACATTTTAGGTGCTACCACCTTACAAATCCTTAAATGGCTGTAAGTGTTGCTGGTAATAGCTTCTAGAACATCCCTTACATTTACCCCTTACATCCCCTAAATGGCTGTAATGCTTATCTGGTGTGACTTACGGACTTTCCTTACATTCTTACATAGATTTTATGGTTAGTTCTTATAGGTATTCTGTAACTATTTATTAGCTATTTTTGATGTAAGAATGTAAGGGAATGGCTATAACCTACTCCCTATAAGGTTTATAGCCCTTACATTATTCCTATAAAAATGTAAGGGAGATGTAAGGGAAATACCATAACCTATATATAACAAGGTTTCTAGCCATTACACAAAATGTAAGGAATGTAAGGATATCCCAGGGGGATATAAAGGATTACCGTTTAAGCGCATTGAAGCGATTAGAGGAAAAGATAACCCTAGGTTTCCCCTAGGGTAGTCTTTAGGTTATCTAGGCTTGACCTCTAGCTTTCTTGCGGTCTTCTATAGCTGTCTCATGGGATATCTGCCAATCATTAAGCTTATCTGACCAATATACCCAACCTTCACCCTGAATATATTTAGCCTTAACTGGCTTAGTCTCTGTTGCTAACCTGTATAACCTCTCTGTCTTCCCATTAACCCATAATGGCTTCTCAGCATACCCTAGCTGCTTAAGGCTGTTAATGACTGCGGCTTTGTTTTTAGCTTGGTTGTCATTATGAGTACCTAGAGCTAACTGGATATCTAGAACCTTAAAGGCTATGTTCTTAGCCCCCTCCTTAGTAGCACCCTCTAGAACCCTCTCTAGCTGTTCTACAAAACTACCTTCAATCATGTATTCTCTGTTTCTGGCTTCTGACTCTAACTTCTGGTTATCACTTAAGTCTGTAGGATATTGCTGTTTATATATGTGGTAGGCAGTAGCCCAGATGTGATCAATGTTATTTTGTAGCCATTCTATAGGTAGCTTATGCCCCTCTGCGATCTCTACTACCCAATATCTCTTATTCCCTGTAGGGTCGGTAAGGAATCTATCTTGGTTGGTTGTACCAATAAAACAGGTTACTCTTGGGGCTTCTGTGACCTCTGTTTCATACTTCTCGATGTACTTATCTACTCTGGTAGATATCAGGTTTTTCCAAGTGCTAGACTCTCTACCCTTGAAGTGCTTATCACACTCGGCTAACTCCATAATCCATGTAGCTCTCATTAGGCGGATAATATCAGCCTCACTTTTCTCATGGGATAACTCAGTACCCCAACCTAGTGCCAAAGTAGAACAGAATGCTGACTTACCATCATCTTGGCTACTTTTAAGCACCAATACCCGCTTCTGAATACAACCAGGGTTAAAAGCCCTCCGGCAGCAGTTGATAAGAAATAAGGTCAGCATAGCCTGAGACAGTTCATCCTCAGTCCCAAATAAAATAGAGGCTAGTTCATCCCATTGCGGGAAAGGCTTAAAGTCATGAACTAGAGTGAAACCACTAGAGCAAAGTTTCTCTAGGTTATCTGGGTTTGTTAGGTCTATTCTTAATGGATTACCCTTTCTATCCTTAGCCATATCATCGGGGGATACTTTTAAGGTCTTAGGGTTAGTACCTGGGTGTACCCAAGCCTCTGAGTAGTTTGCATAGACATTATCCAAATACCTTTGAACAGGCATGAAAGCTCTACCATCTACCAATCGATTTAGCTGACCTTTATAAAAGCCTTCACTTGCTCTCGGTTTAGACATCCCTATTACTATTTCAAGGTCTGCCACTAATCTAGCTAGGTTAGTCTTTTTACCAGCATAATGAATAGCCTCTGACCAAGCATCTTTTTCTAACTTAGCCGCATAGACAGCCTCAAATACTTGCCAGAAAGCAAAGGCTTTATCCTTAGATTCCTCTACATACTTCTTAGCCGCCTTTCTAGCTCTCTCAATCTCATTACCCGCTTTATGATCTCCATGCGCCTTATCGCTCCCAGCTACATAATCCCTACCAAAGAAGTCTACTGACCTCAACCAAGACAGTAGTAATACTCCTCTATCACTATCATCATCATCAAAACCAGTAAAGCTTGACTGACTATAGTTATCTGTGTTATAATCTAACATATATACTTCCTTTGGGCATCTGCCCTAATGTTGTTTAATCTGAATATTGGTCTTGGGGTTAACTAGCTGGTTACTGGTTAACCCTATTTGGTTTCTTGAGGCTGTACTAGGAACCCTAAAGCAGCCAGCCGGATATACTCTGACTGCGAATAACCAGCGATCGCCGCAAGCTCCTTAATCTTTGCCATTTCCTGTTCAGTAGCCCGGAAGTTAACCTTTAGTGTTCTAGTCATTCCTGTAATCCTCATTGACCTTACTACTAGTAAAATGTCATTTCCTAAGCTACCCGCTTTTACCTACCAAATAATCAGGGTTTCAGCTATTGGCATAGATTATCTTCTAATGCTTTAAGAAATCCATAGAGTTTTACTTATGTGTTCTGTATTTTAGAATCTTACTTTCTGCTTATGTTTATCTCCTATAACATAGATTAGACTCTATCATTGATACCCTTTAAGTCTTCCCGGATAGCCTTCAGAACATTAGACCGGACATAGCTAGACATACCTTGACCTGTGGTAATAGCTGCGCGGTTTAATAACTCATGTTCCTCTTGGGTTAACCAGACTTGTAACTTAACTTTCCTGTTGGTTCTTTTATCTGTCATGGTTTCTATTCCCCATCCTCAAGAAATACTTCCTCACCCTCAGCCCAAGGCAGGCTATCAATATATATCGCACCTAAGTCAACCTTAGACTCATGAGCAGTGTATAAAACTTTGATAGCTGGCTTTATTGCTGGGATAGTAGATAGGTTATCTAGCTCACCTTTATCTAAATCGATCAGATACTCCTCTAGCCCTAAAACTTGTCTAGTATAAACTTGGTTACTTATTGTTATTTTTGCTAATCAGTATACTCCCATTATACTCCCTAGATTTACTAGTGCCTAGCCTTAACTGGCACACTAGGTTAACCTATTATGAGTAGATTTCAGTATCATTCGAGCCTTATTACCCGCCTTAGATAAACTAAAACCCTCTAAGGGTTAACCAGAGGGTCTTAAGGGTTTATTTGATATTGTTCTTAGCCTTCCAAGCCATTCTTAGTTCCCCATAGGTAGGTTTATATTCTGGTTGACCTTGGGTTTCTTTCTTACTGGCTAGGATTTCCTTTAACCTTTGTCTTTGCTCAGGGGTTAAGGCTTTCCAAATACTAGCTTTATTCATAATCCCTTATCCTCTAGATACTTGGTTAACTTAGCGATCGCCTGGGTATTCTTCTCAACCGCGCTATCAATCCTTTCCAGAGTTGCATTTAAGTTACTCAGGGTAGTCTCTAGGGTTATCTGAGACTGCCTGACTGATAAGTATTCTGATCTGGGCTGCCATAGAGATGTTATGGGAGTTAGCCAAGTCTTGTAGTTGGGAATAGAGTTTATCATTGAGGGTAACTTTTAGGGTTTTAGTAGTCATGGTATTAACCAAGGCTTACCCCATAACTTAGTCAACTTAACCCTAAAGTGACCCTTTGACTATCAGTTTGACTATCAACTTACCCCAGTTAGGTTATTTAGTTAATCCTTAGAAGGCTGAAAGCCTTAAGGCGACACCCGGATTTGAACCGGGGGATAAAGGTTTTGCAGACCTCTGCCTTACCACTTGGCTATGTCGCCGCATTCATCCACGATTAATTATTATAGCAATGTTTCATCCAAATTGGTATTGTTTCACGTTGCAATTAGGTAAAAAGCCGAAATAATTGCAAATCTTGCTATTTCATACGGTTGCCGACAATCATAGATAATTTATCAGTTTTTTTTATTGAAATAAAAAATAAAAGCAATTGCTCTTATTAATAAGAGTCATTACAGTAAAATTAAGACTTTAAATATATAAGTTGCATGATCAGTTTTGCTCAAAATTAGCTGAGAAAAGCAAAGTCAACAACTTCAAAAGCTATGATTACAAGTATAAAAATTTACGCTTGTGGAAATATCTAATAAATCGGAATATGCACTTCTAGCCCTGTTAGAACTAGCATCTTGCTACTCTAGGGGTGAATCTTTGCAAATTAGACAAATAGCAGAGCTACAAAATATACCAAATCGTTATTTAGAACAATTATTGGCAACTTTAAGGCGTGGGGGTCTGATTAAAAGTATACGTGGTGCTAAAGGTGGCTACGTTTTGGCACGAGACCCTCGCACAATTACTCTACTGGATAGTTTGACTTGTATTGAAGGATTAGATGCGATCGCCCCAGTATCTCATCAAAATTTTAACAATATAGAAACTCAGGTCATCCAAGAAGTATGGCAAGAAGCTTGCCAAGCTGCTAATGCTGTTTTACAAAAGTACACACTACAAGATTTATGCGATCGGCGAACCACTCAAAAGCAGAGAGACCTGATGTACTATATCTAGTTGAAGGAATTTGAGATTATGGATTTAAATCTCTAATTCTTTAATTTCGGCTTTTTTTGTTGCGAGATTGAAAGGGTATAGTTATACTCTCCCTGAGATAATTCACCTATGTATAGCGAATACTTTCCAGCTTGCCAGTAACCGGATAATTCTGGTTTGCTTTTTGAGTAGCTATCGGCTAAAACGCAAAAGCGTCCCCCAGGCCCGTCAATTAGCAACGTTGGTTGTCCAGGACTGTCAACACTTAACCGCATATAAGGCATTGACTCTGTAACCTGGATAATTTGATTGGGTGTATCAGAAATGTTACCGCAGTTACTGTGGACACTTCCCCCAGATTTGCCACGTAAAACTAGTGGGTCTGATTGTAATTTGGCTGGAATGGGAATTGATGGTACTTCTGCCCAGTTAGGCTGGATAATTACCATACTCAGTACAACAGCAACGGGAACAACTTTCAATAGCCTTAGAGTTTTCATATTAATTAATGCTCCCGACTATTTTGTCGAGCGATATTGATATAAATAGTCTGAGTTGATAGACGATGACAATACCTCCGTGTTCCTAAAAATGTAGTATAAAATTTTATTTTAAATTTTTTAAACCTATATGGCTAAATATAAAAAAGATATGAATTCACTAGTTTTCCATAGACAGAGAATTAGTCTTAATGGTAAAAAACCATAGTCTAGTATTCTCATGATGCTTGATAAATACTTTTATTCCCTGCCTGCTCACTAATCTGCAACAAATATTTCATTTTTCTGCCATCATAAGCCTTGTAAAAACCAAACATTAGTTAAAATCACAAACACAACCGTAAAAAGTTCGGATGTGGTTGCTTATCTGTTGAACAAGTGTCTTAGCAGAGGTAGACAAGATTCATGAATCCTCAACCTGAAGAAGATTTGCAGCAACGCCTCCAAAAGCTAGAGGCAGAAATTAATTCTGGGAGTGTAGAAGCAGGAAACCCAAAACAAGCAAGACAACAATCTCAATCTAATTTTCTCAACTTTAAACCTTACTTCACTCGCTCACAACTTTGGTTTCAAAGTTTATCTGGGACGGGCAAGCTGGTAGTTGTAGGTGTAACGGTGCTATTGGGTTTGGCAGTGTTGCAAGCAGTGCTAAAACTCATTACCTCTGCAATTAGTCTGGCAGTGTTGGCAGGGTTGGTGTATCTTGGATACAAATTTTTTGTCTCTGGTAGCTTTTCTAACAAGCAATAACGCTTTATATTAACCACGCCAGTAATGGCAACACTATTAAAGTTAAAGGGAATTATTTCATGGCCACCCCAATTGTGAGGAGAAATGATAGTCAACCTAATAAGTCAAAAGCCCCGACAAAAGCTAATTCGCTGCCGTTAGTAACCAGACGCTTTGCGGCTTGGACAACTGAAATTGCGTTGGTGGTTGCCAGTGGGTTAATTCCCTACGGGCTGGGAGTTTATGCCAATTCGAGAAGCGATCTCAACCGTGTACCAATGAACCGTGTATTAGTAGTTACAGAAAGTGCGATCGCTCGACCTTTGGCTTTACCTGAAAGTTACGGCATCCGCAATGTCGCTTGGCCGACTAATTATTTGTGGATGTTAGCTTTAATCGCGCCTGTAACTTTGTCGTGGTGGCAATTATATTTACTGGCAAAAACTGGTAGTACCTTGCCGAAACGTTGGTTTGGTGTGCGGGTTGTGAATGAGCAAGGTAAGCCCCCTGGTTTAGGTACATCTGTCACACGAGAAGCTATTGGCAGATGGTCTGTGCCAGTTTCTATTGCTTACATACTTTGGCGGTATAGTTTTGCTTTTCCTAATTTAGGTTTGTTTACATTTTTGGCTGTGTTGATGGTGCTGGGCGAAAGCATAGCATTACCGTCTCGCCAAGGTCGTCGCGCTTTGCACGATTGGTTAGCTGGTACTGAAGTGATTGATGCTAAACGTCCAAATGGGCGGAGTGCATTAGCCAAAACCAACGAACCAGAAGCCCAAGCAGCAACCGAAGCAAACCCTGCACCAATGGCGATCGCCACAGAAACCAAGTTACCTACATTGTGGCGACGGCTGCGGCAAAACTCCAACTTAGCTTTATTTGTGGTAACACTAGCAAGCATGACTGCGGTGCTAGGTACTTTAATTGGGACTCAAGTCTATATCCAAAAGCAGCAAACTCAACGAGAAACCAAACAAATTAACAGCCAAAAGTTTTTGGAACTCGTCAAACAATTAAGTCCTAACTCTGGGGCTAGTTTGGAAGAGCGCCAAAGTACAATTTTGGCGATGGGTGGTCTCAATGATTCACAATCTATTCAATTTTTGGCTGATTTGCTGGTTAACGAAACTAACCCCACGCTGTTGGATTCTATTCAACAAGCACTGACAAGTGTGGGAATCCCAGCTATCCCAGAATTAAAAAATAAAAATCAGTTTCTGGCTAATGAACTGCAATCTGCACCACCTCAAGAGCGAGAATTGCGGCAAAAGCGGTTACAACTAAACCAGCAAACAATCAACAAGATTCTGAATGTTTATAGTGGCAAAATCAACGGTATTGATCTGAGTCGTACTACGTTAAGTCAAACCAGTACAACAGGAAGTTCATCATTTAACTTGGTTTTAGAAAACATTGATTTATCAGGACTCAAATTGAAAGCTGCTAATCTCAACCAAGCTAGTTTCAAGGGTAGCCGTTTCCGCAGTGTGGGTGAAGATGGACGTTGGGATACTTACGACGATGCGATCGCTGATTTAACTCAAGTGCAAATGAAGCAGGCCAATCTCACCGATGCTAACCTCAGTCGGGTGTTGTTGACTGGTAGCGATTTAAGTCGTGCGACTCTTAACCGTGCTAATTTAGCAAACGCCCGTTTAATTGGTGCTAACCTCAGCAGCGCTCAACTTGTGGGAGCCGATTTGCAAGGTGCAGTTCTAGAAAATGCCAGCTTAACTGGAGCCGATTTAGGTGATGCAAAATTAAACGAAGCCAATCTCTACGCTGCTCATTTAGGCCGCGTGACTGCGATCGGGTCACAATTGTCATTTGCTAACTTAACTAAAACTGATTGGCAAGGTTCAGATTTATCAGGAGCTTATTTGGATCGGGCAAATCTCAGCAATGCTAATCTCAGCGCTAGTCGTTTGACTGGTGCAGTTTTACGCTCTGCCCAATTAGAAAATGCTGACTTACGCAACGCTGACCTCAGTTTTGTGGATTTACGGGGCGCAAACGTCGCTGGAGCAGATTTTAAAGATACAATTCTGGCTCCCAGCAAACAAGATCCCGCAGATCAATTTGTGCAAACTCCAGATATTGGTACAGTATCGGCTGTAGTCAAAGGAGTTGATTTTTCCCAAGCGAAAAATTTAGATGCGAAGCAACTAGCTTACATTTGTACTCAAGGTGGCATTCATCCCCGATGCCCGTAAAATTTAGATGGGGAGTCAGGAGAATACTTAATCCTACCTCCTCACTAAATAACAAATGACACATGACAACATCCAAATTATCGTGTGAGGAGTCGGGTGATGAAGTATCTTCCTAGTTCAGTTGTCATAGCTAGTGCTGTTTTCAGTCTGATGATGGACTATCAACCAGCACAAGCTCAAGTTGCATACGGTAGCTATGTTGGTGTCGGCCCGACTGTCGGACTGACTGATGGTATCCAAGTTGGAGGCGTTCTAGCTTTTCGCTACAAACTTTTGGAAGCACCGATTTCTTTTCGCGCCCAAGCATTAATCGGTCAGAATACTGCTGTTGTACCGACTGTATCTTACGACTTACCACTCAACTGGCAAACAGATGCTTATTTAGGTGCAGGTTTGGTGTTAACTGGTGGTGATAGTGCTTCTCCTGTAGGTAACAAAATTAGTTTTGCTTTACAGCCAGGAGTTGATTATGTTGTTCCCAATAGCAATACTGTAATTTTTGGCAACGCCATCATAGCCTTTGATGCTTACCGTGATGGCGGTGGTACAGCTTTGGCTGTGCAAGGTGGTGTGGGTTTAAGATTTTAATAAGCAAATAAAATACAGACGATCGCTTTTTGCATTTTAGAGGGTTAAATGCGATCGTCTTTATAATATGGTCTTTTTACGAAGCTCCAGCACGGTGGAGAATTTGTGCTACTTGTGTTCGATGCGATCGCTCAATTATTACTCTTCACTTAACCTCCTGAGCGATTATTTTTAAAATTAATTAGAAATGGCTACTCTCACAAACTGGAATTTCATTATCTATTTATGTTCAGACCTGTAATTCTTTTACTGATATCTAATATTTTCATGACTTTCGCTTGGTATGGTCATTTGAAAGATTTAAAATCTGCGCCTTTGTGGATTGCAATTGGTGCAAGTTGGGCGATCGCTTTTTTTGAATACTGTTTTCAGGTTCCCGCCAACCGCATAGGTGTTAACTATTTCAGCTTGCCACAGTTAAAGGTGTTGCAAGAAATTATTACAATGCTTGTGTTTGCAGGGTTCAGTGTGATTTATTTTAAAGTACCTATTACCCGTAATTACGTTTTAGCCGCCATGCTACTAGCTGGTGCAGCTTACTTAATTTTTAGTGAAAAGACACGATAATACCAACAAAATGAACGTAAAAACGCTCTAAATATTAGAATTACCTGATTCTAATGCCTGAGATTTGACTGAAATACAGATGTTATGATGTATTGAATATTCGGTTTTGGTGGGGATCAGCCACCAAAGGTAACGGGGAAAGTTCGGTGAAAATCCGGCGCTGTCCCGCAACTGTGAAGGAAAGATAAAAGACTGAAAATCAACTTTCCAAGTCAGGATGCCCGCCGAAGTATACTATTAAGTTCCACACATCTGCGAGGTACGGATGACTGCTGCCCATACTGCTATTACTAATAATTCTTCAAGTGTCACTGCTTGTACTCATAGTTTATTTGTTTGTACAACCTGCGCCAGCGTTTGGCAAGATGGCAAGCGTATAGGTGAAAGTGGCGGTCAGAAACTATTGCACCAAATCCAGCAATTAGCACAAGATTGGGATTTGCAAGATGAATTTCCTATCCAAGCAGTTGAATGTATGAGTGCTTGCAACCGTTCTTGCGTTGTCGCTTTTGCAGCTAAAGGTAAGTTAACTTATCTGTTTGGTGATTTAGATGTTGATAACAGTGCTGCTGCTGTCCTGGAATGTGCGAGTCAATACTACGCTAAAACTGACGGATTATTGCCTTGGTCAGAACGACCAGAACCACTGAAAAAGGGCGTTTTAGCAAAAATTCCACCTTTATAGCTATTGCCAACTCCCCATTTCTTTCTATGATGCGTGTTTTAATTTTGGGTGGAACCGGAGAAGCTGCGGAACTAAGTAAGAGAGTTGCAACTATCAATGGAATTGAGGCGATCGCATCTTTAGCTGGTCGCACCCGTGAACCATCTGTTCCGTCGGGTAATGTGCGGATTGGTGGTTTCGGTGGTGTGGCTGGACTGGTTGAATATCTGCGTCAAATGAAAATTGATGTGTTAATTGATGCTACCCATCCTTTCGCCAATCAAATATCTTACAATGCAGCGACGGCAGCGAAGGAAGTAGAGATCCCAAGATTGATGTTAATTCGTCCTGCTTGGGAAAAAGTAACAGGCGATCGCTGGATTGAAGTAGACAGTAATACCGCCGCAGATGTCTTAGAAAACCAAGCACAAAGAGTATTCTTAACTGTTGGGAGACAAGAACTTGCTGCATTTGCACACCTCCAAAATATTTGGTTTCTGATGCGGATGATTGACCCTCCTGGAAAAGATGCCTTAGTGCCACCAGGGATGATATTGTGCGATCGCGGCCCCTTTATTTTAGAGAACGAACGGAAAATCCTGATTCAACACAATATAGATACCATCGTCAGTAAAAATAGTGGCGGTGATGCAACTTACGCCAAAATTATTGCCGCACGGGAACTAGGTGTAAAAGTTGTCATGGTCAATCGTCCAGCAGTACCACCAGGAGAACAAGTTGCAGATATTGATGGTGCAGTAGCTTGGTTACTGGATAAATTACACAATCTTTGATGCAACTACTTAGCTATACTTTCACAGTACTAATCAGACTCATCCTTGGGAAAATGGCGATCGCTAATCAAAGCTAACTATTAAAAAAAATTAGTAATATCAAATTTTGCATCCAAAAAAACTATAATATATTTACTTGAAAATTTATTTATATTTAAATTTTAAGTTATTTTTGGGTTGGCAAAAAATGATTCAAGATAACTCAATAGCAACTATCAATAGTGATAGTTCACTACCACTTGCAGACGAATATCTCAGCATTGAAAAATCTCAGCGGATGGCAGATTTTTTTAGCTTTTTAGGAGATGCTAATCGTCTACGAATTCTCTCTTTTTTGGCTCAAAAAGAATTGTGCGTTAGTGATTTAGCAGCTTCATTAGATATGAGTGAATCTGCTGTTTCTCATCAACTGCGTAACTTGCGGGTAATGCGTTTAGTCAGCTACCGCAAGCAAGGTCGCAATGTATTTTATCGCCTCCATGATAATCATATTCTGCATCTTTATCAGGCTGTAGCTGAACACTTAGATGAACCTGAATAAAGTAGAAATTTTAATTGTGATGATGGTGATAACGACTGAAGCCCGGGCCATAAGTTGCTAATAGATTTTCAGGTGATAAAGCAAATTCTGGCTGACCAGTACAAACCACAGTTTGATTGAGACATAAGACGCGATCGCAATGGCGGCTGACCATATCAATATCATGGGAAACCTGCAAAATTGTCCAACCCTCTTCTTGCTTCAACTCGTTCAATAAGACATAAAACTCGGCTGCACCTTGCATATCAACTCCAGCAAAGGCTTCATCTAATATCAAAAGTTTTCGAGGTACTACTAAACAATAAGCTAGTAACACCCGCTTCAGTTGTCCACCGCTGAGAGTTCCAATAGGTTGCTTTCGCAGGTGATAAACTCCTGTTCTTCGTAAAGCTTCTGTGACTGCTGTGATTTTTTCCCGATTTTGTCTCCACAGTCCAGAGAACAAAGAATTTGTTGTTTTTTGCTTTTTAACTTCATTAGTCCATCCTAATTCAATCAATTCACTCACAGAAATGGGAAAACTGCGATCAAAAATAAAGTTTTGTGGCATATAGCCCAACAAGTGACGTAAATTTCCCAGCTTTTTAATTGGATAACCAAAAATTTCTATTGTGCCAGCATTACGAGGTACTAAATCTAAAATCGCTTTTACTAAAGTACTTTTACCAGCACCATTCGGCCCCACTATAGCAGTATCTGTTCCTGGCAATAATTCAAAGGACACATCACGAATAGCCAGATAATTCCCTTGATATACAGTTAATCCGTCTACTTTTAAAATAGGCAATGTCATAGTTAAAAAATATGCAAATTATTAATTATTTATTGAATACAAAATCCACTGAAAATTTAGCTTACTTACACGCTGCTTCTAGAGTTTGCAAATTTAATCTCATGGCTTGAAAATAGTATTGCGGGTTTGTATCACCTGTTTCTAAGGAATCTAGAGTTTGTAAATTTAGGTTCAAATCTTGAGAAAGGCTTTTGAGCAATTTATTATCTACACCTGGTTCACTAAACAAAGCTTTAACTTTATATTTTTTGACTGTATTAACTACTGTTTGTACGTCTTTCGGCGACAATTGGTCTTCGGGAATTTGGACTACAGCAACTTGTTGTAAGTTGTAGCGTTTTGCTAAATATGGATAAGCATCATGAAAAGTCACAAAAGTACAATTAGGATTTTTTTGTAAGACTTGCTGAAATTCACTATTTAACTTGTCTAATTCCTGAATATAAGCCGCAGCATTAGCAGTATAAGTAGCTTGATTTTTAGGGTCAGCAGTAATTAATCCGTCTCGAATATTCATTACCTGCTGTTTTGCTAAAACCGGATCTAACCAAACATGAGGATTACCTTTTGCGTGGTCGTGGTCGTGGTCTTTTGCTTCTTTGACAGCGCTTTCAACTGGCGAAATTTCGTTTAAAGGTTTAATACCTTTGCTGGCATCAATTTCGACTAATTGAGAATTTTGAGCATTTTTGACTGTATTTTCTAGAAATTCTTCTAACCCCAAACCGTTTTTAACTAGTATATTAGCTGTGGCGATCGCTTTGACATTATCTGGTGTCGCTTGGTATTCATGTACCTCTGTACCAGGCGGTACTAAAATTTCCACATCTGCGGTATCGCCAACCACCGCCTTGGTCAACAAATAAATCGGTAAAAATGTCGTTACAACCTTGGTTTTCACTAATTGTGTTGCTGGTGTAGATACAGCATCTTGTACCTGTGTTGACTTCTCAACACTCGTTTCTTGATTTGGATTTGATTGGTTACAACCCACACTCACTAACAATGTTAACAAAGCAATTAGAGACAAAATACCGCCTCTTTGTCTGCTTTTTATATATGTTGTATGAGTCCTACTCACAGAGTTTCTCCTAGGAAAGGACACTTATTTGATTTTTGCCACTAAGACAATGAGAATTATTCTAAAAAAATATTTTATAATAATTCTCATTCTCAAGCAATAAATCTAAGATTACTTTTGTAAGACTTACGCATAAAAACGAAAAATCAAGGGTTTAGGGGTTAATGGGTGTATGTACCAAAACCCATTAACCCCAGAAACTCACGGCGAAGCCCTTACACCCCTAACCCCAGTCTCCACCGACAAACTTTGTGCGTAAGTCCTGAAATAATTAAACTTTTCTTGACTTTCTTTGTTAAAAGAATTGCTGACTACTGATAATATTTTGAGAATACTTTTTAAAAGTGTTAATTAAAAAGCGCAGTGTTAAGCGCTACCGACGGTAAATAAAGAAGTGTGAGGGAAAATGCCCAAAAAATTGCAGTATTTGCTTGCTATTCCAGTAGTTTGTAGCAATGTAATCTTCATCAGTAATACTACATTAGCAGGAGAAATATCAGCCACATCAGAAAATCAAAGTGAGCAATTAGTTGTTGCTACTCCAGAATTAGCAATTGAGAATACTACTCAAGAAAAGGTAATGGCACAAGTTACCTCTGTGTCACAATTGTCAGACGTGCAACCTACAGACTGGGCATTCCAAGCTTTACAATCACTAGTAGAGCGTTATGGTTGTATTGCAGGTTATCCAAATAGTACTTATCGTGGTAATCGCGCCCTCACACGTTATGAGTTCGCGGCGGGTTTAAATGCATGTTTGGATAGAGTCAACGAACTACTAGCTACCGCCACTGCTGATTTAGTAACCAAAGAAGATTTAGCCAAATTACAAAAGCTACAAGAAGAATTTACCGCAGAACTAGCCACATTAAGAGGTCGTGTCGATGCACTAGAAGGCCGCACCTCTGAATTAGAAGCTAATCAGTTCTCGACTACAACCAAACTCAATGGTACTGCTGTTATTGCACCAATCAGCTTTTTTGCAGGCGATCGCGCTAATGGTGAGAAACTCGACAGAGGAACTGCTTTTGGCAATAGAGTACGTCTTGATTTCAACACCAGTTTTACAGGTCAAGACTTATTAAGAACTCGACTGCAAGCAACCAACTTAGATGCTGTGTCGGCTTCTACCTTCACACCAGAAGGTGATTTACGGTTCACTGCTGGCACCTTCAGTTCTGGTAATAATAATGAAGTGGCATTAGACGCACTGTTGTATAGCTTTCCTCTAGGTGAAAAAACCACAGTCATCCTAGAAGCCAACGCGGGTGCAGCTGATGACTTTACCAACACAGTCAACCCATTCTTTGACGGTGATGGTGATTTCGGTGCGTTGTCTAACTTTGGTACACGTAACCCGATTTATTATCCCGTTGCTGGTACTGGGCTTGGGGTAAGACATCAATTCAATGATCAGCTGGAATTAACCTTGGCTTACCTAGCCAGCAGCCCTAACTATCCTGCGTCTGGAAGTGGCTTGTTTAACGGGCCTTACGGTGCGATGGGACAGTTAACAGTCCAACCGATTTCAGGATTGACTCTTGGTTTTACCTACGTTAATTCTTATAATGCTGACTTAACAGCTGGTAGTAACCGTGCTAACTTACGTACTGCTTTGGCAAGTAATCCTTCCTTACCAGGTTCTTTGGGTCAATTTGCTGGTGCAGATTTACCAATTTCCAGCAATTCCTACGGTTTTCAAGCATCCTTCCAACTTAGTCCAAAGTTTGCTATCGGTGGTTGGGTTGGCTATACCAATACACGTACACTCTCGGAAGTTACAACAGATGCCGGAACATTACCTCGTGGTGAACTGGACATTTGGAACTATGCTGTCACACTCGCCTTCCCAGATTTAGGTAAAAAAGGTAGTGTCGGTGGCATCATTGTGGGGATGGAACCAAAAGTTACTGGTGCTAGTCGTGGACTGAGAGAGGCTATTGGCACCGATCCTGATACTTCACTGCACATTGAAGGGTTCTACCAATACAAACTAAGCGATAATATCAGCATTACTCCAGGAGTTATCTGGTTAACCGCTCCAGACCATAACAACGACAATGATGATATTGTGATTGGGACAATCCGAACCACATTCACTTTCTAAATCGACGTGAATTCGACAAGCCTGTTTTAACCTCTCCCCCAACTCCTCTCCGAAGCGGAGAGGGGCAGAAATATTCTTCGTTATCAATGGCAAAATAAGGGTTTCAAAGCCTCTCCCCTCGTGGGGGAGAGGTTTGGAGAGGGGTTTCATACCCGTCGAACTCACGTTAAATCGGCATTACTGAATTAAGGGTGCATGGGTATGCTGATGGGTGTAGGCGTTCAAAACCCTTAAATCCAATCTTAACAGCCCATCTTTGTGTGTAAGTCTCACTGAATAAAAAGACCAGCTTCCCAGGGCTGGCCTATAAAATGTTTTTCGCGTTGTCTTCTCAATAGAGTTAAAACCCGATTGCGCGTTCCCAAAAATGCAACGGGCAACTTTTCTTAACAATATTGTAACAGCCAACACAGTTTTTTCTTAAAAATTTACTAAAAAAAGATATAACCATTTGGAATTGGCTTCTATCTTTGAGAATATTTCAAAAAGCCGGAAGATATAGGGGTTGGGCAAAAAAAGTATGAAGGATGAAGTGTGAAGTATGAAGTATGAAATTTCATCCTTTAGCCTCCTGCCTTTTGACAAATGACCATTGACCCTTGACTATTGACCATTGACTAACTGCGGCTTCCCCCAGATAATCCGCTCTTGTTTGTAAATGGCAATTCCTGGTTTGGCTCCTTTGGGTTTGTAGACATACTTTGGCTGAGTGTAGACTACTGGTACTTGGTCACTTTGACGAGCGCGACTATAGTATGCGGCGAGGTTAGCAGCAAATTGTAAATCGATGGTGTCGGGGACAGTACCGGGTTCTAAACGCATCAGCAGATGGCTTCCTGGAATTTCTTGTGCGTGGAACCATAAATCATAATCTCCCGCTACCCGAAAAGTTAGTTGGTCATTTTGGCGATTATTCCGACCGATTAAGATTTCCCAACCATTGGGGGAACGGTATCGATGGAAGTTGGTAATAGCAGTTTCGTTGGTATTACGATCGCGGTATTGTGGATCTTCTAAATATTTTTGTCCAATTAGCTCTTCGCGGATTTCTTCTAAAGCTTGCAAGTCTTCTGCTGTTTCGTAGTTTTCAATCTGAGCGATCGCAGCTTCTACTTGTTCTAAATAATCAATCTCTGACTGTACATCTAATAGTAGCGGTTCAACAGCAGAACGAGCGCGTTTGAGTTTTTGGT
Source organism: Anabaena sp. TISTR 8404 (assembly GCF_056847745.1). Classification (NCBI taxonomy): domain Bacteria; kingdom Bacillati; phylum Cyanobacteriota; class Cyanophyceae; order Nostocales; family Nostocaceae; genus Anabaena; species Anabaena sp. TISTR 8404. The sequence continues at coordinate 5,512,128 of NZ_CP180578.1, forward strand.
GCTGCTTGTAAAAATTTTGCGCATTCTGCACACCATTTTTATCTGGCTGAAGAGCGATCGCCACTGGTTCACCTGTCTCAAAATCTGGTAAGGTGATTTCTTTCATTCCCGGTTCCCAGTTTTGCAAGTTAGCCATCAACAAATCTGCTTTTTGGCGATAATCATCAGCTTGATCTGATTGCTGCAAACGTTCTCTAAAAGCTTGTGCTTTAGTCTGTAACTTAGCCAAAATATTCTGCAACTTCTGACTTAGTTGATGGCGCAGTTGAGTAAATACCTGTTGATTGAGTTGGTCAGTGTAATACTTATTGAGCAAGATTTGGGTATCTTTGACTGGTGCAACAGCACCCCAACCCATAACGGTGTATCCGGTTGCAGTCCAAGCTGGTTGGAATTTACCGGAATCTAAAGTTTGCAACCATTCTTGCCAGCGTTGAAAGAGTTTTTGCCAATCCTCAGAACTAAGTTGATCAGTATTTGTTTCTGGTGTAATGTTAGCAGCCAACAGCATAGAATCTACCAGCGCTGCACTTAAACCGCTATAACTTTTGATTAGCTGACGTTTAATTGCACCAGGAACTAAACTCACCCTTTCTTGCCAACGTGTTTGAGATTCGCTCAAACTGGGAACCGGGCCTGTGAGTTTGGGTGGAATTTCATAAGGTTGTCCAGTTTGAATCGGTCGGACACTGGATTGTTGCTCACTAACTTGATGGGCCGCAGTAATAATTAAATTATCGGCATCAGTCAACATGACATTGCTGTATTTGCCCATAATTTCCACATACAAGTGATATAGGGCAGATTCTCCCGGACGACGAGCAAATTGTAAATCAATCGCACGTTCCCAAGGTGCGATCGCTTCAATTGCAATTAAAGCCAAACCACCCAATTGGTGTATTAGTTGCTGGCTAAAAGTAAAAGTATCAGGCATTCGTGGTGGCGGATCACCAATGCAAATACGCGCAGCTTGGGGATGCCAAGAAATTTCCAGCCAACCCCGCTGTTTCAGGGTGCGCAATGCCATAGTAATAGTGTAGCGATCGCGCTGATAAACTTGTTCTAAACGCGATGGCAGCCAGTAAGCGCGTAGTTCGCTACAAGCAGATGTGAGGGTGGTAAAGTCAACTGGTTGCACAACAAAAAGTCATTGGCGTTCAAACGTCGATGCTCAGTATATGCTATCGTGTCTAGCTCTGCTTGGCATCCTATGAAAAAGATAAAATATTGCATATCCTCCAGCCTTGTTTTAGCTACATTAGTGACGACACAAGCATTGTCATTAATCACTCCAGTTACCGCGCAACAAATTCCTTCGCCAGTAGCTAATGGTATATTGCATCCAAAAGAGCCAAACTTTTTCAGAGAGGGAAAAGAAAAATTTGAACAAGAAATCAGACTTTTATTACGAACCAGTCGTTCTCCTCTAGAAGTTCCCTTAAAAATTAATCAGGAACAAACGCAGATTAGAAGGCAGCGATCGCTAATCGACAATCCGCAAGATTTTCCAGATAAAAAATCTCTGCCATTACATAGATTCAGATAATTGATTGTGCAATGTTTATTAGAAACAGATCGCTTGTTGATGCGAGAGTTTACAGAGACTGATTCAGAGGCAGTTTTTGTCTATCAATCTGACTCTTTGTACTTGCGTTATTATCACTGGGAAAAACGCACAAAAGCTGAAGTTGATCAGTTTGTTCAGCAGTTTATTGTTCAGCAAACAGCGCAACCGCGAACAAAGTTTCAGTTAGCGATTATCCTTAAACAAGGAAATCAACTTATTGGCAATTGTGGCATCCGTATCAATGATTATTTATCACGAAAAGCGAACATTGGCTATGAAATAGCTAGTAACTATTGCGGACATGGTTATGCAACAGAAGCCGCACACGCCATCTTGAAGTTTGGCTTTGAAGAACTAGATATGTATCGGATCTGGGCGTACTGCGTATCTGAAAATCTAGCTTCAGTCAGAGTTCTAGAAAAAATTGGTATGTCTCGTGAGGTCATTTGCGTGAAAAAGAGTTGATTAAAGATAGATGGTATGACCATTTTCTTTACGCTATCCTTGACCATGAGTGGAAAAAGAAAATCTCAGACTGAGTAGATGTTCCGCTTAAGCGAATTATATTTTTAATTGAGTCTCTTGAGATGACTTTTGCTATTCGACTCAGAATTCATTTCGAGGCAAGATAGATATTATGTGGCTATTTACAACATAAACAAAAATTTATACAAGATGTTTATAGCATTAAATACAATGCTGGATTTATTGTGAGATTAAAATTAAGCTTAATATTTATCTACATTATTTATAATAAATTCGCTTCTTAAATAGATAAATATTTTTATTTGCTGGTACAAAATAAATAAAGAAAAATTCATTCGTTATTTTTGGAAATTTCAAAAATGAACTCGTTAATTGCAACCTTTGCCCAACACTTAGATTTTTCCCCAACACAACTAGAATCTATCTTGTCAAAATCACTTAATGAAGTGCTTGTTTTACCTGAACTGCAACAAGAATTAGCAGGTTTAGATATTAACTTACTTAAAGAAACATTACCAACAGCCGGAGCCGTTTTAGCTAAAGAATTACCACCGTTTTACAACTGGCTAAAAAATGAACTGAGTGTTAAACGCGTTCCCGATAGTCCAGATCATACGACTGCATGGGTAATTGGTTTTCTCAACAATCAAGAAAGTTTAATTCACTTAGTTGAATTACACCGCCCAGTACCACGCGCGGCTTTAGAAGCTTCCGTTCCCCGTTTAATAGGGTTGTTTGATGGTGTAGAAGATGAACAAGTAAGACAAGAATGGCAAAAAGCGATCGCAGCTTTATGCTTAGTTTTAGTAGTTGATGCTTGTGAACAAGATAGAATCTCTGTCGCAGCTTAATAACTTCAGCAATATGCAAATGGGGACATGGTATTGCCGTGTCCCTGTATGATGACGGCGGGTATTTTAGATAACATTTATATATGATGAGTATATGAACTCAACGAGGGTGTGATTAACAATTCCGCCAACCATCAGTCAGAGAGTTTGCCAACCTTAGATGCTGCCAGTATTAAGCGAGTAGAAGAAGGAGTCGCAGCGGCAAGCGATCGCGCGGTGCGTTATACAATTGAACAAGCTCTAAATCGTTTAGAAGCAATTAAAGAAGGACAGATAGAACACCAAGTTAATGGTAGTGTACGACGGTTTGTCTTGCGATCGCTCATTCATATACTATTCAAAGTCCGGGTAGAAAATCTCGAAAACTTACCCCAGACACCAGCAATTCTCGCCGCTAATCATCTCCACCACATCGACCCTTTGTTGTTATTGGCAGAAATTCCCAGCCAACCTTACTATTACATTTTGGGTGATGCTCGTACCCTTTATAACAAGTTGTGGAAGCGCTTCATTTTGGGTTTTGCTGGCGGTGTTATTCCTTTAGCGCGGTTGTGGAAAGAAGAAGTTGCTGTGATGGAAGCAGCCAAAGCCGGTAGACAAGATTTAGCAGAACTAGCCGCCGCCATTAAACAAAATGTCCCATCCGGTGGAGATATACAGACACTGCGACAAATAGACCGAATTGTTCTCAGTATATTGGCACATGGAGATGGGATGATTCTCTTTCCCGAAGGACGGCTAGGAACTACCGAGGGTAAACTGCATCTTCCCCTCAAGCGAGGAACGGTGATATATGCATTACGCGCTGGTGTGCCAATAGTACCAGTTGCGTTAATTGGCACCCATGACCTTTATCTCAGAAAAGAGTTAACTATTCGTTTTGGTGAACCGTTACATTTTTCTGCAAATACGAAAACCACCCGCCAAGAAATAGAAACTGCTTTAGAAGCTTTGCAAAACGCCATGATAGCTCTATTACCAAATAGCTATCAAGAACCAACAGGACTGAAGCTTTTACATTACTTCCTCAACCATATTTTGTGGTAACAGCAATTGATAATTTTCTGGACTATTCCTTAATTTAATCTTCTTTGTTGAAGATTAATATATTCAATTGTGCAATTGCATAACCTTTGATTTACCGGGTCTATAAATCTTATTTAGAATATTCGCGATTGTAAAACAGAATAATAATATATATTAACTTATTTTATAATATACATATTACTTTTGATAGAAGTTTAAACTTACATCCCCCATAAGATAGATAAAATTAGTAGCAAAGCTGAAATTTAAATAGAGATTTGGGAATCTAAAACTTCAGAATATTTTTATGATCAACATCATTTTTATCAATAATAAAAGTCTGGTATAAAACAGCAATTAATCTTAAAATAAGATGCTAGTTGCTGCTTATAGCAATTAGTACTTCATGCACCCAAATTTGGCGCTTTTTAGACAAGGTAAACCGAAAAGTTTAAGCCTTTCCTGTAACTTTTCGGTTTACCTTATCAAAGAAACTTGGCGAACTATTAGGTATCAAGGATTAATGGAATAATGTTGAAACGTCGTGCAATACTTGCTGGTTTAGCTGTGCTTAGCTTAACTTTAGCTGTGAGTACAAAAGTCTATGGAAGTGCCACTAGCGGGCCAGATGCTTGGGAGACGGTATACAATGATGCGGTTGCTGGGGCAACAACGGTAATTTCAGTTCCACTTTTGGGCTTGTTATTATCATCTATTTTGCAAATAGTCTACAACTTAGCAGGTTTTTGGGGCGGTTAATTTTTTACCTTATATCTCAACAGAAAAATAGTCTAAATAGGGGCTTTTGCAGTGTAGTTTTTTGGTAATTAATATGCCTGCAATCGCCTGACAATATCTCATTCATTAACGCAGATTATCCCATACCCAAATATTCCAAATACCGTGAGGAGTTTTTTCCATGTTCAAACCTCGCGCAATTTTTAGCGCCTTAGTTGCAATTATCCTAGCGTTTGCTATTAGCACACAGATATATATACAACCCGCCTTTGCCGCTGGAGGGACGTGTAATCCAACGACAAGTAACTTACCTATATGCCCAAGTACAGCACCTTCAGAGTCAGCTAGTTTTGTTGACCCAACTGCAATTATCAAAAATCCCACCAATATTACCTTGGGCGAAAAAGTTTACGTTGCGCCATTTGCCGAGTTAGACGCTACTAATGCACCCATTAGCATCAATGCAGATTCTAATGTCCAAGACCAAGTGAAAATTCTAGCTTCGGGAACAGGAGTGGAAATTGGCCAACGTGTCATTATGGCACACATGGCTGTAATCAAAGGTGCAGCTAGAATCGGTACTCAAGGCTCTACCGGGCCTTTTACCGACCCAGCTACCAATACTTTGTTCAGTAACACTACTCCAGAGACATTTCTTGCCTTCAACTGTGAAATAGATGGTGCAACTATAGAAAGAAACACAGTAGTCAACTTTTTAGCACGGGTTGGCCCTGGTGTTACCTTACCTGCTGGTAAAGTTGTTTTGCCTGGTAAAAACGTTACAACAAACCTACAAGCTACTAGCGGCCTTTTAGGGAAAGTGGCAAACTTGACACAAGCCGACGTTGCATTGATGGAAGGCATCATTGAAGTTAATGAAGCATTTGCCAAAGGTTACACAGACTTAGCCAGAGCAGACTCAACAAACGTAACAGGAATTAATTATGCTCCTGCCACCTCTTTTAACTCTGGTGGTCTGCCGCAGATAGGTGGAAGTCCAACTCGTGATCCGAACTATCGTAACCGCATTATCGGTAACATCACTTTTCAAGATTCTTTAGCAACTCTCAACCACAACCTAGCTAATAGAATTTCGCTACGTGCTGATGAGGGTGAACCTTTTAATGTTGGACACATTACTGGGATGGCAAACGATGTTGTCTTTCACGCTTTAGAAACCACTAGCTTGACTCTTGGTAATGGAGTTGGTTATGGGCCTCGCGCTTTGGTTCATGGCGGTAGGCAGATTGTCAATGGTGTTGCCAATGGCCCTGAAACTAGTATAGGTGATGCTGTAGGGCTAGGGCCGAACTCTGTTATATTCCGTGCAAGTATTGGCAACAGATCAGCAATTGGACAAAGAAGCGCAGTTTTCAATTCTACATTAGCTCCTAGAACCCATGTCCGTTCTAGGGTAATTTATGCCGACAACGGCAACCTGATTGCACCTGTGGAGTGGTAATACAAATTTTGGATTTTGGATTTTGGATTCAAAATCCTTACCATCAAACAGTTCTAGACCTCTGAAATGATTCTACCTATGCCAGGTGTAAGCAACTGACTTTTGCATCATTATGAATCGGAAAATCTTGTCGCTGGTGCAATTACAATGGCTACGATTAATTGTGCTGTTCACTTTGATATTTGGACTGATACTAGGTGTTGATGGCAGTTCATCTATGGCTGCTGACATCACCTCTAATCAGCCTCAAATTGTACAACCGCCAGTCACCGGACTTGTTTCTACATTGTCAGATGAAGTTGAGGAATTACCAGCAGATATGATTCGCTGGTCAACTTACTGGCAACTTTGCTGGAAAGCATATCCCGAAGCGAAAGAATATGAATTACAAACGGTGCTTGTGGAAGGGAAATCACCAAAATTGAAACGTCAAAGCGATCGCTGTTTTCGTATCCAAGCTGCATCTAATGAAAACCAAAAATCTCAAGGATTACTCAACCGTGAGTTAATTCTATTAATGCACAAAATTCAGCTTGGTTATCGAGTGCGAGCGGTTTTAGATAACAACCGTGTCAGTGAATGGTCTCAAGTAATGGCAGTAGGTGCAACTACTGCCTCTGAATCGAATGGTACTAATATCAGTCTAAATCCTTGATATTGGCTTTGGGGCGTAGTCAATCGAGTAGGGTATGTTATGCCATAGGCTAACGCACCGCCTAGATATCAAAATGGTGCGTTGCGCTGTGCGACAACACACCCTACTTTTGTTGACTGTTAACAGTTAACAAAACTCAAAAATTATTTCTCTAAAAAGTTAGTAATTTTAAAATTTGATGTTCCTTCCCAGCAGTGATTTAAAGATGCGTTGACTTGAGCATCTGCTGCATCAGCAGATTCTTTGGAAGCGTTTAACTGTACGGCTGTCACAATGTACTCAAAAATAATCACAAACTGTTTTTGAGCCGAAATTCGTTCGATAACAATTGTTTCACCTACCTTTGGTATTTGCGGCAAGTTCACCACAAATGTTTCAATCTTCGGTTTATCCAGTGGATTTTTGAAATTAAAGTATTTACAGTAAACAAGAACTTTCACGCAGGAACCCATCAATAGTAATAGTCATGTGACTTTTTATTTACCTTGCCACAAACTCCGCAATAAATGAACAGCTTTTACCAACATTTCTTCTAACCACAGCATAGTGCGATCAAGCCATCCTAAAATTTTCTCTAACAAGTGCTGTTCATATCCCATAGAAGTAGCTTTAATTTCTATCCAGTCTGGCTGCATCTCAACTTGATCATTGTGGTTTTGGTATGGGGTAATTTCTCTTGCATCACTTTCATTTTTGGCAATACTAGTTTCAGTTGATTTGACAGTTGCAACTTTCCGAGATATTTTTTGACTTGTCGTAAGGTTGCGGCTCGGTTTTACTTGTTTTACTAAACCAGAGCCAGCTTTTGTTTGTGGTACTGTCAATTTTGTTTGCGGAGATATCTTGACTGATGAACCAGGAGATAATGCCGGATTTATCTTTGGTGTTTGTTTAACTTTTTCGTCATCACCAAATAAATCATCCCAAGTTAACCAAGACTCTGCAACTGCATCTTGATTTTGGAACTGACGTTTTTTAGACCGAGCTTGAGAATTTTTAGGACGTAATAATTTCTCCTTGGTGTAGCTATTAGAATTACCAGACTGAAGTTTTTTCCCTTTACCAACACCAAAAAAATAATTTATTGCAGCTTCTATTAAAGCTTGAAAATTAAGTGTTTGTGTTTCTAAACTATTAGATGTAACGGCAATATCTCTTTGAGTGGCTAACTCGTCTTTACCGTAAAGAAATATATTTAATTTTGTCCAAGTAGCTTGGATAATTCCTTGGCTGTTTTGTTGCGCTGGGGCTAAAGTTTTTTCTTCTAATTTAGCTACAACTGTATCTAAAATTTCTACGATTTTGCCAGGATTAATTAACTCTGTTGGTATTTTTGTGGGCAATGCTGGAATATTGTTTGTATTTTCACCAGTTAGCTTAGCTAATATGCGATGAATCTCTGGTAATAACTCCGGCTGCTGTTCAGCTAGTGCTAATTGTTGATAATGCCAGTAACTAGCAACTTCACTAATAATTCGGTCAAGGAGTTTTGTTTGTTGTTGAGGTGTCAAAACATCCAGAATTTCATTATTGGCAGTAACTAGTACTAATTTACGATTCTCAAGAGTTGTAGCAATTCCTTGTACCTTTGGCAAATAAAGCTGAAAAACATCCTGTCGCTGAGTCGCGGTGAGGTGGTTTGGGGAATTGTCTGAAATCGTTAAGGTTTGAGTCAGAGCCGAGTTATTTGTGCGACTATGTTGAAACAATTTTTGCCACCAAAACCCCAAAAGGTAAAAACGTGGTGATGATTTTGTAGAAGTGACAGATGTTTCCTCAGATGGAAGCTTTTGGACGGCTTCTAAGACACGCTGGATAGGCGTATCAGCAGTTAAGGGAGTTTCGAGTGAGCGATCGCTATCATTTGGTTGTAACTTTAACCTAGGTTGTGGTTCTTTGCTATACAGCGTTTTCACCTTTGACTCGGCTGACTGCAATAGTAGATACAACGGGTAAAGTAATGCTTCTACACCCCACTTAGTAGCAACTTGCACTTGTCGAAAGGTTTGATCCCATCGTTCTGTCAACCGCCGAGATTGCTGGTGGACAAAGTTAAAGAGTCTGCTTTGATAACGCCCAGAAGAACCAGATGACATGGTAGTGATTTATAAGTTCGAGTTTTGTTTAGTTGTGAGACTCCCGCCAAAAAATAGATAACGACAAACTGTTAATCATCGTAAGTGCCATCATCTTAGCGAAAATATGACCCTTCCTGTATCTCAATCTCAGACAAATTTAATCTCAGACACTATTGAGCAACTGCGCTCTTATTGTCAAGTTAATCTTCAGTCTACTTGGCTATACCAAGAATGTGACCGAAGTATTACTGATGTTGTCGCATCTAATTGGTCTGATTGGCAACCTGTAGAGCTAAATTCTAAAGGACATATTGCTTGGACAGGAGGTAAAAAAGTTTTATGGTTAGTGCAGAAACTAATCGTTCCCCAAGATTTACATGGTTATCCTTTGGCGGGGTTATCTTTGCGGTTGGCTTTGGTATGGTGGGCAGATGCTGCTGAGATTTATGTCAATGGAGAATTAGTACAAGCAGGAGATTTGTTTGATTTTTCCCCAAGAGTATTATTGAAGCCTGCGGTGTCTGGTGGAGACGAGTTTATCGTAGCTTTGCGCTTGGTAAGTCCAGGACATGATCATGGGGCTTTGATGCGATCGCTCCTAATCTACGAGTCTACAGATTATAATCAGCCTGACCCTGGTTTTGTTGCTGATGAGTTGGCAGTAACCCAGCTTTATTTAGAAAAGTTTGCGCCGGAAAGCTTGGATAATTTGGCTGCGGACATAGAAAAGATAACGAACCACAGAGGCGCAGAGAATGAGAGGGAAGAATGGGAAAAATGTTTGTTGTCTCTACGCCAAAGGTTATTTCAATATAAAATCCAAAATCTAAAATTTAAAATTTTTCTACTTGGTCATGCCCACTTAGATTTAGCATGGCTATGGCCTGTAAGTGAAACTTGGAATGCAGCCCAAAATACTTTTGAGTCAGTTCTTAAACTGCAAAAAGACTTTCCTGAATTAACCTTTTGTCATTCCACGCCCGCCCTTTATGCTTGGGTGGAAGAACATCGCCCAGATTTATTCGCTGCAATTCAACAAGCCGTAGCTGCTGGAAGGTGGGAAATGATTGGCGCTACCTGGGTAGAACCAGAATTAAATTTGATTAGTGGTGAATCGATAGTCCGTCAGTTATTGTATGGTCAGCGCTATTTTCAAGAAAAATTCGGCAAGCTTTCACCGATAGTTTGGGTTCCTGATACCTTTGGTTTTTGTGCAACTTTACCGCAGTTTTTTGCTAACGCAGGTGTTGAATACTTCGTCACTCAAAAACTACGGTGGAATGATACTACTAAATTTGATTATGGGGCTTTTTGGTGGCGATCGCCTGACGGTAGTCAAGTATTTAGTTTGATGTCTGCACTCATAGGAGAAGGCATTGATCCAATTAAAATGGCATCCTACACTCTGGAATGGCAAGCCCAAACAAATTTACAAGAATCACTCTGGCTTCCTGGGGTTGGCGATCATGGCGGCGGCCCTACCCGTGATATGTTGGAAATTGCCCAACGCTGGCAACATTCACCTCTGTTTCCAGAACTAGAATTTACAACCGCCGAAAACTATTTACAACAAATTAGCCAAGCAGACTTTCCTACCTGGGATGATGAACTCTATCTAGAATTCCACCGCGGCTGTTACACTACTCACGGTGATCAAAAGCGTTGGAATCGACGTGGTGAAAATTTACTATATCAAGCTGAACTGTTTGCGACTTTAGCAACCATCATCTGTGGTGCAACATATCCCAAAGCAGAGATAGAAAAAGCTTGGAAGCAGGTATTATTTAACCAATTCCACGATATTTTGCCTGGTTCTTCCATTACTCAAGTTTATACTGATGCTTTACCAGAGTGGCAGCAAGTCGAACAAGTAGGGACAAGAATCTTAGAAGAATCGATGCAGGCGATCGCATCTCACTTTATCCTACCAGAGCCACCAGAACCAGATAGTTTACCAATTTTCGTGTTTAATTCGCTCAACTGGCAGCGTTCTGAGGTAGTTGCTGTCAGTTTACCTACTACTAACCCAGAATGGCAAGTCTACGATGTCGCCGGAAATCAACTGATCTCTCAATTTACAGAACCAGCAACACTGTTATTCTTAGCAAATGATATTCCACCCGTAGGTTATCGTCTATTTTGGCTTGTCCCAGCATCCCCACTCCCCAACAATTCATCATCCCCTACCCCTGATTTTGTTCTAGAAAATCAATTCCTACGAGTAGTTATTGACCCCGACACAGGTGATTTATCTAGCGTTTTTGATAAGACTCATCAACGAGAAGTATTGAGTGGCGCAGGAAATCAATTGCAAGCTTTTAAAGATAGTGGTCAATATTGGGATGCTTGGAATATTGATCCTAATTATGCACAACACCCCTTACCAGCCACCAGCCTCAAATCTATTCAAATATTGGAACAAGGGCCAGTGCAGCATCGCTGGCGTGTGGTGCGTCAGTTAGGAGAATCAGAATTTTGTCAAGATTATATTTTACAAGCAGGTTCACCCGTACTCAAAATTAGTACCACAGTTAATTGGCAAGAAAATCAAGTATTTGTCAAAGCGGCCTTTCCCTTAAGTGTCGAAGCAGACTTTGCCACTTATGAAATACCCTGTGGTGCTATTCTTCGTCCTACGAAACCGGAAACCGCCGCAGAAAAAGCCAAATGGGAAGTACCCGCCTTGCATTGGGCTGATTTAACTGAAGAAACTGAACTCGGTAATTACGGTGTCAGTTTGCTCAATGATTGTAAATATGGTTACGATGCTCAACCCAATCAACTACGCCTATCCTTATTACGCAGTCCCAACTGGCCAGACCCAGAAGCCGACCGAGGCTTCCACGAATTTACCTACGCATTGTATCCCCACTCAGGTACTTGGCAATCAGCCAAAACAGTACAACGTGGCTATGAACTCAACATTCCCCTAAAAGTTCTTTCTACTCAGCACTCCCCTCTTCCCACTCCCCACTCCGAGGTTACTGAGCGCAGTCGAAGTACACTTCCCACTCCCGACAGAATCAGTTTCTTAAATTTAAATTCTCAAAACTTAATCTTAATGGCACTGAAGCCAACAGAAAATAATCCCCAGGAGTTTATTTTGCGCTGTTACGAATCCCAGGGAGAAACAGCCGAGTTACATTTGCAGAGTGATTTCGGGCTATGTCTGGGAGATACAGTAGATTTATTAGAGCGTCCCCTAGATATCACGGAATTTTTAAATAAGCAACAAACACTTACAATACAACCTTGGAAAATCACCAGTATCAAAGTGATACCAGCACTTAATTCCTAACAGGTGTAAGCCATTAGTCCTGAGTCACCATATTTTACTATGGACTATTGACTGAGGACTATTGACTAAAACTAATCTTCGTGGTCTTCAAAAGGATCTGCCAACTCTTTGCTTGGTGGGCCGAACGAAGTATAAATTCCATACCCTGTAATGGCTACAAGAATCGCACAGACAGAAATGCTAAGAACTATTGCGGGTTCCATAAGATATAGATAGATTATGAGTGCTATTCTTATAGAATATTACAGAAGATTAAAAAAAGCTTGGCAACTAATCTTAGGTGAACTATGGCACAACGGACTAGGTTGGGAGACATCCTGAGACCTTTAAATTCTGAGTATGGTAAAGTGGCTCCAGGCTGGGGAACTACCCCTGTAATGGCCGTGTTTATGGGGCTATTTTTCGTGTTTTTGCTGATTATTCTGCAACTTTACAATAAATCAATCTCAATTCAGGATGTATTGGTTGATTGGCGCAGCTTAGGTGGCTAATTAAAACATAGCAATCAAGCTTGCGTATTCAGCAAATTTACACCCGGCTTGTCCGGGTTTTTTTGTCATACCAATTCGTAGTTAGTAATTAAGAAAATCAGGTATGGTCTGGGGTTCGGTTTTTGAATGTATTGCCGGATTTTAGAGAATTGGTATAAGTTGTAATTTCAGCCGTTTAGCTATTCAACAACGTGTGAAAGCTACCTTTTGTCAGTTTGTCGATCGCGGCGAAGTTTGGTAAATAAAAGAAGTAGACTGCATTGTTTGCTTTTATCCCACACTTTACCTAAAGCATTGTGAGTGCAAAACGTTTGCCAGAAACTACTGCCCATGTCAGAATTACGCGCCAATCCTGGCAACATGGCTTTCTTGAGGGCGAAGTCAGCGCGGGAGACTTTGAGTGGCATTTCCAGTGGCATTTCCGCCGTGGAGAACTTTCTGTGAAGCCTTCCCAAGGTCGGGCTTTAATCAAAGAACCTCTTGGTCGCTTTTTAGAAAAACAAGATTATCAGTTGGAGCCAGGAGGAGACTATGCTTTTACTATCCGAGCAGAGTTATGAGGAGGCAAGTAAGTCTAAAGTGTGAAATCTGAAGTCTGAAATACCTTGTGAATTCTGCCTGTTTAACCATTGACTATTGACTATTGACTGCTGATTCTGTCAGGCGATTTAAATATCTTTCAATTAACAAGATAGCCACAATGTCATCTATTGGTCTTGGTGGTTGGCGCATTCCTTTTGGTAATAGTTTTGTTAATCCTTGAGGAGGATACATTTGCCAATAGCGATCGCGTGCTTCTAAGGTAGAGTAGCGCTCATCTACTAACATGATATTTAATGGTTGCACTAATTCTTGTTGTAATTTCTGTTTCCACTGCTTGGCTGTGGTTTGATTGCCCATAACAAGTAAGGAAACAGGATATCTTTGTTGTAATGTTTCGATATTGGCGATCGCTTCTGGTGATGGTACAACTTGATGATAATGCAGTTGCCGATCTAATCCCATCACCGCTAAACCACACTTATCTTTACCAGGATCAAAGCCGAGAATTACTGGTTGAGTTGGTGAGAATTGATTTAAGTTCATATTAAACTGTTCCCCATTCCCCTTCCCTGTTAGCGATTTTTGGGAAAATTTTATGTACTGAAAATAACTTTGCCGTTTTGGATTGCTAATAATTTCACGCGCAGAGGCCCTGCTGTATAGGTATCTTCTGCGGCGATCGCTTTAATATCTAAAGGCTGATCGTATTGTCTTAACTGGTTGATAAAGCGTAAAAAAGTCCCATCTACTTGCACACTTTCCACAATGCCAGCATTCCTAGCCCGAAATTGCGAAGCAGAAATCAGCAAATCTAGTCTTTGCCGTAGTTGATAAGATGTCATGGTTTTGGGATCAGCGCTAGTACTAGCCAGCACTTCCCCTCCTGAAAAGACTAGTATATTCCTTGCAGCATCTGCAAAGAATTCTATCTGTTTTTCTCCTCTAACGTAATTACCTGCGGAGAAAATTCGCACCACATATTCTTTACCATCGCTGATTTGTCTGATCAACTGCTCAACTCTTTCTTGAGTAACACGCAGTATTTGTGTATTTTCTGGTGTTGCACCTGGTTCAGTTAATTGAAAGATGGCATTTTGGTTAGCTTCTCCTAAAAGTTGTAGAATTGCCTGACGCGCAGACGCAGCTTGCTGAACTTGAATAACAGCACCTGCCAAAACTTGACCTCGAACCAAAGCCAATTTGCCCAAGCGCAGGTCTTGATAAGACTGATAGTATTTTTCTAGCCTTGCTACTTCCTGTTCTAAAAAATCCTGTTGTCTTTCTAATTCTTTGAGACGAGATTCGCGTGTGGCAATGACTTGTTCTCGTGCAGTAATTTCTAGATTGCGACTTTGAATTAGTTTATCTAGTTGGGCAATTTTGTGATCGCGCTGTTCAATAATTTCTTGGCGGTTGGCAAGTTCGCGATCGCGTTTTGTAATGGCTGCTTTCGCTTCATCAATAGCTTTTTTCGCCTCTGCGTACAGTCTTTGCTGTTCTGCCTTTAATTGTCCTACAGCCACTTGTAAGGCTTGTCTTTGATTGTAAACGCTTTGTAGTTCAGATCTAGCTTGTTGGTACTGCGTTGCCACTTGATTCAAACGCCCTTGAGTGCGTTGCAGTTGCGCTTGCGTTTGTGCTTGGCGGCTAATGGTTAAATTAAGCTGTGCTTGGGTTTCTCTTTGTTTAGCGTTAGCTGCTTGCAAGGATTTATTAATTGCTTGCAAATCTTGCTGGGCTTTGGTTTGTTCAATTCTTGCTTGGCTTAACTCTTTCTCTACCTGGCTTTTTTGTGCTTCTGCGGTTTTTAGCTGTTCTCGTTTGTTTCTGAGGTCTTTTTGAATATCTTCTAACTCAAAGACTCCCTTACGCAATCCTTCGTCAGCCGCAAACAAAATCCCCAGAGTTGATGCTGAAATTAACCCACCTGTAAAAATTGTTATCAGTACTGCCGTATTTTTTGGTCGCAGCTTAAATAGTGAGAGGCGGGCTTTGCCAACCCGTGTGCCAATGCGATCGCCCACAGTGGCAATTACGCCTCCCAAAATTAAAATTGCTGCGATGAGGATGTACCCGGTGGTCATCTTCAGCTACCGAAATGGTTCCAGATACAGCCTACTACTTTCGACCATTGTCTGTGGAGGATCAGAGATTGGCAATAGCTCAGATTAATCAACTGATGATTTACCTCCAGCTACGGGTATTATCTGCAAAAATACAATACTTGCCAACTCCATTACCTCCAATTGTTTTTAAGTGAACTGCCTACTTAAGCTAACAGGTTTATGCACAGTAATCTTCTTTTTATGAATAGAAATCATTTTCTTTTCACGCAAATCACCTAGTAACCTTGTGACAGTAACGCGAGTAGAGCCAATTGCCTCGGCGATCGCTTGATGAGATAGCTTCAGATCAATTGTGATCCCATCTGCACAAGGAACACCAAAATCACGACAAAGAATTAATAAAAAACTCACCAATCTTGAACCCATATCTCGGTGAGCTAGAGTTTCAATCATCATCTCTGTCTGCAAAATCCGCGAAGATAGACCTCGCAACATTAGCATTGATAATTCTGGATTTTCCTTGAGTGCTTGCTCTACTTGTTCGATTGGTGCTGACAGCAATTCTACAGGTGTAAATGCAACAGCATGGTAAAACCGATCAGACTTATTTCCCGTCAGCAAAGACAACACACCAAAAACACTATTTTCCCGCAATAGTGCTACTGTTATTTCTTCTCCTGCTTCGTATACCCTGGAAAGTTTTACAGCACCCTTAAGAAGAAAATAAACTCGTTCAGCAGGATCGCCCGGGAAAAAGATCGTTTTGTTGCGTTCAAACGTTTCCACAACAGGCGGAAACGCCCCAGTTGCCATCTGACGAAAAACATTTGCTAGGGCTTTATCTTGTGTCACGATCATCTCCCTTCCCCTACCCAATGCCGGAAAAACAAAGAAACTGATTACCTAAGAATACACCTGAAAAATGAATAAATCACCGTCAACCTTTCTGTACTTTCCTATACTCAAATCCTACACTTCCAAGTTATTTGTTCATAATGATACATAATTTTTCACCTTTTTAGCTAGTAGTTGTTATAAGTACTTACAAAGTCGTATTCATCAGGTTTTTTGCAAAAAAATTCACCATATCTTGAGAATATCTTCAGGAATAGCAGACAATTTTTTATGCAGCAAACACACCTATTGAATTAAAGAAGAATTCGGCATTTAGAATTCAGGACTCAGACTCAAGACTCTCGTTAGCGTAGCGTCTCCCATTGAAAAAAGACTCGCTCTCAGCGAAGCTATACCCAAGGCTTCATACCTCGCTATTAATGAGGCAAAAAGACTTATCATCTAGAAGCACCAAAAAATTTCTAATTTGGTGTAGCGTTTCACAGTTTATTCATCCACCAGTCGCACTCAGGTAAATTCACCAATTCTGGCTCCTGACTCCTGGATTCTTTGTTGTTAAACATGATTTTTATAAATCCTCTGGCAAACCAAGAAAAACAGGCCTCAGTTTCTAGTATCCTCCTAAGAGGATGTCTGAAAAGTCCCAGGTGATACACTAAGCAGTTGAAGTATTCTAATTTCCCCTAAAAAATTTAGACTTCAAGGCTGTAATTGCCTTCTCAAAAAGGTAAGCTAGTACAGCTACGCCGAAGTCAAAAACAGCCAGTGCGTTGCACAACGAACTTTCGTTGAAGCAACTAGTGTTCAAAAGGCTTTGATTTCAAGCTTTGAGTTTTTTGAATAGTAGCTTTATTAACGCCGCACCACGCCCAAAGGAGAAAGAAAAATATTTGATACTGCTCAGACATCTTTACCATGATTGATCCTGTTAATAATTTGTATGCTGAATCTGACTGGAAAAAACGCCCTCGTTACAGGTATTGCCAATAATCGCTCCATCGCTTGGGGTATCGCTCAACAATTGCACGCCGCCGGAGCTAATTTAGGTATTACTTACCTCCCTGATGAACGCGGCAAGATGGAAAAAAAAGTTGCGGAATTGGTAGAACCTCTCAACCCCAGCTTATTTGTTCCCTGTAATGTCCAGAACGACGAACAGATTCACTCTACCTTTGAGGCAGTTCGAGAAAAGTGGGGCAGGTTAGATATCCTCATCCACTGTCTAGCTTTTGCTAATAAAGATGATTTGAGTGGAGATTTTAGCCAAACCTCCCGTTCAGGTTTCAACACAGCTTTAGAAATTAGTACCTATTCGCTAGTACAGTTAAGTGGCGCGGCTAAACCTTTAATGACAGAAGGCGGTAGCATTGTTACTCTGACATATCTTGGTGGTGTTCGGGCTGTTCCTAACTACAACGTGATGGGAGTTGCCAAAGCAGGTTTAGAAGCGAGTGTGCGTTATTTAGCCACAGAACTCGGCCCGCAAAATATTCGCGTCAATGCTATTTCCGCTGGCCCAATTCGGACTTTGGCATCTTCAGCAGTTGGCGGCATTTTAGACATGATTCATCATGTTGAACAAGTAGCTCCCCTGCGACGTACAGTAACTCAACAAGAAGTGGGTAATACGGCGGCTTTCTTGTGCAGTGATTTAGCCAGTGGTATTACCGGGCAAGTTCTGTACGTGGATGCAGGATATGAAATTATGGGAATGTAATCAAAAGTATGAAGTGTGAAGTATGAAGGATGAAATTTTAGACTTCTTACTTCATACTTTAGACTTCAGCCTTTATGCTCCCTAGTTAGCTATGCAAATCAGCGATACCTCTAGTAAAGACTCTGTTCTACAACAAGTTGCAGCAATTACCACCGCTCGTATTGCCTCTGTTCACCGGGTTACTGGTGAAACTGATGTGCAAGTGACTATTAACCTGGATGGCACGGGAAAATGCAACGCTGCCACTGGTATTCCATTTTTAGATCACATGTTGCATCAAATTTCCTCCCACGGTTTGATTGATTTAGATGTCAAAGCTAAGGGCGACTGGGAAATTGATGACCATCACACTAACGAAGATGTTGGTATTACTTTAGGCCAAGCTTTGCATCAAGCATTAGGTGACAGAAAAGGTATTGTCCGCTTTGGTAATTTTTTAGCACCATTAGATGAAGCTTTAATTCAGGTAGCTTTAGATTTCTCTGGACGACCTCAACTGAGTTACGGCTTGCAAATTCCAACACAACGAGTTGGAACCTATGACACCCAACTAGTGCGGGAATTTTTTGTGGCATTAGTGAATCATAGCCAAATGACACTGCACATCCGCCAACTAGATGGCATCAATTCTCATCACATTATTGAAGCAACATTTAAGGCTTTTGCTAGAGCCATGCGCATGGCAACTGAATTTGATCCTCGTCGTGCTGGGACAATTCCTAGTTCTAAAGGGGTTTTATAAATTAGTCATTTGTCATTAGTCATTTCTATCTATAAAATGACTAATGACATAAACATTACAAATTTGATTCAACATGACTAATCCCAGAGCCATCTTGCTGCTGGAATTAACTACTGGTATGGGAGAGATAAATGTTATAAGCTGTTCAACATTTAATTTGCACATTGAGACCGCAGTTCTTGGCAGGGGGCAGGGATCAAGGGAGAGGGTTTGCAGCTTTCATTACTATGAAAATAGTGCAATTTAAATGACGATTAGCTTATACAGGATATTTCAAGTAAGTAAAGGACACCATTTAAGTCTCAAAGCTAGGTATAGAGCCTATTCTTATTTTGAATTCTGACTCCTGACTCCTGAATTCTGCTGTAAGTGTACAACTAGCCTAAAAAAAGATTAGGGTAACTGCCAGATATACTGTTTGCTACCCTAAAACACATATATATTACTTAAATTACCAAGCAAAATTACTTAACTTCATTAGCAGGAAACTTCGGAACTTTGCCCTTTTTCACAGCTACAACTACATCAAAGGTTGAACAGTAAGAAAATGTAGTATCGTTAGCTTTGTTGTAAAGGTTAACAACTTGACCTGCACCACCAGGTTGAATTCCGATAGGTTCAAGGTCGCCAAAGAAGAAACGACGCAGCTGATCACCACTACCAGGTACACCTTTATTTTTAGTGATCAAGTCAATTTCTTGCTGAGGAGTTAAACCCAGGGCATCTTTGCCTTCAGCAGCAATTGCTTGAGTTTGTGAAGGTTGTACGCCTTGTAATGTAACATCCCCAACTGTCAGTAAACCAGCTATAGCAACACCTGTAAGTAAGGAAGGGGCAAATTTCATTGGTTGGTATTCCTTATATTTGAGCTTTATAGCAACCATCCAGAGCATCTCAGATGCTACTGAAGCTGATCTGAAACTTAGCCATAAATTGTCTGAATTTATTCCTTGAGAAGATTCAGTTTAAACTCAGCATTTTCTCAGGTAATTGTGATGTCAAGAAATCTCAGGTAATTTTTAAGGCTATTTCAGACTTTTCTCACCTGGACTTAAGCAAAAATTTTTAGTATTGTTGACATTATTTGTATTGCAACTGCAAGTGGTATTGTTGTGACTAGCCTGAGAAGATGGCATCGTTTCATTGACAAAATTCCCAACCAAGCCTATCTCTGGGTAGCAATCATAATTTTCGGAGCATCAAGTGCAGTTACTCGCAAATTAACAGAAATTGGTGCGCAAAACTTAATAAATGGCAGAAATCCTATTTCTCTGTGTAATGTTTTGTTCGTTGGTAACATCTGTGCTTTGATGCTTCTGCTGATCATCTATGGGCGACAGTGGAAAAAAACAGTATTGAAACAAATATCTGTGAAGAATTGGCTAGTGTTGTCGCTGGTATCTATTCTATCTGGAGCGTTGGCTCCTGGTTTAATTTTCCAAGCATTGGCACTCACCAATGTCAACAATGTGATTTTGATTGGCAGATTAGAACCACCACTGGCTTTAGCGTTATCAATCTGGTTTTTAAAGGAACGGGTAAATTTTTGGGAAATTATCGGAGCGATCGCAGCTTTTGTTGGTGTTGCACTGACGATCTTACTCCAACCGCCTGGACAAGTCATGATGAGTATGCCCGGTTTTCATTTGGGTATAGGTGAGATTTTCGCCGCAGCGGGAGCAATAGCAGCAACCTTGGCTACAGTTATTGGGAAAAAATACGTCTCACACATTCCCTTAGGAATTTTTACCATCTATCGGACTATTTTAGGGACTATAGTATTTTTCTTTCTGGCTTTATGGCTATACGGTCAACATCATTTTGTGGAAGTATTTTCGCCTTTTTTGTGGCGGTGGATGCTGCTTTATAGTGTGATAATTATAGTTTTAGGCCAGTCACTATGGTTCAAAGGTTTGAGAGCTTCTACGGTATCTGTAGCTTCCTTAGTTGGCTCATTTACTCCAATTGCAGGTATTTTGTCCGCTTATTTTATATTAGATGAAGCCCCAACTACACCTCAATATATAGGTGGTAGTTTGATTGTAGTTGGAATATTCATCAGCCAAATTGGAGTTATGCGTTACACTCGTCGAGCTAATGCTCCCGAAATGGTAAATTCTACCCAAGTACAACAAGTAGAAGCAGAAATGGGATTTAAGGGTATTTAAAATTCTTAACCTATGCAGATGTAGATTCTTGCGGTAGCATCTCTGCATCTTCACCTGCAACCGCAGTATTAGAATTATTAGCCAGAGTAAAACCGTCTGCAATATCTTTAATAAAACCAGCTACTGGTACAGCAATAATTAACCCCAAAACGCCACCGACATAAGTGCCTACCAATAAAGAAATCAATACCCAGATTGGTCTTAGCCCTGTAAAACTTCCTAATAACCGGGGAGCGATCGCTTGGTCAATTAACTGATCAATAATCATAGCTACTGCCAACACTTTAACTGCTAACCAAAAATCATGGGTAGCTATAATTAAAGTAATTACAATCAAACTAAACACATCTCCAAAGGGGATCAAGCTCAAAATTCCCACTCCCAACCCAAACAGTAACCCAAACTGAACTTGAAATAACAAAAACATTAATGTTTGGGAAAATCCCATCAGTAACGCTAAAGTGCCTTGCCCAATCAAGTAATTTTGAAAATTTTGCTGGATAGATTCACTTATTTGTTGGGTAAAATTCCAAGGTAACTTTTTAAATATTCCCTGCCACAGTCTTGGCCCATCTAACAATAAGTAAAAACTTAACACTACTGTAATTAAAGCTCCTGAAACACTATCAATTGTGTCAATAATAATGCTTAAAAGCCTATCTGAAATGTACTCTAGTTCATCAGGAATTTTATCTGTTATTTTAGTAAAAATTCGACTAAAATCTATACGGCTACTCTGGCTAAAAGCCCATTCATTTAAACTATGTAATTTTGCTTCTGTAGAATCAATCCATTGAGGCAATAATTTAACCATTTCATTAAATTGCTCAGAAACTATGGGCAATAATGTAATTCCCAAAGTTACCAGGATAAAAGTAGCTAAGATAAAAACTAATGTTACTCCATAGTTGCGTTTAACTCCCTGACGCTCCAGCAAGGAAACAGGATAGTTTAAAATGAAAGCAAATAAGGAAGCTAAGACAAGAATGGTTACTAAAGGTTGAAAATATTGAAAGAGACGTAATAATAACCATCCATTGAGAAACAATAGAGGAAATAACAGCGTTAAAATTAGCCATTTTATTAATCTATTAACTGTTAGATTCATAATTATTCTGAGCTTGGATTGAAAGCTAAAAGTTGTTCATCATTGATTCGTTTTGCCTGGTACAAAGTTGTGACTATTTGTGAAATAGTGAAAACTGCATGACTTCTATATCCATTTTCTTGCAGTCTTGCTTGTACTCCATATTCATGGTCAATTAAAACCACAATATCATGCACATTTAATCCAGCAGATTTCAACTTTTCTGCTCCTTCCATCACACTTTTACCACTGATTAAAATATCATCTACTACCACTACTATTTCACCAGCCGAGAAGTTGCCTTCAATTACCTTGCGCGTTCCGTGTGCTTTCACTTCTTTACGCGGAAAAACCATTGGACAATTCAAACGTAGAGCTAAACCAGTGGCAGTTGGCAAAGAACCATAAGGAATACCTGCTAATCTATCAAAAGTTAGGTTTCTTAAAATTTTTTCATAGGCACTGAGAACTTGATTAAAAACTTGTGGATTAGAAATAATTTTGCGTAAATCTATATAATAGGGAAATATCGCTCCTGATGCTTGGACAAAGTTACCAAACATAATGCAACCAATATCGTAAAGTTGCAAAATTAAATCATTATGGGGTTGCTGCTCTTCAAAACTCACATCAGATAACCATACAGAACAGCTAGAAGCATCAGAGGTAATTTGGCTTTTTATTTGATTAATTTCTGCACGTAACGACTGGATTTCCTGTGATAAATATGGTTTTGCCAATAAATCCTGAGGCACAGGAATTAGCAAACCATCACCATTACTATTCAAGCCAGCTTCTAATATTTGCTTGAGATTATTATTACCCTCAGCCCAAATGCTACGTGCCATTATGGTTCGTTCAGGTGCAACTGCTCGAATTAACCCCAAAACTTCAGGATTTGTAGTTCCTACTTCTAAACCCAATTTTTCCGGCGTTCCCCAGTTTTTGGCTTCTTTGACTACCTGTAAATAAAGAGGTGAATCATTAGCCGGATATTGTTGTAGAGTTTCTGCTCCGGGATTAGAAGTACAACATAAAATAAATACGGCTTTATCAGGATAAACCAAAAATGGTGCAACATGATCTTGCCCTGGATATGGGCTGAGAGTAACTGCATCTACACACCATTGTGTAAATATAGTATGGGCAAAAATACTACTAGTATTTAAATCACTATGTTTAGCATCTAAAATAATTGGAATATGACTGGGGATAGCAGCTAAAGTTTTGTACAGCAGTTCTAAACCAGGAATGCCTAAAGCTGCATAAAAGCCCAGTGTTGGCTTATAAGCACAGACAAAATCGGCAGTTTCTTCAATAATAAATTGCAACCAATTTCCTAAACCCGTAATTACATCTTGAGACTGATAGCCGCTAGGCATCATCTCTGGGTTGGGATCAAGCCCTACAAATAGTAAACTTTGGTTCTGCGCAATATTTATGTACAACTTATCAAAAAAGTGCATAATCTATTTGTTAAAATTTCAAATAAAAAATACAAGTAAATTCATCAAACGAATAACTGATTATCTCAAGTGATTCAATTATGGTTACATATCTCTCTTTTTGTAGAGATTTTTCGTAAGCAGACATTAATATTTTATTTTCATCTTGCTCAAAGATAAAGCAGTTATACCCAAGCCTATCTCTAGCTTGAGAAATTTAGTTTTATGTCAGGGAAATAAGATTCTATGTTTTTCTAGGCAGCTATTTAATAGAACATATGCTTAGGGGCGCAATATATGCGCCCCTAATTAGTTATGATTCAGAAATCAAAACATACAAAAGTAGCAGTATTACCGAAGAGTAGTAAGCGGTACACCTAACCAGCCAGCAAAGTTTTCTTTTTGGGTTGCATTAGGATTGTTGACTGGAACGACCTGATACTTACTAGGACGAGGTGCAGCCAAGGTGACAGAACAGGTACGCAGTTCATCTTGATGAAAAACTGTTACCTGAATAACGTCGTTTGGTTGGTAATCTTTTAAGCGATCGCTTAGTTGATGGGCTGTTACACGTATGCCAGCAATAGCCAGTAACTCATCACCAGCATCAATTCCTGCTAATTGTGCAGGTGAACCGAATTCAACAAACTTAACTATTTCTCGCCCATTCTCGGTGTTTAATCTCAAACCAAAGTAAGGTTCTTCTTCTTTGTCCGCAATCACCTGTAAGCCAAAAGGTTCTAGGTACTGATTAAAAGGCAACTCTTCAGTACCGTTAATGTAGCGGTTAAAGAAGTCAGTCAAATTTATTTCTGCTACAGATTCAATGACTTCCTGCAATTGTTCTGGAGTATAACCAATTTCTTGTTTGCCAAACTTGCGCCACATTTGCCGCATCACATCATCCAAAGAACGCTGATTTTTAGAGCGCTCTCTAATCAGCAAATCTAGCAGTAAAGAAACCATTTCTCCCTTCAAATAGTAGGAAATTTGGGAATTATTGCTATTAGCATCTGGGCGATAGAGTTTAATCCAAGCATCAAAACTGGATTCGGCAAGTGATTGCACTTTTCGTCCTGGTGTGGTAAGAAACCTGGAAATTTCCTTACTCCAGTTATGAAAATATGATTTAGCATCATAAATTCCTGCCCGCAGAGGAATGAGTAAATCATAGTAACTGGTAGTTCCTTCACAGAACCACAAAGAAGATGTATAATTTTCGCGATCGTAGTCAAAAACTTCTAATGCTTTTGGACGAATGCGTTTAACATTCCATAAGTGAAAAAACTCGTGTGCTACCAGTTGAATAAAGCGATCGTATTTATCTGATGAGCTAAAACCAAAACGCTGATAAATTAAAGAGCAACAGTTTTTATGCTCCAAACCACCATAAGCTTGAGCAAACAAATGTAGCAGAAACACATATCTGTCGTAAGGTAAACCACCAAATATCTGTGCTTCTACATGAATAATTTTTTGAATATCGGCAATTATTCGTTGTGCTTGGTAATTTCCTTGTCCCCAAATAGCCAGTTCATGAGGTTTTCCCAAAACTTCAAATTGATATAACTCGTGATAACCAATTTCAAAGGGGCTATCTACAAGAGTGTCAAAATCGGCAGCATAAAAGGTAGAAGACTGTCCCTCAACTGAAGGTAAGGCAGTAGTGACTCGCCATTCTGGATGCGGTGGCACAATAGTGACTTGAATGGGTAACTTTTCACAACCACGTAATCTAAAAAACAGGGCTGCGCCGTTGAAATAACCGTGGGTGCTATCTAAATGGTTTGTTCGTACCGATAGCTCATTGGCAAATATGCGGTAATGCACCGTTAATTCAGAAATACCGTTTGTGTTTACTTGCCAGTGGTTTTTGCTGATTTTCCGCCAAGACAAGGGCTGCTCTCCAGCAAAGGCTGTAAAATCTTGTAAATTTTTGGCGTATTCCCTTACTAAATATGATCCTGGTGTCCACACCGGCATTTTCAAGTCCAGTGTTGGGGATGAGTGATTAACAAGTCGCAAGCTCACCTCAAACAGATGGGTTTCTGGTTGGGGCATTGCTACCAGGTAATGAATCGTTGGCACGGTTTCCTTAACGCCAATTTCGAGACGAGGTGCTGTTGCTTCAGTCATTTGTAGTAGTAGACAGGAGTGATAAGTTATGAGTTTATAGTTATTAGCCAATAATTAATAGTCAATGGAAGGACTTTGTAAAGAACTAAGAATAAAATAGTATAAAAATAAGATTTTAAAAAATTTACAATTAATTAATATTTTATAATTGATGTCAAAGCTTCAGGTCTTTTTATCCATAATTAATTAATTTTTCCTAGCAAGTATGTGTTTCCAGCATTCTTGATGCTCAGAGGTTTTGCATCTGCAATAGTCAATAGACCTGATTTCAAAACTTGCAACTCAACTCTTAATGCTCAACAGGAGCGCAAAAAGTTGCATACGCGGTCTCTGCCATTCACAATTTTGTCAGGTTTTTTTTAACACAGACAACAGCTTTTAGCACTTACGTTAGCGCTCTCTTGCCTGAAGAACTTATGCACAAGAATTTCGGCAGCATCTAAACTTCTGTGACCCCACACTCTACCCAAAATTAGACTTTGCCGGCCAAATTCATTAATTGCTTGAAGTTAACCAAGTGAATGATGTTATTAACATTATCAATTGTGATCCATCCTTTTTCATGTAGTTTTTCCATGATTTTGGTGGTTTCCTCTACTCCGATTTCTGTCACTTCTGCCAGATCTTTAAAGGGAATATTAAAAATTTCTTTACCTTGCTGTGATTCTTGTCCGTAACTTTCACCCAAACTGACTAAGGTGTGAGCCAGTTTCACAGCCGGTGGTGAAGAGCGGATCTGCAAGCGCTGGTTAATTTGCCGCAATCTTCGCACCATCAGTTGCAACATCCGATGATGCAATTGTGGATCTTTAAATAAGATTTGAATAAAACGCTCTCGAGAAATGCTGAGTAACTTCACAGGCGAAAGGGCAATTACATCAGTGGAACGGGGAGATTCATCTAAAATCGCCATCTCTCCAAAAAAATCGCCCCGACCCAAAATTGCTATGGCAACAGAATCATCTCCAGAAGTACGACGGACTTTAACCCAGCCAGATACGACGAAGTAAACTGCATTACCCCAAGCATCTTCCATTAACACGGCTCGTCCTATGGGATATTCGTGATCAATTGCAACGTTGAGCAGCCATTCTAAAGTTTGTGGGTTGGCTGTACTCAGTAAGGGGAAAAGTTCACTAAAAACCTCAGTCTGCATGAAATATCTGTAAAAATGAATTCAATAATGGAAAATTAACTTGACTACTATAAGTTTTAAACCCGCTACCATAGTATTAATACATATATAAAATGTAAAAATTTAAACTAACAATCTATGGTTTATCGGTCTAATGTTCCCTTACAACATAGCAATTATGTCAGGGATCGAAATCAGCGGTTTTACTGACAGAATTGTGATTTATTATTTGCTGATTGAATCACTATTTGCTGTGAGTATTTTGACTTGTTGGTCTAAATTTTCTACTATGCGGTTTAATGCATCTAAAGCATCTGATTGCTCTGGTGTAAGGCTAGAGTTGAGTAGTAGTCGTTGATGTAGTTCCTGTAATTTATAGCTGAGTTGTTGAGAAATGCCCAAGACATCACGGCTGAGACGGGCTAATTGTTGTTGTTGATAAAACTTTAAGGCTGCTCCCCGCAATACTTGTAGTGTAGCTTCTTCACCGTAAATTCCTGGCATCACTCGCAGGCGTAATAGCAACCGGTTTTGTTGATATACACATTCTTTTTCTATTTGTTTTGGTTCTGTAATTGTAGTTACAGGTAACCCAGCAAATCGTTTTAATTCATTAAGTACACCTTGAAAAACCGACAGAGGTAAATTGTCTAATACAGATTGCAAAACACCGTTATCACTCCAGAGTATCCTACCTTTGTAAGGTTGTCTTTCTAAATACAAGCGACCAATTCCGCCACCGAGAACTCGTCCAAGTAATTCTTCTAGTAGTTTCTTGGGTGGGAGTGATGCTAACACTTCTACAGGAGTAGATAGTTCTGGGGTAGGAACGGGCAGGATAGTTAAATTTGTTGTGAGTGATGCTTCGGTAGTTTCTTCTTTGAACTTTTGCACGAAAGCTGAAAGGTTGGGTTCGGGAAGTGGGGGGAAATCTGCTAATTTTCGAGCATTTTGAGGTGTTTCTATGTGTGCCACCATAGATGCTGGTGGTTGCGGCTGATGTTGAGATGAAGTGATGTCAGAGTGATGGAGTTGTTCTAGTTTTGGGGCAGAGTTTGTTTGATGATGATTGACTGCTTTAATATCTGAGCTAAACGTATTTTTATAGTTAAGATAGGCAGAAAGTATACTGCGGTGGCTATCAGTGGGGATTTCTTGAGTCACCATTGTGCAGTTGATATAAGACAAGATGCGATTCACGTAATCTAGTGCGCCGCTATCTTGTGGATGCACCATACCGAGAAGTAATTTGTTGCTTTCTAATCTAAAGGGCAGAATTTGGTGGTACAGACACGCTTCAAAGGACAGGAGATGATCAATTAGCTGAAATACCTGTTGTCGATCGCTTTCTTGCTCTAAGTTTATCGGTATGTTGGATAGTACCTGCTGCCTGCTTGCTTCGGTATCATTGGGTTTGTCCTCTGAAGACAACATAGGTTTGATTATTTAAACTTTCCTTATATTTTATTTTGCTCTAAGTTACTTGGCAGTAAATAAAGATACTTTGTTATCTTGTTAAAAGTTAAATTAATTACTCTCAGTCAGATGATACTCAGTTAAATGGGTAAGGGAGCAGGGGGAAAGGTTGCTAAGTTAGGAAACCCTTCCGAATACGTTCCGCCAATTCCCAATCAACTGATTTTTACTTGATAATCATGTTTATGGGTATTAATTGCGGCGATCGCTTGTTATACTCCTTATTCTTCGCTTCTCAACGATTGGGCTGTCAGATAAATTTTTGTCCATTCCCCCATTGCTTGATGACTCTTGAGATTTAACTTTTGAGCTACCGCTTCAATAGAATCACCTGCTTTGCGTAAATCTAGCACCTGTCGTCCAATGGGAGTTAATTTTTCATAAAGTTGCTGCCATTGGTTGGGTGTAAGTCCCAAATTATGTTCTTCCAAGGAAATTGATAGCCAGCTATTAACGAGTTCTGGTTTACCTTTAAGGGCAAATACACGAACTGCATGATAGCTGATTTTTTCGCGCAGGCGGTAAATTTCCCGAATGGGTTTGTTTAGTTGCTTGGCAATTTCATCTTGAGATTTTCCTTGGAGATACAATCGCAACCAAGCTACAGCTTCTTGTCCGAGATTTTCTTGTAAATAGTCGGCAAATTCTGTTTCTACAGATTGTCGCAGTGATTGTTGTTCTTCTTGTTGCTGTGCTTCTTGATATTCGGCGATCGCTTGCGTATCTACCAAGTTAACGCGATTATCACTGTCATCGGTGAGAATTTCTTCGGAAACAAGTCTCACCATGTCGCTACCTGGCACTTGAGTTAAGCCACCACGTTGAGTCCGACGTAAATAATTAACAAATCTATACACGAGTAGAGGTTGATTGCGTACTGGTCGCAAAGCATACTCTTCTATACTGGCGAACAGTAGTGTATCTTGTAGTCGTCTGTCGGTGGTGATTTCTGCAATGCAAGCCATTTGCTGCTGCATATAAGAATCGCTTTGTAGTAATTCTTGGATAACTTCTTGTAATACATCCATGACGCTGCGTTGGCGATCGCGGCTTAACGCTACCCAAGTTTGAATTTTATTGCGTAAGCTAACTAAACTTCCCAATCGCGTAATTAAGTTGCGATATGCACGTTCTCTACCAATTCCCAAGTAGCGTTGATGTAAAATTTTCCAGCGATACTCCATTGCTTGCTTGGCAATCTCTAGTTCTTTGGGGTCTAATGATTCAAATCGTTTTAAGTCTCTTCCCAAAAGCCACAAAACAATACTCTCCCTCACAGATGCGCTTTGTTCCGAGATCTCTACAGTTAGGCGTTTACGCCAATACTGCGCCAATTTTTCTGCATCTGTTGCCATAGTGAGATTGCGTTCCTCAAAACCCTGCTGTACAGCTTGCATCACAACCCCCGTTCGTCACTCTTAACATTTGGCTGGCAGTTGTTCATGAATCTGTCACCTTCATGAAGACATTTCAGCGATTCTATTCTTATTACGTTTTTATTCCCAAACTTTATGCAGAAGTTTTCAGATTGTGATTTTTACTTTTATTCTCTGAGTAATAAAAATTTCAGTCTTGAGAAATTTGCTTCCTGATCTGAAATATTTTAATTTTTGTAACTTTACACTCAATAAACCCGAAAAGCTATTTATCCAAAACTGAGGAGGACAAAATCACGATCAAGGTTCAGTTAATAAAAGCTGACACTTTACACTTCTGCTAAAGAACTAGTGGAATTTACCCATGTTCCGACGTGATTTTTGGTAGAGAAGTTTCACTTAATCAATACTTTTTTAGGTATTAGATAATATGTAATTTTTCTTATCAATCTCGACTAGCTTGGTTAAATTTTTCTATGATTTTCCCAGATGAAAGCCAGAACTTGCATTCAAAGCACTTCATCCTTATTCTTCGGATTGGTAATTGAGGGTTAACAGTCATCCATCAACCATCAAATAGCTCTATTCCTTCTTTGTTTAATTAAAAACTGTCAAGCTTATAGATAATGAAATGTTTTTGAATGACATTCAAACTTTGTAATTTTCTTTACAGGCAATTTATTCTGCAAAAAGAAACTTGCAAGTTGGGGTAGGAGATAGTTGTTGCTGGCATCTATGACAATTCAATAGACTTAAATTTCAACAACATATATAGCAAAAAGTCAATAGTCTAGTCTTAATTATTAATCATTGATTAGTAGTGAGACTGTAGACTCTTGACTTTAGCTTTTTGATTAATAGCTGATGAATCTAACTTTATCGTCCGTTAGAAGACCTAACGATGGGATTTTCTACAGAGTCTCGATACTGTTGGACTTCATCTGTATAAGCAATTGGTAAAACAGCTTCGACGTTTTCATGGGGACGAGGAATTATTACCCAAGATTCTAATGTTCCACCATAAACATTTTCTGCTGCTTCCACACCGGCAGCCATTGCGGTTTTCACTTCCGAAACATCTCCACGAATATTGACTGTAAAACGAGCGCTACCAACTCTGATATAACCAACAAGGGTAACTCGTCCAGCTTTTACCATCGCGTCTGCTGCTGCTAGTACAGCAGGAAAACCTTTAGTTTCCAGTGAACCAACTGCCTGTAGTGACATTAGCAATCTCCTGATATAAATAAACGTATGTGGTAACGCTACAAGTTAATTGTAGAAAGCTTCGTTACAGATTTTAATGGCAAAATCTTTTAGAAGATACGGAACGGTTCAGATTTTTTAGTGAAGTGGATTGGTAGTATAGTTTCCACATTTTCCGGGGGATTAGGAACTATATAATGGGTAATTACTGTTTCAGCCTTTACTTGCTCCCCAGCATTAATACCTTGTTCAACCGCTCTATTTACTTCAGCAACATGTCCTCGGACAGCGACAACAAAGCGGCCACTTTCCGCTAGACCATAATAAACCAGCGTGACTGCGGCAGATTTCACCATTGCATCTGCTGCGGCTAACACAGATGGAAAACCTAGAGTTTCGATTACGCCAACCGCCATTGGCATGGCATTAGCTCCTGAGACACTAAATAAGTATTTTTTATTCTACGAGGGTTTTGCTCCAATTGTGACATTGAGGACTTTTTTTCCGTACACTGAGTAATCAGCTTGCAGATCAGCACTATATTTAGTAACTGGGTGCTGTAAAGTATAAGTTATGTTTCCAAGTTTTTTACCTGCCGCAGTTGAGCAATTAACAGAGCCAGAATCGATCGCACTAGCTCGTAGTATTCAAAGTCAAGCGATCGCTACTCCTTTATCTCATCAGCCAATTACCACAACCTATGTTAAACAAGGCAGTGGTGGCATACCTATTTTACTAATTCACGGCTTTGATAGTTCCGTCTTAGAATTCCGACGGCTGTTACCACGGCTGGCAGAAAATAATGAAACTTGGGCAGTGGACTTACTCGGTTTTGGCTTTACCGACAGACTCGCAGGCATACAATTTAGTCCTGTTGCCATCAAAACCCATCTATATTATTTCTGGAAAACCTTAATTAACCAGCCTGTAATCCTGGTGGGTGCATCGATGGGAGGTGCAGCCGCGATTGACTTTACCCTCACTTACCCAGAAGTAGTCAAAAAACTGGTGTTAATTGATAGCGCAGGTTTGAGGGCGGGTTCTGCTTTGGCTAAATTCATGTTTCCGCCGTTAGATAATTGGGCTACTCAATTTTTGCGGAATCCCAAAGTCCGCGATCGCATTTCTCGTACTGCCTATAAAAACCCCAGTCTGATTTCCCTTGATGCCTCGTGTTGCGGCGGTTTACATCTAGAAATGCCCAGTTGGCATCTCGCTTTAATTGCTTTTACTAAAAGTGGTGGTTACAGTGCTTTTAGATTTAAGCAACTGGCACAAATTTTACAACCAACGTTAATTCTTTGGGGCGACTCAGATAGAATTTTAGGCACTACAGATGCCAAGCGATTTAAACGAGCAATTCCCAATAGTAAACTGATTTGGATTCAAGATTCAGGTCATATCCCACATTTAGAGCAACCACAAATTACAGCCAAACATATTCTAGAATTCCAAGACTAATATCAATTTCCGATAAATACTTATAACTGTAAAGGTTACGCAGGGGTACTTGCTACAACAGGAAGGTTTTCCTGTTGCAATGGACTCACTACAACGAACTGGCGCGTGAATCCTAATGGCCAAGGCTTTTCTAGCCATCCACTGATTTTTTCCGGAAATTCACGTAACAATTTCCACAATTTATGAAATTATTAGTTACGATTGTTTGGATTTTACTGCTGGTAGGGTATGAATCTCTGTGTGGTGTAAATATAGTTTTATTGCTCCTGTTAGTCTGAGTCTGGCTCTATTAGTTACTGGTTGTGAGAATAAAACCTCACAATGTCAGCGGCTAATTCAAGTTGTCAATGAAGGAAATGCGCTTATTGATCAAAATAAAGGCAAGCAAGCAATCACTAGCTTACAACTATCTAAAGATTTAGAAGCTATTGATACATCTTTAGAAGAATTAAAATTGGCAGATCCCAAACTCAAAGAATATCGAAGCAGTTTCCAGAAGGTATTTGATAACCTTAGTCAAGCCATTGGCAAGGCGGCTAACGCTTTGGCTGCTGCGAAAACAGCTGAAGCTTCGCCAACAGGTAGAGAAAAAATCAAACAAGCCAGAAACGAAATCGACACAGCCTTAACTGCTGCTGCGAAAACAGCTGGCAAAGAATCAGACACGTTAATGAATGATCTCAATAAGTACTGTAGCCAGCCAGAGTGAAAGTATGAAGTATGAAGTATGAAGGCTGAAGGTGCTAGGTATAGAGCTTATTCTGATTCTGAATTCTCCTGTAATTTCATACTTCAGAATTCATACTTTAGAATTTTTATAACTTTTTATACAGAAATATCCTGAAGAACACCAACAACCTTTGTCAAAAGGAATATTGGTGTTAGTCAAGAGATATACCATGAGTGACATAAGTCTACTGATGCTGGGCGTATTGACAGTCGGGCAAACATCTCCACCAAATAATTTACCAGAGCCGCCTGTAGTTCAGTCAGACAATGGAGTGCAGCAACCAACAGAAGAGAATTTATCTCCAATTTCTTCAGCTGCGGAAATCACACCGCCTGAATTCATGCAGTTTGATAGCACTTCCCAAGTTATCGCTGCACCTGCAAATCAGCAGTATCAAAATCTACTGAATAAAGTTCATAAAAACATTAGTTCGCAAAATTCTCTTACGCAAGATTCCCAACCACTGGAAACCACGCCAGAATTCTCATCATCTGCACAACTACCAATTTCGCCAGAGTCTCCCGCAGCCCCAGAATTTTCTGAGTCTGAGGATCAGATGTCGCAAATTACATCGGTTTCGCAACTGGATGATGTGCAACCCACTGACTGGGCTTTTGGTGCTTTACAGTCTTTAGTTGAGCGCTACGGTTGTTTAGCAGGAAGTACAAATGGAAATTACTTGGGTAACAGTCCTGTAAATCGTTATGAATTCGCCCAGAGTTTAAATATTTGTCTGAATCAAATTCAGGAATTAATTACTAAAAATCAAGCTAATAATATTACTAATGAAGAATTAGAGCAAATACAAAGGTTACAATCTGAATTTCAAAGAGAATTACAGGAAATAACCCAACGTATTGATGTTTTAGAAAATAAAAATGTTGAATTAAAGTCTCATCAGTTTTCTACGACAACCAGATTATTTGGACAAGCTATTTTTAGTTTACAAGGAACAAACACGACGAATGTTGATTTGTTTCCTAGAGATGGAATACCGGAACGTCAAGGTAAAACAAATATAACTTTTACTGATAGCGTACAGTTAACCTTAGCCACTTCCTTTACCGGGAAAGATTTATTAATTACAGGAATATCAGCAGGAAATTTAGGTTCTAATGCTGCTTTAGTTTCTAACAATATGGGGCGATTGAGTTTTGAATCTAATACAGAGAATAAACTCGTAATTAATGACTTGTCATATCGATTTTTGCTTGCAGATAATTTGGGAATTGTAGTGGGTGCATCTGGTGTGAATCCAGCCACTACCTTTCGTGGGATTAACCCATTAGAAGGTTCAGGAGATGGGGCAATTTCGCAATTTGGTCAGCGTAACCCAATTTTGAATATTGGTAACGGTACTGGTGGTATAGGTTTTGACTGGGAAATTAGCGATCGCATCAGTCTGCAAGGTGTTTATAGCGCAGAAATTCCTAATTTTTCTGGTAATAGCAATTTTGGCGGCTTATTCGGTGGTAGATATACCGCAGGCGCACAACTCACCCTCGCGCCTACTAATAATATAGATATCGGCATAGATTACATATATTCCCACTCCTCAAATGATTTACTCGGTACTGGTATTGGTGATGGGCAATTAATTTCACCATTTGCACCTAGTAGAGCTTTGAATACCCACGCTGTTGGTGCTACTGTGGCATGGCGTGTGAATGAAAATTTGCAGTTAGGCGGTTGGGGTGGTTTTTCCTCATCCAAACCAGTTAATCTCTCTGGCAGTGTAGAAACTACTAACTGGATGGTATTTGCAGCGTTACCTAATTTAGGCAAGACTGGCAATCTAGGCGGTATTTTAGTGGGACAACCCCCCAAAATTACTTCAAGTAGCTTACCTGATGGCTTCAATTTTCCGAACTTTTCCAATGGCGGAACGCCTGGGGGACGTAAAGATACATCATGGCATGTAGAACTTTTTTATCGCGCCCAGCTAAATGATCATTTGTCTCTAACACCAGGCTTATTAGTTGTTTTTAATCCTGATCACAATGCAGCTAACGACCCTTTGATAGTCGGCGCATTGAGAGCAACCTTCCGGTTTTAACTCCGTAATCATGTAAATGTAATCACAAGGGTTGAAACCCCCACTCCGTGTTGTCTTACTACTGTTGACTGTCAGCAATTTTTAAGACTGTGCAAGTTATATTTTTAACTTTTTTTCACGCATTAAAGTTTGATGCGTGTTGTTTTTGATGAGCAAATTCGGAGCAGATTTTTTATGCAATTAAAGTCATCAGCCACAAAGATAGGCTGTGCAGTTTTGAGTAGTAGCAGTTTAGCAGCAGTGTTTATCGGTTTAGGGGGGAGCAGTGCTTCGGCTCAACTAATCATTCAAAGCACTGGTACATTATCAGGAAGCTTGGAACTTCCGAGTTTTAATCCCAATTTTAATAACTCAGTCACTCGCATTGATACTGATTCCCAAGGAGTATATCAACGTAATATTGGTACTGCAAGTAGGCCTAATTATGTGCCAGTTTACCAGTCTAATTATGTAAAGGTACTAACACGTGCTGATGGCAGTTTGCGTTATGTCGTTGACTTCAAAGGCATTCCAGTCATTTCTTTCAATGGAGTTTTGACTTCGCCTGCACTTTCGGGTGGACAATTGACACCTTTTACTTATCAAGGAAAAATCCCAAATATTTCATTTCAAGGAATAGTTCAAGATGAGTTTGGGTTCGCAAAAGCTTTTTATACTGGTGTTGTTACCGACCCAAAAACTGGTAAGCAATATCAAGGAACTTTTCAGTTGAATGGACAAGGGCCAAGATATAGCGATCGCAATGGTGGCGAAAGTCCTACGGTCTTTGATTATAAATCAGATATTCCCGGCAAGCCCAGCGTCACCACTTATGAGATGAAAAACACTCCTTTGGTGAGATTGAGCATTACTGTACCTGCCAATGCTACGCTAATTAATTCCGGTGGTGGTGGTAGTACCTCAACTCCCACTACACCTACAATCAATAATCCTCCTACTGTTCCATCTGTACCTAGTACACCAGTTCCAGTATCAGTAGATAGTGGTGCGATCGCCACTGCTCCTACACAGACTAATAATGGTAGTATATTTGGTCAAGCTAATTCCCCCTCACCCTCAACCGACTCAAATATAGAGTTTAGTAGTGGCTATTCCCTCACAGCTAATCCAGTGAGTTTAGAGGTTGCTGCTGTTCCAGCCAAGATTTGTCACAAAGAGTCTCTCAATTGTCGCTCACAAGTAACTGTGGCTAAACAAGCAATTGGCCCACGCAGTCGAATTCTAGTACGTTAAATTTTTGTAACAATTTTGCGCAGCTAGGTAATATAGGAATCCGATTTGATTACTGAAAATCCTTGTGTAGGTAGGGAACTCTTAACAGGGAACAGATAACAGGAAAGTTAGATGTGTACTGATTTTTTTCACTAATCAAATATGAGTCCTATATCTTTATTCCTTCTTGCTCCTTACCTATACGAGAGATTCAGACATCGAATCGGGTTGCAGTATCAAATTTTGAATTTTTCGGGAATTGTCTTAAGGGAGATTGTATCTAAATCACGACTAAAAAAATACGACCTCCTAGAGCAAAAACTATACTGGAAGTTTGGGTAGCATTTTAGCCGCTCACACTTCCAGATTTCTACTAAATTTAGCCTGGAGAATTTTCTGGTTATACTAGTACGAAAAATATGAAGTATGAAGTGTGAAATGAGTAAACCTGTATAATCAGCTTGAAAGCTATTTATGATGGGCAGTATATTAACGTGAATTCAATGAACCTCACCCCAACCCCTCTCCGAAGCGGAGAGGGGCTTAAATATCAACGAACAATTAAGCTTTTAAAGCCTCTACGCCACTTGCTACAACGCGGGGAACCCGCGCAACGCAGTGGCTCCTCCTTATAGGGGAGAGGTTTGGAGAGGGGTTTTTTCAATCTGTCGAACTCACGTTATATTATGTACCTGTTATAAACTTTTCTAAACCCGACAAAGAATATACTAAAGATTCCCACAATTAAATTTTCCCAATTTATCAGTCAACCACTGAAGTTAAGACTATAGAACGAAACTATATCAATCACACATTTTGCAAGTGAGCATTTATGAAAGAGGAATTGATTGAACTGATAGCCAGAGTTTTACAGGTCTTGCGGATAAACATGAATTGGATGACGTGGAACCTGTTTTTAGCTTTTATACCTTTGGCTTTAAGTGTTTGGTTGTTCCGCACTAGACGGGGACGTTCTTGGGTTTGGTGGTTGGGATTTATCGTATTTTATGCTTTCTTACCAAATGCGCCTTATCTATTAACCGATGTCATTCACCTGATAGATGATATTCGCACAATCCAGTCAGTGTGGATAATTACTTTAGTGCTAATGCCTGTATATTTGCTGGTAATTTTTGCTGGGTTTGAAGCTTATGTTATTTCTTTAATCAATTTAGGTTACTATTTACACCGCATCGGCAAGAGTCAATGGATTTTTAGAGTAGAGTTAATTACTCATGCTCTCTGTGCTGTGGGAATTTATTGGGGAAGATTTTTACGTTTCAACAGTTGGGATTTTATTACTCAACCAGATGCTTTATTAACCAAAGGTGTAGAAGAACTCTTGGGTAAACAGCCTTTAGTAATTATTGCAATTACTTTTGTAATTCTTCTAGGCTTGCATTGGATTATGAAACGTGTAAGTTTAGGTTTTGTCAATTCACAGTCACGAGGTATGGCAGTCAAATCAAATTCAGCAAATACTGACACGCCTAATGCTGGATAAATGCAAAATCTTGCTCAGATTGTTGCTCATATTATCTAATAAAAATTTCACTTAATACGCCGAAAACGAAACAGGCGTATTTTTTTATATGTACTTATTCACCTATTTATAGCAGTCCCATATCATACGTGAGAAAACAGATCCCCGACTTCTTAAAGAAATTGGGGATCTAGATATATCCATCTAAAGAATGGTGAGGCGGTAGTTTTTTTTATCAAAAGAAAGATGAATTTTTCGGCTTTTAGCTCTGAAATAAATCTAAATGATGCAATTTGTATTGATTTAGATGGGAGTTTTATAATATGACAATATTATCTACTGATGAATTAAAAACTTTAACTGAACATACTGATAGCCTTTGTGTTTCTCTGTATATGCCTATGCAAAAAGCAGGGCCAGAGATTCGGCAAAATCCGATTCGGTTTAAAAATTTAATTCGCGAAGCTCAAGCACGCTTAGAAGCAATAGAAATGAGCCAACCGGAAGCAAATCAGCTTCTTCAGCCAGCGATGGAACTTGATAAGGCTGAGTTTTGGGAAAATCAAGACCAGGGCCTCGCTATTTTTATTGCTCCAGGAGTATTTCGCTATTATCAGTTGCCAATGGAGTTTCAAGAACTGGTAGTTGTGAGCGATCGCTTCCACATCAAGCCATTATTACCTTTAATTAATAATGATGGCAAGTTCTACGTTCTGGCTTTAAGCCAACAAAATTTGAAATTTTTTGAAGGTACTCGCTCTGGTTTGAAGGAAGTAGAACTAGAAAATCTGCCTAAAAGTCTTGATGAAGCGCTTTTATATGACGAAACTGCTAAAGAAGGTCAATTTCGCATCGCCACAAAAAAAGGCAGCACTTCAACTTCTTTTTCAAGCTCACAGCCAGGTGCATTTCACGGACAGGGAAGCCCAGACAGAGATCAACATCAAGAAGCAATCCTGCAATTCTTTCACATAGTCGATGCTGAACTTCATGAAAAACTCCGTGAGGAAACAGCACCACTAATTTTGGCAGGAGTAGATTATCTCCATCCAATTTACCGTGAAGCAAATAGTTATACCAATTTGCTAGAACAAGGTATTACCCGCAGACCAGAACTTTTCCAAGCTGATGAATTACACGCAGATGCTTGGCAAATTGTCGAGCCTCTATTTCACGAGTCAGAACAGCAGGCAATGGAACTTTATCAACAACTGGCTGGAGAAGGTACTGGTAAAGCTTCTAGTGACCTTAAGGAAGTTGTTTCTGCGGCTTACTATCAAAGAGTTGATACTTTGTTTGTACCTGTAGGTCAACAAATTTGGGGCAAGTTTGACCCAGCAAGAATGAATGTAGATATTCACCCAGAACCAGAAGCAGATGATGAAGATTTGTTAGATTTTGCCGCGATTCACACTATTCTCAATGGTGGCAAGGTTTATGCTGTGGAACCAGAAAGAATGCCAAATCAAGCATCGGTGGCAGCA
Organism: Anabaena sp. TISTR 8404; assembly: GCF_056847745.1. Taxonomy (NCBI): domain Bacteria; kingdom Bacillati; phylum Cyanobacteriota; class Cyanophyceae; order Nostocales; family Nostocaceae; genus Anabaena; species Anabaena sp. TISTR 8404. The sequence continues at coordinate 5,551,158 of NZ_CP180578.1, forward strand.
ATTTTCCGATATTGATGATTTTTGTAGTGTTGTATACAGTTGAACAAACAACATACAACACCCATGCTGAATAATCTCCGTGCTTTGCTTAGTCAATCTCTCATCGGTTTAGCTGTTTTCAGCCAGATGGCTGTATTTGCCCAGCCAAGTAGTGCAGAAACTATTGCTGGGCAATCAGGCAATGTTCGTGCAGAAATATCTTATGACAAACCTGAAGAATATCAATATAAGAATGTACGTTTGCAAATTAGCCGAGCTGGTAAAACTGTTTTAGATAAAAAACTGCCCCAAGAAAGTGAATATGACCGACCTGTTGGAGGTTTCAACGAGCAAGAAAATAAGTTACCAGTTTTAGATTTAGATGGTGATAAAGAACCAGAAGTAGTTGCCGATTTCTTTACAGGGGGAGCGCACTGCTGTACTTATTCTTTGATTTATCGCTATGACAAAAAATCCCAAAAGTACACTCAAATTCGCCATGAGTGGGGTAATGGTGGTTATCGATTTAAGGATGTAGACAAAGATGGACTCTTAGAATTTGAGAGTCGAGATGATCGCTTTGCCTATGCTTTTACAGCTTACGCTGCTTCGGCTTATCCGCTGCAAATTTGGCAATATCGCCAAGGCAAAATGGTTAATGTAACTCGCCGCTATCCCAAGTTAATTTATAGCCACGCCGCAGATTTATGGAAAACCTACACTGAGATTCGCCAGCAAGGTGATGATGGTAGAGGATTTTTAGCTGCGTACTTAGCAGATAAGTATTTACTCGGTCAGGGAGAAGATGGTTGGAAACGAGTCCGACAAGCTTATACAAAAAGCGATCGCAATCAATATTTTGCCGATGTACGTAAGTTTCTCCGCGAAACTGGATATATGAAGTAATAACAAATTGCAGTCAAAGAATAGATGAAATGGTATTGGGATTAACAGCAATCATTTCTGAGTAACGAGCAAAATCACTCATATTAAATACCTGGATTTGGGTTAACTCTTGTAAGTTGGCTCCTCTAATCCTCAAGGAATTAAAAAATGAAAAAGTTACTTGCCATTGCTTCTGTCTCATTTATCTTATTGCCAGAGTATCTTTTAGCTCAGCCTGCACCAATACCAGTAGTTAGAAAAGCTCCTTCTTCGCCAGGAGCTTTAAAAGCGCCTGAAGTCAGGCTGAAAGATAACAGTGCTTTGTCTATTGATAAATTAGTGCCACAAGAAAAGATTGTTGGAAGACTAACAAAGAAAGCAAAACTCAAGTCAATCCAGCTTATAAAGTATAGTCAACATCAAGCAGAACGGGCAAAAATTTCTGGAATAGCATCTGAAAATCCAGAAATTTCTGGTAATCGTCAAATCTACAAAATTGTACTTGAATTCCCTCAAGGATTTACGATTCCTCGTGCTGGAAAGTTTGACAGTGCTACGGTTACATCAATAATTGATGCAGAGACAGGTGAAAGTATAGACACAGAAATTGATGCACCTCCAGGTGCTTTTCATTCCTTCCATGATGGGTTATCTGTGGGTAAACCAGATTAGCTTCTTTGTGTTAGTAGTTGACGATGGCTAATATACGACAAATTATTCAAGCTTTCGGCGTGCTGCTGCCAAAATTAAACGATGTTCAGCACGGGCGATCGCCTGATATGTTCGCTCAACTGCTTCCGGTTCTACAGAAATTGAAGTAATACCCCATTCCACCAGATGGTCAATAATTTCGGGATACAATGCTGGCGCTTGACCGCAAATCGAACAGGGTATTCCGGCATTTTTTGCCATCTGGATCAGTTGTGCGATCGCACCCATAACTGCTGGATGACGTTCATCAAAGGTTTTTGTTAGCTGTCCTTGTTCTCGATCTACTCCCAGCAGCAGTTGTGTGAGGTCATTCGTGCCAATCGAGATTCCAGCTACACCAGCTTTGACATACTCTGGCAGTAAAAATAAAACACTAGGTACTTCTGCCATAATCCACAATTGAAACTGCGAGGCTTGAGTTAACCCGACTTGCTCAACTTTATGTCGGCAAAAAGTAAACTCAGCCACATTTCGCACAAACGGTAACAAAAGGCGAAGATTGCTGTAGCCAGCTTTTTGGACATTGAGCAAAGCTGTTATTTCCAACTCAAACACAGCAGGATTGCTGACATAACTTAATGTGCCGCGATCGCCAAGGATAGAATGTGGCACAGATGGCGCAGTATGAGTTAGTGAGGGGAACTCGTGGAATCGCCAATCGAGTGAGCGATAAAAAACTGGCCGGGGAGTAAAAGCACGCACAAAATTGATAATTTGCTGTGTCCATAACTCCAAAAGTTCAACCCGACGACCACTCAGAATCCAACTGTGAGGATGTTGCCCTTCCAGGATGTTTAATAACATTAATTCTGAGCGTAACAATCCTAACCCATCGACAGGTAAGTTTTGCGATCGCTCGATTAAACTAGGCTGACTCAGGTTAACCAGTAGTTGAGTAGCAATCATGGGCAGATGAGGGCTAACAAGCGGATGGTGTAATGAAGCCGAAGAGATTGTGGAATTGTTTTCTTGATTTTCTCCACTTCCGGCTTTGCTGTCTCTCAGGCGATAAATTTCTCCCCGATCGCCATCTACGAGCAATTTTTCTCCAGTTTGAATTAAGGTTGTAGCATCTTTGGCACTGACAACAGCGGGAATACCTAATTCTCTGGCTAAAATTGCTGCATGGCTAGTCAACCCACCTTGTACTGTGACAATTGCCACAACTTGCTGCATTAAAGGCAACCAATCAGGTGCGATCGCAGGGATAACAAGAACAACTCCTTGGGGTATTTGCTCAGGTTTTTGTAGCGAATTAATCACATAAGCCGTAGCCGTAACACGTCCTGTAGCTGCGCCTAATCCTTTGATTAACTGTAAATTGGGAATTTTTGATAGCGGAGTGTTAACTTCTGTGATTTGGATCTGAGAAACTGAATCTACATTTAAAATACTCCACTGGACAGTAAAACTGTTACCTAGTTCACTTACTAGTTGATTCCCCAAAGCGATCACTTGTTGCAAATTTGGCTCTGGAAGAGCGTATTGTTTTTGTGGTTCTTCCGCAAGTAGGTAAGCAACTAGGCCAGTATTTTCATCAGTGAGGACTGGTTGGAGTAGCGGTTGCTCAGAAAATGCAGTCGTCCCATCTTCAAGACGATAAGCCAGTAACTTATTACCCAAATGTCGTTCTAAGACAACACCTGTTTCTTGCTGGATGTAGTATAAATCTGGTAAGACTTCGCCTCTGGTGAGTGCTACTCCTAATCCCCAAGTAGCTTCAATTGTCCACCCAGAGGAATCAGCATGAAGTGAGCCACTGGCGATCGCATTTTGCATTGGTTGCACTAACACAGCCAAATTCACATTTTGCAAATCAATTCCTATGCGTTGCCAATACAGTAAGCTTCTAGCGCGAAATAGCTGACTCCAAATGCGCTTTAATCCTAAAGCGATCGCATCTTCGTCGCAGTAACAAAAAATTGGCTCCAGCAATCCAGATGTATTTCCCACCCCTTGAGCAGTGTTTGAGACTGACAATGTTGGTTGCAAAATCAAGTACTTGCTTTGCCATTCTTTAGCCGCTGTAAAAATTGTACTTACCCACTGTGGCGGTACAGTTGCAGCAATAATTTCTTGACGCAAGCGACTAGCCACTAGCTGAAGTTGTCGCCAATTAGCTACGTCAAGGTGTAATGAAGAATAAGGTAAGTCTGCAACTAAAGATTCTGAACTGTTGATAGTGTCTAAAAATTGCCGCAAAACTTCTGCTGAAACTACAAAACCAGGTACCACAGGGTAGCCACGCTGCATGATTCTGCTTAAGTAAAATGCTTTGTCACCTACTTGGGCGCGGTCTTGCAGTTTAATTTGGTCAAGCCAGTAGACTTTTTCCACTCACTTTATTTTTTATTGTTGTCAATTTGCCACTACAGGCTTTTTCTCTCAGTAAATCTTCAGAGGATATTTAGTAAATTATCTGCCGAGAGAAGTTCTTCCTAGTTTATTATTTAAGATTAATTTGACTTAGTTATGAGTTAATAACTCATTACACAATGTGTTGCAGTAATCTCACCCCTTGAATAATTAACATTTTTTGTGCAATCGCCCTATATAAAAACATAGACAGGTATCAAGCCTTCAAGCATTGAGTTTATGGCTAAATTTAGCAGTTTGAGTTAAAATTTTACTTATTAATCGGTTTTAGCACTCAAATAGCTAGTCCATCAGCTTAAAAGCTATGCCGTTAGTGTAGATCATTTATATTGCCATAAATTTTCATCCAAATTCTATATCATCTGCTGAAAACAGTGCCGCGCTCAATGCAGTTGACAATACATCATTACTATAATTGACTTGGAAATCAATAATTGACCTGAAATATCTTTAAATTTCCCATCACACCAGGCTGTCCAGTCAAATTGATCAAACTAACTAAGAATATTTTGAGCGTAGAAGCTAGTAGTTAGAAGGTAAAAGCATTACGTTTTCTGACATTTACACTTTCAAAATGTTCTAATCTATATGCTCTTAGCTATACAAAAAATTTAGAATCAGCAATATTCCTAAATAAATATATGCATTAATTTTGGTCATAAAAATAGTAGCAAAATATCTTTTACTAAGCTCTATATTTTAGACTTAGTGCTGCTATTTTTAAGTTACAGTAGCATATAATACTTTATATCTTAAAACAAAATTGTTCAACACTTTCTACTTTGCACCAAATGATTGGCGGAATATCGTTTTTAGGCTGTGTCTAGCTTTGCTGTTAGGCGCAGTTATTGGTATAGAACGTCAAATCAGGCGTAAGCCAGCAGGTTTAAGAACTCACATGCTGGTCAGTTTGGGTTCAGCATTGTTTACTCTCATCCCTTTGCAAACAACTGTATTAGAACCTAGTCCTGATGCTCTCAGCCGTGTAATTCAAGGCATTGCAGCAGGCGTGGGATTTCTTGGGGCTGGAGAAATTGTACGTGAATCTTCCCAAAAATTACAGCACCCTGAAATTCACGGACTTACATCAGCAGCAGCAATTTGGGTTTCAGCCGCTTTGGGAATTGCTGCTGGGTGTGGTTTATGGCAATTAGGATTAATTGCTGCTTTATTGACTATTTTAGTACTGAATCTTTTTAAGAGATTAGAAAATAATTAAATTCCAATTTTGGAGATTGCTTATTACCAAATTTCTACTTATTAAATAATGCTAATGCTTTAGTAAAAATTTCCTCTTCTGCTCTAGTCTCTAAAATTAATTTAACTAAGTCTATAAATTCCCAATCTGTTTTTGTGTCAGTCTCAATAGTTTTACTGGCTGCGTAAAAACTCACATCATCAGTACACAACTCGTTAGTATTACCTGTTTGTAATTCAGGTCTTTTTATATCCCATGAAACTGTTTTTCCACGCAAAGTAAACTGAAACCAAACTATTTTTTCATACTCAAATTCAAAAAAAACATCAAAATAAGGTTCTTCCCCTTGAAACCAAATTTTTTTATAACCCTCTTTCCGTCTTTGTTTTAAGAGCTTTTGCTCAATTGCTCGTAATGATGCTCCTAATGAGGCAATTTCTTGTGGGTCTAATTTGTGGTTAGTTTTTTGCATAATTGAAATGTCATTTGTCATTTGTCATTTGTCATTTGTCATTTTGATCATTGACTCTTGACTATTGACTACTTCATTGATATCTCTCCTGCTTTCACAAACAGAATTTGAGAAGAATTCAACCACTGAGAATCAAAAGAACTCAAGTGAGTTGTAGTTATTAGGGTTTGAAAACGGTCTTGAATAGCATCGAGCAATTGATTTTGACGGTATGGATCTAATTCAGCTAGGACATCATCAAGCAACAACAGTGGCGGCTCTTTAACAACTTCTTCAATCAGTTGTAATTCTGCGAGTTTTAAGGCTAGTACTAGGGTTCGTTGCTGACCTTGAGAACCATATTGCCGAGCAGGCGTTTGATTGATAGTCAATTCTACTTCGTCACGATGAGGGCCGACAAGGGTAGTACCTCGGTAGAGTTCGGCAACAGCGCGTTGCTGAATTTTGGTTAAAAAAGCTTGCTGAACTTCTTCTGGTTGGTTCTGCACCAAAGGCACATTCGGCGAATATTTAATTTCGAGGTTTTCTGTACTACCACTGATACTGGCGTGCCAAGCCGTTGCAATGGGAGCTAATCTTTGGATAGCACGATCGCGTCTTCTAATTACTCTTGTACCTGTAGTGGCTAACTGTGCATCCCAAAGAGCAAGTTCTGAGTGCTGAGTGGGGAGTAGTGAGTCTTGGTTTTTTTTGAGAAAGGCGTTGCGCTGACGTAATACTTGGTTGTACTGGTGCAAAATGTGGGCGTACACTGGTTCAAGTTGAATTAACAAAGTATCTAACCAGTTGCGCCGGACTTCTGGACTACCGCGCACTAGTTCTAAATCCAAGCTGGAAAACTGTACGGCGTTGAGAACACCTAAAAAATCCATTTGTCGTCGTACAGTCTCGCCATTAATCGCCACACTGCGGCGACCATTACGGCGGAGAGTTAAAGTTAAATCACTGATACCCGTTTGTCGTTCCAGGCTGGCGTTGATTTGAGCGAAAGCTTCTCCATCTTGAATTAAATCGCGATCGCGTGCCATCCGATGCGATCGCAATGTTGCCAATAACTCTACGGCTTCCAACAAATTCGACTTACCCTGAGCATTATTTCCTACCAAAATTGTTTTGGCAGCATTAAATTCAACCTTTTGGTCTTGGTAATTCCGAAATTGTCTCAGGTGTAAAGTTTTGAGATACATATTTTAAGTAAAAAGGCAAAAGGCAAAAGGTAAAAGAATAAAAAGCAAAATGATTGTATGAATTTTCTTTTGATTTTTTACTTTTACCTTTTAACTTTTTAAACGGTTTTCTTGCCCCTTAAACGGAAGAAAATTTTCTCTGCTTCAATCCACACAAACATTAAGGCACTAAAACCAATACAAATAGCTAATTCTGTAGGTGGTAGCCAGTGAGTGCCAAAGAACTCTCGTAGAGGTGGAACATAGATCAGCATGAGTTGCAAAATCGTGGTGACAACTACAGCCCCCAGTACAAAAAGATTGGATAAGGGATTCATCTCAATGGTGAGTTGGTTATTAGAGCGAATTGCGATCGCATGACCCATCTGTGCAATACACAAGGAGGTAAATACCATTGTTTTCCAACGTTCTGGGTCAAGTCCGTCCCCTGTTACAGTTTGGGAATGATAGTATGCCCATTCCATCAGAATAATCGTAATAATCGCAAAGATAATCCCAATGCGAATCATGTATGAACCCAACCCCCTGGCAAAAATGCTTTCGCGGGGACTGAAGGGTGGACGTTTCATCACATCTGGTTCTGGTGGTTCTACTGCCAATGCCAAGGCTGGTAAACCGTCTGTTACCAAGTTCATCCAGAGAATTTGTAATGGTGTTAGAGGAACGCCTCCCAAACCTAAGATTGGTGCAGCGGCAATAGTCAAAACTTCGCCAATGTTGCTACCTAGGATGTATTTGATAAAGCGGCGGATATTGGTGTAAACAACTCTACCTTCTTTGGTCGCCGCTACGATGGTAGCAAAGTTGTCATCTAGCAGTACCATATCACTGGCTTCTTTACTCACATCTGTACCAGTGATACCCATCGCAATGCCAATGTCTGCTTGTTTTAAGGCTGGAGCATCATTTACACCATCGCCAGTCATAGCAACAAATCTACCCCGGCGTTGCAATGCTTGTACAATCCGCAGTTTGTGTTCTGGGGCAACTCTGGCATAGATGCTTACTAAGTCAACTTGTTCCTTTAGTTCCTCATCGCTCATGCGTTGCAATTCTTGACCAGTCAGCACTCTATCGCCTTCTTGAGCAATACCCAAATCGATCGCAATGGCGCGAGCTGTTAATTGATGGTCGCCTGTAATCATGACGGGGCGAATCCCGGCTTGACGACATTCTGCTACTGCGGCTCTCACTTCTGGGCGTGGTGCATCTAGCATTCCGACTAATCCCAGCCACACCAAATTTCGCTCTGATTCTTCATCTGAGCCTTCAGGAGGAACTTCGGTGAGTGGTTTGTAGGCAAAACCTAATACACGCAAGCCATTACTGGCCATTTGGTCATTGGCTGCCAGAATTTTGCTGCGTTGTTCTTCGGTTAATGGTGCTGAGTGTGTACCCAAACTAATTTCATTGCAACGAGCCAAAATTAACTCTGGTGAACCTTTGGTAAACATCACATAAGGTTCAGAGTTGACAAAACCAGAAATTGCCGGATCAACTGCCGTTAACGATGGTTCCCCTGTGGCAACTTCCTCGACTTGAGTAATCACGCTCATGCGTTTGCGTTCTGAGGAAAAGGGAAATTCACTCACACGGGGTAACTTACTGTTCCACTGGTCTTTTTCAATGCCAGCTTTGCCTGCTAATGTTACCAATGCACCTTCTGTGGGGTCGCCTAAAATTGCCCATTCGCCTTTTTCTTTTTGCAATACTGAGTCGTTACAAACGGCGCAGGCAACTAACAAACCTGGGATTTCAGGATAATCTTCAACGGGAATTTTTTGACCATCTAATTGAAAATCACCCACAGGAGCGTAACCTTCTCCAGTCACCCGAAAAGTATTGTTGTTGGTGAAAATTGATTGCACCACCATTTTGTTCTGGGTGAGTGTGCCAGTTTTATCAGAACAAATGGTGGTGACAGAACCTAAAGTTTCTACCGCTGGCAGTTTACGAATCAAGGCATTGCGGCGTACCATTCGCTGGGTTCCTAATGCCAAGGTAACAGTAATAACTGCCGGTAAACCTTCTGGGACTACTGCCACCGCCATACTCAAAGATACTTCTAACAAGTCTTTGAGGTTGCTAAAACCTCTAGCCTGGATAATACCGCCAATGACAACGATCGCCACCAAAATCAAAGAACCAGAAACTAGGACATTACCTAGTTGGGTCATTCGTTGCTGCAAAGGTGTGGGTTCGCTATCCACTGATTGCAACATGGCGGCAATTTTACCTAGTTCTGTCTTCATTCCGGTGTTTGTCACCAGAACCTTGCCCCGCCCTTGGACAACTTCTGTACCTTGAAAAACTAAGTTAATGCGATCGCCTAACGATGTATCTTCAGGTAATTGGAGTGTTGCTTGCTTGTTGACAGCTTCCGCCTCACCTGTTAATGCTGACTCTCGTACTTGTAAATTGGACTGTTCGATTAAGCGTCCATCTGCGGCTATCTGCACTCCTGCTTCCAGCAGCATGATATCTCCGGGAACGATTTCTTTAGCTGCTACATCCAACAATTTGCGATCGCGGATGACTCGCACTAAAGGAGAAGCCATTTGTTTAAGTGCGGCTAAAGCTTTTTCGGCGCGGCTTTCTTGGACATAACCAAGGATGCCATTGAGAATTACAATTGCCAGGATTGCAATTGTATCTTTAAATGGCACTTCTCCTGGCTTTAATTCGCCCGCTTGCCAAGCTGTAAAATCTAAAAATCCAGAGATAAAAGCCACTGCAATCAGCATCAACAACATAATGTTCTTGAACTGATCGAGCAGAATTTCCCAAGCACTACGACCACCATGTTCTTCTAATTCATTGGGGCCGTATTTTTGCAACCGTTGTTCAACTTCTTGGGGTGTTAAGCCACTGTCTGCCTTACTATCAAGCAGGCCTAGAGCTTTATCAACTTCCAAAGTGTGCCAATTTGTGGCACTGTCAGGCAGAGAATTAGCAGACATTGTATAGGTTACAGAAAAAGGTGACAAAATTCGATCATAATTTAGTGATGGCAGGAAAACCATCCACCAAAGTTACATTAGATTGATTCCTAACTTGTATAAGTTTAAATGTGTTTCCAAACATTTGCTAACTTTTTTTAAGTTAGGATTTTATGTATTTTTATGTAATTCATAGTATTTATTAGAACAGATTATAAAAAATTGTTCCCACAAAAATTTGCGGTTCCGTCTAGAGGTTATAGCAAAATTAATGCTAGGCGTGCTAAACCGTTGAATATATATGCTTAAGATAAATTTTGCACTCCCTAGTTAGATTGCTAGCCAGATGTTTGGGCAAAGGACAATTCGACCGCTTACGGCTGCCTCCCTATGTGGCATTGCGTTTATTAAAGATACACTGATTGCGATTGACAGTACAAAAGGGCATCTACTAGAGATTGATCCTGAGTCTGACAATAGTAAAATTATCAATCCTCACCAAGTTAAAGAATTTAATGATGTCACTGGTTTAGCAATTTGGGAAGATACCCTCTGGGTAACTCGTGGCAATAGTGTTTATTTAGCTAAACTTGGCTCTTTAGGATTAGAGCATTTTGCTACATTACCTTATACCGCTAATGGTGTAGCTGTTTGGGACTCAACAGTTTATGTTAGCTGCCAAAAGTTAGGTTACATTTTGATTTTTGACCGCAATACGCGCAAAGAAATTACTAAATTTTATGCGCCTGGAGTCGGTGTAGAAAATTTGACAGTGACTCAAGAAACTCTGTGGATTTGCGATCGCACTGAACAAACAGTTTACTCGATGGACAGAGCCACAGGAGAAGTAAATTTTAGTGTTTTGACACCCTTTGATTCGCCTACAGGTATTGCAGTACATCAAGATGCTGAAACAGGTAAGGAAACTCTTTATGTTGCTTATGCTTCTGAGGAACCTTACATTCGGGATAATCCTAATGCTGATCCGAATCATGAGTTAACTTACCGCGATCGGACTTTCATTCATCCCCTGCATTATTATTACAACCCTGAGAAACGCTACGCCCTTTCTAATGGCTATCTCATCGAAATGTCTTATGCTGAAGAAATTTCGCCATTAGAAGAAGTATATTTGCCGGATGTTGAATGGCGCATCGCCTTACCCTCAGAAACAGAACGCCAAACCCTCAAACACGTTGAACCCATTGGTATCCCTTTTACAGAAGAACTAATTGATGGACAAAGGGTAGCAGTATTTAAATTTGATGCCCTAACTCCTGGTGAAAGGCACGTATTTGGCTGGAAAGCATTGTTAGAAGTGCGGGGAATTAAGTATCGGATTACGCCTAAAGATACGGAAGATTTGCCTGAACTCTCAGCAGAATTTCAAAGTCGTTACCTAGTAGATGACGACGATTTAGCAATGGACACGCCGATAGTTCGCAATGCTGCCCGTGATGCCATTGGCTCAGAAACCAACTTGTTACGGAAAATGTATAGTATCCGTAACTATGTTTATGATGAGTTGTCTTACGGCATTAAACCCTACATCGACACTCCAGATATAGTTTTAGAACGAGGAGTTGGTTCTTGCGGTGAGTATGTGGGCGTTTTACTGGCTTTATGCCGTTTGAATGGTATACCCTGTCGTACAGTTGGTAGATACAAATGTCCTCCTTATGGGGAACACCAAGGCGTACCATTACAACCAGATTTTAACCATGTTTGGTTGGAATTTTACATCCCAAATTTTGGCTGGTTGCCAATGGAATCGAATCCTGATGATTTGGGATATGGTGGCCCTTATCCGACTCGCTTTTTTATGGGCTTGTGTTGGTATCACATTGAAATTGGCAAGGGTATCTCTTTTGAAACTTTAACTAGTCAAGGTGTCAGACTCACAAAAGATGATATTCCCATAGGTGATTTGGCGATTAATCATATTCGCTTTACGATTCTGAAAGAATTATCACCTTTTTAATTTTTACTTCGTTAGTTGGGTCATATCCTCCAAATTTTTCATCGGAGATTTTGACCCTCTAATATCAAGTCGATAATTGTAATTCTGAAATTAAGCAACATTCACTAGTAACAGTATGGACATGGTTCTGTAGTCAGTCTACACAGCAGAACCCGTAGACACCCTCAAGACAGCTTTTCATAATTAGGATAGTCTTCACTGTATATAGTTAATACCGCCGCGTTCTCAAGGCAGCGGTTTTAAAAGGGAACAGGGAACGGGCAACAGGCAACAATCCAACACCCATACTTAAAAGTAGGGATAGAATAGGGACGCATTGAAACTCGTTGTCAGCAATCTCGTTTCAAATATTTGATTTTTTTCATTCATGAATTAAGGGGCTTGAATCCCTTTTTTCGGGGCTAATTGTTTCACTGTTTCCTATTCCCTATTCCTGCCCCGAAGGGCTGGTTAAGCCAGCATAAGATTGAGATTTATTGTCCTGAAGGTAATTAAAAATACTAGTAAATATAGAGATTAGATTTCTGGAGTTTGCACAAACGAAATCTTTATCCCATAAAATTCATCAACCCAGTTTAAAAGTGGTAACAATAACGTGAATGATTGGATAAATCGTAAATCTCAAAAAATTCCCAAACCGCAGGTTACTGGTAATCATATTCTAGTTACCAGTAAGCAATCTTATGTACCTTCATACTTGGCACAAAATTCTCAGCAGACTAATGCTGAAGAACAGCAGATATATCAACATTTGCTGCACTTAGTGCAAGTCAAATCTCCCCAGGAAATGATTCAGAGATGTCGCGCTTTATTTATTGAAGGCGCAGATTATCCTGAGCCAGAAATATTATTAATATTAGATAAAATTACGGCATCTAAAAATGCTGTACATGAGTTTCAATTTTTTCTTAATCGTTGCTGTCATATATTAATTAATCGTTGGCATATGCAGCCACAATTGCATTATGCTATTCCAGAGTTAGTAAAATTATTTGAAATTGCACCAACTAGGTCGAGAACTACAAGTTTTCGTTATCGCAATATTAGGCGGTTGCGTGAATTAATTCAAATTTTTATCGTCAGTGAACAGTACTTAACTTTACGTCGGTTTGTACAGGTAATGACGAAAACTACCGAGGAAAATATTCATCAAGAAAATCAGCCTTTAATCACTTTAATTCGTCGCTACCCTTATTTATATGAACATTGCTTGATAAGTGATGATTCTAGCTTTGAACACCAATGGCGTGTCAAGCAAATGCAAGCACAGGTACAACGACAATTTGAAGTTGATTTATCTAAATACGTCACTTATCAAGTACGTCGCACTCAGATAATCAAAAAAGCCTCAGCAGACGAAGCAGAAAGGGTTTTACGCCCTGTAAACAATCCTACATTATTAAGCGATCGCGAACTTCATGCCACTCTCCAACATTTTCTTGGTAAGGTCGAAGGTAACTACACTTACCTAGAATTAGCACAGAAATTTTTACGTTCTAGTCAACAGGCTGCTTGTTTTCGAGATTTTAAAGATGATTTGTATGAATATCTAATATCCTCAATTGCTGGAGGTTCGGGAAAACGTCAGTTGCAGCAAAAATTATCTACACAGTTAAAAAATACCCTACCACACGCTGATAAGCAAAGGTTAGACGAATTTTTAATTTTGCGCACTTGTAGTCATTTATTAAATTTTTTAATTGTCGAAAGTCATGTATCCATACAGCATTTCAATTTTATCGACTTAATTAGCAACCAGGGTACAATAATTACGACTGGATTATTGCTAAAAATTATTTTAATTTGCCGCAAAGCTAAACCGTATCTTGAAAAGAAGTTAGCAATTCTATTTCATCACTATGAATCTGCAACTACCATCAGTATTAAATGGCTAGTTCAAGTTTTAGAACAAGTAAATATTGCCGTGATTCTTTATTTTGGTGATATTGACATATCGTATTTTAAAGAAATTTGTTGATTTTGAATGAGATGTCAACAAAAAATATCCCCGACTTCCTCAAGAAGTCGGGGATATAATTGAGAACTGCCATATATTTTAAACTGGTACTACTGCGTTGGGATAAGAAGTGACAGCCGCAAAATCACAAATAGAATTAAATGGACAGAATCGGCAATGATAGCCAGGGTTGGGTGGAAAAATTTTACTGAAATTACTATTCTTTTCCTTATATTTTAGTAAATCATCTTGATGTTTATGAGCAATCGTAGCTAAATCATCTTTTAAATTTTCAAATTCATGATTGTTGATTTTAATTAAATCTGATTTTTTACCCAATTCTAAATTATAAAATGATGCTACTGCTTGCCTGCCTGGATAAAGATAACGCGCAGCTAGTAAATAAACTAATGCTTGTCTCTCGTCAAAAGTAGCTTTGCCAGTTTTAAAATCTAAAATATGTAAAGTGCGATCGCCGTCAATAAAAATGCAGTCCATAGCTGCATATAAGCGGAAACAAGAATCACCATTGCCAATGATAATTGGCTTGGGAAAACCTTCATCACCTGGCGTTAATTGCAGAATATTTTTCCCCCGCAACAACGGTGCATTTTGATATCTTTTCAAAATTTGGATGACACGCTGTTGAACTTGGTAGCTAGTATTGCTGAGTTTTAATAACTGTGCAACTTTTTCAACACCATCGGATTTGTTTAACAAATGTCTATTATGATGAAACTCATAAACGCCTTTTTGGGCGAGTATACCAATCCGCTGCGGTGCTGTAGCCCTTGTTAACAGTGCTTTAACTTGGGGTTCATGTTGACGTGCTTTAATAAACCCACGTCGCATCTGACAATGCCAGCGTTCTTGCCCGATTGCTGGGGCAATTAAAGACCAAAGGTGATAACTGGCAAATGGTCGGTCGGGGGTTGACATCGCTAACAAGCAGTGAGAAGAAATACAGTGGGGAGAAATTTGAGCATTAATACTTTGATTTGCTGCTCATAACTTCTTTTGATACTTGCGGCTACGCACGCTTTGCGGGAAGCTTCCTAATAGAGTACTGAAGATGGACGGGAGAAATAGGCAACAATGAGCGCTAGTAGCAATTCCAGCAAAATAAAATTTGGGACTGATGGATGGAGAGGAATTATTGCCGATGATTTTACTTTCCCCAACGTGCGGAAAGTAACCAGAGCGATCGCAAGTTACCTCGAAACAGCCTACTCTAAAGATAGACCAGTTCTCATTGCTTACGATACGCGGTTTTTAGCTGATCAGTTTGCCCGTACAGCCGCGCAAGTCTTAGCAGACTTGGGTTGGACGGTCAAAATTACTGACAGGGATTGCCCCACACCAGTAATTGCCTACAACGCCCGTCACTTAAATTCAGCGGGGGCGTTGATGTTTACAGCCAGCCATAACCCTGCACCATATTGTGGAATTAAATATATCCCTGATTATGCCGGGCCTGCCACTCCAGAAATCACTGATACTATTGTGGCAAATATTGAAAGTGCCTCGGATGATCTGCCTAGTAATAACCCTAGCGGGTCAATTTCAATTTTTGATCCCAAACCCGATTATTTGCAATTTATCTACACATTGCTCGATGTAGAACGCATCAAAAGCGCCCATCTAAAAGTTAAATATGATGCGCTATATTCCACATCTCGCGGTTATTTAGATGAAGTTTTGCAACAAAGTGGTACAGACTTAGAAAGTTTCCACACTTGGCGGGATGTATTATTTGGGGGCGGAATGCCAGAACCCAAAGGCGAACAACTAGAAGAGTTAGTTGAAGCAGTACGCCGCGACCAAGCTGATTTAGGTTTAGCAACAGATGGTGATAGCGATCGCTTTGGTATTGTAGATGAGCAAGGCAATGTCCTCACCCCTAACACAGTGCTGTTAGTGTTAGCAAGGCATTTAATCAAAAACAAAGGTAAAAGTGGTGCAATTGTCCGTACAGTAGCGACAACTCACCTATTAGATAATCTCGCAGCTAAATACGGTCTGCCAATTTATGAGACACCAGTAGGTTTTAAATACATTGGTGAAAAAATGCGGGAAACTACCGTACTGATTGGGGGTGAAGAATCAGGCGGTTTAAGTGTTATTGGGCATATTCCCGAAAAAGACGGTGTTTTAGCCGATATGCTAGTAGCAGAAGCGATCGCCTACGAAGGCAAACCCCTAAGTCAACTTGTCAAAGAAGCGATCGCGGAAGCCGATGGCCCCTTGTATAACAAGCGTCTTGACCTACACTTAACCGAAGCCCACAAAACCGCTGTTATCGACTCCTACACCAAAAACCCACCCTCAGAAGTTGCGGGTATTAAGGTCAAAGAAGCCGGACGGAAAGACGGTATTAAACTTTACCTCGAAGAAGGTAGCTGGGTACTATTGCGTCCTTCGGGAACAGAACCACTGGTGCGCGTTTACATGGAAACTAATACCCCTGAAAAACTCTCCCAAATCGCTCAAGTAATGGAGAGCGAAATTGCTAAGTTAGGATAAGAGTTTAAACTGCAAATGAACACAGATGAACATTGATAAATATCTGTGTTCATCTGTTTCAATTTATGTTGTTTTATGAAGACTTTTGCTAATTTGTTAATATCGGTTGTTGTGGCTGTTTGGATAGTGGCGATCGCAATTATCTCAGTCCAAAATGCCACACCAGTAGCGTTGAAGTTTTTAAGTTTCCAATCAATTCAGATCCCAGTCGGTTTAGTGCTGGCTTTTAGTGCAGCGATTGGGGTAATTGGTATAGCTGTGCTGCAACCTCTGTGGGGACTGGCTGGTTCCGGGAATAATCGGTTTGAGGAAGATGCTGAGTTTTTTGTTGATGATGAGGATTTTTGAGGATAAATTAACCACTGATAAAAGCGGATGGACGTGGATGAATTAATTTACTTTTGTGAATCTTGCAAAGGTTGCTTTTACTTCCTCATCATTAGCAAAATCTTCTGCATCAGCTTCAGCAATTCCTTTTTGAATTTCTTCAATTTGCCACTGGTACATCTCTAAATAAGCGTCTATAGCTGCATTGATTATGTAGCTGCGATTGCTATTCATCTTTGAAACAATTTCATCAAGCGCAGCCTTTTTATCCTTATCCATCTGAAATGTAATATTTTCTTTGCTCACTGCCTTGTCAGCTCAGATTGTATTGCATAGTATTGCTATTGTACTACTTTGCAATGCAACCCAATACACCATAGACAATCAGGTCAGAAAGGTTAAGTGATGGAACCAGATGATGATTTTAGTCAAAGTAAGCGACAGCAGGAAGAATACGAAGCAAAAGATAAGGCCTTTTACATTGCCATGATTAGTGCTTGGCTAAATACTAAGATTGAGCGTGATAAACAATTATTAGGATTATCAAGTACTGCTATTGGCTTGTTAGTTACTTTACTAAGGACGGTTGGTGCTTCTAACGAGCTACAAATAGCTCTTTTCTGTTTTGCTCTTATCTTTTTTTTAATTACAGTAATAGCCGTTCTTTTTATTTTAGATAGAAATGCCCTACATATTCAAGAAGTACTTAAGCAAAATAAAACTCAAGATAAAATTTTAAGATGCTTAGATTGGGTTGCTGCAATAAGTTTTATATTTGGTATACTATTAGTAGTAATTATTGGAATTGTTTCGGCTGCAACTAATTTAAATTAGAAAAACTTAAATATGAATTCAGATAAAATAATTAATGCTCAAGGCAGTCAGAATATACACAGTTGGAATGGTATTTCTGAATTGCGCCCTCAACCACCCAAAGATCCAGAGAAAAATCTTAATACTTCTAGTACTCAAAATCCTCCAATTTCCTCTGGAAGTAACGAATCTGAGAACTCAAACAACACAAGTAACAACGGTTAATGAGCGGATTTAAAATTTAATTTTTACAATTTAATTAAATTTCGGAAATGCAAAATGGGTACATACCAGAACAACATTGGAACTAAATTCTAATTAGGCATCAGATGGTTATATGAACTTATGATATAGTCGAAGACTCATAGCATACCACTGCAACATATAGGCGATCGCACAACTAGATTGTGTTTAAAATAGGTGCAGGAGATTTGATTATGTCTAATACTGCCCAAGAAATATACAGTCAAGTTGTTCGTAACTTGCCGCCAACTGAAAGGCTGCGTTTAGCGAACCTAATTTTAAATGATTTAGTTCAGCAAAATCTATCGATTATCGACGACAGTGATACTTGGACTGAGGAAGATCAGCTAGATTTAGTATCTTTCTCCTTACAAAATACTGCTTCCTTCTTTGATGATGGTGAGGAGATAGTTTAGTGACATTAAATCCTGGTGATGTAGTTACAGTTGATTTTCCAGGTGTCACTGGTGTTAAGCGTCGTCCTGCTGTGGTTCTTTCATCAGCTACTTATCACACAATACGTCCCGATGTGATTATCGGACTAATCACTACTCAGACTACCTCACTGGGAATTACTGACTATGCACTTCAGGACTGGTCATTAGCAGGATTACGCGTTGCTTCTATTTTTCGTAGTTTTATTGTCACTTTACCACCCTCTGCTAATTTAGTTTTAATTGGTCACTTGTCAGAACGTGATTGGAAAGGTGTTCGTACTTGTGTAAAAATAGCTCTCGCTGAGTTAGATGATTCTTCGTTGTAGCATCCATAATAATAATTCTGCGATCGCACTCATCATACTTCACTGCAACAGAAAGGCGATCGCACAATTAGGTCTCATGAAAATCAGCCAGAGTAAACGCTACACTGCATAGTAAGCACAGGTAGATAACCTGTTTTGAGACCAATTTTGGCATCAAAAATCAAATGCAGTTACCTAATCCTATTAAAAAACCCTCTTTATTCCAGAAGCTACAGTGGGTAATTGACCCTGTAGGATATATGGAAAGTGCAGCCCGCCAATATCCGGACATTTTTACTGCCAGTATAATTGGTTTTGGCGATGAATTAGTATTTGTGACTGAACCACAGGCAATTCAAGAAGTTTTAACCAACGATCGCAAAAAATTTGCGGCTTTAGGTGAGGAAAATCGGATTATGCGCCCCATAGTTGGGGACTATTCTATTTTTATGTTAGATGGCGATCGCCACAGAAAGCGGCGACAGTTAGTTATGCCTTCTTTTCATGGTGAAAGGATGCGGAACTATGGTGAACTAATTTGCAATTTAACGGAAAAAGTCTTTAACAACTTACCCATAAATCAGACATTTTCTGCGCGTCAGATGACCCAGGAAATTTCTATGCAAGTTATCTTACAGGTAGTGTTTGGTGTTTATGAAGGCGAACGCAGTCAACAATTTAAGCAACTACTACTCAAGTTAGCAGATCTATTTCGTTCGCCATTAACTTCTAGCTTTCTATTTTTCCCCTCCCTGCAACAAGATTTAGGAAGTTGGAGTCCTTGGGGCAAATTCTTACGAGATCAGCAGCAAATTGATCAATTAATTTACGCTGAAATTGCCGAACGCCGCGCCGAAAATAATCCCAATCGAATTGATATTCTCTCTCTATTAATGTCATCTCAGGATGAAGCAGGTAACTCAATGAGTGATCAAGAGTTGCGTGATGAACTGCTCACCTTATTATTAGCAGGATATGAAACTACAGCCACAGCAATGGCTTGGGGTTTATATCTAATTCACCAACAACCGGAAGTCAAAGAGAAATTGCTGCAAGAATTGGATAGCCTTGGTGAATCACCAGATCCTATGAGTGTGTTTCGCTTGCCATATCTCACGGCTGTCTGTAACGAAACCTTGCGAGTTCGCCCCGTTACGATGTTGACGTTTCCCAGAGTAGTACAAGAACCTGTGGAACTACTGGGATATCATTTAGAACCGGGTACAGCTGTTGTTGGTTGTATGTATCTCACTCACCAACGAGAGGATTTGTATCCAGAACCAAAACAGTTCAAGCCAGAACGTTTTCTGGAACGCCAATTTTCTCCTTATGAATTTATGCCTTTTGGTGGTGGGGTGCGTCGCTGTTTGGGTGAAGCTTTGGCTGTCTTTGAAATGAAACTAGTATTAGCCACGATTTTGTCAAAATATCAACTTGCGTTGGCTGATAATCAACCAGAAGTAGCCCGCCGTCGAGGTGTTACCTTAGCACCTAGCCGTGGTGTCAAGATGATCAAGATTGGACAACGTGCGCGTCAAAAAGTTCCAACTAGTCTAGTAAATGCTTGAACAAATGTAGAGATGTAGCAATGCTACGTCTCTACCTTAATAAAGGAGAATAATATTACTACAATCTCACATTCTGTTAGCAGCATGACACTGGCACTAGGCATGATTGAAGTTTATGGCGTTCCTACAGCAATAGAAGTGGGAGACGCAATGTGCAAAGCTGCCCGCATCACGCTTGTTGGTTACGAAAATACTGATTTAGGACGAATTACTGTACTCATTCGGGGAGAAGTGGGTGAGGTAAATGTAGCTGTAGCCGCAGGGATAAAGGCAATACAGCGAGTTAATGGCGGTGAGTTACTTTCCCATCACACGATTCCGCGTCCCCATGAAAATTTAGAATATGTGTTACCAATTCATCGCAGCAGCAATGTGGCGCAATTCAATGCAGATATTCGCTTCCCTCCGCCTTTATCAGCTTAACGTGAATTCGACAGACCTCTCCCTCCCAACCTCCCTCTCCTAAAAGGCGAGGGAGGAGCAAGAAAAAACCAAGGTTTTACTCCCCTCTCCTCGTAGGAGAGGGGCTGGGGGTGAGGTTAAAAAAGCACTCATCGAACTCACTTCAGCTTAGGAGAGAGGCGGAGGCAGAAGAAGATTAGAGAATTGGGCGATGAGGATTAACAAATGAATATTGACTATTGACAAATGACCAATTTAATTTCTCGGATGCAGGCGGTACAGTCGCCGATAATTCCTGTGGTTGGGGAACTAATTCAAAATTCTCCGGGAACCATTTCTCTGGGACAAGGTGTGGTTTCCTACAGTCCGCCATCAGAAGCTATTGAACTTTTACCGAAGTTTTTGGCTGAATCAACAAATCATCTCTACAAAGCAGTTGAGGGAATTCCCCCTTTATTAACAGCACTGACAGCAAAACTGTCAGCTTTCAACGGTATTGAAATTAATGATGACAACTGCATTGTTGTGACAGCCGGAAGCAATATGGCGTTTATGAACGCTATTTTGGCAATTACTTCTCCTGGTGATGAAATTATTCTGAATACGCCTTACTATTTCAACCATGAAATGGCTATTACAATGGCGGGTTGTCGTCCGGTGTTGGTAGAAACGGATGAAAATTACCAACTGCGTCCAGAAGCATTAGCCGCAGCAATTACACCTCGCACAAAGGCAATTGTCACAATTTCCCCTAATAATCCCACAGGTGTTGTTTATTCTGAAACTGCTTTACGGCAAGTCAATCAAATTTGTCGCGATCGCCATATCTACCATATCAGCGATGAAGCTTACGAATACTTTACCTACAACGATGTCAAACACTTTTCGCCAGGGGCATTTGCTGGCAGTAGCAATCATACAATTTCGCTATATAGCCTTTCTAAAGCTTATGGTTTTGCAAGTTGGCGCATTGGCTATATGGTAATTCCCAAGCATTTACTTGTGGCTGTCAAAAAAGTTCAAGATACTATTTTGATTTGTCCGCCTGTAGTTTCCCAGTATGCAGCTTTAGGTGCATTGCAGGCAAAAGATGAGTATTTAAAGGAAAATATTGGGGCGATCGCTAAAGTACGCCAGTTAGTGATAGACTCGCTGAACCATCTCCAAGGTTTATGTACTATTGCTCAAGCTGATGGTGCTTTTTATTTCTTTCTCAAAGTACATACGCAAATGGATGCTTTTGAGTTGGTGAAAAGATTAATTCAAGAACACAAAGTTGCGGTGATTCCTGGTACAACCTTTGGAATGCAAAACGGTTGCTATTTGCGCGTTGCTTATGGTGCGCTACAAGAAAATACAGCCAAAGCAGGGATAGAAAGATTAGTTAATGGTTTGCAGAATATTATTTAGATCAGAATAATTAGCCGCAGATGTAGACGCGTAGCTGCTTCCCGTATGGTACGCAGATCAACGCCGATAAATCAAGATTTTTATTCATAAAATAACCGCTTGATTACTTACTAAAATCAAAAAACCCCACCCCGTGAAAGCTACGCTTTGTCTCCTGACAGGTGTAGGTTTTTTAAGTTCTGCCCCAAAAACATTGATTTGGGGTGTAGGGGTGATAGAACTCTAATTAACTCGTGATTTTTAGAGTCATTACTCATCCAATTATTAAAAACCTACACTTGTAAGGACTCCCCACTTTCTAATTAAAGGATTTTCCGACCAGTTAAAACTTCACGCACTTCTAACATGGCGGAATAGGTAGGTAGAATGTGCAAGGTTTCGTTGTCTGGGGTATGATTTAGGGCAGTTGCGATCGCTTGGCGTAAATCTTCTTCGACAATTAAGTTTAGTTTACTTTCCAGAGACTTTTCGCTATAGCGGAGACGTAATGCCATATCATAGACGCGATCGCCACTAACTACGATAGTTCCGCCGCGTTCGACTAATTTTTCCGTATCAACATCCCAAATCCAGGATACATCAGTACCATCGGGAGTGCGATCGTTCAACACCATTAGTGTTGTTTTATCGGTACTTTGATTTACTACCCGAATAGTTTCGTTTGTCCCTACAGGATTTTTTGATAATAAAATTCTGACTTTTTTACCATCAATTACTAAATCTTCCGCCCGACCAAAAGCAGCTTGGAAGTTATTAATAGTATCTCTAATTGTTGCTTCATCAACACCCAGTTCAATAGCAGCAGTGGCAGCAGCTAAAGTATTATATTTGTTGTACAAACCAACAAGAATTTGTCCCCATTCACTGCTTTCTAAGCTTGGTTTACTCTTACTAAAACCACAACTCGGACAAGTAAAATCTCCCAGGTGGGACAAGTAAACACCTTTGTAATCTAAAGAATGTCCACAACTAGGACAATAAATAGAATCAACAGCGTGTTGAATGGCTTCGAGATACTGTTCTGGTTCATTCAAGCCAAAGAATAACACCCGTTGGGGTAACTGCTGACCGAGGTGAGATAACGTCGGGTCATCAGCATTGGGAATTACTACCGTTGACTCTGGGAGTGTAGAAATCACCTTTGTCCAGCGCTTACTGATGGTGTCTACTTCGCCGTATCGGTCGAGTTGGTCGCGGAACAAGTTTAAACAAAGGATAATTCGCGGTTGGAGTGGCGTTAATACCTTCGGTACGATATTCTCGTCTACTTCTAGAATGGCGTAGTCAGCATTCAGCGTACCCACCAAGTTAGTGTTTTCTAGTAATGCTGTCATCAAGCCATTTTCGAGATTTGCACCTGTGGAGTTGTGCGCAATGCGGTAACCTTTACGCTCAAGAATTGTTTTTAACAGCAGCGATGTGGTAGTTTTGCCATTCGTCCCAGCAATGAGAATTACGCCATTTTTTACCTGCTGACTTAATAATTGCAAAAGTCGAGGTTCAATTCGACGCGCAATTGACCCTGGTAATACACTAGCAGCACCTAAACGCAGCGATCGCACCATAAAAGTTACAGTTTTTGCCGCCGATACCGCAAAGCCGAGTCGCAGTCTATCTATCAATTTGATTTTCTTTCCCACATCCGTACCCTAATCTTCTGGTAGTCAATAGTCAATGGTCAATGGTCAATAGTCAATGGTCAATGGTCATTAATTTTTTCCTCATCTCCCCACTCCCGGTTGGTGAGCGGAGCCGAACCACCACTCCCTACTCCCCACAGATACCTATAGGCGTTATCTTAAAAAATAGTGCATGGGTGTAATTACATATCCAGCTTAGTTTGCCGAATTCAGCACAAACATACGACAAATCGTAGCTTGCAAGGTTCCTTTTGATGAAGATTACAAAGTTGATTTTTTTACAAAAAAGCATGGCTGACTGGCGACGGTTGGTATCCAAATGCCTGTTGTTGCTTGTTTGTCTACTGATGCTCAGTATAAAACCTGCTTTTGCTGGTATTAATGATGATATTTACGATGGCAATATGTTTGTCGTTTATGCTGGCAATGGTTCCTTGGTGCCACCAAGACAAACACTAGCACAGACTTTAGCAGAACATAAACCTGCATTTTTGGCATTTTATGTTGATGACAGCAGCGATTGCAAAAAATATGCCATTGTGATTTCTCAGGTACAGGCATTCTACGGTCGAGCAGCAGAAATCATCCCTGTTGATATCGATACAATTCCATTCAAAGAGAAATACGATCCTACAGAACCAGGCTACTACTACACTGGTGCTGTACCTCAAGTTGTCGTATTTAACCAGTCAGGTGAAGCAGTCTTAAACAAAAAAGGTCAAGTACCTTTTGAGGAAATAGACGATAAATTCAGAGAAGTGTTTGATTTATTACCACGCTCAGAGTCAGTGGAATTAAAGCGGCGTTCTTTTAACGAATTTAGTAGTGAATTAGCGAAATAACTGCCAGGGTAGACTGAGATGGTCTACCCTAATTTTTAGTACTGTCGGCTACTGCACCACCCATCATGCAAAGGATAATGTTTAAATAATCTGTTTTCCCAACTGCGGAAATTAATAGTCAAAAGATTAAAACTCTTGACTATTGACCATTGACCATTGACTAATAACTAATGTCAAAAGTTTACACTACCGAAGAGCTAATCCAAATTTTGGCAGCAGAACGCCAAGCTTGTCTTAAGGGAGAGCGTCTGAAGTTAGAAGTAACAGTCTCTGGCAATCCTGTAATAGACCAGTTCATCAGAACCGATGGGTTACAAAAGTTCACTGCCTATCAAGATTTTAAAGCGGCTATTCACGATTATCAACGAGAACATCAAGTTTCTGGTATTGTCTGGCGCGAAATGACAGTTAAAGGCAAAAGCTTGCATTATCCAGAAGTAGATAACCAATTAGTAGCCCTTACGAGCGACATGGCAATATTACAGTCTGCCAAAAATTCTATATTGAATTTTTGGTATGAAGTCACTATGGGTATGGACTTATATTTAAGTTTTAATAACAGTAAGCAACATCAACCAATTACCACATCTGATGTTGAAAGAATTGCTCACAGAACTGAATGGGCAAGTTTATGGAAGTGGGAAAATCCTAACTTTTTAGAGTTGATTTTACAACTAGGATGGGGTAATCCAGAAGAAGCTAGTTATAAAAGAGGTAGACCGCACTCTGGTAGTGAATATATTCATGCAGTCAATCCAGGAAATTTACCTATTGGTTAAGTAATATAACCGCCTTCAAGTATGAACAGTTAGATCCCCGACTTCTCAAAGAAGTCGGGGATCTGAACTTATCAAATCAAAAATAGCCTTGCCTTTGAGTGAAACAGTGAATTGGTATGACTTACTAAAGAAGAGAAGATTGCCATCCAAGTTGATCCTTGATAAATACTTGATAATGTAGTTCTTAAATTATTTTCAGCAAAAGCTTTAACTATATTCAGGAAAAACTCATTTTTCTGAAGTTTACCCCTATTAAAGTTAAATTATATGAAGCGTTGATTGTAGATTGTTTGAGCCATAAACAATCAACTCAATCATCACTATTTGTTGAATTTTCTGGCTATCTGATATTTTTTTAGCCAACTATTAGTGTTTTTTGATGATAACTATTAAGCTGATAATCATGAAATGTATATAAATGAGATATTCCAATGAAGTTTTCAGAAAATTTTCAAATAAAACTAGTCAAATTTTTGCCAGCAAGAATTGACCCTGCTTCACTATATTTCCGCCTAACTGTTGGCATCATTATTATCGTTACGCTCGGACTAAGTAGCTTTACAATTTGGGCTGGTTGGGAAATAAAACAATGTCTGATTATGGCTCATCAACATTATGGTATTGCTGATGAGTCTCAACTGTTGACAGTGATTCAAAGTTGGGGAGTTATGAGCATTTTTTCACTAATTACTACAACAGTTTTCACCACTTTATTTATTAAGCGATCGCTCTTACCATTGCAACAGATGAATCAGTGGGCAGAAACCTGCACTGCGGAACTGATTCCTCACCAGCTAGGGTTAAATCAAACACCAAGCGAAATTCAGGTGTTAGCCCAGACATGGATTGAATTTTTAACCAGACTTTCCGAAGCTAAAGAACAGCAGCGACAATTAATCAGCGATTTAGCGCACGAATTACGCACACCCCTCAGCATGGTTTATGGATATCTGCAAAGAAGTTTACAACGTAGTCATAATTTAGCAGATTACCAAAAAGAAACTCTGGCAATGGCTGTTTCGGATGCTGAAAGAATGAATCACATCCTACAAGACTTACTAGATTTAGCACGGGCAGATAACAGTACAATCACTTGGCAAGCTGAACCACTATTACTCAATGATTTAGTGACCACCATAGCCCAGATAACAGAAAAATTTCATCATCGGGCAATTCAGCTAGAAATCCCACCTTTTCCTATTGAAGTCAAGGCAGAACGTAACCAGCTAATGCAGATATTAAACCATTTGATTAGCAATGCAGTTCAATATTCCAATGCTAGTCAGCCAGTTACTTTGCAGTTAACTCAGGCTGATGGTTGGGCAATAATTACAGTCAGTGACAAGGGATGTGGTATTCCCTTGTTAGAACAGTCCCGCATTTTTGAACCCTTTTATCGCATAGATTCATCTCGTACCCGTTCCACAGGAGGCACAGGTATGGGTTTATGTATCGTTAAACGCCTTGTGGAGTGCATTGGCGGTAAAGTCGAACTGCGGTCAGAATTTGGGAATGGTAGTACTTTTATTCTGAAATTACCTGGATTAAAAGCCAAAGTCTAAAGGTTTTTATCACTGAGTTGGATTTAAAGATAGCGATCGCTATCTTATGACAAAAAGACTAAATCAATCATATTTTATGTAAAGGAGTTCACACCGTTATGTCAAATAGCAACTTTACTCTCTCTCGCAACCTAGTACGCAACTTGTCTATAATTTCGCTGACTTTTTTACTTCTGTACGGCACATCTCGTGTGATATTTCCCACCCCCGCCAGTGAGATTTCAACCACCACACCCCAAACCAAACAGGTAGCTGTTTTCGGTGGTGGCTGCTTTTGGGGAATGGAAGCAGTTTTTGAGCATCTCAAAGGTGTTTCTGATGTTGTTTCCGGCTTTTCCGGTGGTAGTGCTAAAACCGCAGACTACACACTAGTCAGTTCTGGATTCACTAATCACGCGGAAACAGTAAAAATTACTTATGATCCATCACAGATATCATACGAACAACTGCTAAAAGTCTATTTTTTAGTAGCCCATGATCCAACACAGTTAAATCGTCAAGGGCCTGACTCAGGTAAGCAATATCGTTCAGTGATATTTTTTGCTAACGAAGCGCAGAAACAAGAAGCACAAAAATATATTGATCAACTCAATCAAGCAAAAATTTTCAACAAGCCGATTGTCACTGAACTGAGTCCCTTAAAAGGTTTCTATCAAGCTGAGGAATACCATCAAAATTATATTGTACGTAATCCAGACAGCCCTTATATTGTAGTAAATGACTTGCCAAAGCTCGCTAAACTTCAAGCCACGTTTCCTGAAATGCATAATAAATAAAAAGCCCGTGACGAGGATTGAACTCGTGACCTCACCCTTACCAAGGGTGTGCTCTACCACTGAGCCACACGGGCAAAACTTTGTGCTAATTCTAGATTTTGAACTTTAAGCAAATTCAAAATCTAGAATTTAAGGTGGGCCGGGCTGGATTTGAACCAGCGTAGGCGCAAACCAACGGATTTACAGTCCGTCTCCATTAACCACTCGGACACCGACCCTTACGTCCCACGATTTACTATATTAGCAGCAGATTTGAGACATGGCAAGGTGAGGAAGAAAAATTTTAGTAAGTTCGTAGTAAGGACTTTACTCCTGAATGTTTCTCAGCGTGAAAGTGCTTACTACAAACCGATCTAATCTAGAAGTTCGCCGGTTGCTTGCAAAGAGTGTAAGCGTTGGTAAATACCTTCAGAGCGCAACAGTTCTTCGTGGTTACCAACTTCGACTATTCTGCCTTGTTCTAACACTACAATTTTGTCAGCTTCGCGGACTGTACTCAGACGGTGAGCAATCACAATGGTGGTACAAGTTCCTTGAATTGATCGCATCGCCAATTGAATGGAACGTTCTGACTCATAATCTAAGCTGGAGGTAGCTTCGTCAAAAATCAGCACATCTGGTTTGACTAACAACGCCCTAGCAATTCCAAGGCGCTGTCTTTGTCCGCCAGATAGCCTTACGCCCCGTTCACCTACAACGGTGTAATAGCCTTGAGGTAACAGCTGTACTACCTCATCAACTCTGGCAATCTTACAGGCTTCTTCAACCTCTTCAAAAGTAGCGCTTGGTCTACCGTATGTCAGGTTATCTAAGACTGTTCCGTTGAATATGTCTACTTCTTGGTGAACGATCGCCAATCTTCTTCTATACTTACCTACATCCAAAGTACGAATATCTTGGCCATCAATGAGAATTTGACCTTCTTGAGGTTCAAAATACCGCAATAGCAGTTTCACTAAAGTCGATTTACCAGAACCAGAACGTCCTACCAAAGCAACTGTTTGGTAAGGTTCAATCAACAAGTTGATATCGTGTAATACTCGTCGGTTGGTATCATATCCAAAACTGACTTGAGAGAACTGTAATTTCCCAGTGAATCTATAGGGTGAATCTGCTTCGGTTTGTGTGTCTAATAAACTAGCTGCATCTGGCCCAGTTGGTTCTTGGAGAAATTCGTGAAAACGCAGCATTGAAGAATAACGCCGCGCAAAAATTTCTGCTAAGGTGCTAATTGGTTCTAATTCGGCATAAGCCATGCTGGAAAGTGTCAAGGTCATAACAAAATGACCGAGGGAAATTCGTCCATCTACTGTGGCTGCTAAAGTTAAACCCAAAATCATAAACACACAAAACTGAATAACGCTTCTCTGCCAAGTAGCCAGTTTTACGTAACCTTTGTGGATGCGATAATCAATTACTGTCAATTCACGTTGCAAACGCAGATTTTGGCGTTTAAGTTCTTGGGCTTCTGTTGCAAATGCTTTGACAGTTTTGATATTGGTGATGATCTCTGATGTACGGCTTTCTGTATCTTCTGTGTATTTATCTAGACGGCTTTCATGCCAAATCAGTCGTTGTAAATCCTTTAAGCTAAAACCAAGGATAAGTACAAAAGAAATCAAATATAAAATCGCAATTCGCCACTCAATCAACAAAATAAATACAAAGATTCCCACTACACGCAATAGTTTGGGAATCAACTGTCCAGCAATTTCGGGATAAGTCCAAGTGTGGTTTGCTATGCCTCTAGCTACTCTGCCGGCAATGCGTCCGGGGTTATTTACATCATAAAATTCTAGGGGGAGAGTGAGAATTTTTTCTATGGCTGTTTGACTTTTAGCGCGACGCAATCTTAAGGCAATATCCCAGTGAAACCAATGAGTTAACCAAGGTTGTGTAGGCGCTCTCACAACGGTAACAATAAAAATTAAACCCAGTAATACACCTAAAGATAGTTGTTTACTAACTGGGTAATCGATAACTTCTGAGACTGATGCGATCGCACTTTGCAGAGGTTTATCTAACGGTTGGTTAGACAAAATATTTAAAATCTGCCCAATCGCATAGGGGACAACCAAATCAATAATTTCGTAAACGCTCGATGCTGTAATACTAAAAACGCTCAGTTTCCAGTCGGAACGATAATAATTGAGAATATCTCGAAATTTTGCCATGATCTATTCTGTTCAAGAGCGCGAGCTTGAGCTTGGAACTTTATACTACAAAATGTATTACAAAATAGTCAATAGCTAATACAATAAATCATTCTTCTGGGTGAGATGGAACTTCTACAGGAAAAAATTCCAGACGATAGCGATAAAGGGCTACTGGTTGAGAACCCGCCTGAAAGTAATCTGGATCTTGGGGTGAAAGGTAAACCGCAGTCACTTGATCTGCTTCAATTGCTGGATTATTTGTTGGCAGTTTATTGTAAGCAGTTGTAGATTCTACAGAGTTAAAATAAGGACGAGAACCACCTTTAAATAGTTGTTGAAATACTTCAGTCGTAATGTATTGATGATCAGAAATACTTTCTGTAGCGCGTGCTGTGACGATAGAAACTAATTGGCGTTCTCCGCGTAAAAATGTGATTTGCCGATTAGGAGATTCTGGATCTACTTTGACTGATAATACTGCTTGCTCACCTAAATAAGCCTTAGCTAAATTCAAACTATTGAATGCTCTATCTGCTACTAAAATTGGTGGTTGATTATTTATTTGAGGAATTAATTTTAACCCAGATGAGATTGGTGGTTTTTGTTTAACAAACCTAACAATAAAACTTACAGGACGATTAAGTTGTTGACGGTTACTTTCAAACCCAGGTGTAACAATATCTGGTGCTAAAGGTGCAGCCAAATCTACCAATGTACTTGTAACTTTCCAAGTACCTGCCATCCATTCAGGGTAAGCTAAATCGCCTGAAGCTGGCTGAACAGAAGTTAATTTTTCCCATTGAGGAAAGTTCGTCAAGCGTTCTGATAATTCACCTGCGGCTGCATTTCCACTCCATCCCAGCAAAAATAAAACAATTAAGCAAAAACGGTAAATTATCTTCATAATTTGTTATTAGTAATTAAAAAAATTGGTTATTCAGTTCATTTTCTGGAACAGAATAATAAATAAAATATAAATTTAACCTGTATTTATTGCAGTAGATAGATTTTCAGGTTGTGAGACTTTCTGTAAAACTGGGGTTTTGATCATCTACCATAAAACTAACGCAAGAACCAAAAATTTACACTAACCTTATGAAAGTAGGCAATTGCTCACAAAAAGTTTACTTGCATGTTTGCCTAAGATAAAGATTAAATTTACACACAAGAAAATTAGATAAAAAAAATCTGTATAAATATCCAAAACTAAGTAATTAGATTTAAAATTCTGTACAATGTCGAAAAAAAGATATCTGGGCATCTAAATCCCGCATAAATATTCAAATGCGGTAATTAACCGCTTAAATCCTATCTAATCAATGTTTGTTTTATTGAATTGTTTAACAGAAAGCAACTTCAGACATATCGATAGGATCTGAAAATTAGTAGTGTTAATACTTGTTAAAAAATAGCTTTTATGAATACTAAAACATTCAACTATGTTAAGTGGGGTTTTGTTGTAGCGTTAATCGGAACTGTGGCTACAGTTGCTACTGTTCCAGAAATTAGATGTAGCATAGGCTTGTTGGCAGATACCTGCACGATATCACAGCAAGAAGTTGAGCTTATTACACAAACAGAAATAGGTGAACCTTTAGCAGACGTTAAGCTTCAAGTTATTGCCAAAGGCTCACCTGAAAACGATTATACCGATAGTAATGGCTATGCTAGGGTCAATATTCCCACTAAAGGTAAGGTTCGTGTCAACTTAAATAAATCTGGCTATCCACCTCAAAATTTTAATATTAACTTGGCAGTTGAGCAAGAGACAGTTAGGATTATTCGGTTGTCTAAATCTGGTCAACCTGAAGTTATTGCAACTCCAACAGCGCCTCCTATTACTGCTCCAACCTCTACCAATGGTACTACTCCAACACCTGAGACAGAAGTGAATCCTACTCCTCAACCTGGTGATATTGGTCGTATTGTTACTAACGCTTC
The DNA here is from genome assembly GCF_056847745.1 of Anabaena sp. TISTR 8404. NCBI lineage: Bacteria > Bacillati > Cyanobacteriota > Cyanophyceae > Nostocales > Nostocaceae > Anabaena > Anabaena sp. TISTR 8404. The sequence goes on from NZ_CP180578.1 coordinate 5,582,567, forward strand.
TTTAATAAATGAGGCAACTTGGACTATTGAATCATCTCCAGTAAATAGACTTTTGACTTTCTATTTTTACGTTGAGGCTACAAGCAATGGCGATAAAGTTGGCAGTTTTGATGCAACACTTTTTCGTGAGGGGAAAGACATCTGTACTATTTCTCTGAATTCTAAGACTTCTTTTACTGCTGTAAAAGGTGTGTATCAGGGAAAAGCAAACTGTAATGACACTTTAGTTAAAAATAGCCCAGCTACCTATCGAGCAAAAGTAAAAGCTGTAGAGATGACTCCAACAACAATTCTCCTAGACTATGTTAATGCAGTGCAGAAATAATTGAACACTAAGGTTAATCAAATCTATTGCTAGAAGATACTAGTTCCTTAAAAATTGGAATAAGAATGTTCACCCTAATTGCTGTTAAGTAGGTCGATGTTAAAAATTGTCGTTATGACAAGGCAGGAGGCAGAGGACAGAAGGCAGAAGGGAAGAGGGTTTTAGATAATTTTACTTTTCGTTACATAACTTCTGTTTATTTGCACCGTTCTACTTACGCCAATATCAATGTTGGGTTTCGCTGTCGCTTCACCCAACCTACAACAAATAGGAAATGACTTATATCTCTACTGGTAAAGGCTGCCAAACTTCGCCATATTTCTCTTTTAAATCATGCCAAGCTTCTACTTGACCAGGTTCATATTCTCCCGGTTTTCCCCATTGAAGAAATAAGCTTAAAGCAGGTTCTTGTTTATCATCTAAAAACCGGATGGCATAGGTGGTAAAGTTACCTCTTTTCGCTTCACCTGTTTCAAACTTCACCTGGGTAATTTTGTCCATATTGAGGTGAAATTCAAAGCCTTCGGTGTGCATATTGGCATACTTACCTTTGGGTAATTCAGCATAAAATAGTTTTTCTATTTTGCCGCGTGCTTCTAAGACAGCAGCACTACTAGTCACGATTAAACGTAAAGTTCCTAGAGTTTCGCAAGCTTCTAAAAATTCTTTTAAATTTCCACTCATAATTAATTAACCTTTATTTATTTACAAACTATTGATTATTGACCAATAACTATTTTTCATATTTTTCGTAAGCTGCTACAATTCTTTGAACTAAAGGATGACGCACTACATCTTTTTGGGTAAATTCGCAGAAACCAATGCCTTCGACGTGTTTTAAAATTTCTAAAGCTATTGACAGACCTGATTGTTGGTTATGAGGCAAATCTGTTTGTGTAGTATCGCCTGTAATCACCATACGCGAACGAAAACCCAAACGCGTCAACACCATTTTGATTTGTGCGGGTGTGGTATTTTGCGCTTCATCCACTATTATGAAAGCATGATTTAGGGTACGTCCGCGCATGTATGCGAGTGGTGCAACTTCAATAATGCCACGTTCCATTAAATTGGGGACTTTTTCAGCATCAATGAATTCGTAAATTGCATCGTAAAGTGGACGCAGATAAGGGTTAATTTTTTGTTGTAAGTCTCCTGGTAAAAAGCCCAACCTTTCACCAGCTTCGACGGCTGGACGAGTTAAAATCAGCTTTTCTACTTGGTTGGAGAGGAGTGCTTGTACGGCCACAACTACGGCCAGGTAAGTTTTACCAGTACCAGCTGGCCCTGTGCAGAAAGTAACGTCACGTTTGCGGATGGTTTCAATGTACTGTCGTTGACGAAATGTTTTGGCGCGGACTTCTTCGCCACGACGAGTTCTAGCAAGAACATCTCGGCGTAATTCTTGGAGTTCGTCTTCCCGATCGCTATCTAAGGCTTGACGGGCTGTTAAAATATCAGCACTGGAAATAGTGTTGCCTTTAATCCAAAGGTCTTCGAGCGATCGCACTAACCGCGATGCTAAATTAATCTGTGCATCTGTACCCGTAATTCTTAATTCTTGACCGCGTAATACTAACATCGCGCCTGTTTGTCGAGACAGGATTTTGAGATTTTCTTCACCATCACCTGCAAGCGCGATCGCACTCGGAATATTAGGCAGCTGAATTGTTAAGGCATCTGCCATAGTTATATTTTAAATGTGTGAGGAGTTATTGTTAACAACAGTCTAGTATTTCTGAAATTTTTTATTAGAGTTTTTAGTTAGCTTTATTTTTACATTATTTTATAGTGATTCGTTGTTTCTACTTGATGAGTATCAATCACTAATCACTATCTCACATAGTTATGTAATTTTTTATTTAGGCGAGGATAATTTAATTTTTGCTGATTTTTTCTAGTAAAGTAGAGACGCGATCGCGCCTCTACACTGTTGAGTTTGAAATGACTCAACTTTTTCAACCTTAAATCATACGCTTAGTAGCGAACACCTTTACGTGCTGCTTCTGCTTTACGCTTCCGGCGTAGACTGGGTTTTTCGTATCTTTCCCGACGTTTAACTTCAGATAATATCCCGGCTCTTTGAATTTTCTTTTTAAAACGTCTTAGTGCCGAGTCAATTGTTTCATTTTCACCTAGACGGACTTCAGCCACTCCCTAATTTCACCCCCTGACAGAGATTTAGAAGTTGCATTCAAAAATAGCATTTAGAAATCAGGTAAATGAGAGAAGACAGGAAGCAAAAGCACAAAGAATGAATTTCATACTTTACACTTCATACTTCATACTTTTCTCTCATCTTCCTTTCTTTATAGTTTAAACCTAGCGGAAACGTGGTTTAGCAACAGGTCTTGGCCCGTTGTTTCCGCGTCTATCCCTAGTTTTTGGTAGCGGCGGTCGCTCTTCGCGGTCTTCATCAAAAGACATACCATCTCGCCCCATAGCAGTGCTGCCATAAATATCCAGGTATACTGATTGTCCAGCAAGTTCCGCCGCAGCGGCAATTACTGTCCGAATCGCCTGAATATTGCGTCCGCCTCGACCAAATACTTTGCCTTTATCTGCACTGTCAAAGGCAATGCGAATCCAAGCTTTTTTGAGGGTGTGAGAAATTTCACAATCAACGCTTAAAGTCTTTGGAGATTCTAAAAACGGCTGCATCAAAAATTGGACTAATCCAACGTAGTTGGGATTAGCTGCAAGAGATTTTGTGTTGACGTTATGATGCGGGTTTTGCACTGACCTGTTCAAAAACATTAGCTTTTACTAAGATGCGACGTACGGTGTCAGTGGGTTGTGCGCCTTGTTGTAGTCGCTTGACGATGCCGGGAACGTCTAGACGTACCTCATCGGTTCTGGGGTTGTAAAATCCCAGTTCTTCTAAAGGACGACCATCACGGCGAGAAATGCTATTCATGGCGACAATGCGGTAGCTCGCTTCCCGCTTTTTTCCGTATCGCTTCAAGCGCAGTTTGATCATGTTGAAGAATCTTTCTCCTGTTTGTATGTATTTTTCGCAGCGAATAAACTAAGGAAGCAACTAGGCTAAAGTGCCTTTGTTAATAACTTCCCATGCTGAAACGCTTATTTTAACACTTGATTAGTGTTTACGGCTATTGGGTTAATTGTCAACAGTCAATGGTCAAGGGTCAATAGTCAAAAAACTGTGGACTATTGACCCTTGACTTTGGACTTTTGCTTAAAGATTGCCAAAACCTTTTTTCTTTTTGTCTTTGGGTTTCTTTTTCTTAGTAGCACCGCCGCCGCCATTGTAACCGCGCCATCCAGGGGCGGCGGGACGGCCTGCACCTGCGAAGGCTGTACCACCGCCACCGCCAAACATTCCACCAGGCATACCGGGGAAGTTACCTTGACCCATTTGTTGCATGAGCGATCGCATTTTTTGGAAGTCTGATACCAGCTTGCTCACATCTGGTTCTTTGTAACCAGAACCAGCTGCTACCCGTCGTCTCCGACTGGGAGAACTTGCCAACAAATCAGGGTCTTGGCGTTCTTGCTTGGTCATGGAATTAATCATCGCTTCGCAGCGTTTTAGCTGGGTTTCTCCCTGCTTGAGTTGATCATCAGAAAGCTTGCCCATACCGGGAATCAGCTTGAGAATGCCTCCCAGTGACCCCATATTTTTCAACAAACGCAGCTGTTTGAGAAAGTCGGTAAAGTCAAACTTCGCCGACAAAATTTTCTCCTGCATTTTCTCGGCATCTGCCAAGTCAATTTCTTCTTGGGCTTTTTCTACCAAGGTCAGGACATCGCCCATGCCCAAAATCCGTGATGCCATCCGGTCAGGATAGAAAGGTTGCAGGGCTTCAACTTTCTCTCCGATACCAACAAATTTAATTGGTGCGCCGGAAATTTGCCGGACTGACAACGCCGCACCACCTCGGCTATCACCATCTAACTTGGTGAGAATTGCGCCAGTAATGCCAATTTGCTCATGGAAGGTACGGGTAAGATTAGCAGCTTCTTGACCAGTCATCGCGTCCACCACCAACAAAGTTTCGTGGGGTTGGACTGTTTCTTTGATGCGGGCTAATTCCGCCATCATATCTTCGTCGATTTGCAGACGACCAGCGGTATCGATGATGACTGTATTGACACCTTCAGCTTTGGCGCGTTCTACACCTTGGCGGGCGATTTCCACTGGGTCAGCATCACTTCCCAAGTCAAATACGGGTACATCAATTTGTTTACCCAAGGTGATCAACTGATCAATCGCCGCTGGACGATATACGTCTGTGGCGACTAACAAACAGCTACGGTCTAATTTCCGCAAATGTAAAGCTAATTTGGCTGTGGCTGTGGTTTTACCAGTACCTTGCAAACCAGCCATCAACACAATAGTAGGTTTCTCTTCAGTTTCTGCCAGGGGAACGTTTTCTTCCCCCATGACTTGCACTAATTCATCGTAAACAATTTTGATGAACTGCTGGTCAGGGCGCACGCCAGAAATCACCTCGGCTCCCTGCGCCTTGGCTTCAACTTCGCTAATAAAATCTTTAACTACCTGGAGGTTGACATCTGCTTCCAATAAGGCGCGGCGGACTTCTCGCAAAGCCTCTTGAATATTGGATTGCGAAATTTTGTCTTGACCCCGAAGTTTTTTCCAGGCGGATTCTAAACGGTCTGCTAGTGCATCAAACATATCTTAGTTACAAGTAGTTAGCCAATGAGGAAGCCGGAATTGTCGCTGAGTGCGATGCAGAATTTCCGGTAGAGTTTTAACGTGCTATCTACCAGCTTAGTAGTTTTCACTCCGAGTTGAGCAACTAGATACCTAGTTATGTTTGGGTGGGAAACCGTCTTTTGGGTGTAAATTGTGATTTTGGAAGTAGCAAGAAGTGCAGGCGATCGCTTTTATTAAACAACGCTTATTTGCTGACAGTTACATGATTTTCAGGCTTTTTGGATTTGTTCAATTAATACTGTCGATTTTGGCATAGACTCATTTATGACATTTAACCCACTAGTAGCGCTTAATTTATTACTGCTAACACAGACTTTGGCAGTAGCTTATCTTTAAACCAAATAATTTTCGCAGGTACATCATTTAATTTAACTCCTGCTTTTTCCAAATTCAGCCGTTCCGAAATTGCCAAAATCAAATTATCACATCCTGCACGCCGCACCTGAGAAAACTTTTTCTGTAGATATTCGGGTCGCCAATAACCAACAATTTCTAATAAGTATTCTCGACCATCAGGATGGACTAAGCGAAAATCGGGAATCATCACACTACCAGGAATTGGAATTAAATCAACTTCTCGCTCTAAAACCCAGTCAGTTTTTAATGCATCCCATTTATCAGCAAAGGATGCTTCCAGCATACTGTCGTAAGGTTTACCTTTAGAATAGTGCGACACTAGACCACATTCGGAATTAAGAGTAAACCTACCAGTTCTCCAAGTATCTGTGTAAACATCACGAGTTTGCAATGTCGCAGAAAGACTCCATTTTGTTACATGAAGTAAAGCCGGAATGAGTTTTGCGATCGCCAAACCATATCGCGTACTAGGATGAAATAAACTTGTCGGCCCATCAACTGTAATCGTAAACCCGTGATCAGCATCACCCTCAATGTATGCCATCAATTGAAACAACTTTAAATAGCGAAATAACAGCTTATATTCTCCTGGAACATTGCGATGAGCATTTAACACTAATTGACTAGCTTTATAAAAAATTCCTTGCACCTGCGATAAGTTATAGCGATTTAATATATCCACTGGTGAAGGTGGATCAAAAGCTGTCAAAATTTTATTTTCAGATAAGTCAGCATATAACCCAGCACGCACCTGTTCTAACAAAACTTCTCGTTCTAATTCTTGACTTAATTCGTCAGCAATTTTGCTTAAGGTAGCTTGGGTTGATTCTCGACTCGCAACTGACTTAGCAGCGAGAGCAAATACCCGTTCTCTTAACATTGGCGGTTCTAAAGGACTCACTACTTCAAAAGTACAAAAATTGCTTTTGATAATGTAAGCTAATCCTCGTTTAACACGATAATCTGTAGCATCACCTTCTAAATCTAAAAGCTGCCTTTCTAACTCACCCTGAGTCTTACCGAGTGCAGCTTGAAAACAAGCAATTAACTCATTTGCCAACGCCAAATTTTTATCATCAATCTTCAGTCTCTTGGGAATGATTTCTTCTCCGTTTAGGCGATGGCTTAGTAACTCTGTTGGTAACATCTGTTGAATTTTGAATTTTTGATTTTGGATTTTGGATTGAATAATTTATTTCTAATTGTTCCGCCGCCTTTAAACTTCTTTCCTGCTTACTTCCATACACAACCTGCAAATTTCCTTTCCTTTTTTCTTCCCCAGCTTTCTTCTCCCCTCGTCGCCGCGCTGAAGTTCCTTCTTCACTGGTATCTTCAGCCACTACCTCATACAGAATAGCTTGTTTATTCTCAATATTTCCCTTACGTAAAACCCTGCCTAAACGTTGAATATACTCCCTCGTTGAACCAGTCCCCGAAAGAATAATTGCTACCGAAGCCGCAGGGACATCAACACCTTCATTCAACACATGAGAAGCGATTAAAGTATTGTATTCACCTTCACGAAATTTAGTTAATATTTCATGGCGTTCTTTTACAGGTGTTTGATGGGTAATTGCCGGAATTAATAAGTCTTGGGAAATTTTATAAACCGTGCCATTATCAGCCGTAAAAATTAATACTCGCTCAGGATAATGTGTGGCTAATAAATCAGCTAAGATGCGCAACTTGCCATCAGTACCTAAAGCAATTTCTTTGGCTTCGCGGTGCGCTAACATTGCTCTACGGCCAGCTTGCGATCGCGCACTCATCTGCACAAACATTTGCCAACCTTGAATACTTCCCAAAGAAATCTTAGATTGACGCAAAAAATCATTGCGAGTTTGAATTAATTCGTTGTATCTTTCGCGCTCAAGTTGCGATAATTTCACTTTAATTTGAATAATTTCATGTTCGGCTAAAGCTTTTCCTGCCAAATCTTCAGCACGTTTGCGATATACCTCTTGACCAATCAGAATATTTAAATCAGCGTGTTTACCATCGGTGCGTTCTGGTGTCGCTGATAATCCTAAACGATAAGGCGCGATCGCATATTCAGCAATCACGCGATTAAAATCTGTGGGTAAATGATGGCATTCGTCAAACACAATCAACGCATATTGATTACCCAAAGCTTCTGCATGAATCGCTGCACTATCGTAAGTCGCTACTAATATCGGTGACTTATCACGCGAACCACCGCCTAGCAATCCCACCTCTGCATCTGGGAAGGCTGCGACTAAATGTGCATACCATTGGTGCATCAAATCCAAGGTTGGCACAACAATCAACGTGGTGCGCGGTGTCGCCTGCATCGCCATCTGCGCCAGATAAGTTTTTCCCGCCGCCGTTGGGAGTACTACTACTCCTTGTCTTCCCGCCAATTTCCAAGCAGCTAATGCTTCACTTTGGTGGGGGTAAGGTTCCATTTCTAAACTCGCAACCAAATCTATCGGATAAAATGCCTTCGCCTCATCGATAAATTCTACTTCTTCCGCTTGCAGTGCTTCTACTAAAGCACGGTAGCGAATCGCGGGAATCCGAAACTTTTCCACGCGATCATCCCATGTAGCATAATCCATCCAAGCTTTACCGCGTGGTGGTGGATGCAAAATTAATGTACCGCGATCAAAGGTTAATTTGGAGGTGCGAGCCATTCCGAATTGATTGGGGATTGGGAATTAGGATAGTCAAGACCTAAGTTTTTCTCAAATCTTGATTTTTAAGTTGTGCTTAGTAACCATCCTACAGTTATTGATGATAGTATTTGCCTGCTCTATTGATCCCATCAATCAGCAACACCTATAAAAATAAAATTAGATATGCGCTGCATACCTAATTCTTGATTCTGACAATATTTAATTAATTTGCAATAATTAACCAAATCTACCGCTAACGTAATCGCGGGTATCTTCTTGCTGAGGATTATTGAAAATTACTTCTGTTGCATCATACTCTACTAGATAGCCAATCCGACCGCCTGTTTCTGTAGGACGGACGTTGAAAAAGGCTGTCTTGTCAGAAACCCGCGCCGCTTGCTGCATGTTGTGGGTAACGATAACGATTGTATATTGCTCTTTCAGTTCATGAATTAGCTCTTCAACCCGCAACGTAGAGATCGGATCTAGAGCAGAGCAAGGTTCATCCATGAGGATGATTTCTGGTTGAACTGCGATCGCTCGTGCAATACACAATCTTTGTTGCTGTCCACCTGACAAAGACAAGCCACTTTGCCTGAGTTTATCTTTAACTTCATCCCACAAAGCTGCTTGACGCAAACTCCGCTCAACTAATTCATCCATGTTACCTTTGTAGCCATTGATTTTGGCTCCAAATGCAATGTTGTCATAAATTGATTTGGGAAATGGGTTTGGTCGTTGAAATACCATCCCAATGCGGCGACGCACTTCTACAGGGTCAACCTCGGATGCGTATAAGTTTTTCCCATAATAAAAAACTTTGCCTTCGGCTCTAAATGAATCAATTAAATCGTTGAGACGGTTATAGCATCTTAGCAATGTACTTTTACCACAGCCAGAAGGCCCAATAAAGGCTGTTACTTTATTTTTGGGTATATCTAGCCAAATATTTTGTAAGGCTAAGTATTTGCCGTAATAAACGTTCAGATTTTCTGTGCGTAATACGGTATCTGTGCTATTCGCTGTGCTAATGTTAGTAGCCATAAAAGGTCTAATGTATGTTTTTGGGATGGTAATGCAACTTTGCTGTCTGGTTACTAGGCTTTTTGATGGAAATAAAGCACCCGTGATCAACAAGGTTCTTCATTTCATACTTCAAACTTTATACTTCAGACATCCTCTAAGCTTTTTGGCGAGTTGCCCAGCGGGCAATAATACTGGTAATCAACACCATTAATACCAATATTAATGATGCTGCCCAAGCTAGTGACTGCCAATTTTTAAATGGGGAAATTGCAAAGTTAAAAACCAAAACAGCCAAAGAAGCTGTTGGTTTGAATAAGCTATTTGGCCAGAAGGTAGAAAATAAAGCAGTAAATAACAAAGGAGCGGTTTCACCAGCGGCTCTAGCGATCGCTAATGTTGATCCAGTTACAATAGCTGGTAATGCAGCCGGCAATACGACTTGTATAACAGTTTGAAAGTTAGTCGCACCTAAACCTACAGATGCTTGTCGTAAATCCTGCGATACTAGCTGTAAAGCTTCATCAGTTGTTTTCACAATAATTGGCAACATCAAAATTGCCAAAGCAAATCCTCCGCCAATAGCTGAATATGATCCTAAGTTCAGCCTTACTAATGTCAAAACCACAATACCATAGGCGAATACCCCAGCAATAATTGAAGGCACTCCACTTAAGACATTAGTAGCAAAACGTACCCACCTAGCTATTTTACCAGAACTAAACTCAGTTAGGTAAATTGCTGCGATTACACCAAAAGGAATGCTAATTACAGCTGCAATCCCCACCATCAGCAGAGTTCCAACAATCGCATTACCAAAACCACCACCTTTTCTTAAAGGTGCTGGTGGTAATTCAGTTAACACACTGAGGTTGAGACTACTGAATCCTTGAATCAGGACATAAGAAAGCACTGCCACCAAAGGCACTAATGCTAAAACTCCGCAGACAACAGCCACCCCGGTCATCACTGTATTAAACAGCGTCCGAGGCGACATAGCAGCACGAGTTAAACTCCTTTCTGGATAATGAGAAGTCATAAATTAAACCACAATTAAGCTACACTCGCTTGACTCGGAGAACGATAAACTCTGCCAAAATATTTACTATCAGTGTTAAAACAAATAAAACTAAAGCAGCGTACATTAAAGCAGCAACTTGTAAACCACTGGCCTCTGCAAATTGATTTGCTAAAAGAGAAGAAATTGTATTGGCTGGCGCAAACAACGAAGCACTAATTTTGTTGGAGTTACCAATCAACATTGTGACTGCCATTGTCTCTCCCATTGCCCGACCAAGTGCTAACATCACAGCACTAACAATCCCAGAAAAGGCAGCCGGAATTAAAACTTGAAAAATTGTTTCCCAACGTGTTGCACCTAACCCTATGGATGCTTGTCGTAAACTAGGTGGCACAGAAATCAAAGCATCTCTGGAAATCGCTGTAATAATTGGCAAAGTCATAATTGCCAAGATAATCCCAGCAGGTAACATTCCTGGGCCAGTAGGAGAAGTACTAAACAGGGGTAACCAACCAAAGTAGGCATTCAGCCATTTGCCGATATTGTTTAAAATCGGGATTAAAACAAAAATTCCCCAAACTCCATAAACCACGCTGGGAATAGCAGCCAGGAGTTCCACCAAGAACACCAACACAACTCTGGCTTGGGTGGGCAGAAAATTTTCACTTAATAAAACAGCAGTGCCAACACCAATAGGTACAGCAATAAGTAACCCAATAAAAGAACTAACTATAGTTCCATAAACCTGAGGTAGCACCCCATATTCATCATTCACAGGGTTCCAATTACTCTGAGCTAAAAAGCTCAGACCAAATTTTTGGATGGCAGGCCAAGCGCCAATGGCAACCTGTACAGCAATCCATAATAAAGTAGCAGCAACTGCTAGTGCAAAAATCCGAGTCAGCCAAATAAAACTCCGATCTAAAGACCGACCAAGTTCGGAGCGATTTTTAATTGCTGATGGCAAATCTTGAGAGTTTGTAGCCATGAATACTGACTTTAAAGATTAAATCAGAGAAAAATGTGAGGGAACCAGCTTAGTCAACTTATCCTGATAGGGTCTTGAAAAACTGAGACATCAAAAAGTCATATTAATAGTAAAAAGCCTTGGATTTACTATTAATTAAAGCAATTTTTGACTTTATAGATGCCTCATTATTTTTGAACACTATTTGCTGGCACTAGTGCTACCACTAACCGCAATTTTGTAGTCTGGACTAATTTGGTCAGCCGCAGTAGCTACTTTCTGCACAACGTTTTGTGGTAGGGGAACATAACCTAATTCTGGCGCTAATTTCTGACCTTCAGTTAAACCGTACTCAATCATCGCTTCTACGGCTTTGGCTTTAGCAGGATCGGAATATTTCTTGTAAGCCATAATCCAAGAGTAGGTAACTATTGGATAAGAATCTGCACCTTCTGGGTCAGTAATAAAGGCACGGAGATTTTCAGGCAGAGTTACTGCTTCTAGAGTTTTAGCTGCTGACTCGTCGGTAGGAACAACAAATTTGCCACCTTTGTTTTCTAAAGCAGCATATTTGAGATTATTTTGTTTGGCATAACCGTACTCGACGTAACCAATCGAGCCTTGAGTTTGTTGAATTTGGGCAGTTACACCTTCATTACCTTTGCCACCTACTCCTACTGGCCAGTTAACAGTTTTGCCATCACCAATTTTACTTTTCCATTCTGGGCTGATGGTGCTGAGGTGTTTGGTAAATACGCCAGTAGTACCACTACCATCAGAACGATGCACGACTGTAATTGCTTGGTCAGGTAACTTAGCGTCTGGGTTAGCTGCTTTGATTTTTGGATCGTTCCAATTTTTGATTTTGCCTAATAAGATATCGGTGTAAACTGCCCTTGGTAGCTTGAGTTCTGCAACATCTGGCAAGTTATAAGCAAGGACAATGCTACCTGCTGTCATGGGCAACAAAATTACGCCTTTATCTTGTGGAACCTTCTGAATTTCGTCATCCTTCATAGCCACGTCGCTGGCACCAAAGTCTACAGTACCTTTGATAAATTGCTCAACTCCAGCACCGCTACCCACTGACTGATAGTTCACTTGTAAACTGGGGTATTTTTTGTTTAACTCAGTGAACCAACTTGTATAGAGTGGAGCTGGAAAGGAAGCTCCTGCACCAGTTAAACTTACGTTGCCGCCAAGATCCAATTTAGCCGGGCTGGAGGCTGTAGCATCTTGAGCTGTGCCGGAAGGAGTATCTTTGGTAGCAGAACTGTCGGAGCCTTGCTGTCCGCCACACGCAGCTAAACTCAATGTCAGTAATAACACTGCTGTTGAAGCTGCTAAGCGGTTATTTTTTATTGGATTTAGACGTGAAAGCATCGGTGTTAATTTTCAGTAAAATTCCAGGTTAGCGCTTCTAAGATAATCCTAAAGGAGAGATGCGTAGGTAAACGGAAGGTTAAGAGGAAGAAAAAAAGTGTATTATTTTAACTAAATTTTACAATTTTCTTAGTTAGCTAATTGATAAAATTTATACTTCACTGTGTTTTGAGTTACAGATGAGCCTTAGTAGAGCTAACAGACATTTATGCACAACGCTTTGACAGTAGAAAGCGTTATACCGCTTATATTGCTACTTATCCAACTACCAGCAACAGCGATTTTGCTATCGCGTCTACTGAAAGGGCCGGGAAGACTCCCACCAATTCAACCCCAACAGGCTACACCGGAGCTTTTGGGTAATGTCAGCGTTGTTGTTCCCACGTTAAATGAAGCTCGCCGCATTACTCCTTTATTGTCTGGTTTGAGTTTGCAAAGCTACGAAGTTAGAGAAATTATTGTTGTAGATAGTAATTCTCAAGATGGGACTCCTGATTTAGTAAAAGCTGCACAGCAAAAAGATCCCCGCTTTCGTGTGATGACTGATGATCCGTTACCTGCTAATTGGGTAGGTCGTCCTTGGGCGCTACACAACGGCTTTTTATATAGCTCAGAGGATAGCGAATGGTTTTTAGGGATGGATGCTGATACTCAACCACATCCGGGTTTGGTTGCTGGTTTAGTCAAGGCCGCAGCAGCACAAGGCTATGATTTGGTGTCACTCTCACCCCAGTTCATCCTTCAGTATCCGGGTGAGTGTTTATTACAACCTGCTTTATTGATGACTTTGTTGTATCGCTTTGACCCAGCGGGAATTAGAACTGAGCAACCAGAAAGGGTGATGGCAAATGGACAATGCTTTTTGTGTCGTCGTTCTGTTTTAGCAGCTGTGGGTGGTTATACCAGTGCTAGTAGTTCTTTTTGTGATGATGTGACTTTAGCGCGATATATTGCGGCACAGGGATATAAGGTTGGCTTTTTAGATGGCGCAAAGGTGCTAAAGGTGCGGATGTATGAGGGAGCGCTAGAAACTTGGAAAGAGTGGGGGCGTAGCCTCGATTTGAAAGACGCATCAACTCCTGGGCAAATTTGGGGAGATTTATGGCTACTTTCAGCAGTGCAAGGTTTGCCGCTGCTGACTTTACTGGCTTATTTAATTTTTCTTCCCGTAGCTTTATCACTCCCGCAGCTTTTATTGCTGGGTTTGAATGGATTTCTGTTGCTGATTCGCTTGGGAATGCTTTTTGCGATCGCTCCTTCTTATGACCGCAAAACCGCTAAGGGTGGTTGGTTATTCTGGTTGTCTCCTTTAGCTGATCCCATTGCTGTATTACGCATCTTCTTATCTGCATTCCGCACTCCAAAAGAATGGCGGGGGAGGAAATATGGGGTGAGTGCTGAGTGCTGAGTATTTAATGCACCCTTGCACCCTGCACCCTGCACCCTTGTCTTATTCTTCCTCACCTCCCACGCGATCGCCGCGTTCAAGTTCCCAAAGAATTTGATTACCTTCGCGGCGGACTCGTGACACAATCCAGTTCCGCCAGCGCCATTGATCCCCCCGGCTAGTGACGGCGCTGGCGTGGACATCCATTAAGTCTGCTAATTCAGAACTAGTAATTAGATAGCCTTTTTCAGCAATTTCATCAGCGATACGTAGAGTTTCAACTAAGTTGCGGAGTTGTTCGATCCTGATTCCAGGCGTTGTTGTGTCAATTGCGGCCGCAGTCTGTGCGGTGGATGGTTCCATAAGAGTTATGTCTGATGCAGATGTAATGGTTTCCGATTGATCTTTGTTAATTATTGTCGAGTGTGCCTTATCTTCAGAAACTTTCGCTACATTTAGTTCATTAGAACTAGGTAAAGTTTTGTGATTGTTGCTAGAAGATACTTCTTTCAATGAAGGGATTTTACCAGCAGCAAAACTACGGGCGATCGCATCACAACGTTCGTTACCAACGTTACCAGCATGACCACGAACGTGTTGCCAACTGATTTGGCGGGTATTCAGTTCATCTAAAACTTCTAAAAGGTCTTGATTTTGTACAGGATTACCATCTGCTTTTTTCCAACCTCTTTTTTTCCAACCTTTTACCCATTTGGTAACACAGTTGATGAGATATTCACTATCGGTATACAGAGTGATGGGTTGAGATTGTCCAGAGGTATGGAAATATTTTAAAGCCGCGATCGCTGCTTGCATTTCCATTTTATTGTTAGTTGTATGGGTTGCAGCATCACCCATTTCGTGAACTGAGCCATCGTTGAAATAAACTACAACGCCCCAACCCCCAGGGCCAGGATTCCCAGTACAAGCGCCATCAGTATATATACTTTGAATTATGCTTTGGCTAGACATGATGAATATATCGAAACCGCATGGTTACGCAGAGAATATAAAAGTTTAGCGGCAAAAGATGGGTAGCAATATATATGTTACTGGTGAAAAAATCAAGTGTTTGTTGAAAAGGCTGAAGTATGAAGTGTGTAGACGCGCAGCGGCTTGCCGCAGGCTAGTGTGAAGTGTGAAGTATGAAATGAAGAAAGAAGAGGTTAGAGGTTAGGGACTAAAGACTAGTAATTTTTTACTCAGCAACGCCACTTGCTTCAACGGAGGGAACCTCCGCAACGCAGTGGCTCCTCAGCACTCAACACTCCTAACGGTTAACTAAAGTAGCGATCGCTCTTACTAGTGCATCGGGATCGACTGGCTTGGGGATGTGCAATTGAAATCCTGCTGTTAGTGCTTGTTTTTGGTTAATTTCGCCAGCATAGGCTGTGAGAGCGATCGCGGGTACATTTCCACCTTGTTGGGGCGATCGCTGGCGCAACTGCCGCATTAGCATATAACCGTCAATTTCGGGCATTCCAATGTCACTAATTAAGATATCAGGTACTGACTGCGACAGTTCATCCAAAGCTTCGGCTGCGGATGTGACTGTGATAACATCCACACCGTAATCATGCAAAATAAAGCTAATTAAGTCGCGGATATCTGGTTCATCATCCACCATTAAAACTTTGACACCCGAAAGATTGGGAGATTCGGACTCACCAGTTAAAGATTCATTTGCTTCTCGTCTGACTTGTTCGTTGATCACTATCAAAGGTATCCTGACTGTAAAGGTAGCGCCCAATCCTTCACCGGGGCTGTCTGCTTTGACTGTTCCACCGTGCATTTCTACCACCTGGCGTACAATCGCCAATCCTAAACCTAAACCGCCGAATTTGCGAGTCGTAGTACCATCAGCTTGACGAAAGTAATCAAATACGAATGGTAAAAATTCTGGGGTAATTCCTTTTCCAGTATCGCTGACTTGAATTTGCGCTTGACCATCAATTTCTTTAACTTCAATTTCTACTTGTCCGGCCGCTGGGGTAAACTTGACTGCATTAGAAAGTAAATTCCACACTACTTGTTGCAAGCGATTGGGATCACCCATGACTTGCCCAATATTGGGGTCAAATACGGTGTGAATTTGAATAGATTTGGCTTCTGCTGCCAAGCGTACTGTTTCTAATGCTGCTTGCACAAGCATAACCAAACTTACCGGACAGACATTTAAGCTTAATTTTCCTTGGAGGATGCGAGAGACATCTAATAAATCTTCGATTAATTGGGTTTGTAATTTGGCGTTGCGTTCAATAGTTTCTAAAGCTTGTTTTGTAGTTTTTTCATCAAACTTGCGATTTCGCAGCAATTTTGCCCAGCCTAAAATCGGGTTGAGGGGAGTCCGCAATTCGTGGGAGAGAACAGCGAGAAATTCATCTTTGATGCGGTTAGCAACTTCTGCTTCTTGACGGGCGAAGCGTTCTGTTTGTAATAATTGATCGCGTTCTTGTTCGGCGCGTTTGCGATCGCTAATATCTAAAACAAAAGCCACTCCTCTATCTTGAGAATCATTTAACAACGCTACACCTAAAACAATCGCTACCCGTTTACCATTGCGATGCACATATTCTTTCTCGTAAATCTGCGAAACTCCGGTTGCTTGAACTTCAGCGATCGCGCGATCGTCTAAATGTTGATACTCTGGTGGTGTGAGTTCTCGCCAATTAATTTTTCCTAAGACAGTAAATTCATCACGCGTGTAACCAGCTAACTGTAAATAAGCATCGTTAGCATCAATAATGAAACCTTCGACATTCCAAAAAGCTACCCCAACCAAGTTAGACTCAAACAAGCGGCGGAATCGAGCTTCACTTTCGCGTAATGACTGTTCTACTTTTTTATGTGTAGTAATATCACGAGAAACGATAATTACACCTTCAATACTTTCGGCATGATTGCGTAGTGGCGTGAGAATATATTCATAGTCACGCACTCCTTCGATTGTGACTAATTGACATTCATCCTTGATTGATTCTCCAGAGGCCATCACAACTTTTTGTTGATTTTCTACTTGTTCGGCAAAATCATTGGGCAAATTCAGGTCTCGCAATGTTTTACCCAGAAGTTCCTGCGGTTCTAAGCCTAGTATTGCAGCACCGCCATGACTGATATATTTATGGCGACCGAAGCGATCAAAGATGTAAATATGATCCACAGAGGCGGCGAGGATGGCATTTAAGAGATTTGCTTGTTCTTGAACTTGGCTTGTTAGTTGGCGAGTGTTTTCTTCTGTCTGCTTGCGAGATGTAATATCCATACATACGCCGAACATTCTTACAGCCTGTCCTTTCTCGTCATAGTAAAATTTTCCTTGAGAAGAAATCCAATGCAGGCTTTGGTCAGGCCAAATAATGCGAAATTCGTCTTTGTAGTCAGTATTATTTGTCAAAGCAGCGCTAATATTTTTCGTTACAGCTTGTCTATCTTCAGGATGCAGACAAGCTAAAAATGCAGCGTAATTATTTTCAAAGCTACCTGGAGTTAAACCAAACAGCAGTTCATGGCTTTCTGACCAAATTAATTTATCGGTCAAAATATTCCAGTCCCAAAAACCCATCCAAGCAGCATCTATGGCCAGTCTGAGGAGTTGTTCACTTTCTTGCAGGGCAATTTCAACTTGTTGGCGTTCGGCTTTTTCTTGTTGGAGTTGTTGCAACGTCCATGCCATCTCTGCTTGACTATGAGGAGTTATGCCTGCTTTTGTTAGTTTGGCTTGAAGTTCAATTAATTGTGCTTCCAGTGCTACTTGCTTGCACTGATATTGAATTTCTAAGTCTTCTAACTCTGCAACACGCTGCCGTAAAGCTGCTAATTCATCTTGATCATGGTCTGGCATTTTGAAAACCACTTGCAATAAATAATCTCAATTGAAACGGCAGAGACCCCATAGTGTGAATGAGTATGGATTTTTTTCTGCAAAAATACAATCTCTCACTGGGTACATAAACTATTCAGCCGCAAGGTATATGATAAATTTATTAGACTGCGCGATCGCCTATCTTCAATTTGATGTAAGCCGCACCCATCAATAATCCAAAAATTTGCATCCAATAAGCTAAGCTCAGGGAATTTGCCCCAACTGGTGGAATGTTTAAACTACCAATACCATAAAAAATTTGCTGCACGAACCACCAAAAGGCATAAAAAGTTGCTGGCAGTTCCAGAGGAATATATATAAGTAATAAAGGTAAAACTGTATAAATTTTTGTGTAGGGAAACTTCATCACGTATGCGCCTAAAATTCCCGCGATCGCTCCATTTGCCCCAATTAATGGCACTGTTAAATTCGGTTCTGCGATAATTTGCATCAATCCCGTCAAAATGCCAGCCGTTAAATATAATCCCAGATAACGCCTATGTCCGAGCCAATTTTCAACACTTTTCCCAAAAACCCACAAAAATAGTAAATTACCTAATATTTGGCTAAAACTAGCATGAATAAACAACCCTAAAACTAGAGAAAGCGATCGCCAAAAAACGACAATCCCAGCTGCGGGATTGCCAAAAATTGCGTTGGTAATTGCTGCTGTAATTTGACCTGGAATCAAACCCCAACTATGAACAAAATATCCTAGTTGACCAGTTAGTTCTAGCTGAAGTTCCCAAAGAAAGATAGCAATATTAATGCCAATCAACCAATAATTGATGATTGGTTTGCTACGATTATGCAGGCGATCGCTAATAGGAATCATGAAAATAAAGTTAAAAGTAAAAAGGTAAAAGGCAGGATGCAGAAGGCTCAAGAATAAAATTTCATACTTCAGACTTCATACTTCACACTTCAGACTTTTTCTTGTGGCAAGATTGGAATCAGACTGCGTTGCATTTAACTAGGCACACACAATGCTGGGAAACACACTTGTTGGAAGATACCAAATTATTAGCCACTTGGGAGGTGGGGGATTTGGTGAAACATTTGTAGCCTGTGATACTCAGCTACCAGGTTCGCCGCAATGTGTTGTGAAAAAACTCAAACCCCAAGCCAGCAATGTAGCGACTTTAGAGATAGCCAGGCGTTTATTTGACACTGAAGCTCAGGTTCTTTATAAATTAGGTACGCATGATCGCATTCCGCAACTGTTAGCTTATTTTGAAGAAAATGCCGAATTTTATCTTGTACAAGAATTCATCCCTGGTCATGATTTAAGTCAAGAGTTAGTCTCTGGTAAAACTCTTAGTCAAGACCAAGTGATATTACTTTTACAAGAAATATTAGAAATTTTAGAATTTGTTCACCAACAAAATGTTATTCACCGTGATGTAAATCCCCGCAATTTACTTAGACGGGATGCGGATGGCAAGTTAATCTTAATCGATTTTGGGGCAGTCAAACAAATTACTACCCAAGTAATTACTCCCGAAGGTCAAACTAAATCTACTGTTGCTATTGGTACTCCAGGCTATCTTCCTAGCGAACAAGCACAAGGTACACCAAAATTTAGCAGTGATATCTATGCTGTAGGGATAATTGCAATCCAAGCTTTGACTGGTTTGTCTCCTGAACAGTTAGAAAAAGATGCGGAAACGAATGAAATCATTTGGGAAAATCAAGTTAAAGTCTCGCCAGATTTGGCTACTTTTTTAAATAAAATGATCTGTTATGATTTTCGCCAACGTTATTCTTCAGCTACAGTAGCATTAGAAGCTTTAAAAAAAATCAATCAACCTGATAATAAAACCATCAGTATATCTCCGACATATTCTCCAAAAAATATTAAAATTAATAAACATAAAAAAGGTTTATTTATAAAATTATTATTAGCAAGCTGTTTATTAAGCATTACTGGGATAGCATCTTTATTTGTGATTAATAAAATAAATACAAATAATGCTATAGAATTATCCAAGCAAGGAAATACACTTTTTGAATTGCAACGCTATCAAGATGCTTTATCTGCCTACAAACAAGCAGTAAATATTAGACCTGATTATGCCCAAGGCTGGAATGGGCAAGGTAAAACATTGTTTAAATTAAAGCAATATCCAGCAGCTTTAACTGCTTATGAAAAAGCAATTCAAATTCAGCCAGATTATGTAGATGCTTGGAGTGGTAGAGGTTTTACATTACAAAAATTACAACGATATCCAGAAGCGATCGCTGCTTTTGACAAAGCTTTACAACTACACGATGATTACCCAGAAGTTTGGAACGCTAAAGGTGAAGTTTTCACGGAATTAAAGCAATACGATAATGCGATTAAAGCTTATGAACAAGCTATAGAATTAAACCCAGATTATGTTGAAGCTTGGTATAGTAAAGGCTTGGCATGGCAAAATTTAAAACATTACGATGAAGCGATCGCAGCTTATGATAAAGCTCTAGAAATTAAATCTGATGCCTATCAAATATGGTATAATCGCGGTAATGCTCTGGTAAATTTAAACCGCTACGAAGACGCTTTTACAGCTTATGATAAAGCGGTGCAATATCAACCTATTTACTACCAAGCTTGGTTATCTAGAGGTAACGTTCTCATTACTTTACGACGCTATCCCGAAGCAATAGAATCATTTAATCAAGTGATCAAAAATGATTCAGATAACTATCAAGCATGGTACAACATTGGTTGGTCACAACATCAACTGCAACGCTACGAAGACGCGATCGCAGCTTATAATAAAGCAGCCAACATCAAACGCAACGATTATCAACTGTGGTACAGTATAGGAAATTCTCAATACAATTTGCAGAAATATGCCGAGGCGATCGCGTCTTATAATAAAGCAGTACGCTACAAACCAGCGCATTACGAAAGTTGGTATAGCAGAGGTAATGCTTTACTAAATTTAAACCGCTATCAAGAAGCGATCGCATCTTACAACCAAGCTATTAAATATAAACCAGATTATCAACAAGCTATAACTGCTCGTAACCAAGCCGAAAGTCAGCTACAAACAGAAAATCCAAAACCAATCATCGTCCCAATCATACCTAATATTAATCGCAACAGATAAACCCTAAGAGGTTGTTTGAAAAGTATTGTTGGTAACATCAAAATTTCAAAAACCTAACCCCCCAAGCCCCCCTTCCCTACAAGGGAATGGGGGTTTCAAAGCCTCTCTCCGCTTCGGGGAGAGGTTTGGAGAGGGGTTTTTAGTATAATTTTGGACTTTCCAAACATCTCTAAGCTCATCTCATGTAGTTTGTTGACTGTTGACTTTCAGCTATAACTCAGCAGTCAAAACCCTTTAAACTATTGACTACAGACTCTTGACTTGTTTGGATTGTTTATGGCTATTTGGTTAAGTTTGTGTGGCGCGGTTTTAGTGGTAGCTTACTTGTTGGGTTCCTTCCCTACTGGCTACATTGCTGTCAAGCAGTTGAAAGGTATTGATATCCGGGAAGTCGGTTCCGGTTCAACAGGAGCTACTAATGTACTAAGAACTTTGGGTAAAGGGCCAGGAGCTTTTGTTTTAGCACTTGATTGCTTAAAAGGAGTATTAGCGATCGCTTTAGTTTATGCTTTATTTAAATTCGCTGCTACTTCAGAAGTTATTCCCCCAACTGTAGACTTGCAATTATGGCAACCTTGGATGGTAACTTTAGTTGGGTTAGCTGCTATTTTAGGACACAGTAAATCAATTTTTCTTGGCTTTACAGGTGGCAAATCTGTAGCTACCAGTTTAGGAATATTATTAGCGATGAGTTGGCAAGTAGGCTTAGCCACCTTGGGAGTATTTGCCGTTGTTGTAGCTATTTCTAGAATTGTATCGTTGAGTTCGATTGCTGGAGCGATCGCTGTTTCTATTTTTATGATAGGTTTCCATCAACCATTACCTTATATTTTGTTTGGTATTGTTGGTGGATTGTATGTAATTGTACGCCACCGTAGTAATATACAGCGGCTGCTGGCAGGTACTGAACCCAAAATTGGACAAAAAGTAGCTACAGAACCCGAAAAAACAGAGCAGACTGTTTAATTTTTGATCCTCTAAATATTTTGGGACTGACAAAATAACTCTTAAAATATTCTCTGAGGTACATCTTATTTTCTCATCTCTAGCCTCAACAAGATGTACCTCGCCAATACAACCAACCCTATCAAATAACTACTGAATTTGGAATGCAATCATACCAATAAGTACAGCTAGGCCTAAGGCTCTGCGAAAATAGTTCACACCTTGAAATAATTCCAGCCATGCCCAAGTAAACAAAGCTCCATTTGCTAGTATATTTAAGACTGAATTGATTGTGCCACTTGGAAAAACGAAAGTTAATAAACTAGCTACTACCCAAAGAATCAGCGGCGGGTTTGGCATTTGAGCTATAACAATATTGCCATTGCTGTCACGGAAAATTTTATCAATTAATGTATTTTCTGTAGTTTCCATATTTATTAGCTCTCTAATTAGCTAAGAATGCTTAACTTTTATTTAAATATTAGCTGGCATTTAATGCCCTATTCCTTAATTACATTAAAACATTCCAGCAATTCTCAACCATACATCTAATTGCTGAAATTAAAACTATAACTCATATCATAAGATTCTTATAGAATTCCCCCTATAGGTACAGATAGCATTTACTTTTGGAAGAAACGCTAGGCGAGCGAAAATCGCGCACCAGTCGTTCTCAAAGCTATCTTTTCAACGCACTGGTCTATCTCTGTGGTTCAGAAAAAAATTAAACTATGTCACGTTCACCTTCCCCTTGGCTTTACATCCCTACCCTATATTTCGCCTCCGGTGTACCTTATATCATCATCAACACAGTCTCTGTTATCTTTTACAAAAAACTTGGCGTGGACAACACACAAATTGCCGTGTGGACAAGTCTTTTGTATCTTCCCTGGGTGATTAAAATGTTCTGGGGGCCAATTGTTGATACTTACTCAACTAAACGCGCCTGGATACTTTACACCCAACTAGCAATGTTTTGCTGTTTGGGTTTGATAGCCTTTTGTTTACAACTACCTAATTTCTTTTTTATCTCCCTCACTGCATTAACAGTAGGAGCATTTATTTCTGCAACTTACGATATTGCTACAGATGGCTTTTATCTACTAGCTTTAACTCCAGAACAGCAAGCATTTTTTGTGGGAATTCGCTCATTATTTTATCGACTTGCAGTTATTTTTGGTTCAGGACTGTTAGTAGTTTTAGCTGGTCAGCTTGAATTATATCTTGATAATATTCCCTTAAGCTGGACTTTAGCCATTGGTTTTTCTGCTGTAGTTCTAGCAATACTTTGTATCTTTCACCGATTTAGTTTACCGTTACCAGATTTAGATAAGCCACGACAGCTACAAGCCACAGATAAAATACCATTTTGGACAATTATTAGTTCTTATTTTGCTCAAGAAAAAATTCTAGTTATCTTAGCATTTATCTTACTGTACAGATTTGGCGAGGCGATGCTTGTCAAGTTTGCTTCTTTGTTTTTGTTAGATAAACCAGCAGCAGGCGGACTAGGATTATCAACATCAGATGTTGGTTTAGTATACGGCACATTCGGCGTAGTATCACTAATTGCTGGCGGCATATTGGGAGGATTAGTAATTTCTAAATATGGGTTAAGAAAATGTCTTTTCCCTATGGCTTTAGCCTTGAACTTACCAGATTTATTTTATGTTTATATGGCTTATACTAAACCTTCTATAAATTTAGTTTACCCGCTGGTTTCACTAGAACAATTCGGTTATGGTTTTGGGTTTACAGCTTTTAGTGTTTACTTAATGTATATTTCTCAAGGTGAATATAAAACATCTCATTTTGCCATATCCACTGGCATCATGGCTTTAGGTATGATGCTACCCGGAATCGTCAGCGGATATTTACAACCATTATTAGGATATACTTTGTTTTTTAGTTTGGTTTGTTTGCTAACGATTCCGGGAATGATTGTTTTATTTTTCATTCCTTTAAAAGAAGAAGAACAAAAAAAATCTCCTGCACATTAGCACCATGAGTTATGTTTTAGGAATAGATGGCGGTGGTAGTAAAACTGTATGTATTTTGATGGATGATAAACGTCAAGTACTAGGTCGTAGCGAAGCAGGTGCATCTAATTATCAAAGCATAGGTACTGAAGCAGCACTAAAATCAATTTACTCTGCTATTTATGCAGCTGCTAATGCAGCATCAAAGTTCACCAATACCATCAAAATCTCAGCCATCTGTTTAGGTTTAGCAGGTGTTGGACGTTCTGGAGATATTGAAGTCGTAAAAAGTATGGTGCAGGAATTACAAAATAGTCAATTCCTGCCAATTACTTGGGATTTACAGCCAGCTAATATTGTAATTTGCCATGATGCGTTGATTGCTTTAGTTGGTGGAGTCGGTCATGATGTGGGAATTGTAGTGGCTGCGGGTACTGGTTCCATAATTTTTGGTCGAAATCAACGAGGAGAAATGAAAAGGGTAGGCGGTTGGGGATATATTTTAGGTGATGAAGGAAGCGCTTATAGAATTGCTGTTGCTGGTATGCAAGCAGCATTAAAATCTTATGATGGGCGTGAGATATCAACAAGTTTAGTACAAGATTTTAAACAGCATCTTGGTTTACAGAATATAGAAGAATTAATAGAAGTAATATATCGACGTGGATGGGGAGTTAAAGAAATAGCATCTTTAGCGCCAATTGTAGATTTAGCAGCAGCTTCAGGCGATGAATTAGCTAATAGTGTAATTAACGATGCTGTTCAAGAGTTAGTCAAAGCCACATCTACAGTTATTGATGTAATTTTTAGTCCTAACTCAACTTTTCAAATTGTGACTACAGGTAGCGTGTGGCGAGGTAAATCTCAAATACATGAGAGATTTACAACAGCTATAGTTAATCAGTTTCCACAGGTAAAGGTAATATTTCCAAGGTATGAACCTGCTTATGGTGCTGGGTTATTAGCTTTACAGAGTTTGATATCCGGTTAAAGATTTAATCAATCTATATGAATGACAAAAAACTAAGCGATGCCCAATATTATACTTATGAAGCCAGAAAAAAAGATTTGAAATGGTTGCAGCGCACTATTGAGTTATTACTTGAACAGCCGGAACGAGGTAGAAATGAAGAAACAGGAGAATTATTTACAAATGAGACAATAGAAGTAGCAAGAAAGTTACTGGAATTAATGGAGACAGAACAACCAGAATCAAAAGATCTTAGCGAATTATATAAGTTGCTAAAATTTTATAAAGCTGTACGTAATTCCGATTGGGATAATATTTGTACTCACGTTGAAAAATGGCATTGGGTTGCTAATATCTGGGATAAGTTTGAGGGAATACTGGAATTAGATTTATGGAATGGCATTGAGTGTAATTTTTCTTCTATTGCTAAACCATTAATAGCAGAAGGTAAATTTCTTCGACTTGCTACTAGTATTGGATGCTATGGTCACGTATGGTTACGAATTGAGCCTAAAATTAAACAACGAAATATTCAAATTGTGTGGCAAATTAATGATGATAACATTATTCCTTTTTATTATATTCCCACAATTTTTGAAGCAATTATTGATGGTATAATTGACTATTTCCGTAAAACAAATATTGCTCTTACGGCTATGAAAATTATTATTGATAATGGAAGTTATTATGATGTTGATTCTCGAAGTATTGATTACCGAATAGCAGTAACAATAGCTTGGCGGAAGGCTATGGCAAATGCTGAATTGATTCCCCATTTATAGAAGTATAATGTAAGATATTGAATCTACACAATTCTGGTGCAAACAGACAAAATATTCTATAGTTTATTTCAAGCTTTTCCTAGTATATTTTTTGCAATTATTGGCGAAACTAATGTCAATTCAAATATCTATGAATTTGTTTCTGTTGAAATCAAAGAAACAGCCTTTCGCATTGATGGAGTATTTATTCCTAAAAATGAAAGCATAGAGCAACCCTTATACTTTGTAGAAGTCCAGTTTCAACTAGATACAAATTTTTACAGGCGCTTTTTTGCCGAGATATTTCTTTACCTGCGTCAAAACCCATCTGTCAACTTTTGGCGTGCTGTTGTTATTTATCCTCAACGCAGTTTAGATCCAAATGACCAACAGCCTTATCGGTTGTTGCTGGATAGTTCCCAAGTGCAGCGCATTTATTTAGATGAATTGGGTGCAGCAGTAGAAAACTCTCTGCAATTAGCTATTGTGCAATTAATTATTGCTAGTGAAGAGACAGCAGTTAAACAAGGTAGAGAATTAATCTTGCAAGCAAGAGAGCAACTGACAGATGAAACGACCAAAAAACAAATTGTAGAATTGATAGAAACTATCCTGTTGTACAAGTTGACTCAGTTAAGCCGGGAGGAGTTAGCCGCTATGTTAGGTATAGATGACGAATTTAAAAAGACAAGAATGTATCAGTCCTTGAAGCAAGATGCGTTTGAAGAAGCTAAACAAGAAGCAAAGCAAGAAGCAAAACAGGAAGTTAAGTTAGAAACTGTACCTCGATTGTTGGCTTTGGGTTTGAGTGTAGAACAAGTCGCACAAGCTTTAGAGTTAACAATAGAGCAAGTGCAGCAAGCAGCTAATAATTAGTCTGCCTGATGTTATCAGCTGCTTACTGTATTTTAACGACTAGCTTTACATCTTGCCGTGCTGTAACACTTGTTGAAGATGGTGGCGAATTTCTTTTGCTTGCTCTATGTCAGACTGGCGCAATTTTTGGAATAATTCTACACAAGGCTGAGAATTAGCTTCTTGTGCATCTTGGATGTATTGGTCATACGCTTTGACTGCTTCAGCTTTATTGTGCAGTACGGTGACAAAATCGTACTCTAGGTTGCTGATGGGTTGTTGAGATTGTCTGTTACTTGTAGTAGTCATATATTTACCTCATGTAAGTTTCTATTTCATTTCTACTTACCCTAAAGGTGCGGTTCATCTCCCCAAAAGCGTAGAAAAAAGCACAAAGGCTGCTGACGCAGCCTTAAGCAAAAGTTGAGTTTTTATAACCACAGAATTATCACCTATTGGGTAATTTATGTCAGTGGTTGATGTTCATTACACTGATGTGAATACCGGAATTCTTGTTCGTTGTGTTTTTCTCTACCCCCTTGATAGACGATAGGGCAGAATTTAGTATTAGCACTCATGCAATCCATGTGTGGTGTTTTGGCACACACTAGTAATAAGCCTCCTAAGATGAATAACAAACCACAAATAGCGGCTGTTTGAACCCAAGAAATTTCTAAGGCTCCGTGAACAACAACTTCTCGCAGAACGGATACAATGGTGACTTCAACTGCTACGCCAACAGAAATACTATGCTCTTGCAAGTAAATCATGAGCAGCCGAAATAACTCGACTAAAATCAAGACAAATAGTATTTTTGCTGTTACATGTTTATAGTCTAATGTCTGTGTGAGGGCAATAAATATACCCCATATCTGGATGATCATGACTGCAAATAAGCTTAAACACAAGACGATTACAAGTAAGTCTTGAAAAGCTTCCATGTTGCGAGCAATTGAATGTCGATCAAGCCAGCGATCGCAAAATAAAAATCGACTTTTGAAGCGCTTTTGCATTGGTATGTTCCTATTAGGTCAATTTCACACCACACCAGCTAGTAGAAAAAGGCTGAAGTATAAAGTCTGAAGTCTGAAATGAAGAAACTTGTATACTCAGCTTGAGAGTTATTACGAATGGGTATTTTGTTTACGTTGAGATGTACTAGTCTACCCGTTACTATTATTTTGACCTAATATTAAAATTCGTGCCTCAGCGTGGTTGGTAATTTAAATTTTGTACTTGTTGCAACAATTTTTCGGAATTTTGTACCCACTGAACATTACCTTGAGCTTTATATAAAGCTCTGGCATATTGTAATACTTGTGCAGCTTCGGCATACTTTTTTTGCTGCATAAAAACTAACCCTGCACCATAATATGCATTCGGATAGTTGGAGTTAGCTTCGGCTGATTTTCTAAAAGCTGCTAAAGCTTCTTTTAATTTGTTTTGATTAAACCAGATAGTTCCAAGATTGTAGTGAGCTTCTGCATATTTGGGATTAATTTTAATTGCTTGGCGAAAGGCTTTTTTTGCTTGATCAAGCTTTCCTTGTTGCAGATAACATATACCCAGATGATAGTGGGTTTCTGGTGCATTTTTACTATATTCTGCGGCTTTTTTAAAGGATGCGATCGCTCGCTCCCAATTTTGTTGCTGTTGCTGTACTAACCCCAAGTTATAATGCGCAAATCCAAGTTTGGGATCTAATTCTATAGCTCGTTGTAAATAATCATTTGCCTGTTGTACATTATTACCTTCTAATAACGCGCCGCCTAAATTAGCAAAAGCGGGAGCAAACTTAGGATCAGCTTGGGTGGCTTGATAAAATGCGTCGGCGGCTGGCTTTAATTGTCCTGTTTGCCTGTATGCTAACCCTAAATTGTAGTGTGCTGGGGCTAATTTTGGTTCTAGTTGAATCGCTTTTTGAAAGGACGCGATCGCATCTTGCACTCTCCCTGCTTGAATTAACTGTAATCCTTGATTTAACCAATCTATAGCTGCTTGATTAATTGATTGCGCAAGTATCCAAGCAGGCTCAGCAGCAGAAACAGTGGGAGTTATTAACAGAATACTACCACCTAATATAGTGAGATTTATTAACTTGATTATGGGATATTTAAATAATGATAACGACATTTTTCTAAAAGGTTCAGTTACATTTACTTAATAAAAACTTTTCTGATGCTGAGAGTTTTAACAAATATTTTAATTTTTCCATTTAAGTTTTGATTGCTTAATATTTCTTAAGCTAAATCTTACAACTGACTACAATTTTTTTAGCATCTGATTAAAGGGAGGATAATTACAAGTTAAAGAAGGGATCATTCTCTTTTGAGCGAAAGATTATTTATCCCTGAAAAATACATACAGGTAGTGCAGGTAAGAATAACTTACCGCAAGGGAGGTTGTATGAGCGAAAAAGTAAACATGGGTTCGCGGAACGTTGCAATTGTCGGCCCTTATTTAAGTGGAAAAACTACCTTACTTGAAAGTTTATTGTTTGTTACTGGTGCAATTTCTCGCAAAGGCAGCGTTAAGGATGGTAACACAGTCGGAGATAGTGCAACAGAATCGCGCGATCGCCAAATGACTGTAGAAGTTAGCGCCGCCAGCACCGACTATAACAATACTCGCTTTACCTTTATTGATTGTCCGGGAAGCGTCGAATTTGCCCAAGAAACCTACAATGCTTTGATGGGAGTTGATGCAGCAATTGTAGTTTGCGAACCCATCCGCGATCGCGTCCTTACCCTTGCTCCTCTATTTAAATTCTTAGACGATTGGGAAATTCCCCATCTCGTCTTTGTGAATAAAATGGATCGGGCAAATATTCATGTTCTAGAAACATTACACGCGCTCAAAGCTGTTTCTAGCCGTCCTTTGGTGGCGCACCAATACCCCATCATGCAAGGGGAACAACTAACAGGATTTATTGATATGGTGAGCGAACAAGCTTATCAATATCATTCCGGCGCACCTGCTGATCAAATTCCTTTCCCCGAACATCTAAAAGAAGAAGAACATACTGCACGAGCCGAAATGCTCGAAGCTTTAGCAAATTTTGATGACCACTTACTCGAAGAATTATTAGAAGATATTGAACCACCTCAAGAAGAAATTCTCAAAGATTTAAAAATGGAATTAGGGGCAGATTTGGTAGTCCCCGTCTTCTTTGGGGTTGCAGAACAAGATTATGGCGTGAGACCTTTATTAGAAGCATTGCTACGGGAAGCACCAGAACCAGAAACTACAGCCGAACGCCGCTTAAAAGGTATCACCAGCAAAGCACCTTTGGCGCAGGTGTTAAAAACTTACTACACTCCTCAAGGTGGTAAACTTTCCCTCGTGCGGGTTTGGCAAGGTAAATTAACTGATGGGATTGTTCTCAACGGTGTGCGTGCGGGTGGACTTTACCGCCTCATGGGACAACAACAGCAATCTGTCAATGAAGCTGGGGCTGGAGAAATCATTGCTTTAAGCCGGATGGAAGGTATTAAAACAGGAGATACACTTTCCACAGAACAACTTAAAACAACATTTCCCAAAGCAGAAGAGTTAGAACCTGTGTATGCTTTGGCTATCACACCCGAAAAGCGCAACGATGAAGTAAAACTCAGCAGTGCGATCGCTAAACTACTAGAAGAAGATCCATCTCTGGCTTGGGAACAACACGGCGATACCCACGAAGTGATTCTTTGGGGACAAGGTGAGATACATTTGCAAGTTGCTTTAGACAGACTGCGCCGCAAATATAACTTGCCAATGACTACCCATCTACCGCAAGTACCTTATAAAGAAACAATTCGCAAACCTGTAACCTCAGTTCATGGGCGTTACAAACACCAAAGCGGTGGACATGGACAGTTCGGTGATGTGTTCCTCGATATCAAACCCTTACCGCGCGGCGAAGGCTTCAACTTTAAAGAAACCATTGTCGGTGGTGTAGTTCCCAGACAGTATATTCCTGGTGTGGAAGTAGGTGTGCGAGAATTTTTGGCGCATGGGCCTTTAGGCTTCCCAGTTGTGGATGTTTCTGTGACACTAACCAATGGTTCTTATCACACCGTTGATAGTTCTGAACAAGCCTTTAAACAAGCCGCTCGTTTGGCAATGCAAACTGGCATTCCGCAAGCGCAACCCACCTTACTAGAACCAATTTTGCGGGTACAAGTAACCACACCCAGTGAGTTTACCGCTAAAGTACTGCAACTGCTAAGTGGTAGACGGGGACAAATTCTCGGTTATGAAGGCAGACAAGATTGGCAAGGTTGGGATAATGTTTCTGCATATTTGCCGCAAGCAGAGATGCAGAACTTTATTGTAGAGTTGCGATCGCTGACTTTAGGTGTTGGTTCCTTTCACTGGGAATATGACCATCTCCAAGAAGTACCAGAAAAGTTAGCCGAACGTGTTCTTGCTGGTAACGGTAATGGTAACGGCAACGGCAAGTAATATTCAGTGAAAAAAAGTCTTACCTATTTGTGTTTTGGAGTGATAATATTTATCACTCCAATTTCTTGTTTCACAATCCATCCGCAAAAGGATTGGTGAAGCGCACACCCTCAACTATAGAACCTGATGCGAAGTCCTCACTGTAAATTTCTTCTATTTGATTGAGTCTTGCTGTTGCCCAAATTTGCGCATCCCAAAACTGGAAATGATGAGTTTCTACACCGCGAATCGCTTCTAAGATGATAAGCCGTGTAATATCAACAACATGACAAGCCGCTAAATAATTACGCATTCGCTCTAGTGCTTCCGCAGGAGTTAAAAGTAATCGCCTAGCACGGGTTGTTGCCATAAAAAATTCTCCCATTATCTGAGTACTAATTACAGCTTTGCTAGAACGAATTAAGCGGTCAGTAACTGCGATCGCCTGAGCTTGTTTTGTAGTATCCAATGGGTCATAAATATAAACCAAAATATTGGTATCAATTAAAACTCTACCGTTCATAGAGGTCTTCACGCTGCCAGTCTCTACCTCCTGGTTGCGCAGGTCGAGTTTTTATATCTTCGATAAACTTTCTTTCTGCTTCCCAAGCTGCAAGATTTGTTTGGCTCGGAGTGATTTGGCCTAGATGTAAGTCAATTGCTTGGCGGATAATTTCTGCCTCACTAACACCCACTTGCTGTGCTATCTCTTTCAGCCGATGCTCTTGACGCGGCTCAATATAAATTTGCTTACGAATTTTACTGGACAATGGTTGAAGACGATAATGTATACATTACATTATACATTATTTTCAATTAGAAATCACGAATTTAAAGTTGCCTCGTTATCTGGCAAATGTTCCATTTCTTGTGCAATAAGCGACTGAAAATCTTCATCACAGTGGGTATGCAGATGAACTGTAGCAGCTAGTAATTCTCCCAAGATTTCAGCTTGCTGGTTAGTAGTTAAACTGGGTAACTGTAGTTGGTTAATTAAAGCTTGAACTTTACTACATTCTGTACCTAATTCAGCAATTAAAGTAAAGTACTGAGTGTAGAACTTGTAACTGCTAAAGGGTATTCATCTGCGTTCATCTGCGGTTAAATACTAATTTTTACTAGTTTCACTATCATCTATTCTTTTACGTTGAACGATAGGCAACGCGCAGACTTTGAATCAATATAATCAAAGATGCGATCGCCATCAATCCACCCCAAAACCAATAAGGCAAAAGTAAATATCTCTGCATCTGGGCTGTATCTGATAAACCTAAAGAACCCGCACTATAACTAAATAAATAATTAAGTTGGTGGTATGTACTCACACAAGCTTGGACACCTAAAAATTGAATAGCAAATCCTTGCATCCAACGGGGCGCTCTTAAAGCAATACCAAGAATAATTAAACCTAATATAGGTACTGCCAACAAACCAAACCAAGAACGTACCCAAATTACTGTAGAAAACAGCAAGAAACTTCCTAGAATTTGTAAACTTAGGGACGCAGCTTTAAAACTACGAGAAGCCAAAATTAATGCTGCACCTGCAATTGGTGGCCCCATTGGCCCGGCGGCGGCGACTAAACCGGGGCCAAGGGGGCCGAGTGAAGTAGCGATGCGATAAGTAGCTACACCGGAACCATTGCTAAAAATCTCTAACTTTTGAAACTGTCCTCCTAATAGCAGCGCCATTAAGCCGTGTCCCATTTCGTGAAACCAAGTTGCCAGGATAGTGAACGGGTATAAAATATAATCGCCACCTGGAACTTGCCATAACACAGCAGTTGCGATCGCCGCTGCTACTAACCACGTTAGCCCCATACGTTCTACTTCTGGCGGGGCTTCTGTAGAAAGCAAAGTTTCAAAATGTTTTCCGGGTTCCTTCATAGCGCACTTTCCTGAATGTAATTACCCCAAGTAGTGGAGTGTATTTTCATCCATCCTAATCTTTGGAAGTGTGAAGTATGAAGTGTGAAGTGTGAAGTATTAATTTTCAGACTTCATACTTCATCCTTCAGACTTTTTTTAAGTTAATTGAAAGATAAATGTCACCAAATCGCCTTTACCGAGGCTGATGCGATCGCCTGGACGGAGGCGGTGTCTGTTCCCTGGTAATAATGGCAAGTTATTAATGTAAGTGCCATTGGAACTACCGACATCTTCTATATAGAAAGCATCGCCCTCAACGCGAATATCTGCGTGTATCCGAGAGACAATTTCTGAATTACTAAACCCTGAAACATCGATATCGGGGGGGATACGGTCATTGGGCTTACCGATGTGAATTACCGAGAGACTTTGAGGTAATTCAATTTCGCGATCGCTTTGAACATGAACTAACCGCGCTGTCACTTGCTGCAATTGAGTTCTTGCCACAACGGGAGTTGCAACAGGAGGTGGTGCTGGTTGTTCTTCTGGAGCGGGTTCTGGTGCAGCTACTGGTTCAGGCGGTGGAGTAGGAATTGGTGCTTCCACAACCACAGGTGCAGGTGGTGAAGATGGAGGTGTACTTTCAGCAGCTACTGTTGGTGGTACAGGTGCAGGTTGTTGGTTAATTCCTAAAGCATCTGGTTGTAACAGGTCTAACAGTGGATCTGGTTGAACTAAGGGCGGTACTTGTACAGGTACTTCGGGAGCAACTGTAGCAGCAACAGGAGCAGGTGCAACAGCGGAGTGCAGATTAAAACCACATTGACCGCAGAAAGCAGCATCTGCCTGTACCGTTGCTCCGCAGTTGGGGCAGTTACTAGTCGCTGGTAAAGGCGTATAGCAGGCTTCGCACTGGACAGCGCCGTTGGGATTGGGATGATTGCAATTCGGGCAGACGATCATTGATTTAAGCCTTTGTTGAAGATCAGCGTAAGATAGTACCGGCAAGCAGAAAGAACTTTGTAGATGCTTCTGCTTCCACCAATCGGCAGTTTGGCAAGGGGGCGATTCTAGCTTTCGATTTTAACAACTACTCTTGAGGAAGTTAAAAGGTAAAAGGCAAAAGTAAAAAGAATAGACGCTTTTGCCTTTTAACTTTTGACTTTTAAGCTTTTACTCGCATTGAGCCAAAAGGTAGCCTTATTAAACTTTTGCCTTTTTACTTTTAACTTTTGACTTCTAGGCTGGTAGTTCCGCCCCTGCTGCTGAGTCCAGGAGCCACCAAAGTTCGCCTTGCGGCCGAATTAAGCGAGATGGATAGCTAAAGTCATCGGCTTCTGGCGCGAAGACTTTGGCTAAAGCTGGTCGTTTATTCGCACCAGCAACTACAAAAATCACACTGCGAGCAGTGTTGATGAAGGGATAAGTAAAAGTTATGCGGGGATTTCCATCTTTGTTGCCCACAGTAATTAAGCGATCGCTGACTTTCAGTGCTTCTGTGTGGGGAAACAAAGATGCAGTATGGGCATCATCACCCATACCGAGCAAGATTACATCTAAAGCTGGAAACTCACCAGCAGCAGTATGAAAAAATTCTCGCAAATGGGCTTCATGCTTGTCGGCGGATACTGCTGGGTCGCCATCTAAAGTTGGCATGGCGTGAATGTTGGCGGCGGGGATAGCAACGCGATCTAGCCATGCACGCCGCGCCATTAATTCATTGCTATCGGGATGATCTGGGGGAACGTAGCGCTCATCGCCCCAAAAAACGTGGATTTTATCCCAAGGCAAATCTTTTGTAGCGATCGCTTCATATAAAGGTTTAGGTGTACTACCGCCAGATAAGGCAATGGTAAATTGCCCTCGTTGAGCAATGGCAGTTTCCAACTTAGATAAGATTAACGAGAGCGATCGCGCCACCAGCGCTGACTGATCTGATAGAATTTCTACCTGTTTATTCATGGCTTTATGATTACATTGCCGGCTTCCAGCAATACGATACCGAACTTCTTCCAAACCCTCCTTTTAACTTCTGAAACTTTTAACATCATCCATTAAACAGTCATAATTTAACCTAATACAACGTGAGTTCAATCAACCTCTTCCTCCCAGCCTCCCTAATCTAAAAGGTGAGGGAGGAGCAATGAAAAATTCAGGTATTGGCTCCCCTTTCCGCGTCGGAGAGGGGTTGGGGGAGAGGTTAAAACAAACTTGTCGAATTCACGTTAATACACCGTTATCATCTTTCATATTCTGTTGTCAGTAGTCAGTAGTACTAACTGGGG
Source organism: Anabaena sp. TISTR 8404 (assembly GCF_056847745.1). Taxonomy (NCBI): domain Bacteria; kingdom Bacillati; phylum Cyanobacteriota; class Cyanophyceae; order Nostocales; family Nostocaceae; genus Anabaena; species Anabaena sp. TISTR 8404. The sequence continues at coordinate 5,617,422 of NZ_CP180578.1, forward strand.
AATCGTCATTTCACCAGAAGTAGAGACGCTACGGCCGTCGCGTCCCTACTTCAACGGTGTCCAATTACCAGAAGGAACAAACGCCGCCCAAAATCGTGGATGCTGATATTCTTGACTATTGAGTAAATCTAACTGTGCAGCACGTAAAGCTTCATGTCTTCCTTTACCCGCCTGCAAATTCTGGTAATACTTCACCATCAAATCCTTCGTTGCTGCATCATCCACCAACCACAGACTTAAAACTTGAGTTTGCGAACCAGCAATTACCAAAGCCCGACGCAAACCATAAACACCATCGCCAACTTTCACATCTCCCTTACCAGTTTCACAAGCCGACAGCACAACTAATTGATTAGAACGCAAATCTAAACCAGCCACCTCCAACGCCGTCAACACACCATCATCATCCCCTGCTTTGACTTGATTGCGTTTGTTTGCACCAGCCAACGCCAAACCCGAACGCAACAAGGGATTTTCAATTTGTAAAATCTGGGGCTGAAGTGGCGTTGATTCTAAATCTAGCGATGCGTTGAGATCTTGTTCCACATCGGTAATGAAGAAACCATGAGTAGCCAAGTGTAAAATGCTCGGACTTTGTATTTGTTTGACTGCGGTTTCTGTAGCATCTTGACCTAACAGAAATTTTGCACTGGGTAAAACCTTTTTAATCGCCACTGCTTCATCTTTAGTAGCAGCTAACGCTTCAAATTCTAAATTAGCTAAATCACCAGAGCGAAGGTTTTGTAAACTACGCATACCAGTTGTTTTAGCGGATGTCACAGTTTGTTTTTGATTGTTATAGTCAATATCTGCCAGCACCACGGGCGCAGAAGCGTCATGATTATTTGAAGCAAAGCGTAACAAATCTCGCCCACTAGTCAGATAAGAAAAAGCATAATGCTCAATTAAAAATTTATCCTGCTCATCCTTTAAGGCTTCAAAGGGAATTAAAGTTAATTGCCCATCAGGTGAGATTAAAATATGCCGCGCATCACCCAATAAAGGACGGATAGGTACGATTAATTTCTCATCTAAACTGCGGGCGATTTGGTTAAATGGTCTTCCTGTTGCTAATGCTGTGCGAAAATCAACAGCTAAAGAATCAATTTCTGCTGCTTCACCTAAATCAAGCCATGAGGGTTTACCAGTAGAGCGTAATACCGCCGCCGCATAACGCGATTTACCCCACTTTGGCATCTTTGTTATGGATTTAGTATTAAACGGTTGATATTGCACAATCTCCACCAAGACTGCATCTTTGGGAATTTTGGCTTGAATACTGGCTAATTCTACTGGTTGTGTTTGCTTACGGAACTCAGCACTTTTATTACTAATAGCTGCTTCTAATTTTGCTTTTTCTGCTTCTAGTTGTTCTAGTTGAGTTTTCAGGTTAGCAGTTTGTTTGCTTGATTCAGAAAATACTAATGCTGAGAGTTGCTGTTGTATTTGCAACCATTGATTGAATAATTTTTGTGTTTCTGAGTTTTTGTCGAGTTGAGCGCGTAGTGTTTGGATACTATCAGCTACAGCATCTAAAACTAGTCCTTTGCGACGGAGTATAGTGGTTAGAGCAAGAGATGCGGCGGCTGAATTTTTCGGAACTGCTTGCAAGGACAGGGAAATGGTGGCGTTAGTTGTCCCACTAAAAGTTCTCACGTAACTCTGTTTTCTTTGTTCTGAGCCAACAGCAAAAATCAAATTCAGATTTTGTGCTTCAACTTCTAGCCCACGGCGTGAGAAATCAATAGCACGAATATTATCACCCTTGGCTAAGTACAGTAAAGCCAAATTACTCAAGCTTAGGGCGACTAATGGATGTTCTTTACCAAGTACCTTCTCATAAATAGCCAAAGCGCGAAGATGTAATGTTTCTGCTTGTTGATAATTGCCTTGTACCTGATAGAGTTCAGCCAAATTATTTAAAATTTGGGCGACATAACGATGTTCTTTACCAAGTATCTTCTCATAAATGGCGAGAGCGCGGAGATACAATAGTTCCGCCTGTTGATATTTCCCTTGTGCGCGATACAGTGCAGCCAAATTATTTAAGCTTTGGGCAATATGAGGATTTTCTTTCCCTTGCACTTTCTCTCTAATAGCTAGAGAGAGGAGATATATTGGTTCTGCTTGTTGATATTTTCCCTGTAATCTATACAGTTCAGCCAAATTATTCAAGCTTTGAGCAACATCAGGATGTTCATTGCCCAGGACATTCGTATAAATGCCTAAAGAGCGACGATAGATGAGTTCTGCCTGTTGATAATTTCCTTGTTCTTGATAGAGTAAAGCTAAATTATTTAAGCTTTCAGCGACATAACGATCTTCTTTCCCTCGTACCTTTTCATAAATAGCCAGAGAGCGAAGATATAATGGTTCTGCCTGTTGATATTTTCCCTGTAATCTATACAATTCAGCCAAATTATTTAAGCTATTAGCAACATCAGGAGTTTCTGACCCTAAAACTTTCTCATAAATAGCTAGAGAGCGAAGATAAAATGGTTCTGCTTGTTGATATTTTCCCTCTTCCTGATACAGTAAAGCTAAATTATTTAAAGCAATAGCGACATAAGGATCTTTTTTCCCCCGCACCTTTTCATAAATAGCTAGAGAGCGGAGATATAGTGGTTCTGCTTGTTGATATTTTCCTTGTAATCTATAAAGTTCAGCCAAATTATTCAAACTATTGGCAACATTAGGATGTTCTTTACCCAGCACTTTTTCTCTAATAGACAGTGCGCGTTCTGCTAAAGGGATAGCACTAGCATATTTTCCTTCTTGATATAACTTGATTATTTGTTTATTAAGTTCTTCAGCTTCTTTTAAAGCTGCTTCTTGCTCTGCTGAATATGCGGGGGTTTGCTGTTGCGCTATCCCTTTGACTGGCATACTTAACAGTAACCCTGTTGTCATCGCAACTACCACCGTCCAAGGTGCTAAACAGATACCCGTAGTATTAATCGCGCTGAATAACTTTTTCACAGTCAACTCACAAGCTTTTCGGTTTGGCTATGTAATAAATCATGCCTTCCTCAGCACTTTTCGCAAAGCAGTTGTGATAAAAGTCAAAAACCTTCTCATTCCTCTTTGCGCCACTCTCCTCAACGGGGGGAACCCCCGTATGGAGGTGGCTGCCTCTGCGCCTTTGCGTGAGACAAAACCACACCCCACAACACCCAACACAGAAAATTTCTTGACACTTCCACCTCAAAGCCTCACCTTTCACCTTCTGAACTCCAATATTCGAGTAAAAAGGCTGAAACTTTGCCTTCCGAACTCCAATATTTGAGTAAAAAGCTTGAACTTTCGCCTTCCGAACTCCAACATTTGAGTAAAAAGCTTGAACTTTCGCCTTCCGAACTCCAACATTTGAGTAAAAAGGCTGAAACTTTGCCTTCCGAACTCCAATATTTGAGCAAAAAGGCTGAAACTTTGCCTTCCGAACTCGAACGTTCTTATTTCAAACAAGAACTTTCTCGTTTAAAACCTGAAAAGTCGAGATTCAGTAGCGAATTCATACTTCACACTTGATACTTCACACTTCAAACAGACTTTCCCAGCCAGGAATAGCTTCACGTTGGGCAATTAACAATTCTTGAATGCCTTTTTCGGCAAAATCTAACAGTTGATTTAATTGGGTACGGCTAAAACTACCTTCCTCGGCTGTGCCTTGAACTTCAATAATTCCCAGACGATGATCCATCACGACGTTGAAATCGACTGTAGCGGCTACGTCTTCTGGGTAGTTTAAATCTAAAAATGGCTCACCTTGTAATAAACCTACAGAAATTGCTGCGACTTGTCCGCATAAAGGCGATCGCTCTAACACCCCGCGCTGTAATAATTGCGAAATTGCCTGCGCCAAGGCAACAAAACCACCTGTAATGGCTGTGGTTCTGGTTCCGGCATCGGCCTGCAAAACATCAGCATCTACAGTTATTGTACGTTCGCCCAAAGCCTCAAAATCTATTGTTGCTCTTAAGCTGCGTCCGATTAAACGTTGAATTTCTTGAGTTCTACCCGACAATTTCAACCATTCCCGTTCTTGGCGCTGCTGTGTTGCGGCGGGTAACATTCGGTACTCAGCGGTTAACCAACCTTTACCACTTCCATTTAAAAATCTTGGCACTCCCTCAGTCACACTCACATTACAAAGTACCTGAGTATCGCCGCATCTAGCTAATACCGAACCAGGTGCAAAGCGAGTAAAGCCAGACTGAAAGCTTACAGGACGCAGTTCGTAAGGTTGTCTGCCATCGGGACGCTGCCATGCCATTGGATTTGCCTCAAAGTTTTCCTTTTAGAATACTGCGTGAAGTGTGAAGTATGAAATCTGAAGTGTGAAATTTTGTCTTCTGACGCAGGATTGAAAAAGTGTGAAGTATGAAGTCTGAAGTGTGAAATTTTGTCTTTTGACGCAGCACTGAAAAAGTGTAAAGTCTGAAGTCTGAAGTCGGAAATTTTGTCTTTTGACTCAGCAATCAGCACTTATTAGCAAATTAAGGATATTTTGCTCCACTATATCGGGTAGTTGGTCACCATTGATGGTTAACAGGCGGCGGCGACGGTCGTAATATTCTAGGATGGGGATAGTGCGATCGTAAAAGATTTCGACTCGACGCTGGACGATTTCTGGTTGGTCATCTGGTAAAGAACGCCCCAGGGAACGGCTGACCATGACGGCTTGTGGTACTTGTAAATAAATTGCCCAGTCCAACTTTTGCGCCAAAGTATCCAATAAAAAATCTAGTTCTTCCGATTGAAAGGCTGTGCGGGGATAACCTTCTAATATCCAACCACAACTGACATCAGGCTTGATCAGGCGCAGCCGAATCAATTGAATCATCATTTCATCCGGGACTAGCTCACCTCTGGCTACATAGGGTTGTGCATGGCGGCCGAGTTCGCTATAGTTAGCGATCGCTTCCCGTAAAATCTCACCTGTAGAAATCAGAGGTATATCAAAGTGTCTGCCAAGCCTTTGCGCTTGAGTGCTTTTACCTGATCCTGAACCTCCCAGAATCACTAATCTCACTTGACTTCACTCCTCATCTGGTAAAATTCATAACACTCTGCTAGTTTCATTTGTTGCTCCCAAATTTTGCGATCGTGTTGCGACTAGTTTCATCCAAAAAACGAAAATGTCAATATCTCATACCAATTTTGGATTTTGGATTTTAGATTTTTGGATTACTTTTCTGTTTCAGCCTTACCCCCTCCGGGTTCCAAAAATCTCACCTTCCCTACTCCCCACTCCCTATTCACCATTCCCTCAACCCAGAACACACTTGTCAAAATCAGGTTAATCATATAAGTAGATTTGCAATCACTCTCAGCAGAACTTATTTATTTTTTTGTAATTTTCTAAATTTTCCTTATGGTTGCCCAGTTAGAATCACCCAGCAGCAATTCGACACTTACCTCACCACATCCAGTAGAAGGGTTAGTGCAAGTTTTTACTAGCTCTCACCGTAACTTTTTTACCACCGTTATGGCGCAAGCCTTGAGAATTGCTGGTCAAGGCACATCAGTATTAGTAGTACAGTTCCTCAAAGGCGGTATTGGTCAAGGACATGACAAACCAATGCAGTTAGGACAAAATCTCGACTGGATACGCTGTGATTTGCCTCGCTGTATCGATACACCACACCTCGATGAAGCTGAAAATCAAGCTTTACAAAAGTTATGGCAACATACTCAAAATGTAGTCTACGAAGGTAAATATTCCTTAGTAGTTTTAGATGAGTTAAGTTTAGCCATCAACTTTGGTTTAATTCCTGAAACTGACGTTTTAGCTTTCTTAGCAAAACGTCCGCCCCACATCGATATTATTCTTACAGGCCCAGAAATGCCCAAATCTCTTTTAGATGTCGCAGACCAAATTACCGAAATTCGCCGCAGCCATCGACCCTAAACAAAAGACACTGTTCACGATATCCTAGTAGTTCGGTTTGAATTACCTGTGAACTTGTGATTAAGAACGATATCTGGATTACGGAAATGGCTCAAAAAGGGATGATTTCACCCTTTGAGCCAAGCTTAATCCGAAAATTACAGAAAGATACCTCTGTAGATCCTCAACCCGTTATCAGCTACGGTCTTTCTTCCTATGGCTACGATATCCGCCTCTCCCCCGCTGAGTTTCGGATTTTTCGCCACATACCAGGAACTGTTGTTGACCCCAAAAACTTTAATCCTCATAATCTAGAGTCAACACCACTACATACAGATGTGAATGGCAGTTACTTTATTTTGCCTGCTCATTCTTATGGATTGGGAGTTGCTTTAGAACGGTTAGAGGTTCCAGATAATATTACAGTAATTTGTATAGGTAAAAGCACGTATGCACGTTGCGGTATAATCGCCAACTTAACTCCTGCGGAGGCTGCATGGCGTGGTCATTTAACGCTAGAATTTTCTAATTCTTCTAGTGCAGACTGTCGTATATACGCCAATGAAGGGGTAGTGCAGTTACTCTTTTTAGAAGGTGAACCCTGTGCAATTAGTTACGAAGCAAGACAGGGTAAATATCAAGATCAGTTAGAGATTGTCACTATAGCTCGCGTATAGTTCAAATCCACAACCACAGGTTACGGTTAATTTTACCTGTGGTTTCTAAATTTAGTAGGTTTCTTTTAGCTGTGAAACCTCTAATTTATGTAATTTATATGGATGTCAATTAATTTTATGAGTATGAAAACAATACTAATACCAATTGGCATAGACTGCTCTGTAACGCATTATCTGCGAAACAGCAAAAAAAGGGTGCAAGCATTTCCATTTGACTGGAATGTAACACCTGTAAGTTCAGCTATCAGTCTTATCCAAAATGGTTTCGTCGATTTCATGGCAAAAGAAAACTTACTTTTCTTACCTCCTACTGATAGAATGCTATTTAAAGAGAATGGTATTGATCTAGAAGTTTCTCATGAAATAATAACACCTGTTTTAGATAAGAAATACAAGATTCTTTTCCCACATGATTTTTCGGCAAAGGGAGAAGAAGATTTAGGTCTAGTTAAAGAAAAGTATCAACGACGAATTTGTAGACTAAAACAAATATTAGAGCAATCAGATAAAGTGACGTTTGTTTATAATCTGAGAAAACCAAATGATTGGCAGCTTGCTCAATATGAAATTTCTGGAGTTCATTTCTTATTAGACAATATAGAGGATTTATATAGAGATTTTGAAGCTTTGATAAGGCATTTCAATAACATAGAATTTATGTCGCTAATGTCATTGCAGTCTACCTAGCAGACTCTAGAAATTATTAAAATTTTCTCAAAGTTAAAGTTGTATAAATCTTTGCAAATTTACGTATTTGCACGAAATTCCAACTGATTAGGAATAGATATTTCTAATCAAGGTCAACTTGAAACAATAATTCCAACCAAAACTCGCAGTAATTCTTCCAATTCTTCAGGAACTCGATAAAGTTTCAAGTCTTGCGAAATAATCTTTTCTTGACGGTGCAATATGCCAAATCGCCAGTCTTCTCCTGTTGTGACTGCACCATATAAAATTGGCGTTGCTGATTCTATCCATTGGTCAAGTGCAATTAATTCAACTGCTAATTGAGTAAAGCCTCGACCTAAATCAGATTGTTTAGCTTCAACTACTAACATTCCCACATTAGTGTTAATGTAATAGTCAAAGCTACCTTTGAGTTTTTCATTAATATTAATCGGATATTCAATATTTAACTGAGCATGAGTTTCTGCACAAATTTCTAGTAGTGTGGGTGCGATTAATACTTCTCGTCTTGCAGTTTCGCTTATTGGGTTAACGTAGGTTAAATTTCTTTGCAAATAACGGCTCAAAAATTCTAAACAGTTAAGTTTATCTGCATATCTTGGTAAGTCCAGCCGCTTGCGTTCATATTTAAAATCAAATTCTGCAAGAATATCGGCTGGCATATAAGGCAATTCAAAATATTTGCTAAAGGTATAGCTTGTACCAGGTTGAAGAATTGGCGGGCGAGTCATATTAATTCATCATTCTCTACGAAACCAAAACATCCTGTAATTTCGCCACCATTTCCGCCCGTGCTGATACTTCTAGCTTACGAAACATCCGCTTTAAAGCTTGCTTCACTGAGTTTTGCGTAATCCAGAGTTTTTCACCAATTTCTGCATTAGTTAAGCCCTGCGCTACCAACTCAGCGATTTCTAACTCGCGTGGTGTGAGGCGGCTAACTAAAGGTGAAGTTGTAGGTTTTGCCCTTAAAGTTGCCAGTTTAGCTGACAAATGCAAGCATACAGCACTTAAATCAGCTAAGTCGTTGCCATCAAAAGCAGGCTTACCGCGATCGCGTGCTAGGTGTAATGTACCAATCAATTGACCATCACAAACAATTGGCCCAGTCATGACGTGTTCGTGGTCAGAACGAGAGCAAAAATGTTTCCAGTCTCCTGGGGATAATAATAATTGCTCATGGGCGGGAGCGTGACGCTCAACTACGTAACGTCCTACAGGGTTCCCCTCTAAACATACTGAGGGAATAGCAGGAATATTAATTTCGGTTGGTGCTTTTTCATCTAAAAGATAAATACCCCAATGCTGCACACCAAAATGGTCGCTAATCTTATCCTTAAGAGCGAGATGCAATTCTTGCTCATTACGGACACTAGCGATCGCACCAAATACAGCATGAAGAGAATTAGCCATAAGTGTACCCAAAGTGTACCCCATTGGGGACTATGCTCTACTCAACAATTACCTCTATGCTAATACCAGCAAGAGTAAAACGCTATTATCACTGGATACGCTAGGAGAAGCACATGACAGTTACCAAACTCTCTGCTCAGGAACTTTTCCGGGCTGCTTATGAAAACCGCTACACATGGGATAATAATTTCCCCGGTTATACCGCAGATGTTACCTATAAGTATGACGATAAAGTTATTACAGGTAAAGTAACCATCAATGCTGAACTCAAAGCGGAAGTTCTGGAAGTAGAAGACGAGGAAGTCAAAAAAGCAATTCATGGTCAAGCTTGGGAAATTGCTATTCACCGTGTTCGTCGCAGTTTTGAAGACACCCACCGCGAAAACACATTTAGCTATGGTGACACCGACTTAACTGATGCAGTAGAAATTTTGGTTGGTGGTAAAGCTGCTGGCGATAAATATAAAGTCCGCAATAACGAAGTTTGCCTCGTTCACCGTCAAATTCACGGCGTTGTCGTTACTATCAACACTTTCAGCAGCCACCAAACTGGCGAAGGTTACTTGTCTCATACATACGATTCTGTTTACCATGACCCCAAGACTGGCGAACAGAAGGGTGGTAGAAGCGAATTCACCGATGAATATGAAAAGGTAGGCCAATACTTCATTCTCAATCGTCGAGAAATTCGCACCGAAGTCAACGGACATATGAATATTCAAGAATTTATGTTCTCGAATATTAAACTTTTGGAACCTGCGGCTGCTTAAGCTGAATTTTCAAATAAATATACGCCTCCATTGGAGGCGTATATTTTTTATATAGGTATTTCAATTAAAAATTCTGTACCTTGACTTAGAACAGAGTGACAAAATAATTTTCCACCGTGAGTTTCTTCAACGATTTGTCGAGCGATCGCCAATCCTAATCCCGTTCCTTTTCCGACAGCTTTCGTCGTAAATAAATTGTCAAATATCTTCTGTTTAATTTCTTCGCTCATTCCCTTAGCATTATCAGCAATCTTTATCTTCACAAAATTATCTGCGAGGTCAGTGGTAATAGTAATGCGGTTGGGATTGGCTTGAATATCTGCCATACTTCGTCCAATATTTGACTCATCTAAAGCATCAATAGCATTAGCAAGAATATTCATAAACACTTGATTTAGTTGCCCAGGAAAACATTCAATTTGCGGTAAATTACCGTAGTTGGTGACAACTTCAATTGCCGGACGTTGTTCGTTAGCTTTGAGGCGATGTTTGAGAATGAGAATGGTGCTATCAATACCTTCGTGAATATTAAACGGCACTTTGTAATCGCGATCGGCACGAGAGAAAGTACGTAAACTGGTGCTGATATTTTTCAGCCTGTTGCACGCCATAGTCATGGAATCAAGCATTTTGGGCAAGTCTTCTAAGCTATATTCCAAATCAATTTCTTGAGCATGGTCTTCGATTTCTTCACTCTTGTTTGGAAAAGTTTCTTGATAGAGTTTTAAGTGTTCAAAAATATCAGCAAAGATGGGTTGAGCTTGTTTGATACTGGCAGCAATAAAACCTAAAGGATTATTCATTTCATGAGCTACACCCGCAACTAAGTTACCCAAAGCAGACATTTTCTCACTTTGAATTATTTGTAATTGCGCTTGTTGCAAGGCAAGTTCTGCTTGTTTGCGTTCAGTAATATTTTTTACAAATGCACAATTGTACTCTTCGCCTTCTAGTTCAAGGTAGTTAACCGTTACTTCCACCGGATAGCTATGCCCTGATTTGTTGCAATTGTAAGCCTCAAAGATAAATGAACCCTTCTGTTTAAGCTCCTGCCAATGCTTTTTCCAGGCTTCCAACGAAAGCTCTGGATTGAAGTCCCACACGCATCTTTGCAAAATCTCAGTTCGAGAATAGCCAAGATCGTGACAGGCGGCATCATTAACATAAGAAATCTGTCCACTCGGTTTAACCCACCAGATCGGCACGCTGGAACGATCAATGGCAAACTGAGTCAGTCTGAAAGATTTCTCAGCCTGTTTGCGATCGCTAATGTCAATCACCACCCCATCCCAGACAATTGCACCATCGGCTTGTAGCTCTGGACGAGCCGCAGATTGAATCCATTTCACTGTTCCTGAAGGTAGGATAATCCGCCATTCTTGTTCAAAAGGTGTCAGAGTTTGGGCAGAGTAGGTCATTGCTTGTTCAATAGCTGCGTGATCGTCAGGATGGTGCATTGTATAAGGATTATGTATCCCCAGCATCACCAACTCTGGATCTAACTCATACAAGTCCCAACAGCCAGAACTAACGTAGGGTGTAGAAGTGGAACCATTCGTCGCCAGACGGAATTGGTATACCATGCCCGGAATATTATTTGCCAAATTTTGAAAGCGGATTTCATTAGCTTGCAATTGCGTGAGAGATTGTGTCAATTGTTGAGCATAGTTCTGGGAATTTTCATAAAGTCGGGCATTTTCTAGGGAAATTGCAGCTTGAGCGCAAAGTAAATTCAGTATTTCAACGCGATCGCTTGTAAACGCTCCTGTGACTAAACTATTTTCCAGGTATAAAATCCCCATCAACTTGCCTTGATGCAAAATCGGACTACACAAGATACTTTTAGGCTGTTGACGCACAATATACGGGTCATTGGCTAAAATCGGATCTGCTGTCGCATCCATCAGCACAACAGTTTGATTGCTGTGCTTGACTTTGTAAATTAGTTTGTGGGGAATATCTTGACTATCTTCAACAGGAATTCTCTGTAACACAACTGGCTGTGTTCCCTGGGACATCGATCCTTTAATTAACAGGCGCGAGTCTCGTAACAGCATTAATACACCTTTATCAGCCCCCGCATTTTCGATGACGATTCTCAGTAACGATGCAAGCAATTTTTCCAGTTCGATTTCACTGGAGATCGTGTGGGAAGCTTTGAGAATCGCTTTTAAATCTAGGGTATTTGAGACACTACTGCTAGAAGTGGCTCCACTAGTGGAGGCGACAGTCCCCAAGGGGATGATGGTTTCGTTAATTGAGAGGGTCGAACGAGTTTGCTGTAATATGGGGGCAAGTAGTTGGGGATAGCGTTTTTCTAAATCGGCAACTTTGGCTTTTGCACCCCATTTGGCGTAACAATAGTAAGCTTCTTGCATATAGCCTGCGGCAACTTTGGCTTTACCCCATTCGAGGTAGAATTTAGCTGCTAGTTCGTTAGCTAAGGCTTCTTCTTGGATGTAGCTGTTGGCTTTAGCAAGAGAAATAGCGCGATCGTAATAATCCCCTGCTTCATAATTCTTGCCTAATACCCGATATTTTTCTGCCTCTACCAAATCCAGCTTATGCTGGTAATTCATGGGTGCATGATGCGCCCATTGCTGTAACTGGGTTTGGTTTTCTGTTACACTCTGCAATGCTGCTGATGTTTCCTCTAATTCTGGATTTAATTGAGCCAAAGTCAGGAGCGAATCATAAAGATAAAATACTGGTTCGCTGACTAATCCCGCACCAGCCATAAAATGGTGCCTGACTTCAATAGCATGATTTTTCGCTGGCTCAATTTCTCCAAACAAGAAACAAAGCATTAATTTATACAAATGGAAAATATACAATCCATATCCATCATTGGCAGATTGTAGCTGCGGTCGAAATTCTGTTTCTTCAAGGGCTTTTCCAGACAAAAATGTGGTGTGTTCTGCAAAACCCAGCAGATTTAAAACTGGTTGCCAATAAATCCGACAATAATTTGCGGTTGTCAATTGATTTATTTGCATCAAACTATGGCAGTAGGCGGAAATATCCTGCTCTAAGGTAGCCAGGGGTTGATTACACCAAAAAGAATTGAGACAAAAAGTGTGTCCATTATATCCAGCAAGTACCAGGTTTCCAAATTCTAAGGCACTGGTGTAACCTTCTTGCAAAAGGGGTAGTGTTTCTTGAATGTGAGATTTGCGATGTACAATAAATATCCCCAAAATCATCAAAACCTCTGTTTTAGTGGCTTTGGCATCGAGTTTTGAGATAATCTGGAGTGCCAGAGAACCAAACTGTGTTCCTGTATCTACGATTTGGAAGAAATTGCAGAGAATATTGCCATAGTTCACATAGCCGAAAGTAGAATTCGATGTGTTGCCGTACTGAATCGAGAGTTTAACGGACAAAGTATTCAGCAATGGGTACAACGGTGAACCAGTAAGGTAAGCTGCTGGGCTGATGATATTGCAAATCTTCAGAATAGCGAGTTTTTCGGCATCTCGCATCTGTGGCAAGTTAACCAAATCGGCAATTTGCCTATCTCCAATCAGTTCCTCAATCTCTTGGATTTCTTGTTGCAGATCTGATGGTGTGGGTGTTTGGGGAAAGGTAACACCAAGCTGTTGTAAAACTGGTTGGGCGATCGCGATCGCTGAAGTCAATTTACTTTGGAAAATATGCGATTGAATTCTAATGCAGTAAACATTAACCTTTTCTAATAAAGAATGTGCCTGTTGAATAACAGTATCAATGAACTGTTCCATCGCCTCAAAATTACCATTTAGCAGTGCTACTTCTGCCGCTAATTCATACAAGGTAAGGGTCATTTCATACTGCTGCTGCCAAGTATTTCCTCCCAACAAAGACAATCCCACTGTGACATATTCACTCGCTGCTTGATAGGCGGTAGAATTTTTGGCTTTGCGAGATGCAATCAGATTCAGTTGTGCTAGTTCATTTCGTTGAGTTTGTTCGCTAATTAAAGCCGTGCCGTAATTTAATTGATTGACGATTTCAAAAATCCGGTCTTCTCTTGCTTGTGCGGAAATCTGTTGCAGCAGTTGTCCGATTTGGTAATGAGTCGTCTGTTTTTGGTCATCAGGAATCAGGGAATAAGCTGCTTGCTGTACTCGGTCATGTAAGAATTTGTATGTAACAATCAGTTGATTTTCTGATGTATCTGCTTGATTTTCTTGCCCGACATAAAACTTATAAACATCACCAATTGGTAAAATCAACCCTTCTTGCAAAGCTTTCCACAAAGCCGCAGCTGTCTCAATTTCCGAGTGCTGCGAAACAATCGCCAAAGTTTCTAAATCAAACTGATTACCAATACAAGCCGCTAACTGCAAGATATCTTGAGTTGATCGCGGTAATTTTTGCAGTTGCCAACTCATGAAAGTTACAACGTCATCTGTAACTGCTTGAGCCGTCACTTCTGATAAATTGCATCGCCAACAGCCTAACTCAAAGTCAAATTGAATTAATCCATCTTGATGCAATGCTTTGAGAAACTGTGTGGCAAAAAACGGATTTCCTTGAGTTTTTTGATAAATCAATACAGAAAGATGCCATGCTAAATCTTCTGAACATTTGAGTGTGTCAGCTACTAACTTATTGACTTGCCCTTGACTCAACGGTGCTAAAGTAATCGTATTAATCTTTGCTTGTGATTTCGCAATTTCATTTAATGTCAATATTAATGGATGTGCTGAAGTGACTTCGTTATCGCGGTACGCACCAATGATGAAAAGATTATTTGTATTAGCCATTAATAGCTGCATTAACTTGAGCGATGCCGAATCTGCCCATTGCAAGTCATCTAAAAATATTACTAAGGGATGTGATGCACTGGTAAAGACTTGGGTAAAATTTTGGAATAATAAATTAAAGCGATTTTCTGCCGCCGTTCCTGATAACTCTATTACTGGTGGTTGTTCGCCAATAATTCTTGACAGTTCGGGAATGACTTCAATAATTACCTGTCCATTTTCGCCAACAGCCTCTAATATTTTAGTTTTCCATTGCTGAATTTGGACATCACTTTCTGTTAACAATTGCTCCATTAAATCCCGGAATGCTTGCACAAAAGCAGAGAAGGGAATATTGCGTTGAAATTGGTCATATTTGCCTTTGATAAAATAGCCACGTTGTCTGACAATCGGTTTATGCACTTCGTTGACAACGGCTGTTTTACCAATTCCTGAAAACCCAGCAACGAGCATCATTTCTGTTGCGCCCTGACTGACTCTATCAAATGCTTCAAGGAGGGTTTTAACTTCAGTTTCTCGTCCATAAATTTTATCAGGAATGAGGAAGCGATCGCACACATCCCTTGTTGCTATTTCAAAACTTTCAATCTGACCCGTTTTTTGCAGTTGCGCCAAACAATTTTCTAAATCGTATTTCAATCCCAATGCGCTTTGATATCTATCTTCAGCATTTTTGGCGATTAATTTACTAATAATTCTGGAAATGACCGCAGGAATTTCGGAATTGATTTCATGTACTAATGGTGCTGTTTGAGCAAGGTGACAATGCACCAATTCCATTGGGTCATTTGATGCAAAAGGTAATTCTCTTGTAAGTAATTCATAAAAAGTGACACCCAAAGAATAGAAGTCTGTGCGATAATCAATCCCGCGATTCATTCTCCCTGTTTGTTCGGGAGAAATGTAAGCTAGTGTCCCTTCTAATACATTAGGGTTAACTAGAGTTTGTGTTTCTCGTGGTAATAAAGAGGCAATACTAAAGTCGATTAATTTAACTTGCTTGGTTTCGGGATTAATTAATATATTGGCGGGTTTAATATCTTTATGAATAATGCGTTCGCGGTATAGTATATCTAATGTATTGCACAGGGCGATCGCTATTTCTAAAAACTCCTGTAATGTTCTCCCTACTCCCCATTCCTTAAGAGAAATTCCACCAAAGTCTTCCATGACTAACATATAGCCATTTTGGAAGGGTTCGAGGCTATAGGTTTGAACAATCAAAGATGAGTTGAGATTTTTGGCAATAGTATATTGATTGCGAAACGACAAGAGTTCATGGAAACTAGGATAAGCATTTTTCAGCAGCTTAATCACTACAGGTTTTTGATCGGTTTCTCGATATCCTCGATAAACTTTTGTTCTAGAACCTTTGTAGAGTTCTTCGCTGACTTTATATCCAGGAATACTTACTGAAGCCATGATTTTATCACCACCATCTTGACAAATTCTGGATTTAGTTTTCCCAAAATGATGCAGTAAGTTCACAAATGTCAAGTGGTGAAAAACTTGATGAAACGTGCGCTTCCGTGCGAGAATCATGTTTATTCAAACTAAAAGCGATCGCCCTAACATCATCAGTGCGATCGCTTTTAATCTTTGGGTAGAGTGATGCAGTGGATTTGTTGCAGGATTCACCATTTTCGCGCTCTTGTTATGTCTTAGCACTCATGCGCGTCACACAGAACTATCGTCCACAGCACAGGATAAAAATCATGAGATACCCCAAGGAGGGTAGATGCAATCATGCCATTTGTCCCGTGCATTCAATAACTATTAGGCAGTAATAATTGCTGAAGTCACTTATCTTGGGATGACTGGATTGTTCAATGGGGTGTGCTGCTGAGGTTGGCGCACTTTATCAGGATTTAGCTGCTTTCTTCTCTAACTGGCTAACAGCAACTTTGCCAACAGGAAGCATTTTATCCACATAAATCTAGCCTCAGGAGACATTTTTCTCGCAAGCTGGTAAACAAACTTTCAGCTATCAGCGGTCAGTTAACAGTAAAAAGCTGACGGCTGAATGCTGAAAGCTTTTTAAGCCATTTGATTTTCAATCGCCCACCGCGCTAATTCAGTGCGGTTATGGAGATTGGTTTTGCCCAACATATTGGACACATGGCTTTCAACGGTACGCTGACTAACGTTTAATTCTTCAGCAATTTCGCGGTTAGCTAAACCCCTAGCCACGAACTGTACTACTTTCAGTTCAGTAGGAGTTAACTGTACATCGAAGGGAACTTGAATGCGGGAACCGTTTTCTCCGCCTTTGGCTTGGTGTTCCTTCCAACGGATGGTTTGTTTCAGCGAAGATTCTACTTGTGCAACGAGTTCTTCTGGTTCAAAGGGCTTGACCATATAAACATCAGCACCTTTATTTAAACCTTTCACTCGGTCTGCACTTTGTCCTTTAGCTGACAGGAAAAGAACGGGAATCCAACTGGTGCGTTCGTTTTGCCGGACTTGTTCTACAAAAGTGTAACCGTCCATTTCCGGCATCATCACGTCACAGATGATCATATCTGGAACGTCATGCTCTAGAATTTCCAGAGCTTCGCGTCCATTTTCAGCAGTGACGACTTCATATCCTCTAAATTCCAAGTAATCCTTCACCAGCAAGATGAGGTTAGGGTCGTCATCAATTAGTAGAAGGCGTTTGTGATCTTTCATGCTGGGCTCTTTCATAGCAGTGGCACTTGTCGCGCTTCGGTCCATCAAGGTCTTGAATGGTTATCCTTAATATGGTGGATTTATCGAGATGTTGTCTTTTTTCCCACTTAACTTGCCTTTGCTTCCTCGAAGTCTCAAAAGCGGTTATCACCTTATTTAAGACCACTAGCTCATCGGCAAAAGTCCGGTAAGGATACGTAGAGCAGTAGTAATTATAATGCGCTATTATATATCGCTTTGAAAGTTGCGAGTGAAAAAACACTGATTAAATAATAATCATCTTCCATTCACAAGTAAGTATTGGCTTCAGATGACCCTAGCTTTATAACAACTCGCACTTTCATTGGCTTACTGCTTTACTATATCCTGCGGATGTGAAGCCTTATCAGATGTTAACAAGCAAGTAGGGGAATTTCCGGCAAAGATGGGTTAAAAATGCAAATTCTTCCACCAGCTGTATGCCGATCAAGTATGTTTGGATGATCCGCTTTGGGACTTGCAAATTTGCTTGGCGATACCTGACACCACCATCCGAGCAGAAAACTATTATCTGTCTAGAACAACAAACTGGCAAGCAATTGTCTTGAATTGTCAAGATGCAGAGGAAGCAACTTTCATAGCTGTTAATCAAGTTTTAATTCTTGAAGCAGCTGATTTACGCTTTCCTAGGATTCTCCACTAACTCGCTGTCAACCGCAGTTAGCAACCGTGTGGTCAGCATACATAAAAATATGTTGCTGATTTTTTGCAATCAATAAAGTTTTTACACAATTACTTAAGGTTTTCTTGTTGTCTACATATTAATGGTTTTGTCGATGAGGTGGTTTTTTGAATCTTGGTATTGTTACTCATGATTCAGCTCCCTGTTTACTGTTCTATAACAATTTCCAAGCTTTGCAAATAAAGTTGACCATATAACAATATTCGTAACTTACGGAGAAAAATCAGAAAATTAAACTTAATTAGGTACTAATACTTAAGTGAACTTCCGATTACTGAAGTATGAAGTGTGAAGGATGAAGTCTGAAGGGTCTTTTAGTCTGCTGCCTACTACCTCCTGCCCCCTGCCTCCTCCCACTAGTTCGGAAACCCGTACATATAAAAATGTTGCCATTGCAGGCTGTCCTTCGGTAAATTAGCACTCAGGAGTTGAGAGTGCTAACTCTGGAGAAATTTGTATGGCAGCTGTATCTTTAAGCGTATCTACAGTTAAACCTTTAGGCGATCGCGTTTTTGTAAAAGTAAGCGCATCTGAAGAAAAGACCGCTGGTGGTCTATACTTGCCCGACACCGCCAAAGAAAAGCCCCAAGTAGGGGAAGTAGTTGCTCTTGGTGCTGGCAAGCGTAACGATGACGGTACTCGTCAAGAGTTGGAAGTCAAAGTTGGAGACAAAGTATTGTACTCCAAGTACGCTGGCACAGACGTTAAACTCGGCACCGAAGAATATGTGCTGTTGTCTGAAAAAGACATTCTAGCAATCGTTTCCTAGTCAATAGTCAAAAGTCAATGGTCAACAGTCAATAGTCGCTAGACAAATGACAAATGACGAATGACACAGAACAACTGACACAGAACAACTGACATCAGGAAAATTAACAACTATGGCAAAGCGCATTATTTACAACGAAAACGCACGTCGCGCCCTAGAGCGAGGCATTGACATCTTAGCTGAGGCTGTAGCTGTTACCCTCGGCCCCAAAGGTCGTAACGTAGTTCTAGAGAAGAAATTTGGCGCACCTCAAATTGTGAACGACGGTGTGACCATCGCTAAAGAAATCGAATTAGAAGATCATATTGAAAACACTGGCGTTTCTTTGATTCGTCAAGCTGCTTCTAAAACCAACGACGCTGCGGGTGATGGTACCACAACCGCTACCGTATTGGCTCATGCGATCGTTAAAGAAGGCTTGCGTAACGTTGCAGCTGGTGCTAATGCCATTCTGTTGAAGCGTGGTATTGATAAAGCTACCAACTTCTTGGTTGAGAAAATTGCTGAACACGCTCGTCCTGTAGAAGATTCCAAAGCTATTGCTCAAGTTGGTTCTATCTCTGCTGGTAACGACGATGAAGTCGGTCAGATGATTGCCCAAGCAATGGATAAGGTGGGTAAAGAAGGTGTAATTTCCTTGGAAGAAGGAAAATCCATGACCACCGAATTGGAAATCACCGAAGGGATGCGCTTTGACAAAGGCTACATCTCTCCTTACTTCGCAACCGATCCTGAGCGGATGGAAGCAGTATTTGATGATCCTTACATCCTGCTAACCGATAAGAAAATCGCTTTGGTACAAGATTTAGTACCCGTGCTGGAGCAAGTTGCACGTCAAGGCAAACCCTTGGTAATTATTGCTGAAGATATTGAAAAAGAAGCTTTAGCAACCTTGGTGGTTAACCGCTTGCGTGGTGTGCTGAATGTAGCTGCTGTGAAAGCACCTGGATTTGGCGATCGCCGCAAAGCTATGCTAGAAGACATCGCTATCCTCACCGGCGGTCAAGTTATCACCGAAGATGCTGGTCTGAAGCTAGAAAACACCAAGCTTGATGGTTTAGGTAAAGCACGCCGCATCACCATCACCAAAGACAACACCACAATTGTTGCTGAAGGTAACGAAGCTGGCGTTAAAGCTCGCATCGAACAAATTCGCCGTCAAATGGAAGAAACCGAATCTTCCTACGACAAAGAAAAATTACAAGAGCGTCTGGCTAAATTGGCTGGCGGTGTAGCTGTAGTCAAAGTTGGTGCAGCCACCGAAACCGAAATGAAAGACAAGAAACTCCGCCTCGAAGACGCTATCAACGCTACTAAAGCTGCGGTAGAAGAAGGTATCGTTCCTGGTGGTGGTACAACTCTCGCTCACCTCGCTCCTCAACTCGAAGAGTGGGCAAATGGCAACCTCACTGGTGAAGAATTGACCGGTGCTTTAATCGTTGCTCGTGCATTACCCGCACCTCTCAAGAGAATTGCTGAAAACGCAGGTCAAAACGGTGCTGTAATTGCTGAACGTGTTAAAGAGAAAGAATTTAACATTGGTTTCAACGCAGCCAGCAACGAATTCGTAGATATGTTAGCTGCTGGTATCGTTGACCCCGCTAAAGTAACCCGTTCTGCACTGCAAAACGCTGCTTCCATCGCGGGTATGGTGTTAACAACCGAGTGCATCGTTGTTGACAAACCAGAACCCAAGGATGCTGCACCTGCTGCTGGCGCTGGTATGGGCGGTGGTGACTTCGATTACTAATACTCTGTAGTCACTTAAATCAAAAACAGCTGCTTCCTTTGTGGAGGCGGCTGTTTTTTTGTCAATTTCTATATTTTCAAAGAAATTATAGCTGCTAACATAGGATTTAAATTGCCTTATTTTGAGGAACTTTAAAGATGACTTTGACTAATTATCAATCTAACTTTCAAAAATTCCCTGGAATTGTGACAACTTTAATTGATAATAATCCTATTTATCAAGAAAACTTAGATAAAAAGGAAATGATTGAAGTAATTAATCGTACTTTTGACCCAAGCTCTGTTCCTGATATTAATAATATTTCTGAAGTGGAATTAACAAAACGAATTAAAAGTATTTTATCTTTACATTTAGTTTCAGGAATGATCAATGATTTTACACCAGAGCAAATGCAACTTTTTGATGAAGCTATAAAACGAGAATAGATGGGTTATTTATTAGATACTAATATTGTTTCAGCATTATTAAAACAAAACATTCAAATAGGATTGAAAATTACAGAAATAAGGCGACAAGGTGAATTTCTTAGTCTTAGTGGCATAACATACTATGAAATTCAAAGAGGATTGTTAAGTAGTAATGCCATTAAAAACCTAGCTTTATTTCAACAATTTTGCCAAGATTACCCAATTTTATTTTTAAATGATATTAGAATTTTCCAAAAAGCAGCAGAAATTCATGCTGATTTAAAAGGCAGAGGTACAATTATTCAGGATGCAGATATTTTGATAGCTGCTACCGCTATAGTTCATAATTTGATTTTAGTTTCTCACGATTCTGATTTGACTAGAGTTAAAAAATTACAGCTAGAAAATTGGTTAAATTTTTAGGTTAATTATTCATTTAAATATAATATTGAAAAGCCTGAATCTCTAGGATGCTGATACGGGTATGAGTGGCGGCTGTTTTTTTCTAGCACATACACGTAAATATAATATTTTTATGAGTTATGCTGGTATTCAAATATATTGAAAGGCATTTTGAAATATGCCGAAATCTCTGTATGAAGGTTATTGCGAGGAAACTCCTAAAAAATTTGTGCGTGAAAAATTTGGAGATACTAATGTTTACTCGCAGAATGCCAAGTCTATTTTAACAAAAGCAACTGGTTTTATTGCTGCTTATGATTTTACTCTTAATCCTTATCGGGGTTGTCAGTATGGTTGCAGCTATTGCTATGCTGCGGCTTTTAGCCCTAATACTAAAATGCGCCAAGATTGGGGTAAATGGGTAATCTTTAAAGAAAATGCTGCAAAAATTTTAGAAAAAGAATTAGAAAAATGGTATGAAAAACATCCACATCAACCACCTATAATTTACATGAGTAGTGTTACAGATCCTTACCAACCACTAGAATCTAAACATCAGTTAACTCGTGGTTTATTAGAAATAATGTTGGAATATCGTCCAACTTTAGTAATTCAAACTCGCAGTCCAATTATTACTAGAGATATTGATTATTTACAAAGGTTTCAACGCTTGCGAATTAATATGAGCATTCCCACAGGCAGCGAAGCAGTGAGAAGAGATTTTGAACCACGTTCTCCTAGTATTAAAGCGAGACTAAACGCTATCGCAAAAATAAAACAAGGCATTGATAGTTTTAAAGGTTTTATTCCTAAATTTTCTATTACAATTACACCCTTACTGCCAACACTAGCAACTGATGAAGATGCTTTTATACAGAAATTAGCTATTGTAGATAGAATTGTAATTCAAGATTTTCATCCTAATAATCATCGTTCTCTTGTTGCAGGAACCCGTCAAGAGGCTGAAGAAATTAAACAAAAATATTCTTGGTGGTACAATTCTGAACAATTGAGTTATCAGAGATTTAAAGAAAAATTATTATCTCAACTTCCGGGTGTAGAAATCAAAGAAGGAAAAGACGGTTTTGGTTATGAGTAATTTTATTATTAATTGGTGGAGAAGTCAGCAGTTTAAATCTGCATTGCAGCGTGGTGATAACCGAAGAGCTTTACAACTTTTACAGAACATTCAAAAATCAGGTGCAAAATTTTCGTGGTTAGAAAAAATATTTAGAGATAAACTTCAACTTGAACGAGCTTTAGAGGAATCTAAACGGGAAATTACAAATTTACGGAATCGAATAATATCAGTAGAAGCATCAACATCTAATCTACTATTAAAGCCAAACTCAGAATTTATTAAGTACTTGTATGAAACTTTTAAATTAGTGCAACATGATGAATATAAACTACAAGCTACAGGAATTGATGAGTATCTATTTGGAGATTTTGAAGCTAAACTAGTGGAATATATCAAAGAAGAATTACGTAAAATTCCAGAAAAACAATTAGTAATTAAATTAGAAGACGCTTTTGAGGACATTAATAACTTAAAAGTTGGGCAAGATCCAGACTACCGTTTTAGTCTGACTCCTCATGTCTACTTTATGAAATATTTTTTAGAAAATGTATATTGTCTCTATTTAGCTTGGTTACTTATTTACCAAGATGGGTTACTTCCAACTAAATTTAATATTCTTGATATTGCAGCAGGGCCAGGAACCACGGCTTATGGATTAGCTTTATTTCTCCAAAGTTGTAGCGGCTTTTTGGATATTCCTCAAATGCATGTATCTTACTATTCTTTAGAAAAACAAGATGCTTTTCAGTACCGAGGACTCCAGTTTTGGCGTAAATACATAGAATCACAGATAACCCCTGTAAATAATTACTTTCGTTTTGTTACTACTGACATCTTTTCCTGGGATGCTAAATCGAGTAATATACCTAAGAAATTTTTTGATTTTATAGTAATTTCTCATTGTTTTTTTACAGATAATTCCAAAAGAATTCAAGCTAATAATATATATAAAGAAATCTTTGCTAATAGTCTAAATAATCAAAGTTACGTACTTTTAATTATCCAAGATAAAAAGTTATTCAAAGCTTACGATACTGTTCAAGCTGAAGATAAGGAAAAAGAGAAAAATATAGTTTCTAAATTTATAGAAGAATTGGGTTTACATTTAGTATGGTATAAATATTTAACTGCAACAAGTTTAAGAAAACCTCTGGCTGCTTCCGAATTTGCTAAATTTGCTAAAGACAAGCTACCCAAGCAAATATACATGACTCCGTTACTGAAAAAGTATTTTGGACAAAATTATGAATCAAATTATAAACTAGATGATTATGTGATATTAGCAAAAAAATAGATAATGCTTAATATATTCTAGGTTGTCTAGCAATTTTGGCAGGTTTGCAGTTTGAAAAAGATTTGATTCATTAATTATTACGGTAGGACTTCATTAAATATTCTGTAATTTATCAAGATATTATTTATAAGGAAGCATTAAAACTTATTATCCATCAGATGAAACGCCGTTTTGGAGATATCAATACACCACTAATTGAACAGTTTAGAAATTTATCGAATGAGAAAAACGTTCAAATTTAGTAATTGGAAAAGCAAGAGAAGTACTTTATAAAGTTATTAGTAAAATCCAAGCTTATTTAGAGTTAGAAACAATTTTTCGTACAGGGACTAAAGAAACTTGCAAGTTACTCCACATCGAGCGGATTGCTGTCTATCATTTTTATGAAAACTGGGGTGGAGAATTTGTCAGTGTTTTTGAGTTTGCTGAGCTTGGATGGGATGATGTAGAGACATTCGGAAAAAATGTAGTTTATAGTATATTTTTTTGATACATTTTATATCTTCCTAAAGTATGAGTTAGGGTGTAGTTAATGAAATTTAAATTATAAGTTAATACAGCATATTTATTAATAAATAACAGGCTGAAAAATTTTAGGCTTATCTCTCCATAGTCAGATGAATTTATTACATATTTCACCAATATAATGCGACTTAAGCCAGATACAAAATAAATTTCTAGTAATTAACATTGGAAATTGTTGGTCAAATAACAGTCAACTAAAACAAGAATTTAACTTGCTTAACCAAATATATTATAAGCAAAAAACTTGTTCATAGTTGCAAGGAGGCACTAATGAAAAATTTGAAGGCGTTATTGAAAAGATTAAGACTACGCCAAGTTTTAACTGTATTTTTGGCTGGTTTATTGTTGATAGTTAGTACTGCTTGTAGTAGTGGAGATGTTACAGGTGCAAATCCCCAAAATCCCGCAGTACAAGCTGGAGGTGCAAACAATCCTTATAAAAACGGTGGCGATAAATATACTAGAAATTTAAGTGACAACGCTTATCTACCTTCTAGCTTATTAATAGCTACAAATTCAGAATCAGAAATACTGTACCCAGGTGCGGAAACACCACAGGGTAGATTAGAAAAAGAAAAAGAATTGCCATTAATTACAAAGAAAAACTTCCAACAGCCTGAACCTGGAAATTTAATTCAAAATGAACCGAGATTAGGAACGAGAGTTCAGGAGCGGCTTGAGACTGTCAAGGAACAATTTGAAGATGCTTCTAGCTTTGTCAAAGATAAAGCAGACGAAGCAAGTGCTAGACCTGAGTTACAAAAAAATCCGGCAGTAGGTAGATAAAATTTTTGATTTTTCTCACGTAAGAGACTAACAGAAATCTTATCTCCATCAATTTTGAACTTACTTACACAAACTCAAGGAGTAAAACTATGAAAAGAGTGATTGATTGGGTAAAAAACATTCGCCCTCTAAAGGTATTAAGTGTTTTCTTAGCAGGGTTGTTTCTCATTCTGACACAAGCTTGTAACAGACCTACTATTGCAGGTCAACCACCTCAACCCAGCGCTCAATCACCTAATACTGAGCGTTACGACCCCACCAAAGCTTACAACCTGAATCGCCCTGAAGGCGGAATGAACAACTATAGTGATGTAGATCCGAGAGCCAAAACATTTGAAAAATCTGCAAGAAACAGAGCCGAAGATTTGAGTAGAAATGCCGAAAGAAACATTAACGAAAAAGGCATTGATAGTCCAGAGCAATATACTCGTAATTATCGCCAAGGTACACCCTTCGGTGAAAGAGTAAAAAATCTAGGTGAAGATATTGGCAGTTCTGCTCAAGGAACAGCTGAAGGTGTAGCTAAAGGAACTAAACGCGGTTTAGAAAATATCAAAGAAAACACCGGGAATGCTGCTCAAAACTTGACAAGAAATGCTCAACGCGCAGGTGAAGATGCAGGTGATGCTGTAAACCGGACATTACAAAATATTGACTAAGTTCTAGTCAATTTAAAGTAGGGAACACAGAATATAGGAGTCAGAATTATCTTAATTTCTAACTCCTATTTTTTTATGAATACCAACTTTGAAGAGCAAGCCTATGAATTTCTCGCCAAGGTAGATTGTGTTGACGAGCTAATTCGGCACAATCTTCATATTCTGGCTGCACATTAGTAATACATTTATCTGGTGATTCTCCTTGCCAGGCAACTTTAACACGCACTTTGCCATATTCTGTTTCTACTTGTTGAATTTCTCGTTGTAAGATAGAGCGTTGCTGGGTAGTGCGACGAATTCCCAAGGTAGTGGTTTCACGAAATAAAACTGCCTCACAATCGGGTAAATTATCTGGATGGCAGATGACTGTTAATAAAATACCCGGACGGGACTTTTTCATACCTATTGGCTGGGTAAAGACATCCACAGCACCAGCGGCAAATAACGCTTCAAACACATAGCCAAAGGCCTGGGGATTCAAGTCGTCAATTTGCGTTTCGAGTACTGAGATTGTTTCTAAAATCGGGCTGGTTGCTTGAGTATTTGCCACATCTGCCTGTAGGCTGGTGCTTTCACCCAGCCAGAGGCGTAGTATATTGGGAATAGGCAGATTAATAGTT
This sequence comes from Anabaena sp. TISTR 8404, assembly GCF_056847745.1. NCBI lineage: Bacteria > Bacillati > Cyanobacteriota > Cyanophyceae > Nostocales > Nostocaceae > Anabaena > Anabaena sp. TISTR 8404. Next base: position 5,643,291 of record NZ_CP180578.1, read on the forward strand.
CCCGCTCCCAATCCCACTTGTTTAATCGTCATCGATGGCGGATTACCAAATTCTCTGACTAATGTAGTGGCGATCGCAGCTCCTGTTGGTGTTACCAGTTCCTTTTCAATGCCGTTACTATAAACCGGACAATTCCTCATTTCCCATAACTTCAATACTGCTGGCACTGGTACTGCCATTTGACCGTGGGCGGCTCGCACCGTACCGCCACCTGTGGGAAATGCCGAGCAGTAAAGTAAGGGGAATCCTGAGCGATCGCTGTCTATTCCTAACCAATCTAAACCCAAACAAGTGCCGACAATATCCACAATCGCATCCACGGCACCCACTTCATGGAAATGTACTTTTTCTGGTGCAATCCCATGCACCGCACCTTCTGCTACTGCTAATTGTTGGAATACTGCTAAACTCCAAGCTTCCGCTCGTGATGGTAACTTTGCCTGAAGAATCATTTGCTCGATTTCTGGCAGATGACGGCCATGATGGTGATTGTGTTCGTGGTCATGGTGATGATTCTCTACTAAATCCACATGTACCTTAGTCGCCTGTTGACCATTTTTCTGCACAAGTTCTGCCCGCAAACGATACTCCTGCCCAATTCCTAAGTCATTTAATTTTGTACTCAAATACTCTACAGGCACACCCAGACTTACCAAGGCTCCCAGGCACATATCACCAGAAATTCCCGTCGGGCATTGAAGATAAGCTATTTTACTCATATGGGTTAGTCAATAGTCAATGGTCAATGGTCAATAGTCATTTGTCCTTAGTTATTCTCCCCTGCACCCTTGTATCCTTGCTATTGTTCTACCCCCTCCACCCTTGCTCTAAATTACCGTGTTCTATGGCCAAAATTTTCACAGTGCATCCGGACAATCCCCAAAGCCGCCGAATAGAGGAAATAAAGTCAGCGCTCTCTAGTGGAGCGGTCATGCTTTACCCTACCGATACAGTTTATGCGATCGGTTGTGATTTAAATGCCAAGTCGGCGGTGGAAAGAGTGAGGCAAATCAAGCAGTTAGCGAATGATAAACCATTAACATTTTTGTGTCCTTCATTGTCAAATGTGGCGACTTATGCGTTTGTCAGCGATACTGCTTATCGATTGATGAAGCGGCTGATTCCAGGCCCTTACACGTTTTTGCTACCTGCTACCAAATTAGTACCGCGACTGGTGCAGAATCCCAAGCGGAAAACTACAGGTATCCGCGTACCGAATCACACGGTATGCTTAGCTTTGTTAGAAGCTTTGGAAAACCCGATTATTTCAACTTCTGCACATTTGCCAACCAATGAGGCGGATGATGGTAAATTTGCCTCAGATGTTGAACCTCGGCTATCACGGGTAGAGCTATTTGATTATCTGGATAACTTAGTAGATGTGATTGTAGACACTGGTCAAGAGCCAACCTATGACGTATCGACAATCTTGGACTTGACGGGAGATGAACCAATAATTACGAGAAAGGGATTAGGTTGGGAAGCAGTAACAGCGTGGGTGTAAAAAGTATCCTTCACAAGTGGAAACATCGGTTTCGCAAACGTGTAATAAAAATACTCCAGTTTTGGGATTGTCATACTGACAATGGCTGGGAGTGGGTAGCCAGGATAGGAGTAAACGTGTATACAGCAAGGATTTGAAACAGTTGCGGGCTTGATAAATAGAAGTGTGCTGTCCTCTATCTAGTTACGCATAAAAAAAGCGACACACTATTTTCACTGTAACTTTTTTAAATTTCCTACAGTCATATACATGAGCAGTGCTGGCAATGAAGCTTGTATGGATAAATACTTAATAATTTTCCAGACAAGACCGTTTTCAGATGCTATCTTTGCGTTGTAGTTACGGTGCTATACCCTACCCTAGGAAAATTCATGAAAGCTAACCTTGTAAATCTACCAACCTCCACACCCAATTTTGTTGTTAGCAATGTTGCTATTGAAGAATTCCCAGCTACAGATACTTTAATGCAACTGCTGTGTCAGGAAATACAAGCACAAGCTAAAGCCAGTTCTGGGTGTATACAAGCTGTAGCCCAACGCATAGCTAAAGAAGTCAAACGGATTTGTGATAAAAGTTCCCGCATTCAAACATCTGGGCAAATCCAATCTTGGCAACTAACTTTAGCAAGGCATCGTTTGCACAAGTGTCTGCATTACTACCAACTTGGTTCTCGGCGAGGGAGGGTAGAGTTACACAGTAGTTTGGGTGCAATGGTTTACCGCCATGTTACGCCATCTGGTTCAGAGTACGGATTTGACGCTCGTTACAATCTGATCGAAGATTTTCTGCAAGCCTTTTATATTGAAGCGATTAAAGCTTTCCGGCGAGAAAATGAATTAGCTGAAGATTACCAGCCACGCACTCAGCTGCAATTAGCAGAATATATGGCATTTACAGAACAATATGCCAAGCGCCGCATCAATTTACCTGGTGGCAATAATCAACAATTAATTATCTTACGCGCTCAAGGTTTCGCCCGTCGTCAACCGCAAGAAACGGCTGTAGATATTGAAATGGCTGTAGACTCGGCAAAGACTGAAGACGCAGAATCTTACCAACGCAATCCAGCGGTACAGCAAATCCGTTCTAAAATGATTGCTCAAGGTCATGTTGATTTATCGGAAGAATCAGAACGCGATCGCGTCATCTCGGAATTAGTCAAATATTTGGAATCTCAAGGACAATCTGACTGTATTGACTACCTCAGCTTGAAGTTGCAAGACTTATCTGCGCCCGAAATTGACCAAATTCTCGGTTTAACTAGCCGTCAGCGCGATTATCTGCAACAACGCTTCAAATACCATGTCGAAAAGTTCGCCAAGCAGCACCAATGGCAATTAGTTCATCAATGGCTAGGTGCTGGTTTAGAGCAAAAATTAGGTTTGTCTTCCCAACAGTGGGAAACTTTTATTCAGGTACTTTCTCCGCAGCAGCAGCAAATTTTGCAATTGAAAGCAGCAAGACATAGTGATCAAGCGATCGCTAAAGCCTTAAAATGTACTCCTAAACAATTACAAAAACGCTGGACTCAATTACTAGAAATTGCTTGGGCAATTCGTAATGGTAATAGCGAAGTGCAAACAGGTTGAGTTTCAACGCAGAGTATCGCTGAGGTAAACGCAAAGTTTCGCAGAGTTTTTATTGATCTATTATCTGCGTTAATCGGCGGTTAATTATTCTCATCTGCACTCTTTTTTAGTACATAAGTACCAAAAATATCCCACTTTCTTCAGCTTTGAAAATTCATATTAAGTAAGTGTTTATATGTCCCTGCTTCCATGAAATTCTAAAATAGATGGGAAGTTGGCGGAGGACTTGAGAATGACTATGACTCAAGGCAGACGAGCAAATCAAGCAGGGAGAATTTTAGAAAGTAATGTAGATGCGATATTAAGCGGACATAATTATTTTCAAGTTGGAAATCATGTCACCAAAGAATATCTGTTAACTGCGAATTTATTACCAAAACGCTATGCCAAGCAAGTTTATATTGGGACAGGCATTTATAATACTTTGTTGAAAGTAGATTTTTATGTTGTTGGTTTACCTATCATGCCCGCTGGATTAATTTTTGAATGTAAATGGCAAGAAAGCGGCGGTTCTGTAGATGAAAAGTTTCCTTATTTAAGTATGAACATTCAGGAATATTATCCAGCCCCAACGATTATTGTAATTGGTGGTGAAGGGATGCGTGAAGGCGCAATTCAATGGCTCAGGCAACAAGTTCAATCAAACCAGAACTTACTCGGAGTTTACAGTTTGGATAGATTTATTGCCTGGGCTAATAAAAATTTTTAATACGAAGTAATTAATAATTCACTAATTATGCCTCGCTTTTTAGTATTAGAATTAATCGAGCGAGAGGCAGCGATCGCATAAATATGAAAATTGATTTCTTCGTATATTTTTCTGATAAATTCGCAATCAGAATTACAAACCATAACTTTAACACCACGCTTTGCTAGTTCTGCACAAACATCTCGCAAACGTATTTGGTCTTGTTCACCAAAAGAATTGCCATTATAACCTGTAAAATAACTAGTATTGCTGATAGGATGATAAGGTGGATCGCAAAAGACAAAATCATCACTGCTTTTAGCGTAATTCAGCATATTTATAAAGTCTGCTTGTTTTATCTCACAAGATGAAAGTGCTTTAGATGCAGCCCTGAGTAAATCTGCTTGACAAATACTAGGATTTTTATAACTACCTAAAGGAACATTAAATTTACCTTGAGAATTAACTCGATATAAACCGTTATAACAAGTTTTATTCAGATAAATTAAACGAGCAGCTTGTTCTAAATCATTCGTAATGTGATTGGCTCGAACATTATAATAATAATCTCTACTATGTCTAGATTTATGGTCTTGCAATAAGCTAATTAAATCTTCAACTTTATCTCTAACACAGAGATAAGTAGTAATTAGTTCGGCATTAATATCTGTTAAAATTGCCGTAGTTGGTTGTAAATGAAAAAAAACAGCACCACCACCTAAAAAAGGTTCATAGTAAGTTTGATAAAACTTAGGAAAATAAGGAATATATTGTTGAATTAACCTACTTTTACCTCCTGCCCATTTTAAAAATGGGCGTGGGCAAGTTTCTGGAAACATTTGAATAACCATTTACTGACAAGTTCACTAATTTAAGCTAGTAAATATAACAAAATATAGCTAACGCAGCATATTCTATATTAAGTGAGTAATTTTCATCTGCATAGATTACAATTAGGTAGATAAAGCATATCAAAACAAACGTCAGTTCATAACAAGGCAGTTTAGATTTCCATGTTTGACGGATTTTGGGATAACGTTTTTCGCTACCCTCGCTACTTAATTACTATCCTTGTCGGGCTTCTGGTGAACACATTTGAGCCATTATTGCCCTTGTTAAAACGTCCAGTCACCTTAGTTGCTGTTGTCGGCTTATTACTGGGCGGTCTCACCTTCGTTACTCTCACTCTACGCGCTATGCTGGGCTTGAGTGCAATTTAGGCTGGGACAGCTTGGGGCTGTTGCTTTTGGTATTGTTATAGCCGGAAGGAAACCTTATAGCTACTAGTTTTATACTAAGCACTCAGCACTTTGCTAGAGTCCTACCCAGATTTCCACTATTGATGTTTTATAACCTCTGTGAGGAGGCAAAGATTTTATGGCTACAAGTCGCCGCGTTTCCCGTGTTGCTGAATTAATTAAACGGGAAGTTAGCCAAATGTTACTCAACGGTATTAAAGATGACCGTGTGGGTTCAGGTATGGTCAGTGTAACTGATGTAGACGTTTCGGGTGATTTGCAGCACGCCAAAATCTACGTCAGTATTTATGGTACAGAAGAAGCTAAAGCAGAAACAATGGCAGGCTTAAAGTCAGCCACGGGTTTTGTGCGTAGTGAACTTGGTGCTAGGGTACGGCTGCGTCGGACACCAGAGGTAATTTTTATCGAAGACCGTTCCATAGAACGCGGTACTAAAGTATTATCTTTGTTGAATAAACTCCAGTATGAGCGATCGCCTGAAACTTCCGATAACGAAGAAGACATTGGCGCAGAAGAAGATTGGGAATAATTGTAGTAGGGGCAAACAGATGTGCGCCCCTATTTAGTGTATTTTGCCAACAATCCAACCTCATACAGTCTGATGAAATTTAAATCATAAACCACCTTCAGGCTTGGAGTTAGTTGTAGCTGCTGGTTTTTCAGTTTTGGGAGTTTTTTGATTATCTTGCTGATCTCCAGGTGGAAAAGCTTGTTTACCGATATTTTCCGCTGCTTGTTTAAATAAAGGTTCGATTTTATTGCGCCAGTATTGAGTATCAGGTAACTTTTCGGGATGATTTTTGTAATCTAGAACCTTATCCCAATTACCATTATCTATTGCTTTGTTGATGTCATTAAACAGTGCATCCGCCTTAGACCAATCTTGCTGCCATTGGCTTATGATTTTACCTGTTTCTTGAATACTAGCAGAAGCATTGGCGGGAATAGACTTTAATAATGCGATCGCACCGACTAAATCTCCTGACTCATACTTCTTCTTAGCTTGTTCGACAACCTTGTCGCTGTTATCGCTAGGTTTTGCGGGTTCTGATTTTCCAGCGTCAGCATTAGATGTCTCTACTGGTTTTGGTGGAGTAGTAACCTTATTAGGTTTGAGTGGGGGAAGCGGCCGAGATGCAATTAACGTACTATCATCAACCGTCTTAATCGCAATACCTTTATCTCGCAAACAAGAAATCCATTCATCATTGTTAGCGATGACATCTGCATACGCCCAAGCCAAACGCCCAGAATTCAATCTAACTTGTATCCAATTGCGTTTTGTTCGCAGGCCAGTTACCTCAAATTGTGTGTCCTCACCGATGGTTTTGAGAACATTATCAGAATTAATCGAACTAGGTTCCGAACGAATATTAGAATTACCTGTCACCATCGCCAAGCACTTATTTCCAGCACTGGCATTTTGACCTGTAAAATTAGCAGCCAAATTTCTCATATTCGGATATACATTTGCTACCAAAGCCGCCGCACTACCAGCCAAAAGTACACCAATTAACAACGGTAAGGGATCAGATTTACTAGAAGTTCTGCGAGTAGGTTTGCTAGTACCAGGATTTGCTGGTGCAACTGCGAGAGTTGGTTGGAAAGACGAAGCCGGTTTAGCAGCAGGGTAAGCGTAATTTATCGACGGTTCTGGTGGTGCAGCTGGTGTTAATGCTGGACTCATAACACTCACACAGGCTTGCAGTGCTTCTGTCGCAGTTTGGTAGCGGTCTTTGAAGTGATAATGCACCATCTTCGTTAAGATAGATGCCAAGCGATAGCTAACAGGTGCTAAATGTTGCCAGCGAATTTCGCCAGTATCGGGATCTTCTTGTAATTCGGAAGCTGATACGCCTGTCAGCGCTTGAATCGCAATAATACCTAAAGAATAAATATCACTGTTAGGGCGGGGTTTACCTTGTCCTTGTTCGGTTGGCATATAGCCAGGAGTTCCAATAGCTACAGTCGCTGTAGATTGTCCGCCAACCGTCACCATTGAAGAACTTAATTGTTTAACTGCCCCAAAATCTACTAATACTAATTTATTGTCAGAAGAACGACGAATAATATTATCTGGCTTGATGTCGCGGTGAATTACACCTTGTTGATGAACAAACTCTAAAATACTTAAAACTTCCTGCAACATTTGCAGAACTTGATTTTCACTCCAGCGTTGGTCTGGAATGAGTTCATCAGTTAAGGGATGTCCTTCGACATATTCCTGGACTAAAAAGAATTCTTGGTTTTCGTCAAAGTAAGCCAGCAACCTGGGAATTTGGTCATGGTATCCCAAACGTTCCAAGGTTTCCGCTTCGTTTTGGAACAGACGTTTAGCAGTTTCAAAAATTCTGGGGTCAGAACTGGTAGGCTTGAGGTGCTTGACAACGCAGATGGGGTTTCCTGGCCGTCTTGTATCTTGGGCAATGTAGGTTTGACCAAACCCTCCTTTAGCCAGCACTTGAATTACTTGGTAACGATTATCCAGTAGCTTACCGATCATATTCCCTCCCCAGAGTTATTACCTAATTTTCCAGCTGGTAATAAATATCTCCAAATTTTTTTCCTTGAAATCCGCTATCTTGAGAAAAGATTTGAAATAAATACGTAGCTTTTTTATAAACCCTGTTGATTAACTGTGCCAATTTTAGATTTTAGATTGCCGATTTTAGATTTTTTTGGTTTATACTCCGCCAAGTCAAGGCGGAATATCAATCAACTTCCAAAATTTAAAATCCTCAAACACTGTACCCTAGCGGTTAGAGTCAATCCAAAATCCAAAATCCAAAATCCAAAATCGTTTGACGACCGATGCCACCTAAAATAACCAATCCAGTTGCATGGCAACAGGCTGAACTCCTCATGCAACCAGCTTTCATTAGAGTTGTGGATAACATTCGTAAGCAACTCGACACATCTGCTTGGACGGGAACCTACCAAGATGTACTGATTTGGCCGCCTAGCACCACTGACGAAATGAAAGCCTTGGTTACTGGACTGTTGCAAGACATGGAAAGTGCCACACCAGAACAAGCAGAAGAAATTCGTGATACCCTGGCACGTTTGCCAATGCCCCATCCAGGATATCATTTGCAATTGCAACGTCAAGAGCAGAAAGTCAGCGTTGATTTGTGGGAACTGTGTTATCAAGTATGTTTTGCCAATTACAGCCCAGAGAATGAGGCTGTTGATATTGACACTAGTTTAATTGATGAGTTGGGTGATGTAGATTGGCAGCGTCTAGAAAATAAGACAAAAGATTTAGTGGCGCAGGTGTTTGCAAATTTGCCAGATAGTTGAGTAACTGAGATCTTGCACCAGCTTTTTATCCCGCCAAGAAATAAATTTCTTGGCTAATAGTGAAAGTCAGATTTATCTGACTGGTAGAGTATTTGAGTCCGTTGCAACGGACTTGTGCTGTGAGCCAGAGAATAAATTCTCTGGCGGGAAATTGGGTAGGTGCAAGAAGTGAGGTAAGAAAACTGCGAATAGCCACCACCCTCACTGAACTGTTGATAGGGTTGCGACAACTAACAGAACATAAACCTGCTTTTAGTAAATTGGCTGTAGTTCAACTTACAAGAAAATATCCCCGACTTTTTTGAAAGTCGGGGATCTATCTGGCATTGAATCGCAATTTTAATCTTCCAGTGCAATATGTAAATGAATGATTCTTTGATACTCGCTGATGAATTTTTAATCTTTGTGAGAAATTTGTTTCAATGCAGCGATCGCATCCGTCGGTTCTAAGCGATTGCGATAGTCCACATCAACGTAAGCCAGAGCTACTCGTCCATCTGGAGCAATCACAAAAGTTGCAGGAACAGGCAACTGCCAATCCTCTGTACCGTTGTTTTCTGGGAGAGGATGTCCCAATTCAGTGTAAAGTTGCTGCAAATAAAGAGGCAGTTCAAACGCAATGCCATAAGCCTGTGCAACTTTGCAACCTACGTCACTGAGAACATCAAACTCCAGATTGTTTTTCTCAACTGTTGTCAGAGAGGTATCAGGTGTTTGAGGAGAAACGGCAATCAGTGAAGCACCTAGCTCACGAATTTGAGGCAAGACCTGTTGGTAAGCCCGCAATGCCAGGTTACAATAGGGACACCAGCCACCCCGATAAAATGTAAGAATCACTGAACCTTGAGAGAGGCGATCGCTCAATCTTACAGTTTCACCAATAGCATTAGTTAGTACAAAATCAGGTGCTTGATCTCCAGCTTGAATCGGTTGTTTGGTTTGAAAAGTTTCAACCAAGGCATCGGTTGCCTGTTGCATAATAGCAGCTTGCTCGGCCGGAAACTTTTCTAAAAATTCAGAGCGAAAGGCATCAAGTGCTGTTTTGAGGATCACGATCCTGTTCTCCTTAGTTTAAAGTTTAAAATTTACTCTTTGATTTGCACCCATAACCAGTGCCACAGAATCATTGATATTCATAAAGCTTCTGGCGTTTGATGTTTCGTTTGTTGTTGACATCTTCATCATGATTTATACTCAAATGCTTGAGAAGATGGCAAAAAAGAATATAATTTATACCAAATAAGCATAAATTCGGCAATGGATCGCATTGCTTGTATAAAAAGTTTTGTGCGGACAGTGGAAACAGGCAGTTTTTCCACTGTCGCCCGTGAACTGAACACCACTCAACCTACTATCAGTAAGCAGATTGCGGCGCTAGAGGAATATTTAGACGTTCAGTTACTCGTTCGCTCCACTCGCACGTTGAGTTTGACCGAAGAAGGTTCCCGCTTCTACGAACACTGTCAACGGGTATTGGAGACAATTGCAGAAGCAGAATCCAGTGTGGGGAAACGGCAAAAGCCTGCGGGTATATTGCGAGTAAGTTGTCCTGTCGCTTTTAGTCAACTGCAACTGGTACCACGACTGAAGGCCTTTCTTGAACGCTACCCAGATATCAAAATTGATTTAATCATGGCAGATCACTTTGTTGACCTGATAGAAGAAGGGGTAGATTTGGCAATTCGGATTGGCAACGTCCAGGATACCTCACTAATTACACAACGCATTGGTACTACAAAGCGAGTCACAATTGGACATCAATCCTACTTTGAGCGAGCAGGTGAACCGAAAACACCAGAAGACTTGGTACAGCACAACTGTATTGTTTACACTCGCCTGACTACAGGTAATGAATGGCACTTTCAAGGAATTCAAGGAATTATCCGAGTCACAGTGAATGGAAACTTTCAGGCCAATAACTCTACTGCTATTCGAGCCGCTGTGTTTGCTGGGTTAGGGATTGCGGTCTCTCCGGTCTGGTTATTTGGTGATGCGCTGTACAATGGCAACCTGAAAGTGATCCTCAAAGACTATCAACCTGTTGCACTACCCATTCACGCTGTCTACCGTCGGGGTCGATTTGTGCCAGCTAAAGTGCGTTGTTTCATTGATTTCCTCGCTCATGAATTTAAGCTAGACCCCTGGGTATCAGATTACGGGCAGTTTTAAGTGATCACTTAGCAGATTGAGCAATAATTCCATTCTGCTGTCAGGGCTGACTAATATATATATGAGGAGCAGGGAACAAGGGAAAGGTGTGAAGCTTAAACACCGAGAATTTATCTGTGTTTATTTCTGGTCATCTGTGCTTTAATTGTCAAAACCGTGGGCATAACCCAACATCCATCATTCAAACACTGCTCATGATTGACATTGACGGTTCCTATGGGGAGGGAGGCGGACAAGTTCTCCGTACTTGCCTGAGTTTAGCCGCTATCACGGGTGAACCTATTCGGATTGCAAATATTCGCGCCGGACGCAAAAAGCCAGGGTTAGCGCCACAACACCTCACAGCAGTTAGAGCTGCTGCCAAGATTTGTCACGCTCAACTACAGGGGGATGCTTTAGGTTCCATGATGCTGGAATTCATTCCCAGTAGTCCAGTGCAGGCGGGAAACTATACCTTTGATGTCAGTGAAGTGATAGAAGGTGGTTCGGCTGGGGCAATTACTTTAGTTCTACAAACAATTCTTTTACCTTTAGCCTTAGCAAAGGGTGACTCTCAGGTAACATTACGCGGTGGAACTCATGTAATTTTTAGCCCGACGATGACTTATATTGAGCAAGTATATCTACCAATGCTCCAGCGTATGGGGGTAAAAGCATCTGTGAAATTAGGTGCGTGGGGGTGGTATCCCCAAGGTGGCGGAGAAGTAGAAATGCAGGTGAGTGGTGGTACTCAACTCAGTGGCATACACTTACTAGAACGGGGAGATTTACGCCAAGTACGCGGACTAGCTGTGGTGACGGAATTACCTGCTCATATTCCTCAACGTATGGCTAATCGGGCCGAGAAAATATTACGCATAGCCGGATTCAATGTTTCCATACAAGCTTTACGAGAAAAAGGTGCTGCACCGGGAGCCGGGATTTTTCTCACGGCTGAGTATGAGAACAGCTTGACGGGATTTGGTGGGTTTGGGCGTTGGCGGATGTCATCGGAAACAGTCGCAGAAATTGCTTGCGAACAACTGCTGAAATTTCACCAGACTGGTGCGCCAGTCGATGAGCATTTAGGAGATCAGTTAATATTGCCTGCAACTTTGGCTACAGAAGAAAGTCAATATAGAGTAGCAAATGTCAGTACTCACCTGACTACAAATGCAACGGTGATTGAGAAGTTTGGACTGTCGCGGGTAATGGTGGATAAGGTAGAGAAGATTGTAAAGGTAGTACCTGTGAATAGGTAATATCTCACGCAGAGACGCAGAGGCGCGGAGAGTAAGAGTTTGAGAGATTAATTCAGCAATTCTAAATTTTTAATCCAAAATCACGCCACTTGCTACAACGGAGGGAACCTCTGCTCCAAAATCTAAAATCCAAAATTGGTATAACCACACCTTCAAGGACGGTAAGCACAACTCTTGATTGATTTTAATTTTTGTTACGTTTCGTTACACTAGAGACATCGAGAGGTGAAAGTCAATCTCTCGGCAGCTTTCAAAGGTGAACGACATGAATGGCACAATTCGCGTTGGTAATCTCTTCGGGATTCCGTTTTATATCCATCCGTCATGGTTTTTGGTTTTTGGCTTGGTAACCTGGAGCTATAGTAGTGGACTTTTAGCACAATTTCCCCAATTGTCTGGGGGGTTAGCTTTGCTACTAGGATTGATGACAGCGCTGTTATTGTTTGCTTCTGTCGTCGCCCACGAATTAGGACATAGCTTTGTTGCTTTGCGCCAAGGTATTGATGTTAAATCCATCACGTTGTTTATCTTTGGTGGTTTGGCAAACTTAGAAAAAGAATCCAAAACTCCCACAGAAGCTTTTTGGATTGCGATCGCCGGGCCGTTAGTTAGCTTACTATTATGTGGAATTGTGACAGCAGTTGGTGTAACAACTCCTGTATCGGGGCCACTAGCGGCAGTTTTGGGTGTTCTCGCTTCTGTTAACTTAGCCTTAGCACTGTTTAACTTGATTCCTGGCTTACCTTTAGATGGTGGTAATATCCTCAAAGCCCTTGTTTGGAAAATTACAGGCAATCCTTATAAAGGTGTGACTTTTGCCAGCCGAGTTGGACAGATCTTTGGTTGGGTGGCGATCGCTTCTGGTATACTTCCACTCATATTCTTCGGTAGTGCGGCTAACTTCTGGAATCTGCTAATTGGCTTCTTCTTACTGCAAAATGCTGGGAATGCAGCCCAATTTGCGAGAGTTCAAGAAAAACTTGATGGCTTAACAGCCGCAGATGTCGTCACAAGTAATAGCCCAATCATATCTGCAAACCTCAGCTTGAGAGAATTTGCTGATGAACAAATTCTGCACCAACAAGACTGGAAGCGCTTCTTAGTCACCGACGATGCAGGAAAATTAGTAGGCGCAGTTGCACTAGATGATTTGCGAACCATTCCCACAACACAGTGGACAGAAACTCAAGTTAAAGAAATCATGCGCCCAGTTGCTGCATCTACCACGGTAAAATCAGATCAGCCCCTCTTAGAAGTAATACAGCTACTTGAACAACAAAAACTACCAGCTTTAGCTGTAATTCGGGACAACGGCGTACTCGTGGGGATTTTAGAAAAAACGGCGATTATCCAACTATTACAAAGCAACCCTGTAGTTAACCCTGCATAAACATCCTATTACCAAGTACTCCTTCTCAATCCTCCCTCAGATTTACTGAGGGAGTTTTTTTGTGGGAAAGGGATTAATCCAAAATTGTTTCATTCTGTATCTATACCTAATTCCCGTAATTTTGCTAATAAGGCTGCTTGGCGCTGACGTTCAATTTCCAATTGGGCGATCGCATCATCAGCCCGTTGACGTTCTTGTTCAGCCCGTTGGCGTTCTTGTTCTGCTTGTTCAGAACTCCACAGCAACAAATTCCCGGCTTCATCCCACCATCGCAACCAACAAATATTCATCCCTAAGCGAGTTCCTCGCCAAATTCCTAAAAATAAATCCAACTCAGGAATCCAAAATTGTCCTGATTCTGTTGGTTGTTGCAAAACATATCGTCCATTTTCCAGACGAAGTACTTCTAAGCTAACTTCGTAAGGATTAAAAATTGCATAGGTGGGAACTTGTAATATGTGTTCGTAAAAGTAGAGTTTCCCATAAGGAAAAGTGGGACGAATTGAATATTCTCCGTTATCGGTGTCTGAAAGAAACTCCATCACCACAGCTACGTTTTCACCTTCTATATTGGGTGTATAGCTGCGACGAATTACACCTACTCCTACTGGTGACACACGTGGTATATATAACCAATCCGGTGCTTTAACAATTGTTTTTTGATTAATATTAGCGACGATGCCAAAATTTGATGCAATCAACATCTCTGGTTGAATCCGATTTGCTGTAGCTAAAGCTTCTGTTAAAGCTGCTGCTAAAAAAGGTTGTTGAATATTTTCCACTGGATCGTCGGGCAGAATAAAATCATCTGGGAGTTTTTCCCAAGTGACGACAGGGGTTTGGCGCTGGGGTGCGGCTAGAACCATGATGGTAAAAAAGTGTCACTTGTGTGCTTGGGGTGTAATGCCAATATTTTACAGTGCTTTTTAAATGTCTGAAATCAATAGATATCAAGAGATATCGAGAGTTTGTCTGTGAAAACAAAAATAAAGTTACTTTCTTCTCTGGTTAGGGAACTCTATCAATTAAGGTTTTGTTTCACAAGGACTTACTTATGGATAAATCCATTATTCAGTTAGTTGATGAGTTACCCAGTGACAATATTACTGTCAAAGTTTTAAAAGCCCTAGATTATGTAGCCCCAGGACAGTGGGATAATTTGGTGGGATTTGATAATACTGTGCGTGCCGTGACTGGTGAAACTGATGCTAAAGTCATTCAAAGAATCCGCGATCGCGCCAATAGCTTATATTTAGATCCACAACACGGCTATCAAGCAGCAATCAAACTTTATCAAATCATCGACAAAGCCGATGCAGCAATGGGAACTGCGGCTATGGCTAACAAAGTAGGTGAAAAAATCAGCTTTCTGTCTTTTTTAGGTAACATTACACCTAAAGCTGATGTCACGCAAACAATTGACTTAGTTCTCAAAATTGCGATCGAAATCATCGCCTTCTGCAAACTTAACGGGATTCCCCAACCTAACCCCCAAGAGTTTGCTAATACCTTGGCTAATAATTATCAAAATGCTTCCCTGATGCGGATGGCAGCTTTAGTTTGTATAGATGGCATTTTACCTTTAGGCCCCGACTTCCTGATGAAAATTCAGGAAATGATTAGTGGTGCGGATGCTGGTAATGCGATCGCCCAAAACCCTATCTTCCAAGCTGTCAATAGCTCTTTACCAGGTAATACTCCTTCAGATAAAGTTGGTTTTATTGCCCAAGGTTTTAACTCTGTGCAAGGCTGGATGAATAACCTAGTAGCCAAGACAGGTATAACTCCACAGTCAATTGCTAATGGTTTGAGTAGTTTTGTTCAGATTGCTGACGATAATTTAGATTTTGTAGCCGCATTCTTAGATCAAACTACAAATTACTTTGAGCATACAGGTATTCAAAGCGTTGCTCGTAGCTTAATTTTACAAGCTCATACTCTAGTCAAAGCAGAAATTGCCCAAGAGGCACAACAGCCCCAAAAACAAGATACTTCCTCTGCTACCAAGTCAAAATCAGATACCACTCAGTATGTAGTGAATAACACTGTAGAAGTCTGGGACGAAGAAGACGAAGAATGGTATAAAGCCACAATTCAGAAAATTAAAGATGACCAATTCTATATTAATTATATTGGCTATGGTTCATCTTCTGATGAGTGGGTTGGTGAAGAAGATGTTCGGATTCGTGACCATGAATCATCCGATGATAATGGATTTGCTGTTGGTCAAAAAGTAAAATGTTGGGATGAAGACAACGAAGAATGGTATACCGCCACAATAGAAGAAATTCGCGGTCAGCAATACTTTGTTCATTACCTTGGTTATGATTCATCTTATGATGAGTGGTTAGATTTAGAAGAAATTTGCTAACTAATGAATTGGCACAGAGTTGTAAGTAAATTAACACCCTGTGCCATAATTACTTACTCCGCGTTACTTTGCTTATCTTATCGCTTCTCTGCGTTAAAAAACTCCTCCAAACAGTATTTTAATCAGATTTAACCAACAAAATTCCTTCAGTTAAAAGACGGGTGATGAGTGGGATAATATCACATTCTAAATCTAAATCTAGCGACCAATCAGCAATATCAAATAAGCTAAATTCATCGCAGTTAAATAAATTTTCTCCTAATTTCTCTGGGATGCCTTTGAGGTCAATTTGTGTGGTACCAACCCGCACTTGATATTGTGCCTCATCTATTTGTTTAATCCGAATTCGGTGCAGTGGAGACCAACTAAACCGAGTCATAAATAGATTAGGAAAAATGTTAGTTCCCATTTGAGCAGGTAAACTAACTGGAAGCTGCGGTTGATGTTGATAATTTAACGCTTCTATATATCTTTTAAAAATATCAGGTTGGTGTAAACTTTCAATTAGATGCTGACGCAATGCACTTAATTGCTGTTCTATTACATTTGTATTGCTATCTGCGATCGCTGGCAAGCTTTGCCGCCAACAAACATTTTCTTGTAAATCTTTCATCAACCAATTAAGCCAGTCTAACCCTGTTTGACATTCAATACCAACCGTGAGATGAAGAGATGGCTGTTCACAAGCCACTGCATAGTGCCAGTGTCCGCGTGGGATATATAGCAAATCGCCAGCTTTAAGTACGCACTCCAAATAAGGTGGCTTTTGTGGTTGCTGCTGTTTTGATGATGGCATATCTGCGGTGGGGTATGGCAGCGTTTCTTGGTAAACAAACCATTGCTTTTCACCCTCGATTTGCAGAATCAGCACATCGTGAGTATCGTAGTGACAATCAAACCCTCGCTGTTTAGCTGGCGAACAATATAAATTAACGTGGGTTTCATAGCCAATTTCATGTCGAAGATTTGCTGCTAGTTCAGCTACAGTCGGAATGCGGTGATGCACCCCGTTAATTATCAGTGTAGCTCCCTGACGCAGGCGATCGCTCCACTCTTGCCGATTGTATGTCTCTGGTAGCGATTTGCCATTCATCGAGAAGCGTAAATCTGGTTCTTTGAGTTTGTGATAATTCAGTAGTTCATTCAACTCTTTCCATGAAAAAATATTTTGAAACCTTTGATATTTATCTTTTGAAATGTAAATTGCTTTTTTTGTCCAAAACTCTGTAAAAAACTGCTCTAATGGATAGGTTGCTAGTAACCACTGCAAAGTCTTCATATCATATTAATATTGCAAAAATCTGTTTTTAATTCATCAATTAAATATAAAAATTAATAAAAAAGGGGGTAAAGTTACATACATTTTGATAGTAGATAGACATCTCCAACTATCAATCAAATCCCCCTATAATAGCTTCTATACTGAGAGTTTCAGTTTAATAATTAATCAAATAGTTTCTACGACGTTAATCATCATCGTCATCATCTCCACTGTCACTATTGCTATTACTGTTGCTGTTGCTATTACTATTGCTATTACTATTACTGTTGCTGTTGCTATTACTATTGCTATTACTATTACTGTTGCTGTTGCGGTTACGGTTGCGGCGACGATCACTATCATCCGCTAGGATTAGTTCTGAAGATTCTTTTTCTACTAAGTCAATTACTCCAAATTCAATAGAAGATGTACGCTTTAACTCAGATTTTGCTGAAATACCAGCAGCATTAGCCGATTGATTACCTAAATTTAAAAACAATCCAAAACTAGCGCTGATTAGTAAGCCAAGGGTAACTTTAGGATTCATGTGCAACACTTTATCAATTACAAGATAGATTAGTAGTGAGAAAGAATGCAGTAATTACTACTCTCTTCTTTAATCTCTATACTTAAATTTATGTATGAAAAATACATGAATAATGAGTGAGAAAATTCTCATATTCTTGTGAATGCTAGTGCCTTCTTGTAATAGTGCATGAATCTATAATTTATCCGAATCAAATCTGATTCTTATAGATATTTGCTATCCCAGATCTGGATGATTGCCATATTAAGTTATTAACCGCGAACTTCTATCAAACAATACTTAATTCCTTCTCTGCTGTCTCATCTCTGAAACAGTAGAACGGCCTTGAATTCTTCGCGACAAAAAGATTACTGAGTGACAAATATCACAAAAAAATATAATAGTTAGTAATTCTGTTAACTTATACCTAAAGGCTTGCAGAACTACAAGATGCGTAGACTAGACTAGTAGCACAAGGTAACAATTTGAGAGGAAGATATGATGAGCGATCGCGACTATACATTAATCCTAGACAAAAGCGGTAGTATGTCTACACCTGACCAAGCTGGTGGTAGAAGTAGATGGGAAATAGCCCAAGAGTCTACTCTAGCTTTAGCAAGGAAATGCGAACAATTTGACCCAGATGGAATTACAGTTTATGTATTTTCTGGCAGATTTAAACGTTACGACGATGTTACCTCAGCTAAAGTCGCACAGATTTTCTTAGAAAATGACCCTGCTGGTACTACCAACTTAGCTGGTGTACTCCATGATGCAGTCAATAATTATTTTCAACGTAAAGCCGCTGGTAAGTCCAAACCAAATGGTGAAACAATATTAGTAATTACCGATGGTGAACCCGACGATCGCAAAGCCGTTTTTGAAGTAATTATCCAGGCGACTCGTCAAATGGAGCGAGATGAAGAATTAGCAATATCTCTAATTCAAGTAGGTTCAGATCCCCAAGCCACAAAGTTTCTCAAAGCTTTAGATGATCAATTGCAAGGTGTCGGTGCAAAATTCGATATCTGCGATACCATCACTTTGGACGATTTAGAAGACATGAGTCTTGCTGATATCTTGATGAATGCAATTACAGATTGATTAGTCAATAGTCAGTAAATTTAGGTTCGTCACAAATGACAAATGACACATAACTAATAGGATGATTTAATTATGCTGGAAAACCGAGATTATACTTTAATTATTGATAAAAGTGGTAGTATGGCAACCCCAGACCAAAAAGGTGGTAGAAGCCGCTGGGTTGCAGCCCAAGAATCTACTTTAGCTTTAGCTAGTAAATGTGAACAATTTGATCCCGATGGGATTACTGTTTATGTGTTTTCGGGCAAATTTAAGCGTTATGAAAATGTGACTACTAGTAAAGTTACACAAATTTTTCAAGAAAATGATCCATCAGGAACTACAGACTTAGCCGCAGTTTTGAAACACGCCACTGATGATTATTTTCAACGCAAAGCTGCTGGTGCAACAAAGCCGAATGGGGAAACAATTTTAGTAGTGACTGACGGTGAACCAGATGATCGCAAAGCAGTCATGAAAGCGATTATTGAAGCTTCTCGTCGCATGGATAAAGATGAAGAACTAGCAATTTCTTTTATTCAAGTTGGTTCAGATCCACAAGCTACTCGGTTTCTTAAAGTCTTAGATGATGAACTGCAAAGCGCCGGAGCAAAATTTGATATCTGTGACACCATCACAATGGAAGATATGGAAGATTTAAGTTTGTCAGAAGTTCTGCTCAACGCCATTAACGATTAAGCTAAAAACAAAACACTAATCTTAGTATTTTATTCGCGTACATCCGCGTGTATTTGCGGTTAATTATTCATGCAAGCATTTCATATATAAAATTAACAAAAATGGACTCTATTGATCAACTATTAGCTCAACTAAAAGCGGAATATGATCCAGTAAAACCTGCACCCGCAGCACAACAACCACAACAAAATGTAATACCACCATTCATCCCAAAGCCGCCATCTAAATCAGAATCTATCATCGATAACATTTTGGCGGAAGTCAAAGCTGATGTCGAAGCACAAGCAGCAGCCGAAGAGTTGCAAAGACAACAAGAAATAGAACAAGAACGCATTCGACAAGAAAAAATTAAAGCCCAACAATTAAAAGTTTTGCAAAAGCAAGCACAAGAATGGTTAGAAAAATTAGATCCTTTCTCACCGGAAGGGCTATGGTTTGAAAGATTTGCTGAAGGCTATCCTTCAAAATTAGCAGCAGCAATTGAATATTTACAAAATAATTAAATAATAATATGTCTTAGAGTTTGTGTTTGCTGTTGATGTGAGATAAATGCTCAACAGCCCAGTCGTGCATTGCATAGAGAATTGGTTTCAGACTTTCTCCCAATGGTGTGAGTGAATATTCTACTTTTGGCGGTATTTGTGCATAAACTTGGCGATGGACAATACCATCTTCCTCCATTTCTCTGAGTTGCTGAGTCAACATCTTTTGCGTGATTCCAGGTAAGGCTCGTTGCAATTCACCAAAGCGTTGGACACCAGTCATTAATTCTCTAATAATTAAAACCTTCCAGCGTCCGCCAATTACCTTAAGGGTAGTTTCTACTTCACATGTTAGCCTGCGATCGCTTTCTGCTTCTGCTTTCATTTTTACTTTTTAGATTCTTAAATAACTATATATCTCATCAATAGCCAGAACAAAACTGCTACAGTGTCCAAGCCGCTTGAAAAAAATCACGTTCGCAAAGCATAGCGTAACGGTAAGTTGAATGAACCAAAGCGTTATTAGTAGCGTAATTATCCACTAAACTTTCTAATTGTTGTGTTAGTGGTTGAAAATCTGCACTACTGTAAGTACGAATCCAATCTGCATACTGATGATGAGGAATACCATCACGAGCTAACTGTTCTCCCAAAAAGCTATACAAACGCATACAAGGAGACATCGCCGCAGCCGTTAAACCAACATCGCCACCCCAAGCTGTAGCTAACAAAAAATCTGTGTAACGACGAGTGGCTGCACCTGGTTCTACAGAGTGCAACTCGACTCCCCACTTGGC
The DNA here is from genome assembly GCF_056847745.1 of Anabaena sp. TISTR 8404. Taxonomy (NCBI): domain Bacteria; kingdom Bacillati; phylum Cyanobacteriota; class Cyanophyceae; order Nostocales; family Nostocaceae; genus Anabaena; species Anabaena sp. TISTR 8404. Next base: position 5,663,650 of record NZ_CP180578.1, read on the forward strand.
TGCATAGCTTTGATGTAGTTGTAATTCGGCTAAAACTCCACCAACTAAGTTATGAAATATAATAAACCTTGTCCAGTCTGGTGCTTTGGCGGCGGCGATGCTGTAAGCACGAGCAAAAGCTTCTAAAAAAAAGGCATCTTGTCCTACATAGTAAGCAAACTTTGTTTGCTCAAGAGTACCATCAGCTATACCTTGCACAAAAGGATGCTCTAGACAAGCTTGTCCTAAATCTTGATTTGCTACCCATAGTTCATCGGATAAAGTCATTAGTCAAGACTCAACTGAAGTATGAAACTACCCCACTCATAAGGTTATGGGGCTTGTATTAAACAATGAATTAAATTTATCCTAGCCTGGGGCAAGCCTCTGGGAGGCTATATCTTTGATCTTTTTTGGCTAACGGTGATTCGAGATAGTAAAAGAGGCAGAAATTTTCCTGCCTCTGCTGGAACTGCTTAAGCAGTTCAGTAATATTTCCTTATTGATTGTTACACGTATATATGTAATTTCCAAAGCTTACACAACACTGTTTTAACTTTTGCCAAAATTACAGCAGATAAGTAGCCATTATGAACTGTGTACACCAATCATGGATAAAACAGAAATTGAAGACTAGAGACTTATGTACTAGGCTGTTATATTTTTATACAGTTCAAATAAAATTTTATTATATAGATAAATTTTTTTAGAGACGTGGCATTTCTACGCCTCTACTAGTTTAAGAGTATGAATATCCCTCACGCTGGCGGTTCGGAACTCTGGAAGATTTTGGACAAACTTAATGAAGTTGAACCAAGGCGATCGCTTACAGCGGCAAACTAAACAACTATTGACAGTATTTGACTCTGTATGCATCATCCATACAAAAATACATTGTATCGCTTGTTTTTTAGTCAACTAACTCAAAAGCAAGCACAATTATCTGCAAAACAGAGCCAACTCTACAACATCCACAATTTCAACCAATACTAGCAATCTCTAACAACTAGCCGCTGTACATTGACGCTTTGTCTACCCTAGCTGCAAGTAATTTTGATTGAGTAAACCAGCATTCATGGACAATTAAAAATTAAAAACCATAAATTGATTTTTAATTTTTAATTTTTCCTTGCTAGTCTTAATTTGTGGTTTGCGCTGCTAACATTTGCTTGAGCTTTTCTAGTTCAGATGCCCAACGGGGATCTGGACGAATTGCATCTGATTCAGTAGATGTTGTGGTGCTTTCGCGTCCACCACCACCGCGTTTTTTCTTAGAACCTTTATCACGACGGCTTTCTTTATTGCTAGGAGCAGGACTACTCTGTGCAGCAGCTTTAGGCGCTTGTTCGTCGCCTTCATCACCCTTAGTTCGGGGTAATGCTTTTTCTAGCTTAATGGGGGTGTCTTTAAACAACTGACCATTATATTTTTCAATAATTTGATCAGCTTGTTCGTCATTGTTGACGGTTAAGAAACCAAAACCACGGCATTTACCAGTTTTCCGGTCTTTAATTAGTTTCGTGGTTACAGCATCGCCTTCTGCCGCAAAAACTGCTTGCAGGTCTTGACGATCTATTTCTTCTTTTGGCAAATTGCCTATATATAGGCGAACGGACATGAACTATACCTCCAGAGTTTAATGAACGTAGCAAGGCAAGAGAACAATCACTTGGTTTTGGCTTTTAAATAGATGCTATTAATTAAAATTGCCATAAACCAATTTTTTTTATTCCAAACTGTCAACTTATACAATACAGTTTTTCGTTTGGATAAAGCTTGTATATTCCAAAAGCGCATACAACGCTCAGTTAATACCACCTTAATTCTAAAATTTGTAAATTTATTAGCCTACTGTCTGCCACAGTAAACATTTTTTTGATGTCCTTGCCCGCAGAATTCAACACCATTCCTTACATTATCACGGTATCTTCTACGTAGCTAGTTCAGAACACACATTTCTGATTATATTGCGAATCAATAGTAACATAAAATACATTTTTTTCTCAAGAGCGGATATTTGAAACAAAAACCAGCCATTGGCTGGTCGAGTTGCTGCTGTGTTGGGAGGATAAAAAGATGCATTGGCACAAGCAGTAGACAGCAATTACTAAGCCGAGATGCTAAGTTTTGCTGGTTGCTAGGGATAGTGTTAATAAATGTAACACTTGTAAAGAATTGTTGCAAGTTTTGTCATTTGTCCTTGCTTAAAAGGCAGGAGGATGAAATTTCATACTTCACACTACCCTACCCTTCGGGAACGCTTTCAGCGAACGGGAAGCCACCCAAAGGGTGTCTACACACTTCAGACTTCTTTTGACTAACCTATGAGAAAAATGTAAGCACCCCAAGCCTGTGCAGCTACTGCCAAGATGGTAGACCAAACTGGGTGAGGGCTATGAAGGGTTGTTCCAGATTGAGTTTGTAAAGTGTGAATATCTATCCAAGGTGTTGCGCCACGACGAAACCAGCCAATAACAGTAATTTGCCGACCAATCAAATCTTGAAGATGAACTTTCTGCCCCAAGCATAGCCAAGGAACATGGTGTAATTTTACTAAACCTGTGCTGGACTGTAAGATTAAGTCTTGTGCGAGAGAATTGGCTGTGCCGGGACGACCTAATAATTTGCCAACCAGACATACACTAGTACTATCAATGGGGATAGCAGATGGATTGGCTAACAGGTTGGGTAAACTTTCATCAGCTTGCCAACTAAGAGTTTTAATATTCGGGAAAAAAGCATTCATCCGAATTACTAAACCAATGCTAAAACCAATCAGCAGACAACCACTAACAAAATTCCAATCTTCATAAATCCATTTCAAGTTCAAAAATTTGAGGCTGAAAGCAGTTTGCCAACTCAGCCAAATCAACGCTGCAAATACAAAACCTAGGGGAATGCCTAAGAAGGGAGCGATTTGCAGTAAGAAAGATTGACGTGTTGTTTTGATAAACTGTTCGCTAGTCAGATGCAGTTCGGTTTCTATGTGCCAGTGACGAGCTATTTGACACAGCCATTGGATACGCTGGCCGATTAATGGATGGCTATTATTAATCGCCAGCCAGTGACGATAGGGGTTGAGATAATCCCACATCAAGGCTGACTCAAAAGGAATATGCCCAGCAATACTACCCAAAGATAGACTTTGTTGATAGCTGATAGGCATAAGGAGATTCAAACTTTCTAACTGGCAATTGGTGTGTTGTGCTTGTTGAATATCATGGGCAATGCCGATCGCAATTTTTAAGAAAGCCCGAATTAAAGCATTGGGGTTACCAGTGATTTCGGCAGCTAGGCGATCGCTATAATAATGCCGCGATCGCGAAAACCACAAAGCCGTTCCAGTAAATAAACACCAAATTCCATAAGCCAGACTAGACAAAATATTAAATGGCCACTGCAAAACACCAGGAGAAATATTGTTTCCCCACTGGGAAATTTGCTGATATATCCGATAAATCGGTAAAGTCAGCAGCAATACCAGCGACATCACTAAATAATCACCGTGGGCTATGTGTCCTAGCTGAGTAGCGTAGATGACGGCAATTTCATCATCTGCAAGTTGATTTAATAAGCCTTGGCTAACTACAATCCGAGCATTGCGGGGTAAATTTCCGTAGGTTAAAGCGATGGGTGCTGTTATTGGCAAAATCCTGAGTTGGGGTGATTGCCAGCGTTTTTGCTGACAGTAACGTTGGAGTACCCTGGCTGTTTCCCGACTGCGGCTGTGTAAGACATCTTTTGATAGGGTTTGCTGGCTACAAAACTGCGCTAGTAACCAATCTAATAGCCAAGGGGACAGTGCGATCGCACTTGCTAAAATTCCAATTACTACCAATTTGGGGTCGCGGTAGAAAAACGGCAATGGTTCCAAATACGGTAGCTTATCTAAAATTACATTTACGGATACCATTGCTGATTTTAAGATGAACTCCATCACCCAAAATAGGGCGATGATTGTCAACAGTGCTTGTAACCGCAAAGGCAGTAATTTTGGTTTACGTAAAGGTTGCCATACCTTAGCGCGTTTTGCTTGTCGCCAGTAAATATTGAGTTTTTGAGTCGGGGTATATTCAGCCGACTCTGTGAATCGATTTTGTGATGTTACAGGTGATTCAACGTAGGTATTTTGATAATGATTTGACTGTGCTGATGTTTCTAGTAAAGGCTTTTGTATAGGTGCTGCTGAGACAGCAGCTGAATTGCCAGAGTTTGTAGTTCCTTTTGATGTTTGTGAAGATGCGTGAGAACTTTGGCGATTTTCTACTTTTTTTTGTTTCTTACGTTTTGTTAAATGTTCGAGAGCGCGTTCTGCCCATTCTTGAACTTGGGGATTTTGGCTATCTCTGAGAGTTTGACACAAAGCGATCGCCTTGCGGGCTTCGCCGATGCGGGCATAAGCCATAACTAACCCAACACGAGCTTGTAAGCTAGTAGTACTATTGCCTTGACTACTAGCCACAGACTCTAGTTGAGCGATCGCTGTTTTGTAATCTCCCTGCTTGAGGGCAGTTAAACCAGCCTCCAAAGATGATTCAGAATATGAAGGCATAGAAATTCTGGCACTCCAATCTCTGCTAACTGATCCACGGTTATACAACAACGCGACCCCGCGATGCCGTGGACATCAACTATACCCGATTGGCCTACCAAATGAATTATGATTCCACTGGTGATTGACCATAAAATACCGGGGCGATCGCGCTTAATTTTAAATTAGGATGGTCTTCTAGTAATTGATGGCAATTCCATTCATTGCGGAATAGCAATACTGGCCGATCCATACTGTCTTTGACTGTAGTGGTGTTAAATAAACGTCCCACCTTGTTCAAAGCTTCCCATCCACCTTCTACCCAACGGGCGACGCTGTAGGGTAATAAATCTAAAATGGTTTCTACACCATACTCGTTTTGCAAACGAAACTGCACCACTTCAAATTGCAACTGACCCACCGCTGCCAAAATTGGTTCGCGTTTGGCTTCATCAGTTGAGTACATAATTTGCACAGCACCTTCTTCGCGCAATTCCGAAATGCCTTTTTGAAATTGCTTAAACTTTGAGGGGTTGGGGTTTCTTAATGTGGCAAACAGTTCTGGTGAAAAATACGGAATCCCCTCATATTCCAGCTTCTGCCCTGTGTAAATGGTATCGCCGATCGCAAACACGCCGGGATTGTTTAAACCAATGACATCGCCTGGATATGCGACATCAATCGATTCCCGTTCTTGGGCAAAAAGTTTTTGTGGACGTGATAACCGTACAACTTTGCCTGTGCGGGCGTGATTGACTGTCATATCTTTTTCAAATCTGCCAGTGCAGACCCGGACAAATGCGATGCGATCGCGGTGTTTTGGATCCATATTTGCTTGCAGTTTGAACACAAAACCGGAAAATTCCGGATAGGTGGGGGGAACTTCACCAACGCTGCTGTTGTGAACACCTGGTTTTAAGGCATAGTCTAGGAAAGACTTGAGGAATAACTCTACGCCAAAGTTAGTCATGGCGCTACCAAAGAACACTGGGGTCATTTTGCCTTGATGTACTAATTCCAAATCTAGTTCCGGGCCGACCCCCTCTAAAAGTTCCAGATCATTTTTGAGTTGGTAGTACAAGTCTTCTTCGAGGAGTTGTTCAATTTTGGCATCACCCAAGTCAACAACTGTATTACGGGCTTCCTTGCTACCGTGGGCGCTACGTTCAAACAAGTGAATTTGTTGGTGCTGACGATCAAATACACCCTTAAAGCGATCGCCCATCCCAATCGGCCAATTCACGGCGTAAGTCTGCAACCCTAGTTCCTGTTCAATTTCATCTAACAGTTCTAAAGGTTCTCTACCCGGACGGTCGAGTTTATTTACAAAGGTGAAAATCGGCAAACCCCGTAATTTACATACTTCAAATAACTTACGGGTTTGCGGTTCCAAACCTTTAGCCGCATCAATTAACATCACCGCATTATCGGCGGCGGCGAGAGTACGGTAAGTGTCTTCGCTAAAATCTTGGTGTCCGGGGGTGTCTAATAAATTAATCTGACAATTTTGGTACTCAAACTGTAAAACAGTTGAGGTAATAGAAATCCCCCGTTGTTGTTCCATCGCCATCCAGTCTGAAGTGGCTTTGCGCTGCGCCCGTCGCGCTTTCACCGCACCAGCTTCGTGAATTGCACCTCCGTACAGCAGTAGTTTTTCTGTAAGTGTCGTTTTACCCGCGTCAGGGTGCGAAATAATGGCAAAGTTGCGTCGCTGTTCTACTGCTTGATGAAGTTCTGACTGAAGTTCAGTTGACATAATTGACCTAAATGTATAGCTTACCTTGTTACTTTACTTAACTTAATTTTTCTCTACTTTAGTAAGTCTTTTAATCTTAAAACAACGAGGCTCGTGATAGGGTCAACATAGTGCTGAGTCAATGGTCAATGGTCAATGGTCATTTGTCCTTTGTCATTGGTTTTTATCTCTCACTTTCTAGCCCCTAGTCCCCAATCCCTAGCCCCTAGTTCCTCATCCCTAACCTCTCAAAGGAGAAAAGCATGTACGACCCAGACAAGCGAAAGCTGTTATCCGCGTTGTGTCATGGAGCGATTTTTTTTAGTACGGCTTTTGTGTCGGTTGGTATACCAATTGCCATGCTGTTTATTGCTAATGATCCGGTAGTGATTGAAAATGCCAAAGAATCCATTAATTTTCACTTTAATGTGTGGATTTATGGAATTATTATTACAGCATTGATTTGGATAACTTTTGGTTTGTTATTTCCCCTTGTTGGTATTGGCTATTTGCTGCATTGGGGATTAACAATTTGGGCGATCGCCAGCGTACTCCTCAATCCAGATCAACCCTTCCGCTATCCCTTCATCTTTCGTGTCTTATAGCACAATTATGGCAATTTCTAATAGAAAATTGAACATTCTCAACATCAAAATCTTTGAAAATTCTCTGCGCCTCTGCGTAAAAATTAAAAATTAATATCTTTTTTTCCAAACTGTCTGTTAGCTAGATGAAGTAACAACCTAGTTGTAAAATACAAAATTGCCCCACAGCTTCATCAGGAGTAGGGCAAAGGACAGTTAAGCACTGTTTGTAGTCTGTCTGACAGCGGTAGAGTTTTTCTTGGCTTTTGTGCCGCTTTGAGTTGTGTCCATTACATCGATTCCTTGACAAAAGATTATGTTTCCCATACAACGTCCCCGTCGTTTGCGTAGCCACCCTCAACTGCGCCGGATGGTGCGTGAAACCGTCCTGACAACCAACGATTTAATTTACCCACTGTTTGCCGTACCTGGTGCAGGAATTGCTAACGAAGTTAAATCCATGCCTGGAGTTTACCAACTGTCGCTAGACAAAATTGTTGAAGAAGCCAAAGAAGTTTACGACTTAGGAATTCCCGCAATTATTTTATTTGGGATTCCTGAAGATAAAGATACTGACGCTACTGGTGCTTGGCATGATTGTGGGATTGTCCAAAAAGCTGCAACTGCTGTCAAACAAGCAGTACCAGATTTGATTGTCATCGCTGACACTTGCTTGTGTGAATACACCAGTCATGGTCACTGCGGTTATTTGCAAGTTGGTGATTTAACAGGCAGGGTACTCAACGACCCCACCTTAGAATTGCTGAAGAAAACAGCGGTTTCTCAAGCCAAAGCTGGTGCAGATATCATCGCGCCTTCCGGGATGATGGATGGCTTTGTCCAGGCAATTCGGGCTGGATTAGATGAAGCAGGATTCCAGGATACGCCAATTTTGTCGTATGCTGCTAAGTATGCTTCGGCTTACTATGGCCCATTCCGGGATGCAGCCGATTCAACACCCCAATTTGGTGATAGAAGAACTTACCAAATGGATCCTGGCAATAGTCGTGAAGCGATTAAGGAAATTGAATTAGATATTGCCGAAGGTGCGGATATGCTCATGGTTAAGCCAGCATTGGCTTACATGGATATTATCTGGCGGGTGAAAGAAGCAAGTAACTTACCTGTTGCAGCTTACAACGTTTCCGGTGAGTATTCCATGATTAAAGCTGCGGCTTTGAATGGTTGGATTGATGAAGAGCGTGTAGTAATGGAAACTTTAACTGGCTTTAAACGTGCCGGTGCAGACTTGATTTTAACTTATCATGCCAAAGATGCGGCAAGATGGTTGCGGTAGGTTGGTTTTACTAAGTTATTTTTAATTCTCACGCAGAGGCACAGAAGCACAGAGATTTTCTTTGGGTTTTGGTGTTTAGGCGTGAGATTATTTTATTTGGGTATTTAATCTTCATTCTCGATAGTTTCATCTAGAGTGGTTTTATCGTCAAAAGTACCAATAGCTTGTAAAACTTGTTTAACTATCTGTAGGATGCAATATTTTTCCTGCATGAAAGGGAATTATAACCCTTACTTCTTCTCGAAGATAAATTCTGTGACTTCCTTTAATTCTAATTTGAACAAAGCCTGCTTCTAGTAAAAGTTTTTCAGCTTCTGTTGCAGTAAGCCGAGGCTGTTTAGGCAACTTTAACCTCCAAAGTCATGGTTAATACTTCTTTGTTTTGCAGTGCTTGTTTTTCTGCATTAGACAATGTTTCTATGTATAGTTCCACTGCTTCTTTGATGTTTTCTTGTACTTTTTCTAGTGAATCACCTTGAGATTGGCAACCAAGAAGTTCAGGGCAATAAGCATAATATCCATATTCATCTTTTTCAATCACAATGCTGACTTGATAGGACATATTTAATTTACCTTATATTAATATCAAGCGTAACTTTATAACTACTTATGATATGTCGTTACAGCTACATCTGGTGGAATTTCTAGCTTTCCTTAAACACACTGCTTGTGTAAAGCAATGTTACATAGATATTGTTTTTCGCGCAGAGGCGCAGAGAAGAACGCTAGAGGTGTTGTAATCGTTAATTGTTCAGTAAGATCGCTCATTTATCCCTAGAATAAATTAAAACATGGAGCGCTCGCACTCTCATTTCAACCTCAAAGGCTCAACTTTCATGTTATGAAGTCAAAGTTTCACGTATAAAAGGCGATCGCTAATTAAAAAACATTAAACTCTATTAGAAGAATTCAACAATCGCCCATTCCCGCATCATTCGGGTGGTATAAAAAATTTATCAATATACTTTTAACCAATTACCTACTCCACCTGTAGCAAAATCGTTTATGAAAATTAACTATTTATTAACACCTGCACTCATTGGAGTCTCAATTACCCTTGTACAGCCACAAATGGCGATGGCGCTTTCTTCAACGGAAGTCAACAAAATTGCCAAAGCGATGACAGTGTTGATTGAAAATAAAAATGGTTCTGGTTCTGGGGTAATTATTCGCCGTGAGGGTGACACCTACACGGTGTTAACTGCTAAACATGTTATTGACAACCCAGATAAATATGCAGTTGTTACTCCCGACGATCGCCGTTATGAGTTAAAGTACGACACGGTGAAAAAGCTGCCAGGGGTAGATTTAGCCGTTGGACAGTTTACCAGCAAACAAACTTATCCGGTGGCAAAGTTAGGCAACTCTGACGACATTAGCGAAGGTGCAACATCTTATGTCGCGGGTTTTCCTCAGCCAAGCGCTGCGATTTCTATCTCTATTTACAATTTCATTGAAGGGCGAATCACTGCTAACGCTTCTAAAGCTCTGCGTGATGGTTACGCTTTAGTTTACAATAACGACACTCTACCGGGAATGAGTGGCGGCCCGGTGCTGAATGACAAAGGTGAGTTAATTGGCATTCACGGCAGAGGTGACACGGCAGAAAACTATCAAATTTCGGATAAAAATCCTGACGTAATTATCAAAACTGGCTTTAATTTGGGCATTCCCATTAATACTTTTTTGCGAACATTACCGAAAGCTGAGGGAGGTACCAGAGTCAGCGCCTTGACACAACCAACTCCCACAATACCAAAGGCAGATGACTTTTACATTCAAGGTGGGGATAAGTATAAAAAAGGTGATTATAAAGGAGCAATTGAAGCTTACAGCCAAGCAATACGCCTGAATCCCAAGTATTCTTTTGCTTACAATGACAGAGGTAATGCGCGTTATTACTTGGGTGATAAGCAAGGCGCATTGAAAGATTACAACGAAGCCCTGAAAATTAATCCTAACTATGCCTTTGCTTTATATAATCGCGGCAATATTCTTTATGATTTTGATAATAAGCAGGGGGCGCTGGCTGATTATAACCAAGCGTTGAAACTGAATCCTAATTATTCCTCTGCATATAACAATCGCGGTAACGCCCGTTACGCTTTAGGCGATAAGCAGGGAGCGTTGGCTGATTATAATCAAGCCATTAAGACTGATCCTAATAACGCCGAAGCATACTATAACAGAGGCAATGCTCGCGCTAATTTGGGAGACAAGCAAGGAGCGCTGAGTGATTACGCTCAAGCGATTAAGATTAACCCTAACTATGTTGTCGCCTACAACAACCGAGGCAATACTCGCTATGATTTGGGCGATTTCCAAGGAGCGATCGCTGATTACTCCCAAGCTGTTAGAATCAATCCTAATCATTCTTCTGCTTACAACGGTAGGGGTAATTCTCGTTATTACTTGGGTGATAAACAAGGGGCAATTGCAGATTACACCCTAGCTCTCAAAACTAATCCCAACAACGCCGAAGCTTACTATAACAGAGGCAATGCTCGCTCTGATTTGAAAGATTTACAAGCAGCGATCGCTGATTACAACCAAGCAGTTAAAATTAATCCTAATTATTCTTCTGCTTACAATGGCCGAGGTAATGCCTTTTATTATTTAGGCGAAAAGCAAAAAGCAATTGCAGATTATACCCTAGCCCTCAAGAACGATACTAAGAATTCGGAAGCTTATTACAACCGAGGCAATGCTTACTTTGATTTAGGCAATAAGCAAGGAGCAATTACAGATTACAACCAAGCAATTAGAATTAATCCTAATTATGCTTATGCCTACAATAATCGCGGCAATGCCAAGTATGATTTAAATGATTTGCAAGGAGCCTTAGCTGATTACAATCAAGCTTTGAAAATTCTCCCGAATTATGCCTTTGCTTACTACAACCGTGCCAACGTTTACAAAAACTTGGGAGACTTAGAAGGAGCGATCGCCGATTACAATCAAGCAATTAAACATAACTCTAACTATGCCCAAGCCTACCACAATCGCGGTCTTGCTCGTTATGATTTAGGTGAAAAGCAAGCAGGTATCACTGATTTAGAAACAGCAGCTAATCTCTACAAAGCACAAGGAAATACAGCTTCCTATCAACAAACTTTAGAAGCAATTAGAAAACGTCAGCGATAGTTTTTACTAATTCGTAATTCGTAATTCGTAATTAAATATTAGATGTAGGTTGGATAAAGCGACAGCAAAATCCAACCTCATATTTTATAGCAGTCGAAGCAGTTGTTAGGACTATATTAATTGCTGAAAACTCTGATAATACTGAATTTCTACTCAGCACTCAGCACTCAGCACTTAGCCATAGCTGTTCCCTGTTCCCTATTCCCTATTCCCTGTTCCCTTCCATTTAAGATTTACTATTGCTAACAGTGTTTTGTGAGGCAGATTTTAAACGAGTGGCTGTACTTTTGCGGATGCGATCGCTTTTACGAACACCACCAGCCATTTCGTATTCGTTACTGTCATTACCGAATAATGCTGCAACTCCTAGCAGCATTATTTCACATAGTGCGCTCAAGTTTTTTTCTAGCTGTGCAATCTCCGTTCTGGAACCATTAAGCACAGCTAAAGCCGTGTTATGAGCTTCTATTTTAGCAGTTAACAGATCTATTTGCTGTTGCATATTTTGTAAGCTTTTATTATCACCAAAATCTATATTTGGATCAATAGCTTTCAGCCCAGAAACTCTGAGTTTAGCTTTTGCAAGAATGCGAGATGAACGTTTTGCGCGAGGCATAGATTTTTTCCTCTAAAAGATTCTAATATTAGCTTGTCTTAAAGAAGCTATAATCTGGCTCAGGATAAATCACAAAAATTAGCGTTTTTTACAACACTATATTTCAGTAAAATTAAGTATTTTTTTAATTAATTAATCGTTTAATCTGATAAATGTAAACGCAACTTCCAACTACCTATAACAATGTCTCAATCAATAAAATTATCTTGTTCGTCACAAATGAGTTAAGGTTCTCTATGAATGAGGTAGGGTTAATAAGAAACCCTACGTCGTTCGTCACAAATGAGTTAAGGTTTTCTATAGATGAGGTAGGGTTAATAAGAAACCTTACGTCGTTTGTCACAAATAAGTTAAGGTTCTCTATGGATGAGGTAGCGTTGGTGATGAAAGCTAATTTTGCGATCGGGCTTAGCGTTTCATGACAGATAAAATTGAGCAAGCAGAAATTCCCTATTTCTTCACCGCCACCATCGCGCCACATCTATAATCGCACGGGCAACTTCTGCTGTTGCTGCTTCACCACCTAATGCAAATATAACTGGAAACAATGCTTTATCATCTGATAGTAAATTAGAGCGAGTGCGGAGAGATAAGTAATGAATTGTCTCTTGCCAAAGAGGGAAAAGTTCAGCAGATGGCATTTGTGACAGACTAGATGTTAAGGCACTCAGGGCATTGGCGCGAGAATACTCATCTTGAATCTCCCTAGCAGTGGCAAGTGCTTCTAACAACACCTCTGGTAGTTTGTCTGCTAATGCACTCAGGGCATTGGCGCGAGAATACTCATCTTGAATTTCCTTAGCGGCGGCAAGTGCTTCTGACAACACATCTGGTAGTTTGTCTGCTAATACAGTAAGGACATGGGCGCGATCGCTTTCATCCTGAATCTCCCTAGCGGCAGTGAGTGCTTCTGGCAATACCTCTGGCAGTTTCTCTGCTAATTCACTCAGGAAATAAGCGCGAACATATTCATTCGGAATTGCCCTAGCGGCGGCAAGTGCTTCTGGCAATATCTCTGGCAGTTTCTCTGTTAATACAATTAGGGCAATAGTGCAATCTCTCTTATTCTGAACCGACCTAGCGGCAGCAAGTGCTTCTGGCAATACCTCTGGCAGTTTCTCTGCTAGTGCAATTAGAGCATTCGCGCGATAATACTCATCCTGAATCTCCCTAGCGACAGCCAGTACTTCTGGTAACAACTCTGATGGCAGTTTATCTGCTAATTTACTCAGGGTACAAGCGCGATAAATTTCATACTTTGCCCTAGCAGCGGCAAGTGCTTCTGGTATCAACTCTGGTGGCAGTTTGTCTGCTAATGCAGTTAAGGCATCGGCGCGATACTGCTCATTCTTAATTGCCCTAGCGGTGGTGAGTGCTTCTGGTATCAACTCTGGTGGCAGTTTATCTGCTAATGCAGTTAAGGCATCGGCGCGATACTGCTCATTCTTAATTGCCCTAGCGGTGGTGAGTGCTTCTGGTATCAACTCTGGTGGCAGTTTATCTGCTAATTTTCTCAGTACAACTGCGCGATGAGCCTCATCCCGAATAGTCTTTGCTGCGGTGAGTGCTTCTGGTAATATTTTTGGCAGTTTGTCTACTAATGTAGAAAGGGTATCGGCGCAATAATACTCATCCTGAATTGCCTTTGCGGCGGCGAGTTTTTCTGGCAAAATTTCTGGAAGTATGTCTGTTAAGGCACTTAGGGTTTGGACGTGATACTGCTCATACTGCATTGCCCTAGCGGCAGCGAGTGCTTCTGGTAAAATTTCTGGCAGTTTGCTTGCTAATGCACTCAGGACATCGGCGCGATAATACTCATCCTGAATTGCCCTTGCGGCAGCGAGTGCTTCTGGCAGCAAATCCGGTGGCAGTTTGTCTACTAATGCAGAAAGGGCATCAGCGCGATAATACTCATCTTGAATCACCCTAGCGGCAACGAGTGCTTTTGAAAGTGATAGTTGTTGTAAATTTGGTGGTAAATAATTGACTAACTCTGCAAGGGTTTTCGCTTTCTGCTCTGGGTCTGGTTTTTGTAGTGCATAAGCTAGTCCTTGTTCAGCAGTCCAAAGCTTGTTCTTAACCAACGCCACCAGCAACTCTACTGGTAAATTAGCTGCCAAACTATTAAGAGATGCCGTAATCAAAGCATAACGACACTGTAAACCCACCACCTGTGGCAAAGTTGCTTCAGTCCAATTCTTTTCGGCTAATTCCCAAGCACGAGAAATATCTGTGATGTAACCCCCAGTTTGTCCTAATTTCTCCCGCACTTCAAACCAGCCATTATTCCCAGTTGCCGACTCCTCCCGCAATAAGGAGTGAATCTCTTCTATTTGTCCTGCTTTTTCTAAATGCCAAACTAAATGCTGATGAATGTAACCATCATTGGGTAAGGTATGCCATAAATTATTTTGGGTTTTCTGCCGATATTTCTCTAAGAAAGCAGCGTGAGCATTAGCAAGGTTGAAACCTAACCCCCCTAGCCCCCATTCCCTACTAGGGAATGAGGGAATATTCAAAGCCTCTCTCCTTGCAGGGGAGAGGTTTGGAGAGGGGTTATCTAATGGCGGTGTAGTTAACAAATTACAGGCTAAATCATGGAATAAGTCATGTAACCGATAAGTAGGCGTACCATTAGCAAGCGGTACTCCTGTTAATAGCAATGCTTTATTCCGTAAATATTGCAACGTCTTGGCAGCATCACGCTCATCCATTTCCCACAGTGTCGCCGCCATCATTTTATTAATGGTGACATCCTCCGGCAACACCCCTAACCAAGCAAAATGCTGCTGTTTCTCTAGAGGCATTCGCTTGACACTTAAATTTAACGATGCAGTTAAACTCAGGCGTTTTAAACTCGCCTCATCGGTGATTTCTTCCGCTTCGGGTCTGTCAAAACTTTTTAACCTGGCTACTTCTTGCTGAATATCTGCTAATAGTTCATCCCAAGTTGTACCACTGGCCACTTCGGCGGCTGCAAGTTCCAATGCTAGAGGGAGATAACCAACACCTTTAGCTAAATTTTCAGCTGAGTAACGTTCTGCACCGATAATCTCGCGTCTTAATTTCTTTGTCAGCAGCTCCATTGACTGGTCTGGTGTCATTATATCCAGGCTGTAGGTACTTGCTGCTAGAGCATCTGCGATCGCTCCTTCACGAGTTGTTACTAATACCTGACAACGCACTCCGCCAACATTAAACGCTTGTGCATCTTTTGTATTCCAGGCATCATCAACCACCAGCAACACAGCTTTGTCATACAGCAGCGTCCGTAAATAGGTAGAAGTTGCTTCTATACTGGTAGGTTTAAAGCTGTAGTCTCCTAACGCCTGTACCCAGCCACTCAACAAAGGAAGTACATCAGGTTGTTGACCTAATGTTGCCCACAAAATACCATCACAAAACCGCGTTTGGATTTCTACATCATGAGCTAAAGCTGCGGCTAGTGTTGATTTGCCCACGGAACCTAAGCCGTGAATGGCAGTAATCACCAAAGTGCGATTACCAGTAAGAAGGCGAGTTTTTAAATCATCGCTGTATTCTGGGCGTTCTACAAAATATGAAGGTAAAGGTGGTGCTTGAAATATTGCAAGTTTAGTTTGGGGTACAACAGCAACATCCTCATCTTGAGTTTTAGATTTCTTTGGTCGTTTGCTTTCCCATATTTCATCAAAACGTTTCAGGTTCTTTTCTTTATTCCTTGAACATAGTTTTAATGTAAAGTGCCAGTCATCAGAACCCTTAGTTTGGATACGGTTATCTTCCAGAATTTTGACAAAATCCTTGAGTAAATTTAACGCTTCTCGAATTTGCGCTTTAGTTAACTGACCTGGATATTCGTCTTTTTGCGTCAACAATTCCAAGGTCACCAAAGTTGTTTTAATACAGCAGATTTGAGGTTCATGAGGTACAGTAGCAGCAATTAGTAAACCAATTTTTTAGATGCTTTGGATCAACTAGTTTCAGCGCAATTTTAATTAAACCATCAACGACAGATGCACTCTTGGGAGAAAATTGTTTCAGAAAAGCTTTTAATTGTGACCACCAATGTTCAATTGGATTGAATTCAGGAGAATAAGGAGATAGATAAAGAACACTTGCTCCCACTCCTTCAATCAAAAGCTGAATCTCTTCGACTTTATGAGCAGGTAGATTATCCATTACAACGACTGCACCAACCCATAATTGCGGAAGTAAAAAATGTTCTACAAAAACTTTATATGCATCTCCATCCATTGAGCCGTTTAAAGTCATCACCGCTAAAACTTTCTTTAAGCTAATTCCTCCGATTACACTTATTTTTGCTCCCCGGTAATATGGTTTAAAATTATACGCTCTAGTGCCGCGCTCGCTTCTTTGATGAGTCCTAGTTAAGCCAAGTAAAACACCCATTTCATCTATAAATACAAGGTTTTCTGGGTCTACTTGCTTTACTTTCTCCCAATACTCTATTCTCAGTTTTTGGACTCTTTCTGTTTTTCCTTGGCTGCTACGCAAAGTCTTTTTTTTCGAGTTAATTTTTGTTTTTGTAATGCACAACACATCACACTTGCACACACCCAAACGTTGTATTTTTCTCCAAAATATTCGCAATATTCCAATAAAGTTGCATCTGGGTAAATTTGAACCATTTCGGCTAATTCGCTCGCGAAATCATCTAGCCTACCCTTCATGGCTCCACCTTGCTTTTTGGGTTCTAGATGTCCTTGCACTCTATGAAGTTGGATTAGCTTTTGCACATAGCTTTTTGCTACACCAAATTGCACAGCAACCTTTCTTATTGAAGTACCACCCTTTTCGTAAGTATTTACTATTTTTTCTCGTAAATCGATTGAGTATGCTTTCATTTTAAGTCTTGATGCACCAATACTATGTGTACCTCATTTACCTCGAAAGTGCTGTAGTTAGCTTTGGGTTAACACTGTCTTCTTCTTTCCAGTGGTACTCAATCTTAAAGTTACTGTCCTCAAATTCTCCTGTTGCGAAACAAAGCAAAGCTGCTAACAGACGCTTGACTCGCTTTTGAATTGCCGGGCCGTAAGTTTTTTTTGGCATTGCAATCGTCAAGTTAACCAGAAAGTTTGGGGCTACCCCAAGTTAAAACTACTACCCCAAATTGATTGAATCCTGATTTTAAAGCATTTTCGGCGAGTTTGGGGTATTTGCTTAGGGACAGCACCCCAAAGAGAACCTGTATCTATCAACTTTTTGGGGTACAAACCAATGAAAGCCAAGGGTCAAGATATCATCAGTAAAATTATTGTTGTATTGTTGGCAATGCAACTATTTTTAATAGGTTTACAAGCGAAAATCCGCATTGGGAGAGGGGAATCATCTCTTGAGGCGTTACAGTGGATGATTCAACAGTATATTCCAGTGCTGGTTAAATTTCGTAGTTTGCAAGGTAAGAAACCAACCGCAGAGGAATAATAAAAGTTAGGTTTTTTGCTTAATTTGTAATGTGGTGTGCAAACTTCTCTCAAACCTAACCCCCAACCCCTTCCCTCGCAGGGAAGGGGAGTAAAACTTAAAGCTTCTCTCCGCTTCAGGGAGAGGTTTTCAGAATAAGTTACACATTGAATGTTGTAATAAAAAATCAGGTGGGTAATGCTCACCTGATTTTTACGTTTATATTATGTCAGTTATGATTAGCTCACGCTCCAGACGCGGAGGCGCGGAGAGTTTTGACGAGATTAATCTGCGCCTTCAATGGGTGCAAAACCTTGGCGTTGAATGTTTTCTGTAATTGTGCGCGGTTCGAGGAACTGTAGCAGGTAGTCAGGGCCGCCTGCTTTGGAACCGACACCAGAAAGTTTGAAGCCGCCGAAGGGTTGCCGAGCCACGATCGCACCTGTAATATTGCGGTTAATGTACAAGTTGCCGACTTCAAACTCTTCCTGCGCTTGTTGAATATGCGAAGGTGTACGGGAATATAACCCACCAGTTAAAGCGTAATTTGTGCCGTTAGCAACTTTTAATGCTTGGGCAAAATCCTTCACTTTAATTACAGCTAACACAGGGCCGAATATTTCTTGTTGGGCAACTATGCCATCTGGTGGTACTTCACTGAAGATAACTGGGCCGATAAAATAACCTTGTTCTGGCGATGGTAACTCTAGGGCTAACTTTGCTTCTGCCTTACCTTTTTCAATATACTCGCGGATGCGATCGCGGGCGTTAGCATCAATCACTGGCCCTACTTGGGTACTGGGTAACTCTGCTTCCCCAATATTCAAGGATTTTGTCGCCTCAACCAACCTAGCAACAAAAGTATCGTAGATTGATTCTACAACTACCACCCGTGAACAAGCCGAGCATTTCTGCCCACTGTAACCAAATGCTGACTGCACAACCCCGACAACTGCTTGGTCTAAATCAGCACTTTCATCTACAATGATGGCATTCTTGCCGCCCATCTCTGCAATCACCCGTTTCATGTGCCTTTGCATAGGCTTTAGAGTTGCCGCCTCTGAGTAAATGCGACAGCCCACTTCTTGAGAACCAGTAAAAGCAATTACATGAGTATCAGGATGACTGACTAAGTAAGCCCCAACCTGAGAACCCTTACCTGGAACGTATTGAAAAACACCCTTGGGAATCCCCGCCTCAACCAAAATCTCTGTGAGTTTGGCAGTAATAATCGAAGATGTTTCCGCAGGTTTCAGCAGCGTACAATTACCCGTAACCAAAGCAGCCACAGTCATTCCACAGGCGATCGCCAACGGGAAATTCCAAGGCGAAATCACCACCGCCACTCCTTTAGCTCGGTAGATATAATGGTTTGTTTCTCCAGGCACGTCATAATTAACACCTTGCTCCAACCGTTCCATCTCATCAGCATAGTAGCGACAAAAATCTATCGCTTCCGAAACCTCTGCATCGGCTTCCTTAACAGGCTTACCAACTTCCAAAACTATCCAAGCCGCCAACTCCGCCCGACGTTGTTCCATCAAATCAGCAGCCTTGCGTAAAATATCAGCCCGTTGCTTCACAGGTGTTCTCTTCCACCCAGGAAACGCCGCCTTCGCCGCTTGCATCGCCTGTTCCGCTTGTTCCACACTAATCAGCCCAACCTTACCAATCACCTGACTGTAATTAGAAGGATTAACAGAATCAATCACATCCTGAGTCTTAACATACTCCCCATTAATCAACGGTAAATAAGTCTTCCCAAACTCCCGACGCACACCCTCAAAAGCCTGCGCCGCCTTCCTTCTTCTCTCCTCCTCCGCAAAATCCGTATCCGCCGCACCCTCAAATCTCCCCTCTTCCTCTTTGCGCGGCAGTTGCTTCAAGTCGGCAGAGCCGCCCAACGCACTGCCTTGCCTTTGCGCCTTTGCGCGAGACAAATCAATATCGGGAGGTGCTAACAACTCCTCAACTGGCTTATTCTCCAAATTCTGCCGCAAAAACGAACTATTAGCCGTATTCTCCAACAACCGCCGAATCAAATACGCCATCCCCGGCAATAATTCCCCGTAAGGACAATAAACCCTAACTCGATAACCCTGATCAACCAAAGCCTTAGCTAACTTATCCCCCATCCCATACAGCACTTGCATTTCAAAACAACGGCGGGGAACCTGCAAACTTTCTGCTATGGCAATTGCCCGTGCTTGCGATCGCACATTATGACTACCAATGGCAGCATATACATATTGATGATTTTCTAACAACAACTGAGTTATTGCTTCAAAATTCGCATCTGTCGCCACCTTGTCATTGAAAACAGGTTGCGGCCAATGCTTCTGGGCAGCTTTGATAGTTTCCTGATCCCAATAAGCACCCTTCACCAAGCGAATTGTCAAAGGATATCCGCGCTGTTTCAACCATGCAATCACATTTCTGGCATCTTGCTCACTGTCACGCAAGTATGCTTGGATTGTAATCCCAATATCTGTGCGTTGGCGAAACTCATCTTCTAACAATAACTTTTGCAAAATATTCAGAGTTAAATCTTTATACGCATACTGTTCCATATCAAAATGGATAGCTGCACCTAACTCTTTGGCATAACGTAATAAGTTACGAATGCGATCGCTAACTCTTTCTTCACTACCTTTAGCATCTAATGGGTCAAATTGCGAATAAAAAGCCGTTAATTTAACAGAAACTTGGACTTTTGGTAGCCTTTCACCGTCTGCTTCATCAATAGCTGGAATATGATTCCAATTCTTCGATGCTTCTACTAATTGGGCAATTAATTCTTGATAGCGTTCTAAATAAGACTGCGCTTCTACTTCTGTAATTACAGCTTCACCAAGTAAATCAATAGTGAAAGCCATTTTTTCTTTCCGCAGTCGTTCAACTGTTTTGATGACTTGTTTAATATTTTCGCCAGCAATATATTTATGTGCTAAAGTTTCTACCGCAGTTGAAACAGTAGTTGCAGCCACTTGTCCAGGCATTGAATCAGGGTTAGCGAAATTTAACATCCCCTTCAGTGCAGATGGCAATTCGACTGTTTCATCACCTAAATATTCTTGTAAATGTGCGGCAATTTCTGGCTTACTGCGTAACGCTGGCAAAGTATCAATAAAACGGAAAAGTTGTACCCGCAAACCCGGATTACTCATTGCCCAAGCTAGTAATTTATCATCCCAGCGCATTTGGTCACGCAAGGAAGCTAAAAACGAACGATTTTCTTGGGTAGCGGTTAAGAGTTGTTTAGCAATTTCCTGGGTTTTAGGTTCGTAGATGCTGGTTTGTACTTGTAATACCACAGATAATAATCTCCTTAATTTAAGGCATAACTGTTTATGTACAGTCTGCGTCTTCTATTGTGACTCTTAGATTTTGTGGCTACCAGATTCTTAGGATAGTTAAGTTTTGCTGGAACATTTTGGCACACAGAGTAAAACAGTATTACTCAGCACTTTCTACTCAGCACTCAGCACTTAATAATGTGGAAAAACTTAGCCTTAACACCTTTAGCGATCGCAATTATCTGTCTGGGAGGTTGCATAAACCAGCCAACAGATAAACAACTGGAAGTATGGCGCACTGAAGCGATCGCTCGCAATGCGACAATTGTGGCAGATAACGCCAAAAAAGCACAGCAAAGTCAGTGGAATTTAGTCATTCAAGGTGAAACAGCAACTGGCAAATCTCTAAAGTTAAATTGGCAACAGTTACAGGCTTTGGCAACCAATCATGTAAAAACGCCCGATCCCCTAGACATCTTGCATTCTAACGAGATTTTTGATTTTCGTGGTGTGCTTGTATCAGCGCTGTTGCAACAATTAACCGTAGCTAATCATGTTACGGATGTTACGTTTGTTTCCTTTGACTCTTACCAAACTACCCTTAGTCTTAAGGATTTACTAGAATATCCGATTACTTTGGCGATCGCTAAAAATAATCAACCAATTGCCCGCGCTCAAGGCGGGCCGCTTTATTTAATCTTTCCCTATACTCAATACCCACAACTAAAGCAAAAGTATGACTCAACGAATTGGGCATTTTATGTCAGCCATATTGTAGTTGGTACTGAACCAGTCAAACTACGTGTTAATGAACGTGAAGTTAACTTAGCGACCTTAGACAAATTACCGCAAATTACCTTAGAGCAAACTGTCGGTTACAGAATTTCTTGGCCTAGTGGCAAAGTCAAACTTTATGGAGTCAGGCTGCGCGATGTTTTCGCTACCCTAAAAGAACCATTACCCCAACAGGGAAAAGTCATAATTCGTGGTAAAGCACCGTTTTATTATGATGCTCCGGTGCAATTAGCTACTAAAGATTTACGTAATTGTGATGTTTTACTAGTAACTCGTTGGGGTGAAAGCCGTGAATTAATTCCTGCCAAGATGGGCGGCCCAGTAACTTTAGCTTTTAGTTCTCAATGTCCTACCAAAATCAGCCAATCTCGCTGGGTAACATTTGTAGAAGAATTAACTACTACACCATGAAATTATTTAGTTTCCGCTCGATTCGGACTCGAATCATGACTGCAACAACACTATTAAATGTGGCGTTAGTAGGTGCAGTTGTGTTGGTATGGGCAAAAACTGAAAGTACTCTTTACCGAGAGCAGAAATTAAATGAAGCCAAGTTCTTGTCTAGGGTGTTAGGAACTTCTTCTTTCGCTAATCATCTCGATGAACGCAACTGGAGTCAAATGCGCCTCAACCTCAATGTAATGCTGCGGGAAAATCAAGATTTTGTATATATTTTGGTAACTGATGCACGACTGGAAAATCAAATTATTGCTGCGTCTCCTGAACATTTACAAGGACAATACATTCCTGATATTGTGCCAGTGAAAGTAAGCGATGCAGCTCAGAAAGTGTCGCAAAAGTCTAGCTCGATTGAAACCTTTGCGTTGGCAGATATTTACTTTGGCAATCATATCAGAGCGAAGCGTGGCGATCGCATTATCGAAGTAGCTTCGGCTATTCAACGGCTATCTGGTGAAAAAATCGGCACTTTGCGCTTGGGTGTTTCTCTGCGTCAAGTTAACCGTGCTGTAGCTAATGCGGTAAACCAAGCATTAATAGTCGGTGCTATCGGACTGTTGATTAGTTTGGTATGCACTTATATTTTAGCTAGACGCTTGAGTAACCCCATTCGTCGCTTGCAAACTAGTGCGGCTCAAATTGCGGCGGGAGATTTGCAACACCGGGCGGAAGTTACGAATGCAGATGAAATTGGTGCATTAGCAACTTCGTTTAATGAAATGTCTGCTGCATTGCAAAGTTCTTTTAGTAAATTACAAAAGACTTTAAACTCTTTTAAATTATTTGTCCCGAATAAATTTATTTTAGCGATCGCACCCGCAGGAATTGAAAATATTGAGGTAGGTATGGCAGTCACGCGCCACATCACAATTTTATTTTGTGATATTCGCGGCTACACTTCCATGTCGGAAATGATGACACCAAGAGAAATATTTACCTTTCTCAATGACTACCTAGCTTGTATTGGACAAGTCATTGATCAAGCCGGGGGATTTATTGATAAATATATTGGTGATGCAGTCATGGCGTTGTTTGATGATCAAAACACAGATGGCGCACTTAAAGCAGCAATTTTAATGCACCAGTCTCTAGAGCAGTTTAATCAAGAACGTATCCAAAAAAATTTACCCAGAATTAACATTGGCATTGGACTGCATCGCGGTGAAGTAGTCATGGGTACAGTCGGATTTACTTGCCGCATTGATTCTACAGTCATCGGTGATGCAGTTAATATCGCTTCTCGAATTGAAGGGCTGACAAAACAATATAGCTGCGGGACTTTAGTCACAGAATCAGTAATTCAGAGTTTGTCTCAACCAGAATTATTTTCGTTGAGATTGATAGATACCGCTGTGAAGTTGAAAGGAAAAGATGAAGCGATCGCTGTCTACGAACTTCTGGTTAAATAAAGTTTCATACCTCCGCTGTTTTCAGTTGCAGAGGTTCGCTGTTCTGAGATTTTGGGCTACGCAGCTCCTCAAATTGCGGAACCGTCGAAAGATACTCAAGCATCTTTTGACGTGCTTGTTCACACACACTCTTCAGTGCTACACCATCAATCTTCAAATTCCGAATATGAGGACTGCGATGCAATTGTAGGAAGCAGTGCAAATTGTGGCTTAACTCGAAGATTACGCGATTGATTTGTTCCTCCACTGTTTTTTCCGGGAAATAAATTCGATCCCTATCCAGATATTCATAACCAACGAATATATGATAGTGTCCGTCATTTTTACCAAAGCAATCAAAACGCAGGATTTCATCACCTGAAACAATCAGTTCCAAAGCAGTTCCTTTGCCAATTGGAAGAATTTTCCAATAAACTTTGACGAGTACTTGGGGTTGAACTTCATAGATGACAATATCTTTCTCTGACGGATCGTGCTTTAGTTTGCCAAACTTTTGACGATACAATTGGAGAAGACGATAGGACAATGTGTAGGGCATGATACCCTGAATAATATTTTTTGCAAGTCTCTTCATAAGGCAAGGTGGGAAGTGTGAATTAGGTATAATCCGAAAACTCCGGATACTCAATTCACCAGATATTAAGAGGTTGAAAACATAACTTTTGACTTGCCTGACTCATCTTTGCGTAATCTTTATACTTTACTTAATTTCCGGTAAAGTTAAGATTTCGACACTATCTTCTGTTACTGCAATTGTATGCTCAAATTGAGCCGACAATTTGCGATCGCGAGTTACAGCAGTCCAACCATCACTCAGCATTTCTACTTCCCAAGTGCCTTCGTTAATCATCGGCTCGATGGTAAATACCATTCCCGGTCTAAGGCGCTTACCTTTACCCCGTGTACCGTAGTGAGGTACATCTGGTGCAGTATGGAAAATATTACTAATACCGTGTCCGACAAAATCTCGCACCACAGAAAACCCTTCGGACTCGGCATACTCTTGAATTGCTGCCCCAATATCCCCAATCTTGGCTCCTGGTTTGACTTCAGCAATACCTCGATAAAGGCACTCTTGCGTTACTTCTACTAACTTTTTTGTTTTCGACGAAGCTTCACCTACAATAAATGTCTTGGATGTATCACCGTGGTAGCCATCGACAATCGGCGTAACATCAATGTTGATAATGTCACCATCTTTAAGAATCTGTTTAGCATTGGGGATGCCATGACAGATTACTTCATTCACACTGGTACAAATTGACCGAGGAAACCCTTTATAACCAAGGGGTGCGCTTTTAGCACCGTGCGCTTGTGTCCAACGTTCAGCTTCATCATTGAGTTCCAGTGTACTTACCCCTGGTTTGACTAGTGGTTCTAGATGCTCTAGGAGTTCAGCGGCTAAGCGTCCTGCCCGACGCATTTTTTCAATTTCTCGTGAAGATAAAATAACGATTGGTTCGGTTTTCATGGACATTAATCTAAAGCATCATTCAAAAATATAGTTAATCCTGTTTGTGCGGCTCTGCGGGCGGCATCAGCTACTTTTAGCGTGTATAAACTTTCTTCTGGGGTGACATACAAGGGAGTACCATCAAACAGATGGTCTAACACCATAGTTGTGTCTTTGGCAAACAAACCCCGACGTGTACCAACATCAATTGGTGTAGTTTCCCCTGACTGAATTAAGTATCCTGTATTCCCATCAAAAATTAAACCGCCTTTTTCGCCGTGAACTTCAAATTTACGTTCTGGTTGCCAAATTGTTTCGCCTTTGCCGTAAATAACTTGTGCTAACAGTCCACTGCTAAAGCACAGTTGACTCGTACAAAAACAGGTTTGGTAGTATTCCGATTCTACTGCCCAATATCGCTGATGACAGTTCACGGTGAAGACTGTACCAAACAAATCAATCAGACGATGCAAGCGAGAAATCGCCCCAATTAAAGGAAAGCCGAATAATTCGTGATTGTAAGTCCACTTGCGCGGTGCAGGATTTTGCGGGTTGATGGTGCTGTAGCGGACGTAAAATACATTGCCAATTTTGGCTAGGTTTTGTTTTAAAGCTTGGTGCAAGCCACCTAAAAGTTCGATGTGTTCTACGTGCAGTAATTTATTTTGGGTTTTGGCTAAAGCAACGAGTTCCTCAGCTTCGGCTAAATCCACTGCCAAGGGATATTCTACAACTACGTGTTTGCCTTGGGTGAGAGCTGCACGGGCGATCGCTCCATGATCTCGATTCACTGTGGATATCACTACCATATCCACATCTTCCCGTTCTACTAACTCTTGCCAAGAATTTAAAGCTGAAGTTTGGTATTCTTGAGCGAAATTTTCTGTTGTTTCTGGGCTATGACCAACCACTGCGGCTAGATGCGTTCGCTCATCTTGCAGCAGTGCTTCTGCTCTGAGTTTTGCTGCATACCCAGTACCTACCAAGCCGACGCGCACTTATGCTTGTCCCAAAACTGCTTCTGAATTATACATGATCGTCAATGGTTAATGGTTATTACTCATTAGTCACTGGTTAATAATTATTCTGGCTCTTTGCTCCTGATTCTCCACTGCCTAATTCTCTACTTGAAGTATAAATTAAACTTATTATTTCCATGTAACTAAATTTCATTACTAATCGTGGTCGATTTCAAGTTACATGATTTAATTTTTCCCGTAGTATCAGAATTGAACTAAATTTTCATGCGCGGCTAATCCTATAAGTTAAGCCGTAAGTATTGCTTTAGCATAACTTATACTGCCGTTTACAAAAGAGAGGAATACAGAAATGGCAACTTACAAAGTTACACTAATCAACGAAGCTGAAGGCTTAAACACCACAATTGATGTTGAAGATGATGTATATATTCTAGATGCGGCTGAAGAAGCTGGTCTGGATCTGCCTTACTCTTGCCGTGCTGGTGCTTGCTCCACCTGTGCAGGTAAGATTGTTTCTGGTAAAGTTGACCAATCTGATCAATCCTTCTTAGATGATGATCAAATCGAAGCTGGCTATGTACTGACTTGCGTAGCTTATCCAGCCTCTGACTGTACAATCGAAACTCACAAAGAAGAAGAACTCTACTAAGAGTTAGGTATCTCAACAAAAAATCTCTTGCAAGAGTAATTAAAGTTGAAAAAGTTAAAACAGCACATATAGGAAAAATTTTCTCCTTTCTACATGTGCCTTTTCAACATGAAGTGACAAAAATAATTGGGCATTTTTACCCTAAGCAGGAACACAGATGATTTTTGTGTTCCTGCTTCATTAATGTCAATGGATTTTACTCCAACACAGTTCAGATAAGTTTTTTGTCTTTTACTGTTCCCTGTTCCCTGTTCCCTTGTTTCCACAGGGAAAATTTCTTAACTGAACCGTATTGGATTTTACTCAGCACTCTTTACAGTTTGATGTCATCGTTGAAAATTTGAATTTTTGTCCCTGGATAGTAAAACTGGAGAATTTTTGGAGTTTCCCAGCCTAGTTTGGCTAAATTTTGTGCGCCAGTTTGACTCAAGCCCACACCATGTCCCAGTCCACCGCCGATAAATGCATATCCCCACAATTCGGGTTTACCTTTGTTTAAAGGTTGTAAGTAAAACAATGTACTTCGCGGCGCAGCAAAAGCACTACGTACTTCGTCTTTATGTAAGGTAAATGTGCCAATATCGGTTTTCACAGCCAAGTCAAGAATACGTCCACTCTGACTACGCTTTGTCACTGCGATCGCTTCAATTGTTTTAAATTTGGCATAGGGACTATTTTTCACGCGTAAGAATTTCTGCAAATCTTTAGCAATATCTTCGATGGCAGTTTCTTTGTTCCAGCGAAACATATCCCAGTTACTTTCATTGAAGCCTTGCTTCATGTTAATAAATTTGCGGAAGTTATTTTCATCCGCCAAACTCTGCTGTGATAGATTCCAAAAGTTAATCGGCGCATCTACCACTGGTCGCAAATAAGGACGGTCTTCCCCATTCCAGACATCACTAAAAAAGGCGGTAACACCACCAGTTGTCGAAGAATACAAGGCATCTATTAGCTGGTTGTTATAAGTTAATACCATGCTTCTAGTCGCTGCGATCGCCTGATCTGTTTTGCTAGTGGCTCCACTCAGCCCATAATAAACTTGGCAGTGGGTATCAGCACATAATTGGTAGTTATCAACCGCAAATCGCCGCAAATTCCTCAAAGCGTAAGTCCGGGCTAAAATTGCTTGCGCTTCTAAGGCTGCTTTCGGCACATTTGTCCCAATTTCGTTGGGTACAACACCACGTAAATAAGTTTCTAAAGGTACTTCATTGACTAATGTATATGTCCCGTAAGCATTGGGCTGTAATGCCATTCGCCCTGCATACACACGCCCAGTTCCCGGTTTTTCACTTTTATTAACGCGAATTAAGTTTTTATCGGCGCTAATTGCTAAATTCGTTGGGCTGTAACGTTTGCCATCTACAACCCAACTTACCCTTGGTACTTGTTTTTGGATTTTAGTATCGATATATGCCATTTTTGCGCCAGATTTTTGCAAATTCTGGAATAGCAATCGACGCAATAAAGGCGTACTGTAAACATCTCGCTTTGCCCACACTTGCCAACGTTCTGGCTGGGAAATTTCTACTTCTATGCCTTGAGAACGCCACTTTTTAGCACTATCTTCTGCGGTTTCAAAGGTGCGGTATATCCCTAAAACCACTACCTCTTCCACCACAGGTTTTGGTAAAGCTTGCATAACTGTTTCTAGCTTTACAGGCTTGTCGGTAACTACAATTTGTTGCTTGTTACCTGCTTGAAATCTTAACCGCAAGCGATCGCCTTTTGTCGGTTCTAGTTGCAGCTTGGCCGTTGATTTTTCGCCAAATCTCTGTACAATTCCTACTCTCAGTTCTACGTCTTTGCTATTGCTTGCAGGCCCTGATGCGGCTGTCAGCCCCAACAAGCAAAATGTCGTTACTACCGTGTAAGACAAACGCCAAAACGAAAATTCTATCGTGACTTGATTCTGCCTTTTCGTATTGCGCTGGGGCAGAGTTACCATTTGCTTCGTAGCGTAGTGGTTTTGTCGCATGAACGCTCCAATAGTACCATTACCAATTTAGCTACCTAAATTACTTGCAAATCAAAGTCATAATGACTATGATTTATCTATAGGCACAAAACAGAATTAGTTGGATCAACTCCTTATGGCTAAAGTCCAAGAAATTCCATTAAATCAAATTAAACGTCCCCTGCCTCGTGTCAATGATCCCAACAAAGTTAAAGCCCTAATGGAATCTATTGCGGAAATTGGGCAGCAAGAACCTATCGATGTTTTAGAAGTAGACGGACAGTATTATGGCTTTTCTGGTTGCCATCGTTATGAAGCTTGCCAGCGTTTAGGCAAAGAAACCATATTAGCCAGAGTCCGTAAAGCTCCTCGCAGCGTTCTCAAGATGCACTTGGCATAGATTTTAAAGTATGAAGTTTGAAGTTTGAAGTATAAAATCTTATACTTTAGGCTTTAAACATCATCTTTCTTAGTTCGTAATCATCAAATAATAAGTTTAGGAGAAAATTATGTCATCTCAAGGAACAGTAAAAAATGTAAATATTGGCATCGACGAAGAAAATAGAACAAAAATTGCTGAAGGATTGTCCCGTCTGTTGGCAGACACCTATACACTGTATCTAAAAACTCATAACTTCCACTGGAATGTGACTGGGCCAATGTTCCAGACATTACACCTGATGTTTGAAACACAGTATACTGAACTTGCTTTAGCAGTCGATTTAATTGCGGAACGAATTCGAGCCTTGGGTTATCCAGCACCCGGAACTTATAGCGAATATGCCAAACTCAGTTCGATTCCTGAAACTCCGGGAGTTCCCAAAGCCAAAGAGATGATTCAGCTACTGGTTGAAGGACAAGAAGCTGTAGTGCGAACTGCTCGGTCGATTTTTCCTGTGGTAGATGCAGTCAACGACGAACCCACCGCCGATTTATTAACCCAGCGGATGCAAGTCCATGAAAAGACTGCTTGGATGTTGAGAAGTTTGCTGGAAGAATAGTAAATGAAGGATGAAGTGTGAAGTATGAAGTATGAAGTATGAAATTCATCCTTCGGCTTTGCTCCTTCATCTTGAATAACGAATGCCAAATACTGACTTCACGCAAAAACTGCAAGATTTAGCCCAAAAAGTTGGGATTCCAAGTTTTAAAGCTTTGAGTCAAGCTGCTGGGATCTCAGAGCGACAAATATTGCGGTTGCGACGGGGAGAGGTAGCGCAAATGCGAGTGGATGTGTTGTTAAAGTTGTCTTCTGTTCTGCGGATGTCGTTGAGCGAATTAGTGACAACTTTTTCATCGTTAGAGTTAAGTAAAGGTAACGAAGCACCCACTCAGCAGATGTTAAAAGAGATTGCAGATTTAAAAAAAGAATACCAGCGATCGCAATTACAAATAGAACAACAGCGAGAGTTATTACTCCAAGAATTCCAGCAGTCGAGTTTACAACTGCTGGAATCTTTATTATTACAATTTCCAGCCGCTGCCCAGAAAGCGCGAGAAAATCCGCAGTTAGAAGCGGTGAAGATTCTACCATTAGTAGAAAACCCACTAAAAAAACTTTTACAGGCGTGGGGAGTAGAAGCGATCGCACCTGTAGGAGCAGAAATACCTTATGATCCTCAATTACATCAATTAATCACAGGAACAGCACAGCCAGGTGAATTTGTTAAAGTCCGCTACAGTGGCTACCTGCAAGGCGATAAACTGCTTTATCGGGCTAAAGTGAGTTTAATTGAGCAAATTTGAAAAAGTTACGAATTGTATCTAAACTTTTAATTTTTCGCTGCACTAATTTTTGTTAAAAAAATTACAGATATTGGGAATACTAAAAAAAGAAGGCGATCGCCTCTGCAAACCCAATTAAATTGCTTAATGGATTAACCAGCTTGCTAACTATATTCTTATAAACTTCAGTTAAGGGTGTATTGGGTAAAAAAATACCAAATCTGTTGATTAAACATATTCATTTATTAGCTTTTATCGGCGGTTAATTATTCTTCTCGAAACTGTCTTGAACGATATTTTGGTGTGATTGATACAAAAGTTACTTTTGGTTCTCAGTTATCTTCATATATCTGGTTATCTCATAGCAATTTGAAAACCCTTAATTGCCAAATTTTAATTTTGTAATTTACATTACGGCAAGATAATCAAAACAACTTTTAAATAAATATTTATCAATTTTACTAAATAACACTATGGATACTTCTTAATTTAAATTGCTGATTTATTAGTTATAGGCTTATCTGAAAAAGATAAACATAAATCTAGCGATACATAGTAATAATTAATGACTTTTATTTTGCTATTTTTTTGCTAAAAATAGCTGTTAGTATATAATACTAGCAAAATCAGCATCTTCTCTTAAAAAAAATGGGGAAAATATTATGAATCAGCAAGTTAAAGTTGTTAAACTCAACGGCATTATCAACACAACAAATTCACACAATCTTAGAGAAAATATTACTTATCTTCAAGAAAGTGGTGCAAAAATTGTGCTAGTTGACTGCCAAGATGTAACATTTATGGATAGTTCAGCACTAGGTGCTTTGGTATTAGCCTTCAAAACATTAAGGGCAGCAGGTACAAAGTTAGTTCTTTGTTCGATTAATGAACAAGTAAGAATTTTATTTGAATTGACTGGTATGGATAAAGTTTTTGAAATTTTTCCTAGTCAAGATGAATTTAATCAAGTTGTACTTTCTAAAAATTAATTAATCAAATTTAATTTGTAAGATTGATAAGTCATCATCAAAAGCCTCTTTGGAGTTTAAAGCGATAAGGTAATTCAATACTTGTTCGAGTGGGCAATCAGGAGTATTTTGTAAACTTGTCAATATCTGAATTAAACCATCTAAACTCCAAAGAGTTCCATCTAATTTTGTAATTTCGTAAGCACCGTCACTAAAAATATAGAGATTACTAAATTGTTCAATTTGGCAACAGGCATCAACATATTTTGCCTCAGGAAACATTCCCACTGGCATCCCAGGTGTTCTTAATAGTTGAACTTCTGTGTTTTTGGGTGATTTACCAGATACTAATATTGCTGGTGGATGTCCAGCACTAGCATAAATTAACTGTTGCGTAACTCGATTATAAACTCCGTACCAAATCGTAAAGTATTTATCATTTTGATAATTCATCTGAAAAGTTTCATTTAGCGCCTTCAGTACATCACTAGGTTGATAGTAATTCAAACCTTTAAGCGCCCGCGATCGCAGTAAATTTAGTACAGAAATAGAAGGGAGAGTGGCTTTGAGTCCATGTCCGGCTGTATCTAATAAGTAAACTGCCAAACAATCAGAATCTAACCAATAATAATCAAAACAATCACCACCGAGTTGTTGTGAAGGAATAAAGCAGGAATTGATTTGTAATGGTTCAGTTGTGGGTAAAGGTAAAAGCGAGCGCACATACTCGGCTGCTTGTGCCAATTCTGTTTCTAAAAGCTGCTTTTGGATTTGTAAATCGCGGCTTAATTGATGCAGGCGCAATCCTGCCCTTACCCTAGCTTTTAATTCATTTTGCTCGATGGGTTTAGTGATAAAATCATCAGCCCCAGCATCTAACCCCTTAACGCGATCAGCAACGGAATCTAAAGATGTTAATAAAATAAAAAAACTCGTAGATAAATTAGGATCTGTCTTAATGTAATTGCATACTTCCAGACCATTCATTATCGGCATAATCCAATCACAAATAATTAATGCTGGATGACAAGCGATCGCCTGAGCAATTCCTTCTTTGCCATCACTAGCAGTAACTACCTGATATCCTTGTTTTTCTAACAGCCTTTTGAGGAATATTTGAATTGTTGTATCATCATCAATTACTAATATTTGGAACATAAAAACGTTAACAACTTTATTATTTCACTGATATTAAAAAAAATTATGGTGGTGATAAAGGATTCATCCATAACAGGATGGCACGTTTGAGTTGGTTTAAATCGCGGTATGCTTCTTGCTTAAACCATTGTCCCAAAGCATCAAAAGGAGTAAATGAAGTTCCTGTTTGCCATTTGATATCCTGTCCTAAAGGTGTTGTATGAGTTCCAGGTAAAGTTTGTACTGTCACCATTTCTGGAAAGCGCTGTTGTAATATTTTGGTTAAAACGATTGATTGATCGAGAGTATCGTTATTGAATTTGATTAATAAATTCCGCCGGACTTTATAACCTTCTTGTACAATCTTATTGGTTTCTAATGGCGTAGGAGTAAACTCAATCGCCAAAGTAGAATTTAATTGCTCAACTAAAGGAATAGCATCTTTAGCAGCATAATTATTAAAGGATATTAGAATATTGCCTGCTCTTTCTACAGGGTAGAGACTACCTA
Source organism: Anabaena sp. TISTR 8404 (assembly GCF_056847745.1). Taxonomy (NCBI): domain Bacteria; kingdom Bacillati; phylum Cyanobacteriota; class Cyanophyceae; order Nostocales; family Nostocaceae; genus Anabaena; species Anabaena sp. TISTR 8404. Next base: position 5,696,286 of record NZ_CP180578.1, read on the forward strand.
TGAGCAAGTGCAGTTTGCAACCCATACTGTGGCCAATACCGTAGGTAGGGAGATATAGCTTCCGCAATAAGCCTGAGTCGTGTAGCCGTTCTAGAGTGCGTTCAAAGTTTAGTAAAACAGATTGAGCGATCGCAATATGATCTAAAGTATTGACAAAGGGAGTTGCGATGACAAGATATCCCTTACTGGCTAATTGTTCGAGTAACCAACGGTAAGTCAGGTGCGGTGCAGTCGCAACAAATGCACCCCCTAAGAAATGGATAATACCTATAGGATTTTGGGGAATCAGTACCCAGTTACCTCTAATTTCTTTCCAGTCCATGCCTGTAGGCGATCGCTTAATTTACACTTCTTTATATTAGACTGGGAATTGCAACCCTGGGGTAATCTTAGTATTCCTATTTCACCGATTATTTTCTTGAATTACCGAGTTTTACAGGCTGATGAAAAGATAGAGAGTCAGCGATCGCAGATTTGCTACCCAAGTTTAACTCAGTTTTTTGCTGTCAACATCTGTTCAGTACTCAAATCCAACTCTGGAAAAGTCACAGAAACGATGCGTTCTTCTCCTCGAAACGCAACAGCATTATATAAGAATATTTAACCGCCGATGTACGCCGATAAACACCGATCAATCAAGATTTTAATTGATTGATTTGGTTTATTTCTCAGGAATCTAGTCTTAACTGAACCGTATTGTGCTATGTATCAGCCTTGACTTTGTAACTTTTTCATTTCATACTGCACATCTAAAGCAATCTGCAATGCTTCATTTAATAATTTGCCATGTTCAGTAGCTTTTTCTGTAACTTGCATTGTGGTTAAAGCTGCTAAATTATTGGCAAATAACTCAGCATTACCAAGAATAAAGTTCTTGTTTTCTCGCAAAATTCTTTCTGTTTTCAAAGCACGGACTAAATCTGCTCTAGTCAGTTGCAACGCTGCAATTACTTTTTCTCTTTCCTGAATCCTGACTTCAGAATTACCAGCTGCTTCTATTTGGTCATTAATATCTATTGCTTGAATTACCGCATTATATCGGTCAACATCATTTAAGAGAATTTCTAAGGAATAAGTCATATTTTCTTTTAAGATTTTCTGAAAGTTGCGCCATAGTAGATAAAATATCAACTGCATTCCCGCACCGCCCAAAAAACATAGTAATAATAATAATATCCAGGATGGAATAGTTAACCAATTGGCAAATATTTTAATGATAATATCAAATATTAAATAACTAAAAACAAATATAGAAAAGCTAATAAAAACGACAGTAGCTCCTTCAGAGCCTTTCATTTTATACAAAAGTTGCTTACTAAATTCTTTTAAAGGATTAGTAATTAAAACTAGTTGATATTTGACAGGCAAATTAGTCAATTGTTGTAATTCCTTTTGACTAATTTCTAAGCCATGTAAATCATCACGCACAGCTTTCCCCATAATCAGCTACATGGTTATTTAATACAATATAACAATCAAATTTAGCAATTGCTGAATCAAATGTCATTTTGGCAAAATTTTTTTATTTTATAAATTATGTATAAAAACCCATATTTTATTTACGCAACAATACTTAACAGTGATATTTATGTCAATTAATAATTATTAAAAACTTGGCTGTCCAAACAGCAGCAAAGAAAGAAAAAAATCCATGATAAAAATTGATACCCAGGTAGTAACAACTGCTGTAGTTGCTGATTCCCCTACTTCTTTGGCTCCGCCTTTCGTAGTGAGTCCCCAACTACAACCATTAACAGCAACTAAAATCCCAAAAATTAACCCTTTCAACAAAATAATCAGCAAATCTGAGGGTGCTAAAAAAGTTCTGACTGATTCTAAAAATGCTTCTGGAACAACCTGGTAAAACTGTGATGCAGCAAAGATACCGCCCGTGATGCCGATAATCAAAGCAAAAATCATCATCAAAGGCATCATTAAACAGCAGGCTATAACTCTAGGAAGTACCAAATAATCTATCGGATCAGTTCTGAGCATATAAAGTGCATCAATTTGCTCTGTGACTCGCATTGCGCCTAATTCTGCGGCAAAAGCAGAACCGACTTGTCCGGCAATAATACTAGCTGTCAAAATTGGAGCTAATTCTCGGCAAAAAGCTAAGGCAAAAGCCCCTCCCACAGCACTAACAGCACCAAATCGAACTAATTCTCTAGCTGTTTGAATAGTGAAAATCATACCAGCAAAACCACTCACCAGCAGAACTGGAGAGATAGCACCAGGCCCAGCTGTCACCATGTGTTCCAAAATCTTGCGATAGTAAGCTTTTCCTTGGAGTAAATGTAGCAATACTTGACCAAAAAGCAATACAGCAGCGCCACAACGTACAATCCATAATTGCTCTAGATTTTGTTTTGCAGGCAATTTGACCATCCTTAAGACTAAGTTTCTTACACGTAGATATTAGGTAATCAAATAAATATAACTGCTCTTTATTGTTTGCGCAGTACTTGTAAGCAATTTCGGACTGATAACCGAAGAAAATAGATTTTGTATTTGTTTTAAAACTTATCAAAAAAAACTAAAAAATCATTTTTCATACTGCAATACATCTTGGAAAGCTGGCAGTTTGAGGGTGATTATCTTCTAATTATGGCAGATGAATTGCTAATTTAGGCTGATTTTTAGCAAATTTAAGTAAATAGACAACTATCTAAAGTAAGAAAAATTATTGAAAAAATGTAACCTTTTAGTTAGTTGTTGAAATTGGGTAATTTTTGAAAAGATTAAATAGAGATATGCCACTGTTTTTCTACTTCTAATATTACTAGATGTGATACAGCAGGAATATTACTGAATTACTAAAAAAAAGTAGCGATATCAGTCTATGTACATAGATGAGCTTTCCACTACTAAATGCCACTTGAAATGAACTCATTAATGTGTGGTTTTTGCTAGGGGTATAAATTGCCGTATCGTGAAATATTTTGATTGTCAATATTTCTACTTTGTTCTGGAGGAAATTTTCATGGGTAGTTTCTTTGGTTGGTCATTAGCACATACAACTTTGCTTGTTTTAGGAGTAACAACAGCTACAATTAGTCCAATAGTAGTTTCGGCTCAAACAACTCCATCTACCACAACCTCCCCAACTGCTGCTAGTAACTTTTCTGATGTTGGTTCAGATTACTGGGCAACTCCATTTATTCAAGCATTGGCGGCCAGAAATGTCATTTCTGGATTTCCTGATGGTTCGTTTAGACCTAACCAAGCTGTGACTCGTGCCGAATTTGCGACGATGATTCAAAAAGCTTTTAATCAAAATCCAGTTCGGCAAATCAGTTCAGGTGGATTTACAGATGTACCTGCTGGCTATTGGGCGGCTTCTGCGATTCAAGAAGCCTATGAGACAGGATTTATGACGGGATATCCTGGCAATGTGTTTCGGCCAAATCTGCAAATTCCGAAAGTTCAGGCGATCGCAGCTTTGTCGAGTGGTTTAAATTTAAATACTAGTGGCAATGCGTCAGATATTCTCAACACTTACTACACAGATGCTACCGCCATTCCTGACTATGCAGTCAACAATGTAGCTGCGGCAACCCAAGCTAACGTTGTTGTCAACTATCCAGATGTCAAACAACTTAATCCCCAAGTGCCTTTAACTCGTGCTGAAGCCGCAGGATTGTTATATCAAGCCTTAGTCAGACAAGGACAGGCGCAACCTTTGGCCAGTAATGTTACTGCTGCTAACTATGTAGTGGCAGGAAATACTGGTAATACTCAAACTGGCAGCACTCAAACTGGTAATGATATCGTTTCCATCGCTGCCTCTAATAATTCTTTTACCACCTTAACTACTTTACTAAAGACAGCAGGTTTAGCTGATACTCTGCAACAACCAGGCCCTTATACAGTATTTGCTCCGACAGATCAGGCATTTGCAGCATTACCTGCTGGTACTGTAGAACAGCTACAACAGCCAGAAAACAGAGAACTGTTGGTGAAAATTCTCAGATATCACGTCGTTCCTGGTTCATTAACTACTAGTCAACTCACAGCTGGAGAACTAAAAACTGCTGAGGATCAACCTGTAAATATCAAGGTGAATAGCGCTAATAATCAAATCGCTGTCAATGATGCTCAAGTTATTCAACCAAACGTGCAAGCTAGTAATGGTGTAATTCACGTTATTAACGAAGTCTTGATTCCACCTAACTTGAATGTTAGCCAACAACCAACAGACAATAATCAAACTACCCCTGGAACTACAACTAGCGATATTAATCCTGGTAGATCTACCCGTGGCGGTTCTAGTTATCTTGGAGTTGCTGGTAACATCGGTTTGGGTGGAGACTCCGCTTTAAGCGAAGGAAACATAGCGGTAATTAGCAAAGTTGGTTTAACTAATTATATATCTGTACGTCCTTCCGCAGTGTTTGGTAACGATACTGTAGTTCTAGTACCTGTAACTTTCGATTTTGCCCCACGTTCAGTTAATCCTACAGGTGAACAGCGCTTTCCTGTATCTCCTTTTGTTGGTGCTGGTGTAGCTATTGAAACTAGCGACGATGCAGATGTTGGATTGTTGTTAACTGGTGGTGTAGATGTGCCTTTAGGCGATCGCTTTACACTTAACGGTACTGTCAATGCTGCTTTTTTGGATCAGACTGATGTTGGTTTACTCTTCGGCATTGGTTACAACTTTTAACTAATTTCCTGATTCACAGCAAAACAGACGCAATTAATCGCGTCTGTTTTGTTGAAACAACAAGGACTATAGCAGTTTCCAGATAAATTAGAACTGAACATTCAGAAACTTTCCAGCTTGTTCCCCGTTCCCTATTCCCTGTTCCTTGCTATAAAAATCTATCTTCCGATACCAACGTATTGGAAACCTGCTCTCACCATTGTTTCAGGGTCGAGGAAGTTACGACCATCGATAATCACAGGGTTGTTCATTAATTTTGCCATGTTGGAATAGTCCAATTGGCTGAATTGTTGCCATTCGGTTACGAGTACTAAAGCATCACAACCATCAGCTAGTCTTTCCGCATCAGTTTCGACTAAGACACCAGAAAGACCATGACGCATACCTGTTTGAGAAATAATTGGGTCGTAAGCTTTAACTTTAGCGCCTAAGCGGTTGAGTTGCTCAATTAAGTTGAGTGCAGGTGCATCGCGCAAGTCGTCGGTATCTGGTTTGAAGGTCAAACCGAGTAGTCCAACAGTTTTACCTTTGAGGATTTTGAGAACTTGCTGAAGTTTTTCCAAAGCGATCAAACGCTGGCGTTCGTTAACACTAACGGCTGATTTGAGTAATTGAGCTTCATAACCATAGTCGTCAGCGGTGTGAATTAAGGCTGAAACGTCTTTGGGGAAGCAGGAACCACCCCAACCAATCCCTGCTTGCAAGAATTTGTTACCAATACGGGAGTCTAAACCAATGCCTTTAGCTACTTGAGTAACGTCAGCACCGACGCGATCGCAGATGTTAGCAACTTCGTTAATAAAACTAATCTTGGTAGCCAAGAAAGCATTAGCAGCGTATTTGATCATCTCTGCGGAACTGAGGTCTGTAACCAGTACAGGTACAGGTGCTAAAGATGGGTCAGCTGCAAACTTGCGCTCAACAATTGGGGCATAAAGTTCTTGCATCATCGCGATCGCTCTAGAACTATTGCCGCCTAGTACAATGCGATCAGGGTTAAAGGTGTCGTATACTGCTGAACCTTCGCGCAAAAACTCTGGGTTGCTGACAACATCAAAATGTGCAGTTAGTTCTGGCAATTTGTCATCACTAGGCACGCCACCTGCTGGTACAAGTTCTTTTTGACGTTCAGCAATTCCATCTAAAACAATCATTCGCACCCAGTCACCAGAACCAATGGGTACTGTAGATTTGTTGACAATGACTTTATAGCCACCATTAAGATTAGCTCCGATGCCGCGAGCTACAGCTTCTACATAACGGGTATCACTTTCACCATTGGGTAGAGGTGGCGTACCTACAGCAATAAAGAGAATCTCACCGTGGGCAACGCCAGCAGCGAGATCTGAAGAAAATTGAATATTGCCAGATTGAATGGCAGACTGCATAATTTCCGACAAGCCAGGCTCGAAAATCGGCGACTGCCCAGACTTCATGAGTTTGACTTTTTCTTCGTTATTGTCTATGCAAACTACATCATGCCCAATGTGAGCCAAGCAAGCACCTGTAACTAAACCAACGTAACCAGTACCAATGACGCAAACACGCATTTTAAACTCCTCGCTTTCTTGGGGTTATTCTTCTAAAAGAAGTTGTCAATAATACATCTACACACCGTCGATTAACCAGCCATGCAAGTACGAGCTACCAATATAATCTAGCCTGTACTCTGATTCAGAGCAGCTTTAGCCACTGCTATGAAGCTTCCATCCTAGGTATCGCTTTTTAGGCGATCGCGGAAATCCTCTACTGTCAGTTTTAACCCCTCTTGCAGAGGAATGGTAGGTTCCCAATTTAACCAAGTTTTTGCTCTTGTAATATCAGGGCGACGACGGCGAGGATCGTCAGAAGGTAGTGGCTCAAATTTAATTTCGGCATCTGGATTCACCAAATTCTGCACAGCTTGCGCCAATTCTAAAATGGTGTATTCATCAGGATTACCTAAATTAATCGGCCCAGTAAATTCACAGTTCATCAACCGCATCAGACCTTCTACTAAGTCTGATACGTAGCAGAAACTACGTGTTTGTGTACCTTCACCGTATACAGTTAAGGGAATACCCCGTAATGCTTGGACGACCAAGTTGCTCACTACCCGACCATCGTTTTCTAACATCCGTGGGCCGTAGGTGTTAAATATCCGAGCAACCCGAACTTCAACTTTATTTTGTCTATAGTAATCAAATGCCAAAGTTTCAGCAATTCTTTTGCCTTCGTCGTAACATGAACGTAGTCCAATGGGATTAACGTTACCTCTGTAGTCTTCTGTTTGGGGATGAACTTCCGGATCACCGTAAACTTCACTAGTTGAAGCTAACAAAAGTCTTGCTTTTACACGCTTCGCTAAACCCAGCATATTCAGCGTTCCCATCACGTTAGTTTTAACGGTTTTAACTGGGTTGTACTGGTAATGTACTGGAGAAGCTGGACAAGCTAAGTGGTAGATTTGATCGACTTCTAAACGAATTGGTTCAGTAATGTCGTGGCGGATCAACTCAAAGTTTGGATGCCCCATCCATTTGAGGATATTACGTTTAGTACCCGTATAAAAATTATCTAAGCATATTACTTCATGCCCTTGGGGTATTAATCGGTCGATAAGATGGGAACCAATAAACCCAGCGCCGCCCGTCACCAAAATTCTCATAGTTTTCCCGATATTTACAGATATTTAGTAGTGGCTGTTTAGCTTGTTTTTAGAGTACCCAGCCGAGATACAAAAATGCAGGGCGAACAGAGCTAATTAGTAACGTATTTTCGGTTTGACTAATCTGTTGTGTATGCAATTTTGTTACATTAACACTTAGTTGCTGGACAATTCATCTAGCAAAATAGCAAACATCACTGAAGCCTTGAGCGTTTTTCACCTAGAATTCATGAAATCTTCAACAAAATCAAGTTTCCTGTAAAACCTAAATCATAATCAGTTCTAACTCATTGATCTATCTGAAGTTGCAAATTTTCATCTCTAGAATTGTCAGCCTAGGAAATTACTTAGACAACAGAAGTAGGATTAGCAATATTTGTAGGTATGGTGATGATTTGAGGATGTTGTGCTTCTCTCAACATGACAATAGAGCAGGTAAGTTGCCTTGCTACTTGAGTGGTGAAATCGCTTATAACCAAGCCACCAGGAATAGTGCGATTACGTATAAAAGGTAATACCACCAAGTCATATAATCGTGCTGCCTGCAAAATTGCTTGGGCAACATTTTCATGAGCAATAACTTGAACTTCTGGGTGATTTGGCACAGCAAATTTTGATACCAAAACCGAGAGTTGCGATCGCCTAGCGGCAATTTTACTAGAACTAATGCGGCGATCGCACACATTTAAAACTGTAACTTGGGCTTGATTTGCTTCTGCCAGCATTTGGGCGAACTTGACAGCAGGCAATGCAGATGAAGTAAAATTTTCTAATGGGACTAAAATGCGCTGAATTTTATGGGGTGATTCCACTAGACGTGTTACCGCCACAGAACAATGGGATGCCCAAAGTACACTATCAATTACATTGCCAAATAAACGCGATCGCCAACCAGTACGTTTACCCCAACCCATTACAATTAAACTAGCTTTTTGCTCTCGTGCCGCCCTACTAATTCCCGATGCAAAGGCATTATCAATCCGCAACAGTGGTACTGTATCTATTCCCAAGCTAAGACTTTGTTCTGTAGCTTTTGCCAGTAATCTCTCACTTCGTTGCAGAGATGCTTCTAACTGTGGTGCATCCATACGAGATGCAGCAGTGGCAATATTTAACGGGATAATTTTGCTTTTTTCGTGACGGGCTAATAATGCCGCCATTTCAATTAAGTATTGCTGCGTATGAGGATTATATATCGGTACAACTATAGTAAAAGTACTATGTTTTTCTGCTGTTGGTTGGTCAGGTGAATTTACAGTTACTGGTTCTAGTATGGGCGTTAAAGCTACAGCCAGGCGATTGGTGAGCAACGGCCCTAAAGTTGATGTAATCAGCATCAACGCCACAACACTATGAAATACATCTATTGATAGCAAGTTAGCACGATACCCTACAAAAGTAGCAGCTAAGGTCGTACTTACTTGGGGTAATGATATAGACCACATAGTTAACATTTCTTGCCAGTTGTAGCGATAACAAAGTTTTGCTAACAAAGCTGCTAGAAATTTACTAACAATTAAACTAACAATGAATAACAGCATTAACTGTAAAGTTGTAATGCTTCTGCCCCAAGCCGGTAAATCAATCAGCAAACCCAGGTTAACAAAAAAAACGGGAATAAACAGGACACTGCCAACAAATACCAACTTTTCTTTTGTTGGGCCTGCGCCTACTACTCTATTCACTGCTAAACCTGCTAAAAAAGCTCCGACAATTTTGGCAATTCCGATGAATGGAGCGCTGAAAATTGCGAGAAATACAGATAGCAATACAAATAAAAATTTATTACCTTCATCGTCTCCACAACGGCGGAAAAATTCTTGTCCAGCCCAATCAAACCCTACCAAAATAGCTGTTGCGTAAATGATTAACCGACCTAACGATGTGAGTAGACTCGATAAACTAAATACTTCTGCTTGTGGGCTAGATACACAAACCGCTAATATCAAAACAGCACAAATATCAGTAAATATCGTTGCTCCAATAGTAGCGCTAATGGCTTGATTGTTAATCACTCCCAAACGACTAATAATGGGATATGCCAAAAGGGTGTAGGAAGTAAATAAGCTGCCTATTAATATAGATGTATACCCAGCAAAGTTAAAAATCCTCGCTACTAAGATTCCTGTGAGCAAAGGTAACAAGAAGGTGAAGCCAGCAAATACCCAAGAACGTTTTTGACTCTGGTGTAAATGCCCAAAGTCCTGTTCTAAACCTACTAAAAACATCAAATAAACTAAGCCAATATTAGATATTAGATTAATTATTGGCGAATCAAATTGAAATAAATGCCAGCCTGATGGGCCAAGTACAACTCCAGAAAATACCAAACCAACTAACCCCGGTAGTCTGAGGCGCTCAAACAGTATGGGTATAACTAAAATAACCAGCAGCAAAATTGCCAAGGGAACTACTGGTTCCTGACCAAGAACTTGAGAAGTTGGTTCTAGAGCCAGAACTTGTAATACTGGTTCCATAGGTAGGACTTAAAAGGGCGACGGTAAAGTAACGATCGCACTTAGGCGATCGCTCAATCAAAATCAATCATTATAAAAGCCACCCTGAAAGATAACAAAACACTTTATCTTAAACTACTTAGGTAATTGTTAAGAACAGAACTACCTAGGGGTGGATTTGACTCAAAATAAAACGTAAGCGATCGTAATCGTCTTTCAACAGCACACTCAGCATTCGTCCAGCTTTGACAAGCCATTCTCTGTCAGCTTTGCGTAACTGGTAAACATCCCGAATGGCTGCTGCGGTTAAAGACTCAACTGGCGCACCGTTTACAGACAATAATGTCCGTAAAAAATCTAGTTCTTCAGTAAATTTAATAATTGCTTCCGCTTCACAGCGATAAACCGCTTGATGAATTTGTGGCGGACGGGGTGGTAGATACTGATATATTCTGGAGATTTCTGGGGAATTCTGGGAAGGTGGTGCAAAACCAACAATCGCCGCCCGAAATTCAGTTTTCAGCATGGCAAATATCTGGGGTTGTTCCTCGCGTAAATCCTGCAATGACAACCCCAGCGCCACCGCCCGATGTATAGAATCTATGGGCATAGTTGTGGCATAAGACACCACAGCATACACTTGATTGCCCGACTCTTCATCTACAGCACAAACCCAACTACCAAAAGGTGGCATAGCTGGAAAACTCAAGTCTTCTGGTTCCAAGCACTGTGCCAGAAATTCAGTAGTATTAGTTTCAATCACCTCCGCAATGTGGTTAGGGTGGCGATCGCTTGTTGCAAATTGTGGTAGAGGAAGACGCATGGTAATGCTGAGTGCTGAGTGCTGAGTGAAAAGTCAATAGTCCACAGCTTTTTGACTATTGACTATTGACTAAAAGCTTATTTTGCTTTTTTACGTCCTGCGGTTGTGTCTACAGGTTCCAACTCTGACAGGCGAAAGGTAATTAGCTTATCCCAATTGCCACCTTCAAACAATACAGCTACCTTACCATCACTTACCCGTTGTACGAGTCCTTCATAGCGATAGTAGGTATCTGCGGGATTTTTGACACGAACAGTTGCTCCAGGCAGAATCATCTTTTTACCCTCGCTGATTTACATACTTGTCAATAGTCAATAGTTCAGAGTCCAAAGTCAATAGTTGAGAGTTCATAGTCCATAGTTTTTATCCTAATTGACTATTGACTATTGATTATTGACTCATAAATAATACTTCTGCCGTTGTCGGAAATTTGCCACCGATTCTACTATTCCTAAAGCTATGAAATTAGTCAGCATAGCAGAACGTCCGTAGCTCATCCAAGGCAGTGGAATTCCGGCTACAGGTGCTAAACCAACAGTCATACCAACATTCACAATTAACTGAAACACAATCATCGACAACACGCCAATAGCCAACAAAGAACCAAAGTTATCTTTGGCTGTTTGCGCCACATGCAATAGACGAAAGCAAATTAAACAAAAGACCAACAGTACTACTAAACAACCCACAAAACCAAATTCTTCACCCACCGCTGAGAAAATAAAGTCTGTATGCTGTTCGGGTACGAAATTGAGTTGGGTCATCGGCCCTTTAAACAAACCCCATCCCCAAATTTCACCTGCACCAATAGCAATCCGCGATTGAATCAGGTGATAGCCTGCACCAAGGGGATCATGATCAGGGTTAATAAAGACGGTAAGACGGTCTTTTTGATACTCTTTTAAGACATGGTTCCAAGCAAAAACCCCTAGTTCACCACCTAGGATATTAAGAATCCACGCACCAATTGCACCAAAACCGAATCGCCGCCAAGGCAGTGTTTGCCAGCCCACAATTGCCATTACAAATGACCAAATAATTCCCAAAGGCCCTAAAGCTATTTCTTTAAATAAGGTGATTGGCTCGGATAAAGGCCAGTAGATACTAAACAGAATGGCAGAAATTACAGGAGAAATCATCAAGATTAGCCAGCCAGGATTGGCATTAGCCCAATACAGCATTCCTATAACAATCGCCCCAAATACCAACGATGTAGCCAAATCTGGTTGCAAAAAGACTAACCCCCAAGGAACAGCTGTAATTGCCAAAGCCCGGAAAACATTATCTAAGGAAGCAGCTGTCCGCTTATGTAATAAAGCAGCTAAAGTGATAATTATCCCAATTTTGGCAAATTCTGAAGGTTGGACATTAAAACCAGCGACGCTAATCCACCGCTGTGCGCCTTTGGCACTAGTACCAGCCAGCATTACCGCAATCAAACTAAGGTTAGTAAGACCGTATGTAATCCAATGCCACTGAAGTAGATTTTCGTAGCGGATACGAGCTAAAAACAACGCGATGAAAACACCGATACCAGCTACTAACCAATGCCACCACCAGTCCGTAACAGGTTGTTTGAGTTCTGTACTCAGAATCATCAGGCCGCCAAAAATACTGACAGCAACAGGTAAACAAAATAATAACCAATCTACTTGCTGCCAAGGCTTAACCCAATACTTCCAGCGAACTTTGGGGAGCGAACGTTTTAACAACATTGTGCGGTTTTAGAATTTAATTTGGAGAGTTAAATTTACTGAGTAAGCAAGACTTTAGGAGACAAAAGTCAGAATTTATCAGGAATTTTCGGAGATTGGATGAGTAATTGAGTTGACAAACCTTTGAGTTTATTGCTCAAAACAAAATAGTTTTACATTATAGAATGCCTCATACTTAAACTATGAGAAATTCTGACTTCTGAATTCTAACTTCTAAATTCTCTATTCATAATCTGAATTCCTAGGCGGTTGCCCAGGAATCAGACAAAAATTAAAATTTATGCCGTCAATGCAACAACTGATACTTTACCAGCAATGGCTAGGGCGATCGCTTTTAATGCTTTGGCAGAAGCTGAATCTGGTTGGGCTACGACAATCGGCACACCACTGTCACCACCAACTCTAGTAGAAATCTCTAAGGGTACGCAGCCTAATAAAGGAACTCCCAATTCTGTGGCAGTTTTAGAACCACCACCAGAACCAAAAATATCGTACTGTTTGTCTGGCATATCTGGAGGAATAAAGTAGCTCATGTTTTCTACTATTCCCAAAACTGGGACGTTCATTTGCTGGAACATCCGTAATCCTTTGCGAGCATCTAATAAAGCGACTGTTTGTGGTGTCGTGACAATTACGGCTCCAGCCATTGGTACGGCTTGGGCTAAAGTTAACTGGGCATCACCAGTTCCGGGCGGCATATCGACAATTAAATAGTCTAGTTCTCCCCATTCCACTTGATAAAGAAACTGGCGAATTACACCATTGAGCATTGGCCCCCGCCAAATCACGGGCTGATCTTTATCAATCAAAAAGCCCATTGAGACTAATTTGACACCGTGATTAAATGCAGGCTCTAAAACTTCACCTTTGTCTGTAGAACGGACGGTAATTTGAGCATCACCTAGTCCCAGCATGGTGGGATCGTTGGGGCCGTAGATATCAGCATCTAGCAAGCCGACTTTTGCACCTGTTTGAGCCAAAGCCACAGCCACATTCACCGCTACCGTACTTTTACCGACACCACCTTTGCCACTGGAAACCGCCAAAATATTTTTGACACCAGGAACACCATTGCGATCGGGTAAACTTTTTTGCTGGGGCGTTTCTGCTGTGACTTCTACCTTGACTTCCGTAACACCAGGTAGTTTTTTCACAGCTTTTTCACAATCTTCGACAATAAATTCACGTAAGGGACAAGCGGGTGTAGTTAAAACCAAAGTGAAGCTCACCTTGCCGCCGTCAATGTTAACGTTGCGAATCATATTCAGTTCTACCAGACTCTTGCGGAGTTCTGGGTCTTGCACAGGCCGCAATACTTCTAAGACAGAACGGGAATCAAGGACATCGTACATAGTGTTTTCAGCATTACCGCCGTAAAAAATTTAAGAAATTTTTATTCTTACCTAATAGAATCTTAACTTTCTTAGGGAGTGGGGAATAGCTGATAGGTATAGGTCTTTTACAAGAGTGTGAGTATTTATCCAGATTCTTTTACTTACCTGACCCACAACGTGCTGAGGGTTTCTGGTTAGCTATTGCTGTAACCACATTTTAGATGGTAATGCTGGAGGGTGAGGCGGACAATCAATCTTCTCCCTCCAGCATCAAGCAACTTCCTTCTCGACAGGTGGGATTTTCTCATCCCTTCCAACTCCATCGCCCACACCAGATTTCTGGTTTTCTTTTGGGTTTGTTAATCTTGATGGTTAATACCGCTTTTGTTACTTTAGGAACAGCTTTTCAATTACCGTTCGCATAGCGATCGCATCGGGATTCAGCAGCCGTTCAACTTGCTCAAAACCTCCCAGGTTTGGGTTTTGCAAAACTCGCTTCATAGCTTCCACATTATTGAGTGATGCTGAGAGGGAAGGGATACCTTCACCATACTCACTGACTCCAATTAGTAGTGCTATCTTCTTAGCCATTGCTGCGATCGCCCATTGCTGCTAATAAGTCTTTTGCTACTCTCTCACTTTCTAGTAGCTCTTGTCGGCTTTTAGCTTCTATGTTGACTTCTTTATCACCAGCTTTCACAGTAATTTTAATGGGTTTGTCTCCCAAGCGATCGCCTAAAAAACTTAAGAAGCTTTTCACATTCTTCATGCTTACTTCGGCCGTCAGGAATCCGATTAAAGCCAAAATTGATATCAGTCCCTATTTCCGCATCTGACTTACTAAATGAGTTAGTTCAGGTAATATCAGTTTTTCCATACCTAACCGCACAGCATTACTAGAACCAGGGAGAGAGAAGATTAATTTATTTTGATAAACACCTGCGACGGCGCGAGAAGCGATCGCACGGGAACCAATTTCTTGATAACTTAAAAATCTAAATATCTCTCCAAATCCCGGTAGAGTTTTTTCTAATAATTTTTCAATAGCATCATAAGTAGTATCTCTTGGTGCAATACCTGTACCACCATTGAAAATCACTGCATCTAAATTAGTACTTTTACCCAGCGATTCTATCTGTTCTTGAATCTGCGCTGGCTCATCTTTGATAATTACGTAGGCTGGAACAATATGATTAGCAGCTAACAGTAATTGTTGGATAAGTTGACCACTTTTGTCTGTTTCTGGAGTGCGTGTATCGCTGACTGTAACTACAGCACAAGTTATAGTTATTTTTTCTGTATTTGGATGGGGTTGTTGCGTCATCCGATTTTAAATTTTCGATTTTGGTTTGGTATCTAAGATTTAGAACTGTAATATTCAAAAATTATCGTTTATCTGACTAAAAAAAGATGAAGTATGAAGGCTCAAGGATTAAAAAAATATATTTTTCAAATCAAGGCAACTATCCTTGTTCCAATTCGCCTAACTTAAGTATGTAGTTCATTTCATACTTCATACTTCATACTTCATACTTCAGTTGACTGCTTAAGATTTGCTGAATCCCAAATCGTTTTGTTCAGCATATCTTTCCATGAAGCGCATAAAGCGATCCCACTCGTCAGGAGATTTCATAATATAAACTGCTTCTAATGCTTCGGGTCTACCGTTGACGAATCTAGCCTTGACTTCGCGGGTGATGATTTCGCCTTCCTCGTCAAGCATATACATGCCAGTGACATCTTCCGTGCTACCTTGATCTAAGGCTTTAGGATTTGTAAAAATAAACGTTGCTGTACCAGTATCACCACTGCGTGATCGCGTCAAACGTACATCTGGTACTACGTCTTCGTCAATGCCTCTAGAAAATTGGATTTTTGCCATGATGAGAGAATTTAAAGTTTTGTGATCATTGATTTAATATTCTCTCATTATTTAGAACTCAGTAGTCTATGAAGTCTGAAGTCTGAAGTCTGAAGTCTGAAATTTTGTTCTTCTGGCTTCTGTCTTTTGACTGTTGACCATTGACCAAGTTACCTTTCCAAGAATAAAGTTACAGGGCCGTCATTTTCGATGGAGACTTGCATCATTGCGCCAAATTTACCTGTTTCTACACGCAAACCACTAGCACGTAACTTGTTAACAAAGCTGTTGTATAAATCTTCTGCGGTTTGAGGGGATGCAGAACGGTCAAAAGAAGGACGGCGACCTTTGCGACAGTCGCCGTAAAGAGTGAATTGGCTGACTACCAACAATTCACCGTTGATTTCTTGCACAGATTTTTGCCATCTGTCTCCACCTTCTTCATCGGGAAACAGCCGTAATTCTAGGCATTTACGCGCCATCCAGTCGAGTTCTGCATCTGTGTCTGTATCGGCAATACCTACGAGTAAGTTTAATCCTCGTTCAATTTTGCCTACAGTTTCACCGTTAACTGTTACTTGAGATGATTTCACTCGCTGGATGATAACGCGCATAAAAGTATGAAGTCTGAAGTATGAATTATGAAAATAAATATTTCATACTTTATACTTCACACTTCATACTTCATTTCCCAAAGCCTTTACCGCGACTTACAGAAGGTAAACAAACACAGTTTTCTAATTGCGCCATTAAAGTTTCACGGTCTAGATTTTGACCAATTAGCACAAGCTGGTTTTTGGGTTCACCTTTCCACTCGTCATCATCTAAGGTGAAGCGTTTACCGCATAGGTGGAAAATGTGCCGCTTGGGACTTTCATCAAACCACATCACACCCTTGGCGCGGAAAATGCTTGTTGGTAGCTGGTTATCTAGGAAATACTGGAATTTCCTGATAGAAAACGGCTTGTCGCTTTGAAAGGATATAGAGGTAAAGCCATCATTTTCTAGATGGTCGGAATGATGGTGGTGATGATGGTCGTGGTCATGGTCGTGACCACAGGTTGAATGGTCGTGGTCGTGGTCGTGGTCGTGACCGCAGGTTGAATGGTCATGGTCATGATGGTCATGCTCATCAACAGTGTCAAAATATTTGTCAGACTCAAACAATCCTACACTGAGAATTAAAGCGAGTGGTACTTGCGATCGCTGGGTACGCAAAATTCTCGCACCTTCTTTGACTTCGTTGATTTTGCGTTCTAACTGGCTCAATGTAGCTTCATCAACCAAATCTGTTTTATTCAACAGAATGATATCACCGTAGGCAATCTGGCTGTAAGCTGCTTGAGAGTTAAATAAATCTAAGCTGTAGTTAGCTGCGTCTACAACAGTGATAATCGAATCTAAACGGGTTAAATCCCGCAATTCTGTACCTAAAAATGTTAAGGCTACTGGTAACGGATCTGCTAGTCCAGTAGTTTCTACCACGAGATAATCTAGCTTTTCTTCCCGTTCTAATACTTTGTAAACGGCATCAACTAAATCATTATTGATTGTGCAGCAGATACAACCGTTACTTAGCTCCACCATATTATTGTTTTCATCGGTAGAGATAATTAACTCGTTGTCAATGCCAATTTCACCAAATTCATTCACTAAAACAGCGGTTTTTAAACCCTGCTGGTTTGTGAGAATATGATTTAGTAAAGTCGTTTTGCCGCTACCAAGAAATCCAGTAATAATTGTTACTGGTAAACCTTGTTTAGGCGCATCCATTGGTTGAGATTCAGAATTCACTGCTGTTTGCATAGCGCTGTTATCAAACAAATCAAAAAATAGAAAACTTCTCTAAGTTGCGGTTGCTACCACTGGGAAATTCAGATTTACAAAAGGTAGCGCAGATAGTCCAGAAAACACTAGCATAGGGATGCTGGATAAACTCACCAGCTGTTTTACCCTATTATTGCGTATCCCTCTATTGCCGCATTACTCTGTTATGACCCTAACTGTTTACAATACCCTTACCCGTCGTCAAGAACCGTTTGAAACAGTCGAACCAGGCAAGGTTAAGATGTATTACTGCGGCGTGACGGTTTATGACTACTGCCATTTGGGTCATGCTAGAGCTTGCATCGTTTGGGATGTCGTGCGCCGCTATCTCCAGTTTATCGGTTATGAAGTGCGCTATGTGCAGAATTTTACTGATGTTGATGACAAAATTCTCAATCGCGCACGACAAGAACACTCATCAATGGAGGCTGTAGCTGAACGCTTTATCAAAGCATATTTTGAAGACATGGCACGGCTGGGAATTAAAGAAGCTGATGAATATCCCCGCGCGACACATACAATGAACGGGATTCAGCGATTAATTCATGAACTGGAAAACAAAGGTTTTGCTTACCCTGCTGATGGTGATGTTTACTATGCTGTGCGGCAGTTTGCTGAGTATGGTAAGCTTTCTGGTCGCAGGTTAGAAGATATGCAGGCTGGGGCGAGCGATCGCGTTAATATAGAAGACCCAGAATATCAAAAGAAAAAAGACCCCTTTGACTTTGCTTTGTGGAAAGCTGCTAAACCCGGAGAACCCGCTTGGGAATCACCTTGGGGTGCTGGTCGTCCGGGATGGCACATTGAATGCTCGGCGATGGTGCGCGATCGCTTAGGTGAAACAATAGATATTCATGCTGGTGGTGCTGACTTAATTTTCCCCCACCACGAAAATGAAATTGCCCAATCAGAAGCCGTTACAGGTAAACCTTTAGCAAATTACTGGCTGCACAACGGCATGGTAAAAGTGGACGGTGAGAAAATGTCCAAGTCTTTGGGCAACTTTACCACCATCCGCGACTTACTTGATCGTGGTGTTGACCCAATGGCATTACGCTTGTTTGTACTGATGGCGCAATATCGCAAACCTCTTGATTTTACCGATGATGCGATCGCTGCTGCTACTAACGGCTGGCACACCCTAAAAGAAGGTTTGCTGTTTGGCTATCAATACGGTAAACAACTGGGTTGGGAAGAAACACTCAGCACTCAGCAACGCCAGTTGCTACAACGGAGGGAACCTCCGCAACGCACTGGCTCCTCAGCACTCAGCACTCAATACATCGAACGCTTTAAAGCATCTGTCAACGATGACTTTAATTTCCCTGGTGGGGTAACAGTTTTGTTTGAATTAGCCAAAGAATTACGCCGCGAAGGACATATCCTCGTCCATGAAGGCAAAACTACAACACCAGCCGATGAACTCAAAAAACAATGGCAAACTCTTGTAACTTTGGCAGAAGTTTTAGGTTTAACAGCCGAAATTGAAGATACTACCCCTGCAAATGATGGTTTAAGTGATACTGAAATTGAAGATTTGATTCAACAACGACAAGCTGCTAGAAAAGCGAGAAACTTTGCCGAAGCAGACCGCATTCGTAATGAATTACAAGCCAAAGGTATTACTTTAATTGATAGTTCTGAAGGTACGCGCTGGCACAAAAATTAATTTTATCCATAGGCTTTTGTAAAACTTCTATTGCAGTTTTTATCTAAAAAAAACTCAACTACAAAAGCCTTTTTTTAACTCAACTCTTCTCAAGAAAACTCAACATAGGCAGCAATGTTATGCTTTCATAACATTTACTCTAAGCGAGATTTCGTTTAAGTTACTGCTTTCTTTATTAATGTACGGCTTCTGGATTATTGCACTAAATCCAACTTTTAGGAATGGTGGTGAGAACAGTCTTGAAAAAGTAGCTCAGGTCTGATAATTTACTTCGATTAGGGTAAAAACTAAAGAATAGGAATTAGTATCAAATACAACCAGGTTTGGTAAAAAACTAAAATTTTTTAGGCTGGTCACAAAAGCAGAGGATATTACAGAATTTGTCTAATTGCTGGTTAGTTGATTGCTAATCTAAAAGTAGCTAAACAAGTAAACTAAAGATGTATTTCATAAATCAACCAAATTGTCAATAATAAATTCATTAAATTTGCATCTAAAATTATTATGTGGTCTGAACTAACAAAAGCGATCGCTAACTTTAATATCCCTGCTGATTGGATTGGTATCAGAGCAGTCAAAGAAACAGCCTCGAACCGTTATGTACGCGATGGTATACCCCAAACTAACGGTAAAGCTACCACCGAGGGAGCCATGATCGAAGTTTTAGTTAACGGCTGTCTAGGTTATGCCGCTACCAACTCTTTAGAACTAGCATCTCTGAAATCTGCTGCCCAAATAGCTTATAAACAAGCACTCTTCTCTAGTGAATGGTGGATATATCCGTTTAAAGAAACTGAACGTCCAAAAGTTGTCGGTGAATACAACTCACCATTTTTGGAACCATTAGATGCACTGAGTCCTGGAGAAATTAATGACTTGCTGGTGCGGATGTGCCACACGCTGAAAGTTAATGACCAAATTGTACAAACCACAGCCAGCATCAGTACTAATGAGCGAGAAAGTTGGTTTGTCAGCAGCAACGGCTCAGAAGTATACCAAAAGTTTATCTCCTTGGGAACTCATTATGGAGCGATCGCCCAAGACGGAGCAGTTGTTCAGCAACGCACCAACAACGGTTGGCAAGCACACTGTTATCAAGGAGGATGGGAACTTTTAAGACAAGAAAATTTATGGCAACGAGTGCGACAAGTAGGAGAACAAGCTGTAGAACTATTAACAGCAGATGAATGCCCAAATACACGCACTAACTTAGTCTTAGCCCCAGACCAAATGATGCTGCAAATTCATGAAAGCGTCGGACATCCTTTAGAAATTGACCGAATTTTAGGTGATGAGCGTAACTATGCGGGCGGTAGTTTTATCACAACCGAAGATTTTGGTCAGCGAGTCTACGGTTCACCACTGATGAACATTACCTTTGACCCCACCGTACCAGGTGAGTATGCCAGCTACGCTTTTGATGATACTGGTGCAGTAGCCACACGAGAATATTTGATTAAAGAAGGCGTACTACAACGGGGTTTAGGTAGTTTAGAAAGTCAAGCTAGATCTGGAGTCCCTGGAGTTGCTTGCGCCCGTGCTTGTTCGTGGAATCGACCAGCAATTGATCGTATGGCTAACTTAAACTTAGAACCAGGTAATGCCACTTTCGATGAAATCATTAGCAGTATAGAACATGGCGTTTACATGGAATCAAATCGGTCTTGGTCAATAGATGATCGCCGTTATAAATTCCAGTTTGGTTGCGAATATGCCAAATTAATTGAAAATGGCAAACTCACCAAAACTCTCCGCAACCCCAACTATCGCGCTACAACCCCAGAATTTTGGCGCAGTTTAATCAAAGTCGGAAATGCTGATAGCTGGGAAATGTACGGCACTCCTTACTGCGGTAAAGGAGAACCTAATCAAGCCATTTGGGTAGGACACGGTTCACCCGTTTGTGTATTTGCTAATGTTGAAGTCTTCGGCGGAGGCAGTTGAAGAAGTTAAAAGTCAAAAGTAGGACTTTTGACTTTTGTAGCTTTATTCCGAATTACAAATTAATAATCTACCAATGAAAGAAGAATTAACGGCTTTAGAATCTAGCTTTAATCAGTTATTAGAAACTCTGCTAATTAAAAAAGTAGACGATGAAGAATTTACCCTGAAACTCAGCAGTGAACAAAGTCAATTTACTCGTTTCAATCATGCAAAAGTTAGACAAACTGGCTGTGTAGCTGATGGTTGGATTGAATTGACTTTAATGGCCGATCAACGCAGTAGTTCTCGACAGTTCCCCTTTACAGGCAATTGGGAGAAAGATTGGCAAAGAGCATATCAAGCCTTACAAGAGTTACGCAATGAACTGCCAGTATTACCGATTGATCCTTATTTAGTTTTACCATCAGGAAATAATACTAGTAGAGAAATTCATAATAGTAATTTATTAACACCAGAAGCAGTAGTTCCTAGCATATTGGCAGAAGTAGTAGGGTTAGATTTTACTGGCATTTATGCCGGGGGTGTAGTAATTAAAGCTTATGGAGATTCTAGCGGTCAGAAACATTGGTTTGCTACTGATACATTCACATTAGATTATTCTTTGTTTATCAGTTCTGGACAAGCTGTTAAAGGTACATTTGCTGGCAGCAATTGGGATGTAGCAAGTTACACGGCTAAAATCAGCGAAGCAAAAAAACAACTACAATTGCTGTCTCGTCCAGCGAAAGAACTAGCAAGAGGACAGTATAAAACTTATTTTGCACCTGCGGCTGTTGCTGATTTATTAAATATGCTTTCTTGGGGTGCTGTGAGTGAGGCAGATATCCAACAAGGTAATAGTGCGTTAGCTACCTTATCAAGAAAAGAAAAACAGTTATCTGCTAAATTTAGTTTGAAAGAAAACTTTCAACTAGGTTTAGTGCCGCGCTTTAATGAATTAGGCGAAATGGCAGCACCAGAATTACCAATTATCAAACAAGGAATTTTAGTAAATAGCTTAGTTAATTCTCGGACTGCTAAAGAATATCAAAAAATTGCTAACGGTGCTAATAGTTCAGAAACTTTACGCACACCAGAAATAAGTCCAGGAAGTTTAAGATTTGAGCAGATATTGCCTAACTTAGACACAGGGTTATATGTCTCGAATTTGCATTATCTCAATTGGAGCGATCGCCCGACAGGTAGAATTACAGGTATGACCCGTTATGCCTGTTTTTGGGTAGAAAATGGAGAAATTATTGCACCTATCGAAAATCTGCGCTTTGACGAAAGCCTCTATCGTTTTTGGGGGGAAAATTTAGTTGATTTCACCAATTTCCAAGAATTTATGCCCGAAGTTGGCACTTATGATAGCCGCCAATTAGGTGGAAGTCTAGTTCCTGGTATGTTAGTGAATGATTTTACTTACACTTTGTAATACCAATTCTCTATAAAGACCCACCTAATAATTTTGCCATAGAACAAATTATCTTAATAAAATCTCCGCGCACCTTTGCGCTAAACTCAGCGTACCTGTACGTTGAAAATAACTAGGTCTACTCTCAACTAATCCATAATTTCAATTTGATAACTATAACCTTGCTCAGTTAAAAATAACTGACGATGACGGGCAAAATCTTCTTCACAAGTACGCAGCGAAACTAAAGTATAAAATTGCGCAGGACGACCATCAGATTTAGGTCGTAACACTCTACCTAAACGTTGTGCTTCTTCTTGGCGAGAACCATATTTACCAGATACTTGAATAAGAACATCTGCATCTGGTAAATCAATGGCAAAGTTACCAACTCTGGATAAAACGAGTCCGCCTAATTTCCCTTCTCGAAAGGTTTGATAAAGTTTTTCTCGTTCTTTTTCTGGAGTTTTGCCTGTAATTAGCGGTAGTTTTGTAACTTGGGCGATCGCTTCCAATTGTGAGAGAAATTCGCCAATAATTAAAATGCGGTGTCCTGATTCTTT
Organism: Anabaena sp. TISTR 8404; assembly: GCF_056847745.1. Lineage (NCBI taxonomy): Bacteria > Bacillati > Cyanobacteriota > Cyanophyceae > Nostocales > Nostocaceae > Anabaena > Anabaena sp. TISTR 8404. Next base: position 5,719,187 of record NZ_CP180578.1, read on the forward strand.
TGCTAACAATTCTTTGATAACTTGCAGCTTGCGCGGATTTTCGGCGGCGACACGAAACTGATTCCGCCTGGGTGCTAAAGCATATTCCATTTGGCGTTCTTTATCTTGAGATATACGAATTTCCGTGCAACTAGCGGTGGCGATGAAACCTTCACCTTCCAATTCGCGCCAGGGAACATCGTAACGTTTCGGGCCGATAAGGGCGAAGACATCACCTTCTCTACCATCTTCCCGAATCAGGGTGGCGGTGAGTCCCAAGCGGCGGCGGGCTTGCAGTTCAGCTGTAATGCGGAAAACTGGCGCAGGAAGAAGATGAACTTCGTCGTAGATGATTAAACCCCAAGAACGCACACTGAATAAATCAAAGTGGGGAAAGTCACCGTCGCGTTGATGGCGATAAGTCAGGATTTGATAAGTTGATAAAGTAATTGGCCCTGTATTTTTGACTTCGCCACTGTATTCTGCGATCGCATCTTCCGGTAAATCTGTTTTATCCAACAATTCCCGCCGCCACTGCCGCACCGATGTTAAACTAGTTGTTAGTACAAGTGTACTCTCTTGCACGGCAGCGATCGCAGCCATACCGACAATTGTCTTACCTGCACCACAGGGTAGCACAATTACGCCACTGCCACCTTGTACTCTTCCCGACTGATAAAATGCTTCTGCTGCTTGACTTTGGTAGTCCCGCAGCAGAAATTTTTTGCCTGTGCGTGTTTCTTCGCGTAACTGTATTGCTAAAGCATCGCCAGTGACATAACCTGCAATATCTTCCGCCGGATAGCCAGCCGCTAACAAAGCCTGTTTGAGTACGCCGCGCAAACTCGCCGCGACTTGAAAGGAAACCTCGGAAAGTCGCTGACCTAATAATGGTGCTACTTGCTTATCCCGTGACAGCAACTCTGCTAATGGTTGGTCACTCATCCGCAGCAGTAAACTATCTCCATCCCGTTCAATTACCGTCAAGCCATACCGACTACCCAAGGTGCTGATTTCTTGTGCGACAGCTTCGGGGATGGGATATTTAGCATAGTCTCGCAACGCTGCTACCATCGCCTCAACCTGCAACCCCGCCGCCCGTGCATTCCAAATACTCAACGGTGTAATTTGGTAAGTGTGGATATGTTCGGGACTTTTGATTAGTTCAGCGAAAGGTGCGATCGCTTCTCTGGCTTTAGCCGCTGTGGGAGAATGTACTTCTAAAAGAATAGTGCGATCGCTCTGCACAATCAGCGCATTTTCTGGGATATAAGACATAATTTTGTCAGCTAAATCCTACTAAATATAATTTAGTAATTCTGTAGAGCAATAGTATAGATAGCCTAAAATATTAAAACAGAATATTTTCACAAAGCCGAAGTGAGGTAAACTTGTGCAAATACTAGAACCACAATATTTTACCATCCAAGAATATTTAAACTCAGAAGAAAAAGCTGATTTTAAAAGTGAGTATATTGACGGAAGAATTATTCCAATGGCTGGTGGAACTGCAAACCATAATCGAATTTCTGGTAATTTTTATGCTATTTTGAATTTTGCTTTTAGACAACAAGATTATGAAGTATTTAACAGTGATATGCGTTTGTGGATAGCTAAACAACGTATTTATACATATCCAGATATTTCTATTGTTGCAGGTAAAATAGAATTTATGGAAAATAGGACAGATACAATTACGAATCCAAAATTAATTGTTGAGGTATTATCAAAATCTACTGAAAGTTATGATAGAGAAGGAAAATTTAAAGCATATCGTACTATACCATCCTTTGAAGAATATTTATTAGTTGAGCAGGATAGGATTTTTGTAGAACATTTTTATAAAACTGCTAATAAGCGATGGTCTTTACAAGAATATGATGTCGAAGATGAGTTTATTAATTTAGTTACTGTTCCATTGGAAATTAAATTACAGGATTTATACAACAAGGTCGAATTTGATGTTGAATCTGATGTTTAACAGCAAGAGTGAAATTATAGAAGAATACAGTTTGTTTGTGATGCTACATTTTTAATAAACTTTGTAGCAATCATTTTTATATAATTTATTTGACTATATTTGCTGACTGTAAATTACCGATTCCTATAACCACCGTTAATCACAATATCTTTAATACATAGATAAATAATTAATACAGTTAATAAGAATTGCATAAATTGTAAAATTGGGTCTAATCGCCAACCTTGAAAAACCAAAATTAACCCCGACCCTAACAGGAAAACAGGGATAATTAAAGTTTGAACAATATAAATAATTAAAGATAAACTGTCTAATCTTCTAGAACTCTGAATGAGCAAAATGATCATAGCCAGTAGGTAAGCTACTGCAAAAATGATATGAACAAAACCAATCAAACTGGCTACATTCAAACCGAAATTTACTTGCATTAAAATTAATTCGTTCATGAGAAATTCTAACCACTTAACGCAATACTATAACCCAATTTTTTCACGGCGTTACGGAATTTAGTTTCTGATTCGCTAGGCACAACTAAATGCTTTTCTCCAGCTAAGAAACACAGCTTTTTGGTGCGGGAATCGTTGGCGATTAATACAGCTAAAGCAGCATCAGTGCATTCTATCAACCGGGCTTGACCGCGATCGCGCAAACTATTGCCTCGTACTTCAATATCTGCTAAAAATTGATTGACTGTCTCTGGCAATTCATGACAACTGCGGGCTTGCAGAAATTCTCGTAATTGGGTGATGCTTTGCCCTTCTTCTATCGCACCCAATAACTTAGCCGTCTCTAACCGCCATACAGCATCAGAAATTTTTTGGGCGTAAACATCCAGCACGATAGTATCAGCAGGGGTGATGGGTTCTCCAGTTGCGGCTATTTCTAAGTTTGGTAATACTCGGAATACTGCCCGTACTTCTAAAGGTGGCGGAGTATAGTCGTTTTGCAAACCCAAGCAATATGCACCCAAGGGTGTTAATTGCAAACACATCAAACCGTCATAACGGCTGAGAAAAGGCAAGTCATCTGTTCCCCATAAATCGCTGTAGTCAGGACGAACACCGCCTGGGTTAACGTACCCGATATTAATCATGCCCAAGGTGGCAACATATTCAAATAGCAGACATAAAGTATATCTGCCTTGCAAAATCTCCCAATCATCGCCACCATTACCTAAGCTACCGTAATGAGAATCACTAATATATAAATTCCAAGGATTGCGGGTAACTTCAAAATCGTAGCCTTTGACGAGAATGCAGCGAAACAATTCATTTACACCCGTCCAGCATCCTACAGGACACTCTGCTAAGGCTTTAGTAATGGCTTCGCGGCGTTTGTCTGGGGCGGTTAAACCTTGCTTACCTTTGCCTGTTTGCCCTTTAATGGCATCTATGCGGCGTAGTTCGTCTAATACTTTATTTTTTAGCCATTTTTTCCAAATGTTGCGGATGGTGGCGGCGGGTGGGTTGGTAAGGGCTTTTTGTCCGGCTTTAGTTAAGACTAGGCGTTTGCTAGAAAGTTCAGCTAAACCTGCGGCTTGGACTAGCATTGCCCAAGCGAAGGGTTTGATAAAACCGATTTTTTCGTATGATGGTGTAGATGGGTCGTCGTTGTAATAATCGCCACCAGTCAGTACAGAGGCGATCGCACTCATACTAGTGTTATTGGGGTAGCTAGTTTTATCACTAACACTGAGTTTTCCGGCGTTAATTAACCGCAGTACCGCTAGTAAATCTTGTTGCGCCGCAGTTTCCATTTCGCACTGCTTGACAACAATTTCTTTTTCATGGGTTTCTCGTTCACGAGTTTTCCAGTTCCATTCTCGCCACTGCAAACGAAAAACTTCTGGACATTTATCTAAGCTATTAATCGAAAATTCTGCTGGTGGAGTAACAAAAGCTTTCAGCCTTGTTTGTAGATCTTGTGGGATGACCTTACCGTAGATAAATAAGCACAACAACGATGGTTGACGCTTGTAACCGAATGCGTCAGATGTTCCCCAATTTGGTTCTTCGAGATATTTAGCATAAAAACGTGTAGCGTTAAACAAACCATCTGTATTGTGAATAGTTTCCGCTACGGCTTTTTGTTGCAGATGATCTAGTTCTCGCCACAATTGTTGCAGATTTTCCCCCAAGAGATGGCGCTGAATCACTGCAATTATTTCTGCTTTGCGCGTGGGTTTGCTATTAGTATTCAGTAATGCTGCCAGTTTTTTAAGTTCATCAACAGATAACTGTTGTAGAGCCTCATCAACAGTAGAAATGCTTAACTGATCCTGATAGTAAGGCATGGTCATGCACTGGAATAACCTGCGATTTTCACCCTATGAGCAAAATAGGGTTAGGAGAATCTTACAGTAAAAGTGCCGAGTGCTGAGGAGCCAGTGCGTTGGGCGGCTCTGCCGACTTGAAGCAACTGGCGTTGCTGAGTGCTGAGTAAGAATTTATTTATTTTTCTCCTTTCTCTCACCTTATTTCTTTCTCGATGAATAACCTTGGGATTGATTTTCTTGGCGTAATTGTTGCCTGCCGTTGGTGATAATTCTTAACATATCTTTGAGGTCTTGCTCGATATTTTCGAGGACACTATCAGCATATTGATCAGCACCATCTTCAATTTCTTGGGCTTGGGCGATCGCAGTTTGGCGCATTTGTTCTAATTCTTCCATACAAGCTTGTCGCCTACGGTCAATTTCGGCGATGGTTTCTTGCATCATTGCGTCGCATTCTTGCTGGGTTTGTCGCCTTAGTTGTTCTGCTTCCCGTTCTGCTTGTCGCAAAATATCACTTTCTGCCAAAATTTGGGCTCTTTTGGCTTGGGCGGCTTCAACAATCTGCTGTCCATATTCTTCTGCTTCTAGCATCACTTCTTGCTTGTGTTGCAGAATCGCTGCGGCTTCTTGAAACAGCGAGGGTAAAGAAACCCGAATAAAATCAAGCTGTTCAAATAGTTTTTCTTCGTCTATGAGAGTGCGTCCTGTCAGGGGAACTCGCCAACCAGACAAAATCAAATCTTCTAACTGGTTGAGTTCTCGCTGAATATCTACTCCTGTTCGGGAATTGTCCCCGTTGGCGGCTCCATTGGGATACTCTGGAGGGGGGGAATAACTGCCGTTGTGGTTGGGTTCGCTATTGGATAGTTGTGGTTGTAGCATTTGTATATATCTAAAGCAATGTGCGGGGGTACAAGATGATCGACAGAACCACCAAATCTTGCGATCTCTTTTATCACACTACTACTTAAAAAACTATATTCATTTGATGTTGCGAGAAAAACTGTTTCAATTTGAGTAGACAGTGTTTTATTTGTGTGCGCCATCTGTAATTCTACTTCAAAGTCAGAAATTGCCCGTAACCCCCGTAACAACACTTGTGCTTGGCGCTGTTGGGCATAATTCACAGTCAAGCCATCAAAGCTATCTACTTCGACATTTGGTAGATGTTGCGTAGCTATCCGAATTTGTACTAGTCGTTGCTGCACACTGAACAACGGTACTTTATTGGGATTTCGCAGCACGGCAACAATTACTTGGTCAAACAGCCGACTACCACGTTGAATAATATCAAGGTGGCCTAAGGTGATGGGGTCAAAGCTGCCGGGGTAGATAGCAATCACAATATATTTGGATGTATCAAAGTTATTGAGGTGATTATATCTAATTCCTCAGTGGCGATCGCTTCTACTTTCTTTACAACTCCCAGTCAACCCCAGCTCATCAAATCTCTGCGCCTCTATTGTGCATTAACAATCAAAAAATAGACAGTAGTATTAATTACCACTGCCTTTAATCAACACCAGTTTAATCTATCGTCACGACATTTATTGATTACTAACGGCCATAGCCATATTCATCAGCAGGATCGCCGTAAGGGTCTTGGTCTGCGGATGCTAGGTTGCTGTACTCATCAGCAGGGTCACCGTAGGGATCTTCGCTGGCGGGGGTGATATTGCCATAGTCTTGGTTTGCGGGGTCACCGTAGGGATCTTCGCTGGCTGGACGCACCTCGCGATCGCTATAATCTGTATCTTGGTCAAGCTCGTCATTATTTGAGCCTGTGAAAAGTTCTCTCGCTCTTTGAAAAAAGCCGTCTACCATAATTCTTCTCCTGTAATCTTTGTGTTAAATCTAGTAAGCTGGCGCTTCTTGGGGAGCAATATCTGTTAAATCACGACCTGTAGAACGCCCGTTGTAGCCTTGAAAATCTCGATACCGTTGCGCTTCCGACTCTGGAACTCGAATTCCTTCTTGTGGCGGTGTTACCCAGTGAGCGCGACCTTGACTATCGCGGTAGTAAACACGCCCGTTTTTAGATAGGTAATACTTGCCATTTGGCCCTGCGCCTTGAGCATTTTTCCGCTGCTGATAAAGGTAATATAGAGCAGCAGCACCTGCTAAAATTGCTACTTTTTGCCCAGTAGATAATCCTTTTTTTGCTTGGGGTTGGTTGGTAGCATTTGGATAATTGACATTTCTACCAACGGTGTCATCCACAGGAGGCGGAGGTGATGCTGTTCGAGAATTATCGCCACAGCTACTTAAAAAAGGAACTGACAATAAAGCAGAAAGAAACACAGCCGCAGGTAACGGAGCTTTTTTAGGCTTTTGATATATGGTTTTCATTTCTTGCGCTATCACTCTGCATTTTATAAAGTTGTGTTATTTAAAAAGATTTGAAATTTGGAATTTTCATTATTAAAATCATGAAGCAATAATTGCAGTATTCACTCCTGCCTTTGAGAGAAACTGCATTCATTCTTTAGAAATAAACTGTTAACTGAATCAAAACTATTTTGTGTATCTGCTGATGTAGAGGAGCAGATACAATGAGTTCTCCTTCGTATAAGATATACACTAAGTTTTGCGTATAAAAGTTTCAGTATTTAGCCAAAAAATCACATTGCTTTACAAATAAGAGCGATCGCCTAGACCCAACTTCTTCTAAGCTCAGTATAAATAAACTTAGCTGGTTCTAAACTTAACAAGGATTTTATACTTAGTTACCGTGTAACTTCATTTACACAAATTAGTTTATTTAATACTGTCGATTAATTCAACTTATACTTACTACACTGGTGATTATCCCTACCAATTATTAAAGTTAAAAAAATAACTTATGTATTATCACCTCTGGAATTTCTTCTTGAGAGAAGAGAGGTATTTCTATTGGAAAGCAAAAGTAAAATTTATCAAAGATTTTGACCATTTTACATGGCAGAAAATCAATGACTTTATATTATTAGAAGAGCATAACTTTTTTCTCAAAACTCAACTAGCAAAAATTGACAGCATTGAACCCTTTATCAACATAGCTAAAGAAAATGGTTATAACTTGAGCGCAGAAGCGTTTGCTTGGTTTGCTGTCACCCGAAAACAGATTTGGGATCTGTTTGACATCGCACAAATAACGCCATCTTTAAAAGAGAAATTGCTATCCTCTAAAAATCCCCAAGATTTTATTAAAATAGCTGCTGATAACCGCTATCACTTTTCTGTAGACGAGTTAGCTTGGCTATTAACGGAAGTGAAGTCTTCTCCAGAATTAGTTTCAATTAACAATAGTGTTGGCGAAATTCTCACAGTGTCGAACTACGGCAGAATTGAAATAGGATATTGGATTTGGTTAGCAGAAGATTGGGGAATCGTACCACCATTCTGTCATTTAAATAAATCAGGCAATCTTGTCAGCCAAAATATTCGCAATCCATTTTTACTTGATCAGTGCTTTTTACCCAAGAGCTACTTTAACCAACGATTGATGAGTGTAGTTTGAAGTAAGAGAGTTGGGAGTGGTATATAACAATCCTATTTGCGCAGATCCCCGACTTCTCAAAGAAGTCGGGGATCTGTTTGTTCACGAATATGAGCGAAAAATTCCCAAACCAATCAGCTAAGAGAAATTTTCAAACTGTCGGGTTGACCAAGATTACCTTGCAATACAACACCTCGCTGGTTGACATGTAAGTGGCGGAGAATCTTGTAAATTGCTTCAATTTCTTCAGCAGCACCAGCTTTTTCAGCGATTTCTTCCAAGGAAAGAGGTGTTTTTGCTGTTTGCAAAACTGCAATTACTTTAGTTTGCAAATCAAGAATAGCAGCAGCGGCTTTTTTACCTGCTTCTACCCCTGGTTGGTGGTAGGCGTTAATGTTAACCAAGTTGCCATATAAACCAACAGCACGGTCATACAAAGCTATTAAAGCTCCGACTGTGCGAGCATTAACTTGAGGAATAGTGATAGTAATTGAATCGCGCTGATTTTCATAAAGAGCTTTTCGGGTTCCTTGGAGGAAACCGGAGAGATAATCGCCAGAGGTAACTCCAGGATCGATTTCTGGAGACTGACCTTGACGATCTTCCAAAACTTCAATCAAGGTAGCAAAGAAGTTCGGTACACCATCACGCAACTGCTGGACGTAAGCGTGTTGGTCTGTTGAACCTTTGTTACCATAAACGGCAATACCTTGATGAACAATATTACCGTCTAAATCTTTTTCCTTACCCAAGGATTCCATTACCAGCTGTTGCAAATAGCGGCTGAACAGTGCCAAGCTGTCCTTGTAAGGCAGAACGACCATATCTTTTTCGCCCTTACCATTCCCAGCATAGTACCAAGACAACGCCAACAAAGCCGCCGGGTTGTTTTTGATATCTGGAACGCGGGTGGCATCATCCATTTCTTTTGCACCATCTAGCATGGCACGCACATCAATGCCTTGTAATGCTGCTGGAACTAAACCCACAGTTGACATTTCTGAGGTACGGCCTCCCACCCAATCATACATGGGGAATCTGGCTAACCAACCTTCAGACTGGGCAACTTTATCTAAATTACTACCAGGGCTGGTAATCGCTACAGCATATTGAGCAAAATCAAGATTGTGTCCAGCGTAAGCTTTCTTGACTTCAATCATGCCATTGCGGGGTTCTGGTGTACCTCCAGATTTGGAGATCACCAAAACTAAGGTGCTGGAGAGGTTGTTGCGTAATTGGTTAAGAATGCGGTCAATACCTGCGGGATCGGTATTGTCAATAAAGTGAATTTTTAGGGGAGGGAAATCAGAAGCGAGGGCTTCAGCGACAAATTCGGGGCCAAGCGCAGAACCACCAATACCAATAGAGATGATATCCGTGAAGCGACTGGCTCGCGGAGGATGAATTGCGCCTGTTTGGACTTTTTCTGCAAAGGCTTCAATTTGTTCTAATGTTTGGACAATTTCTTGTGTTAGTTCTGGAGTAGGTGCTAAATCTGGGTTGCGCAGCCAATAGTGTCCAACCATGCGGTTTTCGTCAGGATTAGCGATCGCACCCTTCTCTAAGGCAGCCATATCCGCAAACGCTTTGTCAAACTTCGGACGCAATGAGTCTACGAAGGCATCATCAAAGCGCATCCGACTTACATCTAAGTACAGTCCTAATCCCTCGTGGAAATATAACCAATTTTGGTATCTTTGCCAAAGTACCCTTGCATCCATAGGGAAATCTCAAATAAGTTGTTTTTCCAAAACAAGTTTAATGTAAGGTCAGCTGCATCCCTGCTTAGCCTTATACAGTTTTAAGTGTTGGGCTAATCCGCCCTACTAAACATCTGGCATAGGTATGACCCGCAGAAACTTGACAATTTCTCCTCTAATTTCAATACCAATTAAATATTCATCTAGGGTAAAGCGATGAAAAATGCCCTCTCCATCTAGCTGACGCAGTTCGGGAAGACAATGCAGCTGCCACTTTTCCCCAAATTCAAAAAACACAAAATCATACACCCGCTGATAAGCAGCAGGCTCTAAACTCTTCAGATCTACTAAAAAAGACCTGGCATAGCGCATTTCCACACTCACTAGGGATCACCTCTATTAGGGACTAGAAGTTAGGGACTAGGAAAGTGTGAAGTATGAAGGATAAAGGATAAAGTATGAAATGTTATTTTCACTTGCAGCAAGCCCCTACTCCCTACTCCCAATTCCCTACTCCCTTCTTTTTTTCAGTAAAACATTAAAATTTGTATCGCTTCTTCCTGAGTCAAAATATCCCAGGGTTGCTGCGATTGCTTGACTTTCTTGATGGCGTTCAACATATAAAAGTCACAATGTAAAGCGTGAACGTCATCCCAAACGCTTTGGAGTTCTTCATCAGCTAACTGCTCGATTAAATGATGGATTCTTATACGCAGCAAATTCATATATCAATAAACTATGTTCCAAAAGTCAAGGCTATTGTTCCCAAAAATTGGCAATCGTGAACGGTAAGATGTACTATCTTGGGGACAAGTATGAAGTCTGAAGTATGAAGTCTGAAGTATAAAATTTCTATTTCCTGCTGTTTGACCAATGACTATTGACTAATGACTATTGACTAAATATGGTTGATTATTTAATTTTTCTGGCAATTTCTACGGCAGTTTTTGCCCTGTTTGGTCTAGGGCTGAATTTACAGTGGGGCTTTACCGGGTTAATTAACTTTGGTCATATTGCTTTTATGACCTTGGGAGCTTACACAACAGTATTGTTAAGTTTAAAAGGCGTTCCGTTACTGATATCAGCAGTTGTTGGGGCAATGGTAGCGGCTTTGTTAGGCTTGGTGATTGGTTTTGCTACTTTGCGCCTGCGAGAAGATTATCTGGCGATCGTTACTATTGGTACAGGTGAACTGATTCGCTTGGTGGTGAATAACCAAGAATTACCTGTAGGTGATACATGGGTATCTGGGGCTTTTGGCGTACAAAGTTATACTATACCCTTCTCCACAGAACCAAATTTAGTAATTCGTTTAGTGATGATTGGGTTGCTGACGTTGTTAGCGGCTGTAACTTTTTTTGCACTATGGCGATGGATTCGCACTGCCCAAAGATTTTTGAATAGTGATTCTTCTAAAAAAACCAGTAGTAAGCAAGAAGTTGCATCGCGTTTAGGGGTGGGAATTGTCTTGGGTTTGTTGACAGCAGCAATTTATATTTCTGGTGTGATGGGTTTGTATAATTACAACCCCAAAGCAGGTTTTATGTTGTTGTCACTATTGGTATTGGCGTTTGTATTTTGGCGGCTAGAGATTTTAGTGCGATCGCCTTGGGGTCGAGTATTAAAAGCTATCCGCGAAGATGAAGAAATACCGAAAGCTTTGGGGAAAAATGTCTTTTGGTACAAGTTACAATCCCTGATGTTGGGAGGTGCGATCGCAGGTGTGGCAGGTGCTTTCTTTGCTTGGCAGTTGAGTGCAATTTATCCCGATAACTTCCAACCGCAGCTAACCTTCGACGCTTGGATTATGGTAATTTTAGGCGGTTCTGGTAATAACATCGGCACAATTTTAGGTGCGGTCATTTACTTTGCTTACGATGCCATTACTAGAGAAGTTCTGCCCAGAATTATTCCCTTAGATGAAGCGCGTCTGGGTGCATTTCGGATTATGGTAATTGGTCTGATTTTAATGGTGCTAATGATTTGGCGACCTCAAGGTATCTTAGGGAAAAAGGAGGAACTCACCCTTGGTAAATAACCAATCACCGCCACTTCCCTTATTAGCCGCCTCTGGACTTTGCAAAAGCTTTGGCGGGATCAAAGCAGTCAATGAGGCAAAAATTGAAGTGATGAAAGGTAGCATCACTGGGTTGATTGGCCCCAATGGTGCTGGTAAAACGACTTTATTTAACTTACTCTCGAATTTTATTCGCCCAGATAAGGGACGAGTCATTTTTGATGGTGAACAGATTCAACAGTTGCAACCATACCAAATCGCCCAGCAGGGATTAGTCCGTACTTTTCAGGTAGCGCGGACTCTCTCGCGGTTGTCGGTGTTAGAAAATATGCTATTAGCAGCGCAAAAGCAAACAGGCGAAAGCTTTTGGCAAGTACAACTCCAACCCCACGTAGTCGCCACAGAAGAAAAGCAATTGCAAGAACGGGCAATGTTTTTGTTAGAGTCTGTAGGGTTGGCACATAAAGCGCAAGATTATGCTGGGGGTTTGTCGGGTGGACAACGCAAGCTGCTGGAAATGGGTAGGGCGTTGATGACTAATCCTAAGTTGATTTTGTTGGATGAACCAGCAGCAGGGGTAAATCCCAGGTTAATTGATGATATATGCGATCGCATTGTCACCTGGAACCGCCAAGATGGTCTGACGTTTTTAATTATTGAACACAATATGGATGTGATTATGTCCTTGTGCGATCGGGTTTGGGTATTGGCTGAAGGGCAGAATTTAGCTGATGGTACTCCTAGTGAAATTCAAACCAATCCCCAAGTATTAGAAGCTTATTTAGGAAAATAATCTTTTATTCAAGAGAATTCAGGAGTCAGAGGACAGAATTCAGAATTGAATTCTGCCTTCTGTTAACACCTTTTGTGCCAAAAACTCAACTTGTCATTCTCAAGGCTGTAGATTACGCCAATAAATCCCATCCTCTCGCTTAATTAATTTGTAATTCATCAACTCTCTTTGCAAGGTAGCGTAATCAGGATGGTAACGACCGAGAGTTTCATGTACCATCTGTTCGGAATATCCAACTCCTAGCTCAAATTTATTTGCTAACCACTTGAGAATTACTAACCGCTTTTTACGATTATTGGGAATTTCTTTGAGGCGTTGAACTTTCTCCAAGTTGTTTGGATTGCTTTCTAAATAGTTGTTCAGAACTTTGTTTTCCCAGGCTTCAGTATCTACATACTCGATTAACGATGCTATCTTCCCAGGTGTAAAAATTTCTTTGCTAATTTTTTCTAAAGCTGCGCTATCTAGTTGATACAAACGACTGTTACCATCAGGGCGCATAGTCACCAAATTTACTTCCTTAAGTTTCGCCAAATGGTGAGATACTGTTGGTTCTTTAAGTTGCATGAGTGCTGCTAATTCTTCCACGCTACACTCCTGATTTGCCAAAATACCTACTATCTTCAATCGACTTTCGTCTGCTAACACTTTAAAAAACTGTAGCAGGGTCTGAAACTGTTCTTTTCTCATAATTTTGTTATAATCAATTCGACCCCAATCTAATTAGAAAGAAATCGAATTAGTCGTGCTGTCCTCCTACGATGCAGCGCTAAATTCCTATCGATTAAATTCTGAATTAATGTCAATTTTGCGATTTGTTTAGAAAAAAATTCAAATTTCTTAAGTTGTTCTTTACATTTCGCTATGCTGAAACATTCATTAGTTAGACAAAAAAGAAACAGGATTATTAAACAAGGTACTTCTTTGGTACAAGCGGCTAAATTCCTAGGCATAGACCAGAGTACCTTGTACGTAGCTGTTCAAAGAGGGCAAATTCCTACAACTACAAGAAATGGACGGATTGTTATTAGTCAAGGAGCCTTAATGGATTATCAAGTCAGGACAAGACCTCTCCTATAAGGAATTAAAATCTCAATGATTAAAAATTCAAAATAATTTCGCTATTGAGTAGCGATCGCCTAGACAATATAAATGTTTAATTGACATAAAATACTAGTCTAGCGTAATCAAAACAAATCTAAGATAGCAAGTAAAAAGTTGTGCAGGCAGACAATATTTCTGGCAATAAATTATATTTTAAACAAACACAGATAGTTATCTGTGTTTATTTTTATTTAAAAATTTTAAAAAATCAGATTTGGCGATCGCTCTACAAAAAACAGCCAACCAGATTTATTTGATAATGTAAAATATAATATTTCCCTTCTTTAAATTATGACTGCTGTTATTCCCGTTGTGAAACCTGTTAGCCAGATGCAATTGGCTCCTGGTAGTACAGTCACCATACCAGATGTGAGTTGGTCAGAATTTGAAGCGATTTTAGAGGAATTGGGACACAAGCGGCGTGCAAGAGTAGCTTATAGCCAGGGTACTTTAGAAATTATGGTTCCTTTACCTGAGCATGAAATACCCAGAGACCTACTTTCAGATATTGTCAAAATATTGCTAAAGGTAAAAAATCTTAAATATCAACCTTTTGGCTTTACCACCTTCAAAAGGGAAGGAATAGCCGGAGTTGAACCCGACCCTTGCTTTTATATCCAAAATTACCAGCGCATGATTGGTCGTCGTCGGTTGGAACCAGACGATCCCCCACCAGATTTAGCAATTCAAAGCGATGTCACTTCTAAAACTAAACTTGATGCTTATAGAGCAGTTGGTGTACCTGAACTCTGGGTTTATGATAGCGGCACGCTGACTATTTATGTATTAAGAGATGAGATTTATCTAATTTCTGATACCAGCCCTCTATTTGAAGATATACCCATCAAGCAAATCATTCCTACTTTTGTGGAACGTGCTTGGCAAGTAGGCAATCTTCAGGCTTTGGAGGAATTTGAAAGTGCGATCGCAAAATTATAAAACTTCAGCACAAAGCTTATCTGTGGAGTCTGGGTGTAGGGGTTTGGAAGTGTAAGGATGTAGGGTAATAGTGTAACAAAGTTAAATTAACTAATTTAACTCGAATGAGTAATGATTATAAAAACGGCGAAAGAATTATCGCTTCTTCTACCCCTACACCCACATACCCTTGTACCCCTACAACCTAAAATTTTTAGCTGAACTGCTCTTCAACATCTAGGTTAAACAACATTTGCAGCGTTTGCATACAACGTCGTCTCGCCTCCACATCCTGCTGCGCTCGCAATTGCACCATCGGATCGTGTAAAATTTTGTTAACAATGCCTCTTGTTAAAGCTTCAATTACTTCCTGATGTTTGTCACCAAATTCTGAACCCAAGCGCGACAAAGCTTTTTCCAACTCTTGTTCGCGGATGGTTTCGATTTTATTTCGCAGACAGCTAATAGTAGAGACAGTTTCTAAACTGCGCCACCAAACATCAAAAGCTTCTACTTCTTCTTCTAAAAGTTTTTCGGCTTCTTGAGCCATTTTCCGGCGGCTTTCGTAGTTTTGCGCCACCACTGCTTTTAAATCATCGACATTAAACGCCTGGACATGTGCCAATTCGTTTACGTCTGAATGAACGTTACGCGGTACAGAAATATCAAACAACATCAAAGGACGGCCAGGTTCTAAAACTGCTTCTAACTTGGCGCGGTCAAGTATTGGCTCAGTTGCCGACGTGCTAGTAAATATTAAATCACTTTCGGAAATTACTGTCATCATTTCCGAAAGTACATGAGTGCGGATTGGGTGTTCAGAGAACTGTTGTGCTAATTCCTGGGCGCGATCGCGTGAACGATTCACAATACTAATTTGTGTCGCACCTTTAGAAACTAAATGTTGTACCAACAACCGCGACATTTTGCCAGCACCAAGAATTGCAACTCGACAAGCAGCTAAATTTGCTACTTTAATTTGTGCCAATTCCACAGCTGCTGAACTAATAGAGACAGCGCCAGTTCCAATACTTGTTTCGGTGCGTACCCGCTTACCAGCGGTAATGGCTTGTTTAAATAATCGATTCAAAATTGTTTTTATACCACTGTATTGCTGTCCCAGTTTGTGAGTATTCTTCACCTGAGCCAGAATCTGTCCTTCTCCCAGCACCAAGCTATCTAAACCTGCTGCTACGCGCATAACGTGCATCACAGCATCCTCGTGCAGCAAGACAAACAAGTGTTGTCTGAGGGAAGTAACTGGTAATTTGCTGTGTTCTGAAAGAAACTGAGTAACTTCGCGGACACCTTGATCAGTTTCACTAGCAACAATGTAAATTTCCAAACGGTTGCAAGTGCTGAGTATAGCTACTTCGTCAATGTGGGGATAGCTGTTTAAATGAGCGATCGCGCTTTCAGTTTGTGGTTCTGGAATACTCAGCTTTTCCCGAATTTCGACAGGGGCTGTTTTGTGACTTAACCCCACCACTGCAATATTCATTTCTTATCAATAATTAGTAATGGATTATTAACAATTGGTGAGTAGTGAGTAGTGAGTGGGGAGTAGTAAATACCCACTCCCTACTCCCGACTCCCTATTCCCTGATTTCTAGTGCAATTGCAGAGTCTTAGGCTGGTCGAACATGTGGATTGTATCGACAAATCTAGCTGTCTTAGACTGGGTAGAAATAACCAAGCTTTGAGTTCTTGCACCACCGTGGAAGAACCGGACACCTTGCATTAAGTTACCAGAGGTAATACCGCAAGCAGCAAATAGAACATTTTCACCAGATGCAAGTTCATGAGCATCGTAGACCTTATCAGGGTCAGTGATATTCATAGACTGCAAACGCTCAATGTTAGCTTCTTTGCTTTCGCCAATTAACCCGGTTTTTACTACTTCTGGATCGTAGATCAACTGACCTTGGAAATGTCCACCCATCGCCCGCATAGCTGCGGCAGATATTACACCTTCAGGTGCTGCACCAATACCCATCAGTGCGTGGATATTTGTTCCAGCAAAACCACAAGATATAGCTGCACCCACGTCGCCATCAGAAATGAGTTGGACTCTAGCTCCCGCTTCGCGGATTTCTTTAATCAAATCGTTGTGGCGTTCGCGCTTCATGACAACTACTACGAGTTCATCAATCGAGCGATCTAGACACTCAGAGAGAATTTTGAGGTTTTCGGTGGCTGACTTATTAATATCAACCTTACCTTTAGCGGCTGGAGGTGCTGCTAGTTTCTTCATGTAGAAGTCAGGTGCAGCAAACAAGCCACCTTTTTCAGAAATTGCCAATACAGCCATTGAACCAGGCTGTCCGTAGGCTACCAAGTTTGTACCTTCGCAGGGGTCTACGGCAATGTCAATTTCGATTAATTCATCAGGGTTACAGAAGTCTTTCGCATCTGGACGAGAACAGATACCAACTTCTTCACCGATATACAACATGGGAGCGTCATCACGTTCCCCTTCCCCAATCACGATGCGACCGCGCATATAGATTTTGTTCATACGCTCCCGCATAGCTTCTACTGCTACTTGGTCAGCCGTGTTTTTTTCGCCTTTACCCATCCACTTAGCGGATGCGATCGCGGCTTGTTCTACTACCTCAATAATCTCTAACCCAAGTGTATTTTCCACAGAGTCGCCCTCTCAACTGCTCTCTATTGCGTTATTTCATCTGGCCTTTTCAGTTTTCAAGTCTACCAAAGTGCCGATACCTATGGAAAATAGTATTCACTCACACAATTGTTAATTTTTGCTGCCGTTTGATGTCAATTAATACCAGTAGGCTTAAATGTACAGTGCTTTTGTACTACTAACTCATCAGTCTTAACTTAGTAGATAAAATGTCTAAAGTTATTACTGTACAAGACTTTAAGGCATACTTATTCAGTCTAATATGATTCATGAATTAGCCTGTAAGTATAATAAGTACGTTTTTATTGTGTGTGCATCTAACTAGATAGAGTAAAGAAAACTGCGTATAAGTTTACGAAAAAAAAATGACTATATCCAAAAACAAAGACGAGGTTAAGCGTGTTTATTGATTACATCACACTTATGTTGATCAATATGGTCGCTGGGTTAGTTCTCCTAGGTGATTACGTGAATCGAGGCTTAGTTAGTGCAAATCAAAAACAATGGATTCCTGGGTTTGGGATTACAGGCGGAATCGCCTTAGCAACAGGGCTACACATGACTTTCACTTGGCCTGTGCGTGGTAGCTTCAACATCGCTTATGGGGAAACAACCGTCCTTTTCGGAACTTTGTTTATAGCAGCCGCGATCGCTTTAGCTTTAAATTGGGATTTGTGGACAGTAGCAATTTACGCTTTCTTTGCTGGATTAGTAGCTGTTGTTGTTGGTATCCGCATCATCAATTTAAACATTACTAAAACACCTGTACTCTCAGGCATAGGTTTTATCCTCACAGGCTTGGGCGGTATCTGTGCTGCACCCGCTTTATATTGGAAAGCTAACCGTACTTTGCGATTAACTGGCGCTTTTGTACTAATTATCGCTGCTTTGATTTGGGCGTTTATTGGATACATAGGTTACTGGAATCATCTTGAAACCTTCCAACAGTGGGTTCCCACACCTATGCGCTAACCCAAAAGAAGATAAAAATTAAAGAGTTTACTTCTAAAATAGAATTTTCAGAGCAATATAAAATTTCATCTTTCATACTTTACACTTCACAGTTCAGAATTATGTTGGACTTCCTCAATCCTCTACTTGGCCGACATCCAGAAAAAATCAAAGCTAACGTCGAAATCTACACTTGGCAAACTTGCCCTTACTGCATCCGTGCCAAAATGCTGCTGTGGTGGAAAGGCGTAAACTTCACCGAATATAAAATTGATGGTGATGAAGCAGCTAGAGCCAAAATGGCAGAACGTGCTAACGGTCGTCGCACAGTACCGCAGATTTTCATTAATAATCAACACATTGGCGGTTGTGATGACCTTTATCAGCTAGACACCAAAGGTCAACTCGACCCTTTGTTAACTCAGTCAGTATAAATAGCATCCGCATTTTTAGGCATTGTTACTTGTCAGCATTTCTCTGTCTAAATCACTTGGGGAATAAATATTTAGGCTGCTTGAATCTTAGAATGGTTATTTAAAGTGATCGTTTGGGTACTACTAAGGAGGGTGTAAAAAGCAATCGGACTTGAATAATGGAAATTATAGTTTCATTACTTATTGGCATTATTGTTGGTAGTGCAATCACCTATTACATTTTGCAGAAATCACAGCAAAGAAAAACAATTAGAGAATATGAAGCTCAAATTCAACTTTTGAAGGAAGAGCATCAACAAGCTCTCAAAGAAGCAAGAAATAGAAGCATAGATGGAAGCCGTGCTGTAATTAAAGGCAAAATTGCAGAGCAGTTAGCGCCAGTTCTCCCAAACTTTAAATATTTACCATCAGATGCCAGATTCATAGGTGATCCTGTTGACTACATTGTTTTCAATGGCTATACGGAACTTAAAGATAATGGAGGCGTTGAGAGTAATTTAGAAGTTGTAATTCTGGATATCAAGACAGGTAATGCGTCTTTGTCTCAATTTCAACAAGCAATTGCTAAAGCGATTAACACAGGGCGAGTACGCTTTGAAGTAGTTCGACCCGAAACATCTGATCAACAGCATCTAAAACATCAAAATCAATCTTTACAACAAGATTTAACTCAAAAAACATGCAGTATTAAAGATATTCGTAAAACACATTCACGCGCTTATCATGGTTGGAGTAAGGACGAAGATGAACGACTAAGACAACGCTACAAACAAGGGGTGACAATCAATAATTTGGCTGTTGAGTTTCATCGGCAACCAGGTGGAATTCGTTCACGCCTAAAAAAGCTAGGATTAATACAATAGTCTGTGCCCTAAAAAATTGATGAAGTTGATAGTAAAAATATTTGTTAATGTGATCGCCACATCACATTACAGAATAATATTTCTCATACAGAGGTTCAGAGAAAATTAAGAATTTTCAATTTGAGTAAATGAAATTTTATTTTCTCCTCTGATTTTTATTTGAACGATATTGATTTTTAAGTGATATTAAAAAAGGACATGGTGGTGCCATGTCCTTCTTATTCAAAAACTTAAGTATAGCTATTCACTACACCGAACTCAGGTGTTTTTCTACCACTGCTTGCGGGTTAGCCTCTGGACTATCCGCTTCTGAAGGTGGTACTAATTGCCAGAACTTAGACACGAATTCTTGCCAATTTTGCAAAATTAATTTCGCTTTTGGTGAACCAGTGCGTTCTGCATGAGTTCTAATTAAATCTTGCAGTTGCTTCTGTCCGGCTTCTGTCAAGACTCGCTGAATTTTGACATTTTCCCGGTTGACTAACTCAGGGAATGAACCGTATTCATCAAGGAAGTATGCCAAACCGCCAGTCATCCCCGCAGCTACGTTACGTCCTACTTTGCCAAGGACAACTATGACACCACCAGTCATATATTCGCAGCAGTGATCACCTGCACCTTCTACTACAGCTGTGGCTTTGGAGTTACGGACTGCAAAGCGTTCACCTGCTAAACCGTTGGCAAATAAGAATCCACCAGTAGCACCGTAGAGGCAGGTATTACCTACAATCACGTTCTTGGATGGGTCATAGGTAGCCTCTGCTGGGGGTTTGATGATGATTTCACCACCGTGCATCCCTTTGCCTACGTAGTCGTTGGCTTCGCCTTCCAAGGTTAAAGTGATACCAGGGAGGTTAAAAGCACCAAAGCTTTGACCTACGCTACCTTGGAAGTTGAGATTGATTTGTCCTTCAAAGCCACCGTCGCCGTATTGAGATGCGATCGCACCTGCTAATCTTGCGCCTACTGTTCTATCGGTATTGACTATCTTTAAAGTCTTAGTCACAGTAGATTGGTTGCGAATGGCTAATTGAATATCTCCATCAGCCAGCAATTGATCATCGATTACCGGGCCGTTGCTATGAACTTCTTCATGCACTAACCAGTTACGGTTTTCTTTAGTATCTGGTAGTTGCAGTAAGCAGTTGAGATTCAATGCTTGGGTTTTGGCTAGTTTCGCTTCGGGACGTACTGTTAACAAGTCTGCACGACCGATAATTTCTGATAAGGAACGGTAGCCCAGTTTTGCTAACAAACTCCGCACTTCTTCTGCAACGAAGTAGAAGAAGTTGACGACGTGTTCGGGGATACCTTTGAACCGCAGGCGCAGTTTTTCATCTTGAGTTGCTACACCTACAGGACAGGTGTTTTTATGGCAAACTCTCGCCATTTGGCAACCTTCGGCAATCATCGCAATGGAACCAAAGCCGAATTCTTCGCCACCCATCAACGCAGCCATCAAGACATCCCAACCAGTCTTTAATCCGCCGTCTACGCGTAAAATGACGCGATCGCGCAAACTATTTTGCATCAGCACCCGATGCACTTCACTTAAACCGAGTTCCCACGGTGAACCAGCGTGTTTAATCGAACTCAATGGTGATGCACCTGTACCACCGTCATGCCCAGAAATTTGAATGATATCAGCGTTGGCTTTCGCTACACCCGCCGCAATTGTGCCAATGCCGATTTCCGCTACTAACTTCACTGATACCTGCGCTTTCGGGTTGATTTGGTGCAGGTCAAAAATTAGCTGTGCTAAGTCTTCAATGGAGTAGATATCGTGGTGCGGTGGTGGTGAAATCAAGGTTACACCGGGCTTGGAACGCCTCAACATCGCAATGTAAGGACTGACTTTTGCTCCTGGTAGTTGTCCGCCTTCCCCTGGTTTTGCACCTTGGGCAATTTTGATTTCGATTTGTTTTGCACTAGCTAAATACCCTGGTGTGACACCAAAACGTCCTGATGCAACTTGCTTGATAGCACTAGAAGCAGTATCACCATTCCGCAAACCTTTTAGATGGGGTAGTGTGGGTGAGTTGCCAGATGCGTCTACATCATCCAATACTTTGTAACGTACAGGATCTTCGCCACCTTCTCCAGAGTTGGATCTACCGCCAATCCGATTCATGGCGATCGCTAAAACTTCATGGGCTTCCCGTGACAATGCACCTAAGGACATCCCACCAGTACAGAAGCGTTTGAGAATTTCTTCTGCCGCTTCCACTTCTTCTAGAGGAATTGATGGGCGATCACTTTGGAAGTCTAGCAAGTCTCTCAATGCAGTAATTGGTCTGCCTTGGAGATACTGTTTGTAAACTTCGTAATGGTCGTATTGCTTGGTTTTAACCGCTTCATGCAACGCCTTGGACATTTCCGGGGTGTTCATGTGGTACTCGCCACCAGGACGGTAATTGACAAACCCCAAGTTATCCAACTTCTTAGCTGTGAGTTCTGGGAAGGCTTTGCTGTGGATGGAAAGCACTTCTTGTGCCAGTTCGCTGACACTCAAACCGCTAATTCTGGAAGCTGTACCTTTGAAGCCGAGTTCTAATAAGTCTCCGCCAATCCCAATGGCTTCAAAGATTTGTGCTGCTTGATAGCTAGATAACAAAGATATCCCCATCTTGGAGAGGATTTTCAACAATCCTGACTCTACAGCTTTGCGGTAATTGCCAATCGCTTGTTCTAAGCTGATGCTGGTCAATTTACCTCGTTCCATGAACTGCTGTGTTTTCGGGTCAAACCACCAATCCCGGACTGTATCTAAAGCCATGTAAGGACAAACAGCACCTGCGCCATAGCCAATCAAGCAAGCAAAGTGATGGGTACTCCAGCACTGAGCAGTATCAACAATCAGCGATGTCTTCATCCGCAAGCCTTCGCGGATCAGGTGGTGATGCACTGCACCCACTGCCAATAAAGGCGGAATGTAGCTGTATTCTGAGCTAATGCCAACTCCTGCGCGATCGCTCAAGATTAATATCTTCGCCCCTGCACGGACTGACTCAGCTGCTTGTGCTTGTAAAGCTTGCACAGCAGCTTTTAATCCTCCTGGGCCGTTAGCAATAGGAAATACAGTTGACAATTCGGCTGTCGCAAAACCAGACAACTTAATTGCATCTAATTCTGCCTCTGTCAAGACTGGCGAATCTAACTTCAGCCTCTTAGCATATTCTGGTTTCGGTTCTAATAAATTACCCCGTTCACCTAATTCCACTTTCAAAGACATCACCAGCTTTTCGCGCAGGGGGTCAATTGGTGGGTTAGTTACTTGCGCAAACCGCTGTTTGAAATAGTCATACAGCAAGTGGGGTTTGTCGGACAGCACTGCTAAGGGAATATCATCACCCATGCAGAAAGTTGGCTCTGCACCATTGCTGGCCATTGGTTGAATCACCATTTCCACATCTTCGGTGGTGTAACCAAAGGCTATTTGCTTCTGGAGTAAAGCTTGTCTGTCAACTGTAAATTGTCCTTTGCCGTTGCCATTACCATTGCCGTTGCCATTTGTCTCATGATTGTTGACTAATGACTTTAAATCTTGGCGATACTTTTGCAACCATTCCCCGTAAGGAAGCTGTTTGGCAATTCTTTGTTTAATTTCCCAGTTTTTGAGGATTTCATGGCTTTCTAAATCCACGGCAATCATTTGCCCTGGCCCCAGTCTGCCTTTTTCAACAATATCGGCTTCTGGAAATTCAACTACGCCTGCTTCCGATGCCACAACAATGTAATCATCTTTGGTAATTACGTAGCGTGCTGGTCTTAAGCCGTTGCGGTCGAGAGTCGCACCAACTTTCTTGCCATCACCAAAGACTAACAGTGCTGGGCCATCCCAAGCTTCTTGCAAACCACTGTAATATTCGTAGAAATCAGTAATTTCAGGATAATTCTGCAATGATGGCTGATTTTGGTAAGCCTCTGGCACCATAATCATCAAGGCTTCCAAGGGGCTGCGTCCCGAACGTACTAGTAGTTCTAGTACATTGTCTAGGGTGGCAGAGTCGCTGCTATCTAAAATAACTAAGGGCTTGAGTTCATCATTGCGATCGCCCCATACTGAATGACTAATGCTGGCTTCCCTAGCCATCATCCAGTTGATATTACCCAACAAAGTATTAATTTCCCCGTTATGTCCTAACAGCCGCATTGGCTGCGCTAAAGGCCATTTAGGCAATGTGTTGGTACTAAAGCGACGATGATAAACTGCAAAAGCACTCTTATATTCAGGATTTTTTAAATCCGCATAAAAGTCTCCCAAAACAGCAGAACGCACCATGCCTTTATATACAATTGTGCGGCTGGATAAAGAGCAAATGTAAAAGTCTTCGGAAATCGGTTTTGCTGCTTTGAAAATGCGCTTGCGGGTAATGTACAACTGTCTTTCTAGTTCATCACCAGTTTTGTCAGCAGCGAGAAAAACTTGTTCTATTTGAGGTTGATTTTCTTTGGCTTGGATTCCCAATAAATGAGGATGTACTGGTACTTCTCGCCAGCCCAATACAGTAAATTTTTCTTCAGCAGCAACTTGCTCAACTTGAGCTTTCGCTTTTTGTGCTACTTCTGGGTCTTGCGGTAAAAATATCATCCCTACAGCAATATTGCTGGTAGATGAAATTTTCATCCTTCCTGAGAAATATTCTTTTTGTAACAACTCCCAAGGAATAGCTGTCAATATCCCTGCACCATCACCAGAGTCTTGGTCGGCGCTACAACCACCCCGGTGTTCCAAGCAGGTTAATGCGGCTAAGGCTTTGGTGACGATTTCATGGCTGGCAATATTCTGGCGATGTGCAATAAAACCTACACCACAGGCATCTCTTTCCTCTACTAACCACCTTTGTCCTTGGTAGGTATCCCTAGAGTCTTTATCCGAAAATGTCATGTTTTGCAATTGATTCACCCGTTGATCGTTCATAGCCTATTCCTGAGAAGTTGAGTCACAAATTTTGCCACTGCTTGTGAGGAAAAATTTCTCAATTTCGCGTCGTAGCAATACATAAATCACTGGAATTTAGGGAAAAAAAATTTTAACTGCGGTTAATTATTAGTTTACCCGTGTTAAAATTGTTGCGTTAATTCTTATGTGTTTATGCTAGGTTAGACAAATTACATTTTGTCCTGGAATTATCTATTTTGTATTCAAAAACTAAGTATTTTCTAAATTTTTTCAGATGATAGATGTCTTTCAGGTAGACAGCCTCAGCTTACCTGACACAAAACTCAAACTGAAAAATTTACCATTCTAAAAGCTGCAAAATTCCTGATTCAGCAACAAAATCAGCGTATTACACTATATACCCATTTGACAATTCCTAAACATTTTTGTTTTTGTCTATATTTGCTGATTACCCGTTGCCACTTTTGTTACTAACAGTTGAGCCTCACATCTAAGTAACACAATAGCAACTATGAGTGAGGAAAGAGTATTTTAAATTTAAATTTGACGACCAAAGCTATATATATAGTTTGGTGGGAACTAGTGCTAGTTAAAACAGTCAGTTACAGTGGTTTTGGCGGGAAGATGACTAGTTGATCTTGATAAGAGACAACAAGCCAATATATAGATTATCACGTTTCTTTAAAAGTTAAATCATCTTATTTAAAGATTTTCCCACAATTAGTCAGTCTGTCCCTGAGGTGATAACTTGCAAAAGTACTGAATAAAATATGGTAAAAATGCCCAACCGTTGCCGAAAAAAATCTGATACTGCTGTGACCAAGCCTAGGAAACACAAAGTTTTGCAGGCAAATGTCTTACCAATCCTTGCCACAATACTGAGTTTATCTCCTACCTGGGTTGCCTTAGCTCAACCGTCTCCCATCAATACTCAACCAGCACCAGCACCATCTGTGTTAAAAGCGCCATCTTCTGGTAATCAAATTTCGCTCAATGGTCGTACCATACCAGGCACTTGGTTTCTGCGCCCAGGCAAAGCTGGTCGAGTGACAACACATATTAGTGATGGGGTATTTCGACAAATAATAGGAGTCGATTTTTTAAATACCAATAACCCAAGCAGGCAACCAATACAATGGTTTTCATCAGCTACAAACCCACTGGTTTTGGTAACTCAGCTACAAGGTGGATATCGCTATCTTGATATTACTAACTTTGCAAAACAAGCAAATTGGCAGTTACAGACCAATGGTAGCACTTTGGTGATTGTTACGCCCCAATCTCAAATCAAAAATATTGTTCCCAGCCAGCAATCATTAGGTTCCAGTATTGCTACTCATCGAGAAAACCGTATTTTAGTTGATTTAGACCGCCCTACACCTTGGTTTGTCAGACAAGGATTACCCATTAAACAAGCTCAAACGCCACCACCAGATGATCCTGATGCGATCGCACCTAAAGTCAATACACCACCTAATAGGGAATGGACAATTACTCTGGATGCTGTAGCTGATCCTACCTTAATTCAACGTTATACACCTGCACCACCACCGCCATCACTGCCCAACCCACTCAAACAATTAATACCAGAAGCAGCACCACCACAACCAGACCCTGATACCTTGATTCAAAAAGTGGAGGTGGTTAAGAATCAAACTATCATTAGTCTCAGCGTTCCCTTTGGTTCGGCTCCTCGTGTCACTACATTAGCTAACCCTAATCGCCTCATTATTGAAATTCGCCCCGATGCAATGGTAGAGCGAAATATTGCTTGGGCATCAGGATTACGCTGGCGACAGCAATTTATCAGTTTAGGTTCAGAACATTTCCCCGTAGTGTGGTTAGAAGCTAACCCTCGTGCAGTAACTTTAAAACCAATTTGGACAAGTCCTGAGACTTTGATTGGCACTGCTCCTTTAATTCAAACAGCACAACAGTACTTAGCATTAGCCGCAATTAACGGTGGTTATTTTAACCGTAACAATCGATTGCCTTTGGGCGCGATTCGTCGGGATGGGCAGTGGTTATCTAGCCCGATTCTTAACCGAGGTGCGATCGCTTGGAATAATTCTGGGCAATTTTACGTAGGCCGTTTAACCTTACAGGAAACTTTAATCACTCCTAACAATTTACGCTTGCCGATTCTATTTCTCAATAGCGGTTATGTTCAAAGCGGCATTGCTCGTTACACTCCCAGTTGGGGACAAAGTTATACACCCCTCACAGACAATGAAATTATCCTCATAGTTCAAAAAGACCAAGTTACCAGTCAATTAACTGGCGGGAAAGCTGGTGAGACTCCTATTCCCATTCCCCAGGATGGCTACTTGCTAACCTTACGCGGCACTGCTGCAACTGCCGCTACACAACTACCTATAGGCACAAAAGTTAGTCTGTCTAGTGCTACAACTCCCATTGATTTTAGCCGTTACCCCAACATTGTCGGAGCCGGGCCGCTGTTAATCCAAAACGGCCAAATTGTTCTTGATGCTAAAGCGGAAAAATTCAGCAATGCTTTTATTGCTGAAAAGGCTGTTCGCAGTGGTATTTGCACCAATGCCTCAGGTACACTGATGATCGCTGCTGTACAGAATCGTGCAGGCGGTGCAGGGCCGACACTAGCGGAACATGCTCAATTGATGAAACAGCTTGGCTGTGTTAATGCTCTCAATTTAGATGGTGGCAGTTCAACCAGTCTTTACCTGGGAGGACAATTACTTGATCGTTCTCCGAATACTGCGGCTCGTGTACATAACGGTATCGGTATTTTCTTTCAACAAAGATGATTAGGCGCTAGGGACTAGAAATGAAAGCCTATTAGTGAAATAGGCTTAATACTAGCCTTTAATCCTAATTTCCTTTTTTTAAAGATTAGAATAAGCTCCTAGGTTGCTAAATAAAGAGTTTGTGTATTCACCATAGTTTAGCCGTGACTCTTTACACCCTAAAGTTTGATTTTGCTATGGTGAGCAAGGTGTAATTGAATTGCTGATTTTCACGGTTGCAAGATTGCGCCAGATTTTTCCATCAATGGTTAAGAGTAAGGACAGCTTGTTATGTCTCCAAATGAGGTAACTATGGCTCAATATCAAGAAACCGCACCAAATAAGACTTTACCCCTACCTGCTGCGATCGCTAATCGAGGCGTTGCTGCAACTGAGTTGCGCCCTTGGGGTTCTTTTACAGTTTTGGAAGAAGGACGTGGATATAAAATCAAGCGCATCGAAGTCAAGCCCGGACACCGCCTCAGCTTGCAAATGCACCACCATCGCAGTGAACACTGGATTGTTGTCTCTGGCACAGCGAGAGTAACTTGTGGGGATAAAGAAGTGCTGTTGGGTAATAACCAGTCAACTTATGTACCCCAGTGTACATCTCATCGTCTTGAGAATCCTGGCGTGATCCCCTTAGTGCTAATTGAAGTACAAAATGGCGAATACTTAGGTGAAGATGATATTATTCGCTACCAAGATGATTATGCTCGGACAGAAAACTAATCCCACTAGGTGAACAGGGATTTAGCAAACTAGAAATTGCACCCCGTAAATTTCTGACGGCAGCATCCAGAAATTTACGGAGGAGCGATAGCCAAAATGTTTAATCTAAACTTTAGCTTGTACTTTTAACGCAAAAAATCTGAATTATTCAAAGACTTAAGTACTCAGGTGAGTTTACATTCCCAGATAATGAATAAATCCCACACTGGTTTTGCAAATAAACCTCTTCATTTAAAATGGAATAGCAAAAACCAGTTTTTTAGGTTTCTTGTCACACCATCTGTCATAGTTTAAGGTGGGCTTTCAATTGCCAAAACAAATTCAATGATTCAACTGAGTCCAGCCGCAAAAATTGAAATTGAACGCTTAAAGTCAAAGCAACAGCCCAACGCCTTGGTCAGGTTAGCTGTTAAACCAGGGGGATGCTCTGATTTATTTTATGATTTGTCATTTGATGAAATTATCCAAGAAAGCGATCGCACTTTTGAGGTGAGTGGTCTGCAAGTTCTTGTAGACAATCAAAGCTTACAATATGTTAGTGGTTTAGTATTAGATTATTCAGAAGATTTGATGGGTGGAGGCTTTCGTTTCCACAATCCTCAAGCTTTTGCTACCTGTAGCTGTGGTAATTCATTTTCGATTACTCAAGAGTCCATAATCCAGGAATAAGAATCGAGAAGTCAAAATTCAGGAATTAGAATGAATTAAGTAAGGATTTAAACCCTGAAATTAATCTGTCACTGGTACAGAATTTACCTTGAAATCTCACTCCTAGCTTCTGAAAGCCTATCTAGATAATTGCCTTGTTAAAGTAGTTTGACAGAAAAGCACGAAAAAAGATATAATTAGGATTTGTTAAAACTTAGACCCCTAAGCAGCTTCACGCGCTGTGACTCATGCCAACCATACAGCAACTAATACGTAGCGAACGCGAAAAAGCGCGTCAGAAAACCAAATCTCCAGCTCTCAAGCAATGCCCGCAACGCCGGGGTGTTTGTACAAGAGTCTACACAACTACACCTAAAAAGCCTAACTCAGCCCTACGCAAGGTAGCAAGGGTAAGACTGACATCTGGATTTGAGGTGACAGCCTACATTCCAGGGATTGGTCACAACTTACAAGAACACTCCGTGGTCATGATTCGTGGCGGTCGGGTTAAGGACTTGCCAGGGGTAAGATACCATATCATCCGTGGCACCTTAGATACAGCGGGCGTAAAAGACCGCAAGCAAGGCCGTTCCAAGTATGGAACCAAGCGCCCGAAAGAAGGCGCTAAAAAATAAGGCAGAGGCGATTAGTCGTGCCTAATTGCGATTAGTCGCTTTGTCTGGAAGCGCTAAAAAATATAAAAAGTTAGCGATCACTCTCAAACAGTTGTGAAAATAGATAAAATTGTCTGTTTTCAAAAGTTAAATTAGTTAAGTTACCACTGCCAGCCTGCGCTCAGCGAGCAAGTGTAGGTTTTATTGAAATTGTTGTAAGCGACAGCAGCATTTTCATCTAGCAATTAATACCTGTGATGTTGTCGCTTTGCATGTCCCATTAAGGATAGCAAATCAGCAATTCAGGGTCGCTGCAACTGTAGTGTAAAAAAATTGCAGCAGTCTGAGTGGCAGCTTCCACCACTCCGATACTGCGCTGTCTGATAGCATATAATTTCGTTGCCAAATTCCGAATTAAGGGTAAAGTATGTCTCGTCGAGGTGTAGTTCAAAGGCGGCCAGTTCCGCCTGACTCCGTTTATAATAGTCGTCTGGTGAGCATGATGATTCGCCGGATCATGCGTCACGGAAAGAAATCCCTAGCCGCCCGCATTGTTTATGATGCAATGAAAACTATTGAGGAGCGCACTGGGAATCCTGCAATAGAAACCTTTGAAAGAGCTGTGCGTAATGCCACACCTTTAGTAGAAGTAAAAGCACGCCGCGTTGGTGGTGCAACTTACCAAGTACCAATGGAAGTGCGTTCAGAACGGGGTACTACCTTGGCGTTGCGTTGGTTGGTACAATTTTCTCGCTCTCGTCCAGGGCGCACCATGGCCGGCAAATTGGCGAATGAATTAATGGATGCAGCCAATGAAACCGGAAACGCAATCCGTAAGCGTGAAGAAACGCACCGGATGGCAGAAGCGAACAAGGCCTTTGCACACTATCGTTATTAAGCAAAACAGCGATATATCCTGCCTCTAGAAGCGATATATCGCCAACTTAAAAACCCAGACGGTAATCCGTAAAAGTATAGAATCTTAACAAAGAGTAATATACAAGATATCATGAGGCAAAAACTATAGGAGGCTACTGTGGCACGTACTAACCCGCTAGAGAAAGTACGCAATATCGGTATTGCGGCGCACATAGATGCGGGCAAAACCACAACAACAGAGCGAATATTATTTTACTCTGGGATAATTCATAAAATTGGTGAAGTTCACGAAGGAACGGCTGTAACAGACTGGATGGAGCAAGAGCGGGAGCGGGGAATTACCATCACTGCTGCTGCGATCAGTACCAGTTGGAAAGATCATCAAATTAACATTATCGATACTCCAGGTCACGTAGACTTCACAATTGAAGTAGAACGCTCCATGCGGGTATTGGATGGAGTAATAGCAGTATTTTGTTCTGTAGGTGGTGTGCAACCGCAATCAGAGACAGTTTGGCGGCAAGCAGACCGCTACAAAGTGCCTCGGATTGCCTTCATTAACAAAATGGATCGCACAGGCGCGAACTTTTACAGAGTTCATGAGCAAATGCGCGATCGCCTACGGGCTAATGCCATTGCAATTCAACTGCCCATCGGTAGCGAGAACGACTTCAAAGGCATTGTGGACTTGGTACGTAAACGTGCCTATATTTACAACAACGACCAAGGAACGGATATCCAAGAAACAGATATCCCGGCTGATATGCAAGAGCAAGCCGAAGAGTACTACACCAAACTAGTCGAAGCCGTCGCCGAAACCGATGACGATTTGATGACTAAGTACTTCGAGGGTGAAGCACTCACAGAAGATGAAATTCGTGCAGCTCTGCGTAAAGGTACAATTGCCGGTACTATTGTGCCTGTACTTTGTGGTTCAGCTTTCAAAAACAAAGGCGTGCAATTGATGCTGGATGCGGTAGTTGATTATCTGCCAGCGCCCATTGATGTTCCACCAATTCAAGGGACATTGCCAAATGGTGAAACCGTAGAGCGCCGTTCTGATGACAACGAACCTCTAGCGGCTTTGGCATTTAAGATTATGGCTGACCCCTACGGCCGCCTCACCTTCGTTCGTGTCTACTCTGGCGTACTGAAAAAGGGTAGTTACGTCCTGAACGCGACCAAAGATAAAAAAGAACGGATTTCTCGCTTAGTGCTGATGAAAGCCGACGAGCGTCAAGATGTTGATGAACTGCGAGCAGGTGACTTAGGCGCAGCAGTAGGCTTAAAAGATACCTTGACAGGTGACACTCTTTGTGACGAAGGTGCAGCAGTTATTCTCGAATCCCTGTTTATTCCTGAGCCTGTAATCTCGGTTGCGGTTGAACCCAAAACCAAGAACGACATGGACAAATTGTCCAAGGCTCTGCAATCTCTCTCGGAAGAAGACCCGACCTTCCGCGTCAGTGTTGACCCAGAAACCAACCAAACAGTGATTGCAGGGATGGGAGAATTACACCTAGAAATTCTCGTAGACCGGATGTTACGCGAATTTAAAGTGGAAGCAAACGTGGGTGCGCCACAGGTAGCTTACCGTGAAACCATTCGCAAAGCCGTCACCAGAGTTGAAGGTAAATTCATCCGCCAAAGTGGTGGTAAAGGTCAATACGGTCACGTCGTGATCGATTTGGAACCAGGTGAACCTGGTAGCGGCTTTGAATTCGTTTCTAAGATTGTTGGTGGTGTTGTACCCAAAGAGTACATTAGCCCCGCAGAACAAGGAATGAAAGAATGCTGCGAATCTGGCGTTTTAGCTGGATATCCATTAATTGATGTGAAAGCCACCTTAGTCGATGGTTCTTATCACGACGTAGACTCTTCGGAAATGGCTTTCAAAATCGCTGGCTCAATGGCGATGAAAGAAGCAACAACCAAAGCTTCACCAGTCCTCTTAGAGCCTATGATGAAAGTTGAGGTGGAAGTTCCCGAAAACTTCCTTGGGGATGTAATGGGCGACCTCAATTCCCGTCGTGGGCAAATTGAAGGGATGGGATCTGAACAAGGCATTGCCAAAGTGACTGCTAAAGTCCCATTGGCTGAAATGTTCGGCTATGCCACTGATATTCGGTCGAAGACCCAAGGACGGGGCATCTTCTCGATGGAATTTAGCCATTACGATGAAGTACCTCGCAACGTGGCTGAGGCAATTATCGCAAAAAGCAAAGGGAACGCTTAATTAAAAAAGGAAACGAGCATTCATGGCACGCGCAAAGTTTGAAAGAAATAAACCCCACGTTAACATCGGTACTGTTGGCCACGTTGACCACGGTAAAACCACTTTAACAGCAGCTATTACCATGACCTTGGCTGCTTTGGGTAAAGCTGAAGCTAAAGCTTACGACCAAATTGACAACGCACCCGAAGAAAAAGCACGGGGTATTACTATTAATACCGCTCACGTTGAGTATGAAACTGACAAGCGTCACTATGCTCACGTTGACTGTCCTGGACACGCTGACTATGTGAAAAACATGATCACTGGTGCAGCACAAATGGACGGAGCCATCCTCGTAGTAGCTGCTACCGATGGCCCCATGCCTCAAACTCGTGAACACATTCTGTTAGCTCGTCAGGTAGGGGTTCCTAAACTAGTAGTCTTCTTAAATAAAGAAGACATGGTAGACGACGAAGAATTGCTAGAGTTAGTTGAACTAGAAGTTCGTGAACTACTTTCTAGCTATGACTTCGATGGCGACAATATTCCCGTAATTAGAGGTTCCGGTCTGCAAGCTCTAGAAGCAATGGTCAAGAACCCCAAAACCCAACGCGGCGAGAACAAGTGGGTTGATAAAATCTACGACTTGATGGATGCTGTAGACTCTTACATCCCCGACCCAGAGCGTGACATTGACAAACCCTTCCTGATGGCAGTAGAAGACGTATTCTCCATCACAGGTCGTGGTACCGTAGCTACCGGCAGGATTGAGCGCGGTAAGGTAAAAGTCGGTGATGTTGTAGAACTAGTAGGTATCAGAGACACTCGTAACACTACCGTAACTGGTATCGAGATGTTCAAGAAGAGTCTCGATGAAGGTATGGCTGGGGATAACGCAGGTGTACTACTACGTGGTATCCAAAAGGCTGATATTGAACGGGGTATGGTAATTGCTAAACCCGGTTCTATTACCCCTCACACCCAATTTGAAGGTGAAGTTTATGTACTCACCGAAAAAGAAGGTGGTCGGAAAACACCATTCTTCTCTGGCTACCGTCCTCAATTCTATGTGCGGACAACTGATGTAACAGGCACAATTACCGCATTCACCTCTGATGATGGTAGTGAAGCAGAAATGGTAATGCCAGGCGATCGCATCAAAATGACTGTAGAATTGATCAACCCGATCGCAATTGAACAAGGTATGCGTTTTGCGATTCGTGAAGGTGGCCGCACCATCGGTGCTGGTGTCGTCTCCAAAATCCTCAAGTAGTACCTTTTTACCCCAATAACTCAGAGCAGAGATGGTAAAATGCCTCTCTGCTCTTTTATCTGACCCGATCAAAGGAAATGAAGAATAGGAAGTAGGTTTTCTATTCCCCACTCCCCACTCCCAATAAAACAGAACCTGGAAAATTAAAGATGGCAACTCTACAACAGCAGAAGATTAGAATTCGTTTAAAAGCTTTTGACCGTCGATTATTGGATACATCTTGCGAGAAGATTGTAGACACAGCTAACCGAACTAACGCTACAGCTATAGGCCCAATTCCCTTACCCACAAAACGGAAAATCTACTGCGTGCTGCGATCGCCTCACGTAGACAAAGATTCGCGCGAACACTTTGAAACCCGCACTCATCGCCGAATTATTGACATCTACCAGCCTTCCTCTAAAACTATTGATGCCTTAATGAAGCTAGATTTGCCATCGGGTGTGGATATTGAAGTCAAACTGTAGTTAGTCAAGTGTCAATAGTTATAAAAAAAATTATTATTGACCAACGACTATAGTGTGAATACTGAGTTAGCCCTGAGAAAATTGATCTCAGGGCTTTTTATTTAGTGATAGAATGTAAACAAAGTACGGGAAAGCAGAGAACAATAAATTTTTAAAATTAAATTTATTCTAAGGAAACAATGACATCTTCTTCGAGAATTGCTGTTCGTGAACTACCTCTGTTCCCGTTACCCGAAGTAGTTCTTTTTCCTACTAGACCACTACCTTTACATATCTTTGAATTTCGCTACCGAATCATGATGAACACGATTTTGGAAAGCGATCGCAGGTTTGGGGTATTAATGGTCGATCCAGTAAAAGGTACAATTGCCAATGTTGGTTGTTGTGCAGAAATTATCCACTACCAGCGCTTACCAGACGACCGGATGAAGATGTTGACCTTGGGGCAACAAAGGTTTCGTGTTTTGGAGTATGTGCGTGAAAAGCCTTATCGCGTAGGTTTGGTACAGTGGATAGAAGATGAACCACCAACCAAAGATTTACGCCCTTTAGGTGCTCAAGTTGAACAGCTACTTAAAGATGTAGTACGCCTCTCTGCTAAGTTGACTGAACAAAACATTGAACTGCCAGAAGAATTACCAGACTTGCCAATAGAGCTATCTTATTGGGTAGCCAGTAACCTCTATGGTGTTGCTGCCGAACAGCAGTCCTTACTAGAAATGCAAGATACAGCTGCTAGGTTAGAACGAGAGGCAGAAATTTTAACTTCTACCCGTAATCATTTAGCTGCCCGTTCTGTACTGAAAGATACTTTTAATCAAAAGTCATAAGCTAAGATTTATGAGAGCTGACGCAGACTCTAAGATTGTTCTACACTATGGTCAACTACTTTTTGGCTAATATGGCTGAGCTAACCAACGCCTAGGGTGGAAAAACATCATTAGCTAACTGGTATGCTGTTGCACATAAAGCTTGCGTATTTAATGGTGTTGACCGTTTACTGGTAACTATCAAGGGTCAACGCCATCATGAAGTTATTATCCAATGAATATGTGTTTTAGCTGAAGCCCAAAGGGTAGTTCGACAAATTAAGCTTTTTGATTGCATAAGTCCTGCTCATGCTTTATGCGCTTGGTTTTTGAACGGAGTATCTTCCCAAAAATTCCTAAAATCAAGATTCCTGGCAACAAAGTAGGTGTAGGGACGGGTGCCGAAGACTGAGTGGGATTAGCACGGAAGATACCAGTAGTACCATTTGCTAGTTTGGCATAAAAAGCTAGTTGATTAGCATCATTTAGACCTTGATTGGAAAAATAAAGGTCTACTACTGTTGAGCCAAATAAAGAATCGCCCACAGCAATTACTTTATCATTTACT
Organism: Anabaena sp. TISTR 8404; assembly: GCF_056847745.1. NCBI lineage: Bacteria > Bacillati > Cyanobacteriota > Cyanophyceae > Nostocales > Nostocaceae > Anabaena > Anabaena sp. TISTR 8404. Next base: position 5,754,200 of record NZ_CP180578.1, read on the forward strand.
GTGTCTGGGCCTGTATAAATACCAAAACCTCCTGTATCTAAAGCACCCCTAAAAGCAACTATGCCTTCATTATTGATGGCAGGGTTATCGAAGAAACTAAAGGGGCCGCTAGTATCAGCAATAGTGCTGAGATTTCCATTTTGAACCGTGAATATTCCTTCAGTTGTGTAATTATCTAAAACACCTTGAAAAGCAATTGTGTTTTCGTTATTCAGTGAAGGTGTGAACAAGAAGTTAAACTCTCCATTAGTTTCAACTACAGGCGTTGTAGTTTCACCTTGATGAAAAAATATCTCACGTCCGCCAGCATTCAAACTAGCTACAAAAGCTATGGTGTTGTGATCGTTGATTGCATATCCATCCAAAGTAGTATAAACATCATTAGTTTCAGCAATCAAAGAAGTCTCGACTCCATTACTCATGAAAATGCCAATACGTTCTGTATTTACGGGTGCAGAGAATACTACCTGTCCTAAATTGTTAATAACTGGATTTCCAAAGTCACGAGAATAGGGGCTATTGGCAATAGTTGTGGTTATTCCTCTATTAATAGTAAAAATTCCACTACTTGTGTCATCTAAATTAGCTGAGAACGCAACAGTCCCTGTGTTATTAATTGCAGGAACTGGAGAGAAGACACTAAAAGCACTACTATTGTCCGCTATTTTAGTAGTTACCCTACCGTTACCAATAAAGATACCAGTGGCTTTTCCGTTAGATTCTAGGTTAGTTGAAAAGACGACAACACCTTCGTTATTAATTGCAGGAAATAAACCTAAAGAATTAAAGGTATCTTGGTTATCAGCAATTTTAGTAAAAGAAAAGGCTAGGCTAGGCTCTGCATTCAGTAGGCTCAAAAATAGACCGCTTGTAGTTGCTAAGCATAAGTATTTATTAATTGTCATAGAAAGCTGTTGTAGTAGTAAAAAATCAACTATTAATGAAGTATCAAAATTATATTATTGATGGAGAATAACTGAAATATATAGTCATCAAAGTTTAATTATGTTTAAAAAATTTTTCTATTTTAAATTTAAAATCTTATACAATCTCTACTTGTAACATGCTTAAAAATAGCAGGGCTATAAATAACCAAAATATGTAAATAAAAATTAAATATTATAAAATCCTTTTTGTTTCTGCTTGCTGCCTTATCCTGAAAATAATTATTCACTAAGACCTAGCTAGAAGTGCTAATTTCTGAGTAAAAATTAATGAGTTATTGAATTAAACCTTTATTCATGATAGTGTATGCAGTTTATGATATTTCAGAGAATAGGTAACAGTAAATAGGCTTACAAGTCTGTTGGAATATTTATTTTATGATTAGAATATGTCTAAATTTAACCAGAAATTGCTATAGCTACTTACAGCGGTTTGCAATTGAATAAAGTATATTTTGATCACGAAAAGGAGGCTAGTGTAATCTACCTCATGTAGATGCAAGAATTGCATCAAGTAACTGTTAAATATCAATATTGTAAGGGATAAGGCAAATAATAATGTTAATTTTTGAATTATGCTGCCAGAGAGTTGACTGATAAGACAGCATAGCTACCAAAAATCTTTAAAATTTCGGTGTACTTCGTTAAATCTGCTATGGCAGATTGCATTTTTGGTTCATTAATATCTGCCTCTAGGTCAATAAAAAATAAATATTCTCCGAGCGATCGCTTGGTAGGGCGAGATTCTATTCTGCTAAGATTAATTCCTAGCTCAGCAAATACTTTTAGAGGCTTGATTAACGCACCAGGGATGTTTGCAGGTACGCTAAAAGCTAAAGAGCTATGGGTAGGATTTAGTGTATTTCTGTGATATTCAGATGTAGGGTTATTTTGACTAACTACCCAAAAGCGAGTACAGTTTTCTGGATAGTCATTAATGCCTTGAGCGAGAATCGGCAGATTATAGAGTTGGGCGGCTCTAAAAGATGCGATCGCAGCTGCTGTTAAATCTTCTTGTAGCGATTGTAGGGCTTCTGTGGTGGAATTGCTCGGAATGATTTGTACAGTTGGCAGGAATTTACCTAACCAATTTTGACATTGTGCTAAAGCCTGGGGATGTGAATAAACCTTCTGAAGGCTATCCAAGCCAGTAGCGCAAGAAATTAAGTTATGGGCAATAGGCATGACTAAAGCTAACTGAATTTGTAAACTGTCCAATTGCCACAGCGCATCCATAGTCATGGTGACACTACCTTCAATGGAATTTTCTACTGGCACAACTGCTAACTGAGTTTTTCCAGCAGCAACCGCTTGGAGTGACTGAGCTATGCTAGGGTACGGGCATAAAGTAGCTTCAATTCCCGTTGTTTTGGTCAACCAGTTGACATACAAAACTGCTGCTTGTTCTGCGTAAGTGCCTGGAGGGCCTAAATGAGCAATAGATAAAGACATCGCGTTGGAACTGTAATTACTGTCAGATTCATAGACTATACCGCAGGCAAACCTAGCTTAAAAGAGAACATTGATTTAAATCGCTTTGTTTGACCTTATACTGCCGTTTTATGTTGTACAACGATACAGTTTGTAATTATATTCACCAGCAGATTTACCGTATTGTGTATCAGGAAAACATTGCTGAGATTCTAAATTGATTGGTGTACGGAATTCAACTAACCATAAATCCAGAGGTCGCCCAATTGTAGCTATTTTTTCTTGTAATACTTGCACTGCTTGAGTGTAACTTTGATTGTCTGCATCTTTACCAGTTAGGAAAAACTGTGCATTGAGATCAGGTCTTTGTTGAAGTTCCCAAGCTAATCCCATCATCCTACCAGTTTGCCCGTGATGGATATGTGTTGTAGCGATTAACACCTTACTTTGAGATGCTTTATGTATGAGTGAGGCTAAGATATCTGGGCGTTGGTTTTGCAGATAACCGATATTCCAACCTACAGTTACTCCTCCCAATAGTGCTATCAGCAAAATTATTTTCACCGCAACTTTGCCATTTACCTGATGTTGCCAATAACCTGCTAATGCAGCACCTAAAAACAAAATTACTGCTGGTGCATACACAAATTGAAATCTGGCGGCTAGAGTTAGATCTTTACCTAAAACGTAGGTAAAAAATAAAATTAAAAAAACTGCTGTGAGAATATAACTATCCAAGATTTGTCTTGCTAAAACTCTATTAAGATTATCTTTGAGAGTTTTTAGACCATAATGGAGTTTAGGTAAGCTCCACAACAAAAACAGCAAAGTTGCTACACCGGAAATAATAATAACTTCTAAAGGTACGCTGGTCAGTGCTGAAGGCAGAAGCAACAGCATACTCATATTCCACAACAGTAATCGTCCTATTGGTTCTAACCATCTGGTATGGGGGTTACTAATAGCAACCCAGGTTGTTAGGTCGTTATTGGGTATACTGTGCAGCAATGGTATCCAAACAACACATCCAATCAGCGTACCTAAAACAAGTATGCAAATGCGCCAATAAGTTTGCCTAGTATTTTGCTGACTGTTACGCCAAAGATGCACGAATAATATCAAGGCTTCAGCAGCCAAAGTTAGTGCAAAAAAATAATGGGTTGCTACTCCGAAACTATTGATTACTACCCAAGTTAAGATTATCCATATAGGCAGAGATTGCTGACGATCGATATTTTGAATTGCTTTCACACAACAACATAAAGAAGCGATGATTAATAACATCGCCAAAGTATAATGTCGCGCTTCCCTACCGAGAAAAACAGCGTATGGAGAAACTGCCATCATTGCAGCTGCCATTTGCCCTACTAACTTAGAACGAAAGGTAAGATAGCCAAGGCCAAACATAGCGGGAATGGATATCACACCTAACATAGCACTGAGCGATCGCGCTACCCAAATTGAGGCGATTTCCCCTGTGGATGAGAAAATTTTCATCCACAAATGGGCTAATACAAAATAAACAGGAGGATGAGTACTCTCAGTCAGCAGCCGTTCAATAACAGTATTAATTTCAATTGTTGGGTTAACTTGTAATGGCTGCAACAGTATATCTGAACTAATAATTTCATTAAGTGGTACTGTGCGAAAGCTATTTCCCAGGCTAAAAACCATCGTGGCACACTCATCAGTCCAAGGTGGTAAAGATGCTAGACGCACAAAGCGTAGGGCTGTACCAATAGCTAACCAAAACAACAGTAGCAATATGTGAAAGTGGTGCTTCATGAACGCAAAATCAACTCTTTGTGAGTAGGGATTACCTCAGCATACAAAAAGTTAATAGACACTAAGCTGTTACAAACCTAAATTGTACATTTAGGCATTATTTGAGCAAGAAAGCAGAGGCGCAGAAGAAATCAACGTGTTCTCTTATTGATCGCATTCTTTGTTCATACTGGTATAATTTTTTATACTTTTTATATCTGTTTTTAAAAAAATATTTTCATAAAATAGTTGTGAATTGATTTATAATTTAAAAATAGTAATAACTTATTCAGCAAATCTATCATTAAAAATTTAACTTAAACTCAGGCTTATTTATTCCATTAAAATAAGAATTACACTAAATTTATTACTATATAAAAGTATCAAATAATTGCTGTCTGCAAATCATGCCTACAAGATTTACTGCTTCTCAATCGGTAAAAATTGCTGTACCGCAACAGCCTATTCCTATTCAACATTACTTGCGGCAGCCTCAAAGGTTGGTGAATGCTTTAGTTGATAATAGCCGTGTTCAACAGCTTTCTGAGGAAGTATTTCGTTTAAAAATGCGTCCTCTATCTTTTATGACACTCAGCATTCAACCTACTGTAGATATGAGAGTTTGGGCAGAATCCAGTGGCATAATTTATTTGCGATCGGTAGGTTGTGAAATTCTTGGATTTGAATATATTAACCAGCGTTTTGCTCTCAATTTACAAGGACATTTATCTCCTTATCACCACAGTAGCGGTACTCGTTTAGAAGGAAGAGCCGATTTGGAAGTACAAGTAGAATTACCTCCACCATTTTCTCTTACCCCAAAACCGATTTTAGAAGCTACTGGCAATGGCTTACTCAAGAGTGTATTGATGACAGTTAAGCAAAGATTGTTACATCAATTACTGGCGGATTATCGTCATTGGGTAATATCACAAATGCAAGTAAAATCCCTAGAAGAAGATAGTCAAGAGTTATCAATATTGAATTTGGAGTAATTTATTGAATTGTTATTTATCTTTAGTAACATAAATAACTAAGGATAAATAACAAAGAACTAATGGCTAATTTGGCAAGGGCTAAAGGATTTGCGATGCAGGGATGAAGGCCCATATTGTCGCAATGCTAGTAAATGTTTTGGGCTACCGTATCCTTTATTACGCTCTAAGTCGTATTGAGGGTACTTTGATGCTAAACGCAGTATCAATTCGTCACGCCAAACTTTAGCCACAATACTAGCAGCTGCGATGGAAAGCGATCGCTCATCCCCTTTCACTATTGTTTGCTGAGGTATTTGCAAGTCTTTAATTAGCTGATTACCATCAACCAAGCAGATTACAGGCTGTACTTTCAATTTGAGTACAGCCCGTTTCATGGCTAACAGCGTTGCCTGCAAAATATTGATTTGATCAATTTCAGCAGTTGCAGCAAAACCGATTTTCCAATCTGTTGCCAGCTGACCAATCTGTTCTGCTAAATATTTTCTGCGAGAACTAGATAGCTTTTTACTATCTTTAATCCCAGCCGCTATCAATTCTGAAAAAGCATCAGCTGGTAGGATGACGGCTGCTGCAACTACGGGGCCAAATAAAGCACCACGCCCAACTTCATCGATTCCGGCAACTAGCCCAGAAACCCCAGATAAAGGGGGGGAAAACTCCAGCCAATTCAGTTCACCTAAATTTAGTGACGAATTAGCAGCAGTTTTTTTTATCTCTACCATAGAGCATATTAACTTTCCTCAAAAGTGGAATTACCTGATTCTACAGCCGAGGAACGACGACGACGGCGACGGCTACCTGTGGCCGTAAGACTTGCCTCAGTTTCTTCAGCAGTGGGCGCGGTGAATCCTTCTGAATCAATTGGTTCTTCTGGTAAGGATTTTGGCTCTGGTTCTATAGGCAATGTATTTACTGTCTTAGGAAGTGTTTCGGGAATAGTTATATCTGAGGGTGGTTCTGGTGGTGTACTTGTCCCTTGTCCGGGCTGCACAATGTTAATAATCACCGACTTGGGATTTTTTACTTCCCGATCTAATTTCACTAAGGGAGATATTCCCATTAAGGCAAAAACATCTTGTTCTTCTAAAGTCATTTCTACAGTTCTAATTTCCGGTGGTTCAACCACTGGTTTTACAGGTTCTGTTTTGATGACTTTATTGCGTTCGACTCTTTCTGTCCAACCTGATTTGCCTAAGCTGGGTGTGGGAATTTCTGGTGTTGGGCTTAAGTCTACTTCGTTGTCCAGGTCTAGTTCGGTATCAGGATCAAAACCTAGAGAGTTAGGAGCCAACCGTGATTCATCTTTACCATTTGCGCCATTGATACCAATTCTTCTACGACGGTTAGTGCGACTACCACGCTTATTGTTATCCCCTAATTCGTGATAACTAGGATGGTTCACTAAATTCAAGGCGCTTAAGTCAGAATCAGTATCAAAATTATCACCAAAGCTATCAAAGCTTTCTCTTGGTTCTGAAATCCGCGCTACGGGCAAACGGGGTTCTCTTTGCGGTAAGGGTACAAAACGTTCTGGCAGTTCTGCTGGGGTAGGTAAGCGAGTTTCGGTTTCTCCAGGCAGATGGACAACGTGTCCTAAACCACCACAGGTTTGACAAGTTCCACCAAATAATTCGTAAATGTTTTGACCTTGGCGCTTCCGAGTCAGTTCTACTAAGCCAAGTTCTGTGAGTTGGGCAATTTGAGGACGGGCTTTGTCTGCTTTCAGGGCTTTGTTGAAATGCTCCAAGACGTGCAATTGGTCGCGCCGTGATTCCATATCGATGAAGTCAACAACAATTACCCCAGCAATATTCCGCAGTCGCAATTGTCGGGCAATTTCTGTGGCGGCTTCGCAGTTTGTCCACAATACTGTTTCTCTGGCTGTTGCCGATCGCGTGAACGAACCGGAGTTAACATCAATTACTGTAAGTGCTTCTGTGGGTTCAATAATAATGTAGCCACCAGAAGGTAAATCTACTCTTGGTTTCAGGGCTTCTCGAATCGCCGCATTGATGCGGAAATATTCTAATATGGGTGAGCGATCGCGGTGATGATCAATCAACAATCCTTGTGGTGTCTGTCCGCCACTCCAGTTTTGCAAATACTGTTTCACCCGCTTCAGTCCAGTGCTGGAATCAACTACAATCCGGTTGACATCTGCACCGTACATATCCCGCAATACGCGCTGAATAAAGTCATCATCTCGGTTCAACAGGGCGGGCGCACGGGTCGATTGTGCTTCTTGTTGAATTGCTTCCCATTGTTTTTGTAGCAATTCTAAGTCTTCCATGATGGCTTCTTCTGGTTTACCTTCTGCTTCTGTACGCACTAGCAAACCCATTCCCGCCGGCTTGATTAAGATTGCTAACGCCCGGAGCCGGTTGCGCTCATTTTCACTTTTAATTCGGCGAGATAAATTCACGCCCCGACCATAGGGCATCAGTACTACATAGCGTCCAGGTAAAGTAATGTTACCAGTTAGCCTCGGCCCTTTAGTACCCGTAGGCTCCTTCATTACTTGCACCAGCACTTTTTGCTGTGGTGTTAGGAGTTCTGTAATGGCTGCTGCTGTCCGCTTTAGCCTTAATGGGCCTAAGTCGGTTACATGAATAAAGCCATTACGTTCCGGATCGCCAATATTTACAAAAGCCGCGTCAATTCCGGGCAATACGTTTTCTACTACACCTAAGTAGATATCACCAATTTGGTGATGGCCTGTGGCTACAACGAGTTCTTGTATTTGATCTTCAGAAAATACGGCAGCTATTTGATGCTGCTCTGCGATGATAATTTGTTTTGGCATTCAATTTCCTCAAAAATTGGCAGCACAGATGTAGTTCTGGCGGTTGGTCATGTCCCTCGCCTCTGCCAGCTACTAAAGGTACTGCTGATAATAAAATTTGTGAAGCTGAGCTTCAAAGTTAAAGAGCTAATGACTGAGTAATCGCGTTTACACGCCTGTTTATTACAGAACGGTTGCATATTGTTTAAGTAAATAAATCAACCGTCCGTGGTTGATTTTTGATGCGATACCCGCACCACCTAGGGATTGGGCATTCAGCAGTTGTTTAAAAAAAAATAGAGTAAGAGTTGCCGACGGAGCCTGCTTTTAAGTTAATAGTTCACTCAAGTTGCTATCAAGAGAGGTTGTTTTTTAATCCGCTTCAGCTTGTCTGGGATAAAATCCTAGAAGTTGCTCTCTAGTATCTTTGCTTTCGCTCCCTGAGTATAAGGGTAGTGAACTAGTTAATTCAATGCAGCGCCAGAAAATTTCTCTTCACCTCATTCTAACGCAACCTTGCTAAAAATCAATTCCCATGATGTGCTACATCAGGGCAACTACTGGCAAGTTACCCTTTAGGGATTATACTCCTAAAACTAACTGATTGCGGTGAATTTGCAGAAGTTGAAATTCTCGGTTTGCAACTACTTCTAGCATAGATAGGATTTGCTCAGGACGCAAGGAAACGCCGTCATTGCGGCAACTACCTAGATAACGCAGAATGGCGGTAGATTCTGCTGTGCTATTGTGAGCTTCTACTAATGCCAATTCAAACATGCGATCGCGCAGATTTACTACCTGAGTTTTGCCTGACTTTGTTATTTGCTCTACGTTAATTTCGTCCTTGGCTAAAATAGCATCCATCCAATCTTGCCATTGTGCAGGTGTAGCTTCAGTCTGTACTGCTACCGTAATCAGGTACTCGGCTGCTGCTAAGGCTTGGTTAGCAGATGGAGATTTTAAATCTATCTCTGCTACACGATACACAGGTATATCTGTAGGAAGTTCCTGCACTAACTTTGCTTGAAAAGTTTTGATGTCTACAGTTGTAGTTAACTCAAAATCGACGATTTCGCCATTGCTAGTAGCACCTAAAGGTAAAGCACTAGCAATCATAATGCGTGGGTTTGGGTGAAATCCACCTGTATAAGCCACTGGCAAACTCGCGCGGCGCACAACTCTGTCAAGCAAACGCAGCAAATCCAGATGACCTAGCAAAGCCATGTCACCTTGCTTACCAAACCAGACACGCAATCTTTGTACTTTGGTTGTGTTCGGGACAAACTCACCTGCAAATTGGGGGATAGGCGGTGGTTCAATCACAATATTGTGGCCGAAGTCTGTGCCGCAGACACCGCAATGCGAACATCCTTCAAAAGAGCAATCGGGGACAATTGCTGCTTCTAAGGCGCGTTGTAAGTCTTCTTTCAACCATTTTTTGTCGATTCCGGTATCAATATGATCCCAAGGAAGGGGAGTGCTGAGGAGCCACTGCGTTGCGGAGGTTTCCTCCGTTGAAGCAAGTGGCGTTGCTAAGTTGTCTCCTTGTTCTTGTGTCTTCGTAGTTTCTTGTGGAAACAAGTTCCATTCGCCGTTTTCGACTTGGCGGTATTTCCAGTCTAGACCTGCTTCTGCGATCGCCTGACCCCAAGCGGTGAAAGCTTTATCTAAACTGTCATACCAAGAATCCATACCTGCACCTAATTCCCAGGCGCGACGGACGACTTTACCCAATGTGCGATCGCCTCTGCCAATAAAGTCTTCCATTGCCGAAATCCGGACATCGGTGTAATTCACCTTCACTCCCCTCATCCGGCGGAATTCTTGGCGCAGTAGGTCTTGCTTGCGTTCAAATTCCGCAGTACCTACTGAGTGCCATTGAAATGGTGTATGCGGTTTGGGCGTAAAGTTGGAAATTGTGAGGTTAAAGTTTAGCGGTCTTCTGCCTTTACCTCGACATTCTCGTTGTAACCAGCGTACCGTTTCTGCGATGCCTAAAACATCTGCATCTGTTTCACCTGGCAAGCCAATCATGAAATAGAGTTTGATTTTATCCCAGCCTTGTTCCCAAGCTGTTTTCACGCCTCTTAAGAGTTCTTCATTCGTCAAACCTTTGTTAACGATATCCCGCATCCTTTGGGTTCCGGCTTCTGGTGCAAAAGTTAATCCACCTTGGCGCGTACCACCGAGGATGTTGGCAATGTTCTCATCAAATCTATCTACACGCTGACTTGGCAACGACAGGGAAATATTTTCATTTTTTAACCGATTTTTAATTTCCATCCCTACCGCTGGTAGGGCTAAATAATCAGAACAACTCAGGGATAGTAAGGAAAATTCATTGTAACCAGTCGCCCGCATTCCTTGCTCGATGGCATCTACAACTTTTTCTGGTTCCACATCTCGCGCTGGACGGGTAAGCATTCCTGGTTGGCAAAAGCGACAGCCACGAGTACAGCCACGGCGAATTTCAATTGTTAAGCGATCATGTACTGTTTGGACGTAGGGAACTAACCCAATGGAATAGGCGGGGATGGGGGTCGCAACTCTTCTGAGAATGTGTTTTGGTATATCTGGGGAGTTAGGATGGACTGAACCATCTGCGGCCATGTCGTAAAACTGCGGTACGTATACCCCTGGTATTTGTGCCAAGTCGAAGAGTAAATCGCGGCGACTCAAATTGGCTTGTTTACCTTCTTCTAATACCATGCCGATTTCTGGCAAGAGTTCTTCGCCATCACCTAAAGCGAAGAAGTCAAAAAAGTCGGCGTATGGTTCCGGGTTTGAGGTTGCCGTTTGTCCTCCGGCGAAGATGAGCGGGTAATTCCCTGTTGCTCGTTCTTGCCATGTCAGGGGAATTCCAGCTAAATCCAACATTTCTAAGATGTTGGTTGCACCTAATTCGTAACTAAGACTAAAACCTAAGATGTCAAATTCTTTTAGCGATCGCTTTGACTCTACAGCAAACAAGGGGGTGTTTGTTTCCCGGAGTTTAGCTGCTAAGTCTGTACCTGGGAGGTAAGCGCGATCGCATAATTGGCGCGGTTGGGCATTCAAAATGTTATAGAGAATGATATGCCCCAAGTTAGACGAGCCAACTTCATAGACTTCTGGGTATGTTAATACCCACCTAATCACTGCCGTATCCCAAGGCTTATGTACTGCTAGGCGTTCGTTACCGAGGTAACGCGCGGGTTTTAAAATATCCGATGTGATTAATTTTTCAACTGCAACAGCCACTGTGCTATCTTCTAGCTTTTTTATTATTTACAGATAACCACCTCCAACCTTAGCATTTATCTGGTCTAACCATAGGTTTATCTTTGCAACTGACAATATCCTTTACACAATTTTGTAGCAAAGATAAATTTTGTGTTACAATTATGGGCTTACAGTAACCGACTCAGCATTATCTTCAAACTCAAATACCCCATCAAGTTGGGTCAATTCAAAGATAATTTTAATGGCTGGAGACACAGAACATAGCTTTAAACTCCGTCCCAAGTTTTGAGCCAACTTCAGTGCAGATACTAATGCCATTAACCCTGCGCTGTCTAATGATTCTACCGCTGCCAAGTCCACAAGCAAGATTGAGACATCATTTTGTGTTAATGCTGCGGTCAAATCTCGTTCAAATTCCAATGCGTTTGCCGCATTGAGGTTGCCCTGTTGACGAATAACTGTAATTTTTGGGCATTCCAGCACTGCTTGCATATTGACATCCTAAATTAGAGTTATTAAACCTTTAACCTGAGATTTATTTGAACATAATCTCTTTTTTCAGGCATCGACCATACGTCTTACATCTCTTTGCTGAATCTTTATGGCTAAAGGGTATATCCTTAAAGATTGTCATAAATACAGGGTAAAATGTAATTATATATACTTTTTTTAAACATCGGTTCTAAAACAATCAACATAGACAGCCACGGAATAAATCACTCATCCGTAACTTTGCTGGGAAAGCTTAATTTGTGGATACTTAAGCCTATTCAGCTATAGCTAAGTATGAGAGTAAATACGGTCATTTGGAAAGAATAAGATGGAGTTAAGGGTAAATTTTTCAACAAAAAATATGTGATCTAAATCACTAAATTTTAGCGTTTAGATCACAATTTATACTTAGCTCTATCCCGGATAATTTAGTATTACCTAAAATGGGTTAATAAATATGAGTAGGAGTAAGTACGCTATTCGCCAACTGGTAGAAAAAGCCCTTGACATTAAAAAATTAACTCCAGAGATAGAAAATGAAATCAATTCCGAATTAACCCAAATGGGCTATATCTCGGATGTAGACTTTGAAGCTTTGGAATTATTAATGGCAGAAATGGATGCTGGCCGAGTCAAGCTAGTTCCAAGCTGGGGATATTAATTTTTGTCATTGGTCATTGGTCATTTGTTATTCTTGCTTCTGGTGTCTTGTGTATTGTGGAAGCGGTTTTTTGATGATGACCTGTATTTTTCTGTGAGATTTACTGTTTAGTTACCTGGTGTGGCGTAAACTGTGCTAATCAGCATTAATGTTTGCATTAGTATTAAGTCGCCATGCAATTCGCTAAACGCCTAGAAAAAATTCCTCCCTACCTCTTTGCTGAAATTAACCGTAAACGAGAAAAACTCGTCGCCGAGGGAGTTGACATCATTAATATGGCAATAGGCGACCCTGATAAACCGACTCCTGCACACATTCTCCAGGTAATGCATGAGGCGATTGATGACGCTGCTACTCACAACTATCCGCCTTACGAAGGTATGCAAGAATTTCGTCAGGCGGCTGCTAAGTGGATGGAACGTCGGTTTGGGGTAACTGGGTTAAACCCGGATACAGAGGTTGTAGCGTCTATTGGTTCTAAAGAAGCAATACATAATACTTTTTTAGCTTTTGTGGAAGCAGGAGATTATACACTCATCCCCGATCCTGGTTATCCGGTATATCGCACTTCCACAATTTTTGCTGATGGTGTGCCTTTCACCATGCCACTGAAGGCAGAAAACCAGTTTTTACCAGATTTAAGCGCAATTCCTGAAGAAATTGCTCAAAAAGCCAAACTGTTGTGGATTAACTACCCAAATAACCCAACTGGGGGAGTAGCAACACTAGAATTTTTTGCAGAATTAGTAGATTTCTGTAAGCAGTACAACATCTTGCTGTGTCATGACAATGCTTACTCAGAAATGGCTTATGATGGCTACAAACCGCCAAGTGTGTTGCAAGTTCCTGGGGCAAAAGATATCGCCATTGAGTTTCACAGTTTGTCTAAGTCTTACAATATGACAGGCTGGCGGGTTGGTTTTGTAGCTGGTAATGCACTAGGTATTCAAGGTTTAAGACAGGTTAAAACGAACGTTGATTCGGGAGTGTTTAAGGCAATTCAAAAAGCAGCGATCGCAGCTTACAATACTTCAGAAGCCGAACTGCAAACTTTGATGTCTGTTTACCAAAATCGCCGCGACACTATTGTTAAAGGTTTGCAATCTTTAGGATGGCCGATTCAGCCGCCAAAAGCTACTCTTTACGTTTGGGTTCCTGTTCCTGCTGGCTATACTTCTGCGGAATTTGTAAATTTATTGCTTGACAAATGTGGCATTATGGTAGCTCCCGGTAACGGTTACGGTGCATCTGGTGAAGGTTTCTTCCGCATTGCTTTAACTATTTCTGAGGAACGTATGCAAGAAGCAATCGAGCGAATGAAGGATGCTGGTATTCGCTACGCTTGAAAAGTATGAAGTGTGAAGTCTGAAGCCTGAATTAACGTGGTGTGCGACTTATTTTAAAACCCCTCTCCAAACCTCTCCCCGACGCGGGGAGAGGCTTTAAGTCTTGCTCCCCTTCCCTACAAGGGAAGGGGTTGGGGGTTAGGTTTGAGATGCAACGCAAAAGTATCAAATTTCAGACTTCATACTTCACACTTCAGACTTTTGAGATTGCCACATCTGCTGAATAAATTGATGCAGTTGCTGTTTAGCAACAAAATCTGGTTCGCCTTTTGGTTCTTTGACTAAAACCTGACTCAACAGGGTAATGACTTCTGTGTCTAAAGCAGGGCGAAATAATTGGATAGGCCAAAGTAAGTCAGATGCGTCTCGCAAGTCTGTAATTAATGGCGGTTCTTGAGTATGGTTAGCCAGCAGTAAAGGACGCACCCAACACAACTGACGGGACACAACAACTTCAATCACTTCCGCGTACAAATTTTTGTCACCATGCTCTAAAGATACAATTTGTCCTGGTTGAAATTCTGGGTGTGTATCCATAATCACGTAGCTAGTACAAAAATATGAAGTATGAAGTATGAAGTCTGAAACGAAGAAAAGTAGTGTGAGTTTTATTCATTGAGTTGAGATATTTTTGTCGTTATCATTTGTTGGGGTTCACTGCGTTTCACCCAAGTTACAGGAGATTGCGATCATAACTTATGCCTAGTTAATGGTATCGTTAATAACTTTGCCATCAGACCAGATAGTATCTCGGCATATACACTCAGTAAAAGATGTATTATCCAAAGTAGCTCCTCTAAAATTGGTTCTCAGCATAGAACACAAAGCAATTTGAGCATTTCTAAGATTAGCTTCCTCGAAAATAGTTTCAGCCAAGGCAGTTTCTTGAAGCAAGGCTCCTTTCAAGTTAGCTTGCCTAAGATTAGCTTTTACCAAACTGGAGAAAGATAAATCAGTCTCCTCCAAAGTAGCTTTCTCTAAATTAGCTCTACTCAGGTTAATTTCTCTCAAACTAGCTCTACTGAAATTAGCACCGCTTAAGTTAGCACCACTCAAGTCAGCACAAGGTACTAGCATAATTCCTATAAAATTTCTCTCACCAGTAAAGTAACGCTGGAGCAACTCTTCGGCATCCATAATTCATTTCTCCAATTAGATAACGCATAAAGATAATACAGTGAACTTTTGATCTATCACCTTTAACCTAAAGCTCAAATCATCGACCTGTCCACCAAATAACTAGCCAAAGGAAGTTTAAATTACCAGATAAGGCTTTCTCTCCCTAACAGTGGCACATCCTCAGCGACAATGGCGCTAATGATGTAGGGGTTGTCTTGAGAACCAACCTTTGGGTAAGAGAGAGTTTGGAATTTAATGTTATAAAATAAGTGAATAACTGTTAAGCTGTTAAGCGATCGCCTATAGGCATTCCGTTGTAGTAAATCATCGAAACAAGAGCAAAGAACCGTGTCTGTCGAAACCATTGAGAAGAGTTCTACATCCCGCAAGCTCGCCCCTCGGTATCGCGTTTTGCTCCATAACGACGACTACAACTCTATGGAGTATGTGGTGCAGGTACTATTAACCACCGTACCGAGTCTCACTCAGCCCCAAGCTGTGAGCATCATGATGGAAGCCCATACAAACGGGTTAGCTTTAGTCATTACCTGCGCTCTAGAACACGCTGAATTTTACTGTGAAACATTGAAAACTCACGGTTTATCCAGCAGTATTGAACCTGATGAATAATTATTGGTCATTTGTCATTCGTCTAACATCTAGAATATTGACTGATGACTTTTGACTTACTTGGTATGAAAAACAACCTTGTCCGTTTAGCTCAACACCCTGCCCCTATTCGGCTGGGTTGTTTTATTTTAATGCTGTTGCTGCTATGGTTGCCTTTTGCTGCACCAATTTACTTACTAGTGCGTGATGCAAACTTAGTAAGTATTTTGACAATGGTTTTGCTATACATAGAATTTATTGTGCTGTTGAAGCTATGGGGTAAATATGTCTACCAGCAACCTCAGATATTGCAGCATTATGGCTTAGACACTACGCCACACAACAGAATAGATTTGCTGCGTGGCTTGGCTATAGGTATTACTAATATTTGGATTCTATTCGGTATAGAAAGTCTTTTAGGCTGGCTGGTATGGCAACAGCCCAAAGTTTTTTTATTAAAAATAGTTATAGAAGGTTTAATTGTTGGCTTGGCTGTTGGTTTCGCCGAGGAATTATTATTTCGCGGCTGGTTGCTTGATGAATTAGAACGCGACTACAACCAGCGTGTAGCACTATGGACGGATGCTATTGTCTTTGCTACGTTGCATTTTATTAAGCCATTAGAGGCAATTATTCAAACTCTGCCGCAGTTTCCGGCTTTAGTAGTTTTGGGGTTAACGCAGGTATGGGCAAAGCGTTGGCGTAGAGGACGTTTAGGCTTACCAATTGGTTTGCATGGTGGTTTAGTTGGAGGCTTCTACATTATTAATGTCGGCGGATTAGTTAAATATACAGGTGTAGTGCCTGATTGGGTAACTGGAGTTTATCAAAATCCTTTAATGGGTGTGATGGGGTTATTTTTGATGAGTATTTTGGCGTTATGGATGAGCAGACAAACAGTAAAAATTAGGATTACTGATTAGTTTCTAAAATATTATGCATATGTATATACATAATATTTTAGGAAATTACGTAAGAATGCAAAGAGGCTTCTTTTGCAGAATAAATACAGAAGAAGCCTCTCTGACTAAACCATAATTTTTTTAAGAACGCATCAGGTAAGATATTTCTACGGTACTCATTCTGTTTAGTCTTGATACATCAAGTATTTTGCCTAGATTGAAGCTATCATTTGTAAATTTTTCTACTGGTGCTTCAATTATTTTCAATTTTTTAGCTTGTTTTTGACTGTTTATTTCTATAACTTCTGCTTTAAATACAAAATGTGAGTTTAGAGGAATCAAACATTTAACAGCGATTTGCTCCCCGACGGCAAGTTGTTCCATTTGTAAGATAAGAGGTTGCATTCAATGCCCGTTTTACTAATTGTTTACCATAGAAGCTTACTCAAAAATTCACTGAAACTGAATAGTTACTCTAAAGCTGCTGGAACAATCAAACCCGAAAGTATAAATAGTCTTCTAGAACTTCATAATTTAACTTTTTGTCATTACAAACCCTTCTCAATAACTGTACCCACCAAACACGCTTTATCTAACTTCACACCGCTTAAATTAGCGCCTTCTAACTCTGCACACAGCAAGTTAGCACCTGTAAAATTTGCCCCAGCTAAATTCGCACCCCGTAAGTCAACTTCTTCAAGATTCGCCTCACTCAACAGTGTTCCTTGCAAGTCAGCACGGCTTAAGTCTGCACCTTTGAGATTTGCCCCACTCAAGTTAGCACCACGCAAGTCAGCACCGCGTAAATCAACGCCTTGCAAGTTGACATTCATTAAATTCGCGCCACTCAAAAAAGCACCCGCTAAAGATACATCAGTAAGTGTTGCGCCCATGAGGTTCGCACCGCGCAAATTACTACCACGCAAATCAGCACTAGTTAAGTCGGCTTGCATCAAGTTTGCGCCCATCAGGTTCGCCCGCAAGTCTGTTTCTTGCAGGTTCGCCCCCATTAAATTGGCTCCTTCTAAATGCCCACCTTCGAGTTTGGAACCACTAAAATTAGTGCCAACCAGGGTAGCACCTGCAAAATTTATCCGGCTTAAATCGAGTTTACAGAGTTCCTCGTCTTCTAAGTTTACCCCTGGGAGTTGTTTAAGGGTTCCTGATTTAATAGCTTCAATGTTCATTGGGGGTAACTACCAATCTCCTCACTACTCTTGCTATGGCTATCCCAGCGAGAATCAAGTAACCACATACCGTTGCTGGCTTTGGTTGTCATCACAGGTAAGTCTAGCCCTTGTTGCAAACCCATGACTAACAAAGTTAGGGCATCTATTAGTTTAGGGTCAAAGCGGGTTGATTGTTGCTGTCGGCATTGTTCTAAAGCTTGAGCAAATATTTCTTCCCGACTTTGATTAGCTGATTTAATTTGATTGACTCGCCATTGAAATTCGGCGACTAATGCCAAAATTCTCGACTCTAAGGGAATTTCATCGGCAGCTAAACCTGCGGGTTCTCCTGTACCATCCCACCACTCGGTTTGGTGTGTGATAATTTGGGCAACAGCCCGGAGTCGAGGCATGGTTCGCAATACCTGTGCGCCTGGTACTAAGGGACAGGTTAAGGGACAACTGGGGGCTTGTTCTGTGTAACTGCTAGATGTTCCCGGAGTCAGAACACTTTCGGCTTTCTGTAACGGATCTATGCGGTGTAATAAGCCTGCCAACCTCAATCTTTTGATTTGCCAAGCTGGTAGTTCTAATAATTGTCCCATCGCCTCGGAAAGGGCGACAACTTCCGCCGCTGCCATTGGGTTGTTGATATCTGCCAAATCTATCAACTGCGCCATCCGTAAAAATGCTTGGATTTCGTTAGAAACTAAGTTGCGATCTAACGCTTGTTGCCGTAGTGCTGTAGGAATAGATAAGTTTTCTTGCCCAGTTTGCAGGTAATCGACTACACGGGAGACTACTGTACTTAAGTCTTCTGGTGTAGCTAGACGAGACTGAATAGCTTCTTTATGAGCAGTGAGTTTTGCGGCTAGTTCTGGATTGTATTGTTGAATATGAGCGATCGCTAACTGGGCTGTTTCCTTCACTAACTCCGGTTCAAATGTCCACAACCCGTAGAATTTGCGTTCTAAGTCTGAAGCTGGTATCCCACCTGCACCATAATCAGCTTCCGATAGTTCTTGACAAAGTACCATTGCTGTGTATCCAGGCGACAGAATAATCAAATGCCATTCCTGCGCCACTGGATCAGATGAATCTAATCCTACTAAGTCTACGTTAGGTAATTGGCTAGTAGGATGTTCAGCAAAGCCTGCATCTGGTGCTGCCATGATGGCAATTTCACGACTGCTTTTGGCTATGTCTGCATATCTTTCTGCCTCTTGTAAATACCATTTACCCCGCTGGAAAGCTGTGATTACGAGAGGCTTACCCTGATCAGCAATAATATGGTCTTCTAGCGCATGGCACAGAGAAACCAGGGTGTTTTTATAATACACCCCAAATCGAATTGGTCTAGTGCTATGGCGATGGGCGGTTTCCAGCTGTTGTAAAATCGAACCTTCTAACATAGGGGGTTGGGAGTAGGGAGTAGGGAGTGGGGAGTGGGAATATGGAAGGTTTTTTAGTACCCCATCCCCTTATTGATTTGTCTTCTATGATACGCCTGCTAATTGTTTTTCTTTCGTCTCGATTGGTGCGGACAGAGCTTGTTCTAAATCGGCACAACCAAGCCTTTCTTCTAAAATCTTCATCACTTCCCGTCCGAAGTCATTAGGATTTTGTCGCCAAGCTTGTAAGCAGACTTCGCCAAAGAAAGAACCAAGGGGTTCGGGGTTCCAAAGCAGTTTTTTGGCTGTCCACGGCATCAAGCTCATAGGATTGTACCCTGGTTTGAGGATGCCTTCTTTAAAGGCATATTCTTCTAAATGAGTGTGTGGTTGCAGTCCAATAAAGAAAATTGCTGGTTCGACTTTATCTGCACCAAAGATTCTTTCTAGTTCGCGGTGGTAAGCGATGGTTTGGCGAATAGTTTCGGGACGTTCGTCAATAACGTTAAAAGAATAATTGACAGAAACTAAATCGTTAAACCCAGCTGCTTTTAAATCACGACAGTTTTGTAAGACAGTCCGCAGGTTGTACCCCATCCGCATTTTGCGTACAAGTTCTTGAGAACCGCTGGTAATACCAATTTCAAAATAGTTCATCCCGGTTTTAGCCATCAAGTCGCACAATTCGGGTGTTAAATTGTCGGCTCTGATGTATGCTGCCCAGTGGATATCTGTCATTCCAGAATCAACGATCGCCTGTAATAGTTCTACCGCATCATCGATATATCTCCGCGCTGGAATAAATTGAGCATCGGTAAACCAAAAGTTCCGCACCCCGCGATTATATAGTTGCCGCATTTCAGCCACAACTTCCTCGGCTGGATTTATCCGTACTTGTTTACCTTCCACAACAGTGTAGACACAGTAGCAGCAGTTATGCGGACAACCACGCTTGGTTTGTACACCGATATAAAAGTCTTTGTCTTGCAGATAATAACTAAACTCTGGCCAGACGCTTTCAATATAGTCGTAGTTACAAGCGGTTTTTTGTAATGGGGTAGGTTGTTCGTGAATCAGGCGTTGACGTGGTTTAGCTTCTCCGACTACATAACAGCGTTCATCACGGAATTCTTTTCCGCTTAAGAGTTTATCGAGTAAAGTTTCGCCTTCACCTACTGAAATGATTGTGCCTGAAGGTAAGCTTTTACCCAACTGTTCGTAAAATACACTGACTGCACCACCGCCAACAACTGCACGCGCATCAGTATTGTATTTTTGGGCGCGTTTTAAACCGCGTTTGATTAATCCCAAATTGCGCCATAACTCTACATAATAGGCAATGAAAATTCTTAATCCACCCAATGCCCCACGTAGTTTGATTAGAGGATTTTTGGCGTAATAAAATTCAAAAGCGTTTTGCAACGGGTTTCCACCACGTCCCCCGACTGGGGCATAAATCTGAATATCCCGCCAAGAAAATACTAACAGTGTGGGTTTAAATTCATCGATACAGCGATCTAAAGCCGCAGCGTAGTCTAAAGGTGGTACTGTTCCCAAATCGAAAATGCGCTGTTCGATGTTTGGGAATAGCTTGTGGACATGATCACAAAGATAAACCACCCCAATGGGAAAGATGGGGTTACAAGGAAGGCGAACGTAGAGAATGCGATTTTCGATCATCGGTTTTTTAACCTCCATCTTGCCATTTTTTCAGGAAAGCGAGAGATAGTGTAAGTTCTAAAACGAAGTTTGCTTAGTCTTATTTATGACAATCTAGCTTGACTTTTAAGCAACTTTGTGATTTCACCTTTTCCTGTTGGGAGTGGCGGAAATAGCTAAATTTGCTAGGCATCAAACAGGAGAGATTGTTTTATGAATAAATTGTTCATATATCTTTACCATAACATTGAGTTCAACTATTAAGCGATGATCCCTTGCTATCTTGGTGGGAATAGCACAAAACACAAACTCATGAAAAATGGCTACAAGCCAGAAGATAGTTTTAGATAGCCTATTGATAGTTAATTAACATCAAAGACAAATTTGTTACCAAAGAAAACAATTAAAAATTTTCCTTAATACTGTATAATTTTTTAAGAATGAATCTTTTTTATAAAAATTTCATAACTTGAACATATCTTTAGATAGAAATAACGTAGAAATTTTCAGTTGGTAGTCGGAGTTACAGTAGCTGGGGATCAGCCAGTGCTAGTCTTGGCTTGTGTAATATACAATGTGTGGCGTAAAGCTCCTCGGCAGTTATGGCTCAAATCTTAGACTCTCTACCACCTGAGCAATCGGGGAAAATTCTCTGCTGCTACGTTAATGCCACGAGCAAAATCCAGGTGGCTCGCATCTCTAACATTTCTAACTGGTACTTTGAAAGGGTTGTGTTTCCTGGACAGCGCCTCGTGTTTGAAGCCCCACCGGAAGCTCAAATGGAGATTCATACAGGGATGATGGCAAGTGCAATTTTATCGGATACGATTCCGTGCGATCGCCTTGCGGTTCACGAACCAAGCAGTAGTGACTTTAATACCGACTCAGCGACTCTCGACCCCATCAGTAAAAAACCAATAGCCCAGTCAATTAATACCAAAAGCGGAGATACAACAAAACCTTTAACAGTTGCTGGTTAATCATTGCCTTGATTAAAATAAAAAATTTGTTCAAAAAAATATAAGGTTGCTGATATCAGCAACCTTTTCTATTTGTGGCTTAATAGTCAATAGTCAAGAGTCAATTGTCATTAGTTCTCCCCCCTCTGCTCCTCCGCTCCCCTGCTCCTCTGCTTCTTGTCCCCACCCCCCAAATTTATGCACCTACCCTCTTTTCTCTGGCTGTGGAAAATCGCCGCTTGGTCGATGGGATTATCACTATTGGCTTATGTGCTGTTAGCGATTACAGGTATATGGATGTGGCAAGCCAGAACTTCTCAGTCTATGCCTAGCTTTCCTGGGTTTCCTTTGAGTCGTGGGGGAGTGCGATCGCTGCACTATACAATGGGCATTAGCATGGTGAGTTTAGTGTTACTATTACTGGCGATCGGTATTATCGGCACATTAGGACACTTTGGCTCTTTAGGACATTCATCACATTTACCTGCTGGGCTAATAGTAGTATTTTTAGTTTTGCTATCTGCTGTCAGTGCAACTCAAATTAACCCCAGACGACCTTGGGTAAGAACTTTACACATCACTGTAAATATTATTCTCTTCGCCGCCTTTGCTTGGGTATCCCTAACAGGTTGGACTGTAGTACAAAAGTATTTACCATAGAGTCGCCTGAAAATTGCCCTTCCAGTTAGGATAAAACTGAAAGCAACAATCTTTATGGAACCGTGACAGCAAACTCAGCTAATACCTCTACTACCGTTTTTCGCCTATCTCCGTTGATTCGGATTACCCTGTTGAGTTTATATGTAGCACTCACAGTGCCATTGCCATTTTTAGCCGAAGCAACAGCAGCACCAACACCACCAACCTTACTGTGGGTAGGAATTTGTATCGGCTTTGTAGGACTTTATGCCGTATTAACTGAAAGAGTAGTAGTCAATGACCAAGAAATTCAGGTAACTTACCCTGTTTGGGTTCCACGCTTCTTTCGTAAAGGTTGGACTTTACCTTGGTCAGAAGTTAAAGGATTAAAACCCCGTTCTACTGGACAAGGAGGGCTAGTTTATTATTTTCTCAGCAAAGATGGTAAAGCTTACTTATTACCGATGCGAGTGGCGGGATTTGCCCGTTTAGTGAACATCGTACAAGCCAAAACAGGTATAGACACCACAGATGTCCGTCCCTTAGCACAGCCTTGGATGTATGCGATTCTATTTGGATTTACATTACTGCTGCTGTTAGTCGATGCTTGGACGATTAATACAGCCTTGACACTATCTTAAATTAAAGGCTCATGCAAAGACGAAAAAATTCTTTGCGCCTTTGCGTGAGCATTAAAAAACTATATATTTCTACACTGTGGATAATTTCACTCCACAAGCCCAACTTAGGCTTGAGCAAGTTAATCTCTATACAAAACTAAAAAGCAATCACCAGGGATACCCCATCTTGCAGGACATTTCTTTTCAAGTATTCCCTGGTGAAATAATTGCTATTGTTGGTGTAACTGGTGCGGGAAAGACCTCATTACTACGCCTAATAAATCGCTTGAGTGAACCCAGCAGCGGCAAAATCTATCTCGAAAATCAAGAGTATCGCCAAATTCCTACCATCCAATTACGCCAAATGGTGACACTGGTGTTGCAAGAGTCGAAGCTACTGGGGATGACAGCTCAACAAGCCTTGGAATATCCTTTAGTTTTGCGCGGGATGCCCAAACAGACGATTCAGCAACGAGTTAGCCATTGGCTGGAACAACTGCATATCCCTAACGATTGGTTAGGCAAGAATGAGTTACAGCTTTCATCGGGACAAAAGCAATTAGTTGCGATCGCTCGTGCTTTAATCATCCAACCCAAAATCTTACTATTAGATGAGCCAACATCTGCCTTGGATGCGGCTACAGCCTCTCATCTGATGCAAATCTTAATTCAACTGGCTGAAACCCAACAAACTACAATTTTGATGGTCAATCACCAGTTAGACTTAGCCCAGATGTTTTGTACAAGACTATTACACCTGCACCAAGGACAGTTGTTAGCAGATAAGCCAGCCTCTGAGGTAGACCTAGCGAGTTTACAAGCAAGTTTAATCCAAGCAGAAACTCAAGCCACAGAAGAATGGATTTAAAAACTTCTGATCTGATAAATCACCCTAAACTCAACACCTACATCTCATTACCGTTGAGTAGTAAGTGTTGGACGTTGATTGCTGAATCGTTCTTTTGCTAACTTTGTTTGCGATTGTGGAAGATTAGCATTCAAAATTTCCATGTTAAATCGGTATCCCACATTCCGAATAGTTTGAATCAAACTAGGTTGGCGGGGATCAAGTTCTACTTTTTTGCGTAGCGACAAAACATGAGTGTCAATTGTGCGCGGGTTGTCAATTGCATCTGGCCAAGCACGACGCAGCAATTCTGACCGAGACAAAGGTACTCCACCAGCTTGCGCCAAAACATACAGCAAACTAAATTCTTGGGGTGTTAAATCGATAAACTCCCCTTGGAAGCGAACACGACGTTGCACTAAATCAATTTGCAACGTGCCATAGTCTAGATAGGCTGGTGCAGTAGGCGTGCGTTTGCGGCGAATTAACGCCTCAACCCTAGCCAAAAACTCTTGCATTCCAAAAGGTTTGCTGAGGTAATCATCTGCCCCCGCCTTCAGTCCTGCGACAACATCCGCTTCATTGCTACGTGCAGATAGCATTAAAATTAAAGGCTGCTGTTGACGATGCAACCAACGACAAAACTCGATACCATCACCATCAGGCAGATCCGCATCTAGAATTACTAGAGTAGGTTGATGGGTTAAAAACACTTCCCTTGCTTGATAAATGCTGGCAGCTTGATTTACCCTATACTCCAATTGTTGCAAGTGCCAACCCAGCAACGACCTTAGATGGGGATTCCCCTCAACGATTTCAATACAAACCGAACCCACGGCGGTAAGACCCCTTAGCGTTGATGACTTTCAAAGTAACAAGCTCATGCTCAAGGTTTTGTAGCTTTTGCTACTTCTAATCGGAATTCGTTTGACAATTATTCAAAAAAATGGCTGGAATATCTTCAACCTACGCCTATTTCCGAGGTTAAATACTAATCTTCTTAAATTTTTGTTAGACTTATCAAAAGTTCTTTTTAACAATCATCTTGCTCTTAGCAAAATGTAACTTTATTAAGAACTTATACTCAACTAAATGTTTTTTACTGTAACTATCATTCAGTCGTGATGTGGAGTTCAAATTCAGCTTGATCAAGCTGACCCTCAGCCACAAAACCAACCTGTTGATAGAAAAAATCATAAGAATAAATTACCAAACAATCACTTTCCCAGTTTTCTGGAATAGGATCTAAATACGCTGTAGCTGCTGGAGGGGGCAGAGCAAAGCAGACTAATTGGCATAAGTTATATGCCAAAAACGCTTTTAAGGCGAAAGTGGCACTTCACATTTCAGCGTTAATCATTTACAATTCTCATTCCAAAGAGATCTAAACAGCAGTTATGCTTCAAGACACACAAACCATCCGCTATTACCAAAGACTCACAGACGCCTTCGTCGAGCTATGGAATCGCGGTTATCGTATGGACGATATGCGGATGTATTTGGATGGATATCTAGCCGCACTGCGACATGGCAACGCCATTGAGCCATATCTGATTCATCGTCTAGAGGAGGAAGCCAGCCGCTACTTGTACGATGCATCAAATTTTGCAATGCCGGAACCACAACCACAACACGATTACTACTAATGCCTTTGCTCAGTCATTAAAAGTAGCCGTAGATTGACGCAGATGATTATAACACATTATCTGTATTGATCAAGCGTGTAGTGGTGTGATTTTTGGGAGAGATTGTATTAGGAGAAACATCCCCTCATGCTCGTTGTGATTTAGTTAATTCTGCTGAGGGGTGTTTAATATCGTGATTTTAATTAAAAAAGCAGAAAGTTTTTTATTTACCACTTGCTAATCAGCCATTGAGTAATTTTCTGCTTTGGGAAGCGTAGTCCATCAAAAAAGCCCCGTTTATGGGGCTTTTTTGTAATATCAATTGAGTTGCTGCTTAGTTAATTTACGAAGCTAGGGCAACTTCCACCTTTTGCTGCAATTCACCCTTTTGGTACATTTCAATCAGGATGTCGGAACCGCCAATGAATTCACCATCAATATAAACTTGAGGAATGGTCGGCCAGTTGGAATATTCTTTAATACCTTGACGAATTTCGTAGTCATCAAGAACATTAACCGTCTCGAAGGGAACACCCAAAGTATTGAGAATTTGGACAACGTTGTTAGAAAAACCACATTGAGGCATTAACTTAGTTCCCTTCATGAAAACCAAAATTTTGTTTTCTTTGACTAAGTTATCGATTTTCTCTTTGAGTTCTGGCGACATGGTATTCTTGTTTCCTATGTTACTGATATAAAAAAATCAATAGTCAATGCTCAACATAACTGGGAACTATTGATTTTAGGAAGTGGCTGTTGTCTGCCAAGTTTCAGGCGTATATGTTTTAACTGCCAAGGCGTGAATTGCTTCAGTTGACATCGCTTGCCGCAACGCACCATAAATTAACTGATGTTGTTGCACCAGTCCTTTACCTGCAAACTGCGATGATACGACTGTAACTTGATAGTGGTCACCGCCACCTGTCAAGTCTTGCACTTGTATCTGAGCGTCTGGCAGTTCCGCCTTGATCATAGCTTCAATCTGCTGCGGACTAATCATCGCAATTCCTGAAAAAAGTTACTTCTCTATTATTAGCAGATTAGGGAGTGGGAGTAGGGAGTAAGGCTAGGGACTAGAAATTAAAAATAATTCTTACATTATCCCATTTTGCTTCTAGCCTCTAGCCTTTAAAAATCAAAACAACTATCATTAAGGGATTTTTTCTTACTGGATACCGCTTGCACTGCGGCATTTTCTACAGCTTCCACCAAAGAACGTGCAACCCGGTCTGCATAAGGACGAGAGAATGACCAAATCAAAGGGGATAACCAGCCTTTCAGTGTTACAGAATAAGACAAACAAGTACCACAAACAGTAGATTCCACTTGATAAGTAATTCGTTCTTCAACGCCAGGAATTGCCAGCACTCTCACACTCAAAAGTTCTCTGGGATTTACTCGTTCCACAAAAATGCGGATAGGAAACGGCGAAAAGCGTGTGACCGCTTGGTAAATTAATCCTGGTTTGGGTACTAATCCGTAGGGGACGTTGGTACTTTTGAGTAGAGGATGCCAAGAAACATCTGTTAAGTCAACTACCTTTTGCCATAGTTCATCTACCGAAGCGTAACTAATCTCTCGATACGTCCGTACTAGAGATGCACAAAACCGACGACGTTTGCGGTGGATGAATTTAGATAAACAACCTCGCATTTGCCTTATCCTCCTCGCTACAAACTTGCTGGTAACTCTGGTATGGTGAGCAATTATGTTTGCCCTTACGTAACATTTCTCAATATTGCTTTTGACTTAACAGGCACCGATTAGGCACAGATGACAACAAGGTTGTTAAGGCTGGAAACCGAGGCTTGCGGGGCATCGCCATCATCGGTACGGCATATACTAACTTGCCAGAAGCTGGTTGAACACCAGAATGTTCCCATCAAGAAGTACAAAAAAAACTGAGTCAATATACAAGCCTATACGCATTTGAGGGAAAATAACTCTAGTCATACACATCAATCGTGTAAAAACTTGACAAACAAACATTAATTTGAGCAAGTCGAGCTAAGAAATCAGTTCGGACTGCTTACAAATTTTTTACTGAAAATTTCTGGCTTTTTGGCAATTGTAATTTAAGGTTCGGGAATCTCTATGTTGACTAATTCGCACACGCCAACAGTAAAAGCAGCATCATCCAAGTTCTTACCGCCAACGGATGCTAAGGCTAGGGTGAGTCAGTTTATGAAACAGCTGCAAGACGAAATTACCCAGGCTTTGACTGAATTAGATGGTGTCGGTAAGTTTCAAGAAGATGCTTGGGAACGTCCAGAGGGTGGTGGTGGGCGATCGCGTGTGCTACGTGAGGGTAAAATCTTTGAACAAGCAGGTGTAAATTTTTCTGAAGTTTGGGGTTCTCATTTGCCGCCCTCGATTCTCAAGCAACGCCCAGAAGCCGAGGGACACCAATTTTATGCTACAGGCACTTCCTTAGTGCTACATCCTCGAAATCCTTATGTCCCCACTGTTCACTTAAACTACCGTTATTTTGAAGCTGGGCCAGTATGGTGGTTTGGCGGTGGTGCTGACTTGACACCTTACTACCCCTTCGCAGAAGATGCTGCCCATTTCCATCAAACTTTGAAACAGGCTTGTGATCAACACCACGCC
Source organism: Anabaena sp. TISTR 8404 (assembly GCF_056847745.1). Classification (NCBI taxonomy): domain Bacteria; kingdom Bacillati; phylum Cyanobacteriota; class Cyanophyceae; order Nostocales; family Nostocaceae; genus Anabaena; species Anabaena sp. TISTR 8404. Next base: position 5,781,989 of record NZ_CP180578.1, read on the forward strand.
GAGTATTACCCAGTGTTTAAGCGTTGGTGCGATGAATATTTTTATTTGAAACACCGCAATGAAACACGCGGTGTAGGCGGTTTGTTCTTTGATTACCAAGATGGTCAAGGTACTTTATATCGCGGCCCTGACCCCAATGGCCCAGCAGCAAATTACAGCGATCAAGTAGGGGTAGTAGAACAACGGACTTGGGAAGATTTATTTGCTTTTATCCAAAGCGGTGGTAGGGCTTTTCTACCAGCCTATGTACCAATTGTCCAACGGCGACATGAAACAGAATATGGCGATCACCAACGGAATTTCCAACTCTACCGTCGTGGTCGGTACGTTGAATTTAACTTAGTTTACGACCGTGGCACAATTTTTGGACTCCAAACCAACGGACGCACCGAATCCATTCTCATGTCTTTACCACCCTTAGTGCGCTGGGAATATGGTTATCAGCCTGAACCCAATTCCCCCGAAGCCGAGTTGTACGATACTTTCCTCAAGCCTCAAGACTGGATAAATTGGACAGCAATTGACTAAGGTAAGGTGCTTTGTAATCCCCCTGAAGTTGGATTAATTTGCTAGTCAAGTTCAGTGTTGGGTGCGTTGTATAGGAATATAAAATTTTTCATATTCGTTACTTGGCACTCAGCGCTTTCAACTCAGCACTTTCATTAGCACTCAGCACTTTTTTAGTGAGTTACACTACTAAAGGTAAGCACCTAGTAATTAGGTGACTATTTTAGCTATAACTTGTTCATCTCAAGTGTCAGCACTGGATAGTCCTCTCAAATGGTGAGTCAATTAATTTACCAAGATGCTGGAAAGCTTTCATTCAAGCGAAAGTAAGTATTAGTAAATAAGTAAGTTCTTTGACTTACCAACCTCAGGCTCAATCCAGCAATAGTCAATTTGAAAATGAGTGCCACGGGGATTTTTAGTGATAAAAATAGAACAAACAACCTATACAACCCAGGACGGTAATACCGTCATAGTTTTAACACCAGCTGGTCGCCTAGATATAACCACAGCTTGGCAATTCCGCCTGAAGTTGCAGGAATGTATTTCTAAACTCAGCCGTCATGTAGTGGTGAATCTTGGTCAGGTAAATTTTATTGATAGTTCTGGTCTCACGTCTTTAGTTGCGGGGATGCGTGATGCGGATAAAGTCAAAGGCAGTTTCCGCATCTGCAACGTACATCCAGAAGCCAAACTCGTGTTTGAAGTCACGATGATGGACACAGTATTTGAAATTTTTGAAACAGAAGAGGAAGCTTTAGAAGGTGTTCCTCGTAGTATTGCCAGTTGAGAACTAGAGGCTAGGGACTAGAGGTGCTTAGGCTAGTATTTTTTACTCAGCACTCAGCACTCAGCACTCAATACTATCAAGTGAGTACTGTTCTCGTTTCGTGTAGCGATAAGGGCCTAAAATCGCTCCCCAAGTTGCTTTTCCTGTCTCCGGGTCAATTCCTTTGTCGTAGCTGTAAAATTCTGCTGCTGTGGCTGCAAAACCTAAGGAAACTTGGATATTGTTGCCTTGGTAATTAAAGCTGCAACGAGTCTCGGTTGGTTGGGTAGCGATAAACTTGTAGTTTTTGGGAGCTAACTCTTCCTGGGTAAGTGTGAGTATACACCCTGGTAACAAATCCAATTGTTCGACTGTGAGTGTCTTGAGTAAAGCAGGATTACGGCCTGCGCCACTTAAGGCACTTGGCTCTTTTGGCATATAGTACTGGATTTGCAAAGGTGCATTAGAATCTTTGCCTGCCATTAATCGCATAATTCGCTGGCGATAAGGGCGGTCTAAGTTGACAATATTAGCTTGTTCGGCAAACAAGGTAATACTGTCTTCTGCGAATAAGTTAACTGGTCTTTGCCACATACGTAGGTGAACATACCAAGCAGGTTCTGCTAACGCCTGTTCCCGATTGTCAAATTCACCAGCTATGTATTTACCCAGAGTAATCAGAAGAGGTGAAAGGTTCATAAATTGCGATGCCCAATCCAAAATATTTTATAGCTGGTTGTTGAGCATAATAATATTGATCCCCCTTATGCTACCAAATGAACTCAAGATTCTGATGAGAAACCCGAACTTGGCAAAGTAGCCTTTAAGGGAGACAATAAAATAACTTCGCCCTTAACATTCTTAATATTTTCTTTGTGAATAACGTCCGTACTGTCTCTGACACAAAGCGAACTTTCTATTCTTTACATACCCGTCCCATCAACACAATCTATCGTCGGGTAGTGGAAGAGTTGATGGTGGAAATGCATCTGCTATCAGTAAATGTTGATTTTAGTTACAATCCAATTTATGCCTTGGGCGTTGTCACAACCTTTGACCGCTTTATGCAAGGCTATCAACCGGAACGAGACAAAGAATCAATTTTTCAAGCTATCTGTCAGGCTGTAGAGCAAGAACCGCAACGCTATAGACAGGATGCTGAAAGGTTACAAGCTTTGGCGAAAAGTTTAGCAGCTAATGATTTAATTGCTTGGCTTAGCCAAACAAATCATTTAGCACAAGATGCTGATTTGCAAGTACAATTGCAGGCGATCGCCAACAATCCCCAATTTAAATACAATCGCTTGTTCGCTATTGGTTTATTCTCCTTATTGGAGCAGTCTGACTCAGAGTTGGTGAAAGATGAAAAGCAACGCACTGAAGCAATAAAAACTATTGCGGCTGGTTTGCATTTATCTGACGAAAAACTCAACAAAGATTTAGAGTTATATCGCTCTAATCTAGAGAAAATGTCGCAAGCATTAGCGGTAATGGCAGATATGCTGTCTGCTGACCGTAAAAAACGCGAACAACGCCAACAACAATCTACTGCACCAGTTACTCCCCCAACTGCTAACGAATAGTTGACTGTAATAAATCATCCATCGTCAAAAGCAATTAATTTATTTAATCCTTGGGAGGAAAAGTAATTTTGTTACCCGCAGGAGTGCTAATTACCTTTCCTCCCAAGGCCTCAATTTCTCTGACTACTCTTTTGCGAGTTTTTTCATCAACATTATTGTTTAATACCATTGCCCAAGTAGCAATGCGTGCGTATGTACCATCAGGATTACGGCTCAAAAATAGAGCAGTTTGCTGAGAATTCTGTGCTATGTATTTACTTTCAAGATCTGAATAGTTATTTGCCCAATTTGCTGTCATAGTGAAAGAATTTTGCGCGGCTTGAGAATTTCCTAAAAATAATAATTCGTCAATTCCTTTGTAACGCCACACATAATAAGATTTTTCCGGAATTTGAGGAGTCATGGAATGCAAACCCTCATTAATTAATTTTATGGAGCGTTCTGGCATAGCAGCATACATGGAAATACTAGTAGAAAGACTTACGTAAGCTCCTAAAAATCGTGGATCATTTTTAATAATGATCTCAAAATATTCTGGGCTAAGACTATAACCTGTTTTTTCTCGAACTTCATCATCGCCAAAATATTGTAAGAAACTTAGATAAACGCAATTAGCTATAAAGTTTTTATAACCAAAGCTTGGTAATTCCTTCAGTAAACTCAGGCGGAGATGTTCCTTTTGAATATCTTGTTCTAGAATTTCTAACGAAGCAGTTTGTTTGTTAATTAACAGCGATTGTAGTCGGGGAAATTGAAGGGCGCTAACGCCTAATACACTGAAACAGGCTACCAAAGGCGTAATTAAAGCTTGATAAGATAAACGCAACAGCATACGGGGATATTTTTTGCAGTTATAATCACCCTATTGTATGCAATGTTACTCGTATTCAGTATTTAATTTAAATAATTGCTAAGTTATTTATGATACTGACTAAAAATTGTCAAAAGTTAGTTACTAAACAAAATTCATCACTTGTATATCAGCGATGAATCATTTTTCTACAGATAGTCTATCTGTTGCATTCTTTTTTCAAATTGGGCAAGAAAAGCCAATTGCTCAGGTAGAAATATTATTCTAGTATATTGACTCAACATTGGTTGCTGCTGTTTGTTAGCCCTGTTGCACAAGTTTTTGATTGTGACAGCAGGGACAAGAGCAGCAAACTGTGAAGGCTTGTAAAACAGCAAAAGAGCTACTTGTGCAATATCAAGCACTACCTGTGAAAGCGACTTCGGGAAACTTCAACTGAGCTTCTGCCATTGGACGGTTTCTACCTTCCTCTTGCCAGTAGTTAATCACTTCTGTTGCTTTATTGAGCAATTCAACGCGATCTAGCTCAGTAATCCAGTGTTTGGATTCGAGTTCCTTTTTTAACTCTTCCCAAGCATCATTTCTGGGCCAGAAAAAGTACTTCGTTAAAGGACTGGTTCCTTTTCCTACAACTTGGTCAACTGCTAGGGCAACGTTATCTTCCAACCAAAGAATTTTGAGAATGAACTTGGTCAATCACACCTCCGGGAAATATCCGGGCATTACGTACTAAGTTTGCGATTGCTTATTGTAACTTAATATCTCACTCAATGACCAAACTTTTAAAGGAGTGGGAAGTGGGGAATAGGGAGTAGGAAAGAAGTATTCATCATGAATACTTATCCCATTTAAAATCTGAAAAGCTTAAATCTTTCTTTATTGATGCAATCATGACTGCACAAGCTTTAGCACGAGCAATTGTTGTTTTTGATATTGATGGCGTTGTGCGCGATGTTAGCGGGTCTTATCGCCGCGCGATCGCCGATACTGTAGAGGAGTTTACAAACGCCGCATATCGTCCCACACCGTTAGATATTGACCAACTCAAGTCTGAAGGAATTTGGAACAACGATTGGGAAGCTTCCCAAGAATTAATTTATCGTTACTTTGAATCTCAAGGACAGCCACGAGTACAACTCAAGCTAGATTACAAAACTATTGTTGCCTTCTTTCAATCTCGTTACCGTGGCCCAGACCCGAATCATTTCACAGGATATATTTGTGATGAACCTTTATTGTTAAGCTCAGGCTATTTACAACAGCTAACTGAAGCCCACATTGCTTGGGGATTTTTTAGCGGTGCGACTCGCGGTTCTGCCAATTACATTTTAGAAAAACGTTTGGGTTTGCAATCTCCAGTATTGATTGCAATGGAAGATGCACCTGGTAAACCAGATCCTACAGGGCTGTTTGCTACTGTTGATAAGTTAGAAAATGGACAAACAACCAACACCACTGTCATTTATGTGGGCGATACTGTTGCTGATATGTACACAGTAGGTAAAGCACGAGAATTGCAGCCGCACCGTCCTTGGATTGGTGTTGGAGTGTTACCACCTCACGTACAAGAAACAGCAGCACGCTCTCAAGCTTATAGTGAAACACTTCAAAAAGCGGGAGCAAAAGTGGTTTTGAGTAATGTCGAGGAGTTAAATCCAGTCAAGATAGCAGAACTATTGTAGTGATGAAATAATCACTGGCTGGCATTGGGAATACTTAAGCAGAGAAAGCGATCGCATTTTCTTGTTTCGTAATGCTTTTATTCCCAATAGCTCAAAATCTACTTATGGCAGTCAATCGTGAACTTACTCCCATTGAGGAGGGTTTAGAAATAGTAAATCAGACTGGTGGTACATTCAATGTAGTGACAATTAGCCGAATTATTGGGTCTTTAGAAGAAAGAATTTTAAGACAAGCTCTTGATATAGTACAGTGTCGTCATCCTCTGCTGAACTCTCGGATAGTTAATTCGTTTAATAGTTTCCGCTTTGCAACAAAAGCGATTCAGATTCCTTTGCGTATTGTTAATAATCTCGATAACCAACATTGGAAAGAGGTGGTTGTCGCAGAAATGAATTTAAAAATTGAGAGTCACGTAGGTTTAGCGCGATGTGTACTAATCAAACCTCGGAATGAAAATAATGTCAATTATTTAATCACAATCTTGCATCACGCCATATCTGACGGTTTATCAAGCGTCCAACTGCATTCAGAGATATTAACTTATTGCCAAAAAATTGCGGCTGGTGAATTAATCAATTCAGTTGATAGTTTGCCTGAATTACCGCCTATTCAACAACTGCTACCAGAATCGATGCAAGGATGGCGGGGTGTGGTGAAAGGTATTTTCTTATTATTGAATTTGCAATTTAAGCAGTTATGGTATCAGCCAAAAGCCTTGGATTTTGAGCAGTGTGTACCGATAGAATCTCGTCGTAGTGGTATGGTTCACCGACAGCTAGACAAGGAATTAACTGAAAAACTGGTGAATTTTTGCAGAAAGGAAAACACAACAGTACAAGGTGCTTTGTGTGCAGCGTTGATGTTTGCCGCAGCTAATAAAATCTCTGGTGATAAAAGGAAAGATGTTTGTTTAAGTTGTTGGTCATATGTTAACTTGCGTCAAAGGTTGCGATCGCTGATCAGTGAAAATAATCTGAGTATGTTGGTTTCTTCTATTACTTCATTTCATACTCTCAAAATTCACACATCCTTCTGGGATTTAGCACGAGAAGTCAGACAAAATTTAATCGCAGGCTTACAGTCTGATCATCTCTTTGGCATCATGATGATGTACAAGCAGATTATCAAAACCTTACTGGCACAACCTAATCAAGCACCTGCAAGTGTGGCTGTTACTAATATTGGACAAGTCAAAATTCCAAAATTTTACGGTGAATTTGAATTAGATCAAATTAGTTTTTTGCCAGCACAAGGAGTGTTTGGTGGTGTTGTGAGTGCGGCTGTGGCAACTTTTGACAGCAAAATGAACTTGAATTTTATATTTTCTCTGCCATCAATTAGTCAAAATTCGATGGAAGAATTGGCAGACAATGTAATTGCCTGCCTGAAGAATGCTTGTGAGTTTTAGGTTTCCCTGATTATTGAAGTTTCAAAAACTTATCTAATGCAGCCACTAGACTAGGCGGCCAACGGCGGATATTTTGCACCCAGTTGATATCTTTGTAACGGTTATCCAGTCCATAGGCGGCTACCCAATTGCTTTCGGCTTCGCCTTTTTGTCCATTTACCCAATAAGCAGCGGTTAAAGCAGCACGTACATCGGCAAATTTGGGATATTTCCGGGCAATATTTCGCATTTCGCGGATTGCTTGCTCGATTTGACCAGTTTCATATAAAGCAATGGCATAATTAGCACGGGCAAAGGCGAAATTTGGGGCAACTTCGGTAGATTTTTTATAATCTGCGATCGCATCCTCCCACTTACCTAAACCTGCTTTGGCATTACCACGATTGTTATAGCCCATTGCATCTTTAGGATCTAATTCTAAGACGCGGTTGTAGTCTGCGATCGCATCCTCCCACTTACCTAAACCTTCTAAAGCTGTACCCCGATTCAAATAGGGGTCTGTCACCTTTGGAGCCAATTCTACAGCTTTGTTGTAGTCTGCTAATGCTTCTTGCAGTTTATTCTGACTCACCCGCGAATTTCCGCGATTACTCCATGCACCCGCATTGGTAGGGAATTTCTCAATAATTTTTGTCCAATATTTTTCAGCCGTGGCAAAGTCACCCTTATTCGTCGCTGCAAATGCTTGATTTTTCCATTCTTCACCTTGTTGCAGTTCCTCTTGTGTGAAGTTGGGTTGTTGGGATTGTGCCATGACTGGTTGACCCCAGCCAAACACAAGTAACAGACAAAGAACAACACTAATTAACTTAATCATCTGGGTTTACCTGTGTCTATCTGCGGTGGAGAGTCCACAATTTATCATGGCGAAAACTGTCTCATACAGCAAGCCAGAACCGCCAAACTTTCTGCACAACCTCTAAAATTCAAACCAGATGATGGCGCTACTAATTTATTGTCCAATCGCTTCTAACCAAGCGTGCAAATCCGCGAGGCTACCAAAGTCTAACAGTGCTTCGCTCAAATCTTCGAGAACAGGTAAAGGTAAACCAGAAATTGACGAACGTATTTCCTCTGATAACTCTCCAAACCGCTTAGTCAATTGTCGCCTAATTAAGTTAGCAGCTTCTTCCGTTCGTCCTTCTTCTTTAATTTCACGGTAAACTCTTGTTTCTTGAAGTGTTATTCCTAACATCGACTTTACCTCGGCTCGACTTAATATTTCAAATTTGGGTTCTTTGACAGCTACCGAATCAAACCTATAGACACACGCATTTTTTGGACTATTTGTCAATAGCTCAAATAATAAATTGGGGGATTGTTGAAATAGCTTGTAAAAAATCGAATCTCGACGCATGAAGCATTCTATTTAATTTGTTCAGCTTGCGATCGCATCATCCCACATCCCCCGAAGCGTGATTGCGATCGCACTCTATCCCTTCACAAAATAGACAACTGCTGATTCGGTGGATTGAATCCCATGTGCTGATATGCAGCTTTAGTGGCAATACGACCACGTGGTGTACGACTTAAATAGCCAATCTGCATCAGGTAAGGTTCGTAAACTTCTTCAATTGTTTGGGTATCTTCACCTGTAGCAGCGGCGATGGTTTCTAAACCTACAGGGCCACCATTAAATTGCTCAATAATTACACTTAGCATTTTGCGGTCTGTCCAATCTAAACCGCATGGGTCTACTTGGAATAGTTGGAGTGCTTCAGCAGCTACGCTTTTGGTAATTTCTGATTGTTGTTTGACTTCCGCATAATCACGTACTCGTTTAAGTAATCGATTGGCAATTCGCGGTGTACCTCTGGAACGACGAGCAATTTCTGTCGCACCATCAGGTGTAACATTGGTTTGCAATAGTTGAGAACTACGGAGAACAATTTGGCTAAGTTCATCCACTTCATAAAAGCGTAACTTCTGCACTAAGCCAAAGCGATCGCGCAAAGGTGAAGTCAAAGCCCCAACGCGGGTTGTAGCTCCTACTAAAGTAAATTTTGACAATGGTAAACTTCTAATCCGGGCGCTTGTACCTTTGCCAATGGTAATATCTAAGCGATAATCCTCCATAGCTGGATAAAGAATTTCCTCAGTCATCCTGGAAAGACGATGAATTTCGTCTATGAATATGATGTCTCCGGGTTTAAGGTTCACTAATAACCCGACAATATCTCTTGGCCGTTCTAAGGCTGGCGCACTCGTAATTTTATAGTTGACCCCCATTTCTGATGCTAAAATCATTGCCATTGTTGTTTTACCCAACCCCGGCGGGCCGTATAACAACAAATGATCTAGCACTTCACCCCGTGATTTTGCGGCTTTGATGGCAATCTCTAGAACGTCTTTTAAATCTTTCTGCCCAATGTAATCGGCAAATCGCTGTGGTCGGATACTCTCTTCTTGCTTTCCTTGTTCATCAAAGGCGGCTTCAGGTTGCAAAATATGTTCTTGGGAAGATGCTTTTACTGATTCCCGCTGCTCTTTGGGTTGTTTGTTTGGTTCTGGAGGCTGTTTTTTCGAGGAGATTATCGCCATAATTCAGCTATTAACTTTGACTTGGGGACTGGTTGAGCGCCATCGACATCGCAATACTTGAGAATAATCCTCAGATGCGAAAATTTTGGTTTGGAAAGACACGTACCAATTTAAAATTTAGATTCCGGGCAATGAAGAAGAAGTGGAGAATTTATTATGTTATCTAAAAGGATCTTACCTTGCTTGGATGTGAAGGCGGGACGAGTTGTAAAAGGAGTTAACTTTGTCAATCTCCAAGATGCAGGTGATCCCGTTGAGTTGGCAAAGGTTTACAACGACGCTGGGGCAGATGAGTTAGTGTTTCTGGATATTACGGCGACTCATGAAGACCGGGATACAATTCTTGATGTGGTTTATCGTACTGCTGAACAGGTCTTTATTCCGCTAACTGTAGGCGGCGGAATTCAAACCTTAGAAAATGTTAAAGCTTTGTTACGAGCCGGAGCCGACAAGGTTAGTATTAACTCTGCGGCAGTACGTGACCCAGACTTAATTAATCGTGCAAGCGATCGCTTTGGTAATCAATGTATAGTTGTTGCAATTGATGCCAGACGCAGAATAGAACCGGAAAATCCTGGTTGGGATGTGTATGTACGTGGAGGGAGGGAAAACACAGGTTTAGATGCTCTCAAATGGGCGGCTGAAGTTGAACAACGCGGTGCAGGAGAACTATTAGTTACAAGTATGGATGCTGATGGTACTCAAGCAGGCTATGACTTAGAGTTAACCAAAGCGATCGCCGAATCAGTACAAATTCCCGTAATTGCCTCTGGGGGTGCAGGCAATTGTGAACATATCTACCAAGCTGTCACTGAAGGTAAAGCAGAAGCCGCATTATTAGCGTCATTACTGCACTACGGTCAATTAAGCGTGTCAGAAATTAAGAATTATTTGCGCAAGCGGTCTATACCAGTACGCTTGTACTCATAAGCTCAAAGATATCATTAAAATCTAGATACCTGATACCTAAATTGAATACTGTTCTCGAAAACGATGTTAATATTAGTTTATAAGTATTAATAAATATTAAGAATTATGTTGATTCCTATTTTATTATTTGATGTAGCACTAGTAGCATGGTCACTGCATCTAATGGAAAAAGCCTACGAGAACAAAGAATTTTCTCTGATGTTGGCAGGTACATTGGTAGCTCTCGCTGCTGCTGCCATGTTAGTAGTCTACTTTCTCATGGGTCACTGTATGACCTACCTATTACAAGTTTCATAAACAGACTTGTGGGATAAATTAGGTATTTAAATTCATTCCATAAAAAATACTTGACAAGTAAGAAATTATTAAGGCAAAATTAAAAATGGGCTTTCCGGGGTTATAGCTCAGTTGGTAGAGCACCTCAATGGCATTGAGGGGGTCAGCGGTTCGAATCCGCTTAGCTCCATTTAGTTTAAAGACTAACAATTCCACGTTTTAAGGCTGTAATAACTGCCTGGATGCGATCGCCAACTCCCAACTTGCTGAGAATATTATTGACATGATACTTGACAGTCCCTTCTGATATTTGCAAAACAGCACCAATTTCCTGATTAGTTTTGCCAGTAGCCATGAGGCGGATTACGTCTAGTTCACGTCCGCTCAGTTGCAAAATACCTACTCGCTCTGCAAGTTTGGCTCCTACAGAAGGCGGAATGTACTTCTGTCCAGTATTCACAACGCGAATAGCGGCAAGTAATTCATCAGGTTCAGCATCTTTCAACAAGTAACCTTTTGCTCCAGCCTTAAGCCCGCGATAGATGTCTTCGTCACCGTCGTAGGTAGTCAACACAATAATTTGGCTGTTTTCAAACTCGTTACAGATGGCGGTAATAGCTGCGACTCCATCCATTGCTGGCATCCGCAAATCCATCAGAGTAACATCAGGTTGATATTGACGAAATGCGATAACTGCTTCATACCCGTTACAAACCTGTCCGACAACGGCCATGTCTGGTTCTCGATCAATCATTGCGGCTAAACCCTGGCGAACAACGGGATGATCGTCAACAATCAAGATGCGGATTGGATTTTGCGAAGTCATACCTTATACCAATTTTGGATTTTAGATTTTGGATTTTGGATTGAAAACCTTGATTTATCAACTATTACAGAAGTTTGAAACAAGACTACTTATGCCAATTTAGTATTAGTCAGCAAGATTATCTTTGAGATACTAGAAATTTTGCGACATTATTACATTGATACATTTCTGGACTCAGGCGATCGCACTATATACAGTATCAGTATTTTTTGTATTATTACTTACTTCTTTTAATCAGTACTGTAATTTCCGTTCCTTTTCCTGGGAGACTTTGGATTGTTAAGTGTGCGCCGATGCGATCGCAACGTTCTTTGATACCCATCAGTCCAAAACCTTGAATAGTAGACAAACTATCTGTTTGAAATCCTAGTCCATTGTCTTTGACCCGTAAAAGAAATTGTCTCGGTTCATACACCAGTTCAATTTTGATTCTATTAGCAAATGCATGTTTTATAGAATTTGTCAATGCTTCTTGCCCAATACGTAGCAAGTTATTTTCTACCTCTACTGTTAGAGGATATTCCTTGCCGATAACAGTGCAGCTAGTCTGCGTGTCACTAGAAACAGACATTTGGGTAGCAAGGCGGTGAAACGCTTCATACAAATTACTAGTTTCTAAGATTTGGGGACGTAGGGCGTTGACTGAACGCCGTGCTTCAGCCAGTCCTTCACGCGCTAAATCTCGCGCTTGGGTAATATGTGCTTGCACATCTGCCAATTCTCCCGGAACTATTCTAGAGGCAGCCCCTAACTGTACAATTACACCTGTAAAAGCTTGAGCCAAGGTATCATGGATTTCTCGCGCCATGCGGTTACGTTCTTCTAAAATTGCAGCTTGGCGGCTCTGCTCGGCTAAATGAGTCAAATGAATTGCTAATGTCGCTTGTTGTGCCAACGCCATAATCAATTCAATATTTTGCGGTAAGCTAGTTCTCGGTTCGCGGAAGCACAAACCAATAAATCCTAAAGGACGAGAACCTAGAATCAACGGTACACGGACAATAGAACGATGTCCTTGATTGCGATGCCACTTAATTGCAGCATCAACCTGTTCATCCCAGTCATCCAAATTAAAGAAAATCGCCTCGCCTTTAAAAAGTGCTGCTTTCCAAAAAGAAAGAAGTTTACCTGTTACAGGTACTCTAAATTGTTCTAGTTCAGCAGATGTTTTAATAGGTAGCACCCGTCCTGCTCGCACATATCGTTTCATGAGTTTTGTATTGGAAGTTTCATTGTAGAGAAACAGTGCGGCCGCATAAGATTTAGCTTGAGCAGAGGCTTCTAGCAGAATATGTTCCCAAAATGTTTCTAAGTCTGGTTCATCTGCCAATCGATTGACACAGCCTCGCAATGATTCATTAGCTCTGACAAGTTCAGCAATTTGTTTTTTGGCAGCTTTTTCTTGTTCTTTGAGGATAGCGGCTTGTTTTGCGGCTTCAGCTAACTGAGTCAGCTGAATTGCTAGTGTTGCCTGATGTGCCAAGGCTTGAGCTAGTTCAAATTCTTCCGGGTTCAAGGTAGCTTTTTGGGTGAATGCTAATCCCAAAAAACCCAAGGCGATGTCACCCAACATCAGCGGAATGCACATAGCTGTCTGATGTCCGCGTCTGCGATGCCATGCCAAAGCTACAGGCCAATGTTCTGGATGAGCGTTGTCCCAAATCGCAAATTCTAATGGCTGTTTCGTTTGGATCATGATTTCCCACGCCTTGGTCATATCTGCGGGAATTGGTTCTAGAAAAGGTTCAATGTTTTGTAATTGGTCTTTGGGAAATACCTGATTTGCTTCAGAACCTAAATGCAACCGCAGGGTGTGGGAGGGAGAATCGTAGAGGAAAAGATGCGATCGCTCTGCACCCAGTTGATGTTGAATTTCTAAGATGACATGACCAAGAAATGTATCAAGTTCAGAGTCAGCAGCAAGGCGATCAAGACTATTTTTGAGTGCTGTATTAGCTTTAGACAATTCTGCAACTTTTTCTTCCGCAGATTTGGCACGTTCTGCAATCAAGCGCTCAACTAACATTTTACGGTGCAGTGCGGCTCCAATACTCTCCGCCGCTGTGGTGAGGACATCAATCTCTTGCTGACTCCAATGACGCGGGGTAATACAATCATCGAAAGCCACACAGCCGATGTAACGTCCTTCGATAAAGATGGGAACAACGCCTGTTGACTTGATTGTCAGCTTTTCTATTCGTAGCTGCGTAACCTTGGGCAATTCATCTATGACTCGCCAGATAGATTGTCCTTGATAAAGTGGCTGAATTAAAACTTGAAAATCATCATTGTCCATCACAGACATATCAAAAGAGTGATGATCGACAATTCCTGATGCAACCCACTCATAGGCTACACAGTGCTGTAGTTTTTGGGTAGATTGGTCTTGACGTTCGAGGATAAGCAAAACGCGACTCATGTTTGCTACCTCCCCAACTGCTTGTAAAGCTGTTGGAATGGCGACATCAATATCTTCCGTGTCTAAGAGATTTTTTGTAACTTGGGCAACTACAGAAAGTAAGCGATCGCGCTGTTGCAACTCTTGATTAACTTTCGCCAATTCTGCTATGCGTCTTTGTTCAGCTTGTTGTGTACGTTGACGCTGAATTGCACTGCCAATACAAGCGGCGACAGTTTTGAGCAAAGCCAATTCAGCTACTCCCCGGTGCTTGGCTTCACGACAGTCATCAAAACCAAATACTCCCCAGCACTGACCTTCAACAAAAATCGGGACAACGTGCAGTACCTTGACACCCAGTGAGGCTTGTCCACTACGAAATGGCTCAGGCATTTCCTCTAGTAGATAGCTAATGCTGTTTCCCTGATTAATAAGTTCATACCACTCTGCAATTCCTCCTTCTTCATAAATGCCTTGAGCTTCATGAAGATGGGAAATTTGGGAAACTGTGTGAGGTGAATCCCATTCATACAAAATTTTCCAGCAGTGTAAAGGCGCAGATGGGTGATAAAAATTCTCGATAACCGTAACGCGATCGCAATCCAAACTTTCACCAATCAGTTTCAGGGCGGTATTTACAGCTTCGTCAAAGTTATCAATGGTGAGTAATGCATTAGTAGCGGTTGCTGTTGCTTCTAATATGGCGTGATTTTGAATTGACTCCATAGATAAAATTAGGAGCTTGGATCATTTAGGAATTATTGGTCATCACCATTAAATATGCAAGCTTGAGGTGTAATACCGTTTTACTTTAAGTTTGATACAAATAGGCCGCAGGGAAGCAGGGCGCAGGGGGAAAGAGTAAACAACCAATGAATTTCTATCAGGATTTTTGTGAAATAGTGTAACAGTAAAAAGAAAGTGACTCTGAATTTCAGAGTCACTTTCAAATATGCAGCCGATCGCAATTTAAACTTTCACAATATGCTCATAACTTAGAGACATGAAAGTTTACTTTTTAGCTTCAGTGATGGGAACCCATTCAGTGTGGAAACTACCGGGCTTATCAAGACGCAGATAAGTGTGTGCGCCGAAGTAATCGCGTTGTGCTTGAGTAAGGTTTTGGGGCAAGCGATCGCGGCGATAGCTGTCAAAATAATCTAGAGAAGCGCTAAATGCTGGTACAGGAATACCTAATTTTGCAGCAGTAATGATGACTTCCCGCCAAGCTGCTTGTCTGTCAAGAATTGTTTGCTTAAATTCAGGAGCCAAGAGCAAGTTAGGCAATGCAGGATTTTCGGTAAATGCCTTCTTAATTTTATTCAAGAAGCCAGCACGAATAATACAGCCACCTTTCCAAATCCGGGCTAATTCACCCAAATCTAAATTCCAGTTATATGTTTTGGAAGCTGTAGATAGCAATGCCATCCCTTGAGCATAAGAACAAATCTTAGAGCAATACAAAGCATCCCGGACTTTGTTAATAAACTCTTTGGTAGTACCGTCATATTTGCCACTGGGGCCTGTGAGTTGCTTAGATGCTGCTATCCGCTCGTCTTTAATCGAAGAGATGATCCGAGCATTCACTGCTGCTGTAATTGTGGGAATCGAAACTCCTAATTCCAAAGCAGTTTGTACAGTCCAACGACCAGTTCCCTTTTGACCCGCTGCATCCACAATCAAATCTACTAGGGGTAGACTGGTGTCTGGGTCAATGTAAGGGAAGATATTAGCTGTAATTTCAATCAAAAATGAGTTGAGTTCGTCGGTAGTGTTCCATTCAGCAAACACTTCGTGAAGCTGATTGTGGTCAAGTCCACCGGCATTCTTCAACAAGTCGTAGGCTTCAGCAATGAGCTGCATGTCACCGTACTCAATGCCGTTGTGTACCATCTTCACATAGTGACCGGAACCACCAGGGCCAACGTAGGTTACACAAGGGCCGTCATCAACTTGGGCAGCAATTTTATTGAAAATTGGTGAGAGATACTCATAAGAACTTTGGGTTCCACCAGGCATGAGAGAAGGGCCGTTTAATGCGCCTTCTTCACCACCACTCACACCCATACCGAGAAACCGCAGACCCAGGGGTTCTAATTCTTCGGTACGTCTTTGGGTATCTTCAAACCAAGAGTTGCCACCATCAATAATGATATCGCCTTCATCAAGCAAAGGTTTTAGCTGCTGAATCACCGCATCCACTGGTTTACCAGCTTGTACCATTACCAGAATTTTGCGGGGACGTTCTAATGCTGCAACGAATTCTTCTAAAGTAAAGGCTGCTTTAACGTTCCGCCCTGGCGCACGCTCGGCCATGAAAGCATCGGTTTTTTCGCGGGAGCGGTTGTATACTGCAATTGGAAAGCCATTGCGTTCTACATTCAGAGCGATGTTCTCGCCCATAACGGCTAATCCAATCACACCAAAGCTTTGTAGTGTCATAACTAGTTTGGCTAACTCTTGCAGATTCTTTCATCTTTTAGGGTAATCCGAGAGTTTCTCTTATCCCCTAAAGAAGACATTAAGAGTTACTTTGATTGGTAAAAGCTCAGAACTAACATCACATATAACAAGTTTTAAATTGTATCTAAGTCAACAATTGTGCTGGAAAATTTGCAAAATTGGAATATCTAGTTTAGGGATTAGGCCGCAGGGATAAAGGATTAAATTAGGCATAATTTTTGATTAAATTAAGATAATTTTTCCAGTATCCAGTACCCAATCCCCAAGGAAAAATAGTTAAGGAGTAACCAAAAATGCTGGCATACGTCCTAGCTTTGGTGGTCGGTCTTGGTAGTTTAGCACTTTACATATCAGCTTTCTTTTTTCCCGAAATCCATCGCAAGAATGATTTTATTTGGAGTGGCATTGGGCTGTTTTACGCTTTAGTATTATGGGTATTTGCACCACGCATTTGGGGAGGTTTATTACTAGGTCATCTGGCTAGTGTGGCTCTTTTAGTGTGGTTTGGTTGGCAAACTTTATCACTCCGGCGACAGCTAACGCCGCAGGTACAACAAACACCAGTACCTAGTTCGGAAGCAGTGAAAACTTCAATTCAAGAACAAGTAACAAAGTTATCGCTTCAAGAACGTTTAGGAAAGTTGCAACAAAGTTTGAGTAGCACTTTTGGCGGTGTAAAAGGCAAGGTACAACAATCTGCTAGTAAAAATGCACCAGTAGAGAAACCCACTGTTGAGATTATTGACAAAACTACACCCATACCAGAACAACCTTTTGAAGAAGTATCTGTTACTACAGACAGCGCACCTACAACTGAGAGTGTCCCGGAAGTAACTCCGCCACAACCTCCGTCTCCCGAATTGGTAGAAGCAGCACAAACAGAAACTGAAGCCAAACCCCATATTCCTGTAGAAGAAATTGCTCCCGATGCAGTACTAGCTCCCCCCGCAGAAGCACCACCAGAACAAATACCACCGAATAATCAAGGTAGTTGAATTTACTAAAACTAAAAAGTTGTTGACTGTTGACAGTTAGCAGTCAACAATTTTATGAAGTGATTCTGCAATAGACTTCTTGCAGAAGTCGAGAACAGGGAACGGGGAACGGGGAGTAGCCCCAAGTTCTTTCTGTTCCCTGTTACAGGAGATCTAATCAATATGTGTTTTATCTGACAAATAGTTTGCTAGGGGTACACAGTAGGCTGTGCGCTCTTACACCGCATCTTAAAAATTAATCTTTGTGCGTAATTCCTGACATGATTCGCTGCTTCACCTCGAATAAACAGTTAATAAGCAGCTTAAATCTAGCTTTTAGCAAAAAATTATCAAATTTAACAATATTTGTACCTTTATTGTGGATTTAAATGTTTCAAAATGCACAATATTGCGAGATTATGAATTTGAAAATTCACAGTTATATCACTGTGGATAAATCAATTTTGACCAATTATTATTAACAGAACGTCGCGGACAAAACGCATAATGACAGTAAATACACTGAAACGTTGCTTGGTAGCTACAACAGTTAGCCTAGCCGTGAGTTGGCTGGCAACAGGTAAAGCTTGTGCTTACACCTACACTAAAATCGCCGACAACAGTAATTCCACCTTTACCGACTTTAGCCATTACCCCGTTATTAATAATGGAGGGAATGTTGTGTTTGGGGCTAACCCATCTCCAGATGGAGGAACAACTGATATCCTAATTGGTAGCGGTGGGCAAACCACTACCATAGCTAGTGCTTCTACTAGTAATGTTTTTAGCTTGTTTGGCAACTTTCCTGTACTCAACGACTTAGGAACTGTTGCATTCAAGGCTAACCTAGATAGCATCGGTAGTGGTATCTTCAGTATTAGTAACGGAACAGAGAACTCTATCGCCACAAGTAGCCTTGCTAGAGGTGCTTTTGACGAGCCAAAAATCAATAATAATGACACTGTTGTTTTTAGAGATTATTCAAATTCTGCCATTGTCATGTCTACTGGTGGGACGACTAGTACTATTGCAGACACCCAGGGAGCCTTCAGCGATTTCCCCAGCGGATATGCAATCAATGATGCAAACAGTACTGCCTTTGTCGCTAAGTTGAAAATCGGCGGTTATGCTATTTGCGTCAATACTAATGGAGTCACAGATCAATTAATTTACACTAAGGCTCCGTATAGCCCATTTAGCTTTCTCTACAATCCAGCTATTAACATTTTTGGCACAGTGGCATTTAAAGGTCTACTGAAAGTAGGAGGCCAGGGTGTTTATACTACTGATGGTCAAAATACAATGACAATTGCCGATAGCATCGGCCCTTTTTACTCTTTTGAAAATCCCTCCATCAACGATGTAGGTAATGTTGCCTTTAAAGGTGTTTTGGACAATGGTAGTTTGGGTATCTTCACTGGCCCAGACCCTGTGACTGATAAAGTGATTGCGACAGGCGATACACTGTTTGGTTCGACAGTTACAGACGTTTATGTCTCTGGTAAGAGCCTGAATAATAACAATCAAATTGTCTTTTATGCCAAGCTGGCAAATGGTACAACTGGCATTTACCGTGCTGATCCTGAACCTGATGCCATACCACAGTAAGCAAAGCCATAGACCACACCAAAAAATCGTGCCAATCTTGCCTGGTTTTTGAAATTGTAGGAGCGATCGCCAGCCTATATCCTATGATAACTACCCATCTTGTTTTTAGTAGGAATCAGGCATTTACATACACAAACCACTGACGATGGCACAGAGGCACGATTTTTCTTATCAGCCAAAATTTTGAGAACAGACACAGATTATAAACATAATAATTTAGCTAAAAGCAGTACTATATTTACTACTAAATAAACAATGCTGGAGAAACATGAAAAAATTCTCCTAGTGCTTTTGCTTGAGCTTTACTAATTGCTCTATTGCCATTCACAACTTCAGAAACTACACCTTTAGAACCAATAATTCCTACTAAATCAGATTGTTTAATTCCTCGTGATTCCATCAAATGCTTGAGGATTGCGTGAGATGATGATGGTTCAATGGGATAGTTTTTGTTTTCAAACTCTTCAATGAGAGTAACTAAAAGCTGTAGTATGGCGGTTTGTTCTGGTGTACGATTTTTACACGCCATTAATTTTTCAACAGTTTCTAGAGTGCGATCGTATTCTTCTTCTGTTGTGATAACTTTAGGTTGAAGCTCTACCAAAAGTTGGCTATAAGTGGTTGTATCAAAAGAAGTGGTCATATAACTTATCGCCCGATCAGCGGCGGCCTGTAATAAAAGTTTTACTTCCGTTAACGGCGAAGACCCGTCTCATAACTTACCCCAATCACCAAAAGTAAGTATGACTTTTAGCTACTACCAAATAGTGCAACCTAAGATTAATTGTATCTAAAACATATCAAAAGAAAGGGTCATTTTTCCATTTTTCTTTATCGTAATCAGCGTGAGTCAAAAAATATTTATAATAAACAGTCTGGATTTCATAATCAATGCTAACAATTAGGCGATAAGTATTACCTTTGATGTTGAAGATTGTAAAATTACCTACTACATCTGCTGTTGGGTAAAATGGTCTAACTTCGTTGAAGTTTTGCCATGATGCAGATTTCACTACTTGATACCAAGAGTTCACTGACTCTACTGCATCTGGATATTTACCAGCATCAGCACGTAAATTACGAATGCTGATTAGGTGCATTTTTTATTTTTGATATTAAAACTAAATATTTGGTTATTGTGTACAACTCACATTATGTTCTCAAAACGAGAACTTGTTGTCAAGTTCATTTTTTTCGCTTCCTACCATCTTCTATAATTGATAAAACCTGCACATATATTCTTAGGCATGAAGCTGTGACGGAAACTGGAAGTTACAAAGACACTGTAAATCTACCTAAAACTAATTTTGATATGCGGGCTAACGCCATCAAGCGTGAACCTGAAATTCAAAAGTTTTGGGCAGACAATCAAATTTTTGAACGCCTATCACAAGAAAATCCAGGCGAATTATTTATACTGCATGATGGGCCTCCCTACGCAAATGGCTCTCTGCATATTGGTCATGCCTTAAATAAAATTCTCAAAGATATTATTAATCGCTACCAGTTGTTACAAGGGCGTAAGGTTCGTTATGTGCCTGGTTGGGACTGCCACGGCTTACCAATTGAACTGAAAGTTTTGCAAAATCTCAAGTCAGCAGAACGACAAAGTTTAACGCCTTTGCAATTGCGGCAGAAAGCTAAAGAATTCGCTTTAGCAACAGTAGATGACCAACGCCAAAGTTTCAAACGCTACGGTGTTTGGGGTGACTGGGATAACCCATATCTAACGCTGAAACCGGAATATGAAGCGGCGCAGATTGGTGTATTCGGGCAGATGGTATTAAAAGGATACATCTATCGCGGGTTGAAGCCTGTTCATTGGAGTCCGAGTTCTAAAACTGCGTTAGCTGAGGCGGAGTTGGAATATCCAGAAGGTCATACTTCCCGCAGTATCTATGCGGCTTTTCCGGTGACTGGGTTGTCGGAGTCCGCAAAATCAGCGTTGGGTGAGTATTTGCCAGAGTTGGGTGTGGCTGTCTGGACTACTACGCCTTGGACAATTCCTGGTAACTTGGCTGTGGCGGTGAATGGGGATTTGAATTATGCGGTTGTGGAAGTCTCACGCAAAGACGCGGAGGCGCAAAGTAATTTCAAATATCTCATCGTTGCGGCTGATTTGGTGGAACGGTTGGCGGCGACTATTTCTGCTGAGTTGACGGTGAAGGCTACTTTTAAGGGTAAGGAGTTAGAACATACTACTTACCGTCATCCTTTATATGATCGCGAAAGTCCGGTTGTAATTGGTGGTGATTACATCACTACTGAGTCGGGTACTGGCTTGGTACATACTGCCCCAGGTCATGGTCAAGAAGACTACATTGTGGGTCAGCGTTACGGTTTGCCCATCCTTGCGCCAGTGGATGATAACGGCAACTTTACCGAGGAAGCGGGACAGTTTGCTGGGTTGAATGTGTTGGGTGATGGAAATCAGGCGGTAATTGATGCGCTGGCGGCGGCGGGTTCGCTGTTGAAGGAGGAACCATACCAACATAAATATCCTTACGACTGGCGGACGAAGAAACCAACGATTTTCCGGGCGACGGAACAGTGGTTTGCTTCGGTGCAAGGATTTAGGGATGAAGCATTAAAGGCGATCGCATCGGTAAAATGGATTCCAGCCCAAGGTGAAAATCGCATCACGCCAATGGTGGCGGAACGTTCTGATTGGTGTATTTCTCGTCAACGGACTTGGGGTGTTCCCATCCCGGTGTTCTACGATGAAGCCACAGGCGAACCACTGCTAAATGAGGAAACTATCGCCCACGTTCAAGGAATCATTGCTGAGAAGGGTTCGGATGCTTGGTGGGAATTGTCGGTAGAGGAATTATTACCAGAGTCCTATCGCAACAATGGCAAGTCTTACCGCAGAGGTACAGACACAATGGACGTATGGTTTGATTCTGGTTCATCTTGGGCGGCTGTACTTAAGCAACGTCCAGAGTTACGCTACCCCGCCGATATATATTTAGAAGGTTCCGATCAACATCGCGGTTGGTTCCAGTCGAGTCTGCTTACCAGTGTAGCGGTAAATGACATTGCGCCTTATAAAACTGTGTTAACTCACGGCTTTGCTTTGGATGAGCAGGGGCGGAAGATGAGCAAGTCTGAGGGGAATGTAGTTGACCCCAATGCAATCATTGAAGGCGGGAAAAATCAAAAATCAGACCCAGCTTATGGTGCAGATGTACTGAGATTGTGGGTATCGTCGGTAGACTACTCCGGTGATGTCCGCATCGGTAAAAATATCATCAAGCAACTGAACGATGTGCGCGGTAAGATTCGTAATACAGCGCGGTTCTTGCTGGGAAGCTTGCATGATTTCGACCCCGACAAAGATGCAGTACCTTTCGAGGAACTGCCAGACTTAGATATGTATATGCTGCACCGCATTCGTGAGGTGTTTCAAGAAGTTACGGAAGCGTTTGAAAGTTTCCAATTCTTCCGTTTCTTCCAAACAGTGCAGAATTTCTGCGTGGTGGATTTATCTAACTTTTATTTAGATATCGCCAAAGATAGACTCTATATCAGTGCAACCAATGCTTTCCGTCGCCGCAGTTGTCAGACAGTGATACACATCGCGCTACAAAATTTAGCACGAGCGATCGCACCTGTTCTCTGCCATACTGCTGAAGATATCTGGCAATATCTCCCCTATAAAACACCCTACAAATCAGTGTTTGAATCTGGTTGGGTACAGGTAGAGGATAAATGGCATAATCCCGAATTAGCAGAGTTTTGGCAACAACTCCGGCAAATCCGTACTAGCGTCAATCAGGAATTGGAGCGAGCGAGGGTAGAAAAATTAATCGGTTCTTCCCTGGAAGCTAAGGTTTTGTTATATGTCTCTGATTTGGAACTGCGTAAACACCTAGAATCGCTTAACCCTCACTCAATTGAGCAAGGTAACGGCGTAGATGAGTTACGTTATCTGTTTTTAGTATCTCAAGTTGAACTAGCAGATTCTCCTCTTAAACAGGCAGAAGAACAGATAGAAGCATCTAAATTGCTAGGTACTGAGAAGTTTACAACCATTAATGTTGTAAATGCAGATGGGGAAAAATGCGATCGCTGCTGGAACTACTCAACCCATGTGGGAGAATCAGCTGAACATCCCTTATTGTGCGAAAGGTGCGTTTCTGCCTTAGCTGGGGAGTTTTAAAACAGGTTTAACATGAATGTAGGGGCGTTTGATGAAACGTCTCTACGTTTATGTATAAATTGATATTTTCCAAGATGATGAATACCCAATCACCTGTAACCACAGACTTCTTAGGAATGGTGCTGAAAATGCAACCAAACATAATTGTGAGTGACGAGCAATTTTTTGATTTCTGTCAGGTAAACCGTGATTTTCGCATTGAACGTAATCACCTTGGAGAATTATTGATTATGCCCTCTACAGGTTCAGAAACAGATGAACGCAATTTTAATTTAACTGGTCAATTATGGATATGGACAAAGCAAGATGGTACAGGTGTAGGTTTTGGTTCTAGTGCTGGTTTTACCTTACCTAACGGTGCAGTGCGTTCTCCTGATGCAGCCTGGATAAAAAAAGCAAGATGGGAAGCAATACCTTTAGAACAAAGAAAAAAGTTTGCGCCTATTTGTCCTGAATTTGTAGTGGAATTGCGTTCAGAGACAGATAATTTGAAAACATTACAAGAAAAAATGGCAGAATATATAGCTAATGGTACAGAATTAGGTTGGTTAATAGATAGAAAACAACACAAAGTATTTATTTATCATCCTGAACAAACTGTAGAAGAATTAGATAATCCTTCGACATTAAGCGGTGAAGATATATTACCAGGATTTATTTTAGATTTAAGTCAAATTTGGTAAGCGGATAATATTATAAAGAAACTTGAGGAAGCCTCTATCCATTATTTTAACGTCGGCAAATAAATAGCTTTTTATTGCATAATAGTTCAACTGTTAGCTTTGATTGACGTTACTAGAACTACTTAACCTATATGGAAGAATCAGTAGAGCATCCCCTATTATGCGAACGTTGCGTTTCTGCCTTAGCTAGAACTTTCTAATCATGTAAATCTGTAGAGACGTTATATATAACGTCTCTACAAATGACGATTACAACTTCTGCAACAACTCTTGAGTTAACTGCACAAAAGCCTTAGAACCAGCCGACTGCGGTGCATTTAAAACAGCAGGCATAAAACTATCAACAGCTTTCGCCACATTGATATCAACTGGTATTTGTGCCTTACAAATTTTTTCTACACCAAAATCTTCTACAACGCGGTGCATCACTTGTTTGTAATATCTACCACTTAACAAATTAGCAGTAGACATACTAAAAACAATTCCTAACATTTTAATATCTATTTTCGCTTCATGTTCGTGACTGTCTTTTAATTGAGCAATGCGTCTTTCTAACAATTGAATACCCACTACAGATAATGGTTCTGGCTTGGCTGGCAGAATATAAAAATCACTAGCCGCTAAAGCACTACGAGTCAATAAATTATAACCAGGCGCACAATCTAACAAAATAAAATCATATTCATCCCGCACTGGTTTGAGGATGTTATTTATTAACACCCTCTCAAAGCGATTCCAAATTACTTCAAAATTTTGTTCACCAAAAGCAATGGTTTGTTTATGCAGCATTTCTGACACAACAAACTCATCATATAAATCGATATCTCCTGGTAACAAACTTAGTCCTGGAAGTCCGCAGACTTGTTCTTGAATAATATCTTTAATCGTCTGTGTTGGGTTGGACTCTGGATTGATGACTTCATCTATTAAATATCTAAACGTTTTTCTGTTTTTGCGACGCTTAGCAAATTCCAAAGGCGACATCAGACTGAGTGTGGCACTGATTTGAGTATCTAAATCTAAGACAAGCACCCGCTTACCATGATTTTTCGCCAAACACGTAGCTAAATTGACGGTAATTGTTGTTTTACCAACGCCGCCTTTCATATTGGCAGTAGCAATTACATATCCCATTGGTTAATTCCTCTGATGACGCATTCCCATCTAGGTAGCGTACACCCATCCTGAACACTTGAAACTTCCGTTAAATTTAACATTTGTGGGAAGTCAAAAATAAAAACTGTCAGATTCTAGCAGCGCAGTATGTTTTGCTAGAAAAATTATAGAAGCCACCATGAATTAGGTATATCGAGAGTTAAATCATATTTCTTTTGATTACAAATACTTAAAAAATATTTATACACTACCTTTATAAGTAATCTTGTGTCAGAATCAAACACGTATAAGCATGATTCAATAAACGAAACTATATAGAGGTAAAGAACTTGGCTTTCAATCCTGAGTTGTGCCGTAACGAAAGCGAAGTTGAAAGCAAACTCATAGTCCAATATTTGCTACCACAGCTAGGATATACTCCCGATACCTGGCATCAAGAAGTCGCCGTTGGTAGCATCCGCTTAGATTTTCTAGCATTTGCAGCACAAGTCTTACCCTTTGTTATAGATGCTAACTCGCCATTGAGTGTGGTGATGGAAGCAAAGCATCCTAAACAAAACTTAAATAATCACTTTCTGAGACTTAGGCATTATTTAACCAGCTTAAATGTGAGACATGGATTATTAACCAACGGTAAAGAAATTAGAATTTATGAAAAATTAGGCGATGATATTAAGTTAGTTTTTTCTTGTTCCGGGAAGGAAGTAGAGATAAAAATAGAAGAAATTAAAGCTTTGATTGGTAGAGATAGTTTTAAGCATAAGGAACCTCTGGAGAAAATAGAAACTCCAGTAATTCCAGATATTCATCAACTTGAAATCAAGGAGCAAAATTCAATGAAAATTATTGCTGTCTACCATAATAAAGGCGGAGTAGGAAAAACTACTACTGTAGTGAATCTAGCCGCTGCTATTAGAAAGAAAGGTAAAAAAGTTTTAGTAATTGACTTAGATAGTCAGGCGAATACTACCTTTGCTACTGGTTTAGTTAAATTTGATGACGAAGAGTTTGATGATATTAAAGACTCTAATATTTTTCATGTCTTATCATCAGAAGATTTTTATCCCATTTCAGAAGTTGCTAGAAAATCCAATTTTAGTAATCCAGAAATTCATGTTGTTCCTGCACACATAGACTTGATTAGGCAAGAAACAGAACTAAATGCACTTGATTACAGCCGACTTATACTAATTGAGAAACTAGAAGAAGTAAAAGATGAATATGATATTGTACTCATTGACACTCCGCCTTCTTTAAATTTGTATGCCAAAATTGCCTTGATAGCCGCAGATTATCTTATTATTCCATCTGATTTAAAACCATTTGCCAATCAAGGACTAACTAATGTTAAAGAATTTGTCAAAACTATTAATGCGTTTAGAAAACAGATCAGAAAATCAACAATTGAAGTTATAGGAGTTTTGCCTTGTAAAATCTCGACAAACGCTAAGTTTGTGCAATCAACATTAAAGAATCGTATAGAAAAAATTTCTAGCCGATATGGTGTTGATGTAATGGATACTGTGATTTACGAAAGAGATGATTTGGCTAAGTGTGCCGAGAAAATTCAAATTATTGGAGATATGGAAATAGCTGATCCTATCTCAGTACTAGATTTTAAACCTGATTCAACATCAGCACAGGAATTTCAGCTACTAGCTATAGAAGTATTACAAAAAATCGGGATGGCTTAATGAAATTATCCACATCACTTGTTGCTATCAAAAAAATTACCTCTAATACTCCTCGCTCTCTTTTTGCAGAGGATGATTTAGAAAACGCTGCTCAATTGATTTTAGATTCTGAAGGAGTCATTAACCCTATTGTAGTTCGTAGAAATGGTTTGCAATCTTATGAGGTTGTAGATGGAGATTTTGAGTATTATGCTGCGGCTAGAGCTAGAGAAATAGATCCACGTAAAGGTGAGATGATTGGCGTATTTATTATTGAGCCTGAAAATGAGGAAAATTTAACTAAGCAAGTTGAATTATTTAGAAAGCAAAAAGATGAGGCTTCAGAAAAGATAAATTTAACTTCAGAAGATTTAGAGAAATTTTTAAACAATTTAGAATCTCGCTTAGATAAGCTTGCTAAACAATTACTAGAGGAGTCAACAACCAAAGTAAAGTTAGAAAATGAAAACAAAGAGCTTAGAAAGAAGCTAAATGATAGGGTTGAACCTTTAGAGTTTTTTAAAAAATTAAGTGTAGAGAAAATTGCTGCTAAACTACGGAATACTGGATTGCAACCAAAAAGAGCTAATCGGATCGCAGCAGTAGTAATAGATGAACGCGAAAAAAAGCAGTTTCAATCATTACAAGATGTGATAGAGAGAGTTAAAATTCCTCATGGAAAAAAAATACAGAAAGGTATAGGTGAGAAAAAAATGCTTGAGATCATAGAAAATTTATACTTAGATGATTAGTTTACTGAATGAATACTACAAAATTGTAGTAACTAAGAAGTGCAATATAAATTTTATAAATGTTACTATGAAACCCAATTTTTCAGCTTTAGTACATGTGCTGAGAAAACTCACCAAAGTATCTTTTCAGCCGATTTTTAATTTCATCTTGGTCACTACTTTTGGCCAGTCTAACAACAAATTCAATAAGTTGACCAGGTTCATCGCTTTTACCATTTTTGAACTCGAAACACTCGCTCACCTGTTTAGCCAATGTTTTACGATTGAAATACTTTAGTAAATCTTTGTAATTTTTCGTTTCGATTATTTTTTCAAAAATGATCTTGCTAGAGTTATAAATGTCAGATATATTAATATCTTGAACAAGATTATCCAAAGCTTTTTGAAGTTTTATCTCCTCTTTAGATTTGTCGTCAACTTCTTGAAGTTTAGATTTGTCGCCAAATAGATTTAATCTAAATTTGATTTCACTAACAGTTATTAGTGATATTTGCGTTTCTATTTCTGATTTAAGTTGTTTGAAAACCAAATCAGAAACTTTTTTAAAATCATCGTCGGGATTTCTTGCAAGTCTTTGGCTAACAAGGTCTAAAATTTCAGGAGTCAAAAACAAGTTTTCTACTTCAGCGACTTCTAGAACGTAAATGCCATCGTTCAAAAGTTGTCTAATTTCATTTTCAACTCTTCGGTCTCTATCAATAATTCCATAAATCTCCAAATGATGGAGTTGATTACTAGCTCTAAGAGCTTTAACAGATTGGATAACTTGTGTACAACTACCCAGTGGAATCACAAGAAAATTACTAAGTAGTGATCTGTAAAAGGTTGCATCAAACTTACCATTTTCGCCTTCAACGAAAACGACATTCTTTCTACTACCAAGGATTTGGATAAGCAACTCTTCTGGTAAACCATCTACCTTTTCAATCCGTTGCCAATCCCAATTATTACCATCATAGGACTTCAGCCATATTTTTTCCGCACTTTCTTGTGCTGTGGCAAAATCTACGTCATGAGTAAGATATACAAAAAGACAGTCTGGGCGTAATTTTTCAATTTCAGCCCACAAAGGAGCTTGAATAGATTTGTGTAAATGAATCTCCGGCTCGTCAATAACAATTATCCCATTTTCAGGTGCTGCTAGACATTGGCCAATCAGGTAGAATATAACCCTTTCTCCATCACTCATTTCAGAAGAGTTATAACTGTTGTCTAAGGAGTCTCGAACTTTAGTTTTTATTCCTAAACCACTAATAATTAATTGTCGATGGGGAAGAATTTTCTCCCAAACCTCTTTGACTTTATCGAGTTTAGTCGTAGGAGGTTCTATACGTTCTTCACTTGCTTGTGCTGCGTTCCGGTATTCTGCATTCTTCTCCGTTTGTTCAGAAAACAGATAACTCATCAATTTGTCAAAATCGTTCAGTAACGAAATAGCTGGCTTGTCATTCCATCGCTGATTCAGTTTATAATATTTGTAACTTTCACTAAAATTATCATCATTAACATCTGCATATCCATACAGCAAAGTAAGCTTTGCTTGGTTGATAGATAGAGGTGTTGTTGTGTGTGGCATTGATAATGATTTTTGTGCTGAAATACGATGTACCTTTTCTGGATTTTCTGAGTCAATCCAAACGCCTAATCGAGTTTTTCCTGAGCCATTAGCACCTATAAATAACAAACTACTATTAGTTGATAACTCTTCTTTTCCACCTGTCCTTGTAGGCAACTCTAATTTAAATTTTCCTTCCATAAATATATTGAAGATTTCAAAATGATGCAATAAATATTTATTAGTTAATTATAATCCCCATCCAAGTGTCAACCTAGATGGGGTATTACATTTAATGCACTAACTCAATAGCCCGCTTAGTCAACGCCTCAGCAGTCAAACCATTAAACGCCATCAACTCACCAGCACTGGCTGTAGTTTCCCCACGTTTCCAGGCAAAAGTATCGCGCTTGCTGTTACTTCTTAACATAATTGGTTCTAGCATTGCCGCAGCACCACCAGTTACACCAATTAGTACATCACCACCAAATAATTCAGCAAATTTTGCATCATCAATAAAACCACCATCGGCTTCTGAACAAGTATCCCAAGCAACATCATTAGGACGATATAAACGACGGGGATTAATAATAGAAACTATCTTCACCCCGATACCCTCATTTTCTAAGAAAGCTGCTGCTTCAAATACAGGAATTAATGTCATATCGCCAACAACAGCAAAGACAACTTGCTTATCACCAGCAATTTCATGCAATAATATTGCACCATCTTCTAAGCCTTGCTGAGTTTGTTTTAATGTGGTGCGAATTTGCAAAGGTGACTTACTCGCAGTAATGACAATTCCCTTATTTCTTGTTTTCAATGCCCAGTCATAACACGCTTGAATACTATTAGCATCGGGTGGGAATAATGGGAAGACATTTCCATTCCGCATCATTGATGCAAAGTAGGCTTCAATTTCTGGACGTTGGTGTGTCCAACCGTTACGACCTTGTTCTAATGCGCCAGCAGTAAATAATGTAATTGTTGAGGGAGTTTGACGGCGTAATTCTGCCATTGCTTGGGTGACTGTTTGCCAAATTGGTAACCCGTTGATGGCAAAAGATTCATAAGAACACCACAAACTTCTCGCACCCATGAGTGATAAACCAACGGCTAAACCTGCACAAGCATCTTCACTTAATGGTTCATAAACTTGACCGTTTGGTGCTTGATTATATAAGTCGTCGGTTGTGGGGTGAATAATTTTTAAGGCTTGGTTGATGTTGCCAATTCCTGATGCTTCGTTACCGTCAGCGTTGGTGACGAGGAAATTTTTATCTTTTTGTCCGACGATACCAACTAATCTTCCCATTGCAGTTGTGGAAACTTTGGGTTCACCACTAACTGCATATTCTTCTAATGGCAATTCGCCTAAGTCTGGTAATTCTAATTCAAATTCTGTCACGACAGTTTTAGCTGCGGGGCCGCCACCAGCACGTTCGGCGTTGGTTCTGACTATTTGCCAAGCCTCTGGTGATAAGGCGCGTGCTTGCAATGCACTGACAATGTGAGGTGCATCTAGGGTGTCTTTAGGATATAAGTTGTGAGATTTTGCACCTCTGGCGTGAACGCCTGCGCCTTTGAGTTGTTTGATAATAAATACGGTGAGTTTACCGCTAAGTGCGGAACGTGCTGCTTTATCGACAGCTACTAATACAGCTTGGGTAAAGGCGAGGCGTTTCTCAAAGGAAAAGGCGGTACTATCAACATAGTCTCCTGGTTGATTTTGGTCGTCAAATTCTTTGGCATCTACGAGAATGACTTCCTCAAAACCGTTACCTTGCCAGTATGCTTTCATCTCTTCGTTGGTTTTGAGGGAAACCATACTGTGATGTTCTTGGCTGTACCCATTCCATACCAGCACAGGTAAGAAGTTGGTGACGCTGGGATAGGCGGTGTTAAAGTGTGCCATTGAACTCATGATGTATGGTTCACCCAGTCCACCATCACCAAGGGTGAAGGGGAAAAGTTTGTCACGGTGGAGGAGTGCAGCCGCCATTGCAAAGTGTTGCCCTTGTCCCAAAGGCCCGGCGGGTGCGAGAATGCCAGGAATGTAGCCGGAGAGATGTCCTAAAAGTCCGTGCTTTTCGCGGAAGCGATCGCGCAATTGTTGTACTGTAAAAATGCCCATGTCTTCTAAGGAACGATCCAAAAACATGGCACTATAAAATCCAGGGGCGTGGTGTCCGACTTCCGTAATAATATTTTTGTAGCCCAGCATGACTAACGCTGCGTATGCTTCCGCTTGGCTGGCAAACCCGCCTGGATGTCCTGATGCTTTACTACCAGTGATTTGCAATGTCAGGTAACGCAAGGCATCAGCAGCAAGTAAAGTTTGATATACGGCTGCGCTATCTGTAGGAGATGCGATCGCTACTTTATCTGAATCTATCGCAGGTGTAGCACCATAAGTGGCAAAATCTGGTAACGCTTCGCCAAAATATTGAATTCCTTCGCAAAAATCAGGAAGCGCGGAAGATGCCTTTGGTGTAATTGCTGTCATGCTGAATACCTTATAAGGATGAAGTGAAACTGTAGATGCCCGTTGAATTTAACAGAAATTTTACATCTTTAGGGTTGTCACAGTTTATTGCATTTTTGCAACCACAGGATAAGTAGTTTAAATGATTTATAGGTGATAGGGAACAGGGAACAGGAAACAGTAAAGCAAGATGAGAGGAAGGTTCACAAAAAACATCTTTAGCAATTAATGATATTCTTCAACTCACCCTTACTGATTCAAAAATCAAATTGAACCCGTATATTTTATGCTTTCGTGAAGTTAATATTTGCTTTTTTAATTTCATCTCATTATCCAAATACCTTTCATTCAGTATTGGAATTTCCCTATTACTGTCACCTGTTACCTGTTCCCTCTCATCCCACCTGTATATACCATCCTATAGATCCATTTTTGGCTATGTAAAGTTTAAAGTAACCATTATGGAACGCTATGAGATAAGAAATTCATGCCAGAAGAACGCAGGTTGGAAGAACAGTTAATCTCACAGGAAGCCGAACGCAGGCTATCCAACCAACTGGATGAAGCTGAACAAATTGATGTCGATGTGCAGACTGATTTGTTCAAGATAGTGCAAGGACAAGCGGATAAAGTTTCACTGAAGGGACAAGGATTAGTTATTAAAGAAAACATCCGTGTTCAAGAGATCAAACTGCAAACAGATAGTATTACGGTAAATCCTTTAAGTGCGATTTTTGGACAGATTGAACTGAATGAGCCAGTAAATGCGATCGCCCGCATTGTCATGACAGAATCAGATATTAATCAAGCATTAAACTCAGAATTTGTAAGGAATTATGCAAAAAATTACGGCTTGAATGTAGAAGGCGAAATTATTAGCTTTGAAATGCAAAATATGCAATTAACTTTACCTGGAAATAACAAAATTCAATTCCAGGGATTGACACAAATAAAAGCAAAGGGTATTACTCATCTACTTGGTTTTACAGCCAGATTTCGCCCACGAACTCGTTCATCCCCGATCATCCTAGAAAGTTTCGATTGCTATCAAGGAGAGGGCGTAACTTTAGAACTAGTTTTAGCCTTGATGCAAAAAGTTAAAGAACTAGTTAATTTACCATATTTTCTTTGGGAAGGAACTAAATTTAAAATTATCGATATGGAGTTAAAAATGCATAATTTGATACTTTTGATAGAAACAAAAATGCAACAAATACCTGCTTCTCTATCGGAAATTTCTAATTAGAAAATCCAACACAATATTGGTTGAAGACGATTAAACACAATCAATGTTGTAATTTCTGTTAACCCTTTGTAATATTAGCAAGCCACTCTATTCTAAACTAGCAATATGCAAGAGTATGATGTTGTAATTATCGGTGCAGGACATAACGGCCTAGTTTGTGCAGCATATTTGCTCAAAGCTGGTTATAGCGTTCTGCTGTTAGAAAAACGTTCTGTACCTGGTGGTGCAGCAACAACTGAAGAATGTTTACCCAAAGAAGCCCCTGGATTTAAATTTAATTTGTGTGCTATTGACCACGAATTTATTCACTTGGGGCCAGTAGTTGAAGAATTAGAACTGAAGAAATACGGTTTAGAATATCTGGAATGTGACCCAGTAGTGTTTTGTCCTCATCCCGATGGCAAGTATTTCTTAGCACATAAATCTTTAGAGAAAACTTGTGCAGAAATTGCTCGTTATAGCGAACGAGATGCTAAGAAATATGCCGAATTTACTGATTACTGGCAACGGGCGATCGGAGCAATGATTCCGATGTTTAATGCACCGCCAAAATCAATTATAGATATTGCTGGTAACTACGACATTACCAAACTCAGAGATTTATTTTCAGTGATTGGTTCACCAAATAAAACACTGGATTTTATTCGCAACATGATGACCAGTGCTGAAGATTTACTCAATGAGTGGTTTGATTCCGAATTTTTAAAAGCGCCATTAGCAAGATTAGCATCAGAATTAGGTGCGCCACCATCACAAAAAACCATTGCGATCGGTGCAATTATGATGGCAATGCGTCATAATCCTGGTATGGCGAGACCGCGCGGTGGGACTGGTGCATTAGTCAAAGCTTTGGTGAATTTAGTTACTAGTAAAGGTGGTGTAATTCTCACAGATCAGCACGTCGAAAAAGTGTTGATTGATGATGGTAAAGCTGTTGGTGTCCGCGTTGCTGGTGGCACAGAATATCGGGCGAAATATGGTGTAATTTCTAATATTGATGCCAAGCGGTTGTTCTTGCAAATGACCGATAAAAGCGATATTGACTCAGCTGATCCTGATTTGTGGGAAAGATTAGAACGTCGCATTGTTAACAACAACGAAACCATCCTCAAAATAGATTTAGCTTTAGATGAACCACTGCGCTTTCCTTTCCACGCGCACAAAGATGAGTATCTTGTTGGTTCTATCTTAATTGCAGATTCCGTTGCTCATGTAGAACAAGCTCATAGTAAGTGTACCTTGGGAGAAATCCCTGATTCTGATCCATCTATGTATGTGGTCATGCCAAGTTACCTTGACCCCACATTAGCACCCCCAGGCAAACATACTGTCTGGATTGAGTTTTTTGCACCTTATCAAATTGCAGGTGCTGAAGGTACAGGCTTAAAAGGTACTGGTTGGACTGATGAATTGAAAAATCAAGTTGCTGACAAGGTAGTTGATAAGTTAGCTACTTATGCACCTAATGTTAAAACAGCTACCATTGCCCGACGTGTGGAAAGTCCCGCAGAATTGGGAGAAAGATTAGGCGCGTATAAAGGAAATTACTACCACGTTGATATGACGCTAGATCAGATGGTATTTTTCCGTCCCTTGCCAGAAATCGCTAACTACAAAACCCCCATTGATAATCTCTTTTTAACTGGTGCGGGGACTCATCCAGGTGGTTCGATTTCCGGGATGCCAGGACGTAATTGTGCGCGTGTCTTTTTACAGTCCAAGCATCCGATTACTCAGACATTGAAGGATGCCAGAGATTCAATTAAATCAACTGTTGGATCTGTGTTTGGGATTATTTAGGAATAGTTTCGCGCAAAAGCGCAAAGTTTTTCTTAGTACCTTTGCGCCTTTGTGTGAAATAAATTATTACTGCTTACACAATACCTGTCGCATTCTACGCATATTCGCAGGTAGCTCAAAATTCATTGCTTGTTGAATAAAAATTGAAGGGATGGGAATATTGGGTGTAGCTTGCACGTTATAAGCCAGCAAAGTACCGTTACCAAAATCTTTCAAATCTACGCAGGCAGTAAAATCATCAAAAGTACCTCTTTCCATGCGGAAGTGGATTTGTTGTCCAATCACTTCCACAACGTTGAGGTAAATTTCAACTTGGGCTGTGAAAAATAAAAAGGCTTTTTGTGCAGCTTGGTATAAGCGCTTAACTTCACCTCTGTGCAAAACTTCGCTTCTGGTGATGTCAGGAAAATATTGCACCCACCGAGGGTAATCTGTGAGTTGCTGCCATACCTGCGATCGCACCATTGGCACATACATCCATGCAGTAACTGCACCACCCCACGCCGTGTGCGATCGCGCTTCTACCAAAATTTCGCCCTGTATCAGCAATCTTCGCTTGTCATCGCTCCAAGCCATATCTAAACCTGCAATAATTGGGTCTGAAATATGAGACGCAGCCATATTAATACACTCACTCCTCACTTTGCCACACTTCCAGAGTTGACACTCATCAACCGTCGAATAAGCTTTAGATCAGCTCACTCAAATTTTAGTTCCACTTTTCTAACTCAATTTTCCGGAACTGATATCATTTCAGTTCATTTTTCTGTGAAATCACTGCTAAATTCGTATTTATGATTACATTTAATAAAATCTACATTTAAGCCGTTCTAAAAATAGCCCTACTTCTAATATAGAAGTGTAATAAATTTTGAATCAAAGGCAAATTAAATGAGTCAATCTTCTTTAAATCGTAGGCTAACCCAAGCTTTTGGTATTCTACTCGGCATTGGTATCGCCATTTGGATTCTCAGAGGTTTTGGTATTCTCACCTTTCTGCCAGGAGGCATTATTTGGCTATTTTTTTTAGGTGCGATCGCTCTGGGAGTTATTAGTTTTGCTCAGAGAACATGGTGGCGTTTCTGATCTATACTGAGCATAATCCTACTTTACCAATTGTGTAATCTCACTTAATTAAGATTATTCCTTTGCCAGAAATCTAACTTTAGGTATTTTTTTAAACCTTAGTAATTTTTAGCAGAAAACCCAGAGATATTGGTTTCTCTTTGAACGTAAAAGTGTGCTGATTATAACTTGCCATTCAAAACGCTATCGAGAAACCATCCAAATAACTGATCAGGGGATAAAACAATGGAAACTTACGAATGCACTGTTTGTGGCTACGTGTATGATCCAGAAGTAGGTGATCCTGATGGTGGAATTACCCCAGGAACACCATTTGAAGATATCCCAGAAGATTGGGTGTGTCCAGTTTGCGGCGCAACCAAAGATCAATTTGAACCAGTGGAAGTTTAATAAAGTATGAAGTCTGAAGTCTGAAGTCTGAAAGAAATTTTATCCTTTAGCCTCCTACCTTTGGACAAATGACCATTGACTATTGACAAAAGAGACTTTTTAAAATTGCAACCGTTAACAATTGTCGTTATTGGGGGTGGGGCTGCGGGATTTTTTGGTGCGATCGCTTGTGCTAATGCCAACCCCCATGCTCATGTCATATTACTCGAAGCCAGTCGTCAACCACTAGCAAAAGTCAGGATTTCTGGTGGTGGACGTTGCAATGTAACTCATGCTTGTTTTGAACCTGCTGGCTTAGTGCCGAATTATCCCAGAGGTGGCAAGGCTTTGCGAGGTGCTTTTAGTCGCTTCCAAGCTAAAGATACAGTATCTTGGTTTGCCAATCACGGAGTGCCACTGAAAAAAGAAGCTGATGGCCGGATGTTTCCGGTAACAGATAATTCCGAAACCATCGTGAACTGTCTGATGAATGCAGCCGAAGACAATGACGTAGAACTGCGGACTGGAACACCAGTTATCTCAGTTAAAACACTACCCCTTAACACTCAGCACTCAGCACTCAGCACTCAATTTGAAATTCATTTAAAGTCTGGAGAAACTCTAAAGTGCGATCGCCTACTATTAGCCACAGGTAGTAACCCCATAGGCTATAAAATCGCCCAAGAATTCGGTCATCAAATTGAACCGCCAGTCCCATCATTATTTACCTTTAACATTGCTGATTCTAATTTGCGGGCGTTAAGCGGCGTTAGCGTCAACCCAGTGCGCTTGCGGCTGTTGGTTCCAGAAAAACCTGTGTTGGAACAAACTGGGCCTTTGTTAATTACTCATTGGGGTGTCAGCGGCCCCGCTGTGTTGAAACTTTCGGCTTGGGGGGCCAGGATACTTCATGACAACCGCTATCAAGCCACTTTATTAATTAACTGGCTACCAGATTTGGATCAAGACCAAATCCGGGAAAAGATTTTAGCAGTCAAAAATGAATGGGGCAAAAAAGCGATCGCTTTACATCGTGGCGTTGATTTACCTCACCGCCTTTGGCAATACTTTATCAGCCGTGTCAGTATTAATACAGAAGTTCGTTGGGCAGAAATATCTAACAAAATCCTCAATCAACTAGTTCAAGAAATTTCTCAGGGAAAATACTTAGTTAATGGTAAAGGAGCTTTCAAAGACGAATTTGTCACTTGTGGCGGTGTCAGCCTCAAAGAAGTCAACTTTAAGACTATGGAAAGTAAATTAATTCCTGGTCTTTACTTTGCCGGCGAAATTTTAGATATTGATGGTGTTACAGGTGGTTTTAACTTCCAAAGTGCTTGGACAACAGCTTATTTAGCCGGTTTAGCAATGGCAGAAAATTAATAAAAAATAAAGTATTCAGAAAGCGGAAATTCTGAATACTTTATTTTTTTTTCTACTGTGAAGAGATAGCAATATTACTTCAGTATAAAGCATATTTAAAGTAACAGTTAATACTTATTTTCAAGCATTTCTCTCATTGCCACTCGATATTTATAACAGTCACCCTATAGTAGGCGATTTTTCGCATCTGTATTATTTTTTAAAGGGTGTATGTCAAACTATCAATCTACTCTGTCTGAAATTACATTGCAGGGCAGTCAGTATATGCTGCATAACTTTCCTGTATTAGGAATTCCCGATCAAGAACGTGCAGTCAAATACTTCAGTCTCAATCCATTTCTTCCAGATGCGCAGAATCGTTGTCCGGTCGAATGTGCTTATTGTGTCTGCCACCAAGACCGTAATTGGCATCATCATCCAGAAAACTTTGAGAATAATTTCACGCCTTCTGACTTGCTTGAGCGTTTATTAGACCGGATTTTTGCTACCCCAGAAGGACAAAAAGGCTTTCCGATTTCCCTATGCGACTACTCCGACCCCTTCATTGGGGCGCATCGGGAACGGGTACTATCAATCCTCAATGCACTGATTGACCGTCAAGCAGCCAACATGGTCTACATCACAACCAAAGTCCATCCAGGTAAAGCATTTCTCGAACGTCTTCAAGCTACCTTAGCGCAACCAAACTCACTGCGAGTCACAGTTTTTGTCAGTTTACCACCCTTGAAACCAGGCTATGAACAAGCCTCCATTCAAGGACGAGTCAAGCTGCTACAAGATTTAGTTAACCTTGGTATTCCCTGTTGTTGGTATCTCCGCCCCTTAGTTGAACAATGGTTTGACGAAGCTTTAATGTGGGAATTAACACGCACACTTCTGCCCTACGTTTCCCATCATGTAATTTTGTCTGGGATTGTTATGTCGCCAGAAATTGAAGAGAGTTTATTAAAACAGGGATTAATTGTGCCGCAATGGGATCGTAAACAACCAGGACGCAAGCAACTTTTGTCATCAGAGTTTGAGTCTCGACTGCGTTCTATTCTCAGTACAGTGGCGAGTGAACAAAATATTTCCCTTGGCCCAGTGATGGGACATCGCCTGTGCGGTACAAATGGCAATCATGCTTACGGTTGTTTAATTTGTGCCAAACAAAATCGTTATTGCCAACTATTCCAACTACATCATTATGGTGAGACCATCTCTGCTGAAGATAATCAACAACTGAAAATTCTACTGCGACAGAATCTCCACAGCAAAACTCCATCACCAGAAGAATGCCATTGAAGAAGAATGTAAAATTCAGAATCAATAAGTGAGGAATTTAAACCCGCTACTTTATTTCTGACGATTAAATAGAAATATATGAGAGTAGTGTTTCACCGTTTCTTCATCCAGTCGGGGAAACACTTCTATCCTTAAAGAATGCCAAAGGTAAAAACGAGAGACAATAATCTTGCCTTTGACGAATTTTAAATCAACCCAAACATGAAATTCAGCGAAATCATCCACCAATCTGGGGACATCACCACTGATAACAGCCTAACAACCCACCCAGACCATGACATAGAGATCACAGGGGTAGCTGCGATTGATGAAGCCACAACTGGGACTATCAGTTATGTAGAAGGTGGAAAGTTTGCATCTTTAATTAGTCAGACAAACGCCAGTGCTTTAATTTTGCCCGAAGATAAAACTTTACAGACTCAAGCACAAGAACGGGGTATTGTTTGGGTAAGCACACGCGACCCAAGACTGTTGTTTGCCAAAGTTCTGACGCTTTTTTATCAACCATATCGCCCCAACCCAGAAATTCACCCGACTGCGGTGATTCATCCCACAGCCAAAATTGGTAGTGATGTTTATATTGGCCCTCATGCAGTGGTACAAGAAAGAGCCGAAATTGGCAATAATGTAGTAATTCATCCCAACGTAGTGATTTATCCCGATGCCAAAATTGGCGATCGCACTACCTTACACGCTAACTGCACAATTCACGAACGCACTCAAATTGGTGTAGGTTGCGTCATTCATAGTGGCGCTGTTATTGGTGCAGAAGGTTTTGGCTTTGTACCTACCAGGACTGGTTGGTTCAAAATGGAACAATCAGGCTACACAGTTTTAGAAGATGGCGTAGAAATTGGCTGTAATAGTGCTGTTGACCGTCCAGCAGTAGGCGAAACACGGATTGGTCGCGATACCAAAATTGACAACTTAGTCCAAATTGGTCATGGTTGCCAAATTGGTTCAGGTTGTGCAATCGCAGGTCAAGCTGGGATGGCT
This sequence comes from Anabaena sp. TISTR 8404, assembly GCF_056847745.1. NCBI lineage: Bacteria > Bacillati > Cyanobacteriota > Cyanophyceae > Nostocales > Nostocaceae > Anabaena > Anabaena sp. TISTR 8404. Next base: position 5,821,356 of record NZ_CP180578.1, read on the forward strand.
GGCGGTGTCAAAGTCGGTAATCGCGTGATTCTGGCGGGTCAAGTTGGAGTTGCGAACCAAGTCAAAATTGGTGATGGGGCGATCGCTTCTGCCCAAAGTGGTATTCACAGCGATGTTTCTCCCAAAGAAATTGTTTCTGGTACTCCAGCCATTCCTCACAAAATTTATCTCAAGGTAAGTGCTATTACTAGTCGTCTACCAGATATGTATCAAGCATTAAAACGTTTGCAACGCCAATAAAATTAAAAGTAAAAAATAAAAAGGTAAAAGTTTTTTTGTACGAATTCAGAAGTCAGAAGTCAGAAGTATGAATAAATCAGGAGTCTGCTAGATAGAAATTTTCCTAGTCTCATATTCCTAATGAGCAAACCTGAGCAATTCTAACTTTTGGCTTTTATATTTTGAAGTCTTACATTCTTTTTACTTTTACCTTTTTACTTTTGTCTTGATTAAAATCCCAATTTTTCTAACACTGGTTTTGTCGAAACAATGTGCCTGTCTAAACCAAGTTCTTGAGGACTAATTCCCAGTGCCAAAGCAATCAACTGCGGTAAATGTAGTACAGGCAAACCTAATTTCTGCCCAATCACTTTTTCTACTTCTGGTTGACGAGAATCCAAATTCAAATGACACAATGGACAAGGCGTAACTAAACAATCAGCACCATTGGCTAAAGCTTCTTGAATATGCTTTCCAGCCATTTGAAAAGATTCGGTAGTTGCGTAACTAGAAAGCGGCCAGCCGCAACATTGAGTGCGACCACGATAATAAATTGGGGTTGCATCCACAGCCCGAAATACATTTTCCATTGCTTCAGGTTGGAAAGGATCATCATAAGGCATGGATTTTTGGGCGCGGAGAAGATAGCAACCATAAAAAGCTGCACATTTTAAATTAGTTAATTTACGCGTAACCCGCTTAGTAATTTCTGCCAAACCATAATCTGTTACCAAAGCATAAAGCAGATGTTTCACTTCTGTACTGCCACTATAAGGTAAGCAACCTTCTTTGTTGAGCAAGCCATTAACTTTGTCAATGTAAGTCGGATTGCTATTTTGGCAATCTTTGAGTCGTTCATTGACATGACCAATCACACCTTGACAAGTACTGCAATGGGTGAGTAGCGGTAGATTTAATGCTTCTGCTAGGGCAATATTTCTGGCGTTAACGGTATCTTCTAGTAATTGGGAATCTTCTTTAAATGTGCCGGAACCACAGCAAGCAGCTTTTTTAAGTTCAATTAATTCAATACCCAATGCTTGGGTGAGGGCTTGAGTAGACTGATAAAGTTCTCGACAAGCACCTTGGGCTACACAGCCAGGAAAGTAAGCGTATTTCAGCGTTTGAGAAATCATAAAATTATGTTGCAGTTGGGGTAGTTGCCCCCGACAATACTGTTGTATCACTCCTCAGCACTCAGCATTCGGTACTCAGCACTAAGAATTTATTTGGACATTAGCCAAAAAAATAGTAACAATTGGAAAGCAGAAGCATTTATACAGTGTGTGCGAGCGCTTAATTTGTCCAACTACTTTATTTTCCACTAGGGGGCTAGGGAAAGAAGTTTTCTAGAAGAAAACACCTCGGTAGTATACGGGCGATCGCGCTTTCCGATAAGATGTATATGCTCAAAAACCATGTCACTCATAAAGAGCGGCTAATAGCAACTGGTCAAGGAATTTTATTGTATGAGCCAAGCGGAAACTTTTGAAAAGGTCAAGAAAACCGTCGCCGATCAACTCAGTGTGGAGGCTGACAAGATTACTCCCAAATCTAGTTTTATCGATGACCTGGGAGCAGATTCCCTCGATCTCGTAGAACTAGTTATGGCTTTTGAAGAAGAATTCGATATCGAAATTCCTGATGAAGCCGCTGAGAAAATTTTGACAGTTCAAGATGCGGTTGATTACATTAACACGCAAGTTGCCACATCCGCATAAGAAAGTGCTGAGTGCTGAGTAGAAAGTGCTGAGTAGTCAAGAATTGTTTTGCGAATCTTTTTAACTTAGTATTCCTACTTAAAAACTCAGCACTCAGCACTCAGCACTCTAATTTGCAGCTTTCTCGCTACCTTTAACTGAGTCATGACAGATTATATACGTAAACGCGTTGTTGTAACTGGTGTTGGCGCGATTACACCTATTGGCAACACACCATCTGAATATTGGGAAGGATTGATCAGCGGCCGCAATGGCATTGATTACATCACTCATTTCGATGCGTCCAGCCATGATTGTCGTATTGCTGGTGAAGTGAAAAACTTCGATCCACACGAATATCTAGAGCGCAAAGAAGCGAAGCGCATGGATCGGTTTTCGCAATTTGGGGTTGCAGCAGCAAAACAAGCACTGGCTGATGCAAAACTGGTAATTAATGAGCTAAACGCCGAACAGGTAGGGGTAATTATCGGTTCTGGGGTAGGCGGTATTAAGGTAATGGAAGACCAGCAAACAGTTTACCTGAACCGCGGCCCTGATCGCTGTAGTCCCTTTATGATCCCGATGATGATTGCCAACATGGCAGCTGGATTAACAGCAATTCATACTGGTGCGAAAGGGCCAAACAACTGTACCGTTACGGCTTGCGCCGCAGGTTCCAACGCCATCGGGGATGCTTTCCGCCTAATTCAAGGCGGGTACGCCCAAGCCATGATTTGCGGTGGCTGTGAAGCAGCAATTACACCCTTATCTGTAGCTGGATTTGCTGCGTGTAAAGCTCTTTCTTTCCGTAATGATGATCCGGCTCATGCTTGCCGTCCCTTTGACCGCGATCGCGATGGATTTGTCATGGGTGAAGGTGCGGGAATTTTAATTCTAGAAGAACTGCAACACGCCCTCAGTCGTGGTGCGCGTATTTATGGGGAAATTGTGGGCTATGGTATGACCTGTGATGCCTACCACATGACCTCCCCAGTTCCCGGTGGAGAAGGTGCAGCAAGAGCCATTCAACTAGCACTCAAGGATGCAGGCATTACCCCAGAACAAGTAACCTACATCAACGCGCATGGCACTAGTACCCCAGCCAATGATTCCAACGAAACTAAAGCGATCAAAACAGCCTTGGGCGACCATGCGTATAAAGTAGCAGTTAGCTCTACTAAATCCATGACAGGTCATTTGTTGGGTGGTTCTGGTGGGATTGAAGCCGTCGCCACTGTACTAGCGATCGCCAACGAGAAAATTCCCCCAACTATCAATCTCGAAAATCCTGATGCTGAGTGCGATTTAGATTACGTTCCTCACACCAGCCGCGCCCAAAAAATTGAAGTAGCTTTATCTAATTCCTTTGGCTTTGGTGGCCATAATGTCACCCTAGTCTTCAAGAAGTACTGAGTACTGAGTGCTGAGTGCTGAGTACTGAAGTCAATGGCTAAAAAGCAGAAGTCTGAAAATTAAGATTTCATAATTCACACTTCATACTTCACACTTCATACTTTTCCTCAGATGTGCCAGACAAAAGTATCATAGAAATCATTCCCAGCTGAACCAAGGGTTCAGCATGACCAAATTCTCAGCTTGATTAATTACCAGAAACTCAGGAGAACCCGCTTGTCCATCGACAATCGGGAATGGGATGATGAGGATACTGTAGGGGAATCGAACAACCCCGGTAAATGAGAAGCTCACAGAGTGCTAACCCGTCGTTAAAAACAATCTTATTATGGCTGTTGCAACCCAATCCCTCGAAGAACTGTGTATTAACTCAATCCGCTTCTTGGCTGTCGACGCTATAGAAAAGGCAAAATCGGGACACCCAGGGCTGCCGATGGGCGCTGCTCCAATGGCATTTGTGCTATGGGATCGCTTTATGCGGTATAACCCCAAAAATCCCAAATGGTTTAACCGCGATCGCTTTATCTTGTCTGCCGGTCATGGCTCAATGTTGCAGTATGCACTGCTTTACCTGACAGGTTATGACAGTGTAAGCATCGAAGATATCAAGCAATTTCGTCAGTGGGAATCCAAAACCCCTGGACACCCGGAAAACTTCATGACCGCTGGGGTAGAAGTTACCACCGGGCCTTTAGGACAAGGTATTGCCAACGGAGTCGGTTTGGCCATAGCTGAAGCTCATTTGGCAGCTAAATTTAACAAACCCGATGCTAAAATTGTCGACCATTACACTTATGTAATTCTCGGTGATGGTTGCAACATGGAAGGTGTTTCTGGTGAAGCTGCCTCCCTAGCTGGACACTTAGGCTTAGGTAAACTCATCGCTTTGTACGACGACAACCACATCTCTATTGATGGTTCTACAGATGTGGCATTTACAGAAGATGTTTCTAAGCGTTTTGAAGCTTATGGCTGGCATGTTCTCCATGTCAAAGAAGGCAACACCGATTTAGAAGCTATCCACAAAGCTATTGAAGAAGCAAAAGCTGTCACCGATAAACCATCAATGATTAAGGTGACAACAACTATTGGTTACGGTTCTCCTAACAAAGCCAACACTGCTGGAATTCACGGTGCGGCTTTGGGCGGAGATGAAGTAGCATTAACCCGCAAAAATCTGGGTTGGGAACACGAGCCATTTGTTATTCCTCAAGACGTTCTCAACCATACCCGCAAAGCAGTAGAACGCGGTGCAGGCTACGAAGCTGAATGGAACAAAGCCTTTGCTGATTACAAAGCTAAATATCCTCAAGAAGCTGCTGAATTTGAGCGTTACCTCAGCGGCAAACTAGCTGACGGTTGGGATAAAGTACTCCCCACCTACACCCCCGAAGATAAAGGCGTTCCCACCCGTAAACACTCAGAAACCTGCCTCAACAAATTGGCAGCTGTTCTACCTGAACTCATTGGTGGTTCTGCTGACTTAACTCACTCCAACCTCACCGAAATCAAAGGTAAGGGCGACTTCCAAAAAGGACAATACCAAAACCCCAATATTCACTTTGGTGTGCGGGAACATGCAATGGGTGCAATCTGTAATGGTATTGCCTTGCATGGTTCAGGTTTGATTCCCTACGGCGCTACCTTCCTGATCTTCACTGACTACATGCGGGCTGCTATCCGCTTATCGGCCCTGTCTCAAGCTGGGGCGATTTGGGTAATGACTCACGACTCCATCGGTCAAGGTGAAGACGGCCCTACCCACCAACCAATTGAAACCCTAGCTTCTCTCCGCGCTATTCCAAACTTGACCGTGATTCGCCCTGCTGATGGTAACGAAACCTCTGGTGCTTACAAAGTAGCGATTGAAAGAGCAAAACAAAATGATCCTACTTTGTTGGCGTTTACCCGTCAAAACGTTCCCAACTTAGCAGGTACATCAATTGAAGGTGTAACAAAAGGTGGATACACCATTTTCGATTCTGAAGGTACACCAGAGTTAATCATCATTGCTACTGGTTCAGAAGTGAGCCTTGCCGTCACCGCTGCTGAGAAACTCACCGCTGAAGGTAAAAAAGTGCGCGTAGTCTCCTTACCTGCTTGGGATCTGTTTGAAGCACAAGATGCAGCTTACAAAGAATCAGTTCTACCTAAAGCTATTACCAAGCGTTTAGCTGTAGAAGCAGCTTCTAGCTTTGGTTGGCACAAGTACATTGGTACAGAAGGCGATACTGTGACAATTGACCGCTTTGGTGCTTCCGCTCCTGGTGGTGTTTGTTTAGAGAAGTTTGGCTTTAGTGTTGATAATGTGTTAGCTAAGGCTAAACAATTGTTGGGTTAATCGCAACAGCCAACATATGCTTTTAATTTGATAGGGTGGGGAAATTACCCGCCCTTTTTTTGTTTTTTATATGACTTACGCATAAAAACGAAAAATCCAGCTTGGGGAGAGGGTGAAGCGACAATGCAACCCAACATTTGCTGTTCAAACAATAAAAATTCGAGTTCTGAAGGCGAAGTTTCAGCCTTTTTGCTCGAACATTGAGGTTCAGAGGGTAAACGTTGAGCCTTTTTACTCGAACATTGAAGTTCAGAAGGTAAACGTTGAGCCTTTTTACTCGAACATTGAGGTTCAGAGGGTAAACGTTAAGGCTTTTTGCTTGAACATTGAGGTTCAGAAGGTAAACGTTGAGCCTTTTTGCTTGAACATTGAGGTTCAGAGGGTAAACGTTGAGGCTTTTTGCTTGAACTTTGAAGTTCTGAGGGTAAACGTTGAGACTTTGAGGTGGAAGTGTCAAGAAATTTTCTGCGTTGGGTGTTGTGGGAGGTTGAATTTTCTCACGCAGAGGAGCCAGCGCTGTGCGGGGGTTCCCCCCGTTGAGGCGACTGGCGTGCGCAAAGGCGCGGAGAGAAAGAAGAGAGTTTTTGAGTTTTTTGACAACTGCTTTGCGAAAAGTGCTGAGTCCGGCATGATTTATTTCATAGCCAAACCTATAAGCTTGTAAGTTGACTGTGAAAAAATTATTCAGCGCTATTAATACTGCGGGTATGTGTCTTGTACCTTGGATGGTAGCGGGTGCAATGACAACAGGGTTAGTTTTGAGTATGCCAGTCGCAGGAATAGCGCAACAGCAAACCCCTGCATATTCACCAGAGCAACAAGCAGCTTTAAAGGAAGCTGATGAACTGAATCAACAGATACTCAAGTTATATCAAGAAGGGAAATACAGTGCAGCTATCCCTTTAGCAGAGCGCTCCCTGGCTATCCGAGAGAAAGTGCTGGGGAAAGAACATCCTGATGTCGCCAATAGCTTGAATAATTTGGCTGTACTGTATTATGCACAGGGGAATTATTGACAAGCCGAAGGGTTGTATCTCCGCTCCCTGGCTATTAGGGAGAAAGTGCTAGGTAAAGAACACCCCAATGTCGCCACAAGCTTAAATATTTTGGCTGCACTGTATAGCTTACAAAAGAAATATCAACAAGCGGAATTATTATATCTCCGCGCTTTGGCGATTCAAGAGAAGGTGCTGGGTAAGGAACATCCTGATGTCGCCCAAAGTTTGAATAACTTGGCAGAATTATATCGAGAACAGGGGAACTATCAAAAGGCGGAACCATTATATCTCCGCGCTCTGGCGATTCAAGAGAAGGTGCTAAGTAGAGAACATCCTGATGTCGCCCAAAGCTTAAATAACTTGGCAATACTGTATCAGTTACAGGGAAAATATCAACAGGCGGAACCTTTGTATCTCCGCTCTTTGGCTATTAGAGAGAAAGTGCTGGGTAAGGAACATCCTGATATCGCTAAAAGCTTAAATAACTTGGCAGAATTATATCGAGAACTGGGAAACTATCAACAGGCGGAATCACTCTATCTCCGCTCCCTGGCTATTTTAGAAAAGGTGCTAAGTAGAGAACATCCTGATGTCGCCCAAAGCTTAAATAACTTGGCAATACTGTATCAGTTACAGGGAAAATATCAACAGGCGGAACCTTTGTATCTCCGCTCTTTGGCTATTAGAGAGAAAGTGCTGGGTAAGGAACATCCTGATGTCGCTAAAAGCTTGAATAATTTGGCAGAATTATATCGAGAACTGGGAAACTATCAACAAGCGGAATCACTGTATTTTCGCTCCCTGGCTATTTTAGAAAAGGTGCTGGGTAAGGAACATCCTGATGTCGCCCAAAGCTTAAATAACTTGGCAATACTGTATCAAGTACAGGGAAATTATCAACAGGTGGAACCTTTGTATCTCCGCTCTTTGGCTATTAGAGAGAAAGTGCTGGGTAAGGAACATCCTGATGTCGCTAAAAGCTTGAATAATTTGGCAGCAATATATCGCGCACAGGGAAATTATCAACAGGCAGATCCGTTGCTTCTCCGCGCTCTGGCTATTTTAGAGAAAGTACTGGGACAGGAACATCCCCTTGTCGCCACTAGCTTAAATAATTTGGCTCTACTGTATCAGGCACAGGAGAAATATCAACAAGCAGAACCATTGCATCTCCGCGCTCTGAATATCCAAAAGAAGGTGCTGGGTAAAAAACACCCCGATATCACCCAAAGCTTGAATAATTTGGCTGCACTGTATCAAGCACAGGGGGATATCACTCGTGCTGTTGATTTCTCACGGCGTGGGTTAGAAGTTGAAACACAAAATCTCAATTTGATTTTTGCTGTTGGCTCGGAACAAAGAAAACAGGATTACATTAGAACTTTTTCAGGTACAACCAATGCTACTGTTTCCCTATCACTACAAGAAGCTCGGAATAATCCAGCAGCTGCATCTCTAGCATTAACTACTGTACTTCGCCGTAAAGGGCTGGTGTTAGATGCCATAGCCGACAGCATCCAAATTTTACGCGCTCAACTCGACAAAAATCCTGAAACTCAAAAATTATTCGCTCAATGGCTGCAAGTACAACAGCAACTCTCAACATTAATCTACTCTCAGCCAGAAAAACAAGCTGCTAACCCCAAAACTCAACTAGAACAACTCGAAGCACAAAGAGAAAAATTAGAAGCCGCAATTAGTAGTAAAAGCTCTGAGTTTCGTCAGCAAACCCAACCAGTAGAGTTAGCTGCAATCCAAACTAAAATACCTCAAGATGCAGCCTTGGTAGAAATTGTCCAGTATGAACCATTCAACGCCAAAGCCAAAACAGATGCTCAAAAATTCGGTAAACCTCGTTATGCAGCGGCGGTGTTGCGTTCTTCTGGTGAACCAAAGTGGGTTGATTTAGGTGAAGCGGCAGAAATTGATAAGTTAGCCATAGATTTTAGAGCAGAGTTAGCTACTGGAAGACCATTTAAAAAACTCGCCCGCACTTTAGATGAGAAATTAATCGCACCCATTCGCCCTTTGTTGGGTGATACACGTCATATTTTAATTTCGCCCGATGGGCAATTAACATTAATTCCCTTTGAAGCATTAAAAGATGAGCAAGATAAATTTCTCATTCAAAATTATGCTTTTTCTTACCTCACCAGTGGGCGGGATTTGTTGCGGTTACAATCCAATATTAACAATGCTTCTGTGCCTGTGGTGTTGGCAGATATTGACTACAACAACCAAACCCAAACTATAGCCTCTGCAAAACCATCTGGTGTACGCGGTTCCCAAAATCGCCGTTCTGGTGAGTTGGCGACTTTGGAATTTCTACCATTAGAGAATACTAAAGAGGAAGCAGCAGCGATTAAAAAGGTTTTACCAAATGCCAAGTTACTGTTAGGTAAAGATGCAACGGAAACGGCTGTTAAACAACTACAAAGTCCTAGTATTCTACACTTGGCGACTCACGGTTTCTTCATTACCGATGTAGAACAAAATCTCAACGCTTCACTAGATTTAGAACTAACACCACGTCCAAAAGAAGTTATAGAAGTGGAAAATCCGTTGTTGCGTTCTGGTTTAGCCTTGGCTGGGTTTAATCAACGTAAGCAAGCCCCAAATAACAATGATGATGGTGTGTTGACGGCGTTGGAGGTGGCTGGTTTAGATTTGCGTTCTAATCAATTAGTTGTGCTGTCTGCTTGTGATACTGGTAATGGTGATGTGAAAGTTGGTGATGGTGTTTATGGTTTGCGTCGCGCTTTGGTAATGGCTGGTTCGCAAAGCCAGGTATTAAGTCTGTGGCGAGTGGATGATGAAGCAACAAAAGAATTGATGGTGAAGTATTACCAGAATTTGCAGGCTGGTAAGGGAAGACATGAGGCTTTACGTGCTGCACAGTTGGATTTGCTTAATAGTCAAGACTATCAGCATCCGCAATATTGGGCGGCGTTTGTCCCTTCTGGTAATTGGACACCGTTGCGTTGGTAGAGACGTTGCAATGCAACGTCTCTACATTTTCTGTTTTTTGAAGAATAGTCTAAAATTATCAAGACTCAACAATACAAACAAAAAGCGATCGCATCCATCAAACCGTCAAACTAGATTTGATATGTTAATAGAATCGCCCGAATATTGGACACACCGACAATGGATGAGTCGTGCTTTAGAAATAGCACAAACCGCAGGAGATGCAGGTGAAATTCCTGTTGGTGCTGTCATTGTTGATACCAAGGGAAAATTGATTGCTGAGGGCGGAAACCGCAAAGAGCGGGACAAAGACCCGACAGCCCACGCGGAAATTGTAGCGATTAAAGCCGCATCTCAAACATTACACAGCTGGCGACTGCATGATTGTATTTTATATGTAACTTTAGAACCTTGTCCGATGTGTGCCGGTGCGATCGTGCAATCACGGTTAGGAATGCTTGTATACGGAGTGGACGATACAAAAACTGGCGCAATTCGGACTGTTCTTAACATACCCGATAGTGCTGCTTCTAATCATCGTCTGCAAGTCCTGGGAGGCATTCTAGAATCAGCTTGTCGGCAACATTTGCAAGCTTGGTTTGCTACTCGCAGACTTCAACAAAAAACTACAGACAGCAGTAAAACTGTCCAATAACAACTACACAATTTATAAAAGAGAATCTACGGTTGAACTAATAACTATTTCGTTACCTTGTACTGGGCAATTCGCAGCTACCGACATGATAAAATCTGACTTTTCCAAAGATACGTACGAGCCAAAGCCAATACTAAAGAATGTAGTAAATCATCAGGTGGCTGATGCAACCTCACAAGTTTCTCCTTTATTAGGGCCGATGGCGTATCTCTTGGGACGGCATTTAGTTTTACCTTTATTTTTTGGCAGAATTACAATCACTGGGCAACAAAATCTTCCCAAAACAGGGCCTATTATCCTCGCACCTACTCACCGGGCGCGTTGGGATGCCTTGCTTGTACCTTATGCTACTTCTAAGATTATCGGTGCAAATTTGCGGTTCATGGTAACTATTAGCGAATGTCAAGGGCTACAAGGCTGGTTCGTGCGTCGCTTAGGTGGGTTTCCGGTAGATCCTAAACACCCGACAATTTCTACTTTACGTCACGGGGTTTCCTTACTTCAGGAAGGAAAAACTTTGGTAATTTTTCCTGAAGGCGGCATTTTTCGTGATGGCGAGGTTCATTCTTTAAAACCAGGAATTGCTCGTCTGTCCTTGAGTGCTGAACTAAACTACCCAGGGCTAGGGGTAAAAATTGTACCGATGAGCATTAATTACAGCGAACCCTATCCTAACTGGGGTACAGATGTGAGTATTAACATTGGCAACGCAATTAATGTTGCTGAATATACCAATGGCACAGTAAAACAAAATGCTAAACGCCTCACAGAAGATTTAGCAAAGACATTGCAAAACTTAAATCATCAAGAATCAGAAGTTACAGACGGCCAATGGTCAACCCTTCGGCTACGCTCAGGGCAAGTGGTCAATGGTCAATAGTGAATCTGTCCACAGTCACAGGGTTTTAAACTTTTACAGGCAAGCTGATTGTCAATAATGTTCCTTGCCCCACATTTGAATTTACTTTGATCCCCCAGCATGATTTTCTATCACAATTTGATGGGCGATCGCTAATCCTAATCCTGTGCCAGACTACCAAAAGCGTTGGTAGTCTAGCGATGAAGACAATCAGCCGCCCATTGCTCTGGCAGCATCCCATTGCTCAAGCTTGCTCAAACTATTGAAGAGCTTTACGCTTCTTGGCACGCCGTTTGAGAATAGTTCCAGCCAATGCCACGATGCCCAGCGAAGACATAAAGCTAGGTTCGGGAACTGGTGGAACTGTAGTACCTGTAGTACCACTTAAATTGATACGGGCAAATGAATTGGGATTAAAGGGCAGCCCTTGGACATTTACAAACAATTCATTTCCGTTAAAGGAGACTCGATCGGCGGTTAGACCTAATGTAGTTTGTGGGTCTATCAAAACATCTGTAATTTGCAAAGCTGTGGGTGCAGTGAATGTAAACACATAAGTATTCTGAAACCCAGTTGCAAATCTATTAAATCCTGCGTTATCAAAGTCAATAGCTAAGTAATCCGCACCAGCATCGATCGAAACATCTACAAGAGATCTAGCAAATCCTGGAGGAACACCTGTACTTGGGTCAAACAAACTAGCTACATTGGGGAACTCCACAGTTGATTCGCTAATAATCGCAGATGCGGGAAATGAAGTCACAAATAGTTGACTTGTTGAAGTTGATTGTGCCTCAGTACGAAGTCTAAGCTCTGACCCAACTAAGGTAAACCCTAAAGCTGAACCACCACTGAAAGTAACCATTGCTAAGGAGGCAAAAAGTGGAAGTGCTTTAATCATTCAGTATTTCTCCTTAATTTCTTTATGTATCAACATAACTTTTTCACATAAAACTCTCAACTAAAATATTTGGGTTTGCGGAAAATTTATAAATCTCTCAACATACCTTTAAGGGTATTGATGAAAATCTATGTTATTTGTGTGACGTAGAATGCGCTCCAAAATTAATGCCATTACGAATATTTTGGAGATGTACCACGCTTTATTAGCTTGTTTTAGCTCAAATTTCCAGTAAAAATTTTGTAGTTAATAGAACTCAGAACTTACGTAAAAATCTCCAGGAAATCTAATTTTTCTGTGACTTGTGCGTCCTTCGTATTTGGCTTGTAGTTGCGCTTTAGCGCTAAACATTAACTAATCGTTGATTAATAACCAATGACTAATTCCCAACTATTTAATCTGCCTGTGTCTTGCGGTGCAGAATCTATCAGCCATAATTGCCAACGTCCTTGACCAGATAAAGATAACAACTGTTTGAGGGCTGGATGCGATCGCACAGTATAACTCGTCTGCAAGTTAGTACGTCTGCCTAAAGTGCGGCTTTGTAACAAAATTTGCTGATTATTCGGTGCTATTAAATAAATTTCTAAATCACCTAAAAACTCGTGACTGATATTTACACTGACTTGAATATCTCTAACACCGATAGATTGGGTAATTGCGATCGCACTTTTTACTCCCTGGCGATTGTTATCTGGAATTTCTACGGAGTTGGTATTGCTTAGCCGCAATTGTTGACTAATCGGTGATGCAGTTTCTCGCATTTGCTTGGCTGTTTGCACAGCTTTAGCTGCGTTGACTTTGCCATAACCAAACCAGGGAGAATGACCATTACCATCGTATGTCCCGCCCTTTAACCCTAATTGGGGGTCAGCATTAGGGTCAACTATTTTATCGGCAGTTTCTTGTAAAATGCGTTTAACTTGTTGGGCAGTTAAATCAGGATTTGCCGATAAAACTAAAGCCGCTACCCCTGCAACCACGGGTGTAGCGCTAGAAGTCCCACCAAAGTTACTAGTAAAATCGCCTTTGTCGTAGCCTGCGGCTCCTAATTGGTCTGTGGTGAATACACCTCGTCCGCTAAGATAAGAAGCGATCGCAGGTTGAGTGTACACATAACCCTTTTCTGGAAATGACATTCCTGGTGGCGCATTATTACTGGGCGCACACAAAGCAATACTATCGCCCCAATTACTGTAAGCCGCTTTTCGATTCATACTAGTAGAAGCAGCGATCGCCATCACATCAGGATGTACCGCAAAACCACTGAGCCATTCAGTTTTTCCTTGTAAAATTTTATTAGGCCAATTCTGCTCCACAACAGTCCCATTAACGGGACGGTTAGCATTACCAGCAGCAAATAAAATCACGCAACCTTTACCATTACGTCCTTTGGTCGCCGCACGGGTAATAGCAGCCCGTTGGCGCAACGACAAGGGAAAGTAAACAGCCGAAGCTCCCCAACTGCAAGAAATTACACTCGCACCCTTGTCAATTGCCCAATTAAAAATTTGCTCAACAGATTCATCATCCAAATAGCCAGTAGTCCTAATGGGCATGAATGCACAACCAGGGGCAACCCCAACAATCCCTGCACCATTTTCTTCTGCAACCGCTACCCCGGCACAGGCTGTCCCGTGGCTAGTTTCCTTAGCATCAGGTAAAGGTAAAAAATCATTTTGTTTTAAATCTCTGGGGGCGACAACTTTACCTGAACCTTGAAAATCAGGATGATTCAAATCAAAAGAATCATCTACCACCGCCACAACTACCGAACGTACACCACGAGTAATATCCCAAGCTTTTTCTACAGAGATATGAGAACCTAACACTAATTCCTCACCGCCATTATGGTTTAAGTACCACTGTTGTGTATAAAGCACATCGCGGGGTTTATAGTGTGTCTCACTGTTAATAATAATGTTAGGTTCAGCAGCTAAAACTTCTTTTAATCCTTGCAGTTGGTTAGTAATTTTAATCGGGTTTTCTGTTGCTTGTTTGCTAACTAAAAATACGAAAGTGTTAGGTATACCCAGAACAGGTTTATCTTGAATTAAACTGTAGGTGCTGGCTATTGCATTAATTCTGGTGGCTTCTACGTCGGCTACAAATTGAATGGTAATTTGGTCGCTCAAGTAAACAAAAGTGCCAGGATTACTTTTGATAGTGTAAACATGACTGGCAAAAGCTACATTTTCTGCTGCGCGTGCTTGAGCCATCGCCGCCTGTAATTGGTCGGGTGCAACCGTAAATAATTCTAGTTGTGCTTGGGGAATACTTCGCTGCCAAATGCCCCAACTTACCTGAGATAATTGTTGAGGTGTAAAATCGGTAGCTGGGCGGATGGTGAAACGGTCGATAGCTTTTTCTAACACTAATTCTTCACCACCGCGTTGCAAAACAACTCCCAAATTGCTTGCTGGTACACCTGTGGTTGGAAGATCAGAGGAATTGATGCGATCGCTCATAATGGACGATGGTAATTAGTATACAGAGGCACTGGGAACTCTATTAAACCGATTTTCAGTCTAAAACAAAGAAACCAAGTATATAGCTGTGTTTTGTTTAAAACGAAAACAAAGTTAAGATACCCAAAGTTTCCCTTAGTATTTGTATATATTTGTCGCACCCGTTTAATCCATGAAAATAGCTGCAACTGCGCCTTTAATTGGCCTCAGTTCCTTATCAGTCATCGCCATCTTGAGTTTGCTATCACCTGCAAATGCTCAGGTACAACTTTACAGCCAACAAGCACAGCCCATTGACCCCAATGCTCCCAATAATCTCCGTCCTGCTACCCAAAACAATAGCCTGTTAAGCATTGAGGGAGGAGAGCGACTGATGAAAGAGGCAGAAGCAGCTGTTTCCGCCCAAAACTACACCTTAGCTGCCAAAAAACTTCAAGAAGCACGGCAAGTTTATAATCAGCTATCTAATTTTTATCAAGAACTAAACTCTAGCTTTTCTGGTATTGACCTGAGAGTATCTGACTCTCAACGTCAAAAAGCTTTATTAACTGCCCAAAAACGAGATGAAGCCACTTATCAGTTAGCACTGGTACATCGCGCCCAAAACCAGCCAGAATTAGCCGTACCATTATTAATTCAAATTGTTAAAAGTCAAAACCCCACACGAGATTTAGGCAAAAAAGCATATCAACAGTTATTTGAATTAGGTTTTGTTGATACTCCCTACCCAAGACAAGGTGGTAGCGGTTCAACTTCTCAAAAATAAATCTTGCTCATTTGTCATTTGCTCTGCTCCCCCTGACAGGTGTAGGTTTTTTGTAATTAGGGGGAGTTAAAGCAAAAAAATCGTCAACACAGCCGAATAAAATAGATTGTGAAGTTAGTTAGACCGCTTTTGTTACTTTAGGAGAAGAAAAAACAATAAGAGATAGAACTAGAGGAGATGATTTACGATTAGATTTAAACTAGACTTCCGAGAAGCGATATTTGGTGGCGAAAAAGAAATTCGCATTTCTCATTTAGAAACCTGTAAAGTCTGTAAAGGATCTGGCACTCAATCAGGTCATTATCATCTCACTTGTACAGCTTGTGAAGGTACTGGCAAAGTAATAGGAGAAGAATGTGACTTTTGCAATGGGAAAGGTAGAAATCAAGTCACTAAGAAACTCAAAATAGAGATTCCATCTGGAGTAGACACTGGTACGCGTTTGCGGATAGCCCAACAAGGAGATGCTGGTCAACGTGGTGTTACTCCTGGTGATTTGTACATCTACTTGTTTGTGAATGAGGATGAGGAGTTCAAGCGAGATGGCATTAACATCCTCTCAGAAATCATAATTGACCAGCAGCAAGCACACCTGGATGCCGTTTAAAAGTCAACACAATAGATGGGCTAGTATAACTTATTATTCCACCCAAAACCCGGCCTAATAGGATTATGAAGCTGAAAAACCGCGGTGTGCCTCGCTGAGGAAATCCCGCTAGTCGAGGCGACCATTTGGTAACAGTTATTGTTAAAAGCTGAAAATTTTTATGCACAATAAAAAACCCTCGAAGTTTCGAGGGTTCTTTTTATTAAATCAGTTTTTCAACAATTTTTAGAAGGGTGCGATCGCTAAACAAATTACGGCTAACATTGCAGCTATTACATAAAATACCGCTACAACTTGTAATTCTGACCAGCCGCCTAACTCTAAATGATGATGTAAAGGAGCCATTCTAAACAACCGTTTGCCTTTACCATCGGGGCCTTTTGTCGCTTTGTAATAAGCAACTTGCGCCATTACAGACAAAGTTTCAACAAAGAAGATACCGCTGAGAATAAATAATGCTACCAAGCTGTTAGTTAACAGTGCCACAGCAGCTAACGCGCCACCCAAGGCTAAAGAACCAGTATCACCCATGAATACGCGGGCTGGGTTGCGGTTGTGTGCTAAGAAACCCAAGCAACTGCCGCTTAAAGCTGCACAGAAAACCATCAATGGTAGGGAAGTTGGGGCAACTACAGCACCTAAAGCGAGAAGTGCGATCGCTACAGTTCCACCAGCCAGTCCATCAATCCCGTCAGTTAAATTAGTTGCATTACTCTCTGCCACCAGCACAAACCCTGCCAACGGCCAAAACAGGAAACCTAAAGGCAGTGCAAAGCTCACCCAAGGCAAAGCAATATTTGTAATATTAGAAGGTTGATTAAACATTAACCATACACAAAACAGCGCTGCAAAACCAATTTGCAAAGCTAGTTTCATTTTGGGAGAAATACCTTTATTTGATTTCCGGCGGAGAATTTGCCAGTCATCAATCCAACCAATAAAGCCATAGCTGAGGGTTAATGCGGAGACAGCAACAACCTCTGTGGCAAAATTAGACATTATACAGGCAACGATCGCAGCAACAGGGATGAAGAATATCCCTCCCATTGTTGGTGTGCCTGCTTTTTTGAGATGCGCTTGGGGGCCATCTTCGCGGATAATTTGGCCAGTTTTGAGTGCTTGTAATAGAGGTACTACTACATAGCCCACAGCAGCCGAAATCACCGCACACAACAACAAAGGCATGGTGAGTGACATACCTTGCCAAGGCAATCTGTTGCCCATCCAATCACAAATTACTGCTGCTACACCTAGCCCGATGGCTAGGGTAGAAGCAAGTCCGATACCAGAAACAATATTGAATCCTTGGTTAGGAGATAATTTAGCGTCCACAGGATCTTCCCTTCACTCCACACTACAAAATTTAACTACAGGGACGACAGCTATCACCAAGTCCCTAGCCCCAGAAGGCTAATCTTCGTCAATAGTTATATCGTCGTCATCATCATCAAGGTAGTCAGCAATGCCGTCTTCTCCACCGAGAAAATCTGAGATTTCTTCGTTTTCTTCCTCAGAAAAATCAGGTTCATGCACATCACGCGCTATCAGACGACCGTGGGATTGCAACCAGTCTAAAAGAGAGGACTCTTGTTTTAATGGAATTACAGCAGCGCGTTGGTTGCGGGGTTCTTCACGTAAGGGAGAATTCAACATATCGACGGAGAAACAAAGTGTTTATGTTACCAGACATTAAGCAGTCTATCACTTGAAACGTAATAATTTAGTTATTTATTGATTCAAGTGTTGCCTGCTGAAATCCGTAAGTTAGCAAAAATATTTTATTTAATACTGGTAATACAGATAGAAATAAATTCTTAGTAGTTTTTAAAGCTTTCTTCATAGGGCAGCAATATTGAACCTAAGGTGGATGAATTTTGCACATTCTTGATTTGAGGGTAATAAACCATGATGGGAAAGGCGGCTTTAATCAATGCGATCGCTCCAACAAATCGCGGTTTACTGGCTACTGAGCCACAGAAACAAGCGATTTTAGCTGCGATCGCCAATTTAGAAGACCTCAATCCAACACCACGTCCAGTGGAAGCTGGTAACTTGCTGAATGGCAATTGGCGATTACTTTATACCACTAGCAAAGCTCTTTTAAACCTAGATCGTTTACCTTTATGTAAACTTGGTCAAATTTATCAGTGTATTCGGGTAGAAACTACCAGCGTTTACAATATTGCTGAAATTTATGGCTTACCTTATCTCGAAGGCTTAGTCAGCGTCGCAGCCAAATTTGATCCAGTGTCCGGTCGTCGTGTCCAGGTAAAATTTAATCGATCTATCGTCAGTTTGCAACGTCTAATTAACTACAATTCTCCAGAAAATTTTATCCACCAAATTGAATCAGGTAAAAAGTTTACGGGAATTGACGTGCCTATCAATAGCGAAAACCAACAAGGCTGGTTAGACATTACTTATCTAGATGACGATCTCCGAATTGGCAGGGGTAACGAGGGTAGTGTGTTTGTTTTAAGTAGAACATAAGTTTTTCCTTAAATTGTGTATTTGCGAACGAAATTATTCCATCATGTACGCTTTGTCAAGTAGGGTCTGACCCTATTTTAGGTATGTGCCTTTCTCTTAGAACCTAACGTGAGGTAGAGATAAAGCAGGGTGCAGCAGTGCAGGGGATGACAACTATTGACTATTGACTATTGACCATTGACCAATGACTAATGACAAATAACTTAACAAACCCTCTAGCAGCGACCTTCAGGTTGTAGAGTGAAATCAAATAGCCCTATATATCGGCAATTGATAACTAAAAGGGAAGATAATCATGGTTCAACGTGGTTCTAAAGTACGTATTCTCCGCCCAGAATCCTACTGGTTCCAAGATGTCGGCACCGTGGCTTCTATCGATCAAAGCGGCATCAAATACCCAGTCATCGTCCGTTTTGATAAGGTAAATTACTCTGGTATCAATACCAATAACTTTGCCTTAGATGAATTAGTCGAAACTGAAGCACCCAAGGCTAAAGCCAAAAAATAAGCAGCAAAGCCAAAAGGGGATTCTTTAATGGGATGATGAAGGGAAGCTTTAAGTATGTAGAACGAAGCGTAAAGTTTCAATTCTTTCATGCTTCCTCTCAGCCTACTCTAAGTAATAGAAACTGCCCTGCGGGTATTTACGGTTTCTTGTCGAGAGAATGGATATCCACCGATAGGTGCGTACAGTACTTCCTCTCATCTTTCCTGACCCCTAGATAAATTGCTTACTTATCAGTTCCAATGCCTGAACTGCCTGAAGTTGAAACAGTCCGCCGGGGTCTAAATCAATTGACCCTGAATCAAAACATTACGGGTGGAGATGTGTTGCTAAATCGCACCATCGCCTACCCGTTTTCTGTTGACGAGTTTATTCATGGAATTAAAGACAGTGCCATTACGACTTGGCACCGTCGTGGTAAATATCTCCTAGCTGAACTATCGCCTGCTGCTGGCTACCTGGGTGTGCATCTGCGGATGACTGGTCAATTATTATGGCTGCATCGTGATGAACCATTGCACAAACACACACGAGTCAGAATATTTTTTGGGGATCAACAGGAATTGCGCTTTGTTGACCAACGCACCTTTGGTCAAATATGGTGGGTTCCTCCAAAAGTTGCGGTAGAAAGTGTAATGACTGGTTTAGCAAAACTAGCCGCAGACCCATTTTCACCAGAATTCACTGTCGAGTATCTCGCCGCTAAACTGCAAAAACGCCGTCGTCCCATTAAAACGGCATTGTTAGATCAATCTGTAGTAGCGGGATTAGGTAACATCTATGCCGATGAAGCTTTATTTAAATGTGGTGTGTTACCAGAAACTCTGTGTACAGATTTAAAATCAGAGCAAATTGAACAGTTACGCCAAGTCATCATTGAAGTATTAGAAACCAGCATTGCAGCTGGCGGTACAACTTTTAGTAACTTCCTCAACGTTAAGGGGATCAACGGTAACTATGGTGGTGTCGCCTGGGTTTACAACCGCGCTGGGGAACCTTGCCGAGTTTGTAGTAACGTTATCCAGCGAATTCGATTGGCTGGGCGTTCTAGTCATTTTTGTCCGCAGTGTCAGCGTTAGTAGATTTAGATCACCGACTTCTTCAAGAAGTCGGTGATCTGAACAGTCAGAGGGGAGTTATTAATATTTCATATAAATTCCAATGGATAAATTCAATGTGTAAAAGCGATCGCTCTGAGATTTGGCATATTGGTGCAAGCTAAAATCCTCTATGAGACAATCTGCAACCTTGAGAGGGGAATTTATGCCAGTCAAAAAAGGAGACATAGTTCGCGCTATCCGCGAAAAGCTAGAAAATAGTGTCGAAGCAAAAGCCAGTGATACACGTTTTCCAGCTTACTTGTTTGAAAGTCAGGGTGAAGTGGTAGACATTAAAGGTGATTACGCCTTTGTGAAGTTCGGACAAGTACCCACCCCAAATATTTGGTTACGCTTAGATCAACTAGAAGCATTTAAGTAAACGTAAGTTCGACGAATATCAAAAACCCCTCTCCAAACCTCTCCCCCACAGGGAGAGAGGCTTTAAAAGCTTTATTTTTTCGTTGAAAACGTGAAAGATGTCTGCCCCTTTCCGCGTCGGAGAGGGGTTGGGGAGAGGTTAATCAAAGTCAGCTTCTCATCCTCAGACTAAAGGATGTGGTTGAGAAGCTTTTCATAAATCACAATTATAGGTGGGCATTGCCCACCTTTTTAGTTACAAGTGGCGATCGCATTTCTTCACTATATATATAGTAGTGATCCCCAAGTTTTACTAGCCTAATGAGTGCTAAAACCTAAATGACGGATTAGGAATTAATTATGTCTACCCATATCTCTTGCCATTTACCGCGCGTCACCATCGTTGGTGCTGGTAGAGTTGGTAGCACTCTCGCCCAACGTATTGCTGAGAAAAATTTAGCAGATGTGGTGTTACTCGATATCATTGAGGGTATGCCGCAAGGATTGGCTTTGGATTTATTGGAAGCTAGAGGAATAGAACTGCATAACCGTCAGATTATTGGCACAAATAATTATCCTGATACGGCTGGTTCCGAAATTGTCGTGATTACTGCTGGACTTCCGCGTAAACCAGGGATGAGTCGGGATGATTTGCTGAGAACCAACGCCAAGATAGTAGTCGAAGCAGCGAAAAATGCGATCGCTCATTCTCCCAATGCTATTTTTATTGTTGTCACTAACCCTTTAGATGTGATGACTTATTTAGCTTGGCAAGCTACAGGTTTACCACGCGATCGCATCATGGGTATGGCTGGCGTTTTAGACTCAGCCCGCTTTGAAACTTTCATCGCTTTAGAATTGGGCGTTTTACCTGCGGATGTGAAAGCGATGGTGTTAGGTAGTCATGGCGATTTAATGGTTCCGCTATCACGTTATGCCACAGTTAACGGCATTCCCATCACAGAATTATTAGACGCGCCGACAATTGATCGTTTAATAGAAAGAACCCGCAACGGTGGCGCAGAAATTGTGGAATTAATGCAGACAGGTGGTGCATTTTTTGCTCCTGCTTCTGCAACAAGTGTGATGGTGGAATCAATATTATTAAATCAATCACGCTTGTTACCAATAGCAACTTATTTAAAAGGTGAATACGGTTTAGATGATGTGGTAATTGGTGTGCCTTGTCGCTTAGGTTGCAGTGGTATTGAAAGTATTTTGGAATTAAATTTAAGTGATAGTGAAAGAGAAGCTTTGCATACTTCTGCTCAATCTGTGCGGAAAAATATCGAGCGATCGCAAGAAATTTTAACTCGTAGCTTGATGAATTAAAATCTTATTTATTAATTATATGTTAAATCCTTTGTTCCTTGAACAAGAGGAGCTATTTTATATATGTTAAAATTATGTATACTAATTTATATATCTTAGTTATTTTTAGGCAATAACTTCCTCATAATTTACACTGGTTTATATCATATGTATATCTCTAAATTTCAAGTCTTTCACTATAAATCTTTTATAGATTCAGGACTATTAAAATTTACTCCGAGTATAAATATTATTGTTGGTCAAAATAATGCAGGTAAGACAGCACTGCTGGAAGCTTTAACACTTAACTTCGAGCATACTCCACATAAGAGTATTAAAACATTACCTACAAAATCTTCAGTGTTAAAGGAAAAATCATGGGCTAGAGTTTCATTTTTCATAAACAAAGATGAATTTATATCTCTTTTAGATTTAATGACG
The DNA here is from genome assembly GCF_056847745.1 of Anabaena sp. TISTR 8404. Classification (NCBI taxonomy): domain Bacteria; kingdom Bacillati; phylum Cyanobacteriota; class Cyanophyceae; order Nostocales; family Nostocaceae; genus Anabaena; species Anabaena sp. TISTR 8404. Next base: position 5,843,454 of record NZ_CP180578.1, read on the forward strand.
TATCCAATTAAGGTTCCGCATCCAGCACAGCATACTATTACAGAACATGAAACTGCTTATAAATTCCAAGACTGGATAAATTCTCCTCATCCTGTAGAGTTGAATTTATCCATAACAAACAGAAATACCTTTTGGGAAACATATGAAACGAGTAGCGACTTAACTTTTGGGATATATGAACCACAAATTCCACTTCTTTTAATGTCCATAAAAAATACCATAGATAGTCCTTTTGATTATTATGGTTCATTTCCTAATAATAATTTGAATGATAATCTAGCTTTCAATATATTAAATGTTATCAAACCTAAAATTTATAGATTCTATGCTGAACGCTTAAATGTTGGAATTTGCAGTGTTGGATATAATTCTGAATTAAATCAAAATGCTTCTAACCTGGCTGAAGTTCTAGGTGTGTTGCAAGGAAGTAATCCCAGCCGTTTTGAAAGATTTAATAAACTTGTATCTGTAATTTTGCCTCAGATTAAAAGAATTGCTCTTCAACCTAGACCTAATAATCAGGTTGAAATTATGGTCTGGCATATAGATACTTCAACAGAAAGGGATGATTTAGCTTTTCCACTATCATCATGTGGGACTGGGATTGGTCAAGTCTTGGCTATTCTTTATGTAGTTCTTAACTCACAAGATCCAAGAACTATTATCATTGATGAACCACAATCATTTTTACATCCTGGAGCAGCAAAAAAACTTATTGAAATTTTAAAAGACTTTCCACAACATCAATATTTTATAGCTACTCATTCACCTACAATTATCTCTGCCGCTAATCCTTCTAAAATTGTGATATTACGCTATGAAGATAGTGAAACAAAAGCCTCAGAATTAGATGCAAAAGAGACAACAGAACAACGGTCTCTTCTAGCAGAGGTTGGGGCCAATTTATCAGATGTATTTGGTGCTGATAATATTCTCTGGGTAGAAGGCCCAACTGAAGAAAGATGTTTCCCACTAATACTACAGAAAGTTGCGAAGAAGCCATTGAGAGGTACTACAATTCTCTCGGTTAAGAATACTGGTGATTTAGATGGTAAACGAGCTGAGATTATCTTTGAAATATACGATAAGCTCAGTGGTGGAGCCAGTTTATTTCCACCAGCTATCGGATTTATATTTGATAGTGAGGGAAAATCAGAAACGAAAATACAGGACTTGAAGAGAAGAAGTCAAAACCCTGTAGAATTTCTACCTCGACGTATGTATGAGAATTATCTACTTTATCCAGAGGCGATCGCAGCAGTTATCAATGAGGCTGATAAAAATCGAGACGTACCAATTACTGTAGTAAAGATTGAGCAATGGCTCGAAAAGAAGAAGCAAGAAAATGCTTATCTTCCAAAAGGTTTAGAAACTGAGACAATTTCAGATAATGAATGGTTATCCAAGGTTGATAGCGCTAATCTTCTGAAAAAGTTATTTGAATATTTTTGTGAAACACGATTAGTCTTTTCAAAGACAACACATTCTTTCAAGCTTACCCAGTGGTTAGTAGATAACGCTCCTGAGCAACTTTCTGAGTTATCTGAACTGTTAGAGAAAGTATTATCTTGATAACTATATGTGTCAACAAAAATAACCCCGACTTCTTTGAGAAGTTGGGGTTATAATTTTCTCTATCAATGCGAATTAAAATCAAAAACTAAATAATTATTTGAGTCATTTCCTCATTTTAACATGAAATTTATTTATTTTTTGTTATTACACAACTTATCTCTGCGTTAATTTTGTCATCTTAATTACAAATACATATTTGAAAATTGTATAAAATTGCATATACAAATATTTTTTCATGTGCAATATCTCAAAATAAAAGGTAGATAAGCTACACCATCATAATAGTTTTTCTGTTAGCAGCGCCAATTTAGAACCTTTAACATATTTCTTTTGACAACTACTAAAAAAATCCTTAAGCTAATAGATAGGTGACCAACTATCAACCAAATAACTGCGATTTTGTGAGGTAAATTCAAAATCGTCGTTATAAAGTATCAGCATGAACAAATGAATTGAACTTGATCATTGAACATAAATAGTAACTTCAACCAATTTAGTTGAAATAAAGCTAATACCTGATTTATTGGATTTCGCTGCGCGGTTATAAAAATAATCCAATCAGGTGTGAATGTTTGTATTGATGGTAATGCTTGTCTGTTAATTCTTAAACATTGGCTGAGGTGCAGTAAACTATGCTTGATTTTTTTACATCATTGAACGACCATAATCTACCTTATCCAGACACGCTGCATCCCATCGTTGTTCACTTTGTAATTGCGATGGTATTATTTGCGTTTTTCTGTGATGTTGTAGGTTATTTTACTGGCAAAGTTCGCCTATTTGAGGTGAGTTGGTGGAATATGTTTGTCGCTACGATCGCAATTTTTGTAGCGATTATTTTTGGACAATTTGAAGCAGGTTTAGCCCACCCCTACGACGTAGCTAAATCAGTTTTAAATATCCATACACTGATTGGTTGGTCACTTTCTGGCATCATTGCGGCCATCACAGCATGGCGCTATGTAATTCGTTCGCGCAACCCACAAAAATTACCAATTCATTATTTAGCAGCCGGATTGATTTTAGTAGGAATTGTCGGCGTACAAGTGTATTTCGGTGATGAATTAGTTTGGGTATATGGATTGCACACAGTACCCGTTGTTGAAGCTGTAAAGGATGGGATGCTGCCATGAATTCAGAACTAATTAATCAATTAAACGTAGAACTGGGTGCTAACGGACTGCCTTATACTCTGCCTATTCACCCTAATTTAGTGCATCTCACCATCGGTCTATTTATCATTGGCATTACCTTTGATATTGTCGGTGTTCTGTTTCCCATTCAGAAATGGGTGTTCAAATTTTTGGCAATTACAGTGGAACGTGCCAACTTCTTTGATGTGGGTTGGTACAACATGGTTGCCGCAACTGCCATCACCTTTTTTACAGTTGCAGCGGGCTTTTACGAAATGCTTTTAGCATCCCCACCAACAGATGTTAAGAGCGCATGGGGAATGCCAGCAATGGAAACCATGCTTTGGCACGGTATTGGTGGTGTCGTCATCCTCGCTTTATTTGTCGGGATGACCATGTGGAGAGGATGGCAGCGCTTTGCTTGGAGCCAAGATGCCGAAGTAGAAGTGCAGTGGAGCTATTTGTTGGCGGGAATTGCAATTATGTTTGTGATGTTCCTCCACGGCACATTAGGAGCGCAACTAGCTGCCGAATTTGGTGTTCACAACACCGCAGATAGATTACTGAAATTAGGCGAAGACTTGAACACAATGCTCAAATAACTGTCCAAGGTCAAAAGTCTAAAGTATTGAATTTTGACTATTGACCATTGACTCTTGACTCTTGACCAAAACCCATGAAACTCTCAAAGATTTTAAACATATTAACCTTGATTACTGGTGCGATCGCTATTAGCGTCACCAGTATGTGGATAGGTAAACAAGCTTATACTTGGCTACCTCCCCAAGCAGCAGCCGAATCTCATCTGATTGATGATTTGATTAGCTTCTTAGTCACATTAGGTGCGTTTATTTTCCTTGGTGTCACTAGCACCTTAATGTACTCTGTGATGTTCCATCGCGCCAAGAAAGACGACTTCAGCGATGGCCCCCACATTGAAGGTAACGTCACCCTAGAAGTTGTCTGGACAGCCATCCCTATTTTGTTAGTACTGTGGATAGCTGGCTATAGCTCCCAAGTCTATGAACAAATGGGAATTCAAGGCCCCACACAGCTAGTGCATTTGCATAATCCCGTGGGTATGGAATCAGCTTATGCAGCAGAAAAAGATGCTGCTATCAGCGAACCCGTAGAAAAAATTGATGTTATCGCCAAACAATGGGCGTGGGTGTTCCATTACCCTGAGAGAAATGTTACCAGTACCGAATTGCATTTACCAAGCGATCGCCGTGTGCGTTTAGCACTGCAATCTGAAGACGTATTGCATGGCTTTTACATCCCTGCATTCCGCCTCAAACAAGACATCATTCCCAACCATACCATCGACTTTGAATTTACCCCCATCCGCCAGGGTCAATATCACCTCACCGACTCGCAATATAGCGGCACATACTTTGCCACCATGCAAGCAAACGTAGTTGTGCAATCGCCTGAAGAGTACCACAAATGGCTGGCCAAAATAGCCACACACAAACTCTCACCCGCAGATAACCAAGCTGCATCTGAATACGCCCAAGCAGCCACCGAACCTGTGAAAAATGGTTGGAAAACCGTCGCACCCGCTGCGCCTCCTTTGGTTAATTACTCTGGTTGACAGCAAACTAATTCCCTACACCCTCAAACCCTTCACACCCTTATATCCTCAAATCCTTACACCCCTGTTTCTTCAAAAGAACAATGACTAACATCCCTATTGATGGTCTCAGCCTGCCGGTTGAGAAACCTCAACACGAAACTCCAGGAGGCTGGAAGCAATACTTCAGCTTTAGCACCGACCACAAAGTAATTGGTATCCAATACCTTGTTACTTCCTTCTTCTTCTTTCTCATCGGCGGTATCTTTGCAATGATACTGCGGGGAGAACTAATTACCCCCGAAGCCGACTTAGTTGACCGCACTGTATATAACGGTATGTTCACCATGCACGGCACTGTGATGCTGTTCTTGTGGACATTTCCTTCACTCGTTGGTTTTGCTAACTATCTCGTACCCTTAATGATTGGGGCGCGAGACATGGCCTTTCCTCGCCTCAATGCCGTCGCCTTTTGGATGGTTCCGGTAGTCGGGATTTTGTTGATGTCTAGTTTCTTCGTTCCTGGTGGCCCAGCCCAAGCAGGTTGGTGGGCTTATCCTCCAGTCAGTCTCCAGAATCCCACAGGTAACTTGATTAACGGCCAAGTTTTATGGTTGTTGGCAGTCGCCATCTCTGGTGTCTCCTCAATCATGGGTGCTGTCAACTTTGTTACCACCATCGTCAAGATGCGTGCGCCCGGTATGACCTTCTTCCGGATGCCTTTGTTTGTCTGGGCAGTATTCAGCGCTCAAATCATCCAATTGTTTGGCTTACCCGCACTGACAGCAGGCGCGGTAATGTTGCTACTTGACCTCACCGTTGGTACTGGCTTTTTCAATCCCAGCAACGGCGGCAACCCAGTCATGTTCCAGCATTACTTTTGGTTCTACTCTCACCCCGCTGTTTACGTGATCATTCTGCCAGTTTTTGGTATCTTCTCCGAAATCTTCCCTGTTTATTCTCGTAAACCATTATTTGGCTACAAAGTCGTTGCCATTTCATCTTTATTAATTGCCGTAGTCAGTGCCATTGTTTGGGTTCACCACATGTATGTCAGCGGTACTCCTGCTTGGATGCGGTTGATTTTCATGTTGACAACCATGTTTGTGTCTGTACCAACTGGCATTAAGGTGTTTGCTTGGGTAGCCACAGTTTGGGGCGGTAAGTTGCGGTTGAATACACCCATGTTATTTGCCTTGGGTGGATTAATCATGTTTGTCTTCGCTGGCATCACAGGAATTATGCTGTCTTCTGTACCTGTAGATGTTCACGTTAACAATACTTACTTTGTAGTTGGTCACTTCCACTACGTTTTGTTTGGCACAGTGACAATGGGTTTGTACGCCGCTATTTACCACTGGTTCCCCAAAATGACCGGGCGGATGTACTACGAAGGCTGGGGTAAGTTGCACTTCTGGTTATCATTCATCGGTACTAACCTCAACTTCTTGCCTATGCACCCATTAGGTTTGCAAGGAATGTTGCGCCGGGTTTCTTCTTATGCGCCAGAGTATGAACTGTGGAATATTATTGCAAGTTTGGGTGCATTTTTGTTAGGGATGTCTACCTTACCATTCATCTTCAATATGGTGATTTCTTGGATGCAAGGTGAAAAAGCGCCTGATAATCCTTGGCGGGCAATTGGTTTAGAGTGGTTAGTTTCTTCACCACCACCTGTTGAGAACTTCGAGGAAATTCCTGTAGTTATCTCTGAACCTTACGGTTACGGCAAATCAGAACCTTTGGTAGAAGAAAAGGGTGTAGGGGTGTAAAGGGTATAAGGGTGTAGGGAATTAACACCCCTTACACCCTCACACCCTTAAACCCTCAAACCCTATTTCTCCAACGAACGAATCAGGAAAAATAATAACCTACCAACAGATTCGCATTGATTGACCACAGGAATAATAGTTTGTGATGAAGCTAGTTCAACATGAATAGACAATAACAAATGTGTTTCTAGCTCTTTTAAGGAACCTTGGGCGATGTATAAAAATTGAATATACTCGCCACGCGTTCTTCTTCCATACCCTTCAGCAATATTAGCTGGAATTGATGCTGCCGCTCTGCGAATTTGAGCAATCATTCCATAAGTTTCTTCTTTAGGAAATGCTTGTGTTGCTTTGTAACAGCACTCAGCAACATTCATGGCTTCTTGCTAAACCTTCAAATCTCGATACGACTGCATTGGTGCTTCTTAATATCAGTGCTACTTCGTTTTACTCCAAAGCCAATGGAAGCGCCTAGCTATTTTTACACCCATACACCCTTAAACCCATACACCCTTATTTATGGACAGCTATATTGTTTCTGAAGAGTTGCAAAATCACTCTCATCATAGTGGCGAACATGGACATGACGAAGAAGGCAATAAAATGTTTGGTTTTATTGTTTTCTTACTGTCGGAAAGTGTGATTTTCTTAAGTTTTTTCGCTGGCTACATTGTCTACAAGCTGACAACTCCTAACTGGTTACCGCCTGGTGTTGAAGGATTAGAAGTTAGAGAACCTGCCATTAATACTGTTGTGCTGGTTGCTAGTAGCTTTGTGATTTATTTGGCGGAACGCGCTCTACAACGACGCAATTTGTGGGGTTTTCGTGTGTTTCTGCTCGCAACAATGGCTATGGGCAGTTACTTTTTGCTAGGGCAAGCAATTGAATGGAGTAACTTGGCTTTTGGTTTCACTTCTGGAACCTTTGGCGGAATGTTCTACCTGTTAACTGGGTTTCACGGTTTGCACGTTTTAACAGGTATCCTGTTACAATTAATAATTTTTGTCCGCTCTTTCATTCCTGACAATTACGATTCTGGTCACTTTGGTGTTAATGCTACTTCACTGTTTTGGCACTTTGTTGATGTGATCTGGATTATTTTGTTTATCTTGATTTACATCTGGCAGTAAATATCAGACTTTGTGCAAAAATTAGAGCAAAGTTGCAGGGGAAGGGTAAGAGAATTAGCCTTTTTCCCTGTTTTTCACATTTAAGGTATTATAAAAACGATTTTATGCCTATTTATGAAAATATGTCACTCTATCTCTGTATAGATGTAAAAAAAATTATTCTCAAGATAAAACTGTGAAGGCTTATAATTTTAAAGATTTAATTTGATTGAGTTAAACAAATTCAGCATATACAATCTTCCCTAGAAATTATTTATTTACCAATGGCACTCCAATCTTTAGCAGAAAGCCCAATTATTGCATTTACCATTCTCCTGACAGTAATTTTTACCGTACCTCCAATATTTGAGAAATTGCGGTTACCTGGATTAGTGGGTTTGCTAGTCGCAGGTGTCATTTTAGGAGAAAATGGCTTAAAGTTACTCAATTCAGAATCAGACACACTCAAGCTGCTTTCGGATATTGGCAAAATTTATTTAATGTTCGTAGCAGGTTTGGAAATTGATTTAGATCAGTTTCGTAAAACTAAAAATCGCTCAATTGGATTTGGAGGTTTGACTTTTATAGTGCCGTTGATAGCGGGTGTTCTTGTTGGGCGTTTGTTTAATTTTGGTTGGAATTCTGCTTTTTTGATTGGTTCTTTACTGGCATCCCACACTCTTTTAGCTTATCCAATTGTTAGTCGTTTAGGGGTGGTCACAAATGAAGCTGTGACAGTAACGATTGGGGCGACAATTTTTACTGACACAGGTGCTTTGTTGGTATTGGCAATTTGTGTAGGCATTCATGGTGGAGAATTTACAGCCCTGAGTTTAGCTACACTATTGGGTGGATTAGCAATTTATTCTGTTGTTGTTTTATTTGGCTTTGACTGGGCAGGTAAGGAATTCTTTCGGCGTTCTGGCGATGAACAAAGCAACCAATTTTTGTTTATCTTGTTGGCTTTATTTTTGGCTTCTGTAGGAGCGCAAGTTATTGGTGTTGAGAAAATTGTTGGTGCATTTTTAGCAGGTTTGGCAGTTAATGATGTTTTAGGACGCAGCCCAGTTAAAGAAAAAATTGAGTTTATTGGTAGTGTTTTATTTATCCCATGTTTTTTTGTAGATATGGGATTATTGATTGATATTCCAGCATTTCTGAAAACTCTCAGTTCTGTTTGGTTGACTGTGGTAATTGTGATCGCTTTAATTGGCAGTAAATTTATTGCGGCATTTTTAGCAAAATTGTTTTACCGCTATAACACAGCAGAAATGCTAACAATGTGGTCGTTGTCTTTACCTCAAGTAGCGGCTACACTGGCTGCGGCATTGGTGGCTTATCAAACTGTTAACTCGGCTGGTGAAAGGTTAATTAGTGAGGGTGTATTAAACAGTGTGATTGTTTTGATGCTGGTGACTGCAATTTTAGGCCCAGTCATTACAGCTAGATCTGCTACTGCTTTACAAGTTAGCGAAGCAGATTTAGAAACAGATAGTCTCACAACTTGGTGGGAAAGTCATGAGAGTGATATAGAAGAACAACAACAACCTTTCACTGTAGTAGTACCAATTTATAATCCTCAAACTCAGCGCTATCTAATAGAAATGGCAGCATTACTAGCACGTCACGAATCAGGAAGGATTGTGCCATTAGCTATTACCAAAGCTTTGATTCAGATGGATGATCCGCAATTAGTTACGGCGCTTGATCAAAGTCAGAAAAGATTGAAGTTGGCTAAAGAAATCTCTCAAGAATTTGATGTGGAAGTTGCGCCAGCAATTCGCATTGATGATGATGCGGCTTTGGGAATTAGTCGTGCTAGTCGGGAACGCAACGCTAATTTAGTGGTGATGGGTTGGTCGCGGACTACAGGCTTTCGCGCTCGGTTGTTTGGGAGTGTGATTGATAGTGTGTTTTGGTCTTCACACTGTCCTGTGGCGGTTACACGTTTATTGAGTAGTCCGACAACTATCCAAAGAATTCTTGTACCTGTGGGTGATTTGACACGACAAACTATCGGTGCTATTAGGTTTGCCCAAATTTTAGCGGATGTGAATCAGGCAGAGGTAGTATTGTTGCATGTGAGCGATCGCAACACTCCCCCAGCTTTAGTTGAAAAATTTACATCCCAATTGTCTGATATTGCCACTAAAAGTCAGTTACAGGTAAAGACAAATATCCAGACAGTTAAAGGTGATGATATCGCTAGAGTTATTATTCGAGAAGCTCAATCTTTTGATTTGGCTGTGTTGCGTTCGGTTCGCTATCGCACAGCAGGCGGTCTGGCATTTAGTCAAGTGACAACCCAAATTTTGAGAGAATTAAAATGCTCGATTGTTTTGCTAGGAGAACCTCATTCTTAAGCTATTAAACACATACAGCAGGGAACAGGCTTGAAAGTCTTGTGTTATATGGCTTTTTAATGAAAACTTGTACCTTATTCACCTGCAATCTGCTGTAGTTAATAAAATAAAGTAGGGTGGGCATAATTATGCCCACCCTACTCATGTTTGCAGTTGAATTTCTATCAATGGTGATAGTCTAGAACAGCCCACAAAACTAATCTATTTAGATAACCTAGTAATTATGTCTTCATCATCAAACTTAGGCATTTTATGCCTGTGTACACTCCGCACTACTAGGAAGTTAGATTAAATGCAAATTTTTCAAGTTTTGAATCCATTAACCAGGTGGAAGTTTACCAAATTACTGAGTCAGACATTAGCTTTAGGAGTAAGTGCTAGTGTTTTACTGTTCAATGCTAGTGCTAATGCTGCTGAGCAAGTGATCTTAAAATATGGTAGCTTTCAAGGGCCTGTTTCTGTAGCGGAATTGAATGAGTTTGTCCAAACAGGTAAGACTACCCCAACAATCCAAACTTATTTGCAGGTATCAAAACAAGAACCAGATGTAGCTCGTAAAGCACTAGTCGCAGGCTTAAAAGCTGAACCTGCTGATTTAGAGCGCTTGCTGTCTGGCTGGGCGGGGCCAATTGTAATTTCTCAAGTTGGTGATGTAGTTCATCCGCCTGCGGGAGAATTAGATGCACAGGCGCTGCAAACAGCTTTGAATAAATCTATTCAGGAAGATGGAGAAATCACGCTGCTAGGAGCAATTCGCCATTATCCAGATAATACTGTGGAAATAGAAGGCGATCGCCTCATCCCTGTTTATGAAAGACTCAGCAGTTTGGCAAAAATCTTCTAAGTACTGATTGCAGTCTAACTTCCCAAATCTCAACTAATATCTCGTGCAGGTAAGGCTACTGTCCGAATTGCGATCGCCTGTTTTCTGCCGTTACGATTAATTGTGATTTGCATAACTTCACCGACTTTGGTAGTTTCTACTTGTTGTTGCACTTGCTTAATATTTTGGATAGCAACACCGTTAATACTGTCAATAATATCGCCCGGACGCAAACCAGCACGGGAAGCTGGGGAGTTTGGGGCGACTCCTAAAATAATTACACCTGTATCTTGATTGACTTGTAATCCCAGGTCACTTTGATTAATTTTGCTGCGCAAATCAGGTGTCAATTCACCCATTTGAATACCGACGTAGGGATGATCTACTCGTCCTTTAGCGATTAATTCATTGGCAATTCTTTGCGCAGTTTTGATAGGAATAGCAAAGCCTAATCCTTGCGCTCCTTGGATGATGGCGGTATTCATGCCAATTACTTCTCCTTGAGCGTTGAGTAAGGGGCCACCAGAGTTACCAGGATTAATTGCAGCATCAGTTTGAATAAAATCTACTCGTTCTGTTGGCACTCCTAAATCGGCAACTGAACGCTGTGTTGCACTGATAATTCCTTGAGTGACGGTATTATCTAATCCTAGAGGATTGCCGATCGCGATCGCCCACTGCCCTGGTAACAAATTATCTGAGTTACCCAACTTAACTGTCGGCAGTCCTGTACCTTTAATTCTAACCACCGCCACATCAGTTACGCGGTCAACTCCTACCACCTTACCTTGAAGGCTGCGGCCATCTTTTAACACAACTGAGACTTTATCTGCATCTGCTACTACATGAGCATTAGTTAAGATAATGCCATCAGCACTGATAATAAACCCTGAGCCAATGCCCCGTTGTACTTCTTCTCGACGCGGTAATTCTTCGCCAAAAAAACGTCCTAAATAAGAGTCTTGCGGAGATACTGCGACAATTCGAGTCGAATTGATGCGTACCACTGCTGGCCCTACTTGTTGGACAACTTGAGTAATGTAATTGACATCTTGATTAACATTGATTGGTGCTGATGGATTGAGTGTTGCTGTTACTAGAGGATTCTTCACTTCTCTATTGGAACCACAACCAGTTAATAGCAAAACTAGGTAAAGCGAGAATTGGGGAAGAAGTCGTTTCATTATGGGTTGATAGGGCTATTGAGTTGTAGTAATAACCAAGTTAGATAAGTGCCGAACGGCCCCCACAGTGCATAAGGAAGAAATAGCCATGAAGCTGTTTGCGAAATTGGCTTAACGACAAAAGCCAAAATGTACACCAAAAGTGTTGCTAAACCGCCAACAATGATACCGCCTGTTAAACTCCTAAGTTCTACCACCACAGGACTGTAAATCGATGTCAGTAAAGCAATGGCGGCATAAATTGCCATCAAACCCCAAGGACGAGAACCTTTTCCTTTTTTAGTGCATTTCTCCCAGACGATAATTGCAGAAATCGTGAGACAAACCCAAATGAAAGTCCAGATAAAGGGAATAAGAAACTCGAAAGTTAACCAACTAGGACGTTGCAGATTTTGAAACCAAGGGTCGCGCAGCGATGTGAACAAGCTACCACCAAAAAACAGTGCGGCTGAAACTGCTGTAATAATCCATCTCGCTTTCACGCGGGGTTCCTGCCAGAATAATACTACACTTGTAGTTTAGATTGAATCTGCGATCCCTGCACCTATCCTGAGTCTGGATTCAGAGGAAAGTGCTGAGTGCTGAGGAGCCAGTGCTTTGCGCGGGTTCCCCGCGTTGTAGCAACTGGCGTTGCTGAGTAGAGTATTTTTTATTGTTCTGCGTCATACTGTATAGCAGTCAGTGACTAGGTTTATACTCAGCACTTTCAACTCAGCACTTTTATTAATTAACGTCGCAAAAATAACTGGGTAATGTAGTATGTATTACCAACTCGCCAGACTCCGACACCCGTTTCTCTAAAGACTGGGCGGAGAATATTTGCTCGGTGTCCAGGGCTATTCATCCAGCCTTTAATGGCGGCTGGTACAGGTTGCGGTACATTTTTCGATGTAAATAAGTTTTCACCAACCATCCAATAAGAAATTCTACCTGCACGTACTCTATCTGGTAATGTGCTACCATCTGCGCCAGTGTGACTAAAAAAGTTTTTCTGTGCCATCTGGCGGCTATAGTTGCGGGCAACCTGGGTTAGTTTTTCATCATTTTGTAGAGGCTGGAGTCCATTTTGCTGTCGGACTTTGTTGATACCTTGAAGAACTGAAGTTTCCATGTCTGCGAGTTTGGCAGATTCAGGAGCAATAGAAGGCAGTGGTGCTTGGCGTGATGGTAATTCAATGTCTGGCAATGGCGGCATATATTTTAATACTTCCTCACAGCCGCTGGCCAATAGTGCGATCGCAGCCGATGCTAACCAAATCAATTTAGATAATTTACTTTGCATCTGCTTGTTTACCGTCGCCTAAACATCCTATTTCCCCAAAATCATGGTTCTTTCTCCAGACAAGAACCACAAATTTAGCTGTAATGATGAATTTGCTGTGTTATCTGTTTTTAAGTTAACAAAAATCACAAAATTCAACTGTGGCTCAACTTGAGAGTCACATTGCTGGAGAAAGAACAAGTATGAGTGTTCAGAGTATGGGATTTATATAAAATCTCATATCTCTGTCATCTCAGATTTACAGACGACCAATATTAGTCAGTCCTAAAACGATACCGATGCCAATAATATGACCAAAAGCCATAGCCGCGATAAATGTAGGAACACTAACGGGCAGAACTGGCAACTTTGGCCCAACTTGAGGTTTTTCAATGCGGGTAGATAGCAAAAGAATGATGATGCTGCTAACGCTGATAATGATGCCTACAGTGGGATTCCACGCGGGGGTAGCAGGAACATTTGCGGCTGCTGCCAGTAAATTTGATAACATCAAGGTTTTGTCTCCTAAATGACAAAATTCATAAAACCTCCAAAATTATAGAATTAGTGAGTCAGCAACCAAAGATTGTTAGCAAAAATTCGCTCTTTAGAACTATATGCGGGTTAAAATCTGCGGCATCACTCAACCACAGCAAGGGGCTGCGATCGCATCTTTAGGCGCAACAGCCCTAGGATTTATTTGTGTCCCAGCCTCACCTCGTTACGTTACTGCAACACAAATTCGGGCAGTCGTGACACAGTTACCAGACGATATTGACAAAATCGGCGTTTTTGCCAACACTACCATTGAAGAGATTAGCCAGATAGTTAATGATTCTGGATTAACTGGTGTGCAGTTACACGGAGATGAGTCACCAGAATTCTGCAACCAAGTACGTCAACAAATACCAAATGTAGAAATTCTCAAAGCTTTGAGGATACGCAGTCTTGACCATCTGGAACAAGCATCTATTTACAGTCAAAACGTAGATACTTTATTACTTGATGCCTATCATCCCCAACAGTTGGGTGGTACAGGTCAAACTTTAGATTGGGCAATGTTAGAAAAATTCAACCCCAGCAGCCCTTGGTTGTTAGCTGGGGGATTAACACCAGAAAATATCTTAGAAGCTTTAAGCCAGGTTAAGCCTGATGGTATTGATTTATCAAGCGGTGTCGAAATTCAACCAGGAGATAAAGATTTAAATAAAGTATCACTACTATTTGAAAGGTTGAAGGCTAAAGTCTGAATTCTGAAGTGTGAAGTATGAAATTTTATAATTCATACTTCACACTAGCCTATGGCAAGCCACCCAAAGGGTGTCTACACACTTCTAGAAGAATGATGGTTGATGACGAATCAAGTTAAAGAATTCTTCGCGGGTTTTTTGTTCTTCTTGGAATACACCCAGCATAGCGCTAGTAACAGTCCAAGAACCGGGTTTCTGAACACCCCGCATCACCATGCACATGTGAGTGGCTTCCATGACTACTGCCACACCTTGAGGTTCCAAAATTGTTTGAATTGCTTCGGCGATTTGGCGAGTTAATCTTTCTTGGACTTGCAAACGTCGGGAATACATTTCCACAATCCGAGCTAATTTGCTTAAGCCCACAACTTTCTGATTGGGAATATAAGCAACGTGCGCTCTCCCCATAAAAGGCAGCATGTGATGTTCGCAGAGGCTAAAGAAGTTTATATCCCGAACTAGTACCATCTCGTTATGACCTTCATCAAAGATAGCACCATTCACCAGTTCATCTAATGATTGGCTGTAGCCACTGGTGAGAAATCGCATAGCTTCAGCAACCCGTTTAGGAGTTTTTAGCAGTCCTTCGCGTTCAGGATCTTCGCCAACGCCGACTATGATGTTCCTGACAGCATCCATCATTTGCTCCATCTGTTCCTCAGAAGGCGGGTGCAAATCCGGTTGTCGTCCGTCGTGGGTGTTGCGATCGGGTCTGGTATTGATGGCATCTGCCAAATCGGAAATCAGAGGAGATTGAAAACGATTGGAACCGTTAGAACTAGCAATAGTCATGATGTAATTTTCAGTTAGATTTTGGATGTTTGCTATTACTCAAAGAGATACTCAGCGCTTAGCACTCAGTACTCAAAAAGTGCCTGCATTGGGCATAAGAATCAATTCATCAATCACTGCTTGTGGTGGCAATAAGACAGTGTGGAGAATTGACTGTGCCACAATTTCTGGAGTTAACATTTTTGAACGGTCAAAGTTGGCGTTAACGGTTTCTGTGTCCCAGATTTCTGTGTTTACAGCACCAGGACAAATGGCCGTAACACGGATACCGTTGGCGCGTTCTTCTTGTGCCAGGTTTTGAGAAAGGGCTAGAAGTCCGGCTTTGCTAACACAATAGGCTCCCCATCCAGCAAAGGTTTGCTTGGCAGCTATTGAGGCTACGTTGATAATTGTGCCTGTGCCGCGATCGCGCATTCCCGGTAAAATTCCTTTGATGCACTCAAATACACTGGTGAGATTGATGTTAATCACTTTTTGCCAGTCTTCTAAGCTGGTGTCGCTTAAGTTACCTGTATAGCCTATTCCGGCATTGTTGACCAAAATATCTATGTTGCCAAAATCTTGGGCGATCGCTTTGATTTTTGCTTCTACTTGCGGTAAGTCGGCTAAATCCAAGGCATAAGCTTTGGCTTCTACACCAGTTTGTTTGGCTGCTGTTGCTACCGCCTCTAATTTATCTAAAGAACGGCTGACTAAGGCAACATTTATGCCTGCCTTGGCAAATGCCAAAGCGGTTGCTTTGCCAATTCCGCTACTTGCCCCAGTAATCAGGGCATGTTGTTTCTGCTCAATACTCATGCTTTCCCCTGTTGTTTTGGCAGTGACCCAAGCTCTTTGCCACCAAATTATTTAAGTCTTTCGGAATGGATACATTAAAGTAACCTTAAATTTCCATAATTTTTTTTTGACAATTGCTATATTGAATTGTCAATATGGAAATTTTTTCCAATTTGATATGACCCAGTTATGAAAATTCAAGTTTCATCTGGAGTTTAGGCTATCTACTCGCAGTTAGTTACTAAAAACTACACAAATCTCTCATTTAACTGAGCCGATTCATCATAAATACAAATGCCTGCGGTTAAAAAGATTGTTAAAAATCTTTAAGAACCACAGGCAATTATAACATTGCTCTTGAGTTAATGACTCAGGTTTACCTTTCTAATGGGCAATTTCTGTAAAAACACCAATTTTGCGGAATTTGTCGTAACGGAGTTGTCGTCTTTCTTGAGATGTTAACTGTTTAAGTTCATCTAAGTTATCTAAAAGTGCTTGCTTGAGGATGGTTGCAGCTTCTAGAGGGTCAGAATGAGCGCCACCAATAGGTTCAGGCAAAATTTGGTCGATAATGCCTAAATTTTTTAAATCGTGGGAGGTAATTTTCAAGGCAACTGCTGCTTGGGGAGCTTTGCTGGCATCTTTCCACAAAATTGCGGCGCAGGCTTCGGGGGTAGCGACAGTGTAGACAGCGTGTTCAAACATCAGCAGGCGATCGCCCACACCAACACCCAATGCGCCACCAGAACCGCCTTCACCGATAACTGTGCAGATAATCGGCACATCCAGAGAAAACATTTCCCGCAAATTATAAGCGATCGCTTCCCCGGCTCCTTGCCTTTCGGCTATTACGGTAGGTAAAGCTCCCGGTGTGTCGATAAAAGTTAAAACTGGCATACCAAACTTGTTGGCATGTTCCATCAGTCGCATGGCTTTACGATAACCGCCAGGGGTAGCCATGCCGAAATTTCGAGCAATATTATCTTTGGTATCGCGGCCTTTTTGATGACCCAACATCACCACAGGTTGCCCACCTAAACGAGCCACACCACCAATTAAAGCCGGATCATCACCACCACAGCGATCGCCATGCAACTCCATCCATTCATCGGTAATTGCCTGAATGTAATCCAGAGTACTAGGGCGACGAGGATGACGGGCAACTTGTAGTCTTTGAGCTGGGGATAACGTACTAAAAATCTCCTCACGCAGTTTTGTGGCGCGTGCTTCTAGTTTGCGAATTTCACCAGATACATCGACTCCATTTTCGTCTGCAAGTTGCCGAATTTGTTCAATTCGATTAGAGAGTTCTGCTAACGGCTTTTCAAAATCCAACAGTAGTGGTTTACGCTCGGTAGTGGCCATAATTTAGGGATGAGGAACTAGGGATTGGGGATTTAAGAAGTAAAAAGTTAAAAGTAAAAAGGTAAAAGAATCTTTTGGCTTTTGCCCTTCGGGTTCGGCAGTGAGGGAGTCGGGAGACCCGCCCAACGCACTGCCTCACCTTTTAACTTTTGATTTTTTTAAAGCAGCAGAGGCCTAAAGCCATGTTTCACCGATGCTTGACCAATCTGCTCCATTTTGTCTACGGTAATCTGATTACGCCCCCAAGAAAAGTTCGTATGTAACTTCTCAAATTCCAGTAGCATAGCTTCGGCGAAACAAGCAAATAACTGGCGTTCTGGCACTTCCATATTGACGATTTGCATAATTTTCCAGTCAATATCTAAAGAATGCTCAACAATGCCACCGTTGAGTACATGAATGCCAGGATACTGAATTTTCGTAGCTAAATTTTTGGGATAGCCACCATCAATTAGTAAACAAGGTTGTTTTAATACCTTGGGGTCAATTTCTACGCCTTTGGGCATACTCGCCACCCAAACGACAATATCAGCTTCGGGTAATGCTTCATCCAAAGCCATAATTTTTCCCCGCCCTAGTTCGTCTTGTAAATCTTTCAGACGTTCTTGGTTCCGGGCGATGAGCAAAAGTTCTTTAACATCAGTTTTGGCATCTAGCCAGCGTGTCACAGCACTACCAATATCCCCAGTTGCTCCACATATAGCCACTGTTGCTTTCGACAGTTCAATGCCTACTTGTTTTGCTGCTGCCTCGACCTGCCGACAGATAATGTAGGCAGTGTGTGTGTTGCCTGTAGTGAAGCGTTCAAACTCTAATGTGATGTTACGGACTTGACTGAACTGCTCCAAATTAAAGTTTTCAAAAATGATTGATGAAAAACCGCCTAAAGCTGTGATGTGTATATCATGCTTTTGAGCGTGCGCCATAGCATTGAGAATTTTACGCGTTGCCGCCTTGATTCGCCGATTAGCCAGCATTTCTGGCAAAAAGCAAGATTCTACGTACTGGCCTTCGATTGTCTCTCCAGTCAGACTGGTAACTTTAATGTGATCAACAATTTGCGGCGGGGCGCTGCACCAAAAATCTAGCCCTTGATCGGCATATTCTGGGTATCCCAATTGTTGAGCTACCGCTTGAGCGTGTTCTAAACTAGTCAGATGTCCAATTAGACCAAACATGTAGTGATTTATTAGGCGTTTGCTGCGTCGAAAGCGTGGATTTTAGGGGGTAGGTGACAATACCTAACCTTAAAAATACAATAAAGTGTGAAGTCTGAAGTGTGAAGTCTGAAGTCTAAATTTCATACTTCATCCTTCATCCTTCATACTTTTTTAAGCAGCGGTAAGTCCGTAGGCTGACAAGCGCATGATATCTCTAGTTGTGAAGCCAATGTTACTTAAAGCTTCACCGTATTGAATCATGAAGTCTTCGACTAAAGCGTCTTTTTCCATTGCTAATACTTGGGCATCGTCTGCGACTTGATTGAGCATTTTCCAGACAATGGGCAAGTTTTGACGATTTGCTTCTTCTAGTTCAGCTTTGGATGCTTCAAAGTTTTCTTTGAGCCAGACTTCACCGAAGTTTAAATGGCTGTATTCATCTTTGACGACTCCCTCAGTGATTTTGCGAGCAAAATCATCAGCAACGGGGATGTAAATGTTGTATGCAGCGATCGCAAAACATTCAATAATCAAAGATTGAATCAGTAAGCAAGTCACAACTTTACCTTCGGCGGCAGCTGCTTTAAAGTTATCGTGCAGAGGTGCAAAAAACTCTTTAGCAAATTGCAAATCTGGTACAACTTGTAAATTCCGTCCACAAGCTTCAAAGCCTTTTTTATGGCGGCTTTCCATTTTCGACAAGCGAATTAGTTCATCGTGATGTGCTGGCAGCAGTTCAGCTAATTTGATGTAATTTTCGTGGGCTTCTTGTTCCCCTTCAATAACGATCGCATTGATCCGGCTATAAGCATCTTTATATGTTTCGCTTTGGAAATCTATTTCTAATTCGGCTGCCAACTGCTGCATGGTATGTTCACTCCTGTAAAATGAATCATTTGATACCAATTGTTAATTTACCCTGGGATTTCAGGGTAATCTTCACTGTTGTTTAATTTAACTTAACAAGTCACTATGTAATAGATTAGCTCTTGCTGGGGGCGATGCTCTAGTACTAAAGAAACAAATGAGTCAATAGTCAATGGTTATTTATCATTTCCTGCCTAGCCCCTAATTCTTGCTGCCTATTACTTATGGTTAAATCAAATTGGAATCTGAAATCTGCCGATATTATTAGTTTAGTAGTGCTGCTACTTGGTGCATTAATTGTCTTGCTACCTCTTTTGGTAGTGTTTTTCACATCTTTTGCACCTCCTGGCGCTACTCCAGATATAACGATGCCTAAAAATTGGTCTTTAGGTAATTACCATGATGCGTGGCAGCGAGGTAAGTTCCTGTTAGCGTTTGCTAATTCTAGCTTAGTAGCGATCGCAGTTACGGCGTTTCAGTTGGTTACTTCGGCTTTGGCTGGTTACGCCCTAGCAAGATTGAAATTTCGCGGTAGACAAGCCCTACTCTTAGTTGTCTTAGCAACCTTGGTAATTCCTTTTCAGTTGTTGGTTATACCTATATTTTTGGTGTTGAAGTGGGGACACTTAATAAATACCTACGGGGCGCTGATTTTACCAACTGCTGTTAATGGCTTTGGCATATTCCTCTTACGGCAGTATTTCCAAACGATTCCTGTGGAATTGGAAGAAGCCGCAACTATTGACGGGGCGAACAGGTTACAAATTTTGTGGCGAGTATTGTTACCTTTAGCCCGTCCGGCGTTGGTGACATTGTTTTTGTTCACCTTTATTGCTGAATGGAATGATTTGTTTAAGCCTTTAGTATTTACCACACGCCCAGAATTAAGAACAGTACAGTTGGCGTTAGCAGAATTTCAAGAGCAATTTACCAATAACTGGCCTTTGATGATGGCCGCAGTGACGATTGCAACTGTGCCAGTGATGGTACTGTTTTTGATTGGTCAACGGCAATTTATTCGCGGTATTGCCACAACAGGAATTAAGAATTAATGGGTTTGTAGAGACGTAGCATTGCTACGTCTCTACATTTTGCGAAATTACGAAAAATCTAAGACCGTTCACCAATTCCTTTTTTAAAAGCTGGTCGCTCAGACATCCGTTTGGTATATTCCACAACTGCGGGGTAGGCGCTGAGATCTAGTTTCAGCATCATGGGGATGTAAGCGAGAATTGAACCAACTGCAACATCCGCAACGCTAAATTCATCACCCAGGATGAAAGGTTGCTTTTGAAAAATTTCATTGAGCGGAGTTAACAACTTGGGTACTTCTTTTTCTCTAGTGGCTTCTGTAAAAATTCCTGGCGCGAGGGTAGAGTTAGCAAACAAAACCCATTGATATAATTTTGCCCGCTCTTCTGGAGAAAGTGACGTTTTGTCATACTTATCATTCAAATACAGCAAAATCGCCCCAGATTCCCAAAGCTGAAAATCTCCATCAACTATGGCTGGGACTTTACCCATTGGGTTAATCTGCAAATATTCTGGCTGACGATGTTCGCCTGCTTGCATATCTAGTTGAACAAACTCGTAAGGAACTTGTAGTTCTTCTAGATACCACTTAACAATTGCAGCCCGACTAAAAGCACCACCGTAAAGTTTTAGCATAATTACTTTTATCTAAAGAACTTTGTGTGTATGAGAATGCTGTTTTATATTGTCTTCTTTAGTGACAACTCTGGCAGCATTTAACACGCGTTTGCGTTCAGTTGAATACTGAAAATTAGTGTAAGTTGTACCCAAAGGAATCAAATTTTTGCTGCTTTCGCTGCGTTTATAAGTACGCGCCGCCGCAAACACTCGTTGGGCGAATTCTTCCCCAAATTGCGCTGATGTGGGAAAATCTGCGGGTAGTAATGGTGTATCCCCATCCAAAACTGCGCCTACAGTTGTCGCACACGCTAATTTGTAAGAAGTTGGAATATCTTTCATTAATGCTTCTAAAGACGCAGAGGGAATTGGCTCTATTACTTCCACTTGATAAACTTCCCCATCTTCTTTAATAAAGCAGGTTGCCAAGCCAATAACGACATAATCATCGGCGGCTAAACCGGAATTATTGTGATCAGAAATTGCTGTTGTCATCAGAAAATTGTCGCAAAACTTTAAAATTAGAAGCTAATAACTAGAAACTTGAAGTGCAAATGCTGGTGAAGGGAGAAACACAGCGGCGGAAAGAATAGCCAAAGCCTCTTTGAGTCGCTATGTCTCTTTACCCTTTTCTCCATCTCTCATGAACGGCTAGTAGGATTCTACCAAGTTGTTGCTCATTTTCCATTTTCTCAACTTTACACCCTAATACCAGTGTTCTAGGAGCAAAACGTAAAAACAACACACCTTTAAGCTTACTACCTACCTCTTCCTAATCCTCGTCAAGATTGATATTTATTTTTTTCTGGAATTCTACTTGCGAGTGAAGTATCTATTACTAAGTTAGTGCATGAATTGTATGTATAAGACCAAGTATTTTCCTGGTTGTAATACTTACTCTTGCAGCTGAGATACTTATTACTAAGTAATCAAAAGCACACTAAAAATAATATTAGGGCAGAACTACCACCATAGATAAAACTCTAAATTAATTTCTAGGCACGAGCATCTGAGGCGGTTTAGTATGAATAGTCACTCTTTTTTAACTTCTGGTGAGCAGCAAAATAATTGTTATCAATATGTTGTAAATAATACATTAGGTTTGCCAAGGCATGAGGCTAATGGTAGCGGTGAATCTGCTGTAAAAGAAAGTTATTTACGCTCTTGTGCTTTGAAATCGGCTAAACAAGGAAATTATACTCAAGCGATCGCACTGTTAAATGAATTAATTCGCCGTCATCCCCACAATGCTGTTGATTACAACAATCGCGGGTTAATTTATTTTCAAAGTGGTGAAAAGTACAAGGCTTTTTGTGACTACAACACAGCACTAAACTTAAATCCCAATTTAGCTAGTGCTTATAATAACCGCGCCAATTACTACGCCGCTTGTGGAGAGTTAGTAGCAGCCTTGGCTGATTACGACCAAGCAATTGATTTGAAACCCAGTTATGTGCGAGCCTGGATTAATCGAGGTATTACCTTCCGCGATTTGGGACAGTATGAAGAAGCTATTGAGAATCTTGAAGTTGCACTGCTGTTTGGCCAGTTAGAAGCGCATATTTGGGCAGAACGGGGCAGAACTTACCATCTTTGGGGTGATTGGAATTGTGCGATCGCAGATTATCGTCGTGCTATGGCGCAATTAGCTTCACTAGATAATAGCGTTAATGTTTCAGGTTATCGTTTGCGGTTACAAATCGAAAATTGGTTAAATGATCTGCTATCTGGAAAGTAGATAATAGGGGAATAAACCGTTTTCATCGATTATAGGTTTTTCCCTTAATTAGCTGTCTAGAAAATAGGAAATAGGGGCTTATAAATACCAATATAACCCCGAAGAACTAGAACTAAATTCACTTACTTTAATTA
The DNA here is from genome assembly GCF_056847745.1 of Anabaena sp. TISTR 8404. Lineage (NCBI taxonomy): Bacteria > Bacillati > Cyanobacteriota > Cyanophyceae > Nostocales > Nostocaceae > Anabaena > Anabaena sp. TISTR 8404. The sequence continues at coordinate 5,865,981 of NZ_CP180578.1, forward strand.
CGAATTACCTAGACACGCCTTACTCTGCTTTCCAGAGGATATTACAAATTACGAATTACGAATTAGTATGACGACCCTGTATTGCTAATGGCTAATAGATGATCACTAGATTAATCGTCAAAAATTAGCTATTAGCTGTTTCCACTTTATATATTTTCGATGTTTCTACATCTATATATGCAACTATGCATAGAAGTAATCACAATCACCCCAAATCTTAAAATCAACTAAGATTTTATTTAGGGTAAGGAATTTATGACATCAATTTCTTTACCGTCCTGATTCATCAACACAATCGGACGTTGGTTAGGTGCAAATCTAAATCCTTGCTGTTCGCTAATACTTTTAGTTTGGCGGGGATCAAAGTTGCGGACAAATTCTGCCTGTAAAGTACTAACACGCGCTTCCATAATTTTGACTTCAGTGCGAACTTCCCGCAACCTTTCTTGCTGTGACCAGTGGTAAGGCAGAAGTTGTGTCAAGGCTGACGCTGCTGCTCCCAAAATTGCTAAATTAACTCCAATCTTAATTGTGGTTTCTACCGCCATGATTTGATGAGAACGCTGGCGAAGATGCCGCTTTGGCCGAGGTGTAGTCCGGCGTTGTGGTATAGGTTGTAACGGCTCTCTAGATGGTTGGAAGGCGTTCATGATACTAAAAATGACCTCACTGAATTCAATGACAACGCGATAAACAGTCTACTGCGGCTAAATTAAAGCTTAAGTTAGCTGTCATATTACTTCATTTTTTTGATATTGCTACACGTATGTTTTTTGTTAAAAAACAACGATACATACGTAAGTATTAGGTGGTTAACAGTTTGCTGCACCCAGCTATCACTCTTAAAAACTGCACCTGGTATCCCAGGATTATTAATCCTTTGTGATTTTATGTCAATTCCCAAGCAATAAGTTAATGGTTAATACCCCATAGAGTTAGCACAGTAGAATTTAGGCTTCGGCGTGAGCGTCAGCGTTCGACTGAGCGCTCACGCCGAAGTCCGAACAGAGCCAGAATTCAGAATAATAACAGGCTCTATACCTCAGTTTGAGACTGACATTGTGTAATTCATTGACATGAAATTTGCTGTAATTGTGTATTCTTCAACTATCAGCAGCCTCATCTTTGTAATGACCGTTTCTCTCGCGTTTGAGGCTTTCTTCTAAAGCTTGAATTTGTTCACGGCGGGCTTCCAATTCTAGAGAACGACGTGCCAAGTCTTGATTTTGCAAAGTGAGAGATTGTCGCCACTGTTCAGCGCGTTCTGCTTCTTGTTGCAACATTTCTGGAGTAATGCCAGTAGTGAGGTAAGCTTGAACTAAATTCATTACCCAATTACTAGCTTCTTCTAACTTTTCGATTTCACCTGTGGGAGAAAGTTCAACTAAAACCAGCAATTCTTCACTTATGGTTTTGCCTTTTCCCAGCAGAATAAAGGCTTCTTCAGGAATAATTGTCCAGAGGTTATCAGCTTCTTGACGTGCTAACAAGCGTAACTGGTACTGGTCTAAAAATTCGTTTTTATGTACCTGAGCTAGATATAGCATAATCGTCGTTTTGCTCCAGCTTACAATTAAAAATTAAAAAATAAATACAAAAATTTATATTAAACAACAAAATTAAAATACTGATTTTTTGTTGAAAGTTATCAGTTAGGAATGGGTAATTGCAGAGAGTTTTGCGAGCTACTCTGCTATTACCCATTACAGTTATGCTAGACCGCGCAGGCGATCGCGCAAAATTTCTGCTTGTTTCTCAGCCTCGGCTAAAGCATCTTTTGCTCCTTGTACCACGTCCGCTGGGGCTTTATCCACAAACTTAGGATTGCTTAACCTACCTCTCAGGGATTGGGCTTCGGCTTCAGCTTTGCTGATGCTTTTCTCTAATTTTGCACGTAGCGCTTCGATGTCAACGACACCAGTCAAGGGAATTACTACTTGGACTGTACCAATTACCCCAGCAATGTTTTGTTCTGGTGCTGGGACTGGTTCTAAGACTGCTGGTGGCTGTTCTGGGACACTAGTCACTGATTTAGCTTCAGCAGACAAGATACTGCGGATAATAAACCAAATACTATAGCCTAAACCAATAATTTCAAAGAAAGTGCCGACCAGAGGAATGCTACTAACGGTATTTGCTACAGCCAGACCAACTCTGAGAAAGATCAGTCCTGCAATAACTAAACCAATAGTCTTCCAATTCCACTGTGTTTTTGGTGGCGCTACAGTTGAACTTTTTTGTTCCGCAGCAAAAGTCAAAGTCTCTACCTTGGCCAAATCTTTGATGTAAGATTGTCCAGCCGTCAAGATTTGCTGTTCCTTGGGACTGTCGGTTTGCAAATTCACCTTGACTTTCGCCCCTGGCTTGACATCCGCCTCCGCCCGTAAATTCCGAATCGTGCGAATAGTGCCAATTAGCAGTTCAAACTGTTCTTCCAAAGCGGGATCAATGAATTTGGCATCTGCTTGGGGATAAGCTTGTAAAGCTAAAGTTTGCTGAGATTCGGTGGGTTGTTGGGTGAGTGTTTGCCAAATTTCTTCGGTGATGTGCGGCATGAAGGGATGCAGTAATTTTAAAATCCCTTCCAACACGTAGGCGAGAGTTTGTTGGGCAGCGCGTCGGGATGCGGAATCTGCACCTGGTTGTAACCGGGATTTGACCAATTCAATATACCAGTCGCAGAAATCGCCCCAAATGAATTCGTAAATTCCCTTGGCGGCTTCCCCTAAACCGTAGTTGTTGATGTAATTGGTAGTTTGCTTAACAACTTGATGATAACGGGAAAGAATCCAGCGATCGCTCAATTCAGTCGCCACTGGTTGACCGAGTTGTTGCGGTGTCTGTCCATCCAAATTCATCATTACGAACCGCGCTGCATTCCACAACTTGTTGGCAAAGTTACGCGAAGCTTCTACTGACGATGATTCATCGGTTTTACGGTTGTATTCTAAGCGGATATCTTGACCTGCACCCGCAACTTCTTTAACTAAGGTGTAGCGTAAGGCATCTGTGCCGTATTTCTCAATCAAAATTAACGGGTCAATGCCATTATTCGCCGTTTTCGACATTTTTTTATTGTTTTCATCCCGTACCAAACCGTGAATGTAAACTGTCTGGAACGGCATTTTACCCGTGAAATGACCCGCCATCATCGTCATTCTGGCAACCCAGAAAAAGATAATGTCAAAGCCTGTAACTAAGGTAGTTGTGGGGTAGTAGGTGGCTAAATCTTTGGTTTGTTCTGGCCAGCCTAAAGTCGAAAACGGCCACAGTCCCGAAGAAAACCAAGTATCTAGTACATCTGGGTCTTGTTGTAGCTGGACGTTTTCACCAAATTGGGCTTTGGCTTTTTCCCAAGCTTCATCGGCAGACTTGGCAACGACAAACGGGGTGGTATCAGTAATTTGTCCGTTTGTTTCACTGACAGCATACCAAGCGGGAATTTGATGTCCCCACCACAATTGTCGGGAGATACACCAATCTCTGAGACTTACTAACCAATCACGGTAGACTTTTGTCCAGCGATGGGGAACAAACTCAGGCGAATTTTGTTGGTCGAGGAATTCTAAAGCGCGGTCTGCCATTGGGCGAATTTGGACAAACCACTGCGTGGAAAGGAGAGGTTCAATGGGGACTTTACCGCGATCGCTATAAGGAACGGTATGCTTATAATCTTCTACCTTTACTAACACTCCATCAGCTTCGAGACGGGCAACTACATTTTTTCTTGCTACAAAGCGGTCTTGTCCTTGAAACTCTCCAGCATTAGCATTCAGAGTCCCATCTTTATTCAAAATATTAATAAACGGCAGATTGTGGCGTTTACCCATTTCAAAGTCGTTGGGATCATGGGCTGGTGTCACTTTCACGCAACCAGTACCGAAAGTGGGGTCAACCAACTCGTCGCCAATAATCGGAATTTCCCGCTGCATAATTGGCAGCGTTAAAGTTTTACCAATCAGATGCTTGTATCGGTCATCATTGGGATTCACCGCTACTCCTGTATCACCCAGCATGGTTTCTGGTCGAGTTGTCGCCACCTCCACATAACCAGAACCATCTGTTAAAGGATAGCGGAAGTGCCAGAGATTACCATCAACCTCTTGTGATTCCACTTCTACATCCGACACCGCCGACTGAGTAGCCGGACACCAGTTCACCAAATATTCCCCACGATAAATTAACCCTTCATCGTAAAGACTCACAAAAGCTTCCATCACCGCTTTAGATAAGCCTGCATCTAAGGTAAACCGTTCGCGCGACCAGTCCACCGAGACACCCAAGCGGCGTAGCTGATTAACAATTGTTCCCCCAGACTCCGCCTTCCACTGCCAAGCGCGTTCTAGAAATTCTTCACGTCCCAACTCGGCGCGAGTTTTACCTTCTTTTTTGAGTTGTCTTTCTAGCATCGTATGGACGGCGATACTAGCGTGGTCAGTTCCAGGTAGCCACAAAGTATTGCGTCCCTGCATCCGGTGATAGCGCACAATAACATCAATTAGCGCACTTTCAAAAGCGTGACCCATGTGCAAACTGCCAGTAACATTCGGCGGCGGAATAACAACGCAGTAAGGTTCACCGCCATGATTAGGGTCAGCTTTGTAAACTTGGTTTTCTTCCCAGAATTTTTGCCACTTAGCTTCAGTGGTAAAGGGATCGTAAAGACTGGGGAGATTCGATATAGTTGCGGTCATGCTGGGAAAAACTAACTGTGGAAGGACTCTAATAAATTTTGCCACAGGGTTGTGATGGAAACGAACCATCACAACGCTAAGAACGAGGCAGTTGTTACAATGCAGGGAACTAGGGGCTAGAGGTTAGGAATATAATTTATGTGATTGGAAATTACTGTAAATGTCGCTGTAATAGACCAATAATTATTTCTGGTAATTCTAAATGAGGTAGTATTCCAGCGTCAGCGATCGCATAAAATTCTCGAATAGCACCAAAATTTAAATTTGCTAATCTTCGCCCTAATTTAATACTTGTAAATTGTGCTTTCTCTCCCCAAAACACCACACTGGGAATTGTTAACTGTTGAATATATAAACTCAAATCAAAATACAAATCCCCGCGTAAAAATGCCAACGCCGCAAACTTAGCATTTGGCTGTTGTGCTGAATTTAAATAAGCCTCTACCATTTCTTGGGTGACGCGTTCGGGTTTAGCAAAGAGAAAACTTTGTAAAAAATTCCTCACTGCTAATTCATTTTCCGCCCCAAGCCTATATATTAAACTATCTACAAATGGCGTATTAATCACTGATAGTGGTAATCTGCGACCAGAACCTTGACCAAAGTCATCAAAACCAGAAGGGCAAACTAAGTATAATGATTGAAATAATTGCGGTTGCGTAATAGCTAAACGAATAGTCAAAGCCGCTGTGAGTGATGAGGCAATAACTGTTACAGGCTGGTGACAAGTTTGAGTAATAAATTCTGCGATCGCAGTCAGATAATCTTTAATTTGATAATCGCGTACAGGGTGTGCAGAGTCGCCCCAACCAATCAAATCAGGCGCTAAAATTCGATATTTTGCAGCAAAAGCTGGATACACCTTCGACCATTCATAAGCAGAAGCCCCACCTCCAAAGTTATGCAGAAATAATAGTGGGGCTAAATCTTCAGTATCAGCATTCAACCAAGGTGCAGATGTCTGAGTATAATAAACCATCGCCCCCAAGGAAGTATGAATAACTTTATGCCCAAAGCCAGGAGGTTGAAACTGAAGCATAAAAAGTATGAAGTATGAAGTGTGAAGTATGAAGTATGAAGTATGAAATAAAAGAATGAAAGCTTTGTTATTCCCTACTCTCTACTCCCTTTATTTAGCATTATCTCTAGTAATATGAGTTAGCTGATTTAAGTTATCGCCGCTAACTTTATAAGCATTTCCAAATCCCAGAACAAAACGGCCTGAACTTGGAGTAAGTTGAAAAATCCGAAAGTCAGTCAAGCTTTTTAATACTTCAATCATTTCGCCAAAGCGTTCTTGAAATTGGTCAACAATTTTATTCCAAGTGTCCGTATCGCGCTCTATTAAAGTGGCAGTACAATCAAAACTTAAGCGACGACGAGCAAAAATATTATTAGTATTTGCTTCATCTTCAATAAATAAAATACTCACACGGGGATTAGCATAAATATTTTGTGTGTGGGCTGCCAAGTCACTGATATAAATGTAAATATTTTTTGCGTCATCAATCACGAAAGGAGCATAACTACTATTAGGTATGCCTTCCTGACTGACAGTACTAATAATGACACTTTCAAAATCGTGCAGAAAATTTTCGTATTCAGCTTGAGCTTGTTCTAGTTGGCTCATAAGTAAATATCTGTATGATTAGCAACATTTAAGTAAGTATTTTAGCGTTTTTGGGCGATCGCAAAAACAATAAACGATTTGGACTAATTGTAGCTAACTTAAAAGTGCTGAGTTGAAAGTGCTGAGTGCTGAGTAAAAGTTAAAAAGTTATTGAAGTAGACATTCCTGTGTACTGGAAACGCGATTCATCATAGCTAATACCTCATCTTTGAGAACAAAACCGATATCATGTAACAAGAAAGCAAGTAATGAGGACGCAATTGTGAGTGACAAAAATCGTTCTCAATGGGACTTAGGCAGGTTTATCGAAACTCTGTCTTACTTCGAGGTAATTCCTTTTCTCAACTGGATACAGCAACTCATCCAAGGTCGTCCCCAAGAGATACAAGCTAGACCTGATGGAGGAAAAAGCGTGGGTGTAATACTAGTAGCGGGTGCAACGGGTGGTCTTGGTAAACGAGTCGTGCAAAGACTTGTAAAAAAAGGTTATCCAGTAAGGTGTCTGGTGCGTGATATTGAAAAAGCACGGTCAATTCTTGGTAACGATGTTAACTTAGTAGTTGCAGACATCACCAAACCCGAAACTTTAAATAGCTTAGTCATGGCGAATATTCAAGCCGTGATTTGTTGTACAGCAGTGCGTGTCCAACCAGTAGAAGGAGACACAGCCGATAGAGCCAAATATTATCAAGGCATTAAATTTTACCAGCCTGAAATTGTTGGCGACACTCCAGAAAACGTCGAATATCAAGGTGTCAAGAACTTAGTAGAAGCAGCTGCTAAATACCTCCCCGCAGCCAATGAAAAACTTATATTTGATTTTACCCATCCATCCGCAGAATTAAAAAATATCTGGGGTGCGCTAGATGATGTCGTCATGGGTGGAGTTAGTTCCAGTAATATTCAATTAACAGAAAATACCGCTGTGTTTGCTGGTAACGTTTCTACAGCTAACTCAGGAGGATTTGCTTCTGTTAGAACTAAAAATTTTGAACCACCTTTTAATTTATCTGGTTACACAGGTGTAGAATTACGCGTTAAAGGTGATGGTCAACGTTATAAAATCTTCCTGCGTCCAGATGCAACCTGGGATGGTTTAGGTTATAGCTATTCTTTTGATACTGTAGCTGATACTTGGATAAACATTCGTATTCCTTTTGCGGAATTAACTCCTGTATTTCGGGCAAAAACTGTTAAAGATGCTCCACCATTGAATACTAGTAGAATTAGCTCATTTCAATTAATGTTGAGCAAATTTGAATATGATGGTGCTTTAAATCCTAAGTTTACACCTGGTGGTTTTAGTTTGCAGATAGAATCTATTAAAGCCTATGGTGGCAAAACTTTACCAAAATTCATTCTCGTCAGTTCCGCAGGGGTAACGCGTCCCGGAAGGCCAGGTATTAATCTAGACGAAGAACCACCCGCAGTCAGATTAAATGACCAGTTAGGAGGTATTCTCACCTGGAAATTAAAGGGAGAAGATAGTTTAAGAGCAAGTGGTATTCCCTATACAATTATTCGACCTTGTGCCTTAACTGAAGAACTAGGCGGTCAGGAATTAATTTTTGCACAAGGTGATAATATTCGCGGCAAAATCAGTCGAGAGGATGTGGCAGAACTTTGCCTACAAGCGTTAGAACAAAGTCAAGCATATAATGTCACTCTTGAAGTAAAAGCAGGTGACAACAAAGCTAATTACATTAATTGGCAACAATTATTTTCGCAATTGCAACCTGATAAATAAATGAAACGAATAAAAGTACTAACCCTAGCTGTAGTGTTGGTATTAATTATCTGGGGTGGATTATTTTCTAATACTGCATCATCACAGCAAATCGAATCACGCCTCAACAATTTACAAGCAGATTTTAATCGTGTTGAGTCTCGGTTAAACCAAATAGAATCTCAAATTTATCAAAACCGCCAGCCATCATCTGCAAGAACAACACTCACACCTCGACAGTCAATTAGTAAAATACCACAGTCAGAGCGCGATAGAATGTTTGACCGATTAGCAACTTTAGTGGTTGAATTAAAGCAACAAGTCAATACTCTAGAAAAGCGAATTGCTAAATTAGAAGCACGCTAATTGCTGAATTTAAATTATTATGGCAGAAGTCATTCAAACAACAGCCACTTATGAAGGTGGCTGTCATTGTGGTGCAGTACGTTTTAAAGTAATTGTTGACAAACACAAAGTTGATGATTGCAATTGCTCAATTTGTAGCAAAAAAGGCTTTTTGCATTTAATTGTGCCGCAAGATAAATTTACGTTACTTCAAGGTGAAGATAAATTAACAACTTATAAATTTAATACAGGAGTAGCCCAACATAAATTCTGTAGCATTTGTGGGATACATTCTTTTTATATTCCTCGCAGCCATCCTGATTGTGTAGATGTAAATGTAAGATGTTTGGATGGTGATGTTATCGGTAATTTTGAGATCGTACCTTTTGATGGTGCAAATTGGGAAGCTAATATTCACAAGTTGATTAATTAACCTGAGTTCGGAATAAAGCTAGTAGGGTGTGTTGTCGTGTAATGCAACGCACCCTCTTGTTATAATTTTTTGTGGTGCGTTAGCCTACGGCATAAAAAACATACTTTCTATCTACTTGTTAGTAAATAAAATATTATTTGTTGATTGTGCATATATACTTAAAATTCATCCTATACGTTTAGGTAAAAATTCAGTTACTTGATTCATAACTTCATATTTTGCAATATTTAGATAAAATCTCTAGAGAAAGTTTTGGTTCATATTTGTCTTCTTACTTTTGCCTTATTTTCTCTTTCAAATATTCTTTCTTAAGAAGAAATGCAAAATATTTATTTTTGTAGAGAAAATCCTAAAGAAATCTGAGGAAAATAAAAAACAAGAGATATCAATTGTATAAAGGGGTGTATAGGAGTGAATGGATATCTGATTAGCCTTTTTGAAAATCTGACATAATTTAACAACTGAATATGATGTTGCTGCAAACATCTAAAAATTATTCAGGTTATGCCAGGTGATTTGCTTACCATTTTGAATAAGGGCAAATTTCTATGAATCAACCATATTTTTCTCCTGATGATTTACCTACTCATAGAACAACAGTAATTAGTGAAGTATTACTCAGCCAACTGGAAGAAACTATCAAACAACGCTTTTTTTTAGCTTGCGATCGCACAGTCCGAGTTTTATTATCTAGTTGCCACTGGTATTTTAAAATTAATAGCGGCATTTTGATATTAATCATGGTTTGTCATGATATCGAAAGCTATCAAAATATTATGATGACTGTTCCCTACTTAGCTGATAAGTTAAAACGTTTTGCTAACCAAGCGAAAATTAGCATCAGTTCTCCAGTCAACCAAGGTATTCCCTGGGTTATCGGTATCAATGATATATTTCCTGGAGAAGATTCATCTAATATGTAAATCATATATAGCAGTGATAAATCATTTGTCACAATAAAGCTCCCCGACTTCTTAAAGAAGTCGGGGAGCTGAAATTTTAGATTTTTACTAATCAAGTATGATTGCTATAGCTCTTATTCTTACAGCACTTTCGAGGTAAATGAGGTACACATAGTATTGGTGCATCAAGACTTAAAATGAAAGCATACTCAATCGATTTACGAGAAAAAATAGTAAATACTTACGAAAAGGGTGGTACTTCAATAAGAAAGGTTGCTGTGCAATTTGGTGTAGCAAAAAGCTATGTGCAAAAGCTAATCCAACTTCATAGAGTGCAAGGACATCTAGAACCCAAAAAGCAAGGTGGAGCCATGAAGGGTAGGCTAGATGATTTCGCGAGCGAATTAGCCGAAATGGTTCAAATTTACCCAGATGCAACTTTATTGGAATATTGCGAATATTTTGGAGAAAAATACAACGTTTGGGTGTGTGCAAGTGTGATGTGTTGTGCATTACAAAAACAAAAATTAACTCGAAAAAAAAGACTTTGCGTAGCAGCCAAGGAAAAACAGAAAGAGTCCAAAAACTGAGAATAGAGTATTGGGAGAAAGTAAAGCAAGTAGACCCAGAAAACCTTGTATTTATAGATGAAATGGGTGTTTTACTTGGCTTAACTAGGACTCATCAAAGAAGCGAGCGCGGCACTAGAGCGTATAATTTTAAACCATATTACCGGGGAGCAAAAATAAGTGTAATCGGAGGAATTAGCTTAAAGAAAGTTTTAGCGGTGATGACTTTAAACGGCTCAATGGATGGAGATGCATATAAAGTTTTTGTAGAACATTTTTTACTTCCGCAATTATGGGTTGGTGCAGTCGTTGTAATGGATAATCTACCTGCTCATAAAGTCGAAGAGATTCAGCTTTTGATTGAAGGAGTGGGAGCAAGTGTTCTTTATCTATCTCCTTATTCTCCTGAATTCAATCCAATTGAACATTGGTGGTCACAATTAAAAGCTTTTCTGAAACAATTTTCTCCCAAGAGTGCATCTGTCGTTGATGGTTTAATTAAAATTGCGCTGAAACTAGTTGATCCAAAGCATCTAAAAAATTGGTTTACTAATTGCTGCTACTGTACCTCATGAACCTCAAATCTGCTGTATATCTGTCTATATCTAGGATAAACTTAAATGCTGATACTAAAAAGCAAAACCCACACTTGCGGGTTTTGCTTTTTATGAATTACAAGATACTTTTTCTAAAACTCAGCATTTTGTGGTGTGCGTGGAAAGGGGATGACATCACGAATATTGCCCATACCTGTCATGAATTGCACAAGTCTTTCAAAACCCAAACCAAAACCCGCGTGAGGAACAGTCCCAAAACGGCGTAAGTCTAAATACCACCATAAATCTTCAGGTTTCATTCCCTGGGCTATTACGCGACGTTCTAAAACATCTAAACGTTCTTCTCTTTGAGAACCGCCAATAATTTCACCAATTTTTGGGGCGAGAATATCCATTGCGCGGACGGTTTTTTCATCGTCGTTCAAACGCATATAAAATGCTTTGATTTGTGCGGGATAATCTGTGACAATTACTGGCTTTTTAAACAGTTGTTCTGCAAGATAACGTTCGTGTTCTGATTGTAAATCTAAACCCCAACTCACAGGATATTCAAACTTAACATCAGCTTTTTCTAACAGCTTGATTGCATCGGTATAAGTCAGGCGTTCAAATTGATTGTTAATAATATTTTCGGCTGTTGCTAAAACAGTATCATCAATGCGCTGATTGAAAAACTCCATATCTTCGGGGCATTTTTCTAACACATAATTAAAAATATGCTTGAGAAAAGCCTCTGCTAAATCCATATCACCGTCTAAGTCGCAAAAAGCCATTTCTGGCTCAACCATCCAAAATTCTGCGAGGTGACGGGAGGTGTTAGAATTTTCGGCACGGAATGTCGGGCCAAAGGTGTAGACGTTAGAAAACGCCATCGCCATGACTTCTGCTTCTAACTGGCCGCTAACTGTTAAATATGTGGGTTTAGCAAAAAAGTCTTGAGTGTAATCTACAGCTTGGTTGTCAGTTCGAGGAACATTCTTGAGATCCAAACTGGTGACGCTAAATAATTCACCCGCACCTTCGCAATCACTCGCAGTAATAATTGGGGTGTGTACCCACAAAAAGCCGCGCTCTTGAAAGAATTGGTGAATTGCTGTCGAACAAGCATTTCTAACCCGGAAAACTGCACCAAAGGAATTGGTACGCGATCGCAAATGTCCAATCGTGCGTAAAAATTCAAAAGAGTGGCGTTTCTTTTGCAAAGGATAAGTTTCGGGATCAGCTTCACCGTAAACTTTCACCGCCTCGGCTTTCAATTCAATGCGCTGTCCCTTCCCTTGAGAAGCCACGAGTACGCCGTTCACTTCAACAGACGCACCTGTATTCAGTTTTTTCAAAATCGCCTCGAAGTCTGGCAAATCCTGATTGATGACAACTTGCAAATTCGCTAGTGATGAACCATCATTGACTTCAATAAAAGCAAACCCTTTCAAGTCACGCTTTGTTCTTACCCAGCCTTGAACTACAAGAGACTCATCAGGTTGACCACTTCGCAATATTTCTGCAATCCGTCGATTTACCATATTTACCCAGCACAGGATTTTAATATCCAGCCTATGATAACGCCCATTCCACCAAAGCGGACGGCTTGCCAGAAAGGTTTTTTCAGGCTACGCCAAGAAAATAACTGGCTTTCTAAGTTAATTTCTAGCAATTCCAGCTGCTTTTGAATTTGCCGTAACTCAGCTTTGATTTCTGGTGTCTGATGTTTATTATCTTTTAATTGCTGATGGCGTTGTTGCCATTCTGCCTTTTGCTGTTGATCACTTTTTACCTGGTTATACCTTTCTTTTAAGGATAAAAGCGATCGCTCTACTTCTGCTAATTCTTGCTCAAAATCCGGCTCTTGATTTTCTTCAGCAGAAGAATTATGTAACTGTCTAGGTGGCTTCATTGACTGGTTGTAAATTAAGATTAATGTAATGCCAACACTTAACAGGCACTGACATGGAATCTCTCCGCACTCAGACTTCAGAACTCAGCACTCTAGAACTAGCCCAAGCCCTCATGGAAAGACTCACCATCTCTCCTAACGATTGGCATCGCCTCAAGTCTAACCGCAATTCTCGCGCTAGTGAACAAGCGGCTGCGGCGCTGGTATTTCTCCTCAAAAATCAGCCACAAGAAGCACTTGCCCGCTTAGAACAAGCAGCAGGTTGGTTAGACAATTCAATTTCTGCGCCCCCATGCCCCACACATGGGGATAAAAACTCTAAATTATGAAGTCTGAAATGCAACATCACTTCAGACTTCATACTTCACACTTCATACTTTTTTCATCGTCTCAAAGATAAGCGGGGACGATTTTCCATTTGCTTACAAAGCCGTAATTCTGTACCTTTGCGGCTCCATTCTACCTGATCAAAAATTTGATGAAGAAGACATAGACCGCGACCACTTTCTGAATCATCAGGTGGTAAATAGTCTGTAGGATCTTCGTTAGAACTTGGGGTGGGCGTAAAGCCTTGACCTTGGTCTGATATGACCCACCAATACTGATTATCTATCAGAGAAAAACGGACTACAACTCTTTTACTCGGATCAAGATTATTACCATGTTTGGCGGCATTTACTAAGGCTTCTTGGAGTCCTAGCCGCAGTTCTGCTTGTAATTTTGCTGGAATCTCTGCCAACAGTAAATCTAGTATAGGACAAAGATAAAGTGTTGAGGCAAAACTAAGTGTACCCCAATAACGTCCAACTGGACGGAGCGAAATACTAATCACAAGAGAAACCCCATAGCTTTCAGTTAGCCAGACATCAGTTTGCTTGTACGCGCACCCTGACAAAATTAAAGGTGGTCATGCTGCCTTCAAACTTGCGTCTTTTATACTAAGTTTTGAAAATGCTAGGGAGCATTTACTCTGTTTATGAAATTCGATTGTTGATACATAAAACGGCTGTTAAAAACCTGCGATTGCAGTTAGCAAATTAAAATTTGCTGAAATTTTTTGAGAACTATTAGGATGACTTTTGTATTGCCGATTTTTATGTCAGACAACCTGATTCATAAGTAGTGAGAGTATATGCAGCTTTAGTTGTTTTAACAAAATCATTTCTATTTTTAGGTTAATACGATTTTAGCATTTTTACTATGCAAGAGACTACAAATTTGCAATTTAAGATTTTGATGAAGATTGCGTACTCTCATTTAAAAGTCATAACACAAGAAAGGCAGCAGCTTCTACATGAGATGTTTGTGGGAAAAAATCAGCAGGTTGCACCCTTGTAAGTTTATATATGCCTCCTTGACACAACAATTTCAGATCGCGAGCAAGTGTGGCTACTTTACAGCTGACGTAAACGATGCGTGCAGGTTTCGATCGCAGTAATGAATCGATGACAGTGCGATCGCATCCCTTACGTGGCGGATCTAGTATGACCACATCCGGTATTATTCCCATTTGCGGCAGTAAATTCTCTACCGCACCGACTTGGAATGTAACGTTATATATACTGTTGCGATCGGCGTTCAATATTGCTTGTTCTACTGCTTCAGCTTGCACTTCCAGCCCTACGGCTTGACGCACTTGCTTGGCTAAGGGCAGAGTTAACGTCCCAATCCCGCAGTAAGCGTCAACTAGCACTTCATTTCCTTGTAGATTCAGTTCTGACTGAATGACTTCTAACAATGCTTCGGCTGTTTCCGTAGAAACTTGGAAAAATGTATCGGGGCGGACTTGAAATTCTAAATCTGCAAATTTTTCTCGCAGATACGGAACACCTGCAATGCAGTGAGTTTCTCTACCAAAGATGGCATTAGTCCGTTCAGGGTTGCGATTGATAGACACTCCTACTAATTGCGGATAGCGCTGCAACCATTCCTCAGCCTGTTCTGTAATTTTCGGTAAATTCCAGTCAGTAACTACCAAAGTCAACAACATTTCGCCAGTACGGCGGCCAATACGTAAACCTAAATGCCGGATTTGTCCTTGGTGTCGCTGTTCGTTGTAAATTTTCCAACCGCGCTTTTGAATGTCTTGCTTAACATCCGCCAGTAAAGGATTTAATCGGGAATCTTGTACAGGACATTGATTCAAGTTAACTAAATGGTGGCTACCTTTTTGGTAATATCCCGCTTGTACTTGACCTGTAGTAGAAACACTGAAAGGATAAGTGGCTTTATTGCGGTAGCCCAAAGGTGACACAGCTGTCAATACGGGATTTACTGATGGTGCATCAAAACCACCAATACGCTGCAAAGCTTGAATAACTTGATTGCGTTTAGCTTCTAGCTGATATTCATAATTAATATGCTGCCACTGACAACCACCACATTTATCAGCCACGATACAACTCGGTCGAATGCGGTGCTGTGATGGGTGCAATAGTTGCACTAGTTTGCCATGAGCATATTTAGGCTTGACGTGTAATAAGCGTACCTGGACGCGATCGCCTGGTACAGTATCTGGCACAAATACCACACGCTCCTCATAGCGACCGACACCATCACCAGTATCACTCAGGTCTGCGATCGCTACTTCAATTAATTCACCCTGTTTCCAAATATTTGTCATTAGTCAATAGTCAATGGTCATTTGTCAAGAGGCAGAAGTTTATTTTCATACTTCAGACTTCACACTTCATACTTTTTTTTCCCTTCACTTCTGTACCTCCAACTCGTTAAACTAACAAATAATATTTCTCGTGATTACAATAATCATGACTGTAATTAGCCAAGTTATTCTCAAAGCCGACGACGAACTGCGTTACCCCAGCAGTGGCGAACTCAAGAGTATCAAAGAATTTTTGCAAACTGGCGAGCAACGGACGCGAATTGCCGCGACCTTAGCTGAAAATGAAAAAAAGATAGTTCAGGAAGCTACCAAGCAACTTTGGCAGAAGCGCCCTGATTTTATCGCACCTGGTGGCAATGCCTACGGTGAACGCCAACGCGCTCTCTGTATCCGTGACTTTGGCTGGTACTTACGCCTGATTACCTATGGCGTACTTGCTGGTGACAAAGAGCCAATTGAAAAAATTGGCTTAATTGGAGTTAGGGAGATGTACAACTCTCTCGGTGTTCCCGTTCCTGGAATGGTAGAAGCCATTAACTGTTTGAAAAAAGCCTCCCTTGACTTACTAAGTGCAGACGACGCAGCAGCAGCATCACCATACTTTGATTACATCATTCAAGCGATGTCATAATTCAAAGTTAGTTTTGCTTCTTTAGATGTGTCTTCCGGTCTACTAAAGTGAGTGCAGAGTGTTAGCACTCAAAGATAAGATCTCTAATTTGATCATACCCTCCCCACATTTGGTAGTGGCTGTGGCAGTCTCAGTGTCAAGCTATCAACCAACTGTGGGGAAATTTTGTTTGGTCAATGGTCAATGGTCAAAAGGCAGGGGACAGAAGCCTAAAGAATGAGATTGCATACTTTATACTAGCCTTCTCTTAAAAGGAGACGCTACGCGAACGGCAAGCCCTTCGGGTTCAGCAGTGAGGGAGTCGGGGAACCCGCCCAACGCACTGCTTCACCGCTACGCGTCTACACACTTCAGACTTTAACTAAATACAAAAAGCCGACAGTCTTTCATCAAAGCTGTCGGCGATTAGTGTGTTCCCTATTAATGACTCGGCTAGAGTTCAGTTGTATGTAATTATGCCAATTTGGCAAAGGTAGGGAGACGATCTCAATCATGTTTCTATGTGATTGTCGTCACTTGGGTGTTACCATCGAGCGGTATCTACTTAAGTGAGTCATAATGCAATAGAGTGCAGTTAAGAAAGTTCCTATGTGGAAATTAGAGAATGGGGAGTAGGGAGAGCAGAGGCAGGAGGCAGAGGGAGAATATCTTACTCAGCACTTTTGACTATGGACTATTGACTATTGACCATTGACTATTGACCATTGACCATTGACTATAAAATAGTCTTCTGTCCCCTTGGTGCATTATTCCCATGACCACCACCCCCAAAGATCCGTTTTCTCCCCAAGAAATTGCCTCCGAAGGTCTGAAGCCAGAAGAATATGCAGAAATTGTGCGACGTTTAGGTCGTCATCCTAACAAAGCAGAACTGGGAATGTTTGGGGTGATGTGGTCAGAACATTGCTGCTACAAAAATTCCCGACCTTTGCTCAAACAATTTCCGACTACAGGCCCCCGTATTCTTGTCGGCCCTGGCGAAAATGCCGGAGTTGTTGACCTGGGTGAAGGATTACGCCTAGCATTTAAAATTGAATCTCATAACCACCCCTCCGCCGTTGAACCTTTCCAAGGAGCCGCCACAGGTGTGGGTGGTATTCTCAGAGATATTTTTACAATGGGTGCGCGTCCTATTGCGTTGTTAAACTCCCTGCGCTTTGGTTCTCTAGATGATGCTAGAACCCAAAGGCTATTTACTGGTGTAGTTTCAGGAATCAGCCATTATGGCAACTGTGTTGGCGTACCCACTGTTGGTGGCGAAGTTTACTTTGATCCTGCTTATGCCGGAAATCCCTTAGTTAACGTGATGGCGCTGGGATTGATGGAAACCCCAGAAATCGTTAAATCAGGTGCTTCTGGTTTAGGTAATCCAGTATTGTATGTCGGTTCTACTACAGGACGTGATGGTATGGGCGGTGCAAGCTTCGCCAGTGCCGAATTAAGTGATGAGTCAATGGATGACCGTCCGGCGGTGCAAGTCGGCGACCCATTCCTAGAAAAGTCTTTAATTGAAGCTTGTTTAGAAGCATTTAAAACAGGTGCAGTGGTCGCAGCCCAAGATATGGGTGCAGCAGGTATCACCTGTTCTACTTCAGAAATGGCTGCCAAAGGCGGTGTCGGCATTGAATTAAATTTAGATAAGATTCCGGTGCGGGAAACTGGCATGGTTCCCTATGAATATTTGCTGTCGGAATCTCAAGAAAGAATGCTGTTTGTTGCCCACAAAGGCCGGGAACAGGAATTAATCGATATTTTCCACCGTTGGGGACTTCATGCTGTTGTGGCTGGGACAGTGATTGCTGAACCCATCGTCAGAATTTTATTCCGGGGTAAGATTGCTGCTGAAATTCCGGCTGATGCTTTAGCAGAAAATACGCCACTGTACGAGCGTGAGTTGTTAGCAGAACCGCCAGAATACGCCCGTCAAGCTTGGGCATGGACAGCTGATACTTTGCCAGCTTGTACAACTGCGGGTATCGAAATCTCAGGACGTAGCTACAATTGGAATGATATTTTATTGACTTTACTCGATACACCCACGATCGCATCGAAAAATTGGGTATACCGTCAATACGACCATCAGGTACAAAACAATACTGTCTCCCTTCCTGGCGGTGCAGATGCTGCTGTAGTCCGCTTGCGTCCACTAGAAGCAATTCCTAATCTCACATCGCAAAATCTCAAATCGGCTGTGGCAGCAACGGTAGATTGTAATCCCCGTTATGTTTATCTTGATCCTTATGAAGGTGCTAAGGCGGTAGTCGCAGAAGCAGCACGTAATTTAAGTTGTGTGGGTGCAGAACCATTGGCTGTTACTGATAACTTGAATTTTGGTAGTCCTGAAAAACCCATTGGTTACTGGCAACTGGCAGAAGCTTGTCGCGGTTTGGCAGAAGCTTGTCAAGAATTAGCTACACCAGTCACAGGCGGTAATGTTTCCCTATATAACGAAACCCTCGATTCTGAAGGAAACCCCCAACCAATTTATCCAACTCCTGTGGTGGGAATGGTTGGTTTGATTCCTGATTTCACCAAAATTTGTGGTCAAGCTTGGCAAGCAAGTGGTGATGTCATTTATTTATTAGGGTTAACCGTACAATCCAAAACTGAACTGGGAGCCTCAGAATATTTAGCTACTATCCACAACACTGTAGCTGGTAGACCACCACGAGTAAATTATGACTTGGAACGCCGTGTGCAGCAGGTTTGCCGTGAGGGTATTCGTGAGGGTTGGGTGCGTTCAGCCCACGATTGTGCTGAGGGAGGCTTGGTTGTAGCTTTGGCAGAATGTTGCATTGCTGGCAACTTAGGTGCGACCGTTTCTTTGGAAATATCTCCCAACCAGTTACAACGTCTCGATGAAGTGCTGTTCGGTGAAGCTGGGGCGAGAATTGTAGTGTCGGTGGGATTAGAACAACAACAAATGTGGGAATCCTACTTACAGGCACATCTGGGACAAGATTGGCAAAAACTCGGCATGGTTAGTAATCTCGATGCAGGTTTGACGGTTTTAACTACTGATAACCAAACCTTAATCGCAGTTAGTATGGAAGATATGAAGGGTCGTTACAATAATGCGATCGCAACACGTCTAGCTGCACACACTACAGCCTGAAAAAGTATGAAGTCTGTAGGCTGAAGTCTAAAATTTCACACTTTATACTTCATACTTCATCCTTCTTAAGGTACTGTTTTAATAAGTGGTTAAAGATTTGTTAAGAACAAGTAACCACCTAAAGCCATAATCCCAGTGACTTGACAATTCGTAATTGGACAATTTGTAGAGGTCGCTTTCTCTAACTCTCGGTTTAATTACGAATTCCAAATTACGAATTAGTAATTTGCGTTGACACCCCCACCAGGAGCAAAGCCAGCATGATTCCCACTCATTCCGTCACTTCGGATGAATACCCCGAACAAACTTCCAACCTCACTAATAGTCAAGAAAATCGTCCTGACAAGCCAGAAGAAGCTTGCGGTGTCTTTGGACTCTACGCACCAGGAGAAGACGTTGCGAAACTGACCTACTTTGGACTATATGCCCTCCAGCACCGGGGTCAAGAATCAGCTGGGATTGCCACTTTTGAGGGTGAAAAAGTCCACCTACACAAAGATATGGGCTTGGTGTCTCAAGTATTTAACGAGTCAATATTAGAGGAGTTACCAGGAAATCTCGCCGTCGGTCACACTCGTTATTCCACCACTGGTTCTAGTCGCAAAGTCAACGCTCAACCCGCTGTGGTGGAAACTCGCTTAGGCTCCATAGCTCTTGCACACAATGGGAATCTTGTCAATACAACGCAATTGCGTGACGAATTGCTCAAGAGTAATTTTAACTTGGTAACTACCACCGACTCAGAAATGATTGCCTTTGCGATCGCTGAAGCAATCAATGGGGGTGCAGATTGGTTAGATGGTGCAATACAAGCGTTTCACCGCTGTCAAGGAGCCTTTAGTTTAGTCATCGGGACACCAATTGGGGTAATGGGAACCCGTGATCCGAATGGTATTCGTCCTTTGGTAATTGGGACTGTCGGTAGTAATCCAGTCCGTTATGTATTGTCTTCTGAAACTTGTGGTTTAGACATTATTGGTGCTGAATACCTCCGAGATGTAGAACCAGGTGAGTTAGTTTGGATTACTGAAGAAGGTTTGGCTTCTTACCACTGGAGTCAAAAACCGCAACGTAAATTGTGCATTTTTGAGATGATTTACTTTGCTCGTCCTGATAGCGTTATGCATAACGAAAGTTTATATAGCTATCGGATGCGCTTAGGGCGACAACTAGCTGCCGAATCTGCTGTCGCAGCTGATATTGTTTTTGGTGTACCTGATTCTGGTATTCCCGCTGCTATTGGGTTTTCTCAAGCTTCTGGTGTTCCCTACGGTGAAGGACTGATTAAAAATCGCTATGTAGGACGAACCTTTATTCAACCAACCCAAAATATGCGTGAGTCGGGTATCCGCATGAAACTCAACCCTCTCAAAGATGTGCTGGCGGGTAAACGAGTCGTGATTGTGGATGATTCGATTGTGCGTGGTACTACCAGTCGTAAACTAGTAAAAGCTTTGCGTGATGCAGGCGCAGCGGAAGTACATATGCGAATTTCTTCCCCGCCTGTCACACATCCTTGCTTTTATGGAATTGATACTGATAGCCAAGATCAATTAATTGCTGCTACCAAGTCAGTTGAAGAAATTGCCAAGCAACTGAAAGTAGACACCCTGGCTTATCTGAGTTGGGAAGGAATGCTGACAGCTACAGGAGAAGATACCAATAGTTTTTGTTCTGCCTGCTTTACTGGAGATTACCCCATCGCCATTCCTGAACAAGTAAAACGTTCTAAATTGATTTTAGAGAAGGTAGCAGCTGAAGTCTGAAGTTTGAAGTCTGAAATGAAAAAACTGTGATAGTAAGGCTTGTAGCAATTTAGACTGGGTGATTGATTTATGCGAAAACCCAACACTTGATTCTGAATTCTAACTCTTGAATTCTGTATTCTTCTTGAGAATATCCGGTTATTAGACTGCTAGATTAGTTTGATAGCCGGATATTTTTAATAGAAAAAACTTATAACTATTAACAGTAATTTTAATAAGAATTTTCTGTTTGTTATAATTAACAGCCTGATAATAAATATTATCTGAGGATGCTAACAAAAATCATTCTCTAGAGGCTTGTTGTAAATGCAGCGACCGCTTTTATTCAAGCTGAAATTATTGAATTTAACTGATTTTTAATATTCTACAATTGAAGTAAAATTGCTGACTGTGCCACTTTATATGGCGGAATGTAAGCTAAAAAACAAATAACCAAAAAGTGGTAGCAATATAGCAGTTTCGCTGAAAAACTCACATCTACCCGAAACTTTCCTCACACATGAGTTCACTATCGCCTTACCCTGACAAAATTTTGGTTGTCGATGACTCTCCAGATAACGTTTTTTTAATTAAAACCATTCTTGAGGAAGAAGGATATACGGTTAGTACCGCAGAAAACGGTATTGTAGCGTTAGCACAATTAGAAGCTTCTCCCTGTGACTTGGTATTGCTGGATTTAATGATGCCAGGAATGGATGGCTATGAAGTCACCAAGCGCATTCGTGGGGAGATGAACTTGCAGCAATATATTCCAATTTTGTTAATCACAGCTCACGATGCGCCCAACGTCGCACATGGATTAGATTTGGGTGCTGATGATTTTATTCGTAAACCTGTGACGGTAGATGAATTATTGGCAAGAGTGCGATCGCTCCTGCGGCTCAAGCATAGTATGGATGAGCGTGATGAAATTGCCCGTCAGCGAGAAGATTTTGTTTCCCGCCTCACCCATGACTTGCGTACTCCCTTAGTTGCAGCAGATCGGATGTTAATGCTGTTTGAGCAAGGTGCTTTAGGTACTTTATCACCGCAAATGCGAGAAGCACTCACCATTATGGCGCGTAGCAATGCTAACTTGTTGTCGATGGTGAATACCTTACTAGAAGTTTATCGCTTTGAAGCTGGGCGCAAAACTCTCGCATTTCAACCAGTTGATTTAAAACAGTTAGTTGAAGAAGTTGTGGGGGAACTGACACCCTTAGCAGAAGCTAAAGCATTAACTATGAAACTAGATTATGCGGAGGAATTAACTAACACTAACATTATGGGCGATCGCTTGGAACTGCACCGTTTGTTAACTAACCTGATAGGTAATGCGATCAAATTTACGGAATCTGGCTACGTAGCGATTCGCCTCTCGCCTCTACAAGAAAATAATGTACTTTCCTCCTCTGGAGTCTCGTCATCCACCTCTAGTAGTGACTATATTAATATTGTGGTTGCCGATACGGGTTCAGGCATTCCGCCAGAAGAACAAAGCACCTTGTTTCAAAGATTTCGCCAAGGCAGCCATAAAAGTTCTGGTAGTGGTTTAGGATTGTACCTATCTCGTCGTATTGTCGAGGCACATCAAGGCCAGATATTTGTCAATTCCGTCTTAGGTAAGGGTAGTGAATTTATTGTACGCTTACCATTTAAATGTTGAAGTAATAATGAATGATAAATTATGAGTTATGTGATGTTTAGATTGCTTAACTCGTAATTTTTTATTTTTTATTTATGTGACCTTAAAAAATTAACTAATATAATTTTAATTAAATTCTAATTACTATTACCAAATATTTTATCAGAGGCTAACATAATGATTACCACAGAATTATCAAATATTAATGAGATTATTCACAAACAACGCGAATTTTTTCAAACAGGAAAAACTAAAGATATAGCTTTTCGTTTAGATAAACTGAGAACACTTAAGCAAGCAATAAAAGAAAACGAAACAGCTATTGTGCAAGCTTTGCAAGCAGATTTACATAAACCTGAATTTGAAAGTTACATAGGAGAAATGAGCGTAATCAAAGAAATTGATTATGCTATTAAAAATATTCACTCATGGACTAAACCTAAAAAAGCAGAAGTTCCCTTAGACTTTTTTTCCTACTCAGCTAAAATTTATGCCGAACCTTTAGGAGTAATTTTAATTATCGGCCCTTGGAATTATCCCTTTAATTTAATTATTGCACCTTTAGTTGGTGCGATCGCCGCAGGCAATTGCTCACTTCTCAAGCCTTCAGAAATTGCACCAGCTACCTCTAGTGTGTTAGCTCAGATTATTGGTAAATATTTTGAGCCAGAGTTTATTGCTGTAGTTGAAGGTGGTGTAGAAGCCAGCCAAAAGCTTCTAGCAGAAAAATTTGATCATATCTTTTTTACAGGTGGCACAGCTGTCGGCAAAATTGTTATGGAAGCAGCGGCAAAACATCTCACCCCAGTGACTTTAGAACTAGGTGGAAAAAGCCCTTGTATTGTTGATGCTGATGTCAATTTAGAACATACAGCGAGGCGCATTGCTTGGGGTAAATTCATTAATGCAGGACAAACTTGTGTTGCACCCGACTATCTTTTAGTTGATAAAAAAATCAAACAAGATTTACTGCATGGCTTGAAAAAAAGCCTGGTAGAATTTTATGGAGATAATCCCAAAAATAGCCCTGATTATGCCAGGATTATCAGTCAAAAACATTGTGAAAGGTTGACGCATCTTCTGAATCAGGGCGAAATTATTATTGGTGGAGAAAGCAAAATTGAAGAGCGCTACATTGCTCCCACAATAATTGATCAAGTCTCGTTAACCGACCCTGTAATGCAGGAAGAAATTTTTGGGCCAATTTTACCTATAGTTGAATATACAGATATTAAAGAAGCGATCGCCTTAATTAATTCCAAACCGAAACCCTTAGCTTTGTACTTGTTCACACAAAACAAAAACTTGCAACAGCGAGTTTTACAAGAAACTTCCTCTGGAGGCGTTTGTATTAACGACACAATAGTGCATCTTGGTGTCTTATCTTTGCCCTTTGGTGGTGTAGGTGATAGTGGTATTGGTAACTATCATGGCAAAGCTTCTTTTGACACTTTTTCTCATAAGAAAAGTGTACTTAGTAATTCATTTTGGCTGGATTTAAAATGGCGCTACGCTCCGTATAAAGACAAATTATCCTTCTTGAAGCGATTAATTGGGTAAAAAATGTAGAGACGTTGTAATGCAACGTCTCTACAAAATTCTAAAACCCAAAACCACCGCTGTAGCGTTCTTCTGCCCAAGGTTCACCTCGGCGGTGGTAGCCGTTACGCTCCCAAAAACCTAGTTCTTCTCGATTCAGAAATTCTAAACCATTAATCCACTTGGCACTTTTCCAGGCGTAGAGGTGGGGGACAACTAAACGCAGTGGGCCACCATGTTCTGCGGGTAATGGCTCTCCAAATAATTGAAAAGCAAAGAAATTTTCTTCCCGTACAAAGTCTTCCATTGCAATGTTGGTGGTGTAGCCGCCATAGCAATGTTCCATCACATAGGCTGCTTCTGGCTCTACCTCTATCAAATTCATGAAGTCTGTTACCTTAATGCCAATCCACTTGACATCTAGTTTTGACCAACGGGTGACACAGTGGAAATCTGCTGTAAATTCGTGCTGTGGTAGCGCCATAAAGTCTGACCAAGTGAAAACAGCAGGTTTGGCTAAACCCCAAACTCGAAATTCCCACTCTTCTATATTGACTTGGGGTGTTGCTCCATAAGTTAATACAGGAAAACCCTTAGCTAGGTGTTGTCCAGGCGGGACACGTTCTCCCTGTTCTTTATCTGGTTTTTGAAAAAACTTTCCTAACATACTCTCAGCAAAATCAGTTTACTTTCTCAGTGCTAAATGCTGAGTACAGAGTGATGTAGAAAGTACTCATCACTTTAGACTTCTCATATCTTGCACCAGGCGACTGGAAGTCGCGGCTACACAGGCAAAACCCGCCTACGCGGGTTAAAAACCTTGATTTTCTGTTAGTCCGCGCAGGCGGACTTTGTTTGTATAGCCGCGATTTCTAATCGCTAGGGCTAGGTGCAAGACGTGAGACCTGGTAAATGCTGCTTGTGTATGGTCTTTCTACTCAGCACTCAGCACTTTTAACTCAGCACTCTTTATGTGAGATACTGGGCTATTTTGAAATGACTATCTAAACCGTATCCTAACTGTGTTAGAGAGCCTGAGCATCAACAATTAGACTCAGGAAGAGAACAAATATTAATTTTGCTGAACACCTAATCGTTAGGATATCCAGATACTTTACTGTTTGATTATGATTATCTGATCATCAGTCATGGGTAAGAGGTAATGGATAATGGATTTTCCTGATTATTCATTACCGATTTTTTATTTACCCGAAGAGTTTCTGCACGCTATGTATTGTGGCTAATTTATTTAGGTAATCTAGGAAAAACTTTTGATAAACTGCCGAAAAGCCTGAGCGGTGACTTTTACCGCTCAAATCTTCGGTGATGCTGGTGTTTTTCCTAAATCGGAAATTATGATTCTTCTTCCTCTTCTTCAGCAGCAGGATATACAAATGTAGAACGTCCAGTCAAAATTGACTTGCCAAGGGAGAGAGCTTTTTGAGCTTCAATAGCAGCTTTATGTCTCCAAGTGGCTCGACGTTTATCGCGTTTAGATTTGGAAGTTTTCTTCTTAGGGACAGCCATAGTAGCGGATATCGCAATTTTTGACAACCTTTCTATTCTAAGCCATCTATTGGCATCTGCAATGGTGTTCCTATGAGGAATATTTAAACGCAAAGCAGCGCTAAGGTTGGCGCAGTGAACCAGCGCTGCGGGAGGGTTTCCCTCCGTAGGCGACTGGTGAACCCGAAGGGAGGGACGCGGAGACAAGGAGAGAGAAAGTATTATGGTGTGGTAGTTGGTGGCGCAACAGTAGTAATTGGCGTGATGGAAACTGGGTTAGTTGGGGTTTTTTCAAAGAATAGTAGCGATCGCGCTGTTTTAAAGTAAGTCGCCCAACGTTGAGCATCAGGACGAGAACGCCATTGGGGACGGCTAACTTCTAAGGACAAAATTGGCGCGATCGCACCGTAACTTTGTACGGAAACGATAATCGATACATCTGTAGCTAATATATCCTGGTCAAAACTGCGTTGAGCGGCCGCTCTAGCCGTTGCTTCGGCTCTGCGCAGTGTTGTTTCATAGTTTTCATCTGGTAATCTATCAATAACTAAGTCAACTCTAGCGGTGTAAGCTCTTACCATCTGCGGTGATATTGCTTCTGCCACAATCCATACAGGTAGGGTAGAAAAGAGCAAAAATATTAATGGAAATATCCGGATTTGTTTGGCAACTTGGCTAATAAATAAAAAGGGAATGATCGATGATAGTTGGTAAGCAACATTCCTGGTCATAACCTTAAAGCTCCTTACTATTAATGGCCTGTAATTGAAATTGTCTGAGGATTTTTACTGAAATTAAAGGCAATAAAAATTACTTAGTTTTTAGGATTTAATCAGAAACTCCTAGACTATAAGACATAGGTTAGCTTTGTTTTTTCAGCAAAGCCAACCGCAATTTTAGGCAAGTCAACCACAACCTACAAAGAGCGGATGGCAAATTACTGGGCGATCGCGATCGGCATCAATCAATATCAATTCTTTCAACCTTTACGTTGCGCCCAAGCCGATGCCGAGGCGCTGAAAGATTTTTTGGTTCAAGAAGCTGGTTTTACACCCCAACGCTGTTTATTAATGACAGATACTTCGCCACCGATTGGCGATAGATCTACCTATCCCACCAAAGAAAATATTCTGCTGTTGCTGGAGGATTTGGCGGCGGCGTGTTGGCAACCAGGCGATTATCTATGGTTTTTCTTTAGCGGTTATGGTGTTAACCACGCAGGGCAAGATTACCTCATGCCTGTGGAAGGTAATCCAGAGTTGGTGCAAGAAACTGCCATCGAAGTGCGATCGCTAATGCAAAGTCTGCAACTAGCTGACCTGAATGTTTTGGTGCTGCTGGATATTAACCGTGCTTCCAGTACCCAAGCAGACGCAACCGTTGGACAAGAAACTATTGAACTTGCTCAAGAATTACAACTAGCAACGATTCTGTCTTGCGAACCAGAGGAATTTTCCCGTGAAAGTAGTGAGCTAGGTTACGGATTTTTTACTGCTGCGTTGTTAGCTGCTTTGCGTTCTGGTCATGGCAGCAGTTTGGCAGAGTTAGACAGCTATTTAGATGTTTTTACTCCAGAATTATGCCAACATTATTGGCGGCCTACTCAAAGCCCGGTCGCCATCGTCCCAGCTGATCCCCCTGTCATCTTGCCGCATCTAGAGGTGAATCATCCTCATACAGAAATTCCCAGTACGTTAGAGCCATCTGAAGCCGCACCTCATGAATTAGAGATAAATGAAGAAGAAGGCAGTATTTTTCCAGAAGAAAACTTTGCTGTAGCTTTAGCGGCTCCCTCCTTAGCACCAACACCAAAAAATACAGATAATTCTTCGCAAGTAGGGATTTGGGCAGAGTCCTCGTCTCTACAGTCTTTTATTAAAGGGCGATCGCCGCAACTGAACTTACCAAATTTCACTCTGGAAGAACAACAACGCTCAAAATCACCAGACTTAGTAACTCAAGAACAGCATTACAATCAACAACCCCAATTAGTCACTCCCTCCCAAGAAGCAGGTTTGGGAGGTAGATTCATTCCCGATGTTCCCCAACCATACATCTCGCGTTTGCCACAAAAAAAGACGACCTCATTGTGGCAGCAGTTTGTCTTTTGGGGAGGTGGAACAATGTTAGCAGTGGCTTTGGTAACTGTTGTATTTCTCCGCAATCAAGCCAAATTTGTTGCAGGTCGAGAGATGTTATCGGCCCCACCTGATGAAAAGTTAATTCCAGCCAAAAATCAGTCTAATGCCCAAATAGCTTCTCTTTCCGAGTCCAAGAAGCGAAATCAAGCAGTATTAGATTTGGCGAAAATGTCTCTCAGACAAACTCAAGCCAGCGACTTGAGTTTAGCTATTGCTACGGCACGGAAAATTCAGCCAGGTGAACCACTTTACGAACAAGCTCAAGAAAATATCAATATTTGGAGCAATATGATCCTCAATTTAGCTGAGGGTCGTGCTAAACAAAGGCAATATACCAATGCGATCGCAGCGGCGCAATTAATCAGCAAAGAAAGCTCACTTTATCCGAAAGCGCAAGCCGCAATTAAGCAGTGGCGACAAGAAGCCAAGCAATATCTAGCTAACAAAACTTTGTTAGATGCAGCTAATGCCTTAATTAAGCCAGGGCAAGCATCTACATATAATCGCGCCATTGAAGTTGCCAAGCGAGTCCCCCAAGGTCAACCCGGATTTGATTTGGCACAAAAATCAATCAATAAATGGAGCGAAAAAATTTTAGATTTGGCGAAAACCCGTGCTGCTGAAGGTGATCCCCAGGCAGCCATTGCCACCGCCACCTTAGTTCCAGAGGTCACATCTGTTTACGAAGATGCTCAAGAAGCAATCCGCAAATGGCAGAAAAAATAGTTATTAGTCTAAAGTCAATAGTCCATAGTCAAAGTTAATTACTCTTGACTATGGACTATTGACCATTGACTTCTTGACTCAGCACTCAACAGTACTGCGAAACGTCTTCGCCGCATTCATCTGCTAAATAGCATAGGGCGCGGAAACGCAAACTTACGACTTCTTCATATAAAGGATTAAGTTTGCACATCGGCGGGATGTGTAGTACGGTTTTGCCGAATAATTTAATATCGCGTTCAAAAGGACATTGAGCGGGGATCAGTTGACACAAACGATGAGCTAATTCGCGATCGCGGATTTGAATGTTGTCTAACCACCGTTTTAGGGGTTGGAGAATATCAAAGCCAGACTGGGATTTTGGAGGGTGCAGCTGGGTTACATGAGTTTTGCTAACCTCTGCCGGATTGATTAAAACCCAGCTTGCCAGAAAAATCTTTTTTGTGGTATTATCGAATACCTTCATGGTTCAGCCTCTGTATTATTGAGGGTATTCACCTTTCTGATGAATATATACAATGTGACAACCAGATTTACCGGAAAAATCTTGTTCTGACAGAGATACAATAAGACATTAGAGTAACTATTTTCGTCAGAACCCATTTCTTACTACGTTAAGTAAATCGCAATTTTTTCGGAAACGGTAGTGTAAAAATCCGATCTTGTTTATAACTTGACACAGTTTAAATTTTAATAAAGACATCTGTCATTGGGCGGAATTTGGAGTAATAGTTACAAAACTTAATATTACAACGGGGATCTGTATTTTCCGCAGATATAAACGTTAGCTACAAAAAGAAATTGGCAGATAGAGAAATCTTGTCGAGACAGAGTAAATGATAATTAGATAATCTTGCTGTAAATAACGCGATCGCTACAGTGCTTGTCAAGTAACTTGCAGTTTAAGTTGTGTCCCAGAATTTGGAATATTAGAGGGTGATGTCTGAAGACATTGCTTGCACTTCTTTTACTGATAAACTCAAAGCTTGAGCAACTTGTTCTACGCTTAAACCCATTTGCAACAACTGGGGTATAACATTGTGTCTAGCTTGTTCGGCTTGTTCGGCAACTTCACCCTCAGCAGGATGTTGAATTGAGATGCTTTTAAATTAGCAGACATGGGAAGATGTCTATAGTCTGAATATAGGGCAATCCCTACTTAAAATAGTACTATTGTTCTAGTATAAGCAGAGTAAAAATAGTATTATTAAGAACTGTTTCATACTGCCTCTCACCATCAGCCTGCCAATATGTCAGATAACAAGCTAGTCGCATCCCTTTTAAATGGGCATCTTCCCCAGACAAACAACAACAGCCAAAATACGATTAGAATTCGGGGTGCGAGACAGCATAATCTGAAGAATATTGATTTGGAATTGCCACGCGATCGCCTGATAGTATTTACTGGTGTATCAGGTTCGGGTAAGTCTTCGCTGGCTTTCGATACGATTTTTGCTGAAGGTCAACGGCGTTATGTCGAATCTCTCAGTGCTTATGCTAGGCAATTTTTAGGACAGTTAAATAAACCAGATGTCGAAGCAATTGAAGGTTTAAGTCCGGCGATATCGATTGACCAAAAATCTACCTCGCATAACCCCCGTTCCACTGTGGGGACGGTAACAGAAATTTACGACTATCTGCGGCTGTTGTTTGGTCGGGCTGGTGAACCCCATTGTCCCATATGCGATCGCTGTATTGCCCCCCAAACTATCGACGAGATGGTAGACCGCATCATGGACTTACCAGACCGCACCAAATTTCAAATCCTTGCGCCTGTGGTTCGGGGGAAAAAAGGTACACACCGCAAGCTGTTATCCAGTTTGGCTTCCCAAGGTTTTGTGCGGGTACGAGTTGATGGCGAAGTGCGGGAACTCTCAGACTCGATTGAGTTGGATAAAAATGTTACTCACACCATTGAAGTTGTAATTGACCGTTTGGTGAAAAAAGACGGTATCCAAGAGCGTTTAGTTGATTCTTTGTCTACGTGTTTGAAGCAATCTGAAGGTATTGCAACCATCCTCATCAGTCCAGCTACTGAAAACCTAGAAGCGAAAGAAGAAGAAATGGTATTTTCGGAAAACTTCGCTTGTCCTGAACATGGCGCGGTGATGGAGGAGTTATCGCCAAGGTTGTTTTCGTTTAACTCTCCCTACGGTGCTTGTCCTCACTGTCATGGACTTGGAACTTTAAGAAGATTTTCGGCAGAGTTAGTTATACCTGACCCTGAAGCACCAGTATACGCTGCGATCGCGCCTTGGTCAGAAAAGGAAAATTCTTATTATTTGGAACTACTTTATAGTTTAGGTCAAGCACACGGATTTGAATTACAAACAAATTGGAGCAAGTTGTCGGAAGAACAACGGCAAATTATTTTAAATGGGGAAGAGAAAAACAAAGAGACAGCCAAAACTAATTTTAAAGGCGTTCTTCCCATATTGCAGCGTCAATATGAAGGTGGTTCAGAGTTAGTTAAGCAAAAATTAGAACAGTATTTAATCGACCAACCTTGTGAAGTTTGTGGTGGAAAACGGTTGAAACCGGAAGCGTTAGCGGTGCGGTTGGGACAATACCGAATTTTGGATTTGACAGGCGTATCAATTCGAGATTCACAGGAGAGAATTGATCAGTTAAAATTGAGCGATCGCCAAATGCAAATTGCTGATTTAGTCTTGCGAGAAATCAAAGCTAGATTGCAATTTTTGTTAGATGTCGGTTTAGATTATCTGACCCTCGACCGTCCCGCCATGACTCTTTCTGGTGGCGAAGCACAACGCATTCGCCTCGCTACACAAATCGGTTCTGGTTTAACAGGAGTTCTCTACGTTTTAGACGAACCAAGTATTGGTTTGCATCAACGAGATAACGGTAGATTGCTCAAAACTTTAATTAGATTACGTGATTTAGGTAATACTTTAATCGTAGTTGAACATGATGAAGAAACCATTAGGGCTGCTGACTATTTAGTTGATATTGGCCCTGGCGCAGGAATTCATGGTGGGCATATTATTGCTCAAGGTGATTTACAAGCATTATTAACAGCAGAAAAATCATTAACAGGTGCATACTTATCAGGAAGAAAAGTAATTCAAACCCCAGCAGAACGACGCGAAGGTAATGGTAGAAGTTTAATAATTAAAAACGCCCATCGCAACAATTTAAGAAATATTGATGTTGAAATTCCTCTCGGTAAACTTGTCGCCGTGACTGGGGTTTCTGGTTCTGGTAAATCGACTTTAATTAACGAATTACTGTACCCATCCCTGCAACATCATCTGACAAAGAAAGTACCTTTACCCAAAGAATTAGAAAAAATTCAAGGATTAAATGCAGTTGATAAAGCCATTGTCATTGACCAATCTCCTATCGGACGCACACCACGTTCTAACCCTGCAACTTACACAGGTGTTTTTGATGTAATTCGAGATGTTTTTTCTCAAACCGTCGAAGCTAAAGCTAGAGGTTACAAACCCGGACAATTTTCTTTCAACGTTAAAGGTGGACGTTGTGAAGCTTGCAGTGGACAAGGTGTGAACGTCATTGAAATGAACTTTTTACCTGATGTTTACGTGCAGTGCGAAGTTTGTAAAGGTGCAAGATATAACCGCGACACTTTGCAAGTGAAATACAAAGATAAGTCTATTTCTGATGTTCTCAATATGACTGTTGAGGAAAGTTTAGACTTTTTCCAAAATATTCCGAAAGCGGTGACACGACTACAAACTTTAGTTGATGTTGGCTTAGGTTACGTTCAACTTGGACAACCTGCGACTACTTTGTCTGGTGGTGAAGCACAGCGCGTTAAGTTAGCCACAGAATTATCTCGCCGCGCCACAGGAAAGACACTTTATTTAATCGACGAACCCACTACAGGATTATCTTTTTATGATGTGCATAAATTGTTGGATGTATTGCAAAGATTGGTAGATAAAGGTAACTCTATTCTCGTAATTGAACACAATTTAGATGTGATTCGTTGTGCTGACTGGGTAATAGATTTAGGGCCAGAAGGTGGTGATAAAGGCGGAGAAGTAATTGCTTTCGGAACACCCGAAGATGTAGCGAAGAATTCTAAGTCTTATACTGGGAAATATTTACAGCAGGTGTTGGAACAATATCCAGCGATGAAGAGGTAGTAAGTGCATTATTTTTCACTAAAAGCATTTAATGCTTAACTGTTGTATTACAGTATAAGTGAGTCAGCTGTGCATTATCTAATGTACCCTCAAACATCCTCGCGGGGGAAGTTTGACCACATTTGCTGTCTCACTTCAGCAATATCTGACTCTGTGATGTTACTACCCTTCCACAGTCCTCTTAAGGAAGTTCGTTGTTTTGGCTGAATTGTTAACTCTTTTTCAATTTGGGGCGCAACTTGTTCAATCAAGCGTATTTTATCTATTAATGAAAGTTGCTTTACCAATGCCAGAGCTTCTTCTAGGGTTACTGCTTTCTCCATATTTTTTGGACTGAGTCTTTATTAACAGCTTATCATTATGCTTCTTCAATGCGATCGCCTGACCTGACGTATACTAACTGTTACTGAGAAAATGCGATCGCCTCCTCTAAAATAAATAATATATTCCCAAAAACCTTCTATTTTCATACTGGTCAATATTTACCATAGTAGTAATCAAGGAATATAGCTATTCCCGCATAGGTAAGTACAGAAATAATAACTATAGACGAACATTGATACTCGTAGGAATGTAAAGCTGTACTACTCTCAATATTTTTATAATATTTTCTTGATATATAAGTTAAAATCTAACTGATTTATGGTATTAAAAAGTGGAATAAATCAGGGGCGTGTTTAAGTGGCACTTTTTCTTAATCTATTTGTATCAAATAACTTTATTCCTCATGGACATTGCTACCTCTGGCAACCATATTTAGTTTGGCTACATATTTTTTCAGATTCTCTAATTTCTTTTTCTTATTATTCAATTCCACTGATGCTGGTGTATTTTATCCGTAAAAGAGAAGATATACCATTTAAAAATATTTTTATTTTGTTCAGTGCTTTTATTATTTCTTGTGGCACAACTCATGTGATGGAGATATGGACACTTTGGCATCCCTATTATTGGCTATCTGGAACTATAAAAGCAATGACCGCGATTATTTCTTTCTATACTGCTTTGACTTTAATACCTTTAGTTCCTCAAGCGCTTGCTTTGCCAAGTCCAGCACAACTTGAGAAAGCCAATCAAGCTTTACAAGTTGAAATCACAGAACGTAAATTAGTAGAAAATGAATTACGCCAATACAAAGAACGTTTAGAAGAACTTGTAGAACAACGCACTACTGAACTAGCCACAGCCAATAAACAACTTCAGATGGAGATTGCACAACGTCAGAAATCTCAAGAAAGAATGAGCGAATTGTTACAAGAACTAAAAAATACTAATCAAGAATTAAATGATTTTGCTCATATAGTTTCCCACGATTTAAAAGCCCCTTTAAGAGGTATTAGTTTATTATCAGAATGGTTATTAAATGACTATGCAGATAAATTTGATGAAGAAGGAAAAGATTTAGTTAACAGACTTATCAATAGGGTTAATAAGTTACAAAATCTGATTGATGGAATTTTAGAATATTCAAGAGTTGGGCGGATTAGAGAAGAGAAAAAAGAAGTGAATTTGAATGATTTAGTCAGAGATGTAATTGAAATTCTAGAACCCAGAAAAAATATTCAAATTGAAATAAGTAATTCTTTACC
Source organism: Anabaena sp. TISTR 8404 (assembly GCF_056847745.1). NCBI lineage: Bacteria > Bacillati > Cyanobacteriota > Cyanophyceae > Nostocales > Nostocaceae > Anabaena > Anabaena sp. TISTR 8404. The sequence continues at coordinate 5,900,121 of NZ_CP180578.1, forward strand.
TATTATCTACTGCGAAAAGACTAAACTTGAACAAGTTTTTCAAAATTTGCTGAGTAATGCCATTAAGTTCTCGGATAAACCCGAAGGGAAAATTATAGTTAGTTGTACAGAAGAAGATGATTATTGGCAAATTAGTGTTGCTGATAATGGAATAGGTATTGAAGAACGATATTTTACAAAAATATTCCAGATTTTTCAAAAATTATCTATTATTCAAGATTCAGAAAGCACAGGAATTGGTTTATCTATAGTCAAGAAGATTGTCGAGATGTATGGTGGAATGATTTGGGTAGAATCAAAAGTTGAGCAGGGTAGTACATTCTTTTTTACATTTAAAAAAACACTGCAAATTGAACCATTCCAAGCAGTGTAGAAATATTTTTAGCTTAATTGGCTGCGAAACTTGTTAATACTAATAGTTAATAAAACAACCGCAAAAGCAACTAATGCTAAAACATTAATCCACAGTACATCTAACCCAACTCCTTTGAGTAAAATTCCTCGGATAATGGCGATGTAATGACGTAGGGGGTTGAGTAAAGACAAAACTTGAAACAAAGGTGGCATAGCTTCAATAGGTGCGATCGCGCCAGAAGTCTGTACCATTGGTAAATTGATAAAGAAAGATGTCAGTACAACTTGCTGTTGAGAACGGCAAACAGTCGCCAACATAATTCCTAAACTAATCCCCACAAACACATACATACTCGACAGCCCAAAAAATAATAGGAAATTACCGCGAAAGGGTACTTGGAATACTACCGTTCCTAATGTCAAGGCTAGTAGAACATCACCTAGTAACAAAACAGTTAAAGGCAAAATTTTTGACAGCAAAATCTGCCAATTAGCAGCAGGAGTCATTAATAATTGTTCTAATGTCCCGGTATCTTTCTCCCGCACAACTGTAATTGCAGAAACTAATGTGCCAATTAATGTTAAAACTAAACCCATAACACCCGGTACAAAAAACCAGCTACTAGTTAATCCAGGGTTGTAAAGAAATACTACTTCAGGTGAGACTGGCGGGCTAACTCGCGCCTGAGTTAAATGCAAATTATATTGCTGGATAATTTGATTCATATAATTTCCAGCAATCCCGGCTGTATTAGCATTTACTGCATCGATAAATACTTGAATTTCTGCTGATTTTTGTGTTATTTGACGAGAGAAATCAGGCGGAATTATGACTCCAACATCTAATTTACCTTCTTCTACCTGCCGACTCAAATCTTTTTCACTACTTGGTACAGATTCAAGTGTGAAAATTCTATTTGATGTCATAGCTGACACTAACTCACGACTAGCACTGACGTTGGCATAGTCAATCACACCTAATCGTAAGTTATGCACATCTGGATTCAGGATAAATCCATAAAGTAATAGTTGTATTGTTGGCGGGACAATTAGTAAAACTATTAACTGTCTATTGCGTAAAATTTGATTAATTTCTTTTCTTACTAATGCCCAAAATGGGCTATCGAATAATTGACGAATAAATTTCATATAGTTAATTAGGTAGCTGCATTCGGCTTAAAACTCGGCGCGATACATTAAAAAATAGCAATCCCAAGATTGCCAGCATGAGTAAATCAAACCAGACTCCGGCAAAACCTGTACCACGCACAAAAGCATCACGAGTAATATCAATGTAATAACGCGCTGGAACTACATTAGGCGCTAATGAGAGAGGGAAAGGAATATTATTCAGTGGATAAATAAATCCAGACAATAATAAGGATGTGATAAAACCAACGAGGGAAACCCCTTGTACAGCAGCGTTTTGGTTACTGCTACGTACTCCTAAAAGTAACCCGAAAAAAACGCTATCTATGAGAAATAAAAAAGTTCCAATTAACAAAGTTATAGGGTTGCCAACTACACCAACTTGGAAAATAATGGAACCTAATCCCATCACTATTAATGTCTCAGTTATGGCAATTAATAAATAAGCTAATCCTTTACCGAGTAATAGTTCAGTAGCGCTAATACTAGAAGCGTAGACTTGTAAAATTGTACCTTTTTCTTTTTCTCGTACCATTGCGATCGCTGCCAGCAATGAAGGAAAAATCCACAGCACAACGCCATATACTCCTGGCACAATATACAGTGATTCTAATCTACCAGGATTAAACCATAAACGCATTCGCGCTGTAATACTATTAGTAGGTGGTAACAATCCATGTTCTTGCATGAAAAAGTTTGTGACTCTTTGAATACTATTTCTAATTACCCGCGCATTGTTAACATCTGTCGCATCAATTAAAACTTGCACTGTGGTATTTTTACCTGATTGAATATCGCGGCTAAACTCAGGTGGAATAATTACAGCGGCTTTGGCGATGCCTTTATCTATAGCATCTCGTATGGGATTGCCGCCTGACCATTGTTTTGGAATAAATTGATTGGTACCATATAATCTTTCAATGTAGCTGTTACTGAGATTTGTGTGGTTAAAATCTTGCACAATTAAAGGAATATCTTTACTTTCTAATCTGATAGCAAAGCCAAAAATTATTAAGGTGATAAATGGTAAGATAAATGCTAATGCTAAGGTGAGGCGATCGCGGCGAAATTGGGCTATTTCTTTGATACATTGGGCAATGATTCTTTTCATATATAGTATATTTTTAACGCAGAGTGGCGCGGAGATTAACGCGGAGTTTCGCGGAGTTTTTTATATTTGAGAGCGTTCTACTATGCCGATAAAGGCATCTTCTAAAGAGAAGGGAATAGGACGTAAGGAATTAATGGTAATTTGATGTGTTGCTAACAGTTGAGTTATTTGGTCGATTTCTAGTTCGGGGTTGTCGAGAACAACGTGTAAACTATCGGCAAAAATCGAAACTCGCCAAGAGTCGAAGTGTTGTTTGAGTAACTTGGAAGCTGCTTGGTTTTGGTTGACGATGATTTCGATTAATTTTCCCGGTTGGGAGGCTTTAATAGCACTAGGTGAACCTTCGGCGACAGTTTCGCCTGCAACCATAAAACTCATCCGGTTACACTGTTCAGCTTCTTCTAGATAGTGGGTTGTTACTAAGATGGCTGTACCGTTGCGGGCGAAGTCATTAATTAGCTTCCAAAATTGGCGACGCGCTAAAGGATCTACGCCCGATGTCGGTTCATCTAAAAATAAAATATCTGGTTCGTGCATCACGGAAGCACCGAAAGCTACACGCTGTTTCCAACCTCCAGGTAATTGTCCGGTGATGAGATTTTCTTGTCCTTCTAAGCCGCAGGTAGCAATTACCCAGTCAATTTTTTCCCGCCGCAGTTTGCGGGGTACGCCGTAAACTCCGCTATAAAATTCTAGGTTCTGGAGAATGGTTAAATCGTCATAGAGAGTGAATTTTTGACTCATATAACCAATGCGTCGCCGTAAGTCTGCACTCCGCAAATTTCCCGTTTCACCACCTAAAGAAATCTCTCCACCACTGGCTTCCAAAAGTCCGCACAGCATTTTGATTGTGGTGGTTTTTCCTGCACCGTTTGCACCCAATAACCCAAATATTTCGCCGTAGCGTACCTCGACGTTGACATTTTTCACAGCTTGGAATTTACCAAAAACCCGACTGAGGTTGCGGGCGTAGATAGCTAGTGCTGAGTGCTGAGTACTCCCCACTCCCCACTCTCCACTCCCTCGCTTGCGAGAACGAGGAAAGGGAAAAAATTGCGGTACGGAACCTTGTTGGCGCAGTCGCGTAACAAAGACATTTTCTAATGTGGGTTCGCCACGTTCGATAGTGGGTGAGGGTAAATCATGTTGTTGCAAGAGTTGGCGGACTTCAGTTTCTCCAGTGTCTAAATTTGGAACGAGAACATCTAAGCGATCGCCAAAAATCTGCACATCTATAATATTATTCTGTGTAGTTTGAGAAAGTATCTCTTCTGTGGCTGTTAAATTTGCTGTTCGCACTTCCAAGCGATGCAAGCCCAAGTTAGCGCGTAACTCTGCGGGTGTGCCAATTTCATGAATTTGCCCACTGTACATCAAAGCTACACGGTGACAGCGTTCGGCTTCGTCGAGGTAAGGTGTCGCCACAACAATTGTCATTCCCTCGGCTGACAGTTCCGCTAACACATCCCAAAATTCCCGCCGAGAAACGGGGTCAACACCTGTGGTAGGTTCATCTAATAACAAAACTTCCGGCTGGGAAACTAAAGCACAACATAAAGCCAGCTTTTGCTTCATTCCACCAGAAAGTTGCCCCGCCAAGCGATCGCCAAATTTATCCAAATTCATTAATTTTAAATATTTCTGGCGGCGTTGCCACAGCAAATCATCTGCTACTTGCCGCAATCCTGCTGCGTAACGCAAATTCTCATCAATACTCAAATCTAAATACAGCGAAAACTGTTGGGTGAGATAACCTGTCATTAACCTGGCATCTCGTGCAGGTTGTCCAAATATCTGCACTTCTCCCGCCGTTGCTTCCATCACACCGCCCAAGATGTGAAAGGTGGTAGTTTTTCCTGCACCATCAGGGCCAATTAGTCCAAACATCTCGCCTTTCTGGACGCTGAAATCAATCCCTCGAACAGCAGCTAAGTTTCCATAGTGCTTGTGTAAACTCTCTACTTTGATTGCTTTAGTATTGAGACTGGATGATGGCGGTAAGGTAGTGAGTTGCTGTTTCATATTTAAGAATCAGGATTTTATGTCTCACGCAGAGGCGCAAAGGCGCAGAGAGTTATTGGAGGTTTGCAAAAAAGCGTCTTTCCCCACTCCCTATTCCCTACTCCCTACTTTCTTCAACTGAATCTCTGCATCAGCTGGCATCCCAATTTTGGCGCAGGGTAAATCTGATTCAGCGTAGGGATTTTCAGGATTAAAACAACCATCTGGGTTTTTGACTTCGACGCGAATTCCTACTACTTGTCTGACTCTATCTTTTTGAAAATAAATATTCTCTGGTGTAAAGGAAGCTTGGGGATCAATTGCAATGACTTTACCTTGCAAAGGTTTGTCTGGTGCAGAATCCAGGATAATTTTAGTTGTTTGTCCTAAACGCACTTTGCCAATATCACCTTCGGGAATAAAACCGCGAAAATACAATGTTTTGGGATCAACGATTGTCAAAATCTTCGTTTGACTATTAACTACTGCCCCTGGTTCGGCACTCCGGGCTGTGACTACGCCATCTATGGGACTGAGGACGTTTAAATCTTTTTTAGAGTCGGCAATTTGGGTAATGATTTGTTGTTTTGCAGCTTGGGCATCTTTGACTTTGGCTTGCGCAGATTTGACTTTAGCTTGTGCAGATTTAAGTTGAGCATAGCTTTGCTGCTGCCTTCTAACTAAGGCTGTTAACTGGGCGTTGCGAATGTCAGGATTAAAGCCTGTGGTTTTAGCTTGAGTTAGCACTCCTTCGGCTGCACTTAACTGCTGACGTGCGGTGTTAACTGCTGCTTGTCGTGCTTCTAAGGTGGCGACGGCTGTATCAAAGGTGGTTTGTGCTTGGTCAAATTGTTGTTGATTGATAGCACCTTCTTTGACCAATTTGGCATAGCGATCGCGGTTAATTTTTGCTAAATTTACTTCTGCTGCTGCTTGTTTAACTTGGGCTTGAGCCTGCACTAATGAAGCTTTGGCGGCTGCAACGTTTGATTGCGCCTGCTCAATTCTGCCTTGGGTATCGCCTTGAGACTGCCGCAAATTAAGTTTAGCTTCGTTAATTTGGCTGGTAATTTCCTGAATTTCTCTTTCTACTCGCTCCACATCTGAAATTGCTTGCTGTTCATCTGATTGAGCCGATGAAACTCTCGCTTCCGCACCGCGCAATTGGTCTTGCAGGAGTTGATCATCGCTGTCATCCATCCTGATTAATTCTTGCCCCTTTTTGACTGCTGTCCCTTCTCGCATGGCAATTGACTCAATTCTGCCAGAACGCTTCACGCCAATCTCAGTTTCATAACCCTCAATCCGACCGCTAACTTTTAGCGCATCTGCTGTACCTTGGGGTTGACTGCGCCAGACTGCGTAACCGATACCACCAATTACTAAAAAACCGCCAATCAGTAAAGGAATCGGTTTCTTGTGGCGCTGTTGCTTGGATACTGGGACATTTGTAAGACTTTCCGGCGGAATTGGGGCAGTCTGAGTCATATTAGCATCCTGGATTGTAAAAAATATTTTGGTTATCATACTAGACTGTCTAGTATGATATAGCAAGAGATAAGCAAAAAAATTTACTTTTTATGGCTAAAACCTCTGCTTTTCAACTGGAAGCTGCGTTACCTGCGATTACGCAAAAACAGGAGCAAATCTTGCAAGGAGCGATTCGGGTATTTTTGCGAGAAGGTTATGCCAGAACCAGTATGGATAGGGTAAGTGCAGAAGCGGGAGTTTCTAAACAAACGATTTACAGTCACTTTGGAGACAAAGAAAAACTGTTTAAAGCATTAATGGAAAGGTTAACGCTTACTTGTTTTCAAAGTATTTTTTCTAACACAGAATTGCAAGGTGAACCTGCAAGTTTATTGCGTCAAGTTGGCGAAACTTACTTAACCAAAGTTGCCGATAATCCTGATTATTTGGCGCTACTGCGCTTGATTATGACTGAAGCGCAAAACTTTCCTGAACTCGCCAAACTTTATAATCAAACAGTTGTGCAACGTGGTCGGTTTTTACTGAGTCAGTATTTTACATCTCATCCAGAATTAGGTATTACCGATCCAGAAGCGATCGCTCACATTTTCATCGGTTCGTTAGTTTCTTACGTGATTGTACAGGAAATGCTGTATGGTAAAGAACTTTCTTCTTTGTCACGTGATCGCCTGCTAGATAGTTTGATGACTTTAGTAATGAGCCAGTCAAAATAAATTTAGTTTTGTAAAGATTAAATCGTTGTGTCAATTGTAGCTTTCAGGAATTTCCCCGCTGAATTTGGTAGTCAATGTTGCAAATTTTAGCGATAACTAGCCATTCGCAAAGTTAGCGCTAATAGTATGACTATGTTTTAGCGGTATAAATATGCCTCAAAAGTTTTACGTAAACCCCTTAACAGGAAATAGTACTAACCCTGGTAGCCAACAAGCGCCATTTAAAACAATTACACAAGCTCTTAAGGTTGCCACACCAGATACCACAATTCAACTAACCGATGGAAATTACAGCGTAGCTAGTGGAGAAGTCTTTCCCTTAACAATTCCCTCTGGTGTCAAAGTCATTGGTAACGAAGCCAACAAAGGCAGCAGTATTTTAATTGAAGGTAGTGGTAACTATCTCAGTCGGACTTTTGCTGGCCAAAACGTCACCTTTGTCATGCTGGATGGTGCGGAACTGAGAGGTGTGGCTGTCACAAACCCGGCCAGTCGTGGTACTGGTGTGTGGGCGGAATCAACGACTCCGATTATTGCAAATTGCACCTTCCAAAATTGTAAGCGAGAGGGAGTATTTGCCACTGGTGATGCTAACCCAGTGATTCAGGGTAATGTATTTACAGAAAATGCCGCCAATGGAATTGCGATCGCTAAAAATTCCAAAGGTCAAATTCAAGACAATACCTGCTTTAAAACAGGCTTCGGCATAGCAATAAGTGATACAGCCTCACCCACCTTAGTAAATAACAAATTTACTGAAAACCGTTCTGGCATCGTGGTTTCTGGTAGCGCCCGCCCCATACTACGCAACAATGTCAGTGAAAATAATACCGACGATGGTCTGACTGTAATTGCCACAGCCCTACCAGATTTAGGCAATGCTTCCACTCCTGGCGGTAACATTTTCCGTAATAACGCTAAATTCGATTTACAAAATGCCAGTTCCAACAAACTAATTTCCATCGGTAATCAAATCGACCCCAGCAAAGTAAGCGGGAATATCGAGTTTGCCAGCACTCCAGTACCCACGCCCACGCCAATACCGACTCCAACACCTACACCAACGCCAATACCGACTCCAACGCCTACACCAACGCCAGTACCAAACCCAACACCCACACCTACACCAGTACCAAATCCAACACCAACGCCCACTCCTGTACCCGTACCTATACCCATACCTACGCCAACACCAGAACCTGAGCCAGAACCAGAACCTCTACCAACACCCACACCCATTCCTGTACCTACGCCAACACCCACACCAAAGCCCACACCCATTCCTGTACCTACGCCAACACCCACACCAAAGCCCACTCCTATTGATTTAACTGATATTGATAATCATTGGGCAGCTGCTTTTATTCGGGAATTAGTCAGACAAGATATAGTTAGCGGTTTTCCAGACCGTACCTTTAAACCAAATGCGACAATGACGAGGGCGCAGTATGCAGCATTAATTGTCAAAGCTTTTACCCCGCAGCCCAAGCGTGCAGCAGCCCAATTTAAAGATGTACCAACAAACTTCTGGGCATCTAAGGTAATTCAGCAAGCATATCAAGGTCAATTTCTCTCTGGGTTTCCAGACAATACCTTTCACCCCAATCAAAATATCCAGCGTGTACAAGTTCTAGTTTCTCTAGTCAATGGATTAGGGCTAGGTACATCTGGTAATGTCGCCAACGCTATCAAAATTTTCGATGACCAAGCTAAAATTCCTGACTATGCCAAAGATGAGGTAGCAAAAGCTATAGACAAGGGAATTATCGTCAATCATCCCAACCTGAAGCAACTCAATCCTACCCGCGATGCAACACGGGCGGAGGTAGCAGTCATGGTTTATCAAGCTTTAGTCGATGCTGGTCGTGTAGCTGCGATTAACTCGCCTTACATTGTGAATGGTTGATTTGTAAACTAATAAGTGAATGTGGTCAGATCCTCGACTTCTTAAAGAAGTCGGGGATCTCGCAGCATAATTCCTGTTAACTGTTTACTACTATATGACTGAACAAAAGCCTTTAAATCCTTGGGACTATAAACCTTGGTGGTGTCAGCCTTGGTCTATCATCCTGACATCTATAATTTTGATTAGTGGAAGCTGGTTACTATTTAAAATTATTTGGCTAACAATTCTGGTGTCCATTCCTGTACTCACTTGGATGGGCTTTTTTGTATTTATTTGGCCAAAACTCATGGTTCGTAGTGGAATTTTAGAATCTTATCACAGAGAAAATTCTTAAGAGTTTTTCTATGGTTAGTGCTTGGGAATATTAGGCTGATGCACCATCTTTAAACTTAGTTTCATTTTCAATTAATTCAAAAAATTGCGAAATCTGTTTAGTCGAGCGAATATGATATACATTTTTGGTACTCTGAGCTTGCTTGATATACTCACGATATTTTGGAGTCAAATATTTGTGACATAACCAAAGCACACGGTAGCTACTCAGGGAACTCCTCAATATTGGACTGTTTATAGGCCAGCCTTCAGGCGGTTGAAAGTAACCTGTGAGGAATCTTTTAGTTACCCACCAGAAATGTACATATAGCGGTAAATCTACATAAACTAGAGTATCCGCCTCATCCAGTCGTGGCCAGAGGGTTTCCATACTGCCAAACCCATCAATAATCCATTTGTCAGCAGTTAAAATTTGCTGATGGGCGTACTGATAATCTTCATGGGGAACCTCAGCACCTCCTGATTGATATTTAATTTTGTCCAAGACGTGAAGTGGCAAACCAGTGATTTGGGATAATTTCTTGCTGAGAGTTGATTTACCGCCTCCAGCATTGCCAAACACTGCTACTTTTTTCATCGTCACGCTCCTTTGAATGCTAATTCTCTGGTGGAGAATGTTATTGGTCATTTGTTCTTTGTCTTTTGTAAATACAAATGACCAATGACTAATTCTGTATTAATCGCCGTTACCACCACTAGCATTTTGAGAATTTGCTGATTCTGGTTTTTGGTACTTACCTGGATATTTGTGCTGGAAATACGCTTCCAACACTTGTAATACCATTGGGCCGCAGATTGTACCACCATGATCGCCGGAATTTTCCCCAAAAGCGACAACGGTAATTTCTGGGCGATCGCTAGGGGCATAAGCACCAAACCAAGTATGATTAGGACGACCAATACCAGCCTCGGCTGTACCACTTTTACCAGATGCTGGGGCGATCGTTGGCAGATTCAAACTCCTACCTGTACCTTCAGTAATTACCTTTCGTAGTCCATCGCGCAGCACGTTGACAGTTGACTGCTTCATATTTAAAGATTCACGCCAGCTTTTTGCTTCTTCGTTGTCTTTCAGCAAATGCGGCTTCACACGATACCCACCATTAGCGGGGACAGAAAACATAATTGCTGATTGCAGTGGTGTCACCTGCAAAGCACCTTGACCAATAGACATATTAATTGTGTCGCCTACAGTCCAAGGTATCTTCCAAGCTTTTTGTTTCCAATTTTCATCGGGAACCAAACCTCTGGATTCTTCAGTGGGAAACTCAATCCCAGTTTTTTGACCAAAACCGTACTTACGCGCCCATTCAATTAAAGTCGGGCCACCAACTCCTTTACCAATTTGATAAAAAAATGTATCACTACTCATTGCTATTGCTCTAGGAAATCCTATAGCCCCAAATCCTGCATGGTTCCATTCCCCAAAAGTTACCCCACCGACAGTCAAAGAACCATAAGTTTGCAAAACTGTACCAGGGGAAAACTTACCAGATTCCAACCCAGCAGTTGTGGTAACAATCTTGAAGGTACTAGCAGGTGGAAAGCCACTTAAAGCCCGATTGACTAGAGGATGGTCTTTACCTTGAACACTTTCCCAATCTTTCTGCGAGAGTTTTTGCTTAGAAAAAATATTCGGGTCGAACCCAGGATGAGACACCATCGCTAAAACTGAACCCGTTCTAGGATCAAGGGCGACAATTGCACCATGATACTTACCTAAAGCTTTGTCTGCCGCTTTTTGCAGTTCCCAATCTATAGTTAAGTGTAAATCTTTACCAGATTTGGCTTCTTTGTTGCCCAAAATTCGGATCGGACGACCTGCGCCATCCACTTCTACTTGCTGACCACCCCATTCGCCGCGTAAGGTCGTCTCATAAGCTTTTTCTATTCCCATCTGGCCAATTACATCTCCCAGACGGTAGCCTTCTTTCTGCTTATCTTTTAACTGTTCGGGGGTCAGTTCCCGTGTATAACCCAGTACGTGAGCTAATTCTTGACCATGTGGGTAGTAGCGTACTGCATCAGTGTTAATTTCTACATCTTTTAGTTCACTTTCATATTCTTTTAAAGCTGTTATTTGAGCATCGCTAACATCACGGGCAATCCGAATCAGTGAAGCAGAGTTAGCACCAGCTGCTTCTAGCTTCTTTTCTATTTCGTCTTGAGGGATACCGAGAATTTGAGATAAACGTGGCCCCACAACTGACCAAGATGGTTTAGTATGTGCCATCGGCCACAAATATACAGAGTGAGGATACCGAGTCGTGGCTAACAACTTACCATTGCGGTCAAAAATATTGCCTCGTTCTGGTTGTTTGAGAATTGTGCGAACGCGGTTAGACTCAGCACGTTTCCGCAGTTGAGATCCTTCTACGATTTGTAAATATGCTAACCGTGCTTCAATCCCAGCGAGAGCTAATAAAGTAAATCCAATCAAGAAGATTGACTGTACACTGCGTCCAACAGTACGTGTATCTTTTCTGCTATTCGGTAAAGATGATGGAAATAAAGCCATAGGTCAAATAATTTTAGATTTTAGATTTTAGATTGATCCCCCAGATATATCTGGGGCTTGTTCCATTCAGGAACCATTGGTCACATATAAGTAAAAATTCTGAAATAAGGTACTTGGTATAGAATGCCCGAAACTTATGCTGGATATTAAGCTTGTAACAATCACAAACGTATATTCCCGATCTAGGGTTTTTGGCGGATACAATTGACCAAAGTGTTCTTTAAGTCTGCTTAATAGGCTACATTCACGGAAACAATCAGGTTACATCACCGCATTCTACTGAGAATTATGGCTCAAACTGTCATGCAGAATCAGAGGGGGGTTACGTCGTTTCAACCACTAGATGTGGAACTACGTAATGTGTTTAAGTTTTTCAAGCAAGAACCGGCAGTACATGGAATAGATTTGGATGTCCGCAAAGGGGAATTTTTTAGCATTTTAGGCCCCTCTGGTTGTGGCAAGACAACAACATTACGTTTAATTGCAGGATTTGAATCAGCTGATGCAGGTAAGGTATTGATTCAGGGTCAGTCTATGACTAATGTTCCGCCTTATCGGCGACCAGTGAATACTGTATTTCAAAGTTATGCACTGTTCAATCACCTGAATGTCTGGGATAACATCGCCTTTGGGTTGCACTTGAAAAAACTCCGCAAATCAGAAATCGAAAGTCGAGTTACAGAAGCTTTAAAACTTGTAAAAATGGAAAGTTTGCGATCGCGCTTTCCCAATCAACTTTCTGGTGGTCAACAGCAAAGGGTAGCATTAGCTAGGGCGTTAGTAAATCACCCGGCTGTGGTGCTGTTAGATGAACCTTTAGCCGCTTTAGATTTAAAGCTGCGTAAAGAAATGCAAGTTGAATTATCCAACTTACATAAAAAGTTAGGCTTAACCTTTATTTTAGTCACTCACGACCAGGAAGAAGCATTATCTTTGAGCGATCGCATTGCGGTGATGAATCAAGGCAAAATTGAGCAAATTGGCACTCCTAGCGAAATTTACGAACGTCCTCAAACCGCTTTTGTGGCTGATTTTATTGGTGATACTAATTTATTTAGTGGTGAAATTGCTGCTGTCGAAGCTGATTGTATACAAGTTGTAACAAAAACTGGGCTGAAAATTATCGTCACGCGCTACGAAGACACACCAACAGAATTATCACAATCTGTAGTAGTAAGTGTGCGCCCAGAAAAAATTCAACTATCACTATATCCGCCTAATTTACCAACTAACTCCTTTGAAGGCAGACTAGTTAACGTTATGTATTTGGGAACCCACGTTACATACGTTGTGGAATTAACAAATGGGATAAATATCAATGTTTTGCAACCTAATACCTTTGGCAATTTGCCAGACAGAGACACACCTATTTATGTTTTATGGGCAGAAAGTGATTGTTTAGCTATTAGTCAATAGTCAATGGTTAATAGTCCATATTTATATAGATGAGATGTCTAGTAAGTATTTTAAAGAACTACGGGTTTATAAATTATCAGAAAAATTAGCTGATGAAATTTGGCAAATAGTTAATGAATGGGATATGTTTGCCAAAAATACAATGGGTACACAAATGGTACGTTCAGCAGATAGTATTGGGGCAAATATAGCAGAGGGGGTTGGTAGAGGTAGCTATCAAGATAATAGACGTTTTGTCAGAATGGCAAGAGGTTCATTAAATGAAACTCAACATTGGCTCAGAAGAGCCTACTGCCGTAATTTATTAACAATTGAACAAGTAGAGATACTCAAGTGCATGATTAACGAACTAGCACCACAATTAAATGCTTACCTCAAATCAATCGGCAATATATCTGAAGATTAATTACTTTTTGACCATTGACAAATGACAAATAGAAGGAATTTTTTAGAAATTTTAGCAGCATTTTCTAGCTTATCTTTAACTGGTTGTGGCTGGAGACTGGCTAATGTCCGTGCTGCTAGTAAATCTACTCGCAGCGATAAATTATATCTCTATACTTGGACACAATATTCAGATAAAAAATTACTGCAAACTTTTAGCACTCAAACAGGTATGAAAGTGCTGGTAGATACTTATGGTTCTAATGAAGAAATGTTAGCAAAACTATTAGCTGGAGGTGGTGATGCTTACAGTGTAATTTACCCTTCTGACTATATGGTACAGAAGATGGTAGAAAAAAAATTATTAACAGAATTAAATCACGATCGGTTAATTGGTTTAGATAATTTATTTCCGCAATTTAAAAATCCTAGTTACGACCCTAATAACCGCTATAGTCTACCATTCAATTGGGGAACTACAGGCTTAATTTACAATTCGGAAGTTCTCAAAAAAGCACCAGAAGATTGGGATTATCTCTGGCAAAATCGGGAAATACTCAACAAGCGGGTGACATTACTAAATGATGTCCGAGAAGTTATGGGAGGAGTATTAAGAATGTTGGGTTATTCCTATAATTCAAAAGAAGAAGATGAACTGCAACAAGCTTATAACAAATTACAAGAAATAAAACCTGCGATCGCTTCATTTAATACTGATGCTTGGCAAAACCAACTTTTAGCTGGAGATTTAGTATTATCTATGTGTTACTCAGCAGATGCGATTCGGATTACTCAAGAAAATTCTAAATTTAAATATATAATTCCTCGCAGCGGTTCTTCTTTGTGGACTGATACAATTGTAGTACCAAAAATTGCACCGAATTTAGATGGTGCTTATGCTTGGATTAACTTTATTTTGCAACCTGAAGTCGCAGCAACTGTTAGTCAAAATTTAAATATTTCTACTCCTAATAGTGCAGGATTTGAACAATTACCAAAACAACTCAAAAATAATCAGAATTTATTTCCACCAGCAGCGCTTTTAGAAAAGTGCGAGCGTATTACGCCTCTAGGTGACTTTGAAGAAATTTACGACCGCTATTGGACTCAATTAACTAGCAGTTAAATTAAACTCTATATTAATATTAAGCTTGTGTCTACAAAAAATTATTCTTCTCAAATACATGAATCAGGCGATATTCCTAAGCTTGAACAATTACATCGCCCTAAATGGAACTTTATACAACCCTTAGTATTACTAGCCCCAGCAGGAATTTGGTTACTATTATTACTAGTACTACCAACACTGATAATTTTTCAACTGAGTTTAGTTCCCAACATTAGACCAGGGGATTTGGTCAATCCTAGCGGTTTAGATAACTATTTTCGCATATTTGACCCTCTTTACTTACAAGTAATTTGGCGATCGCTATGGTTAGCAGCGGGGACAACTATAATTTGTTTAATATTAGGTTTTCCTGTGGCTTACTGGTTAGCACAAATTGCACCAAAACAATGGCGAAATCTACTGTTACTAGCTTTTGTTTTACCTTTGTGGACTTCCTCTTTACTTCGTTCTTATGCTTGGATTACGATTTTACGTCCCACTGGGTTATTAAATAGTATTCTGAGTAATTTAGGCTTACCAACTTTAGAAATACTTAACCGCGTTCCGGCTGTATTAATTGGCATGAGTTACAGCTTATTGCCTTACATGGTATTAATTTTATATGCTTCTCTAGAAAAATTAGACAAGCGCTTGCTAGAAGCCGCTGCTGATTTAGGTGCAAATCCTGTGCAGACTTTTTGGAAGGTAACAGTACCCCAAGTTTTACCAGGAATTACAGCTAGTTCAATGCTGGTTTTTATTACAGGACTCGGAGATTTTATTGACCCAGAACTTCTAGGTGGTGCGTCGAGTATGACAGCGGCGCGGTTAGTTTACAACCAATTTCTTGGAGTCACCCAAAATTGGGGTTTTGGTTCAGCGTTGAGTATGACATTAATTTTAGCGGTAAGTGTAGCGATCGCCTTCTTGATTAAATTTGGTGAACCAACACCCAGCCGATAAACTAAATCTATAGACATTAAACCCCAATTTACAGAGCTATGAATATCGCTACTACTCTTAATTGGTTAAAAATGGGCAGTTAGATAACCTCCATTACCAAATTATTTGCACTATCTTTTTTATTTACTAAAGACGCAACAGTAGAGAGAAATTCATGCTCTAAATAAGGCTTAGTCAAATAAGCCTTAGCGCCAAGCTCTTGAGCAAGTTGACGATGTTTTTCCGCGCTACGAGAAGATAAAATTACTACAGGAATTTTGGCAAAACTTGGAGTTTGTTGAATATTAGTTAATAATTCAAATCCATTCATTCGCGGCATTTCTAAGTCTGAAATAATCACTTGCACATCTGGATATTTTTGTAGTTGTTCTAGAGCTTCTACACCATTTTGTGCTTGAATGACTTGATAGCCGCCTCGTTGCAGTGTCAAAAACAAAGTTTGTCTCAAACTAATAGCATCATCTACTACCAAAACTACCTTGGGAGATTGGTAATTAGGTTCTAGATGCTGAACTAATGATGTTTCAATAGTATTTGTAGGCGTAGATGTAGGCAAATCTTCTGCTGTTGCCAAAGCTGATTGATTAGCAGAAATTATTGGTAGTGCTGCAATTTCAGGTGTGGCTTGCACATTGATGGATTCCAATAAGAGAGCGCCATCAATAACTAAAATAAGATTACCATTAGCAGAACTACTACAACCATAAACATATTTTGGTGGCGCGATCGCATTTCCTAAAGGTCTAATTACTAATTCTTGTTCACCGATGATTTGGTCAACTTCTAATCCGAAAACACTTTGATTGCGTTTGAGTATCAACACAGGATTATTCATTAATCTTGTGTCAAGAGTAGTTTGAGTATTATTGAGATGATTACTGTTAACACAAGAATAGTTATAAGACATCAAATCAGAAAGTTGATGTAAACTTATCAAAGTTTCATCTTGGTCTGTATTCCAGTGTAAAACTTTTTTACCTTCAAATTCTTTAATTTGTTGCGGGGAAGGAATTACGATTTTTTCTACACTGTCTAACAATAGCGCATAAACAACGCCTCCCGCTTGAACTAGCATCAATTGGTCAGTAGTCATAGAAAAAGGTATTTTGAGTGTGAATTTTGTGCCTTGTTGTGGCACAGTTTGAACAGAAATTGAACCATGCAGCGCTTCCATTTGAGAACGCACAATATCCAACCCTATCCCGCGTCCTGAAATATTACTCACATGTTCAGCCGTGGATAATCCCGGCGCAAACATCAAATCTAATAATTGTGATTCGTCTTCATGAGATGTAGCCAGGTTCATCTCAATTGCTTTTTTCCGAATGCTTTCTAGATTTAATCCTTGTCCATCATCTTGAACTTCAATAATAGTCTGGCTACTTTGATGATAGGCTCGGATTGTAATTAAACCTTGTTCTGGTTTACCCCGTTCTCGACGCAATTGTGGAGGTTCAATACCATGATCAAAAGCATTACGTACTAAATGTAATAGTGGTTCATAAAGTTTTTCGGCGATCGCTTTATCAACTAGTACTTCAGTACCAGTCAGTTCTAGCTTTACGTTTTTGTCATAAATATTGCCGAGTTTTTTCACCATTGGCGGAAAACGATTTAAGATATCACCTAAAGGTAACATCCTTGCTTCTACTAAATTATCGATAATAGTGAAAATCAAATTTTGCTTTTTATCAGCAATCTGAGCGCCTTGTTTGATAATTAAATCTAGAGATTCTGTGGTTTCTTGTAGTTGTAGAGTTTCTTCTAGTGCGGCATGGAGTGATAAATTAAACTCTGTATATATATCCATTTCCAGAGAGTCAAATTTCACTGCTGCAAAATTTTGTACAGATTGAGCATTAACAGTTTGCAAATGTAATGGTACATCTCTTAACTGATTTAAAACTCTTTGATGTCGATTAATCTGTTGTAATAATTGCTCAATCACCTCTTGAATTTGTTCATCATAGGCTGTACGTTTCTTTTGATGAATTAGCAATTCTCCTGCTAGATAATTGAGGTCTCGCAACCCTTCAACATCAACACGAACAAATGAAGGTTGGCGGAAATTTTGATTTTTGATAAATTGGTTATTTTTATCTTCTAACTGCCCATTGATATGACTGACTGCTGCGTTAATTTGCTCTACAATGGGTTGTTCTGCAATAGGTACTTTATCAATCTCATCAACTTGAAATACTTGTTCATTTTGGGTAATTATAGCTTCTGATTCTCCTCCCCAAATTGATTCTAAAAGATTATCTGTTTCTAGCAAAATAGGTTTTGACGTTTCACTAAAAACTAAAAGAGTTTGTAATTTGGGATGATCTAACCAATTTTTTTCTTGGCTATTAACAGGCGGATAATTTTTATATTCTTTTGCTAGTGTCAGAATTTGTTTTTGTAATTTTTGGGTTAAGAGAACGTAATTTTCACTCTTATCATTACCATACTCAAATTTAGCCACTGCCAGAAGCACGATTAAAATAATTCCCTGGCGATAAAGGCAAAGACTATAACTGTCTTCTGGATTTTGTACAAAACTTAAAAAGGTTTTTAACCATTTTTCAATATAATTTATTTGATTTTCTCTATCTAATTGGGGAATTAAAAGAGATAAATTAAGCTCTTGCTTAGGAACTTGTTTTTGGTTGTGAAACCAACCGAAAATATATTGAATTAACTTGATATATAACTTAGCAGTTGTTGGCTTAATCCGTTCATGATTGTTGTTTCCTGATGTAGTTAAAAATTGGTAAAATTCTTCGGCACTTTTTAGTAAATGGCAAGTAGGAGAATTATCTTGAAACTCTGAAGATAATTCTTCTTGTTGAGCTACTTGTGCAAAGTTTTGCCAAGTTGGAGAAATTGTAGCAACAAAAGTGCGATCGCCTGATAATACTGCTGTTTGTACTGCTTGTAAATCTTGCAGGGTAACTTCGGCAATTTGCTGAACTTGCGTAGGGTTTGCTTGCAACGCAACCATAATTTTTTGCGCTAGTTCTCCTAATCCAGGTAAATCTAAAGATTCTGCAAGGCCAAGAAATACCTCTGCTTGGGAATTTAAAAAATCTCTAAATTCGGCATCATCAGGAGGATTATTAATAGTTTCAGCAATACTTTCAATGCGTTGTTGAACTCCTACTTCAAAAATTGAGCGAACAACATCAAATCCTAATTCTTGAGAAGTCGGAATATAATTATCAGCACCAAACGCATCACCAAGTTTTGCTTGTAACTGTGCAAAAATAGCAGTTGCTCGTTCAATAATTTCGTCAACATTAATGGTATTGCTGGTTAATTCTGCGGTTAAGGCTAAACGCAAACACTCATAAGCTTTAAGTAAAAGTGTATGTAAATCAGCATCAATAACTATCTCTGGCTTATATAAAGCTTTAAACACATCTTCGAGAGAATGGGCAATTATTTGAATTGCTTGTAGCCCAACCGTAGCTGCACCACCTTTAAGTGTATGAGTTGCCCGCATTAAAGTATGAACTTTAGGAGTTCTATTACCTTCTTCTTCTGTAAAACTCAAAAGTTCCTGTTCAATTGTTTGTAATAACTCTGGGGCTTCTGCTAGGAAATAAATATAACCTTGTTCACGAATTTCAGCATCTGTAATCATAATTGGGGAGTTGGGAGTTGGGAGTGATAAGTTGGGAGTTGGGAGTGATAAATTATAAAAGTTTTATAATTTATCACTCCCTATTCCCTTTAATTAACTTTGAATTTACTGGCAGTGGTTAATAGTGCTTGTGCCATTCCTAATAAATCATGGAAAATAGCAGCAATTTCTTGAGATTCAGCAAAGGTTTTGTTAGCAATTTCTGCTACATCTTGCATGGATGTAGTAACAGTTTCAGATTGACCCATTTGTGTTTGAGTGACTGTGGTAATCTGTTGAATTAATTGGCTAATTTCAGCAGTTGCAGCAACAATTGCATTTAAGTTTTGCCGGGTTTCGCTCACTAAATTTGTGCCTTCTACAACTTGCTGAATACCTGTTTCCATTGCTAGTGCAACTTCTCCAGTTTCGGCTTGAATTTCTTGAACTAATTTTTCAATTTCAATTGTTGCGGCGGCTGACTGACGAGACAAAGAACGCACTTCATCAGCTACAACTGCAAAGCCTTTACCATACTCTCCAGCACGGGTTGCTTCAATGGCTGCATTCAGTGCTAAAACGTTGGTTTGGGTGGCAAAGTTACTAATCAAATTCACCACTTTCGAGATTTTTTGCGAAGATTCACTCAGGCGTTTAATCTTCTTACTAGTTTGGGCAACGGTTTCTCGAATTGCTTCAATGGCTTTGACAGTCTGGTTCATTGCTGTATCACCAGACTCGACTGTTTGATTAGCTTTTTGTACCGCTACTTGTACCAACTCAGCGTTAGCCACCACCGCTTGCGTAGAATCTAGCATTTGTTGAATATCGCCCAAAGCAGAAGTAATTTCTTCAGACTGTTGTTGTGCTAAGTTATTTAGTCCAGCCAGGGAAGCATTGCTAGTGGCAGAAGTTTGCGCTACTTGTTGGGCTGCGGCTTGCACTTGAATAACGATTTGCCGCAGTGCTTGCAGAGTGTTATTGTAAGCGTCAGCAATTGTGCCTAGTTCATCTTCTGTGATGGGTGCACGGACTGTTAAATCTCCATTTAAAGCAGGGCGGAGTGCCATTAACAGTTGAATAGATCTTTGTTGCAGTAATTCCTTGGCGGCTTTTTCCCGTGCGGCTGCTTCTGCTAGTTGGGCTGACTGCGCCTGTAGTTGTTGCAGATATTCAGTCTGTTGTAATGCCAGTCCTAATTGATCTCCAATACGGGCTAACAAACTGACTTGTGATTCTTCCCAATCACGAGTTCCAGAATTTTGATAAGCTGCCAATAAACCCCACAATTTTTCACCAAAGAAGATAGGAACAATTACGTAAGCTTTGACTTCAAATTGCTCTAAAATTTCGATGTGGCATTGAGCATGACCTATTTGGTAAATGTCATTGACAACAAAGTTTTCACCTTTGGCGTATCGTCCTCCTTGGGTTTCTTGGAGATGGGTATCTTCCCAGACTGTTTTGATATCTAGTCCTACAAGTTTGACCCAATTGTGACCAACTGACTCAGCAATAAACTCACCACTCCAGTCTGGATTGAAGCGATACACAGCTATGCGATCGCATCGTAATAATTGCCGCACTTCTTGAGTTGTAATTTTGAAGATTTCATCTACATCTAAAGATTGTCGAATCCGGTTGACTATCTTGGTAAAAGCTTTTTCTTGTTCTGCTATCTGAGTTAATTTTTCTGATTTAACTCGCACTTGCTCTAAATGGTCTATTTGTGATTTAGCTATGCTAAATTGCAAAGCTATTTGATTTAAAAAGTTGACTTCCCAAGGCTGCCATTCACGGGTTTCAGAGTTTTGATATGCTGCTAATAAACCCCATAATTGTTCCCCAAAAAAGATAGGAACAATAACATAAGCTTTGACTTCAAATTGCTCTAAAACTTCAATGTGGCATTGAGCATGGCCTACTTGGTAGATATTATTAACAACAAAGTTTTCACCTTTGGCATAACGACCGCCTTGAGTGTCTTGTAAGTGGGTATCTTCCCAAACTGTTCTGATATCTGGGCCGACAAGTTTGACCCAACCATGACCTACTGACTCAGCGATAAACTCACCACTCCAGTCTGGATTGAAACGATAAACAGCAACGCGATCGCATCTTAATGATTGTCTGACTTCTTGAGTAGTTGTTCTAAAAACACTTTCTACATCTTGAGATTGGCGGATGCGGTTGACTATCTTGGTTAAGGCTTTTTCTTGTTCCGCAATCTGGACTAATTGTTGCGATTGTACTTGCATTTGTTCGAGATATTCTGCATGGGAAATCGCTACACCAAACTGCAAGCCAATTTGCTCTAAAAAGTTAGCTTCCCACTCTTGCCAATTCCGGGGGCCAGAATTTTGATAAGCTGCTAATAAACCCCATAATTTTTCCCCAGCAAATACAGGAACTATCACATAAGCTTTGACTTCAAATTGCTCTAAAATCTCAATATGGCACTGAAAATGACCTACTTTATAAATGTCGTTGACTACAAAGCTTTCATGGTGGCGATAGCGACCGCCTTGAGTTTCTTGTAAGTGGGTATCTTCCCAAACAGTTTTAATATCTGGACTGACTAATTTTACCCAACCATGACCAACTGCTTCTGCGACAAATTGGCCACTCCAGTCAGGATTAAAGCGATATACAGCAACGCGATCGCATTTTAATAATTGCCGGATTTCTTGAGTAGTTTTCTGAAAAATATTATCAATGTCGGAGACGCGAATAATCTTTTCAATAACTTTAGCTACAGATTTTTTAGCTTGAGTTCTCAGTTGTAATTCCCTATGGAATTCAAAGCTTTGTAATTTGTAAGCTAACTCGGTGGTGACTTGCGAGAGAAAAGTAATTTCTGCTTCTTGCCATTGTCTAGTGCTAGAACAAGTATTAACTGCAAGTAATCCCCATACTTTGCCTTCAATGACAATTGGCAAACTTAAACTTGCTTTAATTTGGTATTTATCAAGTAGTTGTTTTTGATAAGGTGTAACTTGGATTTGGTTGATATCCTCAATCACTACCGATTCTAAATAATCTTGATTATTATATAAACCAAACAACATTCCTGGGAGATTTTCACCTAACATTGGTGTCCAACCAAGTGTTCTTGACTCGGCTAAAACAGTCCCAGAATCAATAGAAGTAAACTGATAAATTAAGGCGCGATCGCCTGTAATTTTTTCTCTAACTTGCGTTACCGTGACTTTAAGTAGTGTATCTACATCTGTAGCTTGACGCATCAAATTTGTGATGGCTTGTAACTGTTGCCGCCACATTTTAAATTCTTGAGAAACTGTACTTACTAGAGATACTTCATTAGGAGAAATATTAGTGATTTTTTCTAAATCGGTAACTTCAGTCAGTATTTGCTCATTTTCTTCTCTACCGTTATGATATGCGATCGTCATTTCTCAACCCCTCAATTTTTTAATTAATAATTGGTGAATTACCGTCTTTACTTGCAGCAAATATTTACATATTGAGTTTAATTCTGGCTAACCAGCATAGGAGATTTAACAATTGCTGCTGCATCGAGGCTGAATACCATCTCTTCAACAGCATTTATAAAGTAACCTTGGAGAAAAGCCGAGATTTTCGGTGAGAAGAAATCAGCAGATGGTAGCTTCATTTGATGAGTATCTAGCCACTCGATATCCATCAAATTGCGTACTAAAAATCCCAGATATTTGCCATCAATTTCTAAAATCACAGCCATCATTTTGGCAAGAATATTGACTCTTTGCAAAAGTGATGGATAACCTAGCATTTCCTCTAAATCAACTAACCAAAGCATCTCACCCCGCCAATTGTATATACCTAAAACACAACTAGGCATTTGAGGTACGCCACATATATCTGTTAATGATACTTGCAACACTTCTGTAATATGTTGCAATGAAATGACTGCTTTATCGTTGCTGCCTAAAGTAAAACTTAAAAATTTTTGCTGTGTTTCCAAGGTTAATTAATCCTCTAATTAGTGCATAATATTTTTATTTAGAGCAAATTATTAGTTATTGCCTGCTACTGAGCATCTAAATGACATATTCAAACCGTTTTAATGCAGTATTTGCTTCAGTATTTTTACTAATTCTTCTTTATCAATCGGCTTAGATAAATAAGCCTCTGCGCCTAACATATTGCCCCACATTTTATCTACATCACTATTTTTAGTAGAACAAAACACAACAGGTATTTTGCTAGTTTCAGGATTAGCTTTTAGTTCACGACAAATTTCAAATCCACTTTTTCCTGGCAAAATCACATCTAGAAATATCAAATCCGGCTTAGTTCCGTGTATTTTAGTTTGAGCCTCTTCACTACTTGTGGCACTCATTACAGAATAGCCAGCCTGTTGCAAGTAACGGCTGAGTATTTCCATATCAGTCAAACCATCTTCAACAACTAAAACAGTATTCATATCAATTCCCTGGTAAATTCACCTACAGATAGAAACAAAATCTCTAAGATATGTACTCACAGATGAATATGAGTTTTGCCTTGATATAATTTTGATTGATTATTTTGGTAAATGTTATAGAAAAAACACTTACTTTTAGAATTTTTTTGAAAAACTTAGATATAAAAAAATGTGATACTTTCTTTAGATTTGGAGAAAGTCACATTTTTAAAATTGATTAAAATTTATTTACTAAAACTACTAGAATAAGCTGGATAAATGTATATATATCCGGTTTAACTAGCCATCCGCAATTTTTCTCAAAGTAGCAATCTTTAGTTGCTTACTAATGACCTAAAGATACTTCTAAACTAGATTTATTCTGAATTTTTGATGGTGTCACTTTTGATGGTGTCTGCACTGGCAGATATTTACGGATCACACTCATTACTCTATCCGCAGCTACAGGTTTAGTTACAAAATCGGTAGAACCAACAACCTTAGCGCGGACTCTATCTAATAAACCATCGTTGCCTGTTAAGATGATTACAGGTGTATTAGCAAAGGCAGATACTCGTCGCAGTTGAGTACAAATTTCGTAACCACTAGCGACTGGCATAATTAAATCTAAAAAAATCAAATCTGGTTTATTTTGAATGAGAGTTGGGAGTGCTTGTACTGGGTCTTGAATTTTAATGAATCTTAGTCCATTAGCAGTAACAATCTCCTCTAACATTTTACAAACTTGGGGGCTATCATCTACACAGGCAACCAATGGAATATGAGATTTCTTTGGTTGAGTGGAAACAGGGTTATTGTTAGCTTCCGAAACAATCAAAGGTAAGTCAGGTACTTCTATTAATTCAATGATACCTTTGAGAATATAGGGAAGTAACGAGCGAGTTACAGGTAAAACATTCTGCTTCATTTTCGCTGCTAAATCTCGCAGTGTCTGTTTACCATCGATTAAACTGACAAAGTTTTTATAAACAGATGGACTTACTTGTTGCTGGAGTTGTTCTGGCCTCCGCAGAACTGGTGCTAAGTCAGGAGAAAAGTTTGCTAAGCCTGCTTCTGACCACATTTTCCAAGAGTCTTGCATCTGTTTGACAGATAAATCTGCACTCGTGAAACTCATTGGTGTGTCTAAAATGGCATCTTGATTGCGATCGCAACTGATAGAGACAAAATCTGTATGTTGTGCTAAGTCAAACAACAATTCAGCGATCGTACTTTCTACTATCGCTTGAATTTGCTCTCTTTGAATTTTTTGCCTTTTATATAAAATTTCTAATAAGCGATAATCCCAGTAATTAATTGCTAAATCTTGTTGGCGAAACTGCATTTTATCCACATCAATTTGTGGGCAATACTGTGCCATATATCTGCGCCAGCGTCGAAAAGGATGAGCGCCTCCAGTTGCCCAAACCATTCTCCCTAGGCGATAATAAAAAGACCAGTTTTGTCCTTTAGCACTTTTGATATTCAGTTGCCCATTGTATTGCAACTGAGTGCAAGTTTTAAATTCATTAATTATGTTGTTTGATACCATTAGTTCCGGGTGAGTCATACTTTTTTTCTACAATGCACAAGTCAGCCTGCCAAAACCCATATTAGCCACATAGTAATTAGCAATAATTTAGAAGCTTACAAAGTTTAGTTGCAACCTAATTTTTTATGTGCCTATTCTATGAGTATTTCTATATAGCTTTCCTACAACAGATTGGGCAGAGTTATAAAAGCAGTAAGACAAAAAACTTGATCAGTAGAAAAAGCTTCTAATCAAAATTTTTCTCTACTTTCTCTCTATCCAAGCTAATTATTTAAAAGTGGATTGCTAATTTCAGCCTTAAAATCTTATTAAGATCATCTTAAACAACTTTAACTTAGGAAATAACCGTGTAAATTCTGATTTTACCTAAGTAAAGTAATATATATATTTGAAAATATATATATTTTTCTATTAAGTTTTGTAAAAATATTTTTATTTTTTGCTTGAATAGATTTAGCTAATATATTCTTTTTTTAAGAATTGAAGAGATGAGTTTATGTACTCATTCTACCAGCTTTGTTATCAAAACAGAATTCAGGAGTCAAGAGCCAGAATTGTTGAATTTACCTCAGCATGATTGGCGGATGAATAAGTGGTGAAACACCACACTAAATCGAAGATTTAGTAGTCTTCAATTACTTGTGGGTTTGAATCCCCCAGTAATTGACCCTTCGACAAGCCCTTCTCCTGTCGTAGACGCTGCGCGAACGGCTACGCTCAGGACATCGCTACTGAATTCTGGCTTCTGAAGTCTTCTTCAATTAATCTCAAATGGCAATTTTAAGAAGCTGTCTCTCCTGACTATAGTAGCTATTAACATTTAGCAGGGAGAGACAGTGAAAATTTAATCCTGACGGTCACTTAATCCTGAAACACCATGATGTTACCGGAGTAACATGCAACCCAAACTTCTCGTGTTTGTGGGTCGTAAGTAATTCCAATCGGGTTAGCACCAACAGAAATCTTTTGCAAGACTTTCATATCATTAGTGCGAATTTTACTAATTGTATTGTCGCCGTAGTTAACAACATACAGCCGTTCTCCATCATCCGAGAGAACCATGCTACGTGGTGCATTACCTGTGGAAACTTTATTGATTAACTTGCCTTGAAGTAAGTTAATTTTGGCGATTTTACCTTCACCATTCAAGGAAGCATAGAGATACTCCCCTGTGGGAGCTATATTTAAATGTCTTGGTGCATTACCAATATTTTTTAGCCATTTCACTGAAAAGTTTTTCAGGTCAACTTTAGCAATATCATAAGAACCCATAACGGCAATATAAGCTTTATTTGAAGCTGCATCTATTGCAATACCACGCGGATAAGGGCCAAGTTTAATTCTTTTAATTTCTCGATTTTTGGCAGTATCTACAACACTCAAATCCCAAGAACACCAATTACTAACTAGCACCAATCGTTCATCATTAGTTGTGGCAATAAATTTAGGCACAGACCCAACTTGAACAACGTGGTCAATTTCCAAAGTGTCAGTATTGATGCGATACAAAAAACTCTTGTCAGTTTTTTGGGAGGGATTACATTTGTCGCTCCCAGGGTTATTAAATCCTGGGCCATACATTTGGTAATTAGAAATCCAGGCGTACTTCCCATCTGGAGAAAAACTAGCTTCAACTGGTGCGCCTTGATAATTACCTTTAAATTTGGAGTAACCAAATTTCGATAAATCAATTTTGTCAGGAATAACTTTGACTAATTTATGCTCCCGGTTGTAGACGGTTATTGTATGGTTGTACATCATGTTTTGAGCAAAAAATAGCCCATTGCCTGAATGTACAACGGATTTTGGTGAAATCTTACCAGAAATAATTTTTTTGAGTGTCATCTTATGAGGATGACTAGGAGTAGTTTTCTGAATATTATCTTTTGGAACAGAAGTTTCTAGTTGCAAATTTTCACTGGCGGTTTGCGTGAAATCATCTTTTGATGCAGTTAGTGTACTTGCTGTGATTGGTTTTTCTAATTGCGAAGGCTGATTTGTAACTAGAGAATTTTCCTTTATGGTTTGAGTGGAATCGGACGCGAATTTTATAGAATTAGCTTTTGGTACTGGTGTTTGTTCTTTAGTTGGAGTTTTTAATTGTTTAGATTTATCTAGAACTACAGAATTTTGGTGAGCAGGTTGAGAGGTTGGCGAAGCCGATTTAATAGATTGAGATTTCATTGCTGCTAATGTTTTCGGCCCAACAATTCCATCAGCAATCAGTCCATGAGCTTTTTGGAATTTAACCACAGCTATTTCTGTGGCTGCATCAAAAGAGCCTGTTATTGATTGTTCAAAATATCCAGATGCTTGCAGTTGTTGCTGGATAGATTTGACCTGAGAACTGGTATCACCTCTGCGTAACAGGGAAGTATGAGGCGATCGCAATTTTGGTGCATTAACTACAGCAGGGATGGTAGGCTGAGACGGTGCAGTAGCTTGTATACTTGCACCAGTTTCTAATGCTGTTAATGTCCGAGAGTCAACAAGCCCATTACCAACCAGTCCGTGAGCTTTCTGAAATTTCATCACAGCTGCTTCTGTCGCTGCATTAAAATCTCCTGTGATTGGTTGGTCAAAATATCCTGCTGCTTGTAATTTTCGTTGAAGTGACATCACTTCATAGCTGAGATCACCTCTTTGCAAAATTACCTGAGAACTGGGTGATGGGGACTTCTCCGCATTAGTGATAGAAGGCTGTGTTTTTGCTGGGGATGATGGAGTCACTGTTCCCAAACCAAGTTCTAGTGCAGCTAATGTCTGAGAACCAACAATTCCATCAGCTTTTAATTTATTAGCTTTTTGAAATTTGATAACAGCAGCCTCGGTCACCGGGCCAAAATACCCCGTAACTGCTTGTTTAAAGTATCCTGCTGCTTGCAGTTTTTGTTGTAGCGCCGCTACTTGTGAATTTTTTTCGCCTTTTTTGAGAGCCTGAGCCGGGTTAGCCCAACCCAAAGAACTAATACCAAAAGCACAAGAAATGAACAGCATGAAAGCTCCTCGCCGCTCTGGTAGCCAGTTTAGTTCCGGATAGCATAAATCAGAATCGGCAATATTTTCCTGTTCTGAACTAACAGATGCTTCGTAGGTTTCTGCTAAATGCAGGTAAGCAAGTGTATCCATAATTAGAGAATACCCAAGATTAAGTAAAAGTTAAGGACTTTTGTAGCCAAAGTAAACTGATCAACTTTGCAGATGTTTAGGAGCAACTCAAACTAGACTACAGATGTGTATCCTGTAGCACTTTCGCTAACTCTGCAAATACAAACTTACGAAAGATGCAAGTTTGAGCGCTAACTGCGTGTGTTTAGCCCAAGGCTTCTAACTTTGGGTAACGAGGAACAAGAATACAATTTTACTAAGAAATTAACATTTTGTACTGAGAAATGCTATAAAAACGCTATAAATTTTTATACAATTACAGCGTTTGTTAGTTAAAAGTTAATACTACTTTGATGTCATAGTGAATAGACCTGAGATTGAAGTGTAGTTTTGTTAGGGCTATTTTCAGGAAAGATATCAGTCAGTTACTTTTACCAGCGTTATCGAAGTGAAGGGATGAAAAAATGCTTTTCAACACCACAATTTGATTGTAAAGTAATCATAAGGCGATGGAGCTCGCCACAACCGCCTGATCAAGCTTGCAAACTTAAACTTGATAACAAGGCTGATAGCTCCTATTCTTCCGATTTGCTAAGGAAGGATAGAGCTGTTTGCTGTTAACTTCCTTTAGCAAGTCACGCTTAGCCGTTGATCATTGAAAAACTGCGTGATGCTAGAAAGTTTTATCTTAATTTTGCTAATCGGCTTTTTCGTAGGACAGATTGCTCGAAGACTGAAAGCCCCTGCACTAGTTGGTATGGTTGTAGTGGGAATTATACTGGGGCCTCAAGTTGCCAACAGAATCAGCCCTGATGTACTGGCAGCATCTGCTTCTTTGCGAACGATCGCTGTCATGGTAATTTTGATGAAGGCAGGGTTAGGTTTAGACCGAGAGAAACTGGTACAACAAGGAACAGTAGCACTGCGATTAGGTTTTTTACCAGCAGCGTGTGAAGCTGTAGTGATTGCCATAGCTGCTATCTGGATTTTCCAGTTCGACTTTCCCACGGGGTTACTGCTGGGTTGCATTATTGGAGCGGAGTCGCCAGCTGTGATCGTACCAGGAATGCTGCGGCTGAAAAGCTTAGGTTGGGGAGTTACCAAAGGAATTCCTGATGCTATCCTCACTGGCAGCGCCCTATCAGATGTGTTACTACTACTGGTGTTTAGTTTGTTACTAAACTTTTTGACACAAGGCGCAACTTCTTCTGTCGTATTACCTTTAGGTATCACCCTGAGTGCAGTTCAACTTTTACCTCTGCAAATTATTTGCCAAATTGTTTTAGGAGTCGTCCTGGGTTTAGTAACAGCACGGCTTTTGGTTGTGTTGCTGACGAAGCAGAACTGGACTCAAAATGCGGTGCAAGATAGCCTAGTGGCAGCGAGTTTAGCTTTGTTGTTGGTAGTGGTGGCAGAAAAATTCCCCTTTTTCTCCGGCTATCTGGCAGTCATGGCCACAGGATTTTTCTTGATTGAGTTAGATGCACCTTTAGCACGACGGTTGCGTTCTGGTTTCGATAGCTTGTGGGTTGTGGCAGAAATCATTTTGTTTGTATTGCTAGGCGCAAGTATTCAACTACAAGTGTTAGAGAAAACATTGCTACCAGGATTGGTGATTCTGGGAATTGGAACGCTGATTGGCCGCGCTTTGGGATGGTATTTGTCTACTTTGGGGAGTAACTGGAAATGGCGCGAGCGACTATTTTTGCTACCAGGTAACTCTGCTAAAGCGACTGTCCAAGCGGCAATCGGGGCGATTCCCTTAGCACAAGGTATTCAGGGAGGAGAGACAATTTTAGCTGTTGCCGCTTTATCTATCCTAGTGACTGCACCTTTGGGAGCTTGGGCAATTCCTACCTTTGCACCAAAATTGTTAGAGAAGGGTGAAGTTGATCCCACAAAGGTAGCGATCGCCCGGCGGATTGTCATCCTAGCTGCCGTTGATACCTCACCTCTAGCTACTCAGGTATTGACTAAAACCGCCGATCTTGCCCGTCGTAGTGATGCCGAAGTGATTGTATTACATATCATCCGCACCAACGATCCTCATGGAGTAGAGCATTTACGAGAAAAATCTCAACGACTTTTAGCAGACATACGCCATAAGTTCATTGCTATTGCAGGCTCAATTCCAGAAGAAATTGTTCGTGTTGCCCAAGACTATCAAGTTGCTGAGATTGTCATGGGCAAGCGAGGACATCAGCCTTGGAATGAGGTTCTGGTGGGTTCTGTCTCCCAAGCAGTATTGGAATCCAGCTTAATTCCTGTCATTTTAGTTGAGGATGATCGGATTAGTAATTAATCTCTTTGAACTAGCGATTATGCTGCAAAACTCTGCGGTTCGTACCTCTGTTGGTATCAGTTTAGGTGCAATTGCTGGCGCACTCTCCCGCTATTACCTAAGTTTATGGTTGACTCAGCTTTTTGGTGTAGCATTTCCCTACAATACGCTGATCATTAATATTAGCGGATGTTTTGTTATGGGTTTTTTTACAAGCCTAGCACTAGGATCATTAATCACAATTCATCCTGAGATACGATTATTGGTGACTACAGGTTTTTTAGGGTCTTATACTACTTTCTCAACTTATGAGTTAGATACAGCTAGGTTACTTCAACAACGCAGCTTTGAAGTTGATTTAGTTTACTGGTTAAGTAGTTCTATGTTTGCTCTTTTGAGCCTTTTTTTAGGAAATGCTCTCGCTGAATTGATTCGTATTAAGGAAGAATGATGACTAACCAAAATTACTAAAAGCAACTCTGTATTTACTCAACAGAAAGCGATCGCCTCTAGCATCTTCTCCATTTAATCGAGCTTCAGGCTTGAGGAATTGTTATTGGTGCATGATGAATCACTTTGACTGTATCTTGAATAGCTATACCTCCAGCTATCATTTGTTGTACAGTTGGCACAAAGGCAGCGATCGCCTCTGCTGTATCGATAATTGTCACCACCATCGGTAAATCAGAGGATAATTCCAAAATTCTTGCGGTATGCAGCTGTTGATGTTTGCCAAAACCTGCTAATCCTCCAGTTACAGTTGCTCCAGCCATTCCTCTTCGTCGGGCTTCCTCGATTAAAGCAATGTACGCGGGCTTTCCTTGCCAGTGATCTGATTCGCCAACATAAATGGTTAAACGCTCTAGGGTATTCATGTAATCATCCTCAGTAAATTACAAACTAATTTACTTTCTATTTTTTGCTTTTTGCCTCTATTCAAATAGGATTTTTAAATCATCTTGGTCAATAAAATTCCTAGTTCTATACTTAAAAATCCTAAAATGGGAGTACCAACCCAGTAAAATATTGCCGCTTTATAATCTCTCGTTCTTAGGAGATTAGAGGTATCGAGAGCATAAGTTGAAAATGTTGTATAAGAACCTAAAAATCCTACTGTGATTAACAAGGATAAACTAGAATCAATTGCTAACTTAGATATAAGAGTAGCAAAAAATCCCATCAAAAAAGCTCCTGTCACATTAATAAATAAGGTGCCATAGGGAAATGCTATGCCAAACCTACGCGCAAACAATATAGTTAGGTAATAGCGGCTTAGCGCACCTGGCACTGCTCCTAAGCTAATTGCAAAAATAACCTCAATTACAGAGTTCATAGAGGTAAATCGTTAAATATATTAAATAGAATAGTCAGAAATTAATTTTAAAAGCAGAATTCAGTTGTTCATCAAGGTTACAGTACTACATTTGGCTGATATTGTTTAAGCATATAAAAATTTTTGGCTAATTTGTATCTATTTGAAACATTAATACCATACGGCGCTAATATAAAGGTAGAAGTAAAAGGTGATAACAAGGTGAAAAATGCCAATCAATAGCATTAAGTTTTATTGCAATGAGCAAGTGATAATTACCTAGATTCACAAGTACCTCAAAATTAACTTCTAAATATAAAAGCAGATAGCTGGTTCAGATAAGAGTGTGGGGAGAGCAAGAGATATTTTTTGCCTAGATATTGAGCAATAGTTTCAAGATATCTCTTCAATTATTGCTGAATTAAACAAACTGGATTGGATAAATTTTGATTTGAACTAGCAATTTGCAATTTTCATCCTATGACTAAACAAGGGTGAACACAATGGCAAGTTTTCTGTATCCATGTCAGTTATGCGTCCCTCTCCACGGGATCTGAAAATTATGACAAGTAAATTTTGCGATCGCCATGAAGCAGGCAAGATGTTAGCAAAAAGACTAACAGCTTATGCTAACCGCCAAGATTTGTTAGTATTGGGTTTGCCTCGTGGTGGTGTACCAGTAGCATATGAAATCGCCACCAGTCTCAATGCACCACTAGATATATGTTTAGTCAGAAAACTGGGCGTACCTGATCATGAAGAACTAGCAATGGGTGCGATCGCTTCAGGTGGTGTGCGAGTGTTAAATTACGATGTCGTCGATAATTTGGGTATCGACAGTCGCACAATTGATGAAGTAGCAGCCAAAGAATTGCGGGAATTGCAGCGACGCGATCGCGCTTATCGAGGGGATAAACTCCCGCCAGAAATCAAAAACCGTACCGTGATTTTAGTAGATGATGGCATTGCTACAGGCTCAACCATGCTTGCTGCCATTGCCATAGTTCAAAAACAGCAACCCCAATACCTTATTGTAGCTGTTCCCGTCGCACCACCTTCAACCTGCGAACAATTACAAGCCGAAGTAGACGAAGTAGTTTGTTTAGTCATGCCAGAGTCATTGTATGCGATCGGTCTTTGGTATGAAGACTTTTCGCAAACAACCGACGCAGAAGTACGCGATTTACTTGCAAGACATTCAGCTATCAATACTAATACAGATAAAACTTATGTATAAACAGGAAAAATAAAGCATATCAAAATCAAGAATCTTGTTGCATAAGTTCTATTGAAATTCATCATCAGGGTAAAGTTATGAACACCACATTATTACTGAACACTGAAGAGCAAATAGTCATTGTCGAACGCGAAAACTTTAGGCTCAAAGGCGAATTGGTTGTACCTACTGGTGCGGAAGGTATTGTATTGTTTGCGCATGGCAGTGCAAGTAGTCGCTACAGTACTCGCAACCACTATCTCGCCCATGTATTACGTCAGGAAGCCAGCCTAGCAACTCTATTGATAGACTTACTCACCAAAGAAGAAGAAGCTATCGATCAGCGTACCAAACATTTTCGTAGCGATATTAGCTTCCTCTGTAACCGCATAGTTGCTGTAACAGACTGGTTATTAGAAAATCCCTTCACCAGCCATCTCAAACTCGGCTATTTTGGTGCAGATGCAGGTGCGGGCGCAGCATTACTAGCCGCCGCAACACGCCCGATGGCTGTGAGAGCAATTGTTTCTCGGAGTGGACAAACTGATTTAGTTAATGAAGCTATAGCTTGTGTACAAGCCCCGACTTTGTTAATTGTTGGTGGCAACGATTTGCCTATCGTAGCAATGAATCAGGATGCACTGGCAAATATTCCGGCACTCAACAAACAACTAGAGATTATTTCTGGTGCGACTCATCAGTTTAGCGAACCTGGAGCCTTAGAAGAAGTAGCACGCTTGGCAAGTCAATGGTTTAAACACTATCTCAAACCATCTCAGCCAGGAGAAATAGATTTACAAAGTATGTCGCTGAATTAACTTTTTCATGAAGGAGTAATTCACCATGCCAGTAGAAACTGATGGCGAACGCAAAGTTCAATCACCTGAACCCAGGCAATTTGGCGGAGGTTTACTGCTCTGGTTGGCATTAATTATCTGTTTAAATTTGATTTTCTTTAGCGAACCTCGCTATCCCAGAGTACCCTACAGCGATTTTGTGGCTCAGGTAGAAGCGGGTAAAGTTTCTCGTGCCGTCATCAGTTCCGATCGCATTGAATATGAACTGAAATCAGAAGCAACTACACCAAAAACAGGTACTCAACTCAATCGAGTTTTTGTCACCTTACCTGTGCCAATGGATTTAGAGTTACCTAAAATTCTGCGGGAACATCAAGTTGAGTTTTCCGCCGCCCCACCCAGTCGCACAGGTTGGATTTCTACTTTATTCAGTTGGATTTTACCGCCTGTGATTTTCTTTGCAGTTTGGGGTTGGTTGCTGAGTCGCAGTCAAATTGGTGGCCCTGCTGCTTTAACTGTTGGTAAAAGTAATGCACGAATTTATTCCCAAGGAACTACAGGGGTAAAATTTGATGATGTGGCTGGAGTAGATGAAGCGAAAGCAGAACTGCAAGAAATTGTAGATTTCCTCAAAAACGCAGCCAAATACACTCGCTTAGGAGCGAAAATTCCCAAAGGTGTGTTGCTGGTGGGGCCGCCAGGAACAGGCAAGACATTACTGGCAAAAGCGATCGCTGGTGAAGCTAGTGTGCCTTTTTTTAGTATTTCTGGTTCGGAATTTATTGAGTTATTTGTCGGCATTGGTGCAGCTAGAGTTAGAGATTTATTCGAGCAAGCCAAGAAGCAAGCGCCTTGTATTGTGTTTATTGATGAGTTAGATGCTTTGGGTAAATCACGCGCTAGTGGCGGCACAATCTTGGGTGGTAATGATGAGCGAGAGCAAACACTCAACCAATTGCTCTCAGAAATGGATGGTTTTGATGCCAACACCGGAGTAATTATTCTCGCTGCTACCAACCGCCCCGAAGTTCTTGACTCTGCTTTGCGTCGTCCTGGTCGTTTTGACCGTCAAATTGTCGTAGACCGCCCAGATAAAATTGGTCGAGAAGCAATTCTCAAAATTCATTCTAAAGATGTGAGACTAGCGCCTGATGTAGATTGGTCAAAGTTAGCAGCCCGAACTCCAGGATTTGCAGGCGCAGATTTAGCTAACTTGGTAAATGAAGCCGCACTGTTAGCCGCCCGGAATAATAATGATGCCGTGACAATGGCTAACTTTAACGAAGCGATTGAACGAGTGTTAACCGGGTTAGAGAAAAAATCACGGGTTCTCAATGAAACGGAGAAAAAAACAGTTGCTTATCATGAAGTTGGTCACGCACTGATTGGTGCTTTAATGCCTGGTGCTGGTACTGTTGAAAAAATTTCTGTTGTTCCTCGTGGTGTCGGTTCTTTGGGTTACACATTGCAACTACCTGAAGAAGACCGCTTTTTGATGACAGAAGATGAAATTCGCGGTCGAATTGTCACACTTTTAGGCGGACGCGCTGCCGAAGAATTAATTTTTGGTAGGTCATCTACTGGTGCGAGTGATGATATTCAAAAAGCTACCGATTTAGCAGAGCGATTTGTCACTCTTTACGGTATGAGTGATGAATTGGGGCCGATCGCATTTGAGAAAATTCAACAACAGTTTATCGATAGTTTAACCAATCCGCGACGAGCAGTTAGTCCCAGGCTTGCCGAAGAAATTGACAACGAAGTTAAAGAAATTGTTGATGGCGCACACCATATTGCTTTGACAATCTTGGACGAAAATCGCCAGTTATTAATCGAGACAGCAGAAGCTTTATTAGAAAAAGAAGTTTTAGAAGGACAAGAACTGCGATCGCAATTATTACGCGTTCAAACTCCAACAGATATGAATCAATGGCTATGGACTGGCAATTTGCCTCAAAATACTTTGCTCAAACAAGCAACTCTCAATGGCAAACAAAAGATAAGCTAAGTTAATAGTCCTGACATTGTTAATGTGTTGCCTCACATTATTAATGTGTCGCCTTGCATTGTTAATGTGTCACCTCACATTGTTAATGCGATGCCTTACATTGTTAATGTGTCGCCTTGCATTATTAATGTATGGGCATCTTGCCTGCCTGAACAATACAACAAGCAAGATACCCATCCGAGAAAACTATTGAGCAGTAAGAATATCCGATGTTACTAGTGAACTGCGGTTATGCACAGACTTTTTTCACGTTTGGAAGTTGGTTGACTGCATCCCACCAAGCCCGCAGTTTTGGAGTTTGAGCAGTAATTGTCTCGTATTCTGGAGTTTGGGAAAGGTAAATAAAAACAGGAATGAGGTAAAAATCGGCAATAGTTAGTTGACTACCGAGTAGATATGGGCTACCAACAGTTATCGATTCAATTGCTTGTATGGCGGTTTGTGCAGGTGCGATCGCATTTTTTACTTTATCCTCATCTGTTTTGCCTCCCTGCATAGGTACAATCATACGTTGAATGACAATTGTCCCAATCGCCGCAGGATAAAAATAGCTATCAATAATTGTAGTAATCTGACGCATCCGAGCTTGAAGCATCGGCTCAGATAAGCTGAACTGATTATTGGCAAAGACTGTATTTAGATAGTCAGTAATTGCTGAAGTTTCGTAAATTACTTCTCCATCTACTTCCAGTGTTGGCACTTTACCAAAAGGATTTTTGGCGAGGTACTCTGGCGACTTATTTTCACCTGTGAAGATATCAATGTCTTTAAGGGTATAGTCTACACCTGCTTCCTCAAGCAGCAACCGGACAGTACGAACATAAGTACTGAGAGGAGTTCCGTAAACGGTAAGTTTTGCCATAATTATAAGATTTTTGAGCAAAAATCCAATCAAGACAAAGATACTTTATCAATAAATGCGATCGCGGTGATGGTTGGAAATGGCACTAAGGCGACAAAGAGGATAACTCGGCAATAGGTCATCACAGTCTTTTTTGCCATAACCACTATCACCTAAAACTTGTTAAATAACTATCAGCTTGACTTAAATTTAATTTGATTGGCTTCAAGATAAATGATTTGGTTTTTTAGTCCTTGCGCCTCAGTTGCAGTTAAACCCTTCCATTGCTGTTGGGCTTGTTTAACACTGGGAACAGGTTTGAGTACACCTGCTAAATCTAATAGTTGTCCTTTTTTCACAACAACTTTATTTTCCGCCGTTCCTGCATCTAGATTCGGGGCTAATACTACAAATAATCTTTGAGTATTACTTGAACCAACCCAAAAAGTGCGATCGCCTACTACACTTTGAACATTAACATTTTGAAAATTTACTGGTCTATTGACAAGTGTCTGTTTGTTGGCGTTGGTAATTACTAATAAATCTGTAATTGGTTCAGTTGGAACAATGGTTGTTACTTGCGGACTCGGAGTGACAACTACAGTAGTTGTTGGTGCAGGAGTCGCGGTGACAGTAACTGTTGCTTGCGGTGTAGGAACGACAACAACATCAGGTTGCTTTGGTTCAGAAGCACAAGCAGTCAATCCACTAATTAGCAGTGTGATCAGAGTTATTTTCTTTTGCCAAAAATTACCATTGTTTTGTATGGCATTTGAATTGTAATTGTGACTATACATTGCATTACTACCAAATAAAATTATTAAGACATAATCAATGTACATTGCAAGTTTAATATCAAGTAAATAACCTGAATTAAATCTAACTTTTCACGCTATGTGGAAAAGCTAACATAAAACCTAACCCCCAACCCCTTCCCTTGTAGGGAAGGGGAGTAACAATCAAAGCCTCTACGTCACTTGCTACAACGCGGGTTACTCGCGCAACGCAGTGGCTCCTCCCTACAGGGGAGAGGTTTGGAGAGGGGTTTAATGTACATTGATTTTTTAATAGGCAAGTATTCCTAAAGCGTTTGTGAGGAATAACTAAGAACAGACAACATAAAAAATCTTACAAATTCAGCAAGATTATTATGTTAATTTTCTACTTGCCAAAAGTATCCTTGATGCTATCTACTGTGCGTTCAACAGCATTCTTTGTGTTGTCTACTGCTTTTTGAGTCCGAGCAGCATCTTCCTCTGCTCTTTTCTCAATTGTGTTGCGATCGCTTTTGGCTTTGCGCTCAATAAAGTTACCACTGTTATCTGTAGCGTCTTCAACTCGCGCAGCATTTTTATTAGCGGTGCGCTCAACTTTATTTGCGGTATCTCGAATAAAATTCTTGGCGCGTCCAGCATCTTCACGGGCTTTTTCTTGTACTTTATCGCCTGCGTCTGATGATGCAATCAAGTTAACAGCAGGAGCCGCCATTGCCGAATTATTAGAGAAAAATGCCCCTTGCCAAATAAAAGCGATCGCAGATAAACAAAGAACTGTTGTAGCTATCCAACTGCCAATAAAAGAAAGCCGTTTCATCAAATAATTTAGTTGCATAGAGTCTCGTCTCATTTAGTTTTAGCATTATCAGATTTACTGGATTTCACTACTGAACTAAAACGTTCCTGAGACAGAGGTTTACTCATCATAAGTTGTTAGCTAAATTCGCTCTTTTTATAGAGTGACAACTTCTGCCACTGCCTGCTTTATGTGAGTGTGCAAACTTCTGCATATAACATTTGATATAGTAAGAAGCTATTCTTGGATGTTAATTGCCAAAGCTTATACAATTTTGGATGGAAACATGAAACCCAACATCTCTAACAAAGTTGGGTTAACCTGCGATAAAGCTATTGGTCTATATTTTGCTGATTTAGCCGTGTCACGAAACTAGACGTTCATGTAGCCACCATCAACAACTAAATCTATCGCAGTCATGTAAGATGACTCATCACTGGCGAGAAAAACAACAGCCGCAGCAATTTCTTCTGGTTTACCAAAGCGTTCCAATGGTACTGTTTGCTTAATATACTTGCCAAAATCGTCGAGGGCTTCGGGTGATAATCCCATCTTCTTCTGAAAATTAGTAGGGATTAAACCAGGACTAATAGCGTTAACTCTAATTTGACGGCTTCCTAATTCAGCAGCTAAAGTCCGCGCAAAAGAACGAACCGCAGCTTTAGTTGCACAATACACACTGCCCATCGCCATACCTTTTTCATTTACCGATGAAGCGTTTAAGATGACACTTGCGCCTTCATTCAGTAATCCAGATAGTTTTTGTACAGTGTAAAAGATACCTTTAACGTTGATATCAAATTGCTGATCATACAACGTTTCGTCCATTGCTTTTAAAGGTGCAAAAAATCCGATACCAGCATTGGCAAACAAAATATCAAGACTGCCAAATTCTGATTTTACTTTTTCTGCCAAAGTATCAAGTTGAGCAAGCGATCGCACATCTGCCAACACAGAAATTACACCAGAACCAAGTTCTTTGACTGCGGTTTGTAAACGTTCTTCATCTTGTCCAGTAATAATTACCCGCGCACCTTCCGCCACAAACTGTTTAGCAGTCTCAAAACCAATGCCTGTTGTCCCCCCTGTAATTACAGCGGTTTTGTTATTTAAGCGTGCCATTCACAATGCCTCCTGGTGGAATAATAATTGCTTGACATTAACATTAATGTCAAAGTTTAACGTGAGATCAGTTGTCAATGATTTCACTGTCATGCTTTACCCACAGCATTTAACCAAATTCACTAAACAACACGCCGATATCTTAGCAGCCTTGTTTTGTGGACTGTTATTATTTCTCGGATGGTTCGCCTTACATCTGGGTTGGTTGGGATGGGCAATGCTTTTGTTACCTGCTGCTTACGTTATTGGTGGTTACGAAAGCGCCCGTGAGGGATTAACGACTTTAATTAAAGAGAAAGAACTAGATGTAGATTTATTGATGATTGTGGCTGCCATTGGTGCAGCTGGTTTAGGTTTATGGCGCGGCGAATATTACTTAATTATTGATGGGGCAATTTTAATTCTCATCTTTGCCATTAGCGGCGCATTAGAAGGCTATGCTATGAAGCGCACTGAACGAAGTATCCGCAGTTTGATGAGTTTGACACCAGATACCGCTAGGGTTTTGCATCAAGGACAAGAACAGATGCTACCCATCAGTCAGCTAAAGGTGGGGGATGAAATTGTTGTCAAACCAGGAGAGTTAATTCCGACTGATGGCATCATTTTGTCTGGTTACAGC
The DNA here is from genome assembly GCF_056847745.1 of Anabaena sp. TISTR 8404. Classification (NCBI taxonomy): domain Bacteria; kingdom Bacillati; phylum Cyanobacteriota; class Cyanophyceae; order Nostocales; family Nostocaceae; genus Anabaena; species Anabaena sp. TISTR 8404. The sequence goes on from NZ_CP180578.1 coordinate 5,940,011, forward strand.
ACTATCAATCAAGCAGCGATTACTGGTGAATCTTTACCTGTAGAAAAAACAGTAGGTGATGAAGTTTTTGCTGGAACACTCAACGGTTATGGGGCGCTAAAGTTAAAATTACACAAGCCAGCAGCCAGTAATTTGATTCAGCGGGTAATTCGTTTAGTAGAAGAAGCACAAGAATCAGCGCCACCTTCCCAAGAGTTTATCGCCAGATTTGAGCGGGGATATGCCAAGGTAATTGTGATTGCTGGCATATTGTTGGCAATTTTGCCGCCGTTTATTTGGAGTTGGGACTGGGAAACAACAATTTATCGCGCTTTGACTTTTTTGGTGGTAGCTTCTCCCTGTGCGCTGATGGCTGCAATTATGCCAACACTGTTGTCGGGAATTGCCAACGGTGCAAGACAAGGGATTTTGTTTAAAAATGGCGCACAGTTAGAGAATATGGGCAAAGTCCGGGCGATCGCATTTGATAAAACTGGTACTTTAACAACAGGACAAGTGCAAGTATCTCAGGTAATTCCTACTGAGGCATATACACAAGCAGATGTATTAAAAACAGCAGCAGCTTTAGAAGCTTTTTCTGAGCATCCCATTGCTAAAGCCATTGTTCAAGCAGCGGGTGATTTCAACTGGGAACGTGGTGTGGATGTGCAAGCCATACCAGGACAAGGTATTGTCGGTTATGTTAAAAATCAAAAAATCACTCTGGGAAATGCCACTTTCATTCAACAGTATGTTAATGAATTACCCCAAAGATTAAACGATTTGGCTCATACTTGGGAATCTGAAGGTAACACTGTTGTTTGGGTTGCACAAGAAACAGAAATAATGGGTGCGATCGCAATTGCAGATATGATTCGACCAGAAGCCGCCGCAACTATTCGCCGTTTGCGTCAGCTGGGAGTCGAACAAATTGTCATGATTACCGGAGATAACCAACGTACAGCCGAAAGTGTGGCCCAAGCTATAGGTATTACTCAGATATACGCCCAATTGCTACCCGAAGATAAGCTAAACCTCATCCGTAGCTTGCAGAAACAATATCAGACTGTGGCGATGGTGGGAGATGGTATTAATGATGCCCCAGCTTTAGCCCAAGCATCTGTAGGTATAGCAATGGGCGGTGCAGGTAATGATGTTGCATTAGAAACAGCAGACATTGTTTTAATAGCAGATAGATTAGAAAAACTTGTAGCGGCAATGGAATTAGGCAAGCGATCGCAATTTGTAGTCAAACAAAACATCGCCTTTGCGCTGACATCAATTACCTTGCTAATGCTGGCTAACTTTTTGGGGAATATTAACTTACCTTTTGGTGTAATTGGCCATGAAGGTTCTACAGTGCTAGTTACTCTTAACGGTTTGCGATTGCTGAGATATTAACTACTGCGATCGCCTCCATTTTACAATATTGCATGGCTGTGAGATTGATGGTAAAATACAGCACCTTTTAATTACACAATTAATCATCAGGTTCTTTGATTGCTGACGGTTCACAGTCAACAGCCAGCAGTCAACAGCAAACCAAAAAATGTGCAAGTTAAATCGGTGACAGCTTAATATCACTGTCAGTTCTCAATGTAGAAGTTTGAGTATGTTTTATCAAAAAATTTCCCTGAGTTTGATGCTATTGTTTCTTGGGACTCATATTGGTATTACCCAACAAGCAGTTACAGCGCAAACTCCAGTTCCTCCAGCAACTCCCACAAAATCACTTTGCCCTGCTCAACTAGGGACATCTATAGATGCAACAATTAATCGCCCTTTGTTCAGTCGCGCCCGCTGGGGAATTTTAGTGAAAAACTTAGTTTCTACTCAAACTCTTTACAGTCATGATGCTGAAAAATATTTTATTCCTGCTTCTAATACTAAGTTGTTAACTACAGCAGCAGCACTCAAGCAATTAGGAGCAGATTTTCGCATTCGTACCTCTGTTTATCAAGATGCTGATGGAAGTTTGCGTGTAGTTGGTAAAGGAGATCCTAGTTTCAAAAATCCTCAATTAACACTATTAGCAAAACAGTTACGCCAACAGGGTATTACTCAAATTAATAAATTAATTGCTGATGATAGTTATTTTCAAGGAGAAGTGATTAATCCCAGTTGGCAATGGGAAGATGTCCAAGCTGATTATGGCGCACCAGTCAACAGCCTTATTTTGAATGAAAATGCTGCTGTTTTAACAGTGTTGCCTCAAACTGTAGGAAAGCCATTACAAATTAAGTGGGCTGATCCTACAGAAGCATATCAGTGGCGAGTGGAAAACAATACTGTAACTGTTCAAAAAGATGAACCAGGGTTAGTAGAAGTTCGGCGTGATTTAAAAGGTGCTGTGCTGCATATACAAGGACAACTTCCTGTAAATTCACTACCGGATGTTACTGGAATCGCTGTATTTGACCCTACACAAAATTTCTTACGCTACTTTCGTCAAAGTTTAGCCGCAGAAGGAATTTCTGTTAAACAAACAATTAGCGCTAATGGTGGTAGTCATGAACGAGAAGTTGCCGCAATTGAATCTCCACCTTTATCTGAGTTGATTAAGGAGATGAATTTAAATAGTGATAATTTGTTTGCTGAGGCTTTATTAAGAACTTTAGCCCACAAAAAAGAATTAGCAAAAAATCAAAGTACTGCTGATGTTGGGTTACAAGTGATGCAAGAAACTTTAACTCAATTAAAAGTTAACCCCAGCAGTTATAGCGTAGTGGATGGTTCCGGTTTATCGCGGAAGAATTTAATTACTCCAGAAGCTTTGGTACAAGTTTTACAAGTCATGGCCGCATCCCCAGAAGCCAAAGTTTTTCGCGCTTCTTTACCTGTAGCTGGAGTTAGTGGAACTTTAGCAAATCGCTTTCGCAATACATCGGCTCAGGGAATTGTCCAAGCCAAAACAGGTACATTAAGAGGTGCAATTTCTCTATCAGGATATATTGATTCACCTCAGTATGAACCGTTAGCTTTTAGTATTATGGTGAATCAATCTGAACAACCAGCCAGCACTATTCGGCAAGCAATGGATGAGATTGTTGTGTTGTTAACACAGTTACGTCGTTGTTCATAACAATCGCACAATAATTTGATTATTGTGGATACTCATGGGAAACAAAGGGGATTTCGACAATTTCACCCTCAACTTCTCCCACTTGTACCTTTAAGCCAACACCACCAGCTTTGGTGCGGATATATCCGAGTCCAAAGTAACCGTCGCTAGTTTCGGTATAACTGGTGAGTTTACCAATTTTTTCATCTCCAAGAGCGATCGCACTGCCAACTTCCACAGGAGCGTTAAGGCGAATTCCCCAGAGGTATTGTTTCACACCTTTATAGGTATTTAACCGGGCAATGGTTTCTTGCCCAATGTAACAACCTTTAGTGAAAGAAATAGTCTGCCATAGACCAACTTCTAGGGGATTGTAATCATCTGTTAGTTCTGCATCTGGGGTTGGTCTACCTTGGATAATGCGTAAAGTTTCCCAAGCGCGATCGCTCAATTCTACTGCGCCTAAGCCTAAAATTTGCTGCCACACTTTCTGTTTTTCGGCCGCTGGTAGAATGAGCGTATATCCAGGCAAAGCTAAACCGCTACCCACGGCCACAATTATCCCACCATCAATTAACAAATGATGGCCATCGGGTTGACCGATAATTGCCCCAGCACCCAATTTTTCGACAATTGCATCACTATCTGGGCCGATGAGGCTGAAGGTTGCAGTTTCTTCTGTTACGTCGGTTAACTGCACCTTGTCAGCAAAAAAGATGTAGCGATCTAACCATTGCATTAAAAACTCTCGACGATTAGGCGAAACTAACAGCAGCACCGCATCATCCAGAATATATGCACTCACCAAGTCAATTGTGCGGGCTGTGGATGTCAGCATCACCGTATCACAGCCTTGTCCTGGTTTGAGGCTTTGGAAATCGTTGGTACTTTGATTGTGTAAAAAGCGGATGCGATCGTCATCTGAAACCCGGATGCGTCCCCAAAAAGAGCGATCGCACACAGCCACCCCTTCTTTTACAGCTTGGATAGCTACTGCGTCTTTACCGTCAATTGTCGATGTTGGCATGGTAGTGAAGAGTTGCCCTGTTGCAAAAGTTTACGCACTGGAAATCTTAGCAAATCCCGGTTTACCGCTTCAATGTAACGCACATCATCCAAACCGAGCCACTATTACTAGTTGACTGCTGACGGTTAACAAACAGTCAACAAAAAAACCTGCAATTGAGATACGCAACAGATGATCTCAGCTTTATTTACAATTCGTTACAAAACTAGCTCTCTATGTTGACTAGCACGTTAACCATATTTTCTACCCGGAGTAATGATTAACTAATCAAAAAAATTATTGAAAAAACAGTTTAAACTTTAAAAATCAATTTACAAAAACTTTTCTCATCAGTATTCAATTGACAATATATTTAGTAGTTCTGTCTATACTGCTTTAACAATAAGCATTTTGTTAGGATTTTTCAGTTAGACAATAGAGGTTCAATAAAATTCTATGTTATTTAATTTACTAACTAAATAGCCAATTTTGCGGTAACTTAGAATGTCTAATTTTATCCATGAAAAATTTTCCGTCTTTTTATTTACCAAATTCTGCTGAAATTCATAGAATCTTCAGAAATAAAAAATTAGAAAACCATTATTTAGGAGCTAAAGTTTTGTTAAGATGCAATTGCTAGGAATTTTTCAACGGGAATCATGAGTCAGCATGTTGAGAAATAAGTAGTACTAGCTATATAGAGTTCAAAGGTGATGCAATGACCACCTATATTTTCTTTGATGATGCCCTTCGGATGCTTACTAACGCCTATTTGCTATCAGCAGTACTGCTAATTGCAGCTTCTGGTATAGGATTGGCAGTGATAGAAACAATTGAAAAAACAGGAGAACGCTAACTTAGAGCTTAAAGGTGTCCTACTTGCTGCAAACCGCCGAGTGCAGGTAGGTGTTCGCCGTCAAGAAATCCTGGGAACACTAAACTTTGAAAGTCTCACAGCGTTGCAGAACTACCTGCAAGTTAAGCAACATACAGGTAACTGTACGCTACTGAGACCCCAATCCAGGAGCAAAAATCATGAATTTATTAAACACAATCCTGGGCAAAGAAAACCAAGCCCCAGAGGTATTGACATCAGCCGAAGCTTTTGCTGCTATTGCTTTGGTAGCTATGACTTCAGATGCTGTGCTTTCAGAACAACAAGCGCGTAGTATTTCTTCTGTACTGTCGCGGCTCAAACTTTTTAGCAGTTATTCTGAAGAACTCATAAACAAGCTGTTAGAAAAAAACCTAAGCATTCTTCGACGCGATGGTTTTAATGCTTTATTTAATGCAGCTAAAGAATCTTTATCACCAGAACTACGAGAAGCCGCTTTTGCTGTAGCTGCTGATTTAGTAATGACTGAAAGCATAGTCACTGAAGAAGAAAAAAATTTTTTAAATGACTTGTACCAGGCTTTAGATATTCCTCGTGATATCGCCATCAAAATATTGCAAGTTTTAATGCTCAAAAATCAGAGATAATGACTTTAAAGTAGTCCTACTCATCTAATATCCTGTGATTTTCTTGAACTTGACTTACTAAAGATGGATTTGGCTGCTTAAATCACAAATTGAGAATGGTTCGCGCTTGATGTATAGTTATATAACTGAGATATATACTCCAGTATGCCTATCGGCAATTGTGGCTTATTGCTCCAATTTTGAGTATACTTTTTTTAACATTTAATTATAAATTTTTCTGTCATGGCGATCCTATTACTAGAAGATGGTGCAGTCGAGAGCGATTTAAGTGAGATAGTACGAGAACTAGCTCCTGTTGGTGTGTATCTCAAACACTTTGACCCAGGAACATCTCTTCTTTTCGCTAATCTCCTAGAGCAGGACGTTTTGACAGCTTTAGAAAAGAACTACATTGTAGAATTGCATAACAGCGTCTTTGAATTTCTCCAAAAAGAAAATGGTTCTCTCTGGTGTGACTTGCTGAATGTGCATCCAGGCGTACCTAATCTTCAGATGCTGATAGATACTTATAGTCGTTACCATACTCATACTGCGGCGGAACCTTTGTATGTATTAGCAGGAGAAATAATTTTTGGTTTTGTTAGACCAGATGGTAGCCAAGTACAGCTTTTAGTTCAAGCTCAAGACTACATTTCTATCCCAGCAGGGGTTGAGCATTGGTGTAGTCTAACAGCATCATTAAATTTTAAAGCCGTGCGCTATTTCACATCAGCAGAAGGTTGGGTTCCCAATTACACAGGTACTCAATTGAGTGATTCGCTCAATAAGCCGTACTAACTATTTCGGCAATACATCTTAAAACGGCATAATATCATTCATAGCTCAAAATGTGCGATCGCAATTATTCACAAATCTATGGCTGTTAAAGTTGGAGATATTGCTCCTGATTTCACTCTACCTGCTCAAAATGGTTCCACTGTCAGCTTGAGAGACTTTCGTGGTCAAAAAGCTGTTGTGTTGTACTTTTATCCCAAAGACGATACACCTGGATGCACAGCCGAATCTTGTGCTTTCCGCGACCAGTACGAAGTATTTAAAAGTGCTGGCGCTGAAGTGATTGGTGTAAGTGGTGATTCCAGCGAATCTCACCAAAAATTTGCAGCGAAATACAACTTACCATTCACTCTCTTGAGTGATAAAGGAGACCAAGTACGTAAGCAATACGGTGCAACTGCTGCCTTTGGTTTGTTTCCTGGTCGGGTGACTTATGTTATCGATCAACAAGGAGTAGTGCAGTATGTCTTTGATTCGATGTTGAACTTTCAAGGACACGTTACAGAAGCGCTGAAAACTCTGCAAGCTCTCAATAAGTAAGTGCTGAGTGCTGAGTGCTGAGTGCGTTGGAGAAACAGCCTGGTCTTGAGGGTTTGCAAATCCAAAATTAGTTAACTGAGGTTTGAAGGGTGGGCAAGTCCCACCCTAATACTATTTATTTAGCTGAGTGTGATTTCTCCTGAACAATAATGTTGTTGTGAGCTACCTTACCGTTTTTGCCGTTGGTATGGCCGTTATTATTGCGGGGTTGAATTACGCCGTACCCACCGTGGTTGCGTTCGTAAATAACGTTAATTTCTCCAGTTTCGGCATTGCGGAACATATAAAAGTCATGTCCCACTAGTTGTAATTGTTCCAATGCTTCTGCTAGAGTCATCGGTGGCATGGAAAAATATTTCGTCCGTACAACTTCGCTGGGTAATTCGGGAGTGCGATCGCCTATTAAATCTGGTACAACTGGTTCTGGTACAACTACTTCGTTTGTAGGTTGAGCATGAGTTTTCTTATCTTGCCGCCGTTCTTTATATTTGCGTAATTGACGGGCAATTTTATCTGCCACTAAATCAATGCTGGCGTATAAGTTTTCGCTGCTTTCCTCGGCACGGATGACACTACCATTTGCATAGATAGTGACTTCAGCTGCTTGTTTTGGATTAATTCGGGGATTGCGAGCTACGCTTAGGTGGACATCCACTTCATTTGTAATGTTCTGAAAGTGACTAACCGCTTTTTCTATTTTTTGATGCACGTAATCCCTAATTGCTTCGGTGATTTCAATATTTTTGCCGTGGATGACAAGCTTCATGTAAACTCTCCCGCTCTATATTTGATGTGTGATGTGAGTTGGTTTTGTGAGAAAGGAAGTTGCGGTAAGGTCTATGACTGTCGCCAAAACAAGTTTTGTTGTAATTTAATGTACTGCTGAGCTTGCTCTAAATTTGCTGCTTTCAATTTTTACGCGTTCCCTTGATTGATATCCTTAGTGGATGTCTGCGCTTTTTTTTCCGATTGCTGCTAAACAATTGGTTTGAGCCGCAGAATTCTTAAGTATCTAACTTTGAGCAACTGCTATCTTAACTATCTTGTACATTCAAGCAACTTGTATGTATTCTCATAGGTTGGCTTGTTGTTAGTTGATCACACAACTCTTTGTACAAGTTTCTTTTAGTTAAAGATGCATTCTATATTATTAGAGTCATCAGCCAGTTCATTCTTTCTGGTTGTTTTGGCGTGATGCTTATTGCAGAGAATTCCTCCTAAGACCATTGCGGTTATATATTCAAACTAGCACTTTGTAATTTACATAGCAGGTTCCCTTGATGTTCCTTTAAAATCCTTTGCATAGCTTGACAATTGTTTTGTGCAACTATCGAAGTTGCAATATATTTCATTATTCTCTCAGTTGATTTTTGGCATGATCCGTAGTAATAGACCACCACGCAACCGCTGTTTGTTATATAACCAAAAATTGATGCCTTACATAGATGCACACGCATGGCAGCGATCGCTTCTTAGCGAACGTATTCAAGACCCTAGCCTTGATGATGTGTTAATCTTGCTAGAGCATCCTCCCGTCTATACCTTGGGTCAAGGCGCTACACCAGAATTTCTCAAGTTTGACCTTGATCACAGTAATTTTGATGTCCACAGAGTTGAACGTGGTGGCGAAGTAACATACCATTGTCCCGGTCAACTGGTGGGGTATCCCATTTTAAATCTGCAACGTCATCGTAAAGATTTGCATTGGTACTTGCGTCAACTGGAAGAAGTGATCATTCGGGTGTTGGCTGTTTATGGTTTGGCAGGCGATCGCCTGACTGGTTTTACTGGTGTATGGTTAGAAAATCGCAAAGTTGCAGCTATTGGGATTAAAGTCAGCCGTTGGATTACTATGCACGGTTTTGCTTTAAACGTTTGCCCTGATATGACAGGCTTTCAACATATTGTCCCCTGTGGTATTGCTGATAAACCAGTCGCCTGTTTAGCTGAATGGATTCCGGGTATTACCTGTGAACAGGTACGTCCTCATATTGTCCAATGTTTTGCAGATGTGTTTGGTGTTGATATTGTGGAATCCACCCAATAATGGCAATTTAATAATTTTTTTCTGGTAACAGTTGATTTTGTTTGAAATATTACTTAGTATCCATCAATCTAACTGAGTTATGGATATAACCAAGTTAGAATATGGTGGTTGACCAACAAAGCGACAAATTTGTTACAGCCTTTAACTCAAATCTTGCGTGTGAAATCCCTAATCAATCTACAGATGTATGCACCTGCGTTAAATTCCCTCAGACAACGCGACTGGAAAGCGTTGATAGAACTGTTTGACAGGGAAGATGGCGACGAAATTGAAGCTGACATCAACAGCAATTTGCACTTGATGACACCTGAACCTTGCTGGGAAGATGATCCGTTTGATTTCTTGCGTGAATATTTGTAGAGTCATTTGTCATTTGTTATTGGTTAAAAGGCAGGAGGCAGGAGAATAAATAAAATTACCCTATGGGAAGCCACCCAAAGGGTGTCTACATACTTCATACTTCACACTTCATACTTCATACTTTGTAGAGGCGGCTGAGAAAAGTACGCAGGCGATCGCTTTGCGGATTTGTGATCACTTCGTAAGCTGAACCTTGTTCTGCTACTACGCCTTTATCCATAAATATCACTCGATGGGCAACTTCCCGCGCAAATTGCATTTCATGGGTGACGACTACCATTGTCATTCCCTCGGCGGCTAATTGTTGCATCACTTGTAAAACTTCACCGACAAGTTCAGGATCTAAGGCGCTGGTAGGTTCATCAAATAGCATAATCTGGGGATTCATACATAAGCTACGAGCGATCGCAACTCTTTGCTTTTGTCCGCCAGATAGTTGTTCGGGATAAGCGGAGGCTTTATCAAATAAACCAACTTTTTCTAAATATAATCCTGCGAGTTGGGCGCTTTCTTTGGCAGTTTTGCCTAAAACTTTACGCGGCGCAAGTGTCAGATTTTCTAACACACTGAGATGGGGAAACAAATTAAATTGTTGAAAAACCATCCCTACTTGAGTTCGCAGTTGGCGCAGTTGTTGACTGTTGAAATTAGATTTAGATAACTCAATTCCATTAACTACCAAGGAACCGTTATCAATACGTTCTAAACGATTGAAGCATCGCAGTAATGTACTTTTACCACACCCGGAAGCCCCAATCACCGCCACAACTTCCCCTTGCTGAATTTCGCCTGTGATTCCTTTAAGAACTTTGAGGGAACCAAAGTTTTTTTCAATATTTTCAAAAATAATGATAGGGTTAGAATTTTTCATAGCCCATTAACAGAAGATGATTAGATTAAATTTTAGGCGTTGGTGGCGTGGGTTGTTGGTAATTAGTTTGAGTTGTATCTTACTGACTGGCTGTAGTGTCAACTCTGACGCTGGAAAAACATTGCGGGTAGCGACTGAACCAGCCTTTCCACCGTTTGAGTTTCAAGGCGCAGGCGGACAATTACAAGGTTTTTCCATTGATTTGATGAATGCGATCGCCTCTGCTGCTAATTTTAAAGTAAATTTTCAAAGCATCCCTTTTGATGGCATTATCCCCGCAGTCCAAGCTAAAACCATCGATGCGGCGATTAGTTCGATCACAATTACCGAGGAACGCGCCAAAACAGTTGATTTTTCCCGTCCTTATTTTAAGGCTGGGTTGGCGATCGCAGTCCGGAGTAACAATCAAGATATTACTAGCTTAGATAGTCTCAAGAATAAAAAAATTGCCGTCCAAATTGGTACAACTGGCGCAGAAAAGGCGAAAGGTATTCCCGGAGTAGAAATTCGCAGTTTTGATTCTGCACCTTTAGCCTTGCAAGAATTGCTGAATGGTAATGTGGATGCGGTAATTAACGATGCACCTGTAACTTTGTATGCCATTAATACAGGAAATCTCCAGGGAATTAAAGTTATTCAGCAATTACTAACAGAAGAATATTACGGAATTGTCACAGCCAAAAACTCGCCTAATTTAACACTCATTAATGATGGTTTGGATAGAGTGCTGCGAAATGGTGAGTATTCGCAAATCTACAAAAAATGGTTTAAAGCTGAACCACCTACATTACCCGTTAAATCTCCCTTTGAAAATCAGGCTAATGGTAGCAACGCAAATGTATTCACTTCATTAAGTGTAATTTGGCGTGCTTTGCCCATACTTTTACAAGGTGCATTGGTAACACTGCAATTAACAATTCTTTCTGTAGTTTTAGGTTTAGTTGGTGGTTCTTTAATAGGGATTGTCCGCCTTTCTTATATTAAACCTGTGCGTTGGTTAGCACGAGCTTATGTAGATTTCTTTCGCGGCACGCCTTTGCTGGTACAAATTTTTATGATTTACTTTGGTATACCAGCGATCGCACAACAACTTGGTTTTACTTTTAACTTTAATCCCTTAGTTGCTGGAGTACTCGCTTTAAGTTTAAACAGCGCCGCCTATATTGCCGAAATTGTCCGTGCTGGGATTCAATCTATTGAATTAGGACAAACCGAAGCCGCACAATCACTCGGTTTAAGTTCAACAGAAACCATGCGCTATGTAATTTTTCCCCAAGCTTTTCGGCGGATGATTCCACCCTTGGGTAATGAATTTATTAGCTTATTAAAAGATACCAGCTTAGTTGCAGTTATCGGTTTTGAAGAATTATTCCGCAAAGGACAATTAATTGTCGCTGGTAACTACCGCGCCTTTGAAATTTACGCCGCCGTAGCCTTGGTTTATTTATGCTTGACACTGCTTTCTTCTCAAGCATTTAGCAAATTAGAAGTATGGATGAACCCGGTTAGACAGCAGAGGAAATAGTGAATATAAAGTTTCTCAAAGATTTTTAGAGCGATCACATCTCAGCTATAGTAGTCCTCAACAAGGTGCGATCGCTCATATAGCGAGAGTGAACCATCAGTCAGGTTGACTCTGATTTGACTGACTATTTTGAGCTACTTGTCTAACTTGCTCGATATCTAAACTCAAAGCTTCTGCTATTTGTTCTATAGTTGCGCCTAAACTCAGCATAAAAGGAACTGCTTCTAACTTACCTTCTAACTTACCTTCTAACTTGCCTTCTAACTTCCCTTCTTCTTTAGCTTCCTGATATACCTTAGTCTGTTTCAATTCATTTAAACCTAACATTTTTTCTATCTCCTCTCGACTCATTTGGGGAAATTTGTATATAATAATCGTCTCTATTAATTGTAGAATTTCCCGCTGACTGAATTCATCGGCTACTTGTTGTTTAGCAAGTTCAATTAACTCTCTAGCTTTTCTGGCAGCAGTTGATTCTGGCTCAATTACTAATTTTACTGTCTCAATCCCAATTGATGGTTCTACCGAGTCTAACTCATCGAGATAAATACACTTTACTCTTTCACTGGTGAGTAATTCAATATATCTTTCTCTGGCTGCTGTATCAATACTCTGGTTTGGATACACTACAACACCACGCCAATTGTTTGGTAATTCAGTTTTATCGAGGTAAAGAAATATTTCAGTGAAAAAGCGGGAATAAAATTTTCTATCTGGTTGAAATTGGACTTCAACAAAATAAATTGGTGGTGATATGTCCTGATTTTTAGGAAGAAATACACCGTCGATGCGGAAGGCGAGTTGTTTAACTTCCACGGATGAAAACTGATAAGCGATCGCCATATTGGGAGATTGGTTAATCAGTTCAAAAAAAATGCCGGGAAAGCTTTGGAATAGTTGATAAAAGATAGTATCGGTTTTCACATGAATAATCTCTGTAAAACAGCAGTAATATAATTTTTTATCTGATTTAACGTGAGTTCGACGGATTTTAACACCCCTCTCCAAACCTCTCCCCTATAAGGAGAGAGGCTTTAAAAGCTTAATTTTTCGTTAGTAATTAAGGATATTTCAGCCCCTCTCCGCGTCGGAGAGGGGTTGGGGAGAGGTTAATCGAACTCACGTTGATTGAAAGAGAACACTTGCGATCGCGTCGTCATTCCTCCATCCTGCGAAAGCAACCTTGTATATTGAGTGACAAAGTTTGCCTCATTCCGCTTCACCAATTAGTGTAAATGCTGCCCAGTTAATTGGTAGAGATTTTTCTTTAATTCTGCCTAGCATGGCTTGACGTAATGCTTGGGCTTTATCTGGATTCTTTTGCAGATTTTGATAAAACTCCCTCATGAGTAACTGAGAATCTTCATCGGGAATTACCCACAGGGAAACTAACACACTGGAAACACCAGCAGAAATTATCGAACGCGATAAACCAATCACACCATCACCCGTGATGCGTCCCCGTCCAGTTTGGCAAGCACTGATGACAAATAATTCGGCTTGCAGTTTTAAATCTAAGATTTCTTCAGCAGTTAGTAAGCCATTACCTGTTTCTTGTTGAGTTTTTGGGTTTGGTGCTAATGCAATCCAACTTCCTAAACCGTAAGTATCATCAGCCAATCCGTGAGTTGCTAAATGAATAATTCGGGCTTGTGGTAGGAGTTTTAAAATTTGATTTTTGGTTGCATCTTTACCGATGATGGCTTTGGTATTTAATAGCCGCGCAATTTCTTTGGCTTCGATTTCTGCACCGGGTAAAGCTTCTAATTGTTCTGGTTTATCGCCATTTAAAGCGACACGGGGCATGATGGGATTACCGACAACTAAGGCATTTTGCTTAGATGCGTTTCGTGTTTGGATGCGTTGTTTATGGGTTAAATCTAATACTTGAATTGATGGTGCGGTGAGGATGGTATGTTTTTCAATGAGGTATTTATTGTCTGCATCTTTTAAGGCTGGGAAAGGCACAAAAAATAAGGATTCTTGAGGTATAAAAATTACATGAGTTTTAGGGTCTTTGGGTAATTCTTGGGCGATTGGTTGGATGAGAATTTCATGGAGTTGTTTGAGGGGTTGATTCCATGCAAACCTGCTAGTGGTGAGAATACTTTTAACTGAATTTGCCAGACTAGTATTTTGTTTTTGCCACAATGGTTTAAGGTCTTGGCGATGAAATGTGACTTCACCGTTAGGTTTGATTACCCAAATATAAAGTTCTGATTCTTTATATTGTTGTTGATTTTCTACTTTGAAGTCATCGTAAATAATTGAGTATTGCACTAAGGTAGAGTTTTGCTGTTTGGCAATTTGTTTCATCTCGCCTATTGTTGGCGCAGAGAGCGATTTCATATCGCTATTAGCTTTATTCAAGCGAGATGAGAGTAACTGAACAAATGCCCTAGCACGTCCACGTTCGGATATTTCTAAAGCTGCATCGGTTTTGTTTTGGGCAATGAGAACTTGTTGTAAAGTATTGTATGTGTTTCTTTGTGTCTCAAAAATTGAGACTTTGTTGGGGTCATTTAATTTTTTATCTCGCAGAGATTCATAAACTTTAATTCCTTCATACAGCGTTTTCTCTGCTACGGGGAGATTACCATATCTGTAGAAAGTAGCTCCTAAATTATTTAAAGACTGTCCCTCACCAAGACGGTCTTTGATTTCACGAAGGATGGCTAAACTCTGCTGCTGGTATTCTATGGCTTTGGGGTAGTCTCCTAGATAATAGTAAGCAAGACCGAGATTGCCGAGTGACTGTCCCTCACCGATACGGTCTTTGATTTCACGAGCGATCGCTAATCTCTGCTGCTGGTATTTTATGGCTTTGGGGTAATCTCCTAGTGAATTGTAAGCAAGACCGAGATTGCCGAGTGACTGTCCCTCACCGAGACGGTCTTTGATTTCACGGGCGATCACTAATCTCTGCTGTTGGTATTCTATGGCTTTGGGGTAGTCTCCTAATGAATTGTAAGCAAGACCGAGATTGCCGAGTGACTGTCCCTCACCGAGACGATCTTTGATGTCACGGGCGATCGCTAATCTCTGCTGCTGGTATTCTATGGCTTTGGGGTAGTCTCCTAATGAATAGTAAGCAAGGCCGAGATTGCCGAGTGACTGTTCCTCATCGAGACGGTCTTTGATTTCACGGGCAATGTCTAAACTCTGCTGCTGGTATTCTATGGCTTTGGGGTAGTCTCCTAGATAATAGTAAGCAAGACCGAGATTGCCGAGTGACTGTCCCTCACCGAGACGGTCTTTGATTTCACGAGCGATGGCTAAACTCTGCTGCTGGTATTCTATGGCTTTGGGGTAATCTCCCAGTGAATTGTAAGCATTACCGAGATTGTCGAGTAACTTTCCCTCATCGAGACGGTCTTTGATTTCACGAGTGATGGCTAAACTCTGCTGCTGGTATTCTATGGCTTTGGGGTAGTCTCCTAATGAATAGTAAGCAAGACCGAGATTGCCGAGTGACTTTCCCTCACCTTTACGGTCTTTGATTTCACGGGCGATGACTAATCTCTGCTGCTGGTATTCTATGGCTTTGGGGTAATCTCCTAGTGAATTGTAAGCAACACCGAGATTGCCTAGTGCTGCACTTTCACCTTTACGGTCTTTGATTTCACGGGCGATGGCTAATCTCTGCTGCTGGTATTCTATGGCTTTGGGGTAATCTCCCATTGAATTGTAAGCAACACCGAGATTGCCTAGTGCATTACTCTCACCTTTACGGTCTTTGATTTCACGATAAATAATTAGTGCTTGTTGCCAAGACTGTAACGCTGCTTCAACTTGACTAGTTTGAAACTGTTGAATACCTTGCTGTAACAGTTTATCTGCTTCGGCTTTACGTGAGTCTGGGGTTTGTGCTGAAGCGGCTAAGTTGGAGTTGAGGAGAAAATTGAGTTTGGGTAAATCTAAGTTGATGCTGAGAGTTGTAGTCAGCAAGGCAATGAGGGCATATTTGCGGAATTTGAAGTGCATCGCAGTAAGTCGTGGCCAGGGCTGAGGTTTATTTTAATACCACTACAGATTGCAAAAATTAGACTGAGATTAAAATTCTATTTCCTCAATCCGTGATATGGCAAAATGCTGAGTGAGTATCAGCGACTCATCCACGAGTATTCAAGACTTGTTCACGAGTATCAAAGACTCATCCACGAGTATTCAAGACTCATCCGCGAGTATTAAAGATTCATTCACGAGTATCAAACACTCATCCGCGAGTATCAAACACTCATGAATGGAGTTCCGATACTCTTCCGCGAATATCAAATATTCATTAATGAAGTTCTAATACTCATTCACGAATATCAAAGACTCGCCCACAAATATCAAACACTCGTCTACGAGTATCAAAGACTCATTCACGAGTATTCAGAATGATCACATAATGGATAAGGCATCAGGCAAAAATAAGTTGTACGAATTTAATCTGTAATAAACTGTTAGCTTTACTTCTCAATCAAAAGTGTTCAAGTTATTTTTGCGCGACTCCTAATTGTTTCTGACTTTTCATGTCATGTGGAAAAGCTAACGCAAAACCTAACCCCCCAGCCCCCTTCCCTACTAGGGAAGGGGGAGAAATCAAAGCCTCTCTCCTTGCAGGGGAGAGGTTTGGAGAGGGGTTGTCCAGATACCGTGAAAAGTCAGATAATTGTTTGTGCGATCGCATTTGCGTATAATTTTTCTTGCAAAATTACTCTCAGGCAGATGAAGCGGTGTAGACTCAGCATCTAAGATACGAAAACCGAATGCTATTGAGAGTAGGAACGGGTTTAGGATGAATGCAAATTCTCATGGAAACTCTCATATTTGGACGCTGACACCTACAGATGTCTACAAAACTCTCACCACAACTCCCCAAGGGATCAGCGAGGCAGAAGCTAATTTAAGATTAAAACAATCTGGTTATAACGAACTTCCCGAACCGCAAACCCGCCCGTTAATTCTGCGTTTCATTGATCAATTAACCCATTTCATGGCATTGCTGTTGTGGGTGGCGGGGATTTTAGCTTTTATTTCCCAAACACCGGAATTAGGCTGGGCAATTTGGGCAGTGATTTGGATTAACGCTATTTTTAGCTTTTGGCAGGAGTTTCAAGCCGAAAAAGCTTTAGCAGCCCTGAAAAAAATCTTACCTTCCCAAGCTAAAGTTTATCGTGATGGCAAATTAACTGTGATTCCTGCCCGTGAGTTAGTTAGCGGCGATGTGATGCAGTTAGAAGAAGGTGATAAAATCTCCGCAGATGCCAGACTTGTCGAAAGTCAATCTTTATATGTCGATGTCTCTGTCCTCACTGGAGAATCTTTACCAGTTCCTCGCATTAGTGAACCCGTCACCGCACTCAATATTCATGCTTCCGAAGCCAGTAACTTAGTATTTGCAGGTTCTAGCGTTGCTTCTGGTCGCGGACTAGCAGTGGTATACGCCACAGGTACACACACAGAATTTGGTCAGGTCGCCCATCTCACCGCCAATGTGCAACGGGAAGCCAGTACTTTAGAAGTGCAGATTTCCAGAGTTGTTCACATTATTACCATCATCGCTTTGGGTATGGGTGTGGTGATATTTCTCCTGACTAAGTTGCTGGTGGGAATGCAACTACGCGAAAGTTTCATTTTTGCCATTGGGATTATTGTGGCATTTGTCCCTGAAGGCTTACTCCCTACCGTGAGTTTAGCCTTAGCCATTGGTGTCAGGCGTATGGCGAAAAAGAATGCTTTAGTGCGGCGTTTATCTGCGGTGGAAACTCTCAGTGCGACAACGGTAATTTGCACCGACAAAACTGGGACTTTGACGAAAAATGAAATGACTGTCCGTCAATTGTGGGTTCCCAACACGCAAATTAATGTGACTGGCGTAGGTTATGAACCCAAAGGAGAAGTCGAAATTCCATCTCCTGAATATGAATCTCAAGTGCGGTTAATGTTGGCTGGTGCAGCACTTTGTTCTAACGCGCGGTTAAATCATCCCCCCAATTCTAATCAATGGCAAGCAGTCGGAGATCCTACAGAAGCAGCGTTATTAGTAGCTGCAATCAAAGCTGGGTTGAATTTAGAAGAGTTGCAACACCAAGCGCCCAGAGTTCGAGAAATCCCGTTTGATTCTCACCGCCGGATGATGACGGTTTTATTAGAAGGACAATTGCCCTTGGAAGATACGGAAAATTCTCAGTATCTCATTTTTACCAAAGGCGCACCATTAGATGTATTGCAACATTCGCGGTATTTATGGCACAAGGGGGAAAAGCAGGAATTAACAGAAACTCAGCGCGAGGAAATTGTCGCAGCGAATGATCAATTAGCAAGTCAAGGTTATCGCGTTCTGGGAATAGCCACAAGACAAGGTGGTGCAGAATTAAACCAGCCAGATGATCATTTATTAGAACAGGATTTGACTTTTTTAGGATTGGTGGCCATGATAGACCCACCACGCCCCGAAGTTGCCGATGCGATCGCTCTTTGTCATCGTGCTGGAATTCAAGTCACAATGATTACAGGCGATTATGGGTTAACCGCAGCTGCGATCGCCCAACGCATTGGTTTAGTTAATGGCAAAGTTAGAACCATCACAGGCGAACAATTAGGACATCTTTCAGATACACAATTACGGCAAATCCTCCACAAGCACAAAACTGGGTTAGTATTTGCCAGAGTCATGCCAGAACAGAAACTCAGGTTAGTCGATGCATACAAAACCCTTGGTCATGTAGTCGCTGTGACTGGTGATGGTGTTAACGATGCCCCCGCTTTACGCGCTGCGAATATCGGCATCGCAATGGGAATGAGTGGTACAGATGTTGCCCGTGAAGCTGCGGATATTGTTCTCATCGATGATAATTTTGCAACTATCGTCTCTGCCATTGAACAGGGTAGGGCAGTATATCAAAACATCCGCAAATTCATGACTTATATTCTTGCCTCCAACATGGCAGAATTTCTCCCTTTCCTCGCAATGGTGTTTCTGAAAATACCCCCAGCCCTGTTAATTTTGCAAATCTTAGCTATTGACTTAGGCACAGATATGATTCCCGCACTAGCGTTAGGTGCAGAAAAACCAGAAGTCGGTTCAATGGAATTACCACCCCGCAAAAAATCCCAAGCACTGTTAGATAAACCCTTACTGCTACGTGCTTACTGCTTCTTAGGACTCCTGGAAGGTTTAGCAGGTATGGCAGGATTTTTCTTTGTGTGGTGGACAAATGGCTATAACATTCCCCAATTACAAGCCATTAGCCCCAACATTTTATCTCACTCAGCCAGTGCAGCCACAATGGCGATTTATCATCAAGCCACAACCATGACTTTAGCCGTAATTGTCGCTTGCCAAGATGGTAACGTTTTCGCCTGTCGTTCCGAACGCTTTTCTATTTTGCGCTTAGGATTTTTTACTAACCGTTTAATTTGGATAGGAATTGCTGTGGAATGGTTTCTCATTCTCTCAATTATTTATTCTCCTACCCTGCAAACAATCTTCTCAACTGCACCATTACAACCTTCTTACTGGCTAATATTGCTGTTCTGTCCGCCGTTCATCTTAATAGCCGACGAACTGAGAAAGCGAATTATTAGCAAAGTCAACCATGACTGATAAGCTAATCGTCATTGAAATTGCACGTTGAAATCTTCTCTAAAAATTCCATAATTTGGTGTTGGGTTACAGCGCAATATAAATATTTCTTGTGCGCCTGAACCAACCTACTAGTGCTTCTTTGCATGAGGCAAATAAACATTTACTAAAACGGGATAGGCTAACCTATCCCGTCAACATATCCTATCGCTTAAACTCTAACACTGAGTTTAAGTTCCACTAGTCCAAGAGTTGATGTACTCAATTTGCTCTGGTGTTAAGGTATCGATGCTAATACCAATAGCTTGCAACTTCAACCGAGCAATTTCTTGATCTACCTCGGTGGGGATGGAGTGCAAACCAGGTTGCAATTTACCTTTATTCTTCACCAAATATTCGCAAGCCAACGCTTGGTTTGCAAAACTCATATCCATTACCGCGCTAGGATGTCCTTCGGCGGCGGCGAGGTTGACTAAGCGTCCTTCACCCAAAACAATCACTGATTTACCATTCTTCAGTTTATATTCTTCGGTAAACGGACGTACTAGCTTAATTTCTTGAGCTTGACTAGCTAAATATTTCAGGTCAAGTTCGATATCAAAGTGACCGGAGTTACAAACGATCGCACCGTCTTTCATAACATCGAAATGCTCACCACGAATGACGTGCTTGTTACCAGTTACGGTAATAAACAAATCACCTTGGGGTGCAGCTTCAGCCATCGGAAGAACGCGGAAGCCATCCATCACAGCTTCAATCGCTTTGATGGGGTCAATTTCGGTAACAATCACGTTTGCACCCAAACCACGAGCGCGTAATGCTGTACCTTTACCGCACCAGCCATAACCAGCCACAACAATTGTCTTACCAGCCAGCAAAATATTTGTCGCGCGGATAATCCCATCCAGGGTTGATTGTCCTGTACCGTAGCGATTATCAAAGAAGTGCTTGGTGTCTGCGTCGTTAACGTTCACCGCTGGGAAGGTAAGAACGCCATCGTTGAACATAGCGCGTAAGCGCACAATTCCGGTTGTGGTTTCTTCTGTAGTACCAATTAAATCGGCAATTTGATGTTGGCGTTGCTGAACTAAGGTTGCAACCACATCACTACCGTCGTCAATAATAATGTTAGGACGGTGGTCTAAAGCAATTTGGACGTGGCGATTATATGTTTCGTTATCTTCGCCTTTGATCGCAAAGACGGGAATTTCATGATCAACAACAAGACTAGCAGCTACGTCATCTTGAGTTGACAAGGGGTTACTTGCAATTAAAACTGCATCTGCACCGCCAGCTTTGAGCGCAATGGCTAAATGTGCTGTTTCGGTGGTGACGTGGGCGCAAGCCACAAGGCGAAGCCCAGCAAAAGGTTTTTCTTGAGCAAAGCGATCGCGGATTTGCCGTAAAACTGGCATTTCCCGTCCCGCCCATTCAATACGCTGTCTTCCCAAGGGAGCGAGGGCGAGGTCTTTAACCTCGTGCTTTAATCGGGGAGAAGTTGCGGTCATAAGTTCCTCAAAATCGTAAAAAATGTACGTAAAACTTACGTACTTTACTAGTTTATTCCACGACTAGTAGTTTTTGGCGGTAATTACCAAGCAGCTAGTCGATAGTCCTGTGGACTAGCTTGACGTTTACATAGCTTAATGTCAACAGTAAGGCGATAAGGAACAAGGAACAGATTTCTTACTATGGTTGACTGTTGACAGTTAACAAGAAAAAATTTGCAGATTTATAGTATCGGCCAAATCCTGGGCTGATTGATATCTACTGTCAAGATATTTTCAAAAATAATGAGAAATTTTCTCAAATTAGTGATATCGTAATTATCATTAAATCTTCTTTTTGCTTTTGTCAGTCATAACAAATCCAGTTAAATTACCTCTTCTATTTTTTAGTCTGCGTTCGGCTTTGCCATTTTCATAGGCTAGACAGCAAAAGTTTGTGTAGCTATGACTTCTTATGGCTAAGGAAAAGAACGGTTATCTAAAGTGATAATTAGTTGCAAACTTGACATAGATTCTATTTTAATGTTTATTGCCAATATATTTCATTATGTAGAAAAGTACAGTTCGTATGAAAGTAGGTTTTTAACTTGTTTAAGGGTTAGTAGATGAAAATCAGCAAACTGTTTAGGGATGAGGCCATTACTAAATTTGAGTGCAGTGACGATCGCTTGAAGTATTGGGCGGATGTGTTTGTCAGGCTACCGCGATCGCTGACTGATGTTTTGCTGATATCTGCTGAGTGATGACAGTCTTTATTTTTACTTCAAATAAGATGTTTTTTACTGTTCTTTTGGGCTGGCAGAAACAATTCAAAAGATTTTTACCGTTTCTTTTCAGCATCATATTTGTTTTGGTCGTAAGTAGCCAGAGTCTCAGCTCTGCACCCAAAACTACAGAAATTCTTTGGGATACTTACGGCATACCTCATATTTACGGTAATAAAACCCCAGATGCTTTTCAAGCCTTTGGTTGGGCGCAAATGCAAAGTCACGGGAACTTGTTGTTGCGCTTATACGGACAAGCGCGAGGAAAAGCTGCGGAATATTGGGGAGAAGATTATCTCGAATCAGATAAATGGGTGCTGACAATGGGCGTACCTCAACGCACTAAAATTTGGTACAAAGCCCAAAGCCCTGCATTTCGTAGTTATCTAAATGCTTTTGCCACAGGAATTAATGACTATGCCAAAAAGCATCCTGATTTAATTGACCCGAAAGTCAAAGTAGTATTGCCTGTGACAGCAGAGGATGTACTTAGCCATTTGCAAAGAGTAATGCTTTTTACTTTTGTTGTTGATCCTGGAAGAGTAGCAGATATGACCAAAAAAACATCTGCCCCAGGTTCTAATGGTTGGGCGATCGCACCCAAAAAATCTGCTAGTGGCAAAGCAATGTTATTGGCTAACCCCCACTTGCCTTGGGGAGATTTATTTTTGTGGTACGAAGCGCAAATTACCGCCCCAGGAATTGATGCTTATGGAGCAACATTAGTAGGTATTCCGGTTTTAGCGATCGCTTTCAACGATCATTTAGGTTGGACTCATACCGTCAATACTCACGATGGTTGGGATGTTTACGAACTCAACCTGCAAAAAAACGGCTATCTTTTCGATGGCAAAGTTCGTCCCTTTGAAACAGCTAACTTTTCCTTAAAAATCAAGCAAAAAAATGGCTTATTCAAAGAGCAAATCTTCTCAGTCAAAAGTTCTGTTCATGGGCCTGTAGTTAGCGCTCAAGAAGGAAAAGCCGTAGCACTGCGCGTCGTCGGTCAACACCAACCTGGTATTTTAGAACAGTGGTGGGATATGGCACGTTCCAAAAATCTCACTCAATTTCAAAAGGCATTGCAACGCTTGCAACTGCCCATGTTTACTGTTATGTATGCTGACCGTGAAGGGCATATTATGCACCTCTTCAACGGCCTAGTTCCAGTACGCAAACAAGGAGACTTTACATACTGGCAAAACATCATCCCTGGTGATACATCGCAAACTCTGTGGACGAAAACTCACCCATATCAAGATTTGCCTAAAGTAATTGATCCACCCAGTGGTTGGTTACAAAATGCCAATGACCCACCTTGGACTACAACATTTCCCACCGTTATCAAAGCCGACAACTATCCATCCTATATGGCACCGAGGGGGCCAATGGATTTCCGAGCGCAGCATTCTGCCAACATGTTAGCTGATGATGAAAGTATTTCCTTTGAGGAAATGATTGCCTATAAGCATTCTACGCACATGGAATTGGCACAGAGAATTCTTGATGATTTGATTCCGGCTGCACAAAAGCAAGGGAACAACATAGCACGACGGGCGGCTGAAGTTCTAGCAGCGTGGGATCGAAAAGTGAATGCAGATAGTAAAGGTGCTGTACTGTTTGACTTTTGGGCAGACAATCTAGATTTAGATAAAGCATTTAGCATTCCTTGGGATGAAAAATCACCCCGCACCACACCTGACGGTTTGGCTGACCCTGAAAGTGCAGTGAAAACACTAGCAGAGGTCGCAGCCAAAATCGAAAAGAGTTATGGAACCCTAGATGTAGCTTGGGGTGAGGTTTTCCGATTACGGTATGGCAAACTCGACTTACCTGCTAATGGTGGCGATGATGATAAAGGGGTTTTCCGCGTTTTGAGTTTTGCCCCAATAGGTGATGGACGCTTTCAAGCCGTTCATGGAGATTCTTACGTTGCTGCTGTGGAGTTTTCCCAACCAGTCAAAGCAAAGGCTCTAACCAGCTATGGTAATGCTACTCAACCTCATTCATCCCATGTCGGCGATCAACTAAAATTGTTTGCTCGTCAGGAATTGCGTCCAGTTTGGCGAACCCGACAGGAAATTACAGACCATTTGGAGGAGCGCACAGTCTTTTAAAGAAGAACTATTTAATGGTGTAGTTGATTGTTAATTGTTAATAATCAACTACACCATGAAGTAATTATTCATGATTTTCTGTATTTGCTAATTCATAACTACAAAAAATCAACTTGTAAAATATCACTTATGAAAGGATTATCAACCAAAAGTCTATCTTTAGCTTACGATGGTGTCTCAATTATCCATGATTTAAATTTAGCAATTCCAACTGGAAAAATTAGTGCTTTAGTTGGTGCTAATGGTTGTGGTAAATCAACATTATTAAGAGGATTAGCCAGATTGCTCAAACCCTGTGGTGGTACGGTATATCTTGATGGCAGATCAATTTTGCATCTTTCTACCAAAGAAGTAGCACAACAGTTAGGAATTTTGCCCCAAAGTCCAGTTGCACCAGAAGGGTTAACAGTACGAGATTTAGTAGCACAAGGACGTTATCCTTATCAAAACTGGTTGCAGCAGTGGTCAGATAAAGATGAAAAAATCGTCCAACAGGCGCTAGAAATTACAGATATTTGGTCGTTGGCAGATAGAGCGCTCGACACATTATCTGGTGGACAAAGGCAGCGAGCTTGGATTGCAATGGCACTCGCACAAGATACAGAGATTTTACTATTAGATGAACCGACTACTTTTTTGGATTTGGCTCATCAAATAGAAGTTTTAGATTTGTTGTATGAATTGAACCAAAATCAAGCAAGAACGATTGTCATGGTGCTGCATGATTTAAATCAAGCTTGTCGTTATGCCGATTATTTAGTTGCTGTTAAACAAGGTCGAATTTTTACTGCTGGCGAACCACAGCAAGTAATGACAGAGGAAATGGTACAACAGGTTTTCGGCTTAGAGTGTCACATTGTTCCTGACCCAGTTGTAGGAACACCAATGTGTGTACCAATAGGACGTAAACCAAGGAAAAATTATTAAAATTAGATTATTTCGACTAATGAATTTTTGGCTATATCTTATCAGCAAATACTATTGTAAATGACTTAGGAAATATTTATTGTCAGCATTACAAAAAGATATTGATTCGGAGTTATATAGGAAGTTTATAAATGTCACAACCACTAATTACCACCAATGTGCGTGATTTTATAACAGAAATATTCACACATGCTCAATGTACTCTAGATAGTTTTTACACTGATTGCATCATCTTAACTCAGCCTCCTGATAATGCTGAGGTGATTGCACTTAACGATTACTTACAACCAGAAAAACTTTTATCTGTTATTAAAGTCAGGCCTGAATATGAAAAAACCCAAGATATTCGTATTGCTGCATCTATCTGGAACAAAGTTTATAGCTGGAAAACATTACCAGGTGTTTTAGCTTTGATGACTTGGGCTGGCGTAGGACTAGATGTAGGGCTGGAGAATGTGAGTTTTGTTTTAGAAGACGGTCAACCCAAGGCACTATGGATTCATGATCTGAGTCGTACTGTAATTTATCCTAAGCGATCGCCTATCCCAATCCCTAAAGACTATCCAGGAAAAATAGTCAACAGCGTTGATGCTTTACACCAAGCCGTCTTTACTGGCTTGTTTCAACGGAATTTCGCACCAATGATTGACCGCGTTCATAGTTTAACCAAACTATCCAAAAAAACTATGTGGGGTAATGCAGTTAACGCCTCTGAAGGACAGTTTGCTGAACTCAGCCAATACACTAGCCCAGAAGCAATACAAACAGATTATTCAGTCTTGTATGAACAGCCTTATAGTTCAATAATGCCAGGTCGCAATCCTCTATATAGTTTGGTACGCACCGAACAACTCAATGAACCAGGTTTACCTAGCCAATATACAGTTCGACTCACTTGCTGCTTATATACTTTCATTCCTCCATACAATGAAAAGTGTCCTAACTGTCCTATGATAGACACCCAGGAACGAATTGCAATCATCAAACAAAATTTAGCTGAAGATAGCTGAAATTAGATTAGTACAAGAATGTAGGAGATAGAAGGATAAACTTTCACCTTTCCTACTCTCCGACTCTTGTCATATCATCTGGAAAATCTCACTCTCCACTTAACCCCCCAGCAGAGTTCCCTATAAGGGAGAAGTCAAAGCCTCTTTCCTCTTAAGAGAGAGGTTTGGAGAGAGGTTTTCCTGATATCGTGAAAAGTCAAATCCTACTCCCCACTTCACTATTCCCTAATCATTTTGTCAAAATAGAATGCCACAACAACCAAATTCTGCCAGTATGCGTAGTTTTATGATCGTCTGGCTTGGTCAGCTAGTGTCTACTATTGGTAGCAGTATGACCAGTTTTGCGATTGAAATTTGGGCATGGGAAATTACAGGTAAAGCAACTACTCTTGCTTTGGTAGGTTTTTTTAGTTTGCTTCCCAGTATTATTATTACCCCCATCAGTGGTGTCATTGTAGACCGTTTTAACCGGAAATTATTGATGATGGTTGGTGATACAGTAGCAGTTTTCACTACTATTAGTATTGTTCTGCTACATCTCACTAATCATTTACAAATTTGGCATTTTTATCTAACAGGCGCTATTGTTGGAACCTTCAATCAATTTCAGTCGTTAGCCTACTCGTCATCAGTATCACTGATGATTCCGAAAAAACACTATACTCGCGCTAGTAGTTTACAATTTTTGTCTGGTTATGGCAGCAATATTATTGCACCCGCATTAGCTGGATATCTTTATACAATCATTGGTTTTTTAGGAATCTGGCTAATTGATATGTTTACTTTTGCGATCGCAATTAGTAGCTTACTGTTAGTTAGTATTCCCCAACCAGCACCAACTAATAACAATGAAAAAATCCCCCATATTTGGCAAGACTTGGGATTTGGTTGGCATTACATTAGTAGCCAAAAAAGTTTATTAGCATTGTTAGTAGTTAACTTATTATTTTGGCTACCCCATGACATTGGTGATGCCTTATACTCACCAATGATTTTATCCAGAACAAATAATGATGCTGTGGTGCTGGGTAGTTTAGCATCAGCTGCTGGTTTTGGCGGTGTCATGGGAGCAATAATTCTTAGCACTTGGGGCGGTTTTAGACGTAAAATCAAAGGCGTTTTGTTGGGGATGATTGGTGCAGGCTTAAGTAAAATTGTGTTTGGTTTGGGTAAAACCCCTTGGGTTTGGATTCCAGCACAATTTTGCTCCTCGTTAAATTTTCCTTTAAATGGTAGTTCGGATAGTGCTATTTGGTTAGCGAAAGTACCTCCGAATGTACAAGGAAGAGTTTTTGCGGCGCGATCGCTACTTTTACAGATAGCTTCTGCGGTAGGCTACTTAATAGCAGGGCCACTGGCAGATCATGTGTTTACACCAGCCTTACAATCAGAAGGTATTTTAGTTGCTATGTTGGGAGGATTATTCGGGACTGGTACTGGTGCAGGGATATCCCTTTTGTATGTGATTTGTGCCGTGTGGATGTTATTGGTTGGTGTGATTGGGTTTTCTGTACGTATACTGCGGAATGTAGAAACTATTGTGCCAGACCATGATACAGAGTATAGCCAGTTGAAATAATCATGGTATTCAAAATATTACAGCAGTTTGCATATTCGTGGAATACTGTAGAGACGTTACATGTAACGTCTCTACATAGTTTTGGGTTTTACCCTCGTACCTCATTTACCCAAAAAATGATCTATTTCCCTGGCGAAATGAATAGATTTACAGCATTTTTTATCTAAATGAAGTACAACACACTAGCCTCTTTCTCTCTATCAAGATGTACTTTACTCAAATAAAAAACGCTGTATATGATTGTTATGATGCTTCAATTAAATACTTCCAGATATCATCTAAAATCGCATTAGCTGACAGAATATTTCCAAAAATCCAGTAACTTGAATCAACAGTATATACTCGATTTTGTTTAACTACGTTTAACATTTGCCAGAGAGGGCTATTCTGGTATTTTTTAAAATTATCCTCTGAACCTGGATCTAACGCTATAAACATTACATCTGCATCTAGTAAATCAACACGTTCTAAACTAACATTGACATAACTTGCATCTGAAATTGAACTATTAATCTGGCGTTGTACAAGAGGTATAGATAAGTTTAATTCCTCTAAAATACTCACAGGAAAAGAGAACTGATTCATAAACTGCGTAAATTTCATTTCTGTATAAAATCTCATTACAGAAATTTCTGGTTTTTCTGTTTTTTGAGCAAGTGCTAATCTGAATTTTTCAATTCTTTGTTGATATTGAGCCAGTAATTTTTCTACTTCTTGACTTTGACCAACTATTTCACCAAGCTGCTGTAATGTTTTCTTCCAAGTAGTTTGTGTATAATCTACTGAAACAGTTGGGGCTATTTGAGAAAATAAATTATAATTTTGCGGACTGATAAAGAATCCTATAATTAAATCAGGATTTAATTTAACAATCTTTTCAATATTTAGCTGGCTTTCCTTGCCTAAATCAACAATTCCATTAATTTTTCCCTCCAATATACGCGTCTTATTACCCACTCTATTGGCTGTTGTTGCTGCAATTGGTTTTAAACCCAAGGCTACTAATATTTCTAAACTTTCTTGATCAGTCGCAATTATCCGTTGAGGATTGATAGGAATACACCTTTCTCCTAATTCATGCTTAACTAACCGGCATTCTGATACTCTTGACTTTGCTTTGAATAAATCAGTATTTGCAGGTAAAAAGCTAGAACAACCTTTGAAATATATCACACTTATGACGATTATCAAGAATAAATTGATATGTTTATACCAGTTTTTCTTTATCATATTGAAATTCAACGATAAATTTGAAAATAAAGCAGCCCTACGGGAAATAAAGGGCTGTACTTAAATCCTAATCGGGCTAACTAATCTATCAAAAAATACTTCTTTTCTTGATTACAATTGCCAACCCAATGTAAATCTTAGTGTGCGCGGTGCGCCAGGAAAAACGCGCAAGCTGTTGTCAGCACTTTCAAAGTACTCATTGTCAAACAAGTTCTGCACATTCAAAGCAGCGCGGAAGTTATTTCTGCGGTAGAACAAGGCTGCATCAGTGCGGACATAACTTGGTAGGCGAAAGCTATTCTCTAAATCTCCCTCTCTTTCTCCTACATAAAACAGTCCTAAGCCAAATCCCAAGCCTTGTAGACTACCTTTTTGAATCTCGTAGGTACTCCACAAACTAAAAGCGTGTTCTGGCACATTGTTAATGCGGTTTCCAACTGGAATACTATTGTCCTCAGTTACTTGTGCATCGGTGTAGGCATAGCCACCAATAATTTTCCATCCTGGTAAAATTTCACCTGCTATATCTAATTCAATACCCCGACTTCTTTGTTCTCCTGTCTGGATAGAAGAATTTCCACTTGGATCTCTAAAATCAGTAGTCAGAACGTTTGAGCGAGTAATTTGGTATAAAGCTAGAGTTGAAGAAAGATTATTTGTCCAATCTACTTTCACACCCACTTCATACTGAGTACCCCGTTCTGGTTCAAATAGTCTGTTGTCGAAAGTTGTTCCTGTCACCTGTTGAAATGAACGGCTATAGTTAGCGTAGAGAGAAATAGCTTGGCTCGGTTGATAGACAATCCCAACACGAGGGCTAAATGCTTCATCTTGTTGAAAAGCAGTTGTTTCTCCCAAAGAATCTTCTATTTTTTGGGTGACAATATCAAATCTTCCACCTAGAACCAATTTAAAATTGTCTGAAAATGCAATTTGGTCTTGTAAATAAATTCCTAAACCTTCCGATATTGTGGGTGCATCTGGCTCTGGTTCACTAGCTACACCTAGACTTTCACGCCGATAAATAGGATTAAAAATATCTATAGGGCCAAGTTCTTGAGAAAAGTTTCTTCCTTCTTGATAAGAAAGATTTCTCGATAGGTCAACACCAATTAAGAGTTTGTGATCAATGCTACCTGTTTTGAAATTACCAACAACACTTGTATCTACGTTGTAAGTTTGTTGGGCAAATTCAGCAACAAACAAACCTCGTTCAAGAGTGCGATTATCATCTAAAAGTCCTGTTGGGAACAAAGAATTT
Source organism: Anabaena sp. TISTR 8404 (assembly GCF_056847745.1). Classification (NCBI taxonomy): domain Bacteria; kingdom Bacillati; phylum Cyanobacteriota; class Cyanophyceae; order Nostocales; family Nostocaceae; genus Anabaena; species Anabaena sp. TISTR 8404. The sequence continues at coordinate 5,969,622 of NZ_CP180578.1, forward strand.
TGTGCCACACTCAGGTATGAAAAATTAAAGTTATTGCGGAACTTCCAATCTTCATTAAAACGATGTTCAAAATTGTAACCAATCCGCAGAGATTCACGATTATTTTTGTCGATTTCATCAAAAGGTTCACCGATGAAACGATTAATTGGTAATTTACCATTAGGGTTAGGTAAGACTGTACCCACAGCAGGTAAACCCCGGTCATTGGGTTGTTTTTGGTTTGAATATTCGGCTTCTACCGTTAATTCGGTGTTCTTACCTATCAGCCAAGTAAAGCTTGGCGCAACAAAGTAACGCTCTGTTTCAAAAAAATCAATAAATGTGTCTGTTGTGAATGCAGATGCGTTTAATCTATATAAAAAAGTTCTGTCATCATTTAACGGCCCTGTAATATCTATAGAGCCACCATAGGTATCAAAGCTACCAATAGTACCCTCAATAGAATAAAAAGGAGTACTTTGGGGTTTTTTCGTAACGATATTAATCGTACCTCCAGCGCCCCCTTGTCCAAATAGAACTGAGGCTGGCCCTCGCAAAACTTCTATCTGCTCGATATTGCCAGTATTGATGCTACTCGTATTATTAGTATCGTCTCTCAAACCGTTGCGGATGATATTGCTGTTACTAAAACCACGAATAGTAAATCCTTCAAAAACAGAACGTTCTGAGTTATCGGATATGACACCCGGTGCATTTCGTAAAGCTTCGTTCAAACGTCTGACTTGTTGGTCTTGCAGTACTTGTCGAGGAATTACCTGAATTGCTTGGGGTACATCACGTAAGGGTGTGTCTGTTTTAGTTGCGGTAGTAGCTGTAGGTACACGATACCCATCTTGTTCACCTGTCACCAACAATTCAATTGGTTCATTACTCTCCGCAGTTGGTTGTTCTGGTGGGGTTTCACTGGTTGGCTGTTCTGGTTGCGATCGCTGTGTTTCACTCTCCGCAGTTGGTTGTTCTGGTGGTGTTTCACTCGTTGGTTGTTCTGGCTGTGATGGTTGTGTGACGGAAGCAACAGGTGCAAGTTCAAAAATTAGACCTTCATCACTATCAAATAACTCTGCTGTTGGTAAATCTCCTTCACCCGTGACTGTGACTCGAACAGTATTTGCATCAGTTTGAGTAACACTAACAGATACAATGCCTGGTGCAGGATTGTTTTGGGTAAAGTTTCCACCGTTGGGCAGTGCTAACACTGCATTGGGTATATCCGCTATAAAACTATTGCCTTGAGTATTATTTGTTGGTTTAAGTGCTTCTGCGTTGGCACTTTCTAAAATAATTTCGATGCCTTTATCTGTAGAATTGACTTTAACACCTGTAACTTTAATAACCGCACTACTAGTATTTTGCACTAGCAATTGTGCTGAGTTGGAAGAGTGAGATTTTTGCTCATCAATAGTTGATAGTTCTGGTGTTGATGTTCCGGCATGAGATGGTTGTATCAAGCTGCTAATTACCGCTAATGCCAACCCTACCGAACGTATATCACTCATCAATCCAGACTTCATTCGTATTGCTCCTGAAACTAAACCTTTAAATAACAGGCTTTTAACTAACGGTTCTAATTGCATCTTGATACTTCTCTCCACTCTTCACATCCACACAAAAATTTCACGTCTCAATAAATGACGCGATACTTTAGCGATAATGATTGGCATCATATCTTTAAAATTTCTCAAGAATTAGCTGCAAATTATTCGCAGCTAATTGCGAAACTATCAGGAAACATTATCATAAACTTCCTATGCAAGCAAGTATTTAATGAAACTTACCAACTGCAAGTGCTGAGTTACCCTTGTGTCATGAAAGTCTTGTAAAACAACCATTTAGTAAGGTTTTATCAGGATTTTTGGCAACAGCGGTTGAAAAAATTAAAATTTGTCATGCCTCTGTAGACGTATATTTGATGTATATTTACGTTGGTATTGTGATGAAAGGATGATAAGTCTTCTTGATTAAGACCAATAGTTGCTTGCTATCTGAGTTAAGTTGTTTTATGCTACAAATTAATTGAAAATTAATAGCAATAACTTAGTGGACTTGTTCAAGACTCAAAATTAATGTGATACCGATGGAACGGCGTAAACGCGTGCGATCGCTTGCAACAAGGATACTATTGCTAATTATTTCTAAGAATTCGTTCTGTGCGTCAGGGCTGTGAAAGTGCAATGACTCAATATGTCAATGATTTAGAAGAAATGGTCGGTAAGTGTTCGACGGTGGTAGAACTGCTGCGTTTCAGGTCTATGGAAAAAGCAAATGCTGAAGCCTTTACCTTTCTGTACGATGGTGAAACCCAAGCAGCGACTTTAACTTATCAAGAGTTAGACAGACAAAGTAGAGCGATCGCATCTCAACTGCAAACATTAGGTTTAAGCGGTGAGCGTGCATTACTTCTCTATCCACCTGGCATAGATTACTTACCCGCCTTCTTTGGGTGTTTGTATGCAGGGGTAGTAGCAGTCCCAGCTTACCCACCACGCAACCAACGCAACACCCCCAGAATCTTGGCAATTTTACAAGATGCACAAACAGCCGTAATCCTGACAACAACAGCAATTCTGAGTCAGTTGCAGTCTTTGCTGGCCGATAAATTTGATATAGATAATATCCACTGGCTCACTACCGACAACCTCACACCAGGTATAGAAAAAGCTTGGCAAGAGCCTTTGATCAATATAGATACTTTGGCATTTTTGCAGTATACTTCCGGTTCTACTGGTAAACCCAAAGGTGTCATGCTTACTCATGGCAACTTGCTACACAATGCTGAGGTGACACGCCAGTATATGGAACATACTTCTAGTAGTAAGTTCGTCACTTGGCTACCTGTTTATCATGATATGGGGCTGATTGGCGGCGTACTGCAACCTTTGTATGGCGGTTTTCCCTGTATTATGATGCCACCAGCTGCCTTTCTTCAGCGTCCTTACCGTTGGTTAAAGGCGATTTCTGATTACAAAGGAACTACTAGCGGTGCGCCTAACTTCGCTTATGAACTTTGTATTGAAAAAATTACCCCCGAACAACGCTCAAACCTAGATTTAAGCAGTTGGAGTGTGGCTTTTAACGGTGCTGAACCAATTCGTCACGAGACTCTAGAGAAGTTTGTCGCCACCTTTGCTGAATGTGGTTTTCGTCCAGAAGCTTTTTATCCTTGCTATGGTATGGCAGAGGCCACTTTGATGGTATCTGGTAGCGTCAAATCTGCGTTAGTAAAAAGCAAGTATATAGATAAAAACGCTTTAGAAAGCAACCATATAATTGAGACTGTTACAAACAAGAATAATTCAATAGCATTAGTTAGCTGTGGTCGCAGCGTACCACAACAACAAGTTATCATTGCTAACCCAGAAACTTTAACTCGCTGTCAGGATCAAGAAGTTGGGGAAATATGGGTATCTGGCCCTAGCATTGGCAAAGGCTATTGGAATCGTCATACAGAAACAGAAGAGACTTTTCACGCCTTTTTGCAAGATACAAAAGAAGGCCCTTTTCTCCGCACAGGTGATTTAGGCTTTTTGGACAATGGCGAACTTTTTATAACAGGTAGAGCCAAAGATTTAATTATTATTCGGGGTCGCAACCTTTACCCGCAAGATATTGAACTCACCGCAGAACGCTCTCATCCATCTTTGCGTGCTGGTGGTAATGCAGCTTTCTGTGTAGAAGTTGATCATCAAGAACAATTAGTAGTGGTGCAAGAATTAGAATTTCGCGCCAAACCAAATTTAGAAGAGGTGACAGCTGCAATTCGTCAAGCAATAACTCAAGAACATGAGGTGCAGGTTTATGGAGTGGTTCTGATTAAACCAGGTACTATTCCCAAAACTTCTAGTGGAAAGATTCAACGCCGTGCTACGAAAGCAGAGTTTCTGGCTAGTGAATTACAGGTAATAAATAGCAGTATTAGTGAAAGTACTAATTTTACAGAAACAGAAAATAATCTCCAGCTGAATCGCGCAACTATTTTGTCGTTATCTCCGACCGAATCTCAACTATTATTGGAAGCATATTTACTAGAGCAAGTAGCGCGAGTGCTGAAAATCACACCCTCGCAAGTTGATAATAAACAGCCTTTAAGTAGTTTAGGACTTGATTCTTTAAGAGTATTTGAGTTAAAAAACTGCATTGAAAACTATCTAGAAGTTGCGGTATCTGTAGCAGACTTTTTTGAAGGTTTGAGTATTCAAGAATTGGCAGTAAAAATCCTAGCAGAAATTACTGCGGGTAATGTGCCATTACTAACTTTGGCTAAAGTTGAGAACAGCAGTGATTATCATCCTTTATCTTTTTCACAGCAGGGACTTTGGTTTATTCATCAGTTAGCACCTAATACTTCGGCTTACAATATTCCTATTGTGATTAATTTAACAGGACAGATAAATATTGCAGCACTGACACAAAGCTTCAATGAAATTATCCAACGTCATCTGGTCTTACGAACTCAGTTTGTATTAGTTGATGGACAACCTGTTCAAGTAATTCATCCGACTGTTGACTTTGGCTTACCAATAGAAGATTTGCGGGAGTTGTCAGAAGATAATGCGAAAGTTGCAGTAGAACGTCTCACAAAAGATTTAGCTCAACATAAATTTGATTTGTCCTCTCAACCGCTATTGCGTAGTTTATTACTACACTTGACAGACAATGAATATAAACTATTAATTACCTTCCATCACATAGTTGCAGATGGTTGGTCTATTGGGGTGTTCATTCGAGAATTGGCAGCACTATATGAAGCCTTCGCTAAGGAAAAACCCTCTCCACTTACTGAATTACCAATTCAATATGTAGATTTTGCCTATTGGCAACGAAAGAATTTACATCCAGAACGCATTCAAACGCTACTTGCATACTGGAAACAGAAATTAAGTGGTAAGCTGCCTGTATTGGATTTACCTTGCGATTATCCGCGATCGCCTGTACAAACCTTCAATGGTGCTAAAGTTCAACTAGCCTTACCCAAAAATCTTACAGACTCATTAAAGCAACTGAGTCATCAAGAAGGCGCTACTTTATTTATGACTTTGTTAGCAGCCTTCAAAACTCTGCTGTACCGCTACACAGGACAAACGGATATCTTAGTAGGTTCGCCAGTTGCTAGTCGTAACTCTGTTGAAGTTGAATCATTGATAGGATTATTTGTTAATGTTTTAGTCTTGCGGACTGATTTATCTGAGCAACCTAGTTTTAAAAAGTTACTTGCACGAGTCAAATCCACAGCTTTAGAAGCATACATTCACCAAGACTTACCTTTCGATAAATTAGTAGAAGAATTACAACCTGAACGCGATCTCAGCCACAACCCGCTATTTCAGGTGATGTTTGTTCTCCAAAATGTGCCAATTCCAAATCCACAGCTATCAGATATTTCCCTAACTTTTAGCGAAGGTGATAACGGCTCGGCTAAGTTTGATTTAACTCTGTTTATAGAAGACAGAGAACAGGGATTAGTCGCAACATTAGAGTACAATACTGAACTATTTAATACCGATACCATTCATCGGATGCTCGGACATTTCCAAACACTACTACAAGCTATAGTTAACGAGCCTAATACTAATATTGTAGAATTGCCGTTGTTAACAGAATTTGAAAGACATCAGTTACTAGTTGAATGGAATAATACTCAGAGGAACTATCCCCAAAACCATTGCATCCACCAATTATTTGAGCAGCAAGTAGAACGCACGCCAGATGCTACTGCGCTCATCTTTGGAAATCAAAAACTTACCTACCGAGAGTTAAACGAACGCGCTAACAAAGTTGCTCACTATCTCAAAACTCTGGGTGTGAAACCAGATGTATTGGTTGGTATTTGCATGGAACGCTCTTTAGAAATGGTAATTGGGATATTAGCAATTATCAAAGCAGGTGGTGCTTATGTACCTTTAGATCCTACCTATCCGAAAGAGCGTTTAGCATTTATGTTGGCAGATGCTCAAGCATCGGTACTATTAGTGCAACCATATCTAGTCCTAGAACTACCACCACACCAAGCACAAGTAGTATGTATTAACTCTGAGTGTCAAGAATTTGCTGCTTATAAATCTGAAAACCTAACTAGTGGAGTTACAGCAGAAAACCTAGCTTATGTGATTTACACCTCCGGTTCCACAGGCAAGCCCAAAGGTGCAATGAACACTCACAAAGGCTTATGCAACCGCTTACTGTGGATGCAAGATACATATCAACTCACCGCAGACGACAAAGTTTTACAGAAAACACCCTTCAGTTTTGATGTCTCGGTTTGGGAATTCTTTTGGCCTTTGTTAACAGGTGCAAGTTTAGTGATAGCCAAACCAGGTGGACATCAAGATAGTAGATATCTAGTTCAACTAATTGCTCAAGAAAAAATTACTACACTTCACTTTGTTCCCTCAATGTTGCAAGTGTTTCTAGAAGAAACAGAACTAGAGAAATGTGGTAGTATTAAGCAGGTAATTTGTAGCGGCGAAGCCCTATCTTTTGACTTACAACAACGCTTCTTTGAAAGATTAAATGCCCAATTACATAACCTTTATGGCCCGACAGAAGCGGCTATAGATGTAACTTATTGGGCTTGTCAAAGCAATAGTCATGAGAAAATAGTTCCGATTGGTCATCCAATTGCCAATACACAGATATATATTTTAGATAAACATTTACAACCTGTTCCTATTGGGGTAAGTGGTGAGTTACATATCGGTGGCGTAGGATTAGCGCGTGGTTATTGGAATAAACTTGAATTAACTCAAGAAAAGTTTATTTCTAGTCCATTTGCATTAGGAAAGTTATTATACAAAACAGGTGATTTAGCACGATATCGTTCTGATGGGAATATTGAATATTTAGGCAGAATTGACTATCAAGTTAAAATTCGTGGTTTCCGCATTGAACTAGGAGAAATTGAAGCTGTATTAGGACAGCACCCAAAAATTAGAGAAACGGTAGTAGTAGCTAGAGAAGATATCCCCAAAAATCAGCGCTTGGTAGCTTATGTAGTTCTTCATTCAGGAACAACATTCTCTGCACAGGAATTACGGGATTATCTCAAAGATAAATTACCTGATTATATGGTGCCTTCTGTTGTTGTGGAATTAAATAAAATACCACTTTCACCTAATGGTAAAATAGACCGTCGAGCTTTACCTTTACCAGAAGTTCAACGCCTGGATTTAAAAGAGGCGTATGAAGCACCAAACTCTGAAATAGAAAGAGCGATCGCTAAAATTTGGATAGAAATATTACACTTAGAAACAGTAGGCATTAATGATAACTTTTTTGACCTGGGTGGCAATTCATTATTAATGGTTCAGGTAAATCATAAATTACGAGAAATCCTGCACTGCGACATTTCAGTTGTAGAGATGTTCCAACACCCAACTATTAAATCTTTGTCTAAGTATATAAATTTCAATTCAAAAGAAACATCAACTTTTGAATCTTTAAACAACCGTATTCAAAAGCAAAGACAAGCTGTAAACAGACAGAAAATCTTGATGGAACGTGGTAAAAATCGAAATAAATAATTAAATATTTTGCTTAATCCACAAAATACCAAGCAGTGAAATTAGGAGCTTCAGACTATAATGGTTGAAACTGATACATTATTAATTAGCAGTGCAAAAATTATTCACAACAATACTTCTCAATCAATTTTGCAATTACCTGTGCAAGAAACTTTAGACTGCTTTAAATTATATGGTGTTTTACTATTTCGAGATTTTGGTGTTAACTATGAACAGATGAAGACATTTGCCGAAAAATTCAGTTCGAGATTTGTCTTAGATAAAGATAGACCAATAGTTGATCCATGCAATAAATATGTCACTTTAGTAGACCCAGGAATGCACTACGTTAGCCCTCATTGTGAGAATGCTAACTCTCCCTTTCGCCCTGATGTCATCTGGTTTTGCTGTGGTGTGCCTGCTGCTCAAGGTGGAGAAACTTTATATTGGGATGGTGTGCGAGTATGGCAAGAATTAGATGAAGAAATAAGGCAGTTATTCATTGCTAAAAAAATCAAATTCTTTCAGAAATTTCCGGCTGCTGACTGGAAGCGTTTTTTAGGAGTAGGTGCTACTTTAGCTGATGTCAACCGCACCCTCAACGGTATTCCTGGATTAAGCTACAAAATTAATGAAGACCAGTCTATTTCTATAGAATATGTTTGTTCGGCTGTAGTTAAAACAAAATATGGGCATCAAGACGCATTTGCTAATAGCTTAATTGCCGAGTACAAAAATCCTAGAGGAGTTGTAACTTTTGCAGATGGTTCACCAATTCCATCAACAGTTATCAACCAAATTCAGCAAGTGATGAATAATTTAACTGAGGTTATACCCTGGCAGTCAGGCGATTTGGTGATGATTGATAATTCTAGATTTCTACATGGTCGTCGGTCATTTGCCGATAGAAAACGCAGAATTTACTCTCTCCTCAGTTACATGAAATAATCAAAAACTCTCTCTGCGTGAAAAAAATTATTTTTATCTAACCCAAGTACGAGAAAATGGGTAATACAGAATTTGACATATCAATAGAAGGCATAGCAATTATTGGCATATCAGGACGTTTCCCTGGAGCCAATAATATTGAAGAATTTTGGCAAAATTTACAAGCTGGAATCGAATCAATTTCTCAGCTTACAGATGAAGATTTATTAGCAGCAGGTGTTACTTCTAGCTGTTTAGATGATAGTAACTATGTCAAAGCAAGCGGTGTTTTAGAAGATATTGATTTATTTGATGCTGCATTTTTTGACTTTAATCCTAAAGAAGCAGAAATTACAGATCCACAACATCGGTTATTTTTAGAGTGTGCTTGGGAAGCATTAGAAAGTGCTGGTTATGACTCTAATAGATGTGAGAGTCGGATAGGAGTTTATGCTGGTGCTAGTTTAAATAATTATTTATCTTTTGATTTAAATAGTGACCAAGTTGGTTCGGCAAAGTCTTATCAAAAATTAATTGGGAATGATAAAGATTTCCTGTCTACCCGTGTCTCTTACAAATTAAATTTAACTGGGCCAAGTCTAACTGTTCAAACAGCTTGTTCTACTTCATTAGTAGCAATCACTCTGGCTTGCCAAAGTTTAATGAATTATCAATGTGATATGGCTTTGGCGGGAGGAGTTTCGATTCGAGTTCCGCACAAAACAGGTTATTTATATCAACCAGGCGGAACTTTATCTCCTGATGGCCATTGTCGGGCTTTTGATGCTCAAGCCCAAGGTACAACTGTGGGTAATGGTGTGGGAGTTGTTTTGCTTAAGCGGTTGGAAGATGCGATCGCCGATAATGATCACATCTATGCAGTCATTAAAGGTTGGGCAATTAACAACGATGGTTCAGTGAAAGTCGGTTATACAGCGCCTAGCATTGATGGACAAGCCGAAGCGATCGCCGAAGCCATCATGTTAGCAGGTGTTGAACCAGAAACCATCAGCTATATTGAAACGCATGGTACTGGTACAACTTTGGGCGATCCCATTGAAATTGCAGCTTTAACCAAAGTTTTTCGCGCCAGTACAGACAAAAAAGGTTTCTGTGCAATCGGTTCTGTGAAAACAAATATCGGTCATCTCGATGCAGCAGCCGGAGTCACCGGATTAATCAAGACAGCTTTAGCCCTCAAACATCAACAAATACCACCCAGCCTGAATTTTACACAGCCCAACCCCCAGATTGATTTTGCCAATAGTCCTTTTTACGTCAACACACAACTGACCGAATGGAAATCAGAACTATCTCCGCGTCGTGCGGGTGTTAGTTCCTTGGGGATGGGGGGAACGAATGCTCATGTTGTTCTAGAAGAACCCCCGATTGTAGAGATGCGAAATTTCGCGTCTCTACACTCTCGCCCTTGGCAACTGTTAGTCATTTCTGCCAAGACTGAATCTGCATTAGAAACTGCTACTGACAATCTGGTACAACATCTGATGCAGCATCCTGATCTCCATCTGGCGGATGTTGCTTACACTCTGCAAGTCGGGCGCAAAGAGTTTAATTATCGTCGCATATTGGTGTGCGACGATATTCAAGATGCGATTAATGCCTTGCAAAACAGAGCTTCTCAAAGAGTACTTACACACTACCAAGAACCATGCGATCGCCCGATTACTTTCATGTTTCCTGGGCAGGGTAGTCAGTATGTCAACATGGGCAAAGAACTCTATCAAACAGAGTCAGTTTTTCGTGAATCTGTAGACTGTTGCTGTTCGATACTTCAACCATTATTAGATTTAGATTTACGTACAGTCATCTATCCCCAAGAATCTGATATTGAAACTGCACAAGAAAAACTCACGCAAACATCCCTTGCCCAGCCAGCATTATTTGTCATCGAGTATGGTTTAGCCCAGTTGTGGATATCGTGGGGCATTTCTCCTAGTGCGACGATTGGTCATAGCATTGGAGAATATGTGGCAGCTTGTCTTGCTGGTGTTATGTCATTAGAAGACGCATTAACTCTTGTGGTGATGCGTGGGCGATTAATGCAGCAATTGCCCAGTGGGAGTATGCTATCGATTCCCCTCTCAGAAGCAGAGGTTAAACCCTTATTAAACGACAACTTATCTCTAGCTGCTAGTAATGCACCGTCTTCTTGTGTCGTATCAGGAACCCATACAGCGATAGATGCACTGTCTGAGAAACTCTTAGCCCAAGGAATACAAAGCCGTCGTCTGCATACTTCTCATGCGTTCCATTCTCAGATGATGGAACCGATTTTGCAGGAGTTTATTGCGGAAGTTAAGAAAGTTACATTAAATTCACCGCAAATCCCCTTTATTTCCAATCTCACCGGCACTTGGATATCGGCACAAGAAGCAACAAATCCGCATTACTGGGCAAATCATTTACGCCAAACAGTGCGGTTTGCAGATGGTATGTCTGTGTTACTGCAAGAGCCAAACCGAATTCTTCTAGAAGTAGGGGCGGGGCGGACTTTGTGTACATTTGTCAAACAACAAACTGGAGTCAACCAACAGCCGATACTGTCTTCGTTACGACATCCCAAAGAAGAACAAGCTGATGTTGTGTTCTTGCTAAATACCCTTGGTCGCCTCTGGTTTTTCGGAGTTTCTGTAGATTGGTCGAGCTTTTATGCCTCTGAACGCCGTTATCGTATTCCTCTACCGACATATCCTTTTGAACGTCAACGTTATTGGATAGAACCTGAGAAAAAATCTAGTGTATCTCTTGCTGGTAACCAGAAAAAGCCTGACATAGCAGATTGGTTTTATCTACCAATTTGGAAACAAGCGATTCCCCTTCGGGGACGCTTCGCGAACGCACCCCAAGCTGTAAAATCTGAAAAACAGGTTTTGGTATTTGCTGATACTTGTCAAGTCGGTTCACAAATAGTCAAACGACTAGAAGGTGAGGGTAACAATGTTATTACTATCTGGCAAGGAGAACAGTTTAGCAAACTCAGTGAAAGAGAATATATTATCAATCCCAACCAGCCTGATGATTATGATTCTTTAATTGAAGAATTGCAATTTTTCGGGCAAATTCCAGATGCGATTCTACACCTATGGAGTATCACACCTACTGAACAAACAACATCGGGAATTGAGCTTCTTGACAGTTGCCAAAACACAGGTTTTTATAGCTTGTTATTTTTAGCACAGTCTTTGAGTAAGCAAAATATTACTCAACTTATAGATATCTTGGTTGTCACCAATGATATATACGATGTGACAGGTCTGGAAAAATTATGTCCAGAGAAAGCAACGGTTTTAGGAATGTGTAAAACTATTCCACAAGAGTATGTAAATATTTCTTGTCGTAGCGTTGATATTGTGCTTCCTAAAGATGGGACTGTTGCAGAAAGTCAATTATTAGACCAACTTTTAGCAGAGTTAAATGCTCAAGAATTTGAGAGTGCGATCGCTTATCGTGGTCATCATCGCTGGGTACAATCTTATGAGCCACTACGGCTAAATAACAACCAATCACCCAAGCTGCGGCAAGAAGGAGTATATCTCATTACTGGTGGTTTAGGTGGTATTGGTCTAGAAATTGCTGAGTATTTAGCGCAGACAGTAAAAGCAAAATTAGTACTGGTTAATTCTTCAGTTTTTCCTAATAAAGATGAATGGGAGCAATGGCTGAAAACTCACGAAGAAGAAGATAAATTCAGTAGTAAAATCCGAAAATTACAGAAACTAGAAAATCTGGGTGCAGAGATTCTAACTCTGAGTGCTGATGTAGCTAATTCAGACCAAATGCAAGCAGCTATTACTCAGGCTGTAGACCGTTTTAGTCAGATAAATGGTGTGATTCATGCTGCTGGAATTAAACTGTTTAGAACAGTTCAAGAAATTACTAAAAGCGAATGCGAACAACAACTGAGAGCCAATGGTCATGGACTGTATATTTTAGAAGCAGCATTGCAAGGAATAGAGCTTGATTTCTGTGTATTAATATCTTCGTTATCATCTGTTTTAGGTGCATTAGGAATGGCAGCTTATCCAGCCGCCCATCACTTCACCGATGCCTTTGTTTATAAACATAACCAGACAAACTCTACACCTTGGATGAGTGTGAATTGGGATAACTGGTTAACTAGTCAATTAGTTACAGAATTGGCAAATAAACCAGAAATCTCAACTGAGTTTTTCATGAGTAATCATGAAGGTGTTGAGGTATTTTACCGAGTCTTGTCTTTAACTAAAGTCAATCAGGTAGTTGTCTCAACAACTGATTTACAAGCTAGGATTGAACAGTGGATTAAGCCTTCAAAAATCATTAATCAACCTAATTCACTAACATTACACTCCAGACCATTTTTGCAGAATATTTATGTTGCTCCCAGAAATGAAATTGAGCAAAATATTGCTAATATATGGCAAGAAATTCTAGGAATTGAACCGATAGGTATTGAAGATAATTTTTTAGAATTAGGTGGTGATTCACTTCTCAGTATTCAGATTACTGCTAGAGCCAACAAAGACGGACTGAGGTTTACTAATCAGCATTTATTTGAATACCCAACTATTGCACAATTAGCAGAAATAGCAAGCAGAACTCAAACTGTTTTGAGCGAACAGGGATTAGTTGAAGGAGAATTACCTTTAACTCCAATTCAGCACTGGTTTTTTGAACAGAATTTAGTTGACGCACACCATTGGAATCAAACAGTCGTGCTAGAGGTGCAACAATCTCTGAACACGCTACTGTTCCAACAGGCGGTTCAACATTTACTGATTCATCATGATGCTTTGCGTCTGCGTTTTACAGAAGAAGCATCTGGTTGGCAGCAGGTAAATGCTAGTCCTGATGAAGTTGTACCATTTGAAGAAATAGATTTATCAAAACTATCACCACAGCAGCAAGAACAGAAATTTGAAATATTAAGTACAGAAATTCAAGCAAGTTTAAATCTTACTTCTGGCCCAATTGTGCGGGTTGTCTTGTTTAATTTTGGAACACATCAACCAAGCCGCATACTGTTAGCAATTCACCATTTAGCCATTGATGTTGGTTCTTGGGGAATTTTGTTGGAAGATTTAGAAACTGCATACCAACAAATAAATCAAGGAAAAACAATTAAGCTACAACCGAAGACAACTTCATTCAAACAGTGGGCTTTGCGATTAACTGAGTACGCCCAGTCGATTGAATTACAAAGAGAACAAGTTTATTGGTTAGCTGCTGAACGTGACTGGGTATTACCTTTACCTGTTGATTATGTGGATGGTGCTAACACTGTAGAGTCTGCTGAAACTATTTCTGTAACCTTGAGTGTGTCGGAAACGCAAGCATTACAGGAAGAAATTGCTACAACTTATCGAGTTCAAACAGATGATGTATTAATTGCTGCTTTAGCGCAAGCATTTAGTAAATGGACGGGAGAGCGATCGCTTCTGGTAGATTTAGAAGGCAATGGTAGAGATGTAATCTTCGATGATATTGATTTATCCCGGACAGTAGGCTGGTTTACTAATATTGCCCCCATGCTATTGGACATTGGAGAAGCTGAACAAACTGGGGAAATTTTAAAGCAAGTGAAAGAGCAAATCCGTAGTTTCCCGAATCAAGGTTTGGGGTATGGTGTTTTGCGGTACTTAAGTGGTGATGAAATTATTACCGAAAAATTGCGATCGCTACAACAAGCAGAAGTACTTTTCCTTTACCTTGGTAACTATGAGCAAACTGTACCTGAATCTTCTTTATTCAAGTTATCGCCAAAATCTAGTGGTTTATCCCGTAGTTCACGTGCGCAACGCAGCCATCTCATAGAAATTAATGCCTTAATAGTGCAAAACCAACTCAAAATCGATTGGATTTACAGCCAAAATGTCCATCGAAGGCAGACAATCGAGAATTTAGCTCAAGATTTTAAAACAGCTTTACTTTCTCTACTCACTAGTAGTCAGTCTTCTACACTACCAAACTACACACCTTCAGACTTTGCTGAATTTGAATCTAGCCAATGGAGTCAAGACGATATTGACAATATTTTGGCAGCTATTAATCAAGTGACAAGTTAAATAATTATGAACGTAAAAACCATAGTATGTTAGTAGCAAAAAATCCAACTCCTTTTCTCCAAAAATTGCACCATCAATTTATGTCATTCCTCTACCGGAATGATTTAAAAAAGTTACTACCTCTTTATGGCAGTAAATGGAACACTCATTTATTTGGTCAGCATTACCAAGAGCATTTTGCACCACTGAAAAATAAAAAATTGAATATTTTAGAAATTGGTGTAGGAGGTTACGAAGACCCTTATTCTGGTGGCGATTCCTTGAGAATGTGGAAGCAATATTTTCCTAAAAGTATGATTTATGGGATGGATATTGTAGACAAATGCGCTTTGGAAGAAGACCGCATTAAAATTTTCCAAGGTAGCCAAGATGATGAAGCATTCCTCAAAAAAATTGTAGCTGAAGTTGGAAAATTTGACATTATTATTGATGATGGTAGTCATCGAAATGACCATGTAATTAAAACATTTAAAATTTTGTTTCCAGAATTGAATAATGGCGGTATATATGTAGTCGAAGATACCCATACATCTTATATACCAAGTTACGAAAATTGGTCAAAGTTTTGCAGCGATGATGTTGCTCATCATTGGGCTGAATATGGTGGGAGTCTGGATTTATATGACCAAAAAACTATGATAAATTTTTTTAAAAGGCTAGTTGATTGCTTGAGCCACCAAGAATTTATTCATCCAGGATACACTCCTAATTATTTTGACAAGCATATTGTCGGGATACATTTTTACCGCAATCAAATTTTTATTTACAAAGGAGATAACACTGCACCAGGTAATGTAGTAGAAAATAACACTTTAAGACCTGAATTATTACAAGAAATAGGTATAAAATCATTAGCGGAGTTGGAATTAGAATTTCCCGCCATTGATGATCCAACAAAGCTATAAAAATAAATTCGGCAACTCTCTGACACGCATCAATAAAAGGTAAAAATTGTAAAATCATGAAGAATATTGAGGAGTTCTATCCACTATCACCAATGCAGCAGGGCATACTGTTCCATACACTTTATGCCCCAAAATCAGGAGTATATGTTGAGCAATTAAGTTGTGATATTCAGGGAAATTTAAATATTGCTTTATTTCAACAAGCATGGCAGCAATTAGTTGACAAACATGCAATCTTGCGAACCTCTTTTATTTGGGAAGGAATTAAAGAGCCTGTCCAAGTAGTGTATAAACAAGTGCAATTACCTTGGCAGCAACAAGATTTATCTACCTTAGAATTTACTGCACAGCAAGAGCGAATCGAGACTTGTTTAGCAACACAAAAAGAACGAGGTTTTGAAATTAATCAAGCACCATTGATGCGCTTAATGCTACTCCAGTTAGCGGAAAATCACTACAAATTTATTTGGACTCATCATCATTTACTATTGGATGGTTGGTCTTCTTCCTTACTACTTCAAGAATTATTTGCTTACTATCAAGCTTTAAAACAAGATAAAGATATACAATTACAAAAACCTCGTCCTTATCGAGACTATATAGCTTGGCTACAAAAGCAAGATTTAGCAAAATCAGAGGCTTTTTGGAGAAAATATCTCAAAGGTTTTACCACAGTCACCTCTTTGGGTGTAGACCAGAGTTTTGGTAACCAAATTAGTGAAAACAAAAATTACACTACACACATATTGCGCTTATCAAATGCAAAAACAGCTACGTTGCAGTCTTTTGCTCGGCAACAACAACTAACACTAAATACCATATTGCAGGGAGCATGGGCAATTCTTCTCAGTCGTTACAGTGGTGAGAATGATATTGTCTTTGGAGGGGTTGTTTCTGGTCGCCCCACCACGTTAGCGGGCGTAGAATCAATGATGGGAGTGTTTATCAACACTTTGCCAGTCAGAATCAATTTAAATCCTCAAGAATTTTTCCTACCTTGGCTCAAGCAATTACAATTACAGCAAAATGAAGTACGGAAATACGAATATACTCCATTAATAGAGATTCAAAAATGGAGTGAAATTACATCTGGACAACCTTTATTTGAAAGTATATTTAATTTTCAAAATTACCCGATAAATTCTGCCTTACAAAAGTCGATAGATAATCTTCAAATATCTAATATTCATAGTTCTATTCATCCTCACTATCCACTTAATATTTCAGTCGAAGTAGATTCTGAATTAACACTGGAAATTTTTAGCGATCGCACTCGCTTTAGCGATGATAAAATCGCTCGTATGTTGGGACATTTGCAAACTCTACTATTAGGTATGGTGGCAAATCCACAACAGCGTATTGGTGAATTGCCCTTACTCACAGATAGTGAGCGTTATCAATTATTAGAAGAATGGAATAATACACAAGTTGACTATCCCCAAGACAAATGTGTTCATCAGCTATTTGAAGCCCAAGTTGAGAAAACCCCTGATGCTGTTGCTGTGGTATTTGAAAATCAGCAATTAACATACCGGGAACTAAACGCCAAAGCAAATCAACTTGCTCATCACTTGCAAAAACTGGGAGTAAAACCAGAGGTATTAGTAGGGATTTGTGTAGAGCGAAGCTTAGAAATGATAATTGCTCTGTTAGCAATTCTCAAAGCAGGTGGTGCATACATACCACTAGATCCTACATATCCTCAAGAACGCTTGGCGTATATGTTGGAAGACTCACAAATCTCAATTTTATTAACTCAACAACATTTATTAAAAATTCTTCTATCTCACTACGCCCAAGCTATTTGTTTAGATAGTGACTGGGAAAGCATCGCCACACATCAACAAAACTTGGTTAACAGCAATGTTAATTCGAGTAATTTAAGTTATACAATTTATACTTCTGGTTCTACAGGTAAACCTAAAGGTGTACAAATTACCCATCACAGTGTAGTAAATTTCTTGACTGCGATGCAGCAGAAGTTGCAGTTAACAAATATAGACAGCTTACTATCAGTAACTACCCTATCTTTTGATATTGCGGTTTTAGAAATCTTCCTTCCCTTAACAACAGGGGCTAAATTAATTTTAGTCAGTCGGGAAGTTGCAACAGATGGTATTCAGTTATTACAAAAACTGAATAATTCGGCTGTAACCATTATGCAAGCTACACCTGCAACTTGGCGAATGTTATTAGATGCAGGCTGGGAAGGAAATTCTCAACTCAAAGTTCTTTGTGGCGGTGAAGCCTTACCCTACAATTTAGCTTTACAGTTACGTCAAAGAGCGGCTAGTATTTGGAATTTATATGGCCCTACAGAAACGACTATTTGGTCTACGATTCATTTAGTAGATGAGCGTGAAGCTATAGTTCCTATTGGTCGTCCTATAGCTAATACTCAAATTTATATTTTAGATAAGTCTTTGCAACTTGTTCCCGTAGGTGTTCCTGGAGAACTTTATATTGGTGGCGCGGGGTTAGCACGAGGTTATTTTAACCAGCCAGAATTAACTCAAGAAAAATTTATTCCTAACCCATTTATTCCAGAAACATTCATCTACAAAACAGGTGACTTAGCTCGATATTTAGCTAATGGTGACATTGAATACTTAGGACGCATTGACTATCAAGTTAAGCTTCGAGGATTTCGCATTGAATTAGGCGAAATTGAAGCATTGCTAGAACAGCATCCCGCAGTAAGTCAGTGTGTAGTGATGGCGCGGGAAGATGTACCAGGAAATCAGCGTTTAGTTGCTTATTTAGTTGCTGAAAATGCCGTTATTGATGAACTGCGCCAATATTTAAGGCAAAAGCTACCCCAGTACATGATACCTAGTGCTTTTGTCATCTTAAATTCTTTACCTTTAACCCCTAACGGTAAAGTGAATCACCGTGCTTTACCCGCACCCGAAAATACTAATGGGGAATTAGCTAATAGTTTTGTTGCACCTCGTTATCCACTTGAAGAAGCCTTAGCCGAAATTTGGACTCAAGTTTTAGGCATTTCCCAAGTTAGTATTCATGACAATTTCTTTGAACTCGGTGGACATTCTTTATTAGCAACTCAAGTTATTTCTCGTATTCGTAAAACTTTAGATTTGGATATATCACTTCAGCGTTTATTTGAATTTCCCACTATTGCAGAACTAGCTAAAAATATTCAACAAAATAGTCATCAGGGTGCTGCTACAATTAAACCTGTTCCTCGTGATAAAAATTTACCTTTATCTTTCGCTCAAACTAGATTATGGTTACTAGAACAACTAAATCCTGGTAGTGATATTTATAATATGCCCGCAGCAGTTCGTCTTCTGGGCGAATTGAATATCAAAGCATTAGAACAAAGCATCAACGATATTATCCGCCGTCATGAAGTTTTACGGACTACCTTTACTGTTGTAAATGGACAACCATTACAGGTAATTATTCCCGATGTGCAGCTAAGAATACCTGTAGTTGACTTGCAAGAATTGTCGAACACTGAACAAAAAGCAGAAATTGAGAATTTGATTTTTAAGGAATTCCAACTTTCTTTTGATTTTACCCAAGCACCATTGCTCAGATGCACACTTTTACAACTAGGCGAACATGAACACATTTTACTATTCACTATCCACCATATCGTTTTTGATGGTTGGTCACAGGGTGTATTAATTAGAGAGATAGCAGCACTATATACTGCCTTTGCTGCTGGGGAACCTTCTCCTTTACCAGAATTACCCATCCAGTATGCAGATTTTGCAGTTTGGCAACGTCAACACTTACAAGGTGAAAGACGAGAAACTTTAATCAAATACTGGAAGCAGCAATTAGCAAACTTACCTGTTTTACAACTTCCTACAACTCGTCCTCGTGCTGAGGTGAAAACTAAGCAGGGTGCTAGTCATAGTTTTGTTATACCTGCATCAGTTTTGCAGGGAGTGAAAGGAATTTCTCAACAAGCAGGTGTAACCTTATTTATGACGCTGCTGGCAAGTTTTAAAATCTTACTGCAACGTTATAGCAATCAAGATGATATTGTTGTTGGTACAGATGTTGCTAACCGTAATCAAGCAGAAATTGAACAATTAATAGGGTTCTTTGTTAACTTATTAGTTTTACGCACAGATTTAAGTGATAATCCCACTTTTCAAGAATTATTACAACGTGTTCGCACTCAAACATTAGCAGCTTACGCTCATCAAGATTTACCCTTTGACGAGTTAGTTAGAGAATTACAACCAGAACGCCATTTAAGCAACACAGTTCCATTATTTCAGGTATTATTTGTCCTGCAAAATACACCAAACTCCGCCTTAGAATTACCAGAAATCTCTTTAAAATTACTAGAAGTAGAAAGCAAAACAACCAGATTCGATTTAGCCCTATTCCTCACAGAGACCGAGCAAAGTATAGCAGGTAAATGGCAATATAACGCCGATTTATTTACCCCAGAAACTATCACTTGCTTGACAAATCACTGGCAAACATTAATTAACAGCATTGTGGCTCAACCTCAAAGTCGTATCAATACATTAGAAATGCTCACAGAAGCAGAGAAATCACAAAAAACTATGCAACAACAAGAACGTAAAGCTACAAAAAGACAAAAATTTATGAGCATTGCTCCTAAAGCAGTGAGTTTGTCAGTCGAAAAATTAATTAAAGCAGATTATCTGCAACAGGAGCCAAAATTTCCGCTTGTAATTCAGCCTAATAGCATAGAATTGGATTTAATCTATTGGGCTGAAAATAATCGAGAATATCTAGACACAGAATTATTCAAACATGGAGCAATTTTATTTAGAGATTTTAATGTAAAATCAGTTTCAGAGTTTGAAAATTTTGCTCAAACAATTTGTCACCACCTATTTGCTGAATATGGCGATTTACCCCGCACAGGTGAAGGGGGCAAAGTTTATGGTTCTACTCCTTACCCAGCAGATAAAGCGATACTTTTCCATAACGAAAGTTCCCATTTACATTGTTTCCCCTTAAAGATTTGGTTTTACTGCGTTCAACCAGCCGCTGAAGGTGGAGAAACACCAATTGTTGACTGTCGTAAAGCTTATCAATTACTCAGTTCCCAATTGCGAGAAAAATTAGCTACCAAACAGTTAATGTATGTGAGAAATTTTGCTGAAGGTTTAGATGTAAGCTGGCAAAACTTCTTCCAAACTACAGATAAAAAAGAAGTAGAAAATTACTGTCATCAAGCAGGAATGGAGTTTGAATGGTATGATGATAATGGCTTAGTAACTCGGCAAATTCGCCCAGCTTTAGCAATACATCCCAAAACTGGCGAACCTGTATTTTTCAACCAAATTCAATTACACCATATCTCTTACTTAGATACAGACGTTAGAGAATCACTGCTATCTATATTTGGAGAGTCAAAATTACCTCGTAACGTTTACTTTGGTGACAGTACACCAATTACAGAAAACGAAATTGCTGAAATTAATACAGTATATCAGCGATCGCACATTAGTTTCCCTTGGCAAAAAGGCGACATTATCATGCTAGATAATATGCTGGCTGCTCACGGCAGAAACCCCTTTGTCGGACAGCGGAAAATCGTTGTCGCAATGGGAGAAATGACTAACGGTAAAGATATCAAGACTCCCTAAAATCTCAAACTCTGCGTTCACTCCGCGTTGACTTTGCGCCCCTCTGCGTTAAAAAAATCCTCCCTCAATATGCAAACAGAAACTATTAGCGGCTTTCGGCTCGCACCTCAACAAAAAAGGCTGTGGAATTTACAACAAAATAGTTCAGCTTTCTATTCACAAGCTAGTATTTTGATTGAAGGTAATCTCCAACCAGAGATGCTGCAAAAAGCTATTGAGCAAATTATCAATAGTCATGACATTCTCAGAACCAATTTTTATCGCCCACCTGGAGTTAAAAATCCAGTGATGGTTGTTGCTGATCAAATTTCATATAACTGGGAATATTTAGATTTAAGCAATGCCTCAAAAGAAGATATCACTAGCAAAATTCAAGAATTATTTTGGGAAGCAAAACTCGCATTGCAAAATCTTTCTCAAGCCTCACCACTGAGGTTATATTTAATCAAACTATCCAAAAATCAGCATATTTTAATTATTTCTCTACCAGCATTGTATGCTGATACTCAAACAATCAAAAATTTAGGTAATCAAATTCATCAAGCCTACACTCAATGCTGTCTAGGTCAGGTATTTAGTGTAGAGTATGTGCAGTATTTACAATTTTCTGAATGGCAGAATCAATTACTAGAAGATGAAGATGCAGAAAAAGCTAGAGAATATTGGGAACAGCAAAAAATTAGCTCACTATCAGCATTAAAGTTACCTAATGAACTTCAAACAAAGGGTGAGCAATTTATAACTGATAGCTATCAGTTGATTATTAGCCAAGAATTATTTAGAAAAATTAATTATTTTGCGCAAAAGTATAATAAAACAACAAATATCTTTTTATTAGCCTGTTGGCAAATCCTAATTTGGCGGCTCACAGGAGAGTCAGAAATAGTCATTGGTACAGCAAGCGATCGCCGCGACTATGAAGAGCTTCATGATACATTAGGATTATTAGCAACTTGGCTACCAATCAAAACTAAGTTCACTCCTAATTTAAACTTTAAAGAAGTCCTTTCATCAGTAACACAAACATTAGAAAATGCTGCTGAATGGCAAGATTATTTTGTTCTTGAATCTCTAAAGCAAGATAACTTGATAGCTTTCCCTATTGGTTTTGAATTTGCAAATATTTCTGAAAATTTTGACAATCCAAAAGTAACATTCACTTTACAAGAAATTCACAGCTTTATTGAACCCTTTAAAATCAAACTCACTTGTTTACAAAGAAGCAAGGATTTAATAGCCAACCTTCACTATGATATTAATTATTTTTCTGACAAAACAATTCAACAACTAGCAAAAAATTTTGAAATTTTATTGATAAATATTATCGATAATCCAGAAATACCTATCAGTCAACTAGGAATACTCAGCGCCAGTGAACAGCAACAATTGTTAGTTGAGTTTAACCAAACAAAAGCTGATTACCAGCGAGAGAAATTGATTCATCAGTTATTTGAAGAACAGGTAGAAAAAACACCTCATGCTGTTGCTGTGGTGTTTAATGATGAAGCAATAACATATCAAAAATTAAACTTTAAAGCTAATCAATTAGCTCACTACTTACAAAATTTGGGGGTTAAACCAGAAGTAGTAGTAGGAATTTGTGTAGAGCGAAATCCCAAATTTATCATATCCTTATTAGCTGTGATTAAAGCTGGCGGAGCTTACCTCCCGCTCGATGCCAACTTACCTCAAGAGGCGTTACAGTTTCGCTTACAAGATGCGCAAGTATCGGTATTAATTGGGGAACAGGGAACAGGAAACAGGGAACAGTTTTTAAATACAAGGGAACAGGGAACAGAGAACAGGGAACAGTTTTTGAACATTACACAAGTAAATCTAGATTCTGATTGGGAAAGAATCTCTCAGGAAAGTACAGACAATCTAATTAACAACACTAAGCCGGAAAATTTAGTTTATGTAATCTATACTTCTGGTTCTACTGGTAAACCTAAAGGTGTTGCAATTGAGCATCAACAACTGCTGAATTACCTATATGGAATTTTGCCAAAACTACAACTTCCTGTGAATGCAAATTATGCAAGTGTTTCCACCTTCGCCGCAGATTTAGGTAATACCGTTATTTTCCCCTGTTTGTCTAGTGGTGGATGTCTGCATATTGTATCTTGGGAACGCGCATCTGATCCGACTGCATTAGCTGATTATTTCCGTCGTCATTCTATCGACTGCTTGAAAATAGTTCCCTCTCATTTAGCTGCTTTGTTAAGTTCCGAGTGTTGGGAGATTTTACCCCGTCAGTTATTAATTCTCGGTGGTGAAGCAGCCGATTGGAATCTAATTGAAACAATAGAAAAGAATGCGCCTAATTGTCGAATTCTCAATCACTATGGCCCCACAGAAACAACCGTTGGCTTACTGACTTACTCTGTAAGAGAGAAAATTCAGGAAACCGCAACAGTTCCCATCGGTAAACCAATAGCTAATACCCAGGTTTATGTATTAGATGCAAATCTGCAACCAGTTCCTTTAGGGGTAACAGGAGAACTGTATATTGGCGGTGAATCTTTAGCGCGGGGATATTTCAATCAACCTGAGTTAACGGCGACAAGGTTTATTACTAATCCCTTCAGTGATGGTGAACAACGATTGTACAAAACAGGCGATCGCGTCCGCTATTTGTCTGATGGTAATCTAGAATTTCTCGGTCGTTTCGACGATCAAGTAAAAATTAGAGGCTACCGCATTGAATTAGGTGAAATCTCCACAGCCTTGAATCAACACCCAGCAGTCAAGGAAAGTGTAGTTATCGTCAGGGAAGATATATCAAAAGAAAAGCGTCTTGTCGCTTACATAGTCCCTACATCTCATTCAGTATCAGATCATGACTTCTGCAACTTCCTGAAAGCAAAGTTGCCAGAGTACATGATACCCACATCCTTTGTTATTCTCAAAGCCTTACCTCTCACTACTAACGGGAAATTAGATCGTAACGCCCTACCTGCACCAGAAGATGTAGTTAGCCGAGATACAACCTTTATTGCACCTCGTACTCCAACAGAAGAAGTATTAGCAAGTATTTGGGTGCAATTGTTGGGTGTATCACAGGTAAGCATTGATGATAATTTCTTTGACTTGGGTGGACACTCCCTATTAGCGACTCAGGTAATTTCTCGCATTCGCACTACCTTTGGTGTAGAAATTCCTTTACCACAACTGTTTGAATCTGCCAATTTAGCAGCACTAGCGGCGCAGATTGAAATTGCAATGCGGGGTGAACAACAGGAAATTGCAACCATTACTTCTGCCTCTAGAAAGCAAACTTTACCCCTATCTTTTGCGCAACAAAGATTATGGTTTTTTGACCAATTTGAACCAGGTAGCCCATCATATAATCTGCCTAGAGCAGTACGTTTGCAAGGGAAACTCAATATCAATGCACTTTCCGCCAGCCTCAACGAAATTGTTAAACGACATGAAATTTTGCGGACAAGTTTTGCCATATATGATAAACAACCAATTCAGGTAATTTCTGACTCTATAAACTTAGAATTACCAATAGTAGATTTACAAAATATCCCCCAACAACAGCGAGAAGCAGAATTATATTATCTAGCCAAAGCAGAAGCACAAACAGGATTTGACCTCACTAAAGCACCATTATTACGGGCTAAACTGCTGCAATTAGATGCAGAAGATTATGTAATTTTATTGACACTACATCATATTGTTTCTGATGCTTGGTCAACAGATATATTAATCAGAGAAGTAGCTGCACTGTATACAGATTTATGTAGTGGTAGACCTTCTCCTTTGCCACAATTACCTATACAATATGCAGACTTTTCCCTTTGGCAAAGACAACGCTTAGAAGGAAAAGTATTAAAAAATCAACTTGCTTATTGGCAGCAGCAACTCTCTGGTGAACTGCCAATATTACAACTACCTACTGACCGTTCTCGTCCTACAGTTCAGACTTACCCAGGGAAAACTCTATCATTTATATTGCCAAAAAGCTTAAGTGAAGAATTAAAAAATCTGTCAAAGCAAGAAGGTGTCACTTTATTTATGACGCTATTGGCAGCATTTAAAACTTTATTATATCGCTACACAAATCAGACTGATATTTTAGTTGGTTCACCTATTGCTAACCGTAATAGAGCAGAAATTGAAAATTTGATTGGCTTCTTCGTTAATACCTTAGTATTCCGTAGTAATCTATCTGGTAATCCGACTTTTCGTGATTTGCTCAAACAAGTGCGAGAAGTAGCGCTAGGGGCGTATGCTCATCAAGATTTGCCATTTGACAAATTAGTAGAAGAACTCCAACCGGAACGCAATTTGAGCCATAATCCTTTGTTCCAGGTTATGTTTGTGCTGCAAAATGCTCCTAGAACTACCTTAGAACTACCAGATTTAAATTTGTCAGTTTTGAATGTAAATAGCGAAACTGCAAGCTTTGATTTGTGCCTGACAATGGAAGAATCAGAGGCAGGTTTAAGAGGAGATTTAGAGTATAACACTGACCTATTCGATACAGAAAGAATGAATCGGTTAGTTGGACATTTTAAAACTTTGTTAGAAGGTATTATTACAAATGCTGAACAACGTTTAAACAATCTACCTTTATTAACATCTCATGAGCAACACCAATTACTAGAATGGGGGCAGAATCAGACATTAGGAGAGCATCTACAACAAGGTTTGTGTATTCACCAATTGTTTGAAGCGCAGGTGGAGAAAACACCTAATTCTGTAGCGATAGTATGGGGAAATGAACAATTAACTTATCAGGAATTAAACCAAAAAGCTAACCAACTAGCACATTATTTACAAAAACTGGGAGTTAAACCAGAAGTATTAGTAGGGCTATATGTAGAATGTTCTTTAGAAATGGTAGTTGGACTCTTGGCTGTTCTCAAAGCTGGTGGTGCTTATGTACCACTTGATCCAGCTTATCCCCAAGAGCGTATCACCTTCATGTTAACCGATGCTCAAGTTTATGTAGTATTGACACAACAAAAACTTGTAGCCGATTTACCAGCAAACTCAAGCCAAATTATCTGTTTAGATAATCTGATAGCTCAAGAATCGAGAGAAAATCTTACTACCGAAGTCAACCCAGAAAATCTTGCTTATGTAATCTATACATCTGGTTCTACAGGGCAATCTAAAGGTGTGATGATTCAACATCGCAGCCTAACAAATGCTTATCTAGCCTGGGAAGAAGTTTATCAATTGCGAACTGCTGCTAGTTCTCATTTACAAATGGCTAGTTTCTCTTTTGATGTGTTCACTGGAGATTTAGTTCGCGCCCTTTGTTCAGGTGGAAAACTTGTACTTTGTCCTCGTGATTTATTACTAGAACCAGCAAAGCTTTATCAATTAATGCTGCGAGAAGAAATTGATTGTGCAGAATTTGTACCAGCAGTATTAAGAAATTTAATTCTGTACTTAGAGCAGAACCAAAAGCGTTTAGATTTCATGCGATTAATAATTTGTGGTTCTGACAGTTGGTATGGGCTGGAATATGCAAAATTTCGTCAATTTTGTGGTATGTCAACCCGCTTAATTAATTCCTTTGGGTTAACAGAAACGACTATTGACAGTACCTATTTTGAAACACACACAACAGACTTATCTGTTGAGCAATTAGTACCGATTGGTTCCCCCTTTACCAACACACAAATTTACATCCTCGATAGCTATTTCCAGCCTGTACCTGTGGGAGTTAATGGCGAAATTTACATTGGTGGGGCAGGTGTAGCCAGGGGTTATTTACATAGACCAGATTTAACTGCTGAAAAATTTATTCCTAATTTATTTAGTCAAAAACCAGGAGATATTCTTTACAAAACAGGAGATTTAGGGCGTTATCTTCCTAATGGACAGATTGAATTAGTTGGTCGGATTGACAATCAAATCAAACTGCGAGGCTTTCGCATTGAACTAGGCGAGATTGAATCTGTGTTGGGTCAATATCCATCTGTGCAGAACTCTGTGGTGATAGTCCGTGAAGATAAACTAGGTGATCAACGCTTGGTAGCTTATATAGTTCGTAAATCACAGACAGATATTCATACTCCTGAACTTCGCAGATTTTTACAAGCAAAACTGCCTAGTTATATGCTACCAACGGTGTTTGTCATATTAGATAAATTACCTTTAAATCCCAATGGTAAAATAGACCGTAAAGCTTTACCAGCACCAGATATAACAATTGAAACGGCAATAAATTTTGTCGCACCACGTACACCAACAGAACAGATAATTGCTAATATCTGGGCTGAGGTTTTAGGGCAAGAAAAAATCGGAATTTATGACAACTTCTTTGAGTTGGGAGGACATTCACTTTTAGCTACGCAAGTGATTTCTCGATTACGTGAAGTCTTACAGATTGATTTACCTTTGCGTAGCTTATTTGAAAATCCCACAGTTATAAATCTGGTTGAGCGAATAGAGGGAATTCTGGCGGTAAAACAGTTGCAAACTGTGCCTATGCAAATGGCAGAAGACAGAGAGGAAATAGAACTATGAAAACAATTGAGGAATTTTTGTCTGACCTTTGCACCCAGGATATCAAATTATGGGCTGAGGGCGATCGCCTACGTTGTAATGCACCTAAAGAAGCCCTTACACCAGATATCAAAGCGGAATTAGCAGCACGCAAAACAGAAATTTTAGCTTTTATCAACCAGGCGAATCAGGCTTTAAAATCTACCTCAGAAACGATTCAAACTGTTTCACGCCAGGGAAATATACCTTTATCTTTTGCCCAGCAGCGACTTTGGTTTTTTAGTCAACTAGAACCAAATAGCAGTGCTTACAACATACCCGTAGCCGTCAAACTGAGAGGTAAACTAAATGTGCCTGCATTGTCTCAAAGTATTCATGAAATTATCAGACGGCACGAAATCTTAAGAACCACATTTACTGTAGTAGATGGCGAACCAATACAAGTAATTGGCAAAGGTGAAAACTTTACTTTTCCAGTTATAGACTTGCAGACACTTCCGGAAGAGAATAAACAGCAAGAAGTTTTAAATCTGGCTGCTTTAGAAGCACAAAAACCCTTTAACTTAGTACAAGACCTGCTAATACGAGCTAGTTTACTCCGACTAGCAGAAACAGACCATGTGGTGTTGTTGACCATGCATCATATAGTTTCTGATGGTTGGTCTACAGGGATATTCATTAAAGAACTGACAGCACTGTATACAGCCTTTTCTCAGGGTCAATCTTCTCCGCTTTCCGAACTCGCAATTCAGTATGCAGACTTTGCTATTTGGCAGAGACAATGGTTGCAAGGCGAAGTGCTGCAAACTCAATTAAATTACTGGAAACAGCAGTTGGGTGGTAATTTACCTATTTTAGAGTTACCAAGCGATCGGCCTCGACCCGCTATTCAATCTAATAACGGTGCAACACAGCGTTTTCAATTATCCAAGTCCTTAACTGAGAAACTCAAAGACCTATCACAGCAGGAAGGTGTTACCTTATTTATGACTCTCCTAGCAGCATTTAAAGTGCTGCTATATCGCTA
This sequence comes from Anabaena sp. TISTR 8404, assembly GCF_056847745.1. Taxonomy (NCBI): domain Bacteria; kingdom Bacillati; phylum Cyanobacteriota; class Cyanophyceae; order Nostocales; family Nostocaceae; genus Anabaena; species Anabaena sp. TISTR 8404. Next base: position 5,998,122 of record NZ_CP180578.1, read on the forward strand.
CACCAATCAGGAAGATATTATCGTAGGTACTCCTATTGCTAATCGCAATCGCTCACAAATAGAAGGATTAATCGGCTTTTTTGTCAATACTTTAGTCCTGCGTACAAATCTTAGTGATAACTCTACTTTTACAGAACTTTTACAGCAGGTACGTGAAGTCACCTTAGGCGCTTATACTCATCAAGACTTGCCCTTTGAAAAATTAGTAGAAGAACTACAACCAGGGCGAAATTTAAGCCACAGCCCTTTGTTTCAGGTAATGTTCATTCTTCAAAATGCCTCAACCGAAGTTTTACCTCTGCCAGAATTAACTCTAGAACCATTAAAAGCAGAAAAAAATACTACAAACTTTGATTTAACTCTCTCGTTAGAAGAAACAGAATTAGGATTATCTGGAGATTTAGAATACAACACAGATATATTTGATGCTGATAGAATGACCCGAATGTTAGGGCATTTTCAAGTATTGTTAGCAGAAATTATCACAAATCCTCACCAGCACCTATCAGACTTGCAATTATTAACCACAAGCGAAAAACATCAACTACTAATAGAGTGGAATCATACGCAAGTTGATTATCCGCAAAACCAGTGCATTCATCAATTATTTGAAACGCAGGTAGAGAAAACACCTGATGCTATTGCTGTAGTATTTGGAAATGAATATTTAACCTATAAACAACTCAATCAAAGAGCGAATCAACTCGCACACTACTTGCAAAAACTGGGAGTAAAACCAGAAGTATTAGTAGGAATTTGTGTTGAACGTTCTTTAGAAATGATAGTGGGGATTATTGGCATTCTTAAAGCAGGTGGTGCTTATGTACCACTAGACCCGAATTATCCCTCACAAAGATTAGCTTATATGTTGGCAGACTCTCAAATTAAAGTACTGCTAACGCAGAAAAAATTGCTACCTCAACTAACAAATCATTCAGCACAGATACTCTGTGTAGATACTAACTGGTACGAAATTTCTCAACAAATAAATACCAATCTTAATCACAACGTTAAACCAGATAATTTAGCTTATGTCATTTACACCTCTGGTTCTACAGGTCAAGCTAAAGGTGTAATGATTGAGCATCGCAATCTAGTAAATGCTTATTTTGCTTGGGAAGAAGCTTATCAACTACGAACAAGCACAACCTGTCACTTACAAATGGCAAGTTTTTCTTTTGATGTTTTTTCTGGAGACTTAGTTCGCGCTCTTTGTTCAGGTAAAAAACTAGTATTATGTCCGCGTGATTTTTTACTAGAACCCGCAAAACTTTATAGTCTCATGCTGCGAGAAAAAGTAGACTTTGCAGAATTTGTGCCAGTAGTATTGCGAAACTTAATGCAATATCTAGAAGATAGCCAACAGCGGCTCGAATTTATGAGCTTGCTAGTCTGTGGCTCTGATATTTGGTACGTCAGAGAGTATGAAAGAATTTGTCAATTATGTGGTTCTCCAACAAGGCTGATCAACTCTTTTGGAGTAACTGAAGCAACTATTGATAGTACTTATTTTAAATCTAAAAATATAGATTTGCCAAAAGAGCAACTAGTTCCTATCGGACGACCATTTGCTAATACCCAAATTTACATATTAGATAAAAATTTACGACCTCTACCTGTAGGAATACCTGGAGAAATGTACATTGGTGGGGCTGGTGTTGCTAGAGGATATCTTAACCGTCCTGATTTAACGAAAGAGAGATTTATTCCTCACCTATTTAGTAGCCAACCAGGTACAAAACTTTATAAAACAGGTGATTTAGCCCGTTATTTACCTAATGGAGAAATTGAATACCTCGGGCGTATTGATCATCAGGTAAAAATTCGTGGTTTTCGGGTAGAAGTTGGTGAAATTGAGACGCTACTAGCTAAACATCAAGAGATACAGGAAAGTGTAATTGCTCTCAAAGAAGATGATTTAGGTGAAAAACGCTTGCTTGCTTATGTTGTTCCTAAGCACAATGAGTTAACTACCAATGAATTAGCCCCAAAACTACGAAAATTTTTGCAACAAAAGCTGCCAGATTACATGATACCTTCAGCTTTTATGTTACTAAAAGCATTTCCATTGACTCCCAATGGCAAGATAGACCGTCGGGCTTTACCTACGCCAGACTGGTCAGATAGAAATTTAGAGCAAAATTATATTCCTCCCCGTAATTCTGTTGAAGAGATTATCGCTAATACTTGGACTAAAGTTTTGGGTATAGAACAAATCGGAGTGAACGATAATTTCTTTGAACTAGGAGGACATTCTTTATTAGCGACACAATTAATTTCTCGACTACGCCAAGTTTTTCAAATAGAATTACCTCTCCAGAAAATCTTTGAAATTCCAACAGTAGCAGGTTTAGCAACAGCTGTTGAAGCTATCAAACAAGGACAGGATAATCTTGTAACTCCTCCTATTATTCCTGTTAATAGAGAAAATTATCTGCCTTTATCATTTGCTCAACAAAGGTTGTGGTTTATAGAACAATTACAACCTAATAATGCTGCATATAACATGACTAGTGCTGTTCGTATTCTTGGTTCTCTCAATATTCCAGCACTGGAAGCAAGCTTAAACCAAATTATTAAACGTCATGAAGCTTTACGAACTAGCTTTATTGCAGTAGAAGGTTTACCCATCCAGGTAGTTACTGCAAATTTAGAATTATCTTTACCTAAAATTGATTTGCAGGCACTTTCAAAACCAGAACAAGAAACGCAAGTACAACAAATTATTAATCAAGAAACTCAAAAACCCTTTAACTTGCAGCAATTACCCTTATTAAGAGTAATTCTTCTCAAACTAAGTTCAACCGAATATATAGTCATATTTACAATGCATCACATCATATCTGATGCTTGGTCTATGGCTGTTATTATTCGAGAGATAGCTGCCATATATCCAGCCTTGGCGGAGGGTAAACCTTTTGCTTTGCCAGAACTACCAATTCAATATGCAGACTTTGCTATTTGGCAGCGACAATGGTTACAAGGGCAAGTATTAGAAAATCACCTTGCCTACTGGAAACAAAAATTAGGTGCTGCTTTACCAGTGCTTAAGTTACCCTATACCCAAAACAAAGCAGCCACCCCAAGCAATCAAGCTAGTGTTCAAGGCTTCAATTTATCAACAGAATTATCACAAACACTGAAGACGCTTAGCCATCAAGAAAATGTCACGCTGTTTATGACAATGGTAGCTGCTTTAAAAACATTGTTATATCGCTACACAGGGCAAGCTGACATTGTAATTGGAACGGACGTTGCTAATCGTAACCGAGGTGAAACTGAAGATTTAATTGGCTTTTTTGTTAACTTGCTAGTATTACGTACTGATACATCAGGCTATCCCACTTTTAGAGAACTATTGCAACGAGTACGACAAGTAAGTTTAGAGGCTTATGCCCATCAAGATTTACCGTTTGATAAGCTAGTCGAAGAACTACAACCAGAACGTCATTTAAGCCATACACCATTGTTTCAAGTGTTGTTTGTGATGGATAATGTTCCGACGCAGAACTTGCAATTACCGGGATTAACTTTGTCGCCAATAGCGGTAGAAGCTAAAACAGCTAAGTTTGATTTAACTTTATTCATGGCTGAAACTGAATCAGGAATTACAGGCAGTTGGTATTACAAAACAGATTTATTTGAAACAGAAAAAATTTCTAACTTTTTGGAAAGTTTTGAGGCAATAATTGCCAGTATTGTAGCTAACCCAGATGCCAGAATTAGCAATTTAGAATTGCTGACAGAAACCCAAAAACAACAGCAATTAATTAACGAAGTTAAAAGTGAGCAAGGTAAACTCAAAAAGCTAATGCAAATTAAGCCTAAGGCTATGAAGTTATCTTAGAGTTAAAAATTAAATTTAGCAGCATCAACAAAATTAAGGAATCAATATATGACAATTTCAGCTATTGAAGGTTTTCGTCTATCTCCCCAGCAAAGACATCTTTGGTTACAGCAAAAAAATAATGCTGATTATGTGGCTCAAGTTGGAATTTCAATTACGGGTAATCTTAATATTCAAGTATTACACAAAGCTGTAAATGAAGTTGTTAATCGCCACGAAATTTTTCGCACAAAATTTTCATGTTTACCTGGTGTAAAAATTCCTGTGCAAGTTATTCAATACAATAACATTTATGTGTGGAAGATCAGTGATATTAGTAAATATGTCAGTGATGAAAAAAACAAAAAAATAGAAAATTATTTGTTGACAGAGTCGCAAATTATTAATAAACCTGAGTATGATCATGTTTTAAGTTTAAATCTAATTGTTTTGTCTGAAAATCAATATCTTTTGGTGCTAACATTACCATCCTTATGTGCTGATGGTTGGACACTGAATAATTTATTCTTAGAAATTAGCCAGACCTATGCTTTATGCTTAGAAAAAAAACAGTTATTAGATGAAGCAATACAATATATTCAATTTGCTGAATGGCAAAATCAATTATTAGAGGATGAAGAAGCAGAATTAGGAAAAGAGTATTGGCAACAAAACGATTGGACAAATCAGCAACCCTTAATCTTACCTTGGGAAACTAATTTATCTGAAGGTAGTAATATTGTTTCTACAATTTATAATCAAAAAATTTCTTCAGAATTAACTGCTGGAATCGTCAATATTACTACTCAGTATGACACAACAATTTCTAATTTTTTACTTACTTGTTGGCAAACATTGATCTGGCGGCTAACACAGCAATCTAATATAGTTATTCATACTATATTGAATGATAGAAAATATACAGAATTATTAAACCTCATGGGATTAGCTGCTAAATCCTTACCTGTACAGTGTGTATTTCAGAAAGACTTTAAATTTTTAGAAGTTCTCACTCAAACTAATAACAATATCCACCAAATTAACAAATGGCAAGAATATTTTATTTTGCCAGACAATGTAGAATGTGAAGCCAATCACCAAAGGTTACCCATAGGTTTTGAATTCCAGGAGTTACCTGAGGATATTATAGTTGGTGATGTATCATTTTCTTTATTTCATCATTTTTCTTATTTTACTCCGGTTAAAATAAAGCTGAATTGTTTACAGAAAAACACAGAAATTGTTTTACAAATACAATACAATCAAGCTTTATTTTCTCTTGAAAATATTCATGATTTAACTGAAAGATTTTTAACTATAGTCTCTAGTGTGGTTAAGAATGTTAATACTAGAGTTGGTGAATTAGAAATTATCAATAGCCGGGAACGACATCAGCTATTAATTGAATCTAATAATACACATAAGAATTATCCAACTTCTCAATGTATTCATCAGCTATTTGAACAGCAAGCTGAAAAGATACCTGATCATACTGCTGTAGTTTTTGAGAGTGAACATTTGACTTATGCCCAATTAAATGCAAAGGCAAATCAACTTGCTCATTTCCTCAAAAAGTTAGGTGTTGGTGCTGATGTTTTAGTAGGGTTGTATGTCGAGAGGTCTGTTGATATTATCGTTGGTATTTTAGGTATTCTCAAAGCTGGTGCTGCCTACTTACCATTAGATCCAAAATTACCAGCAGACAATTTAGAGTTTCGTCTGCAAGATGCTCAAACATCCATTTTATTAACACAGCAGTCGTTAGTGAAAAAACTTCCCAAAACGACGGCGCAAGTTATCTGTTTAGATAGTGGCTGGGAAAGCATAGCGTCAGAAAATTTCGACAACCCAGAAATTTCTGTACAACCAGAAAATTTAGTTTATGCCATCTTCACTTCTGGTTCTACTGGTAAACCCAAAGCTGTAGCTATAGAACATCAACAACTTATCAATTACCTTTATGGCATTTTAGACAGACTCAATTTACCAACAGCAGCGAGTTTTGCCACTGTTTCAACTTTCGCCGCAGATTTAGGTAATACCGTTGTGTTTGCTGCCTTGTGTACGGGAGGATGTTTGCATATATTGTCTCAAGAAAGAGCTTCTGATGCACAGGCGATCGCAGATTATTTTCAACAATATCCTATCGATTGTCTGAAAATTGTTCCCTCTCATTTAACTGCACTTTTAACTGCTTCTACCAACCAGTCAATATTACCCCGCCATTGTTTGATTTTAGGAGGTGAAGTTAGCACATGGGATTTGATTCAAACCATTCAAGAACAAGCTCCCAACTGTCAAATATTCAACCATTACGGCCCGACAGAAACTACAGTAGGTGTACTTACTTACCCAGTAAAACTTCCTTATCCTCAAACTAAAACAGTTCCTTTAGGAAAACCTCTACCCAATACTCAGGTGTTCGTACTAGATGAACAATTACAACCTGTACCTATGGGTGTACCTGGAGAACTTTACATCGGGGGTGCTTGTTTAGCCAGAGGATATCTGCATCGGCCTGAAATAACACAGGAGAAGTTTATTCAAAATCCCTGGATTAACTTACAATTATCAGCAGAAAAATTCAGCCAGCGGATATATAAAACTGGTGACTTAGTTCGTTATTTACCAGATGGCAATTTAGAATTTTTAGGGCGAGTTGACAATCAAATAAAAATTCGTGGCTTTCGGATTGAATTAGGTGAAATAGAAGCCACACTTAAAGAACATTCTCAGGTACAAGCATCTGTGGTTATTGCTGAAGAAAATCAGCATTTAGTAGCATATATAGTTCTGAACTCTGAAGCAAATTGTAACCAAAATCAGCAGATAAAATTTATCAATGATTTACGCAGATTTTGTCTGCAAAAATTACCTGATTATATGGTGCCATCAGCCTTTGTGCCACTCAAAGCATTACCTTTAACTCCAAACGGTAAAGTAGACATCCAAGAATTACTAGTACTAGGAAAAAACCGTTCGCAAATCAATCAAGTTTATGTAGAAGCACGCACTCCTATAGAAAAACAGTTAGCTGAAATTTGGCTGCAACTTTTAGGATTGGAAAAAGTAGGTATTAACGACAACTTTTTCGATTTGGGTGGGCATTCTCTACTAATTACGCAACTATTAGCTAAAGTTAGAAAATTTTTCCAGATAGAATTACATTTACGTGATTTATTTGATGCACCAACTATTGCTGATTTAGCTCACATTATTGAAAAGAAAAATGCTGGTATTATTACTCACGCTGCAAATGTAAATTTGTTGGATGAAGCTGTCTTAGATCCAAATATTCAAGCCAACGTAGCTGTTGAATATCAAAGTCATTCTCAAAATATATTATTAACAGGTGCTACTGGGTTTATTGGCACTTTTCTACTCTACGAGCTATTGCAACAAACATCAGCAAATATTTATTGTTTAGTACGTGCTAAAAACAATATATCTGGACAAGAAAGACTGATAAATAGCTTAAAAACTTATTTACTGTGGGATGAGAACTTCAGCCATAGAATTATTGCTGTGAATGGAGATTTAGCTAAACCATTGTTGGGGCTGAGTGACGATAAATTTCAGTCAATAGCTAGTCAAATTGATGTTATCTATCACAACGGAGCATGGGTAAATTTCACTTATCCGTATTCGGTTCTCAAAGCAGCAAATGTATTAGGAACTCAGGAAATATTACGATTAGCTACACAAATTAAAGTTAAGCCAGTACATTTTATCTCCACAATTGGAGTAGCACAAATTCAAGATAACCCTGACAAAGAAGTAAAGAGTGATAACGGATATACTCAAAGTAAGTGGGTGGCTGAGAAACTCATTAAAATTGCTGGCGAACGAGGAGTCCCAATTAGCATTTATAGACCAGGACGGATTTCTGGCGATAGTAAAACAGGTGTTTGTAATCCTGAAGACCATACTTTTAGAATGATTCGCGGCTGCATTCAATTAGGAAGTGCGCCAAAGCAAGATGTGATGGTAAATTTAACTCCTGTAGATTATGCCAGTCAAGCGATCGTTTATTTATCTCAACAAAAATCATCTTTTGGTCAAGTCTTTGATATAGTGAACCCTCAATCAATTTCTTGGGGTGAGATGGCTAAATTAATTTGTGAGTTAGGTTATCCCATACAACAAATTTCCTATGAAACTTGGCGAGATAAATTGCTGCAAATCTCTGAGATAGAAAACAATAATGCTTTATATCCATTAATTGGAATATTTACTGAAAGTTCTCAAAAATCCAGCAATCAAAATACTATGAAATACAACTCTCACCATCAAAATACCCTAGCTGGGTTAGCAGAATCTGGTATTACTTGTGCACCAGTTAACCATCATTTGTTACAAACATACTTTACCTACCTCACTCGTACTGGGTTCCTCAGCCAGCCAAAATTAAGCCAAAAAGGTTGATACAGATCATCTTGAACAATTACCTATAAATAAATAGAACCATGCCCAGCTTAGAAATTACTAATCCAATAGCTTTACAACAACAAAAGTATTTGAGCAGTTTTATTGAACGCTTCAATCAACGTACACAAACATCAAAAAAATTAGCTCAAGATTATCGTCCATTTCTGGCTGATAATAAAAAGTTTGTTGATTTCAATCTGCCTTTAAAAGAAATTTTTTATCCTATAGTTGCTCAAAGTTCGTCCGGTGCCAAAATTTTGGATATAGATGGCAATGAATATATAGACTTAACAATGGGATTTGGCGTAAATTTGTTTGGTCACAATCCAGCATTTATTAAAGAAGTTTTAGTTGCACAACTAGAAAAAGGCGTACAAATTGGGCCACAAGCCGAACTTGCAGGAGAAGTTGCTCAATTAATTTGCGAATTTACTGGTATGGAAAGAGTAGCTTTTAGCAATACAGGTACAGAAGCTGTAATGACAGCAATTCGTTTAGCAAGAACGGCAACAGAACGCAGTAAAATCGCTTTATTTGCTGGGTCTTATCATGGTCATTTTGATGGCACATTAGCTAAAAGTAAGCTGATAAATGGTAATCTTCAATCTTTACCAATATCTTCAGGTACACCGTTAAATTTTGTGAAAGATGTTTTGGTATTAGATTATGGTAATGATCAATCATTGGAATTAGTTAAAACTCATGCTCTAGAATTAGCTGCCGTTGTAGTGGAACCAGTACAAACAAGAAACCTTGCTCTCCAACCCCAAGAATTCTTGCAAAAATTAAGAGAATTAACTGAAGATTTAGATATACCATTAATTTTTGATGAAATGGTGACTGGTTTCCGCATTCATCCAGGAGGCGCACAGGCTTGGTTTGGTGTTCAGGCTGATATCGCCACTTACGGCAAAATTGTTGGTGGTGGTATGCCTATTGGTGTTATTGCTGGTAAAGCTAAGTATATGAATGCCATTGATGGTGGTGTTTGGGATTATGGAGACGCATCCTATCCCCAAGGAAAAACAACATTTTTTGCTGGTACTTTTTGTAAACATCCATTAGCATTAGCTGCTGCAAAAGCAGTTCTTGGTTATTTAAAAAGTCAAGGTGCTGGTTTACAAGAAAAACTAAACGGTTTTACTTCAGATTTTGTTGCCAAGCTTAATAATTATTTTACCCAAGAAAAACTACTAATTCAAATGACTTGTTTTGGCTCAATTTTTGGGACTGTTGCCGTTACGAATAGTGAGGCTGAAAAAAATCAAGATGCTGCTATAGTTTTCGATTTGTTGTATTATCACTTACTTTTTAGAGGGATTATGCTCCGAGGTGACGGTGGTTTTTTATCTACTGCTCATACACCAGCAGATATTGAGCAGATTCTTGTGGCTCTACAAGATAGCGTACAAGAATTAAGAGCAGGTTGTTTCTTGCCTTAAAGATATTGTATTTAACTATTTATCAAATCTAGTCACTTTAGACTCTACTAAAATAGGAGTAAAATATAATGATTTCAGCGTCTCGTTATTCTGTATATAATAATTTCGCACGCATCAATAACGAATCTTGGGGTGTGCCAGTTAGTAATTTATTAATGCCAATTGTAGAGAAATTGCTTCTCAAAAATATACCAATAGGAGGGCATATTCTTGATTTATGTTGTGGCTCTGGTCAACTCGTACAGAAATTACAGGAAAAAGGATATCAGTTAACTGGACTAGATGGTTCAGAAGAAATGCTGAAATATGCGAAAATAAATGCGCCTGATAGTAAATTAATGTTAGAGGATGCGCGTTTTTTTGAATTACCCGCTACTTTTAATGGTGTTGTTTCTACTCATTATGGTTTAAATCATGTCTTATTGATTGAGGAATTAAAGTCTGTCTTTAAAAATGTCTATGAAGCATTGCTACCAAATGGATGCTTTATGTTCGATTTGAGCCTGAATGAAAGGTACCAAGGTGCTTGGAACAATTCTATAGATGGTGATGTTCAAGAAAATTATGCTTGGGCTTTAAAACGCATTTATAACACTGATACAAGAATAGGAGAAATTTATATTACTATATTTCAATTGATTGGGGAAACGTGGCAGCGTTTAGATGATACTTGGTTAGTTAAAGGATACTACGGTAATGAAGTTGTAGAGGCTCTGGAAGAGGTAGGATTTACAGAAATCAGTGTTTACAGTGCATCTGATGATTTTGGTGATACTCAAGAAGCAGGTACAGCTTATTTTGTTTGTCGCAAGTCAGTGAAATAGTCAATTATGAATGAACAAGCTACAGAACATAGAGGAATTTACAAAGTTATAGTCAATCAAGAGGAACAATATTCTATTTGGCCTGCTGACAGAAAAAATGCTCTTGGTTGGAAAGATGCAGGTAAAACTGGTCTGAAATCAGAATGTTTGGAATATATTAAAGAAGTTTGGACTGATATGAGACCCCTAAGCTTGAGAAAGCAAATGGAAAAGTTATCTAGTAAAAATTAATAGTTTAATAAGTTTGATATTGCTATTTGTAGAGAGGTTTTACTTCTCTACAATTATTTTATTTTAGAAAACTAAAAGTTTTTTCTGCATTCTGCTCAATCTCTTTTATTAGACTAGTTAACTAAATATCTATTGCATGAGTTGCCAGTATAACTTTTATCTTCAAAAACTATTCAACACAAAGCTCAATTATTTTTTAAATTGCTACTTTGCATATTTATTATCTATCTTTATTTTTGGTTATTTTTTGCCTGCAATTGCTTCAGAAAATCAGCAAATCAAAGCTAGTGAGTTAGAAATTTTACAAACGAATATTACAGAAAATGATATCAAAATTATTGAACAATTATTCACTATTGCTGAGCGAAACTCATCTGAAGTACTAGATGCAAAATTAGCCACAGGATGGCGTGCTTTTCAAGACGTTGTATCTATAGAGTTATCTCCCTCTTTAACTACTACAAACTACAAATCCCCTGTTGCATCAGAAGAAAGTGAAAGTAGTTTTTACTTAAGTATTTCTCTTGATCCAATTAAGTTAATTAGTGCTTTCCAACAAAAACCGATATTTCAAGCTCGTTTCTCTGAAGCCAAGCAACAAAAACGATTAGCTGTTATTCGTCATTACTTGGCTTATATCCAAGCGCGTCAAGCTGTCAAAATTGCAGCTTATCGAATGCAAAATTTGACCAATAGTGATCGCATTGCTGGACTTAATCATCAAACTAAACCTCCCGAAAGTTTAAAAAGCCTTGCCAATGCTGATTATGTAGCAGCAGCCACAGAAATGCTTAACACTAATGCGCAAGAGCAAATCGCATTGGCAGAATTAGCAGCTTGTGTTGGCTTATCTCCAGCAGCAACAATAACAATTATTAACAGTCGTTAATTATTTAAGTAAATTTTTATACTAAGTTTATCCTCAGTACTTTGTTATGCAGCTAAAACGATATTTAACTTGGCATTTAACTAGACGTGAATTCGATAGATTTAAAAGGCTCCTCTCCAAACCTCTCTCCTATCAGGGGAGAGGCTTCAAAACCTTAATTTTTTGTTCTTTATCAAGAATATTAAAGCCGCTCTCCGCATCAAAGACTCTTTGAGGAGAGGTTCATCGAACTCACGTTAACTAGTTATGATTGTTAGTTTCAAAACGTTGAATTTCAATTAAGTAACCATTCGGGTCACGCAAAAAGCAGTGGTAAATGTTGTAATTTGGATTGAATGTTGGTGGTTTTTCAAATTCAACCCCTTGTTGTTGCAGGCATTCATACCACTCATCTACCTGCTGAGTTACTAAGGTAAAAATGACATTTGATTGCTTTTGAGGTGCAGAAGTCGATGTTGGCTCTACTTGACATAATCCCAAGTATGCATTGCCACAAACACTGTAAATTCGGCAAGTTCCTTGGTCAAGCCACAACTTTAAACCAAGTTTGTCTTCATAGAAATGTGTTGAAGCGTTTAAATCACGGGTATATAAAAAAGTAATTTGTTGTTCAACTGGTGGGTAAGGCATAAATAACTACTAATAAGCTAGATATGATTTTGACATTTTACAATTTGATAAAAGCGAACAAAACCAGCAAGTAGGTAATAGCAATGCTTGACTTAACCAAAATCCAAACTATTGCTCAATCCTATTCCCCTCAAGAACTCTTTGCTGCCTTGGTTTGGCAGCGTCGATTCAATCAGTTTGATGGTGAACAAGTGATTACTGACCTTTCACAGCATTTAAATTTATGGTCAAGCTTTCTGTTTACCAAACCAATCTTTGCACCAGATGAAAACGGTTTAAGCTTTGGTGGCGTAGTCGATACACTCTTAGCAATGGCCAATTATCGTCCCATGCCGGAAACTAGTATCATTCATTTTGTAGCTTATCCTGCCGACACACTTTACATCCTCAGCGAAAACCAAGATACCAAAGTGTCTCAACTTTTGGACTTAGGCAAAAAGTGGCAAGCTGATTCGGTAGAAGTCACCGATGGGACGAATGATAACTACGGTTTTCGGCTTCAGCGCCGACTGAGAACTCGATTAGAAGGAGCGCTATGGGGTGAGGATGTTCAATGCGATCGCGATGCTGTTATTGTTACTTATTGGTGGGATTGAAGTGGTAGTAATATTTTAAGTCCATACTGAACTCATAATATGAATTTGGCGAAAGATTGAGTATTTTTCCTTAATTTGATGTGTTTATTTATTTTTTAAATTTAACTATAGTCAGGTGTTTATACTTCTTTTGGCGTATTGACTTCTCAAGGTTTATAGCAATTTATATTGCATATTCTCAAGAAAGGTTATAAATTATTAGTTTATAGGGGAAAATTCAAGTTGTAGTTTCCAATACTAAATCCTTATACGTAACTATACTGAAAGCTATTTTAGCTTTACATAGCCTTGAAATAGGTTATGAGATATATTTGGATTGATTTAAATTGTTCTAGACATCAAAACAGAAAATTAATTAATCTAAAAATATATCTTGTATAACTATTTTAAAAAACAATTTTATTTCTGGAGGTGAAAAATTGAGCAATGCAATTCACCAAAAGAATAATTAATTTCAACCAACAAAATAATTAACTTTGAAATTGGTTGAAACCATGTAATTATTAAAATAGTAAAAACCGACTTTTAGAATAAACTCATTCTGCTGTTCCATAAATTCTCTTTGTTATGATGAGGATGGCAGAAATTACAAAAATAAAGTGCATTTACTACCAAAATACACCCTGTATGGAGTTTTTTAAGCAATGCAAATAGAGAATTTAGTTACAAATGAAATTACAGAAAAAGCAGCGTGGGAAGCGCTAGAAAAATCGATTATCTACTATCGAGGTAGACCAATTGGCACAGTAGCTGCCTATGACAACTCTGTAGAAGCTCTCAATTATGACCAATGTTTTATTCGAGATTTTGTCTCTTCAGCATTAATTTTTCTGGCTAAAGGTAGAACAGATATTGTTCGCAATTTTTTGGAAGAAACTTTAAAGTTACAGCCAAAAGAAAGGCAACTAGATGCGTATAAACCTGGGAGAGGTTTAATACCAGCAAGCTTCAAAGTTGTATTAGATAATGGCGAAGAATATTTAGAAGCAGATTTTGGGGAACACGCGATCGCCAGAGTCACACCGGTTGATTCTTGTCTCTGGTGGATTATTTTATTACGTGCTTATGTCGTAGCTACAAAAGATTTTTCTATTGCCTATCAACCAGAATTTCAAAACGGTATTCGGTTGATTATGGAAATTTGTTTGGCAAATCGTTTTGATATGTACCCGACTCTATTAGTTCCAGACGGTGCTTGTATGATTGACCGTCGTATGGGTATATATGGTCATCCTTTGGAAATACAAGTTTTATTCTATACAGCAATGCGGGCTGCCCGTGAACTACTAATTTGTAAAGGTAATCAAGATGTTGTGGCCGCAATTGATAATCGATTACCACTGTTATGCGCCCATATTCGACAACATTATTGGATAGACATTAATCGCTTAAATGCCATTTATCGCTTTAAAAGTGAAGAGTATGGCAAAACAGCAGTTAATCTATTTAACATTTATGTAGACTCTATTCCTTATTATGAATTAGATAAATGGCTACCCAGGAAAGGTGGTTATCTGGCAGGTAATGTCGGGCCATCACAGTTAGATACTCGCTTTTTTGCCTTGGGTAATTTAATGGCAATTATTTCAGATTTAGCCACAGAAGAACAATCACAAGCAATCATGACTCTCATTGAGGAAAGATGGGACGATTTAGTGGGAGATATGCCGATGAAAATTTGTTTCCCAGCTTTAGAAGATGAAGAGTACAGAATTGTTACCGGATGTGACCCCAAAAATATACCTTGGTCTTATCATAATGCTGGCAGCTGGCCTGTTTTAATGTGGATGTTGGCAGCAGCAGCAATCAAAACTAATAGAACCAATTTAGCAAGAAAAGCAATTGAACTTGCTGAAGCACGGATTGGTGAAGACGAATGGCCTGAATATTACGATGGTAAGAAAGGCAGACTAATTGGTAAACAAGCTAGAAAATATCAAACCTGGACTATTGCCGGTTTCTTGTTAGCTAAGGAATTAATCAAAGACTCTTCTCATTTACCATTAGTCAGTTTTGATAAATTACCCCCAGAGTTAGTTTCGAGAGCATGTGAATTTGAAATTAGTAGTGTAGACCCTTATAGCTCTTGATAGTTATTATTGGGTGAGATGGAATTATACTGCTTGTACATTTCCATAATTGTTCGGAATTAACAATATTTGGCAAGCCCTTTATAAATAATAGAGGGCTTTTTATTTTCTATTTTTTTAACAGCCAAAGTCTCAAAACGATATCATATAAGAAAAGGTAAAAGCTAAATTACTGCTTTTACTAATAAATACTTACTTGCATATTGCTAGGTGGAAAATGTAGCAATATGCTCAGATACAATAAAATTTTTGCAGAAATAACTAAATAAACGTATTATTCACGACCAATTCTAGATCAACTGGAAGTTTTTGGAATGCAAAGAGAGGAAATAGTGATAGTAGATGATATTGAAAAGCAAGCATGGCAATTATTAGAAGATGCGATTATTTACTTTCAAGGTCGTCCGGTAGGTACTGTAGCTGCTAACGATAAATCACAATCAGCATTGAATTACGACCATTGTCTTATCCGTGATTTTGCTTCCTCTGCCTTATTATTTCTGATTAAAGGTAGATATGATATTGTCCGTAATTTTCTAGAAGAAACATTAAAATTACAGCCTAAAAAACAACTATTGGATGCTTACACACCAACTCAAGGTTTGATACCAGCAAGCTTTAAAGTTGTAGCAAAAAATAATGCAGAGTATTTAGAAGCAGATTTTGGTGAACATGCGATCGCTAGAGTTACACCAGTAGATTCTTGTCTCTGGTGGATAATTATATTACACGCTTATGTAAAAGCGACAAAAGATTTAAGCTTTGCCTTACAACCAGAGTTTCAGCAAGGAATTGCCTTAATTATGGAACTCTGCTTGGCAACCCGGTTTGATATGTCGCCAACGCTGTTAGTTCCAGATGGCGCTTGTATGATTCATCGTCGTCTCGGTATTTATGGTTATCCTTTAGAAATTCAAGCCTTATTTTATGCAGCCTTACATGCAGCCCGTCAGCTATTAATTTGTGCTGGTGATGAAGAGATTGTTGTTGGTATTGATAAGCGATTACCTCTGCTGCAAAGTCATATTCGTCATCATTATTGGATAGATATTCAGCGGTTGAATATTATTTATCGGTTTAAAGTTGAAGAATATGGACAAACTGCAACTAATTTATTCAATATATATGCTGAGTCAATTCCATTAGCTAATTTAGCTCTTTGGTTGCCGAGAAATGGTGGTTATCTTGCAGGTAATATCGGCCCTTCACAATTAGACACTCGTTTCTTTTCTTTAGGAAACTTGATGGCAATAATTTCTTCTCTGGCTAGTGAACAGCAAGCACAAGCAATTATGAATCTCATTGAAGCACAGTGGGAAGATTTAATTGGCACAATGCCGATGAAAATTTGTTTCCCAGCCTTAGAAAAAGAAGAATACAGAATTTTTACTGGCTGCGACCCAAAAAATATTCCTTGGTCTTACCATAATGCTGGTAACTGGCCTGTTTTGTTGTGGTGCTTAACAGCATCTGCTCTAAAAACAGGCAGAAAAGATATTGCGAAAAAGTCCATTGAATTAGCTCAAAACCGTCTTTATGAAGACCAATGGCCAGAATATTATGATGGTGCAAGGGGAATGTTAATTGGTAAGGCAGCCAGAATATATCAAACCTGGACAATTACAGGTTTCTTATTGGCTAAAGAATTAATACGTAACCCTAATTATTTAGAATTATTCTGTTTTGCAGAATTTGCTGGAGAAAATACTGCACAAACTTGTAATTTGTAATTTTCAGCTATTATGCAGTAATTCAGATTAGCTTTCTTTTGTCACTCCGGGAAGAGTAAAATCAGAAAAGAGGTCTGAAAGGCAGGAGGGGACTATGACACAGCCAAGAAGCCCCAAACCAAGCATAAAATTTGTGGACGAATATTGTGCAATCTACCAAAACCTATTTCCAGAAGTGAGAAGTTTTGAAAATTTCCGAAACCTACATTTAGGAATGATATCGGAGATAAAAAGAAAATCTTTACCAGAAATAGCTCTTGTGGTGGGATTAGAAAATCAGCAATCATTACATCATTTTTTAACAGAATCACCGTGGTCAGTAGAATCATTAAAGAAGCAAAGATTAGAACTAATACTACGAGTATTAAATGGGCGATCATTAATTCTAATAATTGATGAAACTGGAGACAAAAAACAAGGTCATACTACAGACTATGTGAAAAGGCAGTATATTGGGAACTTAGGCAAAATAGAAAATGGCATAGTTGTAGTAACAGCCTATGGCATAATTGAGGATATGACCTTTCCTTTAACATTTCAAATCTATAAACCAAGAGAGAGATTGCAGCCAGGAGATAAATATAAAACCAAGCCAGAAATCGCAGCAGAATTAATCAGAGAACTGCAAGGAATGGGGTTTAAATTTGAATTAGTTTTGGCAGATAGCCTGTATGGAGAAAGTGATGGAAATTTTATTAGTGTTTTGAATCAATTACAACTCAATTTTGTTGTAGCTATACGTAGTAATCACGGAGTTTGGCTGCCAAAAGGGCAAAGAATTAGGTATAACAGATGGCGAAAGTTTAACCGTGTTTTCTCGAATGGTAAACAAGAAGTTCGATATATTAGAGAGATTATCTTCGGCAAGCGGCGCGATATTCGTTATTGGCAAGTCACGACGGACACGGAGAAGCTACCTGAAAATTCAACGTGGTTTTTAATGACCCATGTTCCAGATATTAAGTATTCAGAAGTTGGTAATCTTTACGGTTTACGAACATGGGTAGAATATGGACTTAAACAAAGTAAAAATGAACTCGGATGGGCAGATTTTCGGCTGACCCATTATTCTGACATTCAAAAGTGGTGGGAAATAGTTTGTAGTACCTATCTCATGGTCAGCCTTCATTCAAGTGTCTTCCATGAATCTCATAGCTATATCCTCAAAATATTTGCGGAGCATCCCTTGTGGGATGAAAATTATGGTTGGAAGAATATTTTAAATAATTTACGTCTGATTGTTCAACCTTTCATCCTTTTCAATTTGATTAAACCTTGGCTCAAGGTATTTCCTATTCCTCAACTTTCTACAGGATTTTCTTACTTGATTAGCATCATGAATACCTTGCATAATCATCTATTTTTATCCCTTTGGTCAGAGTTTTTCTCTTTTTCCTCTGCCTAGAGTGACAAAAGAAAGTTAGGGACTTGCAGAAAATAAAATATCCAATTTTCAAGATAGGATATTTTTATTTTTCCCCCTGCCTACACAGTGATACTATATCTTTTTAGTTGGAAGTTCCTTAGCAGCGAGCTGGTTCCACGTAATAATTACCAATGCACTGCTGCCAAACCAAGTACTGTGGGTCTGACGAAAATACTCGCAGCAGCAATAAAGACGAACTAAAGTTATCGACAGGTAAAATTTGCAGCAACACAACGTAGTTAGAGAGTTGTGCCGAACGCAGCACCCAATGTTTCTGGGAGGAAATAAAACGCGAATTAACTTTTACTTGCGTAGGAATACATTCACTGGGAAAAGCAATTGGCAGTTCGTTGTCTTGCTGTTTCTCTATGAACTTGGTGAAGCCATTGATGTGATTTGTTTTTGTTAACGAGATATTGGCAGTTGCGGGAATAACTTTTACCAGCATAGAAACTGCATTGTAACTTGCAGCTTCTATATCTGGGCTAGGAACGGCTCCGCCAGCGTATTGGGTTGAAGCATTAACCAATATCCACAGGGTTTGTGTTGCAGCAGCCCAGCCAGCTTCCACATTGACAGATAGACCTTGATAAACGTTATAGTCAAAGATGGCTGGTAAACCTAACATATTGAACCAAGTCGAGGTATGAACTGTTGTGCCAGTTTCAGTGTTCAGCGCCAAGATGCGAAATTGATCACTTGACCCTTCTATCAGCCAGAGATTTTGTCCAATTACCGCCAAAGGTACTCCCGGATTTTGGACATTCCACAGCAGTTTGCCAGAGTCCAGTGTTCGTTTGACAATACCCTGGTCGATTGTCTGATGGAAGAGAAAAGCTTCGTCTGCATCCACCGCTACCCCAGGAAAAATGAGGGAACCTGCTGGTAGTTCGCCAAAAAGCATTCGATAACTCCAAGCTAAAAAATTCATCTTGAATTGTTATAAGAGAGCAATGCTTTGCACCGCTAGTTATATATTTGTCGCATTCTTTTTGGAAAGGGGTATAAATTCTTTTAGAATTTCAAAATCTGATTTTTTGTGTCCCCAGGTATAGGGGGTAGATAAATATTCGTAGTTTAAATGCTTTCATGACTAACCCCCGCCAAGTAGCTTTTATCGCCTTGCGAGATGTTCATAAAGGGGCTTATGCAGACGTAGCCCTAGACAGAGTGTTGCAAAAATTTAAATTGCCAGATAGCGATCGCCGTCTAGCAACAGAATTAGTTTATGGCAGTGTCAGAAGACAACGCACTCTAGACGCACTAATTAACCAACTGGCTACGAAAAAATCTCACCAACAACCACCAGATTTGCGTACCATCCTACATTTAGGTTTGTACCAACTGCGCTACCAAGAACGAATTCCCCCCTCGGCGGCGGTGAATACTACGGTGGAACTCGCCAAAGCAAATCATTTTTCTGGACTCACAGGTTTTGTGAATGGTTTGTTACGTCAGTACATTCGTCTAACAGAAAACTCTGCTGAACCTCTGAAATTACCAGAAAACCCAGTAGAACGTTTGGGGATTTTATATAGTTTCCCCGACTGGATTATTCAGGTTTGGTTAGACCAAATTGGTTTTGCAGAAACGGAACAACTCTGTGAATGGATGAACCAAACACCGACAATCGACCTCCGCATCAATCCCTTACGCACTAATCTAGAGCAAGTAGAGACAGCACTACAATCTGCGGGGATTTTAGCTCAAAAAATGCCTCATTTACCCCAAGCTTTACGATTAATTAGCAGTACCGGGGCGATGCAAAATTTACCTGGATTTAGTGAAGGGTGGTGGGTTGTCCAAGATAGTAGCGCCCAACTGGTGAGTCATTTACTCGATCCGCAACCGGGTGAGGTGGTGATTGATACCTGTGCAGCACCAGGAGGAAAAACAACACACATTGCAGAATTGATGCAGGATCAAGGTAAAGTTTGGGCGTGCGATCGCACTCCTTCACGGTTGCGTAAACTCCAGGAAAATGCTCGACGGCTGAATTTAAAATCAATTGAAATTTGTACTGGCGATAGCCGTAACTTACCGCAATTTTACAATGCAGCTGACCGCGTGTTGTTGGATGCACCATGTTCAGGTTTGGGAACTTTGCATCGCCACGCTGATGCACGTTGGCGACAAACACCAGAATCTATTCAAGAACTCTCACTGCTACAAAAGCAATTACTGTCACATACATCAAATTTTGTCAAAAATGGTGGTGTACTGGTTTATGCTACCTGTACACTGCATCTAGCAGAAAATGAAGAGGTAATTTCGGGATTTTTGGCTGAGAATCCTGAATGGCAAATTGAGCCTCTGGAAGCTAGTTCACCTTATTCTATTTATTCCACACCTCAAGGCTGGCTCAAAGTCTGGCCTCATCGTTGGGATATGGACGGCTTTTTTATGGTGCGCTTAAGAAAAACTAATGATTCCGGGTGATTACTACCAGGGATTGTACGATTTGATGGAAGCCCCAATCTACCACAGGAGGCAGCAATGGTTACTGATTCCAATGTAAAGAACTTAGTTAAAATCCTGATTGGAGCCGCTTGGATTGATGGGATAATTCAGCCAGAAGAACGACAATATCTCCGCGAAATTGCGCAAGCAAAAGGTTTAGCTACCGATCCAGAGATTAAGCCTTGGCTTTACGAATTGGTACCTGTGCAACCAAAAGAGTGCTATGCATGGGTGAAGGAATATCTGGGCGATCGCCCTAGTTTGGAAGAATGCGAAAGTCTCATTGAAGCCATTAGCGGCTTAATTTATAGCGACGGTGAAGTAGCAACCGAAGAAGCCAGACTCCTGACAAAACTTCAGGATTTAGCCCAACACGATGATTGCGCTCAACAGCCAGTTCATAATGCGTTGCTTAAACAAATTCAAAAGCTTTATCGTCGTTGGGTCGAGGTTCAAAATTAGAAATATAGTCTATAGTCAAAAGTCCAGAGTCAAAAGTCAAAAGTTTAGATTCTCAGTTCTATAACTTTGACCATTCGGGTGACACTCCTAACTTCGCTAACGCTAACATCAGTTGCTCATAGGAAAACTCCCTACGTACCCGTCACTGACTCACCATTGACTATTGACCATTGACTATTGACCACTTATGACTTCGGTTCACCTAGACCCGGAGTTTCTTCTTTTTCTACCTTAGGTACAAAATCTGGCCGTTCTTTGCTTTCCCAACCAACTGGGCGTTTAGAATTGTACCAAGCAATAGAACCAATGGTGACAGCAGCAATAAAGCCAACTACATACACCAATGTAAAAGCAAAGGGAAAATGTCCTCCGCCTGTTGCTACTGAATCTGCTGCTTGCATTAATATATGCATGAGTATATGCTCCTATTTTACGCAACACTACTTAAGACACTATAAAACTAGAGTATCACTTACATCCTCCCCTAGTTTGAAATATTTGGTCTTTCAGTAGATATAGACGAGTTGACCTCACATAAAATTTAGAATATGAAACAAAAAAATTTGCCCAATATTGTTTTTGCAAACACAATATCGGGCATTAGAAGGTAGATGCATTAGTAAAAATCATTTTATTGCAGGGAAATGTAATTATGCTAATTCTTGCTTGGAACTATTCTGAGACTTCTTACGAATTTGGCTACCAGTTATAGCTAAACCAACAATTGTTAAGCCAGCCAAGGTAGAAGGTTCAGGAACATCTTTCACGATCGCAGATTTACTGAATTTAAAGGCAATAGTTTGGGAACCTGTGAATTTACTTGCATCATAGCCAGTATTCAACAGCTGTGTTGTGATTGCTCCTTGTGTCAAGAAAGAGATACCAGTGAGATATTTTCCTGAAGCGATTTCATTCAGGTTGAATGTTTTGTCTTTGCCGTTATTAGTAAAGTAATCACTAGTTAAATCACCATAACCTACAGTACCACCACCATATTTAACTTGACCTTCATAAGAATTATTACCACCTGTTAAGCCTCCATAGGTAGCAACGGTATAGCCTTCTTTAATGTCAGTGACGGTTTTTGCTTGAACTCCACTATAAACACCAAGCTGTTGTACACCGGAAGCATTCGCTTCAGCAAAGCGGATACCGAACAAATCACCACTGTTCATGGCATCAGTAAAAGTCTTACCTGACATATTGAAGAACAAGTCACCAAAGCCAATCTGGCCGCCAGCAGCACCGGATTCGCTTTCTCCAGTTAGCTTCATATTGCCATTGATGGCGATAATCACACTGTCAGCGGTTTCTTTGACAGCCATTCCTCGAATATCATAGGGGTTTACTTGTCCTGGCGCTGCACCTACCCAGTAGTTCCCATTCATCCCATCTTGGCTAGAATCAAAGGCATACTGCCAACCATTAGCATCGGTGAAATTTTTCCCGGAGATGAGACCTGTAGTGTCGTTCAAACATTCCAAAGAGATGCTAAACACTGTTCCCTTTAAATCGGATGCGTAAGCTCCTTGAGCTAAAGAAAGGATGCCAACAGTGGTAACAGCAACTTTGAGGCAATTGAATAATTTCTTAGTTTTCATAAATGATAATTAGCTAGATTGAAATGTCTCGAATAATATGTTTTTACTCTCCTTGCAAAAAATCTAACAGCGTAATTTTTCTGAAGTTATAATTTAGGTAATTTGCCTGTGATTTCATGAAATCGAAATATAAAATGTGAGTTTAAATTGAAAAGATTTGTATCTAAAATAAGGCAGTAATTTTACTTAAAAAGTTAGGAATTTTTTCAATTACTTGAAATAAATATAGTTTTAGGGATACTGCATAGCCGTGTTCTTAACAGATTTTGAATTCATCAAGAACAGCTATACATAAAAAACCAGCAAGGAATACTTGCTGGCTATAACTATATATGAAGAAAATAATGGTTATTCATCTTAATCAGAAGACAAATTAGAGGCATATCTTCGGTTCAGTACGGAAACATTCAGGATGCCAAAATAGTTTCTCTGCTGATTTGCACTGATTAATTGTGAAATATGACTGTTAATATTGGTAGAAAAGCCCAAATAAAGACATTCCAGGATTGCCAGTTTAGCTCAGTTGAGGGTTCTGGTGGTGCTAGTAAAGCATCTATTCTTTGTTCAAGGCGATCGCCTACACTACTACCCAAAGCAGCACAGCAAATCTCAGATTCTGGAAATACAG
Organism: Anabaena sp. TISTR 8404; assembly: GCF_056847745.1. Lineage (NCBI taxonomy): Bacteria > Bacillati > Cyanobacteriota > Cyanophyceae > Nostocales > Nostocaceae > Anabaena > Anabaena sp. TISTR 8404. The sequence continues at coordinate 6,021,385 of NZ_CP180578.1, forward strand.
AAGTTTGACTCACCACCAATACTAATGATTCTGCTAATAGCAAGGGGTCTACCTGAGATGCAGCGTAACTGTCTGCACGGAGTTCTCGCAACACTTGTAATTCTTGCCACAGTGCATCTGTATTCGGTAGCCAAGCAGTGCAATAACGTATCCAACCCAGCCAGAAAAACCAAAATGTATCGCGGTAATAATGATGTCCTTGCTCGTGTGCTAAAACACTTTCTACATGAGCAGGTGAAAGAGTTTCTAGTAGTCCTTGGCTGACTACTAATTCTGGTTGCCAAAAACCAATTTGACCTGCAAATAATGCTGGTGTGTTGAGTAGTCTAACTGATCTACCATCAAGGTTGATTAACGGAGAATTACGGGCAGATTCAACAGATTGCCAACCTTGCAAAGTTAGTTTAATGCACAAAAAAGCAAAATAGCCTAGAGCAATAAACGCTAAGTCATAGCTCAACCAGCCTGTGTAGGCTCCACCCATTTTGCCTTGTGGCCCCATACACAGCAGTGCGATCGCAGTCATGAATATTAATAAAGGTGGAAACAGAAATAAAAATAGCGATCGCCGCCACCGCAGGTTCCAATTACCTTGGGGATTATTCCAAGAGCATCTCAATATCCAAGAGACTGTCACAGCAGCCAAAATCATAATTAGATGCATTATTTTCCCTCCCTGGCTTGGCGTGCAGCTTGAATGCGCTTGGCGATCGCTTCAATTTGCTCTTGTGCAGTTTCATCAAGACTATCCGCAAAAGCGGCGATGACATCGGGATTTCCTACGGCTAAAAACCGTTGTAATTGATCATGAGCTTTAATTACTTGAGCTTGTTGCTGACTGAGCAATGGTCGCCAATAAAAAGCTCTCCCTTGTTTATCGCAAGCCAGCCAACCTTTTTCCGTTAGCCGACGCAAAACTGTGGTCACAGAAGTATAAGCTAATTCGCGGTTGGGATCAGCCAAAATGCGATCGTGTACATCTTTGACTGTTGCTGAACCCAGTTCCCAGATAATATTTAAAATTTCTGCTTCTAAAGGGCCTACAGACAGTTGTTTGGGGCGGTATTCGGGTAAAGGAGCCATGTTGATTTTAGATTCTAGAGGTTAGATTAGCGGATTTGATGCAAAATTCCCCTCTTGATTCACCAAGGTAGAGTTATTATAGTCCCTCGTTTTGGTGACATCTGATTAAATTAAATCAAAAAGCGATCGCACTTCCCCAAATACAATCTCAAGTCTTCATAATTATTACCATCAGCCGCCACCCAAAGGAACTTAAGTCATGTTTGCCTTGATCTCTTCGGAAAAAATTCAGTTACCCCCTGGTGCTGTAGTGCGGTTACCTGCTAGTTGGGAAGAATACCAACGCCTCTGTGAACAACGAGGAGATGGTTCAATTCCCCGCATCAAATATCGTGATAAAGAAGTATTATTAATGTCACCTTTGACGGTACATGGTCGAGATGCCAATTTGCTTGCAGATATTGTCAAGACTCTTTTAGATCACGATGGACAGGAATATGATGCGTTTACTCCCATGACTATGAGCTTACCTGAAGAAAGCGGGATCGAGCCTGACTACTGTTTTTACATTGACAATTGGCAAGCTGTTTCGGGTAAAAAGCGGATTGACTGGCGACAAGATCCCCCACCAGATCTTGTTATTGAAATTGACGTAACTAGTTATTCTGATGTCCAAGATTATTTTCCCTATCGAGTTCCTGAAATCTGGTTATTCAAAAAACAGCAGTTGTTAATTTATCAATTGCAAGGAGCCGATTACCAACTACAAACTCAAAGTCGCTATTTTCCAGAGTTTGATTTGCAAAGTACGATTACACAGTGTGTCCAAGTTGCCTATCAACGCAACACCAGAGCCGCGATTCGCTATCTTAAACAACTGTTAACTGACAGCTAAACTCAATGCTGTTTGTCCTCATTGGCCTATATCTTGCCATACCCTCTAGAAAATCCTATTGCTTAAATTGTCATTATGGTTATTAACACAAATTAGAATGTATCTCGATAATAATATTTAGAGCAGGTGTATCCAGCGCGTGAAGTTATTCGTATACCACACTCCGGAATTAACTCCTACAAAAGAAATTCCAGACTGCGCGATCGCAGTCGATGTCTTGCGAGCCACTAGTACAATTGCCACAGTTTTAGCAGCTGGAGGCGAAGCAGTGCAAGTCTTCAGCAATTTAGACAAACTCATGGAGGTTAGCGAACAATGGCCAGCAGAAAAACGTTTAAGAGCCGGAGAACGTGGCGGGGCCAAAGTCGCTGGCTTTGAACTCGGTAACTCTCCCCTAGACTATACACCAGATTTAGTACAAGGTCGTCGCCTGTTTATTAGTACTACAAATGGTACTCGTGCTTTACAACGGATACAAAACTCTCCTGCTGTACTAGCAGCAGCTTTAATCAACCGTGCGGCTATAGTCCAGTATCTTTTAGAAAAGCAACCAGAGACAGTTTGGATTGTTGGTTCTGGTTGGGAAGGTAGTTTTTCTTTAGAGGATACAGTTTGTGCTGGTGCGATCGCTCATAGTCTTGTCGAAAAATTGCAGGTGTCACCAGATGAATTAGCTGGTAACGATGAATTAATTAGTGCGATCGCCCTTTACTCGCAGTGGCAAGATAACCTATTGGGATTATTACATCATGCTAGTCACGGCAAACGATTGTTACGCCTTGAATGCCATGAAGACCTGAAATATTGTTCTCAAACTGATATTCTAGATGTTTTGCCAATACAACGAGAAATAGGAGTTTTAAAAAGCAAAAATTAACAAGTTAATTACCCATAATCAAATATGCTCAAGTTTTTTCTTTTTGTGATTTTGGCATCTGTCTGGATTTTTTTAGGTTTCAATGTATCAATTTTAACTTTGCTTGCATATCTAGAAGGTTAATCTGTACGCGCCGCTTGTTCTGTTTGAATTCATGATTAAAAATATCCCTGGTATAAATACCAGGGATATTTTATCAAAATGTTTAATGTATTTTTTTTAAATTATAAAAATAAATTAACTTAAATTTAGCATATTTGTCGTTGCTTGGAAGCGTCAACAGGCGCTACAGCTTGTATGAGCCACTAAAAATTCATTAGGCAGCAGATTTCGGCATTTAAAATTAAAATTTTACGCTTATACCTCTATTTATCGATATTTTTTAAATTAAAGCAAAATCGCCACAATAATTTAGTTACATTATTGTGCTAATTTTAACCTTACCTAGTGTTGACCTCATATTTGGCTGATAGTTGACTTGAGTGGTAATATTCTCAATGAGAAATTCAGAATCTCACATAATCCCAGGGAAAACAGAAAACTCAGAAATTATAGAGAATGTTTAAAAAGTTATGATTCAACTCATAGCAAAATAACAAACTTCTTTACGGTTTCTAAGAGTATGGTAAATCAACCTCTCTGTTTTTGATCGCGCAGCAGCGCACAGATAAAAGCAATAAAGCGGTCTGAATCAATAAAAATTTCTGTAGTTTTATTCAATACAACTAGATTCATAGCATGAATAAAAAATGGGCGGTCAAACGAATAACCATCAACCTGGCACTAAACGAAGCCAAAAACCTAGAAAAGTATTGTGACCAAACAGGAAGACCTGCAACAGATGTAATCAGGGAACTGATTCGAGGATTGGCTACTACACGGTCTGAGCAGTAATCAAGCTCAGTATGCGTTGGAAGCCAATAGTTGATTTCTTATTCTATTGAGTCAAGAATTTTATCAACCTTAACTTTCCAGAGTTGCCTGGAAAAAATTAGCTCACAGATAAACCCCGAATGAGTTCTTCAATCACATTCGTAACAGCTTGACCTGTTTGCTTGCAATACTTTTCAAGATTTTGAGCTTCATCTGGAGTCAGGTCTAAGGTAATTTGTTTGACTATCGATTTTTTACTGGGGCTTGTCAAACCAGAAGATCCAAGCGCAGCTGTTTTATCCATAATTTTTTAACTTATGTGGAATTTTCTAAATATTGCCAATTCTGAAACATCTTGACCAGTGAAAATCAAGATTTTGAGCTTAAAGTTAAGCTTTTTACTTATCTTTTTGTTAAAAAATTTACTTGTGAAACGCGAAAATCAACCTTTAATAAGCCACTCTTATCAGTAAGTTAGAACAATATGTTCAAAATTAAAGTCACGTAGTCATTTACTTTATTAAGTATTACTGAATCGACATTTATTGAGTAGGACAAGGTAGTGATGGAGACAACCAATAGTACTTGGGTACATCAACCGCAGCCAGTGAGTAGTAGTGATTCCTTGACTCAAAATATGATTGATGTAGATACCTTAGCTAAAACCCGAAAGCTTTTAGACTATGCAATAGTATCTGCTTGGCACGCAGTAAAAACAGATCGTCGGCCACCAGCATTAACCCCTACACGTTGGGTATGGAGGCTTACAGGTTTTTATCATTTGTGCCATTCGACTCCGCGATTGATGGAAGAAGCACGATCACGTTTCGCTTCAGCAAATCGTCAGAGTTTGGCACAGTGGGCTGCACAGAAAGCAACAGAAGAAGCAGGTCACGACTTACTTGCTCTACGGGATATCCGCTCAATGGGGTATCAAGCCGAAGCTGTTGTAGAAGCATTTTATCCTCCTGCGGCAAAGGCTTTAATGGATTACTTTGCCCAAAGCGCACAGGATTCAGATCCTATTGATTGCGTTGGCTATTCCTATACAGCGGAACGTTTAGGGACGTGTATAGGAGAAGGTTATATCCAAAAAGTTGAAGCATTGCTACCACCAGGTATCAATGCCACTCGTTGCCTACGTGTACACAGTGCTATTAGCACAACTGAAGTACAGCACGTAAAGGAAACGGTGGCGATAATTGCAGGGCTGACACCCCAAGAACGCGATCGCGTGGCGAAAGCCTGCTATAAAGCAGCATTGTTGCGTTTTAGCCCACCGAAAGAAGCTTATATATCAGATGAGGAGATTCAAAATGTCTTAAAACCACTAAAACTAACCAATAACTATGATTAAGGCTTGGTTATTAGCTACTAAAATATTTACCCAAGAACCAAGCTAGAATTTTGCGAAAAAGGTTTCATAACATCTCAACTCAGTGTGATTATTCAGAGAAAAACCATGAAAACAGCAACATCGACAACCATAACTATCGAACAACAATCTTGGAATTCTCATAATTCTGTTATTCAACAACAATCTTTGAATCGTCATGATTCTGCTAGTAACCTCAACGAAAGTAGCTTTGAGGTTTTGGATGAGACAGAGTTTGAGTTAGAAAGAATCATGTTCGAGGAATTTGCCCACGGATTACCAAGTGACATACCTATGGCTGATCTTTAGTTTCTGTCTCTGTGTCTAAATGGATAGAACTTAGGTTATTAGGTTAATAGTGAATATCCCTCGATTGTCTAACTTGTGGTAGAAAAAGCTCTAAATCAACTCACAAGCTCTTTAGACCAAATATCCTAAAAGTTAGATAATCAGGGATTGACACTTGTTTCAGTAAAGGAAATTCCTATCTAACCTGAGTTTGGATTAAGATGATTTTGCTGCTAGTTTTACGAAGGGATAGGAGTTTCAGACAACGATAGAATCATGGTTTCAGCTTATACCGAACTCACGTTAAGTCATAGCCCCCAATCCCTTCAGAGTAGTAATAGTTGCAGCAGTTAAGCTTGTCACGCCTCTAATATTCATTCCCTCATAAAATTTTTTAGCTTTTAAAGTTTTTAAACACTCGGACGTACTGACATCCCAAAGCCGAATCGTCTCATCAGCACTACTACTAGCTAGAGTTTGATTATCTGGACTAAAAGCAATTGACCAAATCCAAGCTGAATGCCCATGTAAAGTACTTTTGCATTGACCTGTCTTGACATCCCATAACTTAACTGTGTAATCGGGGCTACTAGTAGCTAAAATCTGACCATCTCGACTAAAAACTACTGATTTAACAATACTATTTGCACAAACCTCTAAAGTTTGAAGACAGACACCAGTGCTAACACTCCACAGCCGAATTGTTCCGTCATAACTGGCACTTGCAAGTAATTCTCCATTTGGGCTAAAAGCGATTGACCAAACCCAATTTGTGTGTCCCTCTAATGTTCTTTGACACTCACCAGTGTTTATATCCCACAACTTGACTGTTTGATCCCAAGCACCACTTGCTAGTGTCCTCCCTTGAGGGCTGAAGGCAACTGACTGAACCGCAGCGCGATGTCCTGGAAAAGATTGCAAGGATTGACCAGTATTCACATCCCACAACCTCACTGTTTGATCTTCACTGCCACTTGCCAGTTTTTGTCCATCTGGACTGAAGGTAACTGACTGAATTGCTGCACTATGTCCTGGAAAAATTTGCAAGGGTTGACCAGTATTCACATCCCACAACTTCACTATGCGATCATCACTGCCACTTGCCAGTTTTTGCCCATTTGGGCTGAAGGCAACTGAACGAACTACAGCACCATGTCCCAGGAAACTTTGTAAAGCTTTTCCTGTATTGACATCCCATAACCTCACCATTTGATCATGACCGCCACTTGCCAACATTTGACCATCTGGACTGTAAGCAACTGACCAAGATTGGCTGGTATATCCACTAAAAGTCTTAAGACATTGACCAGTATTAACGTCCCATAGTTTCACCGTCTGGTCATCACTACTAGTGGCGAGAAGATTCTTTTGCAAATTAAAGGCAACAGAAAGTACCCAACCGGAGTGTCCCTGAAGGGTTTTCAGGCATTGACCCGTATTAAAATCCCATAATCTTACCGTCTGATCAAGACTGCCACTAGCGATAAGATTACCTTGAGGACTAATAGCAACTGACCAGACCGCAGCATTATGTCCCTGTAGAGTTTTAATACATTTACCAGTGCTAAAATGCCACAACTTCAGTGTCTGGTCATCACTACCACTTACTAGGATCTGACCGTCAGGACTGATACTGATTGATCGTATACCATCAAGATGCCCTCGCAAGATTTTGAGGCATTTACCAGTGCTGACATCCCAAAATCTAATTGTGTCGTCATCACTACCACTTACTAGCGTCTGACCATCCGAAGTGAAAACTGTACAGACTATCCAACTTGTATGTCCTGGGAAAGTCCTGAGACATTCACCTGTGCTAACACTCCATAGCTTTATCATGTGGTCATTACTACCACTTGTTAGCATATTACCATCTGGACTAAAGGCTACTGTCCACACTTCGTGTTCATGTCCTTGTACAGTTTGAAGACATTGACCTGTGTTGGTATCCCACAACTTCACAGTGTGGTCGCTACTACTGCTGGCCAGGATACGACCATCAGGACTAAAAACCAGTGATGGAACCCAGTTAGTATGTCCCTGACAAATTAACAGTTGTCTCCAATCTGAAACTTGGTACAAGCGAATCTCTCCATTGGTATCTCCGGTAGCTAAAAGTTTGCCATCTGCACTAAAGGCTACTGAAGCGATTCCACCAAATGTTTCAGTAAAAACAGATTTAGCTAAATCAGCGTTTTGAAAATTGACATTGTGCAGTTTTATATTCCGCAAGTCTGCTTGCCAAACTGTCAGGTGAGAGAAATCATAGCCTGTTAAATCGGTCTGTAGTTGACACAGCAAATTGAGAATATTTCCAGCTGTGTATCCTGGTTCTTGCAGTGATTCGTTCCTGAGTTTGACTAAAATTTTAGTTAATTTGTTTTCAATAGCTTTTTTGCTTCTTAATACAGTGAGTAACCCATCAATAACTGGCTTGAGAATTAGAGCAATCTGAGTTTCTCGGATATAGTCTTTTGCGTTTGCCTTAATGAGAGCATGGCAGCGAAAAAGCTGAATATGCTCAGTTACAATCTCTTCACAAACTCGCTCGATTAATACCTGAGTCACATATTCCATGACTACAGGTTGTAAGGTAAAATTTATGGCGCTTTTTTCTACTAGCGATCGCCTGACTAAAGATTCTATAGCTTCTAGAGATTTTTGTGGTGCTACTGGCGATAAAATATCATCTCGCAAGTCTGATAGCGCTACTGACTCACGATTAATTGCTAACCAGTACATTATTTCTTTTTCTAAATCTGACAAGCGCTCAAACTGCTGGTCTAAAATATCACGAATATCGCCAAAAACAACTGTATTGTGTTGTAAAAACTCAGATACATTCCCGCCAAACACATCTTCAATGGTTGTCGCAACTATTTTTAAAGCCAATGGATTACCGCCATAAGATTCAATCATGGCTTTCCATTCATCTTCTGCGGCTGATAATCCTTTAACTTTGAGAATTTCCTGCCCTTCTACAACTTTTAAACCGTTTAATTGTAAAGAGCGAACAGGTAGCGCCTCTCCTTCTAATAATGCTATTTCTTGAGGTTTTTCTCGACTAGTTAGTAATAGGCAACTTTGGTGAGAAGCTTCTCCTAAACGCCTGAACAGTTCACCATACCCTTCATATCCTTCTCGATATTTGCCAGCTCGACTACCATAACGGAGAATTGACTCGGCATTATCCAGGATCAATAGACAGCGATGGTTGCGCAAATAGTCAATTAATCGTGATACGCGATCGCTTGAACTTTCTGGTAAGTTGGCTTCTGTTTCTTGCTCATCAGATAAAAATTGCAGCAACTGAGTGATGATCGCTTTCACAGGTGGAGCTTCCCTTAGCGATCGCCAAATAACGTATTCAAAGTCTTCTTGAATATTTTGAGCCAGCTTTACAGACAGAGCAGTTTTACCAATGCCACCCATTCCTAACAATGCCACCAATTGGCAACGCTCATCCAGAATCCATTGCTCTAATGTGCTAAGCTCTTCTTTACGTCCATAAAAAATCTGTAAAAAACTCGCATCTCCCCAATCTAGGCGAGTATTTGAGCTTAAATAGTCACTTTCATCTATTTTTAAGTTAAACACTAGAAATAGTTTTTCCAGAGTTTTTTTATCAACTCCTCCTTCCCGATTTAGTACTTTTGAGATTGTACTTGGATGTAACCCCGAAAGTGAACTTATATCTTCAAGTGTGTAGCTATTGCCAAAATTTTCTTTTGCTTCTGACTTCCGCTTTGCCTCCTGAAGTTTTTGTAAACCCCTACTAGTAAGTGCAACGCCACGCTTACGTCTCCAATTTTGTAATACCATGTATTGAAAATGTATTAACTATCACTAAGCTCTAATACTCTTGGCCCTCTCAAAGAACAATGTTGTAATTTTAATTTATTGCTAAAAATTTATAATTCAGCATCCTTACCTCAAGCAAGTCTGATGTTTTGAATAAAATTTTCTTAGAGAGGAGTAATGCAAAATTATTCTGAATTTATCAAACTTTAATTCAATAGTTAAAGTTTATGCAGAATTATTTTATACACAAAACTAAGTACATTAAACGGAATTTGGGCTGTATCTTAGCATATACCACAACAATGATCACTATGAGAATATTTATCAATAACTAGGCGGTGCATCTGGTCTAAGGCGACTGTGTTTACTGCCTGTTGTCTACCTCATGCTACATCGTTAAACCCTGCTAAAATCTGGTATTTTTTGTCTTGTAGCATAGCTTTAAAAATTTGATAAAAATATATTTCTCGTAAGGGCTTAAAACTGTGTGCTTCTACCACATTATTTGTATTGTTATTCAAGTTATCGTAGGGAACCGAGTGGAAAAAGTATCAGCATTCATATTGTGATGATGAGTATTTATCCTAATCTATCCAGCAACTGCTATAAATAGTAGCACTACGTAAATCATATATAGCAATCCGATTTGATTCGGAGAAATTACTGCTTAGGGCAGGGAATAGGGAATGAAGAATGGGGAACAGGTAACAGGAAAAAATATCGGGTAATGATCCAGAATTTTTTTAATAATCTAAGAATCCTATTGTTATGATTCATAGATTATAAATTGCTAAAAATCCCTTGGTTGATGTACCAAGGGATTTTTGATTTTCAAACTGTTAGATTGTCAAGCTTAGTGAGCATTTGCCAAGAGTAACTCACGCGTATCTGACTTGCGAATTTTAACTTGACCGTCATCATCTACATCTACAATCGCTGTATCGCCATTGCTGATTTCGCCTGATAGTAGTGCTTCAGCTAAAGAATCTTCCAGCAGACGCATAATTGCCCTACGTAAAGGTCTTGCACCATAGCTGGGGTTGTAACCTTCATTGACTACCAAATCTTTAAATGCTTCTGTCACTTCCAGGGTGATGCCTTTTTCCATTAAGCGGTTAGCAACATCACGGAGCATAATATCAGCAATTTGCTTGACTTCATCTTTACTCAATTGAGTGAAGACAATAATCTCGTCAACACGGTTGAGGAATTCCGGACGGAAGTAAATTTTGAGTTCTTCGTTGACTAAGTTGCGGATGCGGTGATAACTAGCTTCGGCTTGATTATCAAATTCAAAACCTAAACCACCGCCACCTTTTTCAATTACCTTAGAACCGATATTAGAAGTCAAGATAATCAAAGTATTCTTGAAGTCAACGCGTCTACCTTTAGCATCAGTCAGTTGACCGTCATCCAAGATTTGCAGCAGCATATTGAAGACATCAGGATGCGCTTTTTCGATTTCGTCGAACAGCAGCACTGTGTATGGTTTGCGTCGCACTGCTTCCGTGAGTTGACCGCCTTCATCGTAGCCGACATAACCTGGAGGTGAACCAATCAGCTTAGATACGGTATGGCTTTCCATGAATTCAGACATATCCAAGCGAATCATCGCTTCTTCTGCACCGAAGAAGTAGGATGCTAAAGCTTTGGCTAATTCTGTTTTACCAACTCCTGTGGGGCCGGAGAAGATAAAGCTGGCAATGGGACGGTTGGGATTCTTTAAACCTACTCTGGCACGGCGGATGGCACGAGATACAGAAGTAACTGCTTGTTCTTGACCGATTAAGCGTTGATGCAGAGTATCTTCTAGGTGTAACAGCAACTCTGATTCAGATTCTGTGAGTTTGTTGACTGGGACACCAGTCCAAGAAGCAACGATTTGAGCAATGTCTTCTTCGTCAACAATGGGCTGAGAAACACTTTGCTCTGCGTGTAACTGAGCTTCTAGTTCTAATTCATGGTCGCGGAGTTCACCTGCTTTGTCAAAATCTTGGATTCTGACGGCTTCTTGTTTAGCTTTGGTGACACTTGTTAGTTGACGCTTGAGTTCCTTGTTGGCAGAAATTTGCGAGTTCCGCAAGCGGACGCGGGAACCAGCTTCGTCAATTAAGTCTATGGCTTTATCTGGCAAAAAGCGATCGCTAATATAACGATCTGACAACTGCGCTGCTGCTAAAATAGCCGCGTCAGAAATTTCTACTTTATGATGTTGTTCGTAAGCACCACGCAAGCCATACAGTATTTGGATGGTTTCTTCAACTGAAGGTTCACCGACCAAAATTGGTTGGAAACGCCGTTCTAAAGCGGCATCACGTTCGATGTGCTTGCGGTATTCATCGAGAGTTGTAGCGCCGATACATTGGAGTTCACCTCGTGCTAAAGCTGGTTTGAGGATATTGGCTGCATCTAAGCCGCCTTCTGTACCACCAGCACCCACAAGGGTATGAATTTCATCAATTACCAGGACGATGTTACCAACTGAGCGGATTTCGTCCATGATTTTTTTCAGGCGTTCTTCAAAATCGCCACGGAAGCGAGTTCCTGCTACTAACAAGCCCATATCCAGGCTAATGACTTGTTTATTTAACAAGAGTTCAGGAACATCTTGGTTAGCAATACGTTGTGCTAAACCTTCTGCGATCGCAGTTTTACCAACTCCTGGTTCGCCAATCAACACAGGATTATTTTTCGTGCGGCGACCGAGAATTTGAATGGCACGCTCAATTTCTTTTTCCCGACCAACTACAGGGTCTAGCTTGCCTTCTTGTGCGAGTTTAGTCAAATTTCTGCCAAACTCTTCTAGGGTGAGTGCTTGTTGGTTCCGCCGTGGAATACTACCACCCACAGCGACATTGGCATCTTCACCTATACGACGCAGCACAGCAGTCCGAACTAATCTCAGGTCTACCCCCAGATTTTGCAGAACTTTGGCTGCAACACCTTCACCCGCCTCAGTTAAACCTAAAAGTAGGTGTTCAGTGTTGATGTAGTTATGTCCTAGACTATGAGCTTCTTTAAACGATTGCTCGAAGAGGCTTTTCACCTTGGGAGTAAAAGGAATTTCTGGTGGTACAAACCCAGAACCTCTACCAATAATTTTTTCAACTTCGCGTCGTGCTTCTTTGAGGGTAACGCCCAACTCGCTCAGCACTTTGGCAGCAACTCCCGTTCCTTCTCCGATTAAACCCAGGAGAATTTGTTCCGTTCCTACGAAGTTGTGTCCCAGGCGACGTGCTTCCTCCTGAGCTAACATGATTACTTTAATTGCTTCGGAAGTGAAGTGTTCAAACATAGCGGGTTCTTGCTCCCTTGCTGCTTGGACTTGGGGTGATTTGAGGTTCACCCTCATTAAAACTTTTTGTATTTTCTTAAAGACAATGTATCTTTATTTAATATTGACTGGCAGTGGTGAGAGCCGTAAGAGTTAAGGTGTGTTTGCCCTCATCTTTAATTATCTTGCGATGGAAGGAATTTCAACTCTAGACTCAGAATGAATTAAGAATCAGACTAAAGGTATAAACTATGGCAGAACAGCACGGAAGTAAAGACCAACAACACCCACTTTACAACCGCGATCGCCCCTTTATTGATATTCTACTCGCTCAAGAAGCAACAGACTATAATTTGGCAGAATTGGCTCGGCTACGCATCCGTTATCAAGGCTTTCCCGGCGCACGCGACATTCAAAAAGACCTAGATAAAGTTTTGCAACAGTGGGGGTTAACCGAAGCTGAACTTTTTGCCAAAACCCGGCAAATTCACGATGTAGGGGGAATTTACAAAAGTCGCGGCAAAAAAGAAGAACAAGATTGGAATTAGATTTGTTGACTGTTAACTGTGCCGATTTGAGATTTTTTGGTTCATGCTCTGCCCTAGTGTGCAGAAAAAATCCAAAATTGTTTAACTGTTGATTGTAAGACTGACGTAGTGAAATTAAAAATTCACGGTTTATGACATTGGGGTGTAGGGGAAACCCACCCACAGTTCTGGTTCCCCTGACACTTTGCCTCAAAAGATAAATAAGTGTGCGTAAGTCATCTTCCTGTTGCCTTAAACTGTGATTTTGGCTAAAGCTGTATCCACAGCTTGTAAAGCTTGATCAACTTCACCCTTAGACACAATTAGTGGTGGAACAAATCGGACAACTTTTGGCCCGGCGGGGACAAGTAATAAACCTTCTGCCATTGCGGCGTTGACTACATCAGCAGCAGTTAGCGCAATGTCTGCTGCTAACTCCATCCCGTTGATTAAGCCCCAACCACGCACATCAGAAATCTTATCAGGATATTTTGCCGCGATCGCTTTTAATCCTGAGCGTAATTGTTCACCCCTCTCTTGGACATTCTGCAAAATGTTTTCTCTTTCTAGAGTTTGGCAAACGCTCAGCGCCACACCACAAACAAAAGGATTCCCACCAAAAGTACTGGCGTGTTCTCCTGGTTGAAAAACATCACAGAATTTTTTACTCATCATTGCGCCAATAGGGATACCACCGCCTAAACCTTTGGCGCTGGTGAAGATATCCGGTTCGACACCGAGATGTTCATAACCCCATAAATTACCACTGCGCCCCATCCCAACTTGCACTTCATCAAAAATTAATAAAATGCCAGTTTCATCACAAATCTGCCGCAGTTTTTGGAAGTAAGCTACATCACCGGGACGCACGCCACCTTCGCCTTGCAACGGTTCTAATAAAATCGCTGCAACGCGATAATCACCTTCATCTAACTCACTAATGGCTGTTTCAACAGCAGTAATATCGTTGTAAGGTACGTAATGGAAACCAGGAACCAAGGGATCAAAGTATTTTTGATACTTAGGTTGTCCGGTAGCGGTAATCGTTGCCAAAGTCCGTCCGTGGAAGCTGGCATTAGCCGTTAAAATAATGGGCTTTTCTATATCTAGGACTGTATGGGCATATTTACGTGCTAATTTAATCGCCGCTTCATTAGCCTCGGCTCCAGAGTTACAGAAAAATACGCGATCAGCACAAGAATGTTGGATAATCCATTTGGCTAATTCCCCTTGTTCGGGAATGTAGTACAAATTAGAAACATGATGCAACTTCTGAATTTGACGAGTCACAGCTTCAATCATCGCTGGGTGGGCGTGTCCTAATGTACAAGTGGCAATCCCAGCCACAAAGTCTAGATATTCCCGCCCCTGTGTATCCCAAACTCGGCATCCTGAACCTTTTTCCAAGGCTAAGGGAAACCGACCATAAGTTGACATCACGGCTTCGTTAAAACTATCCGTATCAAAAGGAATAGATGACACTGAACCTGATGCTGGGGGGATGCTGGCTTCTTCAACTAGAGTTTGTAAGCTCACTACCGCTCCTCCTGAAAATTTTTCATCATACATTCACTTACTAGTTTCCTCGAAATTGTTAAAAATTTCTTGGGATTTATCGCAGATGATCACTAGGATTTAGGCAGTGATACAAAAAATCAAGGGGTATAAGGGTATGGGGTGTAAGTAAGTAAAACCCTTATAGCCTTACACCCAATCTTAATAAATTTTTTTTAGGCTAACGCTTAAATATCCTTCAACGAAGAACACTGGTGAAAAACAACCTTGTATTCCACACTTGAGAGAAAATACCAACGTATCCAAAAAGAGTTAATGGCAGGAGCGATCGCTCTTTGCGGTGTTCTCCTAATTGGTACTTTATGGTATAGATTTGTTGAGGGATGGTCATGGGAAGATGCCGCTTACATGACAGTAATTACCCTGGCTACTGTGGGATACGGCGAAACACACCCACTTGGTAGCCGAGGACGCTTGTTTACTATTGCCCTGATTTTATTGGGCGTAATTAATATTGGTTACATTGTCAATAGATTTACAGAAGCAATCATTGAAGGCTACTTTCAAGAAGGAATTCGGCTACGGCAACAGAGGCGCTTAATGGAATCCTTGTCAGGACATTACATTATTTGTGGATTTAGTCGCACAGGTCGGCAAATTGCCAAGGAATTTCGCGCCGAGGGTGTACCTTTTGTTGTCATAGATTCAGATCTTGAATCTGTCCAAAGGGCGCAGATAGAAGGTTATGTAGTATATCAGGGTGATGCGACACTAGATGATACCCTGCTGCATGTTGGTATTGAAAGAGCGATTTGTATAGTTGCAGCACTACCTTCTGATGCCGAAAATTTATATACAGTATTATCAGCAAAAACACTCAATCCCGGCATTCGGGCGATCGCTCGTGCCGGTACAGAAGAAGCGTTACAAAAGTTACAGCGTGGTGGCGCTGATGCCGTAATTTCACCGTACATTACAGGTGGTAAGCGGATGGCCGCAGCAGCCTTGAGACCGCAAGTATTGGATTTTGTGGACGGAATTCTTTCTGGCGCAGATCGTCAATTGTATATGGAAGAATTTTTACTTGATCCCAGTATATCTCCCTTGGTTGGACAAACCTTACAAAAAGCCAAACTGCGATCGCAAACTGGTGCATTAGTACTGGCAATTCGCCGTGTTGATGGTAATCTCATCGGTGGCCCCACTGGCGACACTGTATTATTGCCAGGAGACACGCTGATTTGTATGGGGACAGCGGAACAGTTACGTAGTCTTAATCAAGTTCTTGTCCCAATTGGTTCGCAAAAATTACGCAAGCCGAAAAGTCAGTAATAGGGAATAGGGGACAGGAAAAATTAACCGCAGATGGACGCGGATGAATACTTCTTGTTGGAAAGCGCGATCGCTATTTTCTCCTAAACTGCTATTCTTGCAACAATGGTAATTACAGTCATTTCATCCAGCCGAGTCATCTACCTGAAACCTTATGCTTACCCAAGATAAACAACAACGTAATTGGCAACCTATTATCAAAGCATTTGAGGCTGTCCTTGGTAAAAATGGTGTAGTTCAACGCCGTGAAGAATTGATTACCTATGAATGCGACGGTTTGACTAGCTATCGTCAACGTCCGGCTGTGGCTGTATTACCAAGAACAACAGAACAAGTTGCTGCGGTGGTAAAAATATGTAACCAGTATTCTGTGCCATTTATTGCACGGGGTTCCGGTACAGGATTATCTGGTGGTGCTTTACCATTAGAAGACTCTGTGCTAATCGTCACCTCCTTAATGCGACAAATCCTCAGCGTTGATTTAGAAAACCAGCGCATAGTTGTACAGCCTGGAGTAATTAATAGTTGGGTAACGCAAACTGTTAGCGGCGCAGGATTTTATTATGCACCAGATCCTTCTAGCCAAATTATTTGCTCAATTGGGGGTAATGTTGCCGAGAACTCTGGTGGCGTACATTGTTTAAAATATGGTGTCACCACCAATCACGTTTTAGGCTTAAAAATTGTCACGCCAGCAGGAGAAATCGTCGATTTAGGTGGACAAATACCAGAAACACCTGGTTATGATTTAACTGGTATATTTGTAGGCTCTGAAGGTACTTTAGGAATCGCTACAGAAATCACTCTTAGAATTCTCAAAAGTGCTGAATCTATTTGTGTATTGTTAGCAGACTTTACTAGTGTAGAAGCTGCCGGGGCTAGTGTTTCTGATATTATCAGCGCAGGCATAATTCCCGGTGGGATGGAAATGATGGATAACCTCAGCATCAATGCTGTAGAAGATGTTGTGGCAACTAATTGTTATCCGCGAGATGCTACTGCCATTCTGCTAGTTGAAATTGATGGGTTAGAAGTAGAAGTTGCAGTTTTAAAACAAAGAATTACCGAAATTTGTCAACATAATGGAGCGCGGAATGTAACTGCGGCTACTGACCCAGAAACCCGCTTAAAATTGTGGAAAGGACGCAAAGCTGCTTTTGCTGCGGCTGGACATTTAAGCCCGGATTATTATGTGCAAGATGGTGTAATTCCGCGCACTCAATTGCCTTATGTTCTGCAAGAAATTGAAACCCTAAGTCAAAAATTTGGCTATAAAATTGCTAATGTCTTTCATGCTGGTGACGGCAACCTTCACCCATTAGTTCTTTATGATAATTCTGTGCCTGGTGCATTAGAAAAAGTTGAAGAGTTAGGCGGAGAAATTCTCAAGCTTTGTGTAAAAGTTGGTGGTAGCCTTTCTGGCGAACATGGCATTGGTTCAGATAAAAAGTGTTATATGCCAGAAATGTTCAATAGCGTTGATTTAGAAACAATGCAATGGGTACGACAAGTATTTAATCCCCAAGGTTTAGCCAACCCAGAGAAAATCTTCCCCACACCCCGAACTTGTGGTGAAGCCGCCAATGCTATGAATCACAAACAGTTTGAAGGTGTGGAAAGATATTGATTTGTAAAAAGTGGAGAGTAGGGAGTAGATCTATTTAGGACTGCTATAAAATCCCTGAAAATGCGCGGATGGGTAGGTGTAGAAAAGCAAGGTTGAAGAAAAATCGCTGGATTCTTTTGATTACAAGCTTTTACAGAAAAATTAAATTAAAATCATCCGCGCACTTTACTCAGTCTATGTCTCAGCTATTAGTCGTAAATCAACTGACATTTTCAAGTGTTATAATCATAACCATCCGCGAAACTGAACCTCGAAAACCAAATACAGATTACTTTTCCGGCTCCCGCAGTTGAAATTTCACTTAATCCCTATTAGGGATTGAAACGATTGCCGCGCCAGCTTCAGCGATCGCGGTTTCGCCCACAAGTTGAAATTTCACTTAATCCCTATTAGGGATTGAAACAAGAACAATACTTTGCAGACACAATCAACAGACAACGTTGAAATTTCACTTAATCCCTATTAGGGATTGAAACTTAACATTCTGTAATCTATAGGCGCGATCGCGGTAGTTGAAATTTCACTTAATCCCTATTAGGGATTGAAACATCTTTTAGCCCAAAGCCACTAAGGATGCCTTGGTCGTTGAAATTTCACTTAATCCCTATTAGGGATTGAAACCCTTTGGATTTCTTAGGAGCCTTAGATTTATCTGGTTGAAATTTCACTTAATCCCTATTAGGGATTGAAACATATCTCCTCAACCGCTGGCTCAGGCTCAGGTAGTAGTTGAAATTTCACTTAATCCCTATTAGGGATTGAAACTCCCAGTTGGAAATGGTTTGTACGTTGACATTTAAGTTGAAATTTCACTTAATCCCTATTAGGGATTGAAACGGTATGACTTGCTGTTCTTCACCGTGAAACCAAACTGTTGAAATTTCACTTAATCCCTATTAGGGATTGAAACCACAAGTTGAAGATAAAATCAATATGATTTTAGGGGTTGAAATTTCACTTAATCCCTATTAGGGATTGAAACCCTATATTACCAGTTACATTGGTATTGCTATAAGGATTAAGAGTTGAAATTTCACTTAATCCCTATTAGGGATTGAAACTCAGAGTATTGCCCAAGTGGAATATACGAGGTTTTGTTGAAATTTCACTTAATCCCTATTAGGGATTGAAACAAGCTACTTAGGTCAATATAACTCATATGTACAGGTTGAAATTTCACTTAATCCCTATTAGGGATTGAAACAACCTAACCTGGGAAACATGGCTAATCCGGCCAAAGACCCTGGTTGAAATTTCACTTAATCCCTATTAGGGATTGAAACAGATTATTACTTTGGCGTTAGTGAACACCATAAGGTTGAAATTTCACTTAATCCCTATTAGGGATTGAAACAACTTGACCCGGAACAACAGCTTATTCGCAACTACAGTTGAAATTTCACTTAATCCCTATTAGGGATTGAAACAGATAAATATGGCACAATGAAGAAGAGCTTAGGGAGGTTGAAATTTCACTTAATCCCTATTAGGGATTGAAACTATACGACTGATGCAGGCGACGACTTCGCTATCGTTGAAATTTCACTTAATCCCTATTAGGGATTGAAACGTTTTTACCGTATATGAACACTTGACCGCTAAGGAATAGTTGAAATTTCACTTAATCCCTATTAGGGATTGAAACTTTGGTCTGGACTCATTGCTAACCAAGCTTTGTATTGTTGAAATTTCACTTAATCCCTATTAGGGATTGAAACGTTAACAATTAACTTTTCGGATTTGAAGGGTACGTTGAAATTTCACTTAATCCCTATTAGGGATTGAAACACGAATAA
The DNA here is from genome assembly GCF_056847745.1 of Anabaena sp. TISTR 8404. NCBI lineage: Bacteria > Bacillati > Cyanobacteriota > Cyanophyceae > Nostocales > Nostocaceae > Anabaena > Anabaena sp. TISTR 8404. The sequence goes on from NZ_CP180578.1 coordinate 6,040,588, forward strand.
GCCTGCACTACCAGGGGTAGCAGATAAGGTTGAAATTTCACTTAATCCCTATTAGGGATTGAAACAGAGGGCAAAGGTGCAAACATTAAATTAAATATGGTTGAAATTTCACTTAATCCCTATTAGGGATTGAAACCGCCTGTTGTAGGGATATTTATCGTTGTCAAGCCCCGTTGAAATTTCACTTAATCCCTATTAGGGATTGAAACAAAATCTCCTACGCCACCACTTTTGTATGGCATCGGTTGAAATTTCACTTAATCCCTATTAGGGATTGAAACTTATGGTTGTAGATAGCGCGATAGTGCGGCGAAGCCCCCATCGTTGAAATTTCACTTAATCCCTATTAGGGATTGAAACACAAACTGGCTGATAGACCAAGACATTTTATCCAGTTGAAATTTCACTTAATCCCTATTAGGGATTGAAACCAATTCAGTTGAGAATATACAAGTCATCCGAAAAGTTGAAATTTCACTTAATCCCTATTAGGGATTGAAACGCTCTGCGTTGGCTTCTAAATTTTCCGGTGTGGTTGAAATTTCACTTAATCCCTATTAGGGATTGAAACCTTTTGTACTAGAGACTGGCAGATAATTGCCGCGATCGGTTGAAATTTCACTTAATCCCTATTAGGGATTGAAACGAGTTTTTGCGATCATCTCAACGCCATGACCCTCAGTTGAAATTTCACTTAATCCCTATTAGGGATTGAAACTATCCTAAATGATTACGAAGATATCTCAGCACAAGTTGAAATTTCACTTAATCCCTATTAGGGATTGAAACTCGGTATCCTGGTTTTGGATGAGCATCGATAATGGTTGAAATTTCACTTAATCCCTATTAGGGATTGAAACAACTTGGTTGGCTTGAATGGACGTTTAAAAAGTGCCATCGAAGTTGAAATTTCACTTAATCCCTATTAGGGATTGAAACAACTTTTTATTTTTTATTCACACTGGACAACCGATGTTGAAATTTCACTTAATCCCTATTAGGGATTGAAACGGTGAAGTTGAAGAACACGTAGAACTGTTAATAAGGTTGAAATTTCACTTAATCCCTATTAGGGATTGAAACAAATTTTTATCCGTATAAAGCCTTTTATTGGTTGTGTTGAAATTTCACTTAATCCCTATTAGGGATTGAAACTAGTCTTTATACCTCCTAATGCTGGACTAAACTGGTTGAAATTTCACTTAATCCCTATTAGGGATTGAAACGCTCTAGAAGTAAGGGAAGATTATAGAGGGCAAGGGTTGAAATTTCACTTAATCCCTATTAGGGATTGAAACTTCTCTTGATCAACTTGTAATTTGAACTTGTCAGGTTGAAATTTCACTTAATCCCTATTAGGGATTGAAACACACAGTAAATCCTAAGCAGCTACTAGAATCTAAGGTTGAAATTTCACTTAATCCCTATTAGGGATTGAAACAGTTCACAGTAGGCTTAGATACCTCTACATTGGCGTTGAAATTTCACTTAATCCCTATTAGGGATTGAAACAATCACTGGAATATCGTCGTCTGAGTCGTCATCGTCAAGTTGAAATTTCACTTAATCCCTATTAGGGATTGAAACCCTTATGAGCTAAAACAAACCGAGAAAACCACTTCGTTGAAATTTCACTTAATCCCTATTAGGGATTGAAACTTTGGTATTTGCTCAGTGCTTGCAGGCTGCTATCTCGTTGAAATTTCACTGAAAGTATACTCAATATACTGAGATTTTTCTCAAATCAAATAAGATTGTTATAATCCGGATAAAGCTAATTTAATTTGTATTTATAAGTGTTCTTTTCAAACGCAGTCAAACCCACTGATGAATCGGTTGGCTAAACATTGGATTATTTACTTAATAGCTTTAGAATTTATACTTTGTTTAACAGTATTTTCTCTACCTTCTTTTTCATTTTATGCTCAACCAAATAGCCAACAAATTATCACAGAAATTCGTGGTGTTTGGTTAACTAATGTTGCTAGTGGTGTTTTATTTGTTCCTTGGGGAATTGACCGCGCTATCAATCAATTATCTGCACTGCACTTTAATACGATTTATCCTGTAGTGTGGAATCGGGGCAGTACTTTTTACAAAAGTAATGTTGCCAAAAATATTATTGGTGAAGAAGCTGAACCAATACTCAATTTTATGCACGGTGGACAAGATGTTTTAGCAAAGATTATTAAACTTGCTAAACCAAAAGGTCTAACTGTGATTCCTTGGTTTGAATATGGTTTTATGACACCACCAAATTCTCAGTTAGCCAAGCTTTATCCTGATTGGTTGACTGTTGGACAAAAAGGTGTAAATTCTGTGAAAGAAGTTTTGCCAGAAGAGGTTAACAATGGGGCAGTAACTAAGCAGGCTTGGTTAAATCCTCTACATCCAGAAGTTCAAGAGTTTATTCTAGGGCTAATTTTGGAAGTTATTAGTAATTACAATGTAGATGGCATTCAACTGGATGACCATTTTGGAATGCCAGTACAATTTGGTTACGATCGCTTCACTGTTGAACTCTACAAACAAGAACATCAAGGTAAAAGTCCGCCTAGTGACCCGTTTAACTCGGAATGGATGCGTTGGCGTGCTGATAAAATTACTGCTTTTATGGGCAGAATCTATCGCAGCATCAAAGAAATTGAACCTAATGCTAAATTATCTTTGTCTCCAAATGCACAAGCTTTCGCATATAAATACTACCTGCAAGATTGGGAAACTTGGATAAAAAATGGCTGGGTAGATGAGTTGATTTTGCAAGTATACCGCCATAACAACAATAGTTTTAGGGCTGAACTGGAACAATCAGCAGTGAAATTAGCCCAAACAAAAATTCCGGTAGTTATTGGTATCTCTACGGGGACTTTACGAAATCCGGTGAGAATTTCTCAAATCAAAGCACAAATTGACATGGTACGCGATCGCTCTTTTTCTGGTATTTCGTTTTTTTATTGGGAAAGTTTGTGGGGTTACATCGCACCAGAAACACCCCAAAAACGGCGTAAGGCTTTCCAGGAATTGTTTAACACCAAAGCTATCAGGCCATTACCCATTGATGAAGCAGGTAGCAGACTCAGGCTGTAATAGATGTTGGGAGTAGGGAATAGGGAGTGGGGAGTAGATTTGGAGAAATGACAACCTAGTTTGAACTTTTTTTATTTGTCTCGCACTGTATAGTAATCTCTACCGTGCTGTACTGGCGAGAATTTCATGTTCTTCACATCTACTAAAACTCAATTTAGTTTTACATTACAGTGGGCGATCGCTACTGTTGGCGGTTTTTTGCTGAGTTTGTGCTGGATTGAAGTTGGGGAAAAGCCAGATGTAGGAGTGGCGCAAGCTTCTTTGGGTGGGTTGGCGATCGCGTTTGGGCAAAGCTTAATTATTCGTCATCATATTTTGTTTGAACGTTGGCTTTTGTCTACCTTTTTGGCATGGGCTACGATCACTACCATTGGTGTGGGTGCTGTTGGTTGGATTGTCCCCAGTACGCAAATTTTTGCCCTGAGACTGCTTTGGAGTATAACTATAGGTACAGTGGGCGGTTTTGTGATTGGATTGGCACAATGGACAGCAATCCGCAAGTCTGTAGCTTTATCTTGGCAATGGATATTTATCAGTGCGATTAGTTGGGCGATCGCAGTACCCATTGGTTCAACTATAGGAATAGTTTTACTGCGTTTAACACGGTTATTTTTAGGTGAAGTTGCTGGATTAGCAATTACTTGGATTGTGGTAGCAATCTTAACCGGGATCAACGCTTTCCGGCTTTTACGCTAATTACTGATGATTGAGTCTGTGACAATCATCAATCAAATGATTTAGTATTATGTTAGTTGCTTGCTAGATTAAATAAAGATTAAGAAATATAACTTTTGAAAAATATTGCTTTTGAGTATACTTAGGTATATGCAACAATCTTAAATCATTCTTAATAAAAAATGTTCAATAAGTTTGCATCCCATTGCAAATGTACTCATACCTTTAAGGAGCTATATTTGTTGAGTTCACTGCTATTAAGTTTCCGATATTTCTGATAAGAAATAAAAGAAGATACAAATATCACACGAGCAAAGACCGAAAATGCTTTGCTGTAGGCGCTAAAAAGTATTTTTCACGACTTATCATCATCAGGGGCAGCGCTTAGAGGAGTCATTAATAGCAGATAGGGACTCTCCCATGAATATAAATCCGGGTGAATCAACCGTTGAGTTGAAACAACAATTGCATTCTCAAGTTCCATTTGACCCAGAATTAGACAAACACAGTAGTAGTGAACAGTTTCTACTGAGCATCTATAATTCTGTGCAGACATCTATATTTATAGTCGATGTTCTAGAAGATGGAGATTTTCGCTACGTAGCCCTAAATCCCACCCATGAACGATGGATTGGAATTAGTTCTGAGAATCTGAAAGGAAAAAAGCCAGAAGATATTCTCTCCCCTGTTGATGCGGTAAAAGTGCGGCAGCATTATGCTGACTGTGTGCGTTTTGGCAAAACCATTTCCTACGAACAATGCTTGCAATTTCAGGGAGTGGCGACTTGGTGGAGTACCACACTAACACCATTGCGAGATGCGAACTCTAGAATTTATCGCCTGATTGGTACAAGTAGTAATATTACTCCTGTAAAGCAGGTAGCCCAAGCCAAAGAAATCCAAACTGCACAAGAACAACTGTTAGAAGCGATCGCCCAATGGATTCGAGAATCTTTAGACTTAGATACACTGCTGCATCAACTTGTCAAAGAACTGCGGCATTGTTTGTGTTGCGATCGCATCTTGGTTTACCATATTCAACCAGATGAGACTGGCGTAGTCATTGCCGAATCAACAGTCACAGCCAATTCATGTTTAGGGCAGAAATTCCCTGATCCTAGCTTAATTAGCAAATATCAAGAACGCAGTGGACGTGGTTGTATTCAAATTATTGAAGATATCTATACAGCCGGGTTACATCCTCACCAAGTAAATTTACTGGAATCCTTAGCAGTGAGAGCCAATTTAGTTGTGCCAATTTGGTCACAGCAGCAGCTTTGGGGGTTGATAACTGCCCAGCATTGCCATCAACCTCATCAATGGCAAGAAATAGAAATTGACTTACTCAAACAACTAGCAACCCAAATTGGCATAGCAGTTCATCAAGCCGAACTGCAAAAGCAAGTACAGCATCTCAAATCCCAGCTAGAATCGCAACAACAGCACCAAGCCCAACTCCAACAAGCCCAGAACTTTCAAATACTAGTGCGCCGCCTTACCGAACAAATCCGCGATCATCAACCCGCAACCCAGGTAGTGCAGACAGCCACTCAAGAACTGACTCAGTTACTACAACTAGAGTCTTGTTACGTTGAGATTTATAGTGCTTGTGGTAGTGAGACAACCGTTACTTACGAATACACAACTACCTCGCCGCAATACCAAGGATTAACGAAAAATGTTGCAGACTTGCCGGAAGTTTATCAACCACTGTTAGCAAAACAGCATTGGCAATCTTTAGAAATCGTTCCGGGATGGCACCCTAAACTACTCGTTCTCACCCAGTTAGCTTGTCCAATCTTTGACGACCAAGGCATTTTAGGGAACTTGTGGCTAAATAGACCAACACAAGAAATGTTTGATGAACATGAAATTAGTTTAGTGCAACAAGTAGCCAATGAATGTGCGATCGCACTGCGGCAAGCAAAAATTGACTCTTCAACTCAAGCACAAATGCAAGCATTAGCACAGCAAGAACGCCTGAAAAACGAATTCTTAAGAACCCTCTCCCACGAACTACGCACACCCATAACTAGCATTAGCCTCGCCGCCCAAACCCTCGAAAGTATACTTACCCCCGAAGGCATCTTAAATATCGAAATTGTTCCCCAATTATTGCAGATTTTGCATAACGAGTGTGGGCGAGAAAGCAAGTTAATCAACGATTTGATGACACTCACATATCTCGAAGCCGAACCTGATGCACCTACATTGATAGCCATTGATTTACAAACATGGCTACCTCCGATAGTTGAATCTTTTCGGGACGTTTCCTATTGCCAAAAACAAAAATTACACCTTCATATTGATCGTCAACTCCCGCCTCTAGAAACAGACATTACCGATTTAGAGCGGATCGTTACCGAACTTTTAAGCTATGCTTGCAAATACACCCCGCCGGGCGAAGTAATTACTGTGTCTGCTGATATCACAGCAGATGCAGTGCAACTGAAGGTTAGCAATTCCGGCTTAGAAATTTCCGCCAGTGAAATACCACGAATTTTTGAGCCATTCTATCGCCTGATGAAAAATGATCCCTGGACATATAGTGGTACAGGATTGGAAATGGCTTTAGTTCAGAAAATGGTCAGACACTTAGGTGGCTCAATCAATGTCGAGAGTGGAGATGGTCAAACTACCTTCATAATCAAATTTCCCAGATAAATTACACTGTAACCCGCTTCCTGATTAACTTTACGTTGGCACTACCATGAAAAATCTGCTATAATCCTTAGCAGTGGGGGTGACTAGCTCAACGGTAGAGCAGTAGACTCTTAATCTATTGGTTGCGGGTTCAAATCCCTCGTCACCCACTGCTTTCAATCTCTTCATTTTCTCTCATCTTCAGAAATTAATCTGGAATTACTGGACTTAAAGGATTTAGGGGAGTAGTGAACACATAATAAATTACTCCAGCTCCAAGAATCATAATTGCCAGACTGAATAGAATTACCCAGCGGTCTGTAGGTTCATAATTATCATCCTCAATATCACGACGCACTGCAAAATAGTGTGCTGTTGACAGCCATACCGTAATTAAACCAACTAGGGAAAAGACTAAACCCAACTTCCAACCATTACCAGGAGTCGGGGACAGAGGGACTTGAAAAACACGTAAACGGACGATAACAACACCAAAACCTAAAAGCGCGATCGCAGTTCGCATCCAAGCCAGGTAAGTACGTTCATTTGCTAAATGATCCCTGATCCGTGAGGGATTTAGCCTTCCTAGCTTCTTTTTTTCTTGATTCTCTTCTGGTGGCTTAGACTCTAATTGCATCAATAACACCCTTAAACCCCAAGAGGCTCCCCTCCAAAAAATACCAAAGTAGTAGCAAATTTCTTTCCAGATAATTCGCAACTTGTGCAGCGATCGCACTTGCAAAATATATTTAAGTTGCTGGTACATTTTTGCCAAAATTTATTTTAATGCAGATATGTTGATAACACAAGTATGAATAACACTATTGTTTATAAAAACCAGCCAAAATAATAGATTTTTTAGGAGTAAGCATTGTTATAACTTTGGTTGTTTATCTATTTACTTGCAATTCCATCTATCGAATAGTCATCATCAAACAGAATTTTTTCATATTTGAGTAGACACATTAATTATGGGTGTATTTATTATGCTTATTTCTTACTGTAGACAATTTAATTAATAGAATCAAATGTTTTTATTTGTCAAAATTATAAATATAAGTGATTAAATTTTGATATCAGGTTTTTAAGGATAGTTTAGTATGGCAGGGATGACCCTGGAGCAGCTAAGAATATTTATCGCTGTAGCAGAGCATCTACACTTTACACGTGCAGCAGAAGAACTGTATATTACTCAGCCAGCAGTTAGTGCAGCAATCCACAACTTAGAGCAAGAATACGGAGTAAAACTGTTTCATCGCATTGGTCGTCATATTGAGATTGCTGAAGCTGGTAAGTTATTAAAAGTAGAAGCACAAAAAATTCTCGACCAAGTGACATTAACAGAACGAGGATTGCGAGAATTGAACAATCTGCAACGCGGAGAATTAAAATTAGGCTCAAGTTTAACAATTGGTAACTATTGGCTACCAAGTAAAATTAGTGAATTTAAAAGTAAATATCCGCAGATTTCCGTTGACTGTAGTTTGGCAAATGCCGAAACAATTTGTGAAGGAACAGCAATGGGGCAGTTTGATTTAGGATTAGTAGAAGGCGATGTTAAGCCAGCCTTACAGAATACTTTAGAACTAGAAATAGTCGGGAGCGATCGCTTACAAATAGTTGTCGGTAAAACTCACCCTTGGTTTGAACGTGGAGAAATTACTGTTACAGAACTGACTCAAACTCCTTGGGTCATGCGAGAACCTGGTTCTGGAACCCAACAAAGATTTGAAGAAGCTCTACAAAATTGGGGTATTAATCTTAGTGAACTCAAGGTAATTTTAGTTTTCAACAGTGGCGAAATGGCCAAAGCTGCTGTTGAAAGTGGTGTAGGTGCAACAGGAATTTCTGAATTAATGGTAAAAAAAGAAATTCAGTTAGGAACTTTGCGAGCAATTCGAGTTTGCACTCAACAAGAGAATTGCAGCAAAGATTTAGAAATAGTCCGACCATTTTTTAAACTCAAGCATCGCCAACGGTTTCAAACGGCTCTGACTAAAGTCTTTGAACAAATGTTGGTTGCATCATACACTACCCTCAATTTTACCGAAAAGCGTGAATTCGATGAATCTCTCCCCAACCTCTCTCCAAGTCGCAGAAGAGCTTAAATATTATTCAGGAGAGAGGTTTTTTTAATCGCTCGAATTAACTTGAATTTAGATAATAGTGAAATCAGAAATAGTCAAAGTTGTGGTGTTGATTCCTGTCAGCGTGGCTAAAACTTCACTAGTGGAAATGAGCAGAATATTTTCTCCAGAAAAAGTTAGTTGACCGAAGCTCAAACCATCAGACAGACCAATTAAGTCAATACCTTTGCGGAAATCGTTAATAATATCACTACCTTGTTCGGAAGCCAAGACAAATGTATCTTGCCCACTACCACCAGAGAGCATATCATTGCCAAGACCACCAAATAACAGGTCATTGCCAGCACCGCCAGAAAGTATATCGTTTCCTTCATTGCCAAAGATAGTATCGTTACCAGCGTCACCAGAAAGCGTGTCGTCGCTTTCATTACCAAAAATAGTGTCGTTCCCTGCACCGCCAGAGATTCTATCATTGCCATTACCACCAGTCAGAGTATCTTGACCTGCACCGCCTGAAAGCGTATCGTTACCTTCATCACCAGAGATGATATCGTTGCCATTGCTACCAGAGATAGTATCGCTACCTTCATTACCGGAGATAGTATCATCACCGTTACCACCGGTGATCGTGTCATTCCCTGCGGAGCCAGTTAAGGTATCGTTTTGATTAGTGCTAACAATAATAGAACCGACAGTATTAGGACTAACTGCGATCGCCACAGTAGCAGTACTAGTCAGGCTACCATCAGTGATGGTGTAGTTGAAGTTAACATTACCGCTAAAATTGGTAGTTGGGGTAAATACAATGAAATCATCTGCTGAGTTGTCCTGAGTGCCGTTATCATTCAACACCACAGTAACGTTGGTTGCACCACTCACATCGGTAATACTGATAATAGTGCTATCGATGTCAGAATCATTTGCCAGCAGCGTACTGACTGGGATAGTGACAGCAGTATTAAAGGCAGTAGTGAGATTATCGTTGATGGCGATCGGTGCATCATTCACTGCCCGTACATTTAAGTTAAAATTACCCGTAGTACTACCGCCATTGCGATCGCTGACAATGAAGGTGAAGCCGTCAGTGCCGTTGTAGTTGGCATTGGGTGTATAGAACCCATTTGAGATCTATGCCTGAGCTAAACGCTTGAGCATGAGTCGGATAAAACATAAATTGAGCTTGGAAGTTGCATGAGCTAGTGTTCGCTCAAAGTTTTTGACCAAACTCTTACATCGTTCCATCCAAGCATTAGAGCGTTCAATTACCCAACGAGCGGCGACTGGGACAAATCCAGTTTTACCAAGTGCGGTCTTTTCAGCTTTGGTTGGTAGTGGTGCTAGTTCAAACCGAATCTTCGTCATAATCTGAGGATAGAGATTTTGCAAGGCAATGGTGATGCGATCAGGGTGATAACCATGATCAAGCAGAATGGTGATTTTGGGGATATTGACAGGCTTGGCTCGAAAGTAATCCAGGTGGTTGCTCAACAATTCAATTAAGCCTTGGTCGTCGGACAAATTGGCTTTGGTGCAATGAGTAAAAAACGGCAACCCCAGAGTATCGACAGCGAGATGACGTTTGATGCCGTTAGTACATTTGTAATGACAAAATCCTTTGGACTCGACGCTGGCATTGCACGTATTTTTTACCACTTGTGAATCAATGATCAGCAACCGCGTCCACTTTGGTTTTTTTTAACTTGTTGACGTACCTCGGAATGTAAAGTTGTCATTATCTGTTCGATAACTCCCTCAGCTCGCCACTGCTTGTAATGCCAGAATACTGTTGAGTAGGGAGGCAAGTCTTTAGGTAAATCAAACCAGTTACACCCATTCTTGAGTTGATAAAATATGCCATCTAAGATTTGTCGCTTTGTCCACTTCGGTGGTCTGGTTTGCTTCTTCTGAGGCAACAGTGGTTCAATTATTTCCCACTCTTTGTCCGTTAAGCTGCTGGAGTACGGCATTTATTTCTTATCTTACCCTCTGTCTCAAGATCCCAAATGGGTTCTATAGACTATACGCAAATTTTAACAGAAGTCAAACATTTTTAAGAACTAGACAAGCTTCAAACCCTGAATTATCTACTTCTTCTCAGTACCAACAGCAACACAATAAAGCGCTGCATGACGTTTCCCGTCAATACCTAACATCGTATTCAAACTCACGTCATAGAATCCACCTACGCAAAGACTGTCCAGCCCCAATTGCACAGCCATAAGGCAGATATTTTCTGCTTGATGCCCAGCTTCTAACAGCGCAAAACGGTAGCCACGCACTCCATATTTGCACATCGATCGCATAAAAACAGCTGTGAACACAAACAAAGCATTTGCATTCAAAATATAATCCTGGTGCAATAAAGGTTCTACAAAGTCTGTCGGTACTGCATTATTCACCTGATGTAAGCCGTGACCGCGTGGTTCGTAGTGATAGAGTCCATCGGCTAAACCTTCCACCGTTTGTGTTGATACAAAAACTTCGATGGGATAAAGCCCTCCCGCAGACGGTGAGTTTCGCGCCTCATAGGCGTAACCTTCAGTTTGACGCAACCCATTAAGGCCGCATCCTGCATCCAGCAGCTGAGCCAATGTCAGCAGCGGCATAACTGTCTTTTCAAACGATCGCACAGAAGACCGTCTCTCTAAAAGCTGACTCAGTGGGTTATCGTGTGATGCTTTTGGCAGTTCTAGAAAAGGAGCCTCCGGCATATACCGCATTTCAGTAGCCGGAACACGTTTGATATAACTTTTAGGTACAGGAGAATTCAAATGATAAAGAAGTGCTAACTCCAGTGGTTCGTTGGCTGTATACATTGCGCTGATTTCCTCAAAAAATGGGGAGTAGGGAATAGGGGTAAGAAATTGCAATTACATATTTGCCAAATCATTCCGCAAATATGCAACGCCATAATTCCCAATCCAAAATCCAAAATCTAAAATTGTCTTAAGCCATAGGATGTGGACATGGATTTAAGTCATCTTTGGTACGTCGGCCACCAAAACCTAACCTTTGTGGCACCTCGAATAAACGCCGACTTCCCAATGGCTCTAGCCCATGACCAAAATATATCGGGACTAATTCACTGGCCAAAGTTCGCACGACTCGAAAACCGAGCGATGCAATATCAGGGCTTGTAATCTCCACTAAATACGGTTCAACACCCACTGAATGCAATCTGGCAATTACAGTTCGTAATTTTTCTCTCTCTGCTGAAGATGTGTAAGTTGATAAATCTTCAACTGTTAGGTAATTGTCATGCTCAAATAAGAATTCCAACTCACTTAGCCGAGCCGGGTTGTAGAAAAAAGCGTTGTGATCATCTAAATGTTGAACATCTTCATATCTATTGAGATGAGCGCCAGCACCACTAGCCTGGCGTTCTATGTCTCCAAAGCGGGCTTGGCAAACTTCAAAAATTGCCTTACGCAGCGCCGTTGGCCCATCGAGATGGCAACCTAAACCTGTTGCCAAAGCCGGAGTTTTGCCTGAACGGTCAATTAACCAGGCCATCACAACCGGGATATTAATATCAGTGGGCAAATAAAAAGCAACTAGTTCAATGCCAAATCGGGCGTAATGGCGTGCAATTTCCGTCTCAATTCCTGAACGGTGAGCAAAATAAATGCGTGGGGCAGGTAGGCGGTTTAACCATGTAATGATAAAAGCGTCACGCTCAATCAACTCACACAAGCCACTGTAAGCAGCAAACTCCAGAGTTGGGCCACTAGCCATGCCATTTGACGTGACAGGTAAAAAATAATCTCCTGGTTGATTGCTATCCCAGTCGAAATAAGCCATGAATGCTGGTACTAACACCTGTTGATTACTTGCCAAATCTAGGGCAGTTATCCATGAAGTCTGCGTTGTTGGATCGAAAGCGGGAAACGGAAAATTTGGGTCGGAGTATTGTTTATCAGAAAATGAGAAAAAAGCTGGGGGAGGGATGGCAGGTTGGTCTAAATCTGCGTGACTACTAACAATTAGTCGCTGATAATCAACAATGCTGCCAGAGTAGCGCTCTACGGCTTCGCCAACTGCACCTAAAATTGCTTGTTCATCAGTCATGCCTCTACCTACGCCATAGCGTAAATCATCCGACTGTTTGCGCAGCTGAAAATTTGCTAATTCGGCTTGCCACAAAACTGGCAATTCAAACTCTGTATAAGGCTTGGTAAACCTTTCTACGGCTCGGATGATTCCTGTATGGGGGCTGACTAAATCGCGCCAACGAGGACTAGCGATCGCGGCATTCACTATATTTTCTCCTGTCGTGAACAATGCGGGCAACCTGGTTTCTTCAGCACAACGTTGTGAGTCAGCTTTGTACCAAGCAAGTCTAGATGGATTAATTTCCCGTCAGTAGCGATGGGTAAACCGAGAAACATTTTGATTGCATCAAGAGCTAAGTAACTTCCCACCAACATCTGAGCTATGGGCAAATTTTCTTGCAATCGTGGTTGAGAACGGCGTTCTCGGTCAAGAAACCGCTCAATAGCCAATTCTGCTTCTGGGAGCTTAGCACAAGCTATAGACCGCATCCGATAGCAGAGATAACAAGGGCCATCCTGAGCAAAGACCAGTGGCCCAAAAGTTCCTTCCACACCAGCCGCTCCACCCGGTAGTAATGGGCGCTGCATTTTCAGGCATAGTCTGTTCAGGCGATAGGCAAGATTGACTGATACAGCATCGGTGGCAACAATCACCAGGTCAACATTCTCAAGCAAAGCATTGATTGTTGCATCGTCCGTCAAAGGATCAGTCACAACTTCAGTTTGGGTTACTTCTGCGATCGCCTCAATGTGACGAGCCGCTTCTACACCTCGAAAAGCACCAATTTGATTCAACACTGAGCCTGACATCATCATCGAATCGGAGGGAAGTGTGCATATATCATCACACAGCCGCAGAAAACCGATACCAGCACTAGCCAAGTTAATAGCAGCTACCAGGCCTGAACCTCCAAGTCCGAACACAGCAATTCTGGCGTTGGCTAAGAGTTTCTGGGCATTCTTTTGCTGAAAGCCTAATTCATGATAAAGACTGATTTGAGGCAGGAAATACGCACGACTATCTAAATCGATACTATCTTCCAAATACTCTTCAACTAAGCGATTTTCCATCAAAAATTCTAAACATTGATTTAGTGAAGAATTTGTCAACTTTTCGTCAATTTCCTCCCGAATTTCTCCTATTGTTCGCGAGCCATCTAGTAAAGGTAATACTATGCTTTCTATATCATGTAGTGCTTGTCCCTTAACTGTCAGTGTTCGCCGCGTTGTATTGAAAATCATCGTTTCTTCACCATGACAATCTGGCGGCATAATATGAACAACAACATGTTTTAATAAACGCAGGCGCTGATTATCATTTAATTTCATAGCCTTTTTTGACTGTCCCAAGCTCTAAAAAAAGTAGAAAAGTATGAAAAATCAATTTTATCTAGCAAGATTTGGAAGAAGGAAAACCCTGTTTTTGCAAATAAAATAAAATAGGAATAGACAACAGACAAAAGTCTAATATCCTATTTTTATGGTAAGAATTACCCTGCCTTCAGGGTTTGTTCAATCAAGAAGTAAAAACAGGGTTTGGTTAACTATTAGAGCGATATTTTGTGGCTCTAAACTCAAAAAAATTGGTTTTTAGAATTAGTTTTCTCCAGAAAATTTAGTATCCAAATCCGAACTCTTCTGCGTCATCTAGTTCATTTGACATTGCTCCGGCTTCAGTAACTCGACATCCGCATCCACGACATCCGCATCCACGACATCCGCATCCACGACATCCGCATCCGCGACATCCGCATCCACGACATCCGCATCCGCGACATCCAACGCAGCCTCCACATCCACCACATCCGCCGCAATTAGCAAACCATCTTTGGCTAGTCTCAGATTCAAACATTCCTGGCATTGCTAATTTTTCTAAAGCTGCTATTTCCTCATCAGACAACAGTAGTTGTTCTAATTTGTCAGCTTTATCTTCTAAACGCATATCGATTGTTTGTTGGGTCAGTGTTTTTTCTGCAAGCATGGTCAGTTACTCCTTTTAACTTCAATTCATTAGCCTGTTTGCAAATCTGCATTCAAGTTCATGAAAAGCTATGCTCATTTTTGTGCATCAACTAGCTTTCATGAAAGAATAGAGATGGGAACAAGTGAATGTGAAAGATGACCATAAAATCAGACAATAGTTAATGTCTAACTATATATCCTTATACAGGTATAGTTAAACAAAAACACTCAGCCTTTTATTCAGAATTTCACTAATCCACAAAAGGTTAAAATCACTTTTTGATCAGTGGCGGGAACTTCCATCATAGGATTTAGCTTCCCTCAAACCTTGTCTTTGAGAAAACTTTTGTTACTATTAGTGATACATTGTCTTGTTTTGATCATCTAACTTCTCTAACATTATCTTTTTCCAGAGTTTTTTATTCTTTCTGAAGTAGTATAGTTTTTACTCTTGATAGTGATATTGTTCTTACTTAAGTAGGATTATTTTTAATTTAAGTAACCTCTAATATATCTTCCTGCATTGAGATACTGATGCAGTAAAACTGGAGAGACTTTAAAATCAAAAGCACCCTGACAGTCAAGACCAATTTTTTTATAGTGCTTTTAGCAAGTTTAAAGTTGATAAACTATACAACATAAGTTTCAAAACCAAAGAAAAAACCTATTTAATTCAATACTAAATAAATAATCAGGTTTAATTAATGAGCGATTTAAGAGTTTGGTTTACAGACTACACGAAAACTTTATTTCGTTCTCTACCTTTGCTATGGACAGCAGCACCAAGAGAAATGGTATTTTTGATTGCTGTCACTTTATTGCAAGGGTTTCTTCCTGCTATAAGTGTTTGGATTACCAAGCTAGTGGTAGATACTGTAGCAACAGCGTTAACATCTGGTAGAGAATTAGGATATGCAATTCTTGCGCCTTTGGTAGCAGGATGGGTTGGAGCTTTACTACTAGAAACACTGCTGTATCCTTGGATATTTGCACTTCAAGGCAATCTCAATGACAAGTTAACGGCTCACATTAGCTTATTATTAATGCATAAAGCTGATAGTTTTGCGGATTTGAGCCGTTTTGAAGATTCTCTGTTTTATGATGAGCTACAACTTCTGCAACAACAAGCAGGCTATAAACCGTTGAGTTTACTGGAGAATTTGGTTGAATTAGGTCGCTCGTTTGTGACTTTGATAGTGATAGTTGGGCTATTAATTCCCCTAGCAGTTTGGATTCCATTAGTAATTGCGATCGCAACTATACCGCAAATCGTAGTTTCTTCTCAGTATGGCAAGGCTATTTGGCTAACTTTATTTGAGAACAGTCCCCAAGCGCGGAGAATGGAGTATTTCACTTCGTTAATGTTGACTGACACTTATGCGAAAGAAGTCAGGTTATTTCAGCTAGGTTCATTTTTTATCGAGCGTTACCTACAAGCATTTCAGTCTTTACATCAAACGATGCGCCATCTGCGGGGTAAGCAAGCATTTTGGTCGTCTAGTTTAGCTATTCTCAGTACTTTAGGAAATGGTTTTTCATTTTACTGGGTGGTACAAAAAGCTTTTCGCGGCGAGTTCAGCCCTGGTAGTGTACTTTTATTTGTACAGTCATTGACTTACTTCCAGAATAGTCTTGAAAGATTGGTTGCTAATTGGTTGCAGCTTTTTGAAAATATTCTTTATATGCAGCAGTTTTTCAACTTTCTTGATAGTCCCCTTCCGATGCAACTGAGCATTCCTGGAGAAAAAGTCCCAACTCCAATTCGTTCAGATATTACTTTTGAGAATGTGGACTTTCACTACCCAGATAATCGCTTAGCTCTTCAGAATATTTCTTTTACAATTTACCCTGGACAAACTGTTGCCATAGTCGGAGAAAATGGTGCAGGTAAAACCACTTTAGTCAAGCTGTTGACCAGACTATACGATCCAACACAAGGATGTATTTTAGTTGATGGTATAGATCTAAGAAATTTAAATTTAGAGCAGTGGCGACAACAAATTGCAGGAGTATTCCAAGACTTTGGTCATTATGCGCTGACTCTAGGAGAAAATATCGCTTTGGGAAACCTAACTGCTTTGGAACATCCAGATATTCTCAGATATGCAGTTGAAAAAGCCGATATTGCCAAACTAGTTGATGATTTTCCCACAAGAGAAGATACACCCCTAGGTAAGCAGTTTGGTGGTACAGAACTTTCTGGCGGTCAGTGGCAAAAGTTAGCTTTAGCTCGTGCTTTTGTCCGGCAAGAAGCCCAACTACTACTTTTGGATGAGCCGACTGCTGCACTCGACCCCCGCAGTGAATATGAACTCTACCAGCGATTTATTGAGTTAGCTGAGGGCAAAACTACAATTTTAATTACCCATCGGCTGGCTTCCGTGCGAATGGCTGACCGCATTTTAGTCCTCAAAGCTGGTCATTTAATTGAGGATGGTACTCACCAGGAACTTTTACAGCGTGGAGGCGAATACACCATGCTGTGGAATATGCAGGCACAACATTATGGTATTTCTAATTAACAATCAATCCGCATTTGAGCTTTCTTTAAGCAAACTTGAAATTTCTCAGCCAGCATTTGCACACTGGGTTCATCAAGTAGAGAAAGATGAGAACCATGAATATAATCGATTTCTAAATTGCCCATCACTACATCACCCCAGCCAAATTGAGGATCGTATTGCATTCCCACAGCATCGCTACGGTTTTTATCCTCAGTCCGCAACAAAGTAACATTACCTGGATACTGCTTAAAGGTATAGTTACTTAGGGCTTGGGCGTTAGCACCAATAATATCCAAGTACTTTTCAGGTTGTGGGGAATTGACAGCAGCATTTAATAGTTGAGGTGCAAGCTCTAAGGAATGTTTGTATCTTTGCTGTAAATGGTACTTAAACACCTGACTCACTCCTACAACTTTGCGCCAAATGTATTGCGGCCCCTGCTGGATGAAATTTTCCCAATGTATAGGAACGCGCTGCCAAAATGGTAATCTTTGGTTATAACCAGGACGACAAGTATCAAACATCGCCAGAAGTGCTACTTTCTGCCCTTGTTTGTGGAGTTGTTGCGCCATCTCAAAAGCCGCTACACCACCAAAAGAATATCCTGCTAGAAAATAAGGGCCTTGTGGTTGAACAGCCTGAATTTCTCGGATGTAATGTGCAGCTATATCTTCCATACGAGCAAATGGCGGTTGTGTTCCGTCCATTCCTTGCGGTTGCAGCCCATAAACAGGCTGTTCTACTCCTAGATAAGTTACTAAATTACGGTAGCAAAGAATTTCTCCGCCCAAAGAGTGAATCAAAAATAAAGGTGGCTTAGAACCTTGAGGTTGAATTTTTACGAGAGATGACCAGCAAGATGTTGATTTATTTTGTTTGTCACGGATAATTTGGGCGATCGCTTCTACTGTACCAGATGAAAATAGTACAGCTAAAGGCAGTTGAAGACCCAATTTTTGCTCTATTTCTGCAAATATCCGCACAGCTAAGAGAGAATTTCCTCCCAAATCAAAGAAGTTGTCTTGCACGCCAATAGGATGAATACCTAATATATTTTCCCAAATCTGGATTAATTGCCGTTCTAAATCATCACGCGCAGACACACAATTTTCGAGTGTAAAACTGGGTGCTGGTAAAGCAAGACGGTCTACTTTACCATTAGGTGTTAATGGTAATTTATCCAAAAACACAAATGCACTAGGAATCATGTAGTCAGGCAATTTATCCCGCAAATAATCCCGTAGTTCTTTATTAGTAGGTTTTGTTTGTTGAGCAACAATATAAGCTACTAACTTTTTATCATTGGAAATATCTTCACGGGCTATCACAACAACTTCTTTAAGCTTACCCGTTTTGAAAAGTGCCATTTCGATTTCTGCAACTTCGATGCGGAAACCTCTAATTTTCACCTGAAAATCTTTTCTGCCCATGTGTATTAGGCAGCCATCAGACTCAATGCGTCCTAAATCTCCAGTACGATAAATCCTTTCTTCTCCATCTTCAGAGATTGATAAAAATGCTGCTTTTGTTTTTTCTGGTTTTTGCCAATAGCCAAGGGCTAAATATTTACTTTTAACCGCAATTTCGCCAATTTCACCATAGCTAACTTCTTCCCCAGCTTCGTTCAAAAGCACAATTTCCATATCTGAGACTGGGTAACCAATAGGTACGGTGCTAGTAGTAATTTCGCTATTTTGATCAACTATAAAATTACAAAATGTTCCTGTTTCTGTAGCTCCTAAGCTGGCATATAAAATACAAGTTGGAGAAAAATATTTTTTATATGCTTCTACGTCTCTTTGTAATGTGGCTTCACCTCCTAATTTCAATAAGCGAATATGAGGAAATTGTTCTTTGCCTGTGAAGGTATCGATAAAGTGCCGAAATAACGTGGCAAAGGAATGATAAATCGTAATTTTTTCGGTAATTAACCAATTAGCTAAATTAGTAAATCCTTCTTCTTTGACATTAAATGAATATAGTGATGCTCCGTTGAGCAAAGTATAGAAAATACATAATAAGCCACCTAATGCACCACAAGAATAAAGAAAAACTACACGGTCTTCTGGACTGATAAGTAAAGTATTAGTATCATTCATGCAGTAATGCAAGCTATAACGATGGTTATGAATAACTCCTTTGGGTTTTCCAGTTGAACCACTCGTGTAAATTAAATATGCTGGTGCATCAGGAAAGATTTTAATATCTGGATTTTCATGAGAAACTTCAGGAGATATATCATCAATATTTAATACTTGGCAATCATTAACAGCTAACTGATTTGCTAAGCTTAAATTCAAATTATTAGTAACAATTAAATTAACTTGCGCATCCTCTAAAATATATGCTAGTCTTTCTTGAGGGAAGCCTGTATCCAAGGGAACGAAAATTTTACCTGTTTTTAATACACCAAAAATACTGACAAAAAAAGTTGTACCTTTTTCTAATAACAATGCTATCGTTTCTTGTTCTTCTCCACGTTGAGAGAGAATAGTATTAGCTAAACGGTTGGCTCTGTTATTTAATTCTGCGTAAGTTAGTAATTCCGTCTTATTTTTAACTGCGATCGCTTGTGGATATTTTTGGACTATTGTTTCCAATCGGCTGCCAATTGACTGATTTATATCTGTTTTTTTAAATCTAATAAATCCTTTGGGTGTATTCAGCCAATGGTGACAAACAAATGTTTGTGTTAAATGTATTTCTGGCAAGCTTCTTGAAATATTACTCATAGGTAATGAAAATAACTAAATTTTGATAAACCTAAGAAAGTTAAAACTTTAAAAAATTTAAAATATATTGCCTTTTAAATTTTCAAAGTTTAATTTCTTTCTTGCTTATCCTAGGTTTTTCTAATTAACAATGATGTGGAGATACACTGGAAAAGTACTGGAAGTTCAAATTTAGATTTTTTACCCTGGTCTCAAACACAATATCCAAAGGTTTGAGGCATATAATAACTCAGGTAGAGTTTAACTTAACAAGATATGCTCACTCAAACTATCTTGCTTTTCTTCCAGCGATATTACTTATGTCCTGGACAAGTCTAGATACTATAACTATTTCATTAAAATTGCCAAGTTATACATATCATGGTTTATCAAATCTTTATTTATACTTTATGAACAACTTGATTATTATCAATGCATCTATCTATCAAAAGTAAACTTTGAGTGTGTAAAGTTAACCAAATTCTCTAGTTATAAATTCTGATTAAACTATTTGGAGAAAAACAGTAACAAAATACTCTTTAGATGTAGAAATGACGGGAAAGATGCTAAAAACCCCTCTCCAAACCTCTCCCCTACGAGGAGAGAAGCTTTGCAACCCCCATTCCCTTGTAGGGAAGGGGGGGCTAAGGGGGTTAGGTTTTTAAGATTTTGATGTTAACAATAATACTTTTCAAACAGCCTCTTATATTAAATCGGATTGCTTGCTATATATTTCAGACAAAATGATACAAGACTACCTAAATTCTTCGGTGACATTAGTGATTAATGCAACTTTGAAATCGGTGAAATAGAGATTCGATTTTCGTAAAAGTATTTTTAAATAACCAATTTTAGCAAGATTTTAAGATTTTCTACCATAACTGACAAGACAGTTAATAAACTTATCATATGCTGAATTTTTATCATTGACCTTTTGATAGATTAGACCTCATCTCTAAAAGCAGTATATTGGGACGAGCTAACATAGAACTTGTTATTGCTCTTCATGCTATATCAGTAAATTGCATCTCAACAGACCAAAAATTATTAACTTTATTTTTAGGTAATCTGATAAGTCATGACATCCCCTGAGCCTCAAATTGATTTTGAAAAAGAAGTTGCGGAAACATCATATCAACCACCTCAAAAAAACTGGCGAAAGTGGCGATTATGGTTAGCTTTAATACTAATACTAGGGGGTGGAGGTGCGATCGCTTGGCGTTTACTAACTCCTGTACATCATCCAACACCGTCAACTAATATTCATACACCAGGAGTAAGAGCCAAAATTGCACCTGTGCAATTAGGCACAATCGAAGAAAGTGCAGAATACATCGCCAGTCTGGAGTCTCGGCGTTCTGTCAACCTCCAGTCGAGAATTTCCGGCCAAGTTACCCAGATATTTGTCAAACCGGGAGATACTGTCACCACAGGTACACCGATTATCCAAATAGACTATAAAGCCCCACCACCAACAGCCACAGCTAATAACGGTGCAACCCAAGCAGCCGCAGCACTACTAGAAAATGCCCGCGCCACACTCCGCGCCTTGGAAGTAGAAAGATTATCGAAAGTTGCTGAGGTGCAGGCAAATCAACTAGATTACGAAAAATCTGCTAGTTTAGCAGACCAAGGCGCATTATCACGACAAACTAAGGATTTGTCCGCCAACAGGCTGGCTACATCGAAAGCTAATCTTGATGCTGTAAATTCTCGAATTCAAACCCAAAAAGCTAGTATCTTGCAAGCTGAAAATGCTATCCGGCAAGCTGATGCTAACTCTAGACAACCACAAGGCCAGCTTCCAGATGACAAAATTACTGCTCCCTTCAATGGCACGGTGGGTGATATCTCTGTAAAAGTTGGTGACTTTGTAACTACTTCTGCACGACTAGTTAATTTTGCCGAAAATCGACCTTTAGAAGTCGCATTAACTCTACCACTAGAGCGCGGGCCGCAACTACGCAAAGGAATGCCTGTGGAGATTATCAATACCCAAGGGCAAGTTTTGGGTACAAGTCGAGTATTTTTAATTGCTCCTAATGTGAACACTCAGCCGCAATCAATCTTAATTAAAGCACTGTTTAATAACACCCAAGGGCAACTCAGGGCAGGTCAATTAGTGCGGACAAGAGTAATATGGAGTCAGCGTTCAGGAGTTTTAATTCCTACTACCGCAGTAACTAGGGTGGCGGGTGACACTTTTGTCTATGTGGCAAAACAACAAACCACCCCCCAAGGAGTTTCGCAATTAGTAGCGCAACAAAGGCAAGTGAAGTTAGGTAATATCAAACAAAACTATTACCAAGTTTTGGCAGGATTACAGCCAGAAGATCAAATTATTATCTCAGGACTGCTGAATATTAGAGATGGTGTGCCTATCGTTCCTGAATCTTAGTAGTGAGTGCTGAGTTTTGAATTAAGTTATTCCGTAAATTTAACCTTAGTGTTGTAGGTTAAGAGCAAATCATCGCTAGTAAAGCAGGATTAATATATGGCAGCTTTAACAGGGAAAGTTGCAATTGTGACTGGTGCATCGCGGGGAATTGGCAGAGCGATCGCTTTAACTTTAGCTCAAAAGGGTGCATCTGTCGTAGTTAATTATGTGGGGAATGCAGGCAAAGCCCAGGAAGTTGTTGCAGAAATCGAAAAGCTGGGAGTGCAAGCAATTTCTCTTCAAGCTGATGTAGGTAGTGTGGCTGATATTGAAAGCCTTTTTGAAAAAACAATTGCCCATTTTGGCAAAGTGGATATCTTAGTCAACAATGCTGGCACAATTATCTACAAACCCATTACTGAAATTACTGAAGCAGATTTTGACAAAATTTTTGCCATCAATGTCAAAGGCACTTTTTTTGCCTGTCAACTAGCTGCACAACATATGGCAGTAAAAGGAAGAATTATTAACTTTTCTTCATCCGCTACAGGAATGATGTTGCCAACCTACAGTGCTTATGTAGCAACTAAAGGCGCAGTCGAACAGCTTACGCGGGTGTTGGCTAAGGAGTTAGGTGCTAAGGAAATTACTGTGAATGTTGTTTCTCCAGGCCCGACAGATACAGAACTGTTCCGTGAAGGCAAAAGCGCAGAACAAATCAATCGTTTAACCCAAATGTCAGCTTTTAATAAACTGGGTGATGCCCAAGAAATTGCCGACGTGGTGGCCTTTTTAGCCAGTGAGGAAGCACGTTGGATTACTGGGCAAAACATTCGCGTTAACGGTGGGGTTGTGTGAAGAAAGTCATCACTGCTATTCATGAGCAATCCGGTTAAATTGCTCTTTAGCTTTATAATTTTCCTGGAATAGCAGGCAAAACAGGTAAAGAAAGATGGGCGAATAAAAATTTGTATAAAACGTTTTCTGTTATACAAAATTGGCTCATTAACCTAATTTCAAGTCTGTTATTTGACTAGGCAATATTATTTCACAGGCATCTCAAAACTATGGATTTATCAAACATTACTACTCTGAATAACTTAGAAGCAGCATTCGGTGGTGAATCGATGGCAAACCGCAAGTATTTATTTTTTGCGAAGGTTGCTAGTAAATTGGGATTTTCAGATTTAGCAAAACTTTTCCGCGAAACAGCAGAACAAGAAACTGAACACGCTTTTGCTCATTTTGAGTTGTTGCATCCAGAACTTGTAGTGAAAGATCCTGCTACTTTAACTGATGAACAAAAAAAGCAAATTGTCTCTCGTTGCTTATCTTTAGCAATTGAAGGTGAGACTTACGAATACACTACAATGTATCCCGAATTTGCCCAAGCAGCAAAAAGCGATCGCGATAATCCAGCCGCAGCAGAATTTCTTAAGCAAGCACAAGAATCAGGCGAACACGCTAATACATTTCGGGAAGCTGCACACCGTTTTGGTTTGCTCAAATTTATCGAAAATTACCACGCCGATCGCTACACTGAAGCATTAGAAGTATTAAATGGCGGACAAGCTGTCACCAGAGTCGCTAGTGAAGATCCCCAAACTCGCAAATGGATTTGTAGACAATGCAGCATGATTTACGATCCTGTAGCTGGTGATCCTGATTCTGGAATTGCCCCTGGTACACCTTTTGAAGATATTCCTGATGATTGGCAATGTCCAATTTGCGGTGCTACCAAAAAGACTTTTAAACCCCTGGAAGAAAAAGTTGCTGCTTAAAAATAGAGTATAGAGATTAAAGACAAGAGCCTAGGAAAAGGGATTTTTAAGTAATTTTGTTTTGCTGAGTAACAATTACTAGCCCCTGATTCCTAGCCTCTGGTCTTTTTTTCATCAGCACAAATCATCCCAATTTAATTAATAGAAATTTACAGTAAAAATACTCAGCCACTGTAAGTTTCTGTTTTAGCTGTACTAGCTATGTGATTATTTTTCAACTAACTCAGAATCAATGTAATCATCGGAATGATTACATCCTTCAGCCATTGAGCGATCCCAGAATCTGCGGCAACAAACATGATCATCTTCTATGGATGTTTTTTGATTTATGTCTGCGGGTCGATGCGAATGTTCTTCTATTAGTTTTAAAGCTGTGTAAATCACTTCTTGGGTATTTGTATATTTTTCTGATTCACTCCGAAATTTATGTATTTGATCATCTTCAGGAGTTATCAAAATATTCATTGGTTGAGTACCTCTGTTATCTGTTATAAAATTTTACTGTGTTTTGCTATTAATAACCTTTTAGGTAACTATAGCAATCATAAATAAATTCAGAATAAATCTATCTATTGACTGTTCCATTTTGGATTCTTTCCTAATGAGTTCATCAATCAAATTGGAATGTTATCTTACAACAATCTAAAACAAAAAATATTACAATATCTATACTGCTGGTTTCAGTAGTAGGATATTGTACGTATTTCTGCTGCATCAGAGTCGCTGCTAATTTATATTTACAAGAGCAATTGTGAAAATCCGCTGAAGTCAATTGATACAAAACAGCACCCATCCTAAAATTATGAGGCGGGAGTTTCACAGCCCATTTAACGTAGATGAATGCTGACGACTTTTTTCACCAAGGTTTTAACAAAAATTTGCAAGGAGACTGTCAAGGAGCGATCGCAGATTATACGAAGGCGATTCAGCTAAAACCTGACTTTGCTGAAGCCTACTATAATCGCGGTAATATTTTGTATAGCTCACTCCGAGATTATTATGGAGCTATTGCCGATTTCGACAAGGCAATTCAAATTAATCCTAGTTTTGCTGAAGCTTATCATAATCGAGGTAACACTCGTTATTCTCTAGCAGATTACGAAGAGGCGATCGCTGATTACGAGTGGGCATTGGCAATCAATCCCAACTTAGCAGAATCATATCATGGTCGCGGAAATGTTTACTGTGCTTTAGGCGAGTATGATCGAGCGATCGCAGATTATCAGCAAGCGATCGAAATTAATCCTGAGTTAGTTTCATATATAGATATTGATATAGCACGAGCTTTTCATCATCGGGGTGTAGCACGCAGCGAGAATGGCGAATACCAAGTAGCACTAGCAGATTTTCAGCAAGCATTACAGTGGTATCCCCAATATGCTGCTGTCTATAGCAGTCGCGGTAATATTTTCCATATTTTAGAAGAATACGAGCAAGCGATCGCTGATTATGAGCGGGCATTACAGCTAGATCCTAATCTGGTGGAAGCTTACCATTACCGGGGTAATACCTGCCATACCCTAGGAAACTATCAAGCTGCAATTGCTGACTACAATCGCGCATTACAACTTAACCCTAATTTTGCTCCTGCTTACTACAATCGCGGAGTTGTGCGTTCCTATCTCAAAGATTATCAGGCGGCGATTGCTGACTTTAACCAAGCTCTGACATTAAATCCTGAAGATGTGCAAGCATACTACGAACGAGGACTAGTCAAAGTAACTTTGAGCGATTATCCAGGTGCGATCGCAGATTATGAACAAGCATTAGCGCTAAATCCGACTTTAGCTTTAGTCTATGGTTTTCTGGCTCATGCTCGTTGTCAATTGGGTGATTACCAAGGCACAATCGCAGATAGCAACCGCATCTTGCAAATTCATCCTGAATATGCACAAGGATACTGCGATCGCGCCACTGCTCGTCGTTGTTTAGGAGATTATCAAGGCGCAATCTTAGATTACAATCGCGCACTACAACTTAATCCCAACTTAGCTACAGCATACTATGGTCGCGGTTTAGCCCGTGAAGCTCTGCAAGATTATTTAGCAGCTGTAGAAGAATATAGCCAAGCCATCAAAATTGAGCCGGATTTTTCTCCAGCTTACTGTAACCGCGGTAATGCCCTGCGCCTTTTAAACGCAGAACAAAGAGCTTTGGCAGATTATAATCAAGCCATCAAAATAAATCCTAGTTTAGTAGAAGCTTATTACAACCGGGGTTCGTTACGCTATGCCTTGCAAGACTATCACGGTGCAATTGCAGACTACACCACAGCTTTGCAAATAAATCCTAACTCGGCAGCATTTTGCAGCGATCGCGCCAGTGCATACTACGCTTTGCAAGATTATCAAAACGCTATCGCGGATTACAACCAAGCCATTGCCCTTGACCCCAGTTTTGCAGAAGACTGGTATCATCGCGGGCGTAGTCGTTTGCTGTTAGGTGACTTGCAAGGCGCATTAGCTGACTTAAACCAAGCTTTGCAACGTCAACCTCATTGGGCTTCAGCTTATATGTTACGAGCTGATGTCTACCGCCAACTAGAAGATTTTCAAGGTGCGATCGCTGATTTTCAACAATCTGCCAACATCTATTATCAAGAAGGAAACATCGAGTATTACCAACAAATGCTCACTGCGATCGCGCAAATCAAGTCAGAAGTCTGAAGTTAGAAGATTTTCTGCTTCATTGGCTTCTCATCTATGATTTGATCTGAGATTGCTGCAATTTTTGCATAAAAACTATGTTTATTTTGCAATTACTAATTTTACAGACACTTATAAACTGTCATGATTGACTAGTTTATAGTGTTGTTGTTTTTTTGGGAAAGGCGGAGAGCAAATATTCATAAAGCATCCGCCATTTATTTTTTCCGCTACAAGCATTGTTAACACTCTGACTTTTCACGGGATCTGAAAAACCCCTCTCCAAACCTCTCCCCTGAAAGGAGAGAGGCTTTGAATGTTCCCCCTTCCCTCGTAGGGAAGGGGGTTAGGGGGTTAGGTTCCAAGTTCACTTTTCCACATAACGTGAAAAGTCAGGTTAAAACTGAGTTGCACTCAAAAATAATCTCTCGACTCCCACCCTACGTTAATATCTTTGGCTGCAACTTGTTATGAGATGATCCGACTACATACAGATTGCGCTGTAGTATTATGTTTAATCTCAATTAAGTATTTTCCCTGTTGCACCAATATCTATTCCCAAAATAGTATTTACAAAATTGTTTTTATGATCTACCCATTGTGAAGTCAATCCTCCAAAGTTACTTAGAGCAAGAAATTTGGCTATTAATACGAGATAAGTGGTATTTCGCAACAATTATCAATGTTTGTGATGATTTGTTGCGTTTTAAACATAGAACTCATAATAAAGATACAGAAGAAGATACTTTGTGGGAAATGGTTGTGAAAACCAGTGAAGTAGTTGCTATTGATAAAGTTATATCTGTTGTTAGTAGAAAACCAGATGTGTTTATTTCCCGTCTGTTAGAAACTAATAGACAAACAGATAATCAGCAACCAGAACATTAAAACTAAAAATAATTAGTGTAGTGTAATTAATTGTGAGAAGGGAGATGCGATCGCGTCTCCCTTTCTATTATTCGTCATCTTGTCCGAAGGTCACACAAGGGCTATCAATTTCTACCATTGGCTGAAATGAACTGCAAAAATTGACAACATCACAATTAACAGCTAATTCATCAGGGTGAATGCACTCTATTCCTGATTCTACTTTGACATGAAAAGCACATTCATTGCATATCGTTTGACGTGGCAATGATGATAAAACTTGATTTAACTGAGGCTGTTGTGTGACGGTAGTTGGATTATTTCTTAAACCTTCTAAAACTTGCAATATAGATTTGATTTCTGAAGATTGTAATGCTTGATTAGTAGATGTAAAAAACTCGGAAAGATTGGCTAATCCTTGATGTTCATATACACTAGCTTGTAAAACCATTTCTAATTGATCAATTTGCCTGACAAATTGAGCTTCAAGTGATTTACCTTGTTCATATTCTTCCCACAAATCAATCAAGTATGAGCAATTAGGAAGTTTATCGAGTATTTGAGTTAGAGACTTTCTTTCTAATTGATATTTTTCTTGTTTATCAATTCCATCGCTAGGAGTGAAGTCACCAGCATAGAGTTCTCCCAAATCATGGATTAAAGCCATCTGGATTACTTTAGTTTTATCCACATCAAGTGAATAAATATCTACTAACAATAATGCGAGTAGGGCAACACCAAAAGAGTGTTCGGCAACGCTTTCACAATACTTGGTTTCAATACCGTGTTGTAACCAGCCCTGACGATATAATTGTTTGAGATGATTAAATTCAAAATAAACTTGAATAATTGGCAAAGTATTCTTGCCTGCTAAAAGGGTGATAGGTAAAGCAGCTTTTATTTGCATTTTAAGTATATAAAACAGGCTGAGATCGCCGACTTCTCACAGAATTCTGGGAATCTGGAATTATGAATTAACAACAGAAGCGATCGCTCTAATTAATTCTTCTGGAACTACAGGTTTGGCAAGATGTAATTTAAAGCCAGCAGCCAGTGCTTGGCGTTGATCATACTCAGCAGCATAGGCTGTCAAAGCAATAGCCGGAATTTGTCTGTATTGTTCTGGAAATTGAGTTTTAATTTGCTGCATCAAAGTATAACCATCAACATCTGGCATACCAATATCACTAATCAGTACATCTGGTTGGTATTCTTCTAAGAAAATTAATGCCTCGGCGGCTGATGCTGCAACTTGCACTTTTGCTCCATATATGTTGAGAATAGCAACTATTAAATCGCGCATATCGGCATCATCATCTATGGCCAAAATCTTGATTTGGTTGAGGTTGAGGTTCTGTACTGATGTTTCACTCTCTTGGCTAGATGCGAAATCATCTGCAATTAAAGGCAATCTGATAGTAAATGTTGCACCTAAATTTTCACCAGGACTCTCGACTTTGACTGTACCACCATGCAGTTCTGTGATGTGACGCGCGATCGCCAGTCCCAAACCTAAACCACCAAATTTACGTGTGGTTGTACTATCTTCTTGGCGAAAATATTCAAATACATAAGGTAGAAACTCCTGATTAATACCTTTACCTGTATCTTTGACTTGAATCTGTGCGTATTTGTCAACTTGCTCTAAACAAATTTCTACTTGTCCATTATCTGGAGTAAATTTAACGGCATTGGAAAGCAAATTCCACACGACTTGTTGCAGTCGTCCAGCATCGCCTGATACTTGCCCAACATCAGGGCTAAATAAAGTTTGAATGTGAATATTTTTAGCTTCTGCTGCCAAGCGCACTGTTTCTAAGGCAGCTTCGATGGTAGTAGTTAAGTTGACTGTTGCTACATTTAATCCTATCTTGCCGCGCAAAATTCGAGAAATATCTAATAAATCTTCAATTAGTTGAGTTTGGAGTTTGGCATTGCGCTCGATAGTTGTCAAGGCTCGCTCTGTTGCTTTAACATCTAACTTCCGGCTACGCAGCAGTTGTGTCCACCCCAATATCGGATTCAGGGGTGTGCGCAATTCATGAGATAAGACGGCGAGAAACTCATCTTTAATCCGGTTCGCGGCTTCTGCTTCTTCTCGTGCGGCCTGTTCTTGTTTTAATAGTTGTTCACGTTCTGCTTCTGCTTGCTTGCGTTCTGTAATATCTCGACAAATTGCTTGGACAGTTGGCAAACCATTTAATGTAAACAGCGTTGCACTTACTTCCACTGGAAGTTGTCGCCCATCTTTTGTAGTGTGAACTGATTCGACAACAATATGCTTTTCGGTGATTAGCCTGGCGAGATTGGCATGAGGATTAATATAAGATGACCCGATAATTTTAGTGACCGACATTTTGAGTAGTTCTTCTCTGTCATAGCCTAGCTTTTTACAGGCTTGCTCGTTGACTTCAATAAATTGCCCTGGTTGGAAATTACTAGTCAAATGATAGACTAGCACCCAGTCTTCCATGCCGTTGAACAAAGTGATGAAGCGTTCTTCCCGTTCTCGCAGTGCAGTTTCAACTTGTTTGCGATCGCTCACATTAAATAATGCACCTTTCACACCAATTAACTTTCCAGTTTGATCGCAATTCACTTGTCCTCGGTCTTCTACCCAAATAATTTCGCCGTTGTCTGGGCGGAGGAAGCGAAACTCTGAAATGTAATTACTTCCAGTGGCGATCGCTGCTTGCACTTTGGCTTGGTGCTGCGGTAAATCATCAGGGTGAACTAAGTTCCAACCATCTTCACCTGATGCAGTCAGCATTTCGGGGAATAATCCCAAAACATCACAGGCGTTTGCAGAACGCTGAATTATCCCTGTATTAGCATCCCAAGTCCAAGCGACCATGTGAGCTGCTTGTAATGCTAGGCGCAAGTTTTCCTCACTTTCACGCAATGCGGTTTCTGCTTGGATGCGATCGCGCAGTGCAGCTTGCTGTTCGCTAATATCAATCGACATCCCAGCGATTAATTTGCGTCCACTAGCATCCTGGAAGGGAAATTTGAAGGTTATAAAATGATATTCCCTCCCCTCTATTTGCACTGTTTCCTGAAACTGAATCATCTGACCATGATTCAGTACCTCTAGATCATGGCTACGAACCTGTTGAGCAGTTTCAAATGCAAACAAATCAAAATCTGTTTTGCCTAGTAAATCTATTTGCTGGCAGTTTAACAATTTTTCTACCTTGGCATTCACATAAACATATTGTCCTGTTTCATCCTTAATAAAACCTGTAATTGGACTATGCTGCATAAAGCTTTGGAACAATTCTTGGCTTTCTCGCAGTGCTGCTTCTGTACCTTTGCGCTCGATAAATTGGCCAATCTGACTACCAATTGTTGCCATCATTTGCAGCAAATCTTCATCTGGTTCTTGAATGCTGCTGCTAAAGCACTCAATTACCCCTAACATCTCATCGCCTAAGAGGATGGGAAATCCGAAAACTGTATTCAGTCCACTGTTGATTGCTGTTGTGGCTCTAGTAAAATTACTTTCTTCACTAATTTTCCGAATCCACGCAGGTTGATGATTTGACCAAATCCGGCCGGGAAGCCCAAACCCAAGTGCAAAAGTTGTTTGCTGATTTTCTGCAATGAATGCTTGCAAATTGCTGCTTGGTGCTTGCCAACTATTAACATGGCGCAAAACATTGTGGTGAGGATCTACCTGCCAAATCACCCCTAATTGCCATCCTAGACTTTCACATAAAGATTGCAAAATTGCTGGTACAGCATCAACTAACGTTGTCGCCTCAGCTAAGACGCGAGTTACAGCGTACTGTGCAGCTTTACGCTGTTCTTCTCGTTGGCGATCGCTAATACATTGTAATTGTTCGCGGATTACAGCTTGCTTTTCCGTGATATCAAATGTCAAAACATAAATCCCGTGAGGCGATGGATAGGCTCGATTTTCTAACCATCGTTGCGACTTTGGATAAAAATATTCAAAATTAACAGGAATTTGTTCTGTTACTGCTTGATTTAATTGAGTGTAGAGTATACTCTCAACCGTCTCCGGCAATAATTCCCAAAAATTTTTACCTACAATATCATCTTGATAAATGCCAAATAACTCTATCTGCCGATTATTAATGTAGATGCAACGCCATTCCCGATCCAAAAACCAAAAACCATCGGTAATACTCTCAAGGAGATTCTCACAGAATGTAACAGTAAATTCTTGCTGCAACGAAGGCAAATTTAAATCTGTTTTACCAACTTTTGCCGCAGTCGTTTCACTGATTTCTCCTTCCCGTGATTTGTTTTTTTCAGTCAAAGCCTCTCCTCATCACCTAAAAACCTTTCTTGAACAGATATTAGCTTCTTGCCAAACAGCAAGTTAAATATTTTGGCAGCAATTTGACAGCCATTATTATTTAATAACGGGTAATTTTAGTTAGTCATCTATTAAAAGCAGGATTTTTCACTTAATCAACGCTTAATTTACAGTATTGAGCTTGTAAATCAGCGTTGCGCCTGATATGTTAATTCCGCTTGATTTTTTTGGAAAAACACTATAACTATAAAAACATAATAATTTTATTAGTCGCACAAATAGCCTATTTATAGATAAATACGGCAACTAACAGAGAACAAAGCTGCAAGTCATTGCATACCTAATTTTTATATAGGACTCATATTTGATTTTTGAAAAAACAGTACACATCTAACTTTCCTCTTATCTGTTCCCTGTTCCCTATTCCCTGTTCCCTATTCCCTCCCTACACAAGTAATTTCTCCGAACCAGATCAGATTGGCAAATTGTCAACTAATGTGAGTTAAATTACTAAACAATAGTAATTGTCGTCTGGTTGAGCAGTTTGGTTATGACTCAGAATGATAGTAACGAGCAATCCAATAGCCATGAAATGTCTTCACATTCAGGAGCGAGATATTGGGGTAATGTGGAGGTGATTGAAGAAGGTGATACTTACAGAATTAGCCGCGTTGAAATTAAGCCTAGACACGGGATTAAACCACAAATCCATTACCACCGCAATGAACATTGGGTTGTAGTCTCTGGTGTTGCTAAGGTAACTTGTGGAGAGACGGAAATGTTGCTGAACCGCAATGAATCTACTTATGTGCCAGCAGCAACATTACATAAAGTAGAAAACCCCGGCTTAATTCCCTTAGTGATTTTGGAAATTCAAAACGGAGAGTATTTAGGTGAGGATGATATCGAACGTCCTTATGACCTCAACTTGATTAAGCCAGCAAACGAAAATAAGTGAAGTTTGTCAATGGTCAAGAGTCAATTGTCAATAGTTATAGCAAAGTGCTGAGGTTAAACCTAGTTGTATTAAAGCGTTGAGTAATCAGCGATATTCTAACCTATGTGACTACAGCTATAAAAAAACTTTTGACTTTTGACTTTTGACTTTTAACTTTTTTAAAACCATCCTTCTTGTTCCAAGGTTTCAATTAGCTGTAAGCCACGGGGGTCACCTACACCTAGCAGTGCAGCTTTGGCATCTTCGCGCACTCCTAAATCTTTGTCTTCAGCAAAGGCTTGAATTAAGGCATCAATGGCTGTGGCATAAACTATATTCGATGGCAATTCTTTACATAACTGACCAATTGCCCAGGCGCTATTACTCCGAACTGCGGCGATTGGGTCTTGGACTAAAGCTTCAATTAAGGCAGGAATTGCACCAATAATGGCTTCATAACCTACATCTGCCATTTGTGCTAAAGCACTAGCCGACCACAATCGCACTGCGGAAATATCTGTTCTTAAAGCATCGGCTAGGGGTGCTAAACAACGGCGATCGCGGCAATTACCCAATGCCCAAACTACGCCTTTGCGTACATAGCCATTCCAATCTTGGTTGAGTTGGGCAATTAACGGTTCTACTGCTTCTTTACTGGGATTGCGCCCGATTCCGTAGGCAGCACTGACTCGTACTAAAGGGCAGGAATCCTTTAACAGGCGAATCAGTAGAGGAGTAGCCCGTTCATCTTCAATATCACAAAAAGCACGCGCCGCCAGCATTCTCTGCTGCGGTTGCGAATTTTCCAAAAGGGCTAACATCACTTCTGGATCGGGCTTTACCACTTCTGACTCAGCAGTTAGCGGCTCCATTTTATCGAGAGGGCTTTCTAGCTCTACTTCTGGATCAAGTAGGCTTAGGTCATCGTCGTCATACATACTTCATTTAGATGCCGAGTGGGATTTAAAGATAACCCCCCGTGCCAATAATTTAGCGCCTGATAGGTATTTGCTAGATTATTGTACACTTTATGTTCGACATGATTAGATTTGTCTGGGAAATAAGGAGTCTAAAGTCTGAAGTATGAAGTGTGAAGTATGAAATTTGATATTTTAGCCTACTGCTTTCTGCCTTTTGACAATGGACTAATGACTATTGACTTTTAACTAATCACTAAATTTCCCAAGTGTTTCAGAATTTTTAAGACTGTAAACAAATTGTTGCGATACTGCGATCGCGTCGCCAAAATATCTGAAATTCCGTACTGTTTTCCCAATGTTTTGACAAATAGGTAGCTACTGCCGTTTGTAATCATGCCATAAAGCGGTTGATTGGGATTTGGATGTGCTGCCATATATGCCAATGTTTGAGGTAAGGCAATTTCTAAATCGAAGGTCGTTTTTTTCGATTCAATCAGCACTATCCAGAGTTTGTCTTGCAGAATCAGGGCATCAATGCGCCCACGCAGTATTTCGTCTTTATCTCCTAAAACTGCAATCTCAACAGGCACTTCGGCTCTGAATTTATATGGAGCTTGATAAAATCCAGCCAGTTTAAGTAATGGTGACAGCACAACCATTTTGATAGTTTCTTCGAGCAGAATGCCATCTGAAACTTGATAAAGATAATTACGCCGAACTTGGTCTAAACGCATCTGTTCTGCTTCGCTCAAAGCAGGTAACTCAACCATCCATTCGGTGAAAAACTCGCTATCTTCGCTCAGACTCAACCCTAGTTTTTCTTCAACTTGGCGAAAGGTGGCGAATTCTTCTGCGATCGCAATACTTCTAGTCATACCTATCACCAACGAGATAACCTGATTTTACTGATACAGTAGAGCGAAAAACAAATGACTATTGACCAATGACCATTGACTATTGATTATTGACTCTTAAGCGAAAGTTCTTTCAACATCCACAGAGATTGAGTTTGATAGCCTAGTTGGTTGTAAAGATTTAAAGCGGGTTGGTTGGATTCAAAGACTTGTAAGCCGATTTGCCGATCGCCTCTCGCAATTGCCCAGTTTTCTACATACTGCATCAAAGCTTTACCAATACCCCGTCGCCGATGTTCTGGGATGACGTAAAGCAAAAAAATATGCGCATGGCGATCGCCACTGACTTGATCTATCGCATTCCCCACCCAAACACAAGCAACAGGAGATAAAGAGGAATCTAAATCATTTACTCCCTTAATTTCCCCTACACCCTTACCCCCCTGCACCCCTACTTCAACATCCACCCACCATAAGGGCGTATCTTTCGATAAATATTGCTCAACTGTGCGTGCGAGGTGGGCAAAATCTTGCTGTGGAAATCGCTCCTGGTAAGTTCTTTGCATGAACTTGACTAGGAGCGATCGCTCTAATGTTGAGCCGCGACGAATCAAATACCCTGGTAGTAGTTGCTCAGACACTTTATTTGCTGAGGGTTAATAAATCACTAACAGTAGTGGGCAAAATCACCCCAGTTTCTTCAATGGGTGCGGGTGCAGCCATGTCGGAAGGTAAAAAGATGCGAGCGCTGACTGCTACTAAGGCAACGATGAATACTAAAACTACTAGTAAAGGGGCGATGTATTGACGAAATATAGCCATATTCAGTAAGTCAAAAGTTAAAAGTCAAAAGAAAGAAACTGAGTGCTGAGTAAAAAGTACAAATCCTTAGCCTCTAGCCTCTATATATTTAACCTTAACGCCGATCACGTTCCAAATCATCGATAACTCGTTCGCAATACCAACTTTCTGGCATACCTGGATAATTTTGCTTTGCTTGTTCAATTAAGCGCTCAGCTGTGGCAGTATCACCATCTAACTTAGCAATCAGTTTGTTTCTGAGTTGATTGTCAGTGATGCGATCGTTAATCTCTGTGGTGGACATATTTCCTGGCACGACTTGGGACTGATCCCGACGCAACTGCCAAAATAAAACGTAATAGAGTGTGCCAAAAATTAAAATCAGGCTAAGTGTGCCAAAAAAAGTAAACAGATTAAAAGTCAAAAATCCTAGCACTAATTGTGACAGGACATAGCCAAGTAACAAACCTGTAAGTAAAAGAATAAATGTACCAATAACAACAATTACTTGGCTTCCCATACATCCTCATCTTCTTCCTCAAGTCCTGGTCTAGATATTACCACTGGCTTTTGATTCCAGGGAGCAACAAAAGGTAAAAGTAACAATCCTGGTAAGGCGGCTACTAGGGTTAACAAAAAAAATGTTGGCCAGCCTGTGGCTTTTGCCCAATCTCCTGCTGGTGCGGAAAGAACATCTCTACTAATGGCCATTAAGCTAGAAAATAAGGCAAATTGAGTGGTTGTAAAACGGTGATTGCAGAGGTTCATTAAAAAAGCGACTGTAGCAACTGTTACTAATCCGGCGCTAAAGTTTTCGATATTTACCGCCAAGACTAATAGCGAGTAATTTTTGCCAGCCACAGCTAAAGCATAATAACCCAAGTTACTCAATAATTGCAGGATGCCAAATATCCACAAACCGCGATTAATATGAATTTTGCTTAAAATGACACCACCAGCTAATACACCAACAGTTGTAGCCAGAAAGCCAATCCCGGCTTGAATTGCACCAATATCAGTTTTGCTAAAGTCGATTTCTCGCAAAAATAAATTGGCTGTGATACCTACTAAAGAATCGCCCAGTTTATAAAGGATGATAAAAATTAAAATTACACCAGCTTGAGCCAAGCCAAAGCGATGGAAGAATTCTTTAAAAGGCAGAAAGATTGCTTCTTGTAAGTTTTGCGGAGCTTGATTTTCTTGAGCTTCACCTAGCAATTCATCAGGCAATAATAAGGATGAAACTATCCAGGCAATAATTAAGCCTGCTAATAGCCAATAAAACACAGGCAGAGCAATAAAGCCAACAAAAACTCCACCGAGTAATCCCGCTACCAGTGCAGTGATAAATAGCACGAAAATTACATCTTTCGCAGACAGAGGTGCGGTTTCTCGGTTGTTGCTTACCTGTGGTTCTCTAGGTGCTGATAAAGTTACAAATATACTCGCTGCCATTAAAGCTGCCATGAATAAGTAAACACCATTCCAAGGCAAGCGATCGGCTAATACCAAGGCTAGGGAACTAGTGACAAACAAAGCAACGCGATAACCAAGTACCCAAACAGATGCACCTGCTTCTGCTTCTAGTGGGTTTAAAATGTCGGTACGGTAAGCATCGCCAGCGATGTCTTGAGTGGCGCTTAAAAAGGTGATAATTAAACAGTTAATAGCCAAAATTTGCAATACTTGGTCACTTTGGGAAGGCTGTTGTAGTGCGAGAGTCGCGATCGCAATTGCTAACCCAACTTGAGTAAGAATTAACCAACCCCGTCTAGCACCTAACAATGGCGGTACAAACCTATCTAATAATGGTGACCACAAAAATTTTAGGGAATAAGGCAAAGCCAACAAACCAAATAAAGTAATTTTGCCGATATCAACCTTGGCATCTTGCATCCACAGTTGCAATGTTCTACTAGTTAAGAACAAAGGCAATCCTGATGCAAAACCCAGCAATAACAACGCGCCCATTTTTCGACTTTGTACGGCTTGGCGCAGTGCTTGGATTTCTTTCATCGTTTCGATATTCCTTACTCACCTGAGAGAATTGCAGCTATCTTGCCATACTTAAATATGTGGCTTCATAACTTGACAAAAATTAACTTTATTCTTCCCAATCCTCAAGCTTGAGTCCATTAATTCGACTAAATTCTCGTGTATTGTGCGTAACTAATATAAAATTTTTTGCCATTGCAGTAGCAGCAATCTGCAAATCATACAGCACTTTCGAGGTAAATGAGGTACACATAGTATTGGTGCATCAAGACTTAAAATGAAAGCATACTCAATCGATTTACGAGAAAAATAGTAAATACTTACGAAAAGGGTGGTACTTCAATAAGAAAGGTTGCTGTGCAATTTGGTGTAGCAAAAAGCTATGTGCAAAAGCTAATCCAACTTCATAGAGTGCAAGGACATCTAGAACCCAAAAAGCAAGGTGGAGCCATGAAGGGTAGGCTAGATGATTTCGCGAGCGAATTAGCCGAAATGGTTCAAATTTACCCAGATGCAACTTTATTGGAATATTGCGAATATTTTGGAGAAAAATACAACGTTTGGGTGTGTGCAAGTGTGATGTGTTGTGCATTACAAAAACAAAAATTAACTCGAAAAAAAAGACTTTGCGTAGCAGCCAAGGAAAAACAGAAAGAGTCCAAAAACTGAGAATAGAGTATTGGGAGAAAGTAAAGCAAGTAGACCCAGAAAACCTTGTATTTATAGATGAAATGGGTGTTTTACTTGGCTTAACTAGGACTCATCAAAGAAGCGAGCGCGGCACTAGAGCGTATAATTTTAAACCATATTACCGGGGAGCAAAAATAAGTGTAATCGGAGGAATTAGCTTAAAGAAAGTTTTAGCGGTGATGACTTTAAACGGCTCAATGGATGGAGATGCATATAAAGTTTTTGTAGAACATTTTTTACTTCCGCAATTATGGGTTGGTGCAGTCGTTGTAATGGATAATCTACCTGCTCATAAAGTCGAAGAGATTCAGCTTTTGATTGAAGGAGTGGGAGCAAGTGTTCTTTATCTATCTCCTTATTCTCCTGAATTCAATCCAATTGAACATTGGTGGTCACAATTAAAAGCTTTTCTGAAACAATTTTCTCCCAAGAGTGCATCTGTCGTTGATGGTTTAATTAAAATTGCGCTGAAACTAGTTGATCCAAAGCATCTAAAAAATTGGTTTACTAATTGCTGCTACTGTACCTCATGAACCTCAAATCTGCTGTAAGGGCCTATTGGTGTACCGCTCGCAGCTAAATCAGCACGAATTTTACCTGCTATTTTCGCCGTTTCTGAATCTAAGGAAATAATATTAGACTGACTAAAAAACCGTTGTAATATTCCTAAATTTCTCTCAGTTTGTAAACTACGATAAGCACCATAATAAAGTTCTAATTGAGTGACAGTGGAAATAAAAATATCCTCTGGCTGTTGATTGGCAAGACGAGTGATTACCACAGCGCTACTACTATTGATTAAGCGAATACAGACATTTGTATCGAGTGGATAAGTCAAAATATCTGCTCCCTAGTTTCATATTCTCCTTGTTCTGGACGTTCAAGGGCTTCTCCTACCCAACCACCAATTACTTCTTCAAAGAAACCAGGCATCCAGCCCCGTTTTTGTGGCGCAACTGCTTGAATAGTTACTGTTACTTCAATTTCGGTATTTGCCATTTCTAAGGGAATATCAAGATGTAAAATCCCATCTGCACCTACACGAGAACGTATATTAATACTTTGCATAACTATTTGTCATCTAAATTTTGTCTAACTTTCTTTGATCGGATAAACTTGATGTCCTCTAATTTCCACTCCATGAGCAGCAAGGCATTTTTCCCAGCCTTCACGAGTGCCAATATCGCTTTTTTGCTTGAGTAAACCTAATTCCTGTTCTTGTTGGGTAAGTTTAGCAAATTCTTCGTATTGGGGATAATTAGGTGTAACAAAGGTTTCCTTACGATGCAAAATCGGCGGATTTGCTCTATTTGCATAGTCTCGGTGGGTGACATACAAAGTTTTTAAGTCAATTGTGATACTTGCTTTAAGGGCTGGATGGGGGTCTGTGTCGAAGTCTGGATAAAATAAATAGGATATTTGCGGTTGATCAACGTAATATTTGATGAGTGTGGCTCCATCGACACGCCCAATGGTGCGGCTGGCGCAACCTTCGTAAATGCGGAGTAAGGGATCGAGGGCGGCGAGGGCGGACACATGGACATACAAAGCACCGCGTGTATGTTTGCCTATTTTGCTTTTTTCACAAGCAGTTTGGATCACTTTTGGTCTACCCAAACTAAAGAGTTTTTGGTCTGCGACTTCGCAAGCTTCCTCATAACTTCCGAAAAAAGCTTTGATGTCGTGGCGCATTTCTGGCGCTAGTTGGGAAAATCTGGGACGTTTATCAAAGTGGGTAAGGGCAAGATAAACTTGGATATCTAAAGAACGACGATAGGCGATCGCATCCCATTCTGCTTCATCGGTTGCTTGTAAAATAACACCAAAGGCGCGGCGGAAGTTACCAAATTCGCTCAGTAGTTCTTGAGCGTTTTCTAATTCACCTTTGACAGGCAATCTACCGCGTTTGGTAAAAAATGCCATCAGAGGTGCAAGTTGTTCTTGATAGTCTTCAAACCGCTTGCTAGGAATGCGAACTCGCGGTGTAGAGGTGCGAGAAAAGAAGCGGATAGCTTTGAAGCTTTCTTTTTCGGCTTCGTCACGAAACACAAAATAAACGCCAAGCGCTACGGGGACAGCATCAACGTTGAGGACTTCATCAATATATTTTTTGAGTTCTTCTTGCTCGTAATATTTTTGAAAAGTATTGCGGCTAGTGACGATGCCGTCATTGTAAGCAAGTTGCGCTTTACTAGGAGCGTTAATTAATACTTGAGCAGCAACAATTAAAACTTTGCGGGTGAGTTCCCAAGCTTTAAAGAGACTTTGGGTGCGTTCTTCTATATCTTCGATGACATTAACAACGTAACCCAAGTTAACAACATCAGCAGCAGTAATTGGCTGATTAGGGTAGTAGTAAGGATCCCAACCTGCACTGGTATAGCCGAGGTTTCCGACTCGCTGCACATCACCACCATAACCGCAGCCGTAGTCAAAAAAGGTGGTGTCCTGATTAAGGATTGACCATTCTATGGCTAATCTTACAGGGCGAGAGATTTCGGTGCGAGCGATCGCAGCTCGATGGCGATCAATTTCTAAGTAGCTCTCCGGCATAAAGATATCAAGAAGAACTACATTAATCCTTATATCTTCTCTACTGCGATCGCAATTAAATCTTCAATTTTCTTGATATTTGGGTCGCCTGCTAAATAACCAATACCGCGATGCAAATGTAGGCGAAATTGAGTTGCTAAGGTTTCTTTGTCAGTTCCTAAACCATCATTATGACAGCGTTGCTTCAGGGCAAGGAGAAGAATATCAGAGATTTCGCCACCAAAGACGCGCCATGCCATTTCGACGTTGCTATCTAGGACAAGGGGTACAGGGGAAGGTGGCGTAGGTTCGGCGAGAGAACGACAAAACGCCCAACGACATAAAATATTCCATTGGTCAATTTTGGTATTGCGTTTGAGTTTTTGCAGTTGGTCTTTGGCAGTTTGGGACAGTTTAATTCTTTCGATTGGGGATTCCATATCTTTTACCAAAAATATTTATTTTCCATCACTGTGGTTTGGCGGGTAGATGAATCGTATTTGAGGAGATATTCGCGGGCGATCGCTTCATTTTTCCGCAGTGTTTCGACTTCTTTTTTACCAATTTCTGTATCAGTAGAAAGCAGAATTACCTGATGGCTGGCGGCGGGGAAGTATTTTTCTACTAAGTTTTGGCGGTGGGAAGAGTCGAGTCTGCCAAGGGGTGTGTCAATGGCTACTGGTAAGCGCAGACCGGAGACTTTGGCTAATCCCCAGAGGAAGGCGATCGCCAGTAGTTGTTTTTCCCCAGCCGAAAGGCGATGTTTCGGGACTGGTTTACCATCAAAATCAAACAGCGATAAAGCAAAGGTTTTCGTATCAATAGCAGTGCGAAATACTAAGTCTGATTTGTGCAGTAAATAGAGAAAGCAATTCTTCACTTCTTCCTCTAATTTATTTAGCTTCCTCAGCGTTAATTTTTCTCGAAATACTTTCAGTGTTCCTTGAACTTTAGAGGCAGAAGCAATGATATGTTCTCTATTTTTATGTTTTATACTTTTGTCAGTATAATCGTTTAATTCTTTTTTGGTTATTTCAATCGCATCCGTTAATCCTGCTAATTTCTGCCGTGTTGTTTCATACTTTGCTTTAGCTTGGACAACTTCTTTTTGTGAATCTTCCACCGCATCGCGTAGCTTTTTATAAGCTTCTGGTTCTGCGGCTGTTTGTACCTGTCTTTCTAAAGTAATAATTTCTTCTTCTAGGTTCCGCAGATTAACCAAATGCTGTTTTGCTATATTAAGCGCATTTTGTAAATGATATCTCACATTATCTAATTGGCTCAAGCTTTCCTCGTCAGCTAATAACCAAGGTAATTCAGCCTTGAGTGAATTTGCGTATAAACTATCTACATCCTCAGCTAAAAAAGATTGAATTTTATCAACTTGCTCAGCAGCAATAGTTAACTGATTTAGCCATTCAATTAAACGCTTATCTCGCTCAACTAAAACATCTCTAGCAATTTGTACCTGCTGATTACGAAATTCACTTGCTCCCTGTGTTTGTATCTGACTCAATAAATTAGGAATTAATGCTAAGGGCAGAATTTCAGCAGCCAATTCACATAACGACTGACGAATTGTTTCTAATGCAGCAGTTTTGTCCTTTTGTTTCTCTTCTAACTGACTGCGTTCGGCAGCAATTTTTCCACCTTCAGATACAAATTTATTTAAAGCTTCTCGCTGTATATTTTCTAAATATTCAACTTGATTTTTTAAATTAGCCAATTCTTGTTCTGTTAATTGATAATCTTCTTGCTGTTGTAATAACCTTTTTTCCATATCTTCGAGATTGGCTAAATCTTTAGTATCAGCCATTTCTTTACGCTTACGGTTGATTAAAACATCCAAATCAACTGCTAATTTATCAGCCAATTCTAGCCCTAACAGTCCGCGAATAGCTTCCACAACAATTGGTGGTGGTGTTTCCTGTTCTGCTAGTTCTTTTACTTGTTCGCCATCAAATAAAAATAAATTAGAAATTCCTAAAGGTAGTAGATTTTCTATATAATCATCCCAGATATTTACCAAAGACTCTGGCCATGTATCACTATCCCCTAAAATTCCTAGTGTATCTTTACCATCTTTAGGATTTTTCTCCCAATAGCGTACAATACGATATTTGACTGGTTTATCGTCTTCGATATGTTCAAAAAGTAACTCAATCCGTGTCTTTTCAGCAGAGTTATCTTTACTATTAACGCATTGAGTCAAAAAATCACTATAACTTAAATTACCCCTTGTCGAACATTGAGCGCGTTGTCCATATAATGCCAGACGAATAGCATCCATAAGAGTAGTTTTTCCCCCGCCATTCATACCACCTAATAAAAGAATTGGGCGAGGATTTTCCTCAGTTCTTGGGTCAAGATTGATTACTTGTCTGCCAGAGTAAGGGCCAAAATTTTGTAATACGAGTTCTAGAAATATCATTGGTCGTGATAGATAATATTAGGGGAGCGAATGGAATTCGCGGCTACACAGGCGAAGTCCGCCTACGCGGACTAAGATAAGATAAAATTTATGTTTCTTAACCCACGCAGGCGGGTTTTGTTTGTATGGACACGATTTCTAATTGCCCTTTATATCGGCAGGTAAGGTTAATTCCCATGTGGAAATAGTAGATTTTTGTTGATGATGAATCGCCTGATTTCTGATATAGTGAGCGACATTATCAATCGCATCATGACTAACTGTAAAAGCCGCATAACTACCTTGCCATTTGAAAAAATTACTTGGTTTAACTTCATGGTTTATAAAGTGGGAAGAACTACCTTTAATCTGCTTAATTAGATCAGACACGCTGATAGTCACCGGGAA
Source organism: Anabaena sp. TISTR 8404 (assembly GCF_056847745.1). Taxonomy (NCBI): domain Bacteria; kingdom Bacillati; phylum Cyanobacteriota; class Cyanophyceae; order Nostocales; family Nostocaceae; genus Anabaena; species Anabaena sp. TISTR 8404. The sequence goes on from NZ_CP180578.1 coordinate 6,083,811, forward strand.
ACCTGTTAATAGATGAATATGGTCTTCAATGCCACCTACAGCAATTACAGTACATTTTAATTGTTCGCATTCTTTGAGAATTGCTGCATAAACTAACCTTTGAATTTCAGGTGTGATCAGAGGTAATCTGTCCCACGTTGCCCAAACGTAATGTAAATATAACTGCGTAAAATTTGCTCTCATTTTACTCTCATTTTTTTTGAAACCCGCGCAGGCGGGTTTTGTCTGTGTAGCCGTGAATTCTATTCGCCCCGTATTTTTTAACTTTTATTCATTGGAATTTACCTGTTTATTGGTAAGTTATGATGTTACCTATTGGCAACAAAACTATCTTACACCTTTAGTTACCAATGGGTAACATTTACTCTGTTATAAGCCTTTGACACAATCAAAGGCATGGGAAAAGCAGGTAAAGCACTTAAACAGGTGTTAGAAACATACAGCATCAGTCAAAACAAGTTAGCAGTAACAATGGGAACAGGACGGCCAAACGTTCACCGTTGGGTGAATGAAATTAGAGATCCTGTTGCTGATACGCTGCTAGAAATTCGTGATGCACTCAGAAAAATTAATCCAGCCGCAGCAGAAGAGTTTATTAGGCTGTACTTGGGAGATTCTAACGATGACCAGCAAGTTTAAGTTTTTGTCTGTTTCTTTTTAAATTTCATATTTCCCCAAGTCTTCACATTGTCAGCAGTGTCAATTTGTCTATCCGCTGTACTTGCTTGTTCATTTGGTGCGGTAAAATCGGCTAAAGTTAGCTGCTTAACTTTTTCTCTAACTGTTGCAATATCTCCTTGAGTAACAGCCTCTCTTAAATCACGTTTTAAATGAGCATTCCTAATTGCTTCTTCAGGCGAACGCGAACTAGTATTAAAACATTTTTCTAAAGTTTCGTATATTCCTACGCGCTTAGTTTTCTTCCGAAATTGCCATTCTGTGCTTAAAAGTTTTGATACTAGTTCTAAGTGCATATTGTCATCAACACAGATTTCTTCTAACACAGCCCATTCATCGCTACCTAGTAGTTTCTGATCAGCACCAGGGCGCGGATCTTTGAACTTTTCACCAGTGACTTCTTGATAAATGCGCGGTAAGCTGTCATCAAACTCATGTCTTTCTTCTAGCCAAATACGGCGAATTTCGCTGAGTTCTTCTATAGAAATCAAAGTAATGTCGCGCATATTTTCTGGTGCTGTTTGGCGGATTTGTTTTTCGACAGTTAGTAATTTTCTCAGCCAGTCTTCCCGCGCTTCTTTTACATAAGGGCCTGGAATTGGTTCAATAGATATTTCACCTTCTAGATTGCGTTCATAAAGTTGAACATCTCCATTTCTGCGGCGGAAATCGCGGCGATCGCGTGTTTCTTCTGCATCTAATTCTTTCCTAAAATCAAGTAGAGGTTGCATCCACTCTTTTTCTTCATCATTTTGAATCATCGCCGCCAGAGATTTATCCTGACTGACTAAGGTACAAACCCAACAACCAAAACGAGAGCTACCACAACTAGGAGTAGAAGTATCCACTACTAAAGGACATTCATTATCAGCAGAAGCACCCCGATACATAGCGAATAAATCTTTATTGCTGTATCCCCAAGGATTTTCCCATTGCATGAGATAAATCCAAACTTCATCATTTTGCCAATCTTCAATAGGGCTATAAATTAGTGAGTTTGGCAAATTCATGTTAGGACTGAGGCGATCGCGTACCCGCATAGCTTCTAATTTTTTCATTCTACTAGCACGTCTTGTGCTTTCTGCTTTACGAGTACCTAAAATAACAATGGCTTCTCCATTAGTGCGGATAACATCACGAATAAAGCGATTTGAGGGATTGATTTTCAGACGTTCTGTACACCAGCGAAATTTCCCTCTGGGCGCGGGATAACCTTTACCAATCAGACCAACCCAAAATGTTTCTTTAAAATCTGGCTGTAATAGATGAGCTTCAAATGGTAATCCTTGCTCCTGAGCTTCAGATTCCATCTGCTTTAGAGAATTACGTACCCAAGCAGCAACGATAGGATTTTCTACCAGAGTGTCTGTAGTGATAACGTAGATTGTTTTGGTTAATTTTTCTGGTGGGAGTCCAGATATTGCATTCCAAACCAGCTGTAAAGTAGCAGTGCTATCTTTTCCACCTGAATAACCTACAACCCAAGGTATTGCATCCAAACAATACAATTCTTGAATTTCAGTGGTGAGAGCTTGGATATCTTCTACTAATTCTGATACAGTACGTGTCTGCTGACCTTTATTTTCTGGCTGTTGTGCGGTACTCATTTCTCCCTTCCTCTGAACACAAGAATGTCACCTCATCCGTAACATCTAAGCAAACAGGCAAGATTAGCCCACACGGAATCATATCCGAGTAGGCTAAATTTGTTTTGCTAAACTTCTATAGTTTAGGGTGCAAAACTTGATGAGCTTGCTGGTAACAATAAATATTGGATTTGCTCTATATATATTTACTGCAATTTTTAAAAATTTTACAATTATAGTCTAACTTTTTTACAAAGTTTTTAAAAACAAATATGCAAGATAGTACATCTGCTCTCAATTCTGACATAGCTAAAGAGTACCTAGAACGAGAAAACAAGGATAAACAGGTACTAACCTTACTTTTAGAGAAATTTTTAGAAAAAAAAGACCAAATCCTCGTTCAAAAAACTGAAATGGGGGGTACAGAGGCTTATGTAGGGTCTGTAACTCTAGAATGGTTTGCGGGTCGAGTTCACTTCGCGTCTGGCTTACCTCTGCTGCAAAAAAAGTACAATCCAGAGACAGATAATATTGAAATTGATGCGGATAGTATTGACGAAATTCAACAGCGTCCCCTAGACTGGTCACGCCAAGCACCGCTAGTTCAGTATTTAGCAGCAAGAAAAAATCATAAGTTTCCGCCAGTCTTGGTAGTAATTAATCAGCCTTGGGTGGATGACACCAAAGCGGCTGAGTGGGACGCAGAAGGATATGCTAAAAAGTCTACAACTGATTTTACTCCTCTAGACAAAGATGGTAAGGTCGGTTTACTCAATGTTTCTGAAGAAAATGTGACCATTTATGCACTAGATGGTCAACATCGACTCATGGGAGTTCAAGGTTTAATGGAGTTAATTAAAACTGGCAAACTCCAGCGATATAAAAAGGATAAAACAGCTGATGATAGTTTTATCACAGTGTCAGATTTAATAGAGCAATATCAAGTAGACTCTGCTTACTTACAAAGCTTACCTAAAGAAAAAATTGGTATTGAATTTATATGCGCTGTGAATGCTGGGGAGACTCGCACCGAAGCAAGGCGACGGGTGAGATCAGTTTTTGTTCATATCAACTTAATGGCTGCACCGTTAACCAAAGGTCAGTTAGCACAATTAAATGAAGATGATGGTTTTGCAATTGTGGCGCGAAAAGTTGCGGTTACTCACCCACTTTTAGAACAAAAACAAAAACGCAATCCTCGTGTTAATTGGAATAGTTCGACAGTAGCAGCAAATTCTACAGTTTTGACAACTTTGCAAGCATTGCAAGATATGTCAGAAAGATATTTGGGTTATAAGTTTCCCCATTGGAAACCTTTTGAGAAAGGTTTAATTCCTATGCGTCCAGAAAATGAAGAAATTGAACAGGGAATTACAGAGTTCACCAAACTTTTTGATAACTTGGCAAGTTTACCTAGTTATAAAATTTTAGAACATGAAGATACGCCTGTTTTAAGAAGATTTAGTTTTGAAAAAGGTGGCGGTGAAGCCAATATACTCTTCCGTCCTGTAGCGCAAGTTGCTATAGCCCAAGCTTTGGGATTTTTGGTGTTTAAAAAAGGGTTGTCTCTAACCAGTATTTTCAAGAAATTGAAAAAGTTTGACCAACAAGGTGGTTTTACTGGAATGGAATATCCTCAATCTCTTTGGTATGGGGTTTTATATGACCCCAATAAAAAGCGAGTGCAAGTTTCTGGAAAAGATTTAGCTGCTAAGTTATTAATTTACATCTTGGGCGGACTTCAAGATCCAATGGAAGTAGCTGATCTTCGTAAGGCTTTGGCTAATGCAAGAACTGTAGAGAATAAAACTATTGCGTTTAATGGTGATTTTGTTGAACCAAAAGAAGTTGGACTTCCACCTATCCTTACTTAATCAAACAAAGGATTTTTAAGTAAATTTACTTATTTAAAATAATACATCCTATCGTAGTATGTATGTTAGTATTTGCTAACTTACATAGGTATTTATATGCTTCAAAGCAACGAAGATATTAATAATAGTGTTTCACCAGATATCAAAGCTCAATTTAGTAGCCTAGTTGCGTCACTTTTCTCAGACAATTATCTAGAGTCATGCTATCCAGGGTTAATTTTTCACCAAGGAAAGCGGAAAATGCTACAAATAAACGTACCTGCTAAGGATTTACCCACTCTTCTCCAAGCTAAACCCTCAAGTAAAAATGATCCTGATTCAGGTAAGAATCGACCAGAAGTAAAAGGTCATGCTAAAGAAATAAAAGACTATGTTGTTGAACGTGCTAAAGCCAATAAGCCCTGGGTATTAGGCACAATTACAGCCAATGTTGACGAACAACATATAAAAATACACGAATTAGGAAGAGGTATTTGTATAGTAGTTATTCCTAACGGAATTAAATTAGATATCACAGATGGACAGCACCGTAAGAGCGCAATTCAAGAATTGATTCTAAGCAATGAAAGCTACTTAGTTGGGCGTGATCAGTTTGCCATTACGCTAATTTTGGAAGGAGATCAGCGCCAGTGTCAAACAGACTTCCGAGATATGGCTCAAACAAAACAATTAGATAATTCATTATTATTATCCTTTGGTGAATTTGAAGGTAGAGTTGGTATTACTAAAAATTTAATAGAACGAGTTAGGATGTTTCATGAAAAAACAAATAAAATTGGTAGAAATGCACCCACCAAACAAAAATTAATTTATACAACTAATTTTTTGGCTAGGTTTGTTAGTTGTACTTTTGCTGAAGACCCAAATCATGAGCTTTTAGAACTTGATGTTGAGCAATCATCACAAGCTTTATCCGGGTGCTTGAATAATTTTTTTGCAGAATGTACAGACACAAGGAATATTGCCGAAACTAAGTTTGATAAACTGACTGTTAGCCAGATAGCAGCATTTAAAGAATATTCTTTATTAGGAGTTAGTGTTGGACTCGAAGTTTTGGGCAGATTACTATACTGTATGTATGATAAAGAAAATAACTGTTTTGACGCACAAAAAGTATCACAACTAGCACAGTTAGATTGGTCAAGAAAAAGCAATCTTTGGGAAAATAATGTAGTCAGAAAATCATCTGATAATACAGTCTACGAAGTAGTAAATAAACCAACTCCCATAGTAGATGCAGTCAAGACAGTAAAATTAAGGCTCGGATGGAGTAATTATTACTAATTCAATTGAGTATCAATGAAATTATGAGAGGAATTTGCTTAGATCAAATTCCTCTTCTTTTTCATATTGTTGTGTTCGTTCATAACTAAGAAATAGTAAAATTCTTTCTAAATAATCAACTGCTCCACGTAACTCATTTTGTAATATCTCTAGTCCACCGTTAGCATACTCTTCAAAGATTTGATTACGTAGAGTTTCATATTCTTCCTCATATATAGATAAAATGTTTATGTCTTGAACTTCAGTCATTCCCAGTAATTTGATCACCACATCATTTCCGACTGAAGCGAAATATTCTATTCTGATTGGTGATGGTTCTCGTTTAGAAATTTCGCCTAAAGGTACACGCTTTTTATGCTTTGCACCCAACGCAGCAGCAAAGACAATCACATCAGCGAAGGTTTGAAAAGGCCCTGTACCACCATCGGAAGAGGTTAACGCTTTTACTAAATCTGCTTTATCTTTAGCAACCCTGATTCTGCCAGTTTCAGCCATTGATTTAAATATCTACTATGTAGTTATGATACCCGAAAGCTAAGAGCGATCGCCCCCAATACCCAATCAACGCAAACAAAAACGCCCCCCTTTTCAGGAGAGCGTTTTTATTAATTATGAGAGACGTTGCTAAGCAACATCTCCAGAAAATTAACCGTTGATAGCAGGAGCGCTGATAGCAACAGGAGCAACATCACCAGCAGCTAAGTCTAAGGGGAAGTTGTGAGCATTACGCTCGTGCATTACTTCCATACCCAAGTTAGCGCGGTTGATGATGTCAGCCCAGGTGTTGATGACGCGACCTTGGGAGTCAATCACAGATTGGTTGAAGTTGAAACCATTCAAGTTGAACGCCATTGTGCTGATACCCAAAGCGGTAAACCAGATACCGACTACAGGCCATGCAGCTAAGAAGAAGTGCAAGGAACGGCTATTGTTGAAGGACGCATATTGGAAAATCAAGCGACCGAAGTAACCGTGTGCTGCTACGATGTTATAGGTTTCTTCTTCTTGACCGAACTTGTAACCGTAGTTTTGAGATTCGGTTTCGGTTGTTTCACGCACCAAGGAGGAGGTTACCAAAGAACCGTGCATTGCGGAGAACAAAGAACCGCCGAATACACCAGCCACACCTAACATGTGGAAGGGGTGCATCAGGATGTTGTGTTCTGCTTGGAACACGATCATGAAGTTGAATGTTCCACTGATTCCCAAGGGCATACCATCAGAGAAGGAACCTTGTCCGATGGGGTAGATCAAGAATACTGCGGTAGCAGATGCCAAAGGCGCAGAGTAAGCTACGCAGATCCAAGGACGCATACCCAAGCGGTAGGACAATTCCCACTGACGACCCATGTAGCAAGCACATCCGATCAGGAAGTGGAAGATTACCAATTGGTAAGGGCCACCGTTGTACAACCACTCGTCTAAGGATGCTGCTTCCCAAATTGGGTAGAAGTGCAAACCAATAGCGTTGGAAGAAGGAACAACTGCACCAGAGATGATGTTGTTTCCGTAGATTAAGGAACCTGCAACAGGTTCACGGATACCATCGATGTCTACGGGGGGAGCAGCGATGAATGCAATTACGAAGCAGGTGGTTGCAGCCAGCAAGGTTGGAATCATCAATACGCCGAACCAACCGACATAAATCCGGTTTTCGGTGCTGGTGATCCAGTTGCAGAACCGCTCCCATACGTTAGCGTTTGAACGCTGTTGTAAGGTTGTGGTCATTTTTTTATGAGTGCTATGTTTCGTTAAATATGAAACAGACAAATTTTGTTTTGCCTGTTGCAATAAGTCTACATGAATTTACTTTAATGCGATGTTTTGCTTAATATTCTGTAATGTATTGCTTGAATAAACTCTCCTAAATGTAAAGTTTTTGTTCGGATTTATAGGCTGATAAAAACCATCACAAGCCTTGATTTGTATGAATTTAAGTGATTTCAATACCAGTTAAATTTTACTGACGCGATCGCCTATTTACATAGCTTTACATTTATTTACAAAGAATATTCAAATTCTCTCATAAAAAATATATGGAAAGAATCAAGAATTTAGAATTTATAGGGATTTTCAACTGTATGAAATACGCAAAATTTAGTAGGGTAGCACAGCTAACCGTGCTACCCTGTAATGTATATAAACAAATATTGAAGCCAACTACTACTGCTGCTTGTCTACCAAGAATTTAAATTAAAAATCAAAGTATATATAGGGTAAGCTGCCTTCAGGAGCTAGTAACCACACAACATAAAAGCATAAGGGTACAAAGACTAGCTTGATTGGCCAGTTCAACTCTAATTTTAATCGACCATTCAAAGCGTAGACTAGACCCATGAAAGCGGCTAAAATCATCAGCATCCAAGTTAGTTGGTAAGGGCTGATAGTTAAAGCTTCTACGTATACTTTTTGGGCAAATTGTGCATCAGCGTTGTAACCCCAAAGGTGCTGAATTACTAAAGAAGAATCTTGGAGGTTGGGTAAGCGAAACCAAATCCAAGAAGTAAAAACCATCAACTGAGTTAATAACCAAGCAATAACTATACCTAGAGGATTTTGCCAGAATTGAGCTAGTTTTTCATGGCGATCGCTCAAATTATCTGTGAGTCGATGAACAGCCAAAGCAATTCCATGCAGAATACCCCAAACGAAGAAACCCCAAGCAGAACCGTGCCAAATACCTGCAATCACCATCACAATAAATAAATTCCAGCAGGTACGAATCAAACCACGCCGAGAACCACCTAAAGGAAAGTAAACATAGTTACGCAACCAGTCACCTAAAGTCATGTGCCAGCGTCGCCAAAAATCAGCAATGCTGGTACTGAAGTAAGGAAAATCAAAATTTTCTGGCAAAACTAAACCAAACAACAAAGCAGTACCACGGGCAATATCTACGTAGCCATTAAAATCTAAATACAATTGCAAACCATAGGCAAAAGTTGCCAACCAAAGATCGCCACTACCTGCGCGTTGCAAATTACCAAAGCATAAATCAACAAAAATCCCTAAATTATCTGCCAAAAGTCCTTTTTTGACGGCACCTCTAGCAATTAACCATAATGCTTCGGCTACTCTCTCGGCTGTGGGAAATTGGAGTGTATTGAACTGAGTTGCTAAGTTGTGATAGCGCGTAATTGGGCCGGAAATTAATTTGGCAAAAAATAGTTTGTAGGTAGCAAATTTGAGAAAATGGTCAGTAGCAGGAGCGCCACGATAGACATCTATTAAATAGGCAATACACTCAAAAGTGAAAAATGAAATTCCCAAAGGTGCAATAAATTTAAAAGATGACTCTGGTGAATTTATTTGTAGTGGAAAAATCAAGTTTAATACAGGCGTAAAATACTTGAAACCTAGCAGTAATAAAACATTTAATACTACACCCAGGCACAATAATTTTAGACGGCGACTATTCCAATCTGCATTCGCATACTGCCATTCTTCATTAGAAATTCGCCAATCAAGATTATGCTCTCCCGGAGAGGTATTTTTGCCAATTTCTCTCCCCAAGCGAAAGTTAATAAAAGTCAATGCCAATAAAAGTGGTATGTATTGGATGCTCCAAGAAGCATAAAAAGCAATACTGGCAATTAATAAAGTCCATAATCGCCACTTTTGTTCAGTAAATGTCCAGTAAATACCTAATATACTCAGTAAAAATATGCCGTAGGTAATTGATATAAAGTTCATTTTTTAGTCAATAGTCATTTGTTATTTATCATTCGTTAAGAGGTCAGAGTATGCAATTTTATACTTCTTTCCAAATAAAATACTCAGCACTCAGCACTTACTTTGTAGTCCAAGGAATCACTGGATCTATCGCTAGTTTTTTTGAGACTTCGTAAGCGCCAAAGCGGTTAAGATGGCTGGGGTCAGAAAAATAATCATTTGTTCTTAGCCAAAGTTGGCTAAAATCTCGATAAATAAAATTAGGATTGGTTGCTAATCGAAGCATATATTGTTGAAATTCTTGCTCATATTTTTTGCGGACTGGATCTAAATATTCGGCGGTGAGAGGCATATTAATAAATACCAGAGGAATTTGCTGCGACTGAGTAAACTGCAACACTTCTTGAAACGCAGCATCTTGCTCACCGTCTATGTGGAATGATTTGTAATCATTGTCGTAATTCCCTGTAACTCTGGGGTGTTTTTGATAATAACGAGCAGGATTAAACCGCACAGATAAAGGTAAAAATCCATCAAAATCAACTGATTGCAGAGAGGTTTCCTCTTCTGAACTATCTGATGTAGATTCAATTGATGGTGTTTCTTTAGAAGTGCGATCGCTAATTAATGGCAATCCATCCAGTTGTTGATGCAGTAAAGATTTTAGTTGGTTCCGATTTTGATAAGTACTAGAAAAAGCAGCTAAAATCTGATTTAAGCCATTATTGATAGCTTGATAACTAGTAATTTCCTCTGGCTTTTTATCATTTTTTGGCTTCTCCTGAGATTTCGTAGTATTTTTAGCAGATTCTTCTTCAATAGCAGTTTTTTGAGCTTTTTCTAAGATTTTTTTATAACCTTGGGAAGCAGCGATCGCATTAAATGTTATATCTTCACGGCCACTATTAAAAGCACGGGAACCATCAGCCCAAAGAATGAGTTTTGGTAATTCCGATGGCTCCAGTACTTGACGAATAATAAAATTTACAACTTGGGCTGTAGCACCATTCACACCAAAGTTAAATACGCCAATATTGCGATATCCCTGTTTGGCTAAACCTTTAGATAATTCAGCCGGATCAACACCACGCAAAGCCCGCGAAGAACCAATAATTAAGATATCTGGTGGATTTCCTTTAATCTTCAATTGTTGCCTATACAAAGCTAGTTGTTCATCTAATTGCCGCGCATTAAAACTAGGCATTTGCGATCGCGCTGCTAATAAAATTGCAGCAGATGTGGCTTTTTGTTTTAATGGGGCAGCTGTTAAAGTTTTAGGTTCAGCCTCATCATCATTTAAGGTAAACCCAGAAGCATTAAAGACTGAATTTTTCGATTGGGATAACTTTTTCCCAGAGGAACTAGCCAGTAATTCTAATTTATCTTTTGGTTTTGCTGGTACAGGTGGCTTTTGTTCAACATCTGAAGCAGCAACATTCGTCTCCTGTGCTGTAGAAGGTAGAGTCCGAGACACAATTTGACCGAAAATCCAATCAGTTTGGAGTGTGAGCAATAATCCCAATGTTCCCCACACTAAAGCAACTTTGAGTCCACCTTTTAAATCAGGATCTGCGGCGGCTGACTGACCAACTTCTGTAAATATCTGTGTTCCTAGCAGCAAATTTTTAACTGTAGTGGTGGTGGTAACAATCCAATCCCGCGCTACTTCTGTGACAAAATTTTGTACTTCTTCGGAAGTTAACTCGACGCGGAAAATCGGTTCTTGACTATCTTTAACTATCAATTCACCCACATATTCAGAAGTCGCGGCAAACTCTGGGGTAGCTTCGGGAACTAAACGCTGGCGCTGCGCAAAATCCACGCCATGATGCCAAACTGGTTCTTTATTACCAGCACGGCGACCGTAAACCCTGATTCCTGCAACACCAGGTAATTTTAGTTGCCGCATAAACTGGGTAACTTTAGTAGCAACCTGTTTACGAACAGGACAAACAGGTGCATCACACATAATGTGCAGTAAGTCACCTTTGCAAAGCAATAGTACGCGAATCCCGCCTGTTTTCAAGCGCCATTCTAAATCAGTATTCAGTAAGCGTTCTAGTAAAAAATGAATAGCTGGTTCATCGCCGTTAAGTGCTAACTCTAAGGCTGAGGTAGCCAAAGCTGGATGTTGCGCCGCAGGTAAAGAGATCCAATCAATCCAAGCCGGTTGCTTTTGGGCAGTTCTTTGTCCATAAATGGTAGCGCCAAGAATGCCTTGAGGAGCGATCGCTTCTAGGTGTGATACGATGATTTCCAGACATTTTGCTTTGTCTGGCGCTGGTGCATCTTCTAAAGGATCAAAGGCTGGAGAACAAAAAAGATGTAAGGTTGATTCTTTGAGTGATGCTTGGACAGTAACTTTAAACTCTAATAATACTTCTGTTAATAAACGAGCGATCGCTTGCACATCTCCCCAACGCGCCCATTCTTTGAGCATTACCTCTGGGGGTGTTAAATCTACCCGCAGTACCCAATCATTACTAGTTTCACCACTGACTTGGGAAGTAATAACTGCATCTTGATAGCCAGTCAGCTTTAACAGTCTGAGTTTTTGGGCGATTGTTTCTGCCAATAATGAAGAATCTGGACTATAGGCAGATTGACAAAAAACCCACAAGCGATTTGTTGCGGCTTGATTTTTGTCTTTGGGTTGGTGTGGCTTGATTTTGACTTGGACTCCCACACCCAAGGAACTGAGAGTTTCACTGAGATAATGGGCGATCGCATTCGGATCACCGCGACGGGCTAAACTCTCATTTGATATAATCAGTGACCCACCTGGCTTGGATGCTTCTGATTCCTTTAGGGCTTGCTCTACCTGTTCTAAATGTCTATCTAATTGATTTAGATGCACACGATGACACCATTGGGGTCGATTTTCCCCCTTTTTTCGCCCGTAAACCAATACTTGGTATATTGAGGGTTGTTCGTTATTTGTTAAGACATCTAAATTTGTTTGCTGGAGTGCCTGAAGCAAATCAGCAAGAGTGCGCCAGCGTAAAGGACACTCAGTTGCTTCACAAAGAATGTGTAGGTCATTTCCCCGCAACCGGACTTTCACCCCTAAAGTGTTGATCCCTGTTGCTTGGCTTACCCATTGCACTAATATTTGCTGGCTATCTGGTAATACTTTTTTCATGGGGAGTTAACTTTACAGGAAGCGAGTATTTGGGGGTATTGCCTGCACTTGTAAACTAGAACCATAGGTCTATCACATTTTGCTGTTTTTTTTTAACACTTTTGTTACCTTCTGTGCTTGCAAAATAGGCCAAGATAGTCTTATATCGTTGCAAGTCATACAGATTTTGAGTTTTGCGTTTCATTTTACTTGTTTGCCAACAACCAAAAATTAGCAATGGCTCCTATCACCTCCCAATCTTCACCCAACCCCGGATTAAATCTGGTTTTGTTTAGCATTCCCCAATCTTTTATCCTCGAAATAGGTACAGCGTCCATACTACTGCTGCTCACCACCCAAAAGTTCACCGTAAAAGCCCTAGAATCTGTAGGGCAAGCTAGTGAAGAATTGTTTCGCGGCGATCGCTTGCCGATTCTTCCCTTTCCTAATAGTGATGAAATAACCAATAAAAGCTAAAACTTATACTTTAAAAAATAAACCGCTCATAGAAAACAATGAGCGTAAATCACAAAGTTCAAAAATGTAAACAGTAATTGGCTTTACAAGAGAAGCAAATATGAGTTCGCTTTTATACTCTGTATCACACGCCGCGAATTATTACCCTGCGTCAGAATTATTTTTACGTCGTCGTCTCCAAATAGTTGAAGAATTATGGGAGAACGTGCTGCGGCAAGAATGCGGTCAGAAAATGGTAGATTTATTGCGGCAACTGCGGGATTTGTGTTCGCCAGAAGGACAAGCCACAAACGACCAAGCCGCTTCCGCAGTGAAATTGATTGAACAACTAAATATTAATGAAGCAATTCGGGCGGCGCGTGCTTTTGCCCTGTACTTTCAGTTGATTAACATCATAGAGCAGGAATTTGAACAAAAGCAGCAACTAACCCGCTACTCGGAACTAGAAACCGAAATCACAACTAGTGCAGACACAATCTCAGATAGTACCTATTCTTCCAATGACAAAGAAGATGATGTCTTTGTCAACAAAGGTATAGGCCCAGACTTGTTAGCCAAAAGTTGGGTTGGCAAAATGCACAACAAACAGAAAGGTACTTTTGCCACTCTGTTTCCTTATTTACATGAACTGAATGTACCACCCCAGCAAATTCAACGTTTAATTTCACAGTTAGATGTGCGTTTGGTATTTACAGCACACCCCACAGAAATTGTCCGTCACACCATCCGCGATAAACAACGGCAAGTCGTAAATCTCCTGCAACAAATAGATGCAGTCGAAAATCGTGCAGGTGGCTATCCTTGGGAATCAGCCGAGTTACGCGAAAAGCTACTAGAAGAAATTCGGCTGTGGTGGCGCACAGATGAACTTCACCAGTTCAAACCCACAGTCTTGGATGAAGTAGATTATGCCCTGCACTACTTCCAAGAAGTATTATTTGATGGCATTCCTCAACTGCATAAACGCTTTAAATATGCTTTAGGTAAAACCTTTGATTGGCTGGAACCGCCACGCAAAAACTTTTGTTCCTTTGGTTCTTGGGTAGGTTCCGATAGAGATGGGAACCCATCAGTCACACCAGAAATAACCTGGAAGACAGCTTGTTATCAGCGCAAAATGGTGCTGGAACGATATATTCAGTCAGTCAAAAAGCTGATTGAATTATTAAGTATTTCCATGCACTGGAGTGATGTTTTACCAGATTTGCTGGAATCTCTGGAATTAGATCAGTCACAGTTAAGCGATATATATGATGCACTGGCTTTGCGTTATCGCCAAGAACCTTATCGCTTGAAGCTGTCTTATGTATTAAGGCGGTTGGAAAATACCCGCGATCGCAACTTAGCATTATATAAAAGAGAAACTCCCAGCAACGAAGATGCACCAATGTACCGTTCGGGAGCCGATTTTTTGGCAGAATTGCGGTTAATTCAGCGAAATTTGAGCGAAACTGGCCTCAGTTGTCGAGAACTTGATAATTTAATTTGTCAAGTAGAAATCTTTGACTTTAACCTGACGCAGTTAGATATTCGCCAAGAATCAACCCGCCACTCCGATGCACTGAATGAGATTTTGGAATATTTGCAAGTATTGCCACAATCATATAACGACTTGAGCGAAGAACAGCGCGTTGCTTGGTTAACCTCAGAATTACAAACCCGTCGTCCGTTGATTCCGGCGGAACTACCATTTTCTGAGAAAACCAACGATGTGATTGAAACCTTCCGAATTTTGCGATCGCTGCAACAAGAGTTTGGTGTCAACATCTGCCAAACTTATATTATTAGTATGTGTCGTCAAGTCAGCGACGTACTAGAAGTTTTACTCTTAGCCAAAGAAGCCAGATTATTTGACCCAGCAGTTGCAGTCGGCACAATTCAAGTTGTACCTTTATTTGAAACAGTAGAAGACTTGCAGCGTTCTCGCAGCGTTATGCGCCAGCTGTTTGAACTTCCCTTATATCGTGCTTTGTTAGCTGGCGGCTACGAAAACATTCAACAGAGAAATTCTAATCTTGAATCTCCTCAAAACTCAGCACTCAGCACTCAACCCTCAGCACTCAGCACTGACTTACAAGAAGTAATGCTGGGATATTCCGATAGTAACAAAGACTCTGGTTTCTTAAGCAGTAATTGGGAAATTCACAAAGCCCAAAAATCATTGCAGAAAATTGCCGAAGAATATGGTGTGAATTTGCGGATTTTCCACGGTCGCGGCGGTTCTGTGGGACGTGGTGGTGGCCCTGCTTATGAAGCGATTTTGGCACAACCAGGCCACAGTATTAACGGCCGAATTAAGATTACTGAACAAGGAGAAGTTTTAGCTTCTAAATATTCCTTGGTGGATTTGGCATTATACAACTTAGAAACCGTCACCACCGCCGTCATCCAAGCCAGTTTGCTGCGCACAGGGTTTGATGATATCGAACCTTGGAATGAAATCATGGAAGAACTAGCAGTGCGATCGCGGCAACATTATCGTGCTTTAATCTACGAACAACCAGATTTCATTGATTTCTTCCACCAAGTCACCCCCATTGAAGAAATCAGCCAACTGCAAATTAGTTCCCGTCCAGCACGCCGTCCTTCTGGAAAGAAAGATTTAAGTAGCTTACGCGCAATTCCTTGGGTATTTAGCTGGACACAAACTCGATTTCTCCTACCTTCTTGGTACGGTGTCGGGACAGCGTTGCAAGAATTCTTGAATGAAGAACCAGAAGAACACTTGAAATTACTGCGTTACTTCTATATGAAGTGGCCGTTCTTCAAAATGGTGATTTCTAAAGCCGAAATGACCTTGGCTAAAGTAGACATCCAAATGGCACAACATTACGTGCAAGAATTGTCAAACCCAGAAGACAGAGAACGCTTTGAGAAAGTTTTTGAGCAAATTGCCAGTGAATACTATCTCACAAGAAACTTTGTCCTCAAAATCACTGGACACAATCGACTGTTAGATGGTGATCCTGTATTGCAGCGTTCAGTACAATTACGCAATGGTACAATTGTACCTTTGGGTTTCATTCAGGTTTCACTACTCAAACGCCTGCGCCAAGCCAAAAATACTTCCGCGACCTCTGGTGTAATTCACTCCCGTTACAGCAAAGGCGAGTTACTCCGAGGCGCACTGTTAACCATCAACGGTATTGCTGCGGGAATGCGAAATACAGGTTGATTTGTTTCACCAGAGTCAATAGTCAAAAGCCCACAGTCCATTGACTATTGACTATTGACCCTTAACTATTGACAAATGACCAAAAACAAAATTTTAACTTGTACCTTTGTAGCTTTAGCTTCTGGATTTTTTGGTAGTTACATCAACGGACAAATCACGCTGATGCTGCATAGCCAAAAATGCCAAAATCAACCTTGGGGCTTCAAAGAAATTTGTAATACTTGGGTAGCACCAGGGGCGATGCTGCAAGGTAGCACCAGAGGACTCTGGACTGGTACAATCTTGGGCGCATTTGTCGGAGGTTTAATCACACGCCAACACCCTTCAAATGATTGATACAAATGTACCTCTAATCAATAAATTAATTTCAGACTTCAGACTTCAAACTTCATACTTCATTTACGCGATCGCAAATTACTCAAATTTTTCCATGAGTTGGTATTGGTATCAAAACAACGCCAAGAACCGTCCTTGCTTTCCTGATAACAAAACAAAGTGCGATCGCCGCTATATAGATTATCTGTTAAATAATATACTATTCCCCGAAAAGGGTAAGTTTTGCGACTTAAGCGTTTAGCTACAGCTTGATTTGGACATTCCACGATAAATACTGGCTTTTTATTCAAGTGAGCTAACGAGAATATACACATACGTAAAATCGCTCGCAGCCAACTTTCAGTGTGATCGAAATAATCATCGATAATTTTATTCGTTAGTGCTTTTTCGAGGGTGCGATCGTTGTTTTGAGAGATGTGAGCCTCAGACATAGCATCACCTATTGCGATACCGATGGTTCGAGATTAATCCAAAATTTCCCAAAATGCCAAGTGTCTACACACACTCAATTAACCATCTCTCATCTTTACTCAGCGTACCTTTGTCTTGAAAAGTTTGCTCAACGGGGGGAACCCCCGCACGCAACTTTTCGCTGCGTTTACCTCCATGCCCCTCTGCGTTTAAATTGCAATCCCAAGACTGGTAAAATCTACCCAGAGCGAAGAAAGAGCAAATAGCCATGACTGCTGAAACTAACCAAGTAAATTCCACAACCAAAGGTGCAGATGCGATTGATGAAGCGATCGCCAAAGGTATAGATTTTGATGGAACTCCCATTCCTACCGCAAAGCTAGACCTTTATAACCAAGTCATGGCGCTAGAAGCAAATAGACAGCGTAGTGGCGTTTCAAATACCATGCGATCGCGTATTGTCAGAATTGGTGCTAAGCACATTCCCCAAGCAGAACTCGATCAAAAGCTCACAGAAGCAGGATTTGCACCTCTTAAAGAAAAAGAAATTGCCTTTTTCTACGGTGGTAAGTAATTATTTACCTTAAGTAAAGGTAGGTTGGGTGGAGCGACAGCGAAACCCAACAATATCAGAATGAATATTGGGTTTAGTTCTTTAACCACCAAAACCAAAACTTTACTGTTCCAAAGTTCGTACAGTCAAAACCTGTGGCGGCGTAGAGTCTGGTGGATAAATTACATCTACCTGTACATTCCGTTGGTTTGCGGGAGGTAGAACAAACTGCACTAACGGATCTAAAACTTGACCAGTTCTGTGCCATAAATGTACGTACCGTGTCTTCTTTTGTCCTTGGTCATCAACATAACGCAGTCGCACTGTACCCCGGAAAAACGGAAAATCTAAAGATGGTTTGCGAAAACGAACACCACCTTTAGATAACTTGTCTTCTTTCAAAGGTGTTTCCAGCGTGACTGTAACTTTCTGAGTTTGGTTTGTATTATTCTTTAACGGCAAACTGAGATTATATTCCACCCCATAATTACCGTGCGCTTCGTAAGCTGTATCAGGGTAACGCACCAACATTTTAGCCGTTTGAATTTGTTCAGTACCCAAGCGACCACCGCGCAGAGTCACCAAAGGATAAGAAATCCCTTGACCACGCTGGGGAATAGTTAAATACTGGGCTTTGGGGTTATCTACCAAATTAGTTTGCCATTGAGAACCTTGAGAAACACCAGCCACACGCCCATAAATTAGCGAACCACTAGTAGCATCTGGCGGAGTCGGAGTTTTATCCCTTGGCCCAGCAAAGCCACCATTATTTAACAAAGCTTGCCATTCACCAAGAGTAGGCGCACGGTCAGAACCATTAGCATTTTTCTTGGCAAACATTGCCATACTTGCTGCATAAACTTTACCACTACTCTGCAAGCGCAAAAAACTAGAACGACCATTCACAGGCTTTTCTAAATTTCTGACTGGAATCGGATGATTCAGCAACATCCGGCTTCCTCCAGGTGGAAGCACTAACTTAGCAGGAAAATCAGCTTGACGAACACCGCGCAGCACATCACTAACAGCCCTCGCCCCTGGCCCAGAATACACCTTACCATCATTGTTTTCTAGGTAAGGTGCTAAAGTAACGAACGGTGCATCTTGCATCAAATAACTCGCAGCCTGCAACACATCTACTGTCACAGGTTTTGTACTAGGATTATGCAGAATTACACCTATGTATAGTGTTTGTAAATCTTTGGGAGTATGGGTGTAATGATGGGCAAATAAATCAAAGCGTCCCTGAAAAGGAAAATTGAGATGTGCAGCTGGAACTTTTTTACCATTGGCAGGAAAGGTAGAAAGTAAAATACCCTCATTTTTAATCCATTCTGGGCTATTGCTATTAAAAACAGGGATTGTATTTAACTTGCCAGGTAAAGGGCGAACTTCGCCAGGTTGCACAATTTCCTGTGGCGCTGGTTGAGGTGAAGTTTGGGCAACAACTGCTGAACCGTTCCTCAAAGTTGTACATCCAACTGTTTGAGTAATAGCAAGTCCAGATAAAAGTATAAATACAGATGATACTAGTTTATTAGTCATAGCTGTGATGTTAAAGATAATCCCTTTTAACTACAAGTTATTTAACTGAATTTTCTGAAGTATTGATAAAATAGTTAATTTACTTATGGTCGTTTACAATAGTGCTTTGATTTTTTTAAAATGTCTACATTTATAGCACTTTAATCATTTATAGAACTAAGTTATATTAAAGTAAGTTGCGTATTCTGATTCAAGAATTGCTTAAATGGAAATACTCATTGAATCAACTAAAGAATTTGAACAAGACTTAGAAAAATTTAATAACAGAGAAAAATTTAAAATTATTAAAAAATTGAATCGATATGTTGACTTGATTTCCAAAAATAGAAACTTACTAGACAATCAAGCATTTAAATTAAAAACTATTAAATTAAATACTGATTATGATTCTTCTCTTTATGCTTTGATTATCGATAAAGATTTAAGAATAATAATTACAATTGATGACGATCCGATTTTTGATACAACAGTGATTACTTTGTTTAGAGTTGTCAATACTGAAGATGCTGCACAAGCATATAGTTCAGTAGCTGACTATCTCTACCAAGATTTTAGTGTGAAAAATCAAGAAATTGAGGTTCACTCTAGCTAATGCCACAAATTAAACCACTTTTAGATGAGCATGGTGTTATTTATGAAGCTATGAAAATTTTACCCGATGAACTAAAAATTGATTTTTTAGAAGCTTTAGCAGAATTAGAAGACAATGAATGCCACAGAACTAGAAATTTTCCGAAAACTAGGCTGCGGAAAGTTAAAGGTATTAAACAAGCAATATACCGTGCTGATATCGATAAGTTATCTGGATGGCGGATTCATCTGCAATACATTGAAGGCAAGATTCATTTAAATGACATTATTGAAGGTCAGCGTCATGATGATGTTATTGAAGTGATTAAATCTAAAAAGCATAGATACGAGTAGATAAAATATTGATGAATTTACTAATAAATTTATATTTAATAAGTATAATTATATACTTTAATTCTAGGACATAGCAAAGGCGATCGCCCTCCGCCAAGAGTCTGCGATCGCCTTTGTGTAATTCCCAATGTTGGATTACAAGTATTATGATGCTATAACTACAACAGTCCGCCCAGTCAAAACTGCGTAATTTTTATTAGAGTTTTGCAGCATAAACCCACTTATTACGTCCTTGTTCTTTAGCTTTATACAAAGCTTTATCGGCGGCATCAACTAATTCTTGAGCAGAAGTTTTAGCTGTTGGTATTTGAGTTGCCACACCTAAACTAACAGTCACAAAATCTTGAAAGCTAGTTTTTTTTATATGAGAAATTTTTAATTCTTCAATAGATTTATGAATTAACTTAGTTACTTTAATGGCACCTGATTCATGCGTATTTGGCAAAAGAACAATAAATTCTTCACCACCATAACGAGCTAGTAGATCCGTAGGACGCTTTAATACAGCTTGTGCTGCACGAGCAACTTGTATTAAGCATTCATCTCCTGCTAAGTGTCCATAATAATCGTTATAATCTTTGAAATTGTCAATATCAAATAAAATTAAAGATAAATAATTCCCAGTTCGTTGTAGTCGATTCCATTCCCGCTTTAATGATTCATCAAAACAACGACGGTTAGCTATTTTGGTAAGACCATCTAGCTTACTAAGTTTTTCTAACTTAGAATTTGCCTGTGCTAAAGCATGATTTGCTTTAGCCAATTGATTAGCTTGAGAACGGGATTGCTCTAATAATTCTGAATGTTCCAAAGCCACAGTAAACTGAGCAGCTAATTGTCGAATAAATTGAATTTCAGACGTATTCCATTCCCGTGAACAACGGCACTGATGAACGCATAATAATCCCCATAAAGTTTTTCCTTTCATTAACGGGACAACAATTTGTGCCTTGATTTGAAATTGCTCTAACACTAAAAGATGACAATCTTTTAGCCCAGCTTGATAAATATTTGATAATACCTGTATACGTCCTTGATGATAAGCAATTGCATATCTTTCCCCAAAACAATGATCCTTTACTTTTATAGCAATCACCGAATCGTAATCAGGCAATACATTCTCTGAGACAAATTCACCATAGGTATAGTTCGATTCAGGGTCAAATCGAAAGATCCCAACCCTATCCGCGCGGAGAGCTTTACGAACTTCTCGTACAGTTGTCTTAAACAAAGTATCTAAATTAAGAGATTCACGAATTTCAGCAACTAAATTAAACAAAATTTCCTGCTGTTGATTCGCTTTGTGTAGTTCTGCTGCTTTTTGTTCTGCTTGAGCTAACAATTCTGCTTGTTTAACTGCAAACCCTAACTGCGTTGCAATCTGAGATAGAAACTGTATTTCTAATTTTTTCCATTCATGTGGTTGCGAGTGCTGATAAGCAGCAAGTACTCCCCAAAGTTTTTTTCCTACAAAAATTGGTGCTGTTGCATAAGCGCGAATATGGAACTGTTCTAAAATTTCTAAATGGCATTGAGACAAGCCTGCTGAGTAGACATCTGAAACCACTAAAGTTTCATTATTACGATAACGTCCACCTTGATGTTCTTGTAAATAAGAGTCATTCCAAACTGTATTTTTTCCTAATGTCTCTACATCATCCCATCCAAGCTCAGCAAACTCAAAATCACTAACAAATTCTCCACCCCAGTTGTCATAAAAACGATAGACAGCAATCCGCTCAATGCGGAGTAACTTGCAAGTTTCTTTAGTCGCTGTACGAAAAATTGTTTCTAACTCTAAAGAAGCTCGGATTTTACTAATAACTTTATAAAGTGCCTTTTCTTGCTTTTCTAATTGTTGAATTTGAACGTTTTTCTCATGAAATTGAGTTTTTAAATTGCTAACACTAGGCTGTCCTAGAAGTTTACAGAATAAATCAGCCGCTACTGTGGTAATGTGATGTAAAATTTGGTCTAACATAAAAGGTAGTTTCAATTATTTTTTGTATCAAAAGGTAAAACAAATCGTTATATTTACGTAAATATTTTGGCTTGATAAAAACTTATATCAAAGCTTTCTTTAAGTTTAACTTTTCTACAATTTATTCTTTTAAAAGATTCAATTAACAGAGACAGCATAATAGTTGCTATCTATTAGCATCCTTGGCAAAACATTGCTTATATTTTGGCGTATTGTACTTATTTATCAAGACTAACGATTAAATTGATTGGGCGGAAACTACACACATTGCAATTAAATTTATTAGCGCTTAGGCACAAAATTTAGTTGTTGAAATTCAAGGAATTAACAACAAGCTTAAACTCATTAAGCGTTTTGCATTTGGCTTGAGAAATTTTGATTATTTCCAAATTAGATGCTGGCTGAATTGGCATTTCAATTCTTAGTTTGGCATGTTAGCTACTGAAGAACCAGATTTTTTTCAAAAGTTTTGGTATGTAACTGATGTACCATAAAATTTGAGACATTCAGCCCTTGGTGCTTGAGCTAGATAAATGGCCAAAGTGATGAAGCAATTTTTACGCTGGTTAATTTTGGGCGGGACGCTGTTTTTTGTTGGCAAAGCCCTAAAAGATCACTGGCTTGAGGTAATGGCTATCAAAATTGATGCAGCTGGATGGGCAATTCTGGCGATCGCCACAGGCGTAACTTTACTATCACATACTTGGGCTGGCTGGATTTGGACTTGGGTTTTGCGCGATTTAAATCAACCTGTACTGACTGTTCCATTTATTCAGGTCTACTTGAAAACAAATATTGCTAAGTATCTCCCAGGCAATGTGTGGCATTATTATGGGCGAATTGTCACAGCGAAAAATGCTAATGTCTCTGCTGGTGTAGCTACTTTAAGTGTCTTGTTAGAACCACTACTGATGGCCGCAGCAGCTTTAATAATTGTTGTGGCATTTGGTGGTCAATTTGCTGCAACTCAAACTAATTTAGCTCTACAAATATTACAATTTGTAATTTTAGTTGTGATACTTTGTGGTGTGCATCCTTGGTGTTTAAACCCAGTAATTCGCTTTTTATATAGATTGAAGAACAAAAAATCTGCTGATAATATTCAGCCAAAAGTTGTTGTTAATCTTGAACGCTATCCCTCACGCCCCTTATTAGGAGAGTTAGTATTTTTAGGACTGCGTAGTTTGGGATTTATCTTAACTATTTTTGCCATTAGCCCTCTGAATCTCAGCCAAATTCCTTTGTTAGTGGGGGCTTTTAGTTTTGCTTGGCTGTTAGGTCTTGTAGTTCCAGGTTCGCCAGGAGGATTAGGTGTATTTGAAGCAACAGCGATCGCACTTTTACAGGATCGTTTTCCTTCGGCTGTAGTGATTAGTGCGATCGCTTTATATCGTCTAATTAGTATCTTAGCGGAAACATCTGGTGCAGCTTTAGCTTGGCTAGACGAACGTCTGGTTAAGACCAACAGCTAAAATAGCTTAGTCTAAATATCAGTGTTAATTTCAATTAGCTTTTGTCGAGACGATAACCCTGATTTAATGCTGACATAAGACTTTGGTACATCAAATTTATCAGCTAATACTTTAATTAACTCTTCATTAGCTTTCCCATCAACTGGAGGCGATTTTAAATATACAGTTAAAGTTCCATCAGCTTGTTCTTCAACTTTTTGTTGTTTTGAATTAGTTTTAACTTTCACTCTTTTTTGCATTGCCTATTTCCCTTAATTGTCGTAGCCACAACCAACCTAAAATACAACCCAAAATATAATGAGGGAAATCCCACCAAGAAAAAGTAGTGCCAAGCAATAATCTACCTATCAATGTGGCACGCATAGCTTCTAATATTGGTGGATGCCAAAGTTGTAAAAACTCTACTATACAAGTAATTATAAAAACCCAAATAGGAATTTTTACTACTACTTTTCGACTCTGGAAAAACCAGAATGCAAATAGACACCAAAAAATTTCGTAAAATACAGCTGCGCCGTTATTATTAAACCATTGACGACCTGGGCCGGGATAGTATTTAAATAAAAAGCCCATCGCTGTAACGATGAGCAAAGAGACGATAATGAATATTTTTGAGTTACGGTTGTGGTGCATTTTCGCAAAGCTAGAAACTAAACAAGATTCTAGCCTTCATATCTTTCATCTCAAATAAAGTTACGGGTATCTTTTACTGCCAGCCCCTACTACCCCAATTTTGTGGCGATATGAAAGTTCAGCACCAAACCACCCAGAAACGCTAGTCAGCGTACCCACTACAAGAGATATTAATAACCCCCAAGGTAAAATGCGTGCTTCAGCGTCACCTAAACGTAGGAGAAAGTTGAAAAGCGTCAAAACTAAGAGAGAAACATTAAGGATCATGTGTACCCAGCCAGCAGTACGCTTACGGACTCGTTCAATTTTCAGAAAATCGCTCATCCCGATCGCAGCTGCAATTAAACCTCCAACTAGTCCAAGTCCAATTAACCATAAGGAAGCCCTCGCCCAGAAGAAATCACGAGTTAACCAGTAGCCAAAGTCGCTTCCTAACGCTGCGGCTAAAAAGGCTATGGGGAAAATTACGCTTAAAGGGTGTAAGGGATGCCCCGCGATCGCCACTGTGCTAGGTACGCCAGTATCACGATACTCTCTATCATCACTCTCAATAATCGGTGGAATATTTGGAAAAGGGCTAGAAGCCGATGTTGTTTCTGAAGTTTCCATAGTTTCCATAAATAATTATCCTTTGTTTAAGCCGAGGGAATTTGTTCTACACAAGCTTCTGCTTGCAGGGTTAATTTACCTGGTTCTACTTTTAATTGCTTAACTCGCAAGCTCATACCTTCTAAATCGAAGTTAGATAAATTGAGAATTTCGCTGGTTTGGTCAATTAAAGCTTTTGCCAATTCTGGTGAAATTTCATCCCCTTCGCCATACTCGACATTTTCTAAAGATACAGTTTGTCCATTAGCACTGACTCTAGGTATTGCAGAGAAAGCAACTTTTTGTGTTTCACTTGTTTCTTTTAATTGAATAGTTGCATCTAGCCTTATCTTTTGATTATCAAGTAAATGCAATTCTACATGTTGTGGTTCTATACTCATTGATTGACCATTAACATGTACTTTCTGGCTTTCAAGTTGCGATCGCACATATTCAGAATTAAAAGCACGGTTAATGTCATCTTCCGTTAATACAACTTTCGCACTAGCTTCTGTGGGTTTGGTTAATTCAATTTTGCCAAAAGCTACACTTAAAGGATTGATGCTAACATTACCCATTTGCATTTCTAATTCCTCCATCCGGAGGTCTTTCTGCATCACCAAACCTTCGCCTGATATTTCTACTGCATCCACTTCTCCCTGAACCATTTTTAATGGATCAGTTTTTATATTGACATCTAAATTTTCTACTTCATCTAATTGGCTAGACAATCCTATTTCAGCGGCTTTATTCAGTGCTTGCTCTCCTAGCCCAGGACTTTCAGACATTGTGTTATTATTTCGCATTTGACTCTCTTTGGACAATTTAGAAAAATAATTTTAAAAAATTATCTACCTAACGATGGAAACAGAATTTTTCCTGCGTATATCTAAAAGAAGAATCAGAATCTCTTATGTAAAAAAACTTCTTTTCTATCTAGAGTTACGCAATTAATCGCTCAAAAGAAAGAGGGAAGATGATTAACTTCTATGACAAGCTTTGACTAGTAATAATACGATTACTTTTTGAGGAGAACTTCAGAATGGTATCAACTTTAGATGATACAAAGCGCAATGCTATTGCTGCTAAATTGGCTAGTATTAAATTAGTTCAACAGTTACTAATTGAGAATGAAGAACTATTTTTGAGAGAATCTACAGATAGTGAAATTTCTGATCGTATTCGGAATTTCCTTGAAGATGATCGTAAAAACCTGGGAATTATAGAAACTGTAATCGTGCAGTATGGTATTCAGCAAGAGCCGAAAAAAACTGTTCGAGATATGGTAGAACAAGTTCGCAAATTGATGCAAGGTTCTGAACTGAGTTTCTACGAAAAAGTATCTCAGCACGAATTATTAAAGCATCAACAAGTAATGAGTGGTTTGTTAGTCCACAAAGCTGCACAAAAAGTAGGTGCTGATGTAATGGCAGCGATTGGCCCTATCAATCCCGTTAACTTTGAGAACCGCGCACACCAAGAGCAACTCAAAGGTATTCTGGAAATTTTGGGTGTCCGCGAATTGACTGGACAAGATGCTGATCAAGGAATTTGGGCAAGAGTTCAAGATGCGATCGCAGCAGTTAGTGGTGCTGTTGGTAGTGCTGTTACACAAGGTACTGACAAACAAGATATGAACATCCAAGACGTTATTCGCTTGGATCACAATAAGGTAAATATCTTGTTTACTGAACTGCTACAAAGCAATAATTCCCAAAAAATCCAAGAATACTTTGGTCAAATCTACAAAGACTTAACTGCCCATGCGGAAGCCGAAGAAGAAGTAGTTTACCCTAGAGTTCGTTCTTTCTACGGCGAAGCTGATACCCAAGAACTTTATGATGAACAAGCTGAAATGAAGCGGCTGTTAGAACAAATAAAGGCTATTAGTCCTTCTGCTTCTGAATTCAAAGATAGAGTTAGAAACCTGATGGATATCGTTGGTGACCATGTTCGCCAAGAAGAAAGCACAATGTTTGCTGCCATCCGCAACAACTTGAACACCGAACAAAGTGAGCAACTAGCTACAGAATTCAAAGCAGCTAAGGCCAAAATTCAACAAAGATTAGGTGGAACTGCAACTGGTGCGAATGTTTAGAAAGAAGTGCTGCTGACAATAGCAGCCCATCTACACATAGAAACACCTTAACTTTGCATCTCAATTAAACAGGGGATAAGTATCTTAACTATCCCCTTATAAATACAGCAATATATTAATGGCATTACATACTTGTGTAATGAATTGAGATTTTTAATTAAAACTAAAGATATATTCTTTGCAGCGTTGTGTATTGGGGCGAGATGCACAACGTGAAAGTTGTGCGTAAAGGCAGTAGCCTATTTTACTGAGGAGCTATTTCCTTCTGGAGTTCTTTCCCTCCAGTCCTCAGGACTGTTTCATTTGCAAGTTTGTTCGTATCGCATTGGCGCAGCAAATTTCTGTCAAAGTTCTCTACCTTACCATAAAATTATTCTGCAAGAGGTCTAATAATTAAACTCATCCTGATCCGCATTCATTTGCGGTTAATTTATTCTGCTTGTACCTCACTCACAGAATGCGAAAATAAACTAATGAAAGGTATTGCGACCGAGATTGCATCTATTGTTGGGAAAGAAAATACTGTTCTTTGGGAAACTCTGGAAGTCAGTCAACAAAAACCTATTCAACAGGCGACAGCTTCTGTAAATCCTCCAAATTGCATTGTCTATCCTCGCACTCAAGCACAATTAGCCCAAGTTATTGCCACCGCCTATCAAAACAAGTGGCGCGTCCTCTCCTGTGGTAGTGGTAGTAAACTTACTTGGGGTAGTTTGGCCAAAGGCGTTGATATTGTAGTTAGTACAGAACGCATTAACCAACTTATTGAACACGCGGTTGGTGATTTGACTGTAACAGTAGAAGCTGGTATGAAATTCGCCCATCTTCAGGCAATTTTGGCAAAATCACGCCAATTTCTTGCCCTTGACCCCACTGCACCAGATGCGGCAACTATCGGTGGTATTGTGGCTACAGGTGATACAGGTTCCTTAAGACAACGTTATGGTAGTGTACGTGATCAGTTATTAGGTATTACTTTTATACGTGCTGATGGGCAAATTGCCAAAGCTGGTGGACGAGTTGTGAAAAATGTTGCTGGCTACGACTTGATGAAGTTGTTTACTGGCTCTTACGGCACATTAGGAATTATTAGTCAAGTAACTTTTCGCGTGTACCCGGTTCAGGAAGTGTCGGGTACTGTTGTGTTAACTGGGACAGCAGAGGCTATATCTCAAGCGGCCTCTACTTTGCGAGGTTCGGCGTTAACGCCAACCCAGGCTGATTTGTTATCCACCCAATTTGTGTCTAGTCTAGACTTGGGCAAAGGATTAGGATTAATTGTGCGTTTCCAAAGTATTAGTGAGAGTGTTAAAGAACAATCAAACCGCCTGTTGGAAATAGGAAGACAATTAGGTTTAAACGGGGCAATATATGCCGATGAAGACGATACTAATCTATGGCAGAGATTGCAAAACCAAATAAAGACTTATAACACAGAATCGGGAATTACTTGCAAAATAGGAGTGTTACCTAGCGTTGCTGTGGAGATTTTGCATCAGGTGAAAGTTGGTTTAATTCATCTCAGCAGTGGCTTGGGATGGTTACAATTAGAGGAGCAAAATCAGGTTTTAAAAATACGCGATCGCACTCAGTTTCATCAAGGTTTTTTAACTATTTTAACCGCACCTGTAACAGTCAAGCAAAATATTGATGTTTGGGGATACACAGGTAATGCTTTGCCCTTGATGCGCCGCATTAAAGAACAGTTTGATAGCCAAAATATTTTGAGTCCGGGTCGGTTTGTGGGTGGAATTTAACTAACTACCGCCAAGAAAGTCCCGATAAAACTTAATTCATAGCCAAGCATGAAAGAGTGACTAGTATGTTGACTCAGCACTCAGCACTTTCAAGTCAGAGGGGAAATATGCAAGTTTCAGAAAATTCTATTAACAATACAGCTAGTATAAAAAACTTACAAGGTTTTGATGCCCATCATCCACCTGATCCAAAGTTGATTGATACTTGTGTACATTGTGGATTTTGTCTTTCCACTTGTCCTAGTTATCGGGTAATTGGTAAAGAGATGGATTCTCCCAGAGGACGTATCTATCTCATGGATGCAATTAATGAAGGTGAAATTGCCCTCAATACAGCCACAGTCGAACATTTCGATAGTTGTTTAGGGTGTCTTGCTTGTGTCTCAACTTGCCCTTCTGGCGTACAATATGACAAACTCATTTCCGCTACTCGCCACCAAGTTGAACGTAATTATCCCCGCAGTTTTCCAGATAAACTTTTCCGTCAACTGATATTTTCGCTATTTCCCAACCCAGATATTTTACGCATTTTACTTGTGCCATTATTTGTTTATCAAAAGTTGGGAGTTTCTAAGTTATTACAATCAACAGGTATTCTCAAGAATATATCTCCACGGTTGGCAGCAATGGAATCAATTCTGCCACAAATTACTGTCAAATCTTTTCAAGATAATTTACCAGATATTATTCCAGCCAAGGGCAAAAAACGCTATCGAGTTGGGATGATTTTGGGATGTGTGCAACGGCTGTTTTTCTCACCTGTGAATGAGGCAACAGTGCGAGTATTAACAGCAAATGGTTGTGAAGTTGTAATTCCTAAATCTCAAGGTTGTTGTGCGGCGCTTCCTGAACACCAAGGACAAACCGAACAAGCCAAAGCGTTAGCAAGACAGATGATTGATAGTTTTGCTGATACTAATGTAGATTTCGTAATTATCAACGCTGCCGGTTGTGGACATACTTTAAAAGAATACGGTCACATTTTAGCTGATGATCCAGAGTATCGAGAAAAAGCTCAGGATTTTGCTGCTAAAGTCAAAGATGCTCAAGAATTTTTAGCAACTGTCGGTTTAACAGCCAAACTATCACCACTCACCAATAAACCTTTAACTTTGGTTTATCAAGATGCTTGTCATTTATTACATGGACAAAAAATTAGTCTGCAACCGCGTCAATTATTGCGCCAAATTCCAGGGGTAACCTTAAGAGAACCTTTAGATGCAGCTTTGTGTTGTGGTAGTGCGGGTGTTTATAATTTGCTGCAACCAGAAGTTGCTGAGGAATTGGGTAAGCAAAAAGTCCAAAATTTATTAAATACTGGTGCTAATTTAATTGCTTCTCCTAATCCTGGTTGTTCTTTGCAAATTACCAAGCATTTAGAATTGCAAGGTAAAAATATTTCTGTTATGCACCCAATGGAATTGTTGGATTATTCAATTCAAGGTTTGAAGTTGGAATTGTAATTAGCTAAAACAACGTGAGTTCGATGAGTGCTTTGTTGACCTCACCCCCATCCCCTCTCCTACAAGAAGAGGGGCGTAAAACCCTCATTTTTCATGGCTCCTTCCTCGCCTTTTATGAGAGGAAGAGGTCTGTCGAATTCACGTTAAAACATATATTACTTTTAGGAGTTGCATAAATGCGGGATGAATTGTCTCACGCTCCAGGCGCAGAGAGAATAAAGAGTTGAATATTTGAGTACCGGAGATTTCATCACCTATTTCAGCAATGTCTACTTTTCAGACATCCTCTAAAATCTAAAATTGTTTGACCAATGAGCAAACGAGTAATTGTAGTTGGGGCTGGCTTGGCAGGACTAACGGCTGCTTATGAACTAATTCGTGCTGGATTTGATGTGCAAGTTTTTGAAGCCCGTGAGCGAGTTGGTGGGCGAGTCCAAACAGCTTTTTTTGCAGACGGACAGCATGGCGAATTGGGTGCAGAGTTTGTTGATGATCACCATACAGCGTTGATATCCTATGCCTCTCAATTCAACCTCACGCTTGAGCCTGCCTTTAGGTATCCAGATGACCTCTGTTATTACATTGATGGCAATTTTGCTACTCAAAAAATGCTCTTGTCTCAACAACAGGCTTCTTTAGATGCTGCGTATCAAAAGTTAGATCAATTATTGACACAACTTGCCGATCCTGGACAAACATTAGCTCAGTGGCTGAGTGAAAACTCCATCGCGCCTTTTGCCTGCAAAGTGCTGCGTCAGCAATCCTATGGACTGTATGCAGCAGATCCAGAGGAGATTGGAGTGAGTTTCTTTGCTTATCTTTCTTTTGTCACTCCGGGAAGAGTAAAATCAGAAAAGAGGTCTGAAAGGCAGGAGGGGACTATGACACAGCCAAGAAGCCCCAAACCAAGCATAAAATTTGTGGACGAATATTGTGCAATCTACCAAAACCTATTTCCAGAAGTGAGAAGTTTTGAAAATTTCCGAAACCTACATTTAGGAATGATATCGGAGATAAAAAGAAAATCTTTACCAGAAATAGCTCTTGTGGTGGGATTAGAAAATCAGCAATCATTACATCATTTTTTAACAGAATCACCGTGGTCAGTAGAATCATTAAAGAAGCAAAGATTAGAACTAATACTACGAGTATTAAATGGGCGATCATTAATTCTAATAATTGATGAAACTGGAGACAAAAAACAAGGTCATACTACAGACTATGTGAAAAGGCAGTATATTGGGAACTTAGGCAAAATAGAAAATGGCATAGTTGTAGTAACAGCCTATGGCATAATTGAGGATATGACCTTTCCTTTAACATTTCAAATCTATAAACCAAGAGAGAGATTGCAGCCAGGAGATAAATATAAAACCAAGCCAGAAATCGCAGCAGAATTAATCAGAGAACTGCAAGGAATGGGGTTTAAATTTGAATTAGTTTTGGCAGATAGCCTGTATGGAGAAAGTGATGGAAATTTTATTAGTGTTTTGAATCAATTACAACTCAATTTTGTTGTAGCTATACGTAGTAATCACGGAGTTTGGCTGCCAAAAGGGCAAAGAATTAGGTATAACAGATGGCGAAAGTTTAACCGTGTTTTCTCGAATGGTAAACAAGAAGTTCGATATATTAGAGAGATTATCTTCGGCAAGCGGCGCGATATTCGTTATTGGCAAGTCACGACGGACACGGAGAAGCTACCTGAAAATTCAACGTGGTTTTTAATGACCCATGTTCCAGATATTAAGTATTCAGAAGTTGGTAATCTTTACGGTTTACGAACATGGGTAGAATATGGACTTAAACAAAGTAAAAATGAACTCGGATGGGCAGATTTTCGGCTGACCCATTATTCTGACATTCAAAAGTGGTGGGAAATAGTTTGTAGTACCTATCTCATGGTCAGCCTTCATTCAAGTGTCTTCCATGAATCTCATAGCTATATCCTCAAAATATTTGCGGAGCATCCCTTGTGGGATGAAAATTATGGTTGGAAGAATATTTTAAATAATTTACGTCTGATTGTTCAACCTTTCATCCTTTTCAATTTGATTAAACCTTGGCTCAAGGTATTTCCTATTCCTCAACTTTCTACAGGATTTTCTTACTTGATTAGCATCATGAATACCTTGCATAATCATCTATTTTTATCCCTTTGGTCAGAGTTTTTCTCTTTTTCCTCTGCCTAGAGTGACAAAAGAAAGTTATAGTGGGACTTCGAGCGATCGCAATTTCCGAATTCGTGGCGGTAGTTCTCAACTAGCAAACGCATTTGCTCGGTTTTTAGGCGATCGCATCCATATAAATACGCCAGTTGTGCGGATTCAGCAGCGAGAACAAACTGTTGTTGTGAGTTTACAAACTCTTCAGGGACAAGTTGAAGTAGTTAGCGACTGGATTGTAGTGACAATTCCCTGGAGTGTCTTGCGCCATCTGTCCCTGGAAATTCCACTGACGCAGATACAACGAGAAGCGATCGCTAATTTGCCTTATGGCATATCAGTTAAAACTTTACTTCAGTACTCCAGCCGTTTTTGGCAACAATCTAATTTCGGACTGGTTGTGGGAGACACACCTTATCAAACAGTCTGGGAATCTACTTTAACTCAGAAAGGCGAGGCAGGAATTATGGCTTGTACAAGCAGTGGTACACCTAGCCACAATGTTGTTGGGAACTGCGTTGAATTAGCACAACAAACAATATCTGCACTTTATTCAAATGCTCCCAAAGCGATCGCAAGTGCAACTCATAACTGGAGTTCTGATCCTTGGGCGCAGGGCGCTTACTGTTACTTTGCTCCTTTTGACTTGAAAACCTGGCGTTCTGAGATATCCTACTCTGTGGGGCGAGTTCTTTTTGCTGGAGAACATACCGCCTCTATTGAATATTGTGGTTATATGGAAGGCGCTATCCGCAGTGGACAACGAGCCGCCGAGCAAATTTCAGCCTTTGTGAATGTCTAAAAAAATTATAGCCGTTTGCAGTTGAGTCTAATACAAACCTAACCCCCGACCCCTTCCCTACAGGGGAACTACAGTGTCCACACAGGTCAAAAATTTTTATGTTGAAGCCATTCCCGCCTAGAACTAAAGTTCCAGACTCATAGCTAAAGTCCACTCAAGTGGACTGAACTGGAATAAACTTCTTTTTGAGTTCTCTTGAGAGAACTTGCGCTATGAGACTCGGAATTTATTCCGAGGCAGGACTGTTGTAGTACTATTTCTTTTGACTAAAAAAGGAGATAAAAGAATATTTTCTACAACTTTCCCTTGAAATAATTCCAGTAACATATTCATCGCCAACTGACCCATTTCTAGCATTCGTTGGCTGACTGTTGTGAGTGGTGGCGTGACATAACTGCTGAGGGCAATATTATCAAATCCAACGAGGCTTAAATCTTGTGGGACTGATATACCTTGTTCTTTACAAGCTAACAAAGCGCCAACTGCAACCATATCGTTGTAGCAAAAGATGCTCGTGACTCCAGCTGCAACTAGTTGCGATAACATTTTTTTGCCGATATCAATATCACTGATTGTTTTACGGTCTTGATTGAGAATTGCTACCCAATCATTCTTTTGTGGTAAACCTGCTTGAGTCAGAGCCATACGATATCCTTCTAGACGTTGTTGGTCTGCTTTGCTACCATCACCTACACCTATATATCCAATAGAGGTGTGTCCTAGATCTATGAGATGTTCTACGGCTAAAGCGCCACCTAAACGATCATCTATGGCTACTGAGTGAAATGTTTTGTCTTGATCTTCCGTGTCGATGTTAATCAAAACTGTTGGCACAGTAAATTGCGTTAACTTTGGTGTATATTGCTTGCTTACTCGTGAGTCCGCTACTAAGATTCCGTCCACTCTCCGATAATGAAAATTCTCAATAGCGGCTATTTCCTGCTCAAAATCTCCATACGAAGCACTTAACAAAACATTCAAGCCTGCTTGTCTTGCAACTTGTTCAATTCCTTCTACTAGCTCACCAAAAAAGGGATCTGCAATGGAAGTTACAACTACTCCAACGGTATAAGTGCGTTGAGTTTGTAAACTTTGAGCGATCGCATTCGGTACATAGTTCATTTCCTGCGCTAGTTTTTTAATTTCCTCTCGCACTTTAGAACTAATTAGGGGACTGTCTCGTAAAGCTCGTGAAACCGTGGAGTGAGAAACGCCTGCTTTGCGAGCAATATCTTCAATGGAAATCTTTCGTTTACTCATCTTCAGCATTGCTGTAGGTGACTTAAATAAAATTAACACATTTTTTATGCACAGGTGTGCAAAAATAATAAACATGATTAATGCACAGGTGTGCATAATGTTCAAAATTAACAATTAAGCCTGTCAAATTAACCGTTTCTGAGAGGAGAAAGGAATTAGGAACTGGTATTTTTACTCGGTACGAAAACTTTCTTAATTCAGTTCAGTATAAATATCTATCGTTAGGAGATGGTGAGAAAGATGATACAAAAGGCACGATTAAAGAAGATTTTTATTTAGTTAATATTTCTACACATATTTCAGTTTTTTTACTTAGGATGTAGGTGAATGTGAAAAAACAGGCCATCGCAGCGACTTTATTAAGTATTGTCAGTGGTACTCTTGTAAGCTGCACCAACGTTTCTCCCGATAGCGACACGACCGCTAACACTGATACAAAAAATGTTACTAATATCAGCACGCAAACCAACAATGGTGAAGGTAATACTAAATTACGATCTGTTGGTGTTACCCTTGGCGATTTAAGTAACCCTTTCTTCGTTGTTATGGCGCAGGGAGCCGAAAAAGAAGCCAAGAAAATTGGTGGTGATGATGTCAAAGTAACAGTAGTTTCTAGTGGCTATGACTTGAACCAGCAATTTAATCAAATTGAAAACTTCGTTGCTGCAAATACTGACGTTATTATTCTCAATGCGGCTGACAGTAAAGGCATCAGACCAGCTGTGGATCAAGCAAGAAAAGCAGGTAAGGTTGTGATTGCAGTAGATACAGGCGTAGATGCAGAGGTAGATGCTACCGTCACTACTAATAATGTGCAAGCTGGAGAAATTAGCTGCCAGTATATTGCCGATCGCCTCAAAGGTAAAGGCAATGTAGTTATAGTCAACGGGCCGCCAGTCACTTCAGTTATCCAGCGAGTGGATGGTTGTTTAAAAGTGTTAACCAAATATCCCGATATTAAAATCCTGTCTAAAGACCAGAACGCCGAAGGTAGCCGGGATGGCGGACTGAGAGTGATGAGCGATTTATTGGTGACATTTCCCAAAATTGATGCGGTCTTTGCCATCAACGATCCGAGTGGTGTGGGAGTAGATTTAGCTGCAAACCAAGCCAAACGCAAAGACTTTTTCATTGTGGGAGTTGACGGTGCGCCAGAAGCAATTGAAGCTATCGCCTCTAACGATAGCTTATACGCTGCAACTGCTACGCAAAATCCCAGAGGTATGACTGCAAAAGCAGTTCAGGTTGGTAACGATATCTTGCATGGCAAAAAACCCGAATCACCCAACATTTTGATTCCCGCCAAATTGATTACAAAAGAGAACGTTAGTACTTCCACAGGTTGGTAGAAGAGGCAGAGGGCAGGAGGCAGAAGGCAGGGGGCAGGGGGCAGGAGGCAGGAGAAAATTCTTCTTTCACTCAGCACTCAGCACTCATTACTCAGCACTTAGTATCAGCACTTAATAGTTATGACAACAAATATTGAAACGAATTTTCCTTTGGCCTCAACGGTCAACCCTGTACTAGAAATGTGCGGGATTGCCAAACGATTTCATGGTGTCCCGGCTTTGCAAGGTGTGAATCTCACCATTTATCCGGGAGAAGTTCACGCCCTCATGGGTGAAAATGGGGCAGGCAAAAGCACATTAATGAAAATCCTGGCTGGGGCTTACATTGCCGATGAAGGCGAGATTCGCATCAACGGTCAACCAGTGAAAATTACCGATCCGGGTACAGCACGGCAAGCGGGTATTAATCTGATTTATCAAGAATTGAATGTCGCACCCAATTTAACTGTTACCGAAAATATGTTTATGGGTAGCGAGTTGCAGCGAGGTCAATTTTTAGACCGCAAAAGTATGGAACTTGAAGCCCAGAAAGTATTAGATAGCTTGGGGGCTAGTTTTACACCACAAACAATAGTTGGCACATTAGCGATCGCAGAACAGCAGCAAGTAGAAATTGCACGAGCGCTAAAAGACAAAAGCCGGATTTTGGTAATGGATGAGCCAACCGCAGCCTTGTCTGACCGCGAGACTGAGCGTTTATTTGAAGTGATTCGCAAACTCCGCAACGATGGCATTGCCATTATTTACATCAGTCACCGTATGGAAGAAATATATGCCTTAGCAGACCGGATTAGCGTGTTGCGCGATGGTCAATATATCGGCAGTCTGACCCGTGATGAAATTTCGCCACAACGATTAGTACAGATGATGGTCGGTCGTTCCATGCAGGACTTTTACGAACATCAACGCCAGAAAAATCCTGGTCAAGTAGTACTAGAAGTCAGAAATATCAGTGATGGACGCAAAGTTAAACCAGCGAGTTTTCAACTGCGTGCTGGCGAAATTCTCGGACTCGCCGGGTTAGTTGGTGCAGGACGCACAGAAGTATCCCGGCTGATTTTTGGTGCCGATCGCAAAGTTAGCGGTGAAGTATTCCTCAATGGCAAAAAACTAGAGATTAATTCCCCCAGTGATGCGATCGCTGTCGGTATTGGTTACGTCCCAGAAGACCGCAAAGACCAAGGTTTATTTCTGGAAATGAGTTCCCGTAAGAATATTGGACTGAATCGACTCAAACAAGATGCTAAAGCAGGCATCGTTAACTGGGGTTCAGTAAATAAAATTGCCACAGAAGCAGTCGAAAACTTCCATATCCGGCTGGCTAATTTGGAAATTCGAGCCGTGGATCTTTCCGGGGGTAATCAGCAAAAACTTCTGTTGGCGCGTTGGTTAGCCATTAATCCCAGAGTTTTGATGCTGGATGAACCAACGCGTGGCGTAGATATCGGTGCGAAAAGCGAAATTTACCGGATTATTAGTGACTTAGCCGCCCAAGGCGTAGCAATTCTGATGGTTTCTAGTGAATTGCCCGAAATTGTTGGAATGAGCGATCGCGTTTTAGTCATGCGCGAAGGGCAATTAGTGGGCGAACTTGACGACAGCCCTGGTAAAGAAATTACCCAAGAAAACATTATGCACTATGCAACTGGAGCATCGGAGGTAACAGCATCATGAGTCAGACCTTAAGACCTGTCAACAATAGACCAAGTGAGCATTCCAAAGCAAGTCGGCGTAAATCAATCAACAATCTTTTGCAAGTTGCAGGTATCTTGCCGATATTGATTCTCATCTGCATCTTATTTTCACTGCTGAGTCCCAACTTTCTCACACCTGGGAACGCCATCAACATCTTACGCCAGGCATCAATTAATATTGTCTTGGCAACCGGGATGACCTTTGTCATTCTGACTGGTGGTATTGACCTTTCCGTAGGTTCAATCTTGGCGGTTTCTGCCGTAGTTGCGGTGTTAGTATCTCTACTTCCGGCTTTAGGTTGGTTGGCTGTACCAGCAGGTTTATTGACAGGCTTACTTTTGGGTTTACTCAACGGTGCTTTGATCACCTTTTTAGATGTCCCGCCGTTTATTGTCACCTTGGGTTCACTAACTGCCTTGCGGGGTGCTGCCTTTTTAGTTGCTAATGGTACAACAGTCATTAACCGCAACATCAACTTTGCTTGGATAGGTAATAGCTATGTCGGCCCTCTTCCTTGGTTAGTTATCATTGCCTTGCTGACTGTGGCTGTGAGTTGGTTTGTGCTGAGACAAACTGTGTTGGGTGTCCAAATTTACGCTGTTGGTGGTAACGAAAGAGCAGCAAGATTAACTGGTATCAAAGTCAATCGTGTATTGCTGTTTGTTTATGGTGTAAGTGGATTACTGGCAGGTTTAGCCGGAATTATGAGTGCTAGTCGCTTGTATAGTGCGACTGGGGTATTAGGACAGGGTTATGAATTAGATGCGATCGCAGCGGTAATTCTCGGTGGAACCAGCTTCACAGGCGGCATCGGCACAATTGGCGGCACGTTGTTAGGTGCATTAATCATTGCTGTTCTCAACAATGGTTTGACCCTACTAAATATGTCTTACTTCTGGCAACTAGTCGTTAAAGGCTTAGTAATTATTGCCGCAGTCATGATTGATAGACTCCGCAGACGTTCCAGACGTTAAGGAGAGCAAGGGTGCAGGGGAGAAATATCTTACTCAGCACTGTCAACTCTCTTTCTCTATCTGCGCCTCTGCGTGAGTAAATCGTATGTTTTTCAGCAACGCCAAATTTTTTACAACAGATATAAATATGACCTTTACCACAGAACGCCGTAAATCCAACACCTTTTATGTCATTTTGATTGCTGGTGCAGCTGCTCTTGGTGGCTTTTTGTTCGGTTTTGATACCGCAGTCATCAATGGTGCAGTTGCGGCTTTATCTACAGCCTTTAACGCTAACAGTGTACTAACTGGCCTTGCCGTATCCCTAGCATTGTTAGGGTCTGCGGTAGGAGCATTTTATGCTGGAAAGATTGCAGACCGATATGGTCGAGTTAAAGCAATGGTAGTAGCTGCGGTGTTGTTTACCTTCAGTGCTATTGGCTCTGGAATTGCCTTTGGTATCTGGGATTTTATCTTTTGGCGGATATTAGGTGGGTTAGCAGTCGGTGCTGCCAGTGTGATTGCCCCAGCTTACATTGCTGAGTGTTCTCCTACCAATTTGCGGGGTAGGTTGGGTTCTCTTCAGCAACTAGCAATTGTCGTAGGGATTTTCATTGCTTTACTATGCGATTACTTTATAGCTGTGTCGGCAGGTTCGGCTGAGTCACCATTTTTGTTTGGCATCGACGCTTGGCGGTGGATGTTTTGGACGGAAATTCCGCCAGCCGTACTATATGGCATGGCAGCTTTAATGATTCCCGAATCGCCTCGCTACTTAGTTGCCCAAGGACGAGAACCAGAAGCGGCTAACGTTCTCAATAAAATTCTTGGAGGTAACGTCCTGGCAAAAATCGAGGAAATTCGCCAAACAGTATTACGAGAACGTGAGCCGAGATTTTCTGACCTTTTACGCCGAAGTGGCGGACTCCTCCCGATTGTTTGGATTGGCATTGGTATATCTTTACTTCAACAATTCGTTGGTATTAATGTCATTTTTTACTACAGCAGTATTTTATGGCGAGCCGTTGGGTTTTCTGAAAAAGATTCCCTGACGATTACAGTGATTACAGGTGCTGTAAATATTATTACTACGCTAATTGCGATCGCCTTTGTAGATAAATTTGGTCGTAAGCCGCTGCTAATTCTCGGCTCAATTGGCATGACCCTTACCTTGGGAACAATGGCTGCGATTTTTGGCACTGCACCACTAGATGCTGCTGGCAACCCGACTCTCAGCGGTAGTGCTGGTCTTGTAGCTCTTTTAACTGCTAACCTCTACGTATTCTGCTTTGGTTTCTCCTGGGGGCCAGTCACCTGGGTACTGTTAGGAGAAATGTTTAATAATAAAATTCGCGCTGCTGCACTTTCCGTTGCTGCTGCTATGCAATGGATAGCGAATTTTGCAGTTTCCACAACATTTCCACCCATTCTGCAATATTTTGGCTTGGGTGCTGCTTACGGACTATATACAACGGCGGCAGCTATCTCATTGTTTTTCGTTCTCTTTTTTATTAAGGAAACTAAAGGTATTGAACTAGAGGATATGTAAGTAAGGGAACAGGGAACGGGGATCAGTTTTTGGATTCTCTATTCCCTGTAAATTCAGATAACAACTATAGCAAAGTACTGAGTTCTGAGTATAAAACCAGTAAATTCAAGGCTTTGAGCCATCAATACTCTCTTAACTTAAGTGACTAATAAAAGTTTCACTTCAAGAGATTTAGGACTGCACTGAATAAACTCATACCTTTTTGCAGACATACGAATCATTAGACAGCATCGCCTTGTTTTTGTTAGTTTTCACTTCGTTCCACCCAACCTACACTTTATTCCACTGTTTATCCTACTTGTTCTAAATACTGATTAATGTCTTCAATGAGCCGAGTTAATTCAGCTTCGGTAGTTAAGCGGATGGTAACATCACGTACCGTCAGCAGAACTTTAGCCGCAAAGGGGGTAGGCCAAATATTTGGATTACAGAAAATTTCTAAAAACACCTCGCCAGTGTAACGGTATTCCAAGGGAGGCTGGGGAGTGACTTTACCGCCAGCAGCAGGTTTAGCTGCAACAGCTTTCAGACGCTCCATTAATTGATCTATGGCGGCCTTTAATTCTCGTGCGGCTTGGGGCGAAAAACTGAAGGAGACAGAACCTTCAACTAAGTTCAATGTCAAAGGAGTTGAAGACATGAGCTTGATTAACTTTTTTTGATACTTACTTATATTAGCGGATGGTGATACATTCAACTGCGCTAATCTTGGGGTACTAGAGCGAATTAATTAAAAATTAAATTAATGAAAATTTCTGATGATTTAATGATAAAAAACTGCGCTTATTTATGAGATAGATACTAATGAACAACAAGGTTGTAGTAAATTTTCATTAGAAATAATCTCAATAGTTGAAATAAAAATACTGAAGCATATAGAGAATTATTTTAACTAAGCAAAAATTCGTTGTATCTGATTAACGTTTTGAGATTTACACTTAGAAGTTATAGAACTTGCTGTTAAAAAACATCTATGATTTACGATAATCGGGCGACTGTACGAAAAGTTTTAATAATTACCCTAGTGCTGAATTTATTCGTAATGGGTTTAAAAGCAGTTGTGGGTTATTGGACTGGTTCTTTAAGCTTATTAGCTGACGCTTTACATAGTGTGACAGACAGTGCCAATAACGTTTTAGGTTTAGTTACTAGTAAGTTTTCTTCACCCCATCCTGACCGTGAACACCCTTACGGACATCAAAAATTTGAAGCAGTGGGAGCTTTGGGAATTGCTGCTTTTTTAGGTATAGCTTGTTTTGAAATTCTCCAAGGAGCAGTAGAGAGAATTATCAAAGGTGGTGAGCCTGTGCGTATCTCACCACCTGAGTTGTGGTTATTACTAATAGTGTTGGGGGTGAATATTTTTGTGGCGTTTTACGAACGCAGAGTTGGTCAAAGAGTAGGTAGCCCAATTTTAATTGCTGATGCTACGCATACTATGAGCGATGTTTGGGTGACAATTTCGGTAATTGGCGGCTTGATTGGAGTTTGGCTTGGTTATCAATGGCTAGATATAGCGTTGGCTTTTCCGGTGGCTTTGTTAGTATTTTGGAGTGGCTGGTCAGTTTTAAAAGCTAACTTACCTTGGTTGGTGGATCAAATGGCGATCGCACCAGAAGCCATCCATGCGATCGCTACTTCTGTACCGGGAGTGCTGAATTGTCATGATATTGCTTCTAGGGGTGTTTTGGGTAGGCAAGTTTTCATTGAAATGCATTTAATTGTAGATGCACCAGATGTAGAAACTGCCCACCGCATCACTGAACATGTTGAAAGGCTGCTGGAAGAACGCTTTCATCCTGTGCGAATTCTGATTCACGTCGAGCCGCCAGAATACAAATCTGAACAGATTAGCTTTAATTAGTAATGAGTTAATGGTCAATAGTCAATGGTTATTGGTTTTCTTTCTCATACTAAGTTACTGTTCAGAAATGGTATTTCTACTTTCTACTCCCTACTCCCACCCCAATTGACTATATTTGACTGCAACTTGGTATCAACACCTATCACCTAATAATTCTGA
The DNA here is from genome assembly GCF_056847745.1 of Anabaena sp. TISTR 8404. Classification (NCBI taxonomy): domain Bacteria; kingdom Bacillati; phylum Cyanobacteriota; class Cyanophyceae; order Nostocales; family Nostocaceae; genus Anabaena; species Anabaena sp. TISTR 8404. The sequence goes on from NZ_CP180578.1 coordinate 6,125,235, forward strand.
TATAGGAATCCGATTTGATTACTGAAAATCCTTGTGTAGGTAGGGAATGCTTAACAGGGAACGCTTAACAGATAACAGGAAAGTTAGATGTGTACTGATTTTTTTCACTAATCAAAAATGAGTCTTATCGTTAGTAACTGACTTGGCGACAAGCACCACTAGTTCAGTTGGGTCAACTGGTTTAGCAACATGGGTTTGAAAACCCGCTTCTAAGGCGCGGACACGATCCTCGCTATCACCGTAGGCGGTTAAAGCAATTGCTGGGGTTTTTCCTCCTTGGTCTGGTTTGAGCGATCGCACTTTGCGTATGAGAGTGTAACCATCTTCCTCAGGCATAGCAATATCACATACCACAACGTCCGGGTGTTGCTTTATCAGTTCTTCTAGTGCAGCGGCGGCTGATGCTACTGCGACAACATTGGCTCCATCTGCTTCTAAGACGGTGGTGACGTAAAAGCGACTATCATCATCGTCATCAACTACCAGGACATTTAAGCCAGCAAGAGGCAGAGGAGCTTCCATAAAATCTCCGTTAACATTGAAAAATGTTGATTCTTTCAAGTGAAATTGTTGTTTTTCCTTAGCTACCATACTATTAATAATTTTACTGCGATCGCAGCAGATTTTACCTAAAACAACCTCATTTTATCCAAGATTATTGCAATTTTCTATTTTTTACTTGCTGGCATTTTTTATTACTACCTTAATTACTTTTTGTGAACATTTCTGTATGGACAAAATAAATAATACTCTAATCAATAATATGTGTAATGCTTATCTCAGCAAAATTGAAAACTATCTAACTAAAGTCGTATTTCCCAAGATATATATCTATATTTCCTCAAAAGCTGTAACACTTGTATTGATTTTAACTCAGACGTGAATACTCAAGATAATCATACTCCCTTTCAAGTTGACCTTACTAACTGCGACAAAGAGCCAATTCACATTCCTGGCTCCATTCAGCCACATGGGATAATTTTGGCATTAAAAGAACCAGAATTAACTATTTTACAAATTAGTTGTAATACCTTAGATATCTTGAAAATTCCCTATGAAGAGTTACTCAATCAGCCTTTAGAAAAGATACTTGATTCAGACCAAATTAACTTATTAAAAGATTGTTTACAGCAAGAAGAATTAGAATTTGTCAATCCAATTGAAATAACTATTAAACTTGACAAAGAAATCTTATATTTTGATGGAATTATACATCGTTCAAACGGGTTGTTGATTTTAGAATTAGAGCCTAATTTTCAACAAAAAACTAATACCTATTTCAAGTTTTATCATGTAGTAAAATATGCCATGTCGAAGTTACAGACAGCAAGCACTGTGATAGAACTCAGTCAAATGCTGGCCAAAGAAGTAAAACAAATTACTGGATTTGACCGAGTATTAGTCTATCGATTTGATGAAAATTGGCATGGTGCAGTAATAGCTGAAGAAAAACTCGATTCTCTTACGTCTTACTTAGGGTTACACTACCCAGCTTCTGATATTCCGCAACAAGCTAGAAAACTTTACAGCGAAAATTGGCTGCGGTTAGTACCAAATGTTAATTATCAACCAGCAGCAATTGTACCTACAAATAACCCTTTGACAGAACAGCCGTTAAATTTAAGTAAGTCAGTTTTGCGTAGTGTTTCGCCTTTACATGTTGAATATATGCAGAATATGGGCGTGACAGCATCAATGTCTATTACTTTGATGAAAAATCAAAAACTTTGGGGACTGATTTCTTGCCATCATCAATCTCCAAAATATGTACCTTATGAAATGCGTAATGCTTGTGAATTTTTAGGTCAAATGGCATCGATAGAACTTGGCAATAAAGAAGATACGGAAGATACACAATATAAAATTCGATTAAAATCTATTCATTCTAAATTAGTCGAGTATATGTCGGTAGAAAAAAACTTTCTTGAAGGTTTAATTAACTACCAACCAAATCTCTTAAATCTTGTTAATGCCCAAGGAGCAGTGGTATGTTTTTCAGAAAAGTATTTTACTATTGGTCACACCCCAAAAAAACGAGATCTGGAAAATTTAATTGACTGGATTAATCAAAATTTGCAAGAAGAAATTTTTTATACCGATTCGCTATCGCAAGTTTATTCGGAAGCAGAAAAGTTTCGGAATGTAGCGAGTGGTTTGATTATGCTGCGTTTTTCTAAGACGCAGAAAAATTGTGTTTTGTGGTTTCGTCCAGAAGTAGTGCGGACAGTCAATTGGGGAGGAAATCCTCATAAACCAGTAGAAGTAACAACAAATGGAAGTTTGCGACTATCACCACGAAAATCTTTTGAGTTATGGAAAGAAAGAGTGCAGTTGAAGTCTCTTCCTTGGAAACCTTGTGAAGTCAATGCAGCACGAGAATTGCGAAGTGCAATTGTAGATGTAGTGCTGCGGAAGGTAGATGAACTAGCACGATTAAATATTGAATTAGAACGTAGCAATGACGAATTAGATGCTTTTGCATACATTGCTTCTCATGATTTAAAAGAACCACTACGGGGGATTCATAATTACTCGAACTTTTTGATTGAAGACTATGGCGAAACTTTAAATGAAGAAGGTAAAGCCAAGTTAAAAACTTTGATGCGTCTCACGCAGCGAATGGAAGATTTAATTGATTCGCTGTTGCATTTTTCCCGCTTGGGAAGGGTGGATTTATCCATGCAACAAACTGACATTAACGGTGTGGTGCAACGCAGTTTAGATTTGTTGAGTGCGCGAATTGAAGAGATGAAGGTAGAAATTCGGATTCCTAGACTCTTACCGACAATATATTGCGATCGCGTGCAAGTTGGCGAAGTCTTCAATAATCTGATTGCCAATGCCATAAAATATAACGACAAAGACCACAAATGGATTGAAATTGGCTATATAGATAATCCACCCCGACCAGTGACATTCTACGTGCGAGACAATGGTATTGGCATTCGTGACAAACACTTTGACGCAATTTTTCGCATATTTAAACGATTGCACGGGCCAAGTAAATATGGCGGTGGTACAGGCGCAGGACTAACTATTACCAAAAAAATTGTTGAACGACATGGGGGTAAAATTTGGGTAGAGTCAAACTACGGCGAAGGCACTACCTTTTATTTCACACTACAAGGAGTGGATTAAACCAATGGTTGGTAATCCGGCTCAACCTTTGTTAGTAATTGAAGATAGTGATGAAGATTTTGAAGCTTTCTGTCGTATCATCAAGCATCAAAAAGTTATCAATCCCGTCTTTCGTTGTACTGATGGTGATGAAGCACTTGATTTTTTATACCATACCGGACTTTATGAAGATATTCAAACTGCTCCTCGTCCGTCAATTATTTTGTTAGACCTCAATTTGCCAGGAACTGATGGGCGAGAAGTTATCAAGCAAATTAAGCAAGATAATAATTTGAAAACTATCCCTGTGATCGTATTCACTACTTCTTCTAACCCAAAAGATATAGAAATATGTTATCGGTATTGTGTCAACAGCTATATTTTGAAGCCAATCGATATCAACCAATTGGTAAAAACAATTCAAAGTTTTATCGCTTATTGGTTAGATACCGTGATTCTCCCTGATGCTGTAAGCAACTAGTCATGGTGCAACCGCTTACCATTTTAATCATCGACGATTCGCCCGAAGACCGCGAGGTTTATCGTCGTTATCTGCTGCAAGACAAGGAATATAGTTACACCATTCTCGAATCAGAAACGGGAGAGGAAGCCTTAGAACTATATCGGCAATTTCAGACAGATTGTATTTTGTTAGATTTTTTATTGCCAGATATGGATGGGCTAGAATTTCTGGCTGAATTGCCCAAACTGGCAAAAAAAACCATGCCAGTAATGGTGATGTTGACTGGGTATGGTAACGAATCCGTCGCGGTTCAGGCTATGAAGAGTGGTGTTCATGACTATTTGGTAAAAGGACAAACAACAGCAGAACGTTTGCATTCTACTATCCACTCAGCAGTTGCTCAAGTTAAGTTGCGTCAAGAATTGCAAGAAAGTGAAGCACGCTTACGAGAAACTCAGCAGTTTATTGAACGCATAGCCGAAACCACACCAGGAATTTTGTATGTTTATGATTTGCGAGAACAACGCAATGCTTATCTAAATGGTCAAGTTTATAGACTGCTGGGTTACACTTCCCAAAAAATTCAAGATATGGGCAGGGAATTCTTAATTAAGTTAATGCATCCAGAGGATTTTCCTCTGTTCTCTCTGCATTTGCAACAAGTTGTCACAATTCAAGATAACGAAATTCTAGAATTTGAGTACCGGATGCGCCATGCAAATGGTCAATGGCGTTGGTTTTACAGTCGAGACACTGTATTCACCAGAAATGATGATGGTTCGCCACGCCAAATTATCGGGACAGCTTATGATATTACTACCCGCAAGCAAACTGAAGAACAGTTACGCTTAAGCAATGAGCGTTTTCAACTAGCTGCTGCGGCAGTGAATTGTCTGATATATGATTGGAATATTCCAGAAAATATAGTTGAGCGGACGGAAGGGTTAACTCGGATTCTTGGCTACACTCAACAAGAAGCGGAACCAACTCCACAATGGTGGCTGGAAAAAATACATCCCGAAGATAGAGACTTCTTGCAACGTTCTTACGAGATGATGTCTGCGGATGATAACTACTATGCTGTAGAGTATAGAGTCCGTCATAAAAATAATGAATATCGCTATGTATTAGATCAGGGAGTGATTACACGCGATCAAAACGGACAAGCATTAAGGGCTGTTGGGAGTACAACGGATATTAGCGATCGCAAACATCAAGAAGCAGCTTTGCTTGCAAGTGAAGCTAAGTTGCGCAGAATCATCGAATCTAATGTGATTGGCATTTATTTTGGCGATTTTAGCGGCCGTATCTATGAAGCCAATGATGCTTTTTTAGAAATGTTTGGCTACACCCGTGCAGAATTAAAAGCCGGAAATCTGCGTTGGGAGGCTTTAACTCCACCAGAATATTACTCCTTAGATCAGCAAAAAGTGCGAGAATTGCAAACTACCGGGGTTTGTACTCCTTTTGAAAAAGAATATCTCCGCAAAGATGGTACGCGTGTGCCAATTTTATTAGGAATTGCTTGCCTTGATAACTCAAATCAGCAAGGTTATAGTGCTTGCTTTGTGCTGGATCTCACTCAACGCAAACGTGCAGAAGCTGCTTTACGCCAAAGTGAAGCCCGTTACCGCTACTTGTCTGATGCTATACCTCAGCTTGTCTGGATTGGTAATGCTCAAGGGGAATGTGAGCATGTGAATCAAAGATGGTATGAATTCACTGGACAAACCCTAGAACAAGCGCAAGGATTAGGCTGGAAAAACATCTTACATCCAGATGACATTCAACCATTTATCCAGCAATGGATGAGATCTATGCAAACAGGAGAAACTTACGAACAAGAATTACGGTATAGAAAACATGATGGCAGTTATCGCTGGTATTTAGCTAGAGGTGTACCCATCAGAGATGAGCAAGGAAATGTGGTTAAGTGGTTTGGTACTAGTACAGATATAAACGATCGCAAGCAATTAGAAGCAGAACGTCAGCAACTGTTGCAATTAGAACAAACCGCCCGTGCTGAAGCTGAAGCCGCTAACCGCACTAAAGATGAATTTGTGGCAATGGTATCACACGATTTGCGATCGCCTTTGAATGCTATTTTGGGTTGGACGCAACTACTACGGACAAGGGAGTTTGACAAAGAAACTGTCAACCGCGCCTTAGAAACCATCGAGCGCAATGCTTTATCTCAGGGAAAACTTTTAGAAGACTTGCTGAATATGTCTCGCATTCTGCGAGGTCAGTTACACCTAGATTTGAAACAAGTTAATTTAGCAGCGATTGTCGGTGAAGCCATCCAGGCGACTTACCCAGCCGCCCATACGAAAAATATTTATCTTGAATCTGTGATTGATCAGTCAATACCTCCAATAACTGGTGATGGCGATCGCTTATTGCAAGTTTTAGGCAATTTACTTTCCAACGCGATTAAGTTTACCCCAGCAGGCGGAAGAATAGACGTTAAACTTGAAGCCATATCTGAACCAACTTCTTCTGGCTCAGCACTCATTCAAGTCACTGATACAGGTATTGGCATTAGTCCAGAATTTTTGCCATTCGTGTTTGAACGCTACCGCCAAGATGAGCGTCATCCCAAACAAGGTGGTTTAGGATTAGGTTTAGCGATCGCTCGTTACTTAGTAGAACTTCACGGCGGTACAATTCAAGCCAGCAGCCTTGGGGAAGGAAAAGGTTCTACCTTCAGCATCAAGTTACCTCTGCACTAAATTTCAGATGAAATTATTAAAAATAAATTTCAATTTTCAAAATCAGTTATCAGAATTGATTTGTTGACTTATCTATAGCATTCATAAAAATTAAGCAAAGTTTAAAATTAAAATTTTGTTACCAAATATACAGTAATCCTTGGTGATTAACTTTTGAATACATAAATAAGGTATGTAATAAATTTGGAATGACTAAAAATAAAGCTTTCTCAAAGTTTTAATCATAGGGATCATCCCATTTCTAAGTACAAATCACTTAAAAGTAAATTTATATATCTAAAGTGGGATGGTAAAAGCACCTAACGATTAGGATAATAAACAAAGCAATCGCAAAAGTTTCTAAGCTAAAGTTTTCTTTAAGATTTACAGCCAAGATTATGGCTGTTTGTTACGTTGGTTAAACCAAAAATTGCCAGGTAAAACTAACATTCCTACCAAGCAAAAAATAGTCACATCCAGGGGATTAAAAATGCAGACAGTACAAAAAATTTACTGCCCAAATTGTGGTAGTAAAGCAGAGCGTTATTATATTTTGGACAGTGAATTAACACGTACCCAATGCTCAAGTTGTGATTACTTGATGATTAGTTGCACACGTACTGGTAAAGTAGTTGAAGCTTACGCCCCTGGAATTCAACTTAGTAAAAAGTAAAAAGTAAAAAGCAAAAGAATGAAGTTTCATACTTCACACTTCATACTTCAGACTTCCTAAGTTGTCCACAAGCGGCATCAGCTTCTAAACCACGAGAATAACGGACACTAACAGCAATCTTTTGTTGTTGAAGAATGTTTACAAAAGCTTGAATGCGATCGCGGCTAGGACGTTGATAATCAACTTCTTGAATTGGGTTATAGGGAATTAAGTTAACATGACTTTGGAATCCGCGCAGGCGTTGTGCTAGTTCTAAAGCGTGTTCTGGCAAATCGTTAACACCAGCCAGCAAGATATATTCAAAAGTTACACGGCGGCCTGTAATTGCTACGTATTCCCGACATTCAGTTAGTAAATCTTCTAAAGGATAAGGGCGGGCGCTGGGGATAAGTTGTTCTCGGAGTGCTTGGTTGGGGGCGTGGAGACTCACCGCCAGAGTAACTTGCAAATGATGTTGGGCGAATTGACGAATGCGATCGCGGATTCCTACTGTAGAAACAGTTAGCATCCGCTGTCCAATACCAACATCTTGATTTAACGATGTAAGTGCGGCTAAGACATTATCTGTATTTAGCAACGGTTCACCCATACCCATGAACACTACATTGCTAACTCGTTCTTGAAAGTCCTCTTGTACAGTTAACACCTGATCAACAATTTCATGACGGGCTAAGTTGCGTTTATAGCCACCTTTACCAGTAGCGCAGAAATCGCAAGCCATTGGACAACCCACCTGGGTAGAAACGCAGACAGTTAACCGCTTATCGGCGGGAATACCCACAGTTTCGATAATCTGCCCGTCAGCTAGTTGCAGTAGATATTTGACTGTACCATCGGGTGCAGCTTTGCGGTAGTGGATGGTAGAACGTCCAATGGGGATATCTGCAATTTCCGCCCGCCATTGTTTAGGAAAGACAGAAATATCAGCAAGCGATCGCACTTGCTTGTGATATATCCAATCATGTAACTGTTTACCCCTGTAGGCTGGTTGTCCCTGCTGCTGCACCCAAGCAGTTAACTCGCTAACCGAAGCACCGAGTAGGGGAGGTAATTCTAATGTTTTAGAAGTGGGTGAGTTAACTTGAGAAATTGATGGCGTAGCAGACATAGGGAGGGACTTACAAGTTGAGACTGGGATCTCTATCCTAAGCTGTTACGCTAGGAAATTGCATATTTAACGTGAATTCAACAAGTCTGTTTTTACCTCTCCCCCAGCCCCTCTCCGCGTCGGAGAGGGGAGAAAATACAATAGTTTTGCTTACTCCTCCTTGGCCTTGTAGGAAAGAGACGCTGGGAGGGAGAGGTTCATTGAACTCACGTTATTTAGTTTGAATACCCACTCACATACTTAATTACTGGATCTGTTTGTACAACCCGACCATTTTTGATAATGTCTAGACTCGCACCATTGACAACATATTCATAGTTTTTATTCTTAACGACATATCCTGTACCTTCTTCTGTGTAAGCGGGTAGAGAACGAATACCTTTACCATTCAGCTTAGAAATTCCTGTATAGAAAAGCTGTCCTCTCTTTTTACAAATATGAATATAGAAGTTCGTAGTTTCAATATAAGCTTCTAACCGCCCGCCGCCTGCATATTGAGGGCAAGTATATGCATTGGCAATTAGCTGACTATGTACTGCTGAAACTTGAGTAGAATCTAATTGTGCAGCACTTGCAGATGAAGATGTCCCCACAATTCCCGTTAGTAGTGAAGCCGCGCCGCAAGCAGTAGCCAAAATTAGTGACAATGATTTATTTTCTATCTGATGAAAGCTGTTCATGTTCAGTTGCGAAATTTGATTACTTTAAGCTTCAAACTCAACTTGCCGTTTTTCGGAATCTAGAAAAAAAATATTGGACTTACTTAACAACACCAATTTATTCAAGACAGGCAGAGTGAACTGAACAGTCTTATCCTACAGTATTATTAGTTTGGGCTTTTAGTAGCGATCGCTCTTTATTCACCTCATGTAAAGCATCAATTGGATTACTGAGAATATTCATCAATACTTGATTTATTTGTGAATTGGAATTGGGATCACATCCCTACTAAAATGCGGCTATGTAAAAACTTTTAAAAAACGTAAGTTCGATGAACCTCTCCCCAACCCCTCTCCGCGTCGGAGAAGGGTTGAAAATACAGAAAAAACCCGCATAGGTGGGTTCAAAAATTTCAATTTTCTGTTAGAGAGACTTTGCTTTTGTAGTAGCGAATATAATTCGCTGATTAATTTTAGATATCTTCTCAAAAATTAACCAAATGTTGTGCTATTCCAGCCCCACATTGCACCTTTAGCATCTGCAAATTCTATGTAAATACGATTTTGTGGTACACCTAAAGCTTGATTAATTTGCTGGCAAAAATCTTGACTCATTGCTTGAGTTTGGTCTGGCTTCATTGAACCAATACTTTTAATTTCGATGTAACAAACGGGGTCTGTAGTCCCAGCAAAAGTCATGGGTACATCTGCTTCAAACGCTGTCATCACATAAGATTCGGGTTTACCTAAATGTTTTGCTAACTTCCCTGACAAACTCTTTAGCATGGTCTCAACTTCAGATTTTGCAGGCGCAGATACAGAAGTTTGTACTTTAATTAATGGCATAGCACCGAATTAGAGTTTTGACGTTATTTACATTGTTAAGTTTATCGAACCTAGGTAGAGACTAGATAAAAACGATAATTATTCTGTTCCCTGTTCCCTTGGAATTAAGAACGAAATAAATGCTGATATTCAGGATTATATAAGTGCGATCGCCCGTTTGTTGGCAGAAGTGCGGGACTAATTACATACAGTGTGGTACGAATGAGATTTTCTTGATGAGTGCATTCTGCCATTTGCTTGAGGGGAACAACCCGAATTTTTTCATCCGGCCAACCTAGGCGAAAGCAAATTGCAACTGGGGTATCACTTGGGTAATGTTCGAGTAATTTAGCTTGGGCATTTTCGATGTGACGCGCACTCAAGTATAAGCATAAACTAGCTTGATGGGCGGCGAGGCTGGCTAACTCTTCTGTTGCTGGGACTTCAGTACGCCCGCTAATGCGTGTCAGGATAATAGTTTGGACTAAACCGGGAACAGTTAATTCTACTTTAAGTTTGGCCGCAGCTGCTTGAAAGGCGCTAATTCCAGGAACGACTTCAAAGGGAATATTCGCCTCAGCCAGCATTTGCATTTGTTCGTGGACAGCACTGTAGAGACTGGGGTCGCCAGAATGAAGCCGGACGAGAGATTTGTGCGATCGCACTTTTTCTACCATCAACCCTACAATCTCTTCTAAAGTCTTATCCGCAGTTGGAATAATTTCCGCATCCTCTCGGCAAAGATTTAATATTTGTTCTGGAACTAAAGCATCAGCAAATAAAATTACATCTGCCGCAGAGAGGAGTTTTTGCGCCTTAACCGTTAATAAATCTGGATCTCCTGGCCCTGCTCCTACAATATAAACTGCTGTTTTTATAGAATTTAGCTGAGTTTCCATACAAAAAACTTATATTACTTTTACGTATTTACCCGTAAACTAAAAATTCCCCCAAAAATTTTTTGGCATTTTCTCAGTATCTTTCCGGATTCACCCTCTAACTATAGAAGAGTGGAATGGTAGATGCACCCTGGTTAAGCCCTAGAGTAAAATCTGGGGCATTTTTTATTTTTGGTCATTTGTGAAAAGTGCTGAGTGCTGAGGTTTGAGTAAAATATTCTTCCACTACACCCTCACACCCTTACACCCTTGTTAATCACTAGCCGCAACCACATCAGGTAAAGGGCGTTTACGAAAATACAGCCAAGCTAACCCGGTCAAGCCAGCAATAATACCTGTTAAACTCACAACTTGGGCTATCCGCAGCGGCCCCAGCATCAAGCTATCAGTGCGCAAACCTTCAATCCAAAAGCGACCTGTGCTGTAGGCTGTTAAGTAAACCATAAATATAGTGCCTACTTTCAGGCGTAGCTTGCCAGACAGACCCCGGAAAAATAAACTTAATAGCAAGGCAAACACCATTAAATCCCACAGCGATTCATATAAAAAGGTGGGATGAAAGTATTCAAAATTTGTTAACCCTTCAGGGCGGCGTTCTGGTGGAATATATAGCTTCCAAGGTAAATTAGTGGGAGCGCCAAAGGCTTCTGAGTTAAAGAAATTACCCCAGCGCCCGATTGCCTGTCCTAAAATCAGGGAAGGCGCGACTAAATCTGCTAGTTGCCAAAAAGAAACGCGCTTGAGTTTGGCAAAAATTAAGGCGGCTATTGTTCCACCGATAATTGCGCCGTGAATGGCTATACCGCCTTCCCAAATAGCGATAATCTTTTCTGGACGTTGGGCATATTCTGCCCATTCAAATAAAACATAATATAGTCGTGCGGCGGGAATTGCCCCAATCACCAGCCAAATGGACAAATCACTCAGCAACTCTGGATTCACATTTCGGCGTTTTGCCAGGTACTGAGACAGGCTGACACCAACTAACACCGCCGTAGCAATCAATAAGCCGTACCAGCGGATAGTTAATGGCCCGATTTTCACCAAAATGGGGCCTGGAGAAGTAAATTGAAATGCCAAAGGCAAAGAAGAGATATCCAGTACCATGCAAAACTACCTAGATAACTACAGTGTTTAGCTTGAGCAGCTGACAACCCTATCACTGGTAGGGGAGTTTTGTCTATAAACCATTAGAGCAGGTTTTGCTTGTAGATAGGACTTACGCAACAAAGGTTAGTCCAGTAGGGTGTGTCTAGACTACAGATTCGGAAAAATTAGCTTTTAAGTATGGGGATTTCCCTGTTGCCTATTGCCCGTTCCCTGTTCCCTTAAAAAAAAATCGCCCCCTGAGTTCAGGAGGCGCATCACGGTTATAGATTATTAACTAGCAACATATTCTTTAACGTTGGCGCGACGGCGGCGCAGATGAGCCAAGGCTTGATGTTCGAGTTGACGAACACGTTCGCGGCTGAGATTTAATCGTTCACCAACTTTCGCCAAGGACAATTCGTTACCATCCTCTAAACCAAAGCGCAGGGCTAAAACTTCCCGCTGTTGGGGTGTGAGTTCTGCTAACAAGGTGTTGAGGTCTTGGCGCAAGAATTCCTGGGTGGTGTAGTACTCTGGTGATGGGCCTTCATCTTCCAGCATTTCTTGCAGTTCGGTGTCTTGGTTATCACCGACACGCACATCTAAAGAAACTGGTTGACGTGCCATATTCAGATATTCCCGAATTTGGGCTGGTTCTAATTCCAGTTCTTTGGCGATTTCGGCGGGTGTAGGAGAACGACCCAAGGTTTGGGCTAGTTCACGCTGCACTTTTTTGATTTTGTTCAGTTTTTCGGTGATGTGAATTGGTAAGCGAATGGTGCGGCCTTGTTGAGCGATCGCACGGGTAATTGCTTGGCGAATCCACCAGTAAGCGTAAGTTGAGAATTTATATCCGCGTGTGGGATCGAATTTCTCTACACCTCTTTCTAATCCGAGTGTTCCTTCTTGGATTAAATCGAGAAATTCCATGTTGCGCTTCTGGTATTTCTTGGCGATCGCTACGACTAAGCGCAAGTTCGCCTCAATCATTTTTTGCTTTGCCCGTTTACCTTGAGCTACCGTTTGTTTGACATCGGTTTCTGATTGTTTAACGTGGTTTGCCCACTCTGGTAAACTCGGTTCGCGGTGCAATTTCTTCGCCAAAGCTTCTTTCGCTTCGACTAGTGTCATCATTTGTTGCACCTGCTTCCCATAGACAATTTCTTGCTCACGGGTTAGCAGTGGTACACGACCAATTTCCCGCAGATAGGTTCGCACCATATCAGCCGTGAATTTGGTGTTTAGGTTTTCAGTTTGGGTGTTAACAGTAGGCATTGGTGCGTTGTCCTCTACTCCGTAAACACAATAAATCTTCAATAACTAAATGCAATTAGGAAAAGCTATCTATAAAACACAGAACTCAGGTGGTTCCTGGGGATTGCCTATTCAGAAATTTATTCCTCTGTAATCCCTGATTTTCTGATTTTTTCTCCTTCGTTCTGGCTTTAACAGTCCATGACGGCTATTAAAAATAATCAGTTCATATACTTGAGATTCCAGAAGATGAGTCCCTTCGATAGGTTCCCTTTACTCTTCCTAAATTTTTATGTCTTTCAAAAGCACACTGGGTTGTTTTCAAGAATTCTTCTTTATCTTCAGTTGCGATCGGCAACTAACAAATCCGAAGTCGATATGAGTTTTACTTGCTTTTATCTTAGGACAAATCAGGTGGATAGTAAAGTAGCCTGGAGAAAGAGAAAATTATAGTCCAAAAGTGTGTAATTACAAAAAAAATTTAAACTTCCTTAGAGTGCTTACTATATCTATAGTGACGGCAAAACTCCCTCTTATGTTGCCTATCGGTAGGGAGAAAACCGAACTCTCTGGGCATAATTGTGGAGGGAAGTTACGAATTGGTCAATGGTTATGAGTCAAGAGTCAATAGTAAATGCTATGGACTATGGAATTTTGACTATTTACAAATTAAAATCCCAAGTCGGCTTTGGCTAGTTCCGCAGCGGCGAATACTTCTGCGTCAGGCTTTTCTTCCCAAGCTGGATCACCGATTTCGGCGTAGAAAGTAGCATCGTAAGGACGAGTACGGACAACTACTGGCATAGGAACGGCATGACCTAAAATCAAGGCTTGTTGCTTGGAGTCTAATTTAGCCAGTACAGATCGCAGTCCGCCTGCACCAGATACACCCGTGAAAATTGCATCAATGTCTTTTTCGTCGTTGAGTAAAGCTGTGATTCGAGTACCAATCTGGGACATAACTTCATTATCTATGCCCGATGGACGTTGATCAACTACTAGCAACGTTACGAAATATTTCCTGAGTTCTCTGGCGATCGTGCCGAAGATCGTACTTTGGACAATGGCTGGGTCAAGAAAACGATGCGCTTCTTCAATGGTAATCATTAAGGGGGTGGGGCGATCGTTGGGGTTTTTGCTCTGCAAGAACTTATCAGCCTTGCGGACATAATGCTCATGAATACGTCTGGTGATCATATTTGTCACCAACATATAAGAGAGCATATTCGACTGGGAACCAAATTCTACCACTACATTCTTACCTGCCTCTAAGGATTGTAAGATTTTATTAATGTAATTTTGGGGGCAAACTGCCCGCATATACTTCAAACTGTCTAGGCGCAAGAGTTTCCGCTGCAAGGCCATAATCGAGCCTTTGTGTCCCCGCTTTTCTTCGCAGAACATCTCGATTTCTTCATTGGTCATGTTCAGCAGTTGCACAATCCAAGCTTTGTTGAACTCGCTGTAGAGAATGTTGGCATTATCTAGCGCGGCTTCTGACAGACCTAAATCACGACTACATAATTTAATATCTTCAACTTCAATTTGTTCGTAACTTAGATACAATTCTTGGGAATCACGCACACCCCGGCGCTTGGTAGATTCGGGGTCGAGGGTATAAACTTCGACTTTACCAGGAAATAACTGTTTTAAACCTTTTACTGTATTAACATTTTTACCTTCGGCTACGGCTTCCCAACCGTATTCTGAGTGCATATCGAAAATTAAGTTTACCGCTGCATTTTTGCGGATCACACCAGCCAAAAGCAAGCGAGTAAGAAAGGATTTACCTGTACCAGATTTACCAAAAACCCCATTGCTGCGTTCGACAAACCGATTTAAATCAATGCACACAGGTACATCCATATCTAATGGTTTACCAATGGCAAAATTCTTTCTTTGCAGATCATCTTCCCAACCGAAGACGCGGCGAAAATCTTCTTCACTCGCGTCGAAAACCTGGCTAAAGTGGCTGGGAATAGTTTTGACTGGTAGTAATTCCATCGTCGTACTGGTTTGGGGTTGAAATGAAGCCAAACCCGTATTTGATGGGACAAAAGGATTTACAGATTTGCCGTTAGTTGAAGAAAAAGATTCATTAGATTCGGGGGTAAACATCAACATCGGCGCTAAGGCGATGGTTCCATAAGTACCACTTCCAGCTAAGACTTCGCGGAGAAATGTGTCTTCCCAACTCGGCGGGTTAGCAATAATCCGAGCGTTAGCTGTCCCTAGGGATACATCTGTCAGCATACAAAAAAACCGCGATCGCATCCCTTGGACAACTAAAAATTTGCCCACCCGCATATCTTCTACAGAAATATCTGGGTGTAGTCTTACTTCTAATCCGCCAGTTAGTGAGCCTTGGATTACCGAACCTAATGGTTTTACCAATTTGTCATTTGTCATTGGTTAATGGTCAAGGGTCAATAGTCAATAGTCAATGGTCAATGGTCAATGGTCAAGAGTCATTTGTTATTCTCCGCTTCACTACTTCTGACCTCTCTTCCACTCAGCACTAATCTATTTGAATAGTAGTTGGTGCTGTACCAGATGGAGATGCGCTGATTAATGGTTTACGAAATTGAGCATAGAGGCGATCGCGCCATTCAAAGAATAATTGATAATCAGGGTTATCTGCTAGGGTTGGCACGCCTTTACCTCGAATACTTGCTGGTAAATCTAGATAAGCCCCTTCAGGGAACTTCAATAATATTGATAACCCAGCCACGGCTAAGTCTGCTAATGTTGGTTCATCGCCTGTGAGATAAGGACTATCTGCCAATAATAAAGTTAGTGCTTCTAGGTCTTGCTTTAAATCGGCGATCGCTGATTTAATCACATCCGGGCTATATCCAACACCCAATCCCAACACTGTCAGAATATCACTAGGAACTCCTTCGACTAAATTGCGGAAGATGTCTGGTGTTGATGTGGGTAATAAGGATTTACGAAAGCTTTGATCCTGACTGATAGCTGCAAAAAGTGCTTTTCTACCTTTAATCCCGATAGATTCATCTGCCCATTCTTCGATTAATAAAGTTAAACCTTTTTGCTTTGGATCTTGTGGTATTAATGGGCGCTCAGGATATTTTAAGTCTAAATACTTAGCTATTTCTGTAGAATCTGCAATATATCTATGACCATCCTTTAATACTGGCACTTGTCTTTGACCAGTGAGACGAAAAAGTTCTATCTGTCCTATACCAGGAGTAACTTCGATTTTGCGGTACTCTAAACCTTTGTAATCTAGAATTAGCCGCACTTTTTCTGAGTATTGAGACAGTTCCCATTGGTATAATTCTAGCATATTCTATCCTTGATTACTGAGTTGGAAAATAACTTTTTTATTTTATCTTTAATTTCCGAAAATTTGTCGAGCTATAACAATTTTTCTGTCATAAATATGACTTCAAGCACAGATTTTTTGGGATAAGTTCATAGTTGTCAAATATTTAATTTTCTCTTAAACATTTTTACTACTAAAGGCTAAATACTCGGATTTAAAAAGAGTGAATTACCAAATAGTTTGGACATGAGGATAGTTAATCATTTTGGCATCACAAGTTACGAAAGAAATGTCATCTTGCCTGGCGATCGCCACCAAAATTTTCTCAGATGAATCTGTTTCAAAACTCCTTTATCAGGTTAAATTCTTCAGATAATTTTTATACTCCTATTGTAAGCGATTATGCTATTAATAGCTTTATTTCCTAATAGTTCAATAGCAAAATAAACAGGAAAGTAATATTCAAAATCTTACTTGCTAGGTTAGATTTTTTGTGTGGCAAAGTGGTATAAGTCTTTATGTAAGCTGTGTCAAATAAAAACAAACAAAATTTATGAAGGGGAATTACAGCAAGTTATTGACTAATTTAGCAGGTATGGCAGGGTTAGCAGGGATAAGTCTCCTGATTACTTTACCATCACAAGCAAAACAAGTACTAAATCCGAATCCTAGCATTTTCAGCGAAGCTCCCTATAACCGGAGTCAACGCGTTCAGTCCAATGCTAGTTATACACCAACTGAGCCTGCGATCGCTACAGATAAAAACAACGTTCGTAACAGAAATTTAGTAGCTCAAAAACCTACAAATAGAGGGCTAAATCCTAGACCAAGCATTTTTGACGAGCCTCCTTATAACCGGAAAAATCAGGCTACGCCTAGCGAAACTGCACCTACTCCCAGCACGCCACCAGCAGCAACACCGGGTCAACCTCCCGCAACAGAAGTTCCAACTAGTGAAACACCTACTAAACCTGCAACCAGCGGCACAACCAACAAAAACCAGAATGTTGTTGCCCTGGCAGAATCCAACAGTTCGTTTACAACACTGACCAAAGCCTTAAAAGCTGCTGGGTTGATAGAAACTTTACAAGGTGCAGGGCCTTTCACCATTTTTGCCCCTACTGATGCAGCCTTTGCCAAACTGCCCCAAGATGCTTTAAACGATTTGTTGAAGCCAGAAAATAAAGAAGTACTGGTGAAGATATTAACTTACCATGTAGTACCTGGCAAAGTATTGTCCTCAGACTTGAAATCTGGTCAAGTAACCAGCTTGCAAGGAGATCCAATTTCTGTGAAAGTTGAGGGCAATGAGGTAGTAGTGAATGATGGCAAAGTCATTCAGCCAGATATTCAAGGCAGTAACGGTGTGATTCATGCGATCGACAACGTGATTTTACCGCCTAGCTTGTAGATTAGCTGAAAGGAGGAGTAGAAGATTGATTGTTAATCTTCATCCTCCGTCCATTCTTGAGCGATCGCAGTTAATTTAGCTAAATCTTTAGCTAAGTTAACTGCTTGTTCAGTTGTCTGTTTCGACGTGCTGGCAAATTCTTGAATAGATTGGCTGGCTGTGGTAGAAATTGCTACTTGGTTGGTAGCAGTTTGGATTAATTCTCCTAGCAACACATTCACTTGGTTACTCATAGTGGTAATTTGATTGAGAGCTTGCTGAGTGACTTCGACTTGTTGAATACCTGCGATCGCTTGTTGCTCTCCTACCTGCATTAGGGCTGTTAATTCGTGATTGGCTGAATAAATTTCTCCTACTAAAGATTTAATTTCTACAATCTCATCATCCAACTGCTGCGCCAAAACAAGTACTTCCTCAGTAGTGGTAACATCTTGGCCTTCTTCTCCAGTCCGTACTGCCTCAAAAACAACCTTCATCGCCTGACGCTTCATTTGTGATGCTACTTGTGCAATCAAGTTGACTTTAGATAACAGTGTTTGAGATGGCTGTTCAAAATGTTTCAGCCTGGTGACAGCTTCTACAACCTTAGTACCAACATCTGAAATTTCTTCTAAAAATCCATTCATACCTTGTTGCCCAATTTCTACTTGCACGTAGATTTGTTGGACTTGGTTTTCTAGTTCTTGCACACGCAGAAAGATTTCCTGTGTTGCAC
Organism: Anabaena sp. TISTR 8404; assembly: GCF_056847745.1. Taxonomy (NCBI): domain Bacteria; kingdom Bacillati; phylum Cyanobacteriota; class Cyanophyceae; order Nostocales; family Nostocaceae; genus Anabaena; species Anabaena sp. TISTR 8404. The sequence continues at coordinate 6,143,448 of NZ_CP180578.1, forward strand.
TAGCTAATGCTTGAATTTGATGATGAGTATCTGTGGCAGAATCCATTTGGCTCATTGCTTGACCGAAAAAAGTTGCCACCACAGTTTCATGATCTTTCAGTACATTTGATACTTGAGATTGCAACACTTTTTGACGCAGATGTTGCTGTTCCAAGGCAGATTCCACAGATTCATAAGATTGTTCTACTTGCTCTAAAAGCCGCGCATGGTCAAGGGCAAATCCCACCTGCATCGCTAACTGAGCGAATAAATCAATTTCTGTTTGTTGCCACTCTCTTGGGGCAGAACACTGATGAGCAATTAATAAACCGAATAACTGGTCGTCTTTGAGAATTGGTGCGACTAAATTTGCCTTGACAGCGAAAGGTTCAAGTTGGCTGATGTGACAAGCACTCAGACCTGCTTTGTAAATGTCATTGGTCGCCTGGACTCGACCTGCTCTGTATTGGTCTACATAACCTTCAGCAAAGCAAGGGTCTTTAATTTTGGCACGTAATGCTTTGGGAAAGCCTGGAACTACAGCTTCGGCGATGACTGTACCATACCAGTCGGTATCAAAACCATAAACCATTACTCGGTCTGTGCTGATGGCTTTGCGAATTTCTTCAACGGTAGTTTTGAGGACATCTTCTTCGTTGAGCGATTCCCGAATTTTGCGAGTAATGTCTACAAGTAACTGGGTGCGTACTCCTTCAGCATCAATGCGTTGGAGTAATCTGGCATGGTCGAGAGCAAATCCCACCTGCATTGCTAATTGAGTTACTAAATCAATTTCTGGCTGTTGCCACTCTCTTGGGGCAGAACACTGATGGGCAATTAATAAACCGAATAACTGGTCGTCTTTGAGAATTGGTGCGACTAAATTTGCCTTGACAGCGAAAGGTTCAAGTTGGCTGATGTGACAAGCACTCAGACCTGCTTTGTAAATGTCATTGGTCGCCTGGACTCGACCTGCTCTGTATTGGTCTACATAACCTTCAGCAAAGCAAGGGTCTTTAATTTTGGCACGTAATGCTTTGGGAAAGCCTGGAACTACAGCTTCGGCGATGACTGTACCATACCAGTCGGCATCAAAACCATAAACCATTACTCGGTCTGTGCTGATGGCTTTGCGAATTTCTTCAACGGTAGTTTTGAGGACATCTTCTTCGTTGAGCGATTCCCGAATTTTGCGAGTAATATTAATCACTACATGAGCTTGGTCAGCTCTTTTGTCTATTTGTTCAACTAATCTGGTGTGGTCGAGGGCAAATCCTAGTTGCGTGGCAACTTGAGCAAATAAATCGATTTCCGCTTGTTGCCAAAAGCGGGGTGCAGAACATTGATGACCAATAAGCAAGCCAAATAGCTGGTTATTTTTGAGAATTGGTGCAACTAAATTTGCTTTGACTCCAAATCTTTCTAATAAACCGATGTGACAATCTGTCAGGTCAGCTTGATAAATGTTATTTATGGCGCGGACACGTCCTTGTCGGTACTGTTCAATGTATTTTTCTTGAAAACAGGGATCAAATACAGTCGCCCATAATATCTTGGGCAAACCCGGTGCGGCAGATTCTTCTACAAACGTGCCATTCCAATTAGAGTCAAATTGAAAAATGACTACACGGTCTATTCTCAAAGCTTTGCGAACTTCTTCTACTGTTGTTCTCAGCAAATCTTCTTCCGAGAGGGCTTCCTGCATCCGGCGAGTCAAGTTAATTAAGACTTGAGAACGTTCAGCTTCAGTTTCTTGTTTCGAGAGTAAGACTGGTAACTGAAGTTGTAGCTGGTTAATGTTGGCTTTGAGTGCAACTAATTCATCTTGTTCCTCAACATCAGCTTGAGTTGCTATTTCTTCTCGACGACTTAATCTATTAACTAAAACTGTAGAAATTTCCGCAGCCGAAAGCACTGGTTTTGTGAGACGACGGGAGATGATAGCTGCGATCGCTCCTGATAAGATAGCGATGATGCCTGTTCCCCACAACAAAGATGTTTGGTATTGCTTGAGGGTAATTTCCGCTTTTGCCAAATCTGTAGGGTTGGTTGACTTGGCTTGGTTAATTTGCTGAGTTATCGACTGACTGCCAAAGTAGCTGGCTGCTCCTATACCCAACACTGGTAATATGCTGAGAGCGATCGCCCAACCAGTAACTTTCGATTTTAAGCTCCATTGTTGCTGTCCTTGTTGCCAAGGTACAAGAGACTGGGGACGGCGGAAAGAATTGTGGCGCTTTGCCCTATTGCGATCAATATTATGCTGAGAATTAATAGCGGTAGCTAGGGGTGGTTCCATTTCAGTAGTCGCACTATTACTTTTGAGCTTATTGGTAGACGGCTGAGTCATAAATAAAACCTCTCCTAGATTGACGGAATCTGTCATGCATATTGGGAATGAAGTGGTCGTATCAGGAACCGACCCTAATTGGTAAATTCAGCGTTAATTTAAATACAGGTAATTTTGCTAATTTATTAAATATTTGAGCCAAATTTCTGAGGTTAAACAGTAATCGGCTTAATACTACATTACAAATTATTTTCAAAATTGTACTTTTTTTACCTCTACCTGAAGGCTATTTTGCTTGATATTATTAGTGAAATTACTGAATTAAGCAGACAGATACAAGTCTAATTGTTCACAAAGTTAGTTAAAAGAAACTGCAACGCGAAAACCAAGAAGATTACCTCGTCCATTTTGAGGATTCCAACTCCGATAGGCAGACCGACATAATCTAGACGAGTTTTTCCAAGAACCACCTCGAATCACACGAGACTTATGATCATGGTTAGACAACCACACACTACCATCAACAGGTGCGCCTTGATAATTTTCGTGCCAGTGATCCCCGCACCATTCCCAGACTAACCCGTGCATATCGTATAACCCAAAGGCATTAGCTGGAAAACTACCAACTATAGTTGTTTGCCAATGATTTCCTTGGCCTTGGTCATTGCTGTAGAGCGAATTGTTATAGTTTGCCAAGCTAGGTATGAGTGTTTCGCCAAAATGAAAAGCTGTAGTAGTTTTGGCGCGACACGCATATTCCCACTCAGCTTCACTTGGTAGGCGATATTTTCGCCCAGTTTTTTGAGCCAGCCTAGCACAAAACTCTACGGCATCTTCCCAAGAAACTTGCTCTACTGGGCGATTTGTGCCTTTGATACTAGCTGGTTCAGGCTCAAGGTTGCGGTTAATTACAGGAAGTGCAGCAATAACTTGCCATTGTGCTTGGGTAATAGGAAATTTACCAATAAAAAAGGGTGGGACTTGGACAAGATGTTGTGGACTCTCGGCCTCAAAGCGTTCTGGTTCATCCTCTGGAGAACCCATAAGAAATTGTCCACCAGGAATAGATACCATTGCTAAGGTAATTTCATTATTTAAATCTTCGATAAAGCATTGAGCCGCACCAGGACGACGATTAACTTCATAATTGGGTTTGGAAGCCAAGGATCTTTTCTCAGAAATATAAGTGATTTCAAACTCAAATTGTTCTAGGGGTAAGATGACTGTATCTAATTCCAAAGACTCAATACTAATTTGTGGTTCTGCTGGTGGGTTGGGGTCTAGGGGTAGAAATGGTTGAGTAGAAAATGATACAACTTGAGTTGCAGTGAGTGCTTGTAATGCTTCTGTTGCTGATGGATAGCGCAAAGTGTAGCGATCGCATATCATTTTTTCGAGAACATCGGCAAAAGCATCACTGACGTTGACATAATCTCGCCACAAAAGTTTTCCTGTCTGGGGATCTTCTTGCAGCAGATGGGGAGAAATACCCGTCAAGGCTTCAATAGCCATCATCCCTAAAGCATAAATGTCACTGCATAAGCGAGGTTTACCCTTGGCTTGTTCTGTGGGGATGTAGCCTGGAGTCCCAACTACCACACTTGTGCGAATCATTTTATATACATCAATTAAGATACTGCCAAGTTCTCTCACAGAACCAAAGTCTATCAGCACAATTTTGTTATCATGTTTACGCCGCATGACATTTTCTGGTTTGATATCTCGGTGAATGACGTTATTTTGATGAACAAAAACCAGAACTTCCAAAATGTCATGCAATAACTTTTTAACATCAGCTTCTGCCATTGGCTTTCTTGGCACAATTTCTTTTCTCAGAGTGTGTCCTTCTACATAGTCTTGAATAATATATAAGTCATTATCAACGGCAAAATGAGCCAAAAGACGCGGAATTTGCGGATGTTCTCCCAACTTTTCGAGAATTACTGCTTCTTGCTCAAACAGTTCCATAACTCTGGGATGGGTATGCTTTGGCTTCAGTCGCTTCACTACACATAAAGGTTTGCTAGGACGTTTGTGATCCCTAGCTAAATAAGTTTCACCAAAGTTGCCTTCACCTAGTTTTTTAACAATTTTGTAGCGTGTATCTAGTAGTTCCCCGATGAAGTCCATACTTATTGGTCAAGCCCAAATGGTAGTGTGGCATAAATAAACTCAAAACAAAGCTGATTTCTAGGATTTTGAGATTTGTTTTATAAAATTAATTTATCAAACTGGTTGTGATGGTAATTTCTATCTAATTGCAGCTTTCTAAAATTAAAATATCAGCCGACTTTTAACGCCCTCATCCTATCATTTTCTAGATAAATCAGAACATAACTTATTTATGGAAATGTTTGCACTATTTAACTTAAAGGAAAAAGCACACAACTAACAGTGCTATTTCGACATAAATATTTTTTATTACCGACTATGTTACTAAGTGTTGGTTTGTGTATCTAATAATATCTACATAGTGAATTTTGAGTCCAATACCTTATACTTGTCATAGCTATAACTTTTAGGTATACCAACCGCAGCTAATGGAATTACGGCATCTTAAATATTTTGTGACTGTTGCAGAAGAACTCAACTTTAGCCGTGCTGCCGTCCGCCTATATATTTCCCAGCCTGCCTTAAGCCGTCAAATTAAAAACCTCGAAGATGAACTTGGTGTTTTACTATTTCTGAGACAATCTGATGGATTGACAATTACAGAAGCAGGAAAGTTTTTTCTCGAAGCAGCAAAAGATATTTTGAATCGTAGCTATCTAGCTGTGCAAACCATTAAGGCTCGTTACAAAGATACAGATGAGCCTTTGGTAATTGGCTATATCCCAACCATCCTCCAAACTTTTCTTGGTCAAACACTACACAACTTTGGAATTGCCTATCCTGAAGTCGCGGTGCGTTTGCAGGAGATGCCGCCCAGTGAACAAGTTAGAGCATTGCGAGATGGCGTGATCGATATTGCTTTTATGGGCAATCCTCCCGATGAGTTAGACGAAGAGTTTACAGTCAAGTGTGTGAAAAAAGTGCGTATTTATGCTGTGATACCGGATACGCATCCATTAGCAAATCAATCCTCGATTGATCTCGCCCAACTGGCATCTGAAAAATTTATTGGAATGTCTGAAGAAACTTTTCCAGGGCGGAACGATCGCATCCGCGACACTTGTCGCTGTGCTGGCTTCATGCCAAATCTGCACCTGTTTGCCGATAGTCATGCCTCAATGATTGCTCTGGTTGCTGCAAGGCAAGGAGTAGCAGTTATGCCCCAGGAGGCAGAAGCCCTGCCTCATCCCCAAGTTGTGTTTATGCCGCTCTACCATCCCATATATTACGCCCGCTCAGCTGCTGTGTGGCGGAAAGAAACACCTACTAAACATTTAGATAAATATCTCAAAATTTTGTTTGAACATATTCAAGATTAACGATTATTGAATCGTTCAAGGCAACTTATCCGCTTGTTAATCCTTTTAACTGCAATTGGGCGTTGACGAGAATTCAATCTCTAATTCTTGATAGCCTGTCTGCTCATCAAAATTTCTCACAAAACGAAACTCTTCAGTAGCACCAATCACTATTTCCGCAGTTGTGTAGATAATACATCCATTATTAAGATGTCCACCAATAGTTTTACCTTGTTGATCTGCAATAACAATATGCAGATGTAAGCCGTGAGCTGCTATTGTTCCATTAAGAGCCAGGATCTCTAATTTTTCTCTCAAAACTGTACTGTGAGCTTGATTAGCAAAGCGAATTGTTGCTTGTTTTAAGCTACCGATTCCACTTAAGATAAACCCTGCTTGGATATTTTGCTGTGTGGCAAAGTTTTTCAGACTTTGTCTTAAATCTTCATCGGGTTTAAGTCTAATCGCAAATATTTTCATTAATTTTTTATTTGGACAACTATTACATTTATATAATTTTTAATACCAAGAGCTTTTTAGTACTAATTATGTAACTAATTACTGCTAAACAGTTTAGTATTACTAACTAAATCAGAATAATAAAATATTTAGTTAACGTCCAATGCTTTATAATTCTAGCTCCTATACATAAAAAGTATAGGAGCTAATATTCATGGAATTACTTTTTTATAAAATGATGGAATTTGAATGTAAATGAATCATCATATAACTTTAAAATATAAATAAAATTGTTGATATCAGTAAATACCTGATGCAAATTGAAACAACCTCAACAATGATTTATGGACAATTTCTAGGCACAGTACTGCAACATAAACTTTGCGGTAATTGTATATAAATGCTCGTTTAAATAAGATAGTGCTTGTTCGGCGATCGCTTTTGGTATACCACCATAATATGCTTGGGCAATACCGCCAGTAATACAAGCAATGGTGTCACTATCTCCACCTAAAGAAATTGCATTGCGGATGGCATCTTCGTAATCACTAGATTCTAAAAAAGCTACAATTGCTTGGGGAACAGAACCTTGACAAGAAACATCGAACTTGTAACTAGGTCTAATTCAGGGAAAACGCACCTTATTTCCTAACAAAAACTAATAAGGATTTCAAAATCATTTTCATAAGTGCAAAACTTGACCAAAATATAAATAGAACAAATCGATTTTTTTGCTAACAAGTAAATTAGCTTATCGCTAATGAAATAACTCTTGTTTAAAGATAAATTAGCTAACTATTCAGCTATAAATAAGTAAGCTTACCCTTAAAAATAAGCAACAATCTTAACCAAATTATTGACAAGTTAGTTTACGCTAAAGCTAAAACTCTTTCTAAATAGTTATTATCCATTGCTGCCAAAAACTGTTTATTTTTGATTCCCCGCTTCACACGTTTCTCTTTACCTAAAAGATTTACTGCTATCTGCCGCATCACTGCAAAATTTTGTGGAGCATTATCTTTCCTAATCCGGCAGTCATCTTCTTTTAAAGTTACATCTAATACCCAATGTAACGAATTTTCTATGCCCCAATGACTGCGAACACAATTAGCAAATTTTTTCGCATCATTCTCAAGACTGCTAATATAATAACGAGTCTCCACTGTTGTTTTACCATCTATTTGTCGAACAGACTCTACCATCCCAACACTTTTTAAGTTTGACCAAACTGAATCTGGGTCAAGCTGAGATTCAATTCCAGATAACATCACATAATTGCGGATTTCATCACGACCATGCCCCGTTTCTTCTGTTTTATATGTGCTATGGTGAAGCCCTTCAAACCCTGTGCTTATTCCTGTTCTTAATAGTTCTTCTACTAACTCATATAGATTACCCTGATTCTTTTTTAAGGTGATTACATAATCTGCGTTTTGTTGCGTAATTAACTTCACAATTTCTTTTTGGCAACCGATTGCATCAATTGTCACGATACAACCATTCAACTCTAAAACATTCAGTAGTTCTGGGATAGCTGTAATTTCATTAGATGCTTCGTTTACTTTTACCTGTCCCAACACTAATTTATTCGTAGTTGCCCATGCACTTACCATTTGAATCGCACTCTGACCACTACTTTTATCATAAGAACCACATAAAGTTTTACCGTCAATTGCTACAACTTCACCATTTGTTATCTTCTGAGTTGATTTTATCCAGTTTAAGAAACATGACTGAAATTGCTGTGGATTCAATTGTGCAAACACTCTTGCAAATGTATCGTGTGATGGTATTCCGTTTGGTAACTCCAAAAATGTTTTTAACCACTCATACTTTGTGCAGCCATACAATTCTATTGCCACCCAACTATCTGCTCCACAGATTACTGCACAAATCGCAATTGTCAAAATATCAATTAGCTTATGTAATCTTGTGCGGTCTACTCTTGGATCTGACATCTGTGCAAAATGGTCAGCTATTGTGATTTTGGGCTTGAGCTTCATCCAAACGTCAGTGTAGCGTGCTTTTTTTCTTGAGGATACTTTTTGACAATACCATACCGAGTTTATGTTCTGTATCCCTACTCTCTTCTCAACCGATCAGTTCTTATTGTTACTGATGGCTTACGGTTGTACTTCCAAGCCTCTTCTTTCGTTCTGTGCATCAATATTTAGATGCGTTTGCCCTGAGGTCTAATTTGGTCAAGAGTAATTTCTAAATCGTAGCCAAAGGTATTTTGTAGATACGATTTAATGGCAGGTTTATCGTAACCTGTACGCGCCAGAAAGATAGCTGTGGCTGTGGCTTGAGCGCCTTTGATACCTTCAGGATGATTATGAGTGACTTCCGCACAAAGTTTAGCTACTTGCAGTACAGTATCTAAATTATTAAAGGCAAATCCTATAGGACTGACTCGCATTGCCGAACCATTACCCCAACTATTGTATGGCTCATTGTTGTTAGAGTTTGCCCAATTTCTAAAAGTACCACCATAACCAGCGTAGGGATAACGGCGGAAATAAGACTTAAATTGCTCGATGTATTGATTGCTGTCTAGAAAGTCACCGCCATCGAGAATGATCTCTGCCACTGCTACTGTTAGCACAGTATCATCTGTAAAGCGACATTGCCTGTCGAATAAGGGAAAAGCTTTGGTTTTGATATTGTTGACTTCATATATCGAACCAATGATGTCACCTGTGATCGCTCCTAGCATATTGAGATTCTGGGATATGATTTAATTGAGTTTTTCCAGCCTTACGACAGCATTGTAATCTGGGACTCCTTCGAGCGATCGCTTACTTTTATCAAGCAGTACATTACCTTCCGGCCAATGAACTTGTAAATTTCCTCGTTGAATAGGTGCAATATAAATTCTGCCAATTAACTCACCTAATTCATTCTTCAAAATTACCTGATCTCCATTTTTTAATTTCAACTTCGCTGCATCAACCGCATTCATTAACACAGCCTCGCGTAACGCCCCAGTAATCGCATCTTTGCGTTCTTGCACCATACTATTAAACTGCTTGCCTCGACGTGTAGCTACCAAAAAACAACCTTCTGGTATTTCTTTGGAAGTGAGAGATAAAGCTGTGAAATGTGCCTTACCATCAGGTGTTGCGAAATTCCAGCCAAAGCATAAATGAGAACCACCATATTGAAATTGGTCGCCCGCCTGTTGTAAATGTTGAATCCCGGCGTATAACGGTACAACTTGGGCAATTTCTGCACGAATAGCCGCAGTATTTTCAAAATCAATCTTCTCTGCCAAATCTGGGCGTACCCGCTTTGCCAATTCCACAAACACCTCCCACTCTGGAAGCGCCTCACCAATACGCGGGCCGGGAATTTCCGGGCTGAAAATTATCCGCCGTTCAGTCGTAGTTTCTGTGACTCCTCCCGGCACTTCATAGCGAGTTGTAGCAGGTAACAACACTACTGTATCTGCGGGTTCTACCAACATTTGGCTAGAAAGCACAATATCCATGTGTACTCGCAGCGGTATGCGTTGCAAAGCACCTTCAACATAATCTGGTTCTGGCAAAACTTCTAAAAAATTCCCCCCCACAGAAAACAACACATCTAACTGTCCGTCGTAAGCAGCATCAATCATTTCTGGGGCAATTAAACCTCTAGTGCTTGGCACTTCAAAACCCCATTTTTGACTTAACTCAGCAGCATTGTCTGCGTTGATAGGTTTACCACCAGGAAACACCGTCGCGTAACATCCCATCTCTGCGCCGCCTTGCACCCCAGAATGACCGCGAATAGGCATCAAACCACAGCCTTCTCGCCCGACAAAACCTTTAGTCAGCGCTAAATTAATGATACTGCGGACATTATCTTCACCACACTCATGCTGCGTAATGCCCATACTCCACACAAACACCGCTTTATTCGCTGCTGCAACCATTTGGGCAAAGGCGTGCATGTCATAGCGAGATGCACCGGAAAGTCGTTCTAATTCATCCCAAGATTGTTGTTCTAAAGTTGCTTTGAGTTCGGCAAAGCCTGTGGTGTAATTATCTATAAATGACTGGTCTACCCAGTTGTAGGCAATCAAATGTTTGATTGTCCCATTCAAAAATGCCAAATCACCGCCACCATTGACCAAAAAGAAATCTTCGGCAAACTTAGTCCCAAACAAAGCACTTTCGGCAATTGAAGGAACCCAATATCTTTCCATTCCTGGTTCGCGATAGGTATTAATTACCACAATTTTCGTGCCAGCTTTTTTGGCGTAGTGAAGATATTTCACCGTGACAGGTTGATTATTAGCAACATTAGAACCGATGAAAACTAATAAATCAGTACCTATCCAGTCTTTATAAGAACAAGTGGTTGCCCCCGCACCCAGAGATGTTTTCAAGGCGGCGGTACTCGGAGAATGACAAATACGGGCGGCATTATCAATATTATTACTGCCCATTGCCCGTACAGCTTTTTGAGTAGTGTAATAAGTTTCGTTGACAGTACCACGACTAGTAATATAAAAACTGAGTCTATCTGGTGTGGTAGCGCGGATACGATGGGCAATTACATCTAACGCTTCATCCCAGCTAACCCGACGGAAACCTTTTTCGCCACGTTGACGCATCATCGGGTAAGGAAGTCGCCCCAAGTCGCGTAGTTGCGAACTTTTTTGCGTTTGTAACTGTGATACATCTTTGAGTAGATGCGGATCAAATGCTGGCATGGTGTTCATCCGCAATAGCCGCAACCGAACATTGCAGAGATGGATACCATCTAGCGTCCAATCTTTCATCCCAGTTGTGCCTAAAGCACAGCCATCACACACACCTTGGTTGAGGATATTCCAGGCATAAGGTAGTTTGTCTCGTGATAGCCAAATTGCCCGAAAGACTTCCCAGTAGTTATTTGGGTACTGTTCGCCAATGCCAAAGGGCTTCCAACTCGCCCAGTGCTGGGGTGTCCAATATTTCTTGGGTTTAGGCAGCATAATGATGTGTGGGAGTGAATCAAACTACCACCATTAGACTACCGTTTTGAGTAGCATTTGAGTATCATCATGCAAAGTTGCACTAGCAATTCCTATTTCAGCGAAGATGAACAAAGAACGAAATAAATCATTACACTGAGAGGTAGATGGCCTGCTGGGATTGACCGTCCTATACAAATGATGACTAAACAAACTACAAGAATTGTGATCCTTGGTGGAGGCTTTGGTGGTCTCTACACTGCGTTGCGCTTAAGCCAGTTACCTTGGGAATCTCAGCAAAAACCCGAAATTGTACTGGTAGATCAAAGCGATCGCTTTCTATTTTCCCCTTTACTCTACGAATTACTCACAGGCGAACTGCAAACTTGGGAAATTGCTCCCCCCTTCGCCGAACTTCTCCAAGGTACAGGTGTGCGCTTTTACCAAGCTGTTGTATCGGGAATTGATACCGACCAACAACGGGTACAATTACAAGACGGCCCAGAACTTTCCTACGACCGCTTAGTCCTAGCTTTGGGTGGCGAAACACCACTAGATATGGTTCCTGGTGCTATATCTTACGCCCTACCTTTCCGCACCATCGCCGATGCTTACCGCTTAGAACAAAAGCTGCAAATTTTGCAAGAATCTGATGCTGACAAAGTTCGTGTAGCAATTGTTGGGGCTGGTTACAGTGGTGTGGAATTAGCTTGTAAATTAGCCGACAGGTTAGGCGAAAAAGGACGCTTGCGGTTAATTGAAATCAGCGATCAAATTTTACGCACTTCCCCAGAGTTTAACCGCGAAGCTGCCAAAAAAGCTTTAGAAGCACGGGGTGTATTTATTGATTTAGAAACTAAAGTCGAATCTATTGGTGCAGATACTATTTCCCTAGAATACAAAAATCAGATCGATACAATTCCTGTAGATTTAGTAATTTGGACTGTAGGCACACAAGTAGCACCTGTAGTCAGAAATTTACCTTTCAAGCAAAACCAGCGTCATCAAATCACGACCACATCTACTTTACAAGTGCTTGACCACCCAGAAATTTTTGCCTTGGGAGATTTAGCAGACTGTCGTGATGCTGAAGATCAGCAAGTTCCTGCTACAGCCCAAGCTGCTTTTCAACAAGCTGATTATACTGCTTGGAATATCTGGGCTTCTCTGACTGGTCGCCCACTACTGCCCTTCCGCTATCAGCAACTAGGGGAAATGATGGCACTGGGAACAGACAATGCTACTTTAACTGGTTTAGGAATTAAACTAGATGGTTCTTTAGGATATGTCGCTCGTCGTCTGGCTTATCTGTATCGGATGCCGACTTTAGAGCATCAACTCAAAGTTGGTTTTAATTGGCTAGTCCGTCCTATTATAGAGACACTTTCTCAGTCAATCTAACTCTTAGATTCAAAATACATAATCACAGATAATTTGATGGAACGACCGAAAGTTATTTTTCTGGATGCTGTCGGCACAATATTTGGCGTAAAAGGCAGTGTAGGCGAAGTATATAGTCAGATAGCCAAAGAATTTGGCGTAGGAGTTTCTGCGGCCAGATTAAATAAAGCATTTATCCAATGTTTTAAAGCGGCACCACCGCCGATATTCTTAGATGCAGAACCAACGGATATTCCACAACGAGAGTTTGATTGGTGGCGTTTAATTGCTCTAAATACCTTTGAAACGGCTGGTGTTCTCCAGCAATTTTCTGACTTTTCAGCTTTTTTTAGCGAACTTTATATTCACTTCGGCACGGCTGAACCTTGGTTTATTTATTCTGATGTTTTGCCATCTCTAATGAACTGGCGACGTTTGGGTATTGAACTGGGAATCATCTCTAATTTTGATTCTCGAATTTATTCAGTGTTGCAAAGTCTAGGAATTAGTGATTATTTCACTTCGGTGACTATTTCGACTCAGGTACGTGCTGCTAAACCTGATCCCCTGATTTTTGCTGTTGCTTTAGAAAAACATGATTGTTTACCAGAGGCAGCATGGCATATTGGTGACAGTATTATCGAAGACTATCAAGGAGCGAAAGCCGCTGGGATGAGAGGTATTTGGATAAATCGGGATAAAGAATAGAATGTCTGCTAGAGACAAATTTCATAACGCTGTCAAACAAGGCTTAGAAAAAGAAGGATGGATAATTACTCATGACCCATTACGGATTGAATATGGTGAAGAGGATAAAATTTCCATATATTTAGGAGCAGAGCAACTTCTAGGAGCAGAAAAGTCTGAACAAAAAATAGCTGTAGAAGTTAAAAGTTTTCTAAGCGATTCAGCTATTTTTGATTTTCATCTAGCTTTGGGACAATTTTTGAATTACCGTCTAGTTTTAGAAGAAACTGAACCAGAACGTCTTCTTTATTTAGCTGTTCCTATTGAAGCCTATGATTCATTCTTTTATCGAGATTGACCCAAAGCTTCTATTAAAAAATATCAAATTAAATTAATAATTTATGATTCAAGAAATGAGGTAATTGTCAAATGGATAAATTAAACAAATATCGCCAATATATTCAGCAGTTATTAAAAGAAGAATCTCAAGGAAAAACTTTAGGAGGAGATATTGAATCAGAAACAGTCTTTGATTTAACCAATGATCGTTATTTATTAATTGACTTGGGATGGAATGGACATCGGCGGATTTACAACTGTGTGCTGCATTTAGAAATTAGAGAAGAAAAAATTTGGATTCAACGTAATCAAACAGACACAGTAGTTGCCGATAGATTAATAGCCAAGGGCGTTGCAAAAGAAGATATTATTTTGGGGCTTCAACCTCCATATGTGCGAGAATACACTAGATTTGGAGTTTGTTAAACAAAATTTGTGTAAGTTATTTTTTATACTATTTTTGTGAAGCTGCTTCAAATCCTAGATTTTTTTAACGCAAAGGTAAACGGAGGTTAGCGCAGAGGTAAGCAGAGGTTTTTATCCTAAAATTATGTACATCTTCATCGAGAATTGGTATAAAGCCCAAACAAAAAGCGATCGCCTTTAGCCTGAGAAACTTTGGCAGCGATCGCCTTTTGCCCTAATATTCAAGTTAGAGAGTTAGCGTACTTTTTCTTAGTAGCTACAAAAAAGGACGTGCTAGGAAAAAGCTAGAAATTGATTTAGCATCTACGGGTTCACCTTGCAAAATTGCTGTTTCTAGTTCTTCTGGAGTCAGCAGTACAGTTTCAATGTCTTCGTCTTCGTCTTGTTTTGGTGGGGTGTCTAGCTTTTCTAAATCTTGGGCGAGATACGCATAAATAATTTCATCAGAATAGCCTGGTGCAAGGAAAAATTCTCCCAGTTTGCGCCATTTTTGAGCGCTATAGCCAGTTTCTTCTTCAATTTCACGTTTGATGGTTGCTTGCGGATCTTCGTTGGCTTCTAAAGTACCTGCTGGAAATTCTAATATTCGTCCTTGAACTGCGAAGCGATATTGACGCACGAGTACCAGTTTTCCTTCATTTGTCACAGGTACAGCCAACGCCCCGCCTGGGTGACGAATACACTCCCATTCTCCTTCTGATTTATTTGGTAAGCGCAAGCGATTCACTTCAAAATCGAATTTGCGTCCTTTATGAAATAGGCGTTGTTTTAATAATTGCGGTAATTCTCTACCTAATGGCATAGTTATGGTTTTATCTTTTCAAAATCAACGAACAAACACTGTTGCCGTTTGTGGGATCAGGATTTTGTGTGTTTATGGGTGGTGACTTTAATTGCTCTTCAGTAAATGTACATCAGAACAGTCTACATCTTTTACCAACTGTTTGATCGTGTATCCGGAAACTGGCTCGATCCAATCAGGGGCTATCTCGGCGAGGGGAACTAAAACAAATGCTCTCTCTCGCATTCGGGGATGGGGGATTTGCAAGTTGGGTGTATCGAGAATTACTTGATCATACAACAATAAATCTAAATCAAGCGATCGCGGCCCCCAGCGTTCTTGCCGCACTCGCCCAAATTGCTGTTCTGTGGCTAACAAAGTTTCTAGTAATAACTGCGGTGTGATCTCTACTTGTAATATCGCACAGCCATTAATGTAATCTGGTTGTGGTGGCCCTATTGCTTTAGTTCTATACCAACTGGATATTGCTTCTAATTGAATTTTTGGTGTGGCGCTTAATTGCGCGATCGCTGCTTCTAATATTTTCTCAGATTCACCAAGATTACTACCAAGCGCTACAGCTATCCGCACGCGTCCTTGAGAACTCAGCAATTCTTGCCCACTATCATTAGGCTGATTTATAATGTTTTGCTCCCCATTATGTCCGGATACTTTTAACAATTTTTCTTTTAAGAATTAAATAAAATTACCGAGTTAATCTTGACAAATTTCAACTATTAACTATGACAATAATATTTTATGTAGCAATGAATTCAGTTATTTATTTATAGGATAATATACTAACACGAACGTAGTTAATTAACCGCTTAAAAGTGTTTTAGGTGGTTAATCTGCGATTACTTGGAGCAAGGAACTAACGTGGGGAATCTCACCTCCTGATTCAAGCAACAACTAACAAAGTTTGAGTGACTCTGACAAGGAGGAACCGCGATTGTCGCCTGGGAATCAATATAAACATGAGGAATCCACCGACGAGAGCTTACCCCCAACCAAAGTGGGAAAGGTAAGACAACTATTTGGCCAGATGGGTAGTGTTTCATCTGGAATAGTTACCATATTTACCAGTAGGGAAAAGCCATTTTATCGTCGATTGTGGTTTTGGGCAATACTAACCGTAGGTAGTGGCGTGATTGGAACTAAATATGTCATTGCCTCGATAGATAAAACTTTGCCAAATAAGTCAGAACTGCAAACTGTTGTTCGCGAACAAACATTAACAATTAAAGCGGCTGATGGCAATATCCTCCAGCAACAAGGAGAAGCTACCAGAGAATATCTCAAAATAGAACAAATTCCCGATAAATTAAAAAAAGCTTTTATTGCCTCAGAAGATAGAAGATTTACAGAACATAACGGTGTCGATCCCCAAGGCATTGTGAGAGCAGGGATAAATAACTTGCGATCGCAAAATGTTGTCGAAGGCGGTAGCACTATCACCCAACAATTAGCACGGATTCTTTTCCTAAAACAAGAAAAGACTATCTGGCGCAAACTCAAAGAAGTCCGTCTCGCCCAGACACTAGAAGAAGAATTTACAAAAGACCAAATTTTAGAGCGTTACCTGAATTTAGTATATTTAGGCTCAGGGGCTTATGGTGTTGCAGATGCCGCTTGGGTGTACTTTAGTAAACCAGTAGACCAACTAACTTTAGCCGAAGCTGCAACAATTGCCGGGTTGGCTCCTGCACCAAGTTTGTATTCTCCAGAACAAAATCCCGAAGCAGCTAAGCAACGGCGCAATTTAGTATTACAACGGATGCGGGAAGATGGAATTATTACTGAAGCCGAAAGACAAGCAGCTACTCAAGAACCATTAGTTGTAAAAAGTAGCTTGCCCAAACGGCTACAAATTGAATCTCCCTACTTTACTAGCTATGTTCAGCAAGAATTGCCCAAGTATGTTTCTCCTGATGTTCTAGCAGCTGGGGGTTTAACAATAGAAACCAGCTTAGACCCGACTTGGCAAAAAGCGGCCGAAGCCGCAGTTACCAAAGTATTACGAAATCAAGGGCGCTGGGAAAACTTTAAACAAGCCGCCTTAGTTGCTATTGACCCCCGCAGTGGTGAAATTAAAGCAATGGTAGGGGGTAAAGACTTTGGCAAAAACCAATTTAATCGCGTCACCCAAGCCAAGCGTCAGCCAGGCTCGACATTTAAGGGATTTGTCTATGCTACGGCGATCGCTACAGGGAAAAACCCTTACGATTCCTATTTAGATGCCCCCTTTGTCGTCGATGGCTACGAACCCAAAAACTACGGCGAAAAATTCCGGGGCATGATCAATATGCGAGATGCTCTGACTCGCTCTGTGAATATAGTTGCTTTGAAAGTATTACTTGATGTTGGATTTGAGCCAACCATCAAACTAGCTCACAATATGGGCATTAAATCAAAACTTAATCCCCATTATTCTTTAGCCCTAGGCTCCAACGAAGTCAACCTTCTAGAATTGACCAGCGCTTACGGTAGTTTTGCTACTCAAGGATTACACGTAGAGCCGCATGGCATCCGGCGCATCCTCAACCGTCAAGGTAAAGTTATCTGGTCAGCGGATTTTAAATCACAGCGAGCGCTCGATGCTGATAGTGCCGCCATCATGACTTGGATGCTGCGTAACGTGGTCGTTGAAGGTACTGGTGCAGCTGCCCAACTCGGTAATCGACCAGTAGCTGGCAAGACTGGAACCTCTGATCAAGCTAGGGATTTGTGGTTTATTGGCTATATCCCCCAAGTAGTGGCAGGAGTTTGGTTAGGTAATGATGATAACCGCGCCACCTATGGCAGTAGTGGTAGTGCAGCCTACACCTGGCATGAATTTATGGAAAAAGTTGTCGAGGGAATGCCAGTAGAAAAATTCCCTGAAAGACCCAAGTTAGAAGGTCGCAAAGGCACAATCAAAGCCCAACCCATTAAACCCAAGCAAGTACTGAATCGTTCTCTTTCATCTGAGGATGATTCTGATGATAGCGGCTCATCAAGAAGACGCAGACGCACTTACCAGCAGCAAGATGATAATACCGAAACACCCAGAAGACGACGGAGATACCAGCAGCAAGATGATAATACCGAAACACCCAGAAGACGGCGCTATCGCAGTCTAGACAATGATTCCAGCGCCTCAGCCGCAGAGCCATCGCGTTCTAGAAGAAAATCCAGGCAAGTTGAATCAGACTCTCCCGCACCCCGCAGGTCTCGACGGTCTTCATCTTCAACTAGCAACAGTTCTAGTTCTTCAAGTTCCGGTTCAGGATCACAACCTTCTTGGCGGGATAGACTCAGACCAGGCACATCACAATAGTTAACAAAAAATCAAACGTTTTCATGAATGCTGAGTTACCATCACTTGCTGCATCTGAGTTTGTCGCCACGTTAACCCAAGCTGGCAAAGATAGCGATCGCCCATCAGCTAAAGTAGTAGTTGATACTTTATTGGCAGCTGAAAAAACAGCCAAACAGCAACGCCTTAGCTATACTTTTGATTCTCTTGTGGGAACATGGCGACTATGCTTTGCTACCGGAACACGTAAAGTTAGGCAACGAGGCGGAATAATTTTAGGCAAAGGCTTTTATTGGCCTAAATTTACGCCAACTTATATTTCCTTTGGGCAAACAACACCAGCCACAGATGAAACTCCAGTCAAAGGAGAAATTAGTAATCAAGTACAATTAGGGCCTGTGTTGTTAAAACTCACAGGCCCAGCCAAATATTTAGGCAAAAAAAATCTACTGGCATTTGATTTTACCCACATCCAAATTAGTCTCTTTAATCGTGTTGTTTATAACCAACCTTTACAGGGTACAAAATCACAAAAAAAAGATTTTGACAACCAACCTATAGCGAAGTTGCCATTCTTTGCTTTCTTTTTAGTCACAGAAGATTTGATCGCGGCTCGTGGTCGTGGAGGAGGATTAGCGCTGTGGATGCAAGAGAGATAAGCTGATTTTGTTGGTTGTTAACTGTTGACTGTTGACTGTCAACAGTCAACAAACTGTATGAATGATTGGACAATTTAAAACTGTTGTAATACTTTATCTACCCCAACGATTGTTATTGCGATACTTTTTGTCATGACCGTAATGATTACCGTTATCGCGACGATAATTATCTTGTCGTCCATAGCCTTGATTTCTGTAAGCTTCACGTCGCTGATAAGGTGATTGACGACGGTTGGCTCTTCCTCGATTATTTTGTTGACGATTAGATTGATTGATTATTTGAATGATTGTATTGTTATCTCCATTAATAGCGGCCGTTTGGCTTGCTCCTTGATTACTGTTAACCTGTGCTAGAGTCGGAAAAGAAGTCAGACCAACAGTTGCGATCGCCGTTAAAAAACTAACAATAAATTTTTTCTTGCTCATCTTTGCCATACCTTACATAAAATCATTGAAAACCACCAGTTTTGAGATTTTGGGAGGGCTTTTAACCTTTTAATTACAAATTACGAATTAGTAATTATTTAGCCCCCAAATTTATCTTTTTAATCCAAAATCTCAAATCCAAAATTGTTTGACGGGTTCAAGCCTGCGCCTCAATCAACTGATAGATTTCAACGGCGGAAATTCCGAGGCCTCGTGAAAGATGGATCATAAGCTGGGTTGTAAACATCCACCTGCACCCCAACAGGAACTTTAATAGTCGGCCCATTGACCCGTGTACCGTTACCTCTACCACCATTAATCCGTTGTCTGCTGGTACGTTGTTGGTTCGCCCGACCACTACCAGTGTAAACTTGCGTACCAACTTGTGTAATTGTGTTTCCTGAGCATCGGCCTTGATTTTGCAAATCAACATTGTTGCTTTGTCGAGAAGGCCGTCTAGAGCCACGTACAGCAACTTGAACGGAAACATCTGTCATCACACACTGTGCAGCAGCAGGATCAGTAAAAGCAGGTGACATCGGTAGTAAAGCAGTACCCGATAACCATCCCAGTAATAAAAATTTGGATCTCATGCTTATCTCCCAAAGTCAAAATCTAGTCATGACTATCGACATATAGTTGTCGAAGTAGTGGTTTGAACAACGCTTCTACCTGAGTAACTTGTTTGACGCTTGGTGTAGTTAGAAGTGTAGCGACGACAGGGTGCTTGTCGATAATTTCTACGCAGGCGACGACGGGAATAAGAATCTGATTGAGTGTAGTAACTATCTGTTACATCATTTTTGTCTTCGTCATCATCAGAAGTGATTCTGATGCCATTCTCTGAATCAACTATTGTTGTGCCGTCATCAGTACGGATTTCAACTCTGGATGCGCTGGCTGCACTGGGCAAAGCTATCAGCGCTAAGAAAACCACCAAGGGGAAAGACTTTTTAGCTATCATAATGAAATTTCTCCATAAATGGAGGAAAAAAGCTTTTTGATGCTGAATTAATTCAAAAAGCCTACAAATTTTCAATCTAATTTTGTGCTTGCTGAAGCCAAGATGTTACTTAAAATTACTACAACAAACACAAAAACAAACTGAATAATTAGCTTGTAACTCCCAATCTTTAATTAAGATTGGGAGTCTGACTCAATAGCTAATTAAACTCAGCAACGCCACCTTATTAATATCTGTCACGCCGACCACGTTGATCACGGCGAACAGAGTTTCTTTGTGTGTTAATTACTCTAGAGCGTTGCCTAATACTGCTGCCATAACCTACATTGCCCCCAGATTGACGAGTATCTTGGTAACTGTCTTGATTGACACGTCCACCAGAACGCCGACCTCTCAGGCGTTGATTATTTCTTTGGATGTTAATTTGATCAGCCCGTTGATAAATTTGGTTGTAATCGCCTACGTTAGCAGCGTTTTGCTCGATAGTCTGAGTGCTTGTCTGGTTAGTCTCGGCGTTAGCAGGCAAAGAAGCCAATCCTAAAGCTGCAACAGAGAAGATGCTCACCAGATAACGTTTTGACAATATCATGCTTACCTCAATTTGTTAATTTTGAGTGCTTTTAAAGAAACACTTTTCTGTACAAAAAACGTGCAAAAGTACGCGCGAGTTTCTTAGCTTATGATTTTATATCTTACACGAATATTTTCTCTGAAATTTAGAAGAATTTTGCTATTTATATCTTTAATATGCTTTTTAAACTTAAAAATAATGCTAGGGGGAGTCAATCTAACAAGGTATAATTTATCTCTTTTCTAGCCTTTATTACCGAGTTTTTAATTTTGAGTTTTCAGGCAAGGTAAGTATAGAGAAAGACTAGAAAATCAAGTAATTACTGATGCTTTAATTAAAGCTGCTGTTGCCCAAAATGAGATTTGTTAGCTTTTATCCCCCAAAAATATCAGCTAATAAGGTTTTTACAGCTGCTGAAATTAAATTTCATAGTACCAAATGTCTTCTTCCTTCACTACAATTCGATGCAGAGATAGACGGTCAATGAGACCTTCTTCCTCAAACTGTCCCAAAATTCGGGTGATAGTGACGCGAGTAGAACCAAGCATTTCTGCTAAGTCTTCGTGCGTTAAACGCATATCTATTAAGCGTCCCTGTTCAACTTGTAAACCAAATTTTTTTGATAACCAGGCCAATAGTTTGATAAGCATGGTATCAACTTTTTTATAACTACGAATTACCATCAATTCTTCAGCCTGTTGGATGTGTGCTAGTAGTGTCTGTTGCGGTTGATACCAATTCTCCATGAGTATAATGCTGACTTCTACTTTGGTTAAGCACTCCATCTGATAAGGTTCCATTTTTGACAAGGCTTTACCGACAATATCTCCAGGCCCCCATAATCCTAGAGCAACTGTTGTACCATCTTCTAAATAAGTAAAAGTGCGGACAAAACCTTTTTCAATCTGCCAAAGTACATTTTGATGGTCTGGGAGGAATGACCGCCTAGTAAAATGCTGCTTGGCATTCTTCACAGGTGGGTTAGATAAGCTTGAGTGTAAAGACACCATGATATATAGTACGTTTTTTCGATGTATTAACCGTAGTATACATATAGATCAAGCTAAATGAACTTATAGGCATATAAAAAAATCTGCATTGGGATAGTTGCAGGCGATCGCACTGCATAAATCTTGTACAATTGCGATCGCCTGTGGTAATCGCTTACCTCAGTGCATAATCGAGTTGATATTCCACTAACTCAATTTCATTACCATCTGGGTCATTGACATAAATTCTGTGCTTGGTTTCTGGTGCTGTGAGTGTGTAATATTCAATCCCCTGTTTTTCAAGCAAGTCTTTCATCGCTTCGCCGTCTTTAATGACAAAGCCAACATGATTAATACCTATGCTTTCGTAGGGTTGAGAAACTCGATTTTGCTCTGAATAATCATTCAAAGTCAGATAAAATTGGTCATTGCCAAAATGCAGCCAACGACTACCGTTATACACACCTTCAGCACGGACATACCAATCAGGAAATAAAGTTTGATAGAATTTCTGACTGGCTTCAATATCTTTGCAGGCAAGGTTAATATGTTCAAAGCGAGTGAAATTCATAATTCGCTCCTTTTGAGTTGAAAATAGTGATTGATTATCAGAAGATAATTTAGAAATCAGAAGCCAGAATTCATACTCAATTCTGTGCAACTGTGAAGGAATCAACCTGAGAAATGAGCAACTAATATTCCTCTGCTTTTTTACCCCAATGCAATATCTAAAAACATCATGACTACAAAGCCAAACATTACACCGAATGTTCCTTCTTTTTCTAAACCTTTGCGATGAGATTCAGGGATGATTTCATCACTAATTACAAACAACATCGCTCCAGCAGCAAAGGCCATTGCCCAAGGTAAAACAAAATTAGCAATACTCACCACTCCTACACCAATCAAACCACCAATTGGTTCGACTAAACCTGTGAGTAAAGAAATCCACAAAGCATAACCTGCTGAATATTTCTCAGCAACTAAAGATAAGGCAACTACTAAACCTTCGGGAATATTTTGTAAGCCAATTCCCAAAGCTACAGGAATGCCATCACTAATATTATTGTTACCGAAATTTACTCCAACAGCTAATCCTTCGGGGAAGTTGTGAATAGTAATTGCCGCAATAAATAACCAAATTCGTTTGAGGTTATTGCTACGACAATTTTCTTTGCCTTTAAAAAAGTGTTCGTGGGGTAAAAAGCGATGCGCTAATTGCAGAAATCCTGCTCCTAGCAACATCCCAGCCACAATAATTAATGCAGCATTAGCTTGGGATAAACCTTGAGATATGGCCGCCTCTGTTCCCGGCATAATTAATGAAAAGGATGTTGCTGCTAACATCACTCCCCCACCAAACCCCAGCATGATTCCCTGTACTCGCTGCGTCAGATTAATTGGTAGTAAAACAGGTAAGGCTCCGATGGCTGTAGCCAGTCCTGCTCCTAAACTAGCTAATGCACCGATAACAAGACTCTCCATAGCTGGGGTGATTTATTTAATTTACTTAAATAAATCATAGTCGAAATGATTATGAGTTGCAAGTGATCACATTCTTGCAGATTGTTGACTGTGAACTGTTAATAGTCAACAATCGCAAATACTTTAATTATGGCGATGTACAAGAGTAGCGCTGGCTTGATCTACAGGCATGAGTATGACTTCATTGATATTGACATGAGGCGATCGCGTGGTGCAGAACAAGACCACATCCGCGATATCATCAGGTGTTAAGGGATTCACGCCTTGATATACCCGCTTGGCGCGTTCAGCATCGCCATGAAAACGCACTTCACTAAATTCTGTTTCCACCATCCCAGGATCAACAGAAGTGATACGTACTGGAGTACCTAACAGGTCTTGTTTCAAACCTTCCGAAATTGCTTTCACCGCAGCTTTGGTTGCACAGTAAACATTACCGCCAGGGTAAGTTTGATGTCCAGCGATGGAACCAATATTTACCACATGACCGCGACCGCGACTCACCATCCCTGGAACAACATAGCGGGTGAGGTACAGTAAACCCTTGATATTGGTATCAATCATTTCTTCCCAGTCTTGAAAGTCGCCTTCATGCAATTTATCTAAACCGCGACTCAAACCAGCATTGTTGATGAGAACGTCTATATTAGACCAGTCCGGGGGTAGGTTAGCAATGCTAGATTCTACCGCAGGGCGATCGCGCACATCTAGCTGTAATAAATGAGTTGCTGTACCAAACTCTTGATTCAGAGTATTGGCTAACTGCTGCAAGCGTTCTAGCCGCCGCGCTGCTAAAATCAATTTTGCACCAGCACCAGCAAAAACTTTGGCACAAGCAGTCCCAATTCCACTACTTGCGCCAGTAATCAAAACAATTTGATTTTTTAGGGAAATCATTGTTAGTCAACAGTCAATAGTCCAGTGTCAATTGTCCAATAATTCTGAACTATTGACCAAGATGCAGAATCAAGGATGTAATGTGCGACTTATTCTTCAAACCCCTCTCCGCTTCGGAGAGAGGCTTTGAGTCTTACTCCCCTTCCCTCGTAGGGAAGGGGTTGGGGGTTAGGTTTGAGCTAAATTTGCATACCACACTACTTCACACTTCACCCTTCACACTTCATACTTCACTTCACTACTTTCAAACGCTGAGTCACCATTGTCATACCTTCACCCCGAACAATCACGGCAGAAATCCAATGGCTACCAGGAGTTGCGGGTGCGCGTCCAGTTTTAAACAATCCACCTGAGTTCAGTGGTTCTAAATTTATAGGTGAGGGATTGAGATATTTGTCAACTTTAACAGGTTCTTCTACAGCTGTTCCTAGCAGCAGATCATCTCCTAAAGGTTCTTTCACAATTGCATCAAAACTATACTGCTGACCAACTTTCACTTGTTGGGGTAATTTAACATCAAGTTGGGGTGGTTGTTTTCCAGAAGTAATTAGAGTGCGTTCTGCTAAGATGTCTTGACTGACAATTTTGCCACCTGCAATACGTTGGCGAGAAGTAATTGTAGCGTTTAGAGCTAAATTATTAACGTTAGTAGATGTTGGGCTAGAAATGTTAGTAACTGTTTCGGCAATGATGGCATTACCTTCAGATTTCCAAGATTGTAGCTTTGTGATGTAGCGTAATTGCGGATATTGTTTCCAGAGAGTCACCAAAGCTTTTTCGAGATTGGGGCGGTTTAATCCATCTGCATTGGTAAAATTAGGACTATAGAATTGGAGTACCGCTTTGGCGTTGCCTTTACTAGCAGCTGTATCAATTTGTGTGAGTAAATTGTTCAGTTCTGCGGGGGCGTTTTGGGGAGGTGCAGCTTGCACATTGTGTAAACTGCTAGTTAAACCCAGTGTCAGCAGAGATAATAACAGCCAACCGTTAGCAGAGAATTGCAGTTGGCGTTTGAGGAATACAGCAATAATGTTAGTCATTGGTAACAGTTTACTGATTTTAGTCATGAAGGTCGGGAAATTGTTTTATCTTAATTAAGCTAGGCGCTAAACGGTAGAGGTTTGATGACAAACGCACCGATAAGATTACTTATAGCTGCCAGTGGGACTGGTGGACATTTGTTTCCAGCGATCGCACTGGCAGAAAAACTGCCAGACTATGAAATTGAATGGTTGGGTGTCCCAAATCGACTAGAAACGCAACTTGTTCCCAAACAGTATCCCTTGAATACTATTTTAGTTGAAGGGTTCCAGCAAGGGTTCGGACTTGCATCTGTTCGCATTTTGGTGAAACTCATTGGTTCGATTATAGAAGTTCGACGAATTCTCAAACAGGGAAAATTTCAAGGCGTGTTTACTACAGGTGGTTATATTGCGGGGCCTGCGGTAATTGCGGCACGTTCTTTGGGTTTACCTGTAGTTTTTCACGAATCTAATGCTTTACCAGGAAAAGTAACTCGCTTTTTTGGCCCTTGGTGCAATGCAATGGCGCTGGGGTTTGAAGCGGCGGCTAAGTATTTACCTCGTGCCAAAAATGTTTGTGTTGGTACACCAGTGCGATCGCAATTTTTAGAGGCGGAAGTCCCACCGCTAGATTTGGCGATTCCCGATAATGTGCCGTTAATTGTGGTTTTTGGGGGAAGTCAAGGCGCAGTTGCAATTAATAAATTAGTGCGTCAGGTGGCGATTGCTTGGTTAGATACTGGTGCTTATGTCGTTCATTTAACAGGCGATCGCGATCCCGATGCTGGTATTTTTAAACATCCGCAATATATAGAGTTACCGTTTTATGACAATATGGCGGCGCTGTTGCGACGTGCTACTTTAGCAATTAGTCGTTCTGGTGCTGGTAGCTTAACAGAATTAGCGGTGTGTGGCACACCAGCAATTTTGATTCCTTACCCTTTTGCGGCGGAAGATCATCAATCTTACAACGCAGAGGTGTTTACCAAAGCTGGTGCAGCAATTACTTATAAACAATCAGAGTTAACAGCCGAAAAATTGCAAACTCAAGTTTTACAGTTGTTGCAAAATCCAGCCGAGTTAACCAAAATGAGGGAAAATGCCAAAGCGATCGCGGTTCCTGATAGTGCTGATAAATTGGCTACTTTATTGCGAGAAGTTCTGGAAGGTTAAACAACTCAGCAGCGAAAATTTTGTGTAGAGACACGATATTTCGTGTCTTTTTTTATTTAATTTAGGAATGATAGACAAAGATTAGACTTATCAAAGCGATCGCCCTGGGATATCTTTGCTGATTCTGGAGGGCGATCGCTTATAAATTGAATTGAAATTATCAACACTAAATAATTCACTGGTTTGTTGTATCTTGTTGTTGACTTAACCAGACTTCTAAATCCGCCACAGTGGCAAAATCTAACAATGCTTCTCCTAGAGATTCTAATTGTTCAATAGATAATCTTTGAATTTGCTCGATTAAAGATGAACCTATGTTTCCCAAGCGTCGATTTAACTGGCGCAGAATTAGCTTTTGTTCTCCTTGTTGTAAGCCTTCCTGTCTAGCTCGTTCTCTGTCTTGTTGATACAGTGGTGCTAATCTCATCACTAACTCCCGATCATCTGTTTCTATATTCTGATTTATTCTCAAGTTTTGTTGCAGACTATAAAGTAATTCTAGCGTTACTCTCTGGAACGGGTGATTAGCTGGTAGTGCTGCCAATTCATCAATTGCTCGTTGCTGTACTCTACCACGTCCTAGTATTCTCAGCCAAAGTGTTTCTGGAGTTGATGGTAACTGATGAATAACGACTATGGCTGTCCGCAAATATTCAGGTAACAAGTAAACTCCTTCTCCCCACTCTGATTTTAGCGTTGCACCAAAACCGGAAATTATTGTCTGCGATGCGGTGGGTGTGAGTATCCATAGATGGGGAATTTCTGAGTCTGAGATTGTGGTTTTGTTACGATTTGCTTCTCGCTGAATTGCACTTTTTACTTCTAGTAGTTTTAATAGACAATCTGTGATTTCTTCTTTGGATGCTGGGTTACGGAAGGGTTCAAATATGGCTGGGTTTGTCGCCATTTTCCCTAATAATCCTAAAGTTGTTAAGTTAGCTGTTTGTGTAGGAATTGGTGTAAATAATACATCTATTTCTCGTACTTCTGCTGCAACTCGGCTTGGTGCTTGGACTTGTCCGAATGGTTTGAGTAGTTCTTCTAAGTAGTCTTTAGAGAATTGGTCATGAATAAATCTCGTCATTCAATTGGATGAGAGAAGGATAGTTTTTGTAATTTTACGAAAGCGATCGCACAAATATTAGTAGTTATATCTGTTACAAAGTCTGTGACTCGCTAACTAACTCTTAGAACAATTCTTTTGGGAACATCAAATCTTATATTGCGTGTCACGTTGCAATATTTTGTAAATCAAATTCTTTAATCACAAAAGTGACATAATTAACTTGTGGCTGTCAATCTGCAATTGTTAAATGTAATCCAAACACACACAAGTCTAATTACGTTTAAATACTTTTAATCAAAGTAAAACAAATTTAAACTTCCACAACCTCAACATATAGCAATACTGGTAAAGTTGCAAAAGAACAAGCATCTAGTGTCAGCCAGGAGGAAAGCGTTGTGAAAGCAGTCTTAATGACAGCAGCCGGTAGTCCCGAAGTACTGCAATTACAGGAAATACCAAACCCAAGTGTTCCTTTGGATAATACTCAACTTTTAGTTCGTTTGGTAGCGGCTGGGATTAATCCGATTGATACGAAACTTCGCAAACGAGGCACTTTTTATCCTAATCAAATGCCTGCTATTTTAGGTTGTGATGGTGCAGGTGTTGTGGAAGCGGTGGGTGCTGGTGTACAGCGGTTTCGTCCGGGTGACACAGTATATTTTTGCTACGGTGGCTTAGGCGGACACCAAGGTAATTATGCAGAATATACGGTTGTGGATGAGCGATTTGTGGCGCGTAAACCTGCGTCTGTGTCTTTTGCGGAAGCAGCCGCAGCACCTTTGGTATTAATTACAGCCTGGGAAGCTTTATATGAACGTGGAAGATTAGAACCTGGGGAAAAGGTGCTAATTCATGCTGGTGCTGGTGGTGTCGGACACGTAGCAATTCAACTGGCGAAACTCAAAGGTGCGACTGTCGCCACGACGGTTAGTTCTCAAGAAAAGGCGAATTTTGTCCAACAACTTGGTGCAGATTATCCTATCTTTTACAAACAAACCGACTTTGTACAAGCAACGTTAGATTGGACTGGTGGTGAAGGCGTAGACTTAGCTTTTGATACTGTTGGCGGTGAAACTTTTCAAAAAACCTTTCCGGCGGTGCGGGTGTATGGTGATATTGTGACGATTCTGGAACCTGATGCGAATACTGTGTGGAAAATTGCCAGAAATCGGAATCTCCGCATTGGGTTGGAGTTAATGCTGACACCGATGTTAATGGGACTGGATGAAAGTTTACAACATCATGCCGAAATTCTAGAACAGTGCGCTAGTTGGATGGAACAAGGTAAGTTGAAAATTCAGGTTAATCATCAGTTTCCGTTAAAAGATGCAGCAAAAGCCCATGAATTAATTGAAACTGGTGCGATCGCGGGTAAAATTGTCCTGCTGATTAGTGATGAATGATTGAATAAGTTATTTTTTCAACGCCAAGGTACGCTGAGGGAAGCGCGGAGGTTCGCTGAGAATCTTATATTTGTGTTCCTCTGCGTTTTATTTTTGAGTTTTTTATTACCTTTACCTGTTGTCGCTGCACAGACTCAAATAGAACGCACACCCCTAACTCTGGAAATATTGCAAGAAAGATTAAATAAACCGATACTCCGTGAAGGTAATTTAACTGTAGATTTGCGCGAGATGGTGATTGATTTGCGTCCAGAAAATGGCAGTTTTCGTGATGCTTTTTATCAGTTGTTGCGGAAAGAATTGCAAAAGGCTGGTGCGAAACCTTTGGGTTTAGATCTCAGTTATTCTGTGATTCAAGGGGATTTTATAGGAAGTGATTTGGGTTTACGCACACCTTTATATGCTCAAGCGATCGCACCAATTTTCACCGCTACAGAACAAGCACAATTGGAAAATCTACGTTTAGTTTGTTTACAATCACTAGCGATGTCTAACGACAAGCCGCTTCACGTCTACGCTTTACCTAATGCTAAAGATTGTCGCTCACTTTTGGCAACCGATGCAACTACCTCTGGCGAAATTAATGTTTTTCGTGGTGCGTTAACTCTGGTAAATACTCGCTTTAATGGACAAGTACAGTTTCTCAATACTTTCTTTCTCCAGTCTGTAGATGCCCAAAATGCCACATTCTTACAACCTGCAAATTGGAGTGAAGCCAGATTTAGCCGTCTTGTTAGTTTTATGAATGCTAATTTCCGGCAAGCGAGTAATTTTCAAGGTAGTATTTTTTTTGATAAAGCTAATTTTAAACAAGCGCAATTTCAAGAATTAGCTGATTTTCATGGCAGTTTTTTCGCTGAAGCTGCTAACTTTAATCAAGCTGTGTTTAAACAGTTAGCTAAATTTAACAAAGTGCAATGGCTAGGTAATACTAATTTTTCTGATGTTCGCTTTGCTAGTCAAGCGCAATTTACAAAAGCAAATTTTAATCAGTTCTTTTTATTGACAGAAGCAACTTTTGAACAAGCTGTTAGCTTTCGAGAAGTGCAATTTAACCAATCCGTAAATCTGCGCGGCGCTAGTATTCTCAACTTAGCAGACTTTAGTGATGCTAGTTTTACTAAAACTGCTTTTTTAAATGTACCTGGATTAAGTTTTAACTCTAACCAAGCCAAAATATTAGGTAATCTTGGTCAAATTGGTAAAATGTTTTGTGTACCAAATTTACAAGGTAATCAAAATGTGTTGCGGAATTTGGGACAAAATTTTCGTCAGCAACAGCAAATTGCCGATGCTAATCAATTGGAATATACAAAACAGCGGCTAAGATTAATTGAATTACGCCAACGATTGCTAAAAACAAATATTAATAATGCAACATTAACTCGTTTAATAAATTTGGGTTTTTCTCAAACGCAAGCAGAAGAAATAATTGATCGTCGTATTATCAGAATGTTTCGTAATAATTCTGAGTTATTAACTTTAGCAGATATTGATTTAGAAACATATAATAAATTGAGCGATCGCCTGAGTTTTGGTGAACCTCTGGCTTTGGGTGGATGGATATTACAAGCTTGGAGTTGGTTAGCTTTAAGTGTACTGCTGTTATTAAGTGGTTATGGCACAAATTTTTGGTTAGCCTTTGGTGTGGGTGGTGTGGCGATCGCTTACTTTGGTTTACTATTTTGGCTAGTGGATCGTTACCGTCGTCTTCGTCCTGTACCAATTCTCCCGACATCCTATGAAACTATTTCTATATTGTTGGGTTTTAGCTGTTTAGAATTTTTTAGTTTGTTAGCTATTTTTCGTAATGCCGAACAGCCTTGGCTAACATTAGGATGTTTGTTGATTATTATTATCCCTCTGCCAATAACTTTAATTATTAGACTATATCAACAGGGACGCTATCATGATTTAATGGATGTTTCTTACTTTGCAGAAGATGGAACTTTCCGACAATTAAGATTATTGATTGGACGTTTACCAGTCATTCCCAGAAATCAAACATTTCGGGAAAGATATATGCCATTGTTAAGCGATCGCCGCTGGAATTGGTTGAACTATTATGATTTTAGTCTTAACAATTTAGTGCGATTAGGCTTTAATGATATCCGCCTCCGTGACCAACATTTACCAGGAATTATTGCTACCCTTGCTTGGTATCAATGGAGTTTGGGTGTACTTTATATTACTCTGATTTTGTGGACGCTTTCGCGCACAATCCCCGGATTGAATTTGCTGATTTATCTGAAATAACGGAGTTTTCAGTGCATACCTTAAGAACCTTGCAACCTGGCGATGAAGAACTGCTCGAAAACTTCTTATTACAATATGCAGATACTTCGATGTTTTTGCGCTCCAATTGGCGCGAAGCTGGACTACTCGACCAAGGTGCAAGGTTTCAGGGAACATACATAGCTGCGATCGCAAATTCAACTATAGTTGCAGTCGCCGCCCATTATTGGAATGAGATGGTGGTAGTTCAAGCACCAGTACATCTTGCGGAAGTGGTGCAAGCAGTAGTGGCGCAGTCCAACCGCCCAATTTCGGGAATTGCAGGCCCAGCAGCGCAAGTCGAAACTACAAAGCAAGTTTTGGGACTTGTCAACCGACCAACTCAGCTTGATGAAAGCGAGATATTATTTTCCCTGGCGTTGCGAGATTTGCAAGTACCGCCAGCTTTAGCATCAACAGAAGTTGAATGTAGAGTACCTTATCCAGAAGAGTTAGAGTTACTTAGCCAATGGTGTGCTGCTTATAATGTGGAAACTTTAGGACAAGCAGAAACTCCTGATTTACTCTCTAATTCTCGCCAGGAAATTGCTGCACGACAAGATAGCGCTAGACATTGGATATTGGTCAAAGAAAATACTTTAGTAGCTTACACCGCCTTCAACGCTCGTTTGTCAGATATTGTGCAGATTGGTGGAGTTTGGACACCGCCACAACTACGCGGTAAAGGTTATGCCAAATGTGTTGTAGCTGGCTCGTTGTTGAAGGCGCGATCGCATGGTGTCGAACGTGCTATCTTGTTTACCAATCAAGAAAATTATGCTGCTCAAGCAGCATACCAAGGCATAGGTTTTCGACCAACTGGCGAAGAATTTGGTCTAGTAATTTTTAGCGATTAGAAAACTGCTGTTAAACCTCTAAATCCATTCAAATCCCTGTGCAGCTAAATATTCTTTCGCTGGTTCCAAACACTCTTTTTTAATAACTAACTTAACTTTTGGCACACTCAAATACAACCGAAAACGCTGCACAAACCAATCATTAACAGGCTCAATTTTCCTAATAGCACTCCAAGGAATTAACAAAGGCGGTAGAGCAAAACTAAACAAAGGAAAGATACTCAAATAAATTCCTTGACGACTAACACCAACATTCAAAGTTCCTTTGTAATAAACCCAACCCACATAACCATGTTGCCTCCGCCAGAAGTTTGCAGGTGGTGGTTCGTCGGTGCGGTAATACTTGGCAAGACGACTCCAGTTAAGATGTAATATAAATATCGTCAGTAACGCAAAAAATAGACCAAGAGCCGTGAGATACCAATCAGGAATGCGCGACATTGGTTTGGAAATATTGATGTTTTAATTGTAATAACATTTCTGTATCAAGGTGTGCATTACAAATTGATTGTAAATTCTCTATTTTTATTCAATGAATGTAGAGACATTGGATAGCAACACCTCTACATTTTTGATTACAGCTTGGAAAAGAATTTGGTTTGGTGATATTTCAAGAAGATATTTAATTCGCTGGTCTTAACTCGGCTTGAATTTGCTCACCAATCCTGATAGCTTCACGCCGAATTTGCTCAGTGTCAACTGTAAATACCTTACGCCCAGACATGAGAACTTTCCCATCCACTATCACAGTATCAACATCGTCAGCTTTCGCTGCATAAACAAGATGGGAAATCACATCGTAAAGCGGAGTCAAGTGTGCAGATGTGAGGTCAACTTGAATTAAATCTGCTTGAAGTCCCGCTTTAATAGCACCAATTTTATCCGCCAAGCCGAGGGCTTCTGCGCCTCCCAAGGTTGCCATCCGTAACACTGTTTTGGCAGGTAAAGTTGTAGGGTTGAGGGTTGTGCCTTTATGAATAAGGGCAGTCAGACGAATCGCTTCCCACATATCTAAATCATTGTTCGACGCAGCCCCGTCTGTACCTAAACCAACTTCAATTCCTGCCTGTACCATTGCTGGAACTGGTGCAAAGCCAGAAGCCAACTTCAAATTAGAGTCAGGATTATGAATAACGCCAACACCACGTTTAGCCATCAAAGCAATTTCACTTTCGTTAGGCCAGACTACATGGGCAGCAAATACTCGCGGTTCCAGAAACCCAAGATTTTCTAAGTGTTGTACTGGGGTGGCATTATAGCGCTGCTGGATGTCTTGGACTTCGGTTTGTGTCTCTGCAAGATGAATTGTTAATGGTACATCATATTGACGTGCGGCTTGAATCGCTTGTGTTAAATGCTCTGGCGAGACTGTGTAAGGTGCGTGTGGCGCTAGGGCTGGGATAATTCGTGGATTCCTTCCTTTCCAACGTTTGACAAAATCTACTGCGGCAGCAAACGCATCATCCCAACCGCTAAAACCAGGGCTAGGAAAATCTATAGACGAAGGTGCAATTACAGCCCGCAAGCCACATCTATCAACTACTCTGGCGGCAACATCGGGTTTGAAATACATATCAACAAATGTCGTAGTGCCACCACTAATCATTTCCCAACAAGCTAGTTCCTCACCAACGCGGACGAAGTTTTCGTTAACAAACCGTCCTTCTGCGGGAAATATGTAATTTTGTAGCCAATCTTGTAAGCTTAAGTCGTCCGCTAAACCGCGAAATAACACCATTGCGGTATGAGAGTGACCGTTGACTAAACCAGGCATTAATACCATCCCTTCGCCTGGTAATCTCTTAGCAGCTTTGTAAGATGCCAAGATTTTGTCTTGCGTATCTACAGCAACAATTTTGCCGTCTTTGATGGCAACTGCACCATTCCTAATTACAGGTTGTGCATCATTCATGGTGACAACAAAATCACCACCGACAATTAGTTCTACTGGCTGTCTGCGTTGATTTCCCCAGCGGTAATTATTTTGAGCGATCGCTACTTGACCTGCAAAGGCAATAAACACTGTACAGACAAAAAGAATTAGTAGCCTATAGTATTTTGGCGACTGGCGTTTCACAACTATATATCCTTACTAAATTTTTATCTCACTGAAAAATATGTTTAATTCTTAACCTAGAATTAAACAGTATTTTTACTGACAGTAATTACTATAATGTTTTAAATATTTTGTGATAAAAACTCTAAATATATTTTTAATATGTTTGTAAATGTAGAGACGTAGCTACATCTCTACATTTGCCGTCACAGCATAATTAAACCCAGCCTGACACCCGCTGTTACCGCCTCGGTACGCGAAGAAACAGCCAGCTTTTGAAAAATTGATGAAACGTGGAATTTCACTGTGTGTTCGGAAATGTGCAGGCGTTTAGCGATCGCTTTATTTCCCAAACCAGACCCCAGCATTCCCAAGACTTCTATTTCTCTTGGTGTCAAAGTTTGCACGGGGTTAACTACGATTTTTTCGCGCATAGGCAGCAATTCTAAATAATCTGGGTGCAGCACTACCAAACCAGATGCGATCGCTTTTACAGCCGCAATAATTTCTGCTTCTGTGCTAGTACTAGGTAACATCCCACGAATCCCAGAACGCCATGCTGTTTCCATATCAATACTGTCAATATCCTCAGTCATGAGCAAAATTTGCTGCTCTGGCATTAGTTGTAATTTTGCCCACATTGATTGAGGATGATTGCTAAAATCTAACAGCACAACATCTGGTTGTAATTGCTCAAGTTCCTTGGCTAATACATCCAAGTCAGATGCACTTCCCACGACAGTTAGCTGGGGATGATTGCTAATTACAGTTGACAAACCCGCCCGCACCACAGGAGAAGCAGCAATTACCATCACCTGGATCATCTAGCCTCCACAGTTGTTTTCCTGGCTATGTCAACGAAAAATTGCTTTCTACCCCGCAGAACATTTAATAATATCGACTCTTGGTGATGCAGATATTTAACCAAATCATCAGGTCGAGTGAATAATTTTCCTGAAACTCCAGTTAACACATCACCAATTTGTAAACCAGCAGTTTCCGCCAAACTACCAGGCAGTATGGATAATACTAGTAAACCTAGATTACGTCGGCCTAAAATTACAGGTTGTAGTGTGACTCCGAGTTGCAGACGATGACTACCAGACAGAAAGCGATTGACAGTATTGCTGGGAATTGCCACGGCTAAATTGTTGACAATCATTGAATTAATCCCAACGACTCGACCAAGACAGTCTGCTAAACATCCGCCAGAATTACCAGGATAAAGCTGTAAATCTGCGATTACCGCCCGTTGATGATGGCTATGAACAATTCCCATTGTGGCTGCACCATGATCACCTAAAGGATTACCCACAGCCAAAACTAATTCACCAACTCGTAGCGTATCTGAATTACCAATAGTTGCAGTATTTAAATTTGTTGCCGTAATTTGCAGTGCAGCTAAATCTTGCTGGGGGTCAAAGTGCGATCGCACCGCCTCAAATACCCTACCATCGTCTAATTCTACAGTTGCTCGATGACTGGTTGCTACATGAGCATTCGTAATAATCAATCCGTCTGCTTGCCAGATAACACCAGAACCTAGACTCGCCGCACCGCTTTTAACTTTGACTGTGATTTGCTGAAGTTGAGCGGTAACTGCTGACAGTTCATCATTAAATTGTGTAATCATAATTGCCTTGATTTAACGGTAATTATTTACTCAGCAGGACGTTCGCCAACCACAACATCTAATTCAACTAATGCACCACCTCGCACAAGCTGTAATTTGATAGTTTTACCAATGCGATCGCTATGATTTAGCAGTGCCAGCACATCACCAGTATCACTTACGGAAATATTATCAAATGTTACCAACACATCCCCCAGCAGGATACCTGCATTGTCAGCAGGGCCAGATGGTTCCACGTTGACGACAATTACCCCCGTTGTTGCAGGTAAATTCAAAAGATTTTTCAAGTTGTTAGGCAAGCGTACAGGCTGCATTCCTACACCCAAATAACCACGAGAAATATGTCCTTTCGTGAGTAATTGATTGACCACGCGCTCAACTGTACTAACAGGAATAGTCAAAGCAGTACCGCGCCGTCCTAATGTATTCATTCCAACCACGTAACCAGCAGCATCTACCAATGCCCCGCCAGCAAAACCAGGGTAAAGTGTGATATCTGGACGGATGAATTGGTCAATATTACCACCGCTCATACTCCGCCAAGCACCACTTACTACACTCACAGCCCCCATCGCCGCGCGTAAGTCACCTTCGCTACTTCTGGCTAATCCTAATACTAAATGACCGACCTTGAGTTTTGCAGTATCACCAATTTGTGCTGTTGGAATTTCCGCATTTTCAAGTTGGAAGACAGCTATATCAGTACTAGCATCATGACCAAGAAGTGAAACTGGTACAGTACACCCATCAGCAACAGTGACGGTGATGTCGTCATAACGTCCAAGCGATTCGTCAGAAGTCACAATGATTCCGTTGCGCCAGTGAATACCACTGGAGGAAATACGTTTACCAGCATTAACAGCAACTACAGCACTTCCAGCTTGTTCTACGGTGTCGGCTAAACTGTTGGACAAAGCCAGTAATGAAGACATAAAATTCTTCCCAAATATTTTGTGATACTCCTATCGTGTCGTTTTATAACTGTAGATAGCATCGGAAAAATGGGGAGAATTTAACCTAGTAAAATGGCTAGTAGAAAAAAACGTTTCTTGGAATGCGATCGCATTCATCAATTACTTATACAAGAAAGATAAGGGATTGCTCATATTTTTCGCAAAACCCAGAATACCGCGATCGCGATGTTCATAAATTAATTTACCTTGAGAATCAAATAGAAAAGTTCCTCCGCGTTGTGTCAAATAAGATGAATCTGGTACATATATATTCCAGTTACTCAAAACTTCAGTCATGTTTCGCAAGCGCAGTGTTGCTAGTTCAAATGGACGTTGAAAGCCTTTTCCTCCAGCCGCTTTGAAAAAAGAGCCTTTTATTGGTGGTAAAGGTATACCCTTTACAACTTCCTCATCAGCAATTAACTGAGGTGCTTTTTTGTCACCTTTATAACCCCGAAAAACTTCCTTCAGAGTTCCAGGACTACCAATCCCCGCACACATTAACATTAAATTCAGCCAAGCTTTTTGTGATGTTGATAGCAGAGGAAATTCTATAGACAAACCGCGATAAAGTCCTAAAAGACTGTGAATTTCAGCCTTTGCATCCACAAACAACCATTCTTGAGGAAACCCAGTATATTCGCAAAACTTAATTCCAGAATTGCGCTCTCCAATTCCGATAGCACGAATTGTGATTCCTCTTGCTTCTATCTGTTCTTTTTCTCTTTGCAGCCACCAGGCGTATTCTAAATTATCAAAATCTCCCAGCTGCGACCAAATAAGTACAAGTAACTTTGAAGTATTAGAGCAACCATCTAAAATGGGTTTAATTTCTCCATCGCTAACTCGTAAGCGTTGAGTCTGACTCAAAATCGAATAAATATCTGGAGAATTAGAGCGCATTTGAGTATTCATGTAGGTGGGTATAACTATTAATTTTTTGATTTGCGATCGCTCTCTACAATCATCTAGGATTTGTGGACGCGATCGTACTATCTAACCTAATATTCACCTTAACTGAAATATATCTGTCCTTATTTGCGTTTGATTACTGATCTCGGTTGAACTTCTTTTAGGTTAAGAAGTGAGCAGGAATCAAAATTCGAGAAATGAGTAACAAGCAGAAATTACAATATTTATCTCTAGCTTATTGTGCGTATCTTGCACTAACAATATATTGGGACTTTCACTATACTGGCCTAATACAATTTTTGGGAGAAATGCAGATAAGTCTGTTTGGGAAGCAGTGGAAATTTTTAAGTTTTATGCTGCTTCATATTCCAGTTATATTGTTCATAACTTATTTACGTAATCGAGTTCTAAGCCAAAATCTAAATCGAGAAGTTTCTGCGAAGTGGAATGTAATTGATGATTTGACAAATAATCAACTTCTAAAAAAGGCACTCATGCCGATAATTATTTTAATTATCGGGTTTTATGTACTGAATATTTCATTAGAGAAATCATTCGGTAAAGATATGGGTACAATTAGCATTGCTCAATTAAGTTCTGGCAAAATTACCGAACACAGTTTCTATGCTAATATTTCAGGCTATCCAGACCCCAATATTTTAGTAACGCAAAAGGGAACTCGTATACCTGAAGTATACATACCATTGAGAGATAATTTTCAGTCGAACACTCCGGTTAATCTAATTATTTCATTACAGAAGAATGAAATTGAAGAGTATGTTCACCCAGATCCAAAAAGTGAAACCATAACGGTGAGTGGATTTGTGATTGAAGGTGGAAAGGGAGAAGTAAAAACTTGGTTAGAAAAGCAAGGAACTGACATTGCAGACAGTTATTGGACTATCATCCCTAGAGTTACTTTGAGTGGGCGCAGTAGAGCGAAGTATTTTTCGGTATTCGTAGCTATTACTTCTGTCAGTTGTGCTGCTTTTATCTTTTATAGAAATTGCAAACAACAAACAGCATAGCTGAATGTGGTAGATTAGCCCAAAAAAAGAGAGGTAAAAGTATTACCTCTCTTTTTTAATTATTTAAACCAAATCAGCTTTTAGTATCTGTTGGGTTTGTGAACGATGAAGCTGAGGATTTGGCACTGCTTGATGTTGTCGAAACCTACAACACGGATGTAGTGGGTAGGATATTGAGAACGGCAAGCTTGAACTTCGCCTAATACTTCGCGGGTGGTTTTAGCGCCGAACAAAGGCAACTTCCACATTGTCCAGTAAAATTCGGTGGGTTCAGAAGTTTCGTTGAACTCGATCGCAGGAATGTAACCTTGATTGAGAATATACTGAACTTGCTTCTCAATTTGAGCATCGCTCAGAGGAGGAAGATAAGACAGGGTTTCGTAGCGGCGCTCTTTTGGTAGGGTTTGCATAGCTAATAATAACGGTTTGCTATTTTGTGACGGCTTGGATATTTCCTAACTGGCTAAGTTATCCCAGTCAGGATCGGAAAATCTTTGTTGTTCTGATTCAGGACTGGGGTTAGTTAAACTCAGCTGCGTGATGCGTTCTAAATGCTGGCGACGCTGTTCCATGTTGGCTTGCTTAATACCAGTGCGAACCATTTCTGGCAAAAATTCCGCAACTTCTTCAGCAATATGTTCCCTGACTGTCATTATCCGCAAAGCTAAATCTGGCTTTTCTTGGATAAGTTGTTCTATATAAGCTTCTCCATCCTGGACTTTTCCAGCGGAAAAGTTATGCAGCCAAACTGCCAACGGTGGATTAGTTTCGCCTAGCTGTGCCAGTACAGTCCTTAGCGCCTGATAAGTTAGGTAGCTTTGGAGAGTTTTGGCTGTATCTTTCGCAATTTGCTTGAGATTCATGCTTGACCCAGCCCTTCTAAAGGATGAAGTATAAAGTACGCAGGATGAAGTGTTTTTCATTCAGTCTTCATCCTTGCACCTTCAGCCTTTATCAGACGGTATCAACAGTGTCAAACTCGAACTTGATTTCTTTCCACAGTTCGCAAGCAGCAGCTAATTCAGGAGACCACTTAGCAGCTTCGCGGATAACGTCGTTACCTTCACGAGCCAAGTTGCGGCCTTCGTTACGAGCTTGGACACAAGCTTCCAATGCAACACGGTTAGCGGTTGCACCAGGAGCGTTACCCCAGGGGTGACCTAGAGTACCACCACCGAATTGTAATACGGAGTCATCACCGAAGATTTCAACTAGTGCGGGCATGTGCCATACGTGGATACCACCAGAAGCAACTGCCATTACACCAGGCATAGAAGCCCAATCTTGGGTGAAGTAGATACCGCGAGACTTGTCTTGCTCAACGTAGTTTTCGCGCAACAGGTCAACGAAGCCCATTGTAATACCGCGATCGCCTTCTAGTTTACCTACAACGGTACCGGTGTGGATGTGGTCACCACCAGACATACGTAGGGCTTTAGCTAATACACGGAAGTGGATACCGTGATTCTTTTGACGGTCGATTACTGCGTGCATCGCGCGGTGGATGTGCAATAGAACACCGTTATCACGACACCAACGAGCCAAGGTGGTGTTAGCTGTGAAACCTGCGGTTAGGTAGTCATGCATGATGATGGGCATACCGAGTTCTTTAGCGTACTCAGCCCGTTTCAACATTTCTTCGCAGGTAGGAGCGGTTACGTTTAGGTAGTGACCTTTGATTTCGCCTGTTTCTGCTTGGGACTTGTGGATAGCATCAGCTACGAACAAGAAGCGATCGCGCCATCTTTGGAATGGTGCAGAGTTGATGTTTTCGTCGTCTTTTGTAAAGTCCAAACCGCCGCGCAAGCACTCGTATACTGCACGACCGTAGTTCTTAGCAGACAAACCCAATTTGGGTTTGATTGTACATCCCAACAGAGGACGACCGTATTTGTTTAATTTGTCACGCTCAACTTGAATACCGTGTGGAGGGCCTTGGAAGGTCTTGAGGTAAGCAACAGGAATCCGCAAGTCTTCTAGACGTAGCGCCCGCAAAGCTTTGAAACCAAATACGTTACCTACAATGGAGGTAAACATATTGGTAACAGAACCTTCTTCAAATAGATCTAGAGGATAGGCAATGTAGGCAATAAATTGATTGTCTTCGCCAGGAACTGGTTCGATATCGTAGCAACGACCTTTGTAACGATCTAGATCGGTCAACAAGTCTGTCCATACGGTTGTCCAAGTACCAGTGGAAGACTCAGCCGCTACAGCCGCAGCAGCTTCCTCAAAAGGAACTCCGGGCTGAGGTGTAACACGGAACGCCGCCAGAATATCTGTATCTTTAGGTGTGTAATCGGGTGTGTAATAAGTTAGTCTGTAATCTTTAACCCCGGCTTGATACCCAGCTTTTGACTGAGTCTTCGTTTGAGCGTAAGACATATCTATCCTTCCAAGATGTCACTCTTTTTACTTATCAAATCACGTTTTGTACAACTTCCTCTCACTGTTCCTCTTAACCCTCATCAGCAGAGGAGAAGATTAGGGACAATTTGCTTTTAGAGGTTGTCTTCGCCAAAGAGTAGCAGTTTTTCTTTAATTAACACTTGGTTACAGCAGTAAGCTTATTCACCAGTGTCCTTTACGACTAGGAGCGCAGATCCTAGCGCTTTCACTTTGCCCTCGTTTGATGAAAAAATTTCTTTTATCTATTCCTCTTGACTCGCTAAACCTTCTCAGCCTCACTAAAAACTCTCCACTTCGCAGAAAGTATGAGATTATTCTCTTTTATATCCGGTTAATTCAGGAAATCAGCTTTCTAGCTTACATTTCCGCATCCGCACTCTTGCTGTGTTCCCAATTTGTAGAAAACAGACTAGGAGAGAATTTGCTGGATGCTGATTTAGTCGAGTAGTGAGCGAAAGACAAAATTGCACACAACGTAATTTGTAACTTGTCTCACAATATATCAATAAATTGCATAAGTTATTATTTGAAAATTTTTAACTTATATATTTAAATTTGTTATTACATAAAGTTTTAAACATTTTGTTAAAAGTAATTTACAAATGTTTCCTCTAACTGTATAGAAATGTGAAAAAGACGGGAGTAAGGGTGTAGGGGTGCAGGGGAGAATAACTATTGACCATTGACTATTGACCATTGACTCCTACTCAGTAATTTCTGGGAAAAATTCTTGAAGACGATTTAAACAATACCAACAAAGGGAACACTGAGTTTAACCGCCAGCCAGTTTAGGCAATGGCTCAATTTACTGTCTTTTGAGGAAATGTCACCGTGGTATTGTTTCGCAAGCGTACTAGTTTTTTGATTACTTCGATTTTGCTGGGGTTAATGACTTTGCCAAACATTGGCCTTGTACTGTTGACAAATCCAGCAAAGGCGCAAACAAATAGTGATACTCCATCACCTAAAACTCCAGATATAAAGCCGTCTGAATTGACTCCTTCTTACCCTGCTTCTGCACCACCACCACAAGTAAAACCTTTACCTGATGAGCGGACTGTAGAAGAAAGGTCAATAGAAACAGATTACCGTGTAAGTAACTTGCTGAAAGATTTTAAAGGCAATCTCTGGGTGGGTTATTGGCGAGGG
The DNA here is from genome assembly GCF_056847745.1 of Anabaena sp. TISTR 8404. NCBI lineage: Bacteria > Bacillati > Cyanobacteriota > Cyanophyceae > Nostocales > Nostocaceae > Anabaena > Anabaena sp. TISTR 8404. Next base: position 6,185,365 of record NZ_CP180578.1, read on the forward strand.
CTATCGCGGATTGACCCCAAGACAGGTAAGATATTGGCGCGTGTAAGTTTACCAAATGTTGCGATTGGTGCTTTAGCACAAGACAAAGTAGGGCGTTTGTGGGTGGGAACTTATGAAGGACTAATGCGAGTTGACCCCAGAACTAGTGAAATTACGGCGCAGAATTTGTTTTTGCCTTCCAAACGGGTGTTATCGATGTTAGTTGACAAACGTGGCTACTTGTGGGTGGGAACTGATAGCGGTTTAGCCTTAATTAGTCCCGACCAAGGCTTAATTATGACAACAGTGAAAAATTTGCCTGGAGTCAGCGCCAATACTTTGACTTTGGATGCGGAAGGTCAACTGTGGGTGGGGACTTTGGATGGACTGGTGCGGATAAATACTGCCAATGCTTATGTTATGAAGCGAATTGACGGTTTACCTGGTACAACAGTGCAAACTTTAGCTATTAGTCCAGAAGGGTTAATTTGGGCAGGAATGGCCAATAATTTACTCGTGATTGACCCGAAAACAGATAAAGTATTGCGTTCTGTAACGCCATTACGGGGACGAAATGTCACAGCGGTACGCTTTGCTCAAGATGGTAGTGTTTGGGTAGGAACAAGCAATGGTTTGTTACGATTAAATCCAAATACAGGCGCACTTTTAGATCAAGTTCCGGGACTTCCTTCTAGTCGAGTTCTTGCGCTTGCACCCGATATCAGTAATAAATTATGGATTGGCACTAGTGAAGGTTTAGCTTGGTTAATGCCCAAAATGAACGGCGCAAAACCCCATCTTGCTTTCAGTCGTGCTGTGAAATGAGGGAACAGGTGATAGGTGACAGGTTACAGTAGAAAATTGTCACTTATCACCTATACCCTGTAACCTTTAACCTGTAACCTCTATGCCAGTTACTACCCAGCAATTAATTCAATGGAAACAACAGGGACGTGCGATCGCAGCGTTAACCGCTTGGGATTATGCGATCGCCCAACTCATCGACGCGGCTGGTGTAGACTTAATCTTGGTTGGAGACTCGATGGCAGTGGTTTTAGGCTATGAAACCACACTCCCCATTACACTAGAGGAAATGCTATTTCATGCTAAAGCTGTGCGTCGGGGTGTAAAACGCGCTTTAGTTGTGGTGGATTTACCATTCTTGACTTATCAAGAAAGCATTGCTCAAGCAATGCACTCAGCAGGCAGAATATTGAAGGAAACTGGGGCGCAAGCTGTTAAGTTAGAAGGCGGCTACCCAGCGATGGTAGAGACAATTACGCGTTTAGTCCAAGCGGGAATTCCGGTGATGGGTCATGTTGGTTTGACACCGCAATCAGTTCATCAGTTGGGTTTGCGCCAACAGGGAAAAACCGAAGCACAGGCAGAGAGAATTTTAAATGAAGCGATCGCCTTAGAACAAGCTGGTGTATTCTCCATTGTGTTAGAGCATATCCCCGCAGATTTGGCAAGGCAGATAACAGAAAAACTCAGCATTCCCACAATTGGGATTGGTGCTGGTTCCTACTGCGATGGCCAAGTGTTAGTTACTTCTGATGTTCTCGGTCTTTCAGCCAAGCAACCACCATTTGCCAAAACTTACACCAACCTGCGGGAGACAATTACTCAAGCTGTACAGAATTACGCGCTAGAGGTGCGGGAACGGAAATTTCCGTAATTCTGGCAAAGTGCTGAGTGCTGAGTATAAACTCAGTGTTTTCAAAACTTTGAGAAATCAGCAAGGACTTTTTCTGCAAGTCCTAAATAAACCCAATGCGGTTAAGTGGCCAAAAGCGAAACACAGCGCGACCGATGATATTTTGTCGAGGTAGAAATCCCCAGTAACGCGAGTCATTGCTATCGTTACGGTTGTCTCCCATGACAAAAAACTCATCTGCTGGGACTTTGACTGGTGGGAATGGCTGATTTGGTGGTTCGGCTATGTAGTCTTCTTGCAAAGGTTGATTGTTGAGATAAACTTTGCCATCAGCAACTTTAATGATTTCTCCAGGTGTCCCAATTACCCGTTTAATAAAGGCTTGGTCTTTGGGATAGCCGCGTCGTTGTAATTCGGCGGGGGCTTGAAAAACTACGATATCCCCGGTTGCGGGAGGTTGGAAACGGTAAGAAATTTTTTCTACCACCAAGCGATCGCCTTCATATAAAGTTGGAACCATTGATTCAGAAGGTATGTAGCGAGGTTCCGCCACAAAAGTTCTGATTAACACTGCCAAAACTAAAGCGATCGCTACTAAAGTTAAATTTTCTCGCCAACTACGCCATATTTTTGATGACGCAGTAGCTTCTTTTGCATCAGTTTCCTGAGGAATCATAGAAATTTTTAGCCAGTACAAAACGTGGGATAACTACCTTGATGATTTTGCTACTCAAGGTATATTTACAAACAAATTGGGTTTTGCTAATACCCATATAAATATTAATATTATTAATATTACGTTCTCAAGTATATTTATAATTTTTGCATAGTAAATTCTGAGATTTTAAGTAATCTCCTTGGGGTTTTTGTATTGCCTGTCAAATTGACAGGAATACCTATCATAGTTTCATCAATGGATAGAAAAACTATTGCCAAGGTGAAGAAGGTAATTGGGCTATTGATTGTACAGCACAGCCCTCCAAAAATATAGGAACTCGACCACAGTTAGGACATTTCATCAGATCATCTTGTTGAGTATCAGGTTTATTTTTTGGTTTAGGTTTAGAATTTTGTGGTGTGAGAAAAATTACATCAATAGATAATGGAGTCGAACACTGACGACATTCACAAATTAAGAGCTGTCCCGCATCACTCGTTTGATAGACTTTTAGGTGTTGTGTGGGATAAAATTTTTCTGGTTGTTCCGGCTGTGATCTTTCTTCAAACTTTTCAGACATTGGTTTGACCATATTTCCTTACAGAGCATTCAGTTGAATTTTGATGTACCGTCGTTGCAGCATTAACATTTAAGAGACACTGCTGTGACTTCTTATTCAGAATGCAACTTGTACACACTTTTAGCACGCCACACTAAATACTACAACCCCAGATTCAACCTATCAGAAAAAGAGTGTAGAGGTGTAATATCGTATCCGGTGAAAGACTTATCATTCAGGGCGCAGTTTTGTAGGGTGTGTTGTCGCATAGCGCAAAGCACCATCTGAGATTTTTAGTTGTAGGTTGGGTGGAGGAACGGAACCCAACATCATCAAGACTTTGTTGGGTTTCGCTATCGCTACACCCAATCTACTATTCTCTTCCCCTTACACCCTTACACCCTTACACCCTTAGTTAAGCTGTAGGTTCCTTGGAGGAATGGAACCCAACACCATCAAGACTTTGTTGGGTTTCGCTATCGCTACACCCAACCTACTATTCTCTTCCCTTTTACGCGCTGAAGTACTTCGCTACTGGATGGTAGGTAATAATCGCTGTTGTTGACTGTTCTGGATAAAGTTGTTCACTTTCATCCATATAAAGGTTAATTCTGCCTGTCTCTAACAAGTCGAGTTGCTTGTACTGGTCTTGAATATTAGGACAAGCTGGATAACCAAAACTATAGCGTGAGCCACGATAGCGTTGTGCTAAAACATCCCGAATACTATCAGGTTCTTCAGCAGCAAAACCTAATTCCTGGCGAATTCTGGCGTGTGTCCACTCAGCTAAGGCCTCCGCCATCTGTACCGCTAAGCCGTGAAAGTAGAGATAATCGGTGTATTGATTATCTGCAAACAGCTTTTGGGCGTATTCTGTGGCAATTTCCCCCACAGTCACCGCCTGCATGGGGAAGACATCTATTATTCCCGACTCCTTCGGTGCAAAGAAATCTGCAATGCACAGCCGCCGTAAAGATTTTTGTCTGGGAAACTCAAAACTTGTTTTTACTTGTGCATCTGGGTTGTTGGTTTCGTAAACGTACAGTGTATTTCCTTCAGCCTGACAAGGGAAATAACCATAAATTACTTGAGGATGTAATAAGTTCTCCTCAATAATTCGCTGCTTCCAATTTTCTAGAATTGGGTAAACTTTCTCATTTAAGAAAGCTTGATATTCTTCTTTTGATTGTTCCTTGGGTTTGCGGAATTGCCATTGTCCCGCAATTAAAGCTTGCAAGTCTAAATACCAGAACAATTCTTCGAGAGGAATATCAGTAGGCTGTAATAATTTAGTTCCCCAGAATGGTGGTGTGGGACGTTCAATATCTACCGCGACGGCTTCGGAACGTCTTGTATCAATCTCAGTGCTGAGTGCTGAGTGGGGAGTGCTGAGTGGGGAGTGCTGAGTGGAGAGTGGAGAGTGCTGAGTAATTTCTGGTTCATCACTTACTTCATCTAAAAACCCTTGCAAGTCATCCCAATTACCAGCAGCTTTGGCTGGCATTAATTTATCCATGAAATGCAAGTCAGAGAAGGCATCTTTGCCATAAACCACTTTACCTTTGTAAGTGTTTTGGCAATCATCATGAACAAACTTGGGAGTTAACGCCGCACCGCCTAAAATTACTGGGACAGTAATTCCTTTTTCGTTGAAGATTTCTAAGTTTTCTTTCATGAAGGCGGTGGACTTCACCAGCAAACCACTCATGGCAATACAATCAGCTTTGTGTTGATTGTAAGCTTCGATGATGTTTTCGACTGGCTGCTTAATTCCTAGGTTAATTACCTTGTAGCCGTTGTTAGATAAGATGATATCCACTAAGTTTTTCCCAATGTCGTGGACATCACCCTTGACTGTGGCAATAATTACCTTGCCTTTGGCATTATTACCCGCTTCGGATTTTTCCATGAAGGGTTCTAAGTAAGCTACTGCTGCTTTCATGGTTTCGGCAGACTGCAACACGAAGGGTAGCTGCATTTGCCCTGAACCAAACAATTCACCGACTACTTTCATACCATCTAGTAGGAAAGTATTAATAATCTCCAGTGGTTTGTAGGTTTCTAAGGCTTTGGTTAGGTGCTTTTCTAACCCGATGCGTTCACCGTCGATGATGTGGCGTTTGAGAATTTCTTCAATGGGGAGAGTTTCATCAACACCTTTGTCGCGTTTGGCGCTGACTCCGGCAAATAATGTAGTCAGTTCTCCTAGGGGGTCATAAACGCAGACATCTCCTTCAAATTTCCGTTCATCATAAATGAGTTGGTGACAAACTTCTTGATGTTGAGGCTCGATTTTGGCCAGTGGTAAAATTTTGCTGGCGCTAACAATTGCTGCGTCCATTCCCGCCGCCATTGCTTCGTGGAGAAACATCGAGTTGAGGACGATACGGGCTGCGGGGGAAAGTCCGAAAGAGATATTAGACACACCCAAAATTACATGACATCCGGGTAATTCTTGGCGAATGCGGCGGATGGACTCAATGGTGGCTTTGCCGTTTTCTCGGTCTTCTTCAATCCCGGTAGAAATTGGTAGGGCTAAGGTATCAAAGAATATTTCTGTGGGAGGGATGCCATATTCTACAGCTTGACGGTAGGCACGTTGGGCGATCGCAAATTTTTTCTCAGCAGTCCGCGCCATGCCATCTTCATCGATAGTACCAATAATTACACCCGCACCATACTTTTTCGCTAATTCCAGCACTTTCAAAAAGCGCGGTTCGCCGTCTTCGTAGTTGGTGGAGTTGAGCAAACACTTACCACCAGCTACCTTTAACCCCGCTTCCATCTTTTCCCATTCGGTGGAGTCAAGCATCAAGGGCAATGTGACATTATTCACGATGCGCGAAACTAATTCGTGCATATCCCGCACGCCGTCACGTCCCACATAATCGACGTTCACATCCAGGACGTGTGCGCCTTCTTTAACTTGCGCCCTCGCCATTGACACAAGTCCGTCCCAGTCTTCGGCGTTGAGTAAATCACGGCACTTTTTAGAACCGCTGGCGTTGAGGCGTTCACCGACAATTAAGAACGAATTGTCTTGGGTGTAAGGCTGAGTAGTATAGATTGATGCCGCCGCAGGTTCTAAGCTAGGCTGTCGCACTTTTGGCTTCAAGTCTTTGGCAATTTCAGCCAATTGTTGAATGTGTTCTGGACGTGTCCCACAGCAACCCCCTATCACTTGGACACCCAAATCTTCAACAAAGTGCATCAACGCCATACGCAATTCTAGCGGTGTCAAGCGGTAGTGTGCTTGTCCGCCAACATTTTCCGGCAAACCCGCGTTAGGAATACAAGAAACCACAAACGGCGAATGTTCTGCCAAATATTTGATGTGTGGTTTCATCAAGTCTGGGCCTGTGGCACAGTTCAAACCGAGAATATCGATTTTATAAGGTTCCAAAATTGTCAGGACGGCACTAATTTCTGTACCTACCAGCATTGTCCCCATACTTTCCATTGTCACCGATACCATCAACGGGATGCGATCGCCTTTTTTGGCAAAGACTTCTTCAATACCATTCAGTGCAGCTTTAATTTGCAGCACATCTTGGCAAGTCTCAACCAGTAATAAATCTACGCCACCGTCAATTAATGCTTCCGCTTGTTCAGCAAAAGCAGCTTTCATCGTGTCAAAGTCAATGTGTCCCAAGGTGGGGAGTTTAGTTGTCGGGCCGATAGAACCTGCAACAAATCGAGGTTTTTCTGGTGTAGAAAATTCAGCAGCGACACTCTTGGCTAGTTCTGCGGCGGTTTTGCTGAGGTAATAGGCTTGGTCTGCCAAGTCATATTCTGCCAATACAATCGAGGTACTGCCAAAAGTATCGGTTTCAATCACATCAGCACCAGCCGCGAGAAAGTCACGATGTACTTTGGCGACTGCTTCGGGTTTGGTGTGGACTAAATATTCGTTACAACCTTCATATTGTGCGCCGCCGAAGTCTTCAGCGGTGAGGTTTTGAGTTTGTAAGTTAGTACCCATCGCCCCGTCAAAAACAATAACCGGGCAATCTGGACTACAGAGGCGTTCAAGGAAAGGATGAGTCATATTTTCCTAGAAGAAATGTGGAAATGAAGTGAGTATTGTGATACTCGACTAATCTATTATTTTCCACAATTGTGGGGGAGAATGGGCGATCGCACATAATTCAGGCTTAAGCAAAGACTCAAATCCCCGACTCCTCAAAGAAGTCGGGGATCTTGTTACTCAAGAACGATTTAGGACGGTTAGGCAAAGTTTGTATTACAAGAAGTTTCTCCACAGTTGTTAGGAAAACGCCATAAACTTTATTTTGATTAGGGTTTTAAAATTAAAATGGCTGTAGCTAGTGATAGATAACAGTTGTATGATTTTTCATGCCTTGTGTAAGGATTACAGATAATGCGACCTATAAAAAGACCCATCAAACCAGCAATTTATATATCCTTTCTCTACATCTACGAGACTACGTGGGGAACTGCTGGTGATATCTGTTTAATCCGTGAATCGGTAGTGAAGGAAAGTACAACCAAGTTTATTGGCCATAAAGTCCGACTGGTAGTACCGAAAAGATTAGAACGCGATCGCGTGGCGAATTTTCCGGTAATAAAAGTTGCTGGTAATGTCGGTGATGGACACCCGAAAGAACACCCGTATGAATGGGAGGTTTATGAAGGTGTCGATAGAGAAATTGCGATCGCGGCTTTAAAACCTTGGGGTTTCAAATTAATTGAGGATACAGATTAATCTCAATCACAGCTACAGGGTTGGGCTTGTTTGTCTGGTTCTGTACTTCTCGCAACTGGTGAATGAACCTCTGAGTTTCATCGATGAACCCTTACCTACACACTCTTACACCCTTACACCCTCTCTCAACAATCAATCTGAGTGCGTAAGTTCTACCTTTTACCCTTTCACCCAGATTTGTGTGTCCACGGTAGCACCTTTGAGGAGAGGGAGGCTGGAAGGAAGAGGTCGGTCGAATTCACGTTAATTTGAAATTGCAATTGAAAAAGCCATCACCCAGACAAGTTTGGTGATGGCTTTAAACTTCTGATGACAAGCAATTAACTAAGAACTAATCCGACTAGCCAATAGCAGAGATAGTTACACTTGTTACGGCTAAAGCACCAGCAACAGCACTTGCAACCAGAGAGGTGAGGGCTGTACCAAATAGCCACCAAGCGGCGTTAGCAACAGTTTTTTTGGTTTCTTGGGCTTGTTTTTTCGCTTGTTCTTGAATGCTGTGCAAACGTTCCTTGGTGATTTGCTGAATGCGTTCGGCGCGTTGTAGGACACTATCGCGGGCGGCTTCAATTTGGTTGATAATTCGGTTAGCGTCTTCCTCAGAAATATCTTCACGAGAACTGAGAATTGCAACTAAGGTATCACGATCAAATTGACTCAGGCGATCGCGCAATGCTTCAAATCCGGCTTGGGGGTCATCAAACAATTTCGCAAAATCATGTCTGATGCCTTCATAATTAAGTTCAGGACGATTCAGGGAGTTGAGGTAATTGCGAATTCGGCCTGTCACTCGTTCAGTTGCTGATTGCAATCCTTGTTGAATCTGCTTGTATTGTTTGACAACTGCATCACGAGCAGATTCTATTTGATCAGCAATGTGGTTAGCTTCTTCTTCAGAAATATCCTCACGTTGAGATAGTAACGCCACAATTGTTGAACGGTCAACTTGAGATAAGCGATCGCCCAAGTTACTCATTCCAGCGCGTGGCTCTCGCAACAGCAGTTGTAAATCACGCTTGATACTGTCTGGGTTGAGTTCTTCTTTATTGGTGTGACGTAGGTAATCTTCTAGATTTCTTTCAAAATCGACAACTCGCTGAACGGTACGGTTTGCCAAGCGACGCGGCGCTTTGATAATATCTCGAATTGCCTCTTGCACTTGGTCAATGATCCGTTGAACTTGTTCTTCGCTTAAATCTCCGCGTTGGCTGACGAGTTTGACTAAAGTTTCTCTGTCAACTTGAGACAAGCGATCGCGAATTGCAACAACTCCTTCTTTTGGATCAACCAGCAATTTTTCCAAATCTTGGCGAATACCTTCGGGGTTGAGTTCTTCCAAGTTGGTATTGCGGAGATATTCGGCGATCGCATTTGTGGTTTGTTCGTACTGTTCTCTAGCTTTATCTGCTATTACTTGCGGAGTTTGCAAGATGTTATCTTTGACAGATTCTAGCTGATTGAGAATTTGATTAATTTCATCCTCATTCAAATCTTGACGCTGAGAAAGCAGACTGAATAAAGTATCACGATCAAACTGTGATAAACGCTGACGCAGTAAGTTAAACCCAGCTTGGGGGTCTTGAAGTAAAGTGCTGAAATCGCGGCGAATACCTTCAGGATTCAATTCTTCCTTATTAGTATTGCGCAGATAATCTTCGACTCTTTGTCGTAAGTTTTCAGTTTGGGTTCTTGTTTGTTCTTCTAATTGATTTAAAACAGAATCCCGCACACTTTCGAGTTGATTCAGCAAATTATTAGCTTCTTCATCGCTGAAGTCTTGACGTTGCTGCAAAACTTGCAAAAAGACATCGCGCTCAAATCCTTGCAAGCGTTCATTTAAATCTGCAAAATCAGCGGTTAATTCTGTGAGTAATTTAGCAAAATCTCGCTCAACAGCTTCACGATTCAGTTCTTCTTTACTTGTGGAACGCAGATAATTTTCGATGCGGTTCCGCAAATCTTGACTTTTATCTTTAACTTCCGCCTGTTGCAAAATTTCTAAAACTTCTTGACGAATTTCTTCCATTTGTTGAGCAATTTCTTTGACTCTGGCTTCGCTAATATCGCTGCGGCGAATGAGCAAATTAGCAAACTCGTCTTGATTGAATTTCTCTAATTCCCGGTGCATAGTTGCCGCATCGGCTTGCGGGTCATAAATAACATCGCGGAATTCATCTTTAATTGTGATGCGATTAAAGTGCCAAGGTAAAGAATTTTGAATGTAAGCTTCTACATCTTGACGGTAATGAGATTTAAATCCTGGAACTCTAGCTTTGCTAGTTTTTTCGATGGTTTCTTGCAATTGATGAGTAATGTTCTCAATATCTAAATCTTGAACTTTATCTTTCAGTTTTTGCAACTGATTGGTAATTTTGTTCACATCTATATTCGAGACATCTACTCTTTCTAAAACTACTGGTAAAGCAGCACTTAAACCAGTTTGAATGGCTTGTTTCATTCCGCCATTCTTGCCGTTACCGCCACCTCCCACCGTGACTAATTGCTGCAAGCGATCGCCTAATTCATCTGATTGCAATTCTTCGGGAGTTGCCGATGTAATCAAGTTTATTACTTGCTGTGCCGGATTGCGTCGCGCTAAAGTTTGTTTCCAAGCTGCTTCTAATTGGTCAGCAATTTTATTGACATCAGCTTTAGAGAAATTTGTGCGATCGCTAATTAAATCGACAAAAGTTTGACGATTAAAATTTTGCGCCAAATTCTCATCAGGGATAGATTTCCAATCTATATCACTGAAAATCTTGTCAAATTGTTTACGAATATCTTGGAAATCTAGTTGTGGTCTTGGCACATTAGCCAAAGAACTTTGCAGGGTATTTTTAATACTGTCAACATCAAAACCAGAAGTTAATTCTCTGCGAACTGCGGCTGTAATATCTTCTGCCGTAGAAACCATCTGTTGTTTTGCTAAATTCGCACCAATTGCACTAGTTGCAGTTCCCATTAATGCTTGTAGTCCAGCATTGGCAGTGTTAGCAACTGAACCAATTAATGAACCTACAGTTGAAGAACCAAACCAAACTACAATTGAGAAGTAAGCAGACCAAATGACTACAGCAATAATTGCGCCTAAAAATGCACTTTCAATTAAGCTGAGTTTTACCGCTAAAAAACAAGCGATAAATAAAGCAAGAGTAGCACTAATTAATGCCCAAATTCCAACTTTATTTTCTACTTTGCGAATTGTAGTTCCTAAACTTTCAGTATCATCACTAGAAGATGAATCATCTCCCGTTCCAGAAATTCTTAAAGCCACTGCAAAGTTAGTGAGTAACAGTTGAAAGGCAAATGCCATTAAGACACCAGCCACCAAGGAAATTAAAAATTTCGGCCCAGAAAAAACAACTGAAACTTCTTCTGGAGTTAAGCCTTCCTGTACCTGGGCTATGGCTGCTAATCCACCACTCAGCCAATGCCATCCTAAAGAATTTTCAACAATTTGAAGCATAGTATTTTCTCACTCATGCTCATTAAATTCCAGTTACTTTTAAAGCAACTGGCTACTTCCTACGCTAAGTATCAAATTTTCTATTTGTCACTTTCTTAGGAGGTAAAGTCTGCTTCCAGAAGTCGTAGTTTTATAATAGAAGGCAAAAGGCAGGAGGTAAAATATACTATCTTTTATCTGCGTAGCCTGTGGCAAGTCGCTTACGCGTCTACATCTGCATTTATCGGCGGTTGATTAATTTTAAATAACAAAAGACTGCAATTGATGATTATGCCATTGCCGTTGATACCATTCGGCAACTAAAGGCCGGACAATAAATTTAGGTTGCCTTTCACCTGTAACATCAATTCGTAAGCATGAGTAAGGACGACGCTTTTGGGAACCGTGACCTTTGCGACCAACATATAAATGCGATCGCGCAATTAATTTATCTTCTTCTAATAAATCAGCACCTTCAGTTCGTTGTCGTCGCAAACTAAACCCACTTCCGCCACACACAATCCAGTTGATACATGAATCTGCATGTCCAGTGTTGTATGTTTGCAGATATTCTAAGCAATGAGCATGACCGTTTAACACTAAATCTACGACAGCACGGCCTTGAGTTGCATCTCCTAGTGTTTGACCTACTGCATCGAATACCTCACGGATGCGACTGCGAATTGCTAGTGTTTGTGCTTGTTGCCATTTTGTCGCCTCTGTCACGTAAGGAGGATGATGAAAATAAACCACGCGTCCGCGCACTTGGGAGTTATGCCAAGATGCAATTAATTTCTGTTTTAGCCATTCCAACTGTTCTACATCAGTTTGTGTTGCTTGTGGCGGCGCTAGTTGTTTATCAATATCAACTACCAGTTCTTCAATTTGCGACAGCTTCACGTATAAGTCATCTAAATATTCGGCTTCGTTGGGGTCATCATGATTCAGTTTGGCTGATTGTTCTAAGATTTGCTGTTTTTCCTGTTCAAATTCTTGACGGCGTTTTTCTAAAATTCTGCGTTCTGCGTCGCCTGCTGCGGTTTCTGGTAATGGTAACGGGTGGTTGAAGGTATTGGAATCTAAAGCAAAGAAATCAATTCCTCCATAACAGAAACTGTAATAACGGTTTGGCAAGCGCGTAAACTGTCCTGGTTGATAGGATAAACAACGACCTGTGTCTGTTTTTGCTGTGTAATATGTGTCTAAATGTCGGTCTAAATCTCCAGGAAATTTAAATGCACAAAGATAATCGAGAAAAGCTTTGGCATAAGCATTGCCTGTTCCTGAACCATGTAAACCAACATCCATGTCGAGGCGCGATCGCAATAACCGACGAATCGGCAATGTTGTAATTGATAGCAAGTTCAAAACAATCGGCAAATCATAATAATCATGATTTCCCGGTACAGGCAAAATCGGCACACGAAAAATCATGTTGTCGTAAGCAATCTTTTTGGGATGCTCACCACCTACAAGATATTCTTTATAAGGCTGAATAAAGTTTTGCTGATAATACTCACTCGACCCAACTAAATAAATGACATCGCCTGTATGCAGCATAAAACGGCAGTCATTGAGGTGGGGTAATGTTAGTTCAGCTACCCGCCTTTGGGGATTTTGTCCTGCATGTCTACCTGAACCGCTGTCTCCCACAACCAAAAACGAAAATTCAGTATGGTCAGATTGACTATCTTCTAAAACAAGCTGAGTTTGGTCAATGCCGTGCTTTTTAATTAACGGATCTTGCCAGCGGACGCGCTGGTTCATCTTCTGAATTTTTTTTGCGATCGCCGGATCAGAAACAAGCTTCAAAACAACCTACTCCTTTAACTCCGCCGTGTCCTCCTCACCCTCTGTTGGATGTTTCAACTCAATCACTAAATTAGGCAATCCCTCCAATTTTTCCGCAGGTTCAACTTCTTCGACTGTGGGTACAAACACCCGTAAACCGGCTGGGACACATTTTACTTCTATTGGTGTTGTTCCAATTATCTCGCCATCCAAGACAACTTTTTGTTCTGGGTCAGTGGTGATTTTAACTTGTTTGGCGCGGAGATAACCAATGTCATCTCGTTCGGCTGCATTACCAGAAGAAGCGCTTTGAAATAAATGATATGTCGCTGCGATCGCTCCTGCTTTATTAACAGGAGCGACAATTGTTAAATCAAGTAATCCATCATCATAAATTATGCCTCCTGGCCCTTGTGCCAAAACAGATGTTGGCGGTGCAGCGTTTGCCACTGTCACAGCTGCGGCTGTGGTTTTAATAATTTTGTCGTCTGTCTCAATTTCGACATCAAAACTTTGTAATTCTCTTAGCTGCTGAATTCCCGCTAAGATGTACGCAATAATTCCAAAACGATTTTTAGCTTCGCGGTTAGCTTTTTCTACAGTTTCTGCTTCAAAGCCCACACCTGCTAGTAATATTAATGGGCGATCGTTACAATAAGCTACGTCTATATTGCGAGTTGCACCTTGTAAAATTGTTTGACAAGCAGCATCAATTGTGTCAGGAATTCCCAAGGCTGTAGCAAATGCATTAGCTGTTCCCCGCGAAATAATACCAAAGGGAATATTTGTATTAATCACAGCCGCCGCCGCTGCTGAAAGTGTACCATCACCTCCAGAAGCAATAATCTCACTCACTCCTCGCTCAACTGCGGCATAAGCTAGTTGATCAGCACCGATTTCTTCTGTTGTGAAATGAATATCTAAATCAATTTCTGGTTCTAATAATGCGCGAATCTCTATCAGTTCTTGTTCTGGGTTGCCTTGACCCGCAACTGGATTAAAGATCAGGCAGGCGGAACGATTCATAAAGGTAAAATATTGAACAGCGATCGCTAAGATACCAGACTATTCCTATCATTCCTAGAGAATGCTGACTTCTCCCTGACGATAGGTTTGTACATACAGCAGAATTTAGAATTCAGAAGTCAGTTCAGTAGGGTGCGTTATGGACGATGATCCTAACGCACCGCAAATCTGGGAAGGTGCAGTACTGTTTTTGATAAGACACACTACAAAAGTACAAAATTACAAAACGAGATTTGAGGTAATTAAATCACTTGTGTGTACACCATAGCCAACACTTACGAGGGAATGAAAGTTTCAAAGTCTCTCTCCGCGTCGGAGAGGGGTTGGGGAGAGGTCAAAAAACACTTGTCAAACTCACATAACATTCGCAATGCGCGGCATAACATTCACAATGCGCAGCATGACATTCACAATGTGAGGCGTTACATTAACAATGCGCGGCATAACATTCGCAATGCGCGGCGTTACATTAACAATGCGCGGCATGACATTCACAATGTGAGGCGTTACATTAACATTGTCGATAAAAAAACTTGTGTGTACATCATAGCTTGTCTCTACAGAGCAACTTCTTTAATGAAGTCGTATTTAGCTATACAGTATTAACACTTAATTTTGCTTAACTGTCTTATCTGTCTTATTTTTTTGCTTAACTGTCTTATCTGTCCTTGTCTATTTGCCCAAATTCTCAGAAAATATATGCGTGCAAAACCCCGCTAAAGTCGGGGATTATTTATAAAGTAAAAATAAATGGATATTGATAACATAGGTCAAATTTCCAAAAAAGATTTGGAAATTATTCAGCTACACCAGTTTCAACAACCAATTTACTGTTGTAACGTGACTGCGATCGCCTATGCTTTTACCGCATTGGGTTTTCTAACAACTGTTGATGAAATTTTCTATGTTACTCAACTACCCATCGCATCAGTGTTAGATGATGGCATGACACTAGCAGAAACTTACGACACCTGTAAACTCTACATAGAAAAAAAAGGCTTACCGCTGTCGATTCGGATGGATCATTTTGATAAACCTAGCATCACCCTCGAATCATTCATCCGTGAAGTTGAAAAAGCCGTTTGTGATGAAAATGATGTTCACATTCTCAACTTCAACACCAGAATTGCTCATGAAAATCCTAGTTTAGAAGGTGGTCACTTCTCTTTATTAGCGGATTACGACCCGAAAACTCAAGAAGTCACCATTGCCGATACAAATCCCAAACGATATACCCGGTTTTGGACATGCCCAATTCAACGTTTATATGCCGCTTGCGTGGATAAAGATTCCTCCTCAAATCGCTCTCGCGGTATGATCGTGCTGCGCAGACTAGAAAAAGCTAATCTAGCAGGTAACGGAGTATCTCATCCATCAGAAATCGCTTTACAATCTCTCCATTCTGAAAACGATTGAGTGTTGATGCAAGTTGGCAATTCATGAAATATCTAGCTCTATTATCTACTACAGCCCTTGCAGCCACATCTGGATTGATGTTTGGAACAGTGCAAGCCGCCTCTGCTTTAACTTGGAGGTGGAATTATTCTGGTACTGGTATCGAGGCGAGTGGTAATTTTACTACGAATGACACCCCTGATGAGTTTGGTTTTTACCAAATTTTGAACATTAGTGGTACACGTAACGGTGAAACAATCACTGGTTTGCAACTTACAGGAACTCCCATACCAGGAAACGAACCTTTTATTGTTGACAATTTAATTAGTCTTAATAGTCAGCAGTTAACAGGTGATGGTTTTGGTTATTCCACATCAGGGGGAAACTATTCTAGTCCATTTTTTGCTAGTTTCTTGCCAACCCCAGGTTATTTAGAAGTTTTTTCTGCGCCACCATTAACACCAGGTTTTGAAAATTTTGGCCCGGAAGATAGTGAGTTACTCATTAATTTTTCTGCAAGTATAGTCAGCGTCCCTGAACCAACCTCTGTTCTTGGTGTTCTTGCCCTTGGTACTATCGGCGCAGCTTCAGCACTCAAACGTAAACAGTCATCTAAACTTACTGCTAAGAAACTCGAAAAAGTTTCTTAAAATTTTTAATAAAAGCTTATATTAACGCCTTCATTCGCTTTTTTGAAGGCGTTATTTTTGGCATTTTTTTTGTAGTGATACAGCAGTCGAAGCATAGATTAATTTATGCAACACCAAAAATATTTATGCAAGAAGTCTAATAAGCAGCTTTCAAGCCTGTTCCCTGCTATATTTTCTATTCACACAAAGAGCGATCGCTCTTTTCTACTGTTGTATTAGTTTTCAAATAATCCTGCACCAAAGAGCAACCATACTTCAGTGTATCTAAATTGAGAATGCGCGGCAGATTCCACAGAATCAGTGTGTTGTCATCACCGCCAGAAGCCAAAAAAGTTCCGTCGCGGCTGATGGCAATTTTCCGAATTGCTGCGGTATGTCCTCTGAGAGTTGTTATTTCTGTACCATCTAATTTCCAAAGTTTGATGGTAGCATCCACACTGCCAGAAGCCAAGATTTTACCATCTGGACTAAAAGCAACTCCCCATATTGCCGCTGTGTGACCTTTAAATGTTTGCAATAACTTGCCTTCAATTGTCCACAGCTTAACTGTATTGTCACCACTGCCAGTTGCCACCATTTTACCGTCAGGACTAAAGGTGGCTCTCCATACAGACGCAGAATGTCCAACAAGGGTTGTGAGTAATTTACCATCAACCGTCCACAGTTTAGCTGTACCATCGCCACTGACTGTGGCAAGTATCTGACTGTCAGGACTAAATGTAACTTGCCAAACTTCAGCTTGATGACCTTTGAGAAGTTGCGGTGCAGGTTGATTGCGTTTCCATATCTGAGCAATTCTGTCAACATTTGCGAGGGCGATCGCTTGACCATCAGGACTCAATACTGCTGCCATCAATTTACCCAGCGGATCTTTGTAACTAGCGACCAATGTTCCGTCTCGCTGTTGGATTTTAATTGTATCTCCGTAAGTGCGCAGGGCAATTAACTTCCCATCACGACTAAATGAAACCTCAAAAATTGCACCTCCAGATTCCGTAAAAGTTTTCAGCAATTTACCTTGGCGACTCCAAAGTTTAGCAGTATTTTCGTGACCAGCTGTAGCAATAGTAGAACTGTCAGAGGTAATATCTAATGACCAAATTCCAGATTTATGGGCAATAATTGACTTTTGAAATGGATTCTCACTTTGCCAGAGTCTAACAACGTTTTCTGCACCCGCTGAAGCAATAAAGCTACCATCAGGGCTAAAACTTACTCCCCAAACTGATGCCGTGTGTCCTTTGAGCGTTCTTAATTCTGTACCATCAATGTTCCAAAGTTTAATTGTTTTGTCAAGACTGGCAGAAGCAATAGTCTGACTATCGGGACTAAAAGCGACTCCCCAAATCCCCGCACTATGACCTTGAAGCGTTTTATCAAGACGATAGCTGCCATCTTTGCGCTCTCGTCGCCAAAGTTTGACAGTTTTATCTTCACTCCCTGAAGCTAGAATCTGACCATCAGGGCTGAAAGCTACTGCTATCACCCATCCTGTGTGACCTTGGAGAGTTTGTCGAAGCTTGGCATTTTGCCAGCCTGAACTGTCTTTTTGCCAAAGTTTGACTATCCCATCTATACTTGTAGCCGCCAGAGTCTGACCATCGGGACTAAAGGCCACTCCCCAAAACCCCACTCTTTCACCTGAAAAAGTTTTCAACAAGGTGCCGTCTCGCTTCCACAGTTTGACTGTTCTGTCGTAACTGGCAGAAGCAATAGTCTGACTATCAGGACTAAAGGCGACTCCCCAGACTGAAGCAGTGTGACCTTTGAGTGTCTTTAACAAAGTGCCTTCTCTTGTCCATAGTTTAACAGTGCCATCTTCACTCGCCGATGCCAACATCTGACCATCAGAACTAAAATCGATGGCTCTCACTGTTGCTTTATGACCTTTGAGAGTTGCTACTTCTGTACCGTCAGTTCGCCAAAGTTTGATGGTTTTATCTGTACTTGCTGAAGCAATCAAAGAACTGTCAGGACTGACATCGACGGCGAGAACAGCTGCTGTATGGCCTGAAAAACGATTGTATTCATCTGCTCCGTACACTGCTTGCTGTAATACCGCATCTATCTGACGGGCAATTTTTGTGTTTGCTGTGCCTAGCTTGCGGAGTTTTTGTTTGGCTTTAATTGCTTGTATCAGTGCATCCAATCGGCGATTTGAAGCAAACATTCCCTCAGAAGCAGAAATTAGCGCTCGAATTTCACTATTTTTGGCTTGAGTTCCGCTTTTTTTGGCTTGGCGGTACAAAAGGAATGTTCCTACTCCTAAACTAGTGGAGGCAAATAGCCCAATACTGACTGCAACTAGCAGATATCTTTGCAATAAAGCTGTTTTCCTCTCTTGTACTAGTCGTGTTTCTACTTCTTTAACGCGGGCTGCTTCTAAGGCTGTTTGCACTTCGCGCCGTTCGCATTCTTGACTAGCAACAAAAAATTTATAGTCTAAATCACTCAAACTTTTGCCTTGCGCCCAATCTTGAGCATCTTTGAGAGCCTGTCCCCGCAGTAAGCGAGATTCATCTTGATAGCCTGATAATACCCAAGCATTAAATATTTGCGAGTAAGGACGGAGATTATTTAACTGTCTGAAAACCCATTGCTCATTAAAAACACTCCGATAAATTAGATTTTTAATTTTGAGATAACCGTTGTGTCTTTCGACTAAACCAGATAACAATAATTCTGTTTGTTCTTGACTATCGTTGAGGACTACAGGATGATTAGCCTGTCTATATTCGCCTGCTGTTTCTGCTTGCAACACTTGTTGATAAAGTCCTAATAAGCGTCCTGCACGTTGTTCGTCAAAAAGTAGGCGATCGCGAATTGTCCGCAGGTGTTCGGGTTCGTCTTTTGATTCCCAATGTTGAATAATGTGCTTTTGTACCAGTTGCTCTACCCAATACCCTTCTGTGGCTGGAGGTAAATCAATTTTTCCGTTGGTTGTTTGCCAAGCAATTTGGACAACTAACTGACATAGTTTTTGTGTCAGAAAAGGTTGTCCACTTGTCCATTCAATAATTTTTTCTAAGACTGTTTGCGGTTGACTAACTACGCCTTCTAACCCTTTGAGTAAGGGTGCCGCTTCATCTAGTTTAAAACCGTTTAATTCAATTGCTGTACCAATGTTAAAGGGTGTACGGCGCTTGTCGGTAATTAGATCAGAGGGACTAGCTACTCCAAATAGGGCAAATCCTAAGCGTTGAAATTTCGGATTGTGCGCTCTTTGGTTATAACACTGACGAATCCAGGCAAAAAAATCATTGACTGAAAAATTTAAACTCAACAAACTGTCAATTTCATCAATAAAAATAAAGATATGTTGATTTTGTTCTGGAGATAGCAATATTTCTTCTACAAATTGATTTAATTTTTTTACTGGGGAAAGACCTGCTTGCATTTCCCACCATTGTTTAAAATTAACTTTTTCAGCCAAATTTAAGTTATAAAAAAGACTCAGAATAATTCCTTTGTACCATTGTTCAACTGTGGTATCTTCACTGCCTAAGCGAGTTACATCTAAGTAAACGCAACTATGACCTTCTTGTGTCAGATGATAACTTGTGCGATGTAATAAAGATGATTTCCCCATTTGACGGGAATTTAAAACGTAGCAAAAATCACCTGCTTTTAAGCTGGCATATAGTTGTTTATCTGCCTTACGAATAACATAGCTAGGATCATTACTAGGGAGACTGCCACCAACTTGGTACTTCATATGAGCGTAAGCATCTTCCAAAGAAGACACCAATTAAACTTTATAACTAATTAATATTTTTGATAGCCATTAGATAAATGGAATTATATCACTAGAATTTTGGATTCTTATTGCTTATAATTTCGCTATTTTTATGTTTTAAATGCTTTTAAATGCCTTAAATGTCTTAAATGTCTTAACTGTCCACTATTTTTTTTATTAGTCTCTTAACTTTCCTTATCTGTCTTTAGGTTATGTTGATAAAATCAAAATTATGTTTGGATGAATTGAAGACGATTCCACTACAATCAAGGATTTTTACCTACTGAGATACTTTGAAGAAACACAGGAATGTGAAAATACAAGGGTGTAGGGTTATCAGCAAAGAAAAATAGTTTTTTTGTTTCTGTCAAATTTTGCTAGTGCGTCACCCCGCTAGTTGGAAGCTTAAATATTGTACCTACCTTATATCTCGCCGGAAAATCAATTCTCAGTTCTCAAGCCTCAAGTTGTTGACATCGACTGAAATCTTATTTTAATCAGATAAATCTGAGTTTAGCTATTAACCAATAAATTTATTTTTTGGCACTATAAAAAACTGGTGTAAAATACAGCAGATTGCAAGTTGATAGAATACACCTTGATATCATATCTAGCTAATCAGTTGTTGTTCGATACATCTGTACAAGCAAGATAAAACTCTCTCCCCTGCTTTGACTGGACACGACATGACGGTTACCAGTCACAAACAAAGTAGGGGCGTACAGACGTATACCCCTACTTTGTTTATTGGTTATCAAGATTTTTTAAACTGGCATAATCCACAATGGATAATTCGTACTTGGTAAAAAAATTACGAATTATCCATCATAAATTATCTTCTTCTATTTTTGGCGGGTCTGCTATCTAACAAATGCACTGCTGCACCAGCAGCTGCACCATTGAGGCCATTTTTCAAGGTATTTCTACAACCACCAGTAATTGCACCAGCCACTACACCAGCGCCTGCCCCTACGCCGGCATCTCGAATGATGTTACGTCCGTTAACTCTTCTGTCGCTTCTTGTTCTCAGACCGTTGGCACCATTAACCGCAGCACCAGCCGCAGCACCTGTGGCAGCATTATTTAATACCGAACCACAACCAGTTATAGCTCCGGTTATGACACTAGCACCAGCTCCAATGGCTGCATTATTTAGTACTCGGTCATCAGCAGCAGCAGGTTGAGCCGGAATTAAACTGACACTAGTTAAACTAGCTGCCATTAAACTAGGTAGAAATGCGCGTTTTAGGATGTGTTGCATGGGTAGTAACCTCTAAAATTTAAACGATTGGTGAACAACTAAATAAAGTGCGATCGCTAACCCTTTTTGATTCTAGACAACGGCCAGATTATCTCTGATCAACATATTTTGATCATGACATATATACAAATATAATTACATCTACTAAAAGTTAGTAATTCTAACTTTTAAATCAGGCAAAAGGCAGAAGTGAACAGGGTTTTAGTTTAGTTCATTTTTATTTACATGGTTCGGTTTTCCCACCTGTTCTACTCAGTTAAAAACTTGTTGTCTAGCGTTAGTAGACAATAAATAAACTGACACATTGACAGCAAGAATTAAATATTTAAAGCAAAAAATCTCATTCAAACACAGGAGAAGACATTCTGAATTCAGAGTTCTGGCTCCTGAATTCTCATGCTTCAATTCCCTAATTTAAAAAGCTTGAATCCATTCTTTGATGGAGTATTCTGTCCAAATACCATGTTGCCAATAAGGGTCATTTTCAATTAATTGACGTACTGTGGCTTCGTCTTCAGCTTCGTAAATTCCAAAAACTTTTGTAACATCTTTGGTTGGGCCAATGGTAATTAACACACCAGATTCTTTTTGCTTGGCTAAACCATCTAAATGAGCTTGACGGTAAGGAGCGCGTTTTTCTAAAACGTCGTCGCAGTAAGTTCCCCAGAGTACGTATTTGGGCATGATAATTTTTGGATTTGCTTTAATTAAAACCGACAAACAACTACGGCATGATTGACAACTGTAAGCTTTTCCCTAATTTATGCCGCATTGAATATATTACCTGTCTGCTTCAGTAAAATCCACACCTGTGCTGAGTTTTATTTGGTAGGGTGCGTTATGGACGTTCCGTCCTAACGCACCACAAATTTCAGATGGTGCGTTGCGCTATGCGACAACACACCCTACAAAGATTACCTGAGTGCTGAGTGAGGATTAATAAGTGTTCCTCTGCACTCTTGCACTGTTGCTTTTTTTTAACTTCTCAAGTTAACACCGAATTTTTCGACTAAGGCTTCACGCACTTTGTTGTGTACAGGTTCGACTTCGGCATCGGTGAGGGTGCGATCGCTTGCCCGATATACTAGACGAAATGCTAAACTCCGCTGTCCTTGGGGGACGTTTTCGCCACGATATTCATCAAAGATTTCGACAGATTCTAGTAAGCCCTTACCTGCTTTGGTAATGGCTTTTTCAAGTTCTCCCACAGACACTTTGACTGGGGCGAAAAAGGCAATATCGCGATCGCTGGCTGGATAATTAGAATAAGATTTGAATGCCGGAATCAGGATTTCATCTTGATCTAACGCATCCAGCAACACATTTAAATCTAACTGGAACAAGTAAACGGAATCTGGTAAGTCTTTTTCGCGGCGCAGTTGGGGATGGAGTTGACCAAATACACCAAGTCGGTTTCCACCTGTCCACAGAGAAGCAGTGCGTCCGGGATGCAAACGTTCATCACGACAATCTGGTTGATATTCTACTTGTATGCCTAGTTGCTGAAAAACGCTTTCCAGAATACCTTTGGCTTCAAACCAAGTCATTGGTTGTTCGCGTCCACCTTTTGACCATTTGCCGAGGGTTCTGTCTCCTCCCAAGATACCAGCGATCGCATCTGCTTCGTGCAAACCATCTTCTTCATGCTGGAAAATTCGCCCGATTTCAAAGCCGTTGAGGGAACCGTTACCTTGTTCTAAGTTATATTGAAAAGCATCAATCAACCCAGAAATTAGATCGGTGCGTAATGCCGAATATTCTGTAAATAAGGGATTGCTTAATACTATCTGGCGATCGTCCCCTGGTTTTACCAGGGAATATTGAACTAATTCTGTCAAACCTTCTGCCCGTAAGGAAGCACGTAATTTTCTCACTAATTCCTGGTCTATTGGTAAATAGCCAGCTTCCGCTTTTTGGGGTAAGGTATCGCAGAAATTATCATAGCCGTAGAGACGAGCAATTTCTTCAATTAAATCAATTTCTCGTTCTAAGTCGCGGTAACGATAAGGAGGAACAGCCACATTCCACGTGCGTTCTCCCGATGGTGTTAGCTGACATCCCAAAGCAGTTAAAATCCGCTCAACGTCGCTTTCATGTAATTCTCCTGTGTCTTCGCCTAAATCAGTCGGCCCCAACACTTCATTTACTCTATCTAAACGCAAGGCAATAGAACGACTCCAAGTAGCAGGATCTGGGCGAGTATCGGCAATTTCTTGATGGATAATGACACCGTTTGCCAATTCGCTAATTAAAGCTAAAGCGCGGCGACAAGCAATTTCCAATTCTGCCCGGTTTACACCTCGTTCGTATCTCCCGGAAGCTTCACTACGTAACCCCACAGCACGAGAGGAACGGCGAATAGCAACAGAATCAAACAATGCTGCTTCTAAAACTAAGTTTTGTGAACCCTCATCAACTTCAGTTTCTTCGCCTCCCATGACTCCCGCTAAAGCCACAGGTTTGTCGTTAGCAGTAATTAATAAATTCTGTGTTGTTAAGGTGCGAGTTTGCCCATCTAGGGTTTTTAGTGATTCTCCTTGATAAGCAAAACGTACACCAATCGTTAAGTTGCCATTACCTGCGACAGCTTGTAAACGCTCTTTGTCAAAAGCATGGAGAGGTTGTCCCCATTCCAACAATACATAGTTAGTAATATCAACTACATTATTAATGGGTCGCACTCCCGCAGCCCGCAAGCGTTGTTGCAACCACTCAGGTGACGGGGCGATTTTTACCTGTTCAATTACTGTACCAATGTAAGCAGGGCAAGCTTGGGTATCGGCAATTTTTAACGCTAACTTGCCTGCATTTTGAGTGACGGCGACTTCCCCAGGTTCGGGAATACTTAGCTTACCACCAGTCAAAGCTGCGACTTCCCGCGCTATTCCTACCATACTTAAAGCATCAGCGCGGTTAGCAGTGGCAGTGACATCTAAAATGACATCATCTAAACCAAGTAACGGGCGGACATCACTACCTACAGATAGATTTTCTCCAGGAAAAATATGAATTCCATCTACATCGCTCGGCAAACCAAGTTCTTTTAAAGAACAAATCATGCCTTGAGATGGGACACCGCGAAGTTTTGCGGGTTTAATTTTTAAATCGATGTTAGGTAAATAAGTGCCAACAGTGGCGACTGGGACATAAATATCAGCCCGGACGTTGGATGCACCGCAGACAATATTTAAAGTCTCAGCCGCACCGACATCTACTTGACACACACTTAATTTATCAGCGTTGGGGTGGGGTTGACGTTCAAGCACTCTCCCCACAACAACGCCATTCGCCCAAGTGCGGCGGTCTTCAATATCTTCTACCTCAAACCCAGCCATTGTCAGGGTATGGGCTAATTCTTCTGGGCTTAGTTTGATTTCTACTAGTTCCCGCAGCCAGTTAAGAGAGATTCGCATGGAGTGTGCTTGTTTTAGGATTCGTCGTTTGCTTCAATTTTAGGGTGTCTGATGGCGTAGACGCTTTGCAGTTTGCCGTTAGGCATCGCTTATAGCCGCATCAGGTTCACCCATTCACTTGAACGATCCTACTACGAGTTGAAAGTGCTGAGTGCTGAGTGCCTACGAGTTGAAAGTGCTGAGTCACCGAAGTTTGCTCAACGGGGGGAACCCTCCTTCGGATTCGCCACTTTGCTTATGCCGGGAAACCCGTCCACCGCAAGTGGCTCACCGCACGCAACTTCTCGCTGAGTGCTGAGTTAAGAGTTATTTCTCTCTCATCTCCCTTGTCTTCACCCACTAGTAAATTACCAGATTTTCTTCATTTCAGACTTCACACTTCACACTTCAGACTTCAGTCATATAACCAAGTATTTGATGCAAAATCATCTTTGGTTTCTGCGGGCATATCGGGTAGTTTTTCGGGGGCGCGATGAGATTTTCTGTAATCAACTACTGGCTTATAAGTTTCTTTTTTCTGGGGGACAATGCTGGCTTTTGGTTGTTGTAAAGCTTTATTTTCTTCTATTAGTTTAGAATTAGCTTCTGCCAGGTGGAGTGCTGTTTTTTTCGCTTCTTCAAGCTCTTTTGTTAAGCGTTCTACCGATGCTTGCTGTTCGGATAAAGCTGATTGTAATTCTTTAATTTGCTTTTGCAGCGCTGTTTCTGTTTCCTGATTTTTTTCTAAAGTTGTTTTTAAATCTTTAATAGTAGCTTCTAAATCTGCTTTGGTAGAAGTATTACGTTTAGCCGGGGTTGACTCAGATGTTTCTTCATCTGTAGTCGCTGTTTGTTCGGTAACTGCGACAGCCGGAACTTCAATTGCAGCTTCATCTACTGCACTATTCGGTGTTAATTTTTGTGCTTCTGCTTGAATTAAGTCAGAGAGATTTTGTTTTCTAGCCATTATTTTCTCCAATCACGCTGTAGTTCATCAGCCACGCGGCGGTAGTCTGATTCCGCCTCCCAAGCATTTTTGCCTCGCCATTGATTGATTGCAACACCCTCTAATGCAGCTCGTTCATGAGCTTTATAAGTACGAATGAAGCCTTTGCAAACGGGAATTCCTAGTTTGACGAGAGTGTTTTGCGCTTCCATAGCTTCACCAATACTCCGCGCATCGACTTTAGTTAAGAGTACACGATGGGGAACTCCTGTGGGGACGACTGCTGATTTAACTGTGTCAATGAGAACAGCTAAATCCATTGCGGATGGAGGTGTAGGTAAAAGTATATAATCTGCGATCGCTACTACTGTTGCCAATGCTTCAGAGTGCAGCGCTGGAGGCGTATCCACCACTACTAAATCGTAACCTTTTATTTTGCGTAAATGGCCTAAAAGTTGTGGATCTGTCTCTTGAGATAAATCAAATCCCATTCCTTGATCATTGCGTCCAAACCACCAACTGGCAGAACCTTGAATATCTGCATCTACCAGTAGCACTTTCTTTCGCTTAGCAAATTGTGCAGCTAAATTGATTGAGGTAGTCGTTTTGCCGACTCCTCCTTTACCGTTGAGGATAGCGACGATTTTTGGCACTGCTTATACAATTTTGGATTTTAGATTTTAGATTTTAGATGGCAAATAGCTTTGATTGTTTGGCTTCTATAAATCCTTCTGTTGCATTCTTTCTGAAAATTGCTATGGCTTTCTATCCTGCTATACAAGAATATACCGCTTTGTGTGACCCAAAGTAGCAGAAAAACTTGTCAGAATCAAAAAGGCAGGAGACCGATACAAATAGTAATAATTAACTCTTGCAAGATGACTAGATAGCGATCGCACTTGCAACAAAGCTTATACCAAAACAACAGTAGTGATTTTACCCCTGTTCTCTCTTCCCTGTCAGCCTATGTCATCATAGTTAAGGTAAAACACATTCTGGAGACAAGACCACGGTTTACGCACGTCCTTTAGCACGGTTAATTGAACAGCTGCAACGCCTACCAGGAGTTGGCCCTAAATCAGCCCAGCGATTGGCTTTGCACATTTTAAAACGACCAGAAACAGAAGTAGAAGCTTTAGCGCAAGCATTGATTGAAGCGAAAAAACAAATTGGCTTGTGTTCAGTCTGCTTTCACTTATCTGCGGAGCCGGTTTGTGAAATCTGCCGTAATCCCAACCGCGACAATCAAACTATCTGTGTGGTGGCTGATTCGCGTGATGTGATTGCGCTGGAAAAAACCCGCGAATACAAAGGTAAGTATCATGTTTTAGGTGGAGTGATTTCACCAATGGATGGGATTGGCCCAGAACAGTTGAATCTCCAAGCTTTGGTGCGGCGGGTGAGTCAGCAAAAACCCCAGGAAGTGATTTTAGCAATTAGTCCAAGTGTAGAAGGGGAAACCACTACACTGTATATTGGTCAATTACTGAAACCCTTTACTAAGGTGACGCGGATTGCCTTTGGCTTACCTGTAGGTGGAGATTTAGAATACGCCGATGAAGTAACCTTGGCCAGAGCCTTGGAAGGACGGCGAGAGTTAGATTAATTTTTAGGCTGGGACTGAATCGAAATCAAGAGTGTTTGGGAAATTTGCTGTTGTTGATCTTCCAAAGGTACAAGCAAATTATCTCCCGCCCATGACCTGGGGTTAAAGAAATCCGCACTGGCTGTTGCTGGTGCAAATCGTAGACAAATAAACTTGGTTTACCGCTGCGATCGCTCACAGTAAATGTAATGTGAGTTTAAGATTATGACTTACGTACAGAGGTTAGTCCAGTAGGGTGCGTTAGGACTATCGTCCATAACGCACCGCCAAGAGATTCACGGTGCGTTTGAATTCTGAGTGCTGGATTCTTCTTCAAATCTTCTGAGCAATTATATAAACATGATTCTCAGGATATTGGTCATATTCAAGATGGCGGCATGTGCAGTGACGCTCAGTGAGAATCTGTATTAAAGCATCTATACCCAAAGTGCTGTAGTCAAAGTCTAGACCTTGAAATGACCCCGAAATTTCGCCACTGGTATGTCCGCCACCACAGGTGAACAGGAGAACTCCGTCTGGTTCAAGAGCATCGCATAGCTTTTTCATCACAGGCTCTTGCATATCTAGAGGCAGATGAAAAATGCTGTCCCAAGCAGAAATTAAGCTGTAAAGTTTGGGAGGAATCCAACAGCAAATGTCTTCGGTGTAAAACGTAATTTCTGGATGTAGTTGCTTAGCTACATTGATCATTTCTGCGGAAATATCAAGTCCTTCAACCTGAAATCCATGCTTGCTTAAGGTGCTAATAAAACGTCCGCTACTTCCACAGCCTATATCCATAGCTGAATTCCTCGCAGAAGTAAATTTAATAGCCCGTTCTAATTGTGCGATTCCATATAACGAATCTTGATGCTTTGTCTGCCACCATTGGGCAATTTGATCATAGCGGGCGGCTGTAGCATTCGGATTCATGATGATGTGATCTCCTAACTATTGTCCAATGCAAAGCGCCGCCCTTGTGAGGATGTAGCGCTTTTATGATTAATTTTGTCATTCAGCGCTAAAAAGTTGACCCGATTATACAGTAAGTAGAACGACACTCAAGACTATTTATTATTCGCTAGAACCTGTTCCCAGGCGTTAGCGACTCGTCGTAAATTTGCAGGCAAGTTATTTTGAGATATATCGTTGTACTGCACTGTACCATCTCGACTAGTCAGGGTGTAAGTAATAAAGTCAGCTGCGCCGCTGGGTGCTGGATAACTTATATTTCTAAATTCCCTTCTGGTGTGTTGTAGCAATTGTTCAAACTGTTGCACTTGTTGGGGAGAAACACGGCGGATACTGCGTTCTGAATCATTAGCGTCGCCAATGCGTACACGAATCACAGTTCCATCATTACGTAAGACTGTTTCGTAGGTTCTAGCAGTAAAACCGCCACTGGAGATGTAGCGAAATACAACACCTTGGTCTAAAGGTAGAGGTAATTCACTGGCTGGAATGGGTACAGGCTTGACTGTGTTAGATGCGTTATCGCTTTGAGCCAGTCTGACGCGTGAACCATTGTTATCAGACAAGAACACCCAGCGCTGATTTGCTGCGCCTACAGTTACTTGCCAACCAGAGACAAGAATGCGATCGCAAGGATTGGGATGGGTGGAGCGATCGCAACCATCTGCCCAATTAGTTGTTTTAAAATCTAGAATACTGAGCGATCGTGCTGACAATCCTGAAACTTCTTGAGCTTGCTGTAAAACTGCATTTCTAACTTTTTGTGGTAGTTGCTTCTCTAAGGAAACATTTCCAGAAGCTAAACGTAAAGAACGCCCATTATTATTAGTGTGATAAATCCACTTTTGCCTGCCATTAGATACCACAACCCGCCAACCAGGAACCAATGCTTGTGTGCAAAATTCATCTGGTTGAGGTAGTTCCAAACAACCATTACGCCAAGTCTTTTGACTATAATCAATGATTTGCAGTTCTTTTGTAGATATTCCTACTCTGCGGGCTAAATCTTTTATTACTGCGTTAGCTACTGAAGGCGGTAAGCGATTTGGTTTAGCTTTATTTAGATAAACTTCATTAGTGGTTGCTGGTGATAAGTTGGCTGGGTTTGCTGTGGCACTTTTAACTAAAGTTAATCCACTGCCTACAGACAAAATGCCAGTTAAAACTAAAGCGGTAAAAATTCGAGCTTGATTGGTGATATGATAACTTTTCAGCATAGCTTTCATCAAATAGAATGCCTCTGTTAGCGACTAATTAAGGCATTAAAAACTAATATCTAGTAATTAATGACAAAAAAATATACAGTCCCAAAATTATACGCAGTTGGGATTACACAAGTGTCTGTCTTTGGAAGCAGATATGAAGAGAGACGCTGGTACACGGATGCTTTGTTCCGTAATTTTTACCAAAATTTCATACGGAACTATGTATAACACTCTTACGTCAGCCAATTTTGGATTTTAGATTTCGGATTTTAGATTTATTCCAAGTAGATTTTTTCTGGCAAACCTTTATAAATGAGCAGAATTGATACCTTTTAAATTTAACAATCTAAGAGGTTGTTTGAAAAGTATTGTCGGTAACATCAAAATTTTAAAAACCTAACCCCCCAAGCCCCCATTCCCTTGTAGGGAAGGGGGGTTTCAAAGCCTCTCTCCTCGCAGGGGAGAGGTTTGGAGAGGGGTTTTTAATAGAATTTTAGACTTTTCAAACATACTCTAAAATTTGATCAAACCATCGCCTTGTAGGTTGAAAAATAAGTATTTAATATAGGACACATATTTGATTTTTTTCAAAAATCAGTACACATCTAACTTTCCTGTTCTCTGTTCCCCGTTCCCCGTTCCCTGTTGCCTACCTACACAAGGATTTTCAGTAATCAAACCGGATTCCTATATATGAAATTCTGTTAAGCACTGAGTGCTGGATTTTCAATTAACTGATTGTGAGCAATATCAAACCTAATGGTAGTAGCCGCCCAGTTTTTTAAATCAGGTGCTAACCAAATTAACTTGCTGAGGACTTCATTATTGACCCATAAAACTACAGGAAAATGCAGATTTTTACGAAATTCATCTCGCATCAGATTTGTACTGATCAGCAGTTGATTGATTGCTACCACTGATTCTAATCCATTTACCATTAAAGCTTGAGGATGAGAAATACCGAGAGTATTTATGATAGTCGTATAAAGTGTTTCATCGGTAGAAGATAATTTAATTTCTTGGATGGTTACTGATGACAATTCTTTTAAGAACTTCAGTATCTGCTGCCGTCTAGGAATAGAGTCACAACAGGCTAATATCAAAGAAAATTCCCCACCTGCGACTTTAATCGCTCTTGCTAACCTCTCTGTGGCTGCATGATTGCCTACACTGTCTTGTGATTTACTTATATTATTATTCATGATAAAACCTACACTTAGTCTTAAAAATAGCTAATTTTTATAGTGAAATCACCAAATAATTGGTTACTTATATTATCAGTATGGTGCTGGTAGTTGGTGGATTTTTAGTTTTTGTAATAAATAGCATAATCTTAAATATTCAATATTAGGTAACTAAGTAAACATTTATCTACAGATAATAGATAAACTTTGGAGTAACTATAACTACAATGTTCTCTTTGCAAGAGAAAAAATGGTAATGACTGCGGATGCAGAGTTATTCTGAGTTGTGAAGTCTTTCGCAATTAATTTGACGTGACAGATAACAAAGCAACTTCTGCCTAGATATTCCAGTCATTTTTCCAAGTTTTCTTTTGTCTGTAACCAAATATGAAAAATTTTGTAAAGTGGTGTGTTGAGTTATTTTCTGGGAATTTTCGTCAAAGTCGAAAACAAGCTTTATTTGCCGTTATAGTTATCCTCAGTATGATTGCTACAGTCATGCTTTCATTTCCTATCGCGGCGCAAAATATTCCAGGGCGTTCAGAATTAAGAGGAGTATGGTTAACAAATATTGATAGTGATGTGTTGTTTGAACGCAACCGTCTCAAGAATGCTTTGCAGGGTTTGGATGAATTAAACTTCAATACTGTTTATCCTGCGGTTTGGAATTGGGGATATACATTATATCCCAGCAAAGTAGCCGCCAAAGTTATTGGGCGATCGCTCGATTCGACACCGGGTTTGCAAGGGCGAGATATGCTCAAAGAAATTGTTGATGAGGGACACAAAAAAGGATTAACCGTAATTCCTTGGTTTGAATTTGGCTTTATGGCTCCCGCCGATTCTTTATTAGCCAAAAATCGTCCCCAATGGCTAACCAGTCGCAGCAATGGCACAAAAATTGTCAAAGAAGGGATACACGACCGAGTTTGGTTAAATCCCTTCCACCCAGACGTACAGAAATTCATTCAAGATTTAATTGTTGAAATTGTCCGCAACTACGATGTTGATG
This sequence comes from Anabaena sp. TISTR 8404, assembly GCF_056847745.1. Lineage (NCBI taxonomy): Bacteria > Bacillati > Cyanobacteriota > Cyanophyceae > Nostocales > Nostocaceae > Anabaena > Anabaena sp. TISTR 8404. Next base: position 6,216,544 of record NZ_CP180578.1, read on the forward strand.
GGATTCAATTTGATGACCATTTTGGGTTGCCTTCCGAATTAGGCTACGATGCTTATACAGTGGCACTTTACAAAAAAGAACACCGGGGAAAAGCGCCCTCAAACAATCCCAAAGATCCAGAATGGGTACGTTGGCGGGCGAATAAAATCACCAACTTTATGAAGCAGGTGTTCACAGCTATTAAAACCACGAAAAAGAACTGTTTAGTTTCTGTTGCACCTAATCCTCAGCGTTTTTCTTACGAGTACTTTTTAGCCGACTGGCAAAAATGGGAACGGATGGGACTTGTGGAAGAATTAGTATTGCAGATATATCGAGATGACTTAAATGTATTTATCAAAGAATTAGAGTATCCAGAAGTGAAAGCTGCACGCAGTCATATTCCTGTGAGTATAGGAATTATAACTGGATTGAAAAATAAAAACGTACCCATCGCCCAAATTCAAACCCAGGTGCAGAAAGTACGCGATCGCAACTTTGCTGGTGTCTCTTTCTTTTTCTATGAAACGCTGTGGAACTTGAGCCAAGAAGCATCTTCAGTGCGTCAAGCCGGCTTACAGAAGATGTTCCCCACCCCAGTAAATTACCCAAATTTACTTGCAGGCTGGAAACCGTAGATAAGGTAGCTCAGGTTGTCAAGAGCAGCCAGCGCCGAAGGGGTATAGGGTGTAAGGGTTTTGAAGACTTGTACACCTATACCTATACACCCATACATTCTTGCGATCGCTCTTATTCCGCCAACCTTTTAAAAAATTTAATTTACAGAAAGCAGCAATATAGGACTTAATAAAAAATATAGGCTATGTGAAGGAAGATAACCCTTGAATAACCGAATTTTATTAAAGGAAAAATTACAAGCCTTGCTTGATCATCTCCAAACCAAAAGCGATGGCTCTCCTGTTACCAATTTGCAGCTAGATAAAAATACCGCCGCAGAAATTGAACAATTAACGGCGGAACTTGAAAGCTTCAATCCGAATCCTAACCCTCTTTTATATGCCACTTCTCTACTAGAAGGAGCTTGGCAACTGCAATACTCAACAGCCAGAGAAATCCTTTCTTTAACTTCCCTGCCATTGGGTTTAAAGCTAGGTAAAGTCTACCAAGTAATTGATGTTACCAATAAACGATTTTTTAACTTAGCTAAAGTCAAACATTCTCTTGGGCTACTATCGGGATATGTGAGAGTAACAGCTAACTTTGAACCTGCAACAGCAGATTTATCACCTGTCCCAAACAAACGCATCAATGTCTATTTTGACAAACGCTACCTATCAATTAAAAAGATTGTCGGCATTAATACACCCCAACTCAACCCATTTAAGGTTATTCCTGCTAAAAATCCTGCTGGCAGAATTGCCACCCTTGACATTACTTATTTAGATGAAAGTTTAAGAATTGGACGTGGAGGTGATGGTAGTTTATTCATTCTCTCTAAATCTAATGATTTACTTGACACGCCTTCTAATTCCCGCTTTGAATAAGTTGATGTCAATGCAGCCAACAGGATAACTCTCCATAGACTCATTAGCTGCTACTCTTACGAGTTCTTAAAAAGGAGTATCCGGTAGGACGTGCAAGACATAGAAGAATGAAATTTTGAGATAGTTTTTGTGTAAGTTCTAGTAAGATAAAATTGAGATATTGTCAGCATTACTGTAAATTGCAAAATATTCTCAATTCTTATGAATACAAAACTTCAGATCGAAAACGATAAATTACAAGTAAGCAATAGTATAGAGATAAATCAAGAAACAGAAGACGAAAAAATTCTCTGTCCTCATTGTCAGCGCACTGCTACGAACGGTATTAAATGTAAAGGTATTTGTGTAGCTGACAGTGATTATTAAGTCATCTGTTCAGAAAGCTCATACTATTAGTAGGTTGGGTGAAGGTGTATGAAAAATATTGAAAGCAAAATGGTAAATCTACATTTACGCCGTAACCCAACATCAAATCATAATAACTTTAGAGAATATTTTCAGAAATAAAATAATTATTGTGTTAATTTTAGTTTTTGAATTGAGAGGTTTTAGAACATTTCTTAGGTTGCTAAGTGTTTTTAAACGCGGAGGAATGAAGAGGTAAACGCAAAATTACGCGGAGCTTTTTTGGTAGTAGTGACGTAGACTATTTCATTTAGTTGAGTTACGCCACTACAATTTTTTGAAGATTCTTCAGACTTCAGACTTCATACTTATCACCCAATGCCCAAACGCCCAGCCAAGCCGGGAGTCAAGGGTAAAAGAGTGGCAATCATTAAGAACAAAGCCAAAAGACCTAAAGCAGCTCTAGCATCATCGGGTTCGCTGATTTCATTTAAGCTGGGGCGTTCTAAATCTCGTTGTAAAAACAGAATCACAATTGCCCAGTACATTGCCAAAGTATTACCGAGAGAAACTAACGCCAGCAAAATTAAAGTTGCTATTGTTGCCCTTCCCGCAGTTTTACGACCATAAATAGCTTGGACAATGCGTCCACCATCTAGAGAACCGGCTGGCATTAAGTTTAAGGCGGTGATTACCAACCCCAACCAACCAATAATAACTAAAGGATGGACGTTAACTAAAGGTGATTGTAATGCTGAACCGAGGACAACCCGTGCCAAGCTACCCACCAAAATCGAGCCTTGGAAGAATTGATTAGGCAATTGGAATAAACTACCTGGGTGAGAAAGTAATAATCCCACAATCAACATCATCAAAGACACAAGACCGCCAGCTGCTGGCCCTGCCAAACTAATATCAAATAATGCAGTACGGTTGGGTAAAAGAGACTCAAAACGTGTAATTGAACCAAAGGAACCGATTTGTACAGCAGGTAAAAAGAAAGGCCAGCTAAGACGGACTTGATAACGACGGGCAAGTATCCAATGACCAATTTCGTGTGCTATTAAAATTGCCAATATGCCCAGACCTATGGGTAAAGCTTCTGTTAACCGTGCTGCGTTGGCAAATAAATCAAAATTCAGCAATAATCCCGCAGTTTCTAAACAGGTAGCAAGAGTAGCGATGAACAAAATACCGGCAAAGGCTTTTTGCGCTGCTGTTGTGGGACGGGGATCGTTGCGGCTTGGAAGTACTATTACTACAGGTTTACCGTCTGTATTTTCTACCAAGAATAAGCGATATTGCTCACCAAGACGTTCTCGCAAAGTAGCACTGAGGCGGTTATGAACTTCTTGAGGTTCGCCGCGGAGATTACCTTTAAAGATAGCGCCTTCTTGGTAGGCGATCGTTTCTGTGGCGAAAAATGTATCAATGCCAAAAATGCCTTTAATAACATTTAAGTCGGCTTCGGGAATTGATACTACTTCAATTTTCAGTTCGGCAATGACTCGTGGTTGTGCAGCATTCTCCTCCGCAGTAGAATTAGCTGCAAGTCGTTCTGTTGCTCGTTGCTTGAGAATGGCATCTTGCCCAGCCGCCCGCAGTTGTCTGCCAAGGTAGATGTACAAACCAGCAGAAGCTACTACCAGCAATAATATACCAACTATGTTAAGGTAAATGCCGGCAGCAAACAAACCAAAGAATAACAGCCAGGGAGCCATTAACACCACTGACTGCAACCAGGCTAAGATTCCCAGTTTCCCAAAAGGTCTGGCGCGATAAAAGCCCCAACCCAAAATTCCGAAAGCTACTAATACAATTGCTGCAATTATAGGAGTCTCTGAGGAAGCAAACATTTCCAAACCCTTCGCGGTGAAAGACCAAGCCTGAGTTGGTCAGGTGTGAGAGATACATTATTAATGTATAACGCTACCTGTTTCCTGCCCAAATCAGTAGTGAGAAGTAGGTCTTTTTCGCCAAGGAAATTAGCAGGACAAGGAAAGGATAAATTTCTCCCCTTGCACCCTGCCCCCTGCTCCTCTGCTTCTTCTAAGACTCTCTTCCTGTGGCCCAAGTGTCACGCCATTTGACTGTGCCTTCTTTGGCTACTACCCAACGGCGAGGTGTAGTATTTTCGCGTAATGGCGATCGCCCTTCACGCCACATGGCATATTTATAACTAATCAACTTGCCAGCACTTTCGTTAAAGGGAATCTCGGCAAACCAAGTATTAGTATTGATGTATTCCAAAGGATAAGCTTTACTAATATCCCAATTACCTAACTCTGGGCAGTCTCCTGTGACGACAATTGTTTCACCTGGTTGAGTTTGTACGCCATTGAGTTGCACCCGAATAATAGTCTGACCTTTAATTCTTTCGCCAACGTGGCTGATAACAATTACTCCCCGTTCTTCTAGTTGCAGGTTGACAATTTTGCCATCTTTGACTTCATATTTATTTCGTGTGAGAACACAAGTATGTTCGCCATCGGGTAGTTCTGTCTCAATTTCTGGCAATGTTACTTCCCCACCTCGGTTGAGGGCAACAAAGCACAGAGAATCACGATAACGGCGCACGTAGCAGTAAACATCGGGGGTGAGATATTTTTGCCAATGACTACCCATTGACACAGCCGGGTTCAGCCGTCGTAAGCCAGACAATAACCGAATGTAACGATAAATTTCTGTATCGTTGTCCCATTTTTCCATCATGGGGCGGTTGTATGGGTCATTACCGCCATCGGTGTCGTTATGAAGATACTGTTCTGTACCGTAATAAATACAGGGAATACCACGAGATGTCATAATCAAAGCGATCGCAACTTTCAACATCGCCGGATCAGGATTCAGCGATTGAAAGCGCGGCATATCGTGGTTATCGATGAAGGTGATTAACTCAGTCGCACCGTTGTAGCGATAGTCTTCATCAAAAATGTATTGAATGGTGTGAAATCCATTTTCTGAACCTTGGGCTAGTGCAGCGCGAATTGCCACGCACAACCCAAAGTCTAGTATAGTCATGCCAGAATTGTTGGCAAATTCCACAGAGCGATCGTCACCAGGATGGCTGTAAATCCATTCGCCAAAAATGAATACATCTGGTCTATGGTTATACATATCGCCTGTGAATTCTTGCCAAAACCAGATAGGCATATGCTTTACAGTGTCTACCCGCAGTGCATCTACACCTCGGTCTAGCCATTGTTTAATAGCACCTTTGATGTACTCCCGATATTCACTGTTATTTTCATTAAAGGTTGCTAAACCTGCTAATTCACAGTTTTGCACTTGCCAATCATCTTCCCAGTCTTGCACTTCACCATAATGGTGATACCAGTGATTGACATCGTTATTAAAGTCAGCAATTTTTACGCCATCATCATACAATTCACCTTTACTACCGCTAGTATCAGGGGTGCTGTGGTTACAAACAATATCCAGTACCAGTTTCATATTCCGCTTGTGCAACTCTGCAATTAAGCGGTCAAATGTCGTATTTTTTGCTTCTTGAGTTTCATTTAAAGAAGGGTTTTCGTCTTTAGCAATAAAGCGGGGATTGATGCGTTTAAAGTCTTTTGTCCAATAACCATGTATGGCTGCATTACCAACAAATAATTCTTCTACTTGCTCAAACAGGGGAGTTAACCAAATAGCGGTAACTCCCATATTTTTGAGATAGTCTAATTTGTCGATTACACCTTGTAAATCGCCACCCCAGTATTTACCCCAGTCTTGTCCGGTGGGATCGTAGAGTTCTGAGTTACTACCTTGACTATTTTCGGGGTCGCCGTCATAAAAGCGATCAACAACGATAAAGTAAATTGTTTCTTGGCGAAATTCAATATCTCTGGTGTAGAGAAATTCTAGGTCAATCTCTGTATCTGATGGTGGTGTTTGAATAAGAGCTTCTACTTCTGCCGTTGCCGAATCTACCTTGTATTGCTCTGGTGAGAATTGAGACGGAGGTGTTTGCACCATAAATTTTAAAATTTCTAAATATTAACTATGTGTTTCTTTTCACTTCGGTATTATGCCATCCTGCTCTTGGTAAAGAAAATCTATCGAGAGCTAGTTTATATTTCTATCGTTAGATATAGTCCTCTTGCTAGAGGATAAAAACTTCTGCTTGTAGCAGTTCGGCTATGGAGATTTTTCAGAATATATATTGAAAACATTGTCAAGATTCGTTGATACAAAGCAGCCAAAAAATTAAGTATTTATTAATATTTAACTTCTGGAATAAAACCTAGATGCCGCATCCGATATCAGGACGGCAAATGCTGATTGCTCTACAGGCTTTTTAAGGATTATGAGAGAATTTATAGAACTGTTAAAAAAAAATCTAAATTGCCTTTTTATGGTAATCATTAGCAGTAGATGAATTATTAAATTCATCTATTAAAACCCAGGAATTTTCAGGAAAACAAGTATTCTCAAGACGAATTAAGATAATTGATAGGGAACTGTTCTACATTTGCGCCAAATTTTTGCTGATTTCTGTTTGAAACTAAGTTTTGAGAGAAAAGAGCAAATTACTGTATGGATGTCTCATATGGAGGATGAAGAAAGTTAAGTGTATTGAATACAAATAAATTTCAACATGAAGAAATTGAATTGAAATTTTAGGCGATCGCCACCTTTAACAAAACTAGTAACAATCAAAAGGTGTAACAATTATGGCTAATTATGACAAGGTTTTTAACTCACAAAAGACATTAGCAGAATCTCTGAATCCTGAGGAAGCTGTAGCAGCAATTGCTGTGGTGACTGCGATCGCAGATTCTTCCGTTGAGGAAGTAGATCCTGAAGGTTTAGCAGGAATATTGTGGCAATTTGAAGTTTTTGAAGAATACTCAGAAGATGAAATTGTCGAAATCGTCGATAAACTCATTGGTATAGCAGAATCAGAAGGGCTGAGTCCGTTGTTTAACACTGCTAATGAATCTCTTACCGAAGATGTCGTATTAGATGGTTTTGCAGCTGGGGTAGTCGCACTTTTAGATGAAGAAGAATTGATTATTCCCAAAAATAAAGAACCTTTCCTCAAACAGTTACAAGAAGCCTTAGAACTGGAAGATGAAGAAGCCGAAGAAATCAAAAAAGAAATAATTGCTGCCTTTCAAGCAGCAGAAAATCAAGAATACTTCGATGAAGAAGACACAATTACTGTTGTCGAAGAATACACCGAAGATGTCTATGAATCACCCCTAGGAAATTTTACAGTCCCCATTCCCGTTGACCCAGAACAAGGCGGTAGAATTCAAACACAAGAAGGAGTAGTCGGTTTTTCTGATGACTTTGGGACTTTGCTACGGATTGATTATTATCCCATCCCGCCAGAACAGTTGGAAGAATTAGAATCTCAAGGACAAGAAGAATATTTACAGCAAATATTAGTAGAAAAGTATGTACCACAAGCAATTTTTACTAATGTTGCAGATGCGCAAGTGAAGTTTAGCGAGTATTTAGAAGATACCTTTGCAGGAGCATACTACGCGTTAGTTGATATGCCAAAAGGTTCAACAATGTCTCAACAAGAAAATAACGGCACTGCCACCCGATTGGATGCGTACCGAGGACTACTTGCCTTTATTAATGGTGAGTTTTTATATATAGTTAGCAATCAACGCAGCTTTTTCAATGGCGAAAAACCAAATGCGATCGCCGAAGAAGCTGAGTACATCAAGGATAATATTTTGTCCTTTGTGGAAACTATGGAGTTCAATTAGATAAGGAGTAGGAAGTAAGGAGTAGATTTATTTGTATAGCAGTCGAAGCATAGGTTAGGACTATATTGATCGCTGAAACCTCTGGTAATACTGAGTTCCTACTCAGCACTCAGCACTCAGCACTTCGCTATAACTCTCACACGGACTGCTATATTCATCAAGCCGTTGAGAAGTCATGAATCACTCCTCAAAAACATAAACTCCGATTTAATATTCCATTGCTTACCATCATGAAGCAATAGCGTTAACTTGTCGGTGGTAAATTCAAAATGCAGCTGACGATTGGCAAATTCCGGCCAAGCAGCTTTAAAATTCTGCTTTGTTAAATCTCGAAATGCCACTGTCATATGCGGCGCAAACAAACGCTTTTTACCAACTTTATCCACAATTCCTAAGTTGGTTTCCATGTGCGTCATTAAATCTGCTTGTAAAGTTAACAGTTCTTGACTTCTCACCACATCAATATAGATAACGCGGGGAGCAAAAGCATTAAAACCATCGAGTGTCACTAGTAGTGGCTGCTGGTGGTTAGCAAACTCCCGCAAAGATATTTCTAAAGATGGCAAATTATCATCTACCCATCTAAAAGGTGGTTGCAGTGTAATGTGTGGCGGCGATTTTTGGGCGCGGCGACTGTTGTAGTTTTCAGCAAAGAATTGTTTGATTTGGTTAGCATAAGCCTGAATGTCTGGCGGTGGCAACAAAGCGACGAAAAAAAGTTTCATCATACAATAATTCTGCTGTATCTATTTGTGTTCACATTGGAAGTGTAATTACAAACTCTGCGCCTTGGTTTGGTGCAGAATTAACTTCGAGATTTCCATCGTGTTTTTCGACAATAATTTGACGGGCGATCGCTAATCCTAAACCTGTACCTTTACCCACCATTTTCGTAGTATAAAGATGGTCAAAAACTTTATCTTTGACTTCGGGAGTTATTCCTACACCATTATCTTTGATACTAATATTCACTTGCTTGTTAGCATCACTTAGCTTAGTAGTAATGGTGATGAGATTTGGCTTAGCTTGAATATCTACAAAGCTACGTCCAATATTAGAATCTTCTAATGCGTCAATGGCGTTGGCGAGTAAATTCATAAACACCTGATTTAACTGTCCAGGGAAACACTCAATTTGTGGTAAATCAGCGTAATTTTTAATAATTTCAATTGCTGGATGGTTTTCATTTGCTTTGAGACGGTGTTTGAGAATTAAGATAGTGCTATCTAAGCCATCGTGAATGTTAAAAGGAACTTTATTTTCCGAATCAGCGCGAGAGAATGTCCGCAAGCTATTACTAATTTCGTGAATGCGTTGCACTCCTTGTTTCATGGAAGCAATTAATTTTGGTAAATCTTCTCGGAGATATTCTAAATCAATATTCTCCATTTCCAGTTCAATATCTTCGCCTGGATTGGGAAATTTTGCTTGATAAAGGTCAAGCAAATAAAATAAATCTTGAACACCTTCGTATGCTGGTTGAATATTGCCGTTAATAAAGCCAACAGGGTTATTAATTTCGTGAGCGACACCTGCAATCAGATTACCCAAAGCAGACATTTTTTCGCTTTGGACAATTTTTAACTGTGCTTGTTGTAAGTTTTGTAGTGCTTGTTCTAATTCCTGAGATTTTTGTTGTAAAGCGGTTTCTGCTTGTTTGCGTTCAGTAATATCTAAAGCCATCGAAACTCCGCCACAAACCTCACCATTCGAGTTAAACATCGGAGCATTAAACCACTCACAAATAATCCGTCTGCCATCCTTAGTCAAGTTTTCATTAATTGCATGAGAGCCTCCGCTTTCAGCTAAAAGTTGGGCAGCCACATCATCCACATAGATATGATACTCTTCGGGAATAATGCAACGGAAATGTCTACCTATAATTTCCTCTTCTCGATAGCCAAACACTTTTTCTGCTGCTGGATTCCAAGCCTGAAATTCAAAAGAAGTATTCCACTCTACTACAACTACAGATGTTTTTTGAATGATCAGTTGCAATTTTTTTTGAGATTGCTCTAGATGATAAGATTTCTCTTGTTCCAGGGCGTGGAGTCGCGCATTTTCTAGAGAAATTGCCGCTTGGGTACAAAGTAAATTTAAAATAACTAAGCGATCGCTAGTAAATACCCCTTGAGTCAGTTTATTTTCGAGATAAAGAATACCCGCCAAATGTCCTTGATTAAGAATTGGCATACATAATGCACTCTTGGGTTGGACAAAGTGCATATATTCCCCAATCAAGCCAGAAATCTCAGTTTGCAGGTTATCAATGACTACTGTTTCTTGAGTATTTTTGACGTAATAAATCAGTTGTCTGGGTATTTCAGCACAAGTGTCTACTAGTTGTGTGTCCAAGATAGTTTTGATTTCACACCCAGAATTAGCTTCGTGATTGATATAAGTAATTACTCGTACTTGCCAAGTATCTTCTTGCGGCAGAATCAGTACAGTTTTTTTGGCTCCAGAGTTTTCTAAAATAATGCGGGTGAGAGTAACAATCAGTTGCTCTAATTCGATAGAACTGGAGATAGCTTGAGCCGCCTTGAGGATACAAGTAAAATCAAGAGCATCAGAAATACTGTTACTGCTACTGCTAGAAGTGCCACTGGATGAACCACTCCGCGTAAAACCAACATTGGCAATCGTTTCCAGAGGGTTCAGGCTGAGTTGTCGCTGTTGCAGAATTGGTTGCAACAGTTGGGGATAACTTTTTTCTAAATCATTAATTTTAGTTAATGCTCCCCATCGGGCATAGCAGTAGTAAGCTTCCTGCATATAGCCTGCGGCCACTTTCTCCTTACTCCATTCTAGGTAAAACTTGGCCGCAAGTTCATTAGCGATCGCTTCTTCGTGAAGATATTCGTTAGCTTTGGCAAAAGCAATGGCGCGATCATATAAATCTATTGCTTCGATACCCTTACCAGAAATTTTTAGCATTTCTGCTGATAGCAACAAATATCGATGTTGAAAGTTTTCTGGGCAATTATCTGCCCATTGTTTGTTAATTTGCTGATGTTGTTGCAGCAGAATCCAATACTGTTGTTGTTCTTCTGGTGTGGCAGTGGGATAAAGTGCTGCTAAACACAAGGGATAATAGAAATGGTACTGAATAATTGGGAAAAACCCAGCGTTAGCAGGTAAGGTTTTCTGGGCTTCTGTGGCGGCTGCAACGCCGTCTGCATAATGTCCATAAATGTAAGCAAGTTGGAGTTTGAGAAAACAGTACCAATTAATTCCGTGTTCAAAATTCTGCTTTTGTCGCCAAACATCGATGTATGGTACTTCTTGGTTGTGGCGATCGCCCAATAAATCTGTTTTTTGCGCTGAGTCTTGCAAGTGCAGGAGGAACTGTCGCTGTAATGTAAAGGCATACAGCATATTTACATCATTTACTTGCTGTACATAACTGAGGTATTTTTCCGTTTCTGCATACACATCAGCAAGGCGATCGCCTTTGACTAACATTGCCCAAATCAAAAACGAAACCGCCCAGACACCAAATACTACATCTCCGGCTTCGCGACTGACTTGGAACGATTGCTGCGACACTACTAAATTCGTTTTCAAATGCCGATTGTAAGGATTAATCGTGTGGGCAAAGATATTGTTAGTCTTATATATAAACTTGGTGCTGTTAAAATGGCGATCGAGTTTTAGTGCTAATGTGCCGAACTCATAAGCTGTTTGATAATTTCCTTGATTTGCTAAATTCATGCCATAAAGACAGTAAGCAAAACCAGAAGCTTGAGCATTGCCATATTGCAAAGATAAATTAATCATGAGTAAAGGACTCAGCACAGCAAGGTGTTGAAGTCCTGCCATATAAGTAGCTGCCCAAAGGTCAGCTAAAAGACTCATACACAACTTATTAACAGGGTCTGTCATCTCAGGTAGATTGAATAAATCTGCTGGATGAACCGTTGCCAGTTTAGTATTTAACTCTTCTAATTCTCTTTTGATTGCCGCTTGTTGTTCTTCAACGGCAAGTGGTAGTTGCATCCCCATAATACTCAACCCTTGTAATCCAGCTTCACAAGCAGCTTGGATATTTTCACCTTGAGTCATTTTCAGATACATCTGAATAGCATAAATATCTGCTTGAGCAAATTTATCCTGAGCATAATCTAAAGCTAAATCAAACAGTTTTTCAGCTTGATTTAAATTGCCAGTTAAATATTCACACTCGGCAAGCTCTCGATATAAACCAAATGTAAGTGTGTAGTGAGTATCCCAACTACTTTCTGGCAGCAATTCTATACCTGATGTCAAGTATTTAACGGCTGCTTTATAGGCTGTAGAAGCTTTAGCTTTTCTCCCAGCCAACAAATTCAATTGCGCTAAATTGTATTTTTCTGATTGTTGCGTGATAATATCAATTCCTTGATTTAACTGCCCAACAATCTCAAAAATACAGCTTTCCAATGCTTCAGAAGATGTGTTTTGTAAAAGTAGTTGACCAATTTTTAAATGCGTATATTTTTTTTGAGATTCAGGAATCAAAGAATAGGCAGCTTGTTGAACACGGTCATGCAAGAATTTATAAGCAACAATCTCAGAATTTTCGTGGCTAACTGCTTGATTTACCTCACCAATATAAAACTTATAAATATCATTTCGAGGTAAAATTAATCCTTCTTGCAAAGCATTCCACAAATAAGCAGCCGTTTCTATCTCTGATTGCTCAAAAACTATTGCCAAGATTTTTAAGTCAAATTGATTACCTATACAAGCTGCCAGTTTGAGAACTTGTTGAGTTGATTGCGGCAGCTTGCGCAATTGAAATGCCATAAATTCAACTACATCATCAGTCAGGGCTTGCTGATTAATTTGGGTAATGTCACATTGCCAACATTCCTCGGAAAAATTAAACTCAATTAACCCATCTTGGTATAACGATTTCAAAAACTGTGTAGCAAAAAATGGGTTCCCTTGGGTTTTCTGATAGATTAATTGTGAAAGAGAACATGCCAACTCTTCAACGCAACTCAATGTATCAGCCACTAACTTATTTAGTTGTAAATAACTGAGATTTTGTAATGTAATGGTATTAATATTTGCTGTTGTTTGAGCAACTTTCTCTAGAGTTAACATCAAGGGATGGGTTGCTGTTACTTCATTATCTCTATAAGCTACAATTAATAGTAAATGACTATTGTTGCCATTACTGATTAGTAACTCCATGAGTTTCAATGAAGCCGAATCAGCCCATTGCAAATCATCTAAAAATATTACGAGTGGGTGTTCTTTAGTACTAAATACTTGAATGAACTTTTGTAGTAATAAATTAAAGCGATTTTGCGCCGCACTACCCGATAAATCTGGTACTGGTGGTTGCTGAGCAATAATTAACTCTAATTCAGGAATAACTTCAATAATTACCTGTGCATTTTCTCCTAATGCTTCGATTATTTTAGTTTTCCATTGTTGAATGACTGCATCTGTTTCTGTTAACAATTGCCCCATCAAATTGCGAAAAGCTTGCACAAATGCCGAGAAGGGAATATTGCGATTGAATTGGTCAAATTTTCCTTTGATAAAGTAACCACGTTGTTTAACTATTGGTTTATGCACTTCATTCACAACTGCGGTTTTGCCAATCCCTGAAAATCCTGCTACTAGCATTAATTCTGATGCCCCATTAGCAACCCGCTCAAAAGCATCTATTAGAGTTTGCACTTCTTGCTCTCGACCATAAAGCTTTTCTGGAACCATAAAATGGTCTTGTACATCTCTTTTTGCAATGTCAAAAACTGGGATTTCTCCTATTTTTTTTAAGCTGTGCAAACAAGTTTCTAAATCATATTTTAAGCCCAAAGCACTTTGATAACGTTCTTCTGCATTTTTCGCCATTAGTTTGGTAATAATTTGCGAAATTACCAAGGGTATATGAGGATTGAGATGATGAGGTGGTGTGAGTTTTTTTGCCAGGTGTGCATGAACTAATTCCATTGGATCATCTGATTGAAATGGTAATTGTCCAGTCAATATTTCGTAAAAAGTCACACCTAGCGAGTAAAAATCTGCGCGATAGTCAACCCCCCGATTCATGCGTCCAGTTTGTTCAGGAGATAAATAAGCAAGAGTTCCTTCTAAAACATTAAAACTTTGAATTTCTTGAACTTCTCGCGGTAAAAGAGAGGCAATACTAAAATCGATTAATTTTACTTGTTTTGTCTCTGGATTAATTAAAATATTCGCGGGTTTAATATCTTTATGAATAACGCGTAGTCCGCCGCAGACATTGCTGTGTAGTTGGCTCAAGATATCTGCAATAAGGATTGCTACCTGCAAGAAATTTGTAATGGATTGGGTATTTCTCTGCTGTATTCCCCATTCTTTTAGGGATATCCCCCCAAAATCTTCCATAACTAAAGCGTAACCGTTATGGTAGGTTTCTAGGCTGTAGGGTTGAATTACGCCAGGTAGGTCGAGATTTTTGGCAATAACATACTGGTTCCGAAATTGTAGAAGTTCGTGAAAGCTAGGGTATTCTAAACGCATCAGCTTAATCACTACAGGTTTTTGGTCTTGCTCCCGGATTCCTCGGTAAACTAGCGTCCGCGTACCTGAGTAAATTTTGTCGTTGATACTATAACCAGGGAGTTGAACCTCAAATATGCTGACCATCGCCTCTATCTCCTACTTACCTGGAGTTAGTGTTCCCAGTCCGCATTCCAAATTTGCCAAAATACTGCTACCTTGAAGCACTCATGAGATACTGTTGACACTCAACAGTATCTCAGTGTTTAAGTAGGTTAATTTATGATGTTGAGAGCTTGTCCTTGAACTGTTCGTGCAGAAGGAACACCTAATAAGCGGTTGATAGTTGGGGCTATATCGATATTGCGAATTGTACCAATATTACCACGACGCTTGATGTCAGGGCCTGCGGCATAAAAAATGGCACTGAGATTAGGGATGTTGGGATCGTAGCCATGCGCCCCATAAAAATTAGGCACAGAAAAAACGGAGTTATCGGTATCTCCTAAACGAGTCACAACGGGATTTTGTGTACCGTCAAAGTTATATCCCTCACGCATGATGGCAAAGACATCACCAGTATCCTGACCAACAAATTCGCTTGTACCCAAGCCAAATTTTGGATCATTTAAATCGGCTGGTAATGGACGAGGGTATATCCGCTCAAAAATACTTTGTCGTCTTCCCCGAACATATATGGGATTTGTGTCTACCAATTCCCGCAAAGCAATGATGATTTGCCGTTGTAGAGTCATATATTCAGCACGACTAACAACGCCGTTGGGTTCACGTCCTTGAAGATTGATATAGATATTGGCGGCTGGCCCTGATGTTACAGCGCGGACTTTCGTTAAGTCAAAACCTCTACTAATTAAGTAGTTATTCAGGTTAACTGCTGTGTGGAAGGGTGAAAAGCCGTGATCTGAAACAACTAGGATGTTACTATTGGGTCTACCTTGGCGATTTGTACCCACTGCGTTAATAATGCGCTGTACAGCATTATTAGCAGCCTGATAACCATTTTGTACGTAGGTTCTGTATCGAGCAACTTTGGCTCTATCTTGTCCTGGGCCAATTGAGGAGGGATTTGTTGGGTCACTAGGTTGACGGCGGTCAGTTAAAAGAAACTGGTGTTCTGAGCCATCTGGTTGTTCAATATAAACCATGACTAAATCGGCATCGGGATTTTGGTCGATCGCTCTCAATGCCAGTCGAGTTTGATAGTCTACAAATAGTTGAACTTGGTCTTCGTAAATAGCTTCTAGTTCACTGTCGGGGAAAGTTGTAAATCCGGGGCTGAGGCGTTCTGGAATCCGAAAATCAGCCTGGGGAGACCAAAAGCCAACGTTGGTGAGGATATCATCAATGCTAGTTTGTACTGCTGGGTTTCGCGGAATTGCATTGGCAGAATAACGGGCAATTCTTACGGTACTGAGGTCTGGAGCAAGATTGCTGACGTAAAATGCTGTGCCTGCTTGATTAGAACTACCTTCCAGGTAAAATAAGCTAGAGCGGCGATCGCTTGCTCTGACATAAGCAGGGCCAGTTGCTGGTAAACTAAAAGGCCCGGTTGGAATGCCAATCTGAGCATCAAAAAAGACTAAAGTGTCGTAGTTGATCCGGCGATCATTGGTTGTATCTAATGCTGCAACTTGGATATCATAACTAACACCACCAACAGTAAAGCGATCGTCTAAAGCAGCCTGTTGAACAGGGCTGTAAGACACTCTGCCTGCACTGTTGATTTGACTAACAATTTGGTTAGAAGCCGGACTAAAGTTGGCTGCGGTTAAACTAAAACCGCTTGCACCTACCCCAGCAAAAGCTCCAAAAGGAACTGTGTAAGATACAGTTCTTCTATTTGCAGGATCAATAATTGGGCTATTTGCTAAACCAGGTACTCGGACATCAACTCCATCTGCGCCGGGGAAGGTGGCCGCTACCACTTTCTTACTATTTCGCTGAAGTCCAATCCACACTGGTTCAGCAGTCGGTTGCACACTTGCAGCCAGGCCAATAGTCGAATAACCACCAATAGGAGCGCCAAAACCACTGATATTAGAAGTAAAAGGACTAGCAACCAAGTGGAAT
This sequence comes from Anabaena sp. TISTR 8404, assembly GCF_056847745.1. Lineage (NCBI taxonomy): Bacteria > Bacillati > Cyanobacteriota > Cyanophyceae > Nostocales > Nostocaceae > Anabaena > Anabaena sp. TISTR 8404. The sequence goes on from NZ_CP180578.1 coordinate 6,232,673, forward strand.
GTATTAGCGTTAATGTCATTGCGAGCAGCAGTTGAACCTGTACCAATTGCTACATGGCAAGCAGCAGTTAGAGATGCGCTACAAGTGATGTTCCGCTCTGCATAAACTCCTTGTTTCCTCAGCAGTCCTAATCCCTGTTTTCGACTTAGTACACCTTCTTTGAGATATTCTTCAACAAAATCTGGTGTTGCGCCATCTAGGGAAATCAAAATCACTTTAGGACGTGGTGTACTTGATATTGGTTGAGCAGCTATTGAATGCACCGTTAAACTGAGGAGAAAAGTCACCAGCACCACAACAGATAGGCGTAGGAATAACTTATGTCTCAAAGTTTGCCATAGCCATTGAAATGCTTGATTTATTCCATAGAATTTTAAATAGTTGCTCACTTGTCCTCCGTAAGCACAATGCCGTAAATTGACTGAGATGATTGATTCTTGATTTTCAATTTATGGACGACATGTTAACGAAAGGCTATGAAAATCTTAAGTGGAGCAGTCTTGACAATTGATAAGTTAAATGCAGCCAATCTGAACGATCTGGCATTGATGTTGCAGTAGATATATTCAGGATTTACACAGTGAGATGAAAAATCAAGGGTTTGGGCCAGGGTGTATGGGTGTAGATGTTCAAAACCTTACACCCTCACACTCAATCTCAACCACTCACCTTTGTGCGTCAGTTCTCATAAATTAAGCTGACAAAATACAAAATAATTCTTAATATAAACTTTATCTATCTTATTAATTATTGAAAACAAAGTGATGCAGTAGGTATAGTCGTTTATCTATGCAGTTAATTTAATATTTATTTAATAATAGAGTTTTTCAATGAATAACATTGACCAATAAAGCTGTAAGCTATTTTTAACCGCATAAACAATGTTTATCAGTAAAACTTGCTATTTTCGTAAGTTTTTCTAATCAATTTTTTGAGCTGTTTTTGACCGCAGCCTTGTCTATTGATAACGCTTACTCAAAGCATATCTATGTAGAAAGGCTTTATAAGTCTGCTGCTTTGCAAAGAATTAATATTTTCTTTGCCAGATTTTTCATGCTCATAAAACATGAAATTTATCTCAAGTAGCTGACATTTTCAGCAACCCAAATTTTGCATTTTTGTAACCAAAACCCAAGATGTCATTCACTAATACTATTCATTTTAGGAACTTACGAGGCGATTTATTTGGAGGTTTAACTGCTGCGATCGTTTCTTTACCGTTAGCATTAGCATTCGGTGTTGCCTCTGGTGCTGGGCCTGTAGCTGGACTTTATGGGGCCGTTTGTGTCGGCTTTTTTGCAGCCTTATTTGGTGGTACACCAACGTTAATTTCTGAGCCAACCGGGCCAATGACTGTAGTTATGACTGCAATTGTCAGTTCCATGACTGCAACTAACCCCGACAACGGTTTGGCAATGGCATTTACCGTAGTCATGCTTGCAGGCATATTCCAAATTTTCTTTGGGATATTTAAGTTGGGTAAATATATTACCCTCATGCCCTACAGTGTGATTTCTGGCTTTATGTCTGGGATTGGGGTGATTCTGATTATTTTGCAGATTGCTCCTTTTGTCGGTCAGCCCAGCCCGAAAGGTGGCGTACTGGGGATGGTACAAAACCTGCCTGCGTTACTAACCAAGATTAATCCTGCTGAAACCGCTTTAGGCTTGCTGACGCTGGCAATTATTTTCTTCATGCCACGCAAACTCAAGCGCTTTGCTCCTCCACAACTTGTAGCATTAATTATCGGCACTATAGTTTCTCTGACTATTTTCGGTGATGCTGATATCAGACGAATTGGTGAAATTCCCGTCGGACTGCCAACATTGCAATTACCTACTTTTACTCCATCCGAAATCACCAGAATGATTATTGATGGGGCAATGTTGGGGATGTTGGGTTGTATTGATACTCTATTAACAGCGGTAATTGCTGATAGTTTGACTCGTACCGAACACAAATCTGATAAAGAATTGATAGGTCAAGGTATTGGTAACTTAGTATCTGGTTTGTGTGGTGGGCTACCTGGTGCAGGTGCCACGATGGGAACTGTCGTAAATATCCAAACTGGTGCTAGTACAGCTTTATCTGGTTTAACTCGTGCGGTAATTTTATTAGTTGTAGTTTTGTGGGCTGCTGGTTTAACCGAAACTATCCCGATGGCTGTGTTGGCTGGTATTGCCTTAAAGGTAGGGATTGACATTCTAGACTGGAGCTTCTTGAAACGCGCTCATAAGGTATCTTTGAAAGGCACACTCATCATGTACGGTGTGTTGTTCTTAACCGTATTTGTTGATTTGATTGTCGCTGTGGGCGTGGGAGTTTTCATTGCCAATATTTTAACTATCGATCGCCTGTCGGAATTACAAGCTCAGGAAGTGAAAACAATTACTGATACTGACGATGCAATTGTTTTAAACGATGAAGAGAAAAGATTGCTTGATCAGGCTAATGGACGCGTTCTGTTATTCTACCTGAGTGGGCCGATGATTTTTGGTGTATCGAAGGCGATCGCTCGTGAACATTCCGCAATGGCTGACTCTGATGTGTTGATTATGGATTTGAGCGATGTCCCAATGTTGGGTGTAACGGCTTCTTTAGCCATTGAAAACGCCATCAAAGATGCTAGTGAACAAGGTCGTCAGGTGTTAATTGTCGGTGCAACTGGCAAAGTTAAACGACGTTTAGAGAAGTTTGGCATTAGCAGATTTGTTCCCCAACATTATATGTTTGTAGATCGTGTAGAGGCGCTGCAACAAGCCATTGCTTTAGTTAGCTCTAATGCAAGTACTGCAAATACTCCTGGTCTTAGTACCTATTAGTAATTCCTAATTTGTTAATTCATAATTCGTAATTGCATTAATAATTACGAATTGTGAATTCTTTTAGAATGGATCAGCAACACACACAAAAACATGATGTTTTCAGAACCAATAGTTAATTCATTTGCCCAGTTCAATTTCCCTCCTTTATTAGCCACAACCAATGAAGCCGAATATGCTCCTATTGTCCTGACTGGAGTATTACTAAGTTTAGTAGTCATTTATCTGGCTAGTAAAATTGGTGGAGAATTATCTCGGATGATGGACTTACCTCCTGTATTAGGAGAATTAGTTGGTGGCGTAGTTGTTGGTGCTTCTGCTCTCCATTTGGTGGTGTTTCCTGATAGCGGTGCAGTTGCTACTGACTCCATCATCATGACTATTCTGCAATTTATTAACAACCTCACTCCGGAAGCGGTCACATCAATATTTCAAAGCCAGAGTGAAGTTATTTCTGTGCTGGCTGAACTTGGTGTAATCATTCTGTTGTTTGAAATTGGTTTGGAATCAGACTTAAAAGAATTGCAGAAAGTTGGTTATCAAGCGACAATTGTAGCTTGTGTTGGGGTTGCTGTTCCTTTTGCTGCTGGCACTACAGGATTGATTTTGTTATTTCATGCTCCGGTAATTCCAGCAATTTTTGCAGGTGCAGCTTTGACAGCAACTAGCATTGGAATTACCTCTAAAGTTTTGTCAGAAATTGGGCAGTTAAAATCTCGTGAAGGACAGATTATTGTCGGTGCAGCTGTCATTGATGACATTTTAGGAATCATTGTGTTGGCAGTGGTTGCAAGTCTTGCCAAAACTGGTGAGGTTGATGTTTTCAATGTCATTTATCTGATTGTCAGCGCAACTGTATTTCTGATTGGTTCCATTCTACTGGGCAAATATTTCAATCAAAGTTTTGTTGCCATTGCAAATAAATTACAAACACGAGGCAACTTAATTATTCCAGCATTCATTTTTGCTTTCTTCATGGCATTTTTAGGCAATGCTATTCATTTAGAAGCGATATTAGGTGCATTTGCAGCTGGTTTAGTTTTGGATGAAACTGATAAACGCAAAGAGTTGGATGAGCAAGTAAAACCTATTGCTGATATTTTAGTGCCAGTTTTCTTTGTGACAGTTGGTGCGAAGGTTGATTTAGGTGTACTTAACCCTGTAGTTCCTGGAAATCGAGAAGGATTAATTATTGCGGCTTTCTTAATTGTGGTAGCAATTATCGGGAAAGTGGTGACAGGTTGGTCAGTTTTTGGTCAAGCGGGAATTAATCGGTTAGCCGTTGGTGTAGGGATGATTCCTCGTGGTGAAGTTGGGTTAGTCTTTGCAGGAATCGGTGCAGCTAGTGGTACCCTTGATAAACCATTGCAAGCTGCGATCGTGATTATGGTGATTTTGACAACTTTCTTAGCACCACCTTTATTACGCTTCGCATTTAAACAATCATCAGAAGAGAAAAAATCTTTAGAAACAGTAGATTTTATGAGCTAAGTTTTGCCAATTTTTGTCTTCTGATATCTTGCATTAACCCCACATTCAGCCTCGGAATTAATTCCGAGGCTGATAGTATAAGTGCGTTCAAAGGGAATGTAATTATTTAATACATTGTTTCTTCTTGGCGTGGCTTGAGCAACCGTTCTGTTAAAGACTTAATCACAATGTACAAAACGGGTACAACAAACAAACTCAAGAATGTGGCAATTAACATTCCACCAAATACTGCTGTCCCCAAAGATTGACGGCTGCCTGCACCTGCACCTGTAGCCACAGCTAAGGGAAAAATCCCCAACAGAGTAGAAAAAGCAGTCATCAAAATTGGGCGTAATCGTTCTTTAGAAGCTTCAATTACGGCTTTAGTAATTGATAGTCCTTGTTCTCGCAATTGGTTGGCAAATTCTACAATCAAAATCGCATTTTTACTTGCCAAACCAATCAACATTACCAAACCAATTTGACAGTAAACATCGTTAGGAAAACCCCGCATTGATTGTGCTAACAGTGCGCCAAAAATTGCTAAAGGCACTGACAGCATGATAATTAAAGGGTCGATGTAATTTTCATATTGAGCAGCTAATACCAAGAATACAAAAGTCAGTCCTAAACCAAAAATAATTGGTGCTAAACCGCCAGATTCTAATTCTTCTAGTGCTGTTCCTGACCATTCATAACCATAACCAGGAGGTAACACTTGTTGAGCTACCTGTTCCATTTTCTGGATAGCATCCCCAGAACTAAAACCAGGTGCTGCTGCACCATTGATTTCAATGGCGCGAAAGAGATTGTAGTGGTTAATTGTTTGCGCTCCTGTGGTGGGCGTAATTTTCACCAAGTTACTCAAAGGAATCATTTCATTTTTGCGGGAACGGACGTATAGTTGCCCGATATCTTTGGGGTTAGAGCGAAACTGTTCATCGGCTTGGACATACACCCGATAGTTACGCTGCTGGAGGTTGAAGTCGTTGACATATTGTGACCCTAAAGCAGTTTGGAGGGTGGAGAAGATATCGTCTACATTAACTTGCAGTGCATTGGTTTTGTTTCGGTCTACTTCTACAAGTAATTGGGGTGTGTTAGCTGCAAAGGTGGTAAATACAGCTTGTAATCCTGGTGTTTGATTAGCACGACCTAGTAATTGACCCATTGTTTGGACTAGGTTTTCTAAACCTCCACTACCTCTGCGGTCTTGGAGTTGAAAGGTAAAACCACCAAAGTTACCTAATCCTTGAATCGCCGGAGGATTCACAGCAAATATTCTCGCTTCGGGAATGGCAAAGAACTTACCCTGCAATTTACCAATGAGTGCCTGTACTGTCTGATCAGGTCTTCCACGCTCATCCCAAGGTTTTAATGTGGTAAAGATAATCCCACTGTTGGCAGTGCTACCACTGAAACCAAAGCCGCCAACTGCAAAAGTTCCCACCACTTCGGGAAGTTGCAGAATTTCTTTTTCGACTTTACCCATGACATCGCTGGTGTATTGTAGCGAAACTCCTTGTGGCCCTTGGATAATTGTGATGAAATAACCTTGGTCTTCGTCGGGGAGAAAGGCTGTCGGTACACTTGTGTACAACCAAGCTGTCATTCCCAAGGCAACGATAAATAATCCAATAATTACGCTTTTAATGCGTGTGAGGAACCCAAGCGATCGCTGATATCCCCGCGTTACCCACTCTAAAAATCTGTTAATCTGGTCAAAAATCCAACCAATCCAACCCCCAGGCTTTTGACCTTGCCGCAGCATTAAAGCACATAATGAAGGTGTGAGAGTCAGTGCCAAAAAAGTGGAAATGGCAATCGAAAAGGCGATCGTCAGTGCAAATTGCCGATACAATGCACCTGTGGTTCCCGGAAAAAACGCCACTGGAACAAACACCGCCATCAACACCAGCGAAGTAGCAATGACAGCACCAAATAATTCCGCCATTGATTCACTGGCGGCGCGTTTTGGATTTATACCTTTATCTTGAATAAAACGGCTGATTTGCTCAACTACAACGATCGCATCATCTACCACCATCCCTGATGCTAAGGTCAAACCAAACAAGGTCAAACTATTAATCGAAAAGTTAAATGCTTTGACGAAGGCAAAAGTCCCCACCAACGCTAGGGGAATCGTCAGTGCGGGAATCAATGTAGTTCGCCAGTCTTGCAAGAACAAGAAAATGACGATCACAACCAGCACTACTGCTTCAAATAGAGTCTTAATAACTTCTGCTAAAGACTCTTCCACAAACATAGTTGTGTCAAAAGCAACTTCATATTTTACTCCAGGTGGAAAACTCGGAGCCAGTTCTGCCATTGCGGCTTTAACTCCCTTAGCCACATCTAAGGCATTACTCCCAGGAACCTGATTGATACCCAAACCTACAGCATCCTTACCCCGATACCTTAGAAATGTGTTGTAATTTTCTGCACCTAATTCCGCTCGACCAACATCTTTGAGTTTGACTAAAGTCCCATCATCTTCGGTTTTAATGACGATTTCTTCAAATTCTGCTGGTTCTGTGAGTCGGCTGGCAGCACGCACATCAATTTGATACTGTTGTCCTTTGGGGGCAGGTTCTTGTCCAATTCTTCCCGCACCAACTTGTAAGTTTTGTTGTGCCAATGCTGTAGTTACATCTTCTGTTGTTAATCCGCGAGTCGCTAACCGATTTGGATCTAACCACAGGCGCATAGCATAGCGGCGTTCACCAAAAATTCGCACATCACCTACGCCTTTGACTCTTTTGAGCGCATCCGCTATGTACAAATCAGCATAGTTACTCAAGAATGTGTTGTCATACTCGTTATTCTCGGTATATAAACCAATTCCTAAGAGAATATTGCTAGATTGCTTAGTTACCCTAACTCCTGTACGCTGCACTACATCTGGTAATTGTGCTTCAGCAATGGAAACACGATTCTGTACATCAACAGCAGCCAAATCTTTATCTCGTGTGGCATCGAAGGTAACTGTAATAGTGCTTGTACCATCGTTGCTGCTGCTGGAGGTCATATATCTCAGACCTTCAACTCCGTTAATTTGTCTTTCTAAGATATTAGTGATGCCGCTTTCTACAACTTCGGCACTGGCTCCACTGTAGTTGGCTGTAACGTTGATTTGTGTAGGACTAATATCTGGAAAACGAGCGACAGGTAGTGTGGGAATACTAATTAATCCCACCAGCAGGATAATAATCGCGCAGACCGTAGAAAAGACTGGCCGCTTGATGAAGAAATCAACAAACATAGGTATTAGGAAGTGTGAAGTATGAAGTATGAAGTATGAAGTGGGGAATTTTGTTTTTCATTCTTCATGCTTTTTGAGGAAGTGGGGAGTGTGAAGTATAAAGTGTGAAATTTCAGACTTCAGACTTCATCATTCAGACTTTTCTAGGGAGTGGGAGTTATGGGTGCGCCGTTGGTGAGGTTGAGAATGCCAGAAACTACGATTTTGTCTCCGGCTTTCAGTCCTTCCAGTACTTGGTAATTACTACCTTCAATGGCTCCTAACTTCACTGGTTTTTGCAGAGCGACTAAGGATGGCGCTCCTGGTTTAGGATTTTCTGGTGCTTGTGCCACAAACACAAATGTTTCTCCACCTAAGCGCGACACAGCTGTCACTGGAACTAAAATTCCGGGGCGTTCATCCCAAATGATTTTAGTTTGGACTAACTGGCGATTCAGTAATTGCCTGCTGCCATTACTAAAGCTGGCTTTAGCCAAAACTGTTTGAGAATTAGAATTGGCATTGGGGGAAATGAAACTGATTTTACCTGTAGCGGTGGATTGACCTTGGGCATCCAGCATTTGCACAGGTAAGCCAAGACGTAATTGTTTGGCTTGAGTCAGTGGTACAGATATGTTCAATTCCAAGGAGTCATTTCTGGTGAGAGTGGTGAGGTTGTCTGCTTTGCTGACAAATTCTCCGACTCTGACAGGAATATCCCCAACAATACCTGTGAAAGGAGCGCGGACATTAGTATATTGCAATTGCACTTGAGCGGCTTTGACTTGAGCTGCTGCTTGCGTAACTTGCGATCGCGCTTGGGCGATTTCTTCTTGACGGGGGCCGTTTTCTAATTGCCTTAAGTTTTGTCTTTGTTGTTCAACTGCTGCTTGTAATTCATTAATATCTGAACGTCTACCTTTAGTGAGTTGCTCTAGGCGTTTTTGGGATACCACTAAGGCGGCTGCGGCGCTACGTTCTTCTCTCAGGTATCCTTCCATGAGATCTTCGGAAATTGCGCCTTCTTTTTGTAGCTTGGCGTAGCGTTCGGCGCGTGATTTTGCCAGCGCTAAATCCGATTTAGCCGCCTCAATTTGGGCTTCGGCTTGAGCCATTTCTTCGGGTCTAGCACCTGTTTGAGCATCTCGCAAACGCGCTTGCGCTTGGGCTAACTGCGCTCTGGCTTGGGCAATTTCTTCGGTACGTGTACCTGCTTTGAGTTCTGCTAAACGTGCCTGAGCTTGTTCTAGTGAAGCTTTGGCTTGGAGTAGTTGTGCTTCGGCATCATCACTTTGCAGGCGAATTACTACTTGCCCTTGGGAAATGCGATCGCCTTCTTGAAATAAAATCTGAGTGATTCGTCCGTCAATTTCTGGTTTGAGTGTGACTGAACGTGGTGCGTCTAAAGTTCCCACAAATTCAGAACTTTCCTGGATAGTTGCATTCTCAACCGTGGCTAATTTCACCGGAATTCCCATCGGTTTACCAGCCGCCGCTCCCGCCGCAGGTGGATTACTGGCTTGGCTAGTTTGCCACCAGCGCCAACCCACACCAAAACCTGCAATTAACAGCACAATGCCCAATATCACAGGCCAAGGCCGCTTTTTACTTAGTATTGATATCGATTTTGCCTCTGGTGAAGAATCTGTTTGTGTAATCTGATTAAAGTCGGTAACAACAGGCTTTTCTGTTTCAACCGGAACTTGTGAATCAGGGAACTCAGATTGGGACATTTTCGTTTTCTCATTAGTAGACTTAAACTTTGGCAACTTGGCTGGAAAATAGGAGTGCTGGGGTTAGATACTAATAAACAGAATTGTTAATACTTGTTTGTGTAGGAATTTTTGTCAGCCAAGGTTTCTGCCTGTCAAGCGCCTATTTGATTAAACGCTGGAAAGGGCGAAACAAAGTTACCTCACTCACCCCAGTAACATGAGTAAATTCATAGATGGTAGCTTTAGTTAAATTTGCATTTGCAAATACCTCAGTTGCCGCTTTGATCAACTTTGCACGATTCGGTTTGTTTTTGACAATAAATTATTATTCATGCAAGTACTTGCTTGCATTATATATGTGTGAGTCCAAAAAGTGTATAAACTGAGTCAGGCATTAGCCATCACACAAACATCTGCTTTTTTGCCTTTAACCCCTAAATTTATGAGGAAAATAATAAGTTTTGTTTATTTATACTTTAGGTAAAAGCCTCATAATTATTAATTACTCATATAAATAAAAACTATTATTTCAGTAAGCTGCTAGGAAGCGGGAACAGGAAATAAACAACTTCTCTGCAAAATGTTGACAAAAAAAGCTTCAAAAACAAATGCGGGAATTTCGGATGCTTTTACCAAACTAATACTCGCATGGTGGGATAAGGCATCTACCTGGGAACTTTGATGGAACTTGTAATTGTGTCTTTTTGGCTCATGCTAATGTTGTTTATTCTGCGGTTAGCTTACTTGGTTCTACAAACCCATCAAAAAACTTCCAGATACTATCACCAAAGAAAAACCTCAATAAATAAACATAAGCACAAAAATACAGGAATATACCAAATTCCGCGTCCTTCTGGCGATAGAAACATTCATCCCCAGCAATGGCAAAAATTACTCAAATTAGTTCATGGTGATGTGGCTACAGCCAACCGACTCATTGATTGTGAACGTAGAAGAAACCCAGACCGCACTATTGATTGGTGCATAGATAAAGCCATTTGGCAACTGCAACGCGATCGCCGCTAATCAAGGAAAGTGCTGAGTATCATTAAAAGAATTTTAGATGTGTACGATATTACCCTAAACTTATTGATGAGTATTTAGCTAATTTTTGGAGGGGCGGTGGAATATGGATGTCAGCTTGATTGTATCTAACATCTTGAATCCACCTGTGTTAGCTTTCTTTTTAGGTATTTTAGCGGTATTAGTTAAAACAGATTTAGAAATACCTGCACCTATACCTAAATTATTGTCTTTATATTTACTATTTGCGATTGGGTTTAAAGGTGGGGTGGAACTGGTCAAAAGTGGGATTAATCAAGCAGTTATTCTCACCCTTTTAGCAGCAATGTTAATGGCATGTATTGTTCCAGTTTACACATTTTTTATTCTACGAATCAAGCTAGATACTTACAATGCAGCTGCGATCGCAGCTACTTATGGTTCTATTAGTGCTGTTACTTTTATCACTGCAAGTTCCTTCCTCACCCAACTGGGAATGAGTTTTGATGGGTTTATGGTTGCAGCCCTTGCCCTGATGGAATCACCAGCAATTGTAGTGGGTTTAATATTAGTTAACGTTTTTACAGTAAACGAAAGCGATCGTGAATTCAATTGGTCAGAAGTATTACAAGAAGCCTTCTTAAATAGTTCTGTATTTTTGCTAGTCGGTAGCCTGTTGATGGGTGTCCTCACCGGAGAACATGGTTGGCAAACTTTAAAACCCTTTACCCAAGATATGTTTTACGGCATACTGACATTCTTTTTATTAGATATGGGACTGTTAGCTGCCAGAAGAATAAAAGATTTGCAAAAAACAGGGGTTTTCTTGATTCTGTTTGCGATACTAGTACCAATTTTCAACGCTGGCATAGCTTTATTAATTGCCAAAGCAATTGGAATGTCACAAGGAGATAGCCTATTGTTCTCAGTCCTATGCGCCAGTGCTTCCTACATTGCTGTACCAGCCGCCATGCGCTTAACTGTTCCAGAAGCTAATCCCAGTCTCTATGTTTCGACTGCTTTAGCTGTGACCTTTCCTTTCAATATCATTGTAGGTATACCCCTATATCTATACGGCATAAACCTGTTTTGGAGATAAGATAATGCAGCCTGTAAAACGGATAGAAATCTTTGCCAATTATGTCGAACTCGGTAAGATTTTAGAGTCTTTAGAAAAGGCAGGCGTAACTGGACACTCAGTAGTCAAGGATGTAGCAGGTAAAGGAACAAGAGGCAAAATCACCAACGATTTAGCCATGACAATGCTAGACAACGTTTATATCATTGCCTTTTTTTCCCCCGAAAAATTGCCTTTGGTAGAGTCAAATGTCCGACAAACTTTAAATAAGTTTGGCGGCGTTTGTTTTATTTCTGATGCAATGGAAATCGAGACTACTAGATGTATTGGTTGAAGTATGAAGTGTGAAGTATGAAATGAGTTTACTTTTAACTTAAGTGTTCACATCATTTAAGCGTGAAGTTGTAAACCTATCCATCCACTTTTCTAAATAAACTCGATTAGCATTTTGCTCAGATGGATCTTGGGTATCCACAGGATGAGGCATCAATCCTAAAATTGCGGCTGTGGTGACGCAAAACATCGACTTTTGGAAACTGATACAGATTTGTACCCGCAAGTCATCTTCACCACGAAGGCGGCGACGATAAACAGCGTGCAAATATTCTGGTAAATAATGCCGCATATCCTGCATAAGCAAGGTAGGCGGAATACCAGCACCACCAATGGGTAAAGGATCAGCATACAATGCACCATACTGGAATCGGGCTTGATCTGGGGGAATTTGATAAGCTTGGGCATTGTAAGAAACTGTGCCATGAAACGGAGTTCCCCGGAAGAAAACTGCCTCGACATAAGGCACTGCTGTATCTGCTAAGAACGTTAAACCATTCTTTTTTGGGATAATGTCATAGACTTTATCTTGAATTTTGACCGAATATGTAATTGGTCTTAAGGCATCTGCTACCAAGCCTGCTTTAATATGGTCTACAACTTGAGGAATGGATTGAATTTCGCCTTTGTCATAGCGGTCTGATAAGCTCAAGAAAATATCAGCCATGACTCGCCAGAATTGGCCTAAACCACTGTAGTAAGCCGAAACACGCAACTGTTCAATTAAAAAATCAGGGAACAATTGGTTTAGACCTAAAATAAAGGGATTATTTTTAAATTTGGCGGTGATAACTGCTTTTGCTCGTTCTTGAAATTCTGGTGTATCTAAGTAAGCATCTAAGCCACCGCCACCATGCCACATCATGGCTTTCATGCAATATTCTGCATATTCATAATTGATGCGATCATGCCACCAGTGACGCAGTAATTTTGCAAAAGAAAATTCGTCGTTAAAGTATTTAAAAAAGGGAAAAAATACTAAAAATTGATGATCAGCAATGTAGATTAGATTGTCTGAGTAGGCATCTAAAACCACACCATAGCTTTTGAGAATGCCAACTACTTCTAAAACATTTTCTGGGCTATCAGGTAGCAATGCACTACCTGTTTGTAATCTTGCTACATACTCAGCTAAAGGATGTGAGACAGGTTTATTTTTAATAGTCACCATTGCCAGTTCTCCAAAATTGGGAATGAGGAAATAAAAGGTAAAAGGGCAAAAGTAAAAAGGCAAAAGTAACAAGATTTTTACCTTTTACTTTTGCCTTTTTACTTTAATTATTTTTGCTTGCCTTATCTACAGAGACTGTTGCCACTACCTTATCTACACTTATCATGGCGGTGACTGTTGGTTCAGTCCAACGAGATAACCAAGCAGGTTGAATGCCGAAAATCACAATCAGTAAGGCTAACACTATAGATGGCAGGCGATCGCTCCAATACACTCGTGGTAAATTAACTACTTGTGCAGACAAGCGTCCAAAGAAAGCCCGATTCATCAGAATTAAGAAGTAAACCGCAGTTAAACCAGTGCCAATCATCGATAGCAAGGTTTGTACAGGGTAAACTGTAAAACTACCCCGGAAAACGATAAATTCCGAAATAAACCCTACCATTCCTGGTATACCTGCGCTGGCCATTACACCCAAAACCATCAAGCTACCAATAACTGGCATTCCTCGTTCTGGGTTTAATAGTCCGCGAATAACTTCTAAATCACGGCTACCAGCTTTTTTGTATACTACCCCGACCAACAAAAACAGCAAGGCAGAAATCAAGCCGTGACTAATCATTTGCATTACAGCACCCAATACACTGAGTGGGGTAGACGCAGCTGCTGCTAACAGTACATAGCCCATGTGTCCAATTGAACTATAGGCTACCATTTTTTTCATGTCTGTTTGGGCGATCGCGCAGGATGCACCATAAAGCACACTGACTACTGACCAAGTTGCTAACCAAGGTGCTGCATAACTCCAAGCATCGGGTAATAAGTTCATGCCAAACCGCAATAAACCATAAGTCCCTAATTTCAACAGCACCCCAGCTAACAGCACAGAAATTGGTGTAGAGGCTTCAACGTGGGCATCAGGCAACCAAGTGTGGAAGGGAACCAGAGGTATCTTAATGCCAAAACCAACCAAAATTCCTACCAGCAATAAGAGTTGAGTAGCTAGTGGTAAAGATGCAGAATTCAAGTTGGCTAAGGCAAAGTTAGAACCACCACTCAGCCAAACCATACCGAGGAAACTTGCTAAAAGCAAAATGCCTGATATGGCTGTGTAAATCAAAAACTTTGTCGCTGCGTAACCTCTTCTCGCACCACCCCAAATGGCAATTAACAGGTAGAGGGGAATTAGTTCTAGTTCGTAGAACAGGAAGAATAAAAGTAAATCCTGTGCCAGAAAAGCTCCAGTTACGCCAGTGCTTAACAGAAGTATAAGTGAGTAATAAAGTCGTGGACGTTGTACGGAACTATCACTGCTACAGATGGCAATACAAGTCAATAGTCCATTTAATATTAGGAGCGGTAAAGATAAACCATCGACTCCAAGGTTGTAACTTAAACCTATGGCATCTACCCAAGGAATAAATTCACTAAACTGTTGACTAATCTCTTTTGGGTTGAATTGAATTGCTAGAAAAACTGACCACAAGAAGGTAAGGCCAGCACAAACAAAAGCTATGCCACGGGCAAGTTTTCCATCAAGAACACCAGGCCAAAAACCGATAATAGTTGCGCCTAACAAAAGCAGCAAAAGTAATGCACTCAGCATAGTTTGGAGGGAATTAGGGAGTAGGAAATGGGGAGTAGATTTTTTACTCAGCACTCAGCACTCAGCACTCAGCACTTTTAAAAATGCAAATTGTTAAGGAGTCCTAATGACCAACTAATAAAGAAACCGAAGATGCTGACGACTGCGAGGATGGTCAACATATATCCTTGAGATTGGCCGGAAATGCTGTACCTTAAACTTTGTCCACCGAGAATGGTGAAAATACCAACTAAGTTTACTAAGCCATCCACTAGATAGCGATCGCTCCAAGCAGATATCTTAGACAGCAATGCTACTGCCCCAACTACTGTCACTCGATAGATGCGGTCTATGTAAAAATCGTAGCCCAACAAGTCTTGTAAAAATCGCCACACCAAAATTCTGGATCTTGACCAAGCTTTATGTAGGTACATGGTAGACCCTATAGCTACTCCGACTACAGTAGAAGTTAGTAATATCCCAACTACGTACCAATTAATACTTTCTCCACCTGGCAGTAAGTACCATTGCTGAAGCATTAGGGGCAATAGTAACGTCAGTATGGTCAGCGTCACCATTGGAAATGCCATCTGCCAGCTAACTTCGGGCGCACGGCGAGTTTTTTGTTGCGGTGTACCCCAAAAGATTAATCGGAATACCCGTGTCAAGTTTAAGGCTGTTAAGCCATTAACTACGACTAAAATGCCAATCACCCAAGGGCTAATTGCTACCAAACCATCAGCCCATGACAGCATTGCCCAAAAACTGCCCAGTGGTAGCAAAGTAATCATCCCAGCCGCACCCACAACAAAGGCGGTGGTGGTAGCTGGCATCCGCGACCATAAACCGCCCATTTCTGTTAAATCTTGAGTACTGGTAGTGTAGATAATCGAACCAGAACTCATAAATAATAATGCTTTAGCGATCGCATGAGTCAACAGCAACATCAGGGCTACACCCCCTTGTTGCATCCCTACCGCCAAAAACACTAGTCCCATGTATGCACTAGTGGAATGAGAAAGCGCCCGCTTAATATCAATTTGTGCCAGCGATACTAATGTTGCACCCACCGCTGTCACCGAACCCATCACTATTAACGCATTCAGCGCTACTGGTGATAAAGCCAAAATTGGTTGCAGTTTGTATAAGATATATGCACCACCCGCCACTACCAGCGAATTTCGCATTACTGAAGCGGGGTTTGGCCCTTCCATTGCTTCATCTAGCCACAAGTGCAAGGGAAACTGAGCGCACTTACCCGCAGGCCCAGCAATTAATCCCAAACCTAGTAAAGTTGATGCAACTGGGCTTAAATTAGCTGTTTGCGCCCACTCATACAAATCTGAGAAATTCAAACTGCCTGCCCAACTAGACAGCGTGACGACAGACATCAGCAATAACAAGTCTCCTACACGCTTGGTTAAGAAAGCATCCCGCGCCGCCGTCACTACTAAAGGTTGCGCGTACCAGAAGCCTACTAACAAGTAGGTTGAAAGGGTTAGGACTTCTAACAAGGCATAGCTGAGAAATAAAGAGTCACTAATTGCTAAACCACTCAGTGCCGCTTCAAAAAAACCAAGTAGCGCAAAAAAACGTGCCAGCGACCAATCCTTCTCCAGATAACCTAGGGCGTAAATTTGCGCCAACAAACTTAACCCTGTGATTAAAACTGTTGCCCCAATGCTCACAGGCGAAAGTTCTAATGCAAAGGATAAATTTAAATCCGCAGCTTGAAACCAGTTAACCAGTATATTTTCTGGTTCTCTGTCCCAAACATCTTTAAATACAAATAAGCTATGAGCAAAGCCCAAAACAGTAGTCAACAAGTTTAAATAAGCCGCTGGTCTGGGGCCTGTTCTTCTAATTATCCCCATCCCCCAGGGCAAAGTTAAAAGTGCGCCTATCAAGCTATATAAAGGCACACACCAACTTGTTGAAAATAGAAACTGATTCATTTAATTTATTTACCCTTACGACTCAGTCTTGATTTTTTAACCCTTTGCAAAACAATTGTTGACTAAAAATTTTTTAAAAAACTCAAATCTTTGTTAAATTATTATTTTACAGGATTTGCAATTAGTATTTGTGAGTTAAATGCTGTTGATAGAGTTCAACCAATAAACTGTAATTTACATATTCAAATTTGCCATCCTCCTCTTAAATCATGCTCATTTGTAAATTTGTATTTCTACTTTTTAGCAGATAAGTTTATAAGATATATTTGAAAAAATTATATACTCTTTAGGTATTCTTGTTGCCATACTACAAATTAGAGGAAAGATAGTAACAGCAAAAGATGCAGTGGTTTCCCTTCCTCACCAGACAGAATTAGTCTTGGCTATGAATAGCGTTTTGTATATCTAATAAAAAAATTATAAAGCATAAGCGCCTGCTCTTGGAATCAGTGGACTTAAAGAGAGCAGAAACTTGGTATAACGAAGAATTAAGTTTTTTAAAACTTTTTTATTATAAACTATTATACTAATTTATATTGCCAGGGGAGCCAAGCTTTCCTATGCTTATTTTGGAAGTGTCTTTTTGCTCAAGATGAGCTTCCCCGTCAAAATTTTCAAACCACAGTACTGATTGGATTAAATTTTTAGGAGTTTCTGCGATGCCAATTGCAGTTGGAATGATTGAGACTAAGGGCTTTCCAGCAGTAGTAGAAGCTGCTGATGCGATGGTGAAAGCCGCCCGTGTAACTTTGGTAGGATATGAAAAAATTGGTAGCGCTCGTGTCACCGTAATTGTGCGGGGTGATGTTTCCGAAGTGCAAGCCTCAGTCGCAGCTGGAATTGAAGCGGCCAGAAGAGTAAATGGTGGCGAAGTGGTCTCCACTCACATCATTGCGCGTCCCCATGAAAACCTGGAATACGTATTGCCGATTCGTTACACAGAAGCTGTGGAACAGTTTCGCACTTAAAAGCTGATAATACAAAGTAACTGACGGGGTTGCTTGCTTGGGCTACGCTTTTGTTTGTTTAAGAAACTTTAATTAGGGATTAGAGCTAATGTCAATTGCAGTGGGAATGGTAGAAACGCTTGGCTTTCCAGCAGTAGTAGAAGCTGCTGACGCGATGGTAAAAGCTGCGCGTGTAACTTTAGTAGGTTACGAAAAAATCGGTAGTGGTCGGGTGACAGTAATCGTTCGAGGTGATGTTTCCGAAGTGCAAGCTTCTGTAGCAGCAGGTGTGGAATCAGTGAAGCGAGTCAATGGTGGACAAGTGCTGTCTACACACATTATTGCGCGTCCCCATGAAAACTTAGAATACGTCCTGCCAATTCGTTATACAGAAGACGTAGAACAATTCCGGGAAAATGTGAATGCAATTCGACCTTTCGGCGGCAGAAGACCATAACATATAATGCAAATTGCCAAAGTACGTGGCACAGTAGTTAGCACCCAAAAAGAGCCAAGTCTTAGAGGTGTGAAACTACTTATGTTGCAATTAGTGGATGAAGAAGGAAATACCTTACCACAATACGAGGTAGCAGCAGATACTGTGGGAGCCGGAGTAGATGAGTGGGTACTGGTCAGTCGTGGCAGTGCCGCTCGTCAAATCCTTGGTAATGAACAACGCCCTTTGGATGCAGCAGTGGTGGCGATAATTGATACTATTCATGTTCAAGATCGCCTTATTTACAGTAAAAAAGACCAATATAGATAGTCATTAGTTATGAGTCAATAGTCAACAGTCAGCCAACTATGGACTATTGAACGCCAGTGAGGGAGTCGGCAAAGCCGCCCACAGCACTGGCTCCTCTGGGCTATTGACCATTGACAAAAAGCTTAATTCAGGAGGAATCTCGCGATGGCAGTCAGCAGCACGGCGGCACCCCCAACCCCGTGGTCAAGAACTTTAGCTGAGCCAGAAATCCACAAAACCTCATTTGTCCACTCATTCTCTAACGTTATTGGAGATGTGCGAGTCGGTGCAAATGTAATCGTCGCTCCAGGAACTTCGATTAGAGCGGATGAAGGTACACCTTTTTATATCGGTGAAAATACCAACATCCAAGATGGTGTAGTGATTCACGGGTTGGAGCAAGGCCGAGTAGTTGGTGATGATGGCAATGAATACTCGGTTTGGATTGGTAGTAACGCTTCCATTACCCACATGGCTCTGATTCATGGCCCGGCTTATGTAGGGGATAATTGCTTTATTGGTTTTCGCTCCACAGTATTTAATGCCAGAGTGGGGGCGGGGTGCATCGTGATGATGCACGCTTTAATTCAAGATGTAGAAATTCCCCCAGGTAAGTATGTACCTTCGGGAGCGATAATTACAAGCCAACAACAAGCTGACCGTCTGCCAGATGTGCAAGACCAAGACCAGCAATTTGCTCATCATGTAGTGGGAATTAATCAAGCACTACGTGCTGGTTATCTCTGTGCTGCTGATAGTAAATGTATTGCACCTATCCGGGATGAATTAGCTAAATCTTATACAAGTAATGGTGTTACTGTTTTAGAGTTGGAAAGGAGTAGTGAAGTGGCAAGCAATAGCTTGGGTGCAGAAACAATAGATCAAGTGCGCTATTTATTAGAGCAAGGCTACAAGATTGGTACAGAACACGTAGACCAAAGACGCTTCCGTACTGGTTGTTGGACTAGCTGCCAGCCTATTGAAGCAAGATCTGTCAATGAAGCTTTATCAGCTTTGGAAGGCTGTCTGGCAGAACATAGTGGTGAGTACGTGCGTTTATTTGGCATTGACCCCAAAGGTAAACGTCGGGTCTTAGAAACAATTATTCAACGTCCTGATGGCGTAGTTCAAGGCGCATCTAGCTTTAAAGCACCTGCAAGTACAGGAGCTTCTAGCTACAGCAGCTACAATAGTAATGGTAATGGTCATAGTAACGGTGCGGGTATTGGTTCAATTAGTGGTGAAACCATAGAACAAATCCGCAAACTGTTGGCTGGTGGTTACAAAATTGGGATGGAACACGTAGATGAGCGTCGTTTCCGGACAGGTTCTTGGGCAAGCTGTAAGCCGATAGAAGCTAATTCGACTAATGATGTTGTGGCTGCGTTAGAAGAATGTATTAGCAGCCATCAAGGCGAATATGTGCGCTTGATTGGTATTGACCCGAAAGCGAAACGTCGGGTATTAGAAAGCATTATTCAAAGACCTAATGGCCCAGTTGCGGCTTCTGGTGGTCAAAAATCTTACCCTAGCTCAAGTATTTCTAGTTCGCCTACAGCAACCGCAACAGCACCTGCAAGCAGCAAACGTTTGAGTGCAGAAGTTGTAGACCAACTGCGGCAATTGCTGGCTGGCGGTTATAAAATTAGTGCGGAACACGTAGACCAAAGACGTTTCCGTACAGGTTCTTGGACAAGCTGTGGACAAATTGAGGCAAGATCGGAAAGAGATGCGATCGCAGCTTTAGAAGCATACCTGTCTGAATATGAAGGCGAATACGTGCGGTTGATTGGTATTGACCCCAAAGCCAAGCGTCGAGTTTTAGAAACAATTATTCAACGTCCATAGAAGTGCTGAGTTGAAAGTGCTGAGTGCTGAGTTAAAGGCAAGTCAGTTTAGTAAACTAGCCATCTTATTTCTAAACTGAAGATGTTGTATTTATACTCAGCACTCAGCAACGCCAGTTGCTACAACGCGGAGAACCCTCGCAACGCACTGGCTCCTCAGCACTCAGCACTTCTATCTTCCGAGGTTTAATTTTCCATGTCTGTGCCGCCACTGCGCCTCCACAATAACTTTGAGCCTTACATTAGTGGCGAGGTGACTATTCATCCCAGTGCAGTACTAGCGCCGGGTGTGATACTCCAAGCGGCTACCAACAGCAAAATCATTATTGGCCCTGGTGTTTGTATTGGGATGGGGTCAATTCTCCAAGTCAATGAAGGAACCCTGGAAGTAGAAGCAGGCGCTAACCTAGGAGCTGGGTTTTTGATGGTGGGAGGAGGCAAAATTGGTACTAATGCTTGTATTGGTGCAGCAACAACAGTATTTAATTGTTCTGTAGAACCAGGAACAGTAGTACCACCAAGCTCTGTGTTGGGAGATACTAGTCGTCAAATTAGTCTCGCCGAACCACAAGAACCACCCACCAATAATCCTCCTACGAATGCCCAACAACCACCAGCAGAGGGCAATAATTTAGAAGGAAATGAAGAAAAAGTAATTTCCATTTCCTCAACAAATCTTTCAGCTTCTGCTTTCTTGGAGTTAAAGCATCATTCTGTTTCTGTTCCTCAACCTTCGCCCACACCATCTGCCCAACCACCCCCATCTGAGGAAGACACAACTGCGGATAGTGCATCAGAACATAGTGCTGAAAACTCTGAGTCCTCTGATATTTTTGGCACTCAAATTTATGGACAAGGCAGTATTCACAGGCTGTTAACAACATTATTTCCCCATAGGCAATCCTTGAATAATCCTAAGTCTGACGAACCGCCGGAATAAGTGTTAATTGTAAGTTGTCCCCTAAAGTATGAAGTATGAAGTATGAATTATGAAGGATGATAAAACTTGATTTCATCCTTTATGCTTTATTCTTCAGCCTTTCAGTTTTAACCTTTAGCTGACCTTTGGGAAAGCTGTAAAAAGGGCATTTACATTATTGGCTGTGAGTATCCTGGAGAATTCACATGGAGACATATAATCAACAGTCCCTTAGCACTGTTCGGGCATCGCGACGGCGAGATAGAGATAACCTCAAGGACACTGCCTTGGGCATGGTATCTACCCTCAGCTTTCCAGCAATAGTTGGAACTGCTGACATGATGTTGAAATCAGCCGGGGTTCACCTGGTTGGCTATGAAAAAATTGGTAGTGGTCACTGTACGGCAATTATTCGGGGTGGCATTGCTGATGTACGTCTAGCAGTGGAATCAGGTGTGCAAACTGCTGAACAGTTTGGTCAATTGGTTTCAAGCTTGGTGATTCCTCGACCTTTTCCTAATCTGGACGTAGTACTACCAATTACTAATAGATTAAGTAAATATATGGAGGAAGGTAATTATAGCCGTCTGAGTAACTTAGCTATTGGGTTGGTAGAAACAAGAGGGTTTCCGGCAATGGTAGGAGCCTGCGATGCCATGCTGAAATCTGCTGATGTACAGTTGGCAGCGTATGAAAAAATTGGTGCGGGTTTATGTACAGCCATCATTCGTGGCTCTGTGGCTAATGTCGCGGTAGCAGTGGAAGCTGGAATGTATGAAGCAGAACGCATTGGGGAATTAAATGCAGTAATGGTGATTCCTCGACCACTGGATGAATTAGAACAAACTTTGCCTGTAGCAAGTTGTTGGATAGAAGAACGGCAACCAATAAAGATGCCAGTTAATATTAAGGAGCAAGTCGCAGAATTAGAAGTACTTCAGTTGCCAGATTTAGCTAAGTTACCTGCAAAAGTGACTGAAGAATTATGGAAGGATGAATGATGAATTGTGAATTGTGAGTGATGAATTGTGGGAAAATTCTCATCAGCATTCAGTATTCAGCATTCATCTTTGGCTGGAAGGCATCTTACGCTTCGCTTGTTGTATTGATCATAACTTTTACGGACTATAAATCAAATATCTTTCTTCTAATAGCGAAAATAGATTTTTATCTATACTAAAACTCATAACTTTGTATGAGCGACACAGCAACATTTGCAGGTGTTCAGTGATACTAGTTTTATATCTAGAGAATCGCTATTAGAGGAGAATTACCCTTGAACCAAGCAACGTTACACCAGTTGAAGGTGTTCGAGGCGGCGGCAAGACATGGTAGCTTTACCCGTGCCGCTGAGGAATTATTTCTCACCCAACCTACTGTTTCGATGCAAATCAAGCAGTTGACAAAATCTGTTGGGTTGCCTTTATTTGAGCAGGTGGGCAAACGTTTATACTTGACAGAAGCGGGCAGAGAACTATTTGCTACTTGTCGGCAAATTTTTGAGACAATAGCCCAGTTTGAAATGAAAGTTGCTGATTTGAAAGGGCTAAAACAGGGACAATTACGTTTGGCAGTAATTACGACAGCAAAGTATTTTATCCCGCGTTTGTTAGGGCCATTTTGTCAGCTTTACCCAGGAATTGAGATTTCGCTGCAAGTAACTAATCACGAAAAAATTATTGAGCGGATGGCGAACAATCAGGATGACTTGTATATTATGAGTCAAGTACCAGAACACATGGATGTAAATTGTGAGCCATTTTTAGATAATCCTTTGGTAGTCTTTGCGCCTGTTAATCATCCACTAGCAAAAGAGAGAAATATTCCAATTCACAGGTTGAATGATGAACCTTTTATTATGCGAGAACCAGGTTCAGGAACTCGTCGTGCTGTGCAGGCTTTGTTAGAGGAACACGAGGTCAAAGTTAAAGTTAAGCTGGAACTAGGCAGCAATGAAGCAATTAAGCAAGCGATCGCAGGTGGTTTAGGAATTTCTGTTTTGTCTCGTCATACTTTACTCTCAGATGTCTCAGAATTCAGTATTTTAGATGTGCAGCACTTCCCAATTAAACGCTCTTGGTACATGGTTTATCCAGCAGGTAAACAATTATCGATTGTTGCTCGTACTTATTATGAGTATTTACTAGATGCAGCGAAAAAGTTCGTTGAGCATCAAGAATCTCTGGTTTACAGTACAGTTGAGTAAGTTTCTATGTCTGAACTATCCTAGAGTTCAACTTGCTTGATAGGTAGAACCTGAATTAACGCATCTTAAGCAGCAGAGTCATTTGATACAAGGGAAAACTGGCAGTGGTGAACCCGGAAATACCTTCTTTGCGAACAATAGTACAAACCCAGGTAGCAGTTGTAACGGTGTACAGTGATCAAGCCTTAGTTACCAGACGAGGTGTAGTCTCGTTGACAGGGTTAGAACGGGAATTAGTTATTACTTCACTGCCAGTGACTCTAGAAACTGATTCTGTGAGGGTAAGCGGTACAGGTACGGTAGGAGTACGTTTGCTGGGAGTTAGCAGCGATCGCATTTACACCACTGAACCTGTTGCCGAACGAGTAACACAGTTAACACGTCAAATTCAACAAATAGAAGCCGAAAAACGCAATTTGCAAGCACAAATCGATGCCTTAGCATTACAGACGAGATTTATTGAAGGTTTACGAGAAAAGACAGAAGAACCATTTGCTCAAAGTTTGTCACGCAAAAATCTCAGCCTCAGCGAGACATTAGATTTTTTGAACTTTTTGGGCAGCCAGTATAGTGAATATGCGATCGCATCTGGAGATTGTCACAGTCAACAGCAAGAATTAGACAAGCAACTGCACACACTCCGCGCCACATTGCACAACATTCAAACACCTCATCCTCAAGAAAGTTTTAACTTGGTTGTTCGTGTAGAAGTTGCTGGAGAAGGCGAGTTTGAGCTAGAAGTATCCTACATAGTCAATCGTGCCAGTTGGACTCCGCTTTATGACTTGCGGGTAGATAGTACCAATCAGACAGTACATTTAAGCTACCTTGCAGAAGTCACCCAAAATACTGGCGAAGATTGGCAAGATATAGCACTTACCCTCTCAACCGCTAAACCAGGACTGGGGACACTCCCACCCAAACTAGAACCTTGGTATATTGACACCCTACGTCCACGCATAGCGCAACGAGCATTACCTCGTCCATCACTACCCACCATAGCGGCTGCACCTGCTGAGGCTGAGACAATTTTTCCTCAAGAGCAAGAGGAATCAGCAACTGATGCTCTGATTCCATCTGAAAATGTGGGAGCAACAGTTTCCAAAGAAGGAAGTGTAGTTACGTTTAAACTCCAGGGTAAAGGGAAAATCCCCAGTGATGGCGCACCCCATAAAACTACAATTTTTAATGACGATTATCCCTGTATATTTGATTATGTGGCGATGCCGCGCCTGGTTAGTTTTGCTTATTTGCAAGCTCATGTAAAAAACAGTTCTGATGGCGCAACTTTATTGCCAGGTAAAGCTAATATTTTTCGAGATCATGTTTTTGTTGGTGTAACTAAATTAGAAAATATTGCCCCTGGACAAGAGTTTATTTTGAACTTAGGAATTGATGAAAATTTAAAAATTGAACGTAGTTTAGTTGAGCGTCTAGTAGATAAAAAGATGATTGTGAATCAACGTCGAACTACTTACGCTTATCGGTTAACAATTACCAACTTACTCAATCAAGAAGCTAATTTAAAAATTACTGATCAATTACCTGTTAGCCGCAACGAGCATATTAAAGTTCGGCTCACTCGCATTCAACCGCAAATTCAACTTGGAGAAATGGGAATTTTAGAATGGGAGTTAAGCACTTTACCTCAAGAGCGACGAGAGATATATTATCAATTTACAATTGAGCATCCGCCTGAGTTAACAGTGGTTGGATTGGTGCGATTCGTTGGCTAGAAACCAAGCCTGATAAGGGTTTTGGAGGATTAGCCGCAAGGTAAATCTACCCAAAAGGTAAGAGCCTTGACAACTTGATAGTCATGTTGGTGACATCGAAATTAACAAAGGGTAAATCTATAGAAAAATCCAATGGTTAACCCAAAAGACATAATTAAACTCGATGAAGTCCAACCCCCTCAGTGCAAGGGTGAAAGCACGTTCCCCACGGTAGCGACTAGTCATCAATCCGTGAAGCGGGAATGAACGGTGGTAAAAAGCCAGTCCAGGCTTCGACTCCAACTAGCAGGAGAACATGGTTAGCGAAAGCGAATCTACGTCTGAATCATCGTGATCATACAAAACAGCCTAGTGGACTAATAGGCTGTGCCAAAAGGCAAGGGTAGAGTGACCGGAATCGCATCCGTTCGGTCTGCACCACTCATAGCCCCGGTGAACAGTAGAAACCTAAACTCTCAACCAATGACTATCAGGAACGAAGTAACCACATAGATTCTCTCAGGCAGGTCGATACCTGAGTAGGTGCTAACCGGATGAACTGTGTGGCGAGATTGAGTCAGAAGCTAACGCCTGCGGTAATGCGTAGGATATGCTGACGGACTCACGGAAAACAGATATATGTAGGTACAAGTAGCAATGAAGAGGACTAAAACGAGTTTTAAGACTACGGTGGTATGGAACAACATCAACTGGAAGAAAATCCAGAGAATGGTGTTTAAGTTGCAAAAGCGCATACATAAAGCTGCTCAACGTGGGGATGTCAAAGCAATGCGACGACTCCAGAAAACCTTGATGAAATCCTGGTACGCCAAGCTACTAGCAACGCGAACAGTAACCCAAGACAATAAGGGTAAGAATACAGCAGGGGTAGACGGAGTAAAATCACTAGGATACACTCAACGTCTGGCACTAGCTAGAAATCTAGGGAATGCGCTTAAGGTAAAACCAACCCGTAGAATCTGGATTCCTAAGCCAGGAACAGACGAAAAGCGACCCTTGGGAATTCCCACAATGGCAGATAGAGCATTACAGGCACTAGCCAAGTTAGCCCTAGAGCCAGAATGGGAAGCAAAATTCGAGCCGAACAGTTACGGGTTCAGGCCAGGAAGGGCGGTACACGATGCCATCGAAGCAATATACTTAGCAATACACTGTAAAGCTAAGTACGTGTTAGATGCCGATATATCCAAATGTTTTGACAATATTGACCATCGAAAGCTACTGGACAAATTAAACACATACCCATCCATGAGACGGTTAATCCGCAACTGGTTAAAAGCAGGATTTATGGATGAACGCGATATGTTCCCGACTGAAATGGGTACACCACAGGGTGGGGTCATCTCTCCGCTACTGGCAAATATCGCACTCCACGGTATGGAAGAGGCAATTAAGGAATATGCCAACACCCTACCTACTAACAGGAATCATGGGAGAAAGCAAAACCGTAATGCCCTCAGTTTAATTCGTTACGCCGACGACTTTGTGATTATCCACAAAGACATCAATGTTGTATTAGGGGCAAAAGCTGTAATCGAAGGTTTCTTAAAAGACATCGGATTGGAACTCAAGCCAAGCAAGACCAGAATTTGTCACACCTTTGAAGAATATGATGGGAAACACCCTGGATTTGACTTCTTAGGTTTTAATATTCGACAATTCCCGGTCAATGATGGGATGAGCGCAAAAGCACCAAGGTCAGGTGAAATTTTGGGATTCCAGACAATCATCCAACCCAGCAAGAAAGCATTACAGCGTCACTATCAGGTTATATCTAAAATCATCAACTCCCATAAGGCAGCACCGCAAAAGGTGCTTATCCAGAAACTCAACCCCATTATTCAAGGTTGGGCAAACTACTACTCATCCACTTGCTCCACTGATGCTTTTCGTGACTTAAATCACATGATTTATACCAAATTAACATCATGGGCAAGATACAGACACCCTAACAAAGGTGCTAAATGGGTAGTTGACAAATACTGGATAACCCTAAATGGCGATAACTGGGTATTTGCCTACAATAACCCAGACACAGAAGAAAGATATATCCTTTCAAAGCATACATGGAGAAAAATCGTCCGCCACACTAAGGTTAAAGGCGATGCTTCACCATTCAACGGTGATTTCGTCTACTGGGGAACAAGAACTGGAAAGAGCAAAGAAATTCCTTCTTTACTTGCAAAAACCCTTCACAAGCAAAAAGGTAAATGTGCTTATTGCGGTCTAACTTTTACACTAGAAGACCAAATTGAAATTGACCACATTATACCAACCAGTTTAGGCGGGAAAAGAAAGTTCGATAATATTCAAGCATTGCATAGACATTGCCACGACCAAAAGACCGCCAAAGATGGTAGTCTGAGTAGCTCCCATGACAAGGGTATGTTTTCTGAGGAGCCGGATGAGATGAAAGTCTCATGTCCGGTTCTGGAGACGAGTACCACTCGTGAGGGTGTTGCTTAGTTTAATGATATATAGATATTGACCTTTCGGCAAAAAAGTTATTATGAAAGCTCACGCAGAGACGCAAAGGTGTAGAGGGTTTTCTGAGCGTTAAGATAAGTAATTAGACGAAATTGCTATGAAACGCTATGGTATCTATGGTCAAGTGCTGATTTAGGTGATGCACACCTAATTAATACAGAGCCTTGTGAAACTTTAGAAGAAGCGTTCGCTGCTCTGAAAACAAATATAACAGAGCTATTTCAAGCTTTCTCCTAGAGTAGTAAGAATGAATTATAGCACCGATTTCTTCTAAGAAAAACAATGCAGCGATCGCCTAGCTGCAAAACTGCGAGAACTATAGCAGGGGACAGGTCACAGGTGACAGGGTTAAAAGTCTTTTTCTGTCTACGTTTTATCATTTGCTGATGTTCTAACTGTCTTGGCTATTGCTATAAATATCGATCCAGACGCTATTTAGCAGCTACAAATCTTCAGGTAGCACCCATTTTGGTGGTTCCATCATTTTTTTACGCAAACGTTCTTCAGCAATGGCCAGCATTTCGTCTAAAGAAGTCTCTTTAATGAATTGTGAGGCGGCTTCTCTAAACTCGATGTTGGGGCATTTATCCCCCAAAACGCAACCTTTAACGCAGGCTTCCGCGCAGTTAATTTTCTGCTCCACAGTCGATTCCTCTCAAATTAGGGCGTTTTCCTACCCACAAGATAAATTTTACCTGCTCTCTGGAAAAGAATTGAGTGCTGAGTTACCGAAGTTGAGAACAGGAGAATGAGGCTAGGGAACTGCTATCCAGAAAAATAAAAGGTAAAAGGGTGAACTTTGGTTTTTGTCATCCTTTTACCTTTTCATATACCTGATGCTTATTTAATGTTAGCCCTTGCATCCCTCACTGCGGCAATAAAAAATAATCCTGTTAGAGGAATACTTAATCCTAAGATAATCGCAGTGGTTTGAAAGCCTAAATCTGGTTGTCCATAGCTGAGTTCAAACACCGAACCGACGGCGGCGATCGCTGTTATACAAGACCCAGCCAGAAACAAACCGCTTTTTGGAGTTAAATACACTACTAGCCCCCTATGCTACTGGTTTCACCGCTTGATACGAGAAGCCATTTTTAGATAACTCCTGTGCCAAAGTCAAGGAATTCTCTACACGGTCTACGAATACCACACCGTTGAGGTGATCCATCTCGTGTTGAATGCAGCGTCCGAGAAGGTCGCCAGCTTTTAATATTTTGGGACGACCATATTCATCTTTATAAGCAACTTCCACCACTTCCGGACGCTTCACATCCATGTAAACGTTAGGAATGCTCAAACATCCTTCTTGAGCAACGCAGATTTCTTTGCTTACCTGTTTAATGACCGGATTAATTAATACCAGTGGCGGATTTGCTGGGTTATCTGGTTCGCAGTCGATGACAATTAGTTGTTTATTAATTCCTACCTGGGGCGCAGCCAAACCAATGCCATCACTGCTGTACATTGTTTGCAACATTTCACGTACCAGTTGACGCAGTTCGTCATCAATTTTTGTGATGCGTTTTGCAGGTTGACGCAATGCGCGATCGCCCAGGTAATGCAGCTTCAACGGCGGATTTTTTAACTTTTTTTTCTCAACAGCAATTTCAGAGGGCATGATTATTTTAATGGCTCAATTGTGCAAATTCCTACTACTTTAATTCTATCAATCTCAGTTAGGTATCATGTTTTTCCTTTGCAACACTCTCATCTATTGAATTCTTTAGCGTACCTTTGTCTTGAAAAGTTTGCTCAACGGGGGGAACCCCCCCACGCAACGCCAGTTGCTTCAAGTCGGGGAACCCGCCCAACGCACTGGCTCAACTTTTCGCTGCGCTTACCTCTGAGTACCTCCGCGTTAAAAAACTCTACAACGGCTTGGCAGAACTCATAGCTCATTGGTTAAAGAAAGTTGTACATTGCCATCAAGAGCAACTAACCACTAACAGCTATATATGAACTTCCGTGAAGAGTTTAAATTGCTGCTACGCGCCCGTTACCCTTTAATTTACATTCCCACCTATGAAGAGGAGCGGGTAGAAACAGCCATCCGGGAAGAAGCAGCTAATCAAGGTAATCGCCCAGTTTATACTTGGGATTTTGTTGATGGCTACCAAGGTAATCCCAATGATGCCGGATTTGGACGACGCAATCCTTTGCAAGCGTTGGAATTTCTGGAGAAATTACCAGCCTCAGCACCCGCAGTTCTGATTTTACGAGACTACCATCGCTTTTTAGATGATGTGGCGATCGCACGTAAACTCCGCAATTTTGCCCGACTCCTCAAATCGCAGCCGAAAAATATTGTTTTACTATCCCCTCGCATCGCCATTCCTGACGATTTAACCGAAGTTTTAACAGTTGTAGAGTTTCCTTTACCGTCCGCACCAGAAATTAAAACCGAGATAGAACGTTTACTGCAAGCCACTGGTAACTCGCTTTCTGGCAAGGTTTTAGATGATTTAGTGCGTTCCTGTCAAGGGCTTTCAATGGAACGGATTCGGCGAGTTTTAGCCAGAGCGATCGCCACTCATGGCGAATTACAACCAGAAGACGTAGATTTAGTCTTAGAAGAAAAGCGCCAAACTATCCGCCAAACTCAAATTCTCGATTTTTACCCAGCCACTGAGCAAATTTCTGACATTGGTGGTTTAGATAACTTGAAAGATTGGCTATTACGGCGTGGTGGTTCATTTACCGAAAGAGCGCGTCAGTATGGCTTACCCCATCCTCGTGGCTTATTGTTGGTAGGAATTCAAGGAACGGGAAAATCATTAACAGCAAAAGCGATCGCTCATCATTGGCATTTACCACTGCTACGCTTAGATGTAGGGCGCTTATTTGGCGGTTTGGTAGGTGAATCGGAATCGCGCACACGCCAAATGATTCAGGTAGCAGAAGCCCTCGCCCCCTGCGTATTGTGGATTGATGAAATAGACAAAGCATTTTCCGGGCTAGGTAGCAAAGGTGACGCGGGAACAACTAGCCGGGTGTTTGGGACTTTTATTACCTGGTTAGCCGAAAAAACCTCACCTGTATTTGTTGTTGCTACAGCTAACGACATTCAAGCCCTACCTCCAGAAATGCTGCGAAAAGGGCGATTTGATGAAATTTTCTTTGTTGGTTTACCTACCCAAGAAGAAAGAAAAGCAATTTTTAACGTCCATTTATCCCGATTACGCCCCCATAACTTGAAAACCTATGACATTGATAGATTAGCCTACGAAACACCCGATTTTTCTGGGGCGGAGATTGAGCAAACTCTGATTGAAGCCATGCACATCGGATTTAGTCAAAACCGTGATTTTAATACTGACGATATTTTAGAAGCCGCCAGTCAAATCATCCCTTTGGCACGAACTGCTGTGGAACAAATTCAAAAACTGCAAGAATGGGCTGCGGCTGGGAGAGCGCGTCTAGCCTCAAAACACAGCCCTTTGAGTGACCGTATTCAGCGACAATTGCAGTAAACAGGGAACAGGTTAAAAGTCAATAGTTCTTTGACTAAAATCAACGAAGTATGAAGTATTAATTTTCATACTTCATACTTCACACTTCACTATTGACTATTGACCATTGACCGTTGACCATTGACTATTGACTACTGACTATTAATTTAACTATGCTTTCTGGTTTACTAAAGTTAATACTAGGTTTTATCTTAGCGATCGCTGTTTTATTAGGTACAGGTCTAACAGTGGCGCTTTATTTCGTGAATCGAACTGCCATACCACCTGCTAAACCTATTTTTGCCAACGATAACCCTTCGTCGAAAAACCAAACCACCAAAGAAGCTAAAGACGAATCTGCACCTGCACTTACAACTAAACCTGAGCCGGAAAGTTCTCCAACACCAACGCCAACGCCAACTCCCACAAATTCTGCTAAAGAATTGCCACCAGGAGCTTATCAAGGACGCGTTACTTGGTCTGAAGGGTTGAGTTTACGCGCACAACCAAGCCAGGATGCTGAAAAGGTAGGCGGAGTTACTTTCAATCAAAAAATCATCGTTTTAGAAGAAAACCCAGATAAAACTTGGGTCAAAATCCGCGTAGAAGGTGGCGAACAAGAAGGTTGGGTAAAAGTAGGCAATATTGAACGTGTCAACTAAAGTATGAAGTATTAAGGATAAAGGATAAAACTATCTACCCTGCCTGGGCATAGGTATCAAAAAAATTATTTTTTGCTTGTTTTATTTTTCATCCTTGAGACTTCATACTTTTTTAGTAAAAGTCACATTTGTTACCCAGAGTATCTGGTATATTTTATATATCCTATTTAATTTAATTAAATTAAAAAATTCATAATTTTAAGTTAATCAGAGTGAATTAATTAAGATAAAAATCTTACGCTTCTGCCGGAAAACTATTTGCTCGATGTGATGTAAATCAATACCACCCCTCATAACAGTAGATAAAAGCTGAGCCTAAAAACTCTTTGACTCAGGGAATTGTCATCCGCCAAAAACTTGGGAAAAAATCATGGAAGCCATTGGTTATCTTCATGTCGCTTCAGCCTACGAAGCATCTGAAAACATCGAGGTTGTGCCAATAAAATTTGAGTTCAAATTTTTGCAGTGGCCGAAACTGTCTAGCCTAGCTGCGATGCGCCTTTTATCTGTAGCACTAACTATAGGAATTTTGAACGTAGCTGACCAAACTTTCGCGCTCCAGCAAGTAGGTAGTCAAGGAACAGAAGTCACAAATATTCAAAAGTGCTTAAAAAATTTAGGCTATTTTAATGGCCCAGTGACTGGTAGGTTTGCAAGTTTAACTCAAAGAGCAGTCATTGGTTTTCAAAAAGCTAGAGGACTAGCTGTTGATGGAATTGTTGGTGTTAACACCCAGAAAGCTTTGCAACAATCATGCCAAAGTGGAACTTCTAGTGGCAGTATTAATAATCAATTGCGAGTCGGCAGTAGTGGTCAAGCAGTTGCCCAGTTACAACAAAATTTGCGACAGTTAGGCTATTTTAACGGCCCCAAGACGGGCTATTTTGGCTCACAAACTCGTCAGGCGCTCATCCGATTTCAGCAAGCTTCGCGAATTCCTGCTAACGGAGTTTTTGACAGTAGAACTGCACAAGCCCTACAAAGTAATTTGAGTGTGGGTGGTGAATATCCCATCCTTGCAGAAGGTAGCAATGGCCCAGCTGTAACAAGACTACAACAACGTTTACGGGATTTGGGCTATTTTAAGATGAATCCCACCGGAAATTTTAGAAGTGTTACCAAAAATGCAGTTATTGCATTTCAGCGCAAAGCTGGCATACCAGCAACTGGGGTTGCTAATGCCCAAACTTGGGATGCATTATTGAATACTGCTCAAATTCCAGATAGAACTAATGCCTCGGCTCAACAAGTCAGAGATGTGCAACAACTGTTGCGTGATTTAGGATACTATAATGGCACTCCTACTGGTACTGTTGGCGCACTCACACGAGATGCAGTTGTACAATTTCAGCGAGACAATCAACTCCCGGCTGATGGAATTGTTGATACGCAACTTTTGAACGCAGTCCGCCAAGTCTGGGTAGCTAGATATTCTAATCAACCAACTAGGGTAGTTCTCTCAATGGGTGCGAGAGGAGAGAATGTCAGGAAAGTTCAAGAGCGTTTATCTGAATTAGGTTACTTTAATCGCTCTTTGGATGGGATTTTTGGTGAATATACCAAGGCTGCTTTAGTGGAATTTCAAAAAGATTATCGATTAAATCCCACTGGAAAGGTGGATGGACAAACTTGGCAAGTATTAGGCTTTGATAATTCTGTGGCGTTGAATCGTCCTGTGAGTAATCGTTATTATGTAGCAGCAGTGCCGATGCAAAATAGCGATACCCTCGACAAAGTGCGGCGCTTTGTTCCCAATGCTTTTCCAGATATGTCTATGACAGGGAATTATGTGAATGCTGGGGCATTTAGCGATCGCGCTGTTGCCGAAAATCTCACAAAAATGTTACGCTCCAAAGGCTTAAATGCCAGAGTGCAATTTCTTTAGTATTTAGGTAGCCTAGAGACTAAATTGCTATATTAAACACAAAGCAAAATAATGCCAGACTCAGCATTTATTATTTTTATTGTCTTTGGCTTTATTTGGGTAGCGATGGGAGTTTTTGCTGTCATTGCGTTGTTCAAGTCAGAAGGACAAAAAATTCGCTTTGACAAATGGGGACTGCTAGTAACTATCCCGATTATTGTCCCAATTGTGATTGTTTTGTTATATCAGCTAATTAGACCATTAATTTTGTAGAGACGTTGCAGCGCAACGTCTCTATTTGAAAACTACGATGCGACTTGTGCTGCTGTCCGAGTGCGTCGCCTTCTACCATCGGCAACTTTCACAGGTTGTTCTGGTTCATCAGGAATTTGCATTAACAAAGTCACCGTTGGTTGACATTGCAATTCCCGGCGAATCGAACGCGCTAATTCTCGCTCTAACGTTCCTTGCAATCCACCCCAGTCTACCTCTGGTTGCTCACCTTCTAAAGATGCAAATTCTGACCAACGCACGCTGAGGATTTCTTCAATGCGTTGCTGTACCCATTTTTGCAAGAGCGATCGCTCTACACTGGTAACAACACCTCGCAGATGAATTTCTGGCTTGGCCATCAGTTTACCAGCCCAATCAATCGCAGCTGCAATGGTGACAATACCTTCTTCTGCCATACGTTGTCGTTCTTGCAGAACTTTGGCACTCACCATACCTGAACTGGAAGTATCCACCAATTCAATACCAGACTGCACTTTACCAGCCGCACGGATGGAATTTTCCGTTAGTTCTATAACATCGCCATTCTGGATAATTACCATGTTTTCGGCAGGGATACCCATACTTTGGGCAGTTTCGGCGTGTTTGACTAACATCCGATGTTCACCGTGAACTGGCAAGAAGAATTTGGGACGAGTTAAAGCAATCATCAGCTTTTGGTCTTCTTGACAGCCGTGGCCGGAAACGTGAATTCCCTTATCTCGTCCATAGACAACCTTGGCACCCTGAAGCATCAATTTATCGATGGTATTTACAACCGCGATTGTATTGCCAGGGATTGGGTTGGCGGAGAAGACAACGGTGTCTCCTTCACGGATTTTGATGTGGGGATGTTCTTTATTAGCAATGCGGGTCATCGCTGCCATTGTCTCACCTTGAGAACCTGTGGTGAGAATCAGCACGTTTTCGTCTGGAAGGCTGCGAACCATGTGTAGTGGTTGCAGTAAGTTATCTTCACATTTGACATAACCCAGATTCCGGGCATGGGCAATCAAATTTAGCATCGAACGCCCGACAACTGTCACCACGCGGTTATGTTTCTGTGCTAGTTGCAAAATCATATTGATGCGATGCACAGACGAGGCGAAGGTTGTGACAAACAACCGCCCAGTAGCTTGACTAAAAACTCGATCCAAATTGGGATATACAGAACGTTCCGAAGGAGTGAAACCTGGCACTTCTGAGTTGGTGGAATCACTCAACAAGCAAAGCACGCCTTTTTCACCATGTTCTGCTAAGCGTTGCAAGTCAAATTTTTCCCCATCGACTGGGGTGTGGTCGAATTTAAAGTCCCCTGTGTGAATCACGACACCCAGGGGAGTATGAATAGCGACCGTGAAACTATCAGCAATTGAATGGGTGTTGCGGATGTACTCGACAAAGAAATGTTTGCCAATCCTAACTACATCACGCGGTAGAACTGAACGCAACTCTGTGCGATCGCGTACTCCTGCTTCTTCTAATTTACCTTCTAGCATGGCCATTGCTAGTCTTGGCCCATAAATCACTGGAATTTCAAATTGCTTCAGGTGAAAAGCAATGCCCCCAATATGATCTTCATGACCGTGGGTGACAATCATTCCTTTGATTTTATCCCTGTTTTCCCTGAGATAAGTTGTATCAGGAAGAACAATGTTCACACCGTGCATAGCTTCTGTAGGGAAGGCTAAGCCTGCATCTAATAAGATAATTTCATCATCGTATTCAAAAACGCAGGTATTTTTGCCAATTTCATGTAAACCGCCCAAAGGAATAATTTTTAGGGCGGAGTTAGCTTCGTTTTTAGCCATTTTCTCCTTAGTTAAATTGTTGTTTAGTGTTAATAAATTGAAGGTTAGCAAGCATGTATTAAAGACAACACTGGCTTTCTGTCAGAAAGCAGTCAAATTTCATTTAGATTTTCAACTGTTTGTTCAATAAAATCGAAATTTACACTGAATGAATCATCGTAAATATTTTTCAGCAGTGGTAGCACACCTATATAATGTGCATCCTCACAATCTGTCAATTATTCATATACATTTGTGGCAATTTACCAACCATTACTGCCTAAATTAAATTTAGTTTTTGCAGCACCGCTGCTAATTTTTGGCTAACTTCTGAGTCAGCCTCACATAGCGGCGGACGTGTTGAACCAACCTCCCAACCTTGAAGTTTGAGTGCTTGTTTAATGGGAATGGGATTTGTAGTTATAAATAAAGCTTTAAACAACGGGAAGAGTTGAAGATGAATGTCTTTGGCTTCTGCAATTTTTCCCGCACTAAAAGCTTGAATCATCTGCTGTATTTGGTTGCCTACCAGATGAGAAGCTACACTGACGACTCCTGTTGCCCCCAGCGCTAACAAGGGCAAGGTTAGGGAATCATCTCCAGCGTAAATCTGAAATTCTTGTGATGTCAAGCGACGGATTTCACTTGCCTGATCTAAATTACCACTGGCTTCTTTTATTCCAACAATGTTATCAATTTCAGCTAATTTGGCAACTGTTTCAGCACTGAGATTTTGACCGGTGCGTCCAGGAATGTTGTATAACAACAGTGGAATATCGGGGCAAGCTTTGGCAATTGCCTGAAAATGTTGATATAGACCAGCTTGTGGCGGTTTATTGTAATAGGGGACAACTTGTAATGTACCATGTACTCCTATTTTAGCCGCCTTTTGGGTAGCTGCGATCGCTTCTTTGGTGGAATTAGAACCACATCCTGCTATCACTTTGGCTTTGCCGGACACGGCCTGCAATACTTCCACAAATAGCTGATATTCCTCCTCCCAAGTTAGGGTAGGGGATTCTCCTGTTGTACCGCATACCACCAATGTGTCCGTGCCGTTGTTAGCTAGATGCGCTGCTAGTTCTGCCGCTACACCATAGTTAACACTACCGTCTGCTTTGAACGGCGTGATCATAGCGGTTAAAACTCTGCCAAAATCTCCCACCCTCTTTTTACTCCTGATTACCTGCTTGGTTTTTTGTATCTTGGTGGTTTTCTATAATGTAATAGCTTATTCGCCAATTACTTTCAAGAGTGATGCACTCATTTATTTTTTGTCATCTATATTGTGACTGATGACACAAAACTACTGAGAAACGTATGCTGTTGCTGACTTGAGTAGATTTTTTTCCACTAATAATTCAGCAATCTGCACTGCATTCAACGCTGCACCCTTGCGAATTTGATCACCACAAAGCCATAGTTCCAAACCGCAGGGATGAGAAAGATCCTGACGAATTCTACCCACTAAAACTTCATCCCGACCAGTGGCTTCTATTGGCATCGGAAAATGATTTGCCCGCCAATCTTCTACCAATTTCACTCCAGGGGAGTGACTTAAAATTTCTCTGGCGGTATCTGGACTAAATGGAGTCTCAAATTCTAGGTTAATTGCTTCGGAATGGGCGCGTAGTACGGGAACCCGTACACATGTTGCAGTAATCCTGATTTGTTGCGTGCCAAAAATTTTCCGAGTTTCATTCACCATTTTCATTTCTTCCTCACAGTACCCAAAATCGTTGATGGGGGTGTTATGGGGAAATAAATTAAATGCCAATGGGTAAGGTAATACTTCGGCGACTGGTTCTTGCCCTTGCAGAATGGCACTTGCTTGGGTTTTGACTTCTGCCATTGCTTTCGCACCAGCACCACTAGCTGATTGGTAGGTGGCGGCAACAATTCGTTGTATGGGTTTTACTTGATGTAATGGCCAGATTGCCACTGTCATCAAAATTGTCGTGCAGTTGGGATTGGCAATTATGCCTTGATGAGAAGCTGCGGCTTGGGGATTAACTTCTGGTACGACTAAAGGAACTTCTGGATTCATCCGAAAGGCGCTGGAGTTATCAATAACGACTGCACCTTTTTGGACTGCAATTGGTGCCCATTTTTTCGATGTGGAACCACCTGCACTAGCTAATACCAAATCTACATTTTCAAAGGCGCGATCGCTGACTGGTTCTACTACTAAATTCTCTCCTTTAAACGTTAGCGATCGCCCTACACTGCGCTCAGATGCCAGTAATTTTAATTCCGCAATCGGAAAATTTCGGCTTTCTAATAATTCCAGCAATTCTGTACCTACAGCGCCAGTCGCACCCAAAATAGCTACACGATATGTTTTAGACAAATGAACTTTCTCCTTGAATATAAGAAGTGATAAGTAATGTTTTGAAATTTTAATTTATTTAACTGACAGTCACAGATTTTGAATAATTCTTTATTTCTTCCTGCTTTTTGATCACAGTAGGTTATTTTTTGGGTTACATAACTTAATAAATAATTAATACCTTTACAATTTTTTATAATTACCCAGTAAATTTCCCACCAATAAAAAAAGTATATATTATTCTACAACAAATTACTGCTCAAGGAAAAATTGCCAGCACTTGCCGCTCAACCATCCATTATTCTGGAAAATTCTTCCAGTTAACAAACATTTTGCCTTAACAGTAAGTTGGACTTAGACAAGCGATCAATGTACTATGATTCGAGATGAGCTTCAGCCAGTACAGCCAACCACCAAGCTATATGCTTAGCACATAGTTAGACTTAGGATTGTCAAGCAAACAAACATCAAAAACAATGCTACAGTTGCGGGTTGAACCACAGGATATCACAGTGTCAGCCCTGTAATCTGAAAATCTACCTCCAACAGTAGATGAGGGGTGAAAAATTCCCAACCAACTAAAGATTAACTGATTTTTTGAGCATCAGAAATCTTTACAGACGTGAGAATCACATCTTTAAGTTCAGTTTAGAGGGTGTATAGATAAATATTATTGTGGTAAAGTGTCAAGTCCTTTGCCATTGGCAGTAAACTGGATATCTACTGAAGGCACCTGCCATTCCAACCTAGAGATATCAAACCACAGAAGCGTTCAATCGCAGTTTGTGTGTATGTACTTGGAGTTAAAAATACCAAATAGAGACGCAGCATGAAAGTTACCCAGGAGAAACTTCCCGCCAGCCAAATAGGGCTAGAAATAGAGATTACACCAGAAATCACTCAGCAAACCTACGAGCAAGTTATTAAAAACTTATCCAGTACTGTAAATATTCCTGGGTTTCGTAAAGGTAAAGTGCCTCGGCAAATATTGCTTCAGCGCTTAGGAATAACTCGCATTAAGGCAGCAGCCCTAGAAGAATTAATTCAAGATGGGATACAGCAAGCAGTCAAACAAGAAGACATCCAAGCGATTGGTCAACCGCAATTGCGTTCTTCATTTGATGATTTGATCAATAATTATGAGCCAGGGAAACCCCTGACATTCTCTGCTGCTGTTGATGTCGAACCAGAAGTCAATCTCAAGCAGTACACTGGTTTGCAAGCCCAAGCTGAGGAAGTTAAGTATGACCCAGCACAGGTAGATAATGTTCTCGAAAAAGAACGCCAACAAATGGCAACTTTGATTCCTGTAGAAGGAAGAGCAGCCCAAATCGGTGATGTCGCTGTTGTAGATTTTCAAGGGGTGATAGCCAAAGCTGAAGGCGAAGACCCCGATACAGAACCAACTCCAATTCCAGGCGGCGATGCTTCTGATTTTCAAGTGGAGTTACAGGAAGATAAATTTATCCCCGGTTTTGTTACGGGCATATTGGGGATGAATCCTGGCGAAACCAAGGAAATTTCAGCGCAATTCCCAGATCCTTACGTTAACCAAGAGTTAGCAGGTAAGCCAGCAATTTTTACCGTTACTCTCAAAGAACTGAAGGAAAAAGAACTGCCAGAATTGGACGATGATTTTGCCCAAGAAGTCAGCGACTTTGAAACCTTAGAAGAACTACGTAAATCTTTAGAAGAGCGGTATCAAAAAGAAGCTGAGGACAAAACTAAAACAAACAAGCAAGAAGCGCTACTGGCTGAACTGCTCAAGCATATAGAAATTGACTTGCCAGGTACTTTAATTGACCAAGAAGTAGACGCGATGCTAACACAAACAGCTATGCGCTTGGCACAGCAGGGGTTGGATGTGAGAAAGCTGTTTACTCAAGATATTATTCCGCAATTACGGGAGCGATCGCGCCCTGAGGCCATTGAACGTCTCCAACGTTCTCTATCCTTGCGAGAAATCGGCAAACGTGAGTCGCTTACAGTCACACCAGAAGAACTGCAAGCCAGAGTCGCAGAACTTTTGCAGCAATATTCTGAGGAAGATATTGACGAAGAAAGGCTCAGTTCGATGGTGGAAAACGAACTGTTGAGCGAAAAAATTATCAATTGGCTCTTAGACAACTCAACCGTTGAACTAGTACCAGAAGGAACTTTAAGCGCCAAAGAAGAAACAGCAGAAGCAACTGCACCTGAGACTGAGGCAAGTAGCAGCGAAGCTAAGGCAGAATCGGAAGCAGAAGGCTAAGGGTGCAGGGGTGCAGGGTGCAGGGGGAGAATATACACTCAGCACTCAGCACTCCCCTTCGGCTATCTCTACTTTTGGGCGATCGCAAGACAGCTAATCGTAGAGTAGGCTAGGGTAGTAAGTATCTGGTTTGAGTATGAAAAATTATTACTCAGCACTCAGTCGTCAAGATTTAATGGAGGCTTAATATTGCTGGAATATATAGACAAAAACCTATATCTGTAAATACCTGAGCTTGATACTGTGTTACACGAGAAAAATCTGGATGAGGCATAATGGTTAACACATAGCTCAAATAAAAATCTCATCCGTTAAAAAAGCAGCGATCGCTGCTGTAAACTAAGTCCTACTAATTGTCAGATGTTCTCCTATGCTTTTATCGCAGTCGGGAAATTACCCCATCATTAGTTCCAGCCACCTAGCTATTAACTCCCACATGAATGGCCCCAACAGCATTGTGCCAACTGTGGTAGAACAGTCCGGTATGGGAGAAAGAGCGTTTGACATCTACTCCCGCCTCCTACGCGAGCGGATTATATTTTTGGGAACTGCCATTGATGACACCGTTGCCAACTCAATTGTGGCGCAGTTGCTGTTCTTAGATTCTGAAGATCCAGAAAAAGACATTCAACTGTACATTAATTCGCCTGGCGGCTCCGTCTACGCAGGAATGGCAATTTATGATACAATCCAACAAATCCGTCCCGATGTTGTTACGATCTGTTTTGGATTAGCCGCAAGCATGGGGGCATTTTTGTTAGCCGCAGGAACTGCAGGTAAGCGGATGTCTTTACCTGATTCTCGAATTATGATCCACCAACCACTGGGTGGCGCTCAAGGTCAAGCTATTGATATAGAAATCCAAGCCAGAGAGATTCTTTATATCAAAGCGCAGTTGAATCAGTTATTGGCTCATCATACTGGTCAACCTCTAGAGAGAATCGAAGCAGACACAGACCGCGACTTTTTTATGTCGGCAGAAGAAGCTAAAAACTACGGTTTGATTGATCAGGTCATCTCCCGACAAAATATTCCCACAGCAGGGGAAAACGTCACAATTCTGAAATAAGAGGCTGGTATGTCTAAGTACGACTCCCATTTAAAATGTTCGTTTTGTGGCAAGTCTCAAGAACAGGTACGTAAGTTGATCGCAGGGCCGGGAGTTTACATCTGCGACGAATGCGTTGACTTGTGTAATGAAATACTAGATGAGGAGTTACTGGACACCAACGGTGTAGCGTCGCAACCAGCACCAAAGTCTGAAGCACCTCAAAAACGTCGGAATCGTTCTGCTAATATCTCTTTCAATCAAATACCCAAACCCAGAGAGATTAAAAAGTATTTAGACGAACACGTCATTGGCCAAGACGAAGCAAAAAAAGTTTTATCAGTCGCAGTTTACAACCATTACAAGCGGCTGGCAATCTTACAGTCTAAAGGCAGTGGTAAAAACGGGGTAGATGACTCGGTAGAACTGCAAAAATCTAACATTTTGTTAATTGGCCCGACTGGTTGCGGCAAAACGCTATTAGCGCAAACTCTAGCGAAAATTTTAGATGTACCTTTTGCGGTTGCTGATGCCACCACATTAACAGAAGCAGGCTATGTCGGCGAAGACGTAGAAAATATCTTGCTGCGACTGTTGCAAGTGGCAGATTTAGATGTAGAAGAAGCGCAACGAGGAATTATCTACATCGACGAGATTGACAAAATTGCCCGCAAAAGCGAAAATCCATCAATTACACGGGATGTCTCTGGCGAAGGCGTGCAGCAAGCTTTACTGAAAATGCTGGAAGGCACGATCGCCAACGTACCACCCCAAGGGGGACGTAAACATCCGTATCAAGACTGTATCCAAATCGATACCAGTAATATTCTATTTATCTGTGGCGGTGCTTTTGTTGGCTTAGAAAAGGTTGTAGAACAAAGAGCCGGGAAAAAGTCAATCGGTTTTGTACAGCCTGGAGAAGGCCAATCAAAAGAAAAACGAGCCGCAGATGTTCTGCACAATCTGGAACCTGATGATTTGGTAAAATTTGGCATGATTCCAGAGTTTATTGGGCGGATACCAATGGTAGCAGTGGTAGATCCTCTGGATGAAGAAGCGCTAATGGCGATTCTTACCCAACCACGCAGTGCTTTGGTGAAACAGTACCAAAAACTGCTGAAGATGGATAACGTCCAAATAGATTTTAAACAAGATGCCTTAAGAGCGATCGCGCAAGAAGCCTACCGCCGTAAAACTGGTGCAAGAGCATTGCGAGGCATTGTAGAGGAACTCATGCTAGATGTGATGTACGAGTTACCATCTCGTAAAGACGTAACTCGCTGCACAGTTACACGGGAAATGGTAGAAAAACGCTCTACTGCCGAACTCATAGTGCATCCATCCTCACTACCCAAACCAGAATCAGCGTAAGAGTCAAAAGTCAAAAGTCAATTGTCAATAGGCTTTTGACTTTTGGCTATGGACTATTGACTATGGACTATTGACTCATGGCTTACATTAATGTTCGTGGTGTTGAACATTACTACGAGTGGGTGAAACAATCATCTGCTTCTGCAACCAAACCCGTAATGGTGTTTGTTCACGGTTGGGCTGGTTCAGCTAGGTACTGGAAAAGTACTGCGAATGCTTTATCAGACCAATTTGATTGCTTACTCTATGATATGCGCGGGTTTGGGCGTTCAGGTGGGAAACCAAATACCATCCAAGCCAGTGAGTCTGTTGCAACATCCGAGTCAAGTCAAGAAACATCAGCCGCAATTCAAGAGTTAACTTATGAGTTGACAGAATATGCTGATGATTTGGCAGTGCTTTTAGATGAGTTGCAGCTTGGGCGTGTTTACATTCAAGCTCATTCAATGGGTGCGTCTGTTGCAACTTTATTTTTCAATCGCTATCCCCAAAAGGTAGAACGAGGGATTTTAACTTGTAGTGGGATTTTTGAATACGACGAGAAAGCTTTTACAGCCTTTCATAAATTTGGTGGGTACGTAGTTAAATTCCGTCCCAAGTGGTTAGGTAAAATCCCATTTGTTGATCGGATGTTTATGGCGAGATTCCTACATCGCTCCATTCCCAAAGCGGAACGTCAGGCTTTTTTACAAGATTTTTTAGAAGCAGATTATGATGCTGCTTTAGGTACAATTTTTACTTCAGTTAGCAAGGCACAATCTGAATTAATGCCGCAAGAATTTGCTAAGTTAACTGTCCCGACTCTGCTAGTGGCTGGCGAATACGACCAGATTATTCCAGCAGCGATGGGAAGACAAGCCGCAGCATTGAATGACAAAGTTGAGTTTGTGTTGATTCCTGATACAGCACATTTCCCAATGTTGGAAGATGCGCCGACTTATTTGCGACGAGTGCGAGAGTTTTTAGAGGTGACTGCACTAGAAGCGCAAGTGAGTTGATTTTTATACTAGTACTATGAAAATCTCACTCAGAGGCGCAAAGGCGCAAAGAGAAGGAAAGGAGGAATTCTATTCAAGTACGAAAGGTTCGCCATAGGTTTCACTGAAGCAAACTTGATTTGTCGGGAAGCGTCCACCATAAGGTTTGAAGGGTTCAGTCGCGTAGCCAAGTGCTAGTAAACAACAAACATCAACTTCTTCGGGTATTTGAAATGCTTGTTTAACTTGAGCGCTGACAAATCCTTCCATTGGGCAGCTATCTACACCAAAGCTTTTGGCGACAATCATCATGTAAGCAACTGCTAACATGGTGTGGCGGTTAGTCCAGGCTTCCATTGTGTCAAAGCTGGGATGGTTGGTGAAGAATTCAGGAATACTAGAACGGAGATAATTAGCGTAGCTGGGAGTCATGATTCCTTCATCTTCCCCTAGATGAATCACAGAGGTGATATTTGCCATTTGGGCTGCATTTCTGTCGCCACAACAAATTAACACAACTGGCGCTTCACCTATTTGGTGTTGGTTAAAAGCACAAGCTTGTAGTTTTTCTTTGTTTTGTTGACTTTTAACGATGATAAATCGCCAAGGTTGGAGGTTAAAGCCTGATGGTGCTTGTGCTGCTAGTTCTAGAATTTCTTGTAAAATGACTTCGGGAATGCGATCGCTCCTAAAAGCTCTGGCTGCTCGACGTTGCTTGATTGCTTCTATTAAGCCGATATAGGGGTGCATTTCTACAAACATAATCCCAGGACATTCGTTAGGTGAGTCTGCCTATGCCATTGTCCCTCTATCTTTGAACTTCTCACTTCTATCTGTGGGTTAACTCAAACCTAGTTCTCGTTTCAGCAAGTTAATTGAATTCATCCCAATGTAATTGTCAACTTTAATTAATTTCGGTGGTCGAATAATATCTTCAGCAGCAGCTTGCACTGCTATTTGTACCGCTCTAAAACTTACTACGTCGCTAATTATGACTTCAGCCCGCTTCACAATTGCCTGAAGTTTATAAGTATCTTTTGGTTGGGCAGTCATTACTAATAGTTCATCTCCGCGTAAACCGTGGAGGATGACTTCGGCTGCACGGGCAATGCCTGTACTCAGGCTGACTATGCCTATGCAGTTGTCCTTCGGCAGGTTTTTGACTAGATTAAGTTCTTTACTGTAGTCGTAGATATCCAGAGGAATAACTCTGACAGCTTTTGGCGCAGCAATTTGTTCTACTTCCGCAATAAAATAGCGACTGGTAACTACTGTAGCCGAGTTAGTTTTATCCAACACAGCTGTTAATTCTTCCATCATAATTAACTGGATGGGTATTTTCAGAGATTGCTCTAATTCATATACCATCAACTCCCCAGCACCAAGGTCTTGAGAAGGAACTGCAACCAACACCTGGGCGCTACAACGTAAACGCCAATCCATTTCAGCTAAAAATAGCTCCCGCGCTTGACTGAGGGAACAGCCTTGGGCAAGAAGTTGGTCAAGTGCTTGCTGTACAACTTTATATGCGTCCGGGTGTGCTTGCAGAATTGGTGATTGCAATCTGCTACCGCCCTCATGACCTTGGGCGCGGACATAAATTCCTGAACCAGCCAGACTTTCCACCAAACCTTCATCTTCTAGCTGGCGGTAAACTTTGCTAATGGTATTGCGGTGTAATCCAGTTTGCATGGCTAATGCCCGTGTGCTGGGCAATTTGTAAGCTG
The DNA here is from genome assembly GCF_056847745.1 of Anabaena sp. TISTR 8404. Taxonomy (NCBI): domain Bacteria; kingdom Bacillati; phylum Cyanobacteriota; class Cyanophyceae; order Nostocales; family Nostocaceae; genus Anabaena; species Anabaena sp. TISTR 8404. The sequence goes on from NZ_CP180578.1 coordinate 6,277,670, forward strand.
GTGGATATTGGCGGGACGCGATCGCAAACCGGATTTGATTAAATAACTGGGTAGATGCCGGAATTTCACTGTCTGGCTGAATACGGAATTGAATCATTACCAAAACTCCTAAATCAAGTAGCCATCAGTAATTAACTACATTTGCTACTTGTAGTATTTTTTATTTGTAACAATATTTATTCTTTAAGGAATTTCTAGTGTACTTACTTTTGGTAGTTGATAAATTACTAGGAAATAGCCTAAACATACTGGCATAGTTATATCAAATAATTACGGAGCATTAGTAGAAATTATTATGACTGAACTAGCAATAGACACCTCATGGGTTAAGCTTTCACAAAATAATTTGCAAATCTCGGCTTACTTGGCACAGCCACAAGCACCAGGTACTTACCCTGGAATTGTGGTATTGCAGGAAATTTTCGGCGTTAATAGCCATATTCGAGATGTGACTGAGCGAATTGCTAAGTTAGGGTATGTCGCGATCGCGCCTGCACTGTTTGATCGGTTCGCTCCGGGTTTTGAAACAGGCTACACTCCAGCAGATATTGAAGTTGGGAGAAAATATGCTTGGGAGCAAACCACAGCATCAGAGTTACTCAGCGATATTCAATTAGCCATTGATTATCTCAAAACTCTGCCACAAGTCAAACAAAATGCCATTGGTTGTATTGGCTTTTGCTTTGGTGGTCACGTAGCTTATCTGGCTGCCACTCTCCCTGATATCAAAGCTACCGCATCTTTTTACGGTGCTAGGATTACTACCAGCACACCAGGAGGCGGGGAAGCCACTTTGACACGTACCTCCCAAATTCCAGGCACAGTTTACGCCTTTTTTGGGATGGAAGATGCCAGCATTCCACCAGAACAAACAGACGAGATTGAAACAGAGTTAGAAAAATACAAAATTCCGCATCGTGTCTTCCGCTACGATGGAGCTGACCACGGATTTTTTTGCGATCGTCGTGGCAGTTATAATCCAAAAGCTGCTACTGATGCTTGGGTTCAGGTACAACAATTGTTTAGTCAATTAAACTGAAATCCAAAAGAGTCAATGGTCAATGGTCAATGGTCAAAATTAATTACTTTGGACTTTGGACTTTTGACTATGGACTTTGCGTAGCAATCCAGTGGTATTAGCTTAAATAACAATTAATTTTCATTAGTCATGAATTCCGAATCGAAAGTTTCTCAAAAAGCCAATTCGTCTTTTACAATGGACGATTTTGCCCAAGCGCTAGAAAAACACGACTACCAGTTTCAAAAGGGACAGGTAGTTCACGGTAAAGTTTTCCAACTTGACCCGGATGGCGCTTATGTCGATATTGGTGGCAAGTCGTCTGCTTATATTCCCCGCGATGAGGCTTCTTTGAGAGCGGTAACCGATTTATCGGAGGTGCTGCCGTTGCATGAAGATTTAGAGTTTTTGATTATCCGCGAACAAGATGCAGAAGGTCAAGTAACTCTTTCTCGACGGCAGTTAGAAATTCAGCATATCTGGGAAAAAGTAGCGCAAATGCAGGAAAATTCCCAAACGGTGGAAGTCCGGGTAACAGGTGTGAATAAAGGTGGTGTCACCGTTGATTTTCAATCTTTACGGGGGTTTATTCCGCGATCGCATTTATCGGAACGTGATAACTTAGAAGCACTTAAAGGTCATACTTTAACCGCTGGCTTTTTGGAAGTAGACCGCAACAATAAAAAACTGATACTTTCTCAACGTTTAGCAACTCGTTCAAGTAACTTCAGCTTGTTAGAAATTGGTCAGTTGGTAGAAGGTAAAGTAACTGGCATTAAACCATTTGGAGTATTTGTCGATTTAAATGGTATGAGTGCCTTGCTGCATATTAAGCAAGTCAGCCAGAAATTCATTGAATCTCTCGAAAAAGTCTTCCAAGTCGGCCAAACAATTAAAGCTGTAATTATTGACTTGGATGAAGGTAAAGGTAGAGTCGCACTTTCTACCAGAATCTTAGAAAACTTCCCAGGCGAAGTCCTGGAAAATATGGATGAAGTGATGGCTTCAGCAGAAGCACGCGCTCACCGTGCTGCTAATAAGGCTGCTGAATAGCTTAATGGTGTTGACTGTTGACTGTTAATGCTCAACAGTCAGCAACCTTATGTATATTAGTTTAAAAAAGATTTTTCTAGGCGATAGCTCTTTCGTAATTCCTGCAAAGTTTCTTCGGGAAAGGCAAATTTAATTAAGCCAACAAGTTCTCCCCAGCTTTGTAAGGTATCTTGAGAAAGAGCTTGCCAAAACTCATTCATAAAAAATTCTGCCCACCACTCAGGTGCTTGCTTTCTCTGCTCATAATCATGTTGTTTGCGCCACCGCCTACGCCATTTGATAAACTCGGACGGAGTGGGTGGCGCTACTCCCAAAATCGGCGGAAAATCCGCATAACTGACAAATTTGCTAACACCTTTGGCGTGGACGTAAACTACATAACGCCAGCATTCGATTGTATGTATATCACCAAAGCCAATGCGAAACATCAAACAAATTGCTTCTTCTGTCACAAATCGCGCTAGTGGATGCTGAAGTGAAGATTTGTGAACAATTTTTGATGCACGGATGACAAGCTCTCGTGGCTTGAGTGATGATACCATGAAAATACCTGTAACTTCGGTAGAATTAACCCTATCGGTGTTTACGGGATGCTTTTTGTAAACAATGCGATCGCCTTTCAGTTTCCAGGCCGGAAGGCGGTCTTTTTATACAGTATAATTATTAAAAGACTTATATCAGTCAGTTGTCAAGTAACTTATGGGCATGATTCGGCTGAAGATTCGAGAGTTTGCTGCGGAGAAGGGCTGGACATTAAAAGAAGTATCTGACCGTTCTGGTGTAGTTTACAGCACTCTCAGGACTTACGCGCGATCGCCGGGATTAGCAACTGTAGATTTTACCGCCATTCAGAAGTTAGCCAGGACTTTTGATGTGATGATTGAGGAATTGGTGGAAGTTGTTCAAGAATAATGATAAGTCTGAAGTCTGAAAAAAGTTTAAAAGCCGAAGTGGAAAAACTCCTTCTAGAACTGGGAAACCAAAACCTTCCCAAAGACTAGGAAAGACAAGTGCGATGCGATCGCTTGATTAGTAGTTGTAGGAGAAAGCCTACAGTAATCAGTCAAACAAAGGTGATAGTCAAAAACCATGCTTTTTACCCATTACCTTGGCAAACTGAATTGTTCTAAGATACAATCTACGCCTTAAGGAATCATGTTTACACACTCCTGACGACTTTTTGTATCTCTATTCAGGCATGATAATGGAAAATTTAGGATTTACTTTGTGGTTTACAGGTCTTTCTGGCGCTGGCAAGACCACAATTTCAAAAGGTGTAGCTTTGGAGTTAAAAACAAGAGGTTATCGTGTTGAGATATTAGATGGGGATGTAGTGCGGACTCATCTATCTCAGGGTTTAGGGTTTAGCAAACAAGATCGAGATATAAATGTCTGTCGGATTGGATTTGTCGCCAGTTTGTTGAGCCGTAATCAAGTTGTTTCTGTTGTGGCTGCAATTAGTCCCTTTAAAGATAGCCGCGAGAAAGTTCGAGAGATGAATGAAAACTTTGTTGAGGTTTATGTCAAAGCATCTTTAGAGGCTTGTGAACAACGCGATGTGAAAGGGTTATATGCTTTAGCTAGAGCGGGAAAAATCCCGGAATTTACAGGAATTGATAGTCCCTATGAAGAACCTTTAAATCCAGAAATTGTTTGTAATACTGAGCAAGAAAGTATTGTAGAAAGTATTAATAAAGTTATCAAGTACTTAGAAACAAGGGAATATATTCCAGCCTCTTCTGTTAGTAGTGAAAAACCAAGTTTGAAAGCATGATAATAAGTTTGAATGCTATTTACAGATAGCGTGCTAAAACTTCAGCAGTAGCTTTTCCTGTTTTTTCCCAACTAAATAAATTCGCTCTGGCGATACCTTTTTGTGAAAGTTGCGATCGCAATTCTGCATCTGAAGCTATCATCTGCATCGCTTCAGTAATTTCTGCATTGTTGTAGGGATTAATTAGAATTGCTGCATCACCAGCGACTTCGGGTAGAGAAGAAATATTAGACGTAATTACTGGTGTACCGCAAGCCATTGCTTCTAGAACTGGGAAACCAAAACCTTCCCAAAGACTAGGGAAAACAAGTGCGATCGCACCATTAATAATTTTGGGTAATTCTTGATAATCAACATAGTTGAGAAACTTTACTTGATGAGTGATGCGGAATTCCTCAACTTGCATCTGTAAGACTGGGGTGTAACGCGGATCGATGGGGCCTGCTAACCATAGTTCATAATTGCTATTGTTTGGGAGTGCAGCAAAAGCAGCAATCAGGCGTTGTAAATTTTTATAAGGGTCTTGTCTACCGATGTAGAGAAAGTAGTTGCGAGTTGGTAAGTTGAGATAGCGAAAGTGTGTGCGATCGTGGGCTAGGCGAATAGGAGTAATTTTACTAGCGGGAATTTGGTAAAAATCAATAATATCGTCAGCAGTAGCCTGGGAATTACAAACAATGTGTTGTGCTTGCTGAAGCACTTGAGGAACGTAGTATCGGTGATATGGTGTCAACGGTGAGAAACGTTTAGGAAAGCGCAGTGGTATCAAATCATGAGACATCACCACAAAACGACAGTTTGCATAAAGCGGTGCTTCCGGAAGAGGCGAAAATAAAAGTTGAGATTTCAGTTGCCTATAAATTTTTGGTAATTTAAATTGCGTCCATAATAGGCGGTCAAAATGACCTTTCGTACCATGAGCAGGGGTGAGATTATTAGGTACTAAATAACAGTTAAAGTTTTGGTATTTTTGCGGTGTTAATAAAGTAGGGGTAAGAGATTTTAAATACGGAAAAATATTTTTAGCATAGTTACTTATGCCTGTAGGTTGAGATAATAGTATAGATAAGTTTATAATTAACGAATTTGAGTTCATTCAATAATGCTTCTGTAAGCCTTCAAGGTTGCTCGTGCTGTTTTTTCCCAAGAAAATAGTTTAGCTCTTTCTTTACCCTGAGAAATTAATTCTTGACGCAATTGAGAATCACTAATTACTTTTAAAATAGCTTCTGCTAGTTGGATTGGGTCATGAGGGTCAATCAGTATAGCAGCATTTCCTGTAACTTCTGGAATTGAAGAAGTATTAGAAGTAACAACTGGTGCGCCTAGCGTCATAGCTTCTAAAACAGGCATACCAAATCCTTCATAGTAAGATGGATAGACGAAAACATCAGCTTTTGAGTAAAACAGTGCTACTAATTCATCAGATAAATAGTCCAAATGTTGTATTTCATTTTTCCAGGGAGAACTTTCAATAGCTGCAAATATTGGTTCGTAACTCCATCCTTTTTTGCCAATTAATATAAGCTGATGTTCAATTTTATAAGTTTTCTTTAAAAAATTAAAAGCATTAATAAGTGTATTAATATTTTTTCTTGGTTCTATTGTACTAACAAAAAGTAAATAAGGTTTAATAAAATCATAGATTTTTTTTTGCTCTATTATGTGAATATTTCGTTCATATATAGGGTTAGTATTATAGCGACTGGCAAGCGGTGTTACATAAATTTTTTCTGGAGAAAAATTTAAATAGTTAATAATATCATTTTTAGAACTTTCTGAAATTGTTATAATTCTATCTGTCCATTTTAGGCATTGCTTAATACGACCTGTGTAAGTTTTAACTATTCGGCTAGAAAAACTAGGATACTTAATAAAAGTTAAGTCATAAATGGTCATTACATTAGTACTTTTAGTACAAGGATAAACAAAATTATCTGTGCCATGAACAATATCTGGATATCCAAAACAGCGTTCGTAATAAGGAACGATGAAATTAGGAAACTTACATAAAATACTCGTAATGCTTACTGGAATAGGTATAGTACATACAGGAACATCTAAATTTAAAAGATTAGGCTGATTCAATCTCCATATAAAAGTATTTTTTAACCTATTTTGGCGTACAATTCTCAATTGAAAATTTTCTTCTTTTTGTATTCTATATAAAGCATGAATTAAATTATAGACATATAAACCAACGCCGCTAGGTTGTGGACTTAAACATGTTGAGTCAATAGCTATTGTTATCATTAGTTTAGATAAAATAATATAAGTTATCAAACATTTTTTATGAGGTAAGCATAACTCTATGTTATTCAATTCTTTAATTAAATATTATTAAACACATTTAAAATTAATTTTATATTCTAATTAGAACTAAATTGTTGATCTACGGCTTTAAGTCGTCTAAACCAAGATAAATTTGGAAAAAACCACCAAAATATTATTTTTATAATTATTTTCGGAGCAACCCATTTTTTTAATTGCATAATTTCTTTTAAACTAATCCATATCAGCTTTTTCACTTGGTCATCATCGTATTTATTGAGATTTGTAGTTTCCTCAGCTTTTATAAATGCAAATGTCATTATCCAGTTATCCGGTACCTTTCCAAATTTCTGCTTGAGCATTTGATTAATTTCTTCATGAGCTTGTAATCTTTTACCTATTGTCTTATTATTTTTATACATCCGTGAGCCTGCCATTTTTTTTGGTACATGATAAAAATCAACATATTTTCCATAACGCAGCCATAATTCATAATCCATACAATACTCTAAAGATGTGTCTAAGTTTCCAAGTCGCTCAATTAAACTACGTCTAAAAAACACTGCTGGCTGGCAAATATAACAAGTTTGAACTAAACGTTTGTAATTCCAATTTTCTGTTGGATAGGAATAAATAATATTATCTAATTCGTCAATCCAGTCAGCATCACCATAAATAATTTCTATTTCTGGGCTTGACTCAAATATTTGCTTAACTGTATGAAATGTTCCTGGATAGTAAATATCATCAGAGTTAATCCAGGCAATAATATCACCTGTCGTTTTCGATATACCTTTATTTACAGCATCAGATTGTCCATTATCTGTTTCTGATACCCAACTTATTTGTTCATGATATTTTTTTAAAATTTCTACAGTTTCGTCATCACTTCCTCCATCACAGACGATATATTCCATATCATCTATATTTTGAGATAACACACTTTGTATAGTTCTTTCTATATAACGACCTTGACGAAAAGAAGGTGTAACCACACTAAATTTTATATTCATATAAAATATATATTTAATTTTTCGAGAACATTAAAATTTATATTTTTGGGTAATCTTAATTAGAAATTGAGTACATTTATATTATTTTTTTGCTATGGCTAATTCAAATATATTAATGTATTGTTTTGCCATTTCTTGTCCGTTAAATAGTTTAAGTCGCTCCTTTCCTTTGACAATTAATTCAGCAACTAAATTAGTATCATAACTAATTCTGAGTAAACAATTTGCTAAATCATCAGGATTCTTAGGATTAAAATAGATAGCAGCATCTCCTCCAACTTCTGGTAGACTTCCTGCATGACTACACACAACGGGTTTACCAAAATACATTGCTTCTAATAAAGGAATACCAAAACCTTCGTACAGAGAAGGAAAAACTAAGCACTCACAGCCACGCCAAACTGCTTCTAAATATTTTTCATCGAGAAAACCTAAAAAATGAATAGAATCATTGACATTAGCCGCTAAAACTTCTTGACGGAGTTGGTTTTCTTCATCTTTTAAATCTCCTGTGAAAACTAAATGCAAAGGTGAATCAGGAGATTTTTCTTTATATATTTTGTAAGCTGCTAAAAGCAGACGATGATTTTTGTGTTGCCAGTAGTTGGCTGGATAGAAAGCATAACGGCAATGAGATAATCCTAATTCTAATAAATATTGATTCGTTAGTTCTTCACTTAATCTTGACCAACGCTCATGAATTGAAACAGGAATAACAATAAGCTTATCAGCAGAGGCATTGAAATGTCTAATCAATGACTGGCGACAAAACTCAGATATACAAATAATTTTTTGAGATTTTTGAAGAAGAAGATTGAGAAAATTGGTACGGAGTTGTTGTTCTCTAATATCAAAAAAGTCTGGGTAATCCAGATGTTGCGTATCATAGACAATTGCTACAACAGGAATACCAGTTTCAGCAAATCTAGGAGCAGAAAAAGGGCAGAATAATAAGTCAACTTGCTTATCTTTAAGAAAATTTTTTAAGTAAGTTAATCTAGATAATTTAAATTTAATTTTTTTGAAAAAGTTTTTTACTTTTTGAATATTTACGTTAGAGCTACTATCTGTAATTAATTCTTTCATTAAAATTAGCTGAGTATTTTCTGTTTGATACTCAGCTAATTCTTGGTGATTCCAAGGCGCAGTTAGTAATAGAAAGTGGTAATCAGGAACTAATTGTTGAAATCTTTTTAAAAGTGTTAAAGCTAATATTTTAGCTCCTCCATTTTTGCCTTCAGGTAATAGAGGAGTTAAATCTATTGCAATTCGTGGAGATACGGACATACTATAGGCTACTCATTATCTGTTGGTAAACCAACTGCTTTCTTAAATTTGAACCAAGCAGTTCTTAACTGCCAAAACTTGCTACTTCGCATTGCGGCTATTGTAACCTTAGCTTGTTCAATTTGAATCTCAATATCCAGATTTGGATCTATGTTTGGCTCAAACATATCGACTGGTAAGCCAATTACTTTTTTTAATTTAAACCAAGCAGTTCTTAACTTCCAAAACTTACTGCTTTCCATAGCAGATATCAATTCCAGGAAATTTTTTAGCTGTGCTGGAGCTGGATTGGCTAGATGTGAGGTTATATTTTTATGTGATTGAGATTGCAATTTTTGTAGTTCGCCTTGTAAATGACGAAATTCTGCCCATATTTTAGAAACGGGTACAGTATTTTCATGTGTAGGTGTTTTGGCAGTTTGTATTAGAACTTCTGCAACTGTTTCTGCCATTTTTGACCATGAAAATTTCTTAGATTGCTCTACCCCAACAGCAATTAATAAGTTTCTGAGATCAGGATTTTGAATTTGAGACAATGCATTTACAAGTTCATCTACATTATATTCATTCACATAAAGTGCTGCTTCGCCAGCTACTTCAGGAATCGAGGAATTGTAACAAGTAACTACTGGACACCCACAAGCCATAGCTTCTACAATCGGCAATCCAAATCCTTCATATAAGGAAGGATATACTAAAGCGATCGCTCCAGAATAAGCTGTTTTTAAATCAGTATCATTCACATGAAGTATATGAGTAGAACTTGCTGAAACTAAAGCAGCAAGTTCTGGCTCTAGCTCTGGACGACCACCAATACAAACTATAGCTAAATCACTAGAATTTGGTAGTAGAGAAAATGCTTTGAAAAAATGGATGATATTTTTATAATTATTCAGACCAAGCCTTTCACCTACAACTATGAAATAAGGTTTATTGATATTATGTTTGGTTTTGAAGTGCTTAATTTCTTCAGAAGTTGCAGGGGCAAAGGTTTTGTCTAAACCACAATAAGCTACAGTAACTGAATCTGGTGGAATTTCAGGATAAAATTTCACTAAATCACTAGCTGTATTTTGAGAAATTGTTATATATTTAATAGCGTGTAAAATCCCATAGTGTTTTTCTTTCCATCCAGAATCATTAATACTTGCGTAACCAAGCACCTCTGGAATCATGTCATATCCCATGAATATGGATGGAGTAGATATCGGTGTTGTGTAATATGTTGAAATAAATAAATCAGCACCTTCTTGTTCACATATTTTTTGTAGTCTTTCACTATCAACACCTGTTTCAGTGTATCTATATTCTGGAGCTAATCGATAGCGAATACCACGAATTTTTGGGGCTGTCCCTGCTCTATCAAGGACAATAATATGTTTGCTGAAACCACTTTTTACCCACTCTTCAAGCAGCGATCGCCATACTCTAGCAATACCTGTGTTGAACATTTGAAAAAATACCCCATCAACTGCAATTTTTGGATATATCTTTTCAATTTTGGCTGTTGCTTTCTGTACATCTTCTGGCGATAGGAAACACCATTTATTACTTGAGAATTCTTTTTGGGCGATAGGTACTACACAGCATGAATCAGCCAGATCCACCATTGTTTCATCTTTAACCCAAGGAAAATAATCTCTAAGAAACAATGGAAACTGCTTTTGTTCTTGCAAGGCTATCCATTGCGATTCAGCACTTTTGTAGCCGTAATATATTTCCTTAAATTGCAATTGTTGAGGTGTAGTGTAGGCGTAATGATGAAATATTAGCCCTTGCTTTTCTGTTTCTTCATGTAGAAAAGGATTGATTCGAGCAATATCTTTTTGTTGATTATTTTTCACATTTTCGACTAATTTAGGAGGTTCGTGAGCAGCCCAGACATATCCAGGCTTATATCTCCAAGTTCTTAGCCATTCTTGTTGAGGATTTTGACTATAGCAATTACGGCTACTAACAACAATTTTTTCGCTTACAAAATACCAACACCAGTAAAATGCTGCTGTCTTTTCTGGATGTTTAATAAACATTTCTCTAGCTGTACATATTTGTTCTAGAGTCCACAATTCATCAACATCCACTTGCCATAATAAACACTCTTCTTGAATATTTTCAAGAGGAGCGTTAACCATTTCTCGTTTACCGTCCCAAAATATACCTTTAGGTTTACGATAAATCGTAATGTTTTCTGGGTACTGTTTTGATATGTTATCTAAATACTCTGTTGTACCGTCGTTGCTAAGTCCTTGTTCATGAATTGAGTCAAGAATTTTTCCGCCTAATTCTAAGCTCCATGCAGTATCATGTTGCAGCTTGGCTACACCTTCAACGATATGCCAATGCCATTTACATGGCAGTTGTTTAAAAACTTCAATATGGTAACGGATGAAAGGTTCACCGTTGAGAACTATTGTAAAGAAATGAATAGGTAAGTCAGGGTATGTAAATTGCAATCCTTTTTTCTTAAATATTGAGTAGCCATTTCTTAAATAAATATTTTGGTGAACTAATGTATAGTTTGCGTCTTTTAGTAGTCTTTGATGGCTATCAAAATTTTTAAACGTATTAATATCGTCTAAAATAATGAAATTAGCACCATATACTTCATCTAGCTCAATACTACCTGTAAACTCTGAGCCATCAATTAAAACAACATCAAAATAATCAATATTATTCTCTTCTTTAATTTTTTTTATCCCATCACCTGATACGCCAGAACTTTTGACATATTCTATGTCCTGTTCTAGCCATGATAAAACTTGCTCTAATGGATATTTTTTTAAATCTGTATCTTTTTGATAATAAAAGTTAATAACTTCATTTTGATCGGGAAATTTTTCCACATCAATCGATGATACGTTATAACATTTCACAAATGAATAATCTGCATATCGTTTCTGAAGTTCTCCAAATCTAGTTTTGGAAACTTCCATACAGTAAAGTGTTGGCTGATGAGGATTATTATTAATTCCTTGCACAAAAGCTGCTGTACTACCCCCTCCCGAAGAAGAGCCTATTTCAAGAACTGTTTTAATATTTACTTCACTGGCTAATTTTTGAATAGCTTTATATAATTCGTCTTCATTTATTTCTGGAGGAATTAAATCCTCAATGGAAGTATTATTTATTTGCTTTGACATAGTAATTACCAAAATTTACTATTTTTGTGCCAATGTTAATTTGTGCATTAACTATTTATTTTAAACGAAGAACTTCTTTAACTTTAAACCAAGCTGACCTTATCTTCCAAAATTTACTAGTTTTCATAGCTTCAATCTCTGCTAAAGCTGCTTGTAACTGGTTAGACAATAGATTATCTTGGTTATTATCTAGGTTATCTAAAACTTTTGCTTTTTCTTCTATACGAAATAATCCCCAATACCCTTGGGGATTTATAATAATATTTTGATATTTAGCAATTCTTGCTTTTAACCAATATTCTGTTTGATATACAGGAGCTTTATCTTGTATATCAAACATTTCTCGCAATGCAATTTCTAATTGACTGGATTGCCCTCCACTGTAATAAGAAGCAATTATTCTATTATAATAAACTATATTAATATCTTCTTGTTGTGCCAATCTTAAAAACCATTCATAATCTGAAGCAGATTTGTAAGATTCATTAAATAAACCTATTTTATGAAATAAATGAGATTTGGTAAAACTAGCTTGGTGGGGTAAGCAACCGCATAGCAGTTCTTCTAAAATATATTCTGGGTGTGGCGGCTTGTGTACGTGTCCTGAATTATCAACTTCGGTTCTAACTTGAATATTGCCATATATAAATTCGCTATCTGGCTTATTTTTAATAACCTCAGCCACATCCTCTATAACATTTTGATCTATTAAATAGTCATCTGCGCCCAGAAAGTATATAAAATCTCCAGCAGCAAGTTTTATACCTTTGTTCATTGCTGCATAAATTCCGCCATCTGGTTCACTAACGAACTTGCTAATACAGTCGGAATTTTGCAAAACTATTTCTTTGGTTCTATCTTGAGAATCACCATCAATAATTATATATTCAATGTCTTTGTAAGTCTGACAAGCTACGGATTTAATAGCTTTTTCAATATATTTATCTGCGTTTTTGCAAACTGTGATAATTGATATTTTCATTAATTTATTACTTTTACGTTTGTTGGCAAGTTCCGAAAAAAATAAGTGTTATAAACTCAGAAATAAGTTTGGATTAAGTTGGAAGTAATTGATGAGTAAGCTTATCTATTATGAACTTATCTTTATGTTCAGAATCCATGAAAGAGATTTTATGAATTAAACACATTTGTTAATATTTTTTCAACTTCAATTATTACTTAAACCAATAAGTCTTTTTAGTTTAAACCATTGTGTTCGCAATTTCCAAAATTTGCTAGATTTTACTCCTTCTAGTTCTAATTGAACCTGATGTAATTGCAAGTTCTTTTCATCAAGATCTACCTGAATCTGTTGTACTTGTGTTTGGCTTTTCTCTAATTGTGCTTGAGTTACCGCCAATGTAGCTTGATTTTGTTTTAATAGTGACTGATACTGTTGTAAATCAGTTAATATTGCTTTCTTTTTATCTATCAATTTCAAGATTTGCTCTGAGAAGGAGCCTATAATACAAGATTCTGGAATATCGCTGAAGTCTGTCTGTGAATTTAATTCCTTGTATCCTAAAGTTTGCATGAGGTGAGAATGTTTGTGCCAAAATAATTGTTCAATAGGTTGTGTCCAATTTATATCTGGTTTCCAATCTTTATGTCCTTTTCTAAAGAATGATGGCTCAAGTTCATTTAACTTATCAAAAGGATTTTCCCATTGCTTGATTGGATTCTCAATTGAAATAAAATTAGATATTTTTTCGATCTCTAATTCTGAATTGTTTAATAAATCTTCGTATCTAATTACTAAAGTTTTATTTCTATGAAAAGGGTTCCATTTATAAAAATGGCTAGACCAATCACCAAACATATCATCGCCTAAAATCAATTCTAAAAGGCTGCTATCAGATTGTCTAAAATTTTTAATATAGTAAAAATATGATAATGTTGCCATTCTTCCATCACGGATTACATAAATACAAGGTTGATTATCTAAAGGTTCTAAATGAGTTTTTACAAAAAAAATTTCTTTAGAAGAAGAAGCCTTTTCATAAAAGTCTTCCCAGCTATTTTCGTATTCTATATGTCCAGTAATTTCTCCTACTTGTCCAGAATGTTCTTTTTCATGATTAAAGATTGAATAGGTTTTGAATCCAAAATTTTGATATATTATAGTTCTTAAAAACGTGTTTCCACTCCGGGGATAAGAGGCTAACCAGACAATCATAGTATTTTATTAATATTTAATAAGTTTGAGTTTACTAGATATTTCCAATCAAATAATAAGTTAATTTTGATTCTAATTTAATGCTTTTAAATAACAGTCTACTGTTTCATTTGAATCTCCCATATATCTTAATTTTCCTTTATCAAGCCAAATCACCCTTGTACAAGATTGCTGCACAAATCTCAAATCATGAGAAACCACTAGAACTGTAGCGTTATTATCCCAAAATCTATCAATTCTTTGCTTACACTTATTTTTAAAACTTTCATCCCCAACAGATAAAACCTCATCTAAAATCAAAATGTCTGGTTGTACATCTGTGGCGATCGCAAATCCTAATCTTGCAACCATACCTGATGATAAACCCTTTACCGGAACGAACGCATAGTCCTGCAATTCTGCAAACTCTAAAATTGAATGGGCTTGCTCTTTCATTTCGGCTCTAGAAAAACCCAGTAATACTCCATAATAAATTATGTTATCCATTACAGAAATGTCTGGATCAAATCCTGCGCCTAATTCAATCAAAGGTGCAATCCTACCACGCACTCTCAAAGAGCCACTGGTTGGACGAAGAATACCAGAAATTATTTTTAAAAGAGTTGATTTACCAGAGCCATTTGCCCCGATAATACCTATTTTTTCTCCTTTTTCAACTACTAAATCTATTTTGTCTAGTACTAATTTTTTTGCTGGTTCCCGATATTTGCCCTCCAAAACAGATAAAAGAGTTTTTTTCAGGTCATAGGAAAATTCTTCTTGTGTACGTCGCCACAGTGAAACTTGATCTAGACGAATTACTTCCATTTACAGCAAATCCATAAATTGATGCCGCCACAACTGAAAACAAGTCCAACCCAGTACAAAAATAATTACACTACTGAGCATGGTACTTAACAATAAACTTAAATCTGGTAGATTTGAGGACAATGTAATTTGACGCAGACTTTCAATGATTGGTGATAAGGGATTTAATCCTAGAAAAGCCTTGACTTGTTTTGGTACGATCGCAGCTGGATAAAAAACCGGACTACTCAACCAAAGTACAAATACAACTAACTCATAAAAGTAAGGTAAATCTCGAAAAAATACGTATAAAGCACTAACAAAAAATCCGACACCACTACAAACTAAAATTAATGACAGGAATGGAAATATTAACGTAAATACATTAATTAGACTTTTGGAATTAATCAAAGTCATGACTACTAGTAAAGGTAGCGCCCCAACTGTAAATTGAAATACATTGGCAGCAATCATCGATACAGGAAAAATGCTGACAGGCAAACGAATTTTATTCAACAAAGCACCATTTCCCACAACACTAGCCAAGGCTTGAGATGTCGATGCTGAAAAAAAATTGACTACCACTAGTCCTGTAAAAGCTGCCAAAACATAGTTTATTATCGAATTATTGTAATAAGCTGCAAAAGCAGCCCCAAAAATAGCAGTATATAACCCTGTCATAATTAGTGGGTTCAAGAGCGACCAATAGACTCCCAGAACAGAACCTCGATAGCGGACTTTCAGATTCCGCTTAACCAAGACATAGATTAATTCCCAGTAGCGTTGCGCTTGTAACCACTTTGCATCATCTTTTAATAGAATTGTCATCCTCAAAAGTCACCACACACTATGGGCAAGTTATTCGCGCATTTTATACTATAAAAGGTACAAACTAACAATTAGCAGTAGAATTTTAGTTGATCAGTAAAATCTTATGAACAGTTTTGTAGACAAGTCATTACTGTGAAAGTTATGTTGCAACTGCTAACCACTGCTAAAAATATCGTACATCTGTAAGACTGGCTAACTGATCAATTTGTTGCGATCGCTCTCTACAAATCATCCACCATTATTTATTGTCACCTTTACCTCCCTTGCTATTTTGTTTGGAGTAACTCAACAATTTGTGATGTTGCTAAACCTCCACCGTACAGTTTATCTGGAACTTCGCTACCAGAAGTTACCACCAAAGTGTCTAATATACCACTAAATACTGCCGTCGCCTCTAGAGGTGGTAATAGGCGGTTCCATCCCAATTGCACCAACTCCACCCATTCTGTTTCTTCTCGTAAGGTGACACAAGGCACTCGATAAAAAAATGCTTCTTTCTGAACTCCGCCAGAGTCAG
The DNA here is from genome assembly GCF_056847745.1 of Anabaena sp. TISTR 8404. Taxonomy (NCBI): domain Bacteria; kingdom Bacillati; phylum Cyanobacteriota; class Cyanophyceae; order Nostocales; family Nostocaceae; genus Anabaena; species Anabaena sp. TISTR 8404. The sequence continues at coordinate 6,293,536 of NZ_CP180578.1, forward strand.
TGGTGATGAGTTTGGCATTTTTCTCTAACATCACCATGTCTAAATATCCCACTGGTTCTATGATTTGGAGAGAGTCACTGACAGTTTCTAATAAATCTGCACGTAATAATGCAGCACGGGTGCGGGGGTGAAGCGGTAATAGAACTGGAATTTTTTGGCTAACTTTTGTCAGTCCTGTAAATATTGCTTGCAGTCGTGAAAGGTCATCAGTATTTTCGGCGCGGTGAATGGTTGCCAAGATGTAGTTTTTAGAAGTCAATCCTAGCTTTTGTAAAATCAAGCTTTTCTGTTCTGCCTTAATTCCGTAATCAAGAGCAGCATCGTACATTACATCGCCAACCAAGTGAATTTTTTCTTGAGCAATTCCTTCGTGTTGCAGATTTTCGACAGCAGCAGTGGTAGGAGCAAATAATAAATCTGCGGCGTGGTCGGTGAGTACGCGATTTATTTCTTCTGGCATTTTTCGATTGAAGGAACGCAAACCAGCTTCTACATGGGCTACTGGTATATGCAATTTGACAGCAGCGATCGCTCCTGCCAAAGTAGAGTTTGTATCACCATAAACTAAGACCCAATCTGGTGATTCTGTTAACAATACTTGTTCAATTGCCTCTAGCATCCGCCCAGTTTGTGCGCCATGACTTGAGGAACCAATTCCTAAGTGGTAATTAGGTGCAGGAATTTCTAGTTCTTGAAAAAACACATCAGACATGTTTTCGTCATAGTGCTGACCTGTATGAACTAATACTTCTTGAATGTCAGGATGAGATTGTAGCTTTCTGGAAACTGCGGCTGCTTTAATAAATTGGGGACGAGCGCCAACAATCGTGACAATTTTCATAGTATTTTTATTTGTATATACAGGTTTTGTAATTTTGGGAATGCTCTGGTCTAGTGATACTGAGCCATAGCCACAATTACCGCAAATGATTCCGATAATTGATCCCCTATCGTTTGCGATCAGCTTTATAAACTATTACTGGATTTAAATTAAGGAATTTTTTTGTTTCTAAGTGAGTCACTCATTTGATAGCTACCAGTATGGTTTAAACTATGGCAATTTTGAGCAGCATTAATTAGTTTTTCAGGTTAATGCTTTGCTGATATTATTGACGATGCGTTCAATTTTTGCTGCCTCAAGTTCTGGCCAAATTGGTAAACTGATAACCTGAGTTGCGAGTAAATCACTCACAGGATTTGCGGGATATTGACCTTTATAAACTGGCAATTGGTCTTGTGGAATCGGATAATAAATCATACTACCGATGCCTTGATCTGCTAAATATTGTTGTAAGCGATCGCGCTTACCATCTAAAATCTGAATGGTGTATTGGTGAAACACATGACCATCGGCTAGATGTGGTGTGATTACACCTGCAATGTTTGCCAGTAAATCATTATAAGTTTTGGCAACTCTGCGTCTGCCTTCGTTCCATTGGTCAATATGGGGCAACTTCACACGTAAAATTGCGGCTTGCAATGTATCTAAGCGCGAGTTATAACCTAAAACTTCATTATGATACTTTTTCTTGGCCCCATGTACGCGCAACATCCGGGCAGTTTCGGCTACTTGGTCATTATCGGTGGCAATTAATCCACCATCGCCGTAAGCGCCTAAGTTTTTGGAAGGGAAGAAGGAAAAAGCACCGACATCACCAATTGTGCCTGTTTGTTTGCCTGTAATTCGCTGACGTGTACTTTCTTGGCAACTATCGTTACATCCGGTGCAAGTGCCATGATAACGTGCGCCGAAAGATTGGGCGCAGTCTTCAATAACTTTGAGATTATGGGCTTGGGCAATGTCTAAAATTGCTGCCATCGCTGCGGGATTACCATACAGGTGAACTGGCATGATGGCTTTGGTGCGGGGTGTAATTTTCTCAATAATTGCTGCTGGATCAATATTAAAGCTATCTGCGCTAATATCAGCAAATATTGGGATTGCACCGACGTTACTAATTGATTCGGCTGTGGCAAAGAAGCTAAAGGGTGTAGTAATGACTTCATCGCCTTGACCAATTCCTAACGCTTTTAACCCAATTACTAAAGCATCAGTTCCAGAGTTTACCGCGATCGCGTGTTTCACTCCCAGATATTGGGCTGCTTCTTGCTCAAATAATTTGACATCTGGCCCCATAATAAATTGACCAGATTCCAATACCCGCGAGATGGCATCTTGAATTTCTGCTTTCAGCGATTCATACTGCGGTTTAAGGTCGAGAACAGGAATTTTATCTTGGCTCATGAAACCCTTATCACTTCTTTCTCTGATACTTGTTGATATTTAGCGCCTGTAGAATCTACAGCATAGCCATCAGCATCAAACTGTAGCACATCTCCGTAGGCACTCATCCAACCAATGATTTTCGCGGGAACTCCAGCGACCATTGCATAAGATGGTACGTCTTTTGTCACCACTGCGCCGGCAGCTACAAAAGCACATTCATGCAAAGTAACACCACAAACAATAGTGGCATTTGCACCAATACTACTACCACGCTTGACCAAAGTCCGCAGGTAATCATTACTGGTATTGCGTGGGTACTCACAACGTGGTGTTTTGACGTTGGTGAATACCATGCTGGGGCCACAAAAAACGTAGTCTTCCAAAATCACGCCTTCGTAAAGTGAAACGTTATTTTGAATTTTGCAATAGTCACCAACAACTACGTTATGAGAAACTAAAACATTCTGCCCGAAGATACAGTTACGCCCAATTTTCGCTTTGCCGAAGATGTGGCAAAAGTGCCAAATTTTTGTACCTTCGCCAATTTCTGCGCCTTCATCCACATAACTGGATTCATGTACAAAATAATTAGCCATGTAGGAATTTCTGCGCCTCCTCTAGAATTTCCACAACTGCTACACCATTCCAGCCATCAGAACGGGGTGTTTGACGAGTTTGTAAACAATCAAGGAAGTGTCTGCACTCGATTTTTAAAGGTTCTGATGCTGCTACTTCCACTATTTCACTGCCTTGGTCGTAATGTTTTAAATCTTGGTCAATATGTTTGTGATGAATAGTGACCGTTTGGGAGACTTCATCGTAAACCAACATTTGCGCTTCGGCAATCACGACGGTACTACGTTCCGTTAACGGCCAGTACCAAGAACAATTTATTTGGGCTGATTGACCACTGCCAAAGCGCAGGTCAACTTGTATGTAATCTTCAATACTGGGTTGCAATATAGCATGACCTTGGGCTTGGACGCTTTGCAATTTAGGATTGCCCAACAAATCTAATACGACGGAAACATCATGGGGGGCAAATGACCACCAAACATTTTCTTCTGCGCGGACTTTGCCCAGTTTTAAGCGGCGAGTGGCGACGTGCAGCACTTTTCCGGCTTTCCCACTAGCTAGATAATCTCGCATCCAAGCGATCGCTGGTTGGTATAACAATAAATGTCCTACCATTAAAATTCGCCCATGTTTGTCGGCGTATTCTGCCAATTCTCTAGCTTCCTCTGTCCGCAGCGTCATCGGCTTTTCCACAAACACATCTTTACCTGCTTGTAAAGCTGCCATTGCCAATTCATAATGGCTGGGTGCTGGTGTGGCCAAGACTAATGCGGGGACATTTGTTGCCAAGGCTGCTTGAAAATCAGTATATGTAGTAATATCTGGGTACGTTGTGGCGATCGCTGCTCGTAAACCAGGATGAGCTTCGGCAACTCCCGCTAACGCCCCTAAAGCGTGGAAATTCCGTACTAAATTTTTACCCCAGTTTCCCGCCCCAACTACAATTACTTGTGCTTGCGTTGAATTTGTCACCACTTTACCTATCCCTACAGCAAAGTTACTTTATCGTGGAGGCAATCTAGATGTCGAGTGATTCCTCTGGTGTCTAGAACTGCTTTGGCTTTGGCAACTAAATTGACATAATCTACTTGACTATGGTCTGTGGCAATAATTACCAAGTCAGCCGCCGCGATATTTTCATCAGTTAATGGCAAACTCGCAAAACTTTGACCTTGGGCTTCAATTTGCGGCACATAAGGGTCATGGTAAGTCACAGTCATTTTATCTTCTAGTAAGTAATTAATTACCATGATTGCTGGTGATTCTCGCCAGTCACCGAGGTCTTTTTTATAAGCAGCACCAATTACTAATACTTGTGATTTCGCCGGGGCTAACCCCAATTCATTCAGGACTCTGCGGGCTTTTTCCCGAACAAACAAAGGCATAGCGCGATTAATTTCTCCAGCCAAGGCGATAAAGTGAGTATTAAAATTAACTTCTTTGGCTTTCCATTCTAAGTAATGGGGGTCAATAGGGATACAGTGTCCACCAACACCAGGCCCAGGATAAAAAGGCATAATGCCAAAAGGTTTGGTATTGGCAGCGTCTAATACTTCCCAAACATTCAGACCGATGCGATCGCACAATAACGCCAACTCATTCACTAAGGCAATATTCACAGCCCGAAAGGTATTTTCAAACACCTTCACCAGTTCTGCTGCCTTGGCGCTACTCACCGGGACTACATGATCAATTGTCTGCTGATAGAATAAAGTCGCCACTTCCAGGGAATGAGCATCCGATGCGCCAACTACCTTATTAGTATTTTTTGTTGTGTAGCGCTGATTACCAGGGTCTACCCGTTCTGGCGAATGGGCGAGAAAGAAATCTTGTCCTTGTTTTAAACCACTAATTTGTTCTAATACTGGACGCATCACCTCATCCGTAGTGCCTGGATAGGTGGTAGATTCTAAGGTCACTAGCTGTCCTGGTCGTAAGCGTTTAGCGATAGAATGAGTCACACTTTCTACGTAACTCAAATTAGGTGTTAAATTTTTGGTCAATGGCGTGGGGACGCAAATGACAATCACGTCCATCTCAGAAACACGATCAAAATTCAAAACTGCTTGTAAGTTGCCACTGCTGACAACTTGTTTCAAATCTTCATCTTTAATATCTGTGATGTAGTTGTCAGCCATGTTGACTCTTTCAGCCCTTTGGGGATTTTGCTCAATTCCCACTACCTGATAACCAACTTTGGCTTTTTCGACAGCAAAGGGGAGTCCGACATATCCTAATCCTACAACCCCAACGATCGCTGTATGTGTTCTAATCTTTTCTTGTAAATCTAATAAAACAGAAGATTTTTCAAGCATAGCTATACGCCTAATAATTACATTTATAAAAATGAATTTCTTGCTGTTGTAATGCAGAGTATTTCCAATATTTCACAATATGGATGACAACAAAATAAATCTTTTAAAATTATTGTAAAAATTTTAAGAAGAATAGATAAAAAGAAAATTTTGGATATATGAAAGTAACTCTAGGCTTGGTACAGAAGCCAAATGCAGAATTTTAATATTTGATTAGGAAAAAAATTAGTACACAAATAACTTTCCTGTTATCTGTTACCCCTTCCCTGTTCCCTACCTAAACAAGGATTTTCAGTAATCAAATCGGATTTTTATAGTTAGTACTAAATACCAATTATTTCTCCTGTTTATCTAACATTTTCTCTGACAAATGTTTTTTACTATGAACCAGGAGATGCAAGTAGTATTTACCAAGCTTTAATTACGGCGCAGATGTACACTCGTTTCCAAATTCAAACTGATAAAATTTCTTCTTGGGAAGAATTAATATCGTCGTGACTCAAAATCCGGGATAAAAAAACTCATGATAAATAACATAAGTTATTCTCCCCCTGCACCCCCACGTCATCCTGATCTGCTGTATGTCTAACAGATGAGTCCCAGATTCCGCTAAACTGAGACTTGGTTTATTGCATTGTAATCAGGCAGTATGGAAATCGGACAAAAGGTTAAGGTGTTTCGTTTACGCGATCGCGTACCCAACTCAATTGCTCAAAAACTCGGCAAAATAGGCGTTATAGAAGGTTACAAAGTGACCGATGGTCGTGGCATTGGTGTAGTGGTGAAGTTTGAAGATAACACTGCCACTTGGTTTTTTGAGGATGAAATCAAACCTGTGTAATGGGGCTAACTCAAGGCGGAAGCTCAGAGTATTTGCCTAGTGCTAAGTTGGAGTAGAAACGACAGGCGGTAATTGGAAATCAAGAAATGTCCCTAATATTGACATTTTTAGGCAATAGCGGCATCGCTCGTAGCAAAATTGCGATCGCCGCAGCTAAACTATTGGCAAGTCAAGGTAAGCGTGTACTATTGGCAGGACGGGCAGAACCAGTTTTACCTCTCCTGTTAGATCAAGCACTCTCTGCCGACCCTCAACAAATCGCTCCTAATTTGCAAGCAGTGCAGTTACCAGCATCTGTACTACTAGAACGCAACTGGGAAGAAGCAAAAAAACTGGAGGCGCAATACCTCCGTACACCCATTTTTAAAGAGGTTTACGGTCAAGAACTGGTAGCATTACCAGGCATGGACAGCGCCCTCGCCTTAAATGCTATCCGTGAATATGATGCTAGTGGCAAATATGATGCAATTATTTACGATGGCACGGGTGATTCTTTGACTGTGCGGCTGTTAGGTTTGCCAGAATCTCTCAGTTGGTATGTAAGGCGATTTAGACAGTTATTTGTCAACTCCGATTTAGGCAAGACACTGGTAGAATCGCCATTAATTCAACCACTGATTAGCAGTTTTTTCAACGTCAATTGGACAGCAGATAACTTTGCTCAACCCACCAACCAAGCCAACGATTTCTTAGATAAGGGGAAAGCTGCTTTAGCTGACCCCAATAGAGTTGCAGCTTTTTTGGTGACAACCAATGACCCCATTGAAGTGGCAGTTGCCCGTTATTTGTGGGGTAGCGCGCAACAAGTTGGTCTTACAGTTGGTGGTGTTGTTCAGATTTCTGACCAGACAACAGCAAACTTAACAGCAGAATTTGCACCCTTAGCTGTAACTGTTGTCCCTGAAGTGAGCCAAGGTAACTGGCAACCGCTCATTGATGCTTTACCCAACTTTGTTGAGCAAGCACGCCAAGCACCAAAACCAATTGAAATTGATGTCCACAACCGTCAGGTACGCTTATTTTTACCTGGATTTGATAAAAAGCAGGTAAAACTTACCCAGGTTGGGCCAGAAGTAACAATAGAAGCAGGCGACCAACGCCGTAATCTTTTTCTACCACCAGCCTTGACTGGTAGGACTGTAACTGGAGCAAAATTCCAAAATAACTATTTGATTATTTCTTTTTAGATTGGGATGAAGGATGAAGTCTGAATTATATAGCAGGGGACAGGGGACAGGGGACAGGGGACAGGGTTAAAAGCCTTTTGATGTCTAAGTTTTATCATCTGTTGATGTCATTGCTATAAAATTTCAGACTTCAGACTTCATACTTCATACTTTCCCATACATAATCTTATGTCTGAATCAACTCCTATACCCCCCAATTCCAACCCGGCTGAGGCAGTAGACTCAGTAATAGATAATTCTCGTGAAGCAGGAACAGTAGCAACAAGCGAACGCTCTGCTAAAACTCGGCAGCTACTAGGAATGAAAGGTGCAGCACCCGGAGAAACTTCTATTTGGAAAATCCGCCTGCAATTGATGAAGCCCATTACTTGGATTCCCTTAATTTGGGGCGTAGTCTGCGGTGCAGCTTCTTCAGGTAACTATACTTGGACTCTAGAAAATGTCTTGAAAGCCGCAGCTTGTATGTTACTTTCCGGGCCGTTGTTGGCTGGTTACACCCAGACCATGAATGATTTTTACGACCGCGAAATTGATGCCATCAACGAACCTTATCGTCCCATTCCTTCCGGCGCAATTTCTGTACCCCAAGTTGTTACCCAGATTTTAGTCTTATTAGTATCTGGGATTGGTTTAGCTTACATTCTGGATATCTGGGCAGGTCACTCATTTCCTAGTGTTGCAGCCCTAGCAGTTTTTGGCTCATTTATTTCCTACATTTACTCTGCGCCTCCCCTGAAACTAAAACAAAACGGCTGGCTGGGGAATTATGCTTTAGGCGCAAGTTATATTGCCTTACCTTGGTGGGCTGGTCATGCTTTGTTCGGCGAACTAAATTGGAAAGTTCTGATTCTCACCTTAATTTACAGCTTGGCAGGATTGGGGATTGCCATTGTTAACGACTTCAAGAGTGTCGAAGGCGATCGCCAGTTAGGATTAAAATCATTACCAGTAATGTTTGGTGTCACCACCGCCGCCTGGATTTGTGTATTGATGATTGATGTATTTCAAGGTTTTATGGCTGCTTATCTCGTCAGTATCCACGAGAATTTATACGCCGCCATCCTGGTACTGTTAATCATTCCCCAAATCACCTTCCAGGATATGTATTTCCTGCGTGACCCCTTAAAAAATGACGTGAAATACCAAGCCAGCGCCCAACCATTCCTTGTCCTTGGAATGCTGGTTGTAGGTTTAGCCTTAGGTCATGCTGGAGTCTAATCAAAATGTGGGGTTTAGGGTATGGACTGTAAGTTAGCAAAATCCTTACACCCATACACCCTTAACTTCTCATACCCTTCGATTAATTACAAATCACGAAGTTTGAATACTACTTAAGACTCAGCACTTAGTCCTCAGCCCGCGATAACATAACTTCTAACTATTCATTTTTATCAGGTTTGGCCGTGTTGGAAGCAATTATATTTCTCATTCACGGGATTCAAAAATTTCTAGTACCCATTTGTTTTGTTGGTGCATGGACTTTGATGATTATTGTTGCTTGGAGTCTGTGGACTGCGGCACGGGATAGCGTGGCTACAGCCAAACAAATGCATCAAATACCATGTCCAGGTTGCCAATTTTTTACAGCCGACTACCGCCTCAAGTGTACTGTACACCCTTCCCTTGCTAACACAGAAGACGCAATCAACTGTATGGACTATCAACCGAAGACTAATCCTTATTTGTATTAAAGGTGAGGGTATAAGGGTTTAGGGTGTAAGGGTGTAGGGGAAAGTCATCAATGACAAACTAACGATAGACCAAAAGAAGATGAAGTATAAATTTCATACTTAACACTTCATACTTCATACTTCATACTTCGCTAACATCCAACAATACTTTTAACACCCCTCGACGTTGAGCTTCCTCAAAAGCCGTAAGACCTTCTGCTAGGGGATAATGGGCATGAATCAAGGGTTTTACGTCCACTTTTTCTGCTGCCAACAATTCTAAGGCTGTGGGGAAAGGGCCACAACGAGAACCAATCAGAGTGATTTCATCGACAACCAAAGAAGACGCATCTAAACTGAGGTTGCCTACGTAAGTACTTTTCAGTACTAGCGTACCACGAGGGCGTAAAGCATGACGAGCGATCGCAAATCCTTCAGGGTTGCCAGTACACTCTACAGAAATATCAAAAGCCTTCTCTGTAACTGTATCCACCAAACCCGTTTTAATCCCTCTGGCCGCTAAGTTAGCAAGTTTTTCTTGATGACGACCCACAACCAAAAGTTCGCAACCAGTTAGCGCCAATGTCTGTGCTACCAGTTGACCTAACTTACCATCTCCAACCACTAATACACGGTCATCTGCCCCCAAAGCCACCTGCTGCTGAATTTCCAATGCTGCTGCAAGTGGTTCTGTAAAAGTTGCAATGTCTGTAGACACATTATCGGGTACAGGATGTAAGTTTTCTACGGGTAAACACAGATAATCTGCAAAAGCCCCGTGACGGTTAACAATGCCCAACACTGTGCGATTTTCGCAGTGAGTCGGCTGTCCTCGGCGACAGAAACGACAATGACCGCAGGCAGCATTGATTTCTCCCACTACCCTTCTATTTATCAAGTTATTTGGGCCTTGTACCACGACACCGACAAATTCGTGTCCTAAAATACCAGTGTAAGGATAATAACCTCTCTTCAACTCCAGGTCAGTATTACAAATCCCTGCACACAAAACACGCACCAAAGCTTCTCCTAGCTGCGGTTCTGGAATTGGAATATCTGTGCGTAGTTGCAGTTGGTTGTTTTCGAGCCAGAGTCCTTTCATCGCTATTTCACTGGTATATACTGCACTAATCGGTGAACAGTATAACAATTTTTCAACAACTCTACTCTGCGTAACTCCCCGCTCCTCTGCGTTCCAAAATATTTTAAAACTAAGCCAACTCAGTCATCTCCTGATGAGAATTAACGTCGATTTTACTTAACCAAATGATCAAATCTTCTGAATGAACTGCAATTTCACTGCCTAAAGTTTTGATATAAAGCAGTCCATCACTAATAGTTAAATCCCTGATTGGATACCATGAATCCCGATATTGAATCAAAAGATCTAAAGGAATTCCACCTCTTAAAACATTTTTGCGATATTTCCACCAAGCACGCCATAACAACACAGATTTAGTACAGTGCATCCGATAACCTTTAGGTACTTCGTAATATTGATATTGATAGCAACCTCGATTATCTATCTCTCCTTTTATAAGATAACCGTACTCTGCTAATATCTGATTCATTGATTCCCAATGGCAGGATTTTGCCTGAAGCAGAAACTCAGTAAATGTATTATTTAACTGGGCTGTAGCAATTACACCTTGAGACTTAGCTGTTAGTTGATTAGTTTTATAGACAGTTTGTGCTGTTAAAGCAGAATTTGACAACAAAACATCTTGTTTCCGAATAGATTTGTCTACAAACTCACGAATTAAGTCTAAATTAGACAACATAAAATTATTTATACTAATTTACTCAATGTGATATTAACTACAACATTATGTAATTTAGTAGCTACACTAGTCTTTCACATAGATCAGGATAATTACAAGTTGATTCATACTAAAAACATTGTTAGTTCAAATTTTCATTAAATTAGAGCATAAAAGCCTACACCTGTTTTTTGGGTGTAGGCTTTCAGATAAGTTGCCTGATGAAATTAAATTTTCAAGTCTTTGAGAAATGGTTCAAACACAGGAGTCAATTCTGAGCGGCTGAGAACTAGGGTCGGATAAGAGCGATCGCTATAATCTTCTCCTGCAATCAACGGAAATGGCTCAGATTTGAGAGAATTCCAACTACCACCAGCCGCTTGCACAATTACCCAAGCGCCAGCTAAGTCCCAAACTTTTGGTGTCGCTTCAATTCCACCTAAAACTGCGCCAGTCGCAACGGTGAGAAAGTTATAACTCGCCACACCCAACATCCGAATTTTGCAGGGAAATTTTGGTTGAATAACTGCTGTACTGCGGGAACAAAGGTTAAAAAAGTGATTACTGCTGGGAGCATCCGCACTGGTATGTATAGGATGATTGTTGAGAAATGCGCCAGTGGGTGTTGCTAAACCAGATGTACCTTGCCAAAACCCGTGGAAAGTTTGCCCTAATGGCGGTACGTGTATATATCCAAAAACAGGCGTACCTTGATATAGCAAAGCCAGAGAAATCGACCAAATCGGAATACCCCGCGTAAAATTAGTTGTCCCATCTAGGGGGTCAATTACCCAACACCATTCTGTACCGGGAAATGTCTTGTCAGCTTCTTCGCTGAGAATACCATAACCAGAAAAATTAGCGGCGATCGCATCCCGAATTTCTTGATCTGCCCATTTATCGGCGCGTGTTACCAAACTACCATCAGCTTTTTGTAAAGCCTGCACTTGTCCAAAATCTTGCATCAGTTGTTTGCCCACCCTGGTAGTTGTAGTCTGGGCAAAATCAAGCACCGTTAACCAAAAATCATTCATTGCAATGCTAGGGAGTGGGGATAATCATTTCCGACTTCACACTTCAGACTTTAAAATCAGTCTAGATCGCTTTCTAAAACAGATGCGATCGCTTGCTTAGTATTGGTTTGAAATTCTGTAATGTTGACGCGGTTGAGGAACCCAATTGAAAGTACCATTCCCACTGCTTCTAAAGCAAATACCAGCCCATAAGCTAATTCCAAACTGGGCAAAGTTCTGCGACCAATATCCAAAAGTGTACCGCCAATTACCACTGCAATACCCCTAGAAATAGACTGCGCCAGACCCCATGCACCAATAAACGTCCCTGCGGCTTCGGCTGCGGTCAAATCCAACATCAAGCTAATTGCTGCTGTAGTTAAGAAACCAGTGGCTAAACCAAATAACACCAAACCAAATTTTAAGAAAGCTACATTGGCTGTAAATCCCGAAATTCCCAACAATGCGGCACATAAAGCCACCAACATACAACCTAAACGGGCGCTGCGGCGCTTACCCAAACGTGGCACAATCAAAAATCCAGCCACAGCGTAAGCAACTAGCAAACCCATACCGTAATAAATGTTTAATTTGGTGCTTTCCGCCAACGGCATTTTAAACACCTGACCGGCATAAGGTTCTAGAATTGGGTCTTGCATAAATAAGCACAGCGTCATCACCACTAAAAAGGTGAAAAACAAACCTGTTTGGGGACTAGCTGTTAAGATTTTCCACGCTGCATCTAGGGTAATGCTGTCTTCGCGGTTGACTAATGTGGAACGGCTAGAATATTGGGAGTATTTTTTTTCCACGCCAAAAGTTGCGGCGATCGCCAATCCAAATACAATTGCTGGCACAATCATAAATAATCGGTTGATTGATGCCTGTAATGTTTCTGGAGTTGCTTCTGGAGTTAATTGCTTGAGTAAGCTAGAACTAATAATTGCGCCGACAATGATTCCCACCATCAGCATTGACCAAACCACACCCACGACTTTAGAACGGTTATCTTCTTCCGATACATCTACCAATAAAGCCGCAAAAGCTGTACCACTAGCGCAAGTGGCTAAACCGTAAATTGCAAAAATTAAAGATAGCAGTGCAGTCCAGCCGATAGTGTCAGTTGTCCAATTCCAGCCACCAGAAATGTTAGCAGCACTATTTAACTGCCACATTACTTGTACCGCTAAAAAAGCAGCGATCGCAAATATCGCCGCCCCCACCCATACATAAGCTGTCCGGTGATAATCCCACAACGGTTTAGCATCAGATATCTGACCAAACCAAATCCGCGAAGGCGACACAAACGCAGGTAAAGCCAGCACCAACGATACCAAAGTCGCCGGAATCGCAATTTCTTGAATCATGACCCTGTTGAGTACTCCCAGAGTCAAAATCGACATCATACTCAAGCCCATTTGAAACAAGCCAAGCCGAAACATAGTCGGTAAATTGACTCTTGGCGCAACTGGGTATTTTGTTTCACTATCAAACACTTCACCGCTTGCCATAGCTGTTTTTTCTGATGGTTTATCAAAATAGTCTCTCTTTAATTAAAGATAAACTGTTCGATATTCCAAAAACCCAGCTATTTCAGGTGATGAATTTTGAGTTTTGGCGGTAGCTAAAGTCAACTGGTAGTAAACTGCGGTAGTTGCAATCAAGCGATCGCCTGAGCTTGATGTGGTAATTGGACGGCTTAAAATAGTAATATAGCAGTGCAGTGGAGCTTCATATACAGCTAATTTGGTACGACACGCAATTGATTGCCAATCATAGCTGAGTTCATCAAAAGACTGACATCGCTTCATACATCTTTTGAGGTAGTATAGAGTGCTGCATACTTATCTTTAGTATATTTTGGTCAAGCAAGATTTAATTCTAATAGGTTCGGCAATGGCAGAAGCAGCACTAAATATTACCTTGGGATCTGAGGAAATTCTTATTCAAGAGTTGGATTTCGTTGACCAGAATCACCCACAAACTTGGAAGAATAAGCTGATTATCGGTGATTGTTTAGAAGTACTCCAAAAGCTGCCTTCTGCAAGCGTTGATTTAATTATCACCTCGCCTCCCTATGCTGATAGTCGGAAAAAAACCTATGGAGGAATTTCTCCCGATGAATATACAGATTGGTTTCTAGCAAGAGCTTTAGAGCTAAAAAGAGTCCTCAAACCAGAAGGTTCCTTCATTCTTAATATTAAAGAGAAAGTTGTTGATGGTCAAAGACATTCATACGTGTTGAATTTAATTTTAGGAATGCAGCAGCAAGGCTGGTTATGGACTGAGGAATATATATGGCATAAAAAAAATAGTTATCCTGGCAAATGGTCTAATCGTTTTCGAGATTCTTGGGAGCGTTGTTTACACTTTAACAAGCAAAAGAAATTTAAGATGTATCAGGAATCTGTCATGGTTCCTATGGGAGATTGGGCAAAATCACGTCTCAAGAATTTGAGCGAGACAGATAAAAGACGTGATAATTCTAAAGTTGACAGTGGATTTAGTAAAAATATTTCTAATTGGGTAGAGCGGAAAATGGCCTATCCAACAAATGTTTTACATTTAGCAACTGAATGCGGAAATAAAAATCATAGTGCGGCTTTTCCGAAAACTCTTCCCTCATGGTTTATCAAGCTATTTACTGATGTAGATGATGTAGTCCTTGACCCCTTTGCAGGTTCAGGAACATCTTGCGTAGCTGCTAAAGAACTAGGCAGAAATTATGTAGGAATTGAAATTAAAAGAGAATATTGTGAATTAGCAGAACTGAATATTAAAACGGCAGTTTCTCATACTCAAGTTTTAAATAACAGTAATCAAAACTATGAGGAATTAAATGTGACTGGCTCAAACTCTGAAATTTATCATGATTATTTGATTAAATATGTTCTTACACCTTTCTATGACAAAAGATTTGAGAAATTGAGCAAATTAAAACTCAAAGATGTTCTGAAACGGAAAAACCCTTATTTATTCAAGGCGAAAAATATTGAACGCGCCCAAGATTTTGTTGATAGTATAATTAGTGCATTTCTTTCTTCACAGGAAGAAACCATATTTGGCAATTTGTTAGAGGGCTTTGCAATACATATATCTAAAACTTTGTATGGTGGTTTTAAGTCAAAGCTCAACAGTATCTCAACAGTTGACCTTGGAACTAGAAGGAAGAGATTCAGATTTAGAAGAACCTCTAGATTTAGCAGATGCGCTGGATTTTGAAGAGTAGTTAGCACAGATGAACGGTTATGAGCTGAGTAAAAAAAGACTGGTATAGTAAAGAGTGATCGCACAAATATCACATAGCATTGACCAACGCTACACTAAAAAAGTAAAGAAATGTAAACGTATAGATATTGCGATCGTGGAAACCATCACATTAGGCAAAAATGGCCCGACTGTTCCACCCCTATGTATTGGTACTTGGGCTTGGGGTGATAAACTGTTTTGGAATTATGGCAGTGACTACGGACAAGAACAATTACAAGCAGCCTTTACAGCAGCTTTAGAAGCGGGTGTTACTTTTTTTGACACCGCAGAAGTTTACGGAATGGGACTGTCTGAACAATTTTTAGGACAATTCATCAAACAGACGCAACAACCTGTGCAAGTTGCCACAAAATTCGGCCCTCTACCTTGGCGATTTACCGGACAATCTGTGAGTGATGCGTTAACAGAAAGCTTCAAGCGTCTGCAACTAGAAAAAATTCAACTGTATCAAGTGCATTGGCCGTTTGCTTTCTTTTTAAGTCAAGAAACACTGATGAACACCTTAGCGGATGAAGTGAAGCGAGGGAGAATTGCCGCAGTCGGTGTCAGTAATTACTCAGCCGCCCAAATGCGAGAAGCCCATCAAATCTTAGCAGCTAGGGGTGTTCCTTTAGCAGTAAACCAAGTACGTTATTCTTTACTGACTCGCCAAGTAGAAAGTAAGGGTATTATCGCAACTGCCCGTGAGCTTGGTGTAACAATTTTAGCTTACAGTCCTTTAGCCCAAGGATTACTCACAGGCAAATATACGCCGGAAAATCTCGAAATACTAAGCGGTGGTAGAAAACTAGATCCAAAATTTGGTAAAGAAGGCTTGCAAAAAATTGCACCAGTGATATCTTTATTGCGTGAGATTGGAGAAAAACGCGATCGCACTCCTGCCCAAGTCGCACTCAACTGGTTAATTGCTCAAGGTAATGTTATTCCTATCGCTGGGGTAAAAACAGCCGAACAAGTAAAACAAAATGCTGGTGCTTTAGGCTGGAAATTAAACAACGATGAAATCGCAGAAATAGAAAAAGTTACTCGTCCTTGGTTGAATTAACTCTTAAATGGTAAATATTCAGCTTGTAGCTGCTCTCAGTCTGCAATAGTGAACATAAGACTATGGAAAAAACATCTTTGTCTATGTTCCTACAAGCTGATAGAAACTGTTAGCAGTCAAAGCTAATGATCAACAGTCAGTCACTTATAACTATTGACCATTGACTAATGACTCTTGACTAAGAAGCTGATTCTCTAGCTGTAGATGAACCTAGCTTTTGATTGGCAGAAACAGGAGTTTCACGGCGACGCAGCTTGGGTTTGGGAGTAGAACGTCTGTCTTCGTCACCGTTGTTAGCGTCTGATTTGTTCCAAGAACGGTTTCTGTCGCCGGAAAATTCCCGACGCTGTTTCACAATTTTGGGTTTAGCAACAGGAACTTCCTCTGGAATTTCCACCTCTGAGCTTAACCAAGCGGGACGGGTTTCATCATAAGCAAGTTGCAGTGCAGCAGCAGCGATCGCATGAGCATCATACTGTTCAATCAATTCGCTGACAATGGGTAAGAACGAAGCTAACCGCTCACCAGTTAAGGCTTCTCTGATTTGCTCCTGCAATTTATTGATGTGCCGTGCTTCAATTTGCGCCCGTGTGGGAATCGACAGTAATTGCCAGCTTTGGCGGATATGACGTTCAAAGATTTGCTGTTTGCGACGCTCAAAGGGCTGAACTAAGGTGATGGCTGTACCTTCTTTACCAGCACGACCAGTCCGACCGATGCGATGCACGTAGGTTTCCACGCTATCAGGTAAGTCGTAGTTAATTACGTGAGATAGTTGGTCAACATCTAAACCGCGTGCAGCAATGTCAGTTGCTACTACCCAGCGCACTTGGCGATTGCGGAAGCGAGTTAATAAACGTTCTCTGGCTTGCTGAGACAAATCACCGTGATATTCATCTACGCTGTGACCAGCTGCTTGCAGTTGGTTGGTAAGTTCTGCCGCAGTTCTTCTGGTACGCACAAAGATTAAGGCTGTTTCTGGATCTTCCATTTCCAGAATTGGCTGTAAAGCTTTGGCTTTTGTCCAGTGGCGGGGAATCAGGTAAGCAACTTGATTGATTTTGTTGGGTGCAGCTTTTGGCTGTTCAACGGTGACTGTAACAGGCGATCGCAAAAACTTGTTCACCAACATCCGAATTGACGGGGGCATTGTGGCGGAGAACAATGCTGTTTGCCGTTCTTGGGGTGCTTGTGACAAAATTCTCTCCACATCATCGATAAAGCCCATGCTCAACATTTCATCGGCTTCATCTAACACAAACCACTTCACTTGATCTAATTTCAAGCTACCGCGCTCTAGCAAATCAATCACTCGTCCGGGAGTACCGACAACGATGTGAACGCCCCGCTTGAGTTGCATAATTTGACGGTCAATTGATTGACCACCATAAATTGCTAAAGCCCGTAAGCCACTGTTACCAATAAATTGGCTAACAGCATCATGAACTTGAATAGCTAATTCACGGGTTGGTGTTAACACTAGAGCTTGTACTGCTCTTTGGCTCACATCCAGCCGTTCTAAAATTGGTAGGGAAAAAGCGGCCGTTTTGCCTGTGCCTGTTTGAGACTGTCCTACTACATCTCGACCTGCCAACAATTGAGGAATGGCTTGGTTTTGAATGTTAGTAGGTGCGGTAAAACCAATTTTTTCTAATAGTTCTGCGCGTTCTTGTGAAATTCCTAGTTCAATAAACGAAAGAGTCATCAATTCTCCTAGATTTTGTTTTTAGACTTTTAGACTGGAAATCGAAATCTATTTGTAACTGTGGGCAACTTGACCGTAGAGGTCGTATGTATCAGCACTGCGAATTTCTACTGGTACGATAGTTCCTAATTTCGCTGCGCCTGTGACATACACCAGACCATCAACTTCTGGCGAACTTCTGCTTGAACGACCAATTAATTCCCCACTTTCAGGATTTTCCTGCTCAATCAGGACATCAACTACTTTGCCGACTTCCTGTTGATTTTTCCGCCAAGAAATGGGCTGCTGAAGTGCCATGAGTCTTTGCCGCCGCTCGTCCATGATTTCTTGAGGTAACTGATTGGGCAGACTGTAAGCGGGGGTTCCTTCTTCTGGTGAAAAGGTAAAAACACCAACATGGTCAAATTCATGCTGCTGCACGAAGTTGAGTAGATGCTCAAAATGCTCTTCGGTTTCTCCTGGGAAACCAACAATAAATGTTGTCCGCAATACTGCTGTTGGTAGTGCAGTTTTGATGCGCTCAATAATTTCATTATTCACCCGTCCTTGCCAAGGACGGTTCATGGAGCGCAGAATCTCAGGATGAGAGTGTTGCAAAGGCAAATCCAAGTAAGGTAATACGTTGGGGGTTTCTTGGATTGCCGCAATTACATCTGGGGTCAATCCTGTGGGATAGGCATAATGCATTCTAATCCAAGGTATATCCACTTTCCCTAAGGCTCGGAGTAATTCGGCTAATTTGGGCTTGCCGTAAATATCCAATCCGTAGTTAGTCGTGATTTGAGAAATCAGAATGATTTCTTTTACGCCTTGGCTGGCTAACTGCTCAGCTTCCGCCACAATCGATTCAATGGTACGCGATCGCTGATTACCTCGCAGATAAGGAATAATACAAAACGCACACCGATAATCGCATCCTTCAGCCACTCTCAGGTAGGCCACACCCTCTGTTGTTGTGCGGTAACGTGGTGTGGTTTCATCAGCGATGTAAGTTGGTTCGGCGCTAATTTGTTTAACGCGCTCTCCTTGTTCTGCCCGCTCGATGACATTGACGATTTTGTGATAGTCGCCTGTACCCACCACGGCTACTGCTTCTGGCAACTCTTCCAATAATTGCTCTTGAAAGTGCTGCGCCATGCAGCCTGTTATTACGATTTTTTTATTAGCCTCTGCCAATTCTACTAAAGTTCTGACAGATTCTTCTCTTGCTGCTTCAATAAAACTACAAGTATTAACGATAACGTAATCTGCTAACTCTTCATTTGTATCTACACCATAGCCTGCTTCTACCAGCAGTCCTAGCATATGTTCTGTATCAATTCGATTTTTCTCGCAGCCCAAATGAGATATTGCTATTGTTGGCTTTTCACCCATACTTTAATCTAGAGGTTTTTTCTTCTGGTCACACAAAGTGCAATGACTTTGCTCTTTGTGATGCACGCCTTTTCGTTGACAATGCCCAGGTGGATTTTTCCACTACCAGTAACTGTCTTTCTATGACCTAGAGAAATTGAGGTCATGCTATGATATGTCTACTATTAGTCTGTTTCCCAGGGTAAATCGCAGTGTCTTTGAATATTTTGGACACTTGTAATATTTTTTAACAATTCGCTTGTTAGTATTTTACACTATCGCAGCGTATGCGTTGTTAATTTACCCGTCGGGAAGCCGCCCAAAAGGCTGGTTGTGAGAAGTCGCTACCCTCAGGGAAATCGCGCTTGCGACTACGCCTAATCAAGCAGTAATGCTACCCTAATGCTTAGGCAAGATGCCTAAACTACGGGAAGCTGCCTTGCGTCTTGTGAGTGGCAAACTCCTCTTGTAGCCAGGTTTTATCTTAACATATCTTATGGAACGTTTTATGCCAAATTCCATCTGCGGGTGGAGGTAGTAAAACAGATACCAGAAACCCATTTATCCTAATGAAGGAACTAGGGACGAGAGACGAGAAAATAAGAGCTAGGTGAATTTTAATCCCTAATGCTCCATCCCTAATCCCTAATCCCTGAATAATATTTGAAGACGTGGACTTATATCAGATCTTTAAAACTCGTACACCAATTATTGGCGTAGTTCACCTACTGCCATTACCCACCTCGCCCCGCTGGGGAGGTAGCCTCAAAGCAGTAATTGACCGTGCCGAACAAGAAGCCACAGCCTTAGCCAGTGGAGGGGTAGATGGCATTATTGTAGAGAATTTTTTCGATGCACCATTTACAAAAAACCAGGTTGATCCGGCTGTTGTGAGCGCCATGACTGTGGTGGTGCAAAGAATACAAAATTTAGTAACTTTGCCTCTTGGTTTAAATGTGTTGCGGAATGATGCCAAAAGTGCGATCGCGATCGCCAGTAGTGTGCAGGCCCAATTTATCCGCGTTAACGTGCTAACTGGAGTAATGGCAACTGATCAAGGATTAATAGAAGGCGAAGCCCATCAATTGCTGCGTTATCGCCGAGAATTGGGTTCGGATGTCAAAATCATGGCTGATGTCTTAGTTAAGCACGCCCGGCCTTTAAGTTCTCCGAATCTGACAGTCGCCGTTAAAGACACCATTGAAAGAGGTTTAGCAGACGCAGTAATTTTATCTGGTTGGGCTACAGGTAGTCCGCCTAATCAGGAAGATTTGGAAATAGCTTGTGGTGCAGCCAACGGTACACCTGTATTTATCGGTAGTGGAGCTAGTTGGGAAAATATTGCTACACTGTTGCAGGCAGCAGATGGTGTGATAGTTTCCAGTTCCTTAAAACGTCATGGTCGGATTGAGCAACCAATTGATCCGATTCGCGTCAGTCAATTTGTCGAAGCTGCACGTCGCAGTTGGAACTCCAAAAGCACAAGCAAATCAGCGGAACAAATAAAATTACATTCTTAAACTGTAGAGAGTTGGAAGTGGGAAGGCTAAAGACTAAAGCATGAAACCTGCAAGGCTTTTGTACTTCACACTTCATACTACCCTCCGGGAAGCCACCCAAAGGGTGTCTACATATTTCGTACTTCATACTTCATACTTTGCAGTTATGATTCGCCGCCGTTCTACTCCTTGGATTCATAAATGGTCGCGCCCAATAATTGCCGCGATCGCCGGATGTGGTGCTTTGGTTACAGGCTATCTCACCATAGAAAAACTCACAGGAGGTAGTGCAGCTTGTGTAGCACAAGCTGGTACTAAAGGCTGTAACGATGTACTTTCTAGTGCTTGGGCTACAGTTTTCGGTCAGCCACTAGCTTTGTTTGGATTTTTGGCATACATCGGTATGGTGATCTTGGCTTTGGCTCCCTTGGTATTGAAATCTGAGAAAAACAACCAACGTAAACAGATAGAAAACTTGACATGGTTGCTGTTGTTGGTGGGAGCGATCGCAATGTCTGTTTTCAGCGGCTACTTAATGTATGTGCTGGCTTTCCACATCAAAGCATTGTGTCCTTACTGTATAGCTTCGGCTTTGTTCTCCGTTAGTTTGTTAGTTCTCACAATTATTGGCCGTACTTGGGAAGATATTGGACAAATTTTATTTACCGCCATTATTGTGGGGATGGTGACACTGATTGGTACTTTAGGTGTATATGCTGGTGTGAACCAATCAAGTACTATACCCGGTTCAACACCTGGACAAGAAAAAATTACTTTTACACCTGCACAACCTCCTAACCCAGAATTTGGTTGGGAAATTACCACAACTTCTGGTGAGGCAGAAATTGCCTTAGCAAAACATCTAGTGAAAGCAGGTGCTAAAGAATATGTTGCCTACTGGTGTCCTCATTGCCACGAACAAAAGCTGATTTTTGGTAAAGAAGCTTACCAAATCATTAACGATAATATTAAAGTAGAGTGTGCTGCTGATAGTCCTAAAGGGAAACCAGAATTATGCCAAGCAGCAAAAATCCGAGCCTTCCCTACTTGGATCATCAATGGTCAAACTTATAGTGGAGTCCAAAATTTAACAGAACTGGCAAAGATTACTGGTTATACAGGCCCAACAAATTTCAAATATTTTAAGTAATCGCTGTCAGTAAGAATTAGAGATTACCTACAGTAGTCAACTGGCTGAATGTAACAATATGTTCCCAGTTGGCTTATTTTTTTGCCAATGTGATTGCTAAAGTTAGTATAAGTTACAACAAAACTATAGCAGGATGCGGGAGGTAAAAATATTAATATTCCTGGCATTCATGCTTTCAGAATTTTCTATCATCTGTGCTTTTTGCTATATCAAAATGTTTATTTTTTCAGTCTAATTACCCAAATAAAATATTTGTCATTTTTTAGGCAACGAAAATATACTTTTGTTATTAGCAATCAATATTTATACCGAACCCGTTCCTCATCGGTACGTAATTTTTGCTTAATTATCAGTCATCATGAATCCTAATTTGTTAACACTATTTCAAATTATTTGTTGGAACATAACCGTACTGGTAAGTGTTTTGAACAATGAACACATTGATATACAAAGCATAATTACTGAGTATTTGATTGCTGATTAATAACTGTACCAATTAAAAGTTTTTCTCCCCACTAGGTAATGGGAATGAGTAAGCAGCTAGGCAAGCGTTTTGTCAGGTTAATCTTGCACCTGAAACAACCGCTAGGTCGAAAAAATAGAGAATTAGTCGTCGCTTGTAGCATTGCAGCCTGCATTTTACTTTTGCGCTCAGTAGGAATGTTTCAATCCCTAGAATTAGCAGGGTTAGATCAATTTTTTCGCTTACGTCCAAACGAACAACCAGACGATCGCATCACGATTGTAGCGATTGATGAAGATTCTTTGCGTCGAGTGGGCGCTTGGCCGATTCCTGATGGTGTTATTGCTCAGTTATTGCAGAAACTGCAAGTTAATCAACCTCGTGCTATTGGCTTAGATATTTATCGAGATTTGCCTGTAAATCCAGGACACCAGGATTTAGTTGATGTTTATCGCTCAATGCCCAATTTAATTGGCATTCAACTATTAACACAGAACCAAAATACGCGTGTTTTACCCCCACCAAAACTGAATTCAAAGCAAGTAGGTTTTAATAATGTACTGTACGACCCCGATGGCAAAGTACGGCGTAATTTGTTGTACTTACATATTGGCAATCAACACTACGAAAGTTTTGCTCTGAAGTTAGCTTTATTGTATTTACAAGCAGAGAAAATTACACCGCAAAAAGCTGCTAAAGACCTTGACTATTTACGTTTAGGTAAGGCTGTATTTACTCCTTTTAGAGCTAATGATGGTGGTTATGTCAGGGCTGATGATAAAGGCTATCAAATTTTAGCTAACTTTCCCAAACCTTCATGTTACAAAGCTTCTGGCGAATTCTGTAGTTATCGTCAAGTATCGATGAGTGATGTACTTGATGGCAGAGTTCCAATTAGTTGGATACGCGATCGCATTGTATTGATTGGTTCAACTGCTGCCAGTCTGCAAGATTTTGTCTTTATTCCCCATTCTAGTCAAATGCTGGGTGCAGCAAAGCCAGTTGCTGGTATTGAATTGCAAGCTTATTTTATTAGTGAATTAATCTCCTCTGCCATTGAAGGAAGACCTTTATTAAAAGTTTGGCCTAAATTCTGGGAATACCTATGGATTTTTGCCTGGTCTTATCTGGGATCAGCAATAATTTGGCGGATTAAATCTTTCAGTAAAAGTATTCCTAGGCTTTTACTATCTTTATTAATCCTATGTTGTAGTAGCTATATAGCTTTCTTGTATGGTTGGTGGCTACCTTTTATTCCAGGACTGCTAACATTTAGCAGCGCATCTATTTGGATGCTCTTTCATATTGCTTACATGCAAGAAGAGTTGAAACGTTCCAAAGAATTTTTACATCAATTAATTAATTCTATTCCTGATCCAGTTTTTGTAAAAAATGAAAAACATCAATGGATTGTTTTAAATGAAGCTTACTGTCAATTTATTGGCTATCCTGATAGTTTGTTATTAGAAAAGTCATATTATGAATTTTTTCCCCGACATGAAGCTGATATTTTTCGACAAGAAGACAATCTGGTTTTTCTAACACAAAAGCCGCGAGAAAATGAAGAGCAATTTACTGATGCAAAAGGTAAAACACATCTAATTGCAACAAAGCGATCGCTCCACAAAGATGCTGCGGGCAATTTCTTTTTAGTTGGTGTAATTCGAGATATTACTCAGCGCAAGCTGATGGAAGAAGAACTCAGGCGTACAGCTGCTGAGTTATTTCGCTCTAATACAGAATTAAAACTCAAAGAAGACCACTTACGATATCTGGCTTATCATGATCCCCTGACAGGTTTATCTAATCGTAAATTCTTTGTTGAACAACTTCATGAGTCGTTGCAGTGGTCGCAAAAAAATAATTTATTGCTGGGACTATTGTTTATTGACTTGGATGGGTTTAAACAAATTAATGATACCTTGGGGCATGATATGGGCGATCGCCTGCTAGTAATTGTCTCCCAGAGACTTAGCAACTGTTTACGTGGTAGCGATACTGTGTCCCGTTTGGGTGGTGATGAATTTACTGTCATTTTACGGGCAATTCCTGATGTACAAGTGGCTGCTAGAGTCGCAGAAAAAATTTTAGCCAGCATTACTGAACCAATTGTTTTGTCAGGATACACTACGAAAATTTCTGCCAGTATTGGTATCAGCGTTTACCCTATGAACAGCCAAGATATGGAAACATTGATAAAACAAGCAGATGCAGCTATGTACCGTGCCAAACACTTAGGTAAAAACCGTTATGAGTTGGCTTGATTATTAACAGGGAACAGTTGAAACCAACCCTCGTCTTGGTGAGTCAAATTACCGTCTTTCACGTTAGCGACGCAGAAGTGTCGCCTGAAGGCGATTTCCAGCACGATGGGGAAGCAACAGTTCTATACCCCCTAATTAAAATTGGGGACAAATGAGCCATTGTTCAAAATGGCTGAAGATGTATGCATAGGTACTTTTATGATACAATTGTACTATAAAAAATGAGCAGTATGAAATTCTAGCAAGTCTTACTTCAGAGTGCTGAAAATTTTGTATATGAGTAACAGTACTTAGAGTAATTTTGATTTATACTGAGTTTTATAAATTAAATTTTCATAAAAAAATCAAAAAATAATCAATTTTCCCCATTACTTTCCTGAGATTTGCTGAGGAGTGTCAAATTTACCACGTAAATACTGAGCAGTATTGTATTTTTTTTTACGAGTCAAGAGAGGTTTAAACCGTACAAAAATAAAGAAATCATTAAATCTTTATATTCTAGAGCATTACTTTAGAGGTAATTGATGAACTTCTAGCACCTTGGGTTGTGATGAGTTCTAACTTTAGACTGATGTCTATAAAGGAGATTTAGGTATATTTCTTAAGTGTTGAGCAGGTTTCATGGTCACAGCTTTACACTCAAATAATTATCTTTAGAAATAAAAAATTTACTAAAGCTTAAATTTTTCAGAAACCAAGACCGAATCAACTGTAGGTAAAAAAAGTATCGGGTGTAATCAGAATGCAGGAACTGGATAAAAGCTTTATGGTTATGAACTTAAGAATCACGAGCATTTTAATATTGTGTGTAAGCGCCTGTCTGGTAATTCCTAAAATTGCTGATGCTAGAGCCAATCTCAGCGATTTAGTGGCTAATGGTTTGACGAATACAGACAGCAATAACTTAATGACATCCAATGTGAATTCTCAGTCTGGGTTACAAGATGTCTATGTTCCGCCCAACTATGGCGTTCCCGACAGTGAGCATGGTAGCGGTACACGCTAGTTTTATATTAATTAGCGACACAAAGAGGTAAGGAGTTTTGCTGATATGGCAGTCAAAGCAGATGTTAGGACTATATTGATTGCTGAAACCTATGTAGACGTGGAGCGGCTTCTCGTAGGGTAAATACTGAGTTTTTACTCAGCACTCAGCACTCAGCACTTCGCTATAAGTAATTAGCTTAAAGGCAGAGATTTACTCCAGTGGAGTTTTTGTACAAGTGTGTGTATTTGCCAATTAGGATCTGGTTCTGGATAATCGATGCGGTAGTGTCCGCCCCGGCTCTCTTTCCGAAAAGCAGCACTTTTGAGAATTAAATAAGCTACATCTAGTAAATTGCGTGTTTCTGCCCAAAGTCTTAATTGTCGTTCTATATCTGGTAGTTTGAACTTGACAGTTTCATTGGGGCGTAAGGAAAGTAAGAATTGACTCAAAGGTAAAATAGCAAAATCTTGTTGCCAAGATTCTACAGTTGCGATCGCCTCATCTAATCGTGATTGTTCTCGACAAATGCCAGCACTTTGCCAAACTATACGCGGTAATTTCTCTCGCAATGCTTCTATCTGTGCTTGCTTAATTTGCCAATCACTCACATCTAAACTAAATTCACGCAAGGGTAACTCTGAGATATCCGCTTCCAGTTTAATATCTGTTAGTTGCATATTTGCCATCTGTGCGCCAAACACAATACATTCCAGCAAAGAGTTACTTGCTAGACGGTTGGCCCCATGTACTCCAGTGCTGGCGGTTTCTCCCACAGCGTATAAACCCGGAATGTTAGTGCGATTTTGTAAATCTGCCACAATCCCACCCATCCAATAATGCGCAGCAGGAGCCACCGGAATTGGCTCATTAAAGACATCAATTCCCCAACGCTGACAAACTTTGATGATATTGGGAAAGCGATGCCGAATTTTGTCGGGGGGAATAGGACGCATATCCAACCACACATGAGCTGTAGCTGGATCAACCGCAGTACGTTGGAGATGGCTAAAAATTGCTCGGCTAACTACATCTCTGGGTGCAAGTTCCCCCGCTGGGTGATAGTCAAAAGCAAATCGTCGCCCAGTATGATCAACCAGATGTGCGCCTTCGCCCCTGACAGCTTCACTAATTAAAAAGCGATCAGCCTCTGGTTTGGTCAAAGCTGTGGGGTGAAATTGCACAAATTCCAAATCTCGCAAAATAGCCCCAGCCCGCCAAGCGATCGCCACGCCATCACCTGTACTCACAGCAGGGTTAGTAGTTTGGGCAAATACTTGACCACCACCGCCAGTTGCTAAAACCACAGCTTTGGCTTTCACCCAAGTAATTTCGCCTTGATAAAACAGGCTAACTCCTTGACAGCGCCCTGTTTGCGGTTCCAGCCACAGACTCAAAGCTAAAGCTTGCTGGATAACTTGAATATTTTTGCGGCGTAACACTTGCGCTGTTAAGGTGGTTGTGACTTCTCTACCTGTGGTGTCAGCAGCATGGAGAACGCGGTGGCGAGAATGGGCAGCTTCTAAAGTTAAAGCTAAGGTGTTACGGTGACGGTCAAAAGCTACGCCCAAATTTACTAAAGATTGAATGCAACTAGGGGCTTGTTGCGCGAGGAATTCCACCGCTTGCCGATCGCACAAACCTGCACCCGCTTGGATTGTATCTTCAATGTGTAACTGTGGAGAATCTTCGGGAGCGATCGCAGCAGCAATACCACCTTGCGCCCAATCACTAGCAGACAAAGAAACTGTTTCTTTGGTAATCAAGCCGACTTGCAAAGACTCTGGCAAACACAGTGCTGTGTACAGTCCAGCGGCTCCAGCGCCGACCACTATAACATCAAATTGGCGAGGAATTTCTATTTCAGACAAGGTGAGAAACAGGGGGAGGTTTTAGGATATTTCTTTAAAAACTTAGCACTCAGCACTCACACTTCGGCTTACTTCGACTTCGCTCGGTACAAGTCTCTCAATGTAAAGCACTCAGCACTCAGCTACAAGAGAACCACTCCCTACAATTGGGAGTGGACTACTTTTTTCTACATTAACGATAATTGAGATTATCTGTAGATACCGTTGTTAAAGCGATCGTCTCCTTCGTTGAAGACAGATTCTTGTTCGGTAACGGTGAAGTTATCGAAATTAGCTTGTAGGATTTGTTTTTGGCGATCGCTCAATCCTGGCAGTTCTAAAACATCTTCTACCTTTTGATAAGGAGCATTTTTGATGATTTTCTTAGCCAGGGTAGGATACAGACCGGGGTAATTTTGGAAAGCGCGGACGTTGGTGTTATTCAAATCAATTTTTTTACCAAATTCCGTTGCTAATTTAGCATCTGCTTTGTTTCGGAACTCTACTGCCAAAACAGGCACTTGTGGCAGCGCCAGACTGTTGATACCAGCAGCTTGGGCTATCTCAGTTGTACCTAACCATCCCCAACAACCAAGCAACAAACTAAATACTGTTAATAAACGCACCAATCTTTTCACGACTTTTTTACCTCTTTCCATCAAACTGAATAATGGCTTTAAGCTGACAGCTGTCAACAGTTTATAATCTTTGAGGCATATTTTATGACTCTGGACTCTCAACTGTTAACTCAGAACTGATAGCTCAATCAACACACAGCAGTCATCAGAAACTAATATACAGCGTATTAATATCAACAATATTTACTTGTCAAAACAGGGGCGAGAGGCATAGGGGCTAGGGGATGCTCTTTTTACTCCGCAATGCCAGTGAGGGAGTCGGCGGATCTACCCAACGCACTCAGCACTCAGCACTTCAAGCAATACTGGCAGCTAACAAAAATAAGCCGTCTACCAAAATAGTACTTAAAACTGCACCGCCAAAAGCATACCAGTGTCGTTGCTGGTAACTTAAAGGTAAAATCCCAGCTGTTAATAGCACTAATGCAAGGGTTATTGCCCAAGCTTGCCCCCAAGGTGTTTGAACTTGAGTGACAGCAGCTTGTAAAATAGGCGACACTGCATCAGGTTCAACTTGCATAATTTGCCGCCAATAGGGCATTAAATCAACTATGTAGAAATATACATCTGTTAAGACTGTACCGAACAAGGAACCTAAATAAAACCAGTTACCAATTTTGCACCAATTTTTGACTAGACACCAACAAGCGAATGGTAAGCCGATAGATTCTACTGGTAAATGCCATACAGGTTCCCAACGCAACCAACCCCAGTAAATTGATCCTGCTAACCAACTCCAGCTAAAGCCTAAAAGCAAATCCCCCCACAGGTAAGTTGCAGGACGTGACATTAAGCGAAAACTCAACCACACCCAAAATCCGGTCATCCCTAAACTGAGACTGGGTAGCGATCGCACCAGTGGTGCTTCAATAAATACTGGTACTGATACTAAAAACACTGCCGCCGCCAACACTAACCAAGTTTGTCGGGACGATATTAATAATGGTAAAGATGGTGATGCAGAAAGTGTAGATTCTAATTCTTCTATACCTAGCTGCCCAGCGTTCTTTACGGGTAATTCCTTATCTATAGCGGCGGTAGAAGCTTTGTAACTAAACAATGTATTATTAACCAAAGTTTTAATAATTGTAACTAAACTTTATCTTATTTAAGATAACATACCTAAAAAATCCACCCTGGGGGCATATTTATTCTACTTAGATTTTACGTAAGTTTTAAGTCGCCCAGAAAAAAGTCTAAATAATTCAGAATTCTGTATCCTGGATTCTGGATTCTTCTCTTGTGTGGGGATATGAAAAATGGGTGTAGGGGTGTAGATTTTCAAAACCCTTACACCCTTACATCCAGTCTCAACAGATAAACTTTTTGCATAAGTCCTGTGCTTGATTGGGTAATTGTCCTGGAATTTAGCCTAGATAGATGTTTGTGTAATTGGTTGTAATCACAGCGATCGCAGGTAAACTGATGGCTTTATCAAAACGTCAATGTTTCATGCTTATAAGTGCTGCATCGGCAATTTTTGCAGTTGCAGTATTTCCGTTGCAAGTCCTGAGTAGTCCACCCAACCCAGGGGCTGGTGGAGTGCAACAAATGAATATTTTGCAAGCAATTGTTTTAGGCTTTGTGCAAGGAATGACCGAATTCTTGCCTATTAGTAGTACAGCCCATTTAAAAGTTGTGCCGGTAATTCTCGGTTGGGGCGATCCGGGAGTGGCGTTTACGGCGGTGATTCAGCTTGGTAGTATTGCCGCTGTACTGTGGTATTTCTGGGGAGATTTGACGCGAATTGCCACCGGAGCATTCAGAGCGATCGCCCAAAAAGATTATGCTGATTATGACTTGCGCTTGTCATTAGGAATTGCTTTAGGAACTTTGCCAATTGTCTTTTTTGGCTTGTTAATCAAAAGATTTATTCCAGATTATGACAATTCGCCCATTAGAAGCATCGGCGCGATCGCGATCGCCTCAATAGGAATGTCCCTATTGCTGGGAGTAGCAGAAAAACTCGGCAAGCGGCAACGGGACTTTGAACAACTGACCATGAATGATGGGCTATTAATGGGTTTAGCGCAATCTTTGGCGTTAATTCCTGGAGTATCCCGTTCTGGTTCTACCCTGACAGCCGGGTTATTTATGACCTTACAACGGGAAACAGCCGCGAGATTTTCCTTTTTACTCGGCATTCCCGCCATTACCCTAGCAGGGTTAGTAGAGTTAAAAGACGTTTTAGCAGATATTAGCGGTACGGGAATAGTCCCCTTAATTGTTGGGGTGATTTCTGCGACGATTTTTTCCTACATATCCATCGCTGGCTTACTCCGCTTCCTCAAAACCAAAAGCACTTGGGTATTCATTTGGTATCGCCTAGCATTTGGCGTAGCCATCTTGAGTGCCATTGGTGCGGGAATGTTGAAAAATAGTTAATAGTTAAAAGTCAATAGTCCAGAGTCCATAGTAATAATTGAGTGTTGACTCATGACTAACATAGTCAATAGTGCAGAGTTTGTAGTAATGACTTTGACTATTGATCCTTCGGGTTCGCCAGTGAGGGAGTCGGGAAACCCGACGCCAGTTGCGACAACGGAGGGAACCTCCGCAACGCACTGTCTCCCCAACGCACTGGCTCACCATTGACTATTGACCATTGACTTTTGACTCATGACTAACCTTCGTCCTGCCAAAATTACCAAGGTACTACCCAACTCCATCGCCGCTGAAATTGGTTTTGAGGTGGGGGATGCGATCGTTGCTATTAACGGTACACGTCCCCGCGATTTAATTGATTATCAATTTCTCTGTGCGGATGAATTTTTAGAACTCGAAGTTTTAGATACTGCTGGCAAAACTCATCACGTCGAAATTGAAAAAGACTATGACGATGATTTAGGGTTGGAATTTGAAACTGCTTTATTTGATGCTTTAATTCAGTGCAATAATCGCTGTCCGTTTTGCTTTATTGACCAACAACCCCCAGGTAAGCGCTCAAGCTTGTATTTAAAAGACGATGATTATCGTTTGAGTTTTTTGTATGGTTCTTACCTGACATTAACCAACTTACCAGAACGGGAATGGCAGCGGATTGAACAAATGCGCTTGTCTCCCTTGTTTGTGTCGGTTCACGCTACTGAACCTGAAGTGAGAATCCGTCTGCTGAAAAATCAGCGGGCGGGAAAAATTATGGAACAATTGCGCTGGTTCCAAAAAAGAAGATTGCAAATTCATGCCCAAGTAGTGGTTTGCCCCGGTATCAATGATGGCAAACACTTGGAACAAACATTAAAGGATTTAGCGTCATTTTATACTGGTGATGTACCTGCTGTAGCATCGGTGGCAGTCGTGCCAGTGGGTTTAACGCGGTTTCGTCCCCAAGAAGACGAACTGATACCTGTAACTAGAGAAAAAGCGCAAGAAGTGATTGCCCAAGTGCGATCGCTCGCACAGCAATTTCGCCAGCAATTTGGCTCGAATGTTGTCTGGTTAGCCGATGAATGGTTTTTAATTGCGGGGGAAGACTTACCAACAGAAGCGGAATACGAAGACTATCCCCAAATTGATAACGGTGTCGGTTCTATTCAGTTATTTCTCAAGCAATTTGCATCTGCTGCGGCTGAATTACTCCCAACAAAAATTTCTCCTCCAAGAAAATTTACTTGGGTCGTAGGTAACGCCGTTGAAAAAGCATTTCAACCAATATTGCAACGCCTGAATTCTGTTGAAGGTTTAGAAGTAAATATGCAGGCTTTAGCTAGTGATTACTGGGGGCAAACTATTAGTGTCACCGGATTACTAACAGGACATGATTTACTTTTAAATCTCAAAGAAAAAGATTTAGGCGATGGAATTTTGCTGCCAAATGTCATGCTCAAACATGGGGAATTAGTCTTTTTAGATGATGTCAGAGTTGAGGATTTAGCCAGACAATTAAATACCAAAATTTTTCCAGTATCAGGAGTAGAAGAATTAATCACTACCTGTATTAATGAACAAGTTGCAGCTTAAATATAAAAACATCAGTTGTTTTTCGGAGGTAGTTTATTGATATGCTGAATAATAAATAATAAGTACTGTCTAATACTAAATAAAGTGAGGGTTAAAAGTGAAGAATCAGGGAACTGCAATCAAAGTCACCAAAAAATCTGGATTCTTCATTTTTAGTTTTAACTTTTTTGTTGTTAATTGTTTAACTAGTTTTAATATCTTACCAGTCCAGGCGGCCAATGAAGAACCTGTATTGAGCGTAGTCCAGAGTACAGAAAACAAGCAACAATGGACAGGAATTACTAAGCGCTTGCAAGCTATTGGAGTCAATTATTGCGTAATTCCCTTAGCGGCTGTGAGAAGTACTGCCGATTGGGGCGATCGCCGCGTCTTATTTTTGCCCAACGTCGAGACATTAACAC
Organism: Anabaena sp. TISTR 8404; assembly: GCF_056847745.1. Taxonomy (NCBI): domain Bacteria; kingdom Bacillati; phylum Cyanobacteriota; class Cyanophyceae; order Nostocales; family Nostocaceae; genus Anabaena; species Anabaena sp. TISTR 8404. The sequence goes on from NZ_CP180578.1 coordinate 6,325,708, forward strand.
CAGCCCAAGCGATCGCGTTAGAACAATGGGTGAGCAAAGGTGGCAAAATCATCGCCAGTGGCCCTTTTGGTAGTTTATCAGCACCGGGAGTACGGCAGTTATTGCGATCGCTCCTCGGCAGTTATTGGGGATTTGGTTTGGATGAGACACAACAACTCAAACCAGCCAAAACTAAGCCCCAGGGATGGGCTAACCAAAGCGAACTGTTTGGGCAAGTACGTGGCGGTGTGATTATTCCTGATGGGGGAACTAGCCAAGCCACCGCAGTCTGGAATGCCCAAGATCATCCAGCCGCCGTCGTCAGCACTGAATGGTCTACCTTATTAGGCTGGCGCTGGGGAAACGATGCCGCCTCAACATTCGAGTTAGATAATGCTTGGTTAAAAGCTGCCATTAACCGCTACCTGACAGCACCATCCGGAGGCCAGCAGAAAATTCCTGGGGCTAACTCAACTTGCTCAACGACAATTGCTACAGCTTCCCCTAATTCTGCACCTTCCCCATCTTTGATGACGACCGTCGTACCCCAGCCTCAAATAGTTCAGCGCACCCCCCGTTCATCTCCCCAAGAGGCGATTGATCAACTGGAACAAACAGTGCGTTGGAATGTGGAACCCAACTCCAATCAGCCAATTGACGAAAAAGAAGCGATCGCACTCCAGCAAGAGTTAGAAAATTTGATTAGTCGGGTAGAAAGCGCCCATTTAGCTGCCTCAGTTTATGCTGCTAATACTGATGCAGCCATTACCAGCAACCCCCAGTCTCTCAAAGAAGAAGAAACACGCGTCGCCTCCACTAGACCAGGATTATCTAGCACCAGTAAAGAACAAGCTATTGCCCAGGCACAGCTAGTAGCGAAAAGTATTCCCCAGCTAGTAGCCAATAAAAACTATGCCCTGGTGCGTCAGCAGTGGTTAGCAACCAGAACGAATTTATGGAAACATTTTCCGATCAATCGCCGCTTAGCCCCAGCGGAAATTCGCGCAGTCTGGTTAGATAGAGGCACAATTGTCAGATCTGGTGGTGAGAAAAAATTAGCCGAACTTTTTGACCGCTTGGCACAGTCTGGAATTAACACCGTTTTTTTTGAAACGCTCAACGCCAGTTATCCCATTTACCCCAGTCAAGTTGCACCACAACAAAACCCCTTAATTCGTGGCTGGGATCCTTTAGCTGTTGCGGTGAAATTAGCTCATGAGCGAGGTATGGAGTTACACGCCTGGGTGTGGACTTTTGCCGCCGGGAACCAACGCCACAACCAAATCATTAATGTTCATCCTGATTACCCAGGGGCAGTACTGGCGGCTCATCCTGATTGGGCAAACTACGATAACAAAGGCAATACAATTCCTCCTGGTCAAACCAAACCGTTTTTTGATCCAGCTAACCCCCAATTGCGACAATATCTCCTGAAGCTGTTTGAAGAAATTGTCACCAAATATCAAGTAGATGGTTTACAGCTAGATTACATTCGCTATCCCTTTCAAGATCCGTTCGCAGGTCGGACTTACGGCTATGGCAAAGCCGCAAGAGCGCAATTTCAACAGTTGACTGGTGTTGATCCTTTGACTATTTCACCTAGCCAAGGAGAATTATGGCAAAAGTGGACAGAATTTCGTACCCAGCAAGTTGATAGCTTTGTGGCCGATGTCTCCAAAATGTTGCGCCAAAAGCGGGAGAATTTGATTTTGTCAGTGGCGGTATTTCCTTTACCAGAACGAGAACGTATTCAGAAATTACAACAACACTGGGAAGTTTGGGCAAGGCGCGGAGATATAGATGTGATTGTCCCCATGACTTACGCTCAAGATACAGCTCGTTTCCAACGCCTCGCCCAACCTTGGATAGCTTCTTCTCAGTTGGGTTCGACTTTATTAATACCAGGAATTCGGTTGCTGTCTTTACCGAATTTGGCAGCATTTGACCAATTACAACTGATTAGAGACTTGCAAGCTAGTGGTTACGCACTCTTTGCTGCTGAGAATTTTAACAGCGATTTGCTGAAAATCTTTACTAGTACTCAAGGTAACGTACAACCTGTTGCTAATGAACCGATTCCTCTGCGTCAGCCTTTTAAAACTGCCGTTGTTCGTTATGAATTGTTGAAACGGGAATGGCAGTTTGTCATCCAAAATGAGCAACTGCAAATACCTACCATCAAAACAGTTGATTTTAACAACCAGATAGAAGTTTTAGAAAAAGCTTTAAATCAACTGGCTGCTTCACCTTCTCCAAGTAAATTACTGACAGCAAAAGCTTCTTTAACTCGATTCCAGTCGCAATTTCGCATTTGGATGCGCGAAGCTGCCACAAATAACCCTTATCAAGTCAAAGTTTGGGAAAATCGGCTGGCAACAATCGAAAGACTATTACGTTATGGTGAAAGGCGATCGCAATTACGTAAGTAACTCATGACTTAGGCACAAAGATTGTAATACCCTTTCACTTTAAGTTCTCTACAAATAGACCGCAGGGGGTTACTGAACGTAGTCGAAGGGTCAATCTAACATCTAAAATCCAAAATCTAAAATTGTTTGACCAAACTCTTGATTTTTCGGTTTTATACGTAAGTTTTACAAGTAAAGGAAAGCACAAATAACCATTTTTTTTTGACTATGGATTATTTTGTATATTTATTTTCTGCATTACCCCGTTAACTTGCGGGGTTTATAAAACTTAATTTTGTGTTTCTTCATACAAAATTTACATTACACTCACAGTATTTTTCATTAGGATAATATTATTAATTTACCCCCGAAATCCAAGAACATACTGGAATAGCATAAGTTGAGATAACTATTAATTTATGATAGCTATCGTGATTATCTATGTATACTCGACGACAATTTCTCTGGCTACAAAGCTTAGAGGCAGTGATTAACTTTTCGCCACTAACGGTTCAGCCGGAAGTAACTGTGTCAGAGGTAATCTTACTGATGGCAAATTATGGTGTCGATGCTTTGGTAGTGTCAGATTCAGCTGTAGTGGGGTGGCTGACAGCAAAAGATGTAGTCAAGCTCTTAGCTTCAGGTATTGACTGCAAAACTACTAAAATTTCTGAGGTAATGCCAACTTCAGTAATTACACTGAAGATATCAGAATTTCAAAATTTAACAACGGTAATTTCACTGTTGCATCAGCATCAATTGAATATTTTGCCAATTGTTGATGAAGCAGGTCAACTAATTGGTACGGTTACGCCTGAAAGTATTTGTCAAGCACTCAACTCAACAATTGAGAACACTAGAATTGAAGATGCAGAAAATTCCGAGCGACTACGTTTATTAGAGTCAGCAGTAGTCAATGCCAACGACTCAATTTTAATCACAGAAGCCTATGTCTCCAATGGCAGAATAGAACCTCGGATAGTCTATGCCAATCAGGCATTTACACAGATGACTGGTTACACCCTGGAGGAAGTAATTGGTCAAACACCCCGGTTTTCACATGGGGAAAAAACTTGTCCTATCCAACTGAATAAACTTTTCGCTTCAGTGCAAGCTGGCTTACCCATTAGAACAGAGTTGCTTAGCTATCGCAAGGATGGCTCAACATATTGGGTGGACATGAACTTAGTTCCCATTAAAGACTGTGAAGAACGCATCACTCACTTTGTAGCTATTCATCGCAACATCACAGAACGAAAACTGGCAGAAGAGGCATTACAGTGGAGTGAAGAAATATTCCGACAATTAACCGAAAATCTCCCCCATGTGTTTTATGTCTGGGATGCGAATCAGCAGCAACTGCATTATGTGAGTCCAGCTTATGAAAAAATTTGGGGTAGAAGCCGCGATCGCCTCATCGAAAATCCCCAATCATATTTTGCCGCTATTCATCCCCAAGACCGCGATCGCGTAGTTGCATCTGTGCAGCAGTTGTTGACAGACCAGTCTGTTTCTGAAAGATACAAAATTGTTCACCCCGATGGTAAGCAACGCTGGATTTCTAGCACCATCTTTCCGGTAAAAAATGATCATGGACAAATTTATCGCTTCGTCGCTATAGATGTAGATGTGACTGACCGCATCCAAGCCCAAGCGGCAATGCACGAAAGTGAAAGACGATTCCATGCCATTTTCAATGGAACATTTCAATTTTCTGGCTTACTTACACCAGAAGGCAAATTACTAGAAGCGAACCAGACATTACTCGAATTTGCTGGACTGCAACCACAAGATATTGTCGGAAGATTATTTTGGGAAACCCAATGGTGGATGATTTCGCCAGCAACCCAAAATCAATTAAAACAAGCAATTGCGATCGCTGCTAGGGGTGAATTTATCCGTTACGAAGTCGATATTCTTGGTGCTAATCAAACAGTTCGCACCATAGATTTTTCCCTAAAACCCCTCAAAAATGAAACAGGCAAAACCATACTGTTAATTAGCGAAGGTCGAGATATTACCGAACTGAAGCAAACACAAGCTAAACTTAAAAAAGTTAACCAAGAATTAGAAAAGCGAGTTTCTGAACGCACCACTGCCCTAAAGCAGACAAATCAGCAATTATTAACTGAAATTGCCGAACGCCAGATAGTAGAAGAGCAATTGCGGCAATCTCAACAAATGTTGCAATTAGTCATGGATACTATTCCCCAAGGCATCCTCTGGAAGGATCGCAATTCTGTGATTTTGGGTTGTAATCGTAACTTTGCTAAATTAATCGGTGTCGAAAAACCAGAAGATATTATTGGTAAAACAGCCAATAGTTTTCTTTCCGACAAGTCAGAAGCAGACTTTCACCGCAAGTGTGATGCTAGAGTCATCCAGATAAATAAACCTGAATATCACCTAATTGCCTCTCTACGACTAATCAATGGTAAACAAATTTGGTTAGAAATTAGTAAAATTCCACTGCATGATACCGCAGGTAATGTAGTTGGTGTCCTGGATACAGTTGAAGATATTACCGAACGCCAACAAGCACGAGAAGCTTTAGAAAAAAGCGAAGAAAGATTTCGCTTCTTGGCAGAATCCATTCCCCAACAAGTGTGGATTGCTAATGCTAATGGCAACATCGAATATGTTAACCAAAGGACTCTGGACTATTTTAATTGCACTCAAGAACAATTGAGTGATTGGGCATGGGAGCAATTGCTACATCCAGATGATTTAACCCAGTGTTTAGCAGATTGGCGAGTATCTTTAGCCACAGGTAAACCATTTGAAGGAGAATTTCGCTGGCTCAGAAGTTCTGATCAAACTTATCGCTGGCATTTAGCGCGTGCTATACCTTGGTGTGATCAAGAAGGTAAAATCACTGCTTGGTTTGCTACAAATACTGACATTCATGACCGTGTTACAGCTGAACTTGCACTAAAACATAGCGAACAACGTTTCCGCAACTTAGTTGAATCTAGCTACGATATCATCTGGGAAGTTGACCAAAACTGTGCTTATACTTACGTCAGCCCCAAAATCCGCGATATTTTGGGCTACGAACCAGAAGCAGTGTTAGGGAAAACGCCCCTTGATTTCATGCCACCAGAATTACATGAAACCCTAGCTCCAGGTTTTGCTGCAATTTTGGCAGCACCACAACCATTTCAATGCTTAGAAAACATCCAAGTTCATCAGGATGGACATTTGGTACTTTTAGAAACCAGTGGTGTGCCAATCTTTGATCAAGATGGCAAATTCATGGGCTATCGGGGTACAAATCGAGACATTACTGAACGCAAACAAGCTGAGACTACATTACGAGACACTCAACAGCAACTACAGGCAATTTTAGATCACTCTGCGGCAGCGATTTATGTAGTAGATAGTGAGAATAGATTTGTCTTGGTTAATCGTTATATTGAACAACTTCTCAACATGAATCAAGAGCAACTCATCGGTAAAAGCATGTATGATTTGTGGAGTCAAGAGATTGCCGATGGGTTTGTGAGCAATAACCGTCAGGTAATTGCTAATGGTATTGCCATCAAAGTTGAAGAAGTTGTCCCCTTTGAAGATGGGTTACATACCTACTTTTCTGTTAAGTTTCCCTTAAAAGATGCTAATGGTGTGCCTTATGCTGTCTGTGGTATTTCCACAGATATTACTGATCGCAAATTAGCCGAAGAGTCTTTGATTCGCTTTCATAAAGCCATCGATAGTACCAGTGATGCTATCTGCATGGCAGACACTACAGGTAAAGTGACTTACGTTAATTCAGGGTTTACGGAAATCTATGGGTACACTTTAGCAGAATTTCAGGCTGCTGGGGCAGCCGTTAGTATCTTCAAACACACAGCAGAGTTCAACAAAGTAATAGCCGCTATTCAAAGTGGTGAGTCATGGTGTGGCGAAGTGACAATGAAAACCAGTAATGGTCGGCTTTTACAAGTTTATTTACGTGCTAATGCCATTAAAGATCCAACTGGTAGAATTACGGGGTTTGTTGGTATTCATACTGATATTACACCCCGTAAACAAGCAGAAGAGAGTTTAAGATTGCGCGATCGCGCGATCGCCGCCAGCAGTAATGGCATTATCATTGCAGATGCCAGCATTCCCAACGGCCCTATTATTTATGTTAATCCGGCCTTTGAACGTATGACAGGCTACAGTGCAGCCGAAGTCATCGGGACAAGCTTTCGGTTGTTCCAACGTGCAGACATCGAACAATCTGGTTTACAAGAACTGAGTGCGGCCATGCAAGTCGGCAGAGTTTGCACTGTAACTCTGCGGAATTACCGTAAAAATGGCAGTCTGTGGTGGAACGAACTCAATATTTCACCTGTGTATGATGCTGATGGTGTACTCACTCATTACATTGGTATTCAAACAGATATTACTGAGCGTAAACAAACAGAAACAGCCTTACTGGTTAGTCAACAGCGATTACAATACCTACTCTCATCCAGTCCTGCTGTTATCTACACTAGTAAAGTTGGCGAAGATTTGGGCGCTACCTTTGTCAGCGACAACATTAGCACCATCACTGGTTATCAACCACAAGATTTTACAGAAGATGCCAGCTTTTGGACTAGCCATATCCACCCAGAAGATGTACTGAATGTGTTGGACGAACTCGGCAAAATTTTGCAGCAAGAACATTACAGCTTAGAATACCGCTTTCTCCACAGAAATGGGACTTACCGCTGGGTATCCGACCAAGGTAAACTAGTCCAAGATGATGCCGGAAACCCAGTAGAACTAGTTGGTTACTTGGCAGATATTACAGAACGCAAGCAACTAGAACACGAACTCAGAGTAGCTTTAGAGAAAGAAAAAGAACTCAACGAACTGAAATCTCGCTTTGTTTCCATGACTTCCCATGAATTTCGCACACCGCTGAGTACGATTCTTTCTTCTTCAGAGTTACTGGAACATTATCGTTATAAATGGCCGGAAGAAAAACAAATTACTCATCTGCACCGGATTCAAGCAGCAGTGAAACGCATAAATGAAATGTTAAATGATGTTTTAGTTATTGGTAAGGCAGAAGCAGGAAAACTTGACTACAAACCTACTACTTTTGATTTGGTTACCTATTGTTCTCATATCATTGAAGAAGCGCAAATTAATCAAAATCACCGCTGCTTAATTTCTTTTACTAGTCAATATTCATCCATCTCATGCTGTATGGATGATAAATTACTAGGACATATTCTGAATAATTTACTCTCGAATGCGATTAAATATTCTCTGGAAGGAAGTACTGTTAACGTCAAACTTACTTGTGAAAATGGACAAGCAGTATTAGAAATACAAGACCGAGGAATTGGCATTCCTCCAGAAGACTTACCACATTTGTTTGAGTCTTTTCACCGCGCTAGGAATGTGGGAAATATCCTAGGAACTGGATTAGGGCTGGCAATTGTCAAAAAGTGTATAGATATACACAAAGGTAACATTGCTGTTACCAGTGCGCTGGGAGTTGGTACCACCTTTACTGTAACTCTGCCATTAAATAACGCAATGCAAATCGAGGAAGAAAATGGTTAAGATTTTGGTGATTGAAGACGAAGAATCAGTGAGGGAAAACCTTTTAGATTTGCTAGAGGCAGAGGATTTTGAGACGGTTGCTGCTGCTAATGGCAGGATAGGTGTAGATTTAGCATTTACTGAGGCTCCAGACTTAATTTTATGCGACATGATGATGCCGGAAGTTGATGGTTATGGAGTCTTGAGTGCATTACGGCAAGACCCATCAACTGCCACAATTCCATTTATTTTTCTGACGGCTAAATCTGCTAAATCTGATTTCCGCCAAGGTATGGATATGGGTGCAGATGACTATCTCACTAAGCCGTTTACGCGGGCTGAGTTATTAAGTGCCATTATGAACCGTCTAGAAAGGCAGGCTACTTTAAAAAAATATTTGTCTAATCAGATAGTAACTAAACCTATATCACCGAAAACTCAGTTATTAGAAATTAGTTTGCAACGAGTTGTTCAACAACAAAAATTTCAAGAATTTGAAGTTTATTATCAACCGATAGTTGATATTGCCTCTGGGCAAATAATCGCAGCGGAAAGTTTATTACGTTGGCAAAGTCCGGAATTAGGTTTGGTGAATCCCACAGAATTCATTCCAATTGCTGAATCTACAGGTTTAATTATACCTATTGATCAATGGGTATTACAAAATGTTTGTCAACAAATTAAGATTTGGCATGATGTCGGCATTTCTTACTTGACGATGACAGTTAACTTATCAGTGATTGAATTTCATCAGCCAGACTTGATCAAAAAAATTACTGATTACTTAGAAAAAAATCAACTAGAGCCACAATATTTAGAAATAGAACTTACTGAAAGTATGATCATGCAAGATATCAATAGTGCGATCGCTACTATGAATAAACTACAGTCCTTAGGGCTAAAAATTGCTATTGATGATTTCGGTACTGGTTATTCTTCGCTAATTTATCTCAAAAACTTACCAATTAATACTTTAAAAATAGACCGTTATTTTATTCATAATGTAGGCAGAGATAATCAAAAATCTGCAATCACCAAAGCTTTAATTGAAATGGCTCATAACTTAAATATGCGAGTAGTTGCTGAAGGGGTGGAAACAGAAGAAGAATTGCATTTTTTGCGTCATTATCACTGTGATTCTATGCAAGGTTTTTTATTTAGTCGTCCATTACCAGCAGCAGAATTTGAAAACTTTTTGTGGAGTAATAGACATTTATATATATAAATTTATGTAAATTTTAACATAAAGGTTTTTGACTACATGAAATTTTTGTATTTCCTCAGGAATTCTAACTATATAATTCAAGTGATTAATTAGGAGTAAATCGGGTGCTAATATTCAAGTCTTATAAAATATCTTAATTTATAAAATTTATCTAAACTATATTTTTTAAATTTTATATTTATTTACATTCAATCAAATATTATGAATAAAATTTTGGTTATTGAAGATGATATAAATGTACGGCAAAATCTTGCAGATCTACTTTCTGCTGAAAATTTTAACGTTATCACTGCTGAAAATGGTTACATTGGTTTACAGTTAGCACAAGCCGAAATTCCCGACTTGGTAATTTGCGATGTGATGATGCCAGAATTAGACGGTTATGAAGTCCTGAAAAAACTACGTCAAAATCCTCTCACAGCAATTATTCCTTTAATTTTTTTAACTGCTAAATCCGAAAAAAATGACTTCCGTAAGGGAATGAATTTAGGTGCTGACGACTACCTCATCAAACCTTTTTCTCGGGCCGAATTATTAGCTGCTATTGCCTGTCGATTAGAAAAACAAACAGCAATTTATCAACAAACTCAAGAAAAATTAGATAAATTGCGTAATAGCATTACTCTGTCACTGCCCCACGAATTGCGAACGCCCTTAAATGGCATCTTAGGCTTCTCACAAATTTTGATGGAAGAAAGTGAGTTGCTAGATGCACAATCTATCAAAGAAATGGCAGAATTCATTTACCAATCAAGTCAAAGGTTATTCCATTTAATTCAAAAATTTTTGCTATATGCAGAAATAGAAATTATTGCTACAGACCCGCAGCGTGTCCAAGAAATTCAAAGCCAGTCAACGGAGTTTCCCACACGGGAACTCACTAATTTAGTTGCTGAAATAGCCAAAAATGCTGGCAGAGAAGCAGACATTCAATTAGATTTTTTCCCGTGTTATGTAAATATTTCTGCAAAAAAGCTGACTAAAATATTTGAAGAATTATTTGATAACGCTTTAAAATTCTCGCCTTGTGGTTCACCGATTAAAATTACAGCTAAGGCTACTAATAATACTTTGAGTTTATCTTTTAGCGATCGCGGCCGAGGTATGAGCGCCGACCAAATTGCAGAGTTAGGTGCTTATCGGCAATTTGAGCGTAAACTCCACGAACAACAAGGCTCAGGATTAGGCTTAATTATCGCCAAAAGATTAGCAGAATTACACGGTGGTTCACTCAAAGTCGAAAGTAAACCCTACGAAAAAACGATTGTCACCGTTACTCTTCCGTGTAGCGTTCAGGAAGCATCTACGAGTAATGGTATACCTTATGTGTCGTTACCAATCAACACAAAGCTAAAAGTGACCGAAGACTTAGCTAGTAGACAAGTTAAAAGTGAAGGGTAAGGCTGAAATAACCATCATGAACTGTCTACACTATTTTACTTAGCACTTAAAATTTTTAACTCAGCACTTAATAAAAGCTTGGGCATCGCTCAAAAAGCGTTAGCTTGTCTGGGCAATGCCTTCAGCTAGTTGGGTATGTAGATTTGGCTGACTCGAATACTATTATGTCTACCCGATGTATGAATTGATGTTGGGGTTTTTGTTGAACTTAGCGTATAACTTGTATAAGTTGTATACAAACAAGCATTTTTATACATAATTGTGGTGGTAGAGTATGGCAAAGCGATCGCTCCAAGCATCAGCTGAAGGTATCAAAAAAGCAAAACAAGCCTTTAAGCGCAAAGGCTGGACACAAGAATATCTAGCAGCTGAGGTAGGTTTAGAGACTCGCCAAGCCATTTGGAAGTTTTTCACTGGGAAGCGGATAGACCGCCATGTGTTCAACGACATTTGCTTTGCCCTTGAACTCGACATTTCAGAAATTGTCCAACCTTTCCCCGATGATGAATCTGGTTGGTCAGACATCCCTGGAGATATTTCACTAGAGATTGAGACAGTAGTACAAAAACTGCGGTCTGTTTATCAGGAACACATTCAAGTCCAGTGTGGTACTGTGCAAATCTTGGATGTTGCTCAACCGATCCAATTCAGCGATATTTATATTGATGTTGAAATCCTGGAAGAAATTACTAGTCGTAGATGGCTAGTAATTAACAATTTACCCAAGGTATGGGTAAATGAAAATCATGGCTTGGGTGTAGCTGACTCGCCTCCAACTAGAGTTTCGGGAGTGGAAGCAGTCAGCAAATATACCAAACTGATGGTACTAGGCAAGCCAGGTTCGGGTAAAACTACATTTTTGCAAGCGATCGCCAATAATTGTAATCTAGGGCTATTTCAGCCTGATTATTTACCAATCTTCGTCCGGTTAAAAGACTTTGCAGAAGATATTCAAGGACATCATCAAATGAGTCTATATCAATATCTGCATGAATCGTTCATGAATTTTGGTATTCATGAACAAGAATTAATGACAGTCTTTACTCATGGGAGAGCTTTAATTTTATTAGATGGCTTAGATGAAGTAGTTGGTAATGATTCTGATAAAATTATCAACAAAATTCGTCAATTTACTGAGAAATACTACAAAAATAAAATAATTATTACTTGTCGGCTAGGGGCGCAAAATTATCAATTTCATGGCTTTACTGAAGTAGAAATTGCAGATTTTCGGAAACCGCAAATAGCCAACTTTGCCCAAAAGTGGTTTCGCACAGTTGCTAAGCATCCTCCAGCCACAGCACAAGACTTAGCCAGTCGGTTTGTGCAGAAGTTGGAATTAATCGAAAATCTACCAATTTTAGATTTAGCAGCTACGCCACTTTTACTCAATTTTATTTGCTTAGTATTTCAATGTACCGAAGATTTCCCGGTGAACCGTGCTGAATTTTATAAACAAATACTGGATATACTACTAATCCGTTGGGATGAAGCCAGAGGTATTAAAAGAAATGAAATTTATCCTGATTTATCCTTGTTGCACAAAATTAAATTGCTGAGTCATATAGCTGCAATCACCTTTACGCAAAACAATTACTTTCAGTCTGAAGCTAATCTATGTCAACTGATTACTAATTACCTTACTCACCATCTCAATACACCCAGTGATGCTGCCGCTTTAGAACTAGAAAGTGTATCCGTGTTAAAAGCAATTGAAGCCCAACATGGATTATTAATCCAAAAAGCGCGAGGCATTTATGCTTTTTCTCATCTCAGTTTGCAACAATATCTCACTGCTAGAGAAATAGTCTCTAGCATCAATACTCAAACACTGCCAGAATTGATGAATCACTTGAGTGAAAAAAGTTGGCGAGAAGTTTTCTTATTGAGTGTAGGTATGTTAAAAGCTGCTGATGAATTTTTAACATCAATGAAGAAAAAAATTGATAACTTAGCCACACAAAATTCAAAATTACATAATTTTCTAACTTGGTTAGAGAAAAAATCTGCCGCAGTTAATACCTGTTATCATGCCGCTAGTGTGCGTGCATTTTACTTTACTATTGCCCTACCTTCAGAATATACTTTAGCTCACAATCAAGAACTAGCCATACTTTTAGATCATCAGCTTGCAGGAAATTTAGCAGAAGATTTGGCACTAGATTTAGCCCTGATTCATGGGTTGACTGTTAGTTTAGGTATAACTGCTGAGATTTTTTTACCAAGATTTTCCGCTTTGAGTTTAGCCCTTGACCTCAAGCATTTGTTGGCAAATGAACCAAGTTTACAAACCTCATTACAAGAACTAAAAAATCAGCTACCTTCTCCAAGCCTAGGTAGAGATGTTTTAAAAATTTGGTGGCAAGGAAATGGCGAAAATTGGACAGAAGCATTAAGAAATTTGATGATTACTACTCGCCAAATTGGTCATAATTGGCAGTTCAATCAACAAGATTTGCAGGATATACAGCAGTACTGGGATGCTACTAAATTACTTTTAGATTGTCTCAACAGTGCGGCTGATATTTCTCCTAATTTACGGAATTATCTAGAGACGACTTTATTTTTACCAGAAAAATTAGATTAAATTAACCGCAGATGGCAGCAGACAACCGCTGATAAAATCAAACTAGAGACAGGCGGCAAAAATCAAGCTCTCGTCTAGACTACAAAAGTTGTGTATAACTTCACACTGCCATGAACTTCTCTGGGCGTTTCTTGTGGTTGGCTTTGTTATTCGTAACAGCAGGCTGTAACCAAACTCGTGCTTTTTCCGATAATGCCATCAAGCAAGAATCTTCATCTGCGCCCCTGTTAGCACAGAATTCTACACAGTCGAAAAATATCATTCGCACTGAACCGCTTTCGTCACAACCAATTCGCATCAACTTGCAAAATTTACCAGCACCTTTTGCTACCAAAAGTGCCTCGAAGCGACCGGAAGTAGTAGCAATTCCCCAAAATCCAGTGCTACGCGTACCACCAGGATTTAAGGTAAACATCTTTGCTGAAGGTTTAGAAGCACCGCGTTGGTTGGCTTTAACTCCCAATGGTGATGTGCTGGTGACAGAAACTCGACAAAACCGCATTCGCCTATTGCGAGATAGTAATGGCGATGGTGTGGCTGATGTCGGTCAGACATTTGCTAATGCAGACAACGGCTTAAACATTCCCTTTGGGATGGCGTTTGCTGGAAATTATTTCTTTTTGGGTAACACCGATGCAGTTTTACGGTTTCCCTACAGCAAAGGTCAAAAGGAACTATTGGGGACTGGAGAGAAAATTGCAGATCTTCCTGGTGGTGGTTACAACCAACATTGGACAAGGAATGTGGTGGCTGCACCAGATGGCAAAAAGTTGTATGTTTCTGTTGGTTCTCGTTCTAATGCAGATGAGGAAGCTTTACCAAGGGCTTCAGTGCAAGTGATGAATTTGGATGGTTCCGAACAGCAGACTTTCGCCTACGGTTTGCGAAATCCTGTGGGTTTGGATTTTCATCCGGTGACTAAGGAGTTATACACCACTGTAAATGAACGGGATGGTATTGGTGATGATTTGGTTCCTGATTATTTAACTCGAATTCAGCAGGGAGAATTCTATGGCTGGCCTTATGCTTACTTGACACCAAATAACCTTGACCCCCGCCAAAAGACGAATGGCAAAAGTAAACGCCCAGATTTAGTAGCCCGGACTCGTACTCCTGATGTTCTATTTCAAGCCCATTCAGCAGCATTAGGTGTGCAATTTTACGACGGTCATACTTTTCCAGAAAAATATAAAAATGGCTCTTTTGTAGCTTTTCGGGGTTCTTGGAACCGCGATCGCGGTACTGGTTATAAAGTTGTATTTGTCCCTTTTGATACAAAAGGACGACCACAAGGTTATTACGAAGATTTTCTCACAGGATTTTTGTTAGATCCAACTATTCCAACTACTTGGGGGCGACCTGTTGGTTTATTAGTTTTACCTGATGGTAGTTTGTTAGTAACAGAAGAAGCTAATAACCGCATTTATCGTATTCAATATGTAGGGAATCAAAAATAGGCGGATTATTTCTGAAAATGCAACCGCCGATACACGTCGATATACGCCGATGATTTTAAATAAAAATTAGCGTTTATCTGCGGTTCATGTCTATTCCTAATATTAATAATTCTGTAGCAAAATTACCAAATTTGCCTTTATCACCTAACGGTGCAGAGGTGATTTTAGGTAACAGTATTGAACCGCAACAATTAGCTATACCGATAGCACCTAGTTCAATTACAATGTTTGGCCCCCGTGGTGCTTGTTTAGTATCAGAAACCGGGTCATTGTGGGTATCAGATACAGGACATCATCGCTTATTAGGATGGCGAAATTTACCTACAGTAGATAACCAACCAGCGGACTGGGTAATTGGACAACCAGACTTTTATCACGAAGGACAAAATGCTAAAGGTACGCCAGGTAGGACAACGGTTAGTGTACCTACGGGGATTTGTGTTTGTGGTCAAGGTTTAGCGGTAGCTGATGCTTGGAATCACAGAATTTTAATTTGGAAAAATTTACCACAAGATAGCAATGTTCCAGCCGATTTGGTATTAGGACAAACTAATTTTGTTGACAATGAACCAAATCGCGGTACTCAGGAAGCAGATGCAAATACAATGCACTGGCCTTATGGTATTTTCTATCATCAAGGAAAGCTATTTGTTGCAGATACAGGTAATAGAAGGTTGCTAATTTGGCGAGAGTTGCCAACAGAAAATGGTCAACCTGCCGATTTAGTTCTGGGACAACCAGATATGATTTCTCGTAATGAAAATGGCGGTGCTTCTGCAACGGCGGCGAGTATGCGCTGGTGTCATGATATTGCTATTTGGAATGATAATTTAGTTGTCGCTGATGCTGGTAATCATCGCGTGATGATTTGGCAAGGTATACCAACAGAAAATAATGCCCCTTGTGCGGTGGTGTTAGGACAAAAAAGCTTCGATTCTGTAGAAATGAATCAAGGAATTTATTGGCCGAGTGCAAGTAGTTTAAGTATGCCTTATGGAGTGGCGGCGGCTGGGGAATGGTTGGTAGTTGCAGATACTGCTAATTCTCGGTTGCTAGGATGGAAGCAGCCAGAGTCAATATTATCATTGCAGGGTGCGATCGCTTCTGCAATCATTGGACAAAACAGCTTTGAAAGCAAAAGTGAAAACCGCAATTATGGACTCCCGACGCGCGATAGTTTGAATTGGGCTTATGGAGTCAAAATTTGTGGCAAAACAGCGGTAATTGCTGATTCTGGAAATAACCGAATTTTGCTGTGGCGGTTTAACTATGGCGAGTGAAGAAATCAGAGTTCGGGGTACTGTTCAGGGGGTGGGGTTTCGTCCGACTGTCTATCGTCTGGCTAAAGCTTGCGGGTTGCAAGGGGACGTTTGTAACGACGGACAAGGTGTATTAATTCGCGCCTCTGGGAGTGAAGAAGCCTTGGCAGAGTTTGTTGCAAGGTTACAGCAAGAATGTCCACCTTTGGCAAAAATTCAAGAATTAATCAGAACTCCTTGCATAGAAGAGTGTAACTTTGATGATTTTGTAATTTCGCAGAGTGTCAGCAACAAAATCAAAACCGAAATCACTCCAGATGCGGCTACTTGTCCCCAATGTCAAAAAGAAATCTTCGACCCCTTTAGTCGGTTTTACCGTTACCCTTTTACTAACTGTACTCATTGCGGCCCCCGTCTGAGTATTATTCGCGCCATTCCTTATGACAGATGCAATACCAGTATGTCTGCGTTTGTTATGTGTCCTGAATGTGCAAAGGAATACCACAATGTCGAAAACCGCAGATTTCACGCCCAACCTACAGCTTGCCATACTTGCGGCCCCACTGCTTGGTTAGAACGTGCTGATGGTAAACCTGTTACTGCTTCTATGTTTTCGATGATGGATGATGTGGATGCAGTTTGTACATTGTTGCAAAAGGGTGAAATTGTAGCAATTAAAGGTATAGGTGGATTTCATTTAGCTTGTGATGCGACAAATAAAGCGGCTGTGCAAAAACTCCGTCAGCGAAAGAAACGCTATCATAAACCCTTCGCTTTAATGGCAAGAGATTTAACAGTAATTGAAGAGTATTGTATTGTTAATGCGAGAGAAAAAGAACTATTAACCAGCCCCGCCGCACCAATTGTTTTATTACAGAAAAAACTACTAAATAATAATAATACTCAGCACTTTTTTAAAAACACTCAGCACTCAGTACTCAGCACTCAGCACTTTTCTAAAAATACTCAGCACTCAGCACTCAGCACTCAGCACTTTATCGCAGAATCAGTTGCACCAGGGCAAAATACTCTGGGATTCATGTTACCTTATACGCCTTTACATAATTTAATTTTGCGGCGGATGAATCGACCAATTGTGTTAACAAGTGGCAATATTTCAGATGAACCGCAGTGTATTGATAATGATGAGGCGCGAGAAAAGTTAGGCAAGATTGCTGATTATTTTATATTACATAATCGGGATATTATTAACCGAGTCGATGATTCAGTTGTGCGGGTTGTTTGTGAGAAAATCCAAATACTTCGTCGTGCTAGAGGATACTCACCAGCACCCATTAATTTACCCCCAGGATTTGATAAAATACCGCCAATTTTAGCAATGGGTAGTGAGTTAAAAAATACCTTTTGCTTGTTGCGGGATGGTGAGGCTATTTTATCGCAACATTTAGGTTATTTAGAAAATGTGGCTGCGTTTAATGCTTATCACGATACGCTGAATTTATACTTGAATTTATTTGAGCATAAACCAGAAGCGATCGCCATTGATAAACACCCTGAATATCTTTCTAGCAAACTTGGTAAAGAACTCGCCTCTGCAAATCAAATTCCCCTGTATGAAATTCAACATCATCACGCCCACATCGCTGCTTGTATGGCAGAAAATGGTATTTCTTTAAATACATCACCAGTTTTAGGTATTGCTTTTGATGGTTTGGGTTACGGTGAAGATGGTACACTTTGGGGTGGAGAATTTCTCTTAGCTGATTACTGTAAATTTCAGCGACTAGCGACATTTAAACCAGTCCCTATGATTGGTGGTGAACAAGCGATTTATCAACCTTGGCGTAACACCTACGCCCACTTAATATCAGCCAACCTTTGGGATAAATGCCAACAACAATATACTGATTTGGAAATATTAAACTTTCTCCATAAAAAGCCATTAAATTTACTCAATCAACTTATAGAAAAAGGCATTAACTCGCCTCTAGCCTCATCAGTAGGCAGATTATTTGATGCTGTAGCAGCCGCTATTGGTATCTGCACAGAAGAATGTAGCTATGAAGGACAAGCTGCGATCGCCTTAGAAGCGATCGTCGATGTTAACATCTTAAATAATAATGAAGAAAACCTAATTTATCCCTTTAAATTTAGCTTTTCCGATAATATCTATTGTATAGACTCAGCACCAATGTGGGCAGCATTACTCAGTGATTTGCAGCAACGAATTCTTCAACCAGTTATAGCTGCTAAATTTCACAAAAGTTTAGCCGATATCGTAGTCAAGATGGTTAATCATCTGTGTCAAGAATATCAAATTCATCAGGTCGTTTTAACAGGAGGAGTATTTCAAAACTCTATTTTATTCCAGTTAGTTAGTAAACATTTACAAACATCTGGCATTAACGTACTAACTCACAGCCTAGTTCCTGCTAACGACGGCGGTTTATCTCTAGGACAAGCCATTATTACCGCAGCTAAATTAATCAATAATTATTAACCCCTTCCTCTCTGTGGTTCGTTATAAAAGGAAAATACAAATGTGCTTAGGAATTCCCGGACAAATTGTTGAAATAACCGATACTCAAAAAAAATTAGCCATTGTTAATGTTGCTGGCGTTAAACGTCAAGTTAACATTGCTTGTATTGTCGATGAACAACATCCACCCGAAGCTTGTTTGGGAGATTGGGTATTAGTTCACGTTGGTTTTGCGATGAATAGAATTAATGAAGAAGAAGCGGCCGAGACTTTAAAGCTATTAGAGGAAATTGCGGCTATGAGTTAATTTTTTTAATGCAGAGGGGCGCAAAGGTAAACGCAAAGTCACGCAGAGTTTTTTATGAAATACGTTGATGAATTTCGGGAACCGGATAAGGCTGAAGCTTTACGAAAAGAAATTGAAAAAATCAGCCAGCAGCTAAATAAACATATCAAAATTATGGAAGTATGCGGCGGGCATACTCACTCTATTTTTAAATACGGTATTGAAGAAATATTGCCGAATAATATTGAATTAATACACGGGCCTGGTTGTCCAGTTTGTGTGATGCCAAGAGGGAGATTAGATGATGCGATCGCTATGTCCCAACATCCTAACGTTATTTTGGCCACATTTGGCGACACCATGCGTGTTCCCGGTTCCAAAGACAGCCTACTGCAAGCCAAAGCCAAAGGCGCAGATATCCGCATGGTGTACTCGCCCTTAGATAGCTTGCAACTCGCCAAAGATAACCCCGACAAAGAAGTAGTCTTCTTCGCCCTCGGCTTTGAAACCACAGTCCCCAGCACTGCTTTTACCATCCTGCAAGCAGACGCAGAAAACATACGTAACTTTAGTATGTTTTGTAATCATGTATTAGTTATTCCTGCCCTCAAAGCCTTACTAGACAACCCTGATTTGCAACTAGATGGATTTGTCGGCCCTGGTCATGTCAGCATTGTAATTGGTACTGACCCATATCAATTTATTGCCCAACAATATCATAAGCCAATAGTCGTTTCTGGCTTTGAACCATTAGATATTCTCCAGTCAGTTTGGATGCTATTAAAACAACTAGTTGAAAATCGTTGCGAAGTCGAAAATCAATATAACCGACTCGTGCAAAAAGCTGGGAATCAAATAGCACTTAAAGCCATGAATGAAGTTTTTGAAGTGCGGGAAACTTTTGAGTGGCGTGGTTTAGGTGAATTACCCTATTCCGGCTTAAAAATTCGGACTGAATATAGCCAATTTGATGCTGAAGTAAAATTTACCATTCCTAATCAGCAAGTCGCAGATCATAAAGCTTGCAAATGTGGGGAAATTCTCAAAGGTGTTTTAAAACCTTGGGAGTGTAAAGTATTTGGTACAGCTTGCACACCAGAAACACCCATAGGTACTTGCATGGTTTCTTCGGAAGGCGCTTGTGCAGCTTATTACAAATACGGACGCTTCTCTAATTTTAACCATAAAAAATTATCTGCAAAACAAACGGCAACCCTAACTTCATAACCTAATATAAAAGTGAGCAATCCGAACTCTACAAGACAAAAATTTTAGGATTGGAGTAGGAATTTATGCCTTTTGTTACAGTCAAAATTGCCCGTGGTCATTCCATCGAAAAAAAACGGCATCTAGTTGAAGCCATTACTAACGCCCTAGTCACATCTTTAGATACTAAACCAGAGTGGATAACCATTCACATTGATGAATTTGAACGTGAAAATTGGGCTGTTAATGGTATCTTACACTGCGACAGACATCGTGGTAGACACGACGAAACAGGCAGATAAAACTAGTTAGAAGACAGGAGGCAGGACTCAGGAATTAGGAGATATTAATAGTTTTTTAATAAACAACTTTTTATCTCTATCTCCTGTCACCTGTTTACCTATTTATCATAAATTATTTTAATTAAGTCTATATGGATTTAACATCAAACCAACTACAAAATCCTTTGTTTCAAAAAATAGAACAAGTCCGCCGTCGCCAACCTAAAATTCGAGATACTCACATAACTCTCGCACATGGTAGTGGCGGTAAAGCCATGCGTGATTTAATTGATGATATCTTTGTTCGTAGCTTTGATAATCCTATACTTTCTCAATTAGAAGACCAAGCCAGCTTTAATTTAGCTAATCTTTTACAACAGGGAGATAGACTCGCATTCACCACAGATTCTTATGTAGTAGACCCGTTATTTTTCCCTGGTAGTGATATTGGAGAATTAGCAATTAATGGCACAATTAATGATTTAGCAGTTAGCGGCGCAAAACCTTTATATCTCACCTGTAGCGTCATTTTAGAAGAAGGATTACCTGTAGAAACCTTACGCCGTGTAGTCGCAAGTATGCAAGCCGCAGCAAAAAATGCAGGCGTGCAAATTGTCACAGGCGACACAAAAGTAGTTCATCGTGGTGCTGTCGATAAATTATTTATTAATACTGCTGGTATTGGGGTAATTCCCATAGGCGTAAATATTTCAGCACACAATATTCAACCGGGAGATGCCATTATTATTAATGGTGAATTAGGTAATCATGGTACTGCAATTTTAATTGCCCGTGGTGAATTAGCATTAGAAAGCGATATTACAAGTGATTGTCAGCCCTTACATAGTTTAGTAGAAACCATCCTCAACGGTTGCCCCGAAATTCATGCCATGCGGGATGCAACACGCGGCGGTTTAGCCACAGTATTAAATGAATTTGCCATGACATCTAATGTCGGAATTCGCCTGTATGAAGAATCAATTCCTATTAGAGAAGAAGTCAAAGGAGTTTGCGAAATTTTAGGTTTAGACCCATTGTACTTAGCCAACGAAGGTAAATTAGTAGTAGTAGTAAAACAAGATAAAGCCGACAAAGTTTTATCAGTAATGAAAACTCATCCTGCTGGCAAAGATGCTTGTATAGTTGGTGAAGTTATCGCCTCACCTCCTGGCGTTGTCTTTCTCAAAACAGCCTTTGGTGCTGAACGTATCGTAGATATGTTAGTAGGTGACCAATTACCAAGAATTTGTTAAATAGGAGGCAGAAGGTTGACAATAATTAAATATAAAGACTTTCATTAGTTAAGAACACATTCTTGCACCCTTCTTTGCACCTTTGCGTGAGATCAAAAAATTATTTGTTAGTATGCACGAACTAGGAATAACTCAAAATATAGTAGCCATCGTCACCGAACACGCCAAAGGCATGAAAGTGCAAAAAGTAGTCTTAGAAATTGGCAAACTTTCAGCCATTATGCCTGATGCTATCAAATTTTGTTTTGATATTTGCTCAAAAGGTACACTTTTAGAAGATTCCCTATTAGAAATTATCGAAATACCAGGCTTGGCAAAATGCCACCAATGTGGTGCAGAAATTGCCATAGATAAACCATTTGGTGTTTGCACCTGTGGTAGTGTGCAACTTGATTTAATAACTGGTGAAGAACTCAAAATTAAAGAAATAGAGATAGAGGAAATATGTGTGTAACTTGCGGTTGTTCTGATGATGCTGAGGGCAAAATTACAAATCTCGAAACAGGTGAAGTTAATCACCACCATGACCATCATACCCACACCCATACTTTACCCGATGGGACTGTAATTACCCATTCCCACCATCATGATGACGCATCACAAATTCATGCCAAAATTCACGGCACAACCATATCTTTAGAACAAGATATCTTAGCAAAAAATAATTTATTAGCAGCCCAAAACCGTGGATGGTTTAAAGGTCGGAATATTCTTGCCTTAAATTTAATGAGTTCTCCTGGTGCAGGGAAAACAACATTATTAACCCGTACTATTAACGATTTAAAACAGCAATTACCAATTAGTGTAATTGAAGGCGACCAAGAAACAACTAACGATGCTCAAAAAATCAAAGAGACAGGCTGTAAAGTTGTCCAAATCAACACGGGTACAGGCTGTCATTTAGATGCGTCGATGATAGAAAGAGGCTTACAACAACTCAACCCGCCAATAAATTCACTGGTGATGATTGAGAATGTAGGTAATTTAGTTTGTCCTGCTTTATTTGATTTGGGAGAACACCTCAAAGTTGTAATTTTGTCTGTCACGGAGGGAGAAGATAAGCCAATAAAATATCCCCATATGTTCCGCGCTAGTGAGATGATGATTCTTACTAAGATTGATTTATTGCCCTATGTGCAGTTTGATGTGGAACGTTGTATTGAATATGCTAAACAAGTGAACCCGCACATTCAGGTTTTTCAAGTATCTGCAATGACTGGTGAGGGTTTAGATAGTTGGTACAATTGGCTGACGGAAAAAGTAACGAGTTTATCAATGTGAAGTTATGCGGGTAGAAGAAAGTAACTATTTTTTAGGTTCTTTCTAGAACTTTATCTAATCACTGTTGACCTTGCTACTGCTCAAAACTGTATAATTATCTTCCTTCTCCAAGAATAGTCAATATTCCGCACAAATCTGCCGATGGGTTAGTTTGAATTTGCAAGCCTTTCTGGTATTTTTTTTGCGTGGGTGATAAAACTCACATTCTGAAAACTTCAGAGAACTGCCTCCTGGCTAATAGTGTCTACTTCAACTTGCTGATTAGCAATGTAAAATGATAGACTTTCAAGCATGGGAGGCTATCTGTTGATTACTGGTGTTTAGGAAGGTAATAAAAAAGATTTTAACTAATAAAAATATCATTTTTTATATTTCTAAAACTTTAATTAATTTTAATTTTAAGATTAGATAAGCTTTCATAATTAAAAATATATTGCTGAAGAAATAGTTATTTAGGAAAATTTATATATGTGTGCATCTATTACAAATAAGGGATATATAAGTTTAGTCATAAGAGCCTGTAACTATATTAGTTATATTATTGATGACAAGGTAGAAAAACTTGCTTTCATGCAGCCTGGAAATTCCTCTCCTAGGAATATTTAGCCATGAGACTAATGGTATATTCTCACGATGGGTTTGGTCTTGGCAATATTTTAGGAATGTTGGCAATCTGTATTCACTTACTAGATTCAATTGAGGGAATTTCTATTTTAGTCATTTCTGGTTCTCCAATGCTGCATGGCTTTCGTTTACCGAAAAGACTAGATTATATTAAGTTACCTTGCCTGAATCGAGGAAAATCGGGGGAGTTATCTGCTAAATATCTTGGTATGGCAGTTGATGAAACAGTGCAACTTAGGTCAGAGTTAATTTTATCAGCGATCGCCCATTTCAAACCAGATGTATTTCTAGTAGATAAAAAACCCTACGGCATCCGTGATGAATTAAAAACAACTATCGAATATCTCAGAAAAGAATTACCAGAAACAGCCTTAATTTTGCTACTGCGCGATATCTTAGACCATCCAGATGTAACAGTTAAAGAATGGCAAAAGCACGGTTATTACGAAGCCATCCACAAATTTTACGATCGCGTGCTTGTCCTCGGTACTCCAGAAATATTTGATATCTGTCAGGAATATCAACTACCGCTAAAAGTTGCCAGTAAAGTGCAGTTTTGTGGCTACATCCGCAAACAACTAGGACGTAAAACGCCAAACCTGATCCTCAATGAGTTGCAAGTCAGTCCAGAAGAAAAATTGATTCTAGTTACACCTGGAGGTGGTGAAGATGGTTACAGATTAATCGATACTTATTTATCGAGTTTGGCATTATTCCCTACATCTCATCAGCTACGTAGCTTAATTATTTGTGGCCCTGAAATGCCCTTGGAAGAACAAGCCGCACTACACAAAAAAGCCGCGTTATATCCAAAAGTACAGATGGGCGAATTTACAGACGATCTAATTAGCTATATTGCCGCCGCAGATGCCGTAGTCACAATGGGTGGTTACAACACAACTTGTGAAATTCTTTCAGTCGGTAAGCCAGCAGTCGTAGTACCCAGAAATAAACCATCGCAAGAACAATGGATTCGGGCAGAACAACTGGCAAAATTAGGAGTCTTGAGTGCTATTCATCCAGACAATTTAACTCCAGAGAATTAGCTAAGGAAAATAATATCCCGGTAATTAATAGTATCCGGGGTAGCGATTTGCATAAACATATTTTTAATCCTAAAACTCATGGACAGGCAGTTTGGATATTAGAAAACTCCGCATGGGTAACATTTGTGAGTCGAGAATTGCAACAAAGAGCAGTGGCGATCGCTCCTAGCATTCAATTCAAATCCTCAGCTTTTTGGAACTCTATTCAACCCATTGATTTTGCACAATTCACAACACCACCTCTAATTCAAAACTTATCAGGAATTATTATTGGTTCTACAGGAAGATTTCGAGATAAAAAAGGAATTGAATATCTTTTAGATGCCTGTGCAGAAATAGGTCAAGAAGTAAACATAACACTATTACTAATTGGTGATTTTATTGAGCGAGAGCAAGCATATTGGCAACAAGAAATTCGCAATTGTGGTTTGGGCGATCGCTTACATATTACGGGTATTCTCAGCCGAGAAAAAGCACTAGCATATCTACCACACATAGATATTTTCGCCATACCTTCACTACATGATGGTTGCCCTAATGCCCTGCTCGAAGCTATGTTAGCAGGTTGCGCCATTGTCGGTACAAAAGTAGATGCGATCGCGGAAATTCTCGCAGATGGAACAGCCGGTTTACTTGTAGAACCGGGTAATAGTGAGGATTTAGCCAATGCCTTAAGAAAACTAGCAACCAATCCACAACTGCGACAACAGTTAGGTAAAGGTGCAAAACAAAAAGTATTGCAGGAATTAACACCTGTAATTGAAAGCGAGAAATGGCACAATATTTATCAGCAATTTTTATCTCCAATTTCCTCAATTCATATATCAGAAATAAGCATTGTTTAATCTAAAATAAGCCATGAAACTACCAAAAATTACTATTGTTGTAACTCCGCGTGAGCGATTTAGCTTAACTTGCCAAAATTTAGAAAGTATTTATAAATATACAGACTTACCCTTTTCGCTAATTTACGTCGATGGTGGATCACCTAATAAAGTAAAAAAGTATTTAGAAGCTCAAGCGCAAGAAAAAAACTTTAAACTGATTCGTACAGAGCAATATTTATCTCCCAACCAAGCTAGAAATCTGGCTATTCCTCATGTAGACACAGAGTATTTGTTATTTCTGGACAATGATGTAATTGTCAGCCCCAATTGGTTGGATTATTTATTAGAATGCGCCCAGCAAACAAGAGCAACAATTGTTTGTCCTTTAACTTGTATTGGCAACCCACTTCATGAAACCATTCACCTAGCAGGTGGAGAAGCTAGGATTTTGTCAGAAGAAACAGAAACAGGAATTAAGCGCAAAGTTCATGAAAAACATTATTTTGTGAATCGTCCTGTTGCTGATGTCCGCGAAGAGTTGCGTCGTCAGCAATGTGAGTTTGCTGAGTTTCATTGTATGTTGGTTCGCACTAGTATCTTTGACCAAATTGGTTTATTAGATGAAGGTTTGCTGAATACCCGCGAACACATTGACTTTTGCATGAGCGTAACTAATGCAGGCGGGACAGTTTATTGCGAACCTAAATCTGTTGTTACTTATGTGCCAGAGTTACCTTTCAACTGGGCAGATATTTTCTTTTTCTGCTTACGCTGGAGTGATGAATGGGAATTGGCTAGTTTAGAACACTTTTTGCAAAAGTGGAACCTGACAAAACAAGACAAGTATTTTAAGAAGCGGTATAAACGACTTGGTCATCGCAGACATAATGCTTTCCTCAAACCGTTATTGCGTCGTCTCCCATTTGGAGATTCACCTTGGCTAGAACAACAAGCGATCGCTATTGAACGTCATTTTAATCGGCTGTTGACAAGTCGTTATGCCAAAGCTCATTCGCAAGGTAAGATATCACCGCAAATCAAAGATTTTACACGATCGCCGATGGCAATCACTGAACGGGAACTCGTACAACAAGGCAAAAGTAAACAGTAAACATCATGAGCCGTTCAGATTCTAAAAGCATTCGCGCCGCCTTACCAGGATTAGGGCGAATCTTGAAACATTTTGCCCCCCAGCTTCGCAAGCAAAAATGGCTATTAATTTTATCCTTTGGGGCTTTGCTTGCAGAAATTGTTCTGCATTTGCTGGAACCTTGGCCCCTCAAATTCATTTTTGACTACATTTTACTGCCAGATACCAGCCATAAATCACATCATCTACCCTTTGTGGCGGCATTTTCACAACTGAGTCCATCTGTATTGTTGACCAGTTTAGTTGTGAGTATCATAGCGATCGCTGGGTTAGGGGCTGCGGCTGCCTACTTTAGTGTTGTTGGGATGGCACTGGCAGCTACTAATATGCTCACAGAGATTCGTACAGATTTATACAGCCATCTCCAACGGTTATCATTAGCCTTCCACAACAAAGCCAAGACGGGTGATTTAATTACCCGCGTCACCTCCGATATTGAACGCCTGCGAGAAGTGTCAGTGATGGCTGTGTTGCCCTTACTGGCAAATTCTCTAACTCTGGTAGGCATGATTTTAGTCATGTTTTGGATGAATTGGGAATTAGCGTTGATTGCGATCGCTATTTTTCCTTGGTTCCTATTTTCAACAGTGCGGCTGACACACAAAATTCGTCGCGTGGTTAAAATGCAACGTCAAGGCGAGGGAGCAATGGCAGCTACCGCCGCAGAATCTATCAGTGCGATTAAAGTTGTCAAAGCACTCTCCTTGCACGAAATGTTGGAGCGCGTGTTTTTTCATTACAATCGCAAAAGCCTACGAGCTAGTAACAAAGCACAACAACTCTCTGCGGCTTTAGAACGAATGGTGGAATTGCTGGTAGGAGTAGCAACGGCTCTGGTATTATGGCGAGGCGTATATCTGGTATTAGACAGAACTGTAACGCCAGGAGATTTACTGGTGTTTGTCAACTACTTGCGAATTGCCTTCAAACCAATGCGTCAGCTTGCCAAATACACAGGGCAAATTGCCAAAGCAACCGCCTCTGGTGAACGTGTTTTAGATATTTTGAACACAGTCCCAGACATTCAAGATTCACGCGGAGCGATAGAAGCACCACCCTTGCGGGGGGCAATTCGCTTTGATAATGTCAGCTTTGCTTACACTTTAGAGCAAGGTATCTTAAAAAACATTAGCTTTGAAGCTAAACCAGGTCAGCAGGTAGCCTTAGTCGGCCCATCTGGAGGCGGCAAATCTACATTGGTGAGTTTGCTATTAAGATTATACGATCCAATTACAGGCAGGATTTTAATTGATGGTCACGATTTACGCGAATACAAATTACAATCCCTGCGACGGCAAATTAGTATAGTTTTACAAGACAGTATTTTATTTAGTGGTAGTGTTAAAGATAACATCAGCTATGGTCGTTTAGGTGCAAGCTTCCAAGAAATTGAATGGGCTGCTCAACTTGCCAACGCTCACGATTTTATTATGGCGTTGCCCCAAGGCTATGCAACGATTTTAGGTGAACGGGGAGCTACACTTTCTGGTGGACAACGCCAAAGAATTGCGATCGCTCGTGCTGCCATCCGTCATGCTCCCATCATCATTTTAGATGAGCCTACTACAGGGCTTGACAACGAAAATGAACGCGCTGTGAGCGAAGCATTACAAAGGCTCACCTACGGACGCACAACTTTTTTAGTGTCCCACAATTTGAAAACAACACAACAAGCAGACCTAATTCTCTATATAGAAAATGGTCAAATTATCGAACAGGGTAATCACGCAGAACTAATGCAGATGGATGGCCGATATGCAGCAATGTACGGAATCCAAGCTACTAACGATAATAGAAGCAATTCACTTGAAGATTTTTATATCTCGTAATTGCTACAGCACCGTATTGTGCGATCGCCAAAATTACAAATGTGATCGCTGAAATAGAAAATAATTCTGCAAAAGTAACAAATGCGAAATCAAAACCTATGAATGCGATCGCTGCAATAGAAAATAATTTCGCAAAAGCAACAAATGCGAAATCAAAATCTATGAATGTGATTGCTGCAATAGAAAATAATTTCGCAAAAGTAACAAATGCGAAATCAAAATCTATGAATGTGATTGCTGCAATAGAAAATAATTTCGCAAAAGCACCAAATGCGAAATCAAAATCTATGAATGCGACAAATGAATTGCTGAAAAGCTAACCAATCAACTCTTTCTCAATCCAAAATCCAAAATCTAAAATCCAAAATGGTATAACTTTCATCTTCCCCATATAGTGAAATTAGGGAGTGGAGGAAGTTAACCGTGGAATTAGTCACTCGTCAAGGGCAAAAAGCCAGTATTCTCGGTTTAGCAGCACAACCGCAGCTAGACTTTACTTCTATTTCAATAGCTTTTGCAGCCGGAATTAATTATTTTTTCTTTTATAGTCTAGAGTATGACAACTTCCTCAATGGACTCAAACCCCTCCTAGCAGCCAACCGCGAACAGGTTTTAGTTGCCACCGGCAGCGAAAATAGAGATATCAATTCTTTACGCCGTTACCTCGACTCTGTGCGCCAGCGTCTTGATGTTGATAGCGTAGATGTGTTTTTTGTGGAATATGTTTTTCCTGGTGATGATAGCAAACAAATTCAGGCAGTGCTTGAGGAATTGCGATCGCAACAGCAAAAAGGAAGAATACGCTATGTAGGAGTTACCACCCATAATCGAGCGATCGCGTTAGAGATGATACAGTACCAGCAGTGTGATGTGTTAATGCATCGTTATAATATGGCACACCGCAAAGCCGAAGCAGATGTTTTACCTAACGCCTACAAAGCGGGTATTCCTTTAGTTGCATTTACTTGTACACGCTGGGGTTCACTACTTACCAAGCATCCCAACTGGCAAATGCAACCACCGACAGCAGCAGACTGCTACCGTTATGTACTACGTAATCCAGCAGTAAGCCTAGCACTTACCGCCCCAAAAACTCAGCAGCAATTAAAAGAAAACCTCAAAATTCTGCACACTCCGCCACTCTCCCCTGAAGAAGTAGCTAAGTGGCAACAATATGGCGATTTAGTTTATGGAACTGGCCAAGATGCCTTTGATACTCAGTGGGCTTAATTATGGATGAGAGGGCAACCTACGCCTACCCTCACCTTTGCGTCTTTGCGCCTTTGCGTGAGACAAAAATCATCTCGTCAGCAACACCAAACATAAAAACACAGATGCACATTGTCACCTGTGTTTATTTATATATCTCTGCGTTAAGCGAGATTCAACACCTTGCGTAACAGTGCTTGGTCTTCGATTTTGGCTTTGAGGCGACCATTTTCAACATCTCGAATCCAGCTTTGGCTTTTGCCGGTGAGTTTGGCTAATTCCCGTTGGGAAAGATTTAAATTTTTGCGGGCTTCTAAAATCTGTTCGCCAACTAAATCGCCTGTAATTCTGACTCGTCTTCTGTTCTTGAGGGTGCGGCGTTGCTTTTTTTCAGAGTCAGAGATTTGCTGTTCCCATTCTGGCGGTAGTTCAAATGACAAAATCCGCGCATTCATCAGCAGGTTCCATTTGCCGCGCGGGCCGGAATCTGTCAAGCGGGTTTCGCCACCACCGTCATTAATCCAAAATTCTAAGGCTTCGTCTGGATCTTCGGGTATGCCCATTAACTTCGCCCACAATGGTTGAATTTCTGGTGGGTAAGTTACGGGGTCAAACATGGGTTTGATTCCCAAATGATTCAGCACTTCTAAGTCATTTTCAAATGTTCGCAGCAGTCGTTTGCGTTCTTCTCGCTGTCGGGAGGCTAAGGTAACTTTTTCTTCTCCGTATGCAATGCGTAGTAAGGTAGGAACTGTGATGCGTTGTTCTCTACCCATCTTGGTTTTAAAGAGTAACCACAGCATAAGTCGGACTGCGCCTTCGTGTTGCTGCCAAATACTCATGACGGTGGTTAACAAGGTTTTTGGCAAACTACCATACTGATAAAAGGCGGTGCGTTCTTTACAGGCTTGTTTGTTTAAGAAATACTGCGCCCAGACTCCGGCTCTAATTTTGAAAGTTAGCCCAACTAGGTATTTGCATCCTATGTCATCTTCTTGGAAGTGGTGTTGAATATGGACTAAGTGCCACAAGCGAGATTTGGTAACTGAAAATCCTTTGACTTTGCCTTGCTGCGGCCAGTCAATGGAAATTAACAGCGAACAAGCTTGTTGGACAAGATTTTTCATTAAGGTGAGTTTGGCAGTTTTACTCAGGTCTTTGCGTTTTTCTAGCCCCAAGTATTTCTCGATTTGCCGTTCATCTACAGAAAATTCTTGCTCCCAAGGTTGTTCTAAGGTTGTAGCATAGGCGGCAAATATTAAATGGATACAAGCTGCCCTAATATCCATTGTCTCAATCGCTTCTAAATTAGTGATGCGATCGCTAACTTGAAAAGGATGTTGAATGTGAAAGGCGATCGCTCCCTTGCCTTGGCTGACTTGGCGGCTGTAACATAGATATCCTTCTGCGTCTTGTTCCCAATTTAAGGATGTGCGTTGAGCCAATACATTACACGCTTCCCAAATTGCGATCGCAGAAGCAAAAGGATTATTTTTCCCATTAGAAAATAAATCCGGGCTGGTAGCGTCTCGCGGTTCGACTTTACATCTCCCCTTTTTTGCCTGCCACGGTATGGGAGAATTTGTCGGACAAGCTATTACACATTGCGGTTCTGGATAATACCCCTCACAATTGTTACAAAGACAAGGATCAATCCAATATTCATCGTCTTCTAACTGAATCGCACCCGTAGGACATTGGGGACGGCAGTTATCACATCCAACGCAACTGTTGTTAGGAATTGTATACGGCATAAAACTTCTTCCCACCTAATCGTTGAGATGTTTGGCTCAAGTCTCCCCCTGGATGTGTCCTGTTTATTCATCACTCGCAACCACATTAGTTTGACTTTTCCCAGTATCTAAAAAACCTCTCTTCAAACCTCTCTCCTCATAGGAGAGAGGCTTTGATTTCTCCCCATTCCCTCGTAGGGAAGGGGGCTGGGGGGTTAGGTTTTAGAGTTAGCTTTTTCACATGACATGAAAAGTCAACCACATTAATTACCTAGCAAGAAGTAAATTTACTTGCTGCGATAATTGCCCACATCCATATTCAGACTTAGTATCCAAGTAGAGGCTCTGTCAGGCTTTTCAGCCGAGCCGGATATTTATTCTTCATTAACTATAAATTTCATAAATATTTAGATGATTTTGTTCATCATGAGCCTAGGAAATTTTCTTAAGCTTTCATGTTTTTTTAATTCTTAACCTTTTGTTTTTGACTTCAAAAGCTTAACCTAAGGTTTTTTGCCGAATATTTGTATACACAATTATTTCTAAAAATATCGTTTATTAATAATTTTAATATTTAATATCAAGCTAACTGCTATAAAAGTCACATTTTTACTTGAAATGCCTAAATTCTTCTCTATTATCATAATTCGTGCATCTTTCTTACTAATTAACAATACTTTGCTAATACAAATTGAAAATATAGTTTTGTAACTAAATAACATATGTTGTGTATAGCGAATTACTAGTTTTATTGGCGAAACTAAAAACTGCAAAATAATTGCACTATTAATATAGGTAGTAATTAACTGGTAAGTAAATTATTTAGCTTAGTAGGTGTGGCTCAGAACGCCGACATCTTTAAGAAGTCGGGGATATTGTTGTTCATGCACAATTTAAAGCTGCCATTTTTATAAAAAATGCCTAATAATTATTGCTATAAAATCTCATTTATTAATGAGGCTAAATTTTAAAAGTAGGCTAAAAGTCATCAAATTTTAATGAAAGGAAAATTAATCGTTTCACAACAAAACAAAACAATTAGATTAAGTTAGTATGAAATTAAGTACAAACGATTAGATAGGCAAAATCGCCGAAGGTTTATTCATGGCAACACTAACAGGATTGACATTTGGAGGTAAGACCTGGACACCTAAATTTGCCCAGGAAATTGACAAAGATAAATGTATCGGCTGTGGCAGATGCATTAAAGTTTGTGGATATAGCGTGCTAGATTTAAAAGCACTCAATGAAGAAGGCGAATTTGTAGATGATGAAGAAGATGATGAAATCGAGCGCAAAGTCATGGTAGTTGCTCATCCAGAGAACTGCATTGGTTGCGTAGCTTGCGCCCGGATTTGTCCTAAGAACTGCTACACCCATGCTGAATTAAACAACTAAATATTTTGTGACTATTCACAGTGTTTGTTTTGATAAGGGGGTAGAAAGCAAGGTAAATAGAGGGGATTTATATATTTACTAGAACTAGTTAAAAAGTTCATGGTAAACAAATGCGTAAATTTGAAATTGTTAATTATTAACTAAATCATACTTGCTGCTAATTTTACTGTTCAATATTAGAACTAATAGCACCCTCTTATAACAACTAACTGTTGTAGAACTAGAAGGCGCACTTTCCATAGTCATTAGAAATATTGTTAAGTTTTTGGGGGAAGGATCTGAAGAGATCTGGAAAATTCCCCCAATTTTTATAGGGAGTAAGATACAACGTTAATAAGTAGAAGTCAAAAGTTAAAAATCAAAAACCAGAAGAATTTGATTATAAGCTTTTGTACTGTTTTAAATGATGAGGTTCTTGATGCTGCTGAAGTATAAAAATAGAAGCATTAACTATAAAATTTCATACTTCACACTTCACACTTCATACTTACAGGAGCTTTTATGCAACAAATTCCTGTTTCACTATGGACGCTAGTTGCTGGCATAGTAGTTACAGCAGTAAGTGTTTGGATTGGTCACAACCACGCTCTACTACCAGAACAAGCATCACAACAAGCACCTTTGGTAGACGGATTTTTTAATATCATGTTTACCATTGCGATCGCTTTATTTCTGGTTGTAGAAGGAACCATTCTGATTTTTTTAGTAAAGTACCGTCGCCGTCGCGGGGACGATACTGATGGCTTACCAGTAGAGGGCAATGTTCCCTTAGAAATTTTTTGGACAGCTATCCCATCGGTGATTGTAATTGGCTTAGGCATCTATAGCGTAGATGTTTTTAATCAGATGGGAGGTTTTGAGCCAGGAAGTCATACCCATTCTCCGGCTCATGTTGCCCATACTTCTGGAACTGCTCTTGCGGCTACCCTTAATAATACCGCAGAAACAACCTCAGCCCCAAGCATAGGCATTGGTGCAAAAAACAGCCAAAGCAAACCTGCTGATTTAGTAGTGAACGTTACCGGAATGCAGTTTGCTTGGATATTCGAGTATCCCAACAGTGGCGTTACCACTGGCGAATTGCACGTTCCTGTTGGTGCTGATGTGCAGCTGAACTTGTCAGCACAGGATGTAATTCACGCCTTTTGGGTTCCACAATTCCGGTTGAAACAAGACGCGCTTCCCGGTATCCCCACCGAACTGCGATTCACCGCCACAAAAACAGGTACATATCCTGTCGTCTGTGCGGAACTGTGCGGAGGCTATCACGGTTCCATGCGATCGCAAGTCATCGTCCACACACCCGCAGAATACGATAGTTGGCTAAAAGAAAGCCAACTCGCCCAAAAGCCCGATTTGCAACAAGCAATCGCAATTAATCCCGCCGACTTATCCACCTCCGAGTTCCTTGCACCCCACATCCAACACCTGGGCGTAAGTACAGAAACTATCCAGTCAATAGTCAAGAGTCAAGGGTCAATAGTCAATGGTCAATAGACCTCTTGCAAAAGTTGTTATTTGCGAACTTTTCTTTGCGCCTTTGCGCCTTTGCGTGAGGCATAAAATTCTTGTTCTCCAATATTCGTGCCAGAAGTCTAATGACCAATGACAAAGGACAAATTTATGACACAAACAGAATTACCTCGGAACACGCCACCCGATAAGAATCCCAAAGTGACAGTTGCCCACACCGCACATCCCAAGGCGTGGAAATGGTACGACTACTTCACCTTCAACATTGACCATAAGGTGATTGGGATTCAATATCTAGTCACGGCGTTTTTGTTTTACCTCATCGGTGGATTAATGGCGATCGCCATTCGCGCGGAACTCGCCACACCAGACGCGGATGTATTAGATCCCAATCTGTATAACGCCTTCATGACCAATCACGGAACAATCATGATTTTCTTATGGATTGTTCCGAGTGCGATTGGGGGATTTGGCAACTATCTAGTACCGTTGATGGTTGGTGCTAGGGATATGGCATTCCCGAAACTGAATGCGATCGCCTTTTGGTTAAACCCACCGGCTGGATTGTTGCTATTAGCAAGTTTCTTTTTCGGTGGTTCGCAATCTGGTTGGACAGCGTACCCACCTCTAAGTTTAGTCACCGCACCAATTGCCCAATCCTTATGGATTTTGGCGATTGTCTTAGTGGGAACCTCCTCAATTTTGGGTTCGCTAAACTTTGTCATCACCATCCTGATGATGAAAGTCCCCAGTATGAAATGGGATCAATTACCCTTATTCTGCTGGGCAATCTTAGCTACCTCCGTACTAGCGCTTCTTTCCACACCTGTGTTAGCTGCGGGTTTAGTGCTGCTGTTGTTTGATATCAACTTCGGCACATCCTTCTTTAAACCAGATGCTGGCGGTAACGTCGTTATCTATCAACACCTTTTCTGGTTCTATTCTCACCCGGCAGTATATCTGATGATTCTGCCCATCTTCGGCATCATGTCCGAAGTGATTCCCGTCCACGCACGTAAACCAATTTTCGGATATAAAGCGATCGCTTATTCCAGCTTGGCAATTTGCGTCGTCGGTTTGTTCGTCTGGGTACACCATATGTTTACCAGTGGTACACCCGGTTGGATGCGGATGTTCTTCACCATCTCCACCCTTATCGTTGCCGTTCCTACAGGCGTGAAGATTTTTGGATGGGTTGCTACCCTCTGGGGTGGAAAAATCCGCTTCACCAGCGCCATGCTATTTGCCATTGGCTTGTTGTCAATGTTCGTCATGGGTGGTTTAAGCGGCGTGACAATGGGAACAGCCCCCTTTGACGTTCACGTTCACGATACCTACTATGTAGTCGGACATTTCCACTACGTCTTATTTGGCGGTTCCGTATTTGGTATTTACGCAGGTATATATCACTGGTTCCCCAAAATGACCGGACACAAGCTAAACGAAACCTTGGGACGCATTCACTTTGCCCTCACCTTCATCGGGACAAACCTCACCTTCTTACCTATGCACGAATTAGGTTTGCAAGGAATGCCCCGACGAGTCGCAATGTATGACCCCCAATTCACTAGCTTGAATGAGATTTGTACCATCGGCGCATTTATCTTAGGCTTATCAGTCATCCCCTTTACCATCAATATTCTTTGGAGTTGGAGTAAAG
The DNA here is from genome assembly GCF_056847745.1 of Anabaena sp. TISTR 8404. Classification (NCBI taxonomy): domain Bacteria; kingdom Bacillati; phylum Cyanobacteriota; class Cyanophyceae; order Nostocales; family Nostocaceae; genus Anabaena; species Anabaena sp. TISTR 8404. The sequence continues at coordinate 6,361,249 of NZ_CP180578.1, forward strand.
GCGAAGTAGCAGGTGATAATCCTTGGCACGCTTTGACCCTAGAATGGACAACCAGTTCACCTCCATTGATTGAAAACTGGGAAGTCCTACCAGTAGTAACTCACGGCCCCTACGACTACGGCCATAGTGTAGAAGCGCAACCAACCGCAACACCTGAAGTTAGTGCTTAGTTAAAACCTAACCCCCCAACCCCCTTCCCTACGAGGGAAGGGGGAGTAAGAAAGATTCCCCTCTCCTCATAGGAGAGGGGTTAGGGGAGAGGTCAAAATATTACGGTAGAAGCACAACCAACCGCAACACCTGAAGTTAGTGCTTAGTTAAAAACCTAACCCCCCAACCCCCTTCCCTACGAGGGAAGGGGGAGTTAGACAAATTCCCCTCTCCTATGAGGAGAGGGGTTAGGGGAGAGGTCAAATCTCACCCTTGTTAGAAATTCAAATGGTAAAAATATGACAGTCGCCACGCCCAGCGAACATCACGGACATGATGCCGAACATCATCCTGATTTGCGAGTTCCGGGATTACTAACCTTCCTCATCTCAGAATCCCTAATGTTTGGCGGATTCTTTGCTACTTACTTGTTCTTTCGCGGCACTACACCAGTATGGCCACCAGAAGGAACAGAAGTAGAATTACTCGTACCCACAATTAACACCATCATTCTGGTGTCTAGCAGCTTCGTCATTCACTTTGGTGATGTAGCGATTAAAAAGAATAACGTCGCCGGAATGCAACGATGGTATAAAATTACCGCCATCATGGGTGCGCTGTTCTTGTTAGGTCAAGTGTATGAATACCTAACCTTGGGATATGGCATGACAGCCAATATCTTTGCCAACTGCTTCTATATCATGACAGGCTTCCACGGTTTGCATGTATTTGTGGGACTGTTATTGATTTTAGGAGTATTAAAGCGATCGCAGCGTCCCGGTCATTACTCAGCAACCAAACACACCGGCATCGAAATGGCAGAAATTTACTGGCACTTCGTAGACATCATTTGGATTGTTCTCTTTTCTTTGTTGTACATTCTCACACAGTTTTAAGTAATGAGTAGGGTGTGTTACGGCACAAAGTGATTAAGTGAAACGAAAATAATTATTTTTGCCGTAACGCACCAATTATTTAGATGCGTTACTTCATACTTCACACTTCAGAATTTTTATGGTCGATACCAACAGATTTTCTTGGTTTCAAGTACCAGAAAATGTCAAAAAATTACTAATTCTAGCAGCCGATACTTGGCATAATAATTCTGAATCCGAGAAATATATGCAACAAGCTATCACGGAAGCCGGAGACAATACAGACATTTTAGTTTCAGCATATAGATATTTTTACTACAAAAATAATTATTCTCTCGCCTTGCAAACAACATCGAAATTATTAGATAAAATTAAGAAAGCAGAAAATTTTCCTGAAAATTGGGAACAGCTAAAACCCATACTCATCAATCGGAGGGAAGAAAACCAAATCAGGTTGTACTTAAATGCATACTCTGCCACTGGTTTGGTTTTAGCTAAATTAGGAGACATAGAACAAGCCAAAGAAATCAGCATCAGGGTTCAAGAAATTGACCCTAAAAATGATTATGGTGCTGGTATCCTCCTGGATATTTTGACACGTCCAGCCGAGGAAGAAGATTGAATAGTCAAGAGTCAATTGTCAATATTCAAGAGTAATTTGACAATTGACCATTGACTAATGACTATGGACAAATATTTGCCAACACTCAACAGTCAAAATTTACAAACCATGATGAACAATTTTTATTTTGCTCGACCTCTTTCCACATTTACCCTGCCAGAAAATCCCCTTCCAAATACTGTTCCCTTATCTCCTGTGACTCTTCCTGATACTAATTCTCCTTGGTATGCCGCACCAGTAATTGTCATGCCTTCAACTTCTCAATTTAGATTCTAAAATTTATGCAAGGTAGGGATTGGCTACTTACTGGAGACGGTCAGTATCAAATCTGTAAATCTGTAAGAGCATGGGATTTATTGCGAGAAAATTATCGCCTCTATCGTTTTTTGACTGAGGTGGAAGATGTTCTCAATGGTGTTGAGGATGAATCTAGCCGCCTACCAGAAATTAGGATGTTGGTGAGGCGCTTAATTGCCAATTCCTACTGGGTCAGAAGTCAACATTTAGAGCCTTGTCCCAAAACAGGTACTTCTGTTCTTCTCTTATATGATGAATTGGGTTTTCCGTTGACTGTCCAAACAGTAACTTTTGCACCAGGGACAACTTCAACCATTCATAATCATGGCACTTGGGGAGTTGTAGCGGTATTAAAAGGTCAAGAAAAAAACACTGTTTGGCGACGCAATTACAACTCAAAATCCCCAGGACAAATTGAACAAACGGGAGAAATAACTTTATCGGCTGGAGATATTGTTAGCTTCACTCCCGATGCAATTCACAACGTGCAAGCAGTCGGTGATGAACCAACTGTGACTTTCAATATTTATGGGGAAACTGATCCAAAACAAAGATTTGAGTTTGATTTAGTTACCCAAACTGCACGAAAGTTTTAATTTGAGTAAAGTGCTAAGTGCTGAGTATAAAATCAGTAGCTTTAAGCCTTGGAACAATCACCACTTTCCTAGCCTAAGTGACTACACACTAAGAAAGGCATTACTCAGCACTTTCAACTCAGCACTCAGCACTTTCTAGAGGGTTCTCTGTGTAAGTCCTAAACCATTAAGTGGATTGGGAGCAAGCACAATGGCAAGAGTAATTTTTTATGAAAAACCAGGCTGTAAAAATGGTACTCGGCAAAAAGTTTTGCTGACTGCGGCTGGTCATGAAGTGATTTCATACAACTTATTAACCGAACCTTGGACAATTGAGCGTTTACGGTCATTTTTTGGTAATCGCCCTGTATCTGAATGGTTTAATCGGGCTGCACCCAAGGTAAAATCAGGCGAGATTATTCCCGAAAATATCGACGCGGAAACCGCCTTGGTACAGATGTTGCGTGATCCGCTATTAATTCGCCGCCCTTTAATTCAAGTAGGCGATCGCCGCGAAGTTGGTTTTGAAGTCGAAAAACTTGACGCTTGGATTGGCTTAAAACCTGTAGACGAATCTTTCCAAGCTATGAGTGAAGACCTCATGAGTAAAGATTTACAAGGCTGCGCTCACGGCGGTAATCACCATCATGACCATGAACATGGCCACAGTCATGGTAATTGCAAACATTAAATAAGTACCTCTCCCTCCCAGCCTCCCTCTCCTACAAGGCGTTCGCGAAGCGTCTCCGTCAGGAGAGGGAGGAGCAAGGTAATAATCAGCTTTTTAAGCCTCTCCCCTAAAAGGAGAGAGGTTTGGAGAGGGGTTAATTTTACTTTTTCCTTTTAACTTTTGACTTCTTAACTAATGCTCAAATCTTGAAACATTGCTGTGCTGAGGTAACGTTCACCGAAGGAAGGCTGAATCATCACAATCAAACGACCAGCATTTTCTGGTCGTTTTGCTACTTGCAATGCAGCACACAAAGCCGCACCTGAAGAAATACCTGATAATAAGCCTTCTTCTTTGGCTAACCTGCGTCCGTACATCATGGCTTGGTCATCGCTAACTCGGATAACTTCATCCACCAATTCCAAGCGCAGTACATCGGGGACAAAGCCTGCGCCAATACCTTGTATTTTATGGGGGCCTGCTTCACCACCAGAGAGGACAGGGCTATTGCTTGGTTCAACTGCGATCGCCTGTAAACTAGGTTTACGTTGTTTTAATACTTCGGCAATTCCGGTAATTGTCCCGCCAGTACCTACCCCAGCAATCACAATATCTACTTCGCCGTCTGTATCTTCCCAAATTTCTTCGGCGGTGGTTTCGCGGTGAATTTTCGGGTTAGCTGGGTTGCGGAACTGTTGCAGCATATATGCGTCGGGTGTATTCGCCACGATTTCTTCGGCTTTGCGAATTGCGCCTCGCATTCCTTCTGGGCCTGGTGTCAATTCTAGTTTTGCACCATAAGCGCGAAGCATCGAGCGCCGCTCTTGGCTCATGGTTTCTGGCATAGTCAAAATTAGACTGTAACCACGTGCTGCTGCTACCATTGCCAAGGCGATTCCGGTATTTCCAGAAGTTGGCTCAACTAAAACTGTTTTACCTGGTTTGATTAAACCCTCGGCTTCGGCTGAATTGATCATACTCACGCCAATCCGGTCTTTAACAGAAGCGGCTGGGTTCATCCCTTCTAGTTTGGCAACTATTCGAGCGACTGCTCCTTCGGCTTGGGGAATTTTATTTAGTTGAACTAAGGGAGTTCTACCAATCAGTTCTGTAACATCTTTAGCAATTCGCATAAATTAACTCCGAAACCTTTAATTTTAAAGCAGCATATTTACTTATAACAATCATGTTTGGGCAACGGCTGAGGTGAGCGATCGCCAAAACTATTTAATTTCACTAAAGCATAAATATGTAACACCAAGAAATAATTTTGGTTAATTGACTCCTAAATTCGTATTTTCTAATACCATTAACTAACAATTGCAATATTTAAGCATTCTTAGATACTAAACATCAGCTTGTTTGTTGAAACTTATTTAGCTTACCTTCTGTCTAACAAAGCAGGATGATAAAAATTCCCTTCATATTTTTCAAGATACTCCCAACGAAATCAACAGCTTATTTAACAGTTTGATCAAATATCTAAATTTCTATATATCAAGCTCTAAAATGTAAGTTAAATACAGCAAGATTATTAAGTGTTCAAATCTTGATATTTCCCCTTTCTTTAATTGATTTTTTGATTAATTCTAGTTAGCTCAAATATGAATTCTTTACCTTGAGTACAAAAATTCTTCATCAAAACTTATCAAAAAAAAATCGTTTCTAACTATAGCCTGTCTAGCTTTGAGCCTGAGTGCAAAAATTCCCGAACCCCACCTAAGCAATACTAGTACCTTTGCCCAAAAATACTAGTCCCTCTACCCTAAATAAATTTTAAAAGCTTGTATAGCAATTGTTTTAGGTTTTGAGTACAACTTTAATCAATTTAATAAACTTAATCCACGTCAACTAAACAGCTACCCTGAAAGTCGGCTGATATAAAACATATAGGATTTACGCAGAGATTCCCCTCTACCCCCCGAAATTCTCTAGCTTGCTAGTGAACTAGGGGGGACTTCTTATACCATTTTGGATTTTAGATTTTGGATTGGGAATTGTTTTCTTGCGTCTATCTTCTACCAATCCATTTGTTATCATCATTCTTTGAAAGTGAAGTTTTAGAAAACTAAGTAATTATTAACTAACTAATAACTGTAAAGAATAATATCCCCATCTTCTCAAAGAAGTCAGGGATCTAAAGCCTACTAATTTTGTCCAACTAAATTTCTTATCTAGTCCCTAGCCTCTACCTGAAGGATGAAAGTTAAACTTTTAAATGTTCTCACAGTTTGCCTAGTAACATTAATAGTAATTTCTCCAGCGATGGTAGTCCTGAGAGTAGTTTGGGAAAAACATGGAGAGTTAGTTAAGGCACAGAATTTAACTTGTGAAGTTAATAAGCTTAACAAAGTAAATCAAGCCTTATATCCTCCGGTAACGGCTGGTGTTAATTACTGCGATCGCAACGTCGTGAACCAACCGCTAACTACTGATTTTGTATATAAAGTTGCCGTTATTCTGCAATGGTTTATCTTGCTAACCCCAGTTTGTATCGGGTTAGGAATTCTTGTATACGACAGGTATCTAGCTCATCGCGCTGCCGTATTTCAAGAACAAGTAGAAATGCTAGAAAGACTTTGGCAACAAAGTATCGAACAATAATCCATTCACGCTCCACAATTACAAAATATTATGACTGAAGAACGGCAAGCCCAATATTTTGATTTAATCGATAAATTACTACAATGTCCTAATGGTCAAGAACCAGAAGTTCTAGAAGCACATTCAGAATTAATTGACGCTAATTTAGTAGAATCTATGGCTAGAGTTGCCACAATGTTTGCTCACGAAGGTAATCAAGATGGCGCTCAATTTTTGTTTTTTTTAGCCCGCGAGCTTGCTAAACAATTAGGCTTATATCCCGATTTTAACAATTCCGAAGCTGCAAAATCTGAAGTGCCTAATAAGGAGTAATCATGCTACTGACGGCAACTGATGCTGGACATATAGCGTTAGAGTTTCTCTTAGCAGACTGGAATATTCGTGACGAATATAGAGAGTGGTTTACTATTATAAAATCTCGTTTGGTTGGCGAGAGTTGGTACATTGTCGAGTTGGGTGTAGAAGGCTTTCCTGATCGATGGTTTATTCAAGTTTACGATACAGGAGAATGCGACCCAAGTTATACCTTTATTTCTCCTATCAGTGGAAAAGAGGGATTTTCAGACTTTTGTGATTTACCTGAAATGGTTGCTGAAGTATTAGTGGCAGAGCGAAAATCTCGATAAGAAACCGATTGAGGACTGATTATTCAGAAAATATCGAAGAAGCTCAGAACCCCGACTTCTCAGAGAAGTTGGGGTTCTTGGTCTCTCTTGGCTTTTATAAAATCATATTTTCTATATATTATTTAACACTAAAAAGCAATATAAATCACACTTTACATCATGCTTAATTAACAAATATATGTTATATTAAATAGCGTGATGAACGCTACAGAAATATCAGTTAAAATGATTACTGAAGATATCATCGCTAAAGAATACAAAAGAATCGTCAGCGAGTATTATCCAAAAGTTGGGGAACTACTAGACGGGTGTTATGTGAAAGTTATCACCTGTTTTTGGGGAAGACCGCCAAGACGCTTGCAATACATAGGTATTTATTGCTCTGAGGAAATGCTGCCCTATGTCAGAGAACACCAAAAAATCCTCAGAGACATAGCCGACAATATGGGATTAGTACAAGTAGTTTGTATGAACGCTAAACGCTTGGTGAGAGATCCCAAATCGAAGCTAAAAGATACCGATCCACGCCTGTGGTTGGAGTTGCAAATGGTAGCAACCTAAGAATAGCAAACAATGAAAATTGGACTTTTCTGCAATTACGAAAATCATCACCAAAATGCCCGCCGTGCTATTTTTGAGCAAGTCGCTTTAGTCAGACAAGCCGAAAGCTTAAACTTTGAAGAAGCTTGGGTGAGCGAGCATCATTTTAGTGAAGTCAATCTCAGTTCTGCCATGCTGCTATTGATGGCACATTTAGCGGGTGCTACCTCAAAAATTCGCTTAGGCACCGCAGCGGTTTTGCTTCCATTTCACAACCCGATTCGGGTAGCAGAAGATATTGCTACCTTGGATAATTTGTGTAATGGCAGATTATTATTTGGAGTTGCCAAAGGCGGGCCTTTCCCCCAGCAAAATAAACATTTTGCAATTTCAATGGGAGAATCTCGCGCCAGAATGCTAGAGGCCTTGGCATTGATTCAAAAGCTGTTATATGAAAAGGAAGTTTCATTTCACGGGCAATATTATCAATGCGATCGCCTCACAGTTTACCCTAAACCTTTGCAACAGCAAATCCCGGTATATATAGCCAGTGGTGATGATACAAGCATCGAATTTGCGGCAAAAAATTCCTTTAGCTTGATGGGAGGGCCACCCTTTGCGCTAGAGAGATTGAAAAAAACAGTCAGCCAATATCGAGATATTAATCCTAGTGGTGCAGATAATTTTGTGTTAGCACGCTTCTTTTTTGTGGGACAAACCAACGAAGCCGCTATTAACGAAGCAATGCCTTTTATCCGCCAATTTAGCCAAAAAATGAAAGCTAACTCGGCAGTAGTAATGCAGAATAGTTCCAACAATGGCCATAAGCCATTTGACCGCACAAACATTTGTTTTGACGAAGACTATTTGATTGAAAATTCAATCATCGGTGATGTTATTACTTGTCGAGACAAAATCAAAAAATTTCAGGACGAATTGAATCTAGGTACATTAGCGCTCAAACCGACATCGTTTGATATGCAAAAAAACATCGAAAGTTTGCAGCGCTACAACCAAGAGGTACGCAATTATGTCTAAATTAAACCAGCTTCCACCCGATGATTTACCTTCTAATGGGGTAACAAAAGAGGATGGAATGCTGCACTTAGAGTTAGAGCAAGCGATTGGGCGATGCTTTTATTACAGTTGCGATCGCATTACTCAAGCTCTACTCAATAATTGTCAGTGGTATCTTACTGATAAAGACACAAAAGTCATGTTAGTAATTGATTGCCCTGACATCGTATCTTACTGGCATATAGTCAGCAATATTCCCCAGTTAGGTAATCGATTAGAGAGATTTACAACCAATGCCAAAATCAAAGTTTATCCGCCTTTTGGTAAAGGTGCGCCGTTAGAAATTAGTGTAAATGAAATCTCTGCTTATCGAGATTGGCTGTAGAGTTATACTTACTCATTCTAAAACCCAGTTTTTTTGAAAAAACTGGGTTTTTGCATTTTCACTGAGAAACATACAGCAAAATTAAGAAGGAGAACAGCTTCTATACATAGCTATTACTACTGGATTTTAAATTTGAGATGACTACGACTACTAAAAAATCATCCAAAAAAGCTTGGGCAGGTGCGATCGCCCAACCAGGAACAGAATTTCCTCTCACCCAACTGCCAATTATCTCTGGTCAAATCCCCGATGGCTTACGTGGCACACTTTACCGCAATGGCCCCGCACGCCTAGAACGTGGCGGTAAGCCTATGGGACACTGGTTTGATGGAGATGGGGCAATTCTTGCTGTTCATTTTACCAATGCCGGAGCCACCGCAGTTTATCGCTACGTGCAAACCGCAGGCTACAAAGCAGAAGCCGCAGCAGATAAACTGCTTTACGGTAACTATGGTATGACTGCACCAGGAGCTTTTTGGAATCAATTACTCAGACCAGTGAAAAACGCTGCGAATACTTCGGCGATCGCACTTCCAAATAAACTTTTAGCACTGTGGGAAGCAGGTAAACCCTACGCCTTAGATTTGCAAACTTTAGAAACTTGGGGCGAAGATGATTTAGGAGAATTAAATAAAGGATTAACTTATTCCGCACACTATAAGCGCGACGAGCAAACAGGGGAGATTTTTAACTTTGGTATTACTCCAGGATTAAATTCCAGACTAAATATTTATAAAAGCGATTTTACTGGCAAAATTATCCAAAAATCAGCATATTCCCTTGATGGCATCCCAATAGTGCATGATTTTGTTTTAGCAGGACAATATCTTGTATTTTGCATTCCCCCAGTACGGCTGAATTTTTTTCCTGTACTGCTCGGAACAAACTATAGTGATGCGTTAGAGTGGCGACCTCAACTAGGAACTCAAATTTTAGTTTTCGATCGCCAGACGTTATCTTTAGTAAGTCGTAGTGAAGCCGAACCTTGGTATCAGTGGCATTTTGCCAACGGTTATGTAGATGCTAACGGTTCAGTAATTGTAGATATTGCTCGTTACAAAGACTTTCAAACAAACCAGTACCTGAAAGAAGTAGCTACAGGTGAGACTCACACACCTGCTCAAAGTACACTAACGCGAGTACATTTTCAGCCCCAAACTGGCAAAGTTACGAACATTGAGCAAATACTAGACAGACATTGCGAGTTTCCAACTGTACAACAGCACAATGTCGGTCAAGCCTCTCGGTATACATATTTTGCCTCATTCCAAAAAGGAACAGATATTAGTAAAGAACTACTAAATGCGATCGCACGTTTCGATCACCAAACCCAAACCCTAAGCGAAACAAACTTAAAAGAAAATCTTTATACTTCCGAACCACTACCTGTGCAAGATACCCAAAACCCTGAGCAAACTTGGATAATCAGCGTGATATACGATGGTAATTCTCATAGTAGTCAAGTTTGGGTATTTGATAGCGATCGCTTAAACGAAGAACCAGTCTGCAAACTAGGATTACCAAATGTCATTCCCCCTAGTTTCCACGGCACTTGGAAGTCGGCATAAAGAAATCTCTAGGTTGCTCGGTTGTTGCAGAATTCAGCAGCCAGTAGTCAATATTTATTCTAAATATTGACTACTGACTCCTGAATTCTGTTTGAGCACCTATCACCTGCTACATCCGTTGTTGGGGTATCATAATGATAAATTCCGTACCTATGCCAGGAATAGATTTGCATTCAAGTTGACCTTGATGATTTTCAACAATAATTTGATAGCTAATAGATAGTCCTAAACCTGTGCCTTTACCAACTGGTTTAGTAGTAAAGAATGGATTAAATATTTGTTGTGTTATTTTTTCATCAATTCCCATACCATTATCACTAATCCGAATTGAAATCCAGTTATTTACGAGTTCTGTAGTAATTTTGATGGTAGGAGTAAAGCTTGAGGTTTGAAGTGTAGCTGTACTCATTTTTTTAGAAAAACTTGGCTGATCACAGTCTAATTTTTGTTCTAAAGCATCAATAGCATTGCTAATAATATTCATCAACACTTGATTGAGTTTACCAGCATAACACTCTACCAACGGGAGATTGCCATATTCTTTAATAACTGTAATTTCTGGGCAACCAATTCGGGATTTGAGGCGATTTTTGAGAATCATCAAGGTGCTATCAATACCTTCATGGATATCAACCTTTTTCACTTCTGCTTCATCTAAGCGGGAGAATGTACGCAAAGAGCGAACAATTTCGCTAATGCGTTCCGCCCCTATTTCCATAGAATTTAAAACTTGGTTCAAGTCTTTTTTGATAAAATCCAAATCCATTTGCTTGCTTTTTTCTACTATAGAAATAACAGGATTTGGATAAGATTCTTGATAACACTGGAGTAAATCTAAAATATCATCAGCATATTGAGCAACATAGTTAATATTACCGTAAATAAAATTCACAGGATTATTAATTTCATGAGCAATACCCGCGACTAAAACTCCTAAAGCTGACATCTTTTCAGATTCGACTAACTTACTTTGCATCGCTTGCAGCTTTTTTAGAGTTTCTTCTAAATCTTGACTTTGCTCTTCTAAAGTTTTTTGTGATTCTCGCAGTTCATCAATCACCTTCAGAAACAAAGCCTCTTTTTTTTCATTTGTTTCTTCTAAGGCAATTCTTGATGATTCAGAACGCTCAAGTTTTTTCTGAAGAATCCGATTAGCTTTTTCCAGTTCCTTGATTTTTTGCTCATATTCTAATTCCATCATCTTTTAATGTATTCCTATTAAAAGAGTCACGAATGTTTCATGATGTAATCTAGTTTCGCCTCCACCATTTAAAGGTGAAATTTCACCATGAGTATAAAAACCGCAACCTGGAATAGCTGTTGTCAAACATTCTTGAGCAAGTTGATATTCTTCTATTGTGCGTGTACCTAGCAATAGCCGACGAGCTGCACACGAAAAAAATAGAGCCGCATCTGGCTTTGTACCTGGGTAATTATTTAAAGCATTTGTAATTGAGGTTTTAGCAGCGCCTAAAATCTCATCTCGACTAGCTTGCGCTATTTGTACAGACGCATTTTCTGGTATTTCACCTAAAAAAGTAATGCTGCCAGTTTTGATATCATGAATACTAGGCGCACGCATATAAAATTCTTCTGCTTCTGACTCAAATACGGCTAAAGGATATTCACCAGAAGGGGGGAGACCACCTAAATAATGATGATAAAAATCTAATGCAGGTTTGCCGTCAATTTCATAAAGAATATTTTTATCAACTTTGGTAACTTTCCCTTTTTTTCCTAAAGGATGCCAACCACTAGCTACCCCTTGCGAAAACAAGAATTTACCGGAAAATATCAACACAGGCACAGCATCGGTAAGAATTTCAGTTTGAAAAAATTGATAGGTTTTTTGAAATTTCCATTGGTCAGCAGTTAACCCACCAAAAATAGGAATATCTTTACCTAGTGCTAGTTTTAAGCCTTCTACAATCGCAACACCATCAACTGTTAAACTTTCAGGTAAAGTCAAGCATAATTGAGACGAAGCTTGATTTTTAAGTTTGGATTTTGCTTGTTCTACAGCTTGTTTAGTTGCTAAAATCGGGTCTTTTGATAGTTCTCTACCCAAACCTGCATAAATTTCAAGTTCATCAGCACAAAATAGCATTAAAGCAATTGAATCTTGCTGAAATTGTAATAATGAGGAAATTTCGGCATCGGTTGTCCCACCAATTAACTCAATTCCTGGGAAAGCTTGCACAATTTCTTGCAAGATGAGTGCATAATCAAAGTCAATTGCAGCAAACAAAACGCCAGCTTGCGGAAGTTTACCATCTAGTTGATCTTGACATTGCTCTATAACTTCAGTAATTGCTGCTAAAGAGTCTGGATCATTACTATGGCCAACCACTACATTCAACATATATCTCTGGAATTTTCTCAACCGCAGGCTTATTATTCCCAAAACCAGATTGCTGTATTAAAGCTGACGATAAATTTATGCTGAAGAATGGAACAATTTTTTCCTAGCAAGACCTTGGTTTTTGAGAAGACCGAGGAACAGAATTGCTTAGAATCACCGTATAAAAAAATTCCCACCCAGGCGAATGCGTGGATGGGAAATATTGAGTAGGGAATTTCTCACTTTCCCTACATCATTGGAGGAATTACTTGCTTTCAGTGAAATCTGCATCAATTACATCATCACCGCTACCAGAAGAAGTAGAAGCACCACCATCTTGAGGTTCAGCACCGGGTGCAGCACCACCGCCAGCTTGTTGATAGATATTGCTACCAACTGCAAATAGTGCTTGTTGCAATTCTGGCATCAGCTTGGTGATTTGCTCATCGTCTTCCTTAGCAACAGCTTCCCGCAGGTCTTTTACCAAACCTTCAACTTTGGTCTTATCAGCCGCAGGAACTTTATCACCTAATTCTTGCAGTTGCTTCTCAGCTTGGTATGCCAAGGAATCAGCTTGGTTCTTGCGCTCAATTTTCTCACGACGTTCTTTATCAGCAGAGGCGTTTTGTTCTGCTTCGCGCACCATCCGGTCAACATCATTTTTATCTAAGGTAGAAGCACCAGTAATGCTGATTGACTGTTCCTTACCGGTACCTTTGTCCTTAGCAGTAACGTTGAGGATACCATTAGCGTCGATGTCGAAGGTTACTTCAATTTGAGGTACGCCACGGGGTGCGGGAGGAATACCATCGAGGCGGAAGGTTCCCAAACTCTTGTTGTCGTTAGCAAATTCCCGTTCACCTTGGAGGACGTGAATTTCTACGTTGGTTTGACCATCAACAGCGGTAGAAAATACCTCGGATTTCTTGGTTGGAATTGTGGTGTTGCGAGGGATAATCTTGGTCATGACACCGCCCAAGGTTTCTACACCCAGAGACAATGGTGTTACGTCTAACAACAAGATACCTGTTACGTCACCAGCCAATACACCAGCTTGAATTGCTGCACCAACTGCTACCACTTCATCAGGGTTAACGCTTTGGTTAGGATCTTTACCCAACGCTCGCTTCACCAATTCTTGGACTGCGGGAATACGGGTAGAACCACCAACTAGCACCACTTCATCGATATCATTTTTGCTTAACTTGGCATCGCGGAGCGCATTCTCCACAGGAATACGGCAACGGTCGATTAAGTCAGAGCAAAGTTCTTCAAACTTAGCGCGAGTCAGCGTCATATCCAGGTGCTTAGGCCCGTCCTGGGTAGCTGTGATGAATGGTAGGTTGATTTCCGCTTGGGTAACACTGGAAAGCTCAATCTTAGCTTTTTCTGCCGCTTCTGTTAAACGTTGCAGTGCTTGTCTGTCTTTGCGGAGGTCGATACCTTCATCTTTGCGGAATTGTTCTGCTAAGAAATCAACAATTTTTTTATCGAAGTCGTCACCACCCAAGTGGGTATCACCAGAAGTTGCTAATACTTCAAATACGCCGTCGCCTACTTCCAGTACGGATACGTCGAATGTACCACCACCTAAGTCAAATACCAGGATGGTTTCGTTGCTCTTCTTATCGAAACCGTAAGCCAGAGAAGCGGCGGTAGGTTCGTTGATAATCCGTAGAACTTCAATACCAGCGATTTTACCAGCGTCTTTGGTAGCTTGGCGTTGAGAGTCGTTGAAGTATGCCGGAACGGTGATTACTGCTTGGGTAACAGTTTCACCTAGATATTTGCTTGCGTCTTCAACTAATTTACGCAGAACTTTAGCCGAAATTTCTTCGGGAGCAAACTGCTTACCAGCGCCAGGAGAGTCTAGCTTGACGTTACCGCCACTGCTCAACACTTTATAAGACACTTCTGTAGCTTCATTAGTCACTTCATCAAAGCGACGACCAATAAAGCGCTTAACTGAATAAAAAGTGTTTTCTGGGTTCATCACCGCTTGGCGCTTGGCAATTTGCCCTACCAAGGTGTCGCCATTTTTAGCAAACGCTACTACTGATGGTGTTGTCCGAAAACCTTCTGCGTTAGCAATAACCGTGGGTTTACCACCTTCCATTACTGCGACGCAGGAGTTAGTTGTACCTAAGTCAATTCCAACTACTTTTGCCATTTTAGGTGCTGGCTCCGTATAACTACAAATGAATGGGAATATAAAGGACTAAATCTTGAACCAACTGGTTTATGAAAGCAGTTATTTCAGCATTAATAACCTTTGGCTCGGTTTGGCTGGGGTTATAGCCCCAAGTTCTGCTGATATATATACTGAGCTTGTATAGCCAGTCCATGAAGGGTGGTTTCCCGAACCTGAGATAGGACGGTTAATTTTAAAGATTTGTTTAGTTGGTTCATGGATTAATTTGCTTTCACTTCGTCTAATTTATGAGAATTAATACATTGAGTAATTAGGGTGAACCGTAATCGTAATGTGGTGTTTGCCGTCTTTAAACAACATTAATTCCAAAGGTACAGAGAACAAATGAGCTATAAAAGGAGCCTTTGCCAGACAAATTCAGTTAAAACGCGGATACTTAATAGGAGTTACGCATGAAAACGAAAAATCAAGGGTTTGGAGAAGGAAGGGTGTAGGGGTGCGTGGGTGTAGATGTTCAAAACTTTCACACCCTATACCCTTACACCCTCACACCCAATCTCAACGGACAACCGGGCGTAAGTCCTAACTTAGTCAAGGGTAGATTTTGTAGCGTTTATGTATTAAAAATGTAATTAAAAAATGCTAGTTATGCGTCGTGCCTCTGGATGTTTATTTGGGCTGGCCTGTGGTGATGCCTTGGGGGCTGCTACAGAATTTTTAAATGTTGAAGAAATTCGCCGTCGCTTTCCGCCAAATGGGCCGCAAGAAATTGTCGGCAACCCCGCACGCGTAACCGACGACACACAGATGACATTAGCAGTAGGGCAAGCCCTGGTTGAAGTAGGTGCAGCGAACTTGACAGTAGCTAGTTTAGAACCTGTACTCAGACGTAAGTTTATTGAATGGTTACACAGTCCAGACAATAATCGCGCCCCTGGAATGACTTGTTTGCAGGCTTGTGAATATCTAGAAGTTGGTTTGCCTTGGCTGCAAGCAACCAGACCAAACTCTAAAGGGTGTGGTGCAAATATGCGTGTTGCGCCTGTAGGTCTACTGCCAAAGGATGATACAACTCGTGCGGCAGTTGCCCAATTCCAAGCAGTATTAACTCACGGTCATCCTACCGCCCTGGCCGCCTCAGATTTAACCGCAGCAGCAATTACTTACCTTGTCAAGGGCGGCGAACCGCAAAAATTGCCTGCTCAACTGAGAAACTATGCTTTAAGTCAGCGCTTAGTCTACCATGCTGATTGGCTGGGTTCTTTATGGCAACGGCCAGGCATTGCTACACCAGAAGAATTTATTAGTCGTGGCTGGGATGAGTGTTTAGCAGTGCTTGACCGTCTGGATGCGGCTTTAGTCAACCCCAACCGCGACATCGACCCTTGTTTAGCAATAGGTGACGGTTGGGTAGCAGAAGAAGCCTTTGCCACAGGTTTGTTGTGCTTTTTATTCTTTCCAGAAGAACCATTAGCCGCACTGCGACGCGCTGTACTCACAGCAGGCGATTCTGACTCTATTGCTTGTTTGGCAGGTGCTTTTGCTGGGGCATATTTGGGAATGGCTGTATGGCCAGAAGATTGGGTAATTCGCATTGAATACCGCGACCAATTGGCTGCTTTGGGTAAGCTTTGGGATTAGCTGAATATAAAAATCATTCTTGAGTAACGAGATACCCGACTTTTTTAAAAAAGTCGGGTATCTCATACCAATTGAAGAATAATAATGATGTCAAAAAATGAATTGTTCAAAAGGTCATATCAAAACTGTTTTACAATCCAAGATCTAAAATCCAAAATGGTATTACCTCACAGAAAAAGCTTCGCTAAATCTGCGAGTTACAGGTTCGATAATGAAAGTTAAAATTGATTTCTTGCGAGTGACAATTTCGCCTGTAGCAGCCATACCGGGAGTAAATACTACTTCTTTACCCCGTACATTGATGGAATGTTTACT
Source organism: Anabaena sp. TISTR 8404 (assembly GCF_056847745.1). NCBI lineage: Bacteria > Bacillati > Cyanobacteriota > Cyanophyceae > Nostocales > Nostocaceae > Anabaena > Anabaena sp. TISTR 8404. The sequence continues at coordinate 6,377,627 of NZ_CP180578.1, forward strand.
CAACTGAACTCTGGTGGGAAAAACTAAGCCTAAATCTTTATCCACCACAGCATTGGGGCTAACTTGTACTACTGTGCCATCAATAGTGCCGAATTCCTGGAAAGGAAAAGTAGCCATTTTTACCTTTGTCTTCATGCCTGGATGAATGAACCCAATATCGCGGTTGAGAACTTTCACCTCTAGTTGCAACTCTTCCCCATCTGGCAGGATGGAAAGTAATTCTTCACCTGCTTGTACAGGGCCTTTGGTGGCCTTGATTCTGTAGATTGTGCCAGCAACAGGAGCTTTGATGGTTTCTCCGTCTTGTTGCTTTTTCGCCTGGGCTAATTGACCAGAAACGGTAGTCAATTCTTCTTTACGCTTATTCATCTGAGTTAAAATTTCGCTTTGGCGCTCAGATGAGACACGCTGTGCTTGATTCCGCGCTGCTTGAAAAGCTTCCTCAGCTTGGCGGATTTCTTGCACTTGGGCTGCAATATCTTTTTCTAGGGATACAACTCGATCTTGTGCTTCTGTAACTTTATTGTTGGCGTTAGTTACTTCGTCTTCTGATCTAGTAACTTCTGTGTTGGCACGATTTAATCTTTCTTGAGCTTCCAAGTAATCCACTCTGGGAACAGCACCAGGAGTAATTAAGGTGCGGAGTTTTTCTTCTCGATTTTGGGCGATCGCTAATGCTTCTTTCACTTTTTCACGGATATTTTTCGCATTAGCTAAGTTAGCTTTGGCATTAACTAACCCAGTTTTGGCAGTATCTAAATTTTCTCGCAAGCGAGCTAGGCGCACTTTTGCTTGGTCAAGAATGGCGCGTTGGCGGTTGGCTTCGGCTTCTGCACTGGCTTGACGTGCTTGATAATCGCGCAAACGTGCAGTTAACAGTTCATCTTGGAGTTTTTCGCCAGTACTTTTACCACCAATGCGTTCTACATCCAAACGCTCTAAGTCATCCTTAATCAACTTGCTGGATTCTGTCAGGCGGTTTACGTCTGTTTTTTGGAAGTCGGGATCGCGTTGAATTAACACTTGATTTCTGGTAACGCGATCGCCTTCTGTGACTTTCACCGCCATAATCATCCCATTTCCCAGAGATGTAACTGGTCTTACTTGCGTCGAAGCAATTAATTCCCCTTGTGCGATCGCCACTTCATCAATTTCCGAGAAATGCGCCCAGGCGATCGTGCCAAATAAAGCTAAACTAATACTTCCTGCTAACAATCTAGTGTACAGCGGTGGCAATTCTTGAACTGCCTTACCTAATTCATAAGACAGTTGATCCTCTGGCTTGGCGAATCGCTGTTTTGTCTGACGCGCTTGAGCAGCATTTGCAACTAGGGGAGAGGTCATAAAATCTTAATGTTATTTGTTCTTTGTCATTTGTCCTTATTTATTAGTCCTGTGTCCGGATGCTAATGACCAAGGACTAATATTTATAGCCGTAGTCACTTAGACTGTGTTGATTGCTCAAAGCTTTGTATTGACTGAATCTATACTCAGCACTCACACTTCGGCTTCGCTCAGTGTACAGGACTCAACACTTTGCTATACTTCAAACTGCTAAATAGCGTCGTAAAAAACTTTCCAAGGTTTCCAATTGAAAATTGAAAATTCTCTCTAAGTTAGCTATTTCCTCTTTTTTACAGAAAAATTCATTAGATAGCAATGTCCGATAAGTCCCCAAAGCTTTTTGTGTTTGCGGATTTAATAAACCGATAACATTTCTTAACCCATCAAGAACAAATACTGGCGGATTAATGACTATCGGTTGTTTGTTAAAAATCCGACCAAATATTCGAGGAATATCTTCTCTTAGCAAAATTTCTGGCCCCCCAACTGGTAATATTTGGTTACGTGCTTCTGGAACTTTTACAGAATCAACTATCATTCTTGCCAAATCGTCTGTACTCACAATTGAGCTACGGTTTTTGGGGTCGCCAATCAGTAAATATAACCCTGTTTCTCGGAACTGTTCTGCCAGTGGCAGCAAATTTGATGCTAGTCCAGATGGGCGTAAAATAGTGTAATTTAAGCCACTATCTATCAAATATCGCTCTACTGCGCTTTTGGCTTTAAATACGGGAGCATCTTCATAACCGCGATCGGCTCCTAATACAGAGACAAAGACAAAATGCTGGACTTGATTAAGTTTTGCTTGGTCAATCAGTTCTATATTGGCACGATAGTCAAGGGATAAAACATCTCCAGCAGAACCGTGAGCGCTGATAATATATTTGACACCTTGAGTAGCTTTTTCTATATCTCTTGCTTCGCGTAAATCACCGATGAAGATTTCTGCACCTCGGTGTTCTAACTCGCTATAACGTGAGGTAAGACGCACAAATGCCCTGACTGATTGTTCCTGTTGGCATAGCAGTCGCACAACACGACGACCAATTCCTCCCGTTGCTCCTGTTACCAAAAACATATAAATACCTAAAATTAATATACTCAGAGGATGTTGGGAAAGTATTAAACCACTCAATTAAGCAAGTCTTCTGGTGCATTAACCGAATCATAGCGATCTGCACAAAGGTTTCATGGGTCTGCGGTAAAGTTTCGTAGTCCTTACTCAATCGATGACACCAATAGTAAAACTGTTGTATTTTTATCTACTGACAGAATATCGTTACTTGAGCTTTTTTTGACTTTCCAAACATCCTCTTACCTCAACTTTATCTATTTTTGTGGTGACGCGATCGCTATCCCTAAAACCCAGGTTGGATGCTAGTTTTAGTTTTTGAACTTGATCCATACTTAGTGACGTAGAAAAAGTATTTGCCAAAAAGCCATGATTTTTGCCAAATACAAAAACTGAGTTCTTAATTTTGGATAAAGTCAAGCTTACCTGTAAAATCTCAACCAGAGTAGGTAAGGACAGACAATGAAAATACTAATTACTGGAGGAGCTGGCTATATTGGGTCGATACTGACACCAACTTTACTAGCTCATGGTTATGAGGTGACTGTATTAGATAACTTCATGTTTCACCAAAATAGCTTGGCCGATTGCTGTCAATATGACGGGTTTCAAGTTGTGAGGGGTGATTGCAGAGATGAAAATACTATTAAATTTTTGCTCAAAGATGCCGATGTCATTATTCCTTTAGCAGCATTAGTTGGTGCGCCCTTGTGTAAAAATGACACGATTGGTACACAAACAATCAACTCAGATGCCGTCAAAATGTTATGTCGCTTGGCTAGTAATGAACAGCGAATTCTTATGCCAGTGACAAATAGTGGTTATGGCATTGGTGAATCTGGCAAATTTTGTACAGAAGAAACTCCTTTACGCCCGATTTCACTGTATGGGATTACAAAAGTAGAAGCCGAAACAGCAGTTTTAGAAAGAGAAAATAGCATCACTTTCAGACTAGCAACTGTCTTTGGTATGTCACCTCGGATGAGAATTGATTTATTAGTCAATGACTTCGTGTATCGGGCTGTCCATGACCGAGCATTACTAGTGTTTGAGGGGCATTTTAAGAGAAATTATATTCATATCCGCGATGTAGCTAAAGTATTTTTGCATGGCATTACTAATTTTGAAACTATGAAGGGTAAACCCTACAATGTGGGCTTAGAAGATGCCAATTTATCAAAATTAGAACTTTGTTCTGAAATTAAAAAACACCTGCCCAATTTTGTCTATCTAGAAGCTCCCATTGGAGAAGATCCTGATAAGCGCGATTACATAGTTTCTAACACCAGAATTTTAAATACTGGCTTTGAACCAGATTGGTCTTTAAGCCGAGGCATTCAAGAGTTAATTAAAGGTTATACAATCTTACGCAACAGCTTGTATTCTAACGTCTAGTAGGTGAGCTTATGTCATTTCCCTCAAATGAGGTCATAGCTGTAATTTTAGCTGGTGGTTACGGCACACGCATCAAACACCTATTAGATGATGTGCCAAAACCTATGGTTTCAGTTGCAGGTAAACCTTTTATTGAGTGGGTTGTACTTTATCTAAAAACACAAGGTATTACAAAAGCCATTATTTCCACAGGTTATTTAGGAGAAGTTATAGAAAAACATTTCCAAACACAACCTGTTGATGGTATTCAGACTATTTGCTGTCGAGAAACCAACCCCCTAGGCACTGCTGGGGGTTTTTTAAATGCTGTACATCAAAGTGGAGAATCGCCTAATGCTTGGTTAGTTGTTAATGGTGACTCTCTAGTTTTTGCTAATTTGGCATTACTTAGTCATCATCTTTCTAGTAATAAAACTAGTGGTGTAATTCTTGGCTTATCAGTGAATGATACTTCCAGATATGGTTCACTAGTATGTAATCAATCAGGTAAACTAGAAAAATTTGCAGAAAAATGTCTAGGGTCTGGAATAATAAGTGCAGGAGTATATTTATTAAAAAATTCTTTGATCAAAGAATTTCCGAATACATTACCTTTGAGTTTTGAAAATGAAATATTTCCTTTATTACTGAGCAAGAATTTCTGGTTAAAAGTAGCTATTACTAATGCTAATTTTTTGGATATAGGCACTCCCGAATCTTTGCCACAAGCTGAATCATTTATATTAAAAAATTTAGATAAATTATCTTTGATATGTTAAGATATTCATCTTTGAAATATATAAAGATGTAGATTTTATAACTTCTATATAGATATTTGTTTGACTTGTGAAGAAATTTATCAACAAGTTAAAAAATGAATTTGCTCCAGAAACATTTGAATTAAAAGAAACAGCAGCAAATTATGGATGTGCGCGTTATGGATTTAGTTTTAGGATTCAAAACTAAATCGAAGAGCTACTTAATAAAGCATCTATGTAGTTAAGTAAAAATTTCTTTTTTCAAGTTCTGAATAATAGTTAAATATTACAAGGTTAAAAATCAATTTAGTAACAATAAACTTATGCTAATATCTCGCGCTCCTGTTCGTATCAGTTTTTTTGGTGGTGGAACTGACTATCCAGAATATTTTCTCCAGCATGGAGGCGCTGTATTAGCTACAGCTATTGATAAGTTTTCCTACATTACTGCTAACACATTTCTCAGCCGCTTATTTGATTACTCAATTCGATTGTCGTATCGGAAAGTCGAACTAGTTAAAAACTTGGATGAAATTGAACATCGTGTTTTTCGAGAGTGTTTGAAGTTTTGCGGGTTAGATAAAGATATTGAATTACATAATGTAGCGGATTTACCTGCATTTACTGGCTTAGGTTCTTCCTCTGCATTTACTGTTTCTTTGTTACAAGCACTTCATAGTTTTAAAGGTGAATTTATCAAACCACTGGAATTAGCCTATGAAGCAATTTATGTAGAACGCAACTTAGTTAAAGACAAAGTAGGATGCCAAGATCAGGTTTTAGCTGCGGTAGGTGGATTTAATTTAGTGGAATTTAGAGCAGAAGACGACATTATCGTTAACCGTTTACCCATATCTCCACAACGCTTACAAGAATTTGAACAGCATCTTTTTATTGTGTTTACAGGTATTAGACGCAAAGCTGCTGATGTTGTAGCGCAGCAGTTACAGAAGGTGGTCGATAACACAGCTACGTTGAAGGAAATGCGATACATGGTTGATGAAGGTTGGGACATTTTAACTAGCAATAGACCGTTATCCGAATTTGGTACATTATTGCATCGCGCGTGGTTAGCTAAACGCAGTCTTGAAGGTGTTATTTCTAATCCTGAAATTGACAATATTTATCAGATGGGAATGGAGGCAGGAGCTTGGGGTGGTAAGTTGTTGGGAGCAGGAGCCGGCGGGTTTATGTTATTTTTTTCCTCTCCAGAATTTCATAAAAAATTAGAACTGATTTTTGCAAGCTATCAAATATTAACAGCAAAAATAAACGCGCCAGGGTCACAAATAATTTTTTCTTAAAAAATACACAATTTATTAAATCAAATAAGTATATGAAAGTTTTAATTGTTGATTTTGACTTATTTAAAAAGATTGGTGGTGGGCAGACATTCTATCGTAGCCTAATTGAAAAAAATCCTCATCTTGATTTTTATTACTTTATAGTTTCTGAAAATTTAGAAGATTTTCGTCCCAATAACTCCCATGCTATTGTTTATCAGGAAAAATATCATCTTGCTAATTATGCTGTTTTTCTTGATTTAACACCACCCAAATGGATGTATAGGGCATTTATTCAGGCTAGTAATATAGCAGCTTCAGTGGCTGGACAGTGTTTTGACGTTGTAGACATACCAGATTATGAACAATTTGGTACTATGCTCAGACCTGCACTGCAACATCATAATGTAGATTTTGAACGTATTGCCTTGTCAATGCACGGTAATATATCTACATCTATTCAGATGGACTGGTTTTATGGTGGAAAAGTTGACCAAACTTTAATTTGGCAGGAAAAATTTCAATATAGTGTGGTCGATACGCGCTATGGTATCAGTCAAACATATTTAGATGAATGGCAGGAAATTGTAGATTTAAAATCTTATTATTTAAATCCTTTATCAGTTATATCATTACCTAAGCCAAAGTTAGCTATAAATTCAGACGAATTACCTGATCTCAATTTTGTGGGAAGAACTGAAAGACGTAAAGGTCCAGATAGTTTTGTCGAGTTAACTTGGTGGCTACCTCGTTCTAAATTTAAAACAGCTAATATTATTGGCCCTGATAGTTTTGACTATAAAGGACAATTAGGTTCAGGGCTACTACTTTATCAAATGATTAATAACAGACTCAAAGATGATATTAAATTATTGCCATCTATGAGTCACGAACAATTATTTGAGCAGGTATTTGCTAGTAAATCTATAACTTTACTACCTTCTAAATATGACACATTTAATTTAACTGCACTGGAATCTTTATTCTCCGGCTGTCCCACGGTTATAGGCACTGGTGCAGGAGTAGTAAAATTCCTTAAGGAAACTTATCCTAATTTACCATTGATTACTATAGATAAAAATAATATTTATTCATGTATTAGTTCGATAATTTCAATATTAGATACTTACGACGATTATCGTTATAACTTAGTGGAATATCTCTCACAAACTCAGCCAGAAATATATGGATTACCTATAGAATCTATATATGAAACACAGCCAGTTTATGAACAAGATATGCGACGCAAAACTGAGTACTGGTATGCTCAGTTAATTAGGTTTCAAGAAATAAATAGCAGAAAAAATCTACTGGCTTATAAATCTATCAAAAACAATGTTGTACGCAGGCTTAAAAAACAACTTCAACCAGAAGTAAAACAAGTTTTAAGAAATTTGAATTCATTAAGGATCAATCCTAAAGATTTCATCAGAAAAAAAATTCGTGGTTTTTTAAGCAAGGATAATTACGAAAACTTAAAAATAGTTGACCAAGGGATAAAAGCCTTATCCTTAGTAGATAAATATCAATATATTTTTAACTTAGGCGAAAGTAACACTCAAGAACTAAGTGGTAAGGTGAGTAATTGTTGGAATTTAGCCTCTGAATATCGTATTGATCGCGTGAGACTCTGGAGGGAGTTAGCCAGATTGGAGATGCTTAGAGGTAATGATATTGTTGCGGCTACTTATCAAATAAGATGTATGCGATCGCTAGGTTATGATTATTTTAGCGAGCTGCCAAACGTGGTATCCATACTCCAGAACAATGGCTTTAGTCGAGAAGCATTAGCGGCGGAAGCTATGTATGGCAATTTGCCAGATCAACATGAACGTTGTCAAAGTATTATTAATCAAGCTCTAGCAGACAATAAACTTAATCAAAAGTGGGAGTACGAATTTCTCGATGACCGACGGACTGCCTCCGACTATCGAGTTTCCATCATAGTTTCACTGTATAATGCTGCTGCCAAGCTACCTTTATTTTTGCAAACACTCACCCTCCAAACATTGATTCAAGCTGGTGTTGCTGAGGTAATTCTAGTTGATAGCGGTTCTCCGGCTGATGAATATAGTGTCTTTAAACAGGTGATGACATCTCTGGATATCCCGATTCTCTATGCTCGATGTCCTAAGCGTGAAACCATACAAAGTGCTTGGAATTGTGGTATTGATCTGGCGCGTTCACCATATTTGACATTTTTGGGTGTTGATGAAACCATACTACCGGAATGTCTGGAAATATTAGCCGCAGAACTCGATGCAGATCCCACCCTAGATTGGGTACAAGCAAATAGTTTAGTGACAAATGTGGATCAAAATGGTTTATGGGTGAACGATATTATGTGTTATGACCGCAAAGGTTATAAACAAGGTCTTGTTTACCTAGAAACCTGTTACTTATCGTGGGTAGGTGGGCTGTATCGTCGCTCGATTCATAACCGATTTGGTTTTTATGATGCTACCTTCAGAGCTGCGGGAGACACAGAATTTAAAAGTCGTGTATTGCCATTCATTAAAACAAAAGCGATTCCGCAAACTTTAGGTGTTTTTCGTAACTATCCAGATGAGCGTACTACACAACATCCTAGAGCAGAGATAGAAGATTTACGCGCTTGGTATTTGCATCGAACTTTAGCTGGAGTCGAATATGCTTTTGCAAATCATGACCCTCAAGAAGTTGAGGAATTGTTCTATAGCTGTTTAAAATATCGCAAATCATACTGTCAGCACTGGAGTACAGATGTAGAATATGCCTACAATGTAGGGCGTTTTATACAACAAAAGTTCCCAGACTCAGCAATTATCAAATACTTGCCAGGAACTAAAAGCTTACTGGATGCTTACAGAAAATTAGATTGGCTACCTCAGCTTTCTAAACTCTCACCTGTGAATACGGTGATTCGCACAAATCATGTAATTAAAGAAATTGAACAACAGCATCAGAATATTGCACCTATGTATAAAATCTTTAATGATAATCGTCACGAACAACATGCCTTTTTGTGGTTGACTGAGGTATGAAAATTGAATATTTTTCAGCTATTTACTAATACAAGTAACTGCTAGTTGTCGATAAATGGCCACTACAAAATTCGCTTAGAAAACTTCAAACTTATGAAAATTCTAAAAAATTGGCTAAAGAATAAACTTCGTAATAGTTTAAATATTGAAATATTAGAAGATTCTGTTAATCAACTCAATAATAAATTTACTTTGTCCATTCCAGCATTAGAAAATTCTATTAATCAGCTTAATAATGCAGTCTCTAGAAATGATCAAGGTTTATTTGGTACTTCTTACTGGTATGAAGGTAACTTATGGGAGCCTACTGTTCAAATTGCATTACGAGACCTTTGTAAACCAGGTGATGTAGTTTTTGATGTGGGTGCTAACTTTGGTGGATTAACAACTGTCATGTCACGAATGGTAGGGCCAAAAGGTGTTGTATGTGCTTTTGAAGCAAGTCCAAGAATTATAGATAAATGTCAACGAAATTTAGTGTTAAATGGGTGCAATAATGTACAAATTTATCATGTTGCCGTCTATAGTAAGTCTAACGAAAAAGTACCCATTTACTTAGGTGGTCATCTTAATGACAGTATTTATTCATCTAGGGATACAGACGTAGCAGCTTTTAATGTTTCAACACTGGCTCTTGATGACTTTATCTATTTTACAGGTTTAGTACCCAATTTAATCAAGATGGATATAGAAGGAGCAGAATTTGATGCTATTCAAGGTATGTTAAATACACTTGTGAATGTCAAGCCGCACTTAATATTAGAAACACAACCACAGGATACTCAGTGCCTTAATTTATTAAGGGAGAAAGGATATGTTGCTATAGACTTAAATAACTATCATGAAGTTAAAAGTTTTAATGACTATCCTGATGGTGTTGCTATACGTAATAACCTTTACGTTCATCAAGAGAGATTATCGGAAACTCTCTACAGACCCCCATTCAGTTTTTATGAAATAACTAGTTTAACACAGCAAGATTTCACTAATATTGATAACTTAATTAGTTTAGAATCTCCTATTAATCTTGATAAAGGTCGATATCTAATAGATATGGATTTTAGTGCTAAAGGTACAGATAACGAAATGATGTGCGGTGTAAAAGTGGGTGATACCGTCGTTTTTAGATATCATGGCTATACAAGTTTACTAGCTCAAAATTATCGTGATTGGGTAGTGAATTTAATAGAAGCTTCAGAAATCAATCTCTATTTTGAATTTTTGAATGGTACATTTGATGATACTTTTTTGATAAATCAGGCAAAAATATTTAGAATAGCAGAATTTGATAATCTAGTTTCTTATTTGTATACATAGTATAATTTGCTTTTTTACATAGTAATAATTATAAAAATCAAACATTTTTTGAATTGGTATTACAAATGTTGTGGTGGCTGGTGAGTGGTCAAGTTAAGCAACAGCAAGAAATAGGGCAACGTTTAGGTAGAGATACATCAACGGTGACAAGATGGTTGCAAAAGTATAGAGCCAGTGGGCTGTCTGGCTTGCTAGAAATAAAGAAAGCACCCGGAGCAAACCGCAAAATTAATGATGAGGCCCTCGCTGCCCTCAAGAAAGAACTGGAAACAGGGAAAGGGTTTGAGAGTTACGGTGAAATAGTCGAATGGTTAAAACGCCAACATGGGCTGGATATAGAGTACGCGACAGTTTATGCTTGGGTGAGATATAGATTGAAAGCAAAACTGAAAGTCCCACGTCCTCAAAGCCAAGAGCAGGACGAAGAGTTGATATCAGAATTTAAAAAAAACTCGGCATAATTCTAGTAACCTTGAAACAACTTTTAGCACAAAACAAGTGTGTTCGCTACCTCTGCCAGGATGAAACTAGAGTTGGACTTAAAACTCTTACAGGGAAGCTAATTACCGCTTCCGGTGTTAAACCTACTGTTGAGGTGAAATGGCAAAGGGAAAATTTTTGGATTTATGGTGCAATTGAACCATTAACTGGAGATCACAACATTACGAGTACCCAAAACTAGATGGCGAGTGTTTTCAACAATTTTTAGACTGGCTATCTGTGCAATTAGGTAGCGATTACGCTATTTTACAGATTGATCAAGCATCGGCGCATACAAGTTCAGCAATTCATTGGCCGGAGAATATTATTCCTCTGTTTCAACCAGCATCAGCACCTGAACTCAATCCGATTGAGAGACTTTGGCAGTTTCTCAAGAAACCCCTCAAAAATCAACTTTTCTCTTCGTTACAAGCTTTACGCGAGCGCATCCAAGAAATATTTGACCAACTTACATTTGACCAAGTAATTTCTATTTCTTCTTATAACTTTATTCTAGAAGCTCTATTCTATGCAGCTTCATATTAAATTGGTATGATCCCTCTTTTGTTAATACGGGGAAAGTAGAATCAGAAAGAAAACCGTAAACAGTAAGTAAAGGGATGGGTACACCGCGCAGACAGCCAGTAAGCACAGTAGCATTCATAGATAATTATTGCCAACACTATTATTCATTGTTTGAGGACGTGAGGCATTTTGAAGCATTCAAATTCTTACATTTGGGGATACTTTCAGAAATCCCTCGAAAAACCCTACCCTTAATAGCTAAAACAGTAGGATTAAAAGATAGCCAAACACTACATCATTTTTAGTGCTTACTTGCTCGTTAGCATTCAGGCTACTTATTTTCAGCTTCATGCCCAAACTCCATTAACATCTAGTTCAGAATTACCTTCATCAATAGACTTTAATAGTTTTCAACATAGTCAACATCCTAATTGGGAGCATGGTACAACATGGAAGAGTGCCTTAAATAACCTGAGATTAATTATTCAACCCTATATTTTTTACTGTTTTATTCAACCTTGGCTCACAGTATTTCACATTCCTGGCATGAAACGCTGCTTTCTGAAATTAATCGACTTTATGAATGATTTTCGCGCTTCTCCTATCAGTTTCCCTGTTGCTAGTTGAATCTCTTATTGTTTTTTCTTCTCCTAAAGTAACAAAAGAGGGATCAGCTTTAATATCATCGTATGGAATGGTAGCAATAGGATGAAAGAGAACTTTTGATGGTTTGGCGCTCGCCTGTTGGCGTTTCTCTGGTACGAAATAACCTTTTGATCTAGCGATGTCTACAGTGACTCTAAAAATTTCTTTGGTGTCACAGTTTTTATGGCAATGAAACTTTCCTGTATGCTCATTGATGTGTAGACTATCGTTACTTTCTCCACCATGAACGGGACACTTACAAGTTATCCAGTTCTTACGGCCTCCAGGTTTACAGTAACAGGTGGATTGCTTGTTAATTCTGCTTCATAGGATGGAATTAATTCTCTCAAACTACTGTAGGTATAGCGGTTGCCAGTATTAAGGATGATTTGAGTCTGTCCATTGGCTACGTTATTTGGTGAAAAGTGCCAACAGCCTGCCAGCCTCATCACCCTTGATGGGTTCTTTAATGAGCGATCTGCATCTGCATACTCCAGTAAGTCAGATTGCAGACTTTGCCACCGCTGAGGGTCAATGGATTGGTCAAAAATCCAATAGCTATGTATAGACCTGCCACCAGTATCTATTTGCAAACTAGGTTCTGGTAGTCCAAGCGATCGCCATAATTCCCTCTGTACTTCTTTATCTAAATCGTCATGTTCAAAAAAAACCGCTCGACACTGGGTTATATCTGCATCCTTATGTCCACAGCCATTCACAACGAAGTAAACTCCTCTACCCTCAGATTGCAATTGACTAGCAATCTCAGCAAGTTGTCCTAAATTCCTAGTTTCTAGTTTTCTACCCAGGGAAAACGCACCTTATTTCCTAACAAAAACTAATAAGGATTTCAAAATCATTTTCATAAGTGCAAAACTTGACCAAAATATAAATAGAACAAATCGATTTTTTTGCTAACAAGTAAATTAGCTTATCGCAGAAATGTTGAATGCTAAGAAAAGCCTGATAAAAATAGCCCAAAATCTAGTAGAGTTTGGACAAAGAATAAAAATATATCTGTTTGAAGATGATTATAAAATCGTTTCCTAAGATTGTCAAAGGTATCCTGAAAGAACTACCAAAAAATGATTATCCAGTCTTGAACAGCCGTCTGTTCTTTGAGTGTTGGCTATCTTATGTCATGGATAACAGCCTCACAAGTATGCGAGACTTATTTAAAAGATTGAATAATACAGGGTTTGCGATAGATATTTCTACTTTCTCTAAAGCTAATCTACATCGAAGTCAAAAGCCTTTTCAAAAAATTTATCAAAAACTGAATGAGTTAGTAAAGCAGAGAAATCAGAAAAAATTACAGAATAAATACGATATTTGTCCAATAGATTCAACAATTATTACTTTGACAAGTAAGTTGTTATGGGTACTAGAGTATCATCAGGTAAAACTTTTTAGTTCCTTGAATCTGACCACAGGAAATCCAGAAGATAACTTCATAAACTTTGGGCATAACCATGATTATAAATTTGGTTCAAGAATGATGTCTAATTTACCAGAAGATGCTGTAGGGGTAATGGACAGAGGTTTTGCCGGATTAAAATTTATCCAAGATTTAGTACAACAAAAACAATATTTTGTCCTCCGGATAAAAAATAATTGGAAGTTAGAATTTCAAGCAGCAACTGGACTAATAAAAATTGGTGCTTCTGAAGACGCTCAAGCTTATAGAGTGGTGAATTTTTGTGATTTAGAAACCCGAACTGAATTTCGGTTAGTTACTAATTTACCAGCAGATGGAGAAGCCGCAGTTAGTGATGAGGAAATCCGGGAGATTTATCGATTGCGTTGGGGTGTTGAATTGTTATGGAAATTTTTAAAAATGCACTTAAAACTGGATAAATTAATTACTAAAAATGTCAATGGTCTTACTATACAAATTTACGTGAGCTTGATAGCTTATCTCATTTTACAGATATTATCTATTCCCGAACAATGGGGATATACATTATTAGATAAATTCCGCTATTTACAATCTTGTATGTGTCAGAAAATCAGTTATGTTCATTGGTTTGAGGAGATGATGTCATGTTGACATTTTCACTCTTTGTGGACTTAGTATAATCAACAATGTAAAGTTTTATATCAACATTCAACGTTTCTGCTGTATAACCTCTACCGTTCCAATTTCCCCGATGCTCTTTAAATGCTTTAATAATTTTTTGTCTTTCTTCTTCTGAAAAAGCATTGGGTTTAGGTTCCAATTGATAACGGTACTTTGGCATCTCGTTAGCCATTCCCACATAAGGGTTAGAGTCAACCAACTTATGTTTCACAGCCCAGTTGCAAGCTGCATTAAGTTGAGTCAATGCTCGCTTAGTCTGCCCTACCGTAGTTATCTTTTCCAATTCTGCTTTCACTTTAAGAGCATCCATTAGTGGTATATCACCTAAACGTTGGAACAGTTTGGTAAAGCTATTGTGGTATCCCTTGGTAGTTTCCTTAAGGCTTGATGATTTGTAATTTATATAACCTTCCCAAAGTTCTAAGATTTTGGGTGTAACTTTGGGTGTAATCTCAGGTTCAGCGGTGCTAAGTACTGATTGAGGTTTGTACTTGTTCAGAGTTGGATCAAAATTTCCTGAAGCAATATCCAACTCAATCTGATTTTTCTTGGCTTCTGCGGCTTTACGGTTTATTTTGGTATCAGGTAAACCAAGAGATAGATAGTATCTTTTACCTCCATAACGAAACCGTAGTTGTAATCGGCTATTGGAATCAATGATAGAGACACTTCCCTTGGGTTCTTTCTTTACCTGTAGATGTTTTGGTGTACATATAATTAGTAGTACTTTTGTACCTAAGTTTACACCCAAAGTACCCTAAACTACCCCAAATTATTGTATATTTTTAGTACAAAAATACTATAAAAAACTTTTCTATAAATAAAACAAATCCTTTTAAGCTATGTCTTACAAGGGTTTTAGCTTTTAAGCGGGCGGCGGGAATCGAACCCGCATTAATAGCTTGGAAGGCTATAGTTTTACCACTAAACTACGCCCGCAAATTTCCAACTTTAATACAATAACACTATTTTCCAGAAAATTCAAATATCTAATTAAAATTACCAGGCTGAATTGTTATTCTGACAAAGAAATTACTAAAGTCTGGTTTGCTCCCATCTTGATTGTAGGCTGGAGTAAACTTCTCGTTGGTGAAAAGTTCGTTGATGGCTTGTTGGTACATACCTTTTTCACCTTGAAGCCTGGGTGGTGTTATTTCTAAGACTACAGCCTGTTGAAAATTACCATTTTGATCAATTACGAAGCTTGCTAAAAGTTGTGCAGGTGCGAGTCCAATTTCACCATTGAGGGAGTTTGCAGCTAATTTTTTGGTACTGCTTCCCTGATATTTAGCCAGAACATCCGGTAAATCTTTACTTAATAGACGCATTTCCTGTTCAGCTAAAGGCACTATTTTTACTATCGAGCCAGCTTGTTCAGAAGAGTTAGGATTTTTATCTGTAGGGGTTTGAGGAGTAGGTGAAGTTGTGTTTGTAGGGGTTTGAGAAGTATTTCTCGTAGGAATAGGGGTGCTGGAAGTTTTCTCCGTGGAACCTGGAGACGGACTTCCTGTAGGAGTGGAGAAATTGTTCTTTGTTTCAGTTTCCGAATTAGTGGGCTGTTCTGATGGAAAACCTGTAGGTAATGGACTTGCTTTTCCTAAAACAATTCTTTGTCGGCGGTTCCAAGGAAGATTACCAACAGGAATTGTGGGTGTAGGTCTGGGTGTTGGCGTAGATTGAGTAAATGGAGGTGTGAAATTGGGTTGCGGTGTCGTTGTTGGTGTGGGTTTAGGCGGGGAAACTGCTGTTTTGACCAATGGGTTGGTGTTTTTTTGGGAAACAACAACTTCCTTCTTATCCAGAATGCTAGTATCAGAATCCTGATTTCTGGGTGGAATTTTTGCTGTTTCTGGTACAGGCTTTGATTCAGGCTTTTGAGATGAGATGTTTGGTTTTGGTGAGACTGTTGTTGCAGGTAATTTTGATTTTGCTGTGGGAGAAATCTCCACAAACTCAATGGGTATATCAGCTTGACTTTGCTGTGGAAACCACAGTCCAAACCCACTAGCAGGTCGCATCAGCCAGAAAACCAACAAATGCAGGGAAACTGAACTAAAAGCAACAAAAATCCACAAACTTGGAGGATCGCTATGTCGTCTCCAAATTTTGGGTGAAATAGGAGTTTTGTCTGCAACAGGCGTTGTCATATCACCGAAGCCAAATATAATTCAGAGTCTTGAGCAATGCTAAAAGACTCCGTTTGGATCTTAGCGATTAACTACTAGATCTGACGAAACAGCAAAAGTTAGAACAGTTTCATCTACACCTTTAAGTTTCAGCGGACTACCTTTGGTAATTTCTTCATCCTGTAAATAATCTGCTACAGCAGCAGAAACCAAGATTGTACCGGGAACAGCGGCCGCTTGCAATCTGGCAGCAATATTCACACTTGGCCCAATAGCAGTATAGTCGGCACGTTCTGCACTACCAAACATACCCACCACTGCTGTACCTTGGTGAATACCACAGCGAAACTGTACGCCAGAACGTCCATCGCTTTCAAATACACCTTGCTCTCGCCAACGTTGGTTCAACTGTGATAGTGAACGATGCATTGCTCTAGCTGTATTGACGGCTCGACGTACCTGTTCATTAGGCGTCAGTTCTTCTGGCGCTCCGTATAAAGCCAAAATCGCATCTCCCATAAATTTATCCACAGTACCGCCATTGTCAAATACAACTTTGGTCATACATTCTAAATATTCATTCAGTAATTCTGCCACCCGTCGAGATCTCAGAGTATTGGCTAACTGAGTAAAACCTACAATGTCACTAAACAAAACTGTAATCAAACGCGGTTCTGGACGTAAATCTAAAGTCAAATCTCCCGCAGCGGCTTTCTGCACTAATACCGTTGGCAAAAAGCGCTTGAGTACCGATTCTGTCAAATAAGTATTGAGTTCCACAACCCGGCGTTCATTTTCCTTCAAAGCTAAGAGATTTCTGACCTCTGCTAGAAGTTCCCGGTCGTTAAATGGTTTTGCTAAATAAGCATCTGCACCGTGTTCTGTGCTTTCAATGCGGGTTTCTTCATCCACTTTTGCTGTGAGCAAAATGATCGGAATACCTTTGAGTTTCTCGTCGGAGCGAATCATCTGAATCATTTCCAACCCAGTTACCAAAGGCATCATTAAGTCTGTAACAATTAAACTGGGTACAATTTCTTGAACAATACCAAATCCTTCATAACCATTACGAGCCGTGTGGACTTGATAGCCATTGCGACGGATAATATCTGATACGTAGGTTCGTAAATCTGGGTTGTCGTCTACAACTAAGATAGAATGACGAGAATTCACACCCGTAGATGGCTGTGCTGGTGTGAGCGAACTGCCGTTGCTGAGTGCTGAATTGTGAGTATGACCAATAGCTGATAAATCTTTTGTCATATGTTCCAACTTTTCAATAGTTGGTTCTATGAGTTCTAAATCAGCTAATTCAACACTGGCGCGGTTGGTATTTAATTCCGCAGGTGTTTCTAGTATTTGGTTGACTGGTAAGTGCTCATTCCCAGTAAGCAGCCATAAGGTAAAAGTAGTTCCTTCACCGTACACTGAGTCTACAGTGACTTTACCTCCGTGCAGTTCCACCAATTCTTTGACTAAAGCTAAACCAAGACCGCTACCTTCATAGGAACGGTTTTCTGAACCTTCAGCTTGGCGGAATCGCTCAAATAATAGAGGAATCTGTTCTTGAACAATACCTATTCCTGTATCTTTTACTTGTAAGATGCAGTAATCGTCTTGATGTTGCAGTTTCACGCTGATTGTGCCATCTTCAGGTGTAAACTTCATGGCATTTGATAAGAGGTTGTAAACCACCTTGTCAAACTTTTCCATATCCAAATAAACCTTGGGACACATACCGAAATTAGTCACTAGATGCAGTTGTTTTTTCTCGCAGTAAGGGCGAAATGACTCAACAATTTGGCTGACAAATTCCACCAAATCGCAGGGACGAAAGCTGGGCTGCATCCGGCCTGCATCTAAGCGTTGTAAGTCGAGTAATTGGTTGACTAAGCGCAACAAACGGCGAGAGTTACGCAAGGCGATCGCACTTTGGGCGTGGGATAATCCTTCACCAGCTGCTACCGCCGATTCTAGTGGCCCTTGAATCAAGGTGATTGGTGTACGAAATTCGTGGGAGATATTTTGGAAAAATTCAGTTTTTTGTTTATCTAGTTCCAATAAGCGTTCGGCTTGCTCACGGGTTTTTTGATACAGACGTGACTGTTGTACGGCGATCGCGGCTTGCGCTGCCACGGCTTTGGCGAGTTCAATATCAGATGATACCCATCGACGCACTTTCCGCCCTTCCCGCAAGGTAATACTACCAATACATTTGCCATCAGCTAATAAAGGCACAGCCATCAGCGATCGTGCTGGCTTTTTCAAAGGCAAATCCAACCCCTTCAGTTCCAAGGGACAGATGCTCATATCGGAAATTAATATAGGCTCCTGTGTTCGCAAAATTTCTTGTAACAAAGGATTATCTTTAATAGGAGCTTGTGACGAGTAAGGGAAATTTTGAGATATTAAGTCAAAATTAGTATTTATATTATGATTTTGGTCTAGCTTCAGCGAATGTTCAGAATATTGAAAACTATCATATAAACCCACACACTGAACAACTTCATCTTCTTCTGTCCATAAAGACAGCGCACAACCATCGACTTGTAAGGCTTGTCCTAATTTGTGTGTGATAGCAGCAAAAATATCTTGTGGGTCTAAGCTAGAGCGAATGGCGGTTGTAATTGTATTAATTAGCGCTTCTCGCTTAGCTAAAGCACGTACCTGTTCATAGGCATAAGCTTGAGATAAAGCTAAAGCTGCCTGATCTGCCACCATTGTTACTAACTGTATTTCCTCAGTCGCCCAAAAGCGAGATTGAGAACACTGGTGTAGTGCTAATACTGCTAACAACTCTTGTTGACAAATTAGCGGTACAACCAAGCTAGAGCAAATATTAGCATCAGCAAAAGCTGTGGCTCTTTGCTGTAGTTCTAGACTTTCTCCTTGAATTCGCTCATCAGTAGCGACATCGTAAATTACTTGAACTTCACGGGTTTCCCATACAGTTTGGGCTAACAAAGAAGGCAAGAAAGCAGTAGCTTGCCTATCTGCTTGAATTTCTAATACTTTCTCTGTTTGCTCTTGTGGAAGTTTTTGGTAGATAAATCCTTCATCTACTAACTGATCGTCTTGAAAAGGACGTAACAGGCAAACATCAACCTCTAACATGTGACCGACTGTATCGACAATTGCTTGCAAAATTTGCCGATAGTCTAAAGCACTGCGAATTGTATTGGTAACAGTATTCAGTAGCGATTCTTGACGGAGTGTGCGGGTTAGTTCGCGGGTGCGAGCTTTCAGAACATTGTGGGTATCCAAGGCTTGGCGTACCACAGCTTTGAGTTCTTCAGCTTCCCACGGTTTGGTGACATATTTAAATACCTTACCAGCGTTGATGGCTTCCACTAAATCTTCGACATCAGTGTAGCCAGTTAAAATAATCCGGATAATATCTGGATATTGAGTTGCTGTCAGGCTCAAAAATTCCGTACCACTCATGATTGGCATTCGTTGGTCGGAGATGATGACTGCGACCTCTCCTTCTTCTGCCAACAGTTCTAGTGCCGCAGGGCCAGAAGTTGCCCTCAACACTTTATAATCACGATAAAAGGTACGGTAAAGCAAATCAAGGTTGTCTGGTTCGTCATCAACAACCAAAATTTTCGGCTTACTGTTTACTTGAGATTTCATGCACCGCTTTCCTGCTGCAACAGCAGTTGAATAAAGAATAGTCTGATCAGGAAGGAATTTTTCTGAGTCAGGTAAGAGCAGAGCATTTTGCCCAGTTGGGTTGTATGGCTACACAAATGCTGGGTGTAAGAGTATCTACTCACAGTAATTAGCCTCAATAGCTTGTAATGTTGGCCACTTGCTCTGATATTGCGGAGTTGATTGGACGGTCAGTTTTGCACTATAGAGTAGATGCTTGGTTTTCAAGTCTTGTTTCACCTCCAGTGAAAACTTTCGATTACTAAATACAGCATTCAAGTCTGACGGAAAAAAGCTAACTGAAGCTGCATATTAAGTTTGCCCTTTGTTGCAGTTGTACTAACATTTGTAGGTAAATTTTATTTATGCTGGTCATGTGAGAGTGAGCTATGTCACAACGATGAGTATTAAATGCAAAGTATACTATTAGACTAATTGTTTTTCCAATTTAGCAATCATAACCATCAGCTAGGCAAGTGGCATGGGGCCGTCACAGATTAATTATGCTTTAACTATTACAGTGTGTACTTAGGTTATTTAGGCAATCAACAAATAAGTACACTGTTATATCAAAAATATTTTGAAGTTTTTTTACCGTATTTATACGGTGAATAACTAATTTTAACTTCTGTTATTCAGTTAACCATCAACAGTCAACAGTCAAGACTCAACAGTTAACACCAAAAGTGTTTATGGAGCAAAATTGCTGCGATTATGTTATTGGTTATGACAATTGATGTTGTAGATTCCCCAAAAGGATGCTGAGTGTGTTATTAACTTACAGAAGAACCTAAAATACTTAAATCATGCCTTGAAACTAAAATACATAAAACAATTGTATTTACAGCAGCAAACGGTGCTTTAGGATATTTGAGAAAATTTTTGTAAAAAGCATTTAATAATAAACTAGCCTTGACATCCTGGCCTTTTGACTCATCCCACCAACAACCACTTACCTCTGCCGCTCATCCAGCTTCTCAACAATTCCAAATTCGTGCGGCTACACCTAACGATTTGACTGGTATTTCCCAGATTATTGCTGAAAGCTTTCATTCTCAAAATGGTTTCTGGGGATGGGCTTTTCCGTTGCTACGTTTGGGTATTTACGAAGACTTCAGAAATCGTTTGTTATCACCTGCACCCCATCATGTTTGTTTGGTTGCTGTTGATACTACTATTACTGGTGGTGCTAATAATTTAGTGGGAACTGTAGAACTGGGCTTACGTTTCCATGATTCCTGGAAACAAAATGGCAGAAGTTTCCCTTATCTGTCTAATTTAGCTGTTGACCAAAAATATCGCCGAAATGGTGTGGCTTCGCAGTTACTGCTTAGTTGCGAAAAACTTTGCCAGGAATGGGGCTTTAAAGACTTATATCTCCATGTTTTAGAAGATAATTATCAGGCACGCCAGTTATACTTCAAACTAGGCTACAGGATGCATAAAGTAGAATCTAATTGGAATTTATTCTTTCTCAAACGCTCTCGTCAAATCTTCTTACACAAGCACTTGAGCATTGATTCTCAGGCTTGAATTTTATGTTATGGAAGCAAAAGATGATATTGCGATCGCAATATGAGAGTAAATTTAAATGAATAGTTTTTAGTCTAGCTAGTGTAAAACACCTAAGTTTTTTAACCTCTGGTTTAAGTCTAAGTGAGTTTTTTCGTTATTGCCTAAACTACCTCACAGCAAATTAACCTAGGTTTCATTTAATTTTTAAATTAGCCTAAAGTCATCTTTACATAAATAGCCATAAATATATATCTTATATAGGAATTCTATTTGATTTATAAATTACTCTGAGGTAAGAGTCGTTACATAATGCTATATATATTCTTTATTTACATAAAAAAATGCTCATACTTTATTTAATAACAAAATCACAAAAATTTCTCAATATATAATATCTAAGATGATGAAGCCATCGGTGAAATTACGCTAAATAAAAAGTACCTCATAATAACTTTGTATTTAATTTATTTATCTTTATAAAAACTTTAATTTTTTTATAGTTTAGTTTGAAGACAAATCCAGGTAGATCTCATAAAATATGGTTACATAATTACTGAGTGGCGACTAATTCATCTCTATTATTAAATTGAACAAAAAGTTCTTGATAGTAAGAAAAGCAAAAAATCTAATTTGATTTAACACCAAGTTACCGCTTGACGTGCATAAAACTACCAAATTATTCAAAAGTTCTAGAAAACATGGATAGCGAAAAGCACTTACGCTATCAAACCGCTATGGTATCAACTTACTACCCCGACACCAGTTTTCTTGACCATCTTGTCATGCCAGATGGAACTGAGCAATCATGCGGCTCGGATATCCTGACACTGTTACACAGTGGAAAGGTTTTTATTGTCAATAGTCGGAAGCGGAATGGGTTAATACTTTTTAAACGCTACCATGCAGAATTTGCTGGCCCAGGAGCAGCAGTTGGCGGTGATTACGATAGCGATTGCCAGATAGCTCTACCTATCGGTAATTTATCTTTATTAACTCCAGAATCATATGAGGAGCGCCAGAAAGCATACTTGATTCGACGGCAATGGATTCGGTTGATTAAACAAATTACCGAAAACCCAGTGCCTCAACAGCGAGTTCAAAAGATTTTAGATCAGTTTGAACAGTATTTTCCATCAGAAATGGTGGCTGAGTTGCCGGATGAAGCTTTTGCGCTGTTAGTGGGTGTTTTACCACAAACTGTAGGGATAGTACGTCGTTTGGGCAGTGAAGTTGATAGCAGATTTAATTACTAGCTATTAAAAACTGCATACGCCAAAACACATAAATAACAGATGAGATGTGAATCTTTATTGCGCAGCACTTTTTTATAATAGTCTAGTTAAGATTCAAAATTTACTATAGCTGTTTGTAGTCTTTCCAATGTACGGGAATTTTCTTCAGCCGTTCCAATAGTAATTCGTAATCCTCCCTTAAGTAGTCTTACAAGAGTGCCGGAACTTCTGAGTTGTTGGTGTAGGCTTTGTAAAGCTGCGCCTTGTGCATAAGAATTATTTGGTTTGAGGCGTAGATATAGAAAGTTAGCAGCGCTGTCTGTCACTTGTAATGTTGGATGTTGCGACAAAGTTGCTATGAGTTTGTCACGCTCATTAACTATTTGTAAAATTGAGCTAAGTAATAGTTGACGGTTTTGCAAAGCAATTAAGGCTGCGGCCAGTGAAAAGCTAGGAAGATTGTAAGGCAGGCGGACTTTCTCTAGAATGGCGATCGCTTCTGGATGAGCAATACAATAACCCACCCGTAGTGCCGCTAAACGGAAAGCTTTAGAAAAAGTTCTTAAAATGATCCAATTAGGATGCTGTGCCAATTCACCTACTAAAGTATTTCGGCTAAATTCAAAGTAAGCTTCATCAATTACTACTAAAATTTGCTCCGGCAAACTTCTTAGCCATGTTAATTCTGCTGTTGTGAGTGGATTGGCCGTTGGAGAATTGGGGTGTACTACAAAAACTACCCGTATTGGTGGATTGTGAGTTTGGGCAATGGCTGTCTGTGCAGCGTTTAAGTCTATTTCAAAGTTTGTTTCATTTCTGCCTACTGTCACCACTTCTATACCCAAGGTTTGGGCTAAAATCCCGTACATAGAAAAAGTGGGGTTAGCAACGAGAATTGAACCTTCTCCTCTTAGACAGGTAGCAATTAATAAAGAGCGGATTAGTTCATCTGAACCATTACCAACAGAAATATTGGCAGCAGTAAACAAAGACAAAGAGAGATTAGCTGATTCATTCACATACTCTGCGATCGCATCTTTGAGTTGCTCATGTCCACCATCAGGATAGCGATTTGTTTCTATAACTTGCTGATATGTCCAGGCTAACTTTTCTTTGAGTTCAGGTGGTAAATCATAAGGACTTTCATTTGTATCCAGTCGATCAAACTGTGTAGCGACTGGTTCTGCTGTATTACTGCTGGGGTGAGGTTTGTAAGCTGTAAATTGAGCTAAATCTGACCGGATAAAAGGAAGCATAATTTTTAGTTAATAATCTTTGGTCAATAAAACAAATAACTGAGAAAATTGCTTGTTGGCAGGTCTCATATTTTACCGCTTTACGGTAACTGACAGAAGAGGCGAATTGCTTGCCAAATTTCTGCTGTGACATTGCCTAAAGCATGATCGCTATCAAGTTCTACTAACTCTACCCAAGGACGTGATCGCGCAAAGTGGCGACTAGCTGTAATTGGAATCACTTCATCTTCTATGCCATGCAAAATCAGCGTTGGAACGGGACGTTGCAACATATCCTCTTGGTATTGCTCGGCATCTGTTACGAAATCGTAACTTAGAGGTAGCGATCGCCCTTCCCCATAGTGGTAAACCATGAGATACTTTTGTTGTTGCCAACGCTTAATCGCTTCATCTCCCAGTTTAGGCAACCAGTGATATAAAAATCTAAAAGCAGGTGCTAACAAAATTAAGCGTTGCACTTGTTGGTATTGTTGTGCCAAATGAGCAGATGTCAAACCGCCTAAACTAGAGCCTATTAACGTAACTGGTTTAGAATTATTGGTGAATTCTGCGGCTACTTGATTTAGTTGACGCGTGATTGTTAACTGGGAAAAGTCACCAGCATTGAGATCAGGAATATTTAGCGGTATTTGAATTTTAGTAAAGCGATCGCTCATAGCCTGGGCTTTGGTAGATTTAGGGCTAGAAGCAAAACCGTGAAGATAAATGTATTGCAAGGCTGTAATTATTGAGGAGTATGGTATCTGAAGCTAGGAGTCAGACGCGAAAGATTCATAACTCCTAACTTAATATATTTAGTATTTCTGAAGAGCTTTAAGGAGCAGGGTATTCGCTGTCTGGAAGTTCACCACCTGAATTACCACCTGGGTGATCACCAGGATTCATATCACCACCGCCTGGGTTACCACCTGGAGTCATACCACCGCCTGGGTGATCACCAGGATTCATATCACCACCGCCTGGGTGATCACCAGGATTCATATCACCACCGCCTGGGTGATCACCAGGAGTCATACCACCGCCTGGGTTACCACCTGGATTCATACCACCTTCACCTGGGTGATCACCAGGAGTCATACCACCTGGGTTACCGCCTGGAGTCATACCACCTGGGTTACCGCCTGGAGTCATACCACCTGGGTTACCGCCTGGAGTCATACCACCTGGGTTACCGCCTGGAGTCATACCACCTGGGTTACCACCAGGAGTCATACCACCTGGGTTACCACCAGGAGTCATACCACCTGGGTTACCGCCTGGAGTCATACCACCACCTGGGTTACCACCAGGAGTCATACCACCTGGGTTGCCCCCTGGAGTCATACCACCTGGGTTGCCCCCTGGGTTACGGACTGGGTTACCGCCTGGGTTGCCGCGACCTATAGAATTGCCAGGTTCAATTCCATTGCTTGGTTGATTTGGAATTATGGTGTTGACGTTTTCATTATTTCCCGCGTTACGAGTAGTATCTGATATTGCTTCTCCTGTTTGTACCAAGGTATTCACTGGAGAATCATTTAAGACAGCACCTTGT
Source organism: Anabaena sp. TISTR 8404 (assembly GCF_056847745.1). Classification (NCBI taxonomy): domain Bacteria; kingdom Bacillati; phylum Cyanobacteriota; class Cyanophyceae; order Nostocales; family Nostocaceae; genus Anabaena; species Anabaena sp. TISTR 8404. The sequence goes on from NZ_CP180578.1 coordinate 6,402,845, forward strand.
TCAACCGAGTTAGAGGAATTAACAGATAACTCCATAAAAGATGGGTTTTCAATTACGCCTTGACCGACTACAGGCGTTTGTGTTGCTAAAGCTGCGGCAATTTCTGCTTGAACACTGGCGATCGCAGGGTCTGGGTTAGATGTACTATTTTGCTTGGTTAAATTTAATCCCTGTACTAAATCACTTGTTTCATAGAAAGTCTTCAGATCAAAATCGTATAAACCCCGAAACTCACCTTTGACTATCACCATCAATTGTCCCGCTTCTAAAACTTGATTTTGAGAAGCTGCTTGATTAAATACCTCAATACCGCTATTTGTCAGCGCCCCAACAATTGTTGTATCTGTTTGCTGATCGTAGCGGACAAACAACGCTGAACCACGAATAGCAGCAGCTGCACTTGGTGTTTGTATACGTGTCTGTCCTTTTCCTGGTGGAATCAGTAACAGCACCGTCCCGTTTGATAACCGGAAATTCCGCGTCTTGGGTAAGAATTGAAATATTGCCCGTTCTCCAACCCGTGCTAAAGAACCATCGTTAAAACGCAAGTCAGCCAAAGATGATCTGCCTGTAGACAACCCATCACCTGGAATTATCGGATCTAATTTGCGTGCTGGGCGCTTTTTGTTATTTCTGGGAAGCAGTTGCACCAGATTTTTCAGGTTTTGAATCTCAGCACGAGTCAGAGGAGTAGCAGCATTTGCCCTGGGTAAAGGCATCAATATCACTCCCCATAAACCAATCATCAAAAAGGGAATAAATTTTAAAGGCATAGTTTTAACGCTGGATAATTTAACTGAAAGCAACCCAAGTAAATAGAGATACTGAAATCTTAGGATTACTGATAATTTGGTTAATTTTATAACTCAACTTTCAGTGTATTTATTGAAAGTCTTAGCGAAATTTTGTCATAATTCAATGTAATGAAAATTATCAGAAAATATTAAGATTAAGTAATTTATTTTAATAAGTTAACAAATTTTGTTTTTAATGATAAAGCTGAATGATTATATTTTTTGTCTATAAAACATAAATGTTGATGCAACCTAAAAGCTGGACAAAATTGTTATTTGCAACTTTATTAGCTTTGATTGGTGCAAATAAGTGTTGCATTAGGACAGATGTAGCATTGGCTGCCAAGATAGATGACCTTAGTAGTCAACCCAAGCCAAACATAAAATATTTTACATACACCCAGCTAAGTCATCAGTTTTACCAGAAGAGTCAGTTCAAGGCAACTAATTTTAATTTACAGCAGCCTCAGTTATTGAATTCAGCAGGAGCAGAAAATATACCATCAAATGTGATGTGGCAAAACATACTCACAGCCCAATCCAATCCTGCAACACAACCTGATAATGAACCATTACCCCAACCGCAAAATTCTCCTAGCGATACTCAACCTTCAAATGAGCCACCACAACTAGAACAGCCAAGAGATTTTCCTCAGCCTTCGCCAATGATCATAGAAGAATTGTTGGACAAACCCTCAGTAGATAGAACTGAGCAGTTAGAAAGGCTAAGGCGGCTTTTGCAACAAAGACAAAAACCAAAGCCGGAAACCAATATTAATCGAGAATTAGAACTACGAGTTAGACAACGACCTTTGCCACAACAACAGCCAACATCTGAGGCTAATGGTATTCAGGAACTTGAGCTACGGGTGCGGCCACGACCTTTGCCACAAGCAAAACCACCCTTACCAGTAGCTAAGTTTAAACCTATAGGTTTCTTACAAGCTAATGTAGGTTATTTTCATACGAATAATATTTTTTCTTCGGCGCTGTTCCCCAGAGAAGATGGCTTATTCTTTTATGGTCTCAGCCTTGCTTCTGCATATTTTCCTTTGGGGTCTAAAACTTATATTAATGGTTCAATTAATGGTAATTTGATTCGTTATATGGATCAATCAAGATTTAACTATAACCAACTAAGTTTTAACGTCGGGATTTATCAACAACTCTCGCCACGGATGTATGCAGAAATAGATTTTAATAATCAACAGTTTTTTTATGCTAATAGCACAAATCGCTTTCAAGCAGGCGATCGCTTTTTAGATGAAAATTCAGTACGGCTGTCTTTGGGAAGACGAGATCAGCTTAATTCCAGGTTAACACTAGATAGTTTCTACGAATTTAGTGCTAGTTTTGCTGAACCCAATAATCGTAGTCGGTTAATTAATTCTTTTTGGCTTTCTTTAAATTATTACATCCAAAATCCTTTACAAGTTGGCATTAACTATCAATTAAATCTTTCCGATTTTACGCAACGACAACGAGACGACCAGTATCACCGGATATTTGGTCATGTTGTTTACCGGGTATCTGACTTTAGTAGTTTAAATTTGCAGAGTGGCTTTAGCTTTGGAGATTCTACAGATAGAAATATTGATTTTGATGGCTGGTTCTTGAGTGTTTATTACAATTTGAGAATAGGTGAATTTTAAAATTAGCCCAAAGTCCAATATCAACAGTCCATAGTTGAATTGACTTTTTGACCATTGACCATTGACCATTGACTATTGACTAATAACTAATCCAATCACTCCAACTACCCGCATAAAGTTTACCTGTATGAATGCCTGCTAATTCTAAAGAAAGTAAATTCACACAAGCAGTTACACCAGAACCGCAGTAAACTAAAATTTCTTTGGCTGTTTCTATGTTTTCCCATCTTTGACGTTGCTGGGGTTGGGAAAGTAAATGGCCTGATGAGTCTGTAACTTCTTGCCAAGGATAGTTAACTGCACCGGGAATATGTCCAGCAATTTTATCAATTGGTTCTCTTTCACCGCGATAGCGATCGCTTTCTCTTGAATCTACTAATACTACCTGTGGTAAATCTTTGCGACTTTTGACAGCTTCTCTATCTACTACCAGTTCAGTTTGAATCTCAGGGGTAAAGTTTCCTGGTTGGGGTTGTGGGATCATATCTGTCACTAGATATCCAGCTTGTTGCCATGCACTAAAGCCGCCATTCATGACTACTACTGACTCATGTCCGAGATAACGAAGTAACCACCATAGACGAGACGCAAAAGCCAAGCGGGAATCATCATAAGCCACAACCAAAGTTTTTTGAGAATTTACCCCAATTGCTGCTAACTTCTTAGCTAGATTGTTAGTGTCAGGTAAAGGATGTCTACCGCCATGCTTACCTACAGGACTAGAAAGATCCTGATTTAAATCCAGATAATATGAACCTGGGATGTGACTTGTTTGATATTGTTTTTGTCCTAGTTGTGGATCAGCCAGCGAAAAACGACAATCGACAATTATAACTTCTGGGTCGTTGAGGTGTTCAACAAGCCACGCTGGCGAAACAAAAAGTTGGGTATCAACCATAAATACAAGAATTCAGGAGTCTGAATTCAGAATTCACAATAGTTAGAGAATCAGGAGAATATTGGATTGATCAATGTCCCAATAATACTGGATTTATTATCAGTTATAACTATTCAAGCTTTTTTAAACTATTGACTATGAACTTTAGTGGAAAAGTCTAATGTCAGAATTTGATAACTTTGTCCCACAAGCAACAGCAGACGGTTCTTTCACTTTTTTCTCTCAAGAGTTTAGTGAAGCATTTCATAGTCATTTCGGCGCTAAACAGGAAAGTTATTTTAAGTTTGTGGAACCAACGCAACTAACTCAAGTTGCGCTTAAACCAGTTGTGCGTTTATTGGATATTTGCTACGGACTAGGATACAACACAGCCGCCGCTTTACAGACAATTTGGGCAGTAAATCCAAGTTGTCATGTAGAATTAATTGGTTTAGAACTAAATCCTGCTGTACCACAAGCTGCGATCGCTAATAATTTATTTGCTCACTGGGACTACGAATACACGCCTATTTTGACCCAACTTGCTTTTGAGCAGCAAGTGCAAACAAAACTCCTGCAAGCAAAGTTACTCATTGGCGATGCTAGAGTTGCAATTCAAGAGGTAAATCAATCTGGTTTCTGCGCAGATGCAGTTTTTTTAGATCCTTTTTCCCCGCCTCAGTGTCCCCACTTATGGACTGTAGAATTTCTGCGACAAGTCTCAAAGTGCTTACAGGAAAACGGCTTGCTGGCGACTTATTCTTGTGCTGCATCTGTACGTACAGCGCTAATGTTGGCTGGGTTACAGATAGGTTCTACTTCACCAGTCGGGAGGCGATCGCCTGGTACAGTTGCAGGTTATTCTCACTTGAGTAACTTATCACTTCCTCCCCTCTCCCCAGCAGAACAAGAACATTTGTTAACTCGTGCTGCAATTCCTTACCGTGATCCGCAATTGAATGATCCGCCTGATGTAATTATTATGCGGCGACAACAAGAACAACAAGCCTGTTCATTGGAACCTACTTCCCGTTGGCGAAAACGTTGGATGCAGAAAAACCAAGAAACTGAGTCTATTGAAATTAGTTCTGAATCGAGTTGAAAATTGTGATCACCGTACATCAAGTATGTTAATTAACGTTAAATTAAGTATATTTTTAATTATGATAATTTATAAAAATTTCTGGAAAAAAATACTTAACATTTTTAAATTTTGAATAAAAACTTTAAAATAAAAACATCCTAATTTGAGATAGATTGAACGAGTAAAACCCTCTCTTATGCCCTGAATATTAAGAAATCTCCGTAAAAAACCTGATTTAACATTTGGGCGAATTTATGATACTAGAATAAGCATTTGGGATGTTTACAGCAAATTTCTCTTAGCAAGATTCTATTTTTATAAAGAAAAATATTCTTTGCACAATAAAAACAAGCAGCCTAATAATAGTGCGGCAAGCTTGTAAAAATCCAAAATAAAGTATAGTCACAGCGCTAAACTTGATTTTTGCAGACAGAAACTGTTAATTAAAAAAATGGGGTGTATTTGTGATTCACTGGAGTGCTAGGTACACAAACTCTAATCAACAAAGTCTTAGTGGGTCTAATACCAGAAAAAAAGTAAATAGTGGAAATGCCAATCATGAGATGATATGGGAAGACTTAGAAGACTATCCACTAAACTTATCTCAGCAAGAAGTAATGACTGAACAAGGGCAAGCAGATTCTTCTTGGAGCAAACCTGAGATGAATTCTGGGTACAATTCATTATTATCTAAAAGTTTACAAGCCAAAGGCTCCAAAGTGAATTGCATCTTTGATGCTGAAGCACCAAAAATTTTAGTAGTTGACGACCATGCAGCTAGTCGAATGACAGCTGCGGCCTTGTTGGCAATGGAAGGTTACGAAGTGATTGAAGCAGACAGTGGTGCTACTGCTGTGGTGTTGGTAACGCAAAAACAGCCCGATCTAATTTTGCTGGATGTGATGATGCCAGGCATGGATGGATTTGAAGTATGCCAATTACTCAAGCAAGACGAACACACTAGATTAATCCCAGTAATTTTTATTACAGCATTAAACGACAGGCGATCGCGCATTCGGGGAATTGAAGTTGGCGCAGATGATTTTCTCACCAAACCTTTTGACCGTGTAGAACTAGCAGCGCGGGTGAAGTCCTTAGTACGGCAAAAGCGCTTAAACGAAGATTTAGACCACGCAGAACAAGTCCTGTTTTCCATTGCTAGAGCGATTGAAAGCCGTGATCCTAATACAGGAGATCACTGCGAACGGTTAGTCAAGCTAGGACAAGCATTTGGTGAATATCTCAATCTTTCTCGCTCTCAGCTGCGAGATTTGATGTGGGGAGGTTATCTTCACGATATCGGTAAAGTTGGCATTCCCGATGCAGTTCTACTCAAGAATGGACAACTCACCTTAGAAGATTGGCAGATTATGCAGCAGCATGTTTTAATCGGGGAAAAAATTTGCCAACCTTTACGCAGTATGCGGGGTGTCATTCCCATTATTCGCCATCACCACGAGCGCTGGAATGGTTCAGGCTATCCAGATGGACTCAAAGGCAATGAAATTCCTTTTCTGGCGCAAGTTTTCCAATTTATTGATATTTATGATGCTTTGACTAGTGAAAGACCTTATAAAAGAGCTTTTACCTCAGAGGAAGCTTTATCTATAATGCAGGAAGAAACCGAAGCAGGTTGGCGTAACCCTGAACTAATGCAGCAGTTTACTAATTTTGTTCGCGCTTATGAGCTTAATTCTAACTCGCTGCAAGTATGAAGGCTGAAATATTGTAGGTTGGCAAAGTTGTTTTTGCAGAATAGAGTCCAGGCTTGCCTCGCGCTAGGCTAGAGGCGGAATTTTATACTTTATACTTTATACTACCTTTGGCAAAGCCAAGGGCGAACATACTTTATATTTCTGATTATGGTAGTTGTAGCAATTCTAGCGGCGGGACGCGGCACAAGGATGAAATCAAGCTTACCTAAAGTTTTACATTCTTTAGGGGGGCGATCGCTAGTAGAGAAAGTTTTAGAAAGTGTAGAACCGCTTTCACCTTCACGACGCATGGTGATTGTCGGGTATCAAGCCCAAGAAGTGAAAGCCGCTTTGCAGTCAAACTCCAGCTTGGAGTTTGTAGAACAGACCGTTCAACTAGGAACAGGTCACGCTATCCAGCAATTACTGCCTTATCTTGAAGACTACACGGGAGATTTATTAGTCCTCAACGGTGATGTCCCACTGTTACGCACCGAAACCCTGAAACAGCTATTGCTCACTCACCAACAAAATCACAACGCTGCTACCATCCTAACTGCACAGTTACCAGACCCCAAAGGCTATGGGCGAGTTTTCTGTGATGGTGAAAATATCGTCCAACAAATGGTGGAAGACAAAGATTGTACTCCTGCTCAACGACAAAACCAACGGATTAACGCTGGGGTTTACTGCTTTCGCTGGCCGAACTTAGCCAAAGTTTTACCGCATTTAGAAGCCAACAACGCCCAAAAAGAATACTACCTCACCGATGCTGTTACTCAAGTTGGGCAAGTCATGGCTGTAGATGTAGCAGATTATCAAGAAATTTTAGGAATTAACGATCGCCTACAATTAGCCACAGCCTACGAGATTTTACAACAGCGCATCAAAGAAAAATGGATGGTTGCAGGTGTGACACTCGTTGACCCTAATAGCATTACAATTGACGACAATGTAGAACTACAACCAGATGTCATTATTGAACCCCAAACTCACCTGCGCGGAAAGACCACAATTAAAACTGGTAGCCGCATCGGGCCGGGAAGTTTGATTGAAAATAGTCAGTTGGGTGAAAACGTTACAGTGCAATATTCTGTTGTCACAGACAGTATTGTGCAAGCAGGAACTCGGATTGGCCCATACTCTCATTTGCGCGGTCATGTCCAAGTAGGTACTAATTGCCGCATAGGCAACTTTGTAGAGTTAAAAAATACACAGTTAGGCGAAAAAACTAACGTAGCGCATCTATCTTATTTGGGAGATACAACTGCGGGTACTCAAGTGAATATTGGTGCAGGCACAATTACAGCTAATTATGACGGTGTAAAAAAACACAGGACAAGAATTGGCGATCGCACCAAAACAGGTTCTAATAGCGTATTAGTAGCACCAGTTACCTTGGGTGATGATGTCTATGTTGCAGCGGGTTCCACAGTCACCGAAGATGTCCCCAACGATAGTTTAGTCATTGCTCGTAGCCGTCAGGTCGTCAAACAAGGGTGGCGGAAGAAAGTATGAAGGCTGAAGTATGAAGTATGAAATTTATTTTCACACTTCACACTTCACACTTCAGACTTGAATACAGCCGATTTGTGTACCAACGGGCATTTCTAGGGTGTCGCCAATTTTTTCGCCGTCGTGGTAGGCGGCAAGTAAGACTTGGCTAGTTTTACCCCAAGCGATCGCCCCACTGGCATCTAATGCGATCGCCCCTAAATCTCTTTTGTGTTCGTGGGCTTCGGCAAAGGAGCGTTGCATTGCATCTTTGAGAGTCATCCCATCAGTAACGCGCACCACAATTCTTGGTGCTAAACACTCATCGATAATGTCTTCGCCAATCCCAGTACAGCTAACAGCCGCATGACCAGTGGCATAATTCCCAGCCGGCATTGCCGAATCACTTACCCGACCAATCCGCTCAAAACCTTTGCCGCCTGTGGATGTACCTGCTGCTATTCCACCATGAGCATCTAATGCAACTACACCAATTGTCCCACGTCCGGCATTGCTGGTTTCTAGTAACTCTGGCTCGGCTACCACCCCAGCCATTGTCCTTTTAAAATTATCTTGACGTTCCTGAATCCATTCTTGCAAGCGTAATTCAGTTAAAGCATTGTAGCTTGGTACTTGTAACTCTCGTGCTAATTCAGCGGAACCGTAATCTGACAACACTCGATCAGGCGAAGTTTGTAAGAAATATGCTAACTCAATGGGATTTTTTACCCGCGAGACATTAATTACACCACTAAAACGCCCTAACATCCCATCCATCAAAGAAGCACTCATCCGGATTTGACCGTCAGATTGCAGCACCGAACCAGTACCAGCATTAAAGCGGGGGTCATCTTCCAATAATTGGCAACCCCGCAGCACTGCGGTGGAAGCGTTTGCCCCTGATAATAACAAAGCATAAACTTCTTCTATGACTGCTTGGAGCGATCGACGTACCGTCTCTAATCCTCCTTTGCCGTGGAGAGAACTACCAGCCCCTCCATGAATAATTAATTTTGGTTGCACCACCTGTACCTGCATCTATAATTTTTTGCGCTATTTGCGTCTGAGTTAAAGTTGATTTTACAATTCACACTTCATACTTCACACTTCATACTTCACCCCTTACTCTGTTTTCGCCTCAGAACGGCGACGGCGGCAACGTTCTGAGCAGTATTTCACCTCATCCCAGCAATCTTGCCACTTCTTCCGCCAAGCGAAGGGACGTTGACATACAGGGCAGATTTTTGTAGGTAGGTCAGATTTAGAACGATAGCGCTCCATATAAATACTGTGAGGATATAATTTTGATTTCTGAGATAGACGGAAAATAATTATAACCAGTTTGCTCCACAGGGGGGAGACTTTAGCTCATAAATATCAATTCCATCTACTGTGAGACTTATTTATCAACTAATCGCCCGATAATGTAGTTGCATTTGATACAAAATAACAAGTCAATTAAAAAGTGCAACAGTCCCTAGAGATACATTGCCATTTGTTCTAAATAGTTCAAGCAAAGTTATTGACAATATTTACTGCTGAATGGGAATTGTAATCACAAACTCTGTTCCTTTTCCTGGTTGGGAGTAACACTCCAATTTGCCAGCATGTTTTTCAGTAATAATTTGATAGCTAATCGACATTCCCATACCTGTGCCTTTACCCACAGGTTTGGTGGTAAAGAAGGGATTGAAAATTTGTTTTTGAATTTGTTCTGGCATTCCGATACCATTGTCGGCGATCGCAATTTTTACCCAATGAGAATCAATTACCCAGGTACGAATCGTAATCGTAGGCAGTTGTTCTTGATCCATTCCCAATTCCCAACTCCCCACTCCCATTTCTAAAGCATCAATGGCATTTGCCAAAATATTCATAAACACCTGATTGAGTTGTCCAGCGTAGCATTCGACTAAAGGTAAGCTGCCGTAGTCTTTAACCACATGGATTTCTGGAAATTTTGGCTTTTCTTTGAGACGATATTGCAAAATCATTAAAGTACTATCTATGCCTTCGTGAATATCTACTGCTTTAAATTCAGCTTCATCCATGCGTGAGAAGGTACGCAGTGATAACACAATTTGACGGATGCGTTGAGTTCCGACTTTCATAGAACTCAAGATTTTGGGTAAATCTTGCTGAATGTAATCTAAGTCAATTTCCTCAGATAAAGCCTGAAATTCAGGCTGGTTAATCGGTTGATACAAGTGAATTAACCGTAATAAATCTTGAGTATGTTCCTCAAGATGGCTGAGATTACCGTGAATAAAATTCACAGGATTGTTAATTTCATGGGCAACTCCAGCCACCAATTGACCCAGACTGGACATTTTTTCAGCTTGAATCATTTGTGCTTGGGTGCGTTGCAGTTCTTCTAGAGTTTGGGCTAAATTTTCTGACTGTTGTCTAAGTTGAGCTTCAATTTGTTGGCGATCGCGAATATCACGGGCGATAGTTGATAAAAACTCGACTTCGCCTTGTTCATTTTTATGAGCAATAATCACCTGGGAAACCGGAATTTCTGATCCATCACGACTACGAAATATCGATTCTCCAGACCAAATACCCTTCTGAATGACAATAGGTAGCCTCTCAGTCTGAAATTTATCCAACATTGAAGGTGCCAAAACCTCACTGATATGAAAATTGTTGGCATCGGCTGGTGAAAAGCCTAAAATATTTTGACCTGCTTGGTTGAGATAGCAATTAATTCCGGCTGCATCAGCCATACCAACTATATCTGTGGTTGCTTCTAAAATTGCTAGTAGTCTGCTTTGCTCTTGTTCTGCTTGTTTACGCTCGCTAATATCGCGCACTACCGAAAGTGCATGAGGTTTGCCATTATAGTTTAAGAGTTTTCCTGTGACTTCTATATCAAAAGAAGTACCATCTTTGCGGATGTCTACAGCCTGAGTATAAAATTCACCTCCCATCTTGATGGTGTTGATAAATTCTGCAAATTGCCCAAAAGAATTAGGATGAATAAAGTCTGTAGGACTTAAGTCGGAAAATTCTGCTTGAGAATAGCCATGCATCTGACAAAAAGCCGGATTAGCAGCGACAATCTTACCCGTATCTAAATCAACAACACTAATGCCATCACTCACCGTCTCGAAAATACTGCGATATTGGGCTTCTTGTTGACTTAAGGCTGTCTCAGCTGCTTTGCGATCGCTAATATCTCTGGCTACACAAACAACAGTGTTCCCACTCATGGGTGCAATAGCCGCCTCAAACCAAATTTCTTGCTCACCAATGGGCAAGTTGTATTCTAATTTCACGGTTTTTCTGGTGGTTAGTACCTGCTGAATACAGTTGAGAAAAGAGTCAGCAAAAACAGAAGGTAAAACTTCGTGCATAGTTTTGCCTAATAGTTCTGCTGGTGGTTGGTACAGTGAAGGCGCACTACTAGGGGCAATTTTCAAGTATCGTCCTTCTGCATCTAGGATGATAATTACATCTTGTATGGCGTTGAACAATGCCAGTAATTCTGCTTGCGAAGCTTTGATATCTAGTTCTGCTTGATAAGTGCTTTGTAAGAGTTCTTGAGATTCTCTTAGTTCCTGTTTTAGTTGGGTGATTGTGGCACTGTATTGTGCTAACTGTTGCTGTAATTCAGCGTTTTGTTGACTTAGCAAAGCAATTTGCTGTTCGAGGGCTGCGTTGTTCATGAATTTTCCTCTTATTTATTGTCGAATGGGAATTAAGATGACAAATTCTGTACCTTGCCCTGGAGAAGAGTTGCATTGGATCGAACCGCCATGTTTTTCTACGATAATTTGACGGGCGATCGCCAGTCCTAAACCTGTACCTTTGCCTACAGCTTTTGTAGTAAATAAATTGTCAAATATTTTTTGCTTGACTGATTCATTCATGCCAATTCCATTATCAGCAATTTTGACTTCAACATATTTATTCTGCACAGATGTTTGAATGTTGATTCGACTTGGAATTGCTTGATTTTCTTCATAACTTTGTCCAAAAGTGAATTCATCTAAAGCATCAATAGCATTAGAAAGGATATTCATAAATACTTGATTTAATTGTCCAGGAAAGCATTCAATTAAAGGTAAATCCCCATACTGCGTGATTACTTCGATTGCTGGACGTTGTTCATTAGCTTTGAGGCGATGCTTGAGAATTAAAATAGTGCTATTGATACCTTCATGGATATTAAATGGCACTTTATAATCTTTATCTGCACGGGAGAAAGTGCGCAGACTAGTGCTGATATTTTTCAGGCGATCGCAAGCAATAATCATCGCATCGATGACTTTGGGTAAGTCTTCTAAGGTATATTCCAAGTCGATTTCGACCGCATGGTCTTTAATTTCCTCACTAGGATGAGGTAAACTTTCTTGATAAAGTTTTAAGTGTTCAACAATATCAGCAATTGTCGGTTGAGTTTGTTTCAGGCTGGCAGCAATAAAGCCCAAAGGATTATTCATTTCATGGGCGACACCTGCAACTAAATTACCCAATGCAGACATTTTTTCACTTTGCACCATTTGTAATTGTGCATTTTGTAAATCTTCTAAAGCTGCGGCGAGGGCTTGAGATTTTTCTGTAACTGCGTTCTCAGCTTGTCGGCGATCGCTAATATTAATAGTTGTTCCGACTATACGATAAACTTTACCCGTATCGTCTTTTAATGGACTGAGTGTAGTTAACCACCAAGTTTCTAGTCCATTCAAATTTACACATTCTTCATAGGTGAAGGGTGTTCCAGTTTGGCAACAATGCAGATATTTTTGATATGGTGTCGTACCTTGATCAGCACCTAGCAATTCCTGCGGAGTTTTACCCAAAACGTCCGAAGCAGGTATACCAGTTGCAAGTTCGCAAGATTTGCTCCAGCCTGTGTACTTAAACCTGCCATCATCTCGGACATCAGCCACAAAAATAGAGCAGCCAACACCTTCGTAAATACTACTGAGAAACTTTTCTCGCTCTTGGAGATGATGATATAGTTGAGCATTTTCCAAAGCAATTGCGGCTTGTGTGCAGAGGAAATTTAAAACCCCAAGGCGATCGCTAGTAAATACCCCAGAAGTTAACTTATTTTCTAGGTAGAGTATACCTACCAAATGCCCTTGATTAATTATCGGGGTACAAAGTACACTCTGGGGTTGATGCAGGAGCATATATTCCCCAATTACCCCAGGTATATCTGTTTTGCAATTATCTATAACAACTGTTTGTTGGGTATTTATAACGTAATGGCTAATTTTTATGGGAATATCGTGGCAAGTGTCTAGTAATTGTGGCTGAAGAATAGTGTGTAATTTCCCATGCTCAATCGAAGCAATTGCTTGAATTTGCCAAGTATTTTCTTGAGGAAGTAGCAAAACAGCTTTTTTCGCGCCAGAGTTTTCCAAGATAATTTGGAGCAAACTGGTCATGAGTTCATCTAATTTCAGAGAACTGGAAATTGCTTGAGCCGCTTTGAGAACAGAGGTAAAATCCAGAATTTCAGAATAACCAGTGCTGTCGGTAGTAGCAGTGCGAGTGGATGAAGGAATCCGATGAACAGCAATAGTTTCTAGGGGGTTGAGATTAATTTTTTGCTGTTGCAGAATTAATTGCAGCAGTTGGGGATAGCGGTTTTCCAAGTCGTTAATTTTAGCTTTAGCACCCCAACGGGCATAACAGTAATAGGCTTCTTGCATATAACCTGCTGCAACTTTCTCTTTACCCCAGTCAAGGTAAAATTTAGCTGCTAGTTCGTTAGCTAAAGCTTCTTCTTGGATGTAACCGTTAGCTTTAGCAAAAGAGATGGCGCGATCGTACCAATCTCCTGCTTCATAGTACTTTCCGAATACGCGATGTTTTTCTGCTTCTAGCAAATCAACTTTGTGCTGGTGATTCATGGGAGCATACTGCGCCCAATGCTGTAGTTGTGTTTGGTTTTCAGCCAGACGTTGAAATGCTTCTGATGTTTCATCTAACGGTTGACTCAACTGTGCTAAAACGCTCAGAGAATCGTAAAAATAAAAAGCAAGTTCATTGACAAATCCAACACCAGCAATTAAATAGCGTCTAGCTTCAATTGCATAATTTATTGCTTGCTCAACTTCACCAAACCAGAAGCACAGCGCCAGCTTATACATATAAAAACAATAGACTCCACACAAATCATTGGCAGATAGCAACTGTGAGAGAAATTCTGTTTCTTCGAGAGCTTCACCCGACAAAATCCAGGGCTGTTCTACAAAACCCAACAAATTTAATGTAGATTGCCAAATGATGCGACAGCGATTAGCTGCTGTTACATGGTGCAATTGCTCTAAATTATGGCTGTAAGTGCGAGTTTCTTGCTCTAAGGTAGCCAAAGGTTGAAAGCACCAAAAAGAATTAAGACAAAAATTAATGGCATTATTGCCAGCGAACTCGATGTTTCCTACTTCTAGTCCAGTTATATAACCCTCGTGCGCGAGTGATAGTGTTTCTTTGATATGGGAGTTGCGGTGCTGGATAAATGCTGTCAACGCAGCTAACACTTCAGATTTAATATCTTTAGCATCTAGTTTGTAGACAACCTGGAGTGCTAACTGACCAAACTTGACTGCTGTGTTTACATCTTTGAGCATATTGCACAAAATGATGCCATACATTGCATAGTTAAAAGCTGAAACTGATGTGTTGCCATGTTGAATGGAGAGTTTAACTGACAACGCAACCAGCAATGGCAGTAAGGGAGAGCTAATAATATGCACGGCTGAGATAATGCTAGTGGCAATTTGGACAATTGCCAGTTTTACCTCATCTGTCATCACAGGTAGGTGAACTAAATCTTCAATTTCTTTGTCTGCAATTAATTGGGCGAGGGCTTGAAATTCTTGTTGAATATCTGTGGGTGTAGGTGTTTCGGGAAAGGTAACGCCAAGCTGTTGCAGGATGGTTTGGGCGATCGCGATCGCTTCAAAAAATTGACTGCGGGAGACATGAGATTGAATTTTCAGGCGGTAAACATTGACTTGTTCGGGTAAGGAGTGTGCTTGTTGAATAACAATATGAATGAACTGTTCCATCGCCTCAAAATCGCCGCATAGCATTGCCACTTCAGCCGCTAATTCGTGTAGGGCAAGAGTCATTTCATACTGCTGTTGCCAAGCTTGTTCATCCAACAAAGATAATCCTACTGTGACATATTCACAAGCCGTTTGATAGGCAGTGGCAGCTTTAGCTTTGCGACAAGCGATGAGGTTAAGTTGAGCGAGTTCGTCTCGTTCTGTTTGTTGGGTAATTAAACAAGTTCCATGATTTAATTGATTGACTATTTCAAAAATGCGGTCAACTCTAGCTGCGGATGAAATCTTTTGTAAAAGTAGTTTTCCGATGTGGTAATGAGTATTTTGTTTTTGGCGATCGGGAATTAAAGAATAAGCAGCTTGTTGGACGCGATCGTGTAAAAATTTGTATTTAGCTGATTGTTGATGATTCTCATTTTTACTGACTAATTTATCGTTAGTATCTCCTTGGTAAAACTTATAAATATCAGTAATTGGTAAAACTAACCCTTCCTGTAATGCTTTCCATAAATCAGCGGCTGTTTCGATTTCTGATGCTTCCGAAACAATAGCTAAAGTTGCCAAATCAAATTGATTACCAATACAAGCTGCTAACTGTAATATATTTTGAGTTGATGATGGCAGTCTTTGTAATTGAAATGCCATAAAAGCTACAACATCATCTGTAACTGCTTGCTGAGTCACTTGCGTCATGTCACATTCCCACCCCCCTCCTTGGTAAGGGGGGGTTGGGGGGGTAAATTGAATTAATTTATCTTGGTGTAATGCCTTGAGAAACTGTGTAGCGAAAAATGGGTTACCCTGAGTTTTCTGGAATATTAATATAGAAAGAGGAAATGCCAAATCTTCTGTACATTTCAGTGTGTCTGCAACTAACAGATTTATTTGCACTTGACTCAGCGGTAACAAATTAATTTTATTAATAGTTGCTGGTGTTTTTTCAATTTCACCCAAAGTTAACATCAATGGATGTATCGGTGTGACTTCGTTATCCCGATAGGCACCGATTAACAACAGATAGCTTGTATCAGCCATTAATAACTGCATTAATTTTAATGATGCTGCATCTGCCCATTGCAAATCATCTAAAAATATTACTAATGGATGAGAGGCACTAGCAAAGACTTTTGTGAATTTTTGAAATATTAAATTAAATCTAGTTTGTGCGGCTGTTCCTGATAGTTCTGGTACTACTGGTTGTTTACCAATAATGCCTGCTAATTCAGGAATTACCTCAATCATTACTTGCCCATTGTCACCCACAGCATCTAATATCTTAGTTTTCCACTGCTGGATTTGAACATCACTTTCTGTTAATAACTGTCCCATTAAATCGCGGAAGGCTTGGACAAATGCTGAAAAAGGCATATTCCGATTAAATTGGTCAAATTTGCCTTTAATAAAATAACCATGTTGTTTAACAATAGGCTTGTGAACTTCGTTAATCACAGCAGTTTTACCAATACCAGAAAAGCCTGATATCAGCATCATTTCTGTGGCACCTAAACTAACTCTGGCAAATGCTTGTAGGAGAGTGTCTACTTCTGCTGTTCGTCCATAAAGTTTATCGGGAATGATGAAGCGATCGCACACATCTCTTTCAGCAATTTTAAAATGCTGAATTTCACCAATTTCCTGAATTTGAGTTAAACATTTTGCTAAATCATATTTCAAGCCCAAGGCACTTTGATATCTATCTTCCGCATTCTTCGCCATCAATTTCATGACGATATCTGAAATAACTTGCGGAATCTGTTCCCTGTTCCCTAATTCTGGAGGAATTTTCGCAATATGACAATGCACCAACTCCATCGGATCATTTGATTGAAAAGGTAATTCTCCTGTGAGTAATTCGTAAAAAGTCACACCTAAAGAATAAAAGTCAGTCCGGTAGTCAATACCCCGATTCATCCTTCCTGTTTGTTCTGGAGAAAGATAAGCAAGCGTCCCTTCTAAGACATTGGGGCTGATGAGAGTTTGGGTTTCTCGTGGCAGTAAAGATGCAATACTAAAGTCAATTAATTTAACTTGTTTTGTTTCTGGGTTAATTAAAATATTGCTGGGTTTGATATCTTTATGAATAATCCGATCGCGGTAAAGTATTTCTAAGGCGTTGCAGAGAGCGATCGCTATTTCTAAAAATTCCTGTAGAGATTGTAAGGTTCCTCCCATTCCCCACTTTCTATTATTTACTCCCCATTCCTTGAGGGAAATTCCCCCAAAGTCTTCCATCACCAGCGCATAGCCATTTTGATAAGGTTCTAGGCTATAGGTTTGGATAATTAAGGGTGAGTTGAGGTTTTTGGCTATGGTGTACTGGTTACGAAACTGTATCAGTTCAGTAAAACTGGGGTAAGGGTTTTTTAACAGTTTGATGACTACAGGTAATGAGTCAGTTTCTCGATACCCCCGATAAACCTGGGTTCTGGAACCGTTGTAGAGTTCTTCAGTTATGTGATATCCGGGAATACTAACTCTTGTGCTAACCATACTGCTAAATCCTGACGATTTACAGATTTAGTTTTCCCAGTTATGTTAAGTTTTTTATAAATCTGCGCAAAAATTTACACAAGAGTTCTCTTGAATCAGAATTCAGAAGTCAGAATTATTGCAACTGATGCTATTATTCCTTGACCCTCCGAATTTTAAATTTTGGATTAAATCTAAAATCCAAAATTGTTTGACCATAATTTTACTTTTGGCTGTTAATACTAAATATTCGCTTTGACAGGAAGTATAATTGAAAATTCAGTTCCCTGACCTGAACTAGAATTTACTTCAATCATACCTGTATGTTGTTCTACAATTATTTGATAAGCGATCGCTAATCCCAATCCTGTTCCTTTACCTACAGGTTTTGTAGTAAAAAAAGGGTCAAAAATTCGTCGTCGATTTTCTTCTATAATCCCAATTCCATTGTCAGCAATTGAGATATTAATTGATTCGTTATCTTTAATAAATGTCCGAAGTGTAATTGTCGGTGCAGATTGCTCTGCCTCATTCAGAGCATCAATAGCATTGTTTAAAATATTCATAAATACTTGATTTATTTGTCCTGCATAGCATCCCACTAATGGTAAGTTACCGTATTCTTTAATGATATCAATTTTTGGTTGACTGGGTATGGCTTGCAAGCGACTATTCAAAATCATGAGTGTATTATCTAAACCTTCATGAATATCTACAAATTTTATTTCTGCTTCATCAAGACGTGCAAAATTGCGGAGAGACAAGACAATCTCACGGATGCGAGTAGTTCCCTGTTTCATAGAATCTATGAGATGAGGCAAATCTTTAGCTAGAAACTCAATATCTAGTTCTTCAATTTGATAGCTAATTTGGGGTGTTGGATTGGGATATGTTTGTTGATATAGCTCTAGCAAATTGAGGATACCTTCACTGTATTCGCTGACATGAGTCAAGTTGCCATGAATAAAGTTAACAGGATTATTAATTTCGTGAGCTATTCCAGCTACTAGTTGTCCTAAGCTAGACATTTTTTCGGTTTGTAAAAGTCTAGCCTGGGTACGTTGTAGTTCTTTTAATGTTGCACTAAGTTGCTGTGCTTGCTGACTAGAACTAAGAGCGCGATCGCAAATTTCTTCATACATTTTTACTTGTCTTGCTGCTCCAATCAACGCCACTATTAGCAAACCTCCTAAGACAATCGCCAACAAATTTAGCGCCTGCAAAGGTGATTCAATATTATCTTTTGGCAAAACTAGCGCCAAAGACCAATTCGCTTCTGTCAGTGGGGTATAAGCAATATAATTCCACTTACCATCTAGTTCCAGAAATTCAATACCTGATTGCTGAGATACCATCTTTTTTGTAATGGCTGCTAACTGAGCATTAGAGGATTTCAAAAAACTACGACCTGGTTTTTCCGGTGTACCAATCAGATTAATATCTGGATGAGCGATGGGGACACCTTGAGAATTGAGAGCAAAAGCATAGCTATTTTGTCCTTGATGCAAATTACTAATTACCTGCACAACTTTGTCAATTGGAATTCCCCCCATTAATACACCAGCGGGAGTTGTACCTGTAGCAGCCGGAATAGGGGAACTAATCTGAATTTGTAGTTGTTGTGTTGTTCGTCCAGTAATTGGATCAGCGGCGATGGTTTCACCAGCCATACTGCGTTGAAAAAATTCCCGATCTTTGACATTGATACGACTAGCTTCAGTATTAGTTAAATTACCATCAGGTTGAGCTAGTGCAATTAACAAAAACGTTTGTAAACGCTGCAATTCAGCTTGCAAATAAGGTTGAGCAACATCCCAATTTATTGTTTTTACCGCTGAAGAATTGGCCAAAGTTTTGATTTCTGTCTTCCGAATTGCCAACCATTTATCAATATCATTCCGACCTTGCTCTGTTTTTAATAGTGCTTGTTGTTTCAGGCTTTCTAAGAGCATTAGTCTTAAGATTTTATAACTAGTGATTGCTGTGATTCCAATGACGATAGATAAGGTAATTACGATAATGAGTAGCAGGAGCGATCGCCTTTTTAATTGTACCGGAAGAATATTAGTAGTTTTAGCCATTGCTTGAGCCTAAATGAATGTCAGAAATTTTCACCTTTGAAACTAACTAGGTAAAGTCATCCTTTATCAGTTTTATGTATTTGCTGTAACTACACTTGTGTTTATCCTAGATAAAATTCAAGATTCGGAATATTGACAAATTGATATTCCAATATAGCAATCTAGATTGTTATTTTTGACTTATGAAAGCTAAAATTTTACAGGTAATGTGATTAAAAATTCTGTTCCCTGTCCTAAAACTGATGTGACTTCAATAGTTCCGCTATGGCGTTCAACAACAATTTGTCGCGCGATCGCCAGTCCTAAACCTGTACCTTTACCAACAGATTTTGTCGTAAATAAATGGTCGAATATTTTCTGTTTGACTTCTTCAGTCATCCCCTTACCATTATCAGATATAGCAATTTTAACGAGATTATTTTCTACTGAAGTGGTAATGGTAATTAGGTTTTGTTTAGCGTTGATTTCTTCAAAGCTGCGACTGTGATTCGATTCTTCTAAAGCGTCAATAGCATTAGCCAAAATGTTCATAAATACTTGATTTAATTGCCCTGGGAAACATTCAACTTGAGGTAAATTGCCGTAGTTGGTAACAACAGAAATTGCTGGACGTTGTTCGTTAGCTTTCAGGCGATGTTTGAGAATTAAAATTGTGCTATCAAGACCTTGATGAAGATTAAATGGAACTTTGTAATCTTGATCGGCACGAGAAAAAGTACGTAAACTGGTACTGATATTTTTCAGCCTGTCACATGCAATAGTCATGGAATCAAGCATTTTAGGAAAGTCTTCTAAGCTATATTCCAAGTCAATTTCTTCGGCATGATCACGAATTTCTTCGCTCTGATTGGGCAAAGTTTCTTGATAAAGCTTTAAGTGTTCAACAATATCAGCGAATGTAGGTTTAGCTTGTTTGAGACTGGCAACAATAAAGCCCAAAGGATTATTCATTTCGTGAGCCACACCAGCAACTAAGTTACCTAACGCAGACATTTTCTCACTTTGGATCATTTGTAATTGAGCTTGTTGTAAGTCTTGCAGTGCTTGCTGTAAGTCAAGGGATTTTTGTTGCAAAGCAAGTTCAGCAACTTGACGTTCACGAAGTGCAGCTTGCTGTTCGCTAATATCCAACAACAATCCATCCCATACCAAAGTACCATCAGCTTTTTTTTCTATTCGAGCTTCTCCATAAATCCATTTAGGAATTCCAGATAGTGTGAAAATTCGACCTGACCATTGCCAAGGAGTCATTGTTTGAATTGAATCTGCAATAGAATCTTGGTAGCTGGCAACATCATCTGGATGTATTCGCTCAAAGATTAACTGCACATTAGCGATCGCTTGCTCTGGCGTAATTTCGTAGAGTTCATAACATTCTGCACTGATGTAAGCCAGAGACATTGCACCATCAGCAGCTATCTGGTATTGATAAACAACTCCAGGCACATTATCTACAAGTTTCTCAAACCGAGAGTTACTCGCACTCAATTCAGCAAATGATTGCTCTAGTTGCTGAGCATATTCCTGAGAACGCTCATAAAGTTGGGCATTTTCTAGAGAAATAGCAGCTTGAGTGCAAAGTAAATTCAGAAGTTCGACGCGATCGCTCGTGAATGCTCCTGTTGCTAAATTATTTTCTAGATATAAAATGCCCATCAACTTCCCTTGATGCAAAATCGGGCTGCACAAAATACTTTTGGGCTGTTGACGAACAATATACGAGTCATTGGCTAAGGTCGGATCTGCGATCGCATCTAGCAAGACAACTGTCTGCTTGCTGTGCTTGACTTTGTAAATCAGCTTTAAGGGAATGTCTTGGCTGTCCTCAACCACAAGGCGCTGCAACACAACTGGCTGTGTCCCTACAGTCATCGCTCCTTGGATCAGCAGGTGATGGTCTCGCAACAGCATTAACACGCATTTATCGGCTCCAGCATTTTCGATGGCGATAGAAAGCAGCGATGAAAGCAATTTTTCCAGTTCGATTTCACCGGAAATAGTTTGAGAAGCTTTGAGAATCGCTTTTAAATCTAGGGTATCTGAGACACCGCTGCTAGAAGTGGTGGAACTGGTGGATGTAATACTGCCTAATGCGACGATAGTTTCATTAGTTGAGAGAGCAGAACGGGTTTGCTGTAATATGGGAGCAAGTAATTGGGCATAACGAGTTTCTAAGTCAGCGACTTTGGCTTTCGCACCCCAACGAGCATAGGCATAGTAGGCGTTTGTCATGTATTCTTGGGCAATGCGTTGTTTATCCCAGTCAAGGTAAAACTTAGCCGCCAGTTCGTTAGCCAGAGCTTCTTCTTGGATGTATTCGTTGGTATGAGCCAACGAGATGGCGCGATCATAGTGATCAATTGCCTCTATCTTGTTTCCTAATACTCGGCATCGTTCTGCTTCTACCAAATGCCACTTGTGTAAATAGTTCATTGGTGCGTGGGTTGCGCACTTGTGTAGTTTTGCTTGATTTTCCGTTACCTGTGACAGGCGATCGCTGGCTACTGCTAAAACTGCCAGAGAATCATAGAAATAAAATATGGGTACTGTAATAAAGCCAGCGGCGGCTCCTAAATACTGTCTACCATCAGCGGCAATTTCTAATAAATTTTGAGCTGGAGCGCCGAACAGGTAGGCCAAAATCAATTTATGCAGATAGAAGAACTGAAGCCCCATCTGGTCATTGTTTGCCAGTAACTGAGAGAGAAATTGCTCTTCGTCGCCAATATCTCCTACCAACACACCAGGATGTTTAACTTTACCCAAAAGATTTAAAACTACTTGTCGGAACATTTGGCAATAGTTAAACATCATCGCTTGCTTGAGATTGCCCAGCACGTTGCTATATGCTTGAATTTCTGGCTCTAGAGTCCCCAGTTCCTGAGCGCTGAAGTAGGAATAGTGACAAGTATGAAATCCGCTGTAACCGCCAAACTCGAAATCGCCGGTATCTAATCCAATTTGATGAGCTTCCCGTAAAATTGGCAGTGATGCTCGCAGGTGAGTAGTTCCAGGCAAAATGAGCGCTCCGACAAGCAAGCGGGTTCTAGATTCAACTTCCTTGGCGTTGAATTTTTCTAATACTCCTAAGGCTAATGTGCCAGCACGATTGGCTGATTCCATATCTTCTAATACGCCATTTAACAATAGACCATAGCTGGCATAAAAGAACGCAGATAATGGTGCATTGCCGTGTTGAATTGAGGCATTTACTTGGGACAGAATCAATAACGGGTATAAAGTAGGAGTTGTAATGTAAACGACCGCCGCAATACAAGCAACAATTCTGAGCGTGGCCAAGCTTGCGGTTGCTGTCATTGGAGGTAAATTCAACAACTGGGCGATCGCTCTACTGTTAAACTGGTCAGCAGTATACTGAAATTCCTGTTGGATATCTTGCTGAGTTGGTTCATCGGGAAACTGAAGGCCAAGTTGACTTAGTACTTGTTTTCCCAAAGCGATCGCATCTAACAACTGGTGCTGCGATATGTAAGCTTGAATCTTAATTTCATAGATTTTTACTCGCTCAGGAAGTGTCTTTGTCTGATGCAATACTGTTTCCATCCAGTTGTCGATGTGAGCAAAATCTCTGGACAAAAAGGCATTTTCTGCTGCTAATTCATGTAGTTCCAGTGCCAATTCATATTGACTTTGCCAGCAATCGCTGTTGAGGAGGGTGATTCCTTGGGCTGCATATCTCACAGCCGCTTGATATGCGGTTGCAACTTTAGCTTTTTTAGCCGCTAGTAAGTTTAACCGCGCGATTTGCTCTTGTTCTGCTGGCTGAGTAATTAATGCCGATCCGATGTTTAAGTGATTGACAATATCAAATAGTTTTTCTTCCTGTTCTATCTCTGAAGTACTATTGAGGAGCATTTGCCCAATTTGCAGATGGATTGCTGTTTTCTGGTCATCGGGAATCAGAGAATAGGCGGCTTGCTGTACGCGATCGTGGATAAATTTGTATGTAACTGTGATTTTTTCTTGGTTATTAGTTATTTGTTCTAATTCATCTACAAATGATAAATGATGATTAGGTAATGACTTTTGTTGATAAAACTTATAAACATCACTAATTGGTAAAACTAAACTTTCTTGTAATGCTTTCCACAAAGCAGCGGCTGTTTCAATTTGTGATTGTTCCGAAACAATTGCCAAAGTCGCTAAATCAAATTGATTCCCAATACAAGCGGCTAACTGCAAAACCTGTTGGGTTGATAGCGGTAGTTTTTGCAACTGAAAAATCATAAAAGCCACAACGTCATCTGTAACAGCAAGAGTCGTCACTTTTGCAATGTCACATTGCCACCCACCCATAGCTTTCCCTTGCTCAGGGGGGATAAATTCAATTAATCCATCTTGATACAATGCTTTGAGAAACTGAGTTGCAAAAAAGGGATTTCCTTGGGTTTTCTGATAAATCAATACCGAAAGATTCCATGCCAAATTTTCGGAGCATTTCAGCGTATCTGCAACTAATTTATTTATTTGTAATTGACTCAATGGTCTTAAAATAATTGTATTAATCGTTGCTTGTTTTTTTTGTAGTTCACTCAAAGTCAACATCAGTGGATGTGCTGGATTGACTTCGTTATCACGGTATGCACCTATTAATAAAAGATGACTTGTATCGGTTATTAATAACTGGATTAATTTTAAGGATGCTGAATCTGCCCATTGCAAATCATCTAAAAATATTACTAAAGGATGTTCTGCTTTGGTAAAAATTTGAGTAAATTTTTGAAACAATAAATTAAAGCGATTTTGCGCAGCCGTTCCTGATAATTCTACGGCTGGGGGTTGTTCCCCGATAATTTTTTCTAATTCGGGGAGGACTTCAATAACAACCTGGCCATTTTCTCCAACAGCTTTTAATATTTGATTTTTCCAGTGCTGAATTTGTGCATCACTTTCTGTCAACAATTGACACATTAAATCTCGGAATGCTTTTATGAAAGCACTGAAGGGAATATTACGTTGAAATTGGTCAAATTTGCCTTTGATAAAATAGCCATGTTGCCGCACAATGGGTTTATAAACTTCGTTGACAACGGCAGTTTTACCAATCCCGGAAAAACCTGCTACCAACATCATTTCTGTTGCACCAAGGCTGACGGGCTCAAATGCTTGCAGTAGAGTTGCTACTTCGGTTTCTCTTCCATAAAGTTTATCAGGGATGATAAAGCGATCGCACACATCCCTCTGGGCAATTTCAAAATTCTCAATCTTCCCAGTATCTTTTAGCTGATGTAAACAATGCTCTAAATCTAACTTCAATCCTACAGCACTCTGATATCTATCTTCAGCATTTTTTGCCATCAATTTCATGACAATATTTGAAATTACTTCAGGAATTTCTGGATGAATTTCATGTATTAATGGTGCTGTTTTGGCAAGATGAGAATGCACTAACTCTATAGGTTCATTAACTTGAAAGGGTAAAACTCCTGTCAGTAGATCGTAAAAAGTAATACCAAGTGAATAGAAGTCTGTGCGATAGTCTATGGCGCGATTCATTCTCCCTGTTTGTTCGGGAGAAATGTAAGCAAGTGTCCCTTCTAACACTTTGGGATTAACTAGAGTTTGGGTTTCTCGCGGTAACAAAGATGCAATGCTAAAGTCAATTAATTTAATTTGTTTAGTTTCGGGATTAATTAATATATTGGTGGGTTTAATATCTTTATGAATAATACGTTCGTGGTAGAGAAGATTGATTGCGTCGCATAATGCGATCGCTATTTGTAAAAAATCTATCAAAAATTCTACTTTTACCCCTACTCCCCACTGACTATTTTTCATTGTCCATTCCTTCAGAGAAATTCCTCCAAAGTCTTCCATTACCAACGCATATCCATTGAGATACGGTTCAAGGCTATAAGTTTGGACAATCAATGGTGAGTTGAGATTTTTCGCAATGGTGTACTGATTACTAAACGATAATAGTTCGCTAAAACTGGGATAAGGATTTTTGAGGAGTTTAATTACTATCGGTAAGGAATCAGTCTCTCGATATCCTCGATATACCAACGTTCTGGAACCATTGTAAAGTTCTTCAGTGATGCGATATCCAGGAATATTCACCAGAGTGCTGATCATATTGCTAAATCCTTCAAATGTCTGGATTTAGTATTCCCAGATATATCAAGTTGTTCATAAATATGAGAAAAAATTTACACCGGAATTTTAATAATAAATCCAGTACCTTAACTTAAAAAAGAGTTACAATTCAATTTTCTACCGTGAGTTTCTGCCACAATTTGCCAAGCGATCGCCAGTCCTAAACCTGTGCCTTTTTCTCCTGGCTTCGTAATAAATAAATGGTCAGAAATTTTACTTTTAACTTTTGGAGTCATTTCCTTGCTATTATTCGCAATTGATATTTTTAGCTTTTAACTTAATTTACGCAAAACTACGCCCAGAGTGCGAATCATCGTCAGCCATTTTGATTAGCTAAAGGTAACAGCAAGCGACTAACAACCCGATTATCTGGTAACTGATAAAAATGTAACTCTCCTCCCAATTGTTGCATTAGCTGTTGGCAAATTAGCAGATGTAAAGCTGGTGGTTGTTTAAGTTGGGAAACTGCTAGTACATCTTTCGGTGTTTGATGTTGCAGTGCTGCTAGTAAGTGCGGTTCAATAATGCCATTATCTGTAATTGATAGTTCCAACAACCCTTCTTCTAAGCGGCGACACCAGATGTCTATTCTGCCGCCACTTTGAGAACGGTTACAGGCTACAACCAATATTTCATACAGCACTAGTTCAAATTTGACGATATCGCCAGCGATCGCTAAGGATGACGGATAACTCGAAGGTTGCAATCCTTTGAGGAATATTCCACTGTTATTGGAATCTGCATCTGTAGCTGATTGTCCTAAACCATGCACACCTGCCCAAAGTTTGCGTTGCTTAAGTAAATTATCAACTCGTTCGAGCGATCGCTTCAGTAAAGTGGCGATAGGCATGGTTTCAGAACTTTGATGCAGTTGCCATTGCTCAAGTTTCACTAGGGAGGTCATGGCAGCTGTGGTATGGTCTAATTGCCGCAGTAATAGTTTATAGCGTGTCTGCGTTAATTCATTGGCAGGAATACCCAAATCATGTATCTGACTTAATAATTGTGTTGCTGTTCTTTGAATTTCTTCTAAGCGACGATGTTTGTACCAATTGAGTTGTTGTAATTCTTGGTTTGTGGACTCTAGAAGTTTGGTGATTTGCTGTTGACGACGCGACCAAGCTAATTGAGTTACAAGTGTTTCTGTAGCATCAAGGCTTTGTTTTGTCCAATGTCGTTCTCGACGATCTGCAACTAATAGTATGCCTGTGGGTGCATAATCAGCATTGGTGCGAAGTGCGATCGCTAAAACTTGCCCAATGCCTTGACCATTTAACCATTTTCTGGTTTCTGGTGGTAAATCATCTGCATACACACACACATAATCATCTTTGGATAATGCCCACTGAATTAAAACCTCAGTCTGGATTGGAATTGGTTGATCTGCCACAACCCCAAACCGATGATCGTGAATTACTCCTGGAATAATTTCTGCAAAATTGTCTCCTGGGAACCACGATAACAGCACTGTCAAAGGAGAATTAAGCACAGTGGCAATTTGTGTTAGTGCTGTGCGTTCTAGATGTTTTGTCCCGGAATCAGTTGTGCTATTTTGGGTTTTTTCGAGGATGCGTAAGCATTGCTGAATACTATGCAGAATTTGCTGCTGTTGTTCGTTCTCAGTTTGTAATTGCCACTGTCGCACAATTACGCCAATTTGTTGACTAACAGCCCATAACAATTTTTTTTCTAGGTTTGCCCAACTACGATTAGTTTCGTGAGCAATTACTAAAAGTGCGTTTGCTATATGACCTTGAGTACAGTTACAAACCAACAGCGATCGCATTCCATGTTCTAATAACAAAGGTCGCCAGTTAAAAAACCGTAAATCTTCTTCGACGTTCTGCACCTCGACGGCAGTTTTTGCCGACTTCAACATCTGCTCATCCATATCTTTAAGAGCATTGAAGGTAAATGTTAAAGGTCGGCGATTTTGGGGTTGGCTTTGAAAAATAATTTGATAACTATGCAGATCAGGATTGTACTGTAATAGTAAAAACCGAGTAGCTGCAACACGCGTTAAAACTTTAGTTGCACAGTTACTTAAAGTTGCGTGTAGGTCTTCATCGTTATAAATCGCTTGGGCAACTTGGCTGGATAATTGGGCATCATCTTGAATTTGCTTGATAGTAGTTTCCATCGTTTCGGTAGGCGCAACTAAAGAAATTAACCCCGCCGCACTTTGAACAAAATTTTTGTCTGCTTGCGTCCAGATGCGCGGTTCATTAGCTTCCACCGCCAGAAAACCTAATAGTTCCTTTTGCCAGATGATAGGTGCTGCTAACAGCGATCGCGCCTGTAAGCGTTGCAATACCTTGGCAGTAAAATGACTTTTCAAGGAACTGCGCTCATCACCAATCAAGACAATTTGATTGACTGATAAAGCATAATAAAAGTCGCTTAAATCCTGTACTGTCATCCCCGCAGCTATTTGCTGTTGGTTGTTTTGCCGACCGATATTAGCCAGCTGATTGCTCATCCGACACCAAAAATAACGTCCTTGTCGCTCAAACCAGTAAATATTTGTCCGGCTAGGAGAGACAAATTGATGTGTTGTCTGTACAACTGCTTTCAGCTTTTGGTCTAAATTATTGAGAGTACGTAAATTTTCTAGTAAATTTAATAACGGCTCATCCAGATGCTTAGTTTGCTGTTGCTGCAAATTTAATTCTTGTTGATAAAGTACAGCCCCTAGTTCACCTAACACCATCAACAAACGAGCTTTTGCCTCTCCCGGTAACAAGTAACCCCAACGTTCCGAGCCAAATAATAACAAACCTAAAAATCGGTCTCTATAGCGAATAGGTAAAACAATCGTTCCCTGAATACTAAATTTTTTACCAATTTCTTGCCATTCTGCGGCGCGAGGTTCTAGCCGCAAATCTGCAACACCCAAGGGGCGCTGTTCAATCACTACTTGTTCTAAAAGGTCGCCAGGGCTAAGTGCAACTTGTTTGCGTAAAAATTTTGTGTCACCATCAGGTGCAATGCCGCCCTTACCAATTAATGTATGTTTTAGACGGTCATATAAAGCAATCCAAACCAGATTGTAGTCAAACTGCTCTTTAATATAAGAAATAGTAGTATCAATCAGAACATCAACATTATCCTCTTCTCTGATAGTTTGGAGGACACGTCCCAAAGCAATGATTGGTTGTTCGGCGGCTATCGGTTTTTGTGGCTGCCCCATTTGATTATTGGTTAACATCGCTTTTTATATATAAGATGCCCAGAAAAGCAGCCTAATACCATTTTGGATTTTAAATTTTAGATTTTGGATTGGAACCATTTCATCTGTCGCAATCACTTTTGAAATTGGTATAAGTTATATGCGGCTAGGCAAGATTAAAGTTATATCATTTCGTAATTCTCTATTCCAAACTCCCTACTTCCCATTCCCTTATTCACATGGATATTTATCAAGTTGCACTTCGTCCACTACTGTTCAACGTTCTGAAAACAGATGCAGAGTGGTTACATAAGCAGGCTATTCGCAGTCTTAACTGGTTATCACAGACAAATAATGTTTCTGCTGACTTGGTTAATCAAAGCTTACAGCGGTCTTTGTGTCTATGCGATCGCCGTCTGGAACAAAATTTGTTTGGGCTAAATTTCCCTAACCCTCTTGGTTTGGCAGCTGGCTTTGATAAAGATGGGGTAGGCGCAAAAATTTGGTCGAACTTTGGTTTCGGCTTCGCCGAGTTGGGAACTGTGACTTTTCACTCCCAACCAGGCAATCCCCAACCCCGATTATTTCGCTTGCCCTTAGATCAAGCTGTTCTTAACCGCATGGGTTTTAATAATAGTGGTGCAGCAGCAATGGCTTCTAGGTTAGCAGCACAAAAGGAATTTACTCATACCATACCCATCGGCATAAATTTGGGCAAATCAAAAGTTACACCTTTAGAAGCCGCCGCCGAAGATTATCTCAACAGTTTCCGCTTACTCAAAGAGTTGGGTGATTACTTTGTCGTGAATGTATCTTCGCCCAATACTCCAGGCTTGCGATCGCTCCAAGATGCCGCCATGCTCAGTTCTATCTTGGACGTACTACAACAAGAAAACAAAACACATAAACCGATATTTGTCAAGATAGCACCAGATTTGGAATGGGAAGCGATCGCCGACATTATTGGACTGGCTAAAACCTACCAACTAGCAGGAATTATTGCCACGAACACCACAATCCGCCGTGATGGACTGAAAACCAAAGTAATTGACCAAACTGGTAAACCACCACAAGAAGAAGCTGGCGGAATTAGTGGTGCGCCATTGTGCGATCGCTCCACAGAAATTATTAAGTTTATTTGGCAGCAAACCCAAGGGCAAATTCCCATTATTGGGGTAGGTGGCATATTTTCCGCAGAAGATGCTTGGGAAAAAATTACTGCGGGAGCCAGCCTAATTCAGGTCTATACGGGCTGGATTTATGAAGGCCCAATGATGGTGCGTCGAATCCTAACTGGTTTGCTATCCAAGTTAGAGCAAAACAAATTAAATTCCATCACCGAAGCGGTTGGTTTCAAAGTATGAAGGCTCAAGTATGAAGTTTGAAAAGCATAGATTGTAATGCTTTGCATTACTATGCATAGTGACTTACGACAGGCTAGGCCAAAGAATAAAATTTACATTTCATCCTTCATACTTCACACTTCACACTTCATGAATCTTCTACAGGAAAGAACTCCTTAGTTGTTTCCGAGAAAGTCCAAGCTATACCGTCGGGGTCGCGGCTGCGACTCCATTCCGGAAAGTCTGGATCATTGCGCCGTTTATATACAGTGCTGGAATAAACATTCAACCGTTTTGCCAATTCAGATTGAATCAGAGAGCCAAAAACTAACTGTTTTGCTAAATTTGGTTTAACTTCATCACGAGTTGCTGGCGGCGCTAATTCAACTTCTGGTTCTGATTCTGCTACTACTGGCTCAGGTGCTGGCGGTGCTAAAAGTGATCGCGCAGCCGTAGTTACAGGTTGAGCAGACAGTGTTTTGACAGGCTCGCTACTGTCAAGAATATTACCTAGAATACTGGCTGTAATAAAGTAATAAACTTCACTACCAGTACCAGGATTGACAATACTTGCACCAAACTCTGAAGCTTTGCCATCCAGGTAGCGTTTTGCCGTTGGGCCAGGAAAACCACCCCGAATTGCCAAGTCCATTGGTGTAAGTTTTCCCTGGTTTTCCCGAACTAACTGATGGAAAACCGGGTTAACTCGCTGACACCATTGTTGCCATTGATATTGCTGCCAGATATTGAAACCAATAATCAAAACAACTAGCGCCAGCAAAAATCTCCAGGTAGAAACCAGGAAAATTATTAAAAACGAGATTGGCAAAAGTAGAACGAGAAAACCCTTCCCGCCACTTTCCATTGTTTTTTCACTCATGCCGATTTTTGCCAAGCGAATTTTTTGGGAAATAATATATTATATTGGCAAAAATTGGGACGTGTTTTTGTATCGTTTGGCAAAATCACAGAAAAATACCGCAGTGCGATCGTCAATCTGAATCATTTAAAACTCAACAAAGCGAGATTTCCGGCAAAAACAGGCAAAAAATTTTTGTCAGACGAAAACACCCTCAGCCGAGACAAAAATTTTACATAAACATTAAGAAATATTGCACCACAGAGTAAACCTCCGCGCCCCTTTGCGTTTAAAAAACTTATCTTCTCCAACCTCAACCTATTGACATTCAAAATCACACATACTACATTAATGCTACAAGCTGATTTTCCCAAAGGAGTTAGCCCAAAACCGTAGCGGATAGCTCAAATCCCAGAGCGCCCACCTTGCCTGTAAAGGCCGACATATCGAGGGTTATCGCAAATAACTTAAAACATCCTTGAGAAAAACTTCTGGAGGTGCAGGTAAAAATCCTGCTCCGCCACCCAAAACAAACAATATCATCTGGTGGGTAGCTCAATTTGGTAGAGCAATGAACATCCTTATTTCACAAACTTGTCTGAAAAGGCCGAAGAATCGAGGGTTATTGTTAATTCATAGGTTGCAGGTTCAAATCCTGTTCCACCAGCCAAAACCTAATTTTAGATTTAATCTAAAATCTAAAATCCAAAATTCTTCATGTGGCAGGTAGCTCAGTCGGTAGAGCGCCTAAACATCCTTATTCACCCCTTGCCTGCAAAGGCCGAAGAATGAGGGTTATCGCCTTCCACGCGGGATGTCGCAGGTTCGAGTCCTGCCCTGCCACCTTTCATTTTTGCCCGCAAGGGCTGGGAGATGAAACCATGAACTACAACTTCTTCACCAGAAATAAAACCAGCACGCCACAAACTCAGCCTATCCCCGGACGGGAAACCGAGATGATTCAAGGACGTTCCGGTGGCTGGATGTTTGATGCTGGCTTATGGAAGATGCTGCGGCGCTGTCTGTTAGTTGGGACAGCCCAAAGTATCTACTATGCTGGGAAACAAGAATTAACTGAAGATTTTGTAGCAGTTGTTAACCAAGCTGTTGCCGAAAATCCTAGCCGTGTCGCGGAAGAAATTCTCTATGCCAGCGATGGACGCGCTATCAATAACAGCGCACCTATCTTCGCTTTAGTGTTGCTCTCAATGAGTGAACAACCAGAAGCAAAAAAGGCTTTTGGTGAAATCTTCCCTCAAGTTGTTCGCACAGGTAGTCACTTTTACGAATGGCTGAACTACACCAAATCTCTGCGAGGCTTTGGTAAAGTTGTGCGAGAAGCAGGTAAAACCTGGCTATCACGGGAAGATGTCAAAGGTTTAGCTTATCAACTCTTGAAATATCAACAACGCCAAGGCTTCACCCACCGCGATGCTTTGCGTTTATTCCACGTCAAACCGCCTACAGAAAATCATCGTCAATTATTTGAATGGGTTGTCAGAGGTTGGTCAGAATTACCAACAGAAATACCCTCGCAAGCTTTGGCGCAGATTTGGTGGTATGAATGGCTGAAGTGCAACCCAGGACAAACCCACGAAGCTATTTTGCAAGGACGCTTAACCCACGAAATGGCTGCCCCTGTGGGTAATATGGATAAACAAGCTTGGCAGTTGCTATTTCAAGAAATGCCCATCGGTGCAATGTTACGAAACCTCGGTTCACTCACAGAACTGGGTGTATTACGTGCTGATGAAAGTGCCAACTTGCTGCGCGTCGAAGGAGTTCTCAACAACAAAGAACATCTGCGTAAAGGTCGCATTCACCCAATTGATGCTTTGAAAGCACTCAAAACTTACGAGTCTGGAGGAAGACTTGGACGCAGTAAGAAAACTTGGAACCCAGTTCCTCGCATCGTAGACATCTTAGAAAAAGCCGTTGAATTGTCTTTTGATGTCGTAGAACCCACAGGCAAAATTTTCATGCACGCTGTGGACGTTTCCAGTTCGATGGGTAGCTTAGTTGCAGACATGGGACTAAGTTGCTGTGAAATTGCCACCACAATGGCACTCGTCACAGCCAAAGCCGAGAAAAACTACATGATTCGCGGTTTTGCTACCGAGTTCCGAGAGTTAAATATTACCGCCAAAGACAGTTTTAGTTCGGCGGTGCGTAAAGCCAGCAATCAAAACTTCGGTGGTACAGATGCGTCCGTAGCTTACGACTGGATGATTCAAAATAAGTGCAAAGCTGATTTAGTCTGCTTTTGGACTGACTCAGAAAGCTGGGCTGGTTACAAGCATCCTAGCCAAGCCTTAAAAGAGTACCGTAAAAAAGTGAATCCAGATGTCAAGGCTGTATACGTCACCCTGACACCATACCGCATTACTTTGGTAGATCCCAAAGATCCACTATCTTGGGATTTAGCAGGATTTGACCCTGGAACACCTCGCATCATCCAACTGTTAGCAACAGGCGAATTGTAAAAAGTCTAAAGGCTGAAGTGTGTAGACACCCTTTGGGTTGCTTCCCGAAGGGTAGTCTGAAATTTCACACTTCACACTTCATGGCGGGTTATCCCTTATTCGCAACTTGCCTTTCGGGGACGAAGAATGTAGGGTTATCGGATAATGTCTCCACCATCTCCGGGGACTAGCGGGTTCGACCCCCGCACCCGCCTTTATCGTTTTTGTGGAATTGAATATTATCATTATAGGTATTTGCTAAAATACCCATAAAAGCTACAAGTAGCGTGGGATGTCAGCCAAAGATAGATTTCACGATGCAGTTAAAATAGCTCTTCAAAAAGATGGCTGGAGAATTACAGATGAGCCGTTAACTATTCCAGTTGAACGGCTTACTAATATGTTTATTGACATAGCTGCGGAAAAATTGATTATAGCCAATAGAGACAGTCAAAAAATTGCTGTTGAAGTTAAAAGTTTTTTAAGTCCTTCTACTTTGTCAGATTTCCATTTAGCAATAGGACAATTTATTAACTATCGCTATGCTTTAGAAGAATATGAGCCTGAGCGTATTTTATATTTAGCAGTTCCGTCCATAACTTATGAAGAATTTTTTACTACAAGATTTATCCAGTCAGTAATTCATCGTAGTCAAATCAATCTACTCATCTTCGAGCCAACTAAAGGGGAGATTGTCAAATGGCAAAGCTAGAAAAATATCGAGAATATGTTCAACGTGTATTAACAGACTATGCCAAACGTCGAACATCAAATCATAAAAATGATGATTTAGAATTGCAAACTATCTTTGATACCATACACGACCATTATCAGCTTATCTATGTTGGTTGGGATAAAGGCAGGCGCGTTTATGGCCCTGTCATACATTTAGATATTAAAAATGAAAAAATTTGGCTTCAATGGAATGGTACAGAAGATGATATTGCTGCTGATTTAGTAGAAATGGGTGTGCCAAAGCAAGATATTGTTTTAGGTTTTCACTCACCTTATATGCGTCAGTTTACTGATTTCGCAGTTGGTTAATGAGTATTTTGCTCCAATTATGAATATGTACTTATTCGCTAAGTTTTCTTTTCTCAATTTCAGCGATGGGTAATAATAGGGTATCTTCAATATGCGATCGCACTTCAGTATTTAGGTAACAATTACTTTTCAAGCAATCTATTAACGCCATATTTGCACCATAATATTGACTTAATAGTTCTTTTTGTTCTTTACTAAATTGCCAGTTTTTATATGACATATAATAATATTTTATTAATCCTTTGAACTTTTGAAGCCAAGTTTTTCCTGTGTTTTGAACCCATTGAGTAAAGATATCTTCGTAGCTATTGATATCACTCATCTTAGGTAATTGATTTTTAAGTTTATGTAATTCTTCTTTCAATTTATAGTTAATGGCATTATCAAAAAGAATATTGATATTACAACCAATATCTGAATCATTAACAATATTAACCATAAACACTGGATTGCGAAGAAGTGCAAGACGCACTCTTAAACTGGAAAAATCTGGTTCTATCTCAATCCTAAAATATTTGACAATTTGTTCAACAAGATAATTAAAATAATTATCAATATCCTTATCTAATGAATTATCTATGTCACAAGCCAAAGTGAAGTCAGCACTAATGCCGAGTGAAGGAATTGTTTGGGTAAAGTAGAATGCACGAATAGCTGCTGATTTATAGGGAACATCCACAGAAAGACTGAGCTTATTGATTGAATATAAAAAAGTCTGGAATTTTTCATCATTGGCTAAAATATTATCAACATATCTTTTAGCTAAAAGGAATAAACAATTTGCATCGGGTACCATTTCTATGGTCATTAATAAGACCTCTAACCATCTATAATCATTTATGTGAGTAACTAATTTTTTTAAAATCTCATCATTTAGTGAATATGGATTACAACTAGCTACTATTTTCCTAGCTGTGAAATACTCATGAAATGTCAAATGGGAAAAAGAGTAAATTCCTCTTGCTCTTTCTACTAAAAGCCCATGCTGCGCTTCAATAGATTTCATAACTTGCTCACTATCTATTTGTAGTGCTTCTGGATCAGGTTGAGCGTCAGGTAAATTCCTAATATAATCAGCAATATATCTCTCAATATCTCTCTGTTTAAAAAAGTAATCTCTGCGTTCAAAAGTAGTCATAGCAATTTGACTAAGTAAGTCTTCTTTTCGCTGAACAGTCAGCTTTTTGTAAACATTATCGCGCCGAATCATACGTGTAGAATCCCATTTCCTTAAAAGAGTATGTGTAGCTCTTTTATATAATTCTGAACGGTCATCAGGAAAATCACCTGAATCTTCAAATTCCAAACACAGCATTGTAAGCAGTAAAGGGTTAGTAGCGAGTTCTTTAATAGCTTTATTGTGTTTTAGCTGTTCAATAAAAATTTTTGTAAAATCTTGATTCTTATTATGAAACCACTTTTCTACGAAAATTTTGATTTGTTCATCATCAAAGTCAGCTAATTCAACTTCGGTAAAATTTTCTAGAGTATATTCTTTGGCTGCAATACGGCAGGTTATCACAAAAATGTTCTTATTATATTGTTTAAATAAATCCTGAATTTGCTTTAAAACTCGATGGCTATCCTCTTCTATAACTTCATCTAACCCATCAAGAAGAATGAATGCTTTACCAGACTCTAATACATTTTTTAATTGTTCAATATCTACATTGTAATTATTGAACAAATAATTTATAAAAGAAATTAAATCTTGCTGTTCTTGAGTTTCAGCAAATTCCTTGAGAGTTACAAAAATGGGTACTCGATCAGTATGATATTGACCATAAATAGACTGAATAGCTAAATACTTTAAAAAAGTGGTTTTTCCTGCTCCTGGTTTACCTAAAATCATCAATTTAGAATAACGCTCAACCGCTATTAGTCCAGAAACACGCTCTTCAATTTTTTTACTCAGTCCCAATCGATTAAAATCATGTGATTCTAAATCAAATCCATCCAATAGTTGAGAAATTTTTAAACGTCTACGTCCTGTGATCTTTTCTAGAATATTTACATCTGTATAAATTGTATCTAATTGAATTGGCTGGCACATATCAAGAACTCTCATCGTGCCACAGCGTTCTTGAACTAAAGAGTATATTTTTTGTCGTATTTCCTGTATGAGTAAGTCAACATTATGTCTTTTTTCTGATTCAGAAAATACTGTCGATTCAGGTTTTTGCAACTTAAATTCAAAGTTGCTATCTCTATGCAGATCGGCTACTTCTTGCCAATCTAAATCCAGCTTGAAGCAAATTTCTTTAAAAAGTTGATGATCAACAGTCTTACCTGAGAGGAATTTGCCAATTGGTTGACGAGTGTTTATATTCACATCACTAGCAAATTCGTTTTGTGTCAACCCAGTACGTTGAAAAGCTCTTTTTACCTTTTCTATATTTTCTGGAGATACTCGCAGCGATTTCCTAGCCATATTCTAAAGTTTTACCTGTCTAAATATCTAAAATGCAAATTAATACCTAACTAATACCTTAAATCACGCATTTTAAAAACATTACTCTTACTTAATTTTATACACTAATACTCGAAGCTAGTTGATGGAGTAATTCACAAGTCACAACTTATGAAATCCATCTACATCAATGGACAATGCTACTATCAAGGTGATAACGGTATTCTTCTTCCTGCTGTCACCACGATTTTAAAAGCCACACAGTCACCAGAATCCCTAAAAGCACTATCTCAATGGCGTAAAAAAGTTGGCGAAGCACAAGCAAATCAAATTGCTGCAAACAGTCGCAGTCGAGGAAATGCTTTGCACAAGTTGGTTAAAGAATATATGCAAGGCTACTCACCCAAATCGATTAACAGTTTTATTCAGCCTTACTGGGATAGTGTTCAATCTGTGCTAAAAGAAATTGACGATATTCAATTAGTTGAGCAAGTTGTACCTAACTATGTTGAATGTTACGCCGGAAAAGTTGATTTAGTAGCACGTTACCAAAATATTCCGCACACAATTGAATGGACGACAGCCGAGGAACCAAAACTTAATATTCATAGGCTTTATGATAAGCCTTTACAGTTAGCTGCTTATACTGGTGCAGTAAATCGATATTATAGCGATCGCCTCTTTCAATCCAAGATAAATCACGGTCTGATTGTCGTAGCCTTGCCAGATAGAGAAGCTCAAATTTTTCAATTTAATCGCACAATGCTAATTGATCATTGGGATAAGTGGCTGAATCGGTTCAAGTTTTTCCACAATATAATTGCTGCTTAGAAGTGCTATGACCACTAACTTTCAAGCACTATAAAGTCTCTGCTGAATTTCCTGGCCAAGGTGTAGTTGGCACGTCTGAATCATCAAAAGATAATGTATTCATTGATGAGTCATGTTGCGGCAAGGTGTTGGTATCTTGAGAAATTGCTAAATCATTAAGTACTGCTAATACCTCTGATGCTGATTGATATCGCTGTTTAAAATCATCCAATACCATTTTGCTCAATATCTCAGCGAAGGCATCACTAACAACTGCCTTATCTCTCCATTCCCACTCTTCATTTTCATTTCTATCGATTTCATGGGGTGCAATTCCAGTTAAAGCTCGAATGCCAATCATACCGATCGCATAGATATCACTACTGTATTGTGGACGACCAAAACATTGTTCGCTAGGTGCATAACCCCTCGTCCCAATTCCAATTGTGAACGGGGTTTGTTCGGAATTTTCTATTTGTGGTACGGAGACTTCTTTTACAGCACCAAAGTCAATCAATACCAGCTTGTTATCTGCGTGGCGACGGATAATATTGCTGGGTTTAATATCTCGGTGAATCACACCGTTTTCATGAACAAAAACTAAGATTTGTAAGAGTTCTCGGATAATTGCAATAACTGCTGTTTCTCTTAAACCTTGACCTGAAGGTAATTCTTTAATCAAGGAATGACCAACTACATATTCCTGAACTAAATAAAACTCATTTTCTTGTTCAAAATAAGCCAGTAATTGCGGAATTTGGTTATGAGTTCCCAATTTCTCTAGAGTTTCTGCTTCTGAGTTAAATAATCGTCTAGCAAGCTCTAAAGCCTTGAATTGGGTATTGGCTGGTTTTAGTTGCTTGACAACGCAGCGTGGATAACCAGGACGGTGCATATCTTCAGCAATGTAAGTTTCGCTAAATCCACCGGAACCAAGAACTTTGACTATTTTGTAACGTCCGGCGAGTACTTTACCTGATACGGCTAAATCGCGCTGCTTGAGTAATTCTTGCAGGTCATCTTGTTGGCTGATAATTTCTTGAACAACTGGAGATGTTTTATATTTTTGAAAAACAGTTACTATTTGGCGCGTTCTTAACTTTTCTCTGGCAATTTCTGTTCCCAAGTAAGACAGTCCATTGAAAGCGATCGCTATCATTGGTATAGCAGTTGGAAAAATTAACTGACCATGTATGAAACACACATAGCTAATTCCTCCCCAAATACTGGTTATGACAAAACTTGCCAAAAATCTTTTGATATTGTTTTTAGTTTTGCTGACAAAATAGACTGTACCGCCAACTAAAACTAATACAAACAATCCTTGCAAAGCAGGACTAGATATTGCTGGAGCGATCGCTTTATTCTGCATTAAAGTAGCGATCGCATTGGCGTGAATTTCTACCCCAGCCATTCTCTCAGGCGGATTAACAACGGCTACAGGATGATAATCATTATTCAACTTGTCTGTTGAGCCAATAAGAACTATTTTGTCTTGAAAAACTCTGCCTTGCTGCAAATAGTTATTCCAGTTTGGTGGATCTAAAACGTACCACAAGGGAATCCGCTCAAATGTCCCAGATGGCCCCCAAAAATAAATGTGATCGCCTTTTGGTTGGGGATATTTGATTTGCGCTGCATTTAAAACTGCTTCATCAAAAGAAGGTACTTTTTCTGTGAGCATATCATCAGTCGCTAACAGCTTGGGAAACTCACTGGCTAATTTGTGAACTTTACCGTCGGCTTCCAGCGGGAAATTCACTGAACCTGTTGAAACTGAACCTACTTGAAATATGTCTTGTGGTAGCGTCAGTTGCGTAAACGTACCTTGATGGCTTTCAAAATTCTCGTATAGTGCAGCTAAAGTAACTTTACTGCCATATTTTTTTAATACAGCTTGCAGTTGGCGATCGTCCGCACTACCATAACTACTGGGTGTGTCAAAAACTACGTCTAAAGCTACAGACTTCGCTCCTGCTTGCATTAACTTTTCAATAATCTGTGCGTATGCAGCACGTTTGAACGGAAACGATTTCAGTGGTTCTAGGTAGGCATACTGTTGTGGGTCTGATTTATAGTACTGTTCGGGAACTGAGATTGACTGATCATCGATTGCCAAAATCACGATATCTGCTGGTGGGGCGATTGCTCCTCGCAGCTGAAAAAACGCAGAAACTGTCTGACTCTCCATCAAATTAACCCAGCTCGAACCAGAAGCAGTTAGCAATGTCGCTCCCACTGTGGAAGCAGCAGCTAAAAAATGGCTCAAGCGAGCCACAAGCTTAGATTGCTGTGCTGATGCTGTCAGAGTTACTTTTGTGGGTTTGCCTGAAGCTACATTGGCAGTAGAGACATATTGTTTGTTGAAGGTAGATGTAGGTTCTTCTGCCATATCGTGCTAATAATTGGTTTACGTACAACTTTATTTATTGAGTTCCTTTGCTACTAGAAACATATTGAAATAAAAGTTAAATGAAAATCTTATACATTTGTAATTTATCTTCTCTGAGTCTGAGCAGTTTGCTGAACGAACATAAACTTAGAAGGCTCTCAACCCTGACAGAGGCTGACTTATTTGCTCGGTGAGTTTTAGCCGTGATTGTTCCTTCTCTAGACTTAAACTATAGAGATTTCCATCTGACAGACTGAGATTTTTGACGATATGTCGTGGAAACTCTGTTTGCGAGTGTAAGGGTATAGAGGTGGAGGAAAGAGGAAATTTTGAGTTTATTTCTTAGTTTCCACTCCTGCTGTCAAAATCTACCGTTGTCAGGATATTACCACTCTGCATTGGGTTGCAGCGAGATTTTCATGTCTCTATACAAAATGTGAGCCTCCTAGAAATATTATTATCCAGGAAGCTTTCTTTGAAGAGACTTCAGCGTCTTGTATCCAGGTCGCATTTGCCAAAAAGTCTACCATTTTGTTAACAGTAAAACCTATATGTGGATTAATATACTTGAAATCTCTCCTTTACTTCACTACTTCCTCTACTTTCCACATTTGCCGTATTCAGATAACTTTCCTTAACTCAACTGTATTGATATATGGGCATCAGACAATATCCTCCTTTCAGACCTATGCCTTACCTCTTTAGGAGTAAAATTGACAGTTATATAACTAAGAATGCTGTTACTCAGTCAACTTTATTGGTAGATTTTGATCATAGGACATATTTATATAGTGTTAGAGGTTAAACTATCGAACACCCAGCAGCTTGGGTTTATAATTGCGTCAAATTTATGCTTTGAAAGAGGTAAGATAAAGGCTATACATGAAGAAGTAGTTCCGAGATATTAGCAAATTTATCATTTAAGAGTTGCTATAATCTATTGTTCAATCTAAATTCATTGCTATATTTTAGGTGTAAATTTTTATGGGTTCCCCTATGAATCGTCTGTCTATTTTTGTAGACGGAAATAATATGTTCTATGCTCAGCAAAAAAATGGTTGGTTTTTTGACCCTCGACGAGTTTTAGAATATTTTAAACACGAGCAATCCGAAACAACTTTAATTAATGCATTCTGGTACACTGGCTTAAAAGACCCACAAGATCAACGAGGTTTCCGAGATGCTCTGATCAGTTTAGGATATACAGTCCGAACGAAAATTCTCAAAGAATATTATGATGATACCTCCGGTCGCTATTCACAAAAAGCTAATTTAGATATAGAAATTGTAGTAGATATGTTTAATACTGTAGACCAGTATGACCGGGTAGTTTTATTTAGTGGTGATGGTGATTTTGAAAGAGCTATTGAACTATTAAGATCTAAAAATACACATATTACAGTAGTATCTACAGAAGGAATGATCGCCAGGGAATTGCGTAATGCTACGGACAGATATATTGATTTGAATGATATTAGAGACCAAATAGAAAAAGTAGACGGTCAAGTACCTTAGCAATAATTATTTACAAAAATCAGAGCAAAACAACTAAGGTTACAAATATTTAAAATAAAAGAACTACAACTAAACAAAAAACCAAAAAGATGAATAAACCAGAGCGAATTATCATTTTTGATACTACACTCCGAGATGGCGAACAATGTCCGGGCGCAACGCTAAATATAGATGAAAAGCTGGCAATTGCCAAGCAACTAGCCCGCTTAGGCGTAGATGTAATTGAAGCAGGTTTTGCTTTTGCAAGTCCGGGAGATTTTGAAGCAGTCAGCAAAATTGCTCAAACTGTCGGGACAGAAGATGGTCCAATTATTTGTAGTTTAGCCAGAGCAAGACACGACGATATTAAAACAGCAGCAGAAGCAATTAAAGGGGCAGCCAAGGGCAGAATTCATACATTTATTGCTACATCGGATATTCACCTGCAATACAAATTGAAAAAAACCAGGTCAGAAGTAATTGCGATCGCGGAAGAAATGGTCGCTTATGCTAAAAGTTTTACAGATGATGTCGAGTTTTCTCCTGAAGATGCGGGACGTTCTGAACCTGAGTTTTTGTATCAAGTATTAGAACGAGCGATCGCAGCTGGCGCAACTACAGTTAATATTCCTGATACCGTTGGTTACACAACTCCTAGCGAATTTGGCGCGTTAATTAAAGGCATTAAAGAAAATGTCCCCAACATTGATCAAGCCATTATTTCCGTTCACGGTCATAACGATTTAGGGTTAGCAGTAGCTAACTTTTTAGAAGCAGTAAAAAATGGCGCACGGCAATTAGAATGCACCATCAATGGTATTGGTGAACGCGCCGGAAATGCTGCTTTAGAAGAATTAGTGATGGCATTACACGTCCGCCGTCAATATTTCAATCCCTTCTTAGGCAGACCATCTGACTCTGAAGAACCATTAACTAATATTGACACGCGACAAATTTATAAAACTTCCCGTCAAGTTTCTAGTTTGACAGGAATGTTAGTACAACCAAATAAAGCAATTGTCGGTGCAAATGCCTTTGCTCATGAATCGGGAATCCATCAAGATGGGGTATTAAAAAATAAACTTACCTACGAAATTATGGATGCCCAATTGATTGGTTTAACAGACAATCAAATCGTATTGGGCAAACATTCTGGCAGAAACGCTTTCCGCACTCGCTTGAAAGAATTGGGCTTTGAACTATCAGAAACAGAACTAAACAAAGCATTCGTTAGGTTTAAAGAAGTTGCTGATAAAAAGAAAGAAATTTCTGATTGGGACTTGGAAGCAATTGTTAATGATGAAATTCAACAAGCTCCCGATTTGTTCCGTGTAGAATTAGTACAAGTTTCCTGCGGTAGCAACGCCCGTCCTACAGCTACAGTCACCCTCCGCACCCCAAACGGTGAAGAATTAACCGATGCAGCAATTGGTACTGGGCCAGTAGATGCAGTTTATAAAGCAATTAACCGTGTAGTGAATGTACCCAACCAGCTAATTGAATTCTCTGTGCAGTCAGTAACCGCAGGAATTGATGCAATTGGGGAAGTTACGATTCGTCTACGCCATGAATCGAGAGTATTTTCTGGTCATGCAGCGAACACAGACATCATAGTTGCGTCCGCGCAAGCATATGTTAATGCGTTAAACCGCCTTTACGCATCCTTGCAAACCAAAGAAAAGCAAGAAGAAGTAACTGCATAAAAGGTGAATTAAGCAAAGGTATAGGGGTGTAGGGTGTAAGTGAGCAAAACCTCTACACCCTTACCTTGTTGTAGGATAAAAGTAAACTTTTACTGCTATAGTCATGCCTCGCTCCTCGGTTCCACGTTTGACAGTTCCTCCATTAGAAAACGGCGATCGCCTAACCCGCTTTGAATTTGAAAAGCGCTACAACGCCATGCCCAAATTAAAAAAAGCCGAATTAATTGAAGGAACTGTCTATATGGCTTCACCTCTGCGTTTTGAACCCCATGCCGAACCCCATGCTAGAGTTATGACTTGGTTAGGAGTTTATCAAGCCATGACTCCAGGAGTGCGTCTTGGCGATAACCCAACTGTTCGCCTTGACTTAGATAATGAACCCCAACCCGACGTAGTGTTATTAATTGATGCACAAGCAGGTGGGCAATCACACTTTAGCCAGGATGGTTACGTAGAGGGCGCACCAGAACTAATTGCAGAAATTGCCGCTAGTAGTGCCACAGTTGATTTGGGTGACAAAAAACGTGCTTATCGGCGCAATGGCATAAAAGAATACATTGTGTGGCAAGTGTTTGAGCAGCGTCTTGATTGGTTCCGCCTCGAAGCAGGAGAGTATATAAATCTGCAACCGGATGAAGCAGGTATATTTCAAAGCCAAGTCTTTCCCGGACTGTGGTTAGATGCTTCTGCGTTGCTGGCGGGTGATATGCAACAAGTGTTAACTGTCTTACAAGCAGGGTTAAATTCTACAGAACATCAAACCTTTGTGCATCAGTTAGCCCAAGCAGTGGAATCGAATGGATAATTTGAAATGAAATTCTCCAAATACCATGCTCTCGGCAACGACTATTTAGTGATCAATCCCCAAGATTTATTGTCTCCCTTAACCACTGAACAAATCAAAATAATTTGCCATCGCAATTTCGGTATTGGCTCTGATGGTATCTTGTTGGGGCCGTTAGCATCAGAAAAAGCACAGTTTAGATTACGCATCTTTAATCCAGACGGAAGTGAAGCCGAAAAAAGCGGTAATGGACTGCGGATTTTTTCTCGCTACCTTTGGGATGAAGGTTTAGTTAACGAAACACCATTCTCAATAGAAACTCTAGGCGGAGTAGTGCAATCGGTTATCAAAGATGCGGGAAAAATAGTGCAGATAGAAATGGGGAAAGTTAGCTTTTGGAGTAATGATATCCCAGTAGTAGGCGATCGCCGAGAAGTAATCCAAGAACAAATCAATCTTGACGATAAAACTTTTACCTTCTGTGCAGCGACGATTGGTAATCCCCACTGTGTTATTCCTTTAGCTGAAGTTGATTCTGCGATCGCCAAAAACTATGGCCCAATATTAGAAACTCATCCCTTCTTCCCAAATCGCACTAATGTTCAATTCATGCAAATTATTAATCGCAACACCATCAAAATCGAAATTTGGGAAAGAGGTGCTGGTTACACTTTAGCTTCAGGTAGTAGTAGCAGTGCAGCTGCGGCTGTTGCCCATAAACTTGGTTTATGTGATTCTACAATTACAGTACAAATGCCAGGTGGAGAAATTTTAATTCAAATCAACGATGACTTTAATATTGCTATGACAGGTTCAGTAAC
This sequence comes from Anabaena sp. TISTR 8404, assembly GCF_056847745.1. Classification (NCBI taxonomy): domain Bacteria; kingdom Bacillati; phylum Cyanobacteriota; class Cyanophyceae; order Nostocales; family Nostocaceae; genus Anabaena; species Anabaena sp. TISTR 8404. Next base: position 6,447,429 of record NZ_CP180578.1, read on the forward strand.
AAAAGTTGCCCAAGGCGAATTATCAGTAGAAATATTTGCCATAGAAAATATCAGCGATATCTGAGAACATTAAACCTCTTGTATAAATCAAATTATACCTAATAAACAAGTTAATTTTAAATCTTGGCGGCTTTGCGCCTTTGCGCGAGACAAGAAATTATTGTGATCCAATATTGATGTAAGAATGCGATTTATTCAATAAAATCGTCTGGGAATGCACCTATATTTTCAATGTATTTAAATAATCTTTCGGCTGAAATACCCAATGTTTGATAAGGTTTTTCCTTCATTATAAACAAAAGTAAAACTGCACATCCTCTTAAAATGGAATATTCAAAATCAGGATCATCAGTAAATTCTTGATAGCGTCCTTGCTGAATCCATTGAAATACAACTCTGCCCAATATCCGAGATGGAAAAAGCTTTGCAGAAATGAGATTAGCAATTTTACCTGCATTATGTATATTCTCTATAGCTGAAAACTGGGTAAGATTTTCCCTAAAAATACTACATATCAGTTCTAAAGCTTCTTCACATGTTAGACAGCCAGTATAGAGATTTTCCAAAGCTTCGAGTATTATAAGCTCTCCTGTAATTTTTTCAATCATAATAAATTTTGCTAAGTGTGAAAGAAACGGGAAATAATAACTGCTTTTTCTTAGTGCATATTTCAACAGTTAACCAAGCACATTTCGGATAACTCAAACAGACTTTAAATGCTTGCGCCATAAAATATTGATGGAATTACTGAAGCTGATGCTAAATAACAGCAGTTATATTCACAATTAGGGCATATTCAAGATGTAAAAACCAGGGCGCATCTACTATTTCTAATTATGAATCAACCCGTAACAACATCTTGGCAGGATGTTCGTGCAGCCTTCCAAAAAATCTGGGGTTACGAAGATTTTCGTTCACCGCAGGGAGAAATAATCAGCAGTTTATTAGCACAGAAAGATGCACTGATTATTATGCCGACAGGTGGAGGTAAATCGATTTGTTTTCAACTACCAGCACTATTACAAACAGGATTAACATTAGTAGTTTCTCCCTTGGTAGCACTCATGGAAAACCAAGTAGAAGAACTACGTCAACGCCGCCTTAGCGCAGCACTTTTGCATAGTGAATTGCCTTCGTCTCAACGCCGTACAACGTTGCAAGCACTAGAAAGACAAACACTGCGATTACTTTATTTATCACCAGAAACTTTATTAAGTCCGCCAGTTTGGGAAAGATTATCTCAGCCACAATTGCAAATTAATGCCTTAATTTTGGATGAGGCACATTGTTTAGTGCAATGGGGGGAAACATTTCGTCCAGCTTACCGCAGATTAGGAGCGGTAAGACCTGCATTACTCAAATCAAAACCACCAGGAACAAAAATTAGTATCGCTGCTTTTACTGCTACCGCAGATCCATTAGCTCAAAATATTATTCAAACAGTTTTACAATTACAAAAGCCTGAAATTTTTCGTCTTAATCCCTACCGTGCTAATCTGCATCCCAGCGTCAGGATAGCTTGGACACCACGAAGCAGAAAACAACAACTACTCCAGTTTATTCAAAAGCGATCGCAACAAGCTGGCTTAATTTATGTTCGCACCCGGCGAGATAGTGAAGATTTAGCAGCATGGTTAGCCGATATAGGTTACGCTACAGCCAGTTATCACGCTGGGTTAGGTGCAGCCGAACGCCGCGCAGTTGAAGCAAGCTGGTTAGGCGGCAAAATTCCCTTTGTGGTTTGTACCTGCGCCTTTGGAATGGGAATAAACAAGCCTGATGTGCGTTGGGTTATCCACTATCACGCGCCACATTTATTATCTGAATATGTGCAAGAAATTGGCCGCGCTGGCCGAGATGGCAAACCAGCCGAAGCACTGACATTGGTAAGTGAACCCACAGGATGGCTAGATTCAGGAGATAAGCAAAGACAACAGTTTTTTGCTGATAAAATGCGATCGCAACTACAAACAGCACAACAATTAGTCAAAAAACTCCCCAAACAAGGCGATATTAATACAGTAACGCGCCAGTTTCCCGATGCAGCTGTAGCGATCGCCTTACTCCACAGCAGCGGACAACTAAACTGGCTAGATCCTTTCAATTACAGTATTAATTCAAATGTGCAGAAACAGCCATCAACACAATTACAAGCTGTCAAACAAATGCAGCAATATTTAACAACTAAACAATGCCGTTGGCAGTTTTTATTAAATGCCTTTGGTTTCACTCAAGAAGCAGCTAACTGGCGTTGTGGACATTGCGATAATTGTTGTTGATAAAACATCCGCGCACCTTTGCGCTCACCTCAGCGTACCTTTGCGTTGAAAAAAGCTAGGCTTTGAGAAGCGCACTTCTCAAATTATTATCCAGCATTTATGATTCGTATTCCATTGGTAGTAATTGAGTAATCGCTAAATTAGAAAAAATAGTTTAATTTTTAAAATGTTGTAGATCAAATAATCAAAAGTCAATAGCCACTTTATTTGGACTATTGACTATGGACTATTGACTATTTTAAAACTGCCGTAAAAATCGCAAATCGCTGGCGTACAGACGGCGGATGTCATCGATTTGGTGTAACACCATTGCAAAGCGTTCTACACCAAAACCAGCAGCAAACCCAGTGTAAATTTCTGGATCGTAACCTACAGCTTTAAGGACATTTGGATCAACCATCCCGCAGCCCATCACTTCCAACCAACGACCGTTCCACTGTAAATCTACTTCAGCTGAAGGTTCGGTAAACGGGAAGTAACTAGCACGGAAACGAATCGGCAAGTCGCCAAACATGGCTTGCAGAAACATCTTAACTGTGCCTTTGAGGTCTGTAAAAGTTAGTCCCTCATCAATAGCTAAAAGTTCTATCTGATGGAAAACTGCTGAGTGAGTTGCGTCTACATTATCGCGCCGATAAACTCGCCCTGGAGCTATAACCCTAATTGGTGGATCTTCTTTTTCCATGTAACGGATTTGGACTGAGGAGGTGTGAGTCCGCAGTAAATTACCGTCTGGCAGGTAAAAGGTATCCTGCATATCACGGGCAGGATGGTCAGGTGGTGTATTCAGGGCTTCAAAATTGTAATAGTCGGTTTCCATTTCTGGCCCTTGAGCTACGGTGTAACCCATACCGACAAAAATATCAAACGCCCGGTCGATAATGCCGTTCAGGGGATGAATCCGACCTTGGGGGCGGAAAATTCCTGGCATAGTGACATCCAGGGTTTCTGCTTCTAGCTGTGCCTGAATTTGCGCGGCTTCTAAAGCAGCACGTTGCTTGTCTAGACTAGTTTGCAGGGACTCTTTAACTGTATTGGCGATCGCTCCAATTTTAGGACGTTCCTCTGCACTCATCTGCCCCATGCTGCGTAACAGCGCCCCCAATTGCCCTTTTTTACCCAGATAATTCACTCTGAGTTCTTCTAGACGTTCTAGGGTATCAGCAGCAGCGATCGCTTTTTCTCCTTCCTGCTGTAATGCTAAAAGTTGAGTCTCTAAATTGCTAGTCATTAGTTAAATAGTCAATGGTCAATGAATGGTCAATGGTCAATAGCAACAAGCCTGAACATCAAATAATATTGATTTCTTTTTACCAGTTTAGAGGCGATCGCGTCTGGGAGGAGTTTATTCTTTTGGATTTGTGATGTCAAACATTGACAAGTGACCTTTAAGTGTTGACTATGGACTCTTGACTATTGAATCTTGACCTATGAGATTACTCATTAGTAATGATGACGGTATTTTTGCTTTGGGTATTCGTACCCTAGCTAACTGCTTGGCAGAAGCCGGCCATGATGTAACTGTAGTTTGTCCAGATCGAGAGCGATCGGCAACCGGACATGGACTTACCTTGCACCAGCCAATTCGCGCAGAAATTGTCGAATCAGTTTTTCATCCCACTGTCAAAGCTTGGGCTTGTGATGGCACACCTTCAGATTGTGTGAAACTCGCACTGTGGGCTTTATTAGAATCTCCCCCGGACTTAGTTCTTTCTGGTATTAACCAAGGTGCTAATTTGGGAACCGAAATTCTCTATTCCGGCACAGTTTCGGCGGCTATGGAAGGGGTAATCGAAGGCATTCCCAGCATTGCTTTTAGCCTTACTAGTCATATCTACAAAGACTTTCAACCTGCTGCTAAGTTTGCCAAAATTTTAGTTGAGCAACTAGCAGCCAAACCCCTGCCAGATTTAATGTTGCTGAATGTTAATGTGCCTGCGGTTAAGTGGGAAGAAATTGCTGGAGTCACTTTTACTAGACAAGGAGTCCGGCGCTATGTTGATGTGTTTGACAAGCGTGTTGATCCGCGTGGCAAAACTTACTACTGGTTAACTGGAGAAGTTTTGGAAGACATAGAACCGCCAATCGGTCTAAATTTACCCCAAAATGTACCGATTGACGTGCATGTAATCCGTAAAAACTATATTAGTATTACGCCGTTACAATACAATCTCACTTATGCAACAGGACTAGATAAATTATCCCACTGGAAAATTACTTTAGAATAAGTCATCTTATATACACTCAAGCTCAAGGCAACTACATAATAGAGTTCATCCACTAACTTGAAAAAATCATTATGAGTGTTTTCACTGGTTGCCCCCTGCCTCTTAACTTCTGCCTTCTGCCTTTTTTCTACCAGTTAAATGCATTACAGGAAAATTTAGGTTATAAAGTAGGAGCGCTTTGATATTACTGATACATATAATTTGGGAAAAATTAAGGTAACACTTTTGCGGTCTTTCTTCTACATTTACAAAATCTGCTCCAAACAGGGTATGCTGTTTTACCAAGCAAAACATTCTCTACCAAATGTGGTAAAACAACATAGACTTAACCAAATAAGTAACATTTTTGTTCTTAATCGCCCGCTCAGTCCAGCAAGCAACACCCATGTCTAGGATAGAGAACCAATTTACCGTACAATTTTGGGGTGTTCGTGGCAGCATCCCCAGTCCAGGGCCACACACTGTCCGCTATGGCGGTAATACCCCTTGCGTTGAGATGCAAGCGGGCGGTAAACGCTTAATTTTCGATGGTGGTACAGGGCTGCATGTGTTGGGGCAATCTTTATTGCGTCAAATGCCACTAGAAGCTCATCTGTTATTTACTCATTCCCACTGGGATCACATGCAGGGGTTTCCCTTTTTTGTCCCAGGTTTTGTCAGAGGAAATAATTTTCATATTTATGGTGCGATCGCTCCTGATGGTTCAACTATAGAGCAACGCCTCAATGACCAGATGCTTCACCCGAATTTCCCTGTGCCGTTGCAGATTATGCAAGCCAATTTGCATTTCTACGATGTCAAACCAGGGCAACCAATTCACATTAATGACATTACCATAGAAACGGCATCGCTCAATCATCCAGGCGAAGCAGTAGGCTATCGAGTTAACTGGCGTGGTGGTGCTGCTGTTTATATCACCGATACGGAACATTTTCCTGACAGGCTGGATGAAAATGTTCTTTGGCTGTCTCGCAATGCTGATATCCTCATCTACGATTGTACTTATACTGATGAGGAATACTATTCGCCAAAATCGCCGAAAATTGGCTGGGGACATTCCACCTGGCAAGAAGCGGTGAAAATTGCCAAGGCGGCTAACGTCAAGACGCTGGTAATCTTCCACCACGATCCTGCCCATAATGATGATTTTTTGGACGCTGTAGGCGAAGAAGCTGCCAAGCAATTTCCTGGTGCGATTATGGCACGGGAAAGAATGGTGCTTCATGTACCTACGTCCGTCCCGTTATCAGAATCTTTTCCTGTTAGTAAATTGTCTGGGTGAAAGTTACCTGTCAAGCGATTGTAGATTTTAGATTAGATTGGTGATCAAGAGCTATCAGCGCGAGAGTGTACCTCACGAGGACACTGTAAAAACAGGAGGACAAAGGTGTGTGTTCATGAAAGTCACAAATAATACATATAGTATTTACGCATAAAAACGAAAAATCAAAGGTATGGGCGTTTCAGGGCTATTAAGTTGTTCACAACCCTTACTCCCCCATACCCTGACACCTTCACACAGTTTGTCATCTGCTCATCAGTGTCCCATCAGGTTGCTTGCGACTAATGGCTAAATAAACCTCAAATTCCAGAATCTACGTGCTAAATTTGTCTCAAAATGGATGTTCTGTGTGGGTTGCTTCTTCAACCGCATCGCTTCTAACGCCAACTACTGTTGCGCTGGGCAAATTTGATGGCGTACATCTTGGCCATCAAAGGGTAATTCAGCCGATTCTACATTCAGCACCGAACAAAGATGGGGAAATAGGAAATTGGGCAAATGGGGAGAATTTACCCCAGAACTCGGTCACTCCACAAACCCAAGCACAAGAACATACATACTCAACAGTTGTTACTTTTCGTCCTCATCCACAGGAATTTTTTACAGGAACACCCCGTACTTGGTTGACACCACTGGATGAAAAAGTTCAACAATTGCGATCGCTTGGAGTTGAACAGCTAGTACTATTACCCTTTGATAAGGAATTATCAGCTTTGTCTCCTGAAGAGTTTGTTGATAAAATTCTCGTTCAACAATTGCAATGTCGGCGAATTAGTATTGGACAAGATTTTTGTTTTGGCAAACAGCGTCAAGGTACTGCAAAACATTTGCAATTACTTGCAGCCAAGCACAATATTCCTGTTACTATCGTTCCATTACAAACTCATACAAATAATCTTTCAGACAGTGGATTTGTCAGCCTTCCTCCTATTAGCACTTCACTGATTCGCCAATGTCTTGAAAGTGGCGATGTTAAAAACGCCAATTTATGTCTAGGACGACCTTACACTCTTTTCGGTATTGTGATTCAAGGTCAACAACTAGGTAGAACCATTGGTTTTCCTACTGCTAACCTCCAAATACCCAGCGATAAATTTTTACCATGCCAAGGTGTTTACGCCATCAAAGCGTACATTTTGAGCGACACAGCAGATACAACTATTCCACAATTGATTTTGGGAGTAATGAATATCGGTAATCGCCCCACAGTCAATGGTACGAATTCATCTGTAGAAGTACATCTGTTTGATTGGTCTGGGGATTTATATGGCAAACAATTGGCTGTACAGCTAATCGAATTTTTACGCCCAGAGCAGAAATTTGCGTCTTTAGAAGCCCTGAAAACTCAAATTCAACAAGACTGCACCATTGCTCAAAACATTTTGAGTAGAGAATGCTAACTTCCAATGGTGGATTGGGAATACTGAACATCAGGGAGTGGGGAATAAGGCATAGGTTATTCTCCATTCCAGTTCCTAATTGCCAATTTCTCAATCATTCTGTGGTGCATGAGAGAACAAATTGAAGCTTTAACCCAAAATCTAGCTCATACCATTGTCGGTAAAACCGAGGCAATTCGCTTGGTATTAGTAGCCTTATTAAGTGGTGGTCATGCATTATTAGAAGATGTTCCTGGAGTTGGTAAGACGCTGCTGGCTAAATCTCTGGCACGTTCCCTGGATGGCAAGTTTCTACGGCTGCAATGCACTCCAGATTTGCTCCCCACAGATATTACTGGTACTAATATTTGGAACCCAAAAACTGGTGAATTTACCTTTCTTCCTGGGCCAGTTTTTGCCAACGTACTTTTAGCTGATGAAATTAACCGCGCTACACCCCGTACCCAGTCAGCTTTACTGGAAGTAATGGAAGAAAATCAGGTAACAATCGATGGTGTTTCCCGTTCAGTTCCCCAGCCATTTTTTGTGATTGCTACCCAGAACCCGATTGAGTATCAAGGTACTTTCCCATTACCAGAAGCTCAAATGGATAGATTTATGCTGTCCTTGAGTTTGGGTTATCCTTCGGCGCAAGAAGAATTACAAATGTTGCAAAATCTCCAACAAGGGATGAGTGTTGACCAATTGCAGCCTTGTATTAGCTTGGCAGAATTACAAAAATTACGTCAACTCTGTTCTCAGGTAAGAGTAGAAGCCTCTTTACAAGAATATATTTTGGAACTGGTACGAGCAACGCGACAAGATGAAGAAATTACTTTGGGTGTCAGTCCGCGCGGAACTGTAGCTCTACAGAAAGCTACTCAAGCGTTAGCGTTTATTTCTGGCCGTGATTATGCAATTCCCGATGATGTAAAATTTCTTGTGCCTTACGTTCTCTGCCATCGCCTCATTCCCAGAGGAGGACGCAATGCTAGAACTATTGTGGAAAGATTGTTGCGATCGCTGCCTATTCCATAGCACAAGCTGGAATACACTTCGATTCCCTTACCCTGCTTGGATTTGCCCGTGTTAGGATCACCAACAAATGAGGTGGATAGCAATGAAAGCGATCGAAATTACTGGCAAAATTGACTCTGAAGGAAACTTAATTAAGGTAAAAGTGCTGGATATCGCTTAATTTATCAACTTGAGTCACCTACAAGTATTTTGTTACTCACCATTTATGCCAAATCTGACCAAGAAGATCTTGGTGTAAATGAAATTCGAGATATCTTGGCTAATTTTGATAGTGAAGAAAGCTAAAACTTGATAAGTCGCCAACAAAAAACCCCGCCTCCAGGCGGGGTGAAATATATTTGAAAGCTATCTCAAGATTTTCAACTTTTTAGAATGTGAAGGTTGTTCTGAGAGTACCGATGAACGCGTCGTCATTATTGTCGTTCTGGCCAGGAGAAGACAACCAGATTACACCAGGAGTGATGGAAACGTTATCAGAGACGCGATATTTGTAGAAGCCTTCGACTTGGAATGGCAGATCGTTGTTACCACCTGAGACTGAGGCTCGACCAATAGAATAAGGTTGAACGCCTCCAAAAATACCTAGAACGTTACCTTTTTTACCAAAGTCAGGTAGTGCTATACCAGCACCATAGCTCCAAACTTCTCTATCATCACCTGCACCAAAGCCTGTGACATCACTGTAAGAAATGAAACCACTGATGGATAGTTTGTCGCTAGGTCTGAATGCTGCTGACAAACCATAGGAATTAGTTGAGGATGCGTTTGGCAGATTATTGGCGTAACTAGTACCTACAACACCTGCGCCGGTTGTTCCACCAGTTAGTGTCAGACCTTCTCCATTATCAAATAACGCACTACCTGCGCCATTATAACTGTGAACGTAGGTAGCAGCGACAGCTACGCGATCGCCGATACCAAAGTTCAATTGTCCTAAAGCTGAATAGTTACCGTTGAACAGTCCGTTACCAGAAGTAGGATTATCAGCTTCAGATGCTAAGTAACCTACTGTAATAGAACTGGGCTTGATAATGCTGCCACCTTGGCCAAAAGGTATGTTGAATGCAATACCTGCGCCACCACCAATGCGGTAGATTGGGTTTTCGGAGGAGAAGGTGGACAATGCACCGTTACCACCGTCAGTTTTATCAAAGAAGTAAGGGTTGTTAACAGCAGCGTAGTGGCTGTGTTTACCACCAGCAGCAGCTAAATAAACTTGAACTGGGCCAAGAGGAGCTTCGTATGTTAAGCGGTCTATTTCAACGCCGTTGTTACGTGCATCGTTACCGCCTACATTAAAGGTTTGGGTAGCTTCTGAGCTACCGATAGAAGCATTATTGCGGTCTGTTAAATTAAAAGCACTTGAGTTGCTTGCTGTCAAACGAGTGGTCAATACGTCTCTACCAGTGAAGCTGGTTTGCAAGCCTAGACGTACTCTGTCTTGGAAGACAGTGTTATTGTTATTACCACTGCGATCGCCAAATACATCGCTAACAGCGAAAATTGCTTCACCAACCAATTTGGTGGTGGTAGAGAATTGATTCGCTTCTAATTCAGCAGTCCGTGCTTCTAAAGCATCTACACGACCACGCAGGGTTGCTAGTTCAGCGGAAAATTCTTCTTGTAACCGCTGTAAAGTTGCTAAATCTTGTTTGGTTACTAAGTCAGCTGTTGCTGTAGCGATTAGTTCGTTGACGCGATCCAAACAAGCGTTCAAACCAGCCGCAAATTCATAACGGGTAAGAGCGCGATTACCACGATAAGTACCATTGGGATAACCAGCAATACAACCGTAACGCTCTACCAAGGACTGTAATGCTTGGAATGCCCAGTCGGTGGGTTGTACATCAGAAAACTGGGAAACCGAAGTTACTTGAGACAGAGAATTGCTGGTTTTGCCTTCGTTGCTGTAACGGTTAACTTGGTCTAAAACTTTGCTGTCGTTGTTGGTAGGAGCAGCTTGTGCCACGATATCTGGCTGAGCAACTTCTACTGCAACTGGTTGTTCAGTTGTTGAAACTTCTGTGCTTGCATTAGGAGCTGCAATTGCTGTTGCTGAAACGAGTAATGTTGCTCCTAAAACTGCCGGGCTAACCACGAGTGATTTCCACAAGAGATTAGACATTTTTCCTTTTCTCCTCACACCTTGTATAGATAATTGTTTTGTAGCACTTAATCTCAAAAATACGATATTTTTTTGAATTTCGTTAATGAGGCATGGTGCCACTATTACAATTTTAGTTTTTGCAAAGCTAACATCTGATTAACTTAGTGTTAAAAATTGATGTAATTAACTTATACAAAAACATACCTTTATAGCTTATTATTATAAAGCATTAGCAGCCAATGACAAGCTGTGTGCGATCGCCTGCTAAACTGTCACAATAAAATCTCTGTCTATCCCAAGGGAGAGTAGGGTTGAGTGTATTTATAATTTGCCTTTCACTACCCCTACACAAATTCCCATCTCCCAGTTTTAACTGGGCAAAGCATTTTAAGCGATTTGAGAAATTACTGTTGCTAGATCAAAGTCTTTTTGGGTTAACCCACCTGCATCATGAGTTGTGAGCATCACCTTGACTTTGTTATAAGAAATTTCTATGTCTGGATGATGTCCGGCTGATTCAGCAGGTTGCACTAATTTATTAACGAATTCAATTGCGGCAACAAAATCTTTAAATTTACGCATGGTCTGCAACTTGTTACCTTCTACAGTCCAGCCCGACAGACCATTTGCACGTTCTTGAATTTCTGCTTCACTCAGTAGTTGTGCCATACCACAAAATCCTAATTTATATTTTTGCCAGCACAATTTTAAATATCTAGTACAAAAATGCTGAAATATGAAATAACAAATCTTATGTAGTCGGCTTTTTAGCAATTTATGATGAGTGCTTTATTTCCGCCGAAATGTACTAGCTTCAGATAACCAAGCTTTACTTTTGATAAGCCATTGGAAATGGAGACTGAACTTTAATTAAAATTCCCTACAAAAAACTATCCGCTCTGATTTAGATCAGTTGACCTAATGTCAGAGCGGTCTAGCGGGTCTTCAGGTTGCAACCAGACTGCCGAGAGGAACTCCCAGTTTTGCCTAGTTAGTTGAGCTAACTTAGTTTCTCAATGTAACTAAGGCTAACTTTTAGAGAACAGCCCCGGCGCACAGCCGGCTAACTGCAACCTGATGACCCATGCTTTTACTACTTTCTATCATGGGCATCACCTCCTTGTTGCCTAAGCGGTCTTAGTTTCAAAAAGGCAGAGCAATTGCTCTGGGCTTTAACCTTGAATCAATATAACACATTAAATTTAGAAAGATATACTCTAAATAAAAAATCCCCCGCCCAAGAGCGGAGGATGAACGAAAAATCAGGGAATTATGAATCATCCCATGAGAAATTTATCAAACTTAGAGAGCGTTACCACGAGGCAACACTTCTTCTGGGAATACAAATTGTTCGTGGGGCTGATCTTGAGGAGCCATCCAAGCGCGGATACCCTCGTTCAGCAAAATGTTTTTGGTATAGAAAGTTTCAAATTCTGGGTCTTCGGCTGCCCGCAATTCTTGGGACACGAAGTCATAGGCCCGCAAGTTAAGTGCTAGACCGACAATCCCTACCGCACTCATCCACAAACCTGTGACTGGTACAAACAACATAAAGAAGTGCAACCAGCGTTTGTTGGAGAAAGCAATCCCGAAAATCTGTGACCAGAAGCGGTTTGCTGTCACCATTGAGTAAGTTTCTTCGGATTGGGTGGGGTTGAAGGCGCGGAAGGTGTTGGCGGCTTCACCGTCTTCAAACAAGGTGTTTTCTACGGTTGCACCGTGAATCGCACACAACAGCGCTCCACCGAGTACACCTGCAACTCCCATCATGTGGAAGGGGTTGAGTGTCCAGTTGTGGAACCCTTGCAAGAATAACAAGAAGCGGAAAATTGCGGCTACACCAAAGCTGGGTGCGAAGAACCAAGAAGATTGTCCCAAGGGGTACATCAAGAAGACGCTGACGAATACCGCGATGGGGGCGGAAAATGCTAATGCGTTGTAGGGACGGATGCCTACTAACCGCGCAATTTCAAATTGCCGCAGCATGAAGCCGATTAAGCCGAAGGCTCCGTGCAGGGCGACGAATGGCCATAATCCACCCAGTTGACACCAACGGGTGAAGTCGCCTTGCGCTTCTGGCCCCCACAACAACAGCAAGGAGTGTCCCATGCTGTCTGCTGGTGTGGATACTGCTACTGTCAGGAAGTTACAGCCTTCGAGGTAGGATGATGCTAATCCGTGGGTATACCAGGATGTGACGAAGGTTGTGCCGGTTAACCAACCGCCGAGTGCGAGGAAGGCGCAGGGGAATAGTAGTATTCCTGACCAACCTACGAATACGAAGCGATCGCGCTTTAACCAGTCGTCTAATACGTCAAACCACCCTCTTCTACTTGGGGCGCGTCCAACTGCGATGGTCATGAGAGTGAATCTCCAAAGATTTTCTTATAAGTACTGTTCTGCTTTTTGGCTGTTTTTTTAGCAGCCTCTTCTATGCAGAAAGTTAACTGGTTTGTCAATCCAGTTTACAATTTTTTACTGACTCTAATAATTCTAGGTGAAAATCGTTAATTTTTCCAGGGGATTCGGAATCAAATTTAATCTTTGGAAAGTAAGGGAATTGGGAATAGGTAGTCGGGAGTGGGGTTGGAGGATATTTTCTTGGTTCCGAAATTCTTTAATTTATTTAAATGTTGAGTTCTTGTCTTTTAGCCCCCAATCCTTAATCCTCGGACGCTAAAATGAGTCCTACAGCTATGTTTGATTAATCCTAAATGTTTACCATTGACATAAGTGTAAGAAACACTGCTTTCCCCATATCAGTACAACGTAAGACAACAGAAGACGCTGAGGCAGTCTATCAACTGATTTTGGCTGCCATGCGCTCTGGCAATCCTGATATTGTGGAACTCAAGTGTGAAGGTAAGACAGAGAAAAAAATCGCTGTCCGTGCTAGTGAAATTTCTAGTGTACAAATTATTCAGAAAGATGGTGTCAGTACTGCTAGTGGCAGACCACCTGGCTTTTTTGCCTTGGCTGGTGAGTAAGGTGTAGCAATGGCGGAAGTGGGCATTCAAGTCAAAGATTTAAATTTCAGTTGGCCGAATGGCGAGACAGCAATTAATTCTTGCTCTCTAGAAGTTCCTAAAGGTGAATTTTGGATGCTTTTGGGTACTAATGGCAGTGGCAAATCAACTCTACTCCGACTTCTGGCGGGGCTTTTGCAGCCGCAGTCTGGTGAAATTGGTGTTGTACCCCCCGTCGGTTTTGTGTTCCAAAATCCTGATCATCAACTGGTGATGCCAACTGTTGGTGCTGATGTAGCTTTTGGGCTGGTGGAAGAAAAATTGCCACCTGCTATGGTGAGAGCAAGGGTTGAGGAAGCATTAGGCGCGGTGAATTTGCTGCAATTGCAATTACGTCCCATATATGCTTTGAGTGGGGGACAAAAACAGCGTGTGGCTATTGCTGGTGCGATCGCCCGTTGCTGTGAAGTCTTATTATTAGATGAACCAACAGCTTTACTCGATCCTGATAGCCAACTAGATTTAGTGGCTGGTGTCCACCGCCTAGTCAAAAGTCGTGGTATTACAGCCTTGTGGGTAACTCATCGCCTAGATGAGTTGGATTACTGTGATGGTGCATTCTTACTAAATAAAGGTTCTTTGGTTGATTGGGGTGAACCTCAACGCCTCAAACAAAGATTGATGACAGTACATGATGAATTACCCTAAATCCTGAAGCTAATTCATCAATAATTATTAACATCTACGACGCGCCTTTAATAAGGCGCGTTTATATTTGGGGCGGCTTTTTCTGGCTTAAATTTGCAATCTCTTCGCATTATTTGGTGATTTGTAACATAGTGTTACAGGCAATGCTTCAATTACTATAAAAGTTATGAATGGATTGTGTTAACTCTAGAAAATTGTGATTAAAAACCATGCCCCGTTCCTCAGTCCCAGCCGTTCTATTAGTGGACGGTTACAATATAATTGGCGCTTGGCCTTGTCTGAAAAACACCCGTGATAGTGCTGGCTTAGAAGCAGCACGCTGGGAACTGGTCGAAGCCATGATCGGTTACAGTGCGTTTCAAGGCTATGAAACTCAAATAGTTTTCGATGCTCAATATCATAATGCCTCTAGTAATAAGGAAGTGATTACAGAGCTTGTCTCAGTTCATTACACTGATTTTGGGCAAACAGCAGATACTTACATCGAAAAAATTTGTGCCTCCTTGCGCTCACAAATAACTTCATCTCAAATTTCGCGGATGATTGTGGCTACCTCAGACAGAGCGCAACAATTAGTTGTACAGGGGTACGGGGCAGAATGGTTATCAGCACAACAACTATGTAGTGCTGTGGAAGCTACAGTTTGTCGAGTACGTCAAAAATATCAAACCCGCAAAAAATCCAATAGTAGATTTTTGGCTAGTGCTATTGATGACAAAGCGCGGCAAAAGTTGGCTGCATTGCGTATGGGATTACAGTAACTATTGGCATCCAAAAGTCTCTAACCTGCCTCCAGCAAGGATTTTTGGTTGCAAACATGAAAAAAATTAGGCTTTGCCAAAAAAGTTAGCGAAAGTACTTGCCATTTCTTGTTGACTACGCTAATATTAGGAATTGTGAGCGACAGCGTTCCTCAGTAGCTCAGCGGTAGAGCGATCGACTGTTAATCGATTGGTCGCTGGTTCGAATCCAGCCTGGGGAGTTTAAAAAAGTGTAAAGGATGAAGTATGAAGTATGAAGAGTTAAATTTCAAACTTCAACCTTCATGTTATCAGGAGCTATGGTCACTAGATACAAATTTAGTGTTTCTGAATCATGGTTCTTATGGTGCTTGCCCTAAAGCTGTATTAGCATTGCAGCAAAATTTGCGATCGCAGCTAGAGCAAGACCCAGTAAACTTTTTTGGCAGAAAGTGGGAACCACTGTTAGACAACGCCAGAAACAAGTTGGCAGCTTTTATTAATGCTGATATCCAAGATTTAGTATTTGTCCCGAATGCTACAACTGGTGTGAATTCAGTTTTGCGTTCTCTAGATTTTTCACCGAATGACGAAATTCTGACTACTAACCACGAATATAACGCTTGTCGTAATGCTTTAAACTTTATAGCCAACCGTACTGGCGCAAAGATAGTAGTAGCAAAGGTTCCTTTTCCATTAGAGTCGCCACAGCAGCTAATTACAGCAGTATTAGAGAAAGTTTCATCTAAAACACGCTTAGCACTATTAGATCATATAACTAGCCAGACAGGATTAATCTTTCCTATCCAGCAGCTAGTGCAGGAGTTACAAGTGCGGGGTGTAGAGACATTGGTAGATGGCGCTCATGCACCAGGGATGATTCCCTTAAATATGCAGGAGATTGGTGCAACTTACTATAGCGGAAATTGTCATAAATGGCTTTCTGCACCCAAAGGAGCAGCATTTTTGTATGTGCGGCGAGATAAACAATCAGAAATTCATCCTCTAACAATTAGTCATGGTGCTAATTCACCACGCACGGATAAAAGTCGCTTTCAGTTGGAATTTGACTGGACAGGTACAGACGATCCTACAGCTTATATGTGCGTACCAGAAGCGATCGCCTTTATGGAATCTTTGTTACCTGGTGGTTGGGTAGAATTAATGCAGCGGAACCATCAGCTAGTTTTACAAGCAAGAGAGATACTTTGTGATGCGCTAAAAGTACAGCCACCTTGTCCAGAAGAAATGATTGGTTCAATGGCTGTTTTACCTATGCCTGTAAGCTGGGAAAATCTTAGTCATATCTGGCTACATGATGAATTGTTTGATCAATTTGGCATTCAAGTACAAGTAGTTCCTTGGACGGAATCACCTGGAATACTCATCAGGATTTCAGCACAGATTTACAATACTTTAGAACAGTATCAGTATTTGGCAAAAGCGCTAATAAAGTTGCTTAAACACTGAATATCATAAAAAAACGTTACAGTAATTTTTTCCGATTTTTTGACTGTTCGCCGAAATCTTAACCGTTGTTTTAAATAAACAGCATTTTGAAGGTTATTACCACTGCCTTTAGTGGAAACTCAGCAATTATGGTTGCAAACATTGCTGTGTCCGAATGCTGTTGTTCTATCTGTAGAATGGAGACCTAACGTTAAACTTAATTTCTTTCTGTCAAACAGAATACTTTTTGCCAAACTTTCCGGACACACATTCAGAAACTAAGTAGCAGTAGATATTAGAGTTCCACAAGAAATATCTGCTATGCGTGTTACATTTTCTCTTTTAGTTTCCAGTTTTTTGTTGGGTTCTTTCGTTTTTAACGGTTCAGCAACGTTAAATCGCTCACATACACTTATTAACAATACAGGAGTACAAATGTTGTTTTCGGCAAAGCCCAAACCCAAACCTAAACCAAATGAGCCAGAAAATCCTACACCCCATCGTGGTAGCGGACGCAGAGATTTAATTGAATCTCTCAACAATGCTTTTCCTGTTGGTTAAAAATTGTTTAATGCTAATAACAATTAAAGCGTTATCCAGATTTTCTGGCATCCAAATCACACTTTATCCTCAAAGAAATTTAATATTCTCTCGGTATTGCATCTTTAATCTCTTTTTCTAGAACTTCCTTGCCTTTTTGCATTGGTAACCCCAAGCAAACTTACTTGTCTTTAACATCACCTATTCCTTTAATCAGATACTTTTTTCTTTTTTCAGATTTTTGTTAAAGCCTTTCACTTTAAAATTCAGGGCTTCTCATTCAGATATTTTTTTAATTGGCGGAAAAATCTGCATTTAGGTATATCTAAGCGCGATCGCATCATACCTGCACACAGAGCGATAACATAAGAAGAAACTAATATTGATGCTGTGTTATGGCAACTCAAGTGGATGTAGCTAAATCGCTAACTGAAATGGTAATCACTTGGGAAGCATTGCCCAACGATTATCAATTAGAGGATGAACCTGTGGAGAATACCAATCAGCCCATTTTGGCTGGTGCTTTGCGTGAAAGCCTGGAAATTATTGGGTTCATCCAACCGCAGATGTTAATAGCCTCGAATTTTGGTCTTTGTGCGACTATCAATGGACAATTGATTGTGAAAGCACCTGATTGGGTTTATGTTCCAGCAGTTAATCAAATTTTGAGCGATCGCAAAAGTTATACTCCTAATTTAGAAGGTGAAGTACCTGCGATCGTGATGGAGTTTTTATCTGATACCGAAGGCGGGGAATATTCTGTCAAGCGCACTTATCCACCAGGAAGATGGTTCTTCTACGAGCAAATTTTGCAAGTTCCCATCTATATAATTTTTGAACCAAACAGTGGTTTATTGGAATTTTATCAACTGCAAAATCAACGCTATGAGTTCCAGCTACCTGACGAAAATGGTCGTCCTTGGGTAGAGTCAATGAATTTATTCTTGGGAACTTGGCAAGGTACTAAAGAAGCTCGAACTGGTTATTGGTTGCGCTGGTGGGATACGAATGGTAATTTGTTACCTTGGGCTGTAGAGCAAATTGAACAAGAACGTCAACGTGCTGAACAAGAACGCCAGCAAAAAGAAAGATTGATGGCTTATTTAGCATCTCAGGGTATCGACCCGAATAATTTGCCGACCTTTGAGTAGCCAGTAGGGGCGAATATCTGTTTGCCCCTACTAAACATTTTTAAACACTAGTGTTCTTTTTCTCGTCCTCCGACTTTTTAAGGCCGTTGATGAACATTGGTACAAACTTCTCCATAAATTCTTGTGGGTTACGCTGCCAAGCTTTTTGTGCTGCTTGAATTCTTGTAAACTGCAACTGGGGTGCTAGTAAAGTTTGTGGTAAGCGTTCCATCAAGTATTGGGGACGTTCCCACAATGGCATCGTATTTGCCACTTCTACCAACCTGGTAACTCGTCGCAGTTCTGCACCTAGGGTAATGTCCATGCCTGATTCATAGGCTGCTTGTTCAATGGCAGCATATTTACGCTTGGCTTGCTCTACTTTTTGCCGATGTTCTGGACTTTTATCGGCTATTTGTGCTAACCAACGATTTCCCCAGCGAACGTGTCCGGCTTCTTCTGGCAAGATTTTTTCTATGGTTTCCCGGATTTTGATGTTTTCTTCTGTTTGTGGTGCTTGCTTTAAAGCATAAATGTGGGCGGAGAAATATTCACAGCCGCGTTTTTCGGTAACGTTAATTGCGGCCAAGGCGGCAATGATACCGTCTTCTAATTTATCGCTGGCTTCGTAACTATCTTTGTCAAGCAAGCGCTCGAATTCATCAATATAAGGCATTCCAGGCGGATTTCCGACATCAGATCCCAGTTCTATTAATAAATCAGTTAGCCACATAGCATGACGCGCTTCATCTGCAATGTGGTGGGATAAATCTTTGATTAGTTCTCGTGGCTGTCCGTTGAGTTTTTCAATTACTTCTGTTAGGTCTTTGCAACTGCGCTGTTCGTTGTAGCGATAGCGATTGAGGGTCATCAGATGCAGTTCGCGATCGCTGACTACCCGTTTTAAGATATCTCTCGCACCTAAATTATTCTGGAATTTCCGTGGGTAAGTAACTGTCATAGTATGAAGTTTTATTAAGCGTCATTTTTGATACTATCTCAGTTTTTCGTTACTTGCCGGAAACTGGAATGATTGTTTTTTACAAAGGTGAATCTGAGCCAAAATATCAGAAATTCGTGACTTTTCCAAAAATTACTCACGCAATAATACTCATTACAGCCCCTAAAATATTAAGATTCATTTCATTTTGGTATGAAAAATCAAAACTGTAACTTAAGCTACAGAATTTTTGCTATATTAATAAATGAAAGGACTAACAGCTAAAAATATATAACTAAAACCTTAGGGGGACTGAAGTATGTCTATTCAAGAAAAATCTCGTGCATTAATGGCGCGTCAATATCAGCAAGTTAAAAACCGTCAACAATCAATGCTGATGCGTTCTGCACAAGAACTCGGTCTTCCTGAAGAAGTGTCCCATTATTGGAATCCCATTCAAGGCAAGATAGACCAAACCACACGCACGATTTATGGAAGCAGTCACGTTGCGATGAGCTAGGTGAAAAGAGTTGTTAACAGTTTTAACTCATAAAAAAAAGCCACCCCTGAAGGGTGGCTTAAAAATCACTGTGGTTTGCAATTAGCAGTCGTAATAGAGATAAAACTCATAAGGATGAGGACGCAACTGCAACTGCTCAACTTCATTAGCCAGTTTGTAGTCAATCCAATTTTGGATGAAGTCTTCTGTGAACACGCCTGTTTCGGTTAAGAAAGCGTGATCATTCTCTAGGGCTGCTAATGCTTTATCGAGAGAACCTGGAGTAGAAGGAACCTTCGCCAATTCTTCTGGAGAAAGTTCATAGATATTTTTATCTAGAGGTTCACCAGGATCGATTTTGTTTTTAATTCCATCTAAACCAGCACACAGCATCGCCGCAAATGCCAAGTAAGGGTTAGAAGTCGCATCTGGACAACGGAACTCTAGACGTTTGGCTTTGGGGTTAGTGCCAGAAAGAGGAATACGTACAGAAGCAGAACGGTTACCTTGGGAGTAAGCCAAGTTAACAGGTGCTTCATAACCTGGTACTAGACGCTTGTAGGAATTGGTGGTGGGGTTGGTGATAGCTAATAGTGCTGGTGCGTGTTTAAGAATGCCACCAATGTAATGTAATGCCATTTCACTTAGACCAGCATACTTGTCACCTGCAAATAGAGGCTTGCCATCCTTCCAAATAGATTGGTGACAGTGCATACCGGAACCGTTATCGCCAAAAATTGGTTTTGGCATGAAGGTAACGGTTTTTCCGTATTTCTTGGCTACGTTCTTAATGACATATTTGTAAGTCATCAGCCAGTCAGCCGCTTCAATTAACTTACCAAAACGGAAGCCGAGTTCACACTGACCACCAGTTGCAACTTCGTGGTGTTGCTTTTCAATGGGAACACCGCACTTCGCCATTGTCAGCAACATTTCTGTACGAATGTCTTGGAAACTGTCAGTTGGCGAAACTGGGAAGTAACCTTCTTTGAAGCGTGGTTTGTAACCCAGGTTGGGGCCTTCTTCTCTACCAGAATTCCAACGACCTTCTACAGAGTCTACGTAGTAGTAACCGGAATTGGCAGTTTGATCAAAGCGGACATCATCAAAAATGAAGAATTCAGCTTCAGGCCCAAAGAAAGTGGTATCACCAATACCAGTAGAAACTAGATAATCAACAGCTTTTTGGGCAATCACGCGGGGACAACGGCTGTACCATTCCCCTGTGCGGGGTTCCTTAATGCTACAGATTATGCTTAGGGTTGGCTCTGCCATGAATGGGTCGATCCAAGCTGTGTTGGGATCTAACACCATTGTCATGTCTGATTCTTCGATACCTTTCCAACCCCGAATGCTGGAACCGTCGAAAGGTACGCCATCAGTGAATGAACTTTCATCGATTTGATTATGGTACACAGTTAAGTGCTGCCATGTTCCTGGTGTATCGATGAATTTCAGATCAATCATCTGAATGTTTTGGTCTTGGATCAATTTCAAGACTTCTTGTGGGGTTGTCATTGTTACTCCTTCTCTGCCAATTTCCTATTGTAAAACCAGAATCTGCCAAAGCATCCTAACCCTACTGATCCGAACCAAGTTGTGACACACCTGGATTATCGTAAAGATTTGAGATTACATAATTATGTAGTTTTTGTTACAGATTCTCTGGATTACAGGTTATATTAACCTTTCGCACGTCATCTGTACAAAACTGGAAAGTTCATTTCATCGGGGGCAACTTTGGCATAGAATCCTTAAGTAGCGGATAGATTGTTTTTGTGCCGAACTTATTTTAAATAGCACAAAAATTTACTGGTGCGTAAGTGCAGCCAAATAAATATCAAACCATAGATAGCAACGATTGGGAGAAAAAGGAATGCGCGATGCAGTCACAAGTTTAATTAAGAATTATGACGTAGCTGGACGTTATTTTGATCGGAATGCGATCGACAGTCTGAAATCTTATTTTGAAAGTGGTACAGCACGGGTACAAGCTGCGGCTGCTATCAATTCCAATGCTGCTGCAATTGTCAAGCAGGCTGGTTCTAAATTATTTGAAGAACTACCAGAATTGATTCGTCCCGGTGGAAATGCCTATACAACTCGTCGTTATGCGGCTTGTCTGCGCGATATGGATTATTACCTACGCTACGCTACTTATGCGCTAGTTGCTGGTAATACAAACGTGTTGGATGAGCGTGTATTACAAGGGCTGAGAGAAACTTACAATTCTCTAGGTGTACCCATTGGGCCAACAGTTCGTGGTGTCCAAATTATGAAGGATATGGTCAAGGAACAAGTAGCAGCAGCAGGCGTGGTGAATGCTGCTTTTGTGGATGAACCTTTTGACCACATCACCCGCGAGTTGAGCGAGCAGGATGTTTAAAAGACAGATGGCAGTAAGTCTAAAATTTAAGTAAATAAACTCTTGATTTTAGGCTTGTCAATCTGTATTTCAATTGCTGCTGTATATGTCTGTTATCTAAATTTTTGTAAAGCGATCGCATCTTGTTTTTTTTAAGAAGGAGCGATCGCTTTTTTGTTACAAATTCTGTAGTTAAAAACAGAAATTTTTGTTAAATATTTATGCGTGGGTATAAAAGTATGAGTATGCATCTATTTGCTAGAAGTAACTCTGCTATCGTCAAGAGCAATTAGCTGTAAGCTGTTGTAGTGCGTATTTCACTATCTACTATGGCAACGATTAACGACAACTACCTGAAGCTGAAAGCTGGTTATCTGTTCCCGGAAATTGCACGACGGGTAAATGCCTTTGCTGAAGCTAACCCTGATGCCAAAATCATTCGTTTGGGAATTGGCGACGTTACCGAACCTTTACCAGAAGCTTGCCGCACAGCGATGATTAAAGCTGTGGAAGAAATGGGCGATCGCACAACTTTTAAAGGTTACGGGCCAGAACAAGGTTATGCTTGGTTAAGGGAGAAAATTGCAGCTCATGACTTTCAAGCACGCGGCGCAGAAGTAGATGCTTCGGAAATCTTTATTTCCGATGGTTCTAAGTGCGACACAGGTAATATTCTCGACATCTTTGGTGATAACAACGTCATCGCAGTGACAGACCCTGTGTATCCTGTATACGTAGATACTAATGTAATGGCAGGTCATACAGGTGCAGCTAACGATAAAGGTGAATTTGAAGGTTTAGTATATCTGCCAATTACCGCAGAAAATAACTTCACCGCCGAAATTCCGAGGGAAAAAGTCGATTTAATTTATCTCTGTTTCCCCAATAACCCAACTGGTGCAACTGCTACCAAAGAACATCTCAAAGCTTGGGTAGACTACGCCAAAGCTAATGGTTCAATTATTTTCTTTGATGCAGCTTACGAAGCGTATATTACAGATCCGAGCTTACCTCATTCTATTTACGAAATTGAAGGTGCGAGAGATTGTGCAATTGAATTTCGTTCTTTTTCTAAGAATGCAGGCTTTACCGGAACTCGTTGCGCTTTAACTGTTGTACCCAAAACCTTGAAAGCCAAAGCCGCAGACGGTTCCGATGTGGAACTGTGGAAACTCTGGAACCGTCGCCAGTCTACCAAGTTTAATGGTGTGTCTTACATTGTTCAAAGAGGTGCGGAAGCAGTTTATTTTGAAGATGGACAAGCACAAATTAAGGCATTGGTCAGTTTTTATTTAGAAAATGCCACAATTATTCGAGAAAAACTCACAGCCGCTGGACTAGCTGTGTATGGTGGCGTAAATGCACCTTACGTTTGGGTAAAAACTCCCAATGGACTGTCCAGTTGGGATTTCTTCGATAAATTGCTGCATACTTGCAATGTTGTTGGCACGCCTGGTTCTGGCTTTGGTGCGGCGGGTGAAGGCTACTTCCGCATTTCCGCATTTAACAGCCGTGAGAATGTCGAAGAAGCTATGAAGCGAATTACTGAGAAATTTAAGGTGTAGAAACTTGTGGTGGGCGATGCCCACCTTATTGTTAAAAAATATTAGTGTTGATGGATACGGGTGTGAATTTGTCTCACGCAGAGAGAAGTTGCGGTGCGGGGGTTCCCCCCGTTGAGCAAACTTCGGTGGGCGCAGAGAGTAAGATTTTAAAATACCGAATTTCTTCACACTTATGGAAGTTTTGATGAGAAATTTAACTGTTGCTAACCATAACAGTAATGTAGATAGACTCAACCTATCTTGTATAGTCACAAATTATTTTAAAACCGTACCTTATATAACTCAAATAATTCGCCTGATTGCTTTGCAACAACTTTAGCACCAGCAGCTTTGATCATTTTTTCCCACTCAGCCAGAGGTTCTAAAAATACTTCTGCACCTAAATAAGTTTCTAATACTGCCCAATCTTCTGCTAGAGGTTGTTCTGGGTTGAGAATGTCAAAGACAAAATGTCCCCCAGGTTTTAAGATTCGTTGGACTTCTCCTAAAACAGTATTCCAGTATTCCAAAGGATAGTAACAGCTAAATCCGGTTGCGATCGCCAAATCAAACTGATTTAAAGAATAATTTAAATGATGCGCCGCACCTAACTCTACACCTTTGAATAACTTGGAGTTGAGTTGAGAACCACGAGAATTGAGCGTATCTCGCGCTATATTACTGATTTCTTGCCCATAAAAGAATGCTTGCCAATCACGCCAAGGATAAATCAAAAAGCTGACACCGCAACCAATATCTAAACAATGTTGATTTTTTTGAGGTTGAGCAATTTCCCAAAAAGGCGAAACAATCCTCCCAGACAATATCCCAGACTTCCATTCTTGATATATTGGCATAGACTGTACTTCTGGTGGTA
Source organism: Anabaena sp. TISTR 8404 (assembly GCF_056847745.1). Lineage (NCBI taxonomy): Bacteria > Bacillati > Cyanobacteriota > Cyanophyceae > Nostocales > Nostocaceae > Anabaena > Anabaena sp. TISTR 8404. The sequence goes on from NZ_CP180578.1 coordinate 6,471,500, forward strand.
GTTCAAAAGTTTGATTTTGATACTGGCGGTTGAAACGATAAGCTACTTGTGTTGTTCTTTCCTGCCATTTATCTGAGTGAGGATTTTGGGAATTAAACGGAAAATTGGGAGACTGCTTTTTAGACATAAGCTTTCTTCACTGCATTTGAAGGTGGTTGATAGGCTGTGGGCTTGGGTATTACAGTTAGGTTTGTCATTTGAAAGATTGGTCGCCCAAGGCACAACCTAAAATTCATATTGTACAATCGCAAGAAACATTATCTGGAGAGCAGCTTGCCTAAATCGATACACTCTACTCAACCACCATTAAAATTTATCCCACAAAAGTTTAACCCGCTGGCACTCCAGATGATGCGGTGGTTGTTGCCATTTATTTTACGTTTTCGGACTCGACCTTGGTTAACGGCCGGTGTGGTCAAAATTGAAGCCGAGAACGCAGAGATATTAGCTGAACTTTATCAAAAATTCCAAGCAGGCAAAATCCGCTTTTTGATAGCATTTCGCCACCCAGAGGTAGAAGATCCGCTTTGTATGCTGTATCTGCTTTCGCGCCTTGTTCCCAAAGCAGCACGTCAGCACGGTATTAAGTTACAGCAACCACTCCATAGTTACTTTATTTATGAGCGAGGGATGACTTTATGGGCGGGAAACTGGCTGGGTTGGTTATTTTCGCGTGTTGGTGGTGTGCCAGTGCGGCGTGGTAGACGAGTTGACAGACTGGCTATTCAAACAGCGCGAGATTTATTTGCCAATGGTAAAATGCCGATCGCAGTTGCACCAGAAGGTGGTACTAATGGCCATAGTGGTATAGTTAGTCCTTTAGAACCGGGTGTAGCGCAATTAGGTTTTTGGTGTGTAGAAGACTTGCAAAAAAGCGATCGCACTGAAACAGTATTAATAGTACCAGTTGCCATTCAGTATCGTTACATTCAGCCACCTTGGGCAAAACTAGATTGGTTGCTAAGTAAATTAGAAGCTGATAGCGGTTTAGCCGTACAAGCAATTTCTCAGTCTACAAGTGACGATTCAGTAGAAACTTATCATCAACGCATTTGTCGTTTGGGTGAACATCTCATTACCGAGATGGAAGAATTTTATCGCCGCTTTTATCATCAAGATTTACCAGAAATACCTAATCAAGCAATCATTCCCCGACTACATCGTTTATTAGATACAGGCTTAAAAGTTGCTGAACAATATTTTGGCATTCAAGCACAAGGAAACTTTATTGACCGCTGTCGGCGTTTAGAAGATGCAGGTTGGAATTATATTTACAGAGAAGACATTCCAGATATCAATACATTACCACCTTTGAAACGCGGGCTGGCAGATTGGATTGCGGAAGAAGCAGACTTGCGAATGCAGCACATGCGGATAGTAGAAAGTTTTGTCGCTGTCACCGAAACATATTTGAAAGAACAACCTACCAGTGAAAGGTTTGCTGAAATAGCATTACTTATGTATGATATGTTGACTCGCATTAAAGACTCTACATTACCCGGAAGACCGCGCTTAGGTTTGCGCCAAGTACAAATTACTGTAGGTGAGCCAATTTCTGTAACTGAACGCTGGCAAAAATCACAAAATAACCGTCATGCAGCTAGACAAGCAGCGAGTACCTTGACGAAAGATTTGCAGGTAGCCTTGGAGAATTTAATAAGTTAGTTTGTTGTTTATCTTTACCAAATGCGCGGATGGGTAGGTGTAGAAAATTAGCTTTCATCAAACATGGCTGTTTTCCTTTCAGTGAAAGGTTTTGTGAACAAATTGAATTAAAAGTCTCCGCGCACCTTACTCTATCTGGGTTTCAGAAATTTTGTATTAATCAATTGACATTATTTGGTGTTATAATCAGCCCATCCGCGAAACCGAACCTTGAAAACTCCATAATAAAAGGCTTTGTGGCTCCCGCAGTTGCAGTTGCAACATTAAATAATCCCTATTAGGGATATGCTACCTATTCAGGTTGTGAACGGTTCATGCAGTGGCATGTTGCAGTTGCAACATTAAATAATCCCTATTAGGGATGCCCAAGCATCCCGCAATGCACTCATCTTACTGGGTTTGATGTTGCAGTTGCAACATTAAATAATCCCTATTAGGGATAAGATTACAATGGCTGGATAGTTAACCTTATTTATGTTGCAGTTGCAACATTAAATAATCCCTATTAGGGATCGAGCAAGTCTAAAAATAAAGTGCAAGATGATGAGGTTGCAGTTGCAACATTAAATAATCCCTATTAGGGATCTGCTCTAGCTCAGTGTTCATGATTCGCAGTGCGGGTTGCAGTTGCAACATTAAATAATCCCTATTAGGGATCTCCACCCCCTGCCTTCTCAAAAGCCTTGGCTGATTCTTCGGTTGCAGTTGCAACATTAAATAATCCCTATTAGGGATGCGAAATAAATTGATGCCCAAAACTGCGGCGGATTTAGTTGCAGTTGCAACATTAAATAATCCCTATTAGGGATCAAAATCCTGCATAAATCAAAATTTGTATTTTGTCACGTTGCAGTTGCAACATTAAATAATCCCTATTAGGGATCTCCTTCTAATTGCCACTAGGAAGGCTTCTAAAGTTGCAGTTGCAACATTAAATAATCCCTATTAGGGATCTTCTGCGTCGTCGTCGCATTCGCAAGGTGATCCACTCAAAGGTTGCAGTTGCAACATTAAATAATCCCTATTAGGGATCTCCGCTCCGGGAGATAAAGCTATCATAGTGCTTGTTGCAGTTGCAACATTAAATAATCCCTATTAGGGATTGAAAATAATAATTTATTAGCAGGTATCATAAGCATTTTAGTTGCAACATTAAATAATCCCTATTAGGGATTGAAAAAGCTTCAAGCAACTGCTAACTCTTTTGGCTTATTTGTTGCAACATTAAATAATCCCTATTAGGGATTGAAAAGTTTAGACTTTTTACCAACAGTCTACAGCTGAAGAGTTGCAACATTAAATAATCCCTATTAGGGATTGAAAAACCCGACCTAGTAAAATACGGATAACCGGAGGTGTGGTTGCAACATTAAATAATCCCTATTAGGGATTGAAAAGTATTAACTTGATGGCTCTAGAAGATGACTTAGTTGTTGCAACATTAAATAATCCCTATTAGGGATTGAAACTTTATTTAGAAGCATACCCAGATCCACTATCTGGGGTTGCAACATTAAATAATCCCTATTAGAGGATGTTTGGAAAGTCGTAAAAGATACTAAAAACCCCTCTCCAAACCTCTCACCGAAGCGGAGAGAGGCTTTGAAACCCGCATTTACTACAAGGGAATGGGGGCTAGGGGAGTTAGGTTTTTAAGATTTTGATGTTAACAATAATACTTTTCAAACATCCTCTTAACGTCCTTCCATCATTTCCATTCGCCCTGTAATGTAAATGCAGCCCAATAATAAGGTGCAGCATAATTTTCATTACGAGACATTTCTATTTGTGCTGCCCTTAACGCTGCCGCAGGTTTTAAATTCTTGCGTAACATATTGGCATAAAATAACTTCATCAATTCTGATGTGGCTTGGTCATCAACGCTCCATAAACTCACCACAACACGCGGACTTCCCGCATACATAAATCCTCTAGTTAATCCAACTAATCCTTCTCCTTTGACTTCTTCTCCTAAACCTGTTTGGCAAGCACTGAGAACTACTAACTCTGCTGGCAAATTCAGGTTAAAAATATCATGGAGGCGCAAAAAACCATTTTGTGGTATTCCTTTGCTATCAAACAGCGACAGCACTACGCCAGATAATTCTGGATTTTGACTATTGAGAATGCCGTGTGTAGCAAAATGAATGATTTGGTATTGACTTAACTCTGGGCTTGTGGCTACATCACGACTAGCGGTAAAGTCGAAGGCTTGCATACGTTCTTTATTTGATACCAAAGAGAGAATTTGCTTGGCTTCTTCACGGGTAAAACGCAGTCGTTCAAAGTCAATGTCTGCTTCTCTGGCGGAACGTGCTAATTGTTTTTGGTCAAAGGTATCCAAGTCTTCGGTAATGGATAGCCGATTTGATGCTTGACCTTTGAGGCGTTCATCTTCGGCAGAAAATACGGGATCTGCAAGTACAGCTACGGTTTTGGGGGCTATTTTTCGTCCTTTGACTTCCTGGCGCAGCAGGGGGATAGTTGAGGCTGAGGGAAGAGTGATAATTTCGTGCGCTGTAATTAGTGGTTGATAGTTTTGACTGTTTGGTACTGCTAATGCTGTTATGGGTACATACTGCAAAGCACCATCACTGACGACGACTAAGCGTTTGTTCCCCAATTGTTGGGCGACTGGTGCAAGTATGATTTGTGATAATTCTTTAGCTGCTGTGCTGGTTTTGGTGATACTAGTTCTTTGAGATGGGGCAGTTAAAGCATCGCGGAATTTTTGGACGGCTGTGGCAATATCAGCACGTTTGGGTAGTTCGTAACTAGTGATGCTGTTTTTGCTGACAGCCCAGAGATAGCTGCGTTCTTCGCCCAAGGAATATTCTAAAAGCAAGGTATTATCATCTAATACCTGTTGCTGAATTTGCTTTAAGGATAAGGGTTGTGGTTGGGTCAAGGCAGCGTAACGTGGACTGCTATTTCTAATTTCTGCCTGGACTTGCTGATACTGTTGCAACAGTTCTTCAGTGTCTTTGTTTAAATTTTGAACTTGGGGTTCAGTATAATTACTACTTAAAAGTTGAATGCGGAGTTTTTCTCTGGCATCAAGTTGTTGCTGCAAGTTGCGTTCTGTTTGCAGTAGCTTGGGGTTTACGCCTTGGCGGATGTCTGCGTTGGCTTCTGTGAGTAAGTCTAAGAGACTCCGCGCCCTGGCACGTTCGCTAACTTGCAATGCCAAAGCATCATAACCTTTGGATAGTTCCTGTTTATGTAGCCGCATCAACAAGTCGATGTAGAACTGGTAATATTTCTGAACAGATGCAAAGTAGGCTGTCCGCAAATCTTGGCTGGTAACGTTGGTGCGGATATCTTCAACAATTTTAATTGTGTTTTCTATTTGGGTGCGGGCGGCGTTGAGATTGCCCCGATCGCGTTCTGTCTGAGCTATATAATACAATGTCTCGGCTTCCCCGGTGCGATCGCCTATCATCTGCCGCAATTTTAATTCTTGATTGTATGTGGCGATCGCTTGTTCTGGTTGTTTTAAAGCATTGTAAGTTCTGCCTACATTACCCACCACATTGGCTTCGGCAATTCTCTGTCCCAATTTCTGCCAACCAGCAGCGGCTTTTTGGGAAAGGTCTAGGGCTTTTTGATATTCACCAGCAGCTAAATAAACTCTCCCGAAGAACGCATAAGCACTAGTTTCGGCAAAGCTATTTTTTGTTTGCTTTGCTAATGCCAAAATTTGGTTAGCAGCATCCAATGCTTTGGGATAATCTTTTAAAGCTTCGTGTACTCGGACGATACCGCTGATGGCGCTGACTTGACCAATTATATTATTTTGTTCACGGCGTACTTGCAATGCTTGGTTGTAATATTCTAAGGCTTTGGGATAATCTTCTAAAATGCGATAGTCAGTCCCAATATTATCTAAAGTTTGAGCTAGTTTATCGCGATCGCCTGTACTTTTAAATTTTTCTAGAGCTTGATTATAAGTTTCAATACTTGCTTTATGATCACCTAATAGACTATAAACTACAGCAATATTCTTGAGGGTATCGCCTTCTCCTTTAACATCTTTCACCTCGCGTTCGATATTTAGTGCTTGGTTGTAAAAGTTAATTGCTTTTTGGTAATCTCCTATTGAAGCATAAACACTAGCGATACTATCAAGAGTGAAGGCTTGCCGCGCCCGATTTTTCGTTATACCTTGCAATGCCAATGCTTGATTTAAAGCTTCCAGTGCTTTTTGTTTTTCACCCAATGTATCGTACAATAAACCTACTTGTCCCAGTAATTCTGCTTCGGCGTGGGGATTACCTGCTTTTTGTAAAAGCGATCGCGCTTGGTCATAATATTCTAAAGCTTTTTGTGGTTCTCTATAAGAATAGCTGCCTGCAATGATGGCGAGAGTGGTAGCTTGTTTGCTGAGATTAAATGCTAAAGCGACTCCAGATAGATTACCTTGGATTTGTTGTTGGAGTTTCAATGCTTGATTAAGATATTCAAGAGCTTTGTTTTCATCACCAGTTGACAAGTAAACTAACCCGATAGTGTTGAGTGTATCGGCTTGTTCACTCAAATTTTTTCTCGCACGTTGAATTTCTAGCGCCTGTTGAAAAGCTGCTAAGGCTTTTTGTGGTTCTCCCAAATTAGTATAGGTAATGCCGATAGTTTGCAAAATGTCGGCTTGTCCATCTAAATTTTTTTGTTCACGTTGAATTACCAGCGCTTGATTGTAAGCATCTAGGGCTTTTTTTGTCTGTCCTGAATTAAAATAAACTCCACCAATACCAATTAAGGTATTAACGATATAAAAAGGTTTTTTCTCAGCACGAAATAATGGCAATGCTTGGTTGTAAAATTCCAGGGCTTTTTGTGGCTGACTCAAGCTAGAATAGGCATTAGCAACAGAATTGAGCATGACAGCTTCGCCAAAACGGTCTTTGAGTTCCCGACGAATTACTAGTCCTTGCTGAAAATATCCCAAAGCTTTTTGGTTGTCATTTTGAGTATAGTAAAGTGTACCGATCGCTAAAAGTGTGGTAGCTTCATAATTACGATCGCCAATTTTTCGCCAAATTTTTAATGCTTCTTCATATTTTGCGATCGCAGCTTGTCGAGATGTTGCTGTACCTTGTTCATATAATTTTTGTGCTTCTTTTAGCAGTTGCTGTCCTTGGGCTGCGGCTTTTTGCTTTTCGGGACTGGTATTTTGCTGAGTAGTCTGCGGTTTTTGAGTAAGGTAAATACTATTCGCCCTTGCTGATGCCATCATGAACTCAGATGACATCAACATACTGACAAAGATAACAAGTGTGCGATGTGCAAACGCTGACAGATGTTTCTTTGTCATAACTGCTCCAAAGTGTGAGAAGTAATTTTTTTTAAATAGACAACTGTAAGAATACAGTTCTAGAGGCATCATATTGTATCATTTACGATGATGGTTATGAGATTGCGATCGCTTCAGCAGTCTCCATCGCCCGTTCTCCTCATGTTTTAGCAATTTCTAGCAGGAGTTATTCACTATAGAAAATTTGTTTTTAAAGCAGAGGATTAATTAAATTCAACAGTTCTGATAATTTATTTTCAATCACGTCCCACACCACATCTAAATCAAGCTGATCGTATTCATGGACAATCACATCTCGCATTCCTGCCATTTCTCGCCAGGGAATTTCTGGATGTTGCTGACGGAATGGCTGGGAAAGACGTTTGGTGGCTTCGCCAATAATTGTAATTTGGTAGAGAATTGCAGATAATTTTTCGGCGTTGCATAAATGCGGGATGAATTAAGCCTTTTAGCAAATTGAACTATTGATTTTTCGCGCCTTTGCGCCTTTGCGCGAAATAAAAAACATCCCATTAATCAGCAACGCCAATTTTTCATCATTGACTTCTAATTCTGGTTTACTGATTCCATTTGCATAGCGCAAAATACGTCTGATAGCATTTGCAATATCGATCAGAGATTCTTGATCACGTGGCATAAATAACTTTTGCTGATTCCAAAATATTCTTGCGTCTTAGCCAGTTTTCACTACGTTTGATCGCAGCTTTAACAATTAAGTCTACTTTTCGATTGAAAATTGCTTGCAGTTCATCGCGCATTTGTATGGTTTCAGCTAAACCTCGTTTAGCGGTTGGGGAAAAGGTAATCAGAATATCAATATCGCTGTCTGTGCGGAAATCATCGCGCAATACAGAACCAAATAGAGCAAATTCTGTCACCTGCCACTTTTGACAAAACTCTTGAATCTGATCCATTGGTATGTCTATTGCGGTAATCGTCATAACAGGTTTACCTCCAAGACTTTTAGTTGCTGGTTTATCCAAGTTGTGGCTGTCGCGTCATCCGTCTCAATAGCCCGTTCTACTGCTGTTTTAGCAATTCAACTCAAACGGTTGAAAAGTCGATATTTTCGTAAAGTGCTGCAATTTGAATTTGCACCTCAAATGTACTCAAAGAAAGCGTGACAGTTGGGTCGTCGTATTCTGAAAATAGCCACTGATGAGCCGCTGTTTTGACATGATGCTCAACGTGTATACGGTATTGATCGATCAGCAAATATTCTCGGAAAGCGGGAATTGTACGATACGCAACAAATTTCTCACCGCGGTCATAGTTTTGGGTGGACTTAGACAGTACCTCAGCGATAAAGCAGGGGTTCACCACAGTATCTTTGCGTCCAGTTTGAAGTTCTAAGGGTTTGGGCAAAACCATCACATCAGGGTAAGTATAGAGATTTACACCGGGAATCCAAAGTCGTTGATCGACATAGAAAGTCCGGTAGTCTTTCCCTTTTAGGGCTGATTTAAGAAGAATATACAAGTTTCCTGCAATATCGTTGTGGTTGGGTGTGCCACCAGTCATTGGAATGATTTCTCCGTTGCAATATTCGCTGCGTGTTTCTGAAGCGACTTCAAGTTCCAGGTACTCTTCAACGGTGTAGTGTTTTGTCTCAGGTTGAGCAATCATGTTAGTTCTACCTCCAAGGCTTTTAGTTGCTGGTTTATCCAACTTGTAGCTGTCGCTTCATCTGTCTCAATTGCCTGTTCTACTCCGGGTTGAGAAATTTCCACTATGACTCAAATTCAACACTTTCATAGATATCTGCTAAACGAATTTCAAAAGGAATTGATGAAAGTGAAATATACGATTCTGGATCGTCATATTCAGTAAAAATCCATTTGTGGGAGTCTGTTTTGGAGTATTGCTCAACATGAACAGTATATTGATCGATCAATAAATATTCTTGAAATGTTGGAATGGTACGATACGCTGAAAACTTTTCATCCCTATCGTAGCTTTTAGTTGATTTTGAAAGCACTTCAGCAATCATCACCGGGTTAGTAATTGTATCAGATCGTCCCTGTTGACGTTCAAGTGGGCGGGGGACAACCATGACATCTGGGTAGGTGTAAAGTGTGCGATCTGGAATCCAAAGTCGTTGATCCGCTACAAAAATACTGTACGGTTTCCCTTTCAAACTGACTCTTAAGGCGGCATTGAGAATACTGGCAATTTCATTATTTTCGGGAGTGCCGCCAGTCATAGGGATGATTTCTCCATTCATATACTCATGTCGAATATCTGAATTCACCTCAAAATCGAGATACTCTTCGGGTGTATAGGTTTTCTTGATTTCAGCCTGTATAATCATGTCAGTTCTACTCCCAAGGCTTCAAGTTGCTGGTTTATCCAAATTGTGGCTGTCGCTTCATCAGTCTCAATCGCCCGTTATACTCCTGTTTTAGCAGGTTCCAGCCATTATCTAAGATATTGTCTTACTCGGTAAGCGTCCGTTGCTCATAGTCTGTAATGATGCTCCGAATGTCATCTGCGGCAATATCGACTTGTTCAGATTTTGTGTAAACGGTCAGTAAAATGATTCCTGTTGCTGTTTTGACATAGTAAATTAAACGATAGCCACCACTTTTGCCTTTTTGAGTGTCGCTATTTCGGACTCTCAACTTGAAGACTGTATAACCAACTCCAGGTACTTGATCTCCTGGTAACTCTCCCTGCTCAAGTTGTTCGATAACAGGTTGTATGTCATTCCGAATACTGCGATATTTCTTAGCAAGAGTGCGTAGATTTCGTTTAAAAGTTGGCGAAGCTTCAACTTGAATAAAAGGCTGATCAGTCACTTTCAAGACCTTCCCAAAGTTGAGCCACTGGGATAGTTTGCCCAGTCATGGCTTCGTGCCAAGCTTGCTGGAAATCTGCTAAGACTTCTGCTTGAGATTGATCATCCAGAACTTCTTCTTCAGGGATTAGCACAATGACTTCTACTCGGCTATTTTTATCAGTTAAAAGCGGATGATCTAAAGTTAGTTGTCCCTGATCGTTAATCGTTGCCATGACTTTAAGTGCTTTCATGATTACTCCCAGATAGTTTAAGTGGTAGCAGTTAGGGTGATGCCTAATGCTTCAAGTTGCTGGTTTATCCAAGTTGTTGCTGTTGCTTCATCAGTCTCAATCGCCCGTTATACTCCTGTTTTAGCAATTTCCAGCAGTTTTTTAGATTGCTCCCGCGCTTTGAGGATATCGGCTAACTTCATCAGGGACTATTAAGTTGACTTTAGGGGCTTATTGGTCATAAGAGTTTAGCGTCATTGTAGTCACTGCCTGATAAATTTTTTTTAATTACTGAATGGCGATCGCTTGTTGATGTGTAGTAGACATCTGCAAAAATAAATTATGCTGCGATCGCCACACGGATTCTTCCACAATTAAGAGCTACATAACAGGAAGAGAAAGGGATAATAAAGAATGGGAAATTTTTGGGCATAGACTCTAAATCTAAAATTCCGCCCAAAACTCCTTCTCAAACACTGAAAATTACACTTTTGAGTATTAGATCGAGCATGACAGAGAATTTACAGGCTATAGGTAATGATATTGCGTTAAATAAATATTCGCCCGCAGCCATTGAGGAAAAATGGCAAAAAACCTGGGCAGAACTTGGTTTAGATAATACCCCTACAGAAAATAACAAGCCAAAATTCTACACTCTGGCCATGTTTCCCTATCCATCGGGTAGCTTGCACATGGGTCACGTTCGTAATTACACAATTACCGATGTGATTGCACGCCTCAAGCGAATGCAAGGCTATCGAGTCTTGCACCCAATGGGTTGGGATGCCTTTGGCTTACCCGCCGAAAATGCTGCCATTGACCGCGGAGTTCCACCTTCCAAGTGGACTTACCAAAATATCGCTCAAATGCGGCAGCAATTAAAGATGCTTGGTTTATCCATCAACTGGGACAGCGAAGTTGCCACCTGTTCACCTGACTATTACAAGTGGACACAATGGATTTTCTTGCAGTTTTTGCAAGCTGGGTTAGCCTACCAAAAAGAAGCAGCAGTTAACTGGGATCCCATTGACCAAACTGTATTAGCTAACGAACAAGTTGATAGTGAAGGCCGTTCTTGGCGCAGTGGTGCAAAAGTCGAGCGTAAATTATTGCGGCAATGGTTTTTAAAGATTACCGACTACGCCGAAGAATTACTCAACGACTTGGATAAATTGACAGGTTGGCCAGAACGCGTCAAATTAATGCAAGCCAACTGGATTGGTAAATCTGCTGGTGCATACTTAGAATTTCCCATTGTGGGGATGGAGGAAAAAATCGGCGTGTATACAACTCGCCCTGATACCGTTTTTGGTGTCAGCTACGTAGTCTTAGCACCAGAACATCCCTTAACTAAGCGCGTTACTACCAAAGAACAGCAAGCAGCAGTAGACGCATTTATTACCGAAGTTTCCAATCAAAGTGAGTTAGAACGCACCGCCGAAGACAAACCAAAACGGGGTATCCCGACAGGAGGTAAGGCAATTAACCCCTTCACCGGGGAAGAAGTTCCCATTTTAATTGCTGACTATGTACTGTATGAATACGGTACTGGGGCAGTGATGGGTGTACCAGCCCATGATGTGCGCGACTTTAAATTTGCCAAAACTTATGATTTACCTATTGAGTTTGTGATTGCTGCACCAGAAGATGTTGCTGGGTTTGACTTAACACCCGCATCTGATACCGAGGAAGTTACGCAACTCGTGCAAATTGAATACAACCAAGCATATACTGAACCAGGAATTTTAATTAATTCTGGACAGTTTACAGGCATGAATTCGGTAGATGCTAGAGTTGCGATCGTGAAGTATGCCGAAGCACAAGGTTTTGGTAAAGAAAGAGTACAATACCGCCTGCGAGATTGGTTAATTTCTAGACAACGCTATTGGGGCGCACCCATCCCAGTAATTCACTGTCCTAACTGTGGAATTGTGCCAGTCCCAGACAAAGATTTGCCAGTCACCTTACCAGAAGAGGTGGAATTTACTGGACGCGGTGGTTCACCGTTGGCACAGTTAGAAAGCTGGGTAAACGTACCTTGCCCAACTTGTGGTACACCAGCGAAACGAGAAACCGACACGATGGATACATTTATTGATTCCTCGTGGTATTTCTTGCGGTTTACTGATGCCAACAACGAACAGCAGGTGTTTGACCCCGCCAAAACTAACGGCTGGATGCCGGTAGACCAGTATGTAGGCGGTATTGAACACGCAATTCTGCACTTGTTATATTCACGGTTCTTTACCAAAGTCTTGAGAGACAGAGGTTTGTTGAATTTTGATGAACCCTTTAAGCGCTTGTTAACTCAAGGGATGGTACAAGGTTTAACTTATATGAATCCCAACAAGGGCGGTAAAGATAAATGGATACCCTCGCATCTGGTTAACCCGGCTGACCCCCGCGACCCCCAAACCGGAGAACCGCTGCAACGCCTTTACGCTACCATGTCCAAATCTAAGGGTAACGGTGTCGCGCCAGAAGAGGTCATTAGTAAGTATGGTATAGACACAGCGCGGATGTTCATTTTATTCAAAGCGCCACCAGAAAAAGATTTGGAGTGGGATGAAGCCGATGTGGAAGGACAATTCCGTTTCTTAAATCGAGTTTGGCGTTTGGTAACAGACTACGTTGCGGCTGGAGTATCACGTAAAAAAGCTCAACTAGATGATTTGAGTAAAGCTGAAAAAGATTTACGTCGGGCAATTCATACTGCGATTAAATCAGTGACAGAAGATTTAGAAGATGAATATCAATTCAACACCGCTGTTTCGGAGTTGATGAAGTTGAGTAATTCTTTGACTGATAGCGACTGTAAAAATTCACCAATTTATGCTGAAGGTATCCAAAGTTTAATACTGTTACTGGCTCCCTTTGCACCACACATTGCTGATGAATTGTGGCATTTATTAGGTAATAACAATTCAGTTCACACCCAAACTTGGCCAGCATTTGATGCAGCTGCTTTAATAGCTGATGAAATTACTTTAGTAATTCAAGTTAACGGCAAAAAGCGTGCTGATATTCAAGTGCCGGCGCAAGCAGATAAAGCCGAGTTAGAGAAATACGCCCGTGAATCAGAAGTTGTGCAACGTCACCTTGAAGGTAAGGAGATTAAGAAAGTAATTGTAGTCCCTGGCAAGTTAGTGAATTTTGTTGTCGGCTAAAGGCAATAAGTTCAGATAAGTTGTTGACTATTGACTGTTAACAGTTAACGGTCAACAACCTAATAAAATACACAAAAAAGCACTTAAGAATTTTGTTAACTTAAGTGCTTTTTCGCATAACTCTAAACCAATTCACTAGATGTTCGTAACATTTGGCCAACAAAATACATCTATCTAAAGAAGTATTGTGCAAATCAATTGTAATTAACATTTCGTGAAATGGTATCACTCCTTGCAATAGCTAAGGATACCTCTAATATGACAAAATTAAATGTGTCGTGAGTGACAGTTAAGCAACTGACACTATTACGAAATGTCTCTATTAAGAGAGTTGAATCAGATAGAGTATAGCTATAGTAAATTGGTAAATATATTAGAAAAAGTTAGTTATAAAGAGCGATCGCCATCTTAACAAAACCTATCAAGCTAATCTTCATAAGTGCTGAACTATGCCAAAAGATAAAATCAAAAAAGCTGTGATTCCGGCTGCGGGGTTCGGCACACGCTTGTTTCCAGCCACCAAAGTTGTGAAAAAGGAACTGTTCCCAATTATTGACCGAGATGGCAGGGCTAAACCTGTAATTCTGGCAATTGTAGAAGAAGCTATTAGTGCCGGAATTACAGAAATTGGCATTATAGTACAACCAGATGATGTAGAAATTTTTACAGATTTATTTAAACATTCGCCAAAACCAGAACTTTTACAAAAGCTTTCTCCTGAAAATCAAAAATATAGCCAATATCTGCAAGATATCGGTAACAAAATTACAATTCTTACCCAAGAAAAGCAAGAAGGCTATGGTCATGCAGTCTTCTGTGCTAAAGATTGGGTGCAAGATGAGCCATTTTTATTAATGCTAGGCGACCATGTTTATACATCCGATACAGATAAGTCTTGTGCTAGGCAAGTTTTAGATATATATGCACAAGTCCAGCAAAGTGTTGTCAGTTTGACGACTATGCCAGCAGCGATAATTCATAAAGCTGGATGTGTCACTGGAGAATGGCAAGAAAGTAATTCTATTTTGCAGTTGACACAACTTTGTGAAAAACCAACTGTTGATTATGCACGTCAACACTTGCGTGTAGCAGGTATGGCTGAGGATGAATTTTTATGTGTATTTGGTTTGTATGTACTTACACCAAAAATTTTTGATTGTTTAGCAGAACATATCGAGAAAAATTTACGCGATCGCGGCGAATTTCAGTTAACATCATCTCTTGAGAGTCTACGTCAAGCCGAGGGTATGACTGGCTATATTGTGCAAGGAAAATGTTTTGATACAGGCTTACCAGATGCTTATCGACAAACAATGATTGATTTTAGGAATGTTTAACAGAGAATGTAGTTTAATCTCGTCAATAACTTTGTAATTAAATGCTAAATAAGTTATTTTCGGTAAAAAATAGATGCCCTACGATATTACTCTGTGTCCAGGACAAAACTGCCCGATACAAAACAATTGTTACCGTTTTACAGCCGAAATTCTAGGTCGTCAGGATTTTTTTGTAGAAGCGCCTTATAGTTTTATTAATAATTCCTGTGAATATTTTATTCATAACCGCCCAGATGAAAATAAAATCCGGATGAGAGCTTATGAAATCTGGCAACGCAAGGGCTATCCCAATGGCAAGGCTATAGAACATTGGCTTCAGGCTGAAAAGGAATTGAGCGAAAGAAATACTCAAATTTAACAGGTAATTTAATTCCCGAAGAACCGCATATATTTTGATGTTATTGCAAAAGCGATCGCACCTCACAATTTTACTGTATTCCTGCTTGCTGAAAAATTTGTGCGGGTGTAATTTGCAGTCCTTCCAATAAAGAATCTTCTAAGCTATCTTCACCAGTTTTTGTTTGAGGTCGTGCATCAGGATAAAACACAGTAACCGTTTTCGCTTTTGCATCCACAACCCAAACTCTCAACACACCTGCTTCTAAATAATCTGTAGCTTTGGCACTCATTTCACCAAAAGTTTGTTCAGGCGAAATAATTTCAATTGCTAAATCTGGAGGTATGGGACAAGGTTCATCTTCAATAACATCGCTGTCCAGGCGAGAATAAGAAATATAAAGTAAGTCTGGTACAGGAACCCAGTCTCGACCTTTGCGTTTTAAAGTAACTGCCCATTCAATACCAACCTCACCACGATTTTTCGCCCACGGCGTTAAAAGTTGACTCAAAGCCAAGGTTAAACGTGAATGAAATCTTTTTGGTGCCATTTTGGGTCTAATTTCTCCATCAACCAATTCGTAGGTAATATCGCCTTCTGGTAGGGCTAGGAATTCTTGAAGTGTGAGTTGAGATTGGAGTTGAGTCATAATGCGATCGCCTCTCCTTGGCAGTTAAGCTTATTATGTCTTTCTATTGCCTGCCTGTCTTGAAAATAGAGAGTAGAGATATTCTTTGGTGAACTTCCATCATCACTTGCTACGAGTAGAAATTGTATCAACGCACTGAGAATAACAATTTAATAACTTGATTTTTACTGATAAATTTAAGACATTTTTGATGCTAAGAAAACCAGTATAAAACTGTTAAAGCAAGAGATTACACGTAGTAAAACCGAATAATACGACGATTTTGACACAATAGCTGCCAAATGAGCAAAAGAATAAATAAAGTAATATAGACTACATTTTAGATGCCGCGATCGCGTCATTCTAACAAAACAGTGTGAGGAAAAAAGAACATGTCTCATTTATTGTGGAAAACACTAGTGTTATCTCCCGTATGCTTAGGAGTAGCTGTTTTATGTTCCGCGAAGGTGGTAGCGGCTGAGATTGAAACCGAGTCATCAACACCTCAACAGCAGTTACTTTCTCAAGCTAAAACGGAAGAAAATCCAGTTTTAGAACAAGTAAACCAATACAGTCTTGAAGGTAAAGGCCAAAATTCAATATCTCAAGTCACATCAGTTTCGCAGTTTTCCGACGTACAGCCAACTGATTGGGCATTCCAAGCATTGCAATCTTTAGTTGAGCGCTACGGATGTATTGCAGGTTATCCTAACGGCACTTATCGTGGTAATCGCGCCTTGACGCGTTATGAATTTGCCGCAGGCTTAAATGCTTGTTTAGATAGAGTTAATGAACTGATTGCGACTGCAACTGCTGACTTAGTAACAAAAGAAGACTTAGCAACCCTTCAGCGTTTGCAAGAAGAATTTTCGGCAGAATTAGCAACTCTACGTGGCAGAGTAGACGCACTAGAAGCACGCACCGCCAAATTGGAAGCACAACAATTCTCAACTACCACCAAACTCGTGGGTGAGGCAATTTTTGCTGTTACCGATAGCTTTGGCGACAACGACAACAATAACACCGTCTTTCAAGACAGGGTGCGTTTAGACTTGCAAACCAGCTTCACAGGTAAAGATATCCTGCATACTCGGATTGCAACTGGTAATGCCAGTGTCTTACCTTTAGCCAACGACACTTATGAGGGAACGCAAACATTTAACGTGTTCCTTGGTAGTAACAATAGTGCGTTTATCGATTGGTTAGCATATTACTTCCCTGTTGGTAACTCGCAAGTTTACGTTGCAGCTACTGGCGGTATTCATAGCGATTACGTTCCTACAGTTAACCCTTACTTTGAAGATTTTGACGGTGGTAATGGTGCTTTATCGACCTTTGCTGGCGAAAGCCCAATTTATCGTATCGGTGGTGGCGCAGGTGCGGCGCTAAACATAGCCTTTGGTGGTGGCGGTACTTTTAAACCTTCATTAACCTTGGGTTACTTAGCTTCGGAAGCGAACAGTCCCAGTTCTGGTGCAGGTTTATTTGGTGGTAACTATGCAGCCTTAGCACAATTGAACTTGAATGTTGGCGATCGCCTCACCTTAGCTGCCACCTATGTTAACGGGTATCATGGAGCAGGTAGCGCTTTATTCGATTTTGGCTCAGTAACCACTGGTGTAGTAGGTACTCGACAAGCTAACCGCCAAAACTTACCTGGTGTTGATATTGACAGTGCCTATGCAAGTAATTCCTATGGTTTTGAAGCTGCTTTCAAACCTAGCGATAAACTTTCAATCAGTGGTTTTGTTCTGTATAGCCAAGTTACAGGCTTTGGTGCGAACGATGACGATGATATTTGGAGTTATGGTCTAGGAGTAGCCTTGCCTGATTTAGGTAAAAAAGGTAACGTTTTAGGCATTTTTGGAGGCGCTCAACCTTATGCTGGTAGTAGTAGTGGTAACAGACCATACCACATTGAAGGTTTCTATAAATATCGAGTCAGCGACAACATTTCCATTACGCCCGGTGTAATTTGGTTAACCAATCCTGGTCAAACTTCTGATGATGCAATCATCGGTACTTTAAGAACTACCTTTGTTTTCTAAAAGTTCTCATCAATAAACGGTATTTCTCAATGAGAAATACCGTTTATTATCTGTTGACTGCAAAGTTTATTCTTGTTGAGAAATAGCCTGCTGTTTTTTTATCGCACGCGCTATCAGAGGAGCTTTTTTTCTAATCCTTGTAGAGTTAAATCCCCATTCAAATAAAGTTGATACCATTGATAATAATTTGTGTTGATATTCTCAAATTTACTGGAGACGCATTCATATCATTACTACTGTGTCAGAGTTTATCTTGAGTTTTTTATTAGTAGCATTTGTTCAGAAAATCACTCTTTCTCTAATCATAGGATCTAAAATCTCCATTGATGGCTAATTCGGTTTCAGGGTCGAAAAAGTGCATTTTTTCGGGATTTAGTGATAACCATAATTGTTCACCTACACTTAGTTGTCGGTCTGTTGGGACTCTAACTTGCAAATAAGGTGCACTAGAGGCTACGGGAGAGTTAGGTTCAGTTAATCTAACACTGAGAAAAGCATCGTTACCTAAATTTTCTACCAAGTCTACTTTGACTGGCAGATTTTTAGTAGCAGGTAAACTCAGACTTAGGTGTTCTGGACGAACGCCTAAAATTAATGTTTGTTTATCATATTTTTGCAGTGCTTTTCCCCAAGTTTCTGGAAGTGTGAAACGAAACAGGGGATGGGTAATTAATAATGGTGCATGAAATTCTACAGGAATAAAATTCATCGGTGGTGAACCAATGAATTCGGCGACAAAGCGGTTGGCGGGTCGGTTGTATAGTTCTAATGGGGAAGCAAGCTGTTGAATTTGACCTTGATTCATGATGGCGATGCGATCGCCCATTGTCATGGCTTCTGTTTGGTCGTGGGTAACGTAAATCGTCGTCGTGCCTAATTGTCGTTGCAGTTTGACAATTTGAGCGCGGGTTTCCGCCCGCAATTTCGCATCTAAGTTAGATAATGGCTCATCCATTAAAAATACTTGCGGATTGCGAGCGATCGCACGTCCTAATGCTACCCTTTGTCTTTGTCCACCTGATAGTTGTTTGGGTAAGCGATTCAGCAGCGTTTCAATTTGTAACAATTGCGCCACAGACCGCACCTGCGTCTCAATTAATTTTTCTTTTGGCGAAATATAACGCAGACCTTTGGGTAATTTTCGTGTCGCCCCCACCAAAAGATTCTCCGCCCAATTAGGAAGTCGGGAGTGCTGATTTGCGCCACTTCCCAATTCTCGACGGCGCAGCCCAAAAGCAATGTTGTCATACACCGTCAGGTGGGGATAAAGGGCGTAATTTTGAAACACCATTGCAATATCTCGTTCTTTGGGTGGTAGTTCATTCACCAAGCGATCGCCTACTAAAATATTGCCACCAGTCAGGGTTTCTAAGCCAGCAATTAACCGCAGCAGGGTGCTTTTACCACAGCCAGAAGGCCCCACCAACACCATAAATTCACCATCAGCGATGGTGAGGTTAATCCGTCGCAAAACATTAATGTTATCTGCACGTTCTTGTGCTGCATTACTTTCGCCTTTACGCGGGGGGAAACTTTTATAAACGTTTTCTAAAATTACTTGCGCCACGGGTATTAATTATTGTCATTGGTCATGAGTCATTAGTCATTGGTCATTAACTGAAAACAAATGACAAATGACAAAGGACATTTTAGCGCCCATAATACATCTTCCCCGTGAATACAAAAAGTTAAAAAATTCGCTGGCATCAGAAAAAGCAAACTACCCTTGATTTTAGGGCTATCTAGAGGTGTTGTGATGACTACTCATCTACCGACGAATTCTATCCCAGACGCAAGTTTTAACCCAGCCCATGAAATTGTGGATGTACAAACCACCGATTGTTGCATTGTTGGTGGTGGCCCTGCCGGGGCTGTTTTAGCTTTGTTATTGGCGCGTCAAGGTATATCTGTGATATTGCTAGAAGCGCATAAAGACTTTGACCGCGACTTTCGGGGAGACACAATTCACCCATCAGTTATGCAGATTATGGAGGAATTGAATTTAAGCGATCGCTTATTGCAATTACCCCATGCTAAAATGCGCCAAATTAGAGTCAAAACTCCTCAAGATACAGTCACTTTAGCCGATTTCAGCCACCTGAAAACGCGCTATCCCTACATCACAATGTTGCCGCAAGTAAAATTTTTGGAGTTCATCACCCAAGAAGCGCAACAATATCCGAATTTTCAGTTAGTGATGGGTGCAAATGTCCAGGAATTAATTGCGGAAAATGGCACAGTTAAAGGTGTACGTTATCGTGGCGGTGGTGGTTGGCATGAAGTTAGAGCTATTTTGACAGTTGGTGCAGATGGTCGTCACTCAAGGTTAAGGCAGTTAGGAGGCTTTAAATCTGTTGAAACTTCGCCACCGATGGATATTCTCTGGTTTCGCTTACCCCGCTATGCAGATGATTTTGAGGGAGGAATGGGACGTTTTGCACCTGGTCATATCGTGGCGATGCTTGACCGAGGTGATGAGTGGCAAATTGCCTATGTGATTCCCAAGGGTGGCTATCAAAAACTACGTGCGGCTGGTTTGGAAGAGTTAAAAAAATCTGTCGTGGAAGTTGTGCCAGAATTAAGCGATCGCCTAAACAATTTACAAGATTGGTCACAAGTTGCCTTTCTTTCGGTAGAATCGAGCCGTGTGAAGCGCTGGTATCGTCCAGGACTATTACTTATTGGTGATGCTGCTCATGTTATGTCTCCAGTCGGGGGAGTGGGTATTAACTACGCAATTCAAGATGCAGTTGTAGCCGCTAACGTCCTCAGTAAACCTCTGCAAAATAAACACGTAGAACTCCGTGACTTGGCAAAAGTTCAGCGTCAACGAGATTTACCCACACGCATCATCCAAGCATTTCAAACCTTTGTTCAAAAGCGAGTATTTGCCCCAGTGCTGGCTTCTAATCGCACCTTTCAACCCCCATCATGGTTACGCTTGCCAATTTTGCGCGATTTACCAGCCAGATTAATTGCTTTAGGTGTGTTTCCCGTTCATGTCAATAGTCAATAGTCCAAAGTCAATGGTCAATTGTCTAGTAACCAATAACTATTGATATCGTATTTTTTCTGTTGTTAAGTGGTACAATTATACTACTCATGCAGAAATCAATGCTCGTTCCAGTCAGGCGAAGGTGGCCAGTAGTGTTAGAACTAGTGTGCAACGCCATCGCTTGGCTTTTATGCTAGAAATAACGCACAATAGACAATTTCTAAATTAATTCATAATTACAAATTACGAATTACGAATTATTAGGTTAGGAGGATTCAATGAACAGTTGCGTTTTAATGGCAGATATTATTCAAGAGCCACAATTACGCTACACAGCAGATAATCTAGCAGTCACAGAAATGCTAGTACAGTTTTCTAATTCCCAACGGCCAGAAGATCCACCAGCAACCTTGAAAGTTGTTAGTTGGGGAAATTTAGCTACAGATGTGCAGCAAAACTATCATCAAGGCGATCGCGTGATCATTGAAGGGCGTTTAGGCATGATCACATTCGAGCGCCGTCCCGAAGGTTTTAAAGAAAAACGTGCCGAACTGACAATACAACGCATTCATCCTGTGGGCAAAGGTTTCGCTATTACTTCATCAGTTCCAGAAACTTACTCGCAGCCAACATCCTCAGCAGAAACATATTCGCAATCTGAGATTTCTAGTTATGAGCCACCACGTCCAACAGCTGCACCCGCGACTAGCAATGTTGGCATTGCGCCGCCAGTCACAAAACCTGAACCAGTATATCAACCCAGCAATTTCGAGCGTACTTATACACCAGTCACAGAAGAACCCGATGCTGATGATATTCCGTTTTAATTTGGTTTCAAGCTGCAACTTTATCTAGATACTCTAAATTTAGAAGTAGCGCATCTTAAAAGATGCGCTACTTATTTAATAATAATTGTTTCAATTTCAAGTGCTAATAATAGTTAAAATAGCAGATCTATAGGAATCCGATTTGATTTATGAAAAATCTAGGTATCTGTAGTGGGTCAAGTGGCATGGTCATAGCCAATGCTCAAGAAGAGTCTAAATGCATTTAATCGGACGACGGGTATAAGCCCCCGAACCAGCCAATCGATGTTGTTTTTCTCGAATTCGGCGAGCTGCACGTCTACCTCCCCATTCAAAGGGAGTGGGATTGGCATTCCAGGCACGAGCAGCCGCTTCCAAGCAGTCGATAATTTCTGGCACCCAAGTAGGGTGAGTTCCATCCAAGGCCCGATGCTTGAGGATTCTTTGAATCGACTCAGCCATATTAAGCCCTTCGGGTTCGCCAGTCGCTACAACGGGGGGAACCCCCGCAACGCGCTGGCTCACCAGCTACTGCCTCAAGGGGTATACAGCGGTAGAATGCCATGAGCGCACAACCACAAGACAAACGAGGGAGTTTTATGCCCAGCTAAGTTATCACAGACTAATAATAGTCGTAAAGGCGGTAATTCATCAGGCAGAGTAAAGCGATATTTTAATCTTTTACGCCAAAGTTCCCATTGTTGTCGGTTTTGCTCCGCCGTAACTGAAGCTTGAGCTTCTGGCAGAGCAGCGACAATTTCTTCAAGTTGCTCGATTAACCAACTGTGTAAGACATTATTGGGGCAGTGTTCTACTCCTTTAACCCTAACAATCCCATCGCGCGGATGAAACAGGGTCAATAACTTAGCCGTGCCATTGGGGATATAATTGGGTGAACGATGAGCAGGATGCCCTACTGGTTGCCAACTTGATGTTGGATAAGGCCCAGTAGCTAATGGGCCAGCTTCATCACAACACCAAACAGCTAGTCCCATTGTTTCCCCCAGACGGTAAGCTTTCTCAATCAGGACTTTTTTGCTGCGGCATCCGGGTCAGTGACAATCACACGTCCCGATTTCCGCTTCCTTTCTGCCTGCCCAGTGCAATACCAACTACGGTCTTTTTGCCAACTCCAGCCCTCAGCGTACAATACTTGTCGCAGTGTATAAGTACTAATGTGAGGCATTCCCCCTTGAGAGCGCAGATATCGCTGCAATGAACTCAAACTCCAATGGTTAGTTCCTTCACTGCTTACTTGTGGCACTCTTTGTCTTGTTTCTAAGATCTTCGCTCGTTCGACTGACCCATAAATTTCCGCTGGCCCACCTCCATGACGTGGAGCTACGGCTGCTAAGCCTTCTCCATTGAAACGAGCTACCAGCTTTGCTACCGCGTCTCCCGAACGTCTTCCCACTGTATGGGCAGCACCGGTATAACTTTTTCCTGATGCTACCGCTAGAAGGATTTTTGCTCTCATGACTTGGCTGGCTGGTTGACTAGCCGAACGGCTCAATTGTGTTAATCTTTCTTTTTCTTGAGGCGTTAAGTCTCGTAGTGGTTCTTTCTGAGGACGGGTCATTTTTTAACTCGGACATACCGACTTGAGTTCGTCCTCTTTTATTGTCTCTCTCTTTAAGCATGATTGGCTATGACCATGCCACTTGACCCACTACTTCTACTTTTAGTTCTGCCTCTACCGAGAAACCAACTGTGCGTTTAACGCTTTGGTGATGCGATCGCCTGCAAATTCTAAATGGGCTACTGTGTAAATATCTAATGCTGTGCCGAATTGTTGCAGCTTGGTATTAATTGCCTTTTGCAGTTGGCGTAATTGGTACCAAGCCAATGTTCGGCCATCTTCTAGTTGATCATTAGTATTCAAAATCATTTCTAGCAAGATATTGAGATGTTCTCGTTGTAATGAACGGCGAATGCTAGAAATTGATTTTGGTTGTTCTGAAGTTAAAACTTCTGTCCAAATGCCTGTTTGCAGGGTGTCAAATAACTCTGGCAGAGAAAGTGCTTGGCCAGGTTGAGTTTTTAATTCTACATCTCGGAGACGATTGAGGCGATCGCTATCTAAAAGCGATCGTAATATGGCACTCTGAAAACGGAGAATGCGATCATGAATAGGATAATCAAGCCGACTGTGAAGTATCGGACTACCCCAATGTTGCCAGCGCGAAGGTGCAAGTTGATTTAGCAATTGCGGTGAAAAACTAAAAGCATCTTCAGCAAAGACATACTCTTGCAGTTTTGCTAATGCCTGACGTTGTTGTGTTAGCGAAACAGGTACAAAAGCCCAAGAATTATCATCACCAGCATGAAGCCGCCGAAATGATTGCCCACCAATATATTGAGAAAGTAAGCTGGCATTGCGAAAATAATATCTCAGCACTCTATTGAATAAAACGCGTAAGCTACTATAGCTTTCTCCCCTTGGTAAATCACCTTCGTCAAGACGTTGCCACATCATGCGGGCGTTATCCATTTGCCATTGGGAATAAACCAGTACATCGCTACTCATATCCCACAGATTTGCTAGTGGGTTGATGTCGCGGATATCTTCATCAGTGGCGTAAGACAATTCTGGTTGCGGCGATGCTAAAGCAATTGCTTCTAAAAAACTTTTCTCTGCTTCCGGCGTAACTATTTCATCTGCTGCATCAGGAAGTTTTTTGTAACCATATTGAATTGCCCATTCATCGTAAGGCCCAACCACACTAGGAAAATACTCACCTTGCTGCACTCCCTGAGGGGCAATATTCACAGGTAAATAATCCATCACCGAACCTGCTAAACCTTTGGTATGGGTGATTTCAGTGTTATTTAATTCTTGCGGCGCTAACATCGTGCTGCCATGAAAATTGTGCCGCAAACCCAGAGTGTGTCCAACCTCGTGGGCAATTACAGAACGCAAGTATTGATGAACATACTCCTTCATTGTTTCACTATTAGGTTTAGTATTTTGGAGCAGTGATAATGCTAATGCCCCCATAGCAACTTGTTCTGTAGATTCTGCACCATAGCAATTTTCAGTGTCCTGAAAGTGGGTGTAAGGGTATAAGGGTGTAGGGGTGTGGGGTAGAAGGCTAATTTTATCACGACTACTCCTCTGCCCCTCTGCCCCTCTGCCCCTCTGCCCCCCACCTCCTGCCTGACACAATGACGAAGCCCCTATCAGTGCATGATATTCTTGCCCAATTGAGCGCACCATATTAGCATCAACAATAATATCTGCATCTAATATTTCGCCAGTGAGTGGATTAACACGCATTGGCCCTCTAGCAAAACCTGCATCTAAAGAATTGAACCAGCGAATAGTGTTGTAGCGCACATCTGCGGGATGCCATTCAGCATCATCTGGCATTTGTCGCACTTCAATGGCATTTTGAAATCCGGCTTTTGCAAATGCTTTATTCCACATCAAAACGCCTTCTTGAATTGCATCTCTGTATACAGGCGGAACAGCATTTTCAATCCAAAATACAATCGGCTTTTTTGGGGGAGATAAAGGTGCGTTAGGGTCGGATGGTTCTAAATGCCAACGATTAATATAACGAACAAATGGTTCTTGAATATTATCTTTAGAAAAATCCTGAAAAGCAGTAATAAAATATCCGACTCGATCATCAGCAATTCTCGGAATATAACCGTTATTTTCTGGTAGTTGTGAGAAACTATAATGTACCTTCAGGCTAAGAGCGCGACTATCAGGTAATGTAACTAGATTTGCGCCTTCTGGTGAGGAGAAACCATAAATTGAATCAATCTCTACGTTCTCAGGAAAGCTGTTAACATCGCCAAAATATGATTTACTTCTTTCTAAGCGGTAATCTGCCTGTAGAGAGTATTTTAATAAGGAAGTTAAGCCTGGAAAATCTTTCATCAGTAAGTCTTCCAGGTCAATAAGAATATTTTTACTGCGTGGATCAATACTGTCGATCGCTACAGAATACAACACCGAATCGCTAAATGAACGAGCCAGCGATCGCTGTTCTGGTTCTCCTGATTTTATCCGAAATTTGACATTCTGAATTACAAAATGCAAATTGTCATTTACGCGCCGAAAATAAAAGAGAAAATCAGCTAAAGGTAATCCACTATAAATCCCACTTTCCCCAACACCAGATTCTAAAGTTACTGTCGCTAGATAACTTTTATTTAGCTGTTCGGGTTTAATTTCTAAAAAAACTTTGCCTGATTCTTCATTACTATAAAGCGTAAATAGTCCTTCTTGTTTACTTATCCCTTTGACTATTTCACGAATTCGCCGATATTCTTCTTTTTTAGTCTCACTAAAATTATTAGCAATAGCTAAATTTTCAACTACTGGGATTGGGTTTAATTCTTGAACATGGGTTGGTGAAAGTTGATTTGCACTTGCCCAATCATTATTTAGGAAAAAATTATATAGCAATATTGTACAGATTGCTAATTTTGCGATCCAGTGTCTCATCCTTTAGCTTGTGATTCTGAAGTGGTGGTTGTGTCGAGGAAAAACTATGGGATTAATACGCAGAGAGTCAGTATTTTTCAGACTTCTTCAATACTTAAGGCTGACTGGTTGTGTAAATTCACTGTTGTCAGACAAAGGATTGTTTTATCTCAGAAAGATAAGAAGTCTTGTGATTGGTAGCTGGGGGTTTTAAAGAATTTTTATTTAGCAAATGAAATTAATTGTATCTTAAGGTAGATGTTTTATACAGCTGGCGATATATGTTTTTTTGAACTATATCTGGTACGTGCGATCAAAGAAAGTATTTGCTGTTACAGTATGGTTGACTGTTAATCCTTTGCTTGTATATTTTGCTAGTGCGTTGCTGCGCTAGTTAGAGGCTCTGATGTAGCAGCTTGTTGTTAAATATCAACTGAGATAATTCATTCAGCTACGCAATAACACACCCTACTTCCTACTCCGTACTCACCATTTGTAAGTTAGGAAATGTGTACTTCTAAAGTTTTATGCGGCAAAAAATACAAAAATAGTGACATCAGAATTAACGTGAGTTTGATAAATTCGTAGTCACCCCTCTCCAAACCTCTCCCCGAAGCGGGGAGAGGCTTAAAAAGCCTATTATTTCGTACTAAGTTTGAGATTTTTTGCCCCTTCCCTACTAGGGAAGGGCTTGGGGTTAGGTTCCATTGAATTCACATCAGAATTATTGTTGAGTTCACAGTTACAAGAGGTTTAGTATGGAACTCAAAGTAGTAGAATTACAAATTCCAGAGGGTTGCAACTTAATTTTGGGGCAAACCCACTTTATTAAAACTGTCGAAGACTTGTATGAAATTATGGTGGGTACATCCCCACAAGTAAAATTTGGCATTGCCTTTTGCGAAGCATCAGGGCCATGCTTAATTAGAATCGTGGGCAACGATCGCTCTTTACAAGAAATCGCCACTCAAAATGCTCAAGCTGTTGGTGCAGGCCACAGTTTTGTGATTTTGTTAAAAGAGGCATATCCCATCAACTTTCTCAATGCAATTAAGCTCTGTCCTGAAGTCTGCACGATTTATTGCGCCACAGCTAACCCAGTGCAGGTAATTGTGGCAGAAACCGAGCAAGGTAGAGGAATTATGGGTGTAATTGATGGTTTTTCACCCAAAGGTGTAGAAACAGATGAGGATGTAAAAGCACGTCAGGAGATACTGCGGCGGTTTGGTTATAAGTTATAGGAGGTAACAGGGAACAGGTGACAGGTGACAGCATAAAAGAAGCTAAAATTGGTATGATGCCAGCGATAGCACATTAAGGAAAGTAAATTCAGTGAGCTTATTTTTGGACTCAGCGATCGCAGCGGAAGCGGAAGCTGCTAAAAAATTAGGTTGGGTAAAAGGCATCACTACTAACCCAACATTATTAGCTAAAAGCCCATTACCAGTAGAGACTACACTAAAACAACTGACACAATTAACTACAGGGCCAGTATTTTATCAGTTGATGGCATCTGAATTTGAGGAAATGGTTGCAGAAGCAAGAGCCGCCTTTAACTTAATTGGAAAGCAAACAGTCTTGAAAATTCCCGCCTGCTTGGTTGGCTTTCAAGTTGTGGCTGAACTAGCACCAGAAATTCCTTGTGCAGTCACAGCTATATATAGTGCAGCACAAGCCGCAGTTTCTCAAGAAGCAGGGGCAAAATATGTGATCGCTTATGTCAATCGAGCTACTAGACTGTTAGGTGATGGAGTAGCATTAGTACGCGAGATGGCAAGTGTTGTGAAGGGAAGCAACACAGAAATTATGGCAGCTAGTATTAAATCTCCTGAAGAAGCAGTCGCATCCTTGCAAGCTGGCGCTCATCATCTTACATTACCCTTGGCTATGTTGCAGGCAATGACTAATCATGAACTTTCAGCGCAAACTATTGATGAATTTGCTGAAAATGGGCGGGGACTTTTACATCCATAGAATTACGCACAAATATTGTTTGTTGCGACTGGGTGTAAGGGTGTCGGGTGTGGGGTGTAGGGGTTTTGGATACATTCACCCCTATACCCATACACCTTTACACCCTACCTCGTCCAATAATAGTTTTTATCCCAACTCCCCACTCCCAACTCCCAACTCCCTATTCCCCAATTCCTTGTGCATAAGCTTCATACACGCCTTTGACGTTGTACCAATTGAGAAAAATCCTGGCTACTTCCAAAGCTAATTGGGGTTTACCTAATTTAATCAGCCAGCTTAAAAATGGAGCCATTGTGCGTTCATTCAGCAGCCCATTTAGTGAGAGAATACCCCACAATAAGCGATGCAGCCATGTCATTTGAATCATCATTCGCACTTCCCAAGTAGGATGCTTTTGATAAAACAAAACTCCCATACGTCCGCGTTGAATTTCTTTTTCAATTAAGTTAGGAATTTGCTCTAAATTAAACGGTGGATGCCAGTGATAACCAACGGCTTCTGGACATTTGATCAGTTTCAATCCAAGATTTTTCAACCTCACGCCTAATTCCAAATCTTCCCAACCATAAAGTTGAAACCCAGTATCAAATAATCCTGCTTTTTCTAACCAATGTTTTGGAATGGCGACATTACCTGTGGCAAAAAAAGCAGCAGAGAAATCTGTAATTTTATAAGGTTCAGCAGTCGGATTCTCGAAGTTACAGGTATTAATTACTGCACCGTATGTAAAAAAGCGATCGCTACCTAATTTTTCTTTGCCCTGCAATAATGCGTCAGCATGAGCTTGCAGAAAGTTCTTCAGCACTACTAAATCGCTATCGATAAAGATGATGGTATCACCAAGTGCCTGTTCTACCCCCAAATTCCGCGCCGCAGCCGGGCCAGCATGGTCTTGCTGAAAGCATCGCACATGGGGAAACTCTGGTTTATGTGTTGCCAACCACTCTAAGGTTCCGTCAGTAGAACCATCATCTACTAAGACAATTTCGTAACCATTTACTGTAGTTGACGCACTCAATTCCTGCATTTCTAAGGCTCGGAGGCACTTTTCTAAAATCGGCAGGCGATTGTAAGTTGGTATCACAACGCTGAAAAACACAGTCTCACCCACAACAGAAATTACCCATCTCCAGCATAGGACAGTACAGCACTACGCACAGTTCCTAATTCTTTAAAGTAATGTGAGTTCGACAAAAAATGCAGTTTTGACCTCTCCCCCAAACCCTTTGTAGGAGCTACGGTGTACACACAAATTTTGGTATAGCGCATCTGTCCCGCCTCGGAATAAATTCCGAGTCTCATAGTGCAAGTCCTCTCAAGAGGACTCAAAGAAAAATTCAGTCCACTTAAGTGGACTTTCGCTATTAGCCTAGAACTTTAGTTCTAGGCGGGATATGGTTTCAACGTGAGAATTTTCGATTTGTGTGTACACGGTAGCCTTGTAGGAGTGGGGAGTGAAAACCTTATTTTGTCGTTGCTCCTCCCTTACGACTTAACTGCAACAGGAAGTGCTATGGTAAATTCTGTTCCTTTTCCGAGATCAGAATCAACTTTGAGCGTTCCTCTATGTCGCTCAACAACAATTTGGCGAGCGATCGCCAATCCTAATCCGGTTCCTTTGCCTACTGGTTTAGTAGTGAATAGATAATCAAAAATTTTGTGTTTGACTTCCTCAGTCATACCTACACCATTGTCTGTAATCCGAATCAAAACATACTGCCCATCTTCGCCTAGACGAGTTTGAATTGTAATTTGATTGGGGTTTGCTTCGATTTTGGCAAAACTGCGTCCGGTGTTTGATTCTTCTAAGGCATCGATCGCATTTGCCAGTAAATTCATAAATACCTGATTTAGCTGCCCTGCAAAGCATTCTACTAAAGGTAAATCACCGTAGTCTTTTACTATCTCAATTGCTGGGCGATTTTGATTTGGTTTTAAACGATGTTTGAGAATTAAGATGGTACTGTCAATTCCTTCGTGTAAGTTGAAAGGAACTTTGTAATCGTGATCGGCTCTGGAAAAAGTACGGAGACTAGTACTAATTTCATGTATGCGATTGACTCCTAATTTCATCGAGGCAATTAATTTAGGTAAATCCTCTCGTAAATACTCCAAATCAATTGCTTTGATTTTAGCTTCAACATCTCTATCTGGATTGGGTAACTTTTCTTGATATAAGTCAATTAAGTCAAGTAAATCTTGCACATAATTTTCAGCAGGGTTTAGGTTGCCAGCAATAAAGCTCACGGGATTGTTAATTTCATGAGCAACCCCTGCAACCAGATTTCCTAGTGCTGACATCTTTTCATTTTGGACTAACTGAAGTTGGGTTTCTTGCAGATACTGAAGGGTTTGTTCTAGTTGAGTGGCTTGCTTTTGAGTTTGAATTAGCAACTGTGTCTGCTGGAGTGCTACCTCCATTTGTACTGCTATTTGTTTAGCAAATTGAATCTCAGAAGTTTGCCAATGGCGGGGTTGAGCGCATTGATGAATACAAAGTAAACCCCAGAGTTCATCATC
This sequence comes from Anabaena sp. TISTR 8404, assembly GCF_056847745.1. Taxonomy (NCBI): domain Bacteria; kingdom Bacillati; phylum Cyanobacteriota; class Cyanophyceae; order Nostocales; family Nostocaceae; genus Anabaena; species Anabaena sp. TISTR 8404. The sequence goes on from NZ_CP180578.1 coordinate 6,501,735, forward strand.
TTGCATAATTGGCACAACTAGTGATGCTCTAATCTGAAATTGGGCTAAAATTGCCCGATGGCATTCCGGCACATCTGATGATTCAACGTCGGCGATTGCACAGAAACGTCCTTGCTTATAAAGGGTGGCGTAATTTTTACCAAAGCAATGATCTTGAATTTTCACCGCTAAGGCAGAAGGAAAAGCAGGTAATACATCTTCGGCAATAAATTCGCCATATTCGTATTTTGTGTTGAGATGAAACTGATATATGCCGACTCTATCAGTATTTAAAATGCGACGAATATTTTGGGGAACAGCAGCGAAAATAGCCTCTAAATCTAAAGACTCTCGGATTTGAGTCACAGCATTAAACAAGGTTTTTTGTTGAGCAAGCGATCGCTCTAATTGTTGAGCATAAGTCTGCGCTTGTTGATAAAGTCGGGCATTTTCTAAAGCGATCGCTGCTTGAGTACAAAGCAAATTGATGATTTCGACGCGATCGCTAGTAAACACTCCAGCCGTCAAGCTATTCTCTAAATACAAAATTCCCAACAGTTTACCTTGATAATTAATCGGCGTACAAAACAAACTCTTGGGTTGTTGGTGAACAATATAAGCATCAGCCATCAATGCAGGAGAGATAGTTGCGTTGATCACAATTGAAGGTTTTAGGCTGCGTTTAACGCTGTTAATCAATGAGATAGGCAAATCTGGTGAATCTTCCAGAGGTAGCGATCGCATAATTGTAGATGACTTGCCAACTGTTGTAATTGCCTCAATTAATAACTCTTCTTCTTTGATTAGTAGCAATGCACATTTATCTGCGCCTGCATTTTCAATCAAGACATTCAGTAATGTCGCCAGCAATTTATCAAGATGAATTTCACTCGAAAGTGTCTGGGAAGCTTTAAAAAGTGTTGCCAAATCAAGTATGGCTGATGCACCTGTAGTAGCAGAAGTCTTGGAATGACTAGGAATTAATTGAGGTAAAGTGGCTTGATCAACTGCACTAATTGTCAGATTAGGCATCAACTGGATTTTATCTTGTTGCAGGACAGGAGTTAACAGTTGCGGATAATTTTGTTCCAGTTGTTCAATTTTGGCTTTTGCTCCCCAACGCGCATAGGCATAATAAGCTTGCAGCAAATAATCTTGAGCTAGTTTTTCTTTGCCCCATGCTAAGTAAAATCGAGATGCAAGTTCGTTAGCAATAGCTTCTTCATTCAGGTATTGATTTTCTTGAGCTAAAGTAATAGCTAAGTCATAATACTCAATCGCCTCAGCTTTATTACCAAGGGTTCTTTGCCGTTCTGCTTCCACTAAATAATACTTATGTAAGTGGTTGGCTGGGGCATGATCTGCCCAGTTTTTCATCTTTTCTTGGTTGGCGATAACTCGTTGCTGAATATTTTGTTGTTCTGCTTCAGAAGCTTGAGAATAAATAGCTAAATGTGCAAGAGAATCATAGGTATGGAAAACTGTCACTAAAAATAATCCTGTTGCACCACCTAAATATTTTTCAATAGCGATCGCCGCTGCTTTTGCTAACTCAAACTGACCAAACAAATAGCAAAGTAAAAGTTTACTGATATAGAAATAGCATAGCGCTGTCTGATCTCCTGTTTGCTCAATTTTAGGCAGCATTTTTTCTTGATTGAAAGCATCTCCACGTAGTTGCCATGCTTCAGGAGAATCGCCAATCAAATTCAAAATCGCTTGCTGAAAAATAGTTAAATGGCTGAGAAGTCCATCTTGTTTCAGTTGAGTTAGTTGCACCCGAAAGGCAGCACTCTCACAACTTAAATCACTCAATTCCTTACCAGCGAACCAAGAGTGCATGACGTAAATAAAAGCACAAATAGTAGTTGATTCTAAATCTCCTGTTTCTAACCCACTTTGATAGCCGTTTCTTAGAAAAGGTAAGGTGTTTCTCAATGGTTCTTTCCAATGCCAAATACCACAGTGAACTCCTACATAGGCTCTAGCGATCATTTCTTTGGCATTTAATTGTATGAGTAACTTGTGTACTAATTGCCCAAATTCATACCCACGCTCAATCTCACCCATCACCCCACATAACATTAATCCATAGTAGGCGTAACCATTGGCTGAATATGAAGTATTACCATACTGAACTGATAAATTTACTTGCTCCAAAGTAATAAATGGTAAAAGAGTAGGAGCTACAACATAAGCAGACGAAGATACACCTTTAAGAATTCTAATGGCGGCTAACTTTTCTGGCTCCTGCATCTGGGGTAAGGTAATTAAATCTAATGGTTGCCTGCCTGCCAAAATCGAGTTTGTCGCCGCACAAGCCTGGGCAATGTCCGATGGACTGGGTTGGAGAGGAAAACTAATTCCCAAATATGCCAAAATTTCTAGGGCAATTTGCACTGCTTGTAGAAATTGATGTTGAGCTTGAGCCGCTTGAATTTTGATTTCATAAACCTTCACCTTATCCAACAAAGAGTTAGCCTGTTCTAAAGTGAAGGCGGCAAATTTTGTCATTTCCTCCAGATTGCCGCTTAAATAAGCAGCTTCGGTAGCCGCTTCGTAAAGCGCCAAAGTCAGGGCATAATTTGTTTGCCAGCATTGTTGTGGCAATAAGTCAATACCTGTAAGAAAATAATCAAATGCTGCTGTGTATGCAGTTGCGTTTCTGGCTTTGCGTCCGGCTTTGAGATTGAGTTGGGCAAGTTCAATCTGCTGTGTTTGCTCAGCAATCAAATTTTTGCCAATATTTAATTGATTGACAATCTCAAAAATTTTCTCATCTTGCTGGGTGACGGTTGTATGATTCAGGAGTAATTGCCCAATTTTGAGGTGAGTTGCTTGTTTTTGCTCTTCTGGGATGAGAGTATAGGCGGCTTGTTGAACGCGATCGTGCAGAAATTTGTAAGCACAGGAGTGAGAATTTAAATTAAAAAATTCCTCTAAATTTTGCTTCCTATTTCCTGACTCCTCCTGAAAAAACTTATAAACTTCACTGGTTGGTAAAATTAACCCTTCTTGCAGCGCTGTCCACAAATCTACAGCAGTCTCAGCTACAGATTTTTCATAAACAATGGCCAGAGTTGCCAAGTCAAAAGAGTTACCAATGCAGGCTGCTAGTTTTAAAACTGATTGAACAGCGCTGGGTAACTTTTGCAGCTGACGCGCCATAAACTCAACAACATCATCGGTGAGTGTCAGTGCTTGAATTTGCACAATATCACTTTGCCAATAACCCCGTTGAATATCAAAGGTAATGTATCCCTCTTCGTACAATGCCTTGAGAAATTGTGTGACGAAAAAGGGATTGCCTTTAGTTTTGCGATACACCAACTCAGTCAAAGGTGCTGCTAGTGCTGGTGGACAACTGAAGGTGTCGGCAATTAAATGGTTGAGGTCGGGTAAGGAGATGGGATTTAAAATAATGGTGTTAATTATTGCTCCCTTATTACCAATATCGTGCAGTGCCAGCATCAGTGGATGGGCAGGGGAGACTTCATGATCACGGTAAGCGCCAATCAGCAACAGATAGCCAGTTTCTGTTTCACTCATCAGTGTTTGCATCATCTGTAGCGATGCAGAGTCTGCCCATTGCAAATCATCCAGAAAAATCACTAAGGGATGTTCTGGGGTTGTGAGTACCTGAATGAATTTCTGGAACAGCAAATTGAAGCGATTTTGCGCTGCACTTCCAGGAATTTCTACAGCAGGAGGTTGTTTGCCAATAATCTGTTCAAGTTCAGGAATTACCTCAATAATTACCTGTCCGTTTTCACCTAAAGCCGAAAGAATTTTAGTTTGCCATTGTTTGAGTTGATTATCTGTTTCTGCCAGCAATTGTCCCATCAAGTCTCGTAATGCCAAAATAAATGCAGAAAATGGAATGTTGCGCTGATATTGGTCAAATTTACCTTTGATAAAGTAACCGCGTTGCCGCACAATTGGCTTGTGAACTTCGTTAACAACTGCTGTTTTGCCAATGCCGGAGAAACCTGCTACTAGCATGATTTCTGTACTACCATGACTGATGCGGTCAAAGGCTTGACGAAGACTTGCAACTTCAGTTTCACGACCATAAAGTTTTTCGGGGATGAGGAAGCGATCGCACACATCACGCTGTCCCAATTCAAAAAACTCTATCTCTTTGGTTTTTTGGCATTCAACTAAGCAAAGTTCTAAATCATGTTTCAGTCCTAATGCACTTTGATAGCGGTCTTCCGCATTTTTTGCCATCAACTTCATCACTATATTTGAAATCACCGGCGGAATTTCTTCTCTGTTCCCTAATAATGGTGGCTGTTTGGCAATATGACAGTGAATCAATTCCATTGGGTCATGAGACTGGAAGGGAAGTTGACCTGTAAGTAATTCAAAAAAAGTCACTCCCAATGAATAGAAATCACTGCGGTAATCAATACCTCGGTTCATGCGTCCAGTTTGTTCCGGGGAAAGGTACGCTAGAGTACCTTCTAAAACTTGAGGATTTTTTATTTCTTGAGTTTCTCTGGGTAATAAAGAAGCAATACTAAAGTCAATTAATTTAACTTGTTTTGTCTCTGGATGAATGATGATATTTGCTGGCTTAATATCTTTGTGAATTACTCGGTGCTGATAAAGTCCGTTGAGTATATCAGCTAACTGAAGTGCGATCGCCAGAAATTCATCTACTTTGATGGGTTTTCCTTGAGTATATTCGCTAAGTGCAATGCCTCCACAATCTTCCATTACTAGCGCATAGCTATTGAGATATGTTTCAAGACTATAGGGTTGAATAATACCCGGTAAGTTTAGATTTTTCGTAATTGTATACTGATTTCGGAACTGCAATAGTTCATTAAAAGATGGATAATCACGTTGTAAGTATTTAATAATTACAGGTTGTCTATCTATTGCTCGAATGGCTTGATAGACAATCGTTTTAGGACTAAAGTAGAGTTGTTTAACAACTTGATATCCTTCTATTACGAGTACCAAATCTAAGCTTGTAGTCATATCTTTCAACTGTATCTCAACATTTTCTAGGCAATGCTATGCCTCTTCAATTTCAGTATTCCCATAAGTAAAACTGAGCCACCATTTATAAGGTAAATCTTTAATTAGCAATTCAATATGAAGAATTGTCCTTGTTTCAGTCTTATTACTAGGTAATGGTGAATGGAAGCTAAAATATTAAATGTAATGTAATCAGTCTTATATTGTGAGAACAAAAATCACCCACCCAAAAAATGACTTCGCTGATTGGGGGATGATATTTTCAGTGAAATTACGTGTAACTTAATCAAAAATTATCATTTTTACAGCTAATAAAATCAGGTTTAGCTATAGAAAAATTTAAAGTCTCTGAGAGAAAGAATTCTCGCTTTATTTAAGCGGTAATGGTAAGCAAATTTGCGTTGCAAAATATTCCATTGAGTCCGTTGAAATTTGCGATCAGAAGCATCAAGATGTTTTCTAACTGAATTAATACTCTCTAGCCAGGAGGGATTATATACTTTTAATCCTGCTTTCGCTGCGGCGAGTCCAATAGCATTTCCTTCACCAGTATGAATACCATGTATTTCCAAATAACGAGCTATGGTATCCCAATATTTAATAAACTCTAGAGACTTTTTGCTATCTGCGGTAACAGCAAATAACGATTCTCCAATGTAGCTAACATCTTCTAAGGATAAATCTAGCTTGTCGGCTAATTTACGCAGATATATCAACCGTTCAGGATTATATTTCTGAGCATGTTCTACAATATTTTCTATATGTCCTGCTGCCAGTCCCTCTAAATGAGGAATTTGTTGAGGTATATTACCAACAATTCTTGTATCTGCATCAATTTGTATGACTGTGGAAAACTTTTTTAAAGCTGCTTGAATTACAAACCGCTTGTCATGGTAGCAATGAAGAATGCCTGTTTGTTGCAGCTTAAAGGCAAATACATTGGGACAGTTTTGAAATTCTTGAGGTTCATCTGTGCCGATTACTAATGTAGTTCCTGGAGAATATTTTTCTAGATTTTCTGCGAGTTCTCTTGCTAAGAGACGATATTTAGCTTTAAAAGCAAGGATACAAAAGCAGAAATCTTGTTTTAGGGAAGTACGCATATAATGATGTAGGGAGTAAAGTTAGTTAAAGCAAGGTACTTGGGTGTATTTGGTAAGCTTTCCTGCGGGATAAACCAACTTTGTTAACCACTATTAAGTTTTCAATTAATTTGCCTATTTTAGGATGATGTTTATTTAAAAAGTATCAGTATTTCTATTGAAATATATCATAATTACATCAGATAAAATTCTAAATTTTATATAAAAAAACTGCTAACAACACTTATTATCTATCTGATTTTGAGCAGATAAATAAAGTTCCAGTCAGCAGTTATTTGAATGATTCTATTTCTAAGTTTTATTTTGTTTAGGACAAAGAGTCTAAGTCAAGAGCTTGCATTCCTTTATTTTTAGCAAAAGACAGCATACTACTCAATTGCAACCATACCAGTAAGCAAGTCAAAAGACTCAGTGGTAAACCAATTCCTAAGGCGAGAATAGTAGGAAAACCAAAGATTGCTAAACCTGAATAGAGAAAGAGACTAACGCCGAGAGTTATCCCTAAAAATGGTACTAATAATTGCCCAGAGTAAAAACTAGATGCTGCTTTTTCTGCACTATCTTTGCGCCATTTCTGCACAATAACTTTGAGAGTACCTGATAACCCAAAGCCAGAAGTTACAGCTATAAATAACCCAATAGCTAACAGAAAATAAGGTGGTTGTTGCGGAAAGTAGTACATGCAAACTCCAAATTATCTTAAAAGGTAAAAAAATTTTTCTTGTAATAATGTGCCACTCAAAAGGCAGGAGGTAAAGTTACCTCCTGACCCATGACCGCAATTTACGTTTCAGCGCATTACTCCTGAAGCAGGATTTCCTGAATTAACAAAGGCTGTAGCTTTTGGTAAGATAGCAGCGACACCTTCTCTAGAAAACTCAGTCAACAAGCCAATCGCCGCATCTAATAAGCGATTAGGCTTGAGATCATCTTTGACTAAATCCCACAGGCGTTGCACTTCTTCTGTATGCAGGCGGTCATCTTCGGTCAGCGCTAATACTAACTGTCGCCGCAAAAACTTACCTTCTTCTGATAGCAGAAATTGCAAACCCATTTGGGCTGTGGGTAACACATCAAAGTTACCATCGGTACGGGCGATCGCAATTAAATTTTCCAAACGCTGCCACTGGAATTTACCATCTTTAAATAGCACATTCAGCAATCGTCGTCTTAATTCAGGAGACTCACCAGTGAGTAAGCGTCGCGCAATATAAGGATAGCCAACCTCAACAATTTTAAAATTTGGGTTGAGGCTGAGGGCAATTCCTTCTTGTGTGACCAACGAACGAATAATTAACGCAAATTTGGCAGGAACTCGGAAAGGATATTCATACATCAATTCCGAAAATTCATCGGTAATTGTTTTGAAGTTAAAATCACTGACGTTCTTACCAATAGCGTCACCCAATACGGTTTCTAATGCCGGTACAATTGGGCAAATATTCGTGTCTGCTGTGAGAAAACCTAAATTAACGAAATCTGTGGCTAAGTCGAGATAGTCTTTGTTGACTAGATGCACCAAAGCATCTACTAAAGTTTCTTTGGTTGTTTCTTCTAACTGATCCATCATGCCAAAGTCGATGTAAGCCATTCGACCATCGGGCATGGCAAATAAATTACCAGGGTGGGGGTCAGCGTGGAAGAAACCAAATTCTAGCAGTTGGCGTAAACCTGAAGTTACACCTATTTGGATAATTGCTTCTGGGTCTAACCCGGCGGCGCGAATATTTGTCGTATCTGTAAGTTTGAAGCCGTTAATCCATTCCAGGGTTAACACCCGATTGCTAGTACAACGCCAGTAAATCGCTGGAACTTTTACTTGCGGGTCGTTACGGAAGTTATTCGCAAATTTTTCGGCGTTACGGCCTTCGTTGATGTAGTCAATTTCTTCAAATAACTTCGTGCCGAACTCATCCACAATTAAGGTCAAATCGTGGCCGAGATTCAAAGGTAGCCAAGGTGCTAACCAACCCGCAGCCCACCGCATCAAGTAAAGGTCTAGGGTGAGAATTGGTCGGAGGTTGGGGCGTTGTACCTTGACTGCGACTTCTTCACCGCTGATCAATCGTCCACGATAAACTTGACCTAAACTAGCCGCTGCCACTGGTTTGGGAGATAATTCGCTGTAAACGGCTGATATTGGGCAATCAAGTTCTTTTTCGATAATTGCATAGGCGATCGCATTATCGAAAGGCGGTAGTTGATCTTGCAATTTGACCAACTCTTCTAAGAAATCTTTGCGGATTAAGTCAGGCCGGGTAGAGAGGGCTTGACCAACTTTAATAAAAGTGGGGCCTAGATTGGTGAGTAGTTGTCGCAACTGGGTAGCTCGCTTTCCCCGATTCTGCTCAACTTGATTTTGCCATTCATCCCACTTTAAACTCAAAATGAATCCAGCAAAAGACCAGATAATTCTCAGCAAGCGTCCCCATGCTGACCAGGGGCGGTAACGATAGTGACGAGCGATCGCTTCTGGATTGTAGCGCTTTAGCTGAGCAGGTTGATACTGACCCACGCTTTTGTTTGCCTCTTCAACTGGGAAATCTACTGTTGTTTTGTGGTATCCCTTTTGGGACAACCGTAGTTTTTATAAAAAACTATTAAACTTTAACTTTTTTCGGGTATACACACGGCTATAAAAGCCTACAGTCCTACCTAAATTTTTTATCTTTTTCTTAATTATACTTTATAAAAGTACAAAAAATCCCCGTAAATAAGGCAAAAAACAACCTGGTAATAGTTAAAAATTTGTTAAGAAGACTTTTTTCAAGCGATACTTTATGCATAATGCGGTGCTTCTCATTTAAGCGACTTGTCTAAAAACTCAAGCGATCGCACTACCCTACTAGTGGTTCTCGTCAGTATTTGTACTCATCAATCATTCTATCTGACGAGGAACCAAGCTCTTAATATTAAAAAGGTGCGTGAAATTTTATTCACGCACGCTACTGGAATAAAAGGATTAAATTAGTGCATTAACACTATGAATCCGATTTTTTAGATTTCGCCTCCAAATCTTCTAAGCGACTTTTGAGTTCTTGGTTTTGTTTTTTGAGTTGGTCAAGTTCTTCGCGTAACTGACGCAGGGCGGTTTCTGGGCCGATATGCTTTTGGACATTGGCAATTTCTTCGTCAGCATAGCGGCGTACCCGGCCATCTGGGGTTTGGTCGGAAAGCGATCGCAAAATTCCAATCGCTTTTGGTGTTTCCATTTGTCCCAAGGCTGCAACTACCGCCATTTGGGTTAAGAAGAAGGTTTCTTTGGTGAGTTCTGCTAATCTGTCTAAAATCCGTTCTAGATTCACTGGTGTTTGACCAACGGAAATTTTACCTAAAGCCCGGATTGCTGCTAAACGTAATGCTTGGGGAACTCCAGGTTTGGTGTATTCCAGGAGTAAATTTAAAGCTGCTTCTGAGGTTTTGAGTTCAGCTAAACCAGCAACAGCACCACTACGGACGACTTCATTCCAGCCTGCTTTTTCTTCTAAAACCGACTTTAGCAGCTTGATGACTTTTTCTTCCTTGGGCTTGTCATCTAGATTAGCAGTTGTGATCGCTCCAATTGCACGGGCGGCGGCGGCTTCTACATAATAACTGCGATCGCCTTCTTGAACGACCTCTTTCACAGCCTTATAGCTGTCATAGGTTTTGATTGTCGCCAATGCAGTCACTACAGCACGGCGCACATAAGGATTTTTATCTTTTAACCCTGCAACTAACCCATCAAAAGCTTGATCTAATTTGACTTCTGCTAGTTGTTTCGCTACTTCTACCCGCACACCCCAAAATGGTTCTTTTTCCAGTGAAGCTGATAGGGCTTTGGTCGCTTCTAAACCACCTTTTTTCGCTAAAGCACCCGCTGCATAAATGCGGGAAAGTGGGTCAGGGTCAAATTCTAACTGTGCTTTTAATTCTGGAACGGGATATTCCAAAGTGACCGTTTTCAAGAAATGATTTCCAACATCAAAGCTAATAAAATCAGGCTTGGCTGACAGTGGGAAGTAGAAGCTTTGTTCGTGTTCATGTACTCGGACTGTAAAAGTTGTCAGCTTTGCAGGTTCTCCCTTCTGTACAAAGCCGAAACCGATGGGGATTTTTAGGTCAAATAGATTTTTACTGCTATTTTTATCAGCTTGGGTTTGGGTAACTGTGACCTTGGCTAAATTTGCATCACCATCCCAAGAGTAAGCCACTTTAAAATCAGGATGACCGCCACGATAAACGTATTGGTCGAATAAAAACGCCAAATTGCGTCCGGTTGCTTTATCAATGGCGCGGAGTAAGTCTACTGTTTCGACAGTTTTATGAGCATTATCTTGCACAAATGTTTGAATGGCTTGCCAAAATAATTCTTCTCCTAATTCCGCCCGAATCATGTGATAAACACAAGACCCTTTTTCGTAGATGTGACGGTCATAAAGTTCAATGGCTTCGCGGTAAACATGAGTTACCATTGGTCTGCGATAGCGGCTACTATCCTCGCTTAAATAACTCCGCGCTTCTAATAAACGATAATATGCAGCTTCTTCGGCACTATATTCATGTTCTGTCCACATGACTTCTGAATAAGAAGCCATACCTTCTTTAATCCAAGCATGAGACCAGTGCTTAATCACTAGCAAATCGCCAAACCACTGATGCGCCAGTTCGTGAACAACTAAACTTTCGGTGTTGCGGTTATCGTAAGCGGCGCGGTCATCTAAAAGACAACGGTCTGTTAATAAGGTGGTGGAAGTATTTTCCATCCCACCAAAGATAAAGTCATCAACGCAAACTTGGGCATATTTGGGAAAAGGATATGGATAACCATACTTTTCGCTCAAAAATTCAATCATGCGGGGAGTTTTGCCCATGCTGCGTTTAGCATCTGCTTCCCGGCCTTTTTCTACGTAGTAGGTAACGGGTTTACTTTTCCATTCATCTCGTATTTCGGCAAAGTCACCGACAGCCAGAGTCATCAAGTAAGTGGGATGAACTTGCTGCTGTGACCAATGATAGATTTTGTCAGAACCTTCTTCAGTAGTGTCAATTAATTCGCCGTTGGAAATGGCTACTAATGGTTTGGGAACTCGGACGCGAATTTCTGATGTCGAGAGTTGTCCAGGATAGTCAAAGCAGGGAAACCAAAAGCGGGAGTCTTCGTCTTCTCCTTGAGTCCAGACTTGGGTTGGTTTGTGGGGATAGTGTTTGTCTGGTTGGATAAAGTATATACCGCGTTGGGGTTTTTCTGCTGCGTAGGCGATCGCAATCAATATCCTTTTACCAATTTCTGTGGGTTGAGAAAGCTTGATAGAAAGCTGTTCGCCATCATAGTCAAACGTTTGCGCCACCTCATCTACTTGCACAGACTGGATATTTAAATTGACTGCATCCAGGGTCAAACGGTCAATCCCGCTGCGAATTGGTAACAGGCGAATACTGCAATTACCGTGATAACTTTGCTTGGGGATATCTAAATGCAAGTCGAGAAAAATATGCTCTACTTGTCCAGGGCGATCTGGATTATAGTGTGGTCTAGCTCCTGGTAACTCAAAAGATTTGTGTCCGTTATTATCTGTATCAAAATAGGAATGTGTCATTGATGCTGACTGACCTTTTAATCCTAAAAAATCTGAGTAAGTTTACGAGATTAACACTATTGGTTGTGTTTGGAAATCCAAAAAGCGGATAGGTAATATGCAATTTTTGCAATTTTTTGGTAGATTCTCATGAACCTTCCGTAGGGTGTGTAGATATTTTTGAGGAATTGTCATTGAGTACAAATACTCTGCAAATTTTCTTATTAGCTTAGGATAGCTTGCCTCTTTCCTACAAGCTATCTCTCAAGATGAATAACCTAGCATTTACGGATTTTGCTTTCATCACATTGAAGTATTTCTTTGGAGTTCTTTTTGCTGCTTGTGTGTAGATTTACTCAGTTTAACAGCGACAACCGAAGAAATAGTGAAGTTAATGGATAAATCCGAGAACTCAACAATGACGTTTTTACTAACCTCGGTAAAAATCTGAGGAAAATGAGGACAGTAACAATGCCTGAACGTAAGTCAAAGTTTTTAGTTCCTGCTATTGGTGCAGCTGTAGCTGTGGCAGGAGGTGTAGCGGTATATACTTATTTTTTAAAGGGGCCTGCTGGAGATATTTCTGGGGCTGTAGGTAGTGCTAAATTAGTGCCTGCATCAGCATTGATGGCTACTTATGTCTCTACTGATGCACAAGCTTGGGCAAAATTGCAGCAGTTCGGCACACCAGAAGCTCAAAAGTTACTCACAAAAAGTCTAGAAGACCTTAACAAAGATATGTTTAAAGGCAGTGAGATCTCTTATGAAAAAGATATCAAGCCTTGGATTGGTGGTGTAATGATTGCAGTATTACCACCAAACAAAGTTAAACCTGCTCAGTTACAATCTCCTGCTAATAAAGAAAATCCCTCACCGACATTACAGCAAGAAACAAGTATTCTTATGGTGGTAGGGATCAAAGATAAACTTAGCGCTTTAAATTTTGCAAATAAATTGAAAAATCAAAAAGGTGTAAAAAGTCAAGAAATTGACTATAAAGGTGAAAAGATTACAGAAACTATCGAAAATGGTAAACCGACATATAGTTTAGTTGTAAATAATAGTTATTTGCTATTAGCTCCAGAAAAACAATCTGTCGAAAAAGCAATTGATACTTATAAAGGTCAAGCTTCTTTTGTGAGTAAAGAAGACGCTAATAATCTTCTCAGCAAGAGTGTAAATCTGCAAAACACCTTGGCGCAAATTTACGTACCAGACTACGCAGGTATGGTACAGCAATTAGCAGCAGCTAGTCCCCAGGGCAAAACATTACCACCACAAACCTTGTCACAGTTGAAACAGGTAAAATCAATGGTGGCTGGTGTTGGTGTGGATGATGTGGGAGTGCGAGTCAAAGCGATCGCTAACTTAGATCCGCAATTAAACAAATTTCAGTATCAAAATACACCAGCTAAAATATTGGCGCAATTTCCTAGCGAAACCTTCGCGCTGATCAGTGGTAATGGTATCAGTCGCGGCTGGCAAACACTAGTAGAACAGTCAAAAGACTATCCCGAAGTTCAGCAAACACTGCAACAAGTACGCGGACAGTTAAAATTCGTCGATATTGATTTAGATAAAGAAATTTTTGGCTGGATGGATGGGGAATTTGGCGTTGGTGCAATTCCATCTAATCAAGGCGTGTTGGCGAGTGTGGGTTTTGGCGGTGCATTTGTTTTTGATACAAGCGATCGCAAAACCGCCGAAGCCACCTTTACTAAACTTGATAACCTAGCCAAAGCCCAAAGAATTAACATTGCTAAAAGAAATATTGGCGGTAAAGATGTTACTGAATGGCAAATACCCCAACAAGGCGCATTATTATCTCACGGATGGTTAGATCAAGATACCGTCTTTTTGGCAGTTGGTGGCCCTGTGGCTGATGCGTTAGCAGCATCTAAGTCTCCATCTCTTGATCAAAGCGACACCTTTAAAGCTGTCACAGGTTCATTACAACAGCCTAACGGCGGCTACTTCTATTTAGATATGGATAAAACTGTATCTTTAGTTAATCGTTTTGCAGCCCAAGGTAGACCGATTCCCCCAGATGCTAATGCTCTTTTAAGTTCTATTCGTGGTTTTGCTGCAACTGCAACTAGCCCCGACAAATCTACTAGTCAATTAGAAATGTTGTTGGCTTTGAAACCGAGTAAAAAATAGAGATTGAGTATGAGGGATTGAGAAAGAGTTTTTTCATACTCAATCTCTCATATCTCATATAAGATCGCTTTCTTTCTCATCTAGTTCAATGATTCTCTTTGGAAATAAAGCCGCTACGCTAAATAAATTCCGGGCGATCGCACTACAATTTAAGAAAATTAAACATAGCTAGAGTTTCTTCAATCAGAAAGCGTAACTGAGGATTTTGACGCACCATGCGCTTAAAAGCACGCAGGGATTTTGGACTCCAGGCAATTTCTCTCAAGCATCCAACTCCGCTAGAAAATCCTTCACAGAACCGTATTTGATTCTGCCTTCTGCAACCTCTTGGCGAACTTCAAAAAATGATTCTGAATTCTAAGTACCCTTTTGAGACGGCTGACTAAATCTTCACGCAACTTAATCTATTGCTAGACTCGCTTGCAAAAATTATGTCATAAGTAAAAAAGGCTGTTAAATGCAAATCAACTTATGACCGCTGCTGTACAAAACTCTCCTAACTTGGCTGTTCACTTGGTAAATGGAATTCTGGCAATCAAGCCGTTAGCCAACCTCGCCAAGCACCAAGCCCGGCAAATGATGATTAAACGCGCTGAAAAAATTGGTGTGCCTTGGACAAAAACAGTAGAGAAACTACAAGAGCGTGATTGGTCAGCAGATTTAGCTCAAGTACAAAATCCTCAGCTTACCTACCCAGATTATTACACTACCTCATTTCATGCCTACGACAATGGCAATCTTAGCTGGTTGGCGGCGTTTGAAGTAGAACCTGCTGCCCATGCTGTTCACGCTAAGATTTGGCCTGGTGCTGAGGCCGAAGGCGATCGCCAACTCCGCAAAAGTTATCATGATATTCTCAAACCCTTTCTATCTCAAGAACCACGAGACATTCTTGATGTCGGATGTAGTGTGGGATTAAGTACCTTTGCCTTGCAGCAAGTTTATCCCCAAGCCAAAATCACAGGCTTAGATTTATCTCCCTATTTCTTGGCTGTTGCTAACTACCGCACCCAGCAGCGTCAAGCTAATATCAATTGGCTTCATGCCGCAGCAGAATCGACAGGGCTACCAGATGCATCATTTGATTTGGTTTCCATGTTCCTCATCTGCCACGAATTACCCCAAGTCCCAACCCGCCAAATTTTTGCGGAAGCACGGCGGTTGTTGCGTCCAGGTGGTCACTTGGCAATCATGGACATGAATCCTAAATCGGAAATTTACAAGAAAATGCCTCCCTACATTTTGACACTGCTCAAGAGTACTGAACCATATTTAGACGAGTACTTTGCTTTGGATATTGAGCAAGCATTAGTGGAAGCAGGTTTCCAAACTCCCACTATCACTAGCAATAGCCCCCGTCACCGGACTGTAATTGCACAGGTGCGTGGATAATTTAGCTTTACTGCTGTGGGCAGCAATTCCTCCACTGTTATTTTTGGGTTATTACTATTACCGTGTCACTTTTGCTCCGGCTTTACCGCGCTTACTGTTATTTTTTATTGCCGGAGCAATTTCTGGTGGTCTGGCCCTCGCTTTAGAATGGGCATTTGAAATTGCATTTAACTCGATTGTAAATTGGCAGCAAATTGGGCGATCGCTTTTTGGTGTAGCCTTACGCCAACTTGTAGAAATTGGCCCAATCGAAGAAGGCTGCAAGTTAATCGCAGTTATTCTTCCAACAATTTACCTCCAACGCAGGTATCGACTACGTGCAAGTAGCATTTTGCTGTTCACTATCGCTGTGGCTTTAGGATTTACTGCTGAAGAAAACTGGATTTACTTTTACCACGGTACAGCATCCTTTCTTGAGCGTAGTATCGGTACGCCAGTTCATGCTTTGTTTTCTGCGCCTTGGGGTTATGCTTTGGGAATTTATCTGGCCTCGACTATACGATTACTTCGAGACAGAAAATTGATTTTTATAGCTTTTATCAATTCTATTATCTGTCATGCTTTGGTGAATCTTTTATCTATTGCTTGGCGTTATCCAGCCCCAGTAAACTTCCTTAGCTATAGTTTATTTCCCTTTTTTTTGTGGATGTTTTGGCGACTGGAACAATTACTGCGCAAAGTGCAAAGAAAACATCCAATTAATTTAATTTCTGGTCAAACACCCCAGCATCGTTATTGGCAAAGAGGCTTAGTATTATTTGCACTTATTTTAGGTGGCAATTCTATTTTTGGAATGTTTCTTTTAGCCAGAATTCTCAGCCCTTTGAGTTGGCAGCAGCTTTTTTATCCGCGTATTTTGCAGTTTATACTCAGTCGTTTTTTACTTAATCTCTTTTTTGCAAGTTTGGCATATTTGATTTATCTATATTTACGAAATTAATCTTAATTAAAATTATTTTTTTGAATCCAATTGGATGCAAAGTATACTATGCTTTATTTGGCAAAAAATTTAAGCATTTTTTATAATTTAACTGCATAAAACGTAGAGAATTATGAGTGGACAACAAAAAGTATTGCAAGCCGCTATTGTTAGCTGGGCATTTATGGGATTATTGGGGATACCAATTCTAGTTTTCTTAGACCCCTTTAATGGCTGGAAATGGAAACCTCATAATGAAATTTATGAGCAGATGATTGTTAGCATCTACATAGCGATCGGGATTTTCAGTGTTCTGTCAATTAAAGATCCTCTCAAGAATGCCAGTTTTTTGTGGTTTGTTGTTTGGTCTAGTATGACTCATGGAAGTGTTATGTTATTTCATGCGTTACACACGCAAATCCACCGAGGTCATCTTTTAGGAGATGTCTGGATATTATTGGGGGGTTTGGGATTGGCTATTCCTTTATGGGCAGGGAAAACGCACCTTATTTCCTAACAAAAACTAATAAGGATTTCAAAATCATTTTCATAAGTGCAAAACTTGACCAAAATATAAATAGAACAAATCGATTTTTTTGCTAACAAGTAAATTAGCTTATCGCTAATGAAATAACTCTTGTTTAAAGATAAATTAGCTAACTATTCAGCTATAAATAAGTAAGCTTACCCTTAAAAATAAGCAACAATCTTAACCAAATTATTGACAAGCTAGTTTACGCTAAAGCTAAAACTCTTTCTAAATAGTTATTATCCATTGCTGCCAAAAACTGTTTATTTTTGATTCCCCGCTTCACACGTTTCTCTTTACCTAAAAGATTTACTGCTATCTGCCGCATCACTGCAAAATTTTGTGGAGCATTATCTTTCCTAATCCGGCAGTCATCTTCTTTTAAAGCTACATCTAATACCCAATGTAACGAATTTTCTATGCCCCAATGACTGCGAACACAATTAGCAAATTTTTTCGCATCATTCTCAAGACTGCTAATATAATAACGAGTCTCCACTGTTGTTTTACCATCTATTTGTCGAACAGACTCTACCATCCCAACACTTTTTAAGTTTGACCAAACTGAATCTGGGTCAAGCTGAGATTCAATTCCAGATAACATCACATAATTGCGGATTTCATCACGACCATGCCCCGTTTCTTCTGTTTTATATGTGCTATGGTGAAGCCCTTCAAACCCTGTGCTTATTCCTGTTCTTAATAGTTCTTCTACTAACTCATATAGATTACCCTGATTCTTTTTTAAGGTGATTACATAATCTGCGTTTTGTTGCGTAATTAACTTCACAATTTCTTTTTGGCAACCGATTGCATCAATTGTCACGATACAACCATTCAACTCTAAAACATTCAGTAGTTCTGGGATAGCTGTAATTTCATTAGATGCTTCGTTTACTTTTACCTGTCCCAACACTAATTTATTCGTAGTTGCCCATGCACTTACCATTTGAATCGCACTCTGACCACTACTTTTATCATAAGAACCACATAAAGTTTTACCGTCAATTGCTACAACTTCACCATTTGTTATCTTCTGAGTTGATTTTATCCAGTTTAAGAAACATGACTGAAATTGCTGTGGATTCAATTGTGCAAACACTCTTGCAAATGTATCGTGTGATGGTATTCCGTTTGGTAACTCCAAAAATGTTTTTAACCACTCATACTTTGTGCAGCCATACAATTCTATTGCCACCCAACTATCTGCTCCACAGATTACTGCACAAATCGCAATTGTCAAAATATCAATTAGCTTATGTAATCTTGTGCGGTCTACTCTTGGATCTGACATCTGTGCAAAATGGTCAGCTATTGTGATTTTGGGCTTGAGCTTCATCCAAACGTCAGTGTAGCGTGCTTTTTTTCTTGAGGATACTTTTTGACAATACCATACCGAGTTTATGTTCTGTATCCCTACTCTCTTCTCAACCGATCAGTTCTTATTGTTACTGATGGCTTACGGTTGTACTTCCAAGCCTCTTCTTTCGTTCTGTGCATCAATATTTAGATGCGTTTGCCCTGCCTTTATGGGTGGCTCAAGATAGTAATGAGCAATAAGGAAAACCAATATTGAATTGATTCTCCTTCGAGTTTATGCACTCGAAAGAGAATCTGTTTGAGTCCTAGATTTTAGCGATTCTTCGTGTGTCTGTTCACTATTACTTGAGCAGGTGGCAGGTTCACATCTTTTGCCAAACCGAGTATTTTCAATAATTCAATTGCCCACCAAGTCATGTCAATTTCCCACCAGCGCCATCCACACTTAGCTACATGAGGGTAGGCATGGTGATTATTATGCCAACCCTCGCCATAAGTAAGAATAGCTGCCCACCAGAGATTACGAGAATTATCATTACAGGCAAAACTGCGGTATCCCCACAAATGTGTGACTGAGTTAATCAACCAAGTTGTATGCCAAAGAATCACACATCTCAAAAACACACCATAGATCACAAATGACCAACCGCTTAGTGTATAAAGCAACAATGCAAAGGGAATTTGCAGTGATAAAAAGTAGCGATTGAGCCAACTGTAAAAGGGATCTCGCGCTAAGTCGGGAGCAAATTTCTGATAGCGCTCATATTCAAAGAATTCTGGAGAGGGATAAAAAATCCACAGCATATGACTCCACCAAAAACCTCTGCGGGCAGAGTAGGGATCTTTGTATTCATCTTCTGTGTAAGCATGATGCAAACGATGTCCAGCCACCCAGAAGATTGGGCCTCCTTGTAAAGATAGCGCACCCAAAATTGCGATCGCATACTCTAACCAGCGTGGTACTTTAAAGCTGCGGTGACTTAGTAGCCGATGATAGCCTAAACAAACTCCAATACTGCCAAATAGCCAGTGCAAAAACAAAGCTACACCCAATGCACTCCAAGAAAAAAACCAAGGAGATAGCAATGCTAGTACATGAATAGTAGTGAAAAATCCTACTGCTACCCAATCAAGCCGCAAAGACTGGGAGTTCTCTATCCAAGATTTTATTGGTTTAAATCTCACAAATACTCCTCAACAACCACAAGACAGTTATCAATCTCAAAATCTGGCGTTGCTGAATCAGAGTATGAATTGAAATTTCCGACGTGATTAAACAACGCTCCTTTGCGTCTTTGCGCGAAACAAAATTCATATTGTCAATCAGCAACGCCCAAAATCAAAGTGCTTATTTTATTGAGCTAAATACTGTAATCCAATTCTTTGATTTGTTTAGAATTTTGTTCTGTATTCCCATTCGTCCAATCTCTGGGCTGGAGAAAAACTTCAGTGAGTTCGGCTTCGGGTGTTCCTGGTTCTGGTTTGTAGCAATATTCCCATTGTGCTAAAGGTGGTAGAGACATCAGGATAGATTCTGTCCGTCCCTTGGTTTGCAGACCAAACACCGTTCCTCGGTCGTAGACTAAATTAAATTCGACGTAACGACCCCGACGGTAAAGTTGAAAATGACGCTGGCGATCGCTATACTCTGTTTCTTGTCGTCGTTCTACAATGGGTAGGTAAGCTGGTAAAAAAGCTTTTCCGCAAGACTGCACAAAAGCGAAGATATCTTCCCAATTACGTTCTACATTTCCTACTTTCTGGCTGTAAATTGCCGCTGGACTATCTGTTTGAGTGCCGACATAAAGTTGACCACTACCATCCTGATAGTCAAAGAAAATGCCGCCAATACCTCGCTGTTCTTGGCGATGCTGTAAATAAAAGTATTCATCACACCAGCGTTTAAAGGTTGGATAATACTCCCGATGGTGAACATCACAGGCATTTTTTAGCGTCTGATGAAAATGAACCGCATCCTCGGCAAAGGGATAGTAAGGCGTTAAATCAGCCCCACCACCAAACCACCAAATAGAACCTGCCTCAAAGTAGCGATAGTTAAGGTGTACTGTTGGAACGTAGGGATTACGAGGATGCAGCACCATTGAAGTTCCTGTGGCAAAAAAGTCTTTTCCAGCCGCTTCTGGACGTTGAGCCAAAATAGCTGGCGGTAAGCCTTTCCCCCAAACTGCGGAAAAGTTCACGCCACCTTGTTCAAACACTCGCCCTTCTCGAATTACGCGGGTACGTCCTTCTCCGCCTTCTTCTCTCTCCCAGTAATCTTGATGAAAGCGTGCTTCTCCGTCAAGTTGCTCTAATGCTGTGCAAATCTCATCCTGTAAGTTCTGCATGAATTGCTGCACTCGCTGCCGTGAATCTTTGGGTATTGTGTTGGTAGGTGATGTCAAAAATGTTGTGTGATGTGGAGATGCTTGCAGAGAGTTTTCAGAATAACGACCCATGTTCAACCTCTGAATATTTCAGTAAGTGTAATTACTTTCGTTCAATAACTTTATAGTTATGAATCGAATTTAATTCAGAGAAGTTTCAAAACTTAACAAATTATCTCAACTCTTGTTGCCAAAGCCTTTGTCCTTGCACCTTCTTGCCCCCAGTATCTGGGTTATATCCCATTTGACTGAAGGATTGTAAAGAGGTCTAGCCAAAGAATCCCATTTATCATAACTTGATAGCTATGAAACTATTTACTTGATTACCGCATTACACATGGTTAATACTCTACCCAAGCCAGGAATCAAAACCCCCAGCAAAGAAACTGTACTTACCCCCCGGTTTTATACAACAGATTTTGAAAAAGCCGCCAATCTGGATTTATCTGCTCAAGACACAGAATTGCAGGCGATGTTGGCAGAAATGCGAGCCGACTACAACCGCCACCACTTTGTTCGGGATGAAGCGTTTGAGCAGTCTTGGGAAAACATTGATGGTGAAGCGAGACAGGCGTTTATTGAGTATTTAGAACGCTCTTGCATTTCTGAATTTTCTGGGTTCTTGCTCTTCAAGGAATTATCTCGGAAGCTGAAAAACCGCAGTCCCCTACTAGCAGAGATATTTCAACTCATGGCGCGTGATGAAGCCCGCCACGCCGGATTTCTCAATAAAGCAATGGGTGATTTTAAACTGTCTCTAGATTTAGCCACTGTTACTAAAACTCGCACCTATACGTTTTTCCCAATTGAGTGGGTACTGTATACTGTTTACTTATCAGAAAAAATCGGCTATTGGCGTTACATCATTATTTACAGACATCTAGAACAGCACCCAGAAAACCAGTTTTACCCCATCTTCCGCTACTTTGAAAGCTGGTGTCAGGACGAAAATCGTCATGGAGATATATTCAAGGTGCTTTTACGTTCTCAACCGCAACTCTGGAACAATTGGAAAGCTAGACTGTGGAGTCGCTTTTTCTTATTGTCGGTATTTGCTACCCACACGATGACAGTTCATGAACGGGCTAATTTTTACAAGTCATTGGGACTAGATGCGACGGAATTTGATCGCCAAGTTGTGCAGAATACCAATGAAACAGCTGGACGAGCTTTTCCTGTGATGTTGAATACTGAACATCCGCAGTTTTTCCGTCGCTTGCAACGCTGTGCAGGTTACAACTTACAAATTGCAGAGATTGGGCGTAGTTCTGGGCTAAAATTTGTGAAGCTGATGCGTAAATTACCTTTGATTGTGGCCATTATTTGGAATTTAGTATTGCTTTACTTGATCAAACCTATTGATGCTGAAGCTTTGCGAGGAACAGTACATTAGCTTTGGCAGGCGATCGCATCTCAGCGTACAATAAAATGCGATCGCCTACATTCAATCATGAACTGTACCATCCGGCATGATTGCTCCTTGTAAATCGACATTTGTAAGAACTACCCCTGTTAAGTCTGCACCTAGTAAATTTGCTTTTCGCAGAATTGCACTATCGAGATTGGCATAACTCAAATCTGCACCTTGCAAACTAGCCTCACTTAAATCTGCGGCTAAGTTACCCCACTGTATTGTCTTACTCAGATTGGCTCGGCACAACTTGGCTTGATCTAATTTAGCGTGATGCAAAGAAATGGCTCTCAAATCAGCGTAACTCAAATCTGCTCCACTCAAAACTGCATATCCCAAATCTGTACGCTGATTAGAACTAGGACGTAAGTCTACTTGAAACAACAGCGAACGAGATAAGTTTGCACCATGTAAATTAGCACCACACAAACTTGATTTAATTAAGTTAGTTTCCTCTAAACGTGTCTTGACTAGTTTCGCACCTGTTAAATCAGCTTCTCGCAGAACTGCACGATATAAGTCTGCTTCACTCAAATCTATACCCCAAAGAATCGATTCACTCAAGTCTGCTTCTCTTAAACAGGCTTGGCTAAGATTAGTTTTACCCAGTCTTGTTTGACGCAAATCAGCATAACTAAAATCTGCACCTGTGAGGTTAGCATTTGTTAATTCTGCTTCTTGCAAATTAAGTTTTTGAAAGTTTCTTTTGCCAGCTGCATAGGATTTGAGAATTTCATTTATATTCATAAATCAATGTTATAAATTTTAAGTTCAACAAATTACTTTAAACTTTAATTGTAGGTAAATTGGTGGGAATCAAAATAACTAGGTTACGAAACGTAAATATGGCTCATAACCTTACCTCAGTCAAAAAATCTTAGAGACAACACCAATAGAAAACAGGCGTAGTGTTGGTGGGGAAGATTATGGCATACAGCAGATTTTAAGTGATGAAGTACACCATTGAGGACTCAAAGGTATATGGAGAGTTTGTGCTTATTCTGAATTTTGACTTCTGCTATAAGTGTTATGTAGTAAGAGGTTGGTAGCAAAATGCCGTGGTTTGTCAAGATAGAAGCAGGTAAAGTTGAGAAAACCATCTTTGATCAATATGTACCCGCCCATAAAGCCTATGTGCAGGAGTTAATAGCTAAAGGCCATAAAGCCAAAACAGGCTATTGGGCAAAGATGGGAGGAGGGATGTTACTGTTTGAAGCTGCTTCTATGGACGAAGCGCAAGCAATTATCGCTGGTGACCCCTTAGTAAAAAACGGCTGTGTAGACTACCAGCTTTACGAATGGAAAATTGTTGTCGAGTAGGACACACTTACAGACTTTTAGTGTTATTATTTTATTAGACCTGGATCTATGCGGCTGCAACGCCTAAACCTTGTCAGAACCGGAAGGTAGCAGCAATACGGGATGCTTGTAGTAGGCGTAGACTCCGGGTCGCCCTATTTTTAGGAGCGATCAGCAGCAATGCCTGGTTTTGGAGATATTGTACAAAAAGCTTTTTACCTCGGTGTTGGTTTAGCTTCTTACGCAGGTGAGAAAGCTGGAGGAAAATTAGCTGAACTGCGATCGCAAGTCCAAAAACTGGCAGATGAAATGGTAGCGCGGGGCGAAATGAACACCGAAGAAGCCCGCCGCTTTGTTGAGGATATGATGAAGCAAGCTCAACAGCCACAACCGCCTGCTGACACTACTGAAAAAACAACTCCTTCTGAACCTCGTCGCATCGAAATTTTAGAGGAAGATGAAGCGCCAACTGTAAAAGAGACCTCAACCGAAAATGTGGATGACTTGCGTGACCAAGTGCTAAAACTGCAAGAAGAGTTGAAAAGACTGCAACGCGACCAATAAACGAAACCGCAGTTTTTACCTTCAGCATCAGCAGTAAAAAGTACTGGGATTCACTGTGACACCCAAAAAGTTGACAACATACATTGCCTAGAATGTATTAAAGTACTTCATTTGGGTGGCACTCAGCATCCTAATTTTATAGCCAGCAAGAGCGTCAAATTTATGGAAGAATGGCAAAAAGATTTATTGGGAATCGTAGAAACAGTTGCAGAGGAAGTAGAACGCTTCTTTGAAGGAATTAATGACATGGTTGATAGCTTTTTTGACCTCACAGAAGAATTAACTGAGCAAGTACAAAATAACATTGCTGCTGAAGTAGAACAATACTTACAAGAAATATCTGCACCCTTCTTAGAAATGTATTGGGAATTAGAAGATGTGGTTTCAGATGCAGATCCGGGTTTTCCCTATGCAGTCGAAGCTACTCCAGAACAAAATGCAGCTTGCGTAGGTTGTACAAACTACCACGGTCAAGTTTATGGTGGTAACTTATTAGTCTGTGCCATGCACCCCCACGGCTGGGATGATCAAAACTGTCCCGACTGGGAACAAGAGTAAAAATCAGAGAAAGAACAGGAAAAAAGTTATTTAGCAAAAGCTATTGACTATTTACCTTTAACCCTTGACTATGGACTCTTGACCCTTGACTATGGACAAATAACTAATGACCAATGACGCATCAGAAGTAAAGTATGGCGAACGCAACATTGCGGAAGGTAATTTAATTACCTTTCCCAATCCGCGAGTGGGTAGGCGATATGATGTCAACATTACTTTGCCGGAATTTACTTGTAAATGTCCATTTTCCGGCTATCCTGACTTTGCCACAATTCATATTACATACATACCAGATGAACGGGTAGTCGAATTGAAAGCCCTCAAGCTTTACATTAACAGTTACCGCGATCGCTATATCTCTCACGAAGAATCTGCCAATCAAATTCTAGATGACATAGTAGCAGCTTGTGATCCTCTAGAAATTACTGTTAAAGCAGATTTCGCACCTCGTGGTAACGTGCATACAGTCATTGAAGTACGTCACCAAAAAGCATCAGCGAATTAACCTGTTAAAGGACAAGAATAAACGCATCTGTATTTAGATAGAACTTTCATACTAGTTTTAAAACAGAATGCTACAAATACAGAATGTAGGGGTGCAAGGTCTGCGCCCCTACGAATATATTGATATCTTGCTAAGATCCTGAAAATTCATAGCAATCGAAGCATAGTTTAGGACATTAACAGATGATAAAAATTAGACACTACAAGCTTTTAATTCTGTCATCTGTTACCTGTCACCTATCACCTGCTATGTCAGCTATTAACGACGACGGCGACGCAAATTCAGCATCCCAAATGCACCTAAGCCTAAAAGTGGGAGTGTAGCAGAAGGTTCTGGTACAGCAGATGTTTTGAAATTGTCTTTACCAAAGTCGATAACAAACATTGTGTCGTTGTAGTCTTTATCGCCACCGTGACGTAAATCTTCAAAACCCATCATCAAATAATTACCGACTTTCCAAGCCATTAAGTGTTGTAACCCATCAGGGTTAAGAGATGAATCTGCGCCATAAATATCGCCGTTTTTCGGTGTTTTGCTATAACCATCAGCTTTGAGTAAGAAATTCAGCTGTGTACCAGCCTTGAAACTACCCAAATCTACAAAATCACCGATATCTAACACACCATCTTTTTCTCCTAGTTCGCATTTATTTCTGATGCTGTTACAAGAAACATCTTCAAAAATCATACCTTTATCGTATTTCTCACCTCTAATGGCTTCAAAAGCTAACTGATTTTTATAAGTAGCACCTTCATTGAGGAACCAAACACGCACGTTGTGTTTTTGTGTCAGAAATAGCTGAGTTAAGTCTAGTTTCTGCGCTTGGATTTTATCTGCGGAAATTGCTACCCTTTCTTTCTGCACTAAAGCTTGAAATTGGGGAAGTATAGATAGGAAATTTTTGTCTTCTGACCTATCCTTGACAGTAA
Source organism: Anabaena sp. TISTR 8404 (assembly GCF_056847745.1). Lineage (NCBI taxonomy): Bacteria > Bacillati > Cyanobacteriota > Cyanophyceae > Nostocales > Nostocaceae > Anabaena > Anabaena sp. TISTR 8404. The sequence goes on from NZ_CP180578.1 coordinate 6,527,337, forward strand.
GTCGCTTCATCGTACTCCAGTCACTAGCTTTGTTAGCCGCTTCTTGCGCTTCTAGAGAATACTTGGCTGCGTTGTCCGCTGCTAATTTAGCTTGGTTTCTAGAATCTTCTGCATCTTTAAGTGATTTGTCAGCATTCTCAGTGGCAATTTTTGCTTGTTCGCTGGCTTTATTTCTTGCTTGTTCAGCTGTAGTGCGCTTAGTTATTGCGTCATTCAGCTTACTATTTGCAGAGTTACATTTGTTGGTTGCGTCATTCAGTTTGCTAGTTGCAGTACTAAACTGGCTTTTGGCATCATTCAGCTTGCTATTGGCAGTATTCAGGCTTGCAGTAGCGTTATTAACCGCCTGTTGTGCTAAATCTTTTTCACTTTTAGTTTTAGCCGCAGCTTGTGCTGCTTTCGCATCAGTTAAAGCTTTATTAGCAGCATCATAGACTGTTTTCGCATCAGTTAAAGCTTTATTAGCAGCATCATAGACTGTTTTCGCATCAGTTACAGTTTTATTAGCAGCATCATAGACTGCTTTCGCAGCATTAAAATCTGCATCTGCTTTTTGAAATGTCTGTTCCGCTGAATTTAAAGCCTTGTTAGTATCTTGTTTGGCTTTTGTTGCAGCTTGGGTAGTTTTTGTGAGTGTATCTTCTGCTTTTTTGAGTGTATCTGCACTTTCTTTAGCCTTTTTAGCAGCTATTGGCGCTTCTTTAATAGCTACTTGAATAGGAGTTACTTTTGTAGATGTAGTATTAGCAGTTGTCGCACTTGCTGAAGCTATACTGGAAAATGAGTAAGTTAAAGTAGCAGTAGCAATCAATCCAAAGCGGATTTTATTCATGTCTGTCATAAATTTTGATACGCAATTAACTAAGTTTTGATTTCTTTTCATCAAGTAATGAAGTCTCAATCATTTACTTGATAACCATTGGAAAACATTGATTGTATCGGAGCTACTTTTTTTCGGGTAAATTATTTCTATCGCAATTAGATTTTGAAAGTCTATAGCTAAAAGTTATTTTTGCTAACTCTTCATAACTCAAGAACAAAAGAGCAAATCAATAAAATTATCTTGGGTTAATTTGTATCTTGTAGCGGATAGTTGCCATCTAAAGTAAGTGTAAATACATATAATATTAGGTAAAAGTATTGAGAAAATAATCTTCATCTCAGTAATAATGAAATTACTATAGGAATCCGATTTGATTACTGAAAATCCTTGTATAGGGAAGGAATAGGAAACGGGGAACAGGGAACGGATAAGAGGGAAGCTAGATGTGTACTGAATTTTTTTCAATAATCAAATATGAGTCCTATATATCTGTAATAGCTTGAAGATTGTATTTACAGCAGGGAACAGGGAACGGGTAACAGCTTTGAAAGCCTCTTAGTATATAGCTTTTTTCTGCAAATTTGTACCTCATTCACTTGCAATCTGCTGTATAAAGTAGACATCAACTTATGGCTGACATTAACCTCTATAAATAAAAACTTTAATCAATTAGTGAAGTGAATATGTAAACTAATGTAGATCAGAAACTTGAAAGCAATAAATTCGTGCTATGCAATATAAACAATCAACCGCACTAACTCAATTTTTTATAGTTTAAAATAACGTGCGCCTTCGTTGGAGACTCACGTTAAAATATTTATTATTTTGAGGGAAAATATAAGGCTGAATAATTACAGTGAAGATACAGAGAAAATCACTATATTTATTCAGCCTTGAAACTTAATGTACGTGTCTAGTAAGTGGAGATGATTATGAATGAAGAGGGTAACAAGTTAACTTCTACCCTACTACCGCAGTTGACTGTGAATTATTCAACGCATTCAAAATCTCCAAGACTTCTTTTTCAAAAGCAACTTGAGCGCGATTAGTTTTACCACCGACATACAAGCGATCGCCTTTTTGTAATGCCCAAATTTGGGAGTGGGAAAAGTAACTCATCACCACACCCGCCATCAAAATGGCAAACCCACCATAAACAATGGGTATACCAGGGTCAGATTTGATTTGTAAGCCAGTACTACCAATAACTTCTAATATTTTTAAGTTTGTGCCGTTGACTTCGGCAGCCATACCACTACGCACCGTAGTAATTAACTGACCTTTGTCATCATAAATCAACACCATGCCTTGGAGGTCTTTGGCAATCAAAGACACACCCTGACTTAAATCAGGTTTGGTAGGAAGCCAAGTTCCCCAAAGCCGTCCTTGTTGGGCGGAAGTATTCAACGCCGCCATTGGCAGTTGGAACACAGGACTGTTATTAAATTGGAAACGAACACCTGAGATTCCCCAATCTGCCTGATAGAAAGTTACGCCACGATAACGCAGAGGTTGGTTAACGAAAATAGTCTTGCGGTCAACCTCCTTACCGTCATTATCTAAAACAGACATATCGGAATAAAATTGGTCAATGCTACCAGAGGGCGTATAGTCAATCCAAAAACGATTCACACGTACTGCCCAATCTTTTAAGTGTTTGGTGTTTGCCCAAGGGCCTGCATGAATGATATTTTCTACTTGAAATGTATTGCCACTAGCAATCTTTTCTTGGGCGGTAAATCCAGTCATCGACCCCCAAATTCCGCCTAAAAGAATCGTGACTATGCCAATATGCACGATAATCGGGCCGATACGTCCAACTATTCCTTTGCGGGCGTAGAGGATATTATCTTTGTCTTGAAAAATTTTATAACGACGGTTTTGCAATAATTGAGTGAGAGAATTTAAAGAAGCGGTATCTAATTCTGCACTTAAAGCTAATTTTTGAAATTGTCGGGGTTCTTCGTAATATTTCCAGCGTTGAGCAGCTTTTAAGGCTGGTAATTGACGAGTGAAAGTACAAGCGCTCAGGCTACTACCAAACAAGATGAGTAATGCTGTAAACCACCAAGTATGATAAACGTGGTTTAATCCAGCTATTAAGATGACCTTCCAAGTTAGGAAACCAAATAAAGCCGGATGTTCTGGGTAGTTAGTGCGATAAAAAGTGATTGGCTGGTCTTGTTCAATGACAGTACCGCTAACACTGAACAAGGCAATGATTAATAGTAATGCGATCGCTAATCGTAAGTCTGTCAGTACAGGCAAAACTTCCTTGCGGATAAATTTCCAAGGTGCTGACAACCAACTTGATTCTGTAGACGATTCTGTGGACGCTGAATTATCTAAAGTCATGGGTTAAAAACTGCCAAAGGGAATGCGAGAAATCAAAGAAAAGACACCAAATCCTACTAACAGCGCCCCGCTGACTGGGTTAATCCAACCAGACCAGCGACGCAACTCCAGCAGTTTTTTGATTGCAGCGGTAAAAGTACCTGCCAAAATTAATGGCGCTACATACCCTGCTGTATAAGAAAGTAACAAAACAGCGCCTAAAATTAAGTCCTGTGTGCTGGCTACCCAAGTTAGTAAACTTGCTAAAACAGGTGTGCTACAAGGAGAAGCCACTAAGCCAAAAGTTAAGCCGATGGAATAAGAACGCACTCCTGGCGGTAAATCTTGGGAAATCCAATTCGTCTCGCCTAAAGAAGGAAATTGTATGGGTAATGCTTCTAGTAAGTTCAGCCCCATAATAATGGCGATAATACTTACGATAATTGGCAACCCCACTCCGATCTGTCCGTAGACTTTGCCTACTAAACCAGCTATTACACCCATCCCGGCCAGGGTAGTTGCTAATCCTAAAGCAAACCAAGTTGATTGGGCTGCTGCTTGCAAGCGGCTTTTTGCTTCATAACCACCAATGTAGCCAATAGTAATGGGTAGCATTGACAACATACAAGGAGTCAGGCTGGTGAGTAAGCCAGCCATAAAAATAATGCCAGCACTCAACAAGCTTAGGTGTGTGAGTTGGTTAGCAACAAGGCTATTGGCAAATTGTTCGAGTTCGTAAATTCGGGTTTGTAAAGTCTCTAACATAGCATGTTGTTAAAGTGGAAATGCTTGATATGCTTGAATTTTAGCTTAATTCGCAGGTTGGGGGAGGAAGAAACAAGGGTTCAGGGAAAGAGTATTTCCCTTTTGCACGATTTCCTCTTTTCAATATCTGGGTCTAATCAACACTTTGCATTCAAAGTGTGATAGCAATTTGTAACAACATAATAAGTACGGACATTTAAAAGTAAATTTGATCTGTAACAACAAAAGTAAATACTTAATAATTTCGTAATTTTCCTGAAATCAATCTGCTGTTTTCTAGATTCAATCAAACAAAGCACAGAGAAAACTGAGAAATCAGAGTCTATTTCCCTCACAGGGACGCAACCCTGTAGTTAAGAGGATATTTGAGGCTTAACTGGTGTATCGTCCCTGACGTAAGTAATTGATATCAAATCATCCTGTAGTCAGGAGTTTCAATTCATTCCTAACCAATTCAGGAATGAGGGAAGGACGTTCAGCTACAGGAACTTCCGCTTCTTTTAACGCTGCTAATTTGCTTTGGGCTGTACCAAAATTCGGGTCACGGCCAATAACTGCGGCTAAAGTTCCAGTTTGTTTCCAGTTTTTGGCTGGTGGTACTTGTCTACCTGCAATGTAGGCAATTACTGGTTTATCGATCGCTTCAGTAATATATCGCGCTGCGGCTTCTTCACTACCGCCGCCAGGTTGACCAACTAAAACGATTGCTTCTGTATTTTCATCTTCATCTAAAATTTGCAGCCATTGCAAAAACGATGAACCAACAATTGCATCACTGCCAATACTGACACTAATTGATTGTCCTAAACCAGCTTTGGTTAATTCTCTGGCGACTTCGTAAGTCAGGGTGCTGCTGCGGCTGACAATTCCTACAGGGCCGGGGGTGTAAAATTCGCTGGGTTGAGTGCCTAAAAGAATTTTTCCTGGGACGATAATCCCTGGGCTGTTCGGCCCGACTATCAAAGTTTCACAAGCTTCGGCTTTGCGGAGTAATTGCACCATATCTAATGGTGGCACACCAGCTGAAATAATAATAATCTGGCGGATGTTGGAGGCGATCGCTTCTAAAGCTGCATCTAATACTTGGTAAGGATGAACACAGATAATTGTTGTGTCAATTGTGCCAAAATGTGCAACTACTTCCTCAACTAAATCGAAGACTGGCAAATCATATTGTGTTTGTCCACCAGAACCAGGATTGACACCAGCCACCAAATTTGTGCCATAAGCTTTCATTTGCTCAATATTAGTGGCTGAGATAAATTCACTAAAGCCTTGGATGATTACTTTACTATCTGGCGTTAAGTTCATAAAAAGTCTGAAGTATGAAGTATGAAGTATGAAGTGTGAAGTGTGAAGTGTGAAGTATGAAGTGTGAAGTATGAAGTGTGAAATATCAATTTCATCCTTTAGTTTTTAACTTCCGGCTTATGGGCTTTCATCCTAGCCTGCTGCAAGCCACTACGCGTCTACATGCTTCAAACTTTTTTATCCTTCAGACTTCATACTTCAGACTTCTTAAGTCCTAGCCTTTAACCTTGACGGACTGATAAGTAGCTGGCTTAGCCAGACGAACAGCTTGCGCTACTGCTTCATCTAAATCTTCTACCAATACCAGTTCACCTTGATTTTCTAATGGGGCTAATACATCTTTGGCAACATTCAACTCAGAACCCGCCAGTCGCACAACTAAGTAAGGAATTTGTGACTCTCGACGACTGCGGTTGTTGTAAGTGTGTTCAGTTTCACTTTGATGATCTTGAATAAATTTGGCAATGACTTGTGCGGCTGCTTCGGCTTGGGGAATACTACCGAGGAGATTAATCAAAATCACTTGAATGCTTTTGTCATCTGCAAGGAGATTCAGCCCTTTAGCTAAGCGATCGCCAAAACTTGTGGGTGAAGTGTCGGTCAACAAACCATGTCGCAAATTCAAAGGATGACTTGGTTTACCACCTGTACTAGCGACTAAATCAAAGGTAGCCATAATTGAACCAGCGCCATTACCCAAAATGCCGATTTTACCTTGGGTTTCTCCACCATTCCCGTTTTTGAACCTGCTGTAATTTTTGTTGCTGCTGCGACGGTTGCTGATTTTTGCTGCTAATTCGGCCAGTTCTGGATGACGACCAATCGCCCGTTCATTAATGCTAACTTTCCCATTTAGCGCCATCACTTCATCAGCTGCATTGACTGCTAAAGGATTAATTTCTACTAAGTCTAAATCTTTTTGGATAAATAACTCATACATCTTCTCAACCACGTCGCTGACCGACTGCATCAGCGCACCTTGCAGACCCATTTTTAAAGCTAGTCGCCGCGCATAAAAAGGAGAAAATTCTTGTTCTACAACTACATACTGTAATTTCTCTCCTGCTGATTCCCAATCAATATCTGCTTCTTTACAACCTAAAAGAACTGGTCGGCAAACAGCGGTATCTAAAACTACTGCCAGATAAAATTCTTGTTTGCTATCATATCTAGTTTCTGCCAATAAAACTTCTGGGAACTCTCCCCAAATTGGCAAATTAAAAATAGTTTGGGCTGCGGCGATCGCATCAATAGTTGTTTGGACAATCCTGACTCCACCAGCGTGAATCCTTTCGCCAGCATACACTTGGGATTTTAGTACGATTGGATAGCGAATTTTTAACCGTTTGAGATCTGTCGGGTGATCTATTCTTTGAGAAGGCAATACAGGAATGCCGATGTTAGCAAACCATTCTTTAACTTGATACTCTAATAAATCCATTGTTATGCACCTTATTTTTCCACTACCAAAAATATTTTTGTGGTGCTGTTGTTTCTGTTTTACAGCAGCATAATTGCCTAATCAAGCCTAGTTCATCTGTATAAATTAGTTTTTGATGTATCAATTCTATCGAATTCAGCAAATGCCGCAAATGAATTTTTAGCATTAATCTCTAGAACTAAATTTATCTAATGTCATCAATATTCCCAGTGGAATTGCCAGCATATAACAAAATTAGCAGTTGTGTCAAAAACTTTGGCATAGTATTTTTGCTCTGATTTCAAATATTTTTGTAATTAATACAACAGTCATAATTTAATGGTGTTGACCGTTAACAGCCAAAGGTCAACACTTTCATGAAGTGATTATGCAATAAATATGTGTTTTAGCTTACTAATAGTGCGATCGCTTCTGTTTACTTTTTATGCTTGAGGCTGTTAACAATTGATTTGAAATTATGATAATCATGAGGCATACGGTATTAACTTGTTACAAAAAAGCTATTTTTAAAAGGTAAAAATTTTTATTATTCCCATTTTTATATTTGTAAATTGATTTTAATCGCCTGACTCGTAAATTTGCGCACATCAACATAGCCAATTCTAAAAATACGAATAATCACTGATATTAGATTTTGGCGGAACAGTCAAAATCTATGTTAGAAAGTTGGTCTATTTTATTTTCGGCTGTGGTTGGTTAAATTGTGCATCTAGATTCAACAAACGCCAGTGATTCATTTATTTCCCTCAAAGATAAAAAAACAATTATAGATAATCAGCGGGAACGCTCTATGAAAGTAGCAGTCCAGCAGGAAGATTTACAGCTGTTAGCCAGAACATTGCAAGAACAAGTTCTTGCTCAAGTCCCATCTGGGAGAGTCTTTCAGATTAGGTGTGCTGTCAACAAAGACGAGTTGATGATTCTGATTCAACATCCAGTCGGGATCACAGTTGACATCGAACAAGTGTTTGCAGTGCTTGAAGATGTACTCCAGTCGCTCCCAAGCTACAAGGAGCAACGGGTACAATGTTTTCTCAGAGTAACTAGCGAAAAACTCCCCTACGCCAAACGTGCTATTACTATCAAGCACAGAGAAGAAAATATGGGGACTTGGGGAATTGGAGATACAGAAGACTTTTCTGATTCCGCCTCATTTTCTCCCAATGACTCGTTCTCAGCGGCTACAAACACAAGTTCTGCATTTATTGCAGAAGATTTAGAAGCAGCAGAAACACCATTTGATCCCCTAGCTGATGCACCAGATTTAAGCACTATTCACCGCAAACGTCCGTTAGTAATCTCACCCTTGTTTTTGGGTGCAGGTTTGCTAATGATAATTGTTTTAGGCGTTGGTGGTTATTTAGTAACTCGGCCTTGTGTGATGTTTGAGTGCAAAGAGTTAGAAACTGCGGCGCAACTCAAAACCGAATCTAGGCAGATGATGCATCGTGCTAGGTCAGAAAATGAATTATTAGCAGTCAAACAACGTCTAGAAGCCTCTAGCACTGCGTTGAGTGTTATTCCTCAGTGGTCGCCTCGTCATCAACAAGCTGAGGAACTCAAAACTAGCTTAGCGGCACAGTCAGACAAAATTAATCAAGTGGTGACAGCTTTACAAGCAGGTACGACAGCCGAGCAAAAAACACAAACAACCACAACTAGTTTAGAGGAATTACAAGCTAGACAACATCTGTGGCGGCAGGCGATCGTCCCATTAGAAACAATCAATCCCAATAGCGAACTTTATAATTTCATCCAGCCAAAATTATTGAAATATCGCATTAATTTACAAACTGTCAATAAACAGTTACTCGCTCAAGAACAATGGCTGAAAAAACTCACAGCCGCAAAAGAAGTAGCCAGTGCAGCTAGTAAATGGCAAAATTCTGCCAAATCTTTAAGAGAATGGCAAAAAGTGCAGTCTACTTGGCAAATCGCGGTTAATGCTTTGAGTGTGATTCCTCAGACTAGTCCAGCTTATCCCCAAGCACAAAAGCTGTTAATAGAATATAAACCCCAATTAGCCAGAGCGCGCGATCGCGCTACCCTAGAACAATTAGCAGCCAAAAGTTATCAACAAGCAATTAACATCGCTAACCAAGCTAAAGCTTACGAAAAACTCAACCAATGGCAAGCGGCTGCTGCATACTGGGAGCAGGCTTTACAAACAGCTAAAAATATTTCTCAAGATAGCTTGTACTACACCCAAGCACAAAGTTTGATTGCACCTTATTCAGAGAGACTCAAGCAAGCTCAAGCAAAAGTTCAGCTAACGAATACTTGGGAACAAACCCGCCTTGACTTAACTAAAACTTGTATTGGGGAAATTAAAATTTGTACTTTTACTTTAAACAGTACAGGTATTACTGTCAGAACCACTCCTGAGTATGAACAAGCTATTCAAGGTGGATTGTCTGAGGCTAATCCTGAAAATCCAAACCCTGCAATTACTGCAACTAATCACTGGCAAATTCTACAAGAAGCTCTCACAGTTATTAGTGAGAATGCTAACTTACCCATAGTTATCTACGATTCCCAAGGACAAGAAGTTTATGTCCGCACATCGGGCGGTTGATTGGTTTGCTTTTGCTTTTGCGATCGCACTCAGAATCTTTATAATAAATCCTACATAGGGACAATTAGTAAATTTATTGACATACTACTGTAACCTTTTTTCGTGACTCAAGCGGCTGTAATATAAGCAACAGAATATTCTGGGAGTAAATTCCATGACAGGCAGCCTAACAGCGTGTATCTTGAAGTACTTAAACTCATCGCCAGCGTTTCGCTTCTTGAGCGCGAATAAGTTGTATTGGTTACTGCTGTTATTCTCCACACCTTTACTCATTGGTTCCTCAGATGTAGTTTCATTTGCAGCAACACCGAAAATTGCTCAAGCAGTACCAAGTGCTACAATCACGCGTCCGACGCTGAAAGTAGGCTCTCAAGGGGAGCGTGTCTCGGAATTGCAAGCAGCACTCAAGCTTTTAGGTTTTTACTCTGGAACAGTTGATGGCGTTTATAACGAGAATACAGCAAATGCTGTTTCTCGCTTTAAGAAAGCAGTTGGCTTAAATCCTGATGGGGTGGTTGATGCTGCTACTTGGCAAAAACTGTTTCCCAAAGAACCAGCACCGACATCAAACACGGCTGCATCTTTGGCTACAACTCAGCCAAGTACAGTTGTTGCTAAGCCAGAACCAAAACCAGCTAACCCCAAACCTAGGACAACCCAAGTACCAACTCTCACACCAGAACCAAGACCAGTTAACCGCAGAACTCCCACAACTCAACGAAAAACACCAACACAGCCATCATCAACTATCAGTTTTCGTAAGGTTCCTGGTGTTCAGTACACCTCTGAAGGATATCCAATTTTGCGTTTAGGGATGAGTGGTGAAGATGTACTCACTTTACAAAAACAATTACAAAGGTTCGGTTTCTTGAATGGTGGCATAGATGGTGATTTTGGCCGAACTACCGAAGCAGCAGTTAAAGCTTTGCAAAGGCGCTATGGTTTAGAAGAGGATGGTGTAGCTGGTGGCGCTACCTGGGAAATTCTCTTGCGGCGATCGCCTGGGCAACGATAGGCTAAAACGAAGTGATACCAGTTGTAAGTAGAGATGTGATGTATCGCATCTCTACAAAGTTCATGTTATTGAAGTAGTCTCTGTTGTATATGAAACACTTTTTATTAACTTGGCTGGCTACTGCGGTGGCTTTACTGATTACCTCTAAAATTGTTGCAGGTTTTATTGTCAGTAACTTTGTTGCAGCTTTGGTGGCGGTATTTGTTATCGGATTAGTCAATGCGTTTATCAGACCAGTTTTGCAGCTTTTGGCATTTCCTATTACTTTACTAACTTTTGGTTTATTTACATTTGTGATTAATGCCTTGTCTCTGTGGTTAGCGAGTGCTATCACTCCTGGTACTGGTTTTGAGATTAAAGGCTTTTTACCCGCTTTGCTGGGATCAATTGTGCTATCAATTGTGTCGAGTGTGATTAATTATTTTTTCAGAGTCATTGAATAGTCAGAAATGTAATTAATTACGAGTGCATTTCTTTAGCCACTGCTACAGTTACCGCCCCTGGTTGCCCCGGTAAGCGGAAAATATATTTAGGGACTATTAACTTAGCACCTAGTCCCGCATTTTGAACAGCTGCCAAAATAGCCGCAGCCTCTGCAACACTGGGTGTTCCCGTTGCTTTGGTGATGATTTCAGATGGGTTGGGAACTGCAACGGTAGACAACTTTTCTGCGGAAAATGCTTTTAACAGCCAATTGCGGAGGGTGCAAAGTTCTACTAAATCACTGTCCGAGGCTTTTGTGTCAATGGTAGCAATACCTGCGATCGCTTTTTCATTGAGGAGATTTTTTTGAAATACTTCCTCAATTGCTATTGCAATTAACTTTTGCGAACTACCTTGTTGAAAACCTACTCCTACCCACAAATTTTGTCGGGATTCATTATTAATAACGAATTCCTCATCAGTATATTGAAACACTTCAGAATTTACAGCAGATTGCAAGTAAATGAGGTACAAATTTGAAGAACAAAACTATATACTACGAGGCTTTCAAAGCTGTTCCCCGTTTCCTGTTGCCTGTTCCCTGCTGTATATGATTCCACAATTAAGGTGATTTCAAAATAACAAATCTCCTTAATTGTAAAATTTAGTTAAACAATGGTATGCAGTTGTTTTTTAAAATAAGTTTGATAAAGTTTGCACCGAGGTAAGATGCGATCGCCTTCAAAACAAATTAATCCTAAGCTTTCGAGTTTATAAGCATCCACAGGATCAATAATCATACTTTGTTGTGCCGTTACAAGTTGAGTATATATTTTTACTAAATGAGGATTACCTTGCAGTTTTAGCCAGTGTCGCCACAGGTGATGACGATAGATACCACCATTGGCGATCGCTTCTTGGATCAAATCTTGTACAGTGGTAGTGCGAGTAAAAAGATGAAATAAAGCTAGTTGAATTAAAGCCGGATGGCCACCCACAAGAGACATCAATTGAGCAGATTCTTTACCAGGACTCCAGTCTAACTCGTATCTTCTTGCTAAATCTTCTACTTGCTGCTGCGTAAATTCGCCCAGACGGATAGGTAGTCCAATATTAAATGGTGAACGATTAATATCTAGGGAAATATATTGTTCTGTGGAATAAACTACTACTAACCTCAGCTTTTGCCAATTCAGATTTTGTCGTGCTTCTTCACACCAAGAACGCAACAATGCAAAAAATTCCTGAGCAATGTGTGGATACTCAAAAAAGCGATCAACATCGCTCAACACCAACACTATAGGACTATCACTCTGTTTGAGAATATACTTTTGCAAGTAGAAGCTACAACTTAACTTGTAACCAACCTCATCATCCCATTGCTCATCCAGGTTGGGTTCAATTTCTAATTGTTGAGCAATTTGCCAACAAAGACAACGCAAAAGCTTATTTAAGTCAGTCAAACAATGGTCATCAATTTGATAGCAATTTATATTAACAGTGCGATATCTTTGTGTATTTGCATAGGCTAAAAGACGCAGCACTAAAGAAGTTTTTCCCATTTGTCTGGGAGAACGAATCCGAATTACGCAGCCTGGTCGGGTAATTTCTCGATAAACTAATTCTTCTATTGGAGGGCGCTCAATATATAAGGGAGAATTTAGAGCTACAGGCCCATCTGGATATGACCAACGGTGTTCGATTTCGTAGTTAGAAAATTGCGCAAAATTTTCTTCTTGTATATATAAATCTTCTGAGGGATACCCTGATACTTCTGTTGCATCATCTCCACTCAAAATTGTGTAATCTTCTTCCTGTAATTTGATATTGAAAGCGCTAAAGCACAATTTGAGAGTTTTTTGATCTACGCCTTTACTCAAAGACCACAATCGACTCAAAGTTTTAGTGGATATATTGATTTGTCTGCTCAGTTCTTCTAGAGTAAAGCGCTCTCCTTTATTTTTTAAAATCTCCCAAGATAGAATCGCTTCTTGTAAACGTTGTAGTCCTATAGAAGTTAGTACAACACCTCTTTTTCTCTTTGATTTAATTTGTTGTAACTTCATCGGTTGAGTAGCAATATTTTTTGCATACATAAAATCTACCTGTTAAATTGTAATGATTTAATTATGCCGAGAATTTAAGGGAAACAATTTATGAGATTTGAGTATGATTGCTAACACTTTAGTATTTATATCTTAGCTAATTATTACGTAAAAGATGTTTTTTGCTATTTTTCAAATTCAAGTTTTTCACATGATAGAAAAATGTTATAAATTTTCTCATTTAGCTATTATTTAGATCAAAGATTTACACTCAGGCTGCACACTCCATCCTAAAGCGCGAGTGATTTGCTCAGGTAAAGTTAAGGGATTGAAGGGTTTAGCGATGGCCTCAACAACTCCAAGCTGCTGAAGTTGTTGTGATGTAAACCAATCTGCTATCACACTCAAAAGAATTACTGGAATAAATTTAGTTGAATGTCTTTCATGGAATCTATACAGGAATGTGCTAACGTCCATACCTGGCATAACCACATCAAGCAAGATAGCATCAGGACTTTCTATCTCTAGCTGTTGCAGGGCAGCTTGGGCTGAGGGAGCTGTTACGACCTTCCATCCAACCAAATCGTTTAAACAAATTTGTACAAGCTCTCGAATCGTGGGTTCATCGTCAATCAATAATATGGTCTTGATTGTCATGATTAAAATACTTGAGAAAGCTGAAGGAAATTGATGAATTCAGCTTAAATCAAAAAAATAAGAAACTTATAAGAATGTCATAGTAAGTATGAAGTGTGAAGTATGAAGTATAAAATTTCATCCTTCACTCTTCATCCTTCATACTTTTTCTAATCACTCCAACCAAGCATTTGGGCTATTTGTGCGCAAATTAGTACTGGATTGAATGGTTTAGTGATGATTCCGGCTAGATGCAATTGGGCAAAGCGCTTGTGATCATCTGGTAATACTTTGGCAGTGAGCAAAATAATCGGAATATTCTGAGTCTGTGGGTTTGCTTTGATTTTCTCGTAAAATTGAAAGCCATCCATGTCAGGCATGGACACATCAAGGAGTATTACATCTAAAACGTACTTTTGGGCTTGCAAAATTCCATCATGACCCGATTCAGCAGATATTGCCTCCCAGCCGCCCAAATCTTCTAAGCATGTGCAGGCAAGGTCTCGGAGAGATTCTTCATCATCAATAACAAGGATGCGTTTGCTCATAGTTCTCTTGGTGGGATTGGCAAAGTGAAATAAAATGTGCTGCCTTCACCGAGGGTACTTTCTGCCCAAATACTACCATTATGCTGTTGAATAATACTTTGACAAATTGCCAAGCCAAGACCTGTGCCTCCCTTAGCACGAGCATCAGAGATGTCCACTTGCCCAAAACGTTCAAAGATAGTTTCTAGTTTATCAGCAGGAATACCTCTACCTTGGTCTTTAACTTGAAACAACACCCTGTTGCCTTGAGGTTGGGCAGACAAAGTAATCTCTGAGTCACGAGGAGAAAACTTGATGGCGTTACTCAACAAATTGGTTAAAGTTTGAATGATTAAGTCGGGGGAAGCCCACACGCAAGCATTAGTAGGAGTAATAGAAATTGTGATGGCGGCGGCTAGTGTGATTGATTGTACTCCTTCCACCGCTCGTTGCATTAAATCTGCGGCATTGCAGACTTCTTTTACCAGCTGCACTCGCCCAGAAGACAATCGCTCTAAGTCCAAAATATCATTTACCAAACGCACGAGGCGATCGCCATTAGTTAAAGCCTGCTGAATCATCCGTTTGGCTTTTTCTGGTTTGTTGTCGTATATACCAGTATTCAATAAACCTAAAAATCCTTGGATGGCTGTGAGTGGGGTACGCAGTTCATGGCTAACAATGGAAATGAATTCATTTTTCATTTGCTCAATAGCTTGCTGTTCAGTAATATCTTGGATTTGCAGCACATAGTACAATGGTTGGCTGTGAAAATCTCTTACCAACGACAAACTCGTTAATCCTTCAGCAATGCGTCCTCCGTTGCACAAATAACGCAACTTTATTTGTGCATTGCGATTTTCATGAGACAAAACTTGCTTGATGCAGTCCTGAAACTGATGTGCATCTTCTGGGTAAAAAATTTCAAATGCCTTCAAGTTGAAAAACTCTGACTCAGAGTAGCCAAGCATCTCACGTAACATGGGATTTATTTGCAGCCAGCGCTGATCTAATCCCAACAGTGCCATGCCAATGGGAGCATCATAAAACGCATGGCGAAATCGCTCTTCGCTTTCACGCAAAGCTAACTCGGTTTGTTTGAGATCTGTAATATCTAGCAGCACTCCATACCAGGCAACTTCACCATTCTGTCGGCGTTCTGCACGGGAGTTAGCACGTACCCACTTCAGCTTGCCAGAGGGAGTAATAATTCGCCATTCGTGAGCAAAGGGTTCTAAAGTTCTGAGACTTTGAGTTGTTAGTTGATTATACAGATCCAGATCATCAGGATGCACTTGCTGATAAGTAAGTAAGGCATTGTCTAAAACTTGTTGCGGTTCTAATTCCTGAATTTCTCGCACGCCGGAACTGATGTATTCATAATGCATTTCCTTTGTATCTGGGTAATAAGTCAAAATGTAAATTTGTGCGGGTGAAGCGGCGGCAATTTTTTGAAAGCGAGCTTCACTTTGCCGTAGAGCTTCTTCGATGTGTTTCTTGTCGCTAATGTCCAACAGTACACCATGCCAAACCAGCACGCCATTGTCCCGGAGTTCCGGTCGAGAATTGGCTTGAACCCACTTGATTTTTCCAGAGGGAGTAATAATTCGCCACTCATGCTGAAACGGTTGCATAGCTTCAAGAGCGCGGATAACTGCTTGCTGATGTCCTTCGCGATCATCAGGATGAAAAGCGTCAAATGCAACCATTGGATCTTTTAATGCTTCAGCCAATGGAATTTCGTGGATTTCCTCAAAAGCTTGGCTGAGATATTCAAACCGGACAGGTCTACCAGGGTATTCCTCAATTGTGTAGATGATTGCGGGTGAAGCCGCGCTTAACTGCTGGAATCGAGCTTCACTTTGCCGCAGAGCTGCTTCACTCTGACGCAAAGCGGCCTCGGCTCGTTTGCGCTCAGTAATATCCGTTACCCGCACTAAATTGACGACTTGATTAGCAATCGAAACGCGCTTTGCCGCCAGGTTACCCCAGAAAAGATTTCCTTTTCGGGTTGTGTATTCGATTTCCTGACTCCACACACCTTTTCGATCCATCTCGGCAATGATTTCGCTCAGTTCATCGGAGGTGAATGAATGAAGCTGAAACGTGTGACCTTGAATACCAATGAGTTCGGCTTTACTGCTGGCTTCAAACAGTTCTACTGCTCGATAATTGCAATCCGTGATTAATAAGGTTTCGGGATCAACCAGAAACAGAGCATCGGCAGATTCATTATAAATGCTCTCACGCAGGTCTTTTTGCTGTCGCAGTTCTAATTCTGCAAGTTTGCGATCGCTGATATCTTGAGTAACTACAATGATATGTGGTTGTCCCTGAAGCTCGATAATATCGGCGGAAACCAAGACTGTGATCACTTTGCCTGTTTTGTGAAGAATTGCCAATTCCTGATGACAAATTTTTTTCCCAGAGAGCAAATCTCGCAAATAGCGTTGCCTATCTTTTAGATTGACCCAATATTTAAACTCTGTCACAGAATGATTAATAACTTCTTCGCGAGAATAACCATATAAATCAACAAAGGCATCATTCACATCTAAACATTGTCCTTTGAGGGTAAAAATCCCCATTGCTTCAGGACAAGTCCGAAATACTTTGGTAAAGCGTTCTTCTGAATGCTGGAGCGCAGTTGAGACGGAATTATATAACTGTCTCAGTTGCTGAGACATCCAATTAAAGGAGTTTTTCAGGACTTGAATTTCTGCAATCAGGCTGTCTTGTTCAATGCCTTGATTCCATTGTCCTTCTGCCAACGCCAAGCTAGATTGACCTAATTTTTGCATAGGTCGGACAATCAATTGGGTCAGTAACAATCCTACAGCGATCGCACTCGCCAAGGCCAAGACACTAAAAATTACAGTTAGGCGTGTATTGGCATTAATTTCTGCCGTAAAGTCCGATTCTGGCACGACTGTCACAATCAACCAGTCAAGTCCTAATTGATCACTATAAGGAATGACGAGTAAGAATTGCTTTTCGCCTTTGATGTCAAAGTCGAGTTGCTGTGCTGTCTGGATTTGAGTTAAATGACCAAAGCGCGAGAGCAAATGCTCGCTGGCTAGACGAATCAGGGGTTCTTTGCTTTCTATTGCCTTGAGACGTTTATAGAGTTTTTTATCAGCATCTATCATGAAGGGTTGTTCAGAAGTTGAAGACGCAACCATCAAACCCGAACGCTCAACAATAAACACTTGTCCGTGAGTACCCACCCGCAATTTTTTGAGAAACTCACTAATGGTAACAAGCCTGATATCGCTAGAGAAAACGCCTTGAATTTGTTGTTTTTGGTTATAAATGGGGTAACTGGTGGCAATTCCTAAACCTCTGGAAGCTGGTACGTATAAATAAATCGGTGTCCAAGTTGGTTTGCCTGTTAAGATTGGCTTTTGATAGAAAGGTCTTTTAGTTGCATCATAGTTTTGCTGATTAACTAATAATTTTTTCCGTTTTCCTTGACTATCTACGCTATATACATAAAGCTTACCTTTCCGAAAATTTTTGGTTGAAGAAATGGTAAGACCTCGTTCATCGTTTCCGGCTCCCACAAGTCCACCTTGAGGATTAATGAAATGGACTCTCGCTGAACTAAATTCTTGAATTTGACCAACAAAATAGCGTTCTAAACTTTGAGGATTGGTGATGTCTATCTGTTTTAGTTGGCTGGCTTGAGCATTGAGACGATTAATTAAGTGTGGAGTCTTTAAATAATTACTTAGATATAAATGAATGCGATCGCTCATTTCATTCATCAACTGATATGCCAAGCTATTGACTGAGCGCTGGGAATTGCACAGTGATATAAAACTTACTAAGCCTGTGGTTCCCCCAATTAACAGCACAAAGGGAACGGTGAGGATGATTTGTAAGGAAATTTTCGGCTTTTTGTGATTAGCTGGCCTTGTCCTCAAAAGATTGGAGAGCCGCACCTTTGCATCCTCCGCTTTTAGGTTTTGAGAGTTTGCTGTACACGAGAACGATCAATGCGGCTAATCACACGAGTAATTAACTCTGGACCCACCACAGGCTTGCCAATAAAATCATCAGCTCCTGCTGCAAACACCTGTTGAACTGATTTTATATCTGTATGGGCAGTAACTACTAAAATAGGCAATTTGCCCCAATGAGGATCTTGTCTGACTACCCGACACAAATCAATACCGCTATATCTTGGCATTTCTAAATCGATCATCAACAAATCAGGTGTTGTAGAAGTGAGTGCCTGCCAAAATTTTTGGGGGTTTTGCAAGGTTTTCACTGCCAATCCCCAAGGTTGTAGTAGATTGCTCAAGATATCAAGCATTACCGGATCATCGTCTAGGATCATGACTTTGGCTGTACTAGCTTGCGTTGGCGGTAAAACTTGAGTAATTGCCTGAAATACTTCAGTAATAGTAGGCTTGCTCAAAAATCCTTGTACTCCCAAACGAGCCACAGCTACTCGCTGAGTGAGATTATCTTGCTCTGCGATGACGAGAATTGGCGTAGTGGGAAAATCTTGTTTGAGTTTTTGTAGTAATTTTAAGTTCTTTTGCATTGATTGTTGCTGTTGCAAATTGAATAAAATTACTTTGGGTGACTGATCAAGCTTTTGTTGCTTGTTTTCCCAATAAGCAATTACTTTTATCTGCACGCCCCAACTAACAGCTGCCATTTTCAGTTGCTTACTAAAAGATTCATTATTAATAGCCAGCACCAAAGGAAGTTGAATTAGCTCAAGTTGTTCAACAGTTAAAGGCATCAGAGGTTGACTGAGAACATCTTGGAGTTGAGCAATCAGTTGTGACAGTTGAGTAGCTTCTTTTGACGTTAAATTTTGATCTTTGCTCAGCAGATGTTCAACGGTTCGAGCTAACTTTGAACCTGTTGTGTAGCCAAACGAGCCTAGCGTTCCTGTTAGTTTGTGTGCTTCTAACGCGGCTTGCTGTTGGAGTTCGGATGACAATTTTCCTTGATGTAAGGCTTGTGCGGCTTGCTCTAGCAAAGTTAGCCGTTGGGTAAACGTATCTTTGTAGCGTTCTATGGTTTTATTAATAGAAGCGATCGCGGTTTGAGGTTTTGCTTTGCTAATGCTGTCTGTTTGTTGAGTTTGAGGTGGAATTTTTAGTCGATAGCCCAAGCCATAAACAGTTTCCAGCAATTCGGCAGACATACCGACAGTTTTGAGCTTGTGCCGCAAGTCTTTAATTAGATTAGTCACTGCTCCTTCACTGGGCGTGGTATCAATAGACCAGAGGCGATCGATAATTTCACTTCGACTAAATACACGTTGTGGATGACGTAAGAACAGCCCTAACAAGCTATATTCTTTGGGGCTTAAAGATAAAGGTTGCCCTTTATAGGTAACTTCTGCGGAGACGGTATTAACGCAGAGATTTTCCCAATAGAGCAAGCTGGGTGTTAGTTCAGTCTGTCCCCGGCGCAGCAATGCTCGTATTCTTGCCAGCAATTCCGAGATATCGTATGGTTTGGTAACATAATCATCCGCACCTGCATCTAATCCTTTGACAACATCAGCACTTTGATCTTTGGCAGTTATTAACAGAATTGGTGTTTTAATTCCCTGAGCGCGAAGTTGTCGGCAAAG
Organism: Anabaena sp. TISTR 8404; assembly: GCF_056847745.1. Lineage (NCBI taxonomy): Bacteria > Bacillati > Cyanobacteriota > Cyanophyceae > Nostocales > Nostocaceae > Anabaena > Anabaena sp. TISTR 8404. The sequence goes on from NZ_CP180578.1 coordinate 6,546,834, forward strand.
GTTAATGCCATCAAGTTTAGGAATCAACAAATCCAACAACATCAAGTCAAAGTTGGATAAAATTGCCAATGATAAGCCATTTTGACCATCTGTTGCCAATTCAACTGTGTAGTACTCCGCCGTGAGAACCTCACTTAGTACAGTCGCCGTTGGTAAATCGTCCTCTACCAGCAGAATTTTCACAACTTCTACTATGTTACTAACCAATAATCCACGTTATTCAGCACAACCACAAAAAAATCAAGCCTACACTGGAATAGTGTTTCTTAATTTGGCGGTGATGGCTTTTTTCGTAGACACCTTTTAAAATACATCCGTTTGCTTGATACAGCAAGCCCAGGCTACAAAGAATAACCGTCGTTGGTGAATTAAGGAATGATTCTTGTGAAGTAGGCAAAAGTTCACATTTTGCAAGTGCGATCGCAACTACTCTATTTCTGAATACCGCAAATTCCGTGGGTAATACCTGTTACTGCATATTTTTTTAATTAATTACAGCAATAGCCAAGACAGTTATAACATCAGCAAATGATAAAACGTAGACATAGAAAGACTTTTTACCCTGTCCCCTGTCACCTATCACCTGTCACCTGCTGTACCAACATCTAAGTTCAGGTAAAAACTTTTGTCAACTACTCTGTAGCTGCCATCGTATTTAATAATCGGAATCACAACTTTGTGTTGTCCTGCTTCTAGTTGCCATGATTTTTGAAAATTGCTGATATTGTGACAGCCTGTATTAATTGGAAAATCGCTAGGACTTAACAGCACATTTTGATAATTTTCAATGCCTTTGTTAAATAAAACTGCTTTTGCTTCGATTTTATTGAGCTTTATTTGAGGTGGGATGCAATAAGTTAAGTTTAACAATTTCATTGTTTCCCCAGATTTTAGAGGTAAACGTTGATTATGTTTTACTTGTTGAGTTTCATCGCTGTTTATCTGCACAGTCAAATGATCAACACATACTTTGTTTGTAGTTTGATGGCATTCTAAAACGGTAGAATTTGATGTATTTGTAGTCGTGGGAATATTAGAAGTACTTTGTTGTGGACTAGTTCTATTGATTAAAGCTACTCCTAAAGTTGCACCAGCAGTGATAAGAGCAACTAAAATAGGAGTCATGACTTTTAGTGTAGAAAGTTTCATATTTAGATAACTCCAGAGAACAACGTTTTTATTTGTTATTTATTAAGTTATCTAGGCAACTATCATTTGTCGGTATGTGGATGTAGGAATAATTATTGGTGTTAATTTTTAAAGTAGGTAGGTCAAAGTAGGTTCAAGTAGGTTCAGGTAGTATCAGATACCCGACTTCTTAAAGAAGTCGGGTATCTTTATATGTATCCTTTTGTGTGCAAAAATATTCTCAATTTTGGGATAGTATGAATAATTACCAGTCATTTACAGCCACTAATGAGCGGAGAAGACGCATTTGATTTTATTTATCGCCTGGTTGCTTCCACAGAAGGCGCTGGTTTTAGTGATTCTGAAAAGGCTGTGTTTCTGGGAATCTGGGAAGGAAAGACTTATCCTGTCATTGCTGAAGAAATAAATTATAATGAGCAATCTGTAAAAGAAATAGGAGGTAGGCTATTTAATAAAATTTCTGAAGTTACTCAAACAGAAATTAAAATTCAGAAAAATAATTTTAAAACTTCAATAGAGAAAATATATAAACAGCAATATACACAGATTCCAATCACCCCACTATCAACTTTAGAACTTAAAAACCCATTTATTCCTCTACAAGGGAGAGTGAAAGATGCACAACTATTCTTCGGGCGGAAGCAGGAAATACATCGGATATTTGAAATTTTTAACAGTGGTAGTAGCGTAGTTGTTGTAGGGGAAGAACAGGGCAAACGCATCTAAATATTGATGCACAGAACGAAAGAAGAGGCTTGGAAGTACAACCGTAAGCCATCAGTAACAATAAGAACTGATCGGTTGAGAAGAGAGTAGGGATACAGAACATAAACTCGGTATGGTATTGTCAAAAAGTATCCTCAAGAAAAAAAGCACGCTACACTGACGTTTGGATGAAGCTCAAGCCCAAAATCACAATAGCTGACCATTTTGCACAGATGTCAGATCCAAGAGTAGACCGCACAAGATTACATAAGCTAATTGATATTTTGACAATTGCGATTTGTGCAGTAATCTGTGGAGCAGATAGTTGGGTGGCAATAGAATTGTATGGCTGCACAAAGTATGAGTGGTTAAAAACATTTTTGGAGTTACCAAACGGAATACCATCACACGATACATTTGCAAGAGTGTTTGCACAATTGAATCCACAGCAATTTCAGTCATGTTTCTTAAACTGGATAAAATCAACTCAGAAGATAACAAATGGTGAAGTTGTAGCAATTGACGGTAAAACTTTATGTGGTTCTTATGATAAAAGTAGTGGTCAGAGTGCGATTCAAATGGTAAGTGCATGGGCAACTACGAATAAATTAGTGTTGGGACAGGTAAAAGTAAACGAAGCATCTAATGAAATTACAGCTATCCCAGAACTACTGAATGTTTTAGAGTTGAATGGTTGTATCGTGACAATTGATGCAATCGGTTGCCAAAAAGAAATTGTGAAGTTAATTACGCAACAAAACGCAGATTATGTAATCACCTTAAAAAAGAATCAGGGTAATCTATATGAGTTAGTAGAAGAACTATTAAGAACAGGAATAAGCACAGGGTTTGAAGGGCTTCACCATAGCACATATAAAACAGAAGAAACGGGGCATGGTCGTGATGAAATCCGCAATTATGTGATGTTATCTGGAATTGAATCTCAGCTTGACCCAGATTCAGTTTGGTCAAACTTAAAAAGTGTTGGGATGGTAGAGTCTGTTCGACAAATAGATGGTAAAACAACAGTGGAGACTCGTTATTATATTAGCAGTCTTGAGAATGATGCGAAAAAATTTGCTAATTGTGTTCGCAGTCATTGGGGCATAGAAAATTCGTTACATTGGGTATTAGATGTAGCTTTAAAAGAAGATGACTGCCGGATTAGGAAAGATAATGCTCCACAAAATTTTGCAGTGATGCGGCAGATAGCAGTAAATCTTTTAGGTAAAGAGAAACGTGTGAAGCGGGGAATCAAAAATAAACAGTTTTTGGCAGCAATGGATAATAACTATTTAGAAAGAGTTTTAGCTTTAGCGTAAACTAGCTTGTCAATAATTTGGTTAAGATTGTTGCTTATTTTTAAGGGTAAGCTTACTTATTTATAGCTGAATAGTTAGCTAATTTATCTTTAAACAAGAGTTATTTCATTAGCGATAAGCTAATTTACTTGTTAGCAAAAAAATCGATTTGTTCTATTTATATTTTGGTCAAGTTTTGCACTTATGAAAATGATTTTGAAATCCTTATTAGTTTTTGTTAGGAAATAAGGTGCGTTTTCCCTGGGGTTAACCTAAAGGGTCTTAAGGGTTTATTTAGGTGGTCTAGTAGCCGAGCCATTATGGTATTTGACTTTTAACTTAGGCGCTTGGCTATCCCTCTTGGCGGATTGCTCTAACTGCTGAAGTTTTATAAAATCTGCCCTTTGCTCTGGGCTTAGGCTGTCTACAAAGTCTACTCTAGCCGCAGTAGTATCTCTAACATGACCTTTCTTAGCTAATACTTCCTTTAGCCTCTGTCTTTGTTCTGGGGTTAAGGCTTTCCAAATACTGTCCTTATTCATAATCCTTTATCCTCCAGATACTTAGTTAACTTAGCGATCGCCTTAGTATTCTCCTCAACCGCGCTATCAATCCTTTCCAGGGTTGCATTTAAGTTACTCAGGGTAGACTCTAGAGTTATCTGAGACTGCTTGACTGATGAGTAATCTAATCTGGGCTGCCATAGAGATGTTATGGGAGTTAGCCAAGTCTTGTAGTTGGGAATAGAGTTTATCATTTAGGGCTATAGGTATCCTTTTAGATTTCATAGGAGATATCAGTTAGATACCTATAAAGTGTCAGGGTTAATAATGACTCATACTAGTCAAAGGGATAACTTAGACACTACTTGTTATTGTCCTAAGCATGAAATACCATTAGGACAGCATTAGGACAGTTAGGACAGCCTTAGTAATCTTAGAAGGCAAAGCCTTAATGGAGAATAGGGAACTCGAATCCCTGACCTCTGCGGTGCGATCGCAGCGCTCTACCAGCTGAGCTAATTCCCCTTACAATAGTGCTGAGTGCTGAGTTGTGAGTGCTGAGTTAAGGATAATATCAGCTATTGAATCAACGCTCTGCTACCATAGGACATTCTAACACTCACCGACGGTTGGCTGCGGTTCTAAGCCAGAAAATACATTTTGAACTCGGTCTAATTCCAAATCAGTAAGATAGTCCACAGTCCAGTTACAGCAGCGCTGAAGCATGTGGAAAGGGTAGGTATTTGCTACACCAACTACCTGCATCTGTGCTTGTTTTGCGGCTTGGATACCTGCGGGAGTATCTTCAATTGCTAAACATTCTTGCGGTTGTAGATTTAATTCGGGATATTGTTGATTGAATCGTTCTACAGCTAGTAAATAACCATCTGGTTTGGGTTTACTGGTAGTTATGTCATCACCTGCGACAATAACTTTAAAGTATTCTGCTAATTTGGCGCGATTCAGTACCAATTCTATTTCTTTGCGGAGTGCGCCACTGACTAAACCGAGTTTGAGATTTTGCGAATCTCCTCCAGAGACGCTGCGCGATCGCACCTGATATATTAAATCTTCTACACCTGGATATATCGGCAGTTTGTCTAATTTTTCTAGTTCTAGTACGTAAGCTTCGGCTTTGCGGTTAAGCAATTGCGTTAAATACTCTTCTGTAACTACTCTACCGCGATTTGCCAGTAGTTCTTGAAAACAAGCGCGATCGCTTCGTCCCAAAGAACTCTGTCGCTCTTGGCTTTTTTGGGGTTGGAGATTCTCTTGAATGAGAATTTCATCTATTAGTTGTAGGTGGATGCGTTCATCGTTAATGATGACACCATTAAAATCAAACAGAACTGCCTTTAAACTCATGCCGTTATGCCAATACTGGAGATCCTAAATCCTCCAAATTATTATTATCTATTGTGCTGTCTAATGACCCCTTAGTCTACTAGCGGAATTCTGCTGGTATGGACAAATCTCAGATTACGCCTTTAAATTACACAATCACTTGTGAGGTTCATTGACTGTTGACTGTTAACCGCCAGCAGTCAACACAGAATAATGTACTAAACAAATTGACACTCATCCAAAAAATGTATTACAAATATAATACACAAGAAATTATGCAGGCAACTAATTTCAACTTAATGAAAAACTTAGTTGATGTATGGACTTATCAAAATGATGATTGTTCACCACAAAGGACAAATGGCTAATAAATTAATGTCATACAATCAACACGAAAAATATCCAAAAGCAAAAAACTTATGCCCTACGAAAACTTAGAGATTAACGCACCAACACCCGTTTTATCTTGGGCAAATCATCCTTTAGCAAGTGATGAAACCAAGATGGCAAAAAATGTAGCATCGCTACCATTTGTGTTTAAACACGTAGCATTAATGCCAGATGTGCATTTAGGAAAAGGTGCTTTAGTAGGTTCAGTAATTGCCACAAAAGATGCAATCATTCCTGCGGCGGTGGGCGTAGATATTGGTTGTGGTATGTGTGCAATTAAAATGCCATTTAATGGCGACAAATTAGAAGGTAAACTCAAAAAAATTCGCCAGGATATAGAAGCAGCTATTCCTACAGGTTTCAACGAAAACAAAGATATTGAGAAATCAGTAACTAATTGGCAACGTTGGCATGATTTTCAAAATTTGCATCCTGGTGTGCAAGACTTACAAAATAAAGCCATGAAACAAATGGGTTCTCTCGGTGGAGGGAATCACTTTATTGAAGTGTGCCTCGATACAGAGAACCAAGTTTGGCTAATGTTACATTCTGGTTCGCGTAATATTGGCAATAAATTAGCTCAATGTCATATTAATACTGCTAAAGAATTAGCAAAAATGGCGGATAATAATTTACCTGATCCTGATTTAGCTTACTTTGTTGCTAATACTTCAGAATTCCAAGCGTACTGGAATGATTTGCAGTGGGCGCAAGACTATGCACGTTTTAACCGCGATGTGATGATGGCGCGTTTCAAGCACATCATCGAAAAACATCTGGCGGGTGGGAAAGTTACTAAACCTTTATTGCAAGTAAATTGCCATCATAATTACGCCGAAAAAGAAGTTCATTTTGGTGAGGATGTGTATGTAACTCGTAAAGGTGCAGTTCGCGCTCAAACTGAAGATTATGGTATTATTCCTGGTTCGATGGGGGCTAAATCTTTTATTGTCAAAGGTAAAGGTAACGCTCATAGTTTCTGTTCTTGCAGTCATGGTGCAGGCAGATTATTATCCAGAAATAAGGCCAAAAATGTTTACACCCTTGATGATTTAATTGAGCAGACAAAAGGTGTAGAGTGTCGCAAAGATAATGATGTTTTAGATGAAATTCCAGGTGCTTATAAACCGATTGAGCAAGTAATGGAAAATCAATCAGATTTGGTGGAAGTGGTGGCAACACTCAAGCAAGTTGTTTGTGTAAAGGGTTAATTGAATAAGAATTTGAATCATGAGTGATAACGAGTTGCTATCAAAGATATAGCAGTTTTTGGTTAGGTACAGTACATTTTTGACCTCTCTCCAAACCTCTCTCCTACAAGGAGAGAGGCTTTGAGTCTTACTTCCCTTCCCTTGTAAGGCTACCGTGTACACACAAATGTTGCTAGAATGCCTATCCCGCCTCGGAATGAATTCCGCGTCTCATAGCAAAAGTCCTCTAAAGAGGACTCAAAGAAAAATTCAGTTCACTTAAGTGGACTTTGGCTATGAGCCTAGAACTAAAGTTACAGGCGGGAATGGCTTCAACATAAAAATTTTTGACTTGTGTGTACACCGTAGCCTTGTAGGGAAGGGGTTGGGGGTTAGGTTTGTATTAGACTCAACTACAAACGGCTATAGTAACTTGGGCTGGGAGTAGTGAGTAAAATATTATGTCTGAACGCAACTTAATATGATCAGGCGAATATGATATGAAATAAAAAACCCTTGTCACTTATAAATTACAAGGGTTTTTTAAATTTAAACTTCTAGCTAAATCAAAACAAATAGCTAGATTCTTTTCTAGATACTTCTTAACTAACCATTAACAACTTCTCCACCATTTACATGGATTACTTGACCAGATATATAAGAAGAGTCATCAGAGGCTAAAAATACATAACTAGGTGCTACTTCTTCTGGTTGTCCTGCCCTTTGCATTGGTACTTGTTTACCAAAAGTTTCGACTTTTTCTTCGGGGAAAGTTGAGGGAATTAATGGTGTCCAAATGGGGCCTGGGGCTACAGCATTTACCCGAATTCCCTTTTCTACCAAATTTTGTGATAACGAACGGGTAAAAGCAACGATCGCACCTTTGGTAGCAGAGTAATCTAATAGTTGGGGATTGCCTTTATAAGCAGTCACTGATGTAGTGTTAATGATAGCACTGCCTTTTTTCAAATGTTTTAAGGCTGCTTTTGTCAGGTAAAACATTGAAAAAATATTAGTACGGAAAGTCCGCTCTAATTGTTCTTTGGTAATATCTTCAATGCTTTTTTGCGGGTGCTGTTCGGCGGCATTATTTACTAAAATATCAAGCTTACCAAATTCACCTAATGTTTGTTCTACAGCATTTTGACAAACAGCTTCATTAGTAATGTCTCCTGCTATGGTTAAAGCCCTTCGTCCGCGTTCTTCTACCAATTTTTTTGTTTCTGTTGCATCGTTGTGTTCACTCAGATAAACTATTGCTACATCTGCACCTTCTTTGGCAAATGCGATCGCTACAGCACGACCAATACCACTATCTCCACCTGTAATTAATGCAACTTTATTTTTTAATTTACCACTACCGCGATGCTGCTCATCCTCAGCTTTAGGTTTTGGCTGCATTTGAGATTCAGTACCAGGTGGTTGTTGCTGCTGTGGTGGTTGTAATTTTTCTTTTTGTGTTGATGCTGGCATTGGATTTTTCCTGATAATATATTTTTGCGTTTCTTTGATGAAAAATGCCTACAAACAAATAAACCTTGGCTCGAAAATTCAAACCAAGGTTTACTAATAAATTTTGCTTTCACTTACCATAGGCAAGTTGAGGCATTTTACCCCGGATATTAGCCAAATATAATCAACTGATGTTAACTCTCCCCACACCGCAAACACGCTCTTAATCTGACCACGGAAAACAAAGTACACAACTTTACTGTCGATAAAGAATTTAAGTCTCTTTATCTGTTTTTAAGTTAACTATTAATTTGTACGTATTAATCGCTCTTGAGATGGAACCCGACTGCAAGGATGCTCAATCTGAAGGTGGAAATAAATTCAGCAAAATTACTTTTATAATCTGCCTATAGTTAAAGGATAAATTCTCAAAAAACATACGGGTGTAGAAGTCAAGGGTATAAGAGTTAAGTAAAGAAAAATTAAAGAATTTTGTTAATAGTCATTTAAAATTACTATGTATTCTCCCAGCACTTTTCATATTGATGACTACTCAAACATTGGGTTTAGAACAAAATTTATATGAATATTTGCTTTCTGTTTCGGTGCGCGAACCAGAAATATTGACGCAATTACGCCAAGAAACCGCCCAACATCCGATGGGAAGGATGCAAATTGCTCCCGAACAAGGACAGTTGATGTCTTTGCTAGTTCAGTTAATCAAAGCGCAGAAAACTTTAGAAATCGGAGTATTTACGGGCTATAGTACTTTAGTTGTGGCGTTAGCACTGCCAAAAACAGGCAAAATAGTAGCTTGCGATATCAGTGAAGAGTTTACCGCGATCGCTCGTCGTTATTGGCAACAAGCAGGCGTAGCTGAGAAAATTAACCTACATATCGCTCCAGCAATGGAAACTTTAGACCGACTGTTAGCAGGTGGTGAAGCAGAAACCTTTGATTTTGCGTTCATTGATGCGGACAAAAGCAACTATGATGGTTATTATGAGCGATCGCTGCAACTAGTACGTCCGGGTGGTTTAATTGCTATTGATAACGTTTTATGGTCGGGTAGAGTTGCAGATCCCCAAGTACAAGATAATCGCACCAAGAAAATTCGCGCTTTCAATCAAAAACTGCATCAAGATTCTCGCGTGACTCTTAGTTTAATCCCAATTGCCGACGGCTTGACCTTGGCACGTAAGAATTAAAGATAAACAATACCTTTGCATCTTTGCGCGGCAGTCGCTTCAAGTCGGCAAAGCCGCCCAACGCGCTGCCTTGCCTTTTCATGAGATAAATAAACAATGTCCGAAATCTTTGCCACCACTGGAACTATCGCGGCGATCGCTACTGCTGTTGTCCCCCAACAAGGTAGTGTAAGTATTGTGCGCGTGTCTGGTTCCGAAGCAATAGCGATCGCAAAAACATTATTTCACGCGCCAGGAAGGCAAATTTGGGAAAGTCACCGCATTCTCTACGGTTACATTCGCCATCCCCAAACGCAACAACTAATAGATGAAGCTTTACTGCTGATTATGCAAGCACCTCGTTCCTACACTCGTGAAGATGTGGTGGAATTTCATTGTCATGGGGGGATGATTGCTGTGCAGCAAGTTTTGCAGTTATGTCTCGAAAATGGTGCAAGATTAGCACAACCGGGAGAATTCACACTGCGGGCGTTTTTGAATGGCAGACTAGATTTAACCCAAGCCGAAAGTATTGCTGATTTAGTCGGTGCGAAATCTCCTCAAGCCGCTCAAACGGCTTTAGCTGGGTTACAAGGAAAATTAGCTCATCCTATCCGCCAGTTACGCGCCAACTGTTTGGATATTTTGGCAGAAATTGAAGCGCGAATCGATTTTGAAGAAGACTTACCTCCGCTGGATGATAAGAGCATCATATCAGCAATTGCCAACATTACCGCAGAAATTACCCGCTTATTAGAGACAAGAGATAAAGGCGAACTTTTGCGTACAGGCTTGAAAGTGGCAATTGTTGGTCGTCCAAATGTGGGTAAATCGAGCTTGTTGAACGCTTGGAGCCGGAGCGATCGCGCCATTGTCACCGACTTACCTGGCACAACCCGCGATGTTGTGGAATCGCAATTAGTTGTCGGTGGAATTCCCGTGCAAGTGCTAGACACCGCAGGCATTCGAGAAACCGCAGACCAAGTTGAAAAAATCGGCGTAGAGCGATCGCGTCGTGCAGCCAGTGCAGCCGATTTAGTCTTATTCACCATTGATGCTACCGCAGGTTGGACTGAAGGCGACCAAGAAATTTACGAACAAGTGCAACACCGTCCCTTGATTTTAGTAATTAACAAAATTGATTTAGTCGATGAAACTGAAAGAAAAATTCTCCAATCCAAAATCCAAAATCCAAAATCTAAAATTTTCACAGCCGCGTCTCAAAATCAAGGTATTGATGATTTAGAAACAGCTATTTTAGAAAAAGTTCACCTAGGAAAAATCCAAGCTGCTGACTTAGATTTAGCAATTAATCAAAGACAAGCCGCAGCTTTAACTAGAGCTAAAATTTCTTTAGAACAAGTGCAAGCTACAATTGACCAACAATTACCCCTTGACTTTTGGACAATTGATTTGCGCGGAGCAATTCAAGCATTAGGAGAAATTACGGGCGAAGAAGTTACCGAGTCAGTTTTAGATAGAATTTTCAGCCGCTTCTGTATTGGAAAATAAAATATTTATACAGTAGATATCAAAATATCAGATTATTATATTTTATACAAGTATTGACTAAAGATTTTGATAATATTTCTGACTTTTCACGTCATGAGGAAAATTACACTGAAAATCTCACTTCCAAACCAGAAATTCAAAGTCTCTCTCCTCGTAGGAGAGAGATTTAGAGAAAGGTTTTGCATATCCCGTGAAAAGTCAGGATAATATTTAACTGATCAGTTTACCAATTCAACAAAATGTTTTTTAAAGATAATCTTCAAAACGCCAACGCTATGATTATCGGAGCCAGCCAAGGTATTGGTTTAGGCTTTGTCAAAAAATTACTTGAAGATATGAGAATTACTAAAATTTATGCAACCTATCGTCAACAGCAAACTGCTGGAGAATTACTAGCTTTAACAGATGAATATTCTGACAAATTAACTTGTTTAGAGATGGATATTACAGATGAAGTACAAATTGTTGAAACTGTAAAAAATATCAGCACACACATTAATAAACTGCATCTAGTAATTAACTGTGTAGGACTGCTACATGATGATGATTTACAACCAGAAAAAAGCTTAAGACACATTAACTCAGAAAATTTACTGCGCTATTTTCAAATTAACAGTATTGGTGCGGTGTTACTAGCTAAACATTTATTACCCTTATTCCGCCATAAAGAACCCAGTGTGTTTGCCACTATATCTGCAAAAGTGGGCAGTATTGGCGACAACCAATTAGGAGGATGGTATGGTTATCGTGCTTCTAAAGCGGCGCTGAATATGTTTATGCGAACAACCGCAATAGAGTATGGGAGAAGTTGTCCTCAAACTTTGGTTGTAACTTTACATCCTGGCACAACTGATACACGCCTTTCTCGTCCATTCCAGCGCAATGTACCACCAGAAAAGTTATTCTCAGTAGAACGTACTGTTACCCAATTATTAACTGTAATTGAACAACTTCAAGCAGGCGATAGTGGGCAATTTTTTTCCTGGGATGGAAGCAAGTTACCTTGGTAATTAGATCGGTATAAATATAGCTGACTAGTTAACACCGTTTTTTTACAGTGCTGCTTCAAATCATAGCTTTTTTCAACGCGTTGTCTCACCACTTGCTACAACGACGGAGTAGCCAGTGGCGGGAGGCTGCGCGAGTAGGGTTATTGTTGCAAACATTTTTTGGTTGTCAAAAGTTAACCTCTTTTTTAACTAAGCTGTCAACTTTAGTAATAAAAAAGTTATACCAGGTGATTGACAAAAAACAATTAATATGAAACTTCCTATTGATCAAGGTTTGAGCCATTGTGAGTAATGAGGATGAATAGCGTGTTAGCGAAACTCGCCCTGAAAGAGAAAGCATCATCAATGACTCTCCTTCAATAGAACATATTTGAGTAATGCAAAATAACTTATTTTCAATCAATCAAAACTAAAAAGTCAGATTTTTAAGTTAATAAAAACTACCTTTATTAGTTTACAGGCTGTTAAGAAAAATAATATTGTAAAAGGTATATCCACAGTCATGATTTAGCCAAATACACTAATGATGTACCAATATTTATGCTAGAAATATTTATATTTTACGTTAACTTTATCAACCTTAAACAATAGCTACATATTAAATTGAATTTCGCCAAATAAAAAATCATGAATCTGGAGTATTTTATTTCTCTCTACCATCAAGAGTATAATCAAGAAAAATTACATGAAGTAATTTTTGAAGCACATTTGCAAGGATTTTTAAGATACATCAATTATGTTAATGATTTACAATCTGATGGGAAAATCACTAAAATAATGGCTGATACAAAACTAGAATTAGCTTGGCAACAACTGCAACTTATTAAAGTAAAGTTAGGAATTGTAGATAATTCCAATCTATCGAATTAAAATAAGCAATTAGTTGGTATCGGATTCATATTTTATTTTTGAAACAATAGTAGTGGGTCAAGTGGCATGGTCATAGCCAATGCTCAAGAAGAGTCTAAATGCGTTTAATCGGACGACGGGTATAAGCCCCCGAACCAGCCAATCGATGTTGTTTTTCTCGAATTCGGCGAGCTGCACGTCTACCTCCCCATTCAAAGGGAGTGGGATTGGCATTCCAGGCACGAGCAGTCGCTTCCAAGCAGTCGATAATTTCTGGCACCCAAGTAGGGTGAGTTCCATCCAAGGCCCGATGCTTGAGGATTCTTTGAATCGACTCAGCCATATTAAGCCCTTCGGGTTCGCCAGTCGCTACAACGGGGGGGAACCCCCGCAACGCGCTGGCTCACCAGCTACTGCCTCAAGGAACGGCTCAATTGTGTTAATCTTTCTTTTTCTTGAGGCGTTAAGTCTCGTAGTGGTTCTTTCTGAGGACGGGTCATTTTTTAACTCGGACATACCGACTTGAGTTCGTCCTCTTTTATTGTCCCTCTCTTTAAGCATGATTGGCTATGACCATGCCACTTGACCCACTACTCCATACTCACCACTTTTTCACTCAACTTGGCTTTCAAATCCTCCCATGTCACACCTGCAAGGCTAGGTAATACTACATGGGCTGCACCGACGCGTTCAACTGGGCCTATTCCGACTGCCCACATACCTCCGGCTAAAGCGGCTTCAATTCCGGCGGCGGCATCTTCTACGACTACGCATTGTGCTGGTTGCAGTCCGAGTTCTTGGGCGGCGTATAAAAATAAATCAGGTGCGGGTTTGGGTTGTTGCACACTGTAACCATCAGCGATCGCATCTACTTTATCAGCAATTCCCAATAGCTCAACTACAGTACGAGCATTTTTACTAGCAGAACCAATAGCTGTCTTAATACCAGCTTGCCTTAATTCATCCAAAAGTGCGATCGCACCTGGTAATAAATCTTTTGGTGTCATGTGGTGAATCAAGTCTACATAGTAGCCATTTTTACGCTCCATCATTTCTTGAATTTGCACTTCGGAATACTTGCGATCGCCAATAATTAACATAAGAGATTCACGCCGAGACACACCGCGCAATGCTTCATTAGCTTGGCGATTAAAAGGAATACCTTCTTCATCAGCTAACCTCTGCCAAGCTTGGTAGTGGTATTCTGCTGTATCGGTCAGCACGCCATCAAGGTCAAAAATTACTCCACGAATATCAGGCATTATCCTTAATCTCCCTTGTTTCTCCAATTTCTCTGTTCCTGGTTGTGGACGCAAATCAAATTCATGCCATTCACCGCGCCAGTGGAGTTTAAACTTGAGGCGCGTCCAGTGAGAAGGTAGATGCGGGTTGGCTACGGGGCCATTTTTTGTTAACTGAATTCCACCAAATCCAAAAACTACTGCTTGCCACACACCGCCAGCACTTGCGCCATGAATTCCGTCGTTGGTGTTCCCGCGACTGTCTTCTAAATCAACCATTGCGGCTTGCATAAATTGTTTATAGGCAATGGTTGATTTACCTAAATCTGAAGCTAAGATGGCGTGAATTGCTGGGCCAAGGGATGAACCGTAGGTAATATCTGTGCGTGGTGCGTAGTAGTCCCAATTTGCTTGTAAGGATTTTTGGTTGTAAGGAAATTCTGCCGACTCCCGCATTAAATAAAGCAGCATCAACACATCTGGCTGCTTTAAAACTTGCCGCTTGTTGCCTTCTTCAATGCCTAAAATAGCTTGGATGGAACGCTGACGTGGTTCGTACTCGGCTAAATTAATATCTTGGAGTTGGAAAAATCCCTCAAACTGCTCAATTAATCCGGTTTCTGAATCGTAGGGAATCCAGATTTTATCGATAATGTCTTGCCAGTGCGATCGCACTTCGGATGTGAGTTGCAGTTTCTCTTCTAATTCTGCTGCGCGTGCGGGAAAGTTTTGTCGCAGCCAATCATCAATAATCAATGCTTTTTCTAAATGCCATTGCACCAAGCGGTTAGTAAAGCTGTTGTTGTGAACTAATTCGTGATATTCGTCGGCTCCAATTACCCCACGAATTTCGTAGCGTTGATGTTGTGAATTATACTCAACTCGGCTACCCCAAAAGATTGCAGTATCTAAAACAATCTCTGCACCGCAATCGCGCATCCAATTATCATCACCAGTTACCAACCAGTAATTCCAAACAGCATAGGTTATATCTGCACTGATATGAATTTCGCGATCGCGGCACCAAATTCGTATATCTTCACCATAATAATCATTGGGAAGCGACCACCGGGGTGTAACTTCATCCCCAGTATCTGCGCTTTCCCAAGCATACATTGCACCTTTATAACCAGAATGCAATGCTTTGCGTCTAGCTCCTGGTAAAGTATGGTAGCGGTAACTGAGTAGGTTGCGGGCGATCGCTGGTTGAGTAAATGTAAAAAATGGCAAGATAAAAATTTCTGTATCCCAAAAAATATGACCGCGATAGCCAAACCCAGAAAGAGTTTTCGCGGGAATGCTCACTCTATCGTCAGACCGAGGCGCAGCAATTAATAACTGAAAAAGATTGTAACGAATCGCAAAAGCTGCTGTATTATCGCCTTCCAGCAAGATATCACTCTGCTGCCAAACTTCATCCCAGGCTTGAGTATGAGCATTAAATAGGGTTTCGTAGTCTGAAATTTGAGCAAGTTTTTCCTGCGCTGCTTTGACTGGTGTATCAACTTCCCGCGAGGTAAACACTGTGATGATTTTTTCCACAGTCACAGTTTGGTGTGATTTGGTGAGAAAAGAAGCATTTAAGGAAGGATAACCAGGTGCGGTGTTAACTTGGATCGATGCTTCCGTTCCTGATACGTTCATCTTGGCTGCCATACCAATCGTAATTCGAGAGGTACGAGTGCGGCTATGGAACCAAATGCCGTTTTCAGTTTTACCTTGGTCTAAATCTACCCAATGATTGAATCCTTGATTTTCAGGATAGCCATTGATGCTACCTTGCACTTCAATTAGCCCATCAAAATCTAACGGTGTTAATTGACAGCGTTGTGCCAAGATATGCTGATCTGCAAGACTAGCGAAACGTTCAAAGTGAATATCTATAGTTTTGCCACTGGGAGTACGCCAACGTAAGGAACGGCTAAGGAGACCACGACGCACATCAAGCCGTCGCTCATAGTGTGTAATCTCTCCTTCGTTGAGACGGAAGCGATTACCATCGATAATCACTACCATTGGTAGCCAATCAGGACAGTTAGCAAGTTCCGTATACACCACAGGCACATCATCATAGACACCGTGGATAAAAGTAGCTGGCAATTCATGAGGATAGTCTCTTTCAAAACTACCGCGTGTGCCTAAATAGCCGTTGCCAATTGTGAAAATAGTTTCTCTAGAATGTATTTGCTCAGGGTCAAACTGAGTTTCTGTTAATGTCCAGTCTGTATAGATAAAATTTCCAGTAATAGTTTTTGTATTCATCGTTAGGCTAAATTCCAAATTTAAGTTGGAGTTTTGGATTTAGATAAAACTTGAAAAAATCGATTACTTTTACCTGTGAATATGTTGTTCTAAAATCTTTTCTGCCCTAGGTTTATAGATGAGATGGAATAAGCTTTCCATGTAGCGATCGCGAGCTTCATTATTGTCGGGAGCGACAAAGTTCCAGAAGCTAAACATTTTTGCCAGGATTAATAATTGACTCGTGTGTGATGACCAATTGTATTTATTAATAATTCGCTGGCTCATCCAATCAGATACTTCCTGCCAATGTTGAGGATTGCGTTCACACTCATCAAGAAAGTTCACAATTTTATCTGCTGCCCCTGTTAAATCAGTCGGGTTAATAATAAATCCATCTTCTCGATTTTCAATAATTTCTAAAGCACCCCCAAATTGAGTAGCAAAAGTTGGTAAGCCAGAAATCATCGCTTCTAAAATGCTTCTGCCAAAAGATTCAAACCGAGCAAAATGCACATAAATTCCTTGGTGATCGGCAATCACACGGTAGGCTTCGCCAACATCCCCAGATGGAAGACGCATTCCTAACCAACGAATATGATTATGGAGATGATACTGATTAATAATGTCATGCAGCCTTTGAATTTCTTTTGCTTCTGCTGCATTAGCCGCTGCCGATGGATGTAATTTACTTGTTAAGATAATTAAATTACACCGCTTTTGTAATTCCTGACTTTTACCAAAGCATTCCGCTAATCCAGTCAAATTTTTAATCGATGATATCGTAGCCACAGCAAAGATAGGTCGCTTGCTTGGGTCATCTAAACTACCTAAGATTTGTGGGTCTTGGCGGTTAAATAGTAAGTTTTCAACTTGTTTGCTTTGATAAAAATTGCGATTTTCTTTTTGGGTATAAGAAAAGAAGATTTTTTGATTAACTCCTGGTGGCACTAAGTTAAATTTAGGGCTGAATAAATCAATGCCATTCACTACATGATATAGCTGAGGCATCGTAAAACATTTATAAGATTCGTACTGTCCCATGCCATCAGGCGTGCCGACAATTTCTTGATAAGATGATGTAATAATAAAATCAGCTGCATTCATACTAATTAGATCAGCAGTGAATTGGGCTGAAAAATGATATGGGTCTTCTAGGTTATGCCAATATAAATTACTAAATAGATATTTCGGTTTTTCTAAAGAGTGAGCAATGTTACATTGAGTAACTTTTAACCGACGAGATAAAAGTGAAGCTACTAAATTCCCATCACTATAATTGCCGATGATCAAATTTGGCCGACCTTTAAATAAAGCGAGTAGTTCTTTTTCAGCATCATAGGTAAAGCTTTCTAAGTAAGGCCAAATCTCAAATTTAGAAATCCAATTGTTAGTAATATCTGGATTAAATTCGGCGAAGGGAACGCGTAAAATCCAAGCATTTTCTGTATCTTCGACTTTTTCTAGGCGCAGTCCGCAGCACGTACCTTCACAATTGGGAATCAGTCGAGTCAGAATGACGACATGGGGTTGAATACCTAACACGTCAAGTCCAGCAAGTTGGATTTCTTCGTGGAGTTTGTTTTCTAAGCTGCGTGCTTGTTCGAGAACGTATGCGACTTGACCCAAGGTTTCATCACGTCCAATCACATCTTCTTGTCCAACCCAGCCGTGAATGGAAATCAAGACGACGCGAAAAATTGCCGGAACACGCGCCACAAATGCTTCTAAGATAGCAGGGTGGGGAGTATCAATCAGCCTATCAAGTAATGCCAGAGTTTCACTGACTCGCGCCGCCGTATTTCCCCATCCCGGTGCTAAACCGAGGTCTTGAAGATGAAGGTGAAGTTTTTCGTAGGGTTCGTTAGCTGGTCTGTCACTTAAGAACTTGATTGCTTCTTTGATTTGTTTGGTAAATTGAATACCTGAGCGAATGCGATCGCCAATTAACAAACGTTTCCCATCGTATTGCACTCGCCGCAATGCTTGAAACAATACCTCTAACCAATGCTGCGGATCGTTCAACAATTGATTGCACAGATAATGGTTGAGAAAGGCTAGACCTTGACCAATATTTCTAGAGTCATCAATGGAGGGGGAATCTTTGTAAAATGGGCCGAGGTCAATTTCGAGAATATGGGGTTGGTAGCGATTTACTAAGCGATCGCACACATCTAAAAACGCCTGCGGTGACATTAACTCACACTCACTCAAGTCAGCATTCAACCGCCACACTTCTTGACTAGCAATCTTCGGTCGAATCACAAACCAAGCATTTTCCTCTGACAAAACTATTTCATGCGTATACTGAATGAATTTGCCAATGGAAGAAGAGTAGTAAAAATAAGCAGGCTTTTGGGAATTATGACAATAATCTGCAAATACTTGCAGAATTTCATTCCTCAGGAAGTATTGTTTACCGGAGGCAGTTAATGACAATATCAATTGCTGTAAATCAGCTTTTTCGTCACTGTTCAGCACAGCTTGTAGCAATTCATTCATAATGAATTCCACCACTCTATTAGGTCACGACCTCATTTTTTCCTCCTCAAAAATAATGATTTTATCTGTAGGTTATTAGAGGTACATTACCGTTCTTACCTTTTTTATGGTAGATAAGCGTTTCAGACTCTGGCTTCTAGCTTTGGTATGAATTATGCAAAAAATCTTGGTAATGTATCAATTATCTTCAAACTGACAAGTACTTGTTTCTTTACCGACTCCTCATAACACAGAATACTTTTTAGTAAAAAATGCCATTTTGGCTAGACCAAATACAAATAAAGAGTATTATCTTTATTAGTAATTTATTGGTGATAAATTAATTTACACATATTTATTAGCATAATTTCAAAATAATTAAATCAATCAAATCACTTAATATAGGACTCATATTTGATTAGTGAAAAAATCAGGATAATCTACTAATATTCTTGTTATTTGTTCCCCGTTCTTTGTTAAGAGATCCCTACCTACACAAGAATTTTCAGTAATCAAATCGGATTCCTATATGTCAGCCAGTGATTAATCTAATAAATATTCATGTGCAAGAAAAATATTTTTCGTTAGTTAGGGTTAACTAAAAACAACAAAATTATTAATTGTCAACCAATTCTTATGAAATTATCATCCAAATCTCTGCCACAAATTCCAGAGTCTCCGCTTGCGAGTTCTCAAGAATTTATAGATGCCAGTATTGAAGCGGCTTTATTATTTGGTGGTACTGCAACATCTGTAAAAGTTATTGCCGAAGAGTCTGCTGCTTTGCCAGAAGGTAAATTAGTCGATGCAGATACATCATTAAGGTTACAGACGACTACTGTCAAAAGTGATAGATGGTCAACATCGTTGCAGACATTAATTGACCAACCACCTTCATATCTTCCTTATCAACTTATTGCAGGCGGAATTGCATTTTGTATAGCTATTATTACTTGGGCAAATTTGGGACACATTGACGAAGTTGGTAAAGCTAGAGGGAGATTAGTTCCTTTAGGAGAGGTATATAAAGTTCATCCTGTAATTTTTGGTAAGGTTGCTCGCCTTTATATTCAAGAAGGTCAAACAGTTAAAGCTGGCGAAGTACTAGCCCAACTCGATCAAGAAATTGCCTTGAATGAATTAGAAAGATTCAAGCAAGAACTAACAGCTTACCAAACTCAAGTTCTGCAAACACAAGCCTTGATTGATAAAACTCGCTTAGAGACTAAAACGCGGATGGCGATTAATCAGGCAGAAATTCAAGGACAAAAAGCGACGATCGCTCAAGCAATCTCCAAAATTCAAAGTCAAAAAGTAGCGATCGCCCAAGGTGAAGAAAAAGTAAAAATTAGTCAAGCACTGCTTGATCAATTGTATTCAGATGCGACAGCGCAAACAGAACGATTACAAAGATTAAAAGTATTAGTAGAACAAGGGGCGCTTTCCCAAGAACAACTGTTTCAAGCTCAACAAAATTTGAGCGATCGCCAGCGTACTATCACCCAACAAAGTGGTGATATCCAACAAACTCTAGCAGAATCCCAACGAGAGCAAATGGCTCTGCAACAAGTTTTGGCAGAGTCACAGCGATTGCAAGCTGAGTTAACCCAAAAGCAAGCCGAAGGTAAAACAGTAGAGTTACAGTCTGAACAAGCAATTCAAAAATTGCAAGTCCAAAAAACTCAACTGCAAGCTCAAGTTCAACAGACTGCAAAACTCATCCTAGAAGCGAAAACTAAGTTAAAACAACTTGCTCTCACTGCTCCTGTTGATGGCACAGTTTTATCACTCAATGTCCGCAACAGTGGAGAAGTAGTTCAATCAGGGCAAACAATAGCTGAATTAGCACCTGAAAATGCGCCCCTGATTCTGGAAGCTACTTTACCTACAAAAGAAGCAGGCTTTGTCAAAGTCGGAAACGAAGTCAAAATTAAATTTGATGCCTATCCTTATCAGGACTATAGTATTATCCCTGGCAAGGTAATATCAATTTCACCAAATAGCACAGTTAATGAACAACTTGGTGCAGTCTATCGGTTAGAAATTGCGATGGATCGCAACTACGTCAAAGCTAATCATCAAACAATTAAATTTCAGGCTGGACAGACAGCTACTGCTGAAATTATCATTCGTCGCCGACGCATTATAGATATTTTTCTTGAACCACTGAAAGAACTGCAAGCAGGCGGAAGCACTTTGTAATGGTCATTCTTGTAGGTTGGGTATCTTGCCCATCCTATAAATTTACGTGAATTCGACAGACCTCTCCCTCCCAGCCTCCCTCGCCTTTTAGGAGAGGGAGGAGCAATGAAAAATGAGTGTTTGACACCCCTCTCCTACAAGGAGAGGGGTTGGGGGTGAGGTCAAAAAAGCATTGATCGAACTCACGTTAAATTTGCAACAACTCAAAACTTTAAATGCTAGAAATATAAAGCATTGTTTATATGATTGAATTTAAAGGTAAATTCATTTCCCCCAAAGAAGTTATTACATATCTCAAAAATAATCTGCAAATCCGAGAATTATGTAATCACATCTTATGTCAAAAAATTATTAATAAAGCTGCTGAAGAAAAAAACATCCAAGTAAGCCCAGAAGAAATTCAAATAGAAGCTGAGAGACTACGTTATGAAAAACGTTTAGTTAAAGCTAGTGAAACTTTAGCATGGTTAGCCGATAATCTGATTTCCTCTGAAGATTGGGAAGCAGGAATTCGTGATCACCTTTTGCAGAAAAAATTAGCTGAACATTTATTTGGTCAACAAGTAGAAAAATATTTTTGGGAAAATAAACTTAATTACGATCAGGTTTTACTTTATCAAATAGTTTTACCATCTCAAAACTTAGCCCAAGAGATTTACTATCAAATCGAAGAAGGTGAACTCAGCTTTTATGAAGCTGCTCACATTTATGATATTGATGAAACACGCAGAAATCGCTGTGGTTATGAAGGCAAATTTTACCGTTGGAGTTTTGAGCCAGATGTAGCCGCAGTCATATTTAACGCCCAACTAAAAGAATTACTTGGCCCGATCGCAATCAAGCAAAGCAGTTATATTTTTATGGTAGAAGATTTTATGCCTGCTGAATTAACCCCTGAAAGACATCAAGAAATTATCAATAAAATGTTTCAGGAATGGTTGGCGGCAGAGTTAAATTATCTGCTGTATGCTTAAGACATTAAAGGAGATAGCGATCGCCATCTCCTCTAATGCAGAAAAAAGATTAATTTAATACTTTGATCCTACTTTTTTTCTGATAAATAAGTTTCGCTACTTTTTTGACGCTTTCTTTTTAGTCCGACACTAATTGCACCCCAACCAAAAATTAGCGCAGGTAACATAGAAGGTGTAGGCACTGAAACTCTAGATTGAGTTGAATTGAATGCTACTAAAGCTATAGTAGTTTGATCCTGAAAATAATGGTTTAAATAACCGTTAAAAATTGTTGTTGTAAATTCTTGTTCTCCAGTACTATTAGACATAGTAAATGCACCAAATTTGACATTCTTGCTGTTTTGATATATCAGACTATCATTGCCTGCTGTTGTTAAACTTCCGCCAACTAGGAAATAATCTAAGACATTGTTATTAGCAAGATTAATTAATGCAAAACCTAGATTTCCACTAGCGCTTGCTTTCTCCTTGTTGGAATTATCTGTAAAAGTTGCTAGATTTAAATCGCCTGTGAAATTAAAGAAAAAATTGGTATTTTTATTTACATCAAAAATACCTTGTATTGTAGATTTGCTTTTTCCTATCCCTAAGTAACCATTGTTTTCACCAAAAGCTTGACTGGACGTTAAACTATATCCTACTGGTGGGGTAGTTCCTAGATAAGCGATCGCATCAGCATTAGTAGCTACATTACCCCCATTAAAAATTGATGTAGCGTTAGTGTCGGTATTAGTAAAAGTGCTTGTAGGGCTTTGACTAATGTTGGTAAATAATAACCTTCCTTGAGACAAAGCAATAGTGGCAGCTTGACTAGGTGAAGTTAATAAAACTGAACTAGCTAACCAAGATGTAGTAAGTAATAAAAAGCGGTGTGTGAATCCCAAATATTTCTGCATACAATCCTCAATGAAGCTGGTAGAGCGACCTTATACCGTTTCACTTTAAGTTTGATACAAATAGACCGCAAGGGAGCAGGGCGCAGGGGGAAAGATTAAACAAGCAATGAATTTGTATCAGGATTTTCGTGAAATGGTATTACAACCTGAAAACTTAATATTCAGTTTTAAAAAATGCAACAAATATATTCAGCACTTTTCTTTTGAACTAGAAAACCACTGATAACTCTTAAATTTTGAGTTTTCAGTGGTTTCCGATTAGTAATCTGCTGTCATCAATTTTGATGATGTAAGATAGTTTGTAGTAAGTGCTATCCTTGGAAAAGACGCTAAAAGTCTATAATGCTTTAACACTTACTACAAAACTATTTTTAACAAGCAGTTTTTGGCTGATAGACTAATAAGTTAGCCAGTCAATTCAAAAATAGGCATTACATTGCTTTCATTAAAATTCAACAAGGAAATATAGTGACTTTGCTACCTTCTCCTTGAAATTATTAGATTGCAATGTAAAAAGCAGAAGCTTTCAAAACCTATCTTGAATTAGCTATTAAGCTCTGTTAATTACAGAAACGGAAGTACTACCAGAGAAGGATTCTCCTAGATATTCTGTTACAGCTAAAGTATCAGCCTTGGTGTAGGAATAAGTAGGATCAGTTTGACCCAAGAAGTTTCTTCTGTTGTTTTGAGCATCACCCTTAGCACCAGCAGCAGCAGAGTTGTTGAAAGTTCTAGGATCAACAACAACAGTCTGGAAGCGATTGAAGGAATTGAAATTTACATTAACAAGATCGTTTTGAAGGTAGCCACGAGTTACTAAACCACCTTGAACGTTAGCAACTTCAACAACTTCTAAAATTTCTAAATCAGTAATAATCATTGTGTTCTCCTGGGAATGAAATTGGAATCAATTCTTGGGAATTTTTGCTGCAACCAACTTTTGTTTGGTCACATTAACTAAGATAAAGCATTTTTAATTAGAGTCAATATATTTAGACTAAATTACTGCCATTTTGGCTGCAAAATATTCAACCAAATATTGAATTTATGATTTTCTTTAATTCACCTTGCTAATGAAGCTAAAACCGAAATATTTTTGCCAAACTGGCAATACTGTTTAAGCAAGAATTGCTATTATATCTGGCTAGTAAACTTGTATACATTGAAGTCATGAATAATATAAATATCAATATATAAATCAGATTGATAAACAAAAAAAGATTCATAGTAATTAGTGAAAATCAATAATCAAAATTGCTTTAAAAAATTAATTGCTATTAATAGCATTTCAGAGGATATTTGGAAAGTCATGAAAGATACTAAAACCCCTCTCCAAACCTCTCCCCGAAGCGGAGAGAGGCTTTGAAATCCCGATTTCCTTGTAGGGAAGGGGAGGCTCACGGGGTTAGGTTTTAAAATTTTGTTATTAACAATAATACTTTTCAAACATCCTCTCAGAAGCATGGTTATTCATCCACTACTTCTATATATAAGAACTATGAATTTTAAGTATTGAAGAAGATTTTAAAAAAAAATATGAAACAAGTATTAGGAACTGAAGAATATAACTTTTCAGTACAGCCTCGCAACGATCGCCAACTGTTATCTGATATTCTTTCGAGTTGGTTATCTAACAATGAAAAGTTAGTGCGGAACTTATCGCCAGCTTTTGAAATCCGGGATTTTAACCTCGGAGATGAGCTTGTTGATCAAGCCGAAAATTCTCCAGGTTGTTATATCATTTGCCAAGGCCAAGTGCGGCTAGTCAGTTGGAATGCAACCTTACAAAAAGAAGTAGCAACTTCATTATTAGGAGTTGGAGAAACTTACGGTGCAGATGAACTGTTTAGCGATGAACCTTTAGCTTATCGTGCGATCGCAGCTAGTCCAGGTACGCTGGCTTTTATCCCCACAGCCAACCTCAAACAGTGGTGCAATCGCTTAGCGCAACTGCAAGACTACCTGAGTCACATCACAGCGATTCGGCAAACTCTGCTATTTTTCAAAACGGCTGTTAATATACCGCAGATCAAACTTTCCAGTCATACCCTCAAAGAATTTGTACCTTACTTAGAGCAAATAAAAGTCAGTGCTGGTTCAGTACTGTCACAGTCAACCCCCAGTGAGAATGGACGTTTCTGGCTGCGTAGTGGCGAAATTCACAGTCTAGAAAATCCCTCAACACCATTTCCTAGTATTGGTAACAGTTGGGGATATCCTGAGCCAATACCAGCTGATTGGATTGCTAAAACTGATTTAGTAATTTATAAACTAGCGATCGCACAATGGGAAAAAGCTAAAGCGATCGCTCCACAATTATTAGGTGTATCTTCCGAGCAGATAATCGCAGACAAAGCGACAGTTACTCGTCAACGCCACAAAAATTCTGTCGCAACTACACCCACCACCAATCTGCAACAGCCATCTGCAAAAACCCAGTCTAACCTCATTACCTTTCCCCTACCCAGTAAACAACGCCGTCCCTTGTTTGGCCAGCGTTACCCATTCATTCAGCAACAAAGTACCGCTGATTGCGGCCCAGCTTGCTTGGCGATGATCTGCCGCTATTGGGGTAAAAAATTTAGTATCAATATTCTCCGAAATATCTCAAATGTTGGTCGTGGCGGAGCCTCCCTCAGAAGTTTAGCCAACGCCGCAGAAAGTATAGGTTTTCAAGCTCGGCCAGTACGAGCCAGTCTCAACCGGATAGCCAATCAAAAACATCCTTGGATTGCTCACTGGCAAGGCGACCATTATATAGTTGTTTACCGAGTGCGGAAAAATTGCGTTATTGTTTCTGACCCTGCTATTGGGCGTAAAAAGCTAAATATCAAAGAGTTTCAAGCTGGCTGGACTGGATACGCACTCTTACTAACGCCTACACCTCAATTCCAAGCTGTACAATCTACCAAACCATCATTAGGGCGATTTTGGAGCGCATTTTTACCTTACCGTTCACTGTTGCTACCCATTATCGTTGCTTCTTTGCTGCTGCAAATGTTTGGTTTGGTAACTCCCCTGTTAACTCAAGTCATTCTTGACCAGGTGGTAGTTCATAAAAGTCTCAGCACTTTACACGTCTTTATCATCGGTTCGTTGGTATTTAGTCTCTGGCGCATTGGTTTGGTAAGTATTCGCCAATATATGCTCGACTATTTCTCCAACCGAGTAGACTTGAGTTTGATTACTGGCTTTATTACTCATACCCTGAATTTACCGCTTCAGTTTTTTGCTACTCGCCACGTAGGGGATATTATTACCCGCGTTCAAGAAAACCAAAAAATTCAGGTATTCCTTACACGACAAGCAGTTGCAGCTTGGCTAGATGCACTAACAGCAGTTGTCTATGTCGGACTCATGGCATATTACAACTTGCAATTAACTTTTTTAGTACTGGCACTATTACCACCGATTATTTTGTTGACAGTAATTGCCAGTCCGATTTTACGTCAGGTATCGCGGGAAATTTTTAATGAAGCTGCCAAACAAAACTCTTCATTAGTAGAAATGCTCACAGGCGTGGCCACAGTCAAAGCCGCCGCCGCCGAACGCGAATTGCGCTGGCAATGGGAAGACCACTTTACAAGTACAGTCAATGCTAAATTTCGCGGTCAGAAATTAGCGATTACTTTACAAGTCATTAGCGGATTAATTAATACATTGGGGAGTACAGCATTACTGTGGTATTCAGCAACCTTAGTAATTCAAGACCAACTCAGCATAGGTCAATTAGTTGCTTTCAATATGCTGATTGGTAACGTAATTGGCCCTGTTTTATCACTAGTGAATCTTTGGGATGAATTTCAAGAAGTGCTAGTTTCCGTAGAGCGTTTAGATGATATTTTTAGCACTCAACCAGAAGAAACTGCGGAAAAATCTATGTTGGTTCTACCGCAAATTCGAGGAGAAATAAGATTTGAAAATGTGACTTTTCGTTATAGTGCAGATGACGATCGCAATATCCTGCAAAATATTTCTTTAGAAGCAAACCCTGGTCAAACTGTTGCCATTGTTGGTCGTAGCGGTTCTGGCAAGAGTACATTGGTCAATCTATTGCAGGGGTTATATTATCCCACTAATGGCAAAATTTTAGTAGATGGACATGATATCCGTCATGTTTCGCCTCAATCTTTGCGTCGCCAATTGGGCGTTGTCCCCCAAGAGTGCTTTTTATTTTCTGGGACGATTCTCGAAAATATCACCTTATATCGTCCAGAGTATAGTTTAGAACAGGTAATTGAAGTTAGTAAGCTGGCAGAAGCACACGCTTTTATTCAAACTTTACCCCTAGGTTACAACACCAAAGTCGGCGAACGCGGTTCTAGTCTTTCTGGGGGACAACGCCAAAGAATTGCGATCGCTCGTGCTATTTTAAGTAATCCCCGCATTCTCATTTTAGATGAAGCTACCAGTTCTTTAGACACCGAATCAGAGCGACGTTTTCAACAAAATCTTCGCCGCATCAGTCGTGTGAGCCAAACAGAGGCTCGTACCACTTTTATTATTGCTCACCGCCTCTCAACGGTGCGTAATGCCGACTACATCATTGTCCTAGATAAAGGTGTTATTGCTGAACAAGGCACTCACGAAGAACTTATGGCACTTCAAGGACTTTACTATCACCTTATAAACCAGCAAATTAATACGTAAATAACAGCAATCTGCTGCTTTGTCAAACTAAATCTTGCGCATCATGGGTAAAAAGTAAACAAATAATAGATCTGTTTACTTTTTACCCAAAATACTTGGTCTTGTCTCTAAAAAAGTGCCATTTTGGCTAAATTGGCAGCAAATTCAAGAGTATTCTGTGTATTAGGTAACTATTCATTAGGCAAATTTCTGATATCGAATCTGGATTTTTAATCCAAAGTTTGTTCAGTTTGTAGAAAATTAACGAAGGCAAATTGTAGATGAAAATTCTGCCAATTGCCTCAAGAGATAAATGTTATTGATTCAGCAATATTGCTGTTCAAGCAACTCATCAAACTTCAAAAATCCAGCCATAATTTACTTATTAATTTTCAGTTAAGCACTACTACAGGGTTAGCCATGAACTACCAGATACCTTCTTCTCAAAAAAATTTGCACAGCACCATTACTCATGAACAGTTAACTCAAGTAATCGAAGCTATTAGTGATGGTAGATATTCTTGGGCTTGTGTGTTAATTTTACGTTTTATTGGATACAATCCGCTTCACTTTATTCCTCAACGAACTTACAGTCGTTTAATGAAAGAGCATAGCCAATTTACAGAGGCAAAATTAGACTCAGAAACATCTGAAAATGGCTCAATACATAGTGCTGACAGCCAAGAAGAAATTGATAATCTTAATAAATCAAATTATTTAGATAAATCTGACACAAAACAAGGAAATATTCAAAGTGTCAATGTTCCATTTTATTTAAAGTCTAATATGGATAAACTCTATGCATCAAACATAAAAGAGCTACAAAACTAATCTCAAAAAAACAGCAAGGAAGAAATATTGCTCTCAAGCCTTCCCTGCTGATTTATCTTCAATATGGAATAAATTAGTGTGATTATTTGATTCGTGCATCACACTTGGCTATTGCAGAAATAGTTTTTCAGTAAATAAGCGATCGCAGCACAAAACGGAGTATATTGCCCATTAGCATCAAGCTGCTCATAACCTTGAACTAGCAGCTGTATTTCTACCTCAGTCAACTCATCAATATCTAACAATACAGCGTCAATGGCCTTCTCACGCATTTTTTGCAACTTATCAATATTCAGTGCAAGCTTCTCAATAGTTGTATTAGCAGCATCTTTTTTATCTAAATCATCTGTTGCTAAAATCTCACCAGAAGCAGAATATTTAAAAAAATCGCCACAGTTCATTTCTAAAGGCGAAACCATCAGCTTTTCATCATACCAATACTTTTTATGATGTCCGCAATGCACAGGTACAGGAGGAGGTTCTTCACTTTCTCCTTGACATGAAGCGATAAGATTGGTGTATTCCAGCGCTAAATGAGGATAATTACTTCGAGGTTTGAGGTGTTCTATATGGCTAGTTGCTCTAGTTATTTGCATTCCACAATAGCAACAGATATACCCTTGTTCTTTTAGAAGTGCATTATGTACAATCGGTTTTTCTGGCGCTTGAAAATTATTATCCCAGCTAGGTTGCCAATCATCATTTGCTAGAGCCTTCCAAGCTGCAAATTTTTCTGGCTCCTCACCTTTTTTGATAGACTTCATCGACCGATAATTTCCTTACGTCGAATGAGTACATCTGCTTTCACAAACTCTGGTTCATCTGTACCAATTTCTGCTGCTAACTGTTGACGTAATTCCCTCGCACCTGTCAAATCTCCTGCATCAATTAACCGAAATAATTCTAAAAGACCTTCCTTAATTTCTGGACGACGACTTATATCATCCATGATATTTTCTAATATATAGTTACTATCTCTGCCATAAGAGCTTTCTGGGCGTTTAGCAATAACACCTTTATCAGTCTTTTCTAAAATATAAATTCCCTGCGGTTTAACATCACCTATTACCTGGGGAGAATGAGTAGTAATAATAAATTGGCAATTAGGAAAAGTTCTTGTCAAATCTAAAATTATTCCTCTTTGCCATTTTGGGTGTAAATGTAGTTCAATTTCATCAATCAAAACTACCGCACTACCTTGAAGGGGATCTGATAAACCTGGGTTAGCAATTGCTAAACGTCTTGCCAAATCTCCCACCATAGCTAACAAGCATTTTTCACCATCAGATAGTTGATGAACCATAAGTTCTTCACCGTGTTTTTGTACAGTCATTCGCAGAGGTGAACGTTGAACTCGCAGGTTTGAAAAATCTGGTATTAATGAAGATATAGCTTGTCTTACTGCTTCTAATTGTTTATCTCGATACTCAGAATTATCTCTTCGTATTTCATTTTCTAAATCTTCTCGATTTCTAAACCATTCAAAAAATATTTTGAAGTCGATTCTTCCGCCATTAAGTGCTTGTTCATAAGCGTCTACTTGTTTGAAAGAATATACATCTGAAATTTCTAGAGGCATATCAATAACAGCACGATTGACATTGTAGCAGACTACTAAAGGGATATTAGTATCCGGAATAGTTCTTAAAAGATTATTTAGTTTCTCAATTACTGTTTTCACATCTTCAGACAATTTGTCCATTATTTCAGTTTCTATTATTGTCCGAGCATTTTTAAGCCGCATCAAAATATTATCAACATTTTTATAAGTTTTAAAATTACTTCTTAATTCTTTTTCTACAATCAATGTTTCTTTAATAAGAGCTTGTAAATCATAATCAATAGCATTAGCTAATGACCACTTAAATTCTTGCATTTCTAATTCAAGAGTAATCTGGTTATGAGTTATATCACAACCACTCATAATATCTTGTGTACTAAAAAAACGTATAGATTCTAATGAATCTTGAATTTGACCAGTAAGCTGTGATAAAAGAATAGCCAGACAATCAAGAATACTAGATTTACCAACACCATTAATACCAATAAGCACAGTTGGCTCCCGTTCATCAAACTCCAAGGTCAAATCGCCAATTCCACGAAATGACTGCATTTTCAGGCGCTTGACTCTCATAGCTATCACCAAATAGAACTTATTAATTGATAGGGTGGGGAATACCCACCTTTAGTTTAATGCCTTCGCGTCTTCGCGCCTTTGCACAAAAAATTAACTGAATTGATTAAACAGTTTTAATCTGAATAATACCTTGATCAAAAACCCGCTTATCAGTACCAATAGCCTTAACTTCTATTCTATCTGGATACACTTCATAAGCCGCAAAACTCAAGCTAGAAGCAGAATACTCTGTCCACTCAGAACGCCCTACAGGACGAGTGCCTGCACCACCACCAGTTACTAAGTAAGTTGTACCATTAATAGGCTTAGTGCGTTCATAGTGATGTTCATGACCATTAATATAAAGTTGCACACCGTATTTTTGAAACAAAGGAGTAAAAGTCTTAATAAACTCTGGATTAATACCATAAACACCAGACGCATAAACTGGATGATGCCCAAATACTACTTTCCAAGGTGCATCACTACGGCTTAATTCTTGTTCTAACCAAGGTAGTTGTTTTTTCCAATCAGCATTACTGTTAGTATCTAAAGCAAAAAACTGCACTTGATTGCGGCGAAATGTATAGTAACGTTTTCCCTGCATATTAAAGCCGGGATATTTAAGTTGCAATTCACCATTTGCAGTACGAATATCGTGATTACCTAAACACGCTTGAAACTTTACACCTTTTTTTAGTAAAGGTTGATAAGGACGTTCAAAAACTGCATTAATTTTTTCGATTTCGCCGTTGTTGTAAATATTATCACCAGCTAAAACGACTAAATTATATGGGTTTTGCTTGTGATAAAAATTCATCGCCTCAGCTACTGCATATTGTCCTCTCGCACCAGTACCTGTATCTGCAACAGAAACAAAACGCAATAGTAAGTCTTTTTTCCCTGGTTTGGCAGCTATTGCTATTGAATCATCGGTATAGTTATTTTGACGAGCTAAATTCCAACCAAGAAGTCCTGTAGCTCCCAGGCTACCTAAGAATAAAAATTGACGGCGTTTCAGGTTCATAATTTTATGAAGTATGAAGTGTGAAGTATGAAGGCTGTCTCAACGCAGCAATAGTTTCATACAAGCACGCAGTATAAGATACATTAAGGCAAAACAGACAGATGCTGTTTCAATACGGTTTGGTTCTTTGATTCGCTGCTTTTGGTGAAAGTTCCATGTCTCAAGACAATCAAAATTCACAATCTTCTTCTCCCCAAGAACCCTCCCAGAGAAAGCAGCCAATTTGGAAGGCGGGTATTATCCGAATTCTGAGGGGAACAATTGGGGTTTTAGAGACAGCTGTAGTCAAACTAGAGGCTGAGTCATCTGCAACAGAGGAAGCTTCAGGTTTTTGGCAGCAGTTACAGTTGATTTGGCGTGGACTGTTAGCTAAAATTCGGTCTTTTTTACCAACAAGTTTCTCAAGAAAGTTGTCAGACACGGCTTTGACAGGAATTATTGCTGGAATTACTGTGGTTCTGGTTTGGACAACTTCTAGCGTCTTTACTAGTAAACCGACTGAAATAGCAACAATTCCCCCAGTTGAAGAGGTTCCTGTACCTACGCCAACAGTTATTCCACCAGAGTCAACTGCACCAGAACCTCAGCCGCCAGAAGAAATTTCGCCACTACCTGAAGTAGAAGTCACTCCGACACCGACACTAGAACCAGAAGTAACACCGACACCGGAACCGGAAGCAGAAGTCACTCCCACACCAACACCAGAACCGGAAGCAGAAGTCACTCCCACGCCAACACCGGAACCTGAACCAACACCAACACCAGCAGTAGAATTGACACCAGAACAAATTTTGATTGCAGCTATTGAGAATCAAGTAGCAGAAATTAGCGATCGCTTTGCCTCTGGCCTGATAAAGTCAATTCAAGCTAATTTTCGCACTAGCAATCTAATTATTAAAATTAATGAAGATTGGTATACTCTTAAAGAATCTCAACAAGATAAACTCGCGTCTGAAATATTACAACGTTCTCAAGAACTAAATTTTAGTCATTTAGAAATTGTCGATTCTCAAGATAGATTAATCGCCCGAAATCCGATAGTGGGGAATCAGATTATTATTTTCAAACGACGCACAGCAAATTCTACTATTTCGTCTTCTAGCTGAAATTGCTTGTACATTAAAACCTCTACATTATGAATGTTATACCTCGTTTGCTAGAGGATCAGGCGATCGCTTATAAAATAAGATAGTTAATAAATTCTTTGCAATTGGCTTAAACGCCAATCGATTTAATAAATAAATTCTAAATTATTTTTAAGGGGAGCATGAAACTATGGATATGCAAGTCCTGAGAGAACGTGCTGGACTTAGCCGTGCAGAGGTGGCCTTCAGGCTTGCAATTAGTGAAACCAGTGTGCGTAACTGGGAAGCTGGGCGTACTGAACCTACAATGACACCCAAAAAATATCTAGAGGCTTTACGTCTGTTCAGATGTACACCAGAAGAATTGGCAGCCGCCAGCGAAAAATCTATCAATCAACGACATAAACGTAAACCCGGAAGACCAAAACGCTTTCCTGAAAATCAGATAGCTCAGGTAACAGATTCGCCTGTTTGCAGCTAGTACAAAAAGGCTGAAGTGTGAGGTGTGAAGTGTGAAGTGTGAAATGAAGAAATCTTTACTGTAAAGCTGAACTGCACTAGTTTCTTAACTTTACTCATTAGTACTCCGCACTCAGCACTTTTCACTCTAAAGGTGGTAATTGTCGCGTTACCACCAAGGCGTACCTTTGAGTGATTCAAATAAACCTAAATTTATTTTGACTTGAACATTAGAGTTATTCTCTGTATTAACTATGTTAGAAACGTTACGCTGTCGCAATAGTTCTTGATAAATTCGATAGGATGTGTATCCCAAGATCATCAAAGTAAACAGACTACAAAGTACAATAATGAGCGCTCTAGCAGATGTCAGTAAACTAGGAAATCAAAATCTACTCATGTTTTTTATCAGCTGAATAATCGCCGGACATAATCGTAAGCGTGACAAATTATGTATATACTAAATAAACATTATTTAGGGTAAAATTCAGTAGATTTACTAATATTTCAAAAACTCATCCCCAACTAGTGCGATCGCTCACCGTATTGGTCACGGCAGCGCGATAAGATTCTAAAACAACAGTCGTAACTAAAGGTTTAAATGGCAGAAACACTCTTTTTCAACGCTCTGCGGGAAGCCATTGATGAAGAAATGGCGCGTGATTCCAGTGTATTCGTTCTGGGTGAAGACGTAGGACACTATGGCGGTTCCTATAAAGTCACCAAAGACTTGTACAAAAAGTATGGTGAACTGAGGGTTTTAGATACTCCCATCGCCGAAAACAGCTTTACTGGTATAGCAGTAGGGGCGGCCATGACTGGGTTGCGACCGATAATAGAAGGTATGAACATGGGCTTTTTGCTCTTAGCCTTCAACCAAATCTCCAACAACGCCGGGATGCTGCGTTATACTTCCGGCGGTAACTTTAAAATTCCAATGGTGATTCGCGGCCCTGGTGGTGTAGGTAGACAGTTAGGTGCAGAACACTCCCAACGCCTAGAAGCTTACTTCCAAGCCGTTCCTGGATTAAAAATTGTCGCTTGTTCCACACCCTACAATGCCAAAGGGCTACTAAAATCAGCAATCCGCGATGACAATCCAGTCCTGTTCTTTGAACACGTACTTTTGTATAACTTAAAAGAAAATTTACCAGAAGAAGAATACCTCCTGCCTTTGGATAAAGCTGAGGTTGTGCGTCGGGGTAAAGATGTCACAATTTTGACTTACTCACGGATGCGCCATCATGTGATGCAAGCCGTGAAAACTTTAGAAAAACAAGGTTACGATCCCGAAGTAATTGATTTAATATCCCTCAAACCACTAGACTTTGATACCATCGGTGCATCTATACGCAAAACCCACCGCGTAATTGTGGTAGAAGAGTGTATGCGGACTGGGGGTATTGGCGCAGAATTAACTGCTTCAATTAACGATCGCCTATTTGATGAATTAGATGCACCTGTTTTGCGTCTATCTTCTCAAGATATACCCACACCTTATAACGGTACTCTGGAGCGTCTCACCATCGTCCAGCCAGAGCAAATCGTCGAAGCTGTTCAGAAAATGGTCGCAATGCGCGTCTAAAAAAGTATGAAGTGTGAAGTCTGAAGTCTGAAATTGGAATTTCAGCCAAGCTGACAGCAAGACGCTTCGCGTCTACACCTTTCAAACTTCATACTTTATACTTCATACTTCAAAGAACGCTATTATAGCGTTTGTCAGATGCGAGTTATGGTATGCAAAGACAGCGCTCAATATTAGCTTTAATTTTTGTCCTCATCATTGCCGCGATTGTGGCAATTGTCCAAATTCCTGTGCCTTTAGGACTGGACTTGCGCGGAGGCTCCCAACTGACAATTCAAGTCAAGCCAACGCCAGAAATCCCACAAATCACCGACCGTGAATTAGAAGCCGTCAAAAAAGTCGTCGAAGGTAGAATTAACGGCCTTGGTGTTTCTGAACCAGTAATTCAAACCGTAGGTGCAGATAAAGTTCTTGTACAGCTACCAGGAGTAAACGATCCTGAACAAGCAGAAAGAGTGTTGGGTGGTACTGCACAGTTAGAATTCCGCCAACAAAAACCAAATACAGAAACTCAACTGTTTGCGTTTCAAGCCTCACGCGCCGAACTAAAAGCAAAGCAGCAAGAATTACGCAACAGCAAAGATAAAGCAGCAATTGCCAAAAATCAAGAAGAGTTACAGAAAAATAATCAAGCGATCGCTGAATTGTTTGAAAGCACCAAGCCACCACTTGACGGTAAATATCTCAAAGATGCTTACGGTGAACCTACTCAACAAGGTAACAATTGGAATGTGGCGATTCGCTTCGACCAAAAGGGTGGTGAAATATTCGCAGAATTAACCAAAAACTTAGCTGGTACAGGTCGTAGTATTGGTATTTTTCTAGACAACGAGCTTATCAGTGCGCCGACAGTCGGGCCGCAATTCGCTGCTACTGGGATTACTGGTGGTTCAGCTGTGATTACAGGCACATTTACAGCACAACAAGCTAACGATTTAGGTGTGCAACTGAGGGGTGGCGCGTTACCTGTACCTGTAGAAATTGCGGAAATCCGTACTGTTGGGGCAACTTTGGGTCAAGACAGTATTACCAGCAGTATATATGCTGGCGGTGGTGGTCTGCTTTTAGTATTAATATTTATGATTGTGTACTACAGGCTACCAGGATTAATTGCAGATATTGCTTTGATTATCTACGCTATCTTGACTTGGGCTAGTTTTTCTTTGTTGGGTGTAACACTGACACTGCCAGGTATTGCAGGTTTTATCCTCAGTATTGGTATGGCAGTGGATGCTAACGTGTTAATTTTTGAGCGCACACGAGAAGAGTTAAAAGCAGGTAAATCACTGTATCGTTCTGTGGAATCAGGTTTTTACCGTGCTTTTTCTAGTATCTTAGACGGCAACGTCACTACAGTTATTGCTTGTGCTGCGCTATTCTGGCTAGGTGCTGGTTTAGTCAAAGGCTTTGCCCTAACTTTGGCTTTGGGCGTAGCAGTAAGTATGTTTACTGCCATTACCTGTAGTCGTACCTTCATGTTTTTGGCAATTTCTATTCCTGCACTGCGGAAACCAGAATTTTTCTGTCCGAACCTGTCAGCATCAGGAGCATCTAATAAGGCTGAGGTAGCTCAATGAAACTGAGTATAAATAAATCGCGATCGCTTTGGTGGACTATTTCTTGTGCTGTGACCCTGGCGGGGATCATCTCAATGATCATTTCTTGGCAAAACCCAAATATTCGAGCGCCTCTACGTCCCAGTTTAGATTTTGTGGGTGGTACAAGATTACAGTTTGAACGAGATTGTACTCAACCGCAGAACTGTGATCAGCCAATTGATATCAATGTTGTTCGGGAAGTCGCCAAAGAACAAGGGCTAGGTGATAGTAGTATCCAAATTGTTGCTGACAAAGAAACAGGCAAAGAAAACGGCATACTAATTCGGACAAAAAACTTAAACCGCGACCAGCGTACCCAGTTGCAAAATGCTTTAAGCGAAAAAGTCGGGACTTTTGACCAACAGAAAAACCAAATTGACACTGTTGGCCCAACCTTGGGACAAGAGTTATTTACCTCTGGGATGGTCGCCCTGATTGTATCCTTTGCGGGGATTGTCTTGTACTTGAGCTTCCGGTTCCAGTTGGACTATGCCATCTTTGCGATCATCGCTCTGTTTCACGATGTACTGATTACAGTAGGCATATTCTCAATCTTGGGTCTGGTTTTGGGAACTGAAGTCGATAGCCTGTTCATTGTTGCTTTGCTGACAATTACAGGATTTTCAGTCAACGATACAGTGGTCATCTATGATCGCATTCGAGAAACCCTCAAAATTAATCCCAACCGCCCAATAGCTGAGATTGTAGATGATGCGGTCAATCAAACCTTGGCTAGATCAATCAACACTACATTAACAACTTTGTTAACTTTAATTGCTATCTTTTTGTTTGGGGGAGAAACTCTAAAAAACTTTGCCTTAGCTCTCATTCTTGGCTTTGCAGCAGGAGCTTACTCCAGTATTTTTATTGCTAGTACTCTCCTGACTTGGTGGCGAGAACGTAAAGCTCAATCTACCCTAGTAACAAGCAACGAAGCAATAGACACAACTGCGGAGAATTAGTCAAGAGGCAATAGTAGCTTCTCCTTGTCTTTTTTACTCTCCCTATTCCCTCATTTTCTGCTTCTCATCTTGAATATGGATCAATCTGAACAGCCGTCCATCACTGACCCATTGTTTGCCCAACAAGTTCAGAAACTACATCAGCTAACTGTATATGGCAGATGGTTGTTTGTGAGCTGTTTATGGCTGCTCATTTCACCTGTTTGTCTGTGGGATTTACGCTCAGAAATTGCTTTGTGGCAACAATACTTTACCTGGGTAGCAGTGCGATATGGACTTATATACCATCCACTGTCTACCCTAGGTTTAAGTTTTTGTATTGCCATGACTGTTTCAGTTTTAGTTTGGCAAAGCCGGAATATTTTGATGGGGTTACCACAGCAAGAAAAGGAACGTTTAGAAAAACAAGTTTGTCGCATCCGCAAGCAAGGGCCAACTCATCCACTGTGGAAATTAATTTGTCAGTAAGTTTAAGCTTAGATAAATAAATTTGGATATAGTTGCAGGTAGGTATACGTATGGAGAAATTTCTAGCACAATATGACTAAATAAAAGCAAAGATACTTATTGCTGTAATTGAGTCCTACACATGAACTATCCTCAGATTAGATTTAGCGATCGCCATTCTGATGTCGACCTTTACCAACTCCAAGAGTTATTTAATATTTCAGCTTTTTGGGCAAAAGGACGTAGTATTGAGGATTTAAGCATAGCTGTTACCAACAGTGACCCAGTAATTTCTCTGTGGGATGACACAAAACTTATTGGCTTTGCTAGAGCAACTTCTGATGGAATCTATCGCGCTACAATCTGGGATGTGGTAATTCACCGAGACTACCAAGGCACTGGACTCGGCAGCAAGTTGGTCGAAACTGTTTTGAGCCATCCCCGGATGAAGTTGGTTGAGCGAGTATATTTAATGACCACTCATCAGCAGGGATTCTACAAAAAAATTGGTTTCACCCCCAATACCACCACGACTATGGTGCTACATAACCAATCTGAACACCTCGATTCTCTATCCGCAGCGGAACTACAATTTCAGCAATAAAGGCTAGGGACTAAAAAATTTTAGATTTTAGATTGCCGATTTTAGATTGAAAGATTTTCCTAATCTAAAATCCGTCTTGAAAAGTTTGCTCAAGTCGGGAAACCCGCCCACGCAACGCCAGATGCTTCAAGCCGGGAAACCCGACGACAGTTGCTACAACGGAGGGAACCTCCGCAACGCACTGTCTCCCCAACGCACTGGCTCAACTTTTCGCAAAATTTAAAATCCAAAATTGATTAACTCATAACTGTTTCAAGCTAAGGGAATGGAAATTTGAAGCCTAGTTAGCGGTTCAGTTGATTCCGATATTGTTGAATTGGGGAGGATTTCTAGTTTCGCTCCCATTACTTCTAACAATGTTTGATTGAGTAATAATTTCATTCCTGGAGAAAGATTGGCCTTCTCATCGTGAATTTGAGGAGGCTGATTATTATGTTTAATTAAATCTATCGGCTCACTTTCAGGTAGCGCATGGGAAGGAACATCCAGATAAATATGAGCCTTATTAGTAGTATCGGAG
This sequence comes from Anabaena sp. TISTR 8404, assembly GCF_056847745.1. Classification (NCBI taxonomy): domain Bacteria; kingdom Bacillati; phylum Cyanobacteriota; class Cyanophyceae; order Nostocales; family Nostocaceae; genus Anabaena; species Anabaena sp. TISTR 8404. The sequence continues at coordinate 6,585,324 of NZ_CP180578.1, forward strand.
ACACTAGCAGAAACACAGATGCTACCTTCCTGCATTTGCAGGATTGCAGTGTCTACTAAATTTACTAATACTTGGCGCAGCCAGCGGTGATCTGCCAACACATGAATTTCTGGGTTTATTGGTAACACCTGCAACGAAAAATTGCGATTCGCCGCCAGCATATAAGTTAAGTCTTTAACTTCTTGAAAAACCGTGTCTAAAGAGCGGGGTTGAATATCTAATTTGTTCGTACCGTATTCAGTTCTGGAGATGCTGAGAATTTCATCCATTAAATTGAGCAATTTCAACGCTTTTTCGTGAGCTTGGGCAATAAATTCTCGTTCTTCTTCAGGGTTTTCACACAAGTCTGACAAAATTAATTGATGCAAGCCAATTACACTATTCAGTGGCGATCGCAATTCATGGGTAGTCCGCGCTAAAAAACCCGCTTTAAACTGGCTCATTTCCTGTGCCATTTGGTACGCCAGTTGCGTTTTCTTGATCTCTTGCAGCAGTTTTGGCAGATTTTCTGGCTCTTCTGACCCTACTAGAGATAAGTTAGCGTTGGTGTTTGCCGACTTGGCAAATAACCAACGAAAACTTATTCCTAATATTATTCCCGCTCCGAGATATGCCCAGTTGCTCCAATTCATAATTTGGCAATTATTAACTTTTTAATTGACCACAATGGTAAAAAACTAATTTACGGATTTCCTGATCAATCCAGTGTGATTTTTCCTTGGCGCAAAATTTGCCAGTTTGTTCCTGTCCACTTGGCAACGGTGGAAGGTACACCAACCCCAGAAACTTCGCTAAGAAGTTCTGTAGTTGCCAAGGTTAAAGCCTCAGGAAATTGCATCGTAATTTCTGCCATTGTTTGTAAAGGCGGCTGACCAGAAAAATTAGCACTGGTTGTTGCTAAGGGGCCTGTTTTCGCCAAAATAGAACGAGCGATCGCATTATCAGGCACTCGGATGCCAATTGTGGTTGGGTCAGTAGGGTTCATCTCTGGCGGCAAGCGATCGCTGGCTGGTAACACTAAGGTTAGCGCTCCTGGCCAATATTTATTGACTACTTGTTGCCAAAGTTCATACTCCTGTGCGCTACCTTTGACATAAGGCCATAAATCCTCAGCACTAGCACCCATCAAAATCAAAGGTTTATCCTGACTGCGCTGCTTGGCTGCAAAAATTAACCCGGCTTTTTCTGGTAAAGTTGCCAATGCTGGCACAGTATCAGTCGGAAAACTCACTAAGCAACCAGCCTGTGCGCCAGCTATAAGGACTTCTAGAGAAACTTGAGGCATATTGAATAGGAATGAGAAGTTATGAATGAAAACGTGTAATTTTTGTATTTTCACTCATAACTCCTGTAAGGGTGTATTGTTGCCCTTACTCTCCACTCAGGAAAGCTAAGGCAAAACGTTCAATTCCCTCTAAATCAGTATGAATTTGAATATTGCAATAGCTACCTTGATTTTGTAAAAGTTCTCGCACTGCACCCGCTTGTCCTGCCATCATTTCAATCAGCAACACGCCACCAGGTCGCAAATAACTAGGCGAGACTTCAATTAAATGGCGAATGTCCTCTAAACCATCAGCACCACCATCTAATGCCAAATGTGGTTCATGCTGCATCACTTCTGGTTCTAAGGTAGCCACAGTCTCAGTCGGAATATATGGCGGGTTGGAAACCATACCGCTGAATTGGCCTTTCAAAGGTGTTAATGGTTCCCACCAAGAACCTTGATAAAAATGAATCCGGTCGGCAAATCCCAGATTTTGGGCGTTGGCTTGGGCAATTTGCAAGGCGGCGGCACTGTAATCAACAGCATGAATTGTGGCTTTTGGCAACGCGTCTGCCAGTCCAATAGCGATCGCACCACTCCCAGTCCCCAAGTCTACCCAATGTCCTTGGTCTAAAGGAGGTATGGTCTGACTTTGAGAGATAGCTGCTACTGCTAAATCAATTAAGCACTCTGTCTCTGGTCGAGGAATTAGCACCGCACTCGACACCACCAGCTTAAATTTTCGCCAAGGTGTAACTCCGGCGATGTATTGCACTGGTAAGCGATCGTGCAATCGTCTCTGCCAAAGCTGCTCTAAATCTGCCAAAGACATTGCCATTGGTATTTCAGACCAGTCTTTGAAAAACTCTAAACGCAGTGCCAAGCGGTCTAAACCAGCGATTTCTTGTAGCAGCCAGTCAACTTCATATGGTGGCACAGCAGTGGCGATCGCAGTTTGCATTGCTTGGTTGCGCCACTGCCAAAGTTGTAAACCAGAAACTACTTGTGGCTGTTGATTCGCCATGCTTTAACGTTTTGGCTTTGCAGGCTGTGCATTATTACCACTAGCTGAATTCTTTGGTAGAGTCTGAATATACTCTCTTGATTCTCGGGATGGCACTAAAACAACTTGTTTTAGCCAATCTTCGTTTTTGTCTTGTAGAGTTTTGATCACACCATCTATATCTATAACTTGAATATCAGCCTTGGGAAACTTTGGTTTTACTTGGCTTAACAAACCTTGTGCGTCTTGTTTACTAACAAACAGAGGTACAAGTTGGTCTTTACCGTTTGCCGATTTGATGGATACATAGCCTTGATCAGGTGCGAATCTAACTGCAAAAATTGGCACGCTGCGGAACTGTTCTACTTTTTGACCACTTTGGTTAAGTAATTCCAGCGCTCCTTTAACATCCTGATCTACTGGTTTAAATGCAAATACCAAACGGTTTGGCTGGTTTTTGGTTTCTTGCAACTGCTGATAAATGATTCCCAAAGGTACAGCTGTTACCTGTAGACTTTTGACAATTTCGGCCATTTTGGGATCTTTGTTGTTTGTACTCCGCAGTTGGTTGATAAAGGCTTGAGCTTCCTGGCGGCTGAGGTAAACACCTGTAACTGAACCACCAGCTTTTTGACCGTTTTGACCTTCTGGTAAAGGACGACTCAAGGGTAATCCTTTTTCATTGGTAATTAGATATACGGGTACAGAGTCTAGTTTTTCTTTGATTTGTTGTTCTGACAATGCCAGCACTGGGACGTTGCCGATAAAAACTGTGCCTAGCAGAGTACTCCCGACTAAACCCAATGTTGCGCCCCAGCGAACTAATGCTTTCATGACTACTCCTCGTGTCAATGGTTTTTAATTAAATCAGACTAATTGGTTGGATTTGCACAGCACTAACTTGTTTTAGTTATATAGCAATCCATTTGAGATGTAAAAAAGCCATAATGGCTGTTAAATGGTCACAATCAACTCACAAAATGGGATATTTCTAAATTCTTGAGAACTCCTACGGGATTTTTTCACAGTCAATTGTGCCGCAACCTGATTTTTTTATTTCGCTTTGCCTGATTCCTGCACAAAAATTATAGATGCCTATTATAGACAGATCTCAAAGAATGAAAAATTTTGCCGACCGTCGAGACGATTAATGCCATTTTATTGTCTTTCTCAAAAACTGGTGACGCGATCGCAAAATAATTCGTTCCATTGTTCCATTGAGTTGATTACTGCCTAAATCAATACATAGAATGCTTGCCGGCTGATTCCACAATTCAGTAGATAATTCCTCAACCTTTGACGACACCAAACAAATGAAATGATTTTTTCCTGTAGTATTGAAAATTTAATTGTCAAACTTACTACACCAATCCTATTCCCAACAAAGTTCAACGATAGTAAATTCTAATTGCTACTTCACAATATAAAAAAATATCCTATCTATTAATTACGAACAGATAGGATATTTCGCAAATCATTAATTTAAGTCGGGATGACAGGATTTGAACCTGCGGCATCCTGCTCCCAAAGCAGGCGCGCTACCAAGCTGCGCTACATCCCGGATACTTCAGTTAACTTTTGCTGATTCTGCTTTTTGGTTTGTACAAAACTTAAACCAAGAATAACAGCAATTTATGATTAGCTTGAGTATTCCAAGATAATCATCTTAACACACCAGCTTTATTATTATAGCAGGCTTAACATAGATTTGCCAACTAAATTCTATATTTTCTAGCCAAAAGCATATAGGTTAGGAGATTGTAAAAGAGCGAATATTAGGAACAGTAATGTTTTTAGCTTTTGCCTCCTGCTCTGAAAGTGCTGAGTGCTGAGCCTCAATATCTACTTAACTGTTCCAATTAAAAAGACTCGCTTTGATTTTGGTTATTTTGTTCACAGCATTTTAGTGAGGATACCAAAACATTCCTTTAATGCCTTCAGGATCTGCCATAAAACCCATACTCCGGTAGAAATCTACCACATGGGGATCAGCAAAGAGAGTTACATTACTAATTTCTTCGCTTCTGAGTTTTTTGAGTACGTATTTCATCAAGGCTTTACCCAGTCCTTTACCTTGAAAGTCTGGATGAACTACTACATCCCAAATCGTGGCATTAAACGCATGATCTGAAGTAGCACGGGCAAAACCAATGAGCCGCCTTTGGTTCCCTCGCACTTGCCACATCGAGGCGACGAGAAAACTATGCTCAATAGCTTTTTTTACTTTTCTCAAGGGACGACGCGACCAACCCACTGCATCACACAGTTCTTCTAATTCATACAGGTCAATATCTCGCTCTGTGCTAAAAACGATGCGTTCCGCGTTTCGCGCCGCAGCATCGCCACTGGCACTTGAGCCACCAATTTCTCCTGTATGCTCTTCAAAGGAGGTTGTTTTACTTGTCGCTACAGATTCAGGAGTACTAAACCAAGTTTTCCAAAAACCCATGCCAACGCGGTTCGGGTAGTATAACTGAATTGGCTACCACTCTTTTTGAGTGATGATGCACGTTTTATCAAGCTAACACCATTTTATACCCTACATACTGATTTTTTTTCGGATGTTGTCGGGATAGTCAATGGCAACAGCTTTTGATTGCGTGTTTTATACCAATCATTTTCAACTTTAGCATTTTGTTGTAAAGCCTAGGAGAAATTTCCCAAAAGACAAAGTTTTGAGAGTCAATTGTATATATGGAGATTGGGTATTAAGTACTGGGTATTGGGAATAATGTTTACTAGTACCTAGTCCTCAGTCCCCAGGTGACAACAGCAAGCGAGTCTTACCCCAACAATGGCTTCTGGTTTAAAATCTTCGACACTGGAACTCCTAAAGCGCTTTAATCGAGCGTTTCCCCAGTTTTATGAGCAATTTGTCAGTAGTGAGATTCAACTGCAAAATCTCCGATTAGCTTACCGTCTATATAAAACCAGACGCGCCGTTATAGAGTTGAAGCCGGAAGGTAGCAAAAGCGCTCTGCACTTTGCCTACCGCAACCAGTCATTTCTCCTTAGTGATATTTTTGGTGTGTTGGCAGCTTACGGTTTGACTATTCACGGCCTTAGTCTGTACGGTCAAATCCGACCTCCAATGTTAGTTTTCATCAAACTTTTGGTATCTCGTGGTAGTAAAGCTTTAACAGAGAAAACCGCAGAAAATGTCTGTCGGGCTATTCGGGAGGCTTTAGGAGGGCGCTTTGAAGTAGAAGAAATGCTGGCTGTAGAATTTAATTTAGATGCTGGCTTAGAACAAGTACAAACTGAATTTTATGTTGATCCAGTATTTCATCTGCCAGCGCTGGTCATTGAAGCGGATAACCAACCAGGATTATTTTACAAAGTGATGTACGCCATCTGGCAGGAAGATTTGCTAGTGGTCAATGCTAATTTGCTAGTTTGGCGGGGACGAACGCGCCTGATTCTTTATTTGTTGGGGCCGAATGAAAGCTTGATTCCTGAATATTTAGGACACAAAATTGCTGAAGGAGTTCGCCAGCGATTGTTAGGTAAATAAATATGAAATTTTTTTCTGCCTTTTGACTTGAATGTGCTAGATGCTGAGTAAAAAACTAGTTCCTCAGATCTAGGCTAAGCGTCTCTATTTTTTACCTTTTGTACTCTGTATTTAGTCGTACCCATCCTTAAGGGTACGATATAAGTATGGCAACCATAGAAATCTTGGGCGTTCCACACGCATACGAGTTAACCGCTCCCACGTCCTGCCCCCACGCTTTGGTGTTCATCCACGGTTGGCTAAATAGCCGTGGATACTGGCAACCTGTGATTTCCCGTCTGTCTGTAGATTTACAGTGTCTATCCTATGATTTGCGAGGTTTTGGTGAGTCTCAGTCCCAGCCCGAAACTGATGTAAATCATATACAAACTACTGTTGGTCTGACATCCCATTTGCTTGATAGGTCTAGCTCACAATTTGATTCTCTGTATACACCAACTGCTTATGCTCAAGACTTAGCAGCATTGTTACAAGAGCTAAATATTACCAGCGCTTGGCTGATTGGACACTCTTTGGGGGGTACGATCGCTCTTTGGGCTGCTGCCCTTATGCCTGAACGTGTTCAAGGTGTGATCTGTATTAACGCTGGTGGTGGTATTTATCTCAAAGAAGCTTTTGAACAATTTCGTTCAGCAGGTCAACGTTTTTTACAAGTTCGTCCGCGCTGGCTATCACAGCTACCTTTGATTGATTTGCTATTCACTAGAGCTAGTGTATCCCGCCCCTTAGACCGTCATTGGGCGCGTCAACGGGTAATAGATTTCGTGGTTGCTGACCCAGAAGCTGCTTTGGGATCACTCTTAGAATCCACAACTGAAGAGGAAGTTAACCGATTACCCCAATTAGTCTCGCAGTTGAAGCAGCCAGTTTACTTTTTAGCTGGTGCCGATGACAAGGTGATGGAACCCAAGTATGTTCGCCATTTAGCCAGCTTTCATCGACTGTTTCAATACTGTGGCGACAATGTGATTGAAATTCCTGATTGTGGTCATTTGGCAATGTTAGAACAACCAGATGCAGTTGCTAATCATATCCAGTCAATAGTCAAAAGTCATGAGTCAATTGTTATTAGTCAATAGTCATTGGTCAATGGTCAATAGTTTTGAATCAATCACAAATGGCGAATGACAAAGGACAAATGACTATTGACCATTACACGGTTTGATATAACTTCATCACCTGGCTCAGTGATAGCCGTGACTCAACACCTAAAGTCAATGGCGAAATATGACCGCGAGATAAATGGTCAGCTGCGGCGCAAGCAATCATAGCGGCGTTATCGGTACAAAATTTCAGGGGTGGGAATAAAACACGCAGATTATGTTCACTGGCTGCGGCCTGTAAGTGTTGTCTTAACCCGCTATTTGCAGCTACCCCGCCACCAACAGCAATGGTATTGAGACCGTAGTCAAGGGCGCAGGCGATCGCACGTTTGGTTAGTGCTTTGGCTACAGTTGCCTGAAAACTTGCTGCTACATCTGCCACAGGGATTTGCCCACCATCTTTCTCTAATTGCTGTACCAACCTGAGTACGGCTGTCTTTAAGCCACTAAAACTGCCATCATAGCGATGAAACCCTCCACCAGGAAGCGAAACTTTGCCTTCTGGCAAGGTAAAAGCTTGGGGATCACCTTGCTGTGCTAACTTGTCAATCACTGGGCCGCCTGGATAACCTAGATTTAACAACCGTGCCACCTTATCAAAAGCTTCCCCGGCAGCATCATCACGAGTTTCTCCCAGGGTTTCGTAAATACCACAGTCTTTAACATAAATCAAGCTTGTATGTCCGCCTGAAACCAGTAAGCTAAGAAAAGGGGGATCTAAAGTTGGCTCACTCAAGTAAGTCGCGTAAATGTGGCCTTCGAGGTGATGAACTCCCAAAAATGGTTTATTGTGTATGATCGCTAAAGTTTTGGCAGCAGTTAATCCCACCAACAACGCTCCCACAAGACCAGGAGCGCAGGTGGCCGCGATGCCGTCGATTTTTGACCAGTCTAAATGAGCTTGTTCTAGAGCTTGAGCGATCGCCTCGTTGATCGTTTCCAAATGCTGGCGAGATGCCACTTCTGGTACAACTCCACCATATTGCTGATGGACTGGGATTTGAGAAGCGATAATGCTACTGCGAACTTGACGATTGTTTACAATTGCGACGGCAGTTTCATCACAACTGGTTTCGATTGCTAAAACGGTTGCCATCTGAGGGTTCTGCAAAATAACGATTTGTTTGAGAAGCTTTAACTTTTATTTACTTAAACTTTACTCGGTTCCCAGGCAAGAGTATGATGACTTGCTAGTTAGCCAAATAAAGAATGTACAAGCCGCTTCGTTTTGTACAAAAAACTTTTTCTTTTGTAATAAAAGGAAACAACTCCATGCGACGATTGTTTGCTTTGATTTTAGCGATCTGCCTTTGGTTCAATTTTGCTCCGCCAGCGAAAGCTCTCGGAGCTAATCTTACACCTTGCGCAGAAAACCCCGCATTTCAAGCACTAGCCAAAAATGCTCGGAATACTACTGCTGATCCTCAATCCGGTCAAAAGAGATTTGAGCGTTATTCTCAAGCACTTTGCGGCCCTGAAGGTTATCCTCACTTGATTGTTGATGGTCGTCTAGACCGTGCTGGTGACTTTTTGATTCCCAGCATTCTGTTTCTCTATATTGCAGGTTGGATTGGTTGGGTAGGTCGTGCTTACCTAATCGCAGTTAGAAAAGAATCTGACTCCGAACAAAAAGAAATCCAAATTGATTTAGGTACAGCATTACCAATCATGGCTTCAGGTTTTGCTTGGCCAGCAGCTGCTTTGAAAGAATTTCTTTCTGGCGAATTAACTGCTAAGGATTCAGAGATCCCCGTTTCTCCTCGTTAGTTCAGCTCAACTGATTCATTGTTTTGGAGATTAAATACATGGCTGAAAAAAGCGATCAATCATCCTATTTGATTAAATTTATTTCCACAGCACCAGTGGCAGCTACCATCTGGCTGACAATTACAGCAGGCATTTTGATTGAGTTTAACCGCTTTTTCCCCGACCTACTGTTCCACCCACTGCCATAAGTAAGCATTGGGATTTAAGACTGTTGCATGTGTAATTGAGAGGCGAACATAAAATTATGGCGCAAGCAGTAGATGCATCCAAGAATCTGCCCAGTGATCCTAGAAACCGGGAAGTAGTATTTCCCGCAGGACGCGATCCTCAAGTGGGCAATCTCGAAACTCCAATTAATTCTTCTCCTTTGGTCAAGTGGTTCATCAATAACTTACCAGCTTATCGTCCAGGTCTAACTCCTTTCAGACGCGGGCTAGAAGTTGGTATGGCACATGGCTACTGGATATTTGGCCCCTTCGCTAAATATGGCCCCCTGCGTAATGCAGAAAACGCTAACCTAGCAGGCTTACTAGCAGCTATCGGCCTAGTAATTCTGCTGACAGGTGCTTTATCTTTATATGCCAATAGCAATCCTCCAAAAGCCCTGGCTAGTGTGACTGTACCCAACCCTCCAGATGCTTTTCAATCTAAAGAAGGTTGGAATAATTTTGCCAGTGCTTTCTTAATTGGTGGCATTGGTGGTGCAGTAGTTGCTTATTTCTTGACTAGCAACATCGCGCTTATTCAAGGTCTAATCGGCTAATTTGGTTTCTGGTAATTGGTAATTAGTGATTAGTTAAAGTTGGCAATCATAAGTTTATTTTTGACCAAAAAACTTTAGATTATAACTTTCTAATTACTGATTACCACTTACCAATATGTATGGCAAAGTGCTGAGTATAGCCTTGTTAAATCCAAGCTTTGAGCAATTAAAAATGTATTCTCACAACAAAAACATTTGAAGGACACATAGGAATATGTGTCCTTTATGATTTGGTGATAAAAATGCTTGGATTTGATTATTCAAATAAGGCCGCTTCGATCGCTTCAAGTGCCGTTTCAAAATCATCATTCACAATTTGAATATCAAATTCATCGGCTGCTTGAATTTCTGCTTTAGCACGGTCTAGGCGACGAGCGATCGCTTCTTGTGAGTCTTGTCCACGACCACGTATCCGTTTTTCTAATTCATCAAAGGACGGTGGCAAAATGAAAATGCTGAGGGCATTAGGAAAGGAAGCGCGAATTTGTCTTGCCCCTTCTAACTCAATTTCCAGCACAACTAACTTACCAGACTGAATTTGATTTACCACAGCTTCACGCGGAGTGCCGTAATAATTACCAGCAAATTCCGCCCACTCTAAGAACTCACCTTGAGCAACCAGTTGTTCAAACTTACTACGGCTAATAAAGTAATAATTTTTGCCATCGATTTCTCCCGGACGCGGAGAACGAGTTGTCACGGATACAGAATAATAAAGTTGCGGATGACGCTGCAATAGCGCTCGCAATAAGGTGCCTTTGCCTACTCCACTGGGGCCAGTTAAAACAATTAACTTGCCAGTCGATGGGCATTCTTTGGTAATAGCACTAGCCTGGATGGGTAAAACTTGCATCATCCGTTCAACCTGTGAATTAATCAATAAACATGATTCGTAAGTGTGTTCGTTGCCAGGGCGACCTCGACTAACGAATTTGTAGCACTGGTGACAGAAAACCAGTCTAATTCACATGGTACTGCCGATATGGTGCAAATAGAATAGTCGTTTGTCAACTATCCTTAGTTAATTATCTACAGCATGATGATCGCGAGAAATCACGAAACGATTTGCTACCGTTTCTGGTTGAATTGCTGAAAGGATTACGTGGCTGGAATCAGTAATAATTACAGCCCTTGTCCGACGACCGTAAGTTGCATCAATCAACTGACCTCTGTCCCGCGCATCGGTGATGATCCGCTTAATTGGGGCAGACTCTGGACTAACGATCGCAACTACTCGGTTAGCTGACACAATGTTGCCGAAACCGATATTGATTAATTGAATTTCCATAAATTAACTGACATTAAATGTGGCACGAGAATCCAGTAAGGATTTTATTTCCATGTTATCCCTAAAAAATTGGAGTTACAACGCATCACATCTAGCTTGCTTTAGTTTTTAGACAGCAAATGCTTTTTTTAGCTATTTATCTGCCAAATATACTGAAAATCTTCCCAAAGAGATATGCAGAACTGAGAGAATGTAATCTAGTGTCGGTAGGAAGTATGAAGTGTGAAGTATGAAGTATGAAATTTCATCCCTATACCTCCTGCCTTTTGACTATTGACTATTGACTATTGACTATTGACTTTCTTTAATTCCTGCCATTTTTGCCGTAATTGTTGCAAATTGGGAGTATGTCCACCATAACGCCAGCTAACATAAGCTTGACTAATTTCATCGATTACTTGCGCTGTGGTTGGAGGATGATGTTGATATGAAACTTTGGCATACTCTAAGGGTGTTTGTGCTGGATGCTTACCTAAACCTTTTGTCGCAGTCCATTGCAGCATTTGTTGATAAAGCCTTTCCATCGGTGGTAATTTATTCAACCACCGACGCTTTAACCAGCCGCGCCACTGTACCCAACCGAACCAACCAAAGAAAGCAATTGTAGTGCCTAAAGTTAAACCAGTTAGTACACCTAGCCAACCTTGAGCGAATAAAGCAAAAAACCAAGCGATCGCTCTTGTTATCCAACTAAATATTGTGCCAAATACATTGTTAAATAACCCAGTCACAGGGGAAGGTAGCCATCCAGCCACCCAATTCCAAAATTGGCGCAAAACACTAAAAGTTTGCGAGTCTTCAATTGAAGGCGGAATTAAAGGATGATTGGGAATTGGATCGAAAGCAAACCAGCCATATTTGGGGAAGTAAACTTCTGTCATCGCGTAAGCATCCGTGTTACGGACAACATACATCCCGGTAAATGGATTAAACTCGCCTGGACTAAACCCCGCTACCAACCGTGCTGGAATACCAATGGAACGCAGCATCACTGTCAGCACTGTAGAAAAATGGTCTGGGTAGCCTCCTTGAGATTTAAACAAGAAAGTTTCTACCAAATCTTCTTTTTCATCCAAATAAGGAAAATCAGAAGGATTTTGGGGAATAGAGTAGCGTTGCTTGAGGTATTGCGCTAGGTAAAGTACCTTCTCATAAGTTGAATCTAAAGTTTTTGTGACTCTAGATACATTATTTCGACTGTAATTAGCCAGAATTTCTTCAGTTAGCTTTCGGACTTTGGGTGCAATTTCTGGCGGAATTTGCAGATAGTATTTTTTAATATGTTGCGGATACTCAGTCGTAGCTTTTCCTAACAAAGTGCGATCGCGGTATGGTACTTCCGAGATGACTGTGTAGGTGAGGTCTTTTGATAAAGCAACAGGCGCACGCAGCCCATTTTCTTTATCAACAGCGACAATCGGGGTGGGAAAGTAAATTTCTTTTGGATGGGACATCGCCGGAATCAAATTCGGCAAATCTTCCACCACTGTGTAGGTTTGCACTACTTCTCTAGTTGGAGCCGAGGTAGCTGGTGGAGACAGATAAATTTGATAAGACCAAGGCGATCGCTTGAGAGTGGTAACATCGTCATTGCGGGAAATCTCCCAGCCTTTACCTGTGTAGCGATCAAATGCTAATACACGCCAAAATCCTTCTGCCTGCGATCGCACCCGCATGACTACCTTGGATGTCATGCTTCCTCGCAGGTTTTGGTTGATTTTGCTATTAAAACCGTAATAAAAGCTATCATTCAGCTTTCCTGGTTGCCCAGTTTGGCTTTCTCCTGTACCATCGCCTTGATTGTCGGCGTTACCTTGGCGGACATAGCCAGGATTAATAATACTCCGTCCAGTAAAGCCGCCTTTCACTTCAATCGGAGAACTAACTGGAAATGTTCGTAACTGGTAACCAGGAAACCGGGGTAAAACGGCAAAAATCCCTAATCCTAGTCCAAGAACTAAAGTAAATAATAAAAAATAAAAAGGTAATTTTGATCCAAATTGTGTTTCTTTTGCCTTTTCCCTTTTAACTTTTGACTTATCTAAACCGAGTTGCGAACGGTAGTTGAGAACTAAAGTTGGTAAAGCGATCGCTAAAAATAACAATAATACAGGTGCAAACGCTAAAGTTTGACTCAGCGTTGCTGCCACACCCAATAAAATTAGCCCAATCACGATTGAATAGCCCAAGTCCTTACGGCGAGGCATATCAAAACCGTGAAGTATTTGGAGTTGAATTAATAACTCTGCTAAAGCTAGGCGCGTATCATTTAATTCACCTATCAACCGACCAAAAAAAGCTCCTAAGCCAATTAACATCCCAATGGCGATACAGAATTTCACTGGCACATTGGGATTTCGGCGATAATGATAACTCCAAACAGAACCAACAACACTTAGCGGCACTGCCCAAAAACTAAATGTTGTATCAGCAGCAATATCTACTGCTACAGTTCCCATAATTACCAAACCCAGCACTAGCACCCGCAAGGAAAGAGAATCTTCCACTGGCATCAAAGGTGAAGTCTGGATATTTTGTCTCCAATTATTAACTATAGGTAGACGCGAAAACCAATTATTCCTGGATAAGTTAAACATTTAAAAAGTCAGCAATGGTGTAGATGCAGTCAACAAAATGCTTGGTCAGTCAAACCATCTACTTAGTTGTAACTCATACCCTGCTGAAATTCTTGTGCAGATAACAGTAACTCCCCGAAGCAGCCTTTGGGAGTCTCATATCTTTTGCCCTAATGATCGTTTCAAAAAATGTAGAAGCCCTAATGATCGCTTGTTAAAAAAAGGATAAGCTCCAAAACCACAATAATTTTCTTAATCTCTCAGTGTTGTTCGACCTATTATAGTAGCCTTGGTAACTTTGGCTAAATTGTAGGATTTATCACGAACAACAAAGACTGTTGGTCAATTTCCGGAAACTCAACTTCTAATGTATAAGTTGGGTTAAATTCCTGACAGGATAGCTCGACATGCAAGCAACCTGCACTTGACGACTGAGCCATTGCTAAAGTACCATCGGCTCGCAACGTCACAATACCTTTAGTAGGTAAATCAGCCTGAACTTTTAATTGGGTTTGTTTACCACGAGATTGGTATTCTACCCGCAAAGTCAGAATACCTTCACTTGTAAACCATTGTCTTTCTACTACTGGACTGTTGGGTGTGACTGGTAGACTCAAATTTTCTAGCAGTTGTTTCGCAGCCAGTAGAGACAATGCCATTTGTTGACGTGGTTGTAAATCTGGGTAATCGCTCTCGATATTGAGTTTCTGTTCGAGAACATCCGCAGACCGATAGGTACTTCTTAGTACCAAACCAGCAATATCATTGAGCGCATGAGAATCTTGAGGGAAGAAGCTTTCCACTGCCTGAACTAATTTGGCTCCCAAAGGAACTGAAGAAGTTAGCAGTGTTTGGCACTTTTCTAGCAACTCCCGAAAAACTGCTTCTGGCAGAGCAACTGGCAGATTCAGCTTAGATTGTTGTATCTTCCAGCCCCAGGTAGGAACTAAACTGAGCGATCGCTCTTCCAAACGCTCAGGGTATTCCATTAATTGTGTTTCCCAAGGAAACAAAGGTGGCTGGTTTTCGATTTCGGTCTGTAACCGACGCTTGATTACGGCTTGGAAACGGTCTTGCACAGTAGGAATATCTCCCAGTTTAAAGGTTTGGGGTTTCCCTCCCAAGTTTGGATCGCCACTGGCGAAAGTGGCTGATTGTTTGAGAGAGTGATCAACCCCATCAATTTCCTTAAACTCGACTCTGTTAAGCTCACTGGTGTTGATATTATTTGCCAACAACCAAGAGAGTAATTTGTCTTTTAAGGATTCTGAGTCACTATTCATGAGTAGATGCACCTGATCCGGACACTAATGAGTTACGAATTTCCCAAGCCTGTTCCAGAATTTTAAACCAGCGTTTTTGCAGTTGTGCCATTGATAACCCTAGAATTTTGGCAATCTTTTCGTCGGTTTGACCTTGCTGTTTTAAGTCGAGTAAAGACCGCTGTTTCTCGTCTAGCCCAGAGGTGTAGGCTTCCCATTGCTGTGGTGTTAACCCCAGATTTGTTTGTAAAGAAGCTTCCAGCCACTCGTGTACTAGTTCCCAACGATGTAACAAAGCAAACCTGATCAAATGATACTTGAAGCGCTGTTGTAAGTAATCTCTCTGACGAGGAGTGAGATTTAAGATATTCTCAATTTCTTGTGTTGATAAATCTTGAAGACGTAGGGAGAAGTAATCAGCACAATCAGATTGTTGTTTTTGCTCCAAATAACTCATTAATTCGGTAATCACAACCGAACGCAAAGTATCTTCTTCGGGTTCTGGTTCTGGTTGTGTCGCCATTGTGGAACGTAACTGCTGTACTGCTGGCTCTTCCCAAGAACCATCACCATCACCAGAACTACCTTCAGCAGCTTGTTCTATGTCTACGCTGGTTTCAGGAGGTTGCTGTTGAGAGAAAGTTTGCGCCCGCAGGATAATTAACTGTTGCTGACGACCAGGTAAAGGAATGCGCCGCTTACCGTAACGTTCGGTAAAGGCCATGTACTCTGCTAATTCCAGAAGAGTTTGCGGACGATAAGTAGAACCAAGTTGATTCTCTCGCCGGAAAGCATTCAATGCTTCTAAATAAAAACTTTGTAGAAAATCTTCTATGATAGTCAGCCGCCCTTGATAGCTCAATTGCCGCTGGGGAGGATTAATGTAACGATAAATAATGGCACTCAGGGTACTGTGTAATTCAACTCTGCCTCTATTAGAACCCAACTGATAGTATCTCAGACATTGTTGCAGCCGATGTCTAGCTAAGGTCATGGCTGAGCTTTCTATTGCACCAGAAGCTTGGATGCGTTTACTTTCGCTGCAAATTCGGTATACTTCGGTGGTAATGCGTGTTGCCACATCATGGCAATTCTGTTCTGAGGCTTTGGTTGATTGCCGAAACTCCTTGTACAGGAGTTGAAATATCACCTCCACGCCGATAGTATTTTCTCCCAGAAAAGTTGCGGTTGGAATAGTTGCGGTTGCGGCTGAATTCATAGTCTCGGTGTTTAAAAGACCCTAACATACATAAGAAACAACCTGTACGACTGTAGGTATTGGCTTTGTGTGTTTTGCGTATAAGCTAAACGCAGGTCTATCCTGCATTCAGGATATAGCTGATTTTATTATTCCCAATTTGGATGGAATTGTTCACACCTTGGCCTGCTGTGATTGCCATTACCCAAAAGTCGTTGACAAGTCATTATGGATTTAGAAACACAAATTCAATTGCTGATCGACAATGCACCCCGCGATGGTATTTCACCACATCTTATTGCAGCAATTGCTCCTGCTTTTTGCGCGATCGCTCAACAATTACGCCACTCCCAGTACTATATTCTCCAAAAGGAGGGAAGCTGGGTCTTAACTACATTGAGCCACCGTGCAAATCCAGGTTTGGAGAAGCAGGTGATTTACGCTTTTTCTACCATACAGGATGTTTCCCTAATTTCATCTGCTGGGCGAGACCCTCAAGTGGTGGCTACACCCATTGCTGTCACCCATATTTTGTTTCAATTAATAGCGTTAACACCCGTAGATAGCATTGTTTTTTTAGAAACTCCGGGTACATTGGATAATGCTTTTGAAGTACAGCGTTCTCAGCTAGAAAAAACTATTCAAAAGCACCTAAAACAAAAGCTGAAACCAAAACAGCAGTCGAAACAGATACCACCTGATATTGCCTAAAAAAATTTGGAGTTGGGGTGCTTTGGATACAATCCAATTTTCCTCACACCCAACTCCAACATTAAAAATTTACAATCTAAAATTTTTAATAAAGTCGACTCAGCACGTATTCAGTCATGTCAATTAAAGCTTGACGTGATTCTGAAGGTGGCAGAATTGCAATGTCATCAGCTGCTAACTTTGCATGGTGAGCCGCTAATTCCCGCGCTTGCTGTATCCCTCGGCTATCTTGAATTAATGCCAGTGCTTGCTCTAAATCTTCTTCTTGGGCAAACTGGCGTTCAATTAGCACTTCTAAATATGGTTTCTCCTCAAGAGCAAATAAAACAGGTGCAGTCAAATTACCACTTCTTAGGTCAGAACCGGCTGGTTTACCTAAAGTATCTGTAGTACTGGTGAAATCTAAGATGTCATCCACAATTTGAAACGCTAATCCTAGATTACGCCCGTAGCTATATAGATGCTGCGCAGTTTCTTGAGAAACTTCACTCAGTAACCCTGCTGCTTTGGCACTGTTAGCTATTAAGGAAGCCGTTTTGTAGTAGCTCTTTTGGAGGTAAGTTTCAATTGCAAGGCCACTATCAAAGCGATTCATGCCTTGCTGAATTTCTCCAGTAGCCAAATCCATGATTACTTCTGAGAGGAGTTTAACTACCTCTAAATTGTCTAAGTTTGCCAGATACCAAGATGATTGGGCAAAGAGAAAATCACCTGCTAATACAGCAATGCGGTTTCCGAACAAACCATGAACAGTAGGCACACCACGGCGCATTTGTGATTCATCTACCACATCGTCATGCACTAGGCTTGCCGTGTGAATCATTTCTGTAATTTCGGCTAGGCGGCGGTGACGTTGAGTAATTTCGTCTTCTAACATTGTCGCCCGCGATATCAGCAGAACGATCGCTGGTCTGATGCGCTTTCCCCCAGCTCCGAATAGATGTTCGGCGGCTGCAAAAAGAATGGGGTGGCGATTGCCAACTAGCTGCTTCAGGTTATCGGCTAGTAATTGCAAATCTGCTTCCACAGGGGTAAACAGGGAGGTAGCTGGGGTCATGGATGGCCGGACTCTGGCTTAGGTTACGAAAGTTTACATATCCTATACTCATTTTAAGATAACCCTGTGCCAGCGCAAAGTTTTGCTGAGAGAATACTTACTTGTTGGGTGAGATCTGACCACGGCGAAGTAACCGCTATTTCCCTTCTGTCAAGGTAAACAGGCGGTTTTGCTGGTCTTAACTGGATTGAAAAATTATCGGAAAAATTTTTGTAGTTCGAGACGAAATCTGAGAATTAACATCAATTTTCTGAATGAGTACTAACGAGTCTTGAACACAAACACAACAGCAGCTGCTCTCATGAGCGTTTTTCTATGAGTAGTCTTTCAATAGACACAATCTTGATTCTGACCTCTGATATCGTGTCCGGTGAAAGACTTATCATTAAGACTGCAAGGGAGCAGGGGGAAAAAGAGTTTTCAGGTTTTTACACAGATGGGGTTTCATAACTAATTAGCCGGACATGATCTGAATTCTGACTGCTGAATTCTTTTTCCCCTATGCTTTATTTGTGTTGTCTGCACTCAAAATTTTCTAGCTTCTTCAGTAATCTAAGTATATATACAAGTATAAAAAAGCCAATCCTGCTTACTTGTTGATTCAGCAATACCTATTTTGTGGAAAAATATTGATTTTTTTACTATAAGTTTATATTTATTAAGTAATAATAATTACATAATTAAAATATTAAATTTTAATTATTTATGATCAAATTAGACACAAACAATATTTTTACTCGAAGAAAAACTTGTTCCATCCGTAAATTTAGTCTTGCAGAAAATTCAAAATTTAGCCTCAAGAGTGGCTTAAAAGTCAGGTTCGTTGTGTTACGCTAAAATGTAGGGATTTTAAATTTTTCAGGTATTGACAATGTAAAGGTAAAGCACTGTTCAGTGATATTACCTCCGCGTTGTTGTGAATCCAGAATAACTAATTGCCGCAGAATAAAATCAAGGAAATTATTTCTGGTTGTTTTGTAGCGGCAGGTAAACTTCTTGGGATGGAGTTAGGCGGTATCCTTACAGGAGTTCGCTTTCGGCTTTCAGCTTGCGCTGAAAGTCGTGGTATATCCTACCACAGAGGCATGAAAAACAATAATGCAGACTAAGTAAACTGCTGAGGAGCGCAGTTAATTATGCCATTTGGCAATTTAACTGTTGTGGTATGTGTTGTCTGCAAATAGCTGCAATTAAATAGTTCAGTTTGTTGACCGGAGAGTGTCATAACTCTACGGCAAATTTAGCATAGCAAACTACGGCCATCAAGGATTTCTTGAATGGTTGAGGTTCTACGCATGGTATGGAATTTGATATTTTTCGGGGAAAAAAGCTGGTAGAACAATGATTTACGCTAATATGCCTATGATGATTTTTATTTTAGCTGCTGGGTATTTATTCACAGTTTACCTATTATTAGCACTAGCTAAGCGCAGTGGTCAAAAATCTGTTTCTCAAGATTCTCTATCAAGAAATAATGAGAAACATCAACCGGAAGTGGCTGTAACATCACAGGTAACTGAGGTGGTTAATAGTCAAGAGTCAATAGTCACATGAAGAGTGAAGTATGAAGTATGAAATTTATTTTTAAAGCTTCATACTTCATTTTGTTTATGAAAGTTGGGAAACTACTGTGTTATTTAAGTCTACGACCTCAACCATTGGTGTATGACCTAGCCATTGGACTGCGGACTGAGCAAATTGTTGTGGACAACCGCTAACGACAAAGCGAGTTGGTAATGGCGGGTGAGTATTAGTTAAGCCAAGCAACTCTAAATCTTGGTTACAAGCGGCCACGACATGAACAGCTGGGTCAACTAATTTGACATGAGAGGGAAGAAGCGATCGCAGTACTGGTGCTAGATGCGGATAATGAGTACAGCCGTAGACTAAAGTATCAATTTCTTGCTGAAGCAATGGCTCTAGATAAGAACGTGCTACTTCAGTAGTGTAAGGATCGTGGATGCGATTTTGCTCAATTAACGGGACAAACTCTGGACAACCAACTTGCCAGACTTGTACGTCTGGGTCAATTTCTAAAATCGCTTGCTTGTAGGCATTGCTTTTAGCAGTTGCTGGGGTAGCAATCACACCAATACGCTTACCTTGCTGCACCGCCCCCTTAGCGCCTGGGAGAATTACGCCTAAAATCGGGATGTTGAATTCTTGACGCACAATTTCTAAAGCGAGGGCGGAACTAGTGTTACAAGCCATCACCACCATTTTGACTTTCTGTTGTTGCATCCAACAGAGAATTTCACGCACAAACTGAAGAATTTCCGCTTGGGAACGAATACCGTAAGGGAGTCTAGCTGTATCACCAAAGTAAATGATCGATTCATTTGGTAGTTGGCGGTAGATTTGTCGAAGTACCGTCAGCCCACCCACACCACTGTCAAAAACGCCGATAGGCGCACGTTGAGGTTCTTTATCAGAAAAATCGTAAAGATTACCATCAAAAATAGAAGATGAATACACAGGCAGATATTGATTTAGGTTTTGGCTTTTAAAATACAGAATTTAGCAGACAATTTGAGAACTGACTACTAAATTCTTGGTGAGTCAGAAGTTTACCAAATAGAATTCAGCATTCAGGAGTCAGGAATCAGAATCAGCGTAACGGGAAGGCTACGCCTAAAGTTAGTGGCAGGTCTTTTTCGCCCACTAATTGATTCTGAATTCTGACTTCTGCAAATAGCACCTCATTAATTAAAAATTTGTACTATATTTTGAGACTGGCTGTATTCTTACCTTTGACGGAGGTACTTGAGAATACCACTAGCGATCGCTTCTGCCATACGATTTTGATATTCTGCTGAACCTAGGCGCGGATTGTCTTCCCGACCAGTCATATAACCTGTTTCCACTAAAATCGAAGGCATAGAACTTTTTCTCAGGACATAAAATCGTGCTTTGCGTGTACCACGGTCTTTGATGGTACTAATATCTTGCAGAATAGTCTTGCGAACTACTTCCGCTAAAGCGTAACCACTATCGTAGTAATAAACTTCTAAACCACTCACATCAGGGCGATTATCTACTGAATTAGCATGAATACTGACAAATAAAGTGGCATTGACGCGTTCAGCAATATCTACTCGTCCCTGAAGTTCAACGAAAAAGTCAGCATCCCGCGTAAGAACTGCTTGTACGCCATTTCGCTCTAAAATTGCAGCTACTCGTTTACCAATTGGTAAAACTACATCTTTTTCTAATAGTCCACCCAAACCAGGAGCGCCAGAATCTTTACCACCATGCCCAGGGTCAATCACAACCAGCAGTTTGCCTCTAGGAACTGGACGTGTTTGTGGTGTTGATATCGGTTGGGAATTACTATTGGGGTCTGGTAGTTGACTTCTAGTTGAAGGTAGAGGCGGTAAACCAACTGGTGGTGTAATTGCACGAGTACGTTGTAATTG
This sequence comes from Anabaena sp. TISTR 8404, assembly GCF_056847745.1. Taxonomy (NCBI): domain Bacteria; kingdom Bacillati; phylum Cyanobacteriota; class Cyanophyceae; order Nostocales; family Nostocaceae; genus Anabaena; species Anabaena sp. TISTR 8404. The sequence continues at coordinate 6,606,249 of NZ_CP180578.1, forward strand.
TACAGCTAACAACTGATTACTAATTTGGTTGACTTCCCCAATTTGGACTCCCGAAGCTGGTTGAACCAAAACATTGACTGAATCTTCTTGGGGTTGCAAACGTACCCGCAGAATGGGACTATTAGCATTAAAAGCTGGGCCAACAACTCTAGGTGCTAACTTAGCATTGGCGATCGCAATCCGAAATAAACCAGAAGATCTATCCCAACCACCCTTGGCAGATACAGGCTTGTTAGAGCGGATTAAAAGTTGAGTACCATTCTCCGCTAATTCCACCGCTTGAATGATTGCGGGTGAGTCAGTAGCCTCGGAAATGATGCTGGAGTTGCTATTACCAGGCAATCTCACAAGACGATTAGGTAGAATTATAAATCCACCTATGCTGCTAGTACTAGCCCGCCAGTCTGGACTATTTTGATCCACATACAACGTTATGCGGGCTGTTGGTTGCCTTGTTTGCAACTGGGAAAATTGAATCCGACTGACACCATAACGATTAACAGATAAATCTTGTTGGGACAAACTAGAAGATAAGGACGCACCAGCAACATCGATATTTACTAATCGTTTGTCTGAACTCCGATTTACCTGAATCTGAGGATTACCACCATTGGTACGAACAAAAAAACCATCACCAGTAACTCGGAAACTTTCTAGTTGAGTAACAGCGGCGAGAGTGTTGTTAAGTGGTTTCGGATTATTTGATGTTACTGGGTCTGTTTTGACTACAGAATAAATACTTCTAGATGGAAATTCTGAATTAGAGGTCGATTCTGGAGATTTAGGTTCTGATTGTAGTGAAATATCAGGTGATGAACCTACAGGCACTGCTGTTGGTGTAGGTAATTGTACTATCCAACGACTGCCAGTAGTGGGGACAAATTTCACTTCTTGGGGGTCAAGAGTATAACCAGGAGCGAGTTCCACAACAATTCTGGCTGTCTGGGGGTCAAATTGCCCCACACGAATAGAGTGAACGGCTCCACCTACTGGTTGTGTTAACTGTGGTTTGCCAAAGTCTGTGTCCGGTAAATCAATGACCAGACGAGTGGGATTGAAAATGAGTTGTGCTTTGGGTTGAACAGATCCCAACGTATTAAATTCTAAGCGGTTTTGCTTGGCATCAAAGCGCCAAGACTCCAGTCTCGCTGCCAAAGCAGGCGACGATAGTAAGAAGATAGTTCCAATAGTACCGGTTAGTAACCAGTGTAGTTTCACAGTCCTTTCTCCTAATTCGCGTTCATGGAAGTCGTTGATATGTCCACGTATTGGTAAATCCTCACACCGTCACCGCCAAAAGTTTTAATATCAGAAGTCTGCACAGTGGACACTGGTTATCAGAACTTCCGTGGCAACCAGAAATTTTGTTCTGGCATTCAAGACATGGTTAATGGCGTAAAATTTTAGCACGCCCCTTTGATTTTGTTATCCTATCAAGGCAAAAAAATTCGCCTGTCAAGTATGAGATAACAGCCAATAAAAACTAATGAAATTAACTGTACATAAATAGTTCCAGCCAATAATACGTAAAATCCGTAGGGATTAGTGTTGAGTTATTTGATTGCTGATCATCAATGTACCCAAAAACTTCTTGCTACTATCAACTGATACGACAAAGGTGGTGACACCTAATCTAGCATTTTGAACACAACATGAGAGATCAATGTATCTGTTAATACTAAAAAATAGTTCTCACTAAAAAAGTGAGAACGATAGATTGTTATCAGTGAGATGACGGTAAACTCTTACTTAGTATCAGCAAGATTACTCTTAATAAGACAAATCATCAGTTATTCATCTGAGCAATTAAGTATATTTACCAAAATTTGGCGATGGAATTATTTATCTTCGTCGAAGGTACTGGAGTACACCACGAGCGATCGCTTCTGCCATTTGATTTTGATAAGCTGAACTACGTAACTTGGCATTGTCCTCTCGACCAGTTAAATAACCTGTCTCGACAAGAATCGAAGGCATAGAACTTTTTCTGAGAACGTAAAATCTGGCTCGTCGCACTCCTCGGTCTCTGACATTCAGACTTTGCAGAATACTGTTATGCACAATACGGGCTAAACTCAAACCACTGTCATAATAATAAGTTTCCAAACCACTGACATCAGGACGACCTGCACCTGCGGAATTAGCATGGATACTGACAAACACATCAGCGTTGGCTTTTTCTGCCATCTGTACTCTTCCAGGTAAAGTCACAAAATAGTCAGAACTCCGTGTCATAATTACCTGGACACCATTTTGCTGTAAAATTTCAGCTACCCTTTTCCCTATTGGGAGAATAATATCTTTCTCACGGGTACCACCAATACCAATTGCCCCAGGATCTTTACCTCCATGTCCAGGGTCAATCACAACTACTACTTTACCTCTGGGGAGGGGGCGTGTTCCTGGCTGAGGTTGAGAACGGGGATTTTCATTGGGATCTGGTAATTGACCTTGTTCAGAAGGAAAAGGAAGTGTGCCGGGAATTGCCACAACTCGGCGAGAACCTTGCAATTGCAGCGTCACTTGGTCGTCGTTTTGGTTGATTTGCCCAACTTGCACTCCGGCGGCGGGTTGAACCAAGATAACTACTGTATCAGGTTCTGGTGTTTGTAAGCGAACTCGCAAAATTGAACTATTAGCATTAAAAGTAGGGCCTTTGATGCGCGGCGCTAATTTAGCATCGTTGATGGTGATACGATACAACCCAGAGGTGCGATCCCATCCACCCCTAGCAGTTATAGATTGATTGGCTCTAATTATTAGTTGCTTGCCATCATCAGACAGTTCTACCGCTTGAATGGTGGCTGTTTGGTCACTAACAATTCGGCGGTTGGAAGGAGAAAATTCTGGCTGATTGTCAGCGGAGTTGTTAGAGTTATTTTCTGGTAATCTAGCAAATCGATTGGGCAGAACTACCAAACCACCAACACCACTTCTTGTAGCCCGCCAGTCTGGACTATTTTTATCTACGCGCAAAGTCATACGGACTGTGGGTGGAGTAGTGCGCAATTGAATAAATTCAACGCGACTTACACCATGCTTGTTAACGCTGAGATCTCGCTGCGCCAAATTTGCTGATAAAGTTGCGCCAGAGATATCCATAAAAATAGTAGAGCGATCGCGGCTCCGATTCACCTTAATTTGGGGATTGCCACCGTTAGTCCGCACAAAAAAACCATCCCCTGTAACTTGTAAGCTGTCGATTTGAGTTGTGCTTTGTGTAATGGTGGCAACTCTAGAAAACTCCGGTTTTGCAGAAACCTCTGGTTTTGCATTTGAGTCAACGGTGGTAACTAGGTTGTAAACATTATCGGAAGAAGAATTTATAGGTTCCAGTTTTGGTCTTGGTAATTGTACAGTCCAACGACTGGCAGTTATACCAACAAATTTTATCCCTTGGGGGTCGAGAGTATAACCGGGAGCTAGTTCCACGACAATTCTGGCTGTTTGGGGTTCAAACTGACCAATCCGAATGGCACGAATTGCCCCACCTACGGGTTGTGTTAACTGCGGTCTTCCAAAGGTTGTGTCTGGTAAATCAATAACCAGGCGTGTGGGATTGAAAATTAGTTGTGCTTTGGGTTGAACACCTCCCAAAGTATTAAATTCCAGACGGTTTTGCTTGGCATCAAAACGCCAAGATTCCAGTCTGGCTGCCAAAACTGGTGAGGACAGTAAGCAGATCATCCCAACAGTACCGGGTAGTAACCAGTGTAATTTCACAATCCTTTCTCCTGATTCGCATTCATGGAATTTGTCAATATCTCAACATTTAGGTAAGTTGTGCTACTGTCAGCAGATAATCTTGAGATTTGACTTTGACTTTTTTTTGGGTTAAAGAAACAATGAACAAGGTAAATTTTCAACTGCTTACATGGTCTGCAATTTTGATTTTTTTGTACTATCTATGCATAAAACTTCAGTTGACAAAGCATGAGATGCAACACACATATAACCAGAATTAACCGCTTTCAGTCAATCCTTGTTAATTTTTGACTTTGTTAAAAATTGATTTTGAGTTTTTGGTTGATGAGCAAACAATGTTCTCAGTAAAAAATTTCCAGGATTTTTAAATGATGTTGCAATCTTGACAATTACTAGTTTTTAAGTTTGTGACCATGTTTCAGTGAGGGTTTGTAATTAAGTAAGATTGGTAACAAATTATTTTTCCAAAGCTAATAATCAGTAGCAAGAATGGTAGAAAAACAACCTATCAGAGGACGAAGCTAAAGAGACAGAAGTTTCCTTTAATTAATCTAGGGATTGGGGAAAAAGAAAGTGTGGGCTATGAATTATACAATTTCATTTCAGGCTTTATTCTTGAACCTTTATTCTTCCTATTCCCCAGTCGCCAATCTCTAATCTTGAATTAATTGCTTGGACTCTGTTGCCACTTTACTAGATTCTGGAAATACGAAACGTAACAAAGGCGGAGCTAAAAAGGTTGTGAGGATAACCATCATAATGATTGCGGCTCCCAATGGTTTTGAGAGAACGCCGCTGGCAGCACCGACACCAGCAAATACTAATCCAACCTCACCTCTGGGAATCATACCCACACCGATCGCTAAACGATTGATTTGGGGTTGACCAAAGACGCTCAAACCTGTGATCACTTTACCGATAATGGCTACTGTAATCAGGAAAATAGCCATAATTAAACCTTCTTGATTGCTAGGAATAGCTGGGTTTAGCACTCCTAAATCAGTTTTTGCACCAACAGTCACAAAGAAAATTGGCACCATCAAATCCGCTACGGGAATAACTTGTTTTTGCAGTTCTAGACGCTTATCAGTTTCCTCTAAAACTAATCCAGCCGCAAAAGCACCCAAAATTGCTTCTAACTGAATGATGGCTGCTAGATATGCCATAACAAAAGCGAAAATAAAGGCGGGAATGACTAACTCACCTCTTGTTTTGAGTTGATTAGCGATCGCTACAAATGCTTTATTGAAAACATTACCCAGAACGATCGCACCTAACAAAAATGCTGTAGCGCTAATAATTAGGTAAATAACTTTACCGACATCGACTGCACCATCTTTAGCAAGGCTGGCAACTACCGCCAACACAATAATTCCCAGTACATCATCAATCACAGCCGCACCGAGAATAATCTGCCCTTCTTTGGAATTCAGCTTACCAAGTTCTGCCAATACTTTAGATGTAATCCCAATACTTGTAGCTGTTAAAGCTGCGCCTGCAAAAATTGCTGGTACAGCACCAACGCCAAACAACGTCATCAAACCGACTGTCCCAGCAGCAAAAGGTACTACTACCCCCACAACTGCCACAATTGTGGCTTGGATACCAACTGCCATTAAATCTTTTAAGTTAGACTCCAAGCCAATTTCAAACAGCAGGATAATCACACCCAATTCCGATAACACAGAAATAACTTCTGATTGGGCAGCAAATACCTGGGGCGCTGCTTCTGGCGACAGACCAGCCGTAGTTTGGAGAAAGACCATAATTAAAGAACTAGAACTGTCTGCGCCACCTTCTGGAAACACTAACAGGTGCAAAACAGAAACACCTACGATTACACCGCCGACAAGTTCGCCTAAGACAGGCGGTAAACCGATGCGGTTGGATAACTCCCCACCAACTTTGCTGGCGAAGTAAATTACCACTAAACTCAGCAGTACAGCCGCTAATACCATAGAACTGTCTGCTGCTTCTGTTGTGCTGGCCAGCAGGGGAAAAGAAAAGTTGATTGCATCTAAAAACTGCATGGTTTCCGCGAAAATGCTTCTCTTTATTTTTACTCTTTTATGGACAGAGGCTTATGAGAAATCAGTAAAGGAATCAGGAAGACGGGTGTAAAATAAGGGTTTTTGCTCATTTTCAACCGACAGCCCAATACCCTTACACCCCTTGATTTTGTGTACTATTGCGTAAGTCTTGTGTTAAGTGGATGAGGTGTTGCCAATGAATGTCCGAGACGGGGACAACAGATAATCTGGGGAGTCGCAACAAGTCAAAATCTGTAAATTTGTCATCCTGCTTGATTTGGGCTAGGGTAACAGCCTGAGAAACTGGGCGGACTGACCGCACATCCACAACTACCAACTTGGCATCATTAAGTGCGGGGTCAGGATAAGGCTGACTGACAATCTCTGCTAAACCTGTGATTTGTCGTTCTTTGCCAGTATGATAAATCAAAGCCAAATCACCAGGAACCATTGTACGGATATGCTTCAAGGCAAGAGCATTTGTGACTCCATCCCAAACTGTACAACCTTCGCGTTCTAAGTCTGAGTAAGAATATTTATCCGGTTCAGTTTTTAGCAGCCAATACGCCATAACAAAGTCTCGAAAAATTTTGCTGTAATTTTTTAGTTTCCAAAAATGTAACAATACCTGTTTTTGACTACGGCAGTGTCACAGTAGGAACATACAAATCCTATCGAGCGATCGCACCATCAGTGTTGAGTTGAACTGACTGTTAACTATTAATGCTTGACAGTTAACGAATGATTGCTGGATGCAGTTTACTTATTAACATCTGTATATATTTTTCAGAGGAGTGCAAATTTATGTCTAGAGCCGCTTTGTCTGGTTCTCAGTTTCGTGCTGGGAAGTTCTGGAAATCTTTACCGTTAGCTTTGCTGTTATGCGTAACTTTAGTTCTACCTGCAACAGCGCAAGAAAAAGAAAAGCTATGGCGCACCTTGACTGTGAGTGGTCGCGGTATGGAATCAATTCCTACCACTTTGTCGCTAGTTAATTTAGGAGTAGAAATTCAAGGAAAAACTGCCCAAGAAGTACAACAAGAGGCTGCTAAGAAAACATCAGCTGTAGTTGCTTTACTCAAAAGCCGCAATGTAGAGAAACTAGAAACTACAGGTATTCGCCTTAACCCGGTTTACAGTTACACCAATAATGTGCAGCGAATTACTGGTTATTCTGCTAGTAATACAGTCAGCTTTCGGATTCCTACGGAGAAAGCTGGGACATTGTTAGATGATGCTGTGAAAGCTGGGGCAACGCAGATTAACGGTGTTAGTTTTATTGCTAGTGATGAAGCGATCGCTGCTGCTCGTCAAGTAGCATTAAAAGAAGCTACCCAAGATGCACAACAGCAAGCTGATGCTGTTTTTGGAGCTTTAGGATTAAAACCCAAAGAAATCGTTAGCATTCAAGTTAATAACGCCAGCGCTCCCCCACCGCCTGTATTTTTACGCGCCCAAGTAGCCAAAGTTGCCGACGAAGTTTCCACCCCTGTGGTTGGTGGTGAACAGGAAGTAGAAGCATCGGTGACGTTGCAAATTAGTTATTAGTGATTAGTCAATAGTCAATAGTCCAATGTCAGTAGTCGGGAATCAATAGTTAACGATTAGCTATCTTGTTAGCGTTTTATTTGGCTTTCTGACTTACCAAGTCACAATAACTTTTAACTTAACTATTGACCATTGACCATTGACCATTGACCATTGACCATTGACCATTGACTCTTGAGCAACTAAAAATTATCTGGAGACATATCACTCATACCGCCGTCTCCATCTTGCTTGGAGCCTAATAAATCGAGCTGATCTACTAAAATAACAGGTTTAGAACGGCTAACTCCTGTTTGGCGATCGTTCCAGGTGTCAAACTTCAGTGAACCTTTGACAGCAATTTGTTTACCTTTACGCACATAATTACCTGCCACTTCGGCAGTCTTTCCCCAGATTTCTAACTCGAACCAATCAGGCTCGTCACTATTGCGTGTTCGTCTATTAACAGCCAGTGTTAATCTACACTTAACCTTACCAGAATCAAAATACCTAATTTCTGGATCTCCACCTACACGACCAATGAGGTGGACTATATTAATAGTCATGTGCTTTACCTTTTAGTACTTGTGTACTGATTTTTTAGCTTGAATCCTATAATAGCCAATTATCAACTTACTGGAAATGTCAGGGCTTACGCACAGTTTATATCTTGAGGTTGGGTGTTAAGGTATGGGGTGTAAGGCTTTTGAAAACTACACCCATATACCTCTCAAACCCCTAGATCCTTGGCTAAAATCATTGATTTTTCGTTTTTCTGCGTAAGACATAAATGAGTTAAAAACTTAACAACCTTGCCAGCTATATAAATTTGAGCTATTACTTGGGGAAAACTAACAAACTGTACGGATATACTGAGTTGGTCTGGGAATATCGAAAACGTGAATGTCTAAAAACCTAGTAAGTATGGTCAAAACTTAATCAAAAAATGGCCAAGTTTACTAGACTGATGATCAAAAACGTAATAGAATCCAGCACGATTCAATCTAACATTTTTTTATAGTCAAAAAGTATTGCAATAGGGGGCGTAGAGAAGCGTGGGGCTGTTTAGGAACTTTCGCTCATCATGGGATATGGGTATCGACCTCGGTACTGCTAATACCCTTGTTTATGTATCTGGTAAAGGCATTGTACTGCAAGAACCTTCTGTAGTGGCGATCGACCAAAACGAAAAGGTGGCACTGGCAGTAGGTGAAGATGCCAAAAAAATGCTCGGTCGCACACCGGAAAACGTGATTGCTTTGCGTCCCTTGCGTGATGGAGTAATTGCTGATTTTGATACAGCCGAGTTAATGCTGAAAAGCTTTATTCAGCGAGTTAATGAGGGGCGATCGCTAATTTTACCCCGGATTGTGATTGGGATTCCCAGTGGTGTCACAGGGGTAGAAAGACGGGCTGTAATGGATGCAGCCGTTCAAGCTGGGGCTAGAGAAGTATATTTAATAGATGAGCCAGTAGCTGCGGCAATTGGAGCCGGATTACCAGTCGCCGAACCAACTGGTAACATGATTATCGATATTGGCGGTGGCACAACAGAAGTTGCTGTATTAAGTCTTCAAGGTACGGTGTTAAGTGAATCAGTACGCATTGCGGGTGATGAACTTACTGAATCCATCGTTCAATATATGAAGAAAGTTCATAACTTGGTAATTGGTGAACGTACTGCGGAAGACATTAAAATTCGTCTTGGTTCAGCTTATCCCACCAACGAAGACAATGAAATCATGATGGAAGTAAGAGGTTTACACTTACTTTCTGGCTTACCACGAACTGTAACCATTAAAAGCCCAGAAATCCGTGAAAGTATGTTGGAACCGTTATCAGTAATTGTAGAAGCTGTAAAGCGGACACTAGAACGTACTCCCCCAGAACTAGCATCTGACATCATAGACCGCGGCATCATGCTGGCTGGTGGTGGGGCTTTGCTCAAAGGCATTGATACCCTAATCAGTCATGAAACAGGGATTGTGACTCACATTGCGGCTGATCCTCTTAGCTGTGTCGTGCTGGGAACAGGTCGTGTGTTAGAAAACTTTAAACAGTTGGAAAGAGTTTTCAGCGCACGTTCTCGGAATATGTAGCAAAAAATATGCGATATTGGGTTCTATTTGGCTTTTATTTGGGTTTCATATAAATAGAATCCGATATCTAGCAAAATATAGAAATAGGTATAAATGGTTACTGTACGTCGATGGTGGGGTCGCAAAGGGTTACAGATTGGTTCGCTGGCCCTTGTATTAGGTGGTGCTTGGATATTACGACAGACTCAAGGGGCAATGCTGCTGGAAGTTTACCAAGGAGTGACGCGTCCTTTACAGATTTTGCAATCTGGGCCAACTCCAGAAGAACGTTTGGAAGAACGCCTCAAAGATGCCCAGTTTATGGAAATGCAAACACGCATCCAAGAACTGGAAAGCCAAAATAAACAGTTACAAAACTTATTAGGTTATGTGCAGACTGAGCCAGCTGCATCACGTCCAGTGCCAGCAAGGGTAGTAGGGCGGAGTGCTGATCATTGGTGGCAACAAGTTACTCTCAATCGTGGCTCAAACTCTGGCATTCAAGAAGGTTTTATTGTTAAGGCCGAGGGCGGATTAGTTGGTTTGGTGGATAGTGTCACCCCTAATACTAGCCGTGTGTTATTAATTAGTGACCTAAAAAGTCAAGTGGGTGTGACTATTAGCCGCACTTCAGCTAAGGGAGTTTTGCGGGGAGATTCTTCAGCGGAAGCTGTGCTGGAATTTTATGAAAAAGTTCCCAATGTGAAAGTGGGAGATTTAGTTTCAACTTCTACTTACAGCCAAAAATTCCCCTCTGGTTTGGCAGTAGGTAGAATCAAATCTTTAGATTTAAAGAAACTTCCGGCATCAGTGGCAAAAGTTGAACTTTTCCCACCGATTAGGTCATTAGATTGGGTAGCTGTGTATCCCAAACCGACTAACCAACAACAGGACAACCCTCAGTCGGCACAGAAAGAACAGGCAAATAAACAACTGCAAAAATCAAAATAATGAAGCTACCTTCATTTAATGTTCGTCGCCAAAAAAAGTCGAAATCTTCGGAGCGCAAATCTAAAGCTTATCGTAAACCACTCGCACGTTGGCATCCTAACGCAGTTAGAGTGTTAGATTGGTCTATCACAATCGGATCTGTGCTGTTATGTTTGCTGTTATTGCCTACTCGCTTTCCTGGTACAGAACTGTTGGGAATTGGGCCTAATTGGCTGTTAATTTGGGTAGTAGCCTGGAGTGTGAAACGCTCTTTGTGGGAAGGAGCAGTAGCAGGTATAGTTTTAGGGCTGCTGCAAGATGGAATGACATCACAAGACCCGACTCATGCTTTAACTTTGGGTTTAGTGGGATTTCTGACTGGTTTACTACAAAAACAGCGGTTTATTCAGGAAGACTTTATTTCTGTCGCTTTAATTGTTTTTATAATGGCAATTTTGTCAGAAACAATTTTCGCTGGGCAATTGAGTTTGATTGGCGATCGCAAAGTAGAATACATCTGGGCTTATTACCAACGGGTTGCCCTAGCCTCGGCTATTCTTAGTAGTCTTTGGGCCCCTGTAGTTTACTATCCCCTCAATCTTTGGTGGCAAAAGCGGAAAGCAGTCCAGCAATAGTTACAGTAGGAGATAATTTGAAGTTTAAATTTGGGAGTGAGGATCAGGGGTATAGACCCTAATTTCTCACTCTTTTTAATTGATGGTTACTAGTTTCGGTGCAATAGCCAAGTAGGGTATGTTGTCGCACAGCGCAACGCACTGTTTTATAAGTAAGCGCCACGACAGCGAACAGTAGCTCTGGGATATTACTGTTGAGGTATCAAAATATAAGTCAGTAATGTGCAAAGTTATTGAAATTCTTGCCCAAAATTTATGGATAATTCCCCAGTTGTTGCTCAAGTAGATACATCACTAAATTACACTCAAGAAGATGGGCAGAGAGTGTCCTCTGGAGAGGCTGCACCAATGCCAGTGGTATTTAATTCACAAACGCAGAACAGTATGAGCAGTGAAGCTGACTTTGACTCCCGGATGATGCAGCGGTGCTTGGAACTTGCCCGCCGTGCTTTGGGACGCACTTCGCCTAATCCGTTGGTGGGGGCGGTTGTTGTCAAAGATGGCGAAATTGTCGGAGAAGGGTTTCATCCGCGTGCTGGTGAACCTCATGCTGAAGTTTTTGCTTTGAGAGCCGCAGGCGATCGCGCTCGTGGTGCTACAGTTTATGTCAGCCTCGAACCTTGTAACCACTATGGACGCACTCCTCCTTGCTCAGAAGGTTTGATAGAGGCTGGTGTAGCTAAGGTGGTAGTGGGTATGGTTGACCCTAACCCCTTGGTTGCGGGTGGTGGAATTGCTCGTTTACGTGCTGCTGGTGTAGAGGTGTTAGTTGGGGTAGAAACTGAAGCCTGTCAGCAATTAAATGAAGCTTTTGTGCATCGCATTCTGCATAAAAAACCTTTTGGTATTTTGAAATATGCCATGACGTTGGATGGCAAAATAGCCACTACGGCTGGTCATAGTGCTTGGGTGACAAATCAAGCCGCTCGTAGTGAAGTACATCAACTGCGGGCGGCTTGTGATGCCATTATTGTTGGTGGTAATACAGTCCGACAAGATAATCCTTATTTAACTAGCCATCAGGCGGGGGCGCATAATCCTTTACGGGTGGTGATGAGTCGTCAACTCAACTTACCGGAAAACGCCCGCTTGTGGGAAACAGCAGAAGCTCCAACTTTGGTGTTAACAGAAGTCGGAGCCAACCCTGATTTACAAAAACTTTTGCTCAAACGCGGCGTAGAGGTTGTGGAATTACCTGCACTTACACCCGAACAAGCGATGATGCATTTGTATGAACGGGGTTTTTGCAGTGTCTTGTGGGAATGTGGCGGTAATTTAGCTGCAAGTGCGATCGCTCAAGGAGCCGTACAAAAAGTTATGGCTTTTATTGCTCCTAAAATTATTGGCGGTAGCCATGCACCTACACCTGTTGGTGATTTAGGTTTTACTACCATGACTGAAGCATTACCCTTAGAACGTGTTCGCTGGCGAGTAGTTGGTTCCGATTGCCTAGTTGAAGGTTATTTGCCTTAATAGTCAATGGTCAATGGTCAATGGTCAATAGTTTTGACTCTGGACTATTGACCATTGACTTTTAACTTGTTAGTACTGCCGTTCATAAGCAATATCACGTATAAGACTTAGGCGGGATTGAATATAATCACCAAGAGAATCAACCTCATGGGAATCTAAGAAAACTTGTGTTGTGGTTTGTTTGACCAACCATTGCACCAAGCTAGCATCATCCAGCTGTAAGAGGGTCATGGTTTGGGCAGTTTCAACCACAGACCAAAGCTGACGCAGAATTTTAGGAGTCATCAGACCTCATTGAAGATTAGCCTAGCTGTTTTTAGATTACACAATTTCGGCAGTCATTTATGGCATGAATGTACAAGCTGAGACAAGTATTATTAAAAAATTAATAATGTGATTTATAACTTTATGAACTTTCAGAAATGCACTATTACATTGTTTAGTTAATAAAAATTTACTGATACAGCATTGCTAAATTATTAATCATTTATAAATGCCATTTATCAAAAGAAGTGTCTTGTTTAATTAATATTTAATAATGTATTAAATGAACAAAATGTCTTAAAAAAACACAGATAAATTATTAGTATTTATCTGTGTTTATAGGAATCCAGTTTGATTTGGGAATTTACTTGAGTAGACAGGGAGTAGGGAATGGTGAGGCAGCGCTCTTGGTAGGGTTTCCCGACCCAAGCGACTGCGTTAGCAAGGCTCTTGAGCGTCACCTGAAGGGGAAGTAGGAAATAGGAAAGAAGTCTTGTCTATTACAGCAGATTTGAAGAATTGTGAAGTAAATTATTTAGGTTCAAAGCTAAGTATAAAGCCTATTCTGCTGGTGAGTTCTGATTCCTAACTTCTGAGTTTTGGTATATTATTCTTCATACTCCACCCAACTATTAGGTGTTTCTGAAACTTGAACTTTTAATTGTACATTTGGTGGTACTCGCTTCTTTGTTTCATCGTAAATGTACTTAGCGATCATTTCAGCAGTAGTCTCATATTCAGGAGGCATAACTTCATTGAGAATGCAGTGATCAAGTCCTCCTTTAGTTACATCTTGTTTTGCCCAACGTAAAGTTCTAAAATCCGCTACCATCACCGGATGTGGACAAAATTGTGAAGAATGCAGTTGTGTTGAGATGGCTTCAATGCGGACTTGGTAATTATGCCCATGCATCCGACCGCAAGGGCCATCGTAATCTTTGATGTAGTGAGCGCTATTAAAAGAAAATTCCGTTACTACTTTCCATTTGGGCATTTTAATATTACCTCGTAGCCAATTTTGAGATAAATACTTATCTCTGCTGATCGCAGTTATGAATGAGATCAGACTTTTACAGTATTGCTTATACCAGTTTAAAAAAAGAATCTGGCAAATACAGGCTTCGCCTAGCATTCTCAAGAATTGATCAATGTTGCAACTCTCGCGATCGCGCCTTGGGGTTGGCGATGAACATGCGATCGCGCTGTGGCAATTCTCGCTAGGATTAATTACTAGAGTTGCTTAATTTATAGATGTTGAGAGCATTTTTAGCATTTGCTAAGTTTGAGCGATGTCTGGCGACAAGCCGCTTTGCGTCTACGCTGTTTCGCCAGGAGGAGAAATTTTCAGCAAAATCCTCAAAATAGAGTTTTGTGCTTACTGAGCCATGACTCTTAATTATGACATAGAATTAGCAAGTTTACAAGTATGCGTAATTCAACTAAAGGTCAAAATATGCCAAGTGGTGTTCATGATTCAGCGCTGATTGTGAATGCTTTTCGAGCCAAGAAAAACGATGTTAGTGCTGATAAGTTTGCCAAAATATGGGTTGAAAAAAGCAGCGAAATCTGGGCAAATAAATATGCTGAACAAGTTGGAATTACGGAAGTTTTAGTACATGCTCTTCGTCATAGATTCTTTCTTGAGCGTTTAAAGGAATTTCTGCAAAAAACTCCAGATGGAGTATTTATTAATATTGGTGCTGGATTTACAAACTATCCTTATCTTATATCTGCAAAAGTTCCTTGCTGTGAAATTGATACCGAAGTGAATATCACCTTCAAAAAACAAAAATTAGCCCAGTTTGAATTGCAGGGTGAGCTTCCGCATCGCACTATTGAATTTATAGTAGTTGAGGATTTGAATAATTTAGCTGAGATTACAAAAATTGAGTCGCGTTTAAAAACATGGTTGGCTAATCGGTCATCCTTTGTACTGTTTGAAGGTGTTTTCTTCTACTTGAAAATCTCAGCCATCAATTATTTGTACAGAATTTTAGCTTCGTTACAGCATCAAGGTGATATTGTCGCGAGTACGTCATTTCGTCCAGAAGAATGCAACAAATTAATATTTCAACGGTTGGTGAATTATTGTAGAACAGATTATCAAATGCAGAATTTCATACCCACAACACTTCCCACCAGCTTTTATAGTCAGCAATTAGACTATTCTTTAGCTACCCATAGAAATTATTACTGTTTATCGCAAGAATTCGGTTTGGGAGAACAATTAGATAACCCAGAAGAAGTTTTAGAGGAAGACTTGTATATTTTAGAAAAGTTGTAGCGGTTGCCAATTCTACATTTGGTAGTAATAGCTATAATCTCAGTTTTTATATCTTTGAGTAATAATGATTGCACACTGGAGTTTGCAATTAAAATGCGATCGCACTTGAAATTACTAAATTAATTAATGAAATTTCCCACTAAAAGCAAAACTAAAGCGCAAGTTTGGGTAGTCGAAAATGGCAAAAAACGCCTGCGACAAGACCAAATTACTACCGAAGAACCTTTAGAAATTCGCTTGACATCTTTATCGCGTACGGTTGCTGTAACGATGCGAACACCAGGCGCAGATTTTGAATTAGCGGCTGGTTTTCTTTTTAGTGAAGGTGTAATTAATAGTAAACAAGATATCCACAGGATGAGTTACTGCACAGATGAATCTGTAGATGGTGAACAAAATTACAACATTATTAATGTGGAATTAAAGCCTGGGTTAAATCCAGATTTACAGCCTTTGGAACGTCATTTTTATACTAATAGTGCCTGTGGCGTTTGTGGTAAAGCTAGTATTGAAACTTTACGCTTGCGGGGTTATGCAAAAATAACTTCTAATTTAACAGTCAAGCCTGAGATTATTTACAGTTTATCTGAGCAGTTGCGATCGCATCAAGGGATCTTCACTGCAACGGGAGGTTTACACGCAGCAGCAGTATTTGATGCTCAAGGAAAAATGTTGCATCTGCAAGAAGATGTTGGTCGTCACAATGCTTTAGATAAGTTAATTGGTAACGCTTTGCTGAGTGGGGAATTACCTTTTAATGATCATATTGTGATGGTGAGTGGGCGTTCTAGTTTTGAAATATTGCAAAAATCTGTAGTCGCTAAAGTTCCAATTGTTTGTTCTGTTTCTGCGCCTAGCAGTTTGGCGGTGTCTGTAGCCCAGGAATTTGGGATTACTTTAATTGGATTTCTGCGTGGAGAGCGTTTCAATATTTATACTGGATGGGAACGGCTGATTTAACCCCAGTCCTGAAGAATAGTGATGGATTTGCGATATACTGAAGCATTCGTGGCGATCGCCACAGTTAATCTAGAAACTTTGATAGATTTTTATACCCAATTGTTCGGTGAAAAACCCAGTACTTTGATTCCTAATGTTTATGCAGAGTTTCAACTGATAGGTTTGCGATTGGGTATTTTTCAACCGAAAAAAAGTCACGAGTTGGAATTTGCCAACGCAACTAAAAGTAAAATGAGTTTGTGCTTTGAGGTGAGTAATTTAGAAGATGCGATCGCTCATCTCACAAATTTGGGCTATCCTCCACCCGGCGAAATTTCCGTTGCTTCCCACGGTAGAGAAATTTATGCTTACGATCCTGACGGTAATCGTCTAATTCTACATCAAGCTAAGGCAGTCAATGGTTAATAGTCAATAGTCATTTGTCAAAGGACAAAATTTCACACTTCACACTTCATACTTTTTTCTATGTCTATCACAAACAACTACAAATTAAACCTGATCCAATGGTATCCGGGTCACATTGCTAAGGCGGAAAAGAATCTTAAAGAACAGCTAAAACTGGTAGATGTGGTTTTAGAAGTCCGCGATGCGAGGATTCCTTTGGCGACGAACCACCCACAAATCGGTGAATGGGTGGGAAGCAAAACGCGGATTTTGGTATTGAACCGCTTAGATATGATTACACCCCAAGTGCGATCGCTGTGGACAGATTGGTTTAAACGTCAAGGAGAAGTGCCTTATTTTACCAACGCTCAACAAGGTCAAGGTGTAACTGCTGTGGCCAAAGCCGCCCAAGCTGCTGGTGTGGAACTGAATAAAAGAAGACGCGATCGCGGAATGTTACCTCGTCCTGTGCGGGCTGTGGTGATTGGTTTTCCCAATGTTGGCAAATCAGCTTTAATTAACCGCCTTTTAGGACGGCGTGTAGTAGAAAGTGCAGCGCGTCCAGGAGTAACGCGTAACTTGCGTTGGGTACGTATATCTGATCAGTTAGAATTACTCGATGCGCCTGGTGTCATTCCTTCTCGGTTAGAAAATCAAGCCGCCGCCTTGAAATTAGCAATTTGCGATGATATTGGGCAAGCATCTTACGATAATCAACTTGTAGCCTCAGCATTAGTAGATTTCCTGAATGAAATCCACATCACGGCGAATAATTTGTTACCAGAATCACCACTAAAGTTACGCTACGAACTCGACTCTTCACCCTACACAGGCGAATCATATTTAGAAGCTTTGGCAGAACATCGTTATAACGGTGATGTTGAACGCACTGCGAGACAACTTTTAACAGATTATCGCAAAGGTTTTTTAGGAACAGTCCCTTTGGAGTTACCACCGAACTTATAAGCAGACATTCCCAGCATTTTTTGTGCGATCGCATTCTATGTACTTTTAGACACTAACCAGGAGATGATCAAAATACCAAAGTTGGTAACAAGTTGTCATATGGAGGCTAGAGGCAATGCCTCCGACGGGCTTTGCCTACGCGCAATACATAAATCCTATTTAATTTAATGTACACAGTTGGCGGAATGGTATTAACAGTGTCATAAAGATAAGGTAAAGGATTTATCCTGGGTGTATCCTTTACGTTAAAGATGGTTCCCTAGCTTCCAGGATAGATAAATCATACTCATGACTGAACTTATACTGCGCCTACAACAGGGAGATACGGAAACAACGGTAACAGTGAATCAAGATGAATTCACTATTGGTCGTTTACCAGAATGTGACCTGTACTTACCCTTTGGAGGAGTTTCTCGCAAACATGCACTGTTACGCAAAAAAGCTAATGGTGCATGGGCTATTGAGGATTTAGGCAGTAAAAATGGCACACAAGTAAATCAAAGTTTTGTGACTGGTGGCAGAGATTTACAAAACGGCGATATTATTTGGCTAGGAAATGTCAGCTTAGTAGTATCGTTGACAAATCCGGCAATGCAGTTGAAGACTCAACAAGCAGCAGTGTCAGAAGTTTCCGATAGTGCAGAACAAAGAACGATTTTACGCAACGTTGAACAATTGCAACAGCAGTGGATAGCAGCTGATAGCCACGATAATGATATTGGTAATAAAAACAAAAGCATAGCTCGCCTGAAAGACTTGGTAGATATAGCTAAAAATCTGTGTGCAGCCGCATCAATAGAAGAAATTTTCTCTCAGGTACAAAAAGTAGTTTTTCGTTATCTCGACAGTATTGACCGTTTGGCTTTATTAATTGATGTGAATGGATGTAATCATCTAGAGTTGGTCAACGCTGGTACGAGATACCCTTCTGAACAAAAATATTTAGCAGCTGATGGTAGTTGGATTAGTCGGAGTATCTGTCAAAAAGTATTTGAAGAAAAAGTTGCAATTCAAACTGCTGATACTCACAAAGACGAACGATTTGCTGGTGAACATAGTATTTTAGTCAAAGGCATTCGCAGTGCAATGGCTGTGCCTTTGTGGGATGAAAATAAAGTTGTTGGCGTTCTCTATGCTGATGCCCATCTTTCTTCTTATCAATGGGAAAAAAATGGCGAAGAAGAACTCAGCTTTTTTTCGGCTTTAGCAAATTTAGTTGCTTCTAGTGTGCAGCGTTGGTTGTTGGTAGAAAAGCTAAAAACCGAAGAAGTAATTCGTCATCGACTAGAACGTTACCATTCTCCCGCAGTTGTGCAGCAGTTAATTTCTGTAGGTGGTTTACCCGATGGACGTTTGCCGACAACAGAAAGTGAAATTAGTATTTTATTTGCAGATTTAGTTGGGTTTACTGCTCTTTCAGAAAGATTAACACCAAAAGCGATCGCGCAATTATTAAATAATTTATTTGAAGAAATGCTGCAAGAAATATTTGCCTACGGTGGCACTTTAGATAAATATATTGGCGATTGTATTATGGCATTTTTCGGCGCTCCCGAACCGTTATTAGATCATGCAGACCGCGCCACCGCCGCCGCTAAAGGAATGCTAACTCGTCTGCAAAGGTTAAACGCCAACAATTTTTGGCAAGAACCTCTACAATTACGCATTGCAATTAATAGTGGTAAAGCTGTCGTTGGTGATGTTGGTAGTTCCCAACGGGTAGACTACACAGCATTAGGCGCTACGATTAACTTAGCCGCACGCATGGAAGCAGTTTGTCCTCCTAGTGAATGTGTGATTAGTGAAGCCACATATCAAATGCTCTCAGAACCCGCAGATTTTCAAGAAATGGGGGATTATCGGTTTAAAGGTATTGATAGATTAGTTAAGGTTTATCAAACAACAATGAGTTAAAGTTATTGTTTTTTGTCTCACGCATTCGGCGACGAGTTAAAATTAGAAACTTAGGGATACAAAAGTTTTATTAATTGTAATTTATTACTATTCTCGATTTTTTAATTATGAATTACGAATTGGCATAAAATACCTGTGGAGGTAAGATTATGACTCAAGCTTTGTCTAAATTACTCACCTTCAATGAATTTATTGAATGGTATCCCAATGATGGTAAACTCTATGAATTACACAAGGGCGTAATTGTTGAAATGCCACCTCCAACCGGAACGCATGAAAAAGTTATTGCGTTCCTATCGCGCAAATTAACAGTGGAGTTTGATCGTCTGAATTTACCTTACGGTATTCCTAAAACTACATTTATCAAAACTCCATCTGCTGAATCAGCTTACTTACCTGATGTATTGCTGTTAAATCTTGATAATCTCGATAATGAACCGCTTTTTCAAAAATACTCAACAGTCAGCCAAGCCGCATCTGTTCCTTTGGTAGTTGAGGTTGTATCGAGCAATTGGCGTGACGATTACTACAATAAATTGAGGGATTATGAAGAAATGGGAATTCCTGAATATTGGATTGCTGATTATGCTGGATTAGGTGGAAGAAAGTTTATCGGGAATCCTAAACAACCTACTATTTTTGTGTGCGAGTTAATTGATGGTGAATATCAAATGACTCCGTTTCAAGGTAATGCTAGTATTGCGTCACCTACTTTTCCACAATTAAATTTAACTGCACAACAGATTTTTGATGCGGCTAACTAATATTTTGAGCTAACAACATCCGCGCTTCAATTGCTTGCCAGGTTTGGGGAGGTGCGTTAGCCTACGGCATAACACACCCTACATTTTATGTTGAATTACTAATTCTATTTTTCATTACACTCCAATAGGAATCTCAGCTTTTTGTCGCTGTCCAGTTGCAATTAACCATTTACCACTTGAAGGTGCTAAAGTGACCCCGCGACGAATAGGTTTAACTGGATAATTATCAACTAATGCTAAATCTATCTGAGACAATACTGTTGCCAGTACTAGTTTCATTTCTAATAAGGCAAATGCCATACCTATACAACGACGGTTACTACCACCAAAAGGTAAATATTCATATAGCGAATATTGTCTTTCTAAAAATCTTTCTGGTTTAAACTGTTGTGGTTCTGGATATAAATCTGGGCGGCGATGAGTTAAATAAATGCAACCTACCAGCAATGTTCCCGGTTCATATTTATAACCCATAATTTCTATAGGTTGTTTCACAATCCGCGGGATGGTAATCATAACAATAGGGTAAATGCGTAGCGTTTCTTGACACACTGCTGTTAGATAAGGCAATTTAGCAATTTCATCTAAATCTGCATTGTTCTCAACATTATCTAACTCAGCCAAAAGCTTTTCGCGTATTTGTGGTTGGCGATGAATCCAGTACAATGCCCATGTTAAAGCTGAGGCTGTGGTTTCATGACCAGCAACTAACAAAGTCATTAATTCATCGCGTAACTCGACATCAGTCATCGGTTTGCCGTTTTCATCACGCGCCGACATCATTAAAGATAAAATATCACTGCGGGATGAATCGGGATTATTTCTGCGTTCCTCAATTTCAGCATACAGCAGTTGGTCAATTTGCTGTCTTTGACGCAAAAAAATACCCCAAGGACTCCATGAACCTAAATCTACTTGTAGTGCTGGCAAAAACGATATCGTAGCACGCAAAGCAGAACCACTTAAATCTAGTATGGCAGCCAAGAGTTTTTGCAGTTGGGTATAACGTTCTCCTTGATTCAGTCCGAATACAGCTTGTAAAATCACCCGCAGAGAGATTTCTTGCATGGAGTCGCGTACAGAAAACGGTTGACCGATTTTCCATTCACTGAGTACTTCTTTGGTGATGTTAGTAATGATACTGCTATAGGCTTTCATGCGATCGCCATGAAAAGGTGGCGTTAACAACTTACGCTGGCGTTGGTGAGATGTCCCAGACAGCAATATTAAAGAATTTTCACCTAACAATGGCTGTAAAATTTGGGCAGAACCTCTAGCATCTAAATTACTGAGGTTGTCTGTAAACAACTGTTGAATTGCTTGCGGGTTACTCAAAAACACCATTGGCTGCTTGTTTGTTAGCCATAAAGTGAAACAGTCGCCATAAGCTTTTTCAGAATTTTCCATGAGTTGCAATGGCTGGTAAATCCATTGCATTAGTTGCATAAATTTTGGAATTTTTGGACTGTCTGGAAGTTGCATAACTAGCGCTCCTGGTATTGCTATTTTCCCTAACTTAACAAAGGTATGAATTACCGGATAGTTTCTTTCTAAAATCTACCTATAGATAATTTATTGCTAAAAATATTACAACTAAACTGACAGGTTGATATGTAATTTTATATGAATTATCATGTTTGATATCTATATTGTTGACTTGTTTGTAATTGGATTACTCTTATTGGTAGTTACATTAGCATCCGGTTGGATTACCCGTTTACCTTTATCTTTTTCACTTATCTACCTCTTAGTTGGTATTTTACTGGGGCCTTATGGCTTAGGTTTAATTCACTTGCGACGTGATGATGTATTTAATGCAGAATTTTTAGAAAAGGTCTCAGAATTAGTAGTAATTGTTTCAGTTTTTGGTTGTGGCTTAAAAATTATTCGTCCACTAAATTTTCGGGTTTGGGGGATTACCTCTCGCTTGATTGGAATATTAATGCCAATTTCAATTTTTGGCTTAGCTGCTGTAGGCAAATTATTTTTAGGTATGAGTTGGGGAGAAGCTATATTGTTAGGAGCAATTCTCGCCCCAACTGACCCGGTATTAGCTTCAGAAGTTCAACTTACAGATACTAATGATAAAGATGAGTTACGTTTTGGTTTAACTTCTGAAGGTGGATTAAATGATGCTTTAGCTTTTCCTTTTGTTTATTTTGGTATTTATGCGTTAAAAGATGATAACTGGAACAACTGGTTTAAACAATGGATAACTATAGATTTATTTTGGGCGATCGCAGCAGGAATTTTTATGGGAATATTAGTCCCTAAAATAATAGTTTGGATTGATCAAAATATCCAAAAGCGCCGTTCTGCGGATAAATTAATGGAAGATTTTGTTGGCATTAGTATAATTTTGCTGACTTATTCTTTAACAGAATTTGTTAATGGCTATGGCTTTTTAGCAGTATTTGTAGCGGGTTTAGTGGTACAACGCAGCTATCGTAATCCAGATAAACCATTAGCACAATTAGAATTTATCGAGCAACTAGAAAAGCTATTAGAAGTTGGTACAATTTTACTATTAGGCTCAATATTATTATTCCAGCCTATGGTTGATTATGCTTTCCAATCTCTAATAGTAGTTATTTTCTTATTTTTATTTATCCGACCTTTAGGCGCATGGGTCAGCACAATTGCTAAACATCCTTTTAGTTCCCATCGCCGCAATTTACATCCAGGAACTCGCTGGTTATTTGGTTGGTTTGGAATTCGTGGAGTTGGTTCTTTATATTATCTTGCCTATGCTTTTGGTAACGGTCTTAAAGGAGAAGCTGCTGAACAAATCGCCTGGATAACTTATACAACTATCGTGGTTTCAGTGCTGGTGCATGGAATTAGTGCAACTCCCTTAATGAATTGGTATGAAGGTCATATCGCCAGCCAGAAAAAACCTAGACCTGCTTCCACCATTGATGAATTTGAGTAAACGCAGACATCATCAACCTGCAAGAAGCTAATTGGTCTGTGGCTTTTTTAACTAAGGAAAAGAAAATACTTGCAAATTTTACCCGTATATAGTACATTTATACTGTAACAAGAGACCCTAATAAAACAACCCCACAGCACTCGTGGGGTTTTTCCATTGAATATTCAAGGAAAGCCAAATAGATAGTTTTATAAAACTAATTGTTTGAGTTAAAAACATAGATAAATATAGAATTTTTTCTATATTTATCTATGCTACTAAACATATTCAGGGGACTTTAAAAAAGTATGCTCAATCTTAATGCCTCGACTATCCATGATTTGAGTAAACAAATCTGTTGGTAGTGCATTTTCTACAGGCAAAACCCCTGGTTTATTGAGTTTACCTTCAAGAATTAGTTGAGCAACAGTACCAGTACCACAGCCAGTAGCTACAGCGGCATTATCATGCAATACAGTAGAAGTATAAACGCCTGTAGTGCCATTTTTTTTGCCTGTAACTTCTGATTTTACTGCTACGCCAATCCCGCTAAAACGATTAGTAAAATCTGTCATTGTATGGCTGACATGAGATAAAAATTCAATCATGCCTTTACGCTGCATTAACCACTTGGGAAAAATATGTGCTGCCATCCAAGTCAGATGGTTATAATAATCGGGAAATGAACCAAACTTAGTAATTACACTTTTAACTGAAGGGAAGGCATAGGGTAATGTAAAGGTTTCTGGCATATCAAACCAGTAAACTCCATTACGTTGATAGTGGGGAAATTCAACTATTTCTCTTTCACTATAAGGTTTGACTTCGTGCCATTTACCGTTTATCCAAGCTTCAAAAGGATGTTGTAAGCCCAGAAAAGTTGTGCGCATAACTGTGATGCCAGCACCACCAGAACCAGCTACTAAATAATACAGCTTGATTTTTTCTGCTTCATCAAATTGTTCGACACCCTGACGCACCATACTGTTAGAAATGCCAGGGAAAATACCTGTATTAATTACTGCTGTGACACCAGCAGCAACAGCTTGTTCATGATAAGTTAAAGCCTTGCTGGTAAAAGAACGATGGTCGCTAACATCTACGTAGTTAACGCCTTGTTCAATACAAAATTTCAGAACATTGGCATCGCGGTAGTGAAACGGCCCGGCACAGTGAACTACTAAGTCAGAGTTAGCGATCGCTTCTCTTACTTTATCAACTTCTGCCAGGTCTAAAGCTAAATACTGCTCTCGTTCTGCTAATGGCAAATTTCCCGTCTCTGGGGTACGCCCAGTAATGGTAATTTGGGCTTGCGTGTGGGCGGCAAGATCCTGAGCGACACTGCTACCAATTCGCCCTCTTCCTCCAAGAATTAAAACGCGGTCTGTCATTACTCCGGTGATAGGCAACATTAATTGTATTTGACCAGTTTTTCGTTGCGTTTGCCATCGGTTACAAGTATGACTCGCCTACCAATATAGGAAGATAAGTACTGTATCTTTGTACTCAGGTTATTTGTTAAAACTGGGCGTAAGACTATATCTATCAAACTGCGTAAGTCATATTACTTACGGACTAACCCATAAAAGTTGTTTTCATCAAAACTAACCATGTTTTAATAAACAAATTTTTTCAAATATATAAGTCTACATATATTTAATAAGCTTTTGTAATATTACAGAATCTCTATAGACTAAATAATTTAATATTTTCTTTATATTCCGATCAGTGCTGATGCGTGTTCATTCAAGCCAGGAGCCATAGTAATGAAGATGTGCCTTGTTAACTCCAAAATCTTACGTCAGCTTTGGGCTGTAGTGGAACAAACCCAAAGCAGTACACTCCTGGGATTGAGTGACCCAGATTTGGTTAAGCTATTGTTAGGCAAGATTGAGAGCAATAAAGTCCTAAATTATGAAGAAACTTGTAGCCTAGCAGATTACATTAGCTCTCGAACTTTACTAATACGTGATTTAGCCCAAGCACGTTCAGCCTAATAACTTCAGGCAAAAAGCCTATGCAAGTATTTTATGTTTTTGTCTAGACTTTTAGCCTGTTATTTTTAGAATTACCTGGGATTAATGTGTCGTCTAGGCCCCCATCCAGGATTAACAATAGCTGCCAAATCTTCTTCAGATAGCTGATCAATTTCAGCTTCTAATTCTTCGACTGTGAAATCATAGCCGCGTTCTTTAGCAATCTTGATAAATTCTTCTGGATTAGCTGTGGCTTTCAGTTTTTGCTTTAATGCTTGATCTTCTTTAACTGCTTGAAAAAGTTTTGCAGCATTTTGCAGTGCCATAACCATTCATCTCCTATATTAAATCGTCAAATTTGCAGGTCGTAATCAGACTTCTCTAATTACCCAAAATATTGAAAATTTCAGTCTTAAACTCGGCTAAATTCCTGTTTGTTAATTTCACGAGATCCTTTTTGAACTTCTGGTTCAACTTGTGTTAGATGTTGCTCTAAAATTGCCAAATTGCGAATATTGGATTTGTAGAACGCATCAAACAAATCACCCACTAAAGGTACAGTACCGACCACAGCTTCTAAACCAACGTTAAAAATCATTTTGGCTAAATCTTGGTGAGGAATACCAAAGCGGGTTGCTAAAAATATGATGTAAGCCGAAAATGCTGTACTGATAAAATCACCAGCACCAGGAACCAGACCAATAATTGGATCTAATCCAATGCGAAAACCAATAAGAGGTATGCGTATAGATGTATCCATCAGACGGCTAAGTCTGCGAATACGGTCAAGAGTAATTAGGCGTGTAGCAGCATCCATAATTTACGATCTCCGCACTACTCTTAAAGTGCATTATTTTTATTTATGTGTCTTGTATCCTGAGAAAGAACAAGTAACAACATCTAAGTTCCTTGCTGCTGCTTCTGGCTTATTCCTTGGTTAATTTTGAAAAGATTTTAAACATTTTATTAGTTAGCGATCGCATCTGTTATGTTCATGTAACGAAGGTAAGCGATCATACATTTTTGTATCCTATATACTGCTAGACTGAATTTATTGCTTAATCATTGCATATCCATCACTTTATGCAATAATTAATAAATTGTTTTATTGAAAAGTTTAATGAGTAAATTTCAAATTGATATTGACTTCAGTGATGTAGAGATAAATTCCCTAGAAACAGACGAAGATTTCCACAGAGAAGCCAAAATGCTATTACCTCAAGCATTGCAAAAACTAGGTGAAAGTATAGGCGAACAAACTTGGGAAGAATTACAAAAAAATTTAAAACAATCAGGCACTAAATCTAAAGGTTCTCAACTAGAGAAACGCAAGTTTATTCAAGAAACGGGCAGAACTTATCAACGCAAAGCCAGCAGTAGAGAAAAACAAGAACTAGAAGATTATATAGTCGAGCAATTACGCATTTTCCAAAATCAAACAAGTAGATAAATATTCGTTTATTTACCGAGTAAACTACAGTCTCATAAACTCTACTGGAAAGCGGGGAAGATAAGGAAAAATACAAAGTCCTATCAATAATTTGAGGGGCGCAAAGCTTTGCGCCCCTAACCACCTAACCTAGTTCAAAGAATTTTTATAATCTTACAAAGCACAATTTAATTCACCAGCTTTCTGAGTAAAACGGCGGTTTTCTCGATAGTCTACAGGGCAATCGATGACAGCTGGTACATCTTGTGCTAAGGCTTCTTTAAGTATAGGTATTAAATCGAGACTAGATTCGACTCGATAACCTTTTAAACCCATACTTTCGGCTAATTTCACAAAATCTGGATTACCAAAATGTACAAAGGCGGAACTGCCTTTGCCAAAGTGGTTTTCTTGTTTCCATTCAATTAAGCCATAGCCACCATCATTAAATATTAAAGTGACAAAAGGAGTACCCACACGCAAAGCAGTTTCTAATTCTTGACAATTCATCATAAAGCCACCGTCACCAGTCACAGCAACAATTTTGCGGTTGGGATAAACAAGTTTAGCCGCTAATGCACCAGGAATAGCAATACCCATCGCCGCAAAGCCGTTAGAAATAATGCAAGTATTAGGACTGTGACAATGATAATGACGCGCCATCCACATTTTATGTGCGCCAACATCAGAGATCACAATATCATCTGGCCCCATGACTTGCCGCAAGTCATAAATTAGTTTCTGCGGTTTAATAGGATAACCATCATCGTTGGCATATTGTTCATAATCAGCGCGAATCTCACTGCGTAAGCTGATGGCGTAAGGATTAGGTTTACCTTGGCGGTCTGCTACTTTTAATATTTCAAACAAAGAGTCAGAAATATCGCCGATGACTTCTACATGACAAACATAGCTACTATCAATTTCCGCCGCATTTGTACTAATATGCACAATGGGAATTTTGCCGTCAGGATTCCATTTTTTCGGCGAAAATTCAATTAAATCATAGCCGATCGCAATTACTAAATCGGTATTATCAAACCCACAGGTAATAAAATCTCTTTGCTGTAATCCCACAGACCATAACGCTAAAGGATGAGTGTAAGGAATCACACCTTTACCCATGAATGTATTAGCAACAGGTATATTCATTTGGGTAGCAAATTGCGTTACTGCATCACTAGCTTGACCGCGAATTGCTCCATTTCCAACTAAGATTAATGGATTCACCGCTTGAGAGATAATGGCTGCTGCTGCCCGAATGCTGGCAAAAGATGCATAGGTTTTTTCGATTTTATCCCGATGCAAAGGTTTACCTTCAACGGGCATAGCGGCAATATTTTCTGGTAAATCTATATGAACTGCACCGGGTTTTTCAGATTGCGATCGCTTGAATGCTTTCCGCACTACTTCTGGTGTAATACTTGGTCGAACAATCTGCTTATTCCACTTAGTTACCGGGGCAAACATTGCCACTAAATCTAAATATTGGTGGGATTCAATGTGCATTCTATCGGTTCCCACTTGCCCAGTAATTGCGACTAAAGGCGCACCATCAAGATTGGCATCAGCCACACCAGTCATGAGATTGGTCGCCCCAGGCCCAAGGGTGGAAAGGCAGACTCCTGCTTTACCAGTTAAGCGTCCATAGACATCAGCCATGAAAGCTGCACCTTGTTCATGCCGAGTCGTAATAAATTTTATCGGAGAATGTTTTAGTGCTTCTAAAACATGTAAATTTTCTTCGCCAGGAAGTCCAAAAACATATTCTACTCCTTCATTTTCTAAACACTTTACTAATAATTCTGCTGTATTCATTTTCAGTTCCTCACTAGCGATGCACGAAATTAGTTAATAGTCCAGAGTCAATAGTCAATGGTTTTACTTTTGACTATTGACTATTGACTATTGACTATTGACTAATAATTACTTCACCCAAACAGTTTTAACATTGACAAACTCTTGTATGCCTTGAATGCTTAATTCTCGGCCATACCCAGAACGTTTGATGCCGCCAAAGGGCAAACGGGGGTCAGATTTAACTAAACCATTGATAAATACTGCACCAGCTTCAATTTCTGCAATCAAGCGATCGCGTTCTTGGTCATTGGTTGTCCAAGCACTCGCACCCAAACCAAAGGGTGTAGCATTTGCCAGTTTAATTGCAGCATCAATATTTGGCACGCGGAATAACAAGGCCACCGGGCCAAAAAATTCTTCTTGGGCAATTGGTGCGTCAGGGGGAATATCTGTGATGATAGTTGCTGGGTAAAAGTTCCCCGGACGGTCTGATATGGGATACCCACCGGTCAAGACTTTACCACCACTATTTTTAGCAACTTGCACTTGCTGATCTAAATCTTGGAGAATATCTGGTGTTGCTAGTGGCCCTAAATCTGTGTCTGGGTGCATGGGGTCGCCGACTTTCAGCGCCAGGAATTTATCTAATAGCTTCTTCTCGAATTGATCAGCGATCGCTTCTTCGATAATAAAGCGTTTCGCTGCAATACAAGATTGCCCATTATTTAACATCCGCGCGGCGGTCGCTGTAGCTACTGCTGCTTCTAAATCAGCACTGGCTAACACAATAAACGGGTCACTTCCACCTAATTCCAGGACAGTTTTTTTAATCTGTTTACCTGCGATCGCAGCTAAAGATGCGCCTGCTGGTTCACTACCTGTCAAAGTTGCTGCTTTTACCCGGTCATCAGAGATGATATCGGCAACTTTTGCAGCACCGATTAAGAAAGTTTGAAACACACCTTCAGGAAAACCAGCCCGTTGGATAATCTCTGCAATTGCTAAAGCAGATTGCGGCACATTAGATGCGTGTTTTAATAAACCAACATTACCTGCCATCAGTGCCGGCGCAGCAAACCGAAACACTTGCCAAAAAGGAAAATTCCACGGCATCACTGCCAAAATTACACCCAATGGCTGATAGCGCACAAAACTATGGCTGGCATCGGTTTTCACAGCAACATCAGCCAAAAAATCAGCAGCGTTTTCCGCATAATAACGGCAAACAGCGGCACATTTTTCGACTTCTGCGATCGCTGCTTTATATGGTTTACCCATTTCCAGCGTCATTACTTTAGCAAAGTCCGCTTTTTCTTGCTCTAAAATTTCCGCAGCTTGTTGCAACCAAAGCGATCGCTGTGCGAAACTCGTCGTGCGATATTGCTCAAAAGCTTGATTTGCCAAATCTAGTTTAGCGGCAATTTCTGCATCTTTGAGTGGCTCAAAAGTTTTGAGCGTCTCCCCAGTGGCGGGATTGATGGTGGCGATAGCCATTGCCTGACCTCCCGTTAAAAAATAGCTTGAGGTAGCCGCCTATTTTTACACAAATTAGTTCTAGAAGCTACCATCAAAATTGTAGACTTCTCCCTAAGAATTGGTTGCTTAATATTACAATTTCGCAATTAAACATATATCAATAGATACAATAATTGACTGTATTTTTCTCTAGATATTGGCAATATTAAACTTAGTTATAGGTAAGATTTTTTTGACGCCAGTGCTAGGCAAAAATTACTAAGCAATTACGCCATCAATGAATTATTTTTTTGTGAGTGATATTCAAATAATAAAGCTAACAACCTTATACAAAGCCAGGATTTTACGATAACACTGAAAAGCTGAAAGCGCTACTAGCAAAAATTTGGGAGTTTGGTCTTACAAAAGTAAATTTAGCTAAAACAAGGTATAGTAAACTGCTGAGTGCTGAGTTGAAAATGCTGAGTATAAACTTAGTTGCATCAAACTTTAAGCAATCAATAATATCCTTATTTATGCGACACAGATGTCAAACGTAAAATTCCGATAACAAAGCAAACTAACTCTTTTCAGCCTTTTTTGGTTATGTTTTGCCGATTTCTCCCTCAAGGCTAATGTAAAAGTTTGTATCAAAAGCTTGTCAGTCTTTGATGGTAGGATTATTTAAATTTTGAGCATAATCGGCAACATGGCATACACAAAGTCTAGAAAAAAATTCCTATAGATAAACTCCAAATTAACGAAAACTCAGCAACATTTATCAACAGATGGTATAAAAGTTGCAGCGGAAGACACCAAAAGCTTCCAAAGCACATACAGATATTTTAAATAACTTCAATCAGTATTAGGGGTAGCTATTATGCCAACAATTCATTTAATAGATGGTGAAAAGGGTGGAGTAGGTAAGTCTTTAGTCACCCGAACAATGATTCAATATTGTCTGGATAAGAAAATTCCTTTTGTGCCAATAGAGACGGATAGATCAAATCCTGATGTGGCTGGTGTTTATAAAGGGATGTGTCAGTATGCTGTGTTTACCGAAGATGAACGCCAAGCTGACAAAGCCGATAGAATCTTTGAGATGGCCATGTCTAAGCCAGTAATTGTGAATCTGGCAGCACAAAGCCATCGCGCCGTCAAAAACTGGATTGATAAAAACCAGTTACTCGAACTAGGAAGTGCGGAAGGAGTCAGTTTTTGCAAGTGGTTTGTAACTACAGGTGGCTATGACAGCCTCAATTTATTTGTCCAGTCTATCAATAGCTATGGTGATAAAGTTCCCCATGTCCTTGTCAGAAATTGTGGACTGTGTGACGACTGGGAACACGTTGATTCTGATCCAAATATGCAACAGTTAATGCAAAAGCATAACGTTCAGGTTGTAGATTTTCCTAAGTTGGCATACAAAGAAAGAAATATTATTGATCAAACTCGCATGACTTTCTCGGACGCGCGAGAGTATAAAGAATTTGGGATTCTCAGTAAACAACGAGTCGTACAATTTCTCAAGCTGGCTTATGCTGCTTTTGAGAAAGTCGGCATTTGGTATGAAGAAGTTAAGCAGGCTTGAAAAAGTTCTAATTAAAAGGGAACAGGGAACGGGCAATAGGCAACAGTCCAATACCCATACTTAAAAGTAGGGATAAAATAGGGACGGATTGAAACTCGTTGCCAGCAATCTCGTTTCAAATATTTGATTTTTTTCATTCATGAATTAAGGGGCTTGAATCCCTTTTTTCGGGGCTATTGTTTCACTGTTCCCTATTCCCGCCTCGAAGGGCTAGTCAATGGTCATTTAACATGTGTCATTGGTTACAATCTACCAACTTGAAGATGGAGAGTATTTACCTTCAAAAATGTTTCGCGGACAGGAGCAAATTGATTCTCGATTGTTTCCGAACATTCCCCTAACGGCTGAACAGATTTTTGCTATGAGCCGCTAAATTCTGTACCACTGAATCAAAATGTCACAGCATCACTTTGTCACCATAGACGATGTCAAAGCGGCACAAGCGCGTCTTGCCGGAATTGCTCATCGTACACCTGTGCTAACTTCCAGAACTGTCAACGATCGCACCCATAGTCAAGTATTTTTTAAATGCGAAAATTTTCAACGTGCAGGCGCATTTAAGTTTCGTGGTGCATACAATGCCTTAGTCCAGTTATCAGAAATGCAAAAGCAACAAGGCGTAATTACATTTTCGTCGGGAAATCATGCCCAAGCGATCGCTTTAGCTGGACAGTTATTGCATATTCCCACCACCATTGTCATGCCTGACGATGCCCCAGAAGTTAAACAAACAGCCACTCGCAGTTATGGTGCAGAAGTGATTTTGTACAGTCGCCAAGAAACTGACCGAGAAGCATTAGCCAAAACCCTAGCCAGCGATCGCCATCTGACTTTGATTCCTCCCTACGATCATCCCCACGTCATCGCCGGACAAGGAACCACAGCCTTAGAACTGATCCAAGAAATTGGTCAACTAGATTATCTATTAGTTTGTTGTGGTGGCGGTGGACTGATATCTGGTTGTGCGATCGCTACAAAAGCACTTTTACCCCAATGTCGAGTTATTGGTGTTGAACCAGAACTCGCTGATGATGCAACTCGTTCCTTTCACAGCAAAACTCTGCAAACTGTTACCAATCCTCAGACAATTGCCGATGGTGTACGGACTCCTAATCTTGGGCAATTAACCTTTCCCCTAGTGCTAAATTACGTTGATGACATGGTGACAGTTTCGGAAGCGGCAATTATTAACACAATGTTTTTCTTATGGGAACGTCTGAAAATTGTGGTTGAACCCACCGGTGCATTGGCCGCAGCAGCATTACTTAGTGGTGTAGTGAAAGCACCAGATGCGAGGATCGGTGTAATTATCAGTGGTGGCAACGTAGATTTAGCAAAGGTTGCTAAATTATATTCAGTAGTTCACTGAGGAGATTTTGAACTTTTTTTGTAGTTCGCCAGTCAAATAACGATGTGTTTGCCAACCTAGAAAGGATAACTCAAGTTATGACAGTCAAACCCAGGTACTTGGTATTTTTGCTGTTCATCTTGTTGGCAGGAAGTGACCCCATCTATGCAGCTACTAAACCTGTTGACCCAAAAGTATTACATATAATTAATCGCCTGAGTTTTGGGCCTCGACCTGGAGATATTCAAAAAGTCCAGTCTATAGGTGTAGAGCGCTATATTAAAGAGCAGCTTTCACCCAATTCTATATCTGAATCGCCCAACCTGACCCGCCAGCTTTCACAGCTAGAAACGCACGGTTTGAATACAGTTGAAATTCGCGCATATCTGAATAGTTCACCACAACAAACTAGAGAACAAAAACAAGCCCGCCAACAAAAAAGAGACAAAATCTTACGAGAAGCAATCAAAGCACGGTTACTGCGAGCCACTAACAGTCAGCGACAACTGCAAGAAGTGATGGTGGACTTTTGGTATAACCACTTCAATGTTTATGCTGGCCAAGGAAATACTCGCATCTGGGTAGGAGCCTACGAACAAGAAGCAATCAGACCTTATGCTTTGGGACGATTTCGTGACTTATTAGGAGCAACAGCCCATCATCCGGCAATGCTGCTTTATCTAGACAACTGGAAAAATAAAGCTAGTAGTCGTCCTGGTGTAGCTCCCAATGTTAACGAAAACTATGCCCGTGAATTAATGGAACTGCATACTTTAGGTGCAAACGGTGGCTATACCCAACAAGATGTAATTGCTCTAGCAAGAATTTTTACTGGTTGGGGATTCATTCCTCCTAGCCAACCGACAAGTGGCAAATCGCTATTTTACTTTGACTCTAAGCACCATGATTTGAGTGATAAAGTTTTTTTAGGACGCAAAATTAAAGGCAGTGGCCAAGCTGAAGGCGAAGAAGCATTAGATATGTTGGCGCGGAGTCCAGCTACTGCTCGTCATATTAGTTACCAATTAGCTCAGTATTTTGTGAGCGATGTCCCACCCACATCTTTAGTTGATCGTCTCGCAAAACGCTTTCTCCAAACCGATGGCAATATTCGCGCTGTTTTAGAAACTTTGTTTCAAAGCCCAGAATTCTGGGATAAAAAATATTTCAACGCCAAATTTAAAACACCATTACAATACACTGTCTCAGCAGTGCGGGCTACAGGTATGGAAATCCAATATACTCTAGCGCTCTCTCGCACCTTGGAAGAATTAGAAATGCCTTTGTACGGTTGCCGGACTCCTGATGGGTACAAAAATACACAAGATGTCTGGTTAAATTCCGAAGCTATGAACCGTCGCCTCAATTTTGCCACAGCATTAGCGAGTGGTCGCTTAACACTGCTAGAAACTGCAAATAATCCAACTAAGAATAAAAACATCAACCGCGTTCAACGTCTAGATGCAACTCAGCTAGTCAACACTTTGGGTAACTCTCTTTCTCCTAAAACCCAAAGCGCGATCGCCACTAGTCCCCCACAACTCAGAGCCGCATTAGTCTTGGGTAGCCCCGAATTTATGCGCCGTTAGTGCTGGCAAAGTGCTGAGTGCTGAGTGCTGAGTATAAACCTAGTGACTAGAAGAAAAAAGTAGAAAAATTAGCAACTTTTAAGAATTACCAAGATGAAAAGACGTGATTTTCTCATCCAAGCAGGACTATTTTCGACAACTGCGATCGCATCGGTCAGCTGTAATAGTTGGGTCGTTAGATCTGCAACCACTAAAAGCGATAGACAGCGGTTGATTGTGATTTTTATGCGTGGTGGTGCAGATGGTTTAAATATAGTAGTTCCTTACGCAGAGCCAGCTTACTATCAAGCACGACCAAAAATCGCTATTCCCAAACCTGGTAAAAAGAACGGAGTTTTAGATTTAGATGGACGCTTTGGCTTACATCCAGCCTTAGCACCATTAATGCCTCTGTGGCAACAAGGTAATTTAGCCTTTGTTCATGCTTGTGGTTCCCCTGATCCCACGCGTTCTCATTTTGACGCGCAGTTATATATGGAAATTGGAATTCCCGGAAACCAACGAATTAACGAAGGCTGGATGAATCGCTTATTGGCTAATCTCTCCCACAAAACACCCATCCAAGCCGTCAGTTTAGGTACTAAAAAACCCCGAATTTTGTATGGTCGAATGCCAGTTGCTAACTTAGCCACAGGCAGAAATGCTAACAAACCATTGCCATTAGATCGACCACCAGTAGAAGCAGCCTTTAACCAACTGTACAGTGGTAGTGATGTTCTCAGCCAAACTTATAGTCAAGGAAGAATTGCCCGTCAAGCCTTGAAAACTGATTTCGCTGAAGAAATGAAAATGGCTAATAATGGCGCACCGCTACCCAACGGCTTTTCTGGTGATGCACAACAATTAGGAAAACTCATGGCTCAAGACCCCAGAATTGAGTTAGGGTTTATGGCATTGGGTGGTTGGGATACCCATGTTGATCAAGGCGGCAGTACTGGTTCTTTAGCTAAAAGTTTAGGAAGTTTAGGTAAGGGGTTAGCTACTTTAGCCAAAAGTTTAGGCCCTGCTTACCAAAACACAGTTATTTTAGTCATATCTGAATTTGGTCGGACATTACGGGAAAATGGCAATCATGGCACTGATCATGGCCACGGAAATGTTATGTGGGTTTTAGGTGGAAAAGTTCGTGGTGGTAAAGTTTATGGCGAATGGCCAGGTTTAGAAACAGCCCAACTTTATGAAAAACGAGACTTGGCAATTACTACTGATTTTCGAGATGTAATTTCGACTGTGTTAGAACGACATATGTCTGTGAATGACAAGCAACTGAGCCAAGTTTTCCCCAGTTATGTTCCGCAGCAAAGAATAGCGCTGTTATAGCAGGGAGTAGGGAACAGGGAACAGGGAACAGGTTGGAAAGCTTACTGTCCTTGTTTGATAATTAGGGCTTGTCCTAATCTATGCGGCGACCGCTATGTCTTGAAATTTGTTGACGGTTAACTGTCACAGTCAACAAATTTTTTTCTGAATGTAGGTATTATTTATAACGCAGTACGTTTCAGATAAGATAATTTGTTATGTTGTGTAAACCAGTAGAGACGCGAAATTTCGCGTCTCTACAAACCTAGTATTATCACCAGATAACCCTAACTGAACCGTATTAATTTCTAACCATTTTTTTTAACACTGATTAAACAAAAGTTTTTGCTAAGATAATTTGTTACATAACTTAACATTGTCTTTTAGCTATGACCACAATTAAGACAACTTTCCAGACACATCAAGAAGAAGTCACACGATTGTTCTCCCATCTACAAGTTGATGGTAACAAGCTGACTCATCAACCAGGTAGTGTATTGGGAAGCACGGCCTTAGTTGCAGGTACAACCGTTGGCGCTGGGATTTTGGCATTACCAGCGGTGACATTACCTTCTGGAGTAATCCCATCTACAGTTCTGTTGATTGCTGTTTGGCTGTATGCGTTAGTTTCTGGGTTGTTAATTGCCGAAGTTAGCATTAACACCATGCGTTTAGCAGGCCGTCCGAGTGTAGGTTTATTGGCAATGATAGAAAACACCCTAGGGTTTGCCGGGGCGCGGATTGCTGGTGCTGCTTATCTGTTACTACACTATGCTTTATTAGTAGCGTATGTTACCCAAGGTGGAGAAATTTTGATATCTGCGGTTTCCCATCTGTGGGGTGTACAGCACTCGTTACCTGGATGGGTGGGGACTACCACTTTTACACTGCTGTTTGGCAGCATTATGTATTTAGGACGAGAAAAATTTATTGAAAAATTAAATAACTTATTGGTGGGAATTGTGCTTGCATCTTTCCTCGGACTATTGTTGCTAGGAATAACTCAAGTTAAAGGTGTACATTTTTTATTTCAGAACTGGAGTGCGTTAGGCACTGCCATACCAGTTATGCTAGTGGCAATGTTTTACCATAACGTTGTGCCAGTCGTAGTTACGCAGTTAGAAGGAGATAGCCGCAAAATTCGGCAATCGATTATCATTGGTTCAGCAATTCCTTTGATCATGTTTTTAGCTTGGAATGCTGTGATTTTGGGCAGTGTCAGTCCAGATATGATCAGTGGTGATGGTACTGTATTTGATCCACTACAAGTTCTGCGTACAGGTGGTGGTGGAGAATGGTTAGGGTTATTAGTATCTATTTTTTCAGAGTTTGCGATCGCCACATCTTTTATCGGATTTGTTTACGGGTTGCTTGATTTTTTTAAAGATATTTCTGCAAATATTCAAAATGAACCCAGCCGTCGCTTACCTTTATATTCACTGGTTTTACTACCACCCATCGGCTTAGGTGCAATCAGCCCCAGCATTTTCTTTACGGCTTTAGATTTTGCAGGTACCTATAGCATTTCTATTTTAGGTGGCATCATTCCCGCATTGGCAACATGGAAACAACGTCAACAACTGCAACACTCAAATCAACTTGTTCCTGGCGGTAAACTGACATTGATTGTGATGATTGGAGTTGCATCGGGCATTATCTTCAAACAAATTCTTTCTTTATGAACAATCCCCGCCTAGTCAAGATTAGTAAATTCTTAAGCAAATATCTCCGCCACCAACCAGAATCTTTAGGAATCACACTAGCACCTGGTGGCTGGGTTGCAGTTGATGAACTTTTAGCTGCTTGTGCAAAAAATCAGTTTCCCATTTCTCGCCAAGAATTAGCCGCAGTAGTCGCCACCAACGATAAACAACGCTTTAGTTTCGATTCTACAGGTACTCTGATTCGCGCTAACCAAGGCCACAGCATAGAAATTGATTTACAATTACTACCGACTGTCCCTCCTGATGTGTTGTATCACGGTACAGGACACAAAGCCGTCGAGTCCATCCTGCAAACAGGACTTTGCAAAATGTCTCGCCATCATGTTCATTTATCACGGGATATTACTACAGCCAAAACAGTCGGCGCACGACACGGTAAACCCGTTGTTTTTGCGGTGGATGCAATAGCTATGCATCAGGCGGGTTACTTATTCTACTGTTCTGATAATGGTGTTTGGTTAGTAGATGCTGTACCGCCTGAATATCTGCGCCAGATATGAATATCAAATTGAAGCAGAATGCAGAAAGAATTAAAGACATTTCTTTCCTTATTCTCTAGTTTCTACTTTTTATGCGATCGCCTGGGAAAATTAGAATCTATTACTAGGCAAAAATAGCAAATCTATAACTTCACCAACAAATAAACCAGATCCTGCCAGGAAGGTTAACATCCGAAATGAATCTCGTTTGTTCAAGCCCGCAAAACGCATTTCTAAATCAGCTAAAAATGTAGTTGCTATTGGTATAAGAAACAAGCTAAACAATAGCGACCAAGTTGCAACTAAAGCAATTGATGTACCTAAACATAAAATAACAATTAAAATTTTAGAACCAAATGCTGTTAACTCTTCCAGCCAAGCATTACTCCTGCGAACAACAGCAATAGCTACAGCAGCAATAAAAGCCCCTACTAACCAAATAATGTGATGCACAGCCAGATACCATCCCAGTAAGGCATAAGCCAGCCACAGTAGTACCAGAGGCATCACGGGAATCTTATTTACAAATTCCGCGCTCATAATTTTTAATAATGCTCATAATTCTAAAATTGATTACTTAAATTCTAAACACAACTAGGTTTTAGTAATTTTTTCTAAATTACTAATTAATATTTTGTAAATATCTTACACAAAAACAAAAGCTAGGAAACATTTAAATATTCAAAATGCTAGTTGCCAGATTTTGGCAAATATATAACTTACAACGTCAGGAAGCTATAGCAGTCGAAGCATAGATAATGATAAAGACTAATGATCAAACGTGGACACTGAGCGACTTTAAAGCCTATTCCCCGTTGCCTGTTCCCTATTGCCTGCCATATCAACAAACTAAATTTAAAAGCAACAAATCTTCTGAAGGTTAGATGTGCTTTAGAGATTAGTATGAATCATACACAAATTCTTGACAAGATCAATAAGTATAAAACAATACTTTAATTACTGTGATTTGAAAATAAATTTACATAATTTTCATGAAAAGACTAAAGTCATTTTTAGGAAAAAAGCTTTATATTACAGCATTTATAGCTGATTATGAAATAAGTGTCAGAAATTTTTTAAATTAAAGATTTAATAAAAATTCATAAAAATGGTTGATTATATTTACTTAAAAGGTAATCTTAGTTACTAAATGCTTTGGGAAAGATTACTTAAAAATTTTTATTATTCGCAAGTTAATAACAATTTAACTATTTATCACCTCTAGATTTAACTAGCATAAGTCAGCAATGCTACTTTGAGAAAAGTATTTTGCAGAATCAGTCTACGCTTGCGAAGGATTAGAAAAAATTGTTATCTAAACTTTGATTTTAGCTGTTTAATCGTGAAGCACATGAAAGCGACAGACATTTTGAATCAACCACTAAAAAATCCCCAATTTTGGTTATTAGGGATAGGCGGAGGATTGGTTGCAATACTTTTAACCGTAATTTGGAAGGCTAACGATGATTCACATCTAGGAATGACTGTTTTAGCTTTATTTGCTGTAGCTTCATTATTAGGTGATAAAAAACATAAACTGAAATTAGAAAGTGATGTTATTTCGAGCGTTTTAGGTACAGTTTTAATAGCGATCGTACTTTGGTATAGTACTCACTTTCCTCAAGGAAAATTATTTGCAGTCTATACTCACATATCACCACTTATTGCTGCTCTTGGACTGAGTTTACTGGCTTCTGGATTGAAGGGATTAAAGCAATATTGGCAAGAACTAGTTATTATTTTTTTTGCTGGCGTACCTAAAGTCTTAATTTTTAGTTTGCTAGATATTACCCCATTATCTGTTTTAACTGCCAAATTTTCCACCTTAATACTTTGGTATACGGGGTTTGAAGTACATCTCCAAGATGTCTATATAAATTTACCAACTGGTGGTATTAAAGTTGCAGAAAACTGTGCAGGTATAGAATGGATATGCCATCTTTTAGGATTATCTGTAATTGGTTTATTGATGTTTCCTCCTGCCCCTCAAAAAAGAATCTTAGTTCCTATTGTGGCTGTAATTATCGCTTTTATTGTTAATGCAGTACGAGTTGCAATTTTAGCTGTTATCGCGGCTAATCAAAACCAACAAGCATTTAAGTTTTGGCACGTCGGAGATGGTTCTTTAATATTTGGGATGATGACAGTCATGATTTTTGGTTTATTTTATTGGTTCTTACTCAATCAAGAGGAAGCGAAAAAAAGTCTTACAAGGTCTAAAACCCAATGATAATTTGGAGTAAACTACGTATTCTTTTGTTAGCTGCAACTTTAGGCTGTGTCATGTTAGTTTTTGTGAATCTGTTACAAAAACAAATTGGTAAAAAGCCCAAACTCGAAGAATACAGAAGTAAAGCTGACATTAGTGAATTTCATAAAAACTATTTTTGCCAAAGTGTACAGAATCAAAGAAATGATATTATGTAATGATTCATGAGTAAATTGTATAAATTTTATTATTTAGTATTAACCAATAAGTAATAAAACTCCCAAAAATCTTCTAATTTTTTTGTGGCTTTAGGCTGAACTTACCTTTGTAACATTTGCTAAAAACATGACAAAATCAAACACTGATAAATTTATTCCTGTAGTTCAAGAGTTGCAGGAATTTGCTTTCAGCCAAGTAGGCTCAATGACTATTTTGCGAGTCCTTGGTTATGGGCTATTGTTGCTTGCTTTATTCGATATAGTTGAAACCTTTGTTCCACCTAGCTTTATGAATCCCGTTTGGGAATTTCAAACTTTTGGTGCAATAGTTGAAAGAATACCCGTTACTTTAATTGGTTTGGCGTTAGTATTTTATGGTGAGCTACAAGCACGAAATAAGTGGGAATTTTTAACTTTAAGATTTTTATCTTGGCTAAGCTTATTGTTAGCGATAATCTTTATATTACTTGTCCCCGTTGGTGTAAGTAACACTGTGAGACTGAGTAAACAAAGTTATACTCAGATTAATAATTTATCTCAGCAACAACTCACGCAAGCGGAACAAGTTGAGCAACGACTGAGCCAAGCTAAACCAGAACAAATAGAAAGTTTTCTCAAAAGTCAAGGTCGTTCAATAGATGCAAATAATCCTAAAGAATTGAAAGAAAAAGTCTTATCAGAAGTTTCTCAAGCTAAAGAGAAAATCAAACTTCAAGCTAAAGCTAATCAATCTACGCAGCGGTTGAATTTACTGAAAAATTCGGTTAAATGGAATCTGGGAGCCTTAGTGACATCTGCTCTATTTTTCGTCATTTGGAGAACTACAAATTGGGCAAGAAGTAAGTAAGATAGCTATATTTTCTTTTCAATTTCAGCCAAACAAAAAAGTAGGGTAGACCAATAAAAATAATTGTCTACCCTACTTTGATTAACGGAAAACTTTACTCAATTAAACTTTTGCTAGTTCTGGTGTAGGACGCTTGCTGTTGCGAATATTTGTGATTGCTTCAGCATAATCTTTGGCGTTAAATACAGCTGAACCGGCAACAATTGCATTAGCACCAGCTTCTAAAACCTGCCAAGTGTTGTTTGCTTTTAGTCCACCATCTACTTCAATCCAGGGGTCAAGTCCGCGCTCATCGCACATCTGACGCAGCTTTCTAATTTTAGGTAATACACCAGGAATGAAGCTTTGACCACCGAAGCCGGGGTTAACGCTCATGATTAATACTAAATCGCAAAGTTCCAACACGTACTCAATGAATTCTAGTGGTGTGGAAGGATTGAGTACTACCCCTGCTTGTTTACCGAGTTCTTTAATTTGACCAAGAGTGCGGTGCAGGTGTGGTGAAGCATTATGTTCAGCATGTACAGAGATAATATCTGCACCTGCTTTAGCAAAGTCTTCTACATACTTTTCTGGTTCCACAATCATCAAGTGGACATCCAGAGGTTTTGTAGTAACTGGACGAATCGCCTCCACAACCAGAGGGCCTATCGTAATATTAGGTACAAAGCGACCGTCCATTACATCAACATGAATCCAATCCGCTCCAGCTGCGTCTACCGCGCGAATTTCATCACCCAGACGACTAAAATCGGCTGATAGGATAGATGGAGCAATCACAATGGGCTTTTCAGATCGGTTTTGGGTCATGGCTAGTGGGTTTTTAAGCGTCCTCGTCTGTAAGCATTGTAACAAAATACTGTAACAAAATATTGAGTGATCCTAATTAATTTAATGTTGCTTTTGGAGGCAAGCGGCAGAAAAAAGTAAAACTGTGGACTATTGACTATTGACTACTAATCTATGAACAAAAAACTAAACTGGATAATTTGGAGTTTGAGTGCTTCTTGTTTGAGTGTGCCGGTACTGGCTACAGGATTACAAACTTCCATAGGAACAAATGGTATTGATGCTTTAAAACTACATCAGCCTCCTTACAATTTAATTGGTCGGAAGATAGCCATTGGCCAAGTAGAAATCGGTCGTCCGGGAATGTTTGGTTGGGATAAAGCAGTCTCGAAAAATCGCACCATATCTTTAGCAGCAGTTTTCTTACGCAATGGCCCAGCGAAATCAAATACAGGCGTTGACCCCCACGCTTACAACGTCGCTGGTGTGATGGTGAGTACAGACAAAGGTCTACCAGGAATAGCGCCGGGAGCAAGACTGTATTCTTCTGCGGTAGGTTCTACCAAAAATATGGGTCAGCCAGAAGAGTGCTTGTCAGCGCAACACATTGCGTTACAAAACAGCGGTGATATCCGCGCGATTAATTTTAGCTTTGGTGAACCGCTTAATCGTGATCCGCGACCAGATGCTGTTCTAGATGGGAATGCTTTATTAACATTGTGTGTTGACTGGTCGAGTCGTGTTCACGATGTTTTGTATGCGATCGCAGGCAATCAAGGTAAAGGTGGTATTCCGATTCCTACTGATAATTTTAATGGAGTTAACGTGGCTTTTTCATCCCGTCGCGGCGGGATTTTTAATAAAGTAGACGTTTCTAACCTTGCAGGTTTGAATCAGGGAGTCAGTGGCAGGTTAGCTGGAAGAGAATTTAATATTGATGGTCGTCGCTCTATCAGCATAGTTGCACCTGGTAGTAATATACCTTTGTTGAATCCTGACGGCAAAATTAATAAAGCTACAGGTACAAGTTTTGCTGCACCTCATGTGACGGCGACGGTAGCTTTGTTACAGGAATTTGGTGATCGCCAATTACGAGCCAAAAAACCTAATTGGAGTGTTGATAGCCGTCGTCATCAAGTGATGAAAGCGGTTTTACTAAATTCAGCCGATAAAATTCAAGATAGTGGTGATGGCTTGCGCTTGGGGATGACGCGCACACTCATCGATAAACAAAATCAAGATTGGTTAGATTCAGACGCTTATAAAGACCCGAAAATTCCCTTAAATGCTCAAATGGGTACAGGTCATTTAAATGCGTTTCGCGCTTATCAACAATTTAGCGCTGGTCAATGGCAACCAGCAAAGGCTGTCCCAGCCATTGGTTGGGATTATCGAGAAGTCACTGCGGGGACTGCTGTTGATTATCAATTAACAAAACCTTTAAAGCAGGGGAGTTTTGTTTCTATCACCCTCAGTTGGGATAGATTGGTCGAGTTGAGCGATCGCAATCAAAACCAGCTGTATGATGTCGGCGAAACTTTTAGCGATAAGGGATTAAATAACCTCGACCTCTACTTAGTAAAAGCTGATGCCAAAAATTCTGAAGCTAGTGCTGTTTGTTCTTCCATCAGTCCAATTGATAGTATCGAACATATTTTCTGCCCCGTTCCTGCTAATGGCAATTACAAAATCCGTGTCCAATTTCGCCAACAAGTAAACGCTGCAACTCAACCTTATGCTTTGGCTTGGTGGACTGTAAATTGAAGTATGAAGTCTAAATATTGACAAAGGAACAGAAATATTCATTGTGAAAAACTAATTAAATTGCTCTGTGTCCAAATTATTCGGACAAAAATTTTACCCCTGTTGCCTGTTCCCTATTCCCTATTGCCTGTTTATTGCCGTTACCAAAACTGTAACCGTCAAGCTTTGATGCCCCTGCTAATGCAATAGTTAATCATTAACGCATTTTTAGCATCAATCTTGATTAATTTTGGTAAGTGAGGTAGAAGAATGACTCGGCAAAAGTTTAGCGGTATGAAAGAAAATTTTCTGCAAAGACGTTACGCTGTAAGCTTAGGAAGGCGTTACGTACTAGCAGCCGCTAGTGTCGTTTTGTTTAGTGTATTAGGTTGTTCTCAAGTTAATAGTAATAGTGATGCCCTTGCCGACACTAAAATGCCTCAACCAGAGTTACCATTGCAAAAAAAAACAGTAA
Organism: Anabaena sp. TISTR 8404; assembly: GCF_056847745.1. Classification (NCBI taxonomy): domain Bacteria; kingdom Bacillati; phylum Cyanobacteriota; class Cyanophyceae; order Nostocales; family Nostocaceae; genus Anabaena; species Anabaena sp. TISTR 8404. The sequence continues at coordinate 6,650,045 of NZ_CP180578.1, forward strand.
ATCCTGATACTAAACTGATAAATGCCAATAATAAATTTGGCTTCAAGCTGTTTTCAGAAATCCTCAAAGAAGAAAGTAGCGAGAAAAACATTTTTATCTCACCTTCTAGTTTAGCGATCGCCTTAGCTATGACCTACAACGGTGCTAGTGGTTCTACCCAACAGGCAATGGCTAAAACATTAGAGTTACAAGGCATGAGTCTGGCAGACATTAACTCTAGTTATGCAACCTTGAAACGTCTATTAGAAAATCCCGACGCTAATGTGCAGTTAAATATTGCTAACTCACTTTGGGTAAATAAAGATGTCAGTTTGCGCCCAGATTTCTTGCAAAGAAACCAAGAATTCTACAAAGCTAAGGTAGCTAATTTAGACTTTCAAGATACATCTGCTTTAAGTACAATCAATAGCTGGGTTAACGATAATACACGCGGCAAAATCAACAAAATAGTTGATAAAATCGAAGCGAATCAAGTGTTGTTTTTGATTAATGCCATATACTTTAAAGGGCAATGGAGTGAAAAGTTTGATAAAAATCAAACCGCTGAATATCCTTTTTACATGGCATCTGGTCAGCAAAAACAACACCCAATGATGTCGCAAGAAGGCGAGTATAAATATTATGAAAACGAGCAATTCCAAGCAGTAAGTTTACCTTACGGTAAAAATGGCAAAATCAGCTTTTACATCTTTCTACCGAAACAAAACTCTAATCTCAAAACCTTTTATCAAAACTTAAATGCTGAGAACTGGGAAAAATGGCTCAAACAATTCCATAGCCAAGAAGGTTTAATTCGCCTACCCCGGTTTAAAACTGACTACGAAGTGACACTCAACGATGCGCTGAAAGCGTTAGGTATGCAAGAAGCTTTTAGCAAGCAAGCTAACTTTTCTGGTATTGGGAAAAATTTGGCTATTAGTCAGGTAAAGCACAAAACTTTTGTGGAAGTTAATGAAGAAGGCACAGAAGCAGCTGCGGCTACATCGGTAGGGATAGTAGCAACATCTTTGAGACAAAAGCCAGAACCATTCCGAATGATTGTTGACCGTCCCTTCTTTTGTGCCATCCGAGATAATCAAACAGGTAGTCTTTTATTTATGGGTTCAATTCTGGAGCCTAGCTAAGTTTAGGTATGGATTTAAAATTCTTACCACTAGCCTTGATAAAGCTGGATTTTTACGAGTGCGAGAAGTTGTAAGAAGGGTTTTGCTCCGGGAATGCTATCAGCATTGACCAAATATAAATGACTGAGATATTGCATTAGGTTTCTACAACTTTTGTAGAAATTCCAGCTAAATCACCGGATGAAGTTTTCCCAATAATATAGACATCAATATCTATCGTGCCTAAACGATAAACTTTGATATCTGTGAGATTATCCTTGAGTGTTTTGACCAGCGCTTGAAATTTTTGTACATCTTGTTTTTGAATTTCATCTTGCCATTCTTTTTCTTCAGCACAGTTACGAAAGAAATAGTCTAATTCTCCTGTTTCAATTGGGGTTTCTGGTGGATGATTTGTTAACTGGAGAAGTTTTTCATTAGTCACATTTTCTTGAGCTTGACCAGGCCAGAAAACAACTTCAAAAGGATAATCAGATTCACTCATCATGAGCAAACCATGAGAAGTTTGCTGAAGCTTTTCGGTAATTTTGTTAGTCATAAAACTGATTTTGTGATAATAAATCTAAGCTGTAATTTTTACAGCATATATATAAATCTACTTAAATTTTAATAATATCCTAATCACTGAAGTAAGCGCTCAAATTTTATGAAAATATATTTCTTTTTTAGGTGTTTACGCATTGATGAGACTAAAGAATTATACTTTGTTGGTAAACGAGGATTTTGATATGTCGCCCTGGACTAGTCTCATTACTGCTTTGACACTATTACTGTACTTGGTAATCACAATTAATGTTGGTCGAGCTAGAGCCAAATATAAAGTAGCACCTCCCCAAATGACAGGAGATGCCAACTTTGAACGAGTGCTGCGCGTTCAGCAGAATACCTTAGAACAAGTAATTTTATTTCTACCTGGTTTATGGTTATTCTCTTTCTACGTCAACCCATTGTGGGGAGCAATTATTGGTGCTATTTGGCTTATAGGTCGAATTGTTTATGCTTGGGGATATTATCAGGCGGCCGAAAAACGGATGATTGGCTTTGGCATCGGTGCTATTAGTGGAATGGTGCTTCTTTTGGGTTCGCTGATTGGTATTATTCAAACTTTGCTAAATTCATAAATTACGGTAGAGCGTTAATTTAACGCTCTACATAAAGAAATGACTCCGCTATATGAAACAATAAACTGATTGAAAGATTAGGACATCAACCGAATTAGCTAAAAATTTTCTCTCGACGTTAAATAAACTGAGTAGCAGGGAATACTAAGGACAGTAAAAATATTGTGACTTTGCTGTAATGTTAGTTTTATCTGATAAAGTATTTTCTCTTGCTGGATATAAAATTTTAGAGCAAATTTATTGTGGTAGCAAAACCTTAGTTTATAGAGGGATTAGAGAACAAGACCAAAAACCTGTAGTCATTAAACTGATCAGAAATGAGTATCCTACTTTTGGCGAAGTTGCTCAATTCCGTAATCAGTATACAATTACCAAAAGCCTTAATATACCAGGAATAGTTCAACCTCTGTGCTTAGAAAACTATCGCAATGGCTATGCCTTAATCATGGAGGACTTTGGCGGAATATCGCTCAAAGATTGGGGACGGCGTAACAAAGTTTTACAAGAAACTGGGGTAACACTAAAAGAATTTTTCCATATTGCTATAGCGATCGCATCTACTTTGGAAGGATTACATCGCAGTCGCATTATTCATAAAGATATCAAACCTGCCAACATCTTAATTAACCCCAGCACTCTAGAAATCAAAATTATCGACTTCAGTATTGCTACTCTCCTACCCAGAGAAATTCAATACCTGACAAATCCCAACGTCTTAGAAGGAACACTAGCTTACATATCTCCGGAACAAACAGGCAGAATGAACCGTGGTATTGATTACCGCAGCGATTTCTATTCTTTAGGTGTTACCTTTTTTGAACTCCTCACCGGACAATTACCCTTCACAAATAGTGAACCGATGGAATTGGTTCATGCTCACATTGCTAAACAACCACCAACTGTAGACCAAATTAATCCTCATCATCCGCCAATATTATCGGCAATTGTGAGCAAATTGATGGCCAAAAATGCCGAAGACCGCTATCAAAGTGCTTACGGACTGAAGTACGACTTAGAAGTTTGCTACAACCAATGGCAAGCAACTGATAAGATTGCTACCTTCGAGTTAGCAACTAAAGACGTTTCCGACCGTTTTCTGATTCCCGAAAAACTCTATGGTCGTGAACAAGAAGTTGCGACTTTACTAGCAGCCTTTGAGCGAGTAGCCAAAGGTACAAGAGAAATGATCCTAGTCGCTGGGTTTTCTGGAATTGGTAAAACCGCCGTCGTGAACGAAGTGCATAAACCAATTGCCAGACAGCATAGTTATTTTATTAAAGGTAAATTTGATCAATTCCAACGTGACATTCCCTTATCAGCATTAGTACAAGCTTTTCAAGATTTGATAGGGCAAATTCTGGTAGAAACTGATGCTCAAATTCGACAGTGGAAAGACAAAATCCTCGCGGTCTTGGGTGAACAAGCGCAGGTAATTATCGATGTAATTCCTACTTTGGAACAGATTATTGGCAAACAGCCAGAAATTCCTGTCCTTTCTGGTAGCGCTGCTCAAAATCGATTTAACTTACTCTTTCAACGATTCATTCAGGTATTTAGCACTAAAGAAAATCCGCTAGTGATTTTTCTGGATGACTTGCAATGGGCAGACTCAGCTTCTTTGAAGTTTATTCAACTATTGATGAGTCCAACTAATGCCATCAATAAAAATTCTGCCTTAGTTTCTCCTGAAACCCAAGAGAACATCTGGACTCCGATATTTGATGGAGAGCCTTGGGAAGTTGATGAAGAGCCAAGAGTTACTCAAACTGAAGCAAGTTTTTTACTCATTGGTGCATATCGTGACAACGAAGTTTACCAAGCACACCCACTTTGTTTAACATTACAGCAAATTGAAAAAGCAGGAGTAAATATTCATCAAATTACACTCACACCTCTAAATCAAAGTAATTTGAATTTTTTGATTACTGATACCCTTGGTTGCCGTACCGAGATGGCTATTCCTCTCAGCCAAATGGTGTTTGCCAAAACAAAAGGTAATCCCTTTTTTGCAACTCAATTTTTGAAGTCTTTACATCAGGATGGCATCATTAAATTTAACTTTGATGTCGGCTATTGGCAGTATGATTTGGCAGCCATACAGGCATTAGCTTTGACAGATGATGTTGTAGAGTTCATTGCCCGACAAATAGAAAAGTTGCCAATAGTTACGCAAGACGTATTGAAACTAGCTGCTTGTATTGGGAATGAATTTGATTTAAAAACTTTGGCGATCGTCCATGAAAAATCTGTAGTAGATACAGCATCTGACTTATGGATAGCTTTACATGAAGGAATAATTTTACCTCAGACTGAGCTTTATAAGTTATTTCAAAATGTGAATAATCTAGCAGGAATTTCGCAAAGTTCAAATTCTCAGGAATTTTTCAATAGTAGTGTTCAAGTTCCTAAATACAAATTCATCCATGACAGAGTTCAACAAGCTGCTTATTCTTTAATTTCCGAAACTCAAAGAAAGCAAATTCATTTAAAAATTGCCCTGTTACTGTTTGATAATATCCCAGTAGTAGAAAGGGAATCAAAGATTTTTCAGATTGTCAATCAATTCAATACCGCATTAGAACTCATTACTCACCAGACAAAGCGTGATGAAATAGCCCAAATGAATTTCCTCGCTGGACGCAAAGCTTTAGCATCAACAGCTTTTGGCGCAGCGATTAAGTATTTAACAACTGGCATTCACCTCCTTTCATTTGGTAGCTGGAAAACACAATATGAACTCACTTTAGCTTTGTATGAAACAGCAGCAGAAGCAGCATACCTAGCTGGTGAATTTGAGCAAATGGAGCAATTAATTGATGTTGTGTTGGCACAAGCTAAAACATTACTAGAAAAAGTCAAAGTTTATGAAGTTAAAATTCAAGCTTACGGTACACAAGATAAAGCATTAGAAGCTCTCAACATTGCCCTACCTTTTTTGAAGTTGTTAGGAGTAGAATTTCCTGAGAGTCCAAGTCAGTCTGATGTTCAGATGGCAATGGCAGAAATAACGTCAGATTTAAGTGAGAAATCTATTGAAGATTTAATTAACCTACCAGAAATGGCGGCAGAGCAACCACTTGCCATCATGCGTATTATCTCCAGTACTATTTCTCCTGCTTATCAAAGTGTACCGACTCTTTTCCTTTTGTTTATTTTGAAGCAAATTCAGTTATCAGTTCAGCATGGTAATACTGCCTTATCTTCATTCGCCTACCTGAATTACGGAGTTATTCTATGTTGTGTAGTGGAAGATATTGAATCTGGTTACCAATTTGGCAAACTAGCTTTGCTGATTTTAGATAAGTTCAATGCCAAACCAGTCGAAGCTAAAATTATAATTTCTTTTAATGCAGTTATTCGGCATTGGAAGGAACACGCTAGAGAAACATTAACACCTCAACTAGAAGCTCATACAGTGGCACTGGAAACAGGAGATTTAGAGTACGCTGCTTATTCACTTTACAATTATTCTTCGTTTTCATATTTCATAGGTAAAGAACTAACTTTGTTAGCACAGGAGATGGCAACCTACAATGATGCCATTGCCCAAATCAAACAAGAGAGAGTGTTGAACTGGAACGCTATCTATCACCAAAGTGTCTTAAACTTGCTAGGTACGGAGAAAAATCCTTGTCATTTAAACGGCGAAGCCTACGATGAAGAGAAAATGTTGCCGTTTCACCTAATCAGTAAGGATGGAAGTTGTCTTTGTGCTTTATTTTTGAACAAACTATATCTATGCTATCTATTTCAAGATTTTTCTCAAGCGGTGGAAAATGCCACCTTGGCAGAACAATATTTAGAAAGTGTTACAGGACAACTGCACGTTCCTGTATTTCATTTTTATGATTCTCTGGCAAGATTAGCAATTTATCGTGACACGCCTGATTTTGAACAAACACACATTCTCGACAAGATACAAGCTAATCAAGAAAAGTTTCAGAAATGGGTGGCTCATGCGCCAATGAATTATCTACACAAATTTTATTTGGTAGAAGCTGAAAAATATCGCGTTACAAATCAATATCTTGAAGCAATAGAATATTACGATCGCGCCATTTCTCTTGCTAAAGAAAACGAATACATTAATGAAGAAGCTTTAGCTAATGAACTGGCAGCTAAATTCTTTCTGGAATGGGGCAAAGAGAAAATTGCCCAAACTTATCTCACTGATGCTTATTATTGCTATGTTCGCTGGGGAGCAAAAGCCAAAGTTGATGATTTAGCAACACGCTATCCGCAATTACTCATGCCCATACTTCAGCAAGAAAAACTTAGCATCCAATTAGCTGAAAAAATCACTGTTTCTACTTATCAATCTCTAGCAGAACAAAGTAGTTACCCAACACTCGTGGGTTCAAAAACTAGCATTTCTGACTCCCTAGATTTAGCGGTTGTGATCAAAGCCTCGCAAGCACTCTCTGGCGAAATTGAGTTGGAGCAACTGCTTTCTACATTAATGCAAGTTGTGATGGAAAATGCCGGAGCTTCTAAATCTGCTTTGATTTTGAGTGAGGATGGTAACTTGGAATTACGCGTCACTGCTGTTAGTTCCAGTTCAAATTCTGCGTCTATCTCTACCCAATTCCCATCCATTAATTTGGAATCTAGCAACGATGTGCCGATGACGTTACTGAAATATGTGAAGCGCACTGGAGAAGTGTTTGTAGTTGATGATGCTAAGACTGTTGATTTCTTAACAGGCGATCGCTATATTATCCGTGAACAACCAAAAAGCCTCTTGTGTATTCCAATAATCAATCAAGGTAAATTACTAGGGATACTTTACCTGGAAAATAATTTAACTACAGGTGCTTTTACACGCGATCGCGTCGAAATCCTCAAACTCCTCACTACTCAAGCAGCAATTTCCCTAGAGAATGCTATGCTTTACAACAATTTGGCACAAGCAAATCAAAGCTTGGAAGAATACAGCCATAGCTTAGAAGCAAAAGTAGAAGCGAGAACACAAAATCTACAACAAGCTCTACAAGAACTACAACGCACCCAAACCCAATTAGTGCAAAGCGAAAAAATGTCTTCTTTGGGTCAAATGGTAGCAGGAATTGCCCATGAAATTAATAACCCGATTAATTTTATTCATGGCAACATTGATCATGCTAGTGAATATGTCAAAGATTTACTAGATTTACTAGCGATTTATCAGCAAGAATGCACTAATCCCTCAGATTTAGTCGAGGAAAAAGCAGCAGAAATTGATGTAGAGTTCTTAGCTCAAGATTTGCCGAAGATTCTTGATTCAATGAAGGTTGGCAGTTCTCGGATTCGCAATATAGTTTTGGGTTTACGTAACTTCTCCCGCTTGGATGAATCAGAAATGAAAGCTGTTGATATCCATGAAGGCATAGACAACACCTTGATGATTTTGCACCACAGACTGAAGGAAAAAAGCGATTCTCCAGAAATTGAAGTTATCAAAGAATATGCACAAATACCTGACGTTTGTTGTTATGCTGGTCAACTGAATCAGGTATTTATGAATATTTTGAGCAATGCGATCGATGCTTTAGATGACAACTCTGAACAATTGACTCAACCACAGATTCGCATTTCTACTGAACTCATCGGATCAAATACTCTGCGTATTTGCATTGCCGATAATGGTTCTGGAATGACAGAAGCAGTTAGACAGAAAATCTTTGACCCATTTTTTACTACTAAAGCCGTGGGTAGTGGTACAGGGTTGGGGTTATCTATTAGTTATCAGGTGGTTGTAGATAAACATAAGGGTCAGTTAACCTGTGCTTCTACTCCCGGAGAAGGAACTGAGTTTGTGATTGAGATCCCAATCCAGCAGTGAGATGTGGCGATTAAATGGCTGGTGTAGCTGCCATCGGAATCAGCGACTTTTGGCGCACACTTCGCCCTTTAATCATCATCTTGACTCCATTGGCTGGTGCAAGGGTAGTACCTTTGCGCATAGGCCGTTCTGGTCGGGTGTCAGTTAGTGCAAGTTCATAGTTGGTTAAGATTGTAGCTAACACTAGCTTGATTTCTAACGAAGCTAAAGCTCTACCAATACAACCACGAGCGCCACCACCAAACGGTATAAATTCATAGGTAGAAAATTGGCGTTCTAGAAAGCGCTCTGGCTTAAACTTATGAGGTTCTGGATATAAATCCTCTCGATGATGGAGGATATAAGTAGCTCCAAGTATTACCGTACCTGGCTCTAAAGGATGCCCCATTAATTCAGCTGGTTCTTGGACGACTCTTGGTAATGTGAAGATTGGAACTGAACTCATCCGCAAGGTTTCGTTACATACAGCGCTCAGGTAAGGTAATCGGAAAATGCTCATTGGATCTGGAGAATCACCGAGAGTATTGAGTTCTTGAAGTAGTTTTTCACGAACTCCAGGATTGTGGTGAATCCAATACAATGCCCAAGCCATAGTAGTTGCTGTAGTTTCATATCCAGCAATCATCACGGTCATTAACTCATCGCGCAATTCTAAATCCGTCAGCGAATTTCCTGCTTCATCTTTAGCTGACATCAGCAACGAGAGAATGTCGTTGCGGTTTTGGTCTAGTTGAGAACGGCGTTCAGCAATTTCAGTGTAGAGCAATTGATCAATTTCTTGGCGATCGCGCAGAAATTTCCCCCAAGGACTCCAAGCTCCTAAATCCTTTTGTAAAAAGGGAAAAAGGAGAAAAGTAGAAGTGAGTGGTGAATGAAAGATATTTGATAGATATCTAGGCAGTAGATGCTTTAATTTTTGACATCTTTCTCCCTCATACAAGCCAAACACAGCCTGTAAGATGACTTGTAGTGAAATATCTTTCATGGCAGTTTGAGCAGTAAAAGTCTGGTTGAGGGGGAACTGACTCAAGACATTTGTGGTGAGGTTGCCAATCAGCTCACCATAAGCCCACATCCGCTCTCCGTGAAAGGGAGGCATGAGGAGTTGTCGCCGTTGTTTGTGGCGATCGCCATCCAACATAATTGTCGAAGTATTGCCAATTAAGGGTCGAAACAGTTTGTTCGCTGCACCGAGAGCTGCAAACTTTTTGCGATCGTTGGTTAAAAGTTCTTGGATTGCCTTGGGATGGTTGACAAATACTACAGGACGACCAAAGCCAACTATATTAGCAGTAAAAATATCAGGATATTGTTTGGCTGCATCTTTCATGTATCGCACAGGATCAACTACCCATTGCAGGTTTTGAATAAAAGCGGAAGTCGGAAGAGGATTCGGTAATGGCATCTTAGTATTTGCAAGTAATTACAGCTGGCTATGTCCCAATACGGTTCAGTTAAGAAATTTTCCCTGTAGAAACAAGGGAACAGGGAATAGGGAACAGTAAAAGACAAAAAAACTTATCTGAACTGTATTGGGCTATGTCCTTCACAAAGAAGAATAATTATTGATTACTTATTTACAGAAGTATTAGCAGAACTTAAAAATTAGCAAGTTCAAGCGTTCCTTGATTCTGATAACGACCAGACTGAAAATACCAATTGAGATTACCACGTATCCAGGAATGTAATCCTGATATGTATTTTGCAACTTCATTATCTATTTTTTCTCCAAATGATGGTATGGATGCTTCTAAAAGAAGCAATTCTTTTACCTTTTGATCATGCATTTCTGCCGCCAATTTGACAGCTTCTCCTAAACTAATTTGCCGTTGATGATGTAGTATAAATACTAAATTATGCACATCACCACTTTTGATTTCCCTGGGTGCAGAAAAGATGTCATTACACCAAGAAATAATATTGTTTGCCGTGACATTTAGTTGTTGCAATATGTGATGATTTCTTAAAGAATCAAGTACCTTCATTTGATATCCAACTTCAATTAAAGCCAGACAAGTTTCTACTGCTGAACATAAGTTGCGGATCATGATATATGTATTAATACTAGGCACAATTCCCTGAGCGCGATATTCAGCTTGAAAGACACATCCTTGAAAGTAATCTTGACAGCAACGAACAAAGTAATCAAACCATTTTGCGCTTCCCCTTTGCAGAATTCGCTTTCTTAAATCACTCAAAGCATAACTCAAAGCCATATCTTGCCTAGTTAGTTCAGATCCATTCAGTACTTCTAGAAATCTTTGATGATACAAATTGAGAACTTTTGGTTGTTTTCCTAGTTCTGACATATCGCATTGGTCATCCCAAATAAATAGCCATGTGTTCCAGTCATTGATAATGTTCAGATCTTCTAGTTCACAATAAGGGTAAGTACCTGCTGTTAATAAAAAAAACTTTGACTTAGATAAACGCTGATAAGCTAGTTCATTTGCTAGTAAATCGAAGCGTTGTAACCATTCCAAAGAATAATTCTCTATAACATTAACATACTTATTTATTTGGTATGTAAATGGGCAGTATAAATCGGGAAAAATGAAATTTTCCATAAAACACCTCTGCAATTGTATGAAGTACTAAATCAACAGAATTGTTGAAGTGGCTAATGCTATGGTTGGCACTTTAGATGGCAATATTTGCAGCCATTAATCTATGCATTCAAAAACTAGGTACTTGAATTATTAGTAGTACCTTGTCAGTCTTTTAGACATAAAAACTATTTGCAAAAAACTGCACCTGATGTTTAAGATGCATCTTGATGTCTGCATAACTTATAAAAAAGTTATGCGGAGTTTAAAAGCTCATCTTTTGTGATGGTGTAAGTAACACGTAGTATTAGTTACATTTCTACGAATGGTATGCTTATGCTTACACTATGTTTTATACACTGTAGAATTTTCTTCGTGATCTATGTCCCTAGGTTTAACCTTACTGGAGACTATGTTTAGCCAAATTTCAGATTCAAAACCCAACTATCTTGCTTTATTATTGCTTGATACTTCTAAAAAAGGATAACTGTAGTTTTGTGTATTTCAATAAGTAAAATTATATACAATTTAAAATAAAAATATTTTTTTAATCCAAGTATTTTTGAATTTTACTGAAATATTTATAAGTATAACCAACATCAAAAAGTTATATATAAATTACTAGAGAATTTTTATTATTAGTCAAAGGTGATTATTCGTATTATCCAAATATTTTAGCTCTAGTTATTTCTACGGTATTGTCATACATCAATGACATAATAAGTAGGAGAAAATTTTTTCCTTAATTTTTATAAAACAAATATAAAAAAATAAATATTCATAAGTTTTTATATCTAATGGTAGATGCCAAAATATTATATCTTCATAATGAGCGTTTTTCTACTAGTCGGTGTTGAAAAAACAGTATTATATGGATGCACTTTAGGTATGGAGATGCGATCGCAAAATTTTCCTAACCCAAACGACAATCAAAAACGAACGGCAACAAAGAGGAACCTGTGATTTCATTTTGATTTGTCAAACTACTTGGTAAGTAAAACGGTTGCTTATGATGTAACCAGTTGAAATCAGAAAATATTTATACCAATTCTATGAGCAGCTGCACTCTATAAATTCTGTAGAGACGTTGCAACAACATCTCTACAATCGAGAAAATTAGATAGCATTATTGATTGCAGCAAGCAGAAATTAACCAAATGAAACAGTGGCTCAAGGCTGGGTATAAACAACGAGTTCAAGCTTACGAGAAGCTAAATTTGACTAGAAGTGGTTTTTTCACTAGTGTCTGCGGCTTGAACTGCGATCGCACCGCGAAACATATTCATCCCACAACTGAAGAGATAAGTTCCGGCCTGTTCGGGTGTAAATTCCACAGTTGTTACTTGATTAAGTGGTAAATCTGCGGCAATGTGAAAGTCTGGAATTACTACTTGTTCTAAGCAACTGCTGGGATCTTTGCGTTCAAATTTCAGTCGTACTAATTTCCCGGCTTGCACTACAATTCGACTTGGATCATATCCCCCATCAACGGTGATAGTGAGTTCCTGAATATTCCCACCTGTTGCAACTGCTTTCTGAGACTTAGGTTTACTCAGCAAGAACCACCAAAGTTCTAAACCAACTAATCCCAAACCGCCAAGGGTGACGGCTATCTTGTTCCCTAATGGTTGGTCAATACGTTGAAATTGATTGGTTTGAACTGTTGCAGATGAGTGTGTCTGGTGGGATGTTTGTCCTGCTACTTCACCAGATGCAATTCCGAGTACAATTCCTACACTGGTTATACTACCGATGAGTACTGTTTTGTTCACCATTGAAAAATCTCCTGTGTTGTTAGTATTGAGTGCTGAGCGCTGAGTAAAAATACTAGCCCCTAGCCTCTAACCCCTTTAGCTTGGAAGTTACGCAAACGCAGTGCATTGGTGACTACGGAAACTGAACTAAAAGCCATTGCTGCACCAGCGATGATGGGGTTCAGTAACCAACCGAAGAAGGGGAAGAGAATTCCGGCGGCGATGGGAATACCAGCAACGTTGTAAATAAAAGCAAAGAATAAGTTTTGGCGAATGTTGCGAATTGTGGCGCGGCTGAGTTGAATCGCTGTAACTATGCCTTGCAAATCTCCAGAGATTAAGGTGATGTCACTAGCGGCGATCGCTACATCTGTTCCAGTCCCAATTGCAATTCCCACATCAGCTTGCGCTAAGGCTGGTGCATCATTAATCCCATCACCAACCATCGCTACAATTTTAGATTCTGGATTTTGGATTTTGGATTTTAGAAAGACTATTCTCCCCTGCTCCTCTGCCTCTCTGCTCCTCTGCTCACCTGTTTGCAAGGATTTAATCATCGCAGCCTTTTGGTCAGGACGCACTTCTGCTAAGACTCGTTGAATACCAACTTCACGGGCAATACTTTCGGCAGTGCGGCGGTTATCACCTGTAAGCATGACTACTTCTAAACCAAGTTTTTGCAATGCTCTCACAGCTTGGGTAGAAGTGGGTTTAATAGCATCAGCAATCCCCATAACTCCTTTGATTTCGCTGTCAATTGCTAACCACACGGCTGTTTTACCCAGGTATTCTAAGCGTTCTTTATCTTGTTGCAAGGCTTGGGTGTCAATACTCAACTCTTCCATCCAGCGTTGTGTACCAATTTGCACAAGACGATTAGAAACGATACCTTGAACACCACTACCTGCTACAGCTTCAAAATCTCTGACATCTGCTAAGGTTACTTCTTGAGATTGGGCATATCGAACAACTGCTTCTGCCAAAGGGTGTTCAGAATTACGTTCTACTGAGGCGGCTAGTTGTATTAGCTTAATTTCGTTACCATTAGCCGTACCGTTAACTGTAATAAAATCTGTAACTGTTGGTTTACCTTGGGTAATTGTGCCTGTTTTGTCTAACACAATTGTTTGAATTTGATGCGCTATTTCTAAGCTTTCGGCTCCTTTAATTAAAATGCCGTTTTCTGCTCCTTTACCCGTACCCACCATCACAGAAGTTGGTGTTGCCAAACCCAACGCACAAGGACAAGCGATAATTAATACCCCAACTGTGGTAATCAATGCCAAGGTGACATTGCCCATGATGTTGTACCAAATGATAAAAGTAAGGATAGCGATCGCAATTACCGCCGGCACAAACCATCCAGTAACTTGGTCTGCTAGTCTTTGAATGGGGGCTTTTGAGCCTTGAGCTTGCTGCACTAGTTGGACAATCTGCGCCAATACAGTATCCTTACCAACTCTTGTTGCCCTAAACTTAAAACTCCCGGTTTTGTTGATGGTTGCACCGATAACTTCATCCCCTGGTTGCTTCTTCACAGCTACACTTTCACCAGTTACCATTGCTTCATCAACTGTGGATGTCCCGTCCACTACTTCGCCATCAACAGGAATTTTCTCCCCAGGACGCACCAGCACCACATCGTCAATTTGTACTTCTTCAATTGGCACATCTATTTCTCTACCATTCCGAATTAACCGTGCGGTTTTCGCTTGTAAACCAATCAGCTTGCGGATAGCTTCTGAAGTTTGGCCTTTGGCGCGATTTTCAAATAATCGCCCTAACAAAATTAAGGTAATCACAATCGCCGCAGTTTCGTAATACACATCTGGCATCAATCCCTGAGCAATGAAAAAGCCAGGAAATAAAGTGGCGAATAGGGAATAAAAATAGGCTGCACTTGTACCCAAAGCTATTAAGGTATCCATTGTGGCAGCATGGCGCTTGAAAGCTTTCCAGCTATTGACGTAAAAGGAGTAACCACACCAGAACTGTACAGGAGTGGTGAGGACTAATTGTAGCCAAGGATGATGCAACCATGTCGGAATTAAAGGCAGGTGTAACCCTGTCATCATTGGTAGTGAGCCAATTACTAGCACAGAGCCAATGATGCCCCCTACTATAACTTTCTGCCGCAAATCACGAAATTCTTTCTGACGATATCTTTTTTCTTCATCATCTTCTCCCGCCAGCAGATTTTGTTCTTGGAGGGGATAGGCAGAATAACCTGCGGCATCCACTGCATCGACTATGGTTTGTAAATCTGCTTTTCTGGGGTCATAATCAACTGTTGCTTGTTCTGCCCCAAAGTTCACACTACATTCATTTACACCAGGAACAGAACTGATAGCATCCTCAATACTTTTGGCACAGGAAGCGCAACTCATCCCGCGCAGCTTAATTGTGGCATTCTCCATTTCAAAGCTCCAATTATCAAGTCGTGTTCAAGACTGATTTCATCTTGAATCCTCCAGTGAACTGGAGTGTCAAGGGGGTAAAGGAAAAAAATTGGAACTAAGCAGAAATCCCTTTTTCAACAAGCTTTGCAGCTATTTTTCATAGATTAACTGAACTTAGGCACAATTTCTGTTCAGTGCCTTGACTTTCTAGTGAACTAACTAAAATGCGATCGCTTTGCCTATGCTTATACCAATTTATCCTGCAAATATATAAAAATATAATTAAATTTTATGAGTATGATTACTTATTTATATAGTTTTTGTATTTCCTTGCACAGATTTAAAAGATATTTTGGAACTTATATGTCATGATTTCATGACATTTTTAGGCTGCCAAACTTTTTAAATCAATAAATATGAGTTTTTCATTGATAAAAATGCTGATTTATGCCTTAACGTTTTTGTTCATCACATAGGAATTTAAGCTAATAAATCTAATTTTAAATTCCCTCTATTGACAGAATTTAGATATTTTTTATCTAATTTACTGACAAAGACGAGCTAAGGCAGTAAATACAGGGAATTTTTGTGTGTTGAGGACTGTTAGTTGTAGTTGCTCTGGAAAATTATGAAAGGTTATTTACCCAAAAAACGGATTTATTCAACCTATCTAGCAAGATTGAATTATCAAAATGTTCAGGAGAAATGGAAAAATTACTGCTTTAAAATACGTGGAACGAGACGTTCATTTTGTTTAGATAGACCCCACCACAGACACATCTTTTGGAGTTGGTGTGGTAGTTTTATTGGAATAGCGGCAACGGCTTACCTTTCTATAAAAACTAATTCTCCTTTGCTGATGGCTCCCTTTGGAGCTACTAGCGTATTAATCTTTGGTATACCTGACAGTCCTTTAGCTCAACCCCGGAATGTAATTGGCGGTAATTTTGTAGCGGCATTAGTTAGCCTGACCATTTTGCATCTTTTCGGTTCAGAACCTTGGGCAATGGGAATGGCTGTAGCTACAGCCATTGGAATGATGCAACTTACGTCAACATTACACCCTCCTTCGGGAGCAGTTGCATTAGTTGTGATGATGACAAAAGCATCCTGGCAATTTCTTTTAACTCCAGCCTTAGAAGGTTCGATAATTTTGGTACTTTGTGCTGTGGTATTCAATAATCTGGCACACGAGAGAACATATCCCAAGTATTGGTTCTAATTTTAGAATTAGTAAACATATACTAATTTGTGCTTATTTGTAGCCTTCTTATGTTTGGATAAAACGGGAATATAAGCTGAAAAAGCTTATATTCCCGTTTTATTCAGGACTATAGGCTCAATGTCTGATATGTCTGATGAATTAGGCAGTTGCCATTGCCATTTGCCGATAGAAATCAGCGCAACAACGGCATATCTGCACACAAGCTTTCATTTGAGTATCATCACCCATAGGATTCGTGAGTGCGATCGCCCTTTGAACTGTAGAAACAGCGTTATGTGCTGCTTTGATAGCTCGGCTCTACAAAAGTTTTGCAGTTAAGTAATCAGTAGTTTGTTTTTGCTGGTAAGGTGCATCCTAATGATTACCAAGGCCAAGAGTTTATTCGACATCTATTAAAAATTTCCCACCAATTATAGAAGCCGACATCCATAGTTTTTTGGAAAATTACATTCAATCATCCGAGGAATCATTTTATGAAACCGGATTATCTGATTGTCGGCAGTGGTTTATCGGCATTAGTCTTTGGTGCTTTGATGGCAAACTCTGGCAAGTCTGTGCAAATCCTCGAAGCCCATGAGCATCCAGGAGGGTTTGGGCATACGTTTACAATGGCTAAAAAATATACGTTTAATGCCCAACTTCACTACGTTTGGGACTGCGGTGAAGGGCAAACGGTGAATCGGGTACTCAAAAAACTGGGCTTAGATCAAGACGTGACCTTTGAGAGGTATGACCCAGATGGCTTTGACCACATGCGAATGCCGGGGTATGCCTTGAATATTCCCTCAAAACCAGAAGAACTGATTCGACGATTATCAGCATTATTTCCTGAACATAGCGATAGCGAAGCGCTGCCGCGAAGCGCGGAACGCATTCGCCAATTCATCAATGAAGTGGAAAAAACTGGTGCAGGCTTGAAAATACTCGCTCCTCCAGTTAAGCCAACTGAACTACTCCAACATCCGAATGAGGTGTTCTGTACTGCCCAGTATCTCAACAGCACACTTCAGGATGTATTTGACAAATTTCAGCTACCCCAAGCCGCCCAAACCTTATTAGCTCTGCAATGGCTTGATTTTTTGCTGCCTCCTAACCAACTTTCTTTTTATGCCTGGGTTGCATTATTTCGTGGCTACCAAGCAGGCGCATTTTACCCAACTCAGCATTTTGAGCATGTGATTAATTCACTCGTCAAGGTGATTGAATCAAACGGGGGAAAAGTGTTGCTCAACCATGAAGTCACGAAGTTTATAGTTAGCGACAAAACGGTCACCGGAGTTGAGGCGATGGATCTCACCACCCATCAAACTCATGAATTTACAGGTGACACCGTGATTTGCAACATTGACCCTAAAAAAGCCGCGAAAATGATTGGTGAGGAAAAGTTCTCCAAAAAATTGCGCCGGAAACTCAACTATGAATATTCGGCATCCAACTTCATGGCTTATTGCGTCGTCAAAGATATTGACCTGCGCGACTATGGATTTGGTAAGTGGAATGTCTCCCATACAGGGCATCAAGATCTAAATGAAGCCTTTGCTCAGATGTATGAACGCCATGACTTTTCCAATCCCAGTTTTGCGATTACAACACCCACTTTATTGACCCAAGCGAAAAGGGATTGTCCAGAAGACTGCCAGATTGTGGAATTTCTCACCGTTGCCAATTACGACTACTTCAAGCAATTGCGAGAGAGCGATCGCCAAGCTTACTACCAGAAAAAGCAAGAAATCTTCGATTCCATCCTGGATGTTGTGGAAAAACACTATGTGCCGAATTTTAGAAAGCATATGGTCTTCCATATCACAGGCAGCCCCACCACCAATGAACGCTTCTGCTGGTGTCCTCAAGGGAATTCCTACGGCTCTATTCTCACACCGCGCAACATGGGTCTGGGACGGTTGAATCACGAAACCTCACTCAACCATTTCTATTTCTGCAATGCCTCATCAGGCTATCCAGGTTTTGCTCCAACCATCTGGACAGGAACACTTTTGTATCAACGCTTATCGGGCGATGTGATTTTAGGTAACAACTGATACCATTTTGGATTTTGGATTGAGCTTCTGTAAATCCATCTGTCGCCATCATTTTTCAAATTGGTATAAACAGACCTTCATGCACTATTCATTTCATCAATTTAGAGGTGAACTATGAGGATTGCTGTCATTGGGGGCGGAGCGAGTGGTATGGCCACAGCTTACTGGCTCGACAAACAAGGGCATCATGTCAGAGTGTTTGAAAGCCAGCCTATGTTAGGAGGACATATTCGGACACTGAACAAAAACGTGAAGCCCAATCAATCCCAGTGCAATGAAATTTTGGAAAGTGGAACACTCGAATTTCCGACTGTA
Source organism: Anabaena sp. TISTR 8404 (assembly GCF_056847745.1). Lineage (NCBI taxonomy): Bacteria > Bacillati > Cyanobacteriota > Cyanophyceae > Nostocales > Nostocaceae > Anabaena > Anabaena sp. TISTR 8404. The sequence continues at coordinate 6,668,389 of NZ_CP180578.1, forward strand.
TTTCACAACTTCGTTGCTCTTATGCAAGAGTTAGGAGTGAAACTAGTACCCGTCAATATTGGTTCAGCGTTGTTTCCGAAAAATGGCGGTCACTTTTTATCGGATATCGCCATCAAGAAGAACTTCACGGGTATTCAACGCCTCATCGAATATCTGCGATTCGATACTATTTATGCCCGTTCTGCTGGATTATGGCTAAAAACGCGGTTTGCTCATCTGCAAGATTTATACGACCAGCCACTATCTCATTATTTGAAAGACCAGACTACTGGTAGCCTCTGGCTGAAGTTGCTGACGATGTATAGCTACTCGATGCCGTTTGAACTCATCGATAATTTTCCAGCAGAATTGGCAATTCCGATGCTACGTGACTACCTTGGGGTCAAATGGGTAAGGGTTGAAGGCGGTGTGTATTCTTACATTGAAAAAATTCTGGAACGCTTTCAAGGTGAAGTTTTGCTGAATGCGGAGATTGTCAGTATTTACCGAAGCCCAGATGCCGTGAAAATTGCGAGATTGAATGGCGAAATGCAGGAGTTTGATAAAGTCGTGTTTGCTACGCCACCCGACCAGGTATTGGCGCTGTTAGCTGACCCAACGGATGCTGAAATTAAACGCTTCTCGGCTTGGAAAGCCCATTATGCAACTACTACAGTTCATAATGATACTTCCATGTATGACAACCACGGTATCCGATATCCTTCAGAATTTGATTTCTTCCAGACAGACACCCGCTGGGGATATAACGGTTACTTGAATCAGCTGTGCGATATTTCGTCGCCACCGCATTATTTTTTATCATTCCAACTAGAAGAGTTAATTGCCAAAGATCGCATCATTCACATTCAGCAACATCATACTCCGTTGTATACTACTGAAGCTTTTCGATACCGAAATGAAGTGATTGAAACTAACGGCGAGAACAATACCTACCATGCAGGAGCTTACCTGGGAGATGGCTTACATGAAGGAGCGATCGCATCTGCTTTGCAAGTCGCTCAACTGATCGGTTAAATCTTGACTCCCAAGCAAACACATCTAATATATTATGTCTACTTACCAACTTGCGTGATTAAAATCACCTATCAAAAATTTTTCAGACATCCTCTAATGATTGCTCATGTCAGTTCCTTGATCAGCAATTATCATAGTTATTACGGATTAACCCAAAACATGGCATGGAAGTAGTTAATAAGTATTAGGAGAATGTGCAATGGAAACATTAGAAAATTATCAATCAATTCTCAAAACGGGTAAAACTACGACAGAAAAAGCTTTGGAATTGTTTGACGCTCTTGAACCCGTAAATCTGGATTTTATGTATGGTCGTTGGCAAGGATCTGGACTGCATACAAATCATCCAATGGATGGCTTATTAGAAATTTCTAACTGGTATGGCAAGGAATTTATCAATTCTGAAAATGTTAATCCGTTGTTATTTTTAGATAATCAGGGGAAAATTTTTCAGGTTGCTCCGAATCCCAATTTAATGAACTGGGTTTTGAAATTACCGATACCTAAAAATAATTCACTTAAACCCTTACTAACGTCAATTAATTCTTTACTTAAAACTGACAAAAGTCAAGCCAGACTACGAATGATGGAGTACAGAGGAAAAGTCACTGCCACAATGATTTATGATTATTTGCCAATCAATGATTCTTTTAGAAAAGTAGATGAGAATACTGTGTTAGGCATTATGGATTATAAAAACATACCTCAACCTTTCTTTTTTGTTCTCAAGCGATGCTCTTAATATTGAAAGCAGAGCTGCTTGTAACTTCTTGTGAGAAACGTGTCAGTTTAGTTGTCAAAAGGTTTGGTAATTATCACAACCTTGAATACAAAGAATCTATAAGTGCATAGTCTCAAGTGATGTGTTTGCTTGAGTGATTTTTTGTGCCAATGCTTTATTATGGATCTGTACGAATTTAGCCAAAGCCATTGGAACTTAATCAAATAAACTTACTAGAGAGTTAGAGCAAGTTAACGTTCAGCTAGTGCAAATTGAATATTAAAGACCATAATTGAGTTACTTTCACTTCTGAGGGATAATTAACTTGTCAGTCACACCTTTTGTCATCACCTCATAACCCAATCAGCTAAATCTATTTTTTGATGTCAAGTCTACACCAACACCCAGAGCAGAGCAACTGGTAATAAGTGCGAATGCCTTGCGAGAGTGGAAATCCCAAATTTTTGGCTATCAGCAACAGGTGAGGCAAAGTAAGCCACCACAGCAGACAGCTTAGCAAAGATTTTAAGAACTTCCCTGAACAGGCAACACAAAAACCCGCTACAATTGAAATTCTGCAAAATTTTCAGATGAGTTTTTACAAGGTTTAGGAGCATTTAGGGGACTAAAACTATGATTAAGCTTGGCTCACTAGTGCAGTCCTCAAGTAATTCTTTGGGGATAGGTAAAGTCGTTGAAATCTCTCATGGCAATATCATTGTTGAGTATTTCTGTTCCATAGAGCAACGCTTGCAAAAAACTTTACCTATACAGTCACTGTCTCAAGTTATGCTAAGACCCAAGACTCGGTGTTATGTCAAGTTAAAAGACCAGAATCAATGGGTAGTAGGCAAAATTTTTATTTGGGACGAAGACACTCAAAAGTATCAAATAGATTTGCCAGATAAAAAGTTACTAATTACGGCTGAATCAGAAACTTATGTTCGTTGTAATTTAGCGATAAAAGATCCCATTGAAACCTTAGCACTTAAAGCACACGAAACACCTTACTTGCACGACAGAAGGTTGGCTTTGGTTAAATGTTTAGTCAAGCAGAGGGCTTTTAGTCGTGGAATGACAGGACTAATTTCGTCCAATATTCATCTTTATCCCCATCAAGTACAAGTTATCCAGCGTGTATTAGAAGATCCTGTTCAACGCTACATATTAGCAGATGAAGTAGGACTAGGAAAAACTATTGAAGCAGGTGTAATTCTACGTCAATATCTGCTTGATGAACCAGAAAAACGTGTGTTAGTCCTGGTTCCAGGCAAATTAGTACAACAATGGAAAAATGAATTAGAAAATAAATTTTATATTTCTTATTTTCCCAAAAGAGTAGTGGTGCTGGCATCTGAGGATGTACATAAAATCACTCCACAAACAAATATTGGGCTACTAATTATAGATGAAGCTCACCATATTGCAGCAATGGCTAATTCTAAAGATATAAAAATCAGCCAGCGTTTTGAACTTTATAGAAATTTAGCCCATAAAAGTGAACATTTACTTTTGTTATCTGCTAGTCACATCCTGAAGAACGAGCAAGATTTATTAGTAATGTTGCACTTACTAGAGCCAGCAAGTTACAAATTGAATAATTTACCAGATTTTCAGCAGCAAATACAGAAGAATCAAATCAGCAATCAAATTATTCTTTCATTAAAAAATGAGAATAATCCTTCTAAAATCAAAAGCAGTTTAGATCAATTACATAACTTATTCCCTGAAGATAAATATTTGTTATCTTTAATAGAAAAGTGGGAAAATTGTTTACAAGCAAACTCGAATATTCCAAGTGAGATTGTTCAGAATATTTGTATTTATATCAATGAAACTTACCGAGTACATCGACGAGTACTTTGTAATCGTCGTACTTATGTGAAAGATGCCATCTTGAATCGTAATATTACACCTAAAGAAGAATACGATTTAGATGAGCGATCGTTTGATATCCATGAACTGATTGAAAAATGGCGTACTAATGCCCCTAATGAGGAAAATTATCAACGTATTTTTCTGTTGTTATTTTTGGCTTCTGGTACTTGGTTAGGAATTTTAGAGCAAGTAATTGCAGCCCGCCAAAGTGGAATTCGTAACCAAGATTTGATTAAAGAATTTGGCAATCATGATATCAATCTGCTAACTCAAACTCCAAAATTTGCAGGGGAAGAAGAAATTCTTATATCTTTACGGCAAATTATTGCTCAACCATCAGAAGACGGAGACCGTATTGAATTACTAAAAATTATTGTTCTCTACCGCTTATCAGAAATTTATGGGTTGCAATCATTTCGTAATAATCTTGACCAATTAAGCGAAAGAATCAAACAGAGAATTCGTAGACCTATTCCTGGTGATTTTTTACCAAAAGTATTGATATTTACTGAATTTGGTCAGGCTTGCCGAGAAATTGCTCGTTCCCTATCAATCACTTTTGGTGCAGAAAGTATTGCAATTCATCACTCAGGACAAAACTGGGTAGAAACTGAAAAAAATTTAACCCAGTTTCATAATAACCCTAATTGCTTTATTTTAATTGGTGATGCGTCTGCTCAAGAAGGGCATAACTTTCAATTTATTGATTGGGTAATTAATTTTGATATTCCTTGGATACCTCATCAACTAGAACAGAGAATTTGTAGATTTGACAGAATTAGTCGCTGTAAAAATATTGATGTTACTGTGCTAGTTGGTGTTGATTTAGAAGACAGTCTTCATGCTGCTTGGTACCAAGTCTTAAGAGATGGATTTTTGATTTTTAACCAGTCAATAGCTAGTTGTCAATTTAATGAACAATTGTCAGAGTTAGAAAAAGCTCTGTTTCAATTAGGCGGTAGTGGTTTATTACAACAAATTGAATCAATTCAACAGAAAATTGCGCAAGAACAATTAGAAATAGATGTAGAGAATGCTTTAAATGAATTTAGTATTCAAAAAGATGCCAATACATATTTCCAAGAACTAGAGAATTATGATAGCAATCATCTTGAAATTAAACGAGCGATCGAAGGTTGGATTGATGATGTATTAAAATTAAAATCGATTTATCACCCAGATTTGACAGATGTAAAACACTATCAAGCAAGTAAGTATACTTTAGTTCCTGTAGACGAATTAAAAACTCGCTTTGCTAATAGTAATATAAACCAATTTGGTACTTATAACCGCAATTTAGCAAACCAGCATCCTGGTATCAAACTTTTCCGCATTGGCGAAAAATTAGTAGATACAATCTCTAGTTATATAGAATGGGACGATCGCGGTCAAGCTTTTGCTCTATGGCGACAAGATTCGTCATGGGATAGCCATCAGGAAAAGGAATGGTTTGGTTTTCAGTGTAACTATTTAGTTGAATGTAATCTCGAAAAAATCAAGCAAGTTTTTACAGATTATCAACTGAATGATTCTCAATTCAATATTTTGAAACGCCAGGTTGATGCTCTATTTCCGCCTTTTATTGAGAGTATCTTTATTGATGCTCGTTCGGAAACTCTAAGTGATGTTCAAGATGAATCTATCTTAAATGTATTACAGCGTCCATATCAGAAAGATAAAAATTCTCATCGAGGACAAGATTACAATTTGGCTAAAGAGCGTTTAGAAATTATTGATAATTTTATTCCTCCTAATAGTTGGCATAATGTTTGTTATCAAGTAAGTACTGCATCTAAGCAATTACTTACTGAACGGCAAAATTTTATTCAGTTATGTGAAGACTACGCTCAGGTTGCAGAGCAGAAATTAGCGCAGAGAGTAGAACAATTAAATTTGCGCTTGAATACACAGACTTGGAATCATACTCTAGCTGAAGAACTGAAAATAGAAAGGCTTTTAAAGTCCGCTATTGTTCAAGGAGTCCGTCAGCCAAAGCTTCAGCTTGATTCTGTTGGCTTTATTGTGATCTCTGGGCGATCGCTAGGTGAGGATTTGTAGTTCTTGAGTTTAAGTCGCTAGAATGCCTATCCTACCTCGGAATAAATTCCGAGTCTCATGGCAAAAGTCCTCTCAAGAGGACTACTTTTAAATAAGCAGTTTTGGGAGTAGCATTTTTAAAATTAGAATATATCTAGCTGTAATTGACTAATTATCAACAAAGGAATGAAGTTACCAAACCTTGATACCCAAACAATTGATCGCATTATTGAAATGGCCTGGGAAGACAGAACACCATTTGATGCGATTGAAACTCAGTTTGGACTGAAAGAAAAGCAAGTAATTGCATTGATGCGCCAGCAAATGAAAGAATCCAGTTTTCGGATGTGGCGAGAACGAGTTACCAAACGGAAGACAAAACATTTAAATAAGCGAGAATTTATTGCAGGTCGATTTAAATCGCAAAATCAAAAAACATAAACAAGAATGTGTGACAGGTGTAGGTTTTTTACTCATGTCAAATTTTTCAGTCCGATCGCAATCTTACTGTGTTTCTCGATTTGATCCATGACTTGTTTTGCCCGTTGAATCACCACCGCTGGCAAACCTGCTAATCTTCCCGCTTCAATGCCATAAGATTTATCCGCACCACCTGGTTGAACTTGGTGTAAAAAGATAATTTGATCTGGTAATTCTTTGACTGTTACTTGATAATTTGCCACATTAGGTAACATCCCCGCCAACTCATTTAATTCGTGGTAGTGAGTGGCAAAAATTGTCCGAGAACGAATTTCTGTGGCAATATATTCTGCTACCGCCCAAGCAATGGAAAGACCATCAAAAGTTGCTGTCCCGCGACCAATTTCATCTAACAAGACTAACGACCGAGATGTAGCATGGTTGAGAATATTGGCGGTTTCATTCATTTCTACCATAAAGGTAGATTGACCTGTTGCTAAATCATCAACTGCGCCGACACGGGTAAAAATGCGATCGCATATTCCCAAATTCGCCGACTTAGCGGGGACAAAACTACCAATTTGCGCCATCAATTGAATTAATCCTACTTGACGCAAATAACAACTTTTACCACTGGCATTTGGCCCAGTAAGAATAATTAAGTCAGGGTTTTCATGTGTTGATGACTCTTGTCCTAGCTGGGTTGAATTCGGCACAAAGAAACCCGCTGGTAAAGATTGTTCCACCACCGGATGGCGACCATCAACAATTTCTATCTCGCGCCCTGAAATCATTTCGGGACGACAGTAACCTTGTTGCACTGCTAACTCGGCTAAACCACACAACACATCCACCGCCGCGACGGCGCGAGAAAGTTGACGTATAGCTTCTGCTTGTTCGCCGACTTCTTCCCGCAATGCTACAAAAATCTCATATTCCAACTTATATAAATCATCTCTGGCACTGAGAATGCGTGCTTCTCGTTCCTTTAGTTCTGGGGTGATGTAACGTTCCTCATTCTTCAGGGTTTGCTTGCGGATATAGTTAGCGGGTACTTGGTCGGCTTTGGTGCGCGAAATACTAATGTAGTAACCAAAGGTTTCGTTAAATCCTACTTTTAAAGTCGGAATTCCGGTTCTCGCCCGTTCATCAACTTCTAAATTTGCAATCCATTGATGGTCTGCTTCTACAGTTGCCTTTCTTTCATCCAACAAAACATTAACGCCCGGACGAATTAGCCCCCCTTCTTTTAAATGTAAGGGTGGTGCTTCGACAATGTGGGCTTGAATTTTTTGTGCCAATTCTTCTAATACAGGCGGCACTTTCTGCAAAGCTTTCAAGAAAGGAGAATTGGCATTGGCTACTAAACGGGCTAACTCTGGTAAACGTGAGAGAGAATCAGCTAAAGCGACTAAATCTCTGGCATTGGCAGTACCAGAACTCGCCCGTCCTGTGAGGCGTTCAAGGTCGTAGATTTGCCGTAATAAATAGTGCAAATCTTGGCGCAGAGGTGTATTTTCTTTTAATTCTTGAATTGTATCTTGCCGCGCTCGGATGCCTTTAATATCAAGTAGCGGTTGTAATAACCAACGCCGTAAAGCGCGACTACCCATTGCGGTGCTAGTTTTATCTAATGCCCACAGCAAAGAACCGTGAAAAGTTCCATCACGAACTGTTTGGGTAATTTCTAAATTACGGCGGGTTTGATGGTCAATAATTAGATAATCTGTGAGTGTATAGGTGCGTAACCTTTGCAGGGAAATTGTGTTTTCCTTTTGAGTCTCTTCCACATATTCCAAAAGACCGCCAGCCGCCCGCACAGCTAGGGGAAGATGATCACAACCTAGACCTTCGAGCGATCGCACCTTGAATTTCTGCAATAATTTACTTCTAGCTTCACCTTGAGAAAAAGGTACTTGCGATCGCAAACTATAACAAAATGATGGCGGTAAACATTGGGGAAGATGAGGCGAAGTTTCTCCTGGACGCAGCAAAGCACCCAAATCAGGCGCATTTGTTGGAACCAACACCTCGGAAGGTTGCAAACGCATTAATTCTTGCGTCAGGTGTTCTAAATCGCTACCTTGAGTTGTGAGAAATTCCCCAGTTGAGATATCTGCGTAAGCTAAACCCCAGTGAGTACCAGCAATAACAACCGCCGCCAAATAATTATTGCGGCTAGATTTTAGCATTCCTTCTTCTAACAACGTGCCAGGGGTGAGGATGCGCGTTACTTCCCGGCGCACCAAACCCACAGCTTCCGAAGCATCTTCTACTTGGTCGCAAATAACAACTGCATAACCTTTCTCTACCAATAAAGTAGTGTAGCGTTCCCAAGCGTGGTGCGGCACACCAGTCATTGCCACCCGTCCCACTTCGCCGCCGTGCTTGCTGGTGAGAACTAATTCCAGTTCACGAGAGACAGTCACCGCATCTTGGAAAAAAGTTTCAAAGAAATCGCCTACTCGATACAGCAACAGCGCATGAGGATATTTATCTTTAATTTCCACATAATGCTGATACATTTTACTCAGCTTAGTGCGGTCTACCAATCGCGTATCAGCGTGGGGTGCAGGGGGTTGATTGGTTTCTGCTGGCTGGATGTCAGAGTCAGAAGCGGTCATAGATAGATGCCAAGATTCACGCACAGAAAAGCCACAATACTCGATGATAGCGTGATGTTAGATGGATTTGCGATCGCTCAAGATTTTTTTATGTTTCGATTTTGCCTTTGCTATTCTTATTCCACTACTTGTTTAAGCTTACTGCGGTCTACTAGTCGCGTATCCGCATGAGGCACAGCCAGTTGAGTAGTTTCTGCTGGCTGGATGTCAGAGTCAGAAGCGGTCATAGGGTCATAGATAGATGTCAAGATTCACGCACAGAAAAGCCACGATACTCGATGATAGCGTGATGTTCGATGGATTTGCGATCACCCTATGCCCAAATCATGATAAATCTACCTTGGAAGGCGAACATTGGAGAAATAAACACCATTGTTCGAGTTCCAAGCTTGAAATTTCGTGTTCTGATGTTGAAATTCCGAGTTCCAGGCTCGAAGTTTTGTGTTCTGAAGTCAAAGTTCCAAGTTCTGAGGTTGAAACTTCGAGTTCAAAGCTCAAAGTTCCGAGTTCCAAGCTCGAATGTCGGGTTTTGATTGCGTAAGCGTAGGTAGGGTCGAGGTGTGCATTACTGCATCACCCCTCCCATCCGAAACCGTGCGTGCGACTTTCACCGCACACGGCTACTCAGTGTGTTGTCCATTTGTCATGTCGGACTTCCTAACAGCATGACCAAGAAAGTTTGGAATATCGTTTAGCCATTCCCAGTCGAATTTCTCCCAAAATTTAGAGAGCAATTCTTGGAATTTGGAGTGGTCTTTATTCCGAATTTCTTTAAGGTCAATTGCGGTCTTTTCGTCATGACAATGCCGATGTAATAATTGCAGGTTTTTCCATTCATCCTTACCGCCTAGTGCTTTGGGGATTTGATGGTCTATTTCAATTACATCCCATTCTTGGAAGCTTAATCCGCACCAGGGACATTTACCCTTTTGAAGTTTTAGCAACTTAGCCTTACGACTAGGCATTTGAGGGTGTTTCCCTAGTCTTGAACTCCAGTAAACTGTGTCGCCGTCGTAGGGGCTTTTATCACCTTTGACTTTTACATAACTAGTGCTACTGCAAGAGAATTGGTTATGTTTTAGTAACCGAAGGGGGTTCGCATCCCCAACTCTTGTTGCGAATACCCAGTTAACGCCTTCTATGGATGTCCAGTATTTGGTATGTCCTTTTGCTGTAGTTCCACATCGGCGTGTTGCCCATCGTTGAAGTTTCAGGTATGTGAGGTTGTCTTGTTTTGATAATTCTCCGATAGTTTGGGCATCGGAGTTTGAGTAGTAGGAAGTCCATCCCCTGATTACAGGGTTGAGGTCTTTGATTAGTGCCGCTTGGGGCGAAGACCTGTGTTTTCTGATGATTCTTCCGATTTCCTCTTGATGTGCCTTACTCGCCTTCGTGGATGGGGTGATGAGGGTGTTAAAACCAAGTATTTTTCCCTCAGCATTTTTATTGCTGCGGTACTTCCCTGCTGGGTATTGCTGGATATGGTGACCAAGAAAGTTGAATCCAGCTTTACCATCTTCACTCAGTTCATTGGTGAGTGTATGAGTTAGCCTGGTTTTTTCGGGTTTAAGTTCTAAGCCTATGTCTTTTAACCACTCCGAGATGATTTCTCGGCATCTTTGGACTATAGCCTTATCTTTGTGCAACACAACAAAATCATCTGCATAGCGTATAAAGCTAAGTGATTTGATTCTTTCTTGACGTGACACTCTTTTACCGTTTTTATCACGAATATCGAGTGTTGTGGCAAAGTTGTTGAGTGCATTTTCTAAGCCGTGGAGGGCTATATTTGCCAGTAGTGGTGAAATAACACCACCTTGCGGTGCTCCAAGAGATGTAGCCGTAAATGCCCCCTGGTCTATGACCCCAGATTTGAGCCAAGCTTTTATCTGTTGCCTAGCTTTTCCTCTGATGTTAAGTTTCTGAAGTAGGGCTATGTGGTTAATGCAATCAAAACATTTGGCTATGTCCGCATCTAGTACGAATTTTGCCTGATTCTGTATACAGAGTTTGATTTGTTTAATTGCATCGTGGCAAGACCTTCCTGGTCTAAAACCATAGGAATTTGGTTCAAAGACTGCCTCCCATTCAGGTTCTAGTGCAGATTTTACTACGGCTTGTAATGCACGGTCGTACATTGTGGGTATTCCTAATGGGCGTTTTTCTTGTGTTCCTGGTTTTGGAATCCATACTCTACGAGTGGGTTTGGATTTTCCAGTAAGTTTTAGTTCCCTTGCCAGTTTCATACGTGCTTCTGGGGACAGCGTTTTTTTGCCATCCACTCCTGCCGTCTTTTTACCTTGGTTTTCTTGGGTTACCCGACGAGCCGATAGTAATCTGTTGTACCAAGACCTCATCAGCGTCTTTTGGAGTTTGCGACATCGCTTAACATCGCCACGGCGGGAAGCAGCATAAATGCGTTTTTGCAACTTAAAGACATATCTTTCGGCTTTGAGCCAATTGATAGTTTTCCATCCCTCGGTATTCAGTGAAACTGAGTCCAATTTAGGCTTATTCATTGCTACTGTTACCTTTAGCCTTTCCCACACTGCGGTACACGTCAGCTTATCCCGGCGATTACAGCCATCCTTTTTCCGGCTTTACCTGTTAATTCAGGTTGGGCATTTGCTTTTTGTACCATCCTTCTCCCTTATGTCTTATGGCTGATACCTACCTGTATTTTCAGGAGAACATCAGGGGTTGTTTCGTTCCCATCATCCATGTTTGAATCCTTTAGGGCGTGCCTTTCCACCGGGTGAGAGTAGTGCGCCATCTCGGTCGGGCATACCGAGTGGACTCTTTTATGTCGGATATTCCCGACCCAGGCGGTTTGGAAGTTAGTTCCAAAGAAGCTTATTCCCCCTGGAGCCTGCTAACGATGGTTAAACGGCACTTTGCTTGTTCTACCCATAGGATTCTTGCTTGCAGTATACGCTTTCAGCAATTACCGCATTGACTGCTTTCACCCCTGCTTCGCATCTTTGATAATCGGTCTCGGATGTGGGGGCTACCAAAGTTGCCTCTGGTAGTCTGTGTGCTTTTAATCCCGCACTAGGACAGTAGGACTTGGTGTATTTTGGGGTAAGTTATAGTGTTAGTGTGAACTTCTACTTTTCTTTTCCTCTCTAGTTTTCTCAGCTTGTAGCTAGACTAGATTCCCTCACCTACATGGATATATGAGTTGTCATTTTATTGGGGATTAAAGTGCGAACTCAACCCAGGATGGGTTACCCAATAAAAGCCAGTCATCCCTAAGTATTGCTACTTATTTCGACTGAACGAATCGCACGCCCGCCGCAGGCATCGCCTCCTCTACAACTCATGATAAATATAACGTGGAAGGCGATCGCTACTGTGTTTATACTCAGCACTAAACACTCATTTTTTCGTCGCCAACTTTGGATAATTACCCAACCATTCTGATTTGGGATTCATTTCAAATAAAGTAGCTTCTAACATTGCCAGCAGCAAGTTTTTCCGGCGCATAACTTGTTTACGGAAAAGCGTTGCTTGTTGTTCTTGTTGTTTAAAGGCATTCCAAGAAACATCTGTAGATAAATTAATGCCTAAATCAGTCAAAATTTTCTGTCTAAATTGCAAGTGAGATTGAAAAAGTTCATCAATATCAATATTGGGATGATATCGTCGGATTTGTTGAGGATGTCGCCAGATATAAGTAATGCCATCACCACTATTAATTGTACGATTAATTTCAGCTAGTACCCAATCTTGCTGTAAAACACTAAAAAACACAAATTGCTGTGTAATAATTTCCCCTGTTTCTTGAAAAAACTGTCCGATTTCGGCAAAACAATAATATTCGGGATGGGCAAAACATCGGGCAAAACCGATACCTGGTTTAATATCATGGTCAATTAAATGAATAAAACCAAGAGATTCTAAAATAGTAGTGTGATACGCCAAAGACACTACATCTAACTGAGGATAATTTGTTGGCGCTATTTCTTGAAACTGCACATCATCTGGCATTGACTGAAGTATTTGGGACTTCAGATTAGATAAGTACCAAAGTAAGGGAAATAGCGCGATCGCAACGACCAGTGTAAAACCTATTAAATCTGGCAAACTTAACATATTGGTTAATTGCCAATTATTGCCAGCCAAAAGATATAAAAATAAGCTTAAACCTAATAATATATAGCTGGCGATCGCCAGCCAAAATGTTTGTATTCCTGCACTTAGTTGCATAGCTGACCTTCTTATCTGCTGTGACTCCGTTAGAATACCCAGCTAAGAAGGATCAATAACTTTTACCCGTTAGATTGGGGTAGCAGTGCTAAGATTCAAGCTTTATGGGATATTTGGGATGTTTGAGAGGATGGTGCGTTGCGCTTTGCGACAACACACCCTACGGCTACGGCTAATATTGTTCGGGTGGTAAATCTACACTGTAAACAGTTTGCCCTGCCAAGTTACGCAGTGATACTGTCATCACTTTGGTATAAGCATTAATTTTGACTGCACCAAAGAATTGCAACCCTTCACTGGGGGGACGATTTGCCCTCGTACCTGGAGGAAGGCTTTGAAATACCAATTGTGGGCCAAAGGTATTTTCTAATTGGTTTGGGCCAAATGTGCCAGCATTCAGCGGCCCAGCGACAAATTCCCAAAAAGGTTTGAAGTCTTGAAACTGTGCTTTGTTAGGGTCGTAGTAGTGGGCGGCGGCGTAATGGACATCCGCAGTTAACCACACAACATTTGTAATGTTCTTATTCTTGATAAACCGTAGTAAGTCTGCGAGTTCTAATTCCCTTCCTAAAGCTGGGCCGTCGCCGTTAGCCCAAGCTTCAAAATTAGCACTACCATCTGGAACTATCAGTCCCAAAGGCATATCACTAGCAATGACTTTCCAAGTTGCTTTGGATGTAAGTAGTTGTCGTTTCAGCCATTGCACTTGTCTTCTACTCAGAAAATCTGTTTCTGAACTGGGTTCTGGCTGACGATTTGGAGAATTTGGCCCTCTATAAGTGCGCTCATCCAGCATGAAAATGTCTAGTAATGAGCCATAGTTGAAAGAACGGTAAATTCTGGTTCGTTCTGGGTCATCGTCATACTGAATAGGTATGTATTCTAAGAATGCTTGCCTTGCCCTTTGTGCTAACAAGTTAACATCCTTGACTGTGTAGCGGTCATCATTGAGAATATTCTGCCCAGGATACCAGTTATTTCTAACTTCATGGTCATCCCACTGCGCTAAAACTGGCACTTCAGCGTAGAAACGCCTGATATTTTGATCCATCAAGTTGTACTTATAATTACCTCGAAATTCTGCTAAAGTTTCTGCGACTTTAGATTTTTCGATTGTGGTAATGTTGCGCCAAATTGTGCCATCATCCAGCCTTACTTCTGATTGAATGGGGCCATCAGCATAGATATTATCGCCAGAATGGATGAAAAAGTCAGGCTGAAGTTGCCGCATGGTTTCATAAATTCTCATCCCCCCAAAATCGGGATTGATACCCCATCCTTGACCGGCGGTGTCGCCACCCCAAACAAAGCAGATATCTCTACCAAATCTAGGCGGTGTAAGGAAAGTACCTGTTACAGGGGCGCTGTAAATGTTTTGATAATTTAAATCTTGAAAAATTACCCGATAGCAGATTTGTTGATTTGGGGGTAAATTTTTGAGATTGAGTCTAGCGGTAAAGTCGCTATTTTCTAACGCAACAGGGCCAGGAATGCGGCGTACATTACGAAAAGATTCGCTAGTGGAATATTCTACGATCATTCTGGCGGGGCGATCGCTCCGACTCCAAATTACAACGTTGTTTTCGCTAATATCGCCACTAGCTACACCATAAGGTATACGAGGACGCATTCTTTCAGAGGTAATAATTGCAGGTGCTTGAGCAAAAACTCCTGATTTCGAGACAATATTTGTCCCAATAATTCCACCTGCTGTTACCGCTGAACGCAGTAAAAATTGGCGACGATTTATCTTTAATGGCTGATTAGATTCCATAAATTCAAAGGTGTATAAGGAACTAAGAAGCTAAATATTCACGCGTGAATAACACACAAAAATAATGTGCATTAATATAATTAATGCCTAAGCAGTAATGCGAGAAAAACAGATTTTTTGTTATGTAATATTCTGTAAACTTTAATTAATCAGATAGACCAGATTTATTCATCAATAGGTATTTAGCACATTCTTTGAATGTTAGAAGTAAATATTGAGTTATCCAGAAGTTAAGAAAGAGTTATCTAAAAAAATATCCCCGACTTCTCAAAGAAGTCGGGGATCTGAAATGTCGATGTAGTGGCTGATGAACTTTAGCTGACGTAATTTTCTTGATTTATTTCCATTGGTGCAACTTTTACACCATCCTCACCAGGTATAAACTGTTGACTAAGTTCTCCGGCTCGCCAACTATCTGCAATATCCTTAACAAAACTAGCAATAGGAATAGCAATTAATAAACCTAAAACGCCACCTAATTTTGCACCTATGAGTAAGGAAATCACAACCCATACAGGATTTAACCCTGTTAAATTTCCTAAAATTCTAGGTGCAACAATATTAGAGTTGATTTGGTCAAGTGCTACAGCTACACCTAAAACTTCCACACCTAACCAAAAGTTTTCTAAAGCCACTAATAAACTAACTATTCCAATTCCTATCCCTGTACCAAAGGGAAACAACGAGAAAAAGCCAATGGCAATGCCAAAAAGTAAAGCTAGGGGAATTCGCAGTGCTACAAATGCTAATGTCACTAACACAGCTAAAATCGACCCCAGTGTTGCTTGACCAATAAAATAATTCTGAAAATCTTCTCGGAGTAATTGCCTAACTTTTGTGCCTATATGGGAGGGAAACCACTGATAAATACCATCCCATAAATTTTCACCATTTAATATTAAATAAATAGTCAGAACTGCTGCAATTAATATATTAACTACAACACCGATCGTGTCAAAAGCAAAACCAAGTATTCTACCTGTAAAAGATTGAAATTGATTAGATAACCTCTCTAATAATTGCAGGGCTAACCCTCTTAAATTTACAGGAATTTGTTGCGTAGCTGCCCAAGTTTGAAAAGCATCTAATTGCTGCAAGCCAGAATCTACCCAAGAGGGGAGGATATTTGCTAATTCGTTCAGCTGTTGCAAGATAATTGGCACTAAGGTGACACCAATACCCCCAACAATCACCACAGCTAACAGCAAAACTCCAATAATAGCCAAGTTCCGGGGTACACCGCGTCTATGAAAGAACTGGATGGGGTAGTTTAAGACAAAAGCTAGTAGGATAGCGATCGCAACTACACTCACCAAAGGTTGGAAGTACTTGACAACTTGGATTAATAACCAACCGTTGAGAATGACTAGCGGAAACGCCAAGCCATAACTTAACCATCGTGGTAGTTTGTTTGCTGATTGCATGAGAGTGACTTCACCACAATTCTTTAATTTATTGTGGCATCAGATTACTGAGACAAAAAATCAAAAGTTTGGTAATTAGGGGTGCAAGGGTGTAAGGGTAAAGAGTGTTTTCCTCACTCAGCACTCAGAACTTGATACTCAGCACTTTGCTTATTGATAAAATCCAGCATAATTTTTTGATGCATCGTCCCCAAAGGTCGGACTTCGCCAGCTATGGCTGAGTAACAACCACCATTACGAATATCTTCTGGGGTTAAAAGTCCCATGTCCCAGCCTTCATTTAGCTCCAGTTGATTTAAATCCACTAATAAGGGAGCTTGAAAAACATGGCGAATGACCTTTTCATCGGGATAACAGCCAAATTCGGCAAAGGTTGGCAAATCATAAGCAATTTCTTCCATAATTTCGCGTTTGAGCGCCACTTCTGGCGTTTCGCCGGGTTCGATATGTCCGCCAAACAAACCCCAGCAACCAGCCGCCGCAATTGTCGGGATATTGTCTCGTAGTTGCATGAGATACTTATTGTCTTGGTAGAGAATAGCGATCGCGACTTCTGGTAATTGGTTAGTCATAAAATTTATAATTAAAAATTACTCTTCTGTTATATACACTTCACCAAAATCTTGCCCTGCGATCGGAATACTTTTATAACGAACTTTACCCTTCAATACTACTTGAGTTCCCTTTTGCAAATTGCTTTGATTGGTAATTACCCAAATTTTTCCAGTGGAGTCACTAATTTCGTATGCCCACTGCTTCATCAAAGGCACTTGCTTTTCTACCTTACCTTGAATATACACGGTAGCTTTTTTGCCTGGTTTGGCTTGAATATCTTCAATTGGAGTCACATTGCTGCCAAAGATGAAATTGCTGCCTTTTAAGTCAGAAGCTGTCCAAGAACCACAACTAAAAAGTCCCGCTACTAGTAAAAAATGGCAGAATATGCGGTAATAATTTGGCGATTTGTGCATTAGTCTCATAGCTGATAGAAAGTAGCGAGTTGGGAATGGGCAATAGAACACTTTTCTACTGTTCTACTATTACCTGTTGCCTTTTACCTGTTCCCTGTTCCCTATTCCCTCTCTATAAGATTTCATTCTTTGATCCGTAAGATTTAGACCAGGGATCTGAGAAGATAAACAAGTATGGTCTTGTGGTAGGAGAGACGCAACAGCAATCAACAGACAAAAATTTTTTAAACTGTTGACTTCGCTACAGACAAATCAACTTTTGGATTAGAGGCGAATCTTCTGAGGATTCTCATGGAAACAACAACTGCCAAACTTCTTGATGGTAAAGCGTTAGCAGCAAAAATTCACAAACAACTACAAACACAAATTCACCAATTACAAGCCAAAGTTGGCCGTCCTCCGGGTTTAGCAGTGTTGATGGTCGGCGATAACCCCGCATCTGCCGCTTACGTCCGCAATAAAGAGAAAGCCTGCGCTAAGGTGGGTATTGCCTCTTTCGGTAAGCATTTTCCCAAAGAAACTAGCCAACAAGAATTAGAAGCTGTCATTGCCGAACTCAACGAAGACAAACGAGTAGATGGTATTTTGGTGCAACTACCCCTACCAGAACACTTGGATGCTGTATCTTTGTTACATACAATACATCCAGATAAAGATGCTGATGGACTGCACCCAGTAAATTTAGGGCGGTTAGTACGGGGTGAAGCAGGGTTACGCAGTTGCACGCCTGCGGGAGTAATGCACTTGCTGGCAGAATATAATATTCCCTTGCGGGGCAAAAATGCAGTAGTTGTGGGGCGTAGTATTTTAGTAGGAAAGCCAATGGCTTTGATGCTACTAGAAGCAGATGCTACCGTCACCATAGCCCACTCGCGATCGCAAAATCTTGGTAGCATCACCAAGAATGCCGATATTCTCATCGCCGCAGTTGGTCGTCCAGGACTCATTACAGCTGACATGGTAAAACAGGGTGCGATCGTGGTAGATGTGGGGATGAACCGCGTCACTGATGCCAATGGCAATAGTCGCTTAGTCGGCGATGTTGATTTGGAATCAATTGCTGGTGTGGCGGAGTATTTCACCCCAGTTCCTGGTGGTGTCGGCCCAATGACCGTTGCCATATTGTTGCAAAACACCTTTACCAGCTATTTACGTGCTACAAGCTAGGCAAAAGTTATGAGTATGAATTTTTGACTTCCGATTCATCCCGCATAGCTTTTGGGAGCCAAAGCCCCGTAAAATTGTGACGTATACGACAAACAGCCAAAAGCCAAAAATTGAAGGAATTATAAGAATGGTAGCAGCTGATAACCTTCAGAAGATGCCCCAAACAGCAACCTTTAACCTTGCCGCTTATCTCAAAGAGCGCCAAAAGCTTTGTGATACTGCTCTGGATACATGTATGCCTGTTGTTTATCCAGAAACAATCTACGAATCAATGCGCTACTCTCTACTAGCTGGAGGTAAGCGTGTGCGTCCCATTCTCTGCCTTGCTACCTGTGAAATGATGGGCGGCACTATCGAAATGGCTATGCCTACAGCTTGTGCCGTAGAAATGATTCACACAATGTCATTAATTCATGATGACTTGCCAGCAATGGACAATGATGATTATCGTCGTGGTAGATTGACGAATCACAAAGTCTATGGTGATGATATCGCCATTTTGGCTGGAGATGGTTTACTAGCCTTCGCTTTTGAACTGGTTGCCACTCAAACACCTGAAAGCGTTCCGAGAGATAAAGTTTTACAAGTAGTAGCACGCTTAGGCAGAGCCTTAGGCGCAGCAGGTTTAGTCGGTGGTCAAGTAGTCGATTTGGAATCAGAAGGTAAAACAGATATTTCTCTGGAAACCCTGAATTTTATCCATAACCATAAAACTGCTGCCCTTCTGGAGGCTTGTGTCGTTTGTGGTGGTATTTTGGCAGGAGCATCACCAGAAGATGTACAACGACTGACTCGCTACTCACAAAACATTGGTCTGGCATTCCAAATCATTGATGATATTTTGGATGTGACTGCAACCCAAGAACAATTAGGTAAAACGGCAGGTAAAGACCTTGTAGCAAAGAAAGTCACCTATCCTAGCCTGTGGGGAATTGAAGAATCACGCGCTAAAGCTCAACAGCTAATCGAGTCAGCTTGTGCAGAATTAGAGCCATATGGCAACCTTGCACAACCCCTCAAAGCCATAGCGCACTTTATCGTAAATCGCAATAATTAGGACATACCCATTTGGATTGTAATTTTGGAGCCACTGTGTGGTGAATCAGCATTACAGGAGGGTGAGCGACTTTTAAGTAGCTATTATTCCATTAGATTCA
The DNA here is from genome assembly GCF_056847745.1 of Anabaena sp. TISTR 8404. Taxonomy (NCBI): domain Bacteria; kingdom Bacillati; phylum Cyanobacteriota; class Cyanophyceae; order Nostocales; family Nostocaceae; genus Anabaena; species Anabaena sp. TISTR 8404. The sequence goes on from NZ_CP180578.1 coordinate 6,687,785, forward strand.
TAGTCTTAATTAATACCAATTGGAAACATGATTGCGATGTATGGATTCATAGAACCTATATTTAGAGGACAATCTCAATCCAAAATCCGAAATCCAAAATCCAAAATGGTATAACAGGCTACTCCAAAAACCTCAAACATGATTAAGTGTGCCAATTTGGGATCAGTTCCTTTTGAGATTTGGAATTTTAGGTTGCGTCGAATTTTTACTTACAAAATAATTACTACTAATCTTAACTAACTGAACCAAAACACCATGCAGGACATAGCCGATATTTTAGACAACCGGGTGCTGCTGGTAGCGCTGGTAGCTTGTTTCATTGCTCAAGCATTGAAACTGGTTATCGAGGTCGTCAAAAATCAAAAACTGAATGTGCGTGTTTTAGTTACGACTGGCGGTATGCCCAGCGCTCATTCGGCTTTAGTGACAGCCCTAGCAGCTGGTATAGGGCAAACTGTTGGTTGGGCATCGCCGGAGTTTGCCTTAGCTACAGTTTTTGCCATTATCGTGATGTACGATGCAGCCGGAGTCCGTCAAGCTGCGGGTAAGCAAGCTCGAATACTCAATCAAATGATTGCAGAATTATTTGATGAAAAGCACGAGTTTAGCCAAGATCGCCTCAAGGAATTACTAGGACATACACCAGTACAAGTGATAGCCGGTTCAGCCTTGGGGATTACTATTTACTGGTTAGCTAGGTATGCTTATTAAAAGTATGAAGTGTGTAGACACCCTTTGGGTGGCTTCCCGAAGGGTAGTATGAAGTATGTGATTTTATCTTTTAGGCTTGACACTTCAGAGTTTTTGAACTGCCTACTGTACTCGTACAGATGAACGCAGTAACACTACTTTGCGACTATCGACGAGGATGGCAAAAAAGCCGCGCTCGTTGAGTCTCTGTAGTGTATTGTATGCCTGTTGTTGGTTGGTCGTATGAGTTGCCAATAAGTAGGGGCGCTGTCCATAGGAGGCAAAACCTACGTTACCTCCCACAACTTGTTGCACGCTATTAGCTACTTCTGGACGGTTGAAGTAATCTACCAGTACAGCATAACCTTGTCCTAATGGTTGGGGATTATAGTTAACTGTTGGTACTGTTGCTGCTTGTTGAGTAACTTCAGCAGGCCGTGTAGTGATGATGGCAGATAAGCCAACGATATTGTTAATATATCTTGCCCAACGATTTGCATCTTCAATTTTGTTAAAACCACCTATCCGGGTTACTGTGTCAGTGAGATATTGGCAGGTAGTAGTGGAAATCTCGTTTGGCAAAGCATTGCGTAATTGTTTTTGATATTCTGCTGTGGGACTAATTACTAGTAACAAATACTCCCCAGGATTTGGTGGTTGGCAGACAGGGATTTTTTGTTGGGCATTGACAGAAATTGTAGTATTGATTAAACCAGCGATCGCTATTACCAATGCACTAGATATAGTCTCAAACCTCTGCACAAAATTGGGACGCATAAGCTAGATTTTTTCAAAAAATTTTATTTTAGTAATTTGTCAATAGTCAATAGTCAATGGTTAATGGTCAACCAAAATAATCAAGTATTTTGATGAATAAAAACTATGGACAATGGACTATTGACTCTTGACTCTTGACTAAGAAACACTAGCAAGAGATGCTAACGGATCAGGAATTGTTACAGAAGGTGCATGAAATTCTCCTGTAATTACGTACTCTAACCGCAGTTTCAACCAAGTAATAAATTGGGGATTTGTAGAAATAATTGCAGCTGCGGGTTTTGGACAATTAGCTTTAACTTCTGCCATTTCTGGCGCTTCTAAAAAGGCTGGTTGTTGAACTAGCCAAAAATCAATTTGTTTTTCATTTTCATGATAATGACGTGTGCGTTCTTTCAGTACTTCTTCTAGGGGTTCTTCTTGTACTAGAAAGCGTTGACTGGCTAAAACGTAATAATATGTTTGCATTTTCATCCTTGGGTTACTAATGGATTAAATAGGGTACAGTGTGAATTCTGTACCCTATTTAACTAACTCTTACGGAATTTTGAGAACCAAGAACTGAAGGGACAAGCACTTCCTTTAGTTTCACTATTTGTTTGTATACCACCAGCTGTGAGTTTTTCTAAAAACAGCGTGTTGTCAAAATAGTGTTCTACGGAAATAATCTTTAAATCATCGGTAACACGAGCCACGCTCATACCGATGATTTCGATTGTCTCTCCAGTTGGTGCATGGCCTTTATATGCACCTCTAAAATGTCCCCAGTGTCGCCACTTAAATGCCACGTTTGGTGGCCCTGAGAACACTTCCAGCACTTCCCAAGGAAAGCCTTGGGGAAATGTTGTGTGGAAGATTTTAGCTGATGATTCAAAGCTTTCTTCGGAAGCTTTGTAATGTTCAGAATCAGCCATAAATAAATTGTAAGTACCTTGGTGACCTAATTCTGCTGCTGTGTACTCAGACCCGCCATTGGTACTAATGCGAAACTTGTCACTCACAACCGATAACCACTGCTGGGGGTTAGATTTAAATGATACCTCCATCTCGAAGGTTCTTACCAAGTTCTGCACGATCGCTTCTAACGATCCTTCAACATGATGACATACACTTTCTTTGGCAAGGTTTTCTTTGGAACGAGAATAATCAGGAGGTGTTTGATAGCGCCACTCAACATCTGTGCTGGCGGCGATAACTTTATCTCTATCCTGTACCCAAAGCGGCAAGTTTTGTGATTGTGTTGAGGTCATAAAAGTCTTAGTTGAGATTTTAATCAACAAAGCTGAAGTTTGAAGTTTTAAGACTGAAACATTCATTTCATACTTCACACTTCATACTTCATACTTTTTTCTAGATTTCGCAGTTACAACCCCTCTGTTGTTGAAATTTAAAGCTGAAAAATCATTTCATACTTTACACTTCACACTTCATACTTCTGTATCGCTTGTTTCATCTCTCGGACTGCTCTTTCCATGCCGACTAAAGCTGCCCGGCTGATGATAGTATGACCGATGTTGAGTTCTTCCATGCCTGGAAGCGCCGCGACAGGATAAACATTCCAGTATGTGAGTCCATGACCAGCATTCACCCGTAGTCCAGCTTTAATCGCTTGTTCGCACCCTTTGGCTAACACAGCTAGTTCTTTTTGGCGACTGGTTTCATCGTGCGCTTCAGCATACTGGCCAGTGTGCAATTCAATAAATTTTGCCTGCACTTTGACAGATGCTTCAATTTGTGCAGGGTCAGCATCGATAAATAGACTAACAGGAATGCCAGCGCTTTGCAGTTTATCGACAATTTCTCCTATTCTAGCAATTTGCCCAACGATATCGAGTCCGCCTTCTGTGGTGACTTCTTCCCGTTTTTCTGGAACTAGTGTCACATAATCTGGTTTAATGTCAAGTGCGATCGCCACCATTTCATCTGTAGCGGCCATTTCTAGATTAAGATGGGTTCTCACTGTTTGCCGCAGTAAACGTACATCTCGGTCTTGAATATGCCGCCTGTCTTCCCGCAAATGTACTGTAATTCCATCTGCACCCCCTAATTCTGCCAGCACAGCTGCCGCCACGGGGTCTGGTTCCACCGTCCGCCGCGCTTGTCGGATGGTGGCGATATGGTCAATGTTAACTCCGAGTGTAGGCAACCCTAGTCTCCCGATTCACAGTCCTCCGAACTTGATTTTACCGGAAATCTGGGTGGTAAAGTGAGCTAGGGGTTAGAGGCTAGGGGCTAGAGAAGAAATATTTTCATTCTTGTTTTGAAATAGGATAACTTCTGACTACGGCAATATAAACAAATCTACTCCCCACTCCCTAACGTTTATATTCTGCTGCGTGGTGTTCGCACAGCCAAAGGTAATGTCCTTCTGGTGTTAACACTTTCTTGAGTCCGCCCCAGTGTTGTTGGGGGTCTTTTTCTTCTAACAGTTGACGCAACGCACGCAACGCTGCACCGTCGGCGCGTTCGGGATCTAAATATTCACCTTTGGCAATTTTGTCTGCTAATTCTAAATCTTCGGCATCTTGAATCTCTGGTAATTTCTCGGCTAGTTCTTTAAATAATTCCAAATCATTCTTATAAATTGCTTCGTATTCTTTGGGATCTACCACACCCAGCCAAGGGCCAATTATGGGTGCGGCAAATCTCAAGACTTTGAATAATTTACAAATATAAGGTGCAGTTGCTCTCAACCATTTGGCAGGTTCATCTATTTCATATAAACCGCCTGCTTGGGTGGGATGCCAACAGCCTGGGGCTTGACAATAAAGTTGTAAATCTATTTTTTGTCCGGCTATGGCTTTTCGCCAAGATTTACCACTACGCGGACGTAAGACAAAGATATTAGGGCAATGCGAATCGATTTTTGCTTGTTCGCGGCGAAATACATTAGTAAATTCTCGTTGTGACAGTTCGCGCAGGTTTTTGAGTTCATTGAGAATGATTGCTTGTTTATCAACAACTTTTGTTTCTAATTCATCAATGCGTTCTAATACTGCATTTTGTGTATTGAAATTTAAACCATACAAAAGTTCGGCAACTGAGACATCTTCTATTGCTTCGGGACATTCAATTGTGGCTTTCTTTTTTTCCCAACGTTTGGATAATTGGTGATAGTCAAATTCGTGGGTGCAGGGTTCGCCATTATGACCAAGACAGGGGATAGTGCGTTGAATATCTAAGCCGGGAAACCTGGAGAGAGTTACTTCAATACCATCCCGCAATAGGACGAAGAAATTCAAGGGATTAGCACCGCGTACTGTTAGTTTAATATAGCGATCGCCTTTGACAGCTTCCACCAAAGCTAAATGTTCTTGCTCATAAGCCAACAATGCACCGTTGCGCCAATGGGTGTTAGTTGTAAAGCGGTGTTGACGCGCAATAAACCAAGTCGGAATCCCCGCCGGAATGGTATTGAGTTTGAACTTCATGGAAATTTCATTGCAATTTCCTCTGGTTTTGATTTGCTGCCATTTGGGTTCGTAATTCGGCGGGTCGAAAGGCAAACGTTCAACAATTAAACTGATATCCCGATTTTCTAAAGTGCGGTAGGAAAGGTCAAAACGTTCCATCAGCCGGAGAAAATGATCACGCATTGATGGGGCTAAGTCTTGCCAGAGTTTATCCATTTCCTGGCGGGTAAAAATGCCAAACTTATTAATTACTTCTTCGCTTTCCAGAACCTTGCTGATGTATTGAGTCACCCACTGTGGTTTGAGGATAACTGTATCATTGAGTTCTTCATTGTCTTGGAAATAGAGAATTTCGCCTAATTCATGCAGCCATTGCGCCAGCACTTCTTTACTAATGTCCGCAACTCCAGACTCAGCCATGATTTTCCACAATTGCTGCGGCGTGATGTATTTTTCTGGCTGGGAACGAATGGTGTTAGCAGCATTGAGCCAAGTGGTAGGCCAGATTTCACCCATTAAGGGCAGTTTAGCAGCAGTGTCAGCAATTGCTTGGCGGAGTTCTTCAATACCGAGGCTGGTTTTAGAACTAATTTTGCAGTGTTCGACAATTTGCGGGTATTTGTCCCGTAACTCTTTGAGGGGAAGGTCAGCGTCGCGTTCATCGATGTGGGTGGCGACAAGTAAAATGGGTGATTCTGGGGCTAAGGCTTTGATGGTATCTAGCCAATAGTAGAGTTTACCTTGCTCAAATCCCAGTCGCGCATTCCAGGCAAGTAAGAATAGGGAACGGTTGGTGAGGAAGAATTGGTGAGTGGCGTGATATATTTCCTGTCCGCCAAAGTCCCAGGTGTTCAGCTGCATGGTGACATCTGGTTTGGCGGGGTGAGTTATGGCGAGGGATTTGATTTCAATGCCGTGGGTGGTTGATTCTTGGGTGTCGAATGCTTCACCGCGTAATGCTCTTAATAAGGATGTTTTACCTACACCCCCTTCACCGACTACTAGCAGTTTAGAAACCCATTGCTGTTCTCTATCTTCTAACCTTTCTCGAAGATAAGTCAAAATTGCCTGAGTTCCTTGCTTGACAATTTCAGGTGGTGGTGAGGTTATGGGGTTGTGATCGAAGTATAGCGTTGTCAAGTTGGAGAGTTGGCTAATTTCTGGTGGCAGACTCCTGAGTTGATTGTGATCAAGGTATAGCGTTGTCAAGTTGGCGAGTTGGCTAATTTCTGGTGGCAGACTCCTGAGTTGATTGTGATCAAGGTATAGCCTTGTCAAGTTGGCGAGTTGGCTGATTTCTGGTGGCAAGCTGCTCAGTTGATTGTTCTCGAGGTATAGCCTTGTCAAGTTGGCGAGTTGGCTGATTTCTGGTGGCAGGCTGCTCAGTTGATTGCCACCGAGGTATAGCTGTGTCAAGTTGGCGAGTTGGCTGATTTCTGGTGGCAGGCTGCTCAGTTGATTGATAGCGAGGGATAACTGCTTCAAGTTGGCGAGTTGGCTGATTTCTGGTGGCAAGCTGCTCAGTTGATTGACATAGAGGTATAGCGTTGTCAAGTTGGCGAGTTGGCTGATTTCTGGTGGCAAGCTGCTCAGTTGATTGTCACCGAGGGATAGCGTTGTCAAGTTGGCGAGTTGGCCGATTTCTGATGGCAGGCTGCTTAGTCGATTGTTAGAGAGGTCTAGCTCTTTCAAGTGAGAGAGTTGGCCAATTTCTGGTGGCAGACTGCTGAGTTGCTTGTCAGAGAGGTTTAGCTTTGTTACCTTTTCCTTGGCAGCTTGTTCAATAATGTGCAACAGTTCTTCGTTTGTCACCTGCAAACCTCACCAACTCTGTAGCGATATTTACCAGAATAGTTTACTGCAAGTTCACTTATAAGCCTGTGTATATTAATCCTTAATTCGTAGTTTGTAATCAGGGTTGCAGACTTGTTAACTTAGAACACACAAGTCGAAAATTTTCATGTTGAAACATATCCTACCTAGAACTAAAGTTCCAGGCTAATAGCGAAAGTCCACTCAAGTGGACTGGAATCAATTTTTTGTTGAGTCTTACCCAGAGGATTTGCACTATGAGATTCGGAATAAATTCCGAGGCTTGCTTATTCACAAATATCAAAGACTCGTCCACGAGTATCAAAGACTCGTCCACGAGTATCAAAGACTCATCCACGAGTATCAAAGACTCACTCACGAGTATTAACCACTCATCCGCGAGTATCAAAGACTCACTCACGAGTATTAAACACTCGTCCGCCAGTATCAAAGACTCGCTCACGAGTATCAAAGACTCGTCCACGAGTATTAAACTCTCATTCATGAATATCAAAGACTCGCCCGCGAGTATTAAACACTCGTTCACGAATATCAAAGACTCATTCACCAGTAAAGTTAGGTGTAGGTTGGGTAGAGGAACGGAACCCAACATTATTCAGACTACGATTCTCTTAACTACGATCGCACTCTATCAACACTTTCATCAGCTGCAAATTACCAAAAAATTCGTCAAGCGATCGCTCTATTTCCGAAAACGCTGCGGCTGCTTGTGAAGTATGTAATTATCAAAATACATCCTTGGAAAACTACGGTAACGGCTTATGTAGTCCTTCAGTCTCAATCAAATTCATTTCACTGGCGAATGCAAAAACCCCCTCTTGATTCGGTGGAAGTTCGCCACGCAGTTATTTGATTGCAGTCACCAAGGTAGAAAAGTCATGGAACAAATTTATAAATATCCGCGTACCCATCACATCGAAGGTTCGCGGTTGCAGCCTGGGGATGAAGATTTAGACAGCGTTCCCTTTAGTGCGATTAAAAGTCAGTATGTAGTCGTAGAAGAAAAAGTTGATGGCGCAAACGCGGCTATCAGCTTTACCTCTAACGGGCAAATTCGATTGCAAAGCCGCGGACATTATTTAACAGGTGGTGCAAGAGAAAAGCACTTTAACTTATTTAAACAATGGGCGCATACTCACGCAGCCGCATTTTGGGAAGTACTAGGTAATCGTTTCATTCTCTTTGGTGAATGGCTGTATGCCAAGCACACAGTTTTTTACGATGCTTTACCGCATTACTTTCTAGAATACGATGTGCTGGATTTAGAACAGCAAGTGTTTCTCAGCACCAAGAACCGCCAGGAGTTACTTGCAGATTTACCTTTGGTGTCTGTACCTGTTTTGTTTGCTGGCGAACTGGAATCTTATCAACAACTCATCGCACTGCTAGGAAAGTCCTACTACCAAACCTCAGAACATTTGCAGCGTTTCCAGCAAATTTGTCTGGAACAGGGACTAGATGTGGAACGTTCTCTCAAACAAACTGACCAAAGTGCTTTGATGGAAGGTTTATACATTAAAGTCGAGCCACAAGCAACGGTGACAGCCCGTTATAAATATGTGCGTTCCAGCTTTTTAACCACCATTCAGCAGTCTGATGGACATTGGCTGAACCGCCCGATAATTCCAAATCAGCTGCATCCTAGTGCAGATTTGTTTAGCTAACGTGAGTCCAATGTACCTCTCCCCAACCCCTCTCCGACGTGGAGAGGGGCAGAAATATTTCACTGTTTTAACGTAAAATTCGGGTTTTCAAAGCCTCTCTCCTGGCAGGGGAGAGGTTTGGAGAGGGGTTTTATCAGATAGAAATTTTTAGTTTGAAGGTATCAATATGAATTCCTTAGTTCAAGATTGGAAATTTCCTGATTGTCCTGGTGAAACTGACTGGACGATTAACTGGTCAGCGTTGGAAGCAAAATTTGATTGGTTGCGATCGCTTGCTGATTGTCCCCAAGACCCGCGTTATCATGCTGAGGGTAATGTTCTCATTCATACAAAACTTGTATGTCAGGCGTTAGTCGCTTTACCCCAATGGCGAAAATTACCAGCCAAAGAACGTTCTGTATTATTTGCGGCGGCTTTGCTGCATGATGTCGCTAAACCCGCAGCCACTCAAATAGAAACAGATGGTGCTGTTTCTTCTAAAGGTCACGTCCTCCAAGGGGCGAAAATGGCACAGGAAATTCTTTGGGATTTAAATGTGCCATTCGCGGAACGGGAAGCAGTTGTGGCTTTGGTGAAATATGGCAGTTTACCACTGTGGTTTTGGGATAAACCCAACCCGGAACAGGCAGTAATTAAAGCGAGTCAAATAGTTCGTTGCGATATGCTGGGTTTACTAGCAGAAGCAGATGTGCGGGGACGTTACTGCAACGACCAAGCACAATTATTAGAACGGATTGAATTTTTCCGCGAGTTTTGCCAAGAAAATCAATGTTTTGACCAACCGCGTGCATTTCCTTCCGCCCACAGTCGGTTTGTGTATTTCCAAAAGGAAAATGGCAACCCAGACTATGCAGCCTACGATGATACGCGCTTTGGCGTAGTGATGATGTCAGGTTTACCTGGTGCGGGGAAAGATACTTGGATAAAAGAAAATCTTCCTGAATGGCGAGTAATTTCTCTAGATGAACTGCGGAAACAGATGGGTATTAGCCCTGAAGACGACCAAGGTGCAGTTATAAATGCAGCCAAAACCATAGCGAAGCAATATATGCGTGACGGACAATCTTTTGTTTGGAATGCAACTAATATTAGTAGGCAATTGCGGGGGATGCTAACTCGTTTGTTTGCTAGTTATCAAGCCAACATTCGCATTGTTTATTTAGAAGTTCCTTGGGATGAATTGCTGCAAAGAAATTGCGATCGCTCTGCTAAACTTCCAGAAAAGGTACTTTATAAATTAAAGCAGCGTCTAGAAGTGCCAGATATTACAGAAGCACACTCTGTAGATTGGCTAGTGCAGTGAATATGTTGGGATGCGATCGCCTTTAATTATGATGTGGTTGAAGAGCGATCGCATCATAATAAAAAACACCCTCCATTCAGGAGAGTGCTTTTTATTAATTAGTTACTACTTCAATCTGTGAGAATTAGCCGTTGATAGCAGGAGCGCTGATAGCAACAGGAGCAACATCACCAGCAGCTAAGTCTAAGGGGAAGTTGTGAGCATTGCGCTCGTGCATTACTTCCATACCCAAGTTAGCGCGGTTGATGATATCAGCCCAGGTGTTGATGACGCGACCTTGAGAATCAATCACAGACTGGTTGAAGTTGAAACCGTTGAGGTTGAACGCCATTGTGCTTACGCCCAACGCGGTGAACCAGATGCCGATTACAGGCCATGCAGCTAGGAAGAAGTGCAAGGAACGGCTGTTGTTGAAGGACGCGTATTGGAAGATTAAGCGACCGAAGTAACCGTGTGCTGCTACGATGTTGTAGGTTTCTTCTTCTTGACCGAATTTGTAACCGTAGTTTTGGGATTCGTTTTCGGTTGTTTCACGAACTAAGGAAGAAGTTACCAAGCTTCCGTGCATTGCACTGAACAAGCTACCACCGAATACACCAGCCACACCTAACATGTGGAAGGGGTGCATCAGGATGTTGTGTTCTGCTTGGAACACGATCATGAAGTTGAATGTTCCAGAAATACCCAAGGGCATACCATCACTGAAGGAACCTTGTCCGATGGGGTAGATCAAGAATACTGCGGTTGCTGCTGCTACTGGTGCAGAGAATGCTAGGCAGATCCAAGGACGCATACCCAAGCGGTAGGATAGTTCCCACTCACGTCCTAAGTAGCAGAATACGCCAATCAGGAAGTGGAAGATTACCAACTGGTAAGGGCCACCGTTGTACAACCATTCGTCTAAGGATGCTGCTTCCCAAATTGGGTAGAAGTGCAAACCGATAGCGTTGGAGGATGGTACTACTGCACCGGAGATGATGTTGTTTCCGTAGAGTAAGGAACCTGCAACAGGCTCACGGATACCATCGATGTCTACGGGGGGTGCTGCGATGAAGGCGATTACGAAGCAGGTGGTTGCTGCGAGCAGGGTAGGGATCATTAGTACGCCGAACCAGCCGATGTATAGGCGGTTGTTGGTGCTGGTGATCCAGTTACAGAACTGCTCCCATATGTTGGCGCTTTTGCGCTGTTCTAAGGTTGCTGTCATGGTTTTATGATTGCGATTGCGTTGTTTACGCAGGAATAATTACTTATGATGTTTTTATCTTAAAGACTTTGTAACGGCTTGTAAAGAAGTCTGACGAAAAGCTTACTTAACACTTTCATAAGTGCAGCTTATAAAAAAAATACCTCTGCAAAGGGGCGATCGCCCTGCTAATGCTAAACTTCCCAAAAAGTGCTTTATAGTTTAAAGCAGTGTCTAAAAGTACCAGATATTAACGAACAAATCTCAATCTAGCCCTAATTTTTTTAATATACCAATTATTGAATTAGTTAATTATTACGTTCAGCAGTGTTTGACTATTGGTAGAAGTCAAGGTATGCGTAATTTTAGAAAATGGATGGAAAATAATTTGTATAGCAGTCGAAGCAGAGATAACGACAAAGACTAATGATCAAACATGGAAACTGAGTGACTTTAAAGCCTGTTCCCTGTTCCCTGTTCCCTGCTATAAAACAAGGGAACTTAGTAACATTAATTAAAGGGATAGATGACATTCGCTAATTGCGAAGCACCCATCCCTGGATAGCTGCCCAGATGACTAACCTGGAACCCTATAATTTGGTATCTTATCAACCTAGTATCAGCCGAGATAGGTCAATTGTCACTGGGATAGATACGGATATAGCAGATATTTGTGAAAACATTGTAAAGATATGAGAGGATAATGCTCAATTATGTGTTTATCGGGAAATTTTCAGTAATAGCCTTTATTACCTACTTACGTACAGGTAATTAAACATCCCAGTAGCTAAATTTGAGGGAAGTCACCCAAGTTTTTGATTATATTGTGCGCAGATGCCGACTACGTATGCGTTCTGGGCTACCTGTAGGAATCGAAGCAATTAACTTTTGTGTGTAAGCTTCTTTGGGTTCGCGGTAGATGCTTTCGGCTGTACCTTGTTCAACAATTTGACCACGATTCATGACTAAAATGCGATCGCTCATAAATTTCACTACACTCAAATCATGAGAAATAAAGATATAAGTGAGTTGAAATTCGTCTTGCAATTCTTTCAACAAATTCAATACTTGCGCCTGTACCGACACATCTAGCGCTGAAACTGATTCATCACAAATGATAAATTTTGGATTTAATGCCAAAGAACGGGCAATACAAATCCGCTGACGTTGACCACCAGAAAACTGATGGGGATAGCGACTCATCGCATCTGCACTCAAACCCACCCGTTCTAAAAGTTCCGCAACTCTATCTCGCCGTTGTTTAACTGTTTTACCTACAGAGTGAATTAACAACGGTTCCATGATTGCATCACCCACTTTCATGCGGGGGTCGAGGGCGCTAAAGGGGTTTTGAAAGACAATTTGCATTTCGCGCCGGAGTTTTTGCAAAGCTTGACCCTTGAGGTTGGTGATATTTTGCCCATCAAAAATAATCTCACCACTCATCGGTTCAATTAACCGTAGCAAACTCCTACCGAGAGTAGTTTTACCGCAACCAGATTCACCCACCAACCCCAAAGTTTCCCCTGGTTTAACATCAAAAGAAACATTATTAACTGCCATGTTGTAGCGTTTTGTACCACCAAACACTCCCCGCACCGGGAAACCCACTTTTAGGTTACGAATTTGCAATAAAGGTGGCTTGTCTTCCAGATTTGTCAATCGAGTAGTAATTTCTTCTGGAGAAACTTCTAGTGGTTGTGGCGGTTCTTTTGCCTGAATTAACAAATCTCCGTTAGCTGTTTCCTCCACACTCATATAATCAGAAACCGTTAGCAGTTTGTGAGGACGACGGTTAAGTGTGGGGCGACAAGCTACCAATCCCTTAGTATATGGATGTTGAGGGTTACTAAAGATATCTGCGGCGGCACCGTATTCAACAATTTTACCTTTGTACATCACCGCGACTTTATCGGCAATTTCTGAGATTAATCCCAAGTCGTGGGTGATAAAAATCAATGCCATCTCGCGGGTTTGTTGCAATTCGCGTAACAAATCAATAATTGTGGCTTGCACCGTCACATCTAAGGCTGTGGTTGGTTCATCTGCAATTAACAGTAATGGGTTGCAAGAAATTGCCATTGCAATCATCACCCGTTGCAACTGTCCGCCGGAAAGTTGATGCGGGTAACGGTCTAAGATGGCTTCTTTATGCTGTTTGACCAACTGTGCCAGCTTGTAATCATCTGGTATGGGTGAATGGGGGTTAGTTTGCGGCCAAGTTTCGAGATACTGTTGTTTGATTTGTTCATCACTAGGAAGAAGTTTGACTTCTTGTAAACCTGCGATCGCAATTTGCCTAGCTTCAGTTATCGAAACATTTTGATGGCGCATAATCGCTTCTGTTAGCTGAAATCCAATTGTATAAACTGGATTCAGCGAACTCATTGGTTCTTGGAAAATCATTGCCAAGTCACCGCCTCGGTGTAGCTGCATTTGTTCGGGCGGTAACTCCACCAAATTAATCGGTTTGGCTTCTGGCTGCTGGCGAAACCAAATTTCCCCACCACTCACTTTACCGGGAGTTTGTAACAAGCCCATGACTGCGAGTGAAGTTACAGATTTGCCACTTCCTGATTCACCTACAATTCCTAGAGTTTCACCCCGATTGAGTTCAAAAGAAATTCCATCTACAGCTTTGAGACTATTGTCATCACTGGAAAATTCAACTTGGAGATTGCGAACCTCTAGGACTGTTTCTCTCATAGGAGTTGTGTATGGATTTCACAGAAAATTATTTGGATTTTAGCAGTTGTTTAGATGCTATGCTTGCAATCTTAGTTTTTGCTAATTTTAGCTTGACGTAAAAAATAACCCTTCAGGTTTAACATAAATACGCTTTCTCCAGAGAAAGGAAAACCTTCTCAAAGATAGGTTTAGCAGTATTCTTCGCTCTATTTTCACCTTTGGCGTTGCTTGCTATTTTTGGGAATGTTAGGCTGAGATTTTCTAGTGAAAGCAACTGTATCTTCTTTTACAGAGAATAATTCTGGCTATTACTCCGAGTTTGGTGTTAGACAAAGGATTTGGTCAAGACTTTAAAACAAGTATTGTATACGATAAATTTTTTGGTCAAAAAATAATTACTAAATTCCTATAGACATATGTCTATAGGAATTCTAGACTAGCAAAAATCCATACTGGATGTTGTGCAATTAAATCAAAAAATGATGTTAATAAGCACTTGCACATCCTCTCAAAATAATTAACTCATGAGATGACCATTGACGAACTCGTATACCTACTCAAAGCCAGCTTGCCCCAAAGTTTAACACCACTCCAAGAAATGCTGTTGCGTTATTCTTGGGAGGGAAAAACCTATGTAGATATGTCGCAAGAAACCAATTACGTTAAAGAGTACCTCAGTCGTACCGCTTCACAGTTATGGTCTAGTTTAAGCGACTTTTGGGGAGCATCAATTAATAAACATAACTTGCAGCAAGTTTTTGAATCACACCAACCAACCAAAGCCCAACAGCAAATAATTGAAAGCTATTGTCATCCAATTTCTACTTCTTGTATAGAATTTTCTGGCGCTCCGTTTGCTGCTGACTCTAAATTATATATTGAGCGTCTTCCAATTGAAATGCTGGCCTATGAAGAAGTGACCAAACCAGGTAGCATTACCCGCATCAAAGCACCTTGTAAAATGGGTAAAACTTCCTTGATGCTACGAATATTAGCTCAAGCTGAATCACAAAAATACCAAATAGTAATTATCGATTTTCAACAAGCAGAGAAAAATATATTTTCCAATATAGATTGTTTTTTTCGTTGGTTTAGTATTAATGTCAGTTATAAATTACAGTTAGAATCAAAACTCAATGAATATTGGGATGAAGACATCGGTAGGAAAGTCAGCTGCACCATTTATTTTGAACAATATTTATTAAAAAAAAACTAACACTGCTTTAGTCTTGGCGATAAAAGAAGTAAATTTACTTCTTGAGTATCCAGAAATTGCCAAAGATTTTTTTTCGCTTTTACGCTCTTGGTATGAACAAGCTAAAAGTGTCAAAGTTTGGCAAAAACTACGCTTAGTTATGACATATAGTACAGAAATTTATATTCCTCTTCATATTAATCAATCTCCTTTTAATGTCGGACTACCTCTAAAATTAAGAACATTCACATTAGAGGAAGTTTTATCTTTATCTAAATGTTATGGGATTGAGTTGACTCATAATCAAAATAAACAACTTATGGCTCTAGTAGGAGGTCATCCGTATTTAGTGCAACTAGCTTTTTACTATATCAGCGCCAGAGACTTAGCTTTTAAACAAATTATTCAAGAAGCAGCCACACCATCAGGAATTTATCATGACTATTTGCGCAGTTTATTGGGAATATTAAAATCAGAGCCAGAACTAGAAAATGCTTTTAAACAAGTTATTACTGCCAAACAACCTGTTAAGCTATTACCTCAGCTTGCGAATAAACTAGATAGTATTGGATTAATTAATATTAATGGCGAATTGGTAACTTATAGCTGTGAGCTTTATCGCTTATATTTTGAAAACCAATTAATTTAAAGCTCTTGAACTAATACCAAGAAAAGGTAAGCTTTTATAGATAAAGCTTGTATACATAGTTTTGATAGTTAGCTGTCAAAAAACACAGTTGCGTGCAATTGCGCGATAGTGCGGGAGGGGTGTTTTGACATTTATCAGTGATTAGGCAGGAGTAAAATTATATAATATATTTTCAATTATCAGCAAATTCAGTAGTAATTGTCCCTAGAAAAAAAGACAAAATTCCTAATTAACAAATTACGTCATTTTCCATTACTTTAGTCTAAGACAATAATCCTGAGCTTAGTTGTATATAAATCTAGCTAAAACTCTTCAATATAGCTTTTTAAACAGATAGTTAATTCAGTCTCTAGTTCAATAGCATTAACTCCTTGCCTGGTTTAAAATTCTCAGCAACATGTAGATCATGTATACACTTGTGAAAATCATCATACAACAAAAATGAATCATAAAAATCATCGACATTTTACAGAGATATTAGAGACATTTTTACAAGTATTTTGTCTTAAATAAAACTGTAATATGCTCATATTTTTTTCAAAGTGTTACTCATCAAGTTTTATGTTAAAGCAAGTAAACTGTCCAGATAGCATCATTGGCTGTAGTAACGGAGTATTTTTCTAGGCAACTTCTTAGAATAATTTTAAAGCGCATCATGACAAGCAAAACATTCCCTTATGTTTTGCTATTAATTCTACTTTAGAACAAGTAGTGTAAACTTGTTCTTCACCAGGGACATACGTAAATAAAAATTTTGTCGGATTTTGATTATTTGTTGAAGTCCAATTTCGTGCTTTTTAATCGAGAAAATACTCAAATTGTAAGTTCGATTTTTTTGCTTGAAAGTTTGTGAGTAACTCTTTAGTATTTCCCAAAATATTTTACCAAAATTACCAATTAAAACTATCTATTGGGTTGGCTCATGTGTAATCAATTACTTCTTGGTCAGCAATACATTAGGATAGCGCTGCTCACATTATTATTTCTGGCTCATTTAATATTCGATAAAGTAGAAGCCAAATCTCCTAAAATTAAAGAAGCAGCTAATAAATCTCCAGAAGAAGTATCTACTAAGATTTTTTTGAATTACAACTCATGTAGTTCAACATATATATGTATTGCACAAAATTTAACTTCAGAGCCAGTGAAGGTTTTTCCTAACCTTAATGAGCCGAATTATCCAGAATTATTTAATCGTCTACTTACACAAGACAATACTGATGAAACTGATACGAACAAGCCCAATACTCCAAATGAGCAGAATAAAAATCCAGTTTTAAACAAAAAAAATTTACAAATATTTATTTTAAATGCTCTGACTAATAGTGCCAGTATATATCCTTGGATAATTGACCCTAGAGATAATTTAAATTTTGCTTCAACTGCATTCAATCCGTTGAAAGGTAGTAACTACGTTGATTTTTCCATTAAATTCTCAGCAGAAGATCCAATAGTTGAGCGATTTACTTTTGCTCACTTTCCGCAACAAGACCAATTTTACTGGGTGCTACCTGGTAATCGAATTGTAGTGGAAACTCAAGGATGGCAAAGTGGGATTTTGTACCAAGGAGAAACCATAGATTTTGAAGAACTACAGACTGTGCGATTAACTCAAAGTCTTTGGGGGATACAATCAGTTTTTTCTCTTCCTCAAGGTTTTCAAGAGCTAGTAGGAAGAACTAGCCTCAATCAATTTTCTCTTCAATCAATTGCAGCAGAGTTAGTTAATCCACAGGGTATTCCCGCACCTTTTGTTAGGATTAATAGTCCGACTACAGCCAATAGTTCAGATATAGCTGCACTTCTTCCTAATATTTCTAATTTGAATGCCAATCTTCCCCCTTTAATTTTACAATTATTCCCTACAAACAATTTACAACCATTATTAGGAGATGTGAGTTTAAGTAGAGGAACAATAATTCCTAGAAAGAATTTAGAACAAGCCGGATTTGTTTGGGGAAATCCTTTAACTGGACAAAGAACACGATTTCAAGCTCAAATTACCTCTATGCCAGGAATTAAAGTTGGTAGTCGAGAACAATTTGGGAATTTTGATTTATTTGACATTTTGCTAAATCCTGATATTAGTGAAACGCAACGTAATTTATCTTACTTAAATTCACTATTTTGGGTTAATTTAGATCAAGAACAAACTACACTCAGAACTACAGATAAAACAGAAAATCAAAACTGGCAGAGATTTTATTTTAGTCGTCCTCATAATCGGACTTTATTGCAGTACGATACTTTAGAAGATAAAGCAACATATACTAATATTTATAGCAATCCTGGTGTTTCTTTATCTTTTGCGATCGCTCCAATAAATGTAGATCAAATACAAAGTGCTAATGCTTCGCTGGGAATGCTCGTGGGAGGAATTTTTGAATTCATCAATCCTCCAGAGTTAACACAAAGTTTACAAGAAGCTCAAGAGCGATTTTCTCGACAAGAAAATTTTGCACCTATCATCTCAAAAACAACACCAGAGCAAAGAAGAAAAATTAATCAAAACCTGAATAGAACACTGTTTTTAGGCAATCGTATAAGTAGTTTAGAACAAATTTCTGGAAGTTTTACCTTTCCGAGTACAATTACACCCAATAGCTCCAGTATCTTACAAATCCGCACTGGTAATCATCGCAGAACAGTACAATTCATAGATAGTCAATATACTTGGAGAGAAGGGGAGACTTATATTTCTAAAATAGATGTTTTCCATCGGAATTTTGGCAGTTTGACAGCAGTTAATATGCCTATTACTTCAAAACAAATATCTATGCTTCTGAATAATCGCTCATCAGCTTTACAGGAGAATTTAATTAGCCCTAATGGTCAGAATTTTGTGCAGAACTTTAATTCATCTGATACTAAAACAGTGCCGGTGAATATAAATTCATTTGATTTGACATTTGACAATATCGAATTAAGTCAAGATGGCCGACTCATTACTCATGTGCAAACTTTTGATGGATATTTATATTTACCTGCTGTGGAAGCTTTATGGGCAGGTTCTTCTGGTAATTGGAATTACAGTCTTAATTCAGGTGTTTGGTTTAATTTGAATGCAGATAATGCTTTTGATGTCGTAAATAATTTTGGTACTTCAGAGCCTACAGTTGGTGTTTATACTAATGGGTCATTAAACTATATCAATACCCATATAGAATTGAATGCCTCTGGGCAAACTCAAGCTATTACCAGCCACATTCCAGCGTTGCGATTTCATTGGAATAGTGGAGTAAACTACCAAAATCCTGCTTATATCAATTTGAGTTACTCCTTTCTGCGTCAAGACAGATATGGGAATAACTATTCATTGGCTACAGGAATCATATTTTATGATGAATCTGATCGTTTGAGACAAGCTGGTTTCTTTCAGGGTGCATTGGAATTAAGTACAGGGTTGGAGTTTAAAACTAATTTAGAAATCAGTGAAAATTTTTACTACACTCTAGAAGGTATTCAACGGGTAAACTCTAGTTGGTATTTTGGCGCTTATCTGCAAAATTTTGGGGATATTAATCGCGGTATAAGAAGCCGAGTTAATGATTTTTCTTATGGATTATTAATCAAGCGTGAAATTCTTAATAATGCTATGTTTTGGGAGTCTCGTTTGGGAATAAGTGGAGATACATTAGAAGCCCGTTTTGAAGGGGGTTTCCGATTTTAATCTCAATATGGTTTACTCCTACCATCACTTACATTGAATGCCACTTCTGCTCAGCAAGTCAACTCAGTACTTTACTATAATTCAAACTTCGTTTAGCCAAGCCAACGTAAAATACTAGCTTTGCTATCTGCTAAACCTTTATAAATAAGTGATTCTGGTGTCATAGACTCTATCGCGGTACACAACTTAACCCGTAACAGCGAATCTTGTTTGAGCAAAGTACAATCTCGGAAATAAGTACGAATAGTGAATAATGTGGCTTGATACTCTGGTAATCCCCAAATGACTTGTCGCTCAATTCGCAAGTAAAGCCTGGGATGCTGAGGATCAAAGCTTCTACCTTGCCACTGGTTAACTAACAAACCAGGCGGTGCTTCAGGATGGTGGTTCAGGCGCATATCGGTACTTAAACCCCAAGCAAAGCGCACCATTGGTTTACGGTTAATCATAGTATCAACGATCGCATCTGCACGGCGATTAATTTTTTCTATCCCGGCCACAGGTGTATGTATGGCTGCAAAATCTTTACCAATTTTCTCTTCAGCTGACCAATGGTTGGGATAACACAAATGAACTGCACTCAGCCAATTATCACCATTGTCACCACAGCAGATGACTGTGAAATCTTCTTGTACCTGGGCTGCTAAAGCATCGAGAATAGAAGTGTAAGCTGGAAACACTGAACTATTCTCGACTGCTTGTAATTGCCAGTCTGCATCGAGATAAAGTATTTCTTGGGTGAGTTGGCTAGAAAATATCGAGTTATTAACTGTTAATTTTTCATAGCTAAAGTATTGTGGATGTTCTTGGGTGAGACGCTCAATTATCAAACGAGCGATCGCACCTGCCACCGTCTTAGAATAGTTGTGAATCTGGTAATATTTACTCAACCGTTCTGCACGAGCTAAAAGTTTAGCTTGACGGTAATCAGCAAAATTTTCATCAATTTGAAAGACTTGTTTATCAGCTTGGCCATTACCGAAACACGAACCGAACACCATCATTCCTGGCTTAACTTCGTAGCGCCCATTCATTAAAGGGAAGTAGCAAGCCGGACTATTCAAAGCTGCGACTTTCTGCATTTCCACAAGCCAGTTATTTAAAACAGTTTCATTATCGATGTTGGCATAAAACAGGCGTAAATACTAAAAAACGTCTGGGAGTGTTGCCGTGTTTCCACCCCAGACGCTTTTTAATTCAACTTGCTCCTCACACAACTAAAAGATAACACTGCTGTTAGATAAAGGCAAGTGTTATAAGTGACACTTTTATAACTGCACCATCTTGAGCAACAGGCAACAGGCAACAGGCAACAAGAATTATTCTATTACCAGTTTGCTACCCAAAACGGTTGTTTAAAAAATCACAGGTTTTCTTTCTCCCTGTTCCTTGTTCCCTATTTTCTACCCCAAAGAGGTGTGTTGAATTTAGTGTAAAAAGTGACGTACACCCGTTAACACCATTACCAAACCTAGTTCATTAGCAGCTTTGATAGAATCTTGGTCACGTAAACTACCTCCTGGTTGGACAATGGCAGTAATCCCGGCGGTGGCGGCTGTTCTGACGGTATCATCAAAGGGGAAAAATCCATCACTGGCGAGAATTGCGCCCTTAGCTTTATCACCAGCTTGTTCTAGAGCAATTTTCGCGGAACCAACACGGTTCATTTGCCCTGCACCAACACCGAGAGTAGTGCGATCGCTTGTGATTACAATGGCATTAGATTTAACGTGTTTGCAGACTTTCCACGCAAATAGTAATTCTGCCAACTCATCTGGGGTTGGTTGGCGTTCTGTGACAACTTGCCATTGACTTGTGTCAGCAACAATATCATCCGCAGCTTGCACTAAGAAACCGCCTGCAATTTGTTTTACCAAAGTTTTCGGGCCACTACTTAAATCTGCTAATGTCAAAACTCGGACATTAGTTTTCTTCGCTAGAATTTTTTGTGCTTCTTCGTCACACTCAGGTGCAACCACACATTCTAAAAATGTCTTGGTTAACTCACTGGCTGTAGCCGCGTCAATTGGTCGGTTCAGGGCAACAATTCCGCCAAACGCCGAAGTAGAATCAGCATTAAAAGCCTTTTGATAAGCTTCAACAATGGTATCTCCCAACGCTGTACCGCAAGGATTGGTGTGTTTAATAATTGTCGCGGCTGGTGTATCAGGAAACTCTGCAATAATGCGACGGGCGGCTTCTAAATCTACCAAGTTATTGTAGCTGAGTTCCTTGCCTTGGAGTTTCTTGGCTGCTGCCCATCCTGTGGGTGTAGTGCCAGTTTGATACCAAGCTGCGCTTTGATGCGGGTTCTCACCATAACGCAGAGATTGTAACTCAGTACCGCTGAGGGTATGCTGTTGTGTACCTGCGAGGTAAGATGCGATCGCCTGATCGTAACTCGCGGTATGTAAAAATCCTTTTAAAGCTGCTTTTTGGCGAAATTCTAACGAAGCTTCGCCATTATTTTGCCGTAACTCTTGCAGATATTCATCATACTGCGCTGGGTCACATAATACCGTCAAATGAGCAAAATTCTTCGATGAAGCCCGTAACATCGCCGGGCCACCAATATCAATTTGTTCCACAGCTTCTGCTAAAGTCACCCCTGGTTTAGCAATAGTCTCCTCAAACGGATAAAGATTCACCACTACCAAATCAATCGGGCGAATTTGGTTATTTTCTAAATCTGTAATATCTTGAGCAACATCCCGCCGTGCCAAAATTCCGCCATGAATTCGCGGATGTAGCGTTTTCACCCTTCCGCCTAAAATCTCCGGCGAACCCGTGTAATCAGAAACCTTGGTCACTGGTATTCCTGCATCCTTGAGGGCTTTGGCTGTTCCCCCACTGCTGATTAAATCAAATTCAAATTCTTCAACCAAACTACGGGCTAGGTCAATTAAACCAGTTTTGTTAGATACACTCAGCAGTGCTAGACGCGCCATTTCTCAATTCCTCAAATCAACCCTGGAAGCGAAGGATCTTAAGTTTTGCACAAGCCTTGGTTCACTTCAAGACCATGAGGAATAATTGTGTTAATCAGAAGCGTTGCATAATTGCGGAATGATTCGGTAACGCCGACGACAGTCGCCTCAAGTCGGGAAACCCGCACACGGCAATGTTTTCCCAATGCAGTGGCTCCCTGTTGAGGTGACTGGCGTGAGCAAAGGGATTAGATTGCTTTCACCTGTGACTCCACCAAAAATTCAAAAACTTAACCCTGTTTGAATAGATTAGAATCACTGTGGCTTTAGCACGATGCGAATATCTAACGATGCGAATATCAAAGGTTCAAAGCACCATCTCTAATTCTTGGCACTATTCAACTGTTAACTACGTCAGTGCCTACAGCTAAATGTGCATTAGTTTTATGGGTGCAGTAATTTGCTTTTTGCATTGAAATTAAATGTTATAAATATCTTTCATCATTTCAGTACAACTATTGATTAATAATGTTGACTCTTTTCCAGTACAAAAACTTACAAATTCATGCTTGGGTAGCTAAGTTATTAACTACATTTAGGCAATTTTTTTTCCTGTGGATAAACTGGCGACCAATTCAGCGTCTTCTACCAGTTTTGTTTATCTGTTCATTGAGTGTCGTGGTATTGTTAGGCAATTTTACGCCTACATCTGCTCAAATATCTGAGTTACCCCGCCAACAAATTCGCGGGGTTTGGCTAACTAATAATGACTTCGACATTATGAAGTATCAAGCCAAAGTACAAGACACAATGGCTCAATTGCGGCGGTTGAACTTTAACACAGTCTACCCCGTAGTCTGGAATGATGGTTATACAAAATATCCTAGTGCGGTAGCACAACAGCAGGGTATCCCATTCTTCTTCCGGGGCGCAGAAGGACAAGATGTCATTGCTGACATTATTAACCAAAGCCGTCGCCAAGGATTACTGACTATACCTTGGTTTGAATTTGGTTTTATGGTTCCCTTAACCTCAGAATTGGCATCGGCTCACCCAAATTGGCTGACACAAAAGCAGGATGGAACTCAAACTTCAATTACGGCGGCGGGTGAAGTAGCGTGGTTTAATCCTTTCCATCCAGAAGTACAACAATTTATTACTGACCTTGTAGTCGAAATCATTACCAAATACAACGCTGATGGCATTCAATTTGATGACCATATGAGTTTACCTGTAGATTTTGGTTACGACAGCTACACGATCAAACTATATACCGAAGAAACTGGTAACCCACCTCCACCCAACCCTCAAGCCCAAGCATGGGTGCAATGGAGAGCAGATAAAATTACAGCATTTATGCTACAACTCAATCAAACGGTGAAACAAAGAAAGCCAAATGCGATTATCTCTGTTTCTCCTAATTACTATGATTTTGCTTATAAATTTCAACTTCAAGACTGGCTGAATTGGGTAAGATTGGGAATTGTAGACGAGCTGGTCATGCAAGTTTACCGTAACGATTTAGAAGCTTTTACCAGCCAAATTACTCGCCCAGAAATTACCGAAACACAACAATATATACCTACTGGCATAGGTATTATGACAGGATTGCGAAATCGCCCAGTTTCTTTACAACAAATTCAGTCTCAAGTACAGGCGGCTCAACAACGCGGTTTAGGTGCTGTATTTTTCTACTATGAAAGTCTTTGGGATATTGCACCTGAACCAGTAGCGCAGCGACAAGCTGGATTTTTAAAAATCTTTGCCAACCCTGTTTTGCGAGATACTTCACAAGTTACACGCCGAAAGCCTACTTTTGATACAGTATCAGTTCCTTTATATACAAGGGGATCTGTTAGCCAATCAAATCGAGGCTATTTTTTGGAGATGTCTGTAGCCAATGGTCGCCCAAGACGCGTTTTATTGGATACAGGATCGGCAGGCTTAAGAGTCCCTCAAGAATTTTTAGGGAATGCTCCCATCCGCAAAACAGGTCAAGTTGTCAAGGAAGTATTGAGTGATGGGACGATCTTAGAAGGAGAATTAGTTTATACCACTTTTAGAATTGGTTTACTCGCCACTGAAGAACCTGTTCCTGTACAGGTTGTGACTAGCCGCAAATGTACTACTCAAAAACCGAATTGCTCCGCGAAAAGTGGAACTGCGTTCTCCGGTATTATCGGTGTCAATTACTTTGAACGAACACTTCCTTACAACCCGTTGAGAAAATTACCAGGAAATTTGAGTAACGGATTAATCGTGTCAGGTAATAATGCTAGTAATAATAACGGTAGTCTCACTCTTGGCTTAACCGGAAAAAATCGCGCAGGTTTTAAGATAGTTTCCCTAAAGCAGCAACCTACAATTGATGGCATACCTGGCAATAGATGGGATTCTCGACTCAACGCCGTCTGTTTAAATATCTCTGGCAGTGCCATGAAAAATAATTGTAATAGTAGAATGGTTATAGACTCTAGAGCTACAAATGGTTTTGTTGAATTGAAGTCCGCAACCCTGGCAGGCAAACTTAAACCAGGAAGATTACGCCCGGAAAATACTGTTAAAATAGCTATTCCTAACATTTTAAATTACAGTTTAGTTCCGGGTAACCGTGACGGGTTTAATTTGTGGAATATTGCTATTTCTCCGCAAGCTGAACAGCCTGTGTTTGTGAATAGTGGTATTGGATTTTTTGATAAATACGATGTCCTTTTTGACCCAATTAATGGACAACAAGGATTCGGTATTCGTAGTTAAGAATTTAGTGGCTTTAGGAGCCAGCAGTTAACCCAAACTTAAATCAAATTAATTAATCTACCAGCTTCAATTCTTCAGGCTTGGATTTGAGCTAACCATCCTAATCAACTGCTGATTCAGGTAACTTTTTACAAGGCATTCTAGAATTAAACTTTGAAACAATTTGGGATGTAAAAGATTATGGCAATCTCTTTGAATCACACTATAGTTCCTGCGCATGATAAACAAGCATCTGCACAGTTTTTTGCTGAGATTTTTGGTTTAAAAGTAGAACCTGCTGGTCATTTTGCTGCTGTGCGAGTTAATGACACGCTGACACTCGATTTTGATGACAGAAAATCATTTGAATCTCATCATTATGCTTTTCATGTTAGTGATGAAGAATTTGATGCTATCTTCGCTAGAGTAAAACAAGCTGGTTTGGAGTATAGTAGCGACCCCATGCACCATAATAAAGGCGAAATTAACCATAGAAAGGGTGGGCGTGGTTTTTATTTTTATGACCCCAATGGCCACAACCTAGAACTGCTAACTCGTGATTAATAGAATGTAGCGATAGCTGTTGCTACTATTTATCAATGATTAATTTGACTAGGTTATCAATCAGGCGATCGCGTTCTATTGGGATAATATCGCCACTTTGCATGATATCTCGAAGAATGACGAAATGAACGAGTGTTCCTATGAATGCTCGCGCTGCAACTTCCGCATCTGGTAGTTCTAGTTCGGGGTGAGAAGCTAGATATTGTGTCATCGATTCCAGCATCGGTTTTTCAATGTTCTGCACAAACGCGCGTGCTAATTCTGGAAAACGTCCTGATTCACCAATGATAATTCGCAAGAATGTCAGGGTTTGCGGATCATCTGCAACATTATTCAACATCATATTTGCAAACAATTTTAAGAAAGCAGCAACATCGCCTTGTGCAGATTGAAGTAGATTTGAATTGAAAATTTCTTTTTTGCAAGCTAGTTGCTGCATGAATCCGATAAACAAGCTTTCTTTATCAGGAAAGCGCCGATAAATAGTTGCTTTAGAAACACCTGCTGCTACTGCAATTCTATCGATTCTGGCAGCAGCATAGCCGTGTTCTAAAAACTCTTGCATTGCTCCATCTAAAATAGCTTCTGTCTTTTCAGGAGATAATTCGCGCTCAGAACTCTTGGATTTCATGACTCAAGGGATGCAAACAGACTAGAGAATCTTTTTAAGTGATTCACCTAATTTCAAGTATACCCTTGACAATACGAAACTGTTTCGTTTAGCCTTATCCTAGAAACGAAACAAAACTGTTTTGTTTTGCTACTTAAAAGAAATTTTGGGAGCTTGCTAATGCTGCAAAACTTACCAGCCAAAGCTTCTTCAGCTAAAGTTATTCAATGGATGGGGGTTGCTACTGCACTCCTTGTGGTGGGTGGAACTTCTGCTTATGTACTTTTACGATCGCCATCACAACAACAAGTAGAAAATCAAACCGCAGCCATCACGCCAGAAATTACTACAGTTACAGCCTTGGGACGCTTGGAACCGCAAGGAGAAGTCATTAAGTTGTCAGCACCGATCGCAAATAACGGTAATCGGGTCGAACAATTACTAATAAAACAAGGCGATCGCGTCAAAAAAGGACAAGTAATTGCAATTTTAGACAACCGCGATCGCCTGTTTGCAGCATATCAGCAAGCCCAGGAAGAAGTGAAAGTTGCCCAAGCCAAACTGGCGATTACCAAAGCTGGAGCGAAAACAGGAGAAATCAACGCTCAACGCGCCGAAATAACTCGTCTAGAAGCACAACGTCAGGGAGATATTGATGCTCAAGTTGCAACAGTGGCTCGGTTAACATCAGAGCAAACAAATGCGATGCGAGAATACAACCGTTATCAATCTTTGTATGCAGAGGGCGCAATTTCTGCTTCCGACCGAGATAGCAAACAGTTAGCGCTAGAAACTGCACAGAAGAGTTTGCAAGAAGCCAAAGCAGTATTAACGCGGATTCAATCGACTAGTCCAGCGCAACTTAATCAAGCCAGAGCCAATCTAGAGAGGATTGCTGAAGTTCGTCCGGTGGATGTGAAACAAAACCAGGCAGAAGTTGATCGTGCGGTTGCAGCAATGAACCAAGCAAAAGCCGAACTGAATCAAGCTTATGTGCGATCGCCAATGAATGGGGAAATTCTTGAAATTCATACCCACGCCGGAGAAGTAGTTGGGAATGATGGCATTGTTGATATTGGGCAGACTGAGCGGATGTATGCGGTGGCAGAAGTTTATCAAAGCGACATTACTAAAGTCAAACCTGGGCAACAAGTACGAGTCAGCAGCGATTCCATTCCCAGCGAACTATTAGGAAAAGTAGAACGTATAGATTCCCAAGTAAAACGACAGACTATTGTTAATACCGACCCCAGCACCAATATTGATTCTAGGGTGGTGGAAGTACATATCGCTTTAGATGCAGCATCCAGTAAAAAAGCTGCTAAATTTACCAATTTGCAAATTACAGCCCAAATCGAACAATGATTGCATTTATCGAGCAATTTCAAAGGCGGACACCGCTTGGATGGCTGCAACTGAGCAAAGAAAAAGGCCGCCTTCTCGTAGCATTATCAGGCATTGCTTTTGCTGATGTGCTGATGTTCATGCAACTTGGCTTTCAAAGTGCTTTATATGATAGCAACACAAAACTGAGTCGTAGCTTGAATGCAGATATTGTTTTGGTTAGCCCCCAAGCGCGAAATACCCAAAATTTAGGTACATTTTCCCGGCGACGTTTGTATCAAGCCAAAGATATTCCCGGAGTTCTATCAACACAAGCGTTTTACTCCAACACAATTACGTGGAAACACCCTGAAACTCGCAAAGATACATCTATGCAAGTGATCGGTTTTTCTCCGGAAAAACCAGCCTTGAACTTATCAGAAGTAAATCAGCAATTAAATAAAGTTAAACTGCCTGATCGAGTGTTGTTTGATCGCAATTCTAGAGGAAGTTACAAAGATGCGATCGCTCAAGTTGAACAAGGAAAAATTGTCACCACAGAAATCGAACGCCGTACCGTTAATATTAGCGGATTATTCACATTAGGAGCATCCTTTGGTGCTGATGGAATTTTAATTGCCAGCGACCAAACTTTCTTACATTTTTTCCCGCGACGACAAGCAGCCAGCATCAACCTAGGATTAATCAAGCTCAAACCAGGATATAACTCAAAGCAAGTAGCCACTGAATTAGCATCTTATCTTCCCAATGATGTTAGAGTTCTCACCCATGAAGAATATATTGCTTTTGAAGAAAGTTACTGGCAAAAAGAAAGTCCCATTGGATTCATTTTTGGATTGGGAACAGCAATGGCATTTGTCGTAGGTGTTGTGATTGTTTATCAAGTACTTTCAACTGATGTTAACAGCCACTTAAAAGAATACGCCACATTCAAAGCGATGGGATATCGTAATCAATACTTACTCACGGTAGTTTTTGAAGAAGCAATTATTCTGGCATTTTTAGGCTTTATACCTGGTTTTATCTTGCCAATTGGGCTTTATCAATTAGCAGCCAATGCCACTGCACTGCC
This sequence comes from Anabaena sp. TISTR 8404, assembly GCF_056847745.1. NCBI lineage: Bacteria > Bacillati > Cyanobacteriota > Cyanophyceae > Nostocales > Nostocaceae > Anabaena > Anabaena sp. TISTR 8404. The sequence continues at coordinate 6,716,106 of NZ_CP180578.1, forward strand.
CATTGTGATGAAATCTTCCAGAGCAGTGTTGGTGTTAATTTTAACCATTATCATGTGTGGAATTTCAGGAGCGATCGCTACTCGGAGACTGCAATCTGCTGACCCTGCTGATATGTTCTAACAACAGTGCTGAGTGCTGAGTGCTGAGTAAAATTACTAATTTCTAGTCTCATTTTTATCAATCCTGTTGTACCCAGTTAATTACAGCGTTATGACTAAAGAACCTATAATTTCTATTCACAATCTCAACCACTACTTTGGTCGTGGTCAATTACAAAAACAAGTTTTATTTGATATCAACTTAGAAATCAATGCGGGTGAAATTGTGATTATGACTGGGCCTTCTGGTTCTGGCAAAACTACATTACTTACATTGATTGGGGGACTGCGTTCTGCTCAAGTTGGTGGGAGTTTGAAAGTATTGCATCGAGAACTTTGTGGTGCGAGTGCAGGAGAATTGACGTTAGCACGAAGACACAATGGCTATATATTTCAAGCACATAATTTACATAATAGTTTAACAGCTTTACAAAACGTCAGAATGGGTCTAGAGTTACACAACCATTTGTCAGTAAAACAGATGCTAGAACGTTCTGCCCAAATGTTAGAAAATGTAGGCTTAGGGAATCGGCTGAATTATTATCCTGATGATTTATCTGGAGGACAAAAACAAAGAGTTGCGATCGCACGTGCTTTAGTTAACCATCCTAAAATAGTTCTGGCTGACGAACCAACTGCTGCCTTAGATAGCAAATCTGGTCGAGATGTAGTCAACCTGATGCAGACATTAGCCAAAGAACAAGGCTGCACTATCTTACTTGTGACTCATGATAATCGAATTCTGGATATTGCCGATCGCATTGTCTACATGGAAGATGGCAAATTGACTAATAATGCAGTTTTAAGTTTAGCCTCTTGAATTAATTAGGTAGATTCAATCAGGTGTGTCAATTCCAGCAATTTACAAATATTAAAACTATTTTCCATAAAAAATGACCACCTTCACTAGTTATCTTTATTTCTAACGGCATAGTTAAATCTCTCTATGTAATGAAGAATTTGATATCAATACTGAATTAATGTTCTTGAGGAGATATAAACCTCAAGGACTTTTCTATGCCTAAAGATGTATTCGAGTTACCAGCACCACCAGTTAATTCTATTGTTGGTCATCTACAGGAACTGGGACAAGATCCGTTAGGATTTATGACCCGTTGTCGAGATTATGGTGATATCGTTCCCTTGCAGTTGGGGTTAACACCAGCTTGTTTAGTGACTAACCCGGAATACATCGAAGAAGTTCTGAAAAATCGCAACGATTTTATTAAAAGCCGAGGCTTACGTGCTTTAAAAACTCTATTAGGAGAAGGTTTATTAAGTGCAGAAGGAGAATCTTGGTTTTGGCAACGTCGCTTAACTCAACCAGTATTTCACCAAAAACGAATTAATGGCTATAGCCAAATCATGGTGGAGTACACCAACCGAATGTTGCAAACTTGGCGTGATGGCGAAACTCATGATATTCATGCAGACATGATGCATCTGACGTTAGAAATTGTGATGAAGTGCATATTTAGCGCGGAGGTGGATGCAGGCGAGGCGAAGATTGTTGCTAACGCGTTGGATGTAGCAATGCACTGGTTTGAGAGTAAGCGCAAGCAGAATTTTCTAGTGTGGGAGTGGTTTCCTAGACCAGAAAACATCAGTTATCGTCAAGCTATTGCCCAAATGGATGAAGCTATCTACAAACTGATTCAAGAACGTCGCAATAGCAAAGAAAAAAGTAATGATCTGTTGACTATGTTGATGGAAGCGAAAGACGAACAAACAGGCCAGCAGATGGATAATAAACTGCTGCGCGATGAAGTCGCTACCTTAATGTTGGCGGGACATGAAACTACCGCTAATACTTTATCTTGGACGTGGATGCTGTTGTCACAAAATCCCGAAGTGCGAGAAAAATTACAATCAGAATTGCATCTAGTCTTGCAAGGAAAGTTACCAACACTAGAAGACCTTGGAAAGTTAGTTTATACACAGCAAGTTATTAAAGAATCAATGCGGTTATATCCTCCAGTAGCTCTTTTAGGACGGGAAACCGTAGTAGATACGAAAATTGGTGATTATGAAATACCTCAAGGTATGGCAATCATGATTAGCCAATGGGTAATGCACCGCCATCCAAAGTATTTTGAGAATCCCGAAGCTTTTCAACCAGAACGCTGGACAGAGGAATTAGAAAAACAACTGCCAAAAGGAGTATATATTCCTTTTGGTGATGGGCCAAGGATTTGTATTGGTAAAGGTTTTGCGCAAATGGAAGCGGCTTTATTATTGGCAACAATTGCTCAAAGCTTCCAAATAGATTTAGTGCCAGGATACCCAATTGTGCCGCAGCCTTCAATTACTTTACGTCCAGAAAACGGGCTGAAGGTGGAACTCAAGCAAATTAAGATAAACGCTGTTGAAGATGGGAAAAAACCAGTATCTAGTGCAGGTATTGTATAGCACGAACAAAATTCTTCTATCTTCTCAAATGCTAGGAGTAAGTTGAGTAAATTGAGCATTAATCATAGGATTTATGCACTGAATTTATCTGTTGATCCTGGGTGTAAGGGTGTGAGGGTATGAGGTATAAGGCTTTTAAACACCTACACCCATGCACCCCTAAACCCTTGGCTAAAAGCATTGATTTTTTGTTTCACTGCGTAACTCCTAAATCATACCCAGGTAATGAGTTTTCGGTAGTAGATAAGCACAGGAATATACCTGAAGTCGAGAGTGAATCTGACTAAAAGAATGAGGTATTTGCTTAACAGCTTATACAGAATAAAAAAGATAGCTGGTGTAAACATCCAAATTTAGTGGCTGAAAAATTAGTTATTAGTTCAGGAGAACGAAAATGGCGAAAAATAAAGCAGCAGACATTCTAGAATTAATTGAGGCTGAACACCGTCAAGTAGAGCAACTTTTTGCTGAGTTAGAAAATGCCAAGGGTAAAAAAAGAACTGAATACTTCCAACAAATTTATAAAGCATTGAACTTACATGCTAGAACCGAAGAATTAGTATTCTATCCAGCTTTGAGAGAATATGAAGAAACTGAACAGTACGTCGAAGAAGCAGAAGCAGAACATGAAGAAGTTGCTCTTCTGTTAGAAGAAATTAAAGCTTTGAAAACAAGTGATTCAGAGTTTCTAGAAAAAATTAGTGAATTACAACAAGCAGTTCAACATCATGTAGAAGAAGAGGAAAGTGAAATTTTTAATACGGTACGCGAGTGTATTAGTAGTCAACAACTCAGTGAATTGGCTGAGGAATTTCAACAAGCTAAAGCCAAACTAGAACCAGATGTGGAAACTGCATTGACAACATAATTTGAATGTTTTCCAACTAGTAGTTGATTCTTAAAAGAATCAACTTATTCTCAATCAAATAATGTTTGTGGTAGATAACACCTCCCTTATAAAATTGTTGGGGAGGGTGTTTTGTCCTTGATATTTCAAGTATCAAATTAAATTGTTAGATTGCATAATATAGGAATCCGAATTGATTACTGAAAATCCTTGTGTAGTTAGGAAACAGGGAACAAATAAGAGAAAAGTTAGATGTGTACTGATTTTTTCACTAATCAAATATGAGTCCTATACTAAGTTGTGTTCAGACATAATATTTTACTCCCTACTTTTTACTCACCCTTCGGGTGACGCTCCTAACGTCGGTAACGCCAGTCCCCCTACCCTTACGGGAAGCCTCTTCGCGTCTACGTGACGGAAACCGCCAAGACGGGGGCTGGGAGTGGTGAGACCAGCCAAAATTACTATCTTTGATAGCAACTCGGTATAAATATAAATTTCAGCTTTCAGATATTATTTTTTCCAACTCATCCAAAAGCTTGGTGATTTGTTCTTTTTTTTGAGGATTAACTAAAAACTTTTTCTTTTTTAACACTTTGCTAATTTCAATAAAACGTTCACTTACAATATTTTCTGATTTTGTTTTTGATGCGGATGTAAGTTCTTTCACTCTCATCTTGATTTGGTTTAAAGATAAGTTTTCAGTAATTGCTATCTTGAGCAATTCGGCACGTTGTTGTTCTGACTTTAAGCGTGCAATTGCTTGAGCCTTAGTGTATTCAATTTCACCGCGTCGTAGAACTGACAAGATTTCACTGGGCAGATTTAATAAAGGAAGTCTACTAGAACGAAAACTACCAGCATTGAACTTGCCAATTTCCGAGAATATAGATTCAATCTTCTCAATTTGATTCAAAACATTTTGACTTAGTTTTTGACCTCTTTGTTTAGCATTGAAAGCACGATGTAAGAGAGACATAACTTCGTTAGTATGTATTCCCAGAGACAGAGATAGGAGTGCCATTACAGCCTCCGTTTCTTCCACTGGATTTAGTTCTTCCCTTTGTAAGTTTTCGATGAGCGCAACTTGCAGGGCTTGTTTATCATTTAACTCCAGTGAGATAATAGGTACTTCAAACAATCCAGCCTTCTGTGCTGCTCTTATTCGACGCTCACCAGCCACCAGTTCATATTCTCCATTTTTAAGTGGGCGAACTAGCACAGGCTCCAAAATACCGTGTTCTTTAACGGATTGTATTAGTTGAAAAAGCTTATTAGGGTCAAAGTAACGACGTGGTTGTTTAGTGGGAAATCGAATTTTGTCAATTGAAAGTGTGGTAATAGATTGGGGAGAAGAATTATTGTGGTTAATATCAATCTTATTATTTGATGTTGCTTGACTAGATTGTTCTGATAGCATGATGTTGCCCTTAAATTTATAAGTATGAGATTTAACGATTTGTATACTTAGTGCTTAGACTGATAAAGCACTAAAAACCGTTATTATCTGCCGTTGACTGATTTGATCTGCTTCTATACTCAAAATTAAGGGATAAATCTGAGGAACTTGTGAGGATTGTGAGTATTATTACTTAATAGTTGTTTTGTTTACGTATTGGCTAAAGACAAGACCCTCAGAAATTTACGACCATAGGATATACCCCCTCAGACAATCAACAACTAATTTTTCTTGGTACGTTCTATCTGTTACCAAGGTTGAAGTTGTGTATTTTTATGAAAAAATTCTGGGCTAATTGGTAATAAATGTGTTAATTACATCGAAATCTATAACCATGAAAGAACTCATATTTTAGAGTCTGGATTCTGCCCAATGGTTTAAAAAAGCTAAACAGCGCATGAATAATGACCAAAGTCAAGATAAAGTAAAACACAGTATAGATTCGTATACGTAGATTACGCAATTTTAAAAGAAACTTGACACCGGATGTATAATTAGCGCGTCTCCTCCTAGATAACAAAATCACATTGAGGACTGGCCGGTTTGCTGTTTTCTGTACCTTGGATTTGGAGCATATGGGGCAACAACAAAAAAAAGATAGTACGATCGCCAACCTGGTATTAACGTTAGTTTTAGCTACCACCCCTATGGCAGCGAGTTTGTTCGTGTCGGCACCAGTGTCGGCACAATCTGCCACTGACACTCCCTCTTTCTCACTACCACAAACAGTGGAGAATGGATCTACGGTGCGTGTTGATGGCTCCAGTAGTTTGGCGCTAATCAACCAAAACCTCAAAGCAGGTTTTGAGAAACAGTTTGCTGGTGCAAAGGTAGAAGTTGCCAATAACGGTACAGACGCAGCACTTAAAGGTGTACTTGACGGAACAATTGATATAGCGGCCATTGGGCGTGGTTTAACTCCTGAAGAAAAAGCCCAAGGTTTAGAGCAAGTCCGCTTGCACCGCGAGAAAATTGCCATCATCGTGGGTGAAGAAAATCCTTTTAAAGGCAGCTTGACGGATAGACAATTTGCCCGAATTTTCCGGGGTAAAAGCATTACTGATTGGTCACAGTTGGGTGGGCCGGCCGGAAAAATTCGGGTAATCGATCGCCCAGATACTAGCGATACCCGCCAAGCGCTGAATAATTACCCAGTTTTTAAAGCAGCAAAATTCACCACAGGCGCTACTGCAACGCAATTAACTGAAGACAACACCGCCGAAATTGTTAAACAACTAGGCAAAGATGGCATTAGCTACGCCAAATTTAATCAAATAGAAAAGTTACCTGGGGTACGGGTGCTTCATTTGCATCAAGCCTTGCCAACTGATCCTAAATATCCGTTTTCGCAACCTTTAGTTTACGTTTACAAAACAAATCCTAGCCCCGCTGTAGCAGGTTTTCTCGGTTTTGCTTTAGCAACACCAGGACAACAAGCTATAGAAGCAGCTAGAACCGCAGAAGCCGAAGCGATCGCCAAAGGTGAATCTTCTAACCTGCTGTTAGCTGTCAATCCCACATCTCCTCCAGAAGCAACTTTACAAGCGCAAGCTCCTGCTTCTCCCTTGGCGACAACAGCACCAATAGCAACCACAGCGCCAACAGCAACCAGTGAACAGCAACCACTGTCTACAACTGCACCTGCAACATCAGGTGAACAGCAACCACTGTCTACAACTGCACCTGCAACATCAGGTGAACAGCAACCACTTCCTCCAGCCGCTAACAATCCTATTGCGCAAGGAAAAATACCACTTTGGTGGTTAGTATTACCTCTAGGTGTCATCGCTGGCTTGTTGTTGTGGATGATTAGAACTAGTCCGTCGAATTCCACAGCCACAGAAGATACATCACCAGCCAATCCTCAACCGCCTGCACCAGACACAGCAGCAACTAACACTACTATCAGCGAACCTGTAGCAGAAACTTCACCTGCTAATTGGGCAAACGGAAATGGCTATCACAATGGTGCTAACGTACTGCAAGGTACTACTCCAGCCACAACAGCAGATGCAGGTTTAGCATTGGGTACAGGAGCCGTTATCGGTTCAATCATGGTCGGCAAAGAATCAGACAACCATAAAACAGAAGAAAATAATTACGACCTCGGCATATCACCTTGGGATATGGAAGCACCAGCCGCAGTGGTCAATACTGCATATCCGCCGATTTTAGATAGGTCGAAAACAACATCAAATGGGGAAGCATCAACAACATCTGAGCCGCCAGAAGAGATAGCAGCGACAGTCGAAAGCATCGCAGAGCCAATTACTCCGGTAGCAAAAGTCAACACTACTGATGATGTCACTCCAACAAATGCCAATGCAACTCTGGACTTGCCAGAAATTCCCGAAAACTCAACAGATGAAGATGATTGGGGTTTTGAACTGACTGAAAATTTGGCAGCAGAAGACTCTCAGTTAGACCCGGAAATCGAGAAATTGAATTTCGTAGCAGACGCAGCAGAACCTGATCTTGAAGAGACAGAGGAGTTGATTGTGAATAATTCAGAAAGTTTAGGAAGCCCAGGGATTGGAGCTTGGCAGAGTATGGAACAACCAGAATCAGCAGCGCCAATACCAACCAATACCACAACTGAAATTTTAGCGATCGCAGATCCCCAAAGCAGTATCGTTCTCACACCTAAATCTCATGATTTGGCTGATGTTGCTTGGGAAATTTCGGAAACTGGCCAGCAAATGCTGCAAAATGCAGGCGTATCGCAATTAATTTTGCGGCTGTATGATGTCACAAATATTGACATGAGTTATCAGCAACCCCAATTGGTGCAGCAATATGAATGTGACCTCAGCACATCTGGCGGTTCGGTGACAATTCCCCAAACTGATCGTGATTACATAGCAGTAATTGGCTATGTAACAGCAAGCGATTGCTGGGCGACAATAGCTCATTCACCAATTGCGCGTGTCTTTGGTACTTCCTACACAAATACGAAAGATGTTGTGTTAGTTGATGAAACAAGCAGTGTAGTTCTCACACCTCGCAATCACCAATTGGCTGATGTTTCTTGGGAAATTTCCGAGACTAGCAAGCAAATGCTTCAGAATGCGGGAATCTTCCAACTAGGTTTGCGGCTTTATGATGTGACAAACATTGATCTAAGTTATCAACAACCACAATTAGTGCAGCAGTACGAATTTGATTTGGCAACGTCTGAAAGTTCTGTGGGGATTCCGCAAACAGATCATAATTACATTGCAGAAATTGGCTACCTGATAATTGGCGATCGCTGGGTCAGCATTGCTCGTTCACCCATTGTGCGGGTATTCAGTCCTCTGTATACAGAAGATGAAAATTTCTCAACAGAAGAGCAAATATTGAGCTTGCTCGCCGACGATAGCAGTATTACCTTGACACCACGTACTCCCAAGTGGGCTTATGCGTCTTGGGAACTTTCCGAGACACGCAAGCAAATGCTGCAAAATGCCGGAATCTTACAATTAGCATTGCGGCTTTATGATGCAACTGATATTGACATGAGTTATCAGCAGCCCCAATTAATTCAGCAGTATGAATGCGAGGAAATCACCCACGATCGCTATGTGGCGATTCCTACCAGCGATCGCGACTATATGATTGAACTTGGCTATGCTACAGAAACCGATGGTTGGGTAACAATTGCCCGTTCTGCTGCGGTTCGCGTTTTCAGTCGTCCCCAACGAGATTTTTGGTTTGTTGCAGATGCAGAGTTAATTATTCACGGTGCAACTGAACCTAATGCAACTGTCAATATTGCAGGTAATCCGATTGCTTTGAAACCAGATGGAACATTCCACCTACGCGTTCCCTTCTCAGAAAACTTGATTGACTATCTCATGACTGCCGTTGCTGCTGACGGAGAAAATTCTAAAACAATTCATAAAAAGTTCTCCCAAGAAGTACCCGAAGCATAGTTAGTTGTTAAGCCAAAAAATAGGGAAGGCAACAGTAGATAAAGTCTGTGCATTATTTCTAGAAATTTAGTGAAGTGGGCAAAGTCTACCAGTATTTAGATATGCTAGACTTTGCCCACTTATACCAATTTTGGATTAAAAACCTTGATTTATAACTATTGTAAGAGTTGGAAACAAGACTACCTATGCCAATTTAGTATTATTTGATTTTTACAATTGCTTCAGAGATTTTTGGCAACTCCTAAATGAATTGCTATATTAATGTATTGCTATAAAATTTATTTTTTCATACTATTTATAGATTATAAAAACCAACTATGGAGAGAATTAAATAACCAGATTTTTTCTTAATATCAGCAATGCTGATAATTAAGCAAGTATCATGAATGCAGATATATCCGCACTCTGGAATAAAATCCAGGGAATGATTAACGGATTGATTGTCTTGCTGCCAAATATTGTGCTGGCATTGATTGTCTTTGCCATCTTCTTTTTTGTGGCTAGAGCAATTAAGAAAGCGGTGAAACGCTTAACACGCGATCGCCATCAGGCTCGGAATTTAGGACTAGTACTAGGCCGTTTAGCGCAAGGTACAATACTTTTGGTAGGGCTGTTTGTGGCTTTATCGATTGTCATTCCGACATTCCGTGCTGGAGATTTAGTCCAACTACTGGGGATTAGTGGTGTGGCGATTGGTTTTGCCTTCCGCGACATTCTGCAAAACTTTTTGGCTGGCATTCTGATTTTATTAACAGAGCCGTTCCGCATCAACGATCAAATAGTTTTTAAAGACTTTGAAGGAACTGTAGAAAATATTGAAACACGGGCGACCACAATCAAAACTTACGATGGTCGCCGCATTGTAATTCCTAACTCAGAATTGTTCACTAACTCAGTGACGGTGAACACTGCCTTTGAAAGTCGCCGACTCCAGTATGATGTTGGTATTGGCTACGGTGACGATATCGACCAAGCCAAGGAGTTAATGCTGCAAGCCGTGCATAGTGTCCCAGAAGTACTGCAAGACCCTGCACCCGATGTCCTAGTTATGGAACTTGCCGAAAGTACTGTCAACATCCGCGTCCGCTGGTGGATAAAACCGCCACGACGTGCAGATGACCTCGCCTCACGGGACAAAGTGCTGTCTGCAATCAAGAAAACCTTAGTCGAAAACGGCATCGATTTACCCTTCCCCACACAGCAAATTTTGTTTCACGACCAGACAGAAGAAACTGATGGAGACCGTTCCCATCAACGAGAAGGCTGGCCTGCTGGCGGTGGTAGAGTGCCAAAACCTCGCCGAATCAGCGATTCACTTCAGACAGTTACCCAAATGCAGAGGCAAAAAGATGATCACGGTAACGGCAAAATTTGATGGTCAATCTACTTTTTAACTGGAATACTCTTATGGTGTTAGAGTCTGCTACGGGTGAAGTCGTCATTGCAGAACAACTCAAGCAATTTCTGTTAGTACTTTCTGTCTCTTTAGGGGTAGCAACATTACCACAAATTTTTAGTTGGTTGCGCCGCATTCCTTACACACTTTTACTGGTCATTGTGGGATTGGGATTAGCATTCGTGGATGTGCGACTCGTCAATCTCTCTCCTGAATTAATTCTGGTGATTTTTCTCCCGCCATTGTTGTTTGAAGCTGCTTGGAATTTAAAATGGTCAGATTTAAAGCGGGATTTATTACCTATTTGTCTGTATGCAGTTGTTGGGGTTGTCATTTCTATTGCTGGAGTAGCATTTGCGCTGAATCAATTTGCTGGACTGGAACTGAGCATTGCTTTATTAGTGGGAGCTAGTCTATCAGCAACCGACCCAGTTTCGGTAACGGCGTTGTTTCGGGAATTAGGAGCCAGCAAACGCTTAACAACGTTGATGGAAGGAGAAAGTTTATTTAATGATGGTATGGCGGTTGTGGCTTTTGGCTTACTAGTTGCTTTACCTTTAGGTACTGCGAAACTAGATTTACAGTCGGCTTTACTAGAATTTTTTCAGGTAGTAGGTATTGGTATTGGCGTTGGCGGATTAACGGGGTTTGGGATTTCCTACCTCACACAACGTTTCGATTTACCGTTAGTAGAACAATCTCTCACTTTAGTTTCTGCCTACAGTACTTACTTAATTACAGAAAATTTGGGTGGTTCTGGTGTGATTGGGGTAGTCACCACAGCTTTAATTTTAGGCAATTTTGGTTCACGCATCGGCATGAACCCTCGTACACGCATCATTGTCACCGAATTTTGGGAATTCTTAGCCTTTTTTGTCAATTCGATTGTTTTTCTATTAATTGGTGATCAAGTTCATTTTGCTATCTTAGGGGATAATTTAAAAACTATTGCAGTCACAATTATTGCCATGATTGTGGCGCGAGCCGTCGCCATTTGGGTTTTAAGTAGTCTCAGCAATTGGTTAGCTAAATCTGAAATTCCTGTAACTGAACAAACTGTGCTGTGGTGGGGTGGGTTGCGCGGTTCTGTTTCAATTGCTCTGGCTTTGAGTGTACCAAGCATTCTGCCTGACAGAGAAGAAATTATTGCCACAGTCTTTGGGGTAGTTTTATTTACACTGTTAGTACAGGGCTTAACCACCCAACCGTTATTAGAAAAATTACAACTTTTAGGTTCGCAACCGTTACGTCAAAAATACATGGAAGCAATTGCTCGTCAAGTTGCGCTCCAGCGATCGCTAGAATATTTAGAGACAACACAAAATCGTCCAGGAATTAAGCCAGAGTTTTATAAATATCAAAAGACTCTGATTACCGGAGAAATCAATCTCTTGCAAGAAAAGATTGAGCAATTACTGGATGAATACCCCAATTTACTAGAATTTACAACCGCAGAACTGCGAGAAGAACTGCTGGCTATTGAAGCCGACACATACGCTGAGTTTGTTCGCGCAGGTAAGTTGAATAAGGAACTTTCACCTTTTCTGCAAACAAGTCATGACAATACTAATCAGGTAGGCTAGGCTGAAGTGTTGCTGTCTGGCGATCGCAGTTGATAACTTTATCAATTCTTCATTTTTTACCTTGATTTGAAAACTGGTGTGAACTCCCCAAAATTCATTTCATCAGGCTTATAACTATATCCAAGCATACCTTTTACAAAGGTTATGCTTGTCTGCACATCATTAGATTTGAAGTGCTTAAACTTATTGAAAACTTTAATTACGTGTTACAGCTATGCAGTAATATTTATTGTGATATAACAAAATTTGCTATAAATTTAACTTATGAAATCGTCAAGAAATCAAGGATTAGATACTTTAAAGGCACTAAGTATCAGCTTTGTTTTATTTTGGCATTTGCATCCAATTAAGTTTGTTTATAAAAATGCGTCTGAACAGATGATCACTTCTTTAAATTCATTAGTCAGTAATTTTGAGTATCAATTAACTCTTACTGCTGTGCCTATATTTTATATTGTTTCTCTTTATTTATTTATTATAAAAAATTTTCAATCTGATTTAAATTACCTAAAAAATAGGTTAAATAGATTACTTCAAATATTTTTATTTTGGACTTTTATTCATGTTACACTTTATTGGATTTATACTTCAAAGTTACCTGCATTAACTTGGACAATTCTGCTAGGCATATCTCCAAAAATACCTCTTGTAGGTGATTCAGTTTTTTATTTTATTTTAAATTTGATTATTTTAACTATCATTACTCACTTTTATCAACATTCTAACAAAAAACTGAGACTAGTGTTATCTATAGCAATTGTAACCATCACTTTATTAGGTTATGAAATCAGCTACTTATCAAAAGTTAAAATTCCCTACTTTTTTATTGGCAATTTCTTAATTTATATACCTATAGCTTTCGCCTTAGTTAATCATCAAAATCAAGTACTAAAATTTAAGTTCTTCTACTTGGGAGCATATTTACTTTTTTCCTTACATGACATAATTTTGCGTACTTATGGTTTTCCGACAACTGTTTATGGCAGAGTTTCTATATTTTTTGGAGCATTAACGTTTTTCTGTTTTATTTATAATGCTAACTTCAAAACTAATAGACTGATTAATTTTTTAGCAAAATACTCACTAGGTTTGTTTGCACTACACAAATATTGGCAATATATATTTATTTTAATCAGCAAAAATTATTTATTTAAAATAAACCTCGGTATTCCTGTGAATATTCTGTCTTTGAGTTCATCCTTGTTAGCGCTGGGATTTACGATAATTACAATTATTTTCCTGAGAAAGACAAAATTAAAGCTATTTATTGCCTAAAATAATCACCATAATTTCATATATTTACTGAAAATATTGGTTGTAATGGCTAAAACGTGTGAGTTTTTTGTGTTACTTCTAAATAAATATGTTCTAATCGCACAGGCTGACGAGCAATCGCATCAATATTTATGCCCTCAAATCTGGCAAAAATTTCTTTTAATTCTAGTGGTTCTGGCAGCCAAAAAGCTAACTCATTGCCATAATATTTAGGGATAAAATTATATTCTTGAGCGCGGGCGATCGCTTGTTCTTTTTGTGTTGTTTGGATTACCAAAATTTCAGCGGCTGGAACGAATTTACGCAACTGCGCCAAACTACCTTCAGCCAAAATTTGCCCATTTTTGAGAATACCAATTCTGTGACAAAGACGCTCTGCTTCATCTAATAAATGCGTCGTCAACAAAATTGTCATTCCCTGATTGCTCAACTGTCGAATCAACTCCCAAATCTCATACCTTGATTCAATATCTAATCCGGTAGTTGGTTCATCCAAAATCACTAATTTTGGTTGATGCACTAAAGCAACAGCAATATTTAACCGCCGCTGCATTCCCCCACTGAGAGTTTCTACTGGACTTTTTGCCCTATCTAATAAATTTACAGCCGCCAGAGTTGATTGTATTTGTTGTTGGCGCGTTTTTTTATCTAATCCATAAATATCAGCAAAAAATTTTAAATTTTCTTCGCAAGTCAGAGTTTTATAAAGTAAATTCTCTTGCGGTGCAACGCCAATGATTTTTTTTGTCGCATCAGAAATTGGCTGATAATTAATTGTGACATCACCACTATCAGCCTTAAGTAAGTTACAAATAATATTAATTGTTGTTGTCTTACCAGCACCATTTGCACCTAGTAAACCATAAATTTCTCCGGCTTCTATATGTAGGTTTAAATCTTGTATAACTTTTCTTTTAAAATAAGATTTATTGAGATTGTTAATTGTCAGCATATTTTAAATTTTTTCTGATCTGGTTAGCATGGTTCAGATACCCAACTTATTAAAGAAGTTGAGTATCTAGATTTTCATAGCCTTTTTTCCACCAACAACATTCGGCGATAAGATAACCAACCCCCAATCACCATCCCTAAAGTAAACACAAATAAAAACCAAAAATGTGATGCTATTTCACTAATTTGCTTTCCCTGCGTTGATACTCCTACAAACGCCTCATTCATGTGATAAATCGGATTATATTGAGCAATATTAATTAAACTTTTAGGAAATAATGAACTCGGCAAAAATGCCCCACCTAAAATTAATAAAGGTACTCCAAATGCGGCAACTAAAGCATTAACATCTTCAATTCGCCTCGCTAATTGCGTACCTAAAATAAAACCTAAGCCTACATAAGCAGCGATGCTCATGAAAATAATAGTTAATCCTAAGAAAATAGAACCTTTAAATGTAGCACCCCAAAAAGCAGCAACAGTATAAACTAGCAAAGTTTGTCCTAAACCAATGCAACTATGAGCTAAAAAAATTCCTAAAAAATAGGATATACCACTCAAAGGAGAAAGAAACAGGCGTTTGAGGGTTTGCTGTTCTCTTTCTGCAACGACAGTGGCGACGCTACCACCCAAACAACTGAAAAATAGTGCAGCACCTACCAATGTTGAAGGTGCAGTATATTCAAAAGCCGTGTTGATTGGTAATTTTGCTCGTTCCGCCAAAATAAACCCACCGAGTATTAATACTGAAATCGGAAAAATACTCCAAAAAATGAGGCTACGTCGGCGACGTAATAATTCAATTAAGATGCGCTGAGTCACAGCTATGGTTTCGCGCCAATATTTCATCTAAGAAAGTCTCCAGTATTGTGTACTCTTGACAATTTCTGCCATTCTGGCAAAATAAATCCGTTCAGGACTAGCACAGTAATCAAAGAAATACTCCTAACAATACAATCGGCAAACTTACTGTGATCATTTCACTACTGTGTTAGATGTGAAAAGTTAATTTTGTAACCAATGAGCCAAATACCTAATTTGCTGGAATCATCTACTATCCCTCGGCGTACACTGCTGAAGTTGTTCAGTGTCGGTACAATTGCAGGAATCACAGGCTACTCGCGGTTTACTAAGCCAAAACCAACGGTATTTCAAAAAGATACTCTTGAGTTGCCGCAAATATTAAACCAACCTAAAACTGTTGTAGTAATTGGTGGTGGTTTAGCAGGTTTAGCTTGTGCTTATGAATTGAGTCAGCGGGGATTTGTGGTCACACTGTTAGAAAAATCTCCGCAATTAGGTGGAAAAATCGCTAGTTGGCAAGTAGAAGCTGCTGGCGAAACTTTCATGATGGAACATGGCTTTCATGGCTTTTTTCCTCAGTACTATAACTTGAATAGTGTAGTCGCAGAATTGGGAATAACTAATAATTTTCAATCCCTGAACTTTTATTCTGTTGTTTATCAAGATTCTAAATACAAACCAGAGATATTTCGCCCCAGTCGTTCGGCTTTTCCGTGGAATATTATAGATTTAGCCATAGCATCTCCCAATCGCTTCCGTTGGGGAATTAATTTAACGAAAATCAAACATCTCCAAGTTTTCCAAGCTATCACGGGATTTCAAAGAGAAAAAAATTATCAGCGCTTTGATAATATATCTGTTGCTGATTGGGTAGAAACAGAATTTCCCCAAGGTTTATACGATTTATATTTTCTACCTTTTGCTAAATCTAGTTTAAATGCACCAGATATTATGAGTGTTGGAGAACTAATGCAGTTCTTCCACTTTTATTTTTTTGGCAACCCAGAAGGACTAGCTTTTAATGGTACAAAAGACGATATGGGGACAAGTTTAGTCCAACCGATCGCTAAAGCAATTGTGCAGCATGGCGGTAAAATCATCACCGATGCAACTGTAACTGAAGTTATAGCTGTAGACGGTAAGATTGATGGGGTAAAATATAACGTTGGTGGTAATCACAATGCTGTGCCGTTTACAGTGAAGCAAAATACTGCGATCGCTGATGACCAGATAGAATATTTTGGCGCGGCTGATGAAGTATTCGCTTTACCATTAGGCAGTCAAGCAGCAATTTCTCTTACCTGCACTCACCAAGGTTGTACTGTCCAAAAAGCTGAAGATGGCAAGTTTAAATGTCCTTGTCATGGAGCTACATTTGCTGCTGATGGTAAAGTTTTAAAAGGGCCAGCTAAACGAGATTTAGCTAAGTTTCAAGTAGTAGAAAGACACAATGATGAGGTGCAACTAGTAGCAGTTAATCAAGAGTTAGCTTTGTCAGAAAAATTGCAAGCCGATTATTATGTCTTTGCTACCGATGTTCCAGGAGTACAAAAATTATTTCAGCGTGTTAGTGGTGATGTAGATGCGACAGTGCAAAGCCAAGTAGAAAAGTTGAGTATTGCTGATCCTTTTGCGGTATGTCGCTTTTGGTTTGACCGCGATTTTGAGTGGCAACAAAGTAATTTTACTTCTTTATCGGGCTACAAATTAACTGACAGCATCACTCTTTATCATCGCATTCAGCAACAATTTATTGAGTGGTCACAAAAAACTGGTGGTAGTGTTGTTGAATTACACGCCTACTGTTACAAAGAAAAACAATTTCCTACTCAAGAAGCTTTGATGAATACTTTTGAACAAGAACTTTATGCAATTGTTCCAGAGTTGAAACAAGCAAAAATATTACACCGAGAATTAGTGAATCAACATAACTTTTCGGGATACCCACCTAATAGTTATGCAGAACGTCCTGAAACCAGCACGACTATTCCTAACTTAGTATTTGCAGGAGATTGGGTAAAGATGCCTTTTCCCTGCGGTTTAATGGAACGCGCTGTGAGTAGTGGCTTATTAGCAGCCAACGAGATTTTACATCGAGAAGGTTTGCAGAGGCGATCGCTCTTCTCTGTCAATCCTGAAGGGTTGTTGCAAATATAAATTTGTGGCATAACCTACAAGAATCATTTCTGGATTCAGCAACGCCAAATCATCAAGTATGGTGTTCTTAGAAACGTGGCAATTCGCAGAAGTATTAGCTGCAACGCAGATTTAGCCAGAAATTCACCATACTATTGGTTTGGTGTTAGACTTTGGCAGTCAAATCTGCCATCAATTCTGCAACAGAGATGATGCGTTCAGTCTGACTAACATTAGCACCAGAAAAAATTAAACCATGTTCCACATCACCACGAGCAGCTTGAGCTAGTGCATTGAGTAAGCAATAGGTTTTGCCTTTGTCTCGAAACAAACAGGTTTCTAAACAGTTGGCAATACATCGCCGTTCCTGTAATGAATCTTTCATAATTTGTTCTGCAAAGGAATTGCGTAAAGCACGGCTGGGTTTACCGACAGGACTGGGTACAGTAACGATATCTTCTATATTTGATTGCAAATGATATTCTTTATAACGCTGATTGGCATCACATTCGATTGTAGTAATGAAGCGAGTACCCATTTGCACACCATCAGCACCCATTAATAACATTTGATCAATATCGTGGCGATCGCTAATTCCACCTGTAACAATCAAAGGTATCCTCACACCCATCGTCTCAACTAAATAATCCCGCAATTGGGAAATCACCCATTCAATGGAAAACCCTGGAACATTGATTTGTTCACATTGGGTAAAATGTCCGCCTACCTTCTGGCAATTTTCTACAATGAAGGCATCAGGTAAGCGATTATATCGATTTTTCCAAGTCTGGCAAAGAAACTGTGCCGCCTCAACATTAGCTATAGTCGGTACAAGGGCGACATCAGGAAAATCGGCAGTGTACTCTGGTAAATTTAAAGGCATTCCTGCCCCTGTCACAATTAAATTTGCACCCTCAGCTGCGGCTGTTGTCGCTAATCTGGAGTAATCTTTCGTACCTACAAGAATATTTACACCTATCACCCCATCAGGGCTGATGGTTCTGGCTTTAGACAATTCATCGATGAGTGCGAGTCGATTAGCTGTAAAAAAACTACTGCGTTTACTCTGATTAAAGTAGGGAGAATCTAAACCTAGTCCCAGAGAAGCTATCATCCCCACGCCTCCAGCATTAGCAACTGCACCAGCCAAATGTGCGCCAGATACCCGTACTGCCATTGCCGCTTGCATGATGGGATAACGGGCAATATGTTTACCAATCTGCAAGGGATGAAGCGTCGAGGACATTTGATAATTACTCATTATTAACTAAATAGCTAAGGAGTAATTTTATCATCTCCGTGTGACTTTTCCTGGATAGTCATCCTTTGCTTGTATCTCTGATTATGAAAAATTAGAGACGCGAAATTTCGCGTCTCTACAAGAACTACACTCGTACTAAAACTGGTTGGCTATCTACTGCATTGACAGAATTCGATTCTGTATCTGTGCAGTATATTTCGCAGGAGTTATTGGGACTTTCGATCAGTTTGACTTTGTAAAGCTTGGCTCCTAGTTCTTGGATGGGCGATCGCAGTAAATTACTAATATATAGTGCGATATTCTCAGCAGTCGGTACAACTTTGGCAAAATAAGGCACATCTTTGTTCAAAAAGCTGTGATCGAATGGTTCTACCACATAGTCTTCTATCACTTTATGCAACGCACCTAAATCAACAATCATTCCAGTGCGCTGATCAATTTCGCCTTTCACAGTCACTTCTAAATGATAGTTGTGTCCGTGACCGTTAGTCCGAGCGCATTTGCCATAAATCTCAGTATTATCTTCTAGGCTGAGATCAGGATGTGCCAGCCGATGGGCGGCGCTAAAGTGAGTGCTGATAGAGAGGTAGGCTTCCATTGAGTTTCCCATATAATCTGCCCAAAGTTCAGGATGTTCAAATAACTGTACGCGGACTACAGGCAAGTGGGGTGCTAACCGCCGCCAGATAACCCGTGCAATATTTTCAGTGGTGGGGAGAGTTTCTTGAAATTCTGCCCAGACATCATTGAGATAAGAAAAATCCAGTTGACTGGTAACTTCGCGTTTAATTACCTGTTTGACATCAGACAAATTCAGCACCATTCCATACTCATCTAATTCCCCAGCCAGGGAAATAAACAAGACATAGTTGTGTCCATGTCCGGGGAATTTTGCGCCAGCACCAAATTTCTCAAAATTCTCTGCTTCACTCAGTTCGGGTAGCCAATAGCGATGACTAGCCGAAAATTGAGCGCGGCGATTTACGATACATTGCATGAGTACACTGGGAGAAAATTTTAAACTTTCTTAATCTTTCACTTTTTCCAGCATAAACTAATTTCTTTGTCTGTGGCGAAGGGAATAATATCCTGCTGGCTGCTGGTATAAGTTTATCTCAATTCCAATTCATCCAAAAAAACGCTCATAGTCATCATGGCTACCAATCCAAAACCATGTCACCGTATCTTCTTCTAAAATTCCAAGTGCGCGATACCCTCGCATTATTCTGACAGACCAAATATTTTTTTCGGTATTGATGCACTTGAAATGTAAAGATGGATGAAATGGATTCTCTGCCCAAAGCTTATATGATTTTCTGGCACTTGGCCTGATTTACTTGCTCAACTCCCGATATTCAGCCCAAAAAGAGGGAAGAACTACTGACCTCATAGTTGGTCATAATCCATCGCAGTTGCTGTTCCTTCTGCGATTTGTTGTTTAGCTTGTTTAGCGGCAGCGATTAATTTTGATTAATTTCTTTGAAAAGCGTTATTCCATCTCATCTCATCTTGCAATTCATCAATATACTCTCGCAAATGTTCTGCAATGCGGTCTTGTACTTCAATTGGTAAAGATTCCATCATTTTGATGACAGTAGCAATTGCTGTTGATGACATGGTGTCTGGTTTTTATGCAATGCTTTGATTTTACGCTAACACTAATCGGTGGTTGATGATTTTGCTAACTGTTCTCTTACCCATTGCCGCACATGACGAATTAAACTTGTTTCACCCATCGTTAAACTTAACTCCAAAAATTCCATTAACACAGCAGCATCAAATATTGGCAAAACTGACGACACCTCAATAAGTTGATACTCTTCATTAGCTAAACTGCAAATAGTCAAAGTCTCACAATCAAAACGCCATACTTCTGGGACTCTCAGTGCTGCATAAATCCCCATCCGATTCATGGAACTACTGGTACTGTCAACTTCAATCGCTAAATCTGGAGGCGGATCAATTGTTAAATCTATGACATCTTTACCGCGTACAGCTAATTCATTTTGAATGTAGTAACACTCATCTGGTTCTAAACCCTTGCGTAAATCTTCTCGTGTCCAAGTTGTAGAACCTAAACTACAAATTTCAATTCCTAATTCTTCTGTCGTTACTTCAACAAAACGACCCAATAATCTTTTATAACGTTCATGCGGAGGTAGCGGCATCATAATCTCCAATGTGCCATTATCATAAGTCAGCTTTGTTCCTGGTTGTGACTCTAAATCTCGCACCAATTTTTGATAGGTATCCCATTGAATGTCGTGAAGTATGGTTATATTTGTAGGTGTTTCAGCTAAAGTTGTGCTAGAAGCGATCGCAGTATTCATACTTTTCTCCTTTAGCTATAAATATCGAATTATTTGAGATATTAACTTATTGTTTTATTGCTTAACTGAATCTTGCGCTTCGTAGTGTAATCTTGTTGCTATGCGAAACATTTCTTGCCCTGTGTGCAAATAGCGATCATCATAGTTCATCGGAAAATATGCCAATTCTTCTATGCCATCTGCGACTTGATTGAGGCTGTAATAAAGATGCGCCGCAGTTCTCGCTAAACTAGGTGGATTGGGGAGAGAACGAAAAATAACTTGAGCTTGTTTAATATCTTCTCGACAATTATCTAAATATTCCTGAAATTCTTCTAATAATTGATCGTCAAAAGGATCAGCTGCTAATTGCTCAATTTGCTCTTCTAGAGAATCAAGAATTTCACTAAGTATGCTGTTAACTGGTTGATAAATTAAACGTAGCCATTCTTCGACTTGTTCATCAGCGTTTTTACCTGATTGTCGCGTGGCTTGGTAATGTTTTTGCGCCGATGCTGCCCGTTGTTGACGATTTTGAGATTCGTCTTGCAATTTTTGGTCATAATCAAGACGGCTTTGGGTATCACCCAAGACTTCATAAGCAGCGTTGATGCGGATAATTTGATCTTTATCTGCTGTTTCTTGATTGCTGTCAGGATGAAATAATTTCACCAAGCGGCGATAAGCTTGTTTTATCTCCGCTTGGCTGGCATCACGATTAATTTTGAGAGTTTCGTAGTGATTATTGATATGTTTGGAGTCAACCATTAGTCTAATTGATTGTTAGCTGACGCTGGTGGCTACCTTTGCTTCCAAGTCCTGGAATAACGGTGTACTCAAATACCTTTCTCCAAAACTGGGCTGAATGACCACAATTAAGCGTCCTTCGTTTTCTGGGCGTTGGGCAACGCGAACAGCAGCACACAAAGCCGCACCGCTGGAAATGCCAGATAATAGGCCTTCTTCTCTGGCTAACCGTCGTCCAAATGAGATCGCATCTTCATCGCTGACGGTAATGACTTCATCAATGAATTTCATCTTCAGCACTTGCGGAATAAAACCCGCGCCAATCCCTTGGATTTTGTGCGCCCCAGGTTTTCCGCCTGATAAGACTGGGCTATTGGCTGGTTCGACTGCGATCGCCTGAAAACTTGGCTTACGTGCTTTCAGAACTTCTGCTACACCAGTGATCGTACCACCTGTACCTACTCCTGCAACAATCATATCTACCTGACCATCGGTATCTGCCCAGATTTCTTCGGCAGTCGTTTCTCGATGGATTTTGGCATTCGCTGGATTGCGAAATTGCTGCAACATATATGAGTGTGGTGTAGTATTAACTATTTCCTGGGCGCGGCGAATTGCCCCACCCATACCTTCAAGTCCGGGGGTGAGTTCTAATTCTGCCCCATAAGCCCGCAACATTGCCCGTCGTTCTCCACTCATAGTATCGGGCATTGTCAAAATTAATCGATAACCCTTCGCAGCCGCTACCATTGCCAAGGCAATTCCTGTATTACCTGAAGTTGGTTCTACTAATACTGTCTTTCCTGGAGAAATCAATCCCTCTGCTTCTGCGGCATTAATCATGCTAATCCCAATTCGGTCTTTCACTGATGCCGATGGGTTGAGACTTTCCAACTTCAATACTATTTGCGCTACACATCCCTCCTCTTGGGGAATGCGATTTAATTGCACTAAGGGTGTACGACCAATAAGTTCTGTTATGTTACGAGCAATTTGCATTTCGATTCCTTTGTTATTAGTCAAGAGTCAATAGTCCAAAGTCAAGAGTACCAACAATTGACTAATGACCATTGACCATTGACCATTGACTAGATGTAATACATGATGTCTAGCTGCTTGCGAGAATCTCTTTTTTCACATAGATCCTGAAGTGTGTAGTTTTGCAAAACAGCATTTGCTGCTAGACAAGCTTCTTGCCAAATTTCATCTACAACAGCACTATCTACACTTTTGAGACTGGAAGTTTCTTCGTTGACTTTCACGTCTAAGCCTTCTAAGCATTCTAAAACTTCATATATTGTAATTTTCCAAGGTTCTTTGGACAATAAATAGCCACCTTTGGAGCCGCGTTGACTTTTGATTATACCCCCGCGTCTCAAAGTTGCCAGTAGTTGTTCTAAATAGCGATCGGGTATGTTTTGTGTAGCCGCGATTTGCCGAATTTGCATCGGTTCGCCATTTTCATAATGAGTTGCCATTTCTAGTAAGGCTAGAATTGCGTACTCTGATTTACACGATAGTTCCACAGGCGGTAAGTAAGGCTGAAGTATGAAGTATGAAGTGTGAAGTATGAAGTTTGAAATTTCATACTTCTTTTAGTATACTCCGGTTCATTGCTGGGGTTTTTGTATTACAGCTATTAACGTTGAATCAAGGGATGATGAGATTGAAGATGCGATCGCAATGCCCAACAATTAAAATACCCACCCAAAACTTGCAACATCAGCAACACAGCATAAGTCTCAATCATTAGCTACAAGCTCCACATATTAAGTATCTGGGAATGTGAGGAATGTCAAATCTTGTAAAGCGTAAAACTCGCCAACTTAAACGCCAATCTTTTGGTTTAGTGTTGGTAATTGTGGCTTGGAGTCTGGTTATGGGGTGGCTATTTACTTCTGCAACCAGCGTCTACAGTGCTACTCCTAGCGCAGAAGTAGGAACAGTTGATGTTGTCCCGGCTCAGTACGAGCTAGGACAAGAACTATATATAGAAAATTGCTCTAAATGTCATATTGCTATCCCGCCACAAGTTTTACCCACCCAAACCTGGAAAAATCTTTTGGAAGACTCCCAGCACTATGGTGTACAACTCAAGCCATTAATCGACCCACCCCGCATTCTTGTGTGGCGATATCTTTCAACTTTCTCCCGTACCCAACTCCAAGACGAAGAAACACCTTATCGTGTCAACAAATCTCGTTTCTTCAAAGCTTTGCATCCCAACGTCGATTTACCACGTCCGGTACAAATTAGTAGCTGTGTGAGCTGTCATCCCAGCGCAGAACAATATAATTTTCGTCGCCTTTCTTCCGAATGGGAAAATTCTAATTGAACGTAAATTCGACAGACCTTTCTCTCTCCTAAAAGGCGCTACGGTGTACACACAAGCCGAAAATTCTCACGTTGAAACCATATCCCACCTAGAACTAAAGTTCTAGGCTAATAGCGAAAGTCCACTCAAGTGGACTGAATTTTTCTTTGAGTCCTCCATAGTGGACTTGCACTATGAGACTCGGAATAAATTCCGAGGAGGGACTTCATCTTTGCGCCTCTGCGCGAAACAAAACCACATCCCACAACACCCAACGCAGAAAATTTCCTGACACTTCACCCTCAAAACCTCACGTTTCAGCCTTTGAACACCAACGTTCGAGTAAAAAGGCTGAAACTTCACCTTCGGAACTCGAACATTTGACTAAATATGAAAATCATTGGATGTTGGGTTGCGCTGTCGCTTCACCCAACCTACTAGCTGGGATTTACCAGGTGTAAGATTTATCTTCCCCTACACCCAGCAACCTGATTACCAGACACGATATCATGGGGGCGATCGCACCTTGAATATGGTCGGGTTTCCCTGCCTCAGTTGGGGGCAAAATGATACTATTAATAGAGTTTCGATATTAAACGTAAAATAAAACCAAATCTTTAGTAGATTTATTTGATCTACTTTTTCTGCGTTTTTGACCCAATTCTCATTTCCTACTCATCTGCAACCAAAATAGCTGGGTTAGGTTAAATTCTTATAATCAATACCAAAGCCATATTTCCCATCCCCCTTGATTTAGTTCCATAACCGCCATGTTAAAACTCTTGTTGGGCGACCCCAACGCTCGGAAGCTAAAAAAATACCAACCTTACATCACGGAAATTAACCTCTTAGAGGAAGAAATTAAAGCTCTCTC
This sequence comes from Anabaena sp. TISTR 8404, assembly GCF_056847745.1. Lineage (NCBI taxonomy): Bacteria > Bacillati > Cyanobacteriota > Cyanophyceae > Nostocales > Nostocaceae > Anabaena > Anabaena sp. TISTR 8404. Next base: position 6,740,484 of record NZ_CP180578.1, read on the forward strand.
TGATGAGGATTTAAAAGGTAAAACCGGAGAATTCAAACAGCGTCTCGCTAAAGGCGAAACCCTCGATGACATTCTGCCAGAAGCCTTTGCCGTGGTTAGAGAAGCAGGAAGGCGAGTCTTAGGGTTGCGGCACTTTGATGTCCAGCTGTTAGGCGGTATCATCCTACACACTGGGCAAATCGCGGAAATGAAAACTGGGGAAGGTAAAACCCTAGTAGCAACCTTGCCAAGTTATTTAAATGCCCTCACTGGTAAAGGTGTACACGTTGTTACAGTCAACGATTACCTGGCTCGCCGGGACGCGGAGTGGATGGGACAGGTGCATCGCTTCCTAGGGTTGAGTGTGGGACTAATTCAGGCGACCATGAATCCCAGTGAGCGCCAGAAAAACTATGAATGTGATATTACCTACGTTACCAATAGTGAAGTAGGCTTTGACTACCTGCGCGACAACATGGCCACTTCAATGGCTGATGTGGTACAACGCCCGTTTAACTATTGTGTAATTGACGAAGTAGACTCAATTCTCATTGATGAAGCACGGACACCACTAATTATCTCTGGTCAGGTAGAAAGACCAACAGAAAAATATGTCCAAGCTGCGGAAATTGCTCTGACTTTGAAAAAAGATGAGCATTACGAGGTAGACGAAAAAGCTCGTAACGTACTGTTGACAGACGAAGGTTTTGCTGAAGCAGAACAACTTTTAGGTGTTACAGATTTATTTGACCCGGAAGACCCTTGGGCGCACTTTGTATTTAATGCCATTAAAGCCAAAGAACTGTTCTTGAAGGATGTCAACTATATTGTCCGCAATGGCGAAGTAGTCATCGTAGACGAATTTACCGGGCGGGTGTTACCTGGACGGCGGTGGAGTGATGGTTTACACCAAGCCATTGAAGCCAAAGAACACGTAGAAATTCAGCCAGAAACCCAAACTCTAGCAACAATTACCTACCAAAACTTGTTCTTGCTGTATCCCAAATTAGGCGGGATGACGGGAACAGCCAAGACAGAAGAAGCTGAGTTTGAAAAAATTTACAAACTAGAAGTCAGCGTAATTCCGACCAACAGAATCAGAAGACGACAAGATTTGTCGGATATGGTCTTTAAGACAGAGGCTGGTAAATGGCAAGCGATCGCTAGAGAATGTGCCGAAATGCACGAACTCGGTCGCCCAGTATTAGTAGGAACCACTAGTGTCGAAAAATCAGAATACCTCAGTCAACTACTGAAACAAGCTGGCATTCCCCACGAATTGCTGAACGCTCGACCAGAAAACGTGGAACGGGAAGCGGAAATTGTGGCTCAGGCAGGACGCAGAGGTGCTGTTACCATTGCGACCAACATGGCTGGTAGAGGTACAGACATCATCCTCGGCGGTAACTCTGAATACATGGCGCGGTTGAAGTTGCGGGAATACTTTATGCCGCGCATCGTCCAACCAGAAGACGAAGATGTGTTTGGTGTTCAAAGGGCCAGTGGTAGTATGCCTAGTGGGCATGGTGGTGGCCAAGGTTTTACACCTGGGAAAAAAGTCAAAACTTGGAAAGCTTCGCCAGAAATCTTCCCCACCCAACTGTCAAAAGAAACTGAAAAACTGCTAAAAGAAGCAGTAGATTTTGCAGTGCGGGAATATGGCGATCGCAGTTTACCAGAACTCGAAGCCGAAGATAAAGTCGCGGTAGCTGCGGAAAAAGCACCCACCTCAGACCCAGTAATTCAAAAATTGCGGGAAGCTTACAACCGTGTCAAACACGAATATGAAGAATTCACCAGCAGCGAACATAATAACGTTGTCGAAATCGGTGGTTTGCACGTGATTGGTACAGAACGTCATGAATCACGACGTATTGACAACCAGTTGCGGGGACGTGCCGGCAGACAAGGCGACCCTGGTTCCACAAGATTCTTCCTCAGTTTAGAGGATAACTTGTTGCGGATCTTTGGAGGCGATCGCGTTGCTGGCTTAATGAATGCCTTCCAAGTTGAAGAAGATATGCCCATTGAGTCGGGAATGCTGACTCGCAGCTTAGAAGGCGCACAGAAAAAAGTCGAAACCTACTACTACGACATTCGGAAACAGGTGTTTGAGTACGACGAGGTAATGAACAACCAACGTCGCGCCATCTACGCCGAACGCCGTCGCGTATTAGAAGGTCAAGACTTGAAAGAACAAGTCATCAAATATGCCGAAAAAACGATGGACGACATCGTTGACTACTACATCAACCCAGATTTGCCTTCAGAAGAATGGGAATTAGAAAAGCTGGTTGATAAAGTCAAAGAATTCGTCTACTTGCTTTCAGATATGCAGGCAAGTCAGCTAGAGGATATGTCTGTGGCTGAGATTAAAGCATTCCTCCACGAACAGGTGAGAATTGCCTACGACATCAAAGAAGCCCAAATTGACCAAGTTCAACCAGGACTAATGCGTCAAGCTGAACGCTTCTTCATCTTGCAGCGCATTGACACCCTGTGGCGAGAACACCTGCAACAAATGGATGCTTTACGTGAGTCTGTAGGCTTGCGTGGTTACGGTCAAAAAGACCCGTTAATTGAATACAAGAGCGAAGGTTATGAACTATTCCTCGATATGATGGTCAACATCCGTCGAGATGTAGTTTACTCCTTGTTCATGTTCCAACCCCAGCCGCAGCCAATGGTGCAAACATCATCTGAAATGGTGTAGCAGAGGAATTAAATATCTCACGCAGAGACGCAAAGGCAAGGCAGCGCGTTGCGGGGGTTCCCCCCGTTGTAGCGACTGCCGCGCAAAGTTTTGTGAGTGCCTTTGCGTTTAAATCTTAGTAGGGTGTGTTGTTGCGTAGCGCAACGCACCACATCAGATTCTCACACTGCCATTCTCAATCCAAAATTTAAAATCCAAAATCTAAAATGGAATGAGTTACGATAGCTATTTTAATCATTTGATATGAAAAGAATAGAAGTCGAACAAAGAAGCATTTTGATAGGTTTAGCAGGTAGTCACGGCTATGGATTAAATCGTCCTGACTCAGATTTTGATTTTCGGGGAGTGTTTATTGCGCCTAAAAGATATTATTTGGGATTTGACCATATAGAACAGAAAGATACTGGTTGGGATGAACTAGGGATATTTCCTTTTATTGATAATAATCAAGATACAGTTATCTACGAATTAAGAAAAATTCTCCAATTATTAGCAGGTGCAAATCCTAATGTTTTGGAATTGCTGTGGTTACATAAATATCCTGTTTTAACTGAAGTTGGACAATATTTAATTAAACAGAGAAATTTATTTTTGAGTAAGAAAGTTAAGCATACTTATTCAGGTTATGCTTTTGCTCAAATCAAAAAAATGGAAACTCATCGTAAGTGGTTGTTAAATCCGCCGCAGAAGAAACCATTACCTGCTGATTTTGGCATAGAAGGTGAAGAACCACTGAGTAAAGATGAGTTAAACGCTTTTTTGGAGTATCTTTATATCTTAATTAGAGGACGAATTGAGTTTTTAGAAGAAGCAGAGCAATTATATCAATTACTAACAGCAGATATTGATTTTAAGGGAGTATTGAAACAATATGCTTTACCTAATGAAACTTTAGAATATACAGAAAAATTAACTCATGGACGCAAAGACTTTATTAGACTGTTGCAAAAAAGTCAAAACTATCAAATTGCTTTGCGAGAATGGAAAGCATATTTATCTTGGCAGGAAAATCGAAATCCAGTTAGAGCCGAAATGGAAAGACAGTCTGGATTTGACCTCAAACATGGAATGCACTGCATTAGATTACTACGCAGCGGCTTAGAAATATTGCAGCAAGGAGAAATAATTGTTGATAGAAGAATAGCAGGTGATATTGATGATTTAAAAGCTATTCTCAAGGGAGAGTATAGTTATGAGCAGGTGATGCAGATGGCAGAAGATTTAGTCGCACAAATGGATGCTGTTTATGAAAAATCAACTCTGCCTGCTAAACCTGACTTAGAGCAAATTAACGAGTTGTGTATAGAATTGGTGGAAATGCAAGGATGGAATTAGTCATTCGTGATTTAACCATTGACCAATTTAAAGAAAATCAACGAAACCGTAGAGGCTAATTAAAAGTAATAATAAAGCAATGCAGCGAGAAACTCGTGTTTGGGGTGAGGGTGCGATCGCTTCTCGAACTAACATAGAAATAGATGCTCCAATTGCATAACTAAGGCATAAGAGCATATAAGGTAATTGTTGTGTAACTCCCCAAATACCGAGTAGTAATACTGTCAAAATTAGCATCACAAACTCGATAAATTTAGCTGGTTCGTATTGGCTGGACAAAACTAGACTGTTTAACCAAAAACGCCAAAATCTCATATTCAGTAAATCAGATGAATTTAAGGGCGCAAAACTTTGCGCCCCTACTTTTTCCTTTCAAGGAAAATTAGCGTACACCCGTTTTAATTCCGCCTGTGCCGTTTTTCTTTGCAGAATCTTCTTCTGGCAACTCTACACCAAAAACGCGAGCAAAAGCTTTTTCGACTTTGTAACCAGAATCAATTGATTCTAGGGGGTCTTTGCGCAATCTGTGACGCAAGCACAAAGTAATCACGCGTCGGATATCATCAAGAGTAACTTCGGTACGTCCTTCAAATGCGGTTAATGCTTTGGCTGCACGGTTGGTGACAATATCACCCCGCAAACCATCCACATCCAACTCCGAACAAACTTCCGAAATTTTTACCCGCAAGTCATAATCAATTTTGACTTGTGGTAATAGATTTTGAGCGTTGACAACTTTCTGCTGTAGTGCTTCTTGGTCAGCTTTGTGCTGTGCCAAAAATGCTGGCGGATTTTGGTCAAATTCCGAGCGTTGTTCAACTATCTGCACCCGCAAAGCAGGTTCTTTCACAGTGTGAATTTCGGCGTGCATTCCGAAACGGTCGAGTAACTGGGGACGCAATTCGCCTTCTTCCGGGTTTCCAGAACCAACCAGTACAAACCGCGCAGGGTGACGAATGGAAATCCCTTCCCGTTCTACAGTGTTCCAGCCACTAGCAGCAGAGTCGAGTAACACGTCTACGAGGTGGTCATCTAGCAAGTTGACTTCATCCACGTAGAGAATGCCTCGGTTAGCTTTAGCTAGAAGTCCTGGTTCAAAAGCTTTCACACCCTCAGACAAAGCTTTCTCGATGTCGATAGTACCGCATACTCGGTCTTCTGTAGCTCCCAACGGCAGGTCTACCATCTGGACTTTTCTGTGGTCTACGGGAATATCCGCACCTTGTTCTAGTTTTTGGCGGACTTCATCGCTCATCAGGTCGGTGTCGCTGGGGTGACTGTTAAAGGGGTCATTAGCGACTACAGGGATTTCTGGCAACAAATCCGCTAACGCCCGGATAGTTGTTGTTTTGCCGGTGCCGCGATCGCCCATAATCATTACACCACCGATTTTGGGATCAATCACGTTCAACAGCAGCGCCAGTTTCATTTCTTCCTGGCCCACAATTGCCGTAAATGGAAATACCACGCGACGCGCACTTGCCGTGGATTGAGCAGTTGGAGTCACTAAATTACCTTAACAATTTTTTTTATTACAGTTCTTTATTGTGCCACAGTTAGGCGCAGGGGGAACAGAGAATAGGGAGTAGGGAATAGTTGATTCAGAAATCACTCTGTGTACCTCCTTTGTTTTCCTTTGCGTACCTCTGCGTTTAAAACATAGAATAGAAACAGAAACCAAGCATATTTAACATCACGCTAATTAAGCATAATTCCCATGACCACTTCTAAACGCCGCTATCACATTACTACCTTCGGTTGCCAAATGAATAAAGCCGACTCAGAGCGCATGGCTGGCATTTTAGAAGACATGGGCTTTGAGTTTTCCGAAGATCCAAATAATGCAGATGTAATTCTCTACAATACCTGCACAATTCGAGACAATGCCGAGCAGAAGGTCTATTCTTACCTTGGCAGACAAGCCAAGCGCAAACACGAACAGCCAGATTTAACCTTGGTTGTGGCTGGTTGTGTCGCACAACAAGAAGGCGAAGCACTGTTACGACGCGTCCCAGAATTAGATTTAGTCATGGGGCCACAACACGCCAACCGCCTCAAAGATTTGCTGGAATCAGTCTTTGGCGGTAATCAAATTGTTGCGACTGAACCAGTCCACATTATGGAAGACATCACCCAACCGCGCCGGGATAGCAAAGTTACTGCTTGGGTGAATGTGATTTATGGTTGTAACGAACGCTGTACTTATTGCGTAGTTCCAAACGTGCGTGGTGTAGAACAGTCCCGCACACCAGAAGCTATCCGCGCCGAAATGGAAGAACTCGGACGGCAAGGTTATAAGGAAGTAACTTTGCTCGGTCAAAATATTGACGCTTACGGTAGAGATTTACCTGGTGTCACTCCAGAAGGGCGACATTTGCACACATTCACAGATTTGCTGTATTACGTGCATGATGTACCAGGAATTGAACGGCTAAGATTTGCTACCAGCCATCCTCGTTATTTCACGGAAAGATTGATTAAAGCTTGTGCGGAATTACCCAAGGTGTGCGAACACTTCCATATTCCGTTTCAGTCTGGGGATAACGATGTATTAAAAGCGATGTCACGGGGTTACACTCACGAGAAATATCGCCGGATTATTGATACGATTCGCAAGTATATGCCGGATGCGTCAATTAGTGCTGATGCCATTGTCGGCTTTCCTGGTGAGACAGAGGAACAATTTGAGAATACCTTGAAGCTGGTTGAAGATATTGGTTTTGACCAATTGAACACAGCCGCCTATTCACCACGTCCGGGAACACCCGCAGCATTGTGGGAAAATCAACTGAGTGAAGAAGTAAAAAGCGATCGCCTACAAAGATTAAATCATTTAGTGGCTATCAAAGCAGCCGAGCGATCGCAGCGTTATTTTGGTCGCATCGAAGAAGTATTAGTCGAAGACCAAAACCCCAAAGATCAAACTCAAGTTATGGGACGTACACGCGGTAATCGTTTGACATTTTTTACAGGCGATATTAATGAACTCAAAGGGCAATTGGTGAAAGTTAAAATTACCGAAGTTCGCGCTTTTAGCTTGACTGGTGAACCAATAGAAGTGCGGCAAGCTTTAACAGTTTAATTAGGTGATGTTTTAATCATAGATTCGATATTATTGGGACATGGAGTTCGAGTGGGATGAGTCCAAAGCAACTACGAATTTAAAGAAACACGGAGTCAGCTTTGAAGAAGCTAAAACTGTTTTTGATAATCCGTTAGCAGTTATCTTTAATGATCAAACGCACTCTTCTATAAATGATCAGCGAGAAATCATTATTGGTCACTCCAGACAAAATCGCTTGCTGCTGATTTCATTCACCGAGCGTTCCAATAATATTCGTATCATTAGCGCCCGTTTAGCGACTCGAAAGGAACGTGAAGATTATGAACGAAACACATTTTGAACAATCACAAAATTCTGATGACGAGCTTTTGGCTGAGTACAACTTTGATTACCGGAAAGCAAAACCAAACCGTTTTGCTAACCGAAGTGGAACACAAAGTTTAACAGTTGTAGTTTTGGATGAAGATGTAGCAAAAGTTTTCAAAACTCCTGAATCAGTTAATAAAGTTCTACGAGCATTAATTGAGTCGATGCCAAAAACACCCAAGAGTGGGAAAGAATAAAAGTTTTTTGTAGCAGAATGTACTTTGAGGCGAACGCTTATAAAAGACTTGGGTAATGCACTTATCAGCTACTTCAATCACAATTGTTTATCTGTGATAAACTACAGCAATTATTATTTCAAAGGTAAATCAAATTCAAGTATGTCTGGCGATACTGCTGTTACTAATTTGCTTGTTACTGTTATTGAGCGATTGCAAGGCAGAGAAACGCTAGAATTAGAGGTAAAACTAGCTCAAGGTGGCATACCTAAAAGCCTGCCAAAAATATGTTGCAACAGAGGTATTTACAGAAGAAGTTAACTCACAGCAAATTGCTCTAAACTTAGAATGTCAATAAGATGAAAAATTAGACATAAAAGCAGGTGAGCGATCACTGTAGGAGTTGGCGCAGCGATCGCCAGTAATTCTTCCACCATTAATCAACGCTTTATTTATTCCAGTATTTCACAAGCGATCGCTCCACACTCATCAAATGTAGCAACTGTCGTCGGGTTTCCCGACTTGTAGCGACTGGCGTTGCAGGGTGCAGGGGAGAGGGTTTTGTAGTTGCTGCACAGTTGCAGCGAATCATCAATGATCAGTCAGACAAGATATTAAAAATTGCTATGAGGTACAGCACAAGATGCTGGATTGAGTAATGGGCTATGGGGTGTGACAGTGGGTGCTTGTGCAACTAAAGTCACATTTCCTTTGCCATCTGTCACCCAGCCTTGGGCTGGGACAATTTTAGTTGTTTGATTGACAAAATCTACTTTTTGTGTGTTTATTCGATGGGGCTGAGTACTAGCAGTATTTTCACTCTCGTCATCTAGAGTAATCCAATTGGCTAGGACTGTATCATCCATTAAAGGGTCTGTGGGACTGGGTGCAATTCCTCCCCTACCTGTGGCGACAAGAGAACCTCGTTTGAATTTACCCCCTGGTTTACAAGCTGTGGCAATTTGCCGAGAAGCATCAACTGGATCTGCGGGTAGTTCTAATAATCCTCTGCTGGGGTCAACATCGGGTGTGTTGATTTGGATAATACCGTTTAATGAAGGGTTTTGTAGCGAAAAAGCGGTAATATCACTGGTTGGTAGTCTACCGGGGTCTAGTTGTCTTGGATCTTCAGTACCTAAGAGGCTGATTAAGTCGGAGCGATCGCGCTGCACAAATCCAAATATACTATTGGCGTTGATGAAAATCCTACCACCAGTACCAGAAAAGGCATTGGCTGTAATGTCATTATTTTCTTGGGGAGTAGCGACTAGAAAACCATTAGGTGCATTGATGGTAATATTGCCACCATTCCCTGGAGCGTTGGCTGTACCTGCATTTGTGGAAATTTGACTATTGCGACGTAATAATAATACATCTTGCACCTGCAACGTAATATTCCCACCTCCACCACCTTGACTATTAGAGGAGATTTGTCCTTTCTCATCCAGCAGGATAGAACCAGCATTTACATTTATTTCACCTGCTGTACCTAGTTCATTGACATTTCCTTGATATTTAATCACAGGTGGAAGTCTTGGAATTCGACTAGTAACAGCTATACCACCATCTCTTATCAATAATTTTACTGTATTAACTGTCACTGTACCTGCTGCTCCAGGGCCTATAGTTGTGGCAGACAAATTGCTAGGAAAACCTACTGCTGAGATACCAGTTATCTGCACTGAATCAGAAGCATTGATTGTTATATTTCCTCCGTTACCTTTAGCTGGTATCAAGGTCAAAGTTGAAGGATCTAAATTACCACCAGAGCCAGCTGAAATTTCTGCGCCGTTTTGTAAGCGCAATCTACTAGTGTTTACTGTAATATCACCCGCATGACCATCACCAGCAGTATCACTCACCAATGCAGTGGCTATAAAACGATTAACTGGCTCAACAATCCCACCAATTAACTCCACTGAATCAGAAGCATTGACATTCAAATTTCCCCCATCCCCCTTGTTGAAAGTAGAAACACGAATTTGTGCGCCATCCCGAAGAATTAAGTTCTTAGCGTTAATTGTTAAGTCTTGGCCGTCTCTCATACCTAGAGTTTGACTTGTAACAATTGCATAGCGGCTAATTAGTTCGACAGTGTTACCTTGTACTGTAATTCTGCCACCACCATCTACACCACTAGCATCTAGGACAGAACCTACCGCCGTGCTACCAACTATTCGTTGAGCTAGTTGAATATTTTGAAAATTATTGACATTTTCATATCCCAAGACCCAACCCTGGCTTATGGGCTTGAGAGTAACTAGACTATTAGGCACAACACTTCCTAATTCAATATTTCCCGACTTCGCTGTTATATTTCCTCCATCTAAGAATAAATTACCGCCCACTAGAGCTAATGTTTTACCTGACTGCACCTGTAAGCCAACAGGTTGACCAATCACATTAGTCGTACCATTGGGACTTGCTTGAGATAGATTGCGGATAGGCGCCGCGATCGCTGTGAATTGTAAACCAATGGGAATACTGACAGATAGTAGAGATGAAACTTGTGTATCTGTAGCACTAAATGTCTTGCCATCAGCAAAGTTAATCCTACTAGCTGTACTTGCCAGAAAAGAACCGCCAATATTTAATGTAGCTTGAGGCCCAAACACAATTCCGTTGGGGTTAATCAAAAACAGGTTAGCTGTACCTCCAGCCTGGAGAGTACCATCAATTTCAGAAATAGAATTTCCTGTTACGCGGCTGATAATGTTTTGAATACCAGCAGTATTTTGAAAACTAGCTGTAGTGTTAGCAGGGACAGAAAAATTCACAAAACTATGGAAGAGGTTATCACCGACGCGAGTACCCCCTGTAATTATTGTAGTATTGTTCTGGTTTGTGACTTGAGAATTGGTGGGCAATGTCCCATCCTGCATGATTTGGGCAGAAGTTGAGTTAGCAGAAAAAGCTATAACACTACCTATTGCACTGCCTAAAATTCTTGACCACCAATGAAGATTGCTCATATCTCCACACAACTCACTGAACAATTGTGATTGTACTTTTAAAATGCAATGACCTGTTGAAGAATTGACAAAATTCGTTGGTTATGCTGCTTATCAACGTTTATTTTTACTGCTATTTTGCAACTTTATTTGTAGCGAAAAGAGTTTTATCAAATAGCACTAAATTTATGAAAAAAAAGCGGTGTTATCTATATTCTAATAGGGACAACACCGCTTTTTTTGATTGAGCAAATTTTTATTTGGTTGTCGTAACTTATTAGTAATAGTAAAAGAAAGATTACTCCCTTCTAATATTTACTACAGAAAAATGTTTCTCAATCTGCTTTTTTGCCTTGTATGAGCAAGATGCAGTGTATTTTTAGGGAAAACCACAGCTATACCATTGTCCATTGTAGTAATAACCTTGTAATTTAACCTTTGGTGGGGTAATACTAGGCAAAATTCCTTGATTTTCTTGGCTGGATTTAATTTGACTTAGGTCGATTAAGAACTGTAATTGAAATGATTCTAAATCTGACAGACCATATTTTTCTAATAATTCAGCTAGTTTATCATGATTCAGATTACTGTATATTTCTTTGGACAAATCAGCGTATAACTCTGGTAATATTTGCGAATCAATAACTGTTGGTTCTGTTTCTTGGGATTGCATAGATTTTGGTTGGCTTTTTAATGTAGTAGACAAATGAATTTAGCTGTTTAGCATTGCTGAGTTACAAGTCACAAGCTTGAGGTGTGAACTTTTTCTCTCTATTTATAAATTCAGAGTGACTCCGAAGAATTACGCATTGCTTAACAAAACTTTAGATTTTCCTCTATGAAATTATGCAAAAAGTGTAGGTGGGCAAATACCACCTACAACAATCTAGTTATTAACAGGAGCGTCAGAATTAAGCTTGCCGATATGCTCCTGGTTGCCCATCTTGGACAACAAAGGAAGCTAAGGTTCTAATAGTTGCATTGGGGTCAACTATGCTAGAAACAGCTCGATAATCACTTTGCCACTGTCTGGGAGTGACTTGACAACGGACATAGCCCCGGTATGCACCGTCGAAAAACTTAGTGTGGGGATTAGCACTCAAAGCGGCTTGCACTGGCGCAATGAATGAGGTGGGAAAGTCGGAGGTAATGGAAGTACCAACAAACTCAGTCGCCACTGTTACTGAGGATGGATTATTAAAATCAAGTTTTACATCGTGTACCCAACTGGAATGGATATCACCAGTAATCACCACAGGGTTAGAGGGACGGCGCTGGTTGAGGAAATTCACAATTCGCTGACGTGCTGCTACATAACCATCCCATTGATCTAAGTTAAACACCCCAATCTCTGGACGAGGATCAAAATCGAATTGAGCAAACATCGTCTGCTGGGCAATAATATTCCAACGGGCGGGGGATTTATCTAAACCTTGGAATAGCCAGCGTTCTTGCTCTGAGCCTGTCATGGTTGCATTTTCGTCAAAGGCTTGCAGACAACGAGGCTTGAGTCCATCATTACAAGGTTGGTCTGTGCGGAATTGACGGGTATCCAAAACGTGAAACTGAGCTAAATTCCCATAACTCAAGCGCCGATAAAGCTGGGCGTTAGCACCAATGGGCAGTGAAGATAAGCGCAGTGGCATGTGTTCGTAGTATGCTTTATACGCATTGGCGCGGCGTTGGGCAAATTCTTTTGGGTTGACGTTATCTTCTGAAATTAAGTTGGCGTAGTTGTTTTCTACTTCATGGTCGTCCCATGTAACTATCCAAGGAAAGGCTGCATGAACTGCTTGCAGATTTGGGTCGGTTTTATAAAGTGCGTGACGGTTACGGTAGTCATTCAAAGTCATAATTTCTGGGCTATTATGCTGACGTGGCCCCCCAGTTTCTGGCCCGTATTCGTAAATGTAATCACCAAGATGTACAACTAATTCAATATCTTCTTCCGCTAGATGTCGGTAAGCTGTGTAAAAGCCATTTTGCCAATCTTGGCAAGAAACAAAAGCATAGTTCAATTGTTGAATAGAACTGTTGAATGCTGGTGCTGTACGAGTCCGACCGATGGGGCTAAGTTCATTTGCTACCCGAAACTGATACCAATACCAACGGTTAGGTTCTAACCCTTGAACATCAACGTGTACTGAATGTGCTAAATCTGCGATCGCTAAAGTTTTACCACGTCGGACAACTTTTCGCATATTCTCGTCTATGGCAACTTCCCAGTGTACCACCACATTTCTGGGGGGCATTCCACCGCCATTGAGGGGGTCGGGTGCTAACCTTGTCCATAACACCACACTATCGGGTAAAGGGTCGCCAGAAGCTACACCCAAGGTAAATGGATAGCTAGAAAATCTCGATGTTGCTAATGCTGGTTCCCATTGACTAGTTAATGCTAAACCTGTAAAAAATCCTGCACCAAGTAAAATACTCCGCCGTTTATAACGATTTGATAATAGGCGATCGCAATTGATAAAATCCATATCCACCCTTAGTTTGTTTCCGCACAAATGCAATGAACCTACCAACCGACAATCAAGCGGAGTTTAAGAAAGTGTTAAAAGTGTGAAGTATGAAGTGTGAAGTATGAAATTCTATTCTTTGTTTAATGCTTAACCAAAACGAAACGCCTTTATTAGATGCGATCAAAGCTTGTACAGTAAATCCTCACGCGCCGTTTTACACTCCTGGACACAAGCGAGGTCAGGGAATTCCGCAGTCATTGGCTGATTTACTTGGTGAAACTGTATTTCACGCAGATTTAACGGAATTAGCTCAGTTAGATAGTTTGTTTGCACCCCAAGGTGTGATTCAAGCAGCACAAGCATTGGCGGCGGAAGCGTTTGGTGCTGCACAAACATGGTTTCTTGTCAATGGTTCTACCTGTGGTATTGAAGCGGCAATTCTGGCTACCTGCGGTACAGGCGATAAAATTATTTTGCCGCGAAATGTGCATTCTTCTGCGATCGCTGGTTTAATTCTCTCCGGCGCGATACCAATTTTTGTTAATCCTGAATATGACCCAGTTTTTGATATTGCTCACAGTATCACACCCGATGCGGTAGAAGCAACGCTACAAAAGCATCCTGATGCTAAAGCAGTGTTGACAGTTTACCCGACATATTACGGTGTCTGCGGAGATTTAGGTGCGATCGCCCAAATTACCCATCAATATAATATTCCTTTACTGGTAGACGAAGCTCACGGCGCACACTTCACCTTTCATCCAGAATTACCTACCCCAGCTTTAGCCGCAGGTGCAGATTTAACTGTCCAGTCAATTCACAAAGTACTCGGTGCGATGACGCAAGCATCGATGTTACACGTTCAAGGACAGAGAATAGATATTGACCGTGTGAGTAAAGCTTTGCAACTTGTCCAGTCTACCAGTCCTAGTTATATACTGTTAGCTTCTTTAGATGCAGCACGTCAGCAAATGGCGGTGAATGGCGAACAACTTATGTCGCGCACTTTGCAACTTGCAGATTTAGCGAGAAGCAAAATCAGTCAAATTCCCGGTTTATCAATTTTGCAGCAAAAATTATCACCTGGCTTTGAGGAATTAGATAGAACTCGGTTAACGGTGAACTTGACTGAGTTAGGTTTAACTGGATTTGAAGCCGAGGAAATTTTAGACGAAAAGCTAGGCGTAACTGCGGAATTCTCATCATTGCGGAATCTGACTTTTATTATTAGTTTAGGGAACACCGCTAGTGATATTGAGCAATTAATCCAAGGTTTTGATATTCTTGCCGAAAAGTATCGTAGTAACAGAGTAATTGTAAATCGCCCAGTTGAGCAGAATTTTGAGGAGTATGCTGTACAGATATCTCCTCGTGATGCGTTTTTTGCTGCTAGTGAAACTGTACCATTAGAACAAACAAGCGATCGCATCTGTGCCGAAATCGTCTGTCCCTACCCTCCCGGAATCCCGGTATTAATGCCAGGAGAAATTATTACCAAAGCAGCTTTAGCATATCTGCAACAAATTCAAGCAATGGGTGGATTTATTACTGGTTGTGCAGATAATAATTTGCATACTTTAAAAGTAGTTAAAAATTAGCGATCGCTCTACAATTGGTAAATTTGAAGATAATTCTCACAATTGCCTCGTCTAATTTGGGAATACTCAACGAGAGTGGGTGCGAGGATCAGCAAGTGTTAGAAGAACGAGCATATTGGTTAGCTTGGGCGCAAATTTCGGGAATTGGCCCGGTGTTGTTGCAACGATTGCACCAGCATTTTGGGACTTTATCTACAGCTTGGGAAGCTACCAAGGCTGAATTAGGGGAAGTTGAAGGTTTTGGTTTGCAAACATTGGCTAAAGTAGTAAAAGAGCGATCGCAATTACATCCAGAACAATTACTTACCCAACACCTGCAAGAAAACCCTTGTTTCTGGACACCAGCCGATGCAGATTATCCCCGCTTGCTGTTAGAAACACCCAGTCCACCACCAGTTTTGTACTATCGGGGTAAAGTGGATTTAGCAGAAAATCTCGGACAAAAACCAATGGTGGGAATTGTTGGAACCCGCCAACCTTCCGAATATGGTATTCGCTGGACTCGCCAAATTAGTACGGCTTTGGCGAAAAATGGCTTTACGGTTGTTTCGGGGATGGCGGAAGGAATTGACACCGAAAGTCACAGCGCCACAATTAAAGCGGGTGGAAGGACAATTGCAGTGTTAGGAACAGGTGTAGATGTGATTTATCCCCACAAAAATCGAGATTTGTACAAGCAGATTTTAGATGCAGGTTTAGTGCTGAGTGAATATCCTGCCAAAACCCCACCCGATCGCAAAAATTTCCCTAGACGCAATAGAATTATTGCAGGTTTAAGCCGTGCCATTTTGGTAATGGAAGCGCCTTTAAAATCTGGTGCGTTAATTACTGCTACCTACGCTAACGATTTTGGCAGAGAT
This sequence comes from Anabaena sp. TISTR 8404, assembly GCF_056847745.1. NCBI lineage: Bacteria > Bacillati > Cyanobacteriota > Cyanophyceae > Nostocales > Nostocaceae > Anabaena > Anabaena sp. TISTR 8404. The sequence goes on from NZ_CP180578.1 coordinate 6,755,994, forward strand.
ATCTATGCACTCCCAGGAAGACTCGATGATTACCCATCCCAAGGCTGTTTAAAGTTAATCTCTCAAGGCGCTTCGATAATTTTTCGAGAATTAGATGAACTATTAACTTTATTAGGTGCAGTTCCAAAACTAGATGCTGTGACAACTTCCCCAGCAATAGAACAGTTAAGTTTGCCGACTTTAGCACCGCAAATGCAACAAGTAATCGATGCGATCGCTTCTGATACTTTACCCTTGGATGCGATCGTTCAAACAACAGGTATTCCCGCTAGTTCTGTTTCTAGTGTTTTATTACAACTAGAACTTATGGGTTTAGTCTCGCAACTTCCAGGGATGAGGTATCAAAAAGTTTGATTATTTACATATAATCTCGTGTTATTTCTAGTATTTAATAGGGTAATCAGCCCAGCAAAATCAGGTTGGTAAGGAGTTACTCTTCTAAATTAGTAGTCGTAACACCTCATTAAAAAATATATAGTTTTGTTTGAAAAGTTACAAAGCTCAACTTGCATGGGCATATTAAGAATGCTTATCATGTTGCAAGCTCAAAATGACAACAACACTATCTGGTTATCAACTCCTAGAAACCCTTCACTGTGGCAGTAAAACCATCATTTATCGCGGACGGAGAAATACCGATAATGCGTCCGTCATTGTCAAAACTCTTGTGGACGAACATCCATCTTTAGAAGACATTGCACGGCTGCGCCACGAATATCAAATTATTGAGCCGCTGCAAATTCCAGGCATTGTTAAACCCTACGAATTAAAGAATTATCATCATAGTCTGGCTTTGGTAATGGAAGACATTCCAGGTTACTTGCTCAAAGAAGTAATTACTAATCAAACAACCAACTTGATTATTTTCCTAAAAGTCGCAATTAATCTGACACACACCTTAGGAGAGTTGCACGCCCAACAAATTATTCATAAAGATATTAAGCCACATAATATTTTAATTGACCCCGAATCTGGAGAAGTTAAACTAATTGACTTTAGTATTTCCTCGCGCCTTGATAAAGAAAATCCCACCTTGAGCAATCCGAATTTGCTAGAAGGTACACTGGCCTATATGTCGCCTGAGCAAACAGGCAGAATGAATCGAGCGATCGATTATCGCACAGATTTTTACTCTTTGGGTGTGACGTTATATGAAATGCTGACAGGTACTTTGCCATTTCATACTTCCGACCCAATGGAATTGGTACACTGTCACATTGCCAAAATACCCGCCGCACCTTGCAAAGAAACAGTGTGTCGCATTCCAGAAGATGTGCCAGAGGCGATTAGTGCGATTATTTTGAAACTATTAGCCAAAACAGCAGAGGAGCGATATCAAAGCGCTTGGGGACTGAAAGCAGATTTAGAGGAATGTTTGTTTCAACTGCAAACGACTGGCAAAATTGTCAATTTTGTACTCGGAAAACGAGATAAATCGGGACAATTTTTGATTCCCCAAAAGTTGTACGGACGCGAAACTGAAGTTTCAACCTTGATGACTGCATTTGAGCGTGTGGCAAGTGGTTGCAGCGAAATGATGCTTGTTTCCGGTTATTCCGGGATTGGTAAAACTAGCGTTGTCAATGAAGTTCATAAACCAATTGTGGGCGCAAGAGGTTATTTTATTGCCGGCAAGTTTGACCAATTCAAGCGCAATATTCCCTATGCGTCGTTGATTCAAGCCTTCCAATCTTTAATTGGGCAATTACTCACCGAAAGCGAAGCCCAAATTCAAGTATGGAAAGAGAAACTGTTAACCGCATTGGGGGAAAATGGGCAAGTTATTATCGATGTGATTCCAGAGGTCGAACTAATTATTGGCACTCAGCCAGCTGTGACACAACTGGGTGCGGCTGAATCGCAAAATCGCTTCAATCGTGTTTTTGGGCAATTTATCGGAGTATTTACTAGCCAAGAGCATCCCTTGGTTGTGTTTCTGGATGATTTACAGTGGGCAGATTCGGCATCGTTAAATTTAATTGAGTTATTGATGACGGATAGCGATCGCCAATATCTATTATTAATTGGAGCATACCGCGATAACGAAGTCTCGCGCACCCATCCGTTGATGATGAGTTTGGAGAAAATTCAAACAGCCGATGCTGTGGTGAATCACCTTGTCTTATCACCGTTGCAGTTAACAGATGTAGAAGCGTTAGTTGCTGATACATTGAATGACACAGAACATACCAAGCCACTAGCAGAATTACTGTTGCACAAAACAGGGGGAAATCCGTTCTTCTTAACACAACTGCTCAAAACTCTACATCAAGAAGACTTATTAACATACAACTTCCATTCAGGGCTGTGGCAGTGGAATATCCAATATATTCAAGCGATAGGTATTACTGACCTGAATGTTGTCGAACTGACAGCCAGAAACATTCGCAAACTATCAATAGAAACGCAAAAAGTTTTGAAATTGGCTGCTTGTATTGGTAATACTTTTAATTTAGATGTCTTAGCAATTGTTAACGAAGCATCACCCCTAACTACTGCAACACAACTGTGGACTGCGCTGCAAGCTGGGTTTATTTTGCCGTTAACTCAAGATTACAAAATTCCTTTAGTGTTTGGTCAGGAAGAATCTAGCAAAATTAATTTAACGGATGTCAAAGTTAACTACAAATTCTTACATGACCGAGTACAACAAGCCGCATATTCTTTGATTCCTGATGCAGAGAAAAAAGCAACGCACCTGAGAATTGGTCAATTATTGTTACAAAATACAACACTAGAAGAACGTAAAGAAAATGTCTTTGCTTTAGTCAATCAACTCAATTATGGTATTGATTTACTAACAACCCAAACAGAAAAATATGAACTAGCCCAACTTAACTTGATAGCTGGGCAAAAAGCCAAAGCCGCAACAGCATATGATTCTGCGATCAAATATTTGCAAGTAGGTTTAGGGCTGTTAGCAGTTGATAGCTGGGAAAGTCACTATGAACTGACATTAGCACTGTATGAGGAAGTAGCAGAAGCAGCTTTTTTAAGCGGTGATTTTGCAGGAATGCAGAAGTTCGTTGAGGTAGTACAAAACTGCGCTAGAACGCTGCTGGACAAAATTAAAGTGTATGAAGTCCAGATGCAAGCATACATGGGACAAAACAGACTGCTAGAAGCAGTTAATACAGCGCTACAAGTGTTGAGGCTGTTAGGAGTGGAGTTTCCCCAAGAGCCGAACGCGTCAGATATTGGGCAGGTGCTAGGGGAAACTGCGGCAACTTTGAAAGGCAAGCAAATTGAAGATTTTGTTGATCTGCCTCAAATGTCCGATCCCTACAAACTAGCAGCTATGAGGCTTTTGTCAAGTATCTTTGCTCCTGCATACATTGCTGCTCCTGCACTATTACCCTTGACGGTGTGCAAACAAGTAAATTTATCCGTCCAATATGGTAATGCTTCTGTTTCTCCCTTTGCTTACGCCAATTATGGTTTTCTTCTTTGTGGCGTTGTAGAAGATATTGATTTAGGTTATCAGTTCGGTCAATTGGCTTTAAGTCTGGTATCAAAGTTGAATGCTCAAGAAATGAAAGCCAAAACGGCCTTCATCGTAAATCTATTTATCCGACCTTGCAAAGAGCATCTGAGAGAAAGTTTAAAGCCTTTGGTGTCAGCTTATTCTAGTGGAATAGAGACAGGCGATTTAGAATATGCTGGTTATAATCTACTACAGTATTCCTGTTTAGCTTACTTTAGCGGCAAAGAACTGACTGTCTTTGAAAAAGAGATAGCAATTAACAGAGATGCTATTCATAAAATTAAGCATGAAACAGCGCTTAATTATATAGAAACCTATTGGCAGACTATCTTAAATTTGTTGGGAAAAAGTGAAAATACTTGCTGTCTCAAGGGTGAAGTCTACGATGAGCAGATAAAGTTGCCACAGCATCAGCAAACGAAAGACGATGCGGGAGTTGGCTACATATACTTGAACAAATTTTCACTGAGTTACTGGTTTGAAAATTATTCCGCAGCGATGGAAAATAGTGCCATAGCAGAAAAGTGTTTGAACGCACTAGTAGGATTGCCTGTTGTTCCTATTTTCAAGTTTTATGATTCTTTAGCACACTTAGCCGTGTATCCTAATATCCAAGGGTATGAGCAAAAAGCCATTTTTGAGCGCGTCCAAGCTAATCAAGAAAAAATGCAAAAATGGGCGCATCATGCACCCATGAATTATCTGCACAAATTCTATTTAGTAGAGGCAGAAAAATATCGAGTTTTGGATGAAAAATTAGCAGCGATTGAGATGTATGATAAAGCGATCGCACTTGCTAAAGAAAACGAATACATCAACGAAGAAGCATTAGCTTACGAACTTGCAGCTAAATTCTATCTTTCATGGGGTAAACAAAGCATTGCTAAAACCTATATGACAGATGCGTACTACTGCTATATGCGTTGGGGTGCTGTTGCAAAAGTCAAAGATTTAGAAGCAAAATACCCACATTTAATTACACGAACTGCCACCACAGAAAAATCGATAAAGCACCTAGACCTAACTCAAACCAGTTCTACTACTACCGGAAGCGCTCATATTCTTGACTTGATGACAGTGATGAAAGCTGCGCAGGTGTTGTCAGAAGAAATGAAGCTAAATCGCCTGGTGCAAAAAATGATGAAAATTGTCATCGAAAATGCTGGTGCTGTCCAAGGTTACTTGATTACTAAGCACGAGAATCAATGGATGCCAGAAGCAGCGGGAATTGTTGAAGGGAAAGACGTTAGCGTTATTATTAACTCGCAATCAGAAACAGATTCACCTTTACTACCAGTTGCTTTATTTAACTACGTCGAGAGAACCAAAGAAAACCTAGTCTTAGATGATGCTGTCCAAGATTCCCGGTTTGCAACTGATACTTATATCTCCACGCATCAATCTAAGTCGATTTTATGTTTGCCACTAATTCATTCTGGCAAGTTTACTGGGATTATTTATTTGGAAAATAACCTGATTCCTGGTGCTTTTACTCCAGAACGGGTGAAGGTGCTAAGTTTATTAACTGCACAAATTTCGATCGCAGTTGATAACGCCCGTCTTTATACCAATTTGCAAACTTACTCCCAAGAACTCGAAGTTAAAAACACAGCTTTGCAAGCATCCGAAACGCGAGAGCGAGAAAAAGCCGAACAACTCCAACAATATTTGGAAAAACTTCAAAAAACCCAGGCTCAACTTGTACAAACAGAGAAAATGTCCAGCTTAGGACAACTAGTAGCTGGCGTTGCTCACGAAATCAACAATCCAGTTAATTTTATCTATGGCAATCTCAATCATGCCAACGAATACACAGAAGAAGTGCTGAGATTGTTGGAACTCTATCAAAAACATTACCCATCTCCTCATCCAGAAATTCAAGAAGAAGCCCAAGCAATTGATTTGGAATTTCTGCTGGAAGATTTACCTAAATTACTGTCTTCTATGCGGGTAGGCGCAGACCGAATTCGCAAAATTGTCGCTTCTCTGCGCACCTTCTCGCGGATGGATGAATCTGAAAGAAAAGCGGTGAATATTCATGATGGGATTGACAGTACCTTGATGATTCTGCAACATCGCCTCAAAGCGAAGTCAGAGCATCCAGGTGTTGAGATTATCAAAAATTATGGCAATCTGCCTCTAGTTGAATGCTATGCAGGAGAGTTAAATCAAGTGTTTATGAATGTGTTGAGTAATGCTATTGATGCGTTGGAAGATTCATTAGTGAACAATCCCGGAAAAATGACTGGCCCCAGGATTACTATTCACACTCAACAAGTGAATGCGCATCAAGTTGAAATCCGCATTGCAGACAACGGTATAGGAATACCAGAGCCAGTTCGACAACGCCTGTTCGATCCTTTCTTCACGACAAAACCTGTGGGTAAAGGCACGGGTATGGGTTTATCGATTAGCTACCAAATTGTCACTGAAAAACACGGTGGTTCTCTTGTTTGTCAGTCAGAACTAGGTCAGGGTGCAGAGTTTATTATCTGCATTCCCATCTCGCTGGAAAGCTGATGAGAATATCAGATTTGTAGTAGAGACGCAAAATTTCGCCTCTCTACTTAGAATTATCAATCTGTTCTCTATTCGCTGCTTTTTGCTGTGGCTTGTTCTGGCGATTTAACTATTCTTCTACCCCAAGGCTTCAGCACGGAAATAGCAATGATAGCAAGTATACATAAGTTTTGAATTGTACCGCCGATGAGAACGCCTTTGATATCAAAGTTATACAGTGGGTTGATTAATGCTTGCGATCGCTCTACATCCGAAATACTAGTAGCTGCGTTTACCCAAGGCCCTAGCCAAATAGTTCCTGTAGTAATCAAGGTGACTGTCGCAACCCATTTGACAATTACCCAGTAGTGTTTAAAAAATCCCCAAATCGTTAACCAGCAAAGCAGTCCCCCAGTTAATAAAGACAAGTTAGCTGCGGGAATCACGACGAAATCATCCAATAGTTTCAACGTTGCATTAATCCCATACAGTTCATCACCGTTAGTAGTATGAGCATTTTTCAGTGCGATCGCTACCATGCACAAAGCTGCACCAAACCAAATGCTCCCAAAGGCCACATGAGCCGATAATAACCAGTTTTTCTGTTTAACGTTGAGCTTGGGCATAAACTCTCCAGGTTGGATGTAGGAAGAATCACAGTCTAGCTATTTTAATAAGCTACCATATAATATGGTTCCTTACTATTGTGTCTAGAGCATCGATTCAGTAATCAAAAACCTAACCCCCCAGCCCCCTTCCCTACTAGGGAAGGGGGAGCCAAACTCCCCTCTCCTCGTAGGAGAGGGGTAGGGGGAGAGGTTCTTCCAGCATTACTGAATTGGTGTTCTAGCAGTTATGCAACGCCCGTTGACCTGTTGAGGTTACACACATTTAAATCTCTGGCTAAAACCATTTACAGCAGATTGCAGGTGAATGAGGTACAAGTTTTCACCAAAAAGCAATGTAACACAGGACTTTCAAGCCTGTTCCCTGTTCCCTGCTGTATTGTTTGTCAGCTGACTATCGAATTGGAATGAAGATTGCAAATTCTGTACCTTGACCGGGAGAGGAATTGCATTCGAGGGAACCGCCGTGCTTTTCTACTATAATTTGCCGAGCGATCGCCAATCCTAAACCTGTCCCTTTACCAACAGCTTTGGTAGTAAATAAATGGTCAAATATTTTTTGTTTAACTGATTCACTCATACCCATACCGTTATCAGAAATTGATATTTTTACTTGGTTATCTTTCACTACGGTAGCAATCTTAATGCGGTTGGGATTGGCTTGTATTTCCTGAAAGCTACGTCCATGATTTGATTCTTCTAAAGCATCAATAGCATTAGCCAGAATATTCATAAATACTTGATTTAATTGTCCTGGAAAACACTCAACTTGAGGTAGGTTGCCATAATCAGTTTTCACTTCAATTGCTGGGCGTTGTTCGTTAGCTTTGAGGCGATGTTTGAGAATTAAAACTGTACTGTCAATTCCTTCGTGGATATTAAATGGTACTTTGTAATCTTTGTCAGCACGAGAGAAGGTGCGGAGACTAGTACTGATATTTTTCAGGCGATCGCAAGCCATAGTCATCGAATCAATCGCCTTTGGTAAATCTGCCAAGGTATATTCCAAATCAATTTCGACCGCATGGTCAATAATTTGTTCACTCTGGTTTTGGCAAGTTTCTTGATATAGTTTTAGGTGTTCAACAATATCTGCAAGTGAGGGTTTAGCTTGTTCGAGACTGGCAGCAATAAAACCCAAAGGATTATTCATTTCGTGAGCGACACCGGCAACTAAGTTACCCAACGCAGACATTTTTTCACTTTGAACAATTTGTAATTGAGCATTTTGTAATTTGTTTAATGCCTGTTCTAATTGTTGGGCATATTGCTGCGATCGTTCATATAATCGAGCGTTTTCTAGAGAAATTGCGGCTTGAGTGCAGAGTACGTTGAGTAGTTCGACGCGATCGCCACTGAACGCCCCTGTAACTAAACTATTTTCTAGGTATAACAACCCCAACAACTTGCCCTGATATAAAATCGGGTTGCACATGATACTCTTAGGCTGTTGACGGATGATATACGGATCGTTAGCTAAGGTGAGATCGGTACTCGCATCAGTCAGCACAGTAGTTTGCTGCTCATTTTTGACTTTGTAAATTAGTTTCAGAGGAATTTCTAGGCTTTCCTCAATGGGGAGATGCTGCAATACAACTGGCTCTGTTAAGAGAGTAATTAATCCTTCAATCAGCAAGCGATCGTCTCGTAACAGCATTAATACACATTTATCAGCCCCCACATTTTCAATGACAATAGAAAGTAACGATACCAGCAGTTTTTCCAGTTCAATTTCACCAGAGAGAGTTTGCGAGGCTTTGAGAATAGTAACTAAATCAAGAGAATGGGAGACACTTGTAGAAGAACTAGTAGCGGTAACAGTTCCCAAGTTGAAGACAGTTTCGTTAACTGAGACAAGAGTGCGAGTTTGTTGGAAGATAGAACCCAATAATTGCGGGTAACGCTTTTCTATATCGGCGACTTTGGCTTTTGCACCCCAGCGAGCATAACCGTAATAGGCTTCAATCGTATAGTCTTGGGCAATATGCTGTCTGCCCCAGTCGAGGTAAAATTTAGCGGCGAGTTCATTGGCAAGAGCTTCTTCTTGGATATATTCGTTGGCTTTGGCTCCAGATATTGCCTTGTCGTATAAATCCATTGCTTCGACTTTCTTTCCTAACACTCGACATTTTTCTGCTTCCACCAAATCAACTTTATGTTGATAATTCATTGGAGCATATTGCGCCCAGTGTTGTAGTTGAGTTTGGTTCTGCTCTACTCGTTGAAATACCTCTGCTACTTGTTCCGATCGCAAATTTAAAGCTGCTAGAGCAATCAAAGAATCATAGAAATAAAACGCAGGTTCGTATACTAATCCCTTAGCAGCATTTAAATAACGACTGCATTCAACAGTATAATTTTGCGCTTGCTCAATTTCACCAAATAAGAAACAGAGCATAAGTTTATATGAATAGAATACACATAACTCACTGACATCATTCTCAGAAATTAGCTGCGGCAGCATTTCTGCCTCTCGTACAGCTTCCCCAGACAAAACACAAGAATGCTCCCCAAAACCCAGCAAATTTAATGCCGACTGCCAAGAAAGGCGACAATGATTAGCTAGTGCCGCTTGGTTCAATTGCATCAATCCGTTGTAGTAAGCACGAGCATTTTGTTCAACAGTAGCAAGAGGCTGATTACACCAAAAAGAAGCGTTACAAAAGGTTCGGGCATGATACCCAGCAAACTTCGTGCTGCCAACTTCTAAACCAGTCATGTAGCCATCTTGCAAAAGTGGGAGGATATCTTTGATGTGAGATTTGCGGTGCAGAACAAAACCTGCCAGCACCAAAAGCACTTCTGGTTTAATAGCTTTAGCGTCAAATTTAGAGATAATTTGCAGTGACAATTGGCCAAACTTTGTCCCTGTATCTACATCTTGGAAAAAATTGCAGAGAATAAAGCCATAGTTAGCGTAACTAAATGCAGAAGTTACTGTATTTCCATACTGAATGGATAATTTGACTGATAACGCCACCAGTAATGGACACAAGATAGAACCACTGTTGTACGCTGCTGGGATGAGATTACTAGCAATCTGGATAATTGCCGAGACTTCCCGATTTGTCATTACAGGTAAATCAACTAAATCTGCAATTTCTTGATTTCCAATCAATTCCTTAATCTCTTGAATTAACTGTTGAAGATCTACGGGTGTGGGTGATTCAGGAAAAGTTATGCCAAGCTGTTGCAGGAGATTCTGTCCGATATCAAGGACTTTGACTATTTTATTCTGAAAGATATAAGACTGAATTCTAATACAGTAGACATTCACCTTTTCGAGCAGAGAGTGTGCCTGTTCAATAACACTATCAACCAACTGTTCCATTACTGCAAATTCGCCGCATAAAGAAGCGATTTCCGCAGCTAATTCATGGAAATCGAGGCTCATTTCATATTGCTCTTGCCAAGTTTTTTCTCCTAACAAAGATAATCCAATTTTGGCATATTCACCCGCTGCTTGATAGGCAGTGGAATTTTTAGCCTTGCGACAAGCAATTAAATTAAGTTGGGCTAATTCATATCGTTGTGTTTGTTCGGCAATTAAAGTAGTGCCGCGATCTAATTGATTAACTATTTCAAAAATTCTGTCTTCTCTTGCTGCTGTTGGAATCTGTTGCAGCAGTAGTTGTCCAATTTGGTAGTGAGTTGTTTGTTTTTGGTCATCAGGAATTAGAGAATAGGCAGCTTGTTGAATGCGATCGTGTAAAAATTTATATTTAGCTAATTGTTTATTGATATTTTCTAAGGCAAATTGCTGATTATTCTCTCCTTGATAAAACTTATAAACATCACTAATTGGTAAAATCAATCCTTCTTGTAAAGCTTTCCATAGACAGGCTGCTGTTTCTACTTCTGATTGCTCTGAAACAATAGCCAAAGTTGCAACATCAAACTGATTGCCGATACAAGCAGCTAATTGTAATACCTTTTGAGTTGATTCTGGCAATTTTTTTAGTTGCAACGCCATAAAGGCAACAACATCATCTGTAACTGCCTGTTGATTAATTTGTGCAATGTCGCATTGCCAACATCCTAATTCAAAGTCAAATTCAATCAGTTTATCTTGATGTAATGCTTTCAGAAACTGAGTTGTATAAAATGGATTTCCTTGAGTTTTGCGATAAACTAACTGAGAAAGATTCAACGCCAAACTTTCTGGACATTTTAGGGTGTCAGCGACTAACTTATTTACTTGAGATTGAGATAATGGTGCTAAAGTAATTGTACTAATTGCTGCTGGTATTTTCTCAATTTCACTCAAAGTCAACATTAGTGGATGTCCTGAAGTTACCTCGTTATCGCGGTACGCACCAATGATGAAAAGATGGCCTGTATCAGCCATTAATTGTTGCATTAATTTTAGTGATGCTGAATCTGCCCATTGCAAATCATCTAAAAAGATAATTAAGGGATGTTCTGCAATAGTAAAGACTTGCGTAAATTTTTGGAATAATAAATTAAAGCGATTTTGTGCCTCTATTCCTGATAATTCTATCGCTGGTGGTTGTTTGCCAATAATGCGTTCTAATTCGGGAATAACTTCAATAATTACTTGACCGTTTTCGCCAACTGCTGATAGGATGTTATCTTTCCATTGAGCTAACTGAATATCATTTTCTGTTAACAACTGCCCGATTAAATCTCGAAATGCTTGCACAAAAGCGCTGAAGGGAATATTACGTTGAAACTGGTCAAATTTACCTTTGATAAAATAGCCGCGTTGTCTGACAATTGGTTTATGTACTTCGTTGACGACTGCTGTTTTGCCAATACCAGAAAATCCAGCAACCAGCATCATTTCCGTTGCACCCTGACTGACTCGCTCAAATGCTTGCAGAAGGGTTTGAACCTCCATGTCTCTGCCATAGAGTTTATCAGGAATGAGGAAGCGATCGCACACATCCCTTCGCCCAATTTCAAAACTCTCAATCCTACCAGTTTCTTTGAGTTGATATAAACACTTCTCTAAATCAAACTTCAGCCCCAAAGCACTTTGGTATCTATCTTCAGCATTCTTCGCCATCAATTTGCTGACAATTCTTGAGATAACAGAGGGAATTTCTGAATTGATTTCATGGACTAATGGTGCGATTTTGGCAATGTGACAATGTACTAACTCCATTGCATCATTCGATGAAAATGGTAATTGCCCTGTTAGTAATTCATAGAAGGTTATACCCAAAGAATACAAATCTGTGCGGTAGTCAATCCCTCGATTCATTCTGCCTGTTTGTTCTGGAGAAATATAAGCCAATGTCCCCTCTAAAACATTGGGATTGACGAGAGTTTGAGTTTCTCTTGGTAGTAAAGAGGCAATACTAAAGTCAATTAATTTAACTTGTTTGGTTTCGGGATTAATTAAAATATTGCTGGGTTTAATATCTTTATGAATAATGCGAGCGCGGTAGAGTATGTCTAAGGTATCGCACAGAGCGATCGCAATTTGTAAAAATTGATTTAAAGATACGACATTATTGTTAGAGAAATAATCCTTCAGAGAAATCCCGCCAAAATCTTCCATTACTAACGCAAAGCTATTGTGTAATGGTTCTAAGCTGTAAGTTTGAATAATTCCATGATAGTTAAGGTTGTTAGCAATGGCGTATTGATTGCGAAATTGTACTAGTTCACTAAAGCTGGGATATTGATTCTTTAGTACTTTAATGATTACTGGTAATGAATCAATCTCTTGAATCCCTTGATAAACTACGGTTCTCGAACCGTCATAAAGTTTGTTGCTCAAGCGATAACCGGGAATACTAATCATAACGCCAAATTTCCAACATCAGATTTAGTATTCCCATACATATAAAATATTTTACAAATAGCGCCAAAACACTCGCAGTAATCATACGCTAATGCACAATCTGCTAGCAGCTTGCTAGACCGAATTTTGAAATAGCTTTCTTCAGCGTGAAGGTTTCTTTTCACGAAATATAAATTTGAGAGTTTCAAAAAACCATCTTCTAGCTTTTCGTTCTTAAATATCTCGCATAGCAGGAAGTCCCGCCTGTAGTTTGGATAATAACTCAATCAGTGTTTTCTTCTCAGCAGAAGTCAAATGAGCCATCATCCCAGTTGTGCGAAAAAAATGCTCTGGTAGCATTTGAGTTAACTTTTGCTGTCCTTGGGGAGTTAATTGGACAATTAAACGCCGCCTATCTTCTGGGTGTGGTTGACGCTTCACGAGTCCATCTTTTTCCAAATTATCCAATAGTCCTGTGATCGTTCCACGAGTTACACCAGAACGTTCCGCACATTCGGAAGGTGTTAAGCCTTGCCCTTTGGTGCGGAATAATTGCATCAGAACTGTAAATTTGCCCATCGATAGCTGATGACGAGCTAAATGGGTATCTAATGCAGCATAAACCAGAGATGTCGTATTCAAAAATGCTAAACAAGCCTCTATAGATGGAATGTCTAACTCAGAAAATTGCTGCGCTAATTCCTTTAATTCTTGCGGTGAAGGAACTTCGGGAGAAACAAACATAAGTTGGCAAGCATTTGTTGACTAACTTACTATATGCTGCCTTAATATAATGTTGATGCGATCGCAGTTTCATACAAATATCCAAACTAAGCCACAAACTGGATCACACCCCATTGTCCGTTCGTTAACCACGAAGCATCAGATTTTAAACCTACTGCTACTTCTGACTTGAGGGTGCGTAAAGCGACCATTGGTGCAGGTAAATAGCACACTATATCTGCAACGTTAGCCGTCATATCCCAATGGCGATCGCCTAATAAACGACGATTATTTGCAATAATTATAAAATTTTTTTCTACAAAATTAAGATTATGGGCAAGTCTGAGCAATGATTATCTGCCTACAGTAACTGAATTTTTATCACTATATTACTGCTCTGGTGACGTTCGATTTTGGGTGGTTCATTTTTGAGAAGTAAGTCCGCAAAATCGTAGATAGTGACTTGTGGCTGCGGTTCGACTTCAGGTTTTGGTAATGGTTCGGGTGTGATTTGAGAACTACTTAGACCTATGGCTTCTCTTAAATATTCTTCCATCAGTATTACTCCGTAATGCTTTGAGGTATTATTCCCATTTCAGCCCAGCATTTACCACAGTACTACCTCAAAACCCTGAGATGCTTACTAGCAGTTCTACTTAACAAAATTTTTCATGAATATCAAAATGGTAGTACTCGAATGCTACCAGCAGCGATCGCACTTACCAATCAACTAAAAGAGGCAAACATAGCACCTTTCATTTACATGAACTACACTACACTAGCCTCTATCCTTTATCAGCTTATTGACTTATATCATTACTAATCTTCGTCGCTGCTTTTTCTTAGCAACAACCTGACCAAGATAGTCTCCAGCACCCACTCCAAACATACCAGCACTCACCCCGTACATTGTATCTCGTCCAAATATTTGAACTCCGATATACCCTATGGATATGGCTGCTAATGTGCCTATGGTGCTTGCAATAATGATTTGATTTCGTCGCATGAATTTTTTTGACCTTTCAATTGTGAAGAATTGTTACTGTTGTCTGTATTTTAAAACTACTCAGAGTCTTGTTGTCTCCTATTATTCATCATAATTAAAACAGGTATTCAACCTAGCACTGCCCAAAACTCCTGAAATACTTACTAATATCCCCCCCAACAGATGTTTTTCAGTGCTTGCCGTAGTTTTTGATGCTCATAGAAATGCAGTTGGCGGCTATAATTTCAATGCCTCAACCCTTCAAAATCTGGACTCAACAGGCAAGGGATGCTTTTGGCAACGTTAATGACACACTATAAATGCATATAAATTTACTTATGACTAATATCTTAAATTTAGCTAAAATTACTTTACCTGATGATATCAAATTAAAACTTGAATCTTTAGATTATATAAATCTAGGCAATTCGAGTTCAAGTATTTATTTAGATTTTGACCATGAGTTGCAGTTAAATTTAGAAAAAATTTTTAACATCCATAGTACAGTTCCTTATATGGATGTAGCCCTTAATAGACTGATTCTTGCAATATTTGGCAACTACGAAATCAGAATATCAGCACCAAAATACAGAATTTATCATACTTCTCAAGGAATTGAACTCAATTTTAAAGGTTTACTCAATAACCAAAGCATTGAAATAATTTTCGGTAAACAACCTATACTGCAATATAGATTACCTAAAAATTTTAATTTTAGCTTTTTATCCAATACATTACCTATTATTAATGATTTAAAATTAAGCAGCCCAGAGTTAATTATCACTAACCTCGGCTATTCTTTTACACATTCAAAATTTGGTAGTATTAACTTAAGCGAAGGATTGAATTTTATCGGAAATATTGATTTTAAGAACTGGAATACAAATTTTAGTAGATTTATTTATGAAAACTTAGGAATGGCTGGCTTTGAAGCCATAATTAACTTTAATCCCACTGGACAAGTTAGCTTAACAGGTAACATTGCAGGCGATATTCAGCTATTTTCCCAGAAACAATTTCAGGCTACTTTTAATAATTTACTTATAGGGTTAAACATTGGTGCTGATTTAGAACCAAACTTTGGATTAACCGGAAACTTAATTCTTCAAGGATATGATCCCACCCAAGAAAACGAACCTAAATTATTACTCTGTGGAAATCTCTCTCTCGAACCCGAATCTTTAACAGCATTTTTCAGCCAACAAAGTGACAAACCTTGGTGTAATCCCTACGGTTTGGTAGGTACTGAACTGCGCAATGTTAGGTTTCAAGGAGGCGGAACATATTTACCACCTTATTTTGATAACTTTGGCTTCATTGGTGATTTGAAATGGGAAAAAGCAGACCTTGAGGTAGCATTCCTAATGGATACTAATGATCCTGAAAGATTAGCTTTAATTTTAAATCCCAGGCAAGCAATTTGCTTAATAGATTTGTGGCGAGGGCCAGTTAGCTCTTTTATTACTAAACAAGTAGGTTATTCAATTGATGCCGTTAACCAAGCATTAGGGTTTTTAGAAAACTTTGTGAACTTAAACATTGAACCAATTGATGGAGATGGAGATGGAAAATTTAATCCTTTAATTAAGTATGTTCCTTTTCCGACAACAATTGCAGGTCAACCGATATCAGAAGGGTTAGAAATTAATGGCAAAGTTAATGCTTGGGATCATGAAGCAATATTAATTCTTCATAGCGATAAAACTTTTAAGAATATCAGTGGGGTGTTAAAAGTTCTAGAAATCGATTTAGGATTTCTGAAAATTAAAGGAACAGATGATGAGAGTTTAGATTTATCTTTAAAAGTAACGCCTAGTGAGCAGTATCTTCAAGGAGATGGTTATTTAGAGATTTTTGACAATGAAATTGCCAATATTGAATTTAACATTACCCCTACTAAGGCTACATTTAAAAATTTTGACCTCACTTTAGTAAATCTATTGGATATTGATGTTGATGCCCTAAGTATTGATATAAAATCTGGTATTGGTAGTGGTTCAGGAACAATTTCAGTTTTAGGCAATACCCTAGCAGGTATTACGTTTGATGTTAGCAAAAATAGTGTTAACCTGAAGAATGTTCAGTTAAGTTTAGCAGGCTTCTTAAATTTTGCTATTCCGAACCTTTCTGTCAATTTAACAAACAAAAGCGCCACAGGAACAGCCAATATTATTGCTTTTAATCAAACTTTGGGTAGCGGCACATTATCATTTAATACTCAGAACATTTCAATTAATAATGTATTGCTTAATTTCGGCAATATTATGAAACTGAATGTCCCTAATTTCAAATTTGATGCAACAAATAGAAAGCTTTTTGGTTTAGGTGATATTATTCTTCTAAACAAACAATTCACTGCGTTAGGTATCAGCATTAATGAAAACGGGGTTCAAGCAGCGAGTAATTTCAATTTTGGTATTTTAGCTTTTAACAGCGCGACAGTCACTCTGAATAAAGGAACTAATGGTAATATCAATAATTCTGCCTGCATTGCAGGAAACATGAAGTTTTTAGGCTATAATTTTGCCAATATCACTGCTAGTTTTAATAGCGATAAATTAACTACATCTGGTAGCTTCAATTTTGCTGGCATTTTAATACTTAAAGGTATAAATAATCAAAGAAATGCGACAATAACGCTTAACAAAGCCAAGAATGGAATTTACAATTGTGTCAGTATTAGGGGTAGCTTTTATGTATTAAGTCAAGAGTTGACCTCACTTAATATTCACCATAATCATGGAACTCTAAAAATTTTAGGGATAAAAATTATTAGCAACCCTAATCATACAAAATAAATACATTGGTAATGTAAAAACTGTAGATTTTTTTAGTTAATATTACACGATCGCTTGTTTTCAACAGGTTACTAGAATCTATCCTACTAATACCTGTAACCCATTGTCTTCAAAGTACTGTGCTATCGATTGGTAGTGATAAGTCACTAGACCATTCATTCCAAGACCCGAAATAATTCCTCGCATAAATTCCTGCTGTTTGCAGAGCAATCAGAGTATTCGCCGCCCTTGAACCTTTAAAGCAGTAAATATAGACAGAAGAGTCAGAAGTAATACCTAAAGATTCACAAATTTCTAGAATTTCAGCTTTTGAGCGAAACATAGGTATTTCCGAAACAGAGGTCATCAGACGATGCCATTCTAGCCATACAGCGTTAGGGATTCTACCCTTACGAGGACAAAAATCAACAGAGTAAGGAGAAGAACTCAATCCCTGCCATTCTAAGCGATCGCGCACATCTAATTTGATAATTGCTGGATTGTCAATTGCTTGCAACATATCTTCAGTCGTCACAAGTATGTCAGCGTTGGGATGCAATCTAAATATACTGCTTTCACGTAATGGTAATTCATCAGTTACAGGTAATCCTGCCTTCAGCCATGCTTTATATCCTCCATGTAAGATAGACACTTGAGTGCAACCCAAATACTTCAGTAAAAAAGCTGCTCGGCAAGATTGACCATAACCTTGATTTAAACTATCTTCATACACAATTATCCATTCAGCACCAGATATTCCTAACTGGCTCATAATTTCTGCAAAATGCTCTTGCATTTTTTTTAATCCTGCTGGTGAGGATTTATCTAAAAGATAGGTAAAAAAATCTCTAATATTGACAGATTGAGGAATATGAGAAATAGTATAATCTTCTGGACTTCGCGTATCAATAATTACATGATTTAATGATTTTTCTGCTAATACAGACGTGAGTTCTTGAGGGGAAATGAGAATTGGTCTATTCACGCTTTCATGCTTATATTTTCTGGGTAATACGAATTATTGCACCCAGTAAATTTAGGTTTTGAAATGCAAATTACAACAGCATGAATATTGAATGTTACAGAAAAACTTTGTGGTTATATCGTTTTACAGAAGTCACTTTCAGTCTAGAAACAAACACCATAAGCAAAGTTTAAATATCAATGCCATAAACTTTCATTTAATATTAATCAAGTTATTTTTTGTTCTAATCTAAACAACGCACTGTCTCCTCAAAATGCTGGCTATCCCTGTGGTCTGAATGTTGAAACAACTGGCAAAGTCTTATTTGATTACTTCATAATCATTGACAAACAGCCTTTGAGCGATCGCATTTCTGACTATCACATTTGGACAAGTACCGATATTATCAGTGTGGAAGTGTGTGTCGTTATCTATGTCTAAACAAATTGCGATCGTCGGAGCCGGCCCTGGTGGTTTAGCCACAGCCATCCGCCTGGCTGGGCTAGGGTATCAAGTGCAAATCTTTGAGGCGGCTGAACGCGTAGGTGGACGGATGCGTGGCTTAGAAGTTGATGCCTACGCTTTTGATACAGGGCCGACTATTCTCCAACTACCACACTTATATGAAGAGCTTTTTCAGGAAGCAGGCTTAAATTTTGCTGACTATGTTCAACTCAAAAGATTAGAACCCTACACTCGCCTAAAATTTTGGGATGGCACACAACTCGATTTAACTACCGATTTGGCAGCCTTAAAAACACAACTGGCAAACTTGCGCCCAGATTTACCATTAGCATTTGATCGTTGGTACACAGAACATATTCGTAAATATGAATTAGGCTACAAGCCTTATCTAGGTAGCCCTGTGCGGAGTTTATTAGGTTACTTGCGTTGGGATGAAATTTTTGCTCTACTTTCATTCCGTCCTTGGGAGACTTTATATCAACACTTTTGGCGATTTTTTCAGGATGAGCGATTAGTGTATGCGTTGAGCTATCCCTCAAAATATTTGGGAATGCATCCGACTGTGGCAGCGAGTGTATTCAGTCTGATTCCATTTTTGGAATTTGCTCAAGGAGTATGGCATCCAGTGGGAGGTTTCCGGGCATTGGCGCAGGGTTTGGCTAAGGCGGCTCAAGACTTAGGCGTACAAATTCACCTCAATTCCCCAGTGCATCAAGTTTGGATTGAGCAAGGAAAAGTTCGTGGTTTGGAATTAGCTGGTGGAAAGTGCCTAAATTTTGATGCAGTTGTGATCAATGCTGACTTTGGCTACGCTATACGCCACTTGCTACCAACTTCAGCACGCGGTCGTTACACTGAACGCAAGCTTCAACAAATGCAATTTTCATGCTCTACCTTCATGCTTTATTTGGGGATCAATCGCCGCTACGAAGGGTTACCACATCATCAAATTTATTTATCAGAAAATATTCGTCAACTTGAGCGCCCTTGGATAGATGATTCTGCATTAGATGAAACTGATCCGCCTTTCTATGTCTGCAATCCGACCATTATCGACCCCAGTAATGCACCAGTCGGACACAGCACATTGTTTGTATTAGTACCAATTCCAAACACTTCTTATGCTGTTGACTGGGATAATCAACAAAAAAGTTATCAAGACTTTGTGATTAAACGCCTACATTTGTTGGGTTATGACAATATTGAAAAACATATTGTTACCCAGAGATGTTACACTGCCCAAACTTGGCAGGATGATTATCGAGTTCATTTAGGTGCTGTGTTCAATCTCAGTCACAATTGGAGCCAGCTTGGCCCATTTCGCCCGCCAATTCGTTCTGAAAATATTGCCGGGTTGTACTGGATTGGTGGTGCAGTTCATCCAGGAAGTGGATTACTCACAATTTTGGAAGCATCTCGCAGTGCTGCTGGATTTATTAGTCAGGATTTGGTGTTCACGAAGTCTTAATTGCATTGGCACAGCAAACCGAGTTTGTTTTAGATGTTAGTCACATCTGCACCACATTGATCGACTAAATAGATCAAACACTTAAAACGAAGACCAACTACTTGTTCATAAAAGGGGTTTAACTTGCATAAAGGTGGAATTTGAAAAAGTTTCCGTCCTAAAATTGACACAGTTCTTTCAAATGGACAATGAGAAGGAATGATTCTACACAAGAATCTGGCAATTTTTTCATCATGTATTTCTACGGCTTCAAGCTGATATCGTAGCTGCTTTAATAAGCCGTTATTCCATTGAGCTTTATTTAATGAGTGCATAAATGAAATTTCCTACTACCAATCTTTTGCCCCTATAAAATGCCAATTATCTATAGAGAAAAACATCGTATAATTTCGTAATTATTTTTTTATTTTTTTAAAATCAATTTTCAACCTAGTAAAACTGCTGAGGAGTCTGAGTTAGGAGAAATCAAATGGAAGCCAAAATCGTTGACATTGGTGATGCACAACTGAGCGTATATGATGCTGGCAGCGGCCTACCAATTGTTTTTCTACATGGAAATGGTGGTCGTTGGCAACACTGGGAGCCACAACTGCGGGCATTTGCTCATCGCTTCCGCTGCATTGCCTTTGACCAGCGCGGGTATGGAGCATCCAGTTCACTTACCAGCCCCAATTCACTTTCACGAATGGCAGATGATGCTGCTCAGGTTTGTCAGGTGCTAGGAATTGATCATACTTACTTCGTTGGTTTGTCGATGGGTGGTGCAGTTGCTCAAGCCATAGCGTTACGCCATCCCAATTTAGTTGATGGTCTAGTGCTGGCTTGCGCACCTTTAATTCCGCTCAAGCCAGTACAAGTTCCTCAAATCACTGCTGAGTATATCCGCAGCAACGTTATTGCTAACTTTGGCCCCAAAATTAAACAGCAGCCTGAACTGTTTGACCGCTTGCTCAAAGAGCATCTGGAGACGCGCATTGAGACATTACAAAATTTCTCAACTCATGATTTTCCGCAAATGGATGTATCGGGGATTCGCGCCCCAGTTCAAGTGATAGCAGGTGAGCTTGATACTACTGCTCCTCCTGCGACTCTCAAGCAACTTGCTCAGAATATACCGAATGCTACATACCTGGAGTTTCCTGAAACTGGTCATTACTTGAACATTGAACAACCAGAGGCGTTTAACGCTGCTATTGTTAATTTTATTGAGTCACATCCGCCTCGCTATAGTCAATAGCAATAGCCGCAACGATTGCTGATGTGAGGTAAAAACGCAGATTTACCTACGTTTCCATCTCTGATCTTCTACCAGATTATGCGTCCTGGTTGGAATTCTAGCCAGTTGCCATCGCCTGACCAAGTGCTGCATCAATTATGTAGCGTCTCTATGACGAGACAGCACTCCACAACTGGCCCACACCAAGACAGTAGAAGTAGGGATTTTGGCTGTGTTTGACACACAATCTTCTGACTGTCCTGACGTGTTGTTATTTATTAAAACTGCAACCGGAAGACATTGGTTGCCAAATTGCCAAAATCATCAGGAGTTTATTTCGCCTCTCATAAATTAGTGGAAGATTAACCTTGATATTCCATACCGTTTGCTTCGGCGTAACGCTGCATAAAACGCATGAAGCGTTCCCAATGATCATCTTGTTCGATTTCAAATTGGCATTCTACGCGTTGTAATTCGTCGCCTTCATCACCACCAAAAATAAATCGCGTTGAAGAAGGAGTGACATTAATTTCACCTTCTTCATCAGTTAACAGCATGGAATTTAAAGAGGGTTTTGTAAAACTATTAAATCCTTCCAAGGCTTGTAATTTATTAAAAGTCATGGCGACGATGCGTTTTCCTGAAACTTTGCCGCGTCGCAAACTGACATTACTGAGTTCTTCAAAAATGCCTGCAAAAAACTGTATTGATGGTGTGGTAGATGTCATGAGCAATGCAAAATTGATAATTTATCTTGGCGGATAATATTGTGGGTTAATAATGGGTGATGGATAACCACTCATAGGGATGTTGTTATTTATAGAAGGATTATTTATGGGTGATGGATAACCACTCATAGGCATCATACCAGTATTAGGATTAGGTATGGGGGAACTAATAGCCGGGGACGGATAATTAGTTGTAGGAATATTATTGTTGATGATTCTAGGTGCTGTACTTTGGCTCAGGTTTTCGTAAGTAGTACGAGAAATGGAACTGATCAGTTTTTCGGCGCGGGGGTCATTATTCGGACGTTTTACCATCACAGAAATGATGTAGCGTTTGCCGTTGGGAATATCTACTAAACCTGTATCTGCCAGCATGGTGCCAATATCACCTGTTTTGTGGTAGATTCTTGCGCCTGCGCCTAACCCAGATGGCAAGAGATTATCTCTTTCGGTGCGACGCATAATATCAAGCATAATATCACGCGATCGCAGGCTGACAAAGTTGCCTTGATTCAACATTGCCATCAAATTTCCCAGTTCTTTAGGACTGGTGAGGTTTGTCCCTTGTAAATCTGGAAGTTTATTATTGATGACTGTTGTGGTTAATCCCCAACTGCGAAAACGCTGATTTAATGCTTCTTTGCCTCCCATACGCGCAATCAGCATATTTGTGGCTGTATTGTCGCTGATGGTAATCATTTTGGTGGCAACTTCCAATGCACTGTACTGTGTGCCGACAGGTTTGAATTGGAAATTCCCGGAACCGCCAGCTACCATATCTTGTTCCATTGTCAGCATTTCATCCAAGCGGATTTTGCCTGCGTCAACATCTTGGAAAAAGGCAACCAAAATCGGTATTTTAATGGTACTAGCTGCGGGAAAACTAGTGGAGGCATTAATATCTACATAACCACCATTATCTAAATCTACTAAGAAAACCCCAGGAGTGATGTCTGGAGTAGTTGCTGCTAAATTTTGGACAGCATTTTTCAATGAAGTAATTTCTTGAGATAGGTATAAACCTGAAGTTGCAACTGCGGGATTAGGGGTAGTTTGTGGCTGAACTTGGCCAGAATTATTTGTGTTAGATGACACGGCAGAAGGTGAATTGATGCGAGTAGCCGGGTCTAGGACTGATAATACTGTACCAACGATCGCACCCATGCCAACTCCCACGATCAACAACCGCAGAATATACAACATCGTTCTGGCCATGGGCTTTAATCGCGTCTTTTTCGACACTTTTCTGGTTACTTTGGGCTTTGGCGGCTTTTGTACCCGCACTGTTTTTACTTTGACAGTACTAGGTTGGTAGGGGGGAGCATTAACTGGTTTCCTGGGGATAGGTTTAACAGCCGTTGGCATAACTAGTCCTTGTCTTGGCCTGGGAACTCCACCCACCACGACCGCACCTGGTGCAACCATCTGTTCTCTCACCACAGGACGTTGCTGTGGCTGCGGAACTTTCGCTTTTTTTGGTTCCACTTTTTGAGCTTTGCGCGATCGCTGGCGGCCGTTTACGGGTTGTCGCCGCGAGAAAGCTCTTAGTTTGTCACTTGATTCTGTCACTGCTACTCCTTGTGACTCACTCGAATTTTTTCTTGCAGACTCCCGGCCTAAAACTGACTGTTCATGCAGCTTGATGCTGAAATCTACTTTTACTACTCAGTAGTGTGTTTAGTTTAAGCCATATTATCTATTTTGAGGGAGATGCCGTATATCTTAATCGATGTATCATAAGTTTTCATCATGATTACGATTATTCAGCGCCCACTCGACTTGCCGAAAAATTCCTCGCAACATAGCCACTTCATTAGTTGTCAGACGAGCGCGATTATATAACTGACGAAATTTTTCCATACGACTAGCTGCTGTATGGGGATATATATAACCAATATCTAACAATAGTGATTCTAATTGTTGATAGTATGCTTCCACAAGCTCTAAAGGCGCTAATTCTGTCTCTTGGGTGATTTGAGGTTGAGCTATTTCGGCTTGTTGCGCTAATTCATAACAACAAATCCCGACAGCAGTTGCCAAATTTAAAGATGGATAAATTTCGCTAGTAGGAATACGAATAAATCGCTGGGCATAATTTAATTCTTCATTACTTAATCCTCGGTCTTCTCTGCCAAAAATCAGAGCAGAGGGTTTGTCTGGTTCTTCTAATAACCAAGGTAAAGCGCTGCGGGGTGTTTCTAAAGGTGTTCCCCAATCGCGGACACGTGCAGTTGTAGCGATCGCTCTGAAGCATCCGTGTAAAGCTTCTGGTAAAGTAGCCACTACTACCGCAGATTCTAAAATATCTTTGGCATGGACTGCCATTTTCATTGCTTCTGGTGATCGTGGGTCACATTGAGGGTTAACTAATATCAGGTTATACAGCCCGAAATTTTTCATCACGCGAGCGATCGCACCCACATTAATTGGGCCAGCTGGTTCTACCAAGACGATTCTGACCCCAGTTAATGCCATTTTTGCCTCTCCTATGTTTTACTTTGTACATCCAAACAAGAGGAATGATAAACCTACTGCTGAACGATTATTACGTGCTTTTTCTAATCTCACTTTGACGATTATTGAAGTCCGTGGTCAGCGTTTTGGCTATGTTCCTCCTTTAAATCCTCTACAGCAGGAAATTATTAGTTTACTTGGGCTTTCACCTGATATTTATAGCAATTTTGTGGATAATTCCTCGTCAGTCAAATTCTATTACGCGAACGGTGAGATCCAATTTTGGAATTTTCGCTTTAGTATAGGATTTCTACATAGCCTTCCGTTCCATTAACCCGAATTCTCTGTCCGTCATTGATCAGTTTGGTAGCACTTTCTACTCCGACAACTGCACTTATGCCATATTCACGTGCGATAACTGCTCCATGTGTCATCAGTCCACCAACTTCGGTGACTAGACCTTTTATGGATACAAACAATGGTGTCCAGCTAGGGTCAGTAAAGGAGGTGACTAATATATCTCCATCTTCTAGATCAGCATCTTCCATGTTTAAGATGACACTTGCTCGTCCCTCTATAACTCCGGAGGAAACAGGTAGACCTATAATAGCGTCGGCTGGGAGATTTTCTCGTTTGTACTCACCTGCAATGATTTCACCATCAGACGTGATAACACGTGGGGGAGTTAATTTTTCATAGTGTTTGTACTCGTCTTTTCGTTTGCTGATAATCTGGTAATCAAGTTTATTTTTGCGTACAACTTCGCGAAATTCTTCAAAAGTGAGATAGTATATATCTTCTTTTTCATGAATAACATTGGCTTGTACGAGTTGTTCGGCTTCTTTCAATAAAGCTTTCTTATAAACGAAGTAGCGATTAATCATGCCGTATTTTGGATATTCACGATAACCGATGAAATTCCGGTAATGGCCGATCATTCGTTGTGTTTCTTTAGCTTTTTGTTCACCATCTGGTAATTGCTTCAAGCGCTCTAATAACTCTTGTTCTTTATTCAAAGCTGACTGTCGCCCTTGCTCAAATTTGCGATCGCTGGCATTAGGCTCAAAGTTTTTGATGTGACTGAGAATCATGGTGACAAGTATAGTTGGTTTTTCGCTCCAACGAGTTTTAGTAATATCGATTTCTCCGACACATCGCATTCCGTATTTGTTGAAATAAGCATAAATAGCGTCTTGGATTTCCTTTCCACCATTAAACTTAACCAGTTCATCCAAAAAGCTATCATCTTTTACCTGTTGTAAATACTCAATTACTTCTGGATAAGGGCGAATCACATCTGCGACATCCAATAGTGCCAGACCCATTTCCGAAGTAATATTGTTTGGTACAGATTGAGAAAGCGTGTCTGCTACTTTTTGTTCACCTAGCCACTCCTGCATTTTTTCATTGAGCCATGATGAAGCATTCATAGCAGTTATAATTACACCCAAACTTTGTGGATCAAATAAACTCTTCTTTAATTTCTGGATATCTTCTTGAGTAAAATCAAATAAATTCGCTCCTGACTTCGTTTGGATGTTATGTTTTAACTCTTCTATCGATGCTTGATTACTCTTGATTAAATCAGCAACGATCGCCGGATCGTATTCGTTTAGTGTTTGAAATTCCGCAGGCAATGGCGATTTATTGCTCTTACTGGAACTCTGTTCTTTTTGATCATTTGGTAACGATTTTATAAAATCTCCTCGCTCTATGATGGTCATAAGTGCGTCTTTTATCAGCGGATCGGATTTTCCCAACACATCTACTACAATTTCTCTTCTAACAGGTGAAGCCAGATCAGGTGTGATATCAACAAACAACCTTCCACCCGCTTTATACATGGATCGAGCAGCTGTTAACTGAAATAAAGACAATCCCAATGGTTTGATGGGGTCGGTCATCATTTGTTGATGACTAACAGATACATAAACATGATTTTCCTGATCATTTGCTTCAGGAATGGGATATAAAGTCGTGATGGGGCGACTCTGGACAAGATAAAATGTCTCATCAACCAAACACCATTCGATGTCCTGGGGGCAGCCGAAATGTTCTTCAATCTTTCTACCGATGCGCTCAAGCTGCAAAATCTGCTCATCTGTCAGTGCTTGCCTATTCTGCCGTTCAGTCTCAATCTCCTGTTCTGTCGTCCCGCCATCTTTTAAGGCGTAAATAGCCAGTTTCTTAGTAGATATCTTCTTATCTATCACCTTGCCGTTGCAAACTTTATAGCTTTCTTTTGTCACTCCGGGAAGAGTAAAATCAGAAAAGAGGTCTGAAAGGCAGGAGGGGACTATGACACAGCCAAGAAGCCCCAAACCAAGCATAAAATTTGTGGACGAATATTGTGCAATCTACCAAAACCTATTTCCAGAAGTGAGAAGTTTTGAAAATTTCCGAAACCTACATTTAGGAATGATATCGGAGATAAAAAGAAAATCTTTACCAGAAATAGCTCTTGTGGTGGGATTAGAAAATCAGCAATCATTACATCATTTTTTAACAGAATCACCGTGGTCAGTAGAATCATTAAAGAAGCAAAGATTAGAACTAATACTACGAGTATTAAATGGGCGATCATTAATTCTAATAATTGATGAAACTGGAGACAAAAAACAAGGTCATACTACAGACTATGTGAAAAGGCAGTATATTGGGAACTTAGGCAAAATAGAAAATGGCATAGTTGTAGTAACAGCCTATGGCATAATTGAGGATATGACCTTTCCTTTAACATTTCAAATCTATAAACCAAGAGAGAGATTGCAGCCAGGAGATAAATATAAAACCAAGCCAGAAATCGCAGCAGAATTAATCAGAGAACTGCAAGGAATGGGGTTTAAATTTGAATTAGTTTTGGCAGATAGCCTGTATGGAGAAAGTGATGGAAATTTTATTAGTGTTTTGAATCAATTACAACTCAATTTTGTTGTAGCTATACGTAGTAATCACGGAGTTTGGCTGCCAAAAGGGCAAAGAATTAGGTATAACAGATGGCGAAAGTTTAACCGTGTTTTCTCGAATGGTAAACAAGAAGTTCGATATATTAGAGAGATTATCTTCGGCAAGCGGCGCGATATTCGTTATTGGCAAGTCACGACGGACACGGAGAAGCTACCTGAAAATTCAACGTGGTTTTTAATGACCCATGTTCCAGATATTAAGTATTCAGAAGTTGGTAATCTTTACGGTTTACGAACATGGGTAGAATATGGACTTAAACAAAGTAAAAATGAACTCGGATGGGCAGATTTTCGGCTGACCCATTATTCTGACATTCAAAAGTGGTGGGAAATAGTTTGTAGTACCTATCTCATGGTCAGCCTTCATTCAAGTGTCTTCCATGAATCTCATAGCTATATCCTCAAAATATTTGCGGAGCATCCCTTGTGGGATGAAAATTATGGTTGGAAGAATATTTTAAATAATTTACGTCTGATTGTTCAACCTTTCATCCTTTTCAATTTGATTAAACCTTGGCTCAAGGTATTTCCTATTCCTCAACTTTCTACAGGATTTTCTTACTTGATTAGCATCATGAATACCTTGCATAATCATCTATTTTTATCCCTTTGGTCAGAGTTTTTCTCTTTTTCCTCTGCCTAGAGTGACAAAAGAAAGATAGATATCAGCATTCACCAGACCTCTGACCAAGGCTTCACCAAGTCCGAAGCCCGCATCAATGGATAACACCTTCCTATTAGAAGTGACGGGATCGGCAGTAAATAAAATTCCTGCCACCTGCGGAAAGACCATTTTCTGAACAACCACAGACAGGTAGACTTTACGGTGGTCGAAGCCGTTTTGGAGGCGGTAAATTACTGCTCTCTCAGTAAATAGCGATGCCCAGCACTTGCTGATATGCTGATAGATTGCCTCCTTTCCGATAATGTTCAAATACGTATCCTGCTGACCTGCAAAAGAGGCTGTCGGTAAATCCTCAGCAGTTGCGCTAGATCGTACTGCATAGGCATTTTTTTCTCCAAGCCTGGACAGGAGGCGGGTGATCTCTTCATTAATGTCTTGAGGAATGGTTATCCCTTCGATGAAAGAGCGAATCTCACCGCTAAGTTCACTGATTTTATGCCGGTCTTCCACCTTCAGAAGCGATAACTGATCGAGTAATTCGTTAATCGACGACGCTTCCCCAATTATTCTTTTAAAAGCTTCACTAGAAATACAAAAGCCATCTGGTACGAGTATTCCTTCAATCTTGGTAAGTTCCCCCAGGTTCGCGCCTTTACCCCCAACAAAGGTGAGTTTTGTTTTGTCAATATCTTGAAAAGAAAGGACAAATGAACTCATCAGTTTTCCTCCTTTGGCAATTCAGACTTTGGTAATTTTGACTGCATCACAACCTGTCAGAATCAATTGGGTGAAGTACTAGGACTGCTGGACATGATCGCCTGCTTGCATTCTCTCCCTTATTTCATCAAATTCATCATCGATTACGCGAACTGTGAGTTTATACTTTTCAACCACAAAAGTTAATATCACAACGACACAGTTCCATGTCATAATTACACGAACTTGTCGAGTAACGATCGCAACACACAGTCACACTTTACTAAGATTTGCGTTAAGTTTGGTGAATGGTTACGGTGAAGCGATCGCCTGTGATTTTGCTCACCACACAGATAGAATTTTAATTTTTATTAAATTAGTAACCTTTAATACGCATTGCCAGAATCTTGCAGTATAACTTAGCAGGGCTAAAAGCAAGTTAGAAGCAAAAATTAAATAATTAATAAGTTGTGACTTTAACGAGTATTTTTGCTGACGCGAACTTACTTTACCCGCCTATTGCCTGAGATAGATGTAGGAGACACCAAAAAAAATGCAAAGTATTTTTAAAAGAAGTGTTATGCTTTCAGCAACAGCGGCGATCGCAGTTATATTTACAGGTTGTGGCGAAAGCAAAGTAGCTCAATGCAATAAAATTATCAAAGTTGCGAATCAGGCAGTCACATTGAGTCAAGAATTCAGCAAAAATCCAAAACCACAACAAGGTTCTAAAGCATTAACAGACGTGGCGGGTAAAATAGACACTTTTGCGAATGAGATGAAAGCGTTAGAAATTAAAGATGAAAAATTGCAAGGCTTTCAGGGGCGCTTTGTCAAGTTATATCAGGATACAAGTAAGGGTTTACGTGATACTGCTGCTGCTGTTGATAAAAAAAATCTCAAAGCTGCAAATGCTTCTTTAGCAACTTTGAAAAAGAGTGGTACTGATGAAGGTGCAATAGTGAGTGAAATTAATAGCTATTGCTCTGGTAAATAATATTTTGTCTAGGTAATATGTGCTGAATATAGCGGTGATTGTAAAGTGTTCAGGAAAATAATTGATTACCCTGTATATATTGCACTTGACTTTCAACCGCTATATTAATTTTATTTAATTCAATAAGTTCCTAATAAAGGAATTACTTTCTTTTTTAGTATTGCAATTAAAGCTGGTTCCATATATTCAAATTCATCTGGAATATCTAGACAAATAATTTTCTTACCTTTGAGAAAAGGCTGAAAATTTTTTGTCAACTTTCGTTTATGGGACTGCTCCATCACAAAAATAATATCAGCCCACTCAATAGCTTCTGTGGAAACTGGTACTTCAGCGTAATGGTCTAACCCTGCTGAGTCAGTCTCTAGCCCTTCATATTCAGCAAACACCACTTCAGCAGTAGGACTCCGCAATCTATTTTGGCTACAGATAAATAACAGCTTTTTCATTAACAATAATCGCAGAGTTTTTACTATCACGAAATTCTGGGCATTTTCGCCAAAAGCCATTTGTAAGAGAGAATTTATAGGTTTTTCCATCAATTTCTACTTCAATCTCTTGCCAGCTTTTATCAAAATACTGCTCTCGGTTTCTTATGCCAACACGAATACCGTAGGTACTTCCAATTTCTTGGCTTTTACAGTTTTTCCAAGCACTAGCTTGCATAATCTTCATATAAATTCAGCTTGTTCAAGGTAGAGCAAATACAACTTAACATAGTGATTAAGTAGATTTTTAAACTTATAATTATGGATTGTCTTAAATTTTTGAAGATTCAAATCTAATTGTACCCACAATATGAAATTACTAGTTGACTACATCAATTCAGCAATCGGGCAAATCTTAATTGTCAGTGATTGTGAAAAACTTTGCGCTCTGGATTTTGCTGATTACGAGCCAAGAATGATGAAACTGCTCCAAAAGCGGTATGGTAGTTTTGATTTTGAATATGTAAAAAATCCCCAAGGTTTTAGTAGTAAAATTCAAGCTTATTTTGATGGCGATCGCACTAGTTTAAACAACATTCCGATTAGTCTTGGTGGGACTGTATTTCAGCAGCAAGTGTGGCTTGCACTGCGAACTATTCCTTGGGGAAAAACTATTTCCTATGCTGATTTAGCAAGAAAAATTGGTAAGCCGACTGCCTATCGCGCTGTCGGCATGGCAAACTCACTTAATCCAGTTGCACTTGTGCTTCCTTGTCATCGAGTCATTGGTGCGAACGCTGCACTCACAGGTTATGCGGGGGGGTTAGAGCGCAAGCGCTGGTTGCTAAATCATGAAGGAGTTAAACTAATTTAGCTATCATGACGTATATCAAAACAAGGTAAAAGTAAAAAGTTAAAAGGCAAAATAAAGAAGCGAAATCGTCACAAGCTCTTAAATTTATTTATGGAGATTATCTTTTTACCTTTTACTTTTTACTTTTTACTTTTTAAGTACAATTTGTGGTGGCGGTAAGATGACTTTCTTCGCTAAACCCAAACTTCTTAAAGCTTGAATACTCCACCAAGTTATATCAATCTCCCACCACTGAAATCCCGCTTTGGCTACGTGGGGAAAAGTATGATGGTTGTTGTGCCAGCCTTCGCCATGAGTCAGGAGTGATACCCACCATAAGTTACGTGCGCCATCATTAGCATCAAAGGTACGATAACCCCACAGATGGGACGCAGAATTGACAAACCAAGTGGAGTGCCACAATAAGACTGCTCGGACAAACATTCCGTATACTACAAAAGACCAGCCGCCCAAAGCATACAGCAATAACCCCAAGGGAATTTGCAACAATAAAAAGTAGCGATCTAACCAACGATAAAAAGGTTGTCTTTCTAAATCTGGGGCGTATTTTTTATAGGTTTCATAATCAAAGAATTCAGGACGAGGATACATAATCCACAGCATATGACTCCACCAAAATCCACGCTGGGCAGAGTAGGGGTCTAAGTTGATGTCTTCTGTATGGGCGTGATGCTGGCGGTGTCCACCAATCCAGAAAATCGGCCCACCTTGCATAGCTAAGGCTCCAATAATGGCGATCGCATATTCTAACCACTTGGGTACTTGGAAACTCCGATGGCTTAACAGCCGATGATATCCTAGGCAGATGCCAATACTCCCGAACAACCAATGGAGAAACACCAGCAATCCTAGCGCTGACCAAGAAAAAAACCAAGGAGCCAACAGAGCCAAGGCGTGAATAGTCGCAAAAAAAGCCACATTCACCCATCTGAGGCGAGGTGAATTTCCTGTCTCAGGAGCAACCGCCAGATATTTTGCAGTCATAAACATTTCCGTTGATGGATCATGAAGTGATCTGCTTTCATTTGGGTAAACTTTCCCAAGAAATTTGCCCATTCTGTAAACTAGTTCGTTACAGTGAACTTAAGCAAGTATCACTTACATTAGGCATCGTAACAACTATTGGTTTTTTATGCAAGTGGCACTTGCATTATTTCTTATGGCATCTCAATCAAATTCAGCCCGTCAACGTCTTATTCAAGCGGCACTAGAATTATTTACTACTCAGGGAGTTAGTAGTACTACCACTCGGCAAATTTCAGAGAAAGCTGAAGTCAATGAAGTGACATTGTTTCGTCATTTTGGGAATAAACATGGGTTACTTTTAGCTGTATTAGAAGAATCAGCCGCTTTTAAGGATTTGGGAGAATCCTTAGTCAGGCGGGCTACTCCTCCTGGCAACGTCTATCAAGCCCTGAAAGATTATGCAAGTGAGAGCTTACATACATTAGAACGAGTCCCAGAGTTTGTCCGGTCTGTGGTGGGTGAAGCAGACCAATTTCCAGCGGAAAACCGCCGAGCTTTGGGCAGAGGATTAACAGAAGCAAACCGCTACGTAGCGCAGTATTTAGCCACTGTGATTAAGCAAGGAGACATCAATACCTATCTTCCAGCAGAAAAATTAGCCAGTTTACTCAATGGCATGATTTTGGGATATGCAGTGATTGAATTCACAAGCGAATTTCATGAACTATGGGAAGATCGAGATGACTTTTTAGAGAATTTAGTGGAGTTGTTTTTACATGGAGCCATGTCTTATGCTCCCCAATTAGCAAAAGAAAATGTTATTACGAAAGAAGTAGCTGATTTACCTGCGATTTTAGTTCATAAAATTCTGCAAAACTCCAGAAAAGCGGGAATACAAGACTATGCTTTAGCATACCTGTTATTTGGTGCTGGTTTATCTGTTTTCGAGATAGTTAGCTTGGAGCGATCGCACCAAATATCCGATCCCCAAGGACTAATTCTGCAAATTACTACCCCAGGATTACCCCGCCAAGTTCCTGTAAATCAATGGATTTTGGGTAAACACTACGGTTCTTATACGAACAATCCTTTAGTTAAATGGCTCAAAACTCGTAAAGATAATCATCCTGCTATGTTTATTGACAATGTAGGTAACTTTATTTCTGAGTCAGAACTGCTACAACTTTGGGAAGTTTGGACTCAAGGACTGCTAACACCCCAAGGTAAACCACCAGAAATTGCCCAAGCACAACAAACTTGGTGTGTAGAAATGTTAATGCGAGGCATTAGTTTAGAAGAATTGAGTATTTTGACAGGTGGCGATCGCTCTCAGTTGCAGCCTTATGCCCGCCGCGCCAAAGAAAAAGCAGCTTTAGAAGCAGCAATTCGTTTAGATCATAAGCCAGCATAATCTAAGTGCTGAGTGCTGAGTACTGAGTAAAAGGACTAGCCCCTGTTCGCAATTTATTAAGTCTATCTTATAGTAGATGCCTAATAGCTGTATAAAATTGAGACTTAGCTAAAATCACCTCTTGCATTGTTTTATGATGACGCTTATCCAGAAAGTTCATGAATCAGAAAATCAGCAAAATCTTCAAGCAGTCGGGGGTCATTCCTTATAGAGTGCAGAACGGCAATATCGAAATCTTACTGATTACAACCCGCGATCGCAACAACTGGGTAATTCCCAAAGGCGGAATTGCCAAAGGTATGAGTCCGCCTGCTTCCGCCGCCAAAGAAGCCTGGGAAGAAGCTGGTATCATTGGGCAAGTAGATATCAATGCAGTAGGTAGTTACAGATATCGCAAACGCGGCAAAATCTACCGAGTTCAAATGTATTTATTGTTAGTTGAAATGCTGAGTGAAGATTATCCCGAAGCTGGGCAAAGACAGCGAGAATGGTTAGATGTTAACATCGCCATTCAAATGGTAAAGCAAAATTCCCTCAAAAAGATTTTGCATCAATTTCTCCAGATTAAATCAAACTCTTGCCTGCCATTTGTAAGCACACAAACTTCAGCCTAAAGACAAGAAATAAAGGCAAGAGAAATCGCCAAAGTCTAGATTTTATTCCTTGATGGTAAAATTACCAGATTTAGTTGTGAAATCCAGCGAAAATCGGCAATTGATCTATGGATAAATCCAAAATCCACAATCCAAAATCTAAAATTGTCCGACGCTTTTTTGATACGATAAAAATCCTGACTCGTTACATAACGATTGACCTATGAGCAAAGGCACCCTGTTTGATAAAGTTTGGGACTTACACACCGTTGGTACACTTCCTTCAGGGCTGACACAGCTATTTATCGGCCTGCATCTTATTCATGAAGTCACTAGTCCCCAAGCCTTTGCGATGTTGCGCGAACGAGGTCTTAAGGTACTGTTTCCCCAACGGACTGTGGCTACAGTAGATCACATCGTACCCACAGATAATCAGGCGCGTCCTTTTGCCGACAGTGTGGCAGAAGCAATGATTCAAGCCCTGGAACAGAACTGTCAAGAAAATAACTTAACTTTTTATAATATTGGTTCCGGCAGTCAAGGTATAGTCCACGTCATCGCCCCGGAATTAGGATTAACCCAGCCAGGAATGACGATCGCTTGTGGTGATAGTCACACATCGAGTCATGGCGCATTTGGTGCGATCGCATTTGGGATTGGGACAAGCCAAGTCCGCGACGTTCTCGCATCGCAAACCCTCGCCCTAGCTAAACTCAAAGTCCGCCGAATTGAAGTTAACGGCAATCTCAACCCTGGTGTTTACGCCAAAGATGTGATTTTGCACATTATCCGCACCCTTGGCGTAAAAGGTGGGGTCGGTTACGCCTATGAATTTGCTGGTACTACCTTTGAGCAGATGAACATGGAAGAACGCATGACAGTCTGTAATATGGCGATCGAGGGTGGCGCAAGATGCGGTTACGTTAATCCTGATCAAGTCACCTATGATTATCTCAAAGATAGAGACTTTGCCCCCAAAGGCGCAGATTGGGATCAAGCAGTAACTTGGTGGGAATCAATCAAGAGTGATCCCAATGCCGAATACGATGATGTAGTTGTCTTCGACGCAGCCGAAATTCCGCCAACAGTTACCTGGGGAATTACACCAGGTCAAGGTATTGGCATTAATCAATTCATCCCCAAACCCGAAGAACTCGCAGAAGAAGACCGCTTTGTAGCCGAAGAAGCTTATCGCTACATGGATTTGTTGCCTGGTCAACCCATCAAAGGCACAAAAATCGATGTCTGTTTTATTGGTAGCTGCACTAACGGGAGACTCAGCGACCTCCGAGAAGCTGCGAAAATTGCCCAAGGTCGCCGTGTAGCTGAAGGAGTCAAAGCCTTTGTTGTCCCTGGTTCCGAAAGAGTAAAGCAAGCCGCCGAAGCCGAAGGATTAGACAAAATCTTTGAAGCAGCAGGCTTTGAATGGCGCGAACCAGGATGTTCCATGTGTTTAGCCATGAACCCCGACAAACTTCAAGGTAGACAAATCAGCGCTTCCTCCTCTAACCGCAACTTTAAAGGAAGACAAGGTTCAGCCTCCGGTCGCACATTACTCATGAGTCCGGCGATGGTGGCGACTGCGGCAATTAAAGGCGAAGTTGCTGACGTGCGGGACTTACTTTAGATATCAAACTCAGCGTACCTCCGCGTTTACCTCAGCGATACTCTGCGTTTACAAACCACATCTTTTTATCTCACGCAAAGCCGCAAAGGCGCAAAGAAAATTATGGGAAGTGAAATTAAACAAGTATCCGGGCGGGCTGTACCTTTAGTTGGCGATGACATTGATACAGACAGGATTATTCCTGCACGTTTTTTAAAAGCTATTACCTTCGACGGTTTGGGAGAAAATGCTTTTATCGATGACCGCACAGCTTTAAAAGGTGAACATCCTTTTGACCAAGCCCAATATCAAGGCGCAAACGTGTTAATTGTTAACCGTAACTTTGGCTGCGGTTCATCACGGGAACACGCACCGCAAGCGATCGCCAAATGGGGTATTAAAGCTTTAATTGGTGAAAGCTTTGCGGAAATCTTTTTCGGTAATTGTGTGGCTATTGGTGTGCCTTGTGTGACGGCTGATGTAGCAACAGTCAAACAATTGCAAGAACTAGTAACAGCTAATCCGCAAGCAACACTAACAGTAAATTTGGAAACTTTACAAGTGCAAATTGGTGACTTTACAGCCCCAGTATTCATTGGTGAAGGTTCGAGAAATATGTTCGTTTCTGGTAGCTGGGATGCTTGTGGTCAGTTAGTCGCTAACGCTGAAAAAATTCAAGCTACAGCGGCGAAACTGCCTTATGTTGGTTGGGGTAAGTTAGCGGTGAGTTAATTAACTGAAGAATAGTAGGTTTGGTGTAGCGATCGCAAAACCCAACAAAGTCTTGATGATGCTGGGTTGAGTTCCTTCACCAAACCTACACCTATGTTGACTGAATTCTGACTTCTGAATTTTTCTGAAAAACACTGGTCACTACATTAATTAAATTCTCAGGGTCAACAGGTTTAGTTAAGTAATGTTGAAAACCAGCGGCGAGAATTTTTAATCGGTCTTCTTCACGGGAAAATGCAGTTAGGGCGATCGCTGGAATATTACCACCATTTTCTGGGTCTAAAGCTCGGATTGCTTGGATTAAATTGTAACCATCTTGCTCAGACATACTGATATCGCTAATCAAGATATCTGGTTTTGTTTGTTCAAGTATTAGTAGTGCTGTATCCACTGATGCCACAGCTGTAGTGGTTGCCCCGTACTCTTCAAACATAAAGGCCAAAAAATTTCGGCTATCTGTTTCATCATCTACAACCAATACCTTTAATCCAGATAGGGGTGTAGATCCTACCGCACAGGAAACAGAATTTTCGGATTTACCGTCAAGACTGTTATTGGGCATCAACGGTAACCTCACGGTAAAAGTTGCGCCTTGACCTTTACCTGGACTGTCGGCTAAAATTTTGCCACCGTGTAATTCTACCAAGTGCCGGACGATCGCCAGTCCTAATCCTAATCCATTGTGCGATCGCGTGGTGGTACTGTCTGCTTGGCGGAACCGTTCAAATACTTTGGGAAGAAAGTCTGGTTCGATGCCAATACCTGTATCAATCACTTGAATTTGCGCATAAGCAGTGCTAAAGAAGCGAATAGGTGATAAACCAGCGGAAAGTACAATTTCTCCAGATGGAACTAATTCACTAGACTCTTCACCTGTGTATTGCATCAGTTCTAAATGAACAGAAACATTACCATCTTTAGGTGTAAACTTAATTGCATTGGTTAAGAGATTCCAGACTACTTGCTGTAAACGCACTGGATCACCGCAAACTGAGCCAATAGAAGAATCGAGAATTGTATGAATTTGAATATTTTTAGCCTCTGCTAAAGGACGCACTGCTTCTAGGGCTGCTTCCATCACAGAAATCAAATTCACCGCACATAAATTCAGTTTTAGTTGACCGCGAATAATCCGCGATACATCTAAAATATCTTCAATTAATTGCACTTGAGATGTAGCATTGCGTTCAATTGCTTCTAAAGCTTTAGCAGTAGATTTTTCATCCAATTTCTTAGAACGCAGAATTTTTGACCAGCCCAACATTGAAGTCAAAGGTGTGCGGAGTTCGTGAGAAAGCACAGCGAGAAACTCATCCTTCATCCGATTTGCGGCTTCGGCTTCTTGTCTGGCTGTTTGTTCTCGAATAATTTGAGCGCGGACTTCTTCGGCTTGCTTGCGTTCAGTGATGTCTTCTAGCGTACCGACATATCCCAGTAATTTCCCTTGAGCCGAAACCATACGTGATGAGCGCACCTGTACCCAAAGAATTTCACCATTAGCTGTTTGGAATTGAAAATCTTCCGAGTAGTTTTGGCCACCGATATCCAAGTATTTATTCCAACTTGCGATCGCGCGTTCTTGCTCATCTGGATGCACAAATTCCAGCCATTTTTTTTCTAAACTTTCTGCGGCATTTAAACCACAAATTGCCTGATAGTGAGGATTAGTATACTTACATTTTCCTGCCGTATCCATTTCAAAAATCCCCACCGGAGAACAAGTGCTAAGGGAACGAAAACGCTCTTCACTTTGCCTTAGTTCTGCATTTACAGCTGCCAGTTGGGTTGCTTGTTCTTTAATTGCTTGGGTTTTTTTAAATAGCTCAACAAATACCGTGACTTTAGATATTAATATGTTCGTATCTATGGGCTTAAGCAAATAATCAACTGCGCCCATAGCATAGCCTTTAAATAACATTTGGTCACTGGTACTAAAGGCTGTAAGAAAGATAATCGGAGTTTGACGCGACCTTTCTCGACTACGAATCAGGCTGGCAGTTTCAAAGCCATCCATTCCCGGCATTTGCACATCCAGCAAAATTACCGCAAAATCTTGATGCAGCAGACACCGCAAAGCTTCGGCTCCAGAAGTTGCTTTAACTAAATTTTCTCCCAGTCTTTCTAAAATTGCTTCTAGTGCCAACAAATTTTCTACTTTGTCATCCACCAAAAGGATGTTGACTTTGGGTTCAGGCTGCATGAGTTTATCGCACTGTAGTTCAGGTCAGGTCTAGGTTTCAATCTCTTCAAAGGGGATTGCTTGAATTATTATGACACGTCAAAGTTTTCGCAACTTGTCAATAGTCAATGGTCAATAGTCAATGGTCAATGGTCAATGATTAAAAGGCAGAAGGACAAAATCTTATACTTCATACTTCATACTTCACACTTCCCCTTATCTTTGCAAACTGCGGGGGTCGAGAGCATCTCTTAAGCCATCACCAAGTAAGTTAAATGCAAGTACTGTCAAAATAATTAGCACTGCTGGCGGCCAAATTAACCAAGGTTGTAGTACCAAAATTGAAGCATTGCTGGCTAGAGAAAGCATATTACCCCAAGAAGGATCTGGCTGTTGAATGCCTAAACCAATCAGACTTAATACAGCTTCCGCACCAATAAAACTAGGAACTGCTAAGGTCGCAGAGATAATTACATAAGTAGCAGTTTGAGGCAAAACATGGCGGATGATGATGTAAAGTGGATTTCCGCCCATTGCGCGTGCAGCTTGGACAAATTCGCGTTCTTTAATAGAAAGTACCTGTCCTCGAATTACCCTAGCTAAACCCGCCCAACTAATTACAGAAGTAATCACTACAATTAATGAAAAGCGCTGGGTACTACTTAAACCAGGTGGTAAAACTGCTCCTAATGTCACCAACAGATAAATACTGGGGAAAGTCATCAGTACTTCTGCCAAGCGCATGATGACACTATCTAACCAACCACCAAAATAGCCAGAAATTCCGCCCAACAATAGACCAAGCGGAAAAGTAAATATTACGCCGATAATGCCGATAAACAAACTAATGCGACCACCATGCAACAGCCGACTAAATTGGTCGCGCCCTTGATCGTCAGTACCAAAAATGTTGAATTTTGCATTATTATCTGCGCCAAATAAATGCCAATTTAAAGGAATTCCCGGAAAAATGGTGACTTCATCCCATTTGGGTGGTAGTGGCAAACTTAACTGCAACAGACGGTATTCTGGGCCAGCAACAAACAAACGTAGAGGAGATGGCTTTGTAAAGTCTACAATTAACTGGCGATCGCCTGTTTTGATATCAGTTTGACCTTGAGTTGTTGGATAAATATGGGGGCCAATAAATTTCCCCGAAGTTTTTGAAACCCAATAAATTTGAGTTGGTGGTAGCAGTGAACCATTTGGTTGCGAAGCATAGGGGTCATAAGGAGCAACAAAATCAGCTGCAATCACCGCTACATAGAAAATTAACAGCAAAATTGCCCCAAACCGCGCCAAAGGATTTTTCTTGAGTCTTTGCCACCAATTCATAGTTTTTAGTCAATAGTCATTGGTCAATAGTCAATAGTCGATGGTCAATGGTTAATAGTCAATAGCTAAACGTGAAAGTTTATCTCTTTTGACTTTCGACTATGTTTATTTATTTTGACTCTTGACTTTGGACTCTTGACTGTTGACTAAGCATGTAATTGCTCAACTATATATAGATGTTCCTCTTGGTTTTTTTCATGTTCAACGACAAACACATTCGAGTAGAGGTTTGCCACAATTTGTTTGCCTTGTTGTGTCAGCGATAAGTAGCGCAGACCATCTTTAATATAAGGATGAACACCATTCCAGTAAAACTTGGCGTAATTTTTACGTAAATCGGCTGGTGTTTCATAGCCTAAAACTTTAGTCATCCCGGTTTCTTCAAATTCATAGAACAACGAGGTAATTTTTTTCAGGTAACGGGGGTCACTCAATTGTCCAATTAAATCAGCAGCACGTACTAAACCAGCAAAGTTAACGGTATCTTGATGATCCTCCGCTGTGGGGACGGGAAAGCGAGTCCATTCAATATTACTTTTAATGACTTCAGCATCGATTAACTTATGACCACCAAAGCGCTCATCAATAAACAGCTTGGCTCTATCGACATGATAAGGTGTAAGACTGGCATCAGAAGCGCCAGGATGCAGCGAAATCATTCTGCCGTTTTTACCTGTAGCGTATAAGCCTGCTGCTTCTTGGTCTTGGCGACAAACTCCTTTGACATAACCGATATCGTGACAGACCAAGGAGATGATAAAGTGCAACCAATCTTCACTAGAAACACCACCTTCGCGAATGTGTTTGCCACGTAAAATTTCTTGCCCTACTAAGGTCACTAAAATAGAGTGTTCGACATTGTGATATAGGGCATCGCTATTGGCAATATTTTCCAACGCCATGCTCCCAGCCCAGGCAATGATATCTTGATAATCATTTTTGAGGCAGCCGTATGTGCGACTGTAGCCTTCTCGAATTTGTTTGACAAAAGCATCAATTAAAATTTCAGTGGCGTTGAACATATTTGGTTGCTCAGTTCAGATCAAAATATCTCTGGTTTGTTCTCAAGAGTTGTGAAATCAAGGCTTTGGTTGGCATTTGAATGCAGATTTCTCCTTTTTAGCTCAGATAAAGGTGTGAGTGCTAGTTGCCTTGAAATCTTGCTCACATCATAGGCTATGCTTTCTTATTTAGCTGTCAATATATGCAATTGGCGTATCCTATGCTCATTAGTGTTCCACATTTATGTATGTAATGGCGGTGATCTGCATACAAAGGATATGTGACCCTAATAAGGCCTATAGGGTGATAAGCATACAGAGTCATCTCGACTAAAAAGTTCCGTATAATTACCGTTTTTTATTTTTATTAATCATAAAAAACATGACTTATGTCATGGTTATCATATTGGGGATTATTACAGTCAAAATTTGAGATGGAAGTCAGATTTAATATATGGTAATTAGTCTCAAACTTTCTTAAAAAGAACCAACAGTTGTGTGTGTTTCCGCAGTGGAGGTGCGTCTGTGAGTGACGAAATTATGCCAAAAGGAAAGCTAGAGGAAATTGTTACCGATGAAGAGAAAGTTTCATCGCACGAATTAGCCTGGCAGAAAACCCAACCTTGGCTAAAGCCTTTGTTTGTTGGTACTGGCTTGGGAATAGCGATCGCTTTAGGTGGTATGGGTGTGTTAAGCCAACTGCCAGCACGTCAACAAAAAGCTGTAGCGAATAAAGTCCAGGCTAAAACTAACCCAGTCATGACAGTTACCGTCGCGACAGTAGAAGCTACCCGTGTTTCCCGCACCTTCAATACTACAGGCACGATCACCGCCCGTGATTTAATTCCGGTGTTGCCGCAAGCCAATGGTTTGCAAATCAAAATGATTCCCGAAGATATCAAGGAAGGTACTTATGTTAGAAAAGGCCAAGTTCTTGCCATCTTAGATGATTCTATGTTGCAAGCCCAAATGAGTGGAGCCAGAGCCGAGGTAGAATCCAAACAAGCTGATGTGGGTTCGAGACAAGCAAGTATGGTCTCACAGCAAGCGACTGTGGCATCTTATCAGGCAATAGTGCGGCAAAAAAAAGCTGATTTAGCACAGGCCAAGGCTAAGTTAGAAGAAGCCCAAAAGAATTTTCTGCGTTATCGGCAATTGGCGGTTGCTGGTGCAATTAGTCTCCAAGAACTTGATACTCGTGCCTATACAGTCAAAACTGCTACAGAAGCTGTACGGCTTGCCGAAGAAAATATTCGTAGCGCCCAAGCCAATGTTGTCAGCGCCCAAGCTAACACTGGCAGTGCTGAAGCTAATATTTACAAAGCCAAAGCAGATGTACGTACCAGCGTTGCCAAGACTATCCAACTACAAACACAGTTAAGGCAAACAGTAGTCCGCGCCCCGATTTCGGGAATTGTTGCCGAGAAACTAGCCAGAGTTGGCGATGTCACAGGTATACCACCGCAAACCCAAGTTGGCACTGTGATTGGAGGAACGCAAAAATTGTTTTCAATTATTCGTGATGGCAGATTAGAACTTCAAGCACAGGTTCCAGAAATCGAATTACCAAAAGTAGAAATTGGCGCTGCTGTGGAAATTTCTTCAGATATCGATAGCCGCGTGCAGTTGCAAGGAAGAGTCAGAGAAATCCAGCCTTTAATTAACGATAAACGTCGGGAAGCAACTGTCAAAATTGATTTACCGTTCACCAACTTACTCAGACCAGGGATGTTTGCCCGCGCTGCCATTACTACTAATACAGCGATCGCAATGGTAGTACCACAAAAAGCAGTGCAACCCCAAGCAGATGGCAGTGTAATTTTATTCACTCTATCCCCAGATGATATAGTCCATAGTCAGAAAGTTGAGGTTGGAGAATTGATTAACAATGAACTAGTAGAAATTAACAATAACTTGCAATTAGGCGATCGCGTCATCGTTGATGGTGCAGGCTATCTCAAAGATGGCGATCGGGTCAGAGTCAAGAGTCAATAGTCAATGGTCAATAGTCATTTGTCATTGGTCAAAAAAATTTTAGACTTTACACTTCATACTTCACACTTCAAATGTCTTTTAATATCTCGGCTTGGTCAATAAAAAAACCTGTTCCCACAATCGTTTTATTTTTAATTTTGACAATTGTTGGTTGGTTTTCGTTCATTTCCCTAGGAATTGACACCAACCCCAATATTGATGTGCCGGCAGTTTCTATTACTGTCACTCAACCGGGTGCAGGGCCAGCAGAACTGGAATCTCAGGTGACAAAAAAAATCGAAGATGCTGTCGCTGGCTTGGGCAATATCGATAATATGATTTCCACCGT
This sequence comes from Anabaena sp. TISTR 8404, assembly GCF_056847745.1. NCBI lineage: Bacteria > Bacillati > Cyanobacteriota > Cyanophyceae > Nostocales > Nostocaceae > Anabaena > Anabaena sp. TISTR 8404. Next base: position 6,798,867 of record NZ_CP180578.1, read on the forward strand.
TAGTGATGGCAAATCTACTACCACGATTAACTTTGTTTTAGGGACAAATAGCGATCGCGCTACTAATGATGTGCGAAATGCGATCGCGCAAATTCGCCAAAGTCTGCCCCAAGATATCAATGACCCGGTGGTGCAACGTTTAGAATTTGCCGGTGGCCCAATCATCTTTTATGCAGTCAAATCAGATCAACGTTCTGTAGAAGAATTAAGCAACCTTGTAGACCAAACCATTAGCCGTGCTTTGTTAGCAGTCAAAGGTGTGGCACAAGTAAAACGCATCGGTGGCGTTGACCGCGAAATCCGCATTAACCTCGACCCTGACCGCTTACAATCTTTAGGCATCACCGCCACCCAAGTGAACGACCAAATTCGCGCTTTCAACATCAATTTACCTGGTGGACGTGCCGAAGTTGGTGGTAGCGAACAAACGATTCGTACCCTTGGTAGTGCAGCCAGCGTGAATGTGCTGCAAACTTATGAAATTCTGCTGCCTAGTGGTGGTTCTGTACCTTTATCCAGTTTGGGTACTGTGGAAGATAAATATGCTGATGTGCGTCAAACTGCCCGCTTGGATAATCAACCTGTGGTAGCGTTTCAGGTATTGCGTAGTACTGGTAGTGTGGTTGTCAGCGTGGAAGAAGGAGTAAAAGCAGCTGTAGCCGAACTGCAAAAAACTTTGCCCCCAGATGTCAAGGTAGAGTTAATTTTTACCAGAGCCGATATTATCCGCCAATCTTATCAAAGCACCATTGATGAGTTGATTCAAGCTTCGGTACTGGCAGTCATCGTAATTTTACTGTTTTTAAGAAACTGGCGAGCGACTTTAATTACTGCTGTTGCCTTACCTTTATCCATGATTCCTACCTTTGCGGTGCAGCAAGCTTTGGGATATACCCTCAACAACATGACTTTGTTGGCATTAGCTTTGGCGGTAGGCAACTTAGTAGATGATGCTGTGGTCGAAATTGAAAATATGGAACGACACATGGCAATGGGGAAAACATCTTGGCAAGCAGCTTTTGACTCTTCCGACGAAGTGGGATTAGCTGTGATGGCAAGTTCGGCAACGATTATTGCTGTATTTCTCCCTGTGGCGTTTATGGGGGGTGTTCCGGGGCAGTTTTTCCAACCCTTTGGTGTGACCGTTGCCGTTTCTACAATTTTTTCCACGATGGTAGCGCGGATGATTACGCCAATGATGGGGGCGTATCTGCTGAAGGAGAAAATTCCTACCCAACCTAGTGCTACCCATGCCAAGAAAAGATTAAGTCGCCTTTTCTATCGCCAATCTCAAAATCAGCAATCAAAACGCCACTTTCAACCTTATAAATCTTTATTACAAGCAGCATTACGCCATAGATTGACTACAATTGCGATCGCAATTGCTTTTTTTATGGCCAGTTTGATGCTGGTTCCTTTAATTCCCAAAGGTTTTGTGGATGATGGTGACTTTGGTATCTCCAACGTTTCCATTGAAGTCCCGCCTGGTTCGACTTTGGCAGATGTCAACAAAGTAGTTACCCAAGCAACTGACATCATTCGGCAAAACCCAGTTGTAGAAAAGGTGTTAGCCACAGAAGAAATCAATTCAGCTACCTTATCAATTCAGCTAAAGCCCAAGGAAGAACGCAATATTTCTCAAAAACAATTTGAAGAACAAATCCGCCCATTGTTTCAAGAAATCCCAGGGGCGAGAATTAGCTTTCAAAGCCAAGGGCCAGGAGATAGCCGTAAAGGATTGTCTATTGTGTTGCGGAGTGAAAATCCCGAAGCTTTAACCCAAGCTGCTACTGATTTAGAACAACAAATGCGTAACTTGCCTGGATTAGTAGAAGTTTCTTCTACTGCTAGTTTAGTCAAACCAGAGATTTTGGTATTTCCAAATCCGCAACGCGCCGCAGATTTGGGTGTAACTGTGCAAGCGATCGCTCGTACAGCATCCTTAGCTACGATTGGTGATAATGATGCCAACTTGGCTAAGTTTAACTTAAGCGATCGGCAAATTCCGATTCGCGTGCAAATTGACCCCACAGCCCGTGCAGACATCAACAATATCAAAAATCTGCAAGTTCCCAGCCAAAACGGTAGTTTAATTCCACTTGTGGCTGTGGCAGATATCCGTTTTGGCAGTGGCCCCGCCACCATTAACCGCTACGACCGCGCCCGTCAAGTTGCAGTAGAAGCCAATTTGCAAGGAATATCCTTAGGAGAAGCAGTCAAAGCAGTCAATCAACTACCAGCAATGCAAAACCTACCACCAGGAGTTGCCCAGCAACCTTCCGGTAGTGCCAAAATTATGCAAGAAATTTTTGGGCGTTTCGGTGGTGCGTTAGCCCTCGCCGTTATGTGCATCTATGCAATTCTAGTGTTGCTATATAACAACTTTTTCCAACCTTTGTCGATTATGGCAGCCTTGCCTTTTTGTTTAGGCGGTGCATTAGTAGCATTAATGGTTGCCCAAAAACCCTTGGGAATTTACGCCTTGATTGGCATCGTCTTGCTATTGGGAATTGTCACCAAAAATTCGATTCTCTTGGTGGACTACACAATCATTAATATGCAGGAAGGTAAAAATCAACGCCAAGCATTAATAGAAGCTGGTGTGTCGCGCTTGCGTCCAATTATGATGACTTCCTTAGCGACAATTGCTGGTACTCTTCCCCTTGCATTGGGTATTGGCGCAGGTTCTGAAGTTCGCCAACCAATGGGCATTGCGATTATGGGAGGCTTTACAACTTCTACATTGCTGACTTTGGTAGTAGTCCCAGTCATATTTAGCTACATTGACAACTTCCAGAACTGGATTTTGAACACACTGCGTTACGGTTTTGGGAAAAAACCACAGCCGTCTGCTGATGATAGAGAAGTTAGGGGTGTGCGATCGCAAAACGGCACATCTGTGTCTGAAATCCAAAACTAATCTATGTGGTATAATATTTGTTAGCTTTAAATTAGCTAACAGTAACTATTTGCGGGTGTAATTCAGTGGTAGAATGTCACCTTCCCAAGGTGAACGTCGTGGGTTCGAGTCCCATCGCCCGCTTCTATTGTTGTATATTACCCAATAGTTTGTCTGTGTTGACAAATTGGATGTTCTTGTCAATAACTCATCTCGCTTTCTTATATTGCACAGTAGGCTGACTATTAAGTGAGTATGTATGATTTTATAACGGATAATCACCTTTTTATGCAATTCTTATTCAATCTGTACGTTTATATTAATGAAATGCTATTAATGTACTAATAACATAAGTTTTAAAGCCTAAAAAATATTATAATTATCTTTCCTTTCTTGTATTTACTTGCAATAAATATATTTTTATATATAGAAAAAATTTTATTAATATTAAATTAATACTTTTGATTGCATTAATATAATTAATATACTTTAAGTTATACTCAACAAAATAAATATTATATTATGATACAAACTAATCTAAACTTAAAATTTATAGAAACTCCTGTAAATCCAATATTTGCTAACCACGAAACTTTTCATCCTCGTTTTGGCTGGTTGAAAAAAGGGTTTGATGCAGCTAAGAAAAATCCAGGTGTTTTCTTACAGGATGATGCACCTGTACGCTTGGGTGTTGGTAAAAATATGGTACGTGCTATTCGTTATTGGTGTACTGCTTTCAAACTTATTGATAAAAATAGTTCACCTACAATATTTGGAGAAAAACTTTTAAGCGAGAATGGATGGGACTCTTATTTAGAAGATCCTGCATCGTTATGGTTATTACATTGGAATTTGTTAAAACCTACGTGTGAAGCGGCTGCTTGGTATTATATCTTTAATGTTTTTCGAGAGTTAGATTTTACCAAAGAAGATGTTTTAGCAGGGTTACAGGGTTATATAATAAGTTTTGATAAAAAAATTGCTGAATCTTCTTTTCTTAAAGATGTAAATTGTATTTTAAGAATGTATGCAGTACAGGACTTTATCAGAGATAATGCGCCAATTGAAGATTCTATTGATTGTCCTTTCACTGAACTTGGTTTAATCCGGCATTTTGGTAAAAATTATCAGTTTAAAATTGGTACAAAAGCGAATTTACCTGCATCAGTTATAGTTGCGACTTGTTTAGAATATGCTAGTTGGGCAAACACAGATAGCAATACAATTACTATTCGTCGGTTACTTTATGATGAAGGTAGTCCAGGGACGGTATTTAAACTGACAGAGAATATTTTATGTGCGGCTATTGAGACGGTTGCTAAAGAATTTGATACGATAGTTCTTTCTGACACTGCCGGATTAATTCAGTTATCTTTGCCTGAGAATCCAGAAATATTAGCTGAAGAAATTTTAAATAAATATTATATAGGACTCATATTTGATTATTGAAAAAAATTCAGTACACATCTAGCTTCCCTCTTATCCGTTCCCTGTTCCCCGTTTCCTATTCCTTCCCTATACAAGGATTTTCAGTAATCAAATCGGATTCCTATAGTAGGGAACAGGGAACAGGGAATAGGGAACAGTATTAATATTAAAAGCAATTTTTATCTATGGATTTATGATTACTCTATCTCCTGATATAGCTGATAACTACTATTTAATTATTATTAAAGATGAGTGAGATTATGACTAACAAGAAGCTATCACATTATTTCAGTCTTCAGCGTCGCTATTCTCGTTCTATTAACTTAGAAAGAGAGTTGGATAGTGTGGAAGCTTTAGAGGGTTATGTTCTGACGAAAAGAGCAATTGATTCTTTAAAACGCATTCTTAATAATTTTAATTCTGATGAAGGAGAAAGAGCTTGGACATTAACTAGTGTTTATGGTACTGGGAAATCGGCTTTTGCTCATTACTTAATTTCTTTATGTGCTAATTCTCAAAATAAAATGCACATGAAGGCTTTATCAATAGCTGAAGAAAAATTAGGTAGAGATAGTGATATATATCAATTAATTCAAGACAAAATTAACCAGAAAGGGTTAATTAGGGCTGTGGCTACAGGACAAAGAGAGGCAATTAGCCATACTATTATTAGGGGCTTGTTAACAGGCGTTGAGAATTTTTGGACTGCAAGCCAAAGGAACAAAATTAATGTTGTGCGTCAGTTAGTAGATTTAGATGCAGAAATTAATGATGGGGGAAAAGTTGATAGTACAGAAATTCCTAATTTAGTATTGGAATTAGCCAAGGAATCTCAAACGGGAATTTTCCTTGTGATTGATGAACTAGGAAAAAATTTAGAGTATGCTAGTCATGCTCAAGGAAATGAAGATTTATATCTCTTACAACAATTAGCTGAATTACCCAAAGATAGTAAACATCCTATTTATATTTTAGGGATTTTACATCAAGCTTTTGCAGAATATAGTCAACGATTAGCCACAGTTCAACGCAACGAATGGGCGAAGATTCAAGGGCGATTTGAAGATATTGCTTTTACTGAGTCGGCTGGACAAATGATGAGTTTGATTGGTGAAGCAATTGACTCATCAGCAGCAGATAATATCAAGAGTGCTACTAATGTTTACTCTGAGGAGTGGAGTAAGTATTTAGCTCCTATAATTGTAGATGAAGAAGTCACTCAGGAAGTTATCACAAAAGTTTATCCGCTACATCCTTTATCGGCTTTGGTATTACCCAACCTCTGCCAAAAATATGCTCAAAATGACCGTTCTTTATTTACATTTTTAACCAGTAATGAACCTTTATCATTTCGTAATTTTTTAGAAGAGGCAACGGTTAAAAACCATAAATTACCTTGTCTGAAACTATACCAAGTTTACGACTATTTTATTGAATCTGCGGGGATGGGTTATGCTTCGCGTCCTAATTTGCAAAGATGGGTGGAAGTTCAAGATTTAATTAATGATGCGAAACGATTAGAAGAAGATAGCCTCAGAGTACTCAAAACTATCGGAATTTTGAACTTGATTACGGTAACAAGTTCGATGCGGGCGACTAGAATTTTAGTATCTTTGGCAATGTGCGATCGCCCGTCACCTGAAGAAATTAATTATTGGCAAGAAATTATTGATAAACTGTTAAAACAAAACCTGATTACTCATCGTCGTCAACTAGATGAATTGCGGATTTGGCAAGGTTCTGATTTTAATGTTGACAGTGAGTTAAGTCTATATATAGAACAAGAGCGATCGCCTTTAGTTAAACTATTATCTATACATTGTCCTCTCAAGCCTTTAGTCGCTCAACGTCACAGTTATAAAACGGGGACTTTGCGTTATTTTGAACGCCATTATTTAGATAATTCACAAGATTTGAGTCAATTACGTTGCAGTAGTGTCGATGCAGATGGTTTTGTTGGGTATTGGGTAGATGATGAAGTTCCGAGTGCTATTCCTGAAACAACTAGCGATGGAAAACCATTAGTTATTTTGAGTGCAGCTAATTTGGATATACTACGAATTCGGACTCTGGAGTTTGTAGCGTTAAGTAATATCAAAAAAACCGCCAAAGAGTTGCAAACTGATGGGGTAGCAAGAAAAGAAGTAAATTATCGCTTACAAGAAGCTGAAGAATTTTTAAACGAAACCCTTAATCAATCCTTTAGTATTGGGGTAGCGCGGCAATGTTGGATTCAGGGACAAGTCGAAACACTCAATAACATTACTGACTTTAATAGTAAGCTGTCTGAGATTTGCGATCGCGTTTATCATCGCACTCCAATTTTGTGGAATGAATTAATTAACCGTCGAGATTTAACCTCTCAAGGTGCAAAAGCTAGACGCGAATTGATTCAGGCAATGTTAGAACATCAATATGAAGAGAGATTAGGCTTAGAAGGTTATGGACCTGAAGTTAGTATGTATTATTCTCTGTTAGAAGAAACAGGGATTCATCGTCAGGAAGAAGGCGTTTGGGATTTTTATTCACCATCTGAAAATTCGGGTTTAAATTCTCTGTGGGAAGCGGTTGAAAATTTTTGTTTAGCAGCCACAGAAAAAAGCCAAACTTTTGATTTACTCTATCAAAATTTAGCCCTACCGCCATTCGGTATAAAACAGGGTGCAATTCCCGTCATTTTAGCGGCGGTACTGTTATATCATGCTGATGATTTGGGACTATATCAAGATGGGACATTTATTCCTGTATTGGGAACAGAACATTTTGAATTATTAGTAAAATATCCTGAACGGTTTGCAGTTAAATATTTTGCAGTAGTCGGATTAAGGGCAGAAGTATTTAAAGAATTAGAAGCTATTTTACGCAATCCGCAGTTAAAAAAATTGAGTAAAGTGCGTAACGCCACTTTATTAACGGTGGTTACTCCGCTTTATCAATTTGTTAAGAAACTCCCTAAATATACTCAACAAACCAAACAGCTTGCAGAAGAACCGAGAGCGATTTTAAAAGCATTACAAACTACTGTTGAACCCGATGAATTGTTATTCAAGGCTTTACCAGCAGCTTGTAATTTACCCCCAATTGGGGCTGAAAGCGGAGATGATGGTGTCACGGCGAAAACTTTACGGACTAAGTTAGTTCATGCCCTCAGAGAAATTCATACAGCGTATGATCATTTATTAAGTGATTGTCAAAAACTGATATATGAAGCCTTTGGTGTGAGAAGTCAGGAAACAAAACTTAGAGAAGATTTGCGGGTACGGGCGAATTATTTAGCGGGAAAATGTATTGAACCTTTACTAAAACGCTTTATTCGTGCAGCATCAGATGAAACTAAAACTGATTCTCAGTGGTTGGAAGCTTTGGTAATGATTGTGGCGGATAAACCTGCGGAATCCTGGACTGATGATGATGCGATCGCCTTTGAAATGAAGTTAGCAGATTTAGTGCGACGGTTTATAAATCTGGAAATTTTGCAAAAAGAAGTAGCTGTCAAAGGGGAAGGTTTTGAAGCCAGACGGATTACTATAACTCGTCCCGATGGTGAAGAATTCAATCGAGTGGTATGGGTAGATCATGGTAGAGAATCGCAGGTTGAAAAGTTTGTTGACAAAATTCTGGCTGAATTACCCGATGATCCGCAGTTAAGACAAGCAATTTTGACAAAGTTGAGTGAACGGATTTTAAATTCTGATTTGCCAGAGACAGTTACTAAGATTGGCGACAAGGGAAATGATGAAATAGCAGGGAAAAATGCTGGTTGAAAAAAGCATTTTGATGGGTAAAAATAACCAAACAAGATCCCTGGCTTCTTTAAGAAGTCGGGGATATGAGTCTTTCAAGTCTACTAATGATTTATTTTTATTGTTGATTTAACCAAGTTTCTAAATCAGAAATATTAGAAAAATCTAGCAACGCTTCTCCTAGATTTTCTAATTGTACAATTGATAATCCTTTAATTCGCTCGATTAATGATTCATTAATTACACCAATACGGCGATTGAGTTGACGCAGTATTACGTCTTGTCTTCCCTCTTGCTTGGCTTGTTCTCTATCTCGCTGATAAAGTGGTTCTAAACGCATAATTAACTCCCGATCATCTGTTTCTAATTCTTGATTGACTCTTAAGTTTTCGCGTAAGTTGTAAACTAATTCGAGGGTTGCTTGTTGGTATGGATGATTTAATGGTAACGCTTGCAACTGCACATTTCCTCTACCCAAAAGCCTCAACCATAAAGTTTCCGGTATCTGTGGTAGTTGGTGTATCGCTACAATTGCTGTTCGCAAAGCATCTGGAAGAAAATGTACTCCTGATAACCAATTTTCTTTTTGTACAGTTCCAAAGCTAGATAATCTAGTTTCAGATACCGTTGGAGTCAGAATCCACAATTTGGGAATTTCTGAGTCTTGCAGTTTCGTTTTATTGGCTTTGGCTTCGCGTCGCTGTGACGCTTTTACTTCTAATAACTTTAGAATACAATCGCAGATTTAATCGGTAGAAGCTGGATTGCGAAATGGTTCTATGATTGCAGGGTGTTCAGCAAATCTTCCTAGTAAACCCAGTATTTGTAAGTTAGAGTTTTGCTGTTTAAAAGGCGTGAATAAAACATCTATTTCTTTAATCTCTCCTGAGACTTTTTCTGATGCTTTAACTTCTCCGTAATTTTTTAATAACTCTTCGAGATAGTCTTTGGCGAATTTGTCATGTATAAAGCGCGTCATTTAATTATTCCAAGTTTTTGTTAAGCTACTCCATAGCCTGTATACGGACGTTTATATGGTGGTTGTAAACCGAACACAATATCTTCTTTTGGTACTCCCATCTCCAAAAGTTCTTGTGCTAAATCTACATCTGTCATATTCTGCTGAATCCAGATTTTGCCATTTTTAATATCAAAATGAATGACACTGTGATACACACGACTTAAACCCTTCCAACCTATACGCATCAACTGATAATGATGGTTTACTGTATCAAAGATTAATTGATTTTCGATTTCTTCATGGTTAGGTTTATACTTGCTATTTTTAATTAGAATATTTTGGATGTATTGACGATACTGCTCTAGTTTGTCCATTCCAAAATTACCTCCATTATTGGCTCGTATATTATTAATTTTAATTGATGTCTTTTTACTGCAATTTGAGCAAGTTTTGTTTGGAAAAATGTTGCATAAGCATCAACTGGAATTGCTAAATATAACCTACGTTCTGGCTCATTTTCTTCGAGTGCAATTTGATAGTTCAGGAATTGCCCTAAAGCTGTATGAAAGTCACTAACCGCAGAGTTACTGGCAAAACTTTTGATTTCTACGGCTATTTTTTCTCCTTCTCTTTCTGCTGCTATTAGCCTTTCTGCACCTAAATCTATTTTAAGCGTTACTTCTTCAAATTCTATTTCTAATGGATCATCGGTCACTATCCAATTTTCTTTTTGAAGTGCTTTTTTGACCGCTTCATGAAATAAATCTCTTGCTGACATCAGCGCATAATTTTGTTGCTATGAAGACTCGTATATTCTATCAAATGCAGTCTTGAATATTTTTAAGTGTAAGAGTTGGTGCGTTAGCGTTCACGCAGCGTGTCGATTTGCGACTCAGCTTAACGAAGTTATCGCCTAACCGCCCAGCATAGCTGATCGCCTCAACTCTCTATAGCTTCTAGTTCCTAGATTGGCTGTCTAATTAATACACTTACTACATCGCCTGATTCACTAAACTCCCTGCTATTACAGGTTTAGACCAAGAACCAACCTCTGCATAACCTGTAGTATGCAGCTGATAGATTGTCTTCCTCACTAGTTCAGGACTACCGACTAATATATGTTTTATCTTTTCTCGCCTCACCTGGACTTGATTGCTGCTGTTATCTTCTAAAGTCACAAATTCTTCTGCCATAACGCACCTGTTTAATGTTGCAAAGTGGGATTAATCTGATGTCAGTTCGATGAACCTCTCCCCAACCCCTCTCCGACGCGGAGAGGGGCTTAAATATAAACGAAAAATTAGCTTTTAAAGCCTCTCTCCTTGCAGGGGAGAGGTTTGGAGAGGGGTTTTTCAAGCCGTCGAACTCACGTTAATCTGTTTCATGGTTTATTGTACGGTACGTATATGCGTACCGTACAAAGGAGATGTTGAAACTTAACGATTTATGATGAATCTTGATGATATGCAAGAGTTGTTTGTGACAGAGAAGCGTCAAGGACAAGAGTATCTTGGTTTCTATCTCCCACAGGGGAAGAAGGATGTGTTTAAGGAATACTGTCAATTTATTGACAGTACAATGAAGGATGAACTGGAGAAGTTTATTGATCAGTGCATATCTGATCCTAAGTTCCAGCAATATTTAGAAATGAAGCGTAAGTTAAAAGATTAAATAATGTTTCGTTCTAGCCAATTTCAGATTTTTAGCTTAGACTGAATCGGGTTGATGTATAAAAGCGCAACTGGTTGGGTTATAAGAACGTAATTAAAGCAGTAAATATACTATGTTTTGTTAATATTAGCTGCAAAATGCTACAGACTATATTTGCATAATTGCTAAGATATTAGTAATACTAATATACTGGTCAAACAGCATTAAAAAGTCAGCATGGCAGAGAAAAAAGTTAGGCACATTTTGGGACTTTCAGGGGGAAAGGATAGTACAGCTTTAGCAGTATTACTGCATAAAGAAATTCCAGAGATGGAGTATTTTTTTTGCGATACCCATAAAGAGTTACCAGAAACTTACGAATATCTTGACCGCATCAAAGCACGTTTGGGGATTAAAATTCATTACCTCAGTGACAAACGCGGCTTTGACCATTGGTTAGCAATTCATGATGGTTTATTACCTTCTCCCCAAATGCGTTGGTGTACGGTGAAGATGAAAATTAAGCCTTTAGAGGAATTTGTGGGGGATGATGAGGCTGTTAGTTACGTTGGCATTCGTGCTGATGAAAACCGTGATGGTTATATCTCCACTAAACCTAATATTAAACCTGTGTTTCCGTTTAGGGAAAGGGGTTTAGTTAAGGCTGATATTATCCGGTTATTAGAAGAAAGTGGAATTGGACTACCTGACTATTATCGCTGGCGCAGTCGTTCTGGGTGTTTTTTCTGTTTCTTTCAACGCAAGTATGAATGGGTAATGCTAGCGCAGGAACATCCTGATTTATTTCAAAAGGCTGTTGAGTATGAATCTAATCATGCTGATGGTCGTACCTATACTTGGACAGATGGGGAAAGTTTATTGCAGCTTATAGCACGCAAGGATGAAATTATTGCTCAACATGAGAAGTTGATGGCTAAAGAAAAAAATACGGCTTTTAATCCTCATTTGGTTGAAGCATTAGAAGAAAGTTTAAATCAAGAAAAAGATGATTTACCTTGTTTAGTTTGTCATTTGTAATTTTCACCAATATTAAATATTTTATTTTGACAAGAGCTAGTGCGTTAGCGAAGCTTAACGAAGTTATCGCCCTAACTCCTGTATCGTTTATTTCCTAACCTTGCTGTCTAATTAATACACTCACTACATCGCCTAATTCGCCTAAACTTCCTGCTATGACTGGTTTTGACCAAGAACCCACTTCTGCATAACCTGTAGTATGCAACTGATAGATTGTTCTCCTGACTAGTTCAGGACTACCGACTAATATGTGCTTTATCTTTTCTCGCCTTACCTGGACTTGATTGCTACTGCTATCTTCTAACCTCACAAATTCTTCTGCCATAACGCACCTGTTTAAAATTATCTCTGTTTTGTTATCATAAATGATAACTAATTTTCTAAAAAAGTTATCATAAAAGTTAACAAAATTGCGCTCGCTATCCTGTGATAATGGAAATCATGGGAAAAGCAGGACAAGCACTCAAACAGATTTTAGAGTCTTACAACATCAGCCAAAGCCAACTGGCGACAGGTTTAGGTGTTGAACGTCCGATTGTCTTCCGTTGGTATCATGAAAAAATTGATCCTACTGCTGAAACTGTTGCAGAAATTGTCAAGGCGTTAAATAAGATTAATCAATCAGCCGCTAATGATTTTATTCAAGTATATTTAGGAGATTTAATCTTATTTAAAAATCCAAGCATGAATCAGGACTTACCACTGTCAGATAAAGTTAATGTTACTGTCTTATCTCAAATATTTAACAACATCACTAACTCTTATAAATATCTTTACTTCTTATCAATATTAGATATTCTCAAAAGAAGAAACTTTGATACTTTATCACCTATTAGCTTTCGAGAAATCATCATTGAGATGTTAGCTAATGCTTGGTATCCTCACAATTATTTTAAGCTGTCTTTTGGAAAACAAGACCAAATTGCCAATAAACTAGATGCTCTTGAACTAGAAATTACAGAACCAATTTTAAAGTTTAGAGATCCAGAAAAAAAGCTTTTACGTAATACTATTAATAATCAAAATATTGATGATATTATTATTGATATTAATCGTTATGTATCTTATCGTTTAATTCGTCCTTTTTTTAAACCTGAAACTACAAAATTAAAAGATTATTTGGTAGATGCAAATATTGTAAATTTAGCCAATAATCAATTTGATAGTAAAAAGCCTTTATATTGTTTTAACGCTGAAGAAAAGAAAAGTTGTAACGCTATTATTTTACATCCAGATTGGATTGAGTATTTAGAAGAAAATTACACAATAGTTAGAGGTTGGGCATCTTGGGAATGGTTAAACTATATGCAGCAAAAAAACCCCAGTACCCCTAATATTGTAAATAAATTATTTATGCCACAAGAGAGGGATTCTTTAAAAGAGCAGAAGAAATATTGGATAACTATTTTAAAAAATAAAGATATTGAATGTATTTATTCTAAGGTTAAATTAAACAAGGATGAAATTTCCTTAGATCATTATTTGCCCTGGTCTTTTGTTGCTCATGACCAATTATGGAATATAATTCCGACTACAAAATCTGTTAATTCTGCTAAATCTAATAATTTACCATCTGAAGAATATTTTCCTGCTTTTGTAGAATTGCAACATAGCGGCTTAACTCTTGGATATGCAAATATTTCTAGAAATGAATGGTTAAAATATACTGAGTCATTTTTAGTTGACTTAAAAGTTAGTCAAGCTGAGGATTTATTAAATTTAAATCTTTTGAGAAATGCTTATGAAAAAACAACTTTGCCTCTAATCTCTTTAGCAACTCTGCAAGGTTTTAGCCCTAATTGGGTTCACAACTAAGAAACAATGAACCCACTTTAGTTATCTGGTTAGCCTATAGTGAAGAACTTTGCGAACAAGCAGTTACAGAATTTCAAAAAGCCTGGGACAGTTTAGGCGATCGCCCCATCTTCACCTACCGCTTCTGGGGCAACCATGAGTTAGACTTAGCACAAGCGCAAGATGGCTTAGTAGTAGCAGGATTAGCCAAAGTCTATCACGCCGCCAAAAAGAGTATTCGCTTTATTAATCAACTGGGTGTGCGTTGTTCATTGGTAATTATCGATGAAGCCCATCAAGCAGTAGCCGAAACTTATAAACTCGTTTTAGATTCCCTCGTCGTCCCCTACGAAAAAACCGCCTTATTAGGTTTAACCGCCACACCCGGAAGAACTTGGGCTGATATTAACACCGATGCACAACTAGCAAAGTTCTTCGCCCAACAGAAAGTTACTTTAGAAATTCCAGGTTATGACAACCCGATTGATTATCTCGTCGATCAACAATACCTAGCTAAAGTTAACTATCGTTCCTTATTTTATGAAACCGGGATTGAACTAACTCCCCAAGACCTGAAGCGGATTAATACAGAATTAGATATCCCCCAATATATCCTCAATCGGTTAGCAGCAGACGAACAACGCAACCTCCGCATCATCCTAGAACTAGAAGCACTCGCCCAACATCATCAACGCATCATCGTCTTTAATACCTCCGTCGAACACGCCCGACTCATCGCTTCCATCTTGCGTTTGCGGGGGTTGAATGCTGATGCGGTGACAGGTGAAACTCCCAAATGGGAACGAGAAAAGCTGATTCAAAGCTTTAAAGACGAACAGCCGCAAACCAAGATTTTATGTAACTACGGCGTATTAACCACTGGCTTCGATGCACCCAAAACCAGCGCCGCCGTTATCGCCCGTCCCACCAAATCCCTTGTTCTCTACAGCCAAATGGTAGGACGCGCCATTCGCGGACTCAAAGCTGGGGGTAATGCGATCGCCGAAATAGTCACCGTTGTCGATAGCCAACTCCCCGGTTTTGGTTCAGTAGCATCAGCCTTCCACAATTGGGAAGACGTTTGGAGGAAAACCCATGAATAACGCCCATGATATTGTTCCGACTCACCTCGCAGTCCAAGCCATGCGAGATAACGGTTATAAAAACGCTGCATACGCTTTAGCCGAATTAATGGATAATGCCATTCAAGCTGGTGCATCGCAAGTAGAACTGCTGTGTGGAGAACGTAAACAACAAGTGGAAGGGAGGAGGCGATCGCGCATTGACGAAATCGCCGTGTTAGATAATGGTTCTGGGATGGATGCTGATGTTTTACGTCTCGCCCTGCAATTTGGCAATGGTACATATTTAGATGAAAACAAACACACCGGAATCGGTCGTTTTGGCATGGGTTTACCCTCGTCTTCCATTTCCCAATGTCAGAGGGTTGATGTGTGGTCATGGCAAAATGGCATAGAAAATGCACTGCATAGTTACCTGGATTTAGATGAAATCAAAAATCGGCGGATGACCGAAGTACCAGAACCAACTGCTAAACCCATCCCCATGACTTGGAGAAACATCGGTCAAAATTTTGGTGACAGTGGCACATTAGTAGTGTGGTCAAAAATCGACCGTTGTATGTGGCAAACTGGCAAAGCCATTATTAATAACTCAGAATTTGTGATTGGGAGAATGTATCGCAAATTTCTGAACAAAGATAAAGTCAAAATTCGCATGGTAGCATTTGATTTAGATGCTTTATATGACATTTTTATCCAAAAATATGCCCTCCCCAATGACCCTGGTTATCTAATTGAAAAAACTTCCTGTCCTGCACCATTTGATAATCAGCCAATGTTCCGACCTTGGGAAGGAGATACATCTTATGAAGCAACTTATAAAATTAATTTTAAAGACCAAGAACATGATGTAAAAGTGCGTTTTTCCTACGCCAAAGAAGAAGCGCGTCAAGCCGAACCCGGAAAAAACCCTGGTAGTTTACCCCACGGACAACACGCCGCTAAAAATGTGGGGGTTTCTGTTGTCCGTGCAGGAAGAGAATTAGAATTAGACCAAAATTTAGTTAATAATTACGACCCTACAGAAAGATGGTGGGGTATCGAAGTTGAATTTCCGCCATTACTCGATGATATTTTCGGCGTGACAAATAATAAACAATCAGCCCGTAATTTTGGTGAAATTCTCCAACTAGATATTGAATCTTTATTAGAAGAAGGTAAAACCGTCACTCAATTAAAAGAAGAATTACTCCAAGACGAAGACCCAAAACTGCCTCTGTTGGAATTAGCTCATAAAATCAGCAGTCAATTAAGTTTAATTCGCCGCTTAATCAAAGCTCAAACAAAAGGTACTCGTACCACAGAAAAACGCCACGGACAAGACATTTATAAACCGGAAAAAATAGCAACTACCGTAACGCAAGAGCGTAAATCTCAAGGTTACAAAGGTAAAAGTGATGCCGATGAAGCATTACCCAAAGAAGAACGCAAACAAGTTATTAAAGAAACTCTCAAAGAAGAAGGTGTAACTGAAACAAAAGCCGAATTGTTAGCCGCAACTACAGTAGATGATGGTTTGAAATATACCTTTATCGAATCACCTCTTGATACTCCTGCTTTCTTCTCAGTTAAACCCAGAGGAGGAGCAATTATTGTTACATTAAATACTAATCATCCTGCTTATCAAAACTTAGTAGAAATTTTAGAAGAAGATGTAGATAAAGCCGATATAAATACCTTACGTTCTCGGTTAGTTAACTCTTTAGATGGCTTAAAATTATTATTAATGGCATGGGCAAGATATGAGGATGAACAGCCAGATGGTCAACTCAAAAATAATGCTCAAGATACCCGCATTGATTGGGGTCGAGTCGCCAGAAGATTTTTAGAGAATGAGTAGCGAAGTGATAAACTGCGATCGCCTATGAATTGAGGCACAATAGAATCAAAGAAGTTATCAACACACAATGACTACTCAATTGATGGTTCAACCCTCATCCCTAATATCTTCTGGTATTAAGATGAGTGAATTTGGTGACATTTATCTGTTTAAATTTACCGATGAGCTACAGTCTCGCTTTGAAGAACTATTAGAGAAGAAAAAAGCTTCGGCGCTCACTCCTGAAGAAGAAGCCGAATATATAGGTATCTCTGAATTAGAGCGAATCTTTACCTTGATTAACGCTCAACTAGCAGCGAAAAGTAAATGGTGTCCGAACAAACTCGAAAACTTGTAAGACAACGAGCTAAATATCTTTGTGAATACTGCCACTCTCCAGAATACTTAAGTCCAGACCGTTTTACCATTGACCATATTATGCCGCAGTCTTTGGGTGGCTCAGATGAATTGGATAATTTAGCATTAGCTTGTCATCGCTGTAATGAGCGTCACTATAATTTTACAACGGCGACTGATCCTAAAACCCAAGAACAAGTCCCTCTATTTCATCCTCGTCAGCAACAATGGTCTGACCATTTTATCTGGACAAAAGACGGGATCAAGATTTTAGGTACAACTTCTACAGGAAGAGCTACTAGCGAAAGATTTGATTTCAATGATGAGCGTAGAGATGAGCCTTCGATTCAAGTGGCTCGTGGTTTTTGGGTAGAAGCGGGTTGGCACCCCCCGCAATCAGATCCACGTCAAGGATAAGATAAAGCTTATGGAGTGAACAATGGCTACTACTACCCTAACTAACCAAAATCCTGAAATAATTAAAAATTATATCATTCAACTATTAGAACAATTAACAATTGAATATCAAAATAGTAAATCAGAAAGACAAGCGATCGCACATCAATTACATACATCTGAAGCAGAATTTACAGTATTAGAAGAAATTGAACTACTAACTACAGATATTCGAGGGTATGCTAGTCAAATTAAAGCTAGAGGTTATATAGAAAATCCACAACAAGAAATTGAAAATCTACAACATAAACGAGTGTTTGATATTCCTAAAATTGCTCAATTGTATTTTAATAATTCCCATCAATACGAGAAGATTAAATCTTATTTAAGAATGTTAGACTACTTAAGACTATTAATTTGAGAATATTTAAACTTTCAGTAAAAGTGATTAAGTTTCACGCAGAGGCGCAAAGACGCAGAGAGTTGCTATCATAATTCTCTGCGTTCCTCCGCGTTTACTTAGCGTGACTCTGCGTTAAAAAATGACTAACATAATCTACCTCGATTACCACTCAACCACTCCCGTTGACCAGCGAGTAGCAGAGAAAGTCATGTACTATATGACTACTGCTTTTGGTAATGCTAATAGTGTAGATCATGGTTATGGAGACGAAGCAGCGCAAGCAGTTAAACAAGCACGTCAACAAATAGCCCAATTAATCAATGCTTCGCCCAAAGAAATTATCTTTACCTCTGGTGCAACAGAAAGTATTAACTTAGCAATTCAAGGATATATTTATCAACAGAATCATCCGGCAAAAATAATTGTTTCTCCTGTTGAACATAAAGCCGTTTTAGATACCTGTAAAGCATTAGCTAAAAAAGGACTAGCAGAAATTATTTGGTTAAAAGTCAATCAACAGGCGCAGATTGATTTAGAACATCTCGAAAAAGTCTGTGCTGATGGTGCTTCCTTACTCTGTGTGATGGCGGCTAACAACGAAGTAGGGACAATTTATCCTATTCAAAAAATTGGCGCGATCGCCTCCTCCTACAATATCCCTTTTTTATGCGATGCTTCCCAAGCCGTCGGTAAAATTCCCCTCAACTTTCAAGACTGGGGTATTACCTATCTCGCTATTTCTGGACATAAACTTTATGCACCCAAAGGCGTTGGTGCGTTAGTAGTGAAAAAAGGTAATCATCTTCAACCACTTATTTACGGTGGTGGACATCAACAGGGAATGCGATCGGGTACGCTCAATGTACATGAAATAGTTGGTTTGGGGGAAGCTTGCAGATTGAGACAATTGGAAATGGAAAAAGATGAAACTGCGATCGCAAATTTACGAAATCACCTACAAAACCTACTCCAAGCTGTAATTCCTGAATTAGTGGTGAATGGAGATTTAAACAACCGTTTATCAGGTAACTTACATATTTCTATCCCTGATATTCCCAATACTGCTATGATTGCTAGAGTTCGTCATCAATTAGCGATTTCCACAGGCGCAGCTTGTTCATCAGGTGTTGTTGCGTCATCTCACGTTTTACAAGCTATGAATTTGGCAGAAAATATAGTTGAGGGCGCGTTAAGAATTGGTATTGGTAAATTTACAACTCAGGAAGAAGTAGAAAAGGCATCTTTTCTATTAATCAATACAATAAATAAAGTTCGTCAACTTTTTTAGAGGATGTTGTCAGAAAACTCATAAGGTATAAGCTGAAATCTGCAATAAATCAGCACATTGTGAGTATTCTTGGCTCTAGAAAGCAATGGATTGAACCAAGGCGATCGCGCAAGAAACTAGCAGAACGTCCACCAATCACAGCTTGAATTTCTGCCACGATGGCGAGCGCAATTTCTTGGGGTGTTTCAGCAGCAATATCTAATCCTACAGGGTTATAGATTCGTTGTTTTTGTGCAGTTGTGGGAAAGATGTTGTCTTGGGCCAGGTCATCCCACAATTTTTGCATCCGGTGCTTTGGGCCTAACACACCCAGGTAACGCACTGGAGACAAAATCAGGGTCTTGAGAAATTTTAAGTCGCTCAGATAGCGGTGTGTCATGACAACTGCTACTGTTTGCTGTGTCAGCAAATGTTGATATGAGTCGGGATCATCGGGTTCACACAAAAGAATTTGGTCAGCTTGGGGAAAGCGATCGCCTCTCAGATATCCTGGCCGATCATCAATTACAGTCACATACCAACCCAGATATTTCGCCAACTGTACTACGGGAACCGCATCATATCCAGAACCAAATACCACCAGTGGTACTATTGGCTGAATTACCTCGATCAACACATCCACTCGTCCTTGCGGTAGGGTATAAGATTGTACGCGAGTTTGTTTTTCTCTCAGTGCATGGTGAGTGTCTGTTTCAACTCTTTGAACGATGACATCGCTAATCATCCCATTGATGATCGTGCCATCAGATTTCAGCATCAGTCGAGAACCAACTGTAATATCTGAAACTCCTTCTACCTTAAATACAGTAGCGATCGCCCCCGCTTGCTGAGACTGCAAACAATCCTGAATGAAAGACATCTGAGTAATAGCAGTTTCATCGCCCAAAGATTCGATTAAAACATCCACAACGCCATTACACCCCAAACCAAAGCCAAACACAATATCTTCACTCGATGTAGTGTCATATCTCACCAGCATTGGCTCACCACCCTCAAACATGAGTGATTGTGCTTTTTCAAAAACATCGCCTTCCAAACAGCCACCGCTAATTGCACTAATCATCTGTCCATCTTCAACCAGTAACATTCGCGCCCCTGGTCGGCGATAAACTGAACCACTGGTTTGTACTACTGTTGCTAAAGCAGTGCGCTGTCGGGACTGTTGGCTGTGTGTAAATGCTTGTAGGATATGCTGTAACTCGTTCATTAGTTCTTACCCACTACTGAGTAATCGATTTATCTAGAGCATCGATTCAGTAATCACAAACCTAACCCCCCAGCAGAGTTCCCTACTAGGGAAGGGGTAGCTCAACTCCCCTCTCCGAGGCGGAGAGGGGATGGGGGAGAGGTTCTTCCAGTATTACTGAATTAGATACCAATTTCACCCACACTGCGCACCCTCACAAGGGTAGGTTTTTAACCCAGCAATAAGTCAGTAATCTAAAAACCACGAGAGAATTATTATTCCATTCCTACACCCTGACACTTCTATACCGCTGCACCCCAAATCAATGTTTTTAGGTATTAGTAAGTAATCAAGCGGACATGATATTACTTGTACTTTCCTGCAAGAATTGTGATTTATTGATAGGAAAGTTGCGGTAAGAGATATTCAGATTTTTCTTGTGACTTAACCACATAAGTCAAGTATTCATATTGAGAAGGCAAAGTTGAACTCAAGTAATTAGCTTTTTGTTGAATTTTCAGAAATGCATTCTGGGCATTGTGATTGTTGATATATTCTAAAACAGGCAAGCTTTGTTCAGGGAAATAATTTAGCCCAAGCAACATTACCGAGTAAGAGTAAGACTCGAAGCCATGATATTTTTGGTTGATACTTTTGTTAGTTGGCAGCTTAGTTTTCCATAATCTTAATTTTTCACGCACTTCTTCCGGTACTTTGATATCGTTTTTAGTTGCCTGCCAAAACTTTGTGTCTGCGCGATCGCTTGCATGGTAATGCAGTATCAAGAAGTCTCGTACACCATCTATGCAGTTAGCAATAGCATTATTGTAACTACAAATCATCTCTTCATTCAAGATTTTAGGAGAAAAGTGGTTAACTAACTCTTCAATTCCATGTTGAATAAAGAAGATACCAGTAGACTCTAGTGGCTCGACAAATCCACTAGAAAGACCTATGGCTACACAATTTTTTACCCATGAGTTGCGGTTGCGTCCAACTCTCATTTTAATATGAGAAGCTTTGCAGTTATCAGCCTCACGACCTAGATGCTGGCGAAATTCTTGTTCTGCTTCTTCAGGAGAGATAAAAGCACTGGAGTAAACATAGCCTGTACCGTTCCTACCATACAATGGTATGTCCCAAACCCAACCAGAAGAAAGTGCAGTTGCTGTTGTGTAAGGGTTGATACCATTTTTCTTCATGTCGGTAGATATCTGCATTGCAATCGCGCGATCGCATAGCAGTGATTCTGAATAAGAAATGAACGGTTCACCAAGCGCTTGGTTAATTAGAAGACCACGAAATCCGGTACAGTCAATGAATAAGTCTCCAGAAACAATGTTATTTACTCTAGTGTTGAGGCTATCTATACTTCCATTTTCAGCCAAATTAACATTAACTACATCATCAACAATTTGCTTTACACCTCGTTGCATAGCATAATCTTTCAGAAACCTAGCCATAAGGTTGGCATCAAAATGATAAGCATAGGGGTACTGAACTTTCAAATGATCCAGTACACTTTTGTTGCCGACATGCTCACGGGAAAATATGTTTTGAACTTTATCATCAAAGACTTTTCCATCAAGATATCTAGGAGACCTTTGATTGTCGCATAACCAAGGAGTTAAAAAGCAGGCATAATCAAATGCTTCCTGATTTTTGTGCATTTTTAACCACCATTCACAGATATCAAAGCCATCGATAACTTCATATCTTTGAAATGGGTGGTAAAAGTGTTGTCCTTTACTGTTCCAGTTGACAAATTTAATTGCCATTTTATAGGTGGCATTACATTTTGGCATCCATTCGTGTTCTTGGAGACCAAGAAATTCAAAAAATACTTTGATTGTACTAAAAGTCGCTTCACCAACCCCAACCGTTGTAATGTTAGAGGACTCAATCAGGGTAATATGAATATTTTTATCGAAAGCTTTGCTTAAATAAGCTGCTGTCATCCACCCGGCTGAACCACCACCAACAATTACCACATTTTGTATAGACTGTGACATAGAGAAAATCCTTTTTGATTGTTGAGTTAAATCTGACAATCAGACCATATCTGACTGTCTTAATTACGAATTGGTATGAAGGTTAGTTTTCAAATAAACATCTTGCACGCATATTTGAAAAAAAGAATGTTCAGCTTCATACAGAGAAAGAAATTAATTTCAAGCTCTTCTAATCGATAATTAGTGTTTGTCCACCGACAGTATCGATATCAGCGATCGCTACTTTGGCTCCTTCTTGTGCAAAGTGCTTTCCAGTTTCTTGACTAATCCCAGAACTAGCTCCCGTAATTAGAGCTATTTTGTTAGCTAACCACATGATTCAACTTACTCAAAATTTTGCTTCAACAATTACTAACTCTTAGAGACTCAATTTGTATTCACAGGTCTTCATTTACTTGAAAAAAACTGTGTTGACTACATTGTATTTTTACATGAGCAAAGAACATTTGAATCAAACTTGTCATTACATTAAATACTTGCTCTACCATTGCAAAAGCTTCTTGATACTGTTCTTCTGTTAAATATAGGTTTTTGGAAAATAGCTCTACTTCCTTTATGCTCATAGTATGCCCTGTTTCTACATTCAAATGAAAATCTCCAAAATATACATATTTATCGCCAGTAGTTGCTTCTAGTTGTTGGGTGACTTTTATACTGTTAGAAAACATGATATTTCCCGTAGCTTCTAACACTTCGATAATCACCAACTTCAGAAGTGGGGTTGCTCCTGAAGAATATTTTAAAAGCTGCTCAATTACCCAACGTGATATCCTAGTTTCTTCACCCCATAAAAATTTAATTGCATCAGTAAATTGTAAGGAGTGATCAAAACCTAGTTTTTTCAAATCAGAGATAAACCATACCCAATGATGATCATCTTCTTCCGTATGTTCATTAATTAATAATTGAATTGGGTCGCTTGTTGGCTCTACTCGAAATACATATTTATTTAATTCATAAAAACCCATAATAAAAGGAGCCGCCAAGGGTGTCCAAATTAGTTTTAACTGAGGTTCTACACTGCTATCTTGCATGAATTTAAACAATGGCAAAGCAGCAAATTCTTGCTTTTTGATATCAATCAATTCAAATATTTGATTTAAACTTATAGTTTGGTCATTGGTCGGCTTATTACTAGTATTTATATCACAAATTATCTCAGGATTAGAAATTAATTTTAAGTTTGGTGCTGGCATTATTTTCTCCTTTTTGATTGGTGTTAATAGCTCAATTTAAGCGCCTATGATTGAATTCAATTGCCACCCATAGGGAATCGACCGAGATATGTGCAAAAAAAGTAGCATTATCAATCACTATTGCAGAGTAAGTATTATTGACTTACTTACTCCCCTAAAAATAATATTGAACGACTCAAAATTTTGCACACTAAAACCAAGCTGTCATGCCCATTAATGAGCTTTTAGGGCATGTTTCATTTGCAAGTAATCTACTCTCTCTACCTGTTGCTGAAACCTATTTAGTTCAAGCATTCTGCTACCTACTGCCATCTTTTAGTCTGCAATATGCGTGAAATAGTGGGATGCTAAACATCTTTGCAATCACCAGCGCAGACAAAAGACATCAGAGTTGTAGAAAAATATCAAACTCTTCAGAAATACATTTAGACCAAAGTCATGGTTCTCGAAATACTGTCGCAATTCCTCGAAAAGGATACATAGTGACACAACTTTAGTAGGAAAATGTATTAATTCAGACTTAGAAAGTGCAACAGCTTGTCAGCCATTCAGCTAGTTGCTTCTTAGTACCTCAACTTTTTTATAATATTTTAATAGTTCTAAATAAAAATATCTATCTCAAGATAGATATTTTTGATTTAACGGTTGCATAGCATCATCAGCTATGGGAAATTAGCATGAAAACAAAAAATTCAGGGTTTGGGCGGTTAAGGATCTAAGTAAGTCGGTGCAATAAAACCGAACTATGTGAAAAAAAGTAAATCAGGCTCAAAGTCTTTCTCCCCCTGCCCCCTTGCCTAATTCCAATAATAATTATTTATGCCGACCTACTTATCTATGGGTGTTGGAGTGTAGGTATTGAAAAGCCTTACACCCAGTCTCAACAGACAATTTTTGTGGGTAAGTCCTGTTCTGATGAAGTAGCGTATGTGTTCTGTTCTGATAATTCAATCAGCTTTTGTCTGAGCAATAGCTAGTGAAGGGCGTTGCCACAAATAAATAATTAGTCCCCAAAATGGTACAAAGCGTACTAAGCATAGTACTTTTTCGTTATGCCATTGGCGACGTGCCATATCATCTTTAACTAGCCATGACTGAAAAAACCAAAATACAAATAGATCTGTCAAAAACGAATATGCTAGTCGGTCACTGAACAATAATTTTAATAGAGCTTCCCAGCGTGTTGTAATATCACCATACTCAGGACGTGCAAATGCTGCCCAACCCAAGGAAACGACAAAAACCACCGCTAAAACTGAAGGTAGAATTCGGCTTTCTCCGATTTTTTCTAGAAATGTCAAAGAATTTGTGGGTACTTGCGGATTCGGTTGACGCAATCCCAACCAAGGTAGAAAAAATAAATTTGTGAGAAATGCTGTACCAATTAAAAATGTAATTATCGAAAATCGCTGATTGCGACCATCAATCACAAAGCCCCAAAATAATATTCCCCAAGTCACCACAATGTTGAATAATCCCTCTAGTGCTGGATTGTTAACTGGTGCTGCACTTGGAAATATAATTGGTAGTACTAACCAAAAGTTCAAGCTTAAATTTACTATTTCTTGTAGTGTTTGGGATGTGGTGTGCAACAGTGATAATCCTGGAGGGAAATCACTTAATAATAAATAACCAACGTAAATTAACCATACACTCCATATAAATATTCTAGATAACCTTACTGATATATCATTTTTGCTAAAGTTAGAAGACCTGATAATAAATTGTTTTAATTCGTTGAACATCATTCTCTCAAAAAAGCTATAAATAGTTCTGTTATTTTTATTTTGAGTGCTGCGATCGCCTCTTTGGGCAAATAGTAGCAAATAAGATGTTTTCTACTCAACTCGCCTTTTTTAGACTTGTGTAATCTTATTTAAGATAGTACATTTGTTTTGATATCCTAAGAGGATGTTTGAAAAGTTTTGAGTAGTCACAAATTATGCTAATCGCCTAACCATAATGCTAATCATGGCAAGATAAATAAAAGTTTCTGATGTTTCAGGTAGTCACTCATAGTCTAACGATACGGAGGGCAAATCAATGTAAATAGTACACTAGGCCAAGGCTCAACTTTTCAAATTAACCTTCCCCTCAAATTTTGACAAAAATCACTATATTCCTTAACGGATAACTTTCGCGAATTGGTAATTGACAGTAAATAATTTTTCTATAATTCATTTTAAAATGCTCAACATTCGTTGTGAAACCTTGCCAGATTATCCAGCAATAGCTGAAGTAAATATATTAGCCTTTGGGCAAGAAAACGAGGCTAAAATTGTGGAGAAAATTCGCTGTTCAGACCGCTATATTCCAGAACTTTCGCTAGTTGCAGAGATTGGAGATGTTGTAGTTGGTCACATTTTATTTAGCTATATTGACCTAGTAAATGAAAAAAAACTACAGGTAATTGGTTTAGCACCTTTAGCAGTTCATCCACAGTTTCAAAGACAAGGTATTGGCAGCGCACTAGTAGAAACAGGATTAAAAATAGCCAATGTCAAAAAAGAAGCCTTAGTAATTGTATTAGGTCATCCCCACTTTTATACTCGCTTTGGCTTTCAGCCTTCTATTGTATATGGCATCAAATCTCCCTTGCCAGTACCAGAAGATGTTTTCATGGCTAAACCACTACAAAACTATCAGCCAAAGTATACGGGTAAGGTTGTTTATCCACCTGCTTTTGATGAGGTGTAATACTTGTTTGGTGCTGACTTATAACGGTTAACAGCCCGCCGTCAACATACCTTATGAGTAATTGTATAATTTAAAGGCTCCATACCTTAATGAGCAGTATATTGCCTGAATTAAGTAATAAGCGTGAGATGATTTTTCAGTATTTCAACTGATTTCATAAGTTGATCCCAAAGGTAGAAATTGTAGGGTGTTCAAGTGTCATCAGTGGGAAAAAATACCCACTTTTTTATCCTCAGGTTACTTAGCTTATGAAAGTTACATTGATTAAGACACCCTATGTAGTCATCGGCATTCTGATGGTGGCAAATTACGTGCTTTTCACCTTAATACTCAAATATTTGGATGATATTACTTTGTTATTTGGTAATTGATCAGCTACCGTGCATATAAGTTGCACATCTTGTTGTTTAAAGCTGTTGATTTTTGAAAGTTGACCGTTAACTGTTAACGGTCAACCTATTTTAGATTTTTAGACATCATCTGAGATTCAGCACCAGAAAAAGTAAAAAAAGTTCAAAAAACATTTGAGATTGCTATATGCTGTCAGTAATTAGACTGAATCAAGCATAAATCGGTAAAGAAAAGTGAATCTCTCTTTAATTACTCGTGCTGAAAAATATAACGAAAAAATAGCGATTTTTTCAGATGCAGGAGCATTTACATATCAGGATTTGCTGCATATTTCCAGTCAAATTGCTACAAATCTTTTGAAGAATGTAGAAGATTTACAAGAGCAACGAGTAGCTTTTCTGATTCCGCCTGGGTTTGAGTATGTAGCTACTCAGTGGGGGATTTGGCGTGCTGGTGGAATAGCTGTACCTCTTTGTATTTCCCATCCACGACCAGAATTGGAGTATGTGATTACAAATTCAGACGCATCGATTATTATTGCCCATCCAAAGTATGAGGATATACTGAGAGCGATCGCTTCTGCACACAATTTACGATTTATCCTGACTTCCGAAGCACTTCCAGATCATGTTACTCATCTGCCAGAAATAGATATTACTAGACGTGCATTGATTCTCTACACAAGTGGCACAACAGGTAAACCAAAGGGTGTGGTAACAACTCACCAAAATATCCAAGCGCAAGTGACTAGTTTAATTACTGCTTGGGAATGGAAATCAAGCGATCGCATTCTCCACGTACTCCCATTACATCATATTCATGGAATTATTAATGTACTGACTTGTGCTTTATGGGCTGGCGCAGAATGCCATATGTTGAGCAAGTTTGATGCGGAAGTTGTTTGGAATCGCATTTGTGATGGTGACTTAACTTTATTTATGGCAGTACCGACAATTTATGTAAAGTTAATCGCTGCTTGGGAAACGGCTTCTGCTGAACGCCAAAAAATCATGTCAGCAGGCTGTGCCAAAATGCGCCTGATGGTTTCAGGTTCAGCCGCTTTACCAGTACAAGTTTTAGAAAAGTGGCAGAAAATTAGCGGTCATTTCCTGCTAGAACGCTATGGGATGACGGAAATTGGTATGGCACTATCCAACCCTTTACATGATCAACGTTACGCAGGCTATGTTGGTCAACCTTTACCGCAAGTGGAAGTTAGATTAGTGGATGAAAGCGGAGAGTTAGTTCCACCAGGGACACCAGGAGAAATTCAAGTTAAAAGCCCAGGCGTATTTTTAGAATATTGGCAAAACCCCGAAGCCACCGCTAAAGCTTTCCGTAATGGCTGGTTTTGTACTGGAGATTTGGCTGTGGTTGAAAACGGTAACTACCGCATTCTCGGACGGATGAGCGTAGATATCATCAAAACTGGCGGCTATAAAGTTTCAGCTTTAGAAATTGAAGAAGTACTAAGAACCCATCCAGATATTCAGGAATGTGCAGTAGTGGGAGTTGCTGATCCTGAGTGGGGTGAACGAGTTTGTGCGGCGTTAGTATTGCAACCAAAACGCCAGTTGACATTAGAAGCTTTTAGAAGTTGGGCAAAAGAGCAATTGGCTGTTTATAAAGTACCAACTAGAATTTTGACAGTTGCAGAATTACCGCGCAATGCGATGGGGAAAGTGACTAAGCCAGCAGTAATTGAGTTATTTCGCTAAATATTTTTTTGTTTCACGCAAAGGCGCAAAGTTAGCTAGTAGGTTGGGTGAAGGTGAAACCCAACAATACTATGCTGTTTGGATGTTGAGTTTCTAGTTTTTATATCAAGCTAAAAATCTAGCTGAACCACAACTGATGCGATCGCACTTCCTTTGTTTTGCCTTGCTTGTAGCAACTTCCACGTTCTATGTAATACCAATTTGCTCAAGTCGGGAAACCCACCCACGTAAGTGGGCAGGTGGGGTTCTTCGGTTTTAGTAAGTAATCAAGCGGACATGATATCATTCCGAGGTGGGACTCATCCCTTCGGTGGATTTGGTGGACACCAAAACAGATTTTTACTAGACACACCAAGAGATTCCAAAATTTCGCGCATGATTTCTGTGCAGTACATCCAATGCTCTAAGTCATCATACATGCGATCGGGATTAAACTCGACATTATAATGCAGCACATTAGGTATATCTAAAAACTCATCAGAAGCTTGGGGAGAAAGCAGCAAAAGTTGAAATAGTTTGCCTTGGCAGTGTTTTTCCAGTTTGTTGACCAAATCAATCACGCCACCGCGGTTTGCAATCCCTGTGCGGACAAAAAGTGCTTGGTCGCAGTTCTCGATTGTGTACCAAAACCGTTGGGAACGTGCTGTATAACGAACGCGCATCCGTTCATAAACGGGAGACATATCGTTAACAGGGTCGTCTGTGTCTTCAACTTCATGGGCAAAGGATAAACTTGTCCATTTGCTGTGATAAATTCTGCCTGCTTCTGGATTGTAATGCAGGAAATGAGGATTCCACATATCATCAAAACGGTTTTCGATGATATCTGCAATGTCTGCAATATTGGTAGTGCGAGTTAAATCAAAGGGAAAGGCGGGGCCGTCATACTCCATTTTATACAGCATCATCCGCACAGCACAGCGATCGCCCAATGGTACAATTGCCACCCGACTGATATCTGATAATTTACACTGATATTGAAACAGCACAGCAGATTGTGATGGCACTTTCACCCGGCTTTCTAGGCCTTGATTGCCAATCATCATTGTGCGGAAAGGAATATCAGGATGCAGTGGGTCTTCATAAACACCTGCTGGCATTGCTTTTAGGGCTTGCCGTACCTCTTTCCACATGGGATGAATATTGTATTCGTGGTCTGATTCGTTGATTACCCAGAGATGGCGTTCGTCTTTTTGTAAAATCCCCAGATGTCCGTCATAAAACAAAACTTCTGAGTTATTCGGCGCAAACAAATTGAAGGACGCAGTGTATTCTACATCAGCCCCAGGTGGTATTTCTACGGTTGTGGCGATCGCACCATCTGCTTGTACGGCGAAGAAGGGCAGTGTTCCAGGCTGGGGATTTTTGGCAACGTAAATACCTGGGAGTAATTTGGCTTTGCTTTGCAGGACAGTTTGCAGTTCTTGCCAATAGGGAGCGATGGTGTAGCTGTATTTTGATGGATTTTTAATTCGCAAACGCTTCTCTTCGATACAAGCACAAACATAAAAGCCTGCATTGTCAAGATAAATGGGAATTTCGTTCGGTTGCCAAAAGTGTTGCTGTGCTTTTGCTAATTTAGCTTTGTCAATGTCAAACAGTTGCAAGTTGATGGCTTCATACATCAGGCGATGACCGATGGTGTTAGGGTGGGCTGGGTCGAAGGATATGCCCTCGCGCCAGCGTCCCTGGCCATTATCTAAGACTGCCAACCAATCCAAAACCGGAACACCCCAATCTAACATCCGATTGTGTGTATCTTTGAGTAGCCACTGATGCTCCGGAGAGTAGTCATTATGCGGATAAACTCCCCCTAAAATCGGCAGCGCTCCCAGTGTCTTTGTCATTTTCACCAGTTGCTGCAAACCACTTTCAAACCGTCTTTGTACTGCTCGCCGTTCGTGAGGGAGACAGTAAGCTAACCCTTCGTTACCGAGAGACAAAGCAATAATTACTACATTTGTTTGTTCTGGTGTAACTACAGAACCAAAGCGGGCGATCGTTCGGCTAACGTTGGCTCCCACCTCTGATAAATTTACTACTGTGTGTCCATAGTTTTGTTGCAAAGCCTGTTCTAGTAACCAGACCCAACCTTGCAAAAACCAAGCTTTATGCCCTAAGGCAACAGAACTACCAATAACCACGATTTTTAAACTTTCAGATTCTTCTGTCAAAGACTTTTTAACAGTAGTTGTCGATTGTTCAAGGTATCCAAACGGATAAGGCTGTAAATAACCGAATGCGCCATCATCCACCACAATAGTACTGGAATACACTTGATTATCAATTGGTATCCAACGATTAAAACCTAAAGCTTCCCATTGAACACGACCTTTGGCATCGAAACGTACATATTTATATTCCACTTTCTGAAAATCGCCTGATTCCAAAGATGGCTGAATATCAATTTCTGTGTCTGTCCACCATAAAGGATAGCGATCGGCACTGGTGCGGAGGTGAACACATCTAGTAATATCCCACGATCCCAATTGGGGAGTAGAACCGACCAGACCAATGGATTCACCAGTTTGTGTATATGCACTAACCTGGAATCGATACATAGATTTTTTGTTGATTATTTATTAAGAATAAAATGCCAGTATGACGGCT
Source organism: Anabaena sp. TISTR 8404 (assembly GCF_056847745.1). NCBI lineage: Bacteria > Bacillati > Cyanobacteriota > Cyanophyceae > Nostocales > Nostocaceae > Anabaena > Anabaena sp. TISTR 8404. The sequence goes on from NZ_CP180578.1 coordinate 6,829,495, forward strand.
AGTATTACATAATACATTTAAGAGGATGTTTGAAAACTTTTTAGTGTTGTATTCAATAATTTACTTTAAAAAAATTATTGGTTTTTGCTTCATAAGTTATTTATATGGCTTGCTACTTTATCTTATCCTTAAATGTTTTTAAAGTAGTCAGTATCATGTTTTTAATAATTCCTTAATAAGGATTACCAAAGCTTAAATTATACTTAATCAAGAAAAAATATTTAATATTTATCAGACATATTTAACTCAACACAGCCAAGACAAGCCAATAATAACGAGTAATAAATAATGACTATACAAAAAAACGAACGAGTTCAAATAAATTTAGATTTATCAGCAGAATTATATGCAACGATAAACAATCTGGCAAAACAAATAAATGGAGATAATGCTGAGGTTTTACTAAAAGCGATCGCACTATTAGAGGTAGCATTAGAAGCCAAGAAAAAAGACAAACATCTCTGGATTGTAGACAATCAGCATAACCTAGAAACTGAAATTGTAGGCATCTAAAAGTATGATAAATGTAAAAGATATATCACAAATAATTGCTACTAAAGGTGAAAATCCACTAATTATTTCAGCAGTAAACAAACAGCCCCAAGAAGATGCAGCACTTGAGCGAAAGTTGCGAGAACTCCAATTTAAACAAGAACTTAGAAAAAATTGGATATTATTTATAGTTAAAGATGTAGTAATTTATTCGGTGATCATGTTGTTTATTTTTGCTGTTAGTGGTTATTCTTTATTTATGCATATCTATAGATAAATTAGATTAACGTTTTAAATATTTGAAATGTATTAATTTTCGGAATAATTGACAACAGTAATTTTTCACAGATTTTACCAGACGATAAGATTTGCGGACTACATCTAAGGCAGAGTATGGCACACGCAATCGAAGTGGACGCAACACGGGGCGATATAACCAGTAATAAGCCTTTTTGAGGTCATTCCACTTTGAGCAGGCTTCTTGATGCAAAAAATCTGAAATATCGACAACTAATCCTCTGCCTTCATGCATCATGACATTACGCCCGTGAACATCATGAGGGTACAGTCCGCGACTTCTGGCATAATCTAAAGCTTGATCAATGTCCTTTATTACCTGCCTAGGAATAGGTAAACCCAAGTGCATACAATCGTAGAGAGTCGTTCCATAGAGTCGTTTCAATACTAAAAAGCCATCAGCGGCATAGAAACATTCAGAAAATGCAGGATGAGAACCTAAACGACGGTAGACTTCTACTTCCTCTTCATAGCCTGGCCTTCCTGGAGCATAAATCTTAACTACACATTCAGGGTAGTCAGGGTGAAAAACTACTACAGCATAATTTCCTTTGCCGAGTAGTCGCCAAGGTTGTGGAAGATAGTTGACTTTGATGGGATTATGAGGATGAACACTTGCAATTTGTAAGCTAGGCAGTAGTTCCTGATAAATTCTTTTGAGCAGATGCGATAGATGAGATTTGTTCATTCGGTTAACTATCTGACACCAAACAACAAGTTAAACTACTTGATTTATCTCAAATATTACGGTAAGAGTTGCCATTGAGCTAGATTTTTTCATGCTAATTGCTTTTGTGAAGATTTTTGCAAAAATCATGGTGCGATCGCTGCAATCCTCATATTCTCACCAAACATCTCCCCATTGCGGTGCGAGTGTATGACTTCACTAAGGTTTTGTCTAAAATATTTTTATATTGAAAGATGTGTAATTGTTTGTCCTTGTGAAACGGTAATGTAAGTGCTTATTTGATATGAGGCTTCAATAGCATTACAGATAAAACTTGATAACCTTCACCTTGACGCATACATTGGCCATCAGCATCTAAAGGACAAGGAGTTTGGGCAAGTGTTAGGCGAGTTCCTTCAATATACTCTGCTGTAATCTCAACTTGTTGATTCTGAAAAGATTGCAATTTAGTTCGAGAAACTTGAACAGATGGACGCAACACTAATCGACTGTTATTGGGAGTGTTAGTCACCAGAAAAAATTCTTCTCCCCGATAAGCTCTAACTGACATTACCGAAGGGATTGGTTCATAAATTAATTTTCCACGCCAAGTAGATGTTTTTGATTGATTGACACTTCTATTTAATTGCTGCCACAATCCTAAATTTTGATTTTTAGCATTCGCTTCTGCAATTAAATATTGCGTTTTGTTCTCAGAACAATCTTGTATAGTTTCTCTGTTGACAACAGCATTACCTGACTCTACCAATAGCAGATTTACTGAGTGATTATCTACATACACTTCCCCAACTGCGCGATCGCGATCAAGTTGTTCTGTAATTCTAATAACGACAGGATTTCGAGGTGGAAGTAGCTGTTTTAGCTTTTGTATTGCTGGTAGATCTACCTGGGTATTTGCCTTTGGTACATTAATACACGCTAACTTGACTGTAATTGTTTGCCCTGCATTATCTTTCACTTGAATCGTCTGTCCGTCCACAATTCCAATTACTGTACCTAGCACTAAAATTAGCTCCAGTAAATCCATATATTTTGGAAAAGTAAAAATTAAAAATAACACAAAATACACGCAATTAAGAAAATAGGTTAAGAACTGGTTATTGGATATTTTTTTAACTCTGGGGTAATCTAACAAATGTAAATCAATTGACAGGCTTAGTCCGATTTTATGTTAAAACTAATAAGTGTAATTTTCAGCTTGGCAATTGTAACTTTCGGGGTTGCATCTACCGCTCAAGCTGCAACTCCTCGTCAAAGTTGGGTAGAAAATGAAATCTACCAATACAATCATCAATTTGCTTCTCAATTACCTCAAGAACTAGCAACAAAAATGCAAAAGATGGCGGCTAGTCCTTTCGCCTTTTATCGAGGGACTGCTCACATCTTTTATCGTGATATGCAGACATTACCAAGTTCAGCATTTGTTAATTCTGCAACCTCAGCTATTTGGTTAGAAGGTGATATGCACATGCAGAATCTTGGGGGAATGCGGGATAGCAATGGTAACAACGTGTTTGATACCACTGATTTTGATGAAGGCTATCTTGGCCCCTATGTTTGGGACTTACGACGGATGGCGGTTTCAATTTTTTTAGCAGCTAAAGAAAATGGCCTTAGCTCTAATGATGCTCAAGATGTGGTGCGGAATTTTCTGGATACTTACCTCAACAAAATGAGCGACTTTAAGGGAACTAATGATGAATTATCTTATCGTTTAGAATCCAGTAATACAAACGGTGTTGTTAATGATTTAATTCAACAAGCTGCTAGTAAAAGTCGTTCCAGCTTATTGAGCAAGTATACGCAACTCAATAGCAATGGCGATCGCATTTTTCAAACAACCGCTGAACTTCAACCCTTATCTAGCAGTACCTATTCGAGTATTAGTACTGCAATGAGTAGTTATATAGCTTCAATTCCTAGCAGTAAGCGCTACAGCAATAGTTATTACAATCTCAAAGATATTCGTTTGAAATTAGGTTCAGGAACTGGTAGTCTCGGCAGATATCGATATTACTTGCTCATAGAAGGCCCCAGTTCTGCAACCGACGACGATCGCATTTTAGAAATGAAGCAAGAAACTAGCAGCACTGTAGCAATTGCTGTTCCCGGTTTGTTACCAAGTTCTGTATATGGGAACAATGAAGGCGCAAGAGTCACAATCGCCACGAAGGCCATGCTTGCCAATACTGATCCTTTAGTTGGCTACACTACAGTAAATAATATCTTCTTTATGTTGCATGAAAAATCGCCTTACCAAGAAGACTTTGACTATACATTGCTAACAACCAAAACAAAATTCATGGATGCGATGGGATATGCAGGCAAAGTTGTAGCTAAAAACCATGCTATTTCTGACAAGGATTACAATGATGCGATCGTTTCCTATAGCGTAGATAAAGAAGTAACAGATATTGTAAGCGGTAACAAGGCTGCATTTAAAAACGAAATTGTTAACTTTGCTTTAGACTATGCAACTCAAGTAGAGTATGACTATGCAAGTTTTATAGATGCTTTAAATCGAGGAGTAACTCTCTACTAAATATTGCTTGAAAGCAATATTTTCTCATAATTTATTTTGACAAATAAATTATGAATTCTGAATTTGCGTCAAAATAGCAAAATGGGTATGTATTTAGTCCATACCCATTTTGTTTTAAACAATTACAACACAGACAAATTACAGCAGATTGCAAGTGAATGAGGTACAAATTTGAAGAATAAAGCTATATACTACGAGGCTTTCAAAGCTGTTAAGCGTTCCCTGTTCCCTGTTCCCTGCTGTAGATATTGATACTTTGTGGAATTTGAGCAGGTAGTAAGAATTTGTCAGGGATGATTCTGGAAGTATTCAGACGATTTCGTTGATTAATTTCTTCCTCAATACCTTTGAGTTCATTTTGGAAAGTTAACAAGGCTGATTTCACCTGTGGCTGAGATGCCCAATTTTGTCTCGTAAGGAACTTAATTTTCTACCGGATGTAATTGACCCCGAATATCTCCGTAAAAGGTCTGGCCTTTTGTATGCAAATTAAAATAAAGTTCACTACGTCCGGCATAATGCTGCATTCCGGCAATTGTTCTGACTTTTCCTGGTTTCCCTGACTCAATTGGACATCCCAAGGTGTAAGCCCCTAAAAGGTCATTGGCTGAATCAGCAGTCTTTTCGATATTTTCATCTGTGATTTCTGCGGAAAAAATACCGTCAGCAAAGTTTTTTTGAATGTCGCCAGCAAGGGCAAAGTCAACTTGGATAGGGCCAAGCACATCTGGTTTACCGCAATGGATATGAAACATGACTATATCTTGAGGATTTACGCCTTCCACCTGAACATCAACAAATGCTTTACTCAGGTCTTTTGTGAATCGCACCACTCCATGTCCGCGTGATTTACGCTGATTTCTGGGTACAGAAGGTGCTGTAGATCGCAAAGATGGCGGGACGAGTTTTGGCGTATTCTCCTCTTCTCCTGGTTCTTGATGAGGACTCAAAAAAGCTTCGTAAACGAAACCGATTTCTTTACTCTTACTTAAGTCAAGGTCAACTTTGCTTGACTGGCTTAAGGCGATCGCGATCGCTTGGTTTTTATCTTGGAAAACAACATTGATTCCTACTTGAGCGAATACACTTAGCAATGTAAAACCCACCAGCAAAATCAAGGTTGTGAATATATATTTAATACGCATAACATCCTCCTTATAGATATCTCAGTATTCATGGCACGCCAAATCTGCAATTAGGCGAAAATTTCCGCATAATTGCTTGATTTAGGATATTTATCCGGAATTATTCTATCTAATCTTCTTATTTGAACATTGCATTATACAGACAGCTTCAGTGCAATTACTTAAATTTGTTTGATTGGTGATTGTTGTTTATTGACTAGTACTTTAATGAGAAAAACCTACAGATAAATCTGAGGGGTCAAACTAAAATCGAACATCCAAAATTTGTTGACTGTTTAACGTCAACAAACAACCTTCAACAAAATCTGACTGGAATTTCGATGATAAATTCTGCACCATTACCAGGTTCAGAATTTATGCAAAGACTACCATGATGTTTTTCAATAATTTGATAGCTAGTTGCTAAACCTAAACCTGTACCTTTATTAACAGGTTTAGTGGTAAAAAAAGGGTCGAATATTTTATTTTGAATTGCTGGGTCAATTCCCGCACCATTATCTATAATTTTAATTTTGATAGTTTCTACATCAGTTAGTTCAGTTTTAATAATAATTTGTTTTTGATTTTGAAAATTTGAGTTATCTAATAAACTGTCTATTGCATTATTAATAATATTGATAAATACTTGGTTTAATTGTGCTGGATAACATTCTACTAGTGGGAGACTAGCATATTCTTTAATTACTTCTATTTTTTGCTTCAAGCGATGATTGAGTAGGAATAGCGTACTTTCAATTCCCTCATGAATATCTACAGATTTTTTATCAGATTGGTCAAGGCGAGAAAAGCTTTTTAAAGAATGGACAATTTCCTTAATTCTGTCAGTACCTAATCTCATAGATAGCAGAATTTTTTGAAAATCATCGATAATAAAATTCAGGTCAACATCACCAATTTCATCTTGAATCAGTTTTTGAGCTTCAGGATACTGTTTTTGGTAGAATTCTATCAAACTTAAAAGAGTGTGAATGTGTTCATGGAGAGGAATAAAATTACCATGAATAAAATTAATGGGATTATTGATTTCATGGGCTAATCCTGCAACCATTCTACCCAAACTAGACATTTTTTCGGTTTGAATTAATTGCACTTGAGTTGTTTGCAATTTGCGTACAGTATGTTCTAGTTCCTGTGCTTGTAGTTTAGCAGTTGCAGTTGCAGTAGAAAGTGCCTTGAGATTATTGTAAGCCTTGGAATGATAACGAATACGGGCGATTAACTCAACAGCATCTGGTAATTTAATTAAGTAGTCGTTTGCTCCCTCAGCAAAAGCTTCTGCTTTTAGTTTTGGTTCTTCTTTACTCGATAACATGACGATGGGAATTTCACGAGTTGAGGGATGAGAACGAAACCAACGCAGCAGCATTAAGCCGTCCATATCTGGCATGATTAAATCTAACAAAATCACTGTTGGCTCAATGGCGATCGCTTGTTGAATTGCCTCGGTTGAATTGCTTGTATAATTAAAGGTAATATCTGGTTCATTAGCAATGATTCTACTAATTGCTTCACCAATTATTATTTGATCATCAATTAGCAAAACCTTGACAGTCCCTGTGTGTATTTTTACTGCTTTTATAGAGTTTGATGATGCTAATGGCATACTCAAATTAGGTAATAACATATTTGTTGCTTGGGTTTGAGAAATAGGTGTGACTGGTTTATTCATGTAGTTAATACTAATTTTTTAAACTATAATATTTATATATAAGTCAGTTTATTAGGTCGATTATAACCTAACACCTAGAAAAATAAATATTTTTACATATCGTAATTAAATAAGATTAAGCACTTCGATGAAACGGAATATTTTTAAATAAAGACCTAAGCTATATCTATTTGATTAATAATAAAAAAACCAGTAATTTTACGGCATTGAAAATTATTTTATATAGGCCGATTTGCTGATATCCGTAATATCTTGGTACAAACAGAAGCGATCGCATCAACTCCTAAAACTTCTACGGCGGCTTTCAATTCGATCGCAGCTTTTGGCATACCATACACAGCGCAAGTTTCATGGTTTTGGGCAATGGTGTGCCAACCTGCTTCTCGTAAGAGTTTTAAACCTTGAGCGCCATCTCTTCCCATCCCTGTCAGTAAAACCCCAATTCCTTCTCCAGTCCAATGATTTGCCAAACTCCTGAATAACACATCAATCGATGGACGATAAGCACAAGTTGATGGTTGTTCATCATAGTCAAAACTCAGGTCAGAATTCATGACAAGATGATGATTTGTACCAGCTAAAAGAATTTTTCTTGGTTGCGGTGTCGAACCTTTAGTTGCTATTTCCACAGATAAAGGAATTTGTTCATTCAACCAAGCCGCAAAACCGGGAGCAAATTGAGCATCTAAATGTTGCACAATCACTATAGCCCCATAAAAATCTTGGGGAAATTGAGAGAGAATTTTGACCAAGGCTTGGGGGCCACCAGTGGAAGCGCCAATGGCAATTAGTGGTGGTAATGATTTTGGGAAAATTCGGGATTTTTTGTTTGTTCTGCCCTGAGAAGATTTACCAATTAATTTAGCGATCGTACCGATTTTCTTTAATAAACCTGCACTACCCTCAGCAGGTGTATTGATAGCATCTAAAGCACCATAAGTCATGGCTTCTAAAACATTGCCAGCGTACCGATTAACACTAGCAGTTACCATCATAATTGCACAAGGCGATTGATTCATAATTTGTCGTGTGGCTTCTACTCCATCCATGCACGGCATCAAGACATCCATCAATATTAAGTCAGGGGTATCCACTGCACATTTGCTAACAGCTTCTTCACCATCGTAGGCAACCCAAGCCAAATCATACTCTGGGATTGTGGCTAAAATTCGTCGCAGTGCCTCGACCGCTATCCGCATATCGTTGACAATGGCAATTCTCATAAAGTGGGGAGTAGGGAGTAGGAAGTGGGGAGTAGGGTGGAGAGGAAAGACTTTTTCATAGAATATTTGTCCTAACATCGTTTTCTTTGCGTCTTAGCCTCTACCGCAAGCGGAACGCCTAGCGGCGAATGTGTGAGGCAAAAAAGTTCTATTACCCTTCGCCAATTAAGTCAATTACTGCCTTTAACAAAGTATCATCATGAAAGCTGCTTTTGGTGAGATAGTAATCTGCGCCTGCTTCTAACCCTTGAATTCGGTCTTCTTCCCGGTCTTTGTAAGAAACGATAATTACAGGTATTTGCTTCAACTTGGCATGACCTTTGATTTGGCTGGTGAGTTCAAAACCATTCATTCTTGGCATATCAATATCTGTAATTACCAAGTCATAATCACTGCTGCGGACTGCATTCCAACCATCAATTCCATTGACTGCGACATCAACTTTGTAACTGTTATTTTCTAAAAGTTTGCGTTCCATTTCGCGGACTGTAATGGAATCATCAACAACTAACACACGTTTGTAAGTTTTGGTGAGTACCTGACGCGTTGACTGATTCACTTGGCTAAGTTGTCCACTGGAAAAAACTTTGGCAATAGAACGTACTAAATCTTCGACATCGACAATTAACACAGGGGAACCATCATCCATCAAGGCGGCGGCGCTAATGTTGGGGACTTTACCAAGACGGGAATCTAAAGGACGGATAACTAAACTGTGTTCGCCGATAAATCGGTCAACAACTAATCCATAATGATTGAGGCGATCGCTAATCACAACCACAGGTAATAAGTCTGGATTTACCGTCGGTGAAGGTAACTCTAAAACTTGACGCGCCGATATTAACTCCACAGGTTGATTTTCCAGCAAGAAAAACGGGCGATTTTCAGAAACAGCAATCTCTGATTTGCATAAAATCAGCACTTGATCAATTCTTGTCAACCCAAAGGCGTAAGGTTCATCTGCAATCTCAACTAATAAGGTGCGAACTACCGATAAGGTCAGGGGTAACTGTAAGTAAAAACTCATACCTTTACCTGGGTGAGAAACTGCCCGCAGTGTGCCGCCAACTTCCCGCACTGTGCTATGGACAATATCTAGCCCCACACCCCGACCAGAAATTTCCGTCACCGTCTGGGTAGTGGAGAATCCTGGTAATAATAAAAACTCCATTAACTCAGCCTCGGTCAACTGGGCTGCCATTTCTGCGTTCGTCATTTGTTTTCTGACGACTTCTTGACGCAAAAACTCGATATCAATTCCCCGCCCATCATCAGAGATGGTGATAAATAACATCCCAGCGCGATGAACAACTTCAATTTCAATAATTCCTTCTTCTGGTTTACCTGCGGCGAGTCGTTCTTGGGGAGATTCTATACCATGATCAATGGCATTTCGCAGAATTTGCGTTAAGGGTGCTTCTAAGCGGTCAAGAATATCCCGGTCTACGAGAGTATATCTGCCTTTAATTTCCAACTTCACGCGCTTACCTAAATGTCGGGCGAGGTCGCGTACCATGCGAGGAAATCCTTGTCCGCCCTCGGCAAAGGAACACATACGGGTGGCGATGACTTCCCGGTAGAGGCGATGGGCAAGATTTCCCGAACGCTGGGAAAATGATTCTAATTCGTTTTGGCGATCGCTAATTAATTGACTACATTCACTAGTTTTTTGATGTACGGCAGTTAAATGTTCTTTAATATGTTTATCAAGTGGGCGATCGCTCAATAATTCTTGTAACTTAGCCACTAAATTAGATAACTCTACTTGATTCGCTCTGATTTTTAAAAAAGAGTCCGTAAATGGTTCTAACCATTTGGTTGCAACTATCGTTTCTCCTGCTAAACTCATCAGGCGATTGAGATTATCTGTACTCACTCGCACTGTCCGGTTTTGGGTAGTTACTAATTCTTCCACTGGGGATGGCGAGACTATGGTGATTTCCGGTGGCGGAGATTCTATCTGCGGTGTTGGCGGCAAGATATTTACAGGAAAATTGGATTGGGAAAAGTCTAAATCCCCTTTCAATTTAGTTACTGTTCCCTGTGGCTCGTTCCTGGTTGCCTTTAATTCTGGAACAATTGTTGAGGTAGTTACAGAAGTGGAAATACTTGCGATCGCATTCACTAGCGATTGAAGGTTTTCTTGTTCTAAATTCGGGTTGTCGGCTATGTATTGCAGCATATCTACTGCTTGCAACAACACATCAACGCAATCAGCAGTTAAATTGACGATTCCCGCTTGCGCCGCACTAAAACAATCTTCCATTACATGGGCTAAGGTGACAGCTGGCTCAATGTGGACAATTCTCGCTGCACCTTTAATACAATGGGCAGCCCGCATTAAAGCTGCTAATTCTGATTTGGGATCAGGATTTGTTTCCAGCGCTAACAAACAGTTGTTCAGCACTACAACCTGAGTTTTAACTTCCATGTTGAATAAATCCAACAAAGAAAACTGGCTAAGATCGGAGTTTTCCATGATTACTGTGCCTTCCTCGCCAAAGTGGTAAATAATAGTTCATCATCTAAATAGCTAACAGTCTGCGATCGCACTTCCTGTTGCGATGTCTGCAAATTCGCAGGTTGCCAGGAAAATAAACCTTTAGTATAAGTTTGGATTGCTTGAGTCATGTTCCTAGAAGTATCGCGCAATTCCCGACGATGAAATCTGTATAAACCGTAAAGTTCATCTACAGGAAACACCCAAGCGTTACCAGTTTTTTCAATTACCACCATACGCGAATGCACCACTGGACTCACCACTTGTAAAGGGTGATCACTAGATTCAATATTCAACAAGTGACTAAGAGAAACACACAACAGCAATTCACCGCGAATATTGATTAATCCCCGTAAGACTTGGTTATTACGGTGGGGTAAGGTATGAATTACGCTCTTAGAAGTCGTTTCTTTGAAGACTTGCGCCGGTAGCGCCAGCCATTCCCGTTGTAAACGAAAAATCACCACTGTCAGAGTGTCCGTTGTACGTACAGCGTAGGTAGGCATTTGTGGATTTTTCTCGCCTTGAGATTGAGCGAGTAATTGCGTCCACTCATAGCGATATTGTTCTGGTGTGGTGCGTTCTAGTAAGTAGCGACCAGCCGCCGAATAAACTGGGCAATTGCGACAGTGAGCATACTTAGATAATTGCCCACAAGAGCGATCGCCTTCTGTACCAATTTCATTCCAACAACGTTCAACTTGAGATTTAGTCATTAGTCAAGAATCAATAGTCCATAGTCCATAGTCATTAGTCAAGAGTCAATAGGGTAGCGGGTATTAAGGAATATTTTCTCCCCCTACTCTCTTCTCCCTGCCCCTCTGGCTCTTCACTAAGTAGCTACATCTACTGGGGTTAAGGATGAAATATCATCGTTCTTGACTTTGAAAATCGAAACTTCTTGACGTAAACCACGAGAGACATGATTAAGTTGGGAAATGGCATTATTGATTTCCCGCAGTGAATCAGCAGTTTGTACTGAAGTACTACTCAACTGGGTCATCGCATCACTAATTTGTTGCGCTCCCATTGACTGAATTTCCATCCCCTTATTCACCGATTCAAAATGAGGATTTAAATCCTGCACTTGTTGAATAATCTGCCCAATTTGGTTACTGATATTGCTGACATCTGCCACACTCCGCCCAACTTCGGCTGCAAATTTGTCCATCTCCATCACGCCTGTAGATACCGAAGATTGCATTTGTTTGACCATCTGTTCAATATCCAGGGTGGCGACTGCGGTTTGGTCTGCTAATCTGCGAATTTCTCTGGCGACTACGGCAAAACCTAAGCCATATTCCCCGGCTTTCTCGGCTTCGATGGCTGCATTTAACGACAGCAAATTAGTTTGGTCGGCTACTTTGGTAATTGTTAGAACAATATTATTGATATTGTTGGCTTTTTCGCTGATAATTCCCAATCTGGTTGCAATACTATTTGTGGCTTCTGCTAACTGCCGCATACTTGTTTCCATCCGCCGCAAATCTTTTTGGCTGATATTGGCTGCGGTGGTTGTGGCTTGCGACATTGTGACCACTTGTTCCATTGTATTGACTAGTTCTCTGGAAGTGGCTGCTATTTCTTTGGCTGTTGCTGTTACTTCGTTGGTCGAAGCCACTTGTTCTGCGAGTGTTGCTTCTAATTGTTTACCGGAAGCTGCTATCTGTGTGGCTGAAGTTGTGACTTGAATACCTGATCCTTGGACTTGACGAATCAAGGTACTCAATTTCTGCGTCATCGTTTTGAGTGCAGCCATTAATTTACCAATCTCGTCATTAGCCGTGATTTCCACATCATTTGTCAAATCCCCCGCAGAAACTTTGTCGGCTAAATTAAATGCAGTCTGCAAAGCACGAGCTAACGCCCGACTAGGAATCAGAATTATTCCTAAAGCAACGGCAATTGTCACAATCACAATACAAAAGAAATTTCCCCAACTCACAATGACAGCAAAGTTTTGAATTTGATCAGCTTGCTTTTGTCGTTCTTCTAAAATTTTGTCTTCCACCTCCAAAATTTCATTCATTTTTGCCCTAATTTCATCCATAACTTTTTTACCTTTGTCTGAAAGAATCAAAGCTAATAATTCTTTGTCTTTACCAACTCTCTTCATGTTGATAGTTGCTTCTAATTCTTCCATTTTGGCTTGGCTTAATTGTTCAATTACACCAAGTCTTTTAATTTGTTCTGCATTAATCATGTTATTTCTTGTCTCTGAAAATATGTTTTTTATTCCTGTTTTAGCTGAATTAAATGGTTCTAAATATCTTTCTTCCTTTGTCAGGATGAATCCACGTTGGCTATTTTCAGCATCAACTAGATTTTTTTCAATTTCTTTTAAATCTGCTTTGACTGCATAAGCATGATTAACCCAGATGTTAGACTCTATAAGAGAATTATTAGTTGAGTTAGAAATATAGCTGGTAATACCTGTCAATACAATGATAATTGCACATCCACAGATAACAAATTGATTAATCTTGATACCTTTTCGCATATGATTTTAGTGTTAAAATTTGCTGGTAGAAAAATAACTAATAACATCTACAGAAGAAAATTGGCATCCGTAGTTAAGGATGATTATTTGCCAATTACGATGGGGTAGGTTCAACAATAGTGTTGTTAACTTTGAAGACAGAAACTTCCTGACGCAAGGAACGGGCGACATGATTAAGTTGGGAAATGGCATTATTGATTTCCCGCAGTGAATCAGCAGTTTGTACTGAAGTACTACTCAACTGGGTCATCGCATCACTAATTTGTTGCGCTCCCATTGACTGAATTTCCATTCCCTTATTCACCGATTCAAAACGTGGGTTTAAATCCTGCACTTGTTGAATAATCTGCCCAATTTGGTTACTGATATTGCTGACATCTGCCACACTCCGCCCAACTTCGGCTGCAAATTTGTCCATCTCCATCACGCCTGTAGATACCGAAGATTGCATTTGTTTGACCATCTGTTCAATATCCAGGGTGGCGACTGCGGTTTGGTCTGCTAATCTGCGAATTTCTCTGGCGACTACGGCAAAACCTAAGCCATATTCCCCGGCTTTCTCGGCTTCGATGGCTGCATTTAACGACAGCAAATTAGTTTGGTCGGCTACTTTGGTAATTGTTAGGACAATATTATTGATATTGTTGGCTTTTTCGCTGATAATTCCCAATCTGGCAGAGATGCTATTGGTAGCTTCTGCTAACTGTCGCATACTTGTTTCCATCCGCAGCAAATCTTTTTGGCTGATATTGGCTGCGGTGGTTGTGGCTTGCGACATTGTGACCACTTGTTCCATTGTATTGACTAGTTCTCTGGAAGTGGCTGCTATTTCTTTGGCTGTTGCTGTTACTTCGTTGGTCGAAGCCACTTGTTCTGCGAGTGTTGCTTCCAATTGTTTACCGGAAGCGCCTACTTGAGTAGCTGAGGTTGTAACTTGAATACCTGATCCTTGGACTTGACGAATCAAGGTACTCAGCTTTTGGGTCATAGTTTTAAAAGATTCCAAAAGTTGCCCAATTTCATCTTTACTATTTAATTCACTCTCAACCAAATATGAAGTTAAATCACCAGCAGAAATCTTATCTGCTACCGTTACAACAGTAGAAACTCTGCTACCTAAAGATTTAGAAATTAAAGAAGTGACAAAAGCTGCGATCGCCACAGTTGAAAGTGTCACCACCACCGCTAATATGCTCATAAAGTTGAGCATCGCTTTTGTACCTTCAATACTTTGTCGCATGATTTCTTGTTCTCGATTATTATATTCCTCATTTAGTTGATTAAAATTATCATTTATTTCTCTAGAACGCCCCATGTATTTATCAATAAAAACTTGATTTTTATCGATATTTGATGTTGTAATAACATCTTTAACAAAAGCATCAAAATCTTCAAACATATTCTGCATTTGTTGTAATTTTTGTTTCTGTGATGAATCTTCTACAACATTGGATACACGATTTAAACCATCCTGAAAATTTTTTTTATAATTTGTGTATCTTGCTAGAGCATCCTGATGCCTTTTTGTATCAAATAAGTATCGGCGAATTGTCCGATCCATATTGGCTATACCCAAAGCCATATCATCAGTTCCAACGATTGCTTCGTGTGAAATTTCTACTTGTCTATAGGTTCTTGCTATCTGATTTGTCGTGGCATAAACTATGACACTAAAAACAAAAATTAAAATTGTAGGAATAGAAAATCCTAGTAAAGTTCTATCTTTAAGTTTCCAATTAGTAAGCATAGATATCCTATCTAATATTTTGAAATAAATAAGCCTAACATACTCTATAAATAATTGTCACGATAGCAAATTCTTTAATTTAATATTAAATTAGTCTAGAAATAGCCAATGACAAAAAACTTTGAATTTAAAATCAAAAATTCAAAATTGGTATTAGATATAATGTATTGGACTACTATTGAAAGCGAAAAAGCCTTCAGTCCCTAAAATTCCCAAATCAGAAACCAAATTAACAATTAGTAGATTTAAATTTTAAAAAGGTTTATGAAGCTAATCAAAAAAAAGTAAAAAATTATTAAATCCTAGCAAAAATATAAATAGAATATGCAAATATAATTAGTTTTAATCATCTTCAATCCAAATCCATACCATCATGTTTCTGGCATTGTAATCTGTAGATACGTTGCCAAAGCAGACTAGCGCTAACCTTATCTCCCTGCTGTTCTTTGAGTAATGCTAGATGGGTCAATGCTTCTTCATGATTAGGTTGTAGATAAATTGCTTTACGAAACGATTGTGCCGCCTGCTCATTTTGTGACATTGCTTGCTGCACTTCACCAAGGAGAACATAAGCCTCAGCATTCATCTGATTATGGTTGAGGTAGTTGTTGCATAGTTGTGCTGCTTCATCCAAGCGACCTTGATCGGCAGCAGTTTTAGCTAACTCTAAGAAGTGCTGAGTGCTGAGTGCTGAGTGCTGAGGGTTGAGTGCTGAGTGCTGAGTGCTGAGTGCTGAGTGCTGAGGGTTGAGTGCTGAGTGCTGAGTGCTGAGTGCTGAGTGCTGAGGGTTGAGTGCTGAGTGCTGAGTGCTGAGGGTTGAGTGCTGAGTGCTGAGTGCTGAGTGCTGAGTAGAGGAAGGAAATTTGTTGTGGTTTTGTATTAGTAATGGAGAATCTATTGTTGGCTTATGGTTATTAGAAATAATCGGAGTTTTCTTAACAAACTTTTGATGTGTACTCAATTTTTGATAAAAAACTGCTGAAGATTTACCTACAGAAACAAACTGAGTTTTCATGAGTAAGGCAGCTTCAGCATGGGCGACAAATAATAAACCTTCTTCGGCAAGCAACCTTTTGAGGATACAAATAGTTTGTGTTTTAGTAACACTATCAAAGTAAATTAATAAGTTGCGACAAAAAACTATATTATAAGTCTGTGTATTAATTAAAAAGTCAGAAGCAGCTAAATTAGCGTTGATAAAATTCACTATGCCGCTGACGTTTTCGTGCAGGCGATATCCTGACTTTGTTAATTGAAAATAGCGTTTTTGAAAGGAAAGATCATTACCGCGAAATGAGTAATTATCGTAGGTTGCTCGTCGGGCTTTCAACAAGCATTGTTTGCTAATATCAACAGCATCAATGTGAAATTGAGCAGATGTTAATCCTGCTTCTAAAAGGGCGATCGCAATTGAATATGGTTCTTCACCTGTGGCGCATGGTACACTCAACACCCGCAGTACGCGTTGCGGTTTTTTGGGCAACCATTCCGATAATACATAACGTTGAAGAAATGCAAAGGATTCCGGTTCACGAAAAAACCAAGTTTCTGGAACAATCACGCTATCAATTAGTGCTTCCCATTCTTGGGGAGAATCCTGCAAATGTCCTAAATAGCTGGACATCTGAGTTATTCCACAATCGGCCATTCGTTGATAAATAGCACTAGCGATCGCACCAGAACCAATAGAATTAGCATCTAAACCAATTTTGCTTCTCAGTAAAGCTTCGATGACAGATTGTGCCATTTGTGTGGTCTTCAGACCAATCTAAACTACTGTTGTGTTTAAAAGATTTCTTGGCAAGAGGTTAACTTGCTCTGCCTCAGATAACAAGTATTCAATACGGATGCACTGAATCATACCCTGGTCATCTAAAATCATTTTGCCCAAATATGGCGCTGCATCTATCTGAATATTAGAATCAACAAACTCGTTTTCAGACTTGTGCAATGTTTCAACAACCTGTTCTGCCATCAAGCCTAAAATATGCTTGGTATGATGATGACCACAATAATTAACTAGTACAATCCGAGTACTCAAGTTATCGGCACAAGGTTTACCTCGCATCAATTGGCATAAATCGATAACTGGTACAATGCGTCCACGATAGTTAAATACACCAGCGATGTGTTCTGGTTTGTGTGGCAAAGTTTTCAGCAAGACAAGCGGTATAACTTCGACAACCTCATGAGAGGCGATCGCATACCGCTCATTACCAACGTTAAAGAGTAACATGAGCATGGATTTATCTCCGTTTGCTATTTGCTCAGTTTACCCACTTCATTAAATAAACCTCAGTTTTGTAATCAAGCAATATTTGTGGAGAAACTGCAAAATCCTCTCCCCTTTGGTCTTCATGACAAGTCTTTGATCTGACACGATATGATGTGCAGTGTGAATTACATTCGACAAGTGACTACATGATTAAACTCGACCAGTTTTTAAAGTTGCTAGGTATAGCTGCAACTGGAGGACAAGCCAAACTAATGATTATTAATGGTGATGTTAAAGTCAATGGCACAGTTGAAACCCGGCGAGGTCGGAAATTAGAATCAAATGATCAAGTAACGGTAGCCGGACAAACTTTCAAGGTTGAGGACGTAATTTCCTAGAAGTATTCCAGAAAATCAAGCGATCGCACTCTGCCATTTTCTACTTTTTCCAAGGTAGCTTTGTTCCCATCTCAGTCAATGCCGAGAACACGAGATAAATAACGAGCAAACCAGCACTGATGAGAAAAATCACAACGTCGTTATTCATTGTTCATTCCATAACTCTATTAAAATCATCCCGCATAGTTAGTCATGTGGGCAATTTTATGGGGATGAAAGCGAGTGAGTCGAAGGCAAAGCAACCAATTTTGGGGATTCCTTGTTCCCTCTCACGAAGAAAGTTGACTCACTCAAGCTTTCTAGGAATAAAATTACTGAATCACGGTTGTTGAATGCAGAAATGGATAGTCTATATAACCTTTCTCATCACCACCATAGAAGGTGTTGCGATCAGCTTGATTTAGTGCTGCATTTAACCGCAGACGTTCTGGTAAATCAGGATTGGCAAGAAATGGTGTGCCAAAAGAAATTAAGTCAGCAATATTATTAGCGATCGCAGCATTGCCCTTTTCTTTGTCGTAACCGCCATTAGCAATTAATGTTCCCGAATACAGAGGACGGAACTCAGATACAGGAATTGGCTTACCACCATGTCGAATATCTGCTGGTGTTGGTTCCATTAAGTGAAGATACCCCAAACCAAAAGAGTTGAGTGCAGCGATCGCATAGCTAAAGGTTGCTTTAGGATCAGAGTCATGAATATCGTTAAATGTGTTGCTGGGGGACAGCTTAATACCGACACGATTTGCCCCCCAAACTTCACAGACAGCTTCTGTAACTTCCAACAAAAATCGCGCCCGATTTTCAATGGAACCACCATAGCGATCGCTACGTTGATTAGTACCATCTTGGAGAAACTGATCCAAGAGATATCCGAATGCGCCGTGAATTTCCACACCATCAAATCCAGCCGCCATTGCATTTTTAGAGCCTTGACGAAACTGGTCAATTACACCAGGAATTTCGTCTAGTTCTAAAGCGCGAGGTGTAACAAATGGTTGATCACCTGTGTAAGTCATCGCATTACCAGCAGGTGTGATCGCTGAAGGAGCCACAGGTAATACTCCACCTCTTTGCAAAGATGGGTGAGAAATGCGCCCACAATGCCATAGTTGCAAAAAGATGCGTCCACCTGCACTATGCACTGCTTCTGTCACTTTTTGCCAGCCTGCAATCTGCTCTAATGAATGAATTCCTGGTGTTGCTGGATAGCCGAAACCTTGCGGTGATATTTGCGACCCTTCAGTGACAATCAATCCAGCCGTAGCCCGTTGAGCGTAATAAGTAGCATTCAGCGGCGTGGGGACATTTCTCTCACCAGCTCGATTACGTGTCATCGGTGCCATGACAATTCGGTTTGGTAGTGTGTAAGGGCCAAGTTGGACGGGAGAAAATAAATCTGTAGTGATTAGTTGACTCATAGTAATTATTAGTGAGAGTGAATCTTACTTGGATGGATAAAGCCATCCTTTAAACAGGCGTGTTACTTGGGGCATGATCACCCAAGTCATTAACGGCATCATAATGCTAATACTCACCAAGTTAGCTAACCAAACAGGTAGCCCACTGGTAATCGGTCTGAGCAGGTTGGGCATCAAAGAAATCATTGGATAAAGACCGAATGCACTGACAATTGCAGTTTTCCATTTGGGTGGCGGTGCTGCATGAGGTATTTCTGGTAAGGCAAACCATGCTTCCAGACAGTTAACACGTATAACTCTGGGTTTATCTATTGTTAGGGCATCTGCTCGCGCAATCCAACCTTGACATATAGGAGATTCTTCCCAGTTTCGTAAGTGTTCAGGGGTGTCAAACCGCAGAATCAGCTGCCACTCACCTTGTTTAGTAGCGGGATATAGTACATCACTCCCCAAGTAACCGGGGAAGGTACTAGCTGCCAGAGTTACTCCGCGTGTAGCTTCTTCAAATGCAGCTTCAAATCCTGGTTTGACTCGACGCGCGATCGCAATAACTCCAGGCGCTAAATTAATCGGTCGTTGAGTTTGATGCATTAACTCTTCCATAGGTATTTTTAAAAGGAAAAAACAGTTCGCACTGTGCCAGTGATGATTGTGCCGTTGGCATCTTGATTACCAGGGTTGTGAATCACTTGGATTAACGGCGTGATGCGGATTTGGTCATTGAGAGGAAAATTATAAAAAGCTTCAAAATTAGTCTGAGTGGCATTTCCGACTGCATTTTCAATGAATGGCTGACCAATGGCAATTCCAGCGATCGCCCGTTCAACAAATAAATTGGGAAATGCCAATCCTGCCATCCAGTAGTTAGGGTTGATATCTCCTACCGTCGTGTTGGGGTAGGAACCATAGCCATATCGTCCAAATACACCCAAGCGATCGCTCAATGCTAGTTCAAAATTGACTCCCAAAACATCAAAATCGCTACCAAAAACCCTACCACCGCCATATTGCAGACGTAGGGCAAAGGCTTTACTCGGCGCATATTCTAATTCGATCACTCCTTGGTAAGGATCGCCAAATAAACCGCCATCAGCGCCTCCACCACCCACAGGAAATAGTCGAATGTCTTGAGGCTGACCACCTCCAAACACTTGGGCATTTTCTGGGAGAGCATTTTCGGCATCTCCAGCAATGTATACTCCTCGGAAATGAAAAGTGCCTCTACCAGGATTCCAAGCAATGGCCGCACCAGCACCTCTACCTCTAGGAAACAGGATAAAGTTATTAACTAAAGCTTGAGTAGAAAAATCGAGAAAACTGACATTAGCATAACGATTTTTGTCTACAAAATCGGCGGCTGTAATTGATGGGCCGAGGGTGAGACTCACATCCTCAAACACAGGAAAGGTGTAATAAAGACGAGCAACACTCAATTGATTATCTCGACCGGGAATGGAGAATTCTAGAGTACTGCCTAAATTAGGTTCTAAAAAACCAGCAGCATTATCATTTGCACCGTCGCTACCTGTAACTAATCGCACTTGCAGTAAGTCTTTGCCTGTGAAACTAGTGTTGAGGTTGAAGGTAACTCTGTAGATCAAAGTTGCACTTGGGTCATTTTTGCTAATCTCTGCACCTCTAGGAGCAATGATGCGATCGCGATCAAATCCACCTGCATTCACTGCAAAGATGACTTGACCTGCTAGTTTCGTCGTTGTCGAGAATTGATTTGCTTCTAGTGAACTATAGCGAGTTTCTAACTGATTAACTTGTTCTCGTAACGTAGTTAACTCTGCGGCAAATTCGGCTTGCAGTCGTTGTAATACTGCTAAGTCATCTGAAGAAATTGTATTAACTTTTCCCTCAACCACAAGTCTATTAATTTGCTCTAAAACTGCATTTAACCCAGCGGCAAATTCATATCGGCTGATTGGTTGAGTGCCTCGATATGTTCCATCAGAATAACCCGGAATAATCCCGTATTTTTCTATGAGCGATCGCAATGCTTGAAATGCCCAATCAGTTGGTTGCACGTCCGAGAATTGGCTGACAGCAGGGACTTGCTCGACAAAATTAATATCAATTTCTGAGGTTTCTTTTGAAGGTAAGGCGGTTGAAATCATTGGACTAGCAATAACCGACATACTGCTGAAAATTAGCAGCCACACAAGTTTGAGCATTACAGAATTCAAAAAAATGAAGCGATAATTATAGCTGTAGTAGATACGTGAAAAAAGTATTGATTGCTCAAGGCTTTGTCAATACAGATTTCATACTTAGCACTCAGAATTTTGCCATAAAATAATCAATGATCTTCAGAAAACTTTCACTAAAGCGACCCATGTTACCACTGCCAAAAATGCCAAACTTCATCATTTATTCCTTGTTAGTTTTTGATTGCTCAGGTATATAGTATTTTGATAAACCTGATTTAATAGTTGAGATATTGCTTCTCCACTACCAGAACTGACTAAACTCAAATTTAAGGGCGCTTGACTGATCGATTGAGCATAAGAAGCAGTTAGATAAGGTCTATATTCTTGTTGATTGCGTAGATAAGTTTGGAAGAAAGCCACTCCTAAACTATTCATATAAGCATGGACATTTTTTCTATCTGGCCCTAGCAGACCTTGTGGTACAGGAATGACGCTTTCGTTGTTTGGTAAGTCTGATTCTACAGAGAAATGAGTAGCATTTTCAATAAGTGCCAAGTATTTATCTTTGCTGGGTAGCCCAGAAAAAGGTCGAATTTGTTCGGGAACTGCGGGAGTAAATATGTCCTGACTTGCAGCCACCATCATTACAGGAATTGGTATTGTACTGACACCTTTTTCTCCAAATAAAACGCTGGTTAAAGGATTCATGACCATAATCGCTTTGATGCGATCGTCTTTTATGGAATAGTTGTCAGCTTTGAGGTCGTTAGCACGACATTGTAAAAATGTAGAAATATTTAAAGAACGGTTGGGATTACATTCTTGGCGAATTTTAGCAAAATCAAAAGTTCCTCCTGCTAATGCTAAAGCTGTATAACCGCCAAGTGAATGTCCGATTAATCCGACTTGTTGCAAATTTAATTTATTTTTAAATCTCAAATCAGTTTCGGAAAGTCGTTGGAGTTCATCTAAAAGATATTTGACATCTAAAGGACGGTCAATTAATTCTGTGGGTTGAGGAGGACTAGCAACTCCTGATAAAAATTGTTGATATTGTTTAGAGTTAGTTACAGGATGGTCAAGAGCAGCGACAGCAAAGCCGTATGATGCTAAATGTTCAGCAATATAAACAAAACTCTGGCGGTCTTCTGCTAAACCATGAGAAATGACAATTACCGGGTAAGCTTCTGAGGTTGTTGCTGATTTTGGTTGGGGTAAGTAAACATCAACTGCATATTTCCGTTCTATAAAAGTTTTTGACTGTCCATCACGAGAGCGATCGTGTAAGGTTAAGGTAATTTTTGTCGAATTAAATTCACCAGATTTCCGAATATCTAATTTTTGCGCAAAATCTATTGGCGGCAAATTAGCAGTTTCTTGATTAGCTAGTTTTTGAATTTGAGAAACTACTATATCTCTTTTTTGTAGTAGTTCTGATAGCTGTCCCATTAACTGGATAGTTTCTGATAAATTCAGGCGAATACTGGGACTAGAATATTTTTTGAGGATATTAATTAAACTCAAGCCTTCTGGACTGGCAGCAGATAATATTAACGCAGAACGCAGTGCATAAAAACCATTGATTCTACTTTGTGTTTGCAATAATTCACCCATACGTTGCAGCATTTTTTCGCCGATAGGAGAATAGGTGAATTGTGAGATAACAGTCGGAGAAATTTGGAATTTTGTGTTGAGTAACTCTCGCATTTGAGCTAATTGTTCTGGTTTGGCACGATTGGTATAAAATGCAAAGTCTTTGGTAATTTTGCCTTCTTTGATAAACACTTCTAAATCTTGTGTGGCAATATCAAAATCACCAAAAGGCGGATAATTAAATTCAATCCGGTCTGCTCCTAATGCAGGGATAGTCATGGCAAGACTAGAAATCGTGCCAACAAAGTAGGCGAGAGTTTTGATCCACATGAGAGATTGATGAGGTTGTAGATAAATAGCTGGAAATATTCTGTAAATTAATGCTTTAAATTACCGCGATCGCTGCCAATGCTGCACCTGTGACAATCACAACAACAGCCCCAACCATCGATAAATTCTGCAAAAATCTAGCACTGTTGGGCAAGCGGTCTATCCATTTATGGGCATACACAACAACCAACCCGATCGCAACTAACACTGATGCTAAACCCAAGCTAAACGCACTAATCAACGCCACACCATAAGCAACTTGATGCAAAGCGATCGCACTTAACAACAAAACTAACGCCGATGGACAAGGGACAATCCCGCCTGCAATACCCAAAGCAATGAGCGATTCGGTCGTAACAGATTTACTTGGTGGGTGATGGTGATGATGATGACTGTGATCGTGGTCATGATTATGAGTATGTTCATGAGCGGAAAGACGTTGATCGAGCAACCAAAAGCCAACTCCACATACAGTTAGACCACTAATTAAACTGAGAATCGGATACAGGGTTGCGGGGACAATGTATTTTGAAGCCACCAATGCCACAATTCCTAGAATAAAAACTCCCAGCGTATGAGTGATAGTTGTCACTAGCCCTAATAACACTGCTTGTTGTGGCGTTCCTTTGGAACCTACAAGATAAGCAGCCACCATTGTTTTGCCGTGTCCGGGTGAAAGGGCGTGTCCAGCCCCAAAGAGAAAAGCAATGCCAAATCCGGTAATCACCAAACTTGGAGTTAACTGTTGATGAATCAGCGTTTTGGTAAAAAACTCACCATGTCCAATATGAGCGATCGCAGGTTTGGCTATCAGCACAAAAGTTCCTGAGAGTATTGCCCAAAGGTAAAACATCCATTGGCGACGCAATAGAAGCATATAAACCAGCTATATAACTTTTGTATAAGTCTGTTGATGACTGTGGTAAAGCCAATAACCAATTGCCGCTAAGACTTCGTTGATAGTAGCAATTACAACATTGGGATATATTGTGATCCCAGCAATCACGGGTAGAGGTTCATTAGGTAAAGCATTTAAACTAGTACCAGGAACTAATACAGTTGTAAAGAAAAATGGTAACCAGAAAAGCATCGGAACTAAAGTTGCCACAGTCGTGCTGATTTGTGGCTCTGCTGATCGCCGCCAAAGCAACCACAAGGCAACCACTGATAAACTACTAAGTAGCCACAACATCACCACATCATGAAACCGAGCATGAGGAACCCAAGTTGGGTTAAAAATATGACTGGTGTTCCAATCTACAGCTACAGAAACTACTGCTGTATTGACTATTACTACAGAGAGTAAAATCCGACTGAGTTTTATTTTTGACATAGTATTCACCATTATGAAGAGATAACAGACTTAACGTTGGGTAAAGCAAGCGATCGCCATATTTTGTTCGGCTTCAGTCATTTTGAGCCTCTGATTTCAAATTGAAACAACACTTTAGTTCTTGATTAGTTACTTCTGGTCTTTTGGGGGACTACTTACCGTCGCAATGCTTTAAGTCCCAGATTCGGAAACAATTTACTTGTTACTGCAAACTGTACCCAAGCCGTTGCTAAAGTCTCCAAAGAACGGGCTACTACCAATTCTCCAGCGTCTACCGGTTCATACCCGCATTCCTCAATTAACCCAGCAACGACCTTTTTGGACTCTGCGTCATCACCACAATAAAAAATACTGGGGCGATCGCTACCAAACTGTCGAGACTCGGAACCAATCACTTCTGCAAAGGTAATATTAAATGCCTCCACAACTTTTGCCTTTGGTGCAAACTGCTGAATTGTCTCAGCGACAGATATTTTTAAGTCAGTTGCTATACCAATCGTTTGTCCGGTGAAGTCAGGTTGCAAACCGCTCACGCAAGTAATAATAATCTTGTCATCAAGAGAACCTGTGGCACGAATAACTTCTTCTAAAGAAGGTACCCAGACAGCCAGCATCACTACATCACTTTGGTACACTGCTTCTTCAGGAGTTCCTACTTTTGCATTTTCACCTGCCGATGCAGCTAGTTGACGTAGCTTATTCTCATCTCTGGAGTAGGAAAAAATAACTTGGTTTCCGGCTTTCGCCCAAATCTTACCTAAGCCTCTACCCATATTTCCTGAGCCAACAATGCCAATTTTCATTGGTGTTTTCACCTTTTTCTATTGAACCAATATTGAGGAATTAATAGATTACTGTTGGCGATCGCAGGATTTCCCGCTTTAAGAGGTGCTTCTAACAGGCTCTCGAAATCGCATTGCTAAAGCTGTTATCTTGCATTTACAAGATATGGGTTTACTTTATAAAATCAGCCAAACTTTGTCCCTATCCCAGAGTCCAAGTTTTGAGCATATACAAAGGTCAGTGTTTGCTTAACCAGGAGATCAGGACATGGCCTTAACTTATGGCTAGGTAATACCCATTTTGGATTTTGGATTTTAGATTGAGAATGATTGTCTGCTGGTAAAAGTGCTGTATATCTCTCAAGCAATGCGATTATGAGGTTTGTTAACGGTTAACCGTCAACAGCAATTTGACTATTTAGTATATTTGTACTATAATCTGAGATCAGTTTTTCCAAGTTGAAATTTTAAGTATGCAATCCTAGTAAAAATATGCTGAGTAACAGTAACAACTCTCCAGTTAATTCAGCTAATGTTCTCTACAGACATGGCGACGTTTTGCTGAGAAGTATTGCCAATATACCTAATTTTGCCCAAAAGCGTGTAGGTTCTGTTCTGGCGCATGGTGAAGTTACAGGACACAGCCATCGCATCCAGCCATCTCATGCTGTTCAGTTATGGGTGCATGGTAGTGAGCTTTTTCTGGAAGTAAAACAAACAGGTGCGACTTTAGTTCATGAAGAGCATCGGGCCATTGAAATACCCCAAGGTTCTTACCGTGTTTGGAGACAGCGTGAATACCGTCCTGATGCTTACGTAGAGGTAGAAGATTAATGCTGAGTTTGATGTCGAAGGGGCGTTTACCGAAGAAATCAGTTCAGCAACGCCCAAACGAAAATTATGAGCCTGTATCAGCCCAACTGGGACGCAAACTCATACTTGAGCATCGCGCATGGGATGGAATTCGTGTTTTAGGCCATCTAGACTTGAGTGGAGCATCACAACTTTACCATTTACCAGAAAATCTGACTTGTGAAAGTTTAGATATTAGCGACTGTGTAAACTTAACTCATCTTCCTAAAGGTCTTCATGTTACCCATTGGATTGAGTTAGCCGGAAGTGGAATCACCAGTTTAGCCGCGGGACATGGTTTTATTTTACGTTGGCGGGGTGTACAAGTTAGTGACCGCATTGTCTTTGAGTCGCAGTCAATAACAGGACAAGATATCCTCAATACAGACAATGTGGAGTTACGCCGCATCCTGATTGAACGTCTGGGATACGAAAAATTTATCCAGCAAGTGGGAGGCTTAATCCGCGATCGCGATTACGATGCAGGAGGGGAACGTCAACTAATCTACATTCCTTTTGAGGATGATGAAGCTTTGATGGTTTTGAAAGTAATGTGTCCATCCACACAGCATACTCATATACTACGTGTTCCTCCTTATATGCAGACTTGCCATCAAGCAGCAGCTTGGATTGCTGGGTTTAACAACCCAGATGACTATCACCCCCTGATTGAAGCCTAATAAGCTGTTAAGCATTTAATTTGCACATTTAGACCGCAGGGGGGCAGGGGTGTAAGGGAAGAATATCTTACTCAGCACTCAACTTAATTGCTAGTGTTGGGTTGTACAAAACGCTTAATATCACCACAGGCAATATAAGACTTGCCATCAGGGCCGGTTTTGATTTCATCAACAACGTAAAGCATTCCTTCCTCACGAATTGAGCGAGGAAAACGCATATTCCAATCGGGTTCATACCCGTCAGACACTACTCTAGCGCGTAGTTTACTACCATCTTTCACACATTGAACTAAAACGCCATTATTTACCGTGTCGGTAGTAACTAAGTCGGCAGCGCTGGCAGGGCCTTTAGCAGCTTTTCCACTACTAGCAGGCTTTGATTGTCTGGTAACAGCGAAGATATCTGCTTGGCCGGGTTTCGCAAAACGATTAATTTTGCCGCGTACACGATAGAACGAGCCATCAGAGGAAAGTTCGACGGCTTCAGCCACATAATACGCGCCCTCAGCACGAATGGCGCGGGGAAACTGAACGTTTTTAGTTGCATCGTAACCATCAGACAAAACTTTCACCCGCAGCTTACCCCCTTCTCGAACACAATATAATTCCACACCGGAACCAACTTCATTGACTGTTGGCATCGCGTATATTTCATCGCCTGCTGTGACACCACGACCCACTAAATCACTGCGAGTGCGTGTCATTGCTTGATAAGTTTGATCGCGCAGTTCTTTCCGTCCGGCATTACCCAAAGCTTTTTGTGCAATTCGACCTGCAAAATATTCCAGCTGATCTATTTCCTCAGCAATTTCAAAATTCTCGTTCAAGCCTTTATTGCGCAAATCTTGTACTAGCGATCGCAAAATTTGTTCAGCTTCTTGATGTTTACCATGCTCGGCTAAATCAAGAGCAGTTTCTTTGGCTTTAGCAATAGTTAGACGGCTTAAGTCAAGGATGATCTGGCTAGAAGCTGCAAACGCAGATTCTTCAACCGTGCCTACTTGAGCGATGACATCTGTTGTACCTAACACGCTTTGAATGATGTTATTCTGCACTACATCTGCACTGTAATGCAACTTCATCACAGGTAATTGACCTACTTGAGCAGCAGGTATCTCTAGACTTAACCCTAAAAGTTTGTCTTCACCTTCGTAAAGTTCTCCTAAGGTAATTACTGGTTGACCCGCATTATTTTGGCTAACTTTGGCTAGGCTTAAGATATCTACAAGTTTGACACCATCAGCCAACTCAAGAGTTACTTGGAGATTTTGACCTACCACGGCTCTGAGACTATCTAGTTCAATACTGAACACTTCGGCTGCTTCATCAATGCTTTGAATAAAGTAGAAATTGCCACTCGCAGCTCTTGCTATTGCAATCAGCAAATCTTCATTGAAACCCTGAGCAAAACCTAATGTAGTTGTGATCACGCCTTCCTCAGCTTTTTGTGCTGCTGTTGCTGTCAGTACTTTTGGATCTTGAATACCCATATTGGCATGACCATCAGTCAGCAGCAGCACACGATTGATTTTTTGGGCGTTAAGTTGCTGTTTTACATATTCGCAACCTTTCAGCCATCCTCCAGATAAATTAGTAATACCGCCTGCTCTCACTTTACGGATAGCATTTTTCAATGCAGATTTATTGGCTACAGGCTGGGGTGGTACAACGGTATCTACGGCATCATCGTAAACAACCACTGAAAGAATATCATTAGCCTCTAGTTGATCGACTACAGATTCAGCCGCTTTGAGCGCATGAAACAAGGGAGCGCCTGCCATAGAGCCGGAACGGTCAATGACCACCGAGAGGTTCAAATCACGTCGTCTAGACTCAGGTATATCAGCACGAAAACGCAGCAATACATTAGTCTTTAATGAAGAGCCAGCAGCTAATATAGTTTGGTCAAATGCGTAACTTGTTTTTATCATGGTGTCAATCCTCGGAATTTTTTTAATCCGTGATGAGCTTTAATATATAGAGACACAATCAATGTCGCTTTTAGTGTACCCAAGAGTAAAAGTGTTCTTTACTGAAAAGCTTTGTTATTTTGATAAAAAAGATATGTAATCTGATGAGAGCCACTCTATGAAAATGGCGTAAGATATTAAGTTTCAAGCAGACCAAGCTTCTCGAAAGTCAGCGTAGAGTGTTAGTCCACCATCAATAAATAGTGTTTGTCCAGTGATGTATGTGGCTTCATCAGATGCTAAAAAAGCTACTGCTGCTGCCATTTCTTCTGAAGTTCCAGCGCGACCCATTGGGATATGACTTTCTACAACTGCCTTCTTTTCTGGGTCGTCTATCCAATCTTTGTTGATAGCGGTGATAGTTGCGCCTGGTGCGATCGCATTGACTCGAATACCCCGGTTTGCATACTCTAACGCCAACTTGAGCTAGGCGAATTGCGATCGCTTGTCCAATTCCTGAACTTGCACCTGTCATTAAGGCATTTTTCCCTGTTAATCCTTTCATGGCATTTTTCCTCTATAAGTAATCAACTAATTTTTATAAATCTTTTATCAAGAAAGGGAGAGAATATAGGAATCCGATTTGATTTCTGAAAATCCTTGTGTTATTAGGTAACTCTTAACAGGGAATAGGGAACAGGGAATAGAACTAAACAACCTGTTGCCTGTTAAGCTTTCCTCCTGATGACATCTGACTGTTGCCCGTTGCCTCTTCCCTGTTGCCTCTCTCGAACAGGGAAAACGCACCTTATTTCCTAACAAAAACTAATAAGGATTTCAAAATCATTTTCATAAGTGCAAAACTTGACCAAAATATAAATAGAACAAATCGATTTTTTTGCTAACAAGTAAATTAGCTTATCGCTAATGAAATAACTCTTGTTTAAAGATAAATTAGCTAACTATTCAGCTATAAATAAGTAAGCTTACCCTTAAAAATAAGCAACAATCTTAACCAAATTATTGACAAGCTAGTTTACGCTAAAGCTAAAACTCTTTCTAAATAGTTATTATCCATTGCTGCCAAAAACTGTTTATTTTTGATTCCCCGCTTCACACGTTTCTCTTTACCTAAAAGATTTACTGCTATCTGCCGCATCACTGCAAAATTTTGTGGAGCATTATCTTTCCTAATCCGGCAGTCATCTTCTTTTAAAGCTACATCTAATACCCAATGTAACGAATTTTCTATGCCCCAATGACTGCGAACACAATTAGCAAATTTTTTCGCATCATTCTCAAGACTGCTAATATAATAACGAGTCTCCACTGTTGTTTTACCATCTATTTGTCGAACAGACTCTACCATCCCAACACTTTTTAAGTTTGACCAAACTGAATCTGGGTCAAGCTGAGATTCAATTCCAGATAACATCACATAATTGCGGATTTCATCACGACCATGCCCCGTTTCTTCTGTTTTATATGTGCTATGGTGAAGCCCTTCAAACCCTGTGCTTATTCCTGTTCTTAATAGTTCTTCTACTAACTCATATAGATTACCCTGATTCTTTTTTAAGGTGATTACATAATCTGCGTTTTGTTGCGTAATTAACTTCACAATTTCTTTTTGGCAACCGATTGCATCAATTGTCACGATACAACCATTCAACTCTAAAACATTCAGTAGTTCTGGGATAGCTGTAATTTCATTAGATGCTTCGTTTACTTTTACCTGTCCCAACACTAATTTATTCGTAGTTGCCCATGCACTTACCATTTGAATCGCACTCTGACCACTACTTTTATCATAAGAACCACATAAAGTTTTACCGTCAATTGCTACAACTTCACCATTTGTTATCTTCTGAGTTGATTTTATCCAGTTTAAGAAACATGACTGAAATTGCTGTGGATTCAATTGTGCAAACACTCTTGCAAATGTATCGTGTGATGGTATTCCGTTTGGTAACTCCAAAAATGTTTTTAACCACTCATACTTTGTGCAGCCATACAATTCTATTGCCACCCAACTATCTGCTCCACAGATTACTGCACAAATCGCAATTGTCAAAATATCAATTAGCTTATGTAATCTTGTGCGGTCTACTCTTGGATCTGACATCTGTGCAAAATGGTCAGCTATTGTGATTTTGGGCTTGAGCTTCATCCAAACGTCAGTGTAGCGTGCTTTTTTTCTTGAGGATACTTTTTGACAATACCATACCGAGTTTATGTTCTGTATCCCTACTCTCTTCTCAACCGATCAGTTCTTATTGTTACTGATGGCTTACGGTTGTACTTCCAAGCCTCTTCTTTCGTTCTGTGCATCAATATTTAGATGCGTTTGCCCTGCTCTCTCGAACAGATAAGAGGAAATTTTTTCACTAATCAAATATGAGTTTTATATCAAACCTACGTAATTTTCAATGGCCACGATTAGCACTTACTTAACATTTTTTGATCTGTAACTTCTAACTTCCTCAATTTCACCAACTTCAAAAATTAAGTTAAAAGTTTGACCCATTTCTTTTTCTAAAAATTTTTCTAAAAGTCCTACTTGCTTTGGTGTTATTGGTGCTTGAGTCCGAACGCTTAAACGGACTTGCGGCGGATTAGTTAACCAATTTACATCACTATTTAGCAATACCATTCTTTGAAAAGTCACAGTTCTATTTAATAATGCTTGTCGCAAACTTACTTCCAGTCTGCTTTGTCTAATTAACTGAAAAAAGCTAACACTCAAGGGAATAAAAAGTAAAAATGTTAATCCTAATGTCCATATAAGGGCTTTTTTAGCACGTTTAAATGAAGTGCAACCCGTTAGCAAAAACGTCAGCATACAAGCAAGAGTAATACCTAATAAATTGGTAAGATAAAGTATAGTTGCACCGATACTTAATGACCAATTTACTTGCGATAAACCTAAACCTATTACACAAATTGGTGGCATGAGTGCAACTGCGATCGCAGTTCCAGCTAAACTTTCAGAAATTTTGGGTTGCACCTTAGCAAAACCACTAATTCCCCCAGCCGCCACAGCAATTCCTAAGTCTAATAAAGTAGGTCGGGAACGACTAATAATTTCGCTCCCAAATTGGGGCAATGCTACAAAATAACCAATAGTACAAGCTAAAGCAATTGCTATAATAGTTCCGCTAATAATAGCAGCTAAAGCTTGCCGAAATAAAATAACATTGCCTTCTAGAGCGCCAAACGCCAATCCTCGAATTGGTAACATTAAAGGAGCAATAATCATTGCACCAATAATTACAGCAGCACTATTAGAAAGTAGTCCCAATGTTGCAATTACGCAAGAGCCAATAATTAGTACAATATAATTGGTGTTGATTGTTGATTCTTCTAGCAAACTATTACGAATATCTTCTAATTGGGGTGGCAAAATTTTACTTTTTTTAAGTTTGTTAAAACGATTACGAATCCCGTTTATATTTAATCCCATAACTCGCATTATAATATTTTTTTAAGCCTAGGGTAGATATTGTATACCCTGGCAAATCTATGTATTTAAAATTGCTCAATATTTTAAAAATATCATCTATCGTAAGAGTAATTTTTTTATCTTTACTATTAATAAAAGTTAAGAAATGAGAGAAATTACGTAAGAATTCAGGAATCAGAAGTCAGAATGATTAATCAATCAAGCTTTGCCTAGACAGAGATTTTAATAGTCTAGCAGTATTAGTTATTAAACTCTGATTAATTATGATTCTGTATTCTTACGTATTTAAGTAATTGCTTTGTTCTAAATTAATTAATCAAAATCCCAGATTTTTTCACTTTAAAATCCTCCTCACCAGAAAACTACTTCAACTGGAGTTGAATTGCTCCACCTTGGGATTTTGAGAGTGCTTGTAATTCTTCCCAACTGTAATGACGGGGTAATTCAATTGGCTTGTGATTGGCTCCTAATCCCAACCCAACTGTTGGCTGAAGTTCCTCAATAAATTCTTCTGTGTACTCTGCTAACTTATTACCTGCAACTCCGCCAGTAATTGCTCCTGCAACACCACCAATCACAGCACCTACCTTACCACCAATTGAGCGACCTACGGCAACTCCAGCAATCCCGCCTCCTATGGCTCCCAAGCCCGTTGCAATAGGATGAGCATTAGAAGATGTTGTAGGGTAAGTTTGGTTTTGCGTTTCTAAATCAGTAGGATGAGCATTGGAGGCTGTTTCTAGAGATGTTTGGTTTTGCAATATTGCCAGATCAGGCTGTTTGTTGTGTGTCATCTGTCTATCCTAGAAATAATTAAACTTCACCTTTTTATTTCAATCGTTCAGCTAGATGATCGCCAACGCGTAAGGCATTGGCCATAATTGTGAGTGTAGGGTTAGCACCCGAATTTGACGGAAAGAAACTACTATCTACAACATAAAGATTATCGATATCATGGGTACGGCAATTGAGATCCAGGACTGAGGTTTGAGGATCTGTGCCAAATCGACAACTACCGCATTGATGGGCTACTGCTTGTTCTGGTAGATGAGTGCGGGGATAAATACTAAATGGTAAGACGTGTTTAGCAGAACGCGGAATTGACTTGAGTACAGATGTCCAACGATGGATGAGGCGATCGCTGGCTTCGGTATTATTTAATGTATAGTCAATGTGAATCTTTTCACCCACTACCCGAATCCGATTATTGGGATCTGGTAAATCTTCTGTTTGCAGCCACCAGCCTACAGAGCGTTCGGCTAACAAATGTCGCTCATAATGAGGAATTAGCTTGACAAATGGAGCCATCAGTGGCGGAGCTTCGGCGGGAATCATATCAGCAAGGACATTACCTGTATTCTGCACCATACCCATCGGATAAGGAAAATCAGGTTCTCCCCAGTAAAAGTCGTTGACGGCAATGGTTTTTTGAAATTTGGCGTGATTTACGTCTAAGTGTATGGAAACTATGGCGGTTTCCAACTGTTTCATGAAATTTCGCCCTACCTGATCAGAACTGTTTGCCAATCCATTGGGATGTTTATCGTTAGCAGAACGTAACAACAAAGCTGGCGAGTTGACAGAACCACAAGCAACCACCACAATATCGCCTGCAAACCAATGTGTTTCCCCAGCAATTTCAGTTTCTACGCTTGTTACTTCTCGCCCAGACTCACTAGTATGCAACCGCAACACTTTAGCATTGGTTTTGAGGGTGAAATTGCTATACTTTTCACGAGCCGGACGAATAGCATTGACATCGGCATCAGCTTTGGCGTGTACAAGACAGGGGTATCCGTCAAAGGTATCGCAACGAATGCAGGGACTATTTGTGCGATCGCTTTCATTCAGCTTTAATCCTAGTGGTAGGTGAAATGGGTAATATCCTAGTTCGCGGATTCCATCAACCAGAGCCTGCATATCCGGCTCATGACTCACAGGCGGATAAGGATATGGCTCGCTACGAGGCGGTTCAGTGGGGTCTTCTCCTGCTTTTCCATGCACGTCATACAGCTTTTCTGCCTGTGTGTAGTAAGGCTCAAAGTCTCGATATTTCAAAGGCCATTCCGGCGAAATTCCTCCCTTGTGAATTACTTTTTCAAAATCTCGCTCTCGCAACCGCACTAAGGCTGCACCGTAGAGTTTAGTATTGCCACCAACCCAGTAACCTGTCTGGGGTTTAAATGCTTTACCTTCTTTGTCATACCATTCTTCATCGGTATGATAGCGATGTTTTTGATAAACTTCTTTTGGATTCCAATTATCTTTCTCTCTTGGCAGAAAGTCGCCTCGTTCTAGAACCAAAATCTTCTTACCTGTGGGTGCAAGGCGGTGAGCCAGTGTCCCTCCCCCTGCTCCCGAACCGATAATAATGATGTCGTAGCGCTCAGTGATGTTCACCATATTTTGACACCATACTATTCACTTTCAATTTATTTATAAAAAGTATTAATTCATGAATAATATAAAATAATTTTGCAACTAATGGAATTACTTTCCAGTAGCTAAATAAGTTAATTAATTCTAAATGTATATTTCTAAGTTCAACCTAAATCTTTATCTCAAATATTGCTTCTATCCAACGGCTTAATATTTATTTATGCCTAAAGAGAGGTCAATATTTCATTTCACTTTCATTTTTAATATGTATTGTATGAATCAAACACGTGTTGTATTTGGAGAAAAAGCCTAATAATTCTTGGGGGAATCAACTATATTTTTTACTTTGAAAGATTTATTTCAAAAAATAAACATAACTTAATTTATTTTCAGGACTTATATTTAGCAAATTACTTGCACAATCTATATCTATGGTTTGAGGGAAATTTAATTTAATTAAACAATAATTATTTTCAAAATAATTATTAAACAAATTTTGTCTTTATTTAAATTGGCATAAATATCTATTTATAAGTCATCCGCTCAGTTTTTGGTAAAAGAAAAAATAAGTGCAAATCAATAGCAATTTTGTATGAGTTTGAAGCTGCTATTTATCATCAGCAAGCAAATTCAACTTCCTTCAGGAGAGAGAACAGGGAACGGGCAACAGGCAACAGGAAAGTCCGTTTGTTCCCTCTCCCTACCGATGGGTTTGAGTACTCCACCTCGGATGGTGGTAAGTCTTGGCGGGAGCTTAAATCTCCCGTCATAGACAGCCCCTGTTCCCTATTTCCTGTTCCCCGTTCCCCGTTAATAATAGGAGTTTCCTATGCCAGAAACCATTGAAATTTATGACGATCGCCTGCGTGCTATTGTATCTCTAGAAGCTTCACTGCAAAAGTTGGCTAACGACGCAGTTCACAGCGAAGGCCCTGTTTACATCCACGAAGACGATAGTGTTGTGTGGAGCGATGCTCATGGCAATCGTCTGCTACGCTGGAGTCCAACTGACAAAGTAAGTGTCCTACGTGACCCATCTGATTACCAAAGTGGTAATTACCGAGACTTGGAAAATCGTATAGTTGCTTGTTCTTCTGGTCTGCGTGCCATCATCCGACAAGAACATGATGGTAAATGGAAGGTTTTAGTTGATCGCTACAATGGCAAACGCCTCAATAGTCCTAATGATTTAGTAGTTAAAAGCGACGGCACAATTTGGTTTACCGATCCACCTTATGGTATTACAGAGCCAAATCAAGGTTACGGTGGGGAACAAGAACAACCTGGAAGTTATGTATATCGGTTCGACCCAGCAACAGATGAGATTTATCCTGTAGTTACAGATATGATCCGCCCTAACGGACTGGCGTTCAGTCCAGATGAAAGTTTGCTGTATGTTTCAGATACAGCTGCGTTTAATATTCCAGATGGGCCGCATCATATTCGTGTCTATGATGTTGTAGATGGACGATGGGCAAAAAATGGACGTGTGTTTGCAGTCATCGAGCCAGGACAACCTGATGGATTTCGGGTCGATGAAAATGGCAATGTTTTTACTAGTTCTGAAGATAGTGTGCAGGTATACACCCCAGACGGAACTCGCTTAGGAAAAATTCTCGTACCGGAAACCTGCGCTAATCTTACTTTCGGTGGGAAAGAACGCGATCGCCTATTTATCACCGCAGGCAAATCTTTATATGCTATCAACCTGAAAACCCGTGGTGTGCAGCTATGATTTATCAATTTCTGTTAGGTGTAGCGATCGCTGTCTGGGTAATACCGAAGCTCATTACTTTTGGATTAGCTGTAGTTAATTATCCATTTCTTGGCCCGCATTTGGTGAGTTCTCTTGTTTATGCTTATCCCGGTGGACTCGCAGGATTAGCACTGCTACTGCTAAGAGTGAGTGTTGGCGGATTATTTTTAATTCATGGCTACCCCAAGGTACTGCATATTCGGCGGTGGGCTGACTCGATCAATACACCCGTATTTCTCTGCATTATCTCTGCATGGTCGATGTTGGGTGGTGGATTGTTCTTAATTATTGGCTTACTTACACTTTTGGCAACCTTGCCGATTCTGGCTTCTATGTTGTTTGCCATATTGTTACATTTAATACAAGGTAAACCCTTTGTCGCCACAGATCCTTACTTAATTCCTGAAGACCAGTATAAAGGCCCGTTAGGAAAAGGAGAACCGCCTAGTTGGGAAAAAGCGTTTATGTACTGCGCTATGCTGATTGCGATCGCTGTTTTAGGCCCTGGGGCATATTCCATAGATGCTCTCATTTTTGGAAAATAAATCAGTAATCAAACTGAATTCCTATAGTCGCCAGCAGAATAATGCCATCCAAAAATAAACGTCCTTTGAGTTGGTTGTTGCAGCAATTTCAACTCAAGCCAGGTAAACCTGCCATTGTCTCTGGATTCCGTAGCCTTTTGATCCTGGGTGTCCCAATTGGGATTAGTATCATTACTGGTAATGCTGCTGCAAGTGCGATCGCTACTATGGCGGCTTGGTTTGTTGGGATGGTAAATATTGACGGCACTTATCGTCAGCAACTGAAGGCGATGATCGCAACTACCATTGCCGTGACTACAGTATTTTTAATTGCCAGTCTGGTAAGTAGTCATCTCTGGTTAGCTATCCCAACAACCTTCGTTGTGATGTTTATCGCGGGTTTAGCAGGTTTGTATGGCAACGTAGCCTCATCTGTTAGCTTGGTGACTTCGATCATGTTTGTCATTGCACTGGCTAAATTTGCGACATTTACCAATTTCCCTACACTGATTCAGCACTGTGCGCTATGTTTAGCTGGGGGAACATGGACAATTTTACTGTCATTAGGAATTTGGGCAGTACGTCCTCATGACACAGCAATACAAACAGTGGCTAACTGTTATCTCTCGTTGAGCAAATTTGTAGACTTAGCCAACGAGAGAACATTAAATCCCCAAAAGCGACAGGAGTGGACAGAAAGATTTTTGCAAGCTCAGGATACTGTAATTCAAAACTTGACATCTGCTCGGAGTGTCTGGACAGCAATGTGGACTGTGCAGAAAGGCGCTAACCAAAAAGGAAATAACTTGTTGATATTGATTGAGGATATCAATCAAATTGTTAATTCTGTTGTGGCATTGAGTGAACTAGTGGCGATCGCATCTGAAGATCTATTATTTTCTCAGTTACAGAAAGAAATTCAGCAAGTAATAGAACAGTTGACAATTGCTCTACAAATGTTGTCAAAAGCAATCGTCAAAGAAAAAAACTCAGTTTCTTTAGGAGATTTGGATCGCACAGTTGAGGCACTAAAACACCAATGGGAAGTTGTGCGCTCTTATGTCCTCAATCAAACAAGTAACTCTCAGACAGATGACTATGGCGAGCTAGTTCATCTGAGAAATATTACCACCAGTTTGATCAATCTGGCACAACAAATTCATACTGATGCAGAGATTGTTACAGATTTAAGACAAGGAAAACAAAGTCGCATCACTCAGGAAGACATTTCCCCTCCACCTCAGTCAAAGCCTTCTGCCATTATTGATACATTGCGAAATAACTTCACTTTTGATTCCGTCATTTTTCGTCATGCGTTGCGCCTAGCACTGATCACAACATTTGCACAGTTGCTGGCATCAGTATTGCAACTACCCAGAGGTTACTGGATAACGCTAACAGCCTTAGTTGCACTAAAACCTAACTTTGGTGGAACATCCGAGACAACAGTGCAGAGAGTCATCGGTACTATTTTGGGTGGAATTATTGGAATTGTTCTCGTTTTACTAGTTCAGAATCAAAGTGCGATCGCTTTGTGTTTACTGCTGTTGGTATTTATTGCCATGTCGGTGCGATCGTTAAGCTATAGCATCTTTACCATATCGCTCACTCCCGCCATCATTTTACTACTCAACCTGATTAGTGCAAGTGGCTGGCAAATAGGAGTATTGCGTATTGTTGATAGTTTATTTGGAGGTGCTTTAGCATTAGCTGGCAGCTATTTGCTTTTCCCTAGTTGGGAACGACAGCAACTTCCCGCACAACTAGAAAAGACAATGCGAGCCAATCTCGCCTACTTTCAACAGGTTATCGCTAACTACCTCCATCCAGAACAAAATGTGTTTGCTTCTATCAATACGCTACGCCATCAAGCCGCACTAGAGAACGCCAATGCTACCGCTGCATCTCAAAGATTGTTCAGCGAACCTCGTCACGTTCAAGGAGAAATCGAACCTGTAATGACGTTGATTCTCTACATTCGTGGCTTTTTCAGTTCAGTGACAACTTTAGCAGAACATCTGCGAGAATTTAGCGGTGAGTACCAATTTACGGAACTCCAGCGACTAACGGATTCCATTATTCAAGTTTTGGAAAACCTAGCAGACTCTCTGCGACAGAAACAGCCACCCCAACCGTTACCAGCACTGAATAGTTATCTTGAAGCCATTCACAACCAAACTGAACAATTACATACTGCGCGTTTATCAGAGATTGCTACAAATTACCACACTTTAACTCCCACATTACAAGCCGTTCGAGAACAAACTCCTCTATATACAGAACTAGAGCGAATTATTCATGAAATTAAAGTTATTCACTGTGTAATTAATCGTATGCAAGAATAATTTTGGATTGCTTGTTGAGTAAGCGCAAAGCGCAAGCTAAGGCTACACCACGCCAAGGGCAAACAGCTACGCACAGTATTTATCCTGAAGGTACTTCCGTCTTCTCAGAATTCTTAAGCGTGAATTCATCAATGAGTGTCACAATGATAGCGGCAGCTGGAACTGCAAGCAATACACCAATAAGTCCAAATAACTTACCCATGACAAGAAACGTCACAATTACCATAACAGGATGTATATTAACTTGCTGCCCCATTACCAATGGTTGAACAATATGAGCATCTATCTGATTCAGAACTAAAAATAGTATGAGAACAAATACTAACTTTATTGGTGAAATGCTCAGTGCTACTAAAGCTGGTAAAAAAGTACCAACAATGGAACCAAAGTAAGGAATAATCTCAAATAAGCCTGCAATAATACCAAAGGCAAACGCTGATGGAATCCCCAAAATCCATAGTCCAAAAGCAGCGCCTGCACCGAGAAATATCATGGCAATTCCTGTACCAAAAATCCAACCACGTAGTCTGGTCTGGGAAGCCTTGAGGACTCGTGTAAACCGTTGGTGATGTCGGCGAGGAATTAACCGTAAAATACCATTCACTAAAGATTTGGGGTCGTAAGCCATATACAACGCTAGGATTACTGTCGCTACCAATTCCAGCGTGAAGTTGAAAGCTTGTCCTAAAAAAATCGGTACTCCACCTAGTAACTGATTGATAAAGTTCCGCAATTGTATTAGTGATAAAGAGATATCAGGAATAAAGGTGAATTTACGGCGTAGTTGCTCAACATCTCCCGTCAATCTATTGAGATAAGCTGGCAGTGTGGTTAATAGATTTTGAACCTCAGATGTAGCATTAGGTATGACTACAGTAGTCAGCAATACACCAAAGCCAATTATCAATCCAATTAATAGCAGAACAGCAACATCCTGTGACTTAACCAGCTTTTGCAAAAAGCGCAATAGGGTGCGTAAAACTAAAGCAATTAACGCTGCAATAGCTATTAGTTCTAATACTGGTAAAAGTTGATATAGGATGTAGAGTACCGCTGCAAGAATTACTGCCAAAGGTGCGCCACGAGTGAAGTGAGAGCATTCATTGTCTCTATCCCTAAAATTTGCCATTTTGGATAATCACTCATCTTCGTATATGAAGATAAATTTAGTTACAGCTATTTAATAAATCTTACCTTAAATTATATTTAATCACCTCGTCTACTAACTCTTGGTGGATGATGAAATAATCTGTATCCTAAATGTTTTACCCAGTCAAGAATCAAGAGCAATCCTAAAGAATAACCCCAAACTATAGCAGCTAAACCCCAGCCGATAGGTGACATTAGTCCGAAACCAAATATTGACACTAAACTAGCAATAATCTGTGTAGCAAAAATAGCTAAGAGTAAAATATTTACTGGTTTTTCTGTCCAAAATGATTTTTTGGTGCGAGTCACAAATATTGTTAAGTGTCCTGCAACTGATAGTTTTAAATATACTAACGTCTGTAGCATTCCTGGACTCAGGTGTAGTAATTCTCTACCTATATAAAAAATGCCAAAAGAACCAAAGACGCTCGCAATGCCAATTAAGGTAGAAACACCCAAGACAACCAACATATCCCAAGTAGCAGGTTTGTGATCAGGAATCGCTCTATCGTAGGCGATCGCTAAAATTGCTCCATCATTAAGTAAAGCCAACAGTACAATCATCACCGCCGTCATCGGATAAAAATTAAAAACTAAAATTGACAGCGTTAAGAAAATCAAAATATCAATAGTTTCCGCAATTCTATATAAAACATAGCTATACATCCGTTGAAAAATTTTGCGACTTTCTCTCACAGCATCAGCAATGACAGTTAATCCCGGCGCAAGTAAAACGATATCAGCCGCAGCACGCGCCGCATCAGTCGCACCAGAAACAGCAATACCCACATCTGCCTTTTTCAAAGCTGGTGCATCGTTGACTCCATCGCCTGTCATCCCGACAATATGACCTTTTTGTTGTAGTGCTTCAACGATGTAATATTTATGTTCAGGAAATACTTGACCAAAACCATCGGCTTGCATCACCGCATCAGCCAACTGTCCCATTTGATGGGTATCGCTGGTTTTAAATAGCTTGGCATTCAAAATATTAGTGCCTAAACCTAATTGCCGACAAGTTTCTTTAGCGATCGCTACTTGATCACCTGTAAGCATTTTGACTTTCACACCCAGGCGTTTTAAATCTTCAATCACAAATTGCGAATCACTTCTTGGGGGATCAAATAAGGGTAAAACACCAATAAACTGCCAATTACCTTCAGGATTAGTTCTGGCGACACCTAACGCCCGAAAGCCCCGTTTGGCGAAATTATCAATGGTTTTATTCACAGAGGCTTCAATCTTAGACCGATTAGCAACTAAGGCTAAAATTACCTGGGGTGCGCCTTTACTGACTTTAAATTCTTGACCGTCACCTGTAGAGATAGTTGCTTGTGTACGTTTAATTACTGGGTCAAAAGGTAAAAAACGCGTCACTTGATAATTATTCAGTTGTTGTTTATCTTGTAAACCTGCCAGAATTGCCCGATCAATCGGGTCTTCCTCAAAATTGTGGGAAGCTAGAACTGCTGCCAAAATCACTTGCTCAGGAGTGAAATTACCTAAACTAACTGGTTCGCCTAAAGTTAACTGATTTAAGGTGAGAGTCCCAGTTTTATCCGAGCAGAGAATATCCATCCCCGCAACTTCTTCAATGGATTCCAGACGGCTAACCACTGCCTGTTTTTTGGCTAAGGCTCGCGCACCGATCGCCATCGTGGCGGATAATACTGCTGGCATAGCTACCGGAATAGAAGCCACAGTCAAAACTAAGACAAATTTTAAGATGTGGAGTAAGCGATCGTGCCGATAAAGAGCCACAAAGACAATTAACACCACCAGCACGAAAGCAGTAGCGATTAAAAAGTTACCTATCTTGAGGATGGTTTGCTGAAAATGACTGTGAATCGTGGCAGTATCTACTAAGCTGGCAGTTTTACCAAAAAAGGTATTTGCACCTGTGGCGTAAACCAAGCCATCAATTTCCCCTCGTTTCAGAACTGAGCCAGAGTAGACAGCATCCCCTGTTTCTCGTGTCACTGGTAAAGACTCTCCAGTTAAAGCCGCCTGATCAACTTCCACAGAATCACCCGCCAGCAATCGCGCATCCGCCGGGATAACATCGCCAATTCGCAAGTGAATGATATCTCCTGGGACTAACTCACGGGCTGGAACCGTCAGCCATTGATGATCTCGCTTGACACGCGCATTGAGAGCGAGTTGAGCTTTGAGAGCCGCGATCGCATTTCCCGCCTCAAATTCTTCCCAAAAGCCAATAACACCATTACCGATTAGCAGAACTAAAATAATTGCAAAATCTACCCAATCTCTTACCAAGGCTGACAAAATCACAGCCACTTCAATCATCCAAGGAATCGGCCCCCAAAAATGAGAGAGAAATTGCTCTACAACACTGGTTTTTTTCTCAATTAGTTCGTTGTAGCCATAGCTAGAAAGACGACGCTGGGCTTCTTCAGCACTGAGTCCCTGTTCTAAAGAGGTTGTTAATTGAGCTTGTAATTCTTCAAGGCTCAGGTTGGCTAAATCTGCGGTTTGAGTGTTGTGATTGTTATGAACTGGAGGGTGAGAATTGTGTTTCATAATTTTCTCACAGCCATTTTTGGATTAATCAGTCTCATTCACCAATTAATAATATTGCGTGTCCGTCAGGATCTTTAACT
The DNA here is from genome assembly GCF_056847745.1 of Anabaena sp. TISTR 8404. Taxonomy (NCBI): domain Bacteria; kingdom Bacillati; phylum Cyanobacteriota; class Cyanophyceae; order Nostocales; family Nostocaceae; genus Anabaena; species Anabaena sp. TISTR 8404. Next base: position 6,872,205 of record NZ_CP180578.1, read on the forward strand.
AAACAACCCTGCTGGTAAGGGAATAAATTATCTGCAAATTGTACAATTCTTGGTGATATGAATTGCACGTTATTACGCAGTAACTTATCAATTAACAACTCAAGATTATTCACAACCAGCTGAATCTGCACGTTCCCAACATCGCAACTTTTCCAGTCACTTGGTATAGGACGACCTTTTCCAGGCACAAGATAGTCTAGCAATTCAATTCCTACACCGCCTTGAACTGGTCGCAGTGCTGTAATTTGAACTTCGGCTTTTAGTAAGTTATCCATCCGCGCTTGAGTAGCACCGCAGTTAAAACTGCGACTATCAACTTGCATTCCCAAAAGGTCGCGGTAAAAGTGTAGACTTTGTTCGGTGTGGGAAATTGCGATCGCACTATGATCTATTCCCAAAAATAAGCGATTCGTGTTTTGATGCCATTTATCTTGTCCTTTATCAGACGGAAACCAAATTAGCTCTAAATCGTGTCCATCCGGGTCTTTAAATTTGAAAGCACGCACACCACCAGACGCTTCATTATCGGATGGTATGGTTTGCGGTGCGGGGGATATAAGTTGAATAGGAAATGAACATAAATGAGCATGAGCGCGATCCATATCACTCACCACAATCGCCAAATGTTGAAACCATAAATCATTACTTTGGGAATCGCGGGGAATAAGTTGAGAGTCAATATTGATATATTCCATCAACTCAATAAGTTCATCACCTAGACGCAAAGTGACAATGCGAATTTTCGCATCAATTACGCCTTCCAGGTCGCTGTAATCTTGTCCTGCAACAGTGATATCAGAAACAAGTTCAAAATGAAGTGCTTGGGTGTAGAAATTCAAAGAGCGATCGCAATTCGTCACTGTTAAGCCAATAGCTCTAATTTCTTGTACCTGTACTGTATCAGTGCGACTAAAAGTATTCATAAATGATATAGCCGTTTTACGCTTGCCAAAGATAGAGAAGTGAGAATAAAAAAACCCAAACTATATCAACAAAGTGCCAAAACAAAGTTGTAGCACTTGCACCAAAATGACCTTTTTCGTAGTTCCCTGGAATGAAGGAGCGAACAAACATAGTGATTTGGAGAATCACACCAGTCAGAACGTGCAGACCGTGAAAACCAGTTAATACATAAAATGTTGCACCTACTAATCCTGTACTTAAGGCAAAATCAAGGTTTTTCCACTCAATTCCTTGACCAATTAAAAAATAGGTTCCCATACAAATTGTCATCAGCCATAGCCAACGGAATTTATTTAGCTGATGACGCTTCAGAGAATTTTCTGCTGGTTGAATAACAAAGCTGCTAGAAAGTAATACTACCGTGTTAATAATTACAAAAGTAGATAATTCTGGCCCCGAAACACCAGGTGGTAGCCAATTTTTTAAATGTGTTAATCGCAGCGCAATGTATGTAAAGATAAAGCTCAAAAAAACTATGCTTTCTGACAACAGAAATACAGTAAATCCAAACATACCCTTTCCATGATGATCTTCAGAACGTCCACCACGAAATGGCAAGTAACGCTTGAGCCAATTTGGTAAGTATCGCCGCCACCGTTCTAAACGAATAGGACTTTCATCTATATGAATTACGCCACGATTCATAGATTCATAACTTTTGTTATTTGTCATTAGTTCTTAGTCTTCTACTTGATGATAGTCGGGAGGTTCTATGACTGAATATTTAGGATCGCCATAGTCGTAGGGTGGTCTTTTCACAATCGGAATCTCTTCAAAGTTATCTCGTGGTGGTGGAGAGGTCGTTGTCCATTCCAGTCCAGTAGCCAGCCAGGGATTGTTACTTGCTCTGTTTCCGTATAGCAAAGAACCTACCATATTGGCAATAAAAGGCAGTATAGACACTCCCAACAAAAATCCTCCTAGACTAGCAACAATATTCCATCCTTGATAGCGTGGATCGTAGGAAGAAATGCGGCGTACCATTCCTTGTAAACCTAGTGGCAGCATAGGGAAGAAAGTCAAGTTAGCACCAATAAAGGTTAACCAGAAATGCACCTTACCCCAGCCTTCGGCATACATTCGTCCAGTTATCTTCGGAAACCAAAAGTAAATTGCGGCAAAAATTGCCATTGTTATGGTGTTAAAGACAATGTAGTGGAAGTGTCCCACTATAAAGTAGGTATTGTGGACGTGAATATCAAAAGGTACTGCTGCCAACATTACCCCAGTAACACCACCAAGCAGAAACATGGCTGCACCTCCCATCGCAAACAGCATGGGTGTGTCTAAATGCAGCTTACTTTTCCAAATTGTGGCAGTCCAACCAAAAGCCTTCACACCAGTAGGCACTGCAACTAACATTGATGTCACCATAAATAACATCCGCATCCACCCAGGGGTAGCACTGGTGAACATGTGATGCACCCATACAAAGATGCTAACTACAGCGATGCCTAATGAAGCAACAGCTAATGAGCGATAGCCAAATAAGGGGTTACGAGAAAAGGCAGGCAAAACCTCCGCAAAAATACCAAAGGCAGGTAGCGCCATGATGTAAACTGCGGGGTGAGAATAAAACCAGAAAAGATGCTGGTAGATAATAGGGTCGCCATTTTCTAAGGGTTTGAAGAATTGCGTCCCAAAACTGAGGTCAAATAAAAGTAGGATCAATGCACCTGTGAGGGAAGGTAAATTAACTAGCTGCAATAACTGGGCGCTGAGAACTGACCAAACAAACACAGGCATTCGGAAAAATGTCATTCCTGGCGCACGCATCCAAAAAATGGTAGTTACAAAGTTAACAGCCCCCATAATTGAAGAGATGCCGATGATTACTAAACTGACAATCCAAATAAATTCACCGTTAATTGGCTGACCAGGGGGAATTTGCAGACTAATTGGGGGATAAGACCACCAGCCAGACTGCGCTGTACCATTGGGTAGCAAAAAACTAGATAGTAATAAAATGCCCGCTGGTGGAATCATCCAAAAAGAGATGGCATTCAGTAACGGGAATGCCATATCCCGCGCTCCTAGCATCAACGGTACGAGGTAATTAGAGAGACCTGCATTGAAGGGGATAATCCATAAAAAAATCATGATTGTCCCGTGCAAGGTGAATAGGCCGTTGTATAGGGGACGATCAACTACATTTGATGGTGGGGTAATCAGTTCAGCACGGATGAGCATCGCTAAAAGTCCGCCAACCAAGAAGAAGATGAAAGACATTACCATGTACTGAACGCCGATCACCTTATGGTCGGTGCTAAAGCTGAAGTATCGCCGCCAGTTTTCAGCCTCTCTATCTTTATTGATAATTTCGTGAGAATTATGTGTCATTCATTACTTTCCTTTCGTTGGCGTTCGTCTCTGGCGTTGCGCTCCGCGCAATCGCGGGTTGCTCAGGTACAACAGTGTACCAGCCACTCTTAAACATTGTTTTTGGTGGTTGATTATACTCAGCTATTGCTTGATTTTGAGTGTTTGTTGGTTCGCGTTCTGCTTGACTAAGCCACTGGTTATATTGTTCAAGAGATTCAATATATACATTGGCATCCAGCAAAGCAAAGTATGTCCCGCTAAATAAAGCATCTTTGAGTTTGTATTTGCCTGTGCGAGTGGGTGTAACCACAAGGTCAATGTTGCGTCCAGGGACAATATACTGTTGCAAACGGAACTCCGGGACGTAAAAACTGTGAAGTACTTCTTTAGCCTGCATATTCAGGCGAGTACGACGATTTACAGGCAGATGTAATTCATTACTGGTAACATTATTTGGATAGCGAAAAGACCAATCCCACTGCTTCACAAAAACATCAATCGTTTCATCGGCTGGTTTAGGTTGATCATCACTGGCTACAGCATAAGCTGGTTCTTCGAGTGGTGTATGCAAATGTACGATTTGCTGCAAACCCAAAATATTTAATTGCTGATAAATATTGAAGCCTTGGAAAGCCAGCCACAAAACTAGCAAGGTTGGAGTCGCTGTCCATAAAATTTCTAGCTTTATATCTCCTCTAGATGGATGTCCCTCGCTGTAGTCATTTTTAGGGGCGCGAAAGAACAGTACGGAGTACACCATCATACCTACAAGGCCAAGAATGATAAAAGCGCCAATAGAGGTTAAGAAGCTAAATAAACTATCTACCTTTTGGGCTTCTGCTGTAGCTTCAGGTGGCATCCAAGAATAAGCTTGCTGCCCAATCCAATGACTGACAACCAGCAAAACTACAATATAACCAGCTATTAGTAAATATTCTAAAAATCTAGACATACACTCAAAATAGTTCTCGTTTATTTGGGTAGTAAGTTTGGGTTTGCGCCTTCTTGGAGTAACTTAGCAGCAGTAACGTGAACCCCGAATTCTGATCCTAATTGTCCTCCTAAAGTGCCGTGGACATATAAAATACCCATGATGGCAATACCTACTAACAAGTAAAACCACTGCACTTGTCTGGAATCATCTTTGCGCCAATGGTAGCGTTGTAAACCTCTCCAGACAGTCATGGCAACGATCACTCCCAACAGCAAAACCCCACCCACGCCATGTAACAGCATTGTCCAAGAGGCGTTTAACCCCCAATCACTTTTTTGATTAATGGGTGGATTTGCCAGTAGTAGCTCAAAAAAACCAAATGCAACAGTAAAAAAAGTGACAATAGAAGCTCCTAGAAGGTTGTACCAACCAACATCAAAGAAACCAGAACGAATAGCAGCCAGACCTAAAAATTTGAAGATTGGTCGTTCTATGGGAAAAATAGCTCCTGCTATGTCAAATAAGATGGCAAGAATGAATAAACCTAACGTCAAATGCACCAGGTTTGGATGTATGGGAATTTCGTAGGGTAGTCCGTTAGCGCCTAACCTCAATCCTAAAGATTCAATCCATTGCAAGTTCATGGTGAAACTCCTTGCTGTATAGCTTCAACCACAGGCTCAACGTGCAAACCGTATACCCAAAACAACTTGCTGCCTAAATAAACTTGCAAGAACACTAGGCAAATTAGAAACGTTGCAGCACCCAGGTAAGCAGGTGGTACTTTTAGGGGGTTGCGATTGCGAATCACAAACCGCCAAGCTGTAATTACTGCCACAATTGCCCCCAGTGACCAACCCATGAGTGTGTGAAAATTCAGCGTTGATTGAACTGCTGGATAAACTTGTGCCAGTCCTGCTTCAAACTGTCCAAAAATTATGGCGACAAAAATTGCGATCGCTGCAACAAACATATTCCAAAAAGCAACCTCAAACAAACGTGTATTGCGGGTGAAATAACCAATTACATCGCAAACGAATGAGAAAATCGCCATCGCAATTACGAAATGGACAACAATTGGGTGGATGGGGTCAGGGTATGGGAGATTTTGGCTATTAAGAGTCAGAGCGAACATCGCTTTCTCCTGGCGATCGCTAGATGCTGGAATAAATATAAGTTAATCTTGAGCAAAATCAAATTCATCTTGGAGTTTTCAGTTGTAAATTCCTTCCACAAAAGTATTCTTAGTAACTCATATCTAACAAATAGAATAAAGAATACTATCGCAAGAGTGATTTATCAAAAAGATATTTATTGATTTTTGTTACTTACGGTTTTAAATTTTCAAATAAATATAAATTTACTCATATCTATTTTATTACTTAAAAAATAAGTGATGCTACCTTTATATTGTAAGATTTTTATAGGATTATGAAAATCAAATGAAATTTTTCTAGCTCTTTAGAAAGAATCCATGATTACTCCAATAGCTGGAGGCGATCGCCACTACAAACTTCTAAATTAATTTCAGAATTAGAGTAATAGTTCTCAAAAATTAAATACACAACTATGTGAGTTTTATCACAGGTTTAGCAGTAATTTAATTAAGAAGCATACTCAACATTGTTAACTTAATTATTCAATCAATATTTATTGAATTGTATAAATATCTCTCTAAAAAAACAGTAGAAAGTAGACTTTTTGAGCATTAGAGGCAATAAAACCCTAGATTTTAACAACTTAAGGAAACATTATGAGCTATTCCCCTTACCTGCTTAAAGGTCAAAAAGCACTTGTCACAGGTGCTAGTTCTGGCATTGGTGAAGCTATAGCTCGTTATTTGGCTTTGTCAGGTGCAGCTGTCGCTATTAACTATCATTCTGAGGCTGAAGAAGCCCATAAAATAGTCGATGATATTAGAGCGAATAATAGTGAAGCTTTTGCTATTCAAGCTGATGTCAGCCAAGAAGACCAAGTAAAAGCGATGTTTAAACAGACACTCCAGCACTTTGGAACTATTGACATCTTAGTGAATAATGCAGGTCTGCAAAAAGATGCACCTTTTGTAGATATGACCCTCGACCATTGGAATAAAGTAATTGGGGTAAACTTAACAGGGCAATTTTTATGTGCTAGAGAAGCCGCCAAAGAATTTTTACGTCGAGGAGTGCGACCGCAGATTTCATCTGCCGCAGGTAAGATTATTTGTATTAGTTCAGTGCATGAGGTGATTCCTTGGGCGGGTCACGTTAATTATGCTGCTAGTAAAGGTGGTATTCATCTGATGATGCAAAGTATTGCCCAAGAACTAGCACCTCATAAAATTCGTGTTAATAGCATTGCCCCTGGTGCAATCAAAACTCCCATCAATAAATCAGCTTGGGATACCCCACAAGCCGAAGCGAAGTTACTCCAATTAATTCCGGCAAAACGAGTGGGTAGTGTTGAAGACATTGCCAAAGCCGCAGTTTGGTTAGCTTCTGACGACTCTGATTATGTTAACGGTACAACTTTGTTTGTAGATGGTGGTATGACTTTGTATCCAGGTTTTACAGAGAATGGCTAGAAAGTGCTGAGTAAAAATCCTAATCTCTAGCCTCTTGTTTCATGGGAACTGTTGTCTGCCCTTTGCCTTTCAATTTTATGCCTACACAAGTTACTGTCAACCCTGGTTTAATCACGATTAACGATGGTTCCTCATTTCTGGTAACAGCTAGTGATGGTTCCATTGACGATAATCAAGCACAAGGTTTTTTTGTACATGACACACGCCTGATTTCTTACTACGAAATTTCTCTCAACCGTTACCGACTGGTACTGTTAACTTCTAGCAATCTCAATCATCATAGTGCGATTTATCAATTCACTAATTCGCAACTTCCGACGATTAATGGGAATTTGCCTTCTGGTAGTTTGTTGATCACCATCCGGCGCGACATTGTTGGTGGGATGCATGAAGACATTGACATTACTAACTATCACTCAGAACCAGTTGAGTTTCAACTGATGCTGGCGATTCGTTCTGACTTTGCAGATATCTTTGAAGTGAGAGCAAAGAACATTGTGACGCGAGGTAATACGGAAACAGTATGGCAAGATGGTGTACTTACTACTCAGTACCGTAGCAGTTCTTTTGTCCGAGGAATCGTGACTGAGCCAGTTTGTTCAATGTCGGAAGCAAGGTATGCCAACGGTCGTTTATCGTTTAATGTTGTGATTAATCCTGGTAAAACATGGCACACCTGTATTAATTTTAGTGTTTTAGCCAATGGGGATGTTTTCAAACCTCAGCAAACCTGCGCCGTGCATCACACTACAGAAGCCGGAAAAGTCAGCGATGAATTTCTCGCTAGGGCGACAAAGTTGCGCTCTTCTAATGCCGAAATAAGGGGATTCTATCAGCAAGCCCTGATAGATATGGCAGCGTTACGAATTCAAGTAGAAGATAATGGACATCATTTTTGGATGCCGGCGGCTGGTATTCCCTGGTTCATGGCTGTTTTTGGCCGTGACTCTGTAATTACTAGCTTGCAAGCGATCGCAGTTTATCACGAATTTGCCCGTGGTACGCTTGTTCGGTTGGCTCAGTTACAAGCAACCGAGCTAAATGACTGGCACGATGCTCAACCTGGCAAAATGCTGCATGAATTGCGGCGTGACGAATTAACTAAGCTCAATCAACTCCCGTACAATCCCTATTACGGAACGGTAGATACCACTATTCTCTGGATTGTTACCTTGGCTGAGACTTATAACTGGAATGCCGATCTGAGTATGCTGAATGAGTGTCGATCGCCATTAGAAAAAGCACTAACATGGGTTGATAAGTACGGCGATTTTGATAATGATGGGTTTGTCGAGTATATCACTCGTTCTAGTCACGGATTACGCAACCAAGGCTGGAAAGATTCTGGTGATTCAATAGTTTATCCAAATGGCAAACTTGTTGAGCCGCCCATTGCTTTGTGTGAGGTGCAAGGTTACGTCTACGATGCTTGGCGAAAGGCAGCTTTAATTTATGAGGTATGGGGAGAACAAGCCCAAGCGAACAAGCTACGTCAAAAAGCAGACGAACTGTACCAACGCTTTAACGATCGCTTTTGGATGGAAGATGAAGGCTTTTACTGTCTTGGCTTAGATAACAACAAGCAACAAATCAAGTCTATCGCCTCAAACCCCGGTCATTTACTATGGTCTGGCATTGTACCCCAGGAAAGAGCGCAAAAAGTTGCAGAGCGTCTTTTTCAACCAGATATGTGGTGTGGTTGGGGTGTGCGAACTCTTTCTGCCAATAACCAAGGGTATAACCCAATTAGTTATCAAAGAGGCAGTGTTTGGCCGCACGATAACTCGATTATTGCCGCTGGATTAAAGCGCTACGGCTACCACAAAGAAGCTAACCGTATTGCTGAGGGGATTTTTGCTGCTGCTAGTTATTTCCAAGCTGGGCGAATGCCCGAATTATTTGCGGGAATTGAACGCCGAGACGATAACTTTCCCGTCCCCTATCCAGATGCGAATATACCCCAAGCTTGGGCTGCTGGTTCCATTCTCTTTCTCATTCGCAGCATATTGGGACTCGAAGCCGATGCACCACAACGCAAATTAAAAGTACAGCCCAGTCTACCAGAGTGCTTGCCAGACTTAGAACTGACAAATATTTATGTAGGAGACGCGAAAGTGTCATTGCGTTTCTGGCGTGAGAAAGAACAAACCCGATGGGAAGTTACTCATATTGATGGTGAACTGCAAGTTTATCAATGAAAGGGAACGGGAAACAGGGAACAGGGAACAGAGAACAGAGAATGGGGAACAGGGAACAGTAAAATTTGACTTTTGACTTTTGACTTTTGACTTTTAACTTATTACCCTCATGGCTTCAGATTCATCTAAAAAAACAATTTTTGCGGCGATGGGTGCTAACTTAGCGATCGCTATTACTAAATTTACCGCTGCTTTCATTACCAATAGTTCAGCGATGATATCTGAGGGTATTCATTCACTGGTCGATACTGCCGATCAATTATTACTGCTGCTGGGAATCCGTATGAGTCAAAAGCCAGCAGATGATAGTCATCCCTTTGGCTACGGGCAAGAACTTTACTTTTGGACTTTAATTGTAGCTATCTTCATTTTTGCCATTGGTGGAGGAATGTCTATTTATGAAGGAATCACTCATCTAATTAACCCTAGTCCATTAGAAGACCCAATGTGGAATTATATTGTGCTGGGCGTAGCAATCATATTTGAGGGTTTTTCTTGGACTGTGGCTTTAAGAGAGTTTCTTCCTACTAAGGGCAATCAAACTTTTTGGCAAGCAATTAAAAGCAGTAAAGACCCGACAGTATTCACAGTATTATTTGAGGATTCTGCGGCAATTTTAGGTTTACTTGTAGCATTATTGGGAGTTTTTTTAGGACATTTTTTAAACAATATTTATTTTGATGGTATAGCCTCAATTATTATTGGTGTTATCTTAGCTATAGTAGCAGTGTTACTAGCTACTGAAAGTAAAGGATTATTAGTTGGTGAAAGTGCTAATCCTCAAACTATAGCCAATATCCGTTCTTTATCTAAAACAGAACCAGGAGTCCAAGAAGTCATACGTATACTCACAATGCAACTTGCTCCACAGGAAGTATTACTCAATTTAGAAATTCAATTTTCCCAAAAACTCACAGGCGAAGAAATAGCATCAACCGTCGATAATTTAGAAGCTAAAATCCGCCAAAAACATCCTGAAATTAAACAAATATTTATCGAAGCTAAATCCTTAGCAGCGACTCGTAAATCTTCTCGAACTGCTTAAGAAACTCTCAGATTAATCTCTGTAACTCCTGCGTGATTCTATTAACCATCCTATGAAAAAATCGTGATTCCCCAAAAAGGAGATTATGAATACATCAAAACCTGAAGTCGTAGTTATTACCGGAGCCTCCGCTGGGATAGGACGAGCCACCGTCCGAGCATTTGCCAAGCGAGGGGCGCACATTGGATTAATTGCCCGCAGCTATGACGGTTTAAATGGAGCGCGGCAAGAAGTTGAGGCGGCTGGTGGTAAAGCTTTAGTGCTACCAACAGATGTTTCTGATCCTGCCCAAGTAGAAATGGCAGCGGCGATGGTAGAACAGGAGTTTGGCCCGATTGATATCTGGGTAAACAATGCGATGGCTTCGATTTTGTCGCCATTTTTAGAGATTACCCCAGAGGAATTTCGCCGCGTAACTGAAGTGACATACCTAGGATATGTGCATGGCACAATGGCAGCTTTGCGAAGAATGAAGGCACGCGATCGCGGCACAATTGTACAAGTAGGTTCTGCCCTTGCTTATCGCTCAATTCCCTTACAATCAGCTTATTGCGGTGCGAAAGCAGCCATTCGTGGGTTTACAGATTCTATCCGTTGCGAACTACATCACGATCACAGCAACGTTTACATCACAATGGTACAAATGCCAGCAGTCAATACACCGCAGTTTGACTGGATTAAGAACAATATGCCTCATAAATCTCAGCCAGTACCGCCAATTTTCCAACCAGAAGTGGCAGCTGAAGCGATTGTTTGGGCTGCGACACACAAACGGCGAGAACTTTATGTTGGTAGTTCCACTGTTGAGGCTATTTTGGGTACTAAAGTCGCCCCCGGATTACTAGACCGTTACCTCGGTAAAACTGGATATCAAAGCCAGCAAACAGACCAAGCAGAGAATCAAAATCGTCTCAGCAACTTGTGGGAACCCCTACCAGGCGATCGCGGCGCTCATGGTAGATTTGATAACCAAGCACAAGACTACAGCGCCCAACTGTGGGCAACCGAAAATCAAGATTTGCTGATTTTAGGATTGGGTGCGGGTGTTGCTTTGGTAGCACTAGGGGCTTATTTGGGGCATCAAACTCAACCGCAGCAAAATCTGGCTCAAAAGAATAAAGATAATCAAATCACCGAGTCAGATATTTACACTGAAGTAGCTCGACAGTTGCATCAAAATGTTAGTCGCAGCAACAAACGAGATAACTGGAATCTGTTAACAGGATTGGCTCGATTTGCTTGGAAAGCACTGACAGCAGAAACGCAAAATCACCAAAAAGCTACTCAAAGCTAGATCATGAAAATTCTTAGTCAAACACAAGCTTTTGGCTCACCAGGCATTGAGCCGCGATGGACTCATGCTAATAAGGATGGCGTAGGAACAGCTTACTCTACCTCAAGTCGTGTTTGGTTTACCGTTTGGAATGGTGTTGTAACTGAAGTTTACCATCCAACAGTAGACAGACCTCAAATTCGGGATTTGCAGTATCTAATTTCTGATGGTAAGAGCTTTTTTCACGAAGAAAAACGTCATCTGCAATCAAAAGTAGAACATCTGTGGACTTATGGTTTAGGCTACCGCATCACTAATTCCGATCCACAAGGAAGTTACGCCGTAATTAAGGAAGTAATTGCTGACCCGCATTTATCCTGTATTTTACAGCACACAAAAATCACAGGAGAGCGCGAGTTTATTTCCCAACTCCAGTTATACGCTTTGTGTGCGCCGCATTTGGAAGTTAGCGGTAAAGATAATAATGGCTACACAGTAGAAGTAGCTGGACATCGGGTTCTTGTAGCGGAAAAAAGAGGAACTTGGCTGGCGCTAGGTGCAACAGTCCCATTTACTCATCTTTCCTGTGGCTATGTTGGTCAGAGTGACGGTTGGACAGATTTAGCTGATAATTTTCGGATGGATTGGGAGTTTGACAAAGCTCTCGATGGCAACCTGGCTCTGACTGGAAAACTAAATTTAAATGGCAGTAAAGAGTTTACTTTAGGATTGGCATTCGGTACTAGCCTGCACAATGCAATTTCCACATTGTTTCAGTCGCTGAATCTGCCTTTTGAACAGCAGAAACAGCAATATAACGAACAGTGGAAGCGATCGCGCAGCGACATCAAACCATTGGAAAATAATTCCTGTGATGATGGAAAGTTGTATCACAACAGCGTTAGTTTGTTGTTAGCACACGAAGACAAAACTTATCCCGGTGCCTTAATTGCATCTATGGCTATCCCTTGGGGTGAAGCCAAAGACGACCAAGACCAAGGAGGATATCATCTTGTCTGGACGCGGGACATGGTGAGCAGTGTAGCAGGTTTAGTGGCAGCTGGAGAAACAGATACAGCCGTGCGATCGCTCATTTATCTGGCTACTAGTCAACAAGAAGACGGAGGATTTGCTCAAAACTTCTGGGTTAATGGCGAACCCTACTGGACAGGTATCCAACTAGATGAAGTCGCATTTCCCATTCTTTTAGCGTGGCTTTTACACCAAGAACATGCACCACTACACTTTGATGTTTATCCCATGATTTTGCGGGCGGCAGGTTATTTAATTCGTCATGGCCCTGTTACCCAACAAGAACGCTGGGAAGAATGTAGTGGTTATTCACCTTCTACCCTCGCTTGTAATATTGCTGGCTTAATTTGTGCTGCCCAATTTGCCCGTGAACATGGGGATGAAGCAACAGCAAAATTTATTGAAGAGTACGCTGATTTTTTAGAATCTCACATTGAAGACTGGACAGTTACTACCGAAGGAACTTTAGTTCCTGGCATCAAACGGCATTATATTCGGATTACTCCATCAGATATTAATAATCCTCAACCCAACGAAAACCCCAACCAAGGAACTATTGTCATTAGTAGTCAGCCACCTGGCGAACCTATAGAATTTCTAGCACAAGAAATTGTCGATGGCGGGTTTTTGCAACTGGTACGTTATGGAATTCGTAAACCAGATGACCCAATTATTGTTGATTCAGTCAAAGTAATTGATGCAGTCTTGAAAGTCGATACACCTTTTGGGCCTTGTTGGCATCGTTACAATCATGACGGCTACGGACAGCAAGAAGACGGCAGCCCCTATACAGGTTGGGGTCAGGGACGGGCTTGGCCTCTCTTGACAGGAGAACGGGGACACTATGAATTAGCGGCTGGCGGCGATGCCCAAACATATATTAAAGCACTCGAAGGATTTGCTTTTGATACTTGTTTGCTTCCAGAACAAGTTTGGGATGAAGCAGATAAACCTAATGTGCATCTATATTTAGGCAAACCTACAGGTTCAGCCATGCCTTTAATGTGGGCGCACGCCGAGTATATCAAATTGCTGCGCTCAAATCATGACGGTCAGGTTTTTGATTTTATTCCAGAGGTAGCGAATCGTTATTTAGGTCAAAGAAAGCAATGTAAATCATTAGAAATTTGGAAGTTTAATCGTCAAGTAAGCAAAGTTAAAAAAGGTAATGCCTTACGCATTCAAGCTTTAGTAGCTTTTCAATTACACTGGTCACAAGATGATTGGCAGACTACACAAGATACACCTTCTACTTCCACAAAACTAGGAGTGAATTTTGTAGATATATCTGCTTCTGATTATCAGAGAAATTCAATTAAATTTACCTTTTTTTGGATTGAGAGCAACAAATGGGAAGAACGTAATTATACAGTTGCAGTTGATTAGCCATGAGATTATCATACCTGGTTTGGATGTTTTCTAGTCACTTAAATAACTCAATAGTTTTTGTTTAGAGGAGAATCCTAGTATGCCCCAATGGCTTTACAATCTAGCAATTATTTCATTAATTACTGCTGGGATTTGCTCTTTGATAATTGCGCTTGATATCTTTAATAAAAATCCACAAAATATGTGGATTATGCAAATAGTTTGGCCAGTTACAGCTTTATGGTCAGGGCCATTGGGACTTTATGCTTATTACAAAGTAGGACGATTAAGTACCAAGCAACGAGTTCAAAGAGCTAAAGAACGAGACGAAGAACCTCCAAATAAGAAAAAACCATTCTGGCAAAGTGTTGGTATTGGATCAACTCATTGTGGTAGTGGTTGTACTTTAGGAGATATTATTGCCGAATGGTTTGTATTTTTCGTGCCAATTGTTATCTTTGGTAGTCATGTAATTGGCACGTGGGTATTAGATTATATTGTCGCGTTCATTTTTGGCATTGCTTTTCAATATTTCACCATCAAACCGATGCGAGAACTTTCTATGGGTGAGGGTTTGAAAGCTGCGGTGAAAGCGGATACCCTCTCATTAACAGCTTGGCAAGTTGGAATGTATGGCTGGATGGCGATCGCACTATTTATTCTTTTCACTCCAGAAACATTACGCCCAAACAATCCCGTGTTCTGGTTCATGATGCAAATTGGTATGGTGTGTGGTTTTCTAACTAGTTACCCTGTAAATTGGTGGCTGCTTAGTCAAAAAATTAAGGAAGTTATGTAATTGGTTGGGACTGGGAAAGAACTATGAAATTATCCCTCATTTGTCACTCTAGCCTCCAAATTAGGCCTGCTCATTTGATTACAACCAAGCAATATCGAATAAAAGCGATCGCCCCACAAATAAAAATCCACTGATAAATACTCATTTAGCCCTAATCAATTTATGCCTACTAAAATTGTTAACCTAGTAGCACGCGATATTCGTTTTCCCACCTCCCGGACTCTCACAGGTTCGGACGCAACGAATAAAGCGCCAGATTACTCAGCCGCTTATGTGATTTTGCAAACAGATCACCCAGATGGCTTAGAAGGTCACGGTATGACGTTCACCATCGGCGAAGGTAATGATATCTGTGTCTTAGCTGAAAAAGACTTAAGCCATTTGGTTGTAGGACAAACACTAGAGTCCTTTACGAAAAATATGGGCGAATTCTGGCGACATATTACCAGTGATAGCCAATTACGCTGGCTGGGGCCGGAAAAAGGAGTGATTCATCTAGCTACAGCTGCGATAGTGAATGCAGTCTGGGATCTTTACGCCAAAGTTGAGGGTAAGCCACTCTGGAGGCTGTTATCTGATATGTCACCCGAAGAACTGGTGGGTTGTGTAGACTTTCGTTATCTTACTGACACCTTAACACCACAAGAGGCGCTATCAATTCTTAAGGAAAAGTTTCCCACACGGAGCGATCGCATTCAAAACATTGAGCGATCAGGTTATCCAGCGTACACCTCAGCCGCAGGTTGGTTAGGCTATTCTGATGATAAACTGCGCTCTATCTGTCGAGATGCCCTTGCCGAAGGTTGGCGGAATTTCAAAATCAAGATTGGTGGAGATTTAAAAGATGACTTTCGACGTGCAGAAATCATTCGCTCAGAAATTGGCTACGATTGCAAGTTAATGATGGATGCTAATCAAGCTTGGGAAGTCAGCGAAGCTATAGAAAACATTCAACAATTAGCGAAATATCAACCATTTTGGATTGAAGAACCAACCAGCCCTGATGATGTTCAAGGATATGTAGAAATTGCCAAAGCGATTTCGCCAATCAACTTAGCAACTGGCGAACAATGCCAAAATCGCATTCTTTTCAAACAATTTATCCGTTCTGGTGGGATTCGCTTTTGTCAGATTGATGCTTGTCGGTTGGGTGGTGTAAATGAAGTCCTCGCAGTGCTATTGATTGCAGCAAAATTTGGTTTACCAATTTGTCCTCACGGCGGCGGAGTCGGGCTACCCGAATACGTCCAACATCTGTCTATCTTTGATTACGTCTGTGTCAGTGGCACTCTCGAAAATCGTTTTATTGAATACGTCTCACACTTACACGAAAACTTTTTAGATCCGGTGACAGTTCAAAACGGTCATTATCTGCCGCCTAGCAAACCCGGCTTTAGCATTCAAATGAAACCTGAGTCTTTAGATAAATACGACTATCCTAACGGCAAAGCATGGCAATGAAGAAGGTAGCAAAATTTTAGATTTCGGATTGAACAATCTCATCTAAAATCTAAAATTCTCAATCCAAAATTGGTATGAGTCTCTTCCAAATGCCAGATGTAGTTGAGAAAAATCAATTTCAACATAAAGAAAAGCATTCAGGATAATTTTTGCACTTACACAAACTTAATGTACATGCGATACCGCATTTAAATAACAGTAAAGTATCGGAAATTAAAAATGGTGACAACAGCATCCGATGTTCTCGTTGACACCCTCATTGATTGGGGTGTTAATACTATCTTTGGGATACCAGGTGATGGCATTAATGGGGTAATGGAAGCATTACGCCAACGCCAAGATAAAATCCGCTTTATCCAGGTGCGCCATGAAGAAGCAGCCGCTTTTATGGCTTGTGCCTACTCTAAATACACGGGTAGGTTGGGTGTCTGTCTAGCAACATCAGGGCCAGGTGGACTACATCTAATTAATGGTCTTTATGACGCTAAGATGGATGGTCAATCAGTATTGGCAATTACAGGTCAACACTTCCATGACTTGATTGATACTCACTCTCAGCAAGACGTAGACCTTGACAAAGTGTTTATGGATGTTACTGTCTATAACACTCGTGTGATGGGGTCTGACCATATCGAGACTATTGCAGACTTAGCTTGTCGTGCGGCTATCTCTAAACGTGGTGTAGCTCATATCACCTTCCCTATCGATTTTCAAACCGAGAAGGTAACAAGAAAGCATTCGATGCACAATGTTCTTCATCATACATCTGATGTGAGAGGTAGTAGCGCTCAACTACCTGGCGAACGAGATTTGCTGCGTGCTGTAGACATTCTCAATGCTGGCAAAAAAATTGTAATTTTTGCTGGTCGCGGGGCTTTAAAGGCAACAGATGAATTAGAACAACTAGCCGAAAAGCTAGGCGCACCAATTATTAAAGCGATGTTGGGTAAAGCTGCTGTACCCGATTTTAGCCCCTATACTACAGGTGGAATTGGGTTAACTGGAACCAAGCCATCCCAAGACGCAATGGAAGACTGTGACACTTTGTTGATGGTAGGTACATCCTTCCCTTATATGGAGTTTCTACCGAAGCCAGGACAAGCAAGAGGTGTCCAGATTGACATTGATCCGATGCGGATTGGGCTGCGTTATCCCGTTGAGGTAGGGTTAGTTGGTGATAGCCGTCGTACCTTGCAAGCAATTCTTTCATTAGTAGAAACCAAAGAGGATAAAAGCTTTTTAGAAAAGGCTCAATCCGGGATGAAAGACTGGTGGAAGTTAATGGAAGAAAGGGGTACGCGTCAAGATAAGCCAATGAAACCCCAAGTAGTGGCATGGGAGTTGGGCAAACGTTTATCTGATACTGCGATTGTCTCTGCTGATTCCGGTACGAATACAACTTGGTGGGCGCGACAAATTCCCGCTAAACGGGGTCAAATGCACTCAGTATCGGGAATTTTGGCTTCAATGGCTTGTGGCTTGCCTTATGCGATCGCAGCTCAAGTCGCTTATCCTGAAAGACAATGCGTTGCTTTTGTTGGGGATGGTGGCTTCTCAATGTTAATGGCAGAGTTCATGACCTGCGTGAAATATCAACTACCCATCAAAATTGTCATTATCAAGAACAACAGCTTGGGTCAAATTAAGTGGGAACAGATGGTATTTTTAGGCAATCCAGAATATGCCTGTGAACTGCAACCAATGGATTATGCAGCCTTTGCCCGTGCTTGCGGTGCAACCGGCTTTACCATTGATGACCCCGCAACTTGTGGTGATATTCTTGACCAAGCACTGGCGACACCGGGGCCAGTAATTATCGAGGCAGTGGTTGATCCCCATGAGCCACCTTTGCCGCCTAAGATTACCTTAAATCAAGCAGCTAAGTTTACCGAATCTCTGATTCGGGGTGAGCCTAACCGCGAAAAGATTATCCTCACAGCTGTGTCAGATAAAGTGAGGGAGTTGATTTAGAAAGATGCTCCTCATCTCCCTCTCACCTTAACCGCGTTAGCAGTTAAGGTGGGAGTTTCTTGGAGGAATTGTGATGAATACTCAAACAAGTGAACTAACCATCATTCCGCCAAATGCCAAGTTAGAAAAAGTTTTTGACGGGGGTTGTTGCCTTACTGAAGGTGTGGCTATCGCACCAGACGGTATGGTGTATTTCAGTGACTTAACAGTTACCTATTGGACAGATATGCAGGCGGGACATATCTGGCAACACGATCCTAAAACAGGCACAACTAAAATTTTTCGCTCCCCCAGTGGTATGTCCAATGGAATAATTTTTGATTCTGAAGGAAGGATGGTAGTGGCGGAGGGTGCAGACTGTGGTGGACGGCGCATTACCCGTACAGATATGAAAACGGGTAAAAGTGTCATTCTTGCTAATGTCCATAATGGTCGTCCCTTAAATTCTCCCAATGACTTGGTAATTGACGAAAAAGGACGAATTTATTTCACCGATCCGAGATTCTTTGGATATGAGCCAATTGAACAACCCGTGTGCGGCGTATATCGGATTGATCCTGATGGTTCACTGCATCAGATTATCTCAGATTTAGCCAAGCCAAATGGTGTAGCTGTATCCCCAGATCAGAAGACCTTGTATGTATCAGATTACGATGATGGTCTGTTTGACTTTCGGACAAAGGTAGAAGATATGAGTCATCGTCGAGGGCCAATGGCATTGGTGGCTTATGATTTAGCAGCAGATGGTACAGCTAAAAAGAGAAAAAAATTAGTTGATTATTCTCCCCAGAATGGCGCAGATGGTTTGACAGTTGATACCTCAGGCAATATCTTTGCAGCTGTACGTGATACAACTCGTCCAGGTGTACGTGTTTACTCACCGGAAGGGAAAGAATTAGTCTATATTCCTACACAAGAAATCCCAACTAATGTTGGCTTTGGTCGGGTAGAAGAAAGCCATGTACTCTATATCACAGCTGGTAAATGTCTTTACAAAATCCAGACGTTACAAACTGGTTATTTTATCCCTCTCAAACAACCAATAGCATCATCTTAATTTGGATTTCAAAGGTAGATATATATGCTTGTTTTACCTTTAACTCGTGCAGGCTGGCTCTGCTGAATTTTATTTTTAACACAAAAGACTTAACAAGGAGTCAATTATCATGACTGGGAATCAACAACCATTAAATAAGCAAGATGAAATTATTGACTTGACTGAAAGTACACAACCTTTAAATCAAGAGCAACATCACGATGAGTCATCAAGCACAGGTTTAGGTGCTGGGATAGCTGGAGCAGCAATTGGAGGTATAGTTGGTCGTAAAGTTGGCGGTACTGTTGGTGCTGTCGCTGGTGCTGTTGCTGGTGCTTTGGTTGGTAAAGGTACATCTGAAGCTGTTAATAAAACTGTAGAAGGGATAGTCGATGCAGCCAAAAGCGTCGCTGAGGGTGTTACCGAAACTGTAGAAGGTGTCGGTGACAAAGTTAAAGATGTGGTTAGTAGTGTAAATGAAACTGTAGAAGGTGTCGGTGAAGCTGTTCAGGATACAGCCCAAGATGTCAGACCTGCAATTAAGGATGTAGCCAGTTCTGTTAAAGATACAGTGGAAGAACTCAGACCTACAATTGTCGAGGGAGTTCAGGGTATCGCAGAAGAAGCCAGACCTGCTTTTAGAGAAATTGCCCACTCTGTTAAAGATACGGTGGAAGATGTTAGACCTGCTGTAGTGGATGTAGCGTATACAGTGAAGGAGACAGTTGAAGAAAGTAAACCTGCTGTAGTCGAGGGAGTAAGGAGTGCAACACAAGATATCAGACCGACTGTTAGAGATGTTGCAGACTCCGTTAAAGAAACAGTTGCAGATGTTAAACCTGCCATAGTAGAAGTTATCACAAGTACATCTAAGGAGGTCAAACCTGCTGTCCGAGATTTAGCAGAGTCCGTTAAAGACACAGTTACAGATGTCAAACCTACTCTCAAGAATGTTGTTGAACATATTCAACCAACTAGCAAAGAAGTAACTTACACTCACCCAGAAGTGCTTGAAGATACTAAGTCATCTGAATATGAATTTACCCTTGATCGGTCTGATGCTCCAAATGCTGAACCACATTGGCATTTGAAGAAAAGTGAGTAACTTAATGGACTATAGGACTCATATTTGATTTTTGAAAAAATCAGTACACATCTAACTTTGCTCTTATCTGTTGCCCGTTCCCTGTTCCCTTTGCCCTACCAACACAAGGATTTTCAGTAATCAAATCGGATTGCTATATAGCATTGATTTTGAGGTGTAAATGCGTTGATAGTAAGGACTAACTAGAGTGCTTACTACCTACAAATTGAAGAGTTTTGTACAGTTACGCAGAGCAATGTTTATGCAGAATAATCAATCACAAAAACCAACACTTGAGTACTGGTACGTCTGGACTGATAAAGACGGTATAAGCCACCAATCACGTCGTCAAATTGAGGATTTCACCCAGAAAAGTATAGCACCAGATACGTCTCCTCAATGGATGTCTAAATTGAAACAGCATGGAGCTACAATCACGTATACCGTTTTACCAGTAGGATGGGTTGGAAAATGGCATGAAAACCCGAAACCTCAGTGGATTGTTCCGCTGTCAGGACACTGGTTTGTAGAGACTATGGATGGTCAACGAGTAGAGATGGGGCCTGGTGAAATTTCCTTTGGAGGAGACCAGGGAACGAAAGAAGACACGCAAGGCCATAAAGGTCATTTGTCTGGAACAGTGGGTGATGAGCCAGCTGTTTTGATGATGGTTCAATTTGACGAAAAACCAAATATGGAATAGCCCTACTAGTATTTTATTTCTTCTGCCTTCTGCCTTTATTTATGCAGGAGGCTGTACTATTCCACACCGTATTCATACACTAATTCCCCGCTATAGTGAGCGCCGTATGTAATTGCGCCAGCTGCGATCGCTGTAATGACAAAATAAATAATGGCAAATTTCGGAATCCTTTCTCTTGTAATACAACGCCAAATCCACAACACGATAAACACTACAGCAGAAGTTATTTGGAAGTGTTCGTGATTCTCTAAAATTTCTTTTTGCAGAGAAACCCATCAAGTCAACCACATCTTGTTAACAAGTTTGCTATTGCTGTAAGTTTCTCCACATGGGATAACTATCTACACTCTCTACAATTTATATCCTTCTAGAGGACGAGCATAAACTGTAGCAATATCGATACTATAGTCTCTAAGTGCTTATCTGATGTGGATCAAAATAAACTCAATTTTTTCATATTTTATCTATTAAAAATTTTAATTTAGGTACAAGTTTTTAAACTCTCTTGCATAAATATTCTGTCGTTATTCTGGGGTTTATTGTAGTATCTAAACTCCCCAACTATTAGGTTATTTTGAGATGCAAACTTTATAATTCAGGAGCATTCAACATGAAAGCAGTAGTTTTTCACGGAATCGGAGATATTCGCTTAGATAATGTCCCAGAACCAAAAATTAAAGAGTCAACAGATGCCATTATCAGGCTGACTTCTAGTGCAATTTGCGGCACAGATTTGCACATGATTCGGGGTACATTCACAGGGATGAAACCTGGTACAATTCTGGGGCATGAAGGTGTTGGTATTGTTGAAGAAATTGGTACTAATGTAAGGAATTTGAAGGTAGGCGATCGCGTTGTTGTTCCTTCTACTATTGCCTGTGGCTATTGTTCTTACTGCCGTACAGGATATCATGCTCAATGTGATAACGCCAATCCTCACGGACATAACGCTGGGACAGCTTTTTTTGGCGGCCCAGAAGCATCAGGCCCCTTCGATGGTTTGCAAGCTGAATATGCTCGGATTCCTTATGCTAATGCGGGGTTAGTGAAGCTACCAAAAGAAGTTACAGACGACCAAGCGATTCTGTTATCCGATATCTTTCCTACTGCATACTTTGGAGCCGATATTGCAGAGATTACACCGGGAGATACAGTTGCCATTTTTGGTTGTGGCCCTGTTGGGCAATTTGCTATTGTCAGCGCTAGACTTTTCGGTGCAGGACGCATTATTGCAGTAGATACAATTCCCTCGCGTTTAGAAATGGCGCGTGATTTAGGTGCAGAGATCATCGATTATAATGCCGAAGACCCGATTGAAGCGATCCGTGAACTGACGGGAGGCATTGGTGTAGATAGAGTGATTGATGCAGTTGGTGTAGATGCGAATGCTCCTGATAGTGGCCCAGCCGCTAAAAAAGCACAGCAAGAAGCACAACAATTCCAGCACCAGTTACAACAAATTGCCCCGAAAACCAATCCGCAAAATGGCAATTGGCATCCTGGTAATGCTCCTTCTCAAGTTTTAGAGTGGGCGGTTCAAGCATTAGCCAAAGCTGGTACGCTCTCAATTATTGGAGTTTATCCCCCAAGCCATAATTTCTTCCCCATCGGCACGGCGATGAACAAAAATCTGACTATTAACATGGGTAATTGTAATCACCGCAAGTATATTCCGACTTTGGTGGATTTGGTTCGTAACGGCACAGTAGATCCAACAAAAGTTTTAACCCAAGTCGAACCGCTGATGTCAGTTCTTGATGCGTACAAGGCGTTCGACCAACGGCAACCAGGTTGGGTGAAGGTAGAATTATTACCAGGAGCAACTTTAGCTAACGTTTAGTAGTCCATCAAAGCAGATTGGCTTGTCAGAGTCTTTGTCAAGACTGTGTTATGAACTGAAAATTTTAGACCAGCAAGTTACCTAACTTGCTGATGGTTTTTACTTTGTTAGTTTAGCTATGTTATCTAAAGGTCGCAGTCATCCATATTTTTTAAGTACTCAATCATCTAACTTTAGTTATCCACTTTTTGTATTTCTACCAGGCATGGATGAAACTGGTAAAGAATTAATGTACATTCAAACCGCAGGTTTAGAAGCTGCTTTTAATGTGCGTTGTTTTGTGATTCCACCTGATGATTTAACAAATTGGGATGAAATGACGGAGGAAGTGGCAACTTTAACTCAGATAGAAATAGAAAAAGTACAGCGTAGACAAGAAGTGACTTGTCGTGAATCATTACCTGTTTATTTATGTGGTGAATCATTCGGTGGATGCTTGGCTCTCAAAGTATTAGAAAAATTTCCTCAACTATTTACAAAAATTATTTTAATTAATTCTGCCTCTTCATTTCATCGAGTTCCTTGGTTAAATCTAGGTTCACTATTGTTTCCTTACACACCTAATTTTTTTTATAAAATCTCTTCGTTTATATCCTTGCCTTTTTTAGCTAATTTAAGGCGAATTTCACCTAATGCTGGTCAAGCTCTTTTAAAATCAACACGCTCTGCACCAAAAAAAACTGCTAATCAGCGACTAGCTTTGATGAGAGATTTTGATATTGACGAGAAAAAATTATCTCAAATTACTCAACCAGTTTTACTAATTGCTAGTAGAGATGACCGACTTTTACCTTCCGAAGCAGAAGCACGCAGTTTAAATCATATTTTCCCAAATTCTCAAATAATCACACTACCTCATAGCGGTCATGCCTGCTTAGTTGAATCAGATGTTAATCTTTATCAAATTTTGTTTTCAACTAATTTTATTTAATATCATGTCCGCTTGATTACTTACTAAAACCTCTAAACCCCACCCCGCCAAAGCGTAGCTTGGGTTGGGAGTGAGGTGCAATGATTGTGGGAATTATATAGCAGTCGAAGCATAGATAATGACAAAGACTAAAAATCAAACATGGATACTGAGCGACTTTAAAGCCTGTTCCCCGTTCCCTGCTATAACTAACTAACCGGACATGATATTAAGAAGTAGTTGATGACTTATCATCTACTTAAACAGAATATTTTGCTCCCACTTAATATTTAATTTTGTGTTTAACTAGTTGCCCACTGCACAATATCATTAGAAAAGGAATCAATTAATTTTTCTAAAGCTTTAATTTCGCTAGACTTCAAAGCTGTGGACTTCAATAAAGTTTGAATTTGCTTTTCCAAGTCAGGAGTTAACTTTTTGTTTTGAATAACTTCCTGAACAAATGTATCCAGTGTCAAAGATTGATAGAGTTCATAAATTTGAGCAGCAACTCCTTGAGTGCTAAATCGAGACTGCACCCATTTCTGTGCAGCATTACCGTAACTTTCTTTCAGTACGGGATTTTCTAATAAACAGCGAATAGCACTTTTCAAGGCGTTAGGATCACGGGGAGAAACTAAAAGCCCAGTTTCACCATGCACCACTGTATGCTGTAACCCTCCTACATCGCTGGCAATTACAGGTGTTCCGGCTGCCATTGCTTCTATTGCCACTAACCCAAAAGGTTCGTAGTAACTTGGAACGACGCAGATATCCCCTGCGGCATAGTAAGCAGGTAACAGTGCTTGAGAAATTCGCCCAGTAAAAACTGTAACGGCTTTCAGTCCTAGTTTATCAACCCAGTCTTGAATGCGTTGTTGTTCTTGAAAATCTGCACCATCCTCACGACTTCCACCAACTAGATAGAGTTGAAAAGCATTAGGCAAACAGGCACAGGCTTTTACTAATGTTTCTATTCCCTTGCGGGGGTCAAAACGTCCTACATATAAGATTATTTGGGCATCTGGAGCAATTCCTAATTGTTGGCGAGCAACTTTTTTACTTACAGAACTAAAGTGTTCAGTATTGATTCCGCAGGGAATGACTTTAATCCTCCCAGATTGTGAAATTAACTGACGTAAATCTTCTACCTCTTGGGGGCTGGTGGAAATTACATAATCTGCTTGCTCTAAAATTGCTCTTTCTACACAATGGCGAATTGCGGCAATCTGCGGTGGATTTTCTACATTGCGATATTTAACTGCCCCTATGGAATGATAAGTATGAACTTGGGGTAGTCCCAATTGAGATTTCAGTTCTAAACCCACCCAACCAGATAGCCAATAATTAGTATGAATCAGTGCATAGTTGCGTCCCGTTTGCTGTTGAAAATTCAGCCAAGCTTCTACAAATTCTGGCAAATATTCAAATAAATTGTTTCTAGAAATAAATTCTGTTGGGCCAGCATTCAGGCGAATTGTGCGGCATCCTGGTGCTAATTCTACAATTTCTTGTTGATTGGGATGTTCTCTGCGGGTAAACATATCAACTTGGCAGCCACGTTTTGCTAATGCTAACCCTAATTCCCGCACATAGACATTTTGACCACCTGCGCCTTCTTTACCAACTTCAGCTGTAGGATCGCCATGAACTGAAATTAAGGCATAAGTAGGTTGAGAATTTGGTATTGCTAGAGTCATATTTTCTCAAGTTTTCACTAAAGTCAAAGAATCAAGAGTATTTATTGATTGCTAATAAAAAATCATTGTTTGCTTAATTTAATATGTGTTTTTTATGCAAATTTAGCAATTATTTGACATTAAATAAAAGGTGGATAACTCTTCTCGAAAATATAAATGGGTAGTCTTTAGTTATTATTCTATGGTTTATTTGATATTCGGGATGAGAACTAATTAGTAGTTTGATTGATTTATGTATTGACATTTGATGAGCCGCAGCATAAGTTTTTAGCTGGCGATACTGCTCATAAGTTAGAACAATATTGGAAATATTAACTGAAAAATAAGACATGGTTATTGCCTAAAGTTAAACTTTAATTTCCAAAACTGCTTGTTTTTTGGATATTACACTTTAGGAGTTGAATTAACGGGGAGAAATAGGGTATAAATCGGGCAGATTTAATTAATATTAAAATTCTCTAAACTAAGTGAGTCTAAGTGAATCACTTAGTTTTAGAGAAACGTGGTGTCAAAGGAGTTATTCTGAGTGTGAGTTTAATAGTGACTTGTGAAAATTACAAGTCAAATATGAGTGGGAAAATCAGAGCAGATTGCTTATCAATCCACAAATATCAAAGTATAAAGATAAGGTGTGGAAGTATCAGGAAGAAATCGGTTAAAAATCGGGTAGTTGTTTAAAATTGCTTGAGACGATAGCCTAATCCATGAACAGTTTCAATAAACTCATCAGGCGCACCTGCATCTTTAAGTTTGTACCGTAAACTCTTGATGTGAGACTTAACGGTTTCTTCGCTAGGTGGATCATCTAGTGACCAAATGCGCTCAATAATTCCGGCTCGACTTAGTACCCGCCGACCGCTAGAAATCATTAGTTCTAAAAGAGCAAATTCTTTGGGTGTTAGGTGTAAGGGCTGATCAGCATAAGTTACTTCATAAGTATTAGTATTTAAACGCAAACTACCCCAGCTAAGGTCAAGAAAAGATGCTGTGCTACTATTACGGCGTAATAATGCGCGAACACGAGCCATTAGCTCTGGCATTTCAAAAGGCTTGACCATATAATCATCAGCCCCAGCATCCAACCCAGTAACTTTGTCAGCCAGGGTGTCGCGTGCTGTTAACATGAGGATAGGTATTGTACTGTTACGTAAAAAACTTAGCCCTACCGTAGGCGATCGCAACCTTTGACAAAACCTCACACCGTCCAGCTTGGGCAAGGTAATATCTAACACTACTAAGTCATATTCTAAACTCTTAATAAAATCCCAAGCTTGTTCTCCATCTTGGGCTACATCTACCACATATTGGCGATCGCTCAAGGCTTCCATCAGCATTTCTGCCAACTGGATATCATCTTCAACTACCAAAATCCGCATTTCCCAAAGATTTGTAAGTTAAACAATTAGTATTCATCCCAATACCTAACCTTATACTAGGTTGCACTCAGAAATAGTATTTCTATTCCCGACTCCCCACTCCCACCCCAATTGATGATCTTGAATTGCAACGCCTGGTATTAATACTTCTGGTTTAATTTAGGTCGAGGAAATTTAGCTGCTGGCTGGAACTTTTCTACTGGTACACTTTTAAGTGCCTTCAGCATAAAATCTCGCCAAACAGGAGCTACCATACCTCCGCCAGTCGCGTGGCCTGATAATTGTCGATTGTCGTCCCTTCCTACCCAGATCGCAGTTGTTAACTGCGGTACAGTACCAATAAACCAAATATCTTTTTCAGAGGAAGTTGTACCCGTTTTTCCAGCAACTGGACGGCCTATATCTGCACCTCTACCAGTTCCTTCTTGAACTACTGTTTGCATCACGTCTAAAGTTGTTGCTGATGCCCAAGGATCAAGAACTAGCTGTGGTTTAGGTGTGTTATCTACTAACACATTGCCACTACTATCAGTGATTCTAGCAATCATCGTCGGAGGTGATTGCCAGCCATAATTAGCCAAAGTTGCATAAGCGCTAGCCATTTCTAGTGGTGTGACACCAATTGCACCTAAAGGTAATGAAGTGACAGGTTCCATCGGACTCATAATTCCCAAAGTACGGCAAGTTTCAATCACTTTATTCATACCTACAGCTTTGCCAATCTTGATTGCAGGGATATTACGCGACAAGGCAAGGGCAGTACGAATTGGTATTGCTCCCATGAAGGTATTATCATAGTTGCGTGGATAATACCAACCATTACCATCACGGTAGCTAACTGGAGTATCTAATATCGTAGTATTGGGCGTAAATTTACCACTGGCAAAAGCAGTATAGTAAACAAACGGTTTGAAGGAAGATCCTGGCTGACGGTGAGCTTGGGTTGCTCTGTTAAATTCGCTCTGTTTTGCGTCCACACCACCCACCAGTGCCTTGATAAAATGTGTGCGCGGATCAATTGCCACCAAAGCCATTTGATTTTTGCTTAAACCTTGGCTTTCCAGAATACGATGCCACTTCTTAACAGTTGTTTCTGCCATTATTTGGAAGCTAGTATCTACTGTGGTTTGTACCTGCATTCCTCCTTTAATCAGTGTTTCACGCCCAAACTTTTTAATTAGTTCTTGTGCGACGGCATTGGTAACGTAAGGCAAAGCACTACCTTGAAATGACTTAATTTCGCCAAGTTTAATTTTTTGTTTGAGGGCATTATTATACTCTTGCTGGCTAATCCATTTCAGTTCCAACATCCTTCCTAGAACTTCTTTTTGTTTTTGTTTTGCCAGCTTCATGTTTACAAACGGGCTAAATTCTTCTGGAGCTTGAATTAAACCCGCCATCATCGCTGATTCGGCTAAAGTTAAATTTTGTGCTGATTTTTTAAAGTAAGTACGTGCTGCTGTTTGAACACCATAATTATTATGGCCCCAATAAACTTCATTTAGATACATTTCTAAGATTTCATCTTTACTCAGAACTTGCTCTAGTCGAATTGCTAATACTGCTTCTGCAATTTTTCGAGTCAAAGCACGCTTCTGGGATAAAAATAGATTTTTTACTAATTGCATGGTGATTGTAGAACCACCTTCTCTTACACCGCCAGCAGCCCAGTTTGTTAAAGCTGCACGTCCAATTCCGACGGGATTAATACCATGATGGTCATAGAAGTGGCTGTCTTCGCTGGCTAACACAGCACGTTTTAAATTAGGAGAAATTTGGTTTAAAGGCACTACTTGTCGATTTGCTTCTCCATGTATACGTGTTAAAAGCTTGCCTTTAATATCATAGATATAAGTAGTTTCTGACGGAGAAAAGTGTTGGATTTGTCTAACGTCTGGCAAATTACGAAAACTAATCGCTAAACCCACTAGTCCTCCAGCGATCACAGAACTTGATAGCATAGTCATTGATAGAAGTATGCCACCAGTTACTTGACCAATTTCTTTAAAAAAATCAACCTTAGGTAAAGTCTGAATATGTGATTGTTGATTTTCAATCGTTTTCAATGAAGACACAGTAATTGTAGCTCCTTACTTATCTATAAATTTTAAATAATTTCTCAAAAAAATATTAATTACTCACAAAAACAATTAATGAAAATCATTTTTGAGTTAATTGATATATAGCAATCCTATTTGATTTCTAAATTACTGCTTTAGTCCGGGAGTTGGGAGTAGATTTGTTTGTAATTCATTTAAGACTGCTATATTAAGATTCGTAATAGATGACGATAAACTATTAATTTAAAACAAAATGGTATTATTTATATTTTTGCTTTTAATGATTATAGTAAATATAAGTTAAAGTATCGGGTAGAAATCGGGCAGAAATCGGTTAGCAATAAAAGTAACTTTCAACTAAATCTTGATTGTAGAAATGTTTACTATAATCTAATTATTTGGCTAAAATATTACTTTTGAAGTAATAATTCATGTTTTTATGAAATTATCGCTGGAAGGAAAATGGATTGCCTCTGGCTTTAGCTTATGCTTATTGTTTATGAGTATAGTTAGTCTTATTTCTTACCAAAATGCTACTCAGTTAATTGTAAGTAGTAATAGAGTTAAAGAAACAAATGAGGTAATGAAAAATATTGCTGATATATTTGCTACATTAACTGACGCAGAAGCCGGACGCAGAGGCTATATTCTGTATGGAGAGGAATCGGAACTGAAACGTTATTATCAGGCAATGGAAAGTCTAGATACTAAAGTTCAAAATTTACAGCAAAAACTTGCTGATGATTCCTATCAACAACAGCAAATAACAAAGCTAAAATTTTTGATTACTCAAAGAGTTGAACTATCTAAACAGTCTATAAATCTCAAAGAAGTAGGTAAATCAAGCTTTGCTGTTCAAGCACCTCTGGTTAATCAAAGCAATCAAAATCGTAGTCTCATCCGTCAAATACTTACTCAAATGCAAGCGAGGGAAGAAGAGTTATTGCAAATTTCGGTTAGACATTCGCAAGATAATATTCACAACCGAATGTTAATTGAAATCCTCGGTACTTTCTTGAGTTTTGCCATTTTATTAAGTGTTTATGCTTTACTGCATCAACAATTAGTCAAGCGTCAGCAAGCCGAAGCTATTCAACGGACTTTAGCCCAAGAAAAAGAACTTAGTGAATTAAAGTTGCAATTTTTTTCGATGGTATCTCATGAATTTCGGACACCCTTGAGCATTATATTAGGTTCGGCTCAATTATTGGCTCAAAGTAATCAGCAGTGGACAGAAGAGAAAAAACTCAAGAATTTGCATCGGATTCAATCTTCAGCTAGGTCAATGAACCAATTACTAACGGATATTCTAACTTTGACTAGAGCAGAAGCTGGGAAATTAGAATTTCATCCAAAGCTTATAGATTTAGAAGCATTTTGTATTAATTTAATAGAAGATATTGAATTTGCTAATCGACAACAGCATACAATTAAATTTGTTAGTCAAGGTAACTGTACTCATGCGAAGTTAGATGAAAACTTACTATATTCTATCTTGACTAATTTGCTTTCAAATGCAATGAAATATTCATCTCCAGAAGCAAGCATTTTTTTGATTCTGAGTTGTGAACCACAGGCTATATTTTTTCAAGTTAAAGATAATGGTATTGGCATTCCTGTAGAATTTCAGCAGCATTTATTTGAACCTTTTCATCGTGCTAATAATGTAGGCAAGATTGTTGGTAGTGGTCTAGGACTGGCTGTAGTAAAAAAATGCTTAGAAATACATGATGGAGAAATTTATGTCGATAGTCAGGTAGGAGGCGGAACTATTTTTACAGTAAAGTTTCCACAACAGGGAACAGTAATAATCAAGAGTAGCAAAGCAAATTGAAATTAAGTAATTCGTAATTACGTTTTGACCATAATTACTGTGCAATTACTATTGCGAGCAATCTTTTCGGGAATATTTCCTTGAATCGCCTGTTGTAATAAACTTTCACGACTAGCACCTAAAACAATCACATCAGTGTTGTCTTGTTCAGCACACTCAATGACAGCCTCAGAAACAGAATTGGACGTGACTGAAGCAGCTAGTACCGTACCGTTAACTCGACGTTGGAGAAAGTGAAGAGATTTTTCTAAAAATTTTGTGTCAGGTATGAAATTGCTAGGCTGAAAAACTTGGCATAGCTTGATTTTAGGAGATGTACTTAAAGAACTAAGAGCAGGTAACAATTTAATTGCTTGCCGAGAGTTAGGCCCACCGGCAATTGGCAGTAACCAACGGTCAAAGGCTTTCTTATTATCCAATTTAGCTAAGACAACATCACAAGGAACTTGTCGAATTATCGTATCTACTACTCGGCTGAAAACTCTACCAGGAGTTGATGTACTACCTTTCCAACCCATCAATACCAAGTCAATATGTCGCTCTTTTACGGTCTCCAAAATTGCGTTGCCAACATTATGGGCAACTCGAATCTGGGTATGAATGGGAATACGCCATTTCTGACCTAATAATATTGCTTCGTCCAAAAGACGATGACTTTTGGTAGTTTCTACTGGTGTTTCAGATGGAATGCGGCTAGATGGAATAATAATTACTTGTAAGCATTCTATTTCGTAATTGCGCTCTTTCGCGATCGCCACTGCCATCTTCAGTAAAGTCTGGGCTGTCTGTGGATGTGAAAGCGGTACTAGTAACCTTCCTTTACCTGTAGCTGGAGCATGAGTTTGGTAAATTACATAAGAAGGGGCTGATTTAGGTTCTACCTCTTGTGTCTTGCCACTCAACCGCTCTGCTTCTACACGAATAATATCACTACGAGTAATAATTCCTACTAATTTTCGACCTTCTGTCACAGGTAAGCAGCTGAGGTTATAACGATTGAGTAGGTGTAATACGTGAGCCAGTGTCGCAGTGGGATTTGTTGTGACTGGCTCTGGTGTCATAATCTCACTAACAGCTGTATCTGTGCCGGAGTGTTGAGAGCCAAGATTAACTAAATCTTTTTGAGTCACAATGCCCACAACTTTATCATTCGCTAAAACAGGGAAGTTGCGATGGTGAGATTGAGAAAATGCCTGCACTGCTTCATCAATGCTCATTTGGCTAGATAAAGTTTCGACACGCCGCTGCATCACATCTGCGGCAGTTAGTTGTGCTAACAGCCCTTCGGTACTTGGTTCTTTGCTGATGTGAATGCCTTTCCACTCCAGCAGCAGATCGTAAAGTGACCTATGGTCAATCTTTTCTGCTACTAAATAGGCAACCACAGATACAATCATCAGTGGTAACACCAAATTAAAATCCATAGTCATCTCGAATACAATGATGACTGCGGTAATTGGCACTTTGGAGACGGCACTAAAAAACGCCGCCATACCTACATGAGCGTATGTTGTTGCGGCGCTCATTCCCAGGAGACTTTGTTCTGTTGCTCCGACTAAGTAGCCAAGGGCTGATCCCAACACTAGGGTGGGAACTAGTAAACCCGCTGGCGCTCCCGAACCGTATGTAAAAATAATTAGAACAAACTGAACCAAAAGAGCGATCGCTGCAAATAACCAATTAGCACTACCCATGAGTAGAATTTCTCTCAGCCCAGCATTATTGCGAAAAGTTACAGGCAATAAAGCGATCGTAATCCCAGTAACTAACCCAACAATTCCAATTCGCCAAGGTAAACTCAGATGTAGTAAACGCTGATTAATTGCCAGACTGGCAATAACACCCTTGTTAAACAAAATGCCTAATAGTCCTGCCAGTACACCCAAAATCAAGTAGAAAGGGATTTCCTGAGCGAAGAAAGTTGTATGCCCAAATGCTAAATTGATATGACTCAAATCCAGGCTGTGACTACCATAGAGACGAGAGATAACTGAAGCGATAAAAGAAGCCAAAATAGCTGTGCCAAGAGTAATACCTGATACATCTTGCAGTAATTCTTCTACAACAAAAAGTACGCCAGCGATTGGTGCATTAAAAGCCGCCGCTAACCCTGCTCCGGCCCCTGCGGCGATAAGTTGACGGCGATGCTCTGGAGAAGTCGGTACCCAATTACTCAGTTGATTTGCCAAAGCTGCCCCAATCTGTACGGTTGGCCCTTCTCGTCCTAAAGGCATCCCAGAACCCAGCACTAATGTAGCACTAACCAACTTGACCAAAGCAATCCGCAGATTTAACGGCATCGGTACACGAGCCAACACCGCTTTAACTTCAGACATTCCACTACCTGATGCTTCAGGTGCGAAGCGCTCTACTAACCAACCAGCTAAAATTCCGCCTACCAGTCCAATGCCTGGCAACACTAAGTATGCCGGCCACAGGTAAGAAACATGCACTCGCCACGCACCTGCCCAGTCCACAGCTTGTCCTAATAAAACTGCTGCTAGACCAGAAACTAGACCAATCAAGCAAGCTTCAGCAAACGCTAAACGTTTAGGTCGAAGTATTTGTCGGGAAAGCCTCAACCAGAGAATTCTACCTCTGACTAACATATTCTTAGCAATCACTTGCCATAAGAGAAAGTCTGTAAATGTCTAAATTTCTTTACAGTTTACCTTATAAATAACTGCTGTTAAAAAAATGAAATTTAAATGAAATTCTTCTCTGTCTAAAGGTAGATATATGGAATAGCAGTGCATTATTAACATCTGTTACTTTATTTTTTTTGATAAAAATGAAATTTAAATGAAATTCTTTTCTGCCTAAAGATAGATAGATGAAATAGCAGTGTATTATTGACATCTGTCAATTTGTTTTTCGATAAAAATGAAATTTAAATGAAATTCTTCTCTGCCTAAAGACAAGGTAGATTATTAAAATATGACTTAGATGCTAAGGTAATCAATTACAAAGTTGAATGTCGTATCAAAAGCTGCCACAGTATCTCAATTTCCTACGCATCTATAAACATTCAAAACTGTGGTCTTGTAGGATTTCGGGACAGAATACAGATGCCATTGATATTACAAATGCTTTGAACCAGTCCACCACATCTTAATGTTATTAGCAGTTTGTCTACACCAAAAAGTCTATTCTGTTATGGCTCAAACTATTGCACAGCAAACATTCTAGGCTTTAGTTACATATATGTTACTATCCAGAGCCTTTGCAAATAGTCATTACATTTGATGCTAATCTAAACTCCAGATATTGAAGACTAACCAGAATAGTAGTAGCAAGTATTTCAGAAAAAAAAGGTGATTGCTTTTTATCCAGCACTCACCTTTGACTTAGTTAATGCGAGCTTTAATTATGCCACAAAATACAAACAATGATCCAGCTCATAAAAATCTAATCAATAAAATTTACAGGCAATAAAAGTGATAATCCTTAAAATGGACAAATCTTATACTTTCGTCACTACTAACTAGATAAGCAGTACAAAATGTGAGTTAACACTCGGTTAATACGCATATATTTGAGCAGAATCTTAACCTGATTGCTTTATACAAGATTAGGAGAGTTTGTTCAGTTCAGCATCAGTAAAATTTTCAAGTGCAGATAAAGCAATTATTAAATTATTAGTAAAGACATGCAGAATTTACTGGTTACATATTGTATCTTTTATTTATGTTGAACTAGTGTATGTTTCTGATAGTGAGGCAGTACAAATCATCACTTAGTTGATGATTGACAGCCTTGTAACAAACAACTTTCCTATGAAAATCTAGAAACTTATGAGAGAGCGAAACATCTTGAAGTTTACGCGTAAGCGTAAGCTTCCAACTTTGTTATTGATAGTATGTTGTTCATTTGTCCTTGCCATATCTTCGGCGGCTCTCTTCCCAGAAGTCGGTTTGGCTGGTATCTTCTCCTCTGCTCCTATTGGTTCTAACGTCCCGGATGATGCAACATTACTGGCTCAACGGCAAGCCGAGGTGAGCAACAATGTATTTGATGTAGCGGAACCTGCCCCTGGAACCTTGTTTACTCCTGTGGAACGCGTTCCCCGGAAAAAGTTTGGTGTTGTGGGAGCTTTCCCTCTTGGTCTCAGAGACCTTGATGGGTTGGTGTATCCTTCTGCAACTCCAGCACAACGTGACGCATTGGTAGAAGGGTTAGCCTTTTTTACAACACCTCACCTCGCAGCGGAAGGTGCTGGGCCAATTGCCAACCAGCAGATGTGCTTAGGTTGTCACTTGAATTCAGCAGAAGCAACCCCTAACAGCAAAGTAGTACGTGATGTTTCTAACGTATCCCGCGCTGGACGTTCGACACCAACAAACTTCAAGTTTACAGCCCTCGACCCAGCTACTGGTGGTGGAAGACCAGCTGATAACCTTGATGCCATCAATAACACTGGGCGGACAGCTGCTTTTACAACCTTCGGTGACTATAACCCCACAGCAAACATATTCGATCCTCTTGATGGGGTTGCGAGAAACGGAGCTTCACCTCGCCTCGGTGGCTTTGTTCAACACACCCGTTTTTCCATCCCAGAGTGTTTGCCTGAGCGCATCCCAACAATTGCTGAAGACCCGAACCTACCCAATGTTGATCCGGTAACAAAACTTAGCTCTCTTGGTTTCCGCCGAGGTGTAGTAGAGTTTGCTGGCCCACCATACATCGGTCGTGGTTTGATGGAAGCTATTCCCACACAGGACATCGTAAGCCTTCAGGATGAAGGTTCTGATACCCGCAGTATACCCTCATCCCTTAACGGTGCAGCCGCCTATTTTGGGTGTACAGGTGACTGTGTTACCGGGAAACCCAACATGATCCAACCACCTACACAAACTAGTATTGATGCCGGTTCAGCTTTTTCTGGTGGTGTAGGGCGTTTCGGCTTGCGGTCTAACGGTGTAGAAATCCTCCAGTTTGTTGCTGGTGGACTTCAAGGTGAAGTCGGTTTCACCAGCATTCTCAACCGGAATGAACCTACTGAATCTCCCACCAACCGCGGCCGTCCGGGCTGTGTTGATCCGTACCCAGATACA
Source organism: Anabaena sp. TISTR 8404 (assembly GCF_056847745.1). Lineage (NCBI taxonomy): Bacteria > Bacillati > Cyanobacteriota > Cyanophyceae > Nostocales > Nostocaceae > Anabaena > Anabaena sp. TISTR 8404. The sequence goes on from NZ_CP180578.1 coordinate 6,907,734, forward strand.
CTAGAAGCGCACCTCAGCGTCCCACTCAGCGAACGAAACTTCCTTCGCATGACGGCTCCTCCCGAATTTGGTGACACACTCTTGGCAGTGTTAAAAAACCCCACAAAGTCTCGTTCACCACAAAGTCCTGAAGGTCAAGTTCAACGTGGAGCGCAGCTTTTCGGTATCGACTTGGTAGCGTTTGCTAATCGGATGGTTGGAAGCCCAATGCCAGCAGGAGGCGACGGCCACGATGATCGTGCAATCAACACAGCTGATTCTATGGTTGGCTGCGTCACCTGCCACATCCCAGTTCAAAAAACAGGGCAATCACCAGCAACCACAACACGAGATGGTGCGATTGTTGCTCAACATTTGAGCTATAAGTGGGCTCCTATTTTCTCCGATCTACTTCTCCACAACGTACCTGTCATCGATGCAGAACGTTGGGCTTCCTTACCTCGTGATCCACTGGTCATCAAACGACAATATCGAGCAAATCTTTCCAAAGAGCAAGGTGCTACTAGTGCAGAAGGTCGTGTCTTTGATACCTTTGATATTCCTCGGAACCTCGCTGGCGACGTGTTTGCAAACGGACAAGCAGCTGCTTTTGGTGACGAGTTCCGCACACCACCTCTAATGGGCTTGGGTAGAATAGGCGCTCCATTCTTGCATGATGCTCGTGTGTACTTAAGCCGACTCACAGTTAACAGCAATCCTGCTGGTACTGTATTCACTAACAGTCAAGTTACCAATGCGCCACTAGTTGTGCGTACTTTAGATGATGCTATTCGTGCTGCTATTGAGTTGCACGACTTACCAGCACCCGGCCCAGGATGTCCAGTACCACCTGGCGGAGCCGTAGGTAATATTTCTTATGGCCCTTCACCAGCGGATGTGATTTGTCCTCCTTACAATAGCGAAGTTTCCAAAACCCACCGCAGTGATGCGAAGGAAGTCATTCGTCGCTATCGTTCTTTAAGTCCCGCTGACCAACAAGCCATGATTGAATTCCTCAAAGAGTTATAAACTTGACAACTGCTAAATATTCCTAGCTCTAACGGAATTTCATCATTGTTCATTTTGATAACCAAAGGAGAGATGAGCAATGCTCACCTCTCCTTTCTCGTATTACACAGAATTTTCAGGTAAATCATCGATTTATTTAGGTAAAAGTTATGGTGAATATTAATGGTACAAACGGTAATGATAACCTCATTGGCACAACTGGCGATGATATTATCAGAGGTTTTGCAGGGAATGATACCCTGTTGGGCAATGGTGGCAACGATATTTTAGATGGTGGTGCTGGAAATGATAGCCTCAATGCTGCCACTGCTGTTGCCAGTTCCACCGGGAACAGTATCCTCACAGGTGGCACAGGAGATGATTTTTTAGATATTACCCGTTCTTCTGGAAATAACCTTTTAGAAGGTGGTGATGATAATGACACCCTACTAGCTATCTTTTCCGTTGGAAATAACGTTCTGAGTGGCGGAGACGGAGATGACATAATTGATATCAGTACCTCCACAGGCAATAACCTAGTGGACGGTGGTGAGGGGAATGATGAGATTTATGCCGAACGTGTCGCCGGAAATAACAGCCTCTATGGTGGCGCAGGGGATGACTTTTTCTACATCAGCAACATTGTGCCACAACAACCAAGTCCTGCCACCATAGCGACTCAAACAGTCGATGGCGGAGATGGGGAAGATTATCTGTCTGTTGATTACAGTGATGCTGATGCACCAATATCTTCAACCTTTAATAGTGCGACAAACACTGGCAGCATCACAGCCGGAAGCAATGAGGTGAGTTACAGCAACATCGAACGCCTGAACATTATTGGTACAGAGTTCGATGATTTCATCACCATTAGTAATGCACGTTTAGATGACAGTATTGATGTCAGTGATGGAGACAACAACATCGTAGGTGAAGGTGGAAATGATGTCATACTAGCTGCTTTTACAACTGGGAATAACACCATCAGTGGAGGTGAAGGCGATGACATAATTGATATCAGTACCTCCACAGGCAATAACCTAGTGGACGGTGGTGATGGGAATGATGAGATTTATGCCGAACGTGTCGCCGGAAATAACAGCATCTATGGTGGCGCAGGGGATGACTTTTTCTACATCAGCAACATTGTGCCGCAACAACCAAGTCCCACCACCATAGCGACTCAAACAGTCGATGGCGGAGATGGGGAAGATTATCTGTCTGTTGATTACAGTGATGCTGATGCACCAATATCTTCAACCTTTAATAGTGCGACAAACACTGGCAGCATCACAGCTGGAAGCAATGAGGTGAGTTACAGCAACATCGAACGCCTGAACATTATTGGTACAGAGTTCGATGATTTCATCACCATTAGTAATGCACGTTTAGATGACAGTATTGATGTCAGTGATGGAGACAACAACATCGTAGGTGAAGGTGGAAATGATGTCATACTAGCTGCTTTTACAACTGGGAATAACACCATCAGTGGAGGTGAAGGCGATGACATAATTGATATCAGTACCTCCACAGGCAATAACCTAGTGGACGGTGGTGATGGGAATGATGAGATTTATGCCGAACGTGTCGCCGGAAATAACAGCATCTATGGTGGCGCAGGGGATGACTTTTTCTACATCAGCAACATTGTGCCGCAACAACCAAGTCCCACCACCATAGCGACTCAAACAGTCGATGGCGGAGATGGGGAAGATTATCTGTCTGTTGATTACAGTGATGCTGATGCACCAATATCTTCAACCTTTAATAGTGCGACAAACACTGGCAGAATTACCGCAGGTATCAATCGGGTTGGCTACACCAACATTGAAAGTCTAAATATCATTGGCACAGACTACAGTGATAACATTGTCGGCAGCAATGGCAACGATACACTCTCCGGTGGTAGTGGTGGCAATGATCGGATCAATGGTGGTGCAGGTAATGATGTACTTTCCGCTATTGGTACTTCTGGTGATAATACCCTGGATGGTGGAGTTGGTGACGACAGACTAATTGTAGATGATTCAACAGGCAATAACTTACTGAATGGTTACAACGGTAATGATGAGCTTTATGCTATTGCTACTTCAGGTATGAACACCCTCATTGGTGGTGCTGGTGATGATACATTAATTGTGGATTATTCCACAGGTGATAACTTGCTGGATGGCGGCAGTAATGATGATTATCTTTCTGCGGTTGGTTCGTCTGGAAATAACACCCTCAATGGTGGTGCTGGCAGTAACACATTAATCGTCGATGATTCCACAGGTGATAACCAGCTGAATGGTGATAATGCTGATGATGTTCTCTCCGCTGTTGATTCATCTGGGAATAATACCCTTATTGGTAGAAATGGTAACGATACATTAATTGTGGATGGTTCCAGTGGCACTAATATACTGAGTGGTGACAATGGTAATGACTATCTTGCTGCTATTAGTTCTTCTGGAAATAACACCCTCAATGGAGGCAATGGTAGCGACATATTGACTGTGCAGAATTCTAGTGGCACTAATGAACTGAATGGTGGCAGTGGTAGTGATTATCTTTCGGCGGAGGGTGCTTTAGGAAATAACACCCTAGATGGCGGTACTGGTAATGATACCTTGATTGGTGGTAATGGTAATGATGTTCTCATTGGTGGCGCAGGTAATGACCTGATCACAGGCGGTAGCGGTGCAGATACCTTTGTCTTTAATGGTTTTAATGAAGGAATTGATACGATTACTGACTTCAGCATCAGTAATGACATTATTCAGATATCTGCGGTTGGTTTTGGTGGTGGGTTGTTAGCTGGTTCGCTTTCGATTAGTCAGTTTACTTTGGGAACATCTGCAACAAGTAGTGATCAGCGATTTATCTATAACAACACTACTGGCGCGTTGTATTTTGACCAAGATGGTAGTGCTGGTGGATTTAGACAGGTGCAACTTGCACAACTATCTGGTGCGCCTGCACTGAATGTCAGCAATTTTGTGATTGTTTAAAGGTTTCCACAAAATAAATTATTTGCTAGTTATCTAGCACATTTGAAATAGTTCAGCAAACCAAGGTTACGTTAATAGCGTGACCTTTTATTTATTAATTATTTGTGGAAGCGATGTCTGCAATAAGCTACCAATGCAAAAATTTACAATTTATTATATAGCAATAGGCAAGACAGCTAGGACATCAGCAAATGATAAAACGTAGACAGAAAAAGACTTTTAACCCTGTCACCTGTCCCCTGCCATACTAATCACGCAATTAACAAAACAAGGTTATAGAGGCAGTCGGACTATAAATGTACTACCCAAACCAGATTGACTTTGAACGTAAATATTGCCTTTGTGTGCTTGGACGATCGCTAAAGCAATGGCTAAACCCAAACCAGAACCACCAGAACTACGAGAGCGATCGCGATCCACTCGATAGAACCGATCAAAAATTCGCTGTTGATGTTCGAGTGCAATACCAATTCCTGTATCTTGAACCTTAATAATGGCGTAAAGCTCATTAACTTCTAAAAAAATGGTGACTTTTCCCCCACTAGGTGTTGCTTGAATTGCATTGATAATTAAATTAGAAATTAAACGATAAAGCTGTTCTTCATTTCCCTGAACATAAACTTTTTTTGTCACCTGCATCTGTCCAGAGAGATTTACTTGATTTTCTACTGCTAAAAATGCTAACTCCTCAATTAAATCGCTAATTAAATCATTTAAACAGCAAAGCTGATTTTCTGCTGTTATTTGTTTTTGATCTATCCTTGTCAACAACAACAAATCACCAACTAATTGTGATAAGCGATGATTTTGCCGTTTGAGAACATCTAAAGTTCCATGATTTGATTTGAGTTCTGGCTGTAACTTGATAGCAGCCTCAATAGTAGAGTGCATTGCTGCTAAAGGTGTGCGGAACTCGTGGGCAGCATCAGCAGTAAATTGTTGCATCTGTTGATAGGAACGATACACAGGTTGCATTGCCCTGTCTGCTAACCACCAGCTAGACAAAGCTACAAAGCTCATCGAAATTGGTAATCCCAAAATCAAAGTTAATCTCAAATCAGCAATATGTTGCTCTAAATCAGTGATGCTACGTGCTACTTGCAGATAACCTGAAATTTGGTTTTGAGTATACAAAGGTAAAGTGATTTGACGGTATCGTGTACCAAAAGCATCAGTGATGATTTGCCAGCGTTGTGACGACAAGGTAGGTTGTAAGTTATCAAATTGTATACCTGTACTTGCAAATACTTTTTCTGAACTATCCAATAAGCGTACATAGTAATTAACCTGATTACCTACTTCATTTATTGGTTGTTGAATAATATTTGTTTTAGTCCAACAGTTTTTAGAAGCTATACATAATTCTAAGGAAAGTTCTTTAGCAAGTTGTTGTAAGTGTCCAGGTTGTTGCCAAGCAGGTTCAATACTTTTACGCAGTGCCTTTGCTACTGATTGTAATCCCTGGTCTATAGTTTCATAATAAGTATGGGCAACCACAGTATAAACTCCTAAACCAGATAGGCCTAAAATACTACCCATGACCAGGGTATACCAAGCTGCTAATCTCAATCGAGTCTGGTAGAAAATAGGATTACGTTTCATAGAAATTAACTGCCTATTTCTGTAGTCTGAATATTGAGACGATAGCCTACACCATAAATAGTTTCTATCAAAGCTTCGCTGTCTTCTTCTCCTAATTTACGTCTCAATAACCGAATTTGTGCTGCTACGACATTACTGAGTGGTGCTGCCCCAATTTCCCAAAGTTGATTAATAATTTGGTCGCGGTTAATAATTTGGTTGGGATGTCGCATAAAAAATTCTAACAATTGAAATTCCTTAATAGTTAAAGTTAATACTTGCTTTTCACCGTTAGTATACTGGCGAGTCAGTTCATGAGTGTTGTAATTAAGTGTCAGGCAACCTACTTGTAAACGTCGGGGTTGGACTTGGGGTGTAACCGTTACTCCTGTGTAAGAAGCCCGCCTTTGTAAGGCTCGCAATCTTGCCAGCAATTCTGCCATATCAAAGGGTTTAATTAAATAATCATCTGCACCGCTATCTAGACCAATAATTTTTTCTTCCATCCGGTCTTTAGCAGTAAGCATCAACACAGGTAGAATTAATTGGTGAGCGCGTAACCACTTGCACAAGTCTATCCCAGAAACTCCTGGCAACATCCAATCAAAAATCGCTAATGTGTACTCAGTCGAGCCGTTTTTGAGATATTGCCATGCTTGAGTACCATCGAGAAACCAATCTACTACATAAGCCTCATGGCTGAGAACTTGTTTGATTGCTGCACCTAAATCTGCTTCATCCTCAACTAATATCAGTCGCATAGTAAACCCAATGCTAAAAGCTTTCTTTCAATATTGTGAATGAAATTTTCCCGCAGCAGTCGAAACATATATTGCATTATCCAATGCTATTAGCACCTGATTTTTGAAAATCGTCTAAAACTTGAAGTAATATAGTGAGCGATCGCGTCAATCTGTGCAAGTCTACTTAAGTTTAGGGGTAAAAAAATTGCGATCGCCCCTACCAAAACTGAACAAATAAAGATATCTTTCACTTTTCTAGGGGTAACTGACCAGTTGACAGCTTTAGTAAATAACCAAGACAGTTCCAGCAGCCGTTTTGTACAATCCCAGTTCGCATATCATAAATATGCTTCAATGTCATCACAATTTCTGACAACGCTTCATTGTCTGCGCGATCGCCAACTCCGTTTACTGTAATGTTGACTGATAAGCTCCCAACTTCCACGCCAACCGATGAGTCCGTGATTGTCTGTTCAAAATTATCTGCTAATTCTTCCTCAAACCAAAATAAATCCTCCACTTTGCAACCCAGCGCCTTGGCTAAACGCAGAGACATCCCCACAGAAGGAGCGTGTTCGCCTGATTCCACACCACTAATACTCTGACGACTTACGCCAGCCATATCAGCCAAATCTTGCTGACTCATACCCAAGCGAGTTCTAATTGATTTGAGATTGTTGCATAGATTCACATCCATTTTCATGAGGTTTTATCTCTCCGTTGTACCAAGTTAAATTTTGCATTGTAGACTTAAAAATTAACTGTAATCTTGTGACCAAAAATGCCAAAACTTTCACAACTACAGCAAGTAGATGCAAAATTCCTGCTTTATCACAGTCAGATGAAAACTAATTTCTTCTAGAAAAGTAATGTATAGAAAAATCAGTCCAGCTTGACATTTAGAAACAGCTTCGCCAAACGAAAAACCGATTCTTTGACGGCTTTGCTCCTTTTCGATTAACGTTGAGCCTTCACTAATTAATGACTAGGCTGGGCTGATGTTCAATTGGCAAGCACATGAGGAGTTGTAATTTGACGGTTGAGATTCCCCTAAATCAAGAATATCATACATCTTGCCAATTTACTTGCGCTAATCAAATTTTTGACAAACGGTATTTGTGATTACAACTAGTTCACACTCAGAAAAACTCAAAGCTCATAATTGCACCATACTTTTATTTTTTGAGTTATGAAATATCATCAATTCCTCAAATAAGATATTTCTGACCAAGCCCAAAATCAAATTATTAATGTTGCTGATTTTAGATAGAATAGTCTGTCTATTTCTATTAATAAATATGGAATTATTTCACTAATAAGTGCTGCGATGCTTGCAATAACTTCCACAGCTAAAGATTAGCTAAAAGGTGCAAGTTGTGAAATGAAATACAAGTTAAAATTATTACACCTTCACATCCTACACTAAGTTTCAAGAGACAAGATTTGTGCAGAATTGCTCAGTGTTTTATAGATGAATAAATATACTTATAACAATGTCAAATTACTGAACTGCGAAAAAAATTTTTCTAGCGCAAGTAAAATTGCAAGATGTATGTTATTCTTGACATATAAGGAATCAAAAGCGTAAAGCAAACAACTCAAGTCTATAACAGGTACGGCATTGTAGTATCTGGTTGTTGTAGTAGAGTCAAATCCTGTAAGTTAACTAATTCTTTGATGAACTGATGGTCTGACTCTGCAAGTTTCTGGAGGTATTGTAGAGTTACTGGATCGGTAATAGTCTGAAGTATGGGGAAAACTTTAGCCTGCTTGCAGTTCATCAATTCAATTGGAATCAACCGCATTTTTATACAATTACTTCTGCAACCTGTGATGTGTGAAGTGCGGCGAATACAAAGCTGGAAGTTTTTGCTACATAACAACTAGAAATTAATTTGTGTCACCTCTCAAATGTAATATTCCGCCTTGATTGCGTGAGGTTTTATCACAATAAAACCAAGTGTTTGAGAGAATCTGGCTAATAAATTTGATTTGTGGCTACTACGCTGCTTGTTGGTAAATAACATGACGCAGATGGAGTTTATATTTTACACTCCATCTGCCCTTTATTTTCTCTAAAAGTTGGGAATTTGCGATCCTCACAACTTATGAGTTGTGTTTATTGAGCTACTTCTAAATCATTGAGTCTTGTGGCAATGTTAATTGCAACTGGGCTGATTTTGGCAAATATAGATAATTGGCGATCGCTATGCTTTTACTGTCATTCATTATTCTAGGACTGGCTATACTTTTTTGGATGATTGGGTTAATAATCCTTAATCTAATCTGGCAACTACCAATCATATTGTTAGGACTATTATGCTTTTGTCTCAGCTTGAAGTTTTCATTCATACCGTTGGAATTACTAGGAATTATTGCCTTAGTAATCACCACACAAAAAATCAAATCACTCAATAATTCTCACTAGTTAATCTCTCTCAGCTTGTTTACCTAATATGTGGTATTAACCTATGGAATCATCTATGCAATTAACTAACAACATGGTTTTGTTTGACGATAACGATCGCCTACTAGTCAGATTGTATGCTGCCAATAGCTTAAAAGGCGTTCTTTCGGAAGTTGCTCAAGCTTTTACCAGAAAATACAAGATACCGATAAAGTTGGAGTTTGATTATGCAGATGTGCTGCGCGAACGCATCTTAGAAGGTGAAACGGCTGACATCTTTATTGCAGATGATGTTTGCAATCCGCGTGTGTTAATGCAAGCTAGTAAAAGTAGCCCTGTGGCAAACTTTGTCAGAAATAGAATTTGTGCGATCGTCAAATCTGATCTCACAGTTACCTCAGATAGCTTACTAGATTTGATGTTGTCACCTCAAATTCGCTTAGGTATATCAGCACCCAAACCAGACCTTTTTGAAGATTATGCCCAAGCAGTCTTTCACCAAGCTGAAAAACTTCGTGTCGGGAGCTTTGAAAAATTAAATAGTAAAGCTTTACATTTAGTCGGAGGCAGCAATTATCCTATCATCTCCGACGAAAAAAATAAATTTGCTTATTTCATCCAAGAAACACAACAAGTAGACATTTTTTTAAGCTATTACACCGATGCTCGTTTAGCACATTTAGCTGCACCGAGTTTACAAATAGTAGAGTTACCTACAAATTTAGCCATTCGCGTCAATTATGGTATGACTATTATCAACAATTCATATAGTGCTGCGGTTATTTTAGCTATGTATATACTCTCTCCAGATGGACAAGAAATATTAGCCAAATATGGGTTTGATACATCTTTGATGGGATGAACAGGAACAAGGAAGATAGAAGTATAACTAAGTAGTCAAGTTGGCTAATTTATCTTTTAAATCACCTTCAATATCTGCATTGTAGAGATGTTAAATATAACGTCTCTGCTTATTTTTCAACTCCATATAGGAGAAGTAAAGGGAACGTGCAACAGGTAATAAGTTAGCGTACAAGCTAAACTTCAACTTCAGTTGCTTGGTTTTTTGTTTTGTTATTTATAACTCAATACGCTTCAGTTAAGAGAATAGTAGGTTGGGTGTAGCGATAGCGTAACCCAACAAAGTATGCGTGAATGTTGGTTTCCGTTCCTCTACCCAACCTACACAAATCTAAGTTGTTGCCTTAACTGAACTGTATTGATTTATAACTAAACATCATAAATATTGAAATTACCAATCATACCGATTCAGAATAATAAATCCTGGTTCTAGAAGATAATAATATCTATCTGATAAAACCTGAATTTTCTAAATATTTGGAAGCAAAGTTATTGCTGCAACCATTATATAGCAAGGCTTTATAGAAAATAATATCTTCCCGATAAATATATTTATCCCACTCTAATAGATGTCTTGTAAATAGAATATTCTGTCTATTTTATTTTGTTTAATTACCCAATATATTGATTGTTAAACTATTAATATACAGACCTGTCTTTATAAATTAAAAATGCTCGCATTTTATTTATATTTTTTTCGTTTTTGTCATCCAAAATACTGTTTAACAATTAGAAGAATTGTTAACCTTTAGGAAGAGAAAAGAAAAAGACTTCTTCTTGAGGCGGCAAACAATTAAAAGCAAGAAGAAAGAAAAAGAAATCAGCAAAGGAGAATAAAGGAATGCCACTAAAACTATTAAAGTGCGACGAATCAATTCCAGAAAGAGAAAAACACGTATACATCAAAGAAAAAGGCGAAGACACCACCCAATTTCTCCCCCTATCCAACATCGAAACCATCCCCGGCTCACTCTCAGAACGTGGATGTAGCTACTGCGGCGCCAAACTCGTCATCGGTGGCGTACTCAAAGACACCATCCAAATGATACACGGCCCCATCGGTTGCGCCTACGACACCTGGCACACCAAACGCTACCCCAGCGACAACGGTAACTTTCAACTCAAATATGTCTGGTCATCAGACATGAAAGAATCCCACATCGTCTTCGGTGGCGAAAAACAACTCCGCAAATCCATCATCGAAGCCTTTGCGGAATTCCCCGACATCAAACGGATGATCGTCTACACCACCTGCGCCACCGCCTTAATTGGTGATGACATCAAAGCCGTCGTCAAAAGCGCCCAGCAAGAACTCGGTGACGTAGACATCTTCTGCGTCGAATGTCCTGGATTTGCAGGTGTGAGCCAATCCAAAGGACACCACGTCCTCAACATCGCCTGGATTAACGAAAAAGTCGGCACACTAGAGCCAGAAATCACCTCACCCTACACCATCAACGTCATCGGTGACTACAACATCCAAGGTGACACCTTCGTCCTAGAGAAGTACATGGAAAAAATGGGCATTCAAATCATCGCCCACTTCACCGGAAATGGTACTTATGACTCCTTGCGGGGGATGCACAGAGCGCAACTCAACGTTACCAACTGTGCGCGTTCGGCTGGTTATATCGCCAACGAACTCAAAAAGAGATATGGTATTCCGCGTCTAGACGTAGACACCTGGGGTTTTGACTATTGCCAAGAAGCATTACGGAAAATCGGTGCATTCTTCGGGATTGAAGACAGAGCCGAAGCTGTAATTGCAGAAGAAGTCGCCAAATACCAAGACAAAATGAATTGGTACAAGGAACGACTCACAGGCAAAAAAGTCTGTATTTGGACAGGTGGCCCCAGACTATGGCACTGGACAAAGGCTCTAGAAGATGACTTAGGAATGCAAGTAGTATCCATGTCCTCCAAGTTCGGACACCAAGAAGACTTTGAGAAGGTGATTGCCAGAGGTCAAGAAGGCACAATCTATATTGATGATGGTAATGAATTGGAGTTCTTTGAAGTTCTGGAGATGATTCGTCCTGATGTGGTGTTGACTGGGCCACGGGTGGGTGCGTTAGTTAAGAAGTTGCACTTGCCTTATGTCAATGGTCACGGTTATCACAATGGGCCATACATGGGCTTTGAGGGTGCTGTGAATATGGCCAGGGATTTGTACAATGCCATTTATTCTCCTTTGATGCAGCTTGCTGCTTTTGATGTTCGTGATGATGCGCCTAAAGCACCTGCCAAGACAAAAGAAATTGAACACTTGAATGAAAAAGTGACAAATATCACAACCTACATTCAAGAACGTTGTTTGTGGCAATTCCACTCCCGTGCATGGGACAGAGAAGAGAACATCAATGGTGTAATCCAGAAAGCCGCAGAACTCTTAAGAGGAGAAAGATCAGTTCAGGAAACACTGACTGACAAGCTGCATTATGCAGATGCGAAGATTTTGGTGTCTGAACTCAAACGCAACTTACCTTGGATCAAAGAGTTGGATAAGGAGCAAGTTAAGTCTGTACTAGAATCAGTTAAGCAAAATCTAGTCGGTATTGCTATTTCTGGTTCTCTCAACGGTGAATTGCACCACTCTCTCTACTAAAAAGATGGGATGTTGCTGAATGGGATGAGTCTCGCATAGAAAAGTTGAATAGTAGTTTTTTAATTTCTCTACTGTAATTCAGCAACATTTTCTCACTCCCCAGTCGAACTTAGACAATAACCAACATAGAACTCAGAACTGCAAAATTTAGGCGGAATTCGATTCAAATATCGGTTCTGAGTTCTATTTCCCCCACATTTCACCCTATTCTGGAGGCAATTTAGATGACTTTAGCTGTAAGTAAGAAAGAACGTGCTGGGGTAATCAATCCCATCTTTACTTGTCAGCCTGCGGGTGCTGAATATGCAACCATCGGTGTTAAAGATTGTATCCCCTTGGTGCATGGTGGACAAGGTTGCAGTATGTTTGTCCGCTTGATTTTTGCTCAACACTTGAAAGAAAACTTTGATATTGCATCTTCTTCACTCCATGAAGCTAGTGCGGTATTTGGTGGTATGCCACGGATCGAAGAAGGTGTGAAAACAATAGTAGCACGCTATCCTGATGTGCGTTTGATTCCTATCATCACCACTTGTTCTACTGAAACCATCGGGGATGACGTAGAAGGTACAATCAACAAAGTCAACAGATTCTTAAAGAAAGAGTATCCAAATCGGGAAGTGAAGTTGATTCCTGTACATACTCCTAGTTACCGTGGTAGTCAGGTAACAGGATATGATGCTGGTGTCACTTCCTTGATCACTAACTTGGCGAAAAAAGGTGAACCCAATGGTAAGTTAAACATCATTACTGGTTGGGTTAACCCTGGTGATGTGACTGAAGTTAAGCACATCCTCAGCGAAATGGGCGTTGAAGGTAACATCTTACTCGATACCGAAACCTTCAATGCTCCCACCATGCCAGATAGAAACAGCTTCACTTTTGGTAATACCACCATTGAAGATATTGCTGGTTCTGCCAATGCTGTAGGAACGATCGCTCTGTGCAAGTATGAAGGTGGTAACGCTGCTAAGTTCTTACAAGAGCAATTTGACGTTCCTGCGATCGTTGGCCCTACACCCATTGGGATCAAAAACACTGACATCTGGCTACAAAATATCAAGAAACTAACCGGTAAACCAATCCCAGAATCCTTGGTAGTAGAACGGGGTAAAGCGATTGACTCCTTGGCTGATTTAGCTCATATGTACTTTGCTAACAAGCGTGTAGCTATTTACGGCGACCCCGATTTAGTAATTGGCTTGGCTGAGTTCTGCTTAGAAGTTGAATTAGAGCCAGTATTACTGTTGTTGGGTGATGATAACCAAGCTGCTTCCAAAGACCCTAGACTAGCTGAGTTAGCTAAGAGAGCAAACCACGCTGAGTATGACATTGATGTTATCTGGAATGCTGACTTGTGGGAACTGGAAAGCCGCGTGAAAGAAAAAGGCGATATCGATTTGATTTTGGGTCACTCCAAAGGTCGGTATATTGCGATCGATAATCAAATTCCAATGGTACGCGTAGGTTTCCCCACCTTTGACCGTGCAGGTTTGTGGAAAAACCCTGTGATTGGTTATCGCGGTGCGGAATGGTTGGGAGATGCGATCGCTAATGCCTTGTTTGCAGACATGGAATACAAGCATGACCGTGAGTGGATCTTAAACGTTTGGTAAGAAATTTCTAAACGCAGAGGTACGTGAAGTATAACGCAAAGGAACGCAGAGTTTCTCATCACCTCTTCTGCGTTCCTTTGCGCTCACCGTAAGGACTCTTGGCGTTTTTATAGAATATGGGAGAGAGGAATTATGGCAACAAAGATAGATGCAAATGTTGTATTTTACGGGCATTTAAGCGAACTGTATCAACTGGCAAAAGAAGGTAAGATTAAAACCACTTTACAAGGTAGTCATACTCGACCTTGTAAATTTTGGACTGCAACTAAGATTTTAAGTGGGATTAAGGATGCGATCGTGATTTCTCATGGGCCTAGTGGTTGTGCTTATGGGGTGAAGCGGGCGTATAAACTCACCAATAGCCGTAACAGTGGTTCTCCTTATGAACCTGTTGTTACTACTAATATGAATGAGAAAGCGGTGATTTTTGGTGGGGAAAAGGAATTACGCGGTGCGATTCTGGAAGTAGATCAAAAATATCATCCTGATGCGATCGTTGTTGCTACTAGTTGCGCGTCTGGGATTATTGGCGATTGTGTAGACGAAGTAGTGGGTAAAGCCCGTAGTGAAATCGACGCAGAAATCATGACGATACACTGCGAAGGCTTCGCAGGAGAGTATCGCAGTGGCTTTGATATTGTCTTTCGCCAAATTGTAGACTTCATGGAGCCGCCCACCCCAGAACGCCAATCACAACTAGCTGATTCTGTCAATATTGTGGGCGCGAAGATGGGGCCAGAAAGGACGGAAGTAGAAGGAGATGTCAAGGAACTGAAACGACTCATTAAGGGAATGGGTGCAAGAGTTCACAGTGTGATTGCAGGGGACTGCACCTTAGAAGAACTCAAACAAGCACCAAGCGCAGCCGTTAACTGTACCTTATGTTTGGATCTGGGCTATACCATCGGTAAAGCTATGTCAGATAGATTCGGTACACCTTTAAATTCCACAATTCTGCCCTATGGTATCAGTGCTACAGAAAAATGGTTGCGCGGGGCAGCAAAATATTTAAAGATGGAAGCACAAGCAGAAGCCCTGATGGAACGGGAATATGCAGCCATTAAAACAGAATTTGAAGAAGCCAAGAAATATATCGAAGGTAAGTTAGCCATTATCGAAGGACATGATGCTATTAAGTGCTTGTCTATCGCCCATATGTTGGAACGTGATTTTGGGATGCGTGCTGTTATTTATAACTTCCATCCTTGGAGTACAGAAGCACGAGAAACCAGCGTAGATTATCTATTAGAAACGGGATTAGACCCAGAAATTCTGATTACCAAGGGGACTTTAGCTTTTGGTAAGTATGAATCAATGAAACAAACTGAAGATGAATTACTAGAATTTATCGGTGGTTTAGATGCTGATTCTGTCGTTTACTTCGGTTCTTCTTTGAGTTTTCCCCATATTCCCGTTGTGGATTTAAACGCCATCTTAAATCGTCCTAGATTTGGCTATCGCGGAGCTTTAAAGGTCGCTAAGTGTATTAAAACTGCCCTTGAATATGGTTTTAGACCCCGCAGTTCCCTAACAAAGCAAATGGTATTCCCGAAAAACTCAGGTTTAGCATCTGCTCAATCACTCACCGGCAAATTAGCCCAAGACTTGCCAGATTGCACTGTATATGCAGGGAAGAAGCGGGGAAAATGTTTTAACGAGTAATAATTCAACCGATAGTACCTTATATGCAAAGAAGAGAACAGGAAAATGCTGACAGGAATAACAAGTGAAAACTTCCAGAAACTCAATGTCATACCCTCCCACACAGAACCACTAACCTTTGATAATTGCGACCACAGTAAAGACCCAATTGTCGGCTGTGCGTTAGAAGGTATTGCTAATATGGTGGCGGGGATTAAAGATGTCAGTATTGTGATTCACTCTCCTCAAGGTTGCGCCTCTACGGTGGCGGCTGGCTATGATAACCACGAGGTGGATTTTACTAAGCGCAAAGTCGGTTGTACGCGCCTGTTTGAGTCAGATATTGTCATGGGTGCATCTGACAAACTCAAAGGTTTGATTAGAGAGGCGGATCAATCTTTTAATCCGAAAGTTATGTTTGTCGTTGGTACTTGCGCCGCAGATATTATCGGCGAAGATATTCAAGGACTATGCAACAATATTCAGCCAGAAATCAACGCCAAGCTTGTACCTCTGCTGGCTGGTGGTTTTCGCGGTAATGCTTACGATGGCTTGGAAATGGGTTTAGAAGCTTTACTTCCTTTCATCCACAAAAGAAAGAAGCGGCGCGGCGGTAAAAAACCCAGAATTGTGAATATTATTGCACCCCAAGCCAATGTTAATCCTACCTGGTGGGCTGACTTGGAATGGGTGAAGCAGACTTTAAAATCTTTGAGAATTAAGGTACAGACAGTAATTTCTCATGGTACTTCCTTTGAAGAACTGGAACAAGCGGGTAACGCAACCGCCAATATTGTTCTCAGTCATGATGTGGGGTATAAATTTGCGCGGAAAATGCAGCAAACCCATGATATTCCGCTAATTCTGGATGATATACCTTTACCAATTGGTGTGCAGAATACTACACGCTGGTTGAAGGCTTTAGCGGCGCATTTCAAAATAGACGAAACAAGAGTAGAACCACTCATCAAAGAAGGTGAAAATAGAGTTGTCGAGACGCTTCGCAAACGTGCATTGATGATTATTCCCCGATATCGCAACTGTAGAATTGCTGTGTCTGCGGATGGGACGATGGGTATTGGGTTGGTAAGAATGCTGTTTGAAGAGTTGGAAATGATTCCAGAGGTGTTGTTGTTCCGTTCAGGAATGCGCGAATCTCGTTCAATTTTGGAGCGAGAATTAAAAAGTATGGGAATTTCTCCCCGTGTAGTATTTTCTGCTGATGGGTATCAGATTAAACAAGCATTGGCTGGGGTTGATACTGATGCTGTGATTGGCTCGGCATGGGAAAAATATATGGCGGAAGAATTGGGAATTAAAATTGCTTTTGATGTATTTAGTCCGACTAACAGAGAGACTTATCTTGATAGACCATATTTTGGCTATGAAGGTATGATTAACATGATGGAGGTAATTGCTAACGATTGGGAAAGAGCATTTCGTTCCAAACATATTCATTGGACTTAGAAGCAGGCGATCGCTCTTCGGGAATCATGGGGGCGATCGCGTTACTGGCCTCGCCCTGGTTTACAATCTGCAAAACCCAACGCCTCTGAGTCAAGAAAACTTGCGATCGCCATCTCAACTACGGCTTCGATTGGATATTCAATTTCAGCAGCACGCGCAATTAAGGCTGCACGGATTCGCTCAGGCAATCTTCCTAAAATCACCTCAGCATCAGCACTTGTAAGTTGCTCTTGAAGTTTGTCCTGCATAACTTACCCTTCTTTGGATCTAGGTTGGACTTCAAAAGCTAACTCGTGTCGATAAAAACATACGTTAAATTCTGCAAAGAAATTCATGTGACCAAGAATGATGGGTGCGTCTTTTACTTGAGTCCATGCAAAAACGAACAAGACAGGGGAAAACTGAGCAACTGTACCAGAAAGTACCAACCCCCTCGCTTCACTGAAACCTAAATTACCGCTTAACTGAACCTTGACAGTCTGCTCATCCCAAACAGCCCCTAACTGCAAGCCCAGATCATAAGGTAAAACATTAACGCTCGCACCAGTATCAAGCAATGCCATCACCTCAACAGAAGAGTTGCCAGACGAGAGAGTCAAGGGCAGATATGGCATGATTACAGAGCGTCCCAAGCTATCAGTACGCTCTGTAAATGAAAAACGTTGACTATCAAGCATTGGCTATTGACTGAGCCTCAGCTAAAAGGTTTGATAAGGCTTGAACCGAGGCAGAATCGGCTTGAGGAGACCATACAACTGCTTGAGTTGATGCAAGTTGCTTGAGAAGGGCTTGTTTGGTTACTTCTTCATCATTAAGCTCCAAGGTACACCCATCTTCTCTAGCTACCTCAAGTAGAAGAAAATGAATCAAGCGTAATTTATCCTGATGAGACAGCTGATTAATGGTAGGTAAGATTTCTTGGAGTGACATACCACAAAATTGAAAAGGTCTAGCTTCTAGTTTATCCCAGTAACATTTTGCATAAACAGTATGGCGATCGCTTCCACAGTCACAGTATTAAATGCGATCGCTCTTTTGGTCAATGCTGACAAAGAAAAACAGTGCTACGGTCATAAGCGATCGCACTAACCTACACGTTTGCTGTTCCAAGCACAAGACCGGATGAATTAACTGTAATGTCAAAAGTAACACTTTGCCAGTTTGAGGGATCTATCTCGGTTCGTGTTTCTTCTAAATCTCTCGGATTTACCATTATCTGAACTTGGCGGCGACCTACCATGCTTGATGTCCAGCTTATAAGTGCCTCATGTGATTGCTGCACCACTACATAGATAACACTTATATCCATACCAATAAACATTAGCCGCCCTGTTCCACGCTTAACGATCCCCACAATTGAACCTTCTATAGTTCTACTCCGATTATTAAGAAAAGAAGTAGGAGTGCTAAACGGTTCGCCGTTAATATCAACTAAAGTTAAACCACTTAAAACTTCAATATTCTCAATATTTTCTAAAGCGTAGATTCTTGTGTTTAAAGCAATTAGCAGAAAAGGACGACCAATTAAGCGAATTAATCGCTCATAGAACCGATATCTAGCCACTACTTTAAAGCGACTTGCCGATGTAAACGGTCTGGATATGGGTGGATCTACTAACCAAATTCTTGCCGGTTTACTGTGAGTGCGAGGTATAGCTGCAATTGCTCCAATGAGAATATCAGAAGGATGTTTGGGTTTCTGCTCATTTTTTTTCTCTTTAATGCGACGCTTATGAGTTGAAATACTGGATGTTTTCTCCATTACATCTTCAACAACAGAAGCCTTACACTCAAGTATTAAAAAATTGCTTCCAGTAGAAGCAACTTGAAAATCTAGGTTTTTATGATTTTCTATATTGATCTTCTCCCAATCTGCCGCGTGTGTACCGAGGACTATACCCATTGCATATAAAGTTGCCCCTACACCTATACGTTCAATTCTATGGTTCTCCATCTCTTGAGGAGAGAATTTAGCAACTAAGGTTCTGCCCTCAATATCGTAGTACTCAAGAAATTCATCTAACCTGCCAAAAGCACGATTCAAAAGATTGTCTCTGCTATCCCAGTTTGGCTGATTTTTCTGCTCCATAAACATAGATTCAGCCAGTAGATCGAGCGGTTCAACATCAAACCCATTAGCAACGAGATTAGCTATCTCTTGTGCAAAAATTGTATGTGCAAATAATTTTGACTATTCTCGATCATAATAAGCAACATCAAAGTGAAGCATCTTAGCTCTTTAAAAATCCACAATGGGGTTCTCTTACCAACTAGTGTTAGCGATCGCTTAACTCATTGTTACATAAGTGTCATTCCACCTGATTTATTTCAAAGCAGAAAAACATAGTGAAAAGTTGAGCGCAGGAAACCCACGCTCAAGACTTTTCAAAAACGAGTATTTCCTATTGTATTGATTTACAATAACTTGAAGCCGAAGTTATTGAGAGTCTCATGCAAATTCTTGCAGCCTTTGAGATAGTCTAGCGTGGCGATTCTCTCGGCGGAGTGTTCTGACCAATCACCAGCGACGTTCATGTTTTGTTCGGTGTAGAACTGTTTCATAATATCGTTGTAGTGAGCGATCGCATCTTCTTGTTCTGCTAATTTATAAGTCTCACGATGCAATATAGCTTGCTGGGGTAAACGTGGTTTTACTGCTGGTTGGACTTCAGGATTAGGAAAGCCTAAACACTGTCCAAATACTGGGAAGACGAAAGGCGGTAAGTTCAATAATGTGGCTACTTCTTGGGTATGGTTGCGGATTGCACCTATGTATACTGTTCCTAAACCCAAGGACTCAGCTACTACAGTCACATTTTGCGCTGCTATGGAAGCATCAACTATAGCTTTTACCAAAAGTTCGGTGTATTCTAACGCAACATGAGCTAGTCCACGACTGTCAGCAATTTGAGCCAAACGTCCTAAATCGGCTAACCATACTAAGAATACCGGAGCTTGCTTGACATGGGCTTGATTATTGGAAAAACGATATAGTTCTTGTTTGCGTTCTTCATCTTCAACCGCTACCACACTCCAGCTTTGCAAATTTGCGGAAGTAGGTGCAGATTGAGCCGCAGCTACTAATAACTCGATAATTCCTAGTGGTAAAGGATCAGGTAAATAAGAGCGGACTGAACGGTGAGATAATATTGTTCCGATAGAGTCATTCCAAGGAATATTGACATCAAAAGGAATTTCACCGTAGCGCGATCGCAAAACTTCCACAGGATTAGTCATAATTAAAAACTCCAAATATTTCAAAGTTACAAAAACTCACTCAAAAACTCTCCGCGCCCCTCTGCGTTTATCAACTACTCTGGAAACAAAAACACAATCTTAGCCAAAGACTCCAATTCATTTGACGAATAATAATCAGAGTAAATATCCATTGCTAATATTTCTCTTACCGACATCACAAAAGAGATAAATACAAGCAAAACAAACAGCAGAGGAATAATTTGTCTAAGTCTTGAGAAATGATAAACTTTGCTATTCATCATCAATTTTTCCTAGAGAATAATTAGGATGTATTCACTAAACATTCCGAAAAAAAGCTACTCGTAAAGCTAACCGACTTTCAGACATCGGAGAAGTAACCGGAGTTACCATGTGCCAAGAATTATCAGAACGTACGATCACAACTGAAGAATGACTCAAAGGTAAAATATCTCGAAAAGCTGAATCCGGTTCAGAGTCTTTCAGAATCCGCAAACAACCGCCCCAATTTTCTGACCATTCTTGATTGAAAAATAGTAGATGAGTTAAAACTTTATTCGGTTCATCTGTATGGGGAAAATGTTGATGTCCCGATTTATATTGACGAAATCCAATATCCATTATACAATCGGTCAAATCTAAGCCAGTCATATCTCCTAAAGCTTGACGATAAGCATTTGTCCAGAGTCCTTCTATTAAATTTCGCCATACATGACTGAGGTGTTTTAAATCAGAAGTTAATTTTCCTTGTGCAAGTCGTTGTCGCCAGCGATCATCTTTAAATTTGAGCAGTAAAGGAATATCTTGACTAGAAGCAATTATCTTTCCCCAGTAATAGCCGTAACTTTCTCCTGTGGATAGGAAAAAATCTTGTTTAGGAAAACTGGCGGTTAATTCTAGACTTACTTCTTTTGATAATACAGCAGATTTGAGGTTCATGAGGTACAGTAGCAGCAATTAGTAAACCAATTTTTTAGATGCTTTGGATCAACTAGTTTCAGCGCAATTTTAATTAAACCATCAACGACAGATGCACTCTTGGGAGAAAATTGTTTCAGAAAAGCTTTTAATTGTGACCACCAATGTTCAATTGGATTGAATTCAGGAGAATAAGGAGATAGATAAAGAACACTTGCTCCCACTCCTTCAATCAAAAGCTGAATCTCTTCGACTTTATGAGCAGGTAGATTATCCATTACAACGACTGCACCAACCCATAATTGCGGAAGTAAAAAATGTTCTACAAAAACTTTATATGCATCTCCATCCATTGAGCCGTTTAAAGTCATCACCGCTAAAACTTTCTTTAAGCTAATTCCTCCGATTACACTTATTTTTGCTCCCCGGTAATATGGTTTAAAATTATACGCTCTAGTGCCGCGCTCGCTTCTTTGATGAGTCCTAGTTAAGCCAAGTAAAACACCCATTTCATCTATAAATACAAGGTTTTCTGGGTCTACTTGCTTTACTTTCTCCCAATACTCTATTCTCAGTTTTTGGACTCTTTCTGTTTTTCCTTGGCTGCTACGCAAAGTCTTTTTTTTCGAGTTAATTTTTGTTTTTGTAATGCACAACACATCACACTTGCACACACCCAAACGTTGTATTTTTCTCCAAAATATTCGCAATATTCCAATAAAGTTGCATCTGGGTAAATTTGAACCATTTCGGCTAATTCGCTCGCGAAATCATCTAGCCTACCCTTCATGGCTCCACCTTGCTTTTTGGGTTCTAGATGTCCTTGCACTCTATGAAGTTGGATTAGCTTTTGCACATAGCTTTTTGCTACACCAAATTGCACAGCAACCTTTCTTATTGAAGTACCACCCTTTTCGTAAGTATTTACTATTTTTTCTCGTAAATCGATTGAGTATGCTTTCATTTTAAGTCTTGATGCACCAATACTATGTGTACCTCATTTACCTCGAAAGTGCTGTAACCCTCTTCTGTCACTTTCCGGAATAAGCAAGTAGTAAAGAAGCTAAATCATCCAGAAGTATAACAGGGTTTAAATTGATTCATTGCGGCAATTAAATGATTGAATCCCAGTAACAAATGTGAATTAGGGAAAATACTTAACCAGGGATAAATTAACCAAAATAGTAAAAGTGGTTGGATAATGAGACGCAGATTATTTAAAGTATTCTTCCATCCAGATTCATGGTTCCATTGCGGATGATTAGAAAAATCAACATCACTATTTTCTTGTGCTTCAGTCTCAAGTTGACGAGATTGATTAAAGCCTAAGAAGACTGGAGAATTTAAACTAATCATCGTATAAACGCTAAAAATAACCTCCCACCATCTCTCAATGTGTTGGAAATTAGTGAAACGGTAATCTGTCCAGCCTAATTCCTGTTTACACTGTCGAAACCCATATTCTACCCAGGTTCTTAATCCATATAAGTCGCCTAAAATCTTTTTCAAATTCCCTTGCAGATTCGTCATCACAAAGGAGGTAGAATTTTCCGGCATGGTTTCTGGATCAGTAGTTATTTCCCAGTAAGTTATGGCTCTTTTTTTTCCATAAATTATTTCCCTAATGTATCTAGTCTCCGATTTATGATTGCTAAATGTTCTTTTAAATTTACACCACGTATTCGCTCTAACGCTTTGTCCTGAAGGCAACCAGACTCCATGATTACTTCTGATTGATACTACATAACCTAAGTTGTATTCAGCTACCTTTCTAATAAATTGGCTACTTTCACCATACAAACTATCAGCCAATACTAATTCAATATTGAAGCCTGATTCCATTAATTCTGTAATTATCTCTGATGCTAACTCTATTTTAGTTTTATATTTATCTGACTCTTTTAGTGTTCCTTTTGGTTTAAATACTTTGAAAATTAAGGGAAAAGTTATGTTAGCGTAAACTCCATAGGCGTTGACTGAAACTATTCCATTATCTACCTTTCCCACGCTTCCTAAATATTGTCTAGCGACATAATCTGTCTTTTTACCTTTTTTTCTATCTCCGGTTTCATCTATTACTAATGTAATTGCCCGACCATCTAATTGTTTCTTCAATTTATTTAATCTTCGTTGTTTTAAGTTATTTACTGACCAATCTGAATTTGCTAAAAAATGGTGTAATGACTGTGCTGAATTTATACTTACTACCTTTGCTATTTCCGGTAATGATTTTCTTTTTATCGTTGATATTATCCCCATGTGTAAACATTTGAAGCACTCATAATTCCTTACTTCTTTAAATAAGTTTTTATACTCTGCACAATATTCATCTATGATGGCAACTGTTGGGTGAGCATCTCTCGCCAAATGCTTTAGGATTTGTAGTTCTACATCCATTGCTCTGCTTACCTTCCAGAGGTTTTTCTTTTGATTCTTTTATTCAGAATACCCGGAAAGTGACAGAAGAGGGGTAAGTCTCTAATTAAAGCCCAATGATACGGAACTTTTTGGATGACTGCGGTACGAATAGATTGAAGGTTCAGCATGATTTGGCTAAGGTAGATGACTAAACTGAAAACGAAACGTAAATCTGTCTACGATCGCATTTTGCAAACAGCATCAGATTTGTTTTATCGGGAGGGTATTCGCAATGTTGGTATTGACAGAATCATTGCGGAATCTGGTGTAGCAAAAATGTCGCTGTACAATCATTTCAAGTCAAAAGATGCTTTGATTGAAGCTTGGTTGCGACAAGAGGATGAAAAATGGTGTAATTGGCTAAAAACCACTGTTGAACAACAAACCTCTGAGCCTGCTAAACAACTTTTGGCAATCTTTGACGCTTTAAGAGAATGGTTTGAAAGTCCAGATTTTCGGGGTTGTGCATTTATTAACGCCTCAGTAGAATTAGCTAATCCTGACCATCCTGGGTATCGAGTAGCACTAGAACATCAACAAGCGATTTACCACTACATCAAAACTCTCGCTCAAGCCGCAGCCCTAACATCACCAGAACAATTAGCCAGACAATTGCTGTTGCTCGTACAAGGTGCGATCGTTGTTGCAATGATGGAAGGCAGTTGGTCAACTGCATCACAGGCGAAGAAGGCGGCATCAATTCTCATTCAAACAGCATCAACATAAACTCTGCGTTTAAAAAACTCCCACTCATACAAAATGTGCATCTCTCGGATGAAACGCCAACTTAATCAAGCTGTGATGGTAAACATTCTCTGACACATCATTACGAGGAACTCTAGCCGTTAAAGTTTGTTCTCCCACCTTCACCTTGATGGTATAAGTTCCTACACCGCGCACAATCCGTTCTACCCTGCCTTGAATAGAGACTGCACCTGGTTGTGGTGGAATTGTGGAACTGAGATCATCAATATGGAAAGCATCGCTGGATAGACAACAGGCTGTGATGGGTGCATTGATTTCGCCATAATATGAAAACTCCATAGTGTTAGCTAATTTAATCAAATAACCACGGTGTTCTGGTTCGATTTGGCAGGGAATGACGTTATCCATACCGACAAGTCTGGCGAGTTGCTGATTAGCTGGACGGCGGATGAGCATTTCTAACTTATCGTCTTGGATAATTCCACCGTCAAATAAAGCGATCGCGCGATCGGCAAAATTCAAGATATCTGTAAAGTTATGGCTGACTAAAATCACCGCAGCCCCTCTAGCTTCCGCCCATTGGTGAATTTTTTCGATGATTTGCGGGCGAATTGCCACATCTAAATAAGCGGAAGGCTCATCTAATAACAGTAATTCTGGATCAGCTACCAACCCGCAAGCAATACACACTCGCTTACCTTCTCCACCAGAAAGTGCGCGGGCTTGTCGATGTGCTAAATGTTCGCAACCAAATGTTTCCAGCGCAGTATATACCCTATGCTTAATTTGGTGCTTTGGTACACCGCGAAACTGTAAGACTCTGGCAACATTATTAAATACCGTGTCATCCAACAGTAATGTTTCTTGAAACACCAATGCAGAACGACGACGCAAGGCTGTTTGATTAACTTGACGAGCATCCTGTCCAAACAATTGCATTTCCCCACGGTAGGACTGCAACATATTGATGGTTCTTAACAGGGTGCTTTTACCCGCACCATTAGGGCCAACTACGGCGACTAGTTCCCCTGGACGCACAGCGAAATTATCAATTGATAGGATATTTTTCCGGCTTTTGCTATCAACTTTCACCTGACGCATATTCAGGATATATTGATTGACTTCCTCCTGATTTTCCTGTGATTTTGTGGGAGGGGATTCTAAATTGACAAACGACCTTAACTTATGCAATTTACTCATAACATCTTTTTATCGTGCTGCAAAATAGTCAGCGACACAACAATGCTGTAGGTGATGAACAGGAGAATGTACGCGATCGCCATCGCCACATCAAAGTTACCTTTTTCTACCTCCGTCACAATAGCTGTAGTTAAAACTCGCGTCTGTCCTTTGATATTTCCCCCCACCATTATTGAAGCCCCAACTTCCGAGATGACGCGACCAAAACCCGCAATAATAGCAGCTATTAAGCCAAGTTTTGCTTCCTTAATTAATAACCAATGAGCTTGCCAAGGTGTTGCACCCATTGATAATAATTGCCAACGTAGTTTCGGATTAATACTTAGGATGGCGGCAAAACTAAAACCCGCAACTATGGGGAAAGCAATGATAGTTTGAGCGATAATCATGGCTGTGGTTGTGTACATTAAATCCAAATCACCCAAAGGGCCAGAACGCCACAAAAATAGACTCACCACCAAGCCAACCACCACAGGCGGTAATCCCATCCCGAAGTTAACGACACTGTTTAATACAGGTTTCCCAAAGAAATCTTCTAAAGCCAACCACAACCCCAAAGGTACACCCAGCAGCACACTAATAACTGTCGCTGTTCCAGATACTAGCAATGTCATCGTCATGACTTCGATAACATTGCGATCGCCACTAATTAATAACTCTAGAGCCGTATTTGCTCCATCAATGATTGTATCCACGAGTCTCTTATGAATCGAAAAAATCTTGAAACGTGCAGTCACCCAAAACTAATCTTTCTACCTTTGCGTCTTTGCGCCTTTGCGTGAGCTTTTAAATAATATTTTCAGCAACACCAAAGTATTGATGCAACAGGCCTAATCGCTAAAACCCATAATCCTTTTCACTCTTACCCCCATCAACAAAAAACAATGGCTGTCCAAATTCTTGCCTACCATGAGCAGCAATTATTCTCTGTCCTTCAGAAGATAAAACAAAATCAATAAATGCTTTAGCTCCTGCATTATTGACTCTGGAGAATTTCTGCGGATTTACTTGCATCACATGGTAGAGATTTAATAATTTCCTGTCTCCTTCTACCAATACCTGTAAGGAATTAAGATTCTTTTTCTGAAATATATATGTTGCCCTATCTGCTAATGTATATCCCAGTTTTTGATTAGCAACTTGTAAAGTTTTTGCCATTCCTGACCCTGTTTGTTGATACCAAATACCAGCAGGGTTAATATTAGCTTGTTGCCATAAATCTTTTTCTAATTTATTTGTACCTGAATCATCACCTCTTGATACAAATAATGCTTGGTTTTTGGCAATTGCATTAAACGCTTGCACAGCATTTTTGCTACCTCGAATCTTCGCCTTATCAGGATTACCTGGCCCCACAATTACAAAGTCGTTGTGCATAACCAAGTGGCGATTAGTCACTGCACCACCTTGTAAAACTTTGCGTTCGGCTTTGGGTGAATTGACAAATAGTGCGTCAACTTCGCCTTTTTCTGCTAAAGCTAATGCTTGTCCAGTTCCTACTGCAACTTTTTTGAGTCGATAGCCTGTTTTTTTCTCAAATGCTGGGACTAAATCATCAAGCAATCCACTATCTTCGATGCTAGTTGTCATGGCGACAATGACATTACGATTTCTCGCAGATTGAGCATTTGCTTGTGGTGTTAATAAGTTACTAGTGTTAGTAGTTACAATTGCTAAACAAGAAGCTAAAGCTGCAATGACGAATCTTCTTTGAACCATATAACCTCTCAGGATTTACACAGATAGCGTTGTTAATTGAGAATAGGATTTGTCTCACGCAAAGGCGCAAAGACGCAAAGGTAAGAAGAAAAAGAAACGCAATTTTTATAGTTGATAAGTTTATGAAATGCTGAGTCTTTTTCCTGACTCAGGAAGTATTAATTACAGAATTAATTGCAGTCTAGAGAGATAATTTCCCCCTGCTCCCTGCCCCCTTGCGGTCTATTTGTATCAGACTTAAAGTTAAACAGTATTATCTTTGGGGAACTAAACTTAGTAGTTCTTCAACGGTGAGGCTGCGTTTAGTTTTGACTGATTGATGACGTACTGCATCTAATACTGATTGAATTTCGGCTTGACCGAGGGTAATACCGTGTTGTTGCAGGACACTGAGTAGGAGATGACGACCGGAATGTTTACCTACTACTAAACGTCGTTCCCAACCTACATCTTCTGGTGCAAATGGTTCATAGGTGATGGGGTTTTGCAGCACGCCATGAGCATGAATCCCTGATTCGTGTGCAAAGGTATTTTCACCGACGATCGCTTTCCAAGGAAGGACAGGGAAATTAGTAGCTTTGGAGACTAATTTTGATACTTCTACGAGTCTTTTGGTATCAATTCCTGTGGGTATATCGTAGAGATATTTGAGTCCCATCACTACTTCTTCTAAAGGTGCATTTCCGGCTCGTTCACCTATACCATTGACGGTGGTATTCACAGATATTGCGCCAGCTTTCACACCGGCTAAGGTGTTCGCCAAGGCCATACCAAAGTCGTCATGTGTGTGCATTTCGATGACAATTGATAGGTGCGATACTAGATGGCTAACTTTTTTGTAGGTGGTTGTGGGGTCGAGGATTCCTACAGTATCACAGAAGCGAAACCGAAACGCGCCCCATTCTTGGGCAGATTGGGCAAGTTCTAAGAGAAAGGATTCATCGGCTCTCGAAGAATCTTCACCACCAACAGAGACAGATAAACCGCGATCGCAGGCAAAATTAATTGCATCTCGTAGTTTATCTAAGACTAACTGTCGTTGTCCTTTGAATTTAGCGGCTATCTGAATATCGGAGACGGGAACAGAAACATGAACTCTATCCAAACCACAATCGATAGATGCTTGAATATCTGACAAATTCGCCCGATTCCAGCCAAGTAGTTTGGCATTTAATCCGAGATTGGCAATCCTTGTAATCGATTCTGCTTCTTCATGTCCCATTGCGGGAATGCCAACTTCTAATTCGTGGACACCTATAGAATCGAGTAGAGAGGCGATCGCAATTTTTTCTTCAACATTAAAGGCTATACCAGCCGCCTGTTCTCCATCTCGCAAGGTTGTATCGTTAATGTAAATAACCTGATTGTTCATAGTAAATAAATGACCAATGGTTTAACTCTGAGTAGAACGCGATGAAACAACAAAACCATTTCCAGAAAAATTAAATCGCCTCCAACCCTTTACCCTCTTGATTTCCAAAGGGTACAGGGGTGTAGGGGAAGGGGAAAATTCCTTGATTGGGACTTCCCGCTACTTCTCACACAATCCCGATTAAATAGTTGCGACAACTTCGCCAATGTCGCTGATGTCATAACCACCTAGAACCTCTAATTGTGATTGCACCAGGCGATGTCCCAAGATACTCAAAAATTGCTGTACTGGTGCTTCTTCCAAGTATTCTTTGAGAATCACCAAGTCATATCGTGCTTGATGCAAGGGGATAAATCCCAAACCAAAAGCCGCCGCCACAGAAGCCGTACTCACCCCAGCATCGGCGATACCTGCGGCTATAGATAAAGCCACATCTTGATGACTATGAACAATATGTTCATATCCTGGAATTACGGTTGCTGATACCTCTTCTTCTTTTAGTTTGCGTTCTAAAAGCATCCGACTACCAGAACCTGGTTCGCGGTTAATGATTGTCGCTTTGAGTCTCACCAAATCAGATAAGGATTGAATTTCCATTGGATTTCCTGGTGCAACTACCAGTCCTTCTTCCCAAATCCCCAAAGTAATTAAAACTGCACTTCTACCACCTAAAACTTCCCGCGCAAAAGGAATGTTATGTTCTCCTGTTTGCGGGTCGTACAAGTGCATCCCTGCAATGTGAACCTCACCCCGGTTTAAACTACGCAAGGCTGCCATACTATTAGCAAAGTGATAATGAACCCGTAGCTGGGGGTGCCAGCGTTCAGTCGCTCTGGCTAAAAAGGAAATGACTGGCGTACAACCGGCGATGACAACCGTATTTTGCAGTTTGTCTAAATCATCAAGCAGGCTTACTTGGACTTTATTCGTATGTGTCTGACTCTCTGCTTTGCCGTCAGCAGGGATCATTTCCATCCGAAAAGCTTCCTTGCCCACGAGGGGGTAAGCTATCCATTGACCGCCAACCCGTGCTAAACTAACTCTCAGTTGATTGCCAGTGGGAACTGGTTTAGCAAGAACCGCCTCAACTTCGGGTAAATCGTCCTCTATCCAGAATAAGTTTTCGACTTGGCAACCCAATGCTTTAGCTAAACGCAGGGTGATGGCAATAGAAGGTGCATATTGTCCAGATTCTACACCACTAATAGTCTGACGAGTTACGCCAGCGATATTAGCCAAGTCTTGCTGACTCATTCCTAAACGCGTTCTGATTGACTTGAGGTTGTTGCAGATATTGACATCTAGCTTCATGAAACTCTATCTCTCCGTGACAAGAAGCTACCACAGGCAAATTAAAACTGCCTAGGTAATAGCACAGCCTTCTAGTACATATCTAAGAAGACTGATGATTGCGTTTGGATGACTACACGCATATTGCCTTACTTGCCGAATCTTTAATATCTGCGGCAAATAAGTTGCACTTGATTTCAATTGATTTACTGGTTTTTATTCCCCCTTAACGCAAGTTTAGCATACATATTGCCAAAATAATTGCCAAGGGAAAAACTTTTTATACTTGGATTTTCTATCAGTAATGTATATGCAGTTACAGATTTTTGTAAGTTTTATTCTTTTAGGAAAAGGAGTGTAGGATTTTAGGGGAGAAGAACTCATGTATAAGTCCTACTGTTCTAAATACTGTGATACCAATAATTGGAGTTCTAACCATAGTACTGGGTCTTTTTGCTTTAATGTGGAACAGCGATCGCGGATAATGCGTGTAGCATTCATACAAAGAGCATTTGCTATTCCCATATCTTGAGCGACACTTCTAAAAGTTCCGGTAAAACCATTAACCGTAGCAAAAACTTGATGAGGAGCAAAAATCACAAAATATTGTAGAAGTTTTTGCGGTCTTCCCCAATAAGAGTAGACAAGTTCGACATGGCAATATGGCAGCAAAGTATTTAGTTCAGGACAGCGTTCTTTAACTAAGGTAGTAAATTTTTCAACTAAGGTTTCTTCAGTCAGCATCATCAAAATGTTCCTTGATTTAGAATATGTGGGTGTGAGGGAAGATGGCAAGAGACAAGGGAGAGAGATGTTTGTAAATCATTGAGGATTACTATGAATACGCCGAATACGCCGTGTGCAAATTTTTCTCAAACCTAACCCCCAACCCCTTCCCTCATAGGGAAGGGGAGCAAGATTCAAAGCCTCTCTCCGCTTCGGGGAGAGGTTTGGAGA
Organism: Anabaena sp. TISTR 8404; assembly: GCF_056847745.1. NCBI lineage: Bacteria > Bacillati > Cyanobacteriota > Cyanophyceae > Nostocales > Nostocaceae > Anabaena > Anabaena sp. TISTR 8404. Next base: position 6,938,433 of record NZ_CP180578.1, read on the forward strand.
GGGGTTTCAAGAATAAGTCGTACATCGCGTTATGAATATGAGAAAATATTTAGACGCTCAAAACTCCCGAATTTACCAACAGTTTTTCTAGCTGTTCATCAGATAAAGGTTTGGGAATGACAAAATTTGTGTTTTGGTCAATTGCTTTGGCTAAGTGACGGTAATGCTGTGCTTGTTCGCAATGAGATGCATACTCAATCACCGTCTGACTATAAAATTCCGCTTGCTGTACGATGTTGTCTCTGGGAATAAAGGCAATCATTTGAGTTCCTAATTGTTCCGCAAAAGCCTGAACTAAATCATCTTCTTGCTCAATATTGCGAGAGTTGCAAATTAAGCCTCCCAGCCGCACACCGCCAATAACCGCATATTTGTGAATCCCCCGACAGATATTGTTAGTGGTGTACATAGCCATAATTTCGCCAGAAGTAACGATATAAACTTCTTGTGCCTTTCTTTCCCGCATCGGCATTACAAAGCCACCGCACACCACACTACCCAAACCATCATAAAAAGTGTAATCAAGTTGGAGTTTTTCATCGTAAGCACCCAGTTGTTCTAACAAGCCAATGGATGTAATTACACCCCTACCTGTACATCCCACCCCAGGTTCAGGGCCGCCAGATTCCACACAAAAGGTCTTACCCCAGCCTTCTTTGCATAAATCTTCTAAATGCAAATCGCCTGATTCTTGACGTAAGGTATCTAAAACAATCTTTGGGTGTAATCCTCCTAACAACAGCCTGGTAGAATCAGCCTTAGAGTCGCACCCAACCACCATCACCTTACGCTCTATTTCCACTAAACCAGCTACCATATTTTGAATAGTTGTAGATTTACCAATGCCCCCTTTACCGTAAATAGCAATCTTCCGCATAGACGTTCACCGATCGAAAGGAATTTGTTTCACGCGGAGACGCAGAGAGTAAGAGAACTCCGCGTACCTCCGCTTACCTCAGCGTGACTCTGCGTTTTTACTCCCCATAATGAGGACTAACAACCTTACCTCTAAATACTCGGTAAAGATAGATGTTGTAGAACAGTAGAATCGGGACAAAAAACCCGATGAAAGCAATCATGAAGGCTTGGGAACTCAAAGAGGAAGAAGCCTGATAGATTGTGATTTGGAAAGGAATAATGTAAGGAAATACGACGAAAGCCAACGCCAAAATAGTGATTAAGAAAACCACAATTGTCCAAACAAAAGGCATGATTTCTTGGCGTTGATTGATACTATTCATCAGTAGTCCTACTGCAACGGTCGCTAACAGGGGAATAGCCGCAAATATGACTAATTCCGGTTGGTGAAATAGCCTTTCTTTGACTTGTTCGTAAAACATTGGTGTAGCAATTGTTAACGCCATTGCCCCAATAAATGTGGTGATGGCACTAAATTTAGCGGTGATGTAGTGATATCGTTTTAATTCACCTTCTGTCTTCGCAATCAAATAAGTTGAACCAATCAAAACATAGCCTTGAACTACTGTTAATGCTACTAATATTGATGGTAAATTCAACCAATCCCAAGTCCCACCAATAAAGTTTCCGGCTGCATCAACTTTAATTCCCGCAATTACGCCGCCTAATACTAATCCTTGAGAGAAAGCTACTAACAAACTACCTCCACCAAAACCAATATTCCAAAAGGTTTTGTCTAGGGAATGTTCCCGAAATTCAAAGGCGACGGCGCGGAAGATAAACCCAATCACCATCAAGGTAATCGGAATGTAGAGGGCATTAACGATAGTAGCGTAAGCCAGGGGGAAAGCTCCATACAACAAACCCCCTGTACATACTAGCCAAGTTTCATTAGCATCCCAAACGGTGCTGAGGGTGTTGATAATGATCCCCCGTCGTCCTTCGTTAGCAGCAGTTAGGGTCAAAATTCCTACGCCTAAATCAAAGCCATCGGTAATTAAGTACAAGGTGAGGAACAGGGCAACAAGTCCAAACCAAAGTAGTGGTAGAGTGGTGCTTACGGATTCCATGAGAGTTGTATTTTTTGGGTATTAATTGTGTACGGTTTCGCTGATTTGTATGGTGTTGCTGTGTTGTAAACTTTGATGTGGTAAAGGAACACCTAAGTTTGGCCCTTGAAGAACTATCCGACGACCAAAGTATAAGGCGCAACCCAACAATAATAGATAGATACTGGTGTAACCCAGGAGTGAAATTAAGACGTTGCTGGCTGGGACATTAGAAACAGCATCGGCTGTGCGAATTTGTCCATACACAATCCAAGGTTGTCTACCAACTTCTCGTACCATCCAACCAGATTCGACGGCGACATAACCCAAGGGTGCAGCTAATATCCACGCCCGCATTAACCAAGTTTGGGTAGTGATATTTTCCACACTCAGCTTACCGCGCAACCATTGGACGACGCTGACACCCATCAAGCCCAAGAAAAAGAAGGCAATACCTACCATGATGCGGAAGGTATAGAATATCAGGGAAACTGCATGGGGTCGGTCTTCTGGTTTCCACTCATTTAAACCCAGTACAGGTTCAGAAAGTTTGGGTTTCATTTCCAATACCATACTTAAACCATTTGGGACACTGAGTGACCAATTGTTCTTGTTTTCTTTGTCGTTAGGTGCAACTAACACATTCCAAGGTGCTGATTCACCTGCGGGTACAGTGTCCCATAAAGCCTCGATCGCAGCTAATTTACTGGGTTGGTTGTGGTATACTTCCTCACCACTGAAGTGACCAACGACAATTTGTAGGGGTGTGACAAGAATAGCAAGTGCGATCGCAATCTTGAAAGACTTACTAAAAAACTCTTGATAATGCTTGTTGAGAATGTACCAAGCACTAATCCCACCAATCACAAACAAAGCGGTTTCTAGAATCGCCAAGATCATGTGAAACCAGCTATTCAAAGCTGCGGGGTTAAAAATGGCTTCTAGATAACTGTGAACCAGAAATTTACCATCCACCATTTCCCCACCGGCTGGTGTTTGCATCCAAGAGTTAGCAACAATAATCCAGAAAGATGAGAGACTAGCACCAACCGCTACACATAACGTTGCGAAGAGGTGCATCAGTGGTGGTATTTTATTCCAGCCATAAATCATAATCCCCAAAAAAGCAGCTTCTAGCATAAAGGCCATCGTACCTTCAAAGCCTAAAATACTGCCTAAAAAATCACCCACAGCTAAAGAAAATGGAGCCCAGTTTGCACCAAATTCAAATTCAATCGCCACACCAGAAGCCACACCTAAGCCAAAATTGAGAATGTAGAGTTTTGACCAAAAACGTGCATGGTGATAAAAAGTAGGATTTTTGGTTTTTAGCCATAAAATCTCGACAACAAATAAATACCAAGACATCCCAATGGTAAGGATAGGCCAAAACATGTGAAAGATGCTGGTGACGGCAAATTGAAGACGCGATAGCATCACCGTATCTGAGAGAAAATTCATCATGTATTCTCCAATTTTTAGTTCTGATTTATTTAATTAAGTCCACTGTTCACACATTATGCTTATCTGTTGCTACATCTTGATTTTGGGGAGTATTTTCTGTTGCTTGTTCATCCGTGAGGATATGGGATTGTGTAAAAGTTTCTTTTCTTTGAATACCCATACCCTCATAGATTTGATAGCTATAACCTGCAATCCAAAACACTAAGAAGATAGGAATTGCTGTCCAGATAATTTCGAGGGTGATATTTCCCTCAATAGGAGAACCATCAGTAATATCAGAGTTATCGGCTCGATGCAAAACTAACGAATAAATCAGGACTCCGATAACTCCGAGAAAGATAAATGAGCCGATGGTGATTAAGAAACTAATTACATCATCAATGAGGCGTGATTCTGCTGTGGCTTGAGTAGGTAGCCAATAATATGCTATTCGTCCTAGTCCCAGACTACCAACAGTTGATGTCAGTGCGATCGCACTCAGACTCAAGATATTTCTGATGTTCATAGCAGCGTCTTGTTGCAAGCTACACAGATAAATTTGTACTGCAAATATTACATCCCTTCCCAACAAGGGAAGGGGTTAGAGGTAAGACATTAAGTCTCTTAATTTCACACTTCAGACTTCTAAATCTTTTCCATAAACAACTTCTTGCTGCACCTGTTGAATTTTTGTTGCTAATTCTCGGCGGGAATTAGCTTTCAGCAGATATCGCAAAACAAACCAGACAACATAAACAATTCCCACAAACTCGAAAGCTAGATTGATAAAAGGAATGTCATTGATTGTATACAGTAAAACCAAAAGTAACTTGACTGTAAACAATAGCCCAATAGTTAAAGCAATACCAGCAACTATTCGTTTAACTTCCTGATAAAACTTACCAAATAACTGAGGAATTTTTCGGAAAAATCCCCAATATTCTCGGAGAATTTGTAACCATTCTGGTGATTGTTTTTGATTACTTGGTAATGACTGAGACTCAACTGGTAAAATTTTCGCTTCTGTGATGACTTCACTAGAGGTAATATCAACAGATTTCAATTGTTCTAGATTGCTTTCCATAACTTTCCCATTTTTGTGAGTGAAATTTAAATTCAAGTATTCGGTATTAGACAAGTTTGTGACACCATAACTTGGTTCACTAGATATTTCCATGATTGTTACTTCTTTAATTAAGATTTCGTCGGTTGTTTGGATGTCCGCAGTGATGTGATTTTGCTGCTCAAATACACGGGGTAAATTTAATTCTGCGTCTTGTATTTGCTCATCACGAACATCAAAAGCAGCAAGCTGCATCAAAGGAGAATAAATGGCATTGTACAAATCCCTGGCCATATTCACAGCACCCTCAAAGCCCATGTATGGCCCATTGTGATAACCGTGACCATTGACATAAGGCAAGTGCAACTTCTTAACTAACGCACCCACCCGTGGCCCAGTCAACACCACATCAGGACGAATCATCTCCAGAACTTCAAAGAACTCCAATTCATTACCATCATCAATATAGATTGTGCCTTCTTGACCTCTGGCAATCACCTTCTCAAAGTCTTCTTGGTGTCCGAACTTGGAGGACATGGATACTACTTGCATTCCTAAGTCATCTTCTAGAGCCTTTGTCCAGTGCCATAGTCTGGGGCCACCTGTCCAAATACAGACTTTTTTGCCTGTGAGTCGTTCCTTGTACCAATTCATTTTGTCTTGGTATTTGGCGACTTCTTCTGCAATTACAGCTTCGGCTCTGTCTTCAATCCCGAAGAATGCACCGATTTTCCGTAATGCTTCTTGGCAATAGTCAAAACCCCAGGTGTCTACGTCTAGACGCGGAATACCATATCTCTTTTTGAGTTCGTTGGCGATATAACCAGCCGAACGCGCACAGTTGGTAACGTTGAGTTGCGCTCTGTGCATCCCCCGCAAGGAGTCATAAGTACCATTTCCGGTGAAGTGGGCGATGATTTGAATGCCCATTTTTTCCATGTACTTCTCTAGGACGAAGGTGTCACCTTGGATGTTGTAGTCACCGATGACGTTGATGGTGTAGGGTGAGGTGATTTCTGGCTCTAGTGTGCCGACTTTTTCGTTAATCCAGGCGATGTTGAGGACGTGGTGTCCTTTGGATTGGCTCACACCTGCAAATCCAGGACATTCGACGCAGAAGATGTCTACGTCACCGAGTTCTTGCTGGGCGCTTTTGACGACGGCTTTGATGTCATCACCAATTAAGGCGGTGGCGCAGGTGGTGTAGACGATCATCCGTTTGATGTCGGGGAATTCCGCAAAGGCTTCGATGATGGATTTGCGGAGTTGTTTTTCGCCACCGAAGACGATGTGGGATTCTTTCATGTCTGATGACCAGACATATTTGAGTTGAAAGTTACCGTTGTCGCTGGGGTAGCGTTTGGTGTGCCAGGTGTCGTAGGCGCAACCGATGGGGCCGTGTATCATTTGGATGGTGTCTTTGAGTACGCCACCGATGACGAGTTTGGCGCCGCAGTAGCTACATCCACGTTCTGAGAGTGAGCCGGGGATGGTTTCGATGTTGGATAGGGGGAGAAATTGGGTGGTGTCTTCGCCTTTTTCTTTGATGTATACGTGTTTTTCTCTTTCGGGAATTGATTCGTCGCACTTTAATAGTTTTAGTGGCATTCCTTTATTCTCCTTTGCTGATTTGCAAATTGGTAAAACAGGTGCGATCGCACCAAATCTGATAACAAAATTGCTGTTCTACACTGACTTGTATCAGTGCATGATGTAAGTAACTAAAATTCAAAATGGAGATAAACTTCGACCAGCAATCAACAAAAGATGAGCAAGATTGCCTGAATCATGGCTAAATTTTTAGCCACATTACAACAAAACGAATTAAAAACTAGATATTTAATGTTAATTGCGGAATGCTACTAAATAAAAATATTTAGATTCTTGCAATCCTTAGTATTGATATTCAAAATGATTAGGATGGAGAAAATTAACAAAACAATTCTTTATGCTTCAACTAATTAAATATTAGTATTTCTGAATCCGAGCAATAGTAACTAGAGTAACAGTTGACAAAAATAAATATATAAATATTTTTTTCTTGGTCAACACACAAATTTTCCCATGTTTTCACTAAAGTAACATGAGAAATAACATGATTGATAAGTTTCTAAATATTCATCCAAATGCACACAAAATCTAGATAGATGTTTATCGATTAATTATTTGTGGCTTGCTTTTTCCTAATTCTGTGGCTTGTTTACTGTTTTTTCAAACAAGCATTGTAGGCACTTCCAATTTACCTCCATTGATGGATTCTGTTTTAACAATGACAATATTATTAGAGTTAATCACTGCATAAGCTTCTATTCCTTCATCTAAACCTAATTCATCTGCGGGCGCATTAGTGATGACTGATATTAACTGTAATGTATTAGATATTTTTAAATCACTTCAGTATTTAAATCTGTACGAAGTACTTGCGTAATCACTCCTTTAATGATGTTACGAGAACTGACTTCAATATCTTTGACCAAGGTGTTCCGAGTATATTTATTTGGTTGCTTTCTAATTGATTTTGATTGCTTTAAGTGTGGAGAATAATTATTGAGACCTCTAACTAATTCCCGCAAGATTTCCGTTTTGGTACGTTGAGATTTTCTACATAATTCTTCTAAAAGTTCTCGTTCTTCCTGCGAAGCTTGAAATGTGATCCAACCTTGGTCTTTTCTTGGCATATATTGTTTCGGAGGGTTTTTTGATTTTGAATAGTGATTAAAACTATAGGAATACGGTTTGATTCCTGAATCTAGTTGTGTACGCAGGGAGTAGGGAATGGGGAGTAGGGAGTAGGAAAGAAGCCTGATCTGGGTGTACTGATTTTTTTCAGAAATCAAATATGAGTCCTATAAGAAAAAATAAATTAACCGCAGATAAATTTGTACATCAGCCGACTAGAAAATACTACATAACACTCAACTAACATCATGAATGACTTCGTAATTTTAGAACTTACGCAGTGATACCAAAAATCAAGGTGTTGTAGGAGAGCAAAAATCCTGACACCTCTAAACCTTTAAACGCGGTCTCAACATACAATTTTTGCGAGTAAGTCCTGATAGGATAGGAAACTCGCATTTTAGAAATGAGTATTTGCGATCGCAGCATATTTATTTAGCAATTATTTTAGCATAATGTTAATTTAACTTGCCAAAACAAGGATTTTGGTAGGCATTTTTACAAAATCTCCGATTTTTTGCAGAAAAATCCCAATAGCAAGTAAATTAGCAAAATGTATGCTATGCTTGCATTAAAGGATAAAAACAGCAACAAGTCTTTCTTCAGAACTACAAGACTTAGCTATTTTTCTTAGAGGTGCTATTGAGTTAGTTCTCGCAGTCTTAGTAAACTTCTTACCTCATTCGTGCTGCAATCAAGAAGTTACAAGGCTGTTTTAGATGGTGAGTTTATTTGTTCTGTGCTGTATTAAACCCAAATAAATTTACTCAACATCAAAGTAATTACAACTAGGTCAAAGTAAATTAGCCTGTAATAGTGTTTTGCTGATAGGGGATATGAAGTAAACCATCCGACTCCTTTCTTTTTGTAGAGTTATTGTGCTTGCTCTTTTTACTCTCTATTCCCCTATCTTTCCTCTTCTAAACCAGCAGACTCCAGCACTATAAAAGTTTGTGAATAAGCAGACTGTAATATATCTTTTTATTGTGAGTCTGCTGTTTATAAATTAAATTTTTCTTGTTGTACTTCCGCATTACTACCTCTTCACCCATATCATCTGACAAGAAAAAAGCAATGAAACAGACACAAGAACAAATCAATCAATTACTCAACGAAATAGCCTGCGAATATAACGTCAAAAAATTGCAGAGCAAGAAAATTAAACCTTGTAAAAAACCACCCAAACCAGGCGTAGCCCAAGGTAATTGTCCTTTTGAAGGGGCGATGGTTGCGCTTGGCCCAATTACTGATGTGGCTCATTTAGTACACGGGCCTGTTAGTTGTACCCGCAACCCTTGGGGTAGTCGTGGTAGTTTATCTTCTAATTCTCAACTATATCAAATGGGCTTTTCTACTGATTTAGGTGAGAATAATATTATTTTTGGTGGTGAAAAAAAACTTGATAAGGCAATTCAGGAAATTGCTCAACGCTACAATCCTGCTGCTATTTTTGTCTATGCTACTTGTGTTACTGCTTTGATTGGTGATGATATAGAAACTATTTGTAAGCACGCGGCACATCAAGTTGGTATTCCAGTTATTTATATAGATGCACCTGGATTTCTTGGAAGTAAGAATTTAGGAAATCGCATTGGTGGCGAAGCTTTATTAGAATATGTAGTAGGAACGGCGGAGCCAGAATTCACTACACCATTCGATATTAATATTATTGGAGACTACAATGTTGCTGGTGAAATTTGGAATATTTTACCACTTCTCAAGAAATTAGGTATTCGGGTTCTGAGCAAAATTACGGGTGATGCTCATTATCAAGAAATTTGCTATGCTCATCGTGCCAAATTAAATGTAGTAATTTGCTCAAATGTATCACTACAAATGGCACAGAAAATGCAGGAGCGTTATGGAATTCCTTACATTGAAGAATCTTTTTATGGTGTAGAAAATATTAATCGTTGCTTGCGAAATATTGCCGCAGCATTAGGTGATAAATACCTACAAGAACGAACTGAATGGTTAATCGCTGAGGAAACAGAAGCGTTAAATATTGCCTTAACTTTTTATCGTTCTCAACTACAGGGTAAGCGCATTGTTCTTTATAGTGGTGGCGTAAAGAGTTGGTCAATTATCTTAGCAGCAAAAAACTTGGGGATGGAAGTTGTTGCTACTAGTGATAGAAAGAATACACAAGATGAAAAAGCCAAAATTAAGCAATTACTTGGTCAAAATGGCATGGTTTTAGCCAAGGGTAGCCCCAAGGCTTTACTACAAGTAATAGACGATACAAAAGCCGATATTTTAGTTGCTGGAGCCAGTAATCAATATACAGCACTGAAAGCAAAGATTCCTTTTTTAGATGTTAACCATGAACGCCATCACGCCTATGCTGGTTATGCAGGAATGCTAACAATGGCACAAGAATTTTATGAAGCTTTGTATAGTCCTGTGTGGGAGCAAATTAGACAGCCTGATCCTTGGGATTAGCAAACAGTGGAGGGTGGGGGTATGAAAGTTGATGAACTTACAAACAACAATTAATTTTTGACGGAGCAAATCAATGAAAGTAGCTTTTACTACTAGCGATGGTACTCACATTAACACTCATTTTGGTGTTGCGAAAGAAATTGATGTCTATGAAGTAACAAAAGATGGATTTGAATTTGTTGAAACTTTAGTTTTTGAAGGTGACTTAGAAGAAGCTGCCCATGAAGATAAGATTACACCCAAAATGGAAGCAATTATTGACTGTAAAATTCTGTATGTTAAGGCTATTGGTAAGCCAGCAGGCAATAAGTTAATTAAGCAGGGTATAACTATTGTCAGAGCGCAAGAATATGATACAGTTCCCGATATTTTGCATATGTTAGTCAAAAGCCTGAATGGTGATGCGCCACCTCTGTTGCGTAAAGCTTTACTACAAGAAAACCATGAATTGGCATATTCTTGTAATAAAGAGTAGTTCAATTTATTCTTGACATTCTCTCCTGCTACACTGTATGGTTAGCAGGAGATTCTAAAGATAAGGCTTTGGGTTTTATCTTCTTCCAACTCGACTTATTTTAATAGAATTGTCCCGCTCAAATAGAGTTAAAATTTTATCTGTTACTTTTAGCAGCTAACTCCTGAAGACGAGCTATTTGCTGAGCTAATGCTGCCGAATTTTCTGCCTGTTCTCTAGACGAAACATGGGCATAGGCAACCACTTCGGGAATTTTAGCAATTTTGTCCTGACTGTTCGCAAGCACCAATACTTACCCAAGTGCTAGAACCATTTTGCCAGTGTTCTTTTTTCCAAATTGGCGCGTTATGTTTGAGGGTATCAATAGCATAGCGACACGCTTCAAAAGCTTCACTCCGATGGGGACAGCCAACTGCAACTAAAACGCTGATTTCTCCAACTTGTAACCGTCCAATGCGATGATGAATCACGACTCGATTGACATCAGGCCAAAACGAGCGGATATCAGCAGCAATTTGACAAAACACCCGCATTGCCATTGGTTCGTAAGCTTGATATTCTAAAGCCACGACAGCTTGACCATCAGTATTATTGCGTACCATTCCACTCATCACCACCACAGCACCGTTAGCCGGATCATCAGCCTTGGCGTAGATTTCCTCCAGGGATAATGGGGCAAAGGTAATAGCAAAACTATCTTCGATTCTTGGCTGAACTGGCGCAGTAAATGTATTGGTCATAACAAATTTGATAAATAATAATTTGTATAAGTCAAGACTGATGCAGCGAGACAGAAAGATCCGCTGTTGAGACAGGTGTACGGTGTAATACCGTTTCATTTTAAGTGTGATACAAATAGGCCGCATGGGAGCAGGGGGCAGGGGGAAAGAGTCAACAACCAATGAATTTGTATCAGGATTTGCGTGAAATGGTGTAAGTCAGCAAAACCCTGACAACGCCAGTCACGCGACTGTCGCGCTTGTTACGGATGCTGGCTCCCTAATCTCAACAATTAACTTTTGTGTATCAGTCCTATAAGTCAGCATAGCCACTATTAAGTATATTGCGCTGAGGCAAAATGCTTTGTCTCCTTTGTATTAGTAAATTTTGGGACAAAAGAGTGTGGTAGCTCTTGATCAAGACAGACTCGGAATACTGACTGAAATTTCAGAAATTTGGGGTAAATTTACTTCAAATCGAACTTGTTTTGTCATCCCTCTTAAGGAATATTACTATAATTAAAATGATAAAATCTGCTGAGTATTTTATTTAGTTCCGCTGATTGGTCTGCTTGGGCTAGAGTGCGTTCACTACCAAATTTATTCAGTAGTAACTTTTTATTTGGGTTACCAAATAAGCTTAAGTTAGTGAACATAGCAGCTAAAACCAAACTTATGGCCAACAACACTTTAGTATCAGCACTTTTACAATTTTTCTTTGGGATTCATATCTGGCATCAAGGTCATGATGACAATTTGTTGAGCTTGTTGATAATGATGCCAGAGATTAAATTAGGACTTTCAAGAACTCAAATCAATGATAGAGCAAGCAGTAATTCAATAAATATTTAGGAAAAATGTAATGAAAACTTTAGTGTGTCAACATGAAGTAGCAAGGCTAGAGGCTTTACAGCAGTATCAAATTCTGGATACTGCACCAGAACAAGCATTTGATGATCTGGTATCTTTAGCGGCACAGATTTGTGACACACCTATAGCCTTAATTAATTTTATTGATGCTGACCGTCAATGGTTCAAAGCTAAAGTAGGGTTAGATGTTCAGCAAATGCCTGTGGATATTGGCTTTTGTCGCTTTTGTATTGAGCAAAAAGCTACTTTGTTGATTCCTGACACTATGTTAGATGCACAGTTTGCCACAGAAGTAGTCGTCACATCAGAGCCTTATGTCAGATTTTATGCTGGTGTGCCTTTATTTGCGCCCGGAGGAGAAGCGATTGGTACTTTGTGTGTAGTAGACACAATACCACGCCAAATGAGCATAAAACAGCTAGAATCACTGCAAGCTATTAGTCGCTTGGTAGTCAAACAATTAGAAATCCGGCGGAATTTGGCGGAAATATTCGATATCAAAACAGAATATGAGCAAGCACAAGTAGCACTGCACGAAAGTAAATCTACCCTTCACAGTTTCTTCAATAGTGCGCCGATGATGATGGGCATTGTGGAATTAGTCGAAAATGATATTTTGCATATTTCTGATAACCAGAGTGCGGCGGAGTTTTTTGGACTTACCCCAAAAGCAATGCAAAATTGCTGTGAACAGAAACTCGGTATCGCACATTCTTATTTACAGCAGTGGCGACATTACTTTTACCAAGCAGAAAAAACCCAATTACCTGTGAAGTTTGAAGATGTGTATGATACTCCTCAAGGTAGAAAATACTTGTCAGCAACCATCTCGGTAATTGCCGGGAGTTCATCTGGGCGATCGCAGTTTGCCTATATAGTAGAAGATATTTCCCCTCAGAAACAAACAGAACAACAACTGCGCGAACAAGCAGCATTAATAGATGTAGCTACAGACGCAATTATTTTACGAGATTTATCAGATAAAATTTTACTTTGGAATCAAAGCGCTGCTCATCTTTACGGTTGGACAACGGAAGAAGCACTTGGGCAAAATGCCAATCAACTATTAAATTATTCTTCTTTGCCGCAATACTTGGAAATTCGCAATACAGTTTTAGAACATGGTTGTTGGCAAGGAGAATTGCATAAAACAAACCGTTCTGGCAAAAAAGTGATTGTTGAAAGTCGCTGGGCATTGGTACGCGATGAACACAATCAAGCAAAATCTATTTTAGTTGTAGACACTGATATTACCCAGCGCAAACAACTAGAAAAGCAATTTTTACGCAACCAACGGATGGAAAGTATTGGCACTCTTGCCAGTGGCATTGCTCACGATTTAAATAATGTTTTATCGCCAATTTTAATGGCTGTACAGTTATTGAAAAATCCAGTGCCAGGGCAAAATCATCATCAGATATTATCTATTGTCGAAACTAATGTCAAACGTGGTGCTAATTTAGTTAAACAAGTACTTTCGTTTGTGCGGGGAACTGAAGGCGATCGCACCATAATTCAAGTTAAGCACCTGATTCGGGATATTCAGCAAATTATTCAACAAACTTTTCCCAAATCGATTGAAGTTATTGCAGAAATTCAGCCAGATTTAGCGCCAGTTTGCGGGGATAGCACCCAATTACATCAAGTGTTGATTAATTTATGTGTTAATGCCCGTGATGCTATGCCCACAGGCGGGACTTTGAGCATATTAGCCGAAAATATCTTGATTGATGAAGATTATATCCAAATACATCTGGATGCTCAAATTGGTGCATATATTGTCTTAACAGTTAGTGATACTGGCATTGGTATTAATAGTGCTTTATTAGATAGAATATTTGAACCATTTTTTACCACAAAAGAATTTGGTAAAGGTACAGGGCTAGGTTTATCAACAGTCATGGGCATTATTAAAGGACATGGTGGTTTTATTACCGTGTCCAGTTATATCGGCAAAGGCACAACATTTAAAGTTTACTTACCAGCAGTGAATACAGATGTCACTGAGACAGGGGTAGATGTAGAAATACCCAAAGGTCAAGGACAATGGATTTTGATTGTTGATGACGAGACAGCAATTCGGGAAATTACTGCATCCTCTCTAGAAAATTATAATTACCAAACAATTTGTGCGAGTGATGGTATGGAAGCGATCGCAATTTATATCCAGCATCAAAATAAAATTAGTGCCGTAATTATCGATATGATGATGCCCAATATGGATGGAGCCACCACCATTCGGAAATTACAAAATATGAACTCTCAAATCCCCATCATTGCTGTCAGTGGACTAGCTACTAGTGAGCAAGTACCTACTAATGCAGAATCTCCGCAAATTGCCTTTTTACCCAAACCCTACACAACGCCAGAATTACTGCAAATTCTGCATAAAATTCTGCATCAAGCCTGATAAATGAATAAACTCACAGTAGGGCAAGCAAGGAGCAAAAATTCATGCCTCATTCCTAATCACCCATGACTAATCAAGATTCTGCTCTGATTCTGATTGTCGATGATGACGATATCACACGCATTCAACTGCGTGAACTGATGGAATATGCCGGATATCAAGTGGTAGAAGCCAGTAATGGTTGTGAAGCGATTACTGCCTACACTTGTTTACAACCAGATCTGGTGCTACTAGATGCCATTATGCCAGTCATGGATGGATTTACCTGCTGCGCTCAATTGCAAACACTTCCTCATATTCAAGACACACCAGTCTTAATGATTACCGCTGCTTACGAGCCAGCAGCAGTAGAACGAGCCTTTGCTGTGGGTGCGATCGACTATATTACTAAACCAATTCAATGGGTAGTACTATCGCACAGAATCCGTCATCTGTTGGCAGCATCTCGCGCCATCAAGCAATTACGGCAGCAAACCGAACAGGCGCAACTACGGGAAACTCAAATTAATATTGCCCTAGAAGCCGCTCGTATGGGTACTTGGGACTGGGATATTACCAACAATACATTTACTTGGTCAGACAACAAGGAAGCATTGTTTGGCTTGGAAAAAGGTACTTTTGATGGTAGGTATGAAACTTTTTTAAACTACGTTCATCCCCAAGACCGCGATTTTGTCCATAACTCAGTTATGCAAGCTGTTCAAACAGAAGCCGAGTACGATCTGGAATTTCGCATTGTACTGCCGGATGGTAGCATTCGCTGGATGGCCAGCAAAGGAGTAGTATTGCGGAATGCATCTGGGCAACCTGTGCGGATGCCTGGCATAGTTATAGATATTACTAAGCGTAAACAAGCAGAAGCCGAACTACGGCAAAGCGAAGAGCGTTTTCAAATAGTTACCCGTGCAACTAATGATGTGATCTGGGATTGGGATTTGCTAACCAATCAAGTTTGGTGGAATCAAGCTGTAAAAACACTGTTTGGTTATCCATTGGCAGAATTGAATGCTGATCTATCTTGGTGGTATGAACGCATACATCCAGACGATAAACAAAGAATTGATACTGATATGTGGGCTGCTATTGAAAGTGGTCAACAATTCTGGTCGAATGAATACCGCTTTCGTCGCCATGATAATTCCTATGCTTACCTTTTGGATCGAGCTTATGTTGTCCATGACCAGACAGGTAAACCAATCAGGATGATTGGCGCAATGATGGACATCACAGAACGCAAGCGGGTACAGGCGCAATTGCAATGGCAAAGCTTGCGATCGCAATTATTTGCTGATATCACCTTAAAAATTCGTCAGTCTTTACAAATTGACGAAATTTTACAAACCAGTGTGACGGAAGTACAAAAATTACTTCATGCAGACCGAGTGTTGATTTTGCGACTGCGGTCAAATGGCACAGCCATTACCCTGAAGGAAGCTGTGGTTCCCGGTTTACCAGTGGCTTTGGGACTAGAAATTCAAGAACCAGCTTTTGGCGAGCTTTGTCTTTTGAAATACCATCAAGGAGCAGTTAGTGCTATTAGTAACGTAGACCAAGAGCAAGCCAAAATTCTTTCGCCTCACCTTCAACTACTGCGACAATTTGCTGTCCAAGCTAACCTTTCTGTACCAATTTTTCGGCAAAATCAAATCTGGGGCTTACTAGTAGCCCATCAGTGCGCCCATCCCCGCCAATGGAATCACTGGGAAATTGAACTGTTGCAACAACTAGCAGATCAAATCGGCATTGCTTTAGCCCAAAGCCAAATTTTAGAAACCGAAACTCGTCAACGTCAAGAACTCAGCCGTTCTAACGAAGAACTGCAACAATTTGCCTTCATCGCCTCCCACGATTTACAAGAACCACTACGGAAAATTAAAACCTTTAGCGAACGCCTCATGAGTACCTGTGGCGACTCTTTACCCGCACCGGCAAATGATTATCTAGAGCGAATGCAGAATGCCGTTTTGCGAATGCAGACATTAATCGAAGGTTTGTTAACACTTTCACGGGTGACAACTAGAGCGCAACCTTCCATATCAGTGAATTTAACTCAAATTACCCAAGAGGTATTGTCGGATTTAGAAGTGTTAATACAGCAAACAGGCGCAACCATAGAGATTGGAGATTTACCCACTATTAACGCCGATCCGCTACAAATGCGCCAATTAATGCAAAATCTGATTGGTAATGCTTTGAAATTTCACCGTCCACAAGTGCCACCTATAGTCAAAATCTATAGTCAACATTTAAACAATCAATCAAATCAATTAGTTGTTGGTTTGGAGTTTTGCCAAATTATTGTCGAAGATAATGGTATTGGATTTGAACAGAAATATAGCGATCGCATCTTTCAAATTTTTCAAAGGTTACATGGTCGCCGAGAATACGAAGGTACAGGTATTGGCCTAACTATCTGCCGCAAAATTGCCGAACGCCATTTTGGCAGAATTACTGCTCAAAGTAACCCAGGCCAAGGCACGAAATTTATTGTCACTTTGCCAATTAATTCTCCTACATAATTTTTCTTTCTGGAGAGGGATTACTAAAACTCCCAAAAATAAGCTTTATTAAACAAATATATCCTTGAATCAGGAGAAATTCAGCGAAAAAGTTACATAATTCCTAACTTGAAACCCAAAAACTAGAATGAATGCGGTAGGCTAAAGAATAAATACCAGGAGGCAAATATCTGCTTTAAACCAGAACTTTAGCAGTTTATGATCAAATGATGGTGGAAATTTTGACCTGATATTCCAAACTGAATTCAGAATTGATAATATGAAAATTTTTTCAAGCTTTAATTCATACTAATAACTATATCTATCAGGAGAAATTACACAGTGAAGGGTCGGCAAGCAACCGTGACCATCTTAATGGCTGATGATGATGAAGATGACAGTTTGTTAATCCGTGAGGCAATAACAGTCAGTCAATTGCCAATCGATTTACATACAGTGAGTAATGGTGAAGAATTGATGGATTATCTTTATCGGCGTGGTCAATACGCAAATAGCAACCTTGCTCCACGTCCTGGGTTGATTTTACTAGATTTGAATATGCCCAAAAAAGACGGATTGGAGGTACTCAAAGAAATTAAAACTGACCCCGAACTACGACCAATTCCTGTTATTGTCCTGACAACCTCAAAGGCAGAAGAAAATATTTATCACACTTACAGTTTGGGTGCTAATTCTTACATAGTCAAACCTATGACATTTTCTGCCTTAGTGGAACTCATGAAAACGTTAGGGAAATACTGGTTTGAAATTGTGGAATTACCACTAGCAGTAGCCGGAGGAAGAAATGAACAAAAACCCAATCAGAGTTCTGCTAATTGACGATGACGAAGATGATTATATTTTGACTCGTGATTGGTTCGGTGAATTTCAAGTAGCTGGCTGCGAGTTGTCATGGGTAGATAATTATGCAGATGCAAAAAATGCGATCGCCCAAAATCAACATGATATCTATCTAGTAGATTATCGTTTAGGCATCCACAACGGACTAGAACTTTTACGCGAAGCAGTGGCTAACGGCTGTTCTGCACCGATAATTTTGCTCACAGGTCAAGGTGATAGAGAAATTGACATCGAAGCAATGAAAGCCGGCGCAGCCGATTATTTAGAAAAAAGTCAGTTAACAGCACCTTTATTAGAGCGTTCCATTCGTTACGCCATCGAACGCAAACAAACAGAACAAAAAATCCGCGAACAAGCCGCATTACTTGATGTCGCCACCGATGCAATTTTTGTGCGTGATTTAGATGACAAAATTTTATTTTGGAACAAAGCTGCTGAAACTTTATACGGCTGGTCAAAAGACGAAGTAATTGGTAAAAAAACCCAAGAACTGTGGCAAGAAAAAAACTTGTCTCGCCTGCAAGAAGCGTTACGGTTATTAATGAAAAATGGCTCCTGGCAAGGAGAATTACACCAAACCACAACAACCAACAAAAAAATTATTGTCGAAAGCCGTTGGACACTCGTGCGAGATTTTGCACACCAACCGCAAGCAATTTTAGTAGTAAATACTGATATTACCCAAAAACAACAACTAGAAGCGCAATTTCTGCGGGCGCAAAGATTAGAAAGTATTGGCACATTAGCCAGTGGTATCGCTCACGACCTGAATAATGTCTTAGCACCAATTTTGATGACCGCCCAACTTTTAGAAGCACAGTTACAAGATGAGCGTTCTCGCAGACTACTACCAATATTAACGACCAATGCCAAACGTGGGGCGCACTTGGTCAAGCAAGTATTATCTTTTACGCGGGGTATTGAGGGAGAACGTACCCTGTTGCAATTCAAGCATTTAATCAACGAAATTCAGCATATTGTTAAAGAAACCTTTCCTAAAACTATAGAAATTACTACTCGACTACCACAAAACTTATGGGTAATCTCTGGTGATGCTACCCAACTACACCAAGTACTGATGAATTTGTGCGTTAATGCTCGTGATGCCATGCTCAATGGCGGTATGTTGAAAATTACCGCCGAAAATCTCTTAATTGATGAAAACTATGCCAAGATGCATATTGACGCTAAAGTTGGCCCTTATGTTGTAATTTCTGTCATTGATACAGGTATTGGAATTTCAGCAGAAATATTAGACCGCATCTTCGAGCCATTTTTTACTACTAAAGAACTTGGTAAAGGTACTGGACTGGGACTTTCGACCGTACTCGGAATTGTTAAAAACCACGGTGGTTTTATCAATGTCTACAGTGAAGAAGGAAAAGGTAGTCAATTTAAAGTATATTTACCAGCACAGCAAATCACAGAAACTTCAGAAGAAGTAGAACCAGTATTTCCTCGCGGTAACGGTGAACTAATTTTAATTGTTGATGATGAAGCTGCGATTCGAGATACAGCACTTTCGAGGTAAATGAGGTACACATAGTATTGGTGCATCAAGACTTAAAATGAAAGCATACTCAATCGATTTACGAGAAAAAATAGTAAATACTTACGAAAAGGGTGGTACTTCAATAAGAAAGGTTGCTGTGCAATTTGGTGTAGCAAAAAGCTATGTGCAAAAGCTAATCCAACTTCATAGAGTGCAAGGACATCTAGAACCCAAAAAGCAAGGTGGAGCCATGAAGGGTAGGCTAGATGATTTCGCGAGCGAATTAGCCGAAATGGTTCAAATTTACCCAGATGCAACTTTATTGGAATATTGCGAATATTTTGGAGAAAAATACAACGTTTGGGTGTGTGCAAGTGTGATGTGTTGTGCATTACAAAAACAAAAATTAACTCGAAAAAAAAGACTTTGCGTAGCAGCCAAGGAAAAACAGAAAGAGTCCAAAAACTGAGAATAGAGTATTGGGAGAAAGTAAAGCAAGTAGACCCAGAAAACCTTGTATTTATAGATGAAATGGGTGTTTTACTTGGCTTAACTAGGACTCATCAAAGAAGCGAGCGCGGCACTAGAGCGTATAATTTTAAACCATATTACCGGGGAGCAAAAATAAGTGTAATCGGAGGAATTAGCTTAAAGAAAGTTTTAGCGGTGATGACTTTAAACGGCTCAATGGATGGAGATGCATATAAAGTTTTTGTAGAACATTTTTTACTTCCGCAATTATGGGTTGGTGCAGTCGTTGTAATGGATAATCTACCTGCTCATAAAGTCGAAGAGATTCAGCTTTTGATTGAAGGAGTGGGAGCAAGTGTTCTTTATCTATCTCCTTATTCTCCTGAATTCAATCCAATTGAACATTGGTGGTCACAATTAAAAGCTTTTCTGAAACAATTTTCTCCCAAGAGTGCATCTGTCGTTGATGGTTTAATTAAAATTGCGCTGAAACTAGTTGATCCAAAGCATCTAAAAAATTGGTTTACTAATTGCTGCTACTGTACCTCATGAACCTCAAATCTGCTGTATTACCAAAACATCTCTAGAAAGTTATAACTACAAAGCCATCACAGCCAGCGACGGTATTGAGGCCATAGCCTTATATGCTGAACATCGAGACGAAATCTCTCTAGTATTGACAGATATGGTAATGCCGTCTATGGATGGTCTCACCACTATCCGCACACTGCAAAAAATTAACCCTGATGTCAAGATTATTGCCATCAGTGGCCTGGCTTCTAGCGATAAGGTGGATGCCGCTTATGGTATCGGGATTAAAGCTTTTTTATCTAAACCTTACACAGCTAATCAGTTATTAGAAGCTATTAGTGTGATTAAAAGTGATAATTAAAAGTCAATAGTCAATGGTCATTTGTTCGTTGATTAATCTCCAATTAACTCTACTGCATCTCGTCCGTCTAAATCTTGTAAGTAAACTTTGACTACTTCTTCTTTGGCTGTGGGTAATTGTTTCCCAACAAAATCGGCTTGAATTGGGAGTTCTCGATGACCCCGGTCTACTAAAACAGCTAAACGAATGATTTCTGGTCTACCATACTCAGTGACAGCGTTCAAAGCAGCACGAATTGTTCTACCTTTGAAAATCACATCATCGACAAGGACAACAGTTTTTCCAGTCAAGTCAAAAGGAATGTTGGTTTTGGCAGGAGTCCGCAACCCAATTTTGTCAAGGTCATCTCGATAAAAAGTGATATCCAAGGCTCCCACAGGTACGGTTACACCTTCAAGTGCCTCAATTTGCCTTGCCAATGATTCTGCTAAGGGTACTCCTCTGGTATAAATACCCATAAGTACCAGTTGGGATAAATCACGCGTCCGTTCGACAATTTGGGAAGCTAGGCGGTTTAAGGTACGCCGTAGGTCTTCTGATGAGAGAATTTCAACTACTTTTGCACACATAGGATAAGGTCAATACTCAACAGTCAAAGGTCAATTCTAACTATGGACTATTGACCATTGACTTATTACTTATATCATCACCTGTTTGGGAGCAAGAATAGTATAGCGATCGCTATTCCTAACCACAATAAAAAACAGTAGCGAGTTAATTGCAACGCCTGATGAATACTAGTCGGCGTAATCGGGTAAATAGCATCTCCTAACAAAGGTTTTTCCTTGGCTACGCCCCGATACCAATTTGTCCCTCCCATCTGCACACCTAAAATCGCCGCATAAGCACATTCACTCCAACCAGAGTTGGGACTGGGGTCTAAAATGGCATCTCTGCGACAAATGCGCCAAACCAGCAATGGTTTACCTGACAATAATGCCAAGGTCATCACTGTTAACCGACAAGGTAACCAAGTTAAATAATCTTCTAACCTGGCACTAAACCAGCCTAAATAAGTGTAAGGTGCTTCCTTATAACCCACCATTGAATCGAGGGTACTGCTGGCTTTATATGCCAAAGCCAAAGGCACTGCACCCAAATTTGGTACACAAGCACCAACAATGGCATAAAAAAGTGGAGCCATAACTCCATCGGTAGCATTTTCGGTGACGGTTTCTAAAACAGCACGCAAAATTTCTGCTTCTGACAAATTTTGGGTATCTCGACCAACATAATTACTTAAAGCCTGACGCGCCGCTGATAAATTTCCCGCTATTAAAGGTTGTAAAACATCAGTTGCAGCGTTTCGTAAACTTTTCAATGCAAAACAACTGGCAAGGATAATACTTTCTATGACTATTGCTAATAGTGGATGTAAGTATCTGGCAAGTTGAATTATTAACCAACCTATGCAGCCACTACCAATGATTAAAATCATTCCCAGAAAAATTCCGGCAATTCTTTGTGTTATGGAATTTTGACATATATGTAACGCCAATTTCGTGAAACGAGAAATTACCCATCCCATCATTTGTACTGGATGAGGCCAACCCCAAGGATCACCTATTAAGAAATCTAAAATTGCAGCTACGGTGAGAACTATGATGGATGTCATTTGTCAAGAGTCAATGGTCAAGAGTCAATGGTCAAGAGTTATAGCCATTACTCCTTTCTCACTATAAAATCATTTGTTTGCTTTATTTTTGTTATGGGCGGTAGCGTGTGGCAAGCTGCTTGCGTGTCTATATTTCATGATGGGATAGAAGTGTTCAATAGAAAAAATCAAAATACCAAATATTTACTATTGACCGTTGACTATGGACTAAACGACAAAACTTGCTTCTTCCCCTAAAGATGCTTGCCAACTGCGGGCATCGTAATAAAGATCTGCCAATGTAATACTGTATAAAGCTTCTTTAAGTTTTTGATTGAGTCTTTGCCAGAGAGTGTATGTTACCCAATCTTCTGCTTGTATTGGTGTTGGGTGGCGATCGGGAATATGGGTAATGGTTTCACCTACGGCTTCTAATATTTGTCCGATGGATATTTCTCTGGGTTCTCTTGCTAGTTGATATCCGCCAATGCTGCCACGAATTGATTTGACTAACCCTGAACGGCGCATTTCTATGAGTAATTTTTCCAGGTAAGGTGCAGGAATATCTTGACGTTGGGCGATCGCTCTGACAGATACAGGCCCATAATCTGGCTGTAAGCTTAAATCTAGCAATGCCTTTACACTGTAATGTCCTTTGGTAGTTAGTTTCATTATTTTTTAGTCAAGAGTCAAAAGTCAAAAGTCAATGGTCAATGGTCAATGGTCAATAGTCAATAGTCAATAGTTAAAAAACTACTAATAAATAACTCTTGCCTTTGACAGTAGACTATGGACTATTGACTAAAGATCAGGCTTACTTATCATTTTGTGTTCCCAGAAGCAAGCTGACTGAGTAGATAAACTTTTTCGCCTTAGTTTAGAAAACTTAAACAAGTATAGTTTAGCAGTTTTTCATTCACTATATATATTCACCAGCATTGTCGATATCTACATAATAGATTGTCTTGACATTATTGATAATTGTGCAACAATTCTGGCTAGGATTGTAATATACTTGGCTAGGTTGATATAAAAACTAAAGGATTTTGTTCCTATCAACTCAACCTCAGCTAAAATAAAATCGATTCAACTACTTCAACCATTCATTTTCCATCTAAGTTGATGCCTAAACAGAAAAAAATTGAACCCCTAGTCGGGGAAGATCTGCTCAGAAAAGTCAAAGAGCTAGAGAACCTTAGCAAAGAAGAAAAAGCTAAGCAGTGCGGCTACTATACCGTTACCAAAAATGGTATAGAGCGTGTCAATATGATGAAATTTTTGAATGCTCTCATTGATGCTGAAGGCATTCAGTTAGATAGTGCGCCCAATGCAAATGGACGTGGTGGACGCAGTGCCAGCTATCGTATTAGCGTACAATCCAACGGTAACTTACTGATTGGTTCAGCTTATACAAAACAGATGAATCTCAAACCAGGTGATGAGTTTTTGATCACTTTAGGGAAGAAACACATTCGCTTGCGTCAAGTAGATCCAGAAGACAGAGAAGGTCTTGAGGAAATAGAAGCCACAGCTTAATAAATAGTCAAGAGTCCAAAGTCAAGAGTCAAGAGTCAAGAGTCAAGCAATTTTGGATTTTAGATTTGCGATTTTAGATTGACTGTACCCACAAGAGGATACAGCGTGGGGACTTTAAATTGATGATTTTCGAGTTCGCTTACAACGGCGCGGGGCTTGTACTGAAAAACAAATCCAAAATCCAAAATCCAAAATCTAAAATTGGCACAGTCAATAATTGCAGTCGAAATAATGACCAATGACTATTGACCATTGACCATTGACCAATGACTATTGACCAATGACTATTGACCAATGACTATTGACCATTGACCATTGACTATTGACCATTGACTATTGACCATTGACTATTGACCATTGACCATTGACTTTTGACTAAAAATATATTGGTGGAGTGTTTTGCGGGTGACTGCCAAATTGCATGTTAATGCGATTTGCTCTTTTTCTAATAAACCCAAAATTCGCTCGTGGTTGTCTCTAGCTACCACTGGTAACTGATGCAAACCACGCAAAGCCATGCGATCTAAAGCTTCAGATAAAGGTTCATCCCGCCAAGCATAAAGAATTTCAGTGGTGCAGATATCCATGAGAGTTTGATTGGATAATTCACTGCTGATTTCTGTAGCAGAGTTTTGGTAATTTTTCCAGCGAGCAAGAGCGCGATTAATGTCTTCTAAAGAAATAATCCCGACTAATTGCTCGGCTTCATTAATTACTAAAGCACTGCGGGTGCGATCGCGGGTCATTTCCATCGCAGCTTCTAACAATCCTAAACTTGCAGGCAATTTTTTTGGGCAGGAAAGTACAGCATCTTCCACTAAAATTTCCTGCACAATTTCTGCTTGCTCATCTTTCAAATCAGCTAACCCAAATTGCTGTAGTTTCGAGTTAGAGTTAACATTTGGTTTAATTTGATCTATCAACCACACACTTAAACCCACCGCCGCCATTAACGGTAAAACAATGCGGTAATCACGAGTTAATTCAAACAGCATGATAATTGCCGTTAATGGCGCTCTCACACTAGCCGCCAGTACCGCCGCCATCCCCACCATTGCATAGGCAGGCGGTGCAGCCATGTATGCGTTAATTCCCGGTGCTATGAGACATAAAATTTTGGCATAAGCCGAGCCAAAAGAAGCACCCAAAAACATAGCTGGGGCAAATAAACCCCCAACGAAACCACTCCCCGCACTAATTGCAGTCATTAACAACTTGACTACCAGCAACGCCAGCAGCAGGTTTAATGAAAACTCCACATCTTGAAGCATGGCTTGGACAGTACCATAACCAATGCCTAAAATCTGCGGGAATTGCAAAGCCACTAACCCTAAAATCACACCACCGATAATGGGATGAATTGCTTTCGGAATGTGTTTGAAAAATCTAAAACCAGGAACTGAGCCGGCAAAACAAGCTTTGGCTAATCGAATTAACTCTGTGTATGACAAAGAAATCAGACTGGCTCCCAAACCTAAGCCTAGATACAAAGGCAATTCAAAAGGGCTGCGGACTTGGTATACAGGTAAAGCAAAGGCAGGTTGCGCTCCTAAGCCAATTTGGGCAATTAATGAGGCCACAACGGCGGCGAGTAACACTACACTCACCGCCGAAGTTGCGAAAGATGTTGCCCCCATAACTACTTCTAAAGCAAAAAATACCCCAGCGATCGGTGCATTAAATCCGGCTGCTAAACCCGCCGCCGCACCAGCGCTTAAAAGTAAACGTTGGCGCTCTTGGGAGACTTGGAGGATGAGAGACAACAACATCCCGAAGTTCGCGCCAATTTCGACACTCGGCCCTTCTGGCCCCAAAGAAGCACCACTTCCTAAAGAAACAGATGCCGCAATCATTTTTGTGACTGGCCTTAAAGGTCGTTTAATTGCTGTTCCTTGGGAGGCTGCAATTAAAGTTGACAACCCAGGCCCAAAATCTTGAGTGCGCCAGCGCATGAACCCAACAATTAATCCCCCCATAATGGGAACACAAGCTAAAGTCCAGGCTCCCCAAGTACCAATTACGCCCATTAAATCTTCCAGCATGAGATGGTGAATTAGCTGGATTAAATAGTGAAATGTCACTACACCCATACCAGTACCACCACCAATCAGTATGGCTAAAAACAGCACGACGGTTTCTGGGGAAGGTTGAAAACGGTTAATGAGATGGGTAAAACGGCTGGAAGGTGTAGGAAGTGCAGGTTGTTCCATTACCTTCCTGAGGTTGGTGGGAGGCAAGAGAGTCATGGAAAGAGGGGGGGTAAATGTAAGAAAAAATTTAAATTATTATCTGTTACTTCTCATTGTGAGCCATTATTTATCAACCAGACAAGTCAGTTAGATTGCCTGGATTTATAACGAAGAATTCAGAACTCAGGAATCGGAATTCAGTATGCAGACAAAATAAATACTTAAGCGCAAATGTGGCGCGTTATAGCAAGCACTGTGGCGAAACTATCAATATCTTGCGTACTTAAAACTCTCTCCTTTTGTGGGTAGAGGATTCTGAATTCTGTTTTCTGACTCCCTTTTATAAAGCTTTGATTAAAAAAATATGTTGGTTGAAAGTTTTTTTGGAGAACAGCTACATATGAGAAAATTAATATTCAATGGTCTGCGATCGCTGTTATGGTACAAATGAGCAGTTTTTCAATTTTATCTAGATAAAATACAGTATCAATGAATTGAGTAGATGTACCATAAGTGAGCAGCAAACAGCAGTCATCCTCACTGAAATGTAGCTATACTCGTGTTGCGACCATTGAGTTATCCCTAGTAGAACACGGAACAGATGATTGACTGTGCCAATTTGAGATTGGAGATTTTTTTGGTTCATACCCCGTACCCTTGTGGTTGGAGTCAATCCAAAATCAAAAATCCAAAATCCAAAATTGTTGGGCTGATGTCGTCATCCCCCAACGAGAAACCTACTAAGTATTACTCAGAAATTCAATATAACTATTTTTATAGAGCGAGTGGATGGACTAGGCGGACAAGGTAAATGAATACACCCATATTTGATCATCATTATGTTACTTGCCCTATTTGCCAAAGACATGCTAAACCCAAACCAATCAAAACTTACATAGGTTTGTTTACTTGTCCGTATTGCCAGGAAAGATTAGTCGTCTGTCGTAGCGGTCATTATGTCCGTGATCCGTTTACATTTAAGCAAATGATGCTGGCTTCGGCATTACGCCGTCAAAGTAGCCCTTTTGCGAGAATTATCCGAGATTTTCTACCCCTCAAGCGTCCTTTGCTTGCTCTAGCATTGGGTAGTGCAGTTTTATTAGGTGCGATCGCCATAACGCAGCAAAACACCAACCACGATGAGTCAGTGCTGCCTCAAAACGAAAGAATTCAAGAGAGAAATCGAGATTAGGGAAGGATGAAGTGTGAAGTATGAAGTGTAAAATTTCATACTTCATACTTCATAATTCATACTTCACAAACGCGAAGTTTCTTTGGTAATTAGTTTCCAGCCTTCAGCTTGATCAATAACCTTCATTGATTCTAGTTGCAGGTTGTGGAGCGCTGCGGTATTGAGTAAAAAGTATGGGTTGCTGTTGTAGTGCCAATAATATTGCAGTTCACCCACAGTAGCGGGAATAATATTGCGATCGCTATAAAAATCTAAAGAAGAACGATGGTAAGGAAAAGATGTATAAATCTTTTTCACCGCAGGATTGGCACGGGATATCATTGTGGCGACTGGTTTGACTGGATAAGCTTCTGATAATTCCCAAGCCCAATAATTAGATTTCACTAATAAAAATAGCGAAACATAACTTCCCCAAAATAAAATCTTTAAAAATTGGCTGTCACCGCGTTCTGCTAAAATAGCTGCCAAAATCATTGTGATTGCGACTGCGGCAAAAATCAGTTGTAAATCAGTTTTAGGCGGTATACCCCAACTGAAGTACATACTACTAGCAGAAGCCATAACAGCAAGTATAGACAAGCCAGCTACCCAACTCCGGGGATAAGATGACAGTAAAGGTGAGTTTTCTGTCTCGGCTAACAGCGCCCCAAACGCTAAAGCTAAACCTGGGTAAATTGGTAATATGTACCAAGGTAACTTGGCATCCATCAACGAAATACTTAACAAGTAAACCCCACACCATACCTGGACTAGTTTTGCCCAACTAAGGTTGCGATTTTCCCAGGTGTAACGCACAGTTTGCGGTGCAAACAGTAACCACGGCCATGTCCACTTCAAAAGCTCGATAATGTAATACCAAGGTGCTTGAGAATTTTTAACAAAAAATGTCTCCACGCGGTTGAGAGATTGATTTAGCAAGCCAACTTCTACAAAAGCATAACCATAGTGCCACAGTTGGGCGACATACCAACCCACAGCCGGCAAAATCCCAATCAGGATAGCTGTCCAGAAATAGTAACTGGTAAGTAATCTGGGGGTATCCCAAAACAAAAATATCATGGCGATCGCACCGAGAAATATGCCCAAAAATCCTTGAGTTAGGCATATTAAGCCAAAACTTACCCCAACTCCTAAGCAATAACGCAAATCACGGCGCGATCGCAACACACACAGCATCATCACCAGTAACAAGCAGACTGCTACGCCATCCAACATCGCTAGTCTGCCATAACGCACCACAGGTAGCATTGTTAGATAAATTAACGCACTGTAAACAGCACCCCAACGTTGACGAAAGATTTCTCGACCAATGCAGTAAAGCAAAGGTACAGAAAATGCCGTCAAAATTGCTACAGGCAACCGTGTTGTCCATTCATGCACACCGACAACAGAGTAAGTCCCAGCAATTAACCAATGGGTCAGAGGTGGCTTGTTATAGTACGGTTCGCCTCCTAGGGTAGGATAAAGCCAACGCAGAGAACCTGCTGGCGCACTCCAGATTTCGCGGGAAACTTGTGCTACAGTTCCTTCATCCCAATCTCGCAGCGATAAGCCTCCTAGATTGATGCTAAACAGTAGCACCGCTGCTAACAGCAACACTACTATCCAAGCGCGATCAATCCATTTTTCCAGCGCACGATGCTGCTTTTCTCGATGACCCCAAATAAAGCTTCCTTGTTGCATATTCTACGATCATCATTTTACTTGTTAGTTTGACCTTTCTTAGTGCTGAGTGCTGAGTAAAGAAAAAGTACTCATTGGGCTGTTACGCATTTAAATTTCACGCTGACTAGTGAGGGCTGTCCTATATCATTAGTGCTAACGTGAACGGTCTTTGAACTCAGCAACGCCACTTGCTACAACGGAGGAAACCTCCGCAACGCAGTGGCTCCTGAGCACTTTCAACTCAGCACTTCTCATTGCATAGAGACCAAAGCGCATCTCTAATGTTGCACCTTGTCACAACATTTGTCCTGACAATTACTAGATTCCAAGGTTAACTCAATTTTCTCTGATTAGCGATAATTTTTTTGCGGAAAGCTACGGTTTTTTTTTCACTTTATTTAACACTCATCGATTGATAGAAATGATACAACTGTTACCAGCCTGGTGTGCTAATTACTCGTTAGGAAGCCGTCGATGAGTCTACCTTTTATACTAGATATAACAATTGGATTAGTATTTATTTACTTAATATTAAGTTTATTAGCCTCAGAAATACAGGAATTAATTACGACAATATTGCAGTGGCGTGCTGTTCACTTAAAAAAATCTATCGAAATTCTGATAGCTGGTGATGTGAGCAAATCAGACGACGATAATGTAATTCAATTAGTAAACGACATATATAATCATCCCTTACTCCAAAGTGTCAACCAAGAAGCCAAAGGATTTTTAACTACCCTACCTCGGAAGTTTATTTGGTTATTATCATCTCTTCTTAATAAATTTTCACTTCCCGGAGATAAGAGAACAAAAAGTATTTTTGGCTATGTCAGGAATGGTAAAGATGATGTGAGAAAGCAAAAACACAGTGCGCCTTCTTATATACCTGCGGAAACTTTTGCGACAACGCTGATGGATACATTAGGCTTACCAAAGCTAGTCCAAAAATTAACAGAATCAAGACTGATAAATTTTACACATCAGCAAATCGAGGAAATTACAAGCATATTATCCAGGTTAGAAGCAAGGGTAGAACAGACTGATGATAATATACGACAGTTTTTAGAAAATACTCATGAAGAGTTTAACAAAACTGTTGAGGAGAGTTTTAAAAATATTCTGGCTGATTTTCAAAAAGAGAAAATAGATTTATCTACTAGTCTGAGTCGTATGGCTAAGAGCTTAGATAGATATATTGGCTATTTTGAAGCTGATATGCCTGAAAATGAATTAATCAGTAATGCCCTCCAGCGATTAAAAATTTTAAGAAACGAGATTTTTGATGATATTGAACAGACAATCTGTTTAAAAAGCTTGCGGCCGAATATTAACGAAGTTGTGCAATTAATTAACGTTGGGAGTGAAATTCAGAAAGAATTTATCAACGAGTTTCAAGATAAAGATAGCGAAGCATACCAGACATTCCAATACCTCAGTCAAAGATTAGAACAGTTCAGTCAAAAACTACCGCCATCTGTTGTGGTTAACATGGCGACATTAGCAAGACGCGCTCAATTAAAAGCCAAGTCAACAGAAGAAGGCGTAAATATACTACGCCGAGAAATTGAGCAAACCTTCAATAACTCAATGGAACGAGCCTCTGGTGTTTACAAGCGTAACGCTAAAGGTGTAGCGTTGTTGATTGGTTTTGCGATCGCTATTATTGCCAATGCAGATACCTTCCACATTGTCAGCAGATTGTCAAAAGATACAGCTATCCGCACAGCTATTGTGAATAATGCTGGGCAAATAGTGGAAACTAATACAGCACAAGACTTAAAACAACTCAAAGAAGCAACCGACCAAGTTTTGACAGAAGTTTCCCTACCAATTGGCTGGAACGACGTTAACCTAAATCAGCAACTTCCCAAAGCCATTGATAGTAAAGAATCTACATCCTTTACCATCAAAAACTATTTAAAAATGATTGCTGGCTGGTTCATCAGTGGAATTGCCATTTCAATGGGTGCGCCTTTTTGGTTCGACTTACTCAGTAAAGTTGTGAATGTGCGTAATTCTGGCAAAAAACCCGCAGCTTCTACTCATGAACAGACTACTGAAGGAAACAGTACCTATTAGAGGCCTTGCAAGGGATAGAAAAGCGGGGGTGCAGGGAAATTTTAGATTTTAAATTGCCGATTGTAGATTGAAAGATTGTCCTAATCTAAAATCTAAAATTTAAAATCCAAAATTGATTGACTCAGCACTTTGCTATGTTAGTTGACATTCCAGCAAAGAAAGTTGCTCTGCACTTTTATGCAAATCACTTACTCACGAGTTATACACCTGAGTCATATAATTGACAGAAATATTCCCATCTGGCCAGGAGATCCCCCAGTAGAATTTACAACAGTGGCGGATATTCCAGATGATGGTTATTATCTGCGGTATTTTTCATTGGGGGAACATAGTGCAACTCATATCAACGCCCCTAACAGTTTTTATTCTACTGGTGCAGGCATTGATGAATATCCAGCTGAATCACTAATTGTATCGGCGGTAGTGATAGATATCTGCGAAGTGGCAGGTGATAATCCTGATTATGCTTTGACTATTGCCGATATTCTGGCTTGGGAGGAAGAATATGGTGCAATTGCCAGCGATAGCGTAGTGCTACTTTACACAGGTTGGCAGCACAAGTGGTCGGATAGAAACGCCTTTTTTAACCAGGATGCTCAAGGAATTATGCATTTTCCGGGGTTTAGTAGCTATGCTACGCAATTTTTACTCAACGAACGGCAAATTGCAGGCGTAGGAATTGATACTCATGGTGTAGACCCTGGTCAGGATAATAGTTTTACTACTAACCGCCTAGTGTTGGCACAGCAAGGCATTGTTTTAGAGAATCTTACCAATTTAGATCAACTGCCTCCTAAAGGTACTACATTAGCGATCGCAATTTTCAGATTACGCGGTGGCTCCGGTTCGCCTGTGGGTGTGTTGGCTTTTGTGCCTTAACTTTTGTGTATAACTTTCTCGTCTTCCGCCCATTCTCCAAACTTGACGTTAACGTAGATAACAAATCAAACAATCTTAGATTTTGGATTGCTCTCACAGATAAATCAGTCAAACTTAGAGCCATTCTCCAAACTAAATCTTAATTACGAATTACGAATTACGAATTAATAATTATGACTTTGCTAAATTGTCGCAATTATATCAATGGTCAGTGGGCGGATGCTACCACAGGAAATACTCTCGAAAGTCGTAACCCAGCTTTGGTAAGTGAAGTTGTCGCTACCTTTCCTCGTTCTCAAGCTGAGGATGTAGATAAAGCCGTCGCCGCCGCCCGTCAAGCTTACCGCAGTTGGCGGAAAGTTCCCGCCCCAGCTAGAGCAGAATATATCTTTCGTGTGGGAGAATTACTACTCCAACACAAAGAAGAACTCACTCAATTAATCAGCCGGGAAATGGGTAAACCTCTAACAGAAGCGAGGGGAGATGTGCAAGAAGGTATTGACTGTGCTTTTTATAGTGCTGGTGAAGGACGGCGACTGTTTGGGTTAACAACACCTTCAGAAATGCCCAATAAATTTGCTATGACGGTACGAATGCCTATCGGTGTTTGTGCTTTAATTACACCTTGGAACTTCCCTATAGCTATTCCTTGCTGGAAAGCTATGCCAGCTTTAGTATGCGGTAATACAGTCATCCTCAAACCGGCGGAAGATACCCCCGCCTGTGCAACCAAACTTGTAGAAATTTTCGCCGCCGCAGGTTTACCACCGGGTGTGATTAACTTAGTGCATGGTGTTGGTGAAGAAGTCGGTAAAGCTTTAGTCGAACACCCTAATGTTGATTTAGTTTCTTTCACTGGTTCTTCCGAGACGGGTGCTTTTGTGGGCGCTACTTGCGGACGCACTCATAAGCGTGTCTGTTTAGAAATGGGTGGGAAAAATGCCCAAGTTGTAATGGAAGATGCAGACTTAGCATTGGCTTTGGATGGTGCTGTTTGGGGTGCTTTTGGTACAACTGGTCAACGTTGTACTGCTACGAGTCGCCTGATATTGCACCGCGACATCAAAGAAAAGTTTA
Source organism: Anabaena sp. TISTR 8404 (assembly GCF_056847745.1). Lineage (NCBI taxonomy): Bacteria > Bacillati > Cyanobacteriota > Cyanophyceae > Nostocales > Nostocaceae > Anabaena > Anabaena sp. TISTR 8404. The sequence continues at coordinate 6,970,926 of NZ_CP180578.1, forward strand.
CTGCGATGCTTTATGAACGTACCAGTAAGTTGCGCCTAGGTGCTGGTTATGACCCAGATACAGAAATTGGGCCGATAATCAATGAAAGGCAACTGCAACGGGTAAATGAATATATGAATATTGCCCGTGAGGAAGGTGCAAAAATCTTAATTGGTGGGGAAATTGCCAGTGTTCGGCAACTAAAGCAGGGGAATTTCTTTCAACCAACTATTTTAGATAACGTTACTCCTGATATGCGCGTCGCCCGTGAAGAGATATTCGGGCCTGTGGTGGCATTAATTGAAGTTAACTCATTTGAAGAAGCGATCGCTGTTCTCAACGATACGAATTATGGTCTTTCTTCTTCAGTTTATACCCGCGATATCAACCGTGCTTTTACTGCCATGCGCGATATCGAAGCTGGGATAACTTACATTAATGGCCCAACTATTGGCGCAGAGGTACACTTGCCCTTTGGTGGTGTTAAACAAACAGGTAATGGTCACCGCGAAGCCGGAACCACAGCCTTAGATGTGTTCACAGAATGGAAGAGTGTGTATGTTGACTTTTCTGGCAGTTTACAACGCGCTCAAATAGATAACCGATAGAACTGACGCGCCAAGGTTAGTTGTTGAGATTGAGTAAACCTGTAGAGACGCGAAATTTCGCGTCTCTACAAACCTGATATTCTCATCAGATAACCCTAACTGAAACGTATTGGGGTATAAGGTATTGATTGGAGCAATCTTTTACTTTAAGTTATTACTCAAGTAGTTTGATGAACAATCCTTCAATGCCTGAACCACACTACTCAAATCATCTCGAAAATCATCAATGGGTAAACCAGCGGCTTGTTTAAAGGCATTTTCCATACGTTGATAAAGCGTAAAATCTGTACCCAGATAAAACACAATTTCTCGCCCAAATATCCGCAGAAACTGTCTTAAATCCTTACCAGACACACCTAAAAATTTACTAATAACCCATTGAAAAGCATCTGACCTAATCTCCTGAGCAAGTGCTGATTTACTAGAATTATCTAATTTAAAAATTAGTTTTTTGAGAACAGAGTCTCCTAAGATTTGAACACTAATTCCCTCAAAAAACGATGGGTCTGAGAGAGTTTGCTCAAACAGATGAATAAATGTTTCAACTCCACCTCTATCTAAACGAACATGGTCAACTTCTCGATAAGCAAGCGGCTCTTGAATATAAAAGTCATCTGGCTTTGGTAGTTCAGCCTTGAGTAACTCGTAAGCATTAACAATACCTGCTCCCCAATTAGTTTTGTCCCATCCAGGAGGTTTAGAACAAGTTTTGCGCAAAAGCTGATCAAAAACTAAAGGAATTCTTGCAGGAACTTTGTAGAGTTTTATTAGCTTATCCCAACCGTGATGAGATAACCATAGTGCTGCAATTCCAGCTACTAAAGGTGCTGCATAGGAAGTACCAATCCTGGGTTTGACAGTGTAAGAGATTTGCCCATCTCTTTTAGTAGCAACTGCAACATATACAAATTCACCAGGCGCAGCCACATCAACTCGGCTACCAATAGCAGAATGCTTGGCGATCGTTCTATCAAAAGTGCTAGATGCAACAGCAATTACTTTATCGTATACAGCAGGCCAAATTGTAAATGGTACTTTATTACCAGCAGCTGCTACTACGATAATTCCTTTTCTTTGGGCATTAATAATTGCTCTGTGGACAGAGAGTGTAGGATATCCTCCTAAACTAATTGAAATTATCCGAATATTCTCCTGTTCAGATTTCTTTGCTGCATCATTAATGGCTTGAGCTAGGTTAGGAGAGAAAATTTCAAAATCTGAACTAGTAGGCCCTAACCTATATGGTTTTACTGTTGCGCCGGGAGCAACGCCTGTAACAAAATTCTTACCTTTTGCATCTTGGATTTGTTGTCCTTCAGGACTAACGATTAAACTTGCTGTTGCTGTACCATGCCAGAAAGCCACGGGAAATAATTCATTTTCTGAGACACCATTGATTACATCTTCTATGGTGATTTGTTCCCTCCCACCCTCTATATACTGATACTGTTTTTCATTTTTTTCATTCTTAGTAAATTGATCAAGATGGAGCTTAGGATCTAGTTCGGGATGAGATAAATAACCTGTATCTGGGTGAGCAATTACAATACCTTGACCAGCTTTATTGCTGTCATTGCCAAAAAATTCTTGCCAAGCTTTTTTAACTTGTAACTGTTCTAGATGCCATTCACAATCTTTGGGTAAATTTTTAGATATAGGTTTTTGTATATATGTAGAAAATTTATTTCTTTTCCTCAGAATAAATTGATTTTGTTTAGCATCAGTATCAGCATCAGTCGAAGAACAACCAGTGCGATCGCTTGGATCTAAGAGTGCAAATCTTGGTTCAACATAGCTGACTTTTTCGAGCCTGCGTAATAAATAAGTTAAGTCCCATGCTTCTGCCACCGTTATCTCCGGATCAGTTGTGATTGTAATATCTAGTAAATCTGGATTGCACTCATCCCAAAGATAATGCTGATTGTTATTTTTATCAAAATTGACACATTCTAAATAGGGTGCTACTGCATCTAAAATATTTTGTTTATCTTCATCCTCTGGAAACTGAATTGTAAAACCTAGAAATCTAGGTTGGAGTTTTTCGGATTGAACATCTTGTAGTTCCTGATTTTCTGAATTATTATTCATGTTTCTATTATTATTTAATATTAATTATTGGTTATCAAATAACTTCACCGATTTTATTGATTGGCCAAAAACGAAATATAACTAGCCCGTCTATTTGTGTCTTAGGAATTAAATGGATATTGAATTTATCATTTTTATTTTGGTCGTTAGTAATATTTACAGTAACCAGATACATATCTTTTGGTAATGTGATTAATGAATCATGATTTTTTATATATTGCAGAAAATTTGTATAAGCAACAAAATTGGATTTATGTAAAACTTCTTCATTGATATAAATCTTGCCATCCTTAATTTTTATCTTATCTCCAGGAATCCCCAAGACTTGTTTAACATCTCGCCTATATTTAAAACCATCTTCTTTCATTGCATTGGTGGGTTTAAATGAAATAATGTCCCATCTCTTTAGTTCTCCAAAATTATATCTAACTCTATCAATGATTAGTAGATCGCCTGTATGTAATCTTGGACTCAAAATTTCTGCTAATGAAGGTGGTACTTTCCAAGTATTTATGGTTACAGGCAAGAGTAAACTAAGTAATAAAACAGCCAAAATAAAAATATTTACTAAGGAATTTTTTACTATAGTTGTTTGATTTTTATTTGAAATAATAGATTTTTTATAGTCTTGATTTAAGGCAATTCTTTGACGCAACAGATTATGAATAAATTGATAACTTCTTCCAGTTTTTTGGACAAACATTTGCTCAGTAGAATAATTAAGAAAATGAGTATAGTTCCAGGGAATATTACCAGTTTGCCAAAGCATCAGACGGATAGTTAAATGTTGTATATATGCCATGCCTCCAGCGTAGAGACTAACACAACCTATAAGTGCTGAAAGCGGTAGAAAAAATTGGGCTAATATAGCTTGTGGTAGAATTATAAGTGTCAAAGTAACTAAAGTAAATAAACCAGATATTTTAGCTGATTGCCGTACTCCTTGATTGGAATCAGCAAAATTATTTAAATTAGTATTGGGTTCAGTGTCTAGTTGTTTGGAATCGACTAATCCTACCAAAATTGCACTAATGACTGCGATCGCTAAACCAGTAATCAAACCCAGCAGTAAAAAATATTGTAGGCTGCTAACAACTAAACCGAGTGGTGTAAAAATAAACACCATGATTATTCCCAGCGGAAAACTGCTAATAAACCCTTGAAATGCAGCTTTCCATACTTTTCTGAAAGACCATGAAGGCCTGATAGCTGTGATTAACTGAATCTCTGAATTGAGGCTGGCAGTTACTGCTAGAAAACCACTCATTAATCCAATCAGCATGTGAAAGCTTAGTTGACCGGCTATTAAACCCAGAGGTAATCCATAAACCCACTCAATGATCAATCCCGCAATTAACCCAGCTGCAATAGGATATGTCCGACGTTGCATTCCAGGTTCCAGCCAACTGGGCTTAATTCGTTCAATCAGAAATTGGGTTTGAGATTCTTGGATCATTCGCTGCGCCAGGAACTTCAGCCAGTGCAGAGTCAGATTTCTGGAATAAAGGCGATCGCTTTGTTTGCGTTCAAACATCCGATCAATATACTTATCCCAAAGATGCTGTTGCCTTTCTTCTAAATTCATCATAGAAAACTCTGAAGCTGGCACATCTTGATATGCCAATGCCATGATGCTTAACATTAGTGGCGTTTGTGCTAATTTTCGCAGCACCGGGTCAGTTTGCATTGCTATCTCGACTCCATACAATTTTTCTTTTGCTTGATTCAGGTAATTTTCAATTTGTTCAGGCTTAAGAGGTTGCAGGAGAAGAGAACTTTGAAACCGCAGGTGTTGAGAGAGGTTTTGATAGGCTTTGAAACGACTACAAACAATGATTTCAGTTCGCCCATACTTTTGACTAAATTGGTTGATGGCTTGTACGCATGATTCTCGAAGATCTTCTCTAACTTCATCTAAGCCATCCAATAAAAGCAGTAATTGTTGATTTTCAATCCAGTTTTTGCTAGTAACTTTGGGGATTTTATAGATACCAGTTTCAAATTCTTTGATTAACCAATCCACCAATTTCCATTTCTCATAAACCCAAGATGAAAGATTAAATACAACTGGAATTGGTGCTTGAGAATCTTGCTCTGCACGCGCGATTAATTCACAGGCAATTTCTAGCATTGTCGTGGTTTTACCAGAACCAGGTTCACCCAATATCAGAAGAGTACGACCAACTCCTAACTCATCGAATTTAGCGATCGCCTGCATACCTGGGGGCAAAAGTTGGCTGAGATGTTCTGGAGTTTCCCACACCAAATCGATCAGATCCAATCGTTCTTCTAATTCCAGTTCAATTTTAATTTTGCTGTAGAGCGATGATCGCTCCATTACACCTTTAATCCAATAATTACGGACTTTGTTTAGCAACGCTTGACGATTTGAACGCTCTTTTTCAGCGGAATTATTGTCGGAATTTTTCTTTAGCCAGTTAAATTGAATTTGAATAATATTTCTTCCAGCCTGACCAATCTGACCGGAATTAGTAGAGTCATTAATATTAGTTCTTTGATTTGGTTCAGGCGATGAAGGCTGATTCACCTAAATAATTCTCCTCAAAAACCGAAATAATGTGAAGCAACACCTAACCAGGGAAGCAATTGAGATAAAATCGCTTGGATTTGCTGCCAAAGTTCTTTACCAGCCGCAATTGTTTCCGGACTTTCTTTAAGAAGTTTGGTGGCTTTTTGTAAACTTTTAGCAGCATAATCTTTATCTGGTTCTTCTTCTTTGACTGCTTCTTTTGCTGCTGCTAAATGAGTGATTGTTTTAGTTTTTTGATTATCAGGTAATGTTGAACTTTGCAGTAGCAACTCCATTTCCCTAATTAACTGGATTACTTCTGTTATACTGATTTGTTTTTCGGAATTGCCTTGATAAATGTGCTGGGTTTGAGTGACATTTCCACCTGCTTGAGCAATTTGACCGGATATTGTGCCGCCACTGATAGAAATAGATTGAACAGGTGTAGATTTTACTTTATCTGTGCCAGCAACTTTTGGTAGACGACTATCATCTAAAATTTGTGCTTGATTTACTGTTCGTCGCCTTGCTTTTAGTACTGGTGTTAGTGATTCTGATGTGCCTGCTGAATTTTGGATATCTTTTAAAGCTATAGCATTGCACCCGACTTGATAAGCATCGTTATATGAGCGTCCAGCAGCCAGTGCATCATAAAACCCGATCGCAAACTGAATTGCTGCTTGGTCGAGAATTTCTTGGTTCATGCCAATGACATAATCAATGTGGCGATGAATCGCGATCGCTTGTTCTTCTGAATAACATGCGTTAAGCAAAACACACTCAACATTTTCTTTACATAACTCAAACAGTCCCGCTAATGCCTCGCTATTAACGAATTGTGGCTGCCGCGATTCTGTTTCTAAAATTAGACCTGCTTTGCCTGCTCCATGCCCTGAGAAATGGACAATTTGTGGTTTTTCGTGCAGTAACTCACGGCGCAAGTCTTCAACTCTTGCTGCCCATCGAATCAATATTTCAAACGAGCTATGATATGGGACTTCCAAGAAATAAATTACTCAGCAAAAATCATAATTTGATATCTATAAGATAATGATAATCATTCTGAGGGGGGTGAGAGGCGGTTGCCGACGGCAACCGCCTCTCACCCCCTAAAAACACTCATAAAAAAGTCTGCACTCTGTAAATAATGTCAGGTGCATTATCATCATTAATATTGATATTTTTTTAGCTGAAAGCTTTAAAAATAGTCAGAGAAATTAAGTGCTGCCACAACAAATATCAACAAACCATTTACCTAAATTGGGAAACTTTTCATTTGTGGAGTTAGTCAGACGTTCTATTTGTTCTTCAATAGCAGACATAGCTTTATTGGTTAGCTTAACTCCTGTTTCATAAGTCTGAGTTATTAATTTAACTACTACAGGATGTTTGCCTTTCCATGTCATGTTTTTTGCAAAATTTAAAGCAGTTTCAACTTCATCGAGAATGCTGCCATTCCAAGACTTTTCTAATATCCCCCATACTCTTTCAATGGGGTTATATTTGCTGTGATAGGGTGGATAGTAGGCTAACCGTATATTTAGTTGATATTGATGAACAAACTCGACTATACGTTTCATGAACTGGGTACGTCTAGAATTATTATCTGTCCCATTATCCTGGTTAAGAATCAGGGTTTTTATTGTGGGAAATCGCCAACTCTCACTCTTCCAAAAATCTTGTAGAGCATCTACAATAAAATCACTCGTTACATTAGACTCTGTAAAGTATAAAAATAGTTCGTCTAATTCTGGAAGGAAGATGCCGTAAGGAGTTACGGTAGTTTTTGGATGAAAATTATGGTCTTCTGTTTCTGTGACAACTCGGTTTTTTCCTCCTCTGTCAAAGCAGCCAATATCTACACGGGCTTTGGCATCCAGACTAAGACGTAAGATACTTGGATCATCCAGAGCGGATTGATTAACTATTGCTAATTGTTCAAAAATTGCGTCTGTTTCTGGAATTTTTTTTGAGGTAAAACTTTTGCTACTCGATTGAGTCTATAACCTAAATCATTCAATTTGATACGAATTGTTTCTTCAGTTGGTAACTGTTCGTCACTATAGCCACACTTTTCAATTAATAGTTTTCTGACTTTGCTTGCTGTTAGGCGTGTATATAACCTCTGGCTTTTAAAACTTGGGTCGGTTTGGCTCTGTGAATCAACTAATTTTTTAATATCTTCTAACAACGAAGGTAAGTGTTCTTCTGCTTTCCATCGACCCCTAGCTGAATAATTATCAAAGCAAGTAATCCCACTGGTTAATTCTTTAATTCCTTTACGAATGGTTTTTCTATCCCATCCCAACTCGTTTTGAGCTATGAGTTGTCCTCCATAGCCTAATCCCATAACAGTCTGCGCTTGAAAACGTCGTCTGGCTGCACCTTTCAATTGAGTAGCTGTTTCCTTGAGCAAACTTTTCAATGAGTCAGTTAATTCAATTGACACTCCAACACACCCCAAAACTCGAACCATATATTGAAATTACTACAAAAAGGGAAGTCACGGCAGCCGATGGCTGCCGTGACTTCCTACCCCCCTATAATGATTATCATTATTATGCTTTGGGGATTTTATTTCTTGGAAGTCCCTATAATGTCCTTTCTAAAGCTTGTTCGACTTGACGCAGTTCTCGATCCAATTCCAAAGGAAGTATATTCTTGTTTTGAGGATTGGCTAACAAGATAAGGATTTTTTTCATATAAGTAGATTTGTAAAGTTTGAGAGGAAAATTCCCAAACTCAAAAAACTGAAAATACTAAAATATTTAACAGCCGCATGAGTAAGATTTACTCATGGAAAAAAAATTAAATATCAAATGTGGTTTGATAAGGATTAAAAGTTTAATTGTAAGGCGAAATAGAGCGATCGCTTTTAACTAATCGCTTGGCATGGTAGCAAATTGCTGATGATACTCCTATGTATACCAGTTATTTTTAGAGTGTATTTTAAACTTGAGGATTTTAGGGTAAATTTAAAGACTTTATTTAAAATGTGTAATATCGGTTTTCTCAGGTGCGATCGCCTGTGTCTAATGCGGCAATAATTTGTTCAGCTAATTTGAGTGGACGGAAAGGTTTGACAAATACGGCGGCGATATCTAACTCGGCAAAACTTTCTTGATCTAAGGGCTGAACTTTGGCTGTAACTAAAATAACTGGGATTTGACTGGTGAGAGGATTTGCTTTGAGTTGTTGGAGTGTGGCGCGACCGTCCATGTCAGGCATCATCATGTCTAATAAAATCACATCCGGTTGGTTGTTAGCAGCGATCGCCAGGGCTTCCTGGCCAGAACTAGCACTCAGTACTGTCCAATTCACGGACATTTCCAAACCCATTTGGGCGATCGCTCTAACATCTTCTTCATCGTCCACAATTAAGACACACTTACTCATAATGCTCCGTTTAATAATGGCAAAATGATATAAAAAGTACTACCTTGTCCTAAAATGCTTTCTGCCCAAATTTTGCCATGATGTTGCTCTACAATGTTGCGGCAAATAGCTAAACCTAAACCTGTGCCGCCTTTGTTGCGAGAATCAGAGGCATCTACTTGGCCAAAACGCTCAAATATTGACTGTAGTTTATCTTGCGGGATACCTCGCCCTTGGTCTTCTACTTCAATTTGCAGGTAATCGGCTGGCAATTTTGCCCGCAACCAAACAGTACTACCCGCTTCGGAAAACTTGATTGCATTGCCGATTAAATTTGTCAGAGTTTGCAGGATGCGATCGGGATCGGCAAAAATTTCGGCAGTGGTTGGTTCAACAATTAAATTAATTTGCGATCGCTCGGCCATTGCTTGCATCGCTTCTGCCGCTTGAATGAGCAAATCGCCAATGTTACAGGGTAATGCCTGCATGGCAATTTTCCCCGATTTCATCCGCTCTAAGTCTAGAATATCGTTGACTAGACGATTTAGACGTTCGATGTTGCTAGTGGCAATGTTTAGGATTTGCTGACCTTTGACAGTTAATGTTCCTAATTTTCCTGTACTTAAAAGGTCGAGTGAACCAATGACAGAAGTTAGCGGTGTTCGCAATTCATGACTTACTAAAGAGATAAATTCGTTTTCTAGCCGCTTGCGTTCGGTAATGTCATGAAAAATATTTAATACACATTGTTTCGCTTCTAACTCAATCAATTCAGCAGATAACAAAACAATTCTGGACTCACCTGATTTAGTACGTAACTCGATTTCTTGATTTTGTAATGAGCCTGTTTCTAATAATTTTTGCCAGATATTAGCATTTTGTTCTTGAGTAATTCCCAGCTGCAACTCAGCTACCGAATGACCAATAATTTCTTCTAAACTATAACTACTAATTCTTAGAAAACTGTTATTTACTTCAATAAAGTATCCTTCATTTAAGGTTGTAATTGCAATTGGGCTAGGGCTAGAACGAAAAGCTTTAGCAAACTTTTCCTCGGCTTGTTGGCGTTCGATAATTTCTTGTTTAAGTCTATTATTTTGTGATTGTAGTTGTTTTTGTAAACTGCGAATTGTCAGATGGTTTTCTACCCGTGCCAGCACTTCTTCAACTTGAAAAGGTTTAGTAATAAAGTCAACGCCTCCAACTGTAAAAGCTTTGACTTTATCGAAAACATCGTTCATAGCACTGATAAAAATTACCGGAATGTCGCAGGTAACAGCATTATTTTTTAAAGATTGACAAACTTCATAACCATTCATTTCTGGCATATTTATATCCAGTAAAATCAGATCTGGTGGCGCTGCTTGCGCTCCTCGCAAACCAGCCGCACCTTTAGTAACGCTTCTGACTTTGTAACCTTGTTCTGTCAACATAGAAGCTAAGAGATACAAGTTTTCTGGCGTATCATCAATGACTAAAATATTAGCTTTTGGATTCTCTAATGGCTGGCTATACATTATCTTTACCTTGAGTTAGGTCGATAATTTCATCAAAACAAAAACGATTTACTAAGTCAGTCAGGCTTTGAGATAAAGTTAAATGAGTTTCGGGAATTTGGGCGATTAACTGCAAAATTATTTCTGCGTCTACTTGAACAGCTGCTTGATATAAAGCATTGCGCCATGCTTCTGGCATCATTTGTAAGTCTTGAGGTTTGAGAATCGCTAATTCAGATGTAGCGAATTGCATCTGGTCAAGATTTTCTTGTTCATGGGCATAAATGTAACTAACTCCCAGAAATTCCGCGATTTTACTAAATAGAACTTCTTCTCGAAAAGGTTTGCGGATGAGGTCATCACAACCAGCCGCTAAAATATTCGACCTTTGTTCTTCAAAAGCGCTGGCGGTGAGGGCGATAATTACTGTGCGGGGTTTGGAGGTTGAGATTTTTGCCTTGTTTTCTTGCTCCATTGCTCGAATCTTTCGTGTTGCTGTATATCCATCCACGACAGGCATTCGCATATCCATCCAAATTAGGTGAGGATGCCATGCTTGCCAAAGTGCGATCGCTTCTTGGCCGTTAGCGGCGGCGAGAGTTTCAAAACCAATGGTATTAAATAATTGCGTTAATAAATCGCAATTGTCCTTGCGGTCATCAACTACGAGAATTCGATAAACTGGTTGACTTGGTGTGAGTGCAATTACTTTGCGTGGTAGTGTTTGTGGTGTAATTTCTAATGGTTGTGCTAGTTCAATTTTGATATCAAAGTAAAAAGTTGAACCACGACCCAATACACTTTGAAGTCGAATATCCCCACCCATTAATTGCACAAATTGACGGCTAATTGTTAACCCCAGTCCGGTTCCTTCTCTGACTTTTTTACTGCTGGCAGTCTGAACAAATGGCTGAAATAAATTATCTAATTCTTCTTCAGCAATGCCTAATCCTGTATCTTCAATTTCAAATGCAAGGAAGAATTGATGATTATCTGGGTCATTTATAGGTTGATATTTTTCTGTTTCCTTGTCATCTTGACCGAGTTTGACGCGCAATGTAACTTTCCCAATATTGGTAAATTTGATGGCATTGCTCAATAAGTTGATCAAAATTTGCCGCAGTTTGCTTTCGTCGGAGAAGATGTATTGCGGCAAATTAGGAGCAAGTTCAAATGAAAGTGACAACTTTTTGGACTCGGCGCGTACCCGAAACATTTCTTGGAGGTTTTGCAATAACCCATACAAATCAAAAGCTGTAGGATTCAGCGTAATGCGTCCAGCTTCGATTTTGGACATTTCTAGCACATCATTAATTAAGTTGAGCAGATGTTCTCCACTGCGGTTAATTGTGGCTAGAGAATCTCGCTGACGTTTACTCAGGGTGGTGTCTCGTTCCATTAATTGGGCAAAACCCAAAATTGCATTGAGTGGTGTTCGCAGTTCATGACTCATGTTGGCTAAGAAGGCACTTTTTGAACGGTTGGCAGTTTCGGCGGCTTCTTTGGCAATTCTGAGTGCTATTTCGGCTTTATGCCGCGATCGCCCAATGGCGATTAGTTCACTTACTCGTTGCAGTAAGTTGATTTCTTCTGGAGTCCAAGTTTTAGATTGATTAATAGCATCTAATTCTAGTAATCCTACGACTTTGCCAGCGTAAATCATAGGAACAGCCACTACCGATTTAATTAATTCTGTCTCGGTGTTTGCTGTTGATGGCATCTCTGCAATGCGACTTGCTTGTAAACTTTGGATAGGATTACCGTTGAGAATTTGATCATAAAACCAAGGTAACGGCTCAGATGCACTGGTGTTGCCTAACAAGTTGCTGCTGGGATTACGCCACTCATACGCCAGGTGAAATTGCTGTTGTTGGTCGTAGTATTCAAAGATGCAGCTGCTTTCAGCTCCCATAAATTCAGCGATCGCTTGCAGTGTAAAATTAATGGCGGTGTCTGCATCTTGGTCGATAAACTGGCGAGAAATGCTGGTGAGTAAGTTGTCCATCCTCGCCCGATGCTCAAGGGCGGCTTCGGCTTGTTTGAGATCGCTAATATCTGTAATTACGGCATCTATACAGCTTTCCTCATGATTTTGTCTCAGGGACAATAACCCCCAACCCAGAGATTGATCCCGACGACAGATTTGGACTTCAAAGTTACGGACTTCACCTTGCTGTTCTAATTCTGCTAATAGTGTTTGGCGATCGCTTGGGTTAGCATAAAACTCTGTTGTAAATTGCCTACCAACTAAATCAGCCGCAGAGTTATAACCTAAAATTTTGGCTTGGCGTTGGTTGGCTTCCAAAAACAAACCATCTTCTATACGAATACGTGCAATCCCTACTTGAAAGTTTTCAAAAATGTTGCGGTATTTCTGTTCACTGCGACGGAGAGCTTCTTCTGCTTGTTTGCGATCGCTAATGTCAGCAACTACTACTTCTACACAATTATCTTCTACATTCCAACGTAAAGAAAATAAACCCCAAATCAACTTGCCATCGAGCCGATTAAACTGTAGCTCGATGTTATTGAGTGTACCTTTTTGCAGCAGTTCTTTTAATACACGCTGGCGATCGCTGGGGTTGGCATAAAACTCTGTGGTAAATTTTTTGCCAATTAACTCGGTTTCACAACTGTAGCCTAATAGCTGAGCAACGCGTTGATTAGCATCTAACACTAGTCCATCTTCAACGCGACAGCGCAAGATGCCAAATTGAGAGTTCTCAAACAGGTGGCGAAATTTTTGCTCACTTTTTAGCAAAGCTGCTTCGGCCTGTTTGCGTTCGGTAATATCTCGAAAACTCCAAACACGCCCAATAATTTTATTACCTCTCCATTGAGGTTGAGAGTAACGCTCAAAAACCCGTCCATCTTTCATCTCTACTAAATCAAAAGCTGCTTGTTCTGGGCATTCATAAACAAGTTGCTTGACTCTGGCAATAAACCCTTGAGGATCTTGCGTTTGTTCAGACATCAACATAAATCGTTCATTGTTTTTATCAGGTTGCAATAACGATTCGGGAATTGCCCACATTTGCCGGAATTTTTGATTATAAACCGATACGTTACAATCTTGATTAATAACTAAAATCCCATCAGCAGTTGACTCTAGTGTTGCTTGCAAAAGAGATAATGTTTCTGCTTGTTTTTGTTCTGCTAAAGAGCGTTCTGCTTCCCACTGCTTTGCTTGCGTGATATCTCGAATTACTAGTACAGAAGATTTGTCACCTTCAGGAAGTGCAACACAATTGCCGGATATTTCTAAAATTTTTAAAGAGTGATTTCTGCTTTCATAAAATTCGTATTCTTCTGTAACTTCACACTTTCCCTCTAGCACTTTTATATTGGGATAAAACTCTGGGGCTACAATTTTACCAGCTAGACGCAGGCATAATAAGTCGCTGAGCTTAGCATTAAGAACTAGAATATGTGATTGGTTAACAAGTTTGTCAAAAGCAGAATTGCACCATTGTATTTTGCCATCGCTATTCGTCCAGACAATTGCATCTGCGATCGCTCCTAGCACAACCTCCATTCTGCCTAAAATTGCCCGTAATTGCTTGACCAAAGCAGTTAAATGTATGCTCATCAGCAAACTCCTGTTTAAGAAGCAGGGATAATCTCAAATTTGATTAAAAATTTATTATTAACGTGAATTTGACAGACCTCTCCCTCTCCTCAAAGGAGCAACAAAAAATGAGTGTTTTACTCCCCTCTCCTTGTAGGAGAGGGGCTGGGGGTGAGGTCAAAAAAGCATTCATCGAACTTACTTTATTATTGCCCGCAGAAAAGCGGCGCAGAAAGTTTTGCCGTTTACTATACACATTATTTTCCTATTCCCTATTCCCCGTTCCCTGTTCCCTCCATTAAAGAGGACGCAACATGGCCATAAAAATCCATTCTTCCTGATGTTTTTCTGCCATAATTAAATGCTCAGCTTCAATTTCTCGACCATCTTTGGTAATTCCTACAAGACGCACTGGATGATTGAGAATTGTAGAACTTTCTGTGGAGAGAAAGCGGGAAAAGCCAAGATGATGTGGGGCATGGAAACCCTCTGGAATCACTACTGTAATGATTTGACCGTTAATCTCAGCCATACTCCAGCCAAAAACCAAGGTAAAGCAATCATTGACATAAGTGACGAAGCCTTGTTGATCTGTAATCACAACAGGCACATCTGTTTCTCGCTTTATCTCAGCAAGAGATTTTATTACTGCTTCAGTCATAATAAGTAGGAGCTAGGCTGCTGATGATTGACTACACATCTAGTTTTGGGAATTTCTCATCCTGTTGCAAGATGTTATGGCGTTAGCCTAACGCACCTTCCCAGATTTGCGACGCGTTAAAACTATCGTTCATAACGCACCCTACTGGACTACATCTGAAATATTTTTTCCAAGTCGATACATTAGACTTCTTGCAGAAGTCGGGAAAAGGGTAAAGGGATAAAAAAAAACCCTTTCCCTTTTACCTTTACCCTTTCCCCCAAGAGTGCAAAACTATTTTTGCAAGGCGTGGCATTAACAATGCGAGGCGTGGCATTAACAATGCAGAGCATGGCATTAACAATGCAGGGCGTGGCATTAACAATGCAGGGCATGGCATTAACAATGCAAGGCGTGGCATTAACAATGCAGGGCGTGGCATTAACAATGCAAGGCGTGGCATTAACAATGCCTTTAAAAATTTGCCTTTTTACTTTTGCCTTTTTGATTTTGCAGTAAGCGGGTACGTTCCAGACGGTTGGTGATGCGGGTGAGCAATTCTGCTGCTACAACTGGCTTGCTGAGATAATCATCTGCGCCAATAGAAAATACCTGTTGAATTGTAGCGCGATCGCTACGAGCGGTAAGAAACAAAATCGGTAATCCCTGCCAATCAGGATCAATGCGTATTGCTTGACATAATTCAATACCATTAACTTGCGGCATATCTACATCTAATATCAGCAAATCGGGAACAACAGACCACAAAACTTCCCAAAAGCGCAAAGGATCATCTAAGGCTGTCACGGAAATTCCCTCAAATTCAAGCATGGGGCGTAATGCGGCCAGAAATACTGGGTCATCATCTACAACTAATACATTAATTGTTGATTTCTGGGTAACTAGCAATAATTGCTTTGCCATCTCCCAAACTTGCACTGCTGTTACAGGTTTGTGCAGCAATCCTCGTCCACCTGCACGCACTACCGCCACTCGATCTAATAAATTATCAGCAGCAGCCAGCACTAATGTCTGTACGGGTGGTGTTCGAGATGCCAAATCTGCTAAAAATGCCAGACTTTTTTTTTGTTGTTTAGCAGTATCTATTGTCAATACTACTAAATCTGCTGAGTGAGATTGCAGCCATTTTTTGCCTAACTTTAAGGTTGCTACTTGCTGCCAACTCATATTAGATGATTTGGCTAATTCCTGTAATTCTTGACCCAAATTCACATCGGGATCAATTAACAAAAGTCGCGGGGTGTCTGTGGGCGATGGTGCTTCATCTAAATTGAGTATTGCACTTAATTGATGCAGCAAATCTAAAAATTGTTGTTCCTGAACTGGCAACAATGCCGCATCTGATAACAAAATCTCTTCTATCTCTCGTGCTAAAACTGTTCCAGTTTCTTTATCAAACATCCCCAACACGCCTGCTAATTTGTGGGCTGCTTGCCTTGCATTTTGACGTAATTCCTGGGTAAGTTTTCGCTGATTGATTGCCTCTGCTGCTGTTTGTAGAGCTTGTAAGCGCTGCACCATCAAACCCCGATACTGCTGCCACAACTGAGCCATACCTTGCTGAAATTCCTGCTCAATCGATGATGAAGGGATGGAGACTGCTGAAACTTCTCTTTGTTCGTCTGCTTTCTCTAGTTCCTCTACAATTGTTCGCAATCGATACCCCAAACCATAAACGTTCTCGATTAAGTCTACAGCCCCGGCTGCTTTCAATTTTTGGCGCAGTCCTTTAATGTGTGCTTTGACAGTTTCTTCTAAAGGAGAATCTTCAAATGTCCAGAGATGCTCGACGAGTTGACCGCGACTAAAAACCCGTGAGGGATTTCGCATAAATACTTCGAGCAGAGTATATTCTTTAGGAGTTAATTTTAGAAGTTTGTTAGCATATTTGACTTCGCAACTACGTGGATCTAAATACAAATCACCTACTTGTAAGACAGTGGTAGGAACAACTTCGCCGCGTCGCAGCAAAGCTCGTAAACGTGCTTGCAGTTCTGCTAAATCTAGGGGTTTAATTAAATAATCGTCTGCACCTGCGTCTAGTCCTCGAATGCGATCGCTACTAGCATCTTTCGCTGTGATAAGCAAAATCGGGATGGTGTAACCTTCAGCACGTAAGCGTTGACACAACGTAATGCCATCGAGTCCAGGTAGCCCGACATCCATCAAAATTAAGTCGTAACTACTTGTTTGGGCATATTCCAAACCACTTTGACCATCCTGGACTGCATCTACAACGTAGTGTTGGCTGGTGAGAGATTGCAGCAATACACCGAGCAACACTTCGTCATCTTCAATCAGCAAAATTCGCATGGTAAAAGCTGTATTTATCCCTTCACAATCTTCTAATAATGTGCGATCGCTTTGCCCACATATTTAGTCACAAGTTAATACCTAGACCGTATTATTTTCCCCAACTCCGCATTACTCCGCGCTACTCTGCGTTTAAAATAGCTAGTAATGAACCTAAAAATTGACGCAAGCAAGAGCTTTACAAACTAAAAACTATATTTTTGAGTTAGAAAGCTATTGTATAACTTGTAAAACTAATTTACGAGTCAGAAATTTAATATACAAATTGACAATTACAAGCATCAATTTATACTCAGCACTATATTAAAAATGGACGTAACTGGATTCGAACCAGTGACCTCTACGATGTCAACGTAGCGCTCTAACCAACTGAGCTATACGTCCTTAACCACACAATCGTTTATGTTAGCGCGGATTTATCAAACTAGTCAAGTATTAAATTTTTTTTATAAATCATCAAGTATCCATTTCATCTTGCTTTCTAGCACTAGCTAACTCAGCAGCCAATTGTATGGCTGCTTTCATACTGGTAGAGTCAGCAATTCCTTTACCTGCAATATCAAATGCTGTACCGTGGTCGGGGGAAGTCCGCACAAATGGTAAACCAATAGAAGTATTCACAGCGCGGTCAAAGGCCATGAGTTTCACAGGAATCAAGCCTTGGTCGTGGTAAAGTGCCAAGTAAGCATCGGCTGGATTCTGTATGGATGAATTACCATACCAAGCTTGACCAGGTTTTACCCACATTGTATCTGGAGGAATTGGCCCTTCTAACTGCAAATGAGGGCGCTTTTTTTGCTCCTCCTTCAGCCAAGGAATCAACCAGTCTAATTCTTCAGTTCCTAGTTGTCCTTGTTCACCACTGTGAGGATTTAAACCTGCGATCGCAATTCTCGGTTTGCTGATACCAAAATCTTGCTGCAAGCACTCTAATAGTAAATCAAGTTTCTTGGTCAATAACTCCGGTGTAAGTGTATCTGCTACTTGACGCAGGGGAATATGTGTCGTAGCTAAAAGTGTGCGGAGTGTCCAACCAGTGTAAGGCGATCGCGCCACAAATAACATTCCATATCGCTCCACACCAGCTTTTTCTGCCAACAGTTCGGTTTGTCCTGGATAGTTGTAGCCTGCGGCTTTCCATGCTGACTTAGCAATGGGCGCTGTAACTATACCATCAAACTCGCCAGCCAGTGTTTGAGCGATCGCATATTCCATGTAAGCAAAACTCGCTGCACCACTCACCGCATCACCATTACCTGTGACAATCTCTCCTCTAACATCTTGATGAAATTGCACATCAACAACTTTTAAGCTATTGGGATTTGCCAAGGCTACTAAATTGCCAGACAAATTTAACTGGTCGTAAGTTTGTACCAGCAAATCCCCATTTCCTATCACTGTGACATCACAGTTTTGAGTAACTTCCAAATCAGCCAAAGCTTTTAAAATTACTTCTGGCCCGATTCCTGCGGGGTCTCCTAACGTCAACGCTAGGCGGGGACGATTTTCTCTGTGTGGTTTTACTAGAGAATTTTGCTTGCTTTGGTACATAGCACTACTTTATCGACATTTGTTATGAGCTTCCCTTGATCCCTCAATACTAGGGATTAACCATCAAACTAGTTTAGAATTATTTACACAGGTCTAATTCAACATTAGCTGTTGAGCAAATTCAGTTTAGCTGGGGTGTTCGGTCAAAGTAAAACTTCACCCCTCAACTACAAGACTGATAAAAATTAGATTTGAGCAAGCAAGTCTAATTGCAACACAGCCTAAAACATAGGAAATCTAAAGGTTAGCCTTTAGAATTATGACAAACCATTCACAAAGGAGAAACACAAAAATGGGTGGCGAAATTTTCAGTACAGCTTTTCTGGCTTTTAGCTTAATTTTCGTTGGTTGGGCAATAGGTGCTTTATTGCTGAAAATTCAGGGTGCTGAAGAATAATCTCTCTGGAGTCTGAAAAAATAGCGTGTCCGACAACGGACAACGCTGTTTCAATAATTCTCTGGTATTAAATAATTTCTAAGAAAAGTGTAAACTTTTGTTTACAGATATAATTCTGTTAAGATTCTTTTCATAAAACTTTAAGATTTAATACAACCCTCATGACATTACTAATAGTCGGTGCCACTGGCACCTTGGGAAGACAAGTGGCTCGTCGTGCGATCGATGAGGGGTATAAAGTACGTTGTCTTGTCCGCAGTAGCAAAAAAGCAGCATTTCTCAAAGAATGGGGTGCAGAACTCGCCGTTGGAGATTTGTGTTACCCCGAAACCCTCGCAGGTGCATTAGAAGGAGTAACCGCAGTTATTGATGCGGCCACATCCCGTGCTACTGATTCTTTGACTATCAGACAGGTAGACTGGGAAGGCCAAGTAGCATTAATTCAAGCGGCCAAAGCTGCGGGTGTAGAGCGTTTTATATTCTTTTCTATAATTGATGCCGATAAATACCCAGAAGTACCGCTGATGGAAATTAAGCGGTGTACAGAACTATTTTTAGCTGAATCTGGACTAAACTATACCGTTTTACGATTGGCTGGCTTCATGCAAGGGTTAATCGGTCAATATGGCATCCCAATTTTAGAAGGACAACCCGTTTGGGTAACTGGTGATTCATCACCCATTGCCTACATGGATACTCAAGACATTGCGAAATTTGCTGTCCGGGCTTTGAGTGTGCCAGCAACCGAAAAACAAACTTTCCCGGTAGTTGGGACTCGTGCTTGGAGTGCAGAAGAAATCATCAGTTTGTGTGAACGCTTGTCTGGTAAAGAAGCAAAAGTCACACGGATGCCTTTAAATTTATTGCGGACTGTGCGCCGTTTTGTCCGGTTCTTTCAGTGGGGATGGAATGTGGCAGACAGACTGGCATTTACAGAAGTCTTGGCCAGTGGCAGACCATTAAATGCCCCAATGGCGGAAGTATACAAAGTTTTTGACTTAGACCCCAAAGACACAACTACGCTCGAAAGTTACTTACAAGAGTACTTCAGCAGAATTATGAAAAAGCTCAAGGAGCTAAATTACGAAAAAACCAAGACCAAAAAGGAGAAAAACAAACGTTCTCCGTTTAAGAAGGTCAATAGTCAATAGTCAATGGTCAATGGTCAATAGTGCTGAGTAAAAAGTGCTGAGTGATAAATATGTATTCATTCTGCCTTCTTTCTTTTTGACTTTTACTCACAGACTAATGACTGGGTTGGCCAAAATATGTAAGGATTACATAGTACAAAGCATTGCCAAAAGTTGGATATTTGAATGTGCCGAAAGCAGGCATTATCTACAATGATTTAAAACCGGTAGCGGGTCGCGTCGCTATCGAACTAGAAGAGAAACTCACCGCTGCGGGTTGGGATGTATGTGTCACAACTAGTATTGGTGGGATATTGGGCTATTCTAATCCAGAAAGTCCTGTATGCCATACTCCTATTGACGGTTTGACACCCCCTGGTTTTGACTCAGACATGAAGTTTGCTGTTGTACTAGGGGGAGATGGCACTGTTTTAGCTGCGTCTCGTCAGGTTGCGCCCCTTGGTATTCCACTGTTAACAGTGAATACTGGTCATATGGGGTTTTTGACGGAGGCTTATCTTAATCAACTGCCTCAAGCGATTGAACAAGCAATGGCAGGTGATTATGAAATAGAAGAACGGGCAATGCTGACTGTGAAGGTATTGCGCGGGGAGTCGGTACTGTGGGAAGCCCTTTGCTTGAACGAAATGGTGCTGCATCGGGAACCATTGACTTGTATGTGTCATTTTGAAATTGCTATCGGTCGGCACGCACCAGTGGATATTGCAGCAGATGGTGTAATTGTTTCTACACCTACTGGTTCTACGGCTTATTCACTCAGTGCAGGCGGCCCGGTAGTGACTCCTGGCATATCTGCTTTACAGTTAGTACCGATTTGTCCCCATTCCCTGGCTTCTAGGGCTTTAGTGTTTCCAGATACAGAGACTGTTAGTATTTATCCTGTCAATATCCCACGTTTGGTGATGGTGGTAGATGGCAATGGTGGATGTTATGTCTTCCCAGAAGATCGGGTATATTTAGAGCGATCGCAATATAGTGTCCGATTTATTCGTCTACAACCACCAGAGTTTTTCCGCATCTTACGCGAAAAACTCGGATGGGGTCTACCGCACATAGCCAAACCCACCTCTGTAGAGTTACCTTAATTGTCAATGTTCAATAGTCCATAGTCCAAAGTCAAAATTGTTTCTTCAGCTTTTTTCCTGAATTGCTGGTTTATAAATAGAATTGGGAAACAAAGTTACAGCAAAGTGCTGAGTAAAAAGAGAGATTGATTTTTGACTCTTGACCATTGACCATTGACTATTGACTATTGACTTAATTTATGACAGTTGCTCACAGTCCCTGTGTTTTAGTGATTGAAACTGATGAAAGTCTTGCAAATCAGCTATCTTCTGATTTGCAAGAAGCAGGTTATGATGCGATTTTGGCTCACGATGCAGCCAGTGGTTTACAATACAGTCGTGATTGTCAACCTGCTTTAATTGTTTTAGACCGGATGTTGGCAGGAGAATCAGGACTTTCGTTGTGTAAAAATCTCAGAAGCGCTGGAATGCGTTCTCCTGTGCTAGTTTTAATGGCTAGAGATACAGTTGATGACCGTGTAGCCTGTCTCGAAGCGGGGGCGGATGACTACATTCTTAAACCTTACCGCCCAGAAGAATTTTTAAAGCTAATTCGCCTTTATTTAAAACCTGATATAGATACTACAGAGCAGTTACGCTTTGGGGATTTAGTTTTAGATATATCCACCCGCCGCGCCATACACAATGGGCGGGTAATTGATTTGACAATGAAAGAGTTTGAGTTATTAAAATATTTGATGGAACATCCCCGTGAGGTATTAACCCGCGAACAAATTCTAGAAAATGTCTGGGGTTACGATTTTATGGGTGAGTCGAATGTAATTGAGGTGTATATTCGTTACCTACGCCTCAAAATTGAAGATGAAGGTCAAAAACGCCTCATTCAAACTGTGCGGGGTGTGGGATATGTACTAAGAGAGTCTTAGTAACTGGTTGACTTTTAAACGCAAAGTTACGCTGAGTTTCGTACTAGGTTTCTCTGGGTTCAGCTGATTTCATGCGTTCTTCGCCAACTTCAGCCCTAGCTTCAGCGATGATATCATCCCAGGTTTCGCTAACTTCTGCGATCGCGTCTTTGCTCTTTTCGTAGAATACGATTCCTTTTTTCACAACCGCTTTGGCTAATGGTCTACCAACACCAGCTATTACTGGCAAGAATACAGGCACAAGCACAACTCCGACAATCCCTGTAATTCCTAGTCCTTCGGCTAAATCTCCAAGGTCTGGTAAAAGTTTTATTGACATAATTGTGTTCACCTACCTTGTTTTACTTAAGTTTAGTTTAATTCTATTTTGTTAAAACTGACGCAAACAAGCCGCAGATTGCAAAGTAATGTAACTTTTATCTGACGATGATTGAACTACGCTTTTTCGACTTGATCGCCAATATATTTATCTAATAAAAATTGCTTAAGATGTGGTTGTTCTAAATTAATGCCAAGTTCACTAGCTCTTTGAGTAATTTGTTCATAAGTTAAACCTTCACTAATAGCAGCCGCTATTAAAGCGATACCACCCGCTCTTGCTCCAGCTGCACAATGAATCAAAATTGGTTTAGGTAAGTTTTCAATCTTTTTAATGGCTAACTCTGTAAGTTCCTGATTTGCTTGTGAAGGCTTTAATGGGACGTTAGCGTATTCTAGTCCCGCTGCTTCTGCTTGTTGCTGTTCGTCGTTTAAAAAACCTACTTCTTCAGGGGAACGTAGATTTAGCACCGATTTAAAACCTGCTTGTGCTAACTGCTGTAATTCCTCAGAAGTTAATTGTCCCGCAATACTAAGATTTTTACTAACTTTTTTGCTATTACTCATAAAAATACGGTATATCGATTGTTTTTATGCAGTATAGCAGTTTTAAATCATTCCTGAACAACAAGCTTCCCGTCTTTTTTGAGCGCTATAAACTACAAAAAATAAAATTTGTATCTTATGATAGATGCAAAAAAAATTTGTTTAAAATTGTATTTTTATGAACGGCTTTGAGTATAAAGATTACTTAAAGTATGGCAAATTGTTTTTGAGCTAAAGCTTTGATTTTCAAAGTAAGTTGGCACATTGAATTCTATGGCAGACATTGACTATCAAGCTGGTTTTGCTACTTGAATTAAAGTCAGTGTGCTGTCCGTAACACAAATCAGGGTACAGAGATCAGCATAGTGTGAGCAGTGAAGATGAACCAAATATCTCCCGTATCAATTGCTCAGGTAACAGATATACATCTGTTTGCCTCAGAAAAACATCAACTGCTGGGAATGCCTACAGTTGAGTCGTTTAAGGTAGTGATGGAGCGATTAAAGGAGCTAAAATCGGAAATTGATTTACTATTATTAACGGGAGACTTATCTGGGGATGGTACTTCCGAATCTTATGAAAATCTGCAAAGCATAGTTAATCAATTGCAAATCCCTACTTACTGGGTACCAGGAAATCATGACTGTGCGATCGCTATGAATGAAATTCTTAATATAGGAATGATTTCCCGGCGAAAGTCCTTCCAGCGCGGTAATTGGAATTTTATTTTACTGAATTCAGCTGTACCTGAATGTGTACATGGTCATCTGACAACTGACACTCTAAGTTGGTTGGACTCGGAATTAGCAAAATTAGGTAATAACCCGACATTGTTAGCGCTGCATCATCCACCTTTTTTAATGAATTCTGCATGGCTTGATAGTAGCAGCCTCCAAAACCCAGAAGAATTTTTTGCGGTTATTGATCGCCACCCACAAGTTAAATTAGTTTTATTCGGTCATATTCATCAACAATTTCAACACCAACGTCGCAAAGTTACCTATTTAGGAACACCGTCTACTTGTATTCAGTTTCGTTCCCATAGTCCAACTTTTGCTATTGACCAAAAAGCACCAGGTTTCCGCTTGTTGAAACTATACCCCAGTGGTATCTGGGAAACATCTGTGGAAAGAGTTCCCTATTTTCATCCACTGGAGTTAGCAGCAACAGGATATTGACTTTGGTCAATGGTCAATAGTCAATGGTCAAAAAGCTAATATCCCTAGTGACTCGGCGTTCAGTACTCAGCACTTTCAACTCAGCACTTAACTTCATCGGCAAAACTAGCCCACCGCACAAAGTAAAATGGCCCAGCGACAGAACCCCAGATATGTTCATCGGTTTCTGGGTCGCGTCCTCTGTCAAGGCTGATAAATTTCTCTTCGTCAATTTCAAATTCGCTGTCTAAGTATGTTCTTTGGCCTTTGCGAAACACAATACAGCCTTTCCCTGGTTCTACACTACCTTTGAAGCTATTACCAGTCCACTCGACAATCATGTTACAGCCTGGTAATTTTTCTAAGTCATCGGCTGTTAGGGTTTTGAGACGTTCTAAGTTACGGGATGCACCGTAAAATTTTTCTTCTTGTTTAACAGTGTAGTTTTCAATGTGGATGCGATCGCCTGCGTCCAATAACTTTAACACCCGCAAGCGATAAGGATCATTCAACATATAGTCATAAGCTTGTTCCACAAAAAAACTTACCCCTGATAACAAGTCCAAAGGTAAGGGACGCATACACACACGGATATGTGCATAAAATGGCGGATTTTCAAAAGCTTGCGCTTGGTTACTAAAATCAGCCGCCATCCACCGCGCTAAGGTAGTAATATCTGTAGAGCTTGTCATTTATAGATTATCTTGCGTTGCTTAAAATCTCTTTGAGTATTTTAATGAAGTATGAAGTCTGAAGGCTAAAGTATGAAATTTTATGAAGGAAAAATCTCCTCGTGCTTGGAGAATTTTGATAAAAATATCGTCATTATGGAGCTAGTCACTAATTCTTATCTAACTCCAGTACGGTAAAGTAGTTATGCTCAGACGCTTATGTGCGATCGCAACTTTCAGTATTCTACTAAATAGCTCTTTAACATTAGCTGCACCTAAAGATCCTAGCCAAGCAGATAAATTTCCCCCTAGTCCTCTAGAAGTTACCACACCCGATCCCTTGGTGCGGCCTTCTGCTAATAAACAACCGTTAACTGCGGAAGAACAGCAAACTCTAGCAACTGCATTAGATGATTTAAATCAACAAGCAGCGGCGACTCTGCAAGCTGGAGATAGTGTTAAGGCGTTTGAAATTTGGAACCGCGAATTACGCTTGCGGCGCTATTTGGGTACAATACCTGAAGTTCAAGCATTATCGAGGGTAGGTGCGATCGCTTGGAATCAAAATGACCGTCAACAGATATTTTATATAACTCAACGATTGCAAGCAATTCAAAAACAAGCTTTATCACCAAAAACAATTGCTCAACAAGGTGTGAATTTAGAATTGTTGCAGGCTTTAGGTGAAGCTTATCAAAATGTGCGATCGCCTAAAAATGCTTTAGAAGTTTACAATCAAATCTTAACGGCGGTGCGACAGCAAAAAGATACAACCACAGAGTTAGCAACTCTCCAGACAATTGCAGAACTAAATCTGAGTTGGTTCGATTATCCCAAAGCCGCCGCTACATATCAAGAGTTATTAACGATAGCTTCTGCTAACAGCGATCGCATTAGTGAGCTAACATATCTAAAACAGTTAGCTTATATTTACCAGCAAAGCAAACAACCGCAACAGGCTATCGATACATTAAATAAGTTAGCCCGAATGTATACCCAGCCAGAAGATATTCTCAAATTACCAGAATTAAAATTAGCGATCGCAAGTAATTATGAAACTTTAGCAAAAGAAAATCCTAATCTGCTGCAAGACGCTTTTAATAACTATCAACAAGCTTATACAACTGCTTGGGAATCACAGCAATTTGTCTTAGCTGCGGAAGCTTTACAAAAGTTAATTGCCTTATATCGTTCTCAAGGACAAATTGATGCAGCATTACAAACAAGCCAAATTCTTGTAGAGACACAAGCAAAAACTTCTAACTATTATGGCTTGATGCAAGCTTATGATCAGATTGGGCAAATTTACCTACAACAAAAAGATTATCCTCAAGCACTCTCAGCGTTTCAACAAGGCTTACAACTCGCCCAACAACTGAAACATGAGGAATCTTACTTTACGCAACAAATTGAAAAAGTCTCAAAAGAATCTGGTCAATAGTCAACTTCCATACCATTAACTATTGACCATTGACTCTGATTAAACATCTTCCATTTCAAATTGAGCTACCGTTACAGCGTTAAAGGCAAAGGCCAAAACCAAAGGCATTGGACATCTGAGTATAAAGGTGCTAACGACAGCTGCAACCGTGCCAATTACTGCGGACATCGACCAAATTCTTTCTTCAATGGTGAGTCCTTTTGCTGCTTTAATTCCTCTCAAAACATGAGATGGAATTGGTTCCGGCATTACTCCACCTGGAGGAAATGCCCAATAATTATTACGTCGCTCGACAAACAATTCTGTCCAGCCATTTTCTTGGCACCAAGCCTCAATCCATTCCAGAGAATAATGTTTCATCATTTGTTTAATGCTGCTGGTGAATTTTGTGTAGTTGCTGAATATAAACTGATAGTTTTCTAACTAGCAAGTGGCAATAGAAATAAACCGACCGTTAGAGAAGGCTAAAAAGCCTATTTTGTAACTTCTTGAACTTTTGCCTTCCTCCTGCCTTCTTGTAGTAGCCAAGCAACTATTTATGAAACTAAAGTTAATTCTCCTCTTGTGCAGCTGGCCAAGCATTCAAGACAGATAATCAATATGCTCAAGCAACGCTGACTACTCACCTTAATAAGAAGACTAACAGGCGATAATGTCGGTTAACAGCAAAAGTTAATAAACTTTACTCAGAAAATTCATAATAAAGAAATGTAACTAATTCTATTTATAGATGAATAATATTGACGAAGAATGCAGAGGTCTCAACAAAAAAGTGTGGGTTTCCGCCCACCACCATATAGACAACTAATTTTTTTATTTATCTAGGTGTTTCAGCACTTATTCATCCTGAATTCTTACTCCTGACTTCTGAATTTTAGTTAATAAGAATATTTATATCGCAAAATGCGATTCATAAAATCAAGAAATGTAAATATGTCCTACTAAATCTCCCAATTCCATGTACGCGCATTCTTGACGAGCTTCGCAAGCTACAGGAATAGTCGCACTACTACGGTTGATACTGCCGGATATAAAATAGTTTGAGCCGACTGTTGTATCTCCATTTTCAGATGTTCCTAATACTAAAGATGCAATTCCAATTACACTAAACTCTGTATTAATGGGCTGAGGCATTTTATCAAATGGCACGTTATTTAGCCCCGGAACCTGATTAATAAAACTCTGCTGCCAGCCTGAAAATCTTGCTAATTGTGTTTGGGTCAGCCCAGGCACTGAGTTGATAGGATATCGACTTAAATCAAGCTTACCTAATGGGGTATTAGCGGCTTGTGGATTAAATTGTAAGATTTGGGCTATTTTACCACTTGCAGCAATTTTAAAAGAATTTTTATCAGTTGTATTTGATTTTGTAGCACCTGCAACTAATGAATTAGGAGTTATATTACTATCAGCGACTTGAGCAAATAAATCATAAATAGGCGGAACTTGGCTAATATCAAGGTTGCCTAATGCAGGAATTGCTTTAACTAGGGTTTTGGGAGTTTGCCACTGTATCAATCCCAAATTTTTGAGTGTCAGTTTAGAATCAAGTGCTACTATTGCAGATATATTTTTTAAGCTGAAAGAACTCATTTTAAAAGCATCTTCCACATCTCCCAACATGACTATAGAATCTATTTTTTGTCCAGCCGACCAAGAACGGGAAGGATTATACCCAAATCTATCAACTAACTCTGGTGAAATATTGAGATATCCAGGCTGTTGAACTGGTGCTAAGTTACTCCAAGTTATCTTTGACCAGTCAGGAATTTTTACCTCGTATTCGGCTAAAGTACGAGTCTCAGTTGGTGTTTGAGCTTGTGTTTTGATTGATGTAGCGGCTATCAAAGCTGTTGAAGCTACTAACAATAATTTTTTCAGCTTCAGCATTTATCTACCCCTGTTTATTAACTGTTCAAATAAGGCAGATGGTACACCAGATAGAGAAATTGCCTCATTTTGGCTTTTACCTCGTCGTAGTAATCGAATAGCATCTTGAAACTTTTTCCAAGTACTTGAATAAGGCTTAATTTCTCGATTAGAAACAGCTGTTGCTAATCCATAAGCCAAAGCATTGGCATCGTTTCTTGGAATTGAATTGCTCCCAAATGTATGCTTAGACAGAGCTACAGTAGTACTTGAATTACTTACAGCAATAGCACTTGGAGGCAGAGAATTACCGTCTAATAACTTGTCTCCCTGGCTACTTCTCGTACTTTCTTCCCTTTTCGCTACTGTTCTTCGTTGAGAAATCAGTTTTGTTGTTGCTGGTTTTTTTGTTACAGTGGGGTCTGTCGGTTGTTGAGAAACTGGCTTTGTAGTTACTAATTCTGCCCTTTCTCCGGCGGTAGTTAATGTTGGTTGCCTCAAAACAGGTAACGGTTTTTGAGAGTCAGGTTGAATAATTAAACTTGTATAAGATGGCTGACCTTTAGCTGGAATTAACCTAAATTGATATTGTTTTTGACCATCTGCACTATTCGTGAGAACGGTAATTTGAGTACTGCCATCACTACTGGAAGTCAAATGCGGAAAGTTAATTGGTTTAATTTGTCTCAAAAATAAAACTGTAGCTCCTCCAGCCCCACAGCTTTCATCATTTGATACCCCTTGCTGGCATAACTTACCATTGGAAGTTAAAGAAAAATGAGTTGGATCTCCCAGCCAAACTTGCTTGATAACCTCACCAGTGGACATAAAGTTTATCGTTAGTCCATAACCCTGCCAAACTTTTAAATCAAGTCCTGTAGAGCTATTGCCTTGGGCATCTCGTGAATAAACATTTCTCGCTGCTGGTAATGCTAGTAACTGCCCTGCATTTATAGCTAATGCTGTTGCTAATAAAAAAGTTAAACTCTTCATATCAATATCGATTGATTTACAAAAACTTGTACTTGCTTGCCTGCTTCAATTACAAATACTTGTTGCTGTCTTTCTAAACCTTGTATTTGCTGTTCATTAGAAGTTTTCATTCTCCCTAGAATCTCGTTAAGGCTGCCTTCTGTAAAACCTGCTATTAAATTCTTTTCACTATTGCTCGTACTGGTCGTAGTTACCCCATTTGAGCTAATAGAAGTTTCGCTGTTAGCTCTATTTTGAATTTCGGCTGCTTTTGATAAGCCAGACAACAGTGATGCCATGAGCGAATTTCCTAAATTACTTCCGCCTTTACGAGATTCAGCTTTTAGTAATTTGCCACTTTTACCTAATATCAAAATTGAATTTGGCGGTAATTGTTTTTCTTGAGTTTTACCATCAACATTGACCAGTGCAGAAACTGCCGTCATCTGCGCTATTTCTGAATTAGTTGGGTTAAGAATAGCGACAACATAAGACCCCTTGGGTAAAACCTCAGAACCATCAGAACCTTTTAAAGGTTGCGATAACCGAATTAAACAGTTTTGTTTTTGCTGATCGTTAACACTACTACCCATCCAAGCAATGGGAGTTTCCATAATACCCGCCGCACGAGTCCCTACCAAAACCTGCTTACCATCGTAATTAGTTGGTAGTGGTTGGGATAAATCTTGATTTTGATTAGCAGCACTTACTGGTCTGATTCCTGTGCCTCCCTCTACTTTTGCATTTGCTAAATTCAGTTCTTCATTGTTGAACTGGTCATTGCTAGGATCACCAGAAGAGTAATTACCTACGTTCGCTACTGCTAACCATTCCTGCATTGGGTCTTTAGGTGTTGCTTTGACTGAAGGTAGCGGGGTTAAATTTCTAACACTCGTCTTTAGAGGTAAAGGTTTTGGTGATGATTTAGGCATTGGCACAGGCGCAACTTGCCTAATTGGAGGATTAGTAGGCACTCGATAGCTAGGGTTAGCTCTAATTACTGGAGTAGGCTGCTGTGGCGGTGCTTGATATGTTGTGACTGGGCGTGTTGCTATTGGTTGTGTCCTAAACGTAGGTTTTGGGGCAATTGTGGGCGTGGGTGCTGGCGCAGGCGGTACTGATACTGCTTCACCATCTTTTTTCCCAATGGCTTGTAACTCACCTTTTTGACTAGTGAGAGCCATCGCGGTCTTCATGTCTGCATCTTCATCTTTTGCAGTTTTGCTATCAGCAGGCTGAATCTTTTTAGTACTTTCTTGAGTTTGATGATCGTTAGAAGGCTTAAAAGCTCCTGTAATTGTGCTAATCATCGCCCCAAAACTCATTACTAACAGCAAAACTCCACTAGAAATTGTCAACCCTTTCAATAAAGGGTGTCCGGCCACAGGGCGAGTAGTTACAATCTCTTCTGGCTCTGCTTTTTGAGTATCGTCTGTTGATGATGTGGATGATATTGTTGAATCATTTTTTATTTCTGCTCCATTCATTTGGGCAAATTCTTGCCGATAATTGTTAGTTTCGGCAGTAACTTGATTTGACATAAAGCTACCTTCCCAAATCTAAATCTTGAATTCGATAAATCTCCATTCCTGCTTTTCGAGCGTTGTAAGCTGCAATATGCTGCGCGGAGGGGTTATTAGGTAAAGGTGGAGTATTTATTGCTCTGATAAAGATAGTTTTATTAAAAGAAATTGCATTACCTAATTGGTCTTTACCTTTGAATACTACTAAATTAGCAACCATATCTAATTGCCACTTTCCTGGTTCTATTTTTTGAGGATTGGACAGATAACGTACTAATAAAGCTGACTGAGTATCCCCAGTAAAGACATCAGAGGGAGTTAAGCTGGCAATTTCCCGTAAGAAACTCGCTCTAAAATCTTCTGATAATGCAAATCCCGCACCCCAAGTATTTGTGGTTAACTTCTTATCAGATATTTGTACTCCTGGATCTAGTTTTAATTCTCTAGGATTTAAGGTTTCATATGATGACTTTGGGATAGCATTCCAACTCATCAAATTCATCATGGTACGCCCAGCAAAATCCATAATAGCTTGGTCAGTTCTGTCTTTTTCTCCTACAGCAATTGCTCTGATAGAAGTACCATCTTGTAATTCAACTAAGGTAGGTCTACTGTTAGAGATTTGACCTAATTTACTAGAATTAGCTAAAGTTGTTAAAAATAAAAATATTAAAATTATTAATTGTCCCATTGATAACAATGGCGAGAAGTTTATTTCTTTCTTATCAAGTAATCTCATCTGAATACCCTCCCAGAGATTAACCTGGCACTACTAGAAAAACAAGAAAAAGCTGCCATCCCTGCACCACTACCCATTGCCACTGCCAAGATTGGAGATAAAATTGCCTCTACTAACTGCAAGAACAAAGGATTATTACTATCTGCATTCACAATAGAACTAGCAGCAATTCCACAAACTATTGAGTGCGACATTAGTACTAAGGTTAACGCCAACCATCCTGATATCCAGGCATAGATGGGCTTACCTCCAAAAGGAAACAATGAAAGTACTAAGAAGATAGGAGCAACATAGGCATTTAATAAAAATGCTATTTGCACAATATATTGAAATGCTGCTTGTAAACCACTAAATATGATCCAAGATAAGGCTTGCACCATTGAGTTAACAAACTGACCACCAATATCAATTGGATTCCAACTATTTGAGTAGGAAGATAATCCATATTTCTCTTTGTATTCTTGAGCTTGTTGTTTAGCTTGTTTGATTTTTTCTTGCTTACATATTTCCTGCGGATTAGTCGGATTTCCTTGCTCATCTTGAGCTTCTGTAGGTTTTTTTAAACATTCTTGTATTTGTGTTTGAACTGACAAAGCAAACGCCTGATCCATATTTGCAGTACGAATAGCATCTCTCAAGGTAATCCCATCTCGTGTAATGCTTAATAATCTATCGTTCAAATTAATAGCTGTATTACGAAACATTAGAGATGTGGATGCAAGGAGTTGCCCATTATTCACTGTCAACATTAGACAGACTAATAATGGATATATCATTTCATTTAAAACTTCATTACTAAAACCTTCCTGAGTTAATCTTGAATACCAGCTTAGTGACCAAAAAGATACAAAAACAACACCACATAAAGCAGATATAGCAACTACTGCTTTATAAATTTCACTCTGATTATTAATTAAATCCTGCCAGTCTTGATTAAATGAAGATACAACCAAACGAGAACCATTAATTGCGCCATCAACTATATCATCAGCGTTTGTATCTCCTGTGGCTGCTAGTAAGTACAAGAAGTTAATTGGATGAATTACCATTGCTCTTCTCCCAAAAACTATCAGCAAATGCCGCTGCTCCTAAAATCTGTTTAGCACTAGATTTATTGTTAGCTTGGTCTTTTCGTGCTGATTCATCTAAATTATTTGAAATATCGCTCAAATTGATATTAGCTGCTGATAATGCTCGTGTTTGTTTTTGCGCTTCACCATGAATCGATTTAGTAATAATCGTTGTTTGCAAGTTTTGAACTGCCATTTTTTTTAAAATGTCCTGAGTAATGACATCTGTTTGCACTTTATCAGCATTATTAGATGAATTCTCTAGAGCTTCATTGCTCATTTCACCTTCTTGAAACTGAGTTTTTTGTCCTTCCCTACCCAGCACAGATTCGGAAAGTCCATAGGTATAAGCCCGATGCCATCGTTTTTGAGCGTAGTCACCTTGATTTTGAGAATCAGTATCGACTAAATCAGTGTCTTTTTTTTGAATGATTGCTTTTATTTTTTTACCTGCTTCTAAGGGGTCAGGGATGCCTAAATCACCATTTGTAGAATCAATAACTATCTCTATATTTTCATTCTCATCTTCATTCTTATCCGATTCTGAATCTTTTGATTTATTACCAAACTCTTTGCTGTACAGCTTAATATATCCTTGTAAGCTAGTGATGACTTGCTGAAATTGTTCCAGAAAGGAAGATTTAGCTGTAGCTGGTAAAGTTGAAAGTACGACAAAGGTAACGATTAAGGTGCTAAAAACTACTAAACGTCGGCATATAGGGAGTAACATCAATTGGTTGAGCGATTTCATACAAATTCTCCAACGCTACTGTAAAAGAATTAGGAGAGCAAGCAGATATTACTTGAGCTTTAGTACCTAATCTCTTTTGACCAGATACCATCAATGGCTCTGGGAGATATCTATCACTTTTCTGAGATAATCTTTCAAAGAGTTTCCCTTCATGGCGGGGACTATCTGGTATTAAAGATGCTGGTTTTGAATACATCAAAATATAATTCTTACCAGCTTGAAAATCTGTATTAATTCCTGGCTGATTTACTTTCTTATCAAATTGCTCTTGCGCTATAGCTGCATAACGAACTCCTCTAAGAATTCGGTCGCTTTCTACGTGTTGATTAGCATTGTTTAAAGCTTGTTGGCAAGCTTTCTGTTTTTCAGCAACATACTTTTCATGTTCCTGTTTCTGCCACTTCCAAACTTCAAAGGATGCTAATGATGTAACAACTCCTAAAATAGCTATCAAAACTTTATATTGTGCAAATCCAGTAGCAATTTCTAGCTTTTTCATAAAGGCTTTCCTTGCTTAATGCAATCCACATAATATTTAGAAAACTCAGCAACCCACTTAAACTTATTTGGATACATAGATTTAAATCGGTCACGGGCTGCTTGTTCTTCTCGACTATTAGCTACTAATGCCAAAATTGGGTAAGAAGGATAGTAACGACAGCGAATGTATTTGTTGTTGTAATCAAGCAACCACAATGTATATAGCTGTTTAATGTTGGGGCGGAAGCTTTCATTTGAATCAATAATTTGCTTAGGTATTCCTAAATGCTCGGAAAAACTCTTTGCGGCCCCCGGCACTATTCGCCCAACCAACCGACAGGGCATATTTTGCAAGATTTGCTCCCCTGCTTCTGAATTAGCGATCGAAAGAATGTCTTGACCTGCCAACATGACTCGACAACCTGATTTTCGGGCAGTAGCACATTTGCGGCCTACTAAACGTGATAAAGCAGGGAAGCGCAACAACACACTCGATTCATCCATGAAGAACACACTATTTGGTGCTGATAGGGATTGGCGGGATGCAGCGATGTATGCACTCATCCCAAACAGGGACTTCCAAGAAATAAATTACTCAGCAAAAATCATAATTTGATATCTATAAGATAATGATAATCATTCTGAGGGGGGTGAGAGGCGGTTGCCGACGGCAACCGCCTCTCACCCCCTAAAAACACTCATAAAAAAGTCTGCACTCTGTAAATAATGTCAGGTGCATTATCATCATTAATATTGATATTTTTTTAGCTGAAAGCTTTAAAAATAGTCAGAGAAATTAAGTGCTGCCACAACAAATATCAACAAACCATTTACCTAAATTGGGAAACTTTTCATTTGTGGAGTTAGTCAGACGTTCTATTTGTTCTTCAATAGCAGACATAGCTTTATTGGTTAGCTTAACTCCTGTTTCATAAGTCTGAGTTATTAATTTAACTACTACAGGATGTTTGCCTTTCCATGTCATGTTTTTTGCAAAATTTAAAGCAGTTTCAACTTCATCGAGAATGCTGCCATTCCAAGACTTTTCTAATATCCCCCATACTCTTTCAATGGGGTTATATTTGCTGTGATAGGGTGGATAGTAGGCTAACCGTATATTTAGTTGATATTGATGAACAAACTCGACTATACGTTTCATGAACTGGGTACGTCTAGAATTATTATCTGTCCCATTATCCTGGTTAAGAATCAGGGTTTTTATTGTGGGAAATCGCCAACTCTCACTCTTCCAAAAATCTTGTAGAGCATCTACAATAAAATCACTCGTTACATTAGACTCTGTAAAGTATAAAAATAGTTCGTCTAATTCTGGAAGGAAGATGCCGTAAGGAGTTACGGTAGTTTTTGGATGAAAATTATGGTCTTCTGTTTCTGTGACAACTCGGTTTTTTCCTCCTCTGTCAAAGCAGCCAATATCTACACGGGCTTTGGCATCCAGACTAAGACGTAAGATACTTGGATCATCCAGAGCGGATTGATTAACTATTGCTAATTGTTCAAAAATTGCGTCTGTTTCTGGAATTTTTTTTGAGGTAAAACTTTTGCTACTCGATTGAGTCTATAACCTAAATCATTCAATTTGATACGAATTGTTTCTTCAGTTGGTAACTGTTCGTCACTATAGCCACACTTTTCAATTAATAGTTTTCTGACTTTGCTTGCTGTTAGGCGTGTATATAACCTCTGGCTTTTAAAACTTGGGTCGGTTTGGCTCTGTGAATCAACTAATTTTTTAATATCTTCTAACAACGAAGGTAAGTGTTCTTCTGCTTTCCATCGACCCCTAGCTGAATAATTATCAAAGCAAGTAATCCCACTGGTTAATTCTTTAATTCCTTTACGAATGGTTTTTCTATCCCATCCCAACTCGTTTTGAGCTATGAGTTGTCCTCCATAGCCTAATCCCATAACAGTCTGCGCTTGAAAACGTCGTCTGGCTGCACCTTTCAATTGAGTAGCTGTTTCCTTGAGCAAACTTTTCAATGAGTCAGTTAATTCAATTGACACTCCAACACACCCCAAAACTCGAACCATATATTGAAATTACTACAAAAAGGGAAGTCACGGCAGCCGATGGCTGCCGTGACTTCCTACCCCCCTATAATGATTATCATTATTATGCTTTGGGGATTTTATTTCTTGGAAGTCCCACACCTCAGCATCTTTACTTGACTGCAAGTTGGTCAAGGCAAAGGTGATCAGCTTGGCATCAGTATCGAAAGTAGACGGACGACAGATTGCATTGCCAATGCTGCTATTTCTCCAATACTGAAAGCGTAGACGAATGTAGTTCAACGCTCGGTCAACGTTTTCATCTTCATAACCCAGGCTGATATGTTCTTTGGTAAAAAAATGCTCCATATCTACCAAGGTCGGGGTATTATCCCAAGCAGCTGAACCTAATCCTGCTTTCTTCGCCTCAGCAAAGCGTTGTTGAATATCAGGGTCATCATAAAAAGCTTTTGTCCCTAATGGAATCAAAGATTCGATTGTTTGGGAGAGGAAGCCGTCAAATGATTGCGACCCCAAAACTAACTGAAGAACAATCAAGTTCACATCGTTTCTATGGGCTTTGGCTCGTTCTTCTCGTTGCTCTGGAGGTATTTTTGATAAGTCCAATGGCTGTACTAGATTATTAGACTCCTTTGAAATATCAAAGTAAAAGCCATTGTGATATGGAGTGTAATCCCCAAATGTACCTGTTCCATCGTCGTTGGGCAGGTCAATCATCAGAACGCTCATATCTTGAGCCTGACACTCGGCAATGATGGAAGCAACTAAAACTGACTTACCTGAACCAGTTGTACCCAAAATTAAAATATTTTTGGTTTTTGATAGGTCAATTTTTATTGGTGAATCACTCTCATCTGCGATTAACTCAAAACCTTGATCGTCTGCGGAGCTATTCTGAACTATGTTGGTTAGTCCTAAAACTTCGCTGGTAAAGAACGTTAACCGCCGATTATACGGACGCATAAGAATCGGTTCTTGCCTAATGAGCAAAGTTTGCAGCCATACTAACCAAGCATATTCATATTCACGGGTAAGCTCTGTAGGTTGTGAAACGTAACCAGAAATTAATCTGCAAGCATCATCAATTTCCTCTGGTGTATCTCGATAAACAAGGACTACCAAACTCAAATTTAGTGGTGTATCTCCTGTATATAGTTGTCGTTGTGCCTCTACTGAACGTTCAACATTGATTTGAGCAGAAACATCAATTGATTTTTTCTGCTGCACATTTATATCTAACGCCCTAGAGCGTTTCGTAATCATCTGTTGGGCAGCACGGGTAATGCCTCGGTCAGCTGGTGAAAATTCTGTAATTACCTCCACGTCAAAAATATTATTCCTTGAAAATAAATTCCAAAGAAAGCGAATTTGATGTTTAGTAGAAGCAAAAATTTCTGGTTTGCGAGTTAGTACTATTACTCCGATGTATTTGTTGTTCTCTCCTTTTGGTAAACAAATCCATCGCTTATCAGCGAAAGGTACACCATTGTTTAAGATAATTGAGGTTAAATGAGGCTGATTGATAATTTCAATTGGCTTATCAAGTAAAGCTTTGTCATCAATCTCTTCTCTCAAACCTTGCTCATCAAACACTAAAGTATGCGGGATAATAACCTCTTTAGCCCCAATATTCTTGCAAAGGTCTTTCCATAACTCCTTATCTGATTTTGGCTGAGGATTTAAGCCCATCTCGGCTAGAATCTGCTGGTATCTTAATGAGGCTTCAAGTCCTTTAGTTAAAATTTGTGTAAATCGCTTTTTGGTAATTTGGTTAACTCCTGAATCTGTAAATCTTCTTTGGAGAAAGTTAGTCAGCTTGAGTAAGAATTTATCTACTGGGTCTGAGGTTTCTAATGCTTCAGAAGTCACTGTAAATGACCAAAAGATATTCAGCTTGATATTCTTCCGCGCCCTCTCATGGGTTAGTTTTTGAGTCCGGGCTAGTCTCCCCCAATCTAAAAATTCACACTCTAAAGAAGCTGAATTCTCCAGACGCTGCATTAAATATTCTTCACTGTCGCTATTATCACAAAAAGAACTCCATCTAAAAGTGATTTTTTCGCCTTGAGGAATTTCTTTGCAGCCATTTTCAAAAGCTTGAGCAATGGCTTCTATTTCCTGTTCTGAGTTAAACAAAGGATGAATCCCAGCACAGGTATAACCAAAGATTAATTGCAGTGTATTACTACTTTCAGTCAGATTCTTTTTGCTAAGTAAATAAGCTCCTATTAAATATGAATCTTTCTTGAGTCTGACTATAGTAGTTAAATCCAACCAATCTTCAAAGGGATTAAGAGTTTTAGGTTTGGATGAGCGAGTTAATTTAACTCTTCTCACACCAACTTTTTTCTTATGTTGTGCAGAACTGTAGGTAGCATATCCTCTTGTCCATCTTGGCACAATCGGGTAAATCTTTGACCAGTACAGGTATGGTTTGTCTCCTGATAGGAATGCAATTGATAAACTTGCCCAGAATGCAAAGCCTAAGCCCCAGAATATATCTAATCCTAAAATTAGGCTTAACAGTCCAAAAACTACAGAAAATACTCCAGCGAATATAACAAACTGTCTGCCTGTAAACGGCCCAAATTTTGGACTTTCACCTAAGCTTTGGTTAACTTTCCTAATCTCTTCTCTCATAGAGCATCAATCCAGAATTCGAGAGCCAGAATAGTGTGCTTGAACTGCAAATTAACATCAAACCCATACCAAATCTAAATTTGATAGTCTTCTATCAGCAAGGGCTTAATTTTCTGCTAATGATTTT
The DNA here is from genome assembly GCF_056847745.1 of Anabaena sp. TISTR 8404. Taxonomy (NCBI): domain Bacteria; kingdom Bacillati; phylum Cyanobacteriota; class Cyanophyceae; order Nostocales; family Nostocaceae; genus Anabaena; species Anabaena sp. TISTR 8404. The sequence goes on from NZ_CP180578.1 coordinate 7,008,932, forward strand.
AAATTTCAATTCAGTATGGGCTGTTATAAAAAATCAAGCACGTTTATCTATTGGCAATAACTAAATCTAATTCTGCCTCTGAAATTCTTCCCTTAGCTAAGTACAAGATGCGTTATTACCAAAAAGCAGTGATTGAAATACTACAATCAATATCACCGAAATAAAGGTGAAAATAGGCTGCTGAATAACGTTACTCACTTCTTCACCGCGCCCATACGCAGCAACACCTTGATAAATGGAGAAACAGAAATATCCAAATAGAACAATAGTCAGAGCAGTAAACAAAATTAATGGCAAACTTGTCAAAACTGCATTGTTAATAGTGCTACCAGATGAAGCACTAGTAATCACGCATTCCATTGCTTTTTGAGCATTAGAAAATATTGAATCTGCTCTTGCTGCTCTTGCTTGTAAAGCAATCAATAGCGTAGTAGCAACTGAAACAAGCTGCCAACGAACTTTTAAAAACATCTGAATTAAGCTTTTTGCAGGTTGAGTTCTTAATCTTCTATCCCCTGCTGGAGCAGCTACCAATATAGATAGTTTGGCTTTAACCAAAGCCAAAAGAAATTTTTTACCTTGCATAAGTAAAGACTAGTAAAGTTGCTTAACTGTCCCTTGGTTCAACCAATTTTAATTACTAGAAATACACCTTCTTTACTAACAAGCCTGATTAATTCATCAAGGAACAATAAAAAACTTTAGTACAAGTAATTTTAGTCAAACTACTTTAGCAAAGATAATTGAAATTTCTCTATATTTTTTTACTATTAAATTACTGCTGTACTAAAAATTTACTACTGTGATTAGTTGACAAAAGAATTTACTTATGACGTTAGAATGGTTTTTATTTTTCTATATCTAGAATAAATTTAATTATAAATACATTTATCTACTTTTATTACTTTGTCTTATCCACAATCAAATATTAGTTTTTAGAATTTTTTAGCCAGTTATTGTAGCTAAGAGGCTCATTTTGTGATAAAGATGCCCCTGTTTGGGGCTAAATTATATTGTTTTAAAACAAAAGGAGAATCAAACATCCATTTAGTGATAATTATACACTTATTGATGAGTTCGTTGCACTTTCGCAGCACATTTTTGCTCTCATTTTTCTAAATGGGGCAAATTATTTTGATTTAATTTTTATTAATTGTTTGAAATTACAAGTATAAGATGATGTAGTTAGATATTTGTTCATCGAAAATGTCTAACTGACACAAGAATATAATTCGCTTCAACTGCTAGTTTGATTTCCTTACCAGAAATCAGTTATGTTTTCTTTGCTTTAATCGCTCTGCCATCTTTAGAGCATCGGGGTTAGCCTTCAGCCATTGCTGCGCTTCCTGCTGTAAAATCAGCGACGGGGACTCTAACATCAACAGGCGCATTGCCAGCTGTTCCAGCTTTATTCGCTCCTGGGGCTGTAAGGAGATGTTTTCTGTGATGCAGTATACTTTCACCCAATGGCGTGCTTGACTACTTGCCTGTAGTTTCAGGCGAATGCTTTGACGATAGTCTTCTGGAGTAAAAATTTCTTCTACTTCAGGCTGGCTATAAGCTTCCATTTGTGTGATGGACTGGGAATTTTCAGAGTCGGTATCTAGCTGTGTAAAAGTTGGTGCAGATGTTTCAGTTCTCAGGGTACAGGTATCAGGTGGGGTAATATTTTTGGCTGACCTAGCTATTGGAAAACTGGTATCATTTTCGTGTACTACACTCGTATTATCAGTTGACGACAGGTTTTCCGTGTTTGATAAGTCTTGCTTATTGTCATTTTTGGCGGCGCTGGGCAGAACTAGACATTGGATTTGCTTATGATTTAAGTCATTTAAGACTTTTGAACAATTTGAAGAATTACAGCTGGTCGAAGAATTAGAAATGATCAATGATTTATCTCCTTGATTAAGTTCAGCAATTGGCGTTGCTGGTGGCAACGCTTTTGCTGAACTTAAATACACAACCTTCATATACTGGGGGGGTGTGTAAATTTTGGCTGTTTGTAGCTGTGTTGCTTGTGCTGTCTGGATTTCCGGGTTAGGTTCTTCTAACCAAGGATCTGGCAGTTGGGGGTATTTTTCTGCTGTTAAATTCGCTGTGTTGCTCTCTGGGCAATCATTTACAGGCTGTTTTGTTTTTGGTTTTTCTTGGTATTCGGGATGCCACAGGGTTAGGTAAATCGGCTTGTGCAGGGTTGTCTGGCTTACTCCTATGCCATACTGGGCTTTGGATGCGGCAATTATTGCTTGGGCGCGATCGCTTGTTCGTTCGGGAAATGTTTCTGTGGCTTGTAGCTGTGCGACTATTGCGCGAATTCGCTCTATTGTCTGTTGTTGCCTTTCTTCGTTGGGGTGTAGCGAGATGATTTTGTTATCATCTACTGTGCCAAATTGTTCTTTATAGCTGTTTACCCGTTGGGGAGAACCGGGGTAGGGGGTATAAAATCCTTCACAGCATCTAGCCCAGTCTCTGGCTCGTTGCTCAATTTCGTGTTGGTGGCGACACCACTGAGTGTATCCTGGTGACTGGCAAGCTGTGATGATGATATAGTCCACTAGGGCTTGTCCGCTTAGTTGACGAAAGACTATGCCGTAACAGGCTATGTCTTTGAGTAGTTCGTTTGTCTGGCCATGTCCTGTCCACCCTTCACCCAAACGCTCTTCCAGGTCATGCCGCCATTGGTCGATGGCGCTACGCTGGCGGTAAGGAAATCTGATGACTTTCTGAAATTTTGCTAGGGCGATCGCTTCTGTTAATGCTGAGTAATCTTGTCCTGCTGCTGACCAGTCGGCGGCATCCATTAGGTCTTCAACGTCGTCTGACCAAGGTTCTAATATGTCGTCTAGTATGTATGACCCTGCTTGTAAGGGTAAGCGGTGGGCGTTAAAGCTGCTGGGTCTGCCTTGACTGTATACTTTGCAGTTGGGGAAGATTTCTAGTTCTCCTCCTTTGATTTTGAATCCTGCTGCTTCTAGGGTTTGCTTGAGGGAGCAGGCTAGGAGGAATGATGGCTGTTTTTCTTCAAAAAAATAATATATGTGCAGTCCGCCACTTTCACTTGATTGTATGGGGACTGGTCGGCATAGCCCAATTTCTTCTAGGCAGGCCAGTAGTTCTTTATATTTTAAGAGGTTTTTGGCGGGATGTAGTTTGCTTTTGCGGTCGAGGTCTATTAATAAGTAGCTGGTTTCTTTGTCAAACCGTAGTCCTAGTAATACACTTTGGTCAAGGTATTGCTGCCACAAGTTTCTGGGCTGCAAGGGATAGCGGTTTTCTGTCTGCCATTTTGGGCGTTCTCCGCTTTTAGGGGTAGGGGCATAAATAAATCCCCATCCATGATGGAAGTGTGATAGAAACCTCTGCCCTAGTGGAGCTAATGGCTGGGGTATCTGTTCTGATGTTTTTTTTACATTCGCTAATCTCATTTCTTTCTCCGATGATGATTGGTTTCATCGGAGCTACCCACATTTTTTGGGTTTAAGATGTTGGGTGTAGTGAATATTCTTCTGCTATGCCCTGATTCCTATCCCTATTTAAAGGATTGATTAGCTGTGCTTTATTCAAATGTCACCAACGACTACAAACCAAAAATTGTCCATTTACTCAAAAATTAATTTTATTGGTAAAAAGGCTGAAATTCTTAGTCTGAAGCTCTCATAGTTAGTTTTTGAGGATTGATGCCACCTGATTTAAGTTGCACTAATTTTGCCTTTATGACGCAGACATTGTTAAATTGAAATTGCTTATTAATAATTTTTGACGGTTAGTTGCTAACCGCTAAACGTATGTCTGGCGTGTGAGCAGCTGGCCGATTTCTTTTTTAATTACTTTTAAAGCTGACTAAGCAACTAAGTAATGCTTAACTTGTGAGTAGTTAAGCCAGCAGAAATCGAACCTATATGGCATTTCAAAAAATAAAAATGCCGTTTTTGATTTAAAAAATCTATATTCACGACTCTCTCCTCATCTACGAGGCATCTAGCCGTCCAATCATCCTCAATTATTTTTGGCTCAGTAACTTTTGCCAATACTCTGCTTGAATCCAGAGTTGGGATAAATCGTAGCGGTAGATGCTTTTTTTAAGATTTGTTCAAAAAAAAGCATAAAGTATTCCGCCCTGTGTGCTAATATTGCCAACAGGGATTGAATGAACGAGTAGTGAGTCCTCGTTAGTCTGGAACAACTTGGTGTTTTGACCGGCCAGTCTTTATTGCACCAACACTGTTCTGCAACGACTCACATTAATTCTGACTATCTGAATATGCTGTTTTGATCGTTACTACCTCCCTTGTAATGACTAATTGCAGTTTTACGTGCAGACTTACTCCCGCTAGAGTAGCATGAAAAGCGGCTCGACCGTATAAAAACAGATTTGTCTGTCTGGTCTTGTAGGCTGACAAACACTCAAGCAGAAATTTAAACAATTACTACATACAAAAAGCGATCGCTCCTTGACTGGAGTGGTCGCTTTTTTAAATAGCTCCACTAAAATGTTAAGTACTTTTAAGTAAGTATTATCCATACTACAATCAACCTATTTCTTGTATCTACGTCTTTTTAAGACATGACTTAATTTTGTTTTTGTCGGTTAACCGCTCTTTTAGGAGTTTATTTGCAGCCGCATTAGAACTAATCATTTGCTATTCTGTATTTTTTCAGAGCCTCAACGATTTTATTTAAATTGGCTTGACAAAAACTTAACACCTGGGGAAGTTATTTATCTTTACTTTTGTGTTGCTGGTCAACATAATTCTTCATAAATTCAGTGATTACTTGGCTCATAGTCAGTCCCTGAGTGGCACAAACACCCTTGAATTGATTCCTTAAGTCTCCTGGGACAAAAACTCTAAGTTCCACTGTGTCAATTTCTTTTCCCTTTTTATTCAAGTTGTTACCTCCAACATATCCAATATATCCATCTTTGTACGTTTGTTAGGTATATCACAATCTTATGTTTTGTTAAGAAATAGATAATTACATCCAATTAATCCATTACATCCATTACATCCATTAGACGCTATACTGCGTTTAGTGGATGTAAAACAAACAGACCATAACTGAATTTTAAAACTACTAAGTTGTAAGTAATTTTGAAGTAAGCACAACTCGAAAGCGTCACTGAGAGTTTATCAGACGAATTAGTACAAGTGAGACAAGACTTCACAACAATCGACATAGCCACCTAGAAAGGTTAGCAACAGCCAAAAAAGGCTGCTACTAGCTTTATTAGGAGATTGCAAGTGATCAATATTTACTGTGCAGATATCGGAAATTACAGCAGCATCACCGCTCTCAAAGGTGAAAAACCTCGCGTGATGCGCTCAGTCTTCCAAGACGTAACTTATACCAGCGCCAGAGATTACGATACGGACGAGTCCCCGTCTGTCAAATTAGATAACAAAGTTTTAGTCCTCGGAGATCGCGCTACCAAGCAAAAAAACTCACAGACAGCAGCAGAAAGGGGTAAACAGCTTCCAGATTTCTTTAAACCTTTTACCCTAGCAGGTCTGAGGCAAGACTTTGATGGAGTTGTCCGGTTTCTTATCCCAGAACATTCTCAATGGGAAGAAGACACTATCAAAAGAACTCTAGTTGCAGATCACCAAATTACTGTCAACGGCACAAACTACAGACACCGAATCAAAAATGTTGAGTTTTATCTTGAGACAGACGTAGCTGTAGTCAACGCTTATAAAACTGGCAAGCTCGACATGGAAGGTGACACACTCGCTATCGACATTGGTGGTGGTACAACCAACTATGTCATCATGTCCCCTTCCTTGGAAGTTCTCACTCGCCGTTCAATTCCCAAGGTGGGTGGTGTTTCTCTAGCTAACGACATTATCAATAGTGACTTAATGCAGAGTTACGCCAAGCGCGATAACGTTGCGTTTAGAGTTGTAAAAACGATGGACGCGATCGCAGATGGTTCTCTCATCTACGGGCGTAAGTATGACTTTAGCTCAGTCTTTCCAGGACTACTAGAAAACTGGTTCAACAACCTGATGGACAGCATAACCACAGCCGCCAATGACTATCTTGCAGATACCACCAACGTCATGCTGATTGGTGGGTGCGCTAATTTAGTCCGTCAAAAGCTGAGTGCTAAACAAGGCTTTTACATTCCTGCCAATCCACAACTGTCAAATATTCAAGCACTCTTGGCCATGTGAAATGCAAGTACGTTTAGCAGATCAAGTTGCCAGTAAAGTTGAGGGAGTCCGCCTTTCACTGAACTATTCCAAGCTAAGTGACACCGTAAATCTGCTATTGGACGCAATTAGACATCAATGGCATTTGAAACTGTCATCTTTGCCCCAAACTGGGACAATTAACCCCAAAGTCAGACTGAATGAACGTCATCAAGCCTGGGTGTCCCAATATGCAACCGAAAGAGGAATTAGCGTTGCATCTGCCACCAATCTCTTGATTAGTGAATATTTAGCAGGCAACACGATAAATGTTTTGCCCCAAGCTTCAAAAAATACGGCAGAAAATCTCACATCAACTCCACAACTATCTCCACCAGAACCAAAGACTGAAAAACCGAAAGGTCAAACATTAGTTAGGAATCTCAAACTATGAATCAGAAGCGTGTTGTTTTGGATGAAAAGTATGTACCACTAGCCGAAGAGATTATTAACCAGACAGGAATTCACACCTTTTCACAACTATTTACCATCCTGTTGGTGAACTACGGTGATACTCTTGTTCGTTCGTTAAAAGGTGGGGGTGACAACTAATGCAAAATCTCTCTCGCATCTATGACTCAACATTATTGACTGAAGCAGACGTTTATCAAATCGATAGAACTTTGTACCGCTACCTTTACAAAACAGGCACAATCAACGCTCCACAGTTTATTTTCCGACCTCTTTCTGGACAGCGAAAGAAAGCTGACCTCAAACTGAATCATAAAGCTTTGACTACTCGTTGTTATGCCGTAGAAGGTTTATCTACCAACAGTTCTGTCATTAACCAACAATCACTGCAATTGTCATTATTTTGAGGTGAATATGACTCTGCAATCGCTATCTCAATTGGTGCTACAAGCCCAACAATTGCTCTCACAAATTGATCAACATCCGCAATACCAAGCTTTGCAAATTGATTGCGATGTCACATTGGGCGATGTTCGTCAGTTTTTCAATACTTTGCAATCTGAATGTCAAATCAAAGGCGATCGCACCCACTAACGCCAATCAGTAATGCGAATCGCCTGCCAACAGCACCAGGTATCAATATAAAGGATCTTACAAGATGAGCGACAATATCTTCTTTGAAGCCTTGAACGCGCTAACTAACAATGGATGCCCCCAAGAACTAGCACACTCAGCCGCTTCCATTGTGGCCAATGATAATCCCTTAAAACCAGATTTAGGCAGAACTTCTGAAGACCAACAGATTATTCAACAGGTGCTGCCATATTTGCAGAATCAGACTTGGAACTCAACAGGAGTTTATGACGGTTATCAAACCATTGATGACACGCCACATCCCCTGGCTCATGGGCAATTTTTAGCTAATTTAGGCGGATTAGTCCCTGACCACCTCATTTTTGCATTGGCAGAGGGTGAGGATTACCCGTTTGGGGTCATGCAGGAATTGGGCATTGATCCGGATGTGATTGAACGTGCTGAATCCATCCAGTCCAGATTGGGTGAGATGAATTATTGGGGTGAATAGCCATGAAGGTTTTGATTATATGGCTGCTGCGAATTCTGCCTGATGAGTTAGTGGAAGAAATCAATGCTGTCAGTCTGGATGAGTTGGATAAACGAGGTTTAATTATTTGGGCAGAGGAGCAAACATGAGTAAAATAGTAAAACTCAAGCTGGATGCACCCGTCACATACGCTGCTTTACAGTCTTTAACCAACATCAGCCAAGAAACTATATTCCAAGCACTCGACGGCAATAAGACAGCGGCCGCAGAGGTGGCAGATTTCAGAATCAAACAAACTCAACGCGCTCAAAATGCCAAAGCAGTATTCGGCAACTTAAATCAAGGGTTACAAGCAACTGAGGCAGTCATGGCAGAAGAAACCCAGTTTCTCACTGCCGCAGGTGCAAGTATCAACAAAATGGCTGATGGTTGGTCAAAGGTCAGAGTCAGCGATGCGCGTTTGGGCTATAGCCTACAGGAAAAAGTTATTGCATCTGACAACCAACTAGCCCAAGAACAGTTCCGGCACGGACGGACGCTCAACCTACTTGGTGAATCGCACCGTGCAACGCTTAGAGTGATTGAGATTGACGCTTCTAAGGCACAATCTCAGGTTTGGCAGCAGGTAAAGGACAAACAGCAAGGACTGTCACCCGCAGATCGAGCCAAAGAAACTCTCAAGGATATTCACAGACATGGTTCTAACGCCATGCGCGGGGTGAAAGGTTTTTTTAGACGATTGATTGACTAATAAGTAAATTCCCAGGGTTCGCCCCTGGGGATAACTCTTTACAAAGTTTGGCCAATGCTAACCAGAAATCAAAAAACACCAATTTATTTTGATGCTGAAATTGTTGACGATTCGCCCACCTCCGTAACTGGAGATGAATACGACTCCCAACTCTTACAACAGGCGATCGCCGAAACTGACAGTTCTATTGCCATAGTTCGTGGTATTGCCCAGGGTGCTGTTTTAGCAGGTTTTCAACTCACCTCAACCCAATGGCTGTACCTGGCTGGCAGTGTGGGACTGTTCCCAGCAGTAGTAGCTGGTTTACCAGTGGGTGCTTCTTTCGCTGCCACTCTTTGCTATTTGCGCTTTGAAAATGGTTTGATTCCCAAAATTACCAATCGTCAAAAGTTGGCTATTGGTGTGACTCGCACCGCGATGCTGGCTGCTAGTTCGAGTAAGCTAACCGGGGATGCCCGACAGATGGACTTCGTAGCCCGTAGCAGTTTTCAAGTATTTACTCAACAAGTGAGAGAGTCTGAAGGGATTCAGCAACCTAGTCAAAATCATTTTGGCTTCTTGCTGGGCTTTTCCGTATGTGCAGCCCTGGCACTGTTTTTATTATTACGGAAAAAGTGATGATGAAAGATGTTAAACCAGTAGAACTTAATCAACGCTCTTACAGCCTGCCACTGCGTTTAAGTTTGGCTGCCAAACTGTCTGTGGCAGGTGCTTTAGTTTGTGCAATAGCTGCTCATATCGGCGACGGCATAGCCAAGAAAGATATCTGTTTCTACCCAAAGTCAGCCAGAATTCACGATGCGCCCATTCAAGCTGGTGAGGGCAACCCAGAAAAACTATTGCTGGGTAAAAAGTATTGTAGGTATGAACAGCGATCGCAAATTCCAGAACCATACTTAAAGGCTAACCAGTACCGCACTAGCAACCCAAACTATAACCCTTGGGCATTCCTCCAGCATGAAGGTTTGTATGTGTTCCGTGAACTGCCAGCCGACAACCCATTTAAGATTCATTTGGGTATTGCAGCAATGGTGTTAGGGGGAATAGGTTTGTGGGCTACTAGTAAGGCACAAGATTATCTTAGTGATATCAGACCACATTACCGCGCTACCAAACAATTTGAAGGTGTAAGAGCGTCTTACAGTGTCAAACTGGGTGAACAATTGTTAGAACTGTCTGGTAACGAATTGCTGAAATACTTGCGTGGCATTAAAATTGCCGAGGCTAGGCAGCAATTTATTGCCAGCATTACCCCACAACAGCAGACAGCCCTACTCATGGCGATGTCAGCTGATGATTATTACCAATTCGGTCACTTGTTAGATGGGGGCCAGAGCTTTGAGAAATTTGAGCCACAGCAACAGCCAGCCGCACAATTACCATACAGCACACCCGGAACAGTACAAGAGCAAGTACAACAGTCAACGCTTGCACCTCAACCAGTACCAACAGGCGATTATCTTCACCCATCAGAGAGCGAAGCGTTAACTACCCTGCAAAGTATAGCCCGTTCTGATGGTTCTACTGCTTTAGTCGCTGCCCCAGGCTCAGGAAAATCCGTTGCTCTTGATTACCTGATACAAAGGATTCTCGATGATGACAACAGTGCTGATATTTGGGTAATCAGTGCAAAAAATGATCGCTTTTGCGGTTTACGGGACAAAGGTAGAGTTATTGTCTTTGATCAGGAGCAACCAGAAGCAACTAAACGCACAATTGATCAATTTTATGATTGCTACAAGCAACGTAAGCAGTTACCTGAACATAAGCGGGAATCATTACCGCCACTAATTCTGATTTTGGATGATTGGCTAGTTATCGCTGACCAACTCAGTAAAGCTTTTTCGGACTGGAATTATGTGTAGCGAACTGCAAACATCCGAGGCTAAAACTGCAAACAAGGCGATTTTGAAACCACATTAATTTGCAAATAAAGACGCTTCAAAACGACATTATTTGCAAATGAAACTGCAAACATAATTTTCAAACTGCAAACAAGCGGTTTGAAACCACATTCTCTGCAAATAAGCTGGAATGCTTACTGGGATTGGGATACAGCTATTTTAGCTTTGAGGGCTGTCCAAAAAATAAGAACTTTTATACTGGACATATATGTACACTTTTCATGGTTTAATTTGAACTAATACCGTTCAATTAAATATAGAAAGCTGTTTAAACCGACAGCCCGTTTGGCTATGGCCATTTATGCTTATCTGAGGGTTTCCAGCGACAAGCAAGACGTACACAACCAACGACATGGCATTTTAGAATATGCCAACAACCATGCTTTGAGTCCCGTCCAGTTTGTAGAAGACAGCATTTCTGGAAGAGAGAAATGGTCAGAGCGAGGAGTAGGACTACTACTGACTCAAACAGCCCAAGCAAAAGATGTAGTAATTTTCTCAGAAGTGAGTCGCATGGCACGCTCTACCCTACAAGTATTAGAGATGCTGGAGTGCTGTGTGCGCCGGGGAATCAATGTCCATATCGCTAAACAGGGTATGGTGCTAGATGACTCAATGCAAAGCCGAATCACAGCAACAGTTTTGGGCTTGGCGGCAGAAATTGAGCGGGAATTAATTGTACTTAGAACAACCGAAGCACTAGCTAAACGCAAAGCTGAGGGAAAAACGTTAGGGCGACCCAAAGGAAGGCAATCTACACATTTAAAACTGGACACAAGAGAAGCGGAAATTCGCAGCTATTTAGCCAAAGGCATTAGCAAACGCTCAATTGCCAAACTGGTCGATTGTTCACCTTCCACTCTTTATGATTGGTTAGAACGCAAACATCTCCACCCACGCCACAACAAATTGGTGGAGAAATCATAGATGCCGAAGAAACAAATACCAATCGATGCCATAGTAGACCTTCGCCGCCGCCTAGACCAACTTCCACAACGCAGTCCGGAACGTCGAGTATTAGTCCAGGAAATAGCACAACTGTATGGTATCTCCGAAGATACGGTGTATCGAAGACTACGAGAAAGAAATTTTGTCCGTTCAGCACGCCGAGTAGATTGTGATGTACCGCGTGTGATAGAGAAAGCTACTTTGGAGCGATACTGCGAAATCATTGCTGCCATTAAAATACGTACTTCTAATCGCAAAGGTCGCCATTTATCCACAGTACAAGCAATCCGTTTATTGGAAGAGCAGGGAATTAATACTCCAGATGGTCATGTCACAGTTAAGGCAGGTTTGTTAAAAGTAACCACCGTCAACTGTTACCTGAAAAAATGGGGTTATGACCGCGATACCCTGTTGCGACAACCACCTGCTGTTCGCTTCCAAGCAGAATATAGCAATCAATGTTGGCATTTTGACCTCAGTCCATCCGACCTCAAGCACGTAAAAACACCAGCCTGGATAGAACCAGGACGCGGACATCCCTTGTTGATGCTTTATAGTGTCGTCGATGACCGTAGTGGTGTGGCATACCAAGAATATCACGGTGTTTACGGCGAGGATGTAGAAGCAGCACTGCGGTTTATGTTTGCTGCCATGTCACCCAAACCGGGGAGCGACTTTCCCTTCCAAGGGATTCCCCAAATGCTGTATATGGACAATGGCCCCATCGCCAAGAGCTTAGTGTTTCAAAAAGTGATGGGTTATTTGGGGATTGAAATACGTACTCATTTACCTGCTGGCAAGGATGGGCAGCGAGTAACGGCTCGTTCTAAGGGGAAAGTGGAACGACCCTTCCGCACAGTCAAAGAAATGCACGAAACCCTCTACCACCTGCATGAACCGGAAACGGAAGCTGAAGCGAACGCTTGGTTAATGAAGTTTTTGCTCCATTACAATAGCCGACCCCATCGCAGCGAACCCCATTCCCGGCTGGACGATTGGCTCTTACACTTACCCAAGGCGGGAATTCGACAGATGTGTACTTGGGAGCGTTTTTGTACATTTGCACGTGAACCCTCACGTCGCAAAGTCGGCATCGATGCTCGCGTTACGGTTGAGGGCGTGGCTTATGAGGTTGAGCCTGATTTGGCTGGAGAAACCGTAGTTCTGTGGTGGGGCTTGTTTGACAACGAACTGTACGTTGAACATGGTGAACGTCGCTATGGGCCGTTTCTGCCTGTGGATGGCCCCATCCCCCTGCATCGCTACCGTAGTTTTAAGAAAACACGAACGCAGAAACGGGCAGAGCGGATTGAATCTTTAGCCAAAAAGTTGTCTTTGCCGAACTCTGTCGTTGGTCAAGACAATGAGCCGGATTTGGTCAGTAATCCGACCCAACTGAAAGTGCAACCTTTTGTAGAACCTAACCCATTTCAGGAAGTAACATTTAGCACGGTGATTGCAGCTAAATTGGCGATCGCCGATTATTTGGCACGTCCATTAGCCAAACTCACTCCTGAACAGATGGCTTATATTGATGCGGTGTTGTCGTCTACCCTCAATCAGCAGGAGGTCATGAAACAAATTCGAGATTTCTTCCACCCGTTATCAGGTACGAGCTATGTTGAGTGATGTCATGAATTATTTTGGTCTGAAACGTACCTTAGACCATGCGGGGTATTTTGAGACACAAGAGCAGACCTTACTATTTAAAGAACTCAAGCCCCAAATTAGGCAAGGTCGCTTGATTGCCTTAACAGGTGTTGTTGGCTGCGGTAAAACCACAACTTTACAACGACTGCAATCGGAATTAGCCTCCGAAAAAGACATCATTACTTCTCGTAGTCTGGCAGTTGACAAAGATAAGGTCAATTTAGGTGTGTTGATGAGTGCTTTGTTCTGCGATTTAAGTACAGAAAAGGATGCTAAACCACCAACCCAACCAGAACTCAGAGAACGAAAATTACTAGCCTTGATTCAAAAATGCCGTAAGTCTGTAGTGCTGTTTGTTGATGAAGCTCATGACATTCATCACAGTACGTTAGTCAAAATTAAGCGTTTAATCGAATTAGTACGTCAGAGCGGTTGCATTTTATCTGTTGTACTAGTGGGACATCCCAAATTGAAAAACGATTTGCGCCATCCCCGCTTGGAAGAAATTGGTGCTAGAACCAATGCGTTTAGTTTAGAAGGTATCCGAGGATATCAAGCTGAGTATATAAAATGGCTTTTGGGTGAGTGTATTCACGATGATTACTTGCCTGAAGATTTGATTACGGATGAGGCAATTGCATTTTTGGCTCAACGATTAACAACTCCATTACAAATCGAACATTATTTGCACAGAGCTTTTGAAGACGCTTATAAAGCCGCGACTAAACCTGTCACAGTTGAAATAGCTGAAGCTGTCTTGGCTGTTGGGCTGAACGATTTAGAACCTCGCCTAGTACGGCATGGTTACAATGCTAAAGTGCTGGCTGAGTTATTAAATATACGTGTAAGTGAAGTAAAATCTTTTTTTCATGCTCAGTTACCTCCTAGTCGTTCCCAAGATTTGAGAGACCAGATGTTAAAAATGGGAATTCCTTTGTTTGCGTCAGAGGGAAATTAAATCAAGACGAGAAATACCCTATATAGAATTTTTTTGTTTTATTGGTGTTCAGTTTATATCTAAATAAATGAACATATATGTTCAGTGTAAAAGTTCTTATTTTTTGGACAGCCCTCAAAGCTAAAATAGCTGTATCCCAATCCCAGTAAGCATTCCAGCTTATTTGCAGAGAATGTGGTTTCAAACCGCTTGTTTGCAGTTTGAAAATTATGTTTGCAGTTTCATTTGCAAATAATGTCGTTTTGAAGCGTCTTTATTTGCAAATTAATGTGGTTTCAAAATCGCCTTGTTTGCAGTTTTAGCCTCGGATGTTTGCAGTTCGCTACAATTATGGAGGTAAATTACTAGATGTTTTACTGATTGGCAGAGAGTTTAACACCAAGTTTTTTGCTTCCCTTCAGTCTTTTAATTTGGCTGCATTGGGTATTGAAAAGATGGATTCTCAAACTCGTCTCTGCCTCAATTTACTGTTGTTAGGTAACAGGTACATCAAAAATGGTAGAGAACAGGAATCTTATGGGGTGCTGGAGTTGATTTTAAATAGGGGTGACATTATCCCTGGCAAGCAAGAAAGGGAAGAGATTAAATCTAGATACCTTCAGATAAAACCTATATCCTATAAGAATTTACGTCCTATTTTAATTGCTTCTTTAGGTGGTTTTGTTGTGGCATTGATGCCTAAATTATCAAAACAATCTAATCCAATTGCTGATGAAAAGACTTATTTAGATAGAGTTTTTGAATTGGAATTAAAATTAGATGAGAGCAACCCAGAATCAAAACATCAACAGAAATTAAGTGAAGTAGCTAACAAAGTTTTAGAATACTTCCAAAATGTGAAAAATAAAGTACCCAAGACATTACGTGATTTAAAAAAAGCTGACAGACTCACTAGTTACTCAGAAGAAGAATTAATTTCTGGTTTAAAGGAATTAATTCACCTCGAAAAACTCAACACTGGTGAAAATAGTACTTATTTTTTACCTGATTGGTAAAGTATCTGCCGTAGTGCCGTAAGTTTTAGAGGCTACCTTGAAGTGGTTGATTGTCTTTTTACGGCACAGGCTCAAATCACGGCATAGCCTATCAGCAAAGCATCTTAGCCTACGGCATATTTACGGCAAGTTACAGATGGCAAGAAACTCACGGCAGATATCCAGCTTGAATTACTATTAGCTAAAACCATATTTAACTAATTATGTAGAGGAACGAATTATTTGACCAGCTCGAAAGATTGTTTGTCACCAATCCAAATCTTTCTGAATCGTCTGTTCAAACAATTTATACAACTTCATGGCAGCAACCCTAAAAATTAGCCCTTTCAGTAAAGCTTACAGGTGTGAAGGAAAAACTTGACTTTTAATTGGTCGCTACGGTCAAATAATTCGTCGTTCTACACAACCCCATATTGAATTGAGATATAAAAGAAAGAGGGAACACAGTATAATGGACAAGTTCACTGGAGCCAGATAACTTTGCAATTCAACTAACTATAATTGCAACGCCTTAGTGCAGTGGCTTGCATGAATCATTCCCACACTATATCATCTGGATGTATATGAAATTTAGATATATCAGTCTTCTTGAATAAATCTTCTAGACTTGAAAATTTTTCTAAATTTCTGTCAAAATAATCCATTACATCCAATGGAATACTACTAGGAAATCTAATGACAGTTGCGTCCCCCAAGAAGCTATCTAGCAGTTTTAAGTTGGACAGATTTACTTTACTCCAACCCTTTTCTTTCAGGACTTTATGGTTAATTTCGGAGGATTCAATAATGATAGTTTGATCAAACATATCATTTTCGTTTGAAATATACTCTAAACTAAAATAGAAGTTACTAATATTTTCCACATCCCATTTATGATTTATTCTTGGTTCATGATTTTTAAAGAATAAGTCAATAACTTGGTCTGGAGCTTCTTTCATTAATTTAATTAAAACAATTTTATCTGAAGATTCATTAATAAACTGATATATAAGAAGAATCAACTTAAAAACAACAACTTGTCTTGACATTCCTCTTCTCATATCTGTGCAAATTGCTCGACCATAACGAATATTTTTGAAAGTTAATTTAAGAAAATCAGATATAATTGATAGGTTGACTGCTTGCATATTTAAAACACGAAACACTAACGTTTGAAAGAAAATTAGCATTTCTTTAAGTGTGAGATAATCAAAATGAATTCTGCACAATATTAATAGTAAGGTGTACTCCAAAAAATCTTTATTATTCAAGTATTTATGGAAGTCATTTTCAATAAGCTTTAATGACACCTCAAAATCCTCATTGAGACGACTTTCTATAGATCGAATTTTGCACAATATTTCACTTGCATAGGCATTCGCCTCAAGAACAGATAACATACTTACTGGAACAGTAGCAACGAGAGATTGCCCATCAAAAAAATAAACCTCAATTAGCGCACCATATTTTTCGCTATATTTCACCTCATGCTTTAGTAAGCAATCCAGAAGATTTTTATCTTCATAAGATTTTATAAGGTCAGAGTGCATTTGAATTTCTGAGGTATTTAGCATAAACACTTTCAGTGATTCATCCACTGCTTCATTCATGCCTATTTTTTTTGAAACTAAATGTTTTCTAATTATGTACTCCAAGCCCCAAGCTGTAGTTGTCATATCAAGAAAATGTGTAACCTCATGGAAATATAAAGACAAAGCTTTTACATCAGAAGGTTCTGCCAAAGATTCTGGATTGCTTCTCAGTAGACCTTCTAAAAAGTCTTTATGTCTTGATTCATACCGTTCAATTTCAATAATATTGGAGCAGAAATCAAAACTTCCGTCACGTTTATGAGTTGTCAAAAACCTTTTCAACATACAGCACAGTTAGTTGATTAATAAAATATACTGTAGCTTAATCTACTCTCATGCCCTCAAACACCAATTTTTGCAAGCTAAAGCATTCCATCCAGTAAATCGGAATCTCCCTCTGATCACGATGCAGATTATCGTCATACACCATTAGCGAGACCCTTATCTTTTATATGTGATTACACCCACAGACGTATAAAACGAAGCCGAATTTTTATCATTCTGAAGGATCAATGAGTGCTGTAAGCAGAGTGTACAAGACTAAAAGTAATGAACCGTATAAGGGCCGATAGAAACTCAAAGTAGAGAACGGTTTACCTAGAGCAATAACCCAAACAACGAAGGCTCCCATTGAGACTAAAATTTGAGTTTTAGCAACGGGTTGGCCTGCTACTTTTGTTTGTTTCCACGTCCAGATAGCTGTCAGAATGATACCTATAAAAAAAGCAAGCCATAGTAAAGCATTAACAGGGACATCGGTAGCACTGTTTATCAATCCGGTTATAGTAACCCAAGCACCAACAATATCCGATGGAATATATTTAATAATTTTATCAAAGTATGTATCAATTCTTGTTCCAGGAAAATTAGATTCAAAGCTTGAGGTAATGATACGTCGGCTCATTTAATCCAACCCATTTAATATGTAAAAAGAAGACTTTTAGAAATATAAAAATCTTAAATTTTCATTTATTGCAAGCGAATATTTTCATAAATAGAACTAAATAAAATTCCTTCTCTGATTGCACCAAAATTCTGTCTTCGCTGAGCATGATGTAATGCTACCAATTCCCAATTTTCATTGAAGCAGGGCGAACCGCTTGAACCTACAGAGGTTGTAGATACATACTGCACCTTACCTTCATTTGGATACACACCTGTTATTCCATCCTTACTAATTGCTAGTTTCATTGCAGACCCTTCAGGGTGTTGTAAGATATGTATACTTTCATGTTCTTGCAAAGAGCGACTTAGATTATAGGGAGTAGGCTGAATATTTTGAGCTTGTGAAATTCTATCCTCTATCTTAAGAACAACAAAGTCCAGTTGGTCAGAAGGACTTTGCTCTACAATAGGAAACTCTCTACTCAATTTAAATGTTTGTCCTTTAGTCTCATGATCATTACTAGATGTGAAACAACCAAAATGTAAAACTGCATTTCGAGCATTTTCTTCGATATCAATATCTAATTCCGTTGGTTTGAGAACATGATAATTGGTCAGTAGTAGATATGGTGTAATAAGAACTCCAGTTCCTTGTAATATTCTTTGGTTCCATTGTGCAATTGGAATTTCAATACGACAAACTGATGTAGCTCGTTGAATCGCTTTCATCAAAAAACCAACATCTAGAAGATCCGGTTCAGGTTTAAGCCAGTTTTGAAGTTCTAATTCCTCTGGGCCTTTCCAATCTATATCGGGGCCGAAATTTGTGATGACCGGAGTGATAGAGCTAGCCAGTATAGGAGCTTGATAAGATATCAACAAATTTTTAAGCAAGTTTTGATCTTGATAAAGCTTATAGGCAATTATTAGAGCAACAATAGTCTGAGCTGTTTCTAGTCCAACGTTTTGAAGGAGTGGTTTTAATATACTTCCTAATGTTGTAAATCTTTTATCGTTTGGATTAATATCCCTACAAGTCGCCCAGTTAACAAGTCTTCTCGCATCAATATTGGTATTACCTGTCCAGATACCAACAAGTTCCTGGATCCAGTATTGCGGTAAGTTTGCGCTCTGAAGAAGATTATTGAGAAAGGCTCTTGGGTCAATACCTGCGTTAGCTGCAAGATTTGCTAATATCTCAACAATTTTATTAACATCATCATGTCGCATACTAACAGGCATACAATTAATTCACTCCTTCCAATACATTGTCAACTTGATTACGAAGATAGGTTTCTCAACTCTTCTATCTTTGTGTTATCAGTAATTAGTTTATATTGAATAATAATTTCCAGCAGAGAATCATCAGCTGACTCTTCTATTAGCTGTTCAAGCAAAGATCCAAGGGGAGTATAACCTGGTTTTTTAGCTCCTTTGGGATAGTCTTTTCTTTGTAAAATCCAATTGATTAACGTGCTTGCATCATTCTGTGCGTTACCATTCCAAATGTTGATAATTCTCTGTTCCCATCTTTCCGGCAAGTCCAATTTAGTTACAAGATTGCTAAAAAATTGCCTCTCATCAAAGCCACAATGTGTCGCAAGTTCAGCTAATCTATTAATGATATATCTTTTATGATTAATCTGAATTCCATAAATTGAGTATGATGAAGATGAGTCATCATTTAATAAAGGAGAAATAGGAGGAGGCTCTTCCTTTAAAAGTTCCTGCACTTTTTTAATAAAAGCTTCTCCTTCAAAAGTAGGTTTATAAAATAAATAAGATGCTTTAAGGTCAACAAGTATTTTATTAGAGTAATAAGGGTTTACTCTTTCACTTCCTGTGATTGCAATAGTTGGAATATCTTTGTTAAAAGCATCTTCAATTAACTGCATTCCCATAAGCTCTTTCGATTTGTTTGTTGGGTTCATGCTGACATCAGTAACCAGAAGATCCCAACTTTGTTGCTGAAGTAGATTCAAGGCATCTTTAAATGTTGAGACACATGTAATATGGCCTTCAGACTGGTTAATCCCCTTTAAAGCTTCTCTGAGTTTATTGCTGAGAATTTCCGGCCAGTTTTCCCTCCATTCAGCCAAGAGAATATTGAAAGACATTTTTTAATTTCCTTTTAACAAGCTTGGGTATGGTTACTACTTGTGAGCATTTCTATGAGTCAATTATGCAGATTAAGCTTAAGTTTGTAATTCTTTGAATGGAAAAAATAGGGTAAACTTTGTTCCTCTGTGAAGCTGACTTTCCACAGTTAAGTTACCTCTTAAGCATCCCTGAATGTAGGTTTTTGCCAACCACAATCCAAATCCTAAACCTTGACCAGTCGGTTGTATACGAACCCCAGGAAGAAAGATTTTTTCTAGATTTTCTTCCTCAATACCTATGCCAGTATCATTAACCCAAACTTGAAACCAATTACCTGAAACATCTTTGATTTCTTCCCCACCAATGGATAAGATACCCCCATTAGGCATGGCTGTTATGGCATTTATTATAAGGTTCCGAAACACATCAAATAGTTGTTGATAATCGGCAGAAAAACGCGGTGCTTTTTCTGGTAATTCATGAAAATCTAGAGTAATATCTGAAGGAAAATTTACATCTTTAATTGCTTCACGTACAACTTCCACAATATTAATAGGTGTGTTCTCTGGCTCTCGAACCCAATTTCCTATACGCATTGTCTTGTCCAAGATATTTTGGGCAATTGATAAAATTTTTCCTAATTGTTCTTTGTCTGGCGGATAATCTTGTTTAATAAGGTCATTTAACAATACTCGGATTGCTCCAACACTATTGTTCATTTGATGTACTAATTCCCCAGCCAAGCCACCAAATACAAGCATTGACTGCGTTTGGACAAACCTTTCTTTCTCCTCAATATTCTGGATAGCAATAACAGTTTGGTCTGCTAAAGCTTCCAGCATTTTTTTATGTTTTTCAATAAACGCATTTGTACGCTTGCTCTTAAGATTAATTACACCAAGAACACGTTTTTCACTTAAAATGGGGACACATAACTCTGACAGGGATTGCTCATAACATTTTAAGTAACGACTGTCACTTTGAGTATTAGATATCAAGGCTGACTCGCGATGTTCAGCTACCCACCCAGTAACGCCTTCTCCTAGTTTAATCTTTATCGAAAAAGCATCTGGTGAATTATTAGGGTGCCAAGCCTCCATAACTAGATCTTTTTTTATAGGATCTAAGAGACGAATATCTGCTAAATCCGCTTTCGTCATTTGGACTGCTTTAGATATGATTAAATCTAATACTTTTTTTTTATCTGTACTAGTTTTGATCTCACAGTCAATTGCATTTAATGCCTCTAACCACCTTTGGTTTTGAATAGCGCTCGCTGCTGATGAAGCAAGCGTTTCAATCATTTGCCTTTCTTCATCAGAAAAAGTATGGATGTGCCGATAGCTAATCAACATTGTTCCAACTATTTGCTCGTCCGCTACTTTAAGTAAAATACCAGCAGCAGATTTTATCCCTTCTCTTTCAGAAAATGATGATTCTCCAAAGATGTTTTCATAAAAATTATCTCCAAAGTAGACATTCTTACCACTTTTTATCAATTTTGATGGGACATCATTATCTTCAATATTTTCTTGAGCTTTTGTAGTCTTTTTAAATCTCCCTGCTATTGCTGGAGTAGGAGGTGGATTAGGAAATAAATTTTGGGCTTCGATATATCTATAAATAGTGATAGTATCTGCGGCTAGTATATTAATCGTGTTCCACGCAATTACATTCAATAAATTCTCTTCATCTGGCATTTTAGCAAGAGATTGAACAACTGTCTCAAGAGTAATTAGCTGATTAGTCCTATCTCGTTGGTGTTCATAGGTAAAAGCATAATGAATAGCATTTACAGCTCGATTTGCAAATAGTTGTAAATTTTCAATTTCAGTTTCTTCAAACTTATGCCTCTGACTGAAGTGAATGTAAAGTACTCCTTGGTTTCCATTAAATAGTAATGGGAAAGCTACAATAGCTCTAATTCCTGCTTTGTAGATTATTGGGTTGATAGTTGCTAACTCGTCATCACTATGTCCTTTGGAGTAGTCTGGTATAAACAGAGGCTTTTCTGCTAAAATTGCCTGTAAACCTAGTCCGTTTTCTTGAGGAGGACATCGTTTTAGAAAATTTCGCCCAATTAGGCCGGAAAACACTTCATAAATATAATGAATACGACCTTTATTTACATCTGGTTCAGTTTGTTTAATACTGCCATCGGCCTCTATTCTGTGAATACAACAATCTTCACATTCAGATCTCAAAAAATGTAGGCTAGTTCCATCAGCATCCACCATGTTCATAGCAGTTGTGGCAATTGTCTCCAAAACACAAGGTAGCTGTGCTTCACGAATGGCTAGAGCCTTTTGCCCAACTAATTTGATTAATTCAAGAGCCTGTTCAATTCTGATTGGCTCGTGTTCATTACCCTGTTCGTAGCCAACCTCTACTGTTCCAATGACTTTTATAGTAAACGAACTGTCTTTTGAATAAAATCTTGGTAAAAGCAATTCAAGAGAGACATACTGCCCATTAATATCTGGTTTGCGATCTCCTAGTTTGGTAAACCACTCTTCATTGATATCATTAATATCTTTGCCTAATTCGTTTTTGGCAAATCTCCATTTAAAATCTTCAAACCAATCCTTATTATTCGTCCCCTGATCATTCTGAATCAAAAGAATAGGTGTAAAAATTCGAGCAAAATTTTCGTGATTGAATGTCTTATAAACCCATTGATCAAAACGACCTTCTTTATCCCAGCCTATAATAATTTCTGTACGGCAAGTTTGAGCAATATCTGCCTGTATATCTCGTAAGCTATGCTCTGGTTCTAAGTAGTGTCTTGTTCTACCAGCCCATTCTTTTGCGGCACCAGATCCGCATACTGCTTCTATAATGCGTTCTTCAGGCTTGATTAATTGAATAGTTGCAAAGTCAAAATTTAATTTTTTCCTGATTTCATCACAAGATTCTTGAAGAATTTTATCTAATTTAAAAAGTTTGAATATGGAGGCATCTATTTTCTTTTGGTTATACATGATAATACTTACCTCACAATTTTAATTATATAAAGCTTGAAAACCAGAGAAAGCCAGCAAAACCCTAGTTTTTACGTCTTCTGGAATAAAGTAAAGTTAAATAAGAAAAAGGATATTGTATTTTTTAATTGTTGCTCATCTTTAGAGGGTGTTTGAAAAGTTTTGACAGGTAACTGACTGAGTGAGCTTTTTTACAAACTTCTCGACTTTTCAAACACCCTCTTAGGTTTCAGGATGATCTGATTACTGTATCTATAGGCTATTGGCAATTACTTTATCTAATTCTCTATCTGCGGATATATATTAAAACTTGAAATTTACTGTTTTTTATCACTAAGAGCCTGTAAAGAAATAACTTTTACATTTTTTTGTCTAGAACACTTGCTAAAAAAGCATTTCTAACTAAAAAGAAGGAATGTTGTTATTTGACAAGCTCTAAGAAAATTGCATCCCTGAACACACGATCTGCTTTCATGCTTTCTATTATTGTATCGGTTTGATTATCCTTCATGCTTACTCAACTTGGATTACTGCATTAAATGCAGCTAAACAAAGAGTGATCGCCTATAGCGAGTGAGCGCGGTCGCCATATTGAGTATGCTAACGCTGGTGGCAACGGATTTGGATGGTGAACTAAGTCTCAAAAACGACCAAACCAGTCGTTCTAGCTACAGGATATGGATGTCTTACCATTACTAGCTCACGTCTTACCAGTGAACACAAAATTTACTAAATATTATGAGTTTTTACATAGGAGTTAAAGTATTTACAAATATCCGAAATGCCTAGTAAGGATTAAGAATTAAGAATTCAGTTGAAGCTGTTAAGGCCAAACTCCATCAATCGCTCAAGTGTGGCTTGCTTTGCATTGATGAGCTTAGAGATAGTCAAATAATCCCAACAGAATAACTTTTTTGGGACAACTAGATCAAGTTTGGGGCAAAGAGGATAAAAAGTTAAGCGATGGATCATAATTTAAGGTATAAGGTTACGTAAATTACCATTATCGTTACCTAGCTTTTATGTCTGGTCGCATCGTTAAAGTCAATAATGATACGCTGCCTTCCGTGATGGATTGGTGGACTCAACCGGATGTGTTAGCGATGTTGTTGGCTCAAAAACGCAGCCCGTCCACCCGTAGGGCCTATGACCGGGACATTAAAGATTTTTTTGCCAAGATGTTTGGGGTAGAATCAACGGCGGAATGGGTGGTACGATTTTTGGCACTGCCGGGGGCGCAAGCTTTGGGGTGGGTGGTCAAGTACAAAGCTATGCTGATAGATTCGGGTTTATCGGAGGCTACGCTCAATCGGCGGTTAGCAGCTTTACGGGCGCTGGTGCATCAAGGTCGGGTGTTGGGGGTTTGTGGTTACACCTTGGAGGATATTAAGGGTGAGACTGTGATTAAATACCGAGATACTAGTGGTGTTACTCCCCAGGAATTTAAGCAGATTCTTTTAACTTGCGATCCAACGACGGCGAAGGGGGTCAGGGATTATGCTTTGCTGCGCTTGCTTTGGGATAATGCGCTGCGGCGGGGGGAGATTGCTAAGTTAAAAATCGGGGATTTTGACCGTCAAAATAGCAAACTCATGGTTTTGGGTAAGGGCAGGGGGAGTCAGCGAGAGGCGATTGATTTAACTCCCAAAACTAGGGATGCGATTTGTTATTGGTTGGCGTTTCGGGGGTTGGCATCAACTAAGGATGCGTTGTTTGTGGCGTTAGATAAAAATACGCCGGGGCATCCTTTATCGGATACGGGGCTGGCCAAGATGGTAAGAACACGGGCCAAACAGGCGAATATTACTAAGCCGTTATCACCGCACCGCATTCGGCACAGTTCGATTACGGCGGCGTTGGATGCAGGGCAGAGTGTACGGGAGGTGCAGAAGCTGAGTCGGCACATCAAGTTGGAGACGTTGATGATTTATGATGACAATCGACAGCAGCACCAGTTGAAGGTGAGTAGTGTGCTGGCAGATTTAGTTTGATGATGTTTAGTTGCCAAAGCGATCTCTCGTTGATTAGTTCTGGGTGTCACAATTATTGTTTGTCATGACTTTATATATTAGTAACTATCTGATTTTCTGACGGATGTTTGTAATGAGGTTGATTAATCGCGGGACATAGATAATCAAAAGAATTATCAGTATGTTCCAATTGCATATTCCGAGGTGCATTTAAAGCAATGACTGCATCGCCTATCTTTGCACAACACTTGCAGTTACAGGCTGCTGCACCTTGAGCCAATATCTCTTTGAGATTATTAACAATTTTGATAAATCCCCTAGTATTTGCATTTTTGGGTAGTTGGTCGGCAATTTGAACTAATTGCTCAATTTCGGAACGGTGTTGCACTAAAAAAAATTGGTCAATTTGACATTTGCTTCGACAAGTATCTATATCTCCAAATTCATCAGCAAACTGCTTTAATCCTGCTGCTGCATTTTGCAAATCAAGGTCAAGGGGTACAATGGCGCGGGCGCAGGCGGTAGCATCATTGTTGGTATTGTTAAACTTTTTTCTGAGTAGAAGTTCAAAACGTTTGATATAAATTCCTAAAATAGCTAGGGCTTTTTCTTTATCTTGGGGACTGCTAAAGTTAAGTTGATGCGTGCTAAAAAGTTGGGGTATAAGTTGTAAAATTGCTTTGAGTTCGCTAGTTTTAAATTTATTACTCCACAGAGTAATAGCATCTCCAATATTATTGATAGTTTCTAGGCGCAGAACAAAGTAGAAGGAAATAAGATTAATCAGATAACTTCGCTTCATCTCCATTTGAACATAGTTAGAGATATAAAGCGGTTGGTCAGCAAATTGAGATTCAAAATACTGCTTATAGACTTGTGTACCTAGTAGCAGAGAACGTAGAACTGAGGTGTCTAAAAAGTGTTGAGTAACAGATTTCTCATCCATCCAGTGTTATTCCTCATCTTCATCTGTATCTAGGTTATCGTCAAAGTTTACACCGAATGGTAGGGTATCAAAGCCTAAGTTTTCTAAAGTCAAAATTGCTGACTCGACTGAGGAATTGTTGATTCTTTCTTGATTCACCAAGGATGTAAGTAATTCACAAACTCCCTTGTACTGATTAGCATTGTAGTCAATCCATCTGTTTTCAAATGCCAGTGCATCATGCAGTGCCATTACCACTTCTGTATAGGGGTCAAAAGGTAATCTATCGCACAACTTCCGCATGGTACGTAGTAGATTGTCTACATAGACTGCGGCTATTGGTTCTCCAGAGTAAGAGGAGAGTTTTTGTAAATCTACTAAGAGAGTTTTGGTAATTTCTACTCCTGAAACTTCTAAAACAGTCTGTTCAGTATTCATTGTTTTTATTTGCTAATAAGTTCAGTTTACTCGGAGCTTATTCACATTTTATGAGGTAGATTCATGGGATAAAACCGCAGTTGAGATACCCTCTCTCTGTAGCAACCCTAGCGGCAATACCTAAGTCTACAGGTTACTTTATTTTCTAGTCTATTAATTTTATTCCTCAAGATACTCTACTACCGCCGTCAGGTCTGCCATAGCCTGATTAAATTGATTTAACATAGCTTGGGCTACTTCTGGGTCAGCGTTGACGGTTGCAAGTTTTTTCCGTACACGACGTTCTGCGTTCTGCTATAGCCGTGACAAGCCCGTATGCCGAATTGCTGATCATAACCCTATGTTGGTGAGGACAGCAATCATGAAAACCAAGCTGGTCTTGTCCGCTCTATGGCGTACTATTGACATACGAACTCTGTAAGTTAGTATATTCGTTACTTACAAACTTACAGAGTTACCAACTTACAGACTAACTAAGTTACGGAGTCAGGATGTGCGTATTATTGCTATTGTGAACGGAAAGGGGGGGTCAGCTAAGACGACAACTAGCGTCAATTTAGCCGCCATCCTTGCTGAGAAATCAAAAGTATTGTTGGTAGATGCAGATCCTCAAGGTTCTGCTACCTGGTGGGCAGAGCGCAATGAGCGAGATTTTGAATTAGCTAAAGAAACAGATACGAATGAGTTATTAAAACTTAAAAAGGTAAAAGGCTTTGATTTTATTATTGTGGACACTCCCCCAGCACTTCACTTTGATGCACTGAAAATTACTATCGATGCGGCTGATTTTATTGTGCTGCCATCTCCCCCGGCTCCAATGGATCTTCAGGCACTGATTGAAACAGTACAAGCATCAATAATGCCAGCAAAAGTTAAGTTTCGAGTTTTATTAACCCGTGTTGACCCTCGTAGTTTAGGTAAGGCGCTTGATGCTCAACAAGCACTCATGCAAGGGGGTATTCCTGCATTTAACGGTTTTGTTAGGGCTTATGCTGTTCATGAACAAGCTGCTCTTGATGGCATACCAATTACTCAAGTTCGCTCTAAAGTGGCTCGTGAAGCCGAAGGTGATTATCGGCGTATCGCTGATGAGCTTTTAAGAGAGGTGAATACTCATGGCTAAAGCACGTCGTCGTTTATCCGATCTTGTTCACGAAGAAACGCAAAAAATCAGAGAACCAAACTTACAGACTTCGGAAGTTACAAAGTCCGAAAGTTTATCAGCAAATCTAAGTGAAGCAGAAGAAAGAGGTACAGAACAACAGACTTCCAACCTTACAGACTTACAGACTTCAGTAATTACAAAGCCTACAAGTCAACCGGAATCTTCAAATAGAACAGACTCAACAACAGAAGAAGCTACAGGACAACAGACTTCCGACCTTACAGACTTACAAACTTCGGAACTAACAAAGTCTGTAAGTTTATTGAAAACTCCAAGTGAAGCAGAAGAAAGAGGTACAGAACAACAGACTCCCAATCTTACAGACTTACAGACTTCGGTAATTACACAGCCTGAAAGTCAACCAGAATCTTCAAATAGAACAGACTCAACAATAGAAGAAGTTACAGGACAACAGACTTCCGACCTTACAGACTTACAAACTTCGGAACTAACAAAGTCTGTAAGTTTACTGAAAGCTCCAAGTAAAGTAGAAAAAAGAGGTACAGAACAACAGACTCCCAAACTTACAGACTTACAGACTAATAAAGATTTAGAGTCTGTTTCTTCTACGGAAATTGCTATTGAGCAGAAGAGTGAAGAAGTCAACAAAACTACAGAGTTACAAAGTTTGAAAGATACAGACTTACAGAGTACCGAACTTCCAAAGTATTTAAGATTAGAGCGTAAGGAAGCACGATTGAGACAGGATCAGATTGACGCACTTACCGATCTCACCCGGAAATTGAACAGAACCAGACGGGTTAAAGGTGGTGAGAGACTGACAGACAATACTTTAATCCGTGTTGCTATAGATTTACTGTTGAGTAAAACTTCTGAGCTTCAAGGTACTACAGAGGATGAGTTACGAAGCTCATTAGACCTATAAGTTTCAAAGTTTGTAACTTACAGAGTCGGTTATTCATCTATCTGCCTAATGTGTATGCCGATCTAGTCAGGATTTGTTGAGAATAGGGGTTTAGAGAATTAATTCAACAAACATCTGACAAGACCAAATTATAACGGCAAAGGAATCTAATTTTAAATGAATAAGTGTAATCGCCATAAATCGTTTTTGCTGTCATAATTTCCAAAGCGTGAGGTAAGGTTTATAATTCTGGTTCTGTAGATAAATAAACTTTGCTCATGAAAGTTACAAAATACCAAAAATTCGTCTCATAGCTAAAAAGAAGACAAGCTTTGGTATTTACCATGCCTGTGGGGATAGCCATGAATACTTATGTACAAGAAAGACAGCAAGAAAACTTATGTGTTATGCCCCAGTACGTATCCCTGGACAAACTCGCTCAAATTCGAGATACCTCTCCTATTTCCTCACGCAATAGTTCCAAGGGTGCTTTAATTCACGAGACTTATGCTGTGTTCAGTGCAGTGTATCAAGGACTGGAACTGTCTAATATTCGCAGCATTATCATCCAAGGGTCTATTGTTCCTAAGACTGCTTACTCGACTAGAGAAAGAATTTGGAATGCGATTTCTCATCGATATTTGTCAATTTGCCCAAGTTGGGTAGGATATAGCCTAGCAAATGCTACCACAGAAGGTATGTATTCTAGAGAATACCTATCTCTGGCTTATCTATACTTTAGTTTGCGCGATCGCTTGGTTTTCGATTTCGTGACAGGGCCAGTTTGGGATAAATGGCAACAGCAAACCAATGTTATCAATCGGGGCGACTTACTTTCTTTCTTAGCAGAAAAAGCTGAGGAATATCCGCAGATTAAAAAATGGCGTGAAAGTACACGTATTAGATTAGCCTCTACTATTCTGGCAGCACTGAGAGACTTTGGTTTATTAAGGGGAATCCAGAAAAAATATATTCAAGGTGTAACGATAGACCCAGAAACCGTTTACCATCTACTGTGCTGTCTCATGTCCGAAGGTAAACAAGGACGCGCACTACTAGAAGCACGAGACTGGCGGTTATTTTTGTGGTCTGAAGCTCAAGTAGTTCATGCGCTAGCTAGTCTTGCCGAAAAAGAATGGATTAGATTTGAAAAAGGGGGTACAACCGTAATTTTAGAATTGATTCGCAAACCAAAAATTTTATTATGAATTACCAGGGAGACTGGAAACGCAAACTAGAGGAAGCATCTACTCAAATAAAAACAGGATACGCGCAAATTGGACGTAACACAGGTGCAGCACATCTAGCTATTGTCTATCCACCAGAGATAGAAACAGCAGTTTTTAAAGAATGGCAGAGTATAACGGCTGGACTGGGGGCTGAGTTTGAAATTAGGACAATCGATGTCTTAGCGGTGACTATGGAGGTAATCGAGGACATCGGCTGTCAAGCAATTATTGATACTATTACTCAGCCCATGCCTGGCTCAGCTCCAGAAAGTGAATTAGGACAATTGTGGCTGCAATCTGTTGGAGAAAAAGTAAAAGCGGCTGAATCTTTACCAACAAATAGTAAGTCAGTTATAGTTTTGCAATACCTCGCTGCCCTTTACCCAGTCACTAGCCCTCGCGCTTTAATGCAAAAAATGTGGGAAAACCAACAGTTTAGTGTAAATTGCCCAGTCATATTTTTTATTCCTGGTACACTTACACAACGGCGTGTATATTCTTTTGTGAATAAAAGGGAAGAATTAATGTATCGGGGTGACATACTTTAGCGTTCCTCTTTGAGTTGTGATCTGATTAGTAGAGGCACGTAAGAGACAAAAAGTAAAACATTTTATCACAAATGATTTAGGGTTTTTATATAAGCCAGGGTGGTCAGTAATTGTATGCAGATTAAAGAAATATTTAAAACTAAAATAGAAGAAAGAATAGAACCCGTTATCAAGGTTGGAGAAATACAAGACGAAACAAAATTAGCGGCAGAGATTCAAAATTACGTTGTTACCCCGACTATTGAAAAATATCTGGATGATTTGCTTGAACATTACACTGATACACTTCGCTTGTCCACTACAGAAATTGGAGTTTGGATATCTGGGTATTTTGGTTCTGGTAAGTCACATTTAGCAAAAATTGCTGCTCTTTTAATTGAAAATCGCACACTTGACGGTATTACTGCGGCAAAACGATTTGAAAATCGTATTTCTATAGACTCAACACATCGTGATTCTATTATTCGTAGTTTGAGTAGGTTAAATAATTGTCATACATCAGTTTTGGCATTTAATATTAATGGTTTAGCTGATGATAAAAGCACACCACTCGTTAAATTACTTTTATCTCAATATTACCTAAGTAAAGGTTATAGCAATAATTTAGTTTATGCTCGTGTAATTGAAGCTGAACTAGATAAACAGGGTAAATTAGCCCAGCTACATAACACGATTGAGCGACTAGCAAAGAAGCCTTGGGGAGACATACAAAAAAACCTTAGTTTTTATTCTAGATATCTATATCAAGCAGCGTGTGAAGTAGCACCAGAATTTTTTTCCTCTCCACAAGAAGTAGAACAAGCATTAAATAGTTCTGAACAGGGTGATTTATATAATGCCCAGTTTTTAGTTCGTATTTTATTGGATGATTTAGAAACTCAAGAAAAATCTCTAGGTAAACCCTGCCGTCTTTTATTAGTATTAGATGAATCTGGACAATGGATAGAAGATGATGCAGGGCGGTTGTCACTGCTGCAAGCGTTTGTAGAAGAAGCTGCTTCTAAAGGACAGGGAAAAATTTGGACTATTGTTACTACCCATGAAGATATGGGAGCAGTATATGATAATGCTCGCGCCCTGAAAGCAGATATGAAAAGGGTTGAAGGGCGATTTCGCTTTAAGTTTAGTTTAACTACAGAAAATATTGGGTTGGTACTGGAAGACCGAATTTTTAAGAAGACATTAGCGGGAACAACGGAAGTTAAATCTGCTTATAATGATAATTCTGGAGTGTTGCGGGATTTAGGGGAATTACAAAAAACGAACCAAAGATTACCAGAATGTAGCGAAGACAAATTTACTACCTTTTATCCGTTCTTACCTTATCAAATTCATTTAATTCCCGAAATAGTGAAAAGCCTGCGAAGTGCTGGGGGTAGGGCAGAACAGTTATCTGGTTCAACTCGGACTTTATTAGGTATTGTTCAAGAGATTTTAGCAGGTAACGCTAGAAGAGATTATCTTAATGGTCATGTTGGTGAAATCGTTTCCCTTGACGAAGTTTACAATAATTTAGCTAAGAACGAAGTTAATCCAGACCACCGAGACGAAATTAAGGCAATAACGCAAGTTGTTCCTGGTGCAACTTTATTAACTCAGCGCGTTGTTGAAGTTTTGTATTTGATTGGGCAAATTAAGTACATTCCCAAAACAATAGATAATTTAGCGCGGTTATTGGTGGAACACACTACCGATGATTTGACAAGTATAATTAACAAAATTAAACCGGAGTTAGACAAATTAATTAAAGCGACAATAGTCGCAAAAATTGGTGATAATTATGAATTTCTTACGGGTGAAAAGCGCACCTTTGAACAGGAAGTTACTGAAGAGGTAGCAATTTTAAGATGGCAAGATTTAGAAGCAGGAATGACTAAGTTTGCTAGTTCCGATGTTTTGGGATTTAGCAATATTCCGTTTAAGGGGGTAGAGTTTCAAACTAAAATTTACTTAGATGATAACTTGGTGACTAAGGATGGATTTGTTGAGGTGAAGGTGTTTTCACCTTTAGCAGCCATAAACAATAAGTTATCAGAGTTAGAGAATACCAGTTTAGACCAAAGTGAACAAAAGACCATCTTTGTTTTGTGCGATCGCATCCCAGGATTTGATCAACAATTAAAATATTACCTTGCCATGCAACGGGTAATAGACCGATGGAAAGGAGATCCTCATCAATCGGATGAAGCGCGGAAACTGGCTAGTGAACGAGAATCAAACGATTTAAATAAATTACATCGCAGTCTAAAAGCGGAAATTCAAAAAGGACTCAAGCAAGCTGCTGTCATCTTCCGAGGTTCAGCACGTACTATTACGGTCAAAGCAGGACAAACATCAGGTGAGGCTGTACGTGGAGAAATTGCGACTTTCTTCCCCACCCTTTACCCCAAATATGAGAAAGTACCTGTCAAAATTACTAATGAACAAAAAGCAATATTAAGCGTTCTCAATGGTGAAAAAACTTTATCCACCGAGGTACAAGAATTAAAGCTGTTTGATAAATCTGGACAATTGGATTTACAATGTCCTCTTCTAGATGCTATCCGGATATTTTTGTCAACTCGACAAAGTAGACGCGAACGGACATTAGGTAAAGATTTATTGAATGAATTTGTTCAGCCTCCCTATGGTTGGGATGCAGGCGTAATTCGAGTTGGTGTAGCTGCTTTGGTGAGAGCATCTGTGTTAAAGGTATTAATTAATAAAAAACCTTATACTAATCCAGTTGATGCAGAATTACAGTCAGCTTTAAGGGTAAGTCGAGAATTTGATAAAGTTGAATTAGTTTTAGAAGAAACTGAACCTGATTTAGATGTTTTAAGTGAAGTTCGCCAAACTCTCATTAAATTAACAGGAAATCGTAAAATAGATGAAACTCCCTCTGCTATTTCTGAGGCAATGGAGAAGTTTGGGAATGAACTATTAGAAAAAGCAGAAAAAGCAGAATTATGGGCGACACCTGCAAATTTACCCTTACCTAATACTTTCATTGAAGGTAAAGAGGTATTTAATAAAATTGTTTCCCTAACTAATCCCATGCACCGAGTCAATAAAATTCATGGCTGTAGTCAACAATTACAAGGTTATGTAGAAGGGATTCGTAGTGTTTGTCAGTTTGTTCAAAAATGGGATAAAGCATTTACAGAAATGCGTGATTTCGCCTCTACTGTCGATGTTATTGAATATCGTCTGCCTCAAAATAGTGATTGTACTACTTTCTTAAAGGATTGGAAAACAGCCAAAACTCAAGCCGCATTTACAGATAAACAAGTTTGGCAAGATTTACAAAATTCTCAGCAAACTGCTAACTTGAATTTACAGAAAATTATCAATGATTGGCGAGAGGAAGCGCGGAATTTAGCTGTCACCACAATAGAGGAATTACCACAAAAATTAACTGAACATGGTTTACCTACTGAGGAACTACAAGAGTCGCTGGTAAAAGACTTAAATCAATTTGTGGCTGCCTTGGATGGAATTACATTACCTTCCCACATTGCAGGATTACCAGAACAAGCGCGAAAATTAATTCGAGAGTTAGACGCAGCCATTCAGCAAGAAGAAAGCCGTCGTCATCCTCCAGTAGTAGGAGAAAATCAAGATGATAATGGTTATAAAGTCAATTCATCAGTGAAGCACATTCGCGTCAGTGCGATCGCTCAAAAAACTCGCATCCAAAACCTAGAGCAATGGCATCAGATTCGGGAACAGTTGGATAGAGAAATTAAGCAGGCACTAGAAAACGGTAATGAGGTGGAGTTAGGCTAATGGAAGCTAGTTTAAAGAAAATTTTGCGATCGCTCTCATTAGAACTCCGCCATATACTAGAGGGTACTTATGATTCGCAGGGGAAATTTCAACCAGGGGATTTAGAACGCAGGTTAAATGAAATTGGCATTTGGCGGGATCGCTCTCCCAAACCCCTGGCAGAGTTATCATATTTATCAGATGAGGATAAAATCGCCCGTCAAGTCATTGATGCTTATATTGCTTTTCGGGATGAAGCAGGTATTACCCGTGAGGAAGCAGTAGCGGAATTTGTGCGGGAAAGTGCTTATACTTGGGCTAACCGTCTCTTTAGCCTGCGTTGTATGGAAGCACGGGGAATTATTGACGAAGTTATCTTACAAAAAGAAGCTTATGGTGACCGTTCCCTGGTACATAGCCGTTTAGCGCGTCGTCAACCGGAACTGTGTACAGGTGAAGATGATGGACTGTTTGCGGTTTTGAGTGCAGAATTTGCGGAAAGAAGCCAAGAGTTACCCCAATTATTTAATCCTAAAGCCCCAGCAGTCGCCCTTAGACCTTCTATATCTGCGTTGAAAAGATGTATTGCTTTGCTGTCAGGACGGGAAAATGTGGGAAACCAGCAAGCCACAGATGAGGTTTTTGAAGCTGCGGATGCTTTGGGCTGGGCTTATCAGTATTGGAATACGGAAGAAAAAGACCGAGTTTTTGAGAAAGTCCGCACTAAAAAAGGCGCGAAAATTGAAGGGGCTGATATTGTTCCCGCTACCCAATTGTACACCGAGCCTTACATGGTGAAGTTCTTGGTGCAAAATTCTTTAGGTGCTTTATGGATGGGGATGAATCCTCAGTCAAATTTATGTGATGATTGGCCATATTATGTAAAGGATGCTGATAGGGGAGAAGTTGAATATAAATCAATTTTAGAAGTGAAATTTCTTGATCCAGCTGTAGGTTCTGGACATTTTTTATTAGAGGCTTTTGATTTATTTTATCTCATGTATGAAGCTGAGGGAAGATTAACAGAACCGGAAGATATTTGTGCAGCTATTCTCAATCATAATTTATATGGAATTGATATTGATGAACGGGCGGTACAAATTGCGACGGCGGCGCTATGGATGAAAGCGAAGGAAAAAGCCCCAAATTTAGATCCGAGTTATATAAATGAATTTCGTGATCATTTAATTGCCACTAATATTCGTTTACCAAAAGGGAAGAAGCATTTAGAAAACTTCTTAGAACTTTACCCAACAGATAAAGAACTTAGACCAGCTTTAGAAATAATCTTTGAAGGGTTGGAGAATGTACATCAATTGGGTTCTTTATTACAAATTGAAGAACCTGTAGAAAAGGAACTCAAATATAAACTAAGTTCGACTCCTCTTATTGAAGCCAATGGAAAACTAACATCCTCTACACAAATAGATTATGAAATATGGCAAGAAAATGTTATTAGTAACTTGAGAAATCATTTTAACGCAGAAGCGGAAGCGGCGGATTCATCTCAAGCCTTTTTTAGTCAGTCAGCAGGGAAGGGTTTAGCCTTATTTGATTTATTTGCAAAGCATTATGATATTGTAGCAGCAAATCCCCCTTATATGGGTTCTAAAAATATGGGGGAGATGATTAAGAAATATCTTTTAGAACAATATCCTTCAGGAAACGAAGATTTATATTCAGCTTTTATTTTGCGCTGCAAGGATTTTCTATGTGATACTGGTTATGCTGCCATGATTACATTACATTCATGGCTATTCTTATCATCTTTTCTAGAACTTCGTTGCTTAATTCTTAAAAATACCAATCTTTCTCTAATTATACAACTTGGTAGACACGCTTTTTCAGAGGCAGATCCCCCAGGAAACGCGATTATGTTTATATTTTCTAAACTTAATAAACCTAAGAATACTAATTGTGCTATCCGTATTCCTTTTCCTAGTTTAGCAGAAGAACAAGCTAGACTTTTATTAAATACTATTCAAAGCATTAATAATGGTATAGATAATAATCACTCTATCGAATCAGATCAATTTAATATTGAAAACGCACAACAAATAGGAATTTACTTTAACCAACAATCTGAATTTATTAATTTACCAGATTCGGTTATAGCTTATTGGATACCTTCTGAATTTATTCATTTATTTGAAGGAACAAGGGTAGCTGATTTATGTACTCTTGCTAACAGAACAAAAACAGGTGACAATGAAAGATTTGTACGTTACATCTGGGAAACACAATCCCCTATAGGGAATGATTATAACTGGCTAATTTATCAAAAAGGAGGAGATTACACAACATATTATGGCAATAATATTAATATTATAAAATGGAACAATTTTTATATTAATTATTATAGAACAAACCCTGATTGCCGGGTTACTGATTCCGATTTTACCTGTAGAGAAGCTTTAACATATAATAGTATGGGAAGGCAGTTTTGTGGCAGAATTACACCATCTTTGTGTACCTATGATGTGGGAGGTGCAGCATTAGTAGGAACGCATGAGAATCTTTTATTGGTTATAGCAATTCTTAATTCTCCTATAGGTAGTTATATTATTAAAGCATTAAATGATTCCATTAATTTACAATCATCTAATGTTTTATCAGTTCCAATTCCAGTTAATAATAAAACTTTAATATCATTAATTATTCAAAAAGCAGAAGTTTTATTAAATACCAAAAGAGAGCTAACGAGTTCAAATTTACTAGAATATTCATTTCAAGAAGTTTTGCATTTTCAGGCAGTTCTTGAAAAAGAACAAGAATTCATTAATTTAAGAAACGAGATATATAAACTTGTTTTAAATTTATTTGAAATTTCAGAAACAAGTATTACTTTCCAATTACCTTATGAGACTAATTTTGAAAAAATATTAATTGAAAACAGCCATGAAGTTAAGAAACATTTACAAATAAATTTTTATGAGGATTTATTCACTTATATAATTTTAAGACTTTTAGGACATCGCTGGCCAAAACAAATAGAAGCAGGTGAAGATGTTCCAGAATGGACAGATAAAAATGGTATTATTCCCCTAACCATCGGTACAAACGAAACTCTCCTCATTGAGAGAATACGCGACAGAATAATCATCGAATTTGCAGGCGGTAGTGTCACAGGTATTGAAAGAGAATTTGCAGAAATAGTTGGTATAAGTTTAGAAAAATGGCTAACAGGTACATTCTACAAACGCCATATATCCCAATTTAAAAAATGTCCCATAGCTTGGCAAATAGAATCTATACCTACACTGCGTGGAACAGGAAAAGGTGCTAAAATCCAACAAACCCAACTACCTGCATTTTCTTGCTTAGTTTATTATCATCAACTTGACGGCGACTTATTACCTAAACTGCGTACTCAATATATTCGCCCCTTGCGTAGTCGCTATGAAGTGGAATTAAATACTTTAGAAAAAATCATCACAGAAGAACGCACCTCAGACCAAGTAGCGCGAATATTACAACTACAAAATAGCATAGAAGAACTCAAAGCCTTTGACCAAAAATTGAAGGAAGTAGCTATAAACGGCTTTTGTGCAGAAGATAATCATACATTAAAAACCAGACTTCGCCAATTAGCAATTGTAGACGCTACCCTTTGTTTAAAAGCCCAATGGTTGCGAAAATTAGAGGAAACTCTAAAACCAAAATTAACCATTTGGAAACAAACCGCAGCAGAAATCCAACTTCATCCCAACTTCCCCAACTGGATAGAAACAGCATTTACCCAGCTTGAGTATTTTTGTAACTCCGTTGGTGAAAAAATCCCCGACACAAAAGAATTTACCACAGATCCCACCGCCGCAGACTTAGCCCAAAAAATCTGCAAAAATCCAGAATTAATGTTTAAACAAACATTATCTCGTGCTTGTGATAAATGGTGGATAGAATTTAATCAAGCTTTGCTAGTTCACCGAAAAGAAAAAATCAAAGAATACCAAGAAGAAAATAAAAAACTTCAACAAGAATGGGATACCTTGGGTACAAATTCCCAAAATAAACGCATAGATGAAATTAAACTCAGACAAGCAACCTTGAAAAAAGAAATAAAAGGATTGAAAGCTGAGATAGAACAATTCACAACAACAGGTAAGAACATTCGCCAACAAATCGAAGATTATGAATGTTCAGAAGTTTCTATATGGGAATCTTGGTTAGCATCCCAACGGCTTTATGATGCCATTTCTAGCGTTGACGGAAAACGACAGCCACCCCAAAGCATCGCAGAATTTATCACCCAAGAAAGTGCTTATGTACCCGACTTAAATGATGGGGTTAGAGTCAACATTGCACCATTACAAAAAGCCGGACTTTTAGCTAGTGAGGTAATAGCTAAGAAAGACGTAGACAAAGCCATCAGTGATAGATGCGAATGGCGTGCAGATGAACGCCGTTGGTGTCGTGAAGGTAAATTACCCCAACTCGGTTGGTGGAGATAAATATATGAGTAAAGAAAACATACTAAAAAGCTTTTTAGACGAATTATTTCTTCAAAGAGAGGCTTTAGGTACACTATTTACTAATTCAATAGCTTCTGATAATTCGGCTGATTTTTTCTCAGAAATGGCAAGCGGAACTGACCCTTTTAATGATATCTATCCAGGCCCACCATTATGGGATACAGATTGGGATGACATGAAAATTATGTACAACTGGCAAAAATGGACGCGACTAAATCAAGTAAAAATTTATTCAAGGGATATCTATGCCGCATCATTATTTCTTGTACTTAATAACTGGATACAATCTCTTGGAGTTCAACTAGAAATCAATAAACAAGAAGAACGCCTCAATGTAGGTGAAAATATTAGAGAAGCAAAACTATCAAGACTTATATGGGCAACAGCTAATAATTTTCGTCATTATAATGAGTGGTCTACTCCAACGAATCAGGCACAACAATCAATTGCTGTTCTATTAGATGCTGGAATTACTCCACCAATGAATATAATTCTTGCAGCAAAAGTTCTCTATGTGATAGGTGTAAAAACATACGAAGAACTAGAAGAAAAGATTGTTGTTATAGGTGAAGAACTAAAAAATAAAGCGTCATGAATCAATCTGACAGCCTCCGTAACTGGTTACGCCAGGAAATAGTACCAGTCCTCAACCACAAAAGTAGCCAACCACCTTTTTTAGTGTGGTGTGATCCTCAGCGTGTCTGGAAAGAATTACTCCAAGCTGCGGCTGAACATACCTTTGAACTTTGGGCAGATGATACCCACGAATTAATTTTAAGAACCAAATTTTACAACACACCTCGCCAACCTCGTGTCATTTGGCTACCCGTTAGCCGTGAGGATATTTCTTACTTCCAAGTATTTGCCCTGCAAGCGGAAGCTGTCAAAGAACTCACCTTACCAGAAGCCTTAGCCCAATATGGCTTAGATATTCCCTCAGCAACCCTAACCGAACTTAAACCCATCCTTGCTGCCCATGCCAAAGAATGGTTAGACTATCCCAAAAGCCATTGGCAAGAACTCACCCCTGGTAACGCTAAAGGTACACTTGTTAATGATGAACGGGTTTTAGAACTCTTAGCCACCCCTGGTTTAAGCTTTGATTCTCTCATAGCTGATAACCGATTCCCGATATTTAAACGCCGCATTATCGAAGATTTTGGTTTACCTACCCCAGAAGCAGATTACCCAGAAAAATGGCGGATACAAGCAGTGGCTTCCCTCCTTCTCACCGAAGCTGCTGCTAATTGTGCTAATCATCCACCTGTAGATGAAAGAATTATTACCAATGAAGTAGCTAGAAATCTCTCGCTTAATCTCCTATCCCGTTGGCAAAAACAAATAGACCTCATCGACTATTTTGAAGAATTAGCCATTAAAGCTGATAAACAAACCAATTTACAAACTTGGGCGCAAAATTTAACCTCTATCCCCCTTCCCCTCGCTTCACCCGCAGCAGAAACAACCCTATTTCAAGGAGAAGTATCTAGACTATCTGCTATTGATAGCTTTGAACCTTTAGCCAAACATTTACAAAATAATTTAAATATTTATCAAAACCATGCTGCGGCTTTTTGGGGAAAACAGGCTAAATCATCTGTTTCTTGGGAACAATTAGTTAAACTCGGTCATATTGCCAATTTGTTATATCAACAACGTCAGGCGGAAAGAACTTGGCAAACTCCTACAGATGCGGTGAACTGGTTTACTACTTCCGGTTGGCTAGTAGACCAAGCAGGTGAGGCTTTATTCCAAGAAGATCATAAACTTCCCCAAGAATTAGCAGGTGTACGCTATCAACTCCGCAAAGCCTACCAAGAACACCTCAACCGCATTAATGTTACGTTCTGTGAATTATTATCTCACTCATCCCTAGCATCCCTAAACTTACCTTTTGCTGGAGATGCGATCACTGATACTGTGAATAAAGCCAGTACAAAAGAACCTGTAGCGGTTCTCATCTTAGATGCTTGTCGCTATGACTTAGGATGTCGTCTAGTAGAACTCATTAACCAAGGTGAACCGACCACCCGCGCCCACATATCCCCAGCCCAAGCACCCATCCCTTCAATTACCGCCTTGGGTATGCCCTTTTGTCTCCCTGGTATTAGTGAACAACTCAAAGTAGAGATATCAGAAAAATCTAGTAGTTCTTGGCAAGTCACTGCTACAAATTTTACAGGAGACTTATCCACATCTGAACAACGCCGGGAATGGCTGAAGAAAACCTATAAACTCAAGGATAAAAGCCTGTTAACAGTTGAAGAGGTGTTAAATACTGATACTCCAGAGAGTATCAATAGTAAAAACTTAGGCAAATTAGTCTTTATCTTTGGCGATGACTTTGATGATCATGATGAAGTTCTCCAACCTTTTGGACTTAACCCCACTGTAGAAAGGTACGCT
Source organism: Anabaena sp. TISTR 8404 (assembly GCF_056847745.1). Taxonomy (NCBI): domain Bacteria; kingdom Bacillati; phylum Cyanobacteriota; class Cyanophyceae; order Nostocales; family Nostocaceae; genus Anabaena; species Anabaena sp. TISTR 8404. The sequence goes on from NZ_CP180578.1 coordinate 7,049,105, forward strand.
AACTTAATTCGACGGCTGCGTTCTGGGGGATACAATAGCATCTGCATGGTAACAGATCACGGCTTTTTCCACTGGGAACCTGACCCTGATGAAAAAGACCTAGCCAAACCAGACGGTACAACATTATGGAAATCCCGCCGAGCGATCGCCGGAGAATCTTTACAACATCCCTCGGCTTTAAAACTATCCGTTACCGCTAGTAATTTAGAGTGCTACGTTCCTAGAAGCGTTAATGCTTTTAAAACCTACGGAAGACTGGGATTTTTCCACGGGGGCGCAACTTTGCAAGAATTAATTATCCCCGTTTTGACAGCATACTGGCCGAATAAAACCCGGAAAATAGATGTTGTCCTCAAGCCAGTTGTTCATATTACATCCTTAAATCAGCGTATAGAAGTCGAACCTGCTGGTGGCCAACTTTCCCTAACTGGTAGCCTAGATGAAACCTTAACCAGTCGCCAAGTTTTAGTGAAAGTTTTTCATCCCAGCACTGGTAAACTGCTATTTAGATCCAAAACCCAAGTCCGTTTAGAACCAGGTGGAACTTCCCAAACGCTAGAATTAGACAAAATAGAGGGAGCAAACGCCCAGGTTGATGAAAAACTCGATATTAGGGTGATTGACGCTGATGATGAAGACATCCTAGATAGTAGTAAAGTAACCTTGAAAGTGGAACTTGACGAGTGGTTCTAACAGAAAGCAACATGATAGAGGAGTCGAGCCTAGACGAACTCGATAGAAAATTAGTGATCGCCTTTCCTGGGCGTGTCGTGCGTAAGGATTTAGTTAAAAAACTCAAAGTTGGGTTTAATATTCCCGTATATGTACTGGAATATTTATTGGGTAAATATTGCTCAACTACCAATGACACAGAAATCCAAGCCGGACTAGAACAGGTAAAAACTGCCATTACAGAACGTATAGTCCGCCCTGATGAAACAGAATTAATCAAAGCTCGTCTTCAGCGTTTAGGTTCCTTGAAATTAATTGATTTAGTTACCGTCACCTTTGATGAAAAAGTCCAAGGCGGTAAATTTTGGGCGCGTCTAGCGGCCTGTGGATTAGATAGAGTTCATATCAACGAAGATATTGTTCACAAACATGAAAGACTCTTAACAGGGGGAGTCTGGGCAAATATCGAATTAGTTTATGATGATACTCTCTTCAGTGAAGGTTTAATTCGTCCCTTTGTCATCCATCGCCTAGCCCCGATCCAAATTGCTAGTGCGAACTTTGAAGAATATGTAGAAGGGCGATCTCACTTCACCCGTGATCAATGGATAGACGTACTATTGCGTTCAATGGGTTATGAACCCACCCACCCGGACTTGACACATCGCCGTAAATTACTATTTTTACTGCGGCTTGTGCCAATGGTAGAAACCAACTATAACTTAATTGAGTTGGGGCCAAGGGGTACAGGTAAATCTTACGTCTATCGAGAAATTTCCCCCTACGTTGTCCTACTTTCCGGTGGACAGGGTAGCGTACCCGATTTATTTGGCTGGAAAAATCGCCGTGATAAACCGGGGTTAGTATTGAGATTTGATATGGTAGCTTTTGATGAAGTTGCAGGTTCTAACTTCAAAGTAGAAAGCAACAAACAAATGTATAAAGGCTACATGGAACAGGGTTCATTTTCGCGGGGAGATGATAAAGGAACTCTGTCAGCAGAAGCAGGAATAGTCTTCAATGGCAATTTAGATGGTGATGTAGAAACCACAGCCCGGATTTCTCACCTGTTTAATGCTTTACCAGAATCCATCCGTAATGATATGGCTTTCCATGACCGTTGGCACGCCTATCTTCCTGGTTGGGAAATGCCGAAAATGCAGCCAGATTACTTCACTGCCCATTTAGGATTTATCGCTGATTACATCGCGGAAATCTTTCACAGTGAACTGAGAAAACGTAATTATACCGATACCTATGACCGCTTTTTCAGTTTAGGTAGCCATGTAGAAGAAAGAGATCGCAGAGCGATTGTCAGAACTACCTCCGGTTTAATCAAGTTGATTCATCCCGATGGCAATTGTACTTACACAGAGATGGAAGAATATCTCACTTTTGCCATTGAACTACGCCGTCGCGTCAAAGAGCAACTTAAGCGTATGGGTGGGATTGAATACTCTAAAGTCAACTTATCCTACATTGACAAAAAAACTGGACAAGAAACCTTTGTTACTTGTAAAGAACTAAGTTCTTCACAACTCATTCCTGATAGTCCCTTATCTCCCGGTGATTTATTTACCGTTGGCTTTGACCCTAATGAAAGCCGTTACTCTTTATATAGAATCCAAATTTCTGCTATCCCTGGTGGTAGTCGCTTCAACCTCGTGGGTACAACTGGCAAAGGTATAAAAGAAAGTGCGCGAATGGCTTATGATTATTTAAAAGCTAATGCCAAACGAGTTGGAATAGACCGAGATATCACCTCATACGAACTAAACATTCAAGTTATGAGCCTAATGCAAGGCAGAGATGCTAATGATTTAGGTGTAGCATTTTATATAGGTTTAATTTCAGCTATTTTAAATCGTCCCATAGCTGCGGGATTAGTAATTTTAGGACAAATGAGTATTCATGGTGTCCTTAGTCGCGTCGAAGGACTAGGAGACAAACTCCGTATCGCTATGGATGCAGGCGCAAAACGGGTAATGTTCCCCACAGAAAACCGGAGGGACTTTGCCGAACTTCCCGCAGAAATTATTGATAAGTTGCAAATTGATTTTTATAGTGGGCCGGAACAGTCTGCCTTAAAAGCTCTAGCAGATTTCTGATATGAACACAAAATAAGGAACCATTATCTTTTATACGACAAAACCTACGATAAAGATTCATTTTTTTGACAGCATTGATTTTTCGACATTTGAGATGCCGATTGCAGACTTATCGATGTTGTTTGAAGCTTTTACACAGGTTGTAGCTGATGGGCTTGGCTGGGAAAGAGATTGATGCGGTAACTGTTTTTGCTATAACAGCCCTAAAATCCGCTCTTGAAACTAACACGTTATCATAACGCTTTTTCAGGCATTGGTGTCAGTATTTGAAATATTTCTTAGTTTTGGCTGCTGGAACGAGAGCGTAGACGCTTGCGGCTTGTCGCAGACATCACACACTAGCTGATAGTTTGTTACATAAATCAGGTGTCTATTTGGCCAAAAGTAGATGTGGTGAAGCTGCTAATCACCTCATTTGCAATTTAGTCCGCAGGGAAGCAGGTTAGGGCTTTATTTTAAATTTTAGAACTTTATTCTAAATGTATAACATTAACTTCTACTCCAGATGAGCGAACTGTTGACTTTCTATACTGCTTCTATACTTTCTTCTATACTCAGAAATTACCAGAGAATATAGTTTCTATACTAATTCTATACGGTTGTGTAGAAAGCGAAAACAGTTTTATTACTGTGGTGTGGATGCGAAGTCAGTACAAGATAAACTGCGATCGCTTGGCATTGGCAGGGAAGATCCAATGGATGCTAATTGATGAGAAGGCGATCGCCCTCTACCACCACACCAAACCTCACCAGCAAATAGGCTAAGTGGGAAAATTTTTTGCATTACAAACGTAGTATTTGAGTAGTAATTGAGGGAGAGCGATCACTTACTTTACAAATTGAAACTTAACTGGTTAAAACCTGAAAATGCTTGTGTTTTACTCATTTAATACTCAATCAACTGGGTAAAACAGCCCGTCTTTTTCATTAAACCGCCAAGAACGTTTGGTAAAGTCGCGGTCTTGTGTCCACTGTTCAAAATCTTTCTGGCTTGATGTTGCACGTTTTTCTTCGATGGTAGATGCAGTAGTGCCAAAACGCTTTGCTAATTCTTCTGCATTGTGGGGTTTAAGCTTGACTGGCGCACTCGTTTGCTGATAAGAGTAGCCACTTGATTTGTTACGTGACCTTGATGTATTGATACTATTTTGCATCTGTATTAACGCCCCTTCAAATCGTGAAAGTTTGTGAGCTAGTTCTTCGAGTTTACCTTCGAGATTAGCTAATCTTTTTTCTTGCTGATTGTTGGTACTTTCCTCGATACTTTCTTGAAAACTAAAAAACTCTTCTTCAAGTTTGTACAAGCGAATTTCTACACTTTCTTCTGTACCTGGTACGTCTCCTAAAATATGGTGTAGCCCTTGGATAACCAAATCTGTGGCGGTGGTTTTCCGTTCTCTTGCTGCTTTGCGAAGTGCCTCAGTTAATCTTTTGGGAAGTTTGAAGTTAATTGATTCGCGTTCAGTTCCTGGCATTTCTACACACAGTATATACCTCGGTATAGACAAAGTTTACCACTTTTATTTCTGCAAGCTTCTGCAAATAGCGATCGCCTGCATCAAAGCGGTACTGTATGGTTATTGCCATCAGAACAAGTTATTGGCCTTGAGATTGGGCAGAACGTTCTTTATCAACTGCTTCAGCAATAACCTGCCGCAGCCATTCAGAACGATTTGGCTTATTTCGGACATAAGTATCTAAGTCTTCTGGAAGTAGTACAGAGATAGGTTTTGCACCGGATTTCACTCCTACTCCTTTTGATTGAAAGCGAGTGGCAATATCATTTCTTTCCATAAGAATGAGTCTCTTCAGATAAGCCAATCCTAGCAAATCCCGTATATATATGGCAATACATTAGTTATTTTAATCGTTAAATTCTCATTTATCATGAAAAAGCCCATATATATATGGGATAATAAAAGAGTAAGGAATAGGAACGGAGCGCCACAAAAACTCCCGGTAACGGAACCGAACCGAAGCGTGAAATTTCAGATGTAGCGCCAAGTCCAAACCTTTTACATCAACAACAGAAAAAGCACCCCCGACTACCAATCTAAAGGTGCTTTTTCTGAGTTTCAATACTAGAAGGATTCTAACACATGAATTTGTTTTCTAACACTCTAATATTTCACTCAGAACTAGATGCTCAATTAGTTGCTGAACAGATTTATAACTATCATCTTGAAGGTAATATTTTAACCTTCCCTTATCAAGAAAAAAGAGCAGTAGAGTTAGCAATTAATCTAGCTGGCGTTGACTTACCAATAGAAGAAGGTGCTAACTGCTTGCTTCCATTTCCCAAACATGAGCGTGAATGTCAAGATGATGATGCACCCCAAATTTATGTAGCTTGTTTATCTGCATATAACAATGGCAAGTTACACGGAATGTGGATAGACTGTACACAAGATGCTTCAGACATTCAAGATGATATTGAGTGGATGCTATCTTGGTCGCCCTGTTGCCACTATGAAGCCTGTGAAGAATGGGCAATCCATGATTTTCAAAATTGGCACGGTATTCATATTGACGAATACGAAGACATAGAAAAATTAGCAGAACTTGCTCAAATATTATCAGAGTATGGTGAAGCCTATGCCGCTTATTATGAATATGACAGTAGTGACGCTACTGTAGAAAATTTTCAAGAACATTACTGGGGTGAGTTTAAAAGCGAAGAAGATTTTGTTTATGACCAACTCGAACAACAAGGATTGATTAAAAGCTTAGAAGACATGGGTATTCCTAGCTTTTACCTCAATTTAGAAGCAATAGCTCATGATTGGTTTATCGATTCTTACTATTCAGTAGAGGAAAGTTATCACAAAGTTTACGTTTTTAGTCGTCACTAATAAAATGATGGGGTAGTAGTTAACTACCCCTGATTGAATAAATTAGCGAATTTCTTCTTTCAATTGAGCAATTAAAGCTGCTGCTAATCCCAATAATGATGATTGTGGAACTGAGATGCGAATTTGATGGGCTATAGATTCACAAAATTTCTCTCCTTCTATCACAGCATCTTCTCCTTGAGATTGAATCCTCATTTCTTCTATTTGAAAAACTACTGCTTTTAGCAAAGCTAGTTTTTCTTCAGCATTTAGCCATTGAAAGCTATTTCCATAACGAGATTGCAATATATGCAAATAACTTTTCTCAGGAAAAGGAACATATTTATTTAATGGCTCAACCATAATTTTCCAACTTCTTTTTCAAGAAGAAAAGCTGTCAATAGTACTTTAGTTAACCATTTAACAAATTGATGTTTATCAATTGGCTAACCTGGAAACTATTCAACAAATTAGCGTTTACGCTTGAAGTGATTTTGAGATGGCTGTTGGATGTAATCACTAGGAATAACCACTTTTGTTTTATCCAATCGCAAAAGATAGCAGTAACTTTTAGTGTTATGACAGGCAATCACAGAAGGAAAGTTAACACCCAAAGCAAAACCCAAAGATATGTAAATTCCAAACGACCCCAAATAAAATAACCAACCTTTCCACCCTGAGCCAATCCAGCGTGCAAAGTAAATCAAATCCAGTTTGAATTGTTGTGATCGCTGGCTTCTAAGTTGTGCTTGTTTCTGTTCAATTTCAATCCACTGCTTAGATTCATTGAGCTTATCTAAAGCTATTTGAGTAGCGCGAATTTTGGCTTTTTCCTCAATAATTTTGTGTGCCTTGACCTCAATAGTGCGCTTTTCTTCATCTATTCGGATGTTAACCCATTCTCCGATGTCGGCGGCAAGCTCATTAAAGGCGGCTGCGGCTGGAATATTGGGGAAGTCGGCTTTTTTCCCATGACCTTAGCCTTAAACGCATTTCGTAACTCCTGCCATTCCTGTTGAAATTGGGGCGATCGCATTTCGTCTAACAAAGCCTGTAGATACAGTTTAGGTAGGCCAGACATATCACCTTTGGCCTTCTGTCGCACCATTTCTTGAATTAACTGCCGTTCCTCCTCACCGAGTAAAGCCGTAGTTTCCCCAAGTTCATCAAGAAGTTTATCTGTATCTACATCTGATGCTGAGTTACTTATCCCAAAATGTTGTGCAACTTCGTCTAAAGATTTATCTTGATTTTTGATTAAATTACAAGCTTCAAGGAAGCGATCGCACTGGGCTTTGTTATATTCATCTTGGTCTTGAAGTCCACAAGCTTGCAAAATAGAGAGAGATTCACCCAGCGTTATTTTAATACCAACTCGCTCTTTAGCTGTAGATAACAATGCAGAGATATCTAAAGGTTCAGCAGTGACTTCATTCTTCCCAAGTTTAAATTTTTTTCCTTTAGGTTTTGGGCTAGTCTCTGATTGCTCCATAACTTCTAATTCTTGTTGAAATAGATTTGTAGCTTCTTGATAGTTTGTGACACGCTCAGAAGTAAAGTATTGACGGACAGTATCAAAACCAGATTGGATATCTTCATCGGCATACTCATCAAAATCTGTAGACAGCCCACAGGCACTGAGAGTTGCATTCACATCTTCTACAGACAGGGAATAAAGATTTTGCAGAGATTCTTTAGTGTATGGCATGATTGTTAACTCCTACTTGAATGCTTCTTCTAGTAGCTCGTCATTTTCAAAGCTCATTAGTGATCTCAAATCTTGCTCACCATCACTTTTAGTGTGAGTAGGTAGAGATTTTGGTGTAGAAGCATCGAAATTTGGATCAAGGTCAGCATCATAATGGAAAGGATTATTCAGTATCCCCTGATTTCCTAACTCATTTTCCAAACCAAAAACATGGGTTAAATAAATAATTTGTTGTTGCAGTTGATAGATAGCAGTTCTGGCTTTCAGCTTCAAGTCAGCATCACTGAATCCCCCAGACCACTTACAAGCTAAAGGATGCCAAAAAGCAGCCAGCGCCCAGGTAATCATATTGTGGCGCGGAAACTCAAGCAACTTATTCTTAGGACTGAGATATTTAATCAGTGTGGCATAGGGAGAATGCTCACTAATTTGAAAGCGAAAATCGACTTGTTTAGGCATGAGTCGTCATCCTTTCAGCACTTCCACACAGGTAATAAAAGAGTCCGTAATTATCGGTAAGTCGAAATTCCAATCCATTACGGGAAACATCAGCTACAAAGTTACGGTTAATTTGTGCTTCTAGCTCGTTACACCAAACTTTCTGGACATGAGGAAACAGACTATTTAACTCACGAGATAAATAATGAGCAGTACCACCTGCAAATATAATTTCGTCCACATCAGAAGGGATGCGACTACGTAACCAACTGGCAAGACTAATCCAATATTCCTCGCGTGCAGTCGCTACTGCTGACCTAATTTGAGAAAGTTCTGTATCTCGTAAACCAGGGTCTTGAACGCGCACCAAGTGAGCTAAAGCCTTAGTGCTAATTTTAGAACCAGCCTTAGAAATAGCTGCTGCCAACTTCAGGGGCTTTTGTCCAGACACTAAACGTTGCACACAGCCGACTAACTTGTTAAATCCTAAATCTTCAGTAATACCTTGAGAAATCATACCTCTGTCCATAATCAGTACAGAAATATTGCGATAACCAATCATTACTACCGCAATTTTGCACTCCTTGAGGCTAGAACCAGGAGCGCGACCTCGTGAAATTAAACCAAAACCTTCTGGACGGCAAAGAAAACTTTTTAACTCAAACGAATGTTCCACACCGCGAAAACGAAAACCAGCCAGAGCTTCAGTCACTAATTGTTCAAATAATTTGCGGTCTTCGTACTCACCATAAGGCAGCAGCACACCTAGATTGATGACTGCACCATTAGGTAGAGATTTCTTTTGTACAAGAGCGCCCACAAGAGCCAAAGTCTTATAAAGGGCGAGTTCAAACTTCGGTTCAGAAAGTTTTAAATCTGCGTAAAATCGGTCTTGGGCGAGGAACCCAACAGCCCGATATTGTCCTTTGTACTCAACCCAAGCAGAATTTTCAGGAGCCGGACTACCAATACAGCTTGACTCATAAGCTAAAAGACTAGCAACAGGAACTTGGGCAACTTCTGGTTCCATCAGTAGTAGTTCCGGGTGGAAAGATTTGAGAGTGTAGAAAATCTTGCTCAGGGATGAACCTGGGTCAAATGCAATTGTTAAATCTGCCATCGCTATTTGCTTGGCTGAAATCCTTTATTTATTAAACAACAAACTGCCAAAAAAAAGGCAAAATTAAGGAATTTTACAAAAAGGTAAATATAAGGAATATCAATGGTAAATGAATGGCATTTCAATGGCAAATCCAAGGAATTGTTTCATCGAATTCATGCAAAATATATAAATTTTGGAAAATTTTCACTAATCAGGAAAAAATAAGGTAAATCAATGGCATTACTAAGGTATTTATAAGGCAGATGTAAGGTATTTACAAGGATTCTGTCTTGAAATATCCAATTTACCAAAGGGATTTCTCCCTCTGGACTCCCTGCCAAAAATTTTCGCACAGTACGCAAAAAAGTTTTGCCTAAAAAATCCGGTTTAATTTAAAATTTGGAAGGGAAGAACAAATTTTGTAAATGAATATTAAGTTTTGAATTACTCAGCACTACATAAAGTAACTTTTAAGGTACTCAAGGCAGAAGCACATCAGATGATGGCGATGTGTTTTTGGAAAAGTAGCTCTTACTGGAGTAGTTTTCTACCTTCTCCACTCAAAGATTCTGCTAGTGTAGTCATTCGTGTAAGCTGTTTCAAAAAAGTCAATTGGGTAGGCTTTAACTTTTGTAAATATTATGCCCAAGCAGTAGAAGTCTTTAGAAAGTTACCAGAGAACGAACGTTTTTTTTATGAGATAAAGCCAAATCATTATGCTTCATTCAAAGTTTGGTGTATTGATGAGTGCCACTTTAAAAATGTCATAAGCGAACTCAACAATTATGCAGAAATAAAACTTGAATTTTTAGTCAGCGACCCCAGTCAAGTACCTCAGTTATTCCAAGGTCTGAAACTCGAATTCTCACCCAGGAATGTACAACAATGCTGACAGGAAAAAATACCCAACTAAAGCAAGCTGTACATTATTTCATGGAAGGTTACTACCAGGAAGGTAGTTCACGTTGGTCTGGTAAAGGTGCAAAAAAATTAGGGTTGTCAGGAGCAGTTGAGCATCAAGAAACTTTTACTAATATTGTTAACGGGCGATCTCCTGATGGCAGCCAACAACTGAGTGCCAGAAAGTTAGATTCATCACAGCGTCGGTCAGCAACTGACTTTACCTTCTCCGCACCAAAAAGCGTCAGCCTGCAAGCATTGGTGGGTGGAGATGAAAGATTAATTACCGCGCATACATTGGCGGTACAAAAAACCCTGTCGCTGATAGAAGAACGCTACAGCTACACCAGAGCTACAACTGGCAAGGGACAGCAACTTATCAGGACTGACAATTTAGTAGTAGCAGAGTTTGACCATATTGAAACCAGAGAACTCGACCCACATCTACATACTCATGCCCTAGTCATGAACATGACGCAGCTAGAAAATGGTTCTTGGTACAGTCTTTTCAATGATGAAATTTTTAAAAATAAGAAATTTCTGGGTATGGTGTATCAGAACTATCTAGCAGTAGAGGTACAGAAATTAGGTTATGAGGTCGAAGCGAGAAAACACGGCCAATTTGAAATTAAAGGTTTTCGTAAAGAGAACTTACAAGAATTCTCCAAACGCAGACAGCAAATATTAGATGCCGCAGGTGAAAATTCAACATGGGCAGAGCGAGAAGCAGCTTGGACTGCCACTCGCAACTTGAAGCAAAAGATTAATCCGAGTGAACTGAAAGCTAGATGGAGAGAAGAAGCTGCGGCACTGAGAATTGAGTTTGTACAGCCTCTAGAAGCACAACCAGAACTACAACCAAGGTTAGTCAGCTATGAGAATTTAGAAGATGCGATCGCCCACTGTTCCGAAAGGAACGTAGCTTTTACCCAGGAGGATTTGGAAAAGTTCATCCTCAACCAAGGACTAGCCACAGATGTTAGAGCTATTGAACCTTTAGTTAAAGCTAACCCCGAATTACTCAGCCTGTCTCAAGAAACCCGTGATTTTACAACCTTGGCCGCAGTCAACCGGGAACTGGCAACGATTAAACTCATGCAGTCTGGACAGGGCAAGGTCAGCCCACTCGCTCAACGAGAAGTAGTTGAACACCATTTGGGCAAAACTGCTTTAAACACCGATCAACGTCGCGCAGTAGAAGCTGCGGCGACGACAACAGACCAGTTTATGGCATGGCAGGGGGTAGCTGGTGCTGGTAAAACTTTCGCCCTCAAAGAATTAAAAGCGATCGCCGCCGATTCTGGCTATACCATCAAAGGTTTTGCTCCTAGTTCGATGGCTGCCAAAGTTTTAGGACAAGAATTAGATATACAGGCCGAGACTGTTGCTAGATTACTAGTCTCTGAATCGTCACCGGAAATTGAACCGAATCAAATTTGGGTTGTGGATGAAGCAGGGTTACTTAGTGCTAAAGATGCCCTTGCTCTTTTAGAACGAGCTACTCTTGAGCAAGCCAGAGTTTTGTTAGTTGGAGATACAAAGCAGTTATCAGCTGTAGAAGCAGGCAACCCCTTTAAGTCTTTGCAACAAGCAGGAATAAAAACCAGCCACTTAAATGAATCTCATAGACAACGTGCGCCAAAGTTGAAGTTAGCAGTAGACTTAATTGCTGAAGGTCGGATTGAAGAAGGTTTTGAACGTCTCGATGAAAACGGTTGTATTCATAGCGTTACAGCCGAACTTAAAATTGATACGATTGCCCGTGAATACATGACAGCCACACCCATACAACGGGCGCGAACCCTGGTACTAGCAGGCACAAACTTTGAGCGATTAGCTATCACCCAAGCGATTCGGCAACAGATGAAAGTCGAGGGTAGTTTAGGGAATGCAACAAACATTACCCAACTACAAGCCAAAGACTTAACCTCGGTACAAAAGCGTTACACTCACAACTTTGAACTGGGTGATTTGGTTATGCCCATCCGCAGTTATAAACGCCGGGGGCTGTCCAAGGGAAAACTATATGAAGTAGTAGGTAAGGATACTGACCAATTAACTCTCAAAGCAGAGGATGGGCAATATTTTCAGGTAGACACGGGATTTAACAAGGCAGTTTATCAACATCAACAGATTGAAATTGCCGAGGGCGATCGCCTACGCTGGACGAAAAACGACCGACAAATGGGACGGCGCAACGGTCAAGAGTTTGTAGTTAAAGCAATTACAGGTGATAACGCGCAAATCCAATATTTAGAAAATGGTCAAACTGAATTTATTAACCTGCAACAATCACAACATCTAGATTATGCGCTCGTCAGCACTACATATAGCAGCCAAGGTAAAACTGCTGACTCTGTACTAATTGCTGCTGACAATACCATTGGACAAGAAAGCTTTTATGTTGCCGTCAGCCGTGCTAAGTATTCTCTTAAACTTTATACAGAGGATAAATCCCAACTACTAAATTGGGCGCAACATAGTAGGGCTAAGGAAAATGCACTGGCGCTGCTGCGGCAGAAGGAATTAACGAAGCAACGCCAGTTAGAGCAAGAGAAGGAAATAGCTGATGCGATTGTAGCTAAAACAACTACTACTCAGCAGGGAGGAGTAGAGGCAAGGGAGCGGAGGAGCGGGGGAGTAGAGGAGCAATCTTACACTGAGTCTTCCCCTCTGCACCCTTGCCCCTCTGCCCCTCTGCCCAGTTCTTCTCCTCCGCCCCCCTGCACCCCTACTCCCTTGCCACCTATCCCCAAGCCAGTTATTAAGAAACCAGTTCCTAAAAAGACACAGCCAACAGTAGCATTTTGGACTCCAGGTAATATGGGTGAAGCCCCTGAAAGGCTGGATTCTCTTCACTGGCAAGAATTGGTAGAAGGTAGTGCTATTCACCCCGAAATTGCCACCCTTAACTTCAAAAGTCTGCATCAGACTTTTGATTGGGAGCATGAGGCTTGGGAATATCTGATGTATAGTGAGGGGTTGCCTCGCACTAACACAGGTAAGTTATCGTCAGGAATTATGAGCAAGTATACTCATATTGAATCGGGCGGCTGGTGGTGTGATGCTGGTGTCAATCCCAAGTCCTTTGCTGACCTACAACCAGAGGATAAACCTGATAGAACATTGTGGGGATGCTACAAACCCAATAATCCCAGAGAAAAAGCTGATCAACCCGGCAAACCCATAAAATATGAGCATCCACCCAAAACTGAACTGAGCATTTTCTTATTAGATGTGCCAGATGATATAGCAGGGCGTATCTATGAAAAATTTCGGGTAAAACCAACCGAAAGCGATCGCGCCAGTGGATTTTGGTATTGTGTTTGGAAGTACAACCTACCCGTTACGATCACCGAAGGAGCCAAAAAAGCTGCCAGTCTGTTAAGCCAAGGTCATGCAGCAATTGGACTGCCTGGAATTTACGCTGGTTATCGCAGTAAGGATGCGCTTGGCGAAAAGGTCAAAGCTAGGCTCATGGATGAGTTAGCTGTTTTCGCCACACCAGAACGCGAGATAACTTTCTGCTTTGATTACGAGACTCGGCCAGAAACTCAACTAAATATAGAGATTGCTATCTCACGTACTGGTGGACTACTTGAAGAACGTGGAGCTAAAGTCAGTGTAGTGACTTTGCCAGGGCCAGATAAAGGTGTTGACGATGTAATTATGGCAGTGGGGCCATTGGCATACGAAAAAGCGTTTTATGAGGCTCTCACCCTTAAAGCATGGCGAGACCATAACAATAAACAACGGCACTCACCGCCAGCGCCACCCAAAAAGTTGAGTGAACAGGAACGTAAACAAAGACTCCAACAGCGTTTTTCAGGTCAACTTACTCCATCAGCATTTCACAAAGCAATCGATGAACTAACTAACCAAGAGCTACTGTATTTAGAACAAGCTGTTAAAGAATATTTTTCAGAACCAGTAGCGCAAGTACCGCCTCCAATTGATAAGCAAGCAATTGAATGTCAAATTACCCAGTTACAACAACAACTTGATAGTTTATGGATGGAACACACTCAACAAAAAAAAGCTATCAGAGCAATGGAGTTGATTCCACTTCATAAGTTGAGTAATAAATATGAATTATTGCTAAATCAGCAATTAGAAACTATTGGCACTATCAAAGAATTATTTACTCAAAAACAACAACTTCAATCAAATATTAGCCAATGGGAAATCCAGGTTCATAATCATGACACCTGGAAGAAAAAACACAAAACTTTAGAGATGAGTACTATTTATAATTTACTCCAATCTCCTATATTACAAGAGCGTCTCAAAACCATTAAAGAAACACAAAAACAAAGAGAAAGAGAAATTAAAGCTAAATTGACTATTGACCGTCAGCCATCTCCACAACCAAGACGAGGTTTTAGGAGATAAACTTAGCGTTTTAGTTTTGATGATTGTGAATGAGATTGAGTTTTTGGTTTCAAATAATTCTGAACAACCTGTTCTACTTTGTTGAGAGACTCAACATCTTTTTCGGTCGCAGCAGTTGTTAAATCACCTTCTACCATTACAGGTCTACCATCTTTAGACGTAATGGAAAGATTATTGTCTTGCTTATGAAAGTGAAAACTTTTAGTTTCATAACTCATTGAACCGTCAGAATTTATCTGACCAAAAAGGCGTAGCATAGAATCAGCACTTTTAGCAATAGCTTTGCCTTTAGCCTCCATTACGCTATTTGTTACCTTCTCATAGTTCTGTTTAACAGTATGATTCAGTGCAGAATGTATATCTCCAACAGCTTGAGTTACTTGCTTATGCACTGTATTTACTTCTTCTGAAACTTTGCTACTGATAGCACCTAAAGCCGCTTGATGACGTTCTACACCCTGTTGAATTTCATTTTGTACTAGTCCCTTAACTTCACTCATCCCAGTTTTGACGACATCAGTTTGTGTTTTTAAATCAGACTTCACTGCTTCGATTTGAGATTGCATTTCAGTTTTAAGAGACTCAATCTGACTTTCAAGTTGAGCCTTGATTTTATCCATTTTTGGGGTTAGTGCCGACTGAATTTGTGCTTTAATTTCATCCAGTTTTGGAGTTAAAGTAGATTTAACTTGTTCGTACAAACCTTTAGCAGATTTTTTTACATTGCTTTCGAGTTTACCCATCCAATCTTTTAAAGATTGATTCTGTACATGAGGAGTATGACGGTTATTAACTGCCTCTAGTCCTTTCTGTAACTGCTCGATTGTTTCCTGCTGTGCATCAAATGCTGATTTGAGTTTGTTAAATTCAGCCAATAGTGTTTTAACTTCTTCTGGAGATTTCTGCTGTTGATTACTAAAACTATCAATTACTTTCTGCTGGGATTCAACCTGACGCTGTAAAGCATCAACTTTATTCTGTAAATCTTCAAGACTAACTGCTGATTTTTTATGAGATTGAGTAACATTTTCAGCTTTGCTAGTATTTAAGTGTTGAACAGTCTTAGTAGATAGTCCTAGCTTATCTGTTAAAATCTTCCCATCTTTGACATGAAAAGCTTTGTCCTTACCAATCATAATTCGGACAGAACCTTTCAAATCTTGAGGAGAATTAATAGCTTTTTTCAACTGTGCTACTAAATCTGAATTTACCAGATTTACAGACACTTCTCCTTTAGGATTACCTTTATACTGAAGTTCTCGTCCTACAAAAATGGATATGTCTTTGTTGACATCTGCTCCTTGAAACTGTCCTTTTTCTAGAACTTTTTGCAAGATATCGTTGAGAATTTCTAGATAATCTTGCTGTATCTGCTTACCCTCAGATTTAATTTCATCCATGACTTTCTACCTTTAAAACAGAATTTAACAACGCAGAGGGGTTAATTACTAAATCTGGTAACACTACACCACCTAACCGATTGAGAATTTCTTGTCCTTCTACTTGGATATAAGCCCATTGATCATCAATCTGCACGGCAATAGAATTTGTATTAATATCTAATTCATCAAGCCTATAGTCCTCTAGTTTTCCATTCAAAACAAACACATGAGGACTTGGAGTATTGCCGTAATAAATTTCAATCATTTCCGGTAAATAGTTTTCAGGAAATGGCGGTTCATCCCAAAATTCAGCCGCGTTAATGATATCAATTCGATATTTACCAGCTAGTAAAGCAATATCTAGTGGTAGTTTAGCTAAAAGATTTAACTCATACTCAGAAAAATTATTCATCAATTTACTCCTAAACTTCATTTTGCAAAATACCTTCTGCTTCCGCTTTTTCTTCTACTAGAGGTAGTAATTTTTCTGCCTCTAATCTTCTAATTTCTAACTCCTCACCAGATGGCTCTCTCAAAGTTGATTTAGCAATAAATTGTTGTTGTAGTTTGTACCAATTTTCCACACTAGCTATTTCAGAATCTTTATCAGTTTGGGGGATAGAGGTATGTTCTAAAAGCGGTATCGCAACCTCTCTACCTTTTCTAAAGCCAGGACTAATAATTATTGCTCTACCTTCTGACAAAGAGTTAAACTGATTAATTTCAAATAAGTTTCTAGTACTGTTCTGTTCAGATAAAGATGTACTTGCTCCTCCTTTCCCACCAGAAGTCCGGGAACGTTCTTTATGGCGAATTTGTTCATCTCCTAAGAAATTACTAAATCTTTTAGCAGCGACATCATCTTGAGGATTAAAGAATACTTTGGTGGCACAACCACCAAAAATAGCGTTAGTAATTTCTGCTGAATATGCTTTTTCAAGCTGCGAAATATTTTGTAAACCCAAGATAGAAACTAAACCATCTTCGCGGTTTTGATTCAGCCAATCTACTAGAGCAGGAAGGTACAAAGTTGGTAATTCATCTAATGCTAAAACTAACGGGTCAGTTCTTTTTTTAGCAACATTTCTACTAACTAAAAGATGCAGAATTGAAACTAAAAGTGGGGCTATAACATCTCGTTTTTCTTTGTCCATACCAAAGATAACCATCTTCCGCCCCTTCAAGTCCAAAGGAATATTGGTTGTTCCACAGAACGCAGACAGGGTTGATGGAGTCATGAAGCGAGTGAACAACCCGCTGGTTGTACCAATAATGCTGGAAGCAGTTTCAGGGCTGCCAGCTACAGATAAGAATTGGTCAAAGGCAACTTTCACCCAAGGATTTAAGTCAGCTTGCTGGATACGGTCAATCAACCTGGGCAGACTGAGAATTTGGTGGCACATCATAATGTCAGGAAAACAAGTACCCCGTGCCAGCATAAAAATAGCTTGTGCCAGTTGGTCGCCAGCATTAGCAAAAAACCCGCTATCTGAGGAGTCCCCACTTGTTAACTTAAAATTCCGGTTCAGGACGATCGCTAACTGACGAGCCATTTCTGCATCAGTCGGACTGCGGAGAAAATCAAGCGGATTCGCTACGCCTGACTCAGGAAAACCAGGCGACAGGATTGTTACTTCATAACCACGCTCTATTGCATACCCTGCCAGCTTAGGTGCTTGTCCTTTGGCCTCTGCTGTTGCTGACTCCTGATGAGCATATTTGTAGTCGTAGAGGATGATCGGCAGCCCCTGGTCAATGGCAGAGCGCAACAGGGGATTAATGATAGTGAAAGTTTTACCTGAACCTCCTCCGCCACATACAAAAACACCACGTTGAACATCTGGCAGGTAGAGCCTGCTTTTATCTTCTGGAATATTAGTAATGCGTTTATTACCAACAACTTGAAAATTAGTACCTTCGGGTGTACCAATATACAGAGCTACTCTGTTATGTCTGCGTTTAGTAATCTGCTGGCAAGCCAGTTTACGGGCTGCTGTTTTTTCTCTAGTACCTGCCCACCTTGCCCGTGCTAGTTTACTAGATCCACCTCTGCCTTCTAAAGATTTAGCTAATACTAAAGCGCCAATAGATACAAGCAGTGCTAAACCCATCGGGGAATAGAAAGCAGTTTTTAAATTGCTGGGAATAATCTGGCTGCTAATATCTTGTTGTGTCTGGGTTTTAACAGTAACCATTACTGTGTCCCCACAATCACTAGCTCATTTTCCTTCACAGGTATCCAGGGTATAGGGCCGATGAAGTAAGGGGTACAGGTTTTGCCTACAAATGGAACATTCGCACAAATCCTAAAAAATAAACCGAAATCTGCTGTACCTTTTGATTCATTGACTCCTGTTAAAACCACCTTAAAAGCAGAACCGTAAACTAGTCTACCTGTAGGTTCTCTACCGTTATTCACCTTAGCTAGTAGTCCAAATCCGCCTTTAACTTTTTGAGAACCAGAAGCCCAACGTTTACCGTAAAGTTCCCCTTGTTGGCAAGCTCCAAAACGTAAGGGGAAATGACACCCGTCAAT